>OZ244217.1:0-5535000 GCA_965216935.1 Acidobacteriota bacterium
GGCGATGAACGGACCGCGTGGAGACGCCGACGGAGTGGAGGCATTCCTGCCTCTGACGCCGAATTTTTTCGAGATCCTCCTCACCCTGGCTCAGGGTGATTCGCACGGGTACGCCATCATGCGCCGGGTGGAGCAGCGAACCGGGGGCCGCGTGCGCCTGTTGCCGGGCACGATGTACCGGGCGTTCTCACGCCTGGAAGACCTCGGCTTGATCGAGGAGGTGGTGACGCGCCCGGCACCCGAAGCCGACGACGAGCGTCGACGCTACTACAAGCTCACCGACCTCGGCCGCGACGTGGCTGCCGCCGAGGCCGAGCGTCTCGCAGCGACCGTTTGGGCGGCGCGTTCCGCCGAGCTGATCCCGCCGCGCGAATCCTGATGTCGCGGCAGTCGCGCCACATGCGGCCCGAAACGCGCCCAGTGCTCGTCCGTCTGACTCTTTTGATCGCCGGCCTCATCCTGCGCTGCTATCCGAACAAGTTCCGGCGACGCTTCGGCGACGCTGCCCTCGCGCACGCCTCAGAGCTCGCCCGAGCCACGTTCGAACGCCGCGGAGCGCTCGGCCTCGTGGCGCTCTGGCCACGGTTGTTCTGGGACTTGCTGCCGCACGCTGCGGAGCCGACACCCTCGAGCCCACCCCCTCCCCGAAGGAAGTCCGCCTCCATGTTCGACAACGTCCTCAACGACCTGCGGTTCGCCCGCCGGTCGATGGCCCGCAGTCCCGGCAATACGCTCCTCGCCGTCTTGATCATCGCCATCGGCGTGGGCTCGAGCGTGTCGATGTTCTCGGTGATCGACGCCGTCATGCTGCGACCATTGCCGTATCCCGACTCGGAGCGGATCACGTCGCTGCAGGTAACGATCCCGAGCTGGCAGGAAAACCCGACGCTGGCGCCCTTCTGGGACCAGGCCCGCTGGGAGTACGAGGAGTTCGAAAGTTGGCGGGCGAGCCAAACCTCATTCGAGCATGCCGGCTCGATCGGCCTGGTTTCGGCGAACCTCACCGGTGCCGGTCCGGCCGAACGCGTCCGGGTGGGGCTGGCCGGCGTCGGCTTGTTCGAGGTCTTCGGTGCGACACCGCAGATCGGACGACTGTTCAGCCCGGAAGACGAAGTCGAAACCAGGATCGCCATCGTCAGCGACGCGTTCTGGCGCACGAAGCTGGAAGGCGATGACAACGTGCTGGGGCGGACATTCACCATCGACAGCGTGGCCTATTCCGTTGTCGGGGTCCTTCCGCCGGGCTTCGAGATTTCTCGCTTCAACGCCGATCTCTGGATCCCGATCTTCAGCGGCCAACCCGGCGGCTACTTCCCGGGGAACACCGGCGACATGGGCCACACACTGCAAGCGATGGGGCTGCTGGAAGAAGGCGTCACACCCCGGCTCGCGGAGGAGGAGCTCGTCGGGATCCTCACGTCGCTCGCGGACGAGAGCCATTTCGCCGAGCACGGCGGCCGTGTCGTGCCGCGGCTGGAGTTCGAGACCAGGGGCGTACGAGCGCCCATGATGTTGTTGATGGGCGCGGTGCTCCTGCTGCTGGTCGTTGCGTGCGCCAATGTCGCCACCCTGTTGCTGGGGCAGGCGATCGACCGCCGCCAGGAAATGGCGGTGCGCTCGGCCATCGGCGCCGGGCGCAGCCGGGTCGTACGCCAGCTGTTGACCGAGAGCTTCGCGCTCGGTGCCGCGGCCGGCATCGTCGGTCTGGCTTTCGCCGTTGTCGGCATCCGGGGCGTCGCCGCGCTGGCGCCGCAATCGCTGCCGCGGCTGGACACGGTGGCGCTCGATGTTCGCGCCGCTGCTTTCGCGATCGGGGTCTCGGTGCTGGCGGGATTGCTGTTCGGCCTCGCACCTGCCCTGACCGTCGGGCGCAACGATATCTCCAAAACACTACGAACGGCCCGCTCGGGCAGCGCGGCGAAAAGCCGCATGCAGGCCGGGATGATCGTCGCCGAGATCGCCCTGGCAACCGTGCTGCTGGTCGCGGCCGGGCTGTTGACCCGCAGCTTCGTCCGGCTCAACGCCGTGGAACCGGGCTTCGACGCCCGCGGCCTGCTCATGCTGCGGCTGTCGATCGACATGAGCCTTTATCGTCTCGATGATGGCGCCCTCGACGATGGTGCAGTTCGCTCGCACGTCGACGGGATCGCCGAGGCGATCAACGCCCTTCCGGGAGTCGAGGGAGCGGCGGCCGGGCACCCGCCCTTCAGCGGCAGCGGCGCCAACAACGGCATCGTGCCGGCGGACTACGTGCCTCAAGAAGGCGAGTTCTTCCTCGGTCATCGCCGCTTCGTTCACCCCGGCTTCCTCGAGCTCATGGGGATGACGCTGGTCGAAGGTCGCCTTATCGACGCGCGCGACCATCACGCGGACGCGGCTTCTTCCGTGGTTGTCACCGAGACGGTCGCCCGGCGATTCTGGCCCGACGGCGCCGTCGGCGAGAAGCTCACCTGGTGGAACCAGGACTCGACCGTGGTCGGGGTCGTCGGCGACGTTCTGCACGAGTCGCTCGACAAAGAGGCCGAGATGATGTTCTTCGCCTCGTCGGCGAAGTTCCGTCAGGGCAGCGGATTCCTCGTCGTCCGAACGGCGGGGGACGCGCGAGACTTCGTCGAGCCGGTTCGGGAGGCGGTTCGCCGCGCGGCGCCGAATACTCCGTTGAGTATCCTCCAACCGGTGGAGGAACGAATCGCGCGTACGATCGATCAGCAGCGCTTTCGTACCCGCCTGATCGGGTTGTTCGCCGTCGTCTCCGCCGTGCTCTCCGTCCTCGGGCTCTACGGCGTCACCAGCCGCGCCGTCGCCGGCAGGGCACGCGAGCTCGGTGTCCGGGTGGCATTGGGCGCCAACAAGGCAAACGTCATGAGACTCGTTCTCGGCGACGGCGTGCGACTGGCGGCGATCGGCGCTGTCGTCGGCATCGGCGCTTCCATCGCCGGAACGGACCTGCTGGCGAGCTACCTGTACGACGTCGAGCCGAACGACCCGTTGACGCTCGCGGCGATCGTCGCGCTGGTCGCCGGCATGGCGATTCTGGCAAGCCTCATACCGTCTCTGCGCGCCAGCAACGTCAACCCCGTGGAGGTCCTGGGGCGGGAGGGTTAGGCGGCGGCGACTGCCGTCCTGCGGCGTGGTATTCCTGACCGACGGCGCTTACCATGCCGGAATGAGCCGCTGCCGCAGACGGGTGTCCCTGCTGATTCTCCTATGGTTTTCCGCTTTCGGGACCCTCGGCCTGCGCGCGGCCGCCGCGGAGGGGAGCAACCCGGAGGTGGCTGCTCCGGCCCGGGCACATCCGAAGGCGCTTTCGCATCCCGCGCCCCAAGCGCAGATGATCAGCTCGAGGCCAGGAAGATGATCTCGCCAAGGACGGCTGTTCCGAGCACCGCCCTCGTACTCCTGCTGGGTTGCTCCGCTGCCGCCCCTGATGAGGACATGGCGGAAGCCGCGCGAACCGAACCGGGGGCCGCCCTTCCGACCGCGCTCTCCGGAAGCACGTGGCAGCTCGTCGAGTTCCAGTCCATGGACGACGCCATCGGCAAGCGCGCCCCGGCTGACCCGGCCGTCTACACGATGCAGCTGGGCGCCGATGGCACGGTGGCGATGCAGCTGGACTGCAACCGCGCTACGGGCACCTGGTCGGCGACCGAAAGCACCGACGGAACCAGCGGCACCTTCGAGCTCGGCCCGCTCGCTGTGACCCAGGCGCTGTGCCCGGAGCCCAGCATGGGCGAGCGCATCGCGGCCGACGCCGCGCACATCCGCTCCTATCTATTGCGCGATGGAAGGCTGTACCTGAGCCTGATGGCCGATGCGGGGATCTATTCGTGGGAGCCGGAACCGGCAGCCGGGACGGGATCGGGCAACAGTGCGACGGCGGGGGTGCCCGCGGTTCCGGAAAACGGAGGCCCCCGGGCCTTCGTCGTAACGGCCGGCCCCGAGCTGGCCCTCCGCGAACAGCCGACGGAAACCGCGGCCGCGATCGGCTCCAACGTCCCCGGCGCCCTGTTGAACAACCTCGGCTGTCAGGGCTCACCGGACGAGTTCTGGTGCGACGTCCAGGAGCTGAGTGGCGGCCCGCGTGGATACGTACCGGGGCGGCGGATCGAGCCCGCGATTTCGCCCGACGGGACGGTCGCACGGGGGCTCGACGATTCCGCCCAGCGCGCCGGCGAGGGGGAGTTCGACGCGACAGGCAACCTTCCGTGCGCGCAGGCATCCGGCCAACCGATGGGGCAATGCGCCTTCGGCGTCGCCCGTGCCGGCGGCGGTTACGCAACGGTCGTGGTGACGCGCCCGGACGGCATCGATCGCATCATCTTCTTCCAGATGGGCCTACCGATGGGCTTCAACTACAGCCAAGCGGAAGGCGACATGGGCGAGTTCGAGGTCGACAAAGACGGCGACTTGAACCACGTCCGTATCGGCGATGAACGGTACGAGATCCCGGACGCGGTGATTCTCGGCGGCTAGCAACAGCCCACCCACAAGACTCCTCGGAGGTGTTGACGCCCCTGGCGCCTTCGGAGTATAAAAAGTATTCTTCGTAGATTCAAAAGGGCAAAGCCCGTGGACGAGGCAACAGAAGCGGAGGCGCGCATGTCGAAACTCGGGGAATTCGAGCTGCTGGTTCTACTGTCGGTCCTCCGCCAGGCCGACGGTCCGTACGCCAATCGGGTTCGCGCAGACCTGGAGGAGAACGCCGGCCGGAAGGTGACGCGCGGCGCCCTCTACCGGACGATTGATCGACTCAGCGGCAAGGGATACTTGGAGTGGGAGCTGGAGCCGAGTGACGTCCCGTCACGTGGAGGACACCCGATGCGTCGCCTCGAGGTCACCAACGAAGGTCTGGCTGCCGTGCGCCAGGCACGCGAGGTTCTGGCGACGTTCTTCGAAGGGTTCGAGCCATTGGAAGAAGAGCGATGAGCGTAACCCCGCCGCGCCTCGCCGCCCGGCTCCTGAGCCTCACCTTGCGGAACGACCCGGCCGTTCCGGCCATTCTGGGAGACCTGCACGAAGATCTCACCGACATCGCACGCAATCGCGGCAACGGTGCAGCCCGCCGTTGGTACTGGCGCGAAGCGCTGCTTCTGTCACTGGGCCGACTCCGGTCGCCCCGGTCCTCCCCTTCCGGTGGCGGTCCGGCGAACAGCAATCTGTCGCCCGGGCAATCGACCCAGGATGTCGTCTACGCCCTCCGTAGCCTGCGCAGCAACCCCGGATTCTCCGTCTTCACGGCCCTTGTCATGGGGCTGGGTATCGCAGCTGTCACCACCGTGTTCAGCGTCATGAAGCCGCTCGTGCTCGCGCCTCTCCCCTTCCCGGAGTCCCACGAGCTGGTGTGGATCGCCCGCGAGACCGAGCCCGGCGACACCTCTCTGTCGGCGGTCACCTCGCGCTCGGCCAACCTGGTGGACTTCCGCGAACGAAGCCGTCTCTTCGCCGGCCTGACGGGCTACAACGCCTTCTTCAATCACGCCCCGTACACGCTTACCGGAATCGACGAACCCGAGCGATTGGTCGGCGCCGACGTCGTTCACGACCTGCTCGAGGTCCTCGGCGTCGATCCGCTGCACGGCCGCGGGTTCCTCCCGGAGGAGGGACGCCCCGGCGGCCCCGCTGCGGTCATCCTGTCGTACGACATGTTCCAGCGGCTGTTCGCGGCCGATGGCGGGATCGTGGGCGAGAGCCTGTCGTTGAACGGCCTCCCTCACACGGTCGTCGGCGTCCTGCCGGCCCATTTCGACTTCTCCTCGATGTTCAGCCCCTCGGTGAAGGTCGACTTTCTCCTCCCGTTCATGCTCCTCGCGGCGGACGAAGGCGGATTCCAGGGCAACACCCTGCATCTGATCGGGCGGCTCAACCCGGGCGCGACCGTCGCGGCCGCACAGGCGGAGCTCGATGGAATCCTCGCGAACCTGGAGCAGGAAGACCCGGCGCGCTGGGGGCTCTCCGCTCGCGCGACGCCGCTGCAGGCGCAGATCGCCGGCCCGTTCCGGCCGGCCCTGGTTCTGCTCGGCGCGGCCGCGGGCGCCTTCCTGCTGCTCGTCTGCGTGAACGTCTCGAACCTCATCCTGGCCCGATCGCTCGGCCGCACGCGCGAAGTCGCCCTGCGGAAAGCGCTGGGAGCTTCGCGCGGACGACTGACGCGTCAGCTTCTCGTCGAGACGATGCTGATCTCGCTGACGGGAGCGGCCATCGGAAGCTTCCTGGCGATGCAGATCACCGGAGTCGTCGCCGGCCAGGCCGGCGTGCGTATCCCGTTGCTCGACGGCGTCCGCGTCGATGCCACTGCATTACTCGTTGCCGTTGGTGCGGCCGTGCTTGCGGGGCTGCTGGCCGGCCTCTTTCCGGCGTTCAAGCTCTCCGAAGGCAAGGAGGCCGAGGCGCTTCGCGACGGCAGCATCGGCATGAGCGCGTCGCGCCCGGCGCGGCGGCTGCGCGAGACGCTGGTGATCGCCCAGGTCACTCTTGCCTGCGTGCTGCTGCTGGTCACCGGCCTGCTGGTGCGGAGCTTCGAGGCGGTGCTTTCGGTCGACCTGGGCTTCGAAGCCTCGAACACGGTCGCCTGGAAGCTCAATCCCGGGCTCCCCTTCGATACCTTCGCGGCAAAGAGCAACTTCTACGCCGGCCTCGCCGATCGCGTGGCGCAAATCCCGGGCATCGACAACGTCGGACTCGTCGACGAGCTGCCGCTGGGCATCAATCGGCACTGGCCGTTGCGTATCGTCGGCGCACCTCCCACCGACGATCCTTTGATGGCCTTCCCCCACGTCGTCGACCCCGGCTACCTCCCGGCAATGCGCATCCCCCTGGTGCAGGGGAGAAACCTGACACGCGCCGACGACGCGAACGGCCAAGCCGTCGTGTTGATCAACGAGTCGGCGGCTCGTGCCGTCTTTCCCGGCGAGTCGGCTCTGGGGCGTCAGCTGCACTTCTTCGGGGACTCGGACTGGGAAATCG
This sequence comes from Acidobacteriota bacterium, assembly GCA_965216935.1. Classification (GTDB taxonomy): domain Bacteria; phylum Acidobacteriota; class UBA890; order UBA890; family UBA890; genus CBDCGW01. Next base: position 6,964 of record OZ244217.1, read on the forward strand.
TCGGCATCGTTCAGGATGTGCGCCACGTTTCCCCCGAGGCGGACGCGGGCGTCCAGGTGTATTTTCCGATTGCTCAGATGCAAAGCTTTCACACCCTCGACCTGGTCGTACGTTCGCCGCGCCCCGTCGAGGACGTAGCCGCCGACGTCAGGGCGGCGCTGGCCGACATCGACTCTTCGATGCCGACGCGTGACTTCTGGACCGTCCAGTCGATCGTCGACAGCTCGGTTTCCGCCCGCCGTTTCACGCTCAGCGTCCTGGCCGCGTTCGGCGCCGCCGCGCTTCTCGTCGCCGGGCTCGGCATCTACGGTGTCGTGGCCCACTCGGTGGCGGAACGCACCCCGGAGATCGGCATTCGCCGGGCCCTGGGTGCGTCCTCCTCGCACGTCGTTTGGGGCGTGATGTCACGGACGCTGCTGCTGGCCGGTGTCGGCACGCTCGGCGGGATCGCGCTGTCGCTGCTGAGCGCACGGCTGCTCGCCTCGCTCGTGTACGGCGTCGGCGTGCGCGACCCCGGAACCTTCATGATCGGCGCGCTGTTGCTGTTGGCTGTCGCCACGATGGCCGCCGCCGTGCCGGCGACCCGCGCGGCGCGGACCCGCGGGCTCGTGGCGCTGGGTAAGGGCTGAGGCGCACAGGGAGGGGGATCGCTGCTGGTTTTCGAATCAGTGGTTGTTCCACGCGTACCGGAAGATCCGCGCCACGCGGGCGTTGTCCGGCGCGGAGTGTGCGGATAGAGTTGCGCCCGGCCTTCCTTGTGCCGTTCCGTCGACGCGATCCGGCGTCTCGCCATCGAGCCGTCACGTCTCGCGAAGCGGGCAGCACGTCACGTCGCTTCGGGGATCGATGATCGGCAGGACGCTGGCGCACTACAAAGTCGTCGAACTGCTCGGTGTGGGCGGCATGGGCGAGGTGTACGTCGCGGAGGACACCAAGCTCGACCGCCGCGTGGCCCTGAAGCTCCTGCCGAAGGAGATGGCGGAGGATCCCGACCGGCTGCAGCGGTTCGAGCGCGAGGCCAAGACGGTGGCGGGGCTGGACCACCCGAATATCGTCACGCTCCATTCGATCGAGGAGGCCGAGGGAACTTCGTTCATCACCATGCAGCTCGTCGAGGGCCGCACCCTGGCCGACGTGATCCCGCCGGGCGGGTTGCCGATCGACAAGTTCTTCGCTATCGCCGTGCCGCTCGCCGATGCGCTCGGCGTCGCCCACGAAAAGGGCATCACGCACCGCGACCTGAAGCCCTCGAACGTGATGGTGGCGGACGACGGGGCCGTCAAGGTGCTCGATTTCGGCCTCGCCAAGCTGATCGAGGAGGAGCCTTCCGAGGACAGCGCTACCAGCATGGGCACCCAGCACCTCACCGGCGAGGGGCAGGTGCTGGGAACCGCCGCGTACATGAGCCCGGAGCAGGCCGAGGGCAAGCCGATCGATCATCGGTCGGACATCTTCTCGCTGGGCATCCTGTTTTACCAGATGATCACCGGGAACCAGCCGTTCACCGGCGACACCAACATCTCGCTGATCACCTCGATCATCCGTGACGATCCGGTGTCGATCACCGAGGTCCGCGGTGCGATGCCCCGCCACCTCGGCCGGATCATCAACCACTGTCTCGAAAAGGACCCCGAGCGTCGCTACCAGTCGTCAAAGGACCTGCGCAACGACCTCGAGGGTCTGCAAAGGGAAATCGCGTCGGGTGAGCTGATCGTCGACGTCGACCACGGCGCCGCAGCCGCTGCCACGGCGAGCAAGGTGCCGTGGATCGTGGCCGCGGCCGCCGTCGTCGTCGCCCTGCTCGCGCTCGCGTTCGGGGGGCTCGGCGGACTCGGCGACCGTCGTGAAGATGCACGCTCGGGCGCGTTCCCGGCGACGATCTCGACCCGACAGCTCACCACCCAACCGGGCGGCGAGCTGGCGCCCTCGCTGACCCCCGACGGAGACTGGGTCGTCTATTCCGGCGAAGACGGCGGCGACCAAGACATCTTTCTGCAGAGCGTCGGCGGCCAGAATCGCCTGAATCTGACCGAGCAAAGCGACGAGGACGACGGACATCCCGCCCTGTCGCCGGATGGCCAGCTGATCGCGTTTCGCTCCGAGCGGCAAGGTGGTGGCCTGTTCGTGATGGGGCGCACGGGCGAGTCACCCCAGCGCCTGACCGACTTCGGCTACAACCCGTCGTGGTCGCCGGACGGCACCAAGGTCGTTTTCTCGAGCGAAGGTATCGACAACTCGCCCGACAACCGCTTCACCAACGCCAGCCTGTCGATCGTCGATGTGGCGTCCCGCGAGGTGACGGAAATCTACGACGGCGACGCGGTCGAGCCGCGCTGGTCGCCGAACGGACATCGGATCGCTTTCTGGACCGTACCTGCGGGGTCGGGACAGCGCGACGTCTTGACGATTCCCGCTGCGGGTGGCGAGGCGGTCGCAGTCACGGCGCAGGAGTCGACGGATTGGCAACCGGTGTGGTCGCCCGACGGCGGCCACCTTTACTTCTCGAGCCGACGGGGCGGCGCCGAAAACATCTGGCGCGTTGCCATCGACGAGGTTACCGGCGAGACGCTCGGCGAGCCGCAGCCGGTGACGACCGCGGGGTCCGGGCGCCGCTTCGGGATCTCCCTCTCGGCCGACGGCAGCCGGCTCGCGTACGTCGACGCGAGGGAATCGGCACAGATCATGCGACTCGGCCTCGATGCCGACGGCTCATCGGTTTCGACCGGACCGGAGCAGCTCACGCGCGGCTCGCGCCAATATGGCTTCGTCGAGCCCTCTCCGGACGGCGAATGGATCGCGGTTACGGCGGGCGGCGCGCAGGAAGACATCGTGATCATGCGGGTGGACGGCAGCGAGCGCACCCAGCTGACCGACAGCATCGAGAACGACCGGCAACCGCGTTGGTCACCCGACGGGAGCCGCATCTCCTTTTACTCCAACGCCACCAGCACCTACGAGATCTGGCTGATAAACCCGGATGGATCAGACCTCACCCGGCTTACCGACACGCAGGGGGCGAACGCGATCTACTCGACCTGGTCTCCGGATGGTGAGCGTATCGGCTACGTCGACCTCGCCGTACCCGGGCAGCCAGATGCTTCCTACGTGATCGAAGTCAACGACCCGTCGACCGTGGTGCCCCTACCGCCCCTTCCCGACGGCAGCTCTTTCCTGGTAAGCGATTGGTCACCGGACGGGCGGCTGATCGCCGGGACCCGGGGGACCGTCGACAATCCGTTGCCCAACGGAGTCGTCCTGTACTCGCTCGAAACAGAATCCTACGAGGTCCTCACCGAAGAGGGCCATTTTCCGATGTGGCGCGACGCCGACCGGCTCTTCTACACCGTTGACGGCTCGCTCTGGACACTCCACATCCCGACCGGCGATGTTCGCGAAGTCTTCACCCCGGAGACAGGCGAAGTCGGTGGCTTCGTATCGATCGACAAGGGTGGCGGCTGGGTCTACTTCATCCTCGGCTCGCTCGAGGCCGACGTCTGGATGATGGAGATCGAAGAGGGCGGAAGCTAACCGGTCGCCGGCGACCCGACCCGGTATCGGACCGGAGCCCGGTGGACCGGTCCGCTCGGGGGATCGCCTGGTCAGAACGGCTCCACCAGCCTATATCGGAGAATCGCGCTCTCCGCGGTCTCGGGATGCTCGCCGCGACGGTACACGTAGTCGCCCCAGGCCCGTCCCCAGCCGTACGGGTTCTCACCCGGCACCGAACCTGTAAACAGCCGGGTCCCGTCGGTGTCGTAGACGTCGACGGCGACCGCGTCGGACGGTGGTATCTCCAGATACGAGGGGGCGAAGTCGAAATGAAACACCCACAGGTGGCCGTGGCCATCGACCGCGACGGCGCCGATCGCGGGTTGGCTCTCGGGGACGTGATAGTCGGTACGAGCCGTGTCGGGTCGACGCTCGCGAGCGTTCTCCCAGGCCGCGTCGACCGCGTCCTGCCGATAGGGCACCGGATCGCGCGTGGCTCGCAGTGACCAGAGCGCTTCGCCCCCCTGGTCGAACTTGTGCACCTCGTACTCCTGCCCAGGAGCGAAGTACACGCCCCCGGCCCGGTCGACGTCATAGCTCGGCCGCGCCATGCTCACCAGCCGGTCCAAACCTCGCCCGAGCACGTCGCGAACGTCGGCGAGCGGTGCGACCGCGTACGTCAACGCCTCGCCACCCTCGGGAGAGATTGCGATCAAGGTGGTGAACCCGAACATACCTCGCGGGCCGAGCTGGGTTTGCTTCATCGCCAGGATATTGCCGTTCGGCAGCCCCGATCCTTGCAAGAAGTAGTGCTCCCGCTCCATCACGTGCTCGGCGACCAGATTGCCGTCGTGATCGTAGGCGCTGAAGCGGAGGGCGTTGACATCTTCGACGTACATCCGATCACCGACGACGGCGAAGCCCCGCGGCCGCATCCACTCACCCGGCCCCTGGCCCTGCCCGCCGAACGACCGGATGAATGCGCCTTCGGCATCGAACCCGGCGATGCGGAAATTGTCGACATCCAGCACCCAGACGTCGCCATCGTCGTCGACGTCGAAGTAGAACTGGTTGTAGAAGGCGTAGTCCGGCTCGTCGCTGCCGATGACCAGATCGAGCTCGAGCTCGATGACCTCGGTGCGCTCTGCGAGCGGCACGCCTGCATACTCGATGACCCGGGTGCCCTCCGGCGGGGCGATCTCCCAATCGGGGAACACCAGCGGTTCGCCACACGCAGCGGATGCGGCCAGCGGGAGTATCAGCAGTATCACGAGCCAGCCCGACCGCCGGCACCGGTCTCGTTGATCAGGCGACGTACGCGGCAGACCGTCGATGTGCTTGGTGCGGTGGTCGGTGACACCATCCCGCGCGTATCTCAACTCCCGATCCCATAGACGAATCGCAACGTGCGGACCACCAACAACCCATCCGAGATCGCCGGTGTCGCCCAGCAGACGTCGTCCATGTCGTTGCTGACGATGTCGCGATACTCCGGGCCGGCGGCCGCAACGTGCACGGTGCATTCCTCGCTGGTGAAGTAGATGCGCCCGTCGGCGATCACCGGCGAGGCGACGTAGGCGCCGCCGGTCCCGCCGATGCGTGCCTGATAGACGATCTCCCCGGTGTGGGCGCCGTAGGTGATCAGGCGGCCGTCGTCGCCCTGGGTGTAGAAGAGATCGTCGTAGAGAATCGGCGACGGTAGGTACGAGACGGAGCGGGTCTTGCTCCAGGCGATCCACTCGTTCGAGGTCTCACCGTCCGCGAGCGAGATATCGCCGCTGCCGCCCGGGCGGACGGCGTAGATACGCTGAATGGGGGGGTAGCGGTTCGACAGGTAGATCAGTCCGTCACCGACGACCGGTGTGGCAACGGGAAGCTCGGAGTTGGGCGTCAGCCACCAGAGGAGCTCGCCGGTGCGGGGGTCGTAGGAGCGGATCGTCTTGCCGTTGGTGATCAGCTCGTCGCGCGGCTCGCCCCGGTAGATCGTCGGCGTTCCCCAGCTCGGGATCTCGTCGCGATCGGTTCGCCAGAGCTCCTCGCCCGTTTCCAGGTCGTAGGCGGCGACGAACGAGCCGCGCTGCTGGTCGGCCTGAAGAATCACCGTGCCCTCGTAGATGATCGGCGAGCTGCCGTGCCCCCACTGATATGACGGGTCGAAGAACCAGCCCGAATCGAGGGCCTCTCCAAGCTCGTTCTCCCAGATCGTGTTGCCGTCGTGGTCGAGGCAGATCACCTTGCCGATGGAGCCGAACACCACGACGAGGCGGTCGGCGTCGACTGCCGGGGTGGAGTTGGCCTGGCTCGACTTCGTGTGCCGCTTGGTGAGGGGCGGGCCTTCGTAGAGCTCACGCTCCCAGGCAATCTCGCCGCTCCCCTTGTCGAGGGCGTAGACGCGAAACGAGTGCGACGACAGATCGTCGACCGGGGTCGTGTCGCCGTACAGTCCGGTCCGCACGGTGTCATCACCGGCGCCACTGATCGCGGTGGTAACGAAGACCCGATCGCCCCAGATCACCGGACTGGAGTTGGCGATCCCCGGGACCGGCGTGCGCCAGCGGATGTTCTCACCGGTGCTGATGTCCCATTCGCTCGGGATTCCCTGCCCGTCGCCGTTGCCCGCGGCATTGGCGCCGCGAAACGACGGCCAGTTGATCGGCGCTTCGCGAGGTGGCGCATCCGGACCGGCGACGACCGCCGCGTCGGCAGCCGCCGCATCCGCACCGCGCGCTTCGTCCCCAACGGCCCCGGCCTCTCCCGCCCCCGCGGCCGCTTCCAGCTCGAGGTCTACCGGCAGCAACATCGCGCCGGTATCGCCGGCGCGGTATTGAATGCGCTCGACGGCGCCACCGCGGCCGGCAAACGTCAGCAGGAGGTCGGGATCATCGACGGCTTCGAAGGAGCGCTCACCGACGTGGCGTAGGGCATGCTCGTCGTCGCCGAGCACAACGACGAGGCTCTCTTCCTCCAGCCGGACGACCACACGGGGCCCCGTCTGCGGGTTGTCGTACGTACCGACCATGCCTTCCAGAGACTCGACATCGATCGGCACGGTCGGCGCCGGAGGTAGCTCTTCGACGGCGCCGGCCTGGCGCAGCATCCCCTCGATCTCCTCGTTGCCCCGGGCAACCGCCGCCCGCAAGGCGCTGCTGAGCGTACGCGGATCGACGTTGCCGGCGACAATCGCCTGGCGAGCCGCGGCCGCGTCATTCTGGAACAACGCGTTCATCAAGACGGGCCCGCCGTCGGCGCCGTGCTCCAACAGGAGCTGGACGATCTCGGTGTACTGCTGGCTCATCGCGCGGGTGATCGGGTTCATCCCGTAGAACGTGTCGGTGACATCCGGATCGGCCCCGGCCGCAAGGAGGACACGGACGACGTCGAGGTGGCCTCGATCCGCGGCGAACGACAGCGCGGTGACGTCGTATTGGTTCGCCGCCCCCGGATCGGCGCCCTGCGCGATGAGCTGCTCGACCCGATCGGCGTCTCCGGCGAGCGCGGCGTCCAGCAACGCTTGATCGAGCTCGATTCGTTGCTGCCGGTGCGCCGCCCGGAACTCCGCGATCGCCCGCTTCCATCCGAAGGCGTGTAAGAGCGCCACGCTGCGGAGGAAAGGGTGCTGTGCCTCGGGCGACCCGGAGGTCGGAAGGTCGAGCGTGCCGACTTCGGCGAACTGGGAGCCGGACGGGCCTCCGAGCAGGGACACTGCAAGTACCACGGCTGTAGGACGAATCAAATGGCCGTTCTCCGTCGGGCGCCTCCGGGGGGCGTTGCCGCATCCGTTCTATCGGAGCGCCGAGGGCTTCGTCAAGCGGGCGGCCCGGCGTCCGGCCGCGGCGCGCGGAGTCCGCCCCGCTGTCTCATGGGTGCGCTCGCGGATAGATTCTCGCAGTCCTCCTATCTTCTTTCTGCCGCGAACCTTGATCCGCGAAGCCGAACACGAAGGTGTGCAAATCACAGCTCGCCAGGCGCCCTGCTAGAGTTACGCTGCCCCCCCGCAATCCGGAGTGAGCACGTGTTCAGACCGCCGCGACGCTTCGCCTTGACGGCCCTGGCTGCACTCGCCGGGCTGTCCCTGTACCCGCTCCCCGCCGCCGCCCAAGAGAGCTTCGCCGAGCTCTGCCCGCTGTTACTACATCAGACGCGGACCGAGCTGGAGGACCTGGAGCTGTCGATCCAACAGGAAGAAACGCGCCTGGTGGTGGCCGAGGAGGTCTTTGTTCTGCTGGACGGCCTGTGGCAGAACGACCTGGTTTCACGGCTGCCCTATCTCGGCGCCAAGCACCGCCGCGACGCGGCCGCCATCGCTCTCGACCTCGCCCGCATGCGCTTCGAGCGCCAGTCGGTCGTCGTCGAGCAGCATCGCCTGGCCTGCGGCGAACCGACGGAAGATGAGCCGTCGCCCGGCGAGCGCCCCACCCGAGAGGAGATCTACGAGCGCTACGCCGAGGCCGACTGTGCCATTCGCGAGCTGGAAGTAACGGCGTTCGAAATCGATCTGGAGTACGACGAGGAAGTCTTGCAAAGCGCCCTGGACCTGCGCCAGAGCGACATCGCCTCGCGGCAGCAGGTGCTGTTCAGCGACCGCGACCTTCAGCTGACCCGGCAACGACTCGAGCAAGCGCGGGAGCGTGCGACGCGCTGCCGACAGTAGGTCACCACCGAGCTGTGCTCCCGACTGCGGGTGTTGATTCCGGTGCATCCGACGGATCCGTCGAGGTGTTGCCTCGATCAGAGACGTCCGGGGAGGACCAGCAGAACGAGACAAGGCGCGGGCGCCGCTTGCTCGGGACCATCGGCCGCGGTGGCCCGTGGTCAATGCAGCGGGGGTGAGGCCAGGATCGTGAGCATCTTGACATCATGTCAAAGAAACATCATGATGCTTCCATGCGAACGACCCTGACTCTCGACGACGACGTCGCCGAGGCGCTGCGCAACCTGGCTCGGAGCAGTGGACGCAGCTTCAAGGCGGTTGTCAACGATGCACTGCGACGGGGTCTGTCGGCGGGCGCAAGGCCACCCGAGGAGCAGGCGCCTTTCAGCGTCCGACCCCACACAAGCGGATTCCGCGCCGGCGTAGATGTCGGCAAGCTGAACCAGCTGGTGGACGACCTCGAGCTCGAGCACTTCGGGGACCGCATCGTGCACGATTCGGCCGGCGATGATCGTTCCTGATCTCAATCTGCTCGTGTACACGTACAACGCCGACGCGCCGCAGCACCGCGCGGCACGGGACTGGTGGGAGGAGGTCATGAGTGGGCCCATGTCGGTCGGCTTGGCGTGGGCCGTGACAATGGGCTACGTCCGGATCATGACCAGCCGCACCGTCCTGATCGACCCGATCTCCCCCGCCGAGGCCGTGGCCGACATCCGCACCTGGCTCGAGCGACCGCAGGTTCAGATTCTCCAACCGGGTCCCCGCCACCTGGACCTGTTCGAGAGCCTGGCGGCGGCGACGGGAACGGCCGGACGGATGACGACCGACATTCACCTCGCCGCGCTCGCCATCGAGTCCCAGGCAGAGCTGCATTCCAACGACGCGGACTTCAGTCGCTTCCCCGGGCTCCGGTGGCGCAATCCGTTGGCGAAACCGCCGGCGGCCGGCTGAGCTCGACGTCGATTTGGTCGATGAGGCCGCGCAGGCCCCATCTCATCGCTCAGCGCACGTGCAGCCCATAGGTGGAGTTCTGCACGCTGCGACCGGCGGCGCCGATATCGTGCATCGCCTGCATCGCCGGGTAGAGAGCCGCCGCCTCGTCGCGAACGCCAGGCGTCGCCGCCTCGCCAGCCGGCGAGAGACCGTGCGATGATCAGTCGTTGACTCGTACCCGACCACTGAGCGAACCCTGACTCCGTAGTGACGAAACGTACGGAAAACCGCGATGAGGCTGTACAGTTCGGCACCGCCACGGCCGCCGACACTCGGCCCGCCGCCCGCATCTACCTCGATGCGTTTCCGGGGCGGCTCGAGGAGGTATGTGGGAGCCCGCAGGGGGCCGAGGCGTTGTGCGTCGACTTGATGGACCTGATGCGGCGCACCTACCCGGAGACGTTCTTCACGGCGCACGGGGCCGGTGGCCTGGACGGCTACCTGGTCCTGACCGTTCCCGGGCGGAGTGTTCTGGTCGGCATGCTGCGGGGCGGTTTCTTCCTGCGTGCGTCCGGCAAGCTGCTCGTCGGACGCTACGGTTCGCCGATCGGCATCTTTCGGCGAGTAATCGCGCGCGCCAGGGCTCGCCGAAAAGACGAGAAGCCCGCGGATCTGCAAGACTCCCCGCACGTGTACGTGGTTGCTGTCAGCGATTCCGCCCGCGGCCGCGGGATCGGCGCTCGATTGCTGCGCAACGCACGTGATGCGATAGCCGACCGGTTTCCACGCCTCTGGCTCTCGGTCGACATCGACAATCCCGGCGCGGTGCGGTTTTACGAACGCATGGGGCTCGACACGGTAGCCACAGGAGACCGTCAGCACCACATGGTGTGGACGTTCGATGAGGGCGGGGCAACAGGCGGCGACGGCGACTGACGCCGGCGGGCGAAACTCCAATCGGCCTCTCCCGGCGAAACCGGGGCGGGTCAGCGCTCCAGGCGCTGGGTGACGACGAAGCGGGAACCGTCGGCCGTGACGTCGTACTCCGGGTTGTAGGAGGTCATCATGTTGTCCGCGCCCATGCCGACCTGCTCGCCGGTGAACAGCACTCTCGGGGCGCCGGCGTCGAAGCCGCCGTCGGCCGTGAACGCCACCACCATCAGGTTGTTCCCCTGCCAGTAGAAGAGCTCGTCGTCGCTCCACTTCGGCCAGGTGCCGCCGTTGGTCGACACCTTCAAGCGGGCGTCGGAGCGCGGGAACGTGGTGACGTAGATCTCCGTTTGCCCGTCCTGGTCGGATTGATAGGCGACAAAGCGGCCGTCGCGCGACAGCCGTGCCAGCGCCTGGATGCCGTCGTCGTCGACCAGCACGCCGGTTTCGCCGCTGGCGACGTCGACGAACCAGAGGTCCCGCGCCTGGGTCTCCGGATCGTTCGTGTGAAAGACCACGGTCGATGCGTCCGGGGTCCACGACGGATACCACTTGTGCATCCCCTCGGACTCGATCAGGGGCCGATCGGCGCCGCTACCGTCGGCGGCACGCACATAGAGATTCGAAACCCCGCCGGGGTTCTGAATCGAGTAGGCGATGCGCGACCCGTCCGGCGACCAGATCATGTGGCGCTCGAACCCCTGGTTCGTCGTCAGGCGGCTGGCGGTCTCGCCCTCCAGGATGAAAAGGGAGTCGGTATCGCCTTGGTTCTGCCGGCCGCGAACCGCGACCTTCGCACCGTCGGGCGAGATCGACGGGTCCAGGATCGAGCTCATCTGCGGACCGATAGTGCCGAGGACATCACCGGACCGATCGACCCAGGCGAGCTGTCGAACCGTCGGGGGTCGATTCCCACGCCCTCTCCCCTGTTGAGCATCGAGCGTGCCCGTCCCGACAACCACCGCGCCGAGCGTCATGAGCGAAATCGCCAGGTTGGGTTTCATCGTCTTTCCCCTTGGTGATCTGTTCCGGCTCCGGGTGCCCGCGGATGATACGCGGTCGAGCATCGAAGCGGTACGGTAGCCGCAGCACACGTCACGAACGACGCGACCCGCCGCCCGCCTCGCGCCGCTTCTGCAACATGTGCTCCATCAAGTCCGGACCGCGACCGGGTTCGCTCCAGGGGCACACTTCGATACAGATGGCGCAGCCGTAGGTCTTCACGAAGTAGGGCACGCACTTGTCGAAATCGACGTACCACTTACGCTGACCGCGGACCATTTGCTTGTCGTCGTGGATGGCATCGGCCGGGCAGTCGACAACACATCGCGTGCAGGTCGCGCAGAGATCATCGACGCCGATGTCGACCGGCTGGTCGAGGGCCATCGGCAGGTTCGTGAGAACAGCGGCGAGGCGAAAGTTCGAGCCATGCTCCTTGCTGATCATCGAGCCGTGCTTGCCGAGCTGGCCGAGCCCGGCGCGGGTCGCCAGCGGGATGTGGAGTATGTCGGTGACGTTCGGGTTGCCGTAGGCCTTCGCCGGCCAACCCATCGAGCGGATCGCCTCGGCCACGCGGATCGCGACCTTCGATATGTCGCGGTAGGCGCGCATCACCTCGCGAGCGGCGCGTTCGTGCGGAACGTGAGCCATCTCGGCGCGATCCATGTCCAAGCCGATGCAGATGGCGTACTCGTAGGGGATCTCACGCCCGAGGTAGAGGTCCTCTTCGGTGATCCGGGTGATCCCGATCAGCGCCGCCCCCGCCTGCCTGCCGATGTCCTTGATCTCGGCGGCCATCACCTGCGGGTCGTCCACCGGCCGCCGCGCGGCCGCCACCGGCCCGTCGCTGCGCCGCAGCTGCCAGGTGTTCCGCACCATGTTGACGACAACGGACCACGGGTTGATGAAGCTGAAGAAGTCGTCGAGAGCCTGCCAGTCCGTTGCCTCGCCGTGGCGATGAAAGACGGGTGTGGCGCGGACCTTTTCCGCCAGGCCGAAGCCGTTGATCTCGTTCCCCGACCGCGGTTTCTCCCTGTATCCGAACGCGTACTCGGCCGGCGGGGGGGCGTGCGGCCTCATCAATCGGAGTCGTGGTCGTCGTGGTCGGGGTCGTAGTCCGGGTCGTCGATGAAATACACGCCGCCGGCTGCGACCTTGGACTGATAACGGCGCCGGATACGCCTTCCCATGGTGGCGTACGCGAACACCATGCCGACGATGCGGCGGAAGGTGTTGACGTCGCGGCGAAGCCGGCCGAGCGCACTGTCGACTTCGCCGTGGCTGTCGACCGTGCGCATGCTGTAGTCCGGCTGATCGGGGAGCATCGTCACCGCCTGCCGAACACGTTGCCCGGCAGCCAGGCCGGACGCTGTGTCGCATCGGCGACATCGCGCGTAACTTCGGCGACAAAGTGGGCGTAGCGAGCCGCCCCCTGCCAGTCCCAAGGCAGCTCGATCTCGTCGGAAGGCTTGTGCAGATGGTTCGCGACGTATCCACGCAGCTCAGCGAGCCCGTCGACCGACGGGTCGCGCGCCGTCATCCCGCACATGAAGAACATCGACGGGATGCCCTGTTGGACGAACCTGTAGTGGTCCGAGCGGGTGAACAGCGCTTCCTCCGGGAGTGGGTCGTCGCCGACGCCGAGCTCGAGGCGCGCGGCGACCCGGCGAACGTTCTCGCCAAGCGTGGAGTAACCCGTCCCGAACGGGATGATGTCCTCGAAATCGTAGAGGAAGACGCCGGAGTCGAGGTTGATGTTGGCAACGATCGCGTCGACGGGAACCGGTGGGTTGTGGACGAAGTAATCGGAGCCGACCAGGCCGCGTTCCTCCGCCGTTGCGGCGACGAAGATCACCGAGCGCCGCGGCGGCGCGGCCGCCAGTACGCGCGCCATCTCCAGCAATACCGCCGTCCCCGAGGCGTTGTCGCCGGCTCCGTTGTAGATGTCGTCACCGCCGCCGTCCGGGCGACCGACGCCGACGTGATCCAGGTGAGCGGTAATGACCACGTGCTCGTCACGGAGGGACGGATCACGGCCCGGTAGCAAGGCAACGACATTGGGACTCTCGAACCCTTCGTAGGTCGTCCGCTGCGAAATCGAAGCCTCGATCGGAAGCTCCGCGCTGGCGCTGTCGCCTGCGGCGGCGGCGCGGCTCAGCTCGGCCAGCGACAGACCACCCGCCTCCAGCATCCTTGTCGCCGCCTGCTGGCTGATCAGGCCACCGACTTGCACTCCCGGCGCGACGGTGTGTCCACGACCATCGGGAGATTTCCACGTCATCGAGCCCGCCCCAGAACCCCGAGCCACGCGGGTGAACGGATCGCGTTGATCGGAGCCCGTCGGATAAACCCGCAACGCCCCGATCGCACCTCGGGCCGCCGCCGTCCTCTTCTTGGTCTCCTCGCGCCCGAGGTGGGCCTTCATGTCGGCCGTCAAGCGGGTCGGTGCGCCGACGAGGGTGACAACCACCTTGCCGGCGACATCGACGCCGGCGTAGTCGTCGATGCCGAGCTCGGGGGCGTCGATCCCGTGACCGACGAAGACGAGCGGCGCCCGCAGCGAGCTGGTCGCGTGCCCCGGCTGCGCATCGAGAACGAAGTCCTGCAGCGAAACCAACGGCTCCGTACGCTCGCCCCAATGGACAGCCATCCGCGCGGCATCGCTGTCTCGCCGCGAGATGTGGAGCGGTACCGACTGCAGGTAGCTGCCATCGTCGCCGGCAGGTTCCAGCGCCAGCACGGCGAAATGTCCGGCGACGTACTCGGCCGCAGCGTCGTAGCCGGCAGTCCCGGGCTCGCGGCCACGCAACCGGTCATCCGCAAGAAAGCGGACGTGGCCTTCGAGGATCTCCGGGGCCGGGACAGCGCCGCTCCGCTGTACCGCGATGGGTCGTGCGGAACCGGGCTCACCGGTGCCGGGTCCCGCCACGCCTGGGCCACCCATGCCGGTTCCGCTCGATGGCGCACCGGCCGATACGCCGGCGGCCAACAACACCAGCGAACACGCTGTCGCAACCCGGTATCGGCTCATGCGGGGGACTGTACGGCCGCGGCCGGCGCTTGGCAATGGAGCCGCGACCGCCGCCTGGCAACGGAGCCGCGACGAGTGCTTGGCGATGGGGCCGCGATCGCCACCCGAAAAGGGAAGCCACGGCGATCGACTCGACACCATGAAAGGGTCGGTTACAATTCCCTCGACCGCCCCGGAAACCCAATCCCTGTTCGCCTCTCCTCGAAGGCCGGTAGTCCGAAATATGCCGTTTCGCCGGTGCGCGGTCATCCTTCTGATTCTCGTCTCGCTGCTCGTCGCGCCGGGTTGCGCCCGCTCCCGGCCCCCGTCGGTCGTGCTCATCGTCGTTGATACGCTGCGCGCCGATCACCTCGGAACCTACGGTTACGAGCGTCCGGTGTCTCCCAACCTCGACGCCCTGGCAAGCGACGCGGCAGTCTTCGAGAACGCCTTCGCCGCCGCCACCTGGACGTTGCCCTCGGTGTCGTCGATATTCACCGGTTTGTACCCCTCCGCACATGACGCCGGCCGTCCCTACGACGACGAGCGCGGCGAGCAATTCTCCGTCATGCGCCCCGACGCCCGGTTGTTCACCGAGGTGCTTCAAGCGAAGGGATACACCACGGGAGCGGTCGTCAATGCACCGTTTCTGCACGCCGGCTTCGGCTTCGACCGCGGCTTCGATGCCTACGACTGGGCCCCGGCGAGCGACTCGGACGTGCGCCGCGCCGACGTCACGGTGGACGCCGCGCTCGCCTGGCTGGACGAGCACACTGACGAGCAGTTCTTTCTTTTCGTTCACATGTTCGACTTGCATCGCCACTACGACGCCCCGGAACCGTTCCGCGGCAGGTTCACCGACCAGTTCGCCGACACCTATGGCGACACACTCGACACACTGGAGAGCCGCGACGCGGCAGAGGACAACCTCGACTGGCCGTTCATCGTGGCCGCCTACGACGAGGAGATCGCCTTCGTCGACGCCGAGCTGGGCCGCCTGTTCGACGGCATGCGATCCCGCGGAATTCTGGCCGAATCGAACGTGATCCTGACCTCGGACCACGGCGAAGCCTTCGACGAACACGGTTCATCGGGCCATGGCCATACGCTGTTCAACGAGATGCTCCGGGTGCCGGTCATGGTGTGGGGGTCCGCCGTCGAGCCGGGCCGGTACGAGGATCCGATCTCCTTGATCGACCTGGAACCGACGATTCTCGAGATCGCCGCAGCGGACGCCTCGACCGCGGGGAGCGGCCAATCCATGTGGCCCCTATTGACGACGGGGCGCTCCCACCCGCGCCGCACCCTGTTCGCCGAATGGACCCACCCGGGGGAACTGAAGGCGGTCATCCGTTGGCCGTTCAAGGCGATTCTCGAACCCGCAACGGATGCCCGCTGGCTGTTCAACCTCGCCGTCGACCCGCGGGAAGAAACCAACCTCGCGGGCAGCCGGGCGTCGGACTTCTACGAATTCATGGCCGACCTGCAGGGACTCCTCGACGCCGAGGCGGCCGGCACCATGAACCGCGCACCGATCGACCCGACGGTCCTGGAAGCACTCAAGTCGCTCGGCTACATCCGTTGAAAGAGACCCCGCCGGAGCTGGTACGACTCACGCAAGCCGATGCAGACGAAGCCGTCGCCGCCCTCTGCGCCGCCTTCGCCGATTACCCGGTCATGCGCTACGTCCTCGGCGACGCCGGCGAGCGATACGACGAGCGGCTGGCGGACCTGATCGGCTTCTTCTGCTTCAAGCGGTTGCTGCGCGACTGGCCGGTACTCGGCGTTCGAGCCGCTGGAGATGTCGCCGGCGTCGCGCTCGTCAGCAAACCCGGCGGAGCGTCGCCACTCCCGGAGATCGACGCCCTGCGGGCGGATACCGCCGCCAAGATCGGCGCAACGGCCTGGGAGCGACTGGAGCGCTATGAGACCGAGAGCGACAAGGACGCCCCGGGCGAGCCGCATTACTTTCTCGGGGTCATCGGCGTCCGGCCCGAGTATCAGCGAACCGGAGTGGCGCGCATCTTGATGGACGAGCTCGCACGGATGTCCGAAGCCGACCCGGAGTCGTGCGGTGTCTGCCTGAACACGGAATCCGCCGCCAACGTGGCGTTCTACGAGCACATGGGCTATCGGGCGATCGGAAACCGCGTCATCGATTCGCTCGAGACGTGGTGCATGTATCGGCCGAACCCGTAGCCGACCTCGCGGCGCTCCCGTAGGCAGGCCGGCTCGGGAAGGCCGGCCCGGCTCGCGAGAGCCACCGGGTCGGGAGGCCCGGTCCGTGGCGGGCCGGTCAGTCCTGGGCCTCGCTTTGCAGGAAGCGCTCGTACAGCGCCTCCCCGATTGCCCGGTGACCTTCCGGGTCCGGATGGACCTGGTCCAGGTAGCGGGCCGGCTCGAGCACCTCGGCGGCGTCGAACAACTCGACCCCGAGCTCGTCCGCGACTTCTCGCATGACCTCGTGGTAGCGGCTGTCGGGGTACACGGGTGTGCCACCCGGTAGCGAGATGAACGGACTCACCGTCAGCGTGCGCATCTGCTCGTCGACCCGCCCTGCATCGAGCGCCGCCACGCCGTGCTCGAAGTGATCGATCTGTACCGGATTGTCGCTCGTCGACATCAGGATGACCCGGACGCCTCTCTCCCTGGCCGCGTCGATGATGCCCACCAGGTTGGCGCGGTAAGCGGCCGGGTCGACCCGAGCGAATGTCTCGTCGAGCCGAATCGTGCCTCCCTGCGCAGCGGCCGGCTCGACCCCTCCGACCCCGACCCGGCGCAGCAAGAGACGCAACGCGCGGTAGAGATAGATGTTCTCCACCGGTCCCGGCTCCGGAACCAGTGCGTCGAACTGCTGTGCGAAGCGCTCTTCGCCGTCCACCTGGTCCGGTCCGAGCATGTATCTGCGGTCGTTGTAGTTGAAAGCAACCACGACGACGTCGGGCTCCAGCGGCAGGGCGCGATCGAGGAAGCCGCGAGCCGCCCGGGGAACCTAGAGCGTCCACCCGTCCCGATAGGTCGGGCGGAAATACTCCTCCGGGATCCCGTCCGTGAGGACGGCGCCATTCTCCGGGTCGATCTCGACGGGTCCGCCCGTGCGCACGGCGAAGTTACCCAACAGCACCATCTCGCTGAGCGGGCCGGAATGGTCGTCGAAGCCGGACTCGGTCGGGGCGCCGCCCTTGGCGGCCCGTATCCACTCCGCGTGGGGGCCCGGCGAACGCGGGTATTTCTCCGCCGGGGGATTCTCCATCAGCTCGCGGTGGCGGGCGCGGTCGACGATGCGCGGTTCGTCGCCGTAGACTCCCGCGAGAAGCATGCCGTCGGTGCCGATCCACCACTGCCCACCGATCGGCTCGACCGGCCAGCGACTGCCGAGCCCCAGCCCGGGCGGCATCGCCGGGGTCAACTCGCCGTCGCGCCAGACCACCTTGATCGGGCCGCGGCCGCCCTTCGCGGGAAAGTCATAGATGACCCGCGACACCAGGGGGGCGGTCTCGTCGTTCACCGCCGTCGCCTCGGCCTCGATGCGGCTCGGATACCCGAGATCGAGCGTCCAGAAGGCGGCGTCCATCGAGTGGCAGGCGATGTCCCCGAGAGCGCCGGTACCGAAGTCCCACCACCCGCGCCAGGCGAACGGGGCGTAGGCCGGGTTGTAGGGGCGATCCGGAGCCGGGCCGAGCCACAAGTCCCAGTCGAGTGTGTCCGGAACTTCGACCTCCTCTTCCGGCCGATCGATGCCCTGCGGCCAGATCGGCCGGTTGGTCCAGTAGTGGACCTCCTGGACCTCGCCGATGGCGCCGGCCTCCACCCACTCGCGGATCAGCCGGGTCGAGTCGCTGGCGTGGCCCTGGTTTCCCATCTGGGTGGCGACGCCGGTTTCGCGGGCGACCTGCCGCATGACCCGTACCTCGTGAAGCGTCCGGGCAAGCGGCTTCTGGCAATAGACCGCCTTCCCGCCCCTCATCGCCATCACCGACGCGGCGGCGTGGGAGTGGTCGGGAATCGACACCGTCACCGCGTCGATCCGATCGCCCTCCCGGTCGAGCATCTCGCGATAGTCGGTGTAGCGGCGGGCATCGGGAAAGGCTTCGAATCCCCTCTCCGCCCTTCGCTCGTCGACGTCGCACAGAGCGTAGATGTTCTCGCCCTCCTCGCTGACGTTGCGAAGATCACTCCCACCCTGCCCGCCGACACCGATGCAGGCGATATTCAGCGTGTCACTCGGAGCTTGGTACCCCGGCCCGCCGAGGACGTGGCGCGGGACGATGGTGAGCCCGGCGCCGACGGCGGCGATACGGTGAAAGGCGGCTCTTCGGGTCAGCTTTCCGTCGCTCATCTCTGACTCCGTTCGTTGGACGCCGGCGGGGCGCGTCGAGATCGATCAGTCAGGAGCGTAGCGCACGACGCCGGATGCATCGAGATTCAAGTGGAAGACGAGGTAGAAACGCGTCGCTCGTTCACGATAGCGTTGCTGCCGATGAGCGAGGGCGACACCCCGAAACAGCCTCCCCACTGGCGGAGCGATTCGGAATGACCGAGGTCTGACTGTTGACCAACGACGCCGGCAACCGTGGCGAGCGAATGATGTCGGCGAAGCGTCGGGCCGGTGTTGTCGGTTTCCTGCTGCTGGCCGCCTGCGCGTCGTCCATCGCCGCCTCGGGCGAGCCGCATCAGGCCGCCGGTGTGCACGCGGCGAGCTCGATCGTCGAGCAGTGGGTGACGACCGAGAAGATTCCGGGGGCAGTCCTGCTCATCTCCCGCCGTGGGGAAGTCGTGCATCTGGGCGCCTACGGATGGGCCCGGCTGAACGAGTATCGGCAGGGGCAGTACGGCGCTTCGGCGGCGGGAGAGTCACGTCCGGAGGCGCTGAGCAGGCGGCAACAACCCGTTCCCATGAGAACGGACACGGCCTTCGACCTGGCATCGGTCACCAAGGTCATGGCGACGACGTTCGCCACCATGTTGCTGGTAGACGACGGGCTACTCGACGTCGATGCTCCCGTCGACACCTACCTGCCCGACTTCCCCGAGGCCGCCATCACGGTGCGACACTTGCTGACCCACCGGTCCGGGCTGCACCCGTGGAAGCCGATCTACTATCACGCGCGGAGCGCTGAAGAGGCCTATCGCTACATCCGCGACCTGCCCCCGGCAGCGGAAGCCGGCTCCGCCCGTCGCTACTCGGACCTCGGCTTCATGCTGCTGGGCAGGATCGTCGAGCAAACCGCCGGGCAATCACTCGACGCGTTCCTGCGAGACCGGCTGTTCGACCCGCTCGGGCTCGATGCCACCGGGTATCGGCCGCGACCGCCCGAGAGCACCGCGGCGCGCGCTCCGGCAAGCGCCGGCAGATTCGCTTCCACCTCACACGGCAACCCCTATGAACACCGGATGGTCCACGATGCGGATTTCGGCTATCGAATCGAGGGCAACCCGGACGCATGGGACGAATGGCGACGCTACACGCTGGAGGGTGAGGCAAACGACGGGAACGCCTTCCACGCATTCCGCGGCGTCGCCGGGCACGCCGGTTTGTTCTCGAACGCCTCCGAGCTGCAAGCGCTCCTGCAGTTGTTGCTCAACCGCGGCGAGCTGGACGGCCGCCGCATGCTGCGCGCCGAGACCGTCGAGGCGTTCCTCACGCCTGACACGGACGGACAGGCTCTAGGATGGCAGGCACCCGCGAACACGCCCGCGGGGAGCTTCGCCCATTCGGGCTTCACCGGCACCTGGGTTCTGGGCGTCCCGGAGCAGGATCTCGGCGTCGTCTTGCTGACCAACCGGCAGAACCTCGGCGTCGACGCCGACGGGCGGTATCCCGACGTGGGGGAGCTGCAGCGGGAAGTGACCCGCGCGTTGATCGGGTCGTAATGAGCGACGCCCGACGGATCTTGCGTCACGAGGCAAGACGGATTCTGCGGCGCGTGGACGGACGAATTCCGCGTCGCGGGGCCAGGCGCATGCCGACGGCGTGCCTTCTGCTCGTCCTGGGCAGCATCGCCTGCTCGCCGGCCGAGCCCGAGCTGCCCGCCGACCCCGGGGTCCCGGCGAGCCCGCCAAATATCCTGCTCCTGGTGGCGGACGATCTCGGATACTCCGACCTCGGCTTCCTCGGCAGCGAGATCCGCACCCCCAACCTCGACCAGCTCGCCGCCGCCGGCAGCGTGTTGACCAACTACCACGTTTCGCCGGCCTGCTCGCCGACGCGGGCGATGTTGCTGGCCGGCACCGACCCACATCCCGCCGGGCTGGGAACGATGGCCGGCGAGGTAGGCGGAAACCAGATCGGCAAGCCCGGCTACGAGGGCGTCCTCTCGGACAGGGTGGTCACCGTGGCCCGCCTGCTGCGGGACAACGGGTACCTCACCGCGATATCCGGCAAGTGGCATCTTGGCGCCGACGACGTCAACCGCCCGGAGAACCGCGGCTTCGAGCGCTCGTTCGTCCTCCTTCCCGGGGGCGCCAGCCACTTCTCCGATCGGCGGCGACTGGGCCGCGACGAGACCCCCGCCCCCTACCTCGAGGACGGCGCGGACGTGGAGCTTCCAGAGGATTTCTATTCCTCCGATTTCTTCACCGACAAGCTGATCGAATACGTCAGCCAGGCCCATGGGGAAGCCCGACCGTTCTTCGCCCTCGCGGCCTTCACAGCGCCGCACTGGCCGCTGCAGGCCAAGGACGATGAGATCGACGGGTACCGCGGTGTCTACGACGCCGGGTGGGACGAGCTTCGCCGTCGACGGCTGGCCGGGTTGCGCGCCGCCGGTGTCGTGCCCCTCGCCGGATCGTCCGAAGATACCGGCGTTGCCGCCGACGGCGACGAGATACCCGCCTGGGAGAGCCTGACGGAAGCCCGCCGCCGCATCGAGGCGCGGGAGATGGAGTTGTACGCGGCGATGGTCGAGAACCTCGATCGCAATATCGGACGCCTGTTGGCGCACCTTGCGGACACCGGCCAGCTCGACAACACGCTCGTCATGTTCTCGTCCGACAACGGTGCCGAAGGGAACCCGGTCCTGGAGACAGATTGGGTTTGGGAGGGGTACGACAACAGCTACGAGAACCTCGGCCGGCCGGGATCCTACGTCGTGTATCACACCGGCTGGGCGCGGGCGTCGACGGCACCGTTTCGCCTGTTCAAGACGTTTCCGACAGAAGGCGGCACGCGCGTACCCGCGATCGTGCGTCTCCCCGGCGGAATTCGAGGGCCGGCGTTCGACGACGTTCTTGTCTCCGTTCTCGATGTCGCTCCCACAGTCCTCGAGCTCGCCGGCGTCGAGCACCCGGGCACTTCTTATGCCGGGCGCACCGTCGCGCCGCTCGAGGGCGCCTCGATGGTGCCCTTCTTGCGCGGCGAGTCTCCGTCGGTCCACCCGCCCGACCATACGATCGCTTGGGAGCTGTTTGGCCGGCGCGCGTTGCTGCGCGGCGACTGGAAGCTGCTCTGGCTGTGGGAACCGTACGGCGCCGAACGCTGGAGCCTCTACAACCTCGCCAGCGACCCGTCCGAATCCGTCGACCTCGCCGAACAGGAGCCTGCGATCTTCACGGAGCTCGTCGGCTTGTGGTCCGACTACGCCGAACGGAACGGCGTCGTCCTGCCGACCACCGACACCAGCTACGCCCGGTTGCCGGACCGCCGCTGAGCAGGCCGGGGGCTCGGGGCGAACCGAAGAGACCGGGACGATGGCATGCGGAGTCCGCTAGAGTGCCATCGAGGTGCCGTCGCCAGGATGACCACGAGGGAACAAGAGTGCGCATGATTCGCCCTCGATAGGCGAAAAACCGGCGCCCATGATTGGCACGGATCGTGCTCTTATAAGCAACCGGGGACCGATGAGATGGCGGGGCGCCCGAGCGTACCCTTGCCGTGCTTTTCTTGCTCACCCTAGGAAGCACGCGCCGGGCGCTCCCGCCGCTCCTCTTCCCGGCCACCGAGCCGTGGCGAGAGTGCAAAGACCCGATGCGCCGGCGTCAAGCCGCGACCGCGATCCACCTCAAGGCGCTGCGCTCGCCCCCCCGGCAGGCCCACTGTCGGCCCGGTCTTCGATGAGCTTCCGCGCCATGGTCTCCAACACCTCGATGCTGAAGGGCTTTCCGAGCCACTCCGCGCCGAGCCGTTGGGCGTCCTGCACCATCTGCTTGTCGCCGCGACCGGAAACCACGACGACGTGTGCATCGATTCCTTCGGCGCGAAGTCGATACAGGACGTCGAGCCCCGTGTGGCCGGGCATGAAAACATCGAGGATGATCAGGTCGAGGGGTTGGTTGAGGATCGCGTCGAGCGCCTCGTCGCCGTCCGCGGCACGAACCACGTCATAGCCGACGGCGGCGAGCGTCCGCTCGACGACCATGCAGATGCCCGGCTCGTCGTCGGCGACCAGTGCCCGCGGACGGCTCCCAGCTTCGGCAGGGACTTCGGGTTGGCGCTCCGGGGCCAGGACCGGGGTCTTGTCGACCGAGGCGAAGAACTCTCCGGTGCGCTCGTTCGCCGCCTGCCCGAGCTTGTCCAGCAACCGTCGCACCTGAGTGTGATCGTTCTGGTCTTCGTAGTAGCGAATCAGCCGGGTGAAGGCCGAAGGGCTGTCGAGGCCGCGCTCGACGACTTCTTCCCAGACGCGCAACGCCTGCTCCGTCTTGCCTTGTGCGGCGAGCGAAACGCCGAAGTAGTAAGCGGCCGAATTGGTGTTTCGCGGGTCGCCGAGCTCCTCGTACCCGGTCACGGCTTGCAGCAAGAACTGCGAAGCGGTCTCGAAGTCGCCGGACTCGAGCGCCTCGAGGCCCTTACGCTCCGCGACCCGAACGCGCTCGCGCGCCTCGTCGCTCGGCGCCGCCGTCGAGCCCTCCCGTTCGTCCCCGGAAACGTTCGGTTCGTGGTGTTCTTTCATGAGGTTCCCCAGAGCCTAAGCCGAGGAACGTTTCGCCGCCATACGCTGGAGAAGGAACGTGACGTCGACTCCGCACGTTCGAGGAGAAACCTGCGACACGACGCTGCCGCTCCGCCGGATCGCCATGCGGCCGGCCGCGCCCGGCCGGCGCCTTGAATCAGACGGAGGCGCCGCGGTGAGCCGCCCACCGCGAGGCCGGGGTGGCGTGCCAACCCAGCGCCTCGCAGATCTCGGCGACCTGTCGCCGCCAGCGCTTGCGGCCGGCGAAGGTCACCTCGGCGATCTCCAGATCGAGCCGCTGCTGCAGATACCGATTGATCCGCGTCAGCTCGAGGTTCAGGTCCCGCGGCATGCGCCGCCAGGCGCGATGCAGACGCGGAATCCCGTCGACTTCCACCAGCCCGGCGATCTGTCCTCCGACCTCGCACAGGACCAGCCGGGCGGTGCCCGGGCTGGGAGCTATGGCTCGCGACGTGCCGGTCGCTAGCGCCATCGACATGGGAACGACGCGGCCGGCGGTCATGCCCATTCCTTCGACCACCGCCTCGTACTCGCGTACCACTTCGACCGATGCGGCGATCGCAAAGAGCCAGTCGCGCGACGCCGGCGCGCTCTCCGGAGCCAGAATGGCCCAGTCGACTCTGCGATCGTCGTCGTCCATCGGGAGCAGGTCCCGCAAGGCCCAGCGCGCCATCGATTCGCCTTCGGAGGGTCGCGGCTCGCGACCTTCCAGCGGGACGGCGACCATCCGCACCGCCTGGTCCGGAACGATCACCGAAACCGTTTCGATACGCCGCCGCTGCAACCCTGCTTCGTTCCAGATTCCCTTCAGGGCGAACGCCACGGCGCTGGGAGCCCGCACGTTGGTGTGGGCGATCCCCGGACTCACGTCGTCTCCGGATAGTCGGACCCGATAGCGCTTCCACGCCGACTCTCCGCGCGACGGGGAAACGACCAGGGCAAGGACACCCGGGGAGATGGCTACGGATACGCGGGCGCGGCTGGACTGCTGTGCCGCCAGCAAGGCCGGACGGGGAACCCGGATGACAATGCGCGGTCGCGGCTTCGGGATGAGGAGCCGGAGTCCGCGACGCCTGGGTGCGCGCCGCACGACGCGTAGCCGAACCCCCTTGCGCTTGCGCGGACGGCCGACAACTTCGCTCGACTCTCTCGAGCGCTCTTTCGCCCCTGGTGCCCCTCGTGCCAACTGCCTCTCCCCGACGAGACCTCGTAACGTGGGCGGCCGGCACTCCCCTGTGAAGCCATGAAGCCGCCCGAACGTCCGTGATCGGAACGCCCTTCCGATCCGGTCCGACTCCTAACATCCAGCTTTCCGGGGAGGCTGTCAACTTGCGACCGCGGCGTCGCCGGCGCGAGCCTACTCCGGGCTGCACAGAGGTGCGCACTTTTGGTCGAAGCATAGGATTGAAGCCCACGGACGAGCGCATAGGGGCAGTGAGGTTTCTCGGCGAAATTCGTTCCGTCTCAGCGCTCGAGGCGCCAGACATCGGCTTCGCGGCGCTCGAGGCTGACGTAGATCCAGCGTTCATCGCCTGACAGCGCGAAGCCGTCGGCAAGGATGTCGGAACCACCGCTGAAGACCTCGCGCGGCTCCGGGGATCGGGTGTCGAGGAGGTAGAGTCGCCCTCCCCATTGAAAAAGCAAGCGACGTCCGTCACGTAGCCAAACCGGGCGAATGCCGAAGTCGGTCAGCTCGACGTACTCACCGGAGGAGACCGTCAGCATGGCGATCCCACTGCGGCCGGCGTTTCCGTGGCGAATGTCGCCGACAAGCCGGCTGCCGCCACGCGACCAGGAATTGGGTTCGAACGTCTTGTTGGACGGAGAGGTGTGCAGGGTCTCGGCCACTTGATCCGAGTCACCGTTGGCGTCGAACACCAGCGTGTACGAGGGCGTCATGTTGGTGCCGATCGTGACGGTGATCCTCGAACCGTCGTTCGACCAAACGGGCGCGGAGACGTGGCTGGCAACGAGCTCGGTCAGCTGGCGCTCGGCAGTGCCGTCGGGCCGCGCCGTGAACAGCTGGAAGAACCCGTCACGCTGCGAAAGGTACGCGAGCCGGGTTCCGTCCGGGGACAACCTCGGATGCAGATCGCGAGCCGCGTCCCTAGTAACGGGGGCCGCGCCGATGCCGCTGCCGTCGGCGACATAGATGTCGTCTTGCCCCCCTTGGGTCAACACGAAGGCCATGCGCCGGCCGCTGTTCGCCAGGTCCGGTGCAGTAGCGTTCGGCAGCTCGCCCGGCAACAGCTCCGGCGGACCGGTGACGGCACCCGAGCCGGGATCGAAGGGAACACGATACAGCCGCCGCGTGCTCTCGGTCTCGACGTACGCCAGCTGGCTGGCGGAGCCGGCAAAGGCCGGGTGGACCGCATCGACGCCGCCGCTGATCGTGACCTGTTGGGGCTCTCCCTGGGGCAGGCCCGAGCCTTCGTCGATCGCCACCCGCCAGATGTCCATGCTGCCGCCGCGGTCGCTGGAGAAGTAGACGTAGTCACCATCGGGCGACCACACCGGGTTCCAGTCGGTGGCCGGATCGTCCGTAACCGCGACCGGCTCGCCGCCGTCCTGGCTCGTCGTCCAGATGTCCGCCCCGGATCCGGCTCGCGGCCACCAATAGGCCACGCGTGCGCCGCCCGGGGACCAAGCCGGCTGAAGGCCGTTGCCGGCGGAAATCGGTCGGCGGCTCCCATCGCCGAGACTGACCGCCCAAATCCGACTCTCCAATGCCGAGCCGCGGGGCGCGTCGAACACCGACGCGTCGGCGACTGCGATCTCGTCCCCTGCGGGCGACCACGCCGGGTTGTAACCGAAGTCAGCAACCTTGCGCGCTTCGCCCGCCGCCCGGTCCATGACGAAAAGCCCGCCGCCGTCCCTCTCCGACCGGAAGGCGATACGGGCTCCGTCCGGGGACAGAACGGGTTGGTAGTCGGCGGCCGTGTCCTCGGTCAGCGCCGTCGGAAGCACTTCGCCGGCTCGAAGCGCGTAGATGTTCCAGTCGCCGTTGTCGTTGCGGGCGAAGACGAGGTCAGTTCCGTCCGCCGACAGACTGGGAAAAAGCTCCTGCCCGGCGTAGAAGGTCGCGGGGCGGAGCCGCGCCACGGATCCCGCGGCATCGGCGGTTCCGGCTCCGCGAAAGGCGTACCCCAGGGCGAAGAAAGCGAGCAGCCCGATAGCGGCCAGCGCGGCCATCCGTGGCCCCCGCTCGAGCTCCGGCAACTCCATCGGCCAGGGGATCCGGGACAGCCAGCCCTCCTCGGCCTCGGCAGCGGTTTCTGTCTTGGGAGACTCGGTTTGACGACCAACGCTGATCTTCCCGGCGACGATCGCTTCCATGACGCCCTCGAGGTCGGTGCGTACCTCCTCGGCCGTTGCGTACCGATACTCGCGGTTCTTCTTCAGGCAGCGGGCGATGATCACGGCGAGCTCGCGCGGCAGGTCCGGACGAATCTCGTTGACGGGCTTCGCCGCGTCCTCGCGGATCGAGCGGGAAAGCTCCTCGAGGTCCTCGCCGGCGAACGGCAGCTCGCCCGTGGCCGCCTGATGCAGCAGCACGCCGAGAGAAAACACCTCACCGCATGCATCGATCTCCTCTCCGTCCCAGCACTCCGGCGGTTTGTATGCCGCGACCCGGACTGACGAGGCGTCCTCGGCGTCCTCGGATCCGATGGTGAGGAGGCGGACATCATGATCCTCGGTCACCAGCACGCGGCCGGCATGAAGATAGCCGTGCAGGAAGCCGGCCTGGTGCAGCGCCTCGACCGCCGTGGCCAGCCCCAGGCTGACACCGAAAACGTCCCCGGGCAGCAAACCGTCCGCCGGGATGTGGTGGTCGAGAGCCTCGGCGCGGGGCCGGGGGGTGACCGCGAGCACTGCACCGTCCGCCTTCGTCACTTCCGTGACGAAGAGAAGTCCCGGCTCGTTGAGCGATGCGATTCGACGGGCGCGCTCCCGAAGGTCTTGGATGACCCGGTCCTCGTCGAAGAAAACGGGCAGGAGGCGGATGGCCACCTCGCCGCCGTCGCGCGTGTCGACGCCGAGGTACAGGTCGTCCAATCCGGACTCGCTGAGGAACCCGCTGACCTCGTACGAGCCAAGTAGCGTTTCAGTATTCATAGGTGCTTAAGTATGGCCAATAAAGGCTGCAGATATCGAGCCCTTTCTTTCTATAACGAGGGTGGCAGCGAAGTTCTGGCCAAGGAGTGTGTCCGAGTAAGGGGGCGGGGTGCCGCGCAGGGGTCTTGCGGCGCAGATCTAGAACTCGGCTCAGCGGTTGATTTCGTAGATCGCGGTCCAGTGGGCTCCCATCGCGGAAGCCGGTCGCTCGGCGAGCTTGACGAAGCGAAAGATCTACCGCGCCCGTGGTACGCGCAGGCGGCAAATCTCGATCACAAGGAACCGCCCTTCTTCTGGTCCTTGATCCTTCGATGCACCTCGGCGTTCTCGAGCCAGGGCTGGCGCTCGAAGTAGCTGCGGGTCTCCTCGACCACCTGCGGCGTCAGCATGATCAATGCGATGAGGTTCGGAACGATCACGATCGCCAGGAAGATGTCGCCGAAGTTCCATATGACTGCCAACGGCAGAACCGCACCGACGAAGTGCATGACGACGAACGCCAGCTTGTAAGGCAGAACCGCCGCCTGTCCGAACAGATAGTTGGCGCAGCGATCGCCGTAGTAACTCCAGGAGATGGCGGTGGACACGGCGAACAGGAGCACGCAGATGACGACGATCATGTGGCCCCAGTCCCCCAACGGAGACAGCCCGCGACGGAACGCTTCCATCGTCAACGGGGCGCCACTCTCGACGGCCAACGCATAGAGGGACGCGTAGGTCGTCCCATCGTCACCCACCGCGTTACCGGCGTCCGGGAAGACCGTCCCGCTGAAAGGCTGCGTCAGGCCTTCGTCGACGAACATCTGTTCGAGAGCCACGTCGTGCCAGCCGACCTGTGTCCCGGTGGCATCGGCGGCGACACCGTTCTCGATGCGGAGTTCACCCGGCGCGTCGGTCGACCGGTTCGTGCCGTTGGCGTCGACGCTCACGTAGACGAGATCGCCGCCCGCAAGTGCGATTTCGGTCGGCACACGGTCGTTCCAAACGCCGGTCGTCAGGATGACCAGTCCGGTCATCGAACAGATGACGATCGTGTCGATGAACGGCTCGAGGAGAGCGACAACGCCCTCCGAAACCGGCTCGTCCGTCTTCGCCGCCGCGTGAGCGATCGGCGCGGAGCCCTGGCCCGCCTCGTTGGAGAACAAACCGCGTCGCACACCCCACATCATCGTCATCAGGAAGGCACCGACCCCCGTACCGGCGACACCGGCTGTCGGGTTGAAGGCCTCGCGGAGGATCAGCCCGAAAGCGGGGATCACCTGTCCGGCGTTGAAAAACAGGATCAGCAGGGCGCCGAACACGTAAAGGGCTGCCATCGCCGGAGCCAGGATGCCCGTCACCATGCCGATTCGGGTAATGCCGCCGAGAATGACCGCCGCAACGACCGCGCAGGTAATCAGTCCGCTCACCCAGGCCGGCACGCCGAATGTCGTCTGCATGGTGTCGGCGACCGTGTTCGCCTGGATCGCGTTGCCCGTCAGGAAAGCGGTGACACCGAGGAGGACGGCGAAGGCGACCGCCATCCACTTCCAATTGGGGCCCAGGCCTTTCTCGATGTAGTACATCGGCCCACCGGAGACGGTCCCCTCCCACTTCTGCGGGTCGCGGTCGACGCCCTCGACATTGCGGTACTTCTGCGCCAGGGTCACCTCGGTGTATTTCGTCGCCATACCGAGACCCGCGGTAACCCACATCCAGAACAACGCTCCCGGCCCACCCCAGTGGATGGCGATGGCGACCCCGGCAATGTTGCCGATACCGACGGTGGCGGACAGCGCCGTTGTGAGGGCCTGGAAGTGGGAGACGTCTCCCGGCTCGTCCGGGTCGTCGTAGATGCCCGCGGTGACCGCGAAGCCGTGGCCGAGTCGTCGCAGCTGGATGAATCCGAGCCTGACGGTCAGGAACACGCCGGTGCCGAGCAACAACATGACCATGAACGGCACGGTCTCGTCGCCAACGGCAATGCCGAGCTCGACGATGTAGCGGTTCCCCAGGTCGGAAAGTGTCTGGATAAACTCCATGCGGCTCCCCCCTTGCGGCCCGGAACGGGCGTAGCTGGCGACGAACTGGGGGCCAACTATGCCCCACAGGGAGAACCGTTGTCGAACCCCCTTCGATCAGGCGAATCCCGCGCCAACGATTCCGGCTCGAGCGGGAATGGCGCTTGGGTCCGCTGGCCACTCGGCGAATCGGCGGACCTTTCCGAAGCTCCGCCGCGCGCGGTGACACTCTCGGGCACTCCGAGTGCCGGAATGTGGCACTCGAATGCCCACGCCGAACACGGATCGATGTGATCGCGAGCTGCCAGTGATGATCAGGAGTCGCGTAGTCTGCGCACGCGCTGCGACCGAGAAACTGGCAAGGATCTTGCGATATATGGCGCCGGGAGGGATCTAGGAGGCCGTGGTGAAAGTGGGTGCGCCCGTGCATACCCCTTGCCGTGCTTTTTCTCGCTCACCCTTGGAAGCACGCGCCGGGCGCACCCGCCAACCCCTTCTGCCGTGCGAGTGACAGCTCAATAGCGGTCGGCGCGCCGGTTTTCCGAGTTTTCAACCACCCTGATTGCCGGTGCACTGCGGCAAGCGCGACCGCGGGTCGGCAAAGTACGCTCTCCAGCACTCGCGTTGCTCGTCCGTCAGCCGCAACCAGGCGGCTGCCGGCCGGTCGAGCGCCCGGTCGAGCTCTTCCACGAGCCTGTCGAACACGTCCGAGGTCCGCAGTACCCCGCCGGCTCCCCACCAATCTCCCAGCGACAGGGTCCCGAAAGGACCCTCGATGAGCTTGGTCGTCAGCCGAATTCGCCACGAGCAGGCGTTCGAGACACAGCTCAGGTTCAGCGCCACATTCAACAACTCGGTGTCGTCGGTCACGATGCGGGCGTCGCGAAACTTTCCCGCGACCATGACGGTGAGGGCGTCGAGCAACTCGGCCTCGGAAGACCCGAGCCGGTCCCGCTCGCCGGCAATGGCCACGGTGACGTTGAGATCCAAGGGACTCTGCTGCGGCGGCAACAGAGCAGCCAACGCCAGGAAGCAAACAATGGCAGGCATTGCGATTCTCCTCGATGGTTGGGCCGTCCGACCTGGAGCAATCAATTCGCAGCCCCCCGGCTCTGTCAAGTAGGCGACCGCCCGCCACCGGACGCGGGCCCATTGGCATCGGTGGGCGACGCTGCTAGCCTTGGATCTCAGGCAAGATTCGATTGCTTCGTCGAGGCACGTGCGAGGTCGGCGCCGCGCAGCGACCCCAAAGGAGAAGGACCCATGCGACTTCATCGCTCCATGGCATTTTTCGCGGTGGCCGCGATCGCGGCCTCCGGTATCGCCTGCGCCCACGTGAACCGCGAGGAGATGGTTGCCGAGCACGACGCTCTGCGCGACGAGCTGACCGCACAGATGCGCGCCGGTGACGCGGCGCTGGCGCAGGACATCGACCGGCTCGACGCGTCCATCAACGACTTGCAAGCGGACGTGGCCGCCAACCGGGCCCGGCTCGACGCGCTCGAGGCCGATCTCGAGGAGCTGCGTACCGAGTTCGGCGCGACGATCGAACGCGTCGAAGGCATGATCGCGTTCAACCTTCCGGTGCACTTCGATTTCGATTCGTCGCTGCTTCGCGACCAGGACAAGCCCGTTCTCGACAAGTTCGCGCACGTCGTCCGCCAGTATTACGACGGTAGCGTCGTCACCGTCGAAGGATTTGCCGATCCCGCCGGTGACCCGGAGTACAACCTCCGCCTCGGCGCACGCCGCGCCGAGGGCGTCAAGAGCTACCTGGTCGAGGTCGCCGAGCTCGATATCCCGATCCGCGCCGTCAGCTACGGCGAGGCCGAGGATCGCCAGATCGAGCCGGGTGCCTGGGGCGCGGAAGGCGAGAGCAACCGCCGGGTGACCCTGGTGATCGACCACGTGGGCAGCGAGTAAGAACGCGGCACACTCCGCGATCGAGGCTCCATTGAACGGGCCGCGGGTCTCCCGCGGCCCGTTTTCCTATTCCTGCGACCCGGCTTGCGGCGGCAGGCCCAGCAGCTCGCGGATGGTCTCGTCCAGCTCTTCGAACCTCAACGGCTTGGCGGCGAAACGGGCACCGAGCAACTTGGCGTCCCGCACCATGGTGGCGTACGAACCGCCCGAGATCACCACGACCGGGGTCTTCATCCCCTCGGCCCGGATTCGATACAGGACGTCGAGCCCGCTTTGCTTCGGCATGTACACGTCCAGGAGAATGAGGTCAGGGTCGGACTCGAAGATGACACCGAGTGCCTCCTGCCCGTCTTCCGCCTGCAGAACGGAGAAGCCCTGGAACTTCATCATGCGGGCGAGCACTTCGCGAATGTCGGGGTCGTTGTCGGCGATGAGTATGGTGTGGCTGCCGCCCGAGGATCGCTCCGGGTGCTCGACCTCCCGGCCCGGCGGGCGGATCTCGTCGAAGAACTCGACGTTTCTCTCCTTGGCGTCGGCGAGCTGCGCGTAGAGCCTCTCGACCTCGCCGGCGTCACCGGCTTTCTCGTAGTGGCGGACGAGGAAGTTGAGCGTCGTCGGCCGCGTCCAGCCCTGCCCCACCAGGTCTTCCCAGATCGCCACTCCCTCGTCGACCTCGCCGGACTCGTAGAGCGCCAGGGCCAGGTATTGGAGAGCGGAGCCTACTCGGGGTCGTTCGTCGATCCGCCGATAGATTTCGACGGCCTCCCGTAAAGACTCGATCGCCGACAGGTAGTGACCGCGCTCCAGGTTCTCCAAGCCGCCGCGCTCGGCCCGCTGGGCCTTTCGCTTGAGCGCGTCGGCATTGCGCTTGAAGACGTCGTCGGCTTTCTCCGGCGAGCCTTCGTTCGGGGGGGTCTCGTCCATCGGGGCAGATTATCACCGGGGCCCGTGAGTGGCGCGCCGCCCGCGCGCCCCTGGCGGCAGCCGCCGCGGGACCGCTCGAGACCGGTCGGTAAGAGTTACCAGTTTCGGGAAACCTTACCGGGCCGCCGATACCCCGGCGGAGCCGGGATCATCGCTCGAACGCCGAGAACCGGGTGATCCTGGCCTCTTCGCAACCAGGCACGTCCCGGCACGGGGATTGCACTCAACGGTCCAGAGAGTTGAACCCTTCTCCCGGGAGCGACGATGAGGAACCAGCAGCGCACGGCAGAACGGACGCCGCGGAGCGGCCCCTCGCTGTACATCGTCCCCTCCGGCCCTCGGGCGGTCGAGTCCCCGCCGGCGCCGGAGCAGGCCCCGGGGTCTCTCCACGCCTCGCGACCGAGCGGGTCCGAAGTCGTCCTCGGCGAGCCGATCGAGTTGGAGCCGGCGAGCGGAATGCTCCTCGGGCTGACGATCTCCGTCGGATTCTGGGCCCTGGCCGCGGTCCTGATGGCCTGGCGCTTCTAGGCGCTTCCGGGGCCTCGCTACCTCCAGGGCTCGCCGCACGAACCACCTGATTGACCTCCGGCGCGCCCAGCCGCCGAAAGCGCCTGCTTGGCCGCCTCAGCGTAGCTCGAGGTCGCGGGCGATGTCCCAGCCGAAATACACCGACGGGAACATCTGCATCGCGCCGCCGCCCGGGTGAACCTCGCCCTTGCCGTCCAGAACGTAGAAACCCGTCCCGGCGACCTCCAGGTCGCGGGCTATGTCGTAGCCGAAGAACGGCGTCTGCCCCCACACGTGCGGTGCGCCGTTCCCCGGATGGATCCCACCGAAGCCGTCGAGGACGTAAAAACCGTTGGGCGACAGCTCGAGGTCGCGGGCGATGTTCCAGCCGATGTAGAACGACGGTTGGGTCAGGGACGCTCCGTCTCCGACATGGACTCCACCGAAGCCATCGAGGACGTAGAAGCCGTCCGGAGTCAGCTCGAGATCCTTCGCGACGTCCCAGCCTAGGTGCAGGGAATGCGCGGATATCGTCGCCCCGGCACCGGTGTGCACCCCGCCGAATCCATCGAGCACGTAGACGCCGCCACCGGAGGCGACCTCCAAGTCCCGCGCGATGTCCCAGCCGAAGTACGGCGTGTGGGGAACGACCGCGGGCGCACCACCGCCGGCGTGCACGTAGCCGAACTCGTCGAGCATGTAATAGCCGGTCGACGTGAACTCGATGTCCACGGCGGCATCAAAGCCGAAGTACGGCGTGTGCGGCGCCAACGAGCCTGAGGGGGCGCCGATGTTGTGGAGGCCACCCAGGCCGTCGAGAAGCACGGCCGACGGCTCATTCGAGCCACCCAGGTACATCATGTAGGTGTCGGTGTAGTCGGGCGGCAGATGCGGATTGGTGATTACGCGCTGGCGCATGTTGCTGCCGAAGAAAAGCAGCCTGCCACTTCGACTCACCGTGGCGCGCGGCAACGCGTAGTACGTGTCTCCGGAAGGACGGTGATAGCGCGCACGAGGGTGGACCAGACGCTCCGTCACCGTGCCATCGAAGGAAACCCGGAAGATCTCGTTGAAGTACGTTGGCCAGAAGGTCTGCGGGTTCGGATCCTGGTCCGAGTAGGTGGAGATGTATACCCATCCGTCGTTGGACATCGAGTTAGCCGACACATGGACCGCGATGTTCGCTGTC
Organism: Acidobacteriota bacterium; assembly: GCA_965216935.1. Taxonomy (GTDB): domain Bacteria; phylum Acidobacteriota; class UBA890; order UBA890; family UBA890; genus CBDCGW01. The sequence goes on from OZ244217.1 coordinate 40,550, forward strand.
GTGTTCCAGCCAATCGGCTCCAGCACGGTGAGCGCGCCGTCGCTCAGGCGTACGGCCCTGATCTCGTTCGTCAGGTAGGACTCGACCGCCAGCAGATAGTCATCGCCGGCGGGCGATTGCCCGACGTCCTTGTGGCCGTAGCCGATTCCGAGATCTCGCTCGAAATTGAGCAGCCCGTTCCCGATGGTGTACACGAACATGTCGGAGTAGCCGCCCGGATGCTTGTTCGAGAGCAGCACGCGGGTACCGTCGGGACTGATCGTGACGTCGACGACGTTCAGGCCGGAGGTATCGAGCTCGGCGATGATGGAGTCGCTCGAGATCTCGTAGACGAACACCTTGGTGCGGTTGTTCGCCGCCGCCGCCAGGCGATTCCCGTCCAGGGAGAGCTGGTTTTCGCCCAGCCCCTGGACGTTGGCGTAGGGAAACCTGGCCACGAGGGAGTCGACATCCGCGGCGTAGTTGTAGGAGCGCAGCTCGCCGATCGCGTCGAGGTGGAAGAGGACGTCCGGGTTCGTCGGGTGCCACCACAGATCGGACGCGCTCGATGCGCCGAGGCCCCGAATCCTCAGGAGGTTGAACGGGGGGGCCGTCGAGTAGAAGCGAACGCCACCGCCGCTTGCCATGACGCGCACCATCGAATCGTCAGCGTTCGTCGGGCTTTGACTGGCGTATTCAGTCGACAGGAACGCGCGCCCGTCGTAGAGCGCGTTGGTCACCCGCCAGACCTCGGTTCCGAATGTCGGGTCGATGTAGCTGTGCCCCTTCGGAGGCGGCACGAAGGTGTTGTGCCCGGGAGGGATGTGGGGTGCCGTGTCGTATAGCTGCGCGACGCTCGAATCGACAACTACCAGGGCGGAAAGCACCGCGAGTCCCAGCGCGAGCCGCATCACCGATTTGGACATTCTGACACTCCTAGCCCTACGATGATCGCCGCTCGATTCCGTAACGGTTCAAATCCCTATTCTCCGATCTCTAGCCCGATGACGAATAATCTTGATCGGTATTGAGCAAGCAAAAAAGGGGAATCGCCCACACCACCGCTGCTGCGGATGAGAAGCAACATACATGCCAGAGGAGAGGTCGGATAGATCACCCTCCTCCGAAAAGGCCATGAAGGGCAGAAATGTCTCGGAAGTCGGCCGAGCGGGCCGTGGTGGTCAATACAGCGTCGGCTTGCTCGGGTCGGTCTACCGACCACGACCCGATCGCACGAAGCGGAACCGGTAACTATTGCCGCCAGGCCGGTCACTCTTGCCGATGCGGGTGGGTTCTCCCAGAGTCAGGTCTCGTCAACCGTCGAGGGCCTGCGTCCGGTCAGCCCACGACGGCCGCCCGGACGCGCCGCCCCCAGCGTCGCACGGCGATGTAGAGGTTCAACTTTCCGGCGAGCAGTCGCCGCACCTGCCCCGATCCCCGCAGGTAGTAGGCGTCGAGCCGCGGCAACGACGCCGGAGCCTGGGACGTCGCGATCCGCAAGTCGGTGACGCAGGCGGCGCGGAACTCCTCGCCGGCGATCTTCGTCAGCGCCGTGTTGGTGTAACCGAACGGGTAGGCGAAGGTGTCGACTGTCCGTCCCAGTCGATCTTGGATGCTGGCGCGCGAGTCCCTCATCTCCTGCTTCACGGCAGCGAGCGGCAAGCTTCGCAGGTCGGGATGCGTCACGGTGTGGGCACCGATCTCCCACCCGGCCTCCATCAACTCCGTAGCCTCTTCCCACGTCAGCATCGGCTGGTGTCCGAGATCTGCCGGGGGCGCGGCCCAATCGTTCGAGCCTCCCATGTGACCGCTGACCAGAAAGACCGTCGCCGCGAAACCGTGCTTCGCCAGAGCAGGGGCCGCCCATCGATGCAGGTTCTGATAGCCGTCATCGAACGTGACCACGAGGGCACGCTCCGGCCATCGACCGGACTCGGCGCGAGAATCCATCGCTTCCCTCAAGGTCACGACGCGGAAACCCGCAGCCACGACACTCTCGAGTTGCTCGGCGAACCGATCGGGGCGAACGGAAACGACGGAGTCCGTCTCGTCGAGCGAGTGGTACATCAAGATCGGCAGGCTCCCAGCGCTCACCAGATTTCCCGGAGTGGCTCGTGCGGTTCGCTCATTGCCGTTCCTGGTCGCATGGGGCCGCGGCTAGGCCTCGCGCCGATCGGTGAGCGGGCACCTCGGCGGCGGGCCGGTCGCATCGCCGCTCGCGTAGTGTGACAGCACGCCGACCACGACGCATACACCGCAATAGAGAAAATAGAGCAGGTGGAGCGGGAGGACCCGCAGCGTGAACCACCAGCCCTTCTTCTCGGCGAAGTATCGATAAAAGTCGCGGTTGACCAGCAACAAGGCGAGCAACGCCGCGACCGCAGCGACCCAGGCGGCGGGTAACAGGAAACCCGCAAACAAGAACCCGGTCAACAGATAGGTCAGAACGACGCTGAGGCGCTGAGATCCCTTCACGTTGAGGGTGTTGGCGGCTTGGCCGGCCCGAATCATCAGACGGGTCCAGGGGACGCCGCGCTGGAAGATGTCGGCTCGCAGCATGCCGCGGAAGGTCCAGCGCTTCAGGTGGCTGCACTGCACGGTCGGATCGAGCAGAACCCGGTGCCCGGCCGCCGAGACCCAGGTGCCGAGCTCGATGTCCTCGATCGCCGGAATCCGGTAACGATCCTCGTCGAATCCACCGAACTCGATAAAGACCGGGCGACGCATGGCTCCACAGCCGCTCCAGAATGTCGAGACCTCGCCGTGCGAAGCGTGGTGGACGTAGTGATGAAAGATGTTCTTGTACTGCGAGATGAAGCCGGGATCGGCCGGTGAGTCATCGTAGCTGCCGATCACGGCGTCGATCCCCGGGTGAGCGTCGAACGCCGCGGCGAAACGCTCAAGCGTGTCCGGGTGCACCTGGACGTCGGCATCGATGAAGACCAACAGGTCGCCCGTTGAGCGCACCGCGGCCCGATTCCGAGCCCGGGCGGGCCCACCCGGCCCCTCGATGCGCAGATACTGGAACCCGTGCCGTTCAACAATCGGCTCCACCGGCTGGGTCGATCCGTCATCGACCACCCAGACGTCGAAATCACGAAAGCTCGACGAGGCCAGGGCATCGAGGCACCGGGTCAACTCATCGTTCGAGTTGTAGACGGGCACGATGACCGACAGCCGCGGAGCGGAGGACGACGCGGACGCATTCGCGGCGACCTCCGAGCTCGTTCCGTTGGTTTTCTGCATGTCGATCGGCCTCAGTGGAAGGTCGGCAGCCCGGCGATCGCGCCTTCCGGCGGGATCGCCCCTGTCGCTTTCCCCTCTTGCTTGCGCGCCAGCATCTCGCGCAAGAGGGCGACGTACTTGACCAGGAAGGGCTCCTCGGCAAACTCGGTCATGTAGGCGTGCTTCCCCTCCTCGCCCAAACGCCGGCGAAGCTCGGCGTCGGACTCGAGCCGCAGGACGGCCTCTTCGAGCTCTGCCTCGGTCCGGTACATCAACCCCCCTCCGTGCGTCTCGACGATCTCCTGGAGGGAGCTTTGCGCGTAGACGATCACCGGCGTCGCCGCGCCGAACGACTCGGCCGCGACGACACCGAAGGTCTCGTAGCAGATCGACGGTATGAGCGTCGCCGTGGCGCCGTCGTAGAGTGCGTGTAACTCGGCCTGCTCTACCCGCCCCAGGAACGTGATGTTGTCGGCGCCGCGAGCCATCGTCCGAAGCTCTTGCTCGTACTCGCCGGTTCCCGCAATCAGCAGCCGGAGGTCCGGCCGCCGGCGAAAAAGCGGAAGGATCGTCTGCACGCCCTTGATCTTCTCCAGCCGTCCGACGAAGAGAAAGTACGGCGTGTTCTCGTCGATCGCCGCCATCTTCCGCCTCGCCGGCGGAGGCGGCGTCTGAAAGAGAGGTAGTTGGACCATCGTTCCCTTGATGCCTCGGTCACGATGCTGGCCGATGGTGAAACGACTCGGGCCGATGAAGGCGTCGATCGAGCGCGTCGCCCGCCCCATGAGTCCGAGATACCGCCAAAGCTGTGGGGGGCGACGACCGTGGAGCGTGCAGCGCAAGCATGCCGGTTGGGTGCAGACTTCTCGTCCCATCTTCCAGAGCACGTGCATCGGGCACACCAACCAGTGCTCGATGAGGGTGCACAGCTTCACGGCGGAGCCGTAGCGAAACACGTGCGGCCCGCCCAGAAGCGAGACGTTGTTGTAATGAATGACGTCGTACGACCCGTCGTTGAGGAGGCGCTTCAGCTGATTCGCCTGCAGGCACGGCCGGCCGGTCTGCTGCACCGCGAACAAGCCGAGCTTGCCGAGCGGCGTCGTCACCGGGCGAACGCGAACGTTCGGATGATCGTCGTACTCGGCATCGGGCGTCTCGCCGGCGAGCTGCTCGTACGCCGTCGGGCTGTGAACCACGGTGACCTCGTGTCCCTGAGCGGCGAGGCCGTTGGCGAGCCGATACGCGTAGATGCCGTCGCCGCCGAAGTTGTAGGGCGGGTAGAAGGTGCTGACGATGCAGATGCGAAGGGACGGGCCGCCCGACCCCTGCGACGCCGCATCACCCACCGGGGCGCTCATTCGACGCGATACACGGCGAATCCGTCGCCCTGGTGGGCGAGCGAGAACGCTTCCGGACGTTGCCGCAGGGCCTCGCGCAGCAACTGCTCTTCCACCCGATGACGCAGCGACTCGCTGCTGACCACGTGGGTTATCCCTCTGATCCGGAACTCCTCTACGCGGCGATCGAGTGGGCCGCGATTCGGCAACGCCATGGCGCGCTTTTTCGTCTCCCACGTCAATAGGCGCGGGTAATGGAAAGCCACGCGGGCATTGTCGGCTTCGTCGATGGCGCGGACGTACGTGAAGATCCGCTGTAGCTCCGGATTCTCGACCAGCGCCGGCGAGCGCGGCGTGGTGACCCTCATGAGAAAGGTGACCGAAGCGATGACGACCGCCATCGCCACGACCACGGCGTCCAGCCGACGCGGCGGCATCGCCCGCATCGTCAGCTCGAACACGGCCCGTCCACCGCGCAGCATGAGAAACATCATCAGCGGCGCGACCGGCCAGAAGTAGCGCTCCCCTCCCGATACCGGGAGGGAGAGCAGCATCATCATGTAGGAGAAAGCGAAGTAGAGGACGAACCGGTTCCAGCCCGTTCTCAACCAGGCGAAGAAGCCGATGACCATCAACAGGGCGCCGACAAGGTGATAGGCGTCGTTCGCCAGCTCCCAGGGAAACGGGTAGAGCATGTTCTCGAGCAGAGCCAACCGATAGGAAATGAGGTTGTAGTACCAGCCCCGTATCAGGACGGTGACGCTGACGGGCATGCCGTCGTAGACCCAATCGGGCACGACTACGCCGAAGGCGAAGAGAGCACCGAGTCCGCCCACCAACCAAAGCGCCGCGGGAATGAACGGACGCAGGTACAACTCCCGGTAGCGCACCAGCCCGAACAACACCAGCGCAACGAAGAGCGAGACGCCGGTCAGCCGGGTGAGCGACGCGACGCCACCGGCGGCGGTGATCAGCAGGATCTTCTGCCAGTCGAACCGCCGGGGCGCGTCCACCGCGGCGATCACGACCCAGAGCGCGATCGCGGCGAGGTAGTCGGAGTGGGGAAACGTGGCCCTGACGGGATATTGGGCCAAAAGACTCAGGAGAAGGGTGACACCGAGACCGTACGCGAGCCCGTCATGGGTGGCGAAGTAGCGTCCGACCAATAGCAGGAAGCCGACCGCGAACAACACGCTGAGCAGGCGAACCGCCAGCAGGCCCTCGCCGAAAACCATGACGAGGGGGAACAGCACCAGCGGAAGGCCGGGCGGCTGGACGGGTGGGCCGAGCCACGGATTGAGCTCCGAGAAGATGTAGCCGGTATCGGTCAGCCCGCGGCCCTCTGCCAGGGAGCGCGCGTGCATGAGGTAGTGATAGGTGTCGGTCATCTCTCCTGGAGGTCCCGGACCCCAGTTGAGCAGCATGACCAGGAAGAAGGGGGCCAGCACCAGCGCCCAGCACACCCACGCCGGCCGTCCGCTCGCGCCGCGAGATTCGGCGGTAGGGACGCCGGTGGCGTCTGTGGATGGAGAAGGTCTGGTCAAACCGGCACCTAGGAGGCTGCTAGCAGGCCGTGGTGAAAGTGTGGTGGGTCTGGCGAAGGGAAGTTGCGTGTGAGAACGAGGCGGGCCGACGAGGGCGATGCCGGGGGCACACGCGATCGCCGTCAGGCCCTGAGAAGCGCCACGCGGTTGTAGATCCAGCCGATCAGCCAACCGCCGATGAAGCCGGTGACAAACGCGTAGGCGAAGCCGACGAAGCTCCCCATCACCGTGACGGTGTATCCCGGGAAAAACTGGTTCAGGAGCCGCAGGTGGGCGCCGACGTTCGGCCCGCCCTTGATCACCAGAAACAGCGTTGCGGCGAAAAGGACGAGACCCGCGGCGAGGCCGAAGGCGATACCGACCATCGTGCCATTGAGCCGGAGAAGCGATCGGGCCAATTGTTCGTCTACGGATTCGGGTGTGGTCATCGATCTGCTGGGGGGTTCGGTGAGAGCGGCGCGACCTCCACCGCGACTGGCTCCACGCGTTCGGGTACCAGCGGCTGGGTGGAAGCGAGAGTACGAAGATCGTCGGAGCGCTCAGCCTCCTCGCTCGTGACTTCCTCGTGATACTCCTGATCTTCGTTGACGTTCCAGAGGTCGTAGTTCGCGCCGAGAATGTTGTCGACGGCAAGCATCGCCGTGACCATCGCGTGGTCCTGGTTGTTGTACCGATGCATGCCGTTGCGACCGACGAGCTGTAGATTCGGCAGCGTCTCGAGGTAATCGCGCACGACCTGCAGCGACTCCTTGTAGACCGAATCGTAGACCGGGTAGGCCTTGGGCATCCTGACGACCGCTCCATCCTCGACGTCCTCGGCGCGGACCAGACCGAGCCTGTCCACCTCTTCCCTGCCGAGGGCGACCAGCTCGTCGTCCGGCATGGTCCACAGCCCGTCGCCCTCGAAGCAGAAGTATTCCAATCCGAGGCACGTCTTGGAAGGGTCCGGGACCATCTCGGGACTCCAGTTCTTGAAATTCTGGATGCGCCCGACCTTGACGTCGGCGTCGTGGATGTAGATCCAGTTGTCTTCGAACGACTCTTCCTGGTTGACAATCAGGGCGACGGTCAGGAAGTCGCGATAGTTGAGCGCATTGGCCGCCGCGACGACCTCTTCGGGCGCCGCCGGCGAGAGCTTCTGGACGAGCTCACGCACCGGCATGCTGCTGATGAAGTGGGTCCCCGGGAACTCTCGCCGACCGGTTTCCGTTTCGATCTCGACCGAGACCACGCGGCCTCCGTCGTGGTTGATCTGCACGACATCGGAGTCTCGCCGCACCCGTCCGCAGCCCTCTTCGACGAGCTCCTCGACGCGCTCCCACATCATCCCCGGGCCACGGCGCGGATACTCGAAGCTGCCGATCAACGTCTTGACCACGTCCTGCTTGCTCTTCGGCTTGCTCGGAATGATGGCGTTCCGGACGGCCGAGATCAGCGACAAACCCTTGATGCGCTGCGCCGCCCACTCCGCCGTGATCTCGGTGCACGGAATGCCCCACACCTTCTCGGTGTAGGTCTTGAAGAAGATCTCGTAGAGCCGCTTGCCGAACCGGTTCGTCACCCACTGGTCGAAGGTGTCTTCCGATCCGCCCCGCGTCAGCTGCGCCTTGAAGTAGCTGAACACGATCATGACGCTGTTCCACAGGCCCAGGCCCGCCAGCGCGTTGGCCGGACGCAGCGGGTAGTAGAAGAACTTCTTGTTGTGATAGATGCGGGACAGGCGACTGCGGCGGATGAAGTCGTCGCCGAGAACCTCGTGCCACATGTCGTTCACCGCCTTCACCTTGGTGAAGAAACGGTGGCCGCCGATGTCGAACAAGAAGCCCTTGTACTCGGCCGTCCTCGAGATCCCTCCGACGACCGAGTCCTTCTCGAGGACGATCGACGGCACATCCGACTTCATCAGCCGGTACGCGGCCGTCAGGCCGGCCGGCCCGCCGCCAATGATGACTACGCTGCGTTGCTCGTCGGGCGCAGTGGTCACGATCACATCTCGTCGAGAAACGTCTGCAGCGCCCGGCGCTCTTCACGTGCTCGGACGACGGCCAGGTAGGTGAACACGAACCCGTTGCGGAAAAGCGCGACGAGGTATCCGAGGCCGAAGCCGAGAACAAAGCCGTAGACGAGGCCGACGAAAGCCCCGGGCCAGGTCACCCGGTAACCGAAGAGGAACTGGTTCAGCAGGACGAGGTTAGGTCCGACGACGTCGCCGCCCTTGATGACCAGCGTCGCCGTGGCGACGAAAATGGCGAGTCCGGCGACGGCGCCCACGGCAACGCCGAGCGAAACCTTGTCGAACTTGGCGAAGGCTCGTAGAAGCAGCTCATCGGACGCACGGCGGGTCATCGGTGTCGGCCCCCCCAGACCGTTTTCTCGGAGTACTCGAGGACTTGCGGATATGCGTTGATCTTACCGAAGGACCATCACAGTCGGAACATGAAAAGACTGCCGGCCAGAAGTCCGCTACGGGTTTCGACGTACGCGAGAAACCCGGCTCAGCAGTCGATCCGCGCCACGATGTGCTGGCGGTCGCGAGGACGCGGCCCGTAGATGGGCTCGGGGCAGCCGAGCTCGAGCGCGCCGAGGTCCGGCCCGTCGCCGACAAAGCGATCGTTGAGCCCGGGAAGCCGTAGTCCTCGATCGATGGCCGCCGAATCCGGGGCCAAGCGAACGTCCGCGCCGACCACCGCGATTCTCGGGTCGTCCGGCCCGACAAGCCCGGACGCGAAGATCGGCTGTCGAAGCAAGACACCGTGCTCCTCGAACCCCTGCCGTTGCAGACCGGAGAAGTTGCGGGCCCGAAGCGTGCGCCGCCCGTCGCGACCGAGAATCATCGGGCCGTCCGGGTAGTAACCGTTGTAGTCGAATCGCCCATGTCGGATCGTCCCGGTCCAATCGATGGTCGCTCGCGCCTGGACGAAATCCGGACCGACGAAGATGTTGTTGACGAACTGGAAGTTGTACTGGATGGCCGTCGTCTGCTGGTTCATCGCCAGACCGGAGCTGATGAATGTGTTGTGCATCACCAGCACTCCGGAGGGCATGTTTCCACCGCCGGGATGCAGCTTGACCTGCTCACCGGCGCGGCTCGGCGACCAGAACACGTTGTGGATCACATTACGCAAGATGTACGCCGGCCCACCGTAGATCGGCTGTACGCTGACCCCGGCGATCTGGTTCGTCACCCGATTGAGAAAGAAGCGCGCATTCCCCTCGGACCCGTCCAGCTCGGAGCCGTCCACCCCGTTGTCGATGTCGTTGCCGTAGAAATCGAAGGAACGGGCCCCCTTCTGGAACTGGATCAACGGATCGCCGAAGCCGGTGATCCGATTGTGGCAGACCACATGCCCATCGCCCTTGATGTCCATCCCGCGGTCGTCCCAGTACGTTCTCCAGTCGTCCCGTTCGACCCACGGCCACTCCAGCCGCCCCTCGACGGTGTTGTCGCAAATATAGAAGTCGGTCTGGTTGAAGGTCGTCTTGATCCCCGTTTTTATGTCATGGATCCGAAGCCTTCGCGCGACGTTGCCGGTGGCGCCGTCCTCGAGAAAGCGCAGCCCTTGGTGGCCGTGGGTCAGCGTCAGATCCTCGACGTGTACGTAGCTGCCGTCGACGGTGAGCACATAGCACGGATCGCAATCCTGGCCGTCGAGCACGACACCCTCGACCGAGGCGCCGCGAAGCACGATCGGGTTCTCCGCCGTGCCGCTGGCGTTCAGCTCCCAGACGCCTTCGTACGTCCCTGGTCCGATCGTGATCACGTCGCCCGGACGTGCCGCCGAGAGCGCCGCGGAGAGCTCTTGCGGAGTCCCTGCCGCGACCGCTCGCGGCTGCATGGGCTCGGCTCGGGGGATCGGCCGGGTCCTTGCGTCGAGGGTGAATACCTGGTCGAACCCGTCGGGATCAACCGCGTGCAGCTCGATCTCGTAGGCGGTGTCCGGCTCGAGGTCGAAGATACTGCCGGCGAACTGCGGCCGGGAGTCGAACCCGCCGACCGTCTCGGGGAAGACGCGGAACAGCGGCGGCGCGGTGATCCACTCCGTGCTTCCGGTCGGCCGGACGCGGGTGGTCACTACCGCGTCGCGGTCATCGTCTCCGGAGATCAGCATCTGCACGCCGAGCACCCGAACCGTCGGCCGATCGAGGTGCGTCGAAACCACGTTCAGCAGGTCGTTACCCTGCGAACGAGCGGGGCCCGGCGTCGGCGCGGCGGACGCGCAGCAAAGCGCCGAGGTAAGCAGCAAGCAGCTGAGCGTGAGTGCCTTCATGCGGGAGTCGTTGGCCCGGTCGCCGCCGAGGCGGCCGATTCGAAGCGCGCGCCCAACCACCATATGCCGGCGCACACGATGCCCGCAAAGGCCAGAAGGGCGTACGGCAGAAACCCGGCGTGCACGATGCTGTTCGGATCCGGCGTGGTTTGTCGCAACACGGTCAACCAGGGGAATCGCACGCCCTCGGCCAGAAAGCGCTCCCAAGTGCCAACGACCGCGGAGGAGCCGGTGCCGAAATCGACGCGCGTGTAGCGGACCATCGAGAGAACCCACATGTGGATCACCGAGGGAACGGCGATCGCCACCAACAACCAGCGAGGCCACCGCACGAGGTGGTCACACACGGCCAGGAAGATGAACGGCACGAGCGGGAGGAGATAGCGGAAGCCGGTGTTCCACTGCATCAGGGAGTACTGATTCGCGGCGCAGAATAGCAGAAAAAGCGCGATGAACACAGCCGCCGCGCGCCGCTCTCGCAGCGGCAGGATCAACCGACTTTCGGTCTTCCCGTGTATGCGCACGGGCAGCAGGCCGAGCAACAAGAAGGGGGCGAAAGCGTACATGCCCCAGTCGAGGTCGAAGAGATTTCGCCAGAAGACGCTCAGGCTCGGCCAATCCAGTCCACGCCAGCCACGATCGGTGAAGTTCACCGCCGGCATGTGGTACTGCGCCGGCAGAAACGGATTGCCGAACATCCACCACTGGCTCCACCAGAGAAAAAGAACCGGAGGGACGCTGCCGGCCACAAAGCGCAGCGATTCGACGAACGCTCGCTGAAAACCGGCGGAGCGCATGCGGGTGAGGATGAGGTACCCGTACAGCCAGAGCAGCGGGACGGCGCCGGCGTAGTCGAGCGCCACGCCGAAGCCCGCAAGGAAGCCGGCAATGGTCACGCGCCGTGGAGCTATCGGCAGGTCTTCCCCGGGCCGTGGCCAAAGCAGCCAGAACGCCCCGAACGTACACACCATCAGGAAGACGTTGTGGTTCAGGTGGGCCGTTCGATAGAACAGCGGGGTCCCCAGGGCGAACAACGCCGTGAGCCCCAGCGCGAGGCCGCGCGCAACGCCCCGCCGTCGCAGGATCATGAACATGAAGACGCTGAAGAGCGCCGCCAACGGGGCCATCAGAAATACCGACGTGACCGCCGTCGAGCCGCCGAAGCGCAGGTGCCACCCCTTCTCCTTCACCAGCTGGAGGAAGTACGCCCGGTTCGGGTACTCGGTGTCGTAGTTCGGATCGAGGCTGCCCTGCGGCGCCGGCGGCAGCGGCGGGCGCTCCAGGGCGTCGAGCAACGGGTCGAAGATCAGCAGCGGGATAACGGCCGGGAGAGAGCCCGCTACCTGGTTGGCGATGTACGCGTGGCCGTCGGTGTGGATGAAGATGTCGGAATGAAAGCCGACGTAGTCATCGAGGATGAAGTCGCCGCGCTTGATGAGGCTGAAGGCCGGATAATGCTCCCGCACCACGTTGGTGGCGAAGTGCGCCGCAAAGACGACCCAGAGAACGAGGAACAGGCGCAGCTCGACCGAACCCAACCGACGGCCCCAGCGGCTCACGACCCGCCCCCCGGAGCCTCGGGCGGCGAAGCCGCGCAGACGACGACCTCTCCGCCAGCGACCGATCCGGGAAACTCCCGCATCGTGACGCACGATTCCCGGATCAGCTGCATCAACTCCGCAGGCTCCACGTAGGCCGCCAGTGTGTAGACCATCCACACCCGCGGGGAGCTATCGCGCCGCGCACGAAATTGCTCCGCCGTCTCGACCGGCTCCCAACCCGTCTCGTAGTAGCGCTCGTAGGGAAAGCTGGCCGGGCCGGCGGTCATCACCGGCTCGCCCTCCGACCGCGCTTGTGCGATGAACTCGATGGCGGCATCGAAATCCTGCTTCGGCCGGTAAACGGCAGCGAGCGACACCATGGACCCGATCACCATCAGGGCGACCAACACGTCGCCGGGCTTCCAGCCGTATGCCTCCGGCCACGCACCTTTTCGAACCTTGGAAACGAGCCAGTCGGCGGTCACCATCGCGCCACGCACGACGATCAGGACGCCGAAACCGGCGAACATGAAAAAGAAGCGCGGCCGAATCGGCTGGCCCAGCGCTACGATGGTGAACCCGGTCAACAGGCCGGGTAGCGTCATGAGCAAGAACGCCGTCGGCGTCGTACGAAAGTAGCTCCACGCCCCCCCCACGGACACGGCGCCCGCGATCAGCAGCCCCAACCCGCTGAGACCGAAAATCAACTGGATGATGGCCTCGCGAATAGCCCAGCCGGCGGTGGCCACGTTCGCCGCCTCCGCCGCCGGGGCGGTGAAGAACTCGTAGATGGCGACCAGCATCGGGGCGTAGATGATCGCGCCGATCAGGGTGGCGAGCCCGAAGCCCATGACCCAGGTCCGCTTCGTCGGGGCGAGGCCGTCACGATCTCCGAAGACGACGAGCCCGGCGCAGACCAGAACGTGCGCGGCGACCACGAACACCATAGTCAGGTGAGTGTAGACGCCCAGCGCCGCGGCCACCGCGTAGCCGACCCAGGCCCTGGTCTCGTCGCGCTGCAGTCCCTGAAGCAGAAACATGGTCGAGAGCATGGTCCAGAAGCCCAGTGCGGTGTAGCCGCGGGCGTTCTGCGAGAACCAAACGTGGTGGTACGACACCGCCAGAAAGGCTGCGGACCACAACGCTTCTCGCTTGCTCGCGACCTGAGCGCCGAATGCATAGAGCATCGGCACGCTGGCGACCCCGAACACGAACGCCGGCAATCGCAGGGTCCAGCCGTGCTCACCGAGCAGGTTGATCGACACCCACGACAAGACGGAGTAGAGCGGGTGCTGGTTGTTGTGGGGATAACTCGAAACGACGTCTGCGAGCGGATGACGGGCGAAGTCGATCAGTGTGACGATCTCGTCGTACCACAGGCCGACGTCGAGGCGTATCGCCCGCAGAACGGCGGCGACGAGGGTGATCGCGGCGACCAGAAACAAGGTCCGTCGGGAGTCGGTCATCGGCCCGCGTCCTCGGTCATGCTCCTGGCTCCCGTCGCCTTGATTCGTCTGCGTTCGCGGCGGACGCCGCCGCTGCCCGCGACTCCTGATTCGGCGCCGTCACGAACGTCGTGATCGTCCACCCGATCAACCCACCGGCCACCAGAATCGTCTCCCACAACAGTCCGACCGCGATCACGGCGCCGGACGACACAGCGAACGGCCTCATGAAGGCCGCCAAGGCGGCCTCCCTCACGCCGAGGCCTGCCAGGCTGATCGGCAACGTCGCTACCAGCTTCGCCAGGGGCCACGCCATCATCCAGGCGCCGAATCCGGGCGTCAGACCGAGCGCTTCTCCGAGCTGGACGTTGATGGCGACGAACGTCGTCTGCACGATCAGCGACAGCATCAACGCTCCCAGGGGAAGCCACGAATGACGCAAGGATGTCAGCGCATCCACCAGCCTCCCGACCATACCGGTGAGCTCACGGCCACGCAGGTACAAGTACAAACCCGCGGCGCCGACGGCGCCGGTGAGAATCAAGCCGGCGGCAACCATCAGAGCCGTCGTCCCGGCCTCCGCCGCCTGCCCGGCCCATAGAAGGCCGACGAACGCGACGCACAACAGCGCGACGAGATCGATGAACCGATCCACGAGACTGGCGACGGCGACGCTCTCGCGGCGCTCGACCTTGGTCATCACCCAGCCGGCGCGCACCAGATCCCCCCCGGCCACCCCGGGCAGGGCCAGGTTTGCCGTCAGGCCGGCGAAGTGGCCGGTCAACCAGAGGCGCGCCGGAACGTCGTTGCGGCGGCCCATCAGCAGACGCCACTTGTAGGCGGCGACAACGTGACCGCCGAGGAACAGGGCCACCGACCCGAGCCACAAGAGGGGCGAAAGTTGCCGCATCGCCGCCCACAGCTCCGCCGCCGGGACGATGCGAAAGAGAAGCGCGAGAACGAGCCCGGAAACGACCAGCCGCGCCAGCCAGGTGAGCGTCGATTTCTTCACGGCATGGGGATACGTATCGCGGCGCGGGAAGCCGGGCGAACGGAAGCGGGAGCAATTCGAGCATCGAAGCCAACGGAGGTCATCCGCTAATATTGGCGTTTCGCGCCGAACAGACCAAACGGAAAGAACTCCCGTGCCCGCGCAATTGCCGCCCCAGCCAGGCCCTTCCGGGTATCGTGGTGCCCTTCTCGTGGCGTGCCTGACGCTGCTCCTGTTCGCGCCGACGGCGTTCTTGTTGCGGGCCCCGGTCACCTACCTTTCCGCCGTCCGCATCGCCGGTGGAGAGCTCCTTTACCGCGACATGTGGACGATGTACGCGCCGGGGAGCATGTACACGCTCGCCTTGCTGTTCAAGCTCTTCGGCGTCCACGTGATCATCGGGAACATCGTCGGGGTTGCCGTGAGCACCGCCGCCGTCGTCGCTCTCTATCGCCTGGCCCTCGAAGTGGCACGCCCCTGGGCAGCCGGAGTCGTGGCGCTGGTGTTCGCCTGCGCCTTTTTCGGCGCCGGCTACCAGAACGCCTTCGAGTCGTACCCACCGGCGATTCTGTGCGTTCTCGTCGCAGCGTTGTACATCGGGCGACACGCCGCGAGCGGCGACAGACAGAACCTGGTGATTGCCGGGCTGCTGCTCGGTGTCGGCGTTCTCTTCAAGCATGATGTGGCCGGATACGCCTGTATCGCCGCCGCTGCATCGATGCTGCTCATCCGGCAAGGAAGCGTCCGCGAGACGCTCGGACAGATCGCTTTCCTGGCGACGATCGTCACCGGCGTCTTCGTTCCCGTCCTCCTCTACTTCATATGGGCGGGTGCCGGACCTGCGATGCTGGAGGATCTGCTGATCTTTCCGACCGGGTACTTCCCCGTCGTTCGGCCGGAGGAGTTCCCTCTGCTTCCCCCCATGTCGTTGGCCGCCGGTCGGCTGGCGTGGGCCCGCGAGATGAACTGGTGGGTCATCCTCCACGCACCCACCGTGGCCCTGGTCGCCGGCTGCTTCGGCCTCCTCGGTTGCTTCCGGAAGGGACGCGCAACCACCCGTCGCATCCTCGTTTTCGCACTGGTGGCGTACGCTCTCTTCTGGTCGGCGGCCCACGTGCAGGCGAACACCCACAAGATCACCATGGCGGCTTTCGGCGCACTGGTCGGGGCTGCCGGCCTCCTGCATCTCGGATCACGAGATGTCCGTGAGCTCGGTTGGCTGCGGCCCGCAACCGCGCTTTTTCTCCTCGTCTGGGTCCCGGCGTTGGTCGCCGAACCCGTGGCGATGCGACTGCGGGACGGCGCCCGCTGGGAGCGCGTCAGGCTGCCACGCTTTGAAGGAATCGTGGCACCCTCGGCCCGCGTCGAAGAGATGCACGCCCTGCGGGCGGCAATCGCTGAAGCGGGGCCACCGGACGCCCCGCTTCTGGTGCTCGGCTGGCGTAACGACGTGATGATCGCCGGCAGCTCGCTGCCGTACTGGCTGTCGGATCGCCGGATCGCCACGGTGAATCACGAGCTCCACCCGGGAGTGACGGACACCGAGCCGGTACAGCGGCAAATGCTCGCCGATGCCGACACGGACCCACCGCCGGTGGTCGTCATCGAGTTCCGCTTTCCCGGCCCCTTTCTGGACATGGTGGGAGAACAGGTGCGCGCCGGGGGCGTCCCGGTCGGCGCAACGCTGCTGGACGAGTGGGTCGCCGAGAACTACGTCGCCGGCCCCCGATTCGGCGTGATTCAGGTCATGCATCGCAAGCCATGAGCGGGCTCGCCGAGCCCTTCGAAACGCCGATTCGACCGCTCCGTTGCGGGCGGAAGTTCTGCATTGACCCGAGCATCCCGCGACGTGTACGGTCGAATTCTGACGGTCCGTCGAGCGTTGATGGCTTGCGCCCGGCCGGGCAATCGCTTCGACGGGAACACGCCGTTGTTTCCGCTCGCAGAGCCGTCAGATCAGTCCCGTGAACGATGAGAGGAAGGCTGTGTCGACCGGTCGGGTACAAGAGGCTCCTCATCCCGTTCGGGCCGATGATCGGACGCTGACGCAGACCCGCACCCGCGCCGCGATCGTCATCCCCGCGTATAACGAGCAAGAAGGCGTCGGCCCCACAGTCGCCGGGGTGCGCCAGGTGCTCGAGGGCGGAGCCTACGATTTCGAGATCATCGTCGTCGACGACGGTTCGACCGACGACACCGCGGCGCAGGCGGAACAAAGCGGTGCCCGGCTCATCCGGCAGCCCATGAACGGCGGCTATGGCTCTGCGCTGAAGGCGGGGATCCAGCAGAGCGACTCGGAATTCGTCGTCATCACCGACGCAGACGGCACCTACCCGTTCGACGCCATCCCCAAGCTGCTCGACCTGGCCGCCGACGCCGACATGGTCGTCGGCTCCCGCTCGGCGCACGACGTCAGCAGCCCGCTGATCCGAAGGCCGGCGAAATGGGTCCTGCGCCGGCTGGCTTCCTATCTGGCGAGCCGGGAGATCCCGGACCTCAACTCGGGTCTGCGAGTCATGCGCCGGTCCGTACTGCAGCGGTTTCTGCACATCCTGCCGCAGGGCTTCTCGTTCACCATGACGATCACCCTGTCGATGCTCTGCAACGGGTATCGGGTGAAGTACGAACCGATCGTCTGCAGCAAGCGTATCGGCGCATCGAAGATCCGCGCCGTCGACGCGGTGAGCTTCCTGATTCTGGTTCTGCGCACGGTCGTGCTCTTCAACCCGCTGAAGGTCTTCCTGCCGTTCGGTGCACTCCTGTTCTTCACCGGAGCGGTGAAGCTGGTGTACGACCTGTTCTTGCTGAACATCTCCGAAACCGCGGTGATGGCCATTCTGGGCGCCTGCCTCGTCTGGGCGGTCGGCCTTCTCGCCGACCTGATCGTCCGGCTGGAGCTCGGGCGATCGGACGCGTGAACCCCCCGTATCCACGGGGCGATCTCGGAAGGGGCTGAATCGTGAGCGCGCGCGTACCCGTCGTCATCCTCGGTGCCGGCCCGGCCGGTCTCGGCGCGGCGCTCAAGCTCGCCGGCCGAGGAACGTTCGACGTAACCGTGCTGGAGCGGGCGGCCGCGATCGGCGGCAACGCCGCGAGCTTCGAGATCGACGGCATACCGGTCGACTACGGCAGCCACCGGCTGCACCCGGCCTGCTCGCCCGAGGTGATGGCAGACATCAGCGGCATGCTCGGCGCCGATTTGCTCGAGCGGCCGCGGCACGGTCGCATCCTGCTGCGAGGCCGCTGGGTACACTTCCCGCTCAAGCCGTTCGACCTGCTGACCAGCCTGCCGCCATCGTTCATGTTCGGCTTTATGCGCGACGCCCTGCTGCCACGAAGGGCAGCGAAAGAGGAGACGTTCGCCACCGTTCTCGAACGGGGACTCGGGAGAACGATCTGTCGCGACTTCTATTTTCCGTACGCCGGCAAGATTTGGGGCGTCGACCCGGCCGACCTGGACGCCGAGCAGGCCCGCCGCCGAGTCTCCGCCAACTCGATGTGGAGGCTCGTGGCGAAGGTGCTCCGGTCGGTGTCACCGAACGGCGGCGAGAGCAAGGGGCACTTCTTCTATCCGAAACACGGCTTCGGGCAGATCAGCGAGGCCTACTATCAAGCCGCCCTGGAAGCCGGCGCCAACGTCCTGCTCGACACCGCCGCCGCGGAAATCGAGATCGAGGACGAGCGAGCCGTCGCCGTGATCGCGAAGACGGGCGACGAAACGACCCGACTCCCGGCCGAGCTCGTCCTCTCCACCATTCCGTTGCCGGCGCTCGCCCGCGCCATGAAGCCGGGGCCACCGGCGGACGTACAGGCATCCCTCGAGGCGCTCCGTTACCGGGCGATGATCCTCGTTTACGTCACCCTGGCGACGGACCGGTTCACCGAGTTCGATGCTCACTACTTTCCGGGGGCGGACGTCGCCATCACGCGCCTGTCGGAGCCGAAGAACTACTCGCTCACCGCGCGTCCGGGAAGCACGACGCTGTGCGCCGAGCTGCCATGCACCGTCGACGACGAGCACTGGAACGCCGATGACGGTGAGCTCGGCGGATTGGTCGTCGATGCCCTGACGCAAGCCGGGCTCCCTGTGGACGTGCCCGTGCGTCAGGTCCAGACGCGCAGACTGTCACACGCCTACCCGATTTACGACCGCGGCTACGACGAGCAGTTCAGCCGCATCGATGCCTGGGTCCATCAAACCGAGCGGCTGTTGAGCTTCGGCCGGCAAGGTCTTTTCGCCCACGACAACACCCACCACACGCTGGCGATGGCGTACGCCGCCGCCGAGTGCCTCGACGACGCCGCGGAGCTCGACCAGGCAAGATGGGCGGAGCACCGGCGGCACTTCGAGTCGCACGTGGTCGAGGACTAGTGTCCTCTGCGGGACGTGAGTCGACACTCGCCGCGGGCGAGGAGACCGGCGATCTTCGAATCGGCATCGACGCCTGCTCGTGGGCGAACGTTCGCGGCTACGGGCGCTTCACCCGCGAGCTCACCCGGGCCATGGTCGCGTCGGCTCCGTCGGTGTCGTTCAGCTTCTATCTCGACGCCGCATCCGCCGCCACGTTCGATATCGCGGCGCCGAACGTCGAAACGATCGAGGTCGAGCAACGGCTGGCCGCCACCGAAGCGGCGCGCGACGGCGGCTCGCGCCCCCTTCGGGACATGCTCGCGCTGACCCGGGCGGTGCGACAGCAACGGCCCGACGTCCTGTTCTTTCCCTCTGTTTACACGTACTTCCCGGTACCGCGCGGAGTACCGAACGTCGTTTGCATCCACGACGCCATCCCGGAGCGCTTTCCACATCTGGTGCTGCCATCTTTCAAGGCTCGCCTCCTGTGGAAGGTCAAGGTCCGGCTCGCCCTGACGCAGGCTACCGGCGTGCTGACGGTGAGCGAGCATGCCGCCGGCCAGATCTCCGAGTCCTTCAAGCTGTCACGCGACGCGATCAGCGTGGCGGTCGAGGCGCCGGCGAAGGTGTACCGGCCGAGCGAAAGCGACGCCGACATCGCCGCAGCAGCCCGACAGGCGGGGCTGCCGGAGGGAGCCGACTGGTTCATCTACGTCGGCGGCTTTTCCAAGCACAAGCGCATTGATTCCATCGTTCGCTGCCATGCCGAGCTGCTGACTCGACTGCGCCGAGCATCCGCCGACCCTCCCGCCGTCCCTCATCTCCTCCTGGTCGGCCCGTCCGACAAGGACTCCTTCCACACCGACGTCGATCGGATCCACCGGGTGATCGAGGAGACGGGCACGGGCGACATGGTCCACTGGCCGGGGTTCGTCCCGGACGAGCAACTGCGCCACCTGCACAGCGGCGCGCTGGCCCTGCTGATGCCTTCGGAATGCGAGGGCTTCGGACTCCCGGCGGTCGAGGCCGCCGCGTGCGGCGCTCCGGTGGTCGCGACCACGGAGAGCCCCTTGCCGCAGCTACTCGAGGGCGGCGGGTTCTTCGTCTACCCGGGCGACGACGACGCCCTGACCGCAGCGCTCACCGCCCTGGCGACCGACCGGGCCGAGCGTGACCGTCTCGGCGCCACGGCGCTCGAGCGGACCCGCGCACTGGGCTGGGACAAGGCCGCCGCGTCGACGCTTCGGGCGTTACGGCGGGCGGTCGATCGCTAGAAGGCCGCAGTTGAAGTGAATCCGCCCCCCCGGAACGTCCGGCGATATCTCGGAACGTCGCCCGGTGGTGTCCTCAGGAACCGCCGTCCAGCACCGCCTCGGGGCGTGCGCCCGACAGCACGGAGCGCTCGTAGGCAACGACGTCGTGGAGGATCTCGTCGAGGGACCGCTCGGGCTTCCACCCCAGCAGGGCGTTGACCCGTTCGATGCTCGGAACGCGGCGCTCCATGTCCTCGAAGCCGGGCGCGTAAGCCTCGCTGTACGGGATCGTCGTGATCGACGATTCGCTTTCGGTCAGCGCTTTCACGCGCTCGGCGAGATCCCGGATCGAGATCTCCTCGGTGCCGCCGATGTTGTAAACGCGGCCGGGAGCGTCCGGATGGTCGGCCAGACCGGTCAGCGCCTTGACCACGTCGCGGACGTCGCAGAAGCAGCGTCGCTGGGTTCCATCGCCGTACACCGTGATCGGCTGCCCGGTGAGCGCCTGCCGAACGAACGTGGGCACGACCATGCCGTATTGTCCCGTCTGCCGCGGACCGACGGTGTTGAACAGGCGGAAGGGAACGACGTCCAGGCCGTACTCACGCCAGTAGGCGAGGCCGAGGAACTCGTCGACCATCTTGCTGGCGGCATAGGCCCAGCGGCTGCGACTGGTGGCGCCGAGGAGAACGTCGTCTTCCTCGGCAAACGGGAACCGGCTGCCGTTCCCGTAGACCTCGGACGTGCTCGCCAGCAGGACGCGGCAGTTGTAGCGCTGCGCCGCTCGAAGCACCTCTTCGGTGCCCAACACGTTGGTCTCGATCGTCCGCACCGGGTGCTCGACGATCAGCTTCACCCCCACCGCGGCGGCCAAATGCACGACGACGTCGGCCTCGGAAGCCATGCGCTCCATCACCACCCTGTCCATGATGCTCGCGCGGGCGAACTGAAACCGGGGGTGGTCACGGAACGGGGCGATGTTGTCCAGCGACCCGGTCGACAGGTCGTCCACCGCGAGAACCCGCCCACCGGCGCCCAGGATCGCCTCGGCCAGGTGCGAGCCGATAAAGCCGGCCCCTCCGGTCAGAACGAAGGTGCGCCCGTTCGCTTCCGCCATGCCACGGCTCTCCCTGCGTTGGATTGGAGTGGGTGGGTTGGAGTAGCTGGGTCGATACAAGTGGTGGGGACGACCCGACCCCTCCACCGCAGGACGTGATTCTACGTGGAACCGGGCGATGTCTGGAACCTTTTCGTTATCGCCGCGGTTCGATCATCCCTCTGTGGAGTACATCGTGACGCGCTCGCCACTGACCACGGGCGTGAGGTCCAGCGCCGGGTCGCGCGGCGCAAGCACGTACCGGAATCCATACTTCTCCGCCAGCGCAACCCAATCTGCCCGGGTCCGCTCGCGCCAACGGCGGCTCCAGAGCTCGCACCACTCGTTCAAGCCCGTCACGCCACAGGACTCCGGCAACGACAGGCGTTCGCCGTACTCCACGCCATACAGGTCGCGGGTCATTTCGCCGATGACGCCGGCGAGGCGGGGCATGTACGTCATGATCTGCAAGGTCTCGAGCTCGAGCAGGACCGGCTGCGCCGCCTTCGCCTGGAGCTCGGCGCGCGGGTAGTAGTAGGCGACCAGGACCATTTCCTCCGGCGCGGCGTTCGCCTCGAGGAAGTCGACGACAAGCCGATCGTCGTCCGAGACGATGTCCCAGCGAGGCTGATTCGGCGTGAAAGCGAACGAGTCCCGGTCGGGGAGCGCGGCGACCGCACAGATGACGACGGCTGCGACCAGAGCCGGCGAAAGCGCGCCTCGCCGGCGCGCCATCGGGGGCAGGCGACGGGCGACGCTCAATACGACGACGGCGACGACCGCCGCAAGCGCGATGTATACGACGATCCGGGTGTTGGCGAAGAAGGCGGCGGACGCGGCCAACAACAACGCCGAGGCGACCAGCGCCGGAATGCGTTCCTGTGCGGCGCGCCGCGCGTTCCACAGGGCGCCGCCGAGGAGAAGGCCCCACAACGCCATGATGATGTTGCCGCCGACCAAACCACGCCCGACCATCGGTACGAGCGCCGAGGAAGCGACGCCGGCCGCGAAGATGGTGACGATGACGAGCGCGCAGGTGACCGCAGCCTCCTGTTCCGGCATCCGCCGCGTCAGCCCGGACAGACCGGCGAGTGTGAACGGGACCAGCAGGATCGCGCTGACGTTGGAGAAACGCCACGGCATGGAAATCACCACCGCATCCGGAAGCCAGCCGCCGATCTGCAGGAGGGCCCATGTCCCGAACACGATTGCCCAGGCGAGCCCGCCGATCGCGATCACCCCGGCCACCGACGTGGCGGTGTCGTCGTCCCCCCGGCGCCGGGCCACGGCACCGAGATACGCCCACACCAGGACGCCGAGCGCTGCGAACGCGGCAGGGTTCAACAGGTAACCGAAGGTGTACAGCGGTAGCGGCGCGCGGTGTCGGTCGGTCAGTGCGATGTAGCTCTCGCGAACGCTCTCACCGTCGACAGCGTCGCCAACATAGGGGCTCACCGCCGGCTGCGGTTGCGGCAAGAGTACGACCAGCGCCGCCAGCGCCACGCTGACGGCCAGGCCTGCCGCCATGCCGAGACCGAACCGTCGGCGGATCTCGGCGCGAGCGTAGACCTTGGTGAATGCCAGATAGAGAAAGGCCCACGGCCAGGCGACCAGCGACATGGTGACGTGCAGCGCCGGCAGGGCGCCCAGGAGTATTCCTCCCGTTCGCCAAAGCCCGCCGGCCAGCATCGCCGCGCTGATCACGGCCACCTGCAAGCCGATATGGCCATTGCTGTAGTAAGCCGGGAAGACCCACATGGGGTAGGTGCCCTCAAAACGCAGGTACGCTCCGAGCAGCGCCACGGCAACGGCGGCGTGGGCCCAGGATGGCCGCCGCGTGAGAACGATCGCGACCGAGAACACCGCCATGATGCTGGTGAAGAGGAACAGCCAGTTGCGCAGCGCCGAGATGCCGATCTCGTCGAGCCCGAGGGCCCACAGACCGGCGGCGGCAAAATGAGAGAACGAGTAGGCCTGCCGATAGAAGACGTCGTGGGGGTGCCCGGCCGGATACGGGACGGCGTTCGCGATGATCTGTCCCGGCAGCACACTCTCGTCGAGAACGACGCCGTTGAAGACGATTTGAAAGGCGCAGTAGACGCCCCACACGAGCGCCCCCCACCCCATCATCGCCGCGACACTCTCGGCATCTCCTCCCGCCCACATCGCGCGGCGGAGCCGTTGTCGATTGTCGCCCGGGGATGACATGGTGACTCGCGAAGAATGGACGGAGGGAAGGTCCCGGAGGCCGACCGATTCCGGGAGACTTACAGGTTACCCGCTGATAACCTCCGTACCCAGCAGATTACGTTCCCACCAAGCAACCGACCGAAAGCGCCGGTCCGCCCCTATGTTGTGGCGGGGCTCCTCGATTGCGTCGCCACGTTGCACCGCGACGCAGGGTGGCGAGCCCGGCCCGGAAAGCGGGGGCGTCGGTTCCGATCCGGCCGTCGGCACACGGCCGCGGACGCCTGGAGACCCCGTTTGAAACCGAATCCATCGGTAGTCGTTCTGGGCGGCGGGCTCTCGGGGATCGCCGTCGCCTACACCCTGGCTCGCGAGGGCTGGGACGACATCACCGTCGTCGAGCGAGGCAGCGAGCTCGGCGGGCTGGCCGGGACCTTCGAGCAGGAAGGATCGTTCTACCCGCTCGCGTACCACCACATCCTGAAGGACGACCGCACGCTGCTTTACTTTCTGCAGAAGATCGGCGCGTTCGACGATGTACTGTGGCGAAAGATCACCATGCTGTTCCGCCAGGATGACCGCTTCTTCGAGCTCGATCGACCGGGGGATTTCTATCAGTTCCCGATGAGCCTGGCGGACAAGCTGCGCTTCTGCCTTCTGATGCTGCGTGCTTTTCGCAAGAAGGACTGGAGCGACTGGTACGGCAAGACCGCCGCCGATCTGGTCGATACTTGGGGAGGGCCCGGAGTGCGAGAAGCGCTATTCGAGCCCCTGACCCAGCTGAAATTCAAGCTCCCTTGCTCGGAAGTCAGCGGAGCGTGGCTCGGCGCACGCCTCTCGTACCGCGAAGGGTCGTCGCCCTTCGGCTTCATCCCGGGCGCGAACTGGACGAAGGTCCTGTGCGACGGGCTGACGCGAGGCCTCGAAGATCTGGGGGTGAAGATCCACACCGACAGCACGGTCACGGGCCTGGAGGTCGAAGGGGATCAGGTTGCCCGTGCGGCGATCGGCGACACCCACCACGACGCCGACATCGTGGTGAGTACGATCCCTACAGAAGTCTACTGCCGCATGGCGCCGCAGGAGCAAACCCCGGGCCTGCGTGAGATCCGCTACTCGGCGGTCATCTCGGCGATCTGTGTCACGCGCCAACCGCTGCAGCCCGAGTTCTACTGGATGAACCTCCCGACCCTGCAACACCACGCGGCCGGCATCTTCCGGCTGGAGTCGCTCAACCCGACGATCGGGCGGCCGGGAGACACCTGCTTGAACTTCGTCACCCACCTGAGCGGCAGAGACGAGGCGTTCTTCGCCCGCGACGACGCCGAGTTGTGGGGCGGCTATGAGGAGGACTTTCGTGACATCTTCGGCTTCGAGCTCGAGCCGGACTGGCGGCAGATCACGCGGATCCCGATGTACTCGCCGGTGTTCGTTCCGGAGTACCGCAATCCGGAAGTGAAGAGCACCACGCTTCGAAACGTGTACTTCGCCGGCAACTACATGACGTTCCCGTCCGTCGCCTCCACCGGGACCGCGTTGCACTCCGGACTCGAGACCGCGCGGGCCATTCTGCAAGACCACCAGCAGGATACGAGCGTCCTCGACGAGGTCGCCGCGCTGCGCATCAACCGTTTCCCCGCCGCTGACCGAGGCTAGCAGGCCGTGGTGAGAGGATCCGTGACCGCCCAGGTCGTCACCGTCGCCATCGACCCCTCGGTCGCCCCCTGGGCGCCGGAGGCGAAGTATGTCCTGCGCACGTTGCTGCGCATCGCCGGTCTGGCGTGGGAGTTCCGCTGGGCAACAGGGCGGGGCCCGTTCGACATCTACTACGGACCACGGCGAGCTGATGTCGCCGCACGTGTGGTGATTCCCGCCGAGCGCATCGATCCGGCGGCTGCAGCCGCGTCGGAGCCCACCTCGGTCGACGACTTTCACGGCACCCCGGTGCTGGGCTTTCCCGAGGGCCGGGCGCACGATGCCGTCTTTTCCGCCGACGCGGTTGTCTACCCGCGCGACATCCTGGCCGCCGGCTTCTGGCTTCTTGCCGGGCTGCGGGAGCCGGCGTACGGGCGTGATCAGCGGGACAACCTGGAGCTCGAGGGGACGGCGTTCCAGCGCCTGGCGCTTTTCGAGCGGCCCTTCGTTTCAGAGCAGGCGGCTCAGTTGCGGAGCATCTTGGCGCAAGAGCCCGATCCTTTCCCTTCCGCTTCGTCCCCGACGCTGGTGCTGAGCCACGACGTCGACTACCCGGAGATCATCCGCTGGATCGAGTGGGCCCGGGTGATCGGCGAGCACGGGCTGTCCGGGTTACGCCACGCACCGGGGATCCTGCTCGGTCGCACCAGCTACTGGAAGTTCGACGAATGGGCGACGCTGTCGGAGAAGCTCGGTGGAAGCTCGACCTTCTACTTCATGGCGCGGCGCGGGTCCCTGTTCCAGTACGCCAGCGGCACTCCGGACGCCTTCTACGACATCGCCCGGCCGCGCTTCCGCCGCCTGTTCGACGACCTGCGCGGACGCGGCTGCGAGATCGGCTTGCACGCCTCGTACCACGCGCATCGTTCCGCCGAGACTTTGGCATCCGAGCGGGCTTCCCTCGCGGCAGCCGCCGAAAGCGATGTCACCGGCGTCCGCCACCACTACTGGCACCTCGACCCGAGCGACCCGAACGAAACGCTTCGGCGCCACGACGAGGCCGGCTTCACCTACGACTCGTCGCTTGCCTTCGAGTTCTTTCCCGGGTTCCGTCGAGGGGCCTGTCACCCGTTCCGAGTCTGGGATCACGAACGCCGGGAAGAGCTCGACCTGGTCGAGCTACCGCCGACCTGGATGGACGACCATTTCCACCACCGCCTGGAACGAAACCGCATCGCGGACCCGGCGGCGTACGCCAGGGACCTCCTCGAGCGCGTCGCGGCGCTCGGCGGCGTCGCCGTCCTCGACTATCATGTGCGCGGCATGAACCGCGAGTTGTTCCCGGCCTACGGCCCCTGGCTCGAAGACTTCCTCGATGAGCATCTACCCCGCGGCCTCACTGCCGTGACGGCGGCCGAAGCGGTGGCGAGCTTTCGCCGCAGCGATGCGGGCCTGACTGCCGCGTCGAGCGATCGAGCGGTCGGGGACCCCTCCGAGGTGGTCGAATGACGGACGCTTCATCCTCACCCTCGACCAACGTCCAGGTGGGACTGCTGCGGCCCGACGAGGAGGCCGCCTGGGATGCGTTCGTCGACGCCCACCCGGAGGCGACCATCTATCACACCATCGCCTGGCGCCGGGTCACCGGGGACGGCCTCGGACACCGGCCCCACTATCTTCGCGCCCTCGATGCCGACGGCAACATCGCCGGCGTATTGCCGCTCTTCGTCGTCCGTGGATTCCGCGGTCACCGACTGGTCTCGGTGCCGATGCGCGATCGGGCTGGCTGTCTGGCCAACGGCGACGACGTCGCCACGGCGCTGATCAGGGCGGCGATGAGCGCCGCCGACACCTCCGGCGGCCAGTACATGCACCTGCGGACTATGCGCCCTTTGCCCGAAGCGATCACCGCGGACCTCCCGTTGACCGAACAGCAGCACTGGATCACCACCCGTATCGACCTGCGGCCCGGGATCGAAGCGCTATGGAAAGCACTGGACAAGAAGGCCATCCGCTGGGCGATCAACAAGGGGCGCCGCACCGGCGTCCGGGTCGAGCTGGACGACAGCGCCGAGGCCTTCGCCGCCTTCCACGAGCTGTTCGCCCGGACCCGCACCAAGATGGGCATCCCGACGTTCCCGGCGTCCCTGTTCGAGGCGATTCGGCGCCACCTTGTCCCGATCGGCCGGGCGCAGCTCCTGACGGTCTGGGTCGAGCAGGAACGGATTCACGCGATGATCTCGTTCTTCTACAAGGACACCTACACGCCGGCGTACGCCGCACCGCAGAACGAGTGGCGCAAGAAGTACCCCTCCGAGATGGCCATCTGGCGGTCGATCGAGTGGGCCGTCGAGCACGGGCACACGCGCTACGACTTCGGGGCCGACTCGCCACGACAGGAAGGCCTCCTCTGGTTCAAGAAGAAGTGGGGGGGCGTTCAGCACCCGATGTACTCGTACTATTACCTGGCGGCGGGCAATCAGCTTCCGGACGACGACAGCGCGAGCGGGCGCTACGATGTAGCTCGCCGGATCTGGCGGCACCTGCCGCTGTCGATCGCCAAGCCGTTGGGAGCGTTCGTCACCCGGCGCCTGAGTTGAGCGCCTCGACGGGCGCCAACGTGTCGAGCGGAGCGCACACGCCGTGAAGGAGTCGATCAACGACGCGGAAACGTACCGGCAGCTCGTGCACGCCGGAGCGGACCGCTTGCTCGGAGCGCTTGATCGCGACCACACTTCCGATACGGCCGGCTGCTTCGACCGCGACCACTGGGCGTGGAAGTTCCGCGACTTCCCGCTGACGATGCTGCAATCAGCGGTGTACCCGCTGGCGCAACTCTGGGCTCTGAAGGAGCAGCCGCCGTACGGCGACAACTCCCGCCTGCTGACATGGATCATCACGGCGCTCGACTACACCTGCCGGCAGCAGCATCCATCCGGCGGGTTCGATTCGGTCGCTCCGAATACCCGCGACCTCGGCGTGTCGCTGGCCATGGCGCACTTTCTCTGGCGGGCTTCGGAGTGCCTCGGCGACGAGGCCCCGGACCCTCTCCGGTCCCGCGTGCGGGAAACGGTCGTGCGGGCCTGCCGGTTCGCGACGCGTACCGAAGAAGACTACGCCTTCATCGCCAACCACAGGGCGCTGTTCGCCCTCGGGCTGATCGCCGGCGCGGAGGCAAGCGACGACGAGGGATTCTCGCGCCAGGCGGCCGACCTGGTGGCGGAGATCGCCGCACGCCAGTCGCCCGACGGGTCGTTTCCCGAGTACGGCGGATTCGACCCGGGATACGAAACCCTCGGCATCTCCTACCTGGCACGCTACCGCGAGCTGAGCGGAGACGAGTCGATTCTCGAACCGCTCCGGCGCAGCGTCGAGAAGCTCTCCTACGCGGTGCAACCGGACGGCAGCATCGGCGGCCGCTACGGTAGCCGGCAGACGCGACTCTACTTTCCCGCCGGCCTGGAGCTCCTCGCCGCCGACGTCCCCACGGCGGCCGACATCGCCGACTTCATGCGAGGCCGACTCGCCGCCGGCAACGTCGTCACCCCGGCGAACGTCGACATCCACAACCTGCCGGTCCTGCTCGCTTCGTACCTCGAGGCCCTGAGGGCGCGAACTCGCGTGGGCAGTGCCGCCGGAGCTTCCCGCAGCGCGCCCGGCGCCCTCCCCTGCGAGGTGTTCGAGGGGGTCCGGCATCTCGACGGGCTGACGGTCGTGGGCTCGAGCTCCTACTACGCTCTCGCCGCCGCGGACCAGGGAGCGCTCCTGCAGGTCTCCGAGCGGCCCTCCGGGCGGCTGGCCTACGAAGAGGGCGGCTATCTGGTCGACCTGGACCGCCGGCAATGGTGCTCGGCCGGGTCGCCGGGACAACCCGGCGAGCGCGACGACACGACCTGGAGCTGCGAGACGCCCTTTGTCGAGCGCCGCTCCGAGGTCCTCACGCCGGCGAAGTTCGTCGTCCTGCGGCTGCTGAACCTGACGCTGTTCCGCAGCCTGTGGCTCGGGCGCATCATCCGCGGGGCGATCGTGAAACGACTCACCACAGCGAAGCGCCCCGGGGCCTTCAACCTGGTACGGCGGATTCGCTTCGGCGCGGATCGTATCGAGGTGCACGACGAGATCGTCGCCGACGGCCCACGCCCCGGCGTCAGTGTTCGGTTACCGCGCGACCTGACGCCGTTTCACATGGGATCGGCCAACTATTTCCATCGCAATTCACTCGCCGAGAGCCCGAAACCGTCGCTCGAGAAGCTCACCCGAGACCTGCGTTCCAGCGGGCGCGGAAGCCACGAGTTCGTTCTTAGCTTTGTCCGCCCCGCCGAGGAAGCTATAACTGAGAACGCAGACCCTCCGACAGAGCTTGATTCATGATCTACGTCCTTCTACCGGCCTACAACGAAGAGGATGCCCTCGAGCCGCTGGTCCTGAAGATCGACGCCACGATGCGGGACATGGGTGCCCGCTACAGGGTCGTGGTGGTCGACGACGGCAGCACCGATCGGACACCCGACATCGCCGCCCTGCTGGCGGAGCAGTACCCGATCGACATCGTCACCCACAGCCTCAACCGTGGGCTGGGTGAGACGGCTCGTGACGGATTCGAATTCGTCGCCGAACACGGCAACCGCGACGATGTCGTCGTGCGGATGGACTGCGACGACACCCACGACCCGTCCTACATCAAGGCCATGGTCGATCGGCTGAACGAGGGCTTCGAGGTCGTCACCACCTCGCGCTATGCCAAGGGGGGCGGGCAGTTCGGCGTCGACTGGTATCGCCGGACGATGAGCCGCATCGCCAACCTGCTGATGAAGACGGTGTTTCCGATCCCCGGTGTGTGGGAATACACCTGCGGCTACCGCGCTTATCGCGTGTCGTTCATCCAGGACGCGATCGCCATGTTCGGCAACCGATTCATCGACCTCAAGGGGATGGGCTTCACCGGCACGGTCGAGAAGATGATCAAATGTCGGATGATGGGTGCGAAGGTCGGCGAGGTCCCGTTCATCCTCCGCTACGACCAAAAGATGAGCACCTCGAAGGTCGCCACCAGCATCACCACGCTGGGCTACTTCACCCTGATCGCGAAGTACGCCGTCTGGTGGGGTGACCTGGGCAAGCAATGGAAGCGTGAGTCCGCCGAGCGCCGGCGCAACATGGGGACGCTCGGACCGGTGAGCCTCGACTGATGTGCGGCATCGTCGGCGTCGCCTGCGGAGAGGAGGGTGCCAAGCCCGAACCGCACCTGATCGAGCGCATGATGGACGCGGTCGAGCACCGCGGCCCGGACGATGAGGGCACCTATTTCGACGATGTCGTCGGCCTCGGACATCGACGCCTGACGATCATCGACCTGTCGTCGGGACGGCAACCGCTCAGCAACGAGGACGAAACCGTCTGGATCGTCTTCAACGGCGAGATCTACAACTACGTCGAGCTTCGCCAGGAGCTGAGCCGCGATCACACCTTTCGCACCCAGACGGACACCGAGGTCATCGTCCACCTGTACGAGGAGCTCGGCGAGCGCTGCCTGGAACGTCTCAACGGGATGTTCGCCTTCGCCATCTGGGACACCCGCAAGCAGCGACTCTTCGCGGCTCGCGACAGGCTCGGCATCAAACCGTTCTACTGGACGATGAACGGCGGTCGCTTCGGCTTCGCCAGCGAGCCCAAGGCGCTGCTGGCTGCGCGGCTGGTGGAGCCGGAAGTCGACGCCACCAGCCTGGAGCAGTACCTGAACTTCCAGTTCTGCCTCGGCGACCGGACGTTGTTCACCGGGATCAAGCGTCTGGAGCCCGGGCAGTACATGACCTATCGGCCGGGAAAGGACGACGGACCTTCCATCGTTCGATACTGGGATCTCTCCTATCAGCTCGATTCACACCACACGGAGGAGTACTTCGTCGACGAGCTCTTGCACCTGGTGCAGGACTCGGTGCGGATCCAGCTTCGCTCCGACGTCCCGGTCGGAGCCCATCTGTCCGGCGGTATCGACAGCTCGACGTTGGTCAGCCTGGCTTCGGTCGCCTATGACGGCGACTTCCACACGTTCACCGGCGCTTTTCGCGAGGCGCCGCAATACGACGAGACGCGCTTCGCCAAAGCGGTCGTCCAGCACTGCGGCACGGTGCACCACGAGGTCTGGCCGACCGCGGCGGAGTTCATCGAGGCGATGCCGCGGCTTGCCTACGCCATGGACGAGCCGGCCGCCGGACCGGGGCTGTTTCCGCAGTACTGCGTGTCGAAGCTCGCCAGCGAGAACGTCAAGGTGGTACTCGGCGGCCAGGGCGGCGACGAGATCTTCGGCGGTTACGCTCGCTACCTCGTCGCCTATCTGGAGCAGTGCATCAAGGGGGCGATCACCGGCAGCCAGGAAGAGGGCCGGCACGTCGTCACCTGGGAGAACATAGCGCCCAACCTGGCGCTGCTGCGTAGCTACCGGCCGCTGCTGCAACGCTTCTGGCGCGACGGGCTCTTCGAGGAAATGGACGCCCGCTACTTCCGCCTCATCAGCAGGGCGGAGGACGCCGTCGACGTGATCTCGTCGGAAGTCTGGAACGCCCGGGCCGAATCCCGGCTGTTCGAGGAATTCCAGGAGGTATTCAACGACCCGTCGACGAAGAGCTACTTCAATAAGATGACCAACTTCGACATGAAGACCCTGCTGCCGGCACTGCTGCAGGTCGAAGATCGCACCTCGATGAGCGTCTCGCTGGAGTCGCGCGTCCCGCTGCTCGATCATCGAATCGTCGACCTGGTGACCCGCATGCCTCCGACGACGCGGTTCAAGGGCGGCGACACGAAGCGTGTCTTCCGCGACGCGGTGCGTCATCTGCTGCCGACCGAGGTCTACGAGCGACGCGACAAGATGGGCTTCCCGGTGCCGCTCAAGGAGTGGTTCGCCGGCGACGTCGGCGATTTCGTCCGCGACGTGCTGCTGAGCCAGCGGGCGCGCGAGCGCGGCCTCTACCGGATGGAAGGCGTCGAGCGCATCATCGAGACGGAACAGCAGTTCGGCCGCCAGGTCTGGGGCCTTTTGAACCTGGAGCTCTGGTTCCGCGCCTTCGTAGACGGCGACATGCTGCCGTCCGCACCGGACGCCTGACGCCGTGATCCGCAACGGCCTCGTCCGCACCTACCGCGAGACGTTCCACGCCGCCGACCCCGGACGGGCCGCTGTCATCTTCCTGCTGGCTCTGGCGATTTACGGGCTCGGGGCCCATTGGGGGCTCCCGGACGGCGGCGCCGAAGAGCTGATCCACGCCTGGGGGGTGGACGACGAAGCACCGATGGGTGCGCTGGGCCAGCTGTACGGCCTGCTGCGCGACAATCCCGATGCCAACCTCGGCTACCCGTTGATGCACCCGATGCTGGTCGGCGGTGTATCGGCACCCTATCTGCTTTACCGCTGGACGGCCGGTGACCTGCGCCCTCTCTCGCAAGAGCATCCATACGGGTTCGAGGATCCTCGACGGGCGCTGCGCTCCTTGTCCTGGCTCGCCCACCTGCTCTCGTCGCTTCTGGCCGCGGGTGTGGTGGTCGCCGCGTACCTCATCGGGTCGACCTGGTGGGGCGACAGCGCCGGGCTCTGGTCGGCGGCCTTCGCAGGCGTCTCCTACCCGATGTTCTATTACAGCCGCACGGCGAACGTGGACATGACGATGCTGTTCTTCATGGCCTGGGCGCTGGTGTCGTACTCGGTCATTCTCAACAATCGATTCTCGATCACCCAAGCAGTCCTGTTGGGCGCGGCCGCCGGCGCGTCGGTGGCAACGAAGGAGCCCGCCGCGGCTGCGTTCGTCCTGTTGCCGGTGGCCATCGCCGTTCGACACCTTGACGAGTTGCCCGCGGGTAGCTGGCGGCGCCCCGTGACCTGGGCGCCGTTCGCCTGGGCCGCGGCCTCGACGTTCGTGGTGTTCGGGCTCGGAAGCGGCCTGTTTCTCGGGCCGACGCGTTTCTTCGCCCACCTCGAGTACATGCGCACACGGATGGACGAGGTCGCCGACATCGACCTGTCCTGGGTCGTGCGCCATCCGCCCACGCTGGAGGGGAACCTGGCCATGCTGGGATCGGTGACCGAGCACCTGGCCCGATCGCTCACCGGCCTGGGGCTGGCGCTGGGTGTCGCAGGGCTTGTCTGGGCGATCGCCCGCCGGCGCCGTACCGTCCTGCTGGCACTGCCGCTGGTCAGCTGGCTGGGAGTGTTGTTTCTCTCGGCCCGGATCGTCCAGCTTCGCTACATGCTGCCGCCGGCCTTCGTGCTCGCCGTGTTCGCCGGCGGCGCGGTCTGGAGAGCGTCACGCGCTCACTCGGACCTGTTCCGCCGGGTCGCACTCGGCGTGGCGGTTCTCGCCGTTGCCCTGGGATCTGCGCGGGCTGCCAACCTCACCTTCGAGATGCTCGCCGACTCCCGGCACGATGCGACCGCCTGGATGGAAGCGTCGCTGCGACCGGGCGACCGGCTCGAGTTCTTCGGACCCTACGAGAAGCTCCCCCACCTGCCGCCCGGAATCGTCTTCGAGCGCGCCCTCGGCTACTACGGGGCGCTGGTGACGCCGGCGGTCGACACCGAGGCTGCTCGGACCGTCCTGCGCCGCTGGCGGGCTTCGCCGCCGGAAGCCATCATCATCATCCCCGACTACCTGAGCGCCGCAGGCTCCGAGATCGGCGGCGCGTGCCCTCCGGAGGCTTTCGAAGCCCTGATGAACGGCGAGGCCGGTTTTCATCTCGCCACCAAGCTCACCGCCCCGAGCCTGGTGCCGTTCGTCGGCCGGCCGCCACTTGACTACCCGACCGTCAGCCCGCCCATCTGGATCTTCGTTCCGGACGACCCCGGGAAGGGCTCGTGAAGATCGTCACCGTACTCGGCGCCCGTCCCCAGTTCATCAAGGCAACCCCCGTCAGCGACGAGCTGCGGGAACGGGGGCACACCGAGTTCGTCGTCCACACCGGGCAGCACTACGACGCGGACATGTCGCAGGTGTTCTTCGACGAGCTCGAGCTGCCGGAACCTCACGTAAACCTCGGCGTGGGCTCGGGAACCCACGCGCTGCAAACCGCCCGCATGCTCGAGGGCATCGAGCCGGTGCTCATCGACGACCGGCCGGACACCGTCGTCGTCTACGGGGACACCAACTCGACGCTGGCTGCCGCCATCGCGGCCTGCAAGCTCGAAATCAACCTTGTCCATATCGAGGCAGGCCTGCGATCGTACAACCGGTCCATGCCCGAGGAACACAATCGCGTTCTGACCGACCACTGCGCCACCGTGCTGTGCTGCCCGACGGAGACCGCCGTCGAGAACCTCGCCCGGGAAGGGTTGACCGACGGGGTCCATCTCGTTGGCGACACGATGTACGACCTCATCCTGCGCATGCGGCCGCGGGCACGGGAGCAATCCGACGTGGTGGACCGACTCGGACTGTCCGATCGACCCTACTCCGTCGCCACGGTTCACCGGGCCTACAACACCGATGACCCGGCTCGACTGGCGTCTATCCTCGAAGGTCTTGGAGCGCTCGGAAGCACGGTCGTCCTCCCGGTTCACCCTCGTACCCGCAAGATCTTCGACGGCGGCGGCGACGACCCGGTGGCGGTGGCGCCGAACGTGCGTCTGGTGGACCCGCTCAGCTACATCGACATGCTCCGGCTCGTGGACGGAAGCGACTTGGTCCTGACCGACTCCGGCGGCCTGCAGAAGGAGGCCTACTGGCTCGGCGTCCCGTGCATCACGCTGCGTCCGGAAACGGAGTGGGTGGAAACGGTCGAGACCGGCTGGAACGTCATCGCCGATGCGGACGCCGTCCGGATCGTCACGGCGGCCGGCAAGGACGACTGGCCGCAAGCGGGCACTCGTGAGGCATTCGGCCGGGGTGACGCAGGGAAGCGTATCGTCGACGTTATCGAGGAAGCGGTCGCCAACTAGCGAGGTTCCGTCATCCCTCCAGCGGCGTTGCCTGCGGGGAGTCCTCGGGCACGGTCGGAATGTCGGCCGCGTGGATGAGTTGCCCCCGCACGCGAAGGTACGCGACCAGGCCGAAAAGGCCGACGCACAGAAGTAGCAGCCGCCAGCCGAGCATGACTTCCGCCCCGCCGGACAACCCGGCCATGTTGAACAGCGACTCGAAGGCCGCCTCCCCCACCCCCAGGCCACCCGGGGTCAACGGCACCTGATTCGCCATGAACCCGAACGGAATCAGAATGGCCATCGTCCAGGCGAACCCTTCCGGATTCATCGCATGGGCCACGAGCAGGGCCGCGGCGATCGCCGCCGAGTGGGAGCCGAACGAGATGATCACCGCCGCGGCAACCGTGCCGGCGTGCCGGCGGAACGACGCGATGGTCTCGATAACCTGCTTCAGGACTCGGCCGATCCGCAGCTCCTCGATGCGATCGACCAGCGCGCTCTTGTGCCAGTCCTTGAACCATCCGACCGCGAACACGGCGATGAGCGCGAGAGCCGTTGCGGCGCCCGCGGCCAGCAACGCGGCCAGCACCGGCAACCTGCGCACCAGAGGGAGGACGAACGGCGCCGCCAGAATCGGCCACACGATGAGGGCGAACATCCCGGTCACGCGGTCGAAGAGCATCACGGTGATGACCTCCGTGCGCCGTCCGGCATTACCGCGAACGGCATAGAACATGCGCACCAGGTCTCCGCCGCCGGCGCCGGGAAGACAGGTGTTGAAGAAAGTGCCGATGAGCGTGAGCCGAACCGAGTCGGCCAGCGTGAGATTCAGGTCGCGGGCTCTCAAGAGGATGACCAACCGCCACGAAGTGAGCACCGCCAGCAGCAACATCACGCCGACGCCTGCCAGGACGTGCGGCCAGCTCTGTAGCAGGCGGCGAAAGGCGGCCCACTCCAAGCTGCCGGAGCGAACCAGGGCGGTAACCAGGACGATCGCCACCGCGAAGCGCAAGACGGTCGGCAGCCAGCGTCTCGCCCAGCTCCGTTCGACCTCGGCTTGTTCGGTCATGTTCGTCCGATCCGCATTCGATCCGTGCTCGGGCGCTCCGGCCCCGTCACAATGCAATCCGCCGCCGGCGAGCCGGCGACGGTCGCGTGCCTGCTACTATCCGCGGGAATTCGCCGGGCCCGATAGCCACGGCGGCCCCGTGGACGTGCCCGGACCGCATCTCCTTGCGCGTCACGGCCCACCGAATCGGTCGTTCCGAGAGCATGTGCAAGCGTGACCATCTCTTAGCATTAATGTTCTTTGATATCGCACGGCATCGGGAGATGATATACACCGTCGTTCAAAACGAAATAAATATCGGATTTATTCGGAGTCGGCAGTTATTGGGAACGAGATGAGCTACTCGAGCAAACAAAACGCGTCCGGTGCCCCCGCCGGCATCGGTGCCGACCGCAGGGCCTACCACCGCTTCGCCCTTTCGTCGGGCCAACTCGTCGCCGACGTGGGTGCGGAAGGGCAATGCGCTACGCGCCTGCCGGTGCACGACATCAGCCGTGGAGGTGTACGGCTGGGAATAAGCACCGGCGCGGACTGGGACGGTGCCAGCCACTGCGTCGTCCGTTTCCTCGATGAGACCCGTCGGGTGAGGCCCGCCGCCATTCGCGGGAAGATCCGCCGCCTGGGCGGCGAGCACGGCGACGGCTTTGTAGCCATCGAGTTCGCCGAGCCCCTCGACGAGCTGGCGATCAGCGGCTGAAGCCGTCGGACAGGCGTACTTCCCGGCGTCGAGACATTCGGCTTCCCGCAGACATCGGAACCGAGACCTTTCTTCAGTCACCGGCCGCCACCACCAGCTTGCACTTCACCACCGCGGTGAGAAACTCCCGCGTCCATCGATTCGCGAGCGGGCGCGCCTTTCGGATCGGAACCGGGTCGAATGAGCCGAACTCGAACGGGCTCTCGTCGACAAGCCGCCGGAATCGACGGATCGTCATCTGGTTGAGCCCGCCGGCGACCTCGCCGAACCTCGTGGCGCCGTCCGTCTTGAAGTCCGACCGCCAGCGAATCAAGGCTCGCTCGGTGAACAGCAGGTGGGCCCACGGAAAAACCGAGAACAAATGCCCGCCGTACGGGTGATACCAGGTCGGCCCGAACGAGACCCAGACGCGGCCGTCGTTGGCGAGCAGATCGCGCATGACGCGGAGCACTGCGGCGGGATCCTCGAAGTGCTCGAATGCGTCCACCGACAGGATGATGTCCGCCCGCTCATCGGTACGGGTCGTGAAGGTGCAGCGGTCCGCCACCCCCTCGCGATCCGCCAAGGCGCGGGCCTCCTCGAGCACGTCTTCCCGCATGTCGATGCCGATGACCCGTCCGGCCCCTCTCTTCGCCATCTCCACCGACTCTCCACCCATACCGCAGCCAAAGTCGATGACCGTGCCGCCGGCCAGATCGGCCCAGAACTCGGCGCCGAGAAGTACGTCGAGCTTGCTGGTGTCGACGTAGGCACTGGCGTCCACCCCCTCGTCGCCGGTGGGATTGACCGCCTTCAACAGGCGGTAGCCGAGCTGTCCTCCGATGATGCCCATGGGGTGTCCTTCAGCGGCCTTCGGTAGTCACGGGCAGTCCGAGCCTGAGAGCCAGCACATCGCCGAGGGCGCGGGTGAAGTCGCTGCGCGCCGGCCCGGAGATGTGATACAGGTCGACGTATTCGTCGGCGGAATGAGACGGCAGCTCGTCGCGTATCACCGTGACGTTTTCATGGATCCCCGCGAGGTGGTCGATGAACGCCTCGAAGTCGGCGTGCACGGCCGAGTCGAGAGCGGCTGACAGCAGCGGGTTGACCTGGCCGTCGATAACCACGATTCGCAGGCCACGGGACGCCTCCTCGAGCAGGTAGCGCTCCATCGAGCGCTTGAGGAAGGCCGCGCCGGGAGTGTCGACGACGAACGTCGCCGCCTCCCGCTGCACGGCGGAGTCGACGGCCACCGGGCCGACCGGCGGCATCTCGCCGCCCGCGGCACCCTCGCCCCCGGTGCCGGGCGTGCGCACGTTGTCCTCGCCCGCGGCGCTCCCGCGTCCCGGGCGATCCGCAGGCCGAATGTAGCCGCGAACCGAGATGCCGCCGAACACGGCATGCTGCAGCGCCATCCTCTGCTGGAACATCGGCAGGCCCAGCCCGAGCACGCCCTGCCGCAG
This sequence comes from Acidobacteriota bacterium, assembly GCA_965216935.1. Lineage (GTDB taxonomy): Bacteria > Acidobacteriota > UBA890 > UBA890 > UBA890 > CBDCGW01. Next base: position 78,517 of record OZ244217.1, read on the forward strand.
GCGCGGCTTCTCGGCCAACTCCCACACTTCCGTGTCGCGGAAGGTGCTCAGCCCGGCGGATGTCAGCAACGGCAACCAGCGGCTCCCGGTGACGCCGGCATAGAAATTCAGCGGGCTCAGGTAGACGACCACGTACTGTGGATCGATGCGACGGTAGTGCTCGCGAATGAGCAGGAAGTCGGCGGCCGTGGCGCCGGCGTAGCTGAGGTTCGCCGCCCGTAGCTCCGGGGCGCCGTAGAGCGAGAGCTCGCCGGTGTGGATCTCGGATCCGCCCTGGCTGGAACCGAGCACGACGAGACGGTTGGGCGCCCGACTCTCCTCGAGGAAGATCCGCTCCATATGGAAGGCAGGCTGCTGCAGGTTCGGGTTGGCGGCGTACAGCACCATCCACCACAGCGCCGTGCCTCCGGCTACCCAGAGGAAGATGTTAACGACCGCCAGCCACACCACCGACGACGGCAACCATTGCCACGGCGGCTCGACCCGGCGGAGGACGATTCGGTGCATCGCGCGCCCTGCCAGAGCGAGAGCCACGAGGACGGTCAGGAGCATGATCGCTTCCGCCCCTCGGCCGGCGGCGAACTCTACCGGATACAGGATGCGCCCCTTGCTCACCGAGATGATCTGCGGGCCGAACCGGGCTCCGAGCCACTCTGCAAGGGCCGCGGCGGCAAGCAGGTAGACGACCCACGCCGCCGCCAGGACCGTCAGGGCGGCCACGGTTCCGCGACGGAAGAACGCGGTGTCAGGATTCATGACGGTCCTTCATCAAGGCCCCTAGCAGGCCGTGACGAAAGTGTGATGCATCTGACCACGGCCTGCTAGAACTGGAAATAGATGAACTCGGTACCAACGAAAACCCCCAGGCTGGCTATCAAGACCACCGATGCGGCCACCGCGGAGACCTGCCAGGCGACCGGCCACTGGTGGAAGCGCTCCGTTCGCTCGTGCGCCAGCTGAAGCGCCAGGGCGAGCAGCCCCACCGGAGCGACCACGCGAACGACGTCGAGGTGTACGAGGGTCAGCGAACTGAACATCGCGGCGAGGCTGTTGAAAATATAACGAACCTGATCGACCCCGCCCGGGCCCGTCGGGAACGACCCGACGCGAAAAATCAGCCACCCGATGCAGGTCAGATGGAAGAAGAACGCGATTCCCGCGGCGCGGTACAACCGTGTCCAGTGGCGACCGGCGGGAAGAACTCCGCCGACGGATTCGAGCACCGGACGGGCGAGACGATGAGCCACGAGCAGGGCCCCGTGATAGGCGCCCCAGACCACGAAGGCCCACGCCGCCCCGTGCCACAGCCCTCCCAGAAGCATGGTCACGGCCAGGTTGAAGTAGGTGCGAACCGCCCCCAGGCGGCTGCCGCCGAGAGGGATATAGAGATAGTCGCGCAGCCAGGTCGAAAGACTGATGTGCCAGTTGCGCCAGAAGCTCGACGGATTGGTGACGAAGTACGGCGCCACGAAGTTGACCATCAGGTCGAATCCGAGCAGCTTGGCGACTCCGCGGGCGATGTCCGAGTAGCCGGAGAAGTCGCCGTAGATCTGGAAGGCGAAGGCGTACACGATCATCCACGTGTCCAGCCCCTCGGCCGGCAGCCCGGTGCCGGTGAAACCGCCGGCGACGATCGCGGCGCAACGATCGGCGATCACCACCTTCTTCACGTAGCCGACCAGCACCAACCAGATCCCGTCGATGAAGCGGTCGGCCTCGAACGTGCGTTCCTTCCGCACCTGCGGCAGCAGGTGCACGGCCCGCTCGATGGGGCCGGCAACGAGCTGCGGAAAGAACGAGATGTAGAGGGCGACGTCGACGAAGTTCTTGACCGGCTTCATCTGTCGCCGGTAGACGTCGACCGTGTAGCTCAGCGACTGGAAGGTATAGAACGAGATACCGACCGGAAGGATGATCCGCAACGTCAGATCGTCGGCCTGCATTCCGAATCGGCCCAACAACGGCGCCACCGACTCGACGAAGAAGTTGAAGTACTTGAAGAACCCCAGGATCCCCAGGTTCGTGAAGATGCTGACCAGCAGGTATCGCTTCCGCTGACGGTCGTCGTTGGTCGCCCCCATGCGCCAGGCGCAGGTGTAGTCGACGACGGTCGAAATCAGCAGCAGGGACAGGAAGCGGACGTCCCACCATCCGTAGAAGACGTAGCTCGCCACCAGCAACAGGTAGTTCTGGTAGCGGTGCCGCAGGGGGAAGTACAGCAGCAGCACGACGGGTAGAAAGACCAGAAACGCCAGGGAATTGAAGAGCATGTCGGGTCTTGGCTACGCAGCCGCGTCGGAGTGGTCAGCACCCAGCCAGACGGGCGCCCGAGCGGGCGCTACGGCCGGGTCCCCGAGCCTCTAGCAGGCCGACTAGGCATCGCTCGGGCCGCCGAAGTAGAAAACCCCATTTCGACGGCCCAAGCAAGAACTTTGTGACTCCTTGACATCGTGCCCTCCGTACGCGACGGTCCAATATCCGCGGCGTTCGCCGGGCACAGCCGCGAATCATGACGGAGCGGTTGTCCTCGACGCGAACTGCCATGAGCCAGACCCTGATCGCACACGCAAGGTGCAGTCAGCGTTCGGCCGCTGAAGCCGGAGCGGAGCCGGTGACGATCACGTTCGAACGGGTATCCAGGCGTCTGCGTCGTGACACGGCGCGCCTCGGCGATCACGTCCGGGGCACGTTGATCCGGGTCACAAATCGCTGGCCGTGCAACGACCCGAAGCACCTTCTGGTCGGCCCGGAGAGCTCCGGAACGACTGCCGTCGCGAGCCTCCTGTACGCCGGCCAGAACGGCCTGCGCTTTCTGGAAGAGGGCGACGAACCATGGGTCTGGGGCGCCTATCAGGCCATCTATCAGGGGCGGAAAGAGATCCGCGACTTCCCCCGCCTGCAGCTCTTCGACACCATCAAGGTACCGGGGTTCGCCGTCATTCTGCCGCAGTTCCGCCAGGGCTTTCCCAATACGACCGTCGCCTGCATGATCCGCGATCCACGCGACGTCGTGCAGTCGGCGATGAACACCTGGAAGGTCGAGCGACCCGAGGACCTGGCGAACGTCAACTGGAGCCGCGAGACCTGGCTCGGGCTCACCGAGACAGACCCCGTCGAGCGTCTGGCGGCGCGCTGGAGGATCTATGTGCGCCGCGCCGGCGAGGATCCCGACGTCGCCTTCCTGCGATACGAGGATTTCTGCGCCGACAAGCCGGGCTCGATCGAGAAGCTCTGTCGCCAGGTCGGCCTGGACTTCGACGCCGGCCGGGTCGCCCGTCTGGCGGATCGGCAGCTCAGCCGACCGACCACGCGCGACTACAAGCCCAAGGGGCCCGGAAGCTGGCGGAACGGAATGCTGAACGAAGATCAGATCGCTTCGATCGAGAGGATCTGCGCCGCCGAGATGGAACGCTGGGGCTATCAGGCCGAGTGTTCGTGAGATCCCCCGCCCCTCGATCGGGGCGGCCTTGCGGGTCTCGGTGGTGGCCCGACGGGCAACCCCAATCAGGCGACCTGCGCCGCACTCCCGGCCATCGCGGCGAGGCTCCGGCCGTGCGGTCGCCCGTCGAGGAACACCCGGCACCACAGCTCCAGGTTCAACAACCGCCAGATCCGGTCGGTGTTGTCTTTGTGGAGGCTGCGATGCTCGGCGAAAAGCGCCCGCAGGGCGTCCGGCTCGAAGATCTCCCGATCGAGGCATTCGCCGGAGAGCATGAGGCTCTCGACGTCGTCGAGGGTCTCGGCGCGCAGCCAGGAGCGCAGCGGCGTCGGGAACCCCATCTTGCGTCGATGGATGATCGAGTCCGGCAGCAGGTCGGTGACCCCCTTCTTCAGGATTCTCTTCCCGGCCAGCCCGCGAACGTTGTAGCGGGTCGGGATCGAGGCAGCGAACTCGACCAGCTCGTGGTCGAGAAACGGCACCCGGCTCTCGACCGACGCCGCCATGCTCATGTTGTCCTGCTTCATCAGCAGCTCGATAAGGTAGGAGTTCATGTCGGTGTACAGCAATCGCTTGAGCGGGTCGCCCGAGGAACGGTCCCAGGCGGCGAGCGAAGAACGTAGCGTCGACCCGTCGGCGGGGCGCAGCTCCTGGCGCAAGAGCCCCGCCTGTTCGGCCTCCGTAAAGGCGACGTAGAAATCCTCGAAGTACCAGCGCGGCCAATCGCCGAGATCACGGCCGATGAAGCTGTGCTGCAGGCGGCGGCGGAGGTCGGCCTTCAGCAGGCCGGACCCGGCGATTCCGGAGCGCACCCAGCTTCGCAGAAAACCCGGCGTCGTCCGCCGGTAGATGCGATCGAGCCGGCGGTTCCACACCGATGCCGCGTACCGGGTGTAGCCGCCCAGCGTCTCGTCGGCGCCCTCGCCGGTCAGCACCACGGTCACCCGCTCCTTCGCCATCCGCGCGACGAAGTAGAGCGCCACGCTCGACGGCCACACGATCGGCTCGTCTTCGTGCCAGATCATCGCCGGCAGGATGTCGAAGAACTCCTTCGCGCCGACCTTCACTTCGTGGTGCTTCGTGCCGAGATGGGCGGCGACCTCGGCGGCGTAGCCCAGCTCGCTTTCCGGGGTGTCGTAGCCGACGGAGAAAGTCTCGACCGGGCCGCTGACCATCTTCTTGGTCAGCGCGGCGATAGTGCTGGAGTCCAGCCCGCCGCTGAGAAAGACGCCGAGCGGAACTTCGCTCATCAGGTGGCTCGATACCGCCTCCTCGAGCATCTCCCGATACGTCCGCACGTAGTACTCCTCCGGACGCGTCTCTCCCGCATCGACCATCGACAAGTCCCAGTACTGCCGCATGTCGGTGTCGCCGTCGAGATCGATCTGCAGGGTATGTCCGGGAGGCAGCTTCTCGATGCCGCGAAACAGAGTCTGTTCCCCGGTCAGGTAACCGAACGCCAGGTACTCGGGAACCTGGGACCGATCGAGCTCGGCGGCGACCCCCGGGTGCGCCAGCAGCGTCTTGATCTCCGATCCGAAGATGAGCCGCTCGCCCGACCGCCGCAGGTAGAGCGGCTTGATCCCCAGCCGGTCGCGCGCCAGCAGCAATCGCCGTCGCGGTGCATCCCAGATGGCAAAGGCGAACATCCCCCTGAGGTGCTCGACGCAATCCCGCCCGTACTCCTCGTACAGATGGACGATCGTCTCGGTGTCGCTCTGCGTGCTGAACACGTGCCCGCGCGACACGAGATCCTCGCGAAGCCGCGCGTAGTTGTAGATCTCGCCGTTGAAGACGATCCACACGGAGCCGTCTTCGTTGCTGATCGGCTGATGCCCGGTGCTCAGGTCGATGATGCTCAGGCGCCGCATGGCGAGCCCGACGCCGTCCGAAAGGTAGACCCCATCGTCGTCCGGGCCACGGTGCGTGATCTGCTCGTTCATCTTCTCGATCACGGCACGGTCGACCGAGCGGCCGTCTTCGAGCTCGAGAACGCCGCAGATTCCGCACATCGTTCAGCTCCGCCAGGTCCAGTAAACGCCGGCCGTCTCAGGCGACTCGTATCGACGCTCTCGGCAGCTCAGGTAGCTGCCGTCCACGACGCGCGCGGACGACGGATCGACCGCACCGGCCGCGAGCGTGCAGTGGACGAACCGCGCATCGCTTTTCCAGTCGCCGAGTCTCCACTCGGTGCCCGGGTCCGCGAACGCGATCAGGTGCTCCGCCTCCGATGTCGAGTAGGTGTAGGCGACCACGGCGGCGGAGTCGCTTTCTGCGGCCGGACAACGACGCAACTCACCCGCCGGCGCGGGAGCCGAAACCGGTTGAAGCACGGTGGCAAGCTCGGCGGGGACGACCGCCTCCTGTGCATAGCGCAATAGGTGCCTCGATTCCTTCTTGCCGTATACCGGGGAAACCGAGCCCTGTTCGACAAAGACGTTGCCGTCGTCATCGACCGGGGTGATGAGCGCGAGCACCGCCTCATCGCCGCGGCCGGCAACGTGGACGCCGGGCGCGGCCTGCTTCAATCGCGTTCCTGCGGCTACGTGCCAGCGCACATCGAGACGATGGCTGCCGGTGCCTTCGACCACGTCGCGGACCAGCACGAAGCCCGATTTCAGGCTGAAGACCCAGCGACGATGCACCAACCTCTCTGCCGGCCGACTGTAGCCGTCGTGGTGGCCGATGAAAAGATCGAAATCTTCGCCGCCGATCCACAGATCCGTGAGGGCTGTCGGGTTGCCGCGCCAGGAGAAAGGCCCGGTCGGCTCGGCTTGACCACGGCCGTCCACCTCGAGGGTGTTGTGGGCCGCGGTGGAACGGAAACGGTCGCGCTGCCCGTCGTCGTCGACATAGACGAAGGTACCGGCGTCGACGAGAACCTCTTCTCCTCCGAGGCACAGCTGGAGTGCGAGCAGGTCGGCGTGCGCGTGCCCGCCGACGAGGCCCGGGGCGACTCCGGGACCGATCAGCAGCCGACACGATGGAGGGCCCGCCGAGGACATGACGTACATGCGGCTGTCGCGAAACGTCCGCGAATCGTGCTGCTCCGGCTCGGGCGAGAGCTGGTCGAATCGGGCGACACCGTCGGCCCCCATCAGCCAGGCGGTCTCTTCCCTCAGCCCGCCGGCCAGCCCGGCGAGATCGCCGCGACGAAACAGCGCGGCGCCGGTTGCGAGCGGATCGAGCAGATGCTCCCGCCGGTTCCGCGCGCCGTCGAAAAGCCTGCCCCCGTCATCGTCGCCAAAGCGAAAGACGCCTCCGCGATCGGACAGCGCGGCTAGCACGTCGAGCTGCCGGCGCAGCCCTTCGTCGAGCTCCTCTGCCCCTTCCACCCCGTTTCGCCGCGCCAGAATGCGGGCATGCAGGAGGAGATCCAGCGCGTAGACGTGATAGTAGGACGAGCGCTCGAAATGGAGCCCATCCGGCAGGTACTGCCGGCGCGCTTCCTCCCGTAGGACCTCCCATCCACGCTCCCGCCAGCGCCGCGCCGGCTCCGCGCCCGGCACCAGCAGGCCGATGAAGAAGAGGGCGACCGCCTCGCCGAGCAGATGGGTGTTGGCGGAAAAGTAGGTCGAGAGATAGAGCTCGAGGTGCCGGCCGCTGAGCGCCAGCCCCCGGTCGATCTCGTCTGCCTGCTCGCGCGAGAGCCCTTCGGAGCCGGACAGGAGGTGCTTCACCCATAGCCAGGAGATGCCGCGGAAGGCGACCTCGAGCGCGCTGGCCCAGTTCGTGCCCATCGGATAGGGATTGCTCTGCCACCAGTCGCGCCATTGCCGCCCGATTTCCTCGGCGAAGGACGCCTCACCGGTGAGCCTGTAGGCCCTGGCAAGGACGACCAGGTGCTGATGCCGGTTGAGCTCCCAGGTGACCTTGGAGTCACCGACGCGCTCGAAGTCCAGAAACGGGACGTTGTACCAGGGCAGGAACGGAGCCCTCTTGCCACTCACCGGATCCAGGTGCCAGTCGATGCCGGCGCCAAAGTCGAGCCCCTCGTAGCCGAGCAGATCGAACTCGTGCCGGCAGATCGCCTCGGCCCGCCGGACGATCCCGCGGCATTCATCGGGCAGCCGGTCGCGAATCAGGTCGATCAGGCCGGGAACCTCGTCCGCATCGAAGAAGAATCGCGGCGCGGCGCCGCCGTCGGGCCGAACCGTCACGGAGGGCGCCCGTCCGAGCCGGTAGCGGATCGCGTCGAGACGTTGGGTGCATGCCTGGGAGGCCCGCGTGAGCAACTCTTCGCGATCCATCCTGGCGGCCTTGGCCAGAAGACGGCCCGGGTTCTTGGAAACGCTCACGAGACGCGGCTACCCCTCAGGTGGGATCCCTTTGGCGGAACAGTCGGTTTGGCGGGATCGGTCGATGTCGCAGGATTCTCCCGCTCCCACGCCCTCCCGGGCAACACGCGATTCGGTATCCGCGGGTGGGTGGGGCGGCGGATATAATCGCATCCTTCCAGCCGGTGGCCGGCGCCGGACCACCGCCGGCCTTCGACCACCGCCGGCCCTCCATCCTCCGGAACCAGCGAATGAAAGCTCGTCCCTTCCTCCTTCTGATCGCGTCGTCGGTGTTCGCCGTGCTGCTGTGCGAGGTGGGCGTGCGGGTTCTGGGGTTCGGCGGGATGATGGAATTCGAGCCGGACCCCGACTGGGGGTATCTGATGCGCGGCCCGCAGAGCGTGTCGGTCTACGGTCACCCGATCTCGATCAACGCCGAAGGCATGCGCGGGCCGGAAATCGGCCCCGTCCTCCCGGACGGCGTCACACGGATCCTTTTCGTCGGCGACTCGGTAACCTACGGCGGGGGGCGCGTCTATGAAGAGGAGCTCTTCGTCCGCCGCGTCGAGGCGATGGCCGGCGACGCCGGCTCAACCCAGGCGATCAACGGCTCGGCACCGGGGTGGTCGCCGCAGAATTGGATTCGCTTCGTCGAGAAGCGTGGCACGTACGACGCCGATGTCATCGTCGCCGTCGTTCCGGAAGTCGACCTGGCACGACCGTTCGGGACGATGGAGCTGCACGGGCTCCGTCAGAACGCGCCGGTGCTGCAGCTCGCCTGGTTCGTTCTCAAGGCCTGGATCCAGATCGCCGGCCCCGACACCGATCAATGGCAGCGCGTCGACCCCGACGAGGAAGCCCGGCGCAACGTCGCCGCGACCGAGCGGCTGTTGCAGATCGCCGAGCGCGAGGGGAGCGCGGCGATTATCGTCCTGGTCCCTTCCCTGCCCTCGCAGAGCCCGCCCGAGCGCTGGTCGCCCTACGAGCAGATGGACGTGCCGATCATCGACCTTCGACCGGTGCTGACCGAGCCGCGCTTCTTCACCGACGGCGTCCACCTCACGCCGGCGGGGCACGAAGTGGTAGCTGAGCACATCGGACCCGCGGTTCTGGCCACCCTCGCCGCTCGATAGGCGAGCGGATCAGGAATCAGTCGTCAGCCCTGACCTGGACGCTCTCGGAGTCGGAGCCTTCGAGGTCCCACTTGTTGAGCTTGTTCAACAGCGTCTTGTAGCTGACGTTGAGCTTCTTGGCAGCGGCCTTGCGATTCCAGTTCGTCGCCTCGAGGGCGGAAAAGGCCATTTCCTTCTCCGCCTGCTCGGCCGCGGCAGCGCCGATGTCGAGCAGCGAGGTCGACGCCGTGCGCGGCGCTTCCATCGAGCTGGCGAGCCGTTCCCGGACGCCCCGCCGGAGCTCTTTGCGGGCCGCGTCCGGATCTCCGAGAAGCACGTAGCGCTGGACGAAGTTCTTCAGCTCGCGAACGTTCCCGGGCCACTCGTACTCGAGCATCGCCTCCATCAGGTCGTTCGGGAACTCTTCCAGGCTGGCCTCGTACTTACGGGAGTACACACCGAAGAAATGGCTCGACAGCATGACAATGTCTTCCGGGCGCCGGCGCAGCGGCGGCACCTCGATCCACACGACGGCCAGGCGGAAATACAGATCGTCGCGGAACTCGCCGTTCGCGACGGCCCGCTCCAGCGGCTTGTTCGTGGCGGCGATCACCCGGGCCTGCAGATAGAGATCCTCGGTGCCGCCCACACGCCGGAACGTGTTGTCGTCGAGCACATGGAGGAGCTTCGCCTGCAGGCTGGGAGCCAGCTCGCCGATCTCGTCGAGGAAGATGGTCCCGCCCGTGGCCTGCTCGAAGCGCCCCGGTTTGCGCGAAGCGGCGCCGGTAAACGAGCCCTTCTCGTGCCCGAACAGCTCCGATTCGAGCAGCTCGCGGGGCAACGCGGCGCAGTTGACCTTGACGAACGGCCCGTCGGGATTTTTCGAGTGATCGTGCAGGTAGCGGGCCAGCATCCCCTTACCCGAGCCCGATTCCCCGATAACGAGCACCGGAACGTCCTTGGGCGCGACCCGTTCGGCGAGCTGCTGAGCCTGCACCATCGGCCCACTAGCCGCCAACAAACGATTCATCGGATCATCGACACGCTGCACGCTACGGATTCCTCCCCGAGAAACCGTTGGCTACGGCCTCCGATACACAGGTTGCCCAGGATCGGGCGCTCGACGGGTTCCGGCGCCACGATCTCACCTTCCGCGCACTCCTCAACTGATACGCACGCATAGGAAACCACAAGCGAACCGAGTTGTTCTATCCTAATCAGTCCTGCGCCGAAACTAGGGAGATCACGGCCTTGTTCGAGCCGTGAGGGAGAAGGCGCCCCACCGGCGTCATATATGCATGACGCCAGCAGCCCTCGGAAAGAAACGAAGGTCCGTGCCCGGAATGGAACCGGGCTTCCGTTCCGACGGAAGCCGGCTTCTTCCGAAACTCCGCCGGATTGGTCCAATTCGGTCGAAAACGGCCTTTTTCGCGCTTTCGCGGCACCCGGTGAACTGGCACACGGTTTGCTAACTTCTACGTCGAGAGTGCCTGAACCAGAGCACAAGGGGGTGTTCACTATGAGAAAAACGGCATTTTTCGGCCTCGCGCTGCTGTTGGCCTGCGCGCCTGCCGCATTCGGTCAAGGCCAGGATCCCGGCGCCTCGCAGACGGCCGCCGCGTTCACCCTGGGCCCCGAGGACCAGGTACAGATCTGGGTCTACCAGGAGCCCGACATCAGCGCCACGGTGACCGTTCGCCCCGACGGGCGGATCTCGTTGCCGCTCATCGGTAGCGTGGCGGCCGCCGGATCCACGCCCGAGTCGCTGGAAGTGGAGCTGACGGAACTCTACCGGAACCGCGGTCTTCGTGAGCCGATCGTGGTCGTCATGGTGGAGCAGATCAACAGCCGCAACGTCAACATCTTCGGCGAGGTGAACACGCCAGGGCAATATCCACTGCTGCAGCCGATGACGATCCTCGACATCATCGCGGTCGCCGGCGGGTTCACCTACGACGCCAACCAGGGCAACGTCATGGTGACCAGCGCCAGCGGAACCAGCACCCGGGTCGACGTCAAGAAGATCCTCGAGGGCGAGGCCGCCATTATCCAGGTACAGCCCGGCGACACGGTGTACGTAAAGTGATCCGAACCCTCCGCTCCCCCGCTCCTTGCCTGCAGGACCTTTGGGTTCTCGCATTCGGCGTCGCGATCGCCGTCGCGTTCGCCATCGCGACGCCCGCTGCAGCTGCGGGTCAGGCAGCGGGGACCGCGGACGGGTTCTACTTCGGGCCGACGACCGGGTCGTTCGGATTCGATACCGGTGTCTCGACGCAGGGATTCAATCCGGTCAGCGACAACGTGATCTCGATCGTGCCTTCCAACATCCAGTACACGAAGAACTACCGCAGCTCGACGCTCACCCTCAGCTATGAGCCGCGGATCGAGATCTACACCGAGCTGACCGAGCTTACCGCGCTCAACCACACGGCGACGGTGAGGTACAACCGCTCCCTGTCGCGCGAGTGGACCCTGGACCTCGGTGGTGATTTCTGGCGCTCGAAGGACGCCAGCCTGCAGCAGCAGTCCATCTCACTGAATCCGCGCGGGACCTTCATGCGCGGCGCCTCGACGGTCGGCCTGACGTATCAGTTCAATCGGCAAACCAGCTTGTTCGTCCGCGTCCTGGCCAACTACACCCAGGCGCCAACCCTCACGTTGACCGATCTGATTTCCGTCAAGCAGCTAGCGACGTCGGCCCTCACCGGCGTGACGCGGACCTTCGCGCGCGACAACACGCTGACGGTGACCTACGCATACCAGCGGTCCGAGGTATTGAATCCGGAAGAGGTGTTCGGCCCGACCACCATCGGCCGGCTCCAGGTCGCCTCGCAGGACACCCTCAACGCCAACTACAGCAGGACCACCCGAGGCGGCCTGTATTTCTGGCTCGGAGCGGGGCTCCTTCGTCGCCGTCTCGAGTTCGACAACGAGTTTACCTACTCGCTCAGCGGCGGTGTACGAAAGAACTGGCGGAATCTCGCCCTCAATGGCAACTATCAGCGGACCCTCGGCGGTTTCCTCGTCTTCTCCGGATTCACGCCGGCGGGGCAGCCGATCGACCCGATCCTGCAGAGTCGCGTCACCCAACGTGCTTTGCTCGGAGCGCGGGCGAACCTGGGCCGGCGCGTCCAGATCGACGCCGACTTCAGCGCCAGCCGCTCGAAGATCGCCGATAGCCGGCTGGAGTTCGTGAACGCGGGCGCCACGGGCGTCGTCCAGGTGACCGACAGAATCGCCCCGTTCGCCAGCATCTTCTACCTGAGTCAACGCTTCGCCGCCAACTCCCCGACTTTCTCGCGCACCCGGATCCTGGCTGGGCTACGCTTCTACTGGGAACGCTCACCAATCGGCCGGCCCCTGAACAATTCGGGAGGCGGGCGCACGCCGTGATTCGATCATGAACGAACCTTTGAAGACCACCTCGGACACCCAGAAGGAGTTCACCGACGCCTTCTCGCTGCAGGGCCTGGTGCAGATGGTGCGCCGCCGCATGCCCTGGCTGATCGCCGCGGTCATCCTTTGCACCGCCGGCGCGGTTCTCTACGCCCTGCAGATTCCGCTGCGCTACGAGGCGAAGACCCTTCTGGCGATGAACGTGCCGCCCGGCCTCAACGCCGGCTCGTGGAACCCCGGGTTCACGGTGAACTACCAGTTCGGCGGTATCCGCGAGACCGTGTACCGGCGCGCCGTCCTCGAGCCGGCGCTGCTCGGCCTGAAGGAGTTCGAGGGCGTCGACGAGGTCGAGGACGTGTACCTGGACAACCTGAAGAACGCGATCCAAATCGAGGTCCAGGGCCTCAGCACGTTCCACTTCGTCTACCGAGACCGAGACCCGCAGAAGGCGGCCGACCTGGTCAATCAGGTCGCCCACGGGTTCGTCGAGCAGGCTCGCCGGCGCGACCAGGGTCTCGCCGACACGCGGGTCGAACTCATCGCCGCGCAGGCCGAGGCGGCCGAGAAGGAGATGCGCGATCGGGAGCAGGAGCTGCGCGCCTTCACGGCCAACTACGGCGGCTCCCTGGCCGACGACCTCGACAGCTATCTCACCTCCCTGGCCAACACGCAGGCCGAGCTGGAAACGAACGAGCTCGAGATCGCCACCCTGGAAGCGAATCAGCAGCGGCTTCTTTCCGAGAAAGCCGACCTCGAGGCGCTGGCCGGCGCCACGCCGGCACTGCCACCGCAGGTCAATGCGGAGCTGCAGGCGAAGCAGCAGGAGCTGCGGACCCTGCTCGCGACCCGCACGCCGGTCCACCCCGACGTCTTGCGCGTACAAAGCGAGATCGCCGACCTGGTGGCCAACGCCGGCGACCCGGACGCTGCGAGCAACCCGACCCCGGCGCCCGGCACGACCGCGCAGCCCAACAACGCCGTCCAGGTCCGCCTGATCGGGAACCGTGCCGATCTCCAGCACGTGGAAAGTCTCCTGCAGTACTACTACGGGGAGCGTACCGAGCTTCTCTCCGAGCGGGCCGAACACCAGCGGATGGTCGACCTGATCGACGCCTCGCCGGACCGTGGCCAGGAGCTCGCCCGTCTCGTCGATGCACACGACGCGTCGCGCAGCAACTACCAGAACATACTGGGCCGGCTGAACAGCGCCCGCATGACCCAGCGGCTGCAGCCGGCCGATCACCCGATCAGCTTCTCGGTGGTGGAAGAGGCGCGCGTGCCGATCTACCCCGTCCCGCGTCAGCGTCGCCGCGTGGTTGCCATCGGCTTCGCCCTGGGGATCTTCCTCGGCTTCGGCGTGATGTTCCTCGCCCACCAGCTGGATTCGACCTTCGACAACATCAACGACCTGGCGCGCGTGTCCGGCTTTCCCGTGCTGGCCGGCATCCCCAACTTGCCCCGGCGCCTGTTCTCGCGGGAGTCCAAGACACCCATTCCGACGCTGACCGATCGAAGATCGGTGGCCGCCGAACAATTCCGCATCCTGGCGGTACGCATCCGCGACAAGATCGACCGCGAGTACTCGCATGTCGTCCTGTTCACCTCCTCCGGCGGCGGCGAGGGCAAGACCACCACCTCGACCAATGTCGCCCTGGCGCTGTCGCAGATCCAGGATCAGAGCGTGCTTCTGCTGGACGCCGACCTGCAGCGCCCGCGCGTGCGCCGTTACCTCAGCGAGGCCGGCGCCGAGAACCTGGGCTCGGAGACCGGCCTGCAAGACGTGCTGAAGTCGCCCGACAGCCTTGCCCCCGAGCTCTTCGGACGCGTCGGAAACCTCTATGTGCTGGCCGGCGCCAACCCCTCCGGCGAGCTCGCCGATGCGCTCGGCTCCCCGAACGCCCGCAAGCTGATCTCGCGCCTGCGCAAGAAGTTCAAGTACATCCTGATCGACTCTCCGCCGGTACTGCCGATGGCAGACACCCACCTGCTGGCGGACGTCGCGGACCGCGTGGTCTTCGTCGCCCGCGCCGAAAAGACGCGGCGCGAGACGCTCGTCCGGGCCCTGCAGAGCTTCGACGTCAAGAACGTGTTGGGGCTGGTGCTGAACGGCATCGCCTTGCGCCGGACGCGCTACGCCCCGGCGTACAGGCACTACGAGAAGAACTATCTGACAACGCAGCACAACATCAAGGTCGTACGACCGCGCTCTCGCTGACCGTACGGAATCGTCGATGCAACGGACGTTCGCACAGCCCAAGCCAATGAACGGCGCCCGACTCGGGTTGCTGACGTTGGCCCTGCTATGGGTCCTCGGACCCTACGTGAGCGACCTTGCGGTGTACGAGGACCCGAACGTGTACCTGTCGGTGCTGGCGGTCTTCCTCGTGCTCACGCTGCTGCCGTCGTGGTCTTCCGATACGCGCGGCATCCTGATTCTGGGAAACGACCGTCTGGCCGGCGAGCTCCGCCGCGAGCTGGAGGGAACCTCCAAGCGGGGCCAGGCCACCACGATGCTGCCGCCCGGGGGCCTCGAAAGCTCGACATCGCCGGACATCAACGCCGAGCGGCTGCGCGAGATCATCCTGCGTAACGGCATCTCCGACGTGGTGATCACGGACGAGGGCTTCGGCAGCCGGGAGGACCTCACCTCCCTGCTCATCGAATGCAAGCTCGAGGGCGTCCGCGTGCAGCAGGCAAGGGACTTCTACGAGGACGTCAGCAAGAAGGTCTGGCTCGACGCCGTCCAGCCGCAATCGTTCATCTACTCCGATATCTTCACGCCGCCTCCGTACTACCTGGCGGCGAAGCGGGTCCTCGATTTGATTTGTGCCGTCGGCGTGCTGGTGCTGACGCTGCCGTTGATGCTACTGATCGCCCTGGCGATCAAGCTGGAATCGAAAGGGCCCGTCCTTTACCGGCAAGAGCGCATCGGCCAGTTCGGTGTTCCGTTCACGCTGTACAAGTTCCGCTCGATGGCGGCAAATGCCGAGGAAGAGACCGGCCCGATCTGGGCGACCGAGAACGACGACCGCGTCACCCGCGTCGGCCGGATCTTGCGCCGCTCGCACCTCGACGAGCTGCCCCAGGTAATCAACGTCCTGAAGAACGAGCTGGCCTTCGTCGGACCGCGCCCCGAGCGCGAGTGCTTCGTCATCCCGCTGTCGAAGGAGATCCCCTTCTTCCGCCTGCGGGAGTACATCAAGCCCGGTATCACCGGCTGGGCCCAGGTCAGCTTCCCCTACGGCGACTCGGTGGACGCGGCCTACGAGAAGCTGCAGTACGACCTCTACTTCGCCAAGCACGCCTCGTTGGGATTCGACCTCTTCGTGCTGTGGAAGACGGTCAAGCAGGTCGTGCTGAGACGCGGACGCTAGTCCGGTGCCGGTCGCCAAGACAGTCTTCTGGCTCTCGTTCGGCGGTGTTTTCTACGTCTTTTTCGGCTACCCGCTGCTGCTGGCCGCGTGGCGGACGATCGCTCGTCGAAAGACCATCGAAAAAAGCTACGGCGAGCCGTCGGTCAGCATCATCATCGCGGCTTGGAACGAACGGGCGCACCTGGCCGCCAAGCTCGACAACTGCCTCGGGCTCGACTACCCGGCCGACCGGCGCGAGATCATCGTCGCCCTGGACGGCTCGACCGACGGCTCCGACGACATCGCCCGGTCCTACACGGACCGGGGCGTGACCGTGCTCGAATCGAGCACGCGCGACGGTAAGGCCGTTCGATTGAACGAGGCCGTCGCGGTGGCCGGCGGGGAGATCCTGGTATTTGCCGACGCCCGCCAGCGGCTCGACGCCGGCGCCGTCCGCGAGCTTGTAGCCGTCCTGAACGACCCGACCGTCGGCGTCGTCAGCGGCGAGCTCGTCCTGCAGCGCTCGGGCGAAGACGGCGGCGAGGACAGTTCCGGCCCCGGACTCTACTGGCGCTACGAGAAGTGGATTCGCTCGATGGAGAGCGACGTCCACTCGATCCTCGGGGCCACCGGCGCCCTGTACGCCATTCGCCGGGAGCTGTTCGAGCCGCTCGAACCCGGCACGATCCTCGACGACGTCACCATTCCGATGAGGGCGATCCTGAAAGGGAACCGGGCCGTCTTCGAGCCGCGCGCGAAGGTCTACGACGCCGCCTGTGGCGAGGAGCGAGAGTTCGAGCGCAAGGTGCGAACGCTGACCGGTAACTACCAGCTGCTCGCGTTCATGCCCGCGCTGCTGAATCCGGCGCGAAACCCGGTCTTCCTGCAGCTCGTTTCGCACAAGGTCGGCAGGTTGGTGGCGCCCTACGGCCTCATGGCGTTGTTGGCGTCGAATCTCTTCCTGCGCGAGGGCCCCTACCTGGTCATGCTGATCGCCCAGCTGGCCTTCTACGGGGCCGCCCTCGTCGGCGCGATGGTGTCGCGCCGAACGGTTTCGGTCGCCCACGCGGAGTTGCGGACATGAAGAGGCTCTTCCTGCTCGCGTACTTCTTCGTGCTCATGAACTGGGCTGCCGTCCTGGCACTGTTCAACTTCGTCGGCGGTCGGCACGACGTCTGGAAGCGGACCAACACATGATTCCGCTGAAGGTTCTCAATGTCGTCGGATGCCGGCACGGCTTCCTCAAGATCGCCCCGCTGATGGCGGAGATGCGGCGGTCGCCCGAAATCGAGCCGCTGCTGCTCGCCACCGGCGCGGAGTTCAGCGGGCTCGCCTCCGACCCGTTCTTCCAGGGCGTTCGCTTCCCGGTTCCGGACCTCGTCCTCGAAGTGGCTCCCGGCTCGCACGCGCAGCAGACGGCCGCGATCATGAACCGCTTCGAGAACGCGCTGTTGGAGACCACTCCGGACGTGGTGGTCGTCGTCGGCGACGCGAACCCGACCCTGGCCACCAGCATGACCGCCGTGAAGATGGGGATCCCCGTAGCACGCATCGAGTCGGGGCTGCGCAGCTTCAACCGCGAGAACCCCGAGGAGATCAACCGGCTGATGACCGACGCGATCTCCGACTTTCTTTTCGTCAGCGAGGTGAGCGCCGTCAACAATCTGACGTGCGAGGGCATTCCGGCCTCTCGCATTCGCTTCGTCGGCAACATCCTCGTCGACCAGTTGCTGTCGGCGGCAGATCGTATCCTCCAATCTCCCGCGCCGGAGAGCCTCGGTTTGGAGCGCGACGGTTACGTCGTCCTGAGCTTGCAGCGCGAAGACAACCTCGGGGATACGGCATTGTGCCGCGAGGCCTCCCGCGCCCTGCGCAAGATTCAGGAGCGCCTCCCGATCGTCTTTCCGGCGAGCATCCAAACCGTCGCCCGTCTGCACCAACTGGGGCTGTGGCAGGAGATCGGTGAGCTCGAGAACGTCCATGTCATCGATCCGCCCAGCTACCCGGATCACGTCGCCCTGATCAAGTGGTCGCGAATGACCTGGACCGACGACGGACGTGTACAGGACGAGACGACGGCATTGCGGGTCCCCTGTTTGACCTTGGGCGACACCACCGAGCGACCGGTTACCGTATCCGACGGCACGAATACGCTGGTCGGTACCGATGCCGATACGATCGTCGCCGAGTCGATGCGAATCCTTCGCGGCGCCGGAAAGATCGGTCAGGCGCCACCCATGTGGGACGGGCGCTCGGCGTCACGCATCGTCAAGGAATTGCTGCGCGAACGGGAGGCCCTGCTGGAACGCTATCGCAACGTGCGAGACTCACACCCGAGCAAGAGCCTGCCCGATCGGTTGACGTAGGAACAGGGCCCTCAGACCCGAGACCGGGACGTGCCGCAATGTGCGGGATCGTAGGAATCCACAGTCTTTCCGATCGGCCGGTCGGCGCGGAAGAGATCGCGTCGATGGCCGACAGCATCGTGCACCGCGGCCCCGACGACGCCGGGTACTTCGTCGCTCCCGGCATCGGGCTCGGCATGCGCCGCCTCAGCATCATCGACCTGCACACCGGCGATCAACCGATCTTCAACGAGGACAAAAGCGTCTGCGTGGTCCTCAACGGCGAGATCTACAACTTCCGCGAGACCCGCGAGCAACTGCAGGCACGCGGCCATCGATTCCGCACCGGCGCCGACACCGAGGTCATCGTTCACCTCTACGAGGAATACGGTCGCGACTGCGTCGACCACCTGCGCGGCATGTTCGCCTTCGCCCTGTGGGACAAGCGCGAGCGCACGCTGTTGCTGGCGCGTGACCGGATCGGCATCAAGCCGCTGCACTACGGCATCTTCGGCGACCGGCTGGTCTTCGGCTCCGAGATCAAGTCGCTGCTGACCATCCCCGAGCTGCGGGACGGCATGGAGCTCGACTGGGCGGCCGTCCAGCATCTCTTCACGTTCCTCGCCACCTCGCCGACGCGCAGCATCATCAACGGCATCCACAAGCTGGAGCCCGGCCACACTCTGACGATCACCGACGGCCGCGGGCCGGACGTGCGCCGTTACTGGGATCTCTCGTTCGAGCCGGAGCACGATCGCAGCGAATCCGAAGTGGCCGAGGAGCTCCGAGCCGCCCTGAAGGAGTCCGTCGACCTGCACATGGTCAGCGACGTACCGCTCGGCGCATTCCTCAGCGGCGGGATGGACTCTTCGGCGATCGTCGCCACCATGGCCGGTCTGTCGGACCGACCGATCAAGACGTTCTCCATCGGATTCGGCGAGGCCGATTTCGACGAACTCCGTCACGCGCGCGCGGTCGCGGAGATGCTGGAAACGGACCATCGGGAGATGGTTCTCGAGCCCGATGTCTTCGACATTCTCGATGACCTGGCCTGGTACCTGGACGAACCCTTCGGCGATTCTTCCGCCATCCCTACCTACATGGTCTCGCAGCTCGCCGCCCAGAACGTCACTGTGGTGCTTTCGGGAGACGGCGGCGACGAGGGATTCGCCGGGTACGACAAGTACGTGGTCGAGCAGCGCGAGAGGGGGCTCGATCCGTTGCTGCGGTTCGTTCGTCCGGCTCTCCGCCTGGTCGCCGGCCTCTGGCCCGACGACCTGCGCGGGAAGAACTCCCTGCGCCATTTCTCCCGCTCGGGCGCCGATCGCTACCTCGATGCGTGTTCCTTCTTCTCACCGAACGAGCAAACCCGGCTGTTCACGGGGGACGTCCGTGCCAAGATGCCTACCGCAGGCGCCTGGCCCGACCAGCGGCGCGCCTTGTCCTCCGGTCCCGCCGATTGGCTTTCGGCGCTGCAATACAACGACTTCCACGCCTACCTGCCGCTGGACATTCTCACCAAGGTCGACCGGATGAGCATGGCTCACTCCATCGAGACCCGCGTGCCCCTGCTCGATCACGTCTTCGTCGAGACCGCGGCGCGCATCTCGCCCCGGCTGCTGCTCAAGGACGGGCAAACCAAGTACATCTTCAAGCAGGCGATGCGGGGCACACTGCCCGCTTCCACCATCGACCGGCGCAAACAGGGCTTCGCGATCCCGCTCGGCCGCTGGTTCCGCGGCCAGCTCGGCGATTACGTCCGCGACCTGCTTCTGTCACCCACGGCCCGGTCGCGGGGTATCTTCGACGCCGCCTACCTGGAGGGGCTTATCGGCCGGCACGAGCAGGGCCGTCCCCTCGACCTTCACATCTGGACGCTGATGTCGTTCGAGCTCTGGTGTCGGACGTTCCTCGACGGCAACGCCGGTGAGCGCACGGCACCGGCGGCACGCCAACCGGCCGGTGCCACCGTCGCGAGCGGACATGAAGCGACCATCTGATCCGACTGCCCCCGACCCCTTCGGCCCCACGGCGCCGCGGAGGACGGGGCAGTCCGAATGGCCGTGCCCGAGCCGGCTGCGACGGAGCGACCGGTCGTGAGTCGGAAGTTCTGGCGCCGGTCCCTCATCGTCGCGGCCGCGCTGCTTGCCGGAATCTCGCTGATCATCCTGTTCGGCGCCCACCTGATCGTCTCGCCCGACCCCCTACCCGAGCACGCCGACGTCGCCATCGCGCTGGCGGGATCGGACAGGGCCAACGTCGTGCGGCTCGGCGAGGCGCTTCGGCTCTTGCAGGAGGGCCGCGTCGACGGCGTCATCTACCACGTTGCCCCGCTGCACATCTGGGGGCAGTTTCAGCCGGACGTCGTGCGCCGATTCCTCGACCGCGAGTACCCCCTCCTCGCCGACAAGGTCATGCTGTGCGAGGGGCTGGCGGATTCGACACTCGAAGAGGCGCGGCTGCTGCATCGCTGTCTCCGCCGCCGGAGCTTCGACTCGATCGTCGTCGTCACGTCGAACTTCCATACCCGACGAACCCGCATGATCTGGCGGCGCGAGCTGGCCTACGGATCGTCACCGAACGCGGCGCTTGCGGTTCACGGCGTACTCGACGGAACCTTCGAGGTCGAGGGCTGGTGGCGCAACCGCCGCTACGCGAAAACCTGGTTGTTCGAGACCACCAAGATGGGCTGGTACCTGGTCGAGGCGCTGTTCCAACGCCAGCCACGACACCCGCTCTGACCGGTCTTGCAGGCCGCGGTGAAGGTGTGATGGGTCTGGCGAAGGGAAGTTACGTGTGAGGACAAGGCGGGCCGACGCAGGCGATGCCGGTGCGTATCGTCGAGGAAGCCCAACGCGGTCATCGCGCGCAACCTCCCTTCGCCTGTAGGGTTACGAGGAAAAGAGGCCGTTTGCGGCGTTCCCGGTCCTCGACGATACGCATCGGCATCGCCCTCGTCGCGGCGCCTTGCATCCAGCCTCTTTTCCTCGTACCCAGACCCATAACACTTCCACCACGGCCTGCAGTACTAGGAGAATGCGGAGCCCCCCGAGAGGAATCGGCGGCGGAACTGGTAGAACCCGCCGGCCGCCAGGGTGGCTCCGTTCGGGTCGGGCGGCTCGGGAAAACGCGGCAACCGGAACGCACCGTCGTCGAGACCGCCGATCGGCAGCTCTGCGTAGCCCGGACGGGTGGTTACCGCCGCGAGCAGTCCGCTCTCGGCCGCGATGCGCGCATCGCGCTCGCCGAAGTCCGCCGGACCACCGGACGGATAAGCGAGGACCGGCGATGGACGATCGAGCTCGTGCCGCACCCTTCGCCACGATTCGGCAATCTCCCACGACGCCTGCTCGTCGTCGGTCTGCGACAGCACCGGGTGTGTCACCGTGTGCGGGGCGAAGCCGATACCGGCCTCTTCCAGCCGCCGGACCTCGTCCCAGCCCATCGGCGCGAAGCGATGCGGCGGACATTCGGGCACCTCGACACCGGTGGCCTCGGCGAGCATGTCGATGTAGAGAAGCTTCCTGTCTTCCCGTAGCAGCGCGCATTCGGCCGCGACGCGCCGGGCAACCTCGGCACGAACCTCCGCATCCGCAGAAACCAGCACCACCTCGGGACCTTCGGGCAGCGGCTTGTAGCTCCCGAGCGCGGCACCGCGGCAGATGTGCTCGATCTTGTCCCACCACAGCCAGTCATCCCCGTCGATGAACGCCGTCGGAAGAAACACGGTCACGGCGCACTGGTGATTGAGAAAGACATCCGCAGCGGAGAGAAAGTCGGCGTATCCGTCATCGACGGTGAACGCGACCCGCCGCGAGCTACCGTTGCCGGGATCGTTCAGCAACTCGTCCAGGCCGACCGCGCGGAAGCCGTCGCGTCGCAGCCGAGTCAGGATCCGCGCCAACTTGTCCGTCGCGGTCCGGGCGGGATCGCCGCTACTCGGGCTGAAGCGATGAAACGTGAAGATACAGACCTGGCCCCGCGTCGACCACGACCAGAGCGGTGTCAGCCACCTCGAAGAGAGGGCGGCGCGGGCGATCTCTCTCATGTCGCGGGCGACGGCTGCGCCGGCGACGCCGCAGACTCGGCGAGTTTTTCCTGCGTGTCGACGTAGCGCAACGCTGATGACAGCGCAATCAGCAACAACGGGGACCAGCTGTTCAGGTACGGCCCGGCCATGGCGCACACCAGGAACGCGATCAACGAGCTCTCGAGCGTCACGGCGAAGTACATCAACTCGAGGTCCCCGCGGCGCTTGGCCGACCGGGAAACGCGATCCGCGCCGATGAGCGATATCGCCAGGGCTCCAAGGTACGCCAGCCCGCCGAACAACCCGACCTCGGCGAATAACTGTGCGAAGGTGTTGTGGATGGACATGTAGAACTCGTACCAGCCGACGTACTCCCACATGCCAAGGGCGGACGCGCCCAGTCCCACGCCGGTCCAGGGATTGTCGAGGAACATCTGCGTCCCGATTTCGATCGAGAAAATCCGTCCCATGAACGAGTAGTCGCCGCCAAGCTCCGAGAACCCCTCCTCTCGCGTCCACTGATCCGCGTACAGCGGATAGGCGGCGATCACCGCGATGATGGCCAGGAACAGAACGAACCGACCGGCGTTGTTGGCCCGCAGCCCGATGATCCCGAGCGCTGTTGCCAGGCCGACGAGGCCGCCGCGCGAGAACGTGTAAAAGACGGTCGCTGGAAGCATCGCGATGACCCCGCCGAGGATCACGCGCTGACGGAGGTTCGCCCCGTAGAGCAGTCCGATCGCCAGCGGCAGGACGATGATCATCGCCACCGCGAGGTCGTTCGGGTTTTCGAAGACACCGGCGTATCGCGCCCGACCGTGGCCGTCGACGATTCCCCGCGCGACCTTCGAGAGCGTGTTGCCCGCGGCGATCCCGGCACCGAGGACGAAGGCCCAGAAAACGGTCCGAAGTCGACGGCGGGTCGTGATCACGTTGATCAGCAGAAAGTAGACGAGTATCCCCTTCGAGATCTCGATGCAGGCGTCGAGCGTGGCGCTGGGCCAGAGCGAATTGGACACCGAGATGACGCCGGTGGCGAGAAACACCAGGAGCAAGTGGGTGTCCGGCCAGGAAAGCAGGAAAGGCTCGCGTGCGAGCGTCTTGTCCAGCACCAGCCAGCCGGCGTTGGCCAACAGCACGATCATCATGATGCGCAGCGAATGGCCGCCGATATGTCCGACAATCCACGGATAGGCGTAATAGAGGAAGGCGTACCCCAGGAACAACAGATAGGGAGCCGTGACCTTGCCGGTGCGGTCTTTCGGCGCAGCGACCTCGCGCGGTCGCAGCCCGTCGATCGCGTTCGTCGAGGTCCCCGCCATCACATCACTCGTCCGTTGTCGCCGTAGCGGGCCGCACCGGGACCGGTTCCCACGCTGGCCTGCTGCGCTGCCGCGGCCGCCCTGCCACCGGCCCGCCGCAGAGCGGCTAGATAATGATCCTCCGTCAACCGTGCCATTGCACGAAGCGAAAAACGAGCGTCGACGGTTTCGTTTCCTGCGGATGCCATGCGCCCCGCGAGGGCGCGATCATCCAGCAGACGGCCGATCGCGTCAGCCAGCCGTTGCGGATCACGGCGGGGCACCAGCAGCCCGTTTACGCCGCCCTCGATCACCTCCGGTGTCCCCCCGACGGCCGTGGCGACGACCGGTACGCCGGCGGCCATGGCCTCCAGGAGCGCGTTCGGCAAGCCCTCCGTCAGCGACGGAAGCACCGACACCGCAAGCTGGGGCAGGATGCTGGGAACATCGGAGCGATTGCCGGCGAACACGAGCCTTTCTTCGATACCGAGGGAGCGGACCCGCTCGACCAGCGCGCTGTGATACGCGCGGTGCTCCTCCGTAGGGAAGCTGTCGCCGACGAGAACGAAATGGGCATCCGGACGGGTTCTCGCGACCCGGGCCGCCGCTTCGACGAAGTCGTCCAGCCCCTTGACGGCATCGATGCGGGCGACCACGCCGACGAGCGGCACGCCTTCCGGGACGCCGATCTCCGACCGGAAATCCTCTGCGGGATCGGCCGAGGCGAAGCGCTGCACGTCGACACCGTTCCGGATGACGGCGATCTTGTCGGCGGGATACCCCTCGCCGACGAGTTTCTGCTTGACCGCGTCGGCATTGGTCAGCACCGAATCGGCCAACCGGAAGACGGTACGCTCGACCCGTTGCTGCATGGGCGTCCATGACGCCCCTACATCGCGGATGGATCCGATGATCACCGGTACGCCGGCGATCTTCGCCGCGGGTATGGCGAAGCAGTTGGCGTAAAAGCCGTAGGCATGCAAGACCTGTACGCGGCGCCGGCGCAGGGCTCGTGACAGGCGAAGCTGTTGCCGCCAGGTACCGAATCCGTAGAGCCGCCTGATCGGATACTCGGTGCCCCAATCGGCGTGCTCCGCGAAGTCCGCCAACAGCCCTCCCTCGGCGCGGAAGGCGGCCACCTGGAATCGAAAGCGGCCGTCATCGTAGCTCTTCAGCAAGTTGGCGACGTGGCGCTCGGTACCACCGACGTCGAAAGCGCTGACGAATTGTAAGACACGGATTCTTTCGCTCATCGGAAGCTCGGGGTTGGAATCGATTCTAGACGGTGATCCCGAGCAGAAACAGCAGCAAGTAACGTGCCATGCTGGGGGCCGAGTACCCGCCGGAAAGGGGCTCTGCGGCGTCCGCGAGAGCCCCCCCATGGTCCCTTGATTCTACTTCGATGGAAACCCGATACCACCCGTTCCGGGTGGCGTGTGAATCTGCTTGTAGGCCGCTATTTTCGTTGGCTATACTGCTTTCTCGTAGCAGGCTTACGTCCGCAGCCCACCCTCTCCAGCCCGAGGGAAACCCCTGACCCTGTTGGCCGAAACGTGCCCCTATGAAGCAGCCTTCGTCTCTCCATCAAGCAAAGGACACGGCCTTCGCCGCGGTCCTGATCTTGCTGCTGGTGGCCTGGTTCTGGCCGATGCCGAACCTCATCCCCGCGGCGATGATCGTGTTGCTCGTCGCCATGGTGTGGCCGCGATTGTTCGGCCCCGCCGCGAAGGTCTGGTTCGGGCTCTCTCTCCTCATCGGGGGAGTGGTCTCCAAGGTCTTGCTCTCGATCATCTACCTCGTCATCGCCACGCCCATCGGGCTGCTGCGCCGCCTGTTGGGCGCCGACTCGATGCGGATGCGAGTGTGGAAGCGCGACCGATCGTCGGTATTCGTGGAGCGGAACCAAACGTTCTCGGCAAAAGACCTGGAAACGCCTTACTGAGCTTCGCGCTCCTAACGAGGAACTAGAGCATGGACTTCTTGAGAGACATCTGGGGGTTCCTACGGGTTCGGAAGAAGTTCTGGCTTCTCCCCATGATCATCGTGCTGCTCATGTTCGGTGTCCTGATCGTCCTCACGAGTGGGACCGCCGTCGCTCCCTTCATCTACACGCTGTTCTGATCCACGGCCTACCGACTTGAAGAGCGCAATTCTCGGCCTCTCGGCCTACTACCACGATAGCGCCGCGGCGATCCTCATCGACGGAGAGATCGTCGCGGCGGCGCATGAAGAGCGGTTCTCGCGCAAGAAGCACGACGCGTCGTTTCCGGCGCTGGCGGCGGAGTACGTCCTGTCGGAGGTCGGCGTCGAAGTCGCCGACCTCACCGCCATCGCGTTCTACGACAAGCCGTTCCTCAAGTTCGAGCGCTTGCTGGAGACGTACGACGCTTTCGCGCCGCGGGGGCTACGCAGCTTCCTCTCGGCCATCCCGGTGTGGATCAACGAGAAGCTGTTCATGCGCCGCATGCTCTGGGAAGAGCTCGAGACTTTGGCCGGTGGAAAGCTCGCCCGACGCCCGGAGCTGCTGTTCCCGGAGCATCATCTGTCGCACGCGGCCAGCGCGTTCTATCCCTCTCCGTTCCCGGAGGCGGCGATTCTGACGCTCGACGGCGTCGGCGAGTGGTCGACGGCCACAATCGGCAAAGGCAGCGGCAAAGACATCGAGATTCTGCGGGAGCTGCATTTCCCGCACTCCATCGGCCTGCTCTACTCCGCCTTCACGTACTACTGCGGTTTCCGCGTAAACAGCGGTGAGTACAAGCTGATGGGCTTGGCGCCCTACGGCAACGAAGGCAGCGAGCGGGTCGAACGGCTCGAGCGCCTGATCCGGGAAGAGCTGGTCGACATCCGGGAAGACGGCTCGATCCTGCTGAACATGGACTACTACGAGTACGCCACCGGCCTGCGGATGTGCCGCGACGAGAAGTGGGAAAAGCTTCTCGGCATTCCCAAGCGCGAGCCGGAGACCGATCTCACGCAGCCCTACATGGACCTCGCCCTGGCGATCCAGCGGGTCACCGAGGACATCGTCTTGCAGCTCGGGCGGACGGCCCGGGAGCTCACCGGCTGCTCGAACCTCGTGATGGCCGGCGGTGTCGCCCTGAACTGCGTCGCCAACGGCAAGCTCATCCGCGAAGGAACCTTCGACGAGCTGTGGATCCAGCCCGCCGCCGGCGACGCCGGGGGCGCGCTCGGCGCGGCGCTCGCGGCCCACCATATCTGGCAAGGCAACGAGCGACCGGCCGGAAACGGTAAGGACCTCATGCGGGGCTCGTACCTGGGCCCCGAGTTCGACGAGCGCGATGTCCGGCGCGTCGCGTATCGGTACGACGCTCCGTCGCACAAATACGAAGACTTCGACCAGCTTTGCACCAACGTGGCGGCGGCCCTCGCCGAGGGCAAGACTGTCGGCTGGTTCCAGGGACGCATGGAGTGGGGGCCGCGGGCGCTGGGCAATCGGAGCATCCTCGGCGATCCGCGAGATCCCGACACACAGAAGACGCTGAACCTGAAGATCAAGTACCGCGAGGGGTTCCGCCCGTTCGCTCCCTCGGTCCTGTCCGAGGACTGTGCCGAGTACTTCGATCTCGACATCGATCCCGGCTCACCGTACATGTTGCTGGTGGCGCCCGTTGAGGAGAAGCGGAGGAATCCTCTGCCCGACGGCTACGATTCGATGGAAATGTACGAGCGCCTGTATCATCAGCGCTCCGACATTCCCGCCGTAACTCACGTAGACTACTCGGCGAGAATTCAAACCGTTCACCGTGACACCAACGAGCGCTACTGGAAGCTCATCAATTCTTTCAAGCAGGCGACGGGTTGCGGGCTCGTGGTCAACACGAGCTTCAACGTCCGCGGCGAGCCGATCGTATGTACGCCCGATGACGCATATCGGTGCTTCATGCGGACCGAGATGGACATCCTGGTCGTAGGCGATTTTCTGTTCAAGAAGGAAGAACAGAAGAGCTGGAAGGAAGAGGGCGACTGGCGCGACGAGTTCGAGCTCGACTGAATCATGACAACATCGCGCACCAAGGCGTCGCTGGTTCTTCGCGACGGGGCGGAGTTCCCCGGCTACATGTTCGGAGCGCAGCGACCTTGCGCCGGCGAGGCCGTGTTCAACACCGGTATGGTCGGCTACCCCGAAGCCATGACGGATCCGTCGTACTACGGACAGATCCTCGTTCTTACCTACCCGCTGATCGGCAACTACGGCGTCCCTTCGCCCGAGGTCGACGAAAACGGTATCCCGCGTTTTTTCGAAGCGGACCGGATCATGATTCGGGGCCTGGTAACGGCGAACTACGACGATCATACGGACCACTGGAACGCGTCCCGCTCGCTGGGCGACTGGCTCGACAGCGAGGGGGTCCCCGGATTGCAGGGCATCGATACGCGCGCCCTCACCCGTCACCTGCGGGAGCGCGGAACCATGCTGGCGAAGATCGTCGTCGACGGTGAGCCGGAGCCGAACTGGTACGACCCGGCGAGCGAAGACGTAGTCAGTATCGTCTCGCGCTCGGAGCCCCAGACCTACGGCGACGGCGGCCCCCACATCGTCGTCATCGACTGCGGCATGAAGTACAACATCCTTCGCTGCCTGTTGAAGCGCGGCGCAAAGGTCACCGTCGTGCCGTCCGATTACGACTTCACCACGCTGGACTACGACGGCTTGTTCCTCACCAACGGTCCGGGCGATCCGGAGCAAAGCTCCACCGTGATCGACCGCCTGGCGACGGTGCTGGACGACCCACGACCGATCTTCGGCATCTGCCTGGGCTGCCAATTGCTGGCGCTAGCGGCGGGGGCGCGGACTTTCAAGCTTCCCTACGGGCACCGGGCACAGAATCAACCGGTCGTCGACGTGGACACCGGTCGCAGCGCGATCACCAGCCAGAACCACGGCTACGTCGTCGACGCCAACAATCTCCCGGGAGATTGGGAGGTCTGGTTCACCAACGGCAACGACGGAACGCTCGAGGGCGTGCGCCAGCGCAACGGCCCGCATCGTGCGGTGCAGTTCCATCCGGAAGCCGCCTGCGGCCCGACCGATACCGAGTTTCTCTTCGACACGTTCCTCGATGACGTCCGTAAGACCCTTCCGAAAGCGGTAAGTACGTGAGCAAGGCACCCCAGCGCGTCGTCCTTCTCGGATCCGGCGGCTTGACCATCGGCCAAGCCGGCGAGTTCGACTACTCGGGTTCGCAGGCGATCAAGGCTCTCAAGGAAGAGGGCGCCGAGGTCGTGCTGGTGAATCCCAACATCGCCACCATTCAGACGTCCGAGGGTTTGGCGGATCGCATCTACTTTCTCCCGGTGACGGCGCATTTCGTCGAGCGCGTCATCGAGCGGGAAAAGCCCGACGGCATCCTGCTCAGCTTCGGCGGGCAGACAGCGCTGAACTGCGGCGTCGAGCTGTACGAGAACGGCGTTCTGCAGAAGCACGGCGTCGAGGTGCTCGGTACGCCGGTCGAGACGATCATCGCCACCGAGGACCGCGACACGTTCGCCCGGCGCCTGCGCGAGCTCGAGGTGCCGCTGCCGCCCAGCGAGGCGGTCGAGTCGGCCGAGGAGGCGATCGAGGCGGCGGAGCGGATCGGCTATCCGGTGCTGGTGAGATCCGCGTATACGCTCGGCGGTCTCGGATCGCGCATCGTGAAGGACCGCGACGGCATGGCCGACGCGGCGGCCACCGCGTTCGCCTTCTCGAACCAGCTGCTGGTCGAGCAGGCGCTGATCGGCTGGAAAGAGTTCGAGTACGAAGTCATCCGCGATCGCGCTGGCAACTGCGTCACCGTCTGCAACATGGAGAACCTCGACCCGATGGGTATCCACACGGGCGAGTCGATCGTCGTCGCGCCGAGCCAGACGCTCTCGAACGACGAATATCACGAGCTCCGCGCCACGGCCATCCGAACGATCAGCGCCCTGGGCGTGGTCGGCGAGTGCAACATCCAGTTCGCCGTCAACCCGAAGACCGGCGACTACGTTGCCATCGAGGTGAATGCACGCCTCTCCCGAAGCTCCGCCCTGGCTTCGAAGGCAACCGGCTACCCGCTGGCCTTCGTGGCCGCCAAGCTGGCCTGCGGGCGCCTGCTAACAGAGATTCCCAATTCGGTCACCCGGGCGACGAAGTCCTGCTTCGAACCGGCGCTCGACTACGTCGTGGTGAAGATCCCACGCTGGGATTTCGCCAAGTTCCGCGCCGCCGACACACGCATCGGCAGCTCGATGAAGTCGGTCGGCGAAGTGATGTCCATCGGTCGGAGCTTCGAAGAGGCCTTGCAGAAGGCCACCCGCATGGTGTCGCCCGAGTTCGAAGGCATCGTCGACGGCCTCGAGGACATCGATGTCGACGCCGAGCTGGCGAGCCCGACACACAATCGCCTCCAGGCCATGGCCAAGGCGCTGCGCGACGGCTGGGACATCGAGCGCGTCCGCGAAGCTACCGGGGTCGACTCCTGGTTCCTGCGGCGCATCGCCAACATCGTCCGCATCGCCGAGGAGCTCGGCCGGCACTCGCTGCAGGCACTCCCCGACGAGCTGCTCCGCGAGTCCAAGCGGGCCGGCTTCTCCGACGCGCACATCGGCGGGCTGGTGCGATCGGGGGCCAGCCACACGTCACAAGGAAGCGGGCTCGTCGTCCGGCGCCACCGGCAGGAGCGCGGCATCCGACCGTTCGTCAAGCAGATCGACACGACCGCCGGCGAATTTCCGGCGGAGACCAACTACCTCTACGTCAGCTACCACGGCGAGGTGGACGACGTCACGTTCGAAAGCGCCCCCGATGCCGCGCCGCGCGGCGAGAGCGTCATCGTTCTGGGCAGCGGCGCCTACCGCATCGGCTCCAGCGTCGAGTTCGACTGGTGCTGCGTCAACTGTCTGGAGACGCTCAAGGAGCTCGGCCACACCTCGATCGTGGTGAACCACAACCCGGAAACCGTCAGCACCGACTACGACGTCGCCGACCGGCTCTATTTCGAGGAGCTCTCACTCGAGCGCCTGCTGGACATCTACGAGCGGGAGCATGCCGCCGGGATGATCGTCTCGATGGGTGGCCAGACGCCCAACACGCTGGCCCTGCCGCTCGACCAGGCCGGTGTCCGCATTCTCGGCACCTCCCCGTCGTCGATCGACCGGGCCGAGGACAGGCACAAGTTCTCCGCCCTCCTCGACGA
This sequence comes from Acidobacteriota bacterium, assembly GCA_965216935.1. Lineage (GTDB taxonomy): Bacteria > Acidobacteriota > UBA890 > UBA890 > UBA890 > CBDCGW01. The sequence continues at coordinate 108,951 of OZ244217.1, forward strand.
CCTCGGGGTCGACCAGCCACAGTGGTGCGACGCGACCAGTGTCGACGAAGCGCTGAAGTTCGCCGGCGACGTCGGCTACCCGGTACTGGTGCGGCCGAGCTACGTGCTGTCCGGGGCTGCAATGAACGTCGCCTACCGCGACGAAGACCTGCGCGACTACCTCGCTCAGGCGACCGAAGTGAGCTCCGAGCATCCCGTCGTGGTCAGCGAGTTCGTTTCCGGCGCCAAGGAGATCGAGGTCGACGCCGTCGCCGATCGCGGCGAGGTGGTTGCCTACAGCATGGCCGAGCATGTCGAGCACGCCGGCGTGCACTCCGGCGACTCGACGATCGTGCTGCCGGCCCAGCGCGTCTACATCGAGACCATCCGCAGGATCAACCGGATCACCCGGGCGATCGCCTCGAAGCTCGGCATCACCGGCCCGTTCAACATCCAGTACCTGGCGAAGGACCGCCGCATTCGGGTCATCGAGCTGAACCTGCGGGCGTCGCGCAGCTTCCCGTTCGCCTCGAAGGTCTACCGGCTCAACTTCGTCGACCTGGCGACGCGCGCGATCATGGGCGTCCCCGTGGGTACGGCGAAGCGATCGCTCTTCGAGCTCGACTACGTCGGCGTCAAAGCGCCGCAGTTCTCGTTCGCCCGCCTGGCCGGTGCCGATCCCGTTCTCGGCGTCGAGATGGCGTCCACCGGCGAAGTCGCCTGCTTCGGCGACGACGCCCTGGAGGCTTTCTTGAAGTCTCTGCTTGCGGTCGGCTACACGATCCCTCAGAAGGCAGTGCTGATGTCGAGCGGAGCGATCGAGGACAAGACCAAGCTCTTGCCGGCGGCGCGCACCTTCGCCGAGAAGGGTCTGAAGCTCTATGCCACCCGCGGGACGGCCGAGTTCCTCGCCCGCAACAACGTCGAAGCCGAGGTGGTGCCCTGGCCTCTCGACGACGAGCGCCCCAACGCCCTCGACCTGATCGAGTCGCAGGGGGTCGACCTGGTCGTCAACGTGCCGAAGTCCATCGAAGAAGAAGAGCTGACCAACGACTATCTCATCCGACGCCACGCGGTCGACCGCGGTATCCCGCTGTTCGCCAACTCCGAGGCGGCGGCGATGTTCGCCACCGCGATCCGCGAGCACGACCTCGAAGAGCTCGTTGCCAAAGCGTGGGACGACTACGTACCGCGCGCCGAACCCGTGGAGCATCCCGCTCCCCAGGGTCTACAGACGAAGATCCGCGCCTGACCAGGCAGAGACCGGACCGAACTCCGAAGCGCCCCTGTCCGAGCAGAGACCGGCCGCCGAGGCGCCTCAATCCGGGCTCGGTGCCGGGCGCCAAACGGATGCAGTATCATCGAAGTCGGGATCGATCTTCGGTCCCCGGAGACGTGAAAACCACCATTCGGGAGGCCTCCTGACATGTCCAGCCGGTTCGCCGTCACGATGGGGTTGCTCGGCGTCGTGCTGCTGATCTCTATCGGTGGCTCACAGGCGTCACTGCTCGATCAGTCCTCTCATGCCCCTCCCGATCACGACACGATGGAGCCGCCCCCTGCCGGCCAGAGCTTCGTCGATCCGGTGTTCAACGAGACGATCTGGCGCGTGACCGACGCTCTCGGCGCGACGAGCTTCGACTTCCTCACCACCGAATACTCCAGCCAGAGCCCGACGAACGCGGATGACACCATCGTCCGCATCGCGTCGAACCGCGGCAGCGTCAGCTTCTACTCGACCGCCCCGCCCTTTCCCCTTCTGCGCACCTTGTCGCTGCCATCGACCAGCCCGTCGGACTACTGGTGGCACCCGACGGACCGCAACATCCTCTATCACCTGGTGGCGAACGGGGAGTTCCGCGCCTACAACTTCGGCACCGACACCGATACCGTCATCACCCGGCTGCCGTTCAACAACGTCGCCGCTCTGGGGGAGAACCAGCTCTCACTCGACGGGAATCGGCTCGCGGCGGTCGCCAACGACCGTTCCGTCGTCTTCGTCTACGAACTCTCGTCAAACTCGGTCATCGCCCGGTTCAATGCAGCCGCACTGAACATCGGCGACCTCTCGATGAGCCCGGACGGAACCCGAGTGGTCGTGAACCACAACCCTCCCGGCGGCCCCGGCAACATGCACGTGTACGGGATCGGTAACGGGACGCTGAACTTCGAGCGCAATCTCGGACAGGGATACGGACACAAGGATCTGGGGCAATCGCCCGCCGGCGACGACTACCTTCTCGCGGTCGAGTCGTGGTTCACCAACGAGATCCGAGCCGTGCGGCTCGCCGACGGAGAGACCACCACCATCGTGCCGCTGGGATGGACACTCCCCTCCAACATCGCCCTGCATGTATCGGCGAACTCGATGGTGAACGACGGCTACTTGTACATCTCCACCTACGTGCCGACCGAGTCCGATCCGTCCGTCTTCTGGCCCGCGTACACCAACGAGATTTTCCGGGTCAAGTACAACGGTGGCCTCGTCGAACGCCTGGCTCATACGCGGTCGCGCTACGACACCAGCACAGGCGACACGTACTTCACGACGCCGCGAGCCGCGGTCAGCCGCAGCGGAAAGTACCTGTTCTGGGCGAGCAACTTCCGTCGCCGCCTGCGGGAGCCCGGCGTTCCGCCCAACCACGTCGACACCTACATGATGGTGACGCCGCCGCCGCCCTCGGCGCCGCCGGTGGCGCCGTCCGCGTTGACCACCACGACCGGAAGCGGCGGTGGAACGCTTTCGCTGGGAAGGCCCGGCGGCCCCGTTCTCGTCCGCACGCGCAGCTGGACGAGCGTCGGGCTGTCCTGGATCGACAACTCCCAGAACGAGGAGTCGTTCCGAATCTTTCGCAGCAACGGGTCGGACGGCTACGAGTTCGTCGCCGCCGTGCCCGCCAACGAGCGGTCGTACAAGGACCTCGTCGAGCCCGGCCGAAACTATTGCTTTCGGGTGTTCGCCAGCAACCGGGCGGGAAGCTCGGCAAGCAATGAAGCCTGCGCCAACCTCGAATGACCGCTAGCGCCACGGCGCGCGTTCTCCTGCTGGGCCCGTATCCGCCGCCACACGGCGGGGTCGAAATGAACGTCGTCGCCCTGCACAACTACGTGCGCGAGCGCGGGGCCGCATGCGAGGTCGTCAACCTTTCGGGCGACGGAAAGGCGAGCGGTCCCACGGTGCACGCTCCCGGCGGCGCCTTTGACGTGCTCCGCCTCCTGCTGCGGCTGCGTTACGACGTCGTGCATCTGCACGTCGGCGGGAACTTGACCCCGCGGGAGGCCGTCCTCGGCCTCTTGTGCTCGCTGCTTCCCGGCAAGCGTTCGGTGTTCACGTTTCACTCCGGTGGGTACCCCACCTCGGATGAAGGCCGCAACACCCGCCCCCGGAGCCTGCGGGCGATCGCACTGCGCCGTTTCGACGCCGTCATCGCGGTGAACGACGAGATCGCGGATTTCTTCCGCCGCCTCGGTGTCCGGGCCGAGCGGATCCGCGTCATATCCCCGTTCGGCATGTCACAACGTCAGGTGGACGAGATCGTCGGCACCGACCTAGAGGAGGCGCTCGGAGCCCGTTTGTTCGACTTCGTCCGTTCCCACGACCCGGTGCTGGTGACGATCGGCGGGCTGGAGCCGGAGTACGACGTCGGGACACAGATCGACGCCCTCGCTGCCATCCGTGAGGCATCTTCCGCTGCCGGGTTGGTCATCGTCGGTGACGGCGGGCTGCGCCGCGAAGTCGAAGGGCACGCCGCCGGCAAGCCATACGCCGACCACATCGAAGTGTGCGGCGACTTGCCCCATCGCTCGACGATGCGGCTGCTGGCGGAAGCGGATCTCTTCCTGCGCACGACGCTCTACGACGGAGACGCGATCTCCATCCGCGAGGCTCTGCAGTTCGGCACGCCGGTCATCGCCACGGACAACGGTATGAGACCCGCCGGAGTGTCTCTCGTTCCCGTCTCGGACGCCGCGGCGCTGGCCGCGAAGGTCGTCGAGGTCCTGGCTTCCGAAGCACCGCGGCTTCCGCTCGAGGCCGGACAGAAGGGGCTGGAAGAAGTCAGCCTGCTGTACGCCGAGCTCGCCGGGTCCGGCGCCCGCGGCGCCTGACGAGTTGCTGATGGACACAACTGTCGAGCCGCCTCCCGGGGCAGCCAGCCGCCCGGACGAGCGGTTCTCGGGCGACGAAATTCGCGTCTCGTATCAGCATGTGCAATTGACTAGAATTGCTCTCAGGACAACTGGCTGCGCGCCGGTTTGGTGAGCTCTCCTCCTTCGCCGATCTCCGCCCGCGAACTCCCGGGGTATTGCTGCGTCGGCGGGCGGGAGCAAAGTCCACGTAGTGTGGGGAATCGGAACTCGAGATGAGCAAGAGGGTCAGTGTTTTCGGCTTGGGCTACGTCGGTTCGGTTACCGCCGGGTGCCTGGCCCATCAGGGAAACCATGTCCTCGGCGTCGACATCGCCGCGGGAAAAGTGGACGCGTTCGTCGCTGGCCGGACTCCGGTCCTGGAGCCCGGCCTCGAGGAGCTCATCTCCACCGGGCGCGAAAGCGGCTTGATCGACGCCACCACCGATACGGCCCGCGCGGTCGCCGAAACCGAGATGTCGTTCATCTGCGTCGGAACGCCTTCGCTCCCGAACGGCAAGCTCGACACCTCGGTGGTCGAGAAGGTCTGCGAGCAGATCGGCGCGGCGCTGCGAGACAAGCAGGCACCGCACACCGTCGTGTTGCGCAGCACGGTGCTCCCCGGCACGGCCGAGGAAGTGGCGGTTCCGGCGCTGGAGCGTAGTGGCGGCGGAACCCACGGCAGCGACTTCGAAGTGTGCTCGAATCCCGAGTTCCTTCGTGAGGGAAGCGCCGTAGCGGATTTCCTCGAGCCCCCGATGACCGTCATCGGCGGGCAAAACAAGGAGGCGACGGCCCCGCTCCGGGAGCTCTACGAGTGGGCGCCGAGCGAGATCTTCGAGACCGAACTGCGGGCGGCCGAGATGATCAAGTACGCCTGCAACTGCTTCCACGCCCTCAAGATCGGCTTCGCCAACGAGATCGGGACGCTGTGCAAGGAGCTCGAGGTCGACGCCGAGGAGGTCACCCACATCTTCACCTCCGATCGTCGCCTCAACATTTCCGCGGCGTACCTGAAGCCGGGCTTCGCCTTCGGCGGCTCCTGCCTTCCCAAGGACCTGCGGGCGCTGACCTACAGGGCGAAGGAGCTCGACGTCGCTCTTCCACTCATGGACTCGATCCTGCCGAGCAACGACCGTCACCTGGAGCGCGCGGTGGAGATGATCCTGGAGCTCAAGCACCGCGACATCGCCCTGATCGGGCTGAGCTTCAAACCGGGCACGGATGATCTGCGCGAGAGCCCGCACGTGCAGCTCGTCAAGCGTCTGTTGGGCGAGGGCTGCAACGTGCGGATCTGGGATCCCAACGTGTCCCTCGGCCGACTGATCGGCTCCAACCGGGCGTTCATCGAGGACTATATTCCGCACATCGGCTCGCTCCTGCACGACGACGTCGAAGACGTTGTCGAAGGGGCCGAGGTGATCGTCCTCGGGTCAACCAGCCTGGACAAGGAAGCCGTGATGTCCCTCGCCTCGAGCGACCAGGTCGTCGTCGACCTCGTCAACCTGAGCAAGGACAAGCGCCCGGACCCGGCAGACTATCACGGAATCTGCTGGTAGCCATGAAGCTGCTGTGGGTGAAGGCCGGCGGACTCGTGCCGCTGAACTCCGGCGGCCGCATTCGGAGCTTTCAGCTGCTCAGGAACCTGGCCGAGCGGCACGAGATCACGCTCTACACCTACTATCCCGAGCAGCCGAACGACGTTCATCACGAGCTCGACTCGGTCTTCGCCCGATCCATTTGCGTTCCGCTGCCGATTGCCACGGGACGGGGCCCCCGGGAGCTGGCGACCTACCTGCGGCACATGCTCTCCCGCGAGCCGTTCGGACTGTCGAAGTACGCCCTCCCCGAGGTCAAGAAGGCGGTCCGCGACCTGGTGGAGTCCGGCGACTTCGACGTCGTCGTCTGTGACTTTCTCGTCCCGGCTCCGGTGATGCCATGGGACACCGCCACCCCCAAGGTGATCTTCACCCACAACGTCGAGGCGGCGATCTGGAAGCGTCACCTGTCGGTGGCGCGCAATCCCCTGTGGAAGTTGGCGTGCTGGCGCGAGTACCGCGCCATGGTGCGGGCGGAAGAAGGCTACCTGCAGCGCGCCGATCACGTCGTCGCCGTCTCGGACGACGATCGGGACAGCTTCCGCGAGTTTCTCGAGCCGTCGGCCATCACCGTGGTGCCCACGGGCGTCGACCTGGAGTACTTCACGCCTGCGCCGGACGCTGCCGAGGCGCCGACGCCGCGCCTCGTCTTCACCGGATCGATGGACTGGATGCCCAACGAGGATGCGGTGATCTACACGATGGAGAGCATCCTTCCGCTGATCGAGGCGGAGCTCGACGAGGTCGAGTTCTTCGTCGTCGGTCGAAATCCCACCGAGCGCCTGCGCAATCTCGCCGCAGCGCACCCGCGCCTCACCGTCACCGGAGAGGTCGACGACATACGACCCTTCGTTCACGACGCGGAGGTGTACGTCGTTCCCCTGCGAGTCGGCGGCGGGACGCGCTTGAAGATCTTCGAGGCGATGGCGATGGGCAAGGCGATCGTGTCGACGACGATCGGGGCGGAGGGGTTGCCGGTTACCAGCGGAACGAACATCGTCCTGGCGGACCGACCGGACGATTTTGCCCGCGAGGTGGTGTCGTTACTGCGCCAGCCGGCAGTGCGGAAGGACATGGGTGCGGCGGCGCGAACGCTGGTGGAAGAGCGCTACAGCTGGTCGGCGGCGTCGCGGCACTTCGAAGACGCTCTCGAAGCGGCCCGGGAAGGGACCTGACGCCCGCTGCTTCGCCGGCAACCCGCAGCACGCGGCGAAGCGATCGGGCTCAGAGGATGATCAGGGCGATCACTACCCAGAACGCGACCGACACCGCCACACCGGTGAGAATACCGACGGCGGCCTGAAGATCGCCCGCGTCCTTGCGACTCTTGACCGGGGCTCGGCGCACGGACGTCGCGCTGCCGACGGTCGTTATGCTGTGGGCTCGTGCGTTCATCGCTTGCCTCCCGAGTCGTTCCTGCCTCGCTCAACAACAGATATATAAAACGACGTCAGGACATTCCGCAATACCATACGTAAGAATACGTCTGAAAAATATCTATGAAAGCTCGCGTAAGTCGTTATAAGTCATTCTTGAATGTTAATGGCCACACGAACCATGCGCCGGGAGGTGTCCTTTCGATCGTCAGCCGATCCTGTCGCCGCGTGACCCAAAACCCGAAAACAGTACCGGTCGGAAGTTGAGAGATCCGGTGTACCTACAACCTGCTGCATGCCGGCCGCACGGTGCTGGAGGCGATCACCCGCTCCGGCTGGAGCCTGAAGCGCTTCCTGCTCAACGTGCGCCCGACTCCACGCCCTCCGCGCCGCCGGCCCACCCTCACCCCCGATCTACCGCCTACTTCCGCCGCACGAGCCGCCCCCGCGCCCTCCTCGGAGAGCTCCCACCGCCGAGAAACACCATCACGCGCCTTCAGATGTTAGCTGTGAATATCGTGGGTTCAAGAAAACCCTTGGCCGGAATAGGATAAGAGTGCTCGACCTCGGCGCCGGTGACGGTGTCTGGTCAGTGATCATGGCGGAACAGGGCGCAGCCCACGTTAAGTCGTGATTCGCCATGCGGATCTTCGCAAGCTGGACCTGGCCTCATGCTGACCAGCCTCATTTCCACTTGACACGGAGAGCCCAGACGAGCGGCCTTTGGCCCGCGAAGACCTGGAGCGTTATGGAACACTTTTTCTGACGTGAAGATTACTCACCACGATTTTCTTGAGAAATTCGTGCGTCGTCTCGTTGGTTTCGGTAAGTTGCAACGGACGGCGGCAGCGACCGATGGGCACATCCTTCGGTTTCCGCTGCTGCATAGGTTTGGGACCAACGTAGTGGTTGCCGCCAAAATAACTTTTCAGCCTCTCCTCAAACACTTGTAGCTGATTTCCAGCGGCCGTTGGCCACCGGCACGGAGGCAAATGGCCCCGGCCAGCGCGCGAAATTGCCTACCTCTTGAGGTGAGGCGTAGGATGAAATTCCTCAGAGAGCCCTTACAGGCCCGTACTTGACGCATGCCAAAAAGACCCAACAAACTTCGGCGACTTGCCAGGAGTATCGGTATCTACACCGTGATTCTCACGGTGACGCTTGCGCTCTTCGACATTGCGCTCATCTCGCTCGGTGTTCTTCCACCACAGTACGAGTACGGTGATCCGGATTTGGGGTGGTCGACCCTCGCGACACAAGCCCTACCCTATGACTCCTGTATGGACATGACCACAAATACGAGGATCGACTTTTTTCGCAATGAGCTTGGAATCCGTACCGACCTCACGGAGACAGATTTGCGGGCGGCCCGAGGAAAACTAATCGTCGCAGCAGTAGGCGATTCACACTCTGATCAATGTATGAGTAATTCTGAGACCCATCAAGGAGTCTTAGAACGGCAGTTAGTTGAACGCGGCGTCGACAGCCTCGTACTGTCAAACGGTGTCGGCCGATATTCTCCGTTACAGGCATATCTACTGTTCAAGAAACGGCTGCGTCAATTCGACGTCGATGTGCTCGTAATGAACTTGTACACGGGCAACGACTTTATTGACATACTGCGGATCGACGATCGACCCTATTTTGTCCCTGACGGGCCAGACTACAAGATTGCGGAACCCGCTTGGATGCGCTATTCCGATCCTAACGAAGTTTATCGAAGTCGAGTCGCGTACATTGGTCGGGAGTTCGCGGATAGAATCGGAATCCGCGAGACTTGGTTTCGCCTACGCATGCTGAGCACTACGGCGGGCAGCCAAGACAAGAGCGTTCTAAAACTGGTTGGTTACATAAACGATATACGGAGATCCGTCGAAGACTCGGTCGGTTACAGCGGTTCATTGTCGGCGCAGTTTCTCAATCAACAGTTGTTTTTGCACCATTTTCCGGAAAGCAAGGCTGAGGCGATAAGGCGAATAGATGCCTTGATGGAAATCGCTCGATCGGAAAATCCAAACTTGCTGCTTGTCATGAGCCCAATACCGTCCTACCAGGTCGTAACCGCCGACGCCGATACCGACGAAGCGCTTAAGGTGACGCTCGAACGACTGCCCATCACCAGCGACGGGAGCCGGCGTCAAGAGGAGGACTTGTACATTCAGCTCAAAGTGCTCGCGGCGAAGCACCAATGGGTGTTCGTTGACAATTTGGGAGCGCTCAGGGAGTACTCAGGCGATCGCCGGCTGTACAATGAATTCGATTATCACGTAACGCGTGCGGCGAGTGAGGTCATTGGCAGGCTGCAAGCAGAAGTGATTGCCGCGGCCCTGGAAAACCGCCTTGACTAGGGCCTGTTAGCGCTTGTCAGGTCGCCGCGTTGCCGGCCGGCACGGCTCCAGGCAAGGCGCGAGGAGTGTGGTTTGGTGGCCCCAAATGAGCGACGAGCAACGCCGCATGGGGCCATACGGGCCGGCAACCCGGAGGGACGAGTCCCGTTTCGCTCACTGCGGCGTCTCTCCTCCCTGAAGTACACCCCCGATGCGCGGGTGTTTCAGGTGAACCATGATCGGCGCGGGGTGCGGAGGCTGGTGGGGCACCTGAAGGAGCGTGGTGCGGCGGTCAAGAGTGCCTACGAGGCGGGGCTTTGCGGCAGCGTCAGCTGCAGGCAGAGGGCATCGAGTGCGCGGTGGTGGCGCCGTCGCTGACGCCGGTGAAGCCTGGAGATCGGATCACGACGGATCGGCGCGATGCGTGCAAGCTCGCCGAGCACCTGCGGGCCGGGTTGCTGACGGAGGTGACGCCGCCGAGCGCGGAGCAGGAAGCGGTACGAGATCTGTGTCGCCGCCGCGCTGCCGCGAAGTCCTCATGAGGGCCCACTTCCGGGGGGTACCGCAGACCTGGGGCGAGACGACATCGGCCCGTACGGAGCCACTCAGCGCCTCGCCTTCTCCGACGTCACCGTCGACGGGGCCGAGCTGTGGAAAACGGCCCCCTTCCCCCGGACCCCCATCCGCGAGGTCAGGCCATGGAAAACGCTGCGCGTTTCCCACAACCTGACCTGCTACTACTACGACGAAAGGAGGATCGAGACACGTAGTTGTCGCCACGTATCGGGGGTCCCTTTTCACGTGGCCGCAAAGGTCCCTTTTCTACTTGCCATTACACGCAGCGTGCGCCGCTTGTAGACCCGGTCAGCGAGACCTTCCCGTACCGCTGCTGCTCCTTGAGCAGCAGCCAGGTGATGAGGAACCCGCTCAATACGAAGAAGGCGACGACACCGTACGCACCGGGTGCCCACCAGAACCCGTAGTGCATCAGGATGACCAGAAACACGGCGATGGTGCGGACGCCGTTCAAGGCCGGGATCTGACGCTGAATCAGTCCCTGCTTGATCGAGTCGGGGAGCTCTGCGAAACCCGGGTCTCAAAGCCGAGACACGGCCATCGCGGGCCGAATTGCCGCCATCGTGCGCGGAGGGGCTGCGGACAACTGCAGGGGCCGGCCACGAGATGGCCCGGTGCGGTCCGTGCGAAGGCGAGAACGCGGTGAGGCGGGCAGCTATATGAGCGCCTTGACGAGCCCGGCGATGAGCAGCGTCCAGAAACCGACGGAGATGCCAATTGCCAGAACGAAACCACGCGCCGGATCCAGATCGCTGGCCCCGGGGTGGTCCGCCTTGCTCGACGGAGTGCCTATTCCGGTGATGCGAGCGACTTCGTAAGCTCGTGCGTCCATTCCGACCGATCCTGTCATTGAGAGGCGTCCAGGTTCATCGTTCTGACCGGATAACGAAGGGCCGGCACTTTTTCCGAATCAATCGCGGCTCTTCGAAGCCGCCGATAGTTTTTGATATTCAACTATAGTTTTTTAAGATCATAACTACTCATTACGATTCAATAATGCGCAAACCGGACATCCAACGAGTGGGATGTGTGGGCGTCATCAGGACTCGGCGGCGACGGGAATCGTCAGCGATCCAGGAACGTACCGTCCTGAAGCTGGGCGAACGGTTCCTGCAGCTGGGCGCGCGTGTTCATGACGATGGGCCCGTGCCAGGCAACCGGCTCGCGCAAGGGCCTTCCGGATACCAGCAGGAATCGAATTCCCTCGTCCCCTGCCTGCACCGTCACTTCGTCGCCGGAATCGAAGAGCACGAGTGAGCGATTCTCGGCCGAGCTGCCGTCAGAGACCCCGCCGCCGTCGGCCGGGTTGCGGGGGACGACCGTGCCCCTTCCCGACGCTGCGCGTGCTCGCATGTCGTCGGGGTCGGCGAGCTCCGCGCCCTCGGTGACGAAGTCGGTGGGAGGCGCGTGGGGTTCGGAAGCCGCGCGGAAAGTTCCGCCTCCGGCGAACACGTAGGCGAATGCGTGCCGGGAGGTCTCCACCGGGATCGTCTTGCGCCGGCCGGGAGGAACCGAAATATCGAGATAGTGGGGATCGGCTGCGATGCCGTCGACAGGCCCGCGCACTCCCCACAGGCCACCGCAAATGACCCGCGCTTCGGTTCCGTCGTCGTCGATCGCCCGCGGAATGTCGGCCGCCTTGATGTCCTGATACCGCGGTGCGGTCATCTTCAGCGCCGCCGGCAAGTTGGCCCACAGCTGAAAGCCGTGCATACGTCCCTGTTCGTCCCCGCGCGGCATCTCCTGGTGCACGATGCCGCTTCCGGCGGTCATCCACTGGACATCGCCGGCGGTAATCGCACCCTCGTTGCCGAGACTGTCGCCGTGTGAAACGGTGCCGGACAGCACGTAGGTGATCGTCTCGATGCCGCGGTGCGGATGCCAGGGGAAGCCCGCCAGGTAGTCCTCCGGTCGGTCGTTGCGAAAGTCGTCGAGGAGCAGGAAAGGATCGAACTCCTCGGTCTTGCCGAAGCCGAAAGCGCGGCGAAGTCGAACGCCGGCGCCCTCGAGGGTGGGCTGCGCCTCGATGACCTGTTTGACGGCTCGAATCGACATGATCACTCCGGTCGGCTGTCCTCTTCGCCGAATCTAGTGCACCTTGCGGCCTCCCGCAGCGTCGGTGTCGGCCCCCTTACGAAAGCCTCCCAGCCGGTGCTCTCGACCCTCCGATACTCAAGGACTTCTATCGATCAGCTCTTCTCACCGTCGTCGCCCACTTGACGGGCCCCTTCATATCAGTTGTCGCGCAAAGCGACGAGTGGATCGACCAGGGTGGCTCTGCGGGCAGGCAGGTAGCTTGCGACCAGGGCGACGATCGCCAGGAACGAAATGACCGCGGCGTAGGTCACCACGTCCGCAGCGCTCACGTCGAGCAGCAGCGCCGACAATCCCTGCGATACCAACAGGGCGAGCGCGACCCCGATACCGATCCCAGCCACGGCGAGGATCAAGCCGTGGCGGACAACCATCTTGAGCACCTCGGCAGAGCCTGCTCCGAGGGCCATCCGGACGCCGAACTCGTGTACCCGCTGGCTGACCGAGAACGAGATCACGCCATACAGGCCGATCGACGCCAGCAGCAGGCCGACGGCCCCGAAGCTGCCGACCATCAGGGCGGCCAGACTGACGATTCCCAGCGCCGAGCCGTCCTCGAGGTGAGCCCGCATGGTGTTCACGTCGTAGACGGGAAGCCCCGGCGCCACCGCCGCGATCTCGCGGCGGATCAGCGGTGCGAGCGCGGCAGGGTCGGCTTCGCTGTGCACTACGAGCGTCGCCGGCGTCGCATAGACCTGCTCGATGGGCAGGTAGAAGAGGGGCCGGCTCTCCTCCCACACCATCAGGACCTTGGAGTCGACGGTCAGCCCGACCACCTCGATCCATGGGCCCTCGGGTCCGCCGACGCTGATCTGCTGGCCCAGCGGATCCTCGTCGGGCCACAGCATCGCCGCCATCCGCTCGTTCACCAGCGCCACCGGCTGCGCGTCCGCAACGTCTTGCTCGGTAAAACCGCGGCCACGGAGAATCGGCGTGCCCGCGGCGCGGAAGTATCCGGGGCCGACGGCGCTATAAAACGCCGACAACGTATCGCTCTCCGGCGTGGCATCGCGGCCCGGCAGCCGAACACCGATGACGCCGGCGCGCCCGTTGAAGGGGATGAATCCGGTGAAGCTGGCGTTCAGCACCCCGGGGACGTTACGTACACGCTCGGTAATCTCACGATACAGCTGCCGACCGGAGTCCTCCTCGTAGCCGGCCAGGACCGGGTCGATCGACGCCATCAGCGTGTTCTCGACCCGAAACCCGAAGTCGAGATCGCGGGCGTTCTGCAGGCTTCGGATAAACAGACCTGCGGCGACGAGCAGCACCAGCGAGACCGCCACCTGGGCGACGACGAGGGCGCTGCGGAGCCGGTGGCTACCGCCCCCGGAAGAGGTCCGTCCGCCGTCCTTCAGGACCTCGACCAGACTGCGCCTCGAGGCGCGAAACGCCGGCAGGCCACCCGCCAGGACGCCGGCCACCAGCGCCAGCACGAAGGCGAAGCCGAGGACGCGGTAGTCGGGGCCGACGTCGAAGCGAAGCGGGACGTCGGACGGAAAGTCAGCCGCCACCCGGGATAGATAACCCGAGGCCCAAAGGCCGAGGACGATACCGACGCCGCCCCCGAGAACACCCAGGAGGGTGCTCTCGGAAACGAGTTGCCGAACGATGCGAAGGCGCCCGGCACCGAGGGCCGACCGAATGGCGATCTCCTTCTGCCGCGTGGACGCCCGCACGATCAGCAGGTTGGCAATGTTGGCGCAGGCAATCAGCAGCACCAACGTCACCAGCCCCATGAAGACCGCCGCTACCGTCGGGAGCTGGTCCGAGATCGACACCTCCGGGCGGGCCATGGTCTCGGGGACCACCAGCAGATCGGTGGCGCGGTTGTCCTGCGGATACTCCACCTCCAGATCGTCCGCCAGGGCGTTGAGCGAGGCGCTCGCCTGCTGCACCGTCACGTCGGGCTGAAGACGCGCCAGCGAGCGGAAGAGCTTGGCGCCGCGGCCGTCGAGGATGCCGGCGAAGTCCGGCCGGATCGACTCGATCATCATCACCGAGACATATCCATCCACGCCGATGAGAAACTCGGTGCCGGAGAACTCAGGCGGCGCCACACCGATGATCGTGTACGGAGAGCCGTTGATCTCGACCCCGCGACCGACTACCGACGGATCGCCGCCGTACTCGCGTTCCCAGAAGCCGTGATCGAGGACGATCACCGGAGCGCCACCCCGAACCTCGCCTTCCTCCGGGCTGAACGTGCGCCCGTGCAGCGCGGGCACCCCGAGCATGTCGAAGTAGTTCCCGCTGACGACCTCGACCCAGGCGCGTTGGGCCTCCCCCTGATCCTGCAAGCTCACGACCGCCGGCAGATACAGGGCCACGTCCTGAACCACGTCGGTCCGCTGGCGGTAGTCCAGGTAGTTGGGGTAGGAGACGCCGATCGGGAACTCGACGAGGGGGGTCTGGCTGGCGATGACGACCAGCTGCTCCGGGTCGCGGACGGGCAAGGGGCGGAACAGGAAGGCGTTCACGACGCTGAAGATCGCCGTGTTCACGCCGATTCCCAACCCCAGGGTCAAGACCGCCACAGTGGTGAACGCCTTGGACTTGAAGAGACCGCGTAGCGCGTAGCGAAGATCCTGCATCCATATGTCCATGAGCTGCTCCGTGGTCGGCCGCGTCGGCTGCGGCCGCGAGAAATCGTCGGGAATCAGGGGCGCCCGGAAGCGCGCCCAGGTGTCACGCACCGCCGCCAACGGCACACGGACGGCGAAGGCGGATACTTGCCACCAGGCCCACAAGGCAACCGGGATAGACGCTGGCGGGCGGCGTCGGAGGCTCTCGTGCAAATCGTCGACCACTTCATCGGCGCGCTCGCGCGGCAGGCACCGACGCAGAAGCCAGGCGGCGGAACGGGGAAGACGACGGGGGCGAGGTGCGACGCCCGAATCGTCGCCGATCATCGATCGGCCTCGATGCCTTCCCACATGTTCAACAACGCGTCGCGCGATGCCCGTAGTTGCTCGACGGCCGCAGGCAGCACATCGAAGTGCCGACGTGCCCGGCCACCCCGCTCGGCGACGGGATCACCCAGGCGCGAGCTCACCAGGTCCTTTTGCTCGAGGCGTTTGAGCGCGACGTAAACCGCCGCGTGCGACGCCGAGCGCCCGGTGCGGGACTCGATCTCCTCGATGATCGTTACCGCGTAGGCCTCGGGGCCGAGGCGCATGCATGCAAGCAAGACGAGTTGCTCGAACTCCCCCAGAGACTGCCTCGGCACGGGTCCTTCCCTCCCTTCACGGCGCTATCGACCGCGCCCGGTCGTTGCGCCTGATCAATTATTAGCAATGCTAGGAATATGTGTCCTACGGCGCAAGCCGGGCGAGGTTTCACCCGAACCCGCGCCAACCGCACCGCCGCTCGTTGTGCTCCGCCCACGCTTTGGCGAGAATGCCCCCATGTTCCGACCACGCAGCAGCCAGATCCTCGTCGCCCTGATACTCACCGCGCCGGTAGGCGCCGGCGCCCACCAGGCCCGGGCCCCGCAGATTCCCGACGCGCCGCTGGAGTTCGGCGCCTTCGTCGCTCGCTTCGATCCCGCGGGCCGGTTCTCCATCGAGGGGCAAGGATGGCCGCCGTTGTCTGGGGTGTGGGAGGCCGTTGACGGAACCCTGCTGCTGTCGCTGGAGGATGCGCCGAATGGCTGCGAGCGCGTCGGCCGCTACGATTTCGCCGTGCAGGACGGCGGCCTGACCCTGTCGCTCGCCGGTGCGGACGACTGCATGCCGCGCCGGATGATCCTCGACGGCAGCACGTGGCGACCGCTGGGATCAGCCGAAGAGGCCCCGCGGCGCCGGATCGAGCGGACCGCGGCCCCACAGCCACCGCGCCTTCCCGATCCGGAGCCTGCCGCAGGGAGCTGGCCGGCGTTCCGCGGAACCTCGGCGGCGGGCGTTGCGCACGGACAGGACCTTCCGGACGAGTGGAACGGGGAGACCGGCGAGAACGTGATCTGGTCGACGCCGATCCCCGGCTTGGCTCACTCGAGCCCGGTAGTTTGGGGCGATCGCCTGTTCGTCACCAGTGCGATCAGCAGTGAGGACGGGGCCACCTTCAGGCCCGGCCTCTACGGCGACGGCGACGCCTCGGCGGACCGCTCGCGACACCGCTGGATGATCTACGCGCTGAACAAGCACAGCGGCGAGATCATGTGGGAGCGCGTCGCCCACGAGGGGCCGCCGCGCGACAAGCGCCACGTCAAATCCACCTACGCCAGCTCCACGCCCACCACCGACGGCCGCATCGTGGTAGCGGCGTTCGGATCGCAGGGTGTGCACGCGTACACCGTCGACGGCGACTTCCTTTGGAGCCTCGACCTCGGCCGCCTCGATCTCGGCGCCTACGACATCCCGACGTTCGAATGGGGCCCGGCGAGCTCGCCGATCATCTGGAACGGCACGGTGTTCCTGCAGTGCGACACCCAGCAGGATTCGTTCCTGCTGGCGATCGACGCGGTGACAGGGGAGACCCGCTGGAAAGCGAATCGCGACGAGCTGCCGTCATGGGGAACGCCGACGGTATACGAAGGCCCGACCGGCGCCGAGCTGATCACCAATGCCGCTAACTACATCCGCGCCTACGATCCGGCGACCGGCCGGGAGCTATGGCGCCTCGGGGGGAGCTCGAAGATCACCGCGCCGACGCCCGTCTTCACCGACGAGTTCATCGTCGTCGCCAGCGGCCGACGGCCCGAGCAACCCATCTTCGTGCTCCGCCCGGGGGCGCGCGGAGACATCACGCTGGGCGATGGAGAAACGACCAACGATCACGTCGTCTGGAGCGCCGAGCGACGCGGGCCCTATATGCCGACGCCGCTGATCTACGACGACGTCCTGTACGTGCTCGGAAACGGCGGCATCTTCGACGCCTACGATCTCGAGACCGGCGAGGAGATCTACCGCACGCGTGTCCCCCACCTGGGCTCGGGGTTCTCCGCCTCGCCGGTGGCTGCGGACGGCAAGATCTACCTGTCGAACGAGGACGGTGACATCGTTGTCGTCGCCGCCGGCAGAGAATTCGTCCACATCGCCACCAACCCGATGGGCTCGCTCCTGATGGCGACGCCGGCTATCTCCGCGGGCATGCTGTACGTTCGCGGCGTCGACCGGATCTTCGCGATCGGAGCCCCGACGGACTCGTGACCCTCGTGCGCCGTAGTGGGCCTGTCATCGCCTGCACGGTGCTCATTCTCGCGACGGGCGTGGCGATCACCGGCTGTGCCGCCGCTCGATCGCGCCCCGGCTCCGCGCCTTCCCGAGACAACCTGCTCGACTTCCTCGCCCGTTCGCCCGACGCCAAGGCAATCGAAGAGGCGGCCCGCGCCGAGGGCCTGCTCGGCGGCACCGACAGCGAGATCGAGGATCTCGAGATCGTGATGGAAGCGCTCGACATCGCTGATATCGATACCCTGTCGCGCTCCGTCGCCGAGGTCACCGACGACACTGCGGTGTTGTTCGCGGCGCTGGACGAGCGCCGCAGAGGGTCACGAACCGGCGACGTTGCCCACTGGGTGTCGGTCGCGTTGCTGGCGCTCGATACGGCCGACCCGTCCGCCCCGCTGCTGCATGAACGGATCGGCTGGCAGGCCGACTATCTCGACGACGTGCTCGACTTGCGACGGGCTCACCAGGCCGGCGAGCTGGAGCAAGCCGCACTGGCCGACACCGAGCGTGAGCCGGAGCCCTACACGATCGCGCTCACCCCGAGGCTTTCGGACGCTGCCCGGCCCCGGTTCACAGCGGCGGAAGACCGTGGCTTCTGGCCGGTATTCAGCTCCCCGGGGGCCCTCGCCATCGCCGGTACCATCCCGCTGGTTCGCCGCGAGGCGGTCGCCTGGGACGAGCTGCGGGTCCTCGTCCGGCGCCCCGGCGCCGCCACCGTGCTCTCCGTGCCGGCACAGGAGCCTGAACGATTCAGCCTCGCCGAAGACGGGACCCTGACTCCCACCGGAGCCGCGGCTCTGCAGGAAGGACAAGAGCTTGCGATCCTTGCTGCGTTCCCCGGTCTCCAGACACTCGTCCAGGCGGAATCCGGGCACGTGATCGCGCTGCCCTGGGACGTGAACTGCTGCCAGCTCGTGCGGGCGGCCGAGGCGGACTGGTGGGTGCGCCTGGCCTCAGGCCCCGCCGCCGGCCGGTGGCTCTTGGCCTCCGCCGACGTCTTCCGCACTTCCCATCCCGCACTGCAAGCGCTCCGATCCGAACAAAGGAGTCGCCGCCCTCCACGACTCCGCCTCGGCCCTCTCCCGAGGGCGGGAACGGTCGACGTCTACGGCGGCGCCCGCCTGCCCTACTGGCTCGCGGGCTCGGCCGGCGGGCCGCCGCTTTTCGTCCTCGGTTCCGGACCCGGGTGGAGCAGCCGGTACCTCATCGCTCCGCTGACGGGCTCTCTCGGCGCGAGCCACCTGATGCTTCTCTACGACCGCCGCGGCGACGGCTATGCCCAGGGCGGCGACGACGCGTCGTTGCTGACCCTGGAGCAGGCGATCGTGGACCTCGACCGGGTGCGGCGCGCATCGGAGCTCGATCGCATCGATATCCTCGCCCACGGCTTCGGCGCGCTCGTCGCCATCCGCTACGCCGGCGCCTATCCGGCACACGTCGCGAGCCTCGTGCTCGTGGAGCCGGAGCCCGTCACCCGGCAGGGTTGGGTCGCCGCACGGGAGCGGGCCGCCGCGAGACGTTCGCCAGCGGACGCCGAGCGCATGGAGGAGATCGCCGCGGCACCGGACTGGGAGAACGATCCGGCGATCGTCTCCGCGTGGTTCGCGGCACACGTGCGCGCCTACCTTTCCGAATCGGCCCCGGCCCGCATCGAAATGCCGTTCGATTCCCTGACGATCGACAACTTCCGCGACACACCTTCGGTCGCCCGGCAGGCATTGGGCGACTGGGACCTACGAAACGACCTGGCGTTGGTCAAGGCCCGAACGCTCGTCGTCAGCGGTGCGGACTCGGTCTTTCTGCCGGCGGCGGAGGAGATCGCCTCGGGTATCGCGGGGGCGCTGTGGGAGAGCATCGACAACGCCGGGCACTTTCCTTTCTCGGAAGCGGAGGATCGATTCGCCGACCTGGTGACGGTGTTCCTCGCAAGATGAGAGGCGACCGATCCTGGCGCCCATAGGGCTCCCGCCGTTGTTTTTAGGACGCCAGCTTCGCTAGAGTCCTTGTTGTCCGAACGAAGGATATCCCCAACTTGATCACCCGCCCCAGCCCCAGAAGTCACGCTTCCGATCGTGAGCCACGGCCGATGCCGGCACGGGCGTCGATTCGAGTAGCCCTGCTGTGTGCCATCGTCGCCATCTTCCCGATGCACCGGGCATCGCCGACCCCCGGCAACCAGGCGATCGTCGCACCGTCCCGGCTCGTTGTCCTGCTCGCCGTAGATCAGATGCGAGCAGACTATCTCGACCGCTTTCGGGACCAGTTCGACGGCGGCTTCGGCATGTTGCTGGAACAGGGTGCGGTGTTCACCAACGCCCACCAGGCGCACGCCATCACGGCCACCGCGCCGGGACACGCGTCGATGCTGTCGGGCGTCTACCCCAACCGGCACGGCGTCATCGACAACGACTGGTTCGACCGCGATCTTCAGCGCCCGGAGCGAGCCGCCCTCGACCCCGACTTCAGCGTCGTCGGGCTCGACCCCGGCAGCGACCAGGACGGACCGTCCGGCTCGCCGCGGCAGTTCATCGGTAGCTCGCTGGCGGGTTGGCTTAAAGCGAGCAACGAACGCTCCCAGGTCGTGTCGATCTCGCGCAAGGACCGCGCCGCCGTGTTGATGGCGCCCGAGGCCGAGCATGTGTACTGGTTTCACTGGAGCGGCCGTTTCGTCACCAGCAATTACTATCGCGACGCCCTGCCGGATTGGGTGCATCGATTCAACGCCACCGACTGGCTGTCGGATTTCGCCGGCCAGGCATGGACGCTGCTGCAGGCCGAGGCGCTGTACGCGGCATCGCGGCCCGACGACTACATGGGCGAGGCCCGTCTGCGGGATTTCGGCAACCAATTCCCCCACAAGCTGCCCAGCGAGCGCCGCGAGCTGGGAAACATGATCACCACGACGCCGTTCATGGACTGGGCCACCCTCGAGCTGGGGCGCGAGGCGATCACCGCACTGGAGCTCGGCAGCGACGACGCCACCGACGTCCTGGCGATCGGCCTGTCGACGACGGATGCGGTCGGGCACGCGTTCGGCCCGTTCAGCCGGGAGATCCAGGACCACATGCTCCGGTTGGACGCCGAGCTCGCCGGCTTTTTCGAGTTCATCGACGAAGTCGTCGGCCTGGATAACGTCACCATCGTGCTCACCTCCGACCACGGGGTCGCCCCGTTGCCCGAGTACAGCCGGAATCAAGGTCAAGACGCCGAGCGCCTGGACGTCGGCGCGCTGCTGAACAACTTGGATCGGCACATTTCTTCGATCTTCGGCGAGGGTCCTTGGTTTTCCGGATATTCGTACGGCTGGCTGCAACTCAACCGCGCGCTGTGCGATCAGTTGGGTGTCGACGCCGACCAGGTATTGACCGCCGCCGAGACCTACCTCAAGTCGCTCGACGAAGTCGCCGCGGTGTTCTCGCGCGCCGACCTGGAATCGGAGCATCCGGCGCAGACCGAGCTGGAAGAGCGCGTGCATCGCAACTACTTCCCCTCGCGCGCCGGCGATCTGTACATCATCCACCCACCCTTTTCGATCTGGCAGACCGGCGCGGCCGCGAACCACCAGTCGCCGTATTTCTACGACAGCCATGTCCCGTTGATCCTGCGCGGCCCCGGCATCGTTCCGGGACGTTTCGGGCGCCGCGTCGAGATCGTCGACCTCGCGCCGACGCTCGCTCGGATGCTATCGATCTCACCGCCGGCCACCCTCGACGGTCGCATCCTGACCGAGGCTTTCTCGCGCTGACAGGCGCGGCAGTTTGCCTTTCGCGGAGCGCCTGGCTACAGTTCGGCGGTTCATCCGTCTCCCCGATCGATCCCCGTCGTCGATCGACATCGCCCAACTGCAGCCGATGAACCAACGCTCCTGGCGTCTTCCATCCCGCACCGAAGGGGCCATGCTTCACCATCGTGTCGCCTTCCTGGCGATCACGCTCCTCGCCGCTCTCTTCGCCACGGCAAGCTCGACCGCTGCCGCCGGCGCGGCGCGGGAGGGATCGAGAGCGCAACAGCAGGGAGCGTTCGCCGACATACCGTTGCTGCTGGTCGTCACCGTCGACCAGATGCGCGCGGACTACCTCGACCGCTTCGGCCCTTCGCTCACGGGCGGGCTCCGGCGGCTTGTTGACGAGGGTGTCGTCTACCGGAACGCGCTCCAGGACCATGCGATCACGGCGACCGCTCCGGGCCACACGGCGATCCTCACCGGTCTGTATCCACGCGACAGCGGCATCGTCGACAACAGCTGGTGGGACTACGAGCTGGATCGGCGGGAACAGGCCGCGATCGACCCTCGGCACCAGGTCGTCGGCGTGCGGGTTCCGGAAAGCGGCCCCGGCGCATCGCCACAGCAGCTGCGGGGATCGTCGCTGGTGGGCTGGTTGAAGGAGCGGGATCCGCGCTCCCAAGCCGTGTCCATTGCCCGCAAGAGCCGAACCGCCGTGCTCACGGCTCCCGAGGCCGAGCATGTTTACTGGTTTCACGGCAGCGGAGACTTCGTCACCAGCACCTACTATCGTGAATCTCTGCCCGAGTGGGTGTCGGCATTCAACGACAGCGGCTGGCTCGAAGCGCACCTCGGTGGCTGGTGGGAGCTGTCCCGGTCCGAGGATGCCTACGCCGGCGCCGGGTCACGCCCCGACGACTACGAGGGCGAGCGCGGCGCCCGCGGCTTCGGAAACGTCTTCCCGCACCCGTTGCCGGACGACCCACAGCGCCTCGGGACCCGCATCCAGACGACCCCGTTCATGGACATCGCGACGCTGGAGCTCGGCAGCGCGGCCATCCGCGCTCTCGGCCTGGGCGCCGACGAGGTCACCGACGTGCTGGCACTGGGGCTCTCGTCGACCGACTCGATCGGCCACGCGTTCGGTCCCTTCAGCCGCGAGGTGCACGACCAGATCCTCCGCCTCGACGCGGCGCTGGGCGCCTTTCTCGACGACCTCGACGAGGCCGTCGGCCTCGACCGGACGCTCATCGTGTTGACGTCGGATCACGGCGTCGTGCCGTTGCCCGAGTACAGCCGCGAGCTGGGCCACGAAGCCGAGCGACTCCGCTTCGGCGACGTGATTCGCGGGATCGACGAGCACCTGGCCGGCGATTTCGGCGGAGAGGGCTGGTTCGCCCATCATTCCTATGGCTGGCTGCATCTCGATCGGGCGCAGGCCGCGGATCGGGGCCTGGCCCCGGAAGCGATCGTCGCCGCCGCCGCCGACTACGTGCGCACGCTCGATTTCGTCGAACGTGTCTTCACGCGCGACGAGCTTCTCGCCGACACACCGCCACTGACAGAGACCGAGACGCTGGCCCGACGGAGCTTCTATCCTTCCCGGACCGGCGACCTGTACGTGGTTCACCGGCCACTGTCGCTCTGGCAGGTCGGATCGGCTGCGAACCACCAGTCGCCGCACGTCTACGATCGGCACGTGCCGCTGGTCCTGCGGGCCCCGCAGGTGCCGTCACGCAGCTTCGTGGAACGTGTTGCCGTTGTCGACATCGCCCCCACCCTGGCGGCGCTGCTCGGGCTGCAGAGCCCGGAGGGCCTCGCGGGAACCCGGTTGCCGGGCTTCTGAAGCCGACCGGCGACGACCGAGAGTTTCGCCGATCGATAGCGATGCGTGCGGCCGGACGACGGCGGACTCGAGATCGGCGGAGAAGGCGATTCTCGCGGCGAGCTATCCGATGCGCCACACCGCAACAACGGAACCACGAAGCTCCGCCGGAACCAGGCTCCCCATGCGACCCCAGCGTTGCGTTGCGTCGGTCCCGAGCAGGGTCGCTCCTCGAGCCCTCAGGCCGCGATAGAGGTCCAGCGGACAGGCGTAGTACACCGCGTCGCTGTCGCCGCCGCGAACATCGTCGCCGAGTCGGGGCTCCCGGTACAGGTACCGGGGCTGATTCGTCAGGCGCTTGCCGACGGAGATACGCAGGTTCTGCGCCAACCAGCGCGCCGCCCCGGCACGATCAGCGACGCCGAACGCGAAGCGGGTTCGGCCGCTGAGCAGATCTTGCACCGGCGTCAACAACGACGCGTGGTTGGGAATCCCGACGGCGAGGTAACCGGGGCGGCGCAACACTCGTAAGGCCTCGTCGATCGCCCGCTGCACCGACGGCAGATGCTCTACGACCTGGAAGCAGGTGACGAGATCGAAGCTCGCACCGGCGAACGGCAGCTCGAGCGCGTCCCCTCCGACGGCGGAGTGCGGCCCACCCCGATCGCGGATGGCGGTCAGGTTGCGCTGCGAGAGCTCCAGCCCCGCGACCCTTCGAGGGCGGCGCTCGTCGATGTAAGCCGACAGCGCCGCGCCGCTGCCGGCGCCGAGCTCGAGCACGTCTTCAATCGCCGTCGGAACAAAGCGCAGGAGCGTGCCGACGTACTTGCGGAAGTAGCGCTCGTCGTGCGCCGCCACCTGAGCTTCGTAGCTCGCCGCGTCGCGATAGAAGCGCCGCATCCGTCCACGCAGGTCAGCGTCGGGCTCTTCGGCGGCAACACGGGGAGTCGGAAACTCGTCAGCCACGGACTGCTCGGGGTCGGTGAGTGCGAGACACACACCGCGTCTCGCCCGGAGAGCATCACACTCCACCTGCCCGGCCGGCAAACCCCTCCGCCGCGCGGCGCCGGGGTCGGATAGCATGCGGGGCATCCATCCCGAATCCGTGGAGTCAGCGACGATGAGTGAAGCGCCGGAGGCTGCCGTGTCCTGGTGGGCGCGCGGCCTCATCTTCGAGAACTGCAATTGCCAGGCGATTTGTCCCGGCCACGTCCATTTCGACCAGCTTTGTTACGACGAGCGCTGCGTCGGCTACTGGGCGATCCGCTTCGACGAGGGCGAGTATGGTGACGTCGACCTGGCCGGAGCCAAGGCGGTCATCGCGTACGATTGCCCGCCGCACATGATCGACGGAAACTGGACGGAAGGCATCCTGATCGACGATGCCGCCAGCGGCGCTCAGCGCCGTGCCGTCGAGGACATCTTGACGGGCAAGGCGGGAGGTCCCTGGGCCGTCCTCGCCCGCTTCGTCGGCAAACAGCTCGAGACGCGCTACGTCAGCATCGAGATCGAGGAAGGCGAGCGGACCAAGCGTGTCTCGGTGGACGGCGTCCTGGACTCGACCATTACCGAGGTGAAGGGCCGGGATCGCTCTCGCCCGGTGACCTTCACGAACATGTACAACCAGATCCACCCGCCCGAGCAGGCCATCGCCACCGGTTCGTCGAGCTACGACGACGGCACCATCCGCTTCGAGAACGAGGGAACGCACGGGCTCTATTCGCATTTCTCCTGGTCGGTGGAGCCGGCGTGAGCCCCTCGCGCCACCTGCTCGTGTGCGCCGGTGCCGTTTTCGCCGCGGCGTGGTTGGTGATGTCCGGCGGCGCCTTTGCCGTCGTCGGACCGCACGCCCACCCGAATGGCGTGGGCGGCTACGCCACGTCGGTGGGGTTCTGGTTTCTGATGATGGTGGCGATGATGCTGCCGCCCTTGTGGCCGTGGATATCGATGTTCGGATCGATGGCCCCCGCCGCCTACCCGGGCCGCCCCGCCGGCGTCGTGGTCACCCAGTTCGCCGGCGGATACTTCGTCGTCTGGATGGCCTACAGCGCCGGCGCCGCCGCCCTGCAGGGCGGGCTCCAGCAGGCAACCTGGCTTCACGCCGACCTCCGCGTCGGCGCCGTTCTCGGCGGCCTCCTGCTCATCGTCGCCGGCGCCTTCCAGTTCACTCCGTTAAAGGACGCCTGCCTGGCCCATTGCCGCAGCCCTCTCGGCTACTTCCTCGCCCACTGGGACGGCGGCCCGAGCGGCCCTTTCCGGATGGGTGCCCGCCACGGCATCTTCTGCGTCGGCTGCTGCTGGGCCCTGATGATCCTGACGTTCGTCCTCGGCATCATGAACCTGCTCTGGATGGCGACCCTGACGATCGTCGTCCTCGCCGAGCAACGCGCCCCCCGCACCTGGCGCCTCCGCCAAGCCCTCGGAGCCGCCCTCACCACCTGGGGAGCCCTCCTCCTACTAACCGCCTGACGCCCCCAGCCAAAGGAAGCGCGGGCAAAGCAAGCGCAGTCCACCGCCGACCGAACCACCCCATCCCACGTCAAAGAAAAGGCACGAGCAAAGCGAGCGCAGTCCACGAATAACCACTGCCAACCCCACCAGCGGGCGCGCAGGCGCGCGAGGACAAGGCGCGCGAGTTTCCGGGAGGCGTACGCGTACACCCGTACGTGGGAGCCGAGCGGAACGAGTGCAACGCCGTCATCGCGCGTCTGCGCGTCCGCCGATCTCCAACCGCGCCAACATATCCTTGGTGCGCACCAACGCCTCCAGCCCTTCCGGCTCGAGCGCGAAGTACTTCTTCGCCCGCCCCCCACGGGACGGTGACGGCGAGCCGAGCGTCGACGAAACGTACCCTTTCGCCTGCATCCGCCGGAGCGTCGTGTACACGGCGCCGATCGACACCGAGCGCCCCGTCCTTTCCTCGATCTCGCGGCGGATTCTCATGCCGTAGCCGTCGTCGCCGAGATGTTGCAGCGTCAGCAGAACGACCAGCTCGAGCTCGCCCAGGTATTCTCCCTTCCCCATTTGCCGCTCCTATTCCTGTCGCAGCGCGACGATCGGATCGATGCGCACGGCGCGGCGCGCCGGAATCCAGATGGCGAGCAAGGCGGCGCCGACCAATGCCACCGCTACGAAGCCCAACGCCCACGGGTCGCCTGCGCTCACTCCCGGCATCTGGCCGGCGACGATCCTGCCGAGAACGAATGCCCCCGCCGACCCGATCAGGATCCCGATGCCGACGACCCAGAGGGCCTGGCGGCTGATCATCCGGACCACGTCGTTGCCGTGCGCGCCGAGCGCCATCCGGATGCCGATCTCCTGCGTTCGTTGCGCGACGGCGAACGACAAGACGCCATAGATCCCCGTCCCGGCCATGATGAGAGCAAACGCGGCAAAGGTCATGAACAGGCTCACCAGTGCGTCGGCGGTAGCGAATCCATCGGCGAAGATCTGCCTCAGGGTGCGCACATCGCCGAGCGGCTGATCAGCGTCGATGGCCCATATCTCCCGACGCACGGCCGGAATGATCTCCAGGGGCTCGCCGATCGGCCGGATCACCAGACCCAGCCCCCGGCGGGGATTCTGTTCCAACGGCAGCACCGCCATGGGAAACGTCGGGCTGTCCGGGTTTCCGGAGAACGTATTTCCGACAACACCGACGACGGTCAGCCAGGGTTCCGGCGAGTCGAGGCCCCCGAGACGCACACGGCGGCCGAGCGGGCTGTCACCGTTCCAGTATCGCTGCACCATGTCCTCGTTCACGAGAATCACGGGCAGCCCGTCGGCCCCGTCCGTGTCGTCGAAGCCGCGCCCACGAACCACAGGAAGGCCGAGCACGTCGAGGGCGCCCTGCGTGCCGACGTTGACGGCCGCGAACGGCAGGTCTTCGGCGTCCGGCAACTCGGCGCCCTCGATCATGAACGGCCGGCTGCCGGCGCCATCGGCGATCGGGCGGGCGGCGACCCATCCGGCCGCCTGCACGCCTGGCAGGGCATCGATGCGTTCCAGCGCATCGTCGAAGAACGCCCGCCACTGGTACTCGTCGGTGTACCTACCCTCCGGCAGATCGATGCGGAGGGTGGCGATTCCGTCGACGTCGTAGCCGAGCTCGAAGGTCCGCTGTTCGATCATCGCCCGCGTCAAGAGGCCGGCAACGACCATCAGCGCCAGCGCCAGGGATACCTGCGTGGCGACGAGGATGCGACGGCCGCGCAACCCCGCCCCGCCGCTCGAGCCGCGCGAGCTGTCCTGCAAGGTCCTGCTCAGGTCGGTGCGCGATGCCCGGAGGGCGGGGACGAAGCCGAACAGCAACGGCGCCAACAGGGCGACAACCAGGGTGAAGAGCAGAACATTGCTGTCGATCTCGAGGAGCGAAAAGAAGTTGGTGCCGGAGTTCTCGCCCACCATCCAAACCAGCCCGGCGAGGCTCAAACGGGTGATCAACAGCCCGAGCGTGGCGGCCGCGAGTGAAAGCAGCAGGCTCTCGGCCAGCAACTGGCGGAGGATACGCCCGCGACCGGCGCCAAGGGCGGCCCGAACGGCGATCTCTTTCGCCCGGGCGGACGACCGCGACAACATCATGGTGGCGATGTTCGAGCAGGCGATCAGGAGGACGAAGCTCACCGTGAGCATCAGCATGTTGAAGACCATCCACATCTGGTCTCCGCCAAGGGCGCCGTTCATGTCTTCGACCCGTACGACCCACCCACTGTTGGTCGTGGGGTGCTCCTCGATGAGGGATTGCGCCAGTGCCGTGGCCTCCTGCTGCGCCTGTTCCCGCGTGACCCCGTCGGCAAGCCGGCCGCTGACCCACAGCACGTGCGCGTCCCGGTCGGCGTTGGAGCGATCGAGGTACAGCGGAACCCATAATTCCGCCTCGGCCAGGCCGCCGAACTCGATTTCCGGACCGAGAACCCCGACGATCGTGGTCTCGTAATCGTTGAGCTTGATCGTCTTCCCGAGCACGTCTGGATCGGCACCGAAGCGCCTCTCCCAGGTGCCGTGGGCCAGGAGAACGACGCGCGGGGCGCCGATCTGGTCCTCTCCGGGGAGGAATCCCCGGCCCAGCATCGGCTCCAACCTCCAGACATCGAAGGTGTTCGCCGTGGCCTCGAAACCGACGATCTGGACCGGCTCCTCATGACCGGTCATGACGAAGTTGCGTCCGCGATTGACGGCGGCAAGATCCTGCAGCGACTGGAACCGTTCCCGATAGTCGAGAAAGTCGCCGGGCGACATGCGCCCGTCCTGCACGCCCCGCTCGGGGTGATCGAAGTACAGGAACCCGATCGTGTCCGTCTCCCCGATCGGCAGCGGCTTGAACATCAGCACGTTCACCATGCTGAAAATGGCGGTGTTGACGCCGATGGCCAGGGCGAGGGTGAGAATCGTCAGGCTGGTGAACGTCGGCGTCTGTGCGAGCGTCCGGAAGCCGTAGCGGATGTCGCGGATCAGATTGCTCATCAGGCCGTCTCCATTGCGTTGCGGCGCCTCGCGTCCGTTGGTGTTCGGGTGGGGCGAAACGACGACGGGGCTCCGCCTTGCGGCGGCCAACGCATAGTTGCAGAGCGATCTGAGCGCCTGCCCCCAATACCACCGTCGCGCCCGGCCGCGGCCCTCGCCGGGCAATCGGACGTCGCGGAATTCTTCCGCCAGGTCACCGAGCAGCCATTGCCGGTCTTCCTCCGGGAGGAACCGAACCAGCAGCCAGCTGGCCAACCGCGGCGGAGCGTGACCTCCGTGCCGCGGTTTTGTCTGCCGTGCGCGATCGGTTCTCGATTTTCGCCACATAGTAGAACAAATACGGAGAACCAGTCCCCATGTTTCGGAAAGGCCCTCGATTCCTAGCCCGAAACCGTCGCCGGGAGGCGCCGGCGAGCGAAGCCGGCGCGCGACGCGCTCCGCATCAGACACCGGCCGCGCCGGGGCAGGTAGCTCAGAGAACGACGACGCGAGCCGCGCCGGCGCGAACCTCGCCGATCTTGACGGCCGGCTCGCCGGCATCCCGCAGGGCCCGCACGAGGGGCTCCGACTGCTCCGCCGGAACGCTGATCAACAATCCCCCCGAGGTCTGCGGGTCGAACAGCAGGGCGGTGCGATCGTCGTCGAGCTCGGCGACGATCTCGTAGCCGCCGGCGGCGGCGGCGCGGTTGGCGCGCGTTCCCTTCGTGGACACGCCCGCGGCCGTCATCTCGTGGAAGCCCGGGTACACGGGCAGCGTGTCGAAATCGACCCGCAGCTCGGCGCCGGACCCCCGCGCCATCTCCAGGGCATGGCCGAGCAGGCCGAAACCGGTTACGTCCGTACAGCCGCTGGCGCCGTGTTGCAGAGCCAGACGCGCCGCGGTGTCGTTGAGGCGCTCCATACTGGCGAGCACGGGCTCCAGCGCGTCTTCATCCAGCCGGTTCGAGCGAAAGGCGTTGAGGACCGCGCCGCTGCCCAGCGGCTTCGTGAGGACGAGATGCTGTCCGGCGCGGGCCCCGGCGTTGGTGAGCACCCGGTTCGGATCGGCGCGACCGACCACCGCCAGACCGTACTTGAGCTCCTTGTCGCCGACCGAGTGACCGCCGAGCAAGACGCCCCCCGCCGACGTCACCGCGTCGAGGCCTCCCTGGAGGATGGCGGTGAACACCGCCGCGGGCGCCTCTCCCTCGGGAAAACAGCAGATGTTCAGGGCGAACAGGACCTCGCCTCCCATGGCGTACACGTCCGACATCGAATTGGCCGCCGCGACCCGCCCGAAGCGATACGGATCGTCGCAGAAGGGAGTGATGAAGTCGGCCGTCGCCACCAGGGCGCTCTCGCCGAAGAGAAAGACACCAGCGTCGTCCGAGGTCTCGGGGCCGACCAGCACGCGGTCGTCCGCAGCCAGACCCAGCAGCGGTGTGACGATCTCCGACAGGTCCCCCGGACCTATCTTGGCTGCTCAGCCGCCCGATTTCGCCAAGGCGGTGAGACGGAACTTCTCCTCGGTCGTTCCCATGCCGGAATTGTAGCTGCTCGCGCCGTCGTGCTCGCCGGCTGGTTGCCGTTTCGGTTGTAAGCCGAGCCGTTCGCCGGTAGAGTCCGGCCGCAATCGCCCGCGAGGACCATGTCGAAAAACGAGCCACAAACGAGCGAGCCCGATCCGACCGTGGCCGAGTTCGGTGACGCGCCTATCGTCGACCCCACCCCCGACCAGGCGGCGCAGGATCTCCGCGAATTGGTCATCCCCGACATCCTGCTCGGCAGCCTGCTCGTCTATTTCGGCCCCGGCATCATTCTGATGATGACCGGCATCGGCACCAGCCACCTGGTCACCGCGCCGACCGCGGGCGGCCGCTTCGAGTACTCCCTGCTCTGGTGCATACCGATCGCCTACATCTTCAAGTACTACGGCTTCGAGATGGCGTTTCGGTTCACCAACGCAACCGGCCGGAGCATCGTCGAGGCCTACGCCACCGCCTGGAAGAAATGGCCTCTCTGGTACGTGATGATCACGACCCTGATCCAGTGCGCCGTCGGCCAGGCGGGGCGATTGATCGCCGCCTCGGCCGTCCTCTACTACCTGTTCTCCGAGTGGATGGGCCTCGGTCTGCCGACCTGGGTGTACGGGCTGATCCTGGGGACCTTGTCGGTGGCGATCATTCTCGGCGGCCGCTACAAGGCCATCGAACTGTTCGCCAAGGTCTCGGCCGGGATCCTGGTGCTGTCCACCGTGCTCGTCTACATCGTGCGCCCGGCGCCGATCTCCGAGTTTCGTCACTTCTTCGTTCTCGAGACGCCGGTGGGATCGTGGCTGATCATCGCCGCCTTCCTCGGCTTGCTACCTACCGGCATCGACGTGTCGTTGCAGGCCTCGGAATGGGGTAAGGCGAAGCGCGTCGGCATGAGCAAGATCCGTCGCCGCCTCGAGATCCTCGGCCTGGCGGAGAGGTTCGACCCCTTCGATCCGCGCAAGGAAGACCTCGGCGTCGACACCTCCGTGCTTCCGGACCATGCCCGCCGCTACGTGAATCGATGGTTCAAGATCGGCCTGATGGACTTCCGACTCGGACACACGGTTTCCGGGGTCCTGGCGGTGATCTTCCTGCTGCTCGCCGCCGTCTGGCTCTATCCGTCACCGGTCGAGGGCCGGGCCGTGATGGGAGAGATCGCCCAGATCTTCACCCTCAGCGTCGGCCCCTGGATGATGGTGGCGTTTCTCGTCGGCGCGTTCGCCGCCACGTTCTCGACCGCCTTCAACTACTTCGACGGCTGGCCTCGTATTGTCGGTGCGTGCTGCCGCAACCTGTTTCGCAGCACCGCGTCACTTCCGGGGACGGCCCGCCGGCGCCTGACACCCGAGCACAAGGCGCGCTGGTACTCCGAGTACAACATCTACCGGATGACGATGGTGTACTCGCTGATCACCTCGGTCGCCATCATCGCCGGAGTGGAGCGCCCGGTGTTCCTGGTGCTCGTCGCGTCCGCGCTGGCGTTCTTCGTCGCCCCGGTGATCTTCTTCCTGAACCTGTACTACTGCCTGGTAATCATCCCCAAGGAAGACAAGGTCCTCTACCCCTCGGCGCCGGCGCGATGGTTCGCCTACTTCAGCCTGGCCGTGTTCACCGGGTTGAGCGCCATCCTGATCGCCGCTCGGGTATTCGGGATCACGCTTTTCGGCTAGCTGCTCTGGCCCGCCGGGCAAGCTCGATCGCGGGCCGCTAGACATAGCAGCCGGCTTGCCGACCGCGCTGTTGTATAAGGGCCAGGACGACGTCGATGGTCGGTGTCGGCACTTCCACCAGACGGCCCATCTCCTGCACCGCGGTAACCAGAGCGTCGATCTCCATCGGGCGACCGCGCTCGAGGTCTTGCAGCATCGAGGTCTTGTGCGCCCCGACGGCGGCGCCGCCCGCGATGCGCCGGTCCACGTCGACGGCAAAGCGCACGCCGAGCTTCTCGCCGATCGCCTGAGCCTCCAACATCATGCGCCGGCATACGTCGCGGGTTCCCTCGTCGGTGGTGACGACATCGAGGGTGGCGTGGGTCAGCGCGCTGATGGGATTGAACGAAAGGTTGCCCCAGAGCTTCAACCAGATCTCGTCCCGAATCCGACGGACAGGCGCCCGCAGGCCGGCGCCGATGAGCGCCTTGCTGAGCGCGCGGACGCGATCGGTCTTCTCGCCGCCGGGCTCACCGAGGCTGAAGCGATTCCCCTCCACGTGACGGATCACGCCCGGCTCGGCGACCTCCGCCGCCGGGTAGACCACACAGCCAATGGCTCGCTGCGGCCCGATTCCGTCCCACTGGACGCCGCCGGGATCAACGGCTTCGATGCGACGATCCCGCCAGGGACCCTCGAGCGCGTAGAAGTACCACCAGGGCACGCCGTTGACCGCCCACACGACCGCGGTCCCTTCGCCCAGTAACGGCTGCATGGTGTCGACGACACCGGGAACCGAATGTGCCTTGAGGGTGACGAAGACGAAGTCCTGCTCGCCGGCCGCGGCGGGATCGTCGGTGCAGGTCGGTCGGGCGACGTGCTCCTCTTCGTCGATGATCAACCGAACGCCGCGCGAACGCATCGCCTCCAGATGCGGGCCTCGAGCAATCAGCGTCACGTCCTCGCCCGCCAGCGACAGCTGGGCACCGAGGTAGCCGCCGATGGCGCCGGCGCCGTAGATCGCGATCTTCATAGACCCAGTTTTTCCGCCAACCCGATCCTTTGCATCTTCCCGGTGGGGCCCTTCGGGATCTCCTCGAGGAAGACCACCTTCCGCGGCACCTTGAAGTCGGCCAGGCGCGTCGAGCAATAGTCGCGAACGCCCTTCTCGTCCGTGTCCATTCCCTCGCGCAACACCACGGCGGCGGCCACTTCTTCACCGAGCTTGTCGTGCGGCAACGCGAAGGTGACGACCTGCTTGATCGACGGATGGTCCATCAGGACGGAATCGACCTCCAACGGCGACACCTTCTCGCCGCCCCGGTTGATGATCTCCTTCAGCCGGCCGGTAATGGTCAGGTAGCCGTCGTGGTCCATGACCCCCTGGTCACCGGTGCGGAACCAGCCACCCGTGAACGACGAAGCGTTGGCTTCCGGGTTGTTCTCGTAGCCTTCGGTGACGTTCACGCCGCGGATAACCACCTCGCCCGTGCCCCCCGCCTCCAGCAGGTCCCCGACCTCGTTCATCACCGCGACCTCCGGACCGGCGGCGGGCCCGACCGTGCCGGGCTTGCGCTCACCCGGCGGCAGCGGGTTGCAGGTCATCTGGTGTGCCGCCTCCGTCATCGCGTACGCCTCGACCAGCGGCGCGCCGAAGAGGTCTTCGACCTCCGCCATCACCTGAGCCGGAAGAGAGGCGGAGGCCGATCGCATGAATCTCAGGTCGGCTCGTTCGACGACGTCCTGGTTGCGCGAGGCGCGGGACAGAATCGCCTGGTACATCGTCGGCACCGCCGTGAACCAGGTCGGGCGGGCTTCGTCGAGCCAGCCGAAGAACTTCAGCGCGTTGAATCCGGGCGAGCAGCACACCTCCGCCCCGGCCCGCAAGGTCGCCAGCACCGCCGCCATGAGCCCATGGATGTGAAACAGCGGCATGACGTTGAGGCAGCGGTCGTTCGGGGTGAGCCCCAGCGTGCGGCCGATGTTCTCGGCCGAGGCGCAAATGTTGGCGTGGCTCAGCGGCACGATCTTCGGGCGGGATGTGGTGCCGGACGTATGCAGGACGAGGGCCACGTCAGCGGGCTCGGCGTACGTGGCGGTAGCAGCGGCGGCGTGCTCGCCGTCGCGCCGGCTCACGAACGAGAAGATGCCGGCGGGATCGTCCGCTGCCGCGGCAATCTCGATGATCGGCACGTTCAAAGCCTCGGCGGCCGCGAGAGCCGGCGACTCGCTCCCCTGCTCTACCACCAGCGCCCCGGCGGCGAGGTCCTCCAGATAGAAGTCGAACTCCTCGCGGCGGTAGGCCGGATTCAGCGGCGCCGTGGTGGCACCCGCAGCGATACAGACGAAGGCACTGGCCATCTCGGGGCCATTCGGGAGCACGATCGCCACACGGTCGTTGCGCCCGACGCCGACGCCATTGAGCGCCGCAACGGTTCGCTCCATCTGGGTCCGCAGGCCGGCGTAGGAAAGAGGTTCACGCCCCGGTGCCGAGATCGCCACCGCGTCGTCCGAGCCGGTGGTCAGCGCAGCCGCTACCGTCGTCATCTCGCTCACGTACGAACTCCACGCCGTAGTCGGAAAATCGGGGGCGTCGCGAGCTTGCCCGTCGCGTCCGCGGCCGTCAAGACGAGCGGGTCGCGGTGCCGAACGTGAACGGGCCCGGAGGCGTTCTGCCTCCGGGCCCGTATATCGCGGATCGGTGATGACCGCGGTCGATCCTACCGAAAGATCAGGTCGCGTCCTCCAGCAGGTCGATGATGTCTTCCACCAGCTCTTCGATGAAGTCGGCGTCCTCCGACGAGATCTTCCCCGTCTTCTCCGCCGCGTCGAGCTTGTTGAGGAACGCCTCGAGCTTGTTGATCGACGGCGTCCCGTGGAGCTTCTCGAGGCTGCCGATGGCCGATTCCAGCGAGGTGATCAGCGGCTTGGCGTCGTTGCTCGCCATGTCGCCCGCCGCTACCAGGCCGTTGATGTAGTCGATGACCTCCTGGATCTCGGCGATGGCCTGCGCCGCCACCGCCGGATCGAGGTTCTGCCCGCCGTCGTCATCGTCGCTGTCGTCGTCATCGTCGTCCGTGATCTCGATGTCCGCGACCAGCTCCCACGGCGTGCCGTCGACAAGCGTCCCGCGGAGGATGACCTCGACGATGCTTCCCGCCGGCTGGTTGGCCGCGACGCTGATCGCCTGCGGCTTGCTGAAGCGGGCGACGAAATGCTCGCCGACGTCGAAGCCCGTGGCGAACGGGATCACGGTGCCGTCCGGACCCTGCATTTCGACGCTCTCCGGCAAGATCTGGGCGAACGGACCGCCCCATACATACGCTTCGATGGCGCTGTTGCCCTGGCCCGAGTTTCCACTGCCGATCCAGCCGAGGCTCCACTTCTCGCGGTTGAAACCGAGCCGCATGTCGGCCACGTCCAGGTCGCCGACCTCCGCCTTGACGGCGGTGGCGAGCGCGCGCCCCTCGGGCGTCGGGGCGAAGCGGCCCTCTACCTTGACGACGGCCCCGTCTTCGAAAGCACGTGCCAGCTCGGCGAACGAGCGCAGGTCACCGCCCGTGTCCCACCAGGTGTTCACGTTGGTGAGCACAGTCAACCCGGCGTCCAGGGTGAACGACTGCTCGTTCCCGTTAACCGCCACGACCATGCCGGCAAACCCTTCCAGCCCTTCGCGCCGCTCGTCCACCACCGTCGCGGTGTTCGTCGCCACCTGGATGGTGAGCTGCACGTGCTGGTTGGTGCCGACCCCCGGAACCGCCAGGCTGGCGTTGCTGCCGCCACCCACGATTCGCATGTTCACGGTGCCGCTGGGGACCCCGACGAGCACGAACCTGCCGGCACTGTCGGTCGACGTCGCCGTGCTCGTTCCGTCGATGGAGACCTGCACCCCCGACATGTTCGACGAACGGGGCGCGCCACCGAGCGAGTCGGTAGCGGAGAACCCGCCGCCGCCGAGCAACTGCCCGGATATGGCGGAGGTGCCGAACACCACGCTGCTGTCCGGCAATGACGGAGCCATCGGATTCGCGTCGCCCCCGCACGCCACAACCAGCAGGGGAGCGAACGCGAGGGAGACAACGGCGACAAGCGAGTGCCAATCGAGAGGTCGTTTCACGGAGCTTCTCCTTGTACCGGACGGAACAAGGGGTGCCGACTCGTTCCGGTGGATCTGGAATCAAGTGTGTCTGCTCCTACATCTATCAGACCAATCGCCGTCAGCGTAGCCGGAAAAGGCGCAATCGCGCGTCAAGCCTGGGCAACTTTGCGCAATACGATTCATTAGCCGCCACGCACAAGACAGAAGTGCCGTCGCGAACAGGAACGAGGCGTCCAGGAACGCTTCGGCGGGTAGGCGGCTTGTCGGGTGATACGGCCCGCCTGTATCGTGAGGCGCGCCCCACCCGAAACCCTCCCGACCGACCCGAGATGGAAGACGACCAGGAAATCACCCGGCTCTTGGTAGCCGCCGCCGGCGGCGATCCGGAGGCCATGGACGAAGTCTTCGTATCGGTCTACCCGCGCCTGCGGAAGATCGCCCGGGCACGCCGTCGGAGCTGGCACGGCAACCCGACGCTCAACACGACGGCGCTGATCCACGAGGCCTATCTCAAGGTGGGTCAGTCGTCCCGTTTCGAGAACCGTGGCCACTTCTTCGCCGTCGCCTCGAAGGCGATGCGGCAGGTGCTGATCAACTACGCGGAACAGAAAAAAGCCGCCAAGCGCGGCGGCGGCGACCGCGAGATCACTCTGGTGGAAGGCAGTGCCGTGTCGGACGACGCGGTCGACGAGATCATCATCCTGGACCAGGCGCTGAGCCGGCTGGAGGCGCTCAGCAGCCGCCAGAGTCAGGTCGTGGAGTGTCTGTTTTTCGGCGGGTTGAGCATCGCCGAGACCGCCGAAGCGCTCGAGATTTCCCCCGCCACGGTGAAGCGAGACTGGAGCACCGCGCGCGCCTGGCTCTACCGGGAGATGCAGACCGAGCGGCGGGAAGAATAAACAAGACCCGGAGAGGAGCTCAGTCCGTGAAACGAAACTACCTGTCGCCGATCCTCGCTTCGCTTGTTCTCACCCTCGCCACAGCGATGCCTGCGGTCCCGACACCTGCTCCCGTTCCTGGTCCGACATCAGCTGTGGCGCCCACGACGCGGGCAGCGCCGGCTCAGATCCCCTCGGCGCCCGACCGGGCCGAAGGCGAGGGACCTTTCGAGCGCATGATCCTGCGCGCCGCCACGCTGATTGACGGCACCGGAGCGCCGCCGTTCGGGCCGGTCGACATCGTCGTCGAGGGTAACCGCATCGTCAACATCGTCTCGGTGGGCGCCCCGGGTGCGCCGATCGAGGAGAACCGTCGCCCGGCAGTGCGTCCCGGCGACCGCGTCCTCGAGCTCGAGGGCCACTACGTTCTACCGGGTTTCGTCGACCTGCACGGCCACCTCGGCGGAAGGGCCCAGGGAACGCCGGCAGAGTACGTGCTCAAGTTGTGGATGGCGCACGGCATCACCACCAGCGCGGACCCGGGAAGCGGCAACGGCATCGGCTGGATGCTGGAGCACAAGCGTCGCTCCGAGGCCAACGAGATCACCGCACCGCGCCTGCTGCCGTCACCGTCGTTCGGTCAGGGTTGGAACGAACCCATCGCGACGCCCGACCAGGCGAGGGACTGGGTCAACGAGATCGCCGACATCGGCTCGCACGGTATCAAGTTCTTCGGCCTTCGCCCCGACCTGATGGCCGCGGCGCTCGACCAGGCCGAGCAGCGCGGCCTCTACACCACGATGCACCACGCCCAGCTGAATGTGGCCTGGATGGACGTGCTCGATTCCGCCCGCCTCGGCTTGACCTCGATGCAGCACTGGTACGGACTTCCCGAGGCGCTGTTCACCGATCGAGCCCTGCAGAACTACCCGGTCGACTACAACTACAACAACGAGCAGGACCGATTCTCCGAGGCGGGCAGGCTTTGGCAGCAAGCCGCTCCCCCCTACTCCGACCACTGGAACGCGGTCATGAACGAGCTCCTCGAGCTCGACTTCACCCTCGTGCCGACGTTCCACGCCTACGAAACCACCCGGGATTTCATGCGCGGTGCCCGGGCCGAATGGCACGAGGAGCACACCCTGCCCTCCCTCTGGCGCTTCTACACGCCGGACCGGCTGGCGCACGCCTCCTACTGGTTCTACTGGGGCACCGAGGAAGAGGTCGCCTGGAAGAACAACTACCGGCTGTGGATGACGTTCATCAACGAGTACAAGAACCGTGGCGGGCGCGTCGCCGTCGGGACCGACTCCGGATACTCGTACAACCTCTACGGGTTCTCCTTCGTTCGCGAGATGGAGCTGCTGCGCGAAGCAGGCTTCCACCCGCTCGAGGTGATTCGCGCCGCCACTCTGAAGGGGGCCGAGGCCTTGGGGGTGGCGGATCAGGTCGGCACGGTGGAGGTCGGCAAGATGGCCGACTTCGTCGTCGTGGACGAAAACCCGGTCGCCAACCTCAAGGTGCTCTACGGCATCGGCGCAGTGAAGCTGACGATGGACAACGAGGTCGTTCGCGTCGGCAGCGTCAGATATACGATCAAGGACGGCATCATCTTCGACGCGCGGCAGCTCCTGCAGGACGTCCGCGACATTGTCCGCGAGGCCAAGGACCGCGAGGGCTTCGAGATCACGCAGCCCGGGCGAGGGCCCTTTCGTTGATCGTCGCGTCGGCCCACCGCCGACCGACGGCGAGCGCATCGCGACCGCGCACGCGTCCCATCGGCCACCGGGATTCGTGCCGGCCACATGTCGACCGAGGCCTGCTAGAGTCGCTGGCAAGGCGGCCGTGGGGCGGCCGGTTCGCGAGGGATGAGTGATGGCAGAAAAGAAGGGAACCTCCCCCTGGGTTTTCATCGGCGTCGGCTGCCTGCTGGCGGTCGTGATCTTCGTCGGTGTGATCGTCGCCATCGGAGCGTGGGGATTCAGCCAGGTCCGCGAGCTGACGCGCACGCTCGAGGACCCCGCCGCGCGCACCGAGCTAGCGGAAGAGATGCTCGCCGCGGACGAGTTGCCGGAGGGTTACAACGCGGTCGTCGCGCTTTCGATTCCGTTTCTCATGGAAACCGTGGTTCTCACGGACCTCGAGCCCGACGAAGACGGCCGTATCGAGGGATTCGGAGAGCGCGGGTTCATCTATCTGAAGACCCTCTCCGTGGGCGAGCAGGAGCAGGAGCTGCGTGATTTCTTCGAGGGCGCGACGGACCATTCCGAGATCCTCGATCAGACCTCGATTCGCGTCGACGCGCGCGAGTTCGTCGGTCGTGGGGTCGTCGACGAGGCGGCCCGGACGCTCCGCTGGGTTTCCTATCGTGGCGAGATCGGGGACCGCACACGGAACAGCTTCGGCGAGGGACTCAACACCATGATCATGATCGAGTGCCCGGGCGCCGAGCGGGTCCGCATGGGAATCTGGTTCGGCCCCGATCCCGATCCCGACGCCGCCGCCGAAGAGGCGAACCTGAGCGGCAGCGTCGCCGACGAAACGGCGATCGGGCAGTTCATGTCGCACTTCGACGTCTGCTCACGGTAGGCCCGGGAACACGAGCCGGAACGACTCGAGCCCGGGCGACGCCGAGCGTGGACGGCGTCCGCGCACGGCTGGTCAGGGCTTGAGGATAACGCCCTCGTTGCGGCCCCCATCCATCTTGACGAGAACCGACCCGTCAAGACGGACGTGGCGGGTGTAGGCCTTCTCGCTGACCGCCGATCGCGAGGCCAGCCAGTCCCAATCCACCCAGCCGTCGCCGGTGTCGGGGTTCGCGGTGAAATAGCCGATGTTGTTGGCAACGAGGTTCTGAAAGAAGTGCGTCCCCTGTGATGGCTGCACCTTGAAGTCGCGAAAGCCGGCCTCGACGATCACCCGGGCTCCGGCGATCTGCTCCCACGAGACGGGGATTCCGAGCAGCGGATCAGACGACCCCCAACGACCGACACCGATCAGAACATAGGGGATCCCCTCCTCGGCCAGCTGGGCGTTGTAGCGGGCGACTTCTTGCGCAACGAGCCGCGACTTGCCGCGCTCGAAACGGTGATAGTCGACAACGACGAGGTCGACGATCCCGTCCACGACACCGTTGCCGAGCACACTGGTACTGCGGCACACGGTCTGCTCGTCGGTGACGTCGCCGATCTCCACGGCGCCGCGGCCGAGCGCTGCCGCTACCGGGCGCAGCTGCAGGAAGCCGAACTCCTTCTGGTGGCCGGGCGGCACCGACAGGTTGGCGGCGAACTCGATCTCGACGTGGCCGCCCGCGGCGTCAACGCTGACGTCGAGAATGTCACGCAGAATCGCGGCGAGCGGAAAGACGTCGTACTTGAGAATCGGCGCAAAGCTGACCAGCCGTACCCCGGGTCGCGCGATGCCGTCGTAGATGGCGTCGTTCTCGGGCGAGTACGTCGAACCGACGGCCGCGAGCGTCCCGTCCTTTTCCGCCACCGCCAGCTCATGACGACCGAGCTGCGCCTCCTCCCCGTACGCCTCGGCGCTCACGGCGTCTCCTTCGGAGTCCAGGTTCAAGGCGTAGAACTGCCGTTGTGAGTTGTCGAGGGCGTCTTTCACCGAAGACATCTGCACCAGCCGTTCCGGATGTCGCGGCGAGAAACGAAGGCAGTCCTCGCCTTCGACGACCGCCGGCCCGAGCCCCAGCGCGACGGCGACGAGCCCGTCCTCCGCCTTGATCGGGTCGACCGGGTAGTAGTTCTGCGACAGCGCTACTCCGGCCATCTCCGGGTAAAACCTCTCCTCGTGCCGGGCGCCGACGATGCGCTGCAGGATGACGCCCATCTTCTCTTCTTCGAGCCGATACGAGGTCGAGCGCAGGTGCCGCTTGGCTACCTGGGAGAACGTCGACGCGTAGATGCGCTTGATCGCCCGCAGGAGCTCCTGCAGCCGAACCTCCAGGTCCGGGCTGTTGTTCGGCACCATCAAGGTCTCGTAGATGCCGGCGAACGGCTGGTATCGGGAATCCTCCAGCAGGCTCGACGAGCGCACGGCGAGCGGGTAGTAGCAGAGGTCCAGAAAGGCGCGCAAGGACTCGCGCACCGGGTCGGGCAGCCGGGCCTCGAGAAAGCAGTCGACGATCTCGGCGTCGTCGGTCGACGTGATCGCCAGCTCGCGAAGCTCGTTGGTGTCCAGGAACTCGTCGAAAACGGCGGTACCGAGAACCAGCGTCGGCGGCACCGCGATCCGCACTTCCGGGAACCGTCGGGCGATGTCGAGCTCGTTGAGCAGCAGGTCGGCGAAGGCGAGGCCGCGCGCCTTTCCACCGAGCGATCCGCTACCGAGTCGGGCGAACCCCCGCTCCGGGTTGAAACGCTCCGGATCGAAGTCGACGACGACGGCCCGCCGCCGCTCCTCCCGGTGGGTGCGGATGGCGTCAATGAGATAGGCACGGAGATCCTCGGCACCAGCGAAATCCGAGAGCTTTCGAGGGCGTAGGCGATGTGCGATGGCGAACTCCGTGTGGGCCTTGAGCCAGACGGAAAAGTGGTTCCGCTCGGCGTGAAAGGCAACGCTCTCCGGCGGCACCTTGCGCAGCTCGCGCTCCAGCGACTTCAGATCGCGTGCTCGGCCGACCTCTTTTCCGTCCGGCGTCCGGAAGACGAAGTCTCCGAAGCCGAAGTTCTCGAGGATGAACTTCCGCAGCTCACGCAGAAGTGTCGGCGATCCCTTGAGGAGGAACGAGCGGCCGGCGTCGAGGGCCAGAGCTTCGTTCTCGGGTCGTCCCGACTGCAAAACCACCGGCACGTCGGGCATCAGCTCGCGCACCTTCTCGGCGAATTGCACGCCGGCGTCCGAACAAGGCACGCCCTTCTGCGGGAACTCCACGTCGGAAACAACCCCGAGGACGTTCTTTCGATACGTCCAGAAGTAATTCCAGGCTTCCTCGTAGTTGTCACACAACAGGATCTTGGGCCGAGCCTTGATGCGCAGCAGCTTGTGCGACAGGTTGACCCCCTCGGGCACCAGGCTACGGGTGTGCTGCATGACCTCGGTGTAGATGGAGGGCAGGAACGAGGAGTAGTAACGAATGTTGTCCTCGATCACGATGATCGTCTGCACCCCCATCACGTCGACGTCGTGGGCGACGTTCATCCGGTCCTCCACGTACTTGACGATGGCGAAGAGGATGTGGATGTCGCCCTGAAACAGGAACGCCCGTTCGATGTGTGAGCGGTCCTGGTGCTCGAGGAAGTCGTGCAGCTCGCGATGGTGATACGCGAGCACGATCACCGGGATGTCGAGACCGGCCTCGTGCACCTGCCGGGCAAGCTCGCCGGCGTCCATGTCACCCACTTGCGTGGCGCTGATGATGAGGTCGTAGCCACCGAGGTTCTCGACGAGCTGTAGCGCCTCGCGGCCGGTCGAGACACGCGTCAGGTCAGGAACGTTGTAGAGGTCCAACCCGAGGAAATCACCCAGAACCAGCTCGTTGACCAGGCGGTCTTCCGAGAGCATGAACGAGTCGTACAGGCTCGAAACGAGCAGGACCTTGTCGACCCGCCACAGCATCAGGTCCTGGAAACTACTCGGGTACGATCGCCCTTCCGAATTGCCCATCCGCTGAGTGTACCCCTGATCCGGCCGAAGGCGTTCGGGGCGGGTCGAGGATCCCACAGAGAGACAGAGATCCTCGGGCTCGGCACTTCGTGAATGCCGTCGGTATCCTGTTAACTTCCGCACCGGGCGCCGGTTGTCATCCGCGCCGGGCGCCGGGCCGTGGTGAGCGAGCGACAAGAAGAGACAGGAGAGAAGGAGAGGTGGTGGAGTGAGCTACCCGACGATCGGACATCTTGACGAAGAAGCCGAGCCCGGAGCGGTACGAACAAGTACGCGACGCGTTCTGCCGACCCTGGCGCTTTTCATCGCGGTCTTCTCGCTTTGCGCGGCGTCCCATCCCGTCTGGGCGCAGGGTGGAGCTTCCGCCCCTGGACAGGCGGCGGATCAAGCCGAGCTGGCGAAGGCGCTCAGCAACCCGCTTGCCAGCCTGGTGAGCGTCCCTTTCCAGTTCAACTGGGGACGGCCGGTGGGACCGAACGACGACACCCGCCTCATCCTCAACATTCAGCCGGTCATGCCGTTCGACATCTCGGAGAACTGGAACATGATCACCCGCATGATCGTCCCGATCATCGGGCAACCACCTCTGGTCGACGGAGGAGAAGCCGCTTCCGGCCTAGGCGACGTGCTGACCTCGTTCTTCTTCTCGCCGAAGTCGACGGATCCGTTCATCTGGGGCGTCGGTCCCGTCTTCGCGTTGCCGTCGACGAGCGAGCCGACCCTGGGGACGGGCAAGTGGTCGGCCGGTCCGACGGCCGTCGTCCTCAAACAGAGCGGGGGCTTCACCTACGGTGCGCTCTTCAACCAAGTGTGGTCGATCGGCGGCGCGCCGGACCGCGCCGACGTAAGCCAGCTGTTCCTGCAGCCGTTCCTCGCCTATACGACGTCGAACGCCCTCACGCTCACCGTCAATAGCGAGGCCATCGCCAACTGGAAGGCCGACAACGACAAGTGGACCGTGCCGATCAATCTCATGGCCGCCAAAGTGGCAACGTTCGGTCCCCTTCCGGCCTCCTATCAACTCGGCGTCGGCATCTACGTCGCCAAGCCCGACACCGCCCCCGACTGGCACCTCCGAGCCACCATCACACTGCTACTACCAAAGTCGCGATAGCAGCAGCCGCCCCGAACGCCCGACCGAGCCAGCGGCGCATACCCATCCAGCAGAGAGCGCGCACAGAAAAGCGGGGCGACCCAGAGGACCGCCCCGCTCCCGAACCCTCGGCGGGTGCGGAAAGGTGCTGGATGCAAGGCGAGCGTCGGGAGGGATGCCGTACGCGTACACCCGTACGCGGGAGGCAGCCCGACCAAGCTCAACGCCGCAGACGCTGCCTTATCGCCCCCGCCACCGACCGCCCCAGCAGGGGCGAGAAGGTAGTGGATGCAAGGCGCGCGCCGGGAGGGATGCCGTACGCGTACACCGGTACGCGGGAAGCAGCCCGACCAAGCTCAACGCCGCAGACGCCGCCTTATCGCGCCCGCCACCGACCGCCCCAGCGGGGGCGAGAAGGTAGTGGATGCAAGGCGAGCGCCGGGAGGGATGCCGTACGCGTACACCCGTACGCGGGAGGCAGCCCGACCAAGCTCAACGCCGCAGACGCTGCCTTATCGCCCCCGCCTCCTACTAAACGACGCCTTGGTCCATCATCGAATCCGCCACCTTCAAGAACCCGGCGATGTTCGCACCATTCACATAGTTGCCCGGCGTCCCATACTCCTCGGCGGTTTCGAGCGAAGCCTTGTGGATCGCCTTCATGATGCCGTGCAGCTTCGCGTCCACCTCTTCGCGGCTCCAGCCGTAGCGCAGGCTGTTCTGCGACATCTCCAGGCCCGAAACGGAAACACCGCCGGCGTTCGCCGCCTTGCCCGGGCCGTAGAGAATGCCGGCGTCGATGAACTGGTTGACGCCCTCGATAACCGTCGGCATGTTGGCGCCTTCGGAGACGACGTACACGCCGTTCTTGAGCAGGTTCGCCGCGTCGACCTCGTTGATCTCGTTCTGCGTCGCGCTGGGGAAGGCGCAGTCGGCCTTGTTGTCCCACAGCGGATTGTGATCGAGGCTTGCGTCGCTCTCGGTGAACACCGCGTTCGGGTACTTCTCGGCGTACTCCTTGATCCGGCCGCGGCGCACATTCTTGAGGTCCATGACGAACGCGAGCTTGTCGCGGTCGATGCCCTCTTCGTCGTAGATGTAGCCGCCCGAGTCGGACAGCGTAACGACCTTGCCGCCCAGGTCGAGGATCTTCTCGGTGGTGTACTGCGCAACGTTGCCACCACCCGATACCAGGCAGGTCTTGCCCTCGAGGGTCTCGCCGCGGGTCTCCAGCATCTCGGCGGCGAAATACACGGCGCCGTAGCCGGTCGCCTCCGGACGAATCAGCGAGCCGCCCCAGTTGAGCCCCTTGCCGGTGAGCACACCGGTGAACTCGTTGCGCAGCTTCTTGTACTGGCCGAAGAGGAACCCGATCTCACGGCCGCCGACGCCGATGTCTCCC
This sequence comes from Acidobacteriota bacterium, assembly GCA_965216935.1. Classification (GTDB taxonomy): domain Bacteria; phylum Acidobacteriota; class UBA890; order UBA890; family UBA890; genus CBDCGW01. Next base: position 153,463 of record OZ244217.1, read on the forward strand.
GCCGGGACGTCGGTGTTCGGGCCGATGTGCCGGGACAGCTCGCTCATGAAGCTCTGGCAAAAGCGCATGACCTCGTTGTCGCTCTTGCCCTTCGGGTCGAAGTCCGAGCCGCCCTTACCGCCGCCCATCGGCAGCGTGGTCAGCGAGTTCTTGAACACCTGCTCGAAGGCGAGGAACTTGAGGATGCCGAGGTTCACCGACGGGTGAAAGCGCAGGCCGCCCTTGTAGGGGCCGATGGCGCTGTTCATCTCGATGCGGAAGCCGCGATTGACCTGCACGTCGCCGTTGTCGTCGAGCCAGGGAACCCGGAACATGATGACGCGCTCGGGCTCGATGATGCGCTCGACAACGCGGGCCTTCTTGTACTCGGGCCGCCGTTCGAGCACCAGCTCGAGCGACTCTACGACTTCGTATACCGCCTGGTGAAACTCGGGTTCGGCGGGATTCTTGGCCTTCACGTCGGCCATGATGTCATCGAGAAATGACATTGAGGTCCTCCTCGGTACCGCTCGCCGCAGGTCGGGCGCACGGCAGTGGTTCACACGAAAGAACTGCTGCGTTCGAATTGGTGTCCGGGTCGGGCGAGACGACGGGCGAGGGTCGATCAATCGGCGATTGTCGGGTTCGCATGTCGAACAACAAGCCCCGGAGAAAGGGTTGCGCAGCGGCTGGAATAGGCTACGTCGATGTCCCCTTATGGTGCCCCACCGGCTGCCGTTTGGCGAGCCGATTTGGCCCTACATCGCGGTGACGTTGAACCCCGCGTCGACGTAGTGAATCTCGCCCGTCACTCCCTTCGAGAGGTCCGAGAGCAGGTACAGGCTCGCCGAGCCGACGTCGTCGATGTCGACGGTCCGGCGCATCGGCGCGCGCTCGCCGATGCTGGTCAACATGGAGCGCAGCCCGGAGACTCCGGACGCGGCGAGGGTCTTGATCGGCCCGGCAGAAACCGCGTTCACTCGGATGCCGCTCTCGCCGAGATCGAGGGCGACGTATCGAACGGCGGCCTCGAGAGCCGCCTTCGCGATGCCCATGACGTTGTAGTTGGGCACGGCCTTTACGGCTCCGTAGTAGGTCATCGTCACGATGCTGCCGCCGTCCATCAGAGCCTCCGCCTTGCGGGACAGCTCGATGAACGAGTAGACGCTGATCTGCATCGCCTTGAGGAAGCCGTCGAGCGACGTGTCTACCGTCCTGCCCTTGAGGTCCTCGCGATCGGCGAAAGCGACCGAGTGAACGAGGAAGTCGAGGCCGCCGAGCTCGCGGGCAACACGCTGGAAGGCCTCGTCTACCTGATCGGCATCGGTCACGTCCATCGGCAGGAGCACTTTGCTTCCGACCGACTCGGCCAGCGGCCCGACCCTCTTCAGCAGGGCGTCGCCCTGGTAGGTGAAAGCGAGCTCGGCGCCGGCCGCGGCGGCACGCCGAGCCACGCCCCAGGCAATCGAACGCTCGTTGGCGACGCCGACAACGAGGCCCCTCTTCCCCGCCAGGAGCGGGCCTGCGTCGAACTCGTTGACTTCCTTGCTCATGATGAGGACCTCGGTATTCGAGGGTGTCCGGCCTCGCCGACGCCCTCCTACTGCAAACGCGGTGTGGAAGATCCGTGGGTGCGGATCGAGTGCGCAAGTATACTCTCGCGCGACCATGAAAGGCGTCCCCCAGACCGGCCGGCGCGACGGCCTTCCACGCTCCTTCTACCGGAAGGACGCCGTTTCCGTAGCCCGGGGGCTACTGGGCCAGCGGCTCGTCAGCCTCGTGGATGGACGACGCACGTCCGGAATCGTGGTCGAGACCGAGGCGTATCTCGGCGCCGTCGACAAGGCGGCACACAGCTACGGGGACCGCCGCACCGCGCGCACCGAAACCATGTGGAATGACGGTGGGCACCTGTACGTCTACTTCGTCTACGGAATGCACCACTGCGCCAACGTCGTGGCCGGAAGCTGCGACGAGCCCTTCGCCGTCCTCCTTCGGGCCCTGCAACCCGACGAGGGTATCGACGTCATGTTCGAACGCCGTTCCCGGGCTCGCCGCGAGACCGACCTGTGCTCCGGTCCGGGGAAGTTGTGCCAGGCCCTGGGAATCTCTCGCTCGCAGGACGGGGTCGACCTGCTCGCCGGAGACTCCGTCCGGGTCGAGCGAATGCGGCAACGAGCCCTACCGTCCTCGCGGATCTCGTCGGGACCACGAATCGGCATCCCCTACGCCGAGGAATGGCGACACGAGCCGCTGCGTTTCTGGGTCGACGGGAACGCCAACGTCAGCCGCCCGCGGCGAACAGATTGACGGAAAGCCAGCGGCGAGAAGGCCGTTCTAGCGGTCGACCTCGGGCGGAAAATCTTCCAGGATCGAGGCGACGGCGCTGCTGATCGCCCCCTCGATGCGTCCCGACGACGCCAGGTCGAGCTCCGCCGCCGCGATACCGCGCCAGATCAGTCCCGGGCGCGGACCCGTGGCGATGAAATCGATGGTCACGCTTCCCTCGCCGTACTGAGACACGTTGATACCGTCCGGCCCGGCCCATCCGTATCCCCATTGGGAGCCCCAACCGGGGGCGTAGTACCCGTCGTCGGTCAACTGCGCGACCTCCTCGGAGCCGACCCAGTAGTTCACCAGGAACGACGGGTTGTCGCTGGACCGGCTGAATCCGGCTCGGGTCAGGTGCGCATCGACGACACGCTTGACCGCCCGATCAATATCGTCGTACGGCAGGTCCGCCCCGCTCTCGGCGTCTTTCGGCGCCCAGTCGTATGTCTGCAGCCCGGCGAAGTCGTAGTAGGGGGCGAACGCCACCGACGGATTCCGGCCGGAGCACGCGGCACCGGCCACGAGAAGGACCAGGGCGAGAATTGTCCGGGAGTTGGGCATGGAAACGTCGGGCTCTCTGGTTCGGGAACCGGCCGGCCCCGAGGGTACGTCGACCGTGAGCGTTCGCGGGAAGCCAGGAGAGGTTATTCCATCCGGCGTCTACATTCACGCTCGCCGTCGTCGCCGCAGCCGGGGGCTCAACGAATCTCGGCCAAGAGCAACCGGCGAATCTGCTTGCTTTGCTCGAGTCGCGTCGCAGCAACCCAACGCCCGTCCGGCGATACGCGAGGATGGAGCAGGTTGGCCGGCTCGTCGGTCAACCGCCGCGGCTCGCCGCCACTTCGGGGAACGAGGAACAGCTGCATGCGCCCATCGGTCATCGCCGAGTAGACGACACCTTCGCCGTCCGGCGTCCAATCCGCACCGCTTTCGGTACCGGAACGAAACTCGGCGATCTTCTCCGCAGACGCCCCTCCGGGTGGCGCGACCCACAGCGATTGGGTCTCGGGATCCGTACGCTCGATCAGCAGCAGCTCGTCGGACACCGGCGACCAGCGACCCGAAACCGACCCGGCCACGGTATCGGGAAGCGGCAACTGCTCGATCTCGATGAGCCCGCCCGCCTCGGGGTCGAAGTGGGCGATCCACGGCCTCGACACCCGCGGAACACCCCCCCGGTCCCATGAATCGAACAGGATACGGCGGCCATCCGGCGCCCACGCCGGGTTGCCGATTTCCCACCCGAAGTCGGTGATTCGGAGCTCATCACCGCCGGCGGCGGCTCGCACGAAGATGTCGTCGACTACACCCGGGCCGGCGTAGTAGGGCACGGCCGCCGCCGATCGCCGAGAACGGTATGCCAGCCACCGCCCGTCGGCGCTCCAGGCCGGGGTCCGGTCCTCGTGGTACCCGGCCACCAGGGCTTCAGCGGCGGCCGCGGCTGTGCCGTCCGCGGCCACCGGGACGCTGAGCACGTCGAGGTTGAGCCCCCAGTCGGCAAGGCGCCAGGCCCCCTGGGTGAACGCCACCCGCCGGCCGTCGTGACTCCACGAGGGCCGGTGCGCGTCGGGTTCGCCGTTCGCCGCACCCACAAGGACCGCCGGGCGCGGCGTGGAACCGGCCCCGATCGGCACCAGCACCACCGAGGCGCGCCACTCGTTGCGGGTCCAGTAGAGATAGTCGCCGGAAACCCACGGCCAGAAATCGTCCCCGGGCCCGGCGATGACCCGACGCAGCGAGCCGTCGCGTGCGTCGATGCCGTAGATATCCAGATCGCGATCCGCGGTCGGATCGTGTCGGGTCTCGGGATCGGGCGGCTCCGCAGCCGCCAGCGCGACGAAGAGCATGTTCCCGTCCGGCGAGACCGCCAATCCGTTGGGCAGGGCGGACGCGTCGAGGCCCTCGCGAACCGTCTCGACCTCGGCGGAAATCGGGCCCACGCGAAACAGCGACGCGGAGCCCTCACCGGACATCGCCAAGAAATACGCCGCGTCGCCGAGCGGAGACCAGGCAAGCCCGAGGATCGTCCCGCTCGCCGGAACAGCGCGATGGTCGGGGGGTGCGTCCAGGAACACACGGGTTCGCGGCGACCGTGTCCAGAGGACGCCTTCGTTGCCCGGTGCCCACACCGGAACGCTGTCGGGTGGGAGCGTCGTCCAATGAAACTCCCCGCCTTGCTCGAGAAACCAGCCGAGGTCGCGGCGGCGGTTCCCGTAACGGGCGACGCGCCCGTTGCCGTCGAACCGGGCCCCCATCACCTGGCCGATATCACCGAGGAGGCGGTCGCGCAGATTCGCCCCGGTCGCCAGGTCGACGAGGCGAACCCCGAGGCTGTCGACACGCAGCATCGTCGCACCGTCCGCGGAGACCATCGCGTGGGTGAACGCGTCTTCCAACCAGCCGGTCGGGGCCTCGGTGTGCACCGCCTCACCGACATCCACCGGGGGGGTGAGATCCGGATCGAGAGAATCCCCCACACGGGCGCCACGAAGAATCCAGAACACCATCACGACGATGGCGATGATCGTCAGGACCAGCACGGCGAGCGAGATCCAGCTCCATCGACTCAGCTTCACCGGCGTGGGGTCGATCGGCTGCTCACGAACCGCCTCGAGGAGGCGATCGGCGCATTCCGGGCACTTCTTGCAGTGGTCGAGAATGCGCTGGGTCTTCTTTCGCCCCAACTGCTCGCGGGCGAGGTTGACGAGGTCCTTCGGATCAGGGTGCTGGATGGACAAGGTCTCGGTCTTCACTCGGCTCGGTTCGGCAAGAACGCCGTCGCCCCGCTCGTGACGGCGTCGAACGGCCTCCGGGCAAACGCGGGCGCCGTCGGGTGGCCGCGGGTACCCTGGTAGAGTAGCGGAGAAGGAGGGTGGACAACATGCGAGAAAGCCACTCTACGCGCGCGGGAATCGGGTTCTGGGGGTTCGGGAGCGCCCTGGCGATGGTCATCGGCTGGTCGAGCCACGGATCCATACTGTGGACGATCGTCGACGGGCTGCTTTCGTGGATCTACGTACTCTGGTACGCCCTCACCCGCTGAGCTGCTGATTTCGGTTCGTTCCGGGCAAGCCAGCGGTTAGGCTATCTTGCGGCGGATACTGCGAGCGCTCAGCCGAGTACCCGCAAGCAAGGGACCTTTGTAGTGAGAGCCGACCATTCCGTGTCAAAGACCGCACCCGACGGTTCACTAGCGAGCCTCGAGGTCGCGCTGCGCGATCTCGGCTTCGCGGTGAAGTCGCTACAGCTCTATCCGTCGACGTCCCCGGTGGTGAAGGGGGCCATCGAGCGTTCCCTCAGTTCTTTCTCGCCGCTGCTGGCGACCGGGTCCCTGAGCCTGGAGATCACCCCCAGCGTCATCCGATTGGCGGGGCACGACCTGGGCGCCGAGGCCCCTGTGGTCGGCGCCCTCGCCCGCCGGATGCACGGACGCGGACTGGCACGGCTGCACATGGACGGGCGGCTCGAGACGGCGTCGTTGCATTCGCTGTCGGAGATCCTCGCCATGGACCCGCGCGACATCGATGATCTCGGCGGCATCCAGCGTCTGTTCGCGGAGCGCAAGACGATCGGCATCACTCCCGAGTTCCTCGAGCTCGACCGGCTGTTCGAGGACGAGGAGGGCGAGGAGACCGAAAACGTCTGGGAAGCGATCTTGCGCGGCTACCTGGAGGCCAACAACCTGAGCGAGGACATCGACTGGAACGCGCTCGTCCGCTCGGTCGATCGGTTGCAGGACTTCGTCGGCTGGCTCGCTTCCAACCTGGACGCCGTCTCGGAACGCACCGGCTACGAGAACATTGACGTGATGAGGTTCACCCTCGATCGCCTGGGGAGCATCTCGGCGTCGTTGACCTCGGAGCACGTGAATTTCCTCGTCCTCGCCGTCCGGCAAGCCTTCGACGACTTCGACCCGGCGGTTCTCGTCGAGCTGTTGGCCGATCCGCTGGAGGTGGAGATCGGCGACGAGGGGCCGATGATGGTCGGCGAGACGGATGTTTCCCGATACCTCAACGAACCGACGGAGCCGGGCGGCCGCCGCACGATCGATATCGGCAGCTACATCGCCGCGGCACTCGAGCCGGCGCAAGCCGAAAACCTGATCCTGCAGACGCTACGAACGCAGCAGCGCTCGAGCCCGCGGCTGTACGGGCTGTTCGAGCGACTGACGCAGAATCGCGACGAGCGCCGCGACATGGCGGCGCACGTGGAGCGCACCCTGGAGGAAGAGGTCGCTCGCGGCGAAGAGTCGTCGGACTTCCTGGCGAACTGGCCGCGGCTGGTAGAGGTCCTCAACGGCGAGGCTCCGCGCCGGTTCCTGACGCCCGAGTACGACGCCGGGCTGCAGAAGCTCCTCACGCCGACGGTGCTGGACACGGCTTGGCCGATCGAGCAGATCCGTCCGCGCCTTTCGGAGATGAGCCCGTCGTTCATCACCCTGCGCAAGTCGCTGATGGTGGGGAGGCTTCTGAACCACGAGATCAGCGACGAAGACTACAAGCGCCTGGCGCTGGAGCTCGAGAGCGCCCTCGAGCGGCTCGTTCAAGAGTCGCAGTTCCGCACGTTCCAGAAGCTGCTGCGCGAGCTGATCGAGGTCACCGAGGACGAGAGCCGGCCGGCATCCCGCCGCGAGGTCGCGGCCGGCGTCGTCGAGCGACTGTACACCGCCGAAATGGTGCACTTCTTGGTGACCACGTCGATCGGGCGGCCGCCCGAAGATGTCGAGATCATCATGAACTCCATCCGCATGCGCGGCGTTCAGGTGATCCCCCTCCTCCTCGACATCCTCGAGGTCGAGGAAGAAAGAAGGGTTCGTCAGCGCCTTCTCCGTCTCCTCCCCGAGCTCGGCGACGCGGTGGGCAAGCTGGTGGTCGAGCGCTTCGACGATCAGCGATGGTTCGTCCTCCGCAACCTGGCGATGGTGCTCGGCGAGGTCGGTGAACCGTCGCTGGCAAAGTACCTGGCCCCGTTGTTCGAGCATTCCGACGCGCGGGTGCGTCAGGAGGCCGTCGCGTCGATGACCAAGCTGGGAGGAGAGCGGGCCGCCGACTTGTTGACTGCCGCCCTGGATGACGACGATCCGGCGACGATCTTGATGTCCGTTCATGGTCTCGGCTATCACGGCGACGACGCTGCCAAGGCCCGGCTCCGCAAGCTGCTGTCCTCGCCGAACCTGTTCGGCCAGAACACCCGCCTTTTGCAGGCCACAGCGATCGCGCTGGGCAGGCTCCGGGACGAAGCGAGCCGCAGCCGATTGAAGCGGCTGGCACGGGCTCCTTGGATCTTCCGCGGCCGCCGCGCTCTCGCCCGCGACGCCGCCGCTTGGGCCCTCGGAGCGATCGACGGAAAACCGTCCCGCAAGGCGCCGCGCATCGGCGCTTTCGCCGATCTCCGCCCGGGTGGCGGCACCGTGCGATTGCGGCGGAAGGGCTAACCCGATGTCACGCGAGTCCATCCGGGACCGGCTGCAGCAGCTTGCTGCCCGCCTTCAATCGGCGCGGCAGTGCCGCTACATGTATCCCGACAAGCACCCGCGCTTGAGGCAAGCGATCGACGATCTCGAAGCGGAATTCGACGAGCTGCTCGAGGAGGGAACGATCCGCCTCGCCTACGCCGACGATGAGTTCGTGGTCGAGAACACGCAGATTCCGGCGACCGGCGAGATGCTACGGGAGTTCGCCGGGCTCCTCGAAAGCCTGGGCATCGAGAAGCTGGTTTTCGAGCCGGGTGTCGACCGGGAGGAGATCATCACCCTGCTCGACATTCTCGGACTCACCACCGAGGAGATCGAGGCTGCCGGTGGCCTCGAAGAGGTCGTCGAGCAGAAGGAGCTGCCACACATCGAGGTGGGTACCATCACGGTCGACGAAGGCGACCTGCCCGAGATCGACAACCTCTTCCGTGCCTGGGAGTCGTACAGCGCCGGGTTGAAGATCATCCGGGGACTCAAATCGATCGCCCGCAAGTCGGGGGACGTCCGCGACATGGAGGCGGTGCGCGAGCTGGCGTTCGACCTGACCGCCGTCGCCATCCAGGAGACCCGCCCACTGCTCGCGGCCCACTCGCTCATGCAGCACGACGAGTACTCGTTCACCCACTCCCTGAACGTCGCCATGCTCACCCTGGCGCTGGCGCAAAACCTGCCGTTCTCGCCCGATGACCTGCGCGAGATCGCCATCGCGGCGCTGCTGCACGACATCGGCAAGGAGCGGATCCCTCACGAGATCCTCAACAAGCCCGGAAAGCTGACCTCGGAAGAATGGGAGGTCATGAACACCCATGGCCTGGAAGGCGCCCGCATGCTCTCCGACGCCGAAGGCATTGGAGACCTCGCCCCGCTCGTCGCCTACGAGCATCACCTCGCCTACCACGAGGATCTGCGCGACGACGACTGGGAGCCGCACCTCGTGTCTCAGCTGGTGAGCATTGCGGACGTTTACGACGCGTTGCGCTCGATACGCCCTTATCGCGGCGCCATTCCGCCGGACGAGGTCATGCGGATGATGGAGGAAGACGCGGGCACGAAGTTCGAGCCGTCGCTTTTCGCCGGCTTCAAGGCGATGGCCGGCTACTATCCGCCCGGCACCCTGCTGCGCCTGGACAGCGGCAGGTTGGCCGTCGCCGTCGCCACCAACCCGCACGCACCCGAGCTGCCGCAAGTGGCAATCGCGCGCGAAACGGACGGCAGTGAGCCGAACGAGCCCCTTGCCATCAGCTTGGCCGACCCCAACGTCGGCGACGGCATCGCCGGACTTGCCCAGGCCGACGAAGAGGGCATCGAACCGTTGAACTATCTCTGATCCGATGCCGACGAGAGGGGCGTGGACGGGCACTTTCACCGCTCTGGTGACGCCGTTCGGCGCTGACGGCTCGATCGATTCGGCGGCGATGCGACGTCTGGTCGAAATGCAGATCGAAGGCGGTATCGAGGGGCTGCTGCCGTGTGGCACCACCGGAGAAGCCGCGACGCTCACCAACGACGAGCACATGCGGGTCGTCGAGGACGTGATCCGGTTCGCCGACGGGCGGGTCCGTATCCTCGCGGGGATCGGCGGCAACGACACCCGCAACGTCATCGAGCTCGGTCGTCGCGCCGCAGCCGCCGGAGCCGACGGGGTCCTGGCCGTGGCGCCCTACTACAACAAACCGACGCAGGCCGGAATGCAGGCGCATTTCACCGCCGTCGCCGACGCCGTGCCCGTGCCGTTGATTCTCTACAACGTCCCGGGTCGAACGAGCTCGAACATTCTCCCCGACACCGCACTGCGGCTCGCCGACCATCCGAATATCGCCGGTATCAAGGAAGCCTCGGGAGACCTCGGCCAGGTCATGAGCATCCTGGCCGCACAGCGGGCGGGCTTCGACGTGCTCTCGGGCGAGGATGACTTGACCTTGCCCATGATCTGCCTCGGGGCCAGCGGCGTCATCTCCGTCGTCTCGAACGAGGTCCCCGAGCGGATGAGCGACATGGTACGCCGGGCGCTCGACGGCGACTTCGCCGCCGCCGACACGATCCACTACGGCTTGCTCGACCTGATGCGAGTCAACTTCATCGAGACCAACCCGATTCCGGCGAAGGCGGCGCTGGCCATGATGGGTCTGATCGAAGAGCAATACAGGTTGCCGCTCGTGCCGATGTCACCCGAGAATCGGGGACGGCTGGCGGCGGTTCTTGAGGAGTTGGGGTTGATTGACGGCGGTTAGGTGGTGCTGGTGGAGAGGGTTGCCTTCTTGAATCGGTTTTCCCGCCGGCCGGTCTGCTTGATAGTCCAGCGGCCGGTCCTTCCTGATTTCCTGCCACCCGGTTTTGTTGATTTCCCACCCCCCGATTCTTCCTGGTTGGGCGGGCGGTGTTCGGTATGGGATGGGGGCAACCGGGACGGCGGGTTTTTTTTGATTTCCCGCCACCCGATCTTTCTGATTCCCCACCACCCACCCCCGACCTCTCGGCGCCTGGCGGCGCCTCGTTGCCCGCTGTTCGCGTAGGTGGGAGGGGGAGGTGGCGTGGAGAGGCGCCCGTCAGCAACCAAAGCGGCGGTGATCACATCCTGCCGCCATGCGCATCAGGAGGGCGGGAGCCGCGTGGATGCAAGGCGGGCGCCGGAAGGATGACCGCAGGCGTACTGGAAGTACGTCGGAGGGTAGCCGACCAGGCCCAACGCCGCAGCCACGTGGCTCCCGCCCTCCCCACCTAATTAGTGATGAGGTCGAATATGTTGCCCATCATGCTGCTATCCGCATGGTATAGCTCCGTATAGCGGCAGCGGGCGCAGATCACCGTGGTGAACCGCTGGCCCTGGACATCGAAGATCTTGGACCAGAATCCGCCCGCGCCGCGGAACTCGCGGGTCTCGTGTTGGTCGTGGTTGCATTTGCCACATCGGTAACTGAGTCCGCTCACGTTTCATGCTCCGCCGGGGGTTGATGGCTGCTCGTATTGTGCTGCGGACGGACACTTTCTTCCCTTGCATCCGGCAGCCGAATCCGCTTCCGAGCAGCCCCGGAGAAGGGCGATGAACAAAGCTTTCACGAAGGAATCGGACTACGACGATCTCGCCGAGACCGTCGTCCGACCGGTCGACCCTCTGCCGGCGGGGGTGCCCAACTACATCACCGCTCCGGGGGCAAAGCGGGTGCGCGAGGAGCTGCGGCGGCTGATCGACGAGGAGCGCCCGGCCCTCGAGGCCCAGGCTGGGGTCCATCAGGAAGCCGACGGAGCGCGGGACAAAGAGACCAAGACGAACGCCCGCCGTAGGCTGCAGGAAGTGGCCGCACGGATCCGGTTTCTCGAGGAGCATGTCGCGCGCTTCGAGGTCGTCGAGCCGAGCGACCAGGTGGACGATCGGGTGCGCTTCGGAGCGCGGGTGACGGTGATGGACGATGCCGGCGACGAGCGCACCTACCTGATTTGCGGCGTCGACGAAGCAGAGCCGGAGACCGGCGCGGTGAGCTGGATATCCCCGATCGCCAAGGCGTTGCTGGGACGCGAGCTCGGGGACGAGATCGTTCTGGAACTTCCGCGCGGCGCGCAGCGGTTGGAAATCGTCGAGGTCGACTACGGCCGCGAGTGAAAGAGCCGGGAGAGCGGCTCCGTTTCCGCTCGCGTTCACACCGATCCCGAAGTCGGACTAGCGCCTCGACGTTTCGTGTGTGTATCTTCCCCTCGATAATTCCAGCGCGCCTTCGTCGGCACGTTGGCGGTTCGGGCCGAGCTTGGGCGGCTCCCTGGACCGGGTGGGTGGGGACCTGCCGCACGGGAATGCGCCCAGGAAGGGGGTGATCCAGTGTTATCTGACAGTACGAGCTTAGTGGAGGTGGCGTACCCCTAGGGGAGACCTCCTGAGCGTCCGTGGCGCTCGCTGGGTGCACCCGTAAGGGGGAACCCAACGCCACCGACCACAAAGTTGGCCCCGATCCGAACGGATCGGGGCCATCCTTTTTTTGGAGGTGGGGAGGGCGTGAGCCACGCGTCTGCCGCGTTGGGCTTGGTCGCCCGTCCTCCGACGTACTTCCAGTACGCCTCCGGCCGCGCTCCCGGCGCCCGCCTTGCAGCCGCGCGGCTCACGCCCTCCTGATGGTTTCGGCGCTGGGGGTTTCCACCGCCGCTTCGGTTGCTGACGGGCTCCTCTTCACGCGACCACCACCCTCCCACCTACGCGAACAGCGGGCAGCGAGGCGCCGAAGGCGCCGAGAGGTCGGGGGTGGGTGGCGGGAAATCAAAAAAAGCGCGCCGTCCCGGTCGCCCCCATCCCATACCTACCGCCCGCCCAATAGGAAGCTTCGGCTGGCGGGAAATCGAGAAGATCGGGTGGCGGACATCCGTGAAAAGGGCGAGTCCCGGCACCGACCCGCCCCAACGGGCGCCCTACCGACACTTCCGCCCTCCCTTACTCCACTCTCAGCAGGGAGGGCGAGAAGTGCGTGGATGCAAGGCGCGCGCAGCCTTCGGGAGCGGACGCGTACACCCGTACGCGGGAGCGAGCGGAGCAAGCGTAACGCCGCAGGCGCGCGCTTATCGCCCTCCCCTTACTAGGGCCTGTTAACACTACAGCAGTCCATCCACGATGAGGGCGAAGTGGATGAACGCGAGGAACATAACGTCGAGCTTGTCGAAGCGAGAGAAGATGCGGCGGAAGCCTTTGAGCCGGCGGAACAGCCGCTCGATCTCGTTGCGACGTCGGTACATTTCGCGATCGTATTCCCAAGGGGCAACGCGGTTTTTCTTCGGTGGCACAACGGGCGTAAACCCCAGATCCAGCGCCAGTTGCCGCGTCTCCTCGCCCTCATACGCTCGATCCATCACCAGCGCCACTTCGCCGTCCTGATACTCGAGGGAGCGCAGTAACTTACGTCCTTCCGGCGCGTCATGAGCGTGCCCTGGGGACAACGAGAACGTTATGGCTGTCCGAGCATCTGCGGCAACCATATGAACTTTGGTGGTCCAACCACCTCGCGATTTCCCGATGGCCTGCGGGCCGTTTTTTTTAACGCCCCCGTGCCGTCCGGGTGAACTTTCACGATCGTACTGTCCAACGACATTGCCTCGATCTTGATGCGAATGATCTGTTCTTGCTGCAGCGCCGCGAAGATTCGATCGAGCACGCCGGCCTTCGCCCAGCGGTTCATTCGCGTGTAGATCGTATGCCAGTTTCCGAACCTCTTCGGCAGCCCACGCCACTTGCACCCGTGCTCGGCGACGTACAGGATCGCGTTGAGTACCTGGAGATTCGTGATGCTTACGTTGCCTCTCTGCCGCGGGAAACAACCTTCGATTCGACGATACTGCTCCTCTGTGATTTCCATGCTGGGATCGTATCACGGATCCGCCTATTAGTGTTAACAGGCCCTAGTACCTGTAGTGCTCCGGCTTGTACGGGCCCTCAACCGGAACCCCGATATAGTCCGCCTGCTCCTGCGTCAGCTCGGTCAGCTCGACACCGAGGTGATCGAGGTGGAGTCGGGCGACCTCTTCGTCGAGCTTCTTCGGCAGCACGTACACCTGCTTTTCGTACTTGTCGGTGTTCTGCTGCAGCTCGATCTGGGCCAGCACCTGGTTGGTGAACGACGCCGACATGACGAAGCTCGGATGGCCGGTGGCGCAGCCGAGGTTCATCAGACGTCCTTCCGCCAGGACGAGGATGCTGTGGCCGTCCTCGAAGATCCACTCGTCGTACTGCGGCTTGATGTTGACCCGCTCGATACCCGGCGTCTTGGCCAGGCCCGCCATGTCGATCTCGTTGTCGAAATGGCCGATGTTCGAGACGATCGCCTTGTCCTTCATCTGCGCCATGTGCTCGGCGGTGATGATGTTGAAGTTGCCCGTCGTCGTGACGAAGATGTCGGCCTCGCCGATCACCGATTCGAGCCGCTTTACCACGTAGCCCTCGATCGCCGCCTGCAGCGCGCAGATCGGATCGATCTCGGTCACCACTACGCGCGCGCCCTGCCCGCGCAGAGCCTGGGCGCAACCCTTGCCGACCTCGCCGAAGCCGCAGACTACGGCCATCTTCCCGCCGATCATCACGTCGGTGGCGCGGTTGAGGCCGTCGACCACCGAGTGACGGCAGCCGTAGACGTTGTCGAACTTCGACTTGGTGACCGAGTCGTTGACGTTGATCGCCGGGAACAGCAGCTCACCGGACTTCGCCATCTGGATCAGGCGGTTGACGCCGGTGGTCGTCTCTTCCGAAACGCCCTTGATGGTGGCAGCCGTCTTCGCCCAGCGCTGCGGATCCCGAGCAAGCTCGCTGCGGAGCAGATCGAGGATGACGCCCCACTCCTCGGGCTCGCTATCCGAGTCGAAATCCGGCACCGCGCCGGCCTTCTCGTACTCGACACCCTTGTGGATCACGAGCGTGGCGTCACCGCCGTCATCGACGATCAGATCGGGGCCGCTGCCGTCCGGCCACATCAAAGCTTCGCTGGTGCACCACCAGTACTCTTCCAGCGTCTCGCCCTTCCAGGCGAAGACCGGGATTCCGCGGGGGTTGTCGGCAGTTCCGCCGCTCTCGGGCGCTCCGACGACGACTGCCGCCGCGGCGTGATCCTGGGTCGAGAAGATGTTGCACGAGACCCAGCGCACGTCGGCGCCGAGGTCGACCAGCGTCTCGATCAGCACGGCGGTCTGGATCGTCATGTGCAGGCTGCCCATCACCTTGGCGCCGGCGAGCGGCTTCGACTCGCTGTAACGACGCCGGGTCTCCATCAGTCCGGGCATCTCGTGCTCGGCAAGGTGGATCTCCTTGCGGCCGAAATCGGCCAGGCTCAGGTCGGCGACCTTGTAGGGAAGGCGATCCGCCTCGACGGCGGCCTCGAACGGATGCAGCTCGGTGCTGACAGCTTCCATGATGGTGCTCCTGGGGTGATGCGTATTTGAAATCGTGTGTTGGCTGCGACGAGGATCGGGGCCGGGCAGGCGACTCGGGCGTCGCCGTACTTCGATCGAATGAAGGTGCGATCAGCGGTGCCCCGGAGACCAAATGATATTGCAAAACCCGGCGTGATTCGACCTGTACGTGGCCGGTCAGGCTTCCGAGCCGGCCGTGGCTCGCATGACCCGATCGGCCTCGAACTCGGCAATTGCCTCGTCCTGCATCAACACCCAGAACGTATAGATGCCGAGGATCGTCCCCAGCGGGATGTTGATGAGGTTGAAGAAGGCGAGGATGAGGCACAGGTAGCGAGCCCACCACCAGCCCTTGAGAATACCGATGCCGGCGACACACCGGGCGCGGAGAGGAAGAAGAGCACCCCCGCGACCACCGTGCCGACAAGCGCCAGGATACTGGCCGCCTGCGGGTCGCCCGACATCATGCCGACCCCCGAGAGGATCCCCCAGAGCAGCCAGGCGCAGACCAGGCCGATGGCGTGATACGCGATGTAGATGACGCCGAGAAGCTGGACGTGCTTTCGCATGTTGGTCACCTCGCGTGGCTGTCGGGGTGCGCAAGCACCTGACGGGCCCTTGCGCGCTCCGCTCTAGGTCGCCGACCAGTCGAACTGCAGCCCGGTGGAACGTTGCAGGATCGCCTGCCACCATTCTTCATTATCTACGTACCAGGCAACGGTCTGTTCCAGCCCTGCTTCGAAAACGACCTCGGCCCTCCAGCCGAGCTCGGTCTCCACCTTGGCGGGATTGATCAAGTAGCGCCGATCGTGATTCGGCCGGTCCGCCACGTGCTCGATCCACTCATCAGGTTCTTTGCCGAGCAGGCGGATAACCTGCGACACGATCTCGAGATTGGTCAGCTCGTTGCGGGCGCTGATGTCGTAGATGGGCAGCCGGGCCGTGTCCGTCGCGGCCCCTTCGGTGATCTGAACGCGCGGGGCGTCGATCATCGCCCGGATGGCCCGGCAGTGGTCGCGCACGTGCAACCAGTCCCGGCGCTGCAGGCCATCCCCGTAAATCGGAGCCTTTCGACCGCACAGCACGTTGGTGATGACCAGCGGTATCAGCTTCTCGGGAAACTGATACGGGCCATAGTTGTTGGCGCAATGGGTCAGGACGATGTCCATCTCCGGATAGGTCTGCATGTAGGCCCGTACGAACATGTCTCCGGCCGCCTTGGCGGCGCTGTACGGCGTTTTGGCGTTCAGCGGGCTGCCTTCGTCGAACCAGTCCTGTGTGTCTCCGAGCTCGCCGTAGACCTCGATCGTCGAAACGTGCACGTGGCGGCGGACGGGGTACCGCCGCGAGGCCTCCAGCAGCGTCTGGCAACCCAGGGCGTTCGAGCGGGCGAAATCCGAGGGTGTGACGACAGCTCGGTCGTTGTGGCTCTCGGCGGCGAAGTTGACGATCACCTCGGGCGCGTGCTCGCCGTAGAGGCGGGCCATTGCGCCGAAGTCGCAGATATCGGCGATCTCCAAGGTGACCCGATCACCGGCCGGCTCGAGGTTGGCCCGGTTGCTGGCGAACCCGAGGTTGTCCACCACGACGACGTTCGCGTCGGGCTCCTCACCCAGCAGGAAGTGGACGAAGTTGGAGCCGATGAAGCCGCAGCCGCCGGCTACCAGGTAGGTGGTCATGACGGGTCCTGTCGAAGCCGATCCCGAGGGGCGCGCCCAGAGCGCCGGGCCCGGCCGCCGGGAAACCTCCGGAAAGCTCTCCTGCGTCCCCCTGAGGGGCCGCAACGGCCTGCCCGGTGCTAGTGTACCGTATGCCCTCGACGGACCTTCCGGATCCAGACCGCAGCCTCAGCAATCGCGCTGCTTTTCGCCGGGCCGGCGTTCTCGCCGCACTCCTCTCGATCGTCCTCGCGGCGCCGCCCGCACCGGGTTCCGTCGGCACCGGCCTCGACGCGGATTCCCGACCGACGCCGGAGTCGACAGTCCACACCCGAGCACAGACTCGCCGCCTCGCCGTGACGTTCGACGACCTGCCGCTCGGCGGGCCGCAGTTCGACCTGCCGCGTATGGAAGCGATGACCTCGAAGCTGGTCGGCTCCATCCGCGCCGCCGACGTACCCGCGGTCGGCTTCGTCAACGAGGGAAAGATCGATGTCGCCGGCGAGCTCGAGGCCAGGCTGGAGATACTGCGCACCTGGACAAACGCCGGGCTGGAGCTCGGCAACCACACATATTCGCACCCGTCGCCCCACCACGTTCCGCTCGAGCGGTACTTCAACGACATCGTCCGCGGCGAACCGCTCACCCGCGCCTTGCTGGCGGAGGTCGACGCGGAGCTGCGCTACTTCCGTCATCCTTTCCTGCGGCGAGGGCTCACCCTCGACGACAAGGAGGCGATCGACGCCTTCCTCGCCGAACGCGGCTACACCATCGCTCCGGTGACGATGGACAACGTCGACTACCTTTTTTCCGCCGTGTACACGGATGCCAAGACAGCCGGCGACGAGCAAACGATGGCAGCCGTGGCCGACGCCTACCTCGAGTTCAGCGAGCAGATCTACGAATTCTACGAGGGCGCATCCCTCGAGCTTTTCGGTCGACCGATCGCGCACGTATACCTGTTGCACGCCAACGAGCTCAACGCCGACACGTTCGATCGGTTCGTCGAGATCTCGAGGCGGCGAGGCTACACGTTCGTGACCCTCGAGGAGGCCATGGCGGACCCTGCCTATGACTCTCCCGATCGCTACGCCGGCCCTGCGGGGACGTCATGGATGTTCCGCTGGGACGCTACCCAGGCGGTGGAGAGCGGCGCGCGCAAGGTCGACTGGCGATCCGAGCCCGCCGTGCAGAGCTGGGTGCAGCAGGCTTTCGACAACCGCTGAAGCACGTTGTCCCGTCGTCACGCCGGGAGTACAGTTCACCCGATCTGTCACCCACTCCCCACGGGAGGCTTCATGCGTACATCCCGCGTCATCCCCGTTGCTCTCGTTCTCGGATTGGTCGTCGTTCTCGGCATCGCCAATCTCGCCCCGGCCGCCCCACAGGGCCGCGGCCCGCAGCCCACACCGGAGCGAACCGCCGACCAAGGTGTCGGCCCGTTCGGCACCATGGCGATCCGCGGCGTGACCGTCATCGACGGAACGGGTGGCCCGCCGCGCGGCCCGGTGAACGTCATCGTCGAGGGGAACCGTATCGCTCGGGTCGGCGGCGGCATCCCGGCGGATGTCGAGCACGTTGTCGAGGCCGACGGGATGTACCTGATGCCCGGCTTCGTCGACATGCACACGCATGCCGGCGGCGGCGCGAAGAACCCGCCGGAATACGCCTACAAGCTCTGGCTGGCGCACGGCGTGACCACCGTCAGGGGCGTATCGCTCGGCGGACGGGCCTGGACGCAGCAGGAAAAGGCGCGCAGCGCCCGCAACGAGATCATGGCGCCGCGCATCTTCGACTACCAGCGACCGAACGTCGACACCGTCGAGGAAGCCCGCGCCTGGGTCCAGGAAGCGGCGATCGAGGGCATCGACGGCATGAAGATGGGTGCCTACCGCCCCGAGATCATGGGAGCTCTGCTGGACGAGGCTGAAAAGGTGAACCTAGGCTCCACCGCGCACCTGGCGCAGACCGGTGTCGCGCAAATGGACGCCCTCGACGCCGCCCGTCTCGGCCTCGGTACGGTGACGCACTACTACGGCCACTTCGAGGCGCTGCTGAAGGACTATGTCGTGCAGCCCTGGCCGGTCGACATGAACTACAACGACGAAGCGCATCGCTTCGGCCAGGTCGCCCGGCTGTGGGACCAGATCCACGAGCCCGGGTCGGAAAAGTGGTGGGACTACCTCGAGGAGCTCAAGGAACTGGGCACCGTCATGGACCCGACCATGACGATTTACTCGGCAGGCCGTGATGTCGCCCGTTTCCGCGACGCCGATCACCACGATCGCTACACGCTGCCCTCGCTGATGGAGTTCTTCCAGCCCAGCCGTGCCAGCCACGGCTCGTACTGGTTCTACTGGACGACGCACGACGAGGTGGCCTGGCGCAACTTCTATATCCGCTGGATGCAGCTGATCAACGACTACAAGAAGATCGGCGGCCGCGTCACCACGGGCTCGGACTCGGGCTTCATCTACCAGACGTATGGATGGGGCTACGTGAACGAGTTGGAGATGCTTCAGGAGGCAGGCTTCCATCCGCTCGAGGTGGTCATGGCGGCAACCATGAACGGTGCATTGACCCTGCACGAGCCGAAGGGGATTCCGATCGAGTTCGGCGTCGTCCGCAACGGACTACTCGCCGACATGGTCATCGTCGACGCCAATCCGTTGGAGAACTTCAAGGCCCTGTACGGCAACGGCGCGGTAAGACTCGACGACGAGACGGGCGAGGTCGGCCGGGTCGGCGGCGTCCGCTGGACGATCAAGGACGGCATCGTCTACGACGCCAAGCAGATCATGGCCGAGGTTGCCGAAATGGTCGAAGCGCAAAAGCGCCAGATCTCGACGGCCGGCGGAGGTCGCCGCTAGGAGCAACGTTTCCCGGCTGACGGCCCGACCCCGCGGCCCGCGGGCCGGCGTGTTCGAGTAAAGCGCCGCCCGCGATTTCGGGGTCGAGTCGCGCTCTCGCAAGCGGGTATAAGTACCCGTATGTGGAGCCAACGGAGCAAGATGCACGTCGTGACGATCCTCGGATCGCTCGCGCTTTCCCTCGTTTCGCCCGCACCCAGAGTCGGCTACACCGCCGGCACCGGTCCGAAAAGCGAGGCGGTTGCGCTCGTACGCCCCCCGTACCTGCAGCTCGGCACGCCCACATCGATGATCGTTTGCTGGAGAACCGCGTCTCCGACGGACAGTCGCGTGCGATATGGGGTCGCGCCGGGGGTCTTGAACCAGGAGGTGTCGAGCTCGACGCCGGTCAGCGATCACTGCCTCGGAATCTCCGGTCTGGCGCCGACGACCCGCTACTACTACGACGTCGGCTCGACGACCACCGTCCTCGGCGGCGGAACTACCGGCCATCACTTCACCACATCACCGCCGGCCGGGAGCCCGTTGCCGTTCACTGCCTGGGTCGTCGGCGACGGAGGAAACGGGACGCCCACACAGCAGGCGGTGATGAATGCCATGCTCGCCGAGGCAGGCGCGGACCGGCCGACTCTCGCGTTGTTCGCCGGCGACATGGCCTACTACTCCGGAACCGACCAGGAATTCACCAGCAACTTCTTCGCTCCTTACGCCGAAGTCCTGAAGAGCGCGGTGACGTGGCCTTCGCTGGGAAACCACGAAGGTGCCTCGACGACCTCGGGCGATCCGGGCCCGTCGACGGGCCCCTACTACGACGCCTTCACTCTGCCCGCCGCCGCGCAGGCGGGTGGGGTCGCGTCCGGAACCGAGGCGTACTACTCGTTCGACCACGGCAACGCACACTTCATCTCTTTGAACTCTGACCAGGTGTCCCGCTCACCGGGCGGCGCGATGGCCACATGGCTGGCGAACGACTTGGCCAACACCACCCAAGACTGGATCGTCGCCTTCTTTCACCATCCGCCCTACACGAAAGGAACTCACAATTCCGACTACGCCGGCGATTCCGGCGGCAGACTGGTCGAAATGCGCGAGCATCTTCTCCCGATTCTCGAAGCGGGTGGAACCGACGTGGTGTTCACCGGGCACTCCCATATCTACGAGCGCTCTCTGCTCATAGACGGCGTCTACGGCTACGGAACCGCACCGCATTTCGCCACGCCGGAACTTGCGACCCTGGTGGCGGACGGGCGCATCTTGGACGGTGGCGACGGCCGTGTCGGGAGCGATGGTCGTTACCTCAAGCCGCGCGGCAAGGCACCCCACGGCGGAACCGTCTATGTCGTTGCCGGCAACGGCGGCCAGCCGACAGGCGGTGCCGGCGACCATCCGGTGACCTTCTTCGCCGAGGCGGCGAACGGATCCACGCTCCTTTCGATAGCGGGAAACCAGCTGACCGTTCGCAACGTCCGCGCGGACGGTGTTGTCACGGACACGTTCACATTGCAGAAAGGCATCGATCTGTTCTTGCTCGACAGGTTTGGCGGCGTGCACGAAGGCGGCGGGGCCGAAGACATGCTCCCCAAGACACCGTACTTCGGCTTCGACGCCGCACGGGACATGGAGCTCGCGGCCGACGGGTACTACGTTCTGGACGCCCTCGGCGGCATACACGAGGGCGGCGGGGCCCCCGCCTTGACCCCGGAAACGCCTTACTTCGGCTTCGACGCGGCGCGCGACTTCGAGCTCGCGGCCGTCGGCTTCTACGTGCTCGACGGCTTCGGCGGCGTTCACGCGGGCGGTGGCGCCGCGCCGTCGAGCCCGGTAACGCCCTACTTCGGCTTCGATATCGCCCGCGACCTCGAGCTCGCCACCACCGGTCTTTACGTACTGGACGGCTTCGGCGGGATACACGCCGGAGGCGGAGCACCTCCGCTGACACCTGCCGCCCCCTATTTCGGTTTCGACATCGCCACCGACCTCGAGATGAGCGGGCCCGGAGCCCTGGTTCTGGACGGCTTCGGCGGCATGCACGCGGTCGGCGGCGCCATGCTCGCAGGCCCGTCGACTCCCTATTTCGGCTTCGATGTGGCTGCCGATCTCGAAACGGGTCCGACCGGGTACTGGGTGGCCGACGTCTTCGGCGGCGTGCATTCGGGTGGAGGCGCCGCGTCGATCACCCCGCCGCCTCCCTACTTCGGTGCCGACGTGATCGGCGACCTCGAATGGCGGTGAAAGAGACCTTGAACCAGCCTCCCGCGACCCCTCCCCCGTCGCATAGGATCGCCGACGGCCGGGGAAGCGAGCCGGCGCCAGAGGCCAAGGGACGGAGCGGGTGGGAGAACTTCAAGGTCCTGTACGGCAACGGCGCGCATTGACACTTGGTTCGCGTCTCAATATTGTCATTGTGACACTATGTCCGATTGACACTATTGAGGGGCCGACATGCGCAACGGATCGCCGGAGCCGAAAGAGTTCCTTCCGCTGAACCCGCTGGAATTCCGCATCCTGCTCGCCCTCCGGGACGGCAGGCGTCACGGCTACGCCATCGTCAAGGACGTCGAGGCGCGCAGCCCCGGCGAGAAGATCTTCCCCGCCAATCTGTACCGCCGGATTCGCAATTTGCTGGCCGCCGGCCTGCTGGACGAGGCCGAGCCGCCAGCGGAGGCGCCGAACCGAGACGAGCGGCAACGGAAGTACTTCCGCTTGTCGCCCCTCGGTCTCGAGGTGGCACGGGCCGAAATGGCGCGCCTCGAGGACTTGCTGGCGGAGGCGCGCGCCAGCCGGCTCGCACCGAGCGCCCCGGGGCAGTCGCGATGAGCCGCAACCGCCCGCCGCGCATGTACCGGGTCTTGATGCGGCTGTTTCCGCGTCCGTTCCGGCGCGAGTTCGGCGACGACATGGCCCGGCTGTACCTCGAACGCCGGGAGGAGGCCGGCGCCTCCCGGCTCGCCCGCACCCGCGTCTGGCTGCACGGTGTTCGCGACCTGCTGTCACACGCGCTGGCCGAACGCTGGGGAGAAGGCTTCGGGCACCCGCGCTCATCGTTCCTCGAGCGACGATTCGCCGATGTCCGCACCGCGGTTCGCGGGTTCGTCTCGGCCCCCGGGTTCGCCGCCGCCGCGATCGGCACGCTGGCGCTGGGGATCGGTGCCAACGTCGCCATCTTCACCGCCGTCAACAGCCTCCTGCTGCAACCTCTCCCGCTGCACGAACCGGAGCGCCTGGTCCGGGTCTGGCCGGCGGCGAACTTCAACATCACCATGGTCGACCGCGTTACCGGCGCAATGCCGGCCATCGAGGCGGCGGCGGGCGTGTCCGGTTGGCTCTTCACGCTCACAGGCGAAGGTGACCCGCAGCGGCTGAGCGGAGCGGTGGTTTCCGCCAATTACTTCGACCTGTTGGGGGTGCAGCCGGCCCTGGGGCGCACGTTTGCTCCCGAGGAAGGCATGGTCGGGCAGGCGGACGTCGTGGTTCTCAGCCACGGCGTCTGGACGGACGTTTTCGGCGCCGACCCCGGCGTGTTGGGGCGCCGAATTCGCCTGGCGGCGGGCCAGTACCAGACGCGTGAGGTGATCGGCGTGATGCCGGCGTCGTTCGGAGCACTGGACCCGAACCATCGCCTGTGGACGCCGCTCGACGTCGACCCTTCGCTGTCTCTCCGGGACGACTCGTCGTGGTTCGTGAATACCGTCGTGGGTCGTCTCGCCGGCGGTGCGACGATCGATCAGGCGACGGCGCAGGCTCGTTCCGTAGCCGCGTCGCTCCACAAGGAGTGGCCGGAGCGTTTCACCGCGGACCACGCCCGCGGCGCCGACGTCGTGGAGCTGCAGGCCGATATCGTCGGCGACGTCAGGGCCACCTTGTGGACCCTGCTCGGCGCGGTGAGCGTCATCCTGCTAATTGCCTGCGTGAACGTCGCCAACCTGACGCTTGCACGGGGCACGTCGCGGCATCGCGACCTCGCCATGCGCGCCGCCCTGGGCGCGACGCGCGGCCGGCTCTCGGCACAGCTCCTGACCGAGAGCGTCGTCCTCGCCCTCGCCGGCGGCGTCGCCGGCCTGCTGATCGCATGGCTGTGCCTACGCCTGCTCATCGCCGATGCTCCAGAAGCGTTCCACCGGGTGAACGAGGTGGCCATCGACCCCGTGGTCATGGGGTTCGCGCTGTGTGTGTCGATGTCGGCCGTTCTGTTGTTCGGACTGCTGCCGGCTCGCTGGGCATCCCGCGCGGCGCACACGGGGCTGGCCGGATCCGCCCGCGGCGTCGCCGGAAGAGGCGCTCGTCGGCATCTGACCGGGGCGCTGGTCGTGGCCGAGGTGGCGCTTTCGGTCGTGCTCGTGATTGGAGCCAGCCTCATGCTGCGGAGCCTCTGGGAGCTGTACGCCGACGACGTGGGGCTCGACCCGGAGGGCGTCCTCACCCTGCAAGTCAACATCCCCGAGGGCCGCTTCGAGCGCGAGGAGCTGGTGGCCCACTATCGGGAGATCTGGGACTCGGTCGGGGCCGTGCCGGGGGTCGAGCAGGCCGGCGGGATCCACCTCCTGCCGCTGACGCTCAACAACTGGAGCTTCCCCTACGAGGCGGAGGACCACCCGGTTCCCGAGGGAACTCCGCGCGAGTACGCCAACCATCGCGTCGTGACGCCCTCGTACTTCGGCACGCTGGACATTCCGCTGCTGCGGGGGCGTGGGTTCGACGAGCGTGACACCGTCGGAGCTCCGGCCGTGGGCATGATCAACCGGCGAATGGCGACAGAGCTGTGGCCCGATGACGATCCCATCGGCAAGTCGATCACCGTTTTCGGCTCGTCCTTCACCGTCATCGGTGTCGTGGGCGACGTCCGCCAGCATGGCCTGCACCACGAGGTCCAACCCGAGATGTACCGACCGTTCGACCAGTGGCCGACCGGCGGGATGTTCATGGTTCTTCGCGCCTCGCGCGACCCTGCTTCGTTGACCCCGCTGGTGCGGCAGGCCGTCTGGCAAGTCGATCCGGATGCCCCGATCGCGCAGGTGCGCACGATGGCGGAAGTCTTCGGTGACTCGGTTGCCGACGATCGTTTCGTCACGCTGCTCCTGGCCGCCTCTGGCGGCCTCGCCCTGGTGCTGGGGTCGGTCGGCGTTTACGGCGTCACCAGCCATTCAATCGGCCAGCGCGTTCCCGAATACGGCGTCCGCATGGCGATCGGCGCCAGCCGCCCGGCGGTGCTGCGTCAGGCCATCGGCCAGGGGTTCCACCCGGCCCTGCTCGGCGTCGTGATCGGAATCGCCGGCGCGTGGTGGGCATCCCGGCTGCTGGGGAACTTGCTGTACCGGGTCGACCCCGCCGACACGGCGGCGTTCCTGGCGGCGCCAGCGGTCTTGCTGATCGCAGCCGCGGCGGCCAGCTGGATCCCCGCTTGGAGAGCGAGTCGCCTCGACCCGGTGGTCGTGCTGCGCCACGACTGATCTCCGACCGCACGAGTTTCAGCAATCCGGGTCCCCGTCGCGTCGGGCCCGGCCTTCTCTTCGAATCCCGTCCGCCGCCCTTGTCCGCGCGCCGGCTTGGGTCGAGACTGTGGGCGATAACGGACGCGTCAACCACCCTCGGTCCCGCCGGGACCACCCGGCTCAACGGAAGCTGATCACCATGCGTACCGAAAAACTCGTCCCGGCACGCCTGAGGGCGGCTCGCGGGATCGTGGTCTCGCTGCCAACGACGCTCCTCCGGCTTCTGCCCGCGGTTCTCCTCGCGCTCACCCTCGCCGGCTGCAACGGGGGAGCCACGGATGGCACCACCAACGCCGCGGCCCCGGGAAACGGCGACGAAGCGCAAGCCGCGGCAGGGGATCCATCTCCGTCCACCTCTGCCGAGTCCCCCGTGGAAAACCCGCCGACCGATCGATACTTCGACGAGCAAGGGCGTACCCGGGTGGCGCTCGTGAAGATGCCCTACTCGGGTGCACGCAACGTCCCGGAGCTGTCCGGCGGGCCCGACTACATCGAAGCCGGCGTGGGCGAACTTCTGGCCGCCACAGGAGCAACGTTGCGAGAAACCGCGACCGTCGCGCTGACACCGGATCAGGCGGACGACTACGGCGAATGGCACCGGATGGGTATGGCGTCCGGTAACTATGCCCGGATCGTTGCCGACAACGAGCGCGAAGGCTGGCTGACCGTCGGGCTGCTGTCGAACTGCACCTCGCTGCTCGGCACGCTGTCCGGGCTGCAGAAGTCGGGCGCGGGCTCGGAGCCGCGGAAGATCGCGATGGTCTTCATCGACGCCCACGGCGACTTCAACACACCGGAGACGACGCTGTCGGGAATGCTCGGCGGTATGCCGGTGGCGGTCTCCGCCGGACTCTGTCTGCGGAACTTGCGCCTGGAGACCGGCCTCGACCCGGCGCTGCCCACCGAGCGGATCGTGCTCGGGGCCGCGCGGGATCTGGATCCCTTGGAGCGCGAGCTCATCGAAAGCACGGACGTCGTTCAGGTGAGCACGGCGGACTTCCGCGACGTCTCCGACAGGCTGATCGCACAGATGGACCGTCTCTCTTCGATCTCCGATCTGATTTACATCCACATCGACATGGATGTCCTGGACCCCGCCGAAGTCCCGGGACACCCGCTCACCGTTCCGGGCGGCCCGACGAGCGCAGAGCTGGCCAATGCCCTCGTCGAGATGTTCCGCTACCCCAAGGTCGCGGCGCTCGGCATCGCGTCGACGCCCTGGGGACCACGTGATCCCGACGGCGTTTCCCGCCGGGCGGCCCACAACCTCATCGTCGGCGCGGTTCAGGGCGTACAGGCCCGGGCGCGGTAGCCGATACCGGCGAGGAGCGGTGTACGCTGTGGCGCGATGATCATCCGAAAGGCCGCATTGATTGCGCTGCTCGTTTCAGCGACCGCGGCGCAGCGCTCGTTCATCGAACCGATGGGTGGCTATACACAGGTGGTCAGCAACACCGACGCCGGTGTGACCACCGTGTACGTGTCGGGGCAGATCGGCTCGGGTCCGGATTTCTCCGCCCACGCCCGATCGGTCTTCGCCGAGGTCCAGCGGCG
The DNA here is from genome assembly GCA_965216935.1 of Acidobacteriota bacterium. GTDB lineage: Bacteria > Acidobacteriota > UBA890 > UBA890 > UBA890 > CBDCGW01. The sequence continues at coordinate 179,690 of OZ244217.1, forward strand.
GCTGGCCCAGGCGGGGGGCGGGATCGAGGACGTCGTCAAGACCCGCGTCTTCGTGAAGGACCTGGACGCCGACCGGTACCGCGACGTCGCCGAAGCCCGGCGTTCCCTGTTCCCCGAGGGCGCCTGGCCGGCGAGCACGGTAGTCGGGGTGGATCAACTGGCACGCGAGGCGTTCCAGGTCGAGGTCGAGGCGACGGCGATCTTCGCCACCGAGGCAGCATCGCTCAGCGTCCGGCGCTTCGCCCCCGGCGGCGGCATCAGTGGCGCCGTCGCGGCGACGGCCAACGGCATCACGACCATCTACGTCTCCGGACAGGTCGGTAGTGGCGACGATTTTGCCGCCCGCGCCGCGACGACCTGGGACAGAATCGGTGCGCGCCTGCGCGAGGCCGGCGCGTCGTACGCGGACCTGGTGAAGACGACGACCTACGTGGTGGGCTTCGATCCGGCGGAGCACCTCGAGCCCTATCGGCGCTCCTATCCCGATGCCGTCCGCGGATCGGACGACAAGCCCGCCAGCACGCTGCTCGGCGTCGCCGCGTTGGCATCCACACGTTTCGACGTCGAAATCGATGCGGTTGCCGTCGTCGGCGCGGGGCGAGACCTGCGGCGCCACTTCATCGATCCGGCGGGCAACTATTCGCAGGCGGTCGCCGTGCAGGGCGACGGGCACAGGACGGTCTACATTTCCGGGCAGGTCGGCCGGCCGGGAGATTCGCTCGCAGAACAAGCCGATCAGGTGTACGCGAACCTTGCGGGGCGCCTGCAAGCCGCCGGCGCCGGACCGGATGACCTCTTGAAGATCACGGTCTACATTCCCGGCTACACCGAGGCAGATCTCGCCGCCTTGGGTGCCGCGCGCGAGCGGCACGGGTTCTCGGGCGACCGGGCGCCGGCCTCCACGCTCCTCGGCATCCGCTCGCTCTACTCTCCGCGGGCGGCCATCGAGATCGAGGGAATCGCCGTGGTCGGCGGCGGAGGCTAGGCGTGACGCGGGAAGGGACACCCCGGCGAAGAGGAAGCGCGGCGGGGGAAGAAACGCCCGCGCGGCGGCGTGCTTTGTACGCGAGCCTCACCCTGGTCGGCGCGCTCGTGTTGGTCGCGGTGGCGTTGGAGGGCGCGGCCCGCTTCGTCGATCCCCGCCATGGGTTCGCCGCCTGGTACACACAGTCGATGACCTACCTGATCGACGACGAGGTCGACTGGGTGAGCGAACCGCGCCGTTACGAGTGGACGCGGGTCGACGAGACATTCTTCCGCGGGCCGGCGGTCGCTCGCGCTAAACCACCCGGTGCCTTTCGTATCGTGGCGCTGGGTGGCTCCTCGACCTTCGAGATCGGCAAGGCCGACGACGAAACCTGGCCATCTCTCTTGCGGCGGCGGCTGGACGAGCGCGGCGAGTCCATGCACCCGATCGAGGTCATGAACGCCGCGACGCCCGGCTACTCCACCTGGCAGTCGTCACGCCTGCTCGAGAAGCGCGTCCTCGACTGGCAGCCGGACCTGGTTCTCGTCTACCACCTGGCGAACGACTCCGTCTACTTTCGCCATACCGATCGCGAGGCGGTCATCGAGGGCTGGCGACTGAATGCGCGAGCCAACTACATCGGGCCGATGGCGCACCAGCCCTATGCCCCGCTTGCCTGGCTCGAGTGGGCGACGCCCCGAATGACGGACTTGCTGCGCATGCGGTGGGTGCGCCGGCAGATCCGCGGGACGCGGGCGGATGCACACACGTTCTGGATCGACCGGACGCTCTCCGGCCACGTCGAGGATGCCGGTCTCGGCTTCTACGAAGCCAACCTCGAGGCGATGGCGCGGGTCCTCGGCGAGCGGCAGATCCCGTTCGTCATCATCACTCAGGTCTCCCTGCTGCGGGCCGACAACAGCCCGGAAGAGCGCGACAAGATCACCTACGAGTACCGCGGCTTGACGCACGAGCGCCTCATCGAGGCCTATCGGCGCGCATGGGCCCTGAACCGTGACATCGCCGCGCGCCACGATCACGTCTACCTGATCCCGGCACACGAGCACATCCCGGCGACGCTCGAGTTTCTCTCCGACGGCGTACATCTGACCGCCACAGGTAGCGAGGCGCTGGCCGACTTCGTTGCCGAGCAACTCACCGCGTTCGGCCTGGTGCGGTGAGTCGGGATTTGTCTTGGTAGGCGATCTCAGGTGCTTTACGCTCCTATTCGAGAAGATCGTCGCGCTGTTCTTTTCCACCTCCGGGCGCCCTTGTACGACGGGTGTGGAGTGCTACTCGAGAGGCCTTTCGACGCATCTTGACTTTGTCGAAGGGAAACGGATAGCGTCGCGGAAGTTCCGCAAGGGCCCCGCGTTGATGCCTCGGTTTGGGGGGAGTTCGTGTCGAGCGAATCGAGCCTTCAGGCCTACCGTGGGGTAGGCGTCGTCGTCACCGGAGCTTCCGGGTTCATCGGCCGTTGGGTCGCCCGCTTGTTGACTTCCGCGGGCGCGCGCCTTCACCTCGTCTCCCGCGACGCTCGCCGCATGCAGCGGGTGTGTGAGCGATTCGACATCGATGGCGAGATCGTCACCTGCGACCTGACGCAGGGCGGCGCGTTTCGCGACGTTTGCCAGGACGTGCGACCCGAAATCACCTTCAACCTCGCCGCACACGGCGTGGCGCCGGATGAGCACGACGTCGAGATCGCCCGAGCTCTGAACGACAGCTTGGTGGGGGAGATCGCCGAGGCGATGGCGAGCGGCCCCGACGACGGCTGGCGCGGTGCACGCCTGGTTCACGCCGGCAGCGCCCTGGAGTACGGCCCGGTCGAAGGCGAGGTCCACGAGGACCTGATCCCGGCGCCGACAACGCTCTACGGCCGCACGAAGCTCGCCGGCGCGACCCGCTTGCTCGAGCGCCGACGAAGCGACGGCCTGCGCGCGACGGTGGCGAGGATCTTCACCGCCTATGGCCCGGGCGAGCAAGCCGGTCGTTTGCTCCCTTCGCTGATGGCTGCCGGCAACTCCCGCGAGAACATCGCCTTGACCGAGGGGGCGCAGGAACGCGACTTCACCTACGTCGCCGACGTCGCCCAGGGCATGCTCCGACTGGGACAGGTGGAGAAGGAGCTCGACGACGTAGTGAACCTGGCGACCGGCGAGCTGTGCTCGGTCCGTCGATTCATCGAGACGGCGTCCGAGCTCATCGGCATTCCGCTCGAGGCGCTGGAGTTCGGCGCCCTTCCCTACCGAAGCGAAGAGATGTGGCACGGGCCGGTGCGGCTGACCCGGCTCGAGCGCCTCACCGGATGGCGGCCGACAACGAGTGTCCGCGAAGGCATCCGCGACACCCTGGCTTTCGAGGCGTCATGATGTCCACGACCGCCGACCTGGGCAAGGCCGCCGCCCCGGACCTGTCTCTGGTGCTGCCCTGCTACAACGAGGAGCAGGTGGTCGAGTACACGATCACGCGGCTCATCGACGCGTTCGCCGAGAGCCGATACGAGCTCCAGCTGGTGCCTGTCGACAACGGCTCCCGCGACCGAACCGGGGAGATTCTCGCCGACCTGGCCAGCCGTTATCCGAACGTCCGCCCGCACACCCTGGCGGAGAACCAAGGCTACGGTGGCGGCCTGCTCAGCGGCATTCCGATGTGCACCGGCGCGTGGGTCGGCTTCATTCCCGCCGACGGCCAGGTCGACGCCGAGGACGTCGTCAGGCTATTCGACGCCCTTGCAACCGCCCCCGAGCCGATGCTGGGCAAGGTCCGCCGGAGATTCCGCATGGACGGCCTGTGGCGAAAGGTGGTCTCCGTCTCCTACAACGTCCTCGTCCGGATCCTCTGGCCCCGCCTCGGGTCCATCGACGTGAACGGAACCCCCAAGATCCTCCCCCGGCAGGTCCTGCAGAGGATGCGTCTCAAATCACGCGACTGGTTCCTCGATCCCGAGATCATGATCAAGGCGCATCACATGGACGTGCGGGTGCTGGAGCTCAACGCCTTCGCTCGGCTGCGCAGCGCCGGCCTGTCGCACGTCCGCGCTACCACCTGCCTCGAGTTCCTCTGGAACCTGCTGCAGTACCGCTTCTCCGGCGAGATCGGTGTCTGGAAGCGCGAGCTCGAAGAGAGCCCACCGATGGGAGCGTCCGCCGAGTGAGTAAAGCAGCGTCCACGACCAGCGAGTCTTCGGCCTCCGGCGCCCACCACCTGCGGCAAACCTGCCGCGGCTGCGGGTCGCGCGACCATCATCGATTCCTCGAGCTCGGACCGACCCCCTTGGCGAACTCCTTCCTACGGCACGAGGACGAGTTCGAAGGCGAGAGCGCCTATCCGCTCGACGTGTATTTCTGCGCCGACTGCTCGCTCGTCCAGTTGCTCGACGTGATCGACCCGGAAGTTCTCTTTCGCGACTACATCTATGTGTCCGGAACCTCCGAGACAATGGTCGAGCATTTCCGCGGCTACGCCGCAGCGGTGGTCGAGATGCTCGATATGGGTCCGGACGACCTGGTTGTCGAAGCGGCCAGCAACGACGGCAGCCTGCTTTCGTCGTTCATGTCCCACGGGGTCGAGGTCCTCGGCGTCGAGCCCGCTCGGAACGTGGCGAAGCAGGCGCGGGCGGCCGGCGTCGACACCATGGACGTCTTTTTCGACGCGACCACCGCAAAGGAGATCCGCACCACGCGCGGCGCTGCCCGCGCCGTGATCGCCAACAACGTGCTGGCCCACGTCGACAACACCCGCGACTTTCTCCGCGGCTGCAGCTTGCTGCTTCGCGACGACGGCCTGGTCGTCGTCGAAGTCCCCTACCTGCGCAACCTGCTCGACCATCTCGAATACGACACGATCTACCATGAGCACCTTTGCTACTTCTCCGTAGCGTCGCTGGCCCGGCTGTTCGAGAGTGCCGATCTGCGGATCACCCGCGTCGACCAGGTTCCGGTGCACGGCGGCTCGCTGCGGGTGTTCGCCGGACCGGCTCCCGTGCACGGCGAGCACGCCGACAGCGTCCTGCAAATGATCGAGCAGGAACGAGCCGCGGGCATGGGGGAGATCGATCTCTACCGGCGGTTCGCCGATCGCGTCGCGGACAACCGGCGTTCACTCCGCCGGCTGCTCGACGACCTCGTCGGCGACGGAAGTTCGATCGCCGGCTACGGCGCGCCGGCCAAGGGGAATACACTGCTCAACTATTGCGACCTCGGCACCGACTTGATTCCGTTCATCGTCGACCGCAACCCGATGAAAGTGGGCATGTTCACACCCGGAATGCACATCCCGGTTCTGCCGGTTTCCGCCCTGGCAGAGCGCCAGCCGGACTTTGTCCTGATCCTGGCGTGGAACTTCGCGGCCGAGATCATGCACCAGCAGCACCGGTTCCACGACGGCGGCGGCCGCTTCATCCTGCCGGTACCCGATGCCCGGGTGGTGCAGCCATGAAGGTTGTCATCCTCGCCGGCGGTCGCGGCACGCGCCTGGCCGAAGAGACTTCCGCGCGCCCTAAGCCGATGGTGGAGATCGGTGGCAAGCCGATGCTGTGGCACATCATGAGCATCTACGCTCACCACGACTTCAAGGACTTCGTCGTCGCGTGCGGCTACCTGGGCGAGATGATCAAGGACTACTTCAACCGCTTCTTCATCCACAACAGCGACTACGTCGTCGATCTCAGCGACGGGTCCGTCGAGGTGCTGAACACCGGCAACGTCGACTGGCGCGTCGGCGTGGTCGATACCGGGATCGAGACACAAACGGGCGGTCGAATCCGCCGCTTGAAGGACCAGATCGGTGGGTCTCGATTCATGGCGACGTACGGAGACGGCCTCGGCAACGTGAACATCGCCGAGCTCGTCGCCTTCCACGAGGCGCACGGGAAGCTCGCCACGGTCACCGCCGTGCGTCCGCCCTCGCGGTTCGGCGGGCTCGTGCTCGACGACGCCGCCGTGGTCGAGTTCTCCGAGAAGCCGCAAACCGGCGAGGGCTGGATCAACGGAGGCTTTTTCGTCTTCGAGCCGGGGGTCATCGACTACCTCGATGGCGACGATTCGATTCTGGAACGGGAGCCGATGGAGCGCCTCGCCGAGGATGGCGAGCTGATGGCGTTCCGGCATACCGGATTCTGGCAACCGATGGACACGCTGCGCGAGAAACAGATCCTCGAGTCGCTGTGGTCCGCCGGCGAGGCGCCGTGGAAGGTGTGGCCATGACGAGTTGGGCGGACCGCAACGTATTCGTTACCGGCGCCACGGGGCTTCTCGGTGCCGGGGTCGTCGAGGAGCTTCTGGATCGCGGCGCCAACGTCACCACCCTGGTTCGCGACTGGGTTCCCCGCAGCCGACTGATCGAGGAAGGGCTGCTCGAGCGCACCAACGTCGTGCGCGGCGAACTGGAGGATCTCGCCGTCATCGTCCGCGGGATGAACGAGTACGAGGTCGACACGGTGTTTCACATCGGTGCCCAGACGATCGTCGGAACGGCGAACCGAACCGCGCTGTCCACATTCGAATCCAACATCCGCGGAACGTGGAACATCCTGGAAGCCTGCCGGCAGTGCGCGCGGTTGGTGGAACGGGTGGTCGTCGCATCGAGCGACAAGGCGTACGGCACCCACGAGACACTTCCCTACACCGAGGACGCGCCGCTGCAAGGTCGTTTCCCGTACGACGCCTCGAAGTCGTGCGCCGACATCCTTTCGTTCTGCTACCACGAAAGCTACGGCGTCCCGCTGGCCGTCACGCGCTGCGGAAACCTGTTCGGCGGCGGCGACCTGAACTTCAACCGTATCGTTCCGGGCACGATCCGCTCGGCGCTACGTGACGAGTCGCCGATCATCCGCAGCGACGGGACATTCGTGCGCGACTACTTCTTCGTCCGCGACGCCGTGCACGCGTACCTGGAGCTCGCCGACCGGCTGCCGGGCGAGGACTTTGCCGGAGAGGCCTTCAATTTCGGCACCGAGCGCCCGCTTTCCGTCACCGAGATCGTGCGGCTGATCCTCGAGGTCATGGGAAAGACCTCTCTGGAGCCGGAGATCCTCAACGAGGCAACGAACGAGATCCCGGCGCAATACCTTGACTGCTCGAAGGCGCGTCGCACCATGGGGTGGGAGCCGCGGTTCACCATGGAGGAAGCGCTCGCCGAGACTGTCACCTGGTACGAGCGCTGGCTCGATCGGGGATAGAGCCGAGCGCGGATCAACGCCGCCGATCGGGAATCAACGCCGCCGTCGGGGATCAACGCCGTCGATCGGGTGAATGCCGCCGATCAGCGATGATCGTCGCCGCTCAAGGGTGAGCGTCGCCCGCTCCGTCGTTCTCGGCAGCACCGCCGCAGGTTACGGGCGTCGGCACCTCGACCACCCGAATGTGGCGCTTCCCGTCGGATAGCTGCGAGGTCACGTGGAAGACGGGTCGACCCGGGAAGGCCTGGGCATCCCGCCGCAGCGTGGCGCAATCCCGGTAGCGGACGTACACGGGCCCGGTGCTGCCCGGGATGATGTCGTTGAGGTAGAAGGCGCTGGCGTACTCCTCTTGCAGGTCGGTTTCGACCGCAACCAACCCGTTCGACCCGAACGCTTCGGCTTCGGCGAGGTACCGGAACTCGCGATGTTGATCGCGGTAATCGACGTATTTGGAGACGGAGCGCCAGGGCATGAAGACGACCAGGGCGGTGAGCATCATCACGCAGGCGGAGGCCGCCACCCGCGGTTTCGCCAACTCGACACGGTCCGCGAGGATGTCTGCGAGCGTCACGGCGCCGCGGGCCGAGAGAAAGATCAGCGGGTAGATCATCAGGTACCAATACCGTGGACCGTAGTCCGGCCCACCGCTGAACCAGTACAGGTTGTAGACGCAACCGACGGCGGCGACGAAGAAGCCGGCGGCGCGATCGACCTTCGACCATCGCCCCCACAGCAAATGGACGGCGACCAGCAGCAGCGACCCGACCCCCCACCCGAGGAACTCGAAGTTGAGGTTCACCATGTTCTGGTTGGTGTTCAGCAGAACATCCCTCCAGCCATGCCCCGGAATGGGATCGAGCACGGCCCACAGCTGGCCGACATCGGGACCGAATCCGATCCGGTTCGCCCCCGGGGCGTCCCAGTAGACGTCGAGGTACTTGTTGATCGGAAACTCCGTCAACCGGCCGGTGAAGCGGTAGTTGAAGGCGAGCATGAAGCTACCGGTGGCGACGCATCCGGCGGCGTAGGAAAAGCCCTGCGCCCAGGCGATCCGCCGCCATTCGGGGAGCAGGAAGAGGAGGCCGGTGAGGGTGCCCAGAATCAACGCGTCGAGGGGCCGGATGGTGAACACCACTCCGGCGGCCAGACCGGCGAGGAACGCAGCCCACCACGCGCCCTGCCGCCGTGCTTCGGTAAGCAGCCACCATCCGGCCAGGGCCATGAACAGCGTCGCCGCGTGCGGCTGATAGGCGGCCGACAGCACCAGGAACCAGGGCGACGTCGCCAGCAGCAGGATGACGCCATGGGCCGTCCCGCAGTCGGTCAACCTGCGGGTGAGGGCGTGAGCAATCAGGATCGAGGCGGCGCCGAAGAGCGGGTTGATGATCCACGGCGCACCGAGCAACAGGCCCAGGGCGAGCATCGTCGGCCAACCCGGGTGGTTGACGACGTACCAACGGTCTCCCTCGACGGCCAGCAGATAGAGCTGGAAGGAATCGGCGTTCGGCGGCGCGGGCCCCTCCAGCATGCCGTTGGCGAGCATCTTCGCCTGGAAGAGATACGCCGATTCGTCCGGGATGTGGGGAACGCCCTGGAAGACCCCGACCCCCAGGACGATCGCGGCGACGAGGACGAACGTAGCCACGGCCCAGGGTAGGCGCCGATCGAGACCCGTCGGCTCCCGCTCCGACCCAGGCAGGCTCACCGCCTGTTGGAGAGATCGCCATCCCCGCTCGAGCCGCGGCGCGGGAATCGATCCGGCAATCGCGATCAGATGGAGAAGATTCAGCGCGAAGAGAGCCCCGACGGTACCGACGCTCGCGGCATAGACCTTGAGGAAGTACGCGTTGCTCAGGATCCCGGGATAGAAGACGGCAACGTGGGCGGCGCAGGGCACGAACAGGAACGCGAGCACGGCCGCCCGCAGCGGCGTGAGCAAGCCCAGGACCGTTCGGCCCATGGCGGCCGCACGCCGCCACGAGAGTCCGGCGACGATCAACGCCTGCACCGCGATCACCGCTGCGGCGGCGAAGTGGGCTCTCTCGGTGAACTCGATCGGCGGCACCCGGATCGAGATCAACCACAACGGTCGAATCAGCGAGAGCTGTGCAGCGGTTCCCAGGGCGAAGAGGGCCGCGAGCATGCCCGGCATCGATCCGGCCAGGCGTCCGACCAGGGCTCCAACGGCGATCGACACGCCGACCATCGCCAGCCACCAACCCTGCAACGTACGTCCTCCGCCCTCGATCTGGTCCACGGGAACCGCGAACGACGCGCCGATCAGGGTCGCGGCGAGAGCAAGCAGCAGGAAGGTGATGACGCGGGGACGCATATGCACTCCCGGGAGCGGAAGCTCAAAACGGCAACATACTAATCCCTGTTCGCCGAGTCGCGACGACCGTCAAGGACACGTTGCGCGCCGTCGACGCAATCGCGGTGGCCGCTGCGACCCCTGTCATGCCGAACCGCAGAAGGGCGATCGCCAGCGCGATGTTCAGCACCGCGCTCAGCCCGACGATGACGCTCAACACCCGATGGTTGCCGGTCATCGACAGCATCAACCCGGCGTTGCCCCCGAGAGTCGCCAGGATCGGCACCAGGCCGAGCAGTAGAACCACCGGATAGCCCTGGCGGAAGTTCGGGCCGAACCAATCGAGAACTAGGGGGCCGATGGCGTAGATGACGAGCACGGTCGGCACGGCCAGCAGGACGTTGACCTGACCAACGAACTGCATCAGCTTGCGCAACTCGACATGACGGCCGGCGCTGTACAGATCGGCGATCATCGGGGCGGTGATCGTGGCGACGGAGCTGATGATCGTCGCCGGCGGCGTCAACAGGAGAGCTGCGATGGCGTAGATTCCGGCGGGCCCCGGCCCGAACACCGTACCGACGATGACGACATCGGTAGTCGACGCCAGGGTCAGCTGCGCAAACGACGACGGCAGCAGCTCGGCCGCCATGCCGAACCACTCCTTGTAGCGGTATTCCGCCACCGCGGCGCGGGCACGGGCGGAGGCCCGCCGCACCAAGGTGCCGGTCATGAACAGGGTCAGGGCCGCCGCACCCCAGGCCACGGCGAGGGCGTGCCAGGTATCGAGCTGGTAGTCGACCACGAGGATGAGGAAGAGCAGCGTGCCGATGAATACCAACGGGCGCATGACCAGCTGGGCCTCCGATTGCGCAATCAGCTTTCGCCCTCGCAGCGCACCGCTATGCACGCCGATCACGGTCATCAACGGCAGCGTGGCGCAGGCAATGACCCCCGGTAGAACGAGCTCCTGATCGATCGCGGATGACAAGATCGCGCCGGCGCATATCGCGCCCAGGCCGATCGCCAGCCCCCCGGTGAAGAGAAAGGCAGTTCGCTGAAATCCACGCAACAGACCCCACTCTCCGCTGGCAGCGTAGACGGAGACGAAGCGAATCGCGGTGGCATCGAAATCGAAGCGGGTGAAAACGGCGATGATGTTCATCCACCCCATGACGTAGACGTAGCGGCCGAAGTTGCCGTCGCCGAGCGCCCTGACGAGCACGATCTGGACGAGGGCGCCGAGTATCAACCCGCCGATCTTGAAGACAAAGGACCAGGCGGCGCCGCGGGCCGCCGTCCCCGACAGCGAGTCGGCCAGGTAGCCCTCGCGGGCCAGCATGATCCAGTCGCGCACGGATCCCGGCTGGTCCTCCGCCTGCTCGAAACGGGGCTCGTACTCCGAGTACGGAAACACAGCCGATCGACTCGAGCTTGCAGGCACGGGCGACTCCGTCGTCGCCGCGGGCGTCACCATGCCGGCAGCCTCCCGAGACTCCCCTTCGACCCCGCCGGGGCCCTCGGGACCGGACGCGCCCACTCCCGGGCGAGTCAGGAAGAGCCGATCTCGCCAGGGTCGCCGGGCCACCGCCGGAGTCTCCGAGACCTCGAAGCCACTGGTGGTCAGAAACTCCCGCACGATGTCCTTGGTTCGGTACCACTCCTCGCCCGTGTCTTCGGCGATGAAGTCGTGGCAATAGACGACGCCGTTGGCGATCCGGGGGATCAGCCGCGACATCCCCTTGATCGCGACGCGCTCCGCACCCTCGATGTTGATCTTGATGAAGTCGATCGAATCGATCCCGTGGCGGGCGCAGATGGCATCAAGCGAGTCCCCCGCCACGAGGATCTGGCCGTTGCCGTTCGAGCTCACATCGATCCGATTGGTGGAGTAGTCCGCGTCGTCCTGAATGGCGACGCTGCCGGGCTCCGCCAGGACGGCCGCGTTGACACACTCGACGTTCGTCAGCCCGTTCAGTTCGACCGTCTTTTTCAGTAACTCGAAAGTTCCGGGGTGGGCCTCGATAGCGAGCACCCGCCCGGTCTCTCCCACAGCAGTCGCAAGCACGTGCGTCGTGTCTCCAATCCCGGCGCCGACCTCGACGACGACGTCACCCGGCCGGATCTTGTAATCGACGTACCAGGCGTCCTCGGCGATGTTGAAGATGTTGCGAATGTGTTCTTCGTAGTCCTGTAGCTGAACGCGATAGTAGGGAAACTTGGCTCCGTCCACCCGATAGAAGTCCCCCAGCTGGCGAACCCAGCTGATCTCGTCGAAGTACACCCGCGCCCCCGACGCCGAAGCGCGAGCGTAGGCCGTGGTGAAGGCTGCCAGGAGGTGACGACCGCCGGCCCGGTCCAGAAGCCGGATGATCGCCTGCCTAAGCCGTTTCATCGCGGGGTGATCTCGGGAAGGACTGGTGCCCGGCAGGCACCAGGTAACGAGCTCGGACAGAGATTCGAGCGGAACGCGGCAAGGGGAGCGTTGGATTGGGTGAAAACTGACGATAGCAAGCGGTAGGTGCTATCGAAAGCACGAACCTGAGCCGCCGAAATCGCCCCCGTTCGCACACCTGAGAGCGGATGCACAGAGCTGTCGGTCGGTGGGCAAGCGGGCTCTTGGGGCATCGTCAATCTGCTCAAGGCCCTTCAAATGGGCACGGGAAGCCGCTAGCCTGCAAGCGTCAGGAGCCGCCGGGCATCAACGGGTCTGGGAAACCCGGGTCGGCGGCAGAGAGCCGGGCTTGTTCGGGGACCGGCGCAGGACAACTCGGTTTGGGGGCCACGGGGCGTCATGAATGCAGCTGCGCCGCAGACGGGTCGGATTGTGTGGACGGCCCGATCGCTCGATACTACACATGAGCTACGCAGGGTCCCCTTTCTTTCCGCCGTCCGCCCGCGACGCGCGCCCCGGCTCGGAGGGGCTCCAGAGTCCGATCCGACAACCCACCGTGAACGACGGCATACTCACATGAGCCCTGAAGCCGAGCTGATAGGCGCCCGCTCGACGGCGAAGATCCTCATCGTCGACGACGAAGAGGTCGTCTGCGACCTCTTGAGTCGCTGGCTCGCCGCGGAAGGACATGCGTGCGCCATTGCACCGGACGGCGCCACGGCGTTGGAGCTGCTGGCTCAGGAGCCCTACGACCTCATGATGCTCGACATCGAGATGCCGGGCATGTCGGGCGTAGAGGTGCTCGCCGAGGCCAAGGCGAACTGGGAGAACCTGGCGGTGATCATGGTCACCGGGAACAGCGACCGGGAGTCCGGTCAACGGTGCATCGACCTGGGGGCGCACAGCTACCTACTGAAACCTTTCGACGAGCGCGAGGCGCTGCTGAACGTCGCCACCGCGTTGCACGAACGGGGCCGCCTGCTCGCCGAGGCCGGCCAGCGACTGCGCCTCGAAGAAGAGGTCCGGCGAAGAACCGAAGACCTTCGGCGCCGCGAGGAAGAGATCGCCCTGCGGCTGGTCGCCGCGGCGGAGTACCGGGACGAGGACAGCTCCGCCCACATACGGCGCATGGGGATGTACGCCGAGGCGCTGGCGCGGGCGTTGGGATGGAGCCTGGGCGACGTCGACCTCATCCGTGTGGCCGCCCCGATGCACGACATCGGCAAGATCGGGATCCCGGACGGGATCTTGTTGAAAGCCGCGAGCCTGACCCCGGAGGAGTTCGAGGTGGTCAAGCAACACACGACGATCGGGGCGCGGATGCTGGAGGGGTCGAACATTCCTTTGCTGCAGATGGCTGAACAGATTGCGCTCGCGCACCACGAGAAGTGGGACGGCAGCGGCTATCCACACGGCCTGGCGATCGAGGACATTCCCATGCCGGCCCGCATCGTCGCGGTTGCCGACGTCTTCGATGCCCTGACGTCGACGCGGGCCTACCGTGCGGCATTCGACGAAGACACGGCTCTCGATATGATGGAAGCGGCCCGGGGCTCGCACTTCGACCCCGAGATCTTCGACGTGTTCATCGACGTGTTGCCGGCGTTCCGCCACATCAAGGAGCAGATCACCGACGAGCCCCGCTGAACGGCACGGGCCCGTCGACCAGGTAGCATCGGGGCTCGCAGGACGGGCGAAGCTCACAGAACAAGGGGACCGAACGTGCCAACGACGCGCGACAGCAGGATCTTGCCGAGTTGCGGGACCCGGCCCGACACGGCAGGCGTCTCGGAGGACCGCGAGTGGCGCCGATGAGCGGTATCGAGGCGCCCGAAGCGCAAGCCCAGCGACTGGCCACCGCGATCGATCAGATAAGTGAGGGGATCCTGATCACCGATGCGGATGGAACGATCGAGTACGTCAACCAGGCGTTGACGAGGATCACCGGTTATTCCGCCAGTGAGCTGTTGGGACAGAACCCGCGGCTCTTGAAGAGTGGGCACCACGACGACGAGTTCTACAAGAACCTGTGGGAGACCGTCCGGCGGGGCGAAACCTGGTCCGGCCGGCTGGTCAACAAGCGCAAGGACGGCAGCTTCTACCAGGAGGAAATGACGGTCACGCCGATCCATGGCGACGACGGGGCGATCCAGAGCTACGTCGCCGCCAAGCGGGACATTACCGACGAAGTCCTGTTGGAAAGCCACCTCCATCAAGCACAGAAGATGGAGGCGATCGGCCAGCTCGCGGGCGGTGTTGCGCACGACTTCAACAACATGCTCACCGGCATCACCGGGTACGCCCAGCTACTTCTTCGCGAGGCGGACGGTGAGTCGATGCAAACCGACCTGCAGCACATCCTCGACCTCTCCCGCCGAGCCGCCGATCTGACGCACCAGCTTCTGGCGTTCAGCCGGCGTCAGCAGCTCGAGCAGGTAAGCGTGAACCTGAACACCCTCGTCGGCAACACCATGAAGATGCTCGCGCGGCTGATCCCGGAGAATATCGAGACGGTGTTCCGCGGCGCGGAGGATCTGGACCCGGTCATGGCCGACTCCGGACAGCTCGTCCAAGTGGTGATGAATCTGGCGGTCAACGCCCGCGACGCCATGCCGAACGGCGGCAAGCTGGTCCTGGAGACATCCAATACGCACATCGAAGCGGCGTACGCGAGCGAGCGCATCGACGTCGAGCCCGGGGACTTTGTCGCGCTTTCCGTCACGGACTCGGGCGTAGGGATGGACGCCGACACGCTCGAGCACATCTTCGAGCCGTTCTTCACCACCAAGAGCGCCGGGGAAGGCACCGGTCTGGGTCTCGCCACGGTGTACGGCATCGTCAAGCAGCACGGTGGGCACCTAAGCGTCGAGAGCGAGCCCGGCGTGGGAACCGTGTTCAACGTGCTGCTCCCGGCCACCGGCGGTGCACCCCGTGCGAACGAGCTCGCGGACGATTTCCTTCCCGAGTCATCCCGCACCTCCACCGTGCTTCTGGTCGAGGATGAGATCGCCGTACGCGAGATCGTCGAACGGACGCTCGGCGAGCTCGGCTGCCACGTGCTCAGCGCCGGTCGCCCGTCGGAGGCGCGGATGCTGTTCGACGCCTCGGAGAACGGGATCGACCTGTTGTTGACGGACGTGGTCATGCCCGGGGGTTTGGGCACGGACCTGTTCACCGAGCTTCAGGCGCTCGACCCCGACCTCAAGGTGCTGTTCATGTCCGGCTATCCGGATCGAGGCGTCGCGCTCCTCGCCGACCTTCCGGACGGCTCGATGTTCCTGCAGAAACCCTTCACCCCCAGCAAGCTGGCCGAAAGGGTGCGCGGAATCCTCGACACGGACCGGCAGGTGTAACCTCGCCGACGCCGCCCGGCGGCGCACCAAACGCGCAGCGCTCGGCGCAACCGGGTTTGCGTCAGCGCCCGGCGGCGCAACAAGCTGGTGACGACCGAGTCCGCCGCCGCTAACGGATGTAGCGGTTCTTCTCGTACTCGTTGAACGGCTGCACCAGCTCGCCCGGAAGGTCCGTACGCCGCATCAGGCGGTAGATCGGCACCCGCTGCGCTCGGTTGCCGCCGCGACCGCCGCGGCCGCGGAACTGGGCCCGCTGCTGCTCGGACATTCCGGCCAGCCGCTCCTCCAGCGCTCGCTGCTGCGCCGCCTGCTCCTCGGCGCTCGGCGTCTGTCGCAGCACGTTGTCGAGGTATCCCCAGGTCACCAGGTTGTCGTTGGTCTCGGGCTCGAGGATGTAGCTGATGAAGTTCGACAGCGGCTGGCCGCTGGGAATGAAGAACGAGCCGGCGGGGAAGTCCACCGTCTCGGTCACCTTGTCGGCCGTCACCGCCTTCAGGTAGTGCGCTTGGAAGTACTGAGTCGTCTCGACCGCGGTGGCGTCGTAGGCTTCGACCTCGAGCGACACCGGCGAGGTCAGCCGCTTCACGGCGATGTCGTGCTCCAGCAGCTTCGGGACGAGCTTGGTCATGCTCGGCGGCAACAGGTAGCCATACGGCCTGGTCGTCGTTCGCGTCGGTGCGAACCGGGTGAAGATCGGACCGGTCACCAGCTCGTAGGTCGCGTCGGCGCTTCCTCGACCGCCGCGTCCGCCTTCGCGACGCCAGTAGCTGTCCTCGTACTTGGCCACCTGCTCGTACTCGAGGACGACCTGGTCGTCATCCGCGTCGTCGTTACCGAGCCGGATGGCTCGCTCACGTGCATTCCGCACGACCGCCTTCAGCGCTTCGCTCTCCTCCGCCGCGAACCGCAACAGCTCGCGCTGGCCGATGTACTGGCCCCGAACCTGGTGCCGGTACCGCTCCTCGGCCGGGATGGCGACGACCTCGGTGCCGTTGTTGATCACCCGGTGGGAGCTGCTCGGCGTCTCGTACAGGAAACCGACGGTGTTGGCGAGGGTCGCGAAAACGTGCTGCTTGCGCAGCTCAACCGATGTCGGCACCCAGCCTTCGACTTCCCCTACCCGACCGACGCCCGTGTACCAGAAACCGTCGTAGTCCTCTTGCCGCAGGGCCTCGCGCACGCGAGAGAGAATCCGGTCGTTGCCGAAATCCACCAGCTCCTGGTCGCCGGCGGGGTTCATGTTGGTCTGGTAGGTCAACGTGTACGGTGCCGAGCCTCCATGGTGCGTATCGACCCAGATGTCGGGCTGCCACGGTTGGATGACCTTCGTCACCAGCGCATGAATCTCCTGCGACTCCAGCTTGATGTAGTCGCGGTTCATGTCGAAGCCCTCTTCGTTCGTCCGCCTTCGCACTTCCGCGCCGTCCGGATTGATCGTCGGCACGACGAGCACGACGACGTCGTCAAGCAACGGACGCAGGTCGCCCTGAATCAGGTCGCGCATGATCTCCATGGCAGCGTCCTTGCCCGCGACCTCGCCGCCGTGGACGTTGTTGACGATCAGGACGACCGGCTTGTTCGACTTGGCCAGGTCGGACGGCCGGTAGACCGGGGGGTCGGACAACGTCGCCAGCACCACGTCCCGGCCCATCAACGTCTCGGTCAGCTTGATGACGTTCATCAGGTCGGAGCTCGCTTCGAGCTCGTAGACGAAGCTCATCAGGGGCTCGTAGAGCGTTCCCCCTTGCGAGTAGTTGACCCGCTCGGCCGGTGTCTGAAGCTGCTGCGCCGGCGCATGGGCGCCGAGCGTCAGAGACGGAATCGAGACCAGGGCGGCAACAACGAGTAGGGCGGCAATCGCCGCCAGGCGAGCTTTCACGAGAACCTCCCGAGCGTGGGGATCGAAACGACGCCGCACAGTGTAGCCCCGCGTCACGGCTTCCGGTACAGGCCGCGGGCCGGGCGGCGGACTCAGCGCTCCTGGGAAATCGGGTCGGGACGGACTGTCAGCGTCCCGCGGTGGGTCTCACCGCCCACCCGGAGCTCGAGGAAATAGCTGCCTACGCCGGCCTCGGGCATCTGTAGAGCCCGGCGCAGAGCCGGCGGCAGGTTGCCGCCGCGGCCTCCTCCGAGGCCCGCGCGCTGCACCGCACGGGCCCGCTCACCGTCACCGGCGGCGGCACGAAACGCGGCCAACGCGGCTTCCACCTGCTCGGCGAACGGCGTCCCCGCCGCAGCTTCCACGCGGCGTTGCAGCATCTGATCGAACTGCGCCACGGTATCGGCACTCCACGGCTCGGGGTCGAAGCGAAGGTCCCACATCCAGCGCCGGATCCCGGCGCCCGGCTCGAGCTCGACCGTACGAGAGTTGCCCTCCGCATCGGACACGGTCAACGAGGGAGCCCCGACGTCTTCGGAACGCACCCAGTAGGAGATCATCGCGTTGTTGCGAAAACGGGCCCGGGCCAGGCTCGACGTCGGCTCGATCGTCGCCGGGTTCTCGCCGGCCCACCAGAAGTGTCCCCGCTGACCGCCACGGCTGACGTTCTCCCATATCGTCGCCGGGCGCTGCTCGAACAGGAAGGCGTCACGCTGCCTGACCTCGGCAGTGAGCTGCTGCAAGGGGGTGATGTCGTCCATGATGAAGATGCTGCGACCGTGGGTGCCGGCGATCAGGTCGTTGTCGCGCGGGTGGATCACCAGGTCGTAGACCGGCACCGTCGGCATCCCGTTCATGAAGCGCGTCCAGCTCTCGCCATCGTCGATCGACACGAACAGGCCGAACTCGGTGCCGGCGAAGAGCAAGTCGGGATTTCGCAGATCCTCCCGCACGACGCGGACCACATGGCCGTCCGGCAGGTTGCCGGTGATGTTGACCCACGTCTCGCCGAAGTCGGTGGTCTTGAAGACGTAGGGCGTACGGTTGTCGGAACGATGGCCGTCGAAGCTGAGGTAGGCCTCGCCCACGGCGAAGTGCGAGGCCTCGATCCGGCTCACCCAGAGGTCCTCCGGAACGCCGGGGACGTTCGCCCGGACGTCGACCCAGCCGCGGCCGCCGTCGCGGGTCACGTGCACGTTGCCGTCGTCCGTACCGGTCCAGATCACCTGCGGAGTGATGGACGACTCCGATAGCGTCGTGATCGACGCGTGGCTCTCCGCCCCGCTGTTGTCGGGCGTCAAGCCACCGCTCACCTGCTGCAACCGCCTCACGGGATCGTTGTCCGAGAGATCCGGGCTGATGATCGTCCACGTATCGCCCGCGTCGGTGGTCTTGAAGACGTAGTTGCCGGCAAGGTAGATCGTTCGCGGATCGTGGTGCGACATCACCATGGGCGCGGTCCAGTTGAAGCGAAAGAGAGGATCCTGCCGGCTGAAAGCTCGCGCCAGGCGCGCCGCCTCCACCCCGGCGGGCTCGGCCGGGATTCCCTCATCGGCGAGGCTCAATCCACGCTCCTGAATCGCTGCCCGCGCAACCTCGGCGTAGTTGCTGACGTTGGTCGGGTTCGGCCGCGACCCGCTGGTTTCGTGGGTAACCGGGTCGTAGCGCCGGAAGCTGCCACCTTCGGCTTCGGTGAACACGTTGCGCCAGTTCGTCGGGTCGATCTGGATGAACATGCCGTCGCCCCAATGCAACTTCCAGTTGGAGTCCGGCAGAATGCCGCGCACGTCCCGCGAAAAGCTCGGCCCACCCCAGGTCCCGTTGTCCTGCAGCCCGCCGTAGACGTAGTACGGATCCCTCATATCGACGCCGATGCGGTAGTACTGCCCCAGCGGGATGTTGTCGAACATGATGAAGTGCTCGCCGTGATCCTGGGTCAGAAACGCTCCCTTGTCCTGCCCGATGTAGTAGCGATCGACGTCGGTGGGGTCGTTCCACAGCGCGTGGAAATCGCCGTGGATCTCCTCGTCCTCGGCTCCGTTGCGAAGTGTCGAGCCGCCGTCTTCCGAAACCATGAAGCGGGTCGTCAGCACGTAGACGCGCTGGTCGTCGAGCGGGTTGATACGGATGTTGCTGTAGTAGAACGGACGGTTGTTGTAGGTGTTCAGATAGGTCCACGAATCGCCGCCGTCCTCCGAGCGGTAGATTCCCGGACCGGGCGTGGACAGAGCCTCGGGATCGTTGCTTCCCACCGGCTGCCCCTGCGGCCGTTCCGCTTCGATCAACGCCATGACGACGTCCGGGTTCGAGCGATACACCGCCAGCCCGATGCGCCCCGTGTCGCCTTCCGGCAGCCCGTTGGCCAACTTGACCCAGGTGTCGCCGCCGTCGGCCGTCTTGAAGATGCCGCCGTTCGGGCCGCCGCTCGCGAAGATCCACGGCTGTCGCAGGCGCTCGTAGAAGGCGACGTAGAGAACATCCGGGTCCTGCGGGTCGATCACCAGGTCCGTCGCCCCGGTTCGACCGTCATCCGGCAAACCGCCGCCCCCCCCGCTTCCCCCGCCGCCCGCCACCACGACCGGCGAGCCGGCACCGAGCTTGCGCCACGTCGTACCGCCGTCGGTCGTCTTGAACAGACCGCGCTCGCCCGTATGTCCCCACAGCCGGCCGATGGCCGCCACCCACACCGTGTCGGCGTCGGTCGGATGGGTGACCACCCGGGCGATCTGGTGGGTCTCCTCGAGGCCCATCAAGGTGAAGCTCTCTCCGCCGTCGACGGACTTGTAGATGCCTCCGCCCCAGCTGACGCTGTTGCGATTGTTCGCTTCCCCCGTCCCCACCCAGATGATGTCCGGGTCGGGTTGGAAGATGGCGAGGTCTCCGACCGATACGACGTCGTAGTCGTCGAAGATAGGCTCCCACGAGGTGCCGGCGTTGTCGGACTTCCACACGCCTCCGGTGGCGGTGCCCACCAGGACCCGCTTGAAATCTGCCTCCACCGCCTCGATGTCGACGATGCGCCCCCCCATATTCGCGGGGCCGATATTGCGCCATTTCATGTCCTGGATGAGATCCGCGGCGGATTGGGAGGCAGCCGCTGACGAAACGGCCGGGGAGGTCGACGGCACCGCCAGCGAAGCCGCGATCGAGGGAGAGCTCGCGGCCACACCGATCATTCCGGCGACGAGGAATACGGCGAGGCGGAATCGCTTCGACATGACGGGCATGGCGGGCTCCTGCTGCGTTCGGGGAGTCGTCGTGACCACGGGCCGGCCGCAACCCGATTCCGTTGCGGCACCGGGCCGAACTTACTGCGTCGACGGCGGACGGCTCAAGCGATGTGGGTCGGTCGAACCGGGAGCCAGTGTCCGGTCGCGGCCCGGAGGTACGCTCGGAGGTACGCTTGACAGATGTTTTTCTCTTTTGTAGAAAAAGGGCTATGGCCAGAGGAAAATACCTGGGAGAGTTCGAGCAGCTCGTCTTGCTCGCGGTCGCGCGGTTGGAGGACGGAGCATACGGCATGAGCATTCGCCGGGAGATCGAGGCGAACAGCGGTCGCCACGTAGCGATCGGCGCCGTGTATGCAACGCTCGAGCGACTGCGGACGAAAGGGTACGTCCGCGGCCGCAAGGGAGATGCCCCACCCGAACGCGACGGCCGGGCTCGCAAGTTCTTCGCCGTCACACCTGCGGGCATCGAGGTTCTCGAGCGGGCGCGGGAGCTGCAGGAACGCATGTGGGACGGGCTGGAATTGCACCGCGACGAGGAGCCCGCATGAAGAGGCCGGCGAATGCCGGCGGTCGACCACCTCGCCTGGCGCGCTGGCTCCTGTCCCACCTGCTTCCCCTCGACTTCCGTGACGAGGCGATCGGTGACCTCGACGAGGAGTACCGGCGTCACATTTTGCCGCGCGCGGGGGCAGTGGCGGCACGCGCATGGTACTGGCGCCAGGCCGCCGGATCCCTGCCTCGTCTCGCCGCCCACGATTTCGCCCGAGACCTGCGCTTCGGCGTCCGCGGGCTGCGACGACAACCCGGTTTCGCGCTGACGGCGATCGTCACGCTGGCGCTGGGAATCGGTGTCAACACGGCGATCTTCTCGATCGCCAACGCCGTGCTGCTGCGGCCGCTGCCCTACGCCGAGCCCGATCGATTGGTTCGCATCGGGGAGATCGATCCCGCGACCTCGCTGCGGAGACCGGCCTCCTGGCCAGAGTACGTCGCCTGGAGGGACGGCAATCGCGCCTTCACCGGGATCGCCGGATACGACGGCAGCAGCCGCACGCTAACGGGCGTCGATGGCGCCGAGCGCCTCGCTGCAGCACAAGTAACGGACAACTTCTTCCACCTGCTGGGCGTCGTACCGCAGATCGGTCGCTCATTCCGACCGGGAGAAAGCGGCCGCGACGCCGCACGTGTCGTGGTGCTCACGCATTCGACCTGGCAACTGCGCTTCGCCGGCGCCGACAACGTCGTCGGCGAGACGCTGGTCCTCAACGACGTCCCGCACGCCATCATCGGCGTCCTGCCGGCGAGCTTCGAGTTCTCCCTGCGCGGAAGCGCCGAACTGTACCTGCCGCTCGACGTATCCGCCGCCGAAGCCGGGCAGCGTGATCGTCACTGGCTCGACCTCATCGGCCGACTCGACGATGAGGCCACCCTCGAGGCAGCCGAAGCCGACCTTGGCGCCCTCCTGACCGCCACCGCGGCAGACATCGGCGACTGGCACGCCGGCGTCACCGGGCTCGTCGTACCGCTGCACGAGGAGATCGTCGCCGCCATCCGGCCGGCGCTTCTGGCGTTGCTCGCCGCCGTCGCCGCGGTGCTCCTGGTTACCTGCGCCAACGTCGCCGGCCTGCTTCTAGCGCGGTCTGGGCGGCGTGCCCGCGAGCTCTCGATTCGCTCTGCACTGGGCGCGGGCCGACGGCATCTCGTGCAACAGACGCTCACCGAAAGCTTCATTCTTGCCACGGCGGGCGCCGTTGGAGGATTGTTGCTCGGCGGGTGGGCGCTTGCCGCTATGGTGGCTTCGATTCCCGAGCAACAGCGCGTCGCACTGCCACAGGTCGCCAACCTGTCCCTCGATGCGTCAATGGTCGCGATCGCCTTCGGCCTGGCATTCGTGAGCGGGATCCTCGCGGGGCTACCACCCGCATGGCGGGCTGCGGGTGTCTCCCTCGGCCGCGGGCTCGGCCGGTTCGGGCGCGGCGTCATGGGGAGGGCACGTGAAACCGGCATGCCGAGGCACGGTCTCCCGAGCGCTCGGCCGATGCTGGTGGCCGCTGAGGTGACGATGGCCGTCGCGCTCGTGGCTGGAGCCGGCGTGATGGGCAAGAGCGTCATCCGCTTGCTGCGCGTATCGCCGGGGTTCGACCCCACCGGCGTGCTGACGATGGCCGTCAGCGTGCCGAACCGATACGACACTGCCGACGAACTCACCGCGCTCCACCGCGACCTGCTCGAACGAGTAAGCGCGCTCCCCGGGGTCGTCGCCGCGGGAACCATCAACCAGCTACCCTTCCGCGGGGCCGGCAACAGCGGCGCGTTTCACCTCACCGGAGAGCCCTTGGCGACCGGCGAAACGGCCCCGGAGGTCGGGGTACGAACCGTGAGTGCCGACTACTTCGCCGCCCTGGGCGTGCCCATCCTCACGGGTAGGGCTTTCATGCCGGAGGACACGCCGGGGGCATCCGTCGCCGTGTTGGTCAACCAGGCGCTGGCACGACGGTACTTTCCGCAGCGTGGCCCCCTCGGACGCCGCATCACGCTCTCGCGATTCCGAGACGGGCAACCCGTGGAAATCGTCGGGATCGTCGGCAACGAGCGATTCGTCGGCCCGGACCAGCCCGCCTCACCGGTTGTCTACTTCCTTCACCGGCAAGCCCCGGAAAGTGAGTTTCGCCTCGTCGTACGGGCAGCGGTCCCGCCGCTGTCGCTCATCCGGCCGATACGAGCCGAGGCGGCAGCGCTCGATCCCGACCTGCCGGTGTACGAGATCTCGACAATGAACGAGATCACCAAGAATCATCGCGCCGTGTACCTGCGCCGCTTCGTACTGCTCATGGTCGGCTGCTTCGGGGCGCTTACTCTGGCGCTCGCGGCGCTGGGTCTGTACGGCGTCATGGCAGAGCTCGTGGGCGAGCGAACGCCGGAGATCGGCGTCCGTGTTGCCCTCGGCGCCACTCCCGGCAGTATCGTGCGGATGGTGCTACGCGATGGCTTGGCACCGGCCCTCGCCGGCCTGATCGCCGGATCGATGGTGGCACTCGGCACGCTGCGGTATCTGCGGGGCCTCCTGTACGAGGTTCAGCCGCACGATCCCTCCGTATTGAGTGGCGTCGCGCTGTTGCTCGGGGCTGTCATAGCCTCGGCCTGCTGGCTGCCTGCGCGCCGTGCGGCTCGCGTCGACCCGACGGTCTCGCTGCGCGCCGACTGACGGAACTTAAGGACCTGCGGCCCCTCCGCGGAGCGCTGACAGCATTGCCGCACCAAACGGCGCCGCATCCCGGCGACGCGATAGAATTCGGGAATGAGCGCGACCACGGCTCCCAACTCCCTCTCTTCGGGCGGTGCGGCATCACCCGGGCAGGAATTCCTCCAGCTCTGACCGGACACCGGTCTGCTTCCCGGTCGGGCGGCGAAACAGGAAGCGACGGCGCAGCTCATGCGCCGCCTGATGAGCCTGTTCACCGTCGTCGTGCTCGTCGGCCTGCTCGCCCTTTCGCTGCGCGATCTCCTTTCGGACCAACCCGCGGGCCTGATTCCGCGCGCCGTGGTGATCGTCATCCTGGCCGGGGCGGCGGCGGCGCTGGCCCTGGGGCCGCGATACTCACTCAACCAGCTACGCCTGCTCGAGGCGGTGACGTTCCTCGTCGTATCTCTCTACCTGGCCCTGCTGACGTACGGCATCGGGGTCGCCGAGCTGTCCGGTCCGGGGGACGCACCCGGAGCATGGAACGCCGTTCTGCTTCGATTCGCCCTGCTGATGGTCGCCTACGGCATCTTCGTCCCCAACCGAATGTCCCGCGCCGTGGTCGGCGTCGTCGCCATCGGCACGGTGCCGATCCTCGCTGCGACGTCCATCCGCTTCGCCCACCCGGAGCTGCGGTCCGCGTTCGACGCCGCCGCCGGCGAGCGCTGGTTCGAGACCCTTCTTCTTCTCGCAACCGCGGCAGGAATCGCGGTCTTCGCCGCGTTCCTCACCGGCAACCTATTCGACTTCGCCTACGAGCAGCGCCGCAGGATGTTCTACGACCTGGAAGAGAAGATCGGCGCCGGCGGTATGGGCGAGGTCTGGCGCGCCCGTCATCGCACGCTCGCCCGACCCACCGCCGTGAAGCTCATCCGCGAGGACAAGATCGCGGACGCCGAGGGCGATGAGGCACACCGGGTGCTGCTGCGCTTCGAACGCGAGGCCAAGTCGACCGCTGCCCTGCGGTCTCCCCATACCATCGACGTCTACGATTACGGCGTCACCGACGACGGACATTTTTTCTATGCCATGGAGTACCTCGAGGGGCTCGACCTCGAGTCACTCGTCGAGGAATGCGGGCCGGTGCCGGTGGAGCGGGCGATCCACTTCCTGCTGCAGGCCTGCGACTCGCTCGCCGAAGCACACGAGCGCGGCCTGACGCACCGCGACATCAAGCCGGCGAACCTCTTCCTCAGCAACCTGGGACCAACCGGCGACTACATCACGATCCTCGACTTCGGCCTGGTCCAGAACGAGCAGGCCGAGGAGCTGTCGGAGCGGCTCACGGCCGAAGGAACCACCTCGGGAACGCCCGCCTACATGGCGCCGGAAATGGCGGTCCAGCGCGACGATGTCGACCACCGCTCCGACATCTATGCCCTCGGCGGCGTGGCGTATTGGCTGCTGACCGGAGGATATGTCTTCGAGGCCGAAAGCGGCGTGGCAATGATCGTCGAGCACGTCAAGACGGCACCGGTGCCTCCCTCGACGCGGACCGAGCTGGCGGTCCCGGAAGAGCTCGACCGCATCGTCCTGCGCTGCCTCGAGAAGGAGCCGGACGCCCGCTACCAGAGCGTCCGCGAGCTCGCCGCCGATCTCGCAAGAGTGCCACTCTCACAGCCCTGGACATCGGCTCGCGCCTTGCAGTGGTGGGAACTTCGGGAGAGCCCCGCCTCGGTCGCCTGACAGGTGCGCGAGCGGCGCACTGCGGCGACGTCGCGGTCGAAGCCGCTCAGTCCTCGGGGAAACCCCGCGGGCGCCGAACACCGACGATGTCGATGCCCTCGGCTCCCTTGTCGCGCAAGGTGACGACCACCGGCTCCTGCCACCAGGGAAACTCGGGGTGCCGGGTGAAGATGTGCGCCCGCGCGTACCGGTAGCCGAAATCGTCCGGCGTGCCCCAGGCGGCGCCCGGCACGGCGGCCCCTGGCGCGGCGAGCTCCTGGTCGTCGATGACCGACTCGCCCCCGGTGCGGTTGTCGAAGGCCGACCAGCGCACGCCGTACCCCGGATCTCCCGCGGCCGCCCCGACGCGAATGGCGGCGTTGTCCCAGTTGAGCCGCAGGGTGCCGCCGCTTCGGTCGAGCTCGAATTCGTCGAGTGGGTTCGTCCGGGTGAGCCAGTGGCGAACCACCTTGTCACGGCGCCGCAGCATGACGTCGACCAGGTAGGCCTCCGCCGCGGGATCGGTGATCCACGCGTTCTCGATGACCCGTCGGACGGCCTCGTCCGAGAATCGGGAGACGATCCTCGCAGCCCAGAACCCGTCTGCCGCATCGATCCTGTCGAATGCGGCGTTGGGATACTCGGGCTTCCACAGGTCGGGACGGAAGTACTCCGCCTCGATGAGGCCGACGGCCGGATAATCCGGAACCTCGACACGTAGCCACGGACGCGACCAGGCACCGAGCGTCGCGGCGGCCTTCCACGTTTGGCCGCCCTCGAGGAAATATTCGTTGCCGCCACGCGGCTCGTTCTTGCCGATCGACGCGCTCCCCAGCGTCGACCCGAAATCGAGCACGTAGTGCTTGATGAAGCGGCGGCCGTCCTCTTCCACGTACGAGTCGTAGGTATTCAACGCGCGCGAGTCGTCGTGGTTCGTCCAGGCGGCGATCACCCGGTACCCCCGCAGCTCGCGCCGGTTCTCGTGCGGGAAGATGTCGTTCGGGTCGTCCGGGCGGGTGCCGAAAAAACGGAACTCGCCGATCCCCTCCCCCGGTACGAACTTGCTCGCCAAGGCGCGATAGGTCCCGTCCGGAGACGCGGGCGCATTGCTCAGCCAGTGGTCGATGTCCACTTGATCGATCACCTTCCGCTTGCCGACGGCATCGGTGAAGGTGGCGCCATCGGCGATCACCAAACGGTCCCTCGTCAGCGAGACCACGTACGCCTCGGCGACATTGAATCCGAAAGCGTGATAAAGCCTCGAGCTGACCATCTCGGCCACCGACGCGATCTCCGGGTTTTCGACCGGGTCGAACTTCAGGATGAACCGCTGGCCGTCGGCGTCCTCGACGATGAACTTGGGGGTCACGCCCCCCGTGGGCCTACCGATCACCGTCCACGGCCCGTCCACCGGGCCGCCGGTGAGGTTCGGACCACGAACGATCTCGTCGATGCTCATCTCCCGGACACCGAGCCGGTTCTGGAACCAGCTCGAGTCCGGCACTTCGCCGAGCGTGTTGATGTTGACCGCCCGCTTGTCCTCCGGGTCGCCCTGCTCCTGAAACGAGTTCTCGTAGATGTCGAAGTACGCATAGACGCCCCAATCCGCCGGGCGCTCGATGTCGAGCTTGTCGTCGTCGACCCGGATCGGATCGTCGCGGTTGAAGCGCTCTCCGGCGATTGCCTGGGCTCCGACAGCGGCGGCGGGGCCCACGCTTGCGGCGGTGAGCACCAGCACCGGCACGATCAAAACCGCTGCCAGCAGCTGCAGGCGCCGGGCTCGATTATGGTCGCGGTCGATCATCGTTAGCGCACGGTCTGCAGAAGGCGACTGAAAAGGGGCGTCGTGTCGAAGACGTTGTCGAACGTGATGGCCGTGTGGAAGCCCTCACCACCAAAGGCGAAATCTGCACGCAGAAATGTCGACAACGCCGTCTTGACCCGAAGCCCGAAGCCGTAGTTCAACGACATGTCTTCGAAGTTGAGGTCTTTGCGATCCGCCGCGACCTTGCCGGCGTCGACAAACAGCGCCAGGTCCATCGCCATCCAGATCTCGGCGCGGTACTCGGCGTTGAGCAACAACGAGTTGCGGTCACGGAATCGGGCGTAATTGTAACCCCGCAGGTCGCGAGTCCCGCCGAGCGTCGGCATCAGATAGAACGGCACCTGGCGATCGCCCTCCGTATCCGTGAGCACGGCGCGGGCGCGCAGCGCGATCACCCGCTTGTTCATCAAGAACGGGAAATACTGCTGCACCTCGAGGTCGAGCTCGGTGAAGCTGAAGACATCGGTTTCGCGATCGTTCCAATCGGTCCAGCGGACGGCGTAGAGGCCGCCGCGATAGGGATTCCCCTCGTTGCGCCAGTCGATCTGGAAGAAGGCATCGTAGTTGAGGTATTCCACCTCCTCGACGAATCCGGGGATCTGTTCGGGGTCGAAATCCGGTGGCGGTGGGAAGTCATCGGAGCCGCTGCCGATGTCGGTATCCCTGAAACCCACGCC
The DNA here is from genome assembly GCA_965216935.1 of Acidobacteriota bacterium. GTDB lineage: Bacteria > Acidobacteriota > UBA890 > UBA890 > UBA890 > CBDCGW01. The sequence goes on from OZ244217.1 coordinate 207,414, forward strand.
GCCGCCGAAGTAGAGCCACCAGGGTGCCCGCCACCAGACGATGGTTCCGAGCGCGCCAACCGTATGGGCGAAGCTGATGCGGTCTTCGACCGAGCTGTCCGGGCCGAAGCCGTAGAAACTCTCGTTGGCGTTGTGCTGATATCCGACGTGGAAGTTCGCGTTCACCGGCGATGCGCCGATGCGGGCCCACCCCACCTGAAAAAGACCGAGGTAGTAGCCGCGCAGGCTGACCGCCGCGGAGCCGCGAAGATCGACGCGATTGGGCGTGAACTCGTTCGGGTACCGCACGCCGACGCCGAGCTTGGACCAGTTCACTCCGAAGGCCTGACCCGAACCACTGGGGAAGCCGCCAAGGGTCGGCAGAAAGCCGTTCCACCCGGCGCGAATTCGCTGCAACCAATGCCCGTCCTCGAGCCACGCGAGCCCCGCCTCGACTCCCGTACGCTCCGGGGCCGACAGACTCCCGCGTTTCGCTTCTCGCGCGGCGCGCCGGTCCTCGGCAGTGCTGCCGCTCTGTGTTTGCTGCCCGGCCGGCCCATTCGGTAGGAGAGCGCCGAGCGATACGGCGAACCCCTTCGACGGAGCCGACGAGTTGACGGCGAAGGCAAAGCCACGGGATGTGCCGGGTTCCGCGGGCACCGCCCGGCTGCCGCCAGACGCGCTCACGACAGCGGACCTCGTCGGCGACGCCCCGATGGGCCTCGCCTCGGCCGGGGTTTCCGCCACGAGCATGCAGGTCAGCGCCACCGTGGCGCCCATGATCGCGTGGAGGGACACCCTCCGGAAACGCATGGAGATCGCGCTGTTCACCTTCGTCTTCGCCCGTGTCCCCGTGTAAGGAGCACTTCCGCAACCGCGAATTCGGCCAGAATCTTCAGCGTCAGCTCCCGATCGCGATGAGCTCCGCCGCCGTGCGGAAGTACCAAGTCCCGTCGACCAGCGCAGGAGATGCCAACGTCCGGGCATTGAGCTCGTTGACGTGCAAGAGCCTGAACTCCGGCCCGACCTCTAGCACGAAGGTCTGACCCTCGTCGTTGGTGAAGAACACCTTGCCGTCGAACGAAACCGGCGACGCGGAGAACCCCTCGCGGCTGGCTCGACCCAAGCGGCCTTGATACACCAGCGCCCCGGTCTCCGCCTCGTAGTTCGTCACGATGCTCATCATGTCGTTCATCATGAAGAGGTATTCCCCGACAATGATCGGCGAGGGCACGAAGGGAGAGCCCTTTTGCGTCTTCCACGCCACGTGGCTGTCGGTAACGTCGCCGCTGCCGCCCGGCTTGATTGCGAACGTCGGACCGGCGCGGCCGGACGAGGCGAACACGAGACCGTGGCCGACGACCGGCGTCGGGATCACCTCGAACATGTTCCCCGAGACCGTCCAGAGGTCCTCGCCCGTCGCCGGGTCGTAGGAGTTGATCCTCGCCTGGCTCGAAACGATGAGCTCTTCGCGCTCGCCCGTATTGATGACGATCGGGGTCCCCCAACCGGTACGGGTGTCGCGCTCGCGCCGCCACAACACCTCGCCCGTGGCCTGGTCGAACGCGGCGACGAAAGAGTCGCCCTGGTGGTCCTGGTAGAGAATGACGGAATCGCGATAGAGGATCGGCGATCCGGCCGATCCGTGGTAGTTGTCGAGATCCTCGATGCGGTTGTGCCACAACAGCGTCCCGTCGAGATCGAGCGCCACCAGACCTTGCTGACCGAACGAAGCGAAGATCCGTTCGCCGTCGGTTACCGGCGTCGCCGACGCGTGGCTGTTCTTCTGATGGATATGCTCGCGACTCTCGAACGGCACGGCCGTTTCCCAGCGCAACTCGCCGTTGGTTCTCTCATACGCGAGCACTGCCATACGGGTGCCGTTCTCGTACGAAGTGGTCAGGAACAGAAGGTCACCCCAGACGATCGGGGAGGAATGACCGACCCCCGGGACGGGAGCCTTCCAGCGGACGTTCTCGGTAGCGGACCACGTGTCCGGATAGCCGACATCCTCGACCAAGCCCTGTCCGGACGGTCCGCGCCAGGTCGGCCAGTACCTCTGCCCCTCCCCGACGGCGGTGACGATCCGAACCTCGTCGGCCTGGGGGGCCGGGCCGGAGCCCGCAGACCCGTCGGCAGCGGGAGCCGTCAGTTGCAGGCCGGCGGCGAGCAATAGCGTTATCAGCGCGATCAAGCGACGATTCTTCATGATCGTGTTCCCCGGGGAGGCGTCGGCATTCACGTGCCCACACGCGGCACGCTCGGGCCTCATGTTAACCGATGGACCGGTACGAATGCCCCGGACGCGTGTTAGCACGCCAGGGTGAAAACTTGGTGGGTCCGGCGGCCTGCTAGCCCATCGGCATCGGCAAGCTCACCAGAACCGACGAGATCAGCAGAATGACCGCCGCCAGGCAGAGCTCTCCGGTCGCGGAACGTACCAGGAGCAACTGGGCATCCGGGTCGTGGCCCTCGGCCTCGAGGGCCGCATCCAGCCGCGGCCCGACCCGCTGCCAGTTGTAGTAGCCGAAAGCGAGAATCAGACAGAACACGGCGATCTTGGCCACCAGGACGAGGCCGTAGGTGGTCGAAAAGGCGGCACCCACGCTGCCGAGGTAAAGAAACGACGTCGCACACCCGGCAATGAAGAGGGCCACCGCGGAGCCGAGCGCGAGCGGCGAGAACCGGCCGACGAGCGCGGCCGCCACCCGGGCGCGTTCGGCGACGGGGAGCCCCCGGGCGCCTCGAAGCCCGACGGCGATCAGCGCAAGCAAGGTTCCGAGCCAGGTCGCGGCGGCCGCGACGTGGATGCCCTGGAGAACTACCGGCAACGACAGGAAGCTTCCTTGCTCGAGCGCGTGCCCCGTCAGCGGTCGCGCCACCGCCACCAGCGCGGCGGCGGGCACCGCAGCGGCCCAGGCGCGCTCGTTCGAACGGAAGCAAGCGGCGAAAACAACCCCCGCGAACGCCGCCGAGATCGCCTGCCACTTCCAGCCGGAGCCCCACACCGTGTCGTTGGCGATTGTCGCTGCGAGCTCACGGGTGACCGGTTCGAAGCCGCCGTAGAAGGCGTAGGTCTGATGCCACAGGCGCAGGAGATCCAGGCCCACCAACGCGAAGGAGGCCGACATCGCCCACACCGTGAGCTCCCTCTCCGTGCGGCGAGACCAGGCCGTCGATACCTCCGAGGCGGCGGCGGCCGGCGGCGTGGAGCGCAGGAGCATGCGAAAAACGGCGGCGCCAACGATGATGAATACGCACAGATAGCTCCCGGCACGCAGCGCGGCACCGGCGGAAAAAAAAGCGGCGTCGGAAATCGGGGGCCCGCCGCGGCGCTAGCGGTCGGCGCGGACCGTGAAGGCGAACTCGCCCCGGATCGGGTGCCCGTCTCCACTCGAGGTCATCCATCTCACCGTGTAGGCCCCGGTCGTCAGCGGCTCCTCGAACGCCGCCCAGAGGATGGTCTCGTCATCTTCGCTGCGGGCAACGTCGGTGAGCTTTGCCGGGCCTTCCCCTCCGGTGACGACGATGCGCGAGACGGCGAGCTCCGGCTTCTGCGAGAACTCCAGGACGATCTTCTCGGGAGCCGCAGTGAGCACCTGGTCTGCCTCCGGGGCGCTCTTGTCCAACTTCAGGTGGAGTGTGTCTGCCGCCGGAGCGGACCCGGCGACGAAGGCGGCGAGAGAAAGCATCGCCGCGATGACGAAGTGCGCACGCTTGTTCATCGGGATCTCCACAGGTGGACGCGACGAGGATTCGGACAATTAAAGGCTACCGAACCGGGTTTCGGGGGACAACCGCACAAACCCTGCCCTGTTACCGTTACGAGCAGCGAGATCCGCCTCGAGACCCATCGAGACGACACCGCTGCCGTGGAGAGAAGAGATGTTCCTGCGCCGAATCCGCATCGAGCACTTTCGCGGTGTCGTGCGCCTCGACGTGGACTTCGAGGCCACAACGGTTTTCATCGGCGAGAACGCCTCCGGGAAGAGCAGTGCCCTGGAGGCGCTGGCGATCTGCCTGGGGCACCACAACAGCGGCGTCGACTTCGCTTTCGCGGACCACGACTTCCACCTCGGCACGCTCGACGCCGAGGGAAATCCACGGCCCATTCGCATCCGCATCACCTTCGCCGAGCGCCGGGACGGTGAGTGGGACGGCCTCTCCCCGTTGGTCACGGCTTTCAGCGAAGACGACGACAAGCGACGGCAGCTGACGCTCGAGGTCGAGGCGCGGCGGAGCAACGCGGGCATCACGACGGCAACGCGGTTCCTCGACCGGCGCGGCTCGCCGCTCGAACCGCAACCCGATCCGTCCTTGGTGAAGTTCCTGCGGCAGGTCAGCCCGTTCCTCCTGCTTCGCTCCGATCGATACCTATCCCATGCCGCTGACACCGCGGGCGACGCCGACAGCATCGCCCGTCGGCGCGGGCCGGAGCGCGAGATCGAGGAGGAGATCGGCCGCGTCTACGAGAAACTGATCTCATCCGACGGGCTACCGCCGCCGGAAGAGTTGCGTCAGGGGATGTCGGCACTGGCCAAGCTGATCGGCGACAACGCCGATCGGGTCTTCCAGAACCCCGGGGCTCCCGACCTCGCCCTCGCCGAGCTGGTCGAGCGCCCGGTGGTGCTGTCGATCGACGCCGGCCCGAAGCTGGAGACGAGGCTGCACGGTGCCGGAATCTCGAGTATCGCCCTGCTCCTGCTGACCGGCGCCATGCTGGAGGCGCGCGGGCCGACGACGATCTCGCCGGATGCCGAGATGATTCTTGCCATCGAAGAACCCGAGGTGCATCTCCACCCGCTGATGTTGGTCGCGGTGTGGGGTGTCATCCAGAGCCTCCGCGCACAGAAGGTCGTAACGACGAACTCGGGAGAGCTCCTGGCCGCTTCCCGTTTGCGGACGCTGCGCCGTTTCGTCCGGCGCGCCGACCACACCGACGTCCACAAGCTCGGTGCCGAGACGCTGGCGCTCGACGAGATGCGCAAGATCACCTATCACGTGCGGCTGAAACGAGACGACGCGCTGTTCGCCCGCGCCTGGTTGTTGGTCGAGGGAGAGACCGAGGCGTGGCTGCTACCCGAGCTGGCTCGCCTGCTGGGGTGCGACTTCGCCGGCGAGGGAATCCGCTGCGTCGAGTTCGCCCAGTCCGGCATCGAACCGCTGGTGAAGCTCGCCAACGACCTGGGCATCGAATGGCACATGGTCGCCGACGGTGACAACGCCGGAAGAACGTTCGTAGAGTCCGCCCGGCGCCATTTGAAGGGCAGGCGACAGCCTGACCGGATCACCATGCTCCGGCATCCCGACGTCGAGCACTGTTTGTGGGACAGCGGCTACGACTACGTCTATCACAGCATCGCCCGGGGGCGGTCCTACGTGACCCGGACCGCCGGAAAAAAGAGCCGCAAGAAGCCGGCGCGGGTAATCGACCAGGCGATTCGCAACTCCTCGAAACCGTACCTGGCGCTCACCGTTGTCGAGCAGGCGGCCGAAGACGATTCTCCCGGGATCCCGGCGGAGCTGCGCTCCATCATCGAGACGACGGTGCGCCAGGCGCGCTCAGCAGCGCCGGTAACCGCGGTTGTCGGGCGCCCGACCACGGACCCGACCTTCGAAGGAGCCGATTCATGACCGCGGGCGCCGGATCCCGGCTGGCGATCGTCGGAGCGACCGGAGCGGTCGGACAGGAGATCCTGGCGATTCTGGCCGAGCTCGACGTTCCCGCCGAGCGCGTCCGACCGCTCGCATCGAAACGCTCGGCGGGGACGGTGCTTCCCTACGCCGGAAACGACCTGCCGGTCGCCGAGCTCGACGAGACATCCTTCGCGGACGTCGACGCGGCCTTGTTCTCGGCCGGCGCCGACACCGCCCGCCGATTCGCCCCGATCGCCGCGGCGGCGGGCGCCGTTGTGATCGACAACTCGTCCGCCTTCCGCATGGATGCGGGCGTTCCTCTGGTCGTACCCGAGGTCAACGGCGAGCTCGTCACGCGCGGCCGACAACAGGAGGGAACCGGGGACGTCGCGGCGACAGCCGCCTCCATCATTGCGAACCCGAACTGCTCGGCGATCATCCTGGTCACCGCGATCGATGCGCTCCGTCGTGCTTTCGGCCTTGATCGGCTGGTCGTGTCGACCTACCAGGCGGCGTCCGGCGCCGGCGCTGCCGCCATGCGGGAGCTTTCCACCCAGGCATCCGCGGTTCTCGCCGGAAACGCCGTCACACCGGAGATCTTCGCCGAGCCCTGCGCCTTCAACGTCTTCAGCCACGATACCGATGTCGACCAGAGCACCGGTCGCAACGTCGAGGAGCAGAAGGTCATCGAGGAAACCCGCAAGATCTTCGGGCTTCCCGACCTCAAGATGAGTGTCACCTGCATTCGCGTCCCGGTCTTCAGGGCGCACGCCGAGTCCGTCAACCTGACGCTCGGCTCTGCCGCGACGGAGGAGCAATTCCGCCGCGTCCTCGAGGACGCAGCGGGCGTATCGGTCATCGATGACCGCGGTGCCAACGACTTCCCGACGTCGTTGAAAGCGTCCGGCCGCGACGACGTCCTGGTCGGCCGAATCCGGGGAGACGAGAGCCAGCCGCGGGAGGGCGACGCGTGGCTCGGGTTCGATCTCTTCGTCGCCGGTGATCAGCTACGCAAGGGAGCGGCCCTCAACGCCTTGCAGATCGCCCGCCTGCTGGGTGCTTGCTAGCTCGGCCCGCTAGCCGGTACGATTCCGTCCCATGATCAAGCACACCACACCGGAATCTCGAACCCTCCGAGCGTCGATGGCTCGGGGCGCCGACGTGTGGCAGGGCTTTTTTCTTTTTACCGCCTACAGCGAGCGGGTCCCGACGTAGCTGAAACGTCGCGAACATGCCAATCGGACCCGCCGAGAGCTCTCGGCGGGTTTTTTTCGTTCAGGCGTCCGAATACCGAAGACCGGAACCGACGCCGCGGAGGAAAACCAGCCATGAGTAGATCCCTGAAGGAGATTCGCACCGCCCTCGACGAGGCCGATCGGCGCATCGTCGACGCGCTGGCGGCCCGTCACGGGCTCATCGCCGAAGTAGTATCGGCCAAAACCACTCAACAGGCGAAGCAGCGGGACGAGCTGCGGGAGCACGAGGTGCTTGCCCGGGTGGAGGGGCACGCGCGCAGGGCCGGACTGGAGCCCGCCTACGTTGCCTCGCTCTTCAGCGAGATCATCCAGCACTCTGCCGAGCACCAGGCCAGAACCGCCACGGTGGCCCCGGGCAAAGACGAGCAAGGCCTGCGGGTCGGCTTCCAGGGAGGAGCCGGGGCGTACAGTCACCTGGCCGCCATCCAGCACTTCGCCGATCGCTGCGCCTCCATCGACTGCCGTGGATATCGGACATTCCAGGAGCTTGCCGAGGCCGTCGTACGAAACCGCATCGACTACGCCATGCTCCCGGTGGAGAACACGACGGCCGGCTCGATCAACGAAGCCTACGACGTGCTCGCCCACACCGACGTCGCCGCGGTCGGTGAAGAGGTTTTTCGCGTCGAGCATTGCCTGGTCGCCCTGCAGCCGGTGCCGATCACCCAGGTGCGTCGCATCGCCTCCCATCCTCAGGCGCTGGCGCAGTGCAGCTCATTCCTCGCCGAGCTCGGCGAGTGTCAGATCGAGTCGTACACCGATACGGCGATGGCCGTGGCGAAGGTCGTAAGAGATGGTGACCCCACCCAGGCCGCCATCGCCAGCCGCGAAGCCGCCCGGCGGCACGGGCTCGAGGTGCTGCGCAGCGGGATCGCCAATCAGCAGGAAAACTACACGCGCTTTCTGGTTATCGGGCGCGAACCGGAGCCCTGCGCCGCGGGGGTCCCGTGCAAGACGTCCTTGGTCTTCTCGACCTTGCACCAGCGGGCAGCTCTGGCGAAGTGCCTGAACGTTCTTGCCGAGCACGAACTGAACCTCACCAAGTTGGAATCCCGACCGCTGCGAGACACCCCGTTCGAGTACCTGTTCTACGTTGACTTCGAGGGAAACCTGGCGGATGAACCTGCCGGCAGCGCGATCGAAGCGCTCACCGGTCTGACCGCCTTTCTCAAGGTGCTGGGCTGCTACCCGGTAAGCCGGACGACCCCGGCGGCGGCAACAAACGGGACTTGACCAGGCTGCCCGGATGCGTATGATTCTCGGAATCTCGTGCTGCAGGGCCTGCTTGCATCCACCGACGTTGCCGGGCACAGCACGAGCGAAGGAGCTTGCAGGATGGTTCTCGTCGGAAAAAGTCGAATCCTTATGGGCATGCTCGGCCTCTCGGCGAGCGTGTCCGGGACGGAGTCTGACTAGCACCGACAAGCAGAGCTCCAATCCGGACCACCGCTCGAGGGAGCGGTGGTTTTTTCGTTCCACCACCCACGTCCCCGCATCGCTCATGCGTGCATCGCTTCCCAACAGGAGAGATCGAGATGACACTCGACGCCTTTGCCACAACCGGATCGTCGCCGACGACCCAAGATACAGACGCCTTCGAAACGACCGGCTCGTCCCCGACGACGCAAGAAACGGACGCTTTCGAAACCACCGGATCCTCGCCGACAACGGGGCCCGACGCCTTCGAAACCACCGGATCTTCACCAACGACGGCGGATCCGTTCACCCGCATCATCCACGGTGGCCTTCAGCCCGATCCCGCCACCGGCGCCATCCTCACTCCGGTCTACCAATCGACGACGTTCGTTCAAGACGGCGTCGGCGACCACAAGGGCTTCACCTACACGCGCTCCGGTAATCCCACCGTCGCAGCGCTCGAACGCAACCTCGGAAAGATCGAGGGAACTCCCCCCGCCGCCTGCTTCGGCACCGGTATGGCTGCGATCTCCACCCTTCTGCTCGGCACGCTGGGCGCCGGCGACCATGTCGTCGTGTCCGACGTCGTTTACGGCGGCACGGTGCGCCTGCTGCGCCAGGTGTTGGGCGATTTCGGCGTCGGCTACAGCTTCGTCGACAGCTCCCGTCCCGAGGCGGTCGAAGCCGCAATCAACAGTCGCACGAAGCTGGTGATCGTCGAGACCCCGGCGAACCCGACACTCAAGCTCACCGACATCGAGGCCGTCGCCGAAATCACCCGCAAAGCCGGCGTGCGCCTCGTCGTCGACAACACGTTTTTGACCTCCCTGCTGCAAGACGTCCTCGCCCAGGGCGCCGATGTCGTCGTCTACTCCACGACCAAGTACATCGAGGGCCACAACGCCACCGTGGGCGGTGCTCTCCTGAGTCACGACGAAGCCCTGCTGGAGCGTCTGCGGCTCGTCCAAGGGACGCTCGGCGTGGCGCAATCCCCCTGGGAGGCGTGGCTCACGTTGCGCGGATTGAAGACCTTGCCGATGCGATTGGAGCGGCACTGCGCCAACGCTCTGCTCGTCGCCGAGTGGCTGCAGCGGCACCCGCGGGTGACCAGCGTCACCTACCCCTGGCTCGAGTCGTTCCCCCAGGCCGAGCTCGCCCGGCGGCAGCAAAAAGCCGGCGGCGGCATGCTCACCTTCGAAGTGGAGGGCGGCACCGAACCGGCTCTCGATGTCATGCGGTCGCTGGAGCTCTGCTCGCTGGCGGAGAACCTGGGCGCCGTCGAGACCCTGGCGACGCATTCCGCATCGATGACCCACGCCTCCCTCACCGCCGACGAGCGATCCAGGCTGGGAATCGGCGACGGGCTCATTCGGCTCTCGGTCGGGCTGGAGAATCCGCAGGACATCATCGCCGACCTCGACCGCGCCATCGAGCGCTCGGTCCGTTCCAGCGAGGCGCGCTCGGTTCGTTCCAACGACGGGCGCCCGGGTCATGTCAGCGACGCCCATCCGACTTATGCCAACGACGCGCGCCCGGCCGGAGGTGACCGATGAGCGATCGGCCGCTGGTGGTTCTCAAGTTCGGAAGCTCCGTGCTTCGCGGCGAGGAGGATCTTCCGTGTGTCGCCGCCGAGATCGACCGGCACGTGGGCAAGGGCTGCCGCGTCGTCGCCGTCGTATCGGCGATCGGGCGGCACACCGAGGAGCTGATCCAGCGGGCCATCTCGCTGGGGCACACCTTCGACGCGTCGTTCCCGGTCGCTGGCGAGGATGTCGACGCGAGCGACTCCGCCCCGGTGAGCGACGCGGCTGGGGCGCCCGCCGAGACGGCGTTCGCCGCTCTGCTCGCAACCGGCGAAGCAACGTCCGCAGCACTGGTGGGGCTGGCGCTGGACCGCGTCGGCGTGCCCTTCAGCATCCTGTGCGCCGGCCGGGTCGGTCCGTTCACCCGCGGGCCTCAGCTCGATGCGCAGCCTTGCGCCTTCGACGTCAGCTCCGTCACACGCGCCCTCGGTAGGCGACCGGTAGCGATCCTGCCCGGGTTCGTCGGACGGGACGCAGAGGGGGGCTTCTCGCTCCTCGGCCGCGGCGGGTCGGACCTGACGGCGCTGTTCGTCGCCCACTCGCTGAGCGCCGATCGCTGTCGGCTGCTGAAGGATGTCGACGGCGTGTACGAGCGCGATCCCGCGATACGCACGACGGCGAGGCCGCGACGCTACGCCTCGCTGGACTGGAACGACGCCCTGCGCATGGACGACGCCATCCTGCAGCGAAAGGCGACGCAGTTTGCCTACCGCCATCGGGTCGAGTTCGAGGTCGGTCGCTGCGGCAGCGAGGCCGGAACACTCGTCGGCGCTGCCGGCACGCGGCTGACACCAGACGGCGGCAAGAGAAGCCGCGCGTCCCGGGCGAAGTCTCCGTCCGGCACTTCGTGCCACGCCGTGGCGGAAGGAGGGTTGGCGTCGTGAGCGACCGCTTCTCCACCCGTCTCATCCGATTCGATGCAGCTCCGGGCGACCGGCACGCTCCGGTGTCGACCCCGCTCTACCAAACGGCGACGTTCGAGCAACCGGCGGCCGAACAGCTGGGCCCGTACGACTACAGCCGCTCGGGCAACCCGACGCGCGCGGTGCTCGAAGACCTGCTCGCCGAGCTCGAGGGCGGCACCCGGGCGCTCGCCTTCTCCAGCGGCATGGCGGCGGTGAACGCTGTCCTCAGACTGGTCTCGTGCGGCGAGGCGATCGTAGCCGGCGACGACCTCTACGGTGGCACCTACCGGCTGCTCGCCGCGGCGGCCGAACGTCAGGGTGTCGAGGTCCGCTGGACCGACACGACCGATCCGGACGCGGTGGCCGACGCGCTCGACGACCGGGCCCGACTGGTTCTGATCGAGACCCCGTCGAACCCGCTGATGAAGGTCAGCGATATCGAGCTCATCGGCCGCATCGCGCGCCGCAAGGGAGCGGTGCTCGCTGTCGACAACTCGATCATGTCGCCGTACCTGCAGAAGCCGCTCGAGCTTGGTGCCGACGTCGTCATCGAATCGGCCACCAAGGCCCTGTCGGGGCATTCCGACCTGACCGGGGGTGTGGTCGCGGTGAAGGACGCGGATCTCGCCGAGCGCCTCTACTGGACGCAGAACGCCGAAGGGACGGCCCTCGGCCCGTTCGAGTCGTGGTTGCTCCTGCGCAGCGTCAAGACGCTGTCGGTGCGCCTCGATCGGCAGATCGCCAACGCCCGGTGCGTCGCCGATTACCTGCGCGCACACGCCGGCGTCAAGACGGTCAACTACCCGGGCTTTGCCGACCATCCCGGTTTCGAGCTGCACCGGCACCAAGCCGGCGGGGGCTGCGTCGTGATGAGCTTCGAAACCCACGACGAGGCCCTCGGCCGGCGCGTCGTCGACAGCACGCGCCTGTTCTCGATCGCCGTGAGCTTCGGCGGCGTCGGCTCGGTGATCAGCCTGCCGTGCCGGATCTCGCACGCGGCGATCCCGGCGGAAGTGCGGAGGTCCAGGTCCCTGCCCGAGGGGCTCGTGCGGGTCTCCGTCGGGCTGGAAGATGCCGACGACCTGATCCGCGACCTCGACCAGGCGTTCGCCCCGAACACGGGCGCGCGCCCCGTGACCGGGAAGGAGCTTTGCGATAGCGTTCCGCCATGAGAATGCACACGAGATCCCTGCAAACGAGCATCGCTTTGTCCGCCGGCCTGCTGGCGCTGGCGTGTGGCCCCGCCGACCAACAGCCTGAGGCCTCTTCGCCAACCCCCGGCGCCAGCATCACGGCGTTCGTCGGGGCCCGCATCATCGACGGCACCGGGGCGGACCCCATCGAAAACGGGGTGATGCTGGTGAGCGCCGGCCGCATCGAAGCCATCGGCCACGCCAACGAAGTTCCGGTCCCGGAGGGCGCCAACCCGATCGACGTCGGCGGCCGGACGATCTTCCCGGGGCTCATCAACACGCACGGCCACGTCGGCGACACAGCCGGGCTGGAAGCCGGGCAATACTCCGTGCAAAACGTCCGCGATCATCTGGCTCTGTATGCACGCTACGGCGTCACGACCGTGAACAGCCTGGGCGGCGACCAAGCCGTTGCAGGCGACGTGCGCGAGGCCGAGTCGTCGCCCGACCTGGCCCGGGCGCGACTGATGTTCGCCGGACCCGTGATCACCGCCGAAACACCCGAGGAGGCCGCCGATCGTGTTACCGAGGTGGCGGCGATGGATCCCGACTTCATCAAGATCCGCGTCGACGACAACCTCGGAAACACCCGGAAGATGCCTCCGGACGTGTACACCGCGGTCATCGAGACGGCGCACGCCCACGAGCTGCCGGTGGCGACCCACCTGTTCTACCTGGACGACGCCAAAGGGCTGCTCGCCGTCGGCACCGACCTGGTGGCACACAGTGTTCGCGATCAGCCCGTCGACGGAGAGCTCGTTCAGGCGCTGATCGACAACGACGTTTGTTACACCCCGACGCTGACGCGCGAGATCTCGACGTTCGTGTACGAGGCGCGGCCGGAGTTCTTCGACGATCCCTTCTTCCTGGCCGAGGCCGATCCCGCCGTCGTCGCCGCGCTCGAGGACCCGGAGCGCCAGGCGCGCTACCGGGGGCCGGGACCGACCGCATACAAGGAAGCGCTTCGCGTGGCGATGGCCAACGTCAAGGCGGTCGCCGACGGCGGTGCCACGATCGCGATGGGAACCGACTCGGGCCCGCCGGCGCGCTTTCAGGGGTACTTCGAGCACCTCGAGCTCGAGCTCATGGCCGAAGCCGGCCTCTCGCCCATGCAGATCCTCGTCGCGTCGACCGGCGATGCGGCCCGCTGTATCGGTCGCAACGACATCGGCACGCTGGAGCCGGGTAAGGCGGCCGATTTCGTCATCACCCGGGAGAATCCGCTCGAGGACATCCTTCACGCCCGCACGATCGAGTCGGTTTGGATCTCCGGCAACCGCGTACCCGGCGGGCCGCCTTCGTGATCCAATCGGTCGCGGCGGCATGATCGACGCGGGTCGGCGCATCGTAGTGATCGGTGCCATCAGTGCCGGGCTCGCCGTCGCCGGCGGCGCGTTCGGGGCGCATGCGCTGGAAGAGCGTGTCCCCGCCGACATGCTCGCCAATTACGAAACCGGCGTCCGCTATCACTTCTACCATTCCCTCGGACTGCTCGCGGTGGGCTTGCTGGCGCTCCGCCGTCAAGACGGCGGAATTCGCGAAGCCGGCGAGCCCGCGGGTGCGAGCCCGCGGCTGCGCTGGTCGGCCGTGTGCATGCTGACGGGGATCGTGCTGTTCTCCGGCAGCCTGTACACGATGGCGCTGACCGGCCTGCGATGGCTGGGCGCCGTGACGCCCATCGGGGGTATCGCTTTCCTGGCCGGCTGGGTGCTGCTCGCCGCCGCCGCGCTCGCCCCGCCCGGTGCGAACCCCAAAACCTCGGAAAAAGCAGCGAGGGCGCCCGCATCAGGTCGGCGATGATCGGGGTCATCGCCGATACCCACGGTCTCCTGCGTCCCGAGGCGATCGCCGCCCTCGAGGGCGCGGAGCTGATTCTGCACGCCGGTGACATCGGCCCCGCGGCGATTGTCGAAGAGCTCGAATCCATCGCCCCGGTGCGGGTCGTTCGCGGAAACTGCGACCACGGCGACTGGACGAGGCTCCCTGAAACCGAGGTCATCGAGGTCGAGGGACGCCACGCCTACATGATTCACGACATCGCCGGGCTCGAGCTCGATCCCCGTGCCGCCGGCTTCGCGGCGGTGATCTACGGCCACTCCCACCGCCCCGAGATCGAGCACCGCGACGGTGTCCTGTACCTGAACCCGGGAAGCGCCGGACCACGCCGCTTTTCGCTTCCCGTGTCGGTGGCCCGTATGTATCGAGACGGCGGCGGGTTGCGGGCCGAGATCGTCGAGCTCGACGTCTAGGAGTGTGTCCGAGTAATGGGCGGGGTGCCGCGCAGGGGTCTTGCGGAGCAGAGGCAAGGCGCGAGGAGGAAGGCGATGCAGACCGCATCGGGGACGACGAGCAACGCAGCATATGCGCCGCAACCCCCCTGCGCCCGAAGGGTTACGGGCAGCGTGGGGGCCCGTAACGGCACCCCGCCCATTACTCGGACACACTCCTAGCAGGCCTGCGGACGTCAGGTACCCGACGTCCGCGTCGGGCGCCGGGGCACGCCCGTTGTCGGCGGCTCCGGGGGTAGGTATTGTCTCGTCCTCCCCACCGCTCATCGTCTGGAGACACCGCATGCGCACTCGAGCCGCCATCGTCACGATCATCGTGCTTCTCGTCGCCAGCGCTTCGGCCTGGTCGGCGCCCGCTCCCTCCCCACAACAATCGGGAGACCAGGACCCGGTACAAGTCCTGGTGAGCCGCCTGACGCTGGAAAACTACAAGGCCACGCTGAAGGGACTGACACAGTTCGGCGACCGGCGACAGGGTACGCAACGCAACCGCGACGCGGTCGACTGGATCGAGGCGCAGCTCCAATCGTTCGGCTGCACCAACACGGAGCGCATTACCTACATGTATCCGCCCCCACCGCCGCCGGGCGCCGCGCAGCGCGGCGGAGGCGGTCGCGGCGGAGCGGCGCGGGGAGCGCGCGCCGGCGGCGCCCGACGCCCGTCGACGCCGCCCGACCTGACGACGCCCACCGGGGGCCTCGTCGGGCGCAACGGCAGCGGCCCCGGTGGTAGCTCGATCTTCGGCTATCGGGCCCGGACCGGCGTGAACCGTGACCTCGACGCCCAGCCCGACGAGCGCATCCGCGAGTTGAATCGGGAAGAGCCGGTGGATGGTGAGCGCACCGAGGTCTATTGCACCAAGGTCGGTACGACACGACCCGGCGAGATGTACATTCTCGGAGCCCACATGGACGGCCACGGCGTCAACGAGGCCGTCAACGACGACGGCTCCGGCACGGCGCTGGTCATGGAGCTGGCGCGTATCTTCAACGCCCCGGGAGTCGAGACGGACGTATCGATTCGTTTCGCGCTGTGGAACAACGAAGAAACGGGCCTCAACGGTGCGCGCGCCTACGTCGCGCAACGCCAGGAGCTCCAGGGAATCGAGGACCCGCCGGGCTCGGGACAGTACCCGGAGCCCCGCTGGCTGGGCATGATCCAGCACGACATGATGCTGTGGGACCATGGCGCCCCGCGCGCCGACGGCACGGTCAGCCGCGACCAGCGCCCGGAGGCCGACGTGAACATCGAGTTCCAAAGCGCCTCGGACCTGGCGGAGGACTCGATGAAGCTGGCGTTCATCTTCAAAGCCGCCGCCGACGCCTACAATACCGACTACCCGGCCACGGTCGGGCCGCACATGACCAATACGGATTCGACGCCGTTCATGAATATCGTCCCGTCGATCAGCCTGCGCGAGAACGAGCGTGGGGCGCAAACCGGGGCCGGATGGAATCCCACCTGGCACACCCCGCTCGACGTCTGGACGACGTTTACCGACGACGACTTCCGCCTCGGCTTGAACGCCGGACAGACGACGCTGGCGGCGGTCGCTTCCCTCACCGGGGCGAGGGTGACACAGCGCTGACGACGGCGCGTTGTCCGACCACCGGGGGCTCGGTACGCTCAACGCCATGGAAACGAAGAAGGTCGATCTGATCGGCGTCCCCATGGACCTCGGCGCCGGCCGGCGCGGGGTCGACATGGGGCCCTCGGCGTTTCGCATCGCCCGGCTCGTCGAACGGATCGCGGCGCTGGGGATGGAGGTGCACGAGCTCGGCGACATCGAGGTCCCTATCCCGGAGATGCTGCAAACCGGAACGGACAACGCCCGCTTCCTGGCCGAGATCGCTGCGGTCTGCAACGCCCTGTACGAGAGAGTGCTGGGTAGCCTCGGCGCCTCCTGCTTGCCGATCGTCCTCGGCGGAGATCACAGTCTCTCGGTGGGCTCCGTCGCCGGCACGGCCGCCGCCGCGAGGGCGGCCGGCGCTCCATTGGGGCTCATCTGGGTCGACGCGCACGCCGACATGAACACACCCGAGACGAGCCCTTCCGGCAACGTGCACGGTATGCCGCTGGCGGCGTGCCTCGGACGCGGCCCGCGCGACCTCACCAGCATCGGCGACGGCGAGACCTCTGCATCTGCCAAGCGCACGGTGCTGCTGGGCATTCGAAACCTCGACGAGAAGGAAAAGCAGATCGTGCGCGACTCCGGCGTCCACGCGTACACGATGACGGAGATCGATCGGCGGGGGATCTTCGTGGTGTTTCAGGAAGCGCTCGAGCTCGCCACCGTCGACGGGGCCTGGCTCCATCTTTCCTTCGACCTCGACTCGGTCGATCCTTCGATCGCGCCCGGGGTCGGCACGCCGGTGCGGGGCGGTCTCTCCTATCGCGAGGCCCACCTGATCATGGAGATGGCTGCCGAGTGCGGCGCCCTCGCCACCCTCGACCTGGTCGAGGTCAACCCGATCCTCGACACCCGCAACGTCACCGCGGAGCTGGCCATCGAGCTGACTCTGTCGGCCATCGGCCAGCGAATCCTCTGACCTGAGGGGCCATCGTGTACCTCCACGGACCCGCTCCGCTTCGGTCCCTGCTCAGGATCCGCCGATCGCAGCCTGGATCGCTTCCGCCGTGCTGTCGACGCGGAACTGCAGCAGCTTCCGGCCCACCTCGACCGTGTGGTCGAGATCCTCGATGCTCAGGCCGTTGATGCTCGCCTTGCCGGCGGCGACGCGCTGCTCGTAGCGCACCGCGGTCGGATCCTCGGTGGTCATGATGGCGGTGATCACGTAGTCGTCGTGCAGACCATCGCTTTCGCCTTCCGAGATGCCGAGCTCGCTTTCCATGTAGGCGAAAACGTCGCGGTAGCGATAGAACTCGGGCACGAAGTGCGCCCGCGCACCGGTGCCCTCCCAACGGCTCGTGAGCTCGGCGGCGACCGCCTCCATACCGCGCTGATTCCCACCGCTGTCGCCGATGAACACGACGTTCTGGAATCCCGAGACCTTCAGGCTCATACCGACGTCCTCGAGCATCGCCCGGAACGTCTCCTCGCGCACGCTGATCGTGCCCGGGTACCGCATGTGGCTCGACGGAGGATCGAAGCCACCTTCCGGCACCAGCTTGATGATCGGGGCGCAAAGGGCGTCGCCGAGCTTGCGCGCGATGCCCTCGCAGGCGCCACGTAGCACGTAGTTGTGTTTGCCGGTGGCGAGGTAGGGACCGTTCTGCTCGATGCCGCCGGTGGAAACGATCGCGGTGGTCTTGCCGCCCTGGATCGCGTCCCGCACCTCCATCCAGGTGAGCTCCTCGATCCAGACGGAGTCGAGCGCGTCGATCGGACGCGGCGAGGCGAGCTCGGCAGCCAGCGCCTCGGCCTGCTGGCGCTGGCGCTCGGCACGCTGCTCGGGTGTCATCTGCCCGCGGCCGCCCCGCTGTGTGGCCTCGACGAACACGGCCAACCCGGTCGCCAGCGTCAGCAGCAAGACTACGGAAAGTACCTTCTGCAACGGTTTCATCGCGAACCCTCCCTGCCGTGAGGTGGAAGCCCGTGGCCGAGATGGGGAGCCGCGAGGCCGATCACTGCCCTTTTCTGATTCGGTCCAGAACCCTATCATCGCCGGGCCGACGCGTCACCGAAGAGGCACGTCGCCGTAGGAGCACTCGCCGAAGAGGCACGTCGCGGTAGGGGCACTCGGCGAAGAGGCACGTCGCCGGAGACACGCTCGAGGCAGCGGGAGACGGGGAGCCGTTGTACAGCACGAAGGTCAAACCATGAGAGCAGCGAAGAAAAGACGGGCGCGGGCGACGCGAGATCGACCTGGAGGAGAAAAGACGACCGATGCTTGCCGGAAGGTTCCCTGCGCGCGACCGCGGCGGCGTCGCTACGGCATGCTTCCGCGGCTCGGTCTTGTGCTCGCAACTACCGTTGCCGCTCCCTCGGCGGTACCGGATCCGGGTCTGGCGGCGCAGCCGGGATCTGATTCGACCGCACCGACGCAGGAAACGACGGTCCCGCGGACCGGAGATCCTTTCGCACGTGGCTTCACCGAGGACGACTTCCCCCGGGTACGGGAGATCGGCGAGGGCGTATTCACCTACGAACAGCTGCGGTCGGCCGGCGACGAGCGGTTCACGACCGTGAGCATGTTCGTCGTCACCTCGGAAGGTGTCGTGGTCGCCGACGGACAGGGCAGCGTCGAGGAAACCCAGCGGCTCGTGGACCACATCGCCGAGATCACCGCGCGGCCCATCACCGACGTTGTCATCAGCTCGGACCACGGCGACCACACCGGTGGCAACGCGGCGTTTCCCGAGAGCGCGCGCTACTGGGCCCACCCGGCATCGGCGGCCATCCTCGATGCCAGCGCCGAGCGTGCCGCCGCCCGGGAAGGAGCCCCGGCGGTGCGTCGCGCCACGGACCTGGTCGCCGACAGCGCCGTGCTGCAGCGAGGCGATACCACGATCCTCCTCCGCTTTCTCGGCCGGGCGCACACCGGCGGAGACCTGACCGTCCACCTACCTGACGAGAAGGTGCTGTTCATGAGCGAGGCCTACCTCAACCGCATCTTCCCGGCGATGCGGTCTGCCTATCCCAGCGAATGGGTGGCGATGATCGAAGCGGCGCAGGCTCTCGACGTTGATATCTATGTTCCCGGCCACGGCTTCGTCGAAACACCCGAGATCCTCGCCGAGGAGCTCGAGACCTACCGGCAAGCGCTGGTGCGGGTCATCGACGAGGCGAAACGCCTTCATGCCGCCGGCCTCAGCGTCGAGGACGCCGTCGAGCAAGCGCGATTCGGTGACCTCGAAACCTGGACGCTGCGCTCCAGTCAGGGACCGACGGCGATCCGCCGGGTGTACCTGGAGCTCAATGGGGAGCTGGGCCGATGAGCGAAAGCCGGATCGATGAACAGAGGGCTGGATCGAGGGGCAGGGTCGATATGGGGAGAGGTGGTTCGATGAGCGGGATGGGTGAGCGGAGATATGGATCGATGCGTCTTTTTCCTGCGGTTTTTCTGTGCGTCCTGCTGACCGCAGCCATGCTCCCCGCTCCGCTGGGGGCCCAGACCGGGAGCGACACGATCGTCCTGCGAGCCGCTCGCATGCTCGACGTCGCCGCCGGTCGCATCCTCGAGGATGCCGTCGTGGTGGTCAGCGGCGAACGGATCGTCGACGTCCGCACGGGCTCCGATGCCGTGCCGCAGGACGTCCGCGTCGTCGACCTCGGCGACGTCACCCTGATGCCCGGCTTCATGGACATGCACACCCACCTGTCCTTCGATGTCGCCGCCGGCTTCCTCGACTCGGCGGTTGTCGAAACCGCGGCCGACGCCGCCATCCGTGCGGCTCACAACGCCCGCGTCACGCTGCTGGCGGGATTCACCACGGTGCGCGACGTAGGCTCGAGCGACTTCGTCGACGTGGCGTTGGAGCGGGCTCGCGCAGCCGGTATCGCGGTGTCGCCGCGGGTCATCCCGGCGGGACACGCGCTCGGCATCACCGGCGGACATTGCGACATCACCGGATTCGCCCCCGGCATCCGCGAGCTCGGGCCCGAGCAGGGCGTCGCCGATGGTATCGACGAGGCGATCAAGGCGGTGAGGTATCAGATCAAGCACGGCGCCAAGGTGATCAAGATCTGCGCCACCGCCGGTGTGCTGTCGCACGAGGAATCGGTCGGGGCGCAGCAATTCTCGGACGAAGAGATGCGCGCAATCGTGGTGGAGGCGGAGCGTCACGGTATCAAGGTGGCGGCCCACGCCCACGGCACCGAGGGCATCATCGCCGCTTCGAACGCCGGAGTCGCGTCCATCGAGCACGGGTCGATCCTGGACCCGGAGGCCATCGATGTCCTCAAGCGCAACGGCACGTATCTCGTCCCGACGACCTATCTGGTGGAAAGCATCGATCTCGATGTGTTGCCGCCGAACATCCGTGCCAAGGCCGAGTACGTTCTACCCATCGCGCAGGAAAGCCTGCAGATGGCGATTCGCGCCGGGGCTCCCATCGCCTTCGGGACCGATGCGGCCGTGTATCCGCATGGCGACAACGCGCGCGAGTTCGGCGTCCTGGTGAAACGGGGCATGGCGCCCATCGATGCTCTCCGGTCCGCTACGATCCACGCCGCCGACCTGCTCGGATTGGACGACCGCGGCATTATCGAGACCGGCAAGCTCGCCGACCTGGTCGCGGTACCGGGGGATCCGCTCGAGGACATCACGGTCACCGAGAGAGTGTCGTTCGTCATGCTCGGCGGCGAGATCTTCAAGCGCGACTGACCATGTGCTGCTGTCGCGGCCCCGGCCGGCGATCTGACCCGGCCAACTGCCCGGTTCGCTGAATGTCGTGTACTTCCCCCGGCTGACAACTTGAAAACAGGGTTGATCGGACCTGCCGATTTCGTCATCTTCTAGGGGAGAGGGAAGCACCCTCAGCTATCACTGCGCATCTATGACCGCTCAAGCACAGACACAATCAGTGTCGACGACCAAAAGTAGTGCCGACCTGCTACCGGCTCTGGACGAGATCTTCGTCGAGACGGTAGCGCTCTTCCAGCGGCTCCGTGCCGTGGCGCCGTTGATGCATTCCCATGCCGAACTGGAGCACGACGAGTGCACGGTGCTGCAGGGGCTCGACCGGGACGGCTCCCGCACGATCACCGATATCGCCAACGACTGCGGCATCCAGCGCAATCAGGCGCAGAAGCTGGTCAAGGCGCTGGAGAAGAAGAGCTTCGTCGAGATGATCGCCAATCCGACGAAGAAGCGCGCCAAACTGGTCGCGCTCACGGAGGGCGGCCAGGAAGTCGCACGATCGCTCGACCGACGAGAGATCGAGCTGCTCTCGAGCCTGCCGTTGCAAACGACAGCGGCCGAGCTACAGGCCGCCGCAGCGGCGCTGGCGCGGGTCCGCCAGGCGTTCAGCGACGAAGAGTGGCGCAAGCTTCTGAGCAACGGGAACGGCAACGGCGGCTAGTCACGGCGACGGGCCGCATCGGCAACCGCGATGCGCCGGGACCGCCATCGTGGCCAGATCCGGGCTGGCGCCGGCTGTCGGCTAGGACTCCAGCTTCGCCCGCACGATCTCGTTGACAAGCTCGGGGTTCGCCGCTCCACCGGTCTCGCGCATCACCTGCCCGACGAAGAAGCCCGCCAAGCCGGTGCGCCCCTGGCGGTAAGCCTGCACCTTGTCGGGGTGCGCCGCGATGACAGCGTCGACGGCCTCCTCGATCGCGTCGGCATCGGTGATCTGGCGCAGCCCGCGACCCTCGACGATCGCCACGGGGTCGCCCCCCTCCTCGACCAGGACCGCGAGGACGTCTTTGCCGATCTTGCCGGAGATCACACCCGAGTCGACCAGGCCGACGAGGGCCCCTAACTCCTCACCTCCGAACCGCAGGCCGTCCGCCTTCCCGCCATCGAAATGGGGCGAGACCTCGTTGATTACCCAGTTGGCGACGTCCTTGGGCGCGGCGTGCGCCAAGATCGCGGCCTCGAAGAAGGCGGCGACGGAGGCGTCGCCGGTGAGCAGGTCGGCCTCCTCGGGGCTGAGCCCGAGCTCAGCGACGTACCGATCATGTCGGCTCGACAACTCCGGATCCTGCGACCGGGCGCGGGCGCGCACTTCGGCTCCCGATCGCTTCACCCGTCGACGCCTCTCGGCCCCGGCGGCCGCATCGGTCCCGCCAGCCGCATCGGCCCCCCCGCCCGGATCGCCCCCCCCATCCACCGGGTCGCCTGCGGAACGCCCACCGGAGCCCGCCGAGGTTCCCGTGGTCGCTTCCATCTCCTCGGTCGCCGAGATCTTGGCCCAGGTATCACGCAGGCTGACGATGCGATTGAACACCGGTTCTCCGGGCTTCGAGTCCACCGGATCGGCGAAAAAGTAGCCGAGTCGCTCGAACTGGAAGCGCGTCCCCGCCTCGGCCTCCGCCGCGGCCGGCTCGATGCGTGCATCGGCCACCGTCAGCGAGTCTGGATTGAGAAAGTCGGTGAAGTCCTTGCCGGATGAAACGGCCGCCTCGTCCGGATTGGCGACGGTGAACAGTCGATCGTACATGCGCACTTCGACCGGTACCGAGCGATCCGCCGAGACCCAGTGGATGGTGCCCTTGACCTTCCGCCCGTCCGGAGCCGAACCACCGCGCGTCTCCGAGTCGTAGCTGCAACGAAGCTCGACGACCTCGCCGTCGGCGTCCTTGATCACCTCGTCGCAGCGGATGAAATAGGCGTAGCGAAGCCGTACTTCGCGCCCGGGCGCCAACCGAAAGAAGCCTTTCGGCGGCTCCTCCATGAAATCGTCCCGCTCGATGAACAACTCGCGGGTGAACGGCAGCGCTCGGCTGCCCGACTTGGGCACGTCGTGAGGGTAGTAGGGCGCCTCGAGCTCATCGACCCCCGGCTCGCCCGTCGGAGTCCCCGCCGCACCGTCGGGCGTATCGCCGTCGGCGGGATAGTTCGTGATCACGACCTTGAGCGGATTCACCACGCACATGACCCGGCGAACCTCCGGATTGAGGTCCTCGCGCACCGCGTACTCGAGCTTGCCGATGTCAACCCGGCTGTTGGACTTGGCGATGCCGACGAGATCGCAAAACAGGCGGATCGCCTCCGGCCGGATGCCGCGACGACGCATCCCCGAGATCGTCGGCATGCGGGGGTCGTCCCACCCGTCGACGCGGCCTTCCTCCACCAACCGCAGGAGCTTCCGCTTGCTCATCACGGTGTAGTCGAGGTTCAGACGAGCGAACTCGTATTGGCGCGGCCGCGCATCGCCCACATCGACGTTGTCGATCAGCCAGTCGTAGATCGCCCGGTTGTTCTCGAACTCCAGAGTGCACAGCGAGTGGGTGATGTTCTCGATCGCGTCCGACAACGGATGGGCGTAGTCGTACATCGGGTAGATGCACCAGTCGTCGCCCGTGCGGTAGTGATGCGCGTGACGAATTCGATACAGCAGCGGGTCGCGCATCTTCATGTTCGGATGCGCCATGTCGATCTTGGCGCGCAGAACGTGGGCTCCGTCCTCGAAATCGCCGGCGCGCATGGCTCGGAACAGCTCCAGGTTCTCGTCCACCGGCCGGTCGCGATACGGGCTCTCGCGCCCCGCCTCCGTCACCGTGCCGCGGTACTCGCGGATCTCGTCCTCCGACAACGAGTCGACGTAGGCCTTGCCGTCGGTGATCAAGTTTTCGGCCCAGGCGTAGAGCTGCTCGAAGTAGTCGGAGGCGTAGTACTCGCCGGTCCAGCGGAATCCCAACCAGCGAACGTCGTCTTCGATCGAATCGACGTAGCTCGTGTCTTCGGTGGTGGGATTCGTGTCGTCGAAGCGCAGGTTGCAGGTACCGTCGTTCTCCGCCGCGACGCCGAAATTCAGGCAGATCGACGTCGCGTGGCCGACGTGCAGGAAACCGTTCGGCTCGGGCGGAAACCGCGTCGCCACCCGGCCGCCGTAGGTGCCCTTCGCGTTGTCCTCGGCGACGATCGTACGAACGAAGTCCAACCCCGCCGTGGACTCCGTCCCGTCGCTGCTGCGATCATTCTTCATCAGCGGAAGTTAGCATGCCCTCTTGCCGCCTTCTTTCCCCTCCGGTGTCGGATGAGAGCCTCGACAACACGGGCCAGCGCGGAGACTCGGCGACGCCGGGTTCCCGCACGACGCGCCGTGACCGCGACCCTGCTCGTGGCCGTCGCAACCGGGGTCGGTTGCACCCGGTCGGGGGCGACTCTCGGGGTCTCCCCCGGACCCGGTTCGGGCGTCGCGTTCGAGGTGCGCTCCTGGGCGCGGTCGTCGGGCGAGTGCGGCGACAATGGCGCACCGTGCATACGGTTGGCGTTCACCTGGCCGGAGGCCGCCTCGGGCCCGGACAGCAGCGCTGTCGGCGCGATCAACGCCCACATCCGCGAGTTGATGGAGCGACCGGCGTTCGGGGACGGTGGAAGCGCGGAACAGCTGTTCGGCGAGCTGGACCGCTCCCGCGCCAGCGTGGTCGAGGAGTTCCCCGACTACGGGCTGCCGTGGTGGATCGAGCGAACGGCGACGGTCGAGCGGAACGATCATCGCGTCTTCGCCATCGCCCTCTACCAGGAGAGCTACGGCGGCGGCGCGCACGGCGCCCACTCGCTGCAGTTCCTGAACCTGCGCCCGGAAACCGGTGGCGTGCTGACGCTCGCGGACGTGTTGGTCGACGGTGCGTACGAGGAGCTGGAGGCCGTCGCGGAGGCGACCTTCCGGCTCCAGTTGGGCCTCTCGTCGGACGCGTCACTCGACGAGGCCGGTTTCTGGTTCGACGACGGCACCTTCGATCTCACCGACAACGTCCTGATCGGCAACGACGGCCTGCGCTTCCGCTACAACGAGTACGAGATCCGGGCATACGCGTTCGGACCGACCGATCTGCTGATCCCGTACGCGGACATCGAGCATCTCCTGCTGCCGGGCGTCGCCCCGCGCGAGTAACCGGCAAACGTGGCCCGGGTATCACGAAGGGGTCGGGGTTCGTTGACGGGGCGTGGCCCGGGCAGCACCGCCGGGTCGGGGTTCGTTGACGGGGCCCGACGCGGGCTCATACTGTTGCGGGAAAGAACGCCGACCCCTCGTTCCCACTGGAGGAGCCATGCGCCTGCTCGAGAACGTTCGCCCCGTCGTTGGCCGGGGAAACGGCACACCCCGTTTGATCGCCGTCCTGATGGTCGTCGCCCTGTTGCTACCCGTAGGCGCGGATGCTCAGCGCACCGTCAAACCCGTACTGCACGGCACCCATTGGGTGGCCATCACAGGAAAGCCGCTCGGCGCAACGGCGGGGGCGATGGTCTTCCAGCGCGGCGGCAACGCCGTGGACGCGGCCTGCGCAATGCTGGGGGCGACGTCGACGATGTGGGACACGCTCGGGTGGGGCGGTGAGACGCAGGCCCTCATCTACGACCCGAATCAGAAGAAGGTGATCGGGATCAACGGGCTGGGGGTAGCGCCGACCGGCGCAACGGCGGAGTTCTTCAAGGACATGGACCTCGAGTACCCGCCGGCAACCGGGCCCCTCGCTGCCGTGACCCCGGGAACGCCGGGCGCGCTGATGGTGATGCTCGCAGAGTGGGGAACGATGAGTCTCGCCGAGGTTCTCCAGCCGTCGATCGAGATGGCCGACGGGTACGCCATCGAGGCGTCCGCCGCCGACAACCTCGAGCGCAACAAGGAGCTGTTCAAGGAATGGGGCCGCTACTCGACGGACGTGTTCCTACCCCACCTTGGCGAAGAGCGTGAGGCCCCCCATCCGGGCGAGATCTTCCGGCAGCCGAACCTGGCGGCGACGCTGCGCAAGCTTGTCGAGGCCGAGGCCGACGCGCTGGCGGAGGGCAAGACGCGCAAGGAAGCCATCTACGCCGCCTATGAGCGCTTCTACAAGGGCGACATCGCGGCGGAGTTCGCTCGCGGCGCGCAGGAAGTCGGCGGCCTGATCACGGTCGAGGACCTGGCCAACTGGGAGGTCAAGATCGAAGAGCCGGTGATGACCACCTACAAGGACATTGAGGTGTACAAGCTGACCCACTGGGTGCAGGGCCCGGTGATGCTCCAGGCGCTGAACATCCTGGAGAACCTCGACCTGCAAAGCATGGGCTACAACAGCACCCGCTACATCCACGCCCTGTACCAGACGATGAACCTCGCCTTCGCCGACCGGGACTTCTACTACGGCGATCCGTACTTCCCCCCCGACGAGCCCATCGAAGGCCTTCTATCGAAGGACTACGCCAGGCAGCGCGCCGAGACCATCAACTGGGAGTCGAACGACCCGGACGTCAAGCCGGGAGACCCCTACCCCTTCCAGGGCGGGACGAACCCCTACGCCGAGCTGCTCCGCCGTTGGAGCACGAGCGGCGACGAGGCGACCGCCCCGGTCGCGGCGCGCGACGAGCGCCAGGCGGCGGCATTGCTGGACGAGTGGCAGGCCGACGGCCCCTTCGACGAGACCTTCTTCCGCGGCACCACGTCGGTGCAGGCGGCCGACAAGGAAGGCTGGATCGTGTCGATCACACCGTCCGGAGCCTGGATCCCGGCGGTAATCGCCGGCGAGACCGGCGTCGGCATGTCCCAGCGGATGCAGAGCTTCGTGGTGAACGAGGCCGAGAATCCCTTCAACGTGGTCGCGCCCGGCAAGCGTCCGCGCGCCACGCTGACGCCCGGGATGGCGATCAAGGACGGCCGTCCTTATCTTTCCTTCGCCGTGCAGGGTGGCGACGGCCAGGATCAGAACCTGCTGCAGTTCTTCCTCAACATGGTCGAGTGGGACATGAACGTGCAGCAGGCCGCCGAGGCTGCCAATATCAACAGCTCCCAGATGAAGGGTTCGTTCGGCGAGCACCCGTCCGACCCTGGCGCGATCCTCGTGCGTCAGGACACCCCCCCGTGGGTGGTCGCGAGCCTGCGGAACATGGGATACCGGGTGAATACCTCGCCGCGGACGTCCGGGCCGATCAACGCCATCTTCTTCGATGTCGTGAACGGGACGATGTGGGGAGGGTCGAGCAACCACGGCGAGGACTACGGTATCGCCTGGTAGCCGCCGCACCGGGAGCACACGCTGAGCATCAGTTGACAGCGGTGCCTGCGCGTGTAACTGTGATTGCTACATAGGTAGCAATCGAAGCGTTCAGAACCGTTTCCCCTTGGCGCGATCGGTTCCCGGAAGGTCCCGTCCGTCATAGCGGGACGAGCGAGGTCGGACATGCCCAAGAAACGTTCCCTCAGCATCACGGCCATGGCGGTGCTCAAGGCGATCGCAGCCGGATACCGCTACGGCTTCGACATCATGGACGTCACCGGGCTGCCCAGCGGCACGGTGTATCCGGCTCTCAGCCGGCTCGAGCGCGACGGCCTGCTGACGTTCTCCTGGGAACGCCCCGAGATCGCCCACGACGAAAAACGCCCGCCGCGCAAGTACTACGAGGTGACCCGCGTCGGGGAGGAGGCTCTCGCGGAGAGCCTGAAGCGTCTCGACGCGCTGCAGCACATCGAGCCCGCCAACCGGCGCGCCGAAGCCCAAAGCTGATCACATGCTTCGCTCCGACGACCGCCCACCGGAACAATCCGCGAACGGACGCCCGATTCCGCGCCCGGTGAGTCGTCGCCTCCTGCGCGCCTGCATGGCCCTGGTTGACGTCGCCGGGGTTCTGGTGCCCCGCACCCAGCGCGCCGACTGGCGCAGCGAGTGGAGGGCCGAACTCTGGCACCGGGGAACCGACGCCACCGCGGCCACCGCGGCGATCACAGCACCCGCGTCGACGGAGAAGGCCTCCGCTACGGCCCGACATCGCCCCCTCGACGGGCACCCCGAACCCGTAAACGAAGATGCCTTCCTCATTCGCCCACGACGGCAGCCCGTATCGCCGCGCAGTGACCTGGTGGCCCGGTCGCTCGGCGCTTTTCGACACGCCGCCTGGCTCCGCTCCCAGGAATGGAAACCCGACATGCTCATGCAGGATCTCCGCTACGCCATCCGTGCTCTGCGTCTCGCCCCCACGTTTACCATCATGGCCCTGCTGACGCTCGGAATCGGAATCGGGGCGAACACGATCGTGTTCAACATGATGGACTCGGTGCTGTTGACGCCCTACCCGTTCGACGAGCCCGAGCAGCTCGTCGACGTGCACAGCACGTTCGTCGGCCGACCGGAGGTCGAGGGCAGCCTTGCCTACCCGACCTATTTGGAGATGCGCGACGCCGATATCTTCGACGACATCGCCGTCTGGGACTGGGAGCCGATGAACCTCCGTGGCGACGACGAGACCGTATACATCGGTGTCGGGCAGGTAACCGCCAGCCTGTTCAACGTCATGCGGGTCGAGCCGCTGATCGGGCGCGGGTTCACCGCCGCCGAAGACGTCCCCGGTCAAGGCGGGGTCGTCGTCCTGACGGAGGGTTTCTGGCGCAGCCACTACGGCGGCGACGAGACGGTCGTCGGCCGCACCATCCAACTCGACGGCTCTCCCCGGGTCGTCATCGGCGTCATGCCGAACGCTTATACCTACCCCGATGAGATCCACGCCTGGGTGCCGCTGGGAATGACGGTGGAGCGGTCCCCGATGGGCAACAACTGGCTCGGCAGCCTGGCCCGGATGAAGGCCGGCTGGACCACGGAGCAAACCAACGAGGCCCTGCGGCCGCTCGCGGTGCGACTCGAGCAGGAGTTTCCGGACGCCAACCGGGACCGCCGGCTCGGCGTCAAGCCCTTGCGCGAGGACCGCGTCGGCGACGTTCGGCCGTTCCTGGTTCTCCTCTTGGGGGCCGTCGGGTTCCTGTTGCTGATCGTTTGCGCCAACGTCGCCAACCTCCTGCTGGCACGCGCGTCAGCCCGCGAGCGCGAGATCTCCGTCCGGCTGGCGCTCGGTGCCAGCCGAACGAGACTGATCCGCCAGCTCCTGACCGAGAGCCTCCTGCTGTCGGCGGGCGGGCTGGCTCTCGGATTCGCCTTCAGCCGCTGGGCGCTGGCCGCCGTCTTCGCCACGATCCCCGTGGAGCTGCCGGTTTGGATCGAGGTGCGCACCAACCTGGCGGACGTCCTCTTCATGGCCGGTATTGCGCTGACCGCAACGGTGCTTTTCGGACTGGTGCCGGCCCTGCAGGCGACCCGTCCCGACGTGCGCGGCGCGCTCGCCGACGCGGCCGGCCGCTCCGCCGGAAGCACCGGGCGGCGGCTGACCCGCAACGCCCTGGTGGTCGCCGAGGTGGCCCTTTCACTCACGTTGCTGGTGGGGGCCGGCCTGATGGCCCGTAGCTTCACCCAGCTCTCGGACGTCAGCCCGGGGTTCGCCGTCGAGAATCGTCTGATGGCGACGATGCAAATGCCGAGGGGCAAGTACCCCGATGGAGAATCCCGCGTTCCTTTCTACCGCGAGATGATGCAGCGTCTCGGGGCCCTTCCCGGGGTCGAGGCGGTCGGCGCGGTCAGCCGGATGCCGATTCGCGGCAGCACCAACACCCAGTGGTTCATGTACGAGGGACAGGATCCCGAGGAAGCGCGGCGCAATCCGTCCGCGCTGCACAACTCGGCCAGCCCCGGATACTTCGAAGCGATGGACATTCCGCTGATCTCGGGAAGGCGCTTCGACCACACCGACACCGCCGCGGCCCCCCGGGTCGTGGTCATCAACGATGTCGCTCGAGATCGGTACTTTCCGGACGGCGACGCGCTCGGGCGGCGCATCACCTTCGACGCCGAGGAATGGTGGGAGATCGTCGGCGTCGTCGGCAGCGTCCGCCATTTCGGCCTGGACGTTCCGCCGGAGCTGCAGGTGTACGTACCCTACGAGCAGCAGGCGCAGGGACGATTGAGCATCGTGCTGCATACCCGGAGCGACCCCGCCGCCATGGCGCCACAGCTCCGCAGCGAGATCCGCGCGATCGACCCGGACCAGGCTCTGTACGACTTGATGCCGATGACCGAGTCGGTGGCAGAGTCCATCTGGGACCTCGACTTCTTCACCGGCCTGATGCGCATCTTCGCGGTGATCGCGGCCATCATCGCCGCGATCGGCGTCTACGGCGTGACCTCGTACGCCATCTCGCGACGAACCCAGGAGCTCGGTGTGCGCATGGCGCTGGGCGCCGATCGGGCGCACATCATGCGGATGGTGATTCGCCAGTCGATGACCGTGGTGATCATCGGGGTCGCCATCGGCCTGGCCCTGGCCGCAGCGCAGGGCATCGCCCTCGAGGCGATGCTCTACGAGGTCAGCGGTATGGACCCGGTCACCTTCGCCGGCGTCACGGCCTTGGTGCTCGGCGTCGGCCTGCTCGCAGCCTGGCTACCGGCGCGCCGCGCCACGCGGTTGGATCCGGTACGGGCCTTGCGCGACGAATAGAAGGAGTCCCCCGAGGGCGAATCCGTTTTACCGGCCGACAGTACTCCGGACTGACCCATTTCGAACACGCGCCCTTTTCGGCTCGCCGGCACGCTCGAGCGGGCGTAGACGCCGAGGTCGACAAGCGGGCGCGGTACGCCGCGGTTTTGAGTACGATGTGGTGGGTACTCGAACCGAGAAACGGGGCCGCGATGCGTCGCCTGGTCGTTCCTGCTGTCCTCGTCGTCGTCCTTGCCGGGTGCACTGGCACCGAAGAGGAGGCACCCATGCCTGCCGCGGAGCCCGCTGCGACGGTCACCCGTGCCCCCTTCGCGACCCTCCCGGACGGGCGCAACGTCGAGCTGTTCACGCTGACGAATGCCAACGGCGTGGAGGTTCGGGTCATCGAGTACGGTGGCATCGTCCAGTCGATTCTGGCGCCCGATCGAGACGGCAATCTCGGCGACATCGTGCTGGGCTACGACGATCTCGACGCCTACCTGGCGGAGAATCCCTACTTCGGCGCGCTCATCGGCCGCTACGGCAACCGCATCGCCAACGCCCGCTTCTCCCTCGACGGCGAGGAGTACGTCTTGGCGGCAAACAACGGGCCCAACCACCTACACGGCGGCGAAGTCGGCTTCGACAAGGTCCTGTGGAGCGGCGAACCGTATGGAACGAGCCGTTCGTCCACGGCGGAGCCGCGCGACGACGGGGCGGGCGTCACCCTGGCTTACACCAGCGTGGACGGGGAAGAAGGCTATCCGGGGACGCTCACCGTCGAAGTGGACTATTTCCTGAGCAACGACAACGAGCTGGTGATCGACTACCGCGCCACCACCGACCGGGCAACGCCCGTAAACCTGACCCATCATTCCTACTTCAACCTGGCGGGAGCCGGCGACATCCTCGGGCACGAGCTGATGATCAACGCCGCCTCCTACACCCCGGTCGATGCGACCCTGATCCCGACGGGCGAGCGCGCACCGGTGGAGGACACGCCGTTCGACTTTCGCACCCCGGTGGCGATCGGCGCCCGGATCGAGGACGACGATCCGCAGCTCGGCTTCGGCGGCGGCTACGACCACAACTTCGTTCTCACGCGGCCCGCCGCGGGAGCTTCGGCGGGCCCGGGCGAGGAGTTACCCGCAATGGTCCTGGCCGCACGGGTGACGGACCCCGCCAGCGGACGCATCCTCGAGGTCGAAACGACCGAGCCCGGCTTGCAGTTCTACTCGGGCAACTTCCTCGACGGCAGCCTCACCGGCAAACGCGGCCGCGTGTACGGGCACCGCGCCGGCTTCTGTCTGGAGACGCAACATTTCCCCGACTCGCCGAACCAACCGGACTTCCCGTCGACGATCCTGCAACCGGACGAGCCGTATCGCTCACGCACGATCTATCGATTCACCACGGATCGACAAGCGGAGCAATAGGAAGCTCACCGCGGACCGACCCGGAGCGATACGCCGCTACTGCCCGGGAAACACCGTCGTCCAGTCGTTCTTCATGTCGACGACGATCCAGCCGGCCGCGGCAGCCCGGTCGAGCGCCTGATCGAAACCGCCGACGTGGCTCCCTCGGCCGTATGCGTACTCGCGCTCGGCATCCGTGTGGTGCACGAACAGGCCCAGTCGCCGCCCCTCACCAGCCGTCGCGTACTCGATCATCTGCAGATCGCCGTCGGAATTGCCGAACGCCAGGATGGGACGTCGGCCGATCTGTTCATAGATCGCCACGGGCTTGCCCTCCTTGTCGTCGACGAAGCCCAGTTGCGGCAACCGGACGATCTCCGGCGTACCGTCGGTCACCCGGTACTCCGAGACCATGCGCGACCCGATGACCTGTTCGGGTGGAATCCCGTAGGTCGCCTCTGTGATCGGCCGCATGAAGGCCACGCCGCCGCCGGAAACGATGAACGTCTTGAACCCGTTGGCCCGCAGATAGTCGAGCAGCTCGAGCTGGGGCTGATAGACCAGCTCCGTGTACAGCCGATCGAAGCGTGGGTGCCGGGCGGTCGCCAGCCACTCTGCGGCCTCCTGCTCGAAAGCAGTTGCCGTCATGCCCGAGTGGGTCGTCGACAAGATCGTCATCAGCCCCTCCATCCCGGCCGCCCCGAGGGCCTCCATGTCGTCCTCGAGCACCGCTTTGAAGGGCTGTGTTTCGGCCCACTCCGGGTTCTCGGAGGCGAGCTCTTTCACCCTGTCGGCGGCGAAGACGAGCTGGGTGTACATCGGGTACTCGATCCATAACGTGCCATCGTTGTCAAAGGTGGCGATGCGCTCCGCCGGGGGGACGTAGTCGGGTCCACCTTCGTCGGTAACTGCTTCGACGAACTCCACGATCGCGGTGCGAGCGGCCCCGTCGGCCCAGGAGGGAAGCGGGTCGGCCTGGTTGGGCGGCGGCGGCGATTGCGTCGACTCGGACGGCGCGGCGGGGGCGCAGGCGAGCACCAGGACGAGAAGAAGTGACAGCAAGCCGATGCGACGGCCGACCTCGGGAAAATGGCGCATGTTTCCTCCACTGGAGCGTTTCGGTCGCGAGAGTGATTCGTCGATCGGCACATGCTCGCATGCGTGGCGGTGACCTGCCGCTCGACCCGTCGGGGCCGCTGAGGCCAGGCACCGTCATCCACCGTTGTCGAGGGGGCGGTTACGCAGCTACCGACAACCCGTCAGAGCTCCATCGGCAGCCAAACCGCCATCTCGCCGGGGCCGCGGTTGGCCCAGGCGAAGTAGGGCACGGCGAGCAGCTCGAAGGCACCATTCTGGCGCAACCCCTCGCCCCTGATCACTGTTACACCGCCGAGCATGTCCGGGCGATGCTCCGTCATCAGCTCCGCATCCACCGGAAGGGCCACGTCGAGGGCGGAGCCGCCGTTGTCGACCGCCTCGATGGCGTACACCAGCGGGCCGCGCTGAATGGCTGCGCGCCCGGTGTTGTTCTCTACTTCCGCGTGGGCGACCACGCGTCGCACCGGCATCGGCAGCTCCCATTCGACTTCGTCGCCGGCGCGCCACGTACGCCGAATCGTGGCGAACCCGTCGTCCGCCGACACCGGAAGGGGCTCTCCATTGACCTGCAGCGTCGGCTCCTCGCCGGACTCCGCGGCAAACATGTAGAGGAGCGAGGGCACAGGCGCGTTGTCCGCCCATCCGGGGATCCGCAGGCGCATCTCGAACTCCCTCCCGTCGTCGCGGCCATCCACGCCGCCCGCCTGACCGCCGGCGTCAACGCCCGCATCGTTGCTCGCCTCGACGCTGGTCCCGCCGCTCGGTTCGCCGCCTACCGCCTCGATGGTGAGCCGGACGGTGCCGTCCCACGGGTACGCGGTCTGTTGCACGACCCGGACGTTCCCGTCCGGAAGATCGATGTTCGCCTCGCTGCCGACGAAGAGGTTCACGAACAGCCGGTCGCCTTGCGTGGCGTACACGAACCCCGGGAGCTGGCCCATCAGCCGCGCCAGATTGGACGGACAGCAGGCGACGTCGAAGTACTCGCGGCGCTGGTGATCACCGTCGGACTCGAGCGGGTTGGTGTAGAAGAAGGAGTCGCCCTCGAGAGAAACGCCGGAGAGAAAGCCGTTGTAGAGAATCCGCTCCATGATGTCGAGGTAGCGCGATTCGCCGGTGGCCAGGAACATGCGATGGTTCCACATGTCCAGGCCGATGGCGGCGCAGGTCTCGGCGTAGGCGCTCTGATTCGGTAGCTGGTAGGCGTCGCCGAAGGACTCCATCGATCCGGCCGCGCCGATCCCGCCTGTGAGGTACATCTTCTTCGCCGCGACGTCGTCCCACAGGGCGTCGAGGGCCTCTCGATAGCCCGGTGCGTCGGTTCGCGAGGCGACGTCCGCCATTCCCATGTACAGGTACATCGCCCGGACGGAATGTCCGACCGCCTCGGTCTGCTCGGTGACCGGCAGATGGTCCTGCCGATAGATGCGGTTGTCATAGCGCTCCAGCGCGCTGCCCTCAGGCTCACCCGGGTAGGAATGCTCGCCGCCGCGCTCGTCGAGGAAGAACTTGGCCAAGTCGAGGTACCGCTCCTCCCCGGTGACGTCGTAGAGCTTCACCAGAGCGAGCTCAATCTCCTCGTGGCCCGACGTGTCCTGGCGCTTGCCGGGCTCGGGGCCGAACACACTATCGATGTGGTCGGCGGCGCGGATGGCGACATCGAGCAGCGTTCGCTTCCCGGTGGCGCGAAAGTGCGCCACCGCCGCTTCGATCATGTGCCCGTTGCCGTACAGCTCGTGACTGTTGGAGTTCGTCAGCTCCCAGCGCGTCGTCGATACCCCGACCGGTGGGTTCTCCGGATCGATGGTGTACGCGGGAAACAGGTAACCGTCCTCCATCTGCGAGGCGACGACCAGCTCGATGAGCCCGTCGAGCTCGGCATCCAGCAGCGGGTCGTATGTTTGCGCCAGCGAATACGACGCCGCTTCGATCGACTTGTACACATCGGAGTCGTTGAAGCGTCGGCCTCGAAGGGACCGTCCATCCGCCCGGCGGCCTTGCGGAAGTTGTCGATGCGACCGGTCTCTTCGTTCTGCCGGGCGAGGTGCGGGATGGTGACCATGCGGTTGATCTCCATCCGGGGCGCCCAGAAGTCGTCGGTGAGCTTCACGTCGGTGAAAACGACGGGCGCGATCTGCCACTCGTCCGGGCCGGGAGGCATCGGCGGTGCCACATCGTCCGGCGCCGCCGGCCCGCAGGCGATGACCACGATCGCCGCAAGGACGGCCATGCCGGATGCGCGACCGTTCGCGCCGCGATTCCCGGCTGACCGCGCTTCACCGACGGCGCCCGGCGTTCCCGAACTGACGATTGAAGTCATCGTTTCCTCCACTTTGGTCGATACAGACGGGTCGACGTCGAAGTCTAGGAGGCGATGGCCATCTTGACCACAGCGGCCCCCGTCCCACCATGCGCCCTGGCGGACAACGGGCGTCCGAAGCACTCCCTGCGTATCGAGGTGTCGAGCTCGAACTTCCCGCGGCTCACACGCAACCTCAATACCGGCGGCAACAACTACGACGAGACCGAGGGTGTGGTGGCAGACCGGATAGGGCGCCCGCGCCGCTCGCCACGAAGGCCGTTGTCAGAATCCGACGGGCTGAGTACGCTCGCCCCGACCAGCCGATGTTGCGCAACAAAGGGTGCCGAGGGGAGCGAAGATGACGTTTCGCACGAGAAGCCTTGCGATGTCTCTGATTGGCCTTCTGATGCTCGGTGCTGCGACCGGCCGGGTCGCCGCCAATGCGGCGCAAGACCTCACCCCACCGCGCACCATTGGTGCGTTCGAGCCCTCGGCGGGGTCCGCGGCGGCACCCGCCGCCGCCTCGCTCCAGTTCACGGATTTCGAAGCGGCCATCGCCGCCTTCGACGCCGAGGTTGCCACCGGGGTCGCCGAGGATGCCGCCGGGTGCGTTTCCCTGGCCGTCTTCGTCGGCAACGAGGTCGTGTGGGCCAAGGGCTATGGCTGGGCCGACATCGAGGAGCGCGTCGCCGCCACGGCGGAAACCATCGGCCGGACGGGATCGATCTCGAAGACGTTCACTGCGGCACTGATGATGCAGCTCGCCGAGCGCGGCGTGCTCGACATCGACGATCTCGTACGCGACTACTTCCCCGAGATCGCGAGCCTGGCGTCACCACCCGCCGGCGCCGCGCCGATCACGTTCCGCATGCTCGCCAGCCATACGGCCGGACTGGTTCGAGAACCCGACCTGCGCGGCGCGGCCTCCGGACCAATCGAAGGCTGGGAGGACAAGATCCTCGAATCGATTCCGCATACGGGTTTTCGCACGCCTCCGCTGACCGAATACGCCTACTCGAATATCGGCTTCGGGATCCTCGGCCTGGCGAGCTCTCGCGCCGCGGACGAGCCCTTCATGGACCTGGTCACCGAGCTCATCTTCGAGCCCCTGGAGATGAGCAGCAGTACGTTCATCGTCGACGACGCCGAGATGCTCGCGCGTCTTTCGGTGGGCTACAGCCGCAACCGCCGCACCGGCGCCGTGAGTGCCGAGCAGGCGACCCGCGAGCATGCCGGCCGCGGCTACAAGGTTCCCAACGGTGGCATCTACTCGACCGTCCTCGATATGGCGAAGTTCGCCGCCGCACTGATGGGAACGTCGCCGGTGGCGATCCTCACCGACGACTCCCGCCGCGAGATGCTGACACCGCAGGCCCCGGCCGAGGGCTATGGCCTCGGCCTTTCCCTCAACACGGCGCAAGGAGGCGTGCGGATCGCAGGCCACGGTGGATCGGTCGCCGGATACAACGCCGGTCTGCTGTTCGACCCCGAGTCGAAGATCGGCGTCGCGATGCTGCGCACCACCAGCTACAACCCGCCGATCGGGGAGTTGCTGCCCCGTTTGGTGAACGCCGAGAGCGCGCCGCAGATCGACCCGACGCCGTCAGCGGGTCACCGAATGGGAGTCTCGCCGAGAAGCCCTGCCAGCGTCGGCTCCATCGCCTCGGCCCAGATCCGGTAACCCTCCTCGTTGGGGTGGAGAAAATCGGGCATGACGCTTTCGGGCAGATCACCGTTCGGCTGCAGAAAAGACTCGCCGATGTCCAGGTAGTGGATCCACTCACCGTCGTCCAGCTCGGCGATCATCCCGTTGGTGGCCTCGTTGATGCCCCGGCGCCAATCCCCGGCTTCCGCGCCGCGCGGGAAGATCGCCAGCAGCAGGATCTTCGTTTCAGGGAGTAGCCCCCGCAGCGTCGTCGTAATGGCGCGGATCCCGGCGGCGATCTCGTTCGGCGTGTCGGTGTTCGAGTTGTTCGTGCCGATCATCACGACCGCCACCTTCGGGTTCGTCCCGAGCAACTCACCGTGGATCAAGCGCCACAGGACGTGCTGCGTTCGATCCCCGCTGAAGCCGAGGTTCACCGCGTTCCGGCCGCCGTAGTACTTCTCGAACGTCGCCCGTCCGGTCCTGTCCCAGGCATGGGTTATCGAGTCGCCGATCAGCAGAAGGTCGATCTCGCCACCCGCTCGCACGGTACGGACGTTGTCGTAGAACCGCCCCATCCACCATTCGACCGCCGTGCGCGGCGTCGGCGTGACAGCCGGGTTCTGCGCCCAGACGACGGCCACCAGCAGCAGCTGCGCACCAACGGCGAGCAGAGCCGCTCGCCTCCACCGGGAACTCTGCAGCCACCTGCCAGATCCCTTCATGCGAACCTCCGTCTCACAACGTGACGTGAAATGGACACTGTCTCGGCCGGGAGGGTTACCCTCCGGCGCCGCAGGATCAAGGGCGATCAACGAGTAGGGGCATTCAGCCGTCGACGACCGGGCCCCCGGGGTCCAGCTGCGGGAGCGCCGCTTCGATCTCGGCGCGCTGGGCCTCCAGCCAGGGCGGCAAGATGAGACTGCTGCCCAACGCCTCGGGATCCTCGTCGACGGCGAAGCCGGGTCCGTCGGTGGAAACCTCGAACAGCACTCCGCCGGGCTCGCGGAAGTAGATCGCCCGGAACCAGAAGCGGTCGATCACCTCGGTCGGTCGGCGACCGGCGGCCGCGACCGCCTCGCGAACGCCGCGGTGCTCGTCGTCGTCGGCCACCCGGAAGGCGACGTGGTGCACGGTTCCGGGACCCCAGCTCCCGGCGGACTCGCCGGGCGCCTCGCACACATCGAGGACCTTTCCGGAGCCGCCGCCGTCGATGGCGAAACGGTGCCAGTCACCTTCGCCCCCGACCGGCTCGTAGGCGAATGCACCGGTGAGGAAACGGGTGGAGCGTTCCAGGCTGAGCGCCTGCAAACGCGCCACGTGAAGGCCGCGGATCTGATGCGCAGCGGGAACCGGACTCTCGGGCCAGGGTTCGAAGTCGCGATGCGACGCCGGTTCCTCCACGCCGTACAATGCCAGTCTGAGATCGTCCGGGTCGGCGAAGGTCACGACGGGCTCCCCGAATCGCTCCGCCGCGTCCGTGTCGACCCCGGCTTCCGCGAGGCGCGCCCGCCAGTACGGCAAGCTCTCTACGGCTATCGCCAGCCCGACCTCCATCGCCATCCCGGAACCCTTTCGCCCGGGCGAGCGATTCGGCCAGGGAAAGAACGTCAGGTCGGTCCCGGGACTCCCCGCGGCGTCGGCATAGAACAGGTGATAGGTCTGCGGGTCGTCCTGATTGACCGTGCGCTTGACCAGCCGCATCCCGAGCAGCCCCGTATAGAACGCCAGGTTGCGAAGCGGATCGCCGGCGATCGCGGTGATGTGATGGAGGCCGTGGACCGAGCTCATACGCGGATCCTAGCCCGACGTCGACCCGGGCGGAGCGGTGGAGCCTCTCGCCCGAATCGAGGCCAGCAGCAGCGTCAACAAGCCCAGCAGGATCTCGTCGGCGAGCGGAATCAGGTCCGGAATCACCAGATCGACGAGAAACGCCAGCCCGGTCAAGAGAACCAGCATCGGATAGCGAAGATGGCGGGCCCGCTCCCCGATGATCGCAGCCAGGATTCTGCGTGCTGGTTCCATAAAGGAAATGTAGCAGGGTTGTATCCGGCGATCGGCTGATACTTGTCCACGATCAGTGGCGCGGTCGCGGCGGCGAGGCGTCACCTTTGACCACATTCGGCCAGCATGCGAACGTGGCCCATCGGATTCGGACGCCGGGAAGCCTCCAACCCACAACTTCAGGAGGAGGAAGCAGATGAATCGTCAATCCCGACACATGATCGGCTTGTGTTGCTTGCTGATACTCGCGATCGCGTCTCCCGCAGCCGCGGGCCACCAGCAGGAGATGACGGGAACCTGGCTGCTCGAGGTCGATCTCGACGTGGGATCCGGGACCGCCACCCTGGTCCTCACGCAAGAGGGCGACGAGATCGCGGGCACATACTCCGGGACCCTCGGCGAGGAAGTGCCCGTCGAAGGCAAGGTCACCGAAGAGGGCATCGAGGTCTCGTTCGACAGCCAGGCCGGGAAAGTCACCTACGCGGGCAAGCTCGAGGAAGGCGTCTTCCAAGGCACCTGCGAATACGGCCAGCTCGGCAGCGGCACGTTCAAGGGCGAGAAACAGCAGACACCCTGATCGAGCACGCGAAGTCGCGACACTGGTCCGGCAACGGACCGGCGCTCGAGGCGAGAGGCTACGAACGCAACGCCGTGGCTGGATCCACCGCGGCCGCCCGCTTCGCCGGGATCCAGCTCGCCGCGGCGGCCGTCGCGCCGAGTGCACGGCGGCGTCCGGCCGGCCCTCTCGTTGACACTCCCCACCCGGTTCGACTAGCGTACGGCCGTTGTTGCGGCGTGGATCGGCTTCTCGGGAGGGGTGTTGAATGCAGACTCTGGCGGGCACGCGAGGCAGAGGTTTCGGGTCCACCCTGCGCACGGACCCCTGGTGGCGCACGCCCCTGCTGACGTTTCTCGGACTCGGCGGATTCGTCGTCTACTCCACCTGGGCGGCCTTGCAGAATGCCCACTTCGAGTTCGGCAACTACCTCTCGCCGATGTATTCCCCCGTGTTGTGGGGAAACTCCGAGCACGCTTGGTTCGGGCCCCAGCCCGGCTGGTGGCCGTGGTTCGTGCCGTTCTCCCCGGCACTGCTGATCCTCTGGGCGCCGGGCGGCTTTCGCCTGACCTGCTACTACTACCGCGGCGCCTACTACAAGTCGTTCTGGGCCGACCCGCCGGCTTGCGCGGTCGGTGAGCCCCGCAGCGGGTACCGGGGGGAAAACTCCTTCCCGCTGATCATCCAGAACGTGCACCGGTACTTTCTGTACCTGGCGATCGCCTTCCTCTTCATCCTGGCCTACGACGCCTGGATGGCGATGTGGTTTCTCGACCCGACGACCGGCGAGGAATCCTTCGGCATCGGTGTCGGCACCATCGTGCTGACGCTCAACGTGATCTTCCTCAGCGGCTACGCCCTCGGCTGCCACTCGCTGCGACATCTGATCGGCGGCTTCATGGATCAGATCTCGCGCGCGCCGAAGCGCAAGGTGGCCTACGACTGCGTCAGCTGCCTGAACCGCAGCCACATGAAGTGGGCCTGGACCAGCCTCGTCTGGGTGGCGTTCTCCGACGTCTACGTCCGGCTTTGCTCGATGGGAATCTGGACGGACTACAGGATCTTCTAACGACGGCCGACAGGCGACGATGACCAGGTGATGAGCAGCTGATGTCCGACTTCGTAACCCACGAGCACGACGTACTGGTGGTGGGCGCCGGCGGCGCCGGGCTGCGCGCCGCCATCGAAGCCTCCGGCAGCGGGGCGTCGGTCGGCCTGGTTTGCAAATCCCTGCTGGGCAAGGCGCACACGGTCATGGCCGAGGGCGGCGTTGCCGCCGCCCTGGCCAACGTCGACGACCGCGACGACTGGAAAACCCACTTCGCCGATACCATGCGCGGCGGCCAGTACGGCAACAATTGGCGCATGGCCGAACTCCACGCCCGCGAGGCCCCCGATCGGGTGCGCGAGCTCGAGGCCTGGGGCGCGGTCTTCGATCGCACCGACGACGGCCGCATCCTGCAGCGCAACTTCGGCGGCCACAAGTACCCGCGGCTGGCCCACGTCGGCGACCGCACCGGCCTGGAAATGATCCGGACGCTGCAGGACCACGGCATCCACCAGGGGATCGACGTGCATATGGAATGCACTGTCGTTCGCCTGCTGATGGACGGCGGCCGGGTCGCCGGGGCCTTCGGCTACGATCGCGAGCGCGGGCGATTCCGTGTCTTCAAGGCCAAGGCGATCGTGCTCGCTACGGGCGGCTTCGGCCGCGCCTTTCGCGTCACCAGCAATAGCTGGGAGTACACCGGCGACGGCGCCTTCCTCGCCTACGAGGCCGGCGCCGAGCTCATCGACATGGAGTACATCCAGTTCCACCCCACCGGCATGGTGTGGCCGGCCAGCGTGCGCGGCATTCTGGTGACCGAGGGCGTTCGCGGAGAAGGCGGCGTGCTGCGCAACAGCGAGGGCCGCCGCTTCATGTTCGACGACATTCCCGACCTCTACAAACACCAGACGGCCGACAACGAGGAAGAGGGATGGCTCTACACCCAGGGCGACAAGTCGGCGCGCCGGCCCCCCGAGCTGCTGACGCGCGACCACGTGGCCCGCTGCATCCTGCGCGAGGTGCGCGCCGGGCGCGGCAGCCCGCACGGTGGCGTGTTCCTGGACATCTCCTGGATCAAGGAACGCCTGCCGAACGGCGCCGAGCACATCAAGCGCAAGCTCCCGAGCATGTACCACCAGTTCAAGCAGCTCGCCGGGATCGATATCACCGAAGAGGCTATGGAGGTCGGACCGACCACCCACTACGCCATGGGTGGCGTCCGCGTCGACGCCGACTCGCAGATGTCGACCGTTCCTGGGTTGTTCGCCGCCGGCGAGGCCGCCGGCGGCCTGCACGGGGCCAACCGGCTGGGCGGCAACTCGCTGTCCGACCTGCTGGTCTTCGGCAAGCGCGCCGGCGAGCACGCCGCTGCGTTCGCCCGCG
Organism: Acidobacteriota bacterium; assembly: GCA_965216935.1. Lineage (GTDB taxonomy): Bacteria > Acidobacteriota > UBA890 > UBA890 > UBA890 > CBDCGW01. The sequence goes on from OZ244217.1 coordinate 248,967, forward strand.
AGCACGGCGCCGTCAGCCTGGACGAGCTGGCGATCGAGGCGGCCGCCACGGAAGCGCTGGCCCCCTTCGATCGTTTCGCCGAGGACGAGGGCAACGCCGAGAATCCGTATGCACTACAGAATGAGCTCCAGGTCAAGATGCAGGAGCTCGTCGGGATCGTGCGCCGCGAAGAGGAGCTCGCCGAGGCGATCGACTACCTCGACACCCTGCCGGCGCGGGTCGCCAAGGTCGGCATCCCGGGCAACCGCGAATACAACCCCGGCTGGCACACGGCGCTCGATCTGCGCAGCCTGGCGGTCGTGTCAACCGCCGTGGCGCGGGCCGCTCGGCTGCGTCGCGAGAGCCGCGGGGCGCAGTTCCGCGCCGATTATCCGGAAAAAGACGAGGCCCTGGGCAAGACACGATTCGTCGCCCGCAAGGACGGCGACGGCGCCGTGCAGGTGGAGGCCGAGCCGCTGCCGCCCGTTCCGCCCGAGCTGCAGCAGATCATCGACGAGAACCAGATATGAACGGAGCGGCGCGATGGCGACGATGAAGTTCCGCATCTGGCGCGGCAACGCCGACGGCGGCGAGTTCGTCGACTACGAGACCGAGGTGACCGAGGGCATGGTGGTCCTCGACGCCGTGCGCAGAATCCAGGCGGAGTCGGCCCCCGACCTGGCGATCCGGTGGAACTGCAAGGCCGGGAAGTGCGGCTCCTGCTCTGCGGAAGTGAACGGCATGCCCAAGCTGATGTGCATGGCGCGGCTCGCCGATCTGGAGGGCCCGGTGACCGTCGAGCCGATCAAGTCCTTCCCGTCGGAGAAGGACCTGGTGACCGACGTGTCGTGGAACTACGAGGTGAAGAAGAAGATCAAGAAGTTCAAACCACGTCCGCCGGACGCCGACGACGGCACCTGGCGCATGCCGCAGGCGGACGTCGACCGAGTGCAGGAGTTCCGCAAGTGCATCGAGTGCTTCCTGTGCCAGGACGTCTGCCACGTCTTGCGCGAGCATTCGAAGCACAACGAGTTCATCGGCCCGCGCTTCTTCGTCTACAGCGCAGCCCTCGAGATGCACCCGCTGGACACCGAGGACCGCCTCGCGGAGCTCAAAGACCACGAAGGCATCGGCTACTGCAATATCACGAAATGTTGCACGGTGGTCTGTCCGGAAGAGATCAAGATCACGGATAATGCAATCATTCCGCTGAAGGAGCGGGTCGTGGACGAGTTCTACGACCCGGTGCGACGCGTTTTCCGTGTCTTTCGAGGGAAGCCGCGATGATGGCACCGATTGACGAGCCCGAGTTCACCCTGCGGCCGCTCGGGGCCGACTCCGTTCCCGCCGCGCTCGAGAAGGCCCGCCGCTACCGCCTGTTGAACGAAGCGCGCGAAGCCGAGAGCATTTGCCGCGACATCCTGCGCGTCGATCCGGGCAACCATGACGCCATCATCACGCTGCTGCTCGCCCTCAGCGACCAGTTCAAGCGCGACCTGGCCGAAAAGTTCGACCAGGCGATGGCGCTCGTGCCGCGGCTGCAAAGCGATTACGAGCGCGCCTACTACCGCGGCGTCCTGTGCGAACGCCGCGCCAAGGCGCACCACCTGCGATCCATCCCCGGCGGCGGCCGGGCGACCTACGACTGGTTACGCCAGGCGATGGACTGGTTCGACAAGGCGCACGACCGACGCCCGCCGGGCGACGACGACGCCACGCTGCGCTGGAATAGCTGCGTTCGCATGATCCGGTCGCACCCGGACATCCAGCCCGCTACGGACGAGGCTCCGGAGATCCACTTTCTGGAGTAGGGCCTTCCGTGCTTTCACCTACCGCTTCTGCTCCGGCGCGGTAGCTAGCAGGCCCGACGGGGCTGCCCTCCCAGCCCGTCTGCAGAAAACCGACTTCTCCGTGCCGAGGGGTCGCGCTCTTCCCGGCAACTATTCCTGATCTCGCTCGTTAGAGTACTTCAGGAGCACAAAGCGGGGCTCGTGCCCCCCGATCAGGGACAACGATGGAAGCAACGTTCAGCCAAGCCGATATCCGCGGGATGGAGGGTGGGAGCCCTCAGGAGGCGAGCCTGGTCAAAGCCTGCAAGGAGGGCGACCAGACGGCGTTCAATCTCCTCGTTTGGAGGTGGGAGAAGCCTCTTTTCAACTTCACCTACAAGTACGTGGGCGACGCCCATCTGGCGCAGGACCTGGTCCAGGAAACCTTCGTCCGCATGCTCAAGTCGATTCACGGCTACGAGCACCGGGGAGCTTTCTCGACCTGGCTGTACCGGATCGCCGTCAACCTGTGCAAGGACCACTTCCGCAAGAAGAAGCTGCCGATGGTCTCGCTCAACGACTACTACACCACCGATTCCGGCGAGAAGGTCTACGTGCAGGACCGGGTGCCGGACGAGTCGGCGCAATCCGACGAGGCCATGGTGGCGAAGCACCGGGCGGAGCTGGTGCGTCGGTTGATCGCCGGCCTGCCGGAAGAACAGCGGATCGTCATCCTGATGAAGGAGTACCAGGCGCTGACGTTCCGCGAGATCGCCGAGATTCTCGAAGTGCCCGCCGGAACGGTGAAGGCGCGACTGTATCGCGGGCTGCGCACGATGCGCGGACAGCTCGAACAAAGCGGCATTACGGAGGCCGGACTAGGGGGTATGCGATGACCAACGTCTGCGATTACGGCGAAGAACAGATCGCCGCCCTGCTGTACGAAGACGACGACGACCCCGAGGTGCTCGAACTGCGGGCCCATCTGGCCACCTGCGCGAGCTGCCGTGCCGAGCTCGAAGATCTCTCCGGGATGAAAGACCTCCTTTCGGCCTGGCCCAATGCGGTGAACACCCCGCGCATGGTCTACGTCAGCGAGCGTCCGCGGTTGCTGGCGCGGCTGCGCCACTGGGCGCGGGACCTCGGTGGATTCGGGACGAACGTCTTCCTGCAGCCCGCCCTCGGCGCCGCCGCCGTGATTCTGATGCTGGTTGCATCGGCCGCCTTGCTCGACGTCCGTGTAGCACCCGACGGGCGGCTGCAAATCGGGCTCGCCGGCTCGGGCGAGGGTGGCGACGTGGTCGCCGACGTGGCGAACGCCGGCGCGGATACAGCCATCGACCCGAGCGCCGAGCCTGTTATCACTCCGGTCAGCCGAGAGGAACTCCAGGCCGACCTCGAGCAAGCGGTCTCCTACATGGAAGACCTGTTCCGCTCCCGCAGCGACGAAGAGCGACGCCTGCTGTTGGCCACCATCGACGAAGGCATGCGCGATCAGGGCATGGCGATGAGCCAGCAGCTCCGCGGCACCATCGACGCCGCCCTCGCCGACATGCAACAGCAACACGAAAACGACCTCGGACTGGTCTTCTCGGCAATCGACGAGCTGAGCGTCATCACCGGAATGGAACTACAACGCATGAACACGATCCTGGCCTCGCTGATGCAAGGCGAGCCGGGCACGAAGGAGTGATCGCGATGAACGCACGAAACACCGGAACTTCCTCGAAGGCAGCTGTGACGCTGATCGTCACCGCGCTTGTCTCTGCCGTATCCTTCGGCAGCGTCAATGCGCACGCCTCACCGCAAGAACAGGAGCCCTCACGCGAGAGCTCGACGTTCACCTACCTGCTACCGCAGTCCGCCTGGAGCACCGGGAACGAGGGGAGCCAGGTCCCTCAGGACATCCGAATCATGCAGCGGATCGTGCGGACGGCGCTGGGCGAGGTCGAAGCACCCGAGACGCCGCCTGAGCTGGACGGAACCGTCGACGCGTCGAGCCGCCGCGGGAACGTGGTGCTCAGCGGCGGCTCCGAGGCGACGCTCTACCTCGCCGGACCGGGAAGTCGCCTGTACAGCATCGGGGGCCGCGACGTCAGCGGTTTCTACATGCAGGGCTATGGGTACCTGTTCACGGTGAAATGGCGGGTCTCCGGACGAGGCAACGCCTTCTCCTCGTACACGATGGTCGAGCGCGCCGCCGAGTTGTCCGCGTTGGCGGAAGCAGCGCGGCGTGCCGGCACCGGCGGAAGCGCCGGCGAAGCCCGCGCCTCGGGCGACGCGGAACAGGCGCTCGAGGAAGAGAGCCGGCGGCTGGAAGAGCGGCAGGCGGCCTGGGACGAGTGGTCGCTGGCGTACAGGGAACGCCTGACCGACGCCCTGCGTGACGTCGTGGCGCAGTACGGCAGCACGTTGAGGCGAGCGACCCAAGACGAGTCGATCACCTTCATGGCGGACTTCGGCGGAGACGAGGACGAGGCCATCACGCTCAGCGTCCGTCGCGGCGAACTCACGGGCGCGAGCCGCGACGACAACCTCGCCGCGGTGCGCATGGCCAGGGGCGGTTCGGGAATCTCCGACGTCCAGCGTACGGAGCTGAAGATCATGGCGGAGATCATCGCCAGCTCCCTGCAGGGGGCGCAGAGCGACGACACCCACTGGGTCTCCTACGGCAGCGACGACTCCTCGTTCCAGTACGTGCCCGGCTACGGGGTTCTGTTTCGCAAGGGGGCACGGCTCAACATCGCCAGCCAGGTGATCCGGAGCCTGAATACGGCCCGGGTCGAGGCAGGCGTGACGGTCCAGTCGTTGCGGGAGCAGATCGACGAGAGCACCGAGGAGCAGCGTGAAGCCTACGCCGAGCACCTCGCATCGCTGAAGGAACAGACCGCCGAGATCCTGGCCACGTACGGTCCCACGCTCACCGAGATGGGCGAGGACGAGTGGGTCGGGGTCTTCTACAACGTCGGCTCCGCCGCCGGCCTCCTCGAGGGGGGCATCACGAACTTCCTCGTGCAGGCGCGGATGGGCGACATCAGGCAGGCGGGGAACGATCCGGACGGAGCTTCCTGGTTGCTCGATCGGCTGGTTACGAACGAGAGGCAGGACTGAGCCGACGACCCGCGGCCGCGCCTCCCCAAGAGGGGAGCGAGGAATCAAGGCTCGCGACGACACCGACGAGCGCGGGGTCCGCTGCTGCAGCGGATCCCGCGCGACACCGTTGTGGGCACTCTCGCGGGTAAGCCGCGCGAAGAAGCCGGAAATTCGGCACCAGGAGAGTCGGCCATCGCAGGCGTCGACCGTCGATACGGGCCAGCCTTCGGGAAGATGATCATCGTGATCGCGGATCTCGACGCGGAGCGGTAGTCTCGCCGCTTCATCGGGAGACCCGGACATGCTTCCACGCGCCCTCCTGCTCGTGGCCGTCGTCATCTGGGGCTGGACGTTCGTCGCGACGAAGATCCTCGTGGCGGAGATCGGCCCGGTAGAGATCTTCGCCCTCCGGCTGGCGATCGGCCTGCCGTTTCTCGGCTGTGTCCTGGCGGCCCGGCGAGCACCGGTTCGCTTCAAAAGGGCCGACGCCGGGCCGTTGCTCGTCGGTGGATCGATCTTCACGCTGCACTTCCTCATTCAGATCGCCGGCATCGAGACCACCACCGCGACCAATACGGGGTGGATCGTGTCGGTGGCGCCGCTGGCACTCGTCGTCCTCTCGTTCGTCCTTCTGGGCGAGCGCATCGGACGGGGCGGCATCGCGGGCGTGGCGATCGCGACCGCGGGCGTCCTGCTGCTGGTATCAGGCGGAGACATCGCCGACCTGAGTTGGCTGCGCAGCACGGGAGACTGGCTGATTCTCGTCTCCGCACACACCTGGGCCCTCTACACGGTCGCCACACGCGACCTCGTTCAACGACGAGACCCGCTGGTGGTGACGGCGGGCATCCTGCTCGTCGCCGCGGCGCTCATGGCGGTCGTGTTCCCGTTCCTCGCGGATGTGCAGAGCATTCGGGCGCTGTCGCCGCGCGGGGTCGCGGCGCTGTTGTACCTGGCCATTCCCGGCCTCGCCCTGGGTCAATGGTTCTGGCAGGAGGGAGTCGCCCGCCTGGGTGCGGCGCGGGCGGGCATCTACCTGTATCTGGAGCCCCTCGCCACGATGTCCCTCGCCGTGCCGTTATTGGACGAACAGGTGGGTCCTTTCGTGGCCTTCGGTGGCACTTTGGTCCTTGCCGGCGTCTACGTGGGACAGCGTAGCGGCGCTGAGTCGGCGCAAGCTCCCGGCGCCAAGGAGAATCCGATCGACGCCCCTTGACAGTCGGGAGCGAGCTGGCGATTGTCTCTCGCAACGCTCGATGCGTCGCTCCCTCGCCCGGTCACGAACCGCCCTTCCACCGACTCGCGGGGCCACGATGCACAATCCACACGAGCGCACACGGGCACCCTCGCCCCCAGGAACAAACGTATGCAGATGAGTCGTCGAACAATGAGTCGAGGTTTCGCCGCGCTGGTATTGGCCGTGACGATCTGCGTGGGCGTCTCGGACGGTAGCCCTGCTACGGGAACTCCGGGCGGCGTGCCAACCGCTGGGCTCGCGGAGCTCGAGGGCGAGCAACCCGGCCAGCAGCCGCAGCTTTTCGGCGCCACCGTGTCGCGCGTCCGTGTCGATGTCATCGTGACGGATGCCGAGGGCAACTTCGTCGACGATCTCACGGCGGAGGACTTCGAGGTCTTCGAGGATGGAGAGCGCCAGCAGATCCTCGATGTGCAGCTCGTCGACCTCGGCACCGGCAGGGTTCGGTCTCTCTTCGGTGAAGCAGCGCCGATCGATCCGACGACCGATCCGGCCGACCCCGCGGCAAACCCCGCAAACCCGGCGGCTGACCCGGCGACCGCCGGCATCGGCTCGGAGGGCTCGGCGTCCAACCCGGCCAGCGCCCTCGGCGCGGTGATCTTCCTCATCGACGGCCCCAGCCTCGATCAGCAAGCAAAGGCTCGTTTCGGTGACGCCTGGAGCGACCTCTTGGAGCAAACCGAGGCGCTGCGAGTCCCACGCGCGGCGTACCTCTTCAACAACTACGGCCGCATCGAGGAGCTCGCCCCCCTCGACACCGATCTCGAAACCATCCGTGCGGCCGCCGACCGGGTGCGGGAGATGCCGGCGTTCGGCACCTCGATGAGGAACCGGATGGTCGAGATCGCCTCGGACATGACCGACACGACGATCGCACCCACGCCCGACATCGCCCGACAGATTGCGGCGGCCAAGGCCCGCGGCTTCGAGGTCGAGGAACAGAACCGCTCGCTCGCCACCTACGAGCTGCTGACCAACCTGGCGGACGCGATGTGGGCACGATCGGGCCGCACGGCGGTCGTCTGGGTCTCGACCGGGATCAAGCTGATGCAGGGAGGCCCGTACACGGCGCTGGTCGCCTTCGACCCGAGGCTCACGAGCGTGCCCGAGGGAGACCCGGCTGCGGTAGATATCGGGCTGGCCGGCGCCCGTTTTGAGCTCAACTCACCCGACGCGCGGATCCTGGCGGCCCAGGAGAGACTGCACCGAGCCGCCAACGCCTCGAACGTCAGCTTCTACACCATCGACCCCTCGCTCCTTGCGGAAACTCGCCGTGTCGGCACGGATATCCAGGTGCGCACGGGCTCGGCGGCCGAGATGTTGTCGACGCCGGCCGTCGAGAGCTCGCTCGACGGTCTGCGCGACTCGATGCGCTCCGCCGCTGACGAGACCGGCGGTCGCGCCTTCATCCAGGACACCGACATCGCGATGGCGTTGGAGGAGATCGAGAGCGACACCAGCCGCTTCTACCTGATCACGTACTCGCCTCCCGACTCCCGCGGCGACGGCTCGTATCACGAGATTGATGTCGAGTTGCCGCGCGACGATCTCGTCGTCCGGGCGCGCGCCGGCTACGTCGACTATCCGGCCGACGATCGCGCCCGGCGATCGGTCGAGGTGGCCATCGCGCTTCCCGGCCTGGCCAACGACTTGCCGACCTTCGCCGAGGTATTCCGCACGCGACCGCCCGAGGGCGGCCCCAACCTTCTGACCGCGGTCGCCATCGACGGCGGCGAGATCGGCGTAGCGGTCGGTCCCGCCGGCGAGCGGCGCGTTTCGCTCGACGTCCACGCGGTCGTGCTGAGCGAAGACGGCATCGTCGACGAATCCCACCAACAACTCGGGGCCAACTCCGGGCCGGACGGCAACATGCTCGCGTCTCCGGGCGGAAGCCTGCGCCCGACGCTGGTCGGCTTCATGGCCTATCAGCGCGAATGGACGCTGGATCCCGGACAGTACACGCTCAACATCGCGGTCTTGGACAACATCAGCGGCAGGGTCGGCGGCAGCTCGATCGATGTGGAGATCGTCCCGAGCGACGGCGGCTGGGGCATCAGCGACCCGATCCTGGCAACTGCCGACGATGCCGGCCGCATCCAACCCGTCGTTCTCGGGCGCGTTCTCGAGGGCCAGGGCATCAGCGCGTTCGTCGAGGCGTACGGAGGCGTTCAACCCGTTCTTTCGGGCCAGGTCTTTCTGAGACCCGAGGACGGCGGCAACCCCGATCAGGGCGCGCAGCTGTTCTCCACCGCCATGCGCCCGGCCGGCCCCGGTATGCACCGCGGGTCGCTGCTGTTGCCGCCCGGGATGCCGCCGGGTCGCTACATCGTCCAGCTGCAGATCACCGACGAGCCGGCACGGCAGAGCCAGATTGTGCGCACTCCTCTGGAGGTCGTCGGAGCGCCGCGGCGCTAGCGGCTGGTCGCGAACGACCGGCGGTGGATCACCGCACCGGCTCAGCAGGCTCTTTTTCGACGCCCGACTATTCGGGGATCGGTAGCCCCTGCTGGCGCAGGAAGGACAGCCGATCCCAATACCCCCGCTGAAAAACGACGCGTCCCCCCACGACGTGAAAGAACCCGCAGCCGCGCAAGCCGAGCGGGTCACGCCACTCGAGGATCGCCCATTCGCCATCCTCGAAGAGGTTCTCGACGATGCAGGTCATCTCCGCCCGCGCGAACTCGGCTTCGAACATCGCCCGTATCGCATCCCGTCCTTCGATCGGGTCCTGTACGACTTGATGGTTCACGGCGTCTTCGGCATACAGGCCGGCCAGTGCCTCGGCGTCTGCACGATTGAAGGCGTCGACCCAGGTTCGAACCACGTCACTCGGAGTGCCCGCACCCGGGCCGTTGGACTCTCTCGCCGACATGTCGTTCGGTTCGCTCATCTGCAGAGGATACTTGCAGCGCGGTTCCCGGGCACGTGGTTGGCGAGGTGGTGCTGGGGTTCGTGCTTGCCGGGCGGTCGGGAGAGGGGCCGGGGGCCTCGCGGGTCCCTCCGCTCCCCATGCAAGCGCGCGGCATCAAGGATGATGCTGCGCATCGTTTCTCAGAAAGCCGCGCGTTGCCTGGGGCCCCGCTGATCCGCCCGCTCCGGCCCCCGACCCCTCTCCCGCCGCCCTCTGCACCGCCCGAGCAACCGACGCAACTCCCGGCCTCCCGCCACCAACCGCTAAATATGTGGGTCGAGGAGGCCGAGTTACCTCGGCGGCGGCTCAGCGGGAGCGTTTTCCGGCATCCGCTTGGCGGTCCGAACGCTCTTATTGGCGATAACGACCCCACTTCGGCGACACGCTTAACGCCCGGATGCCGGAAAACCCTCCCCCTCGCCGACGTGGCTTGGTTGCCACGCTTGGTGCTGCGGGTCCCGTCTGGCGACCGGGTTGGTGGGGCCGCAAGCTTCGGAACGGTCGAGGTGGCGGCGGGGCTGGGGTTCGACGAGCTGGGTGGGTTGAACGCTCCTTATTTGACGTTGGGGAGGGTGGGCGGCGTGAAACGGTGGTGCCGATCCGGGGACGACCTCGCCTCGATGCGAGTGCCTCTCCGTGCTCGTCGTCCCCACCGGACAGCAATCCCACCTACGTCAAATAAGGAGCGTTCCGCCATCCCAGCTCTCCAGATCCCCGCCACGTCCCATCGCCACCGCTTCGCCGCCAGCACCCTCTCCCACTTCCACCAACCCGAAAAGCTAGCGCCCTCCGTGGCAACCCCCGTCTTCCGGCGAGGGGGAGGGTTTTCCGGCATCCGGGCGTTAAGCGTGTCGCCGAAGTGGGGTCGTTATCGCCGTTAAGAGCGTTCGGACCGCCAAGCGGATGCCGGAAAACACTCCCGCTGAGCCGCCTCCGAAGCAGCTCGTCCACCTCGACTCACCTCTTTAGCGGTTCGTGGCGGGAGGCCGGGAGGTGCGTCGGTTGCTGAAACGGTGCAGAGGGCGGCGGGAGAGAGGTCGGGGGCCGGAGCGGGCGGATCAGCGGGGCCCCAGGCATCGCGCGGCTTTCTGAGAATCGATGCGCAGCATCATCCTCCTCATGCCGCGCGCTTGCATGGGGAGCGGAGGGACCCGCGAGGCCCCCGGCCTCTCTCCCGTCCGCCCGGCAAGCACGAACCCCAGCACCACCGACAACCACCCCGCCGAACCTACCGAAAACCGCGCAGGACCCGAGACAGGTCGTGCAGCGTGTCGATGCTGGCGTCTGCCAGAGCCACGATCTCGACGCCGGGGTGCGTGTGCACGTTCGGAACGGCGACGACCTTCGTCCCGGCCGCCCTGCCCGACCGGATGCCGGCCCCCGAGTCCTCCACGACGGCCGTCGCCCCGGCGCGAAGCCCCATGCGGCGGATGATCTCGAGGTACACGTCCGGCGCCGGCTTGCCGTGCTCCAGCTCGTCGCTCGAGATCACCGCTTCGAAGTACTCGGTCCACCCGCCGCCGTTCAGACAGGCGTCGATGAGGCGCCGCGGCGACCCCGAGGCGAGGCCGACCCGATAGCGGGTTGCACAAGCGGCTACGGCTTCTCCGGCGCCCGGCAGAATCGGAACCTCGCCGCGCTCGTAGTAGCCGGCCATGCGGGTGACGATCTCGTCGAGGACGCGCTCGCGCGGCAATGCCCCGGAGAGCTTGTCGTGCAGGGCATCGACCCAGGTATCAGTGTGCACGCCCGCCATGGCGAGCTGATCCGCCTCCGTCCACTCGACGCCGTGGTTCGACAGCAGCTCGACGCGGGCGCGAAACCACTCCGGCTCGCTGTCCACGAGCAAGCCGTCCATATCGAAGATGACTGCCTCGATCACGCCGATTCTCCCCACCACGATCGTTTGACTTCGTTTTCGTCGACACTATCCTAGGCGAGGAATTCGTGACGCGCCGACCCGAGATCGCCTCGGCCTCCCGCCGGCACTTCCATTCGGGAGGCACGTCCATTCGGAAGGACGTCCGTTCGGAACAGGAGGGTGCGTGACCGCGGCATCGGCGCGACGTTTCGCAATCGGGGTCGACTACGGCACCAACAGCGTTCGCGCGCTCGTCGTCGATATCGACGACGGAGCCGAGGTCGGCACCGCCGTCTTCGACTACCCCAGCGGCGAGGCAGGGATCATCCTGGACCCGCGAGATCCGCACCTGGCGCGCCAGAGTCCGGCGGACTACATCGAAGGGTTCTTCGGCTCCGTTCGCGGCGCGGTGGACGACGCGAGGCGCGTTCCGGGCTTCTCCCTCGACCACGTGATCGGCATCGGCGTGGACACCACCGGGTCGACACCGATCCCGGTCGACGACGACGGCACTCCCCTGGCCCTCGATCCGGCATTCCGCGACAATCCGGCGGCACATGCCTGGTTGTGGAAGGACCACACGGCGTGGGCCGAAGCGGCCGAGATCACGGAGGCGGCCGAGGACCACTCTCACGGGTACCTGTCCAAATGCGGCGGGACGTACTCGAGCGAGTGGTACTGGGCCAAGATCTTGCGCTGCAAGCGATCCGCCCCGGAGATCTTCGACGCCGCCGCCGGTTGGGTCGAACTGGCCGACTTCATTCCCGCATTCATTACCGGCAACACCGACCCGCGCACGCTGGCGCGGGGCATTTGCGCCGCCGGGCACAAGGCGATGTACAGCGACTCGTGGGGAGGTCTGCCGGCAGTCGACTTTCTCGAAGCGGTCGATCCCGATCTCTGCAAGGTTCGCGACTGTTATGCCCCCGGCGCTCTGACAGCCGGCCAAAAGGCCGGAGAGCTGACACCGGCGGTGGCGGAGAAAGTCGGACTCGGCGCCGGCATCGCCGTTTCGGTCGGCGCCTTCGACGCCCACATGGGCGCGGTGGGCGCCGGAATCCGTCCCGGCACGCTGGTCAAGATCATCGGGACGAGCACCTGCGACATGATGGTGGCGCCCATGGATCGTGAGCTGCCCGATATTCCGGGGCTTTGCGGCATCGTCCCCGGCTCCGTGATCCCGGGGATGTACGGCCTCGAGGCGGGGCAGTCGGCGGTGGGCGATATCTTCAACTGGTTCGCCTCCAACCTCGCGCCCGAGCCCTACGCCAGTGGCGACGACACCCACGCGAAGCTGACGCAGGCCGCTGCGGACCTCCTTCCGGGAGGAAGCGGTCTGCTGGCGCTCGACTGGAACAACGGGAACCGCACGATCCTCGTCGATCCGATGCTCACCGGGCTGCTCGTCGGGCAAACGCTCCACACGACCGCGCCCGAGATCTATCGCGCCCTGGTCGAAGCAACGGCGTTCGGCGCCCTCACCATCATCGATCGCTTCGAGGAGTACGGGCTGGAGGTCGAAGAGGTCGTCAACTGCGGCGGCATCGCCGAGAAAAACCCCTTCGTGATGCAGGTCTACGCGGACGTCTGCAATCGGCCCATGAAGATCAGTCGATCGGCCCAAACTTGTGCGCTCGGCGCCGCCATTTTCGGCGCCGTCGCCGGGGATGGTCATGCCGACGTCGAGTCGGCGCAGCAGCGAATGACCGGTACCAAAGAAGAGGTCTTTCGACCACGCGAGGACGCCGCGGCCGTGTACGCCGATCTCTACGTCCTCTACAAGAAGCTACACGACGCGTTCGGCGGCGTCGGGGCGCATACCGGCGAACAATCCCCGAACACCGGCGACGACGTTCGAAGACAATCCTCCGTCGACTGTTCCGGGATCATGAAGGACCTCATCGCCATTCGGGACCGGGTTCGGCGAACAGGCGGTGCACATTGAGGGAGAACCGGCGGAGCCCCAGGTCATGATCGACGAGCTCAAGAAGCGGGTCTGCGACGCCAATTGCGCCCTGGCGGAAGAGGGGCTGGTGACGCTGAGCTGGGGCAACGTCAGCGGCATCTGCGCCGACCGACGTCACGTCGCCATCAAGCCGAGTGGTGTCGCCTACGATGTGCTCACGCCCGATCACATCGTCGTCGTCGATCTCGACGGCAATGTCGTTGACGGTGACCTGCGGCCCTCCTCGGATACGCCGACACACGTGTCGCTATACCGCCATTTCCAGACGATCGGCGGCATCACGCACACCCATAGCCACTACGCCACGGCGTTCGCCCAGGCCCGTCGAGAGATCCCGTGCCTCGGCACGACCCACGCCGATCACTTCCGCGGCAGCGTTCCCGTCACGCGGGTGCTCCGCCCGGAGGAGGTGGAGGAGGACTACGAGGCCAACACCGGGACGGCGATCGTCGAGCGCTTCGATTCTCTCGATCCGTTGCACGTGCCGGCCGTCCTGGTGGCGGGGCACGCCCCGTTCACCTGGGGCCGATCGGTACAGGAGTCGCTCGAAAACGCCATCGCCTTGGAAGCCGTGGCCGAGATGGCGCTCGTGACGATAACCCTGGACAGCGACACGCCACTGCTCGAGGAGCACGTCTTGGAAAAGCACCACGGCCGGAAGCACGGCAAGCGCGCCTACTACGGACAGAAATGATCGACCTCGACGCCTACGAGCTCTGGTTCGTCACCGGCAGCCAGCACCTGTACGGCGACGACGCGCTGCGCCAGGTCGCGTCCCATGCCGAGGAGGTCGCGGCCGCGCTCGATCGCAGCGACGAGATTCCCACGTCGGTGGTTTGCAAGCCGGTGATGACGACGCCGGAGCAGATCCTGTCGCTTTGCCGGGAGGCGTCAGCCTCCCCCGCCTGCATCGGCGTCGTCGCCTGGATGCACACGTTCTCTCCCGCCAAGATGTGGATCGGCGGCCTCGGCGAGCTCTCGGTCCCCCTCGCCCACCTCCACACGCAATTCGGTCGCGATATCCCCTGGTCGTCGATCGACATGGACTACATGAACCTGCACCAGTCGGCGCACGGGGGACGCGAGTTCGGGCACCTCTGTGCCCGCCTGAATCTGCGCCGCAAGGTGGTCGTGGGCCACTGGCAGGATGCCGAGGTGCACGCTCGCCTCGGCGCCTGGAGCCGGGCGGCTTGCGCCTGGGCCGATTCACGCACGGCTCGCTTCGCCCGTTTCGGCGACAACATGCGCCAGGTGGCGGTGACCGAAGGCGACAAGGTCGCGGCACAGATTCGCTTCGGCTACGCCGTCGACGGTTTCGGTGTCAGTGAGCTCGTTGCGGCCGTCGCCGCGGTGACCGACAGCGATGTGACGGCACTCTGCGACGAATACCAAGAGACCTACGACGTCGCCGACGAGCTCCTCCCGCATGCCGCCCGACACGACGCTCTGCGCGAGGCGGCCCGCATCGAGCTCGGCCTCCGCTCGTTTCTCGAGGGCGGCAGCTTCGCCGGCTTCACCGACACGTTCGAGGACCTCCACGGCCTGCGCCAGCTCCCCGGAATCGCCGCTCAACGCCTGATGGCCGACGGCTTCGGGTTCGGCGCCGAAGGCGACTGGAAGACGGCGGCGCTGGTGCGGGCGATGAAGGTGATGGCTCACGGGCTGCCGGGCGGCACCTCGTTCATGGAGGATTACACCTACCACTTCGACCCCGCTGCTCCATCGGTTCTCGGCGCCCACATGCTGGAGATCTGCCCGTCGATCGCCGCCGAGCGGCCGCGCGCCGAGATTCACCCATTGGCGATCGGCGGCAAGGAGGACCCGGTGCGACTGGTGTTCGACGCGGCGCCGGGCGAGGCGGTGAACGTCGCAATCCATACGCTCGGCGACCGCCCTCGCATGCTGGTGAACGAGCTCGATGTCGTCGCACCCATCGAAGCGTTGCCCGAGCTACCGGTGGCGCGCGCCCTCTGGCGTCCGCGCCCCGACCTGAAGACCGCGGCGGCCGCCTGGATCCTCGCGGGAGGGCCCCACCACACGGGATTTTCCACCGCGCTGACGACGGAACACCTGGAGGACTACGCCGAGATCGCCGGCATCGAGGCGCTGGTGATCGACGACGAAACGACCGTGCGGAGCTTCAAGCGGGAGCTCCGCGCCAACCACGCCTACTACGCCGACCGATGAGCGCACGCGTAGGCGGCACGACCGCCGTGAGGGAATCGACGACGTGAGCTTGCTGGACTGGGTGTTCATCGGCGCGTATTTCGGCTGCCTCCTGTGGCTGTCCTGGTGGGTCATCCGGCAAAACAGGGACACGGCGGACGATTACTTCCTCGCCGGTCGCAACCTCGGCTGGTGGATCGTCGGCGCGTCCATCTTCGCGTCCAACATCGGCTCCGAGCATCTGGTCGGACTGGCCGGCTCCGGGGCGACGGACGGAGTCGCGATGGCGCACTACGAGCTGCATGCCTGGTGCCTGCTCGTGCTCGCGTGGGTGTTCGTGCCCTTCTACATGCGCTCCCGCGTGTTCACCATGCCCGAGTTTCTCGAGCGCAGGTTCAGCCCCGCAAACCGCTGGGTGCTCTCGGTGATCTCGTTGTTCGCGTACGTGTTGACGAAGATCGCCGTGGGCATCTTCGCCGGCGGCATCGTCTTTTCGGTGCTCCTCCCGGACCTCAGCATCGGCGGCTTGGACAGCTTCTGGATCGGGTCCGTGATGGTCATCGTGCTGACCGGGCTGTACACGATTCTCGGCGGGCTGCGTGCCGTTGCCTACACCGAGGCGCTGCAATCGGCCGTACTGGTGCTCGGCTCGGTGCTGGTGACGTACTTCGGACTTCAGGCGCTCGGCGGTTGGGGCGAGCTGCGGGCGATCGCCGGCTCCGAGATGTTCAACCTGTGGAAACCGCTCGTGCCGGCGGGCGTCGAGGGCACCTGGGCCCCCGTGCGAGAGGTGAGCGCCACCGGCGAAGTGGTGCGCGAAGCCTGGTACTTCAACACCAACTATCCCTGGCTGGGGATGCTCTTTTGCGCCCCGATCATCGGCCTTTGGTACTGGTGCACCGACCAGTACATCGTCCAGCGCGCCCTCGGCGCGCCCGGCGAGCAGGAGGCCCGGCGGGGGTCGATCTTCGCCGCCGCCCTAAAGCTGTTGCCGGTATTCATCTTCATCGTCCCGGGGATCATCTGCTTTGCCCTCGCCGCCAGCGGCGCCGTGCCGGAGATCCAGCAAGTCCTGTTCGACGCCGACGGCGAGATGATCCGGGACGAGGCGCAGAAGGCCTTCCCCCTACTGGTCGCCACCGTGCTCCCGGCAGGCGTGCGTGGCATCGTCGTCGCCGGGCTGCTGGCGGCCCTGATGAGCTCGCTGGCGGGTGTGTTCAACGCCTCAGCGACGCTGTTCACGATGGACTTCTACTCGAAGCTGCACCCCGGCGTGTCGCAGCACCGGCTGGTGTGGATCGGACGCGCCGCCACCACCGTGATGGTGCTGATCGGCCTGGCGTGGATTCCGGTCATCCAAGGCGGCCGCGGCCTCTACGACTACCTGCAGGGCGTGCAGGCGTACCTCGGTCCTCCCATCTTCGTGGTGTTCTTCCTCGGCGTGTTCTTCAAGCGCCTGAACGCCCAGGGGGCGCTGACCGCGCTCATCGTCGGCTTCCTGCTCGGCATCTTCCGGCTCGCCGTCGACACGCCGGTGAAGCTCGGGCTCGCCGGGTACGAGAACGGCTACGTCGAAGGTTCGTTCTTCTGGATCGTCAACAACATGTTCTTCCAGTACTACAGCCTGTTGATCTTCCTCGTTTGCGTGGCCGCCATGGTCGCCGTCAGCCTGTCCACGCCGGCGCCCGACTACAGCGCCATCAGCGGCCTGACGTACGGAACGATCACGGCGGAGCACCGCAAGGAGTCGCGGGCAAGCTGGGATGCCCGCGACCTGGCGGCGTCGGCCGCGGTCCTGGTGGCGATCGTCCTGGCGTACCTCTACTTCACCGGCTGAAACGACAGGCAGGTCACGGCATTGAGCAGCGGGACCTCTCGGGATACCTTCCCTCTCCGAAATCGTCAAACCCATCCGCTTTCCGTCACGCCGGACGGGAGCTCCCCATCGATCGCGAACCCCGAGAGTCTCCGATGTCGCACACCGACGCACCCACGCCCGAGCGAATCTTCCAGATGATCAACGCGTTCCATTCAACCGCCGCGCTCAAGGGTGCGCTGGACCTCGGCTTGTTCACCGAACTGGGCGGCGAGAGCAAAACGGCTGCCGATCTGGCGGAGAAGCTCGGGACGTCCGAGAAGGGCACCCGAATCCTGTGCGACTTTCTCACCATCGAGGGACTGCTCGAGAAGGACGGGTCGACCTATCGCTCGGCTCCGGACGCGGCGCTCTTCTTGGACCAGAGCTCGCCGGCGTATTTCGGCTCTGTCGGGCAGTTCATGACCACCCCCTACGTCTTCGACGCCTATTCCGACATCGCCTCGACGGTGCGGCAGGGCGGCACCATACTGGACGGCGCCGGAACGGTGGAGCCGGAGAACCCGGTTTGGATCGAGTTCGCCCGCAACATGGTTCCACTGATGCTGCCATCGGCCCATTTCATCGCGGAGCTCGTGACCGGGAACGGCGCCGGAGAGCCGATGAAGGTCCTCGACATCGCTGCCGGGCACGGAATGTTCGGTATCAGCATCGCCGAGCGCAATCCGCAGGCCGAGATCGTCGCCCTCGATTGGCCGGCAGTGCTGGACGTGGCCTCGGAGAACGCCGAGAAGGCAGGCGTCGCCGACCGGCATACGCGACTCGAGGGCAACGCCTTCGACCTCGATTTCGGCGACGGCTACGACATCGTGCTGCTGACCAACTTCCTGCATCACTTCGACGTACCGACCTGCACGGATCTGATGCGCAAGGTCCACGCGTCGCTGAACGACGGCGGCCGTGCGGTGACACTCGAGTTCGTCCCCAACGACGACCGGATCAGCCCGCCGTTTCAGGCGGCGTTCTCGTTCATCATGCTGGCGACGACCGCAGCGGGTGACGCCTATACGTTCGCCGAGCTCGAAGCAATGGCGGCGGACGCCGGGTTCGCCGGCAGCGAGATTCATCACCAGGAGGGGCCGCCGCAATCGGTGGTGGTGTCGACGAAGTAGTCGGGCGCGTTGGGGAGGGGAGGTGGCCGGGCGGGCGGGGGGACGTAGGTACGCTCCGGGGTGAAGGTGCGCTTGAGGACGTCGGGGCACGAACCAACGACGAACCGGCCGACGAAGGCGTCGCCCCTCCGGATTTCTCATATGCGCAAAACACCCCGTGCGCGCACCTACGTCCCCCCGCCCACCCTCTGCACCGACCCTGCCGCCGGCGCACCGGCCCGCCTCCCGCCGCCGACCGCTAAATATGTGGGTAGAGGAGGCCGAGTGACCTCGGCGGCGGCTCAGCGGGAGCGTTTTCCGGCATCCGCTTGGCGGTCCGAACGCTCTTATCGGCGATAACGACCCCACTTCGGCGACACGCTTAACGCCCGGATGCCGGAAAACCCTCCCCCTCGCCGAGGTGGCTTGGTTGCCACGCTCGGTGCCGCGGGTCCCGTCTGGCGACCGGGTTGGTGGGGCCGCAGGTTTCGAAACGTTCGAGGTGGCGGCGGGGCTGGGGTTCGACGAGCTGGGTGGGTTGAACGCTCCTTCTTTGACGTTGGGAAGGGCGGTACGGTGGTGCCGATCCGGGTACGACCTCGCCTCAATGCGAGTGCCTCTCCGCGCTCGTCGTCCCCACCGGACAGCAATCCCACCAACGTCAAATAAGGAGCGTCCAGCCATCCCAGCTCGCCAGATCCCCGCCACGTCCTATCGCCCCGCGTCCGCTAAGGCAACCTCGCCCACATCCGCCCGCCCGAAAAGCTAGCGCCCTCCGTGGCAACCCCCGTCTTCCGGCGAGGGGGAGCGTTTTCCGGCATCCGGGCGTTAAGCGTGTCGCCGAAGTGGGGTCGTTATCGCCGATAAGAGCGTTCGGACCGCCATGCGGATGCCGGAAAACGCTCGCGCTGAGCCGCCGCCAAGGCTACTCGGCCTCCTCGACTCACCTCTTTAGCGGTCGGTGGCGGGAGGCCGGGAGTTGCGCCGGTTGCTGAGACGGTGCAGAGGGCGGCGGGAGAGAGGTCGGGGGCCGGAGCGGGCGGATCAGCGGGGCCCCAGGCATCGCGCGGCTTTCTGAAAATCGATGCGCAGCATCATCCTCCTCATGCCGCGCGCTTGCATGGGGAGCGGAGGGACCCGCGAGGCCCCCGGCCTCTCTCCCGACCGCCCGGCCACCTCCCACTCGGCGCCCCGGGTCCGCTACGGAGAGCTCCGCAGCACGATGGTCACGGTCTCCGGCGACAGGGTAACGGCGTACGCTCCACGTTCGATCGCCATGCTTCCGAAGGGTGTGAAGCGGCCGACGCCCGCGATCGTCGCCGGTTGCTCGACCCGCAGAAGCGCCACGGGTACGGTCTCCGTAGCCGGGGACAGCGTCACCCGGACGTCGCCACCGGAGAGCTCGATCCGCTCGAAGGTCCCCGCGTCGAGCGTCAGCCACAGCCCGAACGGCGCGATGTAGACCCGCGAGCGCGCCGCGTCGCGCGGCTCCACCGATATGGTCTCTCCCGCAACGTTCAGGTTCCCGCCGAATGCGAGCCAGCCCAGATCTTCGTCGTGGGTAACGTAGGTCGCCGTGTTGACGGCGTGGCCGAAGAACCCCGGGCCGTAGTCCCCCGAGTATCCGTCGATTCGGAGGGTCGAGGGGTAGGCATGAAAACCGCTGGGGCCGAAGCCGTCCTCGGTGATGTTGGCAATCCCGCCCGTGGCCCCGGCGTGACCGACACGGAGCAGATAGAGGTCCTCCGGTCGGCGACGAAACTCGGCCAGCACCGGGATGGCGTTCAGCGCCGATCCGTAGTGGTGCAGCTGGCGCTCGACACGCCTCGTCTTGCCGGCGTACTGGAAGTCCCAGTACCGCCGAGCGCTGCCGTTGTATCCCCAATGCGGCAGGGTCGGCATGTATCCGAGGATGGCGTTGAGGGTTACATCCGCCTTGTCGTCGTAGCCGAAGTATCTACTCCAACCGTAGACCTCTTCCTGGCCGGTGGAGTCCCACGGCATCTCCGAGCCGAACGGATACGAAAGCTCCCGCCAGACGTCCGCCCGCCCCCGCATGGCGCGCTCCAGCTCGGCCGCCTGCTCGGACCATCCCTCCCGCTGCAGATCCTGGAGAACGAGGAGGAACACGGTGCCGTCCATCTGACCGAACTGCGCGTATCGGGGCGCCTGCTCCACCATCGCCACGCCGGTACGGAATGCTCGTTCCAGATACCAGTCCCACCCATGGCTGGTCACCAGGCCCTGGTGGTTGCGGGCCAACCGGTACATGACCCAGTGCGCCGCGGCGACATGCGGGTAGTTGTAGGAACGAACCACCGACGTGGCCTCGTCGCGGTCCCAGCTCGACCAACCGCCGTAGCGGACGTCGTCGGAGTACGTGCCCGCGGGGAGCTCTTCAGGTTCGTAATAGAACATGCTCTTGCGAACACCGTGGGCCTGCTCGCCGTCGGCGTACTGCAAACCTCCCCAGAGGACCCCGTCGACGAATCGTTGCAGCTTCGCGATCTCGTCCGGCTCCGGCGACACGAGCTGCTTCATCATCGCCGCGAGCCACGACCCGGAGCCGCCCTCGTCGCCCAGACCGGCGATCCAGGCGCGGTTGTCCTCGAGCACCTGGCGCCGCTCCATATAGTCGTAGCTGATCACGGAGGGGCTGCGGCCGAAGGGGTCGTCCGGGTTCTCGTACCACTGCTGCGTGGTGAGAAACCGGCCCAGGTCGGCCACCACATCGGCTGCCGGCTTGATGACCTTGTAGTGGATGGTCTGCTCGATGCCGTCGTCGTAGGTAACCGTGAAGCGCGCCCGCCCCCAGCGGCGCCCGCGCAGCGCGTACACCGCGCGGCCGTCGTCGGTATAGCCGTCGCCGAAGAATTCCAAGGCCCCGTCCGGCTCGACGCGGATGTCGACGATGTGCGCCGTGTGCTGAAGAAACAACTTGGCGTCGATGTCCATCGGCAAAACGTACCCTGGAATGCCGATTGCCACCGGGCGGCTGTGGCGAGCCAGCGCAGGCTCGATGTCGCGCAGCCCGTCGGCAACAACCAAGCGGACACCGTACGAGCGGGACTCGCCCGGCGCCAGGGAGACCGAGGTGGGTTCGTTCCACGGCTCCGCTTCGATCCACTCCTGCTCGGCGTGGGCGAGGCTGTGCACCATCCACTCGTAGAAACCTTCGAAGGTCACGCCCCGACGGGTCGGATCCGACAGCAGCGGGCTGTAGGCCTCGAACGGCGACTCTCCGTGTGGCAACACCAGCAGTACCGGCCCGTGGCCGGTGAGCCGGGTCACCTGCAAATAACCGGCGTCGTTGCCGATGTACGGATCATGGAACGACGCCATCGCGTGCGCCTCTTCCAAGGACCGCCCCTGCAAGATGTTGTTGAACACCATCGGCATGCCGAGGGAGCCGATCTCGACCGGCCCGGCGGACGCATTCCTCAGTTCGAACCGCAGTACGAGCTCACCCTCCACCGTCTCCCAGTACCGCCGGACCTGCAGCGGGATGTCGCCCGGGAGCGTCGGGGCAAGGTCGGCGGCTGCCAGCACCGGCGCCGCGACGTCGATCGCCTCGACCGGCTGCCGCGATGCCGCCGTCGAGTACTCTCGCCAATCCCCTCCCGGCGTGCGCAGCCGCAGGTTGAGATCGCCGAGATGGAAGAAGCCGTCACCATCACGCCGATCGAGCCAATCACGCGGCGCGAAATCGAACTCTCCGGCGCCGCGGGGACGCAGGCCGGCGACCGTCTGCGAGGCGCGCACCAGCTCCAAATCGAACGCCGGCACCTCAAGCTCGATGGTCCCGAGATCGAGACCGAGCGTGGGCACCACCTCGCGGCCACGCTCACCCCGTTGCGCGCCCCCGACAGCTGACGTCCCGGCCAGCACGAGCATCAGGACAGCGGCGAGGGGCACGAACACGAAGGGGCGCGATGGGCCGGCAAAGTGGTCGGGCTGGTGCATGAAGCCTCCGGCGACAACGTCGAGACGGGACCGGCGAAAAGTACCCGCGGGCAGGGATTGGCACAAGGTTGGGCTGGGCGATGGAGGGGGTGGTTGTCGGGGGTGGGGTATGGAGGTGACCGGGGGGGCGGGGGGACGCAGGTACGCTCCGGGGTGAAGGTGCGCTTGAGGACGTCGGGGCACGAACCGACGACGAAGCGGCCGACGAAGGCGTCGCCCCTCCGGATTTCTCATATGCGCAAAGCACCCCGTGCGCGCACCTACGTCCCCCCGCCCCCCCTCTGGCACCGACAAAGCAACCGACGAACCGGCCCGCCTCCCGTCACCAACTGCTGAAGACGTGGCTCGAGGTGGACGAGTCACCTCGGCGGCGGCTCAGCGGGAGCGTTTTCCGGCATCCGTGGGGCGGTCCGAACGCTGTTGTTGGCGGTAACTACCCGGCTTCGGCGACACGCTTAACGCCCGGATGCCGGAAAACACTCCCCGTCGCCGAGGGGGTTGGTTGCCACGCTTGGTGCTCCAAAACTCCGCCTGGCGGCCGGGTTGGTGGGGCCGACGTGTCGGACCGGCCGGAGCGGCGGCGGGTCTGGGGTTCGACGAGCTTGGGGAGTTGAACGCTCCTTATTTGACGTTGGTGGGATTGCTCTCCGGGAATGACGACGAGCACGGAGCGACACTCGCATCGAGGCGCCTTCGTACCCGGATCGGCGCCGCCGCTCCACCCCGCCGTCCCTCTCCAACGTCAAATAAGGAGCGTTCACCCCCCAAGCTCTGCAAACCCCCGCATCGCCCGATCGCCATCGCTGGCCGCCAGCAACCTCACCCACATCTACCGGACGGATAAGCCGCCGCCATCCGTGGCAACCCCACTATTCCGGCGAGGGGGAGGGTTTTCCGGCATCCGGGCGTTAAGCGTGTCGCCGAAGCTGGGTAGTTACCGCCAACAAGAGCGTTCGGACCGCCCCACGGATGCCGGAAAACGCTCCCGCTGAGCCGCCGCCGAAGCAGCTCGGCCTCCTCGACCCACATGTTTAGCGGTCGGTGACGGGAGGCGGGCCGGTTCGTCGTTTGCGGGGACGGTGCAGAGGGCGGCCGGGGGGACGTAGGTACGCGCAGGGGTGGATTGCGCATCTGCGAAATCCGGAGGGGCGACGCTTCCGCTGGCCGATGCGGTGAAGGTTCGTGCCCCGACGTCCCCAAGCGCACTTTTCACCCCGGCGCGTATTTGCGTCCCCCCGGCCGCCCGACAACCTCCAACCCCACCGACCCAGCCGCAGATCGAGTCCGTGGAGCGGGGCACATCATCCTGGTAGAGTGCGCCGCAACTTCCGATGGAGGAACGCGCGGATGCGCCACGCTTTCCCCCACCACCGCAGGAGGGAAACATGACGCATCGACGCCTCACAACCATCGCCGTCGTGACAGTCGCACTGATCATCACACCGCTCGTGGCTCATGCCGCAACAGCATCTCCCCAAGACGCCAACGTTGCAGGCAACTGGACGCTGATCGTTCAGGCACCGAACGGCTCCGACCCCGCCGACCTGGTCTTCACCCAGGAGGGCACGACGCTCGGCGGCACGGTCGAAACACCGCAGGGGATCTTGCCCCTGGAAGGGAAGGTGGAAGGCAACGACATCACGTTCTCGGTTTCGATCGACATGCAAGGATCGGTCTTCACCGTCACGTTCGCCGGCACGGTTGCGGAGAACACGAAGATCAGCGGCACGGTGAGCAGCGCGGATGCCGAGATGACGGCTCCCTTCACCGCCGAGAAGAAGGAAGGACGGAGCTGAGGGCAAGCATGAAGCCGACCGGGAGCAGGTTCTCACTGTCCGAGCTTTTTCCCGACTATCCCGGCGGCAGACTCGCGGGCATCCTCGGGACGAGGACCGTGGCGGTCGCCGCGGTCGTAGCGCTGATCGCCCTGGCGCCGGGATGCGGGTCCGACACCGGCGGGGAGGAACGGGCCGGCGGAGAATCGGTCGGCGGCGTCGGTCAGGCAAGCACCGCAGACCCGCCCAACATCATCTTCATCTTCACCGACGATCACGCCACCCAGGCGGTGGGGGCGTACGGCGGCCACCTGGCTTCGCTGGATCCAACACCGAACATCGACCGTCTTGCCGCCGAGGGCATGTTATTCCGCGCCGCTTTCGTCACGAACGCGATCTGCGCCCCGAGCCGCGCGGTCATCCTGTCCGGAAAGCACAGCCACCTGAACGGCGTCATGACCAACGCCGAGACGTTCGACCCGGCCCAGGTCACGTTTCCACAGCTATTGCAGACAGCCGGGTACCAGACGGCGATGGTCGGCAAGTGGCACCTGAAGAGCGATCCGGTCGGCTTCGATCACTGGCAGGTTCTGCCCGGGCAGGGCCAGTACTACAACCCGGACTTCCGCACGCCGGAAGGGCGCGTGCAGGTCGAAGGCTACGTCACCGACCTGATCACCGACAACGTTCTCGACTGGCTGCAAGCCGGGCGCGACCCGTCTCGGCCCTTCATGCTGATGTACCAGCACAAGGCGCCGCATCGTGCCTGGCAACCCGGCCCGGATCACCTGACGACGTACGCCGGAGTGCAAATCCCGGAGCCGCCGACGCTGTTCGACGACTACGAGGGCCGAACCAGCGCCACGAAGACCCAGGAAATGGCCATCGACGCCGACATGCGCTTCGGCTACGACCTGAAGCTGTGGCCCAACACGATCACGCCCGACGACGGCCTGAACCAGGCGGTGGAACGCTTCCGTGAACGCCTGACGGCAGAGCAGCTGGCGGCGTGGGACGCCGCGTACGGTCCGGACAACGAGGCGTTCTACGCCGCGGCGCTCGAGGGCGAGGATCTGGTGCGCTGGAAGTACCAGCGCTACATGAAGGACTACCTACGCACGATTCGATCGGTCGACGATAACCTCGGCCGCTTGCTCGCCTACCTCGACGAGAGCGGCCTCGCCGACGACACGGTGGTCGTTTACAACTCGGATCAGGGATTCTTCCTCGGCGAGCACGGCTGGTTCGACAAGCGCTGGATGTACGAGGAGTCGCTCCGCATGCCGCTCGTCGTGAGGTGGCCGGGCGTGACGCAGCCGGGCTCCCAAACCGACGCGTTGGTCCAAAACCTGGACTTCGCGCAGACCTTCCTGGACATGGCGGGCGTCGACGCGCCGGCCGACATGCAGGGCCGCAGCTTGGTGCCGCTCCTGAGCGGCCGGCAACTGGGTGACTGGCGGGACGCCATCTATTACCACTACTACGAATTTCCCGGAGTCCACGCCGTCCAACGGCACTACGGCGTCCGCACCGACCGCTACAAGCTGATCCACTACTACCTGATCGACGAGTGGGAGCTGTTCGACCTGCAAACCGATCCGGACGAGCTCAGCAGCGTGCACGACGACCCGGAGTATGCCGAGATTCGCGCAGGCCTCGAGACCCGTCTCGCGGAGCTGCGCGTCGAATACGCCGTTCCCGACGAAGACCCGGTAGACGAGCAGCGCTGAGGCCGACAACCAGATCCGCGCCCCGGCGGCCCGTCGACCGACACCGAGCCAACTATTCGTCGCGGAGCGCTACGAGCGGATCGACGCGGGTCGCCCGCCGGGCGGGAACGTAGCTCGCCAGCATGGCGACGCCGGCGAAGAGCACCGCGATCCCGGCGAACGTGATCGGGTCGTTCGGCGGAATGCCGACGAGCATGCTCGCCATGAACTGGGTGAGCCAGAACGCACCGAGCACGCCGATGCCGATCCCCGCTAAGGTCGGGACCATCCCCTGCCCGACGATCAGGCGCATGATGTGTCCGCGCTCGGCGCCGAACGCCATCCGGACGCCGATCTCGGCGGTGCGCTGCCGGACGATGTACGCCAGCACGCTGTACAACCCGACGGAGGCGAGGGCCAGCGCGACCACCGCGAAAACCCCGATCAGAACCAGCGCGAATCGCGTCGGCGCGGCGGCCTGATCGACGTAGCTTTGCAGCGTCCGCACCTCGGCCATGGGGAGCTGGGGATCCATCAGGGCGACCTGGGCCCTGGCCTGCGCCGCGATGCTCTCCGGATCGACGCTGGTGCGAACGATCCAGGTGAGGTTGCCGACGACGCCGACGTAGCGGCTGGTGAAGTACACCGTTTCGCGGCCGTCCTCGGCGAGCGTCGAAGCACGTTGATGCTCGACCACGCCGACGACCTCCACCCACTGCGGATCGACCGTCTGCACGCGAATGAGCATGCGCTGGCCGATCGGATCCTCGTCGGGCCAGAGAATGTTGGCGAGCTTGGCGTCCACCATCACCGTCTCGTGACCCGGGTCGCGGAACTCCGCCGCGGAAAACTCCCGCCCGGCGAGGAGGCGGGTCTGCATCGTCTCGAAATACCCCGGCGTAATGACCCGGTAGTCGGCCTGACCATAGGCGGTCTCGTCGGTGAGGGCCTCCTCCGTGCCGTACCGGCCGCTGTTGAGCACGCCCTGCAGCGGCAGCGGCGTCGCCGCACTGGCCGAGACGACGCCCGGAAGCCCCTCGAGGCGCTCCTTGAGCTCGCGCCGAAAGTTGGCGCGGGCGTCCGGCGCACCGTAGCGCTGGCCCTGCAGCTGGATACGAAACGTCAGCGCGCTGTCGGCCGTAAAGCCCGGGTCGACGCGGTTCAGCTCGATGGAACTCCGGACCATCAGACCGGCACCGATCAGCAAGACCACCGACAGGGCCACCTCGATGACGACGACGCCGTTGCGGAAGAGCTTCTGCTGGGCCAGTGCCGACGATCGTCCGCGGTCCTTGAGGGTGTCGGCAAGTTGCGGATTCGACGCCTGGGACGCCGGCACCATACCGAACACGACCACCGACACGAAGGCGACGGCGAGGGTAAACACCAGTACCAGGCCGTCGATCGCGACGCCGTCGATCCGCGGAAACTCCGCCGGTTGAAACGCCAGCAGCACGGCGATGCCGACCCGTGCCAGAGCGAGCCCGACAAGCGCTCCCAGCAACGCCAGGATCGTGCTCTCGGTGAGCAGCTGCCGCACCAGGCGACCGCGGCTGCCGCCGAGCGCGGAGCGGATGGCGATCTCCCCTTCCCGCGATTGTGCCCGGACGAGGAGAAGGTTCGAGACGTTGGCGCAGGCGATGAGCAGGACGAACCCCACCGCACCGAGAAGAGCCAGCAACGTCGGCCGTACCTGCTCGGTGATGTCCGCCTGCATCGGGATTACCTCGAGCTCGTAGCCGACGGTCTCGTGGATCGAGTCGAGCTCTCGTTGGCGGGCGGCGATCGCGTCCATCTCGGCCTGTGCCCGCTCGAGCGATGCGCCCGGCTCGAGGCGGCCGATGACGCTCCACACGACGTTGGCGCGCGACGGCCAGGTCGCCACGTTCAGGCGCGGCGTCAGCCACAGGTCGACGTTCGCGGACAGGCCGGTATCGGGCGGCACCAGCAGCTCGAAATCGGCCGGCATGACGCCGATGATCTCGCCCGTGCCGCCGCCGACGTTGATCGAGCGGCCGAGGACTGCCGGATCGGCACCGAAGCGCGACGACCACAGAGCGTGGCTCAGCATGACCGCTTGGGGCGGCGCCTGGTTGGGTTGGCCCTGAGCGCTCGCCCCGATCGGGGCGGCGTCGTCCGGGCTGAAGTCGCGACCGAGAAACGGCGCTGCCCCCAGCAGCGAGAACACGTTCGGCGTCAGGTTGCCGATCTCGACCTGTATCGGATCGCCCTCGTCCCCGGTAAGCGAGGTCTGACCGGTGAAGATGCCGGCGAATCCGCTGAAGCTGTCCGCTTGATCGCGAAAATCCTCCAGGATCGGCGGCGAGATCGGCCAGTTCTTGACCCCGCGGACGGTGAGGTCGGCCCAGACGAAGGCGAGCCGGTCGGGCTCGGCGTAGGGCAATGGTTGCAGCAGAACGGCTCGCACAACGCTGAAGATCGCCGTGTTGGCGCCGATGCCGAGTCCGATCGTGAGTACCGCGACGGCGGCGAAGCCCGGCGCTTTCCACAGCGCACGCAGGGCATAGCGAAGGTCCTGGGAGAAGCCGTCACCCATCGTGTTCCTCTTTGTCGAGACGACGGGGAGCCGCCGCCGACCATCTTATCGTCTTTGGCGGGCGGCCCTCCCGGCCGGAACAGTTTGGCTTGTTCGGCCCGGGTCGACCGCGCTAACGTCACCTTCGAACGACCTCCCGCATCGGCAGCAGCGTCACCCGGCTGCTTCGGCCCGGCGGCAGGTCGGATCCCGCTCCTCTGATTCCTCCACTTCCATCGGCTACGCATGGGCGACCCGAAGCCTGAGATCATGGAACCGGCGCAGGACGAGGAGATCACGTTCTCCTTCGGCCGCAACTGGCAGAGCTACCTCGAGTCCGTCGACGACGAGGCCGTGCACGCCGCGCTGGAGGACATCAACGCCTGGCTGCGCCGCAGCGAAGTTCAGGGTCGACGGATCATCGACATCGGCTCCGGCTCCGGGATTCATTCCTTTTGCTTCCACAACCTCGGAGCGGCCGAGCTGGTCTCGGTGGACGTCGACCCGGCCAGCGTCGCGGCGACGACGAAGATGTGGGAAAGGGCGGGAAAGCCGGAGAACTGGCGCGTCCTGCACGGTTCCGCCCTCGACGCGGAATTCATGAGCGGCCTGGGCACGTTCGACCTCGCCTACTCATGGGGCGTGCTCCACCACACCGGTTCCATGTGGGAGGCAATCGACAACGCCCAGGCGCGTGTCGCCGTCGGCGGCCTGTTCTGGATCGCCCTGTACCAGAAGGGGCCGAAGTATCAGGAGCACCTCGAGCTGAAGCAGCGGTACAACCGGGCGTCGGACCGGGAGAAGAAAGCGATCATCAATCGCGAGATTCGCAAGCTCATGCTCAAGCGCCTGCTCGCCGGCAAGAGCCCATTCGCCTGGAACCAGCGATACCCGCGCGGCATGGACGTGTACCACGACCTGATCGACTGGCACGGCGGCCTGCCGTACGAGGTGGCCGACGTCGAGGAGGTCGAGTCGTTCCTCGGCGAGCGCGGCTTCACGCTGGAACGCTACGTCGAGGTTCCCGAGGGCGGCTGCAGCATTTTCCTGCTGTCGCGCTAGCCGGCCACTTCCTCTTCTCGTCGCCTCGCCGCCCATCTTCTGTGAGCGCATGTGGGCGCCCGACGGCCCGCGGTGGCGCCGCTTCGCTTACGTGCTCCACGGTGGTCCCGCGGACCGCCACTCACCGTCCGCTTCCCGCTGTTACTTCTCCCGAACCGCTGTAGGATGGTGCTGCTGTCGCGCCGCTCGACCTGTCCGAGTCGCGAGGCGAGCGGGCGCGGATGCGGAGACGTGCGGCTCGGGTCGGGATCCGGTCGATTCCGGTCTGTTCGATTCAGGGAGGAAGCCGTGCAAACCACCGTCCGCCGCCTTTGCTTCGTCGTCCTCGGTTTCTCGGCTGTCGCGCTGAGCACCACGCCGGCCTTCGCCCAGGGAACGATCCCCGATTACCAGCGCGCCATGGGGTTGCGCGAGCAATTCACCGGGCTTGCCGTCGACGTACCGGAAGCTGCCAATTGGATCGAAGGGACGGACCGCTTCTGGTACCGAAAGTCGGTTCGCGGGGGCAGCGAATTCGTTCTGTTCGACGCGACGACCCTGGAGAAACAACCCGCGTTCGACCATGCCCGGCTGGCGGCCGCCCTCTCTTCGGGCGCCGACGAGCCCTATTCGGCCGCCGATCTACCCTTTCGCAGCTTCGAGTTCGTCGATGACGGCGACGCCCTCGAAGCCGCCATCGAAGGAACGATATGGCGCTGCGACCTGACCGATTACACCTGTGAATCGACGGGCCGACAGGCGCGCCGCGGCTTCGGCGGCCGCGGGCCGGCACCAACGGGACCGCGACCCTCGCCCGACGGCGAATGGGAAGCCCTCATCGACAACTACAACGTCGTCGTGCGGCGTCTCGGCAACGACGACGTCGTTCGCCTGAGCATGGACGGATCCGAGGGCGAGGCATACGAGCTCTCGTCGATCGTGTGGTCGCCGGACTCGGCCAAGATCGCCGCGTATCGGGTACGGCCGGGATATGTGCGCGAGATCCCCTACATCGAGTCGTCCCCCGACGATCAGCTCCAACCGCGTCACTGGACGCGCGAGTACACCAAGCCGGGCGACCGACTCGACAAGGACATGCCGGTGATCTTCGACGTCACCAGCCGCACGCAGCACCGGGTGGACGACGCACTTTTCCCGAACGCCTACGCCATGTCACGGCTCGTCTGGCGCGAGGACTCGAGCGCCGTCACGTTCGAGTACAACCAGCGCGGACACCAGGTGTTCCGCGTCATCGAGATCGACGCCACGGACGGCAGCGCCCGGGCGCTGGTGGACGAGCAGATGGAGACCTTCTTCCACTACTCGGGCAAGAAGTTCCGTCATGACGTCAACGACGGTGAGGAGATCATCTGGATGTCGGAGCGAAATGGCTGGAACCACCTCTACATGTACGACGGTTCCACCGGCGCGGTGAAGCACCAGATCACCGACGGCGACTGGCCGGTACGGGAGGTCATCGAGGTCGACGAGGACAACCGTCAGATCTACTTCATCGCTTCCGGGATGGTCGACGACCAGGATCCTTACTTCGAGCACGCCTACCGCATCGGCTTCGACGGCACCGGATTGACCGCCTTCACTTCGACGGATGCGACCCACCAGGTGAGCTTTTCGCCGGACATGCAGTACTACGTCGATCGTTATTCGCGCGTCGACATGGCACCGGTCGCGGAGCTCCGCCGCACCGCCGACCAATCGCTCGTCGCCGAGGTCGAGCGCGGCAACATCGACGCGCTCACGGCGGCCGGATGGGAGGCGCCGGAGGTCTTCGTCGCCAAGGGGCGCGACGGCGTCACCGACATCTGGGGCGTCATCTTCCGGCCGACGAACTTCGACCCGAGCCGGGTCTACCCGGTCATCGAGAACATCTACGCCGGGCCACACGATTCCTTCGTGCCCAAGTCGTTCCAGGAATACAGCGGCATGCGGGAGATCGCCGAGCTCGGCTTCATCGTCGTACAGATCGACGGCATGGGAACGTCCAACCGTTCGAAAGCGTTCCACGACGTCGCCTGGATGAACCTCAAGGACGCCGGCTTTCCCGACCGCATTCTCTGGCACGAGGCGGTGGCGGAGCAGTATCCCTACTATGACATCAGCCGGGTCGGCATCTACGGAACGTCGGCGGGCGGGCAGAGCTCACTCGGCGGCCTGCTGTTTCACCCCGAGTTCTACGACGTCGCCGTGTCCGCTGTGGGCTGCCACGACAACCGCATGGACAAGATCTGGTGGAACGAGCAGTGGATGGGCTGGCCGATCGGCCCGCACTACGCCGAGTCATCGAACGTCGACAACGCCTGGCGACTCCAGGGCGACGTGCTGCTGATCGTCGGCGAGCTCGACACCAACGTCGACCCGGCCTCGACCATGCAGGTGGTCGACGCGCTCATCAAGGCCGACAAGCCCTTCGACCTGCTGGTGATTCCGGGGGCCGGTCACACATCCGGCGGAGCCTACGGGCAGCACAAGCGATTCGACTACTTCGTCGAGAACCTGCACGGCATCGCCCCGCCGGAGTGGGCCGACCTCGAGGCAGCCATGAGCACCGACGGCACCGCCTCGCGGAGCTATCGGCCGGACCCCGTGGAGGACGTCGCCAGCTGGAGCGAGATCTTCACGCAGTGGTTCGACACCGGCGGTCGCTGACACGAGGCGGTAGCGACAACGCGGGCACCGAGATTTCGCCGAGCTCCGGGCGCCGGCTCTGGGCGCCGAGCTCCGGGCGCCGAGCTCTGGGCTACTCAGCGTCGCAATCCGTATTTCCTCACGGACTGTTCGTCGAGCTGGTCCCGAAAAACGCCCAGCACGTAGTCGACGCCGATCTCGGTGATATCGAACGTCGGCGGGACCTCCACCTCCCCCAACCAGGCCCCACCGGGCTCGAACACGGACCAGAGGTGGCGGGTATCGTCCGGCCGGGGGAAATGCTCGACCCACAGGTGCTCGGTCGCGTCGACGAGGAAGCGAGCGTACGCCGGGAAACTCTCGGGGAGCGGCAGCGGCGTGAAGCGCCTCCGCATGGCCTCGAGCTCTTCGGCAATCCCGGTGTGCGGCGAGGCCGGATCAGCGTACCCGTCGAGATCGGACGCCGTGATCGCGACCACGTCGGCCTGCCGCCGCCAGCGTTGCAGAAGGACGCCCTCGACGGACCAGACCTCGATCTCGAAGGTGTCCGCGGTCCCGATATAGGCGCGGTCCTCGCCCAGCGCCACCGGCGTCGTTTTTCCGAGCGGGTGGGGCCCGCTTCCCCCCGAGGTCCGCAGGCGCTCGCCGGCGGAAAACGGCCCGAGATCGCGAATGACGAACCCTTCGGGATCGAGCCACCATGCGTGCACGGTCGAGCGGTACAGACCCTCGGTCATCTCGCGCTCGCTCGACAGCTCGGATCCCCAATCGAGGGCGAGGAACTGACCTTTTCGATTGCACGAGAGCGGCGGGTAGAGCGGCCGGCCGGCATTGTCGTCCAGACGGATCCTCTCCCGTACTTCACCCTGCGCGTCAACGATGACGATCTCGTCCTGGTAGCTGTTGCGGGCGACGACGAGCCCGGGGACACACTGCTTCACCTCGCTCAGATTGGTCATCTCCGCGGGCCCTTCACCGCGCCCGACGGAAGTGCGCGTAAAGACGCCCGTCGCGTCGTAGAAGCGGAGCTCGACCTCGAGGAGATCGCCGACGACGATCTGTCCGTCGGGAAGGTGAATGGGGCCGAGGCTATTGGGACCCAATCGGCCGCCGCGGATGGCCGAGAACAGGTATCGGGGATCCTCGGTGTCCTCCCCGATGACAACGAGGGGCTCCGGCGTCAGGCTCCACCCCTGGCCGTCGCTCCATCGGGGGCGGGTGCTGAGCACCACCTCGACACCGTCCTCCTCGAAGCGCTGAGTGGCCGGCTGGCCAGCGCAGGCCGTCGACGCGAGCAGCGTGAGCGACATAAGCGCGATCGTCGGGCGAGCCAGGGAAGGCTCGCGGCGCGCCGCTTCGCCCACCCGCCGGCCCCTCATCCGATCCGGTCGCGCCCGGAGGCGAAGGGCACGGTCACCGCTCGCGCCTCATGCGGAGCCCTCCCTTACCACGGTGTTGCGCAGCACGCCGACCCCTTCGACTTCGACCTCGACGACATCGCCCGGTTGCATCGCCCGGGTGGTGCCCGGAGTTCCGGTGAAGATGACGTCTCCCGGAAGTAGCGTGACGTAGCGGCTCACATAGCTCACGACCGTGTGGATGTCGAAGATCAGATCCGCGGAGCTCTCGGCTTGGCGAACCTCTCCGTTGAGTCGAGTCTCGACGTGCAGGTCGTTGTAATCCAGCCCGCTGACGACGACCGGTCCGACCGGCCCGAACGTGTCGGACCCCTTGGCACGCAGCCACTGCAGATCGTCCCGCTGCCACGTGCGCTCGGAAACGTCATTGCCGGCGGTGACGCCGAAGATGTAGTCGCCTGCCTCTGCGACCGGGACGTTCTTGGCGAGCCTACCGATCACGACCACCAGCTCGCCTTCGTAGTGCACGCTCTCGGCGTCCGACGGGATGACGATCTCGGCCTCCGGCCCGACGATCGATGTGGGGTACTTGGCGAAAAGGCCCGGAAACGGAGCCGGCTCCCGATTGCCGATGTGGCTGCGGTAGTTGAGCCCCACCGCGATCACCTTCGAAGGCGTCACGGGCGCACGCAACTCGGCATCGGCCAACGCCACCGGGGAGCCCGTGCGGCGCTGTTGGTCGAACGGGGCTCCTTCGAGCGGGTGAATCGTGTCGTCCTCGAGGACGCCGAACGAGGTCGCCCCCTGATGCCTGTAGCGAACGTAGCGCACCGCGTTCTCGCCCATCTTTACAACGTCCTTCCGCGGAAGCTCCGCCGAGCAAGCGCCGACGGGACCGACGCTGCCAACGCCAACAACCTAACGTAAACGGCGGCGATTCGCCCGTCACAGCAGCCGGCGGATCTGCTCGCGGTAGCGCCCGTAGGCGAAGGAGACCGCGATCAAGAGCGTTCCCAGGATGATGAACGAGAAGATCTGAAACAGCGTATCGAGCTCGCTGAGGTCATAGGCGAACAGCTTCGCAATGCAGAGGCCGAGAAGAGCAAGGCCTCCGAGCCGCAGACCTCGAGCCTGAAGGAGCAGACCGGCCGCCAGCAAGACGACCCCCTGGACGCCCCAGGCGACGGTCAGCCAGCGCCCGGAGACCTCGTACAACAGAAACCAGGTGATCAGCACGGTCGCCGCGGTGCTCATTGTCAGGCTGGAGACGCCATCGAGCCAACCGGCGATGGCGTCGATGCGGCGGGGCCGGGCCGCAGCCTCGATTCGGTCGGGAGACCCGCTGCTTGCGTCGGCAACGCTGCCGAAGACGGACGCCGCGGCCGCGGTGGCCGCGCCGCGCGCCCGGTAGGCCAGCGCGTACAGCGCCGGCGCCAGCGGCAGCGCGGTAAGCCAGCGTGCCGGCCAGCCCGCGACGAGATCGTCGGCGGGTACGTTCCCCAGCATCGCAAGGACCCAGGCCGCCGCCAGCACACCTGACCCCTGAACGTATAGCTCGCCCGCCCCGCGGAGGTTGCCCAGCCCGATCAGCACCAAGCCGAGGCCGAACCACGCCGGAGCGATCCATACGTCCGGCAGCTCGATGGCCACGACGGCGACGAGAAACAACGTCGCAAACCAGTTGTAGACGTGCTCGAGACCAGCGACCCGCACGCCGACGGCCCGTCGAAGCAGAGCACGATTGCCGTACAGCACCAGGCTGGTGAGCAATGCGAGCGGCGTCGCCTGCGACCAGGAGCGCCCCAGGGCCAAGAACGTGCGGCTGGACGACAGATCGTCGAACAGCACGGCAAGAACCGGGACGGCCAGCACCGCCGACCCGAGGTGACGCAGAAACCCGTTGCGTAGGACGACACCACTGACCACGAGAAGCTCGGCCAACAGCAGCCAGGTAACCGTCTCACGCCAGCCCTCGAACCCCCGCTCGATGGCGAACACCATCAGGAAGGCAGAGATCGACAGCGAGGCCGCATAGCCGCCGTACGTTGCCGCCGGCCGGCCCGCCGGCCGGCCCGCCTTGCCGGCCTCGTCGTCCCCACCGAGCGCGGCAGTTCCGCCGATCAGCCCGGCACGGACGGCAGCGCTCGCCGCGAAGCAGGTCGAAGCCAGAAGGAAGAACGTCCACAGACTCTCGGGACGCATCTCGGACCAACCGAGAAGCGACACCCCGAGAAACCCGACGGCGTTGATCGGCATCAGCGTCTGATCGATGGCAGCGGATCGACGCGAGCCGCCGGACGTCAAACCGAACGAGGTGGCCCTGGTCGACAGCAGATCGAACGCTTCGAAAACGACCCAGTAGAAGAACAGCAACGCCTGCCCGAAAGCCCAGTCCTGCGGCCTGACCTCCACCGATCCGCCACGGATCAAGTAGGCGCCGTAGGTGAAGACGACGCCCGCGACCATCATGTGCGACCAGCGGAACCGCCGGCCGATATACAGCAGCGACGCCGCCGCGGGGACGCTTGCGGCAAGTGCGAAGCGCGACGCCGGCACGACGGAGAGCGTGCCGAAGGTGACGAAGTAGGCGAGTGCCGTCACGGTCTCCGAACGATAAGAGACCGCGTGGATCAGCATGGCAACCGCCACGCCGATCAACAGGCCGGTTGCGACGACGGGGTCGTCGACGACGCGCGCCGCCTCGAGCCCGTGCATGGCGAATGTCGTGAAGTAGAGCCCGGCCCAGCCGCCTCCGACCAGGCCTCGCGCCGCGATCCGGTAGCGCTCACGACCCTCGAGAAGAACGCCGCCCGCGAGCATGGCCGCGCTCATGGCGAAGCCCAGCGCGACGCGACCCAGCGGGCCGAGCCAACGCATCGAGTAGCCCAGGGTCAGGGCGATACCGACAACGAGCACGACCGAACCGATCTTGCTCAGCCAGCTTCCGCCGATGATCTCCTCCCAGTCCGCACCGCTGCGCGGTCCCGAATCCGACGCTGCTTCCGACGATACGGTTGCCGGGTCGAGCCGGGGCGCAGGCACGTCGACCGGCGCCGCCGGTGATGCGGGCGCCGCTTCCGACGACACGGACACCGGGTCGAGCCGGGGCGCGGGCACGTCGACCGGCGCCACCGGTGATGCGGGCGCCGCTCCCGTCGAGATCGCCGGGTCTCCTTCATCGACGCCACCCAGCGCGCGAAGCCGCGCCTCCAGCAGCTCGACACGTGCAGCGAGAGACTCCTGGGCGGCACGAGACGAACGCTCGAGCTTGTTCAGTCGATCGCGCGCGATCAGGTGCAGGACCAGCAGCACGATCGGGCCGGCGGTAAACACCAGCAGAACCGTTCCCAAGATGAGAATTTCCACGGCGCCCTCCCTCCGCTTCTCGACCGCATCGGCCTCCGCGGACCCCTACCGGAGAACCATCGAAATGGTTACAGGGATGGCGCCGGGGAGGCTACCGGAATCGCCGCGCATCGGAGCCGATCACCCAGCCGGTCCCGGCGCCGGCAAATGCGACGGCCTTCTACCGTTTTCCGCAGCCTCCGTGGTAGTTTGCGCGCCAGCAGGGATTCGAAATCGGCACTCGGACGGGTATCCCCGGTGGGCGGGTCGATCGCCGGGTGCGCGTGGATCCCGGGGTGGGTGCTTTGCCTATCGGTCGGAGGTCCGCCGACTCGTCGGCGGGCGCGGCAGACGAGGTCCGCTCTTCCACCAGGCGCAAGGGAAGCGGAAGCGGACACGGTTCCGATGCGCGCGCAACGTACGAAGATGCCATCGACGGCTACCCGGCTTTCGGCATCCTGCTGGGCATCGGCCTGTCGCTGGTCGTGTGGGCGCTGGTGTTCGTGTTGCTCTAGCCGACCGTCAGGGATGTCCGGACCGGTTGGTGGCTCAGGCCGTAGGAAACGGCCGAGCACGCAACGAAGCGCGCACTCGCCGATCGGCGCCCGGGCCACGCGGACCCGGGTACTCGCCGACATACAGCTTGGCGACCCCGTCCGCGTCCACGGTTACCGATTCTTCGCCCGGCACGACCAAAGTGACGGACCCACACTGGTCGACTCCCGCCTCTACCAAAGCAAGGAGCACGGCTGTCAGGTCACGTTCCTTCACTGCAAGGGCCTCCCTCGTCCTCAAAGCGAATGATCTTCGCGTACCGCACTTTGATCTTGCGGCGAGACGCTCCGAGAATCCAGGGTAACTATATAAAAAGTTCATGAATCCGAAAACGGGGACGACATCGAAGCGAGATGCGTCCGGGGACCCGAAACACGCCACGAGGAGGGAAGATGAGCATCCGAAGTCCTCAAACCGGTGTCCGCGCGGTCGTTCTTGCGTCCCTTTCGTTCATCCTTCCCGCCGCGGCGGTCGCTCAGGATGTGTCCGGGACCTGGACCCTGACCATCGACAACGACGGCGGCCCGAACGGCTGCGCCTACACGGGGACAGCCACGTTCAGCCAATCCGCCACCACGAGCAACGTCAGCGGCAGCGTCAACATGACGAAGACGGCCGGCAACGCCACCTGCCCGGCTACGATCGTTGGCCCCTTGGATCCGACGTCCGGGATCAACGGCCCCTCGTTCGTTTGGATCATCCAGGCGACCGGATTCGCCGGCGGCATCATCTTGATCGACAACACCGTCACCGGTCCATTGCCCGGTGACACGCTGTCGCCAACGGTCATCCCGAATGCCCTGGACTTCCCGCCGACGGTCATCTTCGCCACCCTGACGGGAACCCGCCTGTCCGGCCCGCCGCCCCCGCCGCACTACGTGCTGGACGGATTCGGAGGGATCCACGCCGGCGACGGCGCACCCGTCATGAACCCGGCAACGCCGTATTTCGGCTTCGACGTGGCGGTGGACATGGAGATCGGCGCGGCCGGCTACTACGTGCTCGATGCCTTCGGCGGCGTGCACGCCGGCGGCGGAGCTGCGGTACTGAACCCGCCGACGCCGTATTTCGGCTTTCCCGCGGCCGCGAACCTGGAACTGAACAGCACCGGCTACTACGTGCTCGACACGTTCGGGGTCGTCCACGCGGGTGGTGGAGCGCCGCCGATCGCTTCGCCGACGCCGTTTTTCGGTTTCGATATCGCCCGCGACCTGGAGATCCGCTGACGCCATGACTCGATGAGTCTGACCACCGCTTCGGGAGCCCCGATCGCCAGACTCGGTTTGGGCGCCCGGGAAGACGCCAACGCCGAAGGTGTCCTCCACGCGGCGGGTGCCGGAGTGAACTTCTTCTTCCTCTACCACCTCGGTGGCGGCGCATGGGCGGCCGCCCTTGCGGGTCTCGCGTCCACGGGCCGGCAAGACGTGGCCCTGACTACAGGAAGTAGCGGTCGGAGTCCCAAAGCTCTCCGGCGCTCGTTGGCCACATACCTCGAGGTGCTGGGCACCGACTATCTCGACGCCTTCTTCCTCGAGTACGTAACACCGGACGAGGACCCGCGGCGGATCGACGGGCCGGGTGGGGCTCTCGAAGAATTGCAGGCTTGGAAGGAGACCGGAACGATCCGTTACGTCGGCGCATCGGCGCACGACCGCGGCGTCTCCAGGCGGCTGGCGGTGGACGGGCGCGTCGACGTGCTGATGCAGCGCTACAACATGGCGCATCGCACCGTCGAGAGCGAGGTGTTCCCGGCCTGCCGGGAACACGGCGTATCCGTCGTTGCCTTCACCGCGACGCGCTGGGCGACACTCCTCGCCGGTCACGCGGAATGGCCGGAGAGCCCGCCAGCCGCGGCAGATTGCTATCGCTTCTGCATGAGCCATCCGGACGTCGACGTGACGCTGGCGGCGCCGGCAAACATGAGAGAGCTGCGGGAGAACCTGACCTGCCTCGATGCCTCACCGATGGAAGCCGACCGGATCGCACACTGGAAACGCTACGGAGATCTGGTGTACGGCGACGGCACGGACAGCTTCGAGACGGCCTGGCCGTAGGATCGATCGGGGGAGGGGGAGGGCGGGGGCCCGCATGAACGCGTGCCTCCGAAACGAGGCGACCGGGATCAGAGCGTCCCGCTGTCGTAGCGCAGGGTCACCCGGAATCGGAGCGTCCCGCTGTCGGAGCGCAGGCTCACCCGGAATCAGCGCATCCCGGTGTCGTAGCGCAGGGTCACCTCGACGATCTCGTCCTCGGGAACCGTGACCGCGTGCGGTTGTTCCATTGGGCGAAATACAGGGGCGTCCGCGGCGGGGATCACGACGTAGTCTCCGGGGGGAAGGGCCACCTCGAAGAGTCCCTCGTCATCGGACTCGAATTCCGCCACCTGGTTGCCCTCACCGTCGCGGATCACGAACTTCGCCTTGAAGGGAGCTTCGCTCGGACGGCCCTCCACTATGGGGCCGCCGGCT
This sequence comes from Acidobacteriota bacterium, assembly GCA_965216935.1. GTDB lineage: Bacteria > Acidobacteriota > UBA890 > UBA890 > UBA890 > CBDCGW01. The sequence goes on from OZ244217.1 coordinate 288,330, forward strand.
ATGGGTCCCCGGAGTACGGTGCCCCGAATCCCGGTGGTCATGACGCCGGCGGCGTCTGAAGAGGCGCCCTCGGCGGAGGCATCGCCGGCGGAGTCAGAAGTCGCGGTGTCCGCGTCGCGCGGCGCCGGGGCGGCGGCGGAACAAGCGGCAACCGCCAGCATTCCGACCATCGCCAACGCCGACACGAGCAGGCTTTTGCGGTATCGCCCAGTCGTGGACACTCCTGCTCCTCAAAAGCTGAATAGCCTGATGTCGAGCCTGCAAAATCGCGCTGTACTCCCACTACCGTATCATGTACAAATTCGGGTAAACCCGTTGCCGATCACGATCCTGGAAAGGTGGTCCCGGTGCGACGTCTCGCCATCGCCGTCTCGTTCGTACTGTTCATCAGCCTGCTCTCTGCGACGACGTCCACGACGACGTACGCGCAGCAGGGTCTGCAGGTTGACGTTCTCTACGCGGACAACAACCCGCTCCCTTCGCTGGCAGCCGCGGCCGCTTCGGAACGCCTGGCGGTCGCGCAATCCGGTCAGGAGACCGAGGTCAAGAACTTCTATCCCGAGGGCGACACGCGCACGATCGTCGGCGCGGCTCCGCTCGGGCGTGACCCGTTGCTCCTTCCGTATTCTCCGTCCGCGCCCGCGACCATGGTCGATCAGTGGGACGGCATCGACAACACCGATCAGGCCGGCGGCTTCACCCCGCCGGACACCAACGGTGAAGTCGGCCCGAACCACTTCGTCGAGATGATCAACGTTTCGACCGTGGTTTACGACAAGAACGGCACCGAGCTGGGCGGCGGCGCGTTCCCCAACACGGCCTTCTGGACGGGTTTCGGCGGCGTGTGCGAGACGACGAACCGGGGCGACCCGGTGGTCCTGTACGACGAGCAGAACGACCGCTGGATGGTGTCGCACTTCGCCTTCAACGTGGACGGCCTGGGCAACCCCGCCACGCCGTTCGCCCAGTGCATCGCGGTGTCGCAGACCGCCGACCCGCTCGGCGCCTACCACCGCTACGCCTGGGATTTCTCGACCATCGGCTTCAACGACTACCCGCACTTCGGCATCAGCACCGACGCTATCGGCTTGACCGTCAACATCTTCGTGCCCCCCACGTTCTTCTTCGGTGGCACGTGGATCGGCACGATCGATCGCGCCTGCGTTCTGGCCGGAACGGCCAACTGCGTGCTGGTCGGCGGGAACCTCGGAGGCGCGGAGTTCGGCTACCTGCCCTTCGACCTGGACGACCCGAGCGGCACCTCGGGCTTCGTCCCGGCGCAGTTCGGCACGGCGATGACCGCGTCCGGCCTATTCGACATATGGACGATCACGCCCGACTTCGGCACGCCGGGCGCCAGCATCGTGCGCACGTCGAGGGTTCCGATCTCGACCTTCGACAGCGACATCTGCTCGGCTTCGCGCGAGCGCTGCATCCCCCACCCGGGCGCCGGTCTCGATTACGAGGCCCTGTCCGGCCGGTTGATGCACAAGACCCAGATGGTCAACTTCGGCACCCACCTCTCGGTCGTCGCGGCCCATACGATCGACGTCGACGCGGCCGCACCCGGTGTGACGGGGCGCGCGGGAATTCGCTGGTACGAGTTCCACAGCACCGACTCCGGCGCCACGTGGACGCTGAACCAGGAGGGCACCCACGGCCCGGCGGATACCCTGCACCGCTGGATGCCGAGCATCGCGCAGAATCAGAACGGCGATATCGGCATCGGGTTCATGGTCTCCAACTCGACGACGGCTCCGGGCATCTACGCCACGGGCCAGACCGCAGGCGGCAGCGGTAACCGCGTGCAGATCAACGCGCCGGGCATCTTCGATGTCACCGAGACCGTCTGCAAGGCGGGAGTACTGGGCGGAGACTGGTCCGGACGCTCGGGTGACTACAGCGCCACGAGCGTGGATCCGAACACCGACAGCTTCTACCACGTGAACGAGTTCGGCCGCACGAACGTCGGCTTCGGACCCTGGGGAACCGCAGTATGCGAGTTCACCATGCCGGCGCCCGGCATCTACGTCCTCGACGGCTTCGGCGGGGTCAACAGCGGCGGCGGCGCGCCGGTCATGAATCCGGCGACGCCGTATTTCGGCTTCGACGTCGCCCGTGACATGGAGCTCGCGGCTACCGGCTACTACGTGCTGGACGGCTGGGGAGGACTGCACGCGGGTGGTGGGGCCGCTCCGATGGCCGGCCCGCCGTACTTCGGTTTCGATGCCAGCGCGGACCTCGAGCTGGCGCCGACGGGGAACTACGCCCTCGATATCTTCGGCGGCGTACACGCCAATGCCGGCGCTCCGGTCCTGAATCCGGCGACACCGTACTTCGGCTTCGACGCCGCCCGGGATTTCGAGCTCGCCACCGGTGGTGGCTACTACGTCTTCGACGCCTGGGGCGGTCTCCACTTCGGTGGCGGCGCCACGCCGCTGGCTCCGTTGCCGCCCTACTTCGGCTTCGATGCTTCCCAGGACATCGAAGTCGTCCCGGGCGGTGTCTACGCGCTCGATTCGTTCGGCGGTGTGCACGCCGTCGGCGGCGCCGCAGCGGTCAGCTCGCCGCCACCCTACTTCGGCTTCGACGTGGCGCGTGACATGGAGATCGCCGGTGCGGGCTTGGGTATCTACGTGCTCGACGGGTTCGGCGGCCTCCATTCGGCGAACGGGGCGCTCGCACCGAGCCCGGCGCCACCGTTCTACGGCTTCGATATCGCCAAGGACCTGGAGATCCGCTAGCCGTAAGACGTAGGCAACTCGACTACCCGGCGGCCGGCCGCGAGTCAAACGCTCGTGGCCGGCCGTCGCCGTCAGACCCGACGCCGCGGGCTGCTCAGTCGCGCGTCAGCTTGCGGTACTTGATCCGATGCGGTTGATCGGCGTCGTGTCCCTTGCGGGCCTTGTAGTCGGCCTCGTAGTCGGCGTAGTTGCCGGCGAACCACTCGACGTGGCTGTCGCCTTCGAAGGCGAGGATGTGCGTGGCGATACGGTCGAGGAACCAGCGATCGTGGCTGATGACGATGGCGCAGCCGGCGAATTCGAGCAGTGCTTCCTCGAGCGCTCGCAGCGTATCGACGTCCAGATCGTTGGTCGGCTCGTCGAGCAACAGCACGTTGCCGCCCGCCTTGAGGACCCGCGCCAGGTGAGCCCGGTTGCGCTCACCCCCCGACAGGTGCTCGATCTTCTTCTGCTGGTCGGAGCCCTTGAAGCCGAACGAGGCAACGTAGGCCCGCGAGTTGACGTCGCGCGTGCCGAGCTTGATGGTGTCGTACCCCTCGCTCACGGCTTCCCAGACGGTCTTTTCGGGCTCGACCAGATCGCGGGCCTGATCGACGTAGGCGAGCTCGACGGTATCTCCGAGCTTCAGCGCCCCGGCGTCGGGTTGCTCCGCCCCGACGATCATGCGAAACAACGTCGTCTTTCCTGCGCCGTTGGGGCCGATGACCCCGACGATCCCAGCCGGCGGCAACGAGAACGACAGATCGTCGATCAGCAGCTTGTCGCCGTAGCCCTTGCTCAATCCCTCGGCATCGATGACGTTGTCGCCCAGCCGCGGGCCGGGTGGGATGTAGATCTCGACGGTCTCCGGCAGCCGTTCGGTGTTCTCCTGCAGCAGCTTCTCATAGGCTCCGATCCTCGCCTTGCTCTTGGCGTGCCGCGCCCGCGGCGCCATGCGTACCCACTCGAGCTCACGCTCGAGCGTTCGCTGACGCCGCTTGTCCTGCCGGGCCTCCTGCGAGATGCGCTCCTGCTTTTGCTCCAACCAGGAGGAATAGTTGCCCTCCCATGGGATACCGGCGCCGCGGTCGAGCTCGAGGATCCAACCGGCGACGTTGTCGAGGAAATAGCGATCGTGGGTGATCGCAACCACCGAGCCGGGATACTCCTTCAGATGGCGCTCCAGCCACGCGACGGACTCGGCGTCGAGATGGTTGGTCGGCTCATCGAGCAACAACAGGTCCGGCTTCGACAGCAGCAGCCGGCACAACGCCACCCGGCGCTTCTCGCCACCGGAGAGATTATCGACGGGGGAGTCGGGCGGCGGGCAGCGCAACGCATCCATGGCGATCTCGAGGGTTGTCTCGAGCTCCCAGCCGTTGACCGCGTCGATCTTGTCCTGCACCTTCCCCTGCTTCTCGAGCAACTCGGTCATGGCGTTCTCGTCGAGGTCGGGATCGGCGAACTTGTCGGAGATCTCGTTGAACTCGTCGAGCAGCGCCTTCACCTCGCCCATCCCCAGCATGACGTTCTCGAGCACCGTCGACCCCGGTTCGAGCTCCGGCTCCTGCGGCAGCCAGCCGACCCGCGCCTTGGGATCGGGGTAAGCCTTGCCGTCGAACTCCTCCTCTTCGCCGGCCATGATGCGCAGCACGGTCGACTTGCCGGCCCCGTTGTGACCGAGAACGCCGATCTTGGCGCCCCAAAAAAACGACAGCCAGATCCCCTTGAGGATCTCGCGGTTCGGCGGCACGACCTTCTTCAGGTCGTTCATGGTAAAGATGATGTCGGGCATGGACGAAGGATCTATGGCCGGGTCGCGGCCCGCAACCCGGCAACCCCTGTGGGATTAGTCGCCCGGCCGCCGAAACAGGACGCAGTAGTCACGCTCGCTGCCGGGCCAACTCTCGACCCGCCGGACGAGCTCGAACCCGTTCCGGATCATCTCCTCGGTGAGCGCCTCGATCGGCGTGCCGTGGCCACCGCGATCGGGGGTGCCTTCGACGGCGGGAATGTCGTCGCGCGGCATGAAGTCGATGATCGCGATCACGCCGCCCGGCTGTAGAGACCGGAAAAGGCTCTGCACCATGAGGTCGGGGTCGAGGAAGTGATGATAGACCCGACGCAAGAGGATGCGCTCGCAGCAATCGTTCGGCAGGTTGGTATCGTCGACATCGCCAAGCACCACGGTAACGTGGTCGTGATCCGCGACCATGCCGCGGATATCGTCGACCATTTCTTGTTCGATCTCCGTCGAGAAGACGCGGCCCGATGCACCCACCTGTTCGGCGAGAAACACCGTGAAGCTGCCGTCCCCCGCGCCGACGTCGGCGATGGTCATTCCGGCTTCGAGCTCGAGCACGTCGGCGATGCGTGCCGTTTCACGATCGAAGCCGCCACCCCGCTGCATGACCCACCCGCCCGTGACGAAGGTGATCAAGGCGAGAACGGCGAAGGCAAGTGCTACTCGGGCCCGGCGGGGACGCTCTGCGATGGATCTCATCAGAAACCTCCGGCTTCATGCTCCGTGACGAGGCGCGGCCGCGTCGAGGGCGTGGCTGTCTTCGGAGTCTACGGCACCGAAGTGATTCTTGCCCGGGCCTGCCGTTCGACGACGCCTGCGCCGTCCAGTACGCTCGCCTGTGCCAGGATCTGGAACGAGACGGGACGCCCATCGGCCCGAACGACGTGATGATCGCGGCCACCGCGCTATCCACCGACCTCACCCTGGTGACCCACAACGTGAGCGAGTTCTCCCGGGTCATCGGGGTGAAGATCGAGGACTGGCAATAGCCGATCGGGATCGGTCGAGACTCGTTCCCTTGGCGTTGGCCGCGACTCGTGATACCAAGCAGGCCATGCGAGCTTGCTGCGGCCGGAACTTTGATCCTTTTCCACGGTGGATCCGCATCGTCGTCATCGCGGCCCTCGCGATCACCGTCGTAGCGCCGCTTCCGGCGCAACAGGAACGCCCCGGAAAGCTCGCCCTCGTCGGCGGCATGCTGCTGGACGGGTACGAAGCCCCGCCGATCCATCACGCCGCCATCGTCATCGAAAGCGACCGCATCGTCGCGGTCGGGCCGGCGTCGGAGATCGACATCCCCGCCGACGCCGAGGTTCTCGATACGAGCGGCCGCACGATGCTCCCGGGCCTGATCGACCTGCACGCCCACCTGATGATCCTCGGGCACGGCGAATACACCGAGTGGTTCCCGATCTTCGACACCCACCGCGACGAGGTCATGGAGATCTCGGCGCGCCAGTTGTTGCTGGCGGGCGTGACCACGGCCGTCGACCTGGGCGCCCCCTTGGAGATCATCGGCGTGCGCGACCGGATCGACGCCGGCGAGATCCCCGGCCCCCGCCTGCTGGTGTCCGGACCGTGGATCACGCGTGAGCCGTGGCGCGCGTTGGGCATGAGCTTCCAGTACGAGATCGCCAGCTCCGAGGAAGCGGCCGCGCGCACCCGCGAGCTCGTCGACGCCGGCGTCGACGTGATCAAGACCTGGCGGGGGATGACCGAAGAGGACATCCGCGCGGTGGCCTCGGTGGCGCGCCCCGCCGGCGTGCAGGTGCACAGCCACCTGTATCAGCCCGATGCCATCCGCGCAGCGATGCGTGGCGGCACCGACGTCATTCAGCACGCCGGCTCCGGCGGAAACCCACCCTACCCCGACGACCTGATCGCCGACATCGCCCACCGCGGTATCCCGGTGGTGCAGACGATCGCCCATCGCATCTGGATCTACCCGGATACCATCGCGTTCCCGGAGCGCCTGCAGGATCCACGGCTGAAGGAAGACTTCCCGCCCGACATCTACGCCGAGGTGCAGCGTTCGTTCGAGGACTTCCACCGCCTGTCGTACTTCGCCACCACACCGCGGCAGATCCGCAACAGCGAGATCGCCGCGCGGCAGTTCATCGAAGCCGACGCCGTGCTCGGCATGGGCACCGACTCGGGCACGCCGATGAACTTCCACACCGAATCCGCCTGGCGGGAGATCTCGGCCCTGGTCGACAGCGGCATGAGCGAGATCGAGGCGATCTCGGCCGCCACCAAGACGGGCGCCGAGATCCTCGGCCGCGGCGGTCAGGTCGGCACGATCGAGCCCGGCAAGCTGGCCGACATCATCGTCGTCGAGGGCAACCCGCTGTTCGACATCAACGCGCTGGGATATGTCGAGCACGTGGTAAAGGGCGGTGTGGTCTACCGCTAAGTCTCGCTCATCCGGCTCTCGTACCGAGAGATGATGCGCACCGTGCCGATCGCAGGTGACTCTACTATCCTCTGCGCGAAACGGTTGACACGTCTCACCCTCATCCGCCGAAAAAGGAAACCGGCCGATGTCTCGAATGCGCAACGTTGGCGATGTGGCCGCCAACCGGGAGCACTACCTGACCACGCGCTACCCCAACCTGACGTACCTGTTCCACAAGCGTATGGATTGGATGAACCGCCACATCCGTCCCGGTGACGAAGTGTTGGAGGTCGGCTGCGGCATCGGTGTCACCCGGTTGTTCGTGACGAACGGCAATCTGACGCTCTCCGACGTCGAAGCTCACCCCTGGGTCGACCGGCGCGAAGACGCCATGGACTTGAGCTTCGCCGACGATACCGTCGACGTCGTCATCGCCAACAACATGATCCACCATATCCCGCGGCCGATACGTTTCGTTCGCGAGGCCCACCGCGTCCTGAAACCCGGCGGCAAGCTGCTCATTCAGGAAGTGAACTGCAGTCTCATGCTGCGTGCCATTCTCATTGCCATGCGGCACGAGTCGTACGATTTTTCCGCCGACGTTTTCGACCCCGACCACGTTTGCACGGACGAAGAGAACCCCTGGGCCGGCAACAACGCGATCCCGAACCTGTTGTTCGACGACAAGGAACGATTCGAGCGCCAGGCGCCATCCTTCGAGATGATCGAGAAGAGGACCTCGGAGTTCCTGGTGTTCCTCAACTCGGGCGGCGTCACGGCAAAGACATTCTCGATCCGGCTGCCCCGACTCGCGCTTCGTTGCCTCGACGGCGTCGACGGTTTCTTGTGCGCCACGCTTCCGCGAATCTTCGCGCTGCAAATGCGCGTCGTTCTGGTGAAGCGATAGTCCGGGACACCGCAGTCGCGGCCGGCGCGCCCGAGACACGGGCGCCCGTTACTGCGGTTCGCCGGCCTTGCCCATCGCGCTCGTCGGCCGTGCGTCCACCATCTTGGCCAGCCGGCGACCCTGCCGCCCGCCGCCGGACTGCTCCGCCAGCGTCGATTCGTCGAAAACGGTATCGACGATATAGAAGGGACGGCGCTTGACCTCCAGGTAGATACGGCCGACGTACTCACCGACGACGCCGAGCATGATCAGTATCAGTCCGCTGAGAAAGAACAAGCCCACAACCACCGTCGTCAACCCCGGCTGATCGCGAGCGAAACTGCCGAAGACGGGAAAGCCGAGCACGCGGTGCAAGATGAAGTAGATCCCCACCAGGAACGAAGGGACGGCGACCAGGAAGCCAAGATAGCTGGCCATGCGGAGGGGCAGCATCGAGAATCCGAACAATCCGTCGACCGCCAGGCGCATCAATCTGCTGAACGTGTACTTCGTCTCCCCGGCGGCGCGCTCCGACCGAGGGTATGTAACGCCGATCTGTTTGAACCCCGCATAGGCTCGCAGCCCGCGGACGAAGCGGATCTGTTCCGGCATGTCGTGCTTCAGCACGTCGACGACCTTGCGATCCATGACGCAGAAATCGCCGGCGTCGAGCGGCATGTCAACGTCGCTGAATACACGCAGCATCCGGTAGAAAATCGAGTATGCCGCGCGCTTGATCAGGCTCTCCTTCCGCTCGGTACGCACCGCGTGGACGACATCGTAGCCCTCCCGCCATTTCTGCAGGAATCGGGAGATCTCTTCGGGCGGGTCCTGCAGATCGCCGTCCATGACCACGACAGCGTCGCCGAGGGCGATACGAATGCCGGCAGAGATGGCCGCCTGATGACCGAAGTTGCGCGACAACTTGACCACCCGGATGTGCGGGTCGCGTTCCGCAAAGCCGAGCATGAGCGGTAGGGAGCGGTCTGTGGAGCCGTCATCGACGAACAGGATCTCGTAGTCCTCTTCCCACAGCCGTGCCGCGTTGCGCAGACGCTCATCGAGGTGCGGAAGGGTCTCTTCTTCGTTGCAGATCGGGATGACGACGGAGATCATCCCCTGGCCGCCTCGATTTTCGACCTGATCGTCGCTACGGTCTTGCGCGCCATCTCGACTCCGTTCGACACCTGCCTATCGTTCGGATAGATCTGCGCCATTGTACAGACCAGGAGGTTCTCGATCGGCGACTGAACCTCCGGAACAACGTGACGATAACCCACTTCGACGACGGGTTGCGCGTACGGCGCCGACCACACCTGCATGTCGGCCACGACGCCGGGGTCGAAGTCGGGGAACAGCCGACGAACATGGGGGAGATACGCCTGCAGCAGGTCGGCGGCGTCCATCGAAAGCCGTGGATCGTCGCCGGGCACGTAAGCCGAGACGTAGGCGAGGTGTGTGCCACCGTAGTCCTGCCGGTCGGCCCAACGTGTTTGCTCGACAATCCCGATGAAGGGAGCCTCCGGGTCGGTTACGTTCGTCCAGTAGAAGTCGGAGAGCGAGCGCTCCAAAGTGAGCACGAGACAGACGTTGGCGAGAAACTGGACACGACGCAGTGAATCGCGATACTGCGGAACGCTTTCGGGAAGCAGGTCGGCCAGTTGAGGCGTCTGGGCTGCTCCGACCACCACGTCGGTATCGAAGGTGCCTCTGTCGGTGACGAGGCGCTCGATCCCACGGGGACCACCTTCGAAGCACCGGACCCGCGTGCCCAGGTGAACCGCGTGCCCTCGTTCTCGCATCTCCCTCACGATCGCGTCGAAGACCCGGCCCAACCCGCCGCGCACGTAGCCGAGGAGCTCCTGTCCCTTGGAGTCTCGAGATCCGCCGCGATCGACCAACTTGCGCCACAACCAGGCGGCGGAAACCGACTCCGCGTGGGGGCCGAACTTTCCGTGCAGCAAAGGCTCCCAAACGACCTCGTACACCTTCGGGCCCGCGGTCCGGATGATGTAGTCGCGGGCGGAGATGTCGTCCAACTGCTCCCAATGCTTGACCGTACGGGCATGGACCGCGAGCCAACCGAGGCGGAGGCGATCGACAAGGGAAAGCGGCTTGAATCTCAGCAGATCCAGAGGCGACGAGAGTCGGTACGGACGCTGCATGTAGTAGGCGCCGGTGCTGGCCGGCCGCCAGACCAGCTCGGGGCCGAGATCGAGGTCGGCGATCAACTGCTGCAGCGCCGTATCGCGTTTGAATAGGTGGTGATAGAACTTTTCCACCGAGAACCGCTCGGTGGAAAAAGACCCCGCCAACCCGCCGGGCTGCTCGTCCTTTTCCCAGACACGAATCTCGAGATCGGTGGTGGATCTGGCCAGGTAATAGGCAGTGGCAAGTCCGCTGATCCCCGCGCCGATGATGTCGACTCGCCGTATCATCTGAGGGTAGGAAAGGCGCGCTCTATTTGGTGTAGCCTATCGGCCAGTCTATGGGAATCACGCCCGGCAAGGCCGCGAAGTTACTCCGGAAATGGGCCGCGAACGTCCGCGGCAGCTTAGCATCGAGTATCCGTCTCCGGAACCGCCGCGCCGGCAGTCCCGCCAAACCGCGACACGGACTGATGGCGCCATCGAAAGCCGACCGCAGACTCGATCCTGCGCTCTTCGTGCTGCTGCCGATCGCCGCGGGCCTCCGCCTCCGCGGCCTCTCGCGGGAGAGCCTTTGGCTCGACGAGATCAACCAGCTCATGACGGCGTCGCACCCGCTGACGGAGATGGGCGCAGAGATCCGCTGGCACGCGTCGCCCCCGCTCGATTATGTCGTCACACATTTCTGGCAGCTCGTGGCCTGGTCGGACACCAGCATCCGGATACCGGCTGTCATCTGGAGCGTGGCCTCCGTGGCCTTGCTCTATCTGGCCGTCCGGCATCTCGGCTATGAGAGCGCGGCCCTTTCCGCCGGCGCGCTTCTGACACTCTCCCTGCCGTCGATCGCGTATGCGCAAGAAGCGCGCATGTATTCGCTGTTCGTCTTCGCGACGACGGCCGTCCTCTACTCGATGGGACGATTGTTGAAGGAACCGGAGGCGCGCCGCGGATGGGTGCTTCTGGCCGTTTCGGCGATCGTCGTGATCTACACCCACTACTATGCCGCTCTGCTGCTGGTGTCCCTGACCCTACCCGTGCTGACGATCTGCGCCGCCCGTCGCAGCAAGAGGATCCTGGGAAACGCGCTGGCCACCGGATTCGCCGTTGCCGTTTCGTTCATCCCTTGGCTGCCGTCCCTGTTACAGCAGACACGTATTCACCAGGGATCGCTGCAATACGCCCTGCCCCGAGATTTGTACTTCGAGGTGATGCCGTCGTACCTGGCCGGCGGCTTGGAGGGCACGTGGGTTTGGGTCCTCGGTGGGATCTTCCTGTTCGGCCTGTTCCTGGCCACCGTGCGGAGTCCAGAGGTCGGCCTGACCCTGGCGGCCTTCAGTATCATTCCGTTTCTCCTGGTATACGCGATCCCGTTCTTCTCCCGTACGATCACGCCACGAAACCTCCTTTTTCTGCTTCCCGGCTATTACGCCGGGATCGCCGTGGGACTCGCCGTACCCCTGGGCTTTCTGCTCGGTCGGTTCCGCCCTCGGCGCGCGCCGCGCAACCCCCGTGGCACGCCGGACGCCCGCGACATCCGCCACGCCCGCGACACCGCCGACACACCCGACGCCCGCCACGCCCGCGACACCCAGGGCGCCTCCGGTGCGGTCGGCGCCCACGAAACACTCCCCGCCGGACGAACGATGATCCATGCCGTCGCCGGATTGGTCCTCGTGTTGATCGTCGCGGTGTGGCCGACCTACGGGATGCTCGCCACCTATCACGAGACGGGATGGAGACTGAAGACCGACAACGCCGACTGGCGGGACGCGGCCGAGTACCTGGATGCACGCGTCGGCCCCAACGACGTCATCGTCACCAACGACCCGTACACCCGCTACCTGCTGAGCTTCTATCTCGACCGCGAGGCCCTGCAAGGAAAATCACTGGATCCGTATGTTCAAAGCCCGTATCACGCCGTAGCCAGAAACGACGAGCGGTACCGCGTCTGGACCTTCGGCGCCCCGCCGTCTCTCTTGCGCCGCGCCGTCGAGGGGGCGCGAAACGCATGGTTCGTCGTCCCCGCCCCGGCGCTGGAGAAACTGGTCGGGATCGCGGGACGAGCCCGTCGGCCCGTGGCCGAAGGGTTCGATTTGCCCATCGTGCACCTGAGCGAACCCCACACCGTTGACTCCCTGGTACTGTCACGTCCGCCCGGCCCGCCCTCACCGGAGGTCGCTACCGGCGAGCTGAACCTCGTTACCGGGGAGGGCTGGTCGGCGCAGTTTTTCCTGCAGGACGGTGTTTTCACCAGACACATGGGCCCACATGGCTCCCTTCGGCTACCGGTATGGTCGCCCCACGGAACGACCGCCCACCTGCGACTCTTCGTCCCGGAGGCATGGGCGGAGACGACCCTGCAGCTCCGTGCCGGGGATCACCGCACCTCCCAACCCCTGGTGTCAGGCTGGCAGGATGTATCGCTGGATCTCGCCGTGCTCCCGGACGAGCGCGGTTGGGTGACGTTGCAGCTCTCGGCAACCGCGCCCCCCGATCGACCCGGCGAGTCGATGGAGATCGGCGAAACCGGGGCCGTTTCGCCGGTCTCTATATTGGCGGAGAGCTCAACCCATGAAGCGGCGGGCTTTGCCGACATCTTTGTCGACGGGGAGCTCTATTCATGGTTCGCGGCCGCCAAGGGATACGGGCGCGGCTACAACCTGGTCGCGGTCGATCCACTTTCCGGAGACGTCGTCGACTGGGCCGTGTTCGATACTCACGACGACCCGGGCGCGGCTCGAGCATTGGAGACGTTCATCGACGGCCTTGCCACCGGGACGATCGTGGCCGGTGCCGTGAAGGACGATGGCTCGACGCTCTTGTCCGCGGCCGCCTACCGCGCCCTCGGACACCTCGGCTGCTCGCTGGACATCCGGGGTCGGTTCCGCGCCGCCCACGCCTTCGTCGGGGTCAAGGGCGCTGCGCCCGGGTCCGCCGTGGAGGATGGGCTCACCTTTCAGGGCCGCGTCGCCGTGGGCGCAGACATGCGCGGCCTTTCCATCGGCTTGGCGTCCGTCGAGATCAGCGACCGCCGCTAGCAGGCCGTGGTGAAAGTGTGATGGGTCTGGCGAAGGGGAGTTGCGTGAGAGGACAAGGCGGGCACCTCCACCACGGCCTGACCGGACGGGACCAGCGTCGGGCATCGACGAATTGGCGACATCCCTTTCGATTGTGAGTGCGCTAGAATATCCCTCGCGATATATTGTTATCGTTACATATTTTCTAATGTTTTTTAGTGATCATGAACGCTCTCAACGCTCCACTTCGGCTCTCGATCGCGGTGCTGCTAGTGGCAATGCTGCTGATTCCCGCCTTCGTCGGCGGCGCGGCCGCTCAGCAGAAGCCCTTCGGCATCAATGCGTTCGGGCAAGGCTCGAACTTCGTCGACTACGGTCCGCCGTCGCAGAACCAACAGGACATCGGCGTCCAGTGGTCGCGGGTCGGGATGATCTGGGCGACGATCCAGCCGGATGGGACACCCGACCGGACCCCGACGTTCACCCAGACCGACTCGATGGTCGACCCCCTTGTCGCTCGCGGCATCGAGGTGGTGGGGCTACTCACGGGGACGCCGATGTGGGCTTCGACCAATCCGACCGATCCGTGGTACTTCCAGTATCCGCCGGCGAGCCTGGACGACTGGGAGTTCTACGTCCGCGCGGTCGTCGACCACTACAAGGATGTCGTCGACTACTGGGAGGTCTGGAACGAGCCCAACTTCGACCTCGGCTGGCGACCGGCAGCCAACGCGAACGACTATTTCGCCCTCTACGAGCGGACGTGGCAAGCCATCAAGGGTCCCACGGGCGTCGACCCCGATGCGAACGTGGTTCTCGGAGGCCTCTCCGGCGTCGACATGAACTTTCTCGACTCGCTCGTCAGCCTGGGGGCATGGCCGATGATCGATGTCGTTGCCATCCATCCGTACGACGGAACGAACCCGCCGGACTGGTTCGGCCGAATCGATAATCTGCTGCGGCTGCGCGCGTTCACCGCACAGCACGGAGCGAAGCCGATCTGGTATACCGAAGTCGCCTGGCCGAGCACACCGTTCGCGTATCCAGGCCATTCGCCGATCAGTCTCCCGCAGCACGCAGACTATCTGGTGCGGGACTATGTGCAGTCCATCGGCCTGGGAGCCGACCGCAACGCCTGGTGGAACCTGCGCGAGGACGGAATCGACCCGAACGTCGAATTCTTCAATACCGGGCTCATGGACTTCAACATGGTGCCGAAACCGGCCTATACGGCGTACGCGACCATGACGTCGCAACTCGGCAGCAAGGCCTTTCAGCAGCGGCGGGTGCCGTTCGCGCAGTCGGGCGTGACGGGCTTCGAGACCGCCGACCCTTGGGCGGTGGGAAGCTGGGCGGGAGGCAGCGGGAGCTTCACACGGGATTCCGGCACCTCCTACGCCGGTAGCTTTTCGGGAGCCTGGACGTACTCCTTCCCGCCGATGCCCGGTGGCGCCGGTGCGCTCGTGAACCTCCACCGCAACGTCGCCGAAGCGCCGCTGCCCGGCGTGCCGACCCGCTTCAACGTGTGGGTAAAAGCCGACAACGGCGACCACAAGCTCTCCATCGAATTCAAGGACGCCGGTGGCGAGATCTGGCGGGCCAAGTTCGGTTTCACGATCGGGACCGAGTGGCGGCTGATGACCGCACACGTCTCGGACGCCACGAATCCCTTCGGCGGCGACGGCACGATCAACTACCCGGTCAGCTTCCATCAGTTCTACCTGGAGAACTTCCAGATCCCCGAGTTTCCCTTCTTCGGCACCACGTCGGGGACGATCTATCTGGACGAGCTCACCACCGACGAGGGCAGCGATCACGTCTACGACTATCAGTTCGCCAGCGGGGGCGGAGACTTCGTCGACGTGATCTGGACAACGGACGAAGGGGCAACCAGGCCGGTTCCGTTTCCGACGACCTCCGTCACCGTCACGAACGACGGTGGCTCGTCGACGCCCGTATCGGACGGCGGCGTGGGCGACCTGGACGGCGCCGCCGACGGCGTCGTCACGATCGGCGCCACGACGAGCCCTCGGTTCGTGGCCTGGCAGGGATCCGGCTACTACGTGTTGGACCGCTTCGGCGGCGTCCATCCCGGCGGCGGAGTGGCGGCCATGTCGCCGGCCACCCCCTACTTCGGTTTCGACGCCGCTCAGGATCTGGAGCTCGCTCCTACCGGTTTCTACGTCCTGGACCGCTTCGGCGGAATCCACGCCGGTGGCGGAGCGGCGGTCATGACGCCGTCGACCCCCTACTGGGGCTTCGATGTCGCCCAAGACCTGGAGCTCGCTGCCACCGGCTATTACGTCCTCGATCGGTTCGGCGGCGTCCACGCCGGCGGCGGAGCGCCGACCCTGACGCCGGCAACGCCCCACTGGGGCTTCGACGTCGCCCAGGATCTGGAGCTCGCCTCCGCCGGCTACTACGTGCTCGACCGCTTCGGTGGCGTCCACCCCGGTGGCGGGGCGGGCGTCGTGTCGCCGACCACTCCATACTGGGGCTTCGACATCGCCCAGGACCTGGAGCTCACCTCCACCGGCTACTACGTGTTGGACCGCTTCGGCGGAATACACCTCGGCGGCAGCCCCCCGGTCGCGAGTCCCACCACACCCTACTTCGGGTTTGAAGCCGCTCAGGACCTGGAGTTCGGCGCCACCGGCTACTACGTGTTGGACCGGTACGGTCTCGTCCACCCGGGGGGCGGAGCGTCGGCGATAACCCCGGCAACACCGTACTGGGGCTGGAACGTCGCCAAGAACCTCGAAATCCGCTAGAACGGCCCTCGCCGCGACGCCTCTTCTCACGCGCCGGCTGCGCCGGTTTCGGGAGTCGCTGCGCCCGCATCCTGTCAGTCCTTCGACGAGCTGGCTCGGGCTAACGAGTCCGGTGAGCGGGGCACGAGTATCGTCGAGGTCGTAGCCCGCCGCCCGATAGCAGCTCTTCCTCCGCCTCGACCAGCCGCTGCACCAGGGCGCGGTCGGAAAGAACGTCGATCGTGTCGAGCAGCCCCGCGAGTGCGCGGCTTACCGGCGCTGATCCAGTCGCAGCAGTGTCTGCAGCAACACGTTGCTCCCGGCGACGATGGCCTCCGATTCGGAGTACTCGCGCGGCGAATGGCTGATGCCGTCGACGCTGGGCACGAAGACCATGCCGATCGGCCCCAGCACCGCCATGCTCTGGGCGTCGTGACCGGCGCCGCTGGGCATCGCCAGGCTGCTGAGACCGAGGTCCTCGGCGACGTTCCCGATGACTCGCCGGATACCGGGGTCGGTGGGTGCTTCATGGCTCACGTAGAACCGCTCGAAGGCGATCGCGACCCCGCTGTCGTCGGCGATCGCGTCGGCCCGTCGACCGATCTCCTCGAACAACCGGTCGACGATGCTCATTTGCAGGTCGCGAATCTCCAGGCTTACTCGCGCCCCGCCGGCGATGACGTTCGGCGCGCCGGGGGAGACCTCGATTCGGCCGACCGTGGCGACGTGCCGTCCCGGCGTCTCGCGCGCCACCTCGTTGACCGCCCCGATGAACCGCGCCGCCGCCAGCAGCGCGTCGCGCCGGTCGTCCATCGGCGTGGTGCCGGCGTGGTTGGCGAAACCCTCAAATGTCACGTTCCAGCGCTTGATGCCGACGATGCCCTCGACGATCCCGACATCGATACCGCGGTTGTACAGAACAGCACCCTGCTCGATATGGAGCTCGAGGAATGAGGCGATCGAGCCGGCCTCCCGCCTTGCCGCGCCGAGTCGCTCCGGATCACCGCCGAGAACACGAATTCCCTCGGCGATCGTCCGGCCGCTGGCGGTAACGATGTCGAGCTCGTGCGGCTCGACAATGCCGATCAACGCGCGGCTGCCCGTCTTGCCGCCCTCCTCGTTTTGAAAGACGACAAACTCGAGCGGGTGACGGGTCGTGATGCCGCTGTCCGCCAGCGTCTGTGCCACCGCGATAGCGCCGATGGTGCCGACCTGACCGTCGTAGTTTCCGCCCTCCGGCACCGAATCCGTGTGCGAACCCAGCACGATCGGCGGCAGACCGGGCTCGCTGCCAGCCCGCCGCCCGATCAGATTGCCGGCGATATCGATCGACACCTCGAGACCGGCGTCGCGCATGAGGCCAGCGACGAAATCCCGCGCCGCCAGGTCGTGATCGCTGTACGCCGGCCGGCTGGTTCCTCCTTCCGGCGTGCCGCCGAAGGTCGCCAGCCGTTGCAGTTGAGCATTCACCCGATCGCCGTCGACACGCAGGTCGCGATGAAGTTGCGCAACCGCTCCCGCGGGCCGTTCGGCACCTCCCGGCGGCTCTCCGACGGCTGCCGCCGGTACACCGGCGCCCGTTGCTACTGCTCCCCACAGGAGCAGGACAGGGGCAAGTCTCATGGGTATCGGCAAATGCACGCTCCCGGCGAGTCGGCGTCGAACACGGCGACCCTACCAGGACGGGGCAGTCCATCACACATCCGTCTCTGATCCCCGCAGGTGTCGGGGATGCCGAGGGCATCTCGCTCGCCGCGACCGTCCCTTAGGGGATGGGCGTTGGCTCGCTTCGAATCGACGGGAAGCAATGACTTAGTCAACGACTTAGTTTAAAATGAACGGATGGAGACAATGATCGGTGTCCACGAAGCCAAAACGCATCTCTCGCGCCTCCTCCGCCGTGTTGCCGCCGGCGAGGAGATCGTCCTCGCCCGCGGTGGCCGCCCCATCGCCCGTCTCGTGCCGGTGGAGCGTCGGGAGCGCCGCGTATTGGGTCAGGACCGCGGCATTTTCGAGGTCCCCAACGATTTCGACGCACCGCTGCCGCCGGAGGTCGTCAAGGCCTTCGAGTCGTGAGGATCCTTCTGGACACCCACTGTTGGCTCTGGATGCTGGCCGACCCGGGCCGTTTCTCGGCCGCGTCGCGACAACTGCTCGAGGATCCCGGGAACCAGCTTCTGCTGTCTGCTGCCAGCTCGTGGGAAATCGCCGTCAAATACGAGCTCGGCAAGCTGCCGCTTCCCGAACCGCCGGCAAGCTACGTTCCCGATCGGATGCACTCCAGCGGTACCGCGTCGCTGCCGATCGAGCACAGCCACGCGCTGCACACCGGCGAGCTACCCGATCACCACCGCGATCCGTTCGACCGCCTGCTGATCAGTCAGGCGAGGCTCGAGAAGGTCGTGCTGCTGACCGCCGACCCGCAGCTCGAGCCCTACGACGTGAAACTGCTTTGGGCGCGGTAGTGTCCGTTCGCCTCGCTGTCAGTGCCCGGGATCTCCGGCAGCTTGTCGTTGCGGGCGCCGCCGCCGAACTCACGACAAGCCGTACACACGCTGCCGCTGGGCGATTTCCAGGACGAGGACCAGCAACTGGTCACCGTCGTATCGATAGATGATGCGCACGGAACCGACACGTAGGGAGCGCCGGCCCTGGAGGGGGCCCTGCAGAGGCTTGCCGGCCTCCGGCTCGCGCGCCAGTCTGTCGAGCGCCCGGTCGACGCGAACGAAGAGGCGCCTGTCGGAACGCGACAGCTTCTCGTAGCTCTTGCGCGCGTGACGGGAGAGTCTAACCGTCGCCATGCTCGGCGAGCGCGGCGCGGATCTCGTCCAGGTCGTGGCCGCCGCCGGAGGAAAGCTCGTCTTCCGCTTCGACCAGGCGTTTCACCAATGCCTCGTCCGAGAGAATGTCGATGGTCTCGAGGAGTCCCTCGAGCTCGTCGGCCGCGACCAGCACCGCCTCGGCGCGACCGTGCCGCGTGATGACGAACCGCTCGAACTGCGTGTGGGCGCGCTCGACGAGCTCCGAGATGCGTGGTCGGAGGTCGGTCAACGAGATGGTTTCAGTCGACATGAGGGGCGCTGTTCGAAGGTCCTGGCGAGCCGATCCCGGCCGGCTCGGGTGCAATAGATTATACATGGTCATGTAAATATTTGCGGTTGGTCCCGCCTTCATGAGACGGCCACGAACGCACCGCACTCCGCCGACGGCGCCGGCGTGCCCGTGCGCTCTCCAGCCGCTCCAGAAGCAAGGGCCGCGATCGACCTACTCGGAGGTTCTCCAAAGCGACGGGCGCCGCCACGACAGTGGCGGCGCCCGATTTCGGCCTGAAGACCTCTGCGGCCCCGAGGCACTTACCTCAGCGAATCACGTAGTCCGGCCAACAAACATCCGGTACCGTCAGGAACGGATCGTTGTCGTAATCGAAGCCGAAGATCGACATGCTCATGCTCGGCGTGTCGTCCCCGACGATCGCCCCTCCGCGACCACCGCGACCGCCGGCGGCCGCGGCCGCGCGCTCCCGCATGGCCCGCGGATCGAGGATCTGATCGATGAAGTCGATCGAGTCCTCGAGGTGGTAACGGGTAGCGCGATCGGAGACGCTCGGCACGGCCGCGACAAGCTGCCCGCGTAGGGTGCGGAGCTCGCCGCGAAGGAGAGACCGCACCTCGCCACTCGGCGCCGTATTGCCGTTCAGTCGATTGTTGACCGTGTCGAGGTAGACGCGCTGGGTGTTGCGGCGGAAGGCGTCGACATCGCTGCCGGTCGCCAGCTCGCTCCAGACGCCGTTGCGCACGTCGGCGAGGTACTCGGTCGGGGCGTAGGCATCGTCCTCGAGCGCCGCCTGTTCGATCAAGCGATTGAGACGATTCGCCTGCAGCATCGAGTTCATGATCGAGTTCTGCGCCCCGCGGACCCGATCCAGCACTCCGGCGGGCTCCATGCGGCGCAGCATGTCGGCCCGGATGAACATCTCCGGCGCATGCAGGGCGTTGTCGAGCAGGAACTGGGCCGCTTCGCGCTGCCGATCGGCCGGAACCGCCTCGAAGCGGACGCCGGGCTGGCCGATGTGTTTCTGCTGCGACAGCGAGCCGCCGACGAGCTGGGTGACGTGGCCCATCTCCAGGCGCCATTGGCCGAGCAGGCGACCGTATACTTCCGTCAGCTCGGTGTACGGAGCCCCCTCCTCGGTCGTCGTCGCGGTCAACAGCATGTCGGCGATCCGCTCGATGTTCTTCAGCCCGAGCCCGGTCGCCTCGACGGCGTCGATGTCACCCACCGCTTCCGTGTTGTTGAGCGGGTCGGATCCGGCGGCGTTAGCGGTCGAAAAGCGCAGCCACGGCGTATCGTCCTGCTCCAGCGCCCACTCGTTGAGCGTCGGCAGCTCCTCGTCGGGGGTGCTGGCGCCGGGGATCGGCTTGTAGCCCCACATCGTCGCCCACTTGTCGTAGGGGCCGATCTTCGGGATCAGGTCCTCGACGGCAATGCCGTCCTCGGGCTGCGCCACGTAGTTGAAGCGCGAGTAGTCCATCAGAGTGGGCGTGTGGCCGTTCTCGGCCACCCATGACGGGTCCCGCACCTGGTCGAGCGTGTACGTCCCGGACGCCTTCATGTTGTGCTGAAAGCCGAGCGTGTGACCGACCTCGTGAGCCACGACGTAGCGGATCAGCTCACCCATGAGATCTTCCGGCAACGGCAGCGTCTTCGCCCGCGGATCGAGCGCTCCGGCCTGGACGAAATACCAGTTTTTCGCCAGGTTCTGGACGTTGTGATAGAACTGGATGTCCGACTCGATGATCTCGCCCGAGCGCGGGTCGTGCACGTGCGGGCCCGAGGCGTTTTCGGTCGTCGACGGCAACCAGCGGATTACCGAGTAGCGCGCGTCCTCGGGACTCCAGTCGGGATCATCCGCGGGTGCCTCGCGCGCCACGATGCCGTTGGAAAAGCCGGCCGCCTCGAAAGCGGGCTGCCAGTCCTCGATTCCCGCCTTCACGTACGGAATCCACTCGGTCGGGGTGGCCGGGTCGACGTAGTACTCGATCGGCTTGATCGGATCGGAGATCGCCGCGCTCGGGTCCTGCTTCTCGAGCCGCCAACGGGTGATGAAGCGGCGGGTAACGGCGCGATGCTCGGGCCGGCTGTAGTCGATGTAGGTGTCGGAGAAGTAGCCGACGCGCTCGTCGAACAGGCGCGGCATCATCGGCTCCTCCGGCAGCTTCAGCATGCTGTAGGACATCACCACCGTGGCGCTGTTGCCGCGCATGCCGCGCGCCGGCGCCTGGCCGCGGCCGCCGCCCGTTCCGCCCGTCGCCGGGGGCGCGGTATACGTCTGGCTCACCTCGGCATTGATGTTTTCCGGAAACGCCACCACCTTCTCGAGGAACGTCCGCCCATTGTCGAAGCCGCGGGCGTTCAGCCGGGTCCGCACGGAAAGCTCGCTGACCTCGGTCGTGAAGAGGTTGGTCACGTCGATGACCGGATCGCCGGCGTCGCTGTAAGCGGCCACGTCGAACACCTCGGCAATCGCCGGGTTGTTCGAGTCGGCCACCGCCTGCGCGACCGGCGCGTCCGGATCCGAGACGACGTCGTAGCTGATCAGCCGCAGCAAGACCTTGTCGTCGCGCAGCTCCCAGCGGATCACGCGATCGTCGGTGCGCTGTCCGCCGTAGCCGGCCCCCAAGGTCGTGCGCTTCACCCGCGCGACCCAGAGGAAGTCCTTGTCGAGCTCGTCGAGCGGGATCTCGTAGAAGACGTCGTCGCCGACCCGATGCACGTCGAAAATACCGTCGTCCGTCACCGCTTCGTCGGTGATGATCTCGCCGTACGGCTTGGGCCCCTCGGATTCCTGGTCGCCGCCGCCCCCGCCGCCCCGACCACCTCGCTGGCCAGCCGCGGCCGCCCAGATCGGGTTTTCAGGCGAGACGACCGCCTGCGACGCCGAGCGCCCTGCCTGGGTGGCGGGACGCTGCGCCTGCGCAACCGCCGTGAGCAAGAAGAGAGCAGCACCGGCGAGAGCGATGGACCACAAGGACCAGCCGGAAATGCGTTTCATCGGATTCCTCCGGGTGAAGACAGTGGGGAGATCGAGGCCGAATTATAGGAAAACAGCCTCGCACTTGCCCAGGATCGGGGCGTGACCGATCGCGGGCTTCCGGCATCTGTCAGGCAGAAGAGGAGCCGCCGTTGCTTCCGGCTGGCGTGCAGCCGTACGGCGGTGGGGAGCTTCAACAGTGCGAACCGAACGAATTCACTCCTGCAGCCCGGCAAGGCTGCTCGCGATCGCCATGTTCCTTGCCGCCGCCGCGATCCCTGCCGGGGCGACGGCCGCCACGGCCACCCCCGGGCAACAACCCGAAGATTGGAAGCCCACGTACGACCGGCTGATCACCGAGTTGATGAGCCCCTACTGCCACGGGCTGACGCTGGCCGATTGCCCCACCCAGGGGGCGCGCGATTTGCGCGACGAGATCCGCGGGTGGCTGGCACTGGGCCGCGACGAAGAGTGGATCCTGGACGAGCTCGAGCTCCGCTTCGGCCCCTCGATTCTCGGTTCGCCCCGCATGCGTGGAATCGGGTTGCTGGCCTGGTTCGGACCGGCCGTGTTCTTCCTCGCCGGCGTTGCCGGCGTGGTTCTCTTCTTGCGGAGGCGGACGGTGGCGTCGAGCGGTAAACGCTCCGGCTCGGCGGGCGGTGACGAAACGAGCGCCGCGGCTGCCGGCACGGACGGCGCCGCTTCGCCGCTCCGAGGGCTCTCGCCCGAGGATGCCGCGCGGGTGGCGAGGATCGAGACCGAATCAACGCGGCTCTGGTGAACGTGTGGCGCTGCCGGCGAACACCGCCGCTGCCGGCGAACCGCCGCTCCCGGTGAACACGGCCGTTGCCGGCGAACACGGCCGCTGCTGGCGAACACGGCCGCTGCCGGCGGGCACCGACATCGGCGGCGGGCAGTTGCCACGGCTTCCCTGCCCTGGGCGTAAGATCACCCTGGCGACTCATTGTGGAATCGGGAGATGCGATCATGAAGCTGGCTCTGGTTTGCTCGCTGCTGATTGCCGCGCTGGTGTCGACCGGGGTTCCCGCGCCGGCGCCGCAGCAGGCAGAGAACGTCGTCCTGTTCACCTTCGACGGCCTCCGGCTCCAGGAGGTCTTCGGCGGCGCCGACGAGGCATTGCTCAGCGAAGAGGCCGGCGGGGTCGAGGGTGTCGACGCTCTGCGACAGCGGTTCTGGCGACCGACGGCGGAGGAACGGCGCCGCACGCTGTTGCCCTTCCTCTGGGACGTGGTCGTTCCCGGCGGGCAACTCTACGGAAATCGGTGGCGCGGCAGCGAGGTGCGGGTCACCAACGGGCGCAACTTCTCCTATCCCGGGTACCACGAGATGCTCGGCGGCTTTCCCGACGACCGCATCGACAGCAACGACAAGCTCCTCAATCCGAATCCCAACGTGCTCGAATGGATCGCCGCGCAGCCCGGTTTCGAGGGTCGTGTGGCGGCATTCACTGCCTGGGACGTGTTCCCGTACATCCTCAACGAGCCACGCTCCGGGATCGTCGTCAACTCCGGTTGGGAGCCGTTCGAGGGTGAGGATCTGACGTCTCGACAGGAGCTGCTCAACGACCTGATGCGCACGAGCACGCGCGATGCGGAAGGGGTCCGCAGCGACGAGCTGACGTTCTTCGCCGCTTTGGAATACCTGGAAGTCGAGCGGCCGCGGGTCCTATACGTCTCGCTGGACGGCACCGATACGAACGCGCACGGACGTCGCTACGATCGCTACCTACGCTCGGCCCACCTGGGTGATACGTACCTGCGCATGCTGTGGGAGAAGCTGCAGTCGATGGACAGCTACGCCGACAAGACCACCTTGATCGTCACCACCGACCACGGCCGCGGCGAAGCTCCGGACGAGTGGCGCAGCCACGGGCAGGACGTCGTCGATACAGAGCTCATCTGGCTCGCCGCCATGGGACCCGGCACGGCGGCGCTCGGCGAGCGCGCCCAGGCACCGCCGTTAACGCAATCGCAGGTGGCCTCGACGGTCGCCGCCGTGCTCGGCCTCGACTACGCCGGCGCGGTTCTCAGCGCGGCGCAACCGATCGCTCCCGTCCTCGGCGGCAGCCGGTAGGCCACGTCCGGACCGCTATTCCGCACGCAAGGCAATCAAGGGATCGACGCGGGTCGCCCGACGGGCCGGCACGTAGCTGGCAATCATCGCCACGATTGCCATCAGCCCGACGACCGTCCCGTAGGTGACCGGATCGGTACCGCTGACACCGAATAGAAGACCTGTCAGCGCCGACGCAACCGCCATCGACGCCGCCACCCCGAGCACGGCGCCGAGCGAGGCCAGCACCAGCCCGCGCCGGACCACCATGCCGCGAACTGCACCGGCGCGGGCGCCGAGCGCGATGCGAATGCCCACCTCGCGCCGACGCCGGGTGACGGAGTACGACAGGACGCCGTACAGGCCGACGCTGGCGAGCAGCAAAGCGAGCCCGGCGGAAAAGCCGAGCAGCCTCGCCGACAGTCTTTCGGCGACGAGGGCGTCGGACAGGTGCGACTCCAGCGTGTCGAGGCCGAACACCGGCACGTTCGGGTCGGTTTCGATGAGCGCCTGGCGCACCTCCGGTGCGACCGAGAGCGGATCGGCGTCGCCGGTTCGGACCAACAGCGCCATGGTGGCGCCCATCCCGAGCGCCGACACCTGGTCGTGGTTCACGTAGATCTGCGCCCGCGCGGCGGCGCGCGGGCCGGCCACCTTGCTGTCGGCAACCACGCCGACGACCGGGACGAAGTCGCCGTCCGGGCCCTCGAAGCCCAGCCTTGCGCTCAGCGCGTCGCCGCCCGTGCGCTCCGCCAGCCGCTGCGCCGCGGTCTCGTTGACCATCACCACCGGAGCACCGAACGCGTCGGCGGGCTCGAAGGCACGGCCGCGCAACAGCCGGATCCCCATGGTCTCGAAATAGCCGGTGGCGACGTAGTTTACGTAGCCCCCGACGCGCTCCCCGTCGGCGGGCGTGTAGCCTTCGATCGCGAACGACCAGTAGTCGTCGTTTTCCGGACCGGGCAAGGCGCTCACCAGGCTGGCGCGCTCGACCGCGGGGATCGCTTCGATCCGCGGCATCAAGCGGTCGTAGAAGCTCTTCACCTCTCCGCCCTCGTAGCCCTGCAGCCCGGGATCGACGACGGCGACGAGGACGTTGTCGCTGTCGAAGCCGAGGTCGACGGATCCCAACCCCGCGAGCGTGCGGGCGAAAAGACCGGCGCCAATCAGCAAGATCAGCGACAGGGCAACCTGCGCCACCACCAAGGCGTCGGCGGTGAGCCGCCTCCCCGAGACCTTGCCGTCGCGCCGCATGCGCGCCGCGACGTCGACACGTGAGCCCTTGACCGCGGGCATCAGGCCGAAGACGAGACCGGTAGCCAGCGAGGCGAGCAGGGCGAACGCGAGGACGCGGACATCGAGCCCGAGGTCGAGCTCCAGGGGCAGCGGCAAGGCGCGCATGAACCCCTGGCTCCAGCCGACGAACAGCAGGCCGGCGAGACCTCCGATCAGGGACAGCGTCAGGCTCTCAACAAGGAGCTGGCGCAACAGGCGTCCCCGGTCGGCCCCCAGGGCCTGGCGAACGGCGATCTCCGCCCGGCGCTGGGCTGCCCGCGTCATCATCAGGTTGGCGATGTTCACGCAGGCGACCGCCAGCACCAACGCCATGACCGCGGCGAGCATGCGGCTGACCTGCACGACCGTGCCGCGATCGCCGGGCATCAACGAGCCCTCGGAAAACGGCACGAGCGCGTACTGGCGATTCCAACTGACCGTCTCCGGATACGTCTCGTGTATCCATGCGGCCACCGAGGCGAGGTTGTCCCGCGCTTGCTCGATGCTGACCCCCTCGCCGAGTCGCGCCACGGTGAAGATGCCGCCCCAGCCGCGTCTGTCCAGGAGGTTGCCGCTCGACGGCATGAAGTGCGGCTGCATCATGAAGGGCGTGAAGATCTGCGGCCGTGCTTCGAGGACGGTGCCACGGAATCCGGCGGGGGCCACCCCGATGACATCGAACGTCAGGCCGTTGAGCCGCACGGTCTCGCCGACGATCGACGGATCGCCGGCGAACTTCTCCCGCCACAGAGCGTGCCCCAGGACGGCGACGGTTTCGGCGCCGGGCTCGTCGTCGTCCTCCGGGCGGAAGAACCTGCCGGCCGCCGGATGCACGCCGAGAACGTCGAAGTAGTTGCCGCTGACGATCTGGCCCTGCAGGCGCTCGGTGTCGTTGCCGTCGCTGAAGTCCATCAGCAGGGGCTTGAAGGCGGCGAGCCCGGCGAAGGCGTCGGCGCGCTCGGCAAAGTCACGGTAATCGACGTACGAATTGACACCCAGCGAAGAGCGATCTTCCGCCGTGAACATGACCGCCAGCCGCTCCGGTTCGGCGACGCCCGGCAACGGGCGCAGCAGCAACGCGTTGACCAGGCTGAACACCGATGTCGTCACGCCGATACCGAGGCCCAGCGTGAGCACGGCCACAAGGGTGAATCCGGGGCTTCGCGACAACGTCCGAAGCCCGAAGCGAAAGTCTTGCAGCAGGCGATGCATGGAGCGTCCGTCCCTTCGGGGGAGCAGGGAATAGGAGCGTGGGTCGGTCCTCGCGGGCAAGCCGGCGGGCCTGGATTCGAGGCGCTCGGCCAGGGCCGCCCTCGCCATGTCGACGAAAGTCCGAACCCACAGCTTGGCGACACCGACGCGGCCGCCGTGAGCGGAGACCTCGGCGTGCCGGGTGGCGAACACCTCGGTCATGTCGTCGCCGAAGCGTCGCCGGTAGGTGCCGGGATACATCCGCAGGAAGAAGCGAAACAGCGTGGCGCGCACGGCCGTCAACCCTCGATCAGCGATTGCTCGCGAGCGGTCTCGACCACCTCGGCCAGCCGCCGGGCCTCCGCCGCCGCCACCTCGCGGCCGAATTCCGAGATCCGGTAAAACCGCCGCGGTTTGGGGCCTCGCGTCGCCACCGGCGTCGGTGTTCCGCCGCGGGGCTCGTCGTCGGACTCCTCGATAAGGCCGTTGCCGAGCAGACGCTTGATGACGCGATAGAGCGACCCGACCTCGAGCCGCACCTTGCCGGAAGACTGCTGTTCGACCGCCTTCATCAGGCCGTAGCCGTGCAGCCCGCCCTCACCCAGGACGAGCAGGATCTGCAGGTCGACGGCCCCGAGGGGCAGTATGTCCTCGGGATCGGGTGGCAGCCGGTGCTTTCTCCTCATTGCGTCGCGCCTCCTCAGCTTATGTGAGAAGTGCGATTATATTCGAAATACTTATACTGTCAACGGCTGCCGGATCGAATCGCCCGAACGCGCCGGTTTGGCAACATCGCCGCCATCCGCACCGGGCGCTGGGTCGTCGCCAGCCGTGTCATGCCGGCGACCATTCAGAGGTCGTGAGCGAACTCTTCACATCACGAAGAATACTCGCCCGTCTCGAGCGCCCTCTACGCCCTTCGAGAGCCGACTAGGATGTGGTGTCAGCGGTGCTGGCGAGCAGGGCGTAGCGCTCCGCGCAGTGGCCACAGCAACCTTCCTTGACGGACCAGGCCGGGAAATCGGCGCGCACCTCGGACTCCACCGCTCGCAACTCGGCGGTCGGCGACCAATCGGTTGTCGGGTAATGACACAGCGGGCAGCGCGTTACGGTGGCGGACGCGACGACACCAGCTCCGGCGCCCAGCGCGACGGCCAAGTCGACGAGTCGTCGATGCGAGATGTCGTGACCGAGTGCTGTGAGCAATTCCGCCGGATCGCGAGAGGGATTCGGATCGGTCCGTTCTGAGTCTTGGATCGCACCAGCGACCAATCGCGCCGCATCCGCCAGCAGTCGGTCATCGTCGCGGAGACCCTGTGCCCGCAGGCGAACTCGCGCCGACAGCTCCCAGAGTCGCTGGTAGGCGCCGCGGATGCGCTCTTCTGCTCCCCGTGTATCGGCCCTGAGATCGGCCGGTCGAAAGCCGAAATCCGGATCGAGCAGGTCGGCGGCGCGCATCAGGTCGGGAAGCAGCACGGCGGCCAGCTCGTCGTGGTTCTCGAACCCGGCGCCGGCGACGGTAATTACGAGGTATGCCGGAATGCCTTCGCCGCGTCGTTCCTGGTTTTCCCAGAGCTCCGCTCCGCCGTCGCCGGGGGCGGAGGCCGACCGAACGACGACGCACTCGAGCTCCGCTCGGAGCACGGGAAAGTGATCGAGCCAACGAGGGATCCACGAGGCCATGCCGAGCTCGGCAAACAGCGTCGTGAAATGGTCGCGGAAGGCTGCCTCGCGTTGGGTGCCGTCCGGCTCGCCGTAGATAACCTCGAGTTTTCTGCGGTGTTCGAGTCGCAGCCTTTGCAGCTTTAGTGAGTGGATGTCGAGCGTGCCGCACTCGATGCCCCGGCGAACAGAAGCCTCGACCAACCCCGGCTCGTATTGGATCGGCGCCGAGTCGCCGCCCGGCCCCCGCGCGGTCTGCGTCAAGGCGCTGGTCGGCTGGGCGATGGCGTCGCGACGAGGGGCGAACTCTCGTCCCCAGCTTCGAGCTGACACTCGAAGCATGCACCTTCGGGTTCGTAGCTGTCCGGGTGGGCTACGGGGAGCTCGGTAAATGGCGGCAGATCGAGCGCCGCCCGTTCGGCGGCCGTGAAGGCACGCGCGAACCGCGCGAGGCCCTTGTAGAAGGGCGAGCTCGTCCGCGACTCCAGTTGGGTACCGAATGCCGGCAGCCACCATCCGAGATGCTCGGCGAAGAAACGGCGCTGTGCCTGGCGGCACGATTCGGCGTGCGACGCGTCCAGGCCCTGATCGGTCGCGAAGAGCTGGCGGGCGATGAGGATCTGCACGAATTCCGCCTCGAACGATAGGTGGTCGATTCGGTCGCGAGCGGTGGGGGAACGGTCGAGGTTGAAGGCCCGGTAAAAGCCGGCGATATCGGCGAGCCGTTGCGAGCGGAAGGTGACGTCGCGGCTCTCGTAGTACTCGTTCTCGTAGGGTGGGCAATCCTTGTTGATGCTGTGCCCGAAGACCTCGAGGTAGGAGCCGGTGATTCCCGGTTCGTCGGGGAACAGCCCGGCAGCCTCGATATCGGCAGGGTCCAGCTCGCCCGGACCGAGCTCGGCGGGTCGAAAGGTCGGATCCTCTCGGACGAACTCGACTGCCGCCCTGACGACGGCACGGAAATCAGGATCGGCCAACTGATCGAAACGCGGGTCGTGCGGCGGAAGGGGCGCGAGGCAGAGGTAACGATAGAGATTCGCTCGCGCGAGGTCAGCCGTCGGGTCGGTCATCAGATCGAGTTGGGGTGCTGGGCCGGGCGCTCGAAGGTGGGCTCTTCCACGGTCGTGCGGACGATCTCTCGACCGGACCGCCCGTAGCCGACGACGGTGTCATTGAAGATCTCCAGTGTCTTCGATTCACCGGAGGGCAACGTGACCTCCCGTTCGTGGACCTTCTCGCCCTCGATGACCTCGAAGCGATAGATGATGGGTCTCGCGGCACGGAACAGCTGTAGCACGGCGAGCAATCGCCTCGACGGGCAAACGTAGCGCTCAATCGCTTGCTCGACGCCGGGGCCGAACATTTGCTCGAGGTAGGGACGTGGGACCCAGCGGGGTGGGATGTAGTAGCCGTTGGGTTCGGTACCGAATTGCGGATAGAGGGGCAGCGCGACTTGCTCCTCGCGAATCAAGAAGTACAGCGGGTTGTCCGGGGCCTCCACCCAAGATCCGTCGCGTTCGGTCTCCAGCATTCCCTGCAGCCGGATCTTACCGACGCAGGCGCTCATGCAACGGGTCTCGATCGGCTCTCCGTCCGGCGTGATATCGGCATCGCGCCCCTCGAGGCGCGGGTAGCAGGCGATGCATTTCTCGCTGACGCGGGTGGTGGGCCGGTAGAGCGACTTCTTGTAGGGGCATGCCTCGACGCACTTCCTGTAGCCGCGGCAGCGACTCTGGTCGATGAGGACGAGGCCGTCCTCGGGACGCTTGTAGATGGCACTCCGCGGGCAGGCGGCAAGGCAGCCGGGATAGGTGCAGTGGTTGCAGATGCGCTGCAGGTAGAAGAACCAGACGCCGTGCTCCGGCAGGCTCGCCGTCTTGCCGTACTCACCCGGGCTCCAGTCCGGGCCGGCGGCGGTGTCTTCGCCCATGTTGGGGGCACGCCACTCGTCGTCGGAGGGCAGGTAGCCGAGGACACGCGACTGGGGGACGTCCTGCAGGGGACTCTTGGCCTCGAAAATGGTCTGGCCATCAAATACACCGTAGGGACCCGCCTCCGCCCCGTCTTGTTGCCCTGCTTCGTCGGTCCATACCTGTCCGCCGGCGTTGGCCTCTTCGAGGAGCGCCAGAAGCTTGACGTCCCACGCCTGCGGGTAGCCGCCGTAGGGCTTGGTCTCGACGTTGTTCCACCACATCTGCTCCTGGCCGCGCGAGAACGTCCAGGTCGACTTGCACGCCATTGTGCAGGTCTGGCATCCGATACAACGATTGATGTTGAAGACGAACGCGAACTGCGATTGGGGATGGGCCTCCTCGTAGGGGTACTCCATCGCTCGCCCGAGCTGCCAGTTGTACACCTTGGTCATGGTCGCCCGTCCTTGCCCGGAGTGCCCGGAATATCGATCTGGATCAACTTCGAGCGCCGCGGCGGAGGTTCCTCGATGGTCGATTCGCTGACCCGAAAGACGCCGCATTCGGCCAGGACCTCGTCAATCAGGGCCCGCACCGCCTGTTCGCCCTTGGCGCGGTACACGGGATGAACGCCGACGTATTGCGGCTGGCGGAACAGCTCGAGGATCTGCTCGCCGTCGTACCCCATTGCGGCGTATTCCTCGACAAAGCAACGCGCGAGAAAATCGACTTCGCCGCCCGGGACCATCGTGGCGACGAGATCCATCGGATCTGTCGGTTCGGCCTGTTTCGCCGCGCCGGTGTTCGACACGAGCTCATCGGTGCGCTGCGACTGTCCAGGGATCTGCCGGTCCGGATGATCCATGAGTGTCGTCAGCCTTTCTCTACTTTGGTCAGGGAGCCGGCCAAATAGTTCTCGAAGGCGGAGCTCTCATGTCCCGGCGTGTACCCGCTCCGCGCCGGGCCCCAAACGCCCGTCCCGCCGATCCCCCCGGGCTCGGCTTTGGTGATCTTGACCAGTGTCTCCTTGGGCACCGTGTTGACGGCGTGGTTGTCGATGTCAAAACCGAAGACGTATCCCATGGTGCCGACTTTCTTGTGGAACAGGCCGTCGGTCTGATGCATCGGCATCAGCCAGTTGCGGGTGATCGACTGGTGCGAACCGTAGCGATAGGACGATTGGTAGCCCGTGTCAGCCGCCAGCGCTCTGCCGTCGTCACGGTTCTCGTGAGCCTGGACCGTGCGGGGCGTCGCGATCCAGCCGGTATGCTTCATGATGGTGAATTCGTAGGGCAGGCCCGGGTTGAACTTCACACGCACCATGCAACGGTAGGCGTGATAGGCGGCATCGCCGGGCCGCCAGCCCTCGTAGGGCCGGTCGGCGGCGTTGGCATCGACATAGACGTAGTCACCGTCCTCTAGGCCGAGGTCCATGGCCGCCTGCGGGTTCATCTGGATCTGCCGATCCGAGACCCCAGGTGAACGCTTGTCGACGCGCAGCGGATCGCCGAAATTGGTCGACCAAATCCAGTGCCAGTCGACCACCGACCAGGAGGAGTGGGTCGTGTGGCGACTCTTGGGCGTCGAACAGTAGAATTGGTAGCCCCGCTCCCAAAGCGGATTGGTGGTTTGCTTGACCTGCTCCCAGGCCATCTTGATGTTGCGCACCTGTCGCTCGCCGGCACCGATGGCGTCTAGCGGGATTCCGTAGTCGCGAGGGCGCACGAAGGGGCTCGTCGAAACGATCACGTTGGGTAGGTAGGGCGTCGCCTCTACACCCTCGCGGTGAACGATGAGGTTTTCCCCGTACTCGATCGCCTCCGGAAGGTCACAGTAGGAGGCGAGCCGGCCGCAGTCGGTGTAGAAGGGAACCGAGTCGTGGATCTGTTCCCAAAAAGGCACACGGGGGTAGGTGCGAAACAGGAAAAGCGCCGCCCCGGGCTCGCCACCGTAGTCCCCCGCCATCATCCGGTCGATGGAGTAGGGGCCGTCCTCGCCGCGAGTCGTCGAGCAGCAGTCAAAGACCCGCTGAATGTAGACCTTGGCCTTCTTGTCGGTAACGAACCTGAAGTAGTCCGAGAAGCGTTGATCGCCGGTCTGGTCGCTGAGGGCATCGGCAACCGCGGCGAAGATGGCGGCGTCGTCCTTGGAATCGTAGATCGGGTCGATGCCGTCGCCGCCCCAGGCCTGGATGAACGGGTTGGAGCAGGACCCGCCCACCTCGAGGTCCTCGAATTCGGCCCAGGAGTTGGCCGGCAACACGACGTCGGAGAATTCGGCCGAGCCGGTCCATTCGATCTGCTGATCGACGATCATGTCGACTTGCGGATTGACGTTCTCGACGATGTTGTAGATCCACTTGGCCTGATTGAGGAAGTTGGCGTTGTTGTACCAGATGAGCTTGGTCGGGCTGGGCAGGTGGGTGCGCCCGGTGAACAGCTTGCGGCCGTCCTCCGGCGTGTTGACGATCAGGGGTCGGTCGCCGTAGGCCCAGTAGGAAACCTCCTCCCCCTTCATGGTGTTGCGCAGATGGTCGCCCGTGATGCGGACGTCCTCGTCGAGGACGGGGTTAAAGGGGTCCTCCTGCACGTACGCGGCGGCGCCCGGGCCGCTCCATGGCGACCCCTGGAACAGGGCGCCCTTGTAGTTGCCGGCCCAGGTGTAGACCCCCGCGCCGTTTGTCCCGTAGTTGCCCGTCAGCATCATGACGAAGAAGCAGGCTCGGTTGTGCAGGGTGGCGTGGAAGTAGTGGTTGATGCCCTCGCCGAAGTGGATGGCGGCGGGCTTCAAGGTCGCCAGGTCCATGGCAAGCTCGCGGACCTTCGCCGCCGGGGCCCCGGAGATCTCTTCGACTGTCTCGAGGTCGTAGTCGCGCAGGTGGACGCGATACATCTCCATCACCGGCATGACCTCTACGGAATCGCCGGCGACGGTCTCGACGGTGTAGCTTCCTGAAAGCGCGGGATTGACCTCGGTATTGGTCCCGACCTCTTCTCGACTGATCGCCGCGAAACTCCCCGAGTCGGTGTCATAGACGACGAAATCGCCGATCTGCTGGCGCTGCTCCTCGGTCAGACCCTGTTCCTCGTGAGAGACGGTGAGCGGCTTAGGCTGGTAGCCCGCGAAGATTTCCTCCGGGCGCAAGCGCTCGAGGGTGTCGGTGCGAACCAGCAAGGGAAGGTCGGTAAAGCGTTTGACGAAATCCTCGTCATAGAGATCCTCCTCGATGAGAATCCGAGCCACGCCGAGGAATACCGCCAGGTCGCCGAGCCCCGGGCGGACGCTGAGCCACTCGTCGGCCTTCGTACCGGGGGCGTTGTACTCCGGGGCGATCGACCAGATCTTCATGCCCCTTTCCATGCCCTCGATGAACCAGTGGGCCTCGGGCATCTTGTTCTCGACCAGGTTCTTACCCACCTGTATGTGGAGACGAGAGTTACGAAGGTCGTTCAGGTCGATGTCCGATGTCTGCAAGCCGGTGACAAACGGAGTTCCCGGCGCCTGATCGCCACGCCAGGTGTACTCCGTCCAGTCGCGTGCCCCCTTCGCCTCTTCCGCGTCCACGCCTCGCACGTGGTGATCGATGAGGCCCAGCATGTTGGCGAAGCGGAAGATCCCGAACTTACCCACCAGGCCGTGCAGCGGCAGACAGGAGCCGATCTTCATGGTCCGGGTTCCGGCGCCCTCCCAGTGGGTCAGCATCTCCTCCTCGCAGCCGTCGGCGAGGAGCCGGCGACGCCCCTCGTCACCGCTGTAGGTGTCGGCAATTGCCATCATCCCGCGGGCTACGTAGCCGGAAACCTCCTCCCACGAGAGCGCCACGAAGGTGTCGTTGCCCCGATCGTCGAACTTGAAGCGCGTTCGCAACGACGGGTCGTCGCTCAACGACGGGAAGCCGGCGTCGGCCCAGTCTTTCCACCCCTGACGCAGCACCGGACCCTTGAGCCGATAAGGGCCGTAGATCCGGCGGTGGAAGGTGTAGCCCTTCGGGCAGCCGCGCGGATTCCAGTGCACGGTCGAACGGTTCCCGTAGAGGTCGCCGTAGTTTTGAACGTCGTAGTTCTGCTCCATGCGCACAATCACTCCGTTGCGCAAGAAACCACGCATTCGACACATGTGCGTGTCGTTCGGGGCGCACACCCAGGCAAACGAGCGATCGTAGCGGTATTGGTCGCGATAGATACTCTCCCAGTCGCGGTCCGGATAGGCAGCCAGCGGATTGTCGACGGTAACGATGCTGCTGAGCCCGCCGGCGCCGTCGAACAAACCGCATCCCACTTGCACTCCCGCGGCCCCTGCACCGGCCAGGGCGGCCAGGAATGAGCGTCGGTTCATGGCGAGGTTGCCGTCGTTGCCCATGGGCTCAGTCTCCTACCTGTCGGGGGAGGTGATCTCGAGCGTTATCCACTGCGAGACCAGCTTCGTACCGTTTCGATCGCCCGCCCCGCCATCCCATATGGCGACAGCGAACGGCACCCGGGCCCTCGCGAGGTCAGCCTCGAGCGTGGGGTCGCGGGGTTGGACGGGCGCCGAGAAGACGACCCTGTAGGTGCCGTCGTTCCAGACACCACCACCTGCGGCGCGCATCTGATCAGCGGGCCTCGTGGTGAGGGACCCGTAGCCGGCCGCCGCCAGGCCATGCACCGGTCGCGTCGCCAGCCCCGGGTCCGAGACGGGGTTGCCGGCGTCCCGTCCGGTGACGTACGGGGCGTTCTGCTGGGTTGTGGCCCCGTTGGACTGCGACGGGATATCCGCTCCGGTGCCCTGCGCAAAGGGGTATCGGTCGGCGACGATGTCGGGATAGGCGGTTTCCAGGCCGAGCGCCGCGCCGCTGGCGTGCGCCGCCTGCCGCTCGGCGCGCCAGTACCAGATCTCGACTTGGTTCTGCGGTCCGGGCTGGCCCATCAAGAAGGGCGGGATATCGGTTAGCGCGAATTGCACCGCCGCGGCATCGGAGAAGTCCTGGGTACGCAGCGCCCCGGTGTCGTGCGTCGGATCTCGCCATTCCAGCAAGAGCGCGATCTGCTCGCCGACGCGAGCCGCGCGCACGGTTGCAATCGGCGAATAGCCGTTGCGAAACCACAACGGCCGCATGTATACGCGATGCTCGGGGACGGTGTCCCAGCCAGAAGCATCGGCGTCGTCGAGGATGTCGACGTCGTCCACCGAGGTGACGATGACGGGACCGGGGTCACCGGCGGTCGGCTGAGCCTCTCCCCCAGGCGTCAGGGAGAGGACATAGTAGACGAGAGCCCAGGCTTGCTCGTCGCTCTCGATCGCGGATGCGTACGAGGGCATCGGGGTGCCCTCCATGCCGGTCAGGAAAGTCCGGTAGAGATCCTCGGGTTGGCCGCCGCCCTTGTAGATTCCATGGGTGAAATCGGCTGCCGGAAAGGGTGCGCCCTCGCTGTCCACGAGCTCCGGTGCCGACGGGCCATCACCCCTGCCTTCCGGCCCATGGCATTGGGCGCAACGAAACGTTCCGTAGACCTCTTGCCCGGCAGCGATCAGCTCGGGCGTCCTCGCCGGCGCCGACGG
The DNA here is from genome assembly GCA_965216935.1 of Acidobacteriota bacterium. Classification (GTDB taxonomy): domain Bacteria; phylum Acidobacteriota; class UBA890; order UBA890; family UBA890; genus CBDCGW01. The sequence continues at coordinate 323,732 of OZ244217.1, forward strand.
AATTTGCAGGAGCTCTTCGGCACCGAGCTGAGCGGCCGTCGCGAATCCCGGGTGCAGGGATTTCACGTGCTGGACAACCGCGCCGATCTGTTCCTCGCTCAGCAGCTCGCCGAAGGCGAACATGCCGGTCCCCGGGATTCCCAAGGAAACGGTTCGAGCCAGGTCTTCGTCGGTCGGCAACTTCCCCATCGGCGTCGAGCGGAGCTTGAAACTGCCGGCAGCCAGGTTGCGTGGCCTGGGAAAGAGCAGATAAGACGCGGGACCCTGGCCGTTGCCCTCGGGTCCGTGACACACCGCGCAATAGCGGTCGTAGACAGCCTCACCGTCGGCGAGACCGGTCGTTTGGGGAGCCGTTCCGGAGCAGCCAGCTGCGCTGCCGCAAGCCAGGATCGCGAGCAGCGCCAGAGTGAGCGGATTCCCTCGACTGCGCCGGGCACCTATAGCGGACGATCGGAGCATCAATCCTCCTGATCATGCTTTGCGTGACTTGGCTTGTGTGGGCTTTGCTTGCTTGGCGCTTAATCGGACCTGAATATCCGCCGGACTAACACGAAACCATCGAGCGTGTCAACGGAAGCTCGACGTGAGGCGCGGAAACGCGACCTGAGCTGCTCGTAGCCGTTGGGTTCGGCACGCGCCGCCCCAGCGAGACTCTTCAACGCGCGTAGATGCGGCCGGTGCTCCGGTCACGGTCGAGCCGGTTTCCTGAACCGCGAGGTCGGGGAGGCTACAATCACGGTCCCACGCGGCGGGCATCGATGCCCTCCGGCAGAGTTGATCAGCGCCGTGTACAGGTTCATCCCCAGGGGAGCTGCGCTCGATGAGGAACGCCGTATTGCTGTCTTGTCTCATGTCGGTCGCTGTGACTGCGGGTGCCGTCCACCCCGAGGTCAACCCCGCGAGCGCTCAGGCGCCCGTAGGCAACCACTCGATGGCGCGTGACCTTCGCTGGCGCAATATCGGCCCGGCCAACATGACGGGACGCATCGCGGCAATCGAGGCGCTCTCGACCGACTACCGTCACGTCCTGGTGGCTTCGGCTTCCGGCGGCGTTTTCAAGTCGCTGAACGGCGGCGTCACCTGGGATGCGATCTTCGACAACTCCGAGGGAGCGGGTTCGATCGGCGCGGTGGCGATGTTCGAGCCCGACCCGGACATCATTTGGGTAGGCACCGGCGAGGCCGTCAATCGCAACTCGAGCGGCTGGGGCAACGGCCTGTTCAAGACCACCGACAGCGGCGCCACCTGGCAATACGTCGGCTTTGCCGACACGCACCACATTGCCGAGATCGCCCTGCATCCGACAGATCCGGACATCGCCTACGTCGCCAGCCCGGGGCACCTGTGGGGCTACTCGGGCGACCGCGGACTGTACAAGACGACCGACGGCGGCGGCACCTGGACGAAGCTCGGCGCCGACCGCTCCGTCGCCGACGGCGGCCTGCCCTACGAGAACAACACCGGCGCGACCGAGATCATCATGGACCCGCGCGACCCCGACGTGCTGTTCGCCGGCATGTACCACCGCCTGCGGCAGCCGGCGACGATGTACTCGGGCGGCCCCAACGGCGGCATCTTCAAGAGCGAAGACGCCGGAGCGACGTGGCGCGAGCTCACCAACGGGCTCGCCGAGGGCGAGACCGGCATGATCGACATCTCGATCCACCTCGCCGATCCGGACATCATGGTGGCTGCCTACGAGGCCGACGAAAGAATCCCGTACGACGAGTCGATGCCCACCTGGGAGCAAACGCCGGGCACCGGGATCTACATCTCGGAGGACGCCGGGGAATCCTGGAAGTGGATCCTCAAGACGCACAACCGGCCCTTCTATCACGGCCAGGTGCACATCGACCCGAACGACCCGAACAGGATCTTCTCAGTCGGCCGCACGTTTCTCGTTTCGCTGGACCGGGGTGAGACCTGGCGTAGCAAATGGTGGGGCGGCGGTGGCGACGATCACGACTTCTGGATGGCGCCCTACGACTCGGCCATCTTTTACACCGCCACCGATCAAGGCGCGTACCTCACCGTCGACGACGGCGCCACCGTCCTGCACCTGAACAACATGGCGATCGGTCAGTACTACAAGGTCGGCGTCGACATGCGCGATCCGTACTGGGTCGGCGGCGGGCTGCAAGACAACGCCCTGTGGATGGGTCCGAGTAACTCGCGGGAAGGCCGCGGCATCCTGAACCTGCACAACACTTGGCTGGGTGAAGGCGACGGTTTCGCCTTCCTGGCCGACCCGACCGACCACCGCGTCACCTACCTGGTGAACCACGTCGGCTTCGCCATGCGACTGAATACCGAGACGCGGGAGCCGACGCACATCACGCCGACGCCGGAAACGGTCGTCAACTTCACCGACTTCTCCGACCCGGGCTACGAGGAGACGAAGACCGTCTATACGATCGATCCGGGGGAGCACTGGTTCCGCTACGGGACACCGCTCCGGCCGCTGTTGCCGCCGCAGTTCCGCTTCAACTGGAACAGCCCCTTGACCATGTCGCCTTCGAACCCCCACACGCTGTATTTCGGGGGCAATCACCTGTTCAAGTCGGTGGACCGCGGCGACACGTGGCGCATCATCAGCCCGGACCTGACCACCAACGACCCGGAGTTGCGCAATCCGTCGGGCCAGGGCGGCCTGACGGTGGAGGTAACCGGTGGCGAGGCGCACTTCACCATCTTCACGGTGCGCGAATCGCCCCTGGACCCGTACCTCGTTTGGGCCGGGACCGACGACGGCAACCTGCACATCACCCGCGACGGCGGCGCCACCTGGACGAACGTGCGCGACAACCTGCCCGGGGTTACGGGCGAGGTATGGGTCAATCGCGTCGAGCCCTCGCACCATGACGCCGGCACGATGTACGTCGTCCTCGACAACCATCGCCTCGACGACATGGATCCGCACGTGTTCGTCACCCGCGACTTCGGCGCGACGTTTACCGACATCAGCGGCAACCTGCCGAACGGTATCGGTTCGTACGTGGTGAACGAGGATCCGGTGAACCCGAACCTGTTGTTCGTCGGCACCGAGTTCGGCGTCTACGCCAGCATCGAGGGCGGCAACGATTGGTTCAAGCTGTCGTCCGGCATGCCCAACGTGGCGGTGCGCGATCTCCTGATACACCCGCGCGAGGCCGATCTGGTCGCCGGCACCCACGGGCGCTCGATCTGGATCCTCGACGACATCACGCCGCTGCGACAGATGTCGTCCGCCGTCCAGGCGTCCGATGCACACCTGTTCGACAACAAGACGGCGACGAAGTGGGTGAATATCAACCTCGGCCGCAAGCAGCCGAACTTCCTCTTCCGCGGGGGCAACCCGCCCTCCGGCGCGGCGATCAACTTCTGGCTACGCGAGGCGCCGGACGGTGAGGTCCGGCTCGAGGTCTCCGAGTTCACAGGCGACCGCCTCGCGGTCGTCCGGCCTGGCGGTGGCGGCGGGCGCCGGGGCGGCGGCCGCGGCCGCGGCGGACGGGGTGGTTTCCGCGGCGCGCCCGGCAGCGCAGCCACGGGAGCCCAGGCGGGCATCAACCGCGCGTTCTGGAACTTCCAGTTCCCGTCGACGGAAACCGAGCGCGGCGCCATGCGGGACCGGTTGGCGGCGGCGATCGACTACCTGGATACCGTCGTCATCGAGGCGGACATGCGCCAGCGGCTGACGACGCTGCGCGGCGAGCTCGGCGGGGCGGACAACGATCGCGCCCTCAACGCCACCCGCAACGCGCTGGTCGCGGAGTTCAACGGGTACGCCCCCGGCGGTGAGTTCTTCGGCCCCCAGATCGGTTCCAGCGAGGCCGGCCCGGGAACCTACCGTGTGACGCTGCACGTCGGCGGCCAGACGCTCGAGGGGAGCGTCACCGTTCGCGACGACCCGCTGATGGCCGAGCACGGCGGCCGGTAGGAGCCGGAGCGGCCGCAAGCAGCTTCTGCCCCGCGCCGCGGCCGCTCGGCGCCGGAAATGCCGGCCGTCCGATGCGCCGGCGCGCGACCACCGCCGCGGCAGCAGGGCCGCGGGGTTGCGCCGGCACGGGCGGGCATTTCACCATAGGAATCTCCCCCGCTGATTCCCCCTGGGACGCCCGTGTTTCGCTACCTGATAGCCCTCTTGCTGCTGCTGTCGCCGCAGACCGGCGACGGCCCCTACGACGTCGCGTTCAACCAGGTACGCGAAGGGATCTGGATGGCGTATCGACCGGACCCGTTTCGATCACCGGTCTTCGGCAACGTCACCATCATCGTCACGGAACAGGATGTCGTCGTCGTCGACGCCGGCTCCTCTCCGCGGGCTGCGCGGCGGATCATCGGCCAGATCCGTGAGATCACCGATCTTCCGGTCAGCACGCTGATCAACACGCACGGCCACGAGGATCACGTTCTCGGCAACCAGGTATTCCTCGAGGCGTATCCGGGAATCCAGATCATGGCTCGCACCGGCACCCGCGACTACCTCGAAAGCGGCAGTGTCCAGAGCCGGGTGCGCAACTTCTCCCGTGAGATGACCGCCACGCAGGAGAGCGGCGAGGCCGAGATCGCCCGGGTAGCCCGCCGCGGGCTCAACGGCGACCCCGAGGTTGCAGAACACTTGCGTCGCTACTACGAGCGCGACATCTACGCGGTCCGCAACGAGTACCGCGACGTCCGCGTCACGCCACCGGCCCGGGTGTTCGAGGGGCGCATGGTTCTGGAGCGTCCTGGGCGCACGATCGAGCTCCTCGACCTCGGCTTCGGCAAGGCAGGATCGGACGTCGTCGTGCGAATACCCGAGGAGCGTCTTCTCATCGCCGGCGACATCGTCACCCATCCGATCCCCTACGGGTTCTCGCGCTTACAAACCGAGTGGTTGTCGTCGCTGCGAGACCTACGCGAGCTGGAATACGAGGACATCGTCCCCGGGCACGGCGAGGTGCTGGTACAGCGGGGATACGTCGATCAGATCATCGAGTTGGTCGAGTTCGAGATCGACGCGGTCCGAAGCTCGATCCGATCCGGACGAGACGCCGAAACCACGGCCTGGGACATCACCTTCGCCGGGTGGGCCGAGCGGTTCGTCGGCAAGGACCCCATCGGCCTCTACTACTTCAACGAGTGGTTCGTGAAGCCGGCTGTGGCGCGTGCGCACGCCGAATTATCGGGATTCTGAGCATCCCGCAGGCGGCGGGGGCGGCCGGCGGGCGACTTTCGCACCGGGCTGACGGCTTCGTTGCTGCGCCGCACGAGCGGCTTGGCGGCCGCTGATCGGCTACCTGGGCCTGCTAACGTGCGTCCTCAGGCGAGGTTGGCAATGGCCCATACAACGGCGGCGATCGCCGTTGTGGCCATCATCAGAATTCGCTGGCGTTCGATGTCGGTCATGACGTCGGGTCTCTCCGGCCGGGCTGCATTCCGGCTCATCCCCTCGGGGGCGTGCCTATTCTTACGACGCACAACCGCCCTCCGAGGTTGCGTCGAGAGCGAAAAAAGATGCGATTGTCCGCGCCCCGAGGAAGACGTCCCGGACTTGATGAACACTGCCGCATGGAGTTTGCTGTCGACATGAGATCCGCCCGGCTCGCAACGAAGCTGCTTACCGTCGGATGTGTTCTATGGGCTGTCTTCGCCCCCTCGGCGGCATCTGCGCCGCCCGTCGGGGCGCCGGCGCTCGAGTCGAATCAGGCTCCCGAGACCTCGTGGGTCTTACTCCCAGGGCGTGTCTTCGACGGTGAGGCGATGCATACGGGCTGGGCCGTCGTGGTATCCGGCGAGCGGATCGACGCCGCCGGGCCGGCGGCAGACATCGTTTCGCCGCCGGGGGCGGAGACGGTCGACCTCGACGGCCTGACGCTGCTGCCCGGCCTGATCGAGGGTCACTCCCACGTCCTGCTACACCCGTATAGCGAGACGCCCTGGACGGACCAGGTCCTGTACGAGTCCCTCGCCGAGCGCACCGCACGGGCCGTGAACCACGTCCGTGACACCCTGTCCGCCGGCGTCACCACGATTCGCGACCTGGGCACGGAGGGAGCCGGGTACGCGGACGTCGGCATCAAGGCGGCGATCGAGAAGGGCGTCATCCCCGGTCCCCGCATGATCATCACCACCCGGGCGATCGTTGCCACCGGCAGCTACAACCCACGTGGCGCACCCGAGTTCGACTTTCCGAAGGGCGCCGAAGTGGCCGACGGATACGACGACCTGGTTCGGGTCACCCGCGACCAGATCGGCCGTGGCGCGGATTGGATCAAGGTGTACGCCGACTACCGTTGGGGGGCCGACGGATCCGCCCGCCCGACGTTCACCGAGGCGGAGCTGCGAACCATCGTCGACGTCGCTGGTAGCTCCGGCAGGTACGTCGTCGCGCACGCATCGACCGCCGAGGGTATGCGCCGCGCGGTCGAGGCGGGGGTCCGCACCATCGACCACGGCGACGGCGGCACGCGTGAGGTCTTCGCCCTCATGGCCGAGCGGGGCGTGGCGCTGTGCCCGACCCTGGCGGCGGGGCACGCGATCACGCAGTACGGCGGCTGGAGGCCCGGGGTCGACCCGGAGCCGGCACGCATCCGCCGCAAACGCGAGAGCTTCGCCCTCGCCCTCGAAACCGGCGTGCCGATCTGCTTCGGCGGCGACGTCGGCGTCTACCCGCATGGAGACAACGTCCGCGAGCTGGAGCTGATGGTGGAATACGGCATGGAACCCGCCGCCGCCGTGCGTGCCGCAACCAGCGAAAACGCCCGGTTCTTCGGCATCGACGACCGGGTGGGCGCCGTGCGCGCCGGCCTGCTCGCCGACCTGATTGCGGTCGCAGGCGACCCGACGACCGAGATCTCCGTGCTCCGCGACGTCCGCCTGGTGATGAAGGGCGGTTCGATCTACCGGAGGCCATAGCGACAGGTGAACGCTGACAAAGCTGCTGCGGGAGCAGACACCGACGAGCGCGCCGGCGACGCGGAGCGGGCAGATCCGGTGAGCTCCCGGCCGTTGGCGGTTCGGGGTGTGATCGAGACCACTCTCTGCTGCCCGGACCTGGACGCCGCCGAGGCGTTCTACAGCGGCGTCCTCGGATTCGAGGTCTTCGCCAAGGACGAAGGGCGCCACCTCTTCTTCCGTTGTGGAGACGGCATGCTGCTGCTCTTCAATCCCGGGCACACGTCGGTGAACGTCACCACCGTCGGAGGGGCTGCGATTCCTCTGCACGGCACGAGCGGCGCGGGGCACGTCGCTTTTCGCGCCGCCGGGTCGGAGATCGACCGTTGGAAACGGCGGCTGCGCGAGAACGGGATCGAGGTCGAGTCGGAAGTGGATTGGCCCGAGGGCGGCCGTTCGATCTTCTTTCGCGACCCGGCCGGCAACTGCCTCGAGTTCACCACACCGCAGACGTGGGGGCTTCCGCCGGAGGGGTGATCGATGCGCTTCGACGTCTACGCCGATCTCGATCACCAGGATCTACTTTGCCCGGCTGAGCATGGATCCCGGCCGCGTGCGTCGCATGGAGAGCGGGTCCGCCACATGAGTGGCCGACCGCGTTAGCGGCCGCCCCGGGGGCGCGGTACATTTCCGTCGTCGGCCCTCCCGATCCGGTGACGGCCTGAACCCCTCGAAGACCATGGAACTCGGCCTCATCGGTCTGCCGAATTCGGGTAAGACCACCGTATTCAATGCCATCACGCGCGCGGAAGCCGCCGTCTCGGGCTATTCCGACCGGCGTGCCGAGCCGAACGTCTCCATCGTCGAGGTCGGCGATCCCCGGGTCGAGCGCCTGGTCGAGATCTATCAGCCGAAAAAGACCGTCTACGCAACCGTGACGCTGATCGACTTTGCCGGCGTGGCGCGCGACGAGTCCAGCGGCGACGAGCTGTTCTCGGCGGAGACCATGGGCCGGGTGAAGAACGTCGACGCGCTCGCCTACGTCGTTCGAAACTTCGCCGACCCGACCGCCGGCGATCCCGACCCCGGCGGCGACGTCGACAAGCTCGACGACGAGCTTCTCCTCGCCGACCTGATCCTGGCCGAGCGCCGCCTCGACCGCATCGCCGAAGCGGAGAAGAAGGGCATCGCGACGCACGAGATCAAGCTGCAGGGCAAGGCGCTCCGCCGGATTCACCAGCAGCTCGAGGCGGGGGCTCCGATCCGCGACATCGAGGACCTGACGAAGGACGAGCTGGCCGCGATCAAGGGCTTCCAGTTCCTCACCCAGAAGCCGGTGCTGGTGATTGTCAACTCGGCGGAAGGGGCTTTCGGGCAGAACAACGAAATCGTCGATCGGATCGCCGGCAAGCACCGCGTGGTGGAGTTCGCCGGTTCCTTCGAAATGGAGCTCAATCAGCTCGACGAGGAAGAAGCGCTGGCGTTTCGCCAGGACATGGGCATCGAATCTTCCGCCCTGTCGCGGCTTACACGCCTGGCCCACGAGGTTGTGGGCTACATCAGCTTCTTCACCGTCGGCCCCAAAGAGGTCCATGCCTGGAACGTCCGCCGGGGCGACGACGCTGTGGCGGCGGCCGCCGCTATCCACACCGACCTGGCTCGCGGCTTCATTCGCGCCGAGCGCTTCACATACGACGAAATCATCGAGCACGGCTCCGAGAAGAAGCTCAAGGAGCTCGGACTGGTGCGCCTCGAGGGCAAGGACTACATCGTTCAGGACGGCGACATCCTCCTGATTCGCTTTTCGGTGTGACGCACGGGTTGTAGTTTGAGCCGCTTTGGGTATGGTTCCGGTACTTCTTTCTGGAGGCGGTGGCCGCACGCGCCGGTTTCACCCCGCCATTTCTGCCTGTTCGTGTAAACCCCGACCGTTCGAAACAAGGAGTCGACATGTCCGAGAAGTTCCAATTCGACGAGGAGCTGCTGGCTCGCTGCGCCGAGCGCGCTCCCGTCTATGATCGCGAGAATCGTTTCTGCCAGGAGGACTTCGACGAGCTCAAGGCCGCCGGCTACATGCTGATGGCCGTCCCGGAGGAGTTCGGCGGCCACGGGATGAACCTGGCGGAAGTCGGTCGTGCGACACGCCAGCTCTCGTACTACGCCCCAGCGACGGCGCTCTGCATCAACATGCACAACTACTGGTGCGGCCTCGTCTCCGACCTGAGCCGCTCCGGCGACAAATCCGTCGACTGGCTCCTTGAAGAGGCGGGCAAGGGCGAGATCTTCGCCGCCGGCCACTCAGAGTCCGGCAACGACCTGCCGCTGCTGCTGTCGACGACGACCGCCGAGCCGGTCGACGGCGGCTACAAGTTCACCGGTCGTAAGTCCTTCGGCAGCCTCACCCCGGCCTGGACACGGCTGGGAATCCACGGCATGGACACCTCCGACCCGGAGAATCCCAGAATCGTGCACGCGTTCATGAAGCGCGACGCGGACAACTACTCGATCAAGGAGACCTGGGACGTCATGGGGATGCGCGCCACGTGCAGCGAGGACACTCTGCTCGAAGGCGTCTTCGTACCCGACGAGAACATCGCCCGAGTGGTACCGATCGGGGCGGCCGGCATCGACCAATTCGTTCTCGGCGTGTTCGCCTGGGCGCTGGTCAACTTCGGCAACGTCTACTGCGGCATGGCGCAGCGCGCTCTCGACATCACCATCGAGTCGGTGCAGAACAAGCCGACGATCGCCCTGCCCAACGGCATGTCGCACCATCCCGAGATCCAGCACGGGGTAGCCGAAATGACAATGGCGCTCGAGAGCATCGCACCACAGCTCGACAAGGTGGCCGAAGACTGGTCAAACGGTGTCGACCACGGCCCCGCCTGGGGCGTCAAGATCATCGCGGCCAAGTACAACGCCGTCGAGACCGCTTGGAAGATCGTCGACCGCGCCATGGACATCTCCGGTGGCTTCGGCATGTTCAAGAAGAGCGAGCTGGAGCGCGTCTTCCGCGATGCACGAGCGGGGCGCTTTCATCCGGCGAACTCCGTGCTGGCGCACGAGTTCATCGGCAAGGGCATGCTGGGCATCAACCCGGACGACCAGCCGCGTTGGGGGTAGCTGCTAGCGTCCTGTGCGGGAAGTAAGTTGACACTAGGAGACGTAGCGCAGCGACTGCAGATTGATACCGAGGTCGAGGTCCGTTTGTAGGCGCACCAGCGACTGGGCCAGGCGAGCGTCGTCGGCGTGATCCTCGAGGTTGTCGCGCAGTTTCGGCGTCAGCGACTCGTGCCTCTCGACTGCAGCTGCCAGAACGTTGTCGAGGGATTCGAACTCCTCGATCAACCTCGCCGCCGTCTTCGGGCCGACGCCCGGGACTCCGGCGATGCTGTTGGTGCTGTCGCCGGCGAGAGCGAGCAAGTCGACGAACGTCTCCGGAGTCGCGCCGAAGCGCTTCGCCACCCAGGCCCGGTCCAGATAGGCGGGCTTGAAGTGATCGCGCACGAGGATCCGATCGGAAAGTAGCTGCAGGAAGATCTTGTCGGTCGACAGGATCACGGCCGTGCCGCCCGCATCGGCAACTTTGACGGCGAGCGTTCCGATGACATCGTCGGCCTCCACCCGGGGCATTTCGAACGACGTGACGCCGATGTCGGCAAACGCTTCCCGATACGCCGGCAGAGCTTCGGCCAGCGGCGCCGGCATGGGCGTATGGTCGGCCTTGTAGTCGCGGAAAAGGAGGTGTCGCCAGCTCGGCTCACGGCCTTCGAAAACCACGATCGCATGGGTCGGTTCGGTCTCGCGCAGGCCGCGCTGAAGCGATTGCTTGCATGAGATGCGCGCGCCGTCCGCCTTTTCCGGGGTGTCCTCTCCCGGTTGGGCGGCATACACGCGCCGGACCAGGTTGAGCGCATCGACGAGAAGAAGACGAATCTCCATGGCCCGTCAGCGATTGCGCGCGTAGATTACCGCGCCGGCGAGCACGAACGCCCCGGCCCCGCCCAACACCTTGATCAGGTACAGCGCGGCGCCACCGTCGGACGGCGGCACCATCGACAGCCCCATGGCGAGCACGGTGGTCAGCAGGCCGCAGCATCCGAGGGCGATGGCTAGCGGAGTGCTCCGCGGGATCCGACGCACAACGGTGCGTTCCGCCGATGCGGGGTTGCGGCTCTGCACGGCGTCACCGGCGAAGATGCCGCCGGCGCCCCTTCGCCGCAAAGCAATGTAGGCGGCGAACATGTACAGGTAGGGAATGAAATAGACCAGCAGCGTGGTGTCGAGCAGCACCAGATACGCCTGCTCGACCGTCGCGCCGACGAAGCTCATGGCGATGAATGCCGTTGCGATGACGGCCTGGACGGTGACCGCGACGTACGGCGACCCGAACCTCGGGTGCACACGGCCGAAGGCCTCCGGCAAGTAGGTGTCCACGCCGGCGACGAACGGCATCCGCGCCGCACCGGTGAACCAGGCCATCAACCCGCCGATCCCTCCCAACGTGATCAACAGCGCCAGGATGTTGGTCGTCCACCCGAGGCCGATGCGGTCGCCGATCGCGGCAATCCCCTGCAGCACCCCCGAGATAATGTTGATATCCGCTGCCGGGAGCGCGACCAGGAGCGCCAGGGTGCCGAGAACATAGATGGCGACGATCGCGACGCCCGAGATCATCACCGCCCGCGGGATCGTCCGGGTGGCATCCTTCACCTCGCCGGCCATCACCGAGGCGAGCTCGAGGCCGCTCAGGCCGAAGCAGATCGCCGCCCAGAACTCGAGCTTGTCGAAGGTCATCAGCCCGTCGAAGAAGCTCGACCGCGGCATCGGGTTGGCGATGCCGAAGCGCACGACCGCGATCAGAGCGAAGAGAATCAGCACGGTCGCCGCAGCCCACGTGCCGAAGCCGCCGACGTTCTGCACCCAGCGGCCCGCCGACAGCCCCAGCAGGTTGAACAACCACACGATCCACAGCGCGGCGAGCGAGAACAGCAGTACGTAGAGCCGGCTTTCGCCCACTTCCTGAAAGCCGCTGCCGGCGACGAACACCGAAACCCCGGCGACGTACACCAGCAGGTTCGGGAAGTACACCAGATTGTTGGTCCAGTAGCACCATCCCGACATGAAGCCGTGAAACTCGCCGAACGCGACCTCCGACCAGCGATAGATCCCACCCTCCTCCGGGATGCGGCTGGTCAGCTCGATGACGGCGAACGCCTGCGGGATGAAGAAGAGCAACAGCGCGCCGAACCACAGCGTTACCGATGAATTCCCGCCGGCGGCGGCAACCGCCACCCAGCGCAGGCCGACAATGGCGACGACGTTCAACAGTACGACGTCGCGCACGCCGAGTGCTTTGTCCAGCGAGCGTTCGTTCACGTCGCAAGGGTACTCACGGCCCCGGAGGCCGCAACCCTGTAGAATGGCGCCGGTTTCGGAGGCGTCTCACCGGAGAAAGAACATGAACCTGCTGGTCGCGGTCGTAATCCTCTATCCGTTGATTCTGATCGGCATCAGCATCTGGCGCGCCCGAGGAGTAACCAGCCACGACGAGTTCATGGTCGCCGGCCGCTCGGTTCCGGTGTACATGCTGGTGGGAACGTTGGTATGCACGTGGATCGGCTCCGGGTCGTTGTTCGGCGCCGCCGGCCTCGCCTTCCGCACCGGTATCTCCGAGCTCTGGTTCTCGTTCGGCGCCTGGGCGGGGATGATCGTCGTCTATTTCCTTGCCGGCAGGGTCAGGCGCATCGCGGATTACACCGTCCCGGATCTTCTCGAGCGTCGTTACAACGCCACGGCCCGCGTGCTCGGCACCATCACCATCATCCTCGCGTACGTGACCATCGCCGCCTATCAGTTCCGCGGCGGCGGTTGGATCCTGTCGATCGTCACCGACGGGGCCATTACACCGACGACGGGCCTGCTGATCACCGCGGCGGCAATCGTCATCTTCACCGCCATGGCCGGAATGGTGTCGATCGTCTCGGTGGACGTCTTCAACGGCATCGCCATCATCATCGGCGTCATGTTCGCCCTGCCGTACATGGTGTGGCAGCTCGGCGGCGTCGGCTCCACCATCGACCTGCTTCCCGCCGAGCACACGACGATCATGGGGGGGCACAATCTGCTCTGGGTAATCGGCATCGGCCTGCCGACGTTTCTCCTGCTGCTCGGTGAGAGCGGCATCTACCAGAAGTTCTTCTCCGCGAAAGACGAGGGCGCCGCGCGCCGCGCCGTCGTCGGCATGGTCGGCGGTGTCGTGATCATCGAGACGGCCCTCGCCCTGCTGGCCATTACCGGCCGTGCCGCCTACCCCAACCTCCTCGAGGAGTCCTCGATCGTCGGTCGCGCGGCCTCCGAGACCATCATTCTCCACATCGCCCGTCACGGCTTACCCGCGGTCGGCGGCGCGGTACTGCTCGCCGCGGGCATCGCCATCGTGTTATCGACCGGCAACACGTTCCTGCTCGTGCCCTCGACCAACGCCAGCCGCGATATCTACCAGCGGTTCATCAACCCCGAAGCGAGCGAGAAGGCACTGCTGGCGTTGCAACGCGGGTGCATCGTCGCTTTCGGCGTCATCGGCATCGCCTTGCTGACGCAATTCGAAAGCGTCTTACAGATGGCGCTATACGCCTACTCTCTCGTCGGCGCCAGCCTGACCCCGGCGTTGCTCGCCGCGTTTCTTTGGAAACGGGTCACGCCGCAGGGCGGCGTCGCCTGCATCGCCGGCGGCATGGCCGCCGTGGTGGGTCTCGTCGCCCTGAGTCGTCTGGGAATGAACTTCACCATGACGCTCGGCGGCACCGAGTTCGATTTCGCCAGCAGCGACTACGTCGTGGTTCCCGCCGTGCTGGTATCGGTCGGGCTGCTGGTAGTCGTCAGCCTGTTGACCCCGGCGTCGCCGGACGCCAAGTGGGCGCCCTTCTTCGACCAGGGCGAATCCGCGTAACCCCACGTCGAGACTCCGCGTAGCCCCACCCCGGGGCTTCGCGCAACCTCATGCCGAGACGCCGTGCGTGTCCTCCTCGACGACTGGGTTGGGGGGGCGGAACGTCCCGCGGGGAATCGCGGGCGGCGCGGTGGGTTCCGACCCAGGACAAGGCGCCCTCAGGCTGCTAGGCTTTCCGTTCCTGTCGCAACCACGCAGACGGCCCGCCCTCCTCGGAGCGGGCGACCGCAAGGAGAAACACATGATTTCCAGGATCCGACGTTTCGGGTCAGCCCCAATTGCAGTGAGCGCTCTTGCGGCGCTCTGGCTGGCTGGATGCGCGACCCAGGAGGCAACCACCGACAACGAAGAGCCCGCGGCCGATGCCACGGCGCCCGCCGCGCAGCCGGCGCCGACCGGCGGCAGCGGTCGGATGCCCGAGGTCCTGTTCACCAACCTCGAGGAGGGCGGTACCTACGGAACGTCGGTCGAGATCATCTTCGACACCAACAGCTTCGATATCGTCCCTGTAGTAGATCCGCCCGTCGTCCGCCCGGGTGAGGGCCACTACCACCTCGCGGTCGACGTCGACTGCGTCGCGGCGGGCGAGATCATCCCGCCCGGAACGCCGTCGTACATCCACTTCGGTGACGGCAGCGACCGCATCACGATGCAGTTCGAGCCCGGCGAGCACCGCCTTTGTTTGCAGGTAGCCGATGGTGAGCATCGGGTCTTCGACGGCCCGGATCTCTCCTTGCTGACCAAGGAAATCCACATCACTGTGACGGAGCAGCAGTAACGGAGGAGTTCACGCCGCATGCGAACGAACGGACTACGTCGACGCGTCCTTGCCTTCGCGCTGCCCGCGCTCTTGCTACCGGCAGGATCTACACCGGCGCAACGATCGACCGAACAACCGGACCCCTCCGTGCTCGAGCAGATGTACGGCGGCGGAATCGATTTCGACACCTTTCTCGCCCAGGCGGTTCGCCGCAAGCAGATGTGGGACGCCAACTGGGGCAAGAGCGATCCGGCCGATGCGTTCGTGCAACGCGGTCGCGCCCTGTCCGGCAGCTACCGACTGCTCGCCGTCGCCGTCGATTCCTGCAGCGACTCGGTCAACACGATCCCGTATATCGCCCGCCTGGTGGAACGCGTCGACCAGATCGAGATGCACATCGTCGACTCGACGGTAGGGCGGATGATCATGGACACCTACCGGACACCCGACGATCGCGGCGCCACGCCGACCGTTGTCGTTCTCGACGAGAGCTTCGAGGTCGTCGGCGCGTGGGTCGAGCGGCCGTCGGCGTTGCAGGACTGGTGGGTCGGTCATCCCGAGATCAGCGACCGCGAGAAGGCCCGGCGCAAGCAGGGTTGGTACGACTGGGACGAGGGATACAGCACCTACGACGAGATTCTGGGGCTGCTCGAAGCCGCCGACGCTCGTCGCTGACGCGCCGCCGATTCGACCGTCCCGGCCGACTCGCCGCACCCACCGACTCAGGGCACCTGCCGAAGACGGTCGACAAGCCCCGCCCCAGCCGGCTCGGACACCCCAGCCGACTCGTCTAGCGGCCGCCCCCCAGGCGGGCCGCCGCGGCGCGCTGCTGTTCCGCTTCCTCGGTGCGGCCCTGCCGCTCGTAGACCTGTGCCAGCGTCGCGTGAGCGAGTGCCTGCAGCGGCGGCGCCTGAACGTTGACCAGGCCGAACGAAGCGAGCTGCTCGGCTTCCGGCAGGTCATCCGGATCACCTCGATCCAGCAGGACCTGAGCCAGAAACAGGGATGCATCCGGTGAGTCAGGATTCGCGTCCAGGGCGGCGCGCAATACCGGGGCCAGCTCTTCGGCGGGGGCGCCAGCGGCCGCCAGCAGCCGCGCTCGGCTCAGCTGGGCCAGGTAGTGGCGCGGCTGCCTTCGGGTTTCCGCCTCGTACGCGGCAAGGGCGTCGTCCAACCGACCGAGCATCTCGAGGGCCTGTCCCCGCTGGAATTGCAGGTTCGGCAGCTCCGGCGCCCCCTCGGCCGCGCGGTCGAAGGCCGCCAGGGCATCGGCCGCGGAGCCTTCCTGCATCGCGGCCACGCCCTCACCGTAGTGCAGCTTCGGGGCGTTCGGGTCGGTGGCGAATCCCTCGTTCAACACGTTACGCGCATCGCTCCAGCGCCCGTCGCGCATGAGCACGTCCGCCAGTTCCCAGCGCAGGTCGACGTCCGCGGGTTGCAGCGCCAGGATCTCGGTCATCAGGGTCGCGGCGGACTCGAGGTTGCCCGTGGCCCGGTAGCCTCGGGCCAGCTCGCGACCGGCCAGGGCATGTCCCGGGTCGATCTCCAGGGCGCGCTCGAACGCCGCCGTGGCCTCGTCGTAGCGACGGTTCCCGGCAAGAACGAGGCCGCGGAAATGCTGCGCCCCGGCGAACTCGGGGTCGGCGACGATCTGCTCGTCGATAATGCCCAGGGCGGCCTCCGTATCGCCCAGCTCCCAGGCGCCGAGCGCCCGCATCATTGCGGCGTAGACGTCGATCTTGTCCTTCGGATCGGCCAGCTCGGCGCCGTCCGCCGCGCCACCGACACCCAGGTACCCGAGCGATCGCAACGCAGCGAACCTGTCCGGGTCTGCCGCGTCCGCGTCGACGCCGATGGCACCCGACTCGCTGTTGTCCACCCACTCGTCGAGCGCGTCGCGAAGATCGTCCGCCCGCTCCGGCCGATCGTCGACCAGGTTGTCTTCCTCGGCCGGATCCCGCCGTATGTCGTACAGCTCCTCGCGCGGAGCGGCGATGAACTTCTCCTCGTCGGTGCTCATCGCCCGAAGCTCGTGCCAGCCGAAGTACAGCCTCGGCACCAGGGTCTCGCTATAGACCGGCACCATGTCGATGCTCTCGCCCTGGAGCGCCGAAACGAGGCTGCGTCCTTCGATATCGTTGCCGGAGTCGAGCCGCCAGAGCTCCGCTACGGTCGGAAACACGTCGACCAGGGCGACGGTGGTCTCGACGACGATCCCCCGTGGCGGAGCCTGTGAGCCTGGTTCCGCATCGACCGCGCCGGCGGGGCGAATGATGAGCGGCACCCGCAGCGTCGGCTCGTACAAGAAGAAACCGTGCGCCGGCTCGCCATGCTCGCCGAGGGATTCGCCGTGATCCGAAGTCAGAACCACCGTCGTGTTCGACCACGCGCCAAGCTCCTCCAACCGCGCTCGCAGGCGCGCGACCAGCGCGTCGCTGTAGGCAACTTCGCCGTCGTAGGGCGTCGCCGCGTAGCGGCTGCCGAAGGGCTCCGGCGCCGCGTACGGAGCATGTGGATCGAAGAGGTGGATCCAGGCGAACCAGGGCTCATCGCCCGCGCCCTCCAGCCAGCCGAGGGCCGACTCGATCGTGGCGGCGCCGTTGCGCTCGGCCTCGGAGGGGCCGGCCGGGGCCTCGCCCGGCGCTACGGGCGGACCTTCGTAGACGTCGAACCCCTGAGACAGGCCCCAACGGGCGTCGAGCACGAAAGCGCTGACGAAGGCACCCGTTCGATAACCCGCACTCCGAAACGCCTCCGCCATCGTATGCGCTGCCGGTGACAGGACGCCGGCGGCGTTGTCGCGCAGCCCGTGCCGCGGCGGTGAGGCTCCGGTCAGGATCGTCGCGTGTGCCGGCAGCGTGGTCGGCGCCGACGTGAGGGCGCGGGCGAAACGTACTCCCTCGGCCGCCAGGCGGTCGATCTCCGGCGTCTCCACGGCATCGTTCCCGTAAACCCCGAGGCGATCGGCGCGCAACGTGTCGATGGTGATCAACAGCAGGTTGGCGTCAGCGCCGCCGGAGACGCCGTTTCCGCCACACGCCCCCGTGAAAAGAAGCGCCCCGAGCGCTATAAAGACGATCTGCGACCGTTCGCGGTGGAAGCTCATCGCGCCAGTATAGGAATTGCCCGAATCCGCCAGCAATCCGAAAGCTCCGGAGCCACACATGAGACTCGCCACCGTCACGTTACTCACCGTCGGCCTCACCCTGCCGGGGGGCGCCGCATCACCCCGAGAGGCTCCGACGGCGATGGATGCTACGGCGGCAATAGAGGCTGCCGCAGCAACGGATGCCCCGGCGGCAATTCAGACTTCGGCGGCGACTCAGGCTTCGGCGACGATTCGAGCCCCGGCAGCGATGCAGGCTCCGGCGACACCAGAGGCGCCGCCCATCGTCGCCACCTTCTCGATCCTGGGCTACGACCCCGCTACCGGGATGGTCGGCGGCGCGGTGCAGTCGCGTGTCTTCTCGGTCGGCAACGGGGTGCTCTGGGGCGAGGCCAATGTCGGTATGGTGGCGACCCAGGCGATCGTCGATGTCAGCTACGGCCCCCAGGCCCTCGAGCTGCTGCGCCAGGGCATGGCCCCGCCCGATATCGTCGAGACGATCTGGGACAACGACCCGGACCCCGGACTGGGCACCCGGGCATGGCCCAAAGCCGGTCGGCAGTTCGCCGTCATGAACGCGGCAGGAGACGTTGCCGTGTACACCGGCCCCGAGGCCTCCGATTGGGCCGGTCACGTGGTCGGCGAATACTGCAGCGCCCAGGGAAACATTCTTGCCGGACCCGACGTCGTCCAGGACATGGTCGACGCGTTCGAGAGCACGGAGGGGCATCTTTCGCTGCGGCTGATGGCGGCGCTCGAGGCCGGCCAGGCCGCCGGTGGGGATACGCGCGGCATGCAGTCTGCCGCCATGCTGATCGTGCAGGAAGACGGCGGGGTGTGGCTGAACAACGACGTCGTACTGCGGCTTCAGGTCGACGACAGCGACGATCCGATCGCCGAGCTGCGTCGCCTCGTCGAGCGGGCGCAGCGTCGCTTCGGGTTCAACCGCCGGTGAAGGCGTGACGAGGCTGGTCTCCACTAAGGCCATTCGCATGCAGGCCGCCGTGATCGTGGTTACCGCGGCGATTTCCTGCGGCGGCCCGACCCCTCCGCCGGAGCGCCTTCGTACGGATATCCCGGAGCCGGGCCCGGGCACGATCGAGATCGTCGGGCCCGTCTTCGAGGTCGAGCCCGGGCAGAGCCGGTTCCTCTGCATGCGTATGCCGCTCGCCCTCGACGAGGACGTCCACGTCAATCGCTCACGCGTGTTCCAGACGGCCGGCGGTCACCACGCCCTGGTCCTGCGCCGCCCTCCCGGCGGCGGCGCCGACCCGACGCCGCATCCCTGTGAAGCAGCCGACATGGCCGATGCCTTCTTCGTCGCCACCGGCGCCGCCGACGGCGCCGGGTTGAGTCTCCCGGACGGGGTCGCGCTCGAGCTCCCGCGCGACGCGGAAATATGGGTGCAGACCCACTATACGAATGACAGCGGGAGCGTCCGGCGGGCGCAGGACGTGGTTCACCTGGAGCTGATTCCTGCTTCCGAAGTACGCGAGCTGGCCAGCGTCTTCGCCCAGGTCGATGCCGCGTTCGAGATCCCGGCCGGGCAGGAGTACACGCGCACGATGAGCTGTACGTTCCCCGACCCGATAACGATTCCGTGGATCCTCCCCCACATGCACGAGGCCGGATTGCGTTTCGAGGTCGAGGTGTTCCGGGACGACGGTCGCGAAACGCTGTACTCGTGGAGCGGCCCGTGGATGCATGAAGATCGTCACACTTTCCCCATGCTGCAGCTCGACGATCCTCTGGCCGTACGGAGCGGCGACGGCATCCGCACAACGTGCACCTGGCGAAACGACGGCGCCACCCCGCTGAGTTGGCCCACCGAGATGTGCGTGTCCTTCTTTGCCTTCTACCCGGGCGACGGCAGCCTGGTCACCTGCGATCAGAACGGCGTCGTCGGGAGGCTCCAGAGCCCGGATTGAAGTCCGTCCTGACGATACGGCGAACGAGGGCTGTCAGCGGCAGCACGAGCAACGGGCATCGCAGAAGGCACCGCTACGAGCCCGAGCGTCCGCTCGAGCCGATCATCGAACGCCAAAGGGCTCGCGCAGCCGATAGCGCACGACGGTGTACTCCTCGGACTCGGGATCGGAGCGAACGCCGTACACGTGGTCGCCGCGGGCCGCATCCCAACGAATCATCGGGATCATGCCCGAGAACAGATGCGTGCCATCGGCGGCGTAGACGTCCACCGGCTGATCCGGACGATCCCAGTCGTTCGGGACGAACGGGAAGACGAGCAGGTGGCCGTGACCATCGACGCGGATGGGTCGGGGTCGTGCGTGGGAGTGAGCCGACGAGAATCCCATCAGCGCCGGCAGCGCCTCCGGCCAGTCTACGGACGAACGGCGGACGCCACTCATGCCGGCAGGGACGTCGCCGCGGGACATCAGGTGCGCCAGGGCCTCCTGGATTCGGTCGTCGGTCAGCGGCTGCCGCGGCCACCGCACGCGCAGGGCCCATCGGGCGCTGGCGTCGGGATTCAGGCCGAGGACCTCGTAGTCGCTGCCCGTCGTCACGTAGACCTCACCGGAGCGGGAGATGGCAAAGGTCGGCTGTGGGCGCGGAAGCCCGGTGTTCTGCCCCCGATCTCCTTGGTAGACCATCAACTGGCGACGGGGCGGCAGATCGGCATAGTCTCGCTCCCGCCGCCCGTCGAGATCCGTTCGGATGACCATCTGGCGCCGCCCGCCAGGGGTACGGAGTACGGCGAAGCCGACGACCCCGCCGTCTTCGGTGCCCGCGATGCCCGAGAATCGGGAAGTGTGCGCGATGTTCCGCGAAGCAATCGGCTCGCCGGCAGCGGACCACACGTTGATGCGGTTGCGAGCGGCGTGGACAAGGTTCCCGCCCGCCACGGCGATGTCCCCGCCGAGGCCCAGCTCACCCGGGCCCTGGCCGGGACGACCGATCGTCCGCAGATAACTCCCGCCCGCGTCGAACATGATGATGTTCTGGTTGCCGCCGTCGTGTACGTAGAAGTTGCCCTTCGCGTCCGCGTCGACACCGCCGAGGCGGTAGAAGGGCTCCGCACCGCGGTCGACGACGAGATCTTCGATCATCTCGATGCGCTCCGAGCGGGCATCCAGCGGCACCGGGTCGTGCTCGATGATCGGCGTCCCCGGGGGAATCGGTGTCGCCTCTTCCTCTGCGCCCATGGTCGTGAAGGGAGCGTTCGGGTCGAGCCCGCCGCACCCAGCGGCGGCCGCGCCGACGACGACAACGGTCAACATTGCAGCGGGGATCGATGCGCGAGATAAACGAGATCTACGGCCCGCCCACATCGCTCTCAATCCCGCGACCGTTCCTGCTCGATGAACCAATCGATGTGCTCGTCGAGCACCTCCAGCGGCATCGAGCCCGGGCCGAGGATGGCCTCGTGGAAGCGGCGGATGTCGAAACGGTCACCGAGCTCGGTCTCGGCGCGCTGCCGAAGCTCGAGCAGCTTGCGCTTGCCCATCTGGTAGGCGAGCGCCTGACCCGGCATGTCGGTCGAGTATCGCAGCGACTCGGTGGAGATCTGGGTCTCCGACTCGAAGGTGGACTCGCGCATGAAGTCGCGCCCCTGCTCGAGCGACCACCCGAGCAGGTTCATCCCCGGGTCGACGACCAGTCGGGTGGCGAGGAAGATTTCCAGGATGTACATGCCGTAGCGACTGTATGGGTCGTCGTACATCCCGGCCTCGAGTCCCAGGTACGACGCGTACGATCCCCAGCCCTCGGTATACGCCGTCTGAAAGGAATACCGCCGCAGTGCCGGTAGCGTGTCGTTCTCGAACTGGCGGGCGATATGGAAGTGGTGCCCGGGGAACAGCTCGTGGTAGGCGACGCCCTCGAGGTTCAGCCAGGAGCGCTCATCCAGGCTCGAGGCGTTGTAGTTGTAGTAGCCGGCCGGCTCTGTCGCCGTGGGGGGCGAGTAGTAGCCGTACGTCTGCGATGCCTCGAGCGACGGGTCCAACCGGCGCACGGCGAACGGCGCGTCTGGAAGCTCGACAAAGAACTCGTCGGCCCGGGCGAAGAACGCGTCGGCGGCGCTCTGCAGACGCTCGGCAACCTCGTCGGGACTTCCCGGGAAGAACCGGGAATCCTCGCGCAGGTGGGTACGGAACGCCGTCGCGGACCCCTCGAACCCGATCTCGGCCTGGATCTGGGCCATGCTGGCCTGCATGTCCTGCACCATCTCGAAGCCGACCTGCTGGACCTCCTCCGGCGTGACGTTCATGGTCGTGTGCAGACGGGTCAGGTAGCGGTAGTACTCTTCGCCGCCGGGGTACTGCGACACGCCGACGTCGTCGGGTGCGCCATCGAGATAGTCGCCCTCGAGGTAGGCGACCAGCTCTTCGAGAGCCGGATTGATGCCGCGCTCGACGATGTCACCGAACTGCAGGTCGAAGGCCTCGGCATCCTCGGTGGCGAACGTCGCCAGCTTTTCGCCGGCCGGCGCCAGTGGGTGAGCCGCGGGAGGCTGGATCATCGCCCGCGTCACCGCGATCACCGCCGGCATGTTGGCACGCGAGACGACGTAGCCGCGCTCGGCCTGGCCGCGGGCGGTCGCGAGGACGGAACGAACGTAGTCCGGCACCTGCTCCAGCAGGCTCAGATAATTGTCCAGATCCTGCATATCGGCGACAGGCTGGGCCTCGAAGATCGGACGTAGCCCGGGGAGCGGATTCACGTAGGGCGTCAGCACGCTGTTGAGCCAGTAGTGCTGCAGCCCCTCGACGGTCATTTCGGCTTCCCAGCGGAGGATGCGGGCGGTCAGCTGCTCGTCGTGCGAGATGCGATCGGGGTCGATGGCATCCAGACGGTCGAGGACCTCTTGGGCGAACGTCGCGTCCTCTTCGGCGCGGGCGTAGTCGAGCGGCGGAAGCTCGGTCACCGGCAATCCCTCTCGCAGTCGAAGGGCGGGGCTGCGCTCGATGCTGTGGGTCCAGACCTCGTCCACCAGCTCCCCCAAGCGAGCGGCGTCATCGCTCGCGACCGGGTCCTCCGGTGGGCTTGAAGCGTCGCAGGCGACGTTCAGAGGAAGGAGCAGCAACGCGATCATGGCCAGCGGCGCGACCTTGAAGCGGCGGCGGAAGCCGGCGCGGGCGATTTCGTCAGCGATACGCATCTTAGCTCCTCATCCGAATCGAGCGAGAGAAAAGAGCGCCTCCGGCTGGCCGTCGTTCAAAACGAGGCGCGCGGTGTATTCGCCGAGGGCCGGCCCATGCTTGTAGCCGTGCCCCGACCCGCCGCCGACGATCCAGGCGTTCGCCGCCAGCGGGTGCCGGTCGATGATGAAGTTGCCGTCGGGCGAGTTCTCGTACTGGCAGACCCGGCCTTCAATCAGCGGGGCTCCGCTCATGCCGGGAAAGCGCATCTCCAGATAGGCCCGCGCCCGGGCGACGCCCTCGGCCGAGAGCTGCCGGTCCTGCGTCGTCGGGTCCACCACCGGGCCGCGCTCATCGTCGGCCATCTTGAAGCCCCTTCTCTCGCCTCCCGGAATGCCGTACCAGAAGCGACCACCGCTGTCGGCCCACACGGGCATGTTGCCACCATCGTAGGCGCCGGTGCCCGCCGGCGTGCCGAAGTAGTAGACCTCCTGGCGGGTCGGCGTGATCAGGTCGCCCATCAGGTCGGGGAACAGCTTGCCGAGCCACGGGCCGCAGGCGAAGACGTAGGCGTCGGCGCGCAGGCTGTCTCCGTCCGAAAGACCGATGGACCGCATCTCACCGCCCTCCGCATCAATCAGACGGCAAGCGGCCTGGCGGTACGCTCCTCCCTCTTCGATGAACGCCTCGGCAACCGCCTCGCAGCCGCGGCGTGCCAGCAGGTAGCCGGCGCGCGGCTCGAAGATCGCCCGTTCGATCCCGTCGACCGCGATCTGCGGGTAGCGTCGCGCCAGCTCGGTGGCGTCGAGCAGCTCGTGCTCCACGCCGGCTGTCTCGAGATTCCGCTGTGCCCCGGGAAGAAAGTCGTCCCCGGCGGGTGCCATCCACAACACCCCTGCTTGGTGGTAGAGGGGTCGCTCCCAGCGTTGCTGGCTCGCTTCCCAAAGGTCGAGCGAGCGGATCACCCAGTCGACGTAGACAGGCTCGCCGTAGGCATGCCGGATGACACGCGACTCGCCGCCCGAGCTAGCCCGCGTATGCCCCGGGCCCCAGCTGTCGCACAAGGTCACCCGGGCGCCGCTGCGCAGCAGGCTCAACGCCGTCCAGCCACCGAACGCCCCCGCCCCGACGACGACGACGTGACGCGCCTGCGTCGCCGACCGAGCGTTGCCGCGGCGCACCGCCGCGGCCGACGATTCGGCCGGGCTGACGGCAGCGTCTCCCGGGACGGTCGCCGCGCCGGAAACAAAGGCCGTACCGGGAACCCATGCGGCACCCGTTTGCAGAACGGATCGACGGGTGATCTTCGGCTCTCGACGGGCCATCGGCTCTCCTTGTTTCTCCTGATGCCGGATCACGGGGCCCCACCCCGCGATCGAGCCAGGCTCCTTTTTACCGCCGGCAACACGCTGCTGTCCACGTCCTATAATCGTCGCCAGCCGGCCGTACCGCAGGCCACGACGCACGAAACCCTCCCCACGAGGTGACGAAACCCATGCGATCGCCGCACCAGCGCCTTTTCGTAGCCAGCTTTTCGATTCTCTTTCTCGCCTCGCTGACCTCGCACGCCTCCAGCCCGGCCCATGCCTCCGGCGCTATGCCCGCTGGGAGCCCCGCAAGCGCTCCCGCCGCCTCGCCACAAGAGCAGATGGACGTCGACACGATCATCAAGATCCGCGACGAGGCGCTCAACAACTCCCAGGTCATGGATCACATCAGCTGGCTCACCGACGTCTACGGCCCGCGGCTGACGGGGTCGCCGCAGATCGAGCAGGCCAAGGAATGGACGATGGCCAAGTTCGAAGAGTGGGGGCTGTCGAACATCCACGAGGAACGTTTCGATTTCGGCAAGGGGTGGGAGGTCGTCCGCTTCAACGCCCACATGGTCGAGCCGCAGGTCATGCCGATCATCGGCTACCCGCGCTCCTGGTCGTCGAGCACCGAAGGTGTCATCAATGCCGACGTCATGTATCTCGAGTTGCAAACCGCCGGCGACCTCGACCGTTACCGCGGCAACCTCGAAGGCAAGATCGTCATGCTGCAGCCGATCCGCGAGGTCAACATGCTCGACGGTGACCTGGTCCTGCGCATGACCGACGAACTCAAGGCCGAGGCACGCTCGACGCCGATCGAAGCGGGCGATACCGGCGGTGGGCGCGGTGGGTTCCGCGGTCGGGGCGGCCGCGGCGGCGGCGGAGACGGCGCCGACCGCCCGCTCAGCCGCAACGAGATCAGCGAGTTCCTGCTCGAGGAGAACGCTGCCGTGCTCATCGATCGCGGCAGCGACTCGACCACACCGGCGGGCGGCAGCAACCTTTCCTGGCGCACCCAGCGAACGGACGGCGGCACGATCTTCCCGGGCGGCGGCGGCCCCCGGAACGAGAACGCCGGCAACGTCGTTCCCTCCGCCACGATCGCGGTGGAGCACTACAACCGCATGATGCGCATCCTGGAGAAGGGCATCCCGGTGAAGATGGAGGTGGACATCCAAACCCGCTTCCACGAGGAAAACCAGCCGAACGGCTTCAACATCATCGCCGAGATCCCCGGAACCGACCTGGCCCACGAGATCGTCATGATCGGCGGCCACTTCGATTCCACCCACGGCTCCGTCGGCGCCACCGACAACGCCACCGGCGTGGCGGCGATGATGGAGGTCATGCGCATCTTCAAGACCCTCGGCATCCAGCCGCGTCGTACCGTCCGCGTCGGCCTGTGGGGTGGCGAAGAGCAGGGGTTGATCGGCTCGCGCGTGTACGTCGGGGAGCACTTCGCCGCGCGCGACATGAGCGATATCAAGCCCGACTACGACAACTTCTCGGCCTACTTCAACATCGACAACGGAACCGGCCGCATCCACGGCGTGTGGCTACAGGGCAACCTGGCGGTGAAGCCGATCTTCGAGCAGTGGATGACCATGCTCGACGACCTCGGCATGGACACGCTCGGTCCGCGCAGCGTCGGCGGCACCGACCACGGATCCTTCGATGCCGTTGGCCTGCCGGGCTTCCAGTTCATGCAGGACCGGCTGGAGTACAACTCCCGTACGCACCACTCGAACATGGACTTCTACGACCGCGTCCAGGAAGCGGACGTGATCCAGCAGTCGGTGGTCGCCGCGGTGTTCGCCTACAACGCCGCAATGCGCGACGAGAGGCTGCCGCGCAAGCCGATGGAGCGCTAGCAAGCAGCCGCGGGTGGCTTACTCCGCCCGCAACGCGACCACCGGATCCACACTCGACGCGCGCCGCGCCGGCAGATAGGCGGCGAGGAATGCCACCGTGAACAGGATGGCCGGCACACCGATGAACGTGGCCGGATCCAGGGCGCCGACGCCGTAGAGCATCAGGCTCATGACCCGACCGACGAGTACGGATAGTGCGAGCCCTATCACGCCGCCAATCAGCACCAGCTTCATCCCGCCGGCCGTCAGCATGCGGACCATTTCGCCATACTCGGCCCCGAGCGAGATCCGGATGCCGACCTCCCGCGTCCGTTGGGCCACCGCGTAGCTGACCACGCCGTACAGTCCGATGCTTGCCAGCGCCAATGTCAGCACGGCGAAGCCGGTGAGCACGACGGCGCCGAGCCGGGCCGGGAGGAGCTGCGTGCCGATGTGGCGCTCGACCGTCTTGGACTCGAACACCATGAGCTCGGGGTCGAGCTCGCGCCCGGCCAACAACATGTCGCGCGCCGTCGCGTCGCCGTCGCCGGTGGTGGCCGCGAGAACGGTCATGAACGTCGTGTAGCCCTGGCTGAACGGCATGTAGATGAACGGTCGCGGCTCTTCGGCGATCACCCGTACTTTGGTATCCCGCGCCACCCCGACAATGGTCAGCGGCGGGCGTCCCTCCCGGACGGAACGGATCGTGCGGCCGAGAGCCGAGCCCCCGGGCCAGAATCGCTGCTCGAAAGCCTCGCTGACGATCGCCACCGCCGCCGAGTCGCCGTCGTCAGCGGCGTTGAAATTGCGGCCGCTGACGATCTCGACGCCGGCCGTCTCGAAGAACCCCGGGCCGACCGTGGCCCGATCGGCGATATGCCCGCGGCTGTCGGGCGGGGGCTCGACACCGTCGATGTTGAAGTGCGAGAACTGCGTGTTCGTCAGGTTCAGGTGGAGGTTGTCGATCAGACCCACCGACTCGACGCCGGGAATCTGCAGAAACCGCTCCTTCAACGTGCGATGGAACTGATAACCGCGCGCCTCGTCGTAGCGAGAAGCCGGCAGCACGACGGTCAACATGCCGGTCGGCCGATCGCCGAAGCCGGGGTCGATGGACTGGGTGGCGCGGGCGCTGCGGACGAACAAGCCGGCGGCGACGAGAAGCACCAGGCAGAACGCCACCTGGGCCACGACCAGCGTGTTGCGAAGGGAAACGCGCCGCGGTCTGTTGATCCCGGAGCCGCCTTCCTTCAGGGTCGCCGCGACGTCGTTGCGTCCGCCTTGCAGCGCCGGGGCGAGACCGAAGAACAGCCCGGCCCCGAGAGACACGACGAAGCTGAAGGCCAGGACCGTGGCGTCGGGAACGACGTCGACGGTCAGCGGGACCGGCAGCGGCAGGTCGACGCCGAAAAGCAGTCGAAGCAACCAGATGGAGACCATGATGCCCGCTGCCCCGCCGATGATCGACAGGGCGATGGTCTCGGTCAGCAACTGCCCGACGATGGAACGCCGTGTCGCTCCTAGAGCAAGTCGCACGGCGATCTCCTTTTGCCGGTCCATGGCGCGGGCCAGCAAGAAGCTTGCGAGGTTGGCGCATGCCACCACCAGCACCAATCCCACGAGCGCCATGAAGACGCCCGCCGCCGGGACCAGAACCCGGTCGATCGGCGGCCACATGATGACCTCGTTGGTCGGATACGCATGGAAGGCGTTGCTCGTATCCCAGTCGTCCGGGTAGTCACGCCGTAAGTCGGCGGCGATGGTATCGAGGCGTTGCTGAACTTCCCGTAGGCCGACCCCCGGGCGAAGCCGCGCCTTGGCGAGCAACCAACCCGCGCTGCGCATCTCCAGCCGATCGCTCAGACCCGGTTGAAGTTGGTTGATCATCATGATCGGCAGAAACAGGTCGGGATTGATCGTTCGCACGCTGCCCGTGTGTGACTCCGGAGCAACACCGACAATCTCGTAGTCCATCCCGTTGACGCGAAGCCGCTCGCCGACGACGTCAGCATCTCCGCCGAACGCTCGCTGCCAGTAGCCGTACGCGAGCACGGCCACGGGATGGGCGCCCTGGGCCAGGTCGTCGTCGGGGCCGAGAAGACGGCCCACAGCCGGGCTGATCCCGAGCAGCGAGAAGTACTGTCCCGACACGGTCTCGACCGGCAGCACCTCGACGCCGCCGTTCCGGTCGACCGAGGGAAACGAATAGCCGCTCACCGAGGTCGCCGCGAACAGGTCGACCGTGTTGTCGCGTACGTCCCGATAGTTGGGATAGGAGAAGATGTTGTAGTCGAACCCGGGAACGCGGGTGTAGATCTCGATCAGTTCCTCGGGTGCCTCGACCGGGAGATCCCGCAGGATCGCCGCGTTGACGAGGGTGAAGATCGCCGTGTTTGCCCCGATCCCGACCGCCAGCGACAAAACGGCGACGGCCGTGAACCCCGGGCTCTGCGCCATCCGCCGGGCGGCGTAGCGGAGGTGGCGCAGGAGAATGGCTCCGATTGAGTCACGGCGGGTCGCTCTCGGCGCCTCGGGTACGTGCGTGGCGCCATCCGCACGCGGCTTGGCGCGCGCGATCAAGTCGGCAGTGACATCCTCGCCACCGAAGGAGGCCAGCAGGTCTCGTTCGGAGCGGCCGGCAGCCAGGCCGTCCTCGAAGTGGGCCACCAGCTCGCGGGCGACGTCCTCGGCCCGATGTCCGTCGAGCCCACTTGCCGACAATAGCGAGTGGATACGGCGCCGTATCGCGCCGGACAGCCCCGACTCGTCGATGATCCGCGTCGCCTCGTCCATGCTCACTCGCTCCCCGGCGACACGACGCCGAGCCCCTGCATGGCGCCCACGAGCCGCCTCCACTGCTCCCGACGACTACCCAGCCAAGCTTCACCCTTGCGGGTGAGCCCGTAGTACTTCCGCTTCCGGCCGCTGGCCGCTTTACTCCAGTGACTCTTGACCAGGCCCTTCGCCTCGAGGTTGTACAGCAGCGGGTACAGGGTCGATTGCCCCATCGCCAGCACGCCGTCGGTCCGATCCGACAGCGCTTCGACCAGCTCGTAGCCGTACATCTCGCGTTGCTCCAGTAGCTGCAGGACCGCCAGCGGCCCTGCTCCCCGCATCAGCTCACGTTCGATTCTCATTTCGGCTCCGGCCAACCGGCTCAACGACCCTCGACCGAGTCGCTGAAAGCCTCTACACACATACTATGTACGACATAGTATGCAGGAAGTTTCGAACTCTCTCCAGACCGGGCTGATCCCACCCGGCCGAGGCCCCCCACGGGGGCTTCGGCCACCCTCCGCCGAGCATGATCACCGCCTCCCCCAACCGCACAGTCGCATCGACTCCGAGGGGCTCTCTCCGGAAACTGCGACGTCTTGGTCTGTCTTGACCAGCCACGAACAACCGCCTTTTCGGCCGCGTGCTTTTTGTCTTGGAGCGGCTTGAAATCAGCTGCTAATTCTGAATCAGAAGCACCGGCCGCCCGCACGAATCGGCGGGCCTCGGCCGCTCATTCTCGGACCGATACGTCGTCATGGAGAACGATTGAGATGCCTCAACGCCACGGCTCGAACGAGGCGACGCCGCGACCCAGCGCGCCTGCGCCGTCCACGCCCGGCTACCGCCGCTACATGGAGCGCGAAGACCTGCCGCGCGTCATGCGAGCCCGGCTCCTGGCCGCGGCGACAACCGTTTGCGGCATTGCCTATCTGGTTTGGCTGAGCTCCGCGTTGAACCGCGCCCATCCGGTGATGAGCACCGCGTTCTTCGCCGCCGAGGTAGCTGCGCTGATGCTCTTCATCATCACCTCGCTGACGGTGTGGAAGCTTCGCTACAAGGACGAAGCGGGGCTGCGCCCTGAGGCCCCGACGGACGTCGACGTCTTCGTCACCGTGTGTGGCGAGCCTCTGCCCATCGTCGACAAGACGCTTCGAGCTGTGGCCGACATCGAGTCGAACTGCGACGTGAACGTCTACGTCCTGGATGACGGCGGGTCCGACGATATCCGCAGTCTCGCCGAGGGTTTCGGTTATCACTATCTGTCCCGGCCCGGAGAGGGGCTCGAGCGAGAAGACGGCAAGGCCGGCAATCTCAACTTCGGCATCGCGCGGAGCAGCGGCGAGTTCATCCTGGTGCTGGACGCCGATCAGGTAGCCCACCCGAAGATCCTGACCTCGATGCTCGGATACCTACGCTTCGGAAACGTGGCGTTCGTGCAGTCCCAGCAGGCTTTCGTCGTTCCGGAGGCGGACCCCTTTTTCAGCCAGGATCCGATCTTCTACGAGGTCATTCAGCTGGCGAACGACGAATACAACTCGGCAATCTCCTGCGGATCCGGCGTTATCTACCGCAGAGAGGCGCTGCTCGACATCGGCGGCTTCGCCACCTGGAACCTGGTCGAGGATTTGACGACCTCCTACGAGCTCCACAGCCGCGGCTGGAAGTCCTTCTATTTCTCGCACCCGTTGAGCAGCGGTTTGGCACCGTCGACGATCTGGGCCGTCTACCAGCAGCGCGGCCAGTGGGCGCTCGATACGCTGCGGATGTTCTTCTGGGACAACCCGTTGCTCAAGAAGGGACTGAGCTGGAACCAGCGACAGCAGTACCTGGTGATCGGCTTCTCCTACCTGTGCTCCGCGGTGGTATTTCCGTTCTTCTTCTGGACGCCGATCTGGACCTACCTGACGGGAGGTACGGTGCTCAACGGCGTCGAGCTCGACTTCCTGTTCTACCGCGGCATCTACTTCGTCGCGATGGCGGTCGCCTGGCGAAGCCTGTACCGGAAACGGCCGGTCGGGAGGCAGTTCCAGGTGCTCGTCGGGCTATTCCCGGTATACCTGCGAGCGGCCCTTCGAGCGCTGACCTATCCGCCAGGGAGGAAGCCCGGGTACCGGGTCAACAACCTGGAAACACGAACCCGGCCCCGCCCGGCAGCCATCGCGGTAGCTCCGCAGCTGGCCTTCGTCCTCGCCAATGCGACCTTGCCGATCTACGCGGTCGTCTTCGGGACCGCCGAAACAACGGTCATCTTCTTGAACCTCTTCGTTTCGGCGCTGGCGATCTGGTCGCTGCTGCCGGTCGTCGCCGCAGCGCTGACCATGAAAGAAATCGGCGAGCAGCCAACCACGGACCGTGCCGCACCGGCGGAGCAGACCACCGGCGGGACGCCGGCGACCGAGCTCTCGTAAACCCATGAAAACAAAGGCCATAGGTGATCAAGTGGGCGGGCTGCTCGCCCGGCGAACCGTCGTCACGCTGATCTGGCTCGCCGCCGCGTCCGCCTTCGTCATGTTTCGCGACCCATCCCTGTGGCGCTCGCCGACCGATCGGTTCGAGCAAGCCAAGCTGCTGGCGTCCCAAGGAGAGTTGTCTCGGGCAATCGCGGTTCTCGATGCCGAGCCGGACGGCGGGTCGGCGGACATTGGCAGCCTCGTGTACAAGGGCTACCTCGAGATCGAGGCGCAACGGGGCGCGGATGCCGCGCGATCGTTCGGCCGCGTGCTGCGACACGAGCCGGAAAACGTCGAGGCCATGCTGGGCATGGCGGCCTCGCAGCGACTGCTCGGCGACAGCGCCGGTGCCCGGCACACGCTCGACCGCCTGGCCGAGAGCTCGCTGAGTGCGGATCAGCGTCATCGGCGGATCCAACTCTACGCCCAGCTCGGGTATCCGAAACGCGCGCTCCACGGCCTCGAGGCGCTTCTCGACGAGGAGCCTACTTCGCCGGAGCTTCTCCAGGAGGCACTGGCACTGGCGCTCTCGGTCGACAAGTGGGAGTTGGCCGCGACGCTCGGAGAGCGGCTGGCGCGGGCGTCTTCCGACCCGCACGCTCGTCGGTTCGCTCAGGACCGACAGGCCCTCGCCCTGCGCGCCGCCGGGCGGCCGGAGGCGGCCTACGAGGTCTATACGTCGATCGCCGGCGATGACAACCTCCGCCAGCGCGCGGAGCTCGCCTTGCAGCTGGAGCGCTTCGACGCCGCCGCGGAGCTGTATCGGGCGGCCGTCGCCTTGGAAGCCGACGACGCCGACCTGCAACGTCGGTTCGCCTACGCGCTGGACCGTTCAGGGAATCAGGTCGAAGCAACGGAAACCTACGGACGCCTGGTCGAACGGGGGCGAGCCGAGACGGCGGACCGGGTGCGTTATGCCTTGCTCCTCAACTCTCGGCAGCGCTACGACGAATCGTGGGACGTCCTCCGCCCGCTGATCACGTCCCCCGAGGACCAAGAGTTGGCGCAACTTCGCGCCCGTACGGCGCACTGGGCGCGCGCCGACGGCGCTGCCGTACCGCTGATCCGCGGGCTACTCGCCCATCGCCCGGGGGACGCCGAGTTGTGGAGAATGCTCGTCGAAGAGGGACGACGCGCAAACGACACCGGCCTCCGCCTCGAGGCGCTGCGGTCCTACGTCCACTTGACGCCCGCCGACCTCGACGCCCGACGCGAGCTGGGCGATGTCTTGGCGCAATCGGGTTCGACGACGAGCGCCATCGCCGTTTACGAGGATCTCGCGCGAGAGCCGGCCGAGGCTCGCGACATTCGGCGCCTTGCGGAGCTCTACGAGGCCTCCGGTGATCTGGACGCAAGCTTCTCGACCTACGCGAAGCTGGTTGCAGACACCTCGCGTCCGGATTCCGAGCTGCTTCTTCGACTCGCCAGGCTCTCGGCATGGAGGTCGCGCCCGGATGAAGCCGTTGACTGGTACCGACGCTACGTTCGCGCCGCCGGTCCTCTCGCCGACGACGAAGCCCGGGTCGAGCTGGCACGGGCCCTTGTCGACGCCGCTCGGCCGCAAGAAAGCGTGGACCTGACGTCGGCCCTGATCCGGACCGGCAGGGTCGACGCGGAGATCCTCGAGATCGCAGCCCGCGGCGCCTCCGAGGCCGGGTACGCGCAACTCGCGGCCGCCCGCCTCGACGACCTGGCGGAGCACCGAGCGTTGACCGCGGAAGAAGAGGTATGGCGGGCCGGGCAGCACCGTGCCGCCGGCGATGACGCGTCGGCGCTGGAAATCTTCGATCGCCTGCGTCGCGAAGCCGACGCGGCGGGCGAACCCACGCTGACCTCCGTGCTCGAGGCTGTCGGTGACATCCATTTCGCCGCCGGCGACTACCCCGAGGCCCTGCTCGCGTACCGCGATATGCCCGCCGACGCGCGCACCGCCGGACAGTCCCTGAAGCTGGCTCGCTCCGCGGCGCGCACCGGATACGACGCGGAGCTCGCCACGAGCACCTACGAGACCTACCTGGCCCAGCGCCCCGACGATCACGCCGTGCGCCTCGAGGCGGCGCGCTACTACGCCGCCGCGCAGATGCCCGAATCGGCAATCGAACACTACGAGGCGTACATCGACGCTCGGGGTGCAACCGGCTTGGGGCTCGAAATGGCGCGAATCTCCCTGGCCGCGGAACGGTTCGAGGAAGCGGAATCCTGGGCACGCCAGGCGTTGGCCGAGGGTGAAGCGGCTAGAGGGTCCCAGCTTGCCTTGGCGCAGAGCCTGCACCTTCAGGGACGGACCGCGGAGGGACAGGAGATCATCGACGAGATGATCATCGCCGCGCCCGACGACCCCCAGGCACTGCACTGGGCCGGCATCTTCGCCATCGCCACCGGGCAGCACCTCGAAGCCTTCGATCTTTTGGACCGGGCCCTTGCGGCCCGGGACGCCGAGCTGGACACCCAACAGCTCTGGCTGCGCCGCGGAGAAGCCGCCCGCAAGCGAAGCGACTACGCGCGCGCCGCGCGAAGCTACGACGAAGCCATGGCCGCCGGGTTGCCGGCGCTCGCCGCCGAGGCCGAGCTCGAAGACCTGGCCGGGGCGACAGTACCGTGGATGTCGATTCCACCCGAGTTCGCCCAGGACAGCAACGACCTTCAGGTCGCGCAGGCCGGGCTTTCGGCCGGATGGTGGCCGGCGAAGCGAGCCCGCATCAGCGGCCGCTTGTTATTCGGTCGTGTCGAGCAGGACGAAGCCGCCTACGAGCGTACGGTGGGTCGTATCCGCGTCGAGCAGCTGTTCGCTATGCCATCTCTCGAGCTGTCGGGAAGTCTCGGGTTCGAGGACTATCGATCTGGAGGGTCGCAGGCTGCGGGGGCGCAAGCTGGGGGGTCGCAGGCTGGGGGGTCGCAGGCTGGGAGATCTCGGACGATTGCCAGCGCCGCGGCGCTCTATCACTTCGCCGACGGATCCAGCATCGGCGTGGACGCCAGCCGACGAACCCTGTTGACCGACCTCGACGAGAAGGACCCGCGGCGCTTCAATCGCATTGTTGACCTGGGGGCGCTCGGGCCCAATTTCGGCGTCGCCGGCGCACGCGGCCTCGTGGACGTTGCCGTCGGCACGCGGCAGCGGTTCCGCGTCGAGGGTGGTATCGACAGCTACGAAGACGGCAATCGCCGCGTGTTCACCTACGGCCACTACATCTTTCCGCTGCGGACGGATGCGAACAACTGGACGGCCATCCAGCCGAACGTCTTTGCCGAGACCTTTCGCGACACGACTCCCCACTATTTCAGCCCGGAGCGTCACGTCGGCATCGGCGGTATGCTCCACACCGTTCGTCGAAACGGCGAATGGTTCTGGGAGGCAGAGGTCAACCCGCAGCTTCTCTGGACCGATAGCGATCCGGGGTTCTGCGTTCACGGGCTCTTCGAAGTCCGCAGGCGCCTTGGACGTTTCTCCCTCTCAGCGAATGCCTTCTTGTTCCATGACCGGCGCAACGACTACACCTCGTGGCGGCTGGCCGGAGTCTTCAGCGTGCCTCTGGCGCGCTAGCAGGCCGTAGTGCGCCGGCCGATCCTCGTCGCCGGAGCCCTCTGCGTTCTGTCGGTCGGCTGCCAATCGAGCAGCGCCGGCTTCGTGAACCCCCGCCCCGAGGTCCTCGACGGCCTGTGGACGGTCTACAAGGAAGCGTACGTCGAGCCCGAGGGCTTCGTCCTCGACCGGCGACTCTCGCGGGTGACCTCGGAGGGACAAGGGTACGCCCTACTGCGCGCCGCCTGGAGCAATGACCCCGAAACGTTTGGACGGGTCTTTCGATGGACCGAGGACAATCTCCGCCGAGAGGACGGTTTGTTCGCGTGGCTCTGGGACCCGAACGCGGAGCGGCGTGTCCTGGACTGGAACACGGCCACCGATGCCGATCAGGAGATCGCCCTCGCGCTCATCCTGGCTGCGCACAACTTCGAACGCTCCGACTACCGGGCGCGCGCCGCCGAGCTTCTGCGGGCGATACGCGAACGCGAAGTGATCCCCGTCGGGGACCGGTGGTTTCCCGCGGCCGGGAACTGGGCGGTCGAGGAGCGCATTGTGAACCTCTCGTACTTTCTTCCCTACGCGTATCCGTACTTCGAGCGCGTCGACCCGGACGAGGGTTGGGAACAGGCGTCGGCGCTCGGCTACGAGCTCCTCGCGGCCGCCACCGCCGGCCCGGAGACGATCCTGGTTGCGGACTTCGCCAGGGTGTTGCAGGACGGCACGGTTGCCCCACTGCCGGAGGACAGCGCGCTGAGCCGCGACCATTCCTACGACGCCATGCGGATCCATTGGCGCGTCTCGGTGGACTGCCTCCTTCACCAGCGTCCCGTCGCGTGCAGCGATCCATCCGGGCTCGCCACGCTGCTCGAGCTGCACGGGCGCGACGGAACCATCTTCACGCGCTATCGCATTGACGGCGTCCCCCTCGATCGGGACCTGTCGTTGAGCTTCTACGGCAGTATCCTGCCCGCCGTACGGCTGGGCAGACCCGAAGGGATCGACAGCTTGGTGTCCGATCGCCTGTCCGACGAGGCCATCGAGACGCTGCGCCCTGCCCGCAATCGCTACTACGATCACAATTGGGTGTGGTTCGGGCTGGCCGCGGCGGACGGGACGATCGAAAGGCGGACACCTCGCCCCGACGAGATCCCGCTGCGGGCCAGGCGATGAACCGACCGTCGGGGCTCACCGCATTCTGAGAGCGTCAGGCCCCCCCGGGGCGGGGCGACAATATCCGACGATTCGACCGGCCGAGACCGCCGACCCAGCCGCTGAACGTGGCAAGATGGGCTCTGCCTCCCCAGGTGTAGACCGATCCCCTGAGGAGTGGAACGCCATGCCCAACCCAGCCCCCGCCACATCAATCTCGAAAACGCGCCGGCGCCGCCCGCTGCCGGCCACTTTCACGCTCGCGCTTGTCGTCTCGGCCCTGTCCATCGGCGCCATCGAAGCCGTTTCGCAAGACAACGATCCCAGCAGGGAGATCGACCTGATCGCCACGCTTCTCGAGCTGGGACCGGGCGACAACATTGCCGACGTAGGAGCCGACGACGGGCGCTACGCCATTCCCCTGGCGCAGCGCGTCGGTCCGGACGGCAGCGTCTACGCCAGTGAGATCACCGATCGTCAGGTCGAAGAGATTCGCGACGCTGCCGCAGCCGCGGCGCTCGACAACGTCGTCGCCATCCGGGCCACCGACGAGGCGTCAAACCTCCCGGAGGGCTGCTGCGACGGCATCATGCTCCGGGTCGTGTTCCACCACTTGGCCGAGCCGGCGGTACAGCTAGGCCAGTTCAAGGCGGCGCTCCGACCGGACGGACACTTGCTGATTATCGAAAACCGTCCCCAGTCGGGGAGCAACGCACCCGGCGTACCGGAGAACCGATCGGGGATGGGTATCGACCGTGACATCGTCGTCGACGAGGTAACCGCTGGTGGTTTCGAGCTCGTCCGCGAGCTCGACGACTGGCCGTCTGGTCGGTACGGCGGCCACTACGCGCTGCTGTTTCGTCACGCCGAGCGCTGACGCCCGGACGCCGGCGACGTCATCGCAACGAGACGCGCACGGGGGCCGGTGTGGGTTCCGAACGTCGT
Source organism: Acidobacteriota bacterium (assembly GCA_965216935.1). Lineage (GTDB taxonomy): Bacteria > Acidobacteriota > UBA890 > UBA890 > UBA890 > CBDCGW01. The sequence continues at coordinate 360,515 of OZ244217.1, forward strand.
CCGCGGGCGCCCGGGACTACCGATACCGCTCGAACCACTCCAAGATGTGGGCCACCTTCGAGATCAGGTAGCTCGGCCGCGCGGCGATGCCGTGCGAGGCCTCGGGGATGCGCACCAGCGCCGTGTCGATGCCACGCAGCTTCAGGGCCGTGTAGTACTGCTCCGACTCGGACATCGGTGTGCGGTAGTCGACCTCACCGGTGAGCAGCATGGTCGGCGTCGTCACCTTGCCGACGTGATGCAGCGGTGAGCGCTGCATGTAGTGCTCGAGGTTGTCCCAGGGGAGGCCCGGGAACCAGGTCTTGTATACCGGAGCGATGTCGGCCGTGAGCACGAAGCTGTACCAGTTGATCACCGGCTTGGCGGAAACCGCCGCGGCGAACCGATCGGTATGGCCGACGATCCAGGCGGTGAGCACGCCGCCGCCGCTGCCGCCGGTGACGAAGAGCTGATCCTCGTCGACGAAGCCGCGCTCCACGACGGCGTCCACGCCGGACATCAGATCGTCGTAGTCCTCGCTGGGATAGGCGTGGTGGATCAGGTTGCCGAACTCCTCGCCGTAGCTCGTGCTGCCGCGCGGGTTGGTGTAGAGCACGACGTAGCCGGCGGCGGCAAACAGCTGCACCTCGGCGGCGAAGAAGTCGCTGTAGGCGGCGAACGGGCCCCCATGGATTTCCAGGATCAGCGGGTACTTCTGCGACGGGTCGAAGTCGGGCGGTGTGACGATCCAACCCTGGATCGGGCGCTGATCGAAGCTCGATTCGTACCAGAACATCTCGACCCCACCGAGCTTCTTGTGATCCAGGAGGTCGGCATTGAGCTCCGTCAGCCGCTTCACCTCACCGGACACGCCCCCGTCAGATCCGCCGCCGGCCCAGGACGGCGTGGCCACCGCCAGGTCGGCCGGGTGGGTCGAATCCGACATCGTGAACGCCAGCCGGTCGTCGTTGGCGAGCGAGAACGACCCGCCGGTGTACGGCCTGCCCATGGACAGCCCACCGACGTTGCGGGCCACGTCTGTGACCTCGCCGTCGAGCGACATGAACGCCACCTTCGTGTTGCCCTCGTCGTCGTACTGGAAGAAAAGACCGCTGCCATCGGCCCGCCAGCGGTGCCCGCCGACGTCCCGGTCGAGGTCACCGGAAACGACCCGCTTGCCCGTCCCGTCGCTGTTCATGACGTGCAATCGGGTGACCTGGTAACCCTGGTAGCGCTCGTCGTACCCGATCCATGCCACCTGCGACCCGTCCGGCGAGACCGAAGGTGCGTTGTCGGGGCCGAAGCGATCGGTCAGGCGAGTCAGCTCGCCGTCCGCCACCGACAGCCGGTACACGTCCGTATCACTCCGTTCCAGGTCGGCATCCTCGCGACGGTTGGCGGAAAAAACCAGCGACATCGAATCCGGCATCCACGCGAGCGGCCCCCCGTGGTTGAAATCACCCGACGTGAGCTGACGCGGCGTACCACCGTCGGCCGACAGAACGAAGACGTGGTTGAAGCCCGAAGGCAGATACCCGGCGCCGTCGGCGCGATACGTGAGGCGGGTCATAACGCGGGCCGGATCGGCCCACTCGGCGCCGGGGGGCGCCGGCGGCAGGGCCGCGAAGGGTTCGGGCGTGGCGGGTACGAACATCGAGAATGCGATCGCTTGCCCGTCGGGCGACCAGGAGATGCTCCCGGGAGACTCGGTCAGGCTGGTGAGCTTCGCCGTCTCACCTGTGTCCATCCAGCGCATCCAGAGCTCGGCCCCGCCGTCGCGCGTCGAAACGTACAGGAGCCGGGAGCCGTCCGGCGACCAGCGCGGCGAGAAGTCGTTGGCCGTGCCGGTGGTCAGCGGGCGCTTGTCACCGCTGTCCACGTCGGCGATCCAGAGATTCGATCGCGACGTGTCGGCCATGATGTCGTTGAAATTGCGTACGTACACCACCCGGGTGCCGTCGGGAGAGATCTGCGGATCGGAGACCCACTCGAGCTGAAAAACGTCCAGAAGCTCCAACCGGTCCGAGGTCTGCGCACCGACTGCAGCGATCGAAGCCATGACCATGAGCAGCGCGGTCGGCGCGGCGGCTTGGGTGATTCTCATTCGCGATTCTCCCTCCGGATCTTGCTGGTCCGGCCCTTGATGATTCGGGAACCCGCTGACCGGAAGCCCGCCGATCCGGGCCCGATCTGGATCTCGACGCAAAGCAGGTCCACAGGATACCGCCGCGAACGGACTTCGAGGCAAACCGGCGATCGCCGATGAGCGGAATCGTATCGGCGGCGTCGCTGGCAGCGGCGCTGAGCAGGGAGCCGCGAACCGCGAACAGTGAGCCGCCGCGATGACAGCCGTCAGGTCGGCTTCCTCGGTTCCTACATCAAGGTCGCGGCACGCCGATCAGCGACCTCGTCCCGAACCGGGCTCACTCCGACACTCGACGCCTGCTTGTCGGGCTGGGTGACGGCGAGGATCTCTTCCAGGCTGGTGATCCCGTCGCGCACCTTTTGCAGGCCGCTCTGCCGCAGCGTCAACATGCCTTCCTGCAGGGCCAAAGCCTCGAGATCCGCCGTCGACGCGCTGGCCGCGATGGCCGGGCGCATGGCGTCCGATACGGACATCACTTCGAAGATGCCAATGCGGCCGCGATACCCGCTGTGATTGCAATGCTTGCAGCCATCGGCTCGATAGACCTGCAGCCCGTCCAGCTCGGCGGCGTCGAACCCGGCATCGAGCAGGGTGTCCGGTTCCGGATGGTGCAGCTTGCGGCACTTCGTGCACAGGCGCCGCACCAGGCGCTGCGCCACGACGATCTGCAGCGAGCTCGCCAGCAGGAACGGCTCGACCCCCATGTCGATCAGCCTGCCGATGGAGCTCGCCGCATCGTTGGTGTGCAGGGTCGAGAGCACCAAGTGCCCGGTGAGCGCGGCGCGCACGCCGATGTCGGCGGTCTCGGAATCCCTCATCTCGCCGATCAGGATCACGTCCGGGTCCTGCCGCAGGAACGTGCGCAGCGCGGAGGCGAACGTCACGCCGATCGACTCCTTCACCGGAAGCTGGTTGATCCCCGGGAGGTTGAACTCGACCGGGTCCTCGACCGTCAGGATGTTGACGTCCATCGTGTTCATCCCCGAGAGAGCCGAGTAGAGGGTGTTCGTCTTGCCGGAGCCCGTCGGCCCGGTCACCAGCACGATCCCGTGGGGCTTGTCGACCGCTTCCTTGAATCGATCGAGCGACGACGACTCGAAACCGAGCTTGCCGAGATCCAGGTTCAAACGGTCCGGCACCAGCAATCGCATGACGATCTTCTCGCCCCAGAGCATCGGTGCCGTAGAGACGCGCAAGTCGAGCTCACGGGTCTTGCCTTCGACCCTGACCCGCAGCTTGATCCGACCATCCTGCGGCCGGCGGGTCTCGGAGATATCGAGCTGGCTCATGATCTTGATGCGCGATGCGAGCGCGAGCTGAATGGTCTTCTCGGCATCCGCCACGGCACGGAGGACTCCGTCGATGCGGTAGCGCACGCGCACTTTGTCCTCGAGCGGCTCGATGTGGATGTCGGAGGCGTCGAGCCGCAGGGCTTCCGAGATCATCAGGTTGACCAGTCGGATGACAGGAGCCGCCTGTCCGTCGTCGTGGGCGGCACCGGCTTCGGCTCGTGCGTCGACATCGACGACCTCGATCTCGGCCGGTCGCGAAGTCTCCTTGGTGATGTCCTCGATCATCCGCTGGATGACATCGTCGTCGCAGTAGGCGCTGCGGATGGCGTTCCCCAGCGACGTCGGCGTCACCAGATGAGGAAGCACGCGACGGCCGGTGGAGAACTCGATGTCCTGGATGGTGTGGAGGTCGAACGGGTCGACAACCGCCAGCTCGATGTGCCCGTCGGTTATCCGCAGCGCGCAGACGCCGCGCAAACGCGCCATATCCGCCGGAACCAGGCCCCGAACGCGCTCATCGAAAACCACACCGGAGATATCGGTGATCGGCAGCCCGGTCAGGTCGGCCAGCAGCTCCCCGAGGGCCTCGTCGCTGATGATGTCCTCGTCGACCAACCAGCGGCCGATCTCCCAGCGAGGCTGGAGGTTCCGGACGGCGCGGAGGTCCGACGCACCGAGCAAGTCTTGCTCGCACAGGCGCTCGATCAGGCGGGCCCACAAGCCCGCGGCGGTATCCGATCCGGTGGGATGCTTGCTCGCTATCGATCGGATTCTTGCCATTGTCGCGCTCCCTGCTCGTCGGCGGTGATCGTTCGTGTCCGGCGGTCTTCCGCGTCCGCCATGGTTCGAAGTTAGGCCAGTCGAGCCCCCCGCCAAAGCCCGAATTCACGCCCCTGAGGCCATTTCTCGACGTTCCGTTGCGAGGCGCAACTCGACCCATCGGGAGCGCGATTTCTTGCCCTCTGGGCGCTGGCGCACAGGCGTGCCTAGCGTTGACTGCTCGATGGAAGCCGCCCGTAAGGAACCACCTCGATGCCGGCGCGGAGAAGTACCTACTGCGCGGCCTCGCGAGCGGAGACTTCGCGAATCTTCAGGGCCAGCCCGACGAGCACCAGCGCAATGAGCACCAGCGCAACCATCAGCCCCTGGCGCCGGTAGAACAGCTCGCCGACGGCCTCTTCGCCGGCCGACAACGCGGCCGCAGCGTGCCCGAGGCCTTCGGCGTGAGCCGTCATGAACTCTCCCTCGGCGGACGTGTCGAAGGTATGCAGCAGCACCTCCAGACCGATCTGGGCATCGATGGCCCGATCGACCTCCAGTCCGGCCTCTCCGGTCTCGACGCCTCCACGTCGAGCGGTGAGCAGCACGCGCTCCGCCGCGGACGTGCGAGCGGTCAGCTCTCGCATGTGCCCGAGAACCTCGCCGGCCACACGCATGCCCACGGCGTCGTCGCCAAGAAAATCCGCGTCCGCGTGGCAGCTCGCACATCGCAGGATCGGGGCGCGTGTGAGGGCACCGGTGGTCGGGTCCTCGTAGGTGAACGAGGTCTTGCCGATGCGGAACTTGGTGAAGAGCCGATCGAACTGAGGACGAAGAACCGCGTCGCCGTCCGCCGTTGCCCCTTGGGTGTGGGAGGGAAGCTGCAGAGCTCGATCGACGAGCCAATCGTAGCGCTCCTCTCCTTCCAATCCCGCCTCCGCGGCCTCGGCAAGCACCCCATCCCGGACCCGCTCGAACTCGAGGATGTGCTCCTCCGATTCCTCCGCATGGACGCCTTCCGCGTCGGCGGCACCATGGCAGAAGGCGCAGGGTGCCTCCGGCAACGGCGACAGGAAGCTCAAGGTCGGTCGCACGACGCCGTGGTTGCCATGGCAGGAGGCGCACTCACCGAACGACGTGAAGCCCGTCAACGCGGCCTGTGGCTCCGGCGAGTCGTGACACGCGGCACACCCCTCGGGCCCCGCGTCAACGAGGTATTCGTTGTGGCGCTCGAAGCCGGCTTGCTTCGCGCTATTGCGGAAGATCGTCGCTTCCCGCCCGTGGCACTGGCCGCAGACGAAGGCGACCGAATCGAGCCCCGGGGGGGCGGCACCGTGGTTCCCGTGGCAGTCGTTGCAGGTCGGCGCCGACAGGTCCTCCCTCTCGAACATGGCCTCGGCATGAACGCTTTCTCGCCAGCGCGCGAGCTGGTGGATGGGAAGCGGGTCGCCGTTCGGAAGCTCGTATCCGTCCATGTAGGTGGCGTCCGCGTGACAGCCGGCGCACGTTTCGGCGACCGCGGTCGAATATACGGACGACTGCGGGTCGCCGCTGCGCCGGATACCGTGTGTTCCGTGACAGCTCACGCAGGTAGCCACGCGGGTGTCGCCGGCGCTCAAGCTCTGACCGTGTCGGCTGGTCGCGTACTCGGCCCCCTGGTCGACGTTGACAGAGGGCGCGAACCGTCGCATGTAGGCCGCGTCGGAATGACAGCTGGCGCAAAACCCGGGGATGTCGACGACATCGGGCCGGCCACGATACGGACTCGCCGCGAAGCTCTCGTCCTTGGCTCCAACGTAGTCTTCCGCAAGGGCCGGATCGGGGTTGCCGCCGTGGCAGTCGTGGCAGGACAAGCCCACTTCGGTGTGAACGTCGGCGCGGAACCCCTCGATAGCGGCGATTTCTTCGGCTTCGAATAGCTCCGGGTCGAAGTGGCAGGTCACGCAGGAGGTTTCCGGCAGCTGCGCCGCGGCAGAGATCGGCGACAGCAGGGCGGCAACGACCAGTGCGGCGGCGAAGACGACGATGCCGACAAGCCCGGATCTCATGCCGACTCACCTCCCACTCGTCGGGTGCCGAGGCCGAGAATCAGTGTCAACAGCACCGTCCCGAGCACGATCCACACCGGCAGCCACGACCGATACCCCCAGGCGGTCATGCCGATGATGTAGATGACGGCGGCGACGCCGACCCCGGCGAACACGGGGCTCTTGCCGGTCCGATCGAGGAACGGCACGAGCACGAGAAGCACCGCCGCCATCCCGAAGAAGAGAATCGGGATGGCCTCGTACTCGACGTGGAAGATCTCGCCCCCCGGAACCAGCTTGAGCGTTTCGAACATGAACATGAAGTACCACTCGGGCCGGATGTCGGCGAAAGCCGGCGCGAACGGGTCGGCCTTCTCGCCCAGCTCCCACGGAAACAGCGCCGCCGCCGCCGCCAGAACACCGAGCGCAAGGATCCAGCCGAAAAGGTCGCGCAAGGCGAAGTTCGGGAAGAAGTTCATCGGCCGACGCCGCCGAGCGATCTCCACTTCCGAGGGCGGCACGCTCATGCCCTGAAGCTGCACCAGCAAGACGTGCAGGCCGATGAGCACGGTGACGATCATCGGCAGGATGGCGACGTGCCAGCCGTAGAAGCGTGACAGGGTTCCGCCCGTCACCTGATCTCCGCCGCGCAGGAAGCGCAGCATCCATTCGCCGACGAGGGGCACCGCGCCGGCGATGTCGGTGCCGACGCGCGTAGCGAAGAAGGCGAGTTGATTCCACGGCAGCAGGTATCCCGAGAACCCGAAGGCGAGGGCGACGAAGAGCAGCAGACAGCCGCTGATCCAGGTCACCTCACGGGGCTTGCGATAGGCGCGGGTGAAATAGACGGTCGCCAGGTGGACGAAGGCGAAGTAGACCATCAGGTTGGCGGACCATGAATGGATCGAACGGATGAGCCAGCCGAACGGCACCTGCGTCATGATGAACTCCACCGACTCGAAGGCCTCGTCCGCCGAGGGGCGGTAGTAGAGCATCAGCAGGATTCCGGTCGCCACCTGGATGATGAAGAAGAACAGCGTCATCCCGCCGAAGTAGTACAAGACGCTGAGCCGATGCACCGGTACGGTCTTGTGGCGGGCGAACTCGATCAGGTCGCGCAGCGGGAGGCGTTCGTCCAACCAATCGAACGCGACCCCGGCGCGCATCGTCAGGGCTCCCGGGGAGAGCTGAACAAGACGCCGGATCTCATGACCTCGTCACCACGATCGTGCGCGGCTGGCCGGGTTCGTTGTCGACCAGGTCGACCTCGAAGACCTCCAGCGGCTTGGGCGGCGGGCCGGCGACGACCTCACCCTGCAATCCGTATTCGCCGTTGTGGCAATTGCACCAGATGCGGCTTTCCGCGCTGTGGTACTCGACGATGCAGTCGAGATGGGTGCAGGTCCCGGCGAAGGCGCGGAAATCGTCCTCGGCGACACGGATCAAGATCACCGGCAAAGTACCGAACTCGACGATCTTGAAGCCCCTGTCGAGCAACTCGGGATCGTTGGTCGGGCCGGCCTCGACGCGGCTGGTGCTGGCCTCCGGCACGTCCGGAGGGCTCATGTAGCGCGTTACCGGATAAACGATCGCACCGAAAAGGGCTGTCCCCGACATTCCCAGGAACCAGTTGACCAGCCGGCGCCGCCGCATAATCGGACATTCATATAAGAATTTCTTTCGAGAATCAACCCCCTCACCTCGGGAATCGATCCCTCCCCGACAGATTCCGCACCGGATCGATGCGCGGGGCGAGCCCGCTCCGGGTCACGGAGGCCGGCTCGGTCGCACCCGCGGGGAGATGACGACCGGTCAAGCGTCGACGACCTGGCTTCCCGGGGCGATCTCGTCGCCCCCGTCATCGAAACGCACCCAGCACTTGGTGCCGCCGTCGTAGTCCATCGCTCGCAGCACCAGGTCAGCCGGTCGCCCCATGGCAGTACACCGCTTGATCTCCGGCTCGTCCAGACCCCGCCAGATACGAACGAAGGGGTTGCTGTCCCACTCCTCGCCGATCGTGGTGAAGTCCGTGTGCCCCGGATAGACGGTGAGCTCGGGGGCAAGCTTCATCAGCACGTCCATGATCGAGTGCCTCAGGTCGGCGAAGGTCGAATGTCCCGGCGCCAGAGTGCCGCCGACCGTGCCCTTGAACAGCGTGTCTCCGGTAAACACCCCTTCGGCCGATTCGGCAGCGTCGCCGGCGCCAGCCAGGAAGGCCAGCATCCCCTTCGTGTGCCCGGGTGTGTGAAGGGCGCGGATCGAAAGGGCCCCGCTGGTTACCACCTCGCCATCCCCTAGCGTTCCGTCGAAGGGGCCGTCAAACAGATCGGCCTCCGCTGCCGGTACGAGCACAGGGCACGCGTACCGCTGCACGAAAAAGTCATTGAAGCTGACGTGGTCGACGTGGTGGTGGGTGCACAGCAGGTGGCTGACCGACAGCTCGTTTGCATCGACGAAATCGGTCAGCGGCTCGGACGGCCCGCCGGCATCGATGATGACGGCGCTGCCGCCGGGCTGGTCGCCGACGACGAAGCTGTTGGACAGGTACTGCGTGTTCAGGGCTCGCTCAACGATCATCGCGATCTTCCAACTCCTCTCAAAACGTAATGACGGATCGGATGCCGTCCTGTGCTTCCATCAAATCGAAACCCTTGTTCACCTCGTCGAGGCTGATGTGGTGCGAGATGAAACCTTCCAGGTCGAGCTCGCCCCGCATGTACATGTCGACGAGCTGCGGGACGTGCGTACGTCCGCGCGTGCCCCCGAAGCTGCCGCCGATGACGGTGCGCCCGGTGATCAGAAAACGCGGAATGATGTCGAGTGTCTCGCCCTTTCCGGCCACGCCGAGAACGGTGCAAACGCCCCAGCCCATGCGGGCAGCCTCGACCGCCTGTCCCATGACATTGACCAGGCCCGTCGCTTCGAAGGTGTAGTCGGCCCCGAACCCGTCGGTCATCGAGAGGATCTCTTCCACCGGGTCGGTGTCCCCACCCCCGACGATGACGTCCGTGGCGCCGTAGCGCTTGGCGGTCTCGAGCCGGTCGGCCGACAGATCGACGGCGATGATCCGCTCGGCACCGCGGATCTTGCAGCCGGCGACCGCCCCGAGGCCGACGAGGCCGGCACCGAAGACAGCACAGGTCGATCCGGGCTCGACCTCGGCCTTGTACAGCGCCGCGCCGATGCCCGTCGCCGCGCCGCATGCCAGCGTGCAAACAACGTCGAGACGCGCTTCCTTGTCGACCTTGGCGAGCGCGATCTCGGGCATGACGGTGTACTCGGCGAACGTACTCGTACCCATGAAATGACGGATCGGCTCGCCATCGCGCGACAGGCGCGCTGTTCCGTCGGGGAGAACGCCCCGACCCTGGGTCTCCCGGATCGCCATGCAGATGTTGGTCTTGCCGCTGCTGCAGTGGACGCACTCACCGCATTCGGGGGAAAACAGTGTGATGACGTGGTCGCCCGGTTTCACCAGCGTGACCCCTTCCCCCACCGCCTCCACCACACCGGCTCCTTCATGACCCAGCACGGTGGGCACGTAGCCGCTCGGGTCCGCGCCGCTGGCCGTGTACAGATCGGTGTGGCAGACGCCGCACGCCTCCACCTTGACCAAAACCTCGCCGGCCTTTGGTCCTTCGAGTTCGAGCTCCTGCACTTCGAGGGGCTTGCCGAACTCTTCCAACACGGCGGCACGAATCCTCATTCAACCAACCTCCTGGCCTTCAACGGGGTTCGGGGCATCTTCCGGCTACGAGCATAGACAAAGCGAGCTCGATGCTCGACCGCAACGGGCGCGCGCCCGCCCGTCGACACCAGCGGCGGCCCCACCGCAGCCTCCACAAGTGAACTCTTTTGTCGGAGCCTGCCCAACGAGCCTTCCGCCGGGGCCTCCCGTGCCGCGGCCTCCTCCGTTGCCAGGTCCGTGGACGCCCTCTGCTCGACCCGGGTAGAATTCCACGATGTAGCTCCCGCAACGTGCTCCCATCGAATCAACCATCGTCCCCCGTTCAGGAGAACGAACATGAAGCGACGTTTCAGCTTGCTGCTGGGCTTCGCGGCCGCGCTGCTTCTCGCGACCAACGCCGCCTTTGCGTTACAAAACGCCGACATAGCGGGTGAATGGCTTCTGACCATGAGTCTGCCCAACGGCAACGAGCGTGTCATGACACTCAACCTCGAGCAGGACGGCGCTACGATCACCGGCACCGTTCTGCCCGAAGGTGCGGAGGAGCCCGGTGAAGTCACCGGTACCGTCGACGGCAACAACGTCACGCTCAACATGACCGGTATGGGCGGCCGCGGCCGCGGTGGTCGTGGCGGTGGTGGAGGTGGCGGCGGTGGTGGAGGTGGCGGCGGTGGTGGCGGCGGCGGCCGTGGCCCCCGTGCCTGGGAAGGAACCGTCGACGGCGACACCATGACGGGGACTCTGTCGATGGGTCAACGCGAGATCCAGTGGACCGCCAAGCGCCAATAACTCCGTCGAGCCCCTCATAGCAACGGCGGCCTGCTCGCCGTCACGAGAGAGCGGCGCGAGCCGGCTACCGCCCGTTACGATGACCGAACGACGACCCGGCCCGGAGAACCCGGGTCGGGTCATCGTACTTCTGCGTACGTGCTTTCGATCTTTATTGCTCCGAGGAGACGGGGCAGGCACGGGGCGCGGACTATGATGGGGCCTCGACGCAGACCGTAACGGCCCGGCATCCCCACCGGGGCCCCGAACCGGAAAGAAGCATACGTGACCGACCTGACCACGGTCGAAGAAGCGCTGGTCGCCCTCGAGCTCAAGCTGGACGAAGCCTTCGAGGTGGCCAAGTATCGGGCCGACCGCGATGACCAAGGCTCCGGACTGATCGTCGAGCAGGCTCTCGACTTGATCTACGACACCTTCGACGCGGTGATTCCCTACGACCGCATCGGCGTCGCCGTCGTCGAGGATGACGGCGAGCTCATGCATGCCCGCTGGGCCCGTTCCGAGGCCGACAACCTGACCATGGGAACCGGCCATGCGGCGCCGCTGTCGGAGGACGTCGTGCGTTCACTCTTCGAAAGCGGCGAGCCCTTGCTCATCAACGACCTGGCCGCCCATGGCAGGGAGCACCCGGATCCGACGCGAGCCGCAGGGGATCCCGGCCCGGACGCCGGCTCCTGCATTGCCTGCCCGCTCGGCAATGCCCACGCGCCCGTCGGATGGATCGTCTTTTCCAGCGAGCGGAAGGGAGCATACGAAGCCGACCACAAGGCCGTGCTCGTCCGGATCGCCGACCACATCGTGACGATCCTCGAGCGGAGCCGGATGTACGAGCGTCTTGTCGACCTGAACTGGCAGCTCCGTGTCGCCCGCGACGCCTTGCAGCAACAAGCCACCCATGACGCCCTCACCGGGTTGCTGAACCGGTCGGCGATCATCGAAAAGGCACAGCGCGAACTGGACCGTGCGCGACGCCAGCGGAAGCCGGTCGCCATCGTGATGTGTGACGTCGACCGCTTCAAGGCAGTCAACGACGAGCACGGCCAAGTCGTCGGCGACGCGGTGCTGCGTGCGATCGCGGCGTGTCTCGAGAGCGCCCTGCGCTCGTATGAGAAGCTCGGCCGATACGGCGGCGAGGAGTTCTTCATCGCCCTGTACGACTGCAGCGCCGACGACGCGCCACAGGCGCTGGAGCGGCTGCGCGCAGCTGTGGCCCACGAGCCGCTGTCCACCGAGCACGGTGACTATCCGGTCACCATCAGCCTCGGCTGCGCCGTGAGCCCGGACGCGTCGGCCGATATCGACGACCTGATTCGCGCCGCCGAGGAAGCGGTAAGCGAGGCCAAGAACGCCGGGCGCGACGGGTATCGCGTCCGGGTGGTAGACGGAGGAGATTGAGATTCATGAGCCAAACCGGGGAGATCGCCGCCGGCCCGACCTATCGCACCATCGAAGCGAAAGTACGGGCTGCGCTCGATCCGACACACCTCGAGGTCACCGACGAAAGCTACATGCACGCCGTTCCGGAGGGCGCCGAATCGCACTTCCGTCTGCTGATCGTGTCGGAGCAGTTCGACGGCAAGTCGTCAGTCCAACGGCACCAGGCGGTCTACGCCGCCCTGGCCGACGAGATGGCCCATCGCATCCACGCGCTCGGGCTACAGACCATGACGCCGGCGGAATGGGCCGCCGATCAGGCCCGCAACGAGTCGCCCGAGTGCCTCGGCGGCGGCGGCGGGGACGACCGTTGAGCGGCGACGGTCGCGTGGAAGCCATCTGGATCAAGCGATCCCACGGGGGCGTGATGGACCCGGTGACCCGGGCGACACTGGCGGAGAAGAAGGGGATCGTCGGGAACGCCGACTGGGGAGGATGGCGCCAGGTCACCCTGGTCGAGAAGGAGCGGTGGGAATCGATCACCGCCTCTCTCGGCGTCACCCTCGATCCAGCGGTTCGACGCGCCAACGTCATGGTCAGCGGGATCGATTTGGTGAAGTCGCGCGACAAGACCGTGTCGATCGGCGGGACCCGAATCAAGATCGTCAACGAAACCACACCTTGCAACCTGATGGACGAAACCCACCAGGGACTGAAGGATGCGCTGAAGCCCGACTGGGGCGGCGGCGCCTTCGGTTACGTCATCGACGACGGCGAGATCGCCGTCGGCGACCCGGTCGAGTGGGTGGCCTACGAGGAATCATGATGAAACCAGCGAAGATCCTGTCCGGGGCGGCGCTCGCAGCGACCGCAATCGCCGCGGTCGCAACGATATGGGAGGCGCCGGCAGCCGGAGCCGAGTACGGGGTTGGGGCGGCCGTATCCGAGGTGGGAAGCGAGCGAGAGGTGGGGACGGCGACGCAGCAAGCGATGCGCTTTCGCATCACGCTGACGCCGGAGGCCGAGCGGACCATCGCCGACCTCGGTCTCGAAACGCCGGTGAACGGGCGCGTGTACGTCATCATCTCGCAAGACGACGAGCGCGAGCCACGGCAGCAGACCGGCCTTACCGGTGTGCCGCTCTGGGGTATGGACGTCAACGGCCTCGGCGCTGGCGATTCTGTGATCCTCGACCCCGAGGAAGAGGGGGTGATCGGCTATCCGTTCGACTCGTTCCCCGACCTGGACGACCTGGAGGGAGACGAGCTTTACCTTCAGGCGTTTCTCAACGTCTATACGACCTTTGAACGCGCCGATGGTCACGTGGTGCAGATGCACCTGAACTCGGGCGCTGGGCAGAGTCCGTTCCGCGCCCCCGGCAATGCGTACAGTGAGGTCGAGAGCATTCTGCTCGCGTCCGAAACACCCACGGTCAGCATGGAGCCGCCCACGCTCGATCTGCGGATTACCGAAGTGATTCCGCCGATCGAGCCGCTGCGCGCCGGAGAGGTCCTGCAACAAGGCAACCCGCGTGACAGCGAGCGGGTGAAGTTCGTCAAGATCCGCTCCGACGTGTTGAGCGAGTTCTGGGGCCACGACATGTATATCGGTGCCAACGTGCTGCTGCCGGCCGGCTACGACACCGATACCGACACGTACTACCCGACGATGTATTCCCAGGGGCATTTCCCCGGTCGCAGCGCTCCGTTCGGCTATCGCGAGCCCGGTGACGACGGCGGCGGGCCCGGTGGCGGCCGCTCGGCCGGATTCCGCGAGTTCTGGCTGTCGGACGAATCCCCGAAGATGATCGCGGTGAGCATCCGCGACGCGAACCCCTACTACGACACGTCGTACTCGGTGAACTCGGCCAACGTCGGCCCGTACGGCGATGCCATCCACGAAGAGCTCATCCCCTACCTCGAATCGCGCTTCCGCATGATTCCCGAGAGCTGGGCGCGCACCCTGTCCGGCGGTTCGACCGGCGGCTGGGAAGCGGTCGCCATGCAGCTCTACTATCCGGAGACTTACGGCGGCAGCTGGGGGTGGTGCCCGGACTCGCTCGACTTCAACTACTACCAGATCGTCAACGTGTACGAGGACACCAACGCCTACTACACCGAGTACGACTGGATGAAGGTCGAGCGCCCCAACGCCCGGCGCGCCGACGGAAACGTGCGCTCCACCGTGAAGATGGAGAACGACTACGAGCGGACCGTCGGTCCCGACAGTCGTTCGGCCGGACAGTGGGCCATCTGGGAGGCCGTCTACAGCCCGGTCGGCGACAACGGCTACCCGGCTCGCATCTGGGACCCGGTGACCGGCGAGGTCAACCCGGAGGTGGCGCGCTACTGGCTGGAGAACTACGACCTGACCCACTACCTGCGCACCAACTGGTCGACGGTCGGTGAATCCCTGCGCGGCAAGATCCACGTCGCCGTCGGCGACATGGACTCCTACTACTTGGAGCTCGGCGTCTACATGTTCGAGGAGCTGGTCAACACCCTCGACGACCCGCCGGCCGACGCCAGCTTCGAGTACGGCCGCCGGCAACCGCACTGCTGGATCGGCTACAGCCCCGAGCGTGAGGGAGAGAACCTGAGCAACATCGAGTTTCTCCGAATTGCCGCCGATCACATGCGCGGCAACGCGCCCGAGGGGACGCCGCATACTGCCTGGTATCGATAGCAGGCCGCAGCTGTCTTCCCGACGCCCACCGGGCAACGCTGAAGACGTGGTCCTGACCTCCGCACCACCACGCTGGAGGCGTGGCACCGATGCGGAGTTGCGCTCGGAGTTGCGGCCGCATCCGTGGTCGCGGCACTGCGGAACTTGTCCAGGTTTCCGGTCGCGCCGGCCACGGCCGGAAGCCGGCCATGGACCCACGTGGGTGAGCGGCAGCGTCTCGCGCAACCATCGATGACACTTGACGAATTCAGCGCGTCAAGAGCTCATCGATAGGTAATTGCCACGCGCCGAGCTCACCTTCGGAGGGCGAATCTTGTGAAACTTTTCGCCCGACGTACGTCATAAGTAAACAGAAACCGATGCCCCTCGGCGGGCAAAGTTTCGAGCGAGACTCCCCGGGCAGGAGGTCGTTATGAGCGTTGCAAAGATGAGCAAGCGGAAGTTGCGAAGCGTGGGACGCGTCGAGGGCGTGAGCCCGTCGCTCTTGCGCCGTTTCTCGCGACTCGGCTCGCTGCCGGTCGCGAAACTCGAGCGTGTCGCTCGGGGGAGCGAGTGCCAGCTCATTCCTGCCGGGAACACGATCTTCACGCAGAACGACGACGCCGACGCCGTCTACATGTTGCTCGACGGCAAGGTCAGCCTCGAGCACCGTGACAAGCGGGGCGAGTCGGAGAAGCACCGCGTGCTCGGCCCGTTCGGTTCGTTCGGCGACGAGGCGCTCCTCGGCGCTCCGAGCCGCTACTACACGGCCAATACCGACTCGGTGAGCATCGTCATACGCACGCCGCTGTCTCTGCTGATGGAAGTCCTCGCCGCCGACCCGAAGCTGGCGGAGGCGTGGATCCACGCGGTGGGCTCGGACCTGCAGCGTCGCGAGCGGCGCCTGGCGAAATCGATGAAGGAGCTCATCGCACAACCGGCCTTCCCCGACGCCGCCTGAGGCGGAAGGGCAGGCAGAACAACAAGAAGCAAGGGGACCTCTGCTGGGGCGCCCGGTGATGACGGATCACCGGGCGGGCCCGGCCTCCTGAGAGATCAGGGCGGCCGGGTGAAGGCGGGGGAAAACGAAGGCAGAGTGGCGCGCCGCCCTCCCTCCAATGGCTCGCCCCTCTGCCTTTTCCTTGGCGAGGACGCAGGAACGACGATGACGGCGTTGCGCTTGCCTCGCTCGCTCCCGCGTACGGGTGTACGCGTCCGCTCCCGAATGCTGCGCGCGCCTTGTCCTCGTCGCTCCTGCGTCCTCGCCGGGGGTTCGAAGTGGTTCGACGTGGTTCGAAGTTGGTTTGACGCCGGCCTGTCGTCACTTCGCCCTATGGCGAATGTACTCAGGTTGGAAGGTCTTGCCGGTGTTCGGGTCGAGGAGATGGACGAGGGAGCTCGCGTTCAGCAGAGACGTCACCAGTCGCCCGTCGGTGGTCCAGCGCCACGGCTGAAGGGCCGAGGACACCTTCGAGAGCTGAGTTGCCTCCTGGTCGAACACGACGATGGTGTGCGCGCCCCGCCTGCCGTAGCCCAACGCGACCCGTTGACCCGACGGGTGTGGCACGAGAACCGGCCGGGTCATGGGGTCCTTGATCGGAACGATGGACTCGTCTGCGTCGAGGAACGTCTTCCGGACGTGCAGCGCGGTGACGACCTCCCTGCCCTCGTTCCGCTCGCAAGCAAGGTAGAAGAGGACTTCCGGGCCCACCGCCTCGGCGCACGACCGCTCGGCGACGCGGGTGAGCGATCCGTCCATGGTGTCGAGCAACCAAAGGCCCGCGCGCCGGACGACGATCTGATCGGCCTCGGCGCCAGCGAGGCGCACGATACCTTGCCAACCCGGGAACGGGCCCGAATCCCAGCGTGCGATCGGCCTGACCTCCGGTGAGGCGAAGTTGACAGCGACGACGTTGTAGCTGGCAGTTTCGCCCCTGCCGCGGCGTCCGGCCACAAAGACCTCTTCGCCATCGGACGAAACGCCGATCAGCCGGGCGTAGCCTTCGCGTCCGACGAACTCCCGGGTGTCGATGGTGCTGACCTCGGACGCTTCGACCGAAACGATGCTCAAGGCGCTGCCGCGCAGGATCACGATGCTTCTCGAGTCCGCGGAGAACATCGCCTCGAGCGCGGGACTACGTGCCCCGTACTTCGGCAGGTTCTCGGCAAGCTCGGAGTCCTCGGAGCCGTCCGGCGACGCCATCCACAGGTCCAGCGGTTGGATCGGCCCCCATGTGCGGGTGTCGGAGCCACTGAAGAACGCCACTTTCCTCCCATCGCCCGAAAAGAACGGCTCGAACGCCATCGGCCATCGCCCGCTCAGGCGTCGGGGTTCGCCCCCTTCCAATGGGGCTCGCCAAACCTGTGATTGCCGACGTGACGGCGAAACGACGGTGAGCAGAACGGTCGAGCCCTCGGGATCGATCGTCAACTCGATCACATCGCCCCATTCGGGCGTGAGCGCCACCTGCGCGACCACCGGCGGGGCCAGAGCCGGGAGCGTTCCGACTACGAAGACCGCCGCGACGAGGCCGACACTCCGGGTCCGACTCTGGCGAAGCTCGCTGCCGGCGAATCGCCAGAATGAAAAGGAGAGGAAACCGGCGGTGACCAAGCCGATGGGCACAAACCACGACGCCATCGAGGGCCCGCGCCACACGGAGGCTGCTCCACGGAAAACCTCCGTTCCCGGATTCGCGAACGCGACTACCGCGCCCGAGATGACCGCCGCCGGGACGACGACGATGGCTGCAAGGATTGCGGAAGCCGTGGCAGCAGCCAGCGGCCGCTTCGTCCACGCCGACGCAACGAGGGCCGAGGAAAACAGCAGCCATGCCCCCAATGCCGCCGTCTGCCAATCGCCGAACACCATCCTCCACACCGCCCTCCCGGCGCGCGGATCCAGGGCGGCGAGGAGCGCGGCCGAGGTGAGCATGACGCTCATCTGGCACGCCGCCGCAACGGCGACCTTCGTCGTCCAGAGGCGAGCCCGACTTAGGGGCCGCATAGCAACGAAGTCCAGTGTCCCGGCTCCCCGCTCGGCCCCCAAAGCCGTCGCGCCGAACAACGCGCCGAACACCGGCCAGATCATCGTGGCGACCAACCGGGACCACAGGTCCACGGACACATCGGCGGTGGTGACGTCCGAAGACGAGGCAACCAACGCAGCGGTCAGCAGTGGCAGCGCAACCACCAGCCCATTCCCGACGAGCATGACGGCGCGGTTCTCGCGCCACTCTTTCCACACCAGGGCCCGGCTCATCGCGTCACCAAGGGGAACACTTGCCGCACGCCGCCGCCTTTTTCGCCTCCGGCAATGGCGAGGCCGCGCTCTGACTCGCGCTGAAGGCGGACCACCGAATGGCCGACCCATCCGCCCGCGCTCCAGCCGGACGGATACCGTCGCACGGAACCGTCGAGACTCACGACCATCGCGTAGTCACCCCCAGGATCGTCGGATCGGATATCGAGCAGCACCTCATCCTGGATTCTCGTCTGCAGCCACACACGTCGAATTGCGCCGACGAACGGCGGCAGCGCCCACACGCGCTGATCGCCGCTCTCGAGCCCGATCGCGCGGATGAGTCCGACGGGCCGGGCGCTACCGCGGGCCGGGCCGTCGTCTGCGCGCCCGGCCTCGCCGGCATCGTGCGCCGCGCGTATTCCGCCTGCCTCCGCCCGCGCAGTGGCACTGCAATCTCCGAACAGGACCTGCCCCTCCCGAACGACCTCGCCGTCGGCGCCGGGCCAAGTTCTTCGAGCGGCCACGTGGATCGCGCGGCACCGGCCGCTCAGACCCGCATCGGTAGTGTCGTCCGGGCCGAAGTCATGCAACGTCCGCACGTCGCCACGGACCGCGTCGACAATCTCGAGTCGGTTTCCGGTAATCAGCGGAACGTATTCCCAACCGGCTCGAGGCGACCATCGAGCGGGGGCGTTGTCCGCCCAGGAGAGGGCCGGCAGCAACCAACCGTCCTCCACACGGTGCAGGACGCGCGAAGCGCCGGTCGAGGGACGGAATACGCCCAGAATCGCGGGGCCGCCGCCCTTCTCCGAGGGCGCCGGTGTGGCTTCGGCGTGGAGGTAGACGATCTCTACCGGGTCGTTATCGTTGAATCCCAACACCAACGAACGTCCGATTGGAGCCCCCGAAACGTCATAAGTCTCATACCCCTGGCCATCGACGCGGGCCACGGTCAGGGTTCCGTCGTGTACGAATCCAACGCGATCGTCCGGCTGGAGCGCCATTTCCGTGTTTCCGCCGAAGAAGAACGTCGCTTCAGCGGGTATATCGCGGAGCAGGAGGCGATCTCTTCCCGACCCCACGTGGACCACCCGCAAGTCTGTCTGAAGGCGAAGCGCTCCGAACGGCCCCCGCCGCGATCGGTAAACCACCCAATCAGAGCCGGCAACGAACACGGGCTTCGACGTGTGACGACCAGCAATCGGTCGGAGGCCGGCACCGTCCGAGCTCAGCACCCAGGCCTGCGTCGTGTCACCGGTCTCGTCGATCCCGGTGGTGGCGTAGTACCTGCCGTTGGTCGCCAATCCGTGGGCCGTCAACCGGACGGTCGCGGCAGAGAGGCTGTCGGAGGCGAATGCCAGCGGCGCGACCACGACGAGGGCCGAGAGAACAATCCCTCCGGCCGCGTACACCGGCCCTGGACCGAAGCTCCGTGAGCCCCTCGGGCCCGCGCCGAAGAGCTCGGTGCGCGCGAAGGCAAGAAAAGATACGAGAAGGAGCAAGGCCGAGATCATCAGTAGTTCGGTCGCAAACCACTGCGGCTCGATTCGCGGCGACATCGATAGGGCGGCCCAAGCCGACAGAACCATCCCGGCCGCGGTCATCGCCAGTGCCAGCCCCGCGGCGGCCGCCGTGAGCGACTTGGTCATCAGCGACGAGCACAGCACCGAGCTGGCGAACAACAAGGCACTCAGGCTCGCGAGCTCGATCGGACCGAAGTAAGCGACGTTCGCGTGCTGCAACATCTCGAAGAGGCCGGAGGTCGTACGCGGCGCCGACGCGGCGGTTCCTGTCATCCACAGCGTCAGCAACGAGACCGCCGCAACGAGGACAACGGCGGCGAAGGCCACCGCGACTTTCACAAGCCATAGAGAGCGCTGGGCTACCGGACGAGACAGGAGAAAATGGAGCGTACGCCCCTCCGGCTCGCTCGCGAAGGTGACGGAACCGCACGCAACGGTCATCAGCGGCAACGCGACGAACAGAAAAACGGCGGGCAGCTCACGCACGAGGTCGTCAAGACTCGCGGCGTTGGCTCCTCCGGTTGCCAGACGGAGGGTAACCGCCCCGGTCGGCATGGTGACGGCCAACGCGATCCCCGTCACCATCAGGGCGCGCTGCTGTCGGTACTCCTTCCACGCCAGTGCCCTCAGCATCGTCGACACCGCGGGAGCAAACAGCACGGATGCCGCCCCAGGCTGCCGACCATCATGGAAACACTACCCGCTCACGCCCGGTCTCGACGTCGACAACGCGAAGCTCCGGGACGCGGCTATCGTAGCCGACCAGTAGAACCTCGTTGGCGCCACGCCATCCGAGAGGAACGAAACCCTGCGCGAGCATTCGGGTCACGCCATTGCGGGCGACGAGATGGGTCCCGCGCGGCGCACCGAAGCCGCGGCGACCGAAAACGAGAAGCTGTTCGCCGTCGGGCGACAAGAACACTTCGCGGGCGATCGACGCGGACTCGTATCCGTCGAGCACCGCAAACGTCTCACTCGCGCCGGACTCGAGGTTGTGGAGGCGGAACTCGACGAACGCGTCGCCGGTCCGGAGCTCGCCGCGGCAATTTGCGTACACGAATTCCTCCCCGGTCACGGAGAACCCCCAGATGTCACAGGCGGACGGAGACAGCTCCACCATGCCGCCGTCTGGGTCGGAGACATCGACGAGATGCAAACGATCGTCCCCGGTGTCGCTGTCCAGCCACACGGGAAACCGGACCCAGGCACGCGAGGGAAGCGTGCGCGCCGGCCCAGGTCCTGAACCCCACACCTGCAACCGATGGGACCCCGCGAAGGCGCGTACCAAGCGACTCTCGCCCGTGGCCGGATTCAGCGCGCGGAGCTCGGTTTTTCGCATTGCTCCCGCCCATTCGGCCGTCCCCCCGGCCGCCGGGGTGCGACGAAAGCGCGGGCCGCCAACCTGGTAGAGGAGCTCAGGGGCACCCTGCTCCATCCACCCGATGACGCCGCCGACGGAACTGCCGGCCCCCGAGCCCTCCACCAGAACGAGCTCGCGAGAACTCTCGGGCCCGCCGGATATCGACGTCACGAGAGCGCTACCGAATCCGGCAAAAGCAACGTGGTCGTTGTCCGGCGCGACGAGAATGCTATTGGACCCGTAGGTGCGCCAGCTCCAGTCGGGCAGACGCTCCGAGATGACGTGCGCGTCCGTGGTTCCGAGCTGCAGCGCGCGGAGGTGCGGATCGGAGGTCACGCTCGAGAGCACGCCGGAATAGTCGACGAATAACAGCCACTCCCCGTTCGGCGACAGCGTCGGATTCGTGGCCGGCCCGCCGACGACGACCGATGGTGGGCCCGCTAGGAGCGAACGCAGAACGAGCCGTGTCGTGAAGGACCGTTCGTTCAACTCGGGCACAACGACGTGATCGTCGACAACCTGCAAACCGCCGAGCTGGCTCGCCGCCATCGACGCCACTTCTCGCTTGCCTAGAAAGACCGCCGGTGCCGAGCCTGCGAGCATGGCGACGACCGCGATTGCCGGCAGCGGCCGCCAGAACAGATTCCCTGCGGAGCCGCCGAACATCGCGCCCCTCGAGAAGGCCCGGAGCGCGGCGCCGAAGACGCCGATGGTCGCTACCGGAATCCCCGCCGAGGCGCCGGCGGCGAGCATCGTCTGGCCCAGAGGCGAACGGGGTACCAGCGCCGACCAGACAAGTCCGACCGCACCGGCCAAACCGCCGGCCACCAGGAGTCCGCCGACAGCCGCGAGAAGCGGACGTTTCACGAAGACCGAGCAATAGACGGCGCAACCGGACAAGAACAAGTAGAGGCCCAAGAAGAAGAGGGCTTCAATCTCGGCGTTGCCGAGGACCCTCGATAGCGTGTTCCGAAACGCGCGGCCGTCCGTAGCTGTCAGCCAGGCGAAACTGATCGCCAGCATCGTTGTGCCTATGACGATTATCGCGAAGGCCGAGAGGGCGACGCCGACCTTGAGGAGCCACACACGAGCGCGCGACACGGGCCGGGAGAGCAGGAATCCCAGGCTGCCGTCGCCCATGTCGGCGGCGAGTGTGGTGCCTCCGGTCGCAGCCGCAAACAGCGGCCAAACCGTGAGTGCGTACAGCGGTAGGAGTGCGCTCGTCAGCTCGTGCATCGGGGCGACTCCCCTGCTGGCCATCGCGCCCGCCGCGAGGAAGAGCGGCAGTATCGCCGCCAGGACCAGCGCCGCGATGACCAACGAGCGCTGCTGCCGCCATTCCTTCCATAGCAATGCGCGAATCATCTAGCGACCTCCGGGCCCTTCTGGAGGGACGCTTCCGCGCCGGGAATGTCCGGATACGTGAATTGCTGACGCCGCCGTCGGTCATCACCGATCGCGGTCCGGCTTAGCGACAGGGTACGCTCGTCCAACCAATCGAAGACGGCCCACGGCGAGTGAGTCCGGTCTTGCGGATCGCGCCTCGGAAGCCGGACGTCGCCGATGCGGGGGATCCACGACAGCGCCTTCAACATCTCGCCCCCAGCCCTTCCCGAGTGCCGCCAGGCGAGCGCATCGTCACGGACCCATGCCTTGGTGCTGCGCATCCCCGCGCCGCTCCCCCTTCACCGTCTCGACGAAGATCTCCTCGAGCGAAAGATCGAGCGGCTCAACGGACTCGGCGCCGTTGCCCATCAGAGCGTCGTCCATCGACGGGTCGTACTTGGCGACGGTCAGCAAGGCCTGATGGTGGTTCGCTTCGACGCGGATGATGCCGTTGAACGGGAATGCCTCCGGCACGACGCTGGGGTACACGACGCGCAGCTTCTTGAAGTCGCGCTTGACCTCCTCGAGCGAGCCGCGCAGGCGTAGCTTGCCCTCGTGGACCATGGCCAATTCGTCGGCGACGCGCTCCATCTCGTGCAACAGATGAGTGGAGAAGAAGACGGTGCCGCCTTCCGCCTGCACGTTCGCGATCATCGCCTCGAGGAACTCCTGGCGGACGACCGGATCGAGGCCGGCGGTAGGGTCGTCCAGGATCAGAAGCTCAGGCCGCTGACCCAGCGCCATCACCAGGCCGACCTTGGCCTGCATGCCCCGGGACAGTGAGCCCAGCTTCCGATCCCGGGGAAGCCCGAGATCGTCGAGCAGCCTGTTCGACAGGTCCTGGTCCCACGTCGGGTAAAAGGCAGCGTTGAAGCCGATGATCTCGTCGACCGTCATCCACTGGTAGTAGGTCGGCTCTTCCGGCAGGTAGCCGATGCGCTTGCGGATCTCGAGCGAGTCACGCACCGAGTCGAGGCCGAGCACCTCGATGGTCCCCGAGGTCGGCTGCAGCAGGTTGAGCATCGTCCGAATGGTCGTCGTCTTGCCGGCTCCGTTCTGCCCGAGCAGACCGAAAATCGATCCCTCCGGCACGTCGATCGTCAGGTCGTCGACGGCCGTGACCTTTCGGTAGCGCTTGGTGAAGTGCCGGATGCTGATCGCCGATGCGCTCATCGGAAACCTCCTGTCAGCCGCTCTTCTTCAGCCGGCCGCGCTCGAACTCGCGTGCCAGACCCTCGGTGATCTCGAGGACCTCGTCGAAGGGAATCTCCAGGTGATAGGCCTCGACCAGGGCGCGATGGATCGAGTGCTCGAGGCGCCGTAGACGCTCTTCCCGGGACCAGGGCGGCACGCCGTCGGCTACGAAGGTCCCCTGCCCCGCCCGGGTCTCGAGCACGCCCGCCGCTTCGAGCAATTGATAGGCCTTGGCGGCGGTGTTGCGGTTGATCCGCACCTGCGCGGCGAGCTCGCGTACCGACGGCAGCTTGTCGCCGGGCCGCAGCGCCCGCAGCGCGATCAACGTTCGAACCTGGTCGACCACCTGGGCGTACACGGGAACGGCGCTGGCAGCGTCGATTCTCAGCTCCATGCGTACCCGCCCGCGCTCTTCGTGGCACTCATCGTCGTCCTCCCGCCGTTTGTGTCCCACTGTCATAGGACAGTACGGAAATGCCCCGGGGCGAGTCAACACCTAACAGGCTGCTGAGAACCCTCGGGGGGTGCCGTCACGGGCACCCGGGGGGCGGATGCAAGGCGCGACTGAAGGCCGTCGTCGCTCCCTGGAGGATCGCCGCGATCTTTCGTAGGCTGGCGCCGACCAGCCAGGGTCGGGCCTCGCCTGGCGCCTCATCCCGCGCGGGCCCGTCCGGCAGCCGCCCGGGCGCGTGGCAGTCGGTCGCCGACGCACGCGCCCCGACCGAACCAAGGAGGCACGATGCTCACCCCCATCGCCGCTCTGTGGCTCCCGATTCTCGTTGCCGCTGTAGTCGGTTTCATCGCCAGCGCGCTCATGTGGACGGTGATGCCGCACCACAAGACCGACTTCAAGGAGGTTCCCGACGAGGACGGTGTGCTCGACGCGATGCGCTCCGGCGGCCTGAAGCCCGGAGCGTACATGTTCCCCTATGCCGCGACCCATGGGGACATGAACACGCCGGAGCACAAGAAGAAGATGGAGCAGGGCCCGGTCGGCACGATGATCGTCATGGACAACGGCGTGCCGAGCATGGGGCCGATGATGGTGCAGCAGCTCGTGTTCTTTCTGTTCACTATCCTGCTGGTCGCCTACATCGGCGCCGTCACGATGGAGCCGGGGACCGACTATTTGAAGGTGTTCCGCGTCATCGGCACCGCCGCCATCCTGGCGTACGCGGGGGCACATGCGCCGCAGTCGATCTGGTTTCAGCGACCATGGGCCAACACCTTCAAGGAGATCTTCGACGGCGTCGTCTACGGCCTGCTGATCGCCGGCGTGTTCGGTTGGCTCTGGCCCTAGCAGGCCGTGGTGGAAGTGTGGTGGGTCTGGCGACGAAGAGTTGCGTGAGAGGCCAAGGCGGGCCGCCACGGGCGCTGTTACCCTATAGGTGGTCGTGGCCTCCTGGTGTCCCGACTCCGGACACCCAGAGGGGCCGAAGAGTTCGCCACGACGCCGCGGCGTTGGTCGAGGGGCTGCGCCCGGGAGTCTTCTCAGCACGCCGCCATCTGCCCGCCACATGGAAGACCGCCGGATCCTGATCATCGAGGACGATCGGGACATCCTCGAGATTCTCGATTACAACCTTTCGAACGAAGGGTTCTCGGTGGTGTGCGCCACCGACGGCGAGCGCGGCTTGCGCGAGGTGGCGGCGAACAAGCCGGCCCTCGTCCTGCTCGACCTCATGCTCCCGGGAATCCCCGGGCTCGAGGTTTGCCGCCGCCTGCGGGCCGGAAAGAAGACCCGCGACATTCCGATCATCATGGTGACGGCAAAGGGCGAAGAGGCCGACGCGGTCGCGGGCCTGGAGGTCGGCGCGGACGACTACGTCACAAAGCCCTTTCGCATCCGCGAGCTGGTGGCCCGCGTCAACGCGGTGCTGCGTCGCAGCGCCGAGCCGCTGCTCACCGAGGAAGAACACCTCGAGCGGGGTGACATCGCAATCGACCTGACGAAGCACGAGGTGAAGGTCGCGGGCCGGGCGCTGGAGTTGACCTTGGCCGAGTTTCGGCTGCTGGTCGCCCTTGCCCAGCAGCCGGGACGCGTCTTTCCCCGCACGCGGCTGGTGCACCAGATCACAGCCGGCGGATACCAGATTTCGGAACGCAACGTGGACGTTCACGTAGCGGCGCTGCGTCGCAAGCTCGGCGACCACAGCACGGCGATCGCCACCGTCCGCGGCGTCGGCTACAAGTTCAAAGAAGAATCCGCGGCCTGAAGTGTTTCCCTCTCGTTTCTTCTGGAAGCTCTACCTCACGTTCGCCGGGCTGGTGCTGGTGACGCTCTCCGCGACCGGGTTCCTCGTCCACCAGCAGCTCCGCGCCGGCCTGCTCGCCGACACCGAAACGAGGCTGCTGAACATGGCGACGGCCCTGAGCCCCTACGCCCTCGACGTCTTCGCGCGCCACGAGACAGACTCGGGCCTCGCCGGCCAGAGCGGCGGTCAGGTCGGCGCCCGCCGGACCGACTCCAGCGGCGCGGAACGGGGCGCCGACGCCGCCGGCGTCGGGGCCGAGCTGGCGCTGATGGGTGAGCAAACCGACACCCGCATCACGCTCGTCGCACCCGACGGCGTCGTCGTCGCCGACTCGGACGAAGACCCGGCGGTGATGGACAACCACGGCGCCCGACCGGAGATCGTCGCCTCCAAGGCGCGCCCGTACGGCGTATCGCGGCGCTTCAGCCAGACGTTGGAACAATCGCTACTCTACGTGGCCATCACCGTGCGCGACGACAGTGGCGAAGCCGGCACGATTCGCACCGCGATCCCGCTCGTCGACGTGGACTCCCGGCTGGCCGAGCTGCGCAACACCATCGCCCTGGGCGCGGGGCTCGGAATGCTCATCGCCCTCGGCGTCGGCCTGGTGGCGGCGAAACGGATCACCGCACCGGTGAGTCGGATGACCGAGGTCGCCGAAGGCCTTCGCGAGGGCCGCTACGACCTGCGCGTCACAGCCGGCGGTAACGACGAGTTCGGTTTGCTCGCCGAGACGTTGAACGAGCTTGCGGACGAGCTGACGAACCGAATCGCCACGCTGGCCGGTCAGCGGGCACAGCTCGGCGCCATGGTAGCGGGGCTACAGCACGGTGTTTTCGCCGTCGACGACGACGACAACCTGATCCTTCACAACCGGGCGGCGCGCAAGCTCCTCGACCTCGAGGACGGCATGTCCGGCGAGACTCTGTGGAATGCCGTAGCGGCGCCCGAGCTCGTCGAGCTCTGTCGGCAGGCTCGGCAAACGGGGCAGCCCGCCGCGAGCGAAATCCGCATCGTGCGAGGCGACGTCTTGCACGCGATCGATGCGCGCGTCACATCGTTCGAGGCCGACGGCCGCCACGGAGCCGTTGCCGTGCTCCACGACATCACCAACCTGCGACGACTCGAATCCATGCGCAGCGAGTTCGTCGCCAACGTCTCGCACGAGCTGAAGACACCGTTGACCTCGATTCGCGGCTACGTCGAGACGCTGATCGGCGGCGCGCTTCATGACGAAGCCAACAACCTGCGCTTTCTGCACAAGATCGAGCACCAGGTCGACCGGCTGACGGCGATGGTCTCGGACGTGCTTTCGCTGGCGCGCATCGAGGCAACGGGCCGCGATGACGCCCGGGACACGATCGATTGGCGATCCGTCGTCTCCGGTGTGATCGAGAGGTACCGCGAGGCCGGCAAGCTGCACGAGCACGTCTGCACGATCGAGACGGGTGACGAGCCGGTGGCAATCGCCGGCGACGCCGAATCCATGACCCAGGTACTCGACAACCTCCTGGACAACGCGATCAAGTACACACCGCCGGGAGGCGCCATCACCGTTACGACGCGCAACGAGGGCAGCTTCGCTGTTCTCGAGGTCGAAGACACGGGGATCGGCATCTCGGCGGCCGATCGTGAGCGCATTTTCGAACGCTTCTTTCGTGCCGACCGCGCCCGCTCGCGCGATACCGGTGGCACCGGGCTGGGCCTCGCCATCGTCAAGCACCTGGCGCAGCGATTCGGTGGTGAGGTTCGGGTCAGCAGCAAGCTCGGCCACGGCAGTCGGTTCGAAGTCAGGGCCCCGCGCCCGGCGATTTCTGCCGCGAGTTCTTAACGGAGTCTTAACGCGTCGTTAGTAGGCTCTTGGTGCTTCGCTCGTATCCTTCTCCCCATCTTGTCGTCAACAACGCGAACACCGGCCGAATCCAGGGGAAGTCAGCTCTTGAAGAAAGCTCTTTTCGTTGCCGCAACCCTTCTGTCGTGCATCGCCATCGGCGCCCCGGCTCGGGCACAGGGTTCGACGCCGCTCCAAAGCGACGCTCCGGCGTCGAAGCAGCCCGCCGAACCGAAACCGTCGCCCGCAGTAGCCCAAGATGCGGAGGACAACCCGGGTGGGTTCGACGTCTTCTGGCGCGATGGCCTGCGGATGGAAACAAACGACGGCCGCTTCCAAGTGCGCATCGGCGGCCGCATGCAGTACGACTGGGTGGTGTGGGGAGACGATGCGAACGTGGCCGATGTCGTTGCCGGCCCGATCCTCAACGGTACGGAGTTCCGCCGGGCACGACTCTATGTGCAGGGCTACGTCTACGAGAACATCGAATACAAGTTGCAAGTCGACTTCGCCGGCGGCGAGGTGGCGATCAAGGACCTGTACTTCGGCGTACGGCACCCGACGTTCGGTTTCCGCATGGGTCACATGAAGGAACCCTTCAGCCTGGAAGAGCTCACCAGCAGCAAGTACATCACCTTCCTCGAGCGGGGATTGCCGTCGGTCTTCGACTCCGAGCGCAACTCCGGCTTCATGCTGCACGGCAGAGTCATCGGCGGGAACTTCAACTACGGTGTCGGGGTGTTCCGCGACACCGGAGACGACGGGGTCGGTGTTCGGCGGGACGGCTACAACGTGAGCGGGCGTTTCGCCGGCGCCCTCATGAATCGCGAGGACGGCCGGAAGGTCGTCCACGTCGGCGCTTCCGCCGTCTTCCAGAACAGCGACGGCTCGGACCGGGTCTTCCGCCAGCGTCCCGAGGTTCACCTCTCGCCGCGCTTCATCAGCTCGGGTGTGGTGCCCACCGAGGGCGTCGCGGTCATCGGGCTCGAGGGGGCCGTGATCCATGACGCCTTCTCGGCACAAGCCGAGTACAAGGTCGCCCCGGTCGAATCGGAAGCCACCGGCGATCCGACGTTCAGCGGCTGGTACGTCTTCGGCAGCTATTTCCTCACCGGAGAGAGCCGCGCGTACGACCGCAGCGTATTCCAGCGACTGCGCCCACGGCGCAATTTCCTCGAGGACGGCGGACTCGGCGCATTCGAGGTGGCGGCGCGCTACTCGAAGCTGGACCTGACGGCCGACGCCGTCGACAAGTCAGAGGACCTGATCAAAGGGACCCGGCTGGACAACGTCACCCTGGCGCTGAACTGGTACTGGAACCCGATGACGACGATGAAGTTCAACTTCGTCCGCGCCGACATCGATCAGTACGGCGACATCTGGGCGTTCCTCTGGCGCGGACAACTCGAGTTCTAGCAGGTCAGCGCTGCTGCTCTCCGGCCCACTCCTCCATGAAATTCATCAGCTGGGTGAAGTCACGGTTCAGGTCGCCGCGCGAGACGATGTTGCCGAAGTCGATCCGACGCCGATAGGCCTCCTCGCCGCTGCGCGCGTCGACAAGCTTGACCACGGCGCGCATCCGCCGGCGCGAGATGTTGTCCGACAGCGAGTCGACCTCGGTGACGAAGATGTATTGCGCCGCGTCCTGCCGCGCCACCAGGCCGAATGAACGAGAATCGGCGAACTGCCGTCGCGCCTCCTGCTGGTAGCCGAAAATGTCTCCTGCCGCTTCTTGCACGATGCGGGCGCCGCGATCGGTGCGCGACGTCGCCGAGCTGTTCGCCCCTCCCTGCAATGCCGTATCCCCCGACTCCTCGAAGACCGTGGTGTCGAACGGGCCGACGAAGATCCGGTAGGCGGCGAGCTGCGCGTCCAGGTCGTCGGGCGCCTCTGCCATCGACTGCAAACCTTCGAACGCATCCGACATGTCCGTGCCTGCCTGGTGCGCCTTGATGGCGTGCTCCCAGGAAGTATCCAGGTCGTTCAGCCTGGCGGCGAAAAACGAGACCTGCCGGTGGGCGTCGCCCCATCCAGGCTGATACTCCGCCGCCTTCAGGAAACTATTGAGGGCTTCCTGGTCCTCTCCCAGCCCCGCGTGCGCGTGTCCGGAAATGAAATAGGCAGGCGCGAACTCCTCGTTGATCTCGAGAGCTTTCTGCACTTCGGCGAGCGCCTCGGCCGGCTTCTGTTGCTGGAGAAGCTGCTCGGCCGCAAGGACGACCTGCATCTCCTCTGACTGCTGCTGCGCCTGGACGACGAGTCCTACGGCGAGAAAGGACAGAACGGTGAATAGCGCGGCGGTACGCCGCAGCCGGGAGATAAACATCGGGAGCCTCCAGGGTTGTTTTGCAGCGGTTTACCGCGTCTTCGAGGGCGCGTCAACCACTTCCGCGTGCGGCTCCCATCCTCGGGCGGGGTCTAGCGGATCTGCTCCATCGCCCATTCCTCGAGCAGGCCGATAATGCGATCCAGGTCTCGGTTGACATCCGACTGCGACACGATATTGCGCATCTCGAAGCGGCGTCGATACGACTGCTCACCGCTCTGTGCGTTGAGCATGTTGAGATAGCCGTTCATCGGCCGGTTCGACATCCCCTCGCCGATCTCGTCGATCTCCCAAACCAGGATGTACTGTGCTGCGCCCTGGTTGCCCACAAGGCCGAAATAGCGCGAATCGGCCAGACGCTGCCGTGTGCGTTGCATGACCGTCGCACGATCGGCGGAGCTCTCGCTCACGATCCGCGCACCGACGCCCGTCGCCCTCGTGTTGCTCACGTTGTCCGTGTTCAGCGGATCTCCATTGGAGTCGATCATCCGTCCGAACGGGTTTTCCTCGCTGGCCAGGAACTGCTCGAGATTCATCGGAGCCACCCAGACGCGATAAGCAGACAGCAAGGTGTCGAGATCATCGGGCGCCGGCCCCATGGTCTGCAGCCCCTCGAAGGCATCGGACATGTCGGTTCCGGCCTGGTGCGCCTTGATGGCCTGGTCCCAAGAGGTCTCCAGATCGTCGAGTCTGGCGGCGTAGAACGAGGCCTGACGGTGCGCGTCGCCCCACCCGGGCCTGTTCTCGGTCGCCTTGAGGAAGTTCTCGAACGCTTCTTGATCCTGCCCCTTGGCGGCGTAGGAATGGCCCGCGATGAAGTACGCGGGCGCAAAGTTCGGGTCGATCTCGAAAGCCTTCTGCAATGCGGCGAGCGCTTCGTCAGGCTTCTGCTGCTGCAGCAGCTGTTCGGCCTGGAGCACGGCCTGCATCTCCTCGGACTGCTGCTCCTGGCCAATCGCAGGGGGAGAAACGGCGACAAAAGAAAGAACAACGACGAGGGCGGCCATCCGCCACAGCGACGACGAGGCAATCATGGTGAACCTCCGATGACGCAGGAGCTGGTTCCGGGTCGCACGCGGCCCGGGTGGGCAGTGCGGGAGCGAGCATCGAAGGGGACCCCGATGCCTTTCAGGTTAGACCTTGCCGGCGGGCCGCGTCCAGGGGTTTCGCGAGGACCTCCGCGGGAAACGGCGCGTCCGCACTGCCCGGCCCGAGCCCGTATCAACGGAGCTTGCGAAAGAACTCCTTCAAGAGGGTGCTGCACGCGTCGGCCATGATGCCGCCGCGGACGGACCGCAGATGGGGCGCGATGTCGGGGCGGAAGAGGTCGACGGTGGAACCGCATGCGCCCAGGCGGGGGTCCGCGGCGCCGTACAGTACGTGCCGAACGCGCGCCAACCCGATCGCGCCCATACACATGGTGCAGGGCTCCAACGTCACGACCAGAATTGACCCCTCGAGCCGCCAGTCACCGAAGCCCTCGCCGGCGGCGCGCAGGGCGTTGATCTCGGCATGCCCGCTCGGGTCGTCGCTGCCCTCGGTGGTGTTGTGACCGACACCGATGACTTCGCCATCGAGGACGACGACGGCCCCGACCGGCACCTCGGCGGCGGCTTCGGCGAGGCGCGCCTGGCGCAGGGCCTCGGCCATCCACGCCGCCTCGTCCGGCGTCGCCTCGTCGGGCCTGGGCACAGAGCGTTCCATGGAACGGATCACGTTCGGGTGTGCGGAAGGACTTGTCGCGGCGCGGCCGCGATGCGCTCGGAAGCGAGCGGCGACACCGCGGGCCCGCGAGGCACGCGGCAGGTGACGGCCGCCGCGTGGCACGAAAGGAAGTGCGCCCTGGAGGACTCGAACCCCCAGCCTCCTGGTCCGTAGCCAGACGCTCTATCCAATTGAGCTAAGGGCGCAGAACAGGTGCCGGACGGCACCCGATCGAGACCTGAGCATAGCATCGGTTTCGCCGCTTCACCAACATCCGGGGCGGACGGAGACAGGGCGAAGCTGTGGTCCGGCGCCCGGGCTCGCGCGGGCGTCGACCTGCCGGCGATCAGCGGGGCTGGGCCGGTTCCTGCCCCTGTCCCCCGCCGGCACCAACGAACTCTCCGGTGTGCAGCACGATGTCATCGTTCGTACCCGCCTGCTGATCGGCGCCGTACGAGATCAACGTGTAATCGTCGCCGTCGGACTCATATTCGAGATCGGTGCTCCAGGCGTCGTGCAGCAGCGTATCCGCCGGGATGAAATCGGGAATCAGCGCCTGGAGCGCAGCGGCGGAGTCACCCTGAGGGTAGGTCTCATTGGCGACTCGGTAGCGCCCCAGGGCGGTCGCGAGCGCTCCCATCGACTCCATCGTCGCCGAGATCTGCTCCAGGTCGCGGATGTAATAGATGCTGCCGTCGACGTCAATCGCTTCCAGCTCCCAGGCATCGCCCGCGGGTTGGAAGTAGAAGCTCCACGCCTGGCCGTTGAAGTCCGCCTGCGCCACGCCTCGCCCCTCCGCGTCGATGCTCGTCGCGCCCACCGACAGCTCGGCGTCCGGAAACTGCGCCAGAATCTGGGCAGTGGCGTCCCCGGCGGTGAACGTGGGAGCCGGGTCGGCGCACGCGGAGATGACGAGTACTGCCGCCACGGCGACCATGCACCGGAATGCCATGCGTATTTCGCCCGCGTCGATCATGGGTCCACGATATCACGGTAAGGTATGCGCCCATGCGCCGGAACCTGATCACTTCGATCGCCTTGGGCGCCGCCCTGTTCCACCTGTGGGCGGCCGGTGTATCGCCGTTCACCGCCCTCGTGCAGCGACCCGTGCACCTGGCGTTGATGGCAAGCCTCGGCTTCCTCGGCGCCGGCGTTCGATCCGCCTACCGAGAGCGCCGTATCGATGCGGCGCTGCTAGCCGGCGCCATGGTGCTCAGCTGCCTGTACATAGCCGGCCAGCACGAGGATTTGGTTCGCCGCGTCGGCGCCTCCACGACGCTCGATCTGGTGGCCGGGGTCGTCGCGGTCGCGATCGTCCTCGAGTTGGCGCGGCGCTCGGCGGGGTGGGGCTTGGTCTCGGTCGCGCTGGCGGCGCTGGCCTACGCATTTGCCGGCCCCTACTTGCCGGGATTCCTGGCCCACCGGGGCTATGACGTCCGCCGCCTGATCGAGCACCTGTACCTGTCGACGGAGGGAATCTGGGGGATTCCCCTCGGCGTCTCGGCGGATTTCGTCTACCTGTTCGTGTTGTTCGGCGCCATTCTCGATGCCGCCGGCGGCGGAGCGCTGCTCATCGGCCTGGCGGGGCGCATCGCCCGCGGGACCCGCGGCGGGGCAGCCAAGACGGCGTCGGTGGCCAGCGCGTTCATGGGCTCGCTATCGGGCAGCGCCGTTGCCAACGTGGCGACGACCGGCAGCCTGACGATTCCGATGATGAAGCGATCCGGCTTCGCACCGCAGATGGCCGGCGCCATCGAGGCGGCCGCGAGCACCGGAGGGCAGCTCATGCCGCCGGTCATGGGGGCCGGCGCCTTCATCCTCGCCACCTGGACCAATATCCCCTACCTGAACGTGGCGATGGCCGCCCTGCTCCCGGCGGTCCTCTACTACACCGGTCTGTACATGGCGATTCACTTCGGCGCCGCCAAGCAGGACATCGCCTCCGGTATCGATGCGGATGCCGCCGGCGGCGTCGCCACCCGCTGGCACCTCCTGGTTCCGATCGGCGTGATCGTCGTGTTCCTCGCTCTCGGCCGATCGCCGATGCGGGCGGCATTCTGGGGCGTCCTCGGCGCCGCGATCGCGGCGGCGGCGCGACGTGAGACGCGTCTGAGTCTGGCGGGCTGGCGCGACGCTCTGATCGCCGGGGCCTCCGGAACGGTGCAGGTGGCGGCGGCCTGCGCCACGGCCGGGATCGTCGTCGGCGTCGCCTCGCTCACCGGCGTCGGGTTGCGGATGTCGGAGCTGATCATCACCGTGGCTCAGGGCCAGCTACCGATCGCCCTGGTGTTGACCGCCCTCGGATCGATCGTCATCGGCATGGGACTGCCGACGACGGCCGCGTACGTGGTGCTCGCCGCCCTCGGCGCCCCGGCGCTGACCGAGCTCGGCGTCCCGCTCCTGGCGGCGCATCTGTTCATCTTCTATTTCGGCTGCCTGTCCAACATCACGCCTCCGGTCGCCCTGGCCGGGTACGCGGCGGCGGGCATCGCCGGGGCGTCGCCACTGCGCACCGGCATGCGTGCCATGGGCCTCGCGGTGGGCGGATTCCTGGTCCCGTTCGCCTTCGTTTACGACCCCTTCTTGCTGCTCTCGGGATCGCCGCTGGGAATCGCCCTGACGGCGATCTCGGCCGGCCTCGGCACGGCCGCCCTGGCCGCGTCGATCGTCGGCCACGTCGGGGCTCCGGTGCCCACGGCAGGTCGAGTGGCACTCGCCGTGGCCGGCTTGGCCGTGCTGGCTCCGGGCGTCGTCAGCGACGCCATCGGCTCCATCGTCATCATCGCGGGCATGTGGATGTGGCGCGGGGGGCAGGCGAGAGATACCGCTGCGACGGGTCCGAATCCGGCCTGAAACGGACGTATTTTGACGTTCGCTTGTGGGATCTCGCCGTCCCACAAGCGAACAATCCGCTCGCCGCCGCGCCGATCTTCGTTTCGCCGCGGCGAAACGTTTTTTGCAAACCTTCGTAGAACCAACACAGACGGGGTTTCCCGGGGATCCTCCAGGGATTCCACCCGGGCCGCGATTCCGGCACGGGGTTTGCTTCACATGGAAATGCAGTCCCTCGTCGTTTGAACCGAGATTCGAGGAAAAGATGGACATCAAGCGCGACACTTCAGGCAAAAAGAAGCTGCGCACTCTGTATACCGCCATCGGGATTCTGGCGATCGTCGGGGTCACGGTGGGCCTCTCGCGGCTCGACCGGGCGGCGCCGACGGTCGATTCCGCCACCCTGTGGATGGATACGGTCGCCCGCGGCGAGCTGCTGCTCGAGCGGCGCGGCGCCGGGACGCTCGTCCCCGAGGAAGTGCGCGCGGTGACGGCGCGCTCGGCAGGTCGTGTGGAGGAGCGGTACTACCTCCCCGGCGCCACCGTCACCGACGACACCGTGCTCTTGCGGCTGAGCAACCCGGACGTCGAGCTGGCGGCTCAGAACGCCCAATGGGCGCTCGAGGCGGGGCGTGCCGATTTGCGCAACCTGGAGGTTCAGCTCAACACCCAGCGGCTGGCGCAGCAGGCGTCGGCGGCTCAGGTACAGGCCCAGTACCGGACGGCGCAGCTGCAGGCCGATCTGAAGCAGCAGGAGTTCGACGAGCAGTTGACCTCCCAGCTGGAGCTGCAGCTGGCGAAGACGACGGCTACCGAGACGGCGACCCGGAACGACATCGAGCAGGAGCGTCTGCGGATCATCGAGGAATCGATCGAGGCCCAGCTCGCCTCCCGTCGCACCCAGGTTCAGCAACTCGAGGCGAATCACGAGCTGGCGATGGCCGACCTCGAGGCGCTCAACGTTCGCGCCGGCATCGTCGGCGTCCTGCAGGAAGTTCCGGTAGAGATCGGCCAGTCGGTCACGCCCGGCACCGTGCTGGCGCGCGTGGTCAATCCGTTGAAGCTCAAGGCCGAGCTGCGCATTCCGGAAACACAGGCAAAAGACATCGTGGTGGGGCAGCCGGCGGTCGTCGACATTCGCACGTCGACGATCCCCGGGAAGGTAACGCGCATCGACCCGTCGGCGTCACAGGGAACGGTGACGGTCGACGTGGAGTTGCTCGTAGACGATCTCCCCGCGGGAGCGCGGCCGCAGTTGTCGGTCGACGGAACGGTGGAGATCCAGCGGCTGCCGGACGTGCTGTATGTGGGGAAGCCGGCGTACGGGCAGTCGAATAGCCAGGTGGGGTTGTTCAAGGTAGTCGAAGACGGGGAGTACGCGGTGCGTACCACCGTGGAGCTCGGTCTGGGCTCGGTCAACTTGATCGAGGTCATCCGGGGATTGGAAGAAGGCGACGAGGTGATCCTCTCGGACATGTCGCGTTGGGACTCCGTCGACCGCGTGCGCTTGCGCTAACGGCCGCCCGGCAAATCCCCCTAGCCAAGGAGCAGAGTTCATGAGTTCAGAGCAAACGTCGCTGATCAAGCTCGACGGGGTCACGAAGATCTTCTACACCGAGGAAGTGGAAACCCACGCCCTCTCGGACATCAACATGAACATCAAGCCGGGCGAGTTCGTCTCGATCGCCGGCCCGTCGGGTTCGGGTAAAACGACGCTGCTGTCGTTGCTCGGGCTGCTGGATACCCCATCGGGCGGCACCTACATCCTGAACGAGCACCCGGTCGAGAGCCTGTCGGCGTCGGAGCGAGCTCGGGTGCGCAACCGGGAGATCGGCTTCATCTTCCAGAGCTTCAACCTGATCGGCGACCTGACGGTGTACGAAAACGTCGAGCTGCCGTTGACCTATCGCGGTATGGCGAAAGCGGAGCGCCGCGAGCGAGTCGAGGCGGCCCTCGAGCGCGTCGGCATGTCGCACCGGATGAAGCACTACCCGAGCCAGCTCTCGGGCGGTCAGCAGCAGCGCGTCGCAGTGGCCCGGGCGGTCACCGGATCGCCGTCGATCCTGCTGGCGGACGAGCCCACGGGTAACCTGGACTCGGGCAACGCCGAAGCGGTGATGAACCTGATGGGCGAGCTGCACAACGAGGGCGCGACCATCTGCATGGTGACGCACGATCCCCGCTGGGCCGGCTACGCCGACCGCACCGTCAACCTCTTCGACGGCCGGGTCGTGGACGACGACGTGCTCGCCGATCAGGAGCTCGTGCACCACGGTGCCGAGGCCGGCGGAGCTGAGGCCGAGGCCGAAGCCGGAGAACCCACCTGAGGACACCGAATCTCCGGGACTGAGCTCGAATCGCTATCATTGACGAGGGCGGCGGACACCCGCCGCCCTCTCTTTTTTTGCCCGCTCCCGCGCTTGCTACACTGAACCCGTGACCGACACTTCGCAGCCGCACATCCTGATCGCCGACGATCAGCAGGACATCCTCGAAGCCCTTCGCCTCCTGTTGAAGGGCGAGGGCTTCCGCATCGACACGGCGACGTCCCCGGCGGGCATCCTCGCGGCTCTCGAGGAACACGACTTCGACGCCCTGCTGATGGACCTCAACTACACGCGCGATACGACGTCGGGGCGGGAAGGGCTCGACCTGTTGCCCCAGTGCACCGACATGGACCCGACCCTGCCGGTGATCGTCATGACCGCCTGGGGAAGTGTCGACGGTGCCGTCGAGGCGATGCGCAAGGGGGCGCGCGACTACGTCGAGAAGCCGTGGGACAACGCCCGGCTCATCGCCACGGTGCGTACCCAGGTCGAGCTCGGCCAAGCGCTGCGCCGCTCCCATCGGCTCGAGGTGGAGAACCGCATGCTGCGCCGCGATGGTCTGCCCGAGATGATCGCGGAGTCGCGCGTCATGCAACCCGTGTTGACCTTGATGGAGCGTATCGGGCCGTCCGACGCCAACGTCCTGATCACCGGAGAGCACGGTACCGGAAAAGAAGTCGTCGCCCGCTGGCTGCACGCCAGCTCGCATTGTGCCGATCGACCGCTGGTGACGGTGAACGTCGGCGGGTTGTCGGAGGGCACGTTCGAGAGCGAGCTGTTCGGCCACGTGAAGGGCGCCTTCACCGACGCCAAGACCGATCGGGTCGGCTATTTCGAGCTCGCCGACAAGGGGACGCTCTTTCTCGACGAGATCGCCAACGTTCCGATGCCCCAGCAGGCCAGCCTGTTGCGCGTCATCGAGAGCGGCGAGATGCAGCGCGTCGGTTCGTCACGAACCCGACGGGTCGATGTCCGGATCCTGTCGGCGACAAACGTCGACGTGCAAAAGGAGATCGACAACGAGCGCTTCCGCGAGGACCTTCTGTACCGCCTGAATACGGTCGAGGTCAGCCTGCCGCCGCTGCGCGACCGCCGCGAAGACATTCCGTTGTTGGCGACGCACTTCCTCCGCCGCCACGCTGAGCACTACGGCCAGGACGTCGACGGGTTCGACTCCGCCGCCATGCAGCTTCTGCTGGAGCATCCCTGGCCCGGCAACGTGCGCGAGCTCGAGCACGCTGTCGAGCGGGCCTGCCTGATGGCGACGTCGGGCAAAGTCGGGGTCGACGACCTCGGCTTGCGCGAGCGCCGCAGCGGCAGCGCCCGCCTGGAGCAAATGACGCTCGACGAAGCGGAGCGCTATCTCATCCAGAAGGCGCTCAGCCGGGCAGACAACAATGTCAGCCACGCCGCCGAGGCGCTCGGCTTGAGCCGCAGCGCGCTCTATCGCAGGCTGCAACGCTTCGGCCTTCACGCGGGCGAGGAATAATGTGGAGGCCGTGGTGAGGATCATCACGGCCCGCTAGCCAAGGAGGCTCTCATGGGCTTGCGCGATCGATGGAACCGATCGTTCAACTATGAGACCCGCGTGCTGCTTCTCGCCCTGGCTTCCGGGGCGCCCGCCGTGGGGGTGGCGCTGTTCCTGCTCTGGCGAGGAGATTTCGAGCTCAAGGTCCAGCTCACCCTCGCCGCCGTCATCGTCGTCGCCTGGCTGTCCATCGCCGTGGCTCAACGCGAGCAGATGATCCGGCCGCTGCAGACGCTGTCCAACCTGGTGGCGGCGCTTTTGGAGGGCGACTACTCGATCCGCGTACGCGGCCAGACGCACGACGAGCCGCTCGGACTGGCGATCACCGAGGTCAACCGCCTCGGCGAGATCCTGCGCGAGCAGCGCCTCGGGGCGATCGAGGCGACGGCGCTGCTGAACAAGATCATGGACGAGATCGACGTCGCGGTGTTCGCCTTCGACGACGGCGATCGCCTGCGTTTGCTGAACCGCGGCGGTGAACGGGTCATCGGACAGCCGGCGGACCGCATCATCGGCCGCAGCGCCGAAGCGCTCGGCCTGCAGGATTGCCTCGAGGGAGAGGTTCCGAGAATCGCCGACATTGCCTTCCCCGGCCTGTCCGGGCGCTGGGAGATCCGTCGCAGCCAGTTCCGCCAGGAGGGCCACGTGCACCATCTGCTCGTGTTGTCGGACCTGACGCGGGCGTTGCGGGAAGAGGAACGCCAGGCCTGGCAGCGCGTCGTGCAGGTGCTGCGGCACGAGATCAACAACTCGTTGGCGCCGATTCATTCACTCGCCGGAAGCCTCGCCTCCCTTCTGCGCCGCGAGCCGGAGCCAGCCGACATGCGGGACGACCTACAGCAGGGGCTCAAGGTGATCGCCGGCCGCTCCAAGGCCCTGAGCCGCTTCATGGCGTCGTACGCCCGCCTCGCCCAGCTGCCCGAGCCGCACCTCGCCCCGGTGGACGTGGGCGAGTGGATCGGAAGGGTCGTCGATCTCGAGACCCGGCTCCCCGTCGAAGTCGTGCCGGGGCCTGCCCTGCAGATCCCGGCCGACGGCGACCAGCTCGACCAGATGCTGATCAACCTGCTCGGCAACGCCGTCGACGCCGCCCTCGAGACGGGCGGCGGCGTTGAAGTGAGCTGGGCCAAGCTGAACGGATTCAGCGAGCAGCTCGAGGTCCGCATCGACGACGAAGGCCCCGGGCTTCCCGATCGCCGCAACCTGTTCGTACCGTTCTTCACCACCAAGCCGCAGGGCTCGGGAATCGGGCTGGTCTTCAGCCGTCAGATCGCCGAGGCGCACGGCGGCTCGCTGACGCTGGAGAACCGTCACCCGGAGCGGGGGTGCCGGGTCCGACTTCGGCTGCCGGCGGGCAACTGATCCGGCAAGTCAATCACGCGATCGGGGTCCGGTGACATGCCGCGCGGCCCGGCCCGACGCCGCATCGCCTGTCACAATCCAGCCTTCTTCGCTTCGCACCCGGACGGAGGGACGGGTAAGATCAGCGACGCGGCCCATCCAGGAAACGGTCCCCACCGCTTCCTGCCAACCGGACCACCTACAAGGGCTGCAGGCCCACCGCCCAGACCGGGACGACACCATGACGCAGCGTTCTCTTCGCTCCTTGCTCGGCTCGATCACCACCATCGCGGTCATCCTGACGACCGTCTTGTCGATCGCCTCGTGCGGCGGCAGCGACGGACCCCGGGTCCAGTTTCTCAGCATCGGTACGGGCGGCACCGGCGGCATCTATTATCCCCTCGGCGGCGCGCTCGCCTCGCTGCTTTCCTCGGACGACGCGACCCGCCAGTACACGGCAGAGGTCACCGGTGGTTCGGTCGAGAACATCGCCCGCATCGCCAGCGGCCAGATCGACATGGGCTTCGCCATTGGCACCTCCACCCGGGCCGCTTTCGACGGCGACGGTGTGGACGCGATCCCGGGGCTGCGCGTGGTCGCGCCCCTGTACCCGAACGTTGCCCATGTGTTGGCGGGAACCGACTCGGATATCGAATCCGTCGCGGATCTCGCCGGCCGCACGGTCTCGGTGGGATCCGCCGGCAGCGGCACCGAGCAGTTCGCCCGCCACCTGCTGGCCGCATTCGAGATCGACTACGAGGACATCGACGAGCGCTTCCTTTCGTTCTCGGAGTCGTCGGCTGCCCTGCGCGACGGCGCCATCGACGCGGCGATTCTCTCCGTCGGCTACCCGGCCGCCGCCGTCCTCGAGGCGACCACGAATGCCACCGGCAAGCTGGTCCCGGTGGCACCGGAAGACGCGGAGCGGTTGCAGGCGAGGTTTCCGTTCTACACCGCCGCCACCATTCCGGGTGCTACCTACCGCGGACTGGACGAAGACCTGCCGACCGTGGCCGTGATGAACTGGATCGTCGGCATGGAGGATCTGGGCGAAGAACCGGTCACCGCGCTGCTCGACACGCTCTACGAACGC
The DNA here is from genome assembly GCA_965216935.1 of Acidobacteriota bacterium. Taxonomy (GTDB): domain Bacteria; phylum Acidobacteriota; class UBA890; order UBA890; family UBA890; genus CBDCGW01. The sequence goes on from OZ244217.1 coordinate 401,177, forward strand.
CTTCAGGTCCTCGTCCGGGTCAACGGCGTCGCGGCGCAGATCGATCTTTCCGCTCTCGCCGCCCCACCGATCCCGCTGCACCCAGCCACCGAACGCTGGTACGAGGAACATCGCTGAGCTCGGACCGAAACCGGAGGATCCCGCCGCCGTGCGTGTGCTCCTGTTGATGCCGACCAACACCTACCATGCGGCGGACTTTGTCGCCGCGGCCGAGTCACTCGGCGTAGACGTGACGGTCGGAACCAACGGCTCACAGGCGCTTCAGGCGCAGACCCCGGGCTCCACCCTGACGCTGGACTTCCTCGACCTGGAACGCTCGGTCGAGCAGATCGAGGCGTTCCACCTCGATTTTCCGCTCGCCGGCGTGGTCGCGGCCGAGGACGAGTCCACCGCGCTGGCCGCCGCCGCCGGAGAGGCCCTCGAGCTACCCCACAACCCCCTCGGGGCGGTTCTGGCCACACACAGCAAGCTGGCGCTACGGAAAGCTCTGGCCGGCTCCGGAGTCCCCTCCCCCGCATACCGCATCCTCGACCTGGGCGAAGGCTTCGCCGACGCCGGCCGGCCGGAGCGAGATCGACGGATGAAGGAGGCCACCGCCCGTTCGGATGCCGCTCCCATCGAATCCTCCGGGCCCCCCTCGGCGACACCCGCAACCACCGCAACCGACTACCCGACCGATCGCCCCTCGTTTCCCTGTGTCCTCAAGCCCACTTTTCTGGCGGCGAGCCGCGGCGTCATCCGCGCGAACGATGCCGTCGAGTTCCGCGCCGCCGCGCGGCGGATCGGCGAGATCCTGCATGAGGAGAAGCGGGCCGGAGGTGGCAACCCGGAGTCGCACCTGATCCTCGTCGAGGACTACATCCCGGGCGAGGAGCATGCCGTCGAAGCCATTCTCCGGGGCGGAAAGCTCCATCCCCTGGCCGTTTTCGACAAGCCGGATCCGCTCGAGGGCCCCTATTTCGAGGAGACGATCTACGTCACACCGTCGCGCGCCCCGAGCGAAGACCAGCAACGGATCCTCGCGACGATCCAACAGGCCGTGGACGCCGTGGGCTTGGGCGAGGGCCCGCTCCACGCCGAGGTGCGGGTCAACGAGGGCGGCGTCTTCATCATCGACCTCGCGGCCCGGTCGATCGGCGGCCTGTGCCCCCGCGTCCTCCGCTTCGGCACCGGAATCTCCCTCGAGGAGCTCATCCTCCGCCACGCCATCGGTCAGGACCCCACCGACTTCCGCCGCGAAGACAGCGCGGCCGGCGTCATGATGATCCCCATCCCTACCGCCGGCATCCTCCGTGGAGTCGACGGCCTCCGACAAGCCCGGGCCCTCGAAGGAATCCGCGAGATCACGCTGACCATCAACCCCGGCCAGCCCGTCGTCCCGCTCCCCGAGGGCAACCGCTACCTCGGCTTCATCTTCGCCGATGCGGAGACCTCGAGCGAAGCCGAGGCCCTGCTGCGCGAAGCCCACGCCTGCCTGCGATTGGACATCGAGCCGGCGTGACACACCCGCGCGCCGAGCGAGGGATAGTGTCGGCGGGATCGGCGGGCGTCTGCACGACTGCGATCGACCAAGTTTGCCGGCGGCTAGCGAGGAAGCAAGAAAGGCGCTCCTAGCTGTGAACCCTAAGGCGTTTCCCACAGCTCCCACCGCGTCGGCTACTACCTCGACTTCGTCTGGCTCCGCTTCATACACCAGGTCTCGGACTCTACTCCGGCGTTGCGAGTAGCCGTTTCGGAACGCTACAAATCCCCGGTTGTTCTCGTTGCAACTTCCCGCTTCGGCACAAAGACACGTCGCGAGCCGTTGTCGGTCGAATGCGGGCCGTCATCGGCGCAGCCCGCCCGACAACCCACGCTTTACCCCCTGAGGCCCGTACCGTACGATCTTCAGTGAGCCGGTACCCGACCCGCCGGCCCCCGGAGGAGCCCATGAGCCAGCAAGAAATGACGTCGCCCCTGCAAGACGCCGCAGTCCCGACCACCCCGATCACCTTTACGACCGCCGCCGCGCTGAAGGTCCTGGAGTTCGCCGAGTCCAGCGAGCAACCCGAGGACGTCGGCCTCAGGCTGTACGTGCAGGGCGGCCGGACGAGCTACGACTACGGCTTCAAGTTCGATCAGAGGCAGGAGAACGACGTTGTCGTCTCGCAGGAAGGGTTCGAACTTTTCGTCGACGGCTTCAGCTTCCATCTGCTCCGGGGCGCGTCGGTGGACTACATCGAGAGCGTCAGCGGCGGCGGCTTCAGCGTTACGAACCCGAACGAGCCCGACCCTTCGAGCGATCCGCTGTTCGCCCGCGTGCAGCGATTCATCGACGAGCAAATCAACCCCGGCGTGCGGACGCACGGTGGGAACGTGACGCTGCTGGAGGTATCGGAGGGCATCGCCTACGTCGAGCTCGGCGGTGGCTGCCAGGGCTGCGGCATGGTGGACGTGACGCTCAAGCACGGAATCGAGCGCATGCTCAAGGAACAGATCCCCGAGATCCAGAGCGTCTACGACACCACCGACCACGCCTCCGGCGACAACCCCTACTTCACCCAGGGGAAGGGCGGCGCCTTCAACCACTGAAGCGACGCCTCGGCGCCGATCGATCATGGCCGGCGCGGGCTTCGGCTTGTCGTCGTCGACATTCCGCCGCAGCGGCACCACTCTCGCGGGCGGCAAGGAGGGTCTTCGACCATGTTACCGGTGCTGCTGTTCGCCCTCGTCGCAGCCGGCATCGGCCTGGCCGTCTACCTGGCGCACCTCGCGGCGAAGAAGCGGCGCGAGGCCATGGCGGCGCTCGCCGAGCAGCTCGGCTGGCACTTCGATCCCTCCCGTGATCGCGGCCATGACGACGAGTACGCCCACTTCGAGGTCTTTCGGAAGGGGCACAGCCGCGTCGCTTACAACACCGTTCGCGGCGTCACCGAGATCGGCGGCCGTAGCTACCCGGTCAAGATGGGGGACTTCGACTACAAGGTCACGACCAACAACGGCAAAAGCTCGCAGACGACGACCTATACGCTCAGCTACATGATCCTGCGTCTCCCCTACGATGGGGTTCCGGACCTGCTGATCCGCCGCGAGGGCGTATTCGACCGGATCGCCGGGGCGCTGGGATTCGACGACATCGACTTCGAGTCGGAGGAGTTCAGCCGAAAGTTCTATGTCAAGAGCTCGGACAAGAAGTTCGCCTACGACGTCGTACACCCGCGTATGATGGAATGGCTCCTCGCCAAGGAAGTTCCCATGATCGATATCGAGCACGGTCGCTGTTGCCTCGCCCAGGACCGCGTGCGCTGGGAACCGCACGAGTTCACCCGCTGGCTGCGCCGCATGGACGAGTTCTTCGATCAGTGGCCCGGCTACCTGACCTCACGATGGGACGGCTGATCGATGCCCTTCCTGATCGGCGCCGGTGTGCTGCTGCTGGTGGTGCTGATTTGGCTGGTGGCGACCTACAACCGTTTCGTCCGCCTGCGCCAGCACGTGCGCGAAAGCTGGGCGGACATCGACGTCGAGCTGAAGCGGCGCTACGAGCTCATCCCCAACCTCGTCGGGACGGTCCGCGGCTACGCGGCGCACGAAAAGGAGCTGCTCGAGCAGATCACCGAATTGCGGAACCGCGCTGCCGCCAATCGAGGTAGCGCGGCCTCACAGGCCGGCGACGAGACCGCCCTGATGCTGGGCCTCGGAAAGCTGTTCGCGGTGGTCGAGAGCTACCCCGACCTCAAGGCGAACGAGAACTTCCTGGCGCTGCAGCAGCAGCTGGCGGAAACCGAGGACCGCATCGCCGCGGCGCGCCGGTTCTTCAACGGCAACGTGCGCGACATGAACGGTCTGCGCGAGACCTTTCCGTCGAACATCGTCGCCGGCATGTTCAACTTCGAGGCGGAGACCTTCTTCGAGATCTCCGACGCCGCGGAGCGCGTCGTACCGCGGGTAGACCTCGCCTAGCGGGTCTAACCGCCGATGTACGACATTTCGATGCGCGAGGCTTCCTCGCCTTCGACGAAGCGGCGCTCGGAATACCGGTCGTCACGTCGCCCCCAGATCTTCGCGAGCAACCGGCGCAGCGAATCGTCGGAGCCTCCCGATCGCAGCGTATCGCGCAGGTCGGTCCCGGCGGAGGCGAACAGGCAGGTGTACAGCACGCCCTCGGCCGAAAGGCGCGCTCGGGTGCAGTCGCCGCAAAACGGCTCGGTGACGGAGGTAATGACGCCGAACTCGCCCTCGCCGTCCGTATATCGCCAGCGCTTGGCGACCTCGCCGCGATAGGCGGGGTCGACAGGCTCGGCGGGAAACTCCGCCGTGATCCGCCGGACGATCTCGGTTCCGGGAAAGACGTCCTGGACCCGCCAGTTGTTCGACGTACCCACGTCCATGAACTCGATGAAGCGCATCACGTGGCCCGTACCGCGAAAATGCCGTGCGAGGTCGACGATCGAGTCCTCGTTGACGCCTCGCTGGACCATGGCGTTGATCTTGATCGGACCGAGGCCCGCCGCAGCCGCCGCCTCGATCCCCTCGAGTACACGCGCGACAGGGAATTCAGCGTCGTTCATCGCCTGGAAGACATCGTCGTCGAGCGAGTCCAGGCTGACGGTCACCCGCCGCATCCCTGCATCCGCCAGCGCCTGGGCGTGCTGCGGAAGCAGAGCGCCGTTCGTGGTCAACGCGAGCTCGATATCTTCGATCTCGGCCAGCATGCCGACGAGCTGCGGCAGATCGTGCCGCAGGAGGGGTTCGCCGCCGGTGAGGCGCACCTTGCGGACGCCGAGCTCGGCGGCGATGCGAACGACACGGTGAATCTCCTCGAAGCGCAGAATGGCGCGACGCGGCAGAAACTCGTAGCCCTCGCCGAACACCTCTCGCGGCATGCAGTAGCCACAGCGAAAGTTGCAGCGGTCGGTCACCGACACGCGCAGGTCGGACAACGGCCTGCCGTAGCGATCTTCCGTTCTTTGTCTCTCAGACTGCATCGACGTCACTCTCTTGCTACCCGGCAAGAAGGGGGATGACCCGAAGGATTGTCTCAACCCGGCCTCGCCGCGGCAATGGCGCCCGGGCGGGCGCTCTCCGGGTCCATGCGTTCGCGCTTCGCGTGCGTGAAGCCGCTGAGCCTGGCTTGACCGTCGTCCGTAGCCTGCTAGCGACCGGCGGGATTCACGATCACACGCAACCTCGGCGACTGGATGTCGGGTAGCTGCGTTGTGGTCATGAATCGCTCACCGTCGCGCCCGACGATGAACAGATTGGAGTGAAACCGCGGCAGCCGGACCACTTCCCGAACGGGTGAGACCGAGCCGCCGTCTCCCACGTCGGCGGCCAAGACCGGGGCGGATTCCCCGGCTTCCGAGGTCGTTCCGAGGAAAAACAGGGTCGACCTGCCCGGGTGCCACTCCGGCTGCTGTCCGCCGCCACTCGATACCACGACCTCGCCGCCGCCGGACATCGGCCGGACGTATACCTCGGGCCGCCCTGTGTAGTCCGACACGTAGGCAATCCAGGCGCCGTCCGAGGAAAAGCGAGCGTCGACCTCATGGGCCGCTGTGGTAACGACAGGGATCGCATCGTCGCCCTCCAAGGGAAGCATCCAAATGTCGGAGCCACTTCGCCGGGTGGGGTGCTGCGAGCGCAGATACAGCAAGGTCGCGCCGTCGGGCGACCAGTCCATCGGCAGGACGTATTCGCCTTCGGCCGGATCGGGCAACAGCAGCTCGGGCGACGAGCTGCGATCCACCGGTGCGCGATAGATTCCCGTTTGCCCGTCCTCCGGTCGCCGCACACGAAAAACTATCTCGCTGCCGTCGGGCGACCAGACAGGAAACGTAGCCGAGTAGGCGACCGTCAACGGCGTTGCGACACCGCGCTCGAGGTCTCGTATCCAGGTGCTCAAGCGACCCTCGAAGGGCGCTTCCAGAGCAATGTAGCGCCCGTCGGGAGACAAGCGGGTGTCGACGTCGAATTCGCCCCGCTCTCCGGCCACGGACTCGGTGTTTCCCTGCCGATCCAGCCACAGAAGACCCAACCCGGGCTGGAGCGAGGTCAATCCTCCCGAGATGAAGACGGCGGTGCCGTCGGCGGCAACGTCGAAGAAGCCGCCGACCGCCAACAGGCCTTCCGCGAGGAGGTCGCCTGTGGTCGACAACGACAGACCGTCTTCGGCGATCCCTGTCGAGACCAACCGCCCTTGAGCGTCGACAACCAGAATACGCCCCCCGAGAACGCGTCCACCGGCAAACCCCTGTCGCCACTGCCCGACGGGGCCCGCCTCGAGATCCAGGACGCCCGTTTCTGTGGTCCCGTTCGCACTCAGGCGCACCGCCAGGAATCGGCCGTCTCCGATGCTCCCGACGGGCATGAGGCCCGCCGGCGCATCTCGCGCGACCGGAGTAGACCAGATCTCGGTCGGATCGTCGCCGGAGGCCGGGAGAAATCGAAGCATCACACCCCGGCCCGAATCCCCGGTTCCGAAGTCGGTGCCGTAGAGCATCAAGACTTCCGGCGATTCCCACCACGCCGAGCCGATCTGAGCCAGCCCGGTATCGGCTACGAGTTGCTCGGGGCCGCCGTCCAGCCCGACCGTCCATACGCCGCCGCGACGCGTGAAGTAGATGTGCTCGCCGGTCGGCGAAAAGAGCACGACACCCGAGGGCGCAGCGGCTGCGTCCACCCAGCGGTTCTCGTCGAGTCTGCGGTACCGCAGCCTGCCTTCGGTCGCGATGGCGATCGTCGATCCGTCCGGCGAGATCGCGACCGGCTGAAAGCTCTCCGGGACGATCTCCTCGACGCTGGCGTAGAAATCCAGCCGCCGATTCTGCGAATTCGCCCCCCAGAAGATCAGTGCCAGCGCGAGCAGCAGGACCACGCCGGCGGCGACGACTGCCGTCACGGCGAGCGCGGCCCGGCTCCCGTGCGTCAACGGTGCGGCTCCGGATACAGGCTCCTGACGCGTCGAGCCCGCAGGGGAGGCAGCCCCGGCGACAACGTCGTCACGAAGCTGGCGCAGATCGACGGCGAGCTCGTCGGCGTGCTGATACCGGCGGCCGCGGTCCTTGGCCAGAGCCTTGCGGAGAATGCGTTGCAGCTCGCCCGGAAGGCTCGGGTCGGTATCGCCGATCGGCTCGGGATCCACTTTGGTAATCGCGTGCAGCGTGTCGATGATCGACTCGCCCGCGAACGCCCGTTTTCCCGTCGCCATCTCGTACAACAGGGCGCCGAAGGCGAACAGGTCGGCACGCGCATCCACGTCTGCGGCGGCGTCGACCTGTTCGGGCGCCATGTAGCCCACGGTTCCCATGACCTGCCCGGCCACCGTCCCGAGGGCGGTGGGTGACTGCGACTGGCTATCGGTCCCGGCTCCCGGCGCTTCGGTGAGCTTGGCGAGGCCGAAGTCGAGGATCTTGGCGTGGCCGTCCTGTGTGACGAAGACGTTCTCCGGCTTCAGGTCGCGATGCACCATCCCGGCCGCGTGGGCGGCAACGAGCCCTTCCGCCACCTCGACGGCGAGATCCAGCGCCTCGTTGAGCGACAGGGCGCCGCGCGCCAGCGGCGCCCGCAGGGTGTCGCCCTCCAGGTACTCCTGCACCATGTAGTGCACGGGCGCCGAGATCGTCTCCGGGGCGCTCGCGTCGACGGGGGTCCCGGCAGGGCTCTCGGCATCGCCGTGATCTCCTGCCTCCTGCACGCCGACGTCGTACACCGCAGCGATGTGCGGGTGGTTCAGGGCCGCTGCCGCACGAGCCTCCTGTTCGAAACGCGCCAACCGTTCGGGATCTGTGACGGAGTTCGCCGGTAGCACCTTGATGGCGACCCTTCGGCCGAGGCGCGTGTCCTCGGCGAGATACACCTCCCCCATCCCGCCGGCGCCGAGTTGCTCGGTAACCTTGTAGGGTCCGAGAGATCTGCCGATCATTCGCGTCGCTCGACCACCTCGAAGATTCCGCGATCGAGACCGCTTTCTGCCCGCGGTTCTGTGCCGCCGGCGCTGTGCGGCGCGCCGACCTCGATCATCCCGTCGCCGATGTCCTCGTCGGTTTCGAGGGCCGAAACCGGCACGCCGTTCTCGCAGGACTCGGTGGTCGACTCCATGTCGAGAACGTCGGTGAAGGCGCACACGTAGCGGCGCATACGATCCATCGCCAGACGCGGCTCCCCGATGCCGTGGCCCTGGCGCGGGTAGCGCACGTAGGTGGCGTCCTTGCCGAGGTCGACGAGCGCCTTGTAGAACTCGACCGCCTGCTCCGGCGGCACGCGGGCGTCGTTCGCACCGTGCATGATCAGCATCTTGGCGGTGACGTTCTTGACGTGGCGGATAGGCGAGAGCCGCAGATAGATTTCCTCGTTGTCCCAAGGCGTGCCGAAGAACCATCCCAGATAGGCCGGGATGTCGGTGGTCGAATACATCGAGTAGAGGTTCGACAGCCCGGCCCCGGGCGAGATCAGCTTGAACCGATCCGTCTGTGTGGACATCCAGAAAGTCATGTAGCCGCCGTAGCTCCAGCCGTACGCCACCATGCGATCCGGGTCGGCCCAGCCCTGGTCGATAACATAGTCGACGCCCCTCATGATGTCGTCGTAGTCGCGGATCCCCCAGTTGTCCTGGTTGGCGTTGAGGTGCTCCTGCCCGTAGTTCGAGCTGCCGCGGAAGTTGATCTGCAGAACGCCGAAGCCGTTTCCCGCGAACAGGTGGTTACTCGAGCTGAAGCTCTCGATCGAGGCGCCGCTCGGTCCGCCGTGGGGGTTGACGATGAGGGGGAAGCGGGTGCCTTCCTCGAAACCTACCGGGAAGGTGAGCACGCCCTCGATCGTGCCGCCGTCCGAGTTCTGCCAGCGGATCGTCTCGACCCGTCCGAGTCGGACGTTCTCCTCTTCGACCCAGGGATTCGCGTCGGTGAGCTGCACCGCCGGGCCGAAGCCGTCGCCCTGGCGCGGCGCCGCCCAGATGTTGCCGGGCCGGCTCGGACTGGCGTGTGTGAAGACCCAGGTGTTGTTGTCGTTCGAGAGCTGGAACTGACCGTTCTGCCCGTGCATCGGCGCTCGCCGGGTCGTCAGCTCTCCCGAGTCGAGGGCAACGCCGAACAGGTTCGTCGTCGTTCCCTCGCCGGTCGACCAATAGATCGTCCGGCCGTCGCGCGACCAGATCGGCGCACCGAAGTTCAGGTCGAAGTCCTCCAGCATGACGATGGGCTCGCCGCCGTCGGCCGGAAAGAGGTGCAGCTTGCTGTACCACTGGGTATTGCCAGGCTGCGGCTTCGACGCGATCGCCAGCGTGCTGCCGTCCGGCGACCAGCGAGGGCTGCCGTCCGGTCCGGCGTTCTCGTAGAACTTCTCTACGTTCCCCTCGAGGTCGACCACCCAGACGTCGCTCCAAGAGGAGTCGTCGACCTTCGTCGTCGGCCGGGTGACGTAGGCAATCTTCGACGAGTCCGGCGACCACTGCGGATCGGAAACCGTGTAGTCACCCTCGGTCAGGCGTGTTTCCTCGCCCGACTCGATATCGAACAGCCACAGGTGGCTCATGCGGAAGCTCTGATCGACCACCTCTGCGTCGTCACGCTGTCGGCGACGGCGCTGTTGTTCCTCGGAAAGGGGATCGCGGGCGGTGAGCACCAGCTTGGTGCCGTCGGGAGAGATCGAGAAGCTCGCGATCCCACCCTCGTGCTCAGTGGCCTTCCACGCCTCGCCGCCGTCGACGTACATGAAGAACACCTGCGATCCGCCGCCTTCGTCGTCGTCACCCTGATCGCGCGACGAGGTGAAGGCGATCATGCGGCCATCGGGAAACCATGCGGGCGAGCCGGTGCTGTCATCGCCGAAGGTGAGCTGGCGAGCATCGGATCCGTCGATCCCGACGCGCCAGATATGCGTCGTGCGGGCGAGCTGGTCATCCTCCCAGTCTCGCTCGCTGCGGGTGTACAGGACCCAGCGATCGTCCGGCGAGATGCGCGGGCTGCCGACGTTCGTGAACGCCTGTGTGTCGCGGGCCGTCATGAAGCGACCTTCTTGGGCGACGCCCGAAAGACCGGTTCCAGCCCGTCCCGACGCAGCGATCAACGACCCGAGGACCAAGAAACCCGCGACCGGCAAGATACGCAATCGTCTTTTGTGGATTTGCACGCCACCCTCCTGAGGAGCGCTGCGGTTGTCACGCGTTCGCGGCAACCGGGACACCCTGTCGACGAAGTTCGGAATATCGCAGGATTCTATGCGAGCACGCGGCCAAAGCGACAGGCTGGTAGCATGTCCCGGTTCGAACGACCGGCGCCGACCATGTCCTCCGCGTTGACAATCATCTTCGCCGCGGTCGCGTTCCTTGCCCCGCAGGTGGGGACGGAGGGCGAGGACCTCCGCAGCCGTCCCGCCTCCGAGGGCACGACCCGCATCGAGGTCTCGTTCTTCCTTCTCGATCTGTCGGACGTGGACGGTGCCACCCAGTCGTTCGAAGCCGACGTCGTCGTCAGCTCGCGGTGGCACGATCCGAGGCTCGCCGGCGTACACGAAGCGCCCACCGCGGTCCCGGCGGACCAGGTCTGGGACCCGCGCCTCACCGTCGTCAACCGTCGTTCCATCGACCGCACGTTGCCGGAGGTCATGCGGGTCTATCCGGACGGCGCTGTCCGCTACACGCAGCGCTTCATCGGCACGTTTTCGGCCAACATGAACCTGCGCGAGTTCCCGCTCGACCGGCAGCGCTTTTACGTGCACATCGTCACGGCGACCGGGGCGGACGAGGCGATCGAACTGGTTGCCGGGGAGGACGAGGAGCTGATCTCCGGGCAGGCGGCGCAACTGTCGATCAGCGACTGGAGAATCGGTCCGACCCGCGTCGAGATCTCGCCGCTCACGCTCACTCCGGATGGCCTCGCGGTTCCCGGGATCGCGATGATCGTCGACGGGGAACGAGAACTCTCGTACTACATCGTGCAGGTCATGCTGCCCCTGATGATGATCGTCACCATGGCGTGGACCGTGTTCTGGATCGACCCCTCGGTCGTGCCGACCCGCATGGGTGTCGTCGTGACCACCATGCTGACGCTGATCGCGTACCGCTTCGCGCTCAGCAACCTGGTGCCGCGCCTTCCCTACCTGACGCGCCTCGACTGGTTCATGCTGGGTTCGACGTCGCTGATCCTGGGGACCCTGCTGACCATGGCGGCCACTGCCTACATGCGGTCTCAGGGGCGCGAGGAAGCGGTCGAGAAAATCGATCGTCGGGGCCGCGTCGTCTTTGCGATCGTCGCGATCGTCGTGTGGACGGTGCCCTGGTTGGCGTAGCCCCGCTGGAGAGCGTGTCGCTTCGACAGCGCCGCCCGACCGCACGACGGATGACAGCGCCCACGTTTCGCGGTGCCCTTTGTCCCGCGTGTCTACGCGACCTGCACGGCGTCGTCCGCGCCCCCGCGGCGGCTCGAAAGCGCCAGGAAACCGAGCAAGACGACCCCCGCGACGTCGAGGATCAGAACGCGAACGCCGAAGACCTCGATGCCCTGCCCCGGCGCCAGCAGCAGCGCCGCCGCGGTAAAGGACAGCACCCGTTGCGACGCGGTCAGGACGTTGAAGAGGAACCCGGCCAACCCGGCGGCGAGTGAACAGACACCCAGGGCCGCAATGACGGTCGCGTAGGCGATCATCGTCAGCCCCGCCGTGCCACCCTCGGCGCTCAGCATGAGCAATTCGGGACGGAAGACGAAGATGTAAGGCAGCGTAAAGCCGACCAGCGCGAAGCGGAACGCCTGCCAGCCCGTCTGCATGATGTCCGCTCCGGCGATCGAGGCGGCCACATAGGCGGCCAACGCTACCGGCGGCGTGACCATCGACATCATGCCGAAATAGAAGATGAACAGATGCGCCGCCAGCGGGACGACACCGAGGTCGCCAAGGACCGGGCCGATGAGCGTCGCCAGCAGCAAGTACACGACGGCCGACGGTAACCCCATTCCGAGAATGATCGACGACGCCATGATCAGCATCAGAGCCAGCATCAGGCTCTGTTCGGCCAGGGGAATGATGGTCGCCGGCAGGCGCGTACCGACGCCGGTGAGCGTGACGACCCCGATGACGACGCCGACGCAGGAGGCCGCGGCGATCAGCGGCACCATGTCGACGGCGGCGCTGCCGAAGGCGCGGAAAAAGTCCCCGGCGCTCATCCGCGTGCGCGTGTGAAGCATCCCCAGAACGACGACGGTGACCAGCGCGAGGGTGACGGCTCGAAACGGCGTGTTGCCGATCAACAGCAACCCGATGAGCGCGACCAGGGCGCTGCCGAAGATGACGCCCTCCCACTGCGCCGGGCTGCCCGAGACGAGCCCCTCGGCACCTCCCGGGACATCGCCGGCCGGCTCGTTGGCGGGCTCACCGTCGGGTGCGCCCGCCGATTCGCTCACCAGGCGGCGGGCGGTGAAGTGCACGATCAGCAGCAACGACATGTAGTAGAGAATCGCCGGCAGAAGCGCCGCGCGAATGATCTCCAGGTACGTCACCGGCGGCTGCACGATCTCCAGCATCATGTACGCCCCGGCACCCATCACCGGCGGCATGAGCGCCCCGCCGGAGCTCGCGGCGGCCTCGATTCCGGCGGCAATCTTGGGCTTGAAGCCGGCCGAGCGCATCGTCGGGATCGTCAGCGTACCGACGGTGGCGCAGTTGGCCACGGCGCTTCCGGACAGCGACCCCAGCATCCCGCTGCTGACGACCGCCACCTTCGCCGGCCCCCCGGGGCTACCGCGAAAAATCCGGCCGGCGAATTCGATGATGAAGCGCGTGGCGCCGGTCGCCTGGAGAAACGCACCGAAAACGACGAACAGGAAGACGTAGGTGAACATCACCGTCATGGCGATGCCGAACACGCCCTGTCCGTGAAGGAACGCCTGCGCGACGAGCCGCTGGATCCCGTAGCCGCGGTGAGGAAACAGCCAATCGGGCAAGAAGGGGCCGAGGTAGCCGTAGGCGAGGAAGAACAATGCCAGCAGCGGCAACGCCCAGCCGAGCGACCGCCGGGCGGCCTCGATGATCAAGACCAGGCCGACGGCGCCAACGACGATGTCGAGGCCGGTCTCGGAACCGGCCCTGTTGCCGAGCGCCTGACCGCCGATCCACAGGCCGCTGAAGTACGGCTCGTTCTGGAGAAACACGTAGCCGAACACGCCGACCGTGAGGGCGGCGAGGACGAGGTCCAGCGCCCGCGCCCAGGCGATACCACGGAGGTTCGGGTGTGCCGGGACGGTGAGAAAACACAGCACGAGGCCGAGCAGGGCGAACAGCGCCAGCTGCGCCGGCGGCGCCAGATGCGGGTAGTTCACCTCCAGCAGCGTGAGAACACAGATCGCCGTGCCCAGAACGGTGACCAGTGTCCCGGACGGGCGCGCCCCGTGCCCCTCGCTCGGCGAGGTCATCGTTGCCAGATGCCGATCTCTTCGTAGTAGCGAACGGCACCGGGGTGAAACTCCGTCCCGGTGTCGCGGACGACATTGTTGGCGTTGATCGCACGACCGGCCGCGTGACGTTGGACCACGGCTTCGCGGTTCTCGTAGAGCGCCTTGGTCACGGCGTACACCAGATCGTCGCTCGCATCGGCGGCGGCAATCAGGTGCATCGAACCGACATCCAGCCCTTCGAAGTCGTCGTCGACGCCCCGGTACGTGCCGGCCGGAATCGTGGCCGGGCGAAAGAAGAGAAAGTCGGCGACGAGCTGTTGCCTGGCCGCTTCGTCGTAGGGGACGAGCAGGATGTCCTGAACCGCGGCCGCCTGGGTGACGGATGCCGTCGGTACGGCGCCACCGAGAAACGACGCGGCGACGGACTCATCGCTCAACAGGTCGACCGCACCCGCCTGGGTCGCGTTCACCGGATCGAAGTCGTCGTACGTCAGGCCGTGCGCCGCCAGCAGCGGCCGGATGAAGTACTCGAAGCCGGCCCCGGCCGGACCGACGCTGACCCGCTTGCCGGCCAGGTCCGCGATCGACGCGACGTCGCCGTCGGCCGGCGCCACGAACATCGCCACGTTCGGAGCGAGCGTCATCACGGCACGCACCGGGTGGGCTTGATCCCAGCCCTCCGTACCACGGACCGCGAAGTACGTGATGGCGGAATTCGACAGGGCGAAATCGAGCTCACCGGAGCCCAGTCGACGGATGTTCTCCTGCGAGCCACTGGTCGCTTCGGCGGTCATGCTGGAGCCGCCGCCATGCTCGTTGAAAACCTCGGCCAGGGCGCCGCCGACGACAAAGAAGGCCCCACCGGGCGGAGCCGTCCCCATGCTCAGGAAGCGCGGGATCGATTCGCCGCCGACGCCGGCGGATCCGCCGTCCGACGGCGCACCGCCGCCGCAGCCGACAACGGCCAGGCACGTGGAGAAGAGCAAGAAGCGTCCGATTCGGTACATTCGCGGCACCTGGCCTCGTAGGGAAGGTAACTCGAGCGGGCTCCCATTATAGGCACCCGTGGCGCGGGTGCGCGTACCCCTCCACGATGCCGGCGCTTCGTCGACCCTCATGGGCAACCCTTGCCCGCGTCCCAAACCAGGAGGGGGAGCGCGTCCCACCCCTCGTCGTCCGCCACCCCACCGGTTCACCGTGGGTCTTCCCCGCCTCCTACACCTTCTCGCCGGTTTCCCGGTCGATTCTGGGCCGATCGACGCGGATGAGATCGTCGACCAGCGAGTAATACCCGGCCCAGAGTCGACCGACGGGCCTCAACGAGCTGGTGTCCAGGAAGTCATTGCTCCACAGGCTCGCCGCTTCCGGGCTCAATCGAACGGCCAGGACCTCACCGATGACAAGCGCCGTGGTAGCGGGCCCCAGGTCGACCTCGCGAAAGACCCGACACTCGAAGACCACCGGGCAATCGGCAACGTACGACAGTTCCACCTCGGAAGCCTCGGCACGGCCGATGCCGAGGGCCTCGAACTCGCTGACGCCGGCCGGGTAGTCGCCGGCGGTGCCGTTCATGACCTCGAGATGGCGCTCCGTGACCATGTTCGTGCAGAACGCGCCGGTCTCGCGGATGTTGACCAGCGAGTCTTTCGGCTCGTCGCCGCGATGCCCGATGGCAACGCCGACGAGCATCGGCTCGGAGGAGAAGGCACCGAAGTAGCTGAACGGGGCGAGGTTGTCGACACCGGCCGCAGAGCGGGTCGACAGCCAGCCGATCGGTCGGGGCACGACGACCGATGTCATCAGGCGATACTTCTCCCGCGCCGACAGCTCGGCCGTATGCAGAAGCCGCTCGCTCAAGACTCGATGATGTCGTACGAGACGATCTTCCAGGCGCCTTCCTGCCGGTCGAACAGCAGGCCGAGCGCGCCGCCCAGATCCCCGCGCGCCTTGAAACGGAAGACAACGCCGAAGTAGGTACCGAGCGCGTCCGGACCGCCCGGCATCGGCGGCGGTTCCATGCCGCGGCGGGTGCTGCACATGTAGTCCGCCGCGACGTTGTTGCGTACCTGGATGATGGTGAAATCGCCCTGAAACGGGTGCTCGACGAACCGCTCCTGTTGGTCTTCGTTCAGCGCCTCGACCGCGTCGATGGCCTCGGTGAGGTTGTCCCGATCCGGAATCTCGTCGAGCGCCGTCGTCATGATCTCGCGCATCTCCACCACCGCGTCCTCCACGCTCAGGACCTCCGCCAGCGCCCCGTCATCGACGTTGATGCAGGCGATCACGCGGCGCGAGAAGAAGTTCATCGCCTCGTCGATCTTTTCGCGCACGAGCCAATCGGTGAGGAACTCCTGCGCCGCTTCGTGCAGCTCCTCCGGAGCGGCACCGAAAGGCCGGTCGGGCGGCAGAGGTGTCGGCAACTCTTCGAAGTTGCGGGAGATCAGGTCCAGGGAGGCGGTCTTTCGCACATGGATGCTTCCCAGAACGTCCTGCCACCAATTCGCCAGTCCAGACCAGCGGCCGTTGTGCCTATCGTGGTTGTCGCCGGCACGCACGTCGGAGTTCGACGACGTCAGGTGGCCGTTGAACAGCGCCTGCGGCGATTTGCTCGAGCGATAATCGACGTCGATGTCGGCGCGCATTCCATCCTCCGAGATCGACACCTGCATGTTGGGAACGTCGCCTTCCTGACGGTACGAGCGCGGGTATCCGACATGGTAGACGGTGTTCAAGTGGCCGAAATGGAACTGCGTCGATCGCTTCAGGATGTCCTCGCCGTCGGGCTTCAGCTCGACGTAAAGCCGGAACTGCTGATCGCCGCCGCGGCCCGAGTACTGGCCCGCGATACGCTCCAACCCGGCGACGATGTCCAGGGCTCGACCCAACGACTCTCCGTTCTCGTCGGTGAGGGGCGTGTTCTTCAAAGCGTGAGAGACGGCATCGAATGTCGTCCGCTCCGACAGGCTCAGCTGGTTGAACCACTCCTCCGTGGTCAGGTTGCGACCGGTGGTGTCGTTGTAGGCACGCGCCGGTCCCTCGAGCAACTGCTGCAGCTCGTCCTCGAAGGTCTCGAAGCGGCTGAAGCTCGCCGCGGCGAGCACTTCGGTCTCGGGCTCGGCCACCAGCTTGCCGGGCCAGTTGCGATCAACGCCAACGACCTCCAGCCCGGCGCCGGCCCTGCGCAAGTACACCATGGCGTTCATCCCGGCGACGTCGCCCTCGAGGTTGACGGCGAAATAAGAGCCCTCCGCAGCGGCCGATACCGCCGCCGGAACGGCCAGCGGATCGCCGCTGTCGAAATCGATGAACCTGCTCGTCTCCCGGATGTTGTCGAACTCCATCCACTGGAACTGGATCTCCCGCGGTTCACCCAACCCGTATTCGACCATCAGGTCATCGAAGGCGAGCCGCCCGCCTTCGATGCGGAAGTTGTCGACGGGCAGCACCTTGGCGAAGAACGCCCGGCCGATCTTGTCGCGGCGCTGGATCAAAGTCTCTGCAATCCAAGGCGCGGCGCGCTCGTCGGTGTATGCCCCTGTGTTGACGATGGCGCGAATCTCCTCGTCCGTGAAGCTCATCACCAGCTTGGCGCCCCAGTACAGGTCGTCCGGCAACCGGTTCGCCCAGGTGACGAAGTGTGTGTCCGCCGTCCACGTATCGGGATCGAACGCCTCGGCGCCGAAGCGCCCGACGCCTCGCACCCGCGGAAACGCCTCCCGAGCCCAGGCGGGGGCTACGACGCCCATGGTGCCCACGTTCTTGAGCGCCGTCTTCAGATTGAACCGGTATTCGTTGCCTTCGCGGGCCTCCTTGGGCCCGCGCGAACCGGCGCCCAGCGTACGAAAGAAATCGACGACGTAGCGCCGGATGTACTGCGGCTGCCCGGGGCCGTCCGAAACCAGCGCCTCGAGCGTGTTGGCGGGGTTGAACTCCGGGTTGTTCAGCCACATGTGCATCACCCACATGCCGCGCAGGTCGCGACGATGCTCGTGCGGCACGACATCGTTCGGGTCGTCGCTGCGGGTGGCGTAGAACTGGTAGTTGCCCAGCAGCTCCCGGCGCGGCACGCGCGTAGCCACGGCGCGGAACCCGAGATCGCTGTCCTCGGCGACGTTCTTGAGAAAGCGGTCGATATCCTCCGGAAGCAGGTCGCGGAGTTCCCCTTGACTGGTGATCTGTTCGGCACCGCTGTGGATTTCGAGCTGCTGGCGATTCACGTAAACGAGGTAGTTCTCGGGAACGTTGTATCCGGCCGCGTAGTAGAACTTCGAGCTCACCAGCTCCGCACCGGTCTGCAGCTCGATGTGGCTCTTCGGGTCGAAGCGCAGCAAGTAGAGCGCGTCGGCGGCATCCGCGATCAAGATGCCGGTGCGATCCCCGAAGGGCTTGACCGTGAGCACACGCCACGGCTGATCCGTCCGCGGCGGTAGCTGGTTCCCCGCCCCGGCAACGAGAGCGTCGAGCGTCATCCGCTGGCGGGCGTGCCGGTTGATGAACCACGGGCTGTCGGGCACTTCGCCCAGCGTGTTGACGTTTTGCGCCGGGATGACGCCTTCGGCCGGCTGCCGGTCGCCCGGCCGGGTGAACTGGTTGGTGAAATACTCCAGCGTCCCCGAGAGCAGCACGCCCTGTGGGTCGATCGTGTCGACGGGCGGCGGCTCTTTCCACAGAGGGTCGTCGGGGAAGAACTTCTGCGCCCGCACGGGCGAGGCCCACAGCAGGCTCGTGGTCGTCAGGACCACGCCGACGGCCAGCAACGCGCGTTTTCTCGAGCTCACGGCCGCTCCCCCATCAGAAGATGTTGTTGAAGGTCCACATGAAGCGATAACCCTCGTTGCCGTACGCCTGGTCGATACGCATGACGACGGTTTCGGCCAGCTTGAAGCGAAAGCCGATGCCGCCGTCGACACGGAGGTCCTCGCGATACAGCAGGCGGGCGTTGTTCGATACCTTGCCGGCGTCGACGAACAGCGCCACGTCCATGCCGGCGAACGAGTGCCAGCGGTGCTCGAGATTCACGTAGAAGCGGTTGTTGGCGTAGAAACGATAGCGCTCGAATCCGCGCAGGTTGTCGTTCCCACCGAGCGTCGGTTGCAAGTAGAACGGAATCTGCTGGTCTTCGCTCGAGAACGTATACGTCCCTCGGAGGTGCAGAGCGAAGACCCGGGTACGGTTGTGGTAGGGCCAGTACTGGTCAACGATCGCCTCGACCCGATGAAAGTTGAACTCGTCGGCGTCGGTAAGGTCCCAGAACTTGGTGAACTCGATCTTGTAGAAGCCGCCGAAGCGCGGGCCGCCGGGATTGTCGCGCCAGTCGACCTCCGCGAATACGCCGGTGTGCATGAAATCCCCGCCTACGAACAAACCGGGGATCGTCGAAGGATCGAACTGGTCCTCGATCGATGGGACGCCGCTTCGTTTGCCGGAGCCCGTGTGGACCTGGAGTCCGCCGGCCGTACCGCCGACGCTCAGGTAGTCGAAGAAGCGCCAGCCGCCGCGGACCCAGCCGCGATAGTCCGTCAGCGCGTAGCTGCTACGGTCTTCGACCGAGGAGCTCGGGCCCTCGCCGTAGTAGTCCATCTGCGGCGAGTACTCATAGCGGAAGTAGATGTCGAGAAACCCGCGTTCCGTGTACAGCGGCGGGAAGTACAGCTGCAGGTCGGCCATCCACGCGGTCTCGAAGGTGCCGCGCACGGTCGCCCGGAAACCGAAGCGGTCGCTGAACAGGTCGCTGCGCCGGTAGCCGAGGCCCACCGACATCCCCTGGCCGGAGCGCATGCCGCCGAGAACCAACTGCGCACCGTTGCTCCCACCGAGCCCCGACGAAACGCCGTCGAGGAGGCCGCGCTCGACGAATCCGTTGGTCATTTCGGCGATCGGCGAGCTGCGCTCGGGCCACAGCCGGGCGATCTTCTC
Source organism: Acidobacteriota bacterium (assembly GCA_965216935.1). Lineage (GTDB taxonomy): Bacteria > Acidobacteriota > UBA890 > UBA890 > UBA890 > CBDCGW01. Next base: position 420,457 of record OZ244217.1, read on the forward strand.
CCGGCGCTTGAGCTCGATCTCTTCCGTCCGGGTCCGGGGCGTGGTGTCGTCCTGCGCCTGGACGCTCGAGGGAAGAAGCGTCAGCGCCGCGACGGCGACCAACGAAACAGCAATCGTTCGCACCAACCTCACCCCACACACCCTTTTCCCCAGTGGATCGACCAGAATCCATCCGACCATCGACAGCCTACTGCAAGGAGCGCGAGATTTCCGCTGCCCTCGCACCGATCGACGTGCCGCGCGGGCACGTTACGTACAACCGTCCGGTGCCGGAGGGTAATCTTGGCAGCATCGACCACCACCGACCGGGAAACGCCCATGAAACGCCGTGCGCAACCGTCCTCCGCCGTTCTCGTACTGGCCACGGCGCTGGCTCTCGCCGCCCCCGCCGCGCTCAACGCCACGGTCCCTTCCGCCGCTCGTCCCGAAGCCGTCCCGGCCACTGCTCAGCAAGCGCCGCTTACCCCCGCCGACTACGGCAAGTGGGAAACTCTGGGAGGCGGTGTTCTCTCTCCCGACGGGTCCAAGCTGGCGGTCGGCATTCGTCGGGTCGACGGAACCTCGGAGCTCCGCGTTCATGAGGTCGGCTCGAGTGCCGATCCTCGCGTGATCGAGAGCGGCGCGTCGCCGGCGTTCTCCGCCGATTCCCGCTGGCTTGCCTACAGCATCGGCTACTCCGAGGCGGAGCGGGAGCGGAACCGCGGCTCCGACGAGCCTCTGCGCAACAAGCTGGGACTCCTCGACCTCTCCGCCGGAAGCGACGAGACCTTCGATGCCGTGGCGTCGTTTTCGCTCGATGATACGGGCGGCTACCTGGTGATGCGCGGCTACGCTCCTGATGGGAGCGACGGAGCGGACCTCATTGTCCGCGACCTCGACGCCGGAACGAGCATCAACTTCGGCAACGTGACGTCGTACGCATGGCAGGATGACGCCCCCCGGCTGGCCATGACGGTGGCGACGGAGAGCGGCGCCGGCAACGGCATCCAGCTCTACGACGCCGCCGAAAGCTCGCTCGTCGTGCTCGACTCCGGCGATGCGACGTTCACGGAGCCGGCCTGGCGCGAGGACGCCGCCGACCTCGCCGTGCTCCGCTCCGTGGAGGACGAAGCGCACGACGACCCCACCCACGTCGTGCTCGCGTGGCGCGCCCTCGACGACGGGGTTTCCACCCCGCTGCGCTTCGATCTGCGCGAGGTCGCGGACTTCGATGACGCCACCGAGATGCACGTGGTCGAGCATCGAGCGCCGCGCTGGTCGGACGATGGCCGGGCGATCTTCTTCGGCATTCGCGAGTGGCCGGCCAAGCCGGACCGCGCCGCCGAGGAAAACGCCGAATCGTCCGGGGCGGAGATGGCGACCGGTGTGGGTGAGGTGACCGGGGATCCCGACGCCGAGATCAGCGACCCGGCCGCGGATGAGGACAGCGCCGTCGACGAGGACGCCGACGAAGACCCGGAGCCGGCCGACGTCGATATCTGGCACGCCCTCGACGAGCGCATCATTCCGATGCAGAAGCTGCAGGAACAGCGCGACCGCGCCAAGAGCTATCTGTCTGTCTGGCACATCGACGAGGATCGATTCCTGCGTCTCGGGACCGACTACGACGAGACGATCACCCTGCTGGAAGGGCAGCGACATGCCACCGAGACCGACCGGACTCCGTATCTGGTCGACGGGATGTTCGGCCGCCGCTGGTTCGACCTCGACCTGATCGACACCGCGACCGGCGAGCGCACGCGCGTGGTCGACCGGGTGCGCTACTTCTCCGGCGGCAGCGCAACCGGGGAACGGCTGCTCTACTTCAAGGACGATCAGTACTTCGTCTACGACATTGCCGCCGGGACCCACACGGACGTGACATCGAACCTGCCGACGTCGTTCGTCAACGAGGACTTTGACTACCCGGTAGAGCAGAAGCCGGCCTGGGGAATGGCCGGCTGGGCCGAGGGCGACGAAGCGGTGCTGCTGTACGACCGCTACGACATCTGGAGCGTCCGACCGGACGGCGCCGGCGCCCTGCGGCTCACCGAGGGAACGGCCGACGAGATCCGCTACCGCTACGCCCGTATCGCCTCGGGAGGCTCACCGTTCGGCGCTCCAGCGGAACCGATCGACCTCGACGAGCCGCTCTACGTGAGCATGTTCGGCGCCTGGACGAAGAAGTCCGGCTACGCCCGCGTGACGATGTCCGGAGCCGGCGGCCAAACCGAGCCTCTCGTCTGGCTCGACAAGAGCGTCGGCCGGCTCACCAAGGCAGCCGACGCCGAGGCCTACGCCTACGTCGTGCAGGATTTCGACGACTCGCCCGACTACTTCGTCGGCGGTCGCGATCTCGGCGATGCGACGCAGGTCACCGCGACGAATCCGTTTCAAGCCGACTTCGCCTGGGGGCGCTCCGAGCTCGTCGATTTCACCTGCGGGTTCGGCCCGCGCGGCCAGGGGGCATTGTTCTACCCCGCCGCATACGAGCCCGGCCGCGCCTATCCGATGATCACCTACGTCTACGAGCGGCTCTCCCAATCGGTGCACAACTACTCGGTGCCGAGCGAGCGCAGCTCGTACAACCCGGCCGTGTGGACCAGCCAGGGATATTTCGTCTTTCAACCGGACATCTGGTTTCGGGGGCGCATGCCGGGAACTTCAGCGGTCGAGTGCCTCGAGCCCGCCGTCGAAGCGGTGATCGCCACCGGCATGGTCGACGCCGATCGGATCGGACTCGTCGGTCATTCCTGGGGCGGCTACGAGGCGGCGTTCGTCCCGACCCAAACCGACATCTTCGCCGCCGCCGTCTCCGGCGCCGCGTTGACGAACTTCTTCTCCATGTTCGGCACCATCCACTGGAACCAGGGGATGCCCGAGTCGAGCCACTGGGAAACCGGCCAGGCGCGCATGGACGTCCCCTACTGGGACGACATGGAAGCGTACGTGCGGGAGTCCCCGGTGATGGGAATTCCGCAGCTCGAGACCCCCATGCTGATGGCGTTCGGCGACGCCGACGGCACCGTCGACTGGCATCAGGGCGTGGAGATGTACAACTACGCCCGTCGCGCCGGCAAGCAGTTCGTCATGTTGGTGTATGCCGACGAGAACCACAGCAACCGGCAAAAGAAGAACCAGATCGATTACCACCGGCGAATCCTGGCGTGGTTCGGCCACTACCTGAAAGGCGAGGAAGCCGAACCGTGGATCATCGAGGGCAAGTCGGTGATCGAGCGCAACGACGAGCTCGAGCGCTTGGGGGGCTCTGGCGGCGACCGCGGCAGGGGTGGTCGGCGCGGAGGCACGGGGCGCGGCGGCCCCCGCCGTTGATCTGATCCGATCCCGCGGGCCGGTGCCAGCGAAACTCGAGGCGCCGGGCGCAGAGCTCGGCCCGGCGCAATTCGACCGCTTCCCTAGAGTTTCTAGGAAAGACTTGGTAGTGTATCCCTAGAATTTCTAAAGGAGCTGATCCGTCGAGGACCGGGTCACCCGACGTTCCCCGGAGAGTGCCGATCACATGATCGATTTTCGTCGCGCCTTCTCCCGCATCGGCCGCCGAACGCCGCCCGACGACGACCCCCGCGTCGTTCGAGAGATCGACGAGGAGCTGGAGTTTCACATGGAGATGCGGATCCGCGAGAACATCGCCGCGGGCATGTCCCCCGAGGAGGCGCAGCGCAGCGCTCGGGCGCGTCTGGGGGAGCTCGAGAAGGTCCGCCGGCAAGGCCGGGCCATCCGCCGCCGAGGGCGGACCGCCGGCCTGCTCACGCGGTTCGCCGGCGACCTCCGACGCGACCTGGGCTTCGCTGCCCGCGGCATGCTGCGAGCCCCGGCGGCGACCGCGGTAGCCCTGCTGGCCCTGACGCTGGGGATCGGCGCGACGACCGCCGTCTTCAGTGTCGTCGACGGCGTTCTGCTGCAGGCGTTCCCCTACGAGGAGCCCGATCGTCTTGTCACCGCCGTCGGTCTCGGAGTGCGGCCGGAGACCCGCGAGCAACTGGAGGGCCTGGACACCCTCTCGGCGTCGTCGTTCTTCACCATTTCGTCGCCGGAGATGGTCGGACCCGCGGGCGCTGCGCGTGGCGACGGGTTGCTCGTCGGCCAGGGCTTCTTCTCGACTCTCGGTGTGCGTCCGGCCCGCGGACGCACGCTGGTCGCGGACGACTACGCAGCGGATGCGCAGCCCGTCGTCGTTGTAACCGACAGGCTATGGCGCGACACCCTGCGCGAGCGATCCGACGCGGTGGGATCGGCGCTGATGCTCGACGGCATCCCGCACGAAATCGTCGGCATCCTGCCGCCGGGCGTTACGATGCTGCTGTACGACGACACCGACCTGTTCGTACCGTTGGCGCGGGAACCACGCAGCTTGATGATGCTGGGCCGCCTGCGCGACGGTGTCACCTTCGAGCAGGGCCGCCAGCAGGCGCTGGCGCTTTCCACCACGTTCGGGCTCGAAGAGGAGGCCTCGGCGCTCGGCCGCCTGGCGGAAAGCGACTCGGCGGAACCAACCCTCTACTACCGGACGCTCTACGAGCAGGTCGTCGGCGCGGATCGGACCGGCCTGCTCCTGCTTGCCGGAGCCGCTGCGCTGGTCCTGGTGATCGCCGCAGCCAACGTAGCCAACCTGGCGCTCGCCCATACCCTCGCCCGCAGCGACGAGCTCGCCGTCCGGCTCGCCCTGGGCGCCGGTCGCGGGCGGCTTCTGCGACAGCTCCTGACGGAGAGCGGCCTGCTCGCCACCATCGGCGGAGCGCTCGGTACGCTGGCCGCCTTCTGGGGCGTCCCCGTGCTGTTGTCCATGAGTCCGGCCTACCTGGCGCGAGCCGACAACGTCGCCGTCGACCTTCGCGCCCTCGCCTTCACCGCCTGCGTGACCCTCGCGGTCGGCCTTCTCGCCGGCCTCGTCCCCGTCGCGTTCGCCCAGCGGCCTCACGCACGAGCGGTGCGTGCCCGACTAACGGGCACCACCCCGTCGCGCTCCGGACATCGGGCGCTCGCCGGGCTGGTCGCCGGGGAGATGGCGTTGGCGCTCATCGTCCTGGTGGCAACCGGCCTCCTCGTGCGCGCCTTCATCAGCATTCGTCCAGTGGAGCCGGGCTTCGATGCCTCCGGGAAGCTCGTCTTCGAGGTCCGGCCGGCGGTGAACCGATACCCGGATCCGCTGGCGCGCTCCGGGCTCTACGAGCGAATCCTCGCCGGCTTGCGCGGGTTGCCGGACGCGCAGGACGCCGCTGCGATCAGCACGCCCCCGCTGGTGGGAATGGTGTTCCCGATCCCGGCAGTGCCGGAGGGCTTCGCCGGCGGCAGCGACGATCTCCCCACGGTCTGGCTCGAGCACGCCTCGGCCAACTACCACCAACTCATGCGCATCGCGATCGTCCGGGGACGCGGCCTGCAATCGCCGGCAGCCGCCGGCGAGGAGATCGTCCTGAGCGAGACGGCGGCTCGGTCGCTGTTCCCGGACGCCGACCCGCTCGGCAAGCGGATCCGCATCGAATTGCCGTTCGGCAGGCTCGCCGAAGCCGTTGCCGACCGGATCCCCGGCAACGACTACACGGTGGTCGGCATCGCCGCCGACACCCTGCGTCTGGGCAATTCCCGACGGTCGCGCCCGACGGTGTGGATCGATTTCCTTTCGGGCGACGATCGGCGCATGAGCTTCGTGGTCGAGGCGCGCGGCCGGCCGCAGGATCTCGCCCGCCCGGTACGTGAGCTGCTCGCCGAAGTCGACCCGCTAATGCCGATCGAGTACCTGCAGACGATGGACGAGGTGGTGTACGAGTCGGCCAGCCTGCCGCGCTTCTACATGGTCTTGATGGGGATCTTCGGCGGCATCGCGACACTACTCGCCGTCATCGGGTTTTATGGGGTGATGGCGTTCTCCATCGGCCGCCGCACCCGCGAGCTGGGGGTGCGCGTCGCCTTGGGGGCCTCGCCGCGCGCCATTCGACGTCTCGTCCTGGTTCAGGGTGGAAGCATCGTCGCCACCGGCCTGGTTGTCGGTCTCGCCGGCTGCTTCGCCGCAACCCGTCTGCTGGAGTCGCTCCTGTACGGCGTCAGCCCGATCGACCCGCCGACCTACGCAGCGCTGACCGCCCTTTTGGCCGTGACCGGGCTCGTGGCCTGCTACCTGCCGGCCCGACGCGCCACCCGCGTTGACCCGCTCGTCACCCTGCGGCAGCAATGAGAGAGCACCGGTCGTGAGCAAGCCGCGGAAGCGAAAGAAGGACCTCGACGCCGAGCAGATGACGGTCTTGCGCGGCACCCTCGATATGCTCGTTCTGTCGACGCTGGGCGAGGAGCCGATGCACGGCTACGCCATCGCGGTGGCGCTGCAGCAGGCCACCGACGACGTGTTGCGGGTCGAAGAGGGATCACTCTACCCGGCGCTTTACCGGATGGAGAAGAAGGGCTGGGTGCGTTCCACCTGGGGACGCTCCGAGGCCAACCGCCGTGCGCGCTACTACCAGCTCACGGCGGCGGGAAAGCGCCACCTGGCGGAGCAAACGCACGGCTGGGCCCGCTTCGTCGAAGCCGTCGGCAAGGTCATCGCCGAGGTGTAGCCCTACATGATGCCGGCGCGAATCCGGTAGCTGATCGTCTCGCCACTGTCGAAGTTCGGCGAAACTTTGAAGTAGTAGGTCTCGCCGGCCCCGGCCTGGATGGTCAGCGACTCGTTGCCCATCACCCCCTGCATGTCCTGATCGGAGCGGTTCAGCGATTCGCCGAACGCACCCTCGGCGAAGACCTCCAGGACCAGATCACCCTCGGCCGCTTCGGTGATCACGGTAATGGCGCCGGCGCTCGGCGCGGTGACCTTGTACCAGTCCCAGCCGTCGCCGACGGACGAGTTGATGGAGTCGTCGATGGGCGTACCCGGAGCGAGCTCGGTTGCATCCATCGGGGAGCCGTCAGGGTCGGCGGGGCCGCCGAGGCCGTCGAACTCGAGCCAGCTCGCGGCGATGTCGAAACGGCCGCCGCCGCTCCACGCGTGCACCTGGACCTGATAGTCACCCGGGGCGCGAATCACGATTGCTCCCTGCTCCGCCCCCACGTCACCGCTCAAGTCGACGTCGATGCGACCATCGGGAAGCTGCTGGCCGACGGCGTCGGTCACCACGATCTGCAGATCGGCTTCGTCCTTGCCGCGCACGACGACGGTGAGCACGCCGGAGCTCTCGGCGTTGAACTGGTAGACCGTCGGGCCCGAGCTACCGACCGAGCCCTCGACGACGGACCCGAGGGTGAGCTGCTGCTGCGGAGCGGCGAATGCCGCACCTCCGTGGGCGATTGTCAGGACAGCGGCGGTTGCGAGTGCGGCCAGCGGGGCGGTTCGCTTCATTGAATCTCTCCTCGGGGTCTCGGCAGCAGCCTGCCGAATGCGGTTCCGTCGCGATGGTGCCCCACAACATCGCCCGGCTCGACCCCAAAATCAACGGGGCGGCGCTTCAACGTCGTCGTACGCCGCTTGCCACTTACAGGGATCGCGGCGGGTGGCGAGGAGCTCGTCGAGTCCTTCCAGCACGAACTCCGCGTCGGGACGCGTGCCCCACTCCGCTCCGGACAACGAGAAGCCCAGTGCCCTGCCCCGCTCGATGTGGAAGTAGTAGAGCTTCTCGGCCCGGCGGAGGCGGCCGATCGTGGCGTACGGGTCGGGAATGTAGACCGGCTCGTCCTCGCGGTACCGCTCGCGCGCCAGGTCGATCTCGATGTAGTCCTTCGGGCCGAAAGCGAGAATCAGGAGCCCCGGCTCCTCCCATTGCGTCTGCGACGAGCTCGATCGACCGCTGCGGCTGGTTGTCGTTCGGCGCGCCGGCCGGGTCGGCGTGGGCAACGGCCGCATCACCAGCAACGCCGTGGCGCGGTTCTCGCACCGCAGCACCAGGCGCGGCATCCGACCCGATAGAGAGCGTCGGTTCTCGACGGCGCGCCGCTGAGGCGGGTTCAAGGACGCAAGGTACTCGGGATCGAGGTACTCCTGACCCAACGTGCCGACGACGAAGACGTCGGGATCGACGGGATGGTCTCGAAGGAGCTGCCAGCCGGGCTCGGGGGCCCAGAGGTCGACGAGCTGGGCGGTTTCGGAAGGGCGGGCGGCGGAATCCTCGGGGCGAGCGGCGGAGCCTTCGGGGCGGGCGGTGGGAACGGTGGGACGGCCGGTCGGGTTCGCCGCCAGCCCGCCCGCCGCGGTGACACCGAGGGCAAGCGCGGCGACACCGACGAAGCGGAGCCGCGATCGGTTCTGTCCTCGTCGCTGCGCTTCCATCGGGACCTCCGTTGTTTCGACTGTAGCAGGGCGTATGGCACACGGCCCGGCCGCCCGCCGCCCGCCGGCCCGCAGCTGGCTCCATCGGCCAACCCGTCCGCGCGGGGTATCCGACAACGGCTCGGGCCGATGGGCTCCCGCCTCGACGGGAGGGGTGGTTGCGGATATGTGATGTACCGTGGTACATAAATAACATGAAAACAGAGACCGAATCCTCCGCCCGGTGCGACGCGCGCGCCTTCATCGACGCATTCGCCTCCGGGGACCTACCCCCGGGCTCGTTTCACCATCGCGAGCACGTGCAACTTGCGTGGTCGTACCTCCAGTGCCACACGCTGCCGGAGACCCTCGAGCTGCTTCCGGCGGCGCTACGACGCTTTGCCGCCGCGCACGGCGCCACCGGCCTGTATCACGAGACCATCACCTGGGCCTACATCCTGGTCGTCCAGGAGCGAATCCACCGGAGCCCCGCACCCGAGGCGGACTTCGAGCACTTTGCCGCTGACAACCCCGACCTCTTCGAGTGGCCGAGTCCGATCCTGGAGGCCAGCTACCGCGACGAGACGCTGTGGTCCGATCGCGCTCGTAGCTCGTTCGTCTGGCCGGACGCTCAGGAGGCAGAGGAGGCCGACAAGACTCCCCCTCGCCGGACGCGCGACACGCTCACCGCAGCCTCCTAGGAGGCCTGCTTCCACCCCTGGAGCTCGCGCACGCTCTCGCCGAAGGCCGTCGCGATCGCGGCCAGCTCGTCCGGTCGCCCGGCAAACTTCTGGTTGACCTCCAGCTCGATGGCAACGTACGAGGCCCCATCGTGCCGCTCGCGGATGCGCGGCAGGATGCCGTCGGCGGTTCCCGAGTACGGCCGGTTCAGCCACACGACCAGGCCGGTTCGATCCGCGAGCGCTCCGCGTAGCTCGTGCACCAGCGCTGCCTCCGGTTGCCGGTGCGGGTCGTAGAGCAAGCCGATGTCGTTGCCGCGGACCTTGCCGGCAAGCTCAGGCGTGTAGGTATGGATGCAGAGGTGCACGCAACGTCCCTCGTTGTGGATGATCCGCGCCACACCCTCCGATACGGCGTTGCGGTACGGAAGGTAGTACCGCTCGATCCGGCGCTCGATCTCGGCCTCGGTCAGGCCGCGATTGAACGGGATCCGGTGCCCGTCGGAGCGACGCCGGACCAGCACCGAGTTGCCGATCGTGCGGTTGAGATCCACCACCAGGCGGGAGAATTCCCCGGCATGCAGCGGAGCGTCGAACATCCGGTGCAGGCGCTCGGCGATCTCGAGCGCTCCCGGGTCCCAAGCCACGTGCAAGCCCATCAGGCTCGCAGGCGCCTCCATGCCCTCGGGCAGCCGGTTGCTGGCGTGCTCGCAGCTCACCAGCACCTGGTCGTCGGCGAAGCTCATCGGTATCCGGGTCGGGGCCGCTCGGGCGGCCGGAGGCAGGTCGCCGGCAAGCCGGCGGCGCGACGGAGAGGACAGCATATCGCTCTGGCATACTGTGAGCATGCTCGTCCGCCTTGTTCTGAGCTTCATGGTCATCTGGCTCGTGATGACGGTCTTCCGCGCCGCGATCCAGGGCGCGGCGCCGCGTGATCCGCGCTACCGCCGCGGTCCGTCACCCGGAATGCAGGCAAAACGCCGCGAGGCACTTGCCGTGCTCGGGCTCTACGATGGCGCCAAGCCGGCAGAGATCCGAAAGGCGTACAAGGAGCTCGCGGCCAAGTACCACCCCGATCGCGTCGCTCACCTCGGCCCCGAGCTCGTCGAGCTGACGTCGGAGAAGTTCAAGGAGCTGAACGCGGCCTACCAGTTCCTGCTCGGCAAGTAGGTCCGTCTCGGCCGTGGTGGAGGCGGTCTACCGGCCCCGGCTCTCCCCTTGACAGCCGCCCCGGTTCGAAACGACGATCTGCGGATGCTCGACTGCCCACCTCGATCGTCCGACACTGCTCGTCCCCGTTTCTCCCGCGACGATTCGGGAGAATCCGCCGCTCTTCGCCGAGGTACTTGTCGGGTGGCAGCGTGCGTCATGGCGGCGGGCGTACTCGCGATGGGTGCCGGATGCGCCGGTGACGACGGCGAGGTCCCAGCCGGCGCGCTCTCCGACGAGCACCGCGCCCAGCTGCAGCAGGTGCTGCGCCAGGAGGACCTGCGGCCGCCCTTGGCCGAGGCCGGCGACCTGCGGGCCGGTTTGGCATCGACGAGCGCCACCGTCCGGCGATTCGCGGTGCGCGGGGTCGGCCGCCTCGAGGAGCCTGACGCTGTCCCGCTGCTGACGGATGCGTTGGCCGACGACAGCGCCGCCGTCCGCATCGAGGCAGCGAACGCCCTTGCCCAAAGCGTGTACGGCCAGAACGCGGGGGACGCCATCGATATCTTTCATACCCGTCTTTCCGTCGAGAGCGAGCCGGCCGTGCGCGGTGCGATCGGGCAGGCGCTCGGCCGCCTACGTCCGGGCGCGCCCGATTCCCTTCCCCGGACCCTCGGCACGCTCGTGGAGCTGACCCGGGACGCCCCGCTCGATCAGCTCTTGCCGGCGATGCGCGGCCTCGAGTCCCTGGCTCGCGCGAATCGGGCCGAGCTCGCGCTCGACGCGGAAAGTCGAGGCCGGATCGTCGAGCTGACCCGGTACGGGAGAAGCGGCGCCGAAGGATTCGTGGAGCAATCGGGGAGCGATAGCAACCCGCTGGCCGTGGAAGCAGGGGCGCGCGTGCGTCGGTTGGCGATGGCGACATTGGCGGCAGCCTCGGCGCTCGATGCCGATACGATCGAGACGTCGCTGTACGACGCCGACGCCGAGGTCCGCCGCCTCGCGGCGGCGGCGATCGGCGGCCTGGACGATCCGACGATGCGGGAGCTCCTCCTCCGCACCGCCGTGGCGGACGACGCCGCGCCCGTCCGTCTCGAGGGCCTCCGCAACTACGGACGCACGGCCACCGCGGAAGCATGTGATCAGGTTCTGGACGCCATTGGCGACGACGATCCGCATGTTTCGCTGCAGGCCGTCGATTTGCTCGGGAGCGGCTGCCCGGGTGCGGCCGGCGGAAACGAAATGTACGTCACTGCCCTGCTGGCGGTGCTGGCTCCGATGCTGGCCGAGTCACCGACGGAGGGCACCGCCGCGACCGCCGACGGGGCCGCTTCCGCGGCCGGAACCGGCGCGCCCGGCGACACCTCCGGCTGGCACCACGGAGCCCATGCCCTGGTATCGCTCGCCACCCTCGATCCGGACGCGGCCCGTGCGTCGATTCCGACCTTCGCGGAGCATCCGACCTGGCAGGTTCGGATGTATGCCGCACGCGCCGCCGCGGCGACCGGGTCGGTAGACGTACTCGAACGGCTGGTCGACGACAACCACGCCAACGTCGCCGAGGCGGCGTTGCAAGGCCTCTCGGCGCAGGACGGCGTCGCCCCCGCTGGCACCGTCGAGGCCGCTGCCGTACGGGCGCTCTCGCGCGACGACTACCAGCTGCTGATGACCGCCGCCCGCAGCCTCGAAGGGAGCGACCAGGCTTCGGCGCTACCCGCCCTCCTGGACGCGCTCGAGCGGATCACGCAACAGCGACGCCAGACGTCGCGCGATCCGCGCCGCGCCCTTCTCGACCGCATCGGCGAGCTGGGAACGGCGGAGAACGCCGACGCCATCCGTCCCTATCTGCAGGACTTCGACCCGCTCATCGCCGAGCAGGCGGCGGAGGTCCTTCTCGCCTGGACCGGACAGAACGTGTCGCCCTCCCCGCGCCCGCCGACACCGAGGCCGTTCCCGTCGCTCGACGAGCTCGTCGAGCTGGATCGCTCGCGGGCCTCGCTTCATATGGAAGGCGGCGGCGTGATCGAGATCGAGCTGCACGCGCTCGAGGCGCCGACGAACGTGGCCCGCTTCGTCGAGCAAGCCCGTACCGGATATTTCGACGGGCTGACGTTCCACCGCGTTGTCGCGAACTTCGTCATCCAGGGCGGCAGCCCCGGCGCCAACGAGTACATGGGGGCCGGCGCCTTCAGCCGCGACGAGATCTCCGGCGCGCGCTCTCACCTGCGCGGCACGGTCGGCATCTCCACCCGCGGTCGAGACACCGGCGACTCGCAGATCTTCGTCAACCTTGTCGACAACGTCCGCCTCGATTACAACTACACCATCATCGGCACGGTGCGCGGCGGGATGGAAGCGGTAGACGCTGCGCTCGAAGGCACCACGATCGAACGGGTCGTCGTGGAACCGACGCCCGAGGAGGAGTAGGTGTCCGGTGAAGGACGACGGAGCCGAGACCGGGTCTTTCGACACCCTGCTAGACTGCCGAGCGTGATCATGCAGTTGCTCAGACATCTCGGGCGTAGCCGCGGATTCGCCGTCCGGGTGCGCAGCGTCCGGGTGTGCAGCGTTGCGGTCCTTCTTTCGGCCACCATCGCCGCCACGGTGTTCGCCGCTGCACCAGCGTCCCAGAGCGTTCCCTGGAAAGACATCGACGGAAACCCGCTGCCTTTCCAGTCCCACGCCGAGATCATCGAGTTCCTCGAAACAGCGAACATCGAGTCCGTGACCCCGATCCCGGTCGGCGTGACGCAGCCGCGTCGGGCGGTGCTGGAGATGGACGGCGTGCGCCTGCGCGCAGCGATGCGCGACTACGACGAGGTCTTCGAGGAAGCGAAGATCGGCGACGAGTTCTATGCCCGCCTGCGCGACTCGTTCGTGTTCGACGTACCGGCGTACAAGCTCTCTCGCATGCTCGAAATGGACAACATCCCGCCGGTGGCCTTTCGACGGCACGGCGGGCAACGCGTGACCCTGCAGATCTGGCTCGAAGGCGGCTTGATGGAGACCGACCGGGTGGAGCAAGGCCTCGCCCCGCCGTCGACCCAGCGCTACCGGGAGCAGACGGCGAACATGCGGGTCTTCGATTCGATCATCGGCAACGTGGACCGCAATACCGGGAACATCCTCGCCGACGAGGAAGGGACGTTCTGGCTCATCGACCACTCGCGCTCGTTCATGCGAAACGACGACGCACGCTACCTCGAGCGCATCACGATGTGCGGCCGGAATCTGTTCGAGCGCATCAAGGCGCTCGAGCGCGACCAGCTCATGGAATCCATGTCGCCGCCGCTGACGAGCTCGGAGGTCGACTGGGTGCTGCGCCGGCGCGACAAGGTCGTGGAGCACATCGAAGGGCTGATCGAGGAGCGCGGCCGCGAGGACGCGGTGTTGTTCGACGAAGCGCGCCGCCCGTGATCGCGTAGATGACCCCGCCGAGCCCGGACCAGCGCATCCAGACGGTCTGCCTGTTTATCCTCGCAACCGTCGCCGCCGCGGCGGCCCTCCATTGGCTGCAGGCGGTGATGGTGCCGTTCGTACTCTCGCTGTTCATCGCGCTCGGCCTGTCGCCGCTGATCGAGCTGATGAAGACGAGGCTGCGGCTGCCGCACTGGCTCGCCGTCGTCGTCACCCTGGTCGTCGCCGTGGCCATCCTGGGGCTCGTGGGCGTGCTGATCACCACCTCGGCCAACCGCCTCGCAGCCAATGCCAGCACCTACCAGGCGCAAGTTCGGGGCCTGATCAACGGGTTCCTCGAGCGCTTCCCGCTGGAGCAGTTCGGTCTCGACCCCGATCAGGTGGTGCGGCTGCCGCTGCAGGCGATCAGCAGGGTGGCGGTGAACATCGCCAACGCCATCGTCACGCTGGTCTCGCAAGGGTCGATCGTGCTGATCTTCCTGATGTTCCTGCTGCTCGGCGGAACCAGCCGCCCGGTCCGCGTCGGCGGCACCTGGGCGGCGGTCGAGAGCCGGGTGAAGAGATACATCGTCTTCAAGTTCATCCTGTCGACGATCACCGGCGTGCTCGTCGGGTTCATCCTCGGCATGCTGGGCATCGACCTGGCGATGGCCTTCGGGCTGATGGCCTTCCTGTTGAACTTCATCCCCAGCATCGGCTCGATCGTGGCGACGCTGCTGCCCCTACCGGTCGTGCTGGTGACGCCGGAGATCTCCGGCCTGACGATCATCCTGGCGCTGGCGCTCCCCGGCGCCGTGCAGGTGATCATCGGGAACTTCATCGAGCCCATGGTGATGGGTGACGAGCTCGACCTGCACCCGGTCACCATCCTGCTGGCACTGATGACATGGGGCGCCATCTGGGGGATCGTCGGCATGCTGCTGGCGACCCCGATCACCGCGGTGATGAAGATCTTCTTCGAGCGCTCCGAGATCACCCGCCCGATCGCCGACCTGTTCGCCGGGCGCATGGATCGTCTGCGCGGGGCGTAAGGGCCAGCGCAACGGTCGTTCGTGTCGAGTCCGGCCGCGCAATACTGCGATCACATGAGTGGACCGATCGGCCCCGCCCGCCGGTTCAGCGGGCTCAGCGGCTCCCGCCCAGGGAAAAGAACGACGCCAGGAATCCGTAGAGCGCCATCACGAGCGCGTTCGGCACGAAAGCTACGATGCCCGCCAGCCGCGCCCCTCGCGTGAAGGCGAAGACACCGAGTCCGGCTCCGACGGCGGCAGCAGCGGCGACGAGCCATACGTCCATCAGCGAGCCGGCGGAAACAACGTGGAGGTTCCCGGACTCATAGGCCAAAGCAGCTGCCGGACCGGCGAAGGCGCCCGTGACCGCGGCGACGGAGACGGTTCGCGAGCTGCGCCCGGTCACCGCGACGGATTCGCGTTCCGAATGCGTTTGTTGTCCTGTCATCGACAATTCCGAGCGTAGAGCGCCGCCGGTTCGAGTGTAGCCAACGGTCCGCACCCTGGTAAGATCTCGGGTTCCGGAGGGGTAGCGAAGCCTGGCCGTAACGCGCCCGACTCGAAATCGGGTTCTCGGGGTATAAACCCGGGACGTGGGTTCGAATCCCACCCCCTCCGCCTTTTCTTTTCGCCGCGCTCCCGGCACTCGAGCTCCTCGCCCTGTGGACGGTCGCCTCCGAGCGACTACAATGCCGCCGGCGATGCCCCCTACCGGGAGAACGCAGTCGTGGTCGGCAACACCCTCGGTCACTACGAAATCCTCGAGCCGCTCGGCAAGGGCGGCATGGGGATCGTCTACCGGGCGCGCGACACGAAGCTCGATCGAGAGATCGCCGTCAAGGTGCTGCCGGACGATTTCGCCACGGACCGGGACCGCCTCAGGAGGTTCGAGCGGGAAGCAAAAACCGTAGCCGCTCTCGATCATCCGAACATCGTCACCGTTCATTCGGTAGAAGAGGTCGACAACGTCCACTTCATCACCATGCAGCTGGTCGATGGAAAGACGCTTTCCGAGCTGATCCCGCGCCGAGGTTTCGATCTCGACCGGTTCTTCACCATCTCGATTGCCATCGCCGAAGCGATCGGCAGTGCACACCAGCAAGCGATTACACACCGCGACCTCAAACCGGCCAACATCATGGTCTCCGAGGACGGACGGGTGAGGGTTCTGGACTTCGGGCTGGCGAAGTCATCGACTGAATCGGCCAATACCGGCAGCCCCGACGCGACCCCGACGCAGGCAGCCACGGACGACAACGTCGTTCCGGCGAGCGACTTGACCGAGGAAGGGGTTGTCCTCGGCACGGTCGCGTACATGGCTCCCGAGCAGGCCGAGGGCAAGTCGGTCGATCCACGCTCGGACGTCTTCTCGTTGGGGGTGATGCTCTACGAGATGGCGACGGGGCGGCGCCCCTTCGAGGGGGACACGCGCATCTCGCTGTTATCGTCGATCGTGAAGGAGGATCCGGTTTCGCCGACCGAGCTGAATCGGCGCCTGCCCCGCCATCTCGGGCGGATCATCCGAAAATGTCTGCAGAAGGATCCCGACCGCCGGTACCAAACCGCGCGGGGCCTTCGCAACGATCTCGAGGGGCTCAAAGAGGAGGTCGATTCCGGTGCGGTTTCGCTTGGATCTTCCGAGCCTGACGACGGACTCGCAAAACGCTCTCCATGGGCGAGCTTGGCGCGAGCCGCGGTCGTGGTGTTGACGATCGCGGCACTGACCTGGATGGCGAGCGACTTCTTTCGACCGGCAGAGCAACCGGATTTCGCCATCGAAAGCACGGCACGCGTCAGCAACGACCCGGGCACCGAGATTCACCCCGCCATCTCGCCGGACGGCAACATGATCGCCTACGCAGCGGGAACCGCGGGAAGTATGCGCCTCTACCTGCGGCAGGTGTCCGGCGGCCGCCCGATTCCGCTCACCGAGGACTTCCCGGGCGATCATCGCTGGCCCCGGTGGTCGCCCGATGGAAGCGAGTTGAGCTTCGAATCGGAGCACCGGGTCTACGTCATGCCCGCGTTCGGCGGGGCCCCGCGAGAGTTGGTCAGGAAAGACCAATACCAGGCCTCCACGGCCGCCGCCGGCGGCGCCTGGTCGCCCACGGGCGACCGTATCGCCATACCTTTGCTGGACGAAATCGCGATCCATCCGGTGCATCGCGACACCACGACAGCCTTGACCGTGGCCGCCGCTCCGTACGACCCGAACTCGCTCGCCTGGTCTCCCGACGGCGCCTGGATCGCATTCGTGTCGGGCAACATCGAGTTCACCTTCGGTGATCGAATCCTCGCCAACATCGCACCTTCCGCCATCTGGCTGATGCCCGCCGAGGGCGGCGATCCCGTGCCCGTGATCGATGACGGGACGCTCAACGTGAGCCCTGTCTGGCTGCCGGACTCACGCGCCCTTTTGTTCGTTTCGGACAAGGACGGCTCTCGCGACGTCTACCTGCAGAGAATCAACGCAGACGGAACGCCCTCAGGGCCGCCGGAGCGACTCACCACGGGGCTCGACGCTCACACGCTCAGCATGTCCGCGGACGGCACGATGTTGAGCTACGCGGAACTCTCGCACGAGGCGAACATCTGGTCGATTCCGATTCCGCCGGACGGCACCACGTTGTCGGGCTCAGAAGCCGAAGCGGTGACCACCGGCGGCCAGGCCATCGAGGGGATCTCCGTTTCCCCCGATGGTCAATGGCTCGCCTTCGACTCCGACCGGAGTGGAAACCAGGAGGTCTACAAGATGCGCCTCCCCGCCGGTGAATCGGTGCAGTTGACCACAGATCCGAGCGCCGACTTCATCCCTTCCTGGTCGCCGGACGGTGAGGAGATCGCGTTCTATTCGATGCGCGATGGCAGTCGCGACCTGTTCGTGATGTCCGCTTCGGGAACCACTGTTCGTCAGGTGACGAGCGACCCGGCGCAGGAGTCCTATCCCGACTGGTCGCCGGACGGCAATCAGCTGGTGTTCCGCTCCGACTTCACGGACCGCGAGGAGATCTGGGTCGTATCTCGAGCCAGCCGAGACGCCGAGTGGGGGAACGCTCGGCAGCTCACGTTCGACGGCGGCGTCCATCCGCGCTGGTCACCGGATGGACGTTACATCTCGTTTGCCAACGCCAACCAACTCTGGATGGTGCCGGCCGAAGGGGGCGACCCGATTCGCCTGGTGGGCCCTTCGTTCGGGTTGAGCAGCCTGCCGTTTGCGGATTGGTCGTCGGACAGTCAGACGATCTACTTCAAGGGCGCGGCGAACGAGAACCGCTCGTCCGGGTTCTGGTCGATACCGGTTACCGGAGGCGAGCCGACTCCGCTGGTGGTTCTCGACAACCCGTCGCTGCCATCACTCCGCTACGAGTTCGCCACGAACGGGGCGCGCTTCTTTTTCACGCTTGCGGACCAGCAAAGCGACGTCTTCGTGATGAACATCCGGCGGTGAGCCCCGGGGCTTCGCGATCGATTCGGATGTCGGCTCAGATCTCGTCCGGCCGGCGGATCGAGTCGAGCGGCTTCGAGAACTCCACCCGGATACGGAAATCTTCGCCCGGACCGATCGATGTCTCGATGACGCGGCTGAAGACGCGGTGCGGGATGACGCGACCGGCGGCGCCGTAGATCTCGACTTCGCAGGGCTGGTCGCGGGGCAGATAGCCATCGACGCTCAGCAGCGCCCCGCCGCGGCTGACGTTCAGCAAGATTCCGTTGGTCAGAATCGGCGGCGCACCGAAGCGCTCGACATGGATACGCACGGGATAGAACGACTCGCTGCGGGGGTACTTGCGGCGCTCGACCGTCTGCTCGGTCCGCTCGCTGGACGTAGCGCGCGAGGTTCCGTTCGAGCGTGGCTCTTCTAGCGTATCGGTCATGCTCACCACTCCCTCTCACCAGGGTCGTTCGCGGCGTTCACCGCCATCGGAACCGGCGGGAGGGTCGGCGGGCGCGCCCGGCACGTGCTTTCAGGGTGAGAAAAGCACGGCAAGGGGGTGCTCATTCAAGCGCACCCGCCGACTCCAGGCTGTCGGTTCCGCGCTATAACAGGAGCAAGATGCTTGCCAACTCGGGGCCGTCCGCTCCCGATCGCCGCTGGCGATTCCTGGTCACCGGTGCCCACTCGAAGAAGCACTGCGGATGCCACCGGGGTTGGAACCCGGGTTCCGTCGCAGGCGGGGAAGGCGGCGTCGCCGCGGCCGCGGAGAGTGGGATCGTCCCTGGCGCGACAGGCGGGATCCTCGCAAGCGCCTAAGTCGGAATCAGCGGCCGAGGCGCTCCAGCTCGTCGTCGATGAGCTCGGCCACCATCTCGAACGGCACCGCGCCCCCGGGGAGCGGACGACCGTTGATGAACACCGCCGGGGTTCCGCCGACACCGACACCGTTGCCGAGGCGGACGTCGGCCTCGACCCGATCGACGTACTTCCCACCGTCGAGGCAGGCGTCGAACGCGTCGCGATCGAGGCCCAGGCGGTCCGCTTTCTCCTTCAGCCCGGCCACGTCGAGACTGTCCTGCTCGGCGAAGTAGAGGTCGTGCGCCTCCCAGAACTTGCCCTGATCGAAGGCACACAACGATGCCTCGGCCGCCTTCTGGGCGTCGGGATGGATCTCACGCAACGGAAACTGCAGGAAGACGACCCGGATCTGATCCCCGTACTCGTCTTTGACGCGCTCGAGGGTCGGGTTGAACGACTTGCAGTAGGGGCACTCGAAGTCGGAGAACTCGATCAACGTGATCGCTGCGTCGTCCGGTCCCGTCACCGGAGCGCCGGCGATGTCGATATCGACGCGGAACGGCTCGAGCAGGTAGCTGACCTCGCGCTCGGCGATGATGCCGTCGGTGAACTGCCCGAGCAACGATTCCCGCACCTGGTTCTCGAGGTAATCACGGATCTGCGGGGCGATGAGCTCGTAGGGTCGCCCCTGGAGCTGCGCCTGGTTCTGAGCGTAGAAAAACCGCACCTCATCCTCGCTGACATCGACCTTCCCGGCGAGGACCTCGTCGAGCAACGCCGCCACGCTGACACCGCGCTCGGCGGCCTCGGCCTCGATGAGCTTGTCGCGGACGTGGCGGCGCATGGCGGTGTCGATGACCTGGTGGCGCCGGCTGAAGTACTCGAAGTCCATTTGACCGAGCTGCACGCCGATCTGGTCCTGCAAGTCTTCCAGCGTCACCTCTTCGCCCTCGACCACGGCGAGGACCTCCTGCGCATCGCTGGCGTTCGAGCTTCGCGGGCTCGGGGTCGGATCGGCTGTGCGAGCCGCCGACGCCGCGGGCGTCTCTGCTCCGCACCCGGCGATCAGGAGGGAAACGGACAGGAGCAGCGCGAGACCGACGTCGATGGTCTCGGTCGCTTGCGGCGAGCGGTTCATTGTTCGATCACGTCCTTTCAGGGGCGGGAAACGCGACCGGATCGACGCGCGGAACGGTGGTCTCGAGGACGAAGCGGTGCGGGCGGCGTTCCGGTGCCCGATAAGCCTAGCAGGCCGCGGTGGAAGTTCGAGGTCCGACGCTGGGGGCGCGCGTATCGCCACCGACTACTTGACGAAATAATCAGACTGTGCTATCGTCTTTTTCGTGGATGGGGGTCGAGAGCCGTTGCCCTCCTGGCCGACCGAATAGGCTGTGATGCCACGATCACACAGACCCACGGGAGGCTGAGTCCCGAGCCGACCAGTGACACGACACATCGGCCCCCACCTGCGACTTGACCCGCGGCTTCGCCGCGGGTCTTTGTTATTTGCTCTCCTCGAGCCGTCGCAGGCGCGCCTCGATCTTCTCGAGCATGTGCAAGATCATGACGTGGGTCTGCTTGGCGTCGATGCCCACGGGGCTGGCGTCACTGTGGATCGCCTTCGCAATGCGGTCGTAGTCTTCCTGCGGAATCTCCATCGGCTCTCCTCGCTGGTCGCGGTGCGACATCGATCATCCGGGTTGCTGTTCGGTCCGCGGGCCGGTCCCCGCCGACACCGACACCCGTCGGCGTCGGAGATCCGTCCTCCCCCCGGCGCCATCAAATGAGCTCGGGATCGGCGATGATCTCCACCAGCGCCGGGCCCTCGTAGTCGAGCGCCTGACGGATCGCGCTCTCGAGCTCTTCCTCACTTTCCACGCGCACGCCGAACGCGCCGCAACTGCGGGCGAACTCCGCGAAGCTCGGGTTGCGCAGGGACGTCTGCCAGACCTCCCATCCACCGGCTTTCTGCTCCTTGGAGATCTTGCCCAGCTCGCTGTTGTTCAGCAGCACGTGGGTGATGTTCATACCGTACTTCACCGCCGTCGTCAGCTCGCCCATGTACTGCCCGAACCCGCCGTCACCGGTTACGGCGACGACCGGGCGATCGGGTGTCGCGGCCCAAGCTCCCATCGCAGCAGGAAAGCCGAAGCCGATCGAGCCGAGGTACCCGGACATCAACACCGTCTGCTCGGCGCACTCGAAGTATCGGCCGAACGAATAGGTGTTGTTGCCGACGTCCACCGAGATGACGGCATCGCGCGGCAGGAGTCGGGTAAGCGCCGCGAAGATGGTCGCCGAGTTGAGACCGCGCTCCGAGCCGGCTCCCGCCCGGCTTTCCTTCTCCGCTCGCCACTTCGCCCAGCGCTCCGCGATGTCGGCTCGCTGGTCGCGCGACTTCAGGTCGGCCGGTAGCGCGTCGACGATCTTGCTCGCCGTGGTTGCGATCTCCCCCCAGACCGGGACCTCGACGGGGTGCGACTTGCCGAGTGCCATCCGATCGAAGTCGACCTGGACGATCGGCTGGCGGCGCTCGATCCCGGTGTGGTCCGAGAAAGAGGCTCCGAAAACGATCAGCAGGTCCGCCTCGTTCATCAAGCCGCTGGCGATCGGTGTGCCGCTGCGGCCGAGAACGCCGGCAGCAAGGGGGTGATCGTCGGCGATCTGGCCCTTGGCCTTGAAGGTCGTCAGCACGGGCGCGCTCAATCTCTCGGCGAGCACCACGACCTCGTCCATCGCGTCGCGGGCACCGTAGCCGACGATGATCGCGGGGCGCGCGGCCGAACCGATGCGGTCGACGGCCGCGCCAAGCGCCTCGTCCGGGGGTGCGATCTGAACCGGACCCACCCGACCTTCCGGCCCGCCGGCCTCGGCGTCGTCCGCCAGTGCCAGGACCTGGACCTCGTCCGGGAAGATCAGGTGGCCGACGTCGCGCTCGACGAGGGCGTGCTTGAGCGCCAGAGACATGAGCTCCGCGTGATTGCTGTTGGGAAGCACCGTCTGGGAGAACGCCGTCACCGCATCGAACGCGGACGCCAGGTCGATCTCCTGAAACGCCCCCGGGCCCAGCACCTGCGTGTTCACCTGCCCGGTCAGCGCCAGCACCGGGGCACGGTCCACGCGTGCGTCCCACAGGCCGGTCAGCAGGTTCGTGGCGCCCGGGCCCGCGATCGCCAGGCAGGCGGCGGGCTTTCCGCTGACCTTGGCGAAGCCGGAGCAGGCGAACGCGGCGGCGCCTTCGTGGCGGATACCGATGTACGCCAGGTTGCCTTCCGCCTCCTGCTTGCGGATGGCCTCGGCGACCCCGAGGTTGGAGTGACCGACCATCCCGAATACGTGCGTCACACCCCAGTTGACCATCGTCTCGATCATGACGTCGGCAACCGTGCGGACGACCTCGACGACCTCCTCGACGGCGACGTAGATGCCGTCGTCCCGGACCTCCACCTCGAAGGAGCGGACGCTCGTCTGTTCGCCCTCGCCGCTGACGGGATCGAACCCCCAGCCGTGCCAGGGGCAGCGCAGACACCCGTCCTCGATCGTTCCCTCGCCCAGCGGGCCACCCTGGTGGGGACAGCGATTCTCGAGCGCGGCCCAGGTGCCGTCGACGTGGGTCAGCGCGATCGAGGCGCTGCCGGCCGAAACGGTTTTCACCCGACCCTCGGGAAGCTCGTCGAGTCCGGCAACCCGGTACCAGACGGTTTCTCGCTCTCCCTCGCCGGCGCCGGCGTCGGCGGCGGCGGCGGCGGCAGCTCCCTCGTCGGCGGCCGTCGTATCGAGGCCGGGATCGTCGAAATCGACGTACCAGTGGGTGCCGTCGCAGAAGGGCTTGTTCTTCGATCGCCCGCAGCGACAAAGGGCGTAGTGCTCGCGCGAAGCCCCTTCGCCCCACGACGTCTCGAGCAACTCGACGCCTCCGGTGACGAAGTAGGGACCTGCGGCCGCAACCTTGATCGACGGCGTGCGTTCCTGGTCGCGATGCTCCACCCCGCCGGCCGAGTGGCTCAACGCCCCGGAGGGGCAACGGCGGGTCTGCTCGGCAACCCGCTCGGGCGTGGCCCCGTCAGGGTCGATCCAAGGCTCCTCCCCCATCTTGAAGACCTCGGGGAGCTGGTCGGTGCAGTAACCGATGTGCGCGCAGATGCCGCGGTTGTCGTGCACCGTGACGCCGTCGCCTTCGTAGTCGGTACGGAAATCCCACTCGCCGTCGGAGAGCCGGGCGCTGCGAAAGTCGGTCTTCTTGTGGGTACCGTCGCAGAACGGCTTGCGCCTGGAATAGCCGCAGCGGCAGAGAGCGATGTTTCCTTTGCCCCGATTTTCCGTCGAGATCGGATTCCCCTTGGCATCGATCAGGCTCTCGAGCCCGTCCACCCGCAACGACCCGTCCTGCCGCGGCTTGATCGTCGGTACCGTCTTCTTTTCGTCCGCGCTCATGTGCCCTCCTCGGTCGCCTCATTCTGGGCCAGCGGGCAGCGAACGGAAACCTGCGTGGTGTGGCAACGGGAACGATGGGTCGAGGTTCGCCCCCGCTGCGCGGGCCCTGATGACTCACGATCCACCCACGCCCCGCAGGATCTCACGAACGGAACCGGCGACGTCGGCCTCGTGGTTTCGGGTGGTACGCTGGGACTCTCGAGCTCGTGATCTCGCGCGAGCGACCTTCTCGAGATCGAGCTTCACTCAACGGGCACCGCCAAAAAAAACGAACCGCGCAAGGAGAACCCATGGCCACCGCTCACGCACGTCACATCCTCGTTTCCACGGAAGACCAGGCGAACGACCTGAAGACCCAGATCGCCGGTGGCGCGGACTTCGGCGAGATGGCGAAGCAACACTCGAGCTGCCCGTCGGGCGCGAGCGGCGGCGACCTGGGCCAGTTCGGCCCCGGCCAGATGGTCCCCGAGTTCGACGTGGTGATCTGGAACGAGTCGGTCGGCGACGTGCATGGACCGGTCAAGACCTCGTTCGGCTACCACCTCATCGAGATCGTCACTCGAACTGATTGACCGGCGTCATACGACAAGCCCGACGCGGCGAAGCGTGGGTCAGGCGGCGACCTCCACATAGGTGACGTACGCCTGCGGCTGCGGAACGTCCAGACCGTTCTCTCGCAGCGTGTCGATGTGGAACTCGACCGCCTCGCGCATCGTTGCTTCGGCGTCAGCGACCGTCGTGCCGGTTGCGACGCAACCGTCGAGGTCCGGCGAATAGGCGGCGTACCCCGTTTCACTCTTCTCGATGATGACCAGGTATCTCATCGGACCAGCCTCGCCTGCTTCAAGATGCTCTTCAGCGTCCCGGGCGGTAGGTCGTCACCCGGCTTCCCCGCGATGGTCACGAGACCACGCTCCGAGGGGTGTCGGTACTGACGGTGACTCCCGCGCGTCCTGGCAAGGACCCAGCCCCTCGATTCGAGCAACTTTATGACATCACGGACCTTCACCGGAAGCCGCTCCCATCGGCGCAGCGGGACTCGCGGGGAATCCACCCCATTCTTCGAGTCCCTGCGCTGTCATGATGGGACGGTCACGCCCTCCGAGGATTCCCGAGACGCCAACCCGCGATACAGATCGTCGGTGGACTCGAAGCGGTAGCCGCGGCCGGCGAGGTAGCGGACCGCTCGCCGATAGGAGGCGAACGTATCGGCGCGGTGGGTGATCCACATGTACCGGTGCAGCAGGCGCGAAAGCGGGCTACGCTCGGCCGCCGCCAGCGAATCGCAGCGGACCATGTCGGTCATGTGGGTGTTGTAACCAACCAGCGGACCGGGTGCGGTCACCAACCGGAGCGCCGCCTCCAACGGGCTTTTCAGCAGCAGCCGGTAGGAATGGTTGAACGGTAGCGGCACGCCGCCCCACCGGCCGACGGGGAACTCGACGACCCGGTCGGCAAGGACGAAATAGTCGCCTCGAAGAAACTCCGGATGCGCGTTGCGCCCTTGCGCCACCGCGGTCATCACCGACGAATCCCAGAGGAATCCTTCTTCCAGCAGAACGTCGAAAAGCTCGTCGGTGAGTCGGTACGTGTGGGCGCGGTAGCCGCGGGGGCGCCGGCCGCAGAAGTCGGCGTAGGCGGCGGCGCCGCGGCGGAGGTCCTCCGGCGTGTCGCCCGGCTTGGAGTGGTCGTAGCAATGCAGCTGCACGTCGACGCCGCGATCCAGCAGCAAACGGCAGGTTCCCGGCTGTTGCTCGAACAGCTGCCCCTCGACGAACGCGGTCAGCGGAATCCCGAGCTCGTCGACGAGATCGAGGAACTTGTCGATCTGCGACAAAGCGTCGGTGCGCCCGGTACCGTAGTCGGTCTCCACATCGATGGAGAACGTCGCCACACGCTCGCCGAGGGTATGTGCGCGGATACCGACGCGGGCCGGATCGAGCAGCATCAGAAGACGTCCCAGTCGTACGGCGTGATGTACCAACCGTCGATCGACGGTAGCCGGATTAGCCGATCGTCCTCACCGATACCACCACCCACGATCGAGACCGGCGGTTGCAGCCTTCCCGGCAGTCGGACGAGGCCGGCGGCACGGTACGCGGGGCGGATGGTTCCGGCGACGTTGCCGCCGAAGCCGACCACGAGGTGGCGGCGATCCCCGGAGCGGAGTGCGTCGTCGATGCCCACCCGCAGTGCGCCGACCTCCGACGGCTCGGTCCAGAAGTCGCACACCACCAGCGTACGGAGACCCTTGATCCGCATTCGGCGGGTCACCAGGTAGCCGACGGCGCTGCCGTCACGCTGCAGGTAGCGGATCTCGTAGTCGAAGTCGGGTCGCTCGGTATAGCGCCAGCTCAGCATCGATGCGCGCCGCGGGCTCCACGCGGTAGCCGCTTCCGGCATGGTCCGGTCGGGCCGATCGCCGAAACGCTCGTCGAACCCGCTGAAATCATCACATCGCTCGACCTCGACGCCACGGGGCCGGGGCTTCGCCGCCAGAAGGCTCCACCCGGGCAGAGACGGCCGTACCCAGAAGGGAATGTAGCCGGCGCGCTGCTCGCCGAACTTGAGAAAGCCCGGGGCCGAGCGTTCGTTCATCGGCACCGTGTAGGCGAGCCCGAACCCCAGGCGCCGGAGCAGCTCGATGCCGAATTCGGTCATCGACAGAAAGACGCCGCGCCGCCGCAGGCGCGCGTGCACCCAGAGTCGGACGTGAATGAACACCGGCTCTTCCCGCACCGAACCATCGCCGTCGCGCAGGTTCAGGGCCCAGGGGTGGAAGACGAAATGCCCGACGATCTCGTCCGAATCGGGATCGCGTGCGACGACCACGAATCCCTGCCCACACGGATTTTGATCAACGAACCACCGCAGCAATTCGGCGGTCAGCGGCGTCAGGACGTCGCCCTCGTCGGCGCCGCGCGAGGCGGCCTCGATGGCGGCGTAGTCGGCCGGCGCGGCGATGGCCAGGTCGACGTCGTCACGGTGGACGCGAGAGGCGACGTCGCGAACGACGTCCGGATCGATCGCTGCGTCGCAGGCCCGATCGTCGGCCGGTGCTCCGGCCTCGCGATTGGCCGTATCGCTCGCCGGAGCGTTCGCGGGATCGCTCGGGGTATTCGTCATTGTGGGCCGCTGAGCGGGCCGACCGACACCGGACGGCCGCGGTCGGTGAGGTTGACCACGATCGCGTCGCTGGCCCGGACCAGGTCGCCGGGCGTCAGCAGGATCTCCTGCCCCCAAACACCGGCTCCGACGCCGAGGACCTCGTACCGCAACAGGTCGACGTCGAGAAACGAGCGGAAGCCCACCGGCTGCCAGTGGAACGGCGGCACGGATCCGACCTTGTACCCGGTCGTCTCCTCGACACTTTCGAGGGCGCACATCTTGATGTTGCGGTTGCCGATGGCACGCTTCAGGTGGCCGGATATGGCGCTCTTGTCGGCACCCACCATGACCAGCACCCGTTCGCCGTCGCCGGACTCGAAGATCAACGTCTTGACCATCTGCGCCTCGACGAAACCCAGCGCCTGCGCCACCGCGGCGGCGCCCTTCTCGGTGTCTTCCGGAAACTCGCGCCGCTCGTAGGCGATGCCGAGATCATCGAGATGATCGTGAGCCGGTAGTTGCATCGGGCGAACTAGCCTCCTAGCAGGCCGTGGCCTGCTCGCCGTCCGTTAGCGGCGCTCGAAGTCCGCTTCCATCAACAGCCAGTGATCCGGATCGAGAACGACCTCGCTCGGAGCGCGTTCCAGGGCGATGCGTGTCTGCGAGCTGGTCGCCGGCATGACGATACGGCGGTCAATCGTCTGCGGTCTGCTGCCACGGCCTCCACGGCCTCCGCCCCCCGACCCAGCGGCGGGCGCCGGCGGGACGACGATACGGACGGGGATCTCCATGTCGAACCGGTACCCGTCGTCCTCGACCTGCTCCAGATCGATCACCAGCTCGCCGGCGGCGGCGTCCCAGGACCACCCACCCCGCAGATGGGGCAGCCCGCCCTGATAGAGCCACTGCTGGAACAACCCGGTCAGGTCGGCGGCGGGTTCGTAGGTGTTCTCCATGACCTCGCGAAAGTCGTCGGTCGAGGCGTTGCCGTCGCGATAGAGACGGTAGTACTCGCGAATACCGGCCCAGAACCGATCCTCGCCGAGGACGCCCCGCAGCATGTGCAGAAACCAGGCGCCCTTCTGATAGGTCATGCGGTTGACGACCCGACCCATGTCGTCGAGGTTGTCGTGCACGATGCGGTAGTCCGGATTCTCGGCGTAGAAGTCGACGATGAGGCGGCGGGCGTCGGCGAGCCCGTCGAGAAAGTCGTCGCGACCGTAGGCGTACTCGCGGTACAGCAGGGTGAAGTAAGTAGCGAAGCCCTCCGACAACCAGACGTGGTCCCAGTCGTCCTCGGTGACCGCGTTGCCCCACCACTGGTGGGCGATCTCGTGGATGATGACGTTGCGCCAGCGGACCGTACGCTCGCCGGTCACGGAGTCGTCCCCGTAAAAGATGGCGCTCGCCGCCTCCATGCCCCCGCCGACGCTGTTGGACTGGATATTGGCCAGCTTCTCGTAGGAGTACGGACCGATCGTGTCGGTGTAGAACTGCAGGACGTCCTTGGTCGGGACGGCGAAATCGTAGAAGCCGGCGTCGCGATCCTGTCGATACACCCACGTCTGCAAGGACTTCCCCTCGAACTCGTCGTAGTAATCGACGGCGAAGGGCGCGGCGCCGAGAACGAACAGCCACGGGGCGATGGGAACGGACTGCCTCCAGTGGGTGCGCCGAAAGGTGCCCGCGGTCATGCCGGTGGTATCGCGAGCCCGGGCCAGCGCCTCGTCCACCAGGGTGGACTCTTCCACCAGCAGCCCATTGCTGATCACTTTGTAGTGGTGCGGCGCCGTGATCACCATCTCGGAGGTCGCCTTCTCGTACGGGTGATCGATCGTCGGCAGCCAGTTGCGCGCCTTGTCAGGCCAGTTGTCGGAAAAGAACGTACGGTCGCCGTGCTTGTTGGGGCCGATCACGAGCCCGGTGGCCGGTGTTCCGGCGTAGCGGATGCGAAACCGGCGGACTTCCGTGCGACGCGACGGTGTCGAAAGGGAGATCAGCAGTCGATGCACCGCGTGCTTGAACTCCAGCTGGGTCGCTTGAACCGAGGCCCCTGCGGACACCGCGCGGTTCTGCGTCTCGCCTGCGGGACTCGGACCCGATGGCCAGTCGACCAGCTCCTCGACGGAAAGCACGGTCATTCCGGTCGGAGCGTCGTGCATCTCGGGCCCGATGAGATCGAGCTCGAAGCCACCGACCTCGTCCGTGAGGAATCGAACTTGGACCGTGGTCGTGCCGCTGATGCGATTCATCGCGTCCGACAGCGTCAGCTCGAATCGGTAGTGCAGGACATCGATGTCGAAATTCTTCGGATAGGTATCGACCGAGGCGATCCCGCCGGGGGCGGCCGCGATCAGGGCGAGTGTCATCGTCGCGACACCGAGTATCCGGGCTTTCATGCGTTCGTCCTCCGTCGCGCGCGCATCGCGCTTCGCCAAACCCTCCGCGCTTTCAGATCCGCGTCCTGGGCGAGGCTAACTATACCCGCCGCAGGTACTGCGCAGCCGCGGCATATTGTGGGTATCCTGCAGAAAGAAGGCGAACCCGCCGCCGGGGCGCCCGGCGGCGACGGACAACGACGTCCACCCGAACCCCGGAGCCCGCCATGGATGACGACCATAGCTTCGAAAATCTCTTCGAGCTCGACACCAGCAAGATTCCCAGGCCGGAGGTGCCGAAGAACCTCCTCGGCACCATTTTTCTGGTCGTCCTCGCCCTGATCGTGGCCTGGTCGACCTTCTACCAGATCCAGCCCGAGGAAGTGGGCGTGGTCCAGCGCTTCGGGGAGTTCATCAAGATCACCGACCCGGGGCTGCGGATGAAGATTCCCTTCGTCGACGTGGTCACGCCGGTGCAGGTCCAACGCCAGCTCAAGGAGGAGTTCGGCTTTCGCACCGTGGAAACGGGGGTGCGTTCGAATTTCACCAGCGCCCAGTTCGAGGACGAATCGCTCATGCTCACCGGCGACCTCAACGTCGCCGTGGTCGAGTGGATCGTCCAGTACCGGGTCTCCGATCCCTATCAGTTCCTCTTCCGCGTGCGAAACGTGCAGGAGACCTTCCGCGACATGAACGAGGCGATCATGCGCGAGGTGGTCGGGGATCGGCCGGTCACCGAGGTCCTCACCGTGGGTCGCCAGGACATCGAGACCACCGTCAAAGAACAGCTGCAAGCGTTGTGCAACCAGTACGAGACCGGCATCACGGTCGACCAGGTGGTGCTGCAGGACGTGAACCCGCCCGACCCGGTGAAGCCCTCCTGGGACGGCGTCAACCAGGCGCAGCAACAGCGGGACACGCTGATCAACGAGGCGCAGGCGCGCTACAACCAGGTAGTCCCCCGTGCCGCCGGCGAGGCCCAGCAGACCATCCTGCAGGCCGAAGGGTATGCCCTCGACCGGGTGAATCGCTCGGAGGGTGACGCCGCCCGGTTCAAGGCCATCTACGAGGAGTATCGGCAGGCCCCGGACGTGACCCGTCAGCGGCTCTACCTCGAGACCATGCAGAACCTGCTGCCGCAGCTCGGCGTGAAGCTCTTCCTCGACGAGGACGCTTCCGGCGTGCTGCCGTTGCTGCCCGTCGAGTCACTCCAGCGCATGCTGCCGAACGGCGGCGTGACGCGAGCCGGTGGCGGTGGCGGTGGGGGGAATCCCGACGACGGAGGCGGGGGTGGCACCCCCGACGGCATGCCCGATGGCAACGACCCCAGCCCGGAGGACGAGCGATGAACTTCAAAGCCCTTCTTCTCGGCATCGTCGCCATCGGCATTTTGATGGTGTCTTCGAGCATGTTCTACGTCGTCGACGAGACCCAGCAGGTCATCATCACCCAGTTCGGGCGACCGGTCGGTGACGCCGTCGGCGACCCCGGCATCCACCTCAAGACGCCGTTCATTCAGCGGGCGAACTACTTCGACAAGCGCTTTCTGGAGTGGGACGGCCTGGCCAACCAGGTGCCGACGCGCGACAAGCGCTTCATCTGGGTGGACACCTACGCTCGCTGGCGGATCACCGATCCTTTGCTGTTCTTCCAGCGCCTACGGGACGAGCGCGGGGCGCAGACGCGACTGGACGACATCCTCGACGGCGAGACGCGCAACGCGGTGGCGCGTCACGACCTCGTCGAGGTGGTCCGCAGCTCCAACCGGGATCCGGAGGAGATCCTGCTCGATACGGAGGCGGAAACCGTCATTCTCGAGGAAATCGCGGTCGGTCGCAGCGCCATCACCCAGGAGATCCAGGAGCGCGCGCAGGAGCGTGCCAGCGACCTCGGCATCGAGATCCTCGACCTGCGCTTCAAGCGGATCAACTACGTCGAGGAGGTCCAGCGCGACGTATTCGACCGCATGATCGCAGAGCGGAATCGGATCGCCGAGCGCTTCCGCTCGGAGGGTGAGGGTGAAGCGGCGCGCATCGATGGTGAGCGCGAGCGTGAGCTGCAACGCATCCGCTCGGAGGCCTACCGGACGGCGCAGGAGATCAGCGGCCAGGCGGACGCCGATGCGACGCGCATCTACGCCGAGGCCTACGACCGCGACGCCGACTTCTACGCCTTCCTCAAGAGCCTGGAAACGTACGAGCTGACGGCCGACCCGTCGAGCATCGTCGTGCTGACCACGGACAGCGACCTGATGAAGTTCCTCAAGGGGATGCGTTAGCAGCGGCGTACGAACGAGCTCCGGCGGACGCCGGGCGGGTCACGCCCGGCGTCCGTCGTGAGGCCTCATTCCTCCGGGTCGTCCCTGCGCAGCCCGACGCCGTGATCGCGCAGCGCTCGGTCGAGCGCGGCTCGCTCCGCCTCGCCGCCGAAGAGCGTGGCTCCCGTCTGAGACAGATCGCCGACGACCTCGTCGACCGATCGCATCGACTGGCGTTGCTGGTATTCGCTGATATCACCGATGAAGGGCCACAGGCGCTCGCGGATCCGGAGCGGTAGCACCTGCTCCAGATACTCGAGGGCGAGGCTCTTGAGGTTCTCGTCCTCCAGGATGATGCCGTGGAACGCCATCTTGACAGGGGCCGGATCGAGCACCAGCGACAACTGCCGAAAGGTGTGCTCCAGGCTCAGCTCGCCGCGCACGTCGACGCGCTTGCCGACGAAGTCGTCGTCACCCGCCTCGGCGCCATCGAGGATCTTCTGCAGCTCCCAGATCGGCCGGTCGCGGCTCACCTCGCGCTCGACGGCACGCCAGACGGTCGCCTGCCAATTGCCGGGGGCTTCCGCCAGACCCTGCGTGCGCCGGCGCGCCAGGGCGATCGCGGCGCGGTAGCGGACCTCGAAGCGGCCGGCGGCAAGGGCCGCGACGAGGCTCTGATCCGCCTCGGGCGTGTCAATCTCGGAAAGCACTCGGGGTATGCGGCGACGAATGACGAAGTCGGCGTGCTCGTCGAGCAGCACGTCGGTCAAGTGAACGAGCGCCGGCACGCCGACCTGTAGCAGGGCATCGACCGCGCGCTTGTAGAACTGGCTGCGCGCCAGCAGCCGGGTGAGAGCCTCCACGTGTGACGCGTCCCAGGAGTCGCATTCGTCGATGGCGCGGGACACGACGTGGTTGTCGGCCGAGCGCAGCCGGACGTCGATCGGGGTCCCGGCCACGGCGTCCCGGTCGTCGGGGCGACCGCCGGGTTGCGTCCCGGGATCGTGCTCGGGATCGCCGCCGGCGCCGCCCGCACCGCCGGCCCCGGGCTCGGCGGCGGCATCGGAGCCCTCCTCATCGTCGAGAACGACCCCTGCCTTGGCGAGCTCGGCCTGGAGGTCCATGCGCGTCAGCGTAACGGTGAGCAAATTGCGGGCATCGAAGTCGCTCGTGTCGACCTTGTCCTCGCCACCGGCGAGACGATCACGCACGGTCCGCGTGTACTCCGTACCGGTTTTCAGGCCGACGTAGATGAAGACGGCGGCGAGCGCCATCACCCACAACGACAGGTAGTGTGACGGCCAACCGGCAAGCGTGACCCAGAGGAACAACACGCCCGCTCCCAAGCCACCCGCGGCGCTGTCGACGACCGAGTCGATGAACGCTTTGGTCTTACGGCGGATGTGAGGATCGACCGGGACGTACAGGTACTCGAGAACCGATCGGTGCAGGGACTTCCGCAGCGAGTTGTCGGCGCCGCGGGTCAGCGTGGCGACGATAAACGTCGGCAGGGCGACGAACGCCGCCGCGCCGGCGAACAACAGTGCCGGCAGGACCGAAAGGCTGACGGCGATGCCGGCGGAAGACATCAACCGAGAAACCATGAAAACCTGCACCAGCAGCGAGATGACACCCGTCCAGCCGTAGAAGGCGCCGAAGAAGCTCGCCATCTCCGCGCTCGTCGTCAGCTGCGAGCTGACGGCTTCCTTGAACTGGTAGTCGAGGATCGTCGAGGCCATCGTCGCGACCATGACGATGATGGCGATATTGCGCAGGTGCGGGCTGGCGGCGATCAGCGCGAGACCTTCGCCGATTCGCGTCTGATCCTCGTCGTCGCGGCGGGACACCGCTCGCAGCTTCGGCATGCTGAGCTGTAGCAGGACGGTAAACGCCAGCAGGATGACGAGCCCGAAGACCAACTCGACAGCGTCGACCTGGCCCGTAAGCCGGCCGAGGGAAACACCGGTGATCATCGCCCCGAGCGTCCCGCCCGCCCCGATGAGCCCGAAGACGCGCTTGGCCTGACGGATGGAGAACTGCTCCGAGGCCACCATCCAGAACCCCGTCGTGAGCAACGAAGACCCGAGCAATGTGACGAGGTAAAACGCCACGGTGATGATCGCCGGGGCGGCGTTCTGCAATAAGCGAAGCGCCACGATGGCTACCGCGAGGCCGAACACGAACGTGAGGTAAACGCGGCGAGGGTTGCCGGCCGCCATCAACCGGCCGAACAGGGCCGCCGTCGGCAGGCTCAGGACCGCTGCGCCGATGATGACGTACGGCAGCGTGGTGACGTCGAAAACACTCAGATAGAAGGCCTCGCGCAGGGACTTCGCCAGGATCAGAAAGGAGATGACGCAGTAGGCGCCGAAGAAGGAGGACAGCACCAATCTCCCCTCGCCCGGGCGCACATCGAACCAACGTGTGAGAAAGTCATTGAGATTCATCGCGCCGACAGCTTACCGCCTGCACTGTTTCCGAAGACCAGGAGAAATTGGGATGAAGCCGACGAACCCCTCCCCCGTCAAGCTCCCGGTCGCGCAGGCGCTGGCCTTCACGACGGTCATCACGGCGGTAGCCTCTCTCGCCGCGGGCTCGCCGGCGGCTCCCGCAAGGCCGACGGCGGGGGCGCCGCAAGCACAGGCCGCCACCTTCAACGAAACCGTTCAGTCCACGGTCGAGAGGGTGCTTCCCTCGGTGGTCCAGATCACCACCAGCGGGTACGCCCCGGTTCAGCCCGGGGTGCAGACATCTCAGCTCTTGTCGCGCACGCAGGGTGGCGGCTCCGGCGTCATCGTCGATCCGGACGGATACATCGTCACCAATGCCCACGTGGTCGACGGCGCCCGACGAATCCAGGTACGGCTGCCGCTGTCCGCCTCCGGCGTCGAAGCGGGTGATTCCATTCTCCAGCGTGCCGGCGACCTGGTGGGGGCGTCGGTGGTCGGCGTCGATCGAGAAACCGACATCGCCGTGCTGAAGATCGCCCGCACCGGCCTGCCGGCTCTTCCGCTCGGCGACTCCGACGAGGTCCGCACCGGCATGGTCGTTCTGGCGTTCGGCAGCCCGTTCGGCCTGGAGAACTCGGTCTCGATGGGCGTGGTCAGCGCCCCGGCACGGCAGCTGCAGGCAGAGGCGCCGATGATCTACATCCAGACCGACGCGACCATAAACCCGGGGAACAGCGGCGGCCCGCTGGTCGATACGAGCGGACGAGTGGTCGGTATCAACACGTTGATCTTCAGCCAGGCCGGCGGCAGCGACGGGATCGGCTTCGCGGCTCCGAGCAATATCGTTCGTTTCGTCTACGAGCAGATCAAGACGAACTTCCGCGTGCAACGCGGCGTCATCGGCGTCGGTGTGCAGACGATCACGCCGACGATGGCCGCGGGCCTGGGGCTGGCCCGGGATTACGGCGTCGTGATCACGGACGTGCACCCACGCTCTCCGGCGCAGGAAGCGGGGCTGCAGATCGGCGACATCGTGCTGACCATGGACGAACGTCCTATGGAGAACGCCCGGCAGCTCGAGGTGAACCTGTACGGCAAGACCATCGGCGGGCAGGTGGTGCTCGACCTGATACGCGGCAGCGAAACGATCAGGCGACGGGTCACCGTCGCGGCCCGGGCCGACCGCGGCCAGCAGTTCATCGACCTGGCGTCCCCCGAGCGAAATCTCGTGCCCGAGCTCGGCCTCCTGTGCATCAGTGTCGATGAGCGGGTCTCGGCGCTGCTCGGTCCGTTGCGCGCCTCCGCCGGCGTTCTGGTGGCCGCGAAGGCCCAGATGGCCGGCCCCGGAGCGGACTTCGAGCCGGGCGACGTCATCCATATGGTCAACCGCACGCCGATCTCGAATCTCGAGCAGCTGAAGGCAGCGCTGGCGACGTTCAGCTCATTCGACCCCGTCGTCGTCCAAATCGAGAGGAGCGGGCAGCTGCGCTTTATTGTCTTTGAAATGGAATAACCGCTGCTTAAGCTGGTTGGGTTCTCTCAAGCGAGGCGTCCCGTCCCGGGACGAATCGTCGAGGCAGGGGAGCCCATCGTGGAACAAGAGCTTCAGAAGCTGATAGGCCAGCAGGTACCGATCAAGACCCGCACCGGCGGCCGGATAATGGATTACATCGCCGAGGTGCACCCCGGTGTGGTGATCCTGGCGACCAACGCCGACGGTACCGGACGCCGCACGCTCCTGGCGATCGATTGCATCGAGTCGGTGACAGCCGGTGGGCCGGGCGCCGCGGGAGCCGCCGCCGGCACCGCAGCCGGCACCTCCGCGGCGGCTGCCGCTCCACGGCCCAACTGGATGCCGACGGAGCCGGCCGCGAGCTGATCTGCCGTCAGCCGGTGGTGCTGTCGGTAGACTTCGCATCCCCTCTGCCGGTTCTCCTTGTCGCCGCCGGTAAAGGCCGCGACGGAACGCCTCAGGATTGTCTACGGCGCATCTGCGCGAGTAGAGTCTGAGCACGCTCCCGACCGCGACAAACCATCGCGGCCACGCGTGCAAGGCCCATGCTCGAAGCCGGTGACACCATCGATCGCTACCGCATCGTCCGTCTGCTCGGCCGCGGCGGCATGGGCGAGGTCTATCTCGCCGACGATACCGAGCTGCATCGTCGGATCGCGCTCAAGCTCTTCTCTCAGGAGGAAGTCGGAGGCAGCGACGCTCGCGACCACTTGGTTCACGAGGCCCGCGCCGCATCCGCGCTGTCGCACCCCAACGTATGCACGGTGTTCGAGGTCGGTGATGCCGACGGGCAGGCCTACATCGCCATGGAGTACGTCGAGGGGCGGACCCTCGATGCGTTGATCGCCGGCCGCGACCTGCCGGTCGACCGCGTCGCCCGATACGGCGCGCAGATCGCCGCAGCCATCGCGCATGCACACGAAAACGGCGTCATCCACCGCGACCTGAAGAGCGCCAACGTCGTGGTTACCGACGACGGCCGGGCCAAGGTGCTCGACTTCGGCCTCGCCTCGACCGGCGGCGACGATCAAGCCGCTGCAACCCGTAACGTCACCTCGGCCGAGGCGGGACGGGTCTCGGGCACGCTGCCCTACATGGCGCCCGAGACGCTGCGTGGGCAACCGGCGGACGCGCGCAGCGACGTGTGGGCCCTCGGCGTGATCCTCTACGAGGCGACCACGGGGCGGTTGCCGTTCACCGGCGAGACGGCCTTCGAGGTGAGCACCGCGATCATGAAGGAGGACACGGAGCTTCCGGCGACTGCTGCTCCGGGGCTCGCGGCCATCATCCGGCGGTGCCTGCAGAAGGCCCCGGGCGAACGCTATCAGTCGGCGGCAGAGGTCCGCGCTGCGCTCGAGACCCTGCAATCCGGAACGACGGGCAGCGGCACCGCCGTCGCGGCAGAGGTCGAAGCCGCCGTGCGCGCCTCAGGCCCGCCGCGGTGGCTGCCGTTCGCCGCCGCATTCTCGGTAGTGGCGGTGATTGCGCTGGCGGGATGGGTGTTCTTCGGCGCCGGCGCCCCGCGAGCCACTGACGAGGGAGCAAGCGAAGCGATCGGGGCATCGGGGCCGGCCGTGGGCGCCTCCGGCCGCCCGACGATCGCCGTTTTCCCGTTTCGCGATCGCACCGGCGTCGACGAGCTGGCCTGGCTGGCCGAGGGTGTCCCCAGCATGCTGGTAACCAGCCTGGCGCAAACCGAGGGCCTCGACGTCGTCAGCGAGAGCCGTGTTCACCAAATCGTCGGCCAGCTGGGGCGCGAAGCGCTGCAGGATCTCGACGTCCAGGCGGTCGAGGAGTTCGCCCGTCGATCCGGGGCCGGCGCCGTCGTCACCGGCGGCTTGTACCACACCGGCACGGACTACCGCATCGACGTCCAGGTGGAAGACATCACCAGCGGCCGCGTGCTGAACGCCCACAGCGTCACCGGGCCGTTCGTTTTTCCGCTGGTCGACGAGCTGGCGGAGTCGATCCGGGCCGGCCTGGAGCTGGACGCCGCACCGGCAACGGCCGATATCGCAGCGGTGACGTCCGACTCGCTGGAAGCCTGGCGCCACTACGAAGAGGGCCTGACGGCTCGAGCAAACGTTCGCTACGGAGATGCGGTGCAGTCGTTCCAGCGGGCGATCGATGCCGACCCCGGCTTCGTCCTGGCCTACTTCCAACTCGCCAGCTTTCCGAACCTGCTCGATGACCCGTCGCAGGCGGAAGAGTACGAACAGTTCGTCCTGGACAACATGGATCGAGTGCCCGAACGCGACCGTCTCCTGATCGAAGGCATGTACGCGTACGAGCGCGACCGCGACCCGGCGCGGGCGGAACGGATCTTGAGCGAGCTCGTTCGTCGCCATCCTGACCACGAGATCGGATGGGTTCGCCTGGCGGAGGTATCCCGCGGCGAGGACCGGCTGCGCTACAACGATCGTTACATCGAGGTGCTGCAGCGCGGGATCGAGTCGCTGCCAGCCTCCGGGTTACTCCACAACCAGCTCGGCTACGCTTTTGCCAACAACGGGCGCTACCCCGAGGCGGTGCGGGCCATCGAGCGCTACGTCGAGCTCAACCCGGAGGAGCCGAACGCCCACGACAGCCTGGCCGAGATGTACATCCTCAGCGGTCAGCCCCAGGTTGCCTTCGACAAGTACGGTGAGATTCTCGAGTTCGATCCGCAGTGGTTCGGCGCACGTTTCGGCCGCGCGATGACGGCCGGGATGCTGGGGCGCTTCGACGTCGCGCTGGAGGAGATCGATCGCTATCAGGAAATCTGGATCGACGTGAACCCGGGGGCCTGGAGCGTCCATGGCGCTGTCCGGGCGATGCTGCTAACGAAGTTGGGGCAGTACGACGAGGCTCTCGCGACGGTCGCCGAGGACCGCCGACGAGCGGCCGCCACGGAATCCCAGTTCCTGGAGAAACAGTCCCTTTCCATCGCCGTACATGTCGCTCTGGAATCGGGCGATCTCGAGCAGGCCCGCAGCTTCGCGGAGGAGTTAGCCGAAGGCCTGGATGTCATGGACGCCCCGGGAATCACCGCCATCCAGATGGACACGGTCGCGCGAACGATCGGTGGGGTCCTCGACGTTCGCACCGGCGGGCTGGACCAGGCGGAGGCGATACTGTCCGCACTGCGTGAAGACAGTCGACCGAACACACCTGTGGGCTACGGCCCCGACGCGCTGGCCGGTGAGCTCGCGCTGGCACGCGACGACCCCGGCGCCGCGCGCGATGCGTTCCGCCGCCTTGAACCCGAGATCAAGGCGTACTATTCGGCATCGATCGGCGTTCCGACGCTCCTCGCTAACAACAACGTGTTCCGCGACGGTGCGGCCCGCACGCTCGTCGCGGAAGGAGACATCGACGCGGCGATCAGCGAGTATCGCGATCTACTGAAGGTTGACATCGGCTCGAAGTACAATGCCTTTCTCGACCCCCGCTACGTGCTGCGGCTGGCGGAACTACTCGACCAGGCGGGGCGCGCCGAAGAAGCGCGCGAGCAGTACCTTCGCTTCGCCGAGCTCTGGGAGGACGCCGACGATCGATTCCAGCCGGCGGTGCGGCGGGCGCGAGAGCGCGCCGCGGAGATCGACGGCTGACGCTCGAGAGCCGGACCACGGCGCCCCGACGCTGAGACCGGAGGCCACACGCCAGGGCTCGGAACGCCCGAAGCTAGCCGCCGTTCTTCTTCCTCACCCGATCGATCGGCCGTTGGGTGCCTCGTCCCGGCCGGGTCGCCTCGCGGGTGCGCATGTCGAAGCGGTCTCCGGGCGCGAGGAAGTAGAAGGAGCCCCCCTTGCCCGCCGGGCCGTCGTCGCCCGCCGGTCCGCCCTCGACCCACGCGTTGGCATCGTGGATCAGCACGTACCCCTGCCCGATGACGGTGAAAACGTCCCCCTGAACGACGATGGCGGTGTTCTCGTCGATTCCGATGCCAAGCAGCTCCGGCTTCTGCTCGATGATCTCGATCAGGTCGAACTGCCGGTTGCGCATCAATACGTGCTGGTCGATGGCGGTTCCCTTGAGGAAGCCGAGCCCTTCGGTGTGGTCGCCCATCATGATGGCGTTGCCACTGGTGTCGCCGCGGGCGAGGTACTCGCCCTGGATGGTGGCACCGGCCGAAGAACCACCGACGACACCGCCTCTTTCCAGCACCTTCCAGATCTCGTCGTGAGTCTTGGTGCCCAAATACGAGTCCGCCAGGTGCCACTGCCGTCCGCCGTTGAACCACACGGCGCGGGCGCGCTTGAGCGGCGCGACGAACGCGTCGCTGTCGGCAACGGCCCGGTCCTTGGTGTGCAGGACGGTCAGGTCGGTCGCCCCGGCGCGCTTCCATCCCTGCAGACCGGAGTTCCATTCGTCGTACTCCTGCCCGCCCCCTGCCGTGGGGATAACGACGATCGGCGCGTCGGGCCCGCCCGCCAGGTTCAGGAAGCGCTCTCGAATCGCCGGGTCGCGCATGGCGCCGCCAACGATCACCAGCGAGCCGTTCGCCGGGCCGAACTCGGGGGTTCGCTGCCCCCTCCCCTGGGCCGCAGCGGCAAGATCGGACGCAGGAGCGGACACGATGAGCAAAGCGGCGCAGAGAAGCAAGAAGGCAAGTGTTCGGGTTCGTCTCATCGGTTCGGTCTCCGTCGTGGGTCGACTCGGGCGCGCGGTGCGCCCGGATGGTAGCGGGCAGGCGTAGCCGCGACAACGGCTTGTTGTCCCGCGGAGTCAACCGAACGACATCGCCTCCGGCGGCCCGCGTTGTCCTCTCGCGCAACTCTCCTCCGCCGGACCGACCACGCTTTCACCAGGGCCTGCTAGAGTCCGGGAGAGGGGCGCTCCCGCCCCGGCGGAGGATCAAGGAGGCGGCCGATGAGACCACACCGTGCGGTGTTCGTGCCCCTGTGCTTTCTCACTGTCGTGACCCTCGGGGCATGCTCCGGCGTGCCGCCGGATGGCGGCGCCGGGGGCAATCGTGCCAACGGCGCGCCCGACGCCGGAACGTCGGCCGCGGCACCGAGCGACACGAGCGCCCAGCGCCCCGAGGTCCTGATCGCGGCGCCGGATCTGGCCGGCATCGAGCTGCGCGACCAGCACGACGCGCCGGTCCTGTTCGAGGGCCTGCGCGGAAAGCCGGCCCTGATGTCGTTCATCTACACCCGCTGTCCCATGCCCGAGATGTGCCCGGCGACGATGCTGCGCTTCCAGGAGGTGCAGAATGCCCTCTCGGAGGAGCAACGCGCCGGCATCCGGCTGATCACCGTCAGCTTCGACCCCGAATACGACACCCCCGAGGTGCTGGCCGAGTACGCCGAGCTGTGGGATGTCGACGGTAGCTTCTGGTCGGTGCTGACCGGGACCGAGTCTGATATCCATCGCATCGCGTCGTCGTACGGCCTTTGGTACGAGCAGACCGAAGACGGCAACTTCGACCACGCCATGTACAGCATGATTCTGCTCCCCGACGGCAGTCTGCACCGGATCTTGACCGGCACGGCGTGGGATGCCGAAGAGACCGCGGCCGCTCTGCTGGCGCTCAACGCCGCCGATTCGACGCCCCGGTGAGCCCGGCAATCTTCGGCCTTTTTGTCGCCGGTCTCGTGGCGCTGATCGGCGGTGCCGAGCTACTCGTACGCGGTGCTTCGCGGCTGGCCGCCGCCCTCGGCATCGCCCCTCTGGTCATCGGCCTGACCGTCGTGGCCTGGGGGACGGGCTCGCCCGAGCTGGCGGTCGGGGTCAAGGCGGCGGTCGCCGGGCGCCCCGATCTGACCATCGGCAACGTCGTCGGGAGCAACATTGCCAACGTCTTGCTGATCCTCGGGTTTGCCGCCCTGGTGATCCCACTCAAGGTATCGGAACGCCTGGTACGGCTCGACGTGCCGCTGATGATCGGAGCTTCGGTCCTGACCCTGATCCTCGCCTTGGACGGCACGCTGGGGACCCTCGATGGCGTCATCCTGGTTTCCCTGCTGGTGGGGTATACCGTATGGACGATTCGAGAGTCCCGCCTTTCCGGAGCAAGCGGCGAGGCGGGCGGTGGAGGCCCCGACGAGGTGAGCGGCGGACCGACCAGCGAGTCCATCCCCGACGAAGCCGCGACCGCGAGTCGAAAGCGGAGTACGATCTTCGTCAGCAGCGGCCTGCTCGTCGCCGTAGGGCTTTACCTGCTGGTGAAGGGCTCCGACTGGCTCGTCTTGGCGGCCAGTGACATGGCGGCGGCCTGGGGGTTCAGCGAGCTGATCATCGGCCTGACCATCGTCGCCATCGGCACTTCACTTCCGGAGCTCGCCACGTCGGCCGTCGCTGCCGCTCGCGGCGAACGCGACATCGCCGTCGGCAACGCGGTGGGAAGCAACCTCTTCAACCTCCTCGCCGTCCTCGGCGTCACCGGGATCGTCGCCCGTGGCGGGGTGCCGGTGGCAGCCGCGGCCCTGAGCCTCGATATCCCCATCATGATCGCGGTCGCGGTCGCCTGCCTGCCCGTGTTTTTCGCCGGCTACGTCATCTATCGCTGGAACGGAGCAGTGTTTCTGGGCCTGTACGCCGGGTACATCGCCTACCTCGTGCTGGCGGGAACCGAGCACCAGGCGCTCGCCGGATTCACTTCCGTGATGCTGATGTTCGTGTTGCCGCTGGTTTCGTTCACGCTGGTGCTGGTCGCGGTGCAAAGCTGGCGCAGGCGCTGATAGGCTTGGCCGCCGAGGCTGGGAAAAAGGGACTCGGCCCATCCGCCTCTGACCATCGACTTCGAGCGAGCGCTCCGTGAACAAGAAGCCACGCGTCTTTTCCTCCGCACTGAGCGGCCGCGATCGGCTCGTCTACGGAGCAGTCACCCTGGTCTTCGTCGGCGCGTTCGCCACGACCATGTGGCCGCTGTTCACCCTGTTGAACCGCATCCGCCCGCTCGTCCTCGGCATCCCGTTCTCGCTGTTCGCGCTGATCGTGCTGGTGCTGATCTGTTTCGGCTCGATGCTGGCGCTCTTCCGCTGGGAAGACGCCCGGGGAAGGCTCGAATGACGCATCCCGCCGCCCCGGCCGCCCATCGTTCGCTCGCCACGGCCGGCTGATGCCGAGCTGGGTGGTAGTCACCGCGGTTACGGTCGGCTATCTGCTCGTTTCCCTTCTGGTCGGCGTTCTTTCCGGTCGCCGCGCCAGCGCCTCGACCGTGGGGTACGTCGCTGCCGACCGCGCCTTCGGCTTCTGGGTCATGTACTTCATCATGGGCGCGTCGATCTTCTCGGCGTTCGCCTTCCTCGGCGGGCCGGGATGGGCGTACTCACGCGGCGCGGCGGCCTTCTACATCCTCGCCTACGGCACCGTCGGCCTGGCCCCCTGGTACTTTTTCGGCCCGCGGGTCGCAGCCCTCGGCCGGAAATACGGCTACGTGACGCAGGCCGAGCTGTTCGCCCATCGGTTCGACAGCCCGGCGCTGTCGGGGCTGATGGCGGTGATCAGCCTGGTGTGCTTCTTGCCCTATCTGATCTTGCAGATGGAAGGCGCCGGCTACGTCTTCGACGTTGTCACCGAGGGGCGGATCCCGCCCGCCGCCGGCGCCGCCATCGCCTACGGCGTGGTGCTGATCTACGTGTACAACAGCGGCGTCATGGGGGTCGGCTGGACGAACACGTTCCAGGGGATCTTCATGATGGCGCTCGCCTGGGGGCTCGGCCTGTATCTCCCCTACCAGCTTTACGGCGGTGTCGGACCGATGTTCGAGGCGCTCGCCGAAGCCGCCCCCCAGATGCTGACCGCGCCCGGTCTGGACGGCTCCGGAGAGCCGTGGAGCTGGGGCGGCTACAGCAGCGCTATCGCAATATCCGTCTTCGGCTTCAGCCTCTGGCCCCACTACTTCATGAAGATCTACACGGCGCGCGACGTCCGCACGCTCAAGCGAACGGTCGTCTGGTATCCGACGTTCATGATCTTCCTGGTGCCAATCATGTTCATCGGCTTTTCCGGCACCTTGCGGTTCCCGGGCGTTGAGCCTACCGACGCCATCCTGCCGACGATCGTCACGTCGCTCGGGCTCCCGGCTCTGGTGGTCGGGTTGTTCTGCGCCGGCGCCTTGGCCGCCTCCATGTCCACCGGAGACGCCCTCGTCCACGCCGCCGGATCGATTCTGGTCAACGACCTCTACAAGGTCTATTTCAAGCCGGAGCTCACCGATGAAGCGGAGCGCCGGCTGATCCGATTCCTGGTGGTCGTCATCGCCGGCGTCGCCTACTACTTCGCGGTCATTTCCGACTACTCGCTCGTCGGTCTCCTGCTGTACTCGTACGCGTTCCTGTCGCAGTTCTTCCCGCTGCTGCTGGCGACGTTCTTCTGGCCACGCGCCACCCGCCCCGGCGTCATCGCCGGGCTGGTCGCCGGTTGCACCGTTGCGTTGATCTGGCACGAGTACCCGGGGCTGCAATGGCAACAGATCGACCCCGGGATCTTCGGCGTCGCCGCGAACCTCGTCACCATGATCGTGGTGTCGCTCGCCACCGAGCCCATGGACGAAAAGCACGTGCGCCACTTCGTTGTGACGTGAGGACAACTGCGAATGAACGTTTACGTCGGCACCAGCGGCTTCAGCTACAAACAGTGGAAGGGTCCCTTCTACCCGGAGAAGCTCCCGGCCAAGGACATGCTCAGCTACTACGGGACGCAGCTACCCGCGGTCGAGATCAACAACACGTTCTATCGGATGCCGAAGGCCGAGGTCTTCGAGAAATGGGCCGCCCAGGTGCCCGAGACGTTCCGCTTCTCGGTGAAAGCCTCGCGCCGGATCACCCACTTCAAGCGGCTCAACGACACTGAAGAGATCCTCGACTACCTGCTCGCCGGCGCCGGGTCGCTGCAGGACCGGCTCGGCGTCCTGCTGTTCCAGCTGCCGCCCAACTTCAAAGCCGACGTCGAGCGTTTGAAGAGTTTTCTCGGAACGTTGCCGCGGGACGTCCGCGCGGCGTTCGAGTTCCGCAACGACAGCTGGCGCGACGACGCGGTCCACGACGCCCTGCGAGATCACGGCGCAGCACTGGTTGTCGCCGACACCGACGACGAGGACGCCGAGATCGTCTCCACTGCCCCGTGGGGCTACCTGCGACTACGTAAGAGCGACTACTCGGACGCCCAGGTGTCGGCCTGGCGAGCGAAGGTAGACGGGCAGGCGTGGGACGACGTCTTCGTCTTCTTCAAGCATGAAGACGCCGGGGTCGGCCCGCTGATGGCGAAGCGGTTTCTCGGCGACGACTAGACCGGAGCCTCTCCCCGGGTCGCCGGGGGCGCCAACGCGATGATCCGCCACGATGACGTCGCGCCTGGCCGGGCGTGACGCGTGCCGCTACATGGCCAGGCTTGCGTCCAGGTTGCGGGCGAGCGCCTCGTTGCCGGCCATCCCCTTCTCCAGATCGGCGATCGGGATCGATTCGTCGATCGTGTGGGCTAGCAGATCGTTTCCGGGACCGAATCCGATGCAGGTCATGCCGGCGAGGGCGAAGTGGCCGCCGTCGGTGGCGAATTGCCAGACGCCCACCGGAACGTCGTGTCCCAGTGCCGCGTCGAGCGCTTGCTTGGCGGCGACGAGCGACGGGTGGTCCGCGCGCACGATGTAGGCGGGATTGTCGGCGGGATAGTCCATGGTCATGCCGGAGAAGCTGGTTCGCTCCACCGACGTGATCTTCACCTCGAGAGACGGAGCAGAGGCCTCGGAGCTGATCCCGAGCGCGGCCCGGGACGCTACAACCGCCCGATCGGCCAGCTTCTGCAGCTTCTCTCTCGCGTCTTCGCCGCTCTCGCCCGGAACGTTGCGCCAGTCGCACGTCAGCCACACCTCTCCGGGAACGACGTTCGCGCTCGTCTGGTCGGTGCGAATCAGCGACGGCACGCACGTCGATGTTCCGAGATCGGCGTCGGTGTCCATCTCGAGGTCGCCGATCGAAGCGATCAGTCGGGCAACCGGATCGAGCGCGTTGACGCCCTCGTCCGGGACACTTGCGTGCACGCTCGTGCCGATCGCGTG
The DNA here is from genome assembly GCA_965216935.1 of Acidobacteriota bacterium. Classification (GTDB taxonomy): domain Bacteria; phylum Acidobacteriota; class UBA890; order UBA890; family UBA890; genus CBDCGW01. The sequence goes on from OZ244217.1 coordinate 465,299, forward strand.
AACGACGAGCTCGGTGCGCCCGCGATGACCGCGGCGCAGCTCGCAGCGGCTGGGCTCGCCAATCACCACCAGCGGCGTTTCGATGTAGCCGGCCATGTGGCGCGCCCCGAGCCCGCCCACCTCCTCCTGGACCGTGCCGGTCACCCAGACGTCTCCGGGCGGAGGATCGTCGCCGACAAGGCGGGCGACGCCGTAGACCTGGCAGGCGAGCGGGCCCTTGATGTCGACAGCGCCGCGGCCCCAGATTTTTTCGTCATGGACCTCGGCGCCGAAGGGCGGGTACGGCCAGGCGTCGTGCTCGCCGACGTCGACGTGATCCAGGTGGGTGTTGAACATGATCGGCGGCGCCGCCCCGCTCCCGGCCACCTTGCCCAGCACGTTGCCGGCGTCGTCCAGATGGACTTCGCTGTAACCGAGCTTCTCCATCTCGGCCCGTACGATCTCGGCGGTCTCCCCCTCGTTGCCGGGCAGACCCTCGGTGCGGATCAGGCGCTGGAGGAAATCAATGCAGGGCTCGAGGTCGCTCATTGCGGGAGGCTCCCGGACTCGCCCGGCTGACCGGACTCGGTTGAAGGAATGGAAGGGGCGGCACGCAGCGCCTCGATACGGACGCGCATCTCGCGAAGATAGCGCTGCGGACCGGGGAATCCGAACGTACGGTACTTGATCCGGCCGTCCCCGCCGACCAGAAGGCTGGCCGGGACGCCGTAGATGCCGAAGTCATCGGCCGCGCCGTCATCGAGCAGCACGTTGAAGGAGTAGCCGTTCGCGGCGATGAAAGGCGGCACCACGGAGGGATCGGAATCCGTCGAGATGGCGAGGAACACGACGTCCGAGGCACCGGCGTACTCGTCCACCAGCGCCTGATAGTGGGGCAGCTCGGCGATACATGGTCCGCACCAGGTGGCCCAGAAGTTCAGCACGACGACGTCGCCGGCCAGCTCCGAGAGCCTCCAGCGATCGCCCCCGAGGTCAGCCAGGTCGAAGTCGGGAGCGTCGAGATCCACCGCGTCGGCGAGGATCGCCCGGCGTCCCTCCTCGGCGACCGCACGGGCGGCTTCCTCGACGGCACGCTCGAGAGCATCGGCGCCGACCGCGGAGCGCGCCGCGGCCTCCAGCGCCGAGGTCCGCGTTTGCTCTTCGAGCGCTTCCTGGCCGGGACCGAAACCGCGAGCGAGCGCCTCGACGAAGGCCTCCATGGCTTCTGTCGGCCGATCCTGATCGAGCATCAAGCCGCCCAGCATGGCGTATCCGGCGGCCGCCGGATCCACGGAGATCGCCTCGCGCAGCGCCCGCTCGGCCTCCTCTTCGCGCCCGAGATTGTTCAGCGCCTGCCCCTGCAGTTGCTTCAACAAGGCGACGTAGCGGCGTTGGACCGCCTGCCGCTCGGTGGCGGGCGTGGCCGGGTGCAGGAGACCCGGGGTCCCGGCGCCGAGCGCCTCGACGCCCTCGTCGGCGACGCGAACCGCGGTGACGTAGTGGGAAGGGATACGTGCCAGGATGCCGGCGGTGTCGACGAACCGCATCGCCCGCGCACCCGTGTCGATGCGCGCCAACTCCCGGCCCACCCGCGCCAGACGGTCGGCGTGCGCCGCGGCGAGTGGTTGCTCGGCCGCAACTCCCGTGTCTCCTTCCTCCGCGACCGCGGCTCCTGCCGCCCCTCGCTCGTCGGCCGCGGCGATCGCCGCCCGCGCGGCGGACACCATGACGCCGAACTGCATTCCCCGAATCGCGCGGTAGCGCTCGGCGCCGCTCACCCAGTCGGGCTCGAATCGCCGCAGCCAGCGGTCAGCCAACGAGATGCGGGCTTCGGCGTCCAGATCGTGGGCCGAGACCCACTCGCCCAGGAACTGCTCGTAGCGCATCTCGGCTGCCAGGCGGCGGCCTTCCGCCGTTCGATCCAGGGTGTCCAGCCAGGCCTCGGCGGCACCCGATTCGCCGAGCAGATCGTAGCCGGCCGCCAGCCGGTACAGGGTGCCCGGGGGCGACGAGGGCCCGGCGGTGGCGCCGATCGCCTCGAGCTCTTGCCGAAGCGCCGCCTCCAGCTCCTCGACCGTCCGGCTCGCCGCATCGTACGCCGGGGTGCCCGCCGCCGCGTTTCGGGCACGCTGGGCGTCCTCGATGCGCGCCTCGAAGAGCTCGGCCTGAAGCACCGGCGACTGCGACCCCTCGGCGACGCGCTCCAGAAGCGGCCGGTATTCGCCGAGCCGACCGAGCTCGGCGGCCGCCCGCAAGAGGTTCTCGTACACACCGACGGCGTCGGGAGCCACCGACAATGCCGCCGGACCGACTTCCAGGACCTTCTCGAGCCGAGAGCCGTTGCCCTCGTGAACACCGCCCCAGTAGAGGCTCTCAATGTATCCCTGCCAAACGAGGGCTTCGTCGGGCGCCAGCCGTAGCGCGTTCTCGTACTGCGTCAGGGCCTCGCCGAACTGATGCAACCCATACAGGCTGCGCGCTCGCCCGAATGCCGCCTCCCCGCTCGCGGGGTCGACAGCCGCGGCGCGGCGAAACAGGTCATCGGCGCGCTGGAGATCTCCGGCGACGAATGCCTCGCGACCCTGCCGCAAGAGGCGTTCCGGTTCCACGTCGGGAGGCCCGGCCGACGAACCGCAGCCGCCCGCTCCAAGCGCGAGAAGGAAGGCCATCGCGAGGGGGAGCGGTGCTGCGGGTGTCGGGGCGGGAGCCGGTCTGGTTGCTGTCATCCTCTGCCGAACCGGCCCCCGTCGGCCACTGTTGTCAAGGTCATGTGCGGCGCGAAGCCGAGCGAATCCAGGGCGTCAGACGGGCGGGCCCGTGAACCAGATGACGCGCGCCAGAAACACCATGAAGAGGGCCAGGAGCGCCACCGCTACGCCGAACACGGCGAACTGGAACTTCGATCCGCCGTGAGCCTCGACGCGATTCCGCTGCAAGTCGACGAGCAGGAAGGCCATCAACAACAGCGCGATCACGGCCGAGATCGCCGTAAACGTGTTGGCTCCCGTGTAGAGCGTTGGTTCACGGAAGGGAGTCGTGATCAGGAACAGAACCCACATGACCCACTGCGCCCCCACGAACAGCACCGTGAGCAGAACGCTGACGGAGATCGGCGCATGGGATACGCCGTGTGGCGTGTCGACGTGATGATTCGCGAACGTCCTCATGGTTCCGCCTCCTTTCCGCCTGTTTCGCACCAACGCGGAGCCGCTTTCGCGCCGTTCCCGGCGGTGCGTCTCACCCTATAGTGTACCGCCGAGCGCCGGGACGTTCCCTGGAGTCGCTGCTACCATCCGCACATTCCGCCCCTCAGGAGGCCGCGGTGGAAGCCTCCTAAAGACCTTGGAGAGCTCATGGCGTCGCGCAGCGGCAGACATTTTCTGCAGATTCCAGGGCCCACGAACGTGCCCGAGCGGGTCCTGCGCGCCATCGATCACCCCCTCGTGGACCATCGCGGTCCGGAGTTCGCGGACTTCATGGGCGAAATCTTCGCCGGATTGAAAACCGTCTTCGCCACCGCCGGCGACGTGGTGATCTTCCCGGGCTCCGGAAGCGGCGCCTGGGAGGCGGCCCTGGTGAACACGCTTTCGCCGGGCGATCGAGTGCTGATGTTCGATCAGGGTTTCTTCGCCGACGGCTGGCGGTCGGTCGCTCAGGCACACGGCCTCGACGTCGAGGTCATCGCGCACGACTGGCGCAGGGCGGTCGATGCCGCGGCGCTGCGCGACCGCCTGGCAGCCGACACCGCGGGCGAGATCCGGGCGATCATGATCGTCCACAACGAAACGACCAGCGGCGTCACCAGCGATGTCGGCGCCGTCCGCGACGCGATCGACGACGCGGGACATGACGCCCTCCTGTTCGTCGACGCGGTGTCATCGCTCGGATCGATCGAGTACCGGCACGACGACTGGGGCGTCGACGTAACGGTGACGGGCTCGCAAAAAGGCCTCATGCTCCCACCGGGCTTGAGCTTCAACGCGGTGAGCGCGAAAGCGCTCGAGGCCACCGAGACCGCGCGATTGTCGCGCGCGTACTGGGACTGGCGGCCGATGATCGCGGCGAACGCCGACGGGTTCTTCCCCTACACCCCGGCCACCAACTTGCTCTACGGCCTACGGGAGGCCCTGGCGATGCTGGCGGAGGAGGGCATGCCGGCGGTCTTCGCCCGGCACCACCGGCTGGCCGAAGCCACGCGCCGCGCGGTTGCGGCGTGGGGCCTGGAGAAGTACGCCATCGAGCCGGCGGCATCGAGCGACTCCGTGACGACTGTTCTGGTCCCGGAGGGAACGGACGCCGACGAGCTCCGTCGGGTCATTCTCGAGCGTTACGACATGTCTCTCGGCACCGGGCTCGGCAAGCTGAAGGGCAACGCCTTCCGTATCGGCCACCTCGGTGATTTCAACGAGCTCATGCTCGCCGGAACCCTGTCCGGCGTGCAGATGGGCCTGCGCGCCGCGGGCGTTCCGCACCAGCCCGACGGGGTCGCCGCCGCCCTCGAGTTTCTGTCGGCATGATGCGCTCGCTCCGCCGCACGCTCGCCGGACTGCTCCTTCTCGTGCCGATCTCGTGCGCCGGCGAGGGCGGCCCGGTGCAGTTGAAGTTCGGTCACGTCGGCGCGCCGGGCTCGTTGTTCGCGCTCTCCGCGGAACACTTCGCCGCGGTCGCCAACGAGCAGCTGGACGGGCGCGCCGAGGTGCTTGTCTTCGGATCGAGCCAGCTCGGCGGTGACGAGCTGCTGCTGCAGAAGCTCAAGCTGGGAACCGTCGATCTGGCGCTGCCGTCTTCGATCATGTCCTCGTTCGTCGCCGAGTTCGGCCTCTTCGACATGCCGTACCTCGTGCAGGACCGGGAGCACATGAAGCGGATCGAGGAAGAGATCTTCTGGCCCGACCTCGCCCCGCTCGCCGAGGAAGCCGGATACCTGCCTCTCGGCGTGTGGGAGAACGGGTTCCGGCACGTCACCAACAGCCTTCGGCCGATCGTCACGCCCGAGGACCTGGAGGGAATCAAGCTCCGCACCCCGCGCGGCGTCTGGCGCGTGCGCATGTTCCAGGCGCTCGGCGCCAACCCGACGCCAATGCCGCTGTCGGAAGTCTTCGTCGCGCTGCAGACCGGCGTCATGGACGGGCAGGAGAACCCCCTGGCGCAGATCCACGCGTCGCGATTCCAGGAGGTGCAGCAGTATCTGTCGCTCACCGGGCACGTCTACACCCCCGCGTATGTCGTCGCCGGGGCGGAACGCTGGTCGGCGTTGCCCGAAGACGTGCGCGAAACGCTCGGTCGGGTCGCTCGCGACGTCCGGACGTTCGTTCACGAGACAGCGGCGCGCCTCGACCGTGAGCTGGTGGAGGAGCTGCGAACGGGGGGCCTGACGATCAACGAGATCGACCGCGAGCGATTCGTCGAGGCGAGCCGGCCGGTGTACGCGAGGTTCGGCGACGAAGTGCCCGGAGCCTTCGAGCTCACCCGACGGGCCACGGCGCTCGGGGAGGCCGCCGGCGCGGACGGCGCGAGCCGCTGACGGTGACATCGGCGGAGCATCGAGCAAAGACCACACCCGAGGGCGGCAGTGGGTTCGACCCGGGCCGCGGTCTGGACCGCGGCCTCGAGGCCGTCGTGCTCCTGCTCATGGCGGGTCTCGCCGTGCTCGTCGTCGTCGGCGTCATATTCCGCAAGGCCGGAGCCGCGCTGGTCTGGTACGACGAGCTCGCCTCGATCACCCTGGCCTGGTTGACCTTCTATGGCGCCGCGCTGGCGGCGCGCAAGCGGGCGCATATCGGATTCCCGCGGCTCGTCGAGGGCGCGCCACCGCGGCTGCGTCGACTGCTGGTGATCCTGCGGGAGATCGCCGTAATCGGCTTTTTCCTGGCGGTCGCCTGGGCGGGTTGGCGCGTCCAGGACGTACTGGCGGGCAGCTATCTGGTCAGCATGCCCTCGGTCCCGACCCGCCTGGCCCACTCGGTGATCCCGCTGGGGGCCCTCGTGTTCATCGTGGCGGAGCTGACCACCATGCCGCAACGGCTCGCCGGCGCCCGCCCGGTCGAGCTCGCCGCTTCCGCCGCCGCCGACCCGCCGGTTCGCCGCCTCCCCGAGGAGGAGCCGTGAGCCTGCTGCTGATGTTCGCCGGACTCGTGGCACTGGTCCTGATCAACGTGCCGATCGCCATCGCCCTGGGGATCGTGGCGCTGGTCGCCATGGTCGCCGCGGCCGGCACCGGCGTCATCCCGAACATCGCCCTGGTGCTCTTCGACGGGGCGACGAAGTTCCCCCTGGTGGCCATCCCGCTGTTCATCCTGGCGGGCGCGATCATGAACTCCTCCGGCATCTCACGCCGGCTGATTGCCTTCGCCTCGGCGCTGCTCGGCTTCATCCGCGGCGGCCTGTCGATGGTCAGCATCGGCGCGTCGCTGTTCTTCGCCGAGATCTCCGGCTCCGCCGTCGCGGACGTGGCAGCGCTGGGATCGATTCTCATCCCGGCGATGGAGAAGAAGGGCTACCCGAAGGAGTTTGCCGCCGCGGTGACCTCGTCCTCGGCCACGCTGGCCGTGATCATTCCTCCGTCGATTCCGATGATCCTGTACGCGGTGATGTCCGGCAGCTCCGTGGTGGAGCTGTTCGTCGCCGGGATCATCCCGGGGGTGCTGGGAGGCTTCCTCATGATGGCGGTCGCGTACGGGATCGCCGTGCGCCACGACTACCCGGTCGAGGAAACCTTTCAGGTCGCGCGGCTGTGGGCGACGTTCAAGGAGGCCGCCTGGGCGTTGCTGCTGCCGGTCGTCATCCTCGGGGGGATCTTCACCGGATGGGTGACCGCGACCGAGGGCGCCGGCCTGGCCGTGGTGGCCTCCCTCCTGGTCGGCGGGCTGATCTACCGCGAGCTCGACCTCGGCCACCTGCGCCGCGCCGTGCTCGAGGGCGGTGTGCAGACGGCCGTGGTCATGCTCCTGGTCGCAACCTCGGCGGTCCTCGGCACCTACCTGACGGAGGCGCAGGTACCGCAGCGCCTGGCGACCGGCATGGTTGCCGTGACCACCAATCCGTACGTGATTCTGGCCCTGTTGAACCTGTTCTTTCTTCTCATCGGCCTGTTCCTGCACTCCGCCGCCGCCATCATTCTCGTCGTCCCCATCGTCATGCCGCTGGTCGTCGCCGCCGGGATCGACCCGGTCCACTTCGGCCTGGTGGTGACGCTGAACCTGGGGATCGGGCAACAGACACCGCCGGTCGCCAGCGTCCTGGTGACGGCGTGCTCGGTGGCGAAGGCCGACATCTGGGAGGTCAGCAAGGTGAACGTCCGTTTCGTCGCCGTGCTGCTCGTGGTTCTCCTGTTGGTCACCTACGCCCCGGCGATTCCGATGAGCCTCGTCGAGCTCTTCTATCGGTGATCGCTCAGCTCCGACGCAGGGCCACGGTGGGATCGACCCGGCTGGCCCGGAGAGCCGGAACGAGCGCGGCGACCACCGCGAGCGACAGGACGGCGAGCGAGATGAGGCCCAATGTGCCCGGATCCCCGCCCGACACCCCGAAGAGAAAACCGGCAAGGACCCGGCCCGCTCCCAGGGTCAGGACGGCTCCCAGCGCGATACCGGCGGCGGCGAACACGACCGCCTGGCGAACGAAGACCCCGACAATCTCGGACCGGCGTGCCCCCAGGGCCATGCGGACGCCGACCTCGTGCGAGCGGCTCGACGCGACGTAGGAAACGACACCGTACAGGCCGACGCCGGCCAGAACTGCGGCGAGAATCCCGAAGATGCCCCCGAGCTGGGCCACCGTCAGCGTTTCCCGCAAGGAACGGCCCATCCTCTCCTGCAGCGGACCCGACTGCAGGATGCCGAGGTCCGGCGACAGTTCCTGAACGAGGGCTTGCACCGGGCGGGCGAGCAACCCGGGCGCGTCGGCCGTTCGAAGAAACAGCGTCATTCGCGCTTCGTAGTTCTGCGAGGTCGGCAGGTAGATGGACGGATTCGGCGGCTCGCGCAGCGAGCGCACCTGGACGTCACCGACCACGCCGATGACGCGAAGCGACTCCGCTTCCGTCCGCCTCTCGGTGAGCGGCAACAACTTGCCGACGGCTTCTTCCCCGGGCCAGAAGAGCCGTGCCGCCGACTCCGACACCAGCACGGCGCGCGGCATATCCGGACCGCTGTTCCCGGAATGGAACGACTCTCCGGAAAGCAACGGAATCTGCAAGGTAGCCAGGTAGCCGTCGTCGACGACGGCTCTGTCGATCTCATGGAACGGACGCTCGCCCTCCGGGCGCGGGCGGGGGAAATAGACCGACTGGCGACTCCAGCCGCCGAACGGCAGGTTGCTTCCGACCGCGGCGGCCTGCACACCGGGCAGAGCGGCGGAACGGATCGCGAGATCGGTGAACAACCGCCGGCCTCGGCTCTCTTCGAAACCGGCCAGGTCGACATCGACGGTCAGGGTGAGCACGTCAGTCGTGTTGTATCCGGGATCGGTAGCGTTGGCCCGGATCAGGCTCTGCACCAGGAGACCGGTCACCGCCAGCAGGGCGAACGACAGCGCCAGCTGTCCGACGACCAGCCCGCCGCGTAGCCAACCACCCCGCCTCCCGGTCAACAACGAGGACTCCCTCAAGGTGTCACCCAAATTGACCCGTGAAGAGCGCAGCGCCGGAGCCATGCCGAAGACGACGCCGGCGAGCAAGCTGACGCCGAGGGCGAAGAGGAACACCGGGGCGTCCGGACGTACGCTGACCGCCAGTCGGATCGGGATCAGCTGCTGGATCATCCCGGCCGTCCAGCCGGTGAAGACGAGGGCGAGCAATCCGCCGCCGAGCGCCAGCAGCACGCTTTCGGTCAACAGCTCGCGCACGATACGAACGCGAGACGCTCCGAGGGCCGTGCGAATGCCCAGCTCCCGGCTGCGGGCCACGCCTCGCGCCAGGAAGAGATTCGCCAGATTCGCGCACGCGACGGCGAGCACCAGCGCAACTACGCCGGTGAGGGTCGTCATCAGCCGCCGCACGGTGGTTCGCTCCGCCGGCAGCAATCCGATTCCCTCGACGACCCCGATGCGATGATCGGGCGCTTGCTCCCACAGAGCCTCGAAGGCCGGCGCGTACAGCGCGTTCAGCTCGGCCGCCAGCCCAGCCGCGGATTCGCCGGGAGCCAATCGCCCGACCATCCGCAGCCAGCTGAATCCCCTGTCGTCGTGCCCGCTGTATGTCGGACCCAGCACCGTGGAGGCCATGCTCAGGGGAATCCAGATATCGGTCGCCGAGGAGATCACGTCACTGCCCTGGAAGCCGCGCTCGGCGACGCCGACGATCTCGAACTCGGTGGTGTTGATGTGCAGCCGCCGTCCGACGACCTCCGGATCGTTGCCGTATCGCCGGGTCCAGAGCCCGTGGCTGATCACCGCCACCGGATGCGCCCCGATCAACTCGTCGTCGCCGGGCACCAACGCTCGTCCGGGGCGGGCATCGACACCAAGAACTTCGAAGTACCCGCCGGTGACCAGATACCCGTTGAGCACGACGGTATCGGCACCCCGCCCCACCAAAAGTGCGTTCGGAGTGTACGCCGCGAGGCCGGCGAGACCAGCGGCTTGGCGGTCGAAATCGCGGAACCACGGGTACGCCATCACGTCGAAGCCGCGGCCGGGCCGGTCGCGTCCGATCTGCACGATCCTAGATGGATCGTCGATGCCGTCCGGTGCCCGCAACAGCGTCGCGTTGGTCATGCTGAAGATGGTGATGTTCGCCCCGATACCCAATGCCATCGTCACCAGCGCCAGCGCCGTGAACGCCGGGCTGCGTGTCAGCGTACGCGCTGCGAGGCGGACGTCCTGCAGGAGCAGCCCCGTGGCCCACTCCTTGCGCTTCCACATCGAGTGCGGCACCGCGCCGAGACTCAGCGCCAGCGGCGTTGGCGCGGTGCGGCTCGCGTCGGACTCGAGGGCCCAGAGCTCGGCGTGCCATTCGTCCAGCCATCGACGCCGGCATGAGCGCGGCACCAGGAGACTCGCCAGCCGCAATACCAGGCGCGGCAAGCGTGAGGAACGTGGCGTAGGGGCTCCGCCGGACGGCTCGTCGGGCGTCACACTCATCGACGCGACCCTCCGGTCGTCGCTCCCGCTGTCAGCGCGTCGTAGCTGTCGAGGGTTTCCAGCAAACGAGTCCGCCCCTCATCGGTCAGCCGGTAGTAGCGCCGACGCGGCCGACCCTCGCGGTCGGCAATCCGTTGGTCCTCCCACGAAGCCGCTACCAAGCCTCGCTTCTGCAGGCGCCCGAGGGTCACGTATACCGTGCCGGTGGCCAAGCCCGTGGCGTCAATGATATCGAGACCATAGGCGTGGTCCTCTTCGATCGCGCGCAGGATGGCTGCGGTGGCGTAGCCCAGGCGCCTCTTCGACATGTCATCGCCTCCGTCTACATAACGTTGATAGGTACCTTACAAATATAGTTAGGACATGAGACCCGCGCAAGGGAGCCGAATCCGCGAAAGCTGGCGACGTCGCACCACGTGACGTACGCTGCGCCCATCCGGACGCACGGGGCGGCCGGGCGAAAGCACCTCGGGAGTCGAACTCCCGCAAGCAGCCGGCAGCCGATCCGCCGATGACCTCCACCGACCCCATTCTCGTTTCGCGCACGGAAGCCGTGGCCACCGTGACCCTCAATCGGCCGGCTCGCCTCAACGCCCTCGACCGCAACGCGTGGCAACGACTCGCGGCGACGTTCGCCGAGATCAGCGCCGACGAGAGCGTCCGTTGTGTCGTCGTCCGGGGTGCCGGAGGCAAGGCGTTCGGGGCCGGGGCGGACATCTCGGCCTTCGAGCACGAGCGCGCCAACGTCGAGCAGGCGGCCGCCTACGGCGCCGACATGGAGTCGGCGCTGAAGAGCATCGCCGACGGCCATCCGTCCATCGCCCTGATCGAGGGATTGTGCGTCGGCGGCGGGCTCGAGCTGGCGTGCGCCTGCGACCTGCGGGTTTGCGGCGGCTCGAGCCGCTTCGGCGTTCCGGTCAACCACCTCGGCCTGACGATGGCCTACGGCGAGCTGCGCGCCCTGCTGTCGGTCGTTTCGCCCTCCGTGGCGAAGGAGATCCTGCTCTCGGGTGAGCTGTTCGACGCCTCTTGGGCGCTGCGGGTCGGCCTGGTGCACCGGGTCGTCGACGACGAGCGGGTCGCCGAAGCGACCTACGAGCTGGCCGATCGAGTCGCCAGCGGAGCGCCGCGGGTGAACGCCTGGCACAAGGAGTTCATCGCTCGCCTGGCCGACCCCACGCCCCTGACCGCGGCGGAGGAAGCGGAAGGCTTCGCCGCGTTCGGCACGAAGGACTTCCAGCGCGGATACCGAGCGTTCCTCGAGAAGCGAGAGCCGGAGTTCGAAGGAGACTGACATGCTGGCGATCGGACCTGGGCGACTCGCGGAGAGATCGACGCCGGGGGTGTGTCCGTGAGCGCCGCCTTTCCGCCCCTCGAGGGAATCAAGGTCATCGAGCTCGGCCACGTGATGGCGGGCCCCGTGTGCGGACGCATGCTGGCCGACCTCGGCGCCGACGTGATCAAGGTCGAACGCGTTCCCGGCGGCGACCCGACGCGGGAGTATCCGCCCTTCGTGCAGCGGGAGTCGGCCGCCTACATGATGATCAACCGCAACAAGCGCGGCATCGCCGTCGACCTGAAGCGACCCGAAGGAGTGACGCTGGCGCGTCGGTTGATTCGCGACGCGGACGTGGTGATCGAGAACTACCGCACCGGAACGCTGGATCGCCTCGGGCTCGGCTACGACAGCGTCCGGCAGAACAATCCCGGCCTGGTCTGGTGCGAGATCTCCGGGTTCGGCCGCACCGGGCCCTACGCGGGGAGTCCCGGCTTCGACCTGGTGGCTCAGGGGTACAGCGGCCTGATGAGCCTCACCGGAGAGGGAGAAGGGCGGCAGCCGGTGAAGTGCGGCGCCCCGGTCACCGACATCACGGCGGGTATCCTCGGCGCCATGGGCGTGCTCGCGGCCATCCTCCACCGCCTTTTGACCGGCGAGGGGCAGCGCGTCGACACGTCCTTGTTCGAGGCCGGCATCACGCAGACCTACTGGCAAACGTCCATGGCACTCGCTACCGGCGAGGCCCCGGGCCCCCTGGGATCGGCGCATCCTCTGGGAGCCCCCTACCAGGCGTTCGAGACCGCCGACGGCTGGATCAACATCGGTGCAGCGAACCAGAGCACCTGGGAGAAGCTGCCGGCGGTGATCGACCGGCTCGACCTGCTCGACGATCCGCGCTTCGTCGACAACGCCGCCCGGCTCGAGAACCTGCCGGCGCTGGTCGCCGAGATGACGCCGGAGATTCGCCGTCGGGGCACCGCGGAGTGGCTGGAGTTGTTCGAGGCAGCCGGTGTTCCCGCGGGGCCGATCAACGATCTCAACGGCATGCTTGCGCACCCGCAGACAGTCGCGCGGGACATGCTGGTCGACGTCGAGCACGCCCGGCTCGGCACGATGCAGTCGCTCGGCTTTCCGGTGAAGCTCAGCGACAGCCCCGCTTCGATCCGTCGCGGCGCACCGGTTCTCGGCCAGCACACGCGAGAGGTCCTGCTGGATCACGGCTACAGCGAAAACGGCATCGAGGAATTGCAGAACGCGGGTGTGATCCTCTGCTCGGCGACTTAACCGCCGTTTATCGCTCCCTTTACTTGATCTTCACGATTCGCCGCTAGCCTGCACTCATCGTAGGCGCGGCTCCCCTGACGGGCGTCGCCCTCCGCTGCCCGAACCGGACAACGTCGGCTCCGACGCCCGATTCCGGCGCAATTGACCGACCCTCAGACCTGCGATCCGCTTCGATTTCGAGGCCCGACGCACGGGAGGATTGCCTTGAGAAAGACCACCATCATTCTCGCCACCCTCGCCCTCGCGGCCTGCGGCGGCGGCGCCGACGGGCCCAGCCGGACCCTGCTGCAAAACAAGGGTTCCGACACCCTGCTGACGGTCGCCCAAGCGTGGGCGGAGGAATACAAGAACGTCGATCCGAACGTCGCGGTGGCGGTCACGGGCGGGGGCTCGGGCACGGGTATCTCGGCGCTGATCAACGGCACCGTCGACATCGCCAACGCCAGCCGACAGATCAAGCCGGAGGAGCTGGAGGCCGCCCGGACCAACGGCGAGGATCCGCGGGAGTTCATCGTCGGCTACGACGCCCTGGCGGTCTACGTGCATCACGACAACCCAGTGGAGGGCTTCACCCTCTCGCAGCTCGCCGAGATCTACGGCGAGGGCGGCACGGTCGAGACCTGGTCCGCCCTGGGCCTGACCGTGCCGGGCTGCGACAGCGACGAGATCATCCGGGTGAGCCGGCAGAACAACTCCGGCACCTATGTCTATTTCCAGGAGGCCGTCCTCGGCGAGGAGCGTGACTTCAAGCTGGGCTCGCGCGACATGCACGGATCGAAAGACGTCGTCGACCTGGTCGAGAACACCGCCTGCGCCATCGGCTACAGCGGCCTCGCCTACGCCACGGAAGAGGTCAAGATGCCGTGCATCATGACGGAAGGCGGCAGCTGCGTCGCGCCGTCGACGGCGACTGCGATCGACGGCACCTATCCGATCGCCCGGCCGCTGTTCATGTACACGAACGGTGAGCCGACCGGAACGGTCAAGGAGTACCTCGACTGGATCATGTCGGACACCGGCCAGTGCATCATCCAGGAGAAGGGCTACGCCCCCGTACGCGCGGTACGTTGCGGCTGAGGGTCGTATGACGCACTACGAAGAGCGCCTCCAGGAAGATCTCGCTCGGATTCGCTCCGAAAGCGCTCATATCGCCGAGGCCGTGCAGCACGCGCTCAGGGAGAGCGTCCACGCGCTGCTCGCCGGAGACACCCAGCGGGCCTATTCGGTGGTCCTCGACGACCACCCGATCAATCGCAGGGTGCGGGCGAGCGATCGCTTGTGCCACGCGTTCGTCGCCCGTCACCTGCCGAGCGCCGGGCACCTGCGGTTCATCTCGTCGACCCTGCGGCTCAACGTGGAGCTCGAGCGCATCGGCGACTACGCGGTCGCGATCGCGCGCGAATCGGTGCAGCTTACCGAGCCCCCGACGTCGGCGGTGGCCCGGGATATCGAGCTCATCGCAGAGCGAACACAGCGGGTGCTGGGCGAGGCGGTTCGCTCGTTTCTCGAAGGGAACGCCGAGCTGGCGAAAGCGACCAAGAAGACCGCGTACGACGTCGAGAACATCTACGAGAACGTCTTCAACGACCTCATCGACGAGGGCAACAAGGGAACCCGTCCGCTGAAGGATCTGTTCGCGTTGCTGGTGGTCTTCAACCGCATCGGACGGGTTGCCGACCAGGCGAAGAACATCTGCGAAGACACGATCTTCGCCGTCACCGGCGAGACCAAGCAGCCGAAGGTCTACAAGATCCTGTTCGTCGACGCGCGCAACGACTGCACCAGTCAGATCGCCGAGGCGATCGGTCGGAAGGCGTTCCCGGAGAGCGGCCAGTACGACAGCGCCGGCTGGGAACCGTCGAGCGCGATCAGCCCGGAGCTGCTCGGTTTCATGGAGCGCAAGGGCCACTCGCTGGACGGGGCGGTCGCATCGAGCCTCGCAACCACGGTTCATGAGCTGAACGACTATCACGTCATCGTCGGCATCAACGGCGACGTCCGGCAGCACATCGACGACGTTCCGTTCTCCACCATCTTCCTGACCTGGGATGTCGCCGAATGCCCGGCAGACATGGCTGCTTCCGAGGCCGAGGCGCGACTCGACGACATCTACCGGCAGATCGCCGCCCACCTCGAGGACTTGATGGTCTCGCTGCGGGGCGAGGACGCCGACTGAGATGTCCCCGCAGGATGCCGATCGCCTCGATTTCGCCTGGTACCTGGACAAGGTCGTCCAGGTCTTCGTTTTCGTCGGCGGAATTTCCGCGATCGTCTTCATCTTCGGCATCTTCGTGTTCATCACCCGCGAGGGCATGGGGTTCATCGCCGGGCGATTCGACTTCGTCGAGTTCTTCACCTCCCCGCGGTGGATGCCGACGTCCTCGTCCAATCCGACCTACGGAGCCCTGGCGCTGATTCTGGGGACGGCGAGCGTCACCGGCCTCGCTATGGTCGTGGCGGTACCGTTTTCTCTCGGCGCCGCGATCTACATCGGCGAGTTCGCTACCGGCAAGACGCGCGAGGCGCTCAAGGTGCTGGTGGAGCTGCTCGCCGCGATCCCGTCGGTGGTCTGGGGATTCATCGGCTTCTCGATCATGAACCCGTTGATCGTCCGGATCTTCGACGTGCCGGTCGGCCTGAACGTGCTGAACGCCGGGATCATCCTGGGTCTGATGGCCGCACCGATCATGACGACGATCGCCGAGGACGCCCTCAAGGCCGTGCCCGATACCTATCGAGAGGCCGCCGAGGCGATGGGAGCGACGCGCTGGCAGGTCATCTTCAGGGTGGTCATCCCGGCGGCCAAGAACGGTCTGGTCGCCGCCATACTGTTGGGTGTCGGCCGCGGGTTCGGCGAGACAATGGCCGTGCTCATGGCCACCGGCCATTCGGTGAACATCCCCACCAGCTTGTTCGATTCCGTCCGGGCACTCACCGCCACGATCGCCGCCGAGTTGGGCGAGACCGCTCGAGGGTCCGAGCACTATCAGGTGCTGTTCACCCTCGGGATCTTCCTTTTCGCCGTCACGTTCGTCATCAACCTGACCGCCGACCTCGTCGTCCGCGGGATCCGCAACCGGTAGAGAGAACGATGACGGAACCGACCGCCGCGATCTTCGCCGAAAGCGATCTCAACGTCCGCGACAAAAAGACCCAGGGGCTCATCCGGATTCTGTTCCTGCTGATGACCCTGCTCCTGGTGCTGCCGGTGCTGTTGATCCTCGGCGTGCTCGTCATCCGTGGCGGCCCGATGATCTCGGCCGAGTTTCTCTTCACCGAGCCGGTCAACGGCATGACGGCCGGCGGCATCCTTCCGGCCCTGGTGGGCACGATCTGGCTGGTAGCCGTGGCCCTCGTCGCCTCGATCCCCATCGGCGTCGCCGCCGCCGTATACCTGAGCGAGTACGCCCCACAAAACTGGCTCACCCGCGCGATCAATCTCGCCATCGTCAACCTCGCCGGCGTCCCCTCGATCGTCCATGCACTGTTCGGCGTCG
Organism: Acidobacteriota bacterium; assembly: GCA_965216935.1. Classification (GTDB taxonomy): domain Bacteria; phylum Acidobacteriota; class UBA890; order UBA890; family UBA890; genus CBDCGW01. The sequence continues at coordinate 481,418 of OZ244217.1, forward strand.
GCGCTTTCGTCCTGTTCTTCGATTTCGGCGCCAGCATTCTCGCCGCCAGCCTGACGCTGGCCATCATGACGCTGCCGGTGGTGATCGTGGCCACGCTGGAGTCGCTTCGCGCCGTGCCGATGGCGTTCCGCGAGGCCTGCTGGAACATGGGCGCGACCCGCTGGCAGACCATCCGCAAGGTCGTGCTGCCGAACTCCATCAGCGGCATTCTCACCGGCATCATTCTCGAAGTGTCGCGAACGGCCGGTGAAACGGCGCCGATCATGTTCACCGGCGCGGCGGCGTTCCTGCCCTTCCTGCCGCAGTCGGTGTTCGACCAGACGATGGCCCTGTCGATGCACCTGTACGTCATCGCGTTCACCGTTCCCGACGTGCCCGAGGCTCTGCCGTACGGCGTCGCTCTGGTGCTCATCGCCCTGGTGCTGGGGATGAACAGCCTGTCGATCGCGTTTCGCATGTACCTGAGGAACAAGAAGAAGTGGTAGCCCCGGCGCAGACGGGCGCGAAAGAGGCCGCAGTCACGCCGGCCAAGGTCAAGCTGGCGGTGCGCAACCTGACCGTCTCCTACGGCGACAACTCCGTCCTGCGCGACGTCGACTTCGACGTCTATGAGCACGAGATCTTCGGCATCATCGGCCCGGCCAACAGCGGCAAGACGTCGTTCCTCCGCGCCATCAATCGCATGGAGATGTTCACGCCGACGATGCGGGTGGATGGCAGCATCGATTTCGACGGCCGGAACGTGCGCGACTGGCGCAACGTCTACGCGCTGCGCCGAAGGATCGGCGTGGTCTTCCCGCTTCCCGTCGGCCTGCCGATGAGCATCTACGACAACGTCGCCTTTGCGGCCCGGCTTCGCGGTGTAAGGAAGCGGGCCGATCTGGACGTGGTCGTCGAACGCTGCCTGAAGCGCGCCGCCCTCTGGGACGAGGTGAAGGATCGCCTCGACTCGCTCGGCAGCCTGCTTTCGGGCGGCCAGCAGCAACGACTGACCATCGCTCGCGCCCTGTCTCAAGAGCCGGAGCTCCTGTTGTTGGACGAGTTCTCCATCGCCGTCGACCCCGTCACCACGATGCGCATCGAGGACGTGCTCAAGGAGCTGAAACAGGAGATGACCATCGTTCTGGTGACCAACCTCGTGCAACAGGCCCGCAGGCTCGCCGACCGGACCGCCTTTTTCCTCACCGGCGAGTGCGTCGAGGTCAACGACACGGAGGAGCTGTTCAGCGGGTCGGTACGCGACTCACGCACGCGGGAGTACGTGGAGGGGCGGTTTGGATAACGGCGCCCGCATCGCTATCGAAAGCCGCGAGCTGAACCTCTGGTACGGCGACTTCCAGGCCCTGATCGACGTCGACCTGGAGGTGAAGCACGGTCTGATCACCAGCTTGATCGGCCCCTCCGGGTGCGGGAAGACGACCTTTCTGCGGACCGTGAACCGGATCAACGAGCGTCTCGGCTACGTCCGCACGACGGGCACGGTGGAGGTCTTGGGGAAGAACATTCTCGACGACGACGTCGAGATCATCCAGGTGCGCAAACAGATCGGCATGGTCTTTCAACGGCCCAATCCCCTGCCGCTCTCGATCCGAGACAACGTGCTGTTCAGTTACCGGCTACATGAGCCGGCGGCCCGCAGGATGTCGCGCAACGACCTCGACGCCGTCGCCCGGGACGCCCTGGAGAAGGTGCTCTTGTGGGACAAGGTGAAGGACCGTCTCGACGCCAAAGCCGTCGGGCTCTCGCTCGAAGAGCAGCAGAAGCTCTGCATCGCCCGGTTGCTGCCGGTGAAGCCGTCGGTACTGCTCATGGACGAGCCCTGCTCCGCCCTCGATCCCGCCGGTACCGAAGCGGTCGAGGAGCTCATCTGGGGCCTGCGCGGCGACTACACGATTCTCATCGTCACCCACAACATGGCCCAGGCGCGCCGCGCCAGCGACGAATGTGCCTTCATGCTGCTCGGCAAGATTGTCGAGCACGGCGACACCGGCGAGCTCTTCGTCACCCCGAAGCATCAGGAGACGGCCGATTACATTGAGGGCCGCTACGGCTAGCGGCTGGCGATGAAGGTGGGCCACGCCTGGCAGCCATCGATGGCCACGCGCGGATGACGGGTACGGCTACGACGCCACGATCGAGCTCTCGACCTTGAGCTCGCGCCCAAACGCCTTGGCAAAGAGCGATCCCTCTTTCTGCGCCTCGTAGATCTCCACTGGCGCCGGGCGGAGCGCCAGTAGCTCCAGCTCGACGTCGCGCTTGCCGATCTCGACGGCGACGTCCTTGACGCGGTTGGCGCGCGCCCGCTCCAAGTGCTCGGCCAGCCGCAGGCAGCACGTCAGCGCCTCCACGAGGGGCTGGTCGTCCGGGCGAAGCAGCTTGCGCATCGAGCCGGGCTTCGGCGCTCCCTTGCGGTGGTACCGCACCAGCAGTGTGATGATGGCCTTTTCCCGATGGGTCATGCCGGGAAGCAGGGTGTTGTCGATCAGGAACGCCCCGTGCCGGTGGTGCCCGTGGTAGCCCACCGCCATGCCGATGTCGTGGAGCTGCGCTGCCTCGTCGAGAAGGCGCGCCTCTTCCCAGCCGTAGCCGTGCAGCGGCTTGAGCTCGTCGAACAGCCGGCGGCAAAGGAAGCGGACGTGATCCGTGTGTGTGATTGGCTGCGGGTAGTGCGAAAACAGGTTCTGCACGCCGAACTTGCGAACCACCGGGATCAAGTGGGGCTCGGGGAACAACTGCCGGAACAGCAGCCCCTCTCGAATCCCCAGGCCGGAGACGTGCAGGCCGCGGCGATCCGACTCCCGCAGCAGGGTCGCGTAGACGAGCGCTCCGGCGACGATCACGTCGGCTCGGTCGGGCTTGATCCCCGCCATGCGCGCCCGGCGCTTGGTTTTCTTCTCGAGCAAACGCGCCACCAAGGCTTCGAGGTCGGAGCGCTCCAGAAACAGCCCATGGACCTGGCCGATCGGGTAGTTCGCGGTGGACTGCAAGGCCCGAGCGAGGTTCCGGATCGTGCCTCCCATGGCCACGATAGGGTCCGGCTCTTCCTTCATGCGTTGAACGATTTCGCGGAGACTTCCGCGAATGAACTCCCGCGCCTGCTCTACCTCCGCCGCTGTCGGCGGATCGCTGGCCAGGGAAAGCTCGGTCAGCCGCACGGCGCCGAGCGGGTAGGCGGCTCCGTGGCGAAACTCGCGCCGTTTCATCCGCGATATCTGCATCGACCCGCCACCTAGATCGATGACCCACGCGTCTTCGAAAGAGAAGCCGTTGGCAACCGCCAGGACACCCAGTGAGGCCTCCTGTTCTCCGTCGAGCACCTCCACGTCGAGAGCCAGCCGGCGGACGCGGTCGATGAACTCGGCACCGTTTGCCGCATCGCGGGCGGCGCTGGTGGCGATCACCTTGAGCTCGCCGAGGTGGGTGTCGTGGGCGTAGTCGCTGACCAGCCCGAGCGCCGTGACAGCGCGCTCCATGGCCGCCTCGGAGAGCTTTCCGGTGGCGGCGGACCCCTCCGCCAGCCGGATGGGCTCGCGGATCTGATCGACCAGGCGATAGGACCTCTCCGGCTCGCAGGCGTAAACAACAAGCCGAACCGTGTTGGAGCCGAGGTCTACGATGCCGATGCGCTTCACGGCGCATAGCGTACCGTACCGCCACGCCGGGACCGGCCGGCCGGGGTCCTCCGATCAGGGACAGCCGATCAGGCGGCCGCGGTCGAGGGCGACGGTCGGCGGTCTGCTGCCTGCTGTCTGCTGTCTGCTGTCTGCTGTCGATTGTCGGCGGTCGAGAGGTTCGTTCGCTTGCGGTACCCTCAGGGTCTTACCGGGGGGGATTCATGTCAGAGAGCACTCGAACCTGGTTGCGCCCGCTGGCGCTGGCGCTCGTCCTGTACGCGTTCCTCGTCGGTCTCGACATGATGGGGATCGCCTTCAAGTTGTTCGGCGGCGATTTCGCCGAAACGTTGATCACCACGACGGCGAACCCCTTCGTCGGCTTGTTCGTCGGCATCTTGGCGACCTCACTGGTACAAAGTTCCTCCACGACGACGTCGATCACCGTCGGGTTGGTAGCCGCCGACGCCCTGACGATCAGTGGCGCCATTCCCATCATCATGGGGGCGAACATCGGCACGTCCGTGACGAACACCATCGTTTCGCTCGCCCACGTGTCGCGGCGCGAGGAATTCCAACGGGCGTTCGCGGGCGCCACCCTGCACGACTTCTTCAACTGGCTCGCCGTGTTGATCCTCTTCCCGCTGGAGTACGCCACGGGTTACCTGTCCCGTTCGTCGCAGGCCATGACAGCCTGGCTCGACGGCGTCGGCGGAATCGAGATGCTCAACCCGCTGAAGGCGATCGTCCGGCCGACCGCCGAGATGCTGTCGGGCTTCCTCGGGGAGTCGGGGTTGCTGACCTTGCTGGTCGGCATAAGCATGCTCATGGGCAGCCTCAAGCTGCTCGTCGACTTGCTCAAGGTGATCATGTCGGACCGTGCCGAACAGATTCTGCACCGAACGCTCTTTCGTTCGCCTGCGGCGGCCATCGCCGCCGGCACCGCGATGACCGTGATGGTCCAGAGCAGCTCCATCACGACCTCGGCAATCGTCCCGCTGGTGGGCGCCGGCGTCGTCACCCTCGAGCAGCTCTTCCCCTTCACCGTCGGCGCGAACATCGGCACCACGATCACCGCGATGCTCGCGGCGCTGTCGACCGGGAGCCCGGCGGCCGTTTCGGTAGCATTCGCCCACCTGTTCTTCAACGTATCGGCGACGCTGTTAATCTTCGTTCCTCCGCCGTTGCGACGCATTCCGTTGGCGCTTGCCCGGGCGCTCGGTAGACTCGGGAGTGACAATCGGGTGCTCGCAGCGGTGTACATCGTTGTGGTCTTTTTCGGCATCCCCCTGCTCTTGCTGTTCGCCAGCGGAGCCCTATCCGGGAGCTAACCCATGCTCAAGCGCCTGTTTGGAGCCTCCACCCAATCGACCCTGGTGGATTCGGCCTTCCGAGAGTTCACCGGCATGCTCGAGCGGGCCGCCGAAATGCACGACCTGGCCATTGCCGCCGTCCTCGACAACACGCCGCTCGAGGTGGATCTCGATGAGATGGACGATCAGATCGACGAGGCCGAGGCCACGATCCGGCGCGCCGTCCTGGAGCATCTGAGCCTGAGCCCGGAGAAGGACCTCGTCGCCAGCCTGGTGCTCATCAGTATGGTCCAGGACGCCGAGCGGATCGGCGACTTCGCCCGCACTCTGGGTGACATCCCCGCACTCGCAGGTGGTCCCCGCGGCGGCCCGTTCGCGGACGAGTTGCGAGAGATCGATTCCCGCATCCGGCCCCTCTTCGATGTTTGCGCCGAGGCCTTCGCGAACGACGATCCTGACAGCGCCAACCGGGTCGTCGAGGAACACCCGCGGATCAAGGGCGACCTGGCGGACTACATCCAGCGACTCGCCGCGAGCGACCTGGGTGCGAACATGGCGATCGCGTACGCCGGGGCGGCCCGGAGTCTGTCGCGGGTCAGCTCCCATCTCAGCAACATCGCTTCGTCGGTGGTGCAGCCTTTTCATCGCATCCGCCACGAAGACGACGATGTCTGACGCAGTAGCGTCGACCGCGGAAAACGAGGAGGGAGACCCGGCGCAGGCCGGTGAGTCTTCTGTGCCCCGCCCGTTCTCGCCGATCGTCGATCTCGAGCCATCGATGTCCTCCGCCGCGGCGCTGCGGAGGATTCACCGGGAGCTGCTACGCCGAATCGAGGAGAACCGTGATGGTGTCGGTAACCGGTTGCCCGGTGAGTCCCTACACGACTTCCGCGTCGCGATCCGCCGCACGAGGGTCGGCCTTCGACGGGTGAAGCGCGTCTACCCGGCGAAAGAGGTCGAGCACTTTTCGGCGGAGTTCGGCTGGTTGTCGTCGCTGACCGGCCCCGCCCGCGATCTCGAGGTGTACCTGTGCTCGATCGAGTCGTACCGGGACGATCTCGGAGATCCTGCCATGACGGCGCTCGATCCCTTCCTCGACTTTCTGCGGACGCAAGAGGACCTGGAGCGAAGCCGTTGCACCGAGGGAATCGAGTCGGAGCGCTACGCTTCGCTGATCGACGGCTGGACCGCGTTTCTCGACCAGCCGGGATCGAGCGCCGACGGTCCGGCGAATGCCTCGCGCCCGGTCCACGAATTCGCCGGACGGGTCGTCGCCAAGGCGTGCCGTCGGTTCCTCGAACGCGCCGCGGCTCTCGAGGCCGGGTCGTCGCCCGCTGATTTTCATCGCGTGCGGCTCGACGGCAAGAAGTTCCGCTACCTCGTCGAGTTTTTCGGCGGCCTGTTCGACGAGGAGCAGGTCTCGGCCATTCTCGCGAAAATGCGGACCGCCCAGGACGCCCTCGGGACCATCAACGACCTGCGGGTGCAGGCGGAATGGCTGGGGCGCTTCCCAGGCCCCGACCTCGCAGCTGTTCGGCCTCTTCGGGCCCACCTGCAAGGGCAGGAGTCTCGCGAGCGGCAGAGCTTCCTCGACAGCTTCGCCACGTCTCTCGGCCCGAGAAGCCCCGTCGAAAGTCTGCTTCAGACCTTCGCCCGGCCGGCCTGATATCAGCGCCTACTCGGCGCTATGCCACGAAGCGGGCTTGGAGAGGAACTCGACCTGGCTGTCGATTACCTCGTCGTCAGGACCCGCCTCGACGCGCTCGTATTCCCCGGTGGGCAGGAGCACGCGGGCCTGCGTGTTGTCGGCCAGCTGGCGGAAGAGGATCTCGTCACGGATCGCCGACTTGTGCGGCTCACTATCCACCGGAAAGACGACCTCGATCCGGCCTTCCAGGTTGCGCGGCATCCAATCGGCGCTGCCGAGCAGTATCTCGTCCTCGCCGCTGTTGCGGAAGTAGTAGATCCGCGAGTGCTCGAGAAAGCGGCCGACGACCGAGATCACCCGGATGTTCTCGCTCAGGCGAGGAACACCCGGACGCAGGCAGCATATCCCGCGGACGAGGAGATCGACCTTCACGCCGGCCATCGAAGCTTTGTAGAGAGCCCGGATGATGGTCTTGTCCACCAGCGAGTTCAACTTGGCGGCGATGTGCCCGCCCCCTTCCCGCTCGTGCGCTTGGATCTCGCGCCGAATCCGCGACAGGACCCCCTGCTTCAGATTCATCGGCGCCACCAGCAGCTTGTTGTAGTTGTTCTTGCGCGAGTATCCCGTCAGCGCGTTGAACAGATCTGAAACGTCGGCGCCGATCTCCGGATCCGTCGTGAAGTATCCGAGGTCCGAATACACCCGCGCTGTGGAGGGGTTGTAGTTGCCCGTCCCCAGGTGCACGTAGCGCACCAGGCCATGCGTCTCCCGCCGCACGACGAGAGCGACCTTCGAGTGGATCTTCAGTCCGAGGATGCCGTACACGACGTGCACCCCCGCCTGCTCCAGCGAGCGCGCCCAGGCGATGTTGTTGGCCTCGTCGAAGCGGGCCTTCAGCTCGACCATCGCCGAGACCTGCTTGCCGTTCTCCCGCGCTTCCATCAACGCTTCGACGATCGGGGAGTTCCGCCCGACCCGATAGAGTGTCTGCTTGATCGCCAGGACCTTCGGATCGCGCGCCGCCGCGCGGATGAAGTCGACAACCGGGTTGAAGCTGTCGTAGGGATGGTGCAGGAGGATGCTGCGCGACTTGAGCACCGAAAAAATGCTCTCATCGGACGTCGCCAACGCTGGCGGAACCACGGGCAGGAACGGCGGGTCCTTGAGGTCCGGCCGGTCGATCGACATCAGCTCCATGAGATGAGACAGGCCCAGCGGGCCGTCGGTAGCAAACACCTGATACGGCTTCATCTCCAGGTTGCTGACCAGAATCTCGCGGATGCGCTCGGGCATCCGGTTGTCGAGCTCGAGCCTCACGGCCGAGCCGAAATGGCGCTGGCCCACCACCTCGACCATGGTCGAGAGCAGATCCGACGCCTCGTCCTCCTCGATCTCGACGTCGGCGTCGCGGGTGATGCGGAACGGGTACGAGGCCAGCACCTTGAGCCCGGGAAACAGAAGATCGAGGTTCGCGGCAACGACTTGCTCGAGCCAGACGAAGTCCTCCGTGTCCGACTTCTCCAGCTCCGCCGTCGGGCGGTCCTCGTCGTCCCGTTGCGGTACCGGAATCAGCCGATCGAACGTCGGCGGCACCTTGAGACGCGCGAACATCTCGCCGCCATCGGGATCCTCGACGACTACGGCGAGGTTCACGCTCAGGTTCGAGATGTGCGGAAAGGGATGGCCGGGATCGAAGGCCAGCGGGGTCAATGCCGGAAAGACCTCGGCTTCGAAGAAACGCCGCAGCGCCTTGCGCTGCTTGCGCTTCAGATCGTCGTGCTCGACCACGCGAATGCCCGCCTCGGCCAGCTTCGGGCGGATGTCGTCGTGCCAGCAGGAGGTCAGCGTCTCGAGCATCGGCGCCACCAACGTACGGATCGCCGCAAGCTGCTCGGCAGGGCTCATGCCGTCGGCGGGGGCCTCGAGAACGCCGCCGTCGAACTGACGGCGCAACCCGGACACACGAATCATGTAGAACTCGTCGAGGTTGCTGGCGAAGATCGAGATGAACTTGGCGCGCTCGAGAAGCGGCTTGTTCGGGTCGAGCGCTTCGTCGAGGACGCGGGCGTTGAACTGCAACCAGCTCAACTCCCGGTTGATGTAGTAGCCCGGGTGCCCGAGGTTGGGCGCACCGGGCCTGCTCCCGCGGGCACGGGTGGGGCTGCTGTTCGAAGTCATGGCTACTCCTGCTTTGGCCTCCCAGGGTGTACGTTAGCAACGATGGGCGGGCCAAGCCAACAGCCAAGCGGCACAAGCTGAGGGGCGCGGCGCGGGCGTCACGAGGGAAGATATCCATCGAAAGGTCGGAAGAACTACCGAGGCAGCGGGTGAAACGCATCTACGTGCTACGACACGGCAAGTCCGATTGGGGAGCCGATTACGACTCCGATCACGACCGACCGCTCAAGGACCGAGGCATCCGTGCGGCGGGGATCATCGGCTCGTTCTTGACCGCCGTCGACGGGGAACCCGAGCTGGTCATCTCCTCGACCGCTGTTCGCGCGCTGACGACGGCACGATACGCCGCTGAAGCCGGCGGCTGGACGTGTGAGGTGCGGGAAGAGCCGTCGATGTACGGCGCCAGTCGCAGCCAGGTTCTGGACATAGTGCGTGGCGTCGACGACGATGTTGATCGCGTCTTGCTTGCCGGGCACGAGCCCACCTCGTCGAGTTTCACCGGAAGCCTCGTGGGCTCCGCCGAGATTCGCTTTCCGACGGCCGCGCTCGCATGCGTCGAGGTCCAACCGGCCAGCTGGCGGACGCTCGAGTTCGGCCGCGGGGAGCTCGTCTGGTTCGTTACACCCAAGCTCCTCGAGCGGGCCGTCGACGGCCGAGCGTGACCGCGGGGATTCCTTGAGCAAACGACGAGACGAAGCACCCGATACCGACGGAGAATCGCCCGCGAGCGAGGGGCAGCTGCGCGTCATCGATTCCGATGGGAATCGGCAACGGTTTCTGCGCGGCATGGTGACCCACGACCTGGTTCTGCGGGGGCTTTCATTCGAGCAGGCGTACGAGGCGGCGCGGGCGGTTCGCAAGCGGCTCGAGGACCGCGGCGACGTGACCACCGCGGACGTCCGCGAGGCCATCGTGGAAACGGTCAACGCGCTGTACGGCGAGGAAGTGCTCGCCTCCTTGCATACGCGCAAGCGACTGGCGCCTCGCATCCACGTCGTCTACCACGGCCTGCGCCAGCCCTTTTCCCGCGGCCTGCTGGCACGCAGCATCCACGCGACCGGCGTCGACCTGGACCTGGCCTACAGGCTGGTGACCTCGATCGAGCTCGGGCTCGTGGCGGACGAGCTCACGGTGGTTTCGAGCGCCGAGATCGCCCGCCGGGCCGCCGCCGTGCTGTCGGAGGAGATCGGTCCGCAATCGGCGAAGCGCTATCGGCTGCTGCGGCGAATCCGCAACTTCCCGCGCCCGCTGATCATCTATGTCGGCGGCGCCAGCGGGACGGGCAAGTCGACGTTGTCCCTCGAGCTCGCTCCGCTGCTGCGCATCTACCGGATCAGCGCTACCGACACCATTCGTCAGGTCATGCGGATGGTCTTTACACCGAATATCATGCCGACCCTGCACAGCTCGAGCTTCGAAGCGGTAGATAGCTACGACGTCACCGCCGAAGAGCTGGCCGGATCGCCGCTCGACCCCAGCCGGCCCGACCGTATCGTGGCCTCCTTCGAAGAGCAGGCCCGACGCGTGTGCGTCGGCGTCCGCGCTGTTGTCGAGCGCGCTCTGGCGGAGAACATGAGCATTCTGGTCGAAGGCGTCCACCTGGTCCCCGGCCTGGTCCCGTTCCCCGACCTCGAGGGCGCCGCCTACCAGATCCCCTTCGTCCTGGCGACGCTCGACAAAGAAGCGCACCGGTCCCGCTTCCTGGCCCGCTCGCGACTCGGCGGGCGTCGCGCCGAGCGGTATCTGGAGAACTTCGAGGGCATCCGCACGGTGCACGACTACATCCTGCAGCAGGCGGAGGTCCACGACGTTCAGGAGCTGGAGACGTCCGAAAGCGATCTGCCGGTGGTACGCACCCTGCAAGTCGTGACGAGCATGCTGGAGAACCGTCTGCCGGCTACCGGCGAGTTCTCCGCGGAGTCGCCCCCGACCCTCCTGTTGATCATCGACGGGCTGGCCGACCGACCGGTGCGCGAGCTGGGCAATCGCACGCCCCTGCAGGCAGCCCGCACGCCGACCCTCGACCGGCTAGCCAAAGAGGGGCAATGCGGCCTCGCCGACCCGGTATCACCGGGCGTCGTGCCCGACACGGCCGCCGGCAGCCTCGCCCTGTTCGCGCAGTCGCCGCAGTCGCTGGAGCGGGGACCGGTCGAGGCCCTCGGCGCCGGGCTCATGCTGGCCGCCAACGACGTGGCCCTGCGGGGGAACTTCGCCACCCTCGACGAGAACGGCCAGGTGATCGATCGCCGCGCCGGCCGCATCCGCGAAGAAGCGGCCGAGCTGGCCGACGCCATCGATCGGCTTTCGTTGCCGAAGGATGTTTCCGGCCACGTCGACGTACGCGTCAAGATCGGCACCGAGCACCGCCTCGCCGTGGCCCTGCGCGGCGAAGGTCTCTCGGCCGAGATTCACGGGAGCGATCCGGGAGAGGGTACGCTGCCCTCCCCGGCCCTTACCCCTCGCCCGAAAGATCCTCACAACGAGCGGGCGGTGTACACCGCGCAGGTGCTGGCTCTCTTCGAGAAGGCGGCACGCGACAGGCTGGCCAAACACCCGATCAACCGCCAGCGGGTCCGGGAGGGGCTACCCCCGGCGAACGTCATCCTCACCCGCGGCGCCGGCCGGATCCATCGGCTCATCCCGCTCGAGGACGCCGGCTTGCCGATGCGGCTGGTCTGTATCAGCGGCGATCGCACCATCCTCGGCCTGGCGTCATGGCTCGGCGCCAGCACCGTCTCGTCCGCCGAAATGACGGCGAACCTGGACACCGACCTGGCCGCCAAGTTCGCCGCGGCGGCCCGCGCTTTGCGCAAGAACGACCTGGTCGTAGTCCACGTTAAGGGCGCCGACATCGCCGCCCATGATCGCCGACCGGACCTCAAGGCCGAGTACATCGAAGCCGTCGATGCCGAGCTCGGGCGGCTGCTCGAGACACACGCCGAGAAACTCCGTATCGCCGTCGCCTCCGACCACGCGACGCTGTCGGAGAGCGGCCAGCACGGCGCAGATCCGTTGCCGGTCCTGATCTGGGGCCCCGGCGTCGAGGCGGACGCGGTCGATCAGTTCGATGAACAGTCGACGGCAGCCGGAACCCTCGGGCGGTTTCCACTGCAGTTGCTGTTGAGCCGCATGTTCGATCTGTCTTAGTCGGCCGAAAAAAGCGACCGTGACTCAAGCGCACGAAAAGTTAGAGTTGCCTACTCACAGCCCTTTGTCATACCTTTAGGCCGCTATGCAGCCCTCTTCCGATCAAGCCTTGGTGAAGTTCCTCGCCGACCTCTTCCGAGAGTGTGGCGAGGCGCACCGACGGGCATTTCGCGACAAAGACGGCGAGGATCCCGAGTGGCCGCTGTGGTACGCCGACTTTCTGATGGACCGGCTGAGCAAACGGCTGAAGGCGCGGTTCAGCAAGAGTGAGCTCGTCTACCTGCTTGTCGCCGCCGATCGCGAACAGGAGTTCCGCGCCCCCGGCGCGGACTGGCCCGGCTACTACGCCAAGTTCTTCTACGACCGGTACCTCTAGCTGGTAGGCCGGACCCCTAGCAGGCCGTGGTGAAAGTCCTTGATAAGGTAGTCGTGGATCCGGGGGGCAGGTCAAGGACATAAGCCGAGGGGGTGGGGCCCGATGGCGATGGGAACGCGAGACAACGAGCGGCAGGAGCCGTTGTGGGTAGCGGCGACATCGATGGCGCGCTCTCCGGGGCATCCGTTCTACGACCGGTTGAATCGGCTCTTGGACGATGCGGGGTTCGACAAGTTCGTCGAGGAGCAGTGCGCGCCGTTCTACGCGGAGCGGATGGGACGACCATCGTTGCCGCCGGCGGTGTACTTCCGGATGCAGTTGATCGGGTACTTCGAGGGGATCGACTCAGAGCGGGGTATCGCGTGGCGGGTGGCGGACTCGCTGGCGCTGCGGGAGTTCTTGGGCTACGAGGTGCAGCAACGCACGCCGGATCACTCGACGATCTCGCGCAACCGCCGACTGATCGACCTCGAGACGCATCGAGAGGTGTTCATCTGGGTGCTGCGGATCCTGGCGGAGCAGGGGCTGCTGGAGGGCAAGACCTTGGGCGTGGACTCCACGACGCTGGAAGCGAACGCCGCGCTGCGCTCGATCGTTCGGCGCGACACGGGGCAGGCGTACGAGGAGTTCTTGGCCAAGCTGGCGCAGGAGTCGGGCATCGAGACGCCGACGCGGCAGGACCTGGCGAAGCTGGACCGCAAGCGCAAGGGCAAGGGATCCAACGACGACTGGAAGAACCCGCACGATCCGGACGCCACGATCACGAAGATGAAGGACGGCCGCACGCACCTGGCGCACAAGAGCGAGCACGTGGCGGACATGACGAGCGGCGCGGTGGTGGCCGTAGCGGCGGGCTCGGCGATCGCGGGAGATACGCAGACGGTGCAGGGCACGCTGCAACAAGCCGTCGAGAACCTGGTCGCGGTGAGCGAGAAGGAAACGGCAGCGGAGAAGTTGGCCGAACCGTTCGCCATGGAGCTCGTAGCGGACAAGGGTTATCACAGCAACGAAGTGCTGACCGACATGGCGGCGCTGGGCATCCGTACGTACATCTCGGAGCCGGACCGCGGCCGGCGCAACTGGAAGGGCAAGCCGGCCGAGAAGAAGGCAACCTACGGAAACCGTCGTCGAATACGACGAGCCAAAGGCCAGGCGCTGCAGCGACGCCGCGGCGAAGTCCTCGAGCGAACGAACGCGCACTGTTACGGGCGCGGCGGCACCCGCCGAACGCACCTGCGAGGACACGCCAACATCAACAAGCGCTTGTTCATCCACACGGCCGGCTGCAATCTCGGGCTGGTGATGCGCCACTTGTACGGTGCCGGCACGCCGAAGGGCCTGCAGGCGCTCGCCGAGACCCTGGCCGCGGCTTCTCAGTGCGCGCTCGAGCTGTCCCACCGGCTCGGATCGCTCCTTCGTCGCATGTACAACTTGGCGCGGCGTACTGTTCCGGATCCCCGTGCCATCTTCGGCCGCGCCGCCGCGCGCGCCTCAAAACCTACTTTCGCCACGGCCTGCTAGGCCAGACCCCTTCAGCCGCGGCGCGAAGGGCCTGCTAGCCGCGACGTAGGGCGATCATCGGGTCCACCCGTGCGGCCCGGCGAGCGGGTACGTAGTTGGCCAGCAGCGCCACGCCGGCAAGGATGCCGACCACGCCAAGGAAGGTCAGCGGATCGCCCGGCCGGACGCCGATCAGCAACGTCCCGAGCACGCGACTCGCCGCCAATGCCAGAAGCAAACCTGCCGCGATCCCCACGGCGGGCGCCCTCATCCCCTGGCGGACCACCATGCGCACGACCATGTCGCCGCGCGCGCCCAGGGCCTTGCGGATGCCGATCTCGCGCACCCGTTGGCCGACGGCATAAGCCGTCACGCCGTAGATTCCGACGGTCCCGAGCAGCAGGCCGACCGCCCCGAGAATCCCCGCCACGGTGCCGGCGACCCGTTGCGGCAGGAAGCCGATTTCGACGTACTCAGCAAGGCTGACCACCTCGAGGAACGGCAGATCGGGGTCGAGCCGGTCGATCGCCGCGCGGATCGCGCCGAGGGGCGGAGAGCCGGCGTCGGCGGCCTTCACCATCAAGGACATCTGCGAGCGATAGCGCTGCTGGACGGATACGTACATGAAGAACGGGGTCTCGCCGGCCAAGCTCTGGTACTTGGCGTCACGCGCCACGCCGATCACGCGCCACGGCGTCCCCTCGGCGAAGGTGCCGGTCAGAAACGTCCGGCCGACAGCGTCGCCGCCGGGCCAGAAGTGGTTCGCCATGGTCTCGTTGATGATGGCCACCCGCGGCGACGACCCGTTGTCGCGCTCATCGAAGTCCCGCCCTTGAAGCAGTGGGATCTCCAGCGTCTCGAAGTACCCGGGAGACACGATGTTGACGCTCCCGTCCCAGGACCCGCTGCCTTCCGGCGGCTCGAAGCCCTCGACGTTGACGCCGCCGAATCCGATGTTCGCCGGCAGGCCGAGCGGCAGGATTGCGGCCGTGCTCGAAGCTTCGACGCCGGGCGTCGCCGCGAGCACCCCGTCCAGCTCCCGCAGGAAACGCCTCCCGGCCTCGGCGTCGTAGCCGTGCAGGTCGAGATCGAGCGACAAAGTGACGACGCCATCGGGATTGAAGCCGGGATCGATGCTGCGGGCGCTGATCAAGGTCCGCAGGAACAGCCCCGCGGCGACCAAGAGCAGGACCGTCATGGCCATCTGAGCCGCGACCAGCGCTCCGCGCAGCCGGGTCCGCCTGCGTCCGCCCGCGCTCTCGTCCTTGAGGCCCGCTACCAGGTCCGGGCGGGTGCTGCGAAGTGCCGGACCGAGGCCCGCCAGCAGACCCGCCGCCAACGTCAAGGCGAGCGAGAAGGCCAGCACCCGACCGTCGAGGGCGAAGTCGAAGGTGAAAGCGAACGGCGGCGGGGTCGGCGGATTGATTGCACCCAGTAGGCGGGTCGTCCAAACCGCTCCCAGAACACCGAGACCACCGCCGGCGGCAAACAACATCAGGTTCTCCGTCAGGAGTTGTCGCACGACCCGCCGTCGACCGGCGCCGATCGCCAGCCGTACGGCGATCTCGCGCCGCCGCAGCACGCCGCGCGATAGCAACATTCCGGCCACGTTGATGCAGGCAATCATCAGGACCAGCCCGACAACCACCATCAGGACGCTCAGAAAGAGCGTCGCGAGGGTCTGGACGAAATGCGGCAACGTCCCCAGCGGGGCGATGCCGACATCCGTCCCCTCCAGCCGAGGGAATCTCTCCACCACGCCCGCCATCGCCGCCGATCCCGCCGCGCGGGCGCTATCGAGCGAGGCGCCGGGCGCCAGCCGCCCGATCCCGAGGAGGAAGTTGTTGAACCGTCCGTCGAGGGTCTCGCGGTCCGCCAGGCCCGGGGCTCTCATTCCCAGGGGAAGCCACACGTCGCCGCCGATCACCGACAGATGGCCGCGGAAGCCTTCCGGGGCGACGCCGACGATCGTAGCCGCCGTCCCGTTGATCCGTACCGTGCGGCCGACAACGTCGGCGGCGGCGCCGAAGCGCCGCTGCCACATGCCGTGGCTGATCACGACAACAGGCTCGGCCGCCTCGACCCGGCCTTCCTGTTCATCGAAGAACCGGCCTCTCTCGGGCTGCAGGCCGAGTACCGAGAAATAGCTCGGCGTGACCGAGTAGCCGAGCGCCACCTCCGGTTCTGCGGTGTCGCTGAGCGACACCGGCGAGAATGTCCACAAGCCGACCTCGAGTTGCCCGCGCGTCCCGTCGATGACGTCTCGCCAGGTCAGATACGAGAACGTGTCCATCGGGTCTTCGTCCGGGTGCATGCGCCCCATCTCGACCAGTCCGGCGCCATCCGGAACACCGGGAACCGGGCGCAGAAGGATCGCGTCGACGACGCTGAAAATCGTCGCGTTGGCGCCCACACCAATGGCAATGCAGAGGATGGCCGCGACCGAAACCACGTGCGCGCGCGCGAGCTGACGCGCTCCGAAACGCACGTCCTGCAACAAGGTGTCCATCGAGAGTCGATCCGTCGTCCGGCCGGTCGCGGCGCCCTGATGCGCCTCCGCGCACACCGGCCCGTTCGTGGGGTATCGTGCAATGCATCGAACAACGCGCCGGAGTCACGAATGGTTCCACTCGGAAAGATCGCGATCTCGACTGTCGCCGTCGCCCTCGCCGGCTTCGCGGCGGCGCCCATGTGGGCTCTTCAGCAGGGCGAATCCTCGTTGGCGACGCTGCTCGACCCGGAAGACGCCGCCTGGAGCGAGCCGTCCCCCGAGACGTTCCGGGCGCGGTTCGTCACCAGCAAGGGGGAGTTCGTCGTCGAGGTGCATCGTTCGTGGGCCCCGCTCGGAGCCGATCGTTTCTACAACCTCGTCCGCCTGGGCTTCTACGACGACACCCGCGTGTACCGGATCCGCGCCGGCGAGTTCGTCCAGTTCGGCCTCTCGGGGAACCCGGCAGTGAACGCCGTCTGGTACGAGCGGACGATCCCGGACGACCCGCCCGGGCCGGAGCATGTACGCGGCCGCGTGTTCTTCGCCATGCGGGGGCCGGCTGATCGGACCACGCAGGCGGTGATCAACCTGCGCGACCATCCGGATTACACCGAGCAGGGCTTCGTTCCCTTCGGCGAGGTCATCGAGGGGATGGACGTCGTCGACCGGCTGTACGCCGGCTACGGGGAGCGCGCCGGCGGCGGCATGCGGGGAGGCAACCAGGGACGCATCGTGACCGAAGGGAACGCCCATCTGGACGCCGAATTCCCGCTGCTCGACCGAATCCACCGCGCCGTCATCGACGAAGAATCGCCTTCGGGATCATTGCGTGGACGCCGACCTTCTGGTCGACGAGTTGGGTGATCCTCAGGTCGATGGCGAGGCTGGTGAGCCGATAGGCCTCACCGCGCGACAGGCCGAAGCGTCGCATCAAAAAGCCGATGGTCTGGTCGATGGCGATACGCGTCGCCTCGGTCAGGTCCTCGTCGGTGCCCATCGTGATCCAGTGAGTCGGGGTTTCGGCCAGGGGCCATTCGAGCTGCATGTCCCGGCGCACCGTCAGGCGCAGCCGCCCACGCAGCGACGTTTCGATCGCCGTCTGGTCGACCTCGCCGTCACCCTGCGCGGCATGCCCGTCACCCACCTCGAAGAGCGCCCCCTCGACCCATATCGGAATGTAGAGGCTCGTTCCGGCAACGAGCTCCTTGTTGTCGATGTTGCCGGCGTGGATCCAGGGAGGCACGCTGCTCCAGCGGCCGGCCTCCGCCGGCGGCGCCACACCCATGCTGCCGAAGAACGGCGCCAGCGGGATGACGATGCCGTCGGCGAACTCCGCCGTCATTGCGTCGCGATCGAGCCAGAACAGGCGCGACCGCTCGGCTCGATCCTCGGGGCAGTTCTCGGGCATGAATCCACTGCAGCCGTTGTATCCGTAGGCGATCGGCAGGTCGATCTCGAGGACATCGACCTGCAAGACGTCACCCGGCCGCGCCCCTTCGACGTACACCGGACCGGTGAGGATGTGTCCTCCCGGACCACGATCCTCGCGCGGCACGCCGTCGAAGATATCGCGCAGCGACTGTTGCACTTGATCCGGCGGCACCCCCATCGCCTCGAGCCGGGGCGGACTCGAGGTCAGCATGGTGTCGACGTCGATGATGTCGCCGGACGCCACGCGTAGCACCGGCTCCGCCTCGGACCAGTAGTAACCGAACGCCACCGTATCCGGCCCGGCCTCGAGCCTGTGGGTGCGCTGCGCCGACGGCTCGCCCGCGGCCGAAACGACGAGGAACACGACAACGAATGGGGCGAGGACAACCCGGGCGCCAACCAAGGAGGCTTTCATCCGACAACGGTATATCTTTGGCGTTTACCGGAACAACGAAGGAGCACCCCGTTGCCCTGGCGCTCGACCCTCGCCGTGATCCTCTCCGTTTGCGCTCTGTCGCTCGGCGGAACGGGTGCCCGCGCCCCGGCCGCGGTCGCGGCCACGGTCCCGGCCCAGGCGGCGGAGACGCTCTTCTACATGCGCAACAACGACGAGGCCGTTCGAAGCTTCGCCGAGCATGCGCAGTACATCTCGATCATCGGACCGCAGACGTTCAGTATTTCCGCCGCAGGGGAGATACGCGGCCGGGTCGATCCCCGCATTCTCGAGATCGCACGGCGGCATGGCGTCCGGGTGATGCCGTTGTTCCTCAACCCGGGGTTCGATCAGGCCAGCGCCCACGCGCTCCTGGACGACGGTGCCGCCCAGACCCGCGCGGTCCGAACCATGGTCGACCTCGCCGTCGAGCACGACTTCTGGGGCTGGCAGTTCGACCTCGAAAACATCCACGTCTCGTATCGCGACCGGCTGACGGATTTCTACCGGCAGGCGGCGGCTGCGCTTCACGCCGCCGGCAAGAAGTTGTCGATCGCCGTCGTGCCCACCGACGGCTCCGCCGGAGAGGACGATTTCTCCACCTACATGCAGGAAAACTGGCGCAACAGCTTCGACGTCTCCGCCCTGGCCGAGATCGGCGACTTCGTCTCGTGGATGACCTACGCCCAGCATGCGGGCGGCACCACTCCGGGTCCGGTCGCGGGGCTGCCCTGGATGCGGCGCATGATCGACCACGTCCTGGCCCAGGGCGTACCGCCTGAGAAGCTCTCCGTCGGCGTGCCGAGCTACTCGGACTACTGGCTGCCCACCTACGGCGCCGCCGGCGCCCAGGTGCGAGGACGGGACATTTCGTTCAGCCGTGCTCGACAGCTTGCCGCGGACGCCGGAGCCGAATGGATCTGGCTGCCGGAGCAGGGGGTGCACTACACCTTTTGGCAGCGCAACGTCACGTTCGACTGGATCTTCCTGGAGGACGCCCGATCGTTCGCCGCCAAGCTCGACATGCTGCGGGACTACCCCGGGATCCGCGGCATCTCCGTATGGGTCCTCGGCAGCGAGGACCCGGGCATCTGGCCCGTGCTGGCACAGCGACGCTGATCCGCCTCGCCGCGGTCCAACCGGGCCGACCGGACCGACCTCGAGGAGCGCCGGCTGCGGCCGCCGATCTCCGGCCTCAGGCAGTCCAGTAACCAACGCCCCGGGACGTCGCCACTAGCGACGACCCTGCGGCAACGTCTCCGGCTCTTCACCCTTGACGTAACGGTCGAACCAATCGAGGAATCGGGCCCACATGTCGAGCTTGTTCTCCATAGCTCGCGGGGTGTGCGACTCGAACGGGTACATGTACAGCACCGCGTTCTTCCCCAGCCCCGTCAGCGCCTGGATCATGCGCTCCGATTGCATCGGCCAGGTTCCCGAGTTGTTGTCAGCCGCGCCGTGGTACATGAGCATGGGCGCGTCGATCTGATCGGCCGAAAAGAACGGGGCGATCTCCTGGTAAATGTGGGGGGCTTCCCACACGGTGCGCCCCTCGGACTGGAAGCCGCCGGGCGTCAGGCTGCGATTGTAGGCCCCGTCGCCGGCAATGCCGGCCTTGAAGAACGGTGCATGCGCCAGGATGTTGGCGGTCGTGAAGGCACCGTAGCTGTGTCCTCCGTGGCCGATCCGCTCGATATCGATGTAACCCAGCTTGTCGACCTCGAGAATCGCCGCGTACATCGAGTCGCGCATGTCGGCAATGAAACGATCGTTGTACGGCTCGCCGATGATCGGGGTGTCCGGGTACACCAGCGCGTACCCTTGCGTCAGCCAGATGTCCGACCAGCGCAGGAAGCTCATGTGGGTGAAGGCGTTCTGGTTCCGCGCCCGCACGGCGGCGCGCTCGTACGCCTCGACGGAGGTGTATTCGCGTGGATACGTCCAGAAAACCGCCGGCACGCGGTCGCCGTCGCGGTAACCCACCGGGAGCGAGATCCGCCCCTGGACCTGCAGGCCGTCGCGGCGGGTGAACTCGAAGTCGACCCGACGCGCCGCGGTCACGTCGGGGAAGGGGTCGACGTTCTCGGTGAGGTTGGCGCCGTAGGCGGCCTCCGGATCGCCGCCGGCCTCGGCCCGCCGCCACAGGAAGCTGTCGGGAAAATCGGTCTTCGACTCGCGCGAGACGATCATTCGTTCGAAATCGTCGTCGAGCGGCGTCAGCGGCCGATCGAAAGAGTCCTTGCTTCCTTCGAAGAGGCGCTCGATCGACCCGTCCCCGAGCACGACCCGATCGACGAACGGCTGCGGGCGATAGTCTTCCGCCCAGCCATCGCCCCGTAGGTACGCCGCATCGGAGCCGGTCGAAAGCAGCGCATAGGCGAGCCCGTTGTTCGTCCGCCGGGTCCAGAGACTGCCCGGGAGGGCGGTGGGGTCGGAGGTGTCGTGGAAGTCGACGAGCGCGTGTGGCGTCGGCTCGTCCTCGGTCAGATCGAAGTGCGCGATCCTCCGCCGGCCACCGCGCGATACGGTGGCGAAAGCGTGTTCCCCGCTGCGGGAGAAGAGATGCCCGCTGAGCGTGTCGTCGCTTTCCGCGACGATGAGGGCATCGTCGAGGTCGAAAGGCTCCGACAGCAGCATGATGCGGTCCTTACGGGAGGGGCGCGCCTCCGCGTCCGCTTCAGGGTCGTCATCGCCCGACTCCCGGATCAGGTAGCTGACCCCGCTGCCATCGGCCCGCCAGGCGATCTCACGCGGCATGTTGCCACCGTTGCCGCCGCGCCCACCACCTTCGCGCAGGGGTCGATCGAGGAGGGTTGCGAGGACTTCCCCGCTGCTCGCGTCGACGACCTGCGTCTTCTGGGGAAAGCTGTTGTAGCCGGTGAGGTAGGAGAAAGGCTCTTCGATCTTGGTCGCCAGCAGGTGGCCGCCGGCGGGGCTCAACGAGATCGACGTGTAGATGCCGGGTTGCCCGATCGGCCGCGGATCGCGGCCGCTCGCCAGCTCGGCGATCTGGCTGCGGGTGTAGTGGACGAACAGGACCTTGTCGTGCGGTTCCTGCAGCAGGTTCTGCGTCGTACGAGCGGGCATCGGGGTCTCGCGCGTGCGCCGAATCATCGGGCCCACCGGCACCGGATCGCGTTCCGGCTCCGGGCCGCGATCGGCCGGAACCAACAGGGTGATGACCGTGCCCTCCGGTGTCCATTGCAGCATCCGGGATGGGGTCCCGATGTTCATCTGGGAGCGCGTGGCGATGGTCGCCATCACCCGCGCTTCGCTCAGCGGAGAGGCGGCGCCGGTGGAAACGTCGGCAGTCCAGACCTGCGTGCCGTCGCCAAGGTGGGCCAGAAAGGCGAGGCGTGAGCCGTCCGGGGACCAGGTGACATCGGAAACGAAGATGCCGTCGGGAAGTTCGACGTCGCGGAAGCTCCGCTCCGACAGCGAATAGATGCGCAGACCGTAAATACCGAACGTGTCCAGGTGCCACAGGCGATCGGTCCGCGGCCGAATCTCCAGTGTGGCCAGCCGATAGGTCGGCTCCGCCATGCGAGCGAGCGTGGACAACTCGGTTACCTTCGGCATGACGAAGTGATCGCCGTCCGGGCTCATGTTGTCGAGCACCGCATAGTTCTTGTCGGTACCCAGGATTCGTTGCACCTCCGCGGAGGGCATCACGTAGCCGTCCTCCTCCTGGCCACCGCCGAACGCCTGTGCGCCGGCATCTACCGGAACGGCGGCGATCGAAAGCGCCGCGGCGGCGACGAAGGACGAAATCAGCAAGCGCTCGAGGAACGACTTCACGGCTAACCCTCCCGGGCACGGGGATCACGAGAACGACGGAGTAGAGCCCCTATTCAACGGCCGCGGCGGACTCATTACAAGCGCCCCGTCGCCAGGTCCATCGCGCTCGCTTCGACCTCCCGGGCATCCGCTCGCTCGGGACGCTCGCCCGCTGACGGCTCCGAGGAACCGTTAGCCGGTCGGCGAGCGTATCTCGGAGTCCGAGCGGGTAGAATCCGGCCCCATGATCGAAATCGAGGATTTGGTCAAGACCTACGAGGGGTTCCGCGCCGTCGACGAGCTTTCGTTGCGGGTGGAGGCCGGAGAGATCCTCGGCCTCGTCGGACCGAACGGCGCCGGCAAGACCTCCACCCTCCGCTGCCTGGCCGGCATCATTCCGATGACCGAGGGCCGGGTGCGGATCTGCGGCCACGATATCGTCGATGAACCGATCGAGGCGCGACGACATCTGGCGTTCGTTCCCGACGAGCCACACCTGTTCGATCACCTCACCGTCTGGGATCACATGACGCTGTTTGCCCGCATATACGGCGTCGCCGACGCAGCCGAGCGGGGTGCCCGTCTTCTGCAGGAAAACGACCTCGGCGAGCAGCACCATGCGTTTCCCGGCGAGCTGTCGCGCGGCATGAAGCAGAAGCTGATCATCTCGTGCTCGCTGTTGCACCAGCCCAGAGCACTGATCTTCGACGAGCCCCTCACCGGACTGGACCCCGGCTCGATGCGGCGCACGAAGCGCACCATCCTGAACACCGCCGCCGAGGGCGCCTCGGTGATCGTTTCTTCGCACATGCTGCATCTGGTCGAAGAGGTTTGTGACCGGATCTTGATCGTCCAGCGGGGCAAGAAGA
This sequence comes from Acidobacteriota bacterium, assembly GCA_965216935.1. Classification (GTDB taxonomy): domain Bacteria; phylum Acidobacteriota; class UBA890; order UBA890; family UBA890; genus CBDCGW01. The sequence continues at coordinate 504,192 of OZ244217.1, forward strand.
TCCTCGAGGGGACGCTGGAGGAGATCAGGATCGGCGTGCCCGACCTTTCCGGCGACGCCGACCTGGAGGAGATCTTCCTGCGCGCCACCGGCCAGGACGAAGAGGGCTAGCGGACGGTGAACCCGGCGCTCCTGTTTCTCATGGTTCGCTCCGTCCGCGGGCGCATCGTGCGAACCCTGAGACTGCTGAAGCAACCGAAGTACCTCATCGGTGTGGCCGTCTTCGTGCTTTGGATCGTGGGCTGGGTCGGGGGACCCCTGTTCCTGGACGGCGATCCGGGCGACGTGAACGTCCAGTTCGTCAACGCCGAGCTCATGTTCGAGCTCATGGGCGATGCGGTACCGGCTCTCCAGCTCCTGGTCGCTCTCGCCATGGCGCTCTTCTTCAGTCTCTGGTGGTTGCTGCCGTGGAGCCGGATGGCGATGAACCTGACCGAAGCCGAGATCCACATGCTGACGCCGATGCCGGTCAAGCGAAGGCACCTGATCCAGTACGCCACGCTCAAGAGCCAGCCCGGCATCCTGTTCGGCTGCACGATCATGACGGTCTTTCTGGGCTCCGGTGGGCCCGCCTCGCGGCTTCTCTGGTTCGCCGCGTTCTGGGGGTTCCTGACGCTCTGGGACCTGCACTCGAAGGGCCGGGCCCTGTGGCTGGAGCGCCAAAAGGAGCTGCCGCGGGAGCGGGCGTGGCGCAACCGTGTCCTGCTCACCGCCGCGATCGCCGGCTACTGGATCGTCATCGTGACGATCTTGAGCGGCCTGGTCGCGGAACTGGCCACGCTACGTCCGGCGCCGGAGCAGGAGGTATTCGACTTCGTGCGCCAAACGCTGGCCACCTATGGGCCGCGCCTGCAGGCCGGCCTTCTCGGCTGGCTGCTGCTCCCGTTTCGCTGGGCGAGCGCTCCGCTGTTCATCCTCGCCCCGGGCGTCGAGACGCTGATGCGCGTCACCGGCGTCATCATGCCGTTGTTGCTGCTGGTTACTCACAACGAGTGGGTGGTCCGGTCGCAGGCCAAGTTCGAAGAAGCGGCGTTGGCCCATGCCCAGCGGGAGTCGAGCAAGAAGCGACCGGGGGCGCGCTACTGGAAGACCTCGCTGCGCAGCCGGCGCCGGATGTCGTTCCCGCTCGCGCCGGTCGGCGCCCCGGAGCTCGGGATCCTGTGGAAGAACTCGATGATCGTCACGCGTTTCAGCTACCGGACACTCGTGTTGCTCGGGCTCGTGCCGATCGGCCTGGCGGTGCTCATTTCGTTTGCGTTCCTGTCGCTGCGGGGTGTGCCGTTCGTGTTCATGTGGTTGGGATTCATGACCATGGTGCTGAGCCCGATCACCGGCTCGCAGAGCTTCCGCAACGACCTCCGGGCCGATCTGCTGCGGGTGGAGATGGTGCGTCCGTGGCCCATCGAGGGGTGGAGGCTGTTCGCGGCGGAGTGTGCCGCTCCGTCGATCTACGGCGCCATGACGGTGATGCTGGGTGCCATGATGGTGGTGGCGATGGACGTGTTTCTGACGCTCAACCATGGCTTCAGCGGGGTCGAGAACGACCTGCGCATCCTGCCCGATTCGGTCGTCGAGAGCCTCGCCGCGCCGCGCGCCTTGCTCGTACCTCTGATGATCCTCGGAGCGATTCCGCTGTTCCTCGCGCTGACCGCCCTGTCCACCTCGCTGCAGAACCTCTTGGTGCTGCTTTTTCCCGGCTGGGTCCAGCTCGGCTCGGAGAAGACCCAGGGAGCCGCCGCCTTCGGCCAGAACATGATCATGTTCCTGGGTCTGGGCCTGGCCAGCCTTCTTTGCCTGCTACCGGCCGGGCTCGTCATCGCGCTGATCATCGCCGTGCAGAGGTGGATCTTCGGCGTTCCGCTGCTGGCGTGGGAGTTCCCGATCTTCGGTATCATCGCGGCAACGCCGGTCATGGCCGTGGTGGCACTGATCGTCCGCACCGGGGGGCGGATCTGGGACAAGCTCGACCCGTCGAGTGAGATCCTGGCGGGGCCGGCCTGATCAATACCGCTCGTCATGAGAAAGCTGGTTCTGTTCGACATCGACGGCACCCTCCTCAGCACCGAAGGGGCCGCCGCGCGCGCCTTCCTGGCCGGGTTGGAGGAGGTCTTCGGCACGGCCGGGCCGGTGGGTGAGGTCTCCTTCGCCGGCAAGACCGATCCCCGCATCGCGCACGAGCTGATGTCTCGCGCCGGGCTCGGGCACGACGAGATCGAGCGCGGCCTGCCGCTGCTCTGGGAGCGCTATATCGCCAACCTCGACCGTGAGCTGCGTTCCATTCCGGTGCTGGTCTACGGCGGCGTCGAGGCGTGCGTGGAGCTCGTCGAGCAGCGCTCCGAGGCGGCCGTGCTCGGTCTGTTGACCGGAAACATCGAAGCCGGGGCGAGGCGGAAGCTCGACGCCTCTGGAATCGGGTTCGCCCGCTTTCGAACGGGCGTCTTCGGCTCCGACGACGCGGACCGAAATGCCCTCCCGGCACTGGCGGCGACGCGCGCGGAAAAGCTCACGGGTCGGCCGTACCACGGCACCGACGTGGTCGTTGTCGGCGACACACCCGCCGACATCGCCTGCGGCGACGCATTCGGAGCCCGCACGGTGGCGGTGGCGACCGGGACCTTCTCGCGCCAGGAGCTCGCCCGACACGATCCCGACTTCCTCTTCGATTCCCTGCAGGATCGCGAGGCCGTCTGGGACGCCATCACCGCCTGATCCGACGCACGAACCGCATATCTCCGAGGCCTTCGTCGCCTCATCCGACACGCACGTCGCCTGCCCGGGCGTCATCGCCTTCCGGCCCACCCCTATGAGCGGTTTACACTTGCCCCACGACCTCCGGGCTGCACACAATCGAGCCATGCCGTTCACCGGGACTTATCCATGAAGCTCCTGCGACTCTTCGCCCTCGTCCTCGGCTGCGTCGGGGCGGCCGCCGCCGCCAACGCCCAGACCGCCGACAACCTGCCGCGCGGAAACGTCAGCGGCTTCGGCACCTTCGCCACTTCGGTTGCGGACGGCCTCGATCGCGGCAACGGGTTCGGTGGCTCGGCGGCCTTCTTCTTCTCCCGCTCGATCGGGGTCGAGGGAGGCGTTCGGCGACAAACCTTCGACGTCGTCCAAACCGACGAGAACTCGCTCTCCGGAGGAGAGCTCGCCGCCAACGTCGTCCATTTCAACGTCCTCGTCAGGATCGCGTCCGGGCGCGTCCAGCCCTATGCGACGGGCGGGGTGGCTTTCTTCATGAATAGCTACTCGGTGGACGCCGCGCGCCTTGCCGATCTGGGATCGTTTCAGTTCGTTTCGAACGAGTCGATCGACAACGCCGTCGGCTTCAACGTCGGCGGCGGCGCCGACGTGCAGCTGTCGGGCCGACTGGGCCTCTTCGTCGAGGGTCGCTACTTCACCGCCACCGCCGACACCCTTGGGTCGCTGACGGACCAGCAAACCCAGATCACGGGGGAATCGCCGGGAGAGCAGAAACTGAACGTGTTCGCCGTCAGCGGCGGAATCCGCATCTACTTCTGACCATGCCGGATACCGATCCGATGAGAGCCGGCGAACCGGGAGAACGCAACGTGCGCACGACGAAACAAAGCCTCCAGCGCTGCCTGACCATGTCCGGTATCGTCGCCGGGGCGACGGTCATCGCCCTCTTGTCCTCGGGCGCCGCTGTCGTCGGGGCGTCGGCACCACCGCCGGGACCCGGCTTCCAGGGTCTCTCGCTCGATTTCACGGCCCCCCTACCGGCGACCAAGCCGGAAGCCGGGCTGCTCGACTCGCGCCTCTCCCGACTCGACGAGATCGCTCGCAACGAAGGCCCGGTAGCGGCCCGGAACTTCGCCTCGGCGAACGCCATCGCCCTCGACGAGCAAGGTCGCGTGAACGTTCTCATTCACCAGATCGCCCGTCCCGATTACGAAGGCTCGTTCTTCGACCCGGATGATCCGGAACAGCGAATCGGCCGGATGAACTTCGGTGAGGAGGCCCTGTTCGACGCCCTCGAGGTCCCCATCCGCCAGGAGGTCGAGCGGGTGGACGGCACCATTCGCGGGCGCGTTTCCAACCTCGTCGACGCCAGCATCCCCATCGGCGGGTTGCGCTCGTTCAGCAGCGGCGCGGTGGGCTGGATCGAGCCGGCGCCCGTTCCGCACACGACGGTCGTCAGCGAGGGTGTCAACGTCATCCAGGCGAACGCCTTGCAGGCTTCCCAGGCCACCTACCTCCCGGGCGATGAACCGGTGAAGGTCGGCGTCCTCGATCTCGGATTCAAGGGGTATCAGAGCCTGCTCGGAAGCGAGTTGCCGGCGACGGTGACGGTGAACTCGTTTCACCCCGGCGGCATCGACGGCGTCGGCGAGGCCCTCCTCGACCAGATCCACGGCACGGCGTGCGCCGAGATCGTGTTCGACGTCGCCCCGGAGGCGGAGCTATACCTGGTGAACTTCGATAGCGTGAGCGACAACGACGCGGCGGTCGATTGGTTGATCAGTCAGGACGTGGACGTCATTTCGTATTCGATCGGCTGGTTCAACGCCGGCCCCGGGGACGGCCGAGGCCCGATAAACGCCGCGGTGGACCGCGCATTGAACGCCGGTGTCGAGTGGGTCACCTCGGTAGGAAACGCCGCCCGCGACCACTGGCAGGGCCCGTACACCGACCCGGACGGCGACGGCATCCACAACTTCGCCCCGGACGACGAAAGCAACGCGATTTTCCTGAACGCCGGTGACGGGCTGACGGTGTTCCTCAACTGGGACGACTGGTTCGCGTCCGACCAGGACTACGACCTGTACATCGTGGACGGAGACGGTGAGGTCGTGGCCGCATCGGAGAACTTCCAGACCGGAACACAAAACCCGGCGGAGACCGCCGGCTTCGTCGCCTCCGCCGCGGGTACGTACCACGTCGTGATCGTCCGCTTCGATTCGAACCGGGACGTCAACCTGGAGATGTTTTTCCAGATCGACGTCGCCCGGGAGATGCAGTACGTGGTTCCCGCGGGCAGCGTGACGATTCCGGCCGACACGGACGGTGCGATCGCCGTCGGCGCGACCTTCTGGGCGGACGACATGATCGAGGTGTTCAGCTCCCAGGGGCCGACCGCGGATGGACGGATGAAGCCCGACCTGACGGCTCCCGACGGTGTCTCGACGGTCAGCTACGGGAACGAGGGGCTGCAGTTTTTCGGCACCTCGGCCTCGGCACCGCACACCGCCGGGGCGATCGCCCTGATGAAGGCGCGGTTCGGCGTCTTCTCCCTCGACCAGGTTCGCGAGATCCTCTACGGTCGGGCGATGGACCGCGGTGACGCCGGCTTCGACAACGTCTACGGCCGTGGCCGACTCGACGTGCGAGGTCAGTAGGGTACCCTTACCCGGCTGCTCGTCGAGCAGCGCATTCGCCATCGCGGACCGAAGCTGATCCCACGTGAGTAGCGGAAGATCCCGCCTGGCCACTCTGCGCGCGGCTTTCTCCTTGGTGGGAGCGATCCTGCAGGGAGGCAAGGGCAAGACACACGAATCCGGCGCCGTGACCTGTACCTCGCAGGGGCCCTTGGTCGACGGATTCGGCCCGACGGACGTCTACACCCCGGTGCAGGCGCCACCGGCTCGAGCCGCCGTCCTGATGATGCACGGGCTGACGAAGGACGGCATCCGCGATCACCGGATCCCGACGTTTGCCGCCACCATCGCGCGCGGCGGCATGCCGGTGATCCTGCCCGAGTTCCCACGCATGAAGCGGCGCCTCATGAGCGTCGAGGATCCTGCGGACGTCCTGCGTGTCGCCCGCGCCATCCCCGAGGCGACCGGTATCGAGAAGGTCGTGCTGCTGGCGCTTTCGTACGCCGCCGGACCGACGTACCTGGCCGGGGCACAGATGAGCGAGGACGTGCTCGCCGGAATCGTCACCATCGGGGCGTACTACGACGTCGAGCACCTGAGCGAGTTCACCGCCACCGGCGGGGTCGCCTCCTACGGGCCAAAACAGCCGACGGCGCACGACGACGCCAAGCAGCTGGAAGGCCGCTGGGTGTTCCTTGCGAGCGCCGGGCGTTGGCTTCCGGACGAGCGGGACGCCGCCGTCTTCGCCGCCGGCGCGGAGGCCTGGAAAGAAGGCAAGGCGCCGCCCTGGGGCGAGGTGCGCGCGCAGCTGTCGCCCGAGGGTCGGAACCTCCTGGACTACATGACCCTGACGGAACCCGAGGCGCACGCCCAGGCCCGCTCCCAGCTCGCGCCCGGAGTCCAGGACGCGTTCGCGAAACTGACGTTGCGCGGCAAGCTCAGTGGACTGAAGGCGCCGGTGGTGCTCATTCACGGGCGTCACGACGTCCGCATCCCGTTTCGCGAGAGCATGTACCTGCGCGAGGAGCTTGCCGCCAACGACAACGTCCGGCTGGCGATCCTCGATGCCTTCGTCCACGCCGAGCGAGCGTACGGTTGGAAGAAGTTCTGGCGCGTCGCCGGTGACGGGGTCAAGCTCAGCCGCTGCGGCTTCGAGATCCTCCGCTGGACCGTCTAGCTAGCAGGCCGTGGTCCGCGCCTGGGGTGCGCCCTTGGGATCACTCCGCTTCGAGCTCGTCGAGCGTCGCCATGGCGCGGCGCAGGTGCGGAATCACGATGGATCCGCCCACCACGAGGCCGACGTGCATGGCGTCCAGCAGCTCCGGCTCTTCCAGCCCTTCCTCCCTACAGCGGACGAGATGATAGGTGACGCAGTCGTCGCACCGCAGCACCAGCGACGCCACCAGGCCGAGCAGCTCCTTGGTACGGACGTCGAGGGCGCCCTCTTCGTATGCACGTGCGTCGAGGGCAAAGAAGCGTTTGATCTCCCGATGATCCGCATCAAGGATGCGGTCGTTCATGGCTTCGCGAAAGCGACGGAACTCGGCCAATCGATCGGACATGGTCTTTCCTGTTGCGGGTTGGCCCCTCACGAGGGCGTGAACCGGGTGATCACTTCGAAGCTCCACGGAACGACGACGCCGGTGCGCGGAGCGCTCGCCCCGTCCGACAGCTCTGCAGCGATCTCCAGGCCTTGCTCCTCATCGAGCGCGAGCAGCGTGGCAGCGACGTGCTTGCAGAGGCGTCGCTCGCGCGCCTGGCCCTGAAAGTCCCTGCACCCGTGCTGGATGCGCCTCGCCTCGACGTCGATGACGACGTTGTACTTGGCCACCGCGGCGATGATCAGAGCTTCGTCCGCTACCACGAGATCGACATCCGTGGCGATCTTGACGGCGCGTTTCAGGCGACCGGACTCGGTGCAGCCCAACAGTCGCTCCTCGACCGTATTCCCACCGGCCTCCTCGGCCGAGTCCGGGTCCGTCACGCGAAGCTCCGACGGTGCAGCGCCACGAGGTCGGCAACGACCGCATGGCCGGTGGCCCGTCGGCCAGCGCCCGGGCCGGCGATCACGACATCGCCCAGCGCCCGGGTCTCGAAGATCAACATGTTGGCGGGGCCTTTCAGCGCCCCGATCGGATCCGACTTGTCCACGGCTTCCGGCGCCACACCGGCGCGCCAGCCGTCCCCGGCGGGCGTCACCCGGGCCACGAGCCTCCAGTGCTTGCCCTCGCCCGCCGCCGCCTCCACGTCGCCAAGGGACAAGTCACCGATCCCGCGTCGATCGACGTCTTCCAGACCGAGGTCGTCCCCGAGGGCGCAGTTGGCCAGAATCAACGCTTTCGCCGCCGCGTCCCACCCATCGACGTCGCCCGAGGGGTCGGCCTCGACATAGCCGAGCCCTTGCGCTTCGGCGAGCGCCTCGTCGAACCCGAAGCCCGACTCCATCCGCGAGAGGATGAAATTGCAGGTGCCGTTGACGACGCCTCGTAGGCCGCGAATTCCGGCGCCTGCCAGTCCCGAAGAGCAGAGGTTGAGGACCGGGGTCCCCGACATCACCGTGCCTTCGATGCACAGCTCCACGCCGCGTTCCCGCGCCGCGTCGGCCAGCTCCCGGTACGCCAGCGCGATCGGTCCCTTGTTGGTGGTGATGATGTGCAACCCCGCGTCGATTCCGGCACGCAGGTGGTCCAGACCCGGCTGGCCGGTCTGCAGGTTGGTCGGTGTGAGCTCGACCAGAACGTCAGCGGGAGTCGCGGAGAGCGCGTCTTCGACCCCCGACAGGGCCTCGGCTCCCGGCAAACCGGCGAGTGGCTCACCGGCGTCGGCGAGAGCTACGAGCCGATCGAGCTCGAGTCCGTCCGCCTTGGCGACGCTGCCGACCACAGGGTCCACGACAGCAACGACCCGGGCGTCGAGGCCGAGCGTCTCGAGTTCGGCGGCAGCTTCAACGAGGCTATCGGCGACGCCGCGTCCGACGGTGCCGAAGCCGACGAGGATGACGTTCATGGCGAGAAAAAAAAGAGGCCCAGGTGAGTTCCACGATCGCCTCCCGCGAAGTCTTCAAACTCCCCGCGGGGCCTCCGACAGCTTCGCTCAATCGAGGGTTTCACCTGAGCCTGGTCCAACTTAGCAGCCACCCGAAACGTGTCAACAACATTCCCCCGGTTTCGGATTCGAGCCTGTGCACGGGTTGCGAAGACTGCGCAATCTTGTCCCGCGACCGGTCGACCGATCAGCGACGGAAGGGCAGATCCATCTTCTGGTAGCCCGCCGGAGCCTCCCATGTCTCGGGGCCGAAGGTGGCCCCCTGGTCGATCGCCCGTAGCGTCATCGTCGACGGCGAGCCGCTCGCCTGATTGATGACCTGGACGGGGAAGCCATCCGGAATATCGACGGCGTTCATCTGCGACTGGATCTGCTGCAGCACATCGCCGGCGCCGCCACCGCCGGTCATACGACTCATCAAGGGGTTGTTGAAGATCGACGACAGCGAGCTGACGAGCTGCTCGGCGAGGCCACGAAAGTCGGCGTCCACGTCCTGCGAGAACCACATCATGGTCTCGCCTTCCTGGTCCGGGTGCTCGACGAGAACCTCGTAGGCATTCCACTCGCCGACCTGCTTGGTGTTCCCCGTGCGGGTGAAGATCGGCGGCGTGACGTCGTCGGGATCCGGCATCTGATTGGGCATCTGCCCCATCATGCCGGCCATCATCTGCATCATTTCCTGCGTGATTTCGAGGTAGGAGTTCTCGGCGTGCTGGATCACCATCATCTTGCCGTCGTCACCACCGAGCGAAACGAGCGACATCTGGTCTCCGACGTCGAGGCGCAGGCGGTCCGGCCCGAGCGACATCTTCATGTTCTGGAGCTCGCCGTCGTTCTCCGTGTCGATGTCCAGGAACGTGCCGGCAACCGACTGCGGCGCCACCGCCGTCACCGGGCTCGCCAGAAGCAGGATCGCCAAGATTGCCGCCGTCGCGCCAAACATCCGCCGGATTGCCGTCATCGTCGGGTTCCTCCGTCTTCGAGCCGTTCCCTCTAGTGGGACGGCCACGGGTTCGATGTTTCCGAGTCTACTGCACGACGCTGCGAAGCACGCCCTCCACCACCTCTGCTTGCCGGTCCCAGGTGTATTCCCGTTCGGCCAACGCCCGCGCCGCCTCGCCCATGGTCCCCACGGCGGCACGGTCGCGCTCGAGCTCCCCAAGGACCTCGGCCAGAGCGATCGGGTCACCGGGGCTGTAGAACGTCGCCACGCCCCCGGGCAGAAGCTCGCGCAATTCCGGAATGTCGGCGGTGACGACGGCCAATCCCGCCGCGAGATACTCGAAGATCTTGATCGGCGACCAGAACCAGCCGAGCTCCAGGGCGCTGAACTCGGCCGGAGCGAACGGAGCCAGGCCCACGTCGGCTGCCGCCAACAGCTCCGGTACGCGCCGGTGGCTGACCCGACCGACGAACTCGATCAGATGGTCGACCCCTTCTGCCACAGCCAGCTCGCGCGCAGCATTCCACCGCGGGCCGCGTCCGACGCAGGTGAGGTGAACAGGAATCCGGCGGGCGTCGCATCGAGCGATCGCCGCGACCAGGTCTTCCGCCCCGTGCCAGGCACGAAAACTGCTGACGTAGACACAGCGGAGCGGGCCACCGGGTGACCGGTCGACGGCCGGCCGGAACCTCTGAACGTCGACGCCGTTGACCACCACCGTGACCTCGGCTTGCAGTTCCTCCGGGACCAGGTGTCGGGAGGTCGTGTAGATGGCGGCGCACCGGGCGAGCTGCTTGCGCCGCCATCGGTCGATCGGTCGCACGATCGTCATGCGGTCGAGTCGGTCGCGCAGCGAGCCCGGATACTCGCGCGCCGGGGAGTTGACCTCGAGCACCGCCGGGACCCCGGCGGCATGGGCGGCCCCGATCGCGGCGCCGCCGAACGTGTAGAAGCGCTCGACGACGACATCCGGGCGAAGCTCGCGGACGAGCGCGCCGAGGGCTCCGACGGCGGTCCATTCCAGGAGCGTCGGCCGGCGGCGGAGCGGGTGCAGGATGACGCCGTCGTCCTCTCCCACGGTCGCGGAACCCTCCGCGGGAAGCGCGGCGATGTGAACCTCGTGCCCGCCGCGCGCCAGGGCGCGGCACAGCTCGAACGCGTGAACGCTGCCGCCGTGGGTCCCTGGTATCGGTGTTCCGGCTGCGGAATAGAGGATCTTCACGGCGGGGCGAATTCTACCAGCCTTCGTCGCCCCGCCCCGCGCCCCGGTCGGCCGCCTGTGTCACCATGAGATCATGAAGGGTGGCGCCGAACACGGATGGAAGCTCACCCGCCGCGACATCGTGCTCGGCGGCGTGGTGGTGTTGCCTGCGGTGGGCCTCGGAACGCGGCGTCGGAGGGCGGCAATGCAGGATCGAGATGAACGGATCACCATGAGCTCGGTCGAAGGGCTCCAGGTCGGCCACAAGACGCGATCCGACCGCCCCACCGGCTGCACGGTGGTGCTGGCCGAGGACGGGGCCGTGGCGGGAGCCTCGGTCCGCGGAGCTGCCCCGGGCACCCGCGAGATCGCCCTGCTCGACCCGGCCAACACTGTCGAAAGGGTCCACGCCATACTGCTCACCGGCGGCAGCGCCTTCGGTCTGGCGGCTGCCGATGGGGTCATGCAGGTGCTGCGGGAACGCCGCATCGGCTTCCCCGCCGGCGCTCACGTCGTCCCCATCGTCCCCGCCGCCGTACTCTTCGACCTCGGGCTCGGCGGCGACAGCTATCCGACCGCCGAGGACGGGGCCGACGCCTGCGCTTCGGCGTCCTCCGCTGCGCCCGAAGAGGGCAGCGTCGGTGCCGGGGCGGGAGCGACGGTGGGCAAACTGATGGGCTCCGGGCGGATGAAGGGAGGCATCGGCACTGCCGGTTTTCGCTTCGACGACGGCACCGTGGTGTCCGCCATTGTGGCGGTCAACTGTCGCGGCGACGTCCGCGACCCTCGCAGCGGCAGAATCGTTGCCGGGGCGCGCACGCCGGACGGCACCGGGTTCCGCGATGTCGAGCGCGAGATGTTGGGATCAGCCGCGTCCGACCCCGGTGAAGGACAAAACACGACCATCGGCGTGGTGGCGACGAATCGTACCCTGACGAAGGTCGAGTGCTCCCGGCTCGCCGATGTCGCCCACGACGGGCTGGCTCGCGCCGTCGTGCCGGCACACACCCGCTTTGACGGCGACACGCTCTTCGCCCTGGCCACCGGTACCGCCGGCCCCTTGCAGGGGACGGGCGAGCACGACCGGCTCGAGGTCGCCGCGGCGGCGGCGGTGTCGGAGTCGATCCTTCGCGCCGTCAGGCTGGCAACCGGGTTGCCGGGGATTCCCAGCGCCCGCGACATCGGCACCGCCTGAGCGGTTCACATCTTGCTCCGCATATCGCGCCCTTATACGATTCTCGGACTCCTTACGACTCGTGCTGGCGCGTTGTCGGCCCTCTCGACTTCCGGCGAAACGTCCTTAGCAGAGATCTTGCGGTTTCCGCGGTCGCGATACGCGACCCCGGGGCCGTCTTCGGCTTGGAGAGGTGTCCGAGAGGCCGAAGGAGCGCGCTTGGAAAGCGCGTGTATGGGTAATCCCCGTACCGTGGGTTCGAATCCCACCCTCTCCGCCATTCATTCCTCCCCGGCCTGGCTACGCCCGGCCCGGCGACGCCGGTGCGGCGCACTGCCTTGAGGCACCCGGGACACCGTGGCACCATCGGCTCTCATCGCGATTCCGAGATATCTGGCCGTGCTAGGTGGGGAGTTAGCGGTGCCCTGGACCTGCAATCCGCTATAGCAGGACCGAATTCCACCCTGAGGGGTGTAGCACTCGTGGTCGGGTCGCCGAGGGAAAAGACGACACCGGGCCCTGTGCGGTGCAGACCTGCGAACCCCGTCAGGCCCGGGAGGGAGCAGCGGTAAGTAGGCACCTGCAGGTGCCGCAGGCCAACCCGGTGGACGTCCCGAGGTAGGCCCACCCGAGAGTTGCCTTCGAGGGGTGGTGCACGGCCGCTTTTGTTGAATCCGTACGGGTCACCGGAATTCGGCGGACCGCTGGAGTTGGTCGCCCGAGGCGAAGGTTTTCATGGCCGATCGTAGCTATCAGGTTCTCGCGCGCGCCTGGCGGCCGCAGAAGTTCGATCAGGTCGTCGGCCAGACCGCCATCGTCCGTACCCTGAGCAACGCCCTGGAGCAGGGGCGCGTCGCCCACGCCTACTGCTTCTCCGGAATCCGCGGCGTCGGCAAGACGACCATCGCCCGGCTGCTGGCCAAGGGGCTCAACTGCCGCAACGCCGAGGCGCCGACCGCAAGTCCGTGCGGCGAGTGCGAAGCCTGCGTCGAGATCGAAGAGAGTCGCAACCTCGACGTCATCGAAATGGACGCCGCGTCCCAAACGGGCGTCGACGACATCCGGCAGCTCAATGAGTTCGCTCGCTATACACCCTCCCGCGACCGATTCCGTGTCTTCATCATCGACGAAGCGCACATGCTGTCGGCCAACGCTTTCAACGCGTTGCTCAAGACGCTGGAGGAACCACCGCCGCATGTGATCTTCATGCTCGCCACGACCGAGCCGCACAAGATCCTGCCGACGGTGCTGTCGCGCTGCCAGCACTACCCGCTCGGCAGGATCAGCCAGGCGGAGATCACCGCGCGGCTGCGCGAGATCGTCGACAAGGAAGAGGTTCGGATCTCTGACGACGGTATCGCCATGGTCGCGATCGCGGCCGACGGCAGCCTGCGCGACGGTCAGAGCCTGCTGGACAAGCTCATCGCCTTCGGCGGTGACGAGATCGACGACGATACCGTCGCCAGCCTGCTCGGAACGGTCGATCGCGAGCTGCTGTTCGGCGTCGCGGATATCGTCGGGCGCCAGGACCTCGCCGGTGTGTTCGATTTCGTCAACCGAATGGTGGAACAAGGGGTCGACCTGCATCAGTTCACGCTCGATCTCCTCGGTCACCTGCGGGCGCTTCTCGTAGTGGCCACGGTCGACGACCCGGCGGAGATCCTGCACCTGCCGGATGGCGATCTGGAGCGACTCCAGCAGCAGGCCGGCCTGTTCGAGGCGGACGACCTGGATCGGGCGTTCGCGCTGCTCTCGGCGAGCGAGTACCGCATCAAGCAGTCCGAAGTTCCCCGCTACCAGCTCGAAATGGTGTTGTCCCGACTGGCGCGCATGCCGCGTCTGGAGCCGATCGAGACTTTGATCTCGCAGCTGCGCTCCGGATCGGGCGGAGGCGGCTCGCACGGAGGCGGCCGGCACGGCGGCGGGGGCAATCGCCCGGGTGGGCGGCGGCCGGCGGGCGGCCCGGACGGCGCGAGCAGCCGGGCCGCGAGCAACCGGGGCGCCAGCGTCCCGGCACCAGGCACAGACCAGCCGACGATGGACCCGGACGGTGCGGTGCCGGGGGGTTCCAACGGTACCGGCGCCTCTCCGCCGACCAAGGGGGACGAAGGCTTGGCCGGTCGGGCCGAACGGGCGGGCGACAACGGCACCCCCGAGCAGTCGGGGCAATCCGGAGTCAAGCTGATCCTGGAGCGACTGCGCCAGGACAAGCCTCTCATCGCCAAGATCGTCGACCGGGCCGACTCCACCGACCTGCGCGACGACACACTCTTCCTGACCTTCGACGAGGGTGGCGGGCTGTTTCGCGCCCGGTTGCGGGACCGCGGGGCGTTGGCGGCGATCGAAAGTGCCGCCGAAGTGGTCCTCGGCCGGAAGGTCGGGGTGGTCGCCGCCTTCGGCGGAGAAGAGGCTACCGGACCGCCTGTCGACGCGGAGCCCGAGCCGGAGCCCGCCGTCGACCACGCCGCACAGCACCAGCGTGACGAGCTGTGGCGCCGGGCGGAAGCGGAACCACTCGTGCAACAGTTCGTCGACGCCCTGCGGGGCAATCTCACCGATGTCGAAGAAACCTGACGAAGGACGACCGGATGATCAATAAGAAGATGAAGAAGATGCTCGAGGAGGCCCAGAGGATGCAGGAGCAGCTGCAGCGGGACCTCTCGGAGCTCCGCGTGTCCGCCTCGGCCGGCGGAGGCGTCGTGACGGCCACGGTCAACGGACAGAAGGAGCTCATCGAGCTGAAGATCGACCCCGGGGCCGTCGATCCGGAGGACGTCGACATGTTGCAGGACCTCGTCGTGGCGGCCGTCAACGAAGCGGCGCGGCGGGTGGACGAGGAAGTGCAGCAGAAGGTCGGCGGCATGATGGGCGGCATGGGAATGCCTCCCGGGCTGATGGGCTGATCCAGCGTGGCACTCGACGACGCCGGCCCTGTCGCGCTCCTCATCGAGGAGCTTTCGCGACTTCCCAGTATCGGACGCAAGACTGCCCAACGGGTGGCGTTCTATCTGCTGAAGGTGCCCGAGGACCAGGCCAATCGGCTCGCGGATGCGATTCGCGCGGTGCGTTCGGGTGTCAAGCCGTGCAGCCGTTGCAACATCCTCACCCACGAAGAACCCTGCTCGATTTGCTCCGACGAGCGACGGCAGGCCGAGCTTCTTTGCGTCGTCGAGGAGAGCCTCGACGTCGAGGCGATCGAGAGAACCGCACGGTTCCCCGGGCGCTATCACGTCCTCGGAGGGGTGCTCTCGCCGCTCGACGGCGTCGGGCCAGACGAGCTCGATCTTGCCCGGCTTCTGAGCCGCGTGCAGAACGACGGGGTCACCGAGGTAATCGTGGCGACGAATCCGACGGTCGAGGGCGAGGCGACCGCCGCCTACATCGCCCGGCTGATCAAACCCTCGGGCATCACCGTCTCCCGCATCGCCTCGGGCATTCCCGTCGGCGGCGACCTCGAGTACGCCGACGAGGTCACGATGGCAAGGTCGTTGGAGGGGCGCCGTATCCTTTAGCGACGAGCAGGCGAAGCGCTTGCCGCGTTGCGCTTGGTCGGCCGACCTACGACGTACGGGTGTACGCCTCCGGTCGTCCTCTCGGCGCGCGCCTTGCACTCGCCCCGCCTGCTCGTCGCTGATACTTCTGTCGCCAGGATCCACGCGGCGCTGTTGGCGGCAGCTTGAGCGGTGGTTTTCCCTTTGCTACCGTCGGAAGTGGTGGGGCGTAATGCCAAAGCGTCCCGAGGTACCGCAGGTTCCTGAGTAGCTCAATTGGCAGAGCATCCGGCTGTTAACCGGAGGGTTGCTGGTTCGAGTCCAGCCTCAGGAGCCTTTTTCTTGTTGGGCAGCCGTCGCAGCATCCTTCTTCGGCGCAACACCCGTCACGCCTGCGGAGGCATCGGCCGCCACAGGCTATCGACGTATCGGCGGAGCTGTGCAACCGAGGCGTCGAAGGCGCGGAGGTCGCGGTAGGCTCGGGTCTGGAGCACTGCTCCTTCCATGACCGTCAACACGAACCTGGCCAGCTCTTCCGTATCGACGTCGTCCTCCCGCCCTGAAGCGGCATCCTGAAGACATCGTTCGACCGCCTGCCACCACGCGTCGAAAACGGCGACGATCCCTTCGCGCGCCTCCTCGTCCAGATCGCTGAGTTCGAGTGCCAGAGCGCCAATCGGACATCCTCGGGAGTACCTCGTCCGAACGAGCATCGTCCGATAACCGTCAAGCAGGCCGAAAACGCGGTCGATGGGGTCTTCGAAACGGCTGAATACGGGCTCGATGAGGTCCGTATCGAACCGTTCTCGATACCGCTCGATGACAGCCTGCGCGATCTCCTTCTTCGTCTTGAAGAAGTGGTAAACGCTGCCGCCGTGAACGCCAGCGGCGTTCTGTATGTCCATCAGGGTGGTGCGTTCGTAGCCCCTGGCCCAGAAGAGCTCCGTCGCCGTCTCGATGATGCGATCTCTCGTCGTGCTCTGTTGGTTATTCACCTAGGTGAACCTAGCCTAGTGCAAAGGAATACTCAAATGCATTGACAAGCGCGACCATTCGGAACTATGCTTACTTGGTCAGATACCCAAAAACAGGAGCTTAATGTGCCTCGGGAGGAATTCAATGATCGCGCGAGCCGTGCTACTGGCTAGGGCCTGTTAACACTAATAGGCGGATCCGTGATACGATCCCAGCATGGAAATCACAGAGGAGCAGTATCGTCGAATCGAAGGTTGTTTCCCGCGGCAGAGAGGCAACGTAAGCATCACGAATCTCCAGGTACTCAACGCGATCCTGTACGTCGCCGAGCACGGGTGCAAGTGGCGTGGGCTGCCGAAGAGGTTCGGAAACTGGCATACGATCTACACGCGAATGAACCGCTGGGCGAAGGCCGGCGTGCTCGATCGAATCTTCGCGGCGCTGCAGCAAGAACAGATCATTCGCATCAAGATCGAGGCAATGTCGTTGGACAGTACGATCGTGAAAGTTCACCCGGACGGCACGGGGGCGTTAAAAAAAACGGCCCGCAGGCCATCGGGAAATCGCGAGGTGGTTGGACCACCAAAGTTCATATGGTTGCCGCAGATGCTCGGACAGCCATAACGTTCTCGTTGTCCCCAGGGCACGCTCATGACGCGCCGGAAGGACGTAAGTTACTGCGCTCCCTCGAGTATCAGGACGGCGAAGTGGCGCTGGTGATGGATCGAGCGTATGAGGGCGAGGAGACGCGGCAACTGGCGCTGGATCTGGGGTTTACGCCCGTTGTGCCACCGAAGAAAAACCGCGTTGCCCCTTGGGAATACGATCGCGAAATGTACCGACGTCGCAACGAGATCGAGCGGCTGTTCCGCCGGCTCAAAGGCTTCCGCCGCATCTTCTCTCGCTTCGACAAGCTCGACGTTATGTTCCTCGCGTTCATCCACTTCGCCCTCATCGTGGATGGACTGCTGTAGTGTTAACAGGCCCTAGTTTCGCGATGCTTCCGTCGAGCTGGCTGGCGGAGAGTGGTCAGGACGCCGAGCTCATCCAGATCGGAGGCGAGGTGGTCATCTCCGCGACCGCCGAGCACGTTTGGAAGGCGCTGACCACGTCAGAGGGACTTGCCGGGTGGATCGCACCCCAGTCGGAGGTAGAGCTCACTCTGGGTGGGCCGTATGAACTCTACTTCGATCCTGACAATCCCGATGACAGGGGGATGGAAGGAACGGTCGTGCTGGCTTTCCTGCCAGAGGAGTTGCTCGTCACGACAGGGGAGCTTGCGGGCACGTGGTCAGTTTGGCGCCTGGACGAGACCGCCGATGGACAAACACGGGTCCGTTTCGATGGCCTCGGTCGCGGCGACGCTTGGCGGGACCGATCGACCTACTTCTCGGAGGTCACCCCAGGCGTGCTGGCGAGGTTGAAAGAAGCCGTGGAATCGGCGGCGGCGAGCAGGTAGCCCGGGTTGCTTCCTATTCCCCGTGGAGCTTCTTCTTGCGTTCCATTTCCGTCACCAGGTCGGCGACGGTGAGGGTTCGCAGCGTCGACAGGGCACTGTCGCGGAAATCCTTCCAGGTCTCGTGCATCGGGCACGGCGTTTCGTCGCTGCACACGTCGATGCCGAGAACGCACTCTTCCTCGAGGCGGCGTGGGTCCTCAACCGCCGAGACCACGTCGATCAGGGCGATCTCGTCGGCCGGTCGACTGAGAAAGAAGCCGCCTCCTCGGCCGCGGGCGGACTTCAATAGTCCGGCCCGGCCCAGGTCCTGCAAGACCTTGGCGAGATAGAAGGGCGGGATTTGCTCGGCCTCCGCGACCCCGGCGGCAGAGAACGGCTTTCCGTCGCCGTTGTTCACGGCCAGGCAGACCATGGCGCGGACCGCGTATTTTGCTGAACCCGTGTAGATCATGAGAAACGGCCTCACCACGGCCGGCTGAGTCCGGAAGGCGGGCGATACCCTCCGCATTAAATAGAATTTCAGACCGTTGTATCGTAATATAAAGACGGACGCAAGGGGTCCTCCAACCTTCCCGGCCCAACGGTGCTAGCCGGGAGTCGGGAACGCACGATCGAGGAGGTGCGGCGTGATCAAGCGAATTCACTGCCCGATCGATTTCTCCGAAGCGACACATTTCGCCCTGACCCCCGCCCTTTCCATGGCAGCCGAGTTCAACGCCGAGCTCGTCCTGCTCCACGTGCTGGACTACCCCTATCCCCATGTCGGCCCGGTCGTTCAGGGCTTCGACGTCGAGAGCTATTACGACGCGATGGAGGAAAAGGCTCTCGAGCAGCTCGAATCGTTGGTGGACGAGGAGGAAAGGAAGTTCGTCTCGGTTCGCGCCCTCGTTCGCCGGGGCAGCGTGTATCGCGAGATCGTTCAGCTGGCCGAGGACGAAGCGCCCGACTTGATCGTGCTGCCGACACACGCCCGCACCGGGCTGGACCACGTGCTCTGGGGCTCGGTGGCGGAAAAGGTCGTGCGACTGGCGCCGTGCCCGGTGATGACCGTATCGCCCCGGCAGGAGAAGCCGCGCCCGTTCGGCGGGAAACGGGTGCTCTTCGCGACGGACTTCTCGAAGGGTTCGGAACGCGCCCTTCAGTCTGCCGTCTCGTTCGCCGAGCACTACCGTGCCGAGCTCGTCATGGCCCACGTCGTCACGGTGTGGGACTACGACCCCGCAAACCCGGACTGGCGGTTCCCGCCGCTGCCTTCCGAGCATGTCACCGAGATCGAGGAGCGGAGCCGCGAGCAGCTCGGCGAAACCGAGCGAGGAGTCGCCGGCGACGGCGTCGCCGTCCGCACCATGCTCGTGCGCGGGTTCGATCCCGGTCTCGAAATCGTTCGCACCGCGGAAGAGGAGGAAGCGGATCTGATCGTCATGTCGACTCACGGCCGCACGGGAGTCAGCCACCTGGTGATCGGCAGTACCGCGGAGAAGGTCGTACGCTACGCCGGTTGCCCGGTACTCACGGTCAAACAGGAGTCGGTCGCCGCATCACTCGCTGATTGATCAGGGCTGAACGCCACCTCGATTCAACGCACTCACCCGACGGAGACCCGTAATGCCTTTCAAGCACGTCTATTTCTTTGGCGGAGGCTCGGCTGACGGCAGCCGTGTCGATCGCGAGCTGCTTGGCGGAAAGGGGGCCGATCTCGCCGAGATGGCTCGCCTCGGGGTCAACGTACCCCCCGGCTTCACCATCACCACCGCGGCTTGCCATGCCTACCTGGCGCACAATGCCGTCCCCGATCCGGTCCGCGACGAGGTGCGCGCCGCCCTGACACGCCTCGAAGAGATGTGCGGCAAGCGGCTGGGCGACGAGGACCGACCGCTGCTGGTCTCCGTCCGCTCGGGAGCGGCGGTCAGCATGCCGGGGATGATGGATACGGTCCTGAATCTGGGCTGTAACCCCAAGGTGGTCGAAGCGCTATCGCGCAACGGCAACGAGCGCTTCGCCCTGGACGTCTATCGCCGGCTCATCCAGATGTTCACCAACGTCGTACAGGGACTGAAGCTGGAGGAGTTCGAGGACATCCTCGACGAGGCCGTGGCCGCCACCGGCGTGCCCAACGACGCCATGCTTCCCGCCTCCGCCCTCGAGGACGTCATTGCTCGTTTCCTCGCCATCTACGAGAACGCCGTCGGGGAGCCCTTCCCGGACGACCCGGTCGACCAGGTCGAACAGGCGGTGGCGGCCGTGTTCAGCTCGTGGAACGCTCCGCGGGCGCGCGTCTATCGCCAGTTGCACGGCGTGCCGAACGACCTCGGGACGGCCGCCAACGTGCAATCGATGGTGTTCGGCAACCTGAACGAGAACTCCGGCTCCGGTGTCGCGTTCACAAGAGATCCCGCAACAGGGACGGCACGGCTCTTCGGCGAGTGGCTGCGCCAGGCGGAGGGAGAAGACGTCGTTGCCGGCGTTCGCACACCAGTGTCGATCGACGCCGACCAGGGGAAAGACGAGTCCCTGGAAACGCTCCTTCCGGATGCGTACCGCGAGCTTCACGAGATCGCCGAGCGGCTCGAGCAGCACTACGCCGACATGCTCGACCTGGAGTTCACCGTCGAAGACGGGGAGCTGTTCATGCTCCAGACCCGGCGCGGAAAGCGAACCGCCGCGGCGGCGGTGAAGATCGCCGTCGATCTGGTGCAAGAAGGCCAGGTCGAACGCTCTACGGCTGTCGAGCGTGTCGATCCCGACGCCCTCGATCAGCTCCTGCATCCCCGAATCTCGGAGGGCAACGGCCGGGAGCTCATCGCCCGCGGCGCTCCGGCGTCGCCGGGTGCAGCAATCGGATCCATCGTCTTCAGCGCCGAAGACGCGCTGGAGCGGGCCGCGACGGGTGACGACGTGATCCTCGTTCGACCCATGACGGTGGCCGACGACGTCGGCGGCATGGCGGCCGCACGGGGCGTGCTCACCGCCCGCGGCGGCATGACGTCGCACGCTGCGGTGGTGGCGCGAGGAATGGGGAAGCCCTGTGTCACCGGCGTGAGCGCCCTGCAGGTCGACCTGGAAAATCTCCGCTTCCGTGTCAACGGTCACGAGTTCGCGGCCGGCGAACGTATCAGCATCGACGGCGGCACGGGCTCCGTATACGCCGGCGCCGTGGAGTTGGTGGAGCCCGAGGTAACAGGAGCCTTCTCCATCCTGATGGGCTGGGCCGACGAAGCCCGTCAACTCGGCGTTCGCGCCAACGCGGATACTCCGGAGGACGCCCGCCGGGCGCGGTCCCTGGGAGCGCAGGGCATCGGGCTTTGTCGCACCGAGCACATGTTCTTCGGCGCAGACCGGTTGCCGTTCGTGCAGACGGCGATCCTGGCCACCAGCGAGGAATCGCGCGACGACGCCATCGCCTGCCTCGAAACCATGCAACGCGAGGACTTCGTCGAGATCCTGTCGGCGATGGACGGGTTGCCCGTCACGATCCGGCTGCTCGATCCGCCGCTGCACGAGTTTCTCCCCGACGAGCCCGACGAGATCGGCGCTCTGGCCGCCCGTCTCGACGTCGACGCAACGGAGCTCGGACAACGGATCGACGCCTTGCGTGGCGAGAACCCCATGCTCGGTCACCGCGGATGCCGGCTCGGGATCACCAGCCCGCTGCTCTACCGCATGCAGGTGCGGGCGATCGCCGCGGCGGCGCGACAGGTCACGGACGGCGGCGGCCATCCGATGCCGGAGATCATGGTGCCGCTCGTGGCGGACGCGGCCGAGCTGCGCTGGATCCTGGAGAACGTCGTCAAACCCGCGCTGCGCCAGGTCGACCCGGATCTGGCTTTTCCGGTGGGTGCGATGATCGAGACACCGCGTGCCTGCATCGACGCGGGGGCGATCGCCGAGGCCGCCGAGTTCTTTTCCTTCGGCACGAATGACCTCACCCAGATGACCTACGGCTTCTCCCGCGACGATAGCCAGGAGTTTCTCGATACCTACGAGGAGCACGGCATCATGCCGACCGACCCGTTCCAGCACGTGGACGTCAACGGCGTCGGGGTTCTCGTCGATGCGGCGCTGCGGCGAGGCCTCGAAGCTCGCGAGAAGCTCACCACCGGGGTCTGCGGCGAGCACGGCGGCGACCCACGATCGATCGAGTTCTGGCATCGCGTCGGGTTGGACTACGTTTCGTGCTCGCCGTTCCGCGTCCCGGCGGCGCGGCTGAGCGCGGCGCAGGTGGCGATTCGGCACGCCCGACCGAGCTAGAATGGCGGCCATGCCATGGTCGTCGAGAGTTCGAGCGCCTCGTCCGCCCGCCCGGAACGATGGGCGACGGGGAAGATTGGTACGACGGGGAGGGCTGGTCGCCCTGGTCCTCGCCGCCGCCTTTCTGCTCACCGGGCCGGCGCGGCCGTCATCTCACCCGACCGGGCCGGCGGCGAATCCGTCAGCGGCCCAGGGCCGCGCCGAGGCCATCGCCCGCGCCCGGGCGCTGGTGCGGGCTCACCAGGACGAGATGGGCATCCCCGGCATCTCGGCCGCGGTCGGCTCCGGCGGGATCCAGGTCTGGTCCGAGGGTTTCGGCTACGCGGACCTGGAGAACCGCGTTCCGGCACTGGAAACGACGCTGTATCGCATCGGCAGCGTCTCGAAGCCGGTCACGGCGACCGCGGTCGTGCAGCTCGCCCTCGAGGGTCGACTCGATCTGGACGCCCCGGTGCAGGACTACGTGCCGTCTTTCCCCCGCAAGCAGGAGGAAATCACCACCCGGATGCTGGCCGGCCACCTGGCCGGTGTCCGTCACTATCGTGGTGACGAGTCCGTCAGCGAGGGGCAGCGCCACTACGACGACGTCGTCGATGCCCTGGGGATCTTCGGCGAAGATCCGTTGCTGTTCGCTCCCGGCGAGCGCTACTCATACTCGAGCTACGGCTGGAACCTGATCAGCGCCGTCGTTCAGGGCGCCGCGGACGAGCCCTTCCTGTCCTATATGGCTCGTAACGTCTTCGAGCCGCTGGGCATGAACGACACCTTCGCCGACGATCCCCGCCTGATCATCCCGGGGCGCACACGCTTCTACACGTTCACCGGCGGCCGTACCCGCAACGCGCCCTTCGTCGACAACAGCTACAAGTGGGCCGGCGGCGGGTTCATCGCCAGCGTCGAAGACCTGGTCCGATTCGGAACCGCTCACCTGGAGCCCGGATTCCTGCCACGCGAAGGCCTCGATCTCCTGTTCACCTCGCAACGGACGAACGCGGGTGAGGAAACCGGCTACGGCATCGGCTGGCGGGTCGGCAGCTTCGGCGAGCTGTTTCCGCAGGACGACCCCGTCCGGGGCGGCCCGCTGGCAGAGCTCCGCGTCGTGCACCACGGCGGGTCGTCGGTCGGCGGCCGAGCCTTTCTTCTGTTGGTCCCGGAGGAGGAGCTGGTGGTCGCCGTACTGGTGAACTACAACCGTTTCGATGGCGCCGGCCTCGCCGCCCGCATCGCGGCGGTGTTCCTCGGCGGTGACCAGGGCTGACCCCACCCCGCGTACGATCGCCGCGCGACGCGCCGAGAGCGCGGATCTACGCGTCGACGGTGCGCGTTCGAGATCCCGGGCCTTCGGCGACGCACGGTCGTCAGCCCGCCGCAGCCTCCTCGGCGTTCTTCTCGATGTACGCCAGCAGCTCGGCCGTCTTGAACGGCTTGAGCAGATAGGGCTGCCCGATGCGCTCGAGGATCTCGATCGTCTGCGGATTCGCCAGGTCACCGGAGATGATGGTCACGCGGGCCGCCATCTGAGGCCGATTCCTGCGCAGCCATTCGTAGAAGCCCTCGCCCGACAGGTCGGGCATGCGCAGATCCAGAACGATGCCGTCGTACTCGTTCGCCGTCACCAGCTTCAACGCGTCTCGGCCGGTCGAGGCCTCGGTGACCTTGTGTCCCTTGCCGACGAGAAAACGGCGGGCAAGCTCGCGGATCGAATGCTCGTCGTCGACGATGAGGATGTCGAGAGGTTCGACGGCCGTCTTTTCCTGGAGGACGAAGTCGGGCGCTTTCCGCGTACCGCCGATGGTCTTTTCGGCAACATCGAGCTCCTCTTCTGACCGCGGCAGCTCGATCGTGAACGTCGTCCCCTCCCCCGGGTGCGTTTTCACGCGCAGCTCGCCGCCATGCGCCTGCACGATGCTGTGGCTCATGCTCAGCCCCAGGCCGGTGCCCTGGCCGACTTCACGGGTGGTGAAAAACGGATCGAAAATGTTGGGCAGTACGTGCTCCGGAATCCCGGGGCCAGTGTCGGAAACGTCCACCGCGACGCCCGTCTCGGTTCGCCGGCTGCCCACAGTCAGCATGCGCTCGCCTTCGGGAACGTCGGCGAGAGCCTTCTCCGCATTGATGATCAGATTGGTGAGAACGCGTTCGATCTGCACCGGGTCGACCCAGACGTGCGGCAGGTTCTCCGCCGGATCCTCGCGCAACTCGATCGTGTAGGTCTCGATCTCGTAACGACGGCCTCGCAGCACCTCGCGCACCAGGTCGTTGATGTCGTAGGAGTCGCGCTCGCCCTCGCGGCGACGGGCGAACACCAGCATCCTGTCGGTCACTTCGCCGGCACGGCTCGCTTGCCGCTCGATGACGCGCACGTCGTCGAGGACATCCTCCGGCAGCCTCCTGTCTTCCATCAGCATCTGCGCCGCCAGCGAGATGGCTGCCAGCGGGTTGTTGATCTCGTGTGCGGCACCGGCCGCCAGGCCGCCCAGCGAAGCAAGCTTCTCCGCCCGGCGCAGCCGCTCTTCGTTCTTACGCTCGTCGGTGACGTTGCTCATGATGCCGAGCACCCGGGTGGGCTCGCCGTCGGCGTCGTGCTCACAGAAGCCGCGGTCGCGGATCAAGCGCCAGGAGTTCCCCATGCCGGGAATGCGGTACTCGATCTCGAACAGGCCGCCACGCTGCAGGGCCTGGCGGAACTCGCGCTCGGCGGCGGGGCGGTCCTCCTCGTGCATGAGCTGGAAGGTGGCGTCGACCGCCTGGCTGACGCGCGCCGGGTCCTCACCGAAGATCTGCTCCACCGCGCCGCTCCGCACCGCGCGGCCGCTCACCGGGTCCCACTCGTAGACCAGCGAACCCATGGTTTCGACCAGCGTCTCGTAGCGGCGCTCCCAGGCCGTTACCTCCTCCGCCTGCCGCTCCGAGCTCACAATGGCGGTGGCGACGCGGGCGACGATGAGCAGCGCCAGGAATGCCCAGGCCATTCCGTTTCCCTGGGTGGAACCCGCTCCGAGGATCTCGCGAATCAGCAGCGAGAGACCGTAGGCGACGATCATGGGCACCACCAGAGTGCGCAGGGCGCTGCCGCTGCCAACGTACTCCTCCCGCTCCTCGGCCCCCGAGGACGCCCTTTCCGCCGCCGCCGCGCCGATCATCAGCAGGCAAAACACCCAGGCCGGCGTAAGCCAGTCCGTGCTGACACCGTAGAAGTTGCGATACGCGAACGTGCTGCGGGCGACGGCGGCGACGAAGCCGCTGAACACGACAAGCAAGCGGGGTACACCTCCCCCCAACGCTCCGGGCGAAATCAACGCACCCATCGAGGCGACGCCGAGGGCGAGCGCCGCGATCAAGTTGACGCCCCCGAGGGCCAGCTCCATCGCGCCCACGGTGTGCGACTCGGGCAGAACGGCGAAGATCTCCTGGACCAGAAAGAGGCCGATCGTGCCGATCAAGAGCAAGTCGATGACCAGCTCGGCGCGCACGCCGCTTCGTCCGTTCGACGACACCTCCAGGGCGAGCGCCAGGGTGGTGAAAGCCATGAACCCGACGAACCCGATCTCCGTTGGGGCGAACGGCGTGGAGCCGCCGGCGACCACGCTGCGGACGACCCACAGAAGCTGACCCGCCATGCCGGATGAAACCGCGAGCAGAAGGAACAGCCACGCCAGGCGGTGTTCGCCGCGGGCCACGGCGCGGGCGCGGGTGAGCGGCCACAGCGGCAGTGCGAAGGCGGCCAGAAGGAACCCCTCGCGCAGCAGCGTCAGGCTGCCCGGTGGGAGTGGCAGTGCGTACAGCGCCAGCGTCGCCAGAGCGAGGCCGACGGTGCCGAGGACGAACCACTTCAGGCGAGGATCGGGATGGGGGGCCGATTCGGGGTCAGTCATCAGGACGCAAAGTAGATTTTCGGGCACCCGCCGTGCAAGGCGAAAAGCGAAACGACGACAAGTGCTTCGCGGTCGCCGCTATTCCTCCTTGCGGTCTCGCAATCGGCGGGCGTCACTCAATGCCTGGCGCAGCAGGAACTCGATCTGCGCGTTGACGCTGCGCAACTCGTCATCGGCCCACCGCTTCACCGCATCGTGGATCCGCGGATCCAATCGCAGCAGCAACGCCTTTCGCTTGGCCACGTGCCTTCGCTACTCCGTGCCCGCCCGCGGCGGGCAGGAAACGGGAACAACGGCCGGGCGCCGCGACGGGCGCCCGGTTGCGTCTCCCCGGATCAGGTATACAGGGAGCCGGTGTTGACCACCGGCTGCGTCTCGGTCTCGCTGCAAAGGACCACCAGCAAGTTGGAGACCATCGAAGCCTTTCGCTCCTCGTCGAGCTCTAGGATTTCCTTCCGGGAAAGCTCTTCGAGGGCGTGCTCGACCATCCCCACGGCGCCCTCGACGATCTTGCGACGCGCCGCGATGATCGCGGTGGCCTGCTGACGGCGCAGCATTGCCTGGGCGATCTCGGGGGAGTACGCCAGGTGCGAGATCCTCGACTCGATGATCTCGATCCCCGCCTTCGCCAACCTGTCCTGGTTCTCGTGGCGCAACCGCTCGGAGATCTCCGGCAGGTGCCCGACCATCGAAACCTCGTCCTCCTCGAAGGAGTCGTAGGGATAGTTGGTGGCCAGGTTGCGAACGGCCGCCTCGCTTTGAACGTGGACGTAGTTGACGTAGTCGTCCACCTCGAAGACGGCCTCGGCCGTATCGATCACCTTCCACACGACCACCGCCGCGATCTCGATCGGGTTGCCGCGGTTGTCGTTGACCTTCAGCTTGCTGGTCTCGAAGTTCCGGACCCTGAGGGAAACGCGCTTCTTCGTATAGAAGGGGTTCGCCCAGCGAAGCCCCGGATCCCTCACCGTGCCGACGTACTGCCCGAACAGCTGCAGCACCTTGCCCTGATTCGGGTTCACCACGAACAGCCCGAAGTAGAGAAAAACGACGACCGCCAGAACGATGATGTATCCGACCGTTGCATAGGCGTCCTCCGCGACGATGCTGGCGATGAGGAAGTACGCCAGAACCACCGTAAGGGCGATCAGAATGAGCAGGACGGCGATACCGTTCGAAGCCTTCCTCTCGACCTCCTGGATCATGCTCGACTCTCCTTCCGCGACCCTACCGGGCCTTGTTCCGGGTGAATCGCGCCCGCGGGCGTCCTCCAACCCCCGTGATACCGAAGTGATATCACATCAATATCAACCTACGCAAGATGTGCCGCCGTCTCCCGTTGTATGCGTCTGTGGTTTACTTTCCCGCATGTCCGTTTTCGCCGATGATCTTCTGGCAGCCAAGGTCGTACTGATCACCGGAGGAGGCACCGGCCTGGGGCTCGCCATGGCGAGGTGCTTCGGCTCGGTGGGCGGTCGCATCGTCATCGCCTCCCGATCGGCGGAGCATGTCGAAGCGGGGGCCGAGACGTTGCGCGGCGACGGCATCGACGTCCTGCCGCTGGTGTGCGACGTGCGCGACCCGGACCAGGTGCGCGACACGGTGGCGGCAACCATCGAGAGGTTCGGCCGATTGGATGTGCTGGTCAACAACGCCGCCGGCAACTTCGTCGTCCGTGCCGAGGACTTGTCGGTCGGCGGCTGGAAGGCGGTGACCCGGATCGTTCTCGACGGGTCGTGGTTCTGTTCGCAGGCCGCGTACCCGCAGATGAAGAAGCAAGGGGGCGGCAACATCCTCAACATCCTGGCCACCTACGCCGAAGGAGCCGGGACGCTCACGGCCCATTCGGCCGCGGGCAAGGCGGGCGTGCTCGCACTGACCCGCACGCTGGCGGTGGAATGGGCCCCGGCCGGGATCCGCGTAAACGCCATCGCACCGGGTCCGGTGGAGACCTACGGCGCCGGCAGCCGGCTCTGGGACACCGAGGCCGCCCGCGCGTCGATCATCGACAAGCTGCCGATGGCGCGCTTCGGCGAGGAGCGCGAGGTTGCGGATACCGCCACGTTCCTGATCAGCGATGCCGCCTCCTACATCACCGGCGTGATGCTGCCGGTCGACGGCGGGTTGACGCTGGGCAAGGGCCACCTGGCGAGCGCCGAGGCCGTCGGGCACCTGCTGCGATCGAAGGACTGACCGGGACGCCGCTTTCGTGCGTGCGCGGCCTGCCGCAGCGGGCCCCGAGACCGTCGCCCGCGAGTCCGGATGCCGCCGTGGAAGTGTGGGGCGGCGTGCTAGCCAAGGGCCATCAGACGCCGTATTCTTTGAGTTCTAGGTCCGCTTGGCGGGCTTCCACATATTCCCCGCTCTCCCGGAACCTCGCGCCAGCGAGGCCGCAAAAGTTCCCGCAAAACTTCTTCTTCCGTCAGGGCTGCGCAAATCCCAACGCATCGCCGGCACCGCGACCCGGTCGCCCGGCGCCAAAAAGCCGCAGAGAAAACGGTGACCAACAACAAAGACGACCTGGCCTGGCGTGTCGGCGGCCCGCAGGGTAGCGGTGTCGACACCGCCGCCGGCATTTTCCAGCGCGCTTGCGCCCTCGGTGGCCTCAACGTTTTCGGCCGCCGCGAGTATTACTCGAACATCATGGGGCGTCACAGCTACTTCGACGTGCGTGTCGCCCATCGCCCGGTGCACATCCATCGGGACCGCGTGCAACTCCTGACGACATTCGAGACAGAATCGCTCGCTCGCCACGCGACGTCGGTCGTCAAGGGCGGGGCGCTGTTCTACGCCGCCAAGGACGTCGACGCAGAGGTCGCCGGCGTCACGTTTCTCGACGGCCGCGCCAAGGACGACCTGACCGCCTACCTCGAGGAGCGTGGGCTGGCCGCGACCATGGCCGGCTTGCTCGAAGACGCGCGCAACCGCGGCGTGCAAACCTACGAGGCCGAATACGAAAAGATCGTCGGTCTCCTGGCCGACAAGCTCGGCGTGCCGCAGGCGCTGGCCAGCCGGACGATGAACACCCTCGCGGTGGCCATGTCGCTGGCGCTGGTGGAGTACCAGCGCAAGTACGTCTACGCCGCCCTGGAGAAGATCTGGCCCGGGCGGAAGAAGATCATCGATCTGAACCGCGCCGCCGTCGACCTGGCGTACGATTTCGTTCGCGACGCCTATGACACGTCCGAGTTTTCCCACCGACTCGAGCCGGTAGAGTCCAAGAAACCCTGCATCCTGCTGAACGGAAACCAGGCGGTCGCGATGGGGAAGATCGCCGGGGGCCTGACGTTCCAGAGCTACTACCCGATCAGCCCGGCTACCGACGAGAGCGTCTACCTCGAGGCGCACGAGACATTCTCGACTACCAACGGCGACGAGGGAAGCGTTCTCGTGGTCCAAACCGAGGACGAGATCTCGGCCGTCTGCATGGCGGCGGGAGCGGCGCTCACCGGAGCCCGAAGCTCGACGGCAACCTCCGGCCCCGGCTTCGCCCTGATGGCCGAGGGTCTCGGCTGGGCCGGCAACAACGAGGTACCGGTGGTGGTAACGCTCTACCAGCGCGGCGGGCCCTCCACCGGGCTGCCGACGCGAAGCGAGCAAGGAGACCTCTGGTTCGCCCTCAACGCGGGCCACAGCGAGTTTCCTCGCATCGTGCTGGCATCCAGCGATCTGGACGAAGCGTTCTACGACGCCGCCGACGCCTTCAACTACGCCGATCGCTACCAGACTGTCGTCGTTCACATTCTCGACAAGTCGCTCTCGAGCAAGACGATGACGGTGCCGCCCTACGATGTGGGCAAGATCACCATCGACCGGGGCGAGATCGCCACGCCCGACCCCGAGGAAAAGCTCTTCCCCCGTTTCGCTGTCACGGAGTCGGGTATCTCGCCGCGGCCGTTGCACGGCACACCGGGAGGTATGCACTGGCTTACGGGCGGCGAGCACACGCCCTTCGGCCGGGTGACGGAAGACCCGGTTGTCCGCGAGGCGCAGATGGAGAAGCGCATGCGCAAGCTGGAAACGGCGGCGCGGGAGATTCCGCGGGACGAGAAGCTGCGCGTGTACGGCGATCCGGAGGCGGCGTTCACTGTCCTGAGCTGGGGCTCGAACAAGGGCGGCATCCTCGAGGCGATGGAGCGGCTCGAGGTGGGCGGCGTGAGTGCGCGCCTGGTGCAGGTCCGCATCATGAGCCCGTTCCCTACCCCCGAGCTCGAGGAGCTGCTCGCCACGGCCAAGCCACTGGTGGCTGTCGAGGCGAACTTCTCCGGGCAGCTCGCCCAGGTGCTTCGCCAACACACCGGCATCGGTTGCGACCACCTGGTGGTGAAGTACAACGGACGCCCCTTCTCCGGACGGGAGCTGCACGAGGCGTTCAAGACCATCCACGCCGGCACGGACGAATCGAAGCTCGTCATCCGAAATCCCAACGAGTGATCACGGGCCGCCCCGTCCACGGGCGGCGCCGTCTACAATCAAGCCCATGACAACCGCCACCGAAGAACGCAAGCTCACCGCCAAGGACTTCCAGGTTCCCTTCCCCAACGACTGGTGCCCGGGATGCGGCGACTACGGCATCCTCAATTCCGTGCAACAGGCGTTTGCCCGCCTCGGCCTCGAGGCCCACAAGGTCGCGGTCGTCGGCGGGATCGGTTGCTCCGGGAAGGCGCCCTACTACTTCCCGGTGTACGGCGTGCACACGTTGCACGGACGCCTGTTGCCCTTTGCGCAGGGGATCAAGCTGGCGAATCCGGAGATGACCGTCGTCGGCGTGGGCGGCGATGGAGACGGTCTGGGCATCGGCGCCGGTCACTTCGTCAACGCCGGCCGACGCAATCTCGACATGACGTACATCCTGTTCAACAACGGCGTCTACGGGCTCACCAAGGGTCAGGCAGCGCCGACGTTGGCGCTGGGCCTGCAGACGAAGAGCCTGCCGGAGCCCAACATCCAGGGTCAGCTCAATTCGTTGATGATGGCGATGTCGGTGGGCTTCACCTGGATCGGCAGGGGGTATTCCTACAACGTCAAGAAGGTCACCGACCTGATCGTGCAGGCGATCGAACACCCCGGCATGTCGTTTCTCGACGTCCTGCAGCCCTGCCCGACCTACAACAATCTGCACACCAAGGACTGGTACGCGGGCAAGGACCTCGACAGCGGACAACCGCGCGTCTATTGGCTCGAGGACACCGACTACGATCCGGTGGTTCCCGCCGACGCCGACGAGGCGACGCTGAACGCCAAGGCGAACGCCTTCATGAGTCGAGCACACGAGTGGGGAGCCGAGATCCCGGCGGGCGTGTTTCTCGACAATCGGTCGACGACCACGTTCGCCGAGCGCATCGAGACGCGGATCGAGAACTACCGCGCCGAGCCACCCAACCGCCGCGCCATCGCCGACGAATCAGGCAAGCCAACGGCGGATCTCAGCGGGATCTTCGACGAAGTACGGATGAACTGATCGGGTCCGCACCCGAACCGCGACTGCCCCGCTAGCAGGCCGTGCTAGCTGCGTTCTCGCAGCAAGGCCTCCACCCGGCGTGCAATCGCGGCCGCCACCACCTCGCTGTCCGCATCGGCGTCGATCACCTCGACGTCGTCGCCGACGAACGAGAGGAACAGCTTCCGCACCCGGGCAAGGTATTCGACCCCTTCGAACGAGTCCTGCGCCCCGCGCGACGCGCGGATACGCTCCGCGCCGCGCTCGGCCGGAAGATCGAGTATCAAGGTGAGATCCGGTCGCGGTGCGAACGCCTCGTTGATGGCTCGAATCTCCCCGACGTCGATCCCCAGGGAACCCTGGTAGGCCATGGTCGAGAAGTAGTACCGGTCCATGATCACCACCTTGCCGTCGGCAAGCGCGGGGACGATGTTTCGGGCAACGTCGATGCGCCGATCCTCGATGAAAAGTCGCATCTCCTCCTCGGGCGTGACGTCCCGGCCCTGGCGGAAGATCTGCCGCAGCCGATCGCCGAATTCCGTGTCGCCCGGTTCGCGGAAAAGGACTGCGGACCGGCCGCCGGATTCGAGGTGGTCCCGCAGGCGACGTGCCTGCGTAGACTTTCCCGAGCCGTCGATTCCTTCCAAAGCGATCAGCGTTCCCATGGGGCGGCGATGGTACACTCCAGCCCCCTCACGGTAAATCCGCGCGCACGCGTGCCGGGCGATGCGGGCGCGAGCCCGCAGTTCCGTGCGGCGGCTGCGCCCGGCGAGTCCTGGCAAACGAGGTGTACCCGTCATGGCACCTGGACATGGTCCGCAAGGGCCGGGCACTTCGAATCGGCACCACCGGCGCCGACGCCGTCTTCGGTTCGCCGCCCTCGCCGTGTTGTGCGCCGGGACGCTCACGATCGGGGTACCGGTTGCTAACCGGCTCGTACCGAACAGCTATGGTTTGTCCGCCCCGGCCGGGCCCCTGGCGGCACCGCCGGCCGGTGCGTCGGTGCCCGCCGCCCCTCCGCTCGCGCCCGAGCTCGTAGCAACGTTCTCGATCGTCGCCCGGGATCCTGCTACCGGAGACCTGGGGGTCGCCGTGCAATCGAAGTTTTTCGCCGTCGGATCGGTGGTGCCGTTCGCTGCCGCCGGCATCGGCGCCGTCGCCACGCAGTCCTACGCGAACACGACGTTCGGCCCGCGTGGCCTCGAGATGCTCGCGGAAGGAACGGCGCCAACAGGTGTCATCGACGCGCTGCTGGCTGACGATGCGGATCGCGGGCTGCGCCAGGTGGGTCTCGTCGACGCCGCCGGAAACGCCACCAACTTCACCGGCGACGGCTGCCTGCCCTGGGCCGGTGCGCGCCTCGGGGAAGGCTATAGCGTCCAGGGAAACCTGCTCGCCGGCCCCGAAGTCGTCGACGCCATGGCGGCTGCCTACGAGGACACGTCGGGAGACCTGGCCACAAGGCTGGTCGCGTCACTCGCGGCCGGGCAGGCCGCCGGCGGCGACAAGCGAGGCCGCCAATCGGCAGCCCTCCTCGTGGTTCGTGAAGGCGGCGGCTACGGGGGGCTCGACGATCGCTACATCGACCTGCGCGTCGACGATCACGATACGCCGGTCGCCGAGCTGCAGCGACTGCTGGACATGAAGCATGCCGCGCTGGCGGCCGACGAGGCGCGCCGCGCTCTGCTGATTGCGTCCGCGGATGACACCGGCGATCGCCGGGCGCTGCTGCTGCGCGCCGTCGAACAGGCGCGCACCGCGACACGGCTAAACGAGCACAACGGATGGCACTGGATGACGCTCGCCCACGCCCTTCTGGCCTCCGGCGATCTGGAGGCGGCCGGCGCTGCCGGTATCGCTGCGCTCGAAGCCGACCCCTTCATCAAGACCGCCGTGCTCCAGGGGATCGGCGGCTCGACGGACGTCGTCGAAGGCCTCCTGGAGCACCCGGTATTCCGTCGCACGTGGGCGGAAATCGGGAATCAATAGAGCCCGAGGCGCCGGAGCTCCAGCGCCGCCTCGCTTCCCGGCGCCAGCAGCGCCGGCGTGACGACGAAGAAGACTCCTTCGACGCGGGTGAGATCTTCGGGACGCGGCGACGCGCGCCCATCACCCACCAATTCGCTCGAATACTCGTCCCAGGGTCGGCGGAAACGACTCCACGGAATGGCAACGGCCGATCCGCCGGGATCCGCCTTCAGGGAGTAGGCCCACGCACGGGTCTCCCCGGCCTCGTCCTTCGCCCGGACCTCCAGGTTGACCCTCATCTTCCGTTCGGCCCCGAGATCGACGACCAGCCCGTCGCTGCTTGACCAGTCCATCATGGGCTCGGGCCGCCAGGCGAGCGCCGCGAAGGCCTCGCGATTGCTGTCGACCTCGAGAGCGAAGGTCCAGGACACGCGGCCGTCCCGCAGCTCCACGGCGTTGCGTGGCACATCTCGATGGTTTTCTTCGAACTGCGCCACCGCGAGCAGGTCACGCGACAGAGGCGGCGCCGGCAGGGGCGGCGCCCGATGGATCCGGGCCGCCGCGCGGGCCCGGGCCGGCCAAACGTACACCGGGTTACTCACCAACCACGGCGGCCCCGCCCCGTCCTTCGTCCCGACGTCGGGGCGGTATGCCTCGACGCGGTACGTCCCGGGTGTCTCCGCATCGGCCTCGAGCGCGCTGCCGCGGACTCGTGCGATGGCTTCACCGTCTCGCAACAACACGATCTCGGCATCGATGGATGGGTCGAAGCTGGCCACGAGGCGCCAGGGGCGACTCTCCCAGGCGGCGAACTCGCCCATCCGCGCACGCGCCGTCCCCGACGCACCGGTGAAGCTGAACGTGCGGGCGTCGCCGAGAGCCGAGACCTCGATCGCCGCGCGGCCGTTTCGCAGCCCGGTAAGCAGCTCGCGCTCGATGCGGGCGGGGTCGTTCGCACCGGCACCGCTCACGCCGGGATCGCCTCTGCCCGCTTTGCCCGGAGGCCGGTCGATCCAAACCAACGTACTGACGGCGGAGAGGGTATCGCCGTAGGACGGCACCGGGCCCACCACCGGGCCGTGCGCGTCGGCGCTGCCGATGGCGACCCGCGGACGTGGCACCGGACCACTCCCCGCCGCGTGCGTGGTCCCGGTCGGTTGCAGGGCAGTGAGCGCATCCCACGTCGCCACCGCCGGCCACCCGCCGCGCAGCAACCGTGCGGCGGCGAAGTCCGCATCGATTAGCGAGGCACCAACCGTAGCCAATCCCGACACCGCGCCCTGCCGCGACCACGCGGCGGCCAGATTCACGATCTCGAGCCCGTCCGCGCCGCCCCAGGATCCGTACCAGGCCTGCCGCGTATGGTCCGCGTGGGCCACCAGGGCCCAGCCTCCCTCGTCGGCGATGTCGGCGAGAGCCTGACGGGCCGTGGGACCGAAGCGGTAGCGGTGGCCGTCGATCTGCATCGCCAGCAGGTGGCCCTCCTCCGTCGAAATCTCCTCTGCGACGATCAGCAGCGTGTCGCCGTACCACCCGGGGCGCGGGCGTTGCGCAGCGAACGGATTGTGATCGGAAACGACGAGGAAATCGACGCCCGCCGAAGTCGCCGCGGCGAGGATTTCTTCGATGCTTCCAGCGCCGTCGGATGCTTCGCTATGGACGTGGATGACGCCCCGCCAGGGGTACCCGAGGAGGCCTCCGGAGCCGGCTCCCACACCGGGCTGCAACGGCGCGAACGAGGCTACCCGGAGCCCGACGAGGACGGCAATTCCGACGATGCCGGCGGCGGCGAGCAGGAGTGCCTTTTTGATTTTCGTCATTTCGCGCAGGTCTCGTGCGTCGCCGGGCGGATGAGAATGATCTTACTCGTTGCCGCGGTCAGCCGTGGCGCACCGCACGAGTGCCCTCTCGCCCCGGACGGCCGGTATGTCGCTGCGGCGCGGGGCGTCGTCGGCCGCGCCCCCGTACACCGCCGCCATCGTCAACCTTGTGACAATGTGCTGCGCGTTCATATAATGGGCCGCTCTTCAAAAATTCCGGTCCTCGTTGGCGCCCAGGCTGCCTTAACCGCTCGAACTCGAGAGTTCATGGCTAAAAACTGGAGTGAGGAAGAAGAAGAACACATCCGGCAGAACTTCCTGACTCACACCTACGGTGATCTCGCCGAGCACTTCGGCGTCACCACCAAGGCCATGGAGTCGAAAATCCGCCGCATGGGCCTGAAGAAACAAGAAATGCTGGCGGAAGCGGTGGATCCCCCTGAGCCCGAGCCCGTTGTAGAGTACGAGGAGCCACCGGCACCGGAAACCCCGAGCGCCTCACCGATCGAGAGCATCCACAAATTGCAGCGACGAATCGAAGTGTACGAAGAGACCGAGGAACAACGCACCGAACGGCTCGAGCAGACCCGTGAGGCGGCGGAAGCCGAGAAGGCTCGCCGCGAAGAATCCCGCAATCAGAAGGCGGTCGCCGCCGCCCTGAAGAAGTTCGAATCAGGGGTAACCAAGCTCCTCAACGGAAAACAGGCCCAGGCCGCCAAGGACTTCCAGGCGATTCTCGACTCACCGCCCAACGACCTCGGCTTGGTGATGCGGGCGCGCCAGTATCTCGCCGCCACCGAGACCGAAGCCGCGGCCGAACCGAAGCTGAAGAACGCCGAGGAGATGTACAACCACGGCGTCGTCTTGATGAACGACGGTGAGCTCGGGGCAGCCCTCGAGGTATTCGAGTCGGCGGCCAAGAAGGCTCCCGATGACGAGCGCCTCATGTACGTTCGCGCGGTGTGCCTGGCGCTGCAGGAAAATGAAGAAGGTGCCCTGGAGATGTTGACGGCCGCGATTCAGGCGAACGACGTCAATCGCGTGTACGCCCGCAACGATCCCGACTTCTCCGCCCTGAGAAGCAACGAAGCTTTCCGCGAGCTGATCGCGCCGCCCGAAGAAGAAGAGGCGGACGAAGAGGCGTGATCAGGCCGTCACTCGGCAGATGAGCTCGTTGCACGCGTTGATCCTCGCGGCCGGCGAGGGCAAGCGCATGCGCTCGCAGCGATCCAAGCTGTTGCACTCGTGCGCCGGCATTCCCGTCGTCGAGCACGTGGTGCGCGCCGTCTGCGCCCTCGAACCGGCCTCGGTTCACGTCGTCGTCGCCGATGGTGATGCCGAGATCCGGGCGGCCCTCGAGGCCTATCCGGTGAGCTTCGCCGTGCAGGACACGCCCCGAGGCACGGCCGACGCCGTCACAGCCGGTCTCGACGCGCTGGGCGAGAACAGCGGTCGCCTCTTGGTGATCAACGGCGATTGTCCGGGGCTGAGGACCACCACGCTCGCCGGCCTCGTCGGCGCGTCCGCGAGCGTCTCAGCTGCCGTGCTCTCGGTACGGTCCTCCCGTCCCGGAGGAGCCGGCAGGGTGGTCCGCGACGACGACGGCAGTCTGCTGAGAGTCGTCGAGGAGACCGATGTGCACCCGGAACGCGGCGCCGGAAGCGCTACTTCGGACGCTGCGGCCGACGCCGCGACGGAAGTCAACGCCGGAGCCTACTGCTTCGATCTCTCCGGGCTCGACGAAATCCTCGCGAAGGTCGATTCCGCCAACGCCCAGGCGGAGCGATACCTCACCCAGGTCTTCGCCTTGCTGTCGCAGGGCGGCGCGTCGATCACCGCGATGGTCCACGACGACGCGGATGAGGTCCAGGGGGTCAATTCGCGCGCCGACCTCGCTTTCGTCGACGCCCTGCTGCGACGACGAAAGCTCGAGGAGCTGATGGAGGGCGGCGTTACCGTCAGGGATCCTTCCGGCACCTGGGTCGACATTGATGTTCACGTCGGGATGGATACCATCCTCTTTCCGGGCGTCACACTCGAGGGGAGCACCCGCATCGGCGAGGGCTGTACCCTCCGCTCCCACGTGCGCGTCACCGACAGCCGGATCGGCGATCGGGTGAACGTGCTGGACGGCTCCATCATCGAGGAGTCCGTGGTCGACGACGGCGCCAACCTCGGCCCCTATGCCCGCCTCCGTCCGGGCTCCGACATCGGCGCGCGCGCCAAGGTGGGCAACTTCGTCGAGACCAAAGCGACGCGCTTGGGCGTCGGCAGCAAGGCCAGTCATTTGAGCTATCTTGGCAATGCCCGCATCGGCGACAATGTGAACATTGGCGCCGGTACGATCACCTGCAACTACGACGGCGCCAACAAGTTCGAGACGGTGATCGACGATGGCGCCTTCATCGGCAGCAACTCGGCGCTGGTGGCGCCGGTTCGCGTCGGCAAGAACGCGTACGTCGGCGCCGGATCGACGATCACGGAAGATGTTCCGGATCGCGCTCTCGGCCTCGCGCGCGGTCGGCAAGTGAACAAAGAGGGCTGGGCCGAGAAGGACTAGGTTACGCTCCGATGTGCGGAATCATCGGGTACGTGGGCAACGAGCCCGCCGTGCCGATTCTCGTCGACGGGCTCAAGAAGCTCGAATACCGTGGCTACGATTCGGCCGGGCTCGCCGTGGTGAGCGTCAACGGCAGCCTCGAGGTGCGCCGGGCCGCCGGCAAGCTGGTCAACCTCGAGAGCGTCCTGGCGGAAGATCCTCTGGAGGGCTCGTTCGGCGTCGGCCACACGCGCTGGGCCACACACGGCGCACCGAATGAGGAAAACGCCCACCCTCACCGCGACTGCAGCGGCAAGATCGTCGTGGTCCACAACGGCATCATCGAGAACTACCTGCCGCTGCGCGAGCGCCTGACCGGCGAGGGCCACGAGTTCGTCACGGACACCGATACCGAGACCATCGTCCACCTCATCTCGCACCACTTCGAGGGCAATCTGGAAGACGCAGTACGCAAGACCCTGGTGGAGCTCGAGGGCATCTACGCGGTCGCGGCCATGGCGGTGCAGGATCCGCAGAAGATCGTCGCCGCCCGACAAGGCCCGCCGTTGATCATCGGACTCGGTGAAGGCCAGCAGTTCGTCGCCTCCGACGTCACGCCGATTCTGGCGCACTCGCGCGACGTGATCTTCCTCGACGACAACCAGCTCGCCGTAGTCACGCCCGAAGCCGTCCGGGTCACCGACCTGGCCGGCAACGAGGTCCCGGCCGAGCCCCAGCAGATCACCTGGGATCCCGTCACCGCACAAAAGGGCGGCTACCGGCATTTCATGCTGAAGGAGATCCACGAACAGCCGGAGTCGGTACGGGACACGCTGGTCGGCCGGCTCGAACGGTCCGCCGGTACGGTCGATCTGCCGGAGCTGCAGATCGGCGGCGAGGAGCTCGACGAAGAAGCCGCCCAACGGATGTCGAAGCTCTTCATTCTCGCGTGCGGCACGTCGTGGCACGCCGGCCTGGTGGGCAAGTTCTGGATCGAAAGCCTGGCGAAGCTGCCGGTGGAAGTCGACTACGGCAGCGAGTTCCGCTACCGCGACCCACTGATTCCGCCGGACTCCGTCGCTTTGTCGATCACCCAGTCGGGCGAGACCGCCGACACCCTCGCGGCAATGCGCGAGGCGCAGGAGAAGGGCGCCGGTTTGTGGACGGTTTGCAACGTCGTCGGGTCGATGGCGACGCGAATCGCCGACGGCGTGATCCACACGCATGCCGGTCCCGAGATCGGCGTCGCTTCGACGAAGGCATTCACGACCCAGCTTTCGTGCCTCTATTTGCTGGCGCTGCGGCTGGCGCAGCTGCGCGGAACCCTCTCACCGGACGAGATCGCCCGCCGTGTCGAGGATTTGGCGCGCATTCCGAAGGCGATCGAGCTCGTCTTGCGGAACGAAACCTACCTGGTGCCGCTGGCGCGCGAGCTTTCCGATCGGCACAACTTCCTCTACCTCGGCCGCAGCCTGCTCTACCCGATCGCACTGGAGGGAGCCCTGAAGCTCAAGGAGATCTCCTACATCCACGCCGAGGGATACCCGGCCGGAGAGATGAAGCACGGTCCGATCGCGCTGATCGAGCAGAACCTGCCGGTGCTCGGAGTCGCCCCGGACGGGCCCTGGTACGACAAGATGTTCAGCAATTTGCAGGAGGCGAGGGCTCGGCTGGGGTACCTGATCGCCCTGGTCACCGAAGGCGACGAGCGTCTGGCCGAGATCGCCGACGCCGTGATCGTCGTGCCCCGCTGCGCCCCGGAGCTCGCACCGATCGTGGCGTCGGTGCCGCTGCAGCAGCTCGCCTACCACATCGCCGTACAACGCGGCTGCGACGTCGATCAGCCGAGAAACCTGGCCAAGAGTGTCACGGTAGAGTAGGCGGGTGAGCAACCCGCATACGCCGACTCTCTTCGGCCTCGACGACGATCCCGACGACCCCGCGGATGGACCCCGTGCCGCTGATGCTACCGGTGTGCCCGCGAATGGCGCGGAAGCCGCTGGTGTCGGTCCATCCGGCGCCGGCGAGAAGACCGACGGCACCTTCCTCGATGCCCTGAACCCGCCGCAGCGCGAAGCCGTGACCCACGGCGGCGGACACTGCCTCGTGCTCGCCGGCGCGGGCTCCGGAAAGACCCGTGTCCTCACCCATCGCATCGCCTGGCTGATCAACGATCGGGGTATCGATCCCGGCCGCATCTGCGCGGTTACCTTCACCAACAAGGCGGCCGCGGAGATGCGCTCCCGTGTCCGCCGCCTGATCGGGGCCGCCAGCCGCGAGGTGTGGCTTTCGACCTTCCATTCGCTCGGCTTGAGACTGTTGCGCGAGTGGTCGGTGGACGCCGCAACCGGAGGCTCCAGACCCCCGGCCGGGAGCGCGCCGAGCGATCCGGACGCTTGGCTTCCGCCCCCGGGTTTCGCCGTTTACAACCGCGACGCGTCGCTGGCCGTGTGGCGTCGGTGCCAGAACGCGCTGCGCATCAGCCCGCGCGACTACGACCCGGGACGGATGATGGGCCGCTGCGGCAACGCCGTCAGCCGTTTGGAGGACCCGGCCTCCTGGGACGCCGAGAACCAGAGTTGGGAACGCCGCCTCACCGGCCGGGTGTGGAAACAGTATCGAGCTGCCATGCGCGCCGCCGGCGCGGTGGACTTCGACGACCTGCTGGTGTTGCCGCTTCGCTTGCTGTCGCGCGACCGTGGCCTACGCGAGCGCACGGCGGCGCGATTCGAGCAATTGTTGATCGACGAGTACCAGGACACGAACCGGCTTCAGTACCGGCTCATCCAGACGTTGCTGGCGGAAGGTAGCGAGCTGCTCGTCGTCGGCGACGAGGACCAGGCGATCTATCGCTGGCGGGGAGCCGATCTGAACAACGTCCTGGATTTTCAGAAAGACTTTCCCGGCGCCGCTGTCGTCCGCCTGGAGCAAAACTACCGCTCGACCCAGCCGATCCTCTCGGCCGCCGGATCGCTCGTCGCCAACAACCGGCAGCGGCTCGGCAAGAGCCTGTGGACCGAGGACGACAGCGGCGACCTTCCCGTGTTCGTGCAATGCGCCACCGACCGGGAAGAGGCCGAGTGGGTCGCCCGCAAGGTCGCCGAGCTGGAGGACGAGCCGAACCGACCCGCGCTGTCCGACGTCGCCGTGCTCTATCGAACCAACGCCCAGTCGCGGCAGCTCGAAGAGGTATTCATCAGCCGGCGCATTCCGCATCGGGTCGTCGGCGGCCAGCGCTTCTTCGCCCGGCGGGAGGTGCGCGACATTCTCGCCTACCTGCAGCTTCTCGTACGGGACGACGACGTCGCGCTACATCGCGCCATCGGCGCCCCGTCACGCGGCATCGGCCCGAAGACCCTGGAGTCTCTCGGAAACGTCTCCGTGGACGAAAGCGGCGCTGCTGCCCTCCGCCGCCTGAGCGCCGCACCCGAGCCCGAACGCGCCTTTGCCGATGCGGGGTTCTCTCCGGCCGTCGCGGAGCGCCTGCTGGCCTTCGGGCGCCTCCTGGAGAGCCTCCGACAAGTGGCCGCCAAGCAGCCGGTCAGCAAGCTCATCGGCGTCACCATCGAGCGCAGCGGCTACGGCGCGTACCTCGACCGCGAAGAGCACAGCGAGGACCGGCGGGCGAACCTCGGCGAGCTCGTCGGCGCGGCGGCCGAGATCGCCGCGGAGGCAGCGGAGGCGAGCGGCGAAGATGCCGCTCCCCGACAGTATTCCGCCGCCGAGGGCCCTGTGCCCGCCGAAGATGCCGGGCCTGCCGACGACGCCGCGACCGCCGGCAACGATGCAGACCGGCTCGGCGAGCTGCGCGAGTTTCTCGATCGCCTCGCACTGCTCGCCGATGCCGATACCGACCGGACCAGCGCCGAAGGCGTCCGCCTGATGACCGTCCACGCCGCCAAGGGGCTCGAGTTTTCGATCGTGTTTCTCGTCGGCATGGAGGAGGAGCTCCTCCCCCACGCGACGTCGATCGCCGAAGGGGATGTCGAGGAGGAACGACGGCTCTGCTACGTCGGCATGACCCGGGCGCGACACCGGTTGCTGATGAGCGCGGCGCGGAGCCGCCGGATCAACGGCCGCGAGCGCTGGCAGGAGCCCTCGCGATTCATCGGCGAGATCGACCCTCGCCACCTGGTGGTGCGTGACTACCTGAGCCCGCGAGCGGTCGGCTCGAAGGACTACGCGCCGAGCGCCTTCACCGGGCTCGGCGGTCGCACCGGTCAACGGCAGCGTTCACGCGCCCGCCACCCCGCCCGTCGGAAAACGCGACAGAGGGCGGCTGCCGCCGCGCCGGCAGACATTTCCGGACCCACCCGGCCGGCGACGACCGACGACCTCGTCGAAGGCGCGGTGGTGCTCCACAAGATGTTCGGTGCCGGCCGCGTCGCCGGGACCTCCGGAAGCGGCGACAAGCTCAAGCTGGAGATCCGCTTCGACAAGGCGGGGACCAAGAACGTCATCGCCAAGTACGCCAAGCTCCAAGTACCAGAGTAGGCGGGGGCGGAGGGGCTTTTCTACAAGGCGCGCGCCGAGAGGGCGCCCGGAGTCGTACCCGGCGTACGGCGTAGGGCGCCCGACCAAGCGGAACGCCGTAGAAAAGCCCCTCCGCCCCCGCTGACACTTCTCCGCCGACGCGCCTGCTACGGACCCTCACACCGACACTTTTCCGACCCTTGCAACCTCTCTTGCGTCTTGGTCGTCTTCTTTGTATACACTATGTCGACAAAGGAGACACTTATGCCGAAGAGCGTGTTCCTGGGGGAGTTCGAGCAGCTCGTGCTGCTTTGTCTGCTGCAGCTGGGCGATGAGGGGTACGCGTTGCCGCTGCGCCGGCAGCTCGACGCAATCGCCGGGCGGGCGGTGTCGCGCGGCGCGTTGTATCGCACCCTGGAGCGGCTCGAGCAAAAAGGCTTTCTGTCCTGGGAGCTGGAGGACGGTGTGCAGCGACGCGGGGGCCACGCCCGTCGGCGCTATCGCGTCGCTTCTCCCGGAATCAGGGCGCTCAAGGCCTCGCGCGCCGCGCTCCTGCATCTCTGGGAGGGTCTCGAGGAGGTGCTCTGATGGCGAGCAGCGAGCGACCACCCGCCTGGGCCTACCGGATGTTGCGGCGCAACCTGCCTCCCGGAACCGCCGGTGAGACCATCCTCGGCGATCTTCAGGAAGAGTACGCGGCCCGGCGTCCCGGCCTCGGCCGAGGCCTCTGGTACGCCATGGTCGCGGTGAAAATGGTCTGCGGATACCACCTAGCGCGCCGGCATCTCGGCAATCGGCCGTCGTCGATCGTAGGGGCGGTCGCGCAGGACG
This sequence comes from Acidobacteriota bacterium, assembly GCA_965216935.1. Taxonomy (GTDB): domain Bacteria; phylum Acidobacteriota; class UBA890; order UBA890; family UBA890; genus CBDCGW01. Next base: position 547,012 of record OZ244217.1, read on the forward strand.
TACGGCACGCGGCACGGGGACTTGCCCGGCAGCCGTCGTACGCCATCACCGCCATTCTGACGCTCGCCCTCGGAATTGGAGCGTCGACCGCAGCGTTCAGTATTGTGCACGGCTCCCTGTTGCGGCCCCTCCCCTACCGGGATCCCGATCGGCTCGTGCGCCTGTACGGATGGTGGAAAGAGTCGTCGACCGATTCCCACAACTCGATGTCGGCGGTGAACTTCCGCGATCTTCGCCGGCGAGCCGACGGCTTCGAGGCGCTCGCCGGATACCAGCACTGGTGGTTCAACCTCTCGTCGATCGACGGATCGTCCACCAACCTGCCGCCGACCCGCGTCTCCGGTCTGCGCGCCGAGCCCGGCCTCGTTCCGCTGTTGGGCATCCCGCCGCAGCTCGGTCGCACGTTCGCCGACGCGGACGCTGCACCCGGCGCCCCGCCGACGGTCCTCATCGGCGATGCGTTGTGGCGATCGCGATTCGGTGGCGATCCCGCCATCGTCGGGACCCGCATCCGCCTCGATCTGGTCGACCGAACGGTCATCGGCGTGTTGCCCCCGGCGTTTGCCTTTCTGCGCAATCCGCAAGTGATCATTCCGTTGCGTCTCGACGACGACACGTTTCCGCGGCGCCGGCAGCGAACGATCGACGGGATCGGGCTGTTGAAGCCGGACGTCACGACGGAGGCCGGAATCGCCGAGCTCCAATCAATCTACGCCGGCCTCGAAGAGGAGTACCCGGAGGACAACACCGGCTGGTCCGTCGCCGGGCTCGGGGAGCACGAGTGGAGGGTGCGGCGCGGTCGGTCGCAGCTCCTGCTCGTGAGCGGCGCGGTGGCCCTCGTTCTGCTGATCGCCTGCGTCAACGTCGCCGGGCTGGTGTTGGTTCGAGCCGAGGCGCGCCAGCACGAGCTCGGCGTACGCGCGGCGCTCGGCGCCGGCCGGTTGCGACTGGCGCGTCTGTTCGTGACCGAAAGCCTGTTGGTGTCGCTCGCGGGGGGCTTGCTCGGGGCGCTGCTGTGCCGCTGGTTGGTCGACCTGGCCGTGTCGGCATACGCGGCCTCCATCCCGCGCGCCGAGGAGATCGTCGTCGACGTCCGCGCCCTCGCCTTCGCCGTCGGGTTGTCGGTCGTCAGCGGCCTTATCGTTTCGCTGTTTCCTTCCTGGCATCTGCGCGGCAACGGACCGCACGACGCCCTGCGGCAAGGCGGCCGCGGAGCCTCGACCCGCACGGCGCCCGCCCGACACGCCCTGGTCGTCGTCGAGGTGGCGCTCGCGGTGATTCTGGTCGCCGGCGCCGGGCTGATGATCCACACCGTTTGGCGGCTGAACCGGGTGGACCTCGGCATGAACGGCCGGCTGCTGACGTTCGCCCTCGGACTACCCGCCGAGCGCTATGCGACGCCGGCGGACATGAGCGGATTCTGGGACCTGCTCGTCGGCGAGCTCGAGTCGATCCCCGGCGTCGAGGCCGCGGGATTGACCTCGCGCCGCCCGCTCAGCGGCGGCACGAACGGGACACTCGCGCTCTCCGGAGAAGTCGGCGACGAACCATCCGTCGAGATGCTCGTCGAGCTCCGTGCCGTCACGCCGGGGTACTTCCCCGCCACCGGTGTACGCCTGGTTTCGGGCCGGATGTTGACGGTCGCCGACAGGCAATCGGGCGGCGGCGTTCTGGTGAACGAGGAGTTCGTTCGCCGGCGGCTCGGCGATCGCGATCCGTTGCGAGAGGCCCTCGTGCCGACCTGGGCGGCACAGGCCTGGCCGATCGTCGGGGTCGTAGCCGACACGCGCGACTTCGGCCCCACTGAGGGGCCTCGCCCCACCGCGTATTGGATGGTCGGAGCGGATCCACACGGCATCAACGCGTATCTGACCGCCGCCGTCCGCACGTCCGGTCCGCCGCGGGATCTGCTGCCGCCGATCGTCGAGCGCCTCGCCCGCCTCGACCCCGACCTGCCGCTGGTCGATATCTTCACGCTCGACGAGATCGCCGCGTCGACGCTGGGGAGCGGCCGGCGCTCGCTGCTGTCGCTGCTGAGCACCTTCGCCGGGATCGCGCTTTTCCTCGGAGCGCTGGGCATTTACGGGGTCGTTTCCTTCGCCGTCGCCCGGCGCACGCGGGAGCTCGGTGTGCGCATGGCGCTCGGTGCCACACGAGGCAACGTCCTCGGATTGGTGCTCGGCCACGGAGTCCGCCTCGCCGCCCTCGGCGTCGCCCTCGGGCTGTTCGGCGCCCTGCTGACCGGACGCCTGCTCGCCGGCCTGCTCTTCGAGGTCAGCCCGGCCGACCCGCTCAGCCTCGCCGCCGTGGCCGGGCTATTCCTGGCGGTTGCCGTGTTCGCCTGCTGGGTCCCTGCCCGACGGGCGAGTCACGTCGCCGTCGTCGAGGCGCTGCGTAGGGGCTGAGAGCGGCGACACAGGTCGTTTCGGCTCGCTTCGCCGCCCCTCGTCGCCGACGATCAGCCGTCCGTTGAAGCCGTCGGTGACCTCGTCGTACGGTTCCCTGCAGCATGGCGATATCCAAATCCCAGGCATCGGTTCTCCTCGCTGGCGCCGCAGCGTTGTGCGTCGCCTGTGGCTCGGCCGCAACCGACGAGAGCCCGCAGAGCACCTGGGGGAACGCGGTCGCTGTCGAGGAGCTCGCCATCGGTATCGAGCTCGGCGACGAGGAATACATGTTCGGCACCGTGAACGACCTCGCCGTCGGGGCGGACGGAACCATCTTCGTCGTCGATCGCAACCCGCTGTTGGTGCGCGTGTACGACACTCAGGGCGCCCACGTGCGTGACGTCGGCGGCGAAGGTCAGGGGCCCGGGGAATTCAACCGCCCGCCGGCGATCGACGTGCTGCCTGACGGCAAGCTCGTGACCTGGGACTACGCTGCCAGCCGCGTGTCCTTTTTCGCCCCGGAAGGCGAGTTCGTCGGCAGCTTCTCGTCGACGACCGGCCTCGGCGGATCCGAGAGCTTACAGGTCGACCACGAGGGCAACGTCAACATCCGGGTTTCCAACCAGCAGTCCGGATCCGAAGCCGACATTCTGTTCGCGAAGTACTCGCTCGAGGGAGAGAGGCTCGGCGAGGTCGTGCTTCCGCCGACCGATCGGGTGGGCCGCGGCTTCTTCTTGGAGGCCGAAGGGGTCGGCGCCCCCAGCGTCATCGAAACGCAATCTGTCTTGAGTCCGCTCGGCTACGGCGTCAGCGGCCGCAACGACGCCTACGCGATCGAGCTTCTCAAGCCGGATGGAACCGTCACCGTGGAACGCGAGGTGGCTCCGGCTCGGATCCGTGCAGAGGAGGGCGACGAGTGGCGAGCCTTCCGGCAGGCCGTCATCGAGATGAGTCGCGCCCGCGGCATCGACCCCCAATACGACCCCGACCCGATTCCCGACACCAAGACGTACTTCCGTCGCCTCTTCGTCGGCGACGATGGCCGCATCTGGGTGTTTCGCTGTGTCGAGGCAGTCAAGCGCGACGACGTCTTTCCGCATCCCGACCGTCCGGAGCGGCCGTCGCTTACCTGGCGCGAACCTTGGACGTTCGACGTCTTCGAGCCCGACGGCACGTTCCTCGGCTCCGTTCGAGTCCCCGAGCTGTTCGAGCCGTTCGTCTTCCGCGGCGATCGTATCTGGGGAGCTCTGATCGACGCCGACGGCGTCGAACGGGTGGTGCGCCTGCGGGTTGTCCCGGAGGCGTGAAGCCGGCGCCTTTGTAGCCCTCGAGAGCCTCGGCTACCATCGTACGAGCGTTCGAGGACGCTGCCAGGTTCGCGGGAAGGGCTGTGCCCACCTCGTCGTTGCACCCGCATCATCCGATTACGACCAACTTCGGCCCCGCAGGCGAACCCGGGCTCGCGATTCGAAGGAGGTCGTATCATGTCCCGTTCGTCCCGGGCTTCCGCGCGCTCAGACCGTCCGGATCTGGAACAGAAGCGCAAGCTCGCCAAGGAGCTGGTGAAAGCCGTTCGCCGGCTCGACGCCGGGCAGGCCGCCCGCTTCACCTGGAACCACCGTCGCTTCCGCGGCAAGTCCGGTCACTCCGTCGTGCGAGACGGCGTCACGCTCGCCGACGCGCAGCACGTCATCGCCCGCGAGAGCGGCTTCGAAAGCTGGCCCAAGCTGACCGCCTATGTGCGCGAGATCGAGACGGACCCCGACGGGCCGGCGGCGCTCTTCGAGGAAGCCGTCCGAGGCGTCATTCGCGGCGACACCACGGGGCTCCGGCGGCTGCTGCGAGACCACCCGGAGGTCGCCACCATGCGGTCAGCACGGCACCACCGCGCCTACCTTCCCCACTACATCGCCGCGAACGGCGTCGAGAACGAGCATCAGGTCGTTCCGCCGAACGCCCCCGAGGTGGCGCGCCTTCTCTTCGCCGGCGGTGCCGACGCCGTGGTCGACGCCACCGCCGGCTTCTACGGCGGGGGCGGCGGCTCCACACCGCTCGTCGCCCTGGTGACCAGCACCCATCCGCACGAGGCCGGCGTCCAGAAAGAACTCGTGCGGATCTTCTGCGAGGCGGGGGCGAAGGTCGACGGCATCGACAACGACTGTCTGCCGATGAACTCCGCCCTGGGCTTCCGCTACCCGCGGGCGGCGGAGGCTCTGGCGGATTGCGGCGCCCGCGTCGCGAGCGTTCCCGTCGCCGCGGGCGTCGGCCGGGCCGACCTGGTCGAACGCTATCTCGACGCCTCCGACGATCTGGTTTCCGCCGCGTGCGTGTTCCCGAATCCGGGGCTCGAGAAGTTCCCGGAAAGCGTCGCCCCGCATCCCGAGGTGACGCTGCAGCAGGCGCTCGTGTTCGCCTGCATGGCCGGACACGCGGCCATCGCCCGGCGATTGATCGACCACGGCGTCGACGTGAACGGCGGGCCGCGCCGTGGCGTCACCGCGCTGCATGAAGCCGCTTATCAGGGTCAGACGGAATGCGTCGAGCTGCTCCTCCGCCACGGCGCCGATCCGACGATCCGCGACGGCATGTGGGAATCCACCGCCATCGGTTGGGCCGACGGCGGCAAGCAGCCCGAGCTGATCGACGAGCTTTTCCGCGACCCCCGTGTCGACATCATGGACGCGGTCGAGCTGCGGCGATACGACATCGTCCGCCGGCAGCTGGCCGCCGAGCCCCGGCTCGCCGACGCACCCGACGGCAGCGGCGGGGCGTTGCGTCTCGCCGCGTTCACGGGAGACACGCAGATGGCGTCGTTGTTGCTCGAGTTCGGCGCCGATCCCTCCCTGCGCAACGACAACGGTCACTCGGCCCTCGACTACGCCCGCACAGCCGGCCACGAAGACGTGCTGTCGCTGCTCGACGCGAGCGAACGCCGAGGAGCAGGTAGTCCGCCGAACGGCGACGACGGATAGTTTCCCTCGAAGGATTGCTTCAGCTGCCGGCCTTCCTTTCCTTCGCGTCGCGGCCATCTCATGGTGGGAGGAGGAGGTTGACTATGGGCCAGTCGCGGTATCAACTGATACACATGAAACGTACGAATCTTGTGTTGGATGAGTCGATCCTCGCGGAGGCCCAGCGCCTGTCGGGAGAACGGACCTACTCCGGAACGGTAATGCGAGCGCTGGAGGACTACATCCGCCGGGCGAAAGCCCGCCGGATACTCGAGCTGCGCGGGTCGGGTGTTTGGGAGGGGGATCTCGACGAGCTGAGGCGCACCCGTGGTTCTGGTTGATACCTCGATCTGGATCGAGGTACTACGGGAAGGCCGCGGTCTCGACCTCGAGTCGGTGGTGGACTTCGACGAGGTCGTGGTGTGCCCGCCGATCGTTCAGGAGATCCTGCAGGGCATCCGCGACCCCGAGGGCCACGCCCGGGCGCGCGAGGCGCTTCTCGCATTGCCGATGGTCGGCTCCCCCCTACCCCTCGCTCTCTACCTGGACGCCGCGGAGCTCTACCGGGGTGCGCGTCGCGCCGGCCTCACCGTTCGCTCGAGCGTCGATTGCCTGATCGCCGCGTGCGCTGCGCGCCACGCACTCACCGTCTTGCACCGTGATCGCGACTTCGATGCGCTCGCCGCGGTTGCCGGCATCGACGTTCGCAGCGCCTGACGGCGGGTCGCCGGATCCGCTTCCACCGCGGCGCCCACCTGCTCGCGAAGCAATCCCGACGCCACCCATAGTCCAGTAGCCGGTGACTCTATTGACCGCTCTGATGCCAGGTGCGTGGCGTGCCGCCTCGGGTCCCCGAAAGGCCGATTCGCTGGCGGAGTTCGGTCTTGTCGTCCGCCGCTCGCGCGAATGACCACAGGCAGACGAGGTCTTCCCGTCGAGTTCTGTTTCGATGGTGTAGGACACTCCGGGTTTGACGTTCCGCAGGACCCACGTGACGGGATCTTGGCCGGGAACCACCGTAGCCCCACGGGATCCCTTCATCTTCCACCTCTCCGGTCATTCGACGAGCCTCAAGGCCACGTCGTAGACAGCCTGCCACCACGCCATCCGGGCGACGGGAAACCGAATGAGCTGAAAAGCCAGCAACGCCGAGCCGGCTCCCCATGTCACGGGGTGCACCCGACCCAGGGTCTTCCAGTCGTGCCAAACGCATGCAACCAGGAGCGCGTCGATGGTCGCGAACACCAGAAGAGGCGGCGGTTGATCCGGGGCGAAGATCGGCCGGTACAGCCGCGCCACAGGCGGGTTCATCAGCATCAAGGTGGCGAAGAGAACGAGGCGCTTGTGCGCCGCCGGGCGGGTTCGCTCGTGAATGGCAAGCGCGAACAGTACGGAGAACGCCAGGAGCGCGAAGCTGTTGCTGAACCCGAAAGCGTAAGCGCGCGCGGCCTGCCCCGACTCCATCCGCTCCACGTTGGCACCGAGGCTGACGATGAATCCGAAGATGACCATGGCGGTCGCCACCGAGATACCCAGCAGCCCGAGGCTCCGGTGTAACGGAACGCGACCGCTTGCCGCCAACCAGCTTTGCAGCAACAGCAGCAGGATCCACGCGAAGAACAAAGCCCCATGAATGTGGACCGCCGGTGAGACGTCAACCGGCGAAGCCGTAGCGATCGGTCGCCAATACGTCGGCGTGAAGCCAACGAACGTCAACGCGGCACAGGCGGCCGCCGCCCAGGTGAAGAACCACCTTTGGGTGACCAGGGCGGGAGTGGCTACAGCATCCGGGTCATCCTTGGACAGCGCTCGGTCTTTTCGCTCGATCATCTCCGCTCACGAGCCGAAGGGTCGCGGCAAGCCGAAACCGTACAAAGAAGAGCTTCTGCCCGTCCACCTACCCAGCGTGGCCCGAGTCGATCCAGGAGTCACAACACCGGTGCTGCGCTGGGAGCCCGGCAAGGACAATAGCCATCCGCCCAGGCAGGGCCTGAGCCGCGCGAAGACAAGGCGCGCGCCGGTGAGAGAGACGGAGGCGTACATCCGTACGTCGGCGTCGAACGAACCAAGCGAAACGCAGTATTCGCGTGGCTCAGGCCCTGCCCTGCCTAGCAGCCCGTGGTGAAAGTGTGATGGGTCTGGTTACGAGGAAAAGAGGCTGGATGCAAGGCGCCGCGACGAGGGCGATGCCGATGCGCATCGTCGAGGAGCGGGAACGCCGCAGACGGCCTCTTTTCCTCGTAACCCTTTGGGCGAAGGGGGGTTGCGCGCGATGACGGCGTTGGGCCTCCTCGACGATGCGCATCGGCATCGCCTGCGTCGGCCCGCCTTGTCCTCTCACGCAACTTCCCTTCGCCAGACCCATCACACTTTCACCACGGGCTGCTAGGTGGCAACCTCGCGCAATCGGGCCACCGCCACCACATGATCGTCCGCCCCCGCGTCGATCACCTTGACGCCCTGGGTGTTCCGACCCTGCACCTTGATGCCCTTCACGGCGGTGCGCATGAGCTTGCCTGCCGAGGTGATGATCATCACCTCGCCGTCCTCGTCGACCAGCTTCTGGGCCACGACCGGGCCGTTGCGCGGACTCGTCTTGATGTCGATCAGTCCCTTGCCACCGCGGTTCTGCGGGCGGTACTGGCCGACGTCCGTGCGCTTACCGAAGCCGTTCTGGGTCACCGTGAGCATGGCGCCGGCCTGACCGACGATGTCCACACCGACGACCACGTCGCCCTCGGCGAGCTGGATCCCCTTCACACCCATGGTGACGCGGCCCATCGAGCGGCATTGCTTCTCCGGGAAACGGATCGACTTGCCCAGGTAGGTGCCGAGGAAGATGTCCTGCTGCCCGTCGGTGAGCTTGGCGGACAGCAGCCGGTCGCCTTCCTGGATCTTGATGGCGATGATTCCGGTAACCCGCGGGTTGGCGAAATCCATCAGCGGGGTCTTCTTGACGATGCCTTGCTCGGTAGCGAAGACGATAAAGTGATCGTCGTCGAACTCTTCGACCGGCAGGATGGCGGCGACGCTCTCGTCCGAGTCCAGGCGCTCGAGCAAGTTGGCGATGGCTTTCCCGCGGCTGGCGGGACCGGCCTGCGGCAGGTTGTAGACCTTCAACCAGTAGCCCATGCCCTTGTCGGTGAACACCATGATGTAGGCGTGCGTCGAGGCGGTGAACATGTGCTCGACGAAATCGCCTTCCTTGGTGACCGCACCCAGCCGGCCCTTGCCACCGCGCCGCTGCTGGCGGTACAGGCTCAGCGGCGTTCGCTTGACGTAGCCGGCGTGACTGCAGGTAACCACCATCTCTTCTTCGGCGATCAGGTCCTCGACGGTGAAGTCGTGTGCCGTGGCGACGATCTCGGAGCGGCGCGGATCGGCGAACTTGTCGCGCACGCCGCGGAGCTCGTCGACGATCAGCCCCATGAGCTTCTTGTCCGAGGCGAGAATCGACTCGAGCTCGGCGATCAGCGCACGGACCTCCTTCAGCTCGTTGATGATCTTGTCGCGCTCGAGAGCCGTGAGGCGCTGCAGGCGCATGTCCAGCACCGCCTGCGCCTGGATATCGCTCATCTTGAAGCGCTTCATCATCTGCTCCTTGGCCGTTGCCGGATCCTTGGAGCCACGAATGAGCTTGATCACCTCGTCGAGGTTGTCGAGGGCGATCTCCAGACCTTCGAGAATGTGGGCACGTGCCTCGGCCTTGCCGAGCTCGAACAGCGTCCGCCGGGTTACCACCTCGCGGCGGTGATCGACGAAGGCTTCGAGCAATCCCTTCAGGGTGAACGTGATCGGCACGCCGTCCTTGATCGCCAGCAGGTTCATGCCGAACGACGACTCCATCTGCGTCGCCTTGTAGAGGTTGTTGAGCAGCACCTCGGGCTCGTCGCCGCTCTTCACCTCGATGACGACGCGGACGCCCTCGCGGCTCGACTCGTCGCGGATGTCGGCGATGCCGTCGATCTTCTTGTCCTTGACCAGGTTGGCGATCTGCTCGATCAGCTTGGCCTTGTTCACCTGGTAAGGGATCTCGGTGACGACGACACGATCGCGGCCGCGCTTCTGGCGCTCGATGTCGGCACGCGCCCGGATGCGGATGACGCCGCGTCCGGTCTTGTAGGCGCTGTCGATGCCGGCGGCGCCGTAGATGATCCCGGCGGTGGGGAAATCGGGGCCGGAGACGTGCTCCATCAGGCCTTCGACGTCGATATCCGGGTCGTTGATCAGCGCGATGGTGGCGTCGCAGACCTCACCGAGATTGTGGGGTGGGATGTTCGTCGCCATGCCGACCGCGATGCCGGCGGAGCCGTTGACCAGGAGGTTGGGGAACTTCGACGGCAGGACGGTGGGCTCGTCGAGCGAGCCGTCGTAGTTCGGCGCGAAGTCGACCGTGTCCTTGTCGATGTCGGCGAGCAGCTCGTGCGCCAAGCGGGTCATGCGCACTTCCGTATAGCGCATCGCCGCCGCCGGGTCGCCGTCGAGCGAGCCGAAGTTGCCCTGCCCGTCCACCAGCGGGTTGCGCAGGGAGAACTCCTGCGCCATACGGACCAGCGTGTCGTACACCGAGGAGTCGCCGTGCGGGTGGTACTTACCGATCACGTCGCCGACGACGCGGGCGCTCTTCTTGTACGGCTGGTTGTAGTAGTTGTTGAGGTCCTGCATCGCGAACAGGGTGCGGCGATGCACGGGCTTGAGCCCGTCTCGGACGTCCGGCAAGGCGCGCCCGATGATGACGCTCATGGCGTAGTCGAGGTACGACCGCTTTACCTCTTCCTCGACCGAAACCGGGGTCTTGTGCTCGATGTTGTCCATGCGTTCCTAGCAGACCGTTGAAAGTAGGACGAACTCTTGGCTGCTTCGCCTCGAATGCGGCTTCGTCTCAGATATCGAGATTCTCGACTTCGTGTGCGTGGCTCTCGATGAACTCCCGGCGCGGCTCCACCTTGTCGCCCATCAGCGTGGTGAAAACCTGATCGGCCTCGGCCAGATCTTCGATGGTGACTTGCAGGAGGCGGCGGGTCTCCGGATCCATGGTGGTTTCCCAGAGCTGCTCCGGGTTCATCTCACCGAGACCCTTGTAGCGCTGCAGCGTGATTCCCTTCTGCGCCACCTTCATCAGGTAGCTGAGCAGCTCTTCTTTGCTCCCCAGCTCGGTTTCCTTGCTGCCATTCGACGAGACGGTAAACGGTGGCTTGTGAAAGTCGTCGAGCTCCTGATACAGCGTGAACAGGGCGCGATACTCGGGGCTGTCGACGAAGTCGTGATTGATCGTCACCCTGCTGACCAGCGATTCGCTGTCGCCGGCACTCGAGACCACGATCTCCTTCAAACCGTGCTCTTCGTCCGTGTGCTCCGTGACACCGTAGCCCCGCTTTTCGAGCATCTTGATCAGCTTGGCAAGGTCCTTGTCGCCGTTTTCGAATTGCTTCTTGTAGCGAATCCCGCCGGCACAAAGAAGCTCGAGCAGCTCCTGCCCGTAGTCCCGACGTCGCAGTTTGTCGATAAAGAAGCGGTAGCGGTGCAGCTTCTCGAGCCGCTTGGCCAGGTTCTTTCCGGTGATCGGCGTCTTCGAGCCCTTGGCGGTGACCCGGCGGTTGTCGGCGGCGCGCTCGACCAGGTATTCGGTCATCTGCTTTTCGTCCGGCAGGTACATTGCCTTCTTGCCCGCCTTGACCCGATAGAGCGGCGGCTGCGCGATGTACAGGTTCCCCTGCTCGAGCAGCTCTCTCATCTGACGGAAAAAGAATGTCAGCAGCAGCGTGCGGATGTGGCTGCCATCCACGTCGGCATCCGCCATCAGGATGATCTTGTGGTAGCGGAGCTTGTCGATGTCGAAGTCCTGCTCGCCGATTCCGGTACCCAGCGCCGTGATGATCGTGCGGATCTCGGTGTTCGACAGCATCTTGTCGAGCCGGGCTTTTTCGACGTTGAGCACCTTGCCGCGCAACGGCAGCACTGCCTGGTACTTCCGATCGCGTCCCTGCTTGGCCGAACCACCGGCCGAGTCACCCTCGACCAGGAAGAGCTCGGCGCGCTCGGGCGATCGTTCCTGGCAATCCGCGAGCTTGCCCGGCAGCGAGGCGCTGTCGAGCGCTCCCTTGCGGCGGGTCAGGTCGCGGGCCTTGCGCGCCGCCTCGCGGGCGCGCGCCGCCTCGGTGGCCTTCTGGATGATCTTCCTGATGGCCGGTGGGTTTTCCTCGAAGAAGGCGCCGAGGTGCTCGTTGACCATCGCCTGCACCAGGCCGCGCACCTCGCTGTTCCCCAGCTTCGTCTTCGTCTGCCCTTCGAACTGAGGCTCGGGCACCTTCACCGAGATCACCGCTACCAACCCTTCGCGGACGTCTTCCGCTGCCACCGACTTGACGTCCTTGGCCTTGGACTGATCAGCAGTGAAGGTGTTGATCGTGCGCGTCAGCGCGGCGCGAAAACCCGACAGGTGGGTTCCGCCCTCCTTCGTGTTGATGTTGTTGGCATACGAATAGAGGGTTTCGGCATAGCTGTCGTTGTACTGCAACGCTATGTCTACGGTGACGCCTTCCTTCTGCGCCGTGAAGTGAACGGGCTTGTGCAGCACGTTCTTGTTCTTGTTGATCATGTCGACGAACTCGACAATGCCACCCTCGAAGAAGAACTCGTTGCTACGATCTTCCTCGCCGCGCTCGTCGACGATCCGGATCTTCAGTCCACGGTTGAGAAACGCCAGCTCGCGCAACCTGCTCGAAAGCGTGTCGAAGCTGTAGCGCGTGTTCTCGAAGATCTCTGCATCCGGCTTGAAGAGGACCTTCGTCCCCGTCTTGTCGGTCTTCCCTACTTTGGTCAGCGCCGAAACCGGCTTGCCGCGTTCGTATTCCTGCGTCCAGGTGGCACCGTCGCGCCAGATCTCGAGATGCAGCGATTCCGACAGGGCGTTGACCACCGATACGCCGACGCCGTGCAGTCCGCCTGACACGGTGTAGGTGTCTTTGTCGAACTTGCCACCGGCATGCAGGGTCGTCATGACGACTTCAGCGGCCGGTTTCTTTTCGGTCTTGTGCTGGTCGACGGGAATACCGCGGCCGTTGTCTTCTACCGTGATGCTGTCGTCGACATGGATGGTGACGAGAATGTCGTCACAGTGACCCGCGAGCGCCTCGTCGACACTGTTGTCGACGACTTCGTAGACGAGGTGATGAAGACCGTCGGTCCCGGTGGTGCCGATGTACATGGCGGGACGCTTGCGTACCGCCTCGAGCCCTTCGATGACCTTGATCTTACTGGCGTCGTAGTCAGCAGTGGCTTGCTTCTTGGTCTTCTTCTTTGCCGCCATGTATATGGACCTGTCGCTTAAGAAATGGTCGTGCGCGTAGCTGCGGGCCGGTGTTTCCGCGCCGCAACGTTGCCGAGATCGGGCTTCGAAAGAGGCTCGCTCGCGGGTGAGATCGCGACTCTTTTCACAACTTCGGGGGGCGCTTAGATTATAGCCTCTTCAGCGCCAAATTACGAGTCGCGCAACATTCCGGGTCCAGCCTATAAACCATTGATTTTATTGAGTTTATAGGGCCATCCGAGATGTGCCGCGGTCACATCCTCATGGGCATGATGACGTACTTGTAGCGCGACGTTTCCTCGCCCGGTTCGCGCGGCTCCAGCAGTCCCTGACTGGCGGGATCTTTCAGTCGGAATATGACCTCTTCGCCGGACACGGCGGACAGAAAATCCAATATGTACTGGGCGTTGAAGCTGACCTCTATTTCGTCTCCCTCATATTGGATGGACACGCTCTCGACGGCCTCCCCGAGCTCCGGATTGCTCGAGGACACGGTCGCCTCTCCGGCATCGAACTTGAATCGCACGGCGCGCGACCGCTCGCTCGCCAGCAGGCTCACCCGTCGGATCGCTCCCGCCATGGATTCCTTCTCGAACGAGATCTCCAGCGGGTTGTCGGCCGGAATGACCTTCTCGTACGACGGGAACTGTCCCTCGATTACGCGCGTGGCGAGAACCCGGTGGCCTATCTTGAAAAAGAGGTGATGTTCATCCTGGGCGAAGAGCATCTCTTCCCCGTTTCCCAGGTTGCGCAGCTCGGTGAGCGTCTTCTTGGGAACGATGGCGCGGACATCGGCGCCGCTCTCGAGCGCTTCCTCGACCATCGCCAGCCGGTGCGCATCGGTAGCGACCATGCGGATCACCTTCGGGTCCATCTCCAGGAGCGCTCCGTTCAGCGCGTACCGAGCGTCCTCCTGGGTTACTGCGAAAATGGTCTGGCCGATCAGCCGTTTGAACGCGTCGTGATCGATGCTCTTCGCGTCCGAGAAATCGTTCTGCGGTACCTCCGGAAAGTCATCCGGTGCAAGGCCGACGAGGCGGAAGAAAGAATTCCCGCTGGTTATCTCCAGCCAGCTTCCTTCTTTGAGCGAAAAGGAGATCTTTTCGTTCGAAAGCGAGCGAACCACCTCGAAGAGCTTCTTCGCTGAAACGGTGATTCCGCCTTCCTGCTCGACCTCGGAATCACATCCTCCGGTCAAGCTGACTTCAAGGTCCGTCGCCGCCAGGGTGAGGAAGTTGTTCTCGGCTCGCAGGAGGATGTTCGACAGGATCGGGATCGTCTTCTTCTTTTCGGCGATCCCCTGCAGAAACTGCAACTCGTTCTGCAGCGATTCCTGACTGACGACGAATTTCATAACGACTACTCCTGATTCAACAAGTAGTTTATGGCAGCAGTAGAAGTAGCGCTGTTAGTTCCGGGGAAAACGGCATAACTGCTGCTCTTGCAAGCACTTATGAGATTGAAAACCTGTTGATCACAGGAAGCTTCGTTGGTGGAGAACGGTGATCTGCCGACCAAGCGCCGGGTTATCGACCGTTTTCCGCAGGCACCCCTGTTGATAACGGTGGAAATCACTGCAGAGCCTCGAGAAGGTTATGCACGACGCGGTGGATATCTTCGTTGTTCTCGCAATCGTGCTCGACCTTCCGAACAGAGTGAATCACCGTGCTGTGATGCTTGCCGCCGAAGGCCCGACCGATCTCCGGCAAAGAGTGGTTGGTGAGGCGTTTGCACAGGAACATGGCGATCTGACGCGGCTGTGTGATCCGGCGAGCGTTGGTCTTCGAGCGTAGATCGCCGGCGCGGAGGCCGAAGTAGTCGGCGACGTTCTCCTGAATGGCGCCGATCGTGATGGCTGCGGAACGGGCATTGAGAGAGTCGCGGAGAACAGTGCGGGCCAGGTCGACCGTGACCGTCTCACCGGTCAACGACGAGTAGGCTACCAACCGAATCAGGGCACCCTCGAGCTCGCGAATGTTGCTCTTGCTGTTGGTAGCTATGAACAACATGACGTCGTCGGGAATCTCGACGTCCTCGGCCTCGGCCTTTTTTCTCAAGATGGCGATCTTCGTCTCGAGGTCCGGGGCCTGGATATCGGCAAGCAAGCCCCACTCGAAACGTGATCGCAGGCGTTCCTCGAGCGTGGGGATCTCTTTGGGCGGGGAGTCGCTCGTCAGCACGATCTGCCGCTGAGAGTCGTACAAGGCGTTGAACGTGTGGAAGAACTCCTCCTGGGTACGTTCCTTGCCGGCGAGGAACTGGATGTCGTCCATCAGCAGGACGTCGACATTGCGGTACTTCTCACGGAACTCGAACGTGTGGTCGTAGCGGATCGAGTTGATCAGCTCGTTCATGAAACGCTCCGAGGAGATGTACACGAGGCGCAGGCTCGGGTCATCCTCGAGAATCGCGTGTCCGATGGCGTGCATCAGGTGGGTTTTGCCGAGGCCGACGCCGCCGTACAGGAAAAGAGGGTTGTAGGAGCGCGATGGGCTCTTGGCGACAGCGCGGGCCGCAGCATGTGCCAGCTGGTTGGACGCACCGACAACAAACGACTCGAACTTGTACTTCGAGTTCAGTGGCCCGGAAACGGGGACACTGGGCTCGATCCGGACCGGGCGTCCTGTCGACGAGGAACCGACACCATAGCCGGGCGCGGAACCCACGGCTGCAGGGGAGGAGGCGGCGAGCGGAGGGTAGCCGGCGGCAGCAGCGGGTGAGGGATGCGTTGCGGTTTGCTGCGCAACAGCGGCAGGAGCGGTCGTCGTGCCCGTGGTGAATTCCACGGACATGGGGCCGTCGGTGATCTCGGCGAGCGCGTCCCGGATCAGTTCGCTGTAGTTTTCCCTGAGCCAGTCGCGAAAAACCTCGTTCGGGACCGAAACATGCAAGGCCGTTTCGTCGTGCCAGGCCAGGGCGGTCGGCCGGAGCCACGTGTTGAAAGTGTGTGGATCCAGGCGCGTTTCAAGGCGCGAAAGTACGGAAGTCCAGAGGTCCATGGTTTGCCGCGAAACTCCTGACTACAAAGGCGTTGGCAGGAACGAGAAGTGTGTCCTGACCAACACGGGAGGCGGCTGAAAGAGCGTTTTTCACACCGCCATCCACAACTGTGGAAAACACCAAAAACCGTTACACCAAGGGAAGATACACCAAGGCGAACGAACAGCATGTGGGAGGCGATGAGCGGAGCGTGCCGGAAAGCGCGGGCAATATAGCATGGCCCTGAGAGGGGCGCAACGCTGCGGATCGAGGAGGCTTCATGTTCGTCTCAGGAAGAAAAATATACGAAAATAGAGCGATAAATAATTTCCTCCCTCGCACGCCGATGAGGAGGGAGATCCGCTGCTGCACCGTCGGTTCCCCGGGACCGACCGTTGCAACGATGAAGAGGCCGGTTTCACCGACCGCCGGGTGGCGGGGTAGTGGGTCAGTTTCGATTCTGGCGATACGGGAAGTTGGATTTGCCAGGGACTCAGACGAACGGCGAGAGGACTCTTCTATTCGCCGAACGGTAGCGCGGCGATTTCCCGTTGGATCTCTTCCGCGGCAGCCTTGGGGTCGTCAGCCGTGCGGATCGGGCGACCCACCACGATGTAGTCGGCACCGTTGAGAAACGCCTCAACAACGTTCACGACACGCTTCTGGTCGTCGTCCGGGATGTCGTTGGTCCCTGGGCGAACACCCGGAACCACGATGACGAACCCTTCGCCAGATTCGCGGCGGAGAGCCGGAGCCTCGATCCCCGAAGAAATCACCCCATCGCATCCGATCTCAAGGGCACGACGGGCGCGCGAAAGCACAACATCTTCAATTGGAACCCGAAATCCGAGATCCTGCATGTCGCCTTCGTCAAGGCTCGTCAGGACGGTTACCGCGAGCACCTTGATCCCGTTCTTTTGCCCACAGGCTGCGCGAAGAATGGAGTCATTCCCGTGGACGGTTGCGAAGGAGACGCCGTGCTTCGAGAGCTGACGAACCGACGAAGAGACAGTCTCGGGAACATCGAAGATCTTGATGTCAGCGAATACCTTCTTGCCTCGGTCCCGAAGCCACTTCACAAGGTCGAAGTATCCGTCCGCTAGCAGCAGTTCTAACCCGAGCTTGTAGAACACCACGGTATCGCCGAGTTGCTCGACCAGCGCCTTGGCGTCCTCTGCTGATGGGACGTCAAGCGCAAGGATCAACCGTTCAGCCGCAGGAATATCCTTACGCGAAAGGAAAGACTCTCGCTGCGGGGCGACAGAGTTTTCAGGCATTGAAAGCAGGACGCCCGCGCCTGAAACACACGGGGGGCAAGGGATGAGGGCTGTGCACAGCACAGCGTAACACGATGGTGGAAATTGTCACCTACTCCCTCCCGCGGCTCGTGGGATGTAGTCGACCACATTCGGGCCACGGTCGCTGTCTGCGTCTTGCGTAGACGGCGAGCTGCCCGATAGCGCCTGTTGATAGGTGTCGAAGTCGAGACGATGTTTCTGGAGCAGGCCCTCGGGATCCTTGTCGACCCAGCTCGCGATGATCGCCGCTACCACTCGACCGTGGTCAGGCGCTAGGCGATCAACAAGGCTTTGAATCACCCAGTTGTGGTACTCGGTGACCGTGCCCTGGACCTTCTTACCCTTACCCAACGAGCGCTCCTTGGAACCCGTGAGATCTGACAAGATCTGATCAGATCTGACGGGATCCTATCCGAACTGGAGCGATCTGGTCAACTCCAAGAGCTTCGATTCAGGGCGTAGAGTTACGCAGCAATCTCATGTCGTTCCAGAAGCCGGACAACTTCCTTGATGTCCCATACATGATTCGTGACGCCAGCTTCCATAGCGGGGGTCACCCGCAGCGAGCGATGGATGCGGCAGAAGTTGTAGTGCATGAAGTGCAGAGCGATAGCGTGGGCATGATTCTCGACCTTCTTGGAGAACCCGTTCGTAAGCCGCGTGAAGCGTCGCATCCCCATGCGCATCGTCAGATTCGACCGCTCGACGTAGCTAGTGGAGATCTTCTTGGTATCGGGATTGCCCGTCACAACTCGTGGTCGAACTCCTAAGCACTTGGGGGGCGAGTAGCGACGCTCATCGCGAGGGTCAGAGCCGTAGATCTTCTGAAGCTGGGCGAAGTCCACCCGGGCAAAGAACGCTGCGGGAACCGCATCGAGATACATGCGGTGCCCGTCCGTGGTGATCTGCGCTCGATTGGCGAGCCTTGAGGCCAGGTCGCGCATGAATTGATAGGCGACTTCCTCTTTCTGCGGGCCGAACCACCATGTAGGAACGAGCTTTGTGTCGGCGCAGATGGCGGTGAAGGTCCAGACATCGCCATAGCCGAAGATACCCTTCTTGTCCTCGGGTACGTTCTTCTGCTTCGCGTAGCAGAACGACCAGATCTCGTCACACTCAAGGCGGGTGCAGGGGAGATCGCGCAGCACTTCGTCCTGGTACTCGTGGCAAACCTGCCCGAGATCAGCCAGGAGTTTCGTGACGGTGTTCTTGGACGTGCCCGTCATGCGACACGTGGCGCGAATTGAGTTGCCCTCCACGAGGGCTGAGAGGATCTGTGAGCGACGTTCGGTCGATAGCCTGTTCATGGCCTTGCCTCATTCGGCAGGCAGGGCCACAATCAAGCTAACGGGTTCCGTCGCAGCACCGCCTGCGGTGGGATCAAGGCCCGTCTCGGTGTTCTCAGCACCGAACGGGCCGACTTTTAAGGGGTGCGGGGCGCTCGAACAGACGCGCCCCGCCGAAAGTGTGATCTGGACGTTGGCGGTGGGCGTGCTAACGTGTGGATATAGCAAAGGCGTTTCATTTGCGTGAGGCTCCGTTGCTTCTGGCCCGGTGTTGGCGCACCGGGCCTTTTTACGTCAGTACAAATCTTGGCCTGTGTACTTCCATCTACCGTGCTCTGTGGCGACGAACGGCCTTTTTCTTCCGTTCTTCTCTGCGGCTTTGTTGCGGCGATAGATGGCGCTGTACATGGCGTTCTTGGGGTCGTCGCCTTCGAACTTGTAGCCTTCCCTCTGGGCCATCTTCACCAGCTCCGAAATGCTGAAGTCTGTCAGGCTGTGCCTCTGAGCAAGGTCCGCAGCTATGCGTGCAAGAGACCAGCCACCACCGCTGTATCGGGCGGGGTCGGATTCGCCTTCGCCAATCGCCGATCGCTCGGTATCCCGCAGCCCGTCGAGAACTTGCTCGATGCCCTTTACTACCTTCTCGACGTTGGAGACCTCGGCGCGAAGGCTCGCAAGCCTGTTCCGAGACTCAGCGTGAAGGCGTTCCAGTTGCTCGACAAGATCAGAGCCGCTGCCGTTGCTGGCGTTGGCGTCTTGAATTAGGTCTTGAAGGGTTTCCATGATGTGTTTCCAGAGGGCCTCGTGGCGACCGTGGATGACCTCACTCGCAAGAATCATTGCACACCTCTGTAGGGGTATCAACCGATACCCCCTCATGTTTATGTGTAGGGTTTGGGCCTGAAGAAAAAGCGCCTGCCACTTGCGCTGAGATCCAATTCATTGAAACTGACCCACTACCGGTGGCGGCGGTCGGCTTGACGGTTCCGCCGGGCTCGGGGTACTTTTGTGAGCTATCTGTGGGCGAAGTTCGCCCAGCCTCGAAAGTCGCTAATAATCACTCGCCGGGCGGGCCCTGCTGTGGGTCCAATCTCTTGGCGACCAGGCAAACTCGGACGGTTTCACGATGAAGAGAACCTTTCAGCCGAACAATCGGCGACGCAGAAAAGTGCACGGATTTCGTGCGCGCAAGAGCACGCGCGGTGGCCGCGCTGTCCTCCGTCGCCGCCGCCGCAAGGGCCGGAAGCGCCTCGCTCCCGCCTGAACCCCGAACGCTTCGGCACCCTACCCGATTGAAGCCACAAGGCCTGCCCTCTGCCCACCGTGTTCGTAAGAGGCGGGATTTCGAGCGGGCCTATGCGGAAGGCATGAAGATCGTGACGCGTGAGTTTGCCCTCTTCGGGCGCCCCAACGGCCTGCAACACAGCCGGTTGGGAGTGACCACGACACGCAAGCTGGGAAAGGCCGTTACGCGAAATCGGGCCCGTAGGCTGGTTCGCGAGGCGTACCGTACCCATCGGCAGTCGCTGCCCACCGGGCTCGACCTGGTTTTCGTCGTGCGGGCACCGTTGTTGAGACGGAAGCCCGCGGAGCTCGGGCCGATCATGGTGGAGGCTGCTTCGAAGCTGCCGAAGGAGAGCTCCCGAGCGTGATAGCGGCGATCCTCAAGAGCATCGTCAGGGCCTATCAGTTGACGTTATCGCCCATTTTCGGCGGCAGTTGCCGTTTCGAGCCCTCGTGCTCGCACTATGCCCTCGAGGCCGTTGACCGGCACGGAGCGTGGAAGGGCGCCCGGCTGGCCGGAGCGCGTCTGCTGCGCTGCCATCCTTTCGGATCGGCCGGATACGACCCCGTTCCGGATGTCGAGAAGGGAGGTGGTGGTCGTGGCTGACGACCAGGGCCCGAACATGGAGGTCCGGGCGTTCATCGCGGTCGTACTGTCGCTCGCGGTAATGCTCGGGTATCAGTATTTCTTCGCTCCATCCCCCCCCGCGGTGGTGGATCCGGGAGCCGAGATCGGTGTCCCCTCCCCTGTACCCCCTTCGGCCGGCCCGTCCGCAGGCGGCGAGACTGCAGGCGGTGAGACGGATTCATCGTCATCAGGTAGTGAAGATCCATCCGATCCGTCAGATGCCACGGATCCCGGGGAAACCGGCGCCACCGAGGAGACCGGGCCGGCTGCCATCGGCGAGGACCGCCGGCGATCGACAACAGTCGAAACCGCCCGTTATCGGATGCAGATCGACAACCGAGGCGGCCGTATTACGAGCCTGGTGCTGCTCGATTACCTGAGTGACTTCGGCGGCCCCCTGGAACTGGTGGCCCGTGGTGAAGGCCTCGAGGATTCGGCGCTGCTCGGCTTTCTCTCTCCGGACAACCCAGCGGCCGCCACACCGGCGAACGACGCCCTGTACGAGGTCACCATCGACGGCGCCGCAGCGCCCTCGACCGTCCGTGTCGACCGCCCCGTCGAGATTGCAATGCGGTGGGTCGACGGCAACGGGTGGAACGTCGACAAGCGTCTCGTGGTGATGCCGGACAGCTACCTTTCCGACCTCTCGGTTTTCGCGCAAAGTCCCACGAATAATACGTTTTTCGTTTCTCTCGGCCCCGGCTTGGAGATGGATTCGGACACGACGCGGGCGGGGATCTACTTGATGCGGGGCGCGGTCATTTTCGACGACTCCGGCGTCGAGCACATCAACGATGCCGACATCGAAGCGCCCGAAGTTCGGTCGGCCCCGTTTGTTTGGGGCGGGATTCAGAGCAACTACTTCGTCGCCCTGTTCGCGCCCCGACAGCCTGCTTCGATCTTCATCGATGCGGTTCCCGACCCCGAGGCGGCCGACGCGGAAACAGAGGCACCGGACGCCGCAGCCGAAGAGACCGGCGGGACCTTCGGTACCCGGGCGGCCTTCGGCCTGTCGATTCCCGCGGGAGGCGTCGTTGATACCGCTCTGTACATGGGGCCGAAGGATTACGAAGAGCTCGCCGCCGCCGGGTACGGACTCGAGCGCGCGGTGGACTACGGCATGTTTCGAATCCTCGCTCGGCCCGTCGCGGTCACGCTCGACGCCCTGAACGACTTCACGGGCAACTACGGCATCGCGATCATCCTGGCGACACTCGGCGTACGGCTGATCTTCTTTCCGTTGTCGCAAAGCTCGATGAAGTCGATGCGCAAGATGCAACAGCTCCAGCCGCAGATGAACGCCATCCGGGCAAAGTACAAGGGCGTCAAGGACGTGCAGAAGCGGCAGGAGATGAACACGGAGGTCATGCAGCTGTACAAAGACAACGGCGTCTCGCCGTTGGGCGGCTGTCTCCCGATGTTGCTACAAATGCCCGTATTGTTCGGTTTCTATGCCGCGATATCCGTCTCGATCGGGATCCGCCAGGCGCCGTTCGCCCTGTGGTTACAGGATCTTTCGAAGATGGACCCGTTCTACGTCCTGCCGTTGCTGATGGGCGGGGCGATGTTCGTGCAGCAGCGCATGTCCCCCGGAACGGGCGATCCCGTGCAGCAGCGGATCTTCCGGCTCATGCCGATCATGTTCACGTTCTTTTTCCTGACCTTCCCCAGCGGGTTGGTCATCTACTGGCTGATGAACACGGTCCTCGGGATCGCGCAGCAGGCGTATGTGAACCATCAACTCGATGCCCCCGACGCGAAAGCCACAACGAGCTCGCCGAAGAACAAGAAGAAGAAGAAAGGCGGCGAGACGCCGAAGGGTGGAGGGGCGAAGAGGAGAAAGCGAGGAAAGAAGAAATGAGCAAGGCGACATTCGAAGCTCCCACCGTGGAGGAGGCGCTCAACGCCGCGGCGGAGGCCATGGGCGTGCCGGTTGCGGAACTCGAGCACGAGGTCACCGAGAAGAAGGAAGACTTCTGGGGTATGGGCGACGCGACCGTGGTCATCGCCGCGTGGCGACGCGAGGACGTGTCGACGAGCGACGAGGCGCCTGCTGCCGCCCTGGAGGCCGCCCAAGAGGCGGGAACGAGCGCCGGCGACGAGCCCGACGCGTACACTTCTCAGGACGCGGAAGACACCGAGGTGGAGGTGCACTCCGCGCAGGAAGCCGCTGAGGACGCCGACGAGGTCGAAACGGAAGGGGCCCCGGCCGCGGCCGCTGACGCCGCCCTGGCATCGGGCGCGGAGCCGGATGCGGTCCGTGACGACACCGATTCCTCGGACGCTGAGAAGTCCGAAGAACCCGTGCAGACCGAGGCGCAGGCACCGGCATTGCCCGCGGACAAGACCGTCGATGAGAGCGGCAGCGAAGCGGCGACCGATGTGGATCCCGCCGAGATCACGGGCTTCTTGGAGCAGGTCTTCCGCGACATGGAGTTCGAATGCACCGTTACCATCGAACCGGAGGACGGCGGCTTCCTGGCCACGATCGACGGGGCGGACAAGGACGCCATCCTGGAAGGAAACGGGCGCTGCCTGTCGGCTCTCGAATTGCTGTCCAACAACGCCTTCCGGCATCGGTTGCCCCGCGGCAGCAAGGTTCGAGTCGACGCCGGTGATTTCCGCAATCGGCGAGACGAAGAGTTGGCGGACCTGGCTTTCCAGGTAGCCCACAGCGCCAAGGAATCCGGCCGGACCCAGGAAACCCAGCCGTTGAACCCCTATGAGCGACGCCTCGTGCACCTGGCCCTCGCCGACGATCCGGCGGTGACGACCCGCTCGCGAGGCAGCGGGTTTCTCAAGAACGTGCAGGTGATCCCGAGCCGCGGCGGTCGTTCCCGCGGACGCCGCCGCTGACGAACCGAGGACGATAGATGCGAGAAGCGGCAGACCCGGCGATCGTCGAGGAGATCAGCTCGATCTTCCGGCGCCACCGGTTGCCCCTCGAAGTCCAGCAAGCAGAAGCTTTCGCCGTCTATCTGGCGATGCTGGAGCGCTGGAACGAGTCGATCAACCTGACCGCGATTCGCGACCGTACGACCGCGATTCTGCGACATTTCGCCGAGCCTGCGATGGCCATGCAGCTTCTCGGCGGGGCCGGTCCGATGATTCTCTGTGTGGGATCTGGCGCCGGCATCCCGGGATTGCCGTTCAAGATTCTCGACAGCGAGCGCGAGTGTGTGCTTGTCGAGGCCAATGCGAAGAAGGCGACGTTTCTGCGTGAGGTCGTCGATGCCCTCGAGCTCGAGGACGCCCGGGTCCTGGAGGGACGCTTCGAGGAGGTAATCGCCATCGGAGAGCTCCAGCCGCCGGTTCACGTGCTGACGGCGCGCGCGTGGACGGGGTGGGGCGGGTTGCTCGGCCTCGGTGCCACTTTGATGGTTCCTGGAGGGCGGGCTGTGATCTTCGTCGGCGACGAGACGCTGCGCGCGCTGCGCCGGTACTTGTCTGGCGGCCTGGATCCGACGACGAGTCCCGAGTGGGGCCCGGCTTCCCAGGCGGGGTGGAGCATCCGCAGAATTCTCGAGCTTCCCCACCTGGACCGCGGATACGCCGTCAGCCTCGAGATGCCGCAGGAGTAGGCGCCGCAGAAGGGCGTCGACTCGGCGCATTGCGGACCAACCCGCGGACTGTTCCACGTGGAACGTGGCCCCCTCTTGCCACGCCGCGGCTCCCCGTTCCACGTGGAACAATCCGGTCGCTTACCCCGTGGGGTTCTGCTAGTGTCCCGCAATGGCAAAGATCATCGCCATTGCCAATCAAAAGGGAGGCGTGGGTAAGACCACGACGGCCGTGAACCTGGCCGCGAACCTGGCCGCGGCCGAGTGGTCGACGCTGCTCGTCGACCTCGATCCGCAAGGCAACGCGACCAGTGGCCTCGGGATCTCCCTGGAGGACGACGCACCCAGCAGCTATGAAGTCCTGCTGGGGCAGGCGACGGTGAGTGAAGCGAGCCGTTCGGTGTACTTCGACAAGCTCGCGGTCGTTCCGTCGGCGCGTCGTCTGGTCGGCGCCGAGGTCGAGCTGGTTTCCGCGTCCGATCGCGAGTATCAGCTGAAGCGATCGCTCGATACCGCCAAGGCGGACTTCGACTACGTCATCATCGACTGCCCGCCATCGTTGGGCCTGCTGACGGTGAACGCGTTGACGGCCGCCGACAGCGCCTTGGTTCCCATCCAGTGCGAGTACTTCGCACTGGAAGGTCTCTCCGATTTGCTCGATACGGTGGGGAGGGTGCGCGGCGCGTTGAATCCGGCGCTTCGCGTCGAGGGGATTCTGCTCACGATGGCCGATGAGCGTACCAACCTGTCGCGGCAGGTAGAGGAGGAGGTTCGCAACCACCTCCAGGATCTCGTCTTCCAGACGGTGATCCCGCGCAACGTCCGGCTCGGCGAGGCCCCGAGTTTTGGCAAGCCCATCATCCTGTATGATCTGCGCTCCGCCGGTGCGCAGAGCTACTTATCTTTGATGCGTGAGGTCGTGAAACATGACAAGGAAGGCACTCGGGCGGGGGCTTGAGGCCCTGTTACCAACTCCTTCGCCATCAGCCGAGATTCCCGACGTCGAGGTGACGGAAGATCGCCCGGCGATCGCCGAGGTCGACATCGACCTGGTGCGGCCCAATCCGCGACAGCCGCGCGAGCACTTCCGAGAAGAGGCGCTCGAAACGATGGCCGCCTCCCTGCGTGAGCGCGGAATGCTGCAGCCTCTCGTCGTTCGCCGCCTGGACGACGGCTATCAGATCATCGCCGGCGAACGCCGCTGGCGGGCCGCTCAGCGGGCCGGATGGCGGGCAGTTCCGGTCATCGTGCGGGAAGCGACGACCACCGAGGCCCTCGAGCTCGCGCTCATCGAGAATGTGCAGCGAGAAGATCTCAATCCGGTCGAGGAGGCGCGGGCGTACGAGTTTCTCGCCAGCGACGCCGGATTGACGCAGGAACAGATCGCCGAGAGCGTGGGCCGTGACCGGAGCACGGTTGCCAACTACGTACGCCTGCTGGGGTTGCCGGAGAGGGTACAGGCTCTTCTGGTCGACGGTGCCCTGCGCATGGGGCACGCCCGCGCGATTCTCGGCCTTGAGGACCATGCCGCACAGACCCGGCTGGCCGAGGCGGTTGCCGCCGAGGGGCTGAGCGTTCGGCAGACGGAGTCCCGTGTGCGGGCGGCCCGTTCGGCGGGCACCGGCGGCGCCGGGGCCCCCGAAACGGACCCCGACACGCTGGCCGCCGAAGAACGCTTGAGCCGCGCCATGGGTGCTCCCGTGAAGATCAGAGGGAAGGAAAAGGGGCGCATCGAGATTCGGTTCACGACGTTGGACGAGCTTGACCGCATATACGAACAACTACTACGGAGTACAGGAGGAGCATCCTGATGAGCGAGACAGGAAGCGCGCTCGACGGCCGGCTGGCCGAGGGCACCCACATGAACGGGACACTCGAATTCAAGAGCGCTGTACAGATCGACGGGCGCTTCGAAGGCCAGGTGAAGTCGCCCGGCAAGCTGATCCTCGGCCCGACGGCCCGCGTCGATGCCGAGATCAGCGTGGGCGAGCTCGAAGTTCACGGCAAGCTCCAGGGTAAGGTGCAGGCCAAGAAGCGCCTGATGATCCGCAGCGGCGGCAGCGTCGATGGCAACATCGTCACCGGCAGCCTCGCCATCGAGAACGGCGCCATCTTCCGCGGTAGCTGCGACATGCCGCGGGACGGCAAGGACTCGTCCGCTCCCGAGAAGCCCAAGTCCGCCGCTCCGGTGAGCCCGGGGAAGCCTTCGGGGGATGCGGGAAAGGGCTCGGAAAAGCCGGGCGACGGATCGTCGCCGAAACCCGATAAATCCTCGTAAATCCTTGTAAATAAAAGACTTATAAGGTCGTCCCCGCACCTGCAGAAGGGTGCGGTCACCATGAGTTCGTGGGGGTGGTGCCCAGGGGCGCGTGTGCACGACGACGCCCGATACCACGTGATCGAGGCCTGAGGAACCCGAGGGAGTCACGCCGGGTCGCTTGCTGCCGCCTATAGGCGGCCCGTCGCGATCCCTCGCCTTCCTTTGTGCTGTACTTGCGTGGGTCGGCGGTTCGTGACGTGCATGCACGGCCAACAGACGAGGGCAGGGCGCCGCTGGCCGCCGCAGACATCGAAAGGGTCGCCCCGCTCGTCGTCCGTCCGTCCCCCCGTAGAAGCCGCGGTGGCCGCGGGGGTTCGTCACCCGCTTCGTGACGAGATCCGACGACCTCTTCGTGGCCGCCGCACCCGGTCACGCCGGTCGTCCGAAACCGTCGACCGAGGGGTCGCGGAAATCGAACCGGAACGCGCCTCCGGTCAGCTTGCCCGCGCTCCGAGTAGGCATTAGAATCCGACGTGGAAGCGGCGACACGTGCGCGCGTCGTCGACCCACTCACCGAAGTACCGGCCGATCTGAAGTGCACCTGCGCTGCTTCTTTTCGGCAGCCCGCCAACGCAACGCCGGACCTTCTGGCGCCACCTACTTGCAAGCTCATTCGGCACTGACTCGCCCCGTGCGTTTCCAAACCTCCACGCCGAGCACGACCTGATCCGCCATGGAGAATTTTCCTCATCTACCGACACTTTTGTCCGTAGGGTCCGCGGTGATCGTGTTGACGATCGTCCTGAACCAGTTCTTGTTCAAACCGCTCCGTAACATCATCGACGAGCGGGAGCGGCGAACCGAACAAGCCAAGAACGCCCTGGACGAGGCACGTGCGGTGCAGGAGCAGCGCTTGGTGGAAATCGAAGAGCGGCTCAAGGAGGCGCGTCGCGAAGCCTACGAGATCCGCGACGCGTCGCAGCGCGCCGGGCGAGCCCAGCGCGACGCCCTCATGGCCGAGGCCCGGCAGCAAGCGCATGAGGTCGTCGATCAAGCGCGTCAGGAGATCGCCGGCGACGTGGAGACGGCCCGTACCGATCTCGCGGCCGAGGCGGATCGCCTGTCGAAGATGATCGCCAACCGTGTTCTCGGCAAGGCGGTCGCCGGCGAGGGGGGGGACGCGTGAAGCACACCAGCTCGTTGCTCGCCGCTCGTTTCATGATTGCCTCGCTCGCAGTCCTGCTTTCCGTCGCTCTGCCGCTGTCGATCGCGGCCGCGCCGTCCCCGACCGCCGCGCCGTCCCCGCAGGAGCCCGAACACGCTCCGGCGCAAGAGGATGACCACGCGGCGCAGGACGATCACGCCGCCCAGGATGACCACGCCGCCGACGCGGAACACGAGGCCGAGCCCAAGCCCTGGTTCTACTGGCCGTCGAAGTGGATCAACTTCGTCATGCTCGCCGGTCTGTTGTACTGGATGCTGGTGATCCCGCCGCCGGCGGTCCAGGACATCTTCTCGTTCCCCGGGCTGCGGACGATCTTCGCCGATCGGGCTGCCAGCATTCTGGCGGCGCGCGACCTGGCGCGCGAGCAGAAGGAACAAGCGGCCAGCATGCTCACCGAGTCCGAGCAGCGTCTCGCCAAGATTGCCGAGGAAGTGGCGGCACTGGTTTCGGATGCCCGCGCCGATGCCGATGGCGAAACGACACGGTCGCTGGAGGACGGCAAGGTACAGGCCGAGAAGATCCTCGCTGTGGCACGCCGCGAAGTGGACCAGGAGCGGATCACGGCGCAGCGACATCTCCGCGGGTTCGTCGCCGACCTCGCCGTCAACCTGGCCGAAAAGAATCTTTCGGAGCACCTCACCGCGGACGATCAGGACCGTCTGATTCGCGAGTACCTCTCGCGCCTCGGACAGAGCATGGCCTGAAGGGACACCGATGCTGAGTCACACCGTTGCGCGCCGATACGCCAAGGGCCTGCTCGAAGCGGCCGCCGAAGCCGCCCCCGGATCCGAGCGCATCATCGGCGAGCAGCTCGCTTCGCTGGCCCAGACTGTCGAAAGCCACGCGGCGCTGAAGCTCTCGGTGATCAATCCGGCGGTCGGCATTCAAGATAAGGCAGCAATTCTCGGTAAAATATCGGAAATTATCGGCGCTCACGCGGTGACCCGAAGGTTTATCGACGTGCTGGCCGAGAAGCAGCGGCTCGACCATCTGTCGCTGATCGCCAAGGTGTACGGCGAGCTGGTCGACGAGCAACTCGGGGTGGTGAAAGCAGAGATCACCACGTCGGTGCCGCTCAACCCCGGCCAGGTCGCGGAGCTGGAGGCCAAGCTTCGCGAGGCGACCGGCGGCGATATCCGCCTTACCCGCCGGACCGACGCGGCGCTTCTGGGCGGCGTGGTCGCCCGCATCGGGGACACCGTCTACGACGGCAGCGTCAAGGGATACCTGGAGCGTATCCGTGAGCGGCTGGGCTCCACTCAATAAAACCAAATAGGGAATACGAATCGATGCAGATCAAGGCCGAGGAAATCTCGAGCATCATCCGGCAGCAGATCGCCGGCTTTGAAACCGAGATCGACGTCCAGGAAGTCGGCACGGTCATCTCCGTCGGGGACGGCGTCGCGCGCATTTACGGTCTCCAACGCTGCATGGCGCTCGAGCTCGTCGAGTTTCCCGGCGATGTCTTCGGTGTGGCGCTGAATCTCGAAGAAGACAACGTCGGCGCGGTGCTGTTGAGCGAGGCGACGGCGGTGAAGGAGGGTGACACCGTCAAGCGAACGGGCCGGGTCATCCAGGTGCCCGTCGGCGAGTCCCTGCTGGGCCGCGTCGTCACCCCGCTGGGCGAGCCGATCGACGGCCTGGGCCCCATCGAAGCTAGCGAGTACGGCGCGACCGAGCGCGTCGCCCCCGGCGTCGTTGCGCGCCAGCCGGTCGGCGAGCCGCTGCAGACAGGTATCAAGTCGATCGACTCGATGATTCCCATCGGCCGCGGCCAGCGCGAGCTGATCATCGGTGACCGGCAGACCGGCAAAACGGCCGTGGCGCTCGACGCCATCATCAATCAGAAGAGCACCGACGTTTACTGCATCTACGTCGCCATCGGTCAGAAGGAATCGACCGTTGCCCGAGCGGTCGAAGAGCTGAAGAACGCCGGCGCGCTCGAGTACACGATCGTGGTCAACGCCTCGGCCTCGACGCCCGCGGCGGTGCAGTGGATGGCCCCCTTCGCCGGTTGCGCCATGGGCGAGTGGTTCCGCGACAATGGCAAGCACGCCCTGGTCATCTACGACGACCTTTCCAAGCACGCCAACGCCTACCGTGAGATGTCGCTGCTGCTGCGCCGGCCTCCGGGCCGCGAGGCCTACCCGGGCGACGTCTTCTTCCTGCATTCGCGCCTGCTGGAGCGCGCCGCCAAGGTCAACGACGAGCTCGGCGCCGGCTCCCTCACCGCGCTGCCGATCATCGAGACCAAGGCCGGCGACGTCTCGGCCTACATTCCGACGAACGTCATCTCGATCACCGATGGGCAGATCTACCTCGAGACCGACCTGTTCCACCAGGGCGTCCGCCCGGCCGTGAACGCCGGCCTCTCGGTGTCGCGTGTCGGCGGCGCCGCGCAGATCAAGGGCATGAAGCAGGTCGCCGGGTCGCTTCGTCTGGAGCTGGCGCAGTTCCGCGAGCTGGCGGCCTTCGCGCAATTCGGTTCGGACCTCGACGTTTCGACGCAGAAGCAGCTTGCCCGCGGCGAGCGCCTCACCGAGATCCTCAAGCAGGACCAGTACCGGCCGCTGCGCGTCGCCCAACAGATCGCGATCATTTTCGCCGGCACGAACGGGTTTCTCGACGACGTGCCGGTGTCCGCCGTGCGCGACTTCGAGAGCGGCCTGTACGGCTATGCCGAGGTCAACGATCCAGGCCTGTGGGACGACATCGAGACCGCCGGCAAGCTGGACGACGCCCTCGAGTCCCGTCTCCGCAAGCTCATCGACGAGTTCAAGGCGCAGGCGGATCTGAGCGTCGACGAAGCAGAGGAGGCCGCGGTCATCGCCGAGGACGACAAGGCTGGAGCGATGGCCCACGATGCCGAAGAGTAAACGGAGCAACCGCGTGCGCTCGCACGGCCCAACCCCGCCGAAGGCCCCGTAAATGGCAACCCTACTCGATCTCAGACGCCGCGTTCGATCGGTCAAGAACATCCGGCAGATCACCCGTGCGATGCGAATGGTCGCCGCGGCCAAGCTGCGTCGAACACAGGATCGCATCGTCAACTCGCGGCCGTTCAGCGACAAGGCCTGGGAGGTCATGAACGGGCTGGCCGAGCGGACCGAGAACCGCGATCACCCGTTGTTCCGCCGCGCCGGCCACGAGCAGCACGTCACCGTGCTGGTGCTCACCTCCGACAAGGGGCTGTGCGGCTCGTTCAACACGAACATCCTGCGCCGCTCCGACACCGCGCTTCATTCCTGGGAGGACCAGGCGGTCGAGCTCGCCCTCGTCGGTCGCAAGGGACACGACTACTACCGCAAGCAGGACTGGACGGTCGGCAACTACTGGGTCGACTACCTCGACAACGTCACCTTCGCCTCCGCCGCTGCCGTCGCCGACCATCTCATCGAGAAATTCACCCGCGAAGAGACCGACGCGGTCTACGTCATCTACAACGAGTTCAAGTCGGTCATCCGGCAGGAGGTCGTGGTCGAGCCGCTGCTGCCGATCGTCGGGTTGAACCTCCCCGACGAAGGGGTCACGGCGCGCGAAGCGGCACGCGCCGTCGCCGAGCAGCAAACCGGCGGCGACATGAAATTCCTCGAGGGCATCGAGGGCTTCGACGGCGGGTTGGGCAACCTCTCCGGCGCTTGGAGCGCCGGCCGCGAGGCGGCGGCCGAGGCCGCGAGCCTCGAGCCCGTCGAGCTGGTCGACTACCTCTACGATCCCGATCCCGAGACGCTGCTGGCCACCATGCTGCCGGGCCACGTCCGGGTGCAGGTATTTCGCGCCATGCTCGAATCGATTTCCGCCGAGCACGCGGCCCGCATGACGGCCATGGAGAACGCCTCGCGGAACGCCGACGATCTGATCGAAAACCTCACATTGACCATGAACAAGATCCGCCAGGAGGAGATCACCACCGAGATCCTCGAAGTCGTCGGCGGAGCCGAAGCGCAGAAGTAGGAGACGAGCTATGTCGAGCGCTGTGCAAACAGACGCCACACAACGGGTCGGCAAGGTGCTGACCGTCGTCGGCCCGGTCGTCGACGTCGAGTTTCCCTCGGATGACCTGCCGCCGATCTACGAGGCGCTGCGGATCAAGGACGACGCGGTGCTGTCGTCGGACAAGATCGACATCATCGTCGAGGTGGCGCAGCACCTGGGCGAGAACCGGGTGCGCTGCGTCTCCATGCAGACGACCGACGGCCTGGTGCGCGGCATGGACGCGATTGACACCGGTGGCCCGATCTCGACGCCGGTCGGCGACGGAACGCTCGGCCGCGTGCTCAACGTCGTCGGCGATCCGGTGGACGGACTCGGCCCGGTGGAGGCGCAAGAGCGCTGGCCGATTCACCGGCACGCCCCGTCGTTCGAGGAGCAAGCGACGGAAACCGAGCAGTTCGAGACCGGCATCAAGGTCATCGACCTCCTCGTGCCGTTCAAGAAGGGCGGCAAGATCGGCTTCTTCGGTGGTGCCGGTGTCGGCAAGACCGTCTTGATCATGGAGCTGATCAACAACGTCGCCAAGCAGCACGGTGGCTACTCGGTGTTCGCCGGCGTCGGCGAGCGCACGCGTGAGGGCAACGACCTCTGGCTCGAGATGAAGGAGTCGGGCGTCATCAGCCAGACCTCGCTCATCTACGGCCAGATGACCGAGCCGCCCGGCGCCCGCCTGCGGGTCGCGCTGACGGGCGTCACGGTGGCGGAGTACTTCCGCGACCAGGGTGGCCAGGACGTGCTCCTGTTCATCGACAACATCTTCCGTTTCACCCAGGCGGGCTCGGAGGTTTCGGCGCTGCTCGGCCGCATGCCCTCGGCGGTCGGTTACCAGCCGAACCTGGCGACGGAGCTCGGCGAGCTGCAGGAGCGCATCACGGCAACGAAAACCGGATCGGTTACCTCGATCCAGGCGATCTACGTGCCGGCGGACGACTTCACCGACCCCGCCCCGGCGACGACCTTCGCCCACCTCGACGCCAACGTGAACCTGGCCCGTTCGTTGACCGAGATCGGCATCTACCCGGCCGTCGATCCGCTCGACTCGACGTCGCAGCTCATCGACCCGCGCGTCATCAGTGCCGAGCACTACCATGTCGCGCGCGAGGTTCGCCGCATCCTGCAGCGGTACAAGGACCTGCAGGACATCATCGCCATCCTCGGTATGGAAGAGCTGTCCGACGAAGACAAGCTCACGGTCAACCGCGCCCGTCGGGTGCAGCGCTTCCTCTCGCAGCCGTTCTTCGTGGCCGAGAACTTCACCGGTATGGCCGGCAAGTACGTCACTCTGGAAGACACGATTCGCTCCTTCCAGGAGATCATCGACGGCAAGCACGACGACCTTCCCGAGCAGGCCTTCCTCATGGTCGGTAGTATCGAGGAGGCCCGCGAGAAGGCCGAGCGCATGGCCGAAGAAGCCGGGCAGACCGCCGAGGTCCGCGAGGCGCTCGCCGATGCGGAGGCCGTCGTAACGGCAGAACACGCGACACCCGAAGCGGAGTAAAAGCCCATGGCCGAAGCCGACCTGCAAAGCGGCATCGCCTCCGACTTCCTGCTCGAGATCGTCACCCCCGACAAGGAGCTTGTCTCCGAGACGGTCGACAACGTCCGCGCGCCGGGCGTCGCCGGGGAGTTCGGCGTCTTGCCGTCCCACGTCCGCATGATCGCCGCGTTGGGAACCGGCGTGCTCCGCTACCGGATCGCCGGAAGCGCGGAGTGGTCCGAGCTGGCGGTGTCCGAGGGTCTCGTCGAGGTATTGCCCGATCGCGTCATTGTCCTGGCGCAAACCGCCGAAGTAGCGCAGGATATCGACGTCGCCCGGGCGCAGGCCGCCTTCGATCGGGCGCGCGCGAGACTGGAGCACCCGGAAGGCGACACGGATGTCGAGAAAGCACTCGAAGCACTACGACGTTCCACGGTGCGCTTGCAAGCCGCCAGAGGTGAGACGGCCACGAGCTGAACGGTCGTCTCTACAGGGAGGGTAGAGAGCCATGAGGATGCGCGGTCTGTGGGCCGTCCTGTTGATTGCCGGGGTCGCCGCGATCGGTTGCGGCGGACCGACCGAAGTTCAGTTGGGCGCCATCATTTCGCTGCAGGGATCGGCGTCGTCGTACGGCCAATCGATCTCGAGGGGTATCCAGGTTGCGGTTGACGAGATCAACGCCGCCGGCGGTGTGGACGTCGGCAGCGCCGGTACGCTCGTGCCGCTGTCGGTCGACATCCGCGACGCGCAGTCCGACCCGCAAGTCGGCCTGCAGGAAGCCGAGTCGCTCATCGCCACGGGAGTTCCGGCGGTGATCGGATCCGACAGCAGCGACGTCACCCTGGCGATCGCCGACCTCTTCCAGGCCTCCGAGGTCGTGCTGATCTCGCCGTCCTCCTCGACGCCCGAGCTCAACGACAAGGGGAGCTTCGTCTATCGCAACTTCCCTAGCGACGAGCTCGAGGCGGTGAACGTCGCCACATACATCTACAACACGGCGAACATCAAAGAAGTCGACATCATCAGCAGCCAGTCCGAGTACGGCCTGGGCATCAAGAACGCTTTCATCCAGCGCTTCCGCACGCTGGGCGGCCGCATCGGCTTGCAGCCGTCGTTCCCGGCCGACGCAACCGACGTCACGGGGAGCGTACAAGAGCTCGTGGGCACGGAGGCCGAGGCGATCTACATCGCCGGGTACACGGTCGAGGTCGCCCGCTCCGCCCGGGCAATCCGTGACGCCGGGATCGAGCTGCCCTTGTTCGGCACCGGGGCGATTCTCTCCGAAGAGCTGGTCGCCGAGGGTGGCGACGCGGTCGACGGCCTGGTGTATCCGACGCCGGCATTCGATCCGAGCAGTGACGCTGAGAACGTCCGCGCGTTCATCCAGGGCTATCGCGACAAGTTCGGCGAAGGATTCGACGTCTATGCCGCGCACGGGTACGACGCCGTCAAGATCCTCGTCCAGGCGATCGAGCAGGAGGGTTACCGCGCCGACGGGATCTCCTTCTACATGAACGCGATGAACCCGTTCCCGGGTGCGTCCGGCGAGACCACCTTCGACGAGGACGGCAACGCCCGCAAGTTCCACCGAATGTTCGTGATCCGAGGTGGGCAGGGCGTCCCTCTCGCCGGTACACCGCCGGCCGGCGACGGGCAATAGCCGCCCCGGAAGGAACCCCGGAAGGAACGGCCGGGTCGGCAGCGGCGTCGGCACGCCCTTCTGCCGGTCCGGGCCTGCCCCGTGCCGCGCGACCTTCCGCAGTGGCCCCGCTTGAACAACGGTTCCACAGCGCGGGGCGGGTTCCTGCACAGCCGCTGCACAGCTCATCCACAGCGAGAGGGCTGTTCTTGCACGACCGATCCACAACTGAAGCGCCGATCTTGCACAGGTCTCGGGCGGGATTTGCACGTTTCGAGGCTCGTTTTCCACGCCCGAACGGATGTTTTCCGCAGGAAAGCCACAGGATTCGGACGCTCGGCGCGGGCTTTTCAACCTGTTGTGCACAGGCTTCGGCCGAAAACCGATCGACAGGTTTTGCACCGTCGTTGCACAGGGTATTCCGCTCGTTTTCGGTCGCCGCTTCCACCAGTAATCCACAGTAATATCCACAGATGCATCACGGCCTCGCCAACCTGTACCGCCACCGCGTCCTCATCCAGAGCCTCGTCGCCCGCGAGCTCAAGGCGCGCTACCGAGGCTCGGTCGGCGGCTATCTGTGGTCGTTTCTCAATCCGCTGTTGCTGCTGGCGGTGTACACCGTTGTCTTCACCTACATTTTCATGCCGGAGCGGGGGGTAGCCACCGACCCGTACGCCCTTTTCCTGTTTTGCGGGCTCCTTCCGTGGACCTGGTTCGCCTCGTCGCTCACCGACGCAGCCAACTCGCTCATTGCCGGCGGGAACCTGATCAAGAAACTGATCTTCCCAGCCGAAGTACTCCCGGCTGTCGCGGTGCTGGCGAACGGTGTGCACTATCTCCTGGGGTTGCCCATCTACCTGGGCTTCTGGTTCGCCTTCAAGGGGGACGCGGTGAGCCTGCACGCCTTGTGGCTACCACTGGTCATCTTCACGCAGTTCGTCCTGTCGCTCGGGTTGGGCCTGATCCTGGCAGCCCTGGCGGTGCACTTCCGAGACATCCGGGACATCCTTTCGAACGCGCTCACCCTGTGGTTCTTTCTCACACCGATCATCTATTCGGCCGATTACGTTCGTGAGCGAGCCAACGCCGCGGACGCCGGCCTGGTTCCCAAGGTCGTGGCGACGTTTCTCGACTACCTCAACCCCATGACCCACATCATGGACGGGTACCACCTGTCGATTTTCGAGGGTTCCCTAATTAACTGGAAACGGCTGCCTGTAACCCTGCTGGTCGCCTTCCTGATCCTCTGGTTCGGCTACTGGTTCTTCGATCGCCTGCGGGACTCGTTCCCGGAGGAGGTGTGATGGCGGCGCGCGGGATGGGCGACGCGGTCGTTCGGGTCGAGAACGTACGCAAGCAGTACCGCAAGGCGGCGCATGCACACCGCTACCTGACGCTGAAGAGTGCCCTGCTCGGCGGCGACCTCTTCAAGGCGCTGGCCCCCGGCGAAGTGTTCACGGCGCTCGACCGCGTCAGCCTGGAGATCGGCAGGGGCGAGACGCTGGGTGTCATCGGATCCAACGGCGCCGGCAAGAGCACGCTGCTGAAGATCATCGCCGGCACCACCAAGCCGACGTCGGGAGACGTCGCGGTCGACGGCAAGATCTCGGCCCTGATCGAGCTCGGCGCCGGCTTTCACCCCGAGATCTCCGGACGCGAGAACGTCTTCATCAACGGCATCATGCTGGGGCTCTCACGGCGCCAGGTGGCCGAACGGTTCGACGAGATCGTCGCCTTTGCCGAGCTCGAGGAGTTCATCGAGGCACCGGTGAAAACCTACTCGAGCGGTATGTACATGCGCCTCGGCTTTTCCGTCGCGATCCACATCGACCCGGATGTCCTGTTGATCGACGAGGTGCTGGCCGTCGGCGATGAGGCGTTCGTGCACAAGTGCCTGGAAAAGATCGCCGCGTTCAAGCGCCGCGGCAAGACGATTCTGCTGGTGAGCCACGGTCTGGAGTCGGTGCGCCGTCTGTGCGACCGGGTCGTCTGGATGAAGAACGGCTCGATCGCCGACGCCGGCGATCCGCCCCGTGTGATCGACGCCTACCTCGAATGGGTGGCGAACAAGGAGGAAGGGGAGCTCGCCGCCGGACACGAGCGCCGGCTCGCCGATGCCGGCGACGGGTCAACGTCGACGCCCGCCCCGGCGGGTGCGTCCGCTTCGGCGGTCAGCGCGCCGCAGCCGGACGCCACGATCGCAGCCGACGGCGGGGGAGAGGGCGCAACGCCGGCTGATGCCGAAGCGTCGGAGCACGAGCCAACGCGGCAGGAAGCCGCGGAGGCGGACGAGGCGGCGCCCTACGAGTCGGGACGCTGGGGCAGCCACGAGGTCGTCATCGACGCGGTGCGGCTGCTCGACACCGCCGGCGAGCAGCGCTACGTATTCCCGTGCGGGGCGCCGATGCGGCTGGAGCTTTCACTCGACGCGAAGGTCGCCGTCGACGACTTCGCCGTCGGCATCGGTATCTTCAATGCCGACGGCGTCTGCTGCTACGGCACCAACACCGACATCGAGCGCTTCCAGGCTTCCCGTCTCGAAGGCCAGGCCACGGTTGCCATCGACATCGCCGAGCTCAACCTGATCGAGGGAACCTACTACCTCGACGTGGCGGTGCACCGCATCGACGGACACCCGTACGACTATCAGCGAGGGTTGATGCGCTTCCGTACCACGTCGCCCGTCGGCGACACGGGCGTCGCCCGGCTGCCGCACACCTGGAGCTTCGACGGCGGTATCAGCTGGAAACGGACCGGCGGGACGACACACTGACCGCGGCCCTGTGGGGCGGCCTGCCCGAGGCCGACCGACGCTGACCACTGCCCCCGGCGCGAGCTGCCGGGGGCGTCCACCGGGCTCCGTTCCGGCTCCGCACGCCTCCGTTCGGCTGAGACTGTCGCGCCGACGTGTCACACTGACCGCGCGGAGGGGCCTGCCGGCGCTTCCGCGACCAACCCTGTCGTTCGACCCCCGGCGGATGCGTTCCGTCGGGGGATACGTGCGTTCGCCGCGTGGCATCGCTCTCGCGGGTCGGGCGCGATCGACCCTTGCCACAGGACCCGTGCTCGAGACCGTAGCCGAGATCGTCGCATCGCATCCCGACTTCGAGGGAGTAGTGCGGGCTCTGGCCGATCGCCGCGCGGTTACGGTTTCCGGGCCCGCCGGAAGCCATCGTGCGGCCCTTCTGTCGCGCCTGCAGCGGGCGGTGAAGCGACCCCTCGCGGTGGTGCTGCCGCAGGGCGTCGACCGCGAGGCCATGTTGCTGGACCTGCGCGCGTTCCACCCGGAGCATGAGGGCCACGCCAGCGTGGTGGCGTTTCCGCCGCTGGGAATCGATCCCTACGGAACACTGACGCCCCATCCGGACCACATCCGCGAGCGTATCCAGACCCTGAATCGATGCGCCGGCGGCCACGTCGACATCGTCCTTGCGCCCATGCTCTCCTGGCTCGAGCGACTACAGCCCCGCGAAGTTTTCCGCGACAGCACCCTGCGGCTGGCGCCGGGTGACGATCTGCCGCCCGAACGGCTGGTGGCGACGCTGGCCGCCGCCGGATACCGGCGGCAATCACTGGTCGAGTCGCTCGGCGAGTTCGCCGTCCGCGGCGGCATCGTCGACGTTTTTCCGCCGACCCGCGAGCATCCGCTCCGCCTCGAATACTTCGGCGACGAGATCGAGTCGATTCGTGAGTTCAATCCACGCGACCAGCGATCGATGCGAGCGGTCGACGCAGTCGAGTTGCCGCCGGCGCGCGAGCATTTCGACCTGGCGGCCTCGATTGCGGCAGAGATCGTCGAGCCGCGTTCCGACGCCGTCTCCGGTGCCATGCCAGCCGATGCCGAGTTCGGTGCGCCCATCGACCCCGGGCCGCTTTCCGGAGGCGCCACCGCCACGCTGGCCGAATACATCGACGACCCGCTCTGGGTGGAGATCGACCCGGAGCTTTTCGACGCCGAGGAAGAGGCCTGGGCGGTGCACCTGGACGAGCACTACCACCGCGCGCTTGCCGACGGTCGGGACGCCGCCGTTCCGGAGGATCTGTACGCGCCCCTGGACGAGGGCCTTGGCCGGGGGACGGGTGACGGCGGGCGGTTGGTGGTGCGCGAGCTGGTCACCGAAGCGGTCCCCGACGGATCGTTCCGTTTCCTGGCGCAGGCCGCGCCCTCGTTTCAGGGCCGAATGGCCGACCTGGCCGAGGCTGTCCATAAGGCCATCGACGCCGGCGAGCGCGTTTGCATGGCGATGAGCCGTCCGGGATCGGCGCAGCGGCTCGCCGAGGTGCTCGAAGAGTACGAGGTGCCGGTGGCCCTCTCGCTCGATTCGCGCGGATTGGCGGGAAACGGCGCCGGCGCCCGCGATGGCGCCGATCCCAGCCTCCCCGTGACTCTCTCCGCCGGCTCCTGCTGGGTCGTCTGCGCCGACATCTCGGCGGGATTCCGCCTGCCCGAGCAGAACCTCTGGTTGGCGACCGACACCGAGGTGTTCGGCCGCACGCGGGTGCGCGGCCGCCGGCGGCGCTTCCATGGCGACGCTTTCCGTGCCGACTTCCGCAACCTCGCCCCGGGAGACGCCGTCGTGCACGTCGAGCACGGCATCGGCAAGTTCATCGCCGTGCGCACGCTGGACGTCGGCGACGAGGCGCGCGAGATGATGGAGATCCATTACCGCGACGAGGCGCGGCTCTACCTG
This sequence comes from Acidobacteriota bacterium, assembly GCA_965216935.1. Classification (GTDB taxonomy): domain Bacteria; phylum Acidobacteriota; class UBA890; order UBA890; family UBA890; genus CBDCGW01. The sequence goes on from OZ244217.1 coordinate 585,979, forward strand.
CCGATGGAGCAGCTCCACCTGGTGCAGCGATACCACGGCGTCGAGGGGGCGGCGCCGAAGCTCGACAAGCTCGGCGGCGCATCGTGGAGCAACGTCAAGGACCGAGTGAAGAAGGAGCTGTGCGAGATGGCGAGCGAGCTCCTCGAGCTGTACGCGGCGCGCAAGAGCATCGTCGGCCATGCCTACGGCGAGGACACGCCGTGGCAACGGGAGATGGAGGACGCCTTCGAGTTCGAGGAAACCCCCGATCAGCTCACCGCCATCGCCGAGATCAAGGCCGACATGGAGGCGCCCAAGCCGATGGATCGGCTGCTGTGTGGCGACGTCGGCTACGGCAAGACCGAGGTCGCCATGAGGGCGGCCTTCAAGGCGGTCATGGACGGCAAGCAGGTCGCGGTGTTGGCGCCGACGACGGTGCTGGCCCACCAGCACTCGCTGACCATCGCCGAGCGCCTCGAGGCCTTTCCCGTGAAGGTCGAGCTACTGTCCCGCTTCCGCTCCGACAGCGAGCAAAAGGAGGTGCTGAAGGGAACGGCGGACGGCAGCGTCGACATCGTCGTCGGCACCCACCGACTGCTCTCGAAGGACGTCGGCTTCAAGGACCTCGGCCTGCTGATCGTCGACGAGGAGCAGCGCTTCGGGGTGCAGCACAAGGAGCGTCTCAAGCAGATCAAGCGCCACGTCGACGTTCTCTCAATGACGGCCACGCCGATCCCGCGCACCCTGCAGATGTCGCTGATCGGCGTGCGCGACCTGAGCGTGATCGAGAGCCCGCCGCGCGACCGCTTCGCCGTCGCCACGCACGTCATGGTGTACGACCCGGAGGTGATCGCCTCGGCCATCCGCGCCGAGCTGTCGCGCGACGGGCAGGTGTATTTCGTCCACAACCGGGTCGAGACCATCTATTCGATGGTCGAGTCCCTGCGCGGGCTCGTCCCCGAGGCCCGCTTCCGCGTCGGCCACGGCCAGCTACCCGAGCGCGAGCTCGAGCGGGTCATGCTCGATTTCGTTCGCCACGAAGCGGACGTGCTGGTGAGCACGACCATCATCGAGAACGGCCTCGACATCCCCCTCGCGAACACGATGATCATCAACCGGGCCGATCGCTTCGGATTGGCGCAGCTTTATCAACTCCGCGGCCGCATCGGCCGCTCCGATCGGCGCGCCTCGGCGTACCTGATGATCCCGCCGCCCGACACGCTCTCGGACGTCGCCCGCAAGCGCCTGCGGGCGATCCAGGAGTTCGCCGACCTGGGCTCCGGGTTCCGCCTCGCGGCGCTCGATCTGGAGATCCGCGGTGCCGGCTCGCTCCTGGGAGAGAAGCAGCACGGCCACATGGCGGCGGTCGGCTTCGAGATGTATGCCCGCCTGCTGGAAGAAGCGGTGCACGAGCTCGAGGGGCAGCCGACGCCGGCCGAAGCGAGAGCACAGCTCAACCTCGGGGTGGGATTCAGCATTCCGGCCGGCTACGTGGAAGATCCGTTGCAACGGCTCATGGTCGCCAAGCGGCTGGCGTCGGTGCGCGACCAGGCGCAGCTGGATGCCCTGCGCGAAGAGGTCCGCGATCGATACGGGGCGCTGCCGCGAGAGGCCGAGGAGCTGTTCGCCTACGCCGAGCTGCGGTTGGAGGCCGAGGCGTTGGGATTACTCTCGGCCGACCGCGCTGGGGCCGCCTTCGAGCTGCGAATCGGCAAGAACGCCTCCCTGGATCTGCCCGCTCTGATGGCCCGGATCGAGGACGAGCCGGGTTGGACCATCCGGCCGCCGGACCGCCTTGTCGTGCGGAGCGATTCGGCCTCGGATTCCTCACCCCAAGACTCACCTGTGGCGGCTTTGCGGGCGATTCTCGACAGCCTGCCGCAGGTGCAGCCGCCGGGGGCCGCATGATAACCTCAAACTGCGATCTTGCGCCTTTTTCGACCTCCTGGCCGTCTCATGCGGGAGAGCGCTAGAGGGGCAGGAACGGCAAGATCCCCACTCCCGTAAGGTGTTTCCATGCAGCCCGCCGAATCGATCTCACATCAATTCTCCCGGTTGACCGCCGCGGCGTTCGTCGTCGCTATCGGCGCCGCAACACTGGCGCCGGCGGCCGCCTCGGCGCAGGCTTCCCAGCCGCAAGGAGGGCAGCAGCAGGCCGGGCAGCAGGCCGTAGCCGGGGTCGACGATCCGAACCGCGGCATCATCGACCGCGTTCTGGTGCGCGTCAGCGGAGAGGCGATCCTCTACAGCGAGTTCGAGACCCGCCTCCGCGACCAGCTCAGCGCCGTCTCCGCCCAGATCCCGCAGGCACAGCTCGACGCGCAGATGCCGATGTTCCGCATGGGCCTGATGAAGGGTCTGGTCGAAGAGGTGATGTTGGAGCAACGTGCCGAAGAGCTCGGCATCATCGCCGATCCGAACCAGATCGACCGCGCCATCATGAACATGCGCGAGATCAACAACCTGCTCGACGACGCCGCCTGGGAACAGGCGCTGGCGCAAAGCGGCCTGACCGAAGCCATGATGCGCGAGCAGGCGGCCAGCAGCCTGGTCACCCAGCAGATGATGTACCAGGAGATCTCCACCCAGGTCTTCGTCTCGGGGCGCGAGATCGCCTCCTACTACGAGGCGAACATGGACGAGTTCACCGAGCCCGAGCAGGTCCTGTTCCAGCAGCTCATCTTCACCTTCTCGGGTGCCGACAAGGCCGCGGCGCGCGAGCGCGCCGACAACGCCCTGACCGAGCTGCGCGCCGGCGTTTCGCTGACGGCGGCGGGCAACAAGTACAACGCCACCGTCACCCAGGACGCGGCCGGTGCCTCCTGGCTGTCGCCGGAGGATCTGCGCCCCGAGATCGTCACCGTGATGAATACCTTGACGCCGTTGGACTACTCCGACGTCGTCGAGACGCCGTTCGGCTTTCACATCATCCAGCTCATGGACCGCAAGGAAGGGAGCATCCAGCCCCTCGAGGAGGTCGCGGCCGCGATCGACAACCTGCTCACCAATCAGAAGATGGCCGCCAAGGTCGACGAGTACACCAGCGAGCTCATCAAGAGCGCCGGGCTGGAGATCTACGCCGAGGAGTTCGCGGAGCTGCGCAGCCTGTGGGACGAGGAGACGCCGGGTGGAGCAACCGGACCTTCTCGGTAGCGACAGGAAGCGCTTCGTCGACGAGCTGTGTGCCGGCGAGCGTGTCGAAAGCACGTTTCTGCTGCGCCAGTGCAGCCTCCGCACCCGCCAGAACGGTGAGCCCTACCTGGCCATCGAGTTCGCCGACAAGACGGGAAGCGTCCCGGCGCGCATGTGGGACAACGCCGACGCGACGGCCCGGGCGGTGAGCGAGGGCGACTACGTCCGCGTGATCGGATCGGTGGAGACCTGGCAGGGAAAGCCGCAGATCAAGGTCGACCGGATGGAGCCTGCCGACGCCGCCCAGGTCGACCCGGCCGACTTCCTGCCGGCCAGCGAGCGGGACGTCGACGAGATGTACGGCGAGCTGCTCGGCATCGTCGAGGAAGTCGAAAACGAGCACCTCCGCGGGTTACTGCTCGCGACGTTCGGCGATCCCGACGTGGCGCCGAGATTCCGCCGTGCACCCGGCGGTGTGTTGTTGCACCACGCCCATGTCGGCGGTTTGCTGGAGCACACCCTGTCGGTTGTTCACCTGGTGCGGCGGATGGCGGAGCACTACGCTGCCGTCGATCGCGACCTGCTGATCACCGGCGCCTGCCTGCATGACCTGGGCAAGATCTGGGAGCTGTCCTACGGGCAAGCGTTCGATTACACCGAGGAGGGACGGCTGGTCGGGCACTTGCTGTTGGAGAGCAACTGGCTGGCGGCACGGATGGACGAGATCGACGGCTTCCCGCCCGCCCTCAAGCACCACGTCCTGCACCTTCTCGCCAGCCACCACGGGCTGCACGAGCACGGCGCCCCGGTACGGCCGGCGACGCCGGAGGCATTGATACTTCACTACGCCGACGACCTGGACTCGAAGATGGGAGCCATGGACATCGCCATCGCCGAGGCGCGGGCGACCGGCGCGGCCACTGCCTACAGCCGTTCCCTCGGCCGCCGTATTCTGCGGCGGAGCTGGAACGATCCGGAGGACTGATGCGCAACGATCCGAACACGAGCCGCGGCGCGGCCGAGAACCCGATCCTCCGCTTCTCCCTGGTCGCGGCGTGCCTGCTGATCGTGGCTGTGTTCGCCGCCGGCTGCGGGACGGAATCCGGGGATGCCGGTTCCACCGCTTCGGGTGGGGCAGCCGCGACGTCCGCCACCTCCGATGCAGGTTCGAGCGCGGCCGGCGGCAGCAACGGCACGGATTCCGCCGCCGGGACCGCCGCCGGCAGCGGGGATGACGGCACCGGCAATGCCGGTACGGCCCCGACGACAACGCCTACCGCGGCTTCCCAGCAGAAGCAGTTTCCCCCGCCCGATCACCTCGACAAGATCATCGCCGCGTACACCGTGGCGAACGAGCGCCCCGAGCTGCTCACCGGCCTTCCGTGCTACTGCCCGTGCGAGCTCTACGGCCACGGCGGCGTCATCGACTGTCATCGGTCGCAGCACTCGGCCATGTGCAACGTCTGTATGGACGAGGCCATCGAGGCCAACACGCTGTACGAGGCGCAGCTCTCCCGCGGCGAGGAGGGCGACATCGCCGCGGTGCAGGCGCAGGTCAAGGATCGCTATCGTCGCGCCCTCGTCGCCCAATCCGCGCAGCAGCTACCGATGATGAACACCCAGCAGGGCCGCGCCTACCTGCAGGCGTGCTCCGATTGCCACCAGCCGCCGCAGCCCTGGATGCACGCCGCCACCGACTGGGATCCGACCCTGGCGCGGATGGAACAGTACGCCCGCGAGCGCGAAGCCATGCCGCCGGAGGAGATGTGGGAGTCGGCCGTCTCCTACGTGAAGTCGGTCGCCTCCCAGGTGCCGCCGGCCAACATTGCCGACATGCGCCGCAGCCTGGCGACGACCGTCGAGCACTTGAAGGAAACCGAGGGCGACGCGGCCTACTACCCGAGCGTCCGCGACGACGTGCTCGACCCGGCCTGGGCCGAACGCATGGCAGCGGCGTACAACGCCGCCCGTCAGATACCCAACGACGTCCTCGCCGCCACCCCGACGACCTGCACGCCGTGCACGGAGGCGGGCGCCACGGATCTGCTGGCTTGCTTGAACTCGTCGCAGGCGATCACGTGCGAGGCGGCGATAGACGATATTGAAAAGCTGATCGCCGAAGGTGCGGGAGGGCGCTGAGCCACGCGCTGGCGGCGTTCTATGAGAGCGATTGTTGCGCTTGGTCGGATGGACTCCGACTCACTTGTGTACGCCTGCGTCAATCTCCCGGCGCGCTTCCTTCTGAATTCCCGCCGCCCGCCCCCGACCTCTCGGCGCCTACGGCGCGTTTCTTCTGATTTCCCACCACCCACCCCCGACCTCTCGGCGCCTGACGGCGCCTCGCTGCCCGCTGTTCGCGTAGGTATGCCTTCACCGTGTCAGGGAGAGGCGCGTGATGCGAAAGATCTGGTCTTCTTTCTCCTCGTCGACGGCTGTGAACACGACGTGCAGATTCGGCAGGAACCCTCCACGCACCATCGTGTTCGGAAACCGCCGCTGGACCACGACCTGGTTCGACTCGGGGTCAAGCACCTCGATGAAGACGTCGAAAGCCGGGTTGAAGCTCGCTAACGGCTCCAGAATCGCGGCAGTCTCGTCCGTCGGCCGGGGGAGCGGAGCGAACTGCTGCGCGGGCAGGAGAAAGAGAACCCACAGTCGACCGTCCTGGTCCGACTGCATGTCCCACAGGCGCGGGAGCGGTGGCTGGTCGTGAGGCGTTTGAAACCGACCCTCCCAAGGTTCGAACCAGCGCGCCTGTCGAATGATCCGCCGCTCCCGGGCACCGGAAACGTCCCAGAGCTCCACCTCATAGCGATTGATCGGTGCCGCCCAGAAGGACCTGGGGCCCGCGACGGCGAGCTTTCGACGCGTCCCGACAGGGTCGATCTCGTACCCGTCGCTTTGCGGGCCAAAGGAACCTGTCGCGTTGCCATCGGGGTCGAACGAATGGAACACATGACCCATCGCGTCAGCTCGATAGAGGGTGAGGTTGGCGATCATCGAGCCATCCGGGAAGAACTCGAACTCGAGGATCTGCGGCGGGAACGCGTGGGTATCGATGTACTGGCCAGACGCGCTGTAGCGGTTGAACTTGCGGTTGCCGAACGCGTAGAGGTTGTGATCCGGCCCGGTCTCGATGCGCTCGATTCTCGTGAACTCTCGAGGTCCTTGGCCCTGTTCGTCGATCCGAAGATCCTGTGTTCCTTCCGGAAGGTACCGGAACACCGCGTGCCGTAGCGGGAAGGGGACGACCCAAACCGTTCCGTCGTCGGCCAGGGCGAGCTTGTCCAAGGGCGTGAGACCCACGTCGCTCGCGGATTCGACGAGGGTTACCTCATCGGCTTCGATCCGACAGTCGGCGCACGCCGGGCCGCCGGCGATGACTACTTCGTCCTGTCGGGCGGCGCCGGCGGGTGCGATGAGAGCGGAGGTCAGGAGCGACCCGACGGCGATTCCTCGTCCGATGCTCGCCGCCAGCGGAGCGCCGAAACTCCCGCCCGCGCCGTTCATGCGGCAAGCCCGACCACGTTCTGACGTCAAGGCGCCTCTCTGGGATCTCGACAGTCTGCAATCGGACGGTGTTTTGGAAACTAGCACGATTCCGCGCTTCATCGCACGTCGCCCGATCGGCCTGGCATCTCGACCGTTGCGAGCACGCCGCATGCTCGACGGAGTCTCCTAGTCCGCGCGGAGGGACTCGATCGGGTCTACGGTGCTGGCTCTTCGAGCCGGGGCGAGGCTGGCGATGGCTGCCACCAGGAGCAAGAGGACCGGGACGGCGAGGAATGTAAGGGGGTCGCGGGCGTCGATCTCGAACAGCAGGTCGGTCATCAAGCCGGCAAGGGCGATGGCTCCGGCCAGGCCGGCGACAATTCCCACGAGGACGGGCGCCATGGCGGCGCGTAGTACCCAGCCGCGGACGGCGTCGGCGCTCGCTCCCAGCGCCATGCGGATGCCGGCCTCGCGACGGCGCTGGTTCACCGAGTAGCTCACCACCCCGTACACGCCGATGGCGCCGAGGAGCAGGGCGGCGACGCCGAACAGGCCCAGCAGCGTGGTCTGGAAACGGTCGCGGGCGAGCGACTCGGCCCGCCAGTCGGTGAGGGTGCGGGCGAGGGCGACGGACTGATCCGGGTCGATGTCGTGGACCGCGGCGCGGATGGAAGGAACCAACGTTTCCGGCCGATCATTGCTCGTCTCGACCACGAGGAAGCGGGCGTTGGCGACGAACGGCAGCTGACTGCTCGGTGTGTAGACGCGCGGTCGGATGTCGGCGCCGAGGCCGTAGCGCACGCCCTGCACGACGCCGACCACCTCGCGGCCGACGGAGAACGGCTGCGGCGTGCCCGGCGGGGCGAAGAGGATCTTCTCGCCGATCGGATCGGCGCCGTCGGGCCAGTGCTGTCGCCACATGGCGTCGTTGATCAGCGCCACGGGCGGCCCGTCGGCGCGGTCGTCGGCGGGCTCGAAGAGCCGCCCCCGCAAGAGCGGGATGCGCAAGGTCTCGAAGTAGCCCGGGCTGACCGCCTCGACGCCGCCGAGGGGCTCGTTTCCGGCCTCGGGCATCGGTCGACCCTCGATCAGGTGGAAGCTGGTGAATCCGGCGACGGTGGAGAACGGCAGGCTGCTGACCGTGCCGACGCGTTGCACGCCCGGGAGGGCCGCGACGCGCTCGCCGAGCTCGTCGAAAAACGCCGTGGCGTCGTCCGGGGTGGGGTAGAGCGCCATCGGCAAGGTGATGCGGACGGCGAGGCGGCGCTCGAGGGCGAAGCCCGGCTCGACGTCGAAGAGCCGCTCGAAGCTGCGCAAGGTGAGTCCCGCGCCCACGAGAAGAACGAAGACGACGGCGATCTCGAGGGCGATCAACATGTTGCGCAGGCGTAGCAGACCGCCGGCGCCGGTGGCACGTCCGGTGGTGCGGAGCTCGGTTCCCGGGTCGGCGACCGCGACCCGGTAGGCGGGCAGCAGGCCGAGGGCCAGGCCGGCCCCCAACGAGGCGATGATCGTGAAGGCGACGCCGCGGACGTCGGTTCCGATGCGGGGGTCCAACGGCAGCGAGCCGGGAGCCAGCGCCAACAGCGCGTTGGCTCCCCAGTAGGCGAGCAAGAGGCCGCTGGCCCCACCGATCGCCGCCAGCACGCACGACTCGGTCAACAACTGTCGGCACACCCGCCAGCGGCCGGCGCCGAGGGCGCGCCGGACGGCGAACTCACGCCGTTGCGAGGTGGCACGGGCAAGGAGCAGGTTCGAGGTATTGGCGCAGGCGATCAGCAGGACGAAGCCGACGGCGCCGAACAGGAGCCAGAGCAGCGAGCGGACCGGCCCGACGACCTGCTCGTGGAGGGGCAGCAAGTGAACGCCCCACCCGGCCGTGGGCTGCGGGTCGTCCTGTTCCATCTGCAACGCCACCCGGTTCATGTCGGCTTGCGCCGCCTCGAGGCCGACCCCGTCGCGTAGGCGCGCGATCGCCCGCTGGTTTTTGCCGCGGTTGTTCCACGCCGCTTCGTCGAACTGCACGGGCAGGTACACATCCTGGGTGCCGAAGAACGCCAGCCGGGCGTGTTGGGGCAACACGCCGACGACTTGCCGCTCGACGCCGTCGAGCTTGATGACCGTACCGACGACCTGCGGATCTCCGCCGAAATGGCGTTGCCACAGCCCGTAGCTGAGGATCGCGACGAGCGGCGTTCCCGGCGACCCCTCCCCGGACTCGAACGTGCGCCCGCGGAGGGCCTCGACGCGCAATGTGTGAAAGAAGTTCGCCGAGACGCGCGCGCCCGGGACTTCGACGGGCTCCGCTCCACCCGCCAGCGTCATGTCGGCCCGTTGGGCGAACGCGATCTCGTCGAAGACCTGGTTCATCTCCCGCCATCCGCGGATCTCCGCCGGGCTCGCCGACCACCAGGTGTTCTCCCGCAAGGTGATGTTGATGGCGACCAGGTCCTCGGGATTCTCGTAGGGCAGGGGCTCGAGCAAGACCGCGTTCACGACGGTGAACAGCGCCGCGTTGGCGCCGATGCCGAGCGCCAGCGTCAGCACGGCGACGGCCGTGAAGCCGGGGTTACGGCGCAAGGCCCGCAAGGCGACCCGGAGATCGCCGCCGATGCTCGAGATGCCGCGTCCGCGGCCGGCGGAGCGGGGCCCGTTGGAGAAGGGAGCCTCCGGGGACGATCCGCTGCGCCGGGCGCCGTTCCGCCTCAGCCGATCTCGCCAGGCGCCGAACAGGTCGGAGACGGCGGCGATCCACGCGCGAGCTCCGCCGAAGGGCCGGTTCCCGGCAACGATGGCGACCGATTCGACGAAGGCCGCCTCCATGTCGGCGGCGTAGCGTTCCCGCAACTCCCGCGGGTAGAGGCGGAGCAGCAGCCGAAAGGCGCCGGAGGAACCTTGCGGGCCGCTCATGCGGGCTCCGAGTCCGAGAGAGCGTTCTTCTTGCGCGCCACCCGCACGTAGCTCTCCATCCGCCGTGCCTCGTCCGCCAGGGCGGAGCGCCCGGCGGCAGTGATTGCGTAGTAGCGCGGCCGGCCGCCTCCCGGCTCGGCCTCGGGTGGCGCCTCCGTTTCGGCCACCAGACCGTCCGCAACCATCGCCTTGAGCGATCCGTACAGCATCCCGGGCCAGAGGTGCATCGTCCCGCCCGTCCTTTCCAGCACTTCCTTCATGATCTCCAACCCATGCAAGTCCCGATCAGCAAGAGCCAGAAGAATCTGAAAACAACGCGGCTTGAGGGGTTCCGGCACCGACATGCTCCACCTCGATGGTCACCTTCGTTTATACGGAAGTGTATATACTATTCCGTACAAACCCGCCGCGCAACGGTAGGTCAGACACGGTCACCCATGGGCGACTTTGGCAGGACGGACCGCGGCAGATTCTATCGAACGAACCAGGCGCAGAAGCTACACGCGGGCGCTGAGCCGCGCGCTGGCAAGGCGCACGCCGGGAGGATTGACGGAGGCGTACGCCCGTACGTCGGAGTCAATCCGACCAAGTGCAACGCAGCCAGCGCGTGGCTCAGCGCCCGCGAGGCCTTACGCGGTCCAGCTCCGGGAACTCATCCCAAGTTTCCGCCGCCGGATTCGGCTCCACCAGCAACCGGACCCCTTCCACCGCCGGAGCCATCGGCCGCACCTCCAGCCCGTACGACTTCGAAAGCCCGCGGACGTCCATGTCGGAGATGTCGATCGGCACGCGGCTCGACGCCAGGACGTTGTTGGCGCCGTCCAGTTGCTCGACCAGGACGGTCAGGTGGTTGAGGCGCTCTTCGGTGTTCTTCACCACGGCGACATCCAGATACAGGTACGGCTGCGGCGTGTCGGCGTCGCGGTCGATCCACGAGGAGAGGCTGACGTCGAACTCGTTGCGCGTCGCGATGACCTCGCCGACGAGGTCGTCGGCGGACGGCGGCGAGCAGGCGACAGTCGTTGCGGCGATCAGCAAGGTGGCGAAAAGGGCGCGGATGCGCATCAGGACGTCTCCTCGTCTTCGATCTCTCTGTCGATCATCAAGAGCTTGTACATGTCACGTCGCGGCACGGCGTGCTCGCGGGCGAGCCGTTTGAGGGCCTCGTTCCGCGGCGTGCCGGCGGCAAGAATCTCCTCGAACTCGACCGTCAACGCCTCCGGATCGAGCGCGGCGACCCGTTCGCGTGCCGTGCCGGAATCGCCGTCGTCGTCGAAGCCGAGGCCGGCCACGCACACCGTGACCTCGCCCCGCACCTCAACGTCCGACAGTCGGGCTGCGACCTCGGGGAGAGTGCCACGAATGAACTCCTCGTGCACCTTGGTGAGCTCGCGGGCCACCGCGACCGAACGGGCTCCCAGGATTGTGGCTGCCGCCCCCAGCGAGCGCCCGAGACGCCGCGGCGACTCGAGAAAGACCAGCGTCCAGGGCTCGTCGCGCAGGCTCTCGAGAAGACGGTCGCGGGCGCCGCTCTTCCGCGGCAGGTAACCGACGAAAAGAAAGCGATCGGGCGGCAGCCCCGATGCCGTCAGCGCCGCCAGCAGCGAGCTTGCGCCCGGGATCGGAACGACCTCGATGCCGGCGTCGAGCGCGGCGCGGACCAACGGATAGCCGGGGTCCGACAACAGGGGCGTGCCGGCGTCGGACACCAGCGCCATGCTTTCCCCGGCTGCCAGACGTTCGACGAGCGAAACGGTCAGTTGACGCTCGTTGTGCTCGTGAAACGAGCGCATGGGAGTTCGCAGGCCGAGGTGGTCGAGGAGCTTGCGGGTCCGGCGAGTGTCCTCGGCCAGCACGAGGTCCGCCGCGGCCAGGACCCTGGCGGCGCGGACGCTCGCATCGTCGAGGTTTCCGATCGGCGTGGCCACGAGGTAGAGCCCCGCTGCAAGCGGCCGGTGGCCCTCGCCGTCTTGCCGCGCGGAAGCCGCTCCGGCAGGAATCTCATCGTCCATGAGGGCAATCTACCAGACCTCCCGGGGCGAAATCCGTTGATCGCCACCGTGCTAAAGTTAGCCGCTTGCCCGTCGCTCCAGGAGTGCACCCATGCTCAATGGCGTACAACTCGTTCCCCGCACCCGGTACGCGGACGATCGCGGCTACGTGACCGAGATCCTGCGCTCGGACGAGGACCATTTCCGCAAGTTCGGCCAGGCATACGTCACCGCCTGCTATCCCGGTGTGGTCAAGGCCTGGCACCGCCACGGCCGGCAGATCGACTACTTTTTCGCCATCTGCGGAACCGTCAAGGTCGGCTTGTACGACGACCGCGAAGGCAGCCCGACGCGGGGCAAATACCAGACGGTCATCCTTGGTGAGCGCGGCCAAAACGCCCAGCTGGTGATCCCGGCCGGGCTCTGGCACGGGTTGATGGCCCTGGATGCGTTCTCGATCGTGCTCAACATCCCCACCGAGGTGTACGACCGCGAGGCTCCCGACGAGGAGCGCGTGGCGTGGGACGCGTTCGACGACATCTGGACGGTCCGGAACCGCTGACCTCGAGCGCGGAATCGGAACTGCTGTCGGGGCGCAGACCCGTTTTCATCGGGGCACATCGGAGCGAGAGCGAGTATCCGGGCATGGTAAGGCAGTAAAATATCGGAAAATATCGCACAATAACGACTAACTCGATTCGACGATGACGTCCGAAGACATCCGCAGCGTTGTCGATACCATTCGCGTTCGCGGTGCCCGCACGCACAACCTGCGCAGCATCGACCTCGACCTGCCGCGCTATTGCCTGATCGTGGTCACGGGACTGTCCGGCTCCGGCAAGTCCTCGCTGGCCTTCGACACCCTCTATGCCGAGGGGCAGCGCCGTTACGTCGAGTCCCTGTCGGCGTACGCCCGGCAGTTTCTGGAGCAGATGGAGCGTCCCGACGTGGAGAGCGTCGAAGGGCTCTCGCCGGCCATTGCCATCGAGCAGAAGACCACCAGCCGCAATCCGCGCTCGACGGTCGGCACGGTGACCGAGCTGCACGACTACCTGCGGCTGCTGTTTGCCCGGGTCGGCACGCCGCACTGCCCCCGCTGCGGCCGCGCCGTCCGCTCGCAGACCACCCGACAGATCGTCAATCAGATCATGGCGCTTCCCGAGGGATCTCGGCTACAGATCCTGGGGCCGGTGGTTCGGGGAAGGAAGGGCGAGTTCAAGGCCGAGCTCACCCGTCTGGCGCGCAGCGGTTTCGTCCGGGCCCGCATCGACGGCCGGGTCATGGAGATTCACCGGACGCCACAGCTGCGCCGGCAGCAGCGCCATGACATCGAGGTCGTCGTCGATCGGGTCATCCTGCGGCCGGGAATCGAGAGCCGCGTCCGCGACGCCATCGAGAAGGCCGTTCAGGTAGGCGACGGCGTCGTTGTGGTGAACGTTCTCGGCGATGACGACTACCTGTACTCCAAGTCCCTGGCGTGCGCCCATTGCGAGATCAGCGTCCCGGAGCCGATGCCACGCTCGTTTTCGTTCAACAGCCCGCGCGGCGCCTGTTCGCACTGCGAGGGCCTCGGTCAGCGCTTCGAGTTCGACCCCGAGCTGATCGCGCCGGACGAGGATCTGTCGCTACCTGCGGGCGCCATCGTCCCGTGGCGCGGCTCGACGTACCCGAAGCATTTCTTCGCCGCCCTGTGCAGCGAGTTCGAGGTCGACCCGGACACGCCTTGGGCCGAGCTGCCTGAGGCTCTGCAGCGGTTCGTCCTGGACGGCCCCCCCGATGGCGAGCCGGTGGAGATCCCGGTGGCCCAGGGGCTGATGGACAAGCGCCTCGGACGCGGGTTCGAAGGCGTCATTCCCATCCTCGAGCGTCAGTACGCCCAAGACTCGGGTGGTCGCCGCGGCCGCAAGATCCAGAAGTTCATGCGCGACAGCCCATGCCGCGCCTGTGGCGGCCTCAGGCTTCGCCCCGAGAGCCTCGCGGTGTTGATCGGCAAGCGGTCGATCGCCGAGTTCAGCGCCCTGACCGTAGACGAAGCGATCGAAGCCGTGGCGACGATGAAGGTACGCAAGCGGCTCGCGCCGATCGCCGAGCCGCTCTTCAAGGAGATCGGCGAGCGGCTGCGCTTCCTCCAACAGGTGGGTCTCGGTTACCTCAGCCTCGATAGGCCCGCGGGCTCGCTCGCCGGCGGCGAAAGCCAGCGAATTCGCCTGGCGACGCAAATCGGGACGCGGCTCCGCGGGGTCATGTACGTGCTCGACGAGCCCAGCATCGGCCTGCATCAGCGCGACAACGATCGCTTGCTCGAAGCTCTGCAGGAGATCCGCGACCAGGGCAACACGGTCATCGTGGTGGAACACGACGAAGACACGATTCGTGCCGCCGACTGGGTGGTGGATCTCGGGCCCGGGGCAGGGGAGCACGGAGGATTCGTGGTCGCCGAGGGGCCGCCGGAAGCGATCGCCGCGAATCCGCAGTCGCTCACCGGTGATTTCCTGTCGGGGCGACGCGCCATCGAAGTGCCGGAACGCCGGCGGAAACCGCGATCGCGTCCGGAGGGCGGGGTCCGGCCCGACGGCGCCGAGCAACCCGACGGCGCCGAGCAACCCGACGGCGCCGAGCCACCCGATGTCGCCGAGCCACCCGATGTCGTCGCCCGAACCGTCGATGAGGACCCGGCCGGCGACGAAAAAGAAGCCGCCGTCCTGTTCGGTGACGACGAAGACCCCACCGCGCTCGGCCGCGGCTGGCTGACGGTCCGCGGCGCCCGACACCACAACCTGAAGGACATCGACGTCGGCTTCCCGCTCGGCTGCTTCACCGTCGTCACGGGCGTCTCGGGCTCCGGGAAATCGAGCCTGGTACAGGAGATCCTCTACCGGGAGCTCGCCCGCGTCATCTACCGCGCCGTCGACGTGCCCGGGGACCACGACGCCATCGACGGCCTCGAGCTCATCGACAAGGTCATCGACATCACCCAGGATCCCATCGGGCGCTCGCCGCGCTCGAATCCGGCGACCTACACGGGCGTCTTCACGCCGATCCGCCAGCTCTTCGCCGCGCTGCCCGAGAGCAAGGTGCGCGGCTACGGACCGGGTCGCTTCTCGTTCAACGTGGTCGAGGGGCGATGTGCGGCCTGCGAGGGCGCCGGCGTGCGCAAGATCGAGATGCATTTCCTGCCCGACGTGTACGCCCCCTGCGAGGAGTGCAACACCCGCCGCTACAACACCGAGACGCTGCAGATCCACTACGCCGGGCTGAACATCGCCGACGTTCTCGACCTCACGATCGAGCACGCCCTGGAGGTCTTCGGTAGCGTCCCGGCGATCGCCCGCAAGCTGCAGGGCCTGGTCGACGTGGGGCTCGGTTACCTGACCCTGGGGCAGTCGGCGACCACCCTGTCGGGCGGCGAGGCGCAGCGGGTCAAGCTGGCGAAAGAGCTCTCGAAACGGGCCACCGGCTCGACGATCTATATTCTCGACGAGCCCACCACCGGGCTGCATTTCGAGGATGTCGACCGTCTCCTGCAGGTGCTCGACGCCCTGGTCGAGCAGGGCAACACCGTGATCGTCATCGAGCACAATCTCGAAGTGGTGAAGTGCGCCGACTGGATCATCGACCTCGGGCCGGAAGGCGGCGACGGCGGCGGCCGAATCGTCGTTGAGGGCTCCCCTGAAGAGGTCGCCGAGCACACCGGCTCGCATACGGCGGAGCACCTTCGGTCCATGTTGTCTGCCGCGAAGACCACGGCGTGAGCGCCTCCGACTCGGCCGCGCACGGGTGGCCGGAGCCGAATACCGGAACCGGATCCGTCGAGCGTATGTCCCTGCGTCTGGCAATGTTCTCCCCCGTGCCGCCGATGCCGTCCGGGATCGCCGCCTACCTCGCCGACCTCATGCCGTTGTTGCCGGAGGCCTGGAGCGTCGACGTCTTCACCGACGAAAGCTCCGGCGGTGCTGCGGACGACACCGCGGGATCCGTAGGCGGAACGGGGAATGCAGCGGGCGACGCGCGCGGTGGAAAACGGCCGGCAGGGTCGCTGCGACGGGGCGACGGCACGCCGGTTCGGTGCTTCCCGCACACGGCGTTTGCAGATCTGCAGGCGCGCGACCCGTACGACCTGAACGTCTACCAGGTGGGGAACACGACCGAGCGGGCGTACATGCTCGAGTACGTCACCGCGCACCCCGGGCTGCTGGTGCTGCACGACGGCGTGCTTCATCCGGCGCGGCTGGGAGCGGCGGTGGCGGCGCAGGACATGACGGGGTATCGACGAATGGCGACCCGATGTCGGGAGGACGTCGGCGATGCCATCGGCCACCTGGTCGCCGGTGGCCTGGGGGGGCCGGCGCTGTTTCGTACGTTTCCGATGTGCGAGGACCTGGTGCGGGCGAGCCGGGCTACAGCGATGCACGGGGAGTCGGCCTGCGCCTGGCTGCGTGCCCAGGTCCCGGCACCCGTAGTGTCCGTTGCTCACTGGCGTTCCGTCGATGTAGACCCCGAGGCGCGCGACGTGTGGAGGGGTCGTCTCGTCGGCGAAGACGAGGTGTTGATCGGGAGCTTCGGCAACATCGGTCCGGAGCGCCGCCTCGACAAGCTCCTCGCCGCCCTCGCCGAGCTTCCGAGCGGGCTCCGCTGGCGGCTGGTGGTTGCCGGCAGGGTGGCGCCCGATCTCGACCTCCAGGCGCGCGCCGGCGAGCTCGGCATCGCCGAGAGGGTCACCTGGCAGGCAACGCTGAACGACGCGGATTTCGTCGCCGTGATGGCGGCGACAGACGTGGCCGTCAACCTCCGCTATCCGCCGGCCCGGGCCTCCTCGGGCGTGCTGCACCAGCTGTTGCAGCTTGGCGTCCCGACGGTGATCAGCGACGTCGTGCACTGGCGCGACTATCCCTCGACGATCGTCAAACGAGTTCCACCGGGGCCGGACGAGGCCGAGCACGAAGCCCTGCGCAGTGCGCTGGTCGCCTGGGTTGGTAGTGCCGGCGACCGCGCCACCGCCAGCGCCGCCGCGGCGTCCTGGGCGTCGTTGAACCTGACACCGGAGCGGATGCGCGACAGCTATGTCGAGGCAGTCGGAGAAGCCGTGCGGCGGGCGGTCTAGAGCCCGTGCGGCGGACGGTCCGGAGCCCGTGCGGCGGACGGTCCGGAGCCCGTGCGGCGGACGGTCCGGAGCCCGTGGGGCGGATGGTCCGGAGCCCGTGCGGTGGGTGGTCCGGAGCCAGCGCGACGGGTGCTCCGGAACTCCCCGGGACGGGCGGCCTCGAGTGCGTCTCGCGGGCCTCTCGCGGCGCGACCTTGATGTATCATCCCTCCTGACCCGCCCGCCGAGCCCGTGGATCCCGGATCCCGACCTACATTGCGAACAGGCCCACCGGCGCCCTTCGTACGTCCCTGATCGATTCCATGAACCATATGCAAATCGCCGTGATCGGCACCGGCTACGTTGGCCTCGTGTCCGGTGCGTGCTTCGCCGACTTCGGCATCAACGTCACCTGCGCCGATATCGACGAGGGCAAGATCGCGCAGCTCGAGGCCGGCGAGATCCCGTTCTACGAGCCGGGGCTGTACGAGAAGGTGCAGGCGAACGTTGCCGCCGGCCGGCTGTCGTTCACCACGGACGTGGCCGCGGCGATCCGCGACGCCCTGGTGGTGTTCATCGCCGTGGGCACACCGGCGAATCGCGACGGCACCGCCAACCTGACCTACATCGACGCCGTCGCCTCCGAGATCGGGCGCAATCTCGACGGCTACAAGGTGGTAGTCACCAAGAGCACGGTGCCGCCGCGGACCGGGGAACGGGTGAGAACGCTGATCGAGGCCGAGGCCGGCGCGGACGCGCGCTTCGACGTCGTCTCGAATCCGGAATTCCTGCGCGAAGGCTCGGCGATCGAGGACTTCATGCGCCCGGATCGCATTGTCGTCGGGGCGGAGTCCGAGCGGGCCATGGAGATCATGCGCGAGCTGTACCGGCCGCTCTACCTGATCGAGACGCCGTTCATCGTCACCGACGTGGCGACGGCGGAGATGATCAAGTACACCTCGAACGCCTTCCTGGCCGTGAAGATCTCGTTCATCAACGAGATCGCCGACGTTTGCGAGCGCGTCGGGGCTGACGTGCATCAGGTCTCGAAGGCCATGGGGCTGGACGGACGTATCTCGAGCAAGTTCCTGCACCCGGGCCCCGGCTTCGGCGGCTCCTGTTTCCCGAAGGACGTCAGCGCGCTGGTATCGACGGCCGAAGCGGTCGACTTCGAGTTCAAGATCGGCAGGGCCGCCCTCGAGGTGAACGAGCGCCAGCGTCGCCTGATGGTCGAGAAGATCAAGGCGGTCGCGGGGGACGTGGACGGCAAGGAAATCGGTTTCTTCGGCCTCGCGTTCAAGCCGAACACCGACGACATGCGCGACAGCCCGACGATCGAGATCATCAAGGGCTTGCAGAAGGCCGGGGCACGGATTCGCGCCTACGACCCGGCGGCGATGGAAAACGCCCGACACATCTTCGACGACGTCGACTACCGTGAAGACGCCTACGCCGTTGCCGAGGGTGCCGACGTTCTGGTCGTCGCCACCGAATGGAACCAGTTCCGCAGTATCGACCTGGAGCGCATCAAGGAGAGCATGCGTGAGCCCGTGGTTGTCGACATGCGCAACATCTACGATCCCGCCCGGATGCGAGAGCTCGGATTCACGTACGATTGCGTCGGTCGGCCGGGCGGGAACCGGACGGCCTGAGCTGTTGAACCCTGTTAACCCCTGACGGCTCGCAGCGCCGCAACCAGGAGGGCGCAGTGGACCGGGACGAAGTCTCCGGACGCCTCGAGAAGGTCCGCGCCGCGGTGCGCGAGCGGCTTGCCGAGCGCGAGCCCGCGGTTTTCGACGACACGGCGCGTGAAGACGTTCCGTTCCACCTGCAGCCGGGGATCGGCGTCGTCATCGGGGGCGATCCGCAGCTCACCGTCACCGACGAGCTGACCGAGGCGAACCGTACCGCGGACGTGTTCGGCCCGCTGCCCTCGCAGGCTCCGGTCGTCGGCCCGGTGATCAACCTGGTGCGCCGCCTCATGCGTCCGGTCGTGAAGGTCTTCTTCGGCGAGCCCTTCGGCCGGCAGCAGGAGTTCAACGCCCACGCCGTGCGCCACATGAACGAGCTCGGCAACCGGCTCGAGCAGCGGGTTCGCCATCTCGAGGAGGCGCTGGCCGAGTGGTCCGCGAACCCCGGCGGTATCGACGCGCGCGTGCGCAAGAGTCTGAACGACTACGACGCCGCCTTGCGACAGCGACACATGACGTTGTTTTCGGCGCTCGAGGAAGACGTGCTGGTGGCGCACACGGCCGCCGAGCGGGTGCAGAAGCTCGAGGAGCTGGTTGTCGAGCGCGCCCAGGCGGTCGATCGGCGTTTCGCCGAGAAGGACGAGGTCTTCGATCGCACCGTCAGCGAGTGGCGGCGTCGCGAAGGAGCGATCGACGATGCCGTCGGGCAGGTCGGTGAGCTCATGGCGATGCGCTCGTTGCTGCGCAAGGCGCTGGAAACGGCGTCGGCCCCGGGACCGGCAACGGTTGCGGGTGCGGCAGCCGCGGCGCCACAGGCAGCGGAATCGGTTGCGGTGGCCGCAACGACGCCCCCTGCGGGCGAGCCCGATGCCTGGAGCGAGCTCGGAGAGTGGATGGGGGACGAGGACTATCGCTCGTTTCAGGATCGGTTTCGCGGCGAGCCGGAGGTCATCGCCGAGCGCATGCGGGCGCACGTGGCGCGTTTCGAGGATGCACCCGGGGTGGTCGCCGACCTCGGCTGCGGCCGGGGCGAGTTCCTCGACCTGCTGCGCGACGCCGGCCGCGAGGCGATCGGCGTGGAGATCAACGCCGCCGACGTCGAGGAGTGCAAGCGGCGCGGACACGAGGCGTTCGTCGGCGATCTGTTCGAATGGCTCGAAGACCGGGACGACGACGAGCTCGGCGGTATCTTCATGGCACAGGTGATCGAGCATTTGCCGCCTACCGACTGGCAGCGCTTCGTCGAGCTGGCCGCCCGCAAGCTCGCCCCCGGGGGCCGCGTCGTCGTCGAGACGATCAACCCCGAGAGCCTCTACGCGCTGGCGCGCGCGTACGTCATCGACCCGACCCATATCCGGCCCGTGCATCCGGAGCTGCTGGCGTTTCTGGCTCGCCGCGCCGGGCTGCACCCGGTAGAGGTCGAGCTGCAGTCGCCGGTCCCGGACGACGAGCGCCCGACCGGGCTGCCGTTCTTCCGGGACCCGCCCGAGGGCGACCTGGGCGAGGAGCTGGCCTCGCTGAAGGAGGCCTTGTTGCGGCTCGATCGCATCTGCTGCGCGCCACAGGAGTACACCCTGCAGGCGACAAAACCCGCGGGATCGCGCTGATGCCCGGGCGCCGCATCTGTGTCGCGGCGCCGCAGGTGCCGTACCTGCGTGGGGGCGCCGAACTGCACACCGAGCTGCTCGTGCAGGCACTGAAGGACGCCGGGCACGACGTCGAGCTGGTGACACTGCCCTACATCTGGACGAACGACGAGAGCTCGCTGGAGCAGTGTCTCGCCTGGCGCATGGTCAACCTGTCGACGGAAATCGCCGGCATCGACCTGATGGTCGCCACCAAGTTCCCGTCGTACCTGATCAAGCACCCGAACAAGGTGGCCTGGATCTTCCACCAGCAGCGCGAGGTCTATGACCTGCACGCGACACCGTTCGGCCGCCTCTCGGCCGGAAACGGCGACCGCGGCCTGCGCCAGGCCCTGGTCGAGCTCGACCTGCAGGGGCTGGGCGAGAATCGCAACCTGTTTGCCAACAGCCGCAACACCGCCGCTCGCGTGGCCCGCTATTGCGGCCTCGAGGCGACCGCCCTGTACGCGCCGCCGAAGCTGCATGCCGACCTGCACACCGGGCCGTACGGTGACTACTTGCTGTACGTCGGCCGGCTCGACCGCATCAAGCGGATCGACCTGACCCTCGAGGCAATGGCGCGGACGCGCGGCTCGTTCGTTCTGAAGATCGCCGGCCGCGGGCCCGACCAGGAGAACTTGCAGCGTACGGTCAACGAGCTCGGCCTCTCGAAGCGGGTGGAGTTCCTCGGTTTCGTATCCGACGAGGAGGTCGTCGATCTTTATGCCGGCTGTTTCGCCGTGGCGCTCACGCCCCACGACGAGGACTACGGATTCACCACGCTCGAGGCGTTTTTCGCCGGCAAGCCGGTGGTTACTACGGAGGACGCCGGCGGCGTGCTCGAGTGGGTGCACGACGGGGAGACCGGGTTCGTCGCCCCACCGGAACCGGCAGCGATCGCCGAGAAGCTCGACATCCTCGCCGCGGACCGGGCCCTGTGCGAGCGACAGGGCACCGCCGGCCGCGACCGGGTGCGCGCCGAGGTGAGCTGGTCGAAGGCGATCGAAGCCCTGACCGCGACCCTGGAATAGCCGCCGTGACGGAAGCGGAACAAACGGAGGCGAGATAGATCGATGCGCATTGCCGCCGCGCTGCCCAGCCTCGAGCCGACCGCGCCGCACCGGCGCGCCCTCGACGCGATGCTCGCACGCGTCGTCGAGGCGGGCCACGAGGTCGCGGGCTTCGCCGAGCACGACCGCACCGAGGACGCCGCACCGTTTCCCGTTTTCCACTATCTGCGCATGCCCGAGCGGCACGACGATCGCGCCTTCGACGCCGCCCTCTATCCGATTGGCCGCGACGCTTCGCCCTATCAGGGGGTGTTCGCGCTGATGCATCGCTACCCGGGCGCGGTCTGGTTTCTCGACCCCATCGTGCATCACTTCGCCGTCGGCGGGATCGCGCTGATGGACGACTGGGTCGGCTACCGCCGGCTGCTCGACGAGGCCTACGGCACCGACGGTGGAGCGCTGGCGCAGACAGTGGCGTCGAACTGGGGGACGGGGGCGTTGTTTCGTCGCTACGACCTCGTGCAGGCGATGGCAGCCGGGCAGAAGCGGGTGCTGGCGGCGTGGCCCGCGTTGGCCGACAGGCTGTCGGCGCGTCTCGAGGGGCGCGAGATCGGCGTGGTTCCGCTGGTGTCGGCGGCGTCGTCGGTGGGTCGTGCTGCCGGAGGGCCTGCCGACGGGTCTGCCACAGCGATCCGGCGCCTCACCATTATGACGGTCAACGAGTCGTTCCCGGCCAGTGCCGTGCGGGTTGCCGCAGCGGCGCTGGACGTTGCCGACGATCTCGACGTGCGCCTGTGCATGAGCGAGCCGATTCATCGCACCGAGGGAGCGCGCCTGGCCGAGCGATGGGGCATCGAAGGGCGGATCGACTGGATGCTGAACAACGTCCCGGAGCGCCTGGCGGAGGCGGCCGCGGACAGCGACATCGTCGTCTGGCTGGCCGAAGAGCTGGAAGGACGGCATCGGCTGGTGCTGCTCGATGCGATGGCCGACGGCCGGATCACGTTCGTCCCGCGAGGCGGCCTCTACGACGACCTGCCCGACGGAGCGGTGATTCGGCTCGATCTCGGCCGGACGCTGCCGTCCGTGTTCGGTGGACTGCTGGAGGCGATCACCCAGGACCATGAGCTCGCCGCCGGCCTGGTGGAACAAGCCCGCGCGTTTGCCCGGACGCGCCCGACCCCGGACGAAGCGGCCGCAATGCTGGTCGACGAGCTACGCGCTTCCGCCGCCGCCGGCCCGGTCGCGCCCCGGCCGATCTCGCGCCCGAGCTGGGAGAAGGTGGATGCGGGGGCCGCTTCCGCCGGTGTTCCCGGCGGAGCCGGCGACCCGACGCGGGATCGCGTCGCCGAGATCCTGCGCCGGCAGACCGAACCCTTCCGATGAGCGCCTTCGCCCTCGGGTTGGCCGCCATGCTGTGGCTTCCGGGCTACCTCGTTCTCCGGCTATCCGGTGAACCGGTCGTCGGCGGCGAGGCCGGGAAGCGGCGCTGGTCCATCGGCGGGACGGAGAAGCGCTTCGCCGAGGTGGCGATCTCGCTGCTCTTCTTGCTCTGGATCGGCGTCACTCTGGCGACGATCGGCGTGATGTTGCCGGCGACCCTACTCGGCGCCCTTGCCCTGCCGGCGTTGGCGGCCGCGGTCCTGTTCACCAAGCGCGAAGGTCGCCTGCCGCTGCCGTGGCGCGGCGCCACGTCGTCCGCGGCGATGTCGCCCGCAGCCCTGTCGGACGGACAACCTCGCCTCATCGGTTGGGTGGCGCTGGCCCTGGCCATCGCCGGCGGGCTGCTGTATCAGCCCCCCTTCGAACAGATCGTCGGCGGCCAGGACCCGGTGACCTACATGGTCTCGGGCATTCAGCTGGGGCGGACGGGCGCCTGGGAGTCGACCGACGAGATCGTTCGCACGATTCCCGAGCAGCAGCGGACAATTCTCCTCGGCCCGGACCTGCGGGAGAGGCTCGGGCATTGGTCATCTCGGTTCCTCGGCTGGTATCTGATGGATCCCGAGAGCGCCCGGGTCGTTCCGCAAGGGTTGCCCCTCTATCCGGTGGCGATCGCCGTCGGCTACATGGTCGCGGGGGTGGAGGGGGCGGTTCGGGTCACGCCGATCCTCGCGGTGGCCGCGGTGCTGGCGCTCTTCTTTCTCGGCAGCCGGTGGCTGGGAGTCGCTGCTGGTGCGATCGGCGCGCTCCTGTTGCTCGTCTCCCCCCCGCAGGTGTGGTTCTCGCGCTTCGCCACGGCGGAGTCGGTAACCCAGCTGCTCTTCGTTCTCGGCCTCTACGGCCTTCTAATGCAGCGTCGTGGGGGCGGCTGGGCCTTCGGGCTGATGGCGGCGGTCGCCTTCGGGCTCTCCTGGCAGGCGCACATCTGGACGGTGTGGTTGGTGCTGCCGCTGGCCGCCATCCTGCTGTTCGATATCCGCCGCGGGCTGCTCGATCGTACGGTTCTGCTGTCGTTCTGGGGGCCGCTGGTCGTTCTCGGGCTGCAGGCGCTCACGCTCTACTTCACCGTAACGACGGCGTATCTGCTCGGTGCCTACAAGGTGATCCGGCAGTCGAGCTGGGCCCTCATACCGCTGATCCCCGGGGTGGTCGTCCTGTTGTTCGCGCTGTGGTACTGGGGCCGCCGGTCGGGGGCGTCGGGGTCGGGGGGAGGCTCGCAGGGCCCTGAAGGGTCCGAGCCCGGGGCGCCCCACGACCATTCCGCCGGTGCCGTCGGCTGGCCGCGCAAGGTGATCGCCGCAGGTGTGGTGATCGTGGCCGTCTACGGCTACTGGGTGCGTCCGGCGATCACCGTGGTCGCCAACCAGTGGCGGGCGGAGTCGTTCGTTCGCCTGGTGGTGGCGGTCACGCTGCCGGTCTTCTGCTTCGCCGTCGTCGGCCTCGCCATGCTTTTCCTGGACCGCCGCCGTGGGGAAGCGTCGTTCTGCGTGCTGGCGATGACCTTGGGAATCATGGTGCCGGTCCTCTACGAGCCGAACATCGTCCGCTGGATGTTGTGGGCGGTACGCCGTTACCACGCCTTCCTGCCGCTGGTGTGCCTGTTCGCCGCCGTGCCGATATGGTTCGCCGTGAGTGGCGGCGGTGCGTGGCGGGCCGCGTTCGGCCCGCCGAGAGGGACCGGAGTGGTAGAGGACGGTTCTACGGGAGGGGACGGCGGCGCCGTGGTTCCTGAGGGTCGCCCGGGCACGGTGACGGGTCCGAGGTGGGCGGTGGTGGCGGGTGTTCTGGTGGTGGCGCTCCTCGCGCTGCCCCTGGGCTCTCGGGGCTGGACGTTCCGCGGCTTCAAGCAGCCGGGCGAGAGCATCGCGCTGGTCGAGGAGATGGCCGCGAGCTTCGAGGACAACGCCGTGCTGGTCTTCGAAGCGCGCTCCGGTTGGGGAGCACTGGACTTCGCCGCCCCGCTGGCCTATTGGAAGGGCTTCGACGTCGTGCTGCTGTGGCACAAGGAGACCGACGCGGCGGTGCTGATCGACTTTGTCCGGCGCCAGGCGCAGCGCGGCCGGCCTGTCTACTTCATCACCCAGGGCTTCAACTACTTCGTCTCCGAGCCGCGCATGGTGCCCCATCGCCGCTGGCGGTTCGCGCGTCTCCACATGCAGCAGCTGGACGGCCAGCTGCCGCGTGTCGTCATTCCCTCGAGCTTTCCGGTCTCCAGCTACCGGCTCGAGCCTTCGGGTGTGAACGGACCGCTGGACGGCATGCTGGATGTCGGCGAATGGGACGACGTCTACGTCGGCGAAGCCCTGCCGTGGGAATACTCCGGCGACATCACTGCCCGGTGGACGAAGCAGACCGGATTCTTCTGGCTCCCCGGCCTGGACGAGACGGCGACGGAGATCGTCGTCCACGCCGACACGATCCATGGGTCGGAGGCCTTCGACCGGCGGCTTCGCGCCCGTCTCGACGGTATCGATCTCGGCGAGATTCCCGTCGAGCAGCAGTGGACCGACTACGTTTTCGAGGTACCCTCCGACTGGCGTCCCGCGGCCGGCTCGGCTCCGAGGTTGGACCTGCTCATCGAGCCGCTGCAGCCCGACGCCGTGAACGGTAACGGTGACCGGCGTGACCTGGGGGTACTGGTGAACGCGATACTGTGGCGATGACGAAGTGACGATGACGACCCCGAGCCCGGGGGCACGAGTCGGGACGAAGCTGATCGTCCAGATTCCGTGCCACAACGAGGCGGAAGCGCTGGCGGTGACCATCGCCGCGATCCCGCGTGCGATCGACGGCATCGATGAGGTCGAGGTCCTCGTCATCGACGACGGTTCCACCGATGAGACGGTGGCCGTCGCCCGGAGCGCCGGTGCCGACCACCTGCTGCAGTTCAAACGTCGGCGCGGCCTCGCTACCGCGTTTCGCGAGGGCCTGGCAGAGTGCCTGCGGCGGGGCGCGGACATCATCGTCAATACGGACGGCGACAATCAGTACGAGGGCGGCGACATCCCGCTGTTGGTGGCCCCGATCCTCGAGGGCCGGGCGGACATCGTCGTCGGCGACCGCGACACGTCTTCCTTGGAGCACTTCTCCGCGGTCAAGAAGATGTTCCAGAAGATCGGCTCCTGGGCGATGCGGCGTCTTTCGGGCACCGATGTCGCCGATGCCCCCAGTGGATTTCGCGCCTACAGCCGCGACGCCGCGTTGCGGCTGAACGTCGTGACCGACTTCACCTACACGCTCGAAACCCTCATACAGGCCGGCAAGCGGAAGATGGCCGTGATCGACGTGCCGATCCGCTCCCATCCGACGCCGCGATCCTCGCGCCTGGCGCGCACGATGGGCCACTACCTGGCACAGGCGGGCGGGGCGATGGCCCGCGCATATGCGCTGTACGAGCCGCTGAAGATCTTCTCGGTCACGGGTGGGCTGATGATCCTGGTCGGCATCGCCCTCGGTGTCCGCTACCTGTATTTCCGCTACTGGGTCGCGGTCACGCTCACGGGCATGGTGCAGTCGTTGATTCTCGCCGCCATCCTGCTGATCGTCGGCTTCCTGCTGATGTGCGTCGCGGTGCTCGCCGACCTGCTGGCCACGAACCGGCGGTTGCTCGAGGAGAGCCTGTATCGCATCCGCAAGCTCGAGCTCGAGAGCGAGGCGACGCGGAGGAACGGCGGCGCTGACCGGCCCGCCGTTGCTCCGAGCGGTGAGGACCGGCAGCTCGCGTCGACGGCGCCATCCGCGCACGGCGGCGAGGGGGGGTGATCTCGATGCCCTCCGTGAGCATCATCCTGCCGGCATACAACGAGGAGAGGGTCATCGGCTCGGTGGTTCGCGCGGTCCTCGACGTTGCCGAGGACGACTGGGAGGTCATCGTCGTCGACGACGGCTCGACCGACGAAACCGTCGAACGTGCCTCGATCGACGGCGTGGTGGTGATTCGCCATCCCTACAACAAGGGAAACGGCGCCGCCGTGAAGACCGGGCTGCGTGCCGCCACCGGCGATCTTGTTTGCCTGATGGACGCCGACGGTCAACACGATCCGGCGCAGATTGCGGACCTGCTCGCGGCCCTCGAGACGTACGATCTCGTCATCGGCGCCCGCCAGCACGGCGGCGCCGGCGGCATTTTTCGCCGCGTCGGCAACGCCTTCTACAACCGGCTGGCCACCTACCTGTCGACGCAGGAGGTGCTCGACCTGACCTCCGGGTTCCGCGCCGCCTGGCGCGACAAGATCCTCGAGTTCATTCCGCTGTTCCCGAACGGTTTCTCTTACCCCACTACCAGCACGCTGGCGTTCATCAAGGCCGGCTACAACGTCGGCTACGTGCCGATCACCGCTTCCAAGCGGGTCGGCAAGAGCAAGATCCGTCTCTTCCAGGACGGCCCGAAGTTCGCCGTCATCGTGATGCGCATCATCGTCCTCTTTTCGCCCATGCGGATCTTCCTACCGGCGAGCATCTTGATGTTCATCACGGGGACGATCTACGGCACCTACACGGTGATCACCGAGACCGACGTCACCGACGCCACCGTGCTGCTGTTCACGATGAGCCTGGTGACGTTCTTCATCGGCCTGGTGTCGGAGCAAATCGCCCTGATGCGCTTCGAGCGCCTGCAAAAGTGAGCACGAGAAGCAAGGGCCCCTTCTGGATGGCGTTCGGGTGGCGGCTCATCGGCGTCGTCCTGCTGGTGCTCGTCCTCTGGAGAGTCGGTGCCGCGGAGCTCTTCGGCGCGCTGATCAACGTCGACCCGCTGGCGTTCATCGCTGCCGCGGTCCTCGCCACAGCCGTCTTGATCGTGCGCTCGATCCGCTGGCGGATCCTGTGCGAGAGCCTGGATATTCACCTATCGATGGGCGAGGCCGTGCGGCTGTACTTGCTGGCGACGTTTTTCGCGTCGATCACGCCCGGCCGAATCGGCGACCTGGCCAAGGCCTACTACGTGCGCGATCGGCGCGAGCAGGGAGGATTGGCGGCCGGCATCGCCACGGTGGTCTACGACCGGGTCCTCGATCTCGGCCAGATCGGCGCCCTGTCCCTCGGCGCCATCGTCATCCTTCCGTGGGTGCCGGCGGCGGTCGGCCCGCCGCTGGTGCTCGCGGCCCTGCTGGGCTTTGTCGCCGGAACCGTCTGGCGTCCGACCCGCGAGGGGCTGCTGGCGCGGCCGTTGAACTGGGCCCTGCGGCGCCTGCCGGGGGCCGACGGCGAGACCCCGGCCGCGCCGCTCGCACGCCACGTTCTCGCCGCCCAGGCGCTCACCACGGCCAGTCTGGTGGGCGTGGCCGGAGCCAGCGTCGTGCTTGCCCGGGGACTGTCGATCACCGCCTCGGCATGGTCGCTCTCGGTCCTCGCCGCGCTCGGCACCGTCATCGGGTTGATCCCGATCACCGTTCTGGGCATCGGCACCCGCGACGCCCTGTACGTCGCCGCGGCCCCGTATCTCGGCGCCACCGCCGAGTCGATGCTGGCCCTGTCGTTGCTGTTGCTGGCCATGTACATGTTGAACACCGTTACCGGGTGGGCCGCGTGGTTCCTTTCTCCGCGGCGGGATCGTCGACCTCCGAGCCCGTCCTAGCAGGCGGCGTTGTGCGTGTCATGGGGTTGGTTACGACGAAGTTGAAGCGGCTGCTTGCGAAGGGGAGAGGCTACGGGCCTGGCAGATGAGAATCCTGCACCTGGCAACGACGTACCCGCTTCATGGCGGCGACAGCAACGCCGCCTTCGTCGAAGCGCTGGTCGAGGGGCTGTGCCGCCGCGGCCACGAGGTGCACGTCTTGCTGCCCTGGCACCCCCGCCTCGAGCTCGAGCGGGAGGGGCGCTCTGCGGTGCTTCATTCGTTCATGGCCACGCCGTTCAAGAGCTGGCACCCCTGGGGCTACGCCCAGGCGCTGTCCGCCGATCGATCGCTGCGCTGGGACGCCTATCTCGCCACCCCGTTTGCCGCCTTCTCGGCGGCACGTGCGATGCGCGCGATCATGCGGCGCACCGACGTCGACGTCGTGCACGCGAACTGGCTACTTCCGGCCGCCCCGATCGTCAGGTCGGCGCTACGCGGCTCGGACAAACCGATGATCGTGTCGTGCCACGGCAGCGGCGTGTTTCTGGCGCAGAAGCGTTCGTGGGCGTCGTCCGCGGCACGCTGGGGGTTGCGGCGCTCCGGCGCGGTGACAGCGTGCTCCCGCGACCTTACCCGCCGGGTGGCGGCGCTGGGCGCCGGCCCGGAGCCGCAGTGGGTTCCGTACGGCGTCGATCTCGAGAACTTCCGTCCCGCCGGCGCGGAAGATCGCCGCCGCCGGCGTCGCGAGTTGGCCGAGCGGCTGGGCCTGCAACCCGACGCCCCGTGGATCCTGGCGGTCGGTCGGCTCGTCTACAAGAAGGGGTTCGAGTACCTGGTGCGGTCGATGGCCGATGTACGCGCCCGGGTCCCGGATGCCCAGCTGGTGGTTGCAGGCGACGGGCCGCTCCGGCCGCAGCTCGCCGCCGCCGCAGCGGAAACCGGCGTGACCGACGCCGTGCACCTGGTCGGCGCCGTCGCACACGCCGATCTCCCCGCCCTGTACAGCGCCGCCGATATCGTCGCGGTTCCCTCGGTCCACGGACCCGGTGGCAACGTCGACGGCCTTCCGAACGTGTTTCTCGAGGGCCTGGCGAGCGGCACCGCGGTGGTCGCGAGTCGCATCGCCGGAATTCCCGACATCGGCCGCGACGGCGAGACCGTCGTGCTGGTCGGCGAGGGGGACATCCCGGGTCTTGCCGACGCCATCGCCGGGTTGCTCGAGGATCCCGCCCGACGGGAAGCGTTGGGGAAGGCGGCCCGGGCGGACGCGGAAGACCGGCTCGGGTGGGATCACGTTGCGGCCCGATTCGAGAGCCTCTACCAGGAGCTGGAGCGGCCATGAGCGTCGATGACGCGGCCCCCGTGCGTCCCGCATCGGCCGGTGGAGCGAGCCGCGACCGTAGCCTGACGCAGCAGGTCGATGACAGCGCCAAACGCATCGACTTCGTCTTTCCCCGCTTCAAGCTCCTCTCCGGAGCGGAACGCGCCATTCTCGGCCTCGCCGAAGCGCTCGTGCGCGGTGGACACGCGGTCCGGATCGTGTGCCATCAGTTCGACGATTCGTGCCGACCCCGGCTGGCCGACGGTGTCGAGTTGGTGGTCTCCGGTGCGCGGCTGGACTTCTCCCGGAATCGTTACGTGAACGCCGTATTCGACTACGGCCGGACGCTCAAGCTCGGGCGGCTTCTCGACCCGGAAGCCGACGCTCGGGTTCACTTCGGCCCGGCGCTGTTGCTGGCGCGACGACATCTGAAGCGGAGCCGGGCGGCCGGTATCCCGTCGATCTACTACTGCTGGGAGCCGCCGCGGGTCCTGTATCAGGACAGGGGCGAGGTGCTCGATCGCCTCGGTTGGCTGCGCTGGCCGATGGCGGCAGCGCTCGCCGTGTACGCCGGCGTCGATCGTCGCATGGTCATGGCTGTGGACCAGGTCGTGACGTCGAGCCCGTTCGCGGCCCGCCGGATCGAAGAGATCTACGGACGCCCGGCCGGGGTGATCACCCTGGGAATCGATCGCCGACGGCTCGACGCCGCACGAGAGCGGCAGCCCGCCGACCCGCCGCGGTTGTTGACCGTCAACTACCTGCACCCGCGGAAGCGGGTCGACCTGATCGTTCGGGGTGCGGCAGAGCTCGACGGGCAACTCGTGGCGGCCGCCCCGGTGCTGACGATCGTCGGGGACGGCCCGGAAAAGGATCGGCTGAAGGAGCTGGCGAAGGAGCTCGGCATCGCCGATCGGGTGGTGTTCGCCGGCTTCGTTCCCGACGAGGAGCTGCCACGCTACTACGGCGAGGCGACCTGCTACGTTCACGCCACCCGTGACGAATCGTTCGGCCTCTCGGTGATCGAAGCGTCGTACTGCGGATTGCCCGTCGTTGCCGTCGACGAAGGCGGCGTGAAGGACACCGTCGAGGACGGCACGACGGGGTATCGTGTGGCAGCCACGCCGGCATCGATCGCGGCAGGGATCGCGCGTGTGCTGGCCTCGCCCGATCGTGGCAAAGGCTTGGGGGAGGCGGGGCGGCGGAACATCGATGCCCGTTTTCGCTGGAGTCGCGGTGCCGAGGATCTTCTCGAGGCGGCGCGAAGCAAGGGGTGATAGGGGACGGATGGTCAGGGAGCGGTTGACGAGCCCCGGGCGGCGGCGTTTCGGGGAGTGGGGCGTGCCCTTGTTGCTGGGGCTGGCGGCGCTGGTGTTGTTCACGCCGCGCATCTACGGCGCCGACGAGATCAAGCTGTTCGCCCCCTTACGCTCGCTGTACTTCGACGGCGACCTGCACTACGAAAACGAATACACCTACTTCATCGACGCGGATCCGGTGGCGCACGCCGGGCTGGTCGCCTATCGCGACGCGGTGACGTCGACCGGGTACCGGCTCAACGACGGAACCATCGGCTCGGCGCTCTTGTGGTCGCCCTTCTACGTTGCCGCGGACATCGGGGTGATGGTTACCGGCTGGTTCGGTTCGGAGGTGCCGCGGGACGGATACAGCGCGCCGTACGTCTGGGCGGTGTGTTTGGGGTCCCTTTTCTGGGGCACGGCCGGGTTGTTCATTACCTACCGCCTGTGCCGCGAGTATGCCGACGCCGCCTCCTCCACGGCGGCCCTGGTGGGCATCTGGTTCGCCACTCCGGTGGTCTTCTACCTGTACATCACACCACCGATGGGCCACGCGAACTCGCTGTTCGCCGTCTCGCTGTTCATCTTCATCTGGTTGCACACGCGCGAGGAGCGACAGGCATGGGAGTGGGCCGCGCTCGGGGCGAGCGCCGGGCTGATGGTCATCGTCCGCGAGCTCAACGGTGTGTTCCTGCTCGCCCCGGTCATCGATGAGCTGGGGGAGGCCTGGGACGCTTTCCGCGTCGCTCGCGTCGAGAGCGCACTCGACTCGCGCGGGTTGATCGTCACCTGGTGGGACCGGTTCAAGCCGCGGGTCTCCGGGTACGCCCTCTTGCTCGTGCCGTTCCTCATCGTCGTGGCACCGCAGTTCCTCGTCTATCGGATCACACACGGCACCTTCGGGCCTTCCGAGGTGGTGCTGGTGAAGTTCTCCAGCTTTCCGATCCACGCCATCGACGTGCTTTTCTCCGGGTTCCATGGGCTCTTCTCGTGGTCGCCGATCACCCTGATCGGCGTCCTCGGATTGCTCGCCCTGGCGCGCCGCAACCGCCGCGTGGCGCTGGCGCTGTTCGCCGTCTTCGCCGCCCAGGTGTGGGTGATCGGCTCGTATGACACCTGGTGGGCCGGCGCGTCCTTCGGCGCCCGGCGCTTCATCAACTGCATGCCGATCTTCGCCATGGGCCTGGCGCTGTTGCTCGACGGATTGCGCCAGCCGGCCCATCGGCTCGCCGTCGGCGGCATCGTCATGCTGATCTTCTGGAACTTCGGCCTCGCCATCCAGTACGGCACCGGCATCATCCCGCGAGACCAGCCGGTCGAGATGCGGACAATCGTTCGCAACCAGGTGCTGGAGGTTCCACCGCGGTTGTTCGAGGTCGCCTGGCGTTTCGTCACCGACCGCTCGTCGTTTTACCAGACCCGCTCATGACCGACTCTGCGGCGGGCGCTGCGGCGGGCGCTGCCGGCGACGGGGCGTCGCCGACCGGCGAGCTGGCAGTGCTCCTGGTGACCGACGTCTACCCGCCGGGGTGCGGGGGCAGCGGCTGGTCGACGCACGCGCTGGCACAGACGCTGTCGACCCGCGGCCATCCGGTCGAGGTCGTCGGCATGGATCCCGCCTCGACCGGCCTGACCCAGCGGGTCTTCGAGGGTATTCGCATTACCGAGGTCGGCGTACGCGCGGCGCGCCGAAGCCCGTTGCGGCGCTGGGGGCGGCAGGACTACGCCCACCGCGCCCTGCAGCTGTATCTCGAGATGCGCCTACGCGACGATCCGTCGGTTGGTCTGGTCCACGCCCAGCATCTCCACAGCGGGCCGCCCGCGGTGGCGGCTGCCGCGACGTGTGGGCGGGCTTCGATCGTGACCCTACGCGACTACTGGCCGGTTTGCCTGCACGGGACTTCATGGTGGGGCGGCAAGGAGTGTCCCGGATGCAGCACCGCGGACCTCGTCGGTTGTCTGGGCGAGTATCGTGGTTGGCCGACGCCGATCGCACGCGCGATGGTGCCGTGGGTGCGACGTCGGCTGGACGAGCGTCGTGCCGGAATCGCGCCGGCCGGTCGGCTGATCACCGTGAGCGACTGGGTGCGGCAGCGCATCGAGCGCGAGGCCCCCCAGGCCCGTTACGTCGTGTTGCCGAACATGGTCGACCCGGCCACGGCCCGTGCGGCCGCCGCCGCGGCGGCACCGGTCGAGCTGCCGTTTTCGGGCGACTACCTGATGGCGGCGGGGAAGCTCGTCGCCACCAAGGGATTCGACCGCATGCTCGCGGCGTTGGCCGAGGCCGACAGCCGGCTCCCGGTCGTCATCGCGGGTACCGGTTCTGCGGGCGACCGCTTGCGACGACAGGCCGAAGAGCTGCCTTTCGAGGTCTTCTTCCCCGGTTGGGTGGGGCACGACAGCTTGCTCCGCGCGATCTCAGAGGCGCGGGCGTTCCTGCTCCCGAGCGCCTGGAACGAGCCGCTGTCGCGGCTCCTGCTCGAGGCGATGGCAGTCGGTGTGCCGGTGATCACCTGGCGGAGCGGCGGCAACCCGGAGCACCTCGAGTCGGGTGTCGACGCGTTTGTCGTCGACGATGCCGGTGACCTGCGGCGCGCGCTGCAGCACCTCGCCGATCCCGGCCGCGCCGCGGAAATGGGTGCCGCCGGCGCACGGCGCGCCGGCGAGCGATTCTCGCCGGATGCGGTGTACCCCCGGCTGATGGAGGCGTACCGCGACGCTCTGGCCGAGGTTGGGAGGCCAGGTCTACCGGCTCCGGCGGCCACCCCGCCGGCAAAGCCGCCGGCCGGATGAGCGGCCCGCCGATGCGTGTCGTCATGGTGTCCCGGCGCGTCCATCCGGCGCACGGACCCGGAGGGATGGAACGCAAGGTCTTCGACCTGGCAGTGCGCCTCGGTCGCGCCGGGGTCGAAGTCGAGCTGTTCAGCGAGACCCCCGCCGACCCGGCGCGGGCGACAGCCGCCGCGGCCGAGATGCCGCCCGGCGTGATCCTCGAGTGGGTGCCGGGTCGCTGGCTTCCGATCGGGGATCGTACCGGCACGATCGTGCTCGATCGGATCACGAACTACCCGATGTGGGCCCGTCGCGCCGGCCGCTGGGTGCGCGATTCTCGCGACGCGGCTCCCACCGTCGTGCACGCACACGGCCTGGCGGCGTGGGGCTTTGTCGGCATCGACGTCGGGGCGCCGCTGGCAATGTCGGTGGAGGGCCTGGAGGAGTTCGAGGCGCCGGCCGGGTTGAAGCGGCTGGCGTACGCGCCGTTCCGGCGGCGTATGCGACGGGGGGCCGCCGCGGCGGATGTCGTGATTGCCACGGACCGGGCTCTCCAACCCGTGGTCGAACGACGCCTCGGGATCCCTGTTTCCGAGCAGGCGATGATTCCCAACGCCGTCGATCCGGAAGCCTGTCGCGCCCTGGGAGATGCCACCCGAGGGCGCGCCTTGCTTGCCGAGCTGGGCATTGAAGGCTCCGGGCCGGTGCTGCTCTCGGTGGGGCGGCTGGAGGCGAACAAGGGCTTCGATGTGCTCGCACGCGCGCTTGCGGCGGCCGGCGATGATCTCGCCCCGGGGTGGGCGTGGGTCCTCGTCGGCGACGGCCCGGAGAACGCTTCGATTCAGGCGGCGATCCGGTCAGCGGGCATCGCGTCGAGCACGGTGATGGCCGGAAGGCTCTCTGATACCGAGCTCCACAGCCTCGCCGCCGCAGCGGATTGGTTCGTCCACCCGACACTTTTCGAGGGCTCGAGCCTGGTTTCGCTCGAGGCCATGGCGCATGGCTTGCCATTGATCGCTTCCAACGCCGGCGGGCTTCCCGACAAGGTGCTCGACGGGGAGAGCGGCTTTCTCGTGCCGCCGGGAGACGTCGATGCGTTGGCCGGAGCTCTGGCTCGCATCGCCGCCGTCGACGGAAAGGCGATGGGGTCGGTGGGTCGTCGCCGGTGCGAGGAGCTGTTCAGCTGGGATACCGTCATCGGTCGCTATGTCGACCTGTACCGGTCGCTGGCGGAGGCGAGCAGGCCGCGGTGAAAGTGTGAGGGTTCCGGCCACGAGGACCCGAGGCTGAAGGTGGCCTGGGTGCCCGACCGCGTCGCCTCGGCCGTTGTCGGGCGGGCAGGCTCGCGGCGGCCATCCTGGTAGACTTCTCCGTGACGATGAGCGACGAAACGAGAGACCCCGCCGAGACCCGCATGCGCCTGTTTTGCCGCGAGCAATTCGCTGCCTGCGTGACCACCCAGGACGCCGAAGTCGACCTGGCGAGCGCCGCATTGTGGCTCGCCGCCGAGGAATACCCGGACCTCGATCCTCAGATCTACCTCGGCCGCCTCGAGAGCCTTGCCGACCGGGTCCGCAATGCCTGGGGCCGGCGCACCGGGGCCTACGCGGCGCACGACGCCATGCGCTCGGTGCTGGTCGAGGAGCAGAGCTTCGGCGGCAATGCACACGACTACTACGACCCGCGCAACTCGTTCCTCAACGAGGTTCTCGACCGCCGTGTCGGCATTCCCATCAGCCTGTCGGTGCTGTGGATCGAGGTGGCCAAGAGAGCCGGTATTCCGATCGAGGGGGTCAATCTGCCAGGGCACTTCGTCATCCGTCTTTTGAACGGACGGGACTCGCTGCTGGTAGATCCGTTTTGTGAGGGCATGTTGCTTACCGCGGCGGAGTGCGAGGAGCGCCTGCGGCAGACACAGGGCGAGGGTTCGCGGCTGGCTCCCGAGGACCTGGTCGCGGTCGGTCCGAAGCAGATCCTCGTCAGGATGCTGAACAATCTGCGCCTGATCTACCTCGAGTTGGAGGACTACGGCCGTGCCCTGGCGGTGGTGGATCGGTTGGCGCTGATCGTCGGCGATACGCCGAGGATGCGGCGCGACCGCGGGCTGTTGTTCGCTCGCCTGCAGATCTACGGCAAGGCCTGGGCCGATCTGGCTGCGTATCTCGAAGCGGACGAAACCGACGGCCAGGGCGACGATCCTGACGACGAAGAGGGCACGCTGTTGCGCGAGCACCTCGAGCGCGTCCGCCACCTGGCGGCCGCCCCCAACTGAACCGCCGGGAGAACGCCACCGTGTTCCTATCGATGCAGCGAAGCGTTGCGGTCGTCGTCCTGGCGCTGTGCGTCTTGGGGGCAAGCACCGGCTGTGTGCAGCGCAATGTCGATCGCATCAACGGCGAAGAGGCCGACACGATCCCGCCACCGCCGCCGCCGCAAGCCGCGGGAGCGCAGGCGGCGGGTGAGGCAGAGGCGACGACCCGCATCGCCGGCGTGGTCGAGCTTTCCCCGGAGATCGCCGGCTCGGTCCCGGCCGGCTCGGTGCTTTACCTGATTGTCCGCGTCGCCGGCCGTGAGGGCGGCGCTCCGCTCGCCGTGCAGCAGATCGCCACGCCGACGTTTCCGTTCTCGTTCGAGATCACCGAGCGCGACTCGATGATCGAGGGCACGCCGCTGATCGGGGAAATGAGTGTCACCGCCCGCGTCGACCAGGACGGCAACGCGTTCACCTCCACACCGGGCGACCTGTCGGGCGTGACGTCGCCCGTGGTGGCCGGCGATGACGACATCGTCGTCGTCCTGGATCAGAGGGTGACCGGCGAAACGGGTTCATGAGCGTCGCCGCGATTCTGGACGAGCGCGCGGTCGAGCACACCGAGGTTGCCGGCACCCGGCTACCCCTTCACTTCGGCGACCCCGCGGTGGAGTACGAGGCGGCGCACGCCGCCGCCGCGATCTGTCTTCGGGCCCACCGCGCCCTGGTCCGCGTTTCCGGCGCCGACCATCGTCGCCTGCTGAACGGCCTGCTCACCAACGAGATCCAGGCGTTGCCTTCCGGCGGCGGCTGCCGGGCGCTGTTTCTCGATACGAAGGGACATGTCCGCGGGGTACTGGAGCTGTGGGCCAGCGAAGACGAGCTGACCATCGGATGTGATGCACCGTTCGTCGATGAGTCCCTGGCCGACCTGACGAAATACGTTCTTGCTGCCGACGCTCGTTTCGAGGATCTGCGTGCGACCCACAGCGTGCTGGCGGTCGTCGGCCCCGGTGCGGCGGCACTCGTGGCGGCCGCCGGAGCCGACCCGCCGCCGGACGCGCCCCACGCCCACGTGACCGGCAGCATCGGTGGGGTCCCTTTGGGTCTGGCGCGCACCCGGGATTCAGGCGCGGACGGTATCGAGCTGCACGTGGCGACCGAAGCAGCCGCGGCTGTTTGGAAAGCGCTCGAGGCGGCCGGTGGCGACGACCCGCCGCCGTGTCTCGGGTGGCAGGTCGCCGAGGCGATCCGCATCGAGGCCGGCGTGCCTCGGCTCGGGGCCGAGATCACCGGCGCGGAATTTCCGCAAGAGGCTCGCCTCGACGCCGCGGTGAACTACGAGAAGGGCTGTTATCTGGGGCAGGAAACGGTGGCCCGCATTCACTATCGCGGCCAGGTCAACCGGCTGTTGAGCGGTTTCGTCGGCGACGCGCCGGTCCCGGTGGGCGCAGAATTGATATCGTCGGATCAAGGGATCGGCACGGTGACGTCGGTTGCCACGTCGCCACGCCGGGGGCCCGTAGGCTTGGCGTACGTTCGGCGCGAGGAAGCCGAGGCCGGCGTCACGGCGCGGGCCCGCCTCGACGGCGAGGACGTCGCGGAGGCTCGAGTCTCCGCCGTGTCCCTCGACGCTTGATCCCGCAGCACCAAGGAGGAGAGAGGTCATGTCGCTGAACCTCGGAGCGCGACTTACGTACTACGGCCATTCCACCTTCCTGATCACCACGGAAGGTGGAGCTCGCTTGATGCTCGACCCGTGGATCTGGATCGGTGATCGCCCGGCCGGCGGGATGAACAACCCCTCGTGCCCGGAGGGCTTCCAGCCGATCGACTCCCTCGACGCGATTCTTCTCACGCACGGGCATTTCGACCACGTCGCCGATACGCTGCACGTCTTCGAGCAACACGGGCCGGAAGCGGTCGTTTGCAACTGGGAGATCGGCGAGTGGCTCAAACGCAAGGGCATTCCGGAGGCCGCCGTGCGGCAGATGAACAAGGGCGGCACGCAGGAAGTCGCCGGGCTGCCGATCACCATGGTGCATGCCTTTCATTCGTCCGGAATGCTCGACGGCGACGACATCGTCTACGGGGGCGAGCCGGCCGGCTTCGTGATCGGCCTGGAGAGCGGCAAGCGGTTGTACTGCGCCGGGGATACCGCGGTGTTCTCCGACATGGCGTTGATCGCCGAGCTGTACGCACCCGACGTGGCATTGCTGCCGATTGGTGACCTTTTCACCATGGGCCCGCGCGAGGCTGCGAAGGCCTGCGAGCTGCTTCGGGTCGGTACCGTCGTGCCGATCCATTACGGAACGTTCCCCGCCCTGACCGGAACGCCGGACGCGCTGCGCCGCGAGTGCGCCGAGCGTGGCCTGGCGGTAGAGGTCGTGGAGGTGCTTCCCGGTGACTCGGTGGATTGAGCTGGCGATTGCCCTCGTGGTGCTGGGCAGCTCGGTCGGGCAAGCCCCCCCGCCGGGCAAGCTCTTCGACGCGGAGGTCGAGCTCCGGGCGGTTCTCCTCGAGTTCGGGGAGCTTTACGCGGAGCCATCCAGTGACGGGCGGATCATCGAGCGGCTGGCGGCGGGCACGGTGTTGGACTACGTCGGCGAAACCACCGACGCGTTCGGCCGGACGTGGTACACGGTGCGCGATCCGAATCGGCATGTGCGGCGCCGGGACGCCTACCTGGTGCCCTTCAACGGGCGGCAGTTCCGCGCCTACGGCAATCGTGGCGCCGTTCTGGCCAACCGGCGGCCGGGACCGCCGGCACGACCGGGGCCGGCCCAAGGGCAGGGGCAGCGTGAAGAGGAGCCTCCCTGGTGGGAACCGGTCAATGTTCTCGAGCTCGGGCACAGCGCCAGCTTCGACGCGACGGTGGCGATAACGGCCCGGGCGCCACGCGAGCAGGACGTACGCGAGCTCATCGATCTGCTCGGCGGCATGGACGCGATTGCTACCTGGCCCGCCGATCCCGCCCCCGGACAACTTTTCGTGCCGACGATGGTTCCCGTGATCTTCCAGTTCGACGGCGCCGTGTGGGAAATCGCCCAGCCGGTTCGGCTTCTGGGGAAAGCCCTCGACCTGCTCGGCAACGGCACGTTGCGGGTCGATCGGAGCACGCCGCCGCCGGCGGGCGGCCCGGTCCTGTACTGCTGGGAGCTGGTCGGCTCACTCGACCCCCGCAACCTGCTCGCCGGCAGCGTCGCCGTTGCGCCACCTCCTGCCGGACCGCAAGCCGGCCCGGTGCCGCCCGACCTGGGGCCGTTCGATCTTGCCCTGGCGCCGGAGGCGATCCGCCAGGTGTTGCCGCCGGCGCCTCCGGAGACGCGGGTACCGCCGCGTGTCGATCAGGCGGAGCCTCCGTCAGGCGTCGTGCTCGAGGACAACAACAGTCGCCAGGCGGTATACCTACAGCAGCGTCTCGGCCCGGCGATGACCCACGCGCTTCGCGGCCGGGCCCTGGCGGTGGACGCCGTTGCCCGTAATGCGCCCCGGTCCCAGGCGGCGGCCACGTTCGGCGTCGATATCGAGGTCGGTTTCGGCGATTCGAAGCCGCCGCTCAACATCGCCACTTCGTTCACGACGGCCGACGCCAGGCGCCGCTTCGAGTGGCCGTTCGAGGTTCCGGAGGATGCCGAAACGTTGATCGTACGCCTGCTGCCGCTCGATCGAACGCTGGCGGTCGAGCAACAGGGTTCGGTTGTTCTGGAGCGCGTATCACTGCGTCTCTCGGCCTGGGAAGCCGAGCCGCCGGCAGCCTCGTTTCTGCTCTATCGTGTCAGTGCCAGCGCATTCGAAGGGGCCGAGCTCCACACACGTGCGCCGATCGCGGTCACTTCTCGGCCGGTTGCCGACCTTCAGCGGGCATGGACCCGGGTCGCGACGTCGGACTGGCCGGAGGAAGACAAGGCACTCGTATTGGCCGGTGACGTCCGGCAGGGGATGACCATGGAGCAGGTGCGGGTGGCCTGGGGTGAGCCGGCGGAGACCTCCGAGGAGGGTGGCGGCGACATCCTGTGGGACTACCCGGATCGATTCGCCGTCTTCGCCGACGGCGAGGTCGTACTTTTTCGTCCCCGACCGGTCGTCGAAGAGGACGTGACACGGAAGATCTGTCCCGGCGGCCCGGTGGCTGCGGAGCTGCGGCCCTGAGTGCCCCGGAGGGCGCCCCGACCGGTCGCCGATACTGGATCGGTGTCCTTCTGTACGTCGTCGCGCTGCTGTCGATTCAGTCCGTCATGGGCTACGGCATCGACGGATTCAAGCAGCTCTGGGGAGAGGATGCCCTCGAGGTCGTCGCTTCCCTGATCGTCGTCGCCGGTGGACTGGCTGTCCTGTGGGCGGGAACGAAGATCTGGGCCCGTTGCACGGGGGTGGAGCTCGCCTCGATCGCCCTCGGCCTGGCACTGTACGGCGCCGGCACGTTTACTGCCCGCTACCCGCAGGAGCGCTTGCACTATCTCGGTTACGGCCTGCTGTCGATCCTGCTGTACATCGGCTTTCGTCGCAGCCGCGGAGCGGACAGCGGCCGAGCTTCAGCGCTGCGCTCGACGCTCTTCGCCGCCGCAGCCGCGGTCGCGCTCGGCACCGCCGTGGGGTTCACGGACGAGTTGCTACAGATTCTCTGGCCGCGCCGTTACTTCGACTGGGCCGACGTGGCGATGAACGTGGTCGCCGTCTCCGGCGGGCTGTTGGTGGCGATTCCCCTCGCGAATGCGCTCCGCCGGGAAGACCCGGGGCCGGGAGCGTAGGCTGCCGACCCTGCTCAGCTCCGGCGCGCCGACCGAGATGCCTGAACGAACGCCTCGCCCTGATAAATGGGCATCGCGTCGCCCTCGATCTCCAGGTCGACGAAAGCTGCACTCTCGACGCCGTCTGCCTGCAGCAACGGCGGCAGCTCCGCAGCGGACACGGCGCCCGGCTCGGTCTCGTCGCCGATGTCGGCGTCCGGGTCAGCCGTGGCTTCGGTGACCGTTCCGGTCGGGCTCGTTCCGCCGCCGTCTCCGGGGATCGCCGCCGTGTCGGTCGAGTCCGTCGGCGCGTCGGGCCCGGCTGCGTTCGGGCGTCGGAAGCGCACCGTCAACTCGGCGCCGCGGGCCACACAGACGACCGGTGAGGCCACTCGGCCGAGGGCAGCGGATGCCAGAGCGGCGGAAATGCTGCCCGTTCCCGACGACAGCGTCTCGTCCTCGACACCGCGCTCGTAAACACGGAAGTACAGCCGCTGATCGTCCTCGATGCGGACGAAGTCGACGTTTGCGCCACGCGGTGCCAGCTCCGGGTGGTTTCGAATCGCACGGCCGAGAAAGCGAACCGCCAGCTCGTCCGGATTGTCGTGAAAGCAGACGAAGAAGGGGACACCGACCTCCACGTAGGTGCCCGTCAGGTCGCGACCCTCGACGCGAATCCGCCGATTCGGGTAGACCATCGCCCGGGTAGGGAGCTGCAGCCTGCAAAGATCGCCGTCGACCGTGGCGGTGATCCGGCCGACGTCGCTGTCGAAGCAGAGCGCGCTCGGGTCGGCCCCGGTGTCGACCAGGAAGCGAGCCACGCATCGGGCGCCGTTGGCCGAGATCTCGGCGTCGGAGCCGTCCGCGTTCCACAGGCGCATGCGGGCAATCGAGTCGCCGTCGTCGTCATCGGCCGGGCCGACCACGATCAACCCGTCCGCGCCGACCGACCGACCGCGACGACAAAGGGCCTTTGCCAGCGAGTCCGGGTCGCCCACGGGCTCGGCGTCGCGACCGTCGAGAATGATGAAGTCGTTTCCTGCCCCGCTGTATTTCGCGAACGAGAGGGGCCAGCGGCGTTTGCTCAAGGTTTCCGGTCTCCGGGCTCCGTTCCGAGGGCGAGGGCGCTGAGGTTGCCCGCTCCGTCGACGGCTTCGATGGCGTACACGTAGCGAACGGATGGGTCGTTGTCGTTGTCTGTGTATCGGCTGAACGGAACGGGATCTTCGGTGAGCAGTTCCCAGCCGGCCTGCACCATCTCGTTCGGTGCCTGCGCCTCGTCTTCGCTCCCCGTGGCTGTCACCGACCCCGGCGGAAAGCCCGGCTGCTCCTCGTCGGACGTCGGGTCGAAGCGGGACGGGACCGTAGGGGCCGGAAACGCATGCCGGTAGACGCGGTAGCCGATCAGGTCGATCGACACCGATGGCGTCCAGCGCAGCGACACGCGACTGCCGGCGCGTGTCGCGTCGACCTCGGTCGGCGGCGCCGGGGGGAATCGGTCCACGACCCGGAAGGCGCTGGTCTTGAGGCCCTCGCTCTCGCGACGGATCGGGCCGGGTTCCACCGTGACGGCGCGAACCTCGTACACATAGTTCTCGTCCCACTGCATGCTGCCGTCGGTGTAGGTCGTCTGGTCCAGGGGAGACGCATTGAGGGGCTGCGGTCCTGCGATACCATCCGGCAGCATCCGGTACACGTTGTAGCGGACGGCGTCGGGATCGAGGCGACGCAGCGCCATATCGCCGGCGG
Source organism: Acidobacteriota bacterium (assembly GCA_965216935.1). GTDB lineage: Bacteria > Acidobacteriota > UBA890 > UBA890 > UBA890 > CBDCGW01. The sequence continues at coordinate 628,010 of OZ244217.1, forward strand.
GCGGGTCCCACGACAGCTCGACCCCGCCGGCCCCGATCAACACCGTCACGTCGGCCGGCGGCACGGGTACCGGGGCCGGCGCCAGCGCCACCAGCGATGCCACCTCGCCGGGAGTATTCCGGGTCGATCGCCCGCGTGCGGCGAAGAAGTAGCGCGTGCGCAGGTCGTTGCCGGTCGATACGCCGACGGGAATGGCGACCTGCAACTGGCCGTCCACCAGGAGCCCTTCCCACTGATCGATCGGGATTCGCCGCGAGATCGAGGCCCTGCCGAGGAACGCTCCCACCGGGAGCTGACGCTCGTAGGTCACCGACTGGAGAATCTCCTCGCTGGCGCGGGCAATTTCCCCCGGGTCGGGCAGCGGTTGCGGTTGGCCGGAGGCCAGAACCGTCGCCGGCAGGTTCATACGCGCCCATAGCGCGTCCACCGCTACTGCCAGGCGGCGGGCGCCGAGGAGCTCCGCTTCGGACGAAAGCCCCTGCAGGCGCCACTGCTCGCGCAGATCGACCGGCAACCGGAAGATGGCGTCCTCATCCGGATTGCGGCGCCGAACCGTCGTTACCGGGGCGTTCGGGTCGCCCGGTGGTGGCGGGGGCTCCCCGGCCGCGGTCGCGGCCTCTACTGCGGCGCGGGCCTCCGCGGCAGCCGCCTCGGCGGCGGCGTCCAGAATCATGACGTCGCGGCGACGCTCGAGCCCGGCGATAAGGGTCTCGACGGAGAGCGGCGGATAGCGTTCCGCGTACACCAGTACCTCGACCGACTCGAGCTCCATCTCCTCCGCTCCGATCGTCGCGCGAAGCGCGGGCGGTGGAAACCGGAGAATGCCGAACGTTCCCCGCTGGGCCGCGGTGAGCCCGTCGACCGGCGGAGGATTGGGATAGACGGGGGGCCGCGGGTCGCCCCGGCTGCCGCACGCGGCGAGCAGCGGGAGCACGAAAAGCGAAGCGAGCGCAAGGAACGAGCCGCGCGCCGTCGGCGAGGTGGCGATGAAAGGTGATCTCACAGGATGTACTTCGACAGGTCCTCGTCGGTGACCAGGTCATCGAGCGCATCGCGCACGTAGGCCGCGTCGATGGTCACGTGCTCGCCGGATCGTTCGGAAGCCGTGAACGAGAGCTCCTCGACCACGTGTTCCATCACCGTGTGCAGCCGGCGAGCGCCGATGTTCTCCGAGCGATCATTCACCAGAGCGGCGTATTCAGCAACAGCCTCGATGGCGTCGTCCGTAAATGTGATCTCCACGCCTTCGGTTCGCAGCAGGGCCGAGTACTGTCGCACGAGCGAGTTTTCCGGTTCGGTGAGGATTCGCACCAGGTCGCCGCGTTCCAGGGGATCGAGCTCGACCCGGATCGGAAAGCGACCCTGCAACTCGGGAATCAGATCGCTCGGCTTGGTCATGTGGAAAGCGCCGGCGGCGAGAAACAGGATGTGGTCGGTACGCACCATGCCGTAGCGAGTGTTGACCACGCTGCCTTCGACGATCGGCAGGATGTCGCGCTGAACCCCCTCGCGCGAGACGTCGGGGCCGGAGCCGCCGTGGCGGCCGGCGATCTTGTCGATCTCGTCGAGGAAGATGATGCCCGAGCTCTCCACCCGCCGAATCGCCTCCCGGGTGATTTCCTGCTCGTCCAGCAGGCCCTCGGCCGCCTCGCGCTCGAGATGTTCCAGGGCGTCCGGAACCGACATCCGGCGCCGGGCGCTGCGGCCGCCGAACAGGCCCGGCATCATGTTGCGCAAGTTGACGTCCATCTGCTCGGCACCCTGGCCGGAGAAGATCTGAAAGCTGGGGAACTGGTTCTCGGTCACCGAGACCTCGACGTTGCGGTCGTCGAGCTCTCCGTTGCGGAGCTGCGCCCGCAGTTTTTCGCGTGTCGCCCGTCGCTCGGCGCGAGTCTCGGGTTCCTGAGCGGGCTCCTCGCCCATCGCCGGCGCCGGCCGCGTCGGCGGTGGCGTCGGCGTCGGCGGCAGCAGCAGATCGAGCAGGTGTTCTTCCGCCTGCCGGCGCGCCTTCGGCAGCACCTCTTCGGTCTTCTCTTCCTTGATCAGGTTGATGGCGATCTCGACCAGGTCGCGGACCATCGATTCGACGTCTCGACCGACGTAGCCCACCTCGGTGAATTTCGTCGCCTCGACCTTGGAGAACGGCGATCCGGTGAGACGCGACAGCCGGCGGGAGATCTCCGTCTTTCCGACGCCGGTCGGCCCCATCATGATGATGTTCTTCGGTGCCACCTCGTCGCGCAGGTCGTCGGGAAGGCGCATGCGGCGGCGCCGGTTGCGCATGGCGATCGCCACAGCGCGTTTGGCTGCCGCCTGTCCGACGATGAACTTGTCGAGCTCGGCGACGATTTCGCGCGGTGTCAGATGATCCGCGTCCGCGCTGTCGGTTGTCTGCACCGCGTCCATGCTCTCGGGCAGTCGTATCACCATCGGGCGATTCCCTTAGTTTTCCGCGCTGCCGGCGCTCAGGACCTCGATCGTCAGCTCGTGGTTCGTGTAGATGTCGATGTCGGCGGCAACGGTCACCGCTTCGCGGGCGACCGTCTCGGCATCGAAGTCGGTGTGCTGCAAGAGCGCTCGCGCCGCGGCCAGCGCCATCGGCCCTCCCGAGCCGATCGTCAGCACGCCGTCGTCGGGCTCGATGACGTCGCCGGTCCCGGACAACAAAACGGAAGTCTCCGCATCCGCGACGATCATCAGGGCCTGCAAGTTGCGCAGGCTACGGTCCATGCGCCAGTCTTTCGCCAGCTCTACGGCGGCGCGGCGCAGGTTGCCGCGAAACTCCTTCAGCTTGCCCTCGATGCGCTCCAACAGGGCGAGACCGTCGGCGGAGGATCCAGCGAAGCCGACCAGGACCTTGTCGTCGTGCAGCCGGCGGACCTTCTTCGCGCCGTGCTTCATGACGGTCGTGTCGAGGCTCACCTGGCCATCGGAGACCATCGCCACGGCGTCGCCGCGCCGTACGCAACAGACGGTCGTGTGGTGCCATTCGCTCATCGAGTGATTGTAGCAATTGTGTCCCTGGGCGCCTTCGGCGCGAACGGCGGACGGTGCGACGCACGGCCGAGCGGTTCGACGATCGCGGCGGACGGTCGCGCCTCGCCGGTCTCCCGAGCTACCGAATCCCCGTCCCCTCGGCTTCCGAACCCGCGGACTGTCGAGCTCCCGGCGGCCGAGCTCGCCGGGGCCGAGCTCCCCACCCCCGAGCTCGCGGCCGGCGGTCTCAGGCGCGCGGGTGCGCCTTGTCGTAGATCGCCTTGAGTCGGGCCGTGGTCACGTGGGTGTACCGCTGCGTCGTTCCCAGCGAGGCGTGCCCGAGCAGCTCCTGAATGGCGCGCAGGTCGGCGCCGGCGTTGAGCAAATGGGTGGCGAAGGAGTGGCGGATGGCGTGCGGGGTGACGTGCTTGTTGATGGCCGCGTCGCCGAGGCGACGGGAGAGCAGCTTGCGCAAGGAATCGTTGGAAAGCCGCTTTCCGGCGGCGGAAAGAAACATCGCCGGCCTGTCGTCCCGGTTCCATCGGCGGCGCACGTCAAGGTAGGCGCGGAGCGCCTCGGCGGCGTCGCTGCCGAAGGGAACCACGCGCTCCTTGCGGCCTTTCCCGAGAACACGCACCGTGCGTTGATCGAGGTCGACACCGGTTTCGTCGAGCCCGGTGAGCTCGCTTGCTCGCAACCCGGTGGCGTACAGCAGCTCCAGGATGGCCCGGTCGCGACGTCCCTCGTCGCTGTCGTCGGGCGACTCGAGCAAAGCCGCGATCTCGGGCTCGGTGAGAAACCGCGGCAGCTTCTGCGGCGCCTTCGGGTTGCGTACCGCACGCGCCGGGTTGACCTGCAACGCGCCGGTGCGGCAGAGCCACGTGCAGAAAGAGCGCAGCGCCGCCAGCTTTCGACCCATCGTCACGGCCGACAGCGAGGCGGCGTGCATGCGCGCCAGCCAGGCACGCACCGCCGCCGTTTCGATCTCTCCCGCGGCAAGCGTGCGGGTCTCCTCGGGAGCGGCTGCCTTTGCGCGACGCGTCCCGCGCCTTCCCGGCGGTTGGCCGCGGTAGTCGGCGTCGACCCCGCCTGTCCAAGCGGCCAGAAAGCAGGCGAAATGGGTCAGGTCGGTCCGGTATGCGCGTATCGTGTGGTCCGACGCGCTTTCCTCGACGGCGAGGTAGACGAGGAATTCGTCGAGACCCTCCAGGACAACAGCGGTAGGCGGCACGTCAATTTCTATCCTCGGCTCGACGGTGGCACCGCGCCGGCTGCGCGCGGGCGCGGTCCCACCGGAGCCTGGCCGCCCCTGCGGCGTTGCCGCCGCGGACAGCCTGACCAGCTTCGCCCGCCGGGGAGGATAGCAAGTCGGGCCGCGACTTGGACACCCCCAATTTCAGACTTCTGCACGCCCGGTTCGGGAGCAACTCGGCGAGCCGTTTCCGGCGGCGGACCGGTAACGATCAGAGCGGGTGTGCGAGCGGCAGATCGGCAACGACCGGCGGGTAGGGAGCGACGGATGGGTTGACGATCGGCGTGGGGACTCAGCAGCAGGCTAGTGCCCGTGGCCGTCGCCGGGAGCGTGCGGCGCTTGCTCGTCGCCGAGCGGCTCGCCGGCGAGCATCTTGTCGAGCAGCTCGCGGATCTGTTCGGACTTCTGCGGGGCGGCGCCGATCCAGCGCTTCACCACCGTGCCGTCGGTATCGATCAGCAGCGTGGTGGGGAAACCGAACACGGGACCGAACGCCTCCATGAGCTCGTCCGTCGACATCACCAGCGGGTAGTGCATCTGGAAGGCCGGGTCGGACGCCATCCACTCGAGTACTTCCTCGGCGGTGCCGGATTCGACCGTCAGGCCGATCAGGCTGACACCCTTGTCACCGTAGTCCTCGTGGATGGCGTTGTAGTGCGGGATCTCGGTGATGCAGGGACCGCACCAGGTGGCCCAGAAGTCGACGATGAGGATCTCACCCGCGAACGAATCGAACGTCAGCTCGCCGCCCTCGAGACGGTCCGCGACCAGCGTCGCATATGCGGCGGGAACGGCCGTGGGCGGCGTGTAGACGATGTATCCGAGCGAGCCCACCAAGCCGATGATCGCGATCAGTAGCAAGCCGTATCGAACAAGCTGCATGAGAGAGCCTCACTTTGTCGTTCATCAGGGCGCTCAAAGCGCCGGCGGTCTCAGCCGGCCGCGCGCCGGCCGCCTGCTTCCAGCCCCAGATCCCCGCCATTTTCTCGGATCCAGGAATCCAGGTCCAGCAGGGCGCGAGTAGCCAGAGCCTCGCGCCGCTCCGCCTTCTTTCGAATCGGGTTTTCGAGCTCGGGAATGATGCCGAACGTGATGTTCGTCGGCTGATAGCTTATCGCGCGGGCGTGGCTGATGTAGAACGCCAAAGAGCCCAATGCTGTCGTGCGGGGAACAGGCCGGATGTCACCGTCCCGCAAGGCCATGCCGCAGTAGATCCCGGCCAGCAGCCCGCCGGCGGCCGATTCGACGTATCCCTCGGTGCCGGCGATCTGACCGGCGAAGTAGAGATCGCCGCGAGTACGGGTCTGCAGCGTTTCGGTGAGCACCCGGGGAGCGTTGATGTAGGTGTTGCGATGAACCGTGCCGAAACGGATGAACTCTGCCGTTTCCAATCCCGGGATCAACCGCAGAACCTCTTCCTGCGGGCCCCATTTCATCCGCGTCTGGAAGCCCACGAGTGAGTAGTGCTCCGCGGCGATGTCGTCCTGGCGTAGCTGCACCACCGCGTGCGGACGTTCGCCGGTGCGCGGATCGGTGAGCCCCACTGGTTTCATCGGACCGTACAGCAAGGTCTCCGGCCCGCGCCGGGCGATTTCTTCGATGGGCAAACACCCCTCGAAGTACAGCTTCTTTTCGAAATCGGGCAACTCGAGCGGCTCGGCCGCCATCAAGGCCGCGTAGAACCGCTCGAACTCCTCGCGGGAGAACGGGCAGTTAATGTAGTCGGCGCCGCCCTTGTCGTAGCGGCTGGCGGCGAAGGTCTTGTCGTGGTCGATACTGTCCGCCGCCACGATGGGGCTGATGGCGTCATAGAAATAGAGGTGCTCGGCGCCGGTGATCTCGCGGACGCTCCCGCTCAACGCGTCGGACGTGAGGGGGCCGGAGGCGACGATACACGGCCCGGCGGGAACCTCCGTCAGCTCGCGGCGGACGATCTCGACGCCGTCCAGCGCCTCGACCCGTTCGGTGATCTCGCGAGCGAACCGCCGGCGGTCAACGGCGAGCGCTTTTCCGGCCGGGACGCGGTTGTTGTCGGCGGCCGAAAGAAACAGCGAGTCCAGCCGGCGCATCTCCTCGTGCAACAGGCCGACGGCGTTGTCGAGCCCGTCGGAACGGAGCGAGTTGCTGCAGACCATCTCGGCCAGATCGCCGGTGTGGTGCACCGGCGTCGGTCGCTCCGGTCGCATCTCGTACAGACGGACGCCGACGCCGCGTTTGGCCAGCTGCCAGGCCGCCTCGCTGCCGGCCATGCCGCCACCGATGATCGTGACCTTCGGGTCGTTAGAAACCGTCGGGTCGCCAGAAGAAGAGGGTGGGCTCATGGTCGGATTCTAACGCGACGTCTCCGTGCAGCCTGGCCGGGAGGTGGCGGCGGAGCTCGGATGGGTCCCGGTCATCCCTCGAGGGTGGCAAGGGCGTCGGCAACGGAGGTGAACACCTGGCGGATGGAGTCGACCGTCCGCCCTTCGACGTCGTGGTCCAGGTTGGCGGAGGCGACGGCGATGGCGCCGACCCTGCCGCTGGCGCACAAATAGCCCGCCAGGGTGCCGACCTCGGACGGGTCGAAGCCACCATCGACCCGATAGTGGACGCCGGGCGCGAAGAGCGGGTCGAGGGCGTCGACGTCGAAGTGCAGATACACGTCCCGGCCGGTCGAATTCGCCGCGGTCGCGGCCTTGGCAGCGGCCGGGTCGACGGCGCTGATCTGTGCCCGGGCTTCCGGGGGCATGATCGAGATCTCGGGGACCTCGAGGATCTCCATCACCACCTCCTCGGGGCCGACCGCACGGGTGGCTGTGGTGTTGACGTGCCGAACACCGAACCGGACGAGATTCTCGCTCTCGCCTTCGTCGAGGTCACGGCCGCCGAGAAGGAAAGTTCGCCCGCCCGGGGGCGGTGCGGCGCCGTCGTGCAGCGATACGAGCTCCTCTGGCCCATGTCCGAGCATGGCCGCCATCGGCATCCCGGTCACGAGACCCGACGTGCTTGTCTCCGGCGTGTTCAGGTCGCCATGGGCATCGAGCCAGGCGACAGTGATGCTTCCGTGCTCCTGCCCCTGCTCCTGTCCCTGCTCCTGCCCCTGTGCCTGCCGCTGTGCCCGACCCTGCCCTTGCGCCAGGGCGGGGGCGACGCCGAGGCAAAGCGAGCATTCCCCGCCGATGACGACCGGCAGGTCGCCGTCTCTGATCGCTTCGGACACAGCCTGGCGAACGCCGCGGGCCATCTCGGCGACGTTCTTCAAGTGAACCGGGTCGATGCCGGCGCTCCCGTCGACCGCGCTGCGGAGGTCACTTGGCGACATCGGCGCCACGGCGACGTCGCCACCGTCGGTGACCTCGTGTCCGGCCTCCTGGAGCCATTCGAGCAGGCCGGCCCGCCGCAGCAAGCCGGGGGTCCGCCGGGCGCCGAGCTCGAGCGTGCCCCAGGCGGACGGTACGCCGATGACTCGAAGCTTCATGCGAGTGCTCTCCGTTGTGTCAACCGGCCGGCCGCATGCGAGCACGGCCGCGCTGCGGCAGAGGATGCTCGGGGCTCGAGGACTACGCTTCGACCTTCTCGGCCGCTTCGGTGACGTACTCGCAGCCCTCGGCGGGGCATCCCATCTTGTCGGGCTGACCCTTGCGCCGGCGCAGCTCGAGGAAGGGATGCTTGCACTCGGGGCAGGCGATGGGCAGCGGCGGCTTCCAGGTGGCGAACTTGCAGTCGGGGTATTGATCGCAGCCGTAGAAGGTGCGCCCCTTGCGGGTGCGTTTCTCGGCCAGCTCGCCCTTGCCGCATTCCGGGCATTTCACGCCCGTCGTCTTGGGCTGGATGTAGCGACAATCGGGGAAGCCGCTGCAGCCGACGAAGGGGCCGAACCGACCGGTGCGACGCAGCAGCGGCTTGCCGCACTTCGGGCAATCCTCGCCGGTAGGCTCCGGCTCGACGGTCTCGGCAACCTCGCCGTTCTTCTTCAGCTGCTTCGTCGTCTTGCACTCCGGATAACCGGTGCAGGCGAGGAAGCGGCCGAAGCGGCCCCACTTGATGACCATCGGCTTGCCGCACTTCTCGCAAACCTCGTCGGTCTCGATCTCTTCGGCCTTGATGTTGCGCATCTCGGCCTTGGCCTTCTCGAGCTGGCTGGTGAAGCGCTTCCAGAAGCGATCCAGTGCCTTGACCCAGTTTTCCTTGCCGGACTCGATGAGGTCGAGCCGATCCTCGACCTTGGCGGTGTACTCGATGTCCATGATCCGATCGAAGCTCTCGACCAGCAGATCGACCACGATCGTGCCCAGCTCCGTCGGCGTGAAGCGGCGGTCCTCGACGGTGACGTACTCGCGGTTCCGCAGCTTCGAGAGGATGTCGGCGTAGGTGGACGGTCGGCCGATGCCGTTGCGCTCCAGCTCGCGCACCAGCGAGGCCTCGCTGAAGCGCGGCGGCGGCTGGGTGAAATGCTGCCGCGGCAGCAGCTCGAGGCATTTCAGCATCTGCCCCTCTTTCAGCGGGGGCAGCAGACGCTTGGCGTCCTTGTCGCCGTCCGTATCGCCGTAGGCGGCGAGGAAGCCGGGGAACTTCAGCACCGAACCGGTGGCGCGGAACAGGTACTTCGACGAGCTCGAACTGCCGGCGACCTCGATGTCGACGGAGGTCGCGTCGTAGATCGCATCCTTCATTTGCGACGCGACGAACCGTTGCCAGATGAGCTCGTAGAGGCGGAACTGGTCCTTGTCGAGGTACTTCTTCAGCTCCGCCGGCGTGCGCGACGCGGATGTCGGGCGGATCGCCTCGTGCGCCTCTTGCGCTCGCTTTCCGGCCTTGAACCGGCGCGGCTTCGCCAGGCTGAAATCCGTACCAAAGCTCTTCTCGATGACCTCTTTGGCCTCGACCTCGGCTTGCTCCGAGACCCGCGTCGAGTCCGTACGCATGTACGTGATCAGACCGACCGAGCCCTCGTCGCCGATCTCGATTCCCTCGTACAGCTGCTGCGCGACACGCATCGTCTTGCGCACGGGAAAGCGCATGCGGGACGCCGCCGCCTGCTGCAGTTGCGAGGTGGTGAAGGGCGGTTGCGGCCTGCGTTTGCGCTTCTTCGCCTCGACCTTGGTGATCGGCCATTCGGTGTCGGACGAGGTCAGTGCCGCGATGTTTCCGTCGTCGTCGCGCTCGAACTGCGGCTCGGTAACGCCGAGGTCCGCAAGCAGGGCGAGCGACTCTTCTTCGTTGCCGACGGCGATCTTCTCGCCGTCCTTGCCGCGCAGCTCCGCCTCGAACGTCGGCGGCTCCTCGCCTTCGAGATGCGCCTTCAGCGACCAGTATTCCTCGGGCACGAAGGCCTCGATCTCCCGCTCGCGATCGACGACCAGCCTCAGGGCGACCGATTGCACGCGACCGGCGGAGATCCCGCGCCGCACCTTGTCCCAGAGCAGCGGAGAGAGCTTGTAGCCGACAATGCGGTCGAGGATCCGCCGCGCCTGCTGCGCGTCCACCTTGTCACTGTCGATCTCGCCCGGGTTGTCGAACGCCCGCTCGACGCCGGCCTTGGTGATTTCCTCGAGCAGCACGCGAATGACCGGCTTGTCGGCCGTGTCCAGCATCTCGACGAGGTGCCAGCCGATGGCCTCACCCTCGCGGTCCGGGTCCGTTGCGATGTAGATCGCCTCGGCTCGCTTGGCGGCGCGCTTCAGCTCGCCGATGACCTTCTTCTTGTCCTCGATGGGCGCGTACGTCGGCTCGAAGTCGTTCTCGATATCGACCGACAGGCCCTTCTTCGGCAGGTCGCGTACGTGGCCCATCGACGCCTTTACGTCGAAGGACTTACCCAGGTATCGGTTGATCGTACGCGCCTTTGCCGGCGACTCGACGATGACCAGTGATTTGCCCATACTCCACCCTCGCTCGTTGGCCCTTCTTTATATAAGAGGGCATTCGAGCCCGAAAAGTCAAAAACCGTATCACACACGCTCGTAGCGGTGGGCGCCGAGAGAGCGTATCAAGCCGCGCACCTCGATCTGCGTCAAGGCCGCCATCAACCTTCCGGGTGGCAAGTTCGTCGCCGCCGCGAGCTCCTCGACGCTGCGGATCTCACCCCGCGGCATCGCCGAAAGGACCGAGCCCGCCGTGGGATCGAGACCCTCGACGCGAGAGAGGGCCTCCGCCCGGGCAGACGCGAGGCGCCTTGCGGCGCGACGCTCCGTCGCCGGCGGAAGCTGCTTCAGAAGGCTGTCGATGCCGGTGCAGACCGCCGCCCCCTCGGAAATCAGAAAGTTCGTCCCGTCGCTGGTCGGGGAGCCGACCGGTCCCGGCACCGCCAGGACCTCGCGATCGTACTGCAGGGCGAAGTTCGCCGTGATCTTCGCTCCGCTCCGGTGCGCCGCTTCGACCACCACGACGGCAACGGCGAGCCCGGCGATGATGCGGTTGCGCTGGTGGAACGTGCCCGGTTTCACCCAGCTCCCGGGTTCGAACTCCGTCACCACGGCTCCCGCCCGGGCGATGCTGGCCGCCAGGCGCCGGTGGCGTTGCGGGTAGATGCGATCGATACCCGAAGGAAGAACCGCGACGGTCGCGCCCTCGACGTCGAGGGCGCCGCGGTGGGCCGCAGCGTCGACGCCACGCGCCAATCCCGACACCACGACAAAGCCGGCCACGGCGACTTCGGTCGCCAGCCGGTACGCCATTCGCCGGCCGTACCCCGTGCATTCGCGCGAGCCGACGATGGCGACGGCGTCGCCCGACGGCAATCGGCCGCGAACCCATAGCCGCGGCGGCCGATCGGGGATCTTCTTCAACGCGATGGGATAGTCGTTCGATTCCGGTGTGACGGTTCGTACCTCCGGCGACTGGAGGTTGCTCTGTGGCTGTTTCATGCTTGGAAGAGACGGCCACCGAGGCCGTCGGGTCCGGGAGGCGACCTGTGACAAACCGCACAAGGCGACCGACGACGCAGTTGCGGGCGAAACTCGCACGTCAGTACAATCTCCGTGTCCCCCTGTCCTTCCGTTTGGGTCCCCGTAATCGAGCTTCCAACGAGGGATCGCTGTTTATGGCGCAACCTGAAGTGTTTCCGGCGCCCGGATCGAGCCCCGCGCGGGGGTCGAAGGGCATCCGGACGGCTGTCTTTGCCGCGACGATCGTGGCGACCGCGCTGCTGTTCCCTGGCGCAGTGTGGGCGCAGGATCCCGGCAAGGCGTATGACCAGTGCGAGGACGGCGTGCGTGCCGCCGACGCCGGTCGCTGGGAGGAAGCGGAATTCCGCTGGCTCAAGGCGATCGCCATCGACCCGGCGGTGCCGTGCAGCTACAACAACCTCGCGGTCATGCACGAGCGGGACGGGGAATACGACGAGGCGGACGAGAACTACCGGAGCGCGCTCGAGCACGCCACCGGGGCCGAGCGCACCGACGTGCTCGACAACTTCGCCCGCTTCCAGGAGGCGCGCATCTCCGACATCGTCGAGGGTGTGCCCGAGGCCGAGTTCGGAACGCGTGAGACCGACGACGAGCGACGTCGGGGCACCCTGGCGGTGATCATCTCCGTGCCCGAGGCCGAAGGGCGGGACCTCGCCGATTTCGAGCGCATCCTGGTGGGGCCGTTCATTGTCACGACACCGAACGCGCCGGTCCCCGTCGGACCCCGCGCGGTGGCCTACTTCCGCCGGCGTATCGTCCAGCGGAGCTTTCTGCAGGCGGTGGACCTGCCCGGGAGCATCAACTCCCAGGCGGCCGATCCGCTGACCGACGCTCCGATGTGGCAGGACGTCGCCGAGCAGTCCGGCGCCGACGTGATCTTCACAGGGCGCATCGGCCTGGAGACCAGCACCGCATCGCGTCTGGTCACCGAGCAGGCGCGCGCCCCGAACGGCGAGGTCACCGAAATGGCGCGTTTTCGCAACCTCATCAAATACGACGTCAGCATGCACTTCGTCCTGCTTCGGGGCGAGGACGGTTCCATGCTTCTGGAGGGTGATCTCGAAGGCAGCCGCGAGTTCGCCGCGGACGACGAGATCCCGGCGGACGACATGTACGTCGAAACCCTCGAAGAGCTGTTGCCGCAGCTGCTCGACGCCGTCACGCCGCGCCGGGTGGAGCAACAGCGCGTCTTGATTTTCTAGCCAGGGAGGCGACCGATGAAAGCCAGCTACGGAACGACCGGGAAACGACGAATGCGGAACACTCGTCAGGACACACGCAAGCATGGGTTCGCAGCCCTGTTCTCGGCCGTTGCGCTGACGGCGGCCATGGCCCTCGTGGGCGCCGCACCCGCCTCGGCCCAGGCGGCGCAGGTTGACGAGACCGCATCGGCGCAGAAGACCGGCACGATCATGCAGGCGAAGGACAGCCGTGGGACGGCCCAGCCGATCCAGATGCAGCTCCGTCAAACCGGCTACGGCACGACCTACGGCAAGAACAAGGTCACCTACGACGACTTCGACTTCTGGGTCTACAACGCGCCGCACTTCGACATTTACTACTACCAGGAAGAAGAAGCCCACCTCGACGAGGTGGTTGCCTTCTCCGAGAATGCGTACCAGCGCCTGCGCCGGCTGCTGAACCACGATCTGTCCGAGCGCACGCCGATCGTCTTCTACCAGACGCACGCCGAGTTCGAGCAGACCCACATCTTCCCGCTCTTCCTGCCGGAAGGCGTGGCGGCGTTCGCCGAGCCGACCATCAACCGCCTGGTGCTGCCGGTGGACGATCCGCCGGACGAGCTGCTCAAGCTGCTCACCCACGAGATCGCCCACATCTTCGAGTACGACTTCTTCTACGGCGGCGAGCTGGGGCGCAATATGCGCATGTCGCCGCCCACCTGGATCATGGAGGGCCTCGCCGAGCACGTGGCCGACAACCTCACCTCGCTCGACGAGATGATGCTGCGCGACGTGGTGCTCGCCGATCAGATCCCCACCCTGATGCAGATGACGTACAACAGCGGCTTCTTCGTCAACTACGTCCTCGGCCAGGTGGTGTTCGATTACATTGCCGAAGAGTACGGCGAGGACGGCGTGCGGATCTTCATGAGCGAGGTGCGGCGCGACCTCGGCCAGGACATCGACCGCGACCTCGAGCGCGCCTTCAACATCTCGCCGTCCGAGTTCAACGAGAACTTCCGCAACTACCTGCGCGACCGCTACCTCGGCAACGTCCTGGAAGACGACGAGGCCGACGACTTCGGCATCGGCGTGTTCAGCCACATCGAGACCGAAGACCGCCCGGCCGCCTTCTCGCCTGCCGTTTCGCCCGAGGGCAACGAGTTCGTCGCCGTCTCCGTCGATCGCAAGAACCTCAAGCTCGACATCATGCGCTTCGACCTGGACACCGGGGAGGCGCTGGAGAACCTGACGGACGGGATCAACGGCGACTACGAGTACATCATCGCCCAGGGCCTGACCGTCGGTTATCGATCGGGGGCGGACCTTTCGTGGTCTCCGGACGGCACGCAGGTGGCTTTCTTCGGCCGCACGCCGCCCACCCGCACGCTCTACATCATCGATTCCGACGACGGCGACGTCGACTTCAAGCAGAAGCTCGACGACCTGGACCAGGCGATGTCACCGGACATTGCCCCGGACGGCCGGGTGGCGTTCGCCGCCCACCTGAATGGCGTCCGCGACATCTACGTCATCGACCCGGCAAACCCGGAAAACCTGCTGAACGTCACCCAGGACGAGGTCTACGACTACGCTCCGGTGTGGTCGCCGGACGGTCGCATCCTGGTCTTCAGCAGCCACGTGCTCGGCTTCAAGAAGCTGTTCATGGTCGATATGTCGCGGCCGCAGCAGCGCGTCCAGCTGACCTTCGGGCTCAACAACGACACCCAGCCGGCCTTCTCGCGCGACGGCACCCGGCTGTTTTTCGCCTCGGATCGCACCGGCAAGTACAACCTGTACTCGATGGCGCTCGCCACCGGCGAGGTGCAGCGGCACACCGACCTGCTGCACGGTGCGTTCTTCCCGCAGCCACTGCCGCAGAACGCCAGCGCCAAGGGCGATCTGTTGTTCAGCAACTATGGCGACGGGCGCTACGAGCTCTACTTGATGGACATCGCGCCGGAGCCCTTCGAGACCTACATCGCCGACGACGAGGCCCTTCCGGACGAGGAGATCGCCGCCCTCGAGCAGGAGATGGCGGACGCCTCGACCGTCCAGCTCGACAACAGCAACGTTAGCCAAACGCCGGCGAAGGGCTGGCATATCTCCAACGTCAATGTGGCCGGCGGGTACGGTCGCTACGGCGGCAGTGGCACCGTGCTGGCCGCACTGTCGATCGAGATCTCCGACCTGCTCGGTAACCACCGGATCGTCGGGATCTTCGGGTCCGTGCAGAGCCAACGGAACCTGCAGGGTATGTACTTCAACCAGAGCAAGCGGCTGAACTGGGGCGTTTCCGGAACCAGCCAGCGGATGTTCTTCTTCACCCGCAGCCTCAACAGTCCGGACTCCCTCGATCGCGAGGCGTTCTACGAGCTCGACGGGGCCGAGATCTTCGCGTCCTATCCGCTCAGCCGCGACTACCGCGTCGAGATGTCGGCCGGCTTCTACGACCAGCTCTACCTGTTCGACAGCGCGCTGGTGTCGACCGGCGGGGACATCGTCCTCGGCACTGTCTATCCGAGCGGAACGTATGTGCCGCTGGGACTCGGGCTGATCGCCGACAAGGCGCGCTTTCGCGAGTTCGGCCCGTTCGCCGGCTGGCGTACACGCATCGATTTTCGCTACGCGCCGCCCAACGTGGCCGATCTGACCTTCCGCGAGTGGATCGTCGATCACCGCATGTACTTCCCGATCACCGCGCGCAATACGCTCGCCTGGCGGACGTGGCTCGCCTGGAGCAACGGTGAGGACCCGAACGTGTTCTTCATGGGGGGCCTCAATCAGCTGCGCGGCTACGACTGGCTGCAGTTCTCCGGCAACCGGGCGTTCTTCTCGAACCTCGAGTACCGCTGGCCGTTCATCGACGAGGTCCGCGGCGGCGCGTTCGCCATCACCGACATCCGCGGGCTGTTCTTCCTCGACGTCGGCGGCGCCTGGTTCGATGGCTTCGAGTTCGACTTCATCAAGGACGGCCGGCTGCAGGACGCCCTGGCGTCGTTCGGCGGCGGCGTGATGATCGATCTGGGGCCGCTGCCGTTGAACTTCTATCTGTCGCAGAAGACGGACGGGCAGCAGTTGATCGATGGGGTGCGGTTCGATTTTTATATCGGCCCGAGGTTCTAGGGCGAGCGCGAACGCCAGCGCGGGCGATCGCGGCGTTGCGCTGGTCGCGTGATGCTCGACGTACTTCCAGTACGCCTGCGCTCCCGCTCCGGCGCGCGCCTTGCGCTCACCCGCGCTAGCGTCCGCGCCGCGGTGGCGCCGGTCCGGGATGCGGACTGCGCTTGCTTTCGCTCGCGCTTCCTTCTGAGGCGAAGAAGGGTCGGAGCGTCAGCCGTGGTGTCCGGCCGAATAGGCGAGGGCGCCTGGTGGCGCGTGAGCAAGAGGACCGCTCACGACCAACGTGGGACATCAAAGCAATATACGATCGGCTCGATTCGGGCGACCCCGCAAACCATCCGTCCATCCCTGGCTACCGCAATATCTCTTATCCCGTAGCCATCTTCCGGTGTATCGCCGCCGATCGTCAGGCTGGGCGCCAGTATCTGTTGTTGGGCACTGGCGGCGTGGCCCGGATCCAATGACTCTTGCCCAGCCAAAACAACGATCGACACCAACGACGCAACAGCTCCGAGTTGGCTCGGGATCATCTGTTCCCCCTTTCGTTGTGATCGAGATCCTCGTCTGCGAACAACTCGAGTTGATATGGCAGGCTCACCCCAAACAGGCCCAGCCTCTTCACAGCGAGTCCGATCGGATCCCGTCCTGGTTGGTAACGGGCGACGACCAGGGGCATTGGCAACTCGAAGCCTGGAGGAACACGCTTGAATGGTCCACGACACGACCGTTTCTAAGGACCTCACCACGGGCTGCTACGACGGCGGATACCGCGTTGTCTGTCCCCGAAAGCAGAGTCGCTGCGAGCTCGCGTTGGTTGGCGGCGTTCCGATGCCACAAGAGTAGGACCATCGGAGGGGTAACGTCGATCTGCCGTACGAGCTGGCTGACGGCCTCGCGCTCGGCCGTATGCGGCGGAGTCTCCGTTCGCGTTGATACCCGCGAAGCGACGAATACCGGGACACCGACGAGGATCCCAGGAATGGCGACCACCCATAGTGTGCTCTCGTGCCTGGATACCGTCGGCACAAGGGGAGACGACTGATTGGTCATGTTCCCGCTCCTTGTGGCGGTGCAAGAAAAATGGGGACCTCCCGCTGAGCGGATGGTCCCCATGTCCAACAATCTATTCCTTGATGCGGCTCGTGCCCAGAGCAAGTGTGCGGTCCGTTACGGTAGAGTCCGCGGACGTGGTGTATGAAGCCTAGCCAGACGAAGTCGACGTAGTTGGTGGAGGGCGGTGTAGGTTTTGGGCATGAGCGCCCGCCGGATCTTTGTTTCCGCCTTCGTTACCTTCTCGGTCGCCGCATGTGGTCCACAAGCTGGGCCATCTGCCGCCGGCGGCACCTGGGTCGGCACGATCGCGACGGAGGGGGAGCTCACCACCGTCGTCAACGAATCCGGTTCGGTGTGGGGTGGCGTTGGCACGCTGGTCGAGGAAGCGTCTATCGGCACCGCCGAGGGTGACGACGAGTACATGTTGGGACTCGTCCGCGCGGTGGCGGCATCGGACGATGGCATCTATGTGCTCGACTCCTCGACGAAAACCGTTCGCTCGTACACCTACGCCGGTGAGTACGTCGGCGATGTCGGCCGTCGCGGGGAAGGTCCCGGCGAATACACGCAGCCGATGGGCCTGGCTATTGCCCCGGACGGTCGATTGTTCGTGCATGACGCCGGCCGCCGGAGGGTGAGCATCTATTCGTCGCACGGTGTGTTCCTCGATTCGTACTTTCTCCCGTACGACGGCCTGGCGCAGCTCGTCGTCAGCCGAGCAAGTGTCGTGTACGGGCCCATTCTCGTCGATCCGGCAGAGCCCTACGCGCGAATGGCGAGGGGGATGCTCGCCCACGGTCCTGACGGCGCGGTTGGATCACCCATCGTGCCTCGTCGCGTCGAGCTCGAGGTTCCGCACTTCTCCGGTGGGCGGGGGATGGCTGTTCCGCACGCGCCGGCCTTTGTCTGGGCGATGGACGCCTGGCTCAACGTGATCTCTGGGGTCGGAAGAACCTATTCCTTCGAGATCGCGCGGGCCGACGGGTCCAGGACGGTGGTTCGCTCCTACCACGACCCCGTCCCGGTCACCGCCGACGAACGTGACGCACTCATCGACGAGACGACGGAGTTCATGCGCCGGCGCTACGGCGAATCGTGGGCCTGGGATGGACCCGAGATTCCGTCGGTCAAGCCGGCGTTCGTCCGCTTCATGCCAACCCAGTCCGGTGAAATCTGGGTTGTTCGGCCCGGCCCGAGCGACCGGGTCGAGCGCGCCGATGGAACGGTACGGTGGCGCGACACGCACAACATTGATGTGTTCGATCCAGGCGGCAGACTCCTGGGGAAGGTGAAGGTGCCGGTTGCCTCGGCGACTTGGCTGCGTCTCTACGCGACGGGAGAAGGGGGGCCTTTTGCATTCGTCCGGGGGAGCACGGTGGTCCTTCCGGTCGAGGACGAGGCCGGAACCATCCTTGTGAAGCGGTTCCGGCTCGTATTGCCGGGCGAGTGAGAGGGATGTGGCCGACGCGCCGCCCGTCGCTCTTTGGGCGGGCCAACGAGGAAATGGCAACGACGCCGTTCTAGCGGGGCCTGACGTTCCCAGCTTCCGGGGCAGCTTCGTTCGTGTTCGATGAGCTTTCTCATGGAGGTGTGTGTTGGAGTGATTGACAACACGTCGCTGCTGTTGGTATGTTCTCCAACACATGAGCGTCGTTCCGTTGGTGCGTCGTCGCGTCGTTCTGGCGGAGGATGCCTTCGCCGAGGTGGTGATATGGCGCCTGGATGAACCGGTTTCGCCCGCGCGGCATCGCTTCAAGCATCGGCTCGCCTACGTGGTCGGCGGCGAGTGCGTGTTGCGCTACGACAACGAGCGGGGCAAGGGCGATCATCGACACATGGGCTGCGAAGAAAGTGCCTACCGGTTCTCGACGCCGGGGCGACTGATGGCGGACTTCGCGGCCGATATCGAGAGGTGGAACCATGAACACGGTCGTTCTTGAGGTGATGCCTTTGTCCGAGGCACTGGACCGCGCCTCCGAGACAATGACGACAGGACGTGCAGAAGACGAGGCGCGCATCAGCTTCGCCACGCCCGAATTGCTCTGGCAGGTGCTGACCGCGAAACGGTGGGAGATCCTGAAGACTCTCTGCGGGGTCGGCCCCGTTTCGATCCGCGAGGCTGCCCGACGCGTCGAGCGCGACGTGAAGGCAGTCCACGGCGACGTCACGGCGCTCCTGAACGCCGGCGTCATGAGCCGCACCGAGGACGGTCGCGTCGAGTTCCCGTTCGAAGTCGTAAGGGTCGAGTTCGAGTTGCGTGCGGCGTAACGTCCACCATTCGCGGACCGGACATGTCCCTGGCCATGGCTCGGACTCATTGTGCTCGCCGAGCCCTTTCCACCACCCCGTCAGGTCGGCAAACGGGGGATGGCGACGACGTCGCTCTCTACGATTCTTTGCAGGTCGGCGTCGCGGTGGAGGAGGTGGCAGCGGTTGGCCTCGGCGAGGGCTGCGATGAGGCAGTCGATGGTGGAGCGGACGGTGACGCCGCGCTTTCGGAGGGTGCGGTAGATCTCGGCGGCGCGTACGTAGGGGTGAATGCCGTCGGGCTGCAGGAAGGTCAGGTCCTCGAACCCCTCGCGGATGCGTTTGTAGCCGGCCGGCCGGCGCAGGCCCTGGAGGACCTCGGCGACGATCACTCCACAGGTGCAGATGTCGTCCTCGCCAGCGAGGAGATGGGCCAGGGCGCGGGCGGTCTCCGAGTCGTGTTCGTTGATGTGGTCGACCCAGGCCGACGTGTCGACCAGGATCCTCAACGGGTCGTGCGCTTGCGGAGGGCGTCGAGATCGCCCTCCCAGGGGCCGCAGCCTTTCAGGTCGGCCAGCTTGCGGACGCGCCGGCGCCGGGCGTACTCGGTCAGCGCCTCGTTGATGACCGCGGTCTTGGTCCGTCCGGGGGATACCTCCATGGCGGCCGCCAGGGCCTCGTCGTCGATGTTCAACGTGGTTCGCATGATCTGTATAGTAATGCATACCTTTCTATTGTGAAATCTGCATTAGTTATCGAGATTTCCGTGCCTGTCACCCCGGTTCTTTGAGACGGTCACCGCCGATTGTTTGATAGTCTGTGCGCATGGCTCTGTTCGACATCGATGATCCGGGGATTGACGTCGAGGCGCTCGAGGAGCGGGTGCGGGCGGCGATCGAGTCGAAGCGGGGGGTGCGGTTTTCGGACGAGGAGCTGGCGGAGCTGCGGGCGGCGAAGCTGGAGCCGCGGCTGCGGCGGGAGGATTTGCCGCGGGGGTGGCTGGAGGAGGCTTCGGAGGTCCGGGCGCGGTTGCCGATCGTCAGCCCGCCGCCCGGCGTGGAGGCTTCGCCGACGGTTTCGCTGTACGAGACCGGCAGTGCGGGGCTGAAGGGGAAGCTGCTGGGGTTTGCGCGGCGGCTGATGCGGCCGTTTTATCGCTCGACGTTGAACCTCGAGACGACGCTGGCGGAGATGATCGAGGCGATCAATGCGCAGGGGGCGTGGCTTTCGGAGGCCACCGGGCAGATCGACCGGTGGCGGGAGCGGGACCTGCACCTGTTGCACAATCTCGTCGCCGAGGTGACGGCGGCGCGGCTGCAGCAGACCCACATGCAGGATCGCATCAACGAGCTGATCCGGCAGCTCGAGGCGCTCAAGGAACGGGAGCGGGCGCTGGAGGCGCTGACGGTGGGCGGCGAGCCGGGGGAAGAGCGGGCGGATGTTTCACGCGGTAGCTGAGCGATCTGCTGTCCCGCCGCTTCCCGCGGCACGCTGACGCGGAGCTTCCATACGCTTTGGTCCTGTCCTTATCAGGACACGATCCACGCTTTCACCGGCTTGCCTGACGGCAGGCCCAGCCCGTAAAATAGGTCGGTTACCCCACCCCCCTTTTTGAGGCTAGGAAGATGTACGCAGTAATTGAAACCGGCGGAAAGCAGTATCGCGTCAGCGAGGGCGACATCGTTCGCGTCGAAAAGCTCGCGAACGCGGTCGGAGACGAGGTGTCGATCGCCGATGTTCACCTGGTGGCCGACGGCTCCAACGTGCAGCTCGGCCAGCCGACGGTGGCGGGCGCGAGCGTGACCGGCACCGTGGTCGAGGAAGGCCGAGGCCGCAAGGTCGTGGCTTTCAAGAAGAAGCGGCGCAAGGGCTACAAGCGCAAGATCGGTCACCGGCAGGACTACACCGCACTTCGAATCGACAAGATCGTCGTTTCCTGAGGACGAGACATGGCACACAAAAAAGGCCAAGGCAGCAGCCGCAACGGCCGTGACAGCAACGCCCAGCGCCTCGGCGTGAAGCGATTCGGTGGCCAGTTCGTTACCGGCGGATCGATCATCGTGCGCCAGCGCGGTACCCGCATCAAACCCGGCGAGAACGTCGGCGTAGGTCGGGACGATACGCTCTTCGCCAAGGCGGATGGCGTCGTCACCTTCCAGGACAAGGGCCGGCGCGGCAAGTTCGTTTCGGTACTTCCGGGTCAATAGCGCGATCCGGCGGGCCGCCCCCTCACGTTCGTTCGCGTGATCGTCGAAGTGCGCGTGCGGAAGCCGCAGGACCAGATCGATGTTCCGCGACCTGGTACGAATTCGGGTCCAGGCGGGTGATGGCGGTCGTGGCTGCGTCGCCTTCCGGCGCGAGAAGTACGTACCCCATGGAGGTCCCAGCGGGGGCGACGGCGGTGACGGCGGCGATGTCTACCTGGTCGCTTCGAGCGGCTATGCCCAGCTCGGTCATCTCCGCGACGGTCAGATTTTCAAGGCGACACGCGGACGTCACGGCGAGGGCAGCAACCGGCATGGGCGGACCGGAGACGATCGCGAGGTTCCCGTGCCCACCGGCACCGTCGTGCGCGACAACGCGACCGGAGAGCAGCTCGGCGACCTGGAGATCGACGGCGAGCGGCTGCTCGTCGCTCGCGGTGGCAAGGGAGGGCGAGGAAACACGCGCTTCAAGTCGTCGACCAACCGCGCTCCACGACGCGCGGACCCCGGCCTTCCGGGGGAGCGCAGAGAGCTGGATCTCGAGCTCAAGCTCATCGCCGACATTGGACTCGTCGGGCGTCCCAACGCCGGCAAGACGACCCTGCTGCGACGCCTCACCGGGTCACAGGGAAAGGTCGCCGCGTATCCGTTCACCACGTTGGAGCCGAACCTGGGAATCCTCGAGCTTCCAGGGTATCGGCGAGCCGTTCTGGCGGACGTTCCGGGCCTCATCGAGGGGGCCCATCGGGGCGAGGGATTGGGCCTCAACTTCCTCCGCCACGTCGAGCGGACCGGGGCGATCGCGGTGCTCGTGGACACGGTTCCTCCCGACGGCGACGTCGTCGAGCACTACGAGATGTTGTGTAGCGAGCTGGGGCAATACAACGCAGTACTGTTGGAGAGGCCGCGTCTGGTGGTGGCGACGAAGACGGATTTGTCGCCCGGTCCCGACGTGGTCGAGAAGCTTCGCCGCGCTGCGGAAGCGAACGGCGCGGCATTCTGTGCGTTGTCGTCGGTCAGCGGTGATGGTCTGGACGACTTCGTCGGCTGGGTTGCAGAGCACCTGGCCGACACCGACGACGACGGATCGTAGCGGCCTCGGCGCTCGATGCGGACAATTGGCAATGAATCGTAAAGGGATCGGGGCTCGACGCGGACAAATGCCCGATCGTAAAGGGATCGGTGGTCGACGCGGATCATCGGTGGCGTATCGCAACGGAGAAGAACCGACATGGCGTTGAAGAGGGTGGGCGTTTTCGGGGGGACCTTCGATCCCCCGCACCTGGGGCATCTGATTCTGGCGGAAGAGATCCGCGAGACCTTCGGACTGTCCGAGGTGCACTTCATGCCCTGCAACGAGCCGCCGCACAAGGATCGCGCCGATCTCACCGACGCGAAGCACCGTTTTGCCATGGTGGTCGCGGCAACCCTCCACAATCCGTCGTTCGTCGCCTCGCCCATCGAGGTGAATCGGCCCGGGAAGAGCTTCAGCATCGACACGGTGCGGGAGCTTCAGCAGGGCATGGGCGACGATACCGAGATCGTCTTCGTTACCGGCCTCGACGCCTTCCTCGAGATCGAGACGTGGGAGGAATACGAGCAGTTCCTCGACCTCTGCCACGTTGTCGTCGTCAGCCGCCCGGGCCACGGCTTCGAGGACGTCGGCAAGCTGCCCGACTGGATCGGCGAGCGGGTGGTCGACCTGCGGGGATCGGAGGCTCCGGCGGTAGAGCAGTATCCCGAGGGCTCGCGCGCGGTTTTCCTGTCCGACGCGGTGCACATCGATATTTCGTCCACCGACATCCGCGAGCGCATCGCCGCGGGGTCGAGCGTCCGCTACAAGATCCCCTCCGAGGTGGAGCGATACCTCCGTGCCCACGGGCTGTACCGCGAGGCCGAGGTCCCGCAGAAGGTGGCCTCGTGAGCGCTTCTCCGGGCGCATCGAAGCCCGACCGCGTTGCGCTTCCCGAAGCGGTCAAGCTTGTCGCCGACGCGACCGAGGACCTCAAGGCGGAAGATCTTCTGGTCCTCGACCTGCGGGAGGTGGCGAGCTTTACCGACTACCTGCTGATTTGCACCGGCGGCAGCGATCGCCACGTTCAAGCCATCGTCGACGGCATCCGCACGAAGCTGCGCGACAGCGACGTGACGCCGCTGCACACGGAGGGATATGACCAGGCGGCCTGGGTCCTGATCGATTTCGTCGACTTCCTGGTGAACGTGTTCACCGCCGAAGCGCGCGAGTTCTACCAGCTGGACCGTGTCTGGCGGGACGCGCCGGTCCTTCTGGGCGACCGCCCGGAAGGTTCGGTGGAGCCGGAGCAGCTCGACCAGGAGGGTCCGGTGGAACCGGCGGCCGACGCCGGCGATGGCTGATCCATCGACGCACATCGTGCTCTGCTGGCCGGGAAAAACGTCCGCGGCGTACGCTCGAGCCGGCATCGACGAATACCTGACCCGTATCAACCGGTTTCGGCGCTGCGAGTGCGTCACGGTCTCCGAGGAGCCGTCCACCAAGCACTACAGCGACGCCCACCGGCAGGAGAGGCAGTCGGAAGCAATCCTCAAGCGGCTGCGGGCCTATGAACCGCTGTTTCTCGTGGCGCTGGATCCGGCCGGAACGCCGATGGATTCAGTGAAATTCGCAGAATTGCTCCAACGACAGTGTTACGATAATTCCCGGACTCTGGCTTTCGTGGTCGGAGGCCCCGACGGGCTGGCGAAAGGCGTCCGCGACCGGGCCGACTTGCTACTCGGGCTGTCCCGCATGACCCTTCCCCACGACATGGCCCGTCTGTTTTTGACAGAGCAGATCTATCGCGCCTTCACGATCATCCACAATCTGCCCTACAGCCGTTAGCAGAACTCCGATGAATGGTCCTTCGCGGGCCCGAGAATCAGGTTTCGAGTTTCCATGAGAGCAACGGAAAAGAAGAAGCTGCGCGAGCAACTCGAACAGAAGCGCCGTGAGGCGAACGAAGCGTATCGACGGTCGCAGACGGTCAATCGCGAGGCGACCGCCGAGCCCCTGCAAGACCTCGCCGACCAGGCATCCGAAGGCTATCGGAAGGAATTCCTCTATAGCTTGAGCGACAGCGAACGGGACACCCTGCTGAAGGTCGAGGAAGCGCTCCAGCGCATGGAAGATGGTTCCTATGAGGAATGCAGCTCGTGTGGTGAGAAGATCCCGCTGCCTCGCCTGAAGGCGATCCCCTGGGCGTCGCTGTGCATCGAGTGCCAGGAGCGACAGGAAGCGGGCGGAAACTAGGTAAGCGGACAGGCAGGACTCGAGATGTCATTGCGAAGCTTGGTCGGGCTGCTCACCGTTTTCGCTGGTGTGTCGATCGGCATCTGGACGGCGACGCTCAACACCGAGCTGGTGACCCTACGTCTCCCCGGCTTTCCACCCCGCGAGTTCCAAAGTTCGCTTTGGGTTGTCAATCTTCTCGCCGTGCTCGTCGGCGTCCTGGGGACGCTCCTTTACACCGTGGTGCTGTCCTCGAAGGCCGCCTTCGTTCGTTGGCGACGCATGCGCAGCGACCTGAAGGTCGCCGAGGACACCGAGCTGATCCAGTCCGGCCTGGCGGCCGCCGTGCGTGGTGAGCACGAGGTGGCGCTGGAGCGATTCGAGCGGGTCCTGCAGCACGATCCGGAGCGCCTCGGCGCCTGGGTTCAGGGCGGCAACACGGCGCGGGCCGCGGGTAATCTGGAGAAGGCCGTCGACATGCACATGCGCGCGCGTGGCCTGTCGCCGGACAATCCCGGTGTACACGACGCCCTGTCACGGGATTTCGAGGCCCTGGGCGAATACGCTCGCGCCGTCGGCCACCTCGAGCAGCGTCTCGCGGCCGAACCGAAAGGTGATGCCGAGCTCTACGCCCGGTTGCGGGAGCTTCTGGCGCGGCAGGGGCGCTGGGACGAGGCACTCGAGGCGCAGGACAAGCACACCAAGCTCCTGCGTGACCCGAATCAGCGTGAAGATGCTGCCTCGATCGCGCGCGGGCTGCGGGTGGAGAAGGCGAGGTCGCTGATCGAACAGGGAACCAAAGAGGCGCGGCAGAAAGCGCGGCAGATTCTCGGCGCCGTCCGCAAGGAGGCGCCCGATTTCGTGCCCGTCTACCTCGTTCAGGGGCGGGCCCGAAAGGCCGACGGCGATGCCGAGGGCGCCGTCGAGGCCTGGACCGAGGGCGTCAAGCAAACCCACGATCTCGAGCTCCTCAACGAGTTGGTGACCCACTACTTCGGCGCCGGGGATCCGGAAATGGCGATCCGCGCCTTTCGCCAGGCCGCAGAGACGATCGGCGGGGCTGACGGCCGCGCCGCGCGGCTGGGCCTGGCGTTGCTGTACTCACGGCTCGAGATGATCGAGGAGGCTCGGCAGGAGCTCGAGCAGCTCGAAGACGAGGTCGAGTTCTCGCCGACGGTCACCTACCACCTGGCCAAGCTGACCGCTCGGCAGGGCGACAGCCAGGCGGCCGCCGAGCGTTTTCGCCAGGTGATCCAGTCCTCCGGCATTCTCGAGCCCGGGTACGTTTGCCGTAACTGCGAAACGGTGCACGACAGTTACACGATGCGCTGTTCGTCCTGCGGAATGTGGGGCACCGTCGCTCTGGACACCAGCAACGAGCTGCGACCCTTGGAGCGGGCCATCAAGGCGCCCCGGGTGTGAGCCCGCCTCAGACCTGAAAGTCGTTCGCCGGCGCCGTCTCATTCGTATGTGTGCCCGAGCTGTGTCGTGTCGTCGGTGCCGTCGCCGACCTGGTGTTTCCCGCTCTTTGCCGGGCGTGCGCCCAGCCGGTCGGCGACGCCGGCTGGGCGCCGCTTCTGTGCGACGCGTGCGGCGAGGAATTCCCCGTCCTCGACCGGGGAGTGGACGCGACCGCACCGATCCGTACGGCGCACGCCTACGCGGCCTTCGCCGGCCCGGCCCGGCGCCTGCTGATCGATCTCAAGTACGACGGCGTCATCCGCGCCGGATCGGCGCTGGGGGAACGTATGGCGGCGGCGCCCGGCGCTCGCCGTTTGTTACGTCGATCGGAGGTCGTCGTCCCGGTGCCGCTGCACTGGCGTCGTCGTTGGAGACGCGGGCACAACCAGGCGGCGGTTCTGGCGGCGTCACTCTGCCGCGCGGCGCCCGACCTCGCAGTGGTCCACGCCCTGCGTCGCAGGCGCTGCACCCGCCCGCAAGTGGGGCTTTCCCGCGAGCGGCGGAGGCACAACATCCGCGGCGCCTTCATTGCGGCACCGCGCGGAGCGGCAGCGATCGAGGGCCGCCGTGTTCTCCTGGTAGACGATGTGCTCACCACCGGGGCGACGGCTGCCGCCGCGGCGGATGCGCTGATCAATGCGGGCGCACGGGAGGTCGCCGCGTACGCGGCGGCCTGGTCTCGCAGTTGAGTAGCCCCGACACCATCGTCCCGTCCGGCAGCCCAGCAACGGGGACGCTGCCCGTCAGGAGCCGGCCGGCCGCCAGTGGAATCCCGCGTCGGCCGGTTCCGGGGCCAACGGGCTGGTGGGCAGGTCGTCGCTCAGCTCGGGACGGTTGTACGCCAGCGGTGCAATATCGTTGGGCCCGTCGGGGTGGAACATACTGGCGAGATACTGCGCCTGCTCTCGCCCGACCCCAACCTCGAACTGGCCGCCACCGTACATCTGAATCCCCTCGCCGCGGCAAAACTCGTAGGCGCGAAACAGCTCGGAGATGAAGCCGAACCGCGACGGCTTGATATTGACGCAGTGCGGCTTCGTCTCGAGGGTACAGATATCGGCGACGGAATGGATGTTGGCGTCCCAGGTCAATCGATGCGAGTGGTCGGCCAGCGCCTCGCGCGTCGCGGCGTCGAGGAAGGGATCCTCGATCCAGGCCGACGGCAACGCCTCGGCAACCATTAGGTAGCGCTCGGGATCGGCGGCCGGCCCGGTGAAGTCGCCGTGGTAAAGACCCTTCAGATCGACCGTGTCGACGACGTCCATGGACGCCAGCTCGGTCACCAGCTCGGTCGTCCAATCGGCCGCGTAGTCGAGCTTGAATCGCATGTCCGGGTAGAGCGCGAGCCGATCACGCAGGGGCTTCGTCGAAACCGGCTCTCCCAGCCCGGTCGAGATGACGAACGTGAGGGGTCGGGCTTCCATCCCGAGGGCGTCGGCCAGGGAAAGGCCCGCCTGTCGCAACGCCAGGTCGAGCGCCGCGCTCTCGAAACCCCAGCGCCTGTACAGCGAGTAGTCGGGGCGCGAAGGCGGCGCGGAGAACAGCTCGACCTCGTCCAGGCGGCGCGAGAACTCGTCGAGCGTGTACGTGCCGGTAAGGTCGAGCTCGAGATCTTGCTGCAGGCGACGATGGTCCTCGTCGTTCCAGATCACGTCCTCGCCGCAACCCTCGCACCCGGCGCCCCGCAGACGGATCAGCGTCGTTTGCCGTACCCAGCCGCTGGGGACGGTTTGTTGTAGCGGCTCGAGCGCGTGCCCGTCGATTCGCAGGGGTAGGTCCGCGACCTTGGCGTAGAGCGAGCTCACGACGAGGTCAGTCCTTGCCCTGCAGGCGCTCGATGGTCGCCCGGCGCGACGCCGTGGCGGCTTCGGAGAACCAGATATCGACGAAGCGCCGGTCGAGCGGCTCTCGAAGCTCCTTGATGGCGTCGACGATCGGCGCGATGACACCGGCTTTCACCGCCGCGAAAGCGTCCAGCTCACCGCCCTGCTGGCGGGCCAGGGCGCACGATTGTTCGACGCACGTCTCGGCGTCTTCCGTCAGCATGTCGAGGATGCCGACCTGCTGCGCCGTTTCGGGCTCCATCAGGACGCCGCTCATGACCACGGTGCGGAAGGTCTGCGGCGTCAGGGCGCCGCGCGGGATCTCGTTCGCCACCGCCGGAAGCGGCAGGCCGTGCGACAGCTCGTTCATGCCGATCTTGAACTCACCCTCGACCCCGACGCGGTAGTCGCACGCCAGCGCCAGCACGCAGCCGCCGGCGACCGCATGGCCGTTGACGGCCGCGACCAGGGGGTAGGGCGTCGTCAGGACCTGGATCATGGTGCGCGAGAAGCGCGTCAGAAACTCCTCGAGCTCCCCCTCGCTGAGGGTGTCGAGGGTGACCAGGTCGAGGCCGGCCGAGAAGATCTTGCCGTCTCCGGTCAGCACTGTCGGTTGCGGCGCGCCCTCGGTAAGCGCCGCCGCCAGGGCGTCGAGCATGTCGCGATTCATGGCGTTCGCGCGGCCGCATTGCATGCGCACGACGCGCACGCCGTCACACTGTTCGACGACGATTCCTTCGGGCATTAATCTCCCCTCTCTACCCGGGCGGCCAGGTCAGGCTGCGCCCGCCGAGCAAGTGCATGTGGAGGTGGAACACGGTCTGTCCACCGGCGCTGTTGCAGTTGACCACCAGGCGATAGCCGTCCGCGGCGAAGCCACGCTCGGCCGCCAGCTTCGACGCCGTGGTCGCGAGCTTGCCGAAGACCGCCTCGTGCCGGTCGTCCAGATCGTTGAGTGTGGCGATGTGCCGACGCGGAATGATGACGACGTGATGCGGCGCCTGCGGGTTGATGTCCTCGAAAGCGACGACGTCCTCGTCGTGGTGGACGATGTTGGCGGGGATGTCCCCGGCGGCGATCTTGCAGAAAAGACAGTCTTCCGACATGAATCCTCCCGGGTGCCGGCTTCGGGGCGCGACGCGACCCTCCCGGTCACGGTACAAGGAGGTTCGCGTGCGGCGCAAACACCGGGGTCACCGGGCCGGCGAGATACGCCTGTCGATCTTGTTCGAGATCGACGCCAGAGGCCTGCTGCGCGCTTACTAGTTGCACACTGCAACCAAATAGCGGATACTCCCGCGAACGGGAGGCGGCAGAGGCGGACGACGGGCGCTCGACCGGCGGCGATGGTTGGCGTGGACTGGGCGTGCGCTAGGAGGGACGAAGACGGTGGAGCAGATTGGCTTCTCGATCGACGGTATCGACGATCCGGCGGAGATATCTCCGCTGTTGCGGGCCAGCGGTTTGGACCCGTGGAGGCCGGAAGACGGGGCGGCGGAGGTCCTCGTCGCTCGTCGCGATGACGGCCGCATCGTCGGCTGCGCCGTACTGATGTTCCTCGGAGATGTCGGGCTTCTGCGCTCCGTCGCGGTCGCCGAAGACGAGCGCCGCAGCGGCGTCGGCGCCGCGATCGTGCGCCGGTTGCTCGGCCGGCCGGCGGTGCGGCAGCTCGAGGCGGTCTACCTCCTGACCACGACAGCCCCCGGGTTCTTCGAGCGCCTCGGTTTTCGAGCGGTCGAACGCGATCTCGTCTCGCCGGTCGTCCAGGAGACGTCCCAGTATCGGACCGAGTGTCCTGCCTCCGCCGTGGTAATGCGCCGACCCTGAGGGGCTGTCGAGCGCGCCCGGCTGCCTACGGAGCGTCCAGTGTCGAGGATGCCCCGTCGGTCAGGTCACGTAGAAGCTCGGCCATGGTGCGTAGCGTCTGCTCGTCGACGTGCGCGATCAGCGGAGCCTGCCGGGCGATGAGCCCGTCGCGGACTCGCTCGTGCAGCGCCCTCCCTTTGGCGGTCGCTCCGAGCCATGACGCCCGCTTGTCGGTCGCATGCGGGGTGCGGGCGATGTTGCCGCTCGCTTCGAGCGACGACGCCACCCGGCTGGCCGTGCTCTTGTCGAGGCGCAGCGCCGCCGCCAGCTCCTTCACCGTCGTCGGCCCGCCGCGCACGATGTGTTCCAGCGCGTAGCACGCCGTCACCGAGAGACCGCAGCGAAGCGGCTGCTCGCGGTCCCGAAACTGATAGGCGCGCAACAGGTCCTGCAGCGCGTCGAAGAAGATCTCCGCTGCAGGGACAGAGGCCTGTTCTTCCGAGCGCGCCGAGCGGGTCATGAGATGATGGTGAATAGATGCAGCATGCAACCAACCATACCGCGGGCGCTCTACTCGCGGAAGCGCTCCACTTCGGCCCCGGCGTTGCCGAGCTTGTGGACGAGCGTCTCGTAGCCTCGGTCGAGATGGTAGAGGCGGTCGATCACGGTCTCGCCCTCGGCGGCGAGGGCCGCGAGCACCAGAGAAGCGGAAGCTCGCAGGTCGGTGGCCATGACCCGGGCACCGCCGAGCTTGCGCGGGCCGCGCACCACAGCGCTGTGCCCGTCGATGCTGACGTCGGCCCCCATTCGGTTGAGCTCGGGGACGTGCATGAAGCGGTTTTCGAAGATCGTCTCGGTGATTACCGCCGAGCCGGTGGCCTGGGTCATCAAGGCCATGTACTGCGCCTGCATGTCGGTCGGGAAGCCGGGGTGGGGCTGGGTGCGGGCGTCGACGCTGCGCAGATCCGCCCGGGCGCTGACCCGCATACCGTCGTCCGTCACCTCGACCGGCACACCGCTCTCCTGCACCTTGCCGATGACGGCTTCCAGATCCAGCGGGCGGCAATGCGTCACCTCCAGGTCGTCGCCGCACAAGGCCCCGGCGATCAGGTAGGTACCTGCCTCGATCCGGTCGGGCAGAATGCCGTGGTCGGCACTACCGAGCCGCTCGACCCCGTGGATCTCGATCGTGTCGGTGCCGGCCCCCGTG
This sequence comes from Acidobacteriota bacterium, assembly GCA_965216935.1. Classification (GTDB taxonomy): domain Bacteria; phylum Acidobacteriota; class UBA890; order UBA890; family UBA890; genus CBDCGW01. Next base: position 658,480 of record OZ244217.1, read on the forward strand.
ATCGTGGCGCCCATGCTGCTGAGCAGCACGGCGAGATCACCGACCTCGGGCTCTCGCGCCGCGTTGCGCAGCACCGTCGTCCCCTCGGCCAGGACCGCTGCCAGCATCAGGTGCTCGGTGCCGCCTACGGTGGGGGCGTCGAAGATCACTTCGGCGCCGCGCAGGCGTGCGGCTTCGGCCACGACGTACCCCTCCTCGACGTGCAGATTGGCTCCCAGCCGCGCCAGCCCGGCGAGGTGTTGGTCGACGGGGCGAGCGCCGATGGCGCAGCCTCCGGGGAGCGAGACGCGGGCGGAGCCGGTTCGCGCCAGCAGCGGTCCCAGGACCAGGAACGAAGCACGCATCGTCTTGACCAGGTCGTACGGTGCTTCGGCGCTGGCGAACGACAACAATCTCGTCTCGACGCTGTCACCGTCGCGAGAGACCTCCACCCCGAGGTGCTCGAGCAGCCGGAGGATGGTCGAGACATCGCGCACGGCGGGCACGTTGCTCAGCCGCATCGGCTCGTCGGTCAGCAGCGCGGCGACGAGCTCGGGCAGCGCCGCATTCTTGGCGCCGCCGACGCGGACCGACCCGCTCAGCCGGCGACCACCCTGAATGCGGAGCTTTTCCATGAATACATGCTACCCGGTAGGCCCGGCGCGGCGGACCGAGCAGGCGCCGCCGCCGTCGTTGCAGCCCGGCTCGCGCAGGGTGCGCTCGAACAGCTCGAAGATCCTCCGATACTCGTCGGTCCACGAGGCGGGCTCGACGAACCCGTGATTCTCCACCGGGTACACGGCGAGCTCCCAGTTCTCCTTGCCCAGCTCGATGAGCCTCTGCGCCAGACGCACGACGTCGGAGAAGTGCACGTTGGTGTCGATCATGCCGTGCAACATCACCAGGTGCTGGTCGGGGCGGAAGTTCTCGGCGAAGTAGATCGGCGAGGACTTCTCGTAGGCTTCTTCGTCCTCGTGGGGGAGGTTGAGAATCCGGCTCGTGTATCCGTGGTTGTAGTGGGCCCAGTCGGTCACCGAGCGCAGCGCCGCTCCCGACTTGAAGGTATCCGGCGCGGTGAACAGGCCCATCAACGTGATGAACCCGCCATAGGAGCCTCCGTACAGGCCGATGCGGTCGGCGTCGACGCCCTCGTTGGCGACCAGCCAGCGGGCTCCGTCCACCTGGTCGGACAGGTCCTTGCCACCCATCCAGCGATAGATCCCCGTACGCCATTCGGCCCCGTATCCGGCGGACCCGCGGTAGTCGATGTCGAGAACCGTGTAGCCGGCGGCGGCGAGGAACTGGTTGAACTGGTATTCGCGGTAGTACGAGGACCAGTAGTTGTGCACGTTGTGCAGGTACCCGGCGCCGTGCACGAAGATGACGCCGCCGCCGTTGGCTTCGGCCCCCATGTCGGCCGGTCGATAGATGCGCGCCGGCACCAACGTACCGTCCTCGGCGGGAAAGCGGACGATCTCGGGCTTGATCCAGGGAAACGAGGCCCATTCGTCCGTCGGCGACGCGGTCACCTGAAACATGTCCATGGCGTCGTCCGCGGCGGCGACATACAGCTCGGGCGGCCGATTGGCGACATCGTGCACGACGGCCAGCCGATCGCCGTCGGGAGACGGGGTGCCGACGAAACGGCCATCGCCCTCGGTGAGCGCTTCACGACCACCGCCATCGAAGGCCATACGGAAGACGTGCTCGTTGAAGGGCGAGCCTTCGTTCGTACGCAGGAGGAACCCGTCGCGCTGCTCGGGAATCGAGACGCTCAGGACTTCCCATTCGCCCTCCGTCAACGCCTGTTTGTCCGAGCCATCGGCGTTCACGGCGTAAAGGTGGGCGTAGCCGCTAGCCTCGCTGACGAAGTACAGGCGGTCGGAGTCCGGCAGGAAGCCGACGCAGGCGGCGAAGCACGGCCCTGCGACCCAGGCATCGTCGCGCAGATGGTCGAGGAGCGTGCGTTCTCCGCTGGCCGCGTCGATCGACCACAGCCAGCGGTCCTTGTCGTCGAAGGAAACTACGAAGGCGAACGCCGTCGTTCCGGCATCGTTCCAACCACTGCTGAATACGCGCGGCGGCTGGTCGGCCTCGTGGCCGTCCGGCGCGACATCGATCCAGTTGATCTCGCCGGTGGCCGTGGCAACGATGCCGAGGCGTGACGCGCCCTGCGCGTCGCCGACTTTCGTGCGGACGTTGAGGTCCCGCGTATAACCGTCCTCGGTCACCCAGTCGGGGACGATGGTTCCGGTCGCGGCGCTGGCCGGTGTCGCGGCGCGCAGGATGACGTAGTCGCCGGCGCGGGTCGGCGTCAGGCCCTGCACCCGTTCATTCCGCTCCAGGTAAACCGTCTCCGGGTCTTCGTCGGCCGCCTCGCGGCGCTCCTCCGCCCGATCGCGTCGCGCCCTGTCGCGGCGTATGTGGGCGAAGAGCTCGAGTTGCTGCTCCTCCAGGAACGCCTTGTGTCCTTCGGCGGGCGAGTCCTCGCGCGGCGGGGTCTGGGTCGAGATGCGGGTGATCTGTTCGAGCTCTCCGTCCTCGATGCCCAGGCGAAAGAGATTCGTGCCGCGGCGGAAGATGACCGACGCTCCGTCGGCGGAGAAGAGCGGCTGCCCTTCGCTGTCTTCGGTGTGGGTGAGCCGTTCGACGGCGAGGGTCCGGCGATCGACGAGGTAGAGGTCGCCGGCGATCGCCGAGACCCGCCAGCGTCGATCGGCTGAGAGGTCGCCCGCGGCCAGCAGCGGCTCGGCCCGTCTTGCCTCCTCGTCGCTGACCTGCTGCAGGTCGCTGCCGTCGGCGCGGACACGGTAGGTCGAGGCCTCCGCGTCCCAATCCAATCCCCCCGGTCGCCAGCGGAAGTACACCCAGGCGGAGTCGTCCGTCCAGCGCACCTGGGAAGGTGCCTGGCCGACGTGCTCCTGGGCCCGCATGATGTTGCGGATCGACAGCTCGAACCCTTCGCCGCGCACGGGCTCCGGGACAAAGGCGGCGGTGCTTTGAGCGCCGACCGGGATGGAAGCGAGTGGGGCGATCGCGAGTCCCACGAGCCCGACGATGACGAAGGACCTTTTCATGATGACCTCAGGCTGTTTCGGGGGGAGCTCGGGGAAGCCTAGCAGGCCTGCGGAGCTCCGCCGCGCCGACGGTGGCGACGACCCCCAGCCCGGACGGAGGTCGAGCGGTCGTCGCACCGATCGCGATGGTGTCTCGGCCTGCCTAGCGCGGCGGCTCCAGCACGATGCTCTCGTCGTTCGGGTCGACCGGGTCGAGGCCGAGGCGCTGCAGCTCGGCGTTCACCGCCGCCAGGTCCGTGTCCCACACTTCCTGCAGGCGCCCGGTGTAGCCCTCGAGCTCCTCGACCATGATGCCGAACACCTCGCGCATACCGTCGTTGGGGGCGCCGTCGCCGCGCTCCACCATCGACAGCAGGTTGGCGAGCCGGTTGTTCACCTTGATGGGGAAGTTCAGTGGATCCTGACCGGACCGATTCCGCACCTGATAGATGTTGGCCTCGACCTCGGACGCGTTGGTGACGAAGCGCTCGGCGGTTTGCGCCAGCCCGCCGTCATCGGATTCGGCCAGGCGCTCCTCGATCTGCGCCTTGGCCCTGCGGATGGCGATGACGGCGTTGTTGGCCTCGGTCACCTTGCTCTTGATCTCGCGGGCGAAGGTGAACTGCTGCTGCATGTCCTGCACGGTGACGTCGGTGATCAACGGGTTGGCGCGTACCTCGAGATCGGTGCTCTGCGTGGTCTCGTCGGTGATCAAGCGCACCGTGTAGTTGCCGGGCGGGACCCGCGGGCCGGCCATACGAGCGCCCCACAGGATCATGCCGGGGAACGACGGTGGCGGATCGGTCTGCAGGTTCCAGCTCAGGTGGTTCATGCCCTCGCGCAGCGGCAGGCTGGCACCGCCGAACCCGCCGAATCCACCGCGGCCGCCTCCCTGCGCGGCCGGACGTCGCGGCTCGATCGTGCGCAGGACCTCGCCGGTCTCGTCGAGGATCTCCAACCTGGCGTTGCTCGGTGTATCGCTGAGCCAGTACGAGAGCGTGGCACCGCCCGCCGACCGGTAGGCGGCGGCCGGCTGGAACAGCACGACGGACTCGTCGGTGATTCCGGGCCGTGCCTGACGCAGCGGCGCGATGTTGTCGAGCACCCAGAAACCACGACCGTGGCTGGCGATGACCAGCTCGTTGTGCTCGACGATCAGGTCGACGATCGGCAGGTCGGGCAGGCCGGGGTTGAGCCCTTCCCACGATGCGCCGTCGTCGTAGGAGATGTAGACGCCGTGGTTGGTGGCGGCGTAGAGCAGACCGGGACGGTTGGGATCCTCGCGGACGGCGTTCACATAGGCGTCGTCACGAATCCCGTTGACGATCTTGGTCCAGCTGGCGCCGTAATCGTCGGTCTTCCAGATGTAGGGGCGGAAATCGTCGAGCAGCGGCAAGCGTGCCGAGACGTACGCCCGGCCGGCGTCGAAAGCCGACGCGTCGATCTGGCTGACGCGGCCGAAATCGGGCATGTCGGGCGGGGTGACATTGTCCCAGGTGTCGCCGCCGTTGCGGGTCACGTGCACCAGTCCGTCGTCGGATCCTGTCCAGATGACATCGACGTCGACCTTACCCGGCCCCACCGAGAAGATCGTCGCGTAGACCTCGGGACCGTTCATGTCTCCGGTGATCGGGCCGCCGGAATGGCCCAGCGTCTCGGGGTCGGCGCGGGTAAGGTCCGGGCTGAGTACCTCCCAGGAGTTACCGCCGTTGGTCGTCTTCCACAGGCGGTTCGAGGAAACGAACAGCGCCTCGTTGTCGATCGGCGAGAAGATGATCGGGAACGTCCACTGCCAGCGCTCGACCATGTCGGCGGCCGGCTCACCGGAGTAGAACCAGGGGTACGGGTTGACCTCCCGCGAGATGCCGATCGAGCGGTTGTACTTGTCGATGTAGCGTCCGTTGTTCGTCCCGGAGTAGAAGAGGTCGACGTCGACCGGGTCCGGGGCGATGTAACCGGGCTCGCCACCGCCGGCGCGGTAGGCGACGTCCATCGAACCTTCGGTGACGGTGCGGGGGGCCGCACCACCGCCGCGGCCGCCGCCGAAGCCGCCGCGACCGCCGCCGCCGAAGCCGAAGCGGCCGGCGTTCCAGTCGGAAGGCAGGCACAGCGTGCTGTTGTCCTGCTGCGAGCCGCAGACGTGGAACGGCATGTGGGCGGTCGTCACCGCGTGATAAAACTGCGCCGTCGGAAACTCCTGGTCGGTCCAGCTTCCTCCCGTGTTGACGCTCACTGCGCCGCCGCCGTCGTTGGCGACGACCAGGTGGGTCGGGTCGTCCGGATCGATCCACAGGTCGTGATGGTCGCCGTGGGTGCCGGTCAGGCGGCCGTAGGTGGCGCCCCCGTCCTCGCTGCGATAGAGGCCCGTGTTCTGGATGTAGACGACGTCGGGGTCCTGATGGTCGGCGAATACGTGCGTGTAGTAGAAGGCGCGCTGGCGGATGGCACGGTCGTCGTTGACCAGCTCCCAGGTGGCGCCGGCGTCGTTGCTGCGAAACAGACCACCGTTGTCGTTCTCGAACAGTGAATACACGACGTTCGAGTCGGCGCTCGATACCGCCAGGCCGATGCGGCCGACCACACCCTCCTGTGGCATACCGGGGTTGCGGGTGATCTCGGTCCACGTATCGCCGCCGTCCGTGCTCTTGAACATGCCGCTGCCCGGCCCGCCCGAGGACATGGTGTATTCCTTGCGAAACGCCTCCCAGAGGGCCGCGTAGATCACGTCCGGGTTGTTGCGGTCGATGGCGATGTCGATGGCGCCGGTCTGGGCGTTCCGGAAGAGAACCCGATCCCACGTATCGCCGCCGTCGGTGCTGCGAAAGACACCGCGCTCCTCGCTCGGCACCGGGTACTTGCCGAACGAAGCGACGTAGATGATGTCCGGATTCGTCGGGTGGATGCGGATCTTCGAGATACCGTGTGAATCACGGAAGCCGACGTGCTCCCAGGTCTCGCCCGCGTCCCTGCTGCGGTAGACGCCGTCACCCGGGAGAATGTTGCCGCGGATGCAGGTTTCCCCGGTGCCGATCAACACCAGGTTCGGGTTGGTCTCGCTCACTGCCACGGCGCCGACCGAGGAGGACGTGATCTGGAAATCGGTGATCGGTTCCCAGTTCTCCCCGGCATCGGTGGTCTTCCACAGGCCGCCACCGACCGCCCCGAAATAGGCCACTTCGGGCTGGCCGATGACGCCGGTGGCGGCGATCGAGCGGCCGCCGCGGTCCGGGCCGATGTTGCGCCAGCGGTAGCCCTCCATCAGGGCGTCGTCGATCGTGGCGCCCGCCTCCTGCGCCAACGGCTCGGGGATCGACCCCACGAGCATGGATAGAGCGATGAGCGTTATTACGGCGAGAATGAGACGCTTCGCGAACATGAGCCGGCTCCGGATCGTGGGGATGGGTTCGTCGAGCTCCGCTCGAAATCTATCGCCGGGCCGGCATTCGGGCAACCGGCGCGAGGGTGCTGGCTGCGTCTTGGGTCGGTCTCAGTTTCGCGTGGCTCGATCGTGGGGCGGTGGAGGCTGTTGCGCCTCCACGTGCATCTCGAGGTAGGCGCGCGCAAAGCGCCGGCCCAACGAGAGTTGGCCCTCCGTGTCGTAGTGCAGGCGGTCGTCGTGCTTGGACAGCTCCGCGGTGGACACCATCCGTGACGCCGGAATGCGGCCGGGCGCACTCGCTTGGGCGTCGCGAACATCGGCAGTGGCCGGGTAGCGGTCGGGCGGCGGGTCGACCTGCCCGAAAAGAAACGGCAGTTCCGGGGCGCCGAGGTCTTCGCGCAGCCGCCGGACGAACATCTCGAGGTTGGCGGCATAAGCCGCCCCCGCCGGCGGGAAACGGGCGTCTCGCTCGCCCTGCATCCACAAGACGCCGGCCATGCGAGCGCCTTGACCCAGGCGCGGCCGCACCGTCGCCACCATCTCGAGAAGTTGCTCGTAGAGCGGCCCCCTGCCCTCGTTTTGTGTCACCCGGGCCGACTCCGCAGTCCACTCCGGCGCCCAGGCCAGCAGGGAAGTGCCGCCGACGGCGTACTTGAGCAGCACGATCGACGTGTCCGGCAGGGCCCGCGACAGCTCGTGCGCGAACGTCACCTCGGGGCCGAAGCGCTCGTTGGCGGCGAAGTCGGCGCGCTCGCCGTCGAGGAAGTACAGGACGTTCGAGGGCATCGTCCGGAGCGTCTCGTCCAGATCCGCCGTGTTCCCCTGGCCGACCATGTTCGACTGGCCGGAGAGGATGAAAACGAGCGACTCACGGGTCTGCGTGCTCGCGTCGGCGCTCGCGGTGGCGTCCGCATCGGTGCCGGAAGCGGTGTCGCCCGTTGCACCGGCCGCGCTCACATCGGCGCCGGCAGCCGTGCTGCCGAGGGCACCGGCGGCGAGTATCGAAGCGACCAGCGCGCGCTCGAGTCTGTTCACCTCTGCCTCCTTCGAGAGCCCGGATTCGGCTCCGGTGGTTGCAAGACTCCGCTGAGCCTACCCCACCGAGGGGCTAGAATCGCCGGATGTTCCGACCGCCGATGGCCGCCGTTCTTGTCGCGAACCTGTCCGCTCGCGCTGTCGTCGGGGCTCTTCTCGTCGGGTTGTCCGTCGGTGGCTGCGCCAGGCCGGCCTCGCAGGGGGCGGACCAGGGAGACGGCCAGAGTGGGGAGCCGGGAACAGATCGGTCAGCGGTCCAGCGGCCGTACAACGTCCTGTTCATCGCCATCGACGACCTTCGCCCCGAGCTCGGTGCGTACGGCGAAACGCACATGGTCACCCCGAACCTCGATCGGTTGGCGGCCGAGGGTCGGATGTTTCGCAATCACTTCGTCCAGGCGCCGACCTGCGGCGCCTCTCGCTTCTCGCTGCTGACCGGCATTCGACCGCGTTCGAGCGACCACCTCAGCAACGACGCCTTCGTGCGGCTGTTGCCGCGAGAGGAAGCGGAGCGCCCGGAGTCGGTCGCCCACCTGTTTCGTCGCAACGGCTACTACACGGCGGCCGTCGGCAAGGTGAGCCACTATCCGGACGGTCGCGTCTACACCTACCAGGGCGAAGGGGACGGGCGTCCCGAGATGCCGTTCAGCTGGGACGAGAGCACCGGCCCGGCCGACAAGTGGGGTACGGCTTGGAACGCCTTTTTCGGCTACGCCGACGGCAGCAATCGGAACCAGGCCCGCGGTGTGGCTCCCGCATTCGAGTCGGCCGACGTGTCCGACAGCGACTATCCCGACGGCCTCATCGCCGCTACGGCCGTCGAGAAGTTGGCGGAGCTGCGCGATCGGCCCTTTTTTCTCGCCGTCGGGTTCCACAAGCCGCACCTGCCGTTCACCGCGCCGCAGCGTTACTGGGATCTTTACGACGCCGACGCCATCGAGCTGTCCGAGAACCCCGACGCCCCCACTGACACGCACGCCGCGGCCGTGCACGACAGCAACGAAATGTTCGGCAACTACGGGCATCCCGTCGAACGTGGTGCGGCGGGTGAGCGTCTGGACGATGCTTACGCCCGAACGCTACGCCACGCGTACTTTGCGGCGGTCAGCTACGTCGATGCGCAGGTCGGAACGGTGATCGATGCCCTCGAACGCTACGAGTTGGCGGGCGACACGGTGGTCGTCGTATGGGGCGACCACGGCTGGCATCTGGGCGATCACACGATCTGGGGAAAGCACAGCACCTTCGAGCGCGCCCTCCGCAGCGTTCTTATCGTGCGCGTTCCGGAGATTCCGGATCCGGGCACGCCCGCCGACGGCCTGGTCGAGTCCCTCGATCTGTACCCGACGCTGGCCGAGATCGCCGGATTGTCCGCGCCGGCCGGTCTCGACGGCGTCAGCCTGGTGCCGCTGCTCGACGATCCGCACCACCCGGGCAAGGACGGCGCGTTCGGATACTGGCAGGGCCGGCGAACCCTGCGCACCCAACGGTTCCGTCTGACCCTCTACGACGAGGGCGAGCCGGCCGTCGAGCTGTTCGACCATCGAACTGATCTGGGCGAGACTACCAACGTTGCCGACGCCTACCCCGAGGTCGTCGCCAGGCTGCTGCCGCAGCTGCGGGCGAATCGACCGGAGATGATTCGCTGACGAAGCGAGCCGTCGCGGACGTGCGAGGCCCGTCCGCCGCGGGCTCCTAGCAGGCCGTGGTGAAAAGTGTGATGGGTCTGGCTAGATGAGCCGACCGGCCCGCGCCCGGTCGACGATCTCCGCCATCCGCCGGGCCTCGCTCCGCGCTGCCTCTTCGCCTTTCTTCGTCAGGCGATAGACGCGTCGTCGGTCGTCGCTGTCGGCCGTCTCTTCGATGAGGCCGTCGTCCCGCAGCTCCTTGATCGTTCGGTACAGCGTCGCCGGGCCGAGAATGACGTTACGCCCGGCTTCCTCGTTGACCGCCTGCATGATGCCGTAGCCGTGCATCTCGGCGTCGTTGAGCAGCAACAGGATCTGGAAGACGAGGGGCCGCAACGGTGTGCTCGCGTCTGGTTCGGACATTCTTCCTACTCCCTTCGAAGAGCCGAGGCAGGATCGATGTGGGCGGCGCGCCGGGCCGGCAGCCAGCTCGCCAACGTCGCCACGCCCAGGAGCACCGCGGTAATCCCGACATACGTCGTCGGGTCGAACGGGCTGACCCCGAACAGCAGGCTGCGAAGGAGCTGGGCGACGGCTGCCGCGGCGATCAACCCGGCCAGGAGACCTGCCGAGATCACCTTCAGCGCGCCGGTGAGGAACAGCCGCTGGACGCTTCCGGGGCCGGCGCCGAGCGCCATGCGGACGCCGATCTCGCGCGAGCGTTGCGCCACGGCGAACGCCAGCAACCCGTACAGACCGACCCCCGCGAGCAGCGTGCCGACGAGACCGAAGGAGCCGGCCAGCGTCGCCGCCAGCCGGCTCGGGAGCATCGAGACACCGGCAAGCTCGGGGTAGGGAACGACGAAGGCGGGTGGCAGCACCGGGTCGAGGGCGCGTACGCGTTCGCGCACCGTGGCGATGGCGGCATCCGTCGAAGCTCGGATCAGCAGGGTCGCGTCGCCGCCGAACTGAGCCGCGGACGTGTACACGAGCATCCGCGGCGGATCGCCTGCCGACCGGATCTTGCTGTCGCGCGCCAGGCCGATGATCTCGACGTCGATCGGCTCCGTGACGCTGCCGAGGCCCATGCGCTTGCCGACCGGGCTTTCTCCCGGCCAGGCGTACTCCGCCAGCGTCTCGTTGACGATCACCACCGTCGGGCTTTCGCGCGTGTCGGTTGCGCTGAAGTCGCGTCCCGAAAGCAGGGGAATGCGCACCGTTTCGAAGTAGCCGGGCGACACGCCGGCGGCCTCGACCCGCTGGATCCCCAGCTCCGGCTCCGGCGGCAGGTCGGGGAGGACGACGCGGGTCTGGGCGTTCGAAAGGGTCAGCGGGACGACATCGATGGTCGCGGCGCTCTCGACGCCGGGTGTCGCTCGCGCCTGCTCGAGCGCATCGGCGAAGAAGCGTCGCTTCGTCTCGGCGTCGCGTCCAGCGGCGTCGACGTCGACAAACAGTACCGACACGCCGGCGGGCTCCAGCCCGAGCTCCGTCGATCCCGCCGCGCCGAGCGAGCGAACGAGCAGCCCCGCCGAGACCAGAAGCACCGCGCTGCCGGCAACCTGGGCGAACACGAGGACGTTGCGGAGTCGCCGGCGGCCGCTCGCGGTTGCAGAGTCCCTGATCGATGTCACCAGATCGACGCGCGTCGCGTTCAACGCCGGCGACAAGCCGAACACCAACCCGGTCACGCCCGCAACTGCCAAGGCAAACGCCAGAACGCGGAGATCGGGAGTCACGTCGAGGTTCAACGTTACCGGCAGGGGCAGGCGAAAGGCCCCGATCAAACCGGTCCACCAGTAGGTCAGAACCACGCCGCCGATCCCGCCAAGGAGGAACAGAACGGCGCTCTCTGTCAGCAACTGCGCCACCAAGCGACTGCGGGTGGCGCCCAACGCGAGCCGCATGCCGATCTCTTGTGAGCGCGCGGCGCCGCGCGACAGGAGCATGTTGGCGACGTTGATCGCCGTGATCGTGAGAAGCACGCCGGCGACAGCGAACAACGCGGCGAAGAAGGCCAGCATGGGTTGATGGACGACGGCGAAGATGGGGGAATAGCCCAGAACGTCGACACCGTGCCAGTCCATGCCGCGGGATTCGGCGACGGTCGCACCGGCGGCGTCGAGGGCGGCGTGAGCCTGCTCGACAGACTGGTTCGGGTGGAGACGAGCGACCAGCTCGACACTGCTGGTCGCCGCTTCTTCGGAAAGATCCTCGGCGCCGAACACCAACCCTTGGGCCGAGACCGGCACCCAGACTTCCGTCGGGAGCACCGCCAAGTGCCCTTGGAAGCCGGCTTCCGCCACGCCGATGACGGTGAAGTCGGCGCCGTTGAGGCGGATCCGCCGGCCGACGGCGTCGTTACTTCCGTCGAAGCGCCGCTCCCATAGCGAGTGGCTGATGACCACGACGGCATCTCGGCCGGGAAGTGAGTCCTCCGCCGGCCCGAAGAGCCGGCCGTGCGCCGCTCGCGTGCCGACGACCCGGAAGTAACTTCCGGAGACGACCGCCCCCGAAACGCGTGACGAGACGTCGTCCAGGGTCAGCCCGCCTTCGAAGACGTCGAACGCGGCGAGGTCGGGTATGGCGTCGGCCGCAGCCATGGCGCGATACCAAGGGATGCCGAAGGCGTGGAAGCCGGTGCCCTGCGAATCGATACGGTGGACGGTAACCAGCTCGCTCGGCGCCTGGACCCCGGAAGGGGAACGCAGCAGGAGAGAATTGGCGGCGCTGAAGATCGTCGCCGTGGCGCTGACGCCGAGGGCGACCGTAAGCGCCGCGACGAGCACGAACATGGGCTGCCGGCGGAGCACGCGGAGGGCGAATCGAAGATCCTGCGAAAAGTTTCCCATCGGCGATTCTCGGTTCGGGGGAGCATCCGAGCGATCCCGGTGAGCGGGACGTCGGGGATGGCCGGGGCGCCGCTGGAGCGCCGCCGTGAGGTGGTCGGCGAGCACGCGAAGCCAGACGCGGAGAACCGGAAAGCGCAGCCGGCGGTGGCGTGCGTCTGCAATCATCCGGTCGAAGTCCGCCGACATGGCGGCGCCGTACTCCGCCCGCAGCTCGCGCGGCTGCAGCCGCAGCAACAGCCCGTACGCCCGCCTCGAAAGGTCGTTCACCGGCGACACTCCACGATCAGATATATCCACATATGGATACATACGCGCGACGCGACCGCTTGGTTCCCGAAAACTTCTGCCCCTATTCCGCCAGCGAGTCGCAGGCCAGGACTACGGAAGCCGTCGCACTGATCGAGACGTCGATCCCGGGGAACCACGCCGTCATCTCGACCTGATGTTCGCCCTCGACAAGCCCCCAGGAGGGCGTGCAGCGCCGTTCATCGGAACCCGGACAGGCGGCGAAGACAAGCTCGGTGCCGCGCCCGGTCCAGCTCTCTCCCGGTGCGACGCGGGAACACAAGGACCGCTGTGGTCGCCAGATCTCGCCCCTGTCGATCGTCGTTGTAACGAGCAGCACATCACTCCACCGCTCGAGCTCGCGGGGCAGTTCGAGCGACACGGCGGTTTGTGCGGCGTCAACGGCGACGCTACAGCTTCCGCAGGTCGTCATGACCCGGAGCTCCTCCCGCAGGGGCGCTCCGACGCGAAGCGTGGCCGGTCCGGCGGACCTGATGACCTCCGCGAGCCCGAGGTTGCTGACCATCACGACGACCTGACGAGGCCGCTCGCCGGGCCGCGCCCACGACCGCTCCCGGTGTCCGCCGTAGTCGGTGAACAGATATCGCGCGCCGGGCTGGAACCCGCCGCGCGGCGAGACGAGCAGCAGGTGGGCCGCCGAAACGCGTTGTCCTTCTCGCCCGCCTACGGGCGGTCCGGTCAACAGCTCGAGCTCGACGTGCTCCGGCAGACGGCGGCCATCGACCAACCGCTCGATCCTGAACCCGGTCGTTGCCGGAACAACGAGTCCACGGGCTTGGTCGTAGTCCAGCAATCCGGACCACGGGATTCCCCGGCTGTCGCGCGGGATCTCGACGCCGTTATTGACCAGGAATCCCTCGTCGCGAACCCCGCACGAACAAATTGCTTCGCCGCAGGCAGGCCGGTGGCCGGCACCGAACAGGAGGATACCGAAACCGATCGCGATCACTGCGCTGCGAACATTGAGCATGCTTCGTTTCTACCGCAACCAGGCGCCGCGGACCAGGCGGGCGGCGACGGACAGTCCCGGCTACGTCGCCCGGCGTACCGCCAGGACCCGCCGTACCCCCCGATAGTCGCATTGCACCTCGGGCTCGCCCCAGCCGCCGACGCCATCAAGCAACGCACGCACAGAGTCCTCCTGGCCGTACCCGAGCTCGAGGACGAGGCAACGGCCGGGGCGGAGGAGAGCCGCGGCTTCGGGGACGACGCGTTCGTAGGCCTCGAGGCCGGTGGGACCCGCGGCCCACGCCTCGCGCGGCTCGTGCAGGCGGACCTCGTCGTCGACCTCGTCTCCGTCGGCAACGTACGGAGGATTCGAAACGATGATGCCGATGTCGTCGGGCGACAGGTCGAGGGCACGGAGGAAGTTGCCGCGCACGAGCGCCACACGCTTGCGGACGCCGAGCAGCTCCGCATTACGTCCGGTCAACGTGAGCGCCGCCGGTGATTGATCGACCGCCAGCACCCATCCGTCGGGCTGGCCTCGTGCCATGCCGATCGTGATCGCTCCGCTGCCAGCGCCGACGTCGACGGCCCACTTGCCGCCGGCCGGGTCCCACAGCTCGAGCGCCGTCTCCACCAGCGTTTCCGTCTCCGGCCGGGGAATGAGCACGCCGGGGGCGACGTCGAGCTCGAAGTCGAGAAACGGGGCCCTGCCGCGCAGGTACTGAAGCGGCTCACGTCGAGCTCGTCGCTCCGTCAGGGCGTCGAAGGCGGCCGCCTGATCGTCGGAGAGCGGATCGGAGAGCGCTGCCAGGAGCTGGGCGCGCGAATGCCCCAGGAGATGCCCCAAGAGCAGGGTCGCCTCCAACCGGGCCGGAGCGATGCCCGCCTCCTCGAGGCGCCGCTCGGCGTCACGCAACGCCGCGCCGACGGTGCTCGGCACCGACTCAGACGGCCTCGGCCGAGAGCTCCTGCTTGAGCCGCTCGGTCTCGTAGTGCGAGGTGAGCTCCTCGATCAGCGGCTGGATGTCACCGCCGAGGATGGCGTCGATCTGGTGGCTGGTGAAGTTGATGCGGTGGTCGGTGACCCGGTTCTGCGGGAAGTTGTACGTGCGGATCTTCTCCGAGCGGTCTCCCGAGCCGACCATGCCGCGCCTCTCTTCGGCGATGGCGTCGTGTTGCTCCTGCAGCTTGAGATCGTACAAGCGTGCCTTCAGGACGCGCAGCGCCTTGGCCTTGTTCTTGTGCCAGGAGCGCTCATCCTGGCATTGCACCATCAGGCCGGTGGGCTCGTGGATCAGGCGGACGGCGGAGTAGGTCGTGTTGACCCCCTGGCCGCCCGGGCCCGAAGCGCAGAACGTATCGACCCGCAGGTCCTTTTCCTCGATCTCGATCTCCACGTCCTCGGCTTCCGGGAGAATCGCCACGGTCACCGCCGAGGTATGGATGCGGCCGGAGGCTTCGGTCTCCGGCACCCGCTGCACCCGATGCACGCCGCTCTCGTACTTCAGCTGGCTGTACGCACCGGCGCCCTCGATCAGCGCGTTGACCTCCTTGAGCCCGCCGGTGCCGGTGAGGCTCTCGTCCAGGACCTCGACCTTCCAGCGCCTGTTCTCGGCGAATCGCTGGTACATGCGGAAGATCTCGGCGGCGAACAGGGCGGCCTCCTCGCCGCCTGTCCCGGCGCGCACCTCGAGCACGACGTTGCGCTCGTCGTTGGGGTCCTTGGGAAGGAGCAGGCGCATGAGCCGCCCCTCGAGACCTTCACGCCGCCCCTCGAGCTCACCGAGCTCCTCCTCGGCCATCGCCTTCATCTCCGGGTCGGACTCGTCGAGGAGTTCCTCGGCGCCGGCGATGCCTTCGAGCACGTCCTTGAGCTCGTGGTACGCCTCGACGATCTCCCGCAAGTCGGCATGCCGCTTGGTGAGCTTGCGGTAGCGATCGCCGTCCTGAATCACTTCAGGCTTGGCGATTTCCTCGTTGAGCTCGGCGAAGCTGACCTCGATGTCGTCGAGCCGCGTGATGACCGTGGGGTTCATTCAGGGCTCCCAAGGGGCGTCAGTTGACGGTTTCTTCTCCGTCGGCGGCCGCATCCTCGGCGGGCTCGTCGGAGTTTCCTGCGTCGTCGGAGCCTTGCGCTTCCGCCGCGGGCTCGTCGGCGCCCTCACCGGCCGCCTCCGCCTTGGCTGCTGCGGCGGCCGCGCGTGCCGCCTCGGCCTCCGCCTTGCGTGCCGCAGCCTCCATCTCGGCGTCCTTCTTGGCCGCCTTGGCCTCGAGATCGGCTTTGATCTGGTCTTGCTCCGAGTAGAAGCTCTCGTACTTGCGCTGGAACTTCTCGACGCGTCCGGCGGAGTCGAGCAGGCGCTGCTTGCCGGTGAAGAACGGATGGCATTCGTTGCACACCTCGAGACGCAGCTCTTCCTTCGTCGAGCGGGTCTGGAAGGTGTTTCCACAGGCACACACGACGGTGACCGGATGGTATTCGGGGTGGATGTCAGGCTTCATGGGTGGGCTTCCTCGTTACCGACGCGGGCCGGTCCTCCGGGCCGCGACCGAGTTGACGCGATCGCTATTCTTGTTCCGATGTCCGTGGTGAGCGCGACGGCCGCGAGGCCGACGGCTTCCGTCGCTACGTGTCCGGCGTGTTCATCGCCGCGAGAAAATCGTCGTTCGTCTTCGTCTTGCCGACCTTGTCGATCAGCAACTGCATGGCCTCGGCCGCACCCAGCGGCTGCAGGACCTTTCGCAGTACCCAGATCTTATTCAGTTTCTCCGGCGATAGCAGCAGCTCCTCCTTGCGCGTGCCCGATCGATTGATGTCGATCGCCGGCCAAATGCGCCGGTCGGCGAGCTTCCGCTCGAACACGATCTCGGAATTGCCGGTGCCCTTGAACTCCTCGAAGATGACGTCGTCCATGCGGCTGCCGGTCTCCACCAGCGCGGTGGCGATGATCGTCAGGCTGCCGCCGTCCTCGATGTTCCGCGCCGCACCGAAGAACCGCTTCGGCTTGTGCAAGGCGTTGGCGTCGACACCGCCCGACAGCACCTTGCCCGAAGGAGGGCAGGTGGTGTTGTAGGCGCGCGCCAGGCGGGTGATCGAATCGAGCAAAATGACGACGTCGCGTCCTTGTTCCACGAGCCGCTTGGCTTTCTGCTGAACGATCTCGGCAACCTGGGTGTGGAACTCGGCGGGCTCGTCGAAGGTCGAGGCGATCACCTCGCCGTCCACCGTCCGCGCCATCTCGGTCACCTCTTCGGGGCGCTCGTCGATGAGCAACACGATGAGGTAGATGTCCGGATGGTTGTGCTTGATGGCGTGTGCCAGGCTCTGTAGCAGTACCGTCTTGCCGGCCCGTGGCGGCGACACGATGAGCGCGCGCTGCCCCTTTCCGACGGGGCAGAGCATGTCCATTACGCGCGTCGAGAGGTCACCTTCGGGGTGCTCGAGGACGAATCGCTCGTCCGGGTGCAGCGGCGTGAAGTTGTCGTAGAACTCCTTGCGCTCGAGCTTCTCGGGCGGCTCGAAGTTGATCGACTCTACCTTGATGAGGGCGAAGTAGCGCTCACCGTCCTTGGGGGGTCGGATCTGACCGACAACGGTGTCGCCGCTGCGAAGATTGAACCTGCGGATCTGGGACGGCGACACGTAGACGTCGTCGTGACCCGGAAGGTAGTTGGCGTCGGCTCCGCGAAGGAATCCGAACCCGTCCGGAAGTATCTCCAGCACGCCCTCGGAGTTGAGCGAGCCATCGCGTTCGATCTGGGCCTGTAGGATCTCGTAGACGAGGTCCCGCTTGCGTCGATCGCCACGATCGCCGATTCCCATTCCTTCGGCGATCTCGCGCAACAGGCCGATCGGCGATTCGCGCAGTTCACGCAGCTCCCAGGTCCGGCCTTCCGCCGGGGGGGTCAATGTTGCAGTTTGGTTGGTCATGCGGGTTCGGGGTTCTTGCCGGTTTCGTGAGGTTTCGTGTTGCGGGGGAAGGCGGCGACGCGTTGATCGATGGTCGACCAGAGCGCTCGCTTGCCCTCGCCCGTGACGGATGAGTACGTGATCAGCGGATGGTCCTCGTCAGTATCGAGTGCTTTCTTGAAGGTCTTGAGCGCGGCGCCTCGCCGGCTCTGTTTGATCTTGTCTGCCTTCGTCAGCACGAAGGCGTGCGGTACACGGGTTTGGCGGAGCCAGTCGATCATCTGCGCGTCGAGCTTGGTGGGGCCGTCGCGCCGCATGTCGAGAAGCTGCAGGGCCAGCACGAGCGCCCGGTCCGACTCCAGGTAGGCGTCGATGAGCCGCGCCCACGCCTCGTCGCGAATCCGTTTCGGGACCTTGGCGAAGCCGTACCCCGGCAGGTCGACGAAAAAGCAGCTGGCGGCGCCACGTTCCAGACGGAACCAATCGATCGCGCGGGTTTTGCCGGGCGTCCGGCTCGTCGCCGCGACCTTCTTGCGTGGCAGCAACGAGTTGATCAGGCTGGACTTGCCCACGTTCGACCGGCCGATGAAGGCGATCTCCGGCAGGAACTCGGCCGGATGCTGACCCGGACGGGTCGAACGAAGCGTGCGCTCAATGTCGGTTATTTTCACGAGTACGTGGGCGACACGGACGGTCCGGTCGCTGGCGATACGGCGGTGCTCCCGCGGAGCCCGGTTCCGAGCGGCGAACGCGCTCGTGGTGCCGGAAGGCCGGCCTTCGCGGAGGATGATTTGTCGGTTTTTACAGGCGACGAGCGCCGCGATGGCGGAAAACCGCCACGCGGGCCCTCGAGCGGTACTGCTAGCGATACTGCTAGTGGGTCAGAGGGGGTTGGATGTTCTCGTCCGCCTTCTGTCCCGCCGGCGGCAAGTCACCCTCTTCTCCATCGGACGCGGGTGCCAGGGGCGACACCAGCGCGATACGCAGCACTTCGTCCATCGTGTCGACGAAGTGGATAGTCAGATCTTCCAGAACTTCTTCGGGTACGTCTTTGAGGTCTTTTTCGTTCTCCGCCGGCATGATCACCGTCGTCAGTCCGGCGCGGTGGGCGGCGAGGACTTTCTCCTTCAGCCCGCCGATAGGCAGAACCTTGCCGCGCAGCGTGATCTCGCCGGTCATGGCGACATCGTGCCGCACCGGGATGCCGGTCAGGGCCGAGACGATCGCGGTCCCCAGCGTGATACCGGCCGAGGGGCCGTCCTTGGGGATGGCCCCCTCGGGGACGTGCAGGTGGATATCGAACTTCTCGTGGAAGTCTTTCTCGACATCGAGGGAGCCGGCGCGCGAACGCACGTAGGATAGCGCCGCCTGTCCGGACTCCTGCATCACGTCGCCGAGCTGGCCGGTGAGGGACAACTTGCCCTTGCCGGGCATCAGAGTCGCCTCGGTAGCGAGAATCTCGCCGCCGCGCTCCGTCCATGCCAGGCCGGCGACGAGGCCGACCTCGGCTTCTTCTTCCTTCTGTCTCTTCTTGAAGCGCGGCACGCCGAGGTATTCCTCGACCTTCGTCGAATCCACCACGATGACGGTTTCCGCCGGGATCGCATCGGCCAGCGGCGTGCGGTTGGGCATGACCCGCTCCATCGGGTTGCGTGCCTCGATCACCGCGCCGAGCTCTTCCTCTTCTTCTTCGTCCTCGCCTTCGAGGTCGAAGTTCTCGAGGTCGAAATCTTCCATGTTGTCGATGTCGAATCCCTCGGAGAAGTCGTCGTCGCCGGCAGCCAGGTCGTCGTCGAGGTCATCGTCATCGGCGAGCAGGTCGTCGGGCTCCTCGCGCATGTCGCTGATCGCGTCCATCGATGCGAGTGACTCCGTCGCGGCCGCTTCGGCGCGTTCCTGGTCCTGCTGTGCTGCGGTGTCTTCGGCTGCCTTGGCGATCTCCTCCGAGTACCGATCGACGAGCTCGCGGGCTCCCTTGCGGGCGACGCGTGCGACCTCACGCTCCAGCGTACGCACGCCGGCCTCGCGGGTGTACTCCTCGATCAGTCGCTCGAGGGCGTCGTCGGTGATCTCCAGCTGATTCTCCCGCAGGCCGTGGTAGGCGACCTGCTTGCCGATCAGGTGGCGCCGGGCGATCTCGACCTTTTCCCGCTGTGTGTAGCCGGACAGGCGGATGATCTCCATGCGGTCCTGCAGCGGAGCAGGGATCGTGTGAAGCACGTTCGCGGTGGCGATGAACATCACGTGCGAAAGGTCGTACTCGACGTCGAGGTAGTGATCGACGAAGCAGTTGTTTTGCTCCGGGTCGAGGACCTCCATGAGCGCCGAGGACGGATCGCCGCGGAAGTCCATGCTCATCTTGTCGACCTCATCGAGCAGGAAAACCGGATTGATGACACCGGCCGCCTTCATCCGCTGCATGATCTGTCCCGGAAAGGCACCGATATAAGTTCGCCGGTGGCCGCGGATCTCGGCCTCGTCGCGCACGCCGCCGAGCGACAACCGGACGAACTCGCGGCCGGTGGCTCGGGCGATCGAGCGGCCGAGCGAGGACTTGCCCACGCCCGGAGCACCGACGAAGCAGAGGATCGATCCCTTCATCTGGTCGACCAGCTGGCGGACGGCGAGGAACTCGACGATGCGCTCTTTGATCTTCTCGAGGCCGAAGTGGTCCTCGTTGAGGATATCGGCGGCCAGGCTCAGGTCGTTGTTCTCGCGCGTGCGACGGAACCAGGGCACGGAAACCAGCCAGTCGACGTAGTTGCGCGACACCGTGGCTTCGGCCGACATCGGAGGCATGGCCTCGAGCCGCTCGAGCTCTTGCTCGGCCTTCTCCATCACCTCGACCGGCATGCGCGACTTGGCCATCTTGGCCCGCAGCTGGTCGACCTCGGAGCCCTTCCCGTCCTTGCGGCCAGCTCCCGCTGGATCGCCTTCATCTTCTCGTTCAGGTAGTACTCCTTCTGGGCCTGCTCCATTTGCTTCTTGACCTGGCCCTGGATCTTCTTATCGACGCGCAGCTTCTCGATCTCGAATGTCACCACCTCGGTGAGCTTGTCGAGACGGGCTTCGATGTCGACGACCTCGAGCAGGTCCTGCTTGGCCGACAGGTCGACGTTCAGGTGCGCGCCGATGGTGTCGGCGAGCCGGCCGGGGTCGTCCTTCTTGACCGCGGCGAGCATGGCCTCGTGGGGCAGGTTGGCCGAGAGCTTGACGTACTTCTCGAAGAGGCGAGTGAGCTTCTTGGTCTTCGCGTGGACGCTGTGGCCGGGCTCCGCCGGCACCAGGGGCTTGACCACGACCTCGTGAAAGGTCTCTTCCTCGGTGAATTCGATGGCGCGAGCCCGCTGGACGCCCTCGACCAGAACCCGGATGTTGCCGTTCGGCTGCTTCAGGCTCTGAACGATGATGGCGATCGTCCCCAGTCCGTAGACCTCGTTGGCCTCGGGGTCGTCAATCTCCGCGTCCCGCTGAGCGGCGAGGAACAGGCGCTTTCCGCCTTCCATCGCTCGCTCCAGAGCGGCCACCGATCGAGGCCTCCCGACGACGAACGGCATCATCATTCCGGGGAAGATGACGACGTCGCGCAGGGGCAGCAGCGGCAGCGTCTGGTACTCGCCTACGTTTCTTTCAGACATACCAATACCTTCGCGTGCAGGTGTCTGGCGAGGAATCTCGGGAGGGAGTTGCTACAAAGGAAATGTTACTCCCCTCTCTGGTATCTCGCAACGACGCAGATCGGGCCGTCATTGCGGCTGGCTCAGCCGGCTTTCCGCATCACCGTGAGCGGGTCAACCTCGTTCTCGACCACCTTGCGGCTGATGACGCACTCTTTGACGTCGCTCTCGCCCGGAAGCTTGTACATGATCTCGAGCATGAAATCTTCCATGATGGCGCGCAGGCCGCGGGCGCCGATCCCCCGCGTAATCGCCCGCTCGGCGATCGCCTCCAAGGCGTCGTCGGTGAACGTGAGCTTCACGTCCTCGAACTCGAACATGCGCTCGTATTGCTTGGTGAGGGCGTTCTTCGGCTGGGTGAGAATCGTTACCAGGTCCGCCTTGCCGAGGTCCTGCAGCGTCGCCATGACCGGAAGGCGCCCGACGAACTCGGGAATCAGCCCGTAGCGAATCAGGTCGGCGGGCTGCGCCATCGGCAGCACGTCGTGGTCCTTGCGATCAGCGGCCTCGAACTGCGGCGTGAAACCGAGGCCCTGCTTGCCGACACGGCTGCGGATGATCTGCTCGAGGCCGACGAATGCGCCGCCGACGATGAACAGGATGTTGGTCGTGTCGATCTGGAAGAACTCCTGGTGCGGGTGCTTTCGCCCACCCTGGGGTGGCACGTTTGCTTGCACGCCCTCGAGGATCTTCAGCAGTGCCTGCTGCACGCCTTCGCCCGAAACGTCACGGGTGATCGACGGGTTCTCGTCCTTGCGCGCGATCTTGTCGATCTCGTCGATGTAGATGATGCCGCGCTCGGTCTTTTCCTTGTCGTATCCGGACGCTTGGAAAAGCTTGAGAATGATGTTCTCGACATCCTCGCCGACGTACCCGGCCTCTGTCAGCGTGGTGGCGTCGGCGATGGTGAACGGCACCTGTAGAAACCGCGCCAGCGTCTGGGCCAGCAGCGTCTTGCCGGTACCGGTGGAGCCGACCAGGAGGATATTGCTCTTCGAAAGCTCGACCTCGTCGCGCTTGCGGTGCTCGAGCATGTCCGAGCGGCGATAGTGGTTATAGACGGCCACCGCCAGGCGCTTTTTCGCGGCGTTCTGGCCGACGACGTACTCGTCCAGGAACGCCTTGATCTCGGCCGGCTTCGGCAGCTCGAAGCTTCCTTCTCGTTCCTCGAGATCGCGCTCCTCGTCGATGATGTCGGTGCAAATCTCGATGCACTCATCGCAGATGTAGACGTTCGGCCCGGCGATGAGCTTGCGGACCTCGCTCTGGCTCTTGCTGCAAAACGAGCAGCGCAGCGAGGATCCGTTTGTCGAGCTTCGGCTCATATCGTTCCCTGAATCCATCGACGCCTCGCGACGCCGGTCAATTTATTCCGATTCCGGTGCGGCCGAGTGCTCCGCGATCACCTGATCGACGATGCCGTACTCGACCGCGTCATCGGCGGTCAGAACGAAGTCGCGGTCAGCGTCAGTGTTGATCTGGGCGGAAGTTTTTCCCGTGTAAGAGGCTAACAGATCGATCAGACGCTCACGCAAGCGCAGAATCTCCTTGGCGTGGATCTCGATGTCGGCCGCGGTACCCTGAATGCCCCCGTGAGGCTGGTGGATCATGATGCGGGAGTTCGGTAGCGCCAGCCGCTTTCCTTTTTCGCCCGCAGCCAGCAGCACGGCGCCCATGCTCATCGCCTGTCCGATGCATAGCGTAGAGACGTGCGGCCGGATGTACCGCATCGTGTCGAGGATGGCGAGTCCCGCCGTCACCGACCCCCCCGGGCTGTTGATGTACAGCTGGATATCTTTTTCCGGATCCTCTGCCTCGAGGAAAAGCAGCTGGGCGATTACCAGGTTCGCCACGTCGTCGTCGATGGCACTGCCGACGAAGATGATGTTGTCCTTCAACAGGCGCGAATAGATGTCGTACGCGCGCTCGCCCCGGGCGGTCTGCTCGACGACCATCGGGATCAGGGGCATGCTTCTGGCTCCGTCGATAACGGGTGTATGGGGGGTGGAGACTGCGTCCGAGCCGCTATTCCGGACTTGGCTCCGGGTTCGTTTCCAGCGTCGGTTCCGGGCTCGCTTCCACGGTTTCGATCGTAGCATGGCCCTTGACGAAGTCTAAAGCTCGGCGTCTCAGCATGGCCCTGCGCAGGCCATCGAACGAGCCGTCCTTGCGCATTTGCTGGGCGACGCGAGCCGCCGAGCCCTCTGGCTGGCCCTGTTGGTGGCTTTCGATCTCGGCCAGGACCTCGGCATCGTCGACTTCCAGGCTCTCTGTCGAGGCGATGCCGTCCAGAAGGATCTCCTCTTTCACGGCGCGCTCGGCGTGCGGCCGGTTTTCGGCCCGGTAGGCGGCCCAATCGACCGCCTCGCGCGGATCGATTCCTTGCCGGGCGAGGTCTTGCGCCATGCGCTGCATCGACTGATCCAGGCGGGAGTCCACCAGTGACTCCGGCGCGTCGATGGGATTGGCCGCGATGACCTGGTCCATGAGCTGCCGCGCCACGTCCTGTTCCGCCTCCTCGTCGAGGCGCTGGGCGTAACCCTCGCTCATCTTCTGGCGCATTTCTTCGAGGTCCGCGAAGCCCAGATCGCGCGCCAGCTCATCGTCGACAGCGGGGAGGTGGCGCCGCTTGATCTCTTGGATCTCGGCCCTGCACGTGACCTCCTTGCCGGCGAGGAGATCGTTGGGATAGCTATCGCCGAGCTCGGTGACGAACTCGCGCACCGAACCCTTCTCCTGCCCCTCGAGCTGGGTGTTGAGGGCGGGAATCGCCCGCTCCTCGCCGATGTGGACGAAGCGCTCCTCTTCGGCCAGCTTCTTTCCCTTGCCGTCGCGCGGAAACAGCGTCAGGTTGGCGATGATGTAGTCGCCGAGCTCGACGCCGCCTTCCTCGACGGACTCCAGCTTGGCGGCCTGCTCGCGCATGTTCCCCATCGCCTTCTCGACCGCCTCGTCCGATACGGGTCGTACGGCCTTCGTGGCGGTCAGGTCCTTGAACCCGCTCACCTCGACCTCGGGCTCGACGTCGAAATGGGCCTTGATGGTGAGCGGGCCGTCGGCGGAGAAATCGACGTCGTCGAGGACCGGATTGTGAATCGGCTTGAGCTCCCGGCGACGAATCTCGTGGCCGATGTGGAGCGGCAGGAGGTGGTCGAGCACAGCCTCGCGGATCTCTTCGGCGAAACGCTGCTTGATCATTCCCATCGGCGCCTTGCCGCGGCGGAAGCCCTGGATCTTGGCGCGTTGGCGGAACGTATGCGCCACTTCGTCGAGGTTTTCGCCCACCTCGGCGGCGTCGACGGTGATCTCCATGATCACCCGCGAGCCGACCTGGTCGACCGAGGCCTCGTGCTCGACCTCGGCGTGGGTGTGCCCGTGATCGTGGTCATGATCGTGGTCGTGGTCATGGCCACCATCGCCGTGATCGTGGGCGTGCCCGGGATCGTGCTCCGTCGCTCGCTCGTTGCCGGCCTCGCCGAGATCCTGATCCTGCGCTTCTTCGTCTTTGTGCATGCTCATACGGGGGTGTGGATTGCCTGGGCTGGAGGAGACGTGGATCCGGCCGCTCGGAGCCTGGCGGTCGGCGAAAACTCCCGGGACCTTCTCCACGGCCTGCTAGGTGCGAAAGGTGGGACTCGAACCCACACGGGCGTTAGCCCACTGGCTCCTAAGGCCAGCGCGTCTGCCAATTCCGCCACTTTCGCGTGTATGGACGGCGAGGCGATCGCGACCTCGTCGCTGCCAGAGCAGCGGGCCGATGCGTACAGTTCTTCCTCGCCGCCGAATCATGGGTGAGCCGCCTGGGGATCGAACCTAATCCGAGACTCGACCGGTCATTACCGATCCCTACCGCTAGACGGCGCAACGCACGCTAATTCAAGCAGTTAGGGCGGTGCTGCTCAACCTCCCGGTACCGCCCCCTGCCGTTCGATTGCGCTACGTCCGTTACGCACGGCGCCTCGGAGTTGGCCTCGCCGGCGGCCTGGACTTGACCCGTCTGATGGGCGTGCTGCTGTACGGCCTTCGGCTACGAACCGCCCTCCTTGTCCTGGTCGATGAAGACCGCGTTCAGGACGACTCCGGTGACACTCATGTCCGAGGTGCCGGCGACCTTTCGGCCGAGGAAGTTGACCGTATGCTTCCCCGCGGCGACGTCGAACATCCGAGTCAGCGCCACGATGGCTGTGTCCCTCCCCATTCCGGGTGGAATGTCGCTGCAGTCCGAAAAGCCGACGGCGTGGTTCTGCAGGAAGAAATCTTGAGAGAGGCTATCGACGTTCAAGCTGAACTGTGCGGACGAGCCTCCCGTCGCCAGCGAGCAAAAAACCACCGCCGTCGTCGTGACGAGGATGAAACCATCATCGGGCGCGACGATGTCGGTGCTAACCATCGCCACGTACGTGTTCTGCGTGAGCGTCAGGTTGACGTCCGCTGCCCACGAACCCCGCGTCGGGATGTCGCGGTACACCAGCGCCCTGGCCGCATCGAAGCCGAAGTAGGGAGTCGGAGACATCGGTGGATCGGCCGCCAACGCCCCTCCGTAGTGCACCCCGCCGAAACCATCCAGAACGATGATTCCTTCCCCTACAGCGGTGCTCGTGCCGACCGGGATGTACTCGATGTCCGCGGCGACATCAAAGCCGAAGTACGGGGTCGACGGACTGATAGCTGGTGCTCCGTCGCCGGCGTGCACACCGCCGAAGGCGTCCAGCACGTAGTACTGGGCCTCCTGGGCCCAGGCGGTGGCTACGAGTGCCACCGCGGCACAGACGAAAACTGCAACCGACAACACGGCCCGAGAGCTCATCGGCTCCTCCTCTGCTAAAGGACAGGAATTTCCTTTTCGAGGATCGTGCCCGTCAAGTGCCGTAGGGGCAGGGGGACACGGAGCGCGGATGATAAGCCCGAACATGATGAAGGGGGACGGCCATATCCCCTTCTTTCTGCGCCCCTTACGGCTACGTGCCGGGGAAGACGTGATGGTGAGCCGCCTAGGGATCGAACCTAGAACCTACGGATTAAGAGTCCGTTGCTCTGCCAATTGAGCTAGCGGCCCACCGTAAAACCGAATCTCGTGCCAGACCGAAATGCGCCTGGCAGGAGTCGAACCTGCGGCCTTCGCATCCGGAGTGCGACGCTCTATCCTGACTGAGCTACAGGCGCGCGTTCGGCTTCGGGACCCGAAGCCGAAAAAAAAGGGGTGAGCGAGGGGATTTGAACCCCCAACCCCTAGGACCACAACCTAGTGCTCTGCCAAGTTGAGCTACGCTCACCATCCAAGCGAATTATTGTAGGGCCGACTCCCCGCGGCGGTCAAACGTCCATGCCGCCGTCTTTTCGGCTGGCTCGTCAGTCCCACTCGATGACGATCTGAAACGTGATCGCCTGGGCCATGGGCGTGGAGCTGGTCACCTTGAAGGTGCCGTTTTCGTCGGGAGCCAGGTCGGAGGGCACCGATATGCTGCTGGCGACGTCGATCAAGTTGTTGCCGGCATCGAACACATTGGCCGAAACTCGGACGTTCCGGGCGGTTACACTACCTACGTTGACGACTTGGCCGAGGTACTCGGCGAGGCCGTCGGCGGAGGCTTGCACCGAGGCGGACCCGACGAGGATGACGTTCGCCAGCAAGGGCGAAGTCGGCGGTTCGTCGTCGCTGTTGAACAGATCGCAGCCGGATAGGGCAACGGCGGCAAACACGAATACAATGAATAGCCGATTCTGGGAAAGAACGCGCATGGAGCATCAGACCTGACAGGGGCAGTTCGGGGTCACCGATGTTGAAAGGGTAGCCCACCGGTGACCGCCGTTGATAGGCCGCCGGACGGCGGCCCATCGCAGCCGACCTTCGAAATCGCGGGAACATTCAAAGGAGATACAAGATGCGTCATCAAGGCACCATCGTCACTGCTTTCGTTCTGGGAATCATCGCGCTTGCCGTAGCCGCCGGCCCGCTGAGCGCGACACAGGCCAACGGCTCGATCGCGGTGATCGACAACGCTCGCGTTTTCGACGAGTCCAACCAGGGGAAGGCGGCGACGCAACAGATCCAGGCGAACGTCGATGCGTGGCAGCAGCAGCTCGTCACGCTGGAGACCGAGCTCACCGGGCTGATGACGCAGCGCCAGCAGCAGGCGTCCATCATGACGCCCGAGGCGCTGCGGACGCTCGAGGCCCAGATCGAGGAGAAGCAGATCGCGTTGCAGCGGCGGCGAGACGACGCCCAGCGAGATGCCGGCGCGAGCCAGAACGCGGTCTTGGCGGAGCTGGAAGGCCAGCTCACCCCCGTCGTCGAAGCCCTCGCCCAGGAGATGGGCTTTACCGTGGTGTTCAACTCCCAGACCCCGGGACTGCTGCACTTCAACCCGACGGTGGACATCACCGACGCGCTCATCGCTCGGCTCAACTCGATGGATCAGTAGCGGGTCGAGCGGCCGGCGGACGCGTGGCGGTGGTTCCGGACCACGTGAGCGGCGCGAGCCCGGTCAGCCTGTTCTCCACAGCAGGAAGGCGATCTCGGCGGCCAGCTCCGAGATCGTCACGTTGATTGCGTGTGTGCCGGCGCTCCCGACTCCGTCGCCGTAACGCAACACGATCGGGTTGGAAGAGCGTGTCGCGGCCTGTAGCCGGGCGATCATCTTGCGGGCGTGCAGGGGGGCGATTCGGGTGTCTCCTCCGTCGGCGACAAGCATGACGCTCGGGTAGCGGCTGCCGTCGACGACGTTGTGGTAGGGGGAGTACGACGCCAGATACCCGAACTGCTCCGGGTCGTCGGCAGAGCCGTACTCCGACATCCAGGCCGGACCGTCGAAGAACAGCTGGTACCGGAGCATGTCGATCAGCGGATGCCGGCTGACCACGGCCGCGAACAGGTCGGGGCGGCGGGTGAGTGCCGCTGCCGCGAGCAGGCCACCGTCGCCTTCGCCGCGCAATGCAAGACGATCCGCCGCGGCGTAGGGCTGCTGCGTCAGCCATTCCGCGGCGGCGAGCAGGTCCCCGACGGCTTTCAGCTTGCCGTCCCGCATGCCGTCGCGGCGCCAGGTGGCGCCGAAGCCGCCGCCGCCGCGCACATCGGCGCTCGCCCAGACACCGCCGTTTTCCACCCAGACCGCCGCGGCGCGATCGAAGCCGGGGTCGGCGCGGTGCCCGAAACCGCCCGAGCTGGAAAGCAAGGCGGGATGGGTTTCGTCGAGCGGCAGATCACGCCTGTGGGCGACCAGCATCGGAACCGAGACGCCCGCCTCGACGGGGACCGACACCCGCTCGACGTGGAACGCGTCCGGCTCCAACGGCGCCCGGTTCTCTGCCCAAACTCGCCGGTCGCCGTCGGAGACGCGGTATCGATATACCGTCGGAGGACGGAACATCGCGCTGACCGAGAAAAAGACCTCGTCGCCCTCCCATGAGCCGTCGCCGAGCTCGCCAACCACCTCGTCGGCTGCGAACGCGACCTCGCGGACCGGGAAGCCGTCGGGCTCGTGGATGGCGAAACGCGTGCCGGAGCGCCCGCCCCGGCGCACCATCAGGCGGCCGCCGATGGTCGCCAGGCCGTCGATGGGAGAATCACCTTCCGCGATGATCTCGGTCCAGCTATCGACGCCGGGGCGGCGAAGATTGGCGGCGAAGATGCGGCGGTTCGGTGCGTCCCAGTCGGTGAGCACGAAGAGCGTATCGCCGCCGATCCTGCCGACGAAGTCGGCGTCGATGTCGTTGACGATCGTGTGGACCTGGGTGCCGGTCCAGGTGTCGCGAAAGTAGAGCTCGCTGCGGACGGCGCCGGCGCCGTCGCGTACGGTGATCAACAGGTATCGGCCGTTCGACGAAAGGCGCGAGGTGATGACCTTCTCGGGTCCGTACCCGCGGCCGAAGACGACGCGGTCTCGCGCGGCCTCGCCGCCGAAGACGCGATGGAATACCCGTGGACCATCGGCGGTGCGGCGGTCGTAGTAGACGCCGCTCCCCTCGGCGTCGAGCGAGACGTTGCCGTAGCGTCCGCGCTCGAGGGTGTCGGGGAGATGGCGGCGCGCGACGGGGTCGAGAAAGCGAACTTCTACCTCGGCCTCGTCGGCCCGCCGTACCGTATACGCCACGATTGCCCCGTTGGAGGAGGCGTCCGCGTAGCCGACGAAGACCGGCACGCCGTCGTCGATCGCCTGCGGATCGACGAGAACCTCGTCGACGGTTCCCGTCGGATCTCCGGCGTACAAGAGGTTGCGGTCTCGGTCGCCCGGTCGCCGGGCGAAAACGTAGCGGCCGCCGCGAACAGAGGGGGCGTAGGTTTCGTCTACCCGGAACAGCTCCTCCAAGCGCTGACGCAGCGCGGTGGTTGGAGGCGCTTGCTGCAGGACGCTCGACGCGTGGGCCTGTTGGCGCTCGATCCACTCCCGCGTCTCGGCGCTGTCGCCGTCCTCCAACCATCGGTACGGATCGGCGATCGACACGCCGTGCAGGGTCTCGACCGTGTCGTCACGCCGTGTCTCCGGCGCCGCTGGGCCGCCGCCTCCGCACGCCCAGAGCGCGAGCATGGCGGCGACGGCCGCCGACCGGAGCACGTTCGTTGTCGGCTGAAGACGCATTCGGCCTCCGGATTCGAGACTTCCCGGGAACGGAGGGAGTAGTATGTCGAACCGCATTCAAGTCGTCTATGTGCGCGCGGTCGGAGTACCTGAATGACCCTCGAAATCGCCTTCCTTCTCGGGATCATCGCCGTCATGGTGGTGCTCTTTCTCACCGAGAAGCTGCCGGTCGAGCTGACCGCGTTTGCGGGCCTGGCGGTTCTGGCGCTGACCGGCTACGTCGCCCCCGAGGAGGCGTTCCTCGGGTTTTCTTCGCCGGCCGTGATCACCATGCTCTCGGTGTTCTTCGTCAGCGCAGCACTGCTGCACACCGGTGTCGCCGACGCTGCGGCCCGCGGAATCCACCGGCTGGTCGGGCCCCGCGAGATGCTGCTGATCGTTTTCCTGATGTTGGTAGCCGGGATCCTGTCCGCCTTCATGAACAACGTCGCGGCGACCGCGGTGCTCATGCCGGCGGTCGCGGCGTTGAGCAAGCAGGCAAGCATCGCGCCGTCGCGGCTGTACATGCCGCTGGCATTCGGCGCCATCCTCGGTGGCACGACGACCCTCGTCGGCACGCCTCCGAACCTGCTGACGGCCCAGGTCATGAGCGAGCGCGGGGTGGAACCGTTTGCGCTCTTCGACTTCACGCCGTTCGGCTTGACCCTGCTGGGTGTCGGCATCCTCTACATGCTGACCATCGGCCGTTGGTTGCTGCCCGACCGCGGCCTGACCACCGGGACGGCGGCTCAAGGCGACCTGACGCAGATCTATCGTCTGCGCGAGCGGTTGTTTTCCATCCACGTACCGGAAGGCACGCCGATGGACGGCACGAGCCTGCGAGAAGCGCGGCTGGGGACGGCGCTGCGGATCAACGTGGTCGCCGTCGTGCGGGCGGGCAAGAAGCACCTGGGGCCGACGCCGGATTTCGTCATCCGCGCCGAGGACACCTTGCTCGTGGAGGGCAAATTCAGCGATGTGCAACACCTGGTCGGCGTCCAGGGCCTGCAGATGCAGTCGTCGCAGAAGACGAACTTGCGCGAAGCGTCGGGCATTTTCACCGGCCTCGTCGTTCGCATCGTCGAAGGCAGCCCGGAGGTCGGCCAGACCGTGCAGGCCATGCGGGTGCGGGAGCGTTTCGGCGTGCTGGTGGCGGCCGTTTGGAGGAGCGGGAAGGTCGTGCACGATCGCCCCGGCGGGTTGCCGCTGCACGCCGGCGACGAGGTGCTGTTCGTAGGGCCCCGCGAGCTGATCGAAGAGGTCGCGGCGAGTCCCCAGACCGAGGTCGTCGAGATCGGTCCGTCGGCGGTCGGCCGACTCGAGGACGTGGCCTTCGAGCTGGACGTTTCCGAGGGGTCGACGATGGCCGGGGCGACCCTGCGCGACAGCCGCATTGGCGAGCTCGTCGGTTTGACGGTCATCGGCGTCGTGCGTTCCGGAAAGTTGATGGCCGTCGGTCCCGAGGAAGTCCTGGAGGCGGGCGATCGGCTACTGGTAACCGGCGAGCCGACACGAATTGCCAGCCTGATGGAGGTGGGGACGGTCGAGCTGGGCGCGGAAGCGCCCGAAACCGAGATCGAGTCGGATACCGTCCCCGTGGTCGAGGCCGTCATCGCACCGCGCGCGAGCATCGCCGGCCGGTCGCTCAAGCTGCTCAACTTCCGCGAGCGCTACAACTTGCAAGTGCTCGCCGTCTGGCGCGAGGGTGAGCCGATCCACGAAGGCCTTCCCGACCTCGTCCTGCGCATCGGTGACGCTCTCCTGCTCCAGGGTCCCGCTGCCAAGATCCAGCTCCTGGTGCCCGATCCGGACTTCCTGGTTCTCACCCCGGGGTTGCAGGAGGCCCGCCGTACGAACAAGGCCCCCTTCGCCCTCGCCGGCCTGGGGCTGATGGTGACCCTCGTCGCGGCCGGCCTCTTTCCGATCCAGGTGGCGGCGTTCGTTGCGGCCGTGTTCGTCGTGCTGACCGGCGCGCTGACGATGCCGGAGGCATACCGGGCGATCGAATGGCGCGCCATCTTTCTGGTCGCCGCTGTGCTCCCGGTGGGGAGTGCGATGGAGCGATCCGGCGCGGCGGCGCTGATGGCGGACGGGGTCGTGAACAGCGCCGGGCAGCTCGGGCCGATGGCGGTGCTCGTTGCCCTTCTCGTGCTGTCGAGCGCCTTGAGCCAGGGCCTCGACGGGGCGCCCACGGTGGTCTTGCTCGCCCCCGTCGTGTTTCTGGCGGCGGACCAGCTCGGCGTCAGCCCGCGACCCCTCATGATGGGGGTCGGCCTGGCTGCGTCGGCGGCGTTCCTGACGCCGTTCAGCCACAAGGCGAACCTGCTCGTCATGGGCGCCGGGGGATACCGCGTCGGGGACTTCATCCGTGTCGGCAGCGTGCTCACCGTCATCGTCTTGGCGTTACTGGCACTGATGATCCCCTGGTTCCTGCCGTTCTGATCGCCCCAGGGGACCTTGGGGGTCACCGTGACGGAAACCGTTTGCGCAGATTCCGCAAATTAGCGGTAAAGAACAGTTAAGAGCGCAACTTTCCGGCCTTGCCGGACGTCCTAGTCAACGAGCACGCTGTTGTACTCACCGGAGCTCCCGAGGGGAGAAAAAGATGGTTCCAGGGGCAAGACAGAAGATCGACGCGGTCGTCGGCGCATGGCCGGGCATACGGTCCGGGTCGCACCGGTTCGGCGGCTTGCAGTGGCGCCTCGGAAAGATCGAGATCGGTCACGTTCACGGCAACGAAAAGGTGGACATCCCGTTTCCGAAGCATCTGCGCGACCAGCTCGTCGCCGCGCGCCAGGTGGAAGCCCACCACGTCAGCCCGGACAGCGGCTGGGTGACGTTGCCTCTGCGGAGTGATGCCGACTTGAAGTGGGCGGTCGTGCTGCTCCGCCACTCCTACGAGCTTGCCCGTCACCGCATTTCGCGGCGCTCGGGCGACGCCGTGCCGCGGCCGGCAACAGCCAGCACAGCGGCCGCCACGCTTGCCGAAGTCGCCTGAACAAAAAGGATTTCGGTAGCACCCAGCGAGCCCTCATGTCTCGCTGACGCTCGGTTGACAACATACATACCGGTCGGTATGATCATCCACATGGTAACCAAGAACCCAGACCTGACCCGCGCCAAACTGCTCGAAGCCGGCTTCGAGGAGGTCTACGAGCGTGGTTTTCGGGCGGCAAGCCTCGATTCGATCCTCGCCAGGGCGGGGGTCACCAAGGGGGCTCTCTATCACCATTTCCCCAACAAACAGGCGCTCGGATACGCGGTGATCGACGAGGTGATCGGCGAGTTCATGGTGCAGCGTCTGTTGACCCCCCTGGAGCGCACCAACGATCCGATCACCGCTCTACAGCGGCATGGGCAGGGAATCGTCGAGGATCACGGTGAGGACGCCTGCTCACGCGGTTGCCCGCTGAACAACCTGGCGCAAGAGCTGTCGAACGAGGACGAAGGCTTCCGGCGACGGGTCGAGGGCGTCTACAGGCGGCTGCAGGACGGCGTCGCCCGGGCCCTGCAGCGCGGGCAGCGAGCGGGCACCGTTCGACCGGACATCGATCCCGAGCGCATCGCCTCGTTCTATCTGGCGGCATCGGCCGGCATCATGGGAGCCGCCAAGACCTCGCAGGACCCCGAGCTCATGCGCAGCCTGGTGCTGACGTCGAACGAGTACCTCGAGGGACTGCGAGCGCTTCCCGTTCACTAGGAGGAGCGTTCTCGTGCGAATAGTGGCGCCATTGACCGCGAACCGGCGAACGAACCGACCAGTACGTATGTTGTCCTGTACATACCAACCGGTCGGAATGCAGGCGCGCTCCCCGCAACGACGACGCGATGACGACGCAAAGACGACGCGACGGCGGCGAACCGGCAGGTGACGCCGGAGCCGACGCCGCTGTCCACCCCGACAACACCGAACGGAGTCCCGGAATGAACAACACGAAGCGGAATCGACACCGGCTGGAACCGACCCGTCTCGGTCGTCTGCTGATGGTCGGGATCCTGTTCGCCGGGCCGATGGTCATGGCGGGATTCGTCCGTGCCGCTTCCGGCGCCGTGACGGCGGCCGAGCTAGGCCGCCGGATCGCCGTCGAGACCGATCGCCGCGACAGCGGCTGGGGCGACGCGACGGCAACCCTGCGCATGACGTTGCGGAACGCCCACGGCGAGCAATCCACCCGCGAGCTTCGCACCCGGAGCCTGGAGGTCGTGAACGACGGCGACAAGCTGCTGGTGATCTTCGATGAACCCGAAGACCTGCGGAATACGGCCTTTCTCTCGTTCACCCACTTGGAGGGCGCGGACGACCGGTGGCTCTATTTGTCCGCGCTCGAGCGGGTGACGCGAATCGCGCCGAAGGACAAGTCGGACCGGTTCATGGGGAGCGAGTTCGCCTACGAAGACCTCTCGTCGAAAGAGGTCGACAAGTACACCTACCGATGGTTGCGCGACGAGGCTTCGGGCGGCGTCGAGCTGTTCGTTCTCGAGCGGCAACCGGTGGATGCGAATTCGGGATACTCGCGCCAGGTCGAATGGATCGACAAGGACGAGTACCGGACCTGGAAGGTCGACTTCTACGACCGCGAAGGCGACCTGCTCAAGACCCTCCGCTACCTCGGCTACCGCCAGTACCTGGATACGTACTGGCGCCCCGACGTCATGCGCATGGTCAACCACCAGACGGGCGAGTCGACCACCCTGGAGTGGAACGGCTACGAATTCCGCACCGGATTGAGCGAGCAGGATTTCGATCAGAACGGCTTGGCGCGGGCGCGCTGAAGCCCGGCCGAGCGAATGGCGTCCGCCGGCCTCGGGGGACGCGAGTCCGGCTCCGAGACGCGACCGGGACGCAACAGGTCTTTGGAAACCTCTGGCGAGGAAGCCACGAAACCCTGTTCGTCTCGCTCGCCCTCGGGGTCGACGAAGCCGCCCCGTGTGCATACATCTGGAGGCGTTACCTGCGCGCCGCCCCCGGCGCACCGGACACGGCGGAGGTGGAGTCGGAGCTGGCGCGCTTGCCGCCGCGGCGCCCGATCGCCCGTTCTAACGTCACGCCGCGGTACCAAGCAGGATCCGCCGGTCGTGACGAGAGGACGACGTCACGGCCCCCCGGGGTCCGCGGTAGAGTGACCCGGTGATGATCCCTCTCCCTCGAGCCGGGCATGGCCCCGCATCGGTCCTCGCCTGGACGGCTACCTGCGCGCTGATGGTTACGGCTGCCGCGCCGGTCGCGGCCGTCCCGCAGGCGCGGCCCGCCCTCCCGTCGGCTGATCGTCAGGAGTCGGCGACAGCCCCGACAGCCCCGACAGCCCCGACGGCGGCGCAGGAGGCGGCCCCCGAGCGCCGGATCATCCCCTTCCCGGTCTTGCTCTCCGACCCGACGAACGGCGTCGGGGGCGGCGGCGGCCTGCTCATGCTGTACCGGCTCAACGAGACCGACCCGAAGGACTCGCAGACGGCCGCATTCGGCTTCTACACGACGCGATCCAGCTGGAAGTGGGGGCTGCAGCAGGAAGTGTCGTTCGGCGAGGATCGATTCCGTGGCACCGCCACCGGGATCTTCGGCAAGACGAACAACAGCTTCGTCTACCCGGACGCACCTCTTCCGGTGTCGTACGGCGAGCGCCAGGACCGGTTGGAAGCGGATTTCACCGTCCGGGTGTTCGACGACCTCTACGCCGGTGTGGCGTATCGGTACTCGCGCACGGAGTTCCTCTACGACGTTGGAACCGAAGAGGAGCAGGGGTTCTCGCGCGTCATACTCGGCATCGCCGGCGCCGAGGACACCACCGACTCCGGCATCGGGCTCGTCCTGCAGTTCGACGATCGCGACCGGGAATACGCACCCACCCGAGGGTTCCTCGGCAGCCTGCGCTTCCTCGATCAAAGTGGCCGGCTGGGAAGCGACAACGACTACCGCACCGCCGACGCGTTTCTCAACTACTACCTGGGTCTCGCTCCCGAGAACACACTCGCGTTCCGCTTTCGCTGGCGAGACGCGTGGGGCGATGTGCCGTTTACCGGCCAATCGAGCTTCAACGGCATCGATCTCCGTGCCTATCCCAGCGGCAAGTATCGGGGGACCGGCATGCTGGCGGCTCAGGTCGAGTATCGCTTCCCGATCTGGAAGCGCCTCGGCGGCGTCGCCTTCGGGGGCAGCGGTCGGGTCTACGGAGGTGTACCGACGCTGGGTCAGGAAGAGGTGTTACCGGCCGCCGGCGGAGGTATTCGTTTCCTCGTCCTGAAGGACCGTGGAACCCGCGTGGGGCTCGACTTCGCGCAGGGTCGGTTCGGCAACCGCGGGGTCTACTTCACGTTCGACGAGGCGTTCTGAACCCGGTACCAGGACCGGGACGCCGGGGCCTTCTCGCGGGTCCCGGGCCACACCCTGCTAGCGCAGCGGGATCGTCCGGCGAACCGTGCCACCGCGCTCGGAAACGACGGTCACCTCCAGCGCCGCTGCCCCGCCGTTCGT
This sequence comes from Acidobacteriota bacterium, assembly GCA_965216935.1. GTDB lineage: Bacteria > Acidobacteriota > UBA890 > UBA890 > UBA890 > CBDCGW01. The sequence goes on from OZ244217.1 coordinate 694,274, forward strand.
GCGCACCAGGAACTCGGCCGAGCCCGCGCTGCTGGTCGGGGCGCCGGGTCCACCGCCCTCACGCGTGCCCTTGAGGTGTCCGACGTCGACGCGGCCGTTGCCCTGGACGAACTCCGCTCCGGTGAGCGCGGCGATCGCCCGCACCGGCACCGCGACTTCCGCCTCCAGCGCGCGCTGCGTGATGTTGGTCGGCAGGTAGCCGACGTTCTCGACCTGCACGCGAACGCGAAAGACGTTGTCCTGGCCGTCGACGGCGGTCGCCACGGCGTCGGTGATGGCGATCTGCGGGGCGATCTCCGCCAGCCACAGCATCCACGGGACGTACAGCTCGACCTCCTGCTGGAGCCGCTCCATCGGCGGATTCTGGCTGACGAACTTCGAGTGCCAGCCGCCGATCTCGACGGCGCCGAGCTCCGGATGGTCGTAGGGAGCCCAATCCGTGAAGTAGCTCTTGCTCAGCTCCTCGTCGTGGTAGCGGAGTCGCTCGAGCTGGTTGATGCTGCCGTCCTCGTTGTCGTCGATGCCGATACCGCGCCAGAACTCGGGCACGAACCCGACCACGCCGAAGTCCCAGTAGCCCCAGGAGATCAGCGTTCCGTGCCGGTGCACCTCGGGATTCGTGTAGCTCGGCCGCGCCGGCTGCTCCGTGGTTTCCTCGTACTTCGCCGACTGCTCCAGAATGAGCGCCTGATCCGACGCGGGGAACGTATCCCAGGCGATGGTCGACGGGAGGCGAAAGACGAAGCCCCCCGACGTGTGACCGTGGAATATTCCGGTGATATTTCGATGGGAATTGAGGAAGGCGATGGTCGCGGCCGTCTCGGGTTCCGACAGCGGGTACGGGCCGGCGCCGCCCTGCTCGAATTCCATCCCCCAGTTGCGGGGGAAGTTGCGGTTCATGTCGATGCCGCCGATACCGTCCTCGTTGCGGCGGCCGTCGCGGTCGTCGTCGATGCCCTCCGACATCACGTCATAGAACGTAGCGCCCTCCGGCGGTGGCGGTCCCTGGCCTCCGCGCCCGCCGCGACCACCCTGGCCTCCGCGTCCGCCCCGCCCGCCGGCCGTCGGTCGGCGCACCATCAGGCGCGGGTCGGCCGGGCTGACATACCAGGCGCCGTCGGGGTTCGGGACGCGCATCTGGGTGATGTGGCCGTCGTTGTCCAGGTCGTTCGGCGGATCCTCGTCGAAGAGTCCGTCGGCATCCTGGTCGTAGGGCGTCGGCGTGCTGCGCAGCGTTTGCGCCGTGGTCAGGGCGATATCCGCGCCGTCCGGGTTGAACTTCGGCCGGATGTACAAGGCGCGCGTGTCGACCAGACGGGTAACGCGTTCGTCGCTGCCGTAGTTGCTGAGCAGGTACCAGGCGAAGTGCAGGGCAACCTCTCCTCCGGTCAATTCCCCCGCGTGGATGTTGCCGTCGTAGTAGAACCCGGGCTTCTCCGCCGCCGGGCCCGTGGCCTTGTTGGTGATCTCGATCACCATCAGTGGGTTGCCCTGGTTCGTCTCGCCGATGGAATAGACCTCGGTGAGCGTCGGAAACTCGCTCGCCCACGCCTCGAGGCTGCGATTGACCTCGTCGCTGGTGTGATACTTGTCCCAGCGCGGATTCGACGGGTCCTCGTCGCCCGCCGCACCGCGGTCCGGGCGCGCCACCGGTGAGGGGATCTCGGCGGGCTCCGCCGTGCTCTGGGGATCGGGGGCGTCGGCGCAGCCGACGGCGTATCCCAGGATCAGCAGTAGCCCCGCCCTCGCCGCGCGTCGCTGAACCCGCCAAAGCGTCGCACTCATGTGGTCACCTCCGCCTGCTTTTTCCAGTACCGCGCCAGGCCGTGCCAAGACATGCCGGGCGCCCCTCCCTGTTGGTACAACGGAACCTCCTGCTCGGCCAACTCGCGGGTGAGCTGATCGACAACCCGCTCGGTGAACGCATTGACGCAGGTCCGGTCGTCGCCCCCTCCCGCCAGATCCGCGCGCACCGCCTCCGCCCACTCCGCCAGGCGCCGGCGGAATTGCGCCAGGTGCTCCGCGACGCCGTTGGCCGGGCCGAAGTGGGTTACGAATAAGCGTTCGGGCTTCCAGGCCTCGATCTTCGCCAGGCTGGTTTCCCACGCCTCGAGATCGACATCGGGCGGCGGTGTTACCGGCAGGACGAAGGGATGATTCGAGATCCTGATGCCCGCCGTGTCCCCGACAAAGGCGGTTCCGTTGGACGTGTCCAGGTAGCTGACGTGGTGCGAGGCGTGCCCGGGGGTATAGGCGACCTCGAAGCGACGGCCGGCGAGGGCCAGCGTCTCGCCGCCGGAAAGCGACCGGACATTGTCCTGGGGCACGCCGAGGAACTCGCCCCAGAGCGCGTCCATGTGCCGGCCGTACAGGCGCTTGGCGCTGGCCAGCAGCCGTTCCGGATCGATCATGTGGCGGGCGCCCCGCCGGTGCACGTACACGGTCAGACGCGGGTTGCGCCGCACGATGGTGCCGGTGGCTCCCGCGTGATCCAGATGGATATGGGTCAGCAGGACGCCCGCGAGGTCGTCGATCGACAGGCCGGCGGCGCGCAGTCCCTTCTCGAGCGTCGGCAGCGAGACGGTCGGCCCGGGATCGATAATCACCGGGCCGTCGCCCTGCAGCAGAGCGCAGGCGATGTAGCGCTTGCGGCCGAGGTATTCGAGGTCGATCAGCGCCGTGTCGGCAGGGGTATCGATCATGACGGGCCATACTACCGAACTCCCTGCCGGCGGCCCAACGTGGCCGCGGGACCGGCCAGCCCGGCGGTGGTTGCGGGGGATCGGGTCGGAAGGTAGCGGCCAGCCGTTCCTAGGTCGATAGTTGCTTCCACCGCTACCGCCATCACAGTTCCCGTTGACGCACGTCGAGGCCGCATCCGACGTTCACAGCCTGCGCTTGTACTCATCTACGAGCGCTGAGGTATCGGGCCGGCGAGAGGATCGGGATTCCCGAAAGGGGTCCAGGACGAGGAGGTCTCGATCGCCCGTGACCACCACGTCGGCTCTACCGTTGACCGCGAGCTCGAGAAACTTGTCGTCGCCCGGGTCCCTGCACGCTTCGATTCTGTGGATGATCGGTACCCGTTCCGCCACGCGTCCGATCAAGCGCAAGAAGCGTTGGCGCTCTGCGACGGTGAGGTACGGGTCGAACTTCGGCCGGGCGAGGATGTCGGCCAGCTCCTCCATGGTGGCCAGGGAGACAAGCAGCCGGTCGCGTCGAACGGCGTTGCTGACCGCCTCGGCGGGAACGGACCCCGCGGCGGCGCTGGAGTCCGCGGGGCAAACCGCTCACGTTCCTCACGTTCATGAAAATCGCGTAGTAAATACGGGATATTCATGATACATTGCCCGGGATGATCGCTCGCCCCGGGCACCTGGACGCCATCCGCACCGCCCTGGCCAGGAGTCCTGCCGTGGTGCTGGTCGGGCCACGCCAGTGCGGCAAGACCACCCTCGCGCGGCAGCTCGTCGAGCTCGAATCGGTCAACTATTTCGACCTCGAAGACCCCGCGAGCCGGGCGCGTCTCGACGAGCCCGTCACCGCGCTGAGCCCCCTGCGAGGGGTCGTTGTGATCGACGAGGTCCAGCGCCGCCCGGAGCTGTTTCCGGTGCTTCGCGTGCTGATCGACCGACCGGATGTCGATGCCCGGTTTCTGGTGCTCGGCAGTGCGTCCGGCGACCTGCTGCGCCAGACCTCCGAGAGCCTCGCCGGTCGCATGGAGCGGATCACCTTGTCGGGTTTCTCGCTTTCCGAGCTCGGCGCCGAAGCGGAGCATCAGCTGTGGCTGCGCGGTGGTTTTCCCCGCTCGTTTCTCGCCGCCGACCCCGAGGACAGCTACGCGTGGCGAAGCGAGTTCGTGCTCACGCTGCTCGAGAGAGACTTCCCCCAGTGGGGCGTCCGGGTGCCGGCGGAAGCGCTGCGTCGTTTCTGGGCCCTGTTGGCGCACTACCACGGCCAGACCTGGAACGCGGCGGAGCCTGCCCGCAGCCTGGGCGTCAACGAAACGACCACGCGAAGACACCTCGACCTGCTGACCGACGCGTTCATGATCCGTCAGTTGCGTCCCTACCACGCCAACCTGAGCAAACGGCAAGTCAAGGCGCCGAAGATCTACGTTCGCGACAGCGGCCTGTTGCACCAACTTCTCGGTATTCGCACGGAAAAGCAGCTTGTCACGCATCCCAAGACCGGAGCCTCCTGGGAGGGGTTCGTCGTCGAGCAGGTCCTGCAGGCGCTGCCGCACGACGAGGCGCATTTCTGGGCGACCCACCAGGGCGCGGAGATCGACCTCGTCCTACGCCGAGGCGACGAACTGCTCGGCGTCGAGTGCAAGCGAGCCGACGCGCCGCGGATGACGCGATCGATCCGCATCGCGCGCGAGGACCTCGGACTGCAGAAGGTTGCGGTGATCTACCCCGGGGCGAAAAGATACGTCATCGACGACGGGGTGGAGGCCGTGCCGCTGAGCGAGCTGGCCACCGGCGCGCCGATCTGAGGCCGATCGCCTCCTGGTGCGGAATTCGGTGAGCCCGCAGCGGGCGTCTTCCGGTATTCCTTGGCAGGGTGACGACGAGCTTTCCGGAGAGCTTCCGGAAGCTTGCCGGCCCCTGCCGGGCGAAGACATGACCGAAACGGAGGAACGAGAACGATGGGACAGACCGAGGGCTTTCCGGCCGCCGCCGTTATCGATGTCGACACCGAAGAGGTGCGCGACGCGATCCGCGCGGAGTATCGCGAGGTGGCCGCCGCACCCGACAAGGGATTCCACTTTCACACCGGACGCACGTTGGCCGGCATCGTCGGGTATCGAGACGAGTGGCTCGAGGGCATTCCCGAGGGTGCGATCGAGTCGTTCGCCGGTACCGGCAACCCGTTTGCCATGGGTGAGCTGCAGCCGGGCGACCGGGTCATCGACGTCGGGAGTGGCGCCGGCATCGACAGCCTGATTGCCGGCAAGATGGTGGGTCCCGAAGGCGAGGTGGTCGGCGTCGACATGACCCCCGAGATGCTCGACAAGGCCCGCGCCGCCGGCCGGGAAGCGGACATGCCCCACGTCACATTCGTCGACGGCTACATGGAGAAGCTGCCGGCCGAAGACGGCTGGGCCGACGTCGTCATCTCCAACGGGGTCTTCAACCTCTCGCCGAACAAGCCCCAGGTGCTGCGCGAGATGTTCCGCGTCCTGCGCCCCGGAGGCCGACTCCAGCTCGCCGACATCATGGTGGAGACGGAGGTCTCCGCCGCGGCCAAACAGAAGATCGATCTCTGGACCGGCTGAATCGCCGGCGCTCTGCTGGAAGCAGAGCTCGAGGCCGCGGTCGCGGCCGCCGGATTCGAAGGTTTCGAGATCACCTGGAAGGCGACGGTCTTCGACGGCGCCCCGCAGGCGTCCAGCGCGGCGAAGTTCGGCACCCACGGGATCAACTTTCGGGCGCGACGGCCTTAGTCGCCGGCAGCCCACGGTCCGGCAGCGGGCCCGGGTCGTCGGTAGCAGGCCTACGCTTCGTTGCTACGGCGCAAGGCTCGGCAGAGGTGTCGCCGCGAGCGCGGCGTCGACCGCATCTCGGACCTCCCGTTCGGAAGCGCCGACCGTTGCGGCGGCCTGCGTCAGCTCGATCGTCTTGGCGCGCAGCACGTCGAGCCGATCCTCCGCCGACACGTCCTGATGCCGGCGCACTACGATGGTCCCCTTGCGCCCCGCGGTCTCGACGATGCCGGCCTCTTCCAGGATCCGATAGACCCGCGCCACGGTGCCGTTGGCGACGCCCAGATCCGCGGCGAGCTGACGCACGGGCGGCAGCCGTTGCCCCACCGGCAGCGTCCCGCCGGCGATGAGAGCCAGCATTTGGTCGACGAGCTGGCGGTAGGGGGGGACTGGACTCTGGTCGTCGATGCGGACGATCATGCCGTTGTCGCCTGGAGCTTGGCCAGCGAGCGCTTGAAGCAGTCCTCGAAGTGCGTCGCGTTGACGAAGCCGGCGTAGCCCGAGAGCTGGTCGCCGAAGGTTGTCGCCAAGATGCATCCGAGCGCGATGACAAGGGGCAACACACTCGGAGTGGCATCGCCCGGGTACCAGCTCAGCACGTAGAGCATCGGCCAGAGCGCCGCCAGGGACATGCGAGCACGCTGGCGGTGAGCCAGGTCGAGCAGGACGCTGACTTCCACGGAGTTGCCGAACTGGAGGAAGGGGATACCGCTGACCAGCAGGCGCATGAAGGCGCGAAACGCCCACACGGCGACCAGAATCGCTGCGGCGATGGCCGCGGCGCCCAGAATGGCGATCCGGGATCCCGCGGCGAGCGTCACGATCGCGAAGACCGGAATCCCCGAGAAGATGATCAGCAGAACAATGATCTCGCGCCAAATACCTTGCGGGACGACCGGCTCGTTGCCCAAACCGAGGTCGATAGCGTCCCGAGGAACCAGCACCGCCGTGCGGGGGACCACACCGTGGCGCAAGATCGAGCGTTTCAGCAGCATGATGTTGATCGACTCGGGCAGTAGCAGCAGGCAGACGGGGACGGCCAGTCCCGAGGCGATCAGCGCGGCGGGCCGCGGCTGGCCCGCGAAGCGTGTCATCGCCAAACCGACGGTACTGAACCCGACGGCGGCGAAGACGGCCGCGGTGTTGCCGACCCAGAGCAAGCGGGCGCCTTCCCACAGGGACATGGCCCGATAGAGGGCCGCGCGCGCCTCGGGTGTATCGCCGAGAAGCTGCTGGTAGAACGATCCTCCGCCGGCGCGCGGGACGACATCGGGTGGGTGGGTGTACTTGTCCCGGGAGGGATTCCAGCGCTTGTTCCAGATGTTGGCTTCGAACGCATCCTCGGTTGCGCCCGCGAGGTGCCGCGCACCGAGCCGGCTAGCGGCGCGCACGTAGGCGAGCATCATCGCTGACTGAACCGCCAGGAGCACGCCGATTTCCACGGCCGGAACGCTCACACCGAGGACGATGACAGCGAAAGCGACCGCGTTGGCACCGATGAAGACAAGCGCGAGTTTCGGCTGTGTCCACCAGATTCCGCCGCGCCGCTCAGGATCGGCTACTCGCTCCAATGGAGGCTCCGGATCGATCGGCGCCGAGCCCGCGGGCTCCCGCCCGAGTCCAGGGAAGTTTGTATCGAGGGAATGATACAAACGCTCGCCGATGGGAATCAAGGGAGAGGGTTGGCGGCAGGAGTTATGTTATTATGCCACCATAACTTTTCGGAGATTCCATGAAACGCACCACCGTCATGATGCCCGCGGACCTGAAGGCGCGGGCCCAGCGCGCCGCTCGGGAGCGCGGAATCTCGTTCGGTGAGCTGCTGCGCAGATCGCTGCGGGATGCCGTCGACGCGCCGGCGCGCGATTACGGCGACCCGGTGTTCACCGATTCCGTGGTGTTCGACGGCCCCGCACCGGAGGACCTCGCCGATCAGCACGACGGCTATCTGTACGGTGCCAAGGAGTGATCTTCGTCGACACCGGGGCGTTCCTGGCCCGCTACCTGCCGCGCGACCAGCACCACGAAGTGGCGCGAGCGGCCTGGCGCGAGCTGTCGTCGCGGCGCTGGCCCGTGTACACCAGCAACTTCGTCCTCGACGAGACGATCACCTTGCTCGGCCGCTGGGCGTCGCCCGAATTCGCCGGTGATCGCGCCGAGGAACTACTCGCTTCCGTAGGATTGGCGATCCTCCGTCCCGACGCCGAAGACGAGCTCGATGCGCTGGCGTTTTTCCGCAAGTTCGGCGATCAGCGAGCAAGCTTCACCGATTGTGTGTCGTTCGCGCTGATGCGGCGCCACGAGATACCGCGGGCCTTCGGCTTCGACCGTCATTTCCTCCAGGCCGGCTTCGAGCTGTGGCCGAGGGCGTGACCCCCGGCGCCGATGGGCCTCCTGGGGCCGGTGGGGCTGGCGGGGCTGGCGGGGCTGGCGGGGCTGGCGGGGCTGGCGGGGCTGGCGGGGCTGGCGGGGCTGGCGGGGCTTGTAGGGCTGAATGGGGCTGAGCCGCGGTATCGGCGCACACGATTGCTCGCGGGCGGGTAAAGTCCCTGCGGGTCCGACCATGAACCGAGAGCATTTCTTCAGCAGCGAGCACATCGACCGGGCGGCGACGCTGCGGCGCGACGAGGGCTGGGTTAACGAGCGGCTCGGGAGCGAGGAGACGCTGTTCGTTCCCGTGTGGAGGGAGAAGAACTTCGTCGATCGGGCCGAGGCCGAGGGCGACACCGAGTACCGTCTCAGCGGGGCGCCCGACGCACCTCCGGCTCCCGACAGGCGCCTGAAGGCGGTGACCCTACGCGCGGACGAGGCCATGCCGTTGCTCGACGGTCACCGGCGTGCCGTGCTGCTGGGCGAGTCCGGGCCGCACACGTACTTCGCCCTCGACCTGTCGGACCTCGACGACGCCAGGGCCCACCGCGGGTTGGCCGGGCGCGGCGACTTCGTTGCCTTGCGCCGGATCGGCCCATTGCTCGATCGTTTCGACGGCGGGCTCATGGCGTACGCACGGGCGATGGTGCGCTGGCACCAGCAGCACTCGTACTGCGGCGTTTGCGGTGCGCCGACGGTGATGCTCGAGGCCGGGTTCCTGCGCCGGTGCACCGGCGCCGATTGCGGCCAGCAACATTTTCCGCGCACCGACCCGGCGATCATCGTGTTGGTCACCCACGGGGACCGAGCCCTTCTCGGCCGCCAGGCGAAGTGGGATGCCACCTGGTACTCGGTGCTGGCCGGATTCGTCGAGCCGGGCGAGAGCCTGGAGCAAGCGGTACGCCGTGAGGTAAAGGAAGAGGCCGGGATCACCGTGGGCGACGTCGCCTACGATTCATCGCAGCCGTGGCCGTTTCCCTCTTCCCTGATGATCGGGTTCCGGGCCGAAGCTCTCGACGACGACATCCGCCTCGCCGACGAGGAGCTCGAGGACGCCCGCTGGTTCACGCGCGCGGAGATCGACGCCGAGGTCGAGGCCGGGAGCTTGCGCCTCTCGCCGCGCACCTCGATCTCGCGGCACCTGATCGAGGAATGGCGCCGGCGTGACGCCGGCACACCCGAAGCCGGAGACGTCCGATGACCCGCCCGACTGTTCGCGCGCTGCCCGCGACGCTCGCCCTGATTGCCCCGACGATCCTGATTGCCTCGGCGATCCTGGTTGCTTTGGCCGGCGTGGGCTCGTTCAGCGTCGACGCGCAGGAGACCCCGCCGCCGATCATCGACATGCACCTGCATGCACTGTCCGCCGACTCGCAAGGGCCGCCGCCGCAAGTCATCTGTGCTCCGTTCGAGACCCTTCCGGTGCGCGACACCCGGCTCTCGTGGATGCAGGTGTTCGCCGGAATCGCCGCCGACCCGCCCTGTTCGAACCCGTTGGTGTCGCCCGAAAGCGACGACGAGATCATGCGGCGATCACTCGAGATTCTCGAGCGCCGCAACATCATCGGCGTCACCGGGGGTCCGCTCGAGATCGTCGAGCGTTGGGAGGATGCGGCGCCCGACCGCATCATCCGAGGCATGAGCTTCGCCCTGAGCCAAGGGGCTCCGACCCCGGAGGAGATTCGCGAGCTGTTCGAGGCAGGCCGGATCGAAGTGCTTGCCGAGGTAACCAACCAGTACCTCGGAATCGCGCCGGACGATCCGCGCTTCGAGCCCTACCTGGCGATGGCGGAGGAGATCGACATGCCCGTCGGGATACACATCGGCACGGGCCCGCCCGGCGCTCCCTACCTGCCCGGGTTCGACCGATACCGCGGCCGACTGCACAGCCCCTTGAGCCTGGAGGAGCCGCTGATGCAGCATCCGAACCTGCGGATCTACGTGATGCACGCGGGCTGGCCGATGCTCGACGACACCATGGCTCTCCTGTGGGCGCACCCGCAGGTTTACGTCGAGGTCGGTGTGATCGTCTACGCGCTTCCGCGGGCGGAGTTCTACCGCTACCTGCGGACGCTGGTGGAGGCGGGTTTCGGCAACCGCATCATGTTCGGCTCCGACCAGATGGTGTGGCCCGAAGCGATCGAACGCGCCATCGCAAGCATCGAGTCGGCCGACTTTCTGTCGGCCGAGCAGAAACGTGACATCCTCTACAACAACGCCGCCCGCTTCCTGCGGCTCGACGGCGCCGCGGCTCGCTAGGACCGCGAAGGACCTCGCGAGGTCCTCGCAGCCCGGGCGGGAGCCGCAGGGGCCGACGCGACGAACAGCGTTCAGATCCGTGGCAACGCCACGCGGAATACACCCGACGAGACCGAGATGAGCAACCTGACCTTTCCGCGCAACTTCGTTCCCGCCGATGCCGACCTCGGTGATTGGGCTCACATCGAGCCCCTGCTGACGGCGCTGCTCGATCGTGAGATCGACTCGGTCGCCGAGCTGGAGCAATGGCTGCTCGACGAGAGCGAGCTGATGGCGTGTTTTTCCGAGGAGCGCTCGGAGCGATACATCGCCATGACGTGCGATACGGGCGACAGCGAGAAGGAAAAGGCCTACCTCCACTTCCTGGAGAACATCGCCCCACGGGCAAAGCCCTATTTCCACAGGCTCAACGAGAAGTACGTCGCTTCGCCGCACCGGGAAGCGCTCGACAAGCAGCGCTACGGGGTGCTCGACCGGGAGGTGGAGGCGGAGATATCGCTGTTCCGCGAGGAAAACATCCCGCTGCAGACCGAGGTCTCCAAGCTGGCGCAGCAGTACCAGAAGATCATCGGGGCGATGACGGTCGAGTTCCGCGGCGAAGAGCACACCCTGCCGCAGATGGCCAAGTACATCGAGGAGACCGATCGCTCGGTGCGGCAGGAGGCATGGGAGCTGGTGGCGAATCGCCGCCTGCAGGATCGCGAAGCGATGGACGACATCTTCGACAAGCAGCGGGAGCTGCGTCAGCAGGTCGCCGTCAACGCGGGCTTCGACGACTATCGCGGCTACGCCTTCCGGTCGATGATGCGCTTCGATTATGGCATCGAGGACTCGGAGCGGTTCCAGGCCACGGTGCGTGAGCTCGTCGTGCCCCTGTACCGGCAGCTGAACATGCGGCAGTTCAAGCTCCTGTCACGACCGCGGCGTGACGAAGAGGAGACGGTTTCGTTCAGCGAGCGAACGACCGCCGAATTCGACGCGCTCAGGCCCTGGGACCTGGATGTCGATCCGCACGGACGCGACCCGCTGCGACCGTTCGACAGCTCCGCCGAGCTCGAGGACGGTGCTCAGCGGATCTTCGCCCGCCTCGACCCCGAGCTCGAGGCGTTGTTCGCCAGCATGCGAGCAGAAGGCGACCTCGACCTGGAGTCGCGCAAGGGCAAGGCGCCCGGCGGGTACATGTCGACCCGTGACGAGAAGCGGCGGCCCTTCATCTTCATGAATGCGGCCGGTGTCCACCGCGACGTCGAGACGCTGCTGCACGAAGCCGGTCACGCGTTCCACGCGTTCGCCACCCAGCACGAGCCGCTGGTCGGCTACCGGCACTCCCCGATCGAGTTCGCCGAGGTGGCCTCGATGACCATGGAGCTGTTTGCCGACGACGAGCTCGACGTCTTCTACTCCGCCGACGACGCGGCGCGGGCCAAGCGCAAGCACCTCGAGAGCATCATCAAGATCCTCCCGTGGATCGCCCAGATCGACGCCTTTCAGCACTGGATCTACGCCCATCCGTCGCATACGCGAGACGAGCGGACGGCGAAGTGGCTCGAACTCGACGACGCGTTCGGGGCCGCCGTCGACTGGGGTGGCTACCCGGAGAATCGGGAGAGCTACTGGCAGCGGCAGCTCCACCTATTCGTGCACCCGTTCTACTACATCGAGTACGGCATCGCGCAGCTCGGGGCGCTGCAGCTCTGGTTGCGTTTCAAGCGCGATCGGAAGGAGGCGCTCGCCGGCTACCGCACCGCCCTCGGTCTGGGTGGCTCACGACCGCTGCCCGAGCTGTTCGAAGCCGCCGGTGCGCGTTTCGATTTCAGCGCCGAGACGATCGGGCCGCTCGTGGACGCGGTGAACGAGGAGCTCGACCAGCTGCCGGCTTGAACGCGCCCGGGCCGCCCGGCGTCTACTCGGCGCGGAGCGCCGCCTGTGGATCCAGCCGGCTGGCCCTCGCCGCGGGCAGCCAGCAGGCCGCCAGGGCGACCAGCGCGAAGATGGTGACGATCGCCGCCAGCGTGGCCGGGTCCGTCGGCGAGATCCCGTACAGCAGGCTGCTCAAGACCCGTGAGACGAGCGCCGCTCCGGCGATGCCGAGGAGCAGCCCGGCACCGGCGAGCGCCATGCCCCGGCGGATCACCGCGGCCCGGATCGTCTCCGGCCGGGCCCCGAGCGCCAGACGAATACCGATCTCGTGGGTGCGGCTGGCGACGGCGTAGGCGATGACGCCGTAGGTTCCGATCGCCGCCAGAGCGAGGGCGGCGAGCGCGAACACGCCGATCAGCAACATGTTGAACCGCGGGTTCACCAGTTGCTGGTCGGCCATCTCGCCGAGCGTGCGGAAACGGCCCGGGTCGAAGTCGCCATCCAGGGCCCGCAGGCGGGCGCGGGCGGTCTCGACGACGCCCTCCGGTGCATCGCGAGCGCGCAGGACGAAGTAGCCACCCCAGCGGGTGTACTGGCGCTTGGGGACGTAGATCTCCGCGCCGACGGTCTCGTCGGGAGCGAACGGGCGGATATCGCGTACGACGCCGACGATCTCGCGGGCGCCGTCGAGCACCTCGATCCGTTGGCCGAGAACTTCCTCGTCGGGGAAGTGGCGCTCGGCAAAGGTCTCGTTGACCACCACGACCGGAACGCTGGTTGCGGTGTCGGTTGTCTCGATGCCGCGGCCGCGAACGACCGCGATCCCCATCGTGTCGAAGTACCGCGGGCCGATGTCGTAGTAGCGGGTCGACGGACGATCCTCGGGCGTCGCGGCCGGGCGCCCGACGATGTCGAACCGCTCGGATTCGAGGCCGCCGAACAACGGTCCTGCGGACGTCAGCCCGACGGCCTCGACGCCGGGAACGGCGCGCAGCTCCTCGGCAGCGCGCTCGAAGAAGTCGACAGCCTGCTCGCCGGTGACGTACTTGTCGGTCGGTGCGACGCCGAACATCATGATCAGCCCGTCCCGATCGAAGCCGGGGTCCCAGGTCAGCAGCGAGCTGAAGCCGCGTGTCAGCAGCCCGGCGCCGACCAGGAGCATGACGGCCAACGCCAACTCGCCGATCACCAGCAGGTTTCGGGTGCCGGACCCGTGTGCCTCGGCGCGCCGAGCCCTCATGGCCTGCCCGAGCCTCCCGCGTGCGACGCTCAGCGCGGGGGCGAGACCGAACAGAAACGCGGTGGCGGCCGTGATCCCGATGGCGAACGCGAGCACGCTGCCATCGAGCCGGACCTCCGATAGTCGAGGGATGTCCGCCGGGGCCCACGCAAGGAACGCCCGGGTGGCGAGCAGTGCCAGCAGGACGCCCGCGCCGCCGCCGAGGCCGGCGAGCACGACGCTCTCCGTCATCAGCTGGCGCCCCAGGCGGAGGCGGCCGGCACCCATCGACGCGCGGACGGCGAACTCCTGCGTGCGTGCTGTCGCGCGCACCAGCAAGAGGTTCGCCACATTGGCGCAGGCGATCAGCAGCACGAGGCCGACGGCGCCGAGGAAGATCAGCAACGTCGAGCGGGCCGGTCCGGCGACGTTGTCCCGCAGGCGTTCGAGGCGTAGGCCCCAGCCCTGGTTGGTCTCCGGGTGCTCCGACGCCAGCCCCGCCCGGATCGCTTCCATTTCCTCGCGCGCGGCGGCCAACGAGGCGCCCGCCGCCAACTTGCCGAGCGTGACGAAGCCGCGCCACGCCCGATTGGTGACGTCGTCCTCGATGGCCGTCAGCGGCAGCCAGATCTGTGCAGTACCGAAGTTGTGGATCCAGGCGCCGTCCGGCAGCACGCCGATAATCGTGTGCGGCCTGCTGTCGAGGACCACGGTGGAGCCGACGACCCGCGGGTCCGCGCCAAAACGCGAATTCCAGAAAGCGTGGCTCAGGATCACGACCCGGTTGTCGCCCGGCGCCATGTCCTCGGGGCCGAAGAGGCGGCCGTACGCGGCCGACACGCCGTGTATCGGAAACCACCCCGGCGTGGCGATGGCCGCGTTCAGCCGGCGTGTTCCTTCGGGCTCGTTGATGCCGAACGACCAGTTGCGAGCCTGGCCGAAGGTGGCAATGGTCGTGCTGGCTCGGTCCCAGTCTTCGACGTTCGGCGGCGAAGCGATGCAGTAGTCGCCCACCTGCTCGTGGGTTTCGCACAGGACCAACACTCGCTCGGACTCCTCGAAGGGGAGGGCCTGCAGCAGGATGCCGTCGACCACGGTGAAGATGGCGGTATTGGCGCCGATGCCGAGGGCGATCGTCCCGACCACGGCGGCGGAAAAGCCCGGGTTCCGCCGCAGCGTGCGCAGCGCGAAGAGGGAGTCTTGCCGCAGGGTGTCGAGCACGCCGGCGCGCGCCCGGCGCCCGCCCCGGCCGCGGTTCGGCACGCTCCCACGTGGGTCGCCGCTTCCTCCCATGGCACTTCGGTTGCGTCGCTCGCCGACGGAAGGCTCGCCTCGGTCGGCCGGCAGGGCGACTCCCATGCGCTCGCCGCCGCCGTGCCGGGCCAGGTCGGCGAGCGTACGAATCCACAGGCGCCCGAGCCCGCGCAGCCCGGACGCGTTCCACGCCTCGATCGCGAGCTCCTCGAAAGTCGCCGCGATCTCCGGGCCGAAACGGTCGCGGAAGCGTCGCGGGAAAGCGGCCAGCAGGACGCGGTAGGCGCTGGCGGAGAGCCGAACCGGCCTGCTCACGATCGTCCTCCGTCCTCCAGGAGGCGGTGCTTGGCGGAGATCTCCAACAGGTCGGCCATGCGGCGCGCCTCGGCCGCCGCAACCTCGCGCCCGAACGCCGTGATGCGGTAGTAGCGGCGTCGCTCGTCGCTATCCGCCGGTGCTTCCGCCGCGGGAGTCTGCTCGATCATCCCGCCGTCCAGCAGTTGCTTGAGTAGTCGATACAGGGCGCCCGGCTGCAACTGGCCTTTGCGCCCCTGCCGCTCCTCGGCCGCCTTGATCATCCCGTAGCCGTGGCAGTCGCCGTCGAGCAGGACGAGCAAGATGGTGAATACGTCGGGGCGGAGGGGAAGAAGCGAGGCGGTGTTTGTTCCGTTCATTGTGCGTCTCGTCCAGTTGCAGGGGCCCGATTCGTTGTTAGCGGGCCGGGTCGTCCTCGGCGCCCGATCGTTTCGAAACGAAGAGGTCGCGTGATATGGACTCCATAACTATAATCAATATGTCCATATTAGCCAAGGCCGAAGGGACCCGATTTGCTCCTTGCGGACGGACCTGACCTGATGCTCCGATTGGGCAACGAGGGTGCCGCCGCGGCCCTCGAGGAGCCCCATTGCCGCGAGATGGATTTCACCGGCCGGCCCTTGCGGTCGATGGTGTACGTCGACGCCGAGGGCGTGCGTGAAGACGTGGATCTACGGCGATGGGTGGGTCGGGCGGTTGCGTTCGCCGAGAGCGAAGCCTGAGCCTGCCGAGAGGCCTCGGTCCGTCTCCCGACCCGATCGTTGGCGGAGTCGTTCCGACGAAATCGGTTCGCTGCCTCGCCGCCTCGCTGTAACGCCCGCAGTCCAGGGTGATCGGGGGCGATTCGGGTGGCGCGATAGATGCTTCCCGGTCGCGGGAGGCCGTGGGTGCTGCCCTGACCGCGTTCGTCCCCTCCGGTGTCGCCGCCTCGGTCATCGCTACCGCCGGAAGCCGCGGCGGGGCCGTCGTCGGTTCGCGCGCCGAACGCGGAGAGCAACCGCGCGGTTGACTGACGATCCTCGTCTTCGAGGAACGGGTTGGTGAACTCCCACACGATGGCGTTGCCCGCGCCGACCTCGAAGATCCGCCCCGAGAGGCCGTCGGCGATCAAGGTGTTGCCGTTTGGCAGCCGCTGCGCACCCGAGAGCAGGGCCGAAAACAGGTCTTGAGGAACCGGAGCGACGTACTCCCAGGTGGGCGTCGCCGGGCCGGTGGGCTGCCCCGGAACCATCACGTAGGAGCCGTCCGGGTTCATCGGCGGGGTGATCTCCAGAACCGACGAGTAGTTCAGGTCGGCCCTTCCCGCGCCGTTGTTGAACACCGAGATGTTTCCCGCTCCCGGCAGCCCGGGCTCGATCCAACGGGCGTCGTGCTGCACGAACAGGGTTCGATCCGCGGGTCCGCCGCTGCCCCAGGCCTCCGGATTTCCCCAGCGGTACAGCAGGTCGCCGCCGCGACCGTAGCGTCCGCCGGTGTGGCCGGCGGCCTCTTCCGTTGTCGTGGAGTGGTCGATAATCCAGATCTCGGAAAAGTGTCGGCTCGAGAGCAGGATCTGATCGAGCTGGGGGTTGTAGTCGACCGAGTTGGTGTGCATCCAGTCCGCGGCGATCTCGGGGCGGTCGTCGGATGCGGCGTCGCCGGCGATGTAGCCGAGGGATCGGAGCCGATCGACAGACTCGGGAGTCGCGATTTGCTGCCGTGCCCGGTGTGAGGGCGCCGCGTTGATGTCGATGAGCTCGGGATGATCCGCGACCACGCCGAAATTGTCTTTGTCGGGATCGATCTCCTGCACCAGGTGATCCCAGGCGTACCACTCCCAGACTACTTCGCCACCGTCCGGGTACACCGGCGCCACCTCGACGATGAAATCCGGCCAGATCTCGTCGTCGCGCATTCGAGCCGGGTTGATTCCGGCCTGCAGAGCCTGCTCGTAGGTGCGCGACTCCCAAGCGACGATCAGCACGTTGCCGTTCGGCATCGGCTCGATGTCGTGGTGCTGCCGTCGCTTCTCGTCGGAGTACTTGAAGTCCCATACGACGGTGCCGTCCCCGGCGATCTCCTGAACGATGCCGCCTTCGCCGCCGCCACGGAAGGGCCCGACGGGGTCCGGGTCGCGCGATGCCCGCAGCAGGTTGCCGTTCGCCAGCAGGTACACGGATTGGCCCGTGTTGTACTCGGTCTCCCAGCGATGGACGAGCTCGCCGTCCATGTCGACGAGATAGACGGAGGTGGACTTCAAGGGATGGAACAGCGTGTAACCCGGAAAAGGCGTCGCTTCCCCCCGGGAGGCGACGGGCTCGACCCGGGCGGGACCGCCCCGGTTGCGGGTCGCGGAACCGTCGCCGTCGGTCGATGTGCCGCCGGTCTCCGCGAGGCCGCAGCCTGCGCACAGGAGCGCGGTGATGGTTACGCCGGCGACGGCCCACGGACTGCGTCGGAAGCTCATGGAGGCCCGCATTCTGGTCGAATCGGAGGCCCCCCGCAACTCCTGTCCTGGCGCGCCCGAAAGGGCGGCGTCGGGTAAGCTCGCGACATGTCGACGAGCATGAAGATCCTCTTTCTGTGTACCGGAAACAGTTGCCGCAGCCAGATGGCCGAGGGCTGGGCGAAGGCGCTGAAGGCGGACGACTTGGAGGTGTACTCGGCGGGGACCCATCCCGGGGGGCTGGACCCGCGCGCCGTAGCCGTGATGCGGGAATCGGGCGTCGACATCTCGCGGCACGCGTCCAAGTCGGTGGACGACTTGGGCGACGTTGCGTTCGACGTCGTCGTCACCGTCTGTGATGCGGCGCACGAGACCTGCCCGTTGTTTCCCGGCGCGACCGATGTTGTCCACCGTGGCTTCGAAGATCCGCCGCGGTTGGCGCGAGAAGCGCGCTCCGAGGAGGAGGCGCTGGGTCCGTATCGGCGCGTTCGAGACGAGATCCGCCGATTTGTCGAGGGTCTGCCCGGTTCGCTCCAGGGGCTCGCCGGGCGGTAGAATTCCAAGGTCTGCCCCCGACGATCTGCCGCGACACCCGATGTTCGGGTAGGACGGGCCCCCATGCCCAGGATCTCACGCCGGACGTTCATGCACTCCACGATCGCGACCGCCGCATCCGCCGCGGCGTGGGGCGGTGCGTACCACCTTTCCCGGCCGCGCGACACGCTGCTGCCCCTCCCGCCCTTGCTTCCTGGAAAGCGTGTCGGCGACACGCGTGTGTACGAGCTCACGGCGCGACGGGGCGCGACGGCGTTTCACGATGGCATGCCGGCCGAGACGTTCGGCTACAACGGCGATTTCCTCGGGCCCGTCATCCGCATGACCCGGGGCGAGGATGTGCGGCTCGACGTCACCAACGAGCTCGGCGAGCCGACGACGTGCCACTGGCACGGGTTGCACGTTCCGGCGGTGGCCGACGGCGGCCCCCACTCGATCATCCAGCCCGGAGAAACCTGGGAGGCGTTCTTCCAGGTGAAGAACGAAGCGGCGACGTACTGGTATCACTCCCACCTCGAAGGGCGAACCGGAGAGCAAGTCTACAAGGGTCTCGCCGGGATGATCATCATCGACGACCCCGAGCTCGACGTCGCCGGCCTGCCGAGCCGATACGGCGTCGACGACTTTCCCCTCGTCGTCCAGGACCGTCGCTTCTCGAGCGACGGCCAGCTCGTCTACATGCAGATGGGAATGGACGCGATGATGGGCATGATGGGCAACTACCTGCTCGTCAACGGTGCAATCACACCCACGCTGAAGGCCCCGGCGCAGCACGTTCGCCTGCGCCTGCTCAACGGTTCGAACGCGCGGATCTACACCTTCGGCTTCGCCGACTATCGACCCTTCTGGATCGTCGCCTCGGATGGCGGGTTGCTTCCGGCGCCGCTTTCTCGACGGCGGCTGTCGGTGGCTACCGGGGAGCGCTACGAGATCGTCGTCGATCTGTCGAGCGACACCGGCACGGTCGTGCCTCTGATGAGTTATCCGGAGGGTGACACCGACGGATTCCTGGTGGTCGACATCGACGTCGACGGTGGCATCGAGACGGTTCCGACGTCGATTCCCGAGGTTCTTCGGCCGGCGCCGACCATCGACGCGGCCGAGGTCAGCGAGGTGCGTCAGTTCGATCTCGCCATGGGAATGGGCATGATGGGTATGGGCACGATGGGCGGCGGCGGGGCGGACGCCGGCATGGGCGGTGGTGGCGGTAGAATGGGGCGTGGCGGAGCCGAGGGAGGAATGGGCGCGGTCAGGACGGGTGGTGGCAACCAGATGGCCGGCCGCGGCCCCGGCGGGTTCACCATCAACGGCGTCTCGATGGACATGAGCGTCATCAACGAGACGGTGAAGCTCGGCGCCGTCGAGGAGTGGCGCGTCGTCAACCACTCGCCGATGACCCACCCGTTCCACATTCACGACGTGCAGTTTCTGGTGCAATCGCGCAACGGCATGCCGCCGCCCGAGCACGAGCGCGGGTGGAAGGATACGGTGCAGGTTCGTCCGGATGAGACCGTGTCGATCCTGGCTCACTTCACCGACTTTGCCGATCCGGTGCATCCGTACATGTATCACTGCCACATCCTCGAGCACGAGGATCGCGGCATGATGGGGCAGTTCGTCGTCACCGAATAGGTTTCCGGACCCCGCTGCCACCGAGCGGGCTCTCGGTTCCACTCGCGCCGAGCAGGTCACGGGCGTGTACCGAGCGACTTCGTGGTCGTCGAATCCTGGCGCCGGAAGTGGGCCGGCTAGTAACCTCGTTACAGGGGCCCCGGCTGCCCCCCTAACGGGGGCTCTCGACAAGGAGGAGTTCCCGTGACCTCAGCACGGCGCGTCATCGGCTGGTTTCCCGCAATCGCTGCGCTCGCCTTCGTCGCAACGTTGACGATCGGCTGCGCCGGCGCAAACGACGGTGAGATCCCCGGACCACCGGGCGGAAGCCTGGCAGAGCTGCAGGCGGGGCTGCCTACCGGAAATCCCCCCGCCTGGTACACGGAGAAGCTCGAGGAGCTCGGCTACGAGGTGCGCACGCTGCGCTACGAGCGCAGCGACTTGCTGGCCTACGACGTGGCGAAAGGGAACACTGCCTTTCACGTGGAGGTGGGCCTCGAGCCGGATCAGGGCACGGCCACCGCGATCGAGATTCAACCGTCCACCGCAGACGCAATCGCCGCGGGCGGCACCCATGGCGATCCTCCGACCGCCGAGCCGGCGACGAGCCCGCCGCCGGCCGAAGCGACGCCGCCGGCCGAGGAGCCTGCCGCTCCGGCCCCCACGCCAAGCCCGGATCCTGCGCCCACGCCGCCCCCGGCTCCCGCACCGGACCCGACGCCCACTCCAGCACCGGAGCCGACCCCGACTCCCGCGCCCGAGCGGGACCCCGGGGCCGCGCCCGGCCCGGCGCCCGCTCCGGAGCCGCGCATCGTGGCACTGCCGGCAGGTACCCTCGTCGCCACCAGCCTCAACGACGATCTCAGCTCCGGTCGCTCGCAGGTGGGGGATCGATTCTCGATGAGTGTCACCGAGGCCGTCGTCATCGCCGGCATCGAGGTGCTTCCGGTCGGCGGCCGCATCGAGGGATACGTGGCAGAGGTGCAGGGGGCGCGGCGTCCCAACACGGGCGGACGTCTGGTGCTGAAGGCCGACGTGATCCGGGCTCATGACAGCTCGGTCACGTTCGAAGGGTTGGTAACCGCCGACGGCGAGCGCATGGAAGGTGAAGACAGCGTCCGCGAGGACCTGAAGGAGATCGCCGTCGGAGCGGGCGTCGGCGGCCTCGTGGGTGGGCTCCTCGGCGGAGGGAAGGGTGTCCTTGCCGGCGTTCTGATCGGTGGGGGTGGCACCTTCGTCGCCACCAAGGGCGAGGAAGTGAGCCTGCCTCCAGCCACGGGCCTGTACGTGGAGCTGCGCGAGGAGGTCCGTGTTCCGGTGCCCCGCTGAGGCGAGGGGGGTGAAGGGCGCGGCTGGCACGGAAGCGGCTCGGTCGTGACGGAATCAGCCCGGCCGCGCCGGAAGCAACTCGGCCGCGACGGAAGCAGCCCGGCCGCGTCGGAAGCAGTCCGGGTGCGACGGAAGCGGTCCGGGCGCAAGTCGTAGGTTGTTAAATATGTAAAACCTGACCCCGACGCCCGGCGCTTCGTTGTCTGGTCCGCAACCTCAACTTACAGTTCACGGATAGATCCGTTTCTGTACGCGGAGCCGCCCCGGCGCTCGGCGACCGCCTCGCCCCCCGTCGGGACCCGCATCATGGAGGTTACCCATGCGTTTCGTTTCCAAGCTGGCCTCGGGGGTCTTCGCCCTCGCGCTGGTGACGATCATGCTCGTCAACGTCGGCTCGGCCGACGCGGCGCGTGCCAACGGTGAAAGTGCGGCCACGGGCGTGTCACCGAGTCTCGCGACGGCGCCGAGCCTTTCGTCGGCGGTCCAGAGCGTTGACCTCGACGCCATCCTGGCGAACATCCACTATCGCGAGGTCGGCCCGACCCGTCAGTCCGGTCGTTTCGTCGACATCGCCGTCGACCCGAGGGACACGGACACGTTCTACGCTGCAACGGCTTCCGGCGGACTGTGGAAGACGCACGACGGCATCAACTACGAGTCGATCTTCAACGTCGACGACGTGTTCTCGATCGGCGCCGTGGCGGTCGCGCCCACGGCTCCCGACACCGTCTGGGTGGGCACCGGCGAAGGCAACAACTCGCGCAGCTCCTACTGGGGCAACGGCATTTACAAGAGCACCGACGCCGGCGAGACGTGGACCAACATGGGATTGCCGGATTCCGGTCATATCGGTCGCATCGTGGTGCATCCCGACGACGCCGATACGGTTTATGTCGCGGCGCTCGGTCACCTGTACAGCGACAACCCGGAGAGAGGTCTGTATAAGACGACCGACGGCGGCAGGTCCTGGGACCTGATCCTCACCGACGTGATCGAGGCCACGGGCAACTTCGAGGACGAGACCACACGCCACGTCGGCGTCGTCGAGGTGGTCCTGCACCCGACCGACCCGGACACACTCTACGCCGCCACCTACGACAAGGTGCGCCGGCCCTGGACGTTCAACGAGGGCGGGCCGGGCAGCCGCATCTACAAGAGCACCAATGCCGGCGCCGACTGGACGATGCTCGAGGGCGGCTTGCCGATGGGGATGATCGGTCGCATCGGCCTGGCAGTGTCGGCCGCTGCGCCCGACACCGTCTTTGCCGTTATCGAGGACGTCAACGTCGAGGGCGTCGCGGAGGACGTTCGCTACCAGGAGCTCCTGTCGGGGATGCCGTCGCAGAACGGGCGCGACAACAACGATCGCGTGTGGCGCAGCCAGGACGCCGGTGCTACCTGGGAGGCCGTATCGCCGCCCGATCGTCACGTCGGTGGCGGGCCGCCGTACTACTACGGCCGGATCATCGCCGACCCGAACAGCGCCAGTAACCTGTTCATGCTTTCTGCCGGATCGCTCAAGTCGATCGACGGCGGGCGCGAGTGGGAGCCCGCCTGGACGGGGATCGGCGGCGACGACCACGCCGTCTGGGTCAATCCCGACGACTCCAGCCACATGATTCTCGGCTATGACCACGGCCTGGGCATCAGCCGCGACGGCGGCAACACCTGGTACCACCCCGACAACCTGTCGCTGGCGCAGTTCTACGCCATCGGCATCGACAACGCCTACCCGTACAACGTCTACGGCGGGATTCAGGACAACGGCTCGCGGCGAGGTCCTTCACGCACCCGTTCCGGCGGCCCGATCGGCTTCGAGGCGTGGGAGCGGGTCGGCGGTGGCGACGGCATGTACCAGGTCGTCGACTGGAGCAACAACCGCTACCTGTACAACTCGTGGCAGTTCGCCGGCGGCTTCCAGCGCCTCGATCTGCTCACCAACGAGCGTGGCGGTAGCCGTTACAACCGGCCTCAGGGTGAAGAGCAGCTGCGCTGGAACTGGCTGTCGCCGATCGTCGTGTCGCCGCACGACGCCGACGTTCTCTACATGGGCGCCAACGTGGTCCTGCGCTCGAGCTTCCGGGCCGAGAACTGGGAGGAGATCTCGCCGGACCTGACCACGAATGACCCCGCCAAGATCCGCGGGACGGGCAATATCCAGTACAGCACCATCGTTTCGCTCGACGAGTCGCCGATCGTTCCCGGGCTGCTGTGGGTCGGGACCGACGACGGCAACATCTGGGTGAGCCAGGACACCGGCGCCAACTGGACCCAGCTCAACGACAACATCACCGGCAACCCGGGCTACTGGGTCAGCCGGATCGAGCCGTCGAACCACGATCCGGCCGTCGCTTATGTGTCGTACACCGGCTACCGGCGCGACGATTTCCGTCCGTTTCTCTACAAGACGGAGGACTACGGCGAGACTTGGACCGACATCTCGGCCGGCCTGCCGGACGCGTCGATCAACGTCGTGCGCGAGGATCACAAGAATCCGAATCTGCTGTTCGTCGGCAACGAGATCGGTGTGTGGGCCTCGATCGACGGCGGTGGCTCCTGGCACAAGATGAAGGGCGACATGCCCACCAACCCGGTGCACGACATGCACATCCACCCGCGCGAGAACGACCTCGTCGTCGGCACGCACGGGCGGGGGATCTTCATCACCGATGTTTCCTGGATGCAGGAGCTGACGGCCGAGAACCTCGGCCACCCGGTGCACCTGTTCGCCATCGAGCCGGCCGTGCGCTGGAAGAACACCACGCGCAACGACCGCTCGGCGCAGAACTTCACCGGCGGCTCCGCCCCCAACGGTAGCGTCATCAACTACATGCTGGCGTCGCCGGCCGCCTCGGCCCCCAGCATCCGGATCTACCAGGGAGACCGGATGGTGCGCGAGCTCACCGGCACGAACGATGCCGGTCTGAACCAGGTCATCTGGGACATGGACTTCGGCCGTGAACGCACTCAGGTGGAAGCAGAGGCCGCCGCAGCCCGAGGTGGGCGCGGAGGCTTCCGCGGAGGTTTCCGTGGCCGCGGTGGTGGCACCGATCGCCGCCCGAACCATGTCTATCAGCCGGCACCCGAGGGCAGCTACCGCGTCGTGCTCAGCGTCGATGGCCAGGAGCTCGACGCCACAGCGACTATCCTCGAGGATCACTGGTGGGACAAGCAGTTCTGACCGGGAAACGGTGGTGGGACACCGGCTTCTGATGGAGAAGCGGTTTCGAGCCATCGAGCAGTCCTGACGAAGCAAGCGAGCGAAAAACCCCTGGTTGCTTCGTAGGTAGAGGGCCCCGCCCCGGCGGGGCCCTTTCCGTTGCATAGAGCCTGTTCGCCCGGGCGTGGTTGCCGGGGCCGCCGGCGTAGAGCACCGCGGCGACCGGGCCTCCCGAGGTCGCCGGTGTGAGTCCGCCCACGGTTTTGCTCGTCCGAAGACCGGCATGCCGCAACCCCTGGCGGAATAGCCGCATCAAAGGAGGAAACCGACCGACCCCGACCCGGAGATGGCCCGATGGAGATGCTTGCGCAGGACGTACGTCACTCGCTTCGATCGCTGGCTCGGTCTCCGGGGTTCACCGTGGTTGCCGTGCTCACGCTGACGCTCGGGATCGGCTCGACGACAGCCTTGTTTTCGATCGTCCACGGCGTCGTGCTGAAACCGCTCCCCTACGAGGAGCCCGATCGCCTGGTCATGCTCTGGGAGCACAACGACACCTTCGGCCGGCTGTCGTCGGCCTGGGCGAACTTCGTAGATTGGCGTGCCGAGAGTCGCTCGTTCGAGGCGATGGCCAGTTTCGGGCGGGGAACGGGCACGGTGCTGGGAGCCGACGAAGCCATGCGCGCCTCGGTGGCTTCGGTGAGCGAAGGCTTCTTCCGCGTCATGGGTGTCGACCCGGCGGTCGGCCGTACCTTCGCCGCCTCCGAGCATGTGCTCGGCGGCGAGCCCGCGGCGATGATCAGCCAGGGGTTCTGGCAGCAGGTTCTCGGTGGGGCGGACATCGACGAGCTTCGCCTCGTCGTCGACGGGTTCGCCACGACGATCGTCGGCGTGTTGCCGGCCGGGTTCGACTTCCCCGCCGGCGCCGACATCTGGTACCCGCTCGAGCTGCAGGAGCAGTCGACATCCCGGACGGCCCACAACTGGCGCGTCGTCGGTCGCCTGGCGCCCGGCGTCGAGCCGTCGCAAGCGCAGGAGGAGATCAGCCTCATCACGTCGCGCTTCGTCACCGCCGACGATGCGGTGGAGTTCATTCCGCAGCGCGCCGAGGTGGTCCCCCTGCGGGGCGAGATCGCCGGCCCCGTGAGCAACCCGCTCTTTCTCCTGCTCGGCGCCTCGGTCATGGTCGTGCTCGTCGCCTGTACCAACCTGGCGAGCACCCTGCTGGCGCGCGGCAGCGCCCGCGGCGACGAGATCGCCGTGCTGCGGGCGATCGGGGCCGAGCGCGGCCGCATCGTCCGCAGGCTCTTCACCGAGAGCATGTTGTTGGCGCTCTTCGGTGCGGTGGCCGGCCTGCTGTTCGCGGCGGGGATGATACGCGTCCTGCCGGTGGTCATCCCCACCCAGCTGCCGCGTATGACCGAGATCGAAATCCAGCCGGTCGTCGCCGGGTTCACGGTGGCCGTGTCCGTCCTCGCCGCCCTGTTGTTCGGCCTTTTCCCTGCACTCAGGGCCTCGGATACGGACATCGCCGCGGCGTTGCGGCGCTCCGGGCGCAGCAGCACCAGCGCCGCCCGCAGCCGGGGGCCGTGGCGAGTCCTCGTGGTCGGAGAGGTGGCCCTTGCTCTGGCGCTCCTCGCCGGGGCCGGCCTGCTCATGCGGAGCTTTTGGAACGTCGCGAGCGTTGATGGGGGCTTCGAGTCCGAGGGTGTGATCACGGCGCGCGTCAGCTTGCCGCCGCACGAGTACGGTGAGGTCGCTCGTCGCGCCGCCTATTTCGAGGAGGTTCTCGAGGAGGTCAGGTCGTTGCCCGGGATCGACGCCGCCGGCGTCGTCCTCGCGCCGCCGCTGTCCGGGATCGTCTCCAGCGGGCGGATTTCGGTAGACGGCGGACCCCAGGACAACGTCACCGCTGCCTACCAGGTGGCGGACGAGGGATATTTCGAGGTGTTCGGGATCCCGCTGATACAGGGCCGCCTGTTCGCACCCGCCGACAACGCGGACGCGACGCACGTCGTCGTCGTCGACGAGGCGCTCGCCGAGCTCGCCTGGCCGGGCGAAAACCCGCTCGGCAAGCGCATTACAGGCGGCGGCATGGACAGGTACTGGAACCAACCCGATGCCTGGGCGACGGTGATCGGGGTCGTCGGCAACGTGCTGCAGCGTGAGTTGACGGACGACCCCGAGCCGACGTTCTATTTCTCTCACCGGCAGCGCGCCGACCGCGCCCGGGGTGGTGTCTTCGTCGTCCGCCCCGCTCGTGGTGAGCCGTCGGCGCTGGCGCCGGTGCTCCGCCGCGCGATGGTCGCGATCGACGCCGACGTCCCGGTCGAGTTCTCGACAATGGACGAACTGGTGGCTCGATCGCTCGGCGCCCGGCGCTTCACCATGAGCGTCCTCGGGGCATTCGCGGGGATGGCGGCGCTGCTGGCCGGTCTCGGAATCTACGGCGTCGTGGGGTACACCGTGGCCTTACGGACGCGGGAAATGGGAATACGGATCGCCCTGGGGTCGGCGCCGATGGATGTTCTCGGATTGGTGATGCGCGAGGCGATGACGACGGTGGCGGCCGGCCTTCTTCTGGGTGTCGTCGTCACGCTCGGGTCTGCTCGGGTGCTCGGCAGCATGCTCTACGAGGTGAGCCCGGCCGACCCGCTTGCCCTGACGGCGACAGCGCTCGCGCTGCTGACGGTTGCGGGGCTGGCGAGCTTTATCCCGGCGCGGCGTGCTGCCACCATTGACCCCTTGTTGACCATGCGGGGGAACTGAGCGCATCGGCGCCGGCGGGAACCGCATCACGGGCAGAGGGCGCGTCGTCGATGTGGGTGCAGCTCGTCATCGTGACGCTGTTGGCGGCCGTGGCGCAGGGGATCGCCGGGTTCAGCTTCACCCTGCTGGCGGTTTCGTTCTTCCTCGTGGCGCTGGGGTCGACGGACGCGGTGCAGTTGGTCATCGTCATCAACTTCGCCATATCCGTCGTGCTCGTGGCTCGTCTATGGCGAGCGGTACCTCTGCGGCTCTGGGCGCTGCTTGCCGGCGGAGGAATGCTCGGATTTCCCCTCGGCCTGTGGGTCTTCGCCCGCGCCGACCTCGGTCTCATCGAGCTTGCGGTGGCCCTGGTGACGATCGGTTTCGCCGCGGCGGTCGCAGCGCAAGAAGCGCGCCCCGTTCCGTTACCGGCCGCCGCCACCGTGCAAGCGCCCCCGTATCGACCGGTGTCAGCCGTTGCGATCGGCGTCGCCGCCGGGGCGCTGACGTCGTCCGTCGGCGCCCCGGGTCCTCCCGTGGCCCTGTACCTCACCCGACTACGTCTGGACAAGACCACCTTCCGTGGCCTGGCCATGGCGACCTTCATCGTCATGCAGATCGGCTCGTTGGTGGGGCAGGTGGTGTACGTCGGGGTCGGTTCACAGGTGTGGAGACACGCGGTCGTTCTCGTTCCCGTTGCCGCCCTCGGTGCCGCTATGGGACATGGGCTCTGCCGCTACGTCAGCGAGCGGACCTTTCGCCGAGTCGTTCTGGCGCTGCTCTTCGCCACCGGCGGGTACATGCTCTATCGGTCGCTGTCCGGCTGAAGCCGGTCGCGAGCGCCGTCGCGGCCCCCCGCAGTGCGCCTCTGGTGCCGCCGCGCTCCGCTGCTGGGACCCGTCGACCGTCGCCACGCACTGCTGCCGAGACCCGCCGACTGTCGCCACGCTCCCCTTGCCGCGGGCCGGTGCCGCTGAGAGAATCCGGCGTCGACGTGAAACACATCGGTCGATGCGGGCGGCCACCGAATGGCCCCGCCATTCCCAACTCCCAGCGAGGAGGACAGATGCGCAAGAGTCTGGTGATGTCGTGCGTGGGACTGGTATTGGCGGGCGGCCTCGCCGTGGCGCAGGCCCCTGGCCCCGGCCGGCTCAATCCGGTTATCGATCTGCTGGAGCAGGGAAAGCCGGTCTTCGGGGTGTACGCACCGCGCAACCGTCGGGCACGCGGCGGCCGGGGCCAGACAGCCGCGGCTGCCGAGGCGCCGGCGCGGACGCCGGCCGACCTGGCGCGCGAGGCAGTGGGCTTCCGAGATACCGACTTCCTCTTCGACGGCAGCATGGAAGGAGGACTCGAGCGCGCCCTGCCGACCTTCAGCGCCTTCGCCGAAGGGTGGCTGGCCGCCGGTGCGCTCGTCGCCGAGCCTTCCCCGCGGTTGACCCACCCGTTGATCGTGAAGTCGCCCGAGTTGGGGCCTGATATCGGCGTCGATATCGGCCGTCAGCTCAATCTGGGCGTCAGCGGCATCATGTTCCCCCATGTCGAAAGCGCCGAGGAGCTGGCTGAGGCCCTGGCGGCGATGCGATTCCGCTCGAACGGTGGTACCCGGCCGGACGACGACCTCGGCGCAGCCCCGGCGCGCTGGGGGATGTCCGCCGACGGGTACCGGCGCAAGGCCGACCTGTGGCCGCTGAATCCCGAAGGAGAGCTGATCAACTGGACCATCATCGAGAGCCAGGTGGGACTCGACAACGTCCGTGAGATCGCCGCCGTTCCCGGAGTCGGTGTCCTGTGGCCCGGGGCGGGCACGTTGCGCGGGCTCTTCTCCTCACGAGATGCCGACGGTCGCCGCGTACTCGACGAAGAAGCCTGGGAGGCGGCAATCCAGAAGGTGCTGGCCGCGTGCAAGGAGTTCGATGTCGCCTGCGGCTTCCCCGCCGGTCCCGACGACATCGAGATGCGCATGGAGCAGGGATTCAGCGTGTTCGTCATGGGGTGGGGAGACGCCGGTTTCCGCACCATCGAGATCGGCAAGCGCGCCGGCGGGCGGGCCGAAAGGCCCTGAGCGGCGGACGGAACCGACGAGAACGCGACAAGGAAAGCGGATGGCGACTCCCGAAGAACAACTTCAAAGCATGCTGCGGAATCTCGAGGAGAAGACCGGCAACACGCTCGAGTACTGGCTCGGCGTCGTTGCCGCGAGCGGTCTCGACAAGCACGGCGCAATCGTCAAGATGCTGAAGGCCGACCACGAAATGACGCACGGATACGCGAACCTGGTGGCTCACGAAGCGCGGAATGCTGCCGGCGCCGGTGCCGCCGAGGAAGACCCGGTCGCGGCGCAGTACGCCGGCAAGGAAACGCTGCGGCCTATCTGGGACCGCATCGCCGATGAGGTTCGCGGTTTCGGCGCCGACGTGGAGCTTGCGCCGAAGAAGGCATACGTCAGCCTGCGGCGGGCGAAGCAGTTCGGCCTGGTGCAGCCCTCGACGAAGACCCGCGTCGACGTCGGCATCAACCTGAAGGGCACGGATCCGACAGACCGGTTGGAGGCCTCGGGTAGCTTCAACGCCATGGTCAGCCATCGGGTCCGGTTGACCGCCGCTTCCGACGTCGACGATGAGCTGATCGGCTGGCTTCGGGATGCCTACGACGCGGCCGGATAGGTCCTGGCCGCCGTGACGGCGTCGCCCCGCCCCAGGGGCCGAGCTCGTGCCACCCAGCTCTGGCCCGCGTCGACGGCTGGAATCCGAGGAGGGCCCCCGTAGCGCTCAGATCTCGAGGCTCCAGGAGTGGCGGAGGTAGGCGAGCTCGAACCCCTGGCGGCGAAGATTGCGGAAGGAAACCAGGGGCATGCGCGGCAGCGGTGGCGCCGTCTCGCTGGTGAAGAACGAACAACCGAGCCGGCGGCCGTCGGCAATGCGTCGGCGGATGACGACAGACTGGGCGCCCTGCCGTCGGAACGGTTTCAGGGTGACGCCGTCGACCAGATGGCCGACGGTGACGGCTCGCCGGCCACGTCCGATGGTGGCGACGAACAGCGCCCCGGCAGCGACCGGGCGATCCTCGATCCAGGCCAGGTAGTGGGACCATCCCGGAGCCGAAACACGCGCCTCGAACCAGGGGCGCCGGTATCCGAACACTCTCCAGACTTCGGCGACCAGGTCCACCCAGAGGGGCGCCTCCGCCGGGCGTACTCTCCGGACGCGAATACGCGACCGAATGCCGGGGTCTGTGCCTCGAAGCGCAGGGGCGCGGGCCGGTGCCGGAAGCGGGGAACCGTCACGCCACAACTTTGCTCCCGGGGACCCTCGACGAAAGCCACGCTCTTGCAGCAAGGAAGCCAGGCCCCGCGGCCGTGCGGTCGCACCGAGCGGCACCGATACCTTGGCCACACCGTGCCGCCGTGCCGCTTGGACGAAACGGTCGAGCTGCCCGGCCGTGCCCGGCGATGCCTGGCCCCAGCCGACGAGCTTGTTGTACATCGTGTTCTGGCTCTTGCGCGTCAGAATCGCAGCGGCCGATCCGACGCGCTCGGCCGCCAGCCCGAGCCGCTTTGCCTCCGGCGCGGGGGCGCAAAGGTGCTGCGAGTAGGCGGACTCCGCCTCGATGATCTCGATTGCGCGGCAGGTAGCAGCTGCCGGGCAGACAGGCTCGGCGCGTAGGTCATTGCTCATCGGCGGGGTCCCTTCTGGCGGCCGCCGGAGGGATCGACGAGGGCGGTCGTCATGGGGTCGGAGCCGACCATCATCAACGTGTCGCCGAGAGTGGTCGTCAGCGGCGCTGGGCCCACAGCCAATCCCAGAGCGCCGGGTCTCCGTAGGTCTGCGTCCAGGAGTCGTGCCCGACGCCCGGATACAGCGTCAGCTGGATGTCGGTGGCTCCTGCTTCCCGCAGCGCCTCGACCATGTCGATGGACTGCTGCGCCGGCACGACACGGTCGGCGTCGCCGTGAAAGACGCGGATCGGAAGCTCGCGCATCGCCGGTACGTAGCCTGCCAGAGCCGCGTTGCCGCCACCGCAAATCGGGATCGCGGCGGCGAAGCGGTCTGCTGCGGCTTGCAGGAGTGCCCAGGTACCGTATCCCCCCATGCTCAGTCCGGTGACGTAGATGCGGTCCTCGTCAACGTTGTAGGCCTCGGTCATCTCGTCGAGAAGTGCGAGAAGGTCGGTCACCCGGTAGGTCCACCAGTCTCCGGCGGGGGCTTGTGGTGACACCACGATCGCGGGGAAGTCGGTTCCGGCCGCGATCATCTTCGGCGGCCCGTGCGCCTCGAGGCGTCGGGGGTCGTCGCCGCGCTCGCCGGCCCCATGCAGGAACAGCAGCAGGGGAACGGGCTCTCCGGCGGCATCGTACGACTCCGGCACATAGAGCAGGTAGTCCAGTGACGAGGTGCGCTCGAACGTCTGCGCCGATTGTCTCTGCGGGCTCCCCGCGGCGGACAACGTCGAGGGCGAGATCAGTGCGAGCGAGGCCGCCAGAAGCGCGATCGCAGCGATCGCGGGGAGCCGACGCCCGGCATCCGACGCCCTCCGCCCGGCGCCGCCTCGTTCGCGGCGCATCCGCGGGCTACCCACGCCCCATCTTCTTCACGTAGTCGAACTCACGCTTGGTGACCGACTGGACCGAGAGGCGTCCGTAGCGAACCAGCTCCATGTCCCGGAGGTTGGAATCTTCCTTGATGTCGGTGAGGCTGACGGGGTGCTCGAACTTCGACACGAATTCGACGTCGACGAGGTCCCAGCGCGGATTGTCGGGGTCCGACTTGGCGTCGTAGTACTTGCTCCTTCGGTCGAACTGGAACTTGTCGGGGTAGGCCTCCTTGATCACCCGCGCCGTGCCCACCGCGGCGGGCGGCTTGGCGTTGCTGTGATAGAAGATGACCTCGTCGCCGACCTTCATCGCGCGCATGTTGTTGCGCGCCTTGTAGTTCCGCACGCCTTCCCAGTACGTCCACCCGTCGCGCTCGAGGTCGTCGATCGAGTAGACGTAGGGTTCCGACTTCATCAACCAGTATCGCTTCGCCATGGTCTCGACGCTGATGGGGTCGTCGCGCCGCCGTCGCTACGGGTGGCGGTGCGACGACCCGGGCCAGCGGTTGACTACTGAGCCTTGTCTACACCGAGCTCGCCCAGCTTGGCGGCCATGTCTTCGGCGGAGGTCGCCGGGGCAACTTCCTTGTCGATGTACAGCACCCGACCGTCCTTGCCGATGTAGAAGGTCCAACGGCTGGCGAACTCGCGGCCGTTCAGGACGCCGTACGCGTTGGCCGTGTCCTTGCTGGGATCGGACAGCAGCGGAAAGTCGGCGTTCTGCTCCTCGGCGAACGCGGTGTTCTCCTCGATCGGATCGACGCTGGCCATGAAGTACGTGACGTCGTACTCGCGGATCATGTCGCCGTTCTCGGCCAGAGACTTGCACTCGATCGTGCAGCCGCTGGTGAACGCTTTCGGGTACCAGGCGATGACGACCGCCTGCTCGCCACGGAAGTCGGATAGCGTGTAGGTGTTTCCGTCGGACGCCTGGAGGGTGAAGTCGGGGGCCATGTCACCCACCGCGAGCTCAGCGTGCTGCGGGGTCGAGGCCGCCGGGGCAGCGATCAGCAGGGCGATCGCGAGGGTGGTCAGCGAGGGACGAAGAACGCGCATGTGGATCTCCTGTCGGGGGCGGTCAGGGGAGGGTCGCCCGGCTTCTGCCGGTGGGTGTGTCGCCCCAGGGTTGATTTCGAGGACACGGAAACCTTACGTCGGATGGGGCCGGTAGCTCAACTGGCCGGGTCCCGAGGACGTCGCGCCACAGACGCCGATCGGCCTGCCGGCCGAGCCCCTTTAGGTACCCTGGCGGCTCGGGCCCGCAGTATCAGCGTCTGCCGCCGGATCGCGGTGCGTTGAAGAGAAAAAAGTCGTACGTCATCCGCGCCACATCGGCGATCAGACGCTCGCCGCGCTCGGTGTCGGGCTCATCCGCGAGCGTGAACACGCTGATAGCGAAACGCCCCAGATCGCCCGGCAGGCTGATGATCCCGACGTCGGCAACGACGCGGCCGATGGTCCCTGTCTTGTGGGCGATCTCGGTGCCCGGTGGGAGCTGGCCGCGGAGCCGGTTCGCCCCGGTTTGGGTGCGCCTCAGGATCTCCAGGATCACGTCCGAAGACTCGCGGCTGACCGCCTCGCCGTCGGCGATCATCGCCAACAGTTCGGTCATCTGGCGTGCCGATGCTTTGTCTTCCGGTCCCGAATAGAAGGCCTCCCGCACGGCCGGAATATCCACCGCGGGCGGTCGGTTGTTGCGGCTGAAGTCGTTGATCTCGGAAAGCGTGGCGTCGGCCACCGGATCGTACGCCACCCCCCGATAGTCGAGGATGAGCTCCAGCGTCGTGCGGTCCACACGAATGGCGTCGAAGCCGAGCGCCCGCATCCGGGCGGTGATGTTGTCGGCGCCGAGGCGGTCGATCAGCATGTCCGTGGCCGAGTTGTCCGACAGGATGATCATGAACGTCGCCAGGTTCCGCAGCGACAACTCCAGGCCCGGCGCCCACAGTGTCGAGAGCAACCCCGATCCGACATGCTGGTCGTTCGGTTGAACCGCGACGGTGTCGTCGAGGCTGAGCTCACCGGCGTCCACGCGCGACATCAACTCGACCAGAATCGGCACCTTGTAGGTGCTCGCCATGCCGTAGGGGGTCTCGTCGTCCACGCCCGTGCGAAGACCCGTCTCGAGGTGGATGACGTGGACGCCTGCCCGCCCGGGGAAGCGATCGACGAGGCGTTGCAGGACGCCTTGCAGACGATCGATCGATCCCGCTTCGGCAACGGTGGTTTGCCGCGCCGCCGCCGCGGCCGACTGGGCGGCGGCGGAGGGGGCGGCGGCTCCGAAGGCGGCAGCCGAGAGGCCGATCGCGGCAAGGAGAAGGGCGGGGTTCGATTCGAGGCGTGTGCGCATGACGGGTATCCGTTCGGTTCGTGGGCCGACGCCGGCGCATGTTACCCGCGGTTCGGCGCCCGTTCCACGCCGACCGGGTCCCCGAAGAATCCCGGCCCCCGCGGCATATCCCTCGGTGGCCTCGGCAAGTGCGGGCCAGTAATGTTGCCGGCGATGATGGAGGAGACGGTGGACGACGACACGACGGCGGACGATGGCGCGACGGCCGACACCGACGCGACGGCTCAGGACGACGCGACGGCCCAGGACGACGCGACGGCCCAGGACGACATGGCGGCCCATGACGACGCGATGGCGCACCACGGCGCGCATTCCGTCTTCGACGGGCGCGAGCACGCGGTCGACCCTCGCTCGGTAACGGTCGCGCGCATCTCCGGAATGCCGGTGATCTTCGTCATCGAGCTCGTACCGATGGTCGTGCTCACCGCGATCTGGGCTTCGGGCCGTCTGGCGGACGGCTGGTATCCGCCGCTGTTGGCCGGTTGGTTCGTGATCGTGGCCGTGTCTCAGTGGCTCGGTTATCGTTGGCCGGCGCTGCATCACGACTACCTGCGGTATCGGGTCGACGAGAGCGGTGCGCGGATCCGTCGCGGCGTGCTGTGGCGGAAAGTGATCTCGGTTCCGGCCTCTCGGGTGCAGCACACCGACGTTTCACAGGGGCCCCTGCAGCGGCACTACGGCATCGCCACGTTGACGGTACACACCGCCGGTACCGAAAGCGCCTCCATCTCGCTCTCCGGACTCGAGCACGGCATCGCCCGCCAGCTGCGGGATCATCTGTTACCCGACCACGACGACGATGGACGCTGAGCCTCGTCGGTTGCACCCTCTCTCCTGGGTATTCATCACCGCAGCTTCCGTCAAGAGCCTGATCCTGCCGGCTATCGTCGTGCTGTTCGCTTCGGGCACCAATCCGCTGGCGCGATTCGAGCTGCTCTCGCTCTTTTTCATCGTCCCCGCCTTCGTCGCGGCACTCTTGAAGCAGGGGGTGTACACCTATCGATTCGCCGGCGAGGAGCTGGTCGTTCGCGACGGCATCTTGCTGAAGAAGGAACGCCACATACCGTACGAGCGGGTTCACAACGTCGCTTTGGTGCAAAACCCCGTGCATCGCGTTCTGGGTGTGGCATCTGCCCGAATCGAGACCGCCGCCGGGGGAGAGCCCGAGGCGGTGATGCGCGTGCTATCGCTCGATGCGATCGACGAGCTCCGCCACCACACCCTCTCCCAGAGGGGTCGGCGTGAGGCCGTCCCGGGCCGTGGGGCCAGCCGCGAGGCGGCTGCCGGCGACCCGGTCACCGCCGACGTGCTTGCCGGTGGCGTGCCCACCGGTGATGCGGCCAACGGCGAAGTGGGCGGCGGGCGCGCCGCGGATGAGCTACCGGGTGGGATTCCCGCAGGAGTGTTGCCGCCTGTCGGCGATGCCGACGCGACAGGAGACCGGCGATCCGGAGACGCGGGCGGCGCCGTGTCGGGCACCGTCCTGGTCGACCTGCCGGCAAGCGAGCTCGTCCGCCTCGGGCTGATCTCGAATCGAGGTTTCATCGTCGTGGCGGCGTTCTTCGGGCTTATCGCTCAGTCGAACTGGTGGGACCGGGATTGGCAGGTGTACATCGATCGGATCCGGGAATCGGCCCCCGGATGGACCGCATGGCTGCTCGAACCCGACTCGCTCGGGGCCCGTATCCTGCTCGGCGTCGGCCTGGTGTTGCTGTTCGTCGTCCTACTGCGCGTGTTCTCCGTCTGCTGGTACCTGGTGAAGTACTACGGCTTCTCTTTGCGCGACGAGAGGGACGGGCTGCGGATCGAGTTCGGCATGTTCACTCGCGTCTCTTCGCTGATCCCCGTACATCGGATCCAGCTGTTGACAGTGAGCGCGTCGCTTCTGCATCGATGGTTCGGTCGCTCCGGCATCGACGTGGAGACGGCCGGGGCGAGCGAAGGCGGTGGCTCCGAGCTTGGCAACCAGCTCGCAGGTTCGGGCATCAAGACGAATCGGCAATGGCTCACCCCGATCATCCGGCAAGAGCGATCGGTTGAACTGGTCAACAAGGTCATGCCGGAGGTCGACTTCGACACGGTGGAATGGGTTTCGATCGATCCGCGAGCGACTCGACGACTTCTGAAGAAGTCGGTTTTCTTCCTGGCGGTCCCGACCGGTGTGCTGATGGCGGTGTTGTCACTGCCCCGGATCCCGGTGAGCGGCTTCCATGCCTTGTGGTTGCCGCTGCTGGCGCTCCCGGTGACGTATGCGGGAGTCACCGGGTGGGTGCGCAACGCCGGCTACGCTCTGAGCGACAACGCCGTCTACTTCCGCAGTGGTTGGCTGGGGCGCAACATGAGCGTGGTGCGCTTCGACAAGATGCAGACCGTCTCGATCACCGAGTCGCCCTTCGATCGACGGCATCGGATGGCCTCGGTGGCCGTCGACACAGCGGGCGCCGGGAGCGTTGGGCACCGGATCGACATTCCCTACCTCGATGGTGAGGTGGCGCGCGGCATCTTCACCCGGCTGTACGCCGAGATCCGCGCCTCCGAATTTCGCTGGTAGCGGGGCGACCGTTCCGCGGACGCCGTTCGCCCGGGTTGCGCCGGCGAGATCCCCCATGCAAAACTAAACCCGACAATGTCGGGAATATGGCTCCGGCCTGCTAGGGGAACACCGCTCCGGCCGACAGCGGGTCGCCGGGAACGCCGTTCCGGCCCCGGCGGGATCGCAGGGAGTGTCGCTCCGGCCGCCGCGGGCTGGTAGGCCAAATCAGGGGAGACGGGTTCCGGTGGGCGAATCTGCGGGAGATTTCGAGAAGCTGTTGATGTTGGCGGTTCTGCGTCTGGGTGACGAAGCCTACGGGGCGTCGATCATCGAAGAGCTCGGCGAGCGTACCGGCCGGGAGATATCCCCCGGGGCGGCGTACGTGGCCCTGCGGCGCCTTCAGGACAAGGGGTTGCTGCGGTCGCGCATCGGCGAGCCGACCCGCGAGCGCGGTGGCCGGGCCAAGCGTTACTACGCGGTGCTGCCTGCCGGCCTGGCGGTGCTGAGAGTCGCTCGCGAGGAATGGGAGGCGTTGGCGGAAGGTCTCGAGGCGACCCTGGAAGCGGAATCATGAGGCGGGCGGGGCCCGGCCACGACGGCGACCCGGCCGGGGGGCCCAAAGGCGACGACGACGCTCGCGGTGTTGGTTTCGCGAGACCTCCGCGCCTGGCCGAGGCCCTGCTTGCGCGCCTTCTACCGGCCCACGAGCGCGCCGAGGTGGTCGGCGACATGGCCGAGTGCCACGCTCGCCGGTTGCAGCGAGGCGCCGGGGTGCTCGAGGCGGGCCTGTGGTACTGGCGGCAGGCCCTCGGTGTCCCGATGCGCCTCGGCTGGCGGCGGCTCACCACGAGCCTCAATGGACCGGAGGTGCGCCAGGCGGCGCGCGGATTGATCCGTAGTCCCGGGTTCACCACGGTCGCGGTGCTTTCGCTGGGTCTCGGCATCGGCGCGAACACGGCCATCTTCAGTATCGTCCGCTCGCTCCTGTACACGCCCCTGGCCGTCGATCGCCCTGCGGAGCTCGCGCTCGTGTACTACGAGCGTCCCGACGTCACCAACGTCCGGCAATTCAGCTCGAGCTCCGGAAACGACCCGGACACCGGCGCCGTGCTCCACAGCAACTACTCATTCCCCGCCTACCAGAGCCTTCGGGCCGCCGTCGGCCCCTCCATCGAATTGCTCGGCTACAACTTCGCCCGCCGGCTCTCGATGGTCGTCGAAGGTCGGCCGGCGGTATCGGCGACCGCGCTGGTCGTTTCGGGGGACTACTTCTCCACCTTGCGCCTGGGCACGATCGCGGGCCGACCGCTCGATGAAAGCGATGACCGGCTCGACGCGCCGCGCGTGGCCGTGATCAGCCACGGCTTGTGGCAACGGGAGTTCGGCTCCGACCCGGCGGCTGTGGGCCGCACGGTGCTCATCAACGGCGCGGTCTTCGAGATCGTCGGCGTTACCGCGCCGGGATTCGGCGGCCTTTCGCCCGGCGGGTTCTTCGAGCCCACCGACGTCACGGTGCCGTTCGCTGCCCAGGCGGTGGTGGCTCCCTCCTGGACGCCGGAGGTCGGATCGCTCGTCGCGTCCGAGGATCTCTTCTGGGTCCGGATGATCGCCCGGGTACCCGAGGGTGAATCCGCGGCGCCGCTGGAAGAGGCGATGACGGCGGCGCTGAGATCCTCGTTGGTGGACGCCACGAAGATCGCCCCGGAGGACGCGTCCGCTGTCGCCGTCCGGTTCATCGACGGAAGCCGAGGCCTCGATTCGCTACGTCAGGACACGGCGAAGCCGCTCGCCATCCTTGCCGGGGTGGTCGCCATGGTGCTGCTGATCGCCTGCGCGAACCTCGCCAGCCTGACACTCGCTCGGGGCACCGCACGCCAACACGAGCTCGCCGTTCGCCATGCGCTGGGCGCCGGGAGGCTCCGCCTGATGCGCCAGCTCCTGCTCGAGAGCCTCATGGTGGCCGCGGCCGGCGGCGTCGCCGGAATACTCCTGGCGTTGTGGAGCGGGCCGCTGATCACCGCGGCGCTGACCGCGGGGATGGGCCGAGTAACGGTGCGTTTCGAGCTCGACGGAATGCTACTGGCGACGACGGGTCTTGTCTCGGTGGCGGCGGCGGTTCTCTGTGGCCTTCTGCCGGCGCTTCGCCTCAGCCGGTCGGCTGCCCACGACGAGCTGCGAACCCGCGGGAAGGGCGAAGGGGGGCACCGCTTCGCTCTCGGACGGGCCCTCATTGCGGTACAGATCGCCGTTTCGATCCCGCTCATGGTCGGCGCCGGGCTCTTTCTGCAAACGCTCGGCAACCTGGGCGACGTCGAGCTGGGCTTCGACGAGCGCGATCTCGTCATCTTCCACATCGATACCCGGATGGTGACGAGCGACGCCGGGCGGACGGCGGCGATTTTCCGGGACGTCCTGTCGCAGCTCGAGGCGGTGCCCGGCGTCAGCTCGGTGACGCTGCTCGAAAACGCCCTGCTGAGCGGCTGGACCTCCAACACGGGTGTGCGCATCGACGGCGAGGAAACGGGGATGTACATGAACGCCGTCGGCCCCGACTTCTTCGAGACGATGCGGATTCCACTGGTCTCCGGCCGCCCCATCTTGGCGACCGACGGCGTCGGTTCGGCGCCGGTCATTGTCGTCAACGAGACCGCCGAGCGGGAGCTCTTCGGCGGTCGGGCCGTCGGCCGCGTGGTCGCCCGGAGGGATACTGCGTACGAGGTCGTCGGCGTTGTCCGCGATTCGAAGTACGACGGCCTGCGGAGGGATATCGTGCCCACCTTCTACGACTCTTACCTGCAACGCCCACTTCGAGCGGCCCATGTGCTGGCCCGAACAGGATTGCCACCTGATCGCCTGGAGGAGACGATCCGCGAAATCGTCGGTCGGGCGGACCCGGGATTGCCGGTGACGGACGTCCGCAGCCAGACCGATCAGATTGCCGCGGAGATCGGCCGCGAGCGGGTCTTCAGCCGACTCCTGGCTACCTTCGGTGGCTTCGCGCTGCTGGTGGCCTGCATCGGCCTGTACGGGGTGACCTCCTTCGCCGTCGCTCGGCGGCGCGCCGAGCTCGGCGTCCGTCTGGCGCTCGGCGCCCAGCAACGTCAAATCCTCTGGCTGGTTCAGCGGTCCGTCATGACCGTCGCCGCCGTCGGCACCGCCGCCGGGCTGGCGGCGGCGTACGCGCTCGGTCCGGTGGTCGAGTCGATGCTCTACGGGCTCGAGCCAACCGACACGATCACACTGGTGTCCGCCGCCGTCGTGCTCTTGCTGGTGGCGTTCGCGGCCGGTTGGTTTCCGGCGCTGCGTGCCGCCCGCACCGACGCGTTGATCGCCCTGTCGCGCGACTGACGCACTAGCAGGGTGCGCTGCACCGCAAACCCCTGCGCGGTGTCCCCTGGAGTGTGCCCGCACCCTGCTAGTCGAATACAAGCCGGTACTTCTTCAACCGCACGGTGCCGAGCTCGTCCGCCACCGCCGCGACCACCGTGTCGTTCATGGCGAACAACGGGCGGGTGAAGCCGGCCTCCGGCGCCGGCACCGTGCCGAGGAACTCCCCGGTGCCGATATCAAAGACGTCGAACACGTGGGTGTTCGCCCAGCACTCCTGCTCGTCTTCCTCCTCGAGACCACCCATTCCGCCGACGACGCTCCCGCCGCGTACGACGTTGGTTCCGCCGCCTGCGCCGATCATGATGGCAACGCCCTCTCCGGCGCTGCCCTCGGCGCAGGTGGGGTCGGGTACGCTGGGGCCCTGGCGGACGACCCAGATGCGCTGCGAGCGGTCGGGCAACAGGCGGGTGAAGGCCGGCTTGGTGGGCGGCACGTCCGACTCCGGAATGACGAAATCGGGCGCCATCTGTCGAAAGCGGCTGGCGGCAAGCTCGGCGCGAAATCCGCGCTCGCCGGGATCGACGGCGACGGGGTCCCACGTCTTCTCGACCACGATCTGACGGTCCGTCGGTGCGTGGATCTCGAAACGGTATTCGTTGCCCACGCCGGCGATCATCTCTCCCCCGGGGGCGAATCCCCATTGGTACGACGGCGTGAAGGGGAGGATCGACATCGACATGGAGTTTCCGCCCAGCTCGATCTCGACGGTAGGAGGCTCGAACTCGATCTCCGGCGGGAACACCGGCTCGCCCATCTCGCCGCCCGGGCTGACCGGTCGCATGCCCTCGCGCAGGTTGCGGAAGGCGCCCGTAGTCATCTCGTCGGGCATCTCGAGCATGCGCGTGTAGATCTCTCCGTCGTAGGTGATCTGCAGTCCGAGCGCCGCCTGCGGGGAGCCCAGCGACCAATCGTCGATCGGCTGCCCCTCGGCGTCGAAGACGTTCATACGGGCGCCCTGCAGGTCGCTCACCAGGATGTCCCCGTTCGGCCGTACCCCGATGCCGATCGGGCTGCCGTACTCGCCCGGTCCCTGTCCGGCCCGGCCGATGTCGAACAGGAAGCTTCCCTGGTGGTCGAACGCCCGCACCGCCGGGACCTGAGAATCGACCACGTAGATCCGGTCAGCCGTGGCCCAAGCGGCCGAAATCGAACCGAACAGGTACGCTTCGTCGCCCGCTTCCTCGCCGATGGCGAGCTCCTCGACGAGCCTGCCCTCCCCACCCCAGCGAGACCCGGACACCGTGCGGACGGTCTCGATGCCGTCGAACGTGTTCCTCTCGACGACGTACTCGTCGCCGGAGCCGGCGTCGGCCGGCTCGCCTTCCGTGCCGCTACCGCCA
Organism: Acidobacteriota bacterium; assembly: GCA_965216935.1. Lineage (GTDB taxonomy): Bacteria > Acidobacteriota > UBA890 > UBA890 > UBA890 > CBDCGW01. Next base: position 735,073 of record OZ244217.1, read on the forward strand.
CCACAGGCGGACAAGAAGAGGGCGGCGAGCAGGGGCGCCAAGGCGCGGGCGGGGACGTATTTCCGATGCAGATGCACGATCGAACTCTCCGGGCTCCGGGATGCAGGTAGCTTCAGCATCCTGTTAGACGCGACCAGCGAGGGATTGGCCGAAGGTAGAGGCAGGAAAAATCAGCGCGCCGGGAGCCGCTGGCCGATTGCCGGGACTCGGGGACCAGATGTCGGGGCTCGGAGGATCGAACCGGGTCGAAGGGGCGGGTCAGGATGCGCCTGTCCGGCGGCGCTCTTCACGCAGCGAGCGGATGGCCTCCGCGATCGCTTCGACGACCTCGACGGGCGCCGTGGCCGGTGCGGCCTCGTCGATCTCGAAACCGCGGGACAGGACCTCTTCGCCGTCGGCGAGGCCCAGCCGGACGACGGTCGAGTGGTCGGTCTCGCTGTGCCCTCCCGAAAGAAGCAAGTCCGCATCGGCGCGCGATGCGATCTCCGCCGGCGACAGCCCCGCCGCCATCATCCTCGCGGTGGTGGCCGGGCCGATGACCGCGAAGTTGGCCGGGTCGGCGCTGGCGAGCGCCACCGAGAAGGCCTCGGCAAGGGCACGGTTGAACGCATCGTCGAGCTCCGAGGCGGGATCGTCGAACGGCAGGATCGCCAGCCGCACACGGGGAACGGGGTCGGCCGCACGATTCGGCGGCGTGGCCGCCATTTGCCAGCCGGCGATGGCGGTGAGCCCCATGACGAGGAGCGCGACGGCGAGCAGCACCGGGCGCTTCATGGCCGTCTCTCCGTGGGCGCCTCGTTGCGGGGCGGGGCCCGCCCCGCTTCCGGCTCCGCTTCCGGCTCCGGCGCCGGCTCGGTGGGCGCCGGCAAAGCCGAGGCGATCCCGCCCGATCGGGAGGTCCTGCGCCGCACTTCGAGCTCGTGAATGGACCACACGTAGATCGGATCGGCTCCCGTCTGGACGACCTTGAGATACCGCGCCGTGGTTTCCGGAAAGGTGATGCCGAACGCCTGTTGCAACGGCTCGACGAACCAGGCGATCGGTACGTTGACCCGTTCGATCTCCGCCACGGTCGAGAAACTCTCGCCGTCGTTGGAAACCTGCACCCGATAGCCGCGCGGGTAATCGTGCGGGTGGGTGTACAGCCACATGGCGATGTTGCCGAACGTCGCGGCGTCGCCCAAATCGACGACGAACTCGTCGCCGGGTTGCTGGGGCTCGGTGTTCCAGCGGCTTTCGAGGTCCCCGTCGATGGCGAGAGCGGACAGATGGTCGTTCACGTTCGCGCGCACCGTCCAGCGATCCCGCGGCAGCGCCGTCCATATGCCGCGGGCGCCGAGGAAGCCGGACCGGACCTCTGCTCGGGTTAGCCACGGCGTTCCCCGGGTCTCGAACACCTCGGTGTCGCCGAAAGTGGCAACGGACACCAACTCGCGTTCGAAGCGCTTCAGCCGCCGGGCGATCGCCGCCCTGCGGTCTCCGAAAAGGTCGTGGTGGACGATCACCCAGCGCACGCCGAGATCACGGATGTCGTCGATCGTCGCGCGCGACGGGAAGTTGTCCATCCGCAGCCGCATCTCCTGGTAGACGGGCGACTCGTAGCCGCTCATCCCATTGACGATCTTCTTCTGGTGGGCGGCGGAAAACAGCATGCGATCGAACTCCAGGCGTACCTCCAGCGGATATTCGATCGCGGCATGGTCCCCCGGCTGTTGCGCCAGCCAGGCGTATACGTCCGGCATGTCGTCGCCCCAATCGACCGGATGCAGCGGGATCGGGGCCGAGAAGGACTCCACCAGAATCAGCACCGGAACCAGGAAGATCGCGCCGGAGAGGTCGAGCTTCCGCAGGCGCGAGGCCAGCCAAAACGTCCCGTAGGCGACGAAGACAGCCAGGCAGAAGAGGGAGAGGATGTGGATCCTCGCCACCGCGCGCACGCTATCGAAACCGGGAACATACGCGTGCAGCAGCCGGTACGGCCCGCTTGCGCCGAGACTCAGAAGCAACCCGGCGAACAGCATCCAGGCGTAGAAGCGTTGCGGCTCGGCCAGCCGGCCACCGCCACGGCCGAGCGCGGGGAACCGGAGTCGCAGGGCCGCCCGCACCAGGAGGGCGGCTGCCAGCCCGACCAGCGGGTTTTGAAAGTCGTTGGCCCGTAGCGAAACCCCGGCAACTTGGAGATTGATGCCGCCGCTGACGGACATGGCCACGATGACGAGCCACGCGGCGATCATCAGGGCTCCGGCGAGCCGGTAGCCCCAAACGGCCGCGTCGGGGACCCGGGACTCGCCCGAACCGCCCGCCGCAGTGGTCTCGCCCGAACCGTCCGTCGCCGCGGTCTCGTCGGAACCGCCCGCTGCCGCGGCCGAACCGGCACTCGGCGCGGCAATGGCCCTGCAGCTCGCGACAATCCCCGCGATCGCCAGAAAGACGACAACGGCGCCGGGAAACAGAGACGCCTCGCTGGTGCGCAACGCCTCGGTGATGGTGCCGTACAAGCGGTTTGTTGGCGGCGCGGCGAAGAAGCTGAACCAGCTGGCGGAGTAGACCATCTCCCGGCCGAACCCCATCTCCCCTTTCAGCATCAGATACTGGCCGAAAAACGGCAGCAGCAGGGCGAGCGAGACGACCGCATGAACCGCCATGTGCCCGTAGAACGAGGGAGACCAGAGCATCCGGTCACGAACCGCCCGGTAGACGATGTAGATCCCGGCAGCGTAGGTCAGGTAGAGGGCGAAATGCGTATTGGCCAATGCCTGGCCGACGTAGGCGGCGGTAAAACACAGCAGCCATCGCAACGATGGCTCGTCGAAGTACCGGTGCAGGAAGAGAAACGCGAGGGGGAACCCGGCGGCGCCGATCACCTGGATGTGGCTCAGGTGGGCGAACATGAACGGCGAGAAGGCCAGCGCCAGTCCGGCGGTGAATCCCGCCAAAGGGCTGCCTGTGAGGTGCTTGCCGAGCAGGTACATGGCGAATGCCGTCGCCGCGAAGGACAGCAGGAGCACGACGTTGTAGGCGAACAGTGGGTTACCGGTCGCCAGCAGGAACGGGGCGCCGACGATGGTCTGCGGGATCAAGAACTCCGAGTAGGCCAGCGTTCGGTGATGCGGGAAGAATATGTTGGCGTCGAAGAAGCCGCCGAAGTTGCCGCTTGTCACGGCGTCGACCTCCCACCACATGATCCAGGCGTTCAGCAGCGGATCGCCCCAGTCACGCGCGGCGTTGCCGAGATGCGCCGCCTGCGGCCACGTCATGATGCAGACGAGGACCAGGAACGCGGCCAGAACGGCCGCATCCGTGCGGAATTCCCCGATTCGATTGGTGTTCTGCGGCATGCGCGTGGCTTCCTGGTATCGTCCGCGGCCCGCGGGGACGGTGACCTGCGAACCGAAACATCTCGATCACGCACCAGTGTAACGGTGCGCGTTGCTTCCGTCGCGACGTCCGGGGTCCGGTCGCTACCGTCGTCTCGTGCGTCGGGTGGCTCGGGCGGTTAGCGGATCGTCGGGCCACGAGTGTTTGGGGTAACGGCCCTTCAAATCCTTCTTCACCTCGAAGTATGCGCTCTTCCAGAAGCTGGCCAGGTCGCTGGTCACCTGGACGGGCCGCTGGGCCGGCGACAGCAGGCGTAGCGTAACGGCAACCCGCCCGCCGCCGATCCGAGGTGTTTCCGTCCAGCCGAAGACCTCCTGCAGTCGCACCGCGAGAGTCGGAGCCGCCGGGTCGGCGTAATCGAGGGGAATGCGCGAGCCGCTCGGGACCTCGAGGTGCGTCGGGGCGAGCTCATCGAGGGCGACGCGATTCTGCCAACCGGCGTGTGTCCACAACACCTCTGACAGGTCGAGCGCTTGCAGGTCCTCCAGGCGGCGCATTCCGTCGACAAAGCCACCCAGCCAAGCCTCGAGCGAATCCAGCAGCACGGTTTCCGAAACGTCGGGCCATGCCTCGGGGTCCGCCACGTGCATGAACTGTAGGCGCTGCCGGAGTTGCGTCGTGCGCTTGTTCCACGGTAGGGCGCTCAACCCGGTCGATCGGAGTCCTCCGAGCAGCGCCGCGCGCACTTCCTTCGGATCGGGGTCCGGCAAGGCGGTCTCGCTCACCACAAGGGTTCCGAGGCGTCTCTGCCGCAGCGCCTCGACGCGCTTGTTCTCGCGGCTCCAGGCGACGAGATCGAAGCTTTCGACGCGGTCCGCGAAGATCTTCTCGACGCTGGTGGACTCGATCGGCGCCGCGCGGAAGATGCGGGCGTCCCGGCCTCGATCGCCGAGGTCACAGGCGACGATCCACTCGCTCGTGCCGAGGGTCTGCCCCTCGGGCAGTGCAGCGCCACGACCGTTGCGCAGCAAATAGCGCCCGCCTGCGGTGCTGCGGCCGGGTTCCGGGTCGGTCGATGCACGCGCGCGCCGCCGTCCGAGCCGGTCGGGGTAGGCCAATGCGAGGAGCTCCCCGGCGAACTCGACGTGTTCGCGCGCCGGCTCCGTATTTGCCTCGAGGCCGACCGATCGGCGCAGCGCCCGCGCCTCGTTCAACACCTGCGCCCAACCCCGGCCTGTTGATCCACGCTTGCCGGTCCGCACCCGCCTGAGCGCTTCGAGTCGCAGCCGCAGGTCGGCGTCGGGGGCGGCGTGTCCGCCGGAGTCGTGTCGGAACACGTCGCGCACGGTAAGCAACGCCGCCAGGTCGGCGGCCAGCGCTGCCTTCCAGGGGTTCGCGGCGGATGCCTCGATGAGCATCCGCGCCAGCCGCGGATGGGTGCCCAGCGCTGCCACCGAGCGGCCGAGGTCGGTCGCGCTGCCGTCGTCAGACAGGGCGCCGAGCTCGAGTAGCAGCGCCCGCGCCCGCGACATGGCGGGCGCCGGGGGCGGATCGAGCCAGGTCATCTCGCCGGCTGCGGCTCCCCAGATCGCCAGCTCCAGCAGAAGCGGGGCGAGGTCGGCATCGAGGATCTCGGGGCGCAACTCGGGGACCAGCGCTCGTTGCTCGTTCGCCGTCCACATCCGGTAGCAGATTCCCGGGGCGACCCTGCCGGCTCGGCCGCGCCGTTGCTCCGCCACGTCCGCCGTCACCCGGGTCGTCTCGAGCCCGGTCAAGCCCGTCGCCGGGTTGAAACGCGGGCGCCGCATCAAGCCGCTGTCGATCACCACGCGAACGCCCTCGATGGTCAACGAGGTCTGCGCGATGGTGGTGGAGAGCACGACCTTCCGCCGGCCCGGCGGTCCCGGGCGAATGGCGCGATCCTGCTGCTCGGCCGAGAGTCCTGCGTGGAGCGCGTGCACGTCGCTCTGGTCGAACAGGCCGCGATCGAGCAGCCCCGCCCGAGTGCGTCGGATCTCGGCGACACCGGGGAGGAAGACCAGAAGATCTCCCTCGGCTCCCGCGTCCGGGCTGGACGTCGCCTCGTTCGCCTCGCGTCTCCGGATTGCGGCCACCTGGGCGACGACGGCGTCTTCGACGCGACCGTTCATCGGGGCGTCGCGGTATTGGACGGCCACCGGGTAGGCGCGCCCGGCGGCTTCGATGATCGGAGCCTCACCGAGAAGGGCTGCGACCACAGCGGCATCGAGCGTCGCCGACATCACCAGGATCCGCAGGTCGGGACGGAACAGGCGCCTTGCCTGCAAGGCGAGTGCGAGGCCGAGGTCAGCGTGCAGCGAGCGTTCGTGAAACTCGTCGAAGACCACCAACCCGACGCCATCGAGGCCGGGGTCGGACTGCAGCATGCGGGTCAGAACGCCTTCCGTAACCACCTCGACCCGTGTGTTCCGGCCGACGCGCGTATCGGCGCGAACTCGATAACCGACGGTGCCCCCGATGTGCTCCGAAAGGAGCGTCGACATCCTGCGGGCCGAAGCCCGAGCGGCCAGGCGGCGCGGCTCGAGCATGACGATTTTGCCGCCGCGCAGCCACGCTGAATCCTTGAGTGCGAGGGGCACAAGGGTGGTTTTTCCGGCCCCGGGCGGTGCGATCAGAACGGCGCTGGTTCCGGCGGCCAACGCCTTGTCGAGGGCACCGAGCGACCCCCGAACCGGTAGGTCGGGAAGTTCCATTCGGCAAGCTTAGCGGTCGAGCGGCCATCCGCGGATCGTTCGGTCCTCTAGCCGCTGTCCGCCGAGTGTCCGGTCGCCGGGCCGCCGACCGTGGCTCGTCCGGTCGCCGTGTCTTCCTCTTCAGTGCAATTCGAGGTCGCGGGCGAAGTCCCAGCCGAAGTACGGGAGCGAGGGGCTCAGCGCGGCGGCGCCGCCGCCGGCGTGCACCCCGCCGAACGCGTCGAGGACATAGTGGCCGGTCGTCGCCAACTCGAGATCGATGCCTACGTCGATGCCGAAGTACGGCGTTGCCGGAATCAGCGGGCTGGCGCCGCCTCCCGCGTGGACACCGCCGAAGCCGTCCAGCACATGGTGACCGGTTGCGGCCAGCTCCATGTCGCGGGCGATGTCGAAGCCGAGGTACGGGGTCGCCGGGTTGAGCACCGGTGCACCGCCGCCGGCGTGTACGGCGCCGAATCCGTCGAGCACGTAGTAGCCGGTCGGGGCCAGCTCCATGTCGCGGGCGATGTCGAAGCCGAAGTACATCGTCCCCGGGCTCATCACCGGTGCGCCGCCGCCGGCGTGCACGCCGCCGAAGCTGTCCAGCACGTAGAAGCCGGTGGGAGCCGTCTCGATGTCGAGCGCGGCGTCGAAGCCGAAGTAGGGCGTGAGCGGACTCGGGGCGGGAGCCCCACCGCCGGCGTGCACTCCGCCGACTCCGTCGAGGACGTAGAAACCGGTGGCGGCAAACTCGACGTCGCGGGCGATGTCGAAGCCGAAATACGGGGTCAAGGGGCTGAGCGGTGCGGCTCCCCCGCCGTAGTGGAACCCGCCGAACCCGTCGAGCAGGTAGGCCGGCACGGTGGCCTGGTTGGTGATGGTCACCGAAAGGCCCGCTCCGATGGATACCGTGATGTCGTTGGCTGCGTCGATAAAGGTCTCGCCGGTGACCCACATTGCCGAGGCGTCGTTCGGATTACCGTTGCCGTCCGGGTCCACGACGTTGGCGGGCCGCGAGCGGCCGGGCTTCACCTCGTGGATGATCACCGCGTCGCCGGGCAACCCGGCGTCGGCACCGACGCGTACCCGGCGCTCGACGGTGTAGTACATGTTCGACCCGCTGATCGGAACCTCGACCATCAAGTAGCCGCTGGCCGGCGGTTGGTTCTGCCGCTCGAGATCGAGGGTGACGGCGTCGCCCGGGTTGACGACGGTCTTTTGTGCCGCCGGAATCCAGCCCAGCCGGTTCTTGTGGTACGTGATCGTGTGCTGCCCGAGGCAACCGTACGTCGGATCGCTGTTGATGCCGCACAGCCAGGCGTTGCTCATCACGTCCCACTTCGAGTCGTAGGTAGCCGAGTACGGGCCGGACGAATGCGGCAGCCCCAGGCCGTGGCCGATCTCGTGGGCGATGACCGATTGGTTGTTGAAGCCCCAGGGCGGGTACCACGTCGTGCTGTAGACCTTCGATACGCCGTCGAGATTCAGGAAGCGGCTGCCGCCCCAGGCGTAACCGTCGAGATCGTCGTTGAACAGCATCTGGATGCCGGAAAAGTCGGGAAAGTAGATCTGGGCATCCGCGGCCGCGGTGCAATCGTTGGTGGCGCGGGTCTTGTCGAAGACCACGCCGCCGCCCGAGTTGTAGACGTAGTAAGAGCGCGGTTGTGGCAGGGTGAGCCAGCCCACCACAACGCTGCCGGCGAGGTCGATCTGGCCGTCCGAAGTCTCCCGCCAGTAGTGATCGGCGCCCGGATAGGTGTCCGACATCAGCCCCTGCATGTAGCTCGCCGACTTGGGCTCGGCGGGCACGTCGTTGAACTTGCAGAGAATCGAGACCCAGGGCACCGATCCGGTCACGGCGAGGGGCTCCGGAAGTTGGGTGATGTCGGACCGCTGGACGGAGTCGACGTCGAAGATCAGATCGCCTTGCCGCTCGGAAGCAGCCGACAGCGGCAGCACCGACCCGGAGAGACGAACTCTCCGGCCGTTCAACGACAGGTAGCCGCCCTCGGGTTCCTGCGAGTCGACGTCGAGTCGCAGCCGGTAGGAAGTCCCGTCATCGGCACTGACGCGATAGACGGTCCGCTGCAATCCCGATCCAGGCGCACCGTCCCCCCAGACCACCGTGAAGACGCCCTCGACCGAGACCTGCTGACCCGTCGCCGCCTCCGCCGCAGCCGAAACTGCGCCAGCGTAGCTTCCGGCAGGGAAGGTGCCGAGGGCAAGCCACGCGACCAGGGCGACCGTGAAATACGGAATCTTACGGTAAATTCCGGCAAGTTCGCCGGCCGCCTGTTTGCTCGAGTTGCCGGGAGTGATCATAGACCATCATCAGTTATTACACATCGTTTAGAACTAGATACAGTCTCTACAAATTAATCACACTCGGTAAAACGCACGAAGCTGAAAGCGCCTTAGCTATCCGTCGTCGTCGATCAGAGCTTCGAGCCGGGTGCGCTCCGGCACCGTGAGGACGCGCGGAAACGGGGACGAGTGGCGCAATCGCAGGGACCGCGGGCTATTCGACGTCAGGAATCGCTGCAGGCGGGGTATCGGGTAGCTGGCCAGCACTCGCTGCCACTCGTAAAGATCCTCCCGATCCGCTGCGGGAGCCCTGCCGATGGTCTCGTCGAGGTGGTGTAGTGCCCTCTCGACGAGCCCGGGGCTCCTCACCAGGAGCTCGGCCAGCGCCGCGGCGAACCGCCCCGATTCCCGGTCGAGGCGGTCATCTGCGGGCTCCTCTGGGTCGATCTGGGGCTCCAGGCCGGGAGGCGGCGGACCCACGAGTTCGACGTACCCGGCGGGGTCGAGGTCGGGAAGATCCGCCCGGGAATAGGCGTTCACCTCGATTGTCACATCGAAGCTGGTTTCGATGAACGACAGCTTCTCGCGCATCTCCCGCAGGAATCCGGGCAGCTCCCGGGGCCGATGAAGCGCGCCGACCTCGAGCGCGTCGCCCGGAGCACGCGGCAATCGCTCGATCCAGGCGGAACGGGGCGGAACCGAGGAGTTCACAACGGCGAGTCGTAGGGCGACGAGAAGAGCCTCGTAACGCCGGCGCTCGGTGGCGAACAGGTTGATCAGAGCTTCGGTGAGCGGATCCTCGTGACGCAGCTTGTACCGGTGATCCCGCACCCGGCCGCTCCGGCGAACGAAGCCCGTCGCAACCAGTCGTTTCAAGGCGAGACGGGCCCCCGGTTCGGTCAACCCGGCCTGCTTCGCCGCCTGCCCGGCGCTCATGGGCTCGTCCCGGTCGGCAAGGACCCGCAGCAACCGAATGTTGGCCTCGGACTTCAGGACGTCGTTGAGCGGGCTTCCGAGGAAGTCTTGAGCGTTCGCGATCGGCCTCATGGAAATAAATATATCGCAATGCACAATTTATACGCATAGTGCCCTATTTTAATTATCTGGCACGCCCCTCGGCATCTCGCCTCGCACGGCAAGAACGATGGCTCCCGTGTAACCGAACAAATCTCGGCAGGACGAGGCCTCGGATCGACGGACGCTGCGAGGCTGCTGGCAGGGTCGCCCGGGCGGGGTCCCCGGGCCGGGATCTCAGCGAGCCGCAGTCTCGCCGGACGGGATGATCCGCTGGATCGCCAGGAACACCAGAGGGTAGGCGACGAGCTGCACAAGGATGAACCAAATCGGATGGGGAAAGCTCATCCAGTTCATCACGCTCCCGACGACGCCGAGTGCGACGATCGCGCCGGCGAACAGCGGCTTCCGGCTTCCGGCGATCGTCCCGGCGGCCAGACCCCCGAGGAAAACACCGATCAGCTCCGACGCGAGGGCGAAGAGCCAGGCCGAGGCCGGCAGGTCGGCGACGTAGGCGGCGAACTCGTCCGCCGCGTCCGGGTCGAGCGGGTCGAGGCCCTCCGGCAGCGGGTAGACGAACGACGTCAGGTACTGGAGTCCCGCGACGACGATCCCGACGACGACGATTCCGGCCACCAAGGCCAGCAGGTTCCGAACCAAGCGGTTTTCCTTCCTGTTTGCCGGATCAGCGGGCGACGTAGGCGTTGCCGAAGGGTGAATCCGGAAAAACGATCCGAGCCGGGGTTCTGCCCGCCTCAATCGCATCCAGATGCAGCAGCATCATGCCGATCCCCGCCGCCCCCTGCATGTACCCGGTCTGGGCGACGAGGCCGTCTGGATCCACCCGATTCTCTGCCTGGATCCACATGAGGCCGTCCCCGTCGGCACTGGCGCGTGAGAGAAGGTCGTCGGCGACGGTGCGCGCGAACTCAATGTGCATTTGCGTCGAGCCGGAAGAACCGGGCCCGGCCCCCGCCGCAAGACCATCGCTTCCCCGCGCGCCAGGAGTCTCCGCCCCCGAAATCTCGTGCAGAGCCATGGCGAACTCGGCAACGCCGGCGGAGCCGCAGCATTGGCCGACGTTGTTCCAGAAGCCCTCCGTCAACGTCTCCGGGATGCCGCTGCTGTAGACGCCGTTGGCCGACTTCCGCGTCCAATCCATCCAAACGGGATCTCCCGTGATCTGCCACAACTTGTAGAACGTCCGGGCGGTTCCCGCCGGCCCGTGGCACCAGCTCAGGTACTGCAGCTGCTCGCCGCCCTCCGTGTGATGAAACACGAGGCAGACGTCCCCCTCGGTCTCGGCGAGCGACAGAAGCCGATTCGCGCCGGCTACGGCGGCGTCCAGGACGATCGGGTCGTCATTCGCTTCGTGCAGGGCGGCGAGGAAGTAGGCAACGCCCGCCGTTCCGTGTGAGAAGTTCGGCATCAGGCGCGGGTACTCGGGGTTGATCCGCCAGCCCAACCCGGTCTCGTGCGTCTCCGCCACTTCCAGCAGGCGCCGCCCGGCGCGCTCGGCGAGCCGCAAGGACGCGGGATGCTCCATCTCGCGCGCCGCGTAGAGGAGAAACAGTCCCGTCCCGGCGCTGCCGCTGACGATGTCGGTCGAGTCCACCCAGTCGACGCCGGCGCCCACCCGGCGGGCCTGCGCGTGAATGAGCTCGACCGCCTGCAGTGCGGCATCGCGATACCGAGGCTCGCCGGTGGCGCGCCAGGTCTCGTGCAGCACGAAACCGACACCGGCCACGCCGCTGTACAAGCCGGCCGCCCTCATCGTCGGGTCCACGGACGTCGCGTTCGGATCGGCCGCGGCCTCGACCCGAGCGGTCAGCTCGTCGGCGCCGGCGCGGGCATCCTCGAGCCAAGCCGCGTCTCCCGTGTGCGCCGCCAGCTCGAGGAAAAACAGCACCACCCCCGGCGTCCCCGTGTACAGGCTCGTCGCGATGGCGCCGGTGTCGTGCGGATCGGCGGGCCATACCCTGCCGGCGTCCGTCGGGCGGGCAACCGAGCGAAGCCACGCCGCCGCGGCCAACGCCCCCTCGCCGTAGGAAGAAGTGGGGGCCTGCGGCGGGAGGCCGGCGGCTGCCACCGATGCCAGACATACCGAAACCAGCAACACCAGGACGATTTTCATGCTCCGATCCTACAACCGATGCCGCCGGCTGTTCCGGGACCGGTGTCAGCTCTCCCGCACGAGCGACAGCGTGTCGTACTGAACGCCGAGCCGGCGCGGGTCCTCGGAGATGCCCAGCTCCCGTGGCGATGCCGTCTGTTCGTAGCGCAGAACGATCTCGTTGTAACCCTCGAGCATGACGGCGGCGGGCAGGCGAATGCGATGGGTCTCCATCCCGCCGGTGAGAATGAGCCGCTCGACCAGGTCACCGTTGGCCCATACCTCGATCACCTGGCGCTCACCGCCCGGCAGCGGCAACGGGGCACACCGAAGCTCCAGACGGTAGTCGGCGGCCTCCTTGAGCCGCACGACCAAGCTCGACTCGGGACCGTCACTCCAGCGGTAGGCGAAGCCGGGGGCCGTCTCCCGGCCCGACCAGCCGCGCACCAGAAAGCGGTCGTCGTTGCCGGAGCCGAAATCGATGTGGACATTGTTGAAGGTCTGCTTCCCGAGCCTCTCGAACAGAGTCAGGTCGGCGTCATAGCGCCACGCCAGCCAGGCGCTCGCCGGCAGTGAGAACGGATTGCCGAGTTTGTCGGTGGTCGTCGTCAGCATGCGGTTGAACGTGATCGTGCCCGTAGGCGGAACCCGCGATCGGTTCATGTCGAGCATGAAGGTGAGGTTGACGAGGACGAGCGAGGCGGCCACCACGCCGACCCCCACCCATGGTCGTTCTTTCATCCATTGAAACGCGGCGGCGAGGCCGAACGCGAAGATCACCAGACAGGCCGAGAACTTGCGCGCCCCGAATCCGTGCCCGCCCTGTTCCACCAGGCTGTTGATGTACACCTGGCCGACGAACGCCAGCACCAGACCGGCCGCGAAGACGCGGTCGCGGCGGGCGAACAGGGGCAGCCCGAGGATGGCGAGCAGCAGCAAGGGTGTCCAGGAAAACAGCCCGCGGTCCGAGCTGAACAGCACGTCGACGATCTGCGGCTCGGTCCAGGCCACGGAGTGGCTGGCCGCCGGCGGAGCGATCCAGCTGCCGCTGACCGTCTTCCAGAAAGCCATCTGCGGAAACGAGGCGACAACGAAGACGGCGAGAAACGTGCCGTATGCGGGAAGGCCCCGGCGAAAGCGTGACGCCCCTTCCCGACGCCAGACGACGGCCTCCTCCAGCAGCGGCAACACCATGAAAAGGACGTTCTGCCAGCGCACCATCGCCATGAGCCCCGCGGCTGCACCCAGGGCCGCAGCGCGCCGCGGCGTCGGGTCGAGCCCACGATTTCGATACCAGACATAGATGAACAACGTCACGGCGAACATCGACGCGGCGTGCGACATGGAGTTGTCCACGACCAGGTACCAGGTGACGAACGACCCCAGTGTGACGGCGAGCGTCGTCACCGCGGCGAGGTTGCGGCTGAACGTCTGCGACAGCATCCGGTAGCACAGCACCAGGCCGACGAAGCCGTAGAACAAAGACCCCAAGCCGATGGCTCGCTGATACGGGTTGGCGAACCCGTTCGCCGGCAGTTCCGCGCCCAGCAGATTCCACAACCCGATCGTCAGATGCGCCGCGACGAAGAAAGGTGTCCATAGAAGCGGAGCGCCGAAGGCGTAGATCGCCGCCGTGCCGCGGACCCCGAACACCGCGTTCTCGTTGCTGAAATCCAGGTCCCGATCCATCACCAGCGACCGCACCTGGACGAAGTACTCGCGCCCGTCGGAGGCGGCCCGCTGAAACCCCCAGTGAAACAGGAATACCAGCACCACCAGCAGGCCGACGAGAACGAGGTCGGGGGCACGGGTGCCTGCCCAGGCGTGTTGCACCTTGGTCCGTCGTTCCGGCGGGGTGCCGACGGCGAGCTCTCGGGCGCCGATCACGAGGACCACCGCGGCGAGGAGCCACCCGGCGACGACGCCGGGTCTGTCGAGATGCTCTTTGAAAAGCAGCAGATTCCAAACGCGGAACGCGACCCCGAGCAGTGCGGCGTCGAGCAAGAGCGGCAGCCATCGCGAGACAGAGGAGTCGGAACGCATCGGCGGGACGATATCACCGCTTGGCGACAGGTCTACCGCTGCATCACGACGGTCGACAACGTCATCCGCCTGACGGGCCGCTTCCTGTCATTCGGCCCTGAGCGTCATCACCGGGTCGACGCGGGCGGCGCGCCGTGCCGGCAGCCAGCTCGACAAGGTCGCCATGAGCACCATCACGGCCGTGAGAACAGCGAAGACCACGAGGTCGACCGACATCAGAGCGCCGTCCATGAATCCGGAGAGCAGGCGCGCGAGGGCGAACGCCAGCAACAGCCCGATCCCGATACCTATACCGGTCGATGCCAATCCCTGGAGCACGATCATCCTCACCACCGTGCCCCCGTTGGCGCCGAGCGCCATGCGAACACCAATCTCGGGGGACCGCTGTTCGACCGCGAACGAGACGATCGCGTAGATGCCGCCGAGGCAGACGAGCAGGCCGATCGCCGCCATCCAGCTGACCATCTTGCTCATCGCCCGAATGCCACTCGCCTGGTCGGCGATGGTGGATTCGATGGTCACCGGGGCGTAGACAACCACGGCGTCGTCCATCCCCCACACCTGCCGACGGAGCTCGTCGATGACGGGCTTGATGTCGCCGTCGACCCGCAGGAGCAGCCGCGTCGCGCGCCTCGACGCGTAGCCATCGGGGACGTAGGCGACAGCGGCGGCTGTGCCGTCGTTCCAGGCTCGGGCGACATCGGAGACGACGCCGGTGACCGAACGCCAGGGCTCTTCGGGGGCAAACCGCAGGCGCCGGCCGAGCGCCGACGCCCCCGGCCAGAGACGCTCTGCCAACGCCGCACTGACGACGACCGACCGTCCCGCCTCGCCGCCGCCGGCACCGAGGGAAAGCGCATCGGTGCCCTGCAGGACGGACATGCCGAGGGTTTCGAAAAAGGCGCCGCCGAACACGTGACGCTCTGCCAGCGCCGGCTCGGGCGAACGTCCGATGGGTGACTCGAGCTCCAGCTCGCGCGGACGGATGGCGCTCGAGGCCGGGATTCGGATCGTGGCGGCCACCGAAATCACGCCGGGGATCGCTCGGGCGCGACCGATCGTCTCCTCGAAGAAGGATCTCAATCTCTCCGGTTCTTCGTAGCCCGCTCGGGGGACCCGGAGCTGGACCGCGATCACTTCGGTGTCGATTCCGGGATCGATGCGGGCGAACGCGCCCATGCTCTGGGCCATCAGGCCGGCGCCGATGAGCAGCACGACGGAGAGCGCCACCTCGAGGGCGACGAGGCCCCGTCGCCAGCGGCCGGCGCCGCGAGACCCGCCGCGTACCGACTGCTTGAGGGCCTCGTGCAGGTCGACGCGAGAGCAGTGCAACGCCGGCGCCAGCCCGAAGGCGACGACGGAGCCGACCGACACGGCGGCGGTGAACGCGAGGACCGAGGTGTTGATGCCGATCTCGTCGATGCCGGTGAAATAGAAGCGCCAACGCTCCGCCGACAGGCCGGCGCGCAAGAGCTCGCCGCCCCGTGCAGCGAGCACGCTTCCGGCGACGGCAGCCAAGGCCGCGAGCGCGATGCTCTCGGTCAGGAGCTGACGGACGAGCCTGCTCCGCCGTGCGCCCAATGCCATCCGCACGGCCATCTCTCGCCGGCGGACGGAGGTCTCCGCCAGCAGCATGTTGGCGACGTTGCCGCAAACCAGCAGCAGTAGGAACGCGGAAGCTCCCATGAGAATCGCCAGAGCCGTGCGGGTATTGAGGGTGACGTTGGCGAGCAGGGGTTCGACGTCGATACGGACCTCGGCATGGTCGGGGTTCGACTCGGCGACGGCCGCGGTCAACGGTTCCAGCTCGGCGCGGAGTTGCTCGATCGTCGCTCCCGGCGCCAGGAGACCGATGGTGCGCACGCTCGGTTCGCTGTAGGAGGCCCACTGTTCGGGCGACAGCATCAAGGGAAGCCACATGTCGGTTCCCATCGGGAACTCGGCGCCGCGGGGCATGACGCCGATGACGGTCGTTTCGCGGCCGTCGAGTCGAATGGTGTTGCCGACGATGCCGGGATCGGCGGCGAAGTGACGCCGCCAGAACGCGTTCCCGAGCACGACCGTGCGCTCGTCGCCGGGACTGACGCTGTTGGTGCCACCGCCCGGGGCGAACGTGCGCCCGTGCAACGGCGCCACGCCGAGGATGGAGAAATGACTCGCGGTTGCCCGGTATCCGAAGACTTCCTGCGGGTCGCCGGCTCCGGTCATGGTGACGAAAAACGGGGTCAATCCGGAGACCGACTCGAGCGACGCGAGCTCCTGCCAGGAGCGCAACTCCGCCGGATGGGTCCAACCTTCGCCGTTGAGGCTCCTGCGCGGAGTGATCTCACCGAGGGCGACGATGCGGTCGACCTCGGGATACGGCAGCGGGTGAAACACCAGCGCGTCGACGAAGCTGTAGATCGACGTTACCGCGCCGATGCCGAGGGCCAAGGTGAGCACCGCGACGATCGTCAGCGTCGGGTTGTCCAGCAGGCGGCGCACGCCGTAGCGAAGGTCTTGGGCGAGCCGATCGATGAAGGGCCGGTGCTCGTACCACGACCCCGAGGCGAGGTCGCGCAGCGTCGCCGCAACGAGCCGGGATCTGCCGGCAAGGCCGCGGCTCTCCGGCTCGTAGCGACAGATGTCCGCGAACATCTCCGACATGTCGTCGCCGACCTCGCGCCGGCGCCGACGCGGGTACACGGCCAGGAGCCGGCGATACAACCGCTCCGGCCAGCTCCGCTTCGTCACGCCGGCCTCCTCACGCCCGCCTCCCCGCGCCCGTCCCTTCATGCCGCCCCCGCGCCCGTCTCTTCATGCCGCCCCCGCGTCCGTCTCTTCATTCCCCTTCCCGAGCTCGGATCCTCATGCGCACCTCACGCCCGCTCCTTGCGCCGTCCGAGGATTCCGGCTCTGCCGCGGGCGATGAGGTGCTCCAGCCGGGCGGCTTCGGCGTCGGCGACGCGCCGCCCGAGGTCCGTGAGGGCGTAGTAGCGGCGCCGCTGGTCGTCGAGGTCCGCCGCCGGGCGTCGACCGGATTCTTCGATGAGGTTCGCTTCGGCGAGCCGACGCAGTGTCCGGTACAGGACCCCCGGGTCGAGTCGCAGCTTTCCGTCCGTGCGCTCGGACGTTGCCCGGCGAATCCCGTAGCCGTGAAGATCCCCCTCGCTCAGGACCATGAGAACCTGAAACTCGTAGGGTTGCAGCGGCAGAAAGCTGTCGATCGCCTGTGGATCCGCACCCGGTCTCATGTTCACCGCCTCCTGTCGTTGCGCTGCTGGCAGTGTGCGGCTAGCCAGCACTCTCGGCGGGGGGGCTGCTTCAGGCTTCCCGACCCCGCCGAGCGTCCTTCCGCCAGTCGATATCGCTGTGATTCACATAGATGTGAATAACATACATTTTGCGAAGGATCAAGCCCGACGGTTTCGACGGTTTCGATGGTTTCCTTGGCCAGGCGGTCGCGTTACTCGCCGCGCAGGACGATGAAAGGCTCGATGCGGGCCGCGCGCCGCGCCGGTATCCAGGTGGCGAGCGTGGCGACCAGCGCCACGAGCAGGGCAACGGCCGCATACGTCGGCGGGTCGGCCACCGGGGTCTCGTAGACGTACGCCTCGATCGAGCGAACCGCCGCGAACGCGGTCGCTACGCCGAGAAGCACACCGGGGACGATCAAGCGGGCGCCGGCACCCAGCACCTGGTGGAGAATGTCGGCCCGCACGGCGCCGAGGGTCATGCGCACACCGATCTCGCGCCGTCGCTCGGCGACGCTCAGGGCAATGACCCCGTACACGCCCAGAACGGCCAGAACGACCGCCACCCCGGCGAGGCCCGTCAGCATCAACGAGCGGAACCGGGGAAGTGCCGTCGTCTCCGCCACGAGTGAGGACATCGAGGCGATGTCGGAGACGGTCGCTTGCGGGCTCAGCTCCGCGACCGTCGCGCGGATCAGCGGCGCCAGGCCGGTCGGCTCGACGGCCGTGCGGACGACGAACGACATGGCGATCGTCGGGCTTTGCCCGATCACCCGGAAGCGCATTCGCTCGATGCTCTCGGTGAGCGAGCGGTGCTTCACGTTACCGGCTACCCCGATGATGGTGTACGGCACGCCGTCTTCCCAGATCAGCTCGCCGAGTGGATCGACGTCGCGCCAGTACTCGTTCGCCAGACGCTCGTTGATCACCATGACCCGCGCGCTGGAGGCGGTGTCGGAGGGGCGGAAGAAACGGCCCCGCAGCAGCGGAATCCCCATGGCGTCGAAGTACCCGGTGCTGACCCTGTTCTCTAAGCTCCACCCTTCCGATTCGGCTTCGCTGTTGTCGACCAGACCGAAGCTGGCGGAGGATTGCCCGCCGCTGAACGGAAGGGACTCCACCGCGGCGATCGCGCCGACGCCGGGCAGCGCACCGATCTCCTCCAGCGCCCGGCGATGGAAGTCGCCCAGTCGCGCCGCGTCGCTCCAGTCTTCCAGCGGTGCGCCGATGCTCACGGTGAGAATGTTCTCTTCGTCGAAGCCGCGATCGACGCCGACCAGTTTGAAGTAGCTCGTCAGCAACAGGGTGGCGCCGACGAGCAGGACGACGGCCACGGTGAGCTCGCCGACGATGAGAACTGACCGGCCGTGTCGGTTGCTCCCGACGGCGCCCGGGCCGGCGGCGCGGAGAACGTCGCCGAGCTTCCGGCGACCGGTGTGGACGGCCGACGCGACGCCGAACGCCAGTGCGATCGACATCGACAGCAGGAGCGTGAAGGCGAGCACGCGGACGTCGATGGTGATGTCCTCGATGCGCGGAATCGTCTCCGGCAGGAGCGTCTTGATCCAGCGCATCCCCCAGGCCGTGCCGAGCAGGCCGAGGCCGCCTCCGGCGACGGCGAGGACGAACGCCTCGATCAACAACGGCGTTCCCAGGCGCAGTCGGCCGGCCCCCAGGGCCCGGCGGATGGCGATTTCCTGTCGACGAGCCGTCGCCCGGACCAGCAGGAGCCCGGCGAGGTTGGTCGTCGTGACGACGAGCACCAGGGCTACGGCTGCCATCAGTAGCAAAAGCGTGTTCGCCGTCTCCCCCGCAATCTCGTCGACCCTGCCGACCAGACGGACGCCGACCTCCGGGCTGTCCGGGTTGTCCTCGAGTATTTGCAGCGTCACGGCGTCCATCGCCGTCTGGGCGTCGCCGATCGACATCCCGTCGCGCAGGCGAGCGACGACGCTGAGCGACTGGTTGCCCCAACGGTCGTTGCGCGCCCTGTCGCGCAGCAACGTCCAGAGGTGCCGCGAACGATCGGGGAAGTAGAAGCCGGGCGGGGTGACGCCGATGATGGTGTGCGGCACGCCGGTGAGAACGAGGTCGCTGCCGAGCACGCTCCGATCGCCGCCGAAGCGCCGCATCCAGAACGCGTGGCTGAGCACCACCACCCGGTCGGCTCCCACGCTGTCTTCTTCCGGCAGGAATCCGCGTCCGAGGGCCGGCTCGACGCCGAGGACATCGAACAGTGCCGCCGTGCTTTCCACCGCCGGAACCCACTCGGCCAGTTCCTCGCCCTCGACGAGGGCGTTCAGGTCGCCATATGCCACAAGGCTGTCAAAAGGCCGGGCCCTCTCCTGCCAGGCCTCGAACACCGGATACGACGCCGGGAAGCTGTCGGCGCGGGTGCGGAAGACTTCGACGTCGGAGTCTTGCCACTCGTAAAGGACCTGCCAGACGTTGATCAGCTCTGCCGGCCGATCGTAGGGCAGAGGGCGGAGAAGGACGCCGTTGACGACGCTGAAAACAGCCGTGTTGGCGCCGATGCCGAGGGCGAGCGTGATGATGGCGATGGCGGTGAACCCGGGGCTCTTGCGCAGCACACGGACAGCGAGGCGTGCGTCCTGCACGATGCCGCCGGATCCGCCGACGGGACCGGCAGGCCGCGAGCCCGGCGCCCGACCGGGCCCTCCGGCGCGCCACGCTCGGGCCCAGATCGACGCGAGGGCGAGACGCCAGTAGCGCCACCGCGAACCCCTTTTCCCGTCGGCCCGTTCCAGGCGATAAGCCTCGTCCAGGTCGCCGACGATGAACTCTGCCGACGTATCGCGAATCAACGTCGAGGCCAGCAACCGCGCCAGGCGTGGTACCGGGTGCCGCTCGTCGGCGGTGAGCGTGCCGCCCTCTGAGGGCTCGACGGATGCGCCCCGCCGCAGGGGATCGACCTTCATCCGTCGAGCTCTTCAGAACCGCGTCCGGCTACCCCGGCGAGCTTCGGCGCCAGGCCCTCGGCCATGCGGTTGAGCGTGGTGAAAGACCGCTGCAGGGCCCGTGCGCCCGCGGGTTCGAGGCGATAGAGCTTTCGCCGCCGCCCGCCGCGCGCCGGAGCACTGCCACCGATCTCGGCGGTGACGAGGCCGCGACCGGCGAGGCGTTCGAGGGCCGTATAGATCGCACCGGGCGACACCACCCGGCCGGTCTTCGTCTCGATGGCCCGACGGATGGCGACTCCATGGGCGTCCTCTTCGAGCTCCAGGAGGGCGAACATCAGCAGCTGTTCGAACTCGCCGAGGTGTCGTGTCATCGGGTTCCCGCCCCCTTCGTCGTTACGGAGCTGTCGAAAACTACAGTGTAGGTTTGTGTTTCCTACAGTGTAGTTATCGACGGCTTCGTGTCAAGGCGGCGGGCTGACGCGAAAGCGTGCTGCCGTCCCTGCGGCGCGGGGCCGGGCGACGGGGCGGAGCTATCGCTGCCGCAACGTGATGCTTCCGTTGCGAGCGGTCAGCGTCAGGTTCGCGCCCGACGCGCCTTCTCCACCCCGGAGAACCTGTCTCGAGCTGCGCTCTTCGCGGGTGCCCTCGAAGTCCGACCTGATCTGCCCGTAGGTCGATTCGAGCTGAAAAGAAGGCGTCCCGCCTTCGCGCGGGAAGTCGAAGGCGATGTTTTCGTACGACGTCTCGATCTCGTGATCGGCGGTGAGGGCGTCGCCGCGCAGGCCCGAAACGGTCACCGAGCCGCTCTGGTTGACGACGTTGATCGCGCCGCCGACGTTGCGCAGAAGGACACCGTCGTAGCTCGTCTCGACGACGACGGGGCCGTCGACACCGTCCGCCGTGACCGCCATGCTCGTGCCCCGCACCTCGAGCGCTCCGTTGATGCGCGAAACGCGGGTGGCGGCGTAGCTGCTGGTGATATCGGTGTCGCCGCCGGCGCCGTCAACCGTCACGCTGCCGCTCTGGTTCTCGACCGTCACCGTGCCGCCGGCCTCCTCGATGAGCAGGTCACCGTAGGAGTTCACCATGCGCACGCTGCCGCTGACACGTCGCACCGACCCTTCGGTGGAGGTGCCGTGCGAACGGAAATCGCCGGTCACGTCTTCGACCTCGATCGACCCGTACGAGCTTCTCAGCTCGACACCCTGGCGGGCCGAGCGCAACGTCACGGAGCCGGAGGTCACCTCGACGCTGAGCGGCCCACCGATCGACGTCGCCTCGACGTCGCCGTACGAGCCGTTGATTTCCGTCCTGCCGCCAACGTCATCCACGTTGACGGCGCCGCTCGTTACCCGCACGTCGGCTGCGCCGCCGACACCCCGAAGATCGACGTCGCCGTAACTGTTCGAGATGCCGACGTCGCCGGCAACGTCCTGGATGGTCAGCGCCCCGCTGGTGACGTTGAGGTCGAGATCGCCCTCGACGCCGGTGACGACCACGTCGCCGTAGCGGTTCTCCACCTCGACATCGCCGACCGCGCCGCTGATCTCGACGCCGCCGGAGGTATTGGTGACGTCCGCTGGTCCGCCGATGTTCTCGATCGTGATGTCGCCGTAGCGGTTCTCCAGAGTCAACGGCGTTCCAGCCGGTACCTCGAGCCGGACGTCGAGCTCGAACGACACACGTCGCGAGCTGAACATCCGCTGAAACCAGCTTTGCCTGCCGAGGTCGGGCATCGAGGTCGGCTCGAAGGTCACTCGCTGCGAGCTCTCACTGACCTCGATGTCGAAGCCCTCGTCGACGGCCGTCATCCATTCCTCGTCGTTCGACCAGTACTCCAGGTCGATGGCGAGTCGGACGGTGTTGCCGGTACCGGTGACGACGCGGATCTCGGACGAGTTCGCGATCAGGGCGACGCTCCTGCCGGCGCCGTCGACCTCGCGCTCGACCTGCTTCCGCCGAGTGTCCTGCTGCGGCATCTCGACGAGCTCGAAGCCGCCCCCATGGCGCGCCTCGACGGCAGGATGAGCCGGCGCCGTCGGAATCGCGGGAAAGGAGGCAGGTGACATCCGGGCCGGCGCGGCCGGGAGCGTCGGGGTGACGGCGGATGCCGCAGCGGCCGGCGGAGCGGGCTGTGCCGGCTGGGTCGGGGCCGCCTGCACCGCGGGCGGTGTCGGGGGGAGACTCTGGGTCGCGGACGCCATCGGGGGCACCGTCAGCACGGCCAACGCCGTCGCCAATACCAGGAGCGGGCGCCCGCCCCTCGCCCCTGCTTTCCTGCCCGTTCCGTCTGATCTCGTCCTCTTCATGACGCCATCTCCTCGTTCAGCGCGATGACTTCGCGCAGCACTTCGGTCTTTTCGCGATAGGCGGCCAGCAGCGTGGTGCGCCCGCCGGCATGGCCCGTGTTCTGGTTCAAGAAATCGTCGATCTCCGCAATGGTTTCGTTGAGAAAGCGCAACCGGTTGCCGAACGCCATGAGGCGGGCCGCCTGGGCGCCGGGAAGCTCCGGGTCGGTCGCACGCGCCAGGATCGGCGCGGCGATCTGCTCGAGTTGCGCGATCGCCCGCGCGTGTTCGCGCTCGGCCGCTTCGGCCTCTCGCAGCGCGTCCGCCACCAGCAGACGCTCCGCCTGCAGCGGCGCCTCCGGGGCAAGCAAGAGTGTCCGCAGCGCCAGCATGGATCCGATCACCAGCAAGGCGGCCAGTGCACCGGCTGCGGCCCATACCGGGCGTGGCCAGGCGGCCGGTCGGAACCAGGCAACATCGGCGCCTTCCCGTCGCTTCGCCGCACGAACGGCATCGAGAATGTGTGCTTCGAGGTGCGCCGGTGGGGCCGGCGTCGATGCCTTCCACGACGCCACCAGCGGCTCGAGAACATCGTCCGGAGGCGTCCTGTCGGGGTGCTGATCGGGCGCGGCCTTTTGTGAGTCGCGGCGGTCGTCGTGGCGATCCGTCATCCTGCTTCTCCCGCCTGGAGCCAGTTGCGCAGCATGGCTCGGGCACGGAACAGCTGTGACTTGCTGGAGCCGTCGCTGATTCCCATCAGCTCGGCGATCTCGATGTGCTTGTAGCCCTCGACGTCGTGCAGGACGAAGACCATCCGGGCGCGCTCGGGCAAGCGATCGATGGCACGCTCGATATCGATTGGGAATCCGTAGCCGCCGTCGGGATTCCCCGCGGGGGCCGTTCCGCCCTGTTGCCCTGCCTCGCTTCCTGCGGTCGGGACGCCGCTGCGGACGTCCTCAGCGCTTCCGTGGACGTCCTCGTTGAGCTCGACTTCCGCCCGCCGGGTACGGCTACGAATGCGATCGAGGGAGCGGTTCACGGTTACCCGGTGCAGCCAGGCTCCGAGGTTGCGCGGCGGATCGGAGGCGGCCTTGCGATAGAGGGTCAAGAACGCGTCCTGAACCACCTCTTCCGCTTCCTGAGGGCTCTTGAGAATGCGCCACGCTGCTCCGTACAAGCTGCCTCCGAATCGTCGATAGACCTCGCTGAAGGCGCTCTCGTCGCCCTCGGAACATCGCCGGCACAGATCGGCCGTGTCTGTCGCGCTGTCTGATCCGTGCATCGGCTCTCGTGCCAGGTCCTGCTGTTCACCGGAAATGACGAATCGGGATTACAGAAGGTTGGAGGGCCGGGCCGAGAAAAAAAAGGGGACAGGAGTCCGGCCGAGCCGCGTTTGACACGGCGTATCGTGACAGGTATAAATATCGACAGTCGATGCATCGTGTGTCGATATTTATAGTGACGGCTCATCTCACATGAAGGAGACGGCCGATGAGCAAGAAGTCCACCGATCTGCTCCCCCTGCCCGTCGCCGAGTTCCAAATCCTTCTGGCGCTCGTCGATGAGTCACGCCACGGTCACGGCATCAAGCTCGAGGTGGCGGAGCGCACGGAAGGCAGGGTCGTTATGGGGCCGGGGACGCTCTACACGGCGATCAAGCGGATGCAGGATCGAGCCCTCATCGAGGAGCAGGCGGCACCACGGACGGACGCGGACGACGATCGGCGCCGGTACTACGCCATCACGCCCTTCGGGCTCGAGGTCGCCCGCGCCGAGGCGGAGCGCATGCGGCAGCTCCTGGACGTGGCGCAGGCTAAGCGGCTGATCGCCGGTCGGCGGGCCCGTTGACTCTCCGCACGTCATTCAGGGCCTCATTCGCCGCCGCCGCCTGCCTACTGCCGGCGAGGCGGGCGGCGGCGGCCGATCCGGCCGTGGCGTTCCGGGCCGAATAGACCCGCCGCAGCGTCCCCGCGGAACAACGTCCGCCTGAGTGCCGTACTGCCCGGGCCCGGCGGTCAGCGATCGTAGGCCATCACCCGCTGCACCCATGCGCGCGTCATGTCTCGCCCTTCACCGAGGCTGTAGTTGTCGATAAAGAACTGGACGAGCGGGTTGTCCGGCCCTCCGGCCTCTGGCGGGACCATGGCGTACGAGACGAACGGCGCGGCGGTGACGTCGACCACGGTCATGTGGTCGCCCATCAGGAAGTCCTGCCCCTGCAGACGCTCCTCGTAGGGGGCCGTGACCTCGTTGATCAATCGCGATGCCTGCTCGCAAGCGGCGAAATCGGGGCCGTCCTCCGAGGTTGCCTGGTGGAAGATGATCCCGGCGGGCTCCGCGATCTTGTCGCGGGCGTAGTTCTCCTCTTGCTCGAGCGCCATCATGGTCGGACGGTCGGTGGCAAACAGGGACGGCGTCTCGCGGAAGTTGTTGTCGAGATACCGGAGAATGGCGCGCGAGTCGTAAACCACCGTGTCGCCGTGCTTGATGACCGGTGTCAGCGGCTGGCCGGAGACCTCGACGACCGCGGCGCGTTCCTGGTCCATGAAGTCGACCTCGACCTTGTCGAACGGAATCTCCTTGTAGTTCAGCGCGATGCGCACCTTCATGTTGTTGGGCGACGGGCCCAGGTTCCACATCGTGACGTCGGCCATTGGATCCTCCTTGGAGATTCGTGGGGGGCGGCGCTGAGGCGCTGCTCCGAGCAGTCTGGCACGCCGGGAGCTCAAAGACAGCGGCGCTACGCCGCGAGGTCCGCCAACAGGACCGCCGGGATCCGCGGCACGAAGCGGTGGAGTCCGTCGTACCGGTCGGTAGGCGAGCGGTTTAGTGAGTCGTGGACGGCGTTTTCAGTCCAAGAGTGGCGACGATCAACGATGCGGACTAGCCTCTATTTGACACGACCTATCGGAGTCCGATAGATTGACTATCTACAAGAAAATCCGGCTCCCCGGCTGGAGATCGGCTGCATGACAGACGAACGGCCACGTGCCCCGCTATCGGCCAGAGAGTTCCACTTGCTGCTCGCCCTGTCTCAGGGTCCGGCGAACGGTTACCAGGTGTCCGCCCGGGCGGAGGAGAACTCCGGCAAGCGGGTGCGGCTGAGCCCGGGGACCCTGTACGAGAACCTGCATCGCCTCAACGAGCGTGGATGGTTGTCCGAGGTCAGCGACGATCCGGATCTCGCAGCAGACGGTCGCGGGCAACGTTTCTACCAGCTCAGCGAGCTGGGATGGACGGTGCTCGCCGACGAAGTGCGTCGCCTTTCGGGGGACGTTCGGTTGGCTACAGATCGGCTCCTGCAGCGCCTGGACAAGCCCCGATGAGCGGCCGCCGCGCGTGGGAGAGGTTGTACGCGGGTCTGCTCGTCCTGTACCCGAAGGGGTTTCGGGCCCGCTACGGCGCCGAGCTCCGCGAGACGTTCCGCCGCCGGCTCGAGGGCGAGCGCGGCAGGTCCGGTGCTCTCGGTGCGATCGGATTCGCCGCACGCGCCTGCGCCGACGTTCCGGTCTCGGCGGTCCGGGTGCAGGCCCGTGGCGGATTCGGCAACGATTTCCGCTACGCCCGTCGGTCTCTGGGGCGGAACCCGGCTTTCTCCCTCACGGCGATCGGCGTTCTCGCCATGGGTGTCGCCGCCGGTGTCTCCGTCTTCAGTGTGTTGAACGCGGTCGTGCTGACGCCGCTGCCCTATGCCCAACCGGACCGGTTGGTGACGATATGGGCCCTCAATGTGGCCCAACAGCTGCCCGACGGGGTCTCCTGGCCGACGGTGCAGGACTGGCGGCAGCGCAACCGGACCCTGACCGATGTGGCGGCATACTACCGGCCCCAGTTCACCCAGCGAACGCTCACCGGCGACGGCAGACCCGTGCGCGTTCAATCGGGCGCGGTGAGCCCTAACTTCTTCGAGCTTCTCGGGGTGAAGCCCGTTATCGGCCGTACTTTCGGTGTCGAGGAAAACCGCGACGACGCCCGGGTCGCGTTGATCAGCCATCAGCTGTGGCAGCAGAAATACGCGGGCTCCGACGACGTTCTCGGGAAGACGATGGTGCTCGACGGCGAGCGGGTGGCGATCATCGGCGTGATGCCGCCGAACGTACGATTGCCGACGGCGGATACCGAGATCTGGGAGCCGCTGTTCCGCCATCTTCGCGGCGACGAGCCGACCGTGCGTACATGGGATGCGCTGGTGGCGCTGGGCAGGCTAGAAGACGGGACTACGTTCGAGCGCGCGCGCGAAGACCTGACGACGGTCGCCGACAATCTGATGCGTGAGTATCCGGAGGAGCTGGAAGGTCTCGGAGCCCTTATGAGACCGCTGACCGCGGAGGTGATGGGAAGCGCCCTTCCGCGTGCATTGTGGCTGTTGTTCGGTGCGGTCCTGTGTGTCCTGCTCGTTGCATGCACGAACGTCGCCAACCTGGCGTTGGCGCGCGGTCTCGACCGTTCCCACGAGTTCGCTGTCCGAACGGCTCTGGGGGCCGGACGCGGTCAGCTGGTTCGCCAGCTCATGGTCGAGAACATGGTGATGGCGCTGGCCGGGGCGACGCTCGGGTTGGCTCTCAGCACGGTGGGGACGCGGCTCCTGGTGGCGCTGGCGCCCGCCGACACGCCACGGCTCGACGAGGTCGGTCTGAACGCCGAGATCATTCTGAGCGTCGGGCTGGTCTCGCTGTTGCTGGGACCTTTGTTCGGTCTCCCGGCGGCACTCTGGGCGGCGGTGCGGGCGCCGCAGGCGGCACTCAAGAGCGGTACGCGATCGTCACCGAGCCGCGGCCAGCGACGCCTGCGGAGGGCGATGGTGGTCGGCGAGGTGGCCATGGCGATCGTGCTGATGTCCGGTGCCCTGTTGCTGGGCCGTAGCCTGAGCAATGTGTGGCAGGTGGACGCCGGCTTCGAGCCCTCGCGCACGCTGGTCATGCGTGTCGACCTGCTCGATTCCCGCTACGCCGAGACGCCGCAGGTAGAGCAGTTCTATCGCTCGGCGCTCGAGGCGGTGCGCGCGGTTCCCGGCGTGCTCTCCGCCGGCGCGATCACGGATGTCTTTCGCACACGGATTCCGGACGCCTCCATCACCGCCGAAGGACGGGAGCCGCCGGCGAGCGACGCACTACAGCCGCCGTTGATCAGCGACTGGGTCGTGCCGGGATACTTCGAGGCGATGGGGATCGAGCTGGTGCGCGGCCGATTCTTCGAAGATCACGAGCTCGGCGTGGATGCGCGCACGGACGCTGGAGCGATCATCATCAACGAGACGATGGCACGCACGTTCTGGCCCGACGGCGACGCTCTGGGAAAGCGGCTGCAATGGGGCCGGCCGAACCCCGATAGGCCGTGGCTAACCGTGGTCGGCATCGTCGCCGATACGCGCGGCGGACCGCTGGACGAAGCGCCGATCTCCAACGCCTTCACACCGTTCGTCTCGCGCCGCATGCATCTGGTCGTGCGGACGCACGGCGATCCGACGGGCCTCGGCCCGTCAATCGAGGCGGCCGTGCGCACGCTCGATCCGGACGTGCCACTCTCGAACATGATGACCGCGGCCGATTGGTACGCAGACTCGATCGCCCAGCGCAGGTTTCAAACGCTGGTACTGATCCTGTTCGCCGCGGCCGCGATCGTTCTGGCGGCGACCGGAATCTACGGGCTCATGCATGACTCGGTGGCACATCGCCGCCGCGAGATCGGCATCCGCATCGCGGTCGGGGCGAGCACCGGGAACCTGTTGCGCATGGTGCTGCGCGAGGGCCTCTTGCTGGCGGCGGCGGGCATGTCGATCGGCTTGGCCATCGCGGTTGCCGTAAGCGACGTCATGGCCAGCTTCCTTTACGGTGTGTCTGCCACCGACCCGTTGATTCTAGCCGGCGCCTCGCTCGCGCTGCTGGGGATCGCCGGGCTGGCCACCGCGGTTCCCGCCCGCCGGGCCGCCCGGATGGATCCGGTGGCGAGCTTGCGCGGATAGGGTCAGTTCTGGCGCAGTGTGATCACCGGATCGACGGCGGCGGCGCGTCGCGCCGGTATCGCGCAGGCGGCGATGGATGCGAGCGCCACCGCGGCGGCAACCCCGACCAGAACGTTCGGGTCGTCCGCGACGATCTCCACACCGAGAGAGCGAACCAGATTCGCCAACGCCAGGCCGCAGCCGATGCCCGCCACCACACCCGCTGCGGCGAGCGCCAGCCCGCGACCGACAATGCGGGCGAAGACGGATCTGCCGGACTCGCCGAGGGCGACGCGGATGCCGATTTCCCTCGTCCTCCCGGCGACGACATAGGCGATGAGGGCGTACAAGCCGATGACCGCCAGCAGGGTCCCGGCCGCAGCCAGCAGGCCGACGATACCGAGCTGGAAACGCAGGGGTGCGAACCAGGCGTGGAGGAAGTCCTCGTAGGGAGCCGCTGCGCTCACCGGGATCGTCGGATCAATGGCTGCGACGATCTCGCGTACGTCGGCCGGAGAAAACCCTGCGCCCGGGCGAACGATCAGGCTCCCGAACGCCCACGGGTCCTGGGCGAAGGGCACGTAGAGCTCAGGGGGCGCGGCCTGATCGGGGCCGAAGTGGCGGACGCTCCCGGCAACGCCGACGATCTCTCGCTCGGTGCCGACGACGATCATCCGGCGCCCCACCGGGTCGCCGTCGAAGTGCAGGGCCGCCAGCGCCTCGTTGACGATGACGACGGGGAGTCCGTCGGCGCGATCGCCGTCCTGGAACGCGCGGCCCGCGACGATCGGTACGTTCAGGACATCGAAGTAGCCGGGAGAGACGGCGTGGTACTGGCCCCAGTGCTGCTCCGTGCTTCGATCTCCGCCGCGATAGCCGAAGCGCATGTTCGCACCCGAGACCGGCAGGTTCGTGCCGGTGGCGGCGGCGTGGCCGCGCTCGCGAAGCATGGTTGTCACCGTATCGAAGAACTGTTGCCGGGCGGCGGGCTCCGGATACGCGGTCTCGTTGATCGCCACGGATGTGCTGACGACACCGTCCGGGGCGAACCCGGGCTGTATCCGTGCCAGCTCGGCGAAATGGCGGGCCAGCGCGGCGCCGCCGATCAGCAGGACGGTCGTCAGGGCAACCTGGACGACCGTCAGCACCGCGCGCCCGCGACTCCCCGGGGCGACGGTCCGTCCGGCACCGGTGTTGCCGGGTCGCCCGCTCCCGGACGAGACGAGATCCCCGCCGAGCGCGGCGAGCGTCGCGGCAACGAACAAGAGCACCGACAGAATCACGACGATCGCGGGCTCGAGGCCGATCTCGGCGATCCGTGGCATGTCGGCCGGCGCCCACCGGCGCAGGGGCGATAACGCCCACATGGCAAGGGTGATCGCGGCGAGATTCGCGGCCACCGAGATCCAGGCCATCTGCGCCAGCTCGTGCCTCACCAGTTGCCATCGGGATGCGCCGAGGGCGGATCGTAGGCGCCGCTCGGCGTCGTCGCGGGCGCGGCGGGCAGCCATCAACGCGGCGGCGTTGGAACCGGCGATTCCCAGAAAGAGTGCGGCCCCGGTGAGCAGGACGCGGAGGATGCCGGCGAACGGCCGGATCATGTCCTGTCGCAGGGGGACTGCGGTGGCTCCCCAACCCTCGTGCTGAGAATGCGCCGCCGCGAGGCCGCGCACGAACATGTCGATCTCCTGGGCGGACGCCTGCGTGGTGGCGCCGGGCTGCAACCTGCCGATCACGTCCAGATAGCGTGCGCCGCGCATGCCCTCCGCCAGCTCTTCGTCGCCGGGATCCGACGGTATCCAAGCTGCGGCGGGTAGCTCGGGGTACGGCAGGTCGTCGCGGACGACACCGACGATCAGGTGCGCCAGGCCGTCCAGGTCCATCGAGTCCCGCCCTATGACCGCCGGATCGGAGCCGAACGCGCTCCTCCACAGGCCCTCCGAAAGCACGACCTCGGCGGTTCCCGGGTCTGCCGAAAAGAAGCGCCCGGCGATCGGTCGTAGTTGCAGGATGTCGAAGACACCGCGGGAGGCGGTGACCAGGTCGATCCGCTGTGCCTGCCCCTCTCGGCGCCAGTCGGCGGCCGCTCCGGACACCGATGCGACATCGGTCAGCGTGGAAAACTCGGTGTCGCGCAGGTCCCGGAGCAAAGGAGGTGAGACGCGGGAGCGTCGCCCCAGCTCCGCCTCTGCCGTTGCCTCAGCGCTCGCCATGCCGCCGCCCTGATCTTCGGGGAGCTTCACTTCGTAAACACGCACGATCCCCGCGGGCTCGCCGAACGGCAGCGGCTTCAACCAGACACCGTAGGCGACGCTCAGTACGGCGATGGCGGCACCGAACCCGAGCGCCAGGGTGCCGGCGGTCGCGATGGCGTACCCGGGGCGCCGGCGGAGCAACCGGTACGCCATTCGCAGCTCGGCAGCGGGGCCGGAGCCGCCACCCTTGGGACCTCTCGCGGAGCCGTCGGCACGCCGCCGGCCGATGCGATCGGCGATGTAGCTGAGGGCGAGGGACAGGACGGCATAGTCGTAGCTCGGCCCCGCGGTTCGGCCTCCGCGTCGAGCCGCCTCCTCGTGAAGGTCGCCGAGCAGGCCGAGGAACGAGGCCTCGTCGGCCACGACCGCGCCGAGCAAGCGTTCGCTGAGTCGCGGTCGTCGCTTCATTTTTCGACCGCTTCCTCGAGCCCGCTCCACAGGTTCACGAAAGCGTCCCGCGCCTCTCTCAGCGCTTCGCGCCCGGTGGCGGTGACGGAGAAGTATCGTCGCGGCCTGCCGGCCCGGGACTCGTCCGGGTCCGCCAGCCTCGAGACCAGGTAGCCCTTCGAGACCAATCGGTCGAGGGTCGTGTAGACCGCGCCCCGGGCGACAGACCTACCGGCTCGCACCTCGAGTTGATCGCGAACGGCCAACCCGTAGGCCTCGTCACCGAGTCGCAACACGGTCCACAGGATCATCTGTTCCAGCTCTCCGAGGTAGGTGATCTTGTTCATAGTCTACATAATTATCATTATGCCTACATAATTGTCAAAGGATGCTCGGCGACACCGGGCATCAAGGGCGAATCGTTCGAGCATCCCGGCACGAACCCGCCCGCAAACCGACGCGAGGCGGAGCAGGTAGGTTTCGCTACCGCCGGCCGTCAGGGTCGCGTCGTCACGGCACCGATCCCGAACAACCGGTTCGCGCCGCGGATGACGATCATGTCGTCGACGAGCGCCGGCGTCGCGAACAACGGCTCACCCATGTCGACCGTGCCGAGGAGATCGAACGTCGGGCCGGCAGCGAGGGTGTAGATCACGCCGTCCTCCGAAGCCAGGTAGATCTTGCCGTCGGCCGCCACGGGTGACGCACTGAAGCCGCCGGCGAGACGCTCCCGGTACATCATCTCGCCGGTGTCGAGCTCATAGACCGAGAGAATGCCCTGGTCGGTGACGCTGTACAGGTAGTCGGCGAGCGCCACGGGCGTCGCGGTGTACGGCCCGCCGCGCGGAATCCGCCATGCGAGCGCCGTCGGTTCCCGCGAGATATCGCCCTCCACGCCGGCGTCGAATGCGTAGACGGGACGGCCCTGGGGATAGCCTCCGGCGAGGATGATCTTGCCCGAGGCAAAGAACGGGGTCGGCACCTTGACCTCGGCGTCGTCGGCGAAGCGCCAAACTTCCTCGCCGTTCGCCGGGTCGTAGCCGCGGATGAAGTTGCCGCCGTTGGTGACCAGTACCTCCCGTCCCTCATGCTCGTAGATCGTCGGCGTCGACCAGGTGTTCTTCTCTCGCCGAGGTGTCCGCCAGATCTCGCCGCCGTCCTCGAGCCGAAAGGCAGCGAGATACGAGCCGCTGTGCTTGTCGACCTGAACGAAAACCCGGTCTCCGTGGATGGTCGGTGAGGCGGCGTAGCCCCAGCTGACGCCCGGATCCCCATAAAGGCCGGTATCGAGAACGCCGAGGTCGACATGCCACAGCAGGTTCCCGGCCATGTCGTAGCAGTACATGCCCTCGGA
Source organism: Acidobacteriota bacterium (assembly GCA_965216935.1). GTDB lineage: Bacteria > Acidobacteriota > UBA890 > UBA890 > UBA890 > CBDCGW01. Next base: position 766,955 of record OZ244217.1, read on the forward strand.
GCCGAAGATCGCCACGACGCGCGTCCCGTCCGTTGCCGGCGTCGAATTGGCATGCGTGGCTTTCTGGTGGCGGGCCGTTCGCGGTCTGCCCTCGTGCGCGGAGACGACCCAGGAGACCTCGCCGTCTCGGCGGTCGACGTTGTACAGGCGCCAGTCGAAGCGGCCGCGGTCGCTGGCCGGGTTGTTGCTTCCGGCGCGGGCGCGGACCGCATCGCCCGGCTCGTCGCTCACCGCCGTGATGACGAATACGTGATGGTCCCAGATCACCGGGCTGGAGTGGGAGACACCGGGGACGTCGAGCGCCCACGCGACGTTGCGACCGTCCTCGACGTTCCACTCACTCGGAAGATTCCTCGCTTCGCTGACGCCGGCACCCCCGGGGCCGCGAAAAGACGGCCAGTTGGACGCGGCGTTCGGCGTCGGATTGGCGACGGCCGGGGACGCGGCGGTGAATCCGGTAGCTGCAATCGTCAGTGAGAGAACGGACAGAGCAGTGGCTGCGAGGACAACACGGAGGGACGTCAACGCACACCTCGATCGAGTTCTTTGGGGAACGGGGTGCGGAGCAAGAAAATGCTACATGGGCGAGCGCCGCGTCGGTAGGCGGCCTGGTCGGCGAAGTCGTGAGGAAGATCGGTTGGGGGCTCTCGATGCTCGCTGGTCGTGCGGGCAGAGTGGGTGTACGGTCGCGCCATGAGGAGAGAAGGAAAGGCGAAGCAGGGAGCGGGTCTGGCGATCGGCATCGGCGTCGGCGTGGCGCTGGGCGTCGCCCTCGACAACATGGGAGTCGGTATCGCCATCGGTGTCGCGCTGGGTCTGGCCTTCGCCGCCCGTGAGCAACGCCGAGGTTGACGAGCCGCCGGGCCTCGTAGAATACTAGCTATGTAGAGATAGATATATATCGTTGTCTACGAGGAACCCGTGAGACCCGAATCGCGAACCATCGCTGACCGACTACTGGGCCTCGCCAGCCTGCTGGTGCCGGGGCATCTGCGCCGGGATTGGCTGCGCGAGTGGCAGGCCGAGTTTCGCAGCAGTCGCGACAACCGTGCCTTCTTCGCTGCAGGCCGGCTCGCCGGTGCCGCCGAAGACGCCCTTCGCATGCGCTCCCGCACCGCCCGGAGAAACTCGATGATCACCCACGACATCAAGCACGCCCTCAACCGCTGGCGCCGGCAGCCGCTGTTCGCCCTCGTCGTCGTCGCCATTCTGGCCGTCGGGCTGGGAGCCAACACGGCCGTGTTCGCGCTCGTCGAAGCGACGATGATCCGCCCTTTGCCGTTTCGCGACGGAGAGAACTTGGTCCACTTCTGGCAGACGCGGCTCGAGAATGACTCGCTGAGCAACTTCTCGCACCCGACCTTCGTCGATGTCGGCGAACGTACCGAGACCCTCTCCGGCGTGGCCTCCTATCACAGCCCGTCGATGACCCTGACCGAGGGCGATGCTGCGCGCACGGTCGAATCGGTGCGGGTGAGCCCGAACTTCTTCGGGGTGCTCGGCGTCGAGCCGGTCTTCGGACGGACCTTCCGCCAAGGAGACGGCGGTCCCGGCGCCGATCGGGTCGTCATCCTCGGCGACGGGTTCTGGCGGACCCAGTACGGTGCCGACCCCGAGATCATCGGCCGTACGTTGATCCTCGATGGCTCCCCGTACACCGTCGTCGGCGTCTTGCCGCAGGACTTCGTCTTTCCCCGCGAGCGGCGGGCCGAGGTATGGCGGCCGATGATCCCGACGGAGCGCGAGGCCACGGCGCGCGGGTTCCGCTGGATGCATATCGTCGGGAGGGTGGCGGACGGGGCCAACCTCACGCAGGCGCGAGACGAGATGGACCGGATCGCCGCCCACATGGCCTCCGAGTGGCCGGAAGAGAATAATGCTCGCGGCATCCGCCTGATCACCATGCGCGAGCAGGTCATCGGCGAGACCGGCACCGCGGTCACCGCGGTGTACGCCGCCGTGCTTCTCGTTCTGTTGATCACCTGCGTCAATCTCGCCCACCTGTTGCTGGCGCGCGCCGCCGATCGCCGGGGCGAGGTGGCCGTTCGCACCGCACTCGGCGCGAGCCGCTGGCAACTCGTCCGCCAGGTCCTCGTCGAGGTCGTGCTCTTGTTCATGGCCGGGGGCGTGGCCGGGGCGTTCTTCGCCGGATGGCTCCTGGATGCGGTGGTCGCCGTGATGCCCGCCGACGCGTTGCTGCAGGCGCCGTTCCTGGGCGACCTCTCGATCGACCCTGGCGTGCTGGCCTACGGACTGGGACTGGCGCTGCTCAGCGGGGTCGTTTTCGGTCTGATTCCGGCGCTGCGCGTAGCGACGTCGCGCTCACTGACCCCGTCCATGACATCGCGCGGGGCTGTGCCGCGGGCCGGGACGCGGTTGCTCGTCGGCTCGCAGGTGGCGGTCGCGGTGGTGCTGATGATGTCGACGTTGCTGCTGGTGCGCAGCACGATGGAGCTGCTCGAGGTGGATCCGGGCTTCGATCCCGACAACCTGCTGACGATGCGGATCTCCTTGCCGCGGGCGACCTACGACGGCGATCGTATCATCGGCTTCAACCGCGATCTCGTGGATCGGGTTGCCGCCCTTCCGGGTGTCGTCGGCGCTGCCGCGGTCGACCGTATCCCGCTGACGGGCAATTCCGCTTCGATCAGGATGACGGTCCCCGGAGGATCCGACGAGGACGAGGTGCGGGCGAATTTCCACGTCGTCACACCGGAGTACTTCGATGTCATGGGCATGCGTGTCGTTGCCGGGCGCGGCTTGAGCACCGGGGATGCCGACGGGGCTCCCCTGGCCGTGCTGGTCAACGAGCTGCTCGCGACGGAGCTTTTCGGCGATCGTGACCCACTGGGCCTGGAGCTACCGTTGACCCTCGGCGAGCGATCGCCGGTCGTCGTCGGTGTGGTCAACGACGTCAAGGTGCAGACGATCGAGGAATCCGCGTCACCGGCGATGTACATCCACGTGGCCCAGTTTCCGGGTTCCGCCACTGGATTGGCGGTGCGTACGAGCGGCGATCCCGCCGCGCTCATCAACCCGGTTCGCGCCCAGCTGACGAGCATCGACCCGGCGTTGGACATCTACGAGGTGGCGTCGATGAGAGAGGTCATCGACTCGTCTCCGACGATGCTCACCCGAACGATCCCGGCGCAGTTGCTTTCCGGTTTCGCCGTCTTCGCCACGCTGCTGGTAGGCCTCGGGCTCTTTGCCGTTGTCGGTCACGACATCGCTTCCCGCACCCGCGAGATCGGTCTGCGTCGTGCCCTCGGCGCCTTGCCGGCCAGCGTCGTCCGCGAGATGACGGCCGGCACGCTCTCTGTCGTCGCCGTCGGTGTTCTGTTCGGTGTTGTCGCGGCCGTCGCCGCGGCGCGGCTGCTGCAGAGCATGCTGTTCGGCGTCGGCGCCGCCGACCCGATCGCACTGCTCCTGACCGCAGTGGGGGTGCTCGCGGTGTCGGCGGCTGCCTGCCTGGTGCCCGCCCGCCGAGCCCTCCGTGTCGATCCCACCGAAGCCCTGAGGTCCGAATGAAGCTGCCGATCCGCATGACCTACGCCACCGCCCTCGTGCTCGAGGCCATCGATCAAGGGCACGCATACGGTTTCGACATCATCGACGCGACCCGTCTGCGCAGCGGCACGGTGTATCCGCTGCTGCGCCGCCTGGAGGAGTTCGGGCTGGTGCGCTCGAAGTGGGAGAGGATCGGCGAGGCGCGCAAGGCGAACCGGCCGGCGCGCAAGTACTACGAGCTGCGACCGGCGGCCGCGGCGGCGCTGGAGCTGGCGCGCGAGCGATACCCGGCGATCGAGACCCTGGAGCTCGCGGGCCGTTAGGTCGAGAGCTCTGCACGCCGAGAGCTTTTCAGCAGCCTGCCAACCCCCAGCACAGGGGCCCCCCTTCGCCCGACGCTCCTCTATTCGTGGCGTAGCGCCTCCAGCGGGTCCACCCGAGCGGCACGTCGTGCCGGCAGGTACGCCGCCAGCGACGCGACCCCCACGAGCGTGACGATGACCGCGACGAACGTCGCCGGATCGAGCGGATCGACGCCGTACAGGAGGGATTCCATGAATCGCGACAGGCCCCAGGCGAAGCCGAGTCCGACGACAATGCCGATGAACGTCGTGAACAGGCTGCCGCGCAACACCATGCGCCCGATGTCTTCGGTGCGAGCGCCGAGTGCCATGCGCACGCCGATCTCACGCGTGCGCTGCGTGACCAGATAGGAGATGACGCCGTAGATGCCGACCGCGCCGATGAGCAGCGCCCCGGCGGAGCCGATCAGCAGCATCAGCATGGTGAACGACTTCTGCGCCATGGCGTCGTCAACGACGTCCTGCAGCGTGTGCACGTTGGCGATCGGCAGGTTGGCGTCGAGGTCGCGGATCAGGCGCCGAATCGGGTCGGCCAGTGCCGTCGGATTGTCGGCCGTGCGGACGACGAATTGGGGCGCCGATACCCGCCAGCTGGGGGACGTGCGGTTGCCCTCCTCGTCTTCTCGCAGGATGGGGACCAGAGGCGTGTACGCCACCGGAACCGGCTCCTCTTCGAGGCTCGGGCCGGTCGATTCTCCGGCGCCGTTGCCGCGCACGTCGCCGACTATCCCGACGATCGTGTACCAGTTATCGGGGCTCGTCGGCCCCCCTCCGCCTTGCTGGATGCGCCGGCCTATCGGGTCCTGATCCGGCCAGTACGTGCGGGCGAACGACTCGTTGACGATTGCGGCGTCGCGCCGTTCCTCGTGGTCGGCCCGTTCGAACGTACGCCCGGAGACCAGGTCGATCCGCATGGTCTCGAAGTAGTTCGCCGAGACTTGCTTGAACGCGATCACGGGGGGCAGGTCGCCTTCGCCGAGCGGGTGGTCTTCGATACTGAAGCCCTGCCCCGAGACATTTCCGCCCAGGGGTATCGCGTTCGTCGCGGCGGCACTCACGACGCCCGGCATTTCAGAAACCGAATCGATGACGGTCTGGATGAAGCGGGCCGGCTCTTCCTCTCCCGGAAAGGGAATCTCGTTCAACGAGAGCTGGAAGGTAAGCGTGGAGTCGGGGTCGAAGCCGGGGTCGACGGAGGCGAGCGAGGCATAGCTGCGCACCATCAGCCCGGAGCCCACCAGGAGTACGAGCGCCATCGCTACCTGGGCGCCCACCAGCAGGCCCCGCAGGCGGAATCGGGCCTTACCCGATGTGTTCGCCCGGCCGCCTTCCTTGAGCGCGGCGGCGAGCCAGGAGGCGTTGTAGCGGAGCGTCGGGATGACGCCGAACAGCAGGCCCGCCAGCAGCGACACCAGGAGCGTCACGCCGACGACGGTTGCATCGAGACCGATCTCCTCGGCCCGCGGCACGTTGTCGGGCCCGAATCGCAGTAGCGCCCGCACGCCGGCGAGCGCGAGGAGCAACCCGACGCCGCCGGCGATCAAGCCGAGGACGGCGCTCTCCGCCAGGTACCCGATCGCCAGCCGGCCGCGACCGGCGCCCATGGCGGCGCGAATCGCCATCTCCCGCTCACGTCCCTCGGCGCGAACCAGAAAAACGTTCGCGACGTTGGCGCAGGCGATGAGCAGGATGAAGCCGACGCTGCCCATCAGCACGAGCAAGGTCTGTCGGACGTTGGCGACCAAGCCGTCCCGAAGATCGCGGGCGTGCGCCGTAAGCCCGCTCTGGGCCAGGATCGGGGCCGCCGGCTCGTCGGGAAATGCCTCTTCGAGATTGGCGATGCGGGCAGCGAGCTGGGCTCCCAACTCGTCGGCCGTCATCCCGGGCGGCATGCGGCCTACCGAGCTGACGCCGAGCGATCCGAGCGTGGGTGCATCTCGCGGCAACGTCATCGCCTCGAAGATGCCGGTGTTCTGCCTCGGGTAGTTGACCGCCGGCATGACGCCGACGATCTCGGCCGTTCGGCCGTCCATGCTCACGGTCTCGCCGACGACATCCTCGCGGGCGCCGAAGCTCGAGCGCCACAGCGGCTCGCTGAGGATGATGACCTTGGGTGCGTCGGGCAACTCGTCAGACTCGTTGAACGTACGCCCCAGCAAGGGTGCCACTCCGAGCGTGCCGAAAAACGAGTGGGAAACCTGGAGCGCGTCGACGCGGCGGGGCTCTTCGCCGCCGCTGAGGTTTGCGGCGCCGCCGTCGAAGATCGCCAGATCCTCGAGCAATCCGGAATCGCGAAAGTAGAAGTACGTCCGGTGCGACAGCCCGATGTCGGGCAGGTCGACAAGTGCCGGCGCCGAGTGGTAGGCGCGCACCAGGCGATCGGCGTTGGGGAAGGGAAGGGGCTTGAGCAGGATCCCGTTCACGACGCTCAGGATCACCGCGTTGGCGGCGATACCGAGAGACAGCGTAGCGATCGTGACCAGGGCGAAGCCCGGATTGCGAACGAGGTTGCGAAAGATCTGGCTGAAGTTCATGAGGTCCACCAGGTTGAGGCGGGAAGCGGTGGAAGGTCGAAGTTGGGGCGGCCCGGCGGCGGCGCCCTGTCGACGCCTCGGCGGGCTCGCGGAATCGGGTTCGATGCCACGGATTCCGGATTTGCGATAGGCGCGGCCGACGACTGCGGGGGAGCCGAAGCGGGAAAGCACGTCGGTGATCTCGGCGTCCTCGATCGCCGCATGCAGATGCTCCGCGACCTCTTCGACGATTCGCTCGATGTCCGCGGCGCGAAACTGCGTCTTGAGCTCGTCGCGGAGATCGTCGAGATAGCGCTGGAGCTGGCTCATCGATCGGACCGGGGCATCAGGCCCACTCGATGATCGCATCCACCGCACGGGTGAAGGCGCCCCATTCCGTGCGCGCTTGCTCCAACGCTTCGCGGCCGGCGGGCGTGAGCTCGTAGATTCGCTTGCGTCTGCCGGGACCCTCCGACCAGTCGCTCTCCAGCAAACCGGCCGACTCCAGGCGGTGCAACGCCGGATACATGGTTCCGTCCGGAAGGTCGAGCAGCTCGCCGCTGCGCTCCCGCAGCGCCTTGATGATGGCGTAGCCGTGGGTAGCGCCCGAGGAGATCGTCGCCAGCAACAGCAGCTCCAGGTGGCCCTTCAAGGTTTCGGGTTTCATGACTAGCGATGCTACCCCTCGCGTGGCTACGTATCAAGTATGCCCGCGAACCGTTGCCCTGCAGCGCCCTTCGAAGATAGATTCCTGCGGTCGTAGGCGGGAAAGGGAGGGCGAATTGACGTGATCGGAGCGTCCCCGGGCCCCGACAAGATCATCGAGCAGCTCGGCGCCGGTGGCGTGGGCGCTCACCAAGCCGACGCACAAGGAGATCTGATGAATCGGCGAGACACCCAGTCATTGTCCTCTCGCGTGATCGGCGCCGTTGCGATCCTCGCGCTCCTGTCACCGGCGTGCTCCGCCTCCGAGCCGGAGACCCCGGTGGCCGTCCCCACAGGAGTCGCCTACGTCGGGGCTCGACTCATCGTTGGCGACGGGCGCGTCATCGACGGGGCTACGTTCGTCGTGGACGGCGGGGAATTCGTCGCCATCGGGGAGAGCGGCGAGATCGACGTTGTGGTGGCCGAAATCGTGGATCTGTCCGGCATGACGGTGATGCCGGCCATCGTCGACGCGCATACCCACCTGAGCACGACGCGCGAAGCCCTGATCGACGACCTCGAACGTCGGGCGTACTACGGCGTCGGCGCCGCCCTGAGCCTCGGGCACGATGCCGCCGGCGCGCCGCTCGAGGTTCGCGACGAGGTCATTGCGGGCGCCGCGCGGTACCGCTCCGCCGGCCGGGGTATCACCATGCCGGAGCCCGGCCGCACCGACGCTTCACACTGGATCACGACCGAAGAAGAGGCGCGCCAAGCGGTCCGTGACGAGGCGGCGCGGTCCGTCGACATCATCAAGATCTGGGTCGATGACCGCAACGGACGCTACGACAAGCTCGGTCCCGAGCTCTACGGCCCCATCATCGACGAGGCGCATCAGAACGACATCCGGGTCACCGCGCACATCTTCACGCTCGACGACGCCAAGGGATTGTTGCGAGCCGGGGTTGACGCGTTCGCTCACGGGGTCCGCGACCGGGACGTCGACGACGAGTTCGTCGCGCTCGTGCGAGAACGTCCGAACGTCGTGCTCGTGCCGAACCTGCCGGGCCGCGGCGTACCGATCGATCTGGCCTGGCTCGCCGGCTCGATGCCGGCCGCGGAGCTCGCGAGACTGCAGGAGAACAACGTCGAGCGCCCGACAGCGCAGGAGGGTTTCGCCCTGCAGGCGCGCAATCTCGCGCGGCTCAGCGAGGCAGGCATGCCGATCGCGCTCGGTACCGACGGCAACACGCCGTGGGCGCCGCACGTAGAAATGGAAGACATGGTGGCGGCCGGCATGTCGCCGGCGGAGGTGATCGTCGCCGCTACCAGCGGCGCCGCAGCGCTGGTCGGCATCGACGACGTCGGCACCGTTCAGGCCGGCAAGAGCGCGGACTTCATTGTCCTGGAGGCCGATCCGCTGCAGGACATCACGAATACGCGTCGCATCGTCTCCGTTTACCTCAGGGGCGACGCGCTCGATCGTGATGCGATGAGCGCGCGCTATTCCGCCGAAGCGGGGCGTTAGGCGGATAACCTCCCTGGGTGATCGGCAGGCCCCAGCGCTCTGCCGCGATCTTGGCCAGCGAAGCGAGGCCCGCGGGCCGACGGTGGTGGTCCCCAGGCCGGGACAAGCGCGGCTGCGGGCGGCCTGACGCGGACGGGGCGGTCGCCGTCGCCGTCACTCAACCATCGAGAAAGCGGTCGCGGTGCGCCGGCGACGGCAGGTCGCACGTTTCGCTGCGGCCGAAGATCCGGTATCGGCCCGCGGCGACGCGTCGGTAGGCGGCGTCCCGAAGCGCTCGGGGCAGGATCGACAGGACCGCGAAGGCTCTCCACGGCCAGCCCAGCTGCCGCAGCACGAACAGGACGGCATCGGCGCGCTCGAGCAACTGCGGCGACGGTTCCTCGTACCCGATGACGACGTACACGGTATCGAGATCCGCCGGATCCTTTCCGTGCGTTTCGAGCAGAGGTACAGCCGCCGCCCCCTGAAGCGCGGCGAATCGGAACGAGCCCTCGCGGTCGCGCGGCAGAACGAAGCGCACGAAACGATGGCAAAGGCCGCACCCGCCGTCGTACAAGATGAGATTCATGCCGCTCGATGTCGGAGCACGATGTCGCCTGCGCCATCGACCATTCGGGAAACGCGAGGAAAACCGGCACGGACCACCGACTCTCGCTGAAGTCAACAATTCGGTATCCTCGAACGTACTACAAGCGATGCCCCCCTCCTCGACCAGATCTCCAACACCCCGGTGCCCCCGGCTTCGCATCGCCGGAGTGTTCGCCGTGCTCGTTTCGGTCGCCGGTTGCGGGCCCGGCGCCCCGGTGTCGGCGGTTGACCGTACGGTCGAAGGAGGCGTCGAGATCGTCACCAGCATCCGGCCGTCGTGGGAAGCGGGGGCCGGCTGGAGCGTGGGGGCCGAACCGGAGGTGGCGATCGGCGAGAACACGGACGAGCTCGACCACATCTTCTCGAGCGTCGGAGGACCGGTTTCACTGTCCGACGGCCGCATCGTCGCCGGAGACTACGCCACGCGAGAGTTGCGCTTCTTCGACGCGGAAGGGCGCTTTCTGCAATCGACCGGCGGCCAGGGAGAGGGCCCCGGCGAGCTCGGTGTCCTCGCCGACGTTCTGCGGTGCGGCGACGACACGATGTTCGTGCTCGACGGCATGCGATACGAGGTCAACGAGGTGACTTCCGAGGGCGAGTTCGGCCGCCGCGATCCGTTCGAGGTCAACGCCGGCGTGTCCCTCCTTTTTCCCCTGCGTTGCAACGACGCGGGCCTGTTGCTCGGGACGGATTTCGGGGGTCAGCTTGTCGGTGAGCGGCAGACGGGTTTTCACCGGGGCCGGGTCCACGTGTGGCTCCTCGATCCGCGGGGATACGCCTTGCAGGACATCGGCGAGTTTCCCGGGCCCGAGCTTTTCGAGTTCAACGGGCGCACGTCGCGACACCCCTTCGGCAGGACGATCTCCCACGCGCTGGGAAGTGACCGCGTGTACGTCGGCACGGCGGACGAGTTCGAGATCCAAGTCTGGTCGCTCGACGCGTCTTTGGTTCGCCGGATCCGCCGTCCTTCTGACGACGCGGCCGTCAGCCGGACCGATTTCGACCGGTACGTCGAACTCGAGAGCGCGGCCACGTCGCCGGACCGGCTCGAGGAGTTCCGCCTGCGAACCAACGCCATGCCGGTGCCGGACACTTTCCCGGCGTACGAAGGGTTCGTCCTCGATGCGCAAGAGAACCTCTGGGTGCGGCATTTTCCCCGCCCCGGAGAGGCCGGCGTGAGTTGGTCGGTGTTCGATCCGACGGGCGTCTGGCTCGGCGAGCTCACCCTGCCGGCGCGCCTCTGGGTCACCGAGATCGGCGACGACTACGTGCTGGGTATGTTCCGCGACGAGCTTGGCGACCAGTCGGTCCGGCGATACCGGCTACAACGCTGAACAGGCGCGGCACTCACCACGAGGGAAAGCGGCCGCGCCGACGCCGAGTTCCGGCCGGCGCGCCGCCCCTGCCCAGCTCTCCTCGGCTGCCGGCCGCCTTGCGGGCAGCACATCGGGACGTCGTTACCTCGACACGAGACGCCGTCAATCCGCCCGCAGGCTGCGCAGCGGATCAACGCGACAGGCCCGTGCCGCGGGTACAGCGATGGCGGCGAGCGCCACCAGCGATAGCGCCAGCGGGACCGACACCAAGACCGCGGGGTCGCCGGCGTCGACGCCGAATAGCAACCCCTCGATGAGCCGCCCGCCGACCAATGACAGCAGAATCCCCGCCGCCAACCCGACCGCGGTCGGGCGCAGGCCGTCCCTGACGACCATGCGCAGAATCTCGCCGCGGTCGGCGCCGAGGGCGACCCGTATGCCGATCTCGCGGGTGCGATGCGAGACCAGATAGGCCATCACGCCGTAGAGCCCTACGGCCGCCAGCGCTGTCGCCACCGTCGCGAAGACCGCCACGCCGACGAGGAAGAACCGCGTCGGAGCGACCGCCCGCTCGACCACCTGGTCGATGGTCTCGATCCGTTGCAGGGGTAGATCCGGGTCGAATGCTTGCACGCGCTCGCGAACGGCTTCGACCAGGTCGGGACCGGCGGCGACAGCTCGCAGGTTGACCACCATGTAGCCGGCGCCAAAGCGCCCGTGCGGCACATATAACTCCGGACGGGGCTCGCGGGTGAGCCGTGAAGATCGGACGTCGCCCACGACGCCGACGATGGTCCAGAAGGGGCTGTCGAATCCGAGGCTGGCGGTGACACGGACGCGTCGTCCGATGGCGTTGCCGTCGGGGAAGTTGTCGCGCACCAACGCCTCGTTGACCACGGCCACGTTCAGCTCGCTGGTGTCGTCGGCAGGCCCCAGGGCGCGGCCGGCGACCAGCGGGATGCGCATGGTCTCCATATAGCCGGGTGATATCGAACGAATGGCGGCGCCCTTCTCTCTTCCGGGCGGAGCGGGCTCCTCGCCCTCGATGATCAGGTCGCCGGCCGTCCCGGAGTTGTGCATCGGGGCGCCGTAAATCGAGCCGACGGACTCGACGCCCGGCAGCGCCGCCAGGTCGTTTTCGATCGAGCGGAAAGCGATGCGCATCTGATCGAGTTCGCCGTAGCGGGCCGCCGGCAGCGACAGGGTGAACCGCAGCACCTGACGGGTCTCGAAGCCCGGGTCGACGGCGTAGAGCTGAACGAACGTGCGTAACAGCAACCCGGCGCCGACCAGAAGCACCACCGACAGACCGACTTCCACCGCGGTCAGCGCCGCGCGTAGGCGGCGACCCCCCGCAGCGAGATCCGAGCCACGTCCCGACGCGCTCAGGCCGAGCGTCACCGGGGTGCGCACCAGGTGCATCGCCGGGCTGAAGCCGAAAAGCAACGCCACGATCGCGCTGACGGCGCCGGTGAAGGCCAGCACCGAGGCGTCGATCGATACGAGATCGACCCGCGGAACACTACCGGCGGAGAGACGCTGCAAGGCGCCGATGCCGGCGCGTGCCAGCAACAGCCCGGCGACCGCTCCGAGCGACGCGAGAATGCCGCTCTCGATCAGCAATGTCGCGGCGAGCTGGCGTGGCGAGGCGCCCAGGGCCGCGCGCACGGCGATTTCTCCCCGGCGGGCGGCGGCCCGCGCCAGCATCAGGTTGGCGACGTTCGCACAGGCGATCATCAACACCGCGCCGACGGCGCCCAGCAGGACCCACAGGCCGAGCCGGACGTCTCCCACGATTTGCTCGCGCAGGGAGATCACGGCGAAGCGCTTGTCGAGGTTGGACTTCGGGTACGCCTGCGACAGGTTGGCGGCAATGCCGTCGGCCTCGGCCTGCGCCGCCGCGATGCGGGCGCCCGGGGTCAATCGGCCGATGGTCAACCAGGTGTGACAGCCGCGCCCGCAAGACTCGGGATTGATCCTGCGTGGGTACCAGAGGTCCGCCTCGAACGGGTAGTCGAATCCCTGCGGCGCCACGCCTACGACCTCGAACGGGAACCCGTCGAGGGTGAGCGTCTCGCCGAGCACGTCGTCGCGACCGCCGAACCGTTGTTGCCACAGGGAATGGCTGATCACCACGACCGCGGGAGAATCGGGGCCGAACTCGTCGTTGCGGATGTCACGCCCGATGATCGGCGCCAACTTGAACGTCGACAGCAACCCGTCCGAGACGCGAACGGCGGTCAAGATCGCCGGTTCTCCCATTCCGGTCAGCGTCAGCGAGCTCGAGGACAGGCCGACGAGCGACTCGATCGAAGGAGCCTGCTCGCGAACGTCGGCGATGTCCGGATACGACATCGACCCGCGGCTGCCGCCGGGCTGCCCGGGTGCGACCCACACGGTCAGCAGCTCCTCGGCCTCGTGGTAGGGAAGGGGCCGCAAGAGGACGCCGTTGACGATCGAAAAAATAGCGGTGTTGGCGCCGATGCCGAGCGCCAGCGTGCCTACGGCCAGCACGGTGAAACCGGGTCTACGCCACAACGAGCGCCACGCCGCCCGAATGGCATAGACAGTCGGGTCGATGCGATCCGCGAACGAATTCCGGGGCCGACGGGTGAAGATCCGGCGTCCGGCGAACAAGAAGACAGCAGGGGACAGCTCGCGCCAGAGAGAGAGGAGCGCGATTCGACGCCGGAGCTTTCCGCGGAGCCGGCGGCGTGCGTTGAACTGGCGCTCGATCTCGCTGCCGAGGGACTCTCCGTGGGGCCCGCCGACCAGCCAGGCTACCCAGCGCGCCTGCCGACAATGAAAGCGCCGCATCAGATCTTCACTCCGGACCACATCCTGTCGGCCGCGGCGCGCGTGGTTTTCAAGGCCACGATTCCGCTCGGCGTCGCACGAAAGCAGCGCCGCGGGCGTCCGCCGGTAGCCGGAGTGTCGCCGTCGAAGGACGCGACGAGCCCCTGCTCTTCCATGCGCACCAGGGTTACGTAGATCGTGCTGATCGAGACCCGCCGACCGGTAACGCGCGCCAGCTCCTGCCGGATAGTGGCGCCGTAGGCGTGGTCTTCCAGGCGAAGAAGCGCCAGCATCAGTAGTTGTTGCAGCTCACCGAGGGCTTTCATGTGGGCCATGTCCTTCGATCGCGGTGTCGGGAAGTTACATTGTCAAATCCGCCTACAACCTTCGATGCAGTGTGATTGCCGAAGGTTGAAACGGAATCCGCGGATCTCGGGAGACGGTGGTGATCCGGAATAGAACGTCAGGTCGGGAGAATCCGGGGTCGTGCTATCGCTCCGACCGAAGAGCCTCGGCGGGGTCGACCCGAGCCGCCCGCCGGGCCGGCGCCCAGCTGGCCAGAGCCGCCACCGCGATCAAGACAGTCGCCGCGAAGGACACTACGCGTTCAGCGTAGTGCCGCCACAGGGTTTACCCGCGTGGCGCGTCGTGCAGGCAGGTAGCTGGCGACGGCGGCGACGACGGCCAGCACCAGGAAGATCCCGCCGAACGTCACCGGGTCGGTCGGGCTGACGCCGAACAGCAGGCTGCCGATCACCCGGGTCACCCCCCAGGCCCCGAGCAGGCCGATGACCAGGCCGGCGGCCGTCAGCTTCATTCCGCGCCGGACCACCATGCGCACCACGGAGCCGCGATCCGCGCCCAGCGCCATGCGAACCCCGATCTCGCGGGTGCGCTGTGCCACGGAATACGACACCAGGCCGTACAGGCCGACGCTGGCAAGGACAAGCGCGATCATCGCGAAGGCGGAGAAGATCCGGGTGAACAACTTCTGCTCCCAATCGTCCTGGGCGATGCGCTCATGCATGGTGGTCACGTCGTAGATGGGCAACGCGGCGTCGATCTGTCGCAGCGTGTCCCGCACGCCGGCGACGGTGGTGGCGGTATCGCCCCCGGCGCGCAGGACCAGCGTCATCGTGGCCGCGGGACTTTGCCTCATCGGGACGTAAACGCCCGGGAAGATCGAATCGCCGATGCCGGTCTGCATGACGTCACCCACCACGCCGATGACGGTTTTGAACGCCGACTCCGGATCGTCCGTGCTGCCGAACTTGACGCGCTTTCCGAGGGCGTTTTCGCCCGGCCAGAAGCGCTCGGCTGCCGTGTTCGTGACGAGCAACACCTCCGGCGTGCCAGCGGCGCCGTCGCGACGGTCGAAGCTGCGGCCCTCGGTAACCGGGATGCGCATCGTCTCGATGTACCCGGGCGACACCTCGGCGTACGTCACCACGGGTAAGACCCCGGACTCGTCCGGTTGGCTGCCCTCGACGCCCAGGTAGGTCCCCTGAAAGCTGCCCACCGGAAGCAGCGTCGTGGCGGCGGCTGCGTCGACGCCCGGGAGAGCGCCGACACGATCGATCAACTCCTCGAAGAAGCTGGTCTGCGCTTCCTCCTGTTCGTACTTCGTGTCCGGGAGCGCGACCCTCAAGGTCAGCAGGGCGTCCGGGTCGAATCCCGGGTCGACCGCGCTCACGTTGACGTAGGCACGGATCATCAGGCTCGCTCCGATCAGCAGAATCATCGCCAGCGCCACCTCGGCAACCACCAGTCCGCCGCGGAGCCAGCTGCGCCCGCGACTGCCGGCGGCGCGGGCACCGGAGCGTAGTGATCCCCCCGGGTTCCCACCGGATGCCTGGAGGGCAGGAACAAATCCGAACAGCACACCGGTAAGCAACGTGACGCCGACGAGGAATCCGATGACGTTGGCGTCGAAGCTCCAGTTCAGCCACGTCGGAACGTCGGCGGGAAACGCGGCGACGATCATGTTCTTGCCCGCCGCGCCGACGAGCAGGCCGATGGCGCCACCGACCGTCGAGAGCACGAGGCTCTCGGTGAGGAGCTGGCGGATGATCCGGCCGCGACCGGCACCGAGCGCGGCGCGAACCTCGAGCTCACGCCGCCGGGAACTGGCGCGCGCCAGCGTCAGGTTGGCGACGTTGGCGCAGGCGATCAGCAGCACGAACCCGACCACGCCCGAAAGCACGTACAGCAGAATGCGCTCGTCGCCGATCTCTTGCTCCCGCAGGCTCAGCACGAGGGCGCCGAAGCCGGTGTTGCTCTCGGGATAGGCCTGCGCGAGCCGTGCGGCGATGCCGGAGACCTCCGCCGTCGCCTGCTCGACCGAGACGCCATCGCGCAGCCGTGCGATACCGGAGAGGTTGTGGCTGGAGCGGTTGGTCTGGGCCGCATCGAGGGCGAGGGGCACCCAGACGTGCTCGTCGCTCTGGAAGTTGAACCCCGGCGGCATGATCCCGATCAGCGTGTGGGGTTCACCGTCGAGCGAGATGCTTGTTCCGACGACGGTCGGATCGCCACCGAATCGCCGTGTCCACAGGCCGTGGCTGATCACCGCTACGCGCGGCCCGCCGGGGCGGTCCTCCGATTCGCCGTAGATACGACCTTCGGCGGCGTCGATGCCGAGGACGTCGAACAACGCGGCGGAGGCACGCAGGCCCTCTATGCGTTCCGGCTCGCCCCCTTCGAGCAGCGTGAACGAGGCGTTCCGATAGACGGCGATGTCGGTGAAGACGCCCTGCTGCTCGCGCCAATCGACGTAGTTGAGCGGCGAGAGGCTGAGCTGATCGAAGCCGCGCTCGGGCATGGTCTCCCACAACCCGACCAGGCGCTCGCCGTCCGGGTAGGGAAGCGATTTGAACAGCATGGTGTTGGACAACGAGAAGATCGCCACGTTCGCGCCGATGCCGAGCGAGAGCGTCACGATGGCCGTTACCGCGAACGACGGGCTGCGCACGATCGTGCGCAAGGCCAGAGCGATGTCCTGCATGAGCTTGTCCATGAAGCTGCCCCGCTGGTAGAGGTTCGCGCCCTGTGCGTTTCGCATGAAGCGCGTGTGTTCGCGACGCCAGGCGAGATCGTCCGCCAGGCCGCGGATGAGTGATAGGAGAAGTGCCGGCTCGCCGCCCTCGTGCTCGCCCCGCATCTCCCACAACCAGGAGTCGACCTCGGCGCGCCGGCGGCGACGAACCGTGGGTGGCAGGCCGAGTGTGTAGACGCGTGTCCACAGTCGGCTCAGCCGAGCAGAGACGCCGCCGCGCGGCCTCTTCATGTGGCCGTTCCGCGGTGCTCGACGCCGATTCCGGGCTCGGTCGCGCGAGCCAGTGCCTTCTCACCTTCGTGCGTGACGCGATAGAGCCGTCGCAATGGGCGCCCTTCATCGGCAGCGGTTTGCGGGTCTTCCCAGTGGCTCTCCAGCAAGCCCGCCCGCTCGAGACGGGCCAGGGAGCGATACAGCGTTCCGTGGGCCGTAAGCCGCTTCGCGCCCTCGGCGTCGCTCATGTGCTTGGCGAGCAAGAAGCCGTGAAATTCCTCGGTGCCGTGGTCGCGTAGCTCCAATCCCGCCTCGAGCACGGCGACCTCGAGGGGTACGAGCGTTCCCTTTTTTCGGCGCATGAAAAAGAATAAGCAGATATCTGCTTATTCGTCAAGATCGAGACGTGCGCGACGCGCTGCGACGAATCGGCGTCACGCTGCCAGCCCGACGCCGGTCGCTTCGACAGCGCGGGAGCGGCTACCCGGTCTCGGTGGTCCTGGTATGGGGCGCACGTCGCCCCGCCCGGTAAGATGGAGGACCTTGCCATCGGCGAGACGCGGCAATGGAGAAGAAGCGGGGAGATTCTCGATGGAGACGGGGGCTCGTGTGGTGGTTGTCGGTCCCGGCGGCGTCGGCGCCTATTTCGGCGGCATGCTGGCCCGGGACGGTGCCCCGGTCACCATGCTCGGACGTCCCGGCGAGCCGGGTCGACACCTCGAGACGATGGCTCGGAAGGGTCTCAGGATCGAAACGTCGGCATTCGACGAGCGCGTTCCGGTGTATGTGGCCACCGATCCGGCGGCCGTCGCGTCGGCCGACCTGGTGCTGTTTTGCGTCAAGACCGTCGATACCGACACCGCGGCGGCCCGGATCGCTCCTCATGTCCGGCCCGAGAGCGCGCTCGTCGACCTGCAAAACGGCGTCGACAACCCGGCACGCCTGCGAGCGGCGGGGCTCGATCCCATCCCCGCGGCCGTCTACGTGGCGGCTGCCGTCGAAGCCCCGGGCGCGGTGACGCACCGGGCTCGCGGCGACCTGGTCATCGGCCATCCTGATCGGCGGGCGGATGTTCGGGCCGTTGCCGATCGCTTCGAGCGCGCCGGTGTCGGCTGCCGGGTGTCCGACGACGTGGACCATGAGCTCTGGCGTAAGCTCCTGGTCAATGTGATGGCGAACGCCATCAGCGCCCTGACGGATGCCTCCTACGCGGATCTCGCGGCTTTTCCGTCGACCTGGGAGGTGGCCGAGGATGTCGGCCGCGAGGCCGTCGCGGTCGCCGCGGCGATGGGCCAGGTGTTCCACGTCGACGAGGTGATCGCCACCAGCCTCGCGATATGTCGCTCGGTGGGTCCCGCCACTTCTTCCACCCAGCAGGATCTCGCCGCCGGCCGACCGACCGAGATCGATGCGCTGAACGGGTTTATTGCCCGGCGTGGGGCGGAGCTGGGCGTCGACACTCCGGTGAATCGCGTCCTGACGGCGCTGGTGATGCTGCGCGAGCGACGCTGACGGACTCGTGCTCGTCGCGCCGCGGTCGTGCTCGTTGCGCCGCGGTCGCGCTCGTTGCGGCGCGGTCGTGCTCGTTGCGCCCCGGTCGTGCTCGCGTGCCTCGATGTACACCTTGCGTCTATATTCTTAAAGTGTATAGTAGCTCTATCGTTCCACCGCAGATGGAGACAATCCCGTGTCCTTGACGCCGACCGTCTTCGAGATTCTCCTGGCGATTGCAGACGAGCCACGGCACGGCTACGACATCATGCTCGACGTCGAGCGCCGTACGAACGGTGCCACGATCATCCGGCCGGGCTCGCTCTACCGCGCGGTGCACCGGCTTCTGGAGCAGGGACTCGTTGAAGAGCTCGATGAGCGCCCGGCAGCCGAGCGTGACGACGAGCGACGCCGTTACTACCGCATCACCGAGGCCGGCCGAACCGCGTTGGCGGCCGAGACGGAGCGCATGGCCGAGGCCGTTCGAGCGGCGCGGGCTAAGAACGTCATCGGCGCCCAATGAGGGTCGCGAAGCCGCGTGCGCCGCGTCCTGTTCCAGGTCCTGCTCCGGGCGGCGGCCGGTGACCGGGGTTCGGCGCGCCGGCTCCCTCGGAGCGGCACTCTCCTTCATCGGGACAAGCGCCTGCCGCCTTGCTCTCCTGCTGTACCCGCGCGACTTTCGGCGCCGCCACGGAGCTCAGATGGTCGCCGCCTACGCCGCTGCGGCCGAGCGCGCTGCGCGGCGATCCGGCGTGGTCGGCCAGATCATGCGCCTGTGTGCAGACCTCGCCGACGTCGTCGCCGGGGCAATCGCCGAACGCTGGACGAGGCTCGCGCGCGGCTCCCGAGGACGAAATCCGAGCGGCGCCTCCGGTGTCGCCGTACCGATCATCAATACCTCCCGCTCCCCGGGAGCTCTCGAACAAATGGGTAACGGTTTCCGCAACGTCCGATTCGCCCTCCGGTCGCTGGCACGACAGCCGCTGTTCGCCGCCGTCGTCGTCTGCACCCTGGGCGTCGCCATCGCCGCAAACGTGGTGATCTTCAGCGTCGTCAAGCGCGTCATCCTCGACCCGCTTCCGTACCAGGACGGCGGCCGCCTGGTGTGGCTCAACTCGGAGCACCAGGAGACGGGATTCTCTCCGGTGTCGGCAGCCGACCTGGTGGACTGGCGCGCCGCCTCCGAGACCGTGCCCGACCTGGCCGCGTACGTGTACTGGAGCTACACCTACACCGACGGTGAGGAGCCGCTCGACGTGGCCAGCATGCGGGTGACGCCGAATCTGTTCGAGGTTCTCGGCGCCACGCCCGCGATCGGACGCTTGTTCACCGAGCAGGACGGTATCGCCGGCAGCGAGCCGGTGGCCATGGTTGCGAACGACTTCTGGCGCGACGAGCTGGGCGGCGATCCGCAAGTCGTCGGGCAGCGCCTCGTCCTGGATGGCGCGCCGCATACCGTCGTCGGTGTGATGCCGCAGGGGTTCGAGTTTCCACCCCAAACCGACAACGGGTTCTGGACCGCGCTCGCCTGGGATCCGGACGCGATTCAGGGGAGCAGGGGCGTACGCTCGAACATGGTGATCGGCCGGCTCGCCGAGGGAGCTTCGATCGAGCAGGCGGACGCCGAGCTCAACGCCATCGCCGCCGGATTGGGGCAGGAGTACCCGGACACCAACGGCCCCTACGGCGTTCGGGTGCGGTCCGCCCATGAGGCGCTCGTCGTCGGCGCTACCGGCTCCGACGCAATCCTGATCTTGTTCGGCGCGGTGGGATTCCTCCTGCTGATCGCGTGCACCAACGTCACCAACCTGTTGCTCGCCCGGCTGGCCACCCGCGACCGTGAGATGTCGCTGCGCGCCGCGCTCGGAGCGAACCGGGGGCACCTGGTGCGTCAGTTCATGAGTGAGACGTTGCTTCTCGCCGCCTGTGGCGGAGCGCTGGGCACCGTGATCGCCTTCTGGGGCATCGAGCGCATTCGCAACATGCCTCAGGTCCCCCTCGATCGGCTCCGCCAGCTCGAGCTCGACGGCGGCGTACTGATCTTCACCCTCCTGCTGACCCTGGCGGTGGGAGTGGCTTTCGGTCTCCTTCCGTCGCGGCGTGCCAACCGCTGGGCCGTAGCCGGGAGTATGAAGGAGAGCGGAGCGGCCGCCGGGACGGTAATGGGGCGACGCACGCTCAACGGTCTGGTGGTGGCCGAGGTGGCGATGTCGCTCGTCCTGCTGATCGGGGCCGGCCTGCTGGCGCGTACGTTCAGCGAGCTGATGTCGGTCGACGTCGGCTTCGGCCGCGAGAACCTGCTCGCTGCCAACGTCTACATCCCCGACACGCTGTACCCGGAGGATCATCAGAAGGACGCCTTCTTCGAGCAGGCGCTCGAGGAGATCGGGACCGTCCCCGGGGTCGTCTCCGTGGCCGCCGTGACCTCGTTGCCGATGGAGTACGCGGGTATCGATTTCGCGCTCCCCTACCGGGTCGTCGGGCGCCCGGAGCCCGCAGGCGCGCCGCCGCGGGCCCAGTATCGCGTCGCGACCGCCGGGTACTTCCGCACCATGGCGATCCCGCTGCTCGGCGGCCGGGCCTTCGCCGACACCGATCGAGAAGACTCGCCGCGGGTCATGCTGATCAACGACACATTGGCGAAACGCGAGTTCGGCGACGAAGATCCGATCGGCGAGTCCCTCAGCATCAGTATCGGCGGACCGCACGAGATCATCGGCGTCGTCCGCGACGTGCTCCACTACGGCCTGAGCGCCGATCCCGTTCCCGAGATGTACATCCCGATGGCGCAGAACGCGTTCGGCGGCATGGTGATCGTGGCGCGAACTTCGGGCGATCCGGCGAACTTCGTCCAACCGATGAAGGAGGCGATCTTCGCCGTCGACCCGAAGCAGCCCGTGTACGCCTTCAACACGATGGAGGATCTGGTCCGCGCGAACGTCGCGATGCCGCGGCTGAACATGATTCTGTCGCTCGTTTTCGCCGGCATCGCGCTGTTGCTGGCGACCATCGGCATCTACGGCGTCATGTCGTACGCCGTCACCCAACGGACCCGCGAGATCGGTGTGCGGATGGCCCTCGGGGCCAGTACCGCCGATGCGATGCGCTCGGTGGTGGGCCGCGGCATGGCCGTGGCCCTCTCGGGCGTTGCGATCGGTTTGCTGGCCGCCGTCGGTTTGACCCGGCTGCTGCAGAGCCAGCTGTTCGGCGTCGCAGCGATCGACGGGCTGGTGTTCGGTGGCATCTCGGCGCTGTTCGTCGGTGTCGCGCTGGCAGCCAGTTACCTGCCGGCGCGCCGGGCGACACGGGTCGATCCGCTGGTGGCGTTGCGGCACGAGGCGGATTAGCCGCGGTTCCTCCCGCCCGGTCGATTCGCGCTTCCAGAGCATCTGACGCGATCTGAAACCACGGCCTGCTAGGCGTCGTGCGTCGCGATGACGTCGTAGACGCGCACATCGACCTTCGCCCGTTGCGCGGCTATGTGGTCCATGAAGATCCGCGTGGATGGAACGTCTTCCCAGCGCGGGTCGTTCATGCATGCGAGGTGGTGCTCCTCGGTTTCCCACTGTAGGTATTGCACCAGCCGGGCGCCGTCCTCGCTTCTGTGCAGCGCTCCGGCGATAAAGCCTTCGAACGCTGCGAAGCGCGCGATTCCCTCGCGTGCGTGGCTCTCCAGTTCGGCCATCACGCCGGCGGCGGCGTCGACCGTGACGATCACGGTGCAGCAATCGGTGCGGTGAGGAATCGTCGGCATGGGGACGAATTCTGTTGCATGGAAACGTCGTCGTCCATGCCAATTCGACGTGTTCGGCGTATCATCCGGGCCAGGAGATAGCGACGGCCGAGGGAGGTAGAGATGCGTATTGCCCGGATGATCGGCGCCACGATGTTGCTGGCAGTGTTCCCCACGGGGCAGAGCCCGGAGGATCCGTTTCCGGACCCGATCCCGACCTCGGATGGCGTCATCGCCGTTCGGTTCACGGAGTTTGCCTCGCTGCCCGATATCGACGGCGCTGCGGCTCGGATGATGCTCCTCGTGGACGAGCCCGGAACCGGTCGTCTGTTCGTCAACGACATGCGCGGACCGATCTACAGCGTCAGCTACGACGGGCAGTCGGTGCACGAATACCTCGACATCAACGCCCCGGAATGGGGCGTGAACGTCATGTCGCGCGGCCGCGAGCGCGGTTTCCAAAGCTTCGCGCTCCACCCGCAGTTCGGTGAGGCAGGCACGCCGGGCTTCGGCAAGCTCTACACCTGGACAGACAGCGCGAATCAGGCTCCCGAGCCGGATTTCGTCTCCGGCGGTGGCGACGACGCGCATGACACGGTGCTGCACGAATGGACGGCCGTTGATCCGACCGCGGCCGCCTACGACGGCGGGCCGCCGCGCGAGATGCTCCGCGTCGAGCAGCCCTTCGGCAACCACAACGGCGGCCAACTGGGGTTCAACCCGACGGCGGCGCCCGGCGATCCGGATTTCGGCATGCTCTATGTCGGTAACGCCGACGGCGGCAGCGGCGGCGATCCGCTGGACCTGTCGCAGAACATGACCTCGTCGTTCGGCAAGATCCTGCGGATCGATCCGCTCGGGACCGACAGCAGCAACGGCAAGTACGGCATCCCGGCGGACAACCCGTTCGTCGGCGAGGCCGGCGTGCTGGCCGAGATCTACGCCTCCGGAGTGCGTAACCCGCAGCGCTTCGGTTGGGATCCGGCCAACGGCAACATGTATGTTGCCGACATCGGCCAGAACATCGTCGAAGAGATCAGCCCGGTGACTTCGGGAGCCAACCTCGGATGGAACGACTGGGAGGGGAGCTTCGAGTACGTCAGCCGCCGCGGTGTCGGCCTCGCCAATCAACGCGGCGATGCCTCGATGACCTACCCGGTGGCCGAATACGGGCAGATCGATCCGCTCCTTCAGCGCCAGGCCGCCGCCACCGGCGTCGTCGTCTATCGCGGTGACACGATCCCGCAGCTCGCCGGCCGCTTGCTATTCGGCGACAACCCGAGCGGCGAGATCTTCCACGTCTCCGCCGACAACCTTCCTGCTGGCGGCCAGGACGCGATTCGCCGCGTTCTGCTCGACGACGGCGGCGAGTTGAAGACCTTGTTGCAGCTCGCGCAGGAGAAGAACGTTGCGCAGGGCAAGGAGCCGGCGACCCGCATCGACCTGCGCTTCGGCGAGGCGTCCGGTGGCAGGGTGTTCCTGCTCAACAAGTACGACGGCACGATTCGCGAGCTGGTCGGCGGCGGGTAGCTGCTGAAGGGGCTCGTCACCAGCCCGTCCCACCCCACCTCCATCGCCTGCTTCGGCCCCCCTTGTCCTCTCACGCAACACCCCTTCGCCAGCCCGGACACACTTCCACGGCGGGCTGCTAGTTGTCCCGCAGGCACACGATGGGGTCGAGCGCGGCCGCCCGCCGTGCAGGAACGAAGGCCGCCAGCACCGAGACTGCCAGCAGGGTCGTGGCGATGCCGGCGTACGAGATCGGATCGGCCGTCTCGATGCCGAACAGCATGCCTTCGACCGTGCCGCGGAGTGAGTAGGCGGCCATGAGTCCCAGCCCGACCCCGCCCACGGCGAGCGCGATGCCGCGTGCAACGACGAGCCGCAACACTTGCGCTCCCTCCGCCCCCAAGGCGACTCGGGTGCCGATCTCCCGCGTTCGTTGCGTCACCATGAATCCGATCACGCCGTACACGCCGAGGCTGGCGAGCAAGAGGGCGACGGCTCCGAGGCAGCCGATCATGACCAGGTTGAAACGCGATGGAGCGAGCGCCTGGCCGAGCCGGTCTTCGAGAACCTGTACGCCGAACACCGGCAAGCCCCCGGACACTTCCTCGACGGCGACACGCACGGGCTCCACCCGGCCGGCGGCATCACCGCCCGAGACGACGAACGACATGCCCCAATCCTGGAAGTGACCCCACTGGGCCTGCGGCATGTTGAAGTACACCAGCGGCGAGGGATCGAGGGTGAGCCGGTTGTCGACAACGTCCTCGACGATGCCGACGACGCGGAAGCGCTTGTGCTCCGGGTGTTCTTCGGGAACAAGCCAGAGCTCGCGATCGAGCGGGTCATCTCGCTGCCACAGGGCCGAAGCGGCACTGCGACTGACGACGGCGACCGGTTGGGCACCGTCGACGTCGCGGGCGTCGAGCAGCCTGCCGGCGACCAGGCCGATGTCGAGGGCCTCGAAGTAGTCGCCCACGACGACGCGATACCCGACACTGGCGCGTTCGCCACCCTCCGCCGTCTGCCGCGTTGTCAGCGAGCCGCGCCAGGCGTTGGCTCCGAGCAGCGGCAAGGCGTTGATCGCCCCGACGGCATCCACGCCGGGGAGCTGACGCAGTCGCTCGACGATCCGTTCATGGACCACCACCGCCGCGGGCCGCTCGGCGATCTCCTGTCGCGAGGGCGAGACGCGAGCCTCGACGCGATCCTGTACCTCGAATCCGAGCTCGACGTGCGACAGGTTCCAGAACGTTCGCAGCATGAGGGCGGCGCCGACGAGCACCACCACCGAGAGCGCCAGCTGTGCGACCACCAGCAGCTCCTGCATGCGACGTCTGCGCCGCCCGCCGGAGGCACTCCGACCTTCGCGCAGTCGGCGCGAGAGATCGACCTGAGACAGCCGTAGGGCGGGAGCCAGGCCGAACAGCGCTGCGGTGAACACGGACAGAACGGTGGCGTATGCGACCACCGGCCAGGTCACCGCGACATCTTCGAGGCGGGCGATCCCACTGAACTCGAGGCTGCGGAGGCCGGTCGTGATCCACGATGCGAGCAGCACGCCGGCCGCGCCGCCGGCGGCGCCCAGCAACAAGCTCTCGGTGAGCAGCTGGCGCACGAGCCGGCCACGACCGGCGCCCAGCGACGCACGCAAGGCGATCTCGCGTCCGCGAGAGGCGGAGCGGGCCAACACGAGATTGGCGACGTTGGCGCAGGCGATGAGCAGAACCAGACTGACCACGGCCCAGGCGACCAGAACCACCGGTACGGAAGTGCGTACGACGGCGCCGGCACGGGGCTCCACCAGAACCCCGAATCCGTCGTTCGTATCCGGGTACTCGGCCGCGAGCGCCGCCGCGACAGCGGTCATCTCTTCCTGGGCGCCGGCGACAGTCTGTCCGTCGGCGAGGCGGCCCACGGCGGAGACCCAGCGTCCGTCGCGCGCACCCGATTCTTCGGGCGTCATGCCGAACGGTCGCCAGAGACTCGTGTCATGGGTGGGAAAGTAGAACCCGTCCGGCATGACACCGACGACATGAAGAGATGTGCCGTCCACCTCCACGCGGGATCCGACCGCTGCGGCGTCGCCTCCCAGGACCTCCTGCCAGAACGTGTAGCTCACCACGGCGACGGCGTCGTTGCCCGGCAGGTCCTCCTCGGGGCGCAACGTGCGTCCCAGGGTGGGAGCGGTGCCGAGGACGCCGAAAACGCTCGATGACACCTGAGCGAACGTCACCCGGGCGGGGATGTCGCCGTAGCTGAGGTTGGCGGTGGCGAGGTTGTAGACCCCGATGGCCTCGAGGGTCTCGGACCGTGCTTGCCAGTCCTCGAAATCGTGCAGCGACGTGGCGAGTCGTTGCCAGCCCCGCTCCTCGTTGTTGGCCCAGACCTGCACGACGCGGTCGGGCTCAGGGTAAGGCAACGTGCGCAGCAGCACCTGTTCGACCACGGAGAAGATGGCTCCGTTGGCGCCGATACCGACCGCGAGGGTGAGCACGACGACGGCGGTGAAACCGGGTTGTCGGCGCAGGCCGCGCAGCCCGACTCGCAGATCGGTGACGAAGCTCATGATGGGTGAATCTCGCTTTCCGCGATCGAAGCGACCGCCGTTCGCGGGGAGCGAGGGGTCGTGGCGACGGGCCGAGCGCGACCGTTGCCAAAGCTGTCGTGCGCCGATATCCAGGGCCTGACGCCGGTACCAGCGGCGCGCGACGCCGGCACCATCGCGCTCGGCGCGGGCGACGAATTCCTCGTGCAGGTCGCCCAAGGCGCCGTCGCGACGATGGCCGCGCGGCAGGCACACACCCAGGAGTGCCTCGGCGATACGAGGAGGACGGGGCGTCACTTCCCGCCGCCGAGAATAGGGTCCAGGCCACGCCACAGCTCCTGCAACGCCGCCTGGCTATGCTTGAGCGCCTCGATGCCCTTCGCCGTCACCGTGACGTAGCGTTTGCCGCGGCCGCCCCGCTCGGGCGTCGGTTCGCCGAGGCGGGACGCAACCAGGCCCTTGGCCTCGAGGCGGTCGAGCGTGGCGTACATCGCACCGCGCGAGACCTCGCGGCTCACCCGCGTCCTAAGCTCGTTCATCACGGCGACGCCGTACGCTTCGTCGCCGAGCTGCAGCATGGCCAGCAGGACCATCTGCTCGAGCTCACCAATGTGATCGGCGGCCATGAGTATCTCCTTCCGGGGCGCGAGAGATTTATCATACATTCTAGATGAAATACGTGCAAAACAGTCAGGGCGAGATCGCGTCGTGGCGTGCTTGCGGGAGACTATGAGCGAGGTGGTCTCTCGGAGATACGGCGACGAGCGCTTCTACTCTGTGCTGATGACATCTTTCGCCGCGGTCGCGCTCCTGCTTGCCGCCGTCGGGTTGTACGGCGTCGTCGGCTACACGGTGGCGCAGCGGACCCACGAGATTGCCGTGCGCAAGGCGCTCGGTGCCCGGCGCCCCGAGGTTGTGTCGATGGTCCTGCGTCAGGGAGCCCGCCCGGTGTTCGCCGGCCTGGGCATCGGGTTGGCGATCGCGGCGTACTACTCGGGCGTTCTCGTCGAGTTGCTGTACGACACCGATCCGACCGACCCGTGGATGTTCGTCGGTGCATCCGTCATCCTGGCGATCGTGGTGCTCTTCGCACTCTTCGTACCCGCGACGCGTGCCAGCAGGATCGATCCGATGGGGGTGCTGAAACGGGGGTAGTCGTCCGTGCGATAATCCGGGGCATGCGCGTATCGAAGGCGGCATGCGTCGTCGCCGCACTTTCGGCTCTCTTGTCCGGCTGCGGTACGACGAGCCCGGAGTGGGCCGGCACCATCGAGGAGCGGGACGGCGTCACGTACGTGACCAACCCCACCGACCCGCTATGGGCGGGGCGCGAAACGCCGCCGATCCGTTTCGAGCTGGAGCAGACCTACGGCAGCGACGGCGTTCCCGAGGAAGCCATGCTGGGGAACCCGTTCGGCCTCCGGATCGCTGCTGACGAGCAATCGAACATCTACGTGCTCGACCCGCAGATCTCGAGGATCGTGGCGTTCGCCGCCGACGGCTCGGTGCGCTGGGCGGCCGGGCGCGAGGGCGAAGGGCCGGGGGAGCTGAACCGGCCGAGCGGGCTGGCGCTTGACGGTGCGGGCACGATCGCCATCTTGAATCAGGTGAGGACGCGCATCGATTTGTGGAGCACCGACGGCGAGTATGCCGAGGCGCACTCCTTGCAAGCGCCGGAGCTGGGTCTTGAAGGCATTCGCTTTCCGTCTCTCGCCGGCTTTCTGGATCCCGACCGGCTCGTGCTCGAATCGTCGCTCCCAGGAACGCTCGCGACGAGTGTCGCAATCGTCGACCTCTCCCGCCCCGAAGTCGTGGCCCGGTTCGAGTTCGACCCGCTACCCGGCCTGGACATGCCTGCCAACGTCTCCTCCGGAAGCTCGGTCGCGGCGACCAGTGGCACGATCTACCTGGGCAGCGGCGCGGATCACCGATTTCGGATCTATTCGCAGGCGGCAGAGCTGGTGCTGGAGGTCTCCCGTCCCTTCGAGCACACGATGCGTTCGGGCGTCGCGTCGGGTGACGGGTTCTCCGGAATCATGGATTTCGGCGGGCTGGATGAACCGATGCCCCTCGCATCCGGGCACATGCTGGTCCCGGTGAACTGGACCGAGGGGATCGACGACCCCGATGCAGCCGCCAGCGCGTACTTCGCCCAGCCCCGCGAAGAGCGTGAGCAGCCAGGCACGCGCGGACGCGCCCTCGAGCTGTACGACGCCGAAGGGCGCTTTCTGTACTCCTACGAAGAGGACGACATCAATTGGGAGATGGGCTTCATCCAGTTCGTCGGCCCGGACGATCGCCTCTACACCGTCGCCGACGATCCGTTTCCGCACGTGCGGCGCTACCGGGTGGTGATCGAAGAGGGTTGAGCCTGCGCCGGGCCTTCACCGGGCCTCCACCGGCTCCTGCGAGGGCCCGCCCTTGTTCCGACTTCGTGGCGATGGCAGTGTGATGAACGTGACCTTGGGCCGGCTCGCACGGTCGATCCGACAGTCCGTGCGGCGCGAGCCCGGGCTGGATTGTGTTGACCGGGAGACTTTCTGATGTTGCACCCCCGAGTCGTCGCCGTCGGCGCGTTGGTTGCCGTCCTCAGTATCGCGATGATCGGTCCCTCTGTCGCGCAGCAACAGGGGTTCCCTGAAAAGGCGTGGATCCGCATCTCTGTAGAGGGCGAGGAGCGCGTTGGGCTCGTCCCACGAACCGAACCATACCTGGACGGCGCCCCGAGAGTGCGGTTCCCGATCGAAGGCATCGACCGAGTGGTCGCCAAGGACGATCGGCCTGTCGCCATCCTCGAAGCCATCGCTTGGCGCGAAGGAGGCGGGGCTCGCCTGATGGTGTTCGGTCTTTCCGAGCGGGGCGCCGATGATTCGAAGCGATTCCTGACGTCGATGTTGGTTGAGTGGGACTCGTCTTCTGCGTTCACCCGCCTCGAGGAGATGGGGATCCGCGGGGTGTCCGTAGCGGCGGGAGCGGCTCCGGACGGGTAAACAAGCGCCGCTGGATCGGGCACGTCGCTTCCGGCACCGCCTTCCCCCTAGCGGCGAGGGCCACGTCACGCTCGATTGATACGGGAAAGGAGTCGTTCATTCGCGCCTGTCGGAAGCTCGTGCTCCGGATTGTCTGTGGCGCGGCGCTGGTCTTCCTGCCGCCGCCGGCGATCACCTTCTCCGCGCAGGACCTGATCCCGGACGAGCCGAGCTGCGCTCAATGCTCCATTGCCACCGAGTCGCTGCTCACCATCGGCGGTGGCGCCGATTCCGTCTTGTTGCCGGATGGAATCTCCGCTGTCGAGGTCGATGCCCGTGGGCGCTATTGGCTGGCTTCGCGCGATGAGCCGATCCTGGTTTTCAACGAAGACGGTTCCCTGGCGGGCACGGTCGGGCGGGTCGGCGACGGGCCCGGCGAGTTCCGTTGGCCTGCCCACCTGGCGATGACCGAAGACAGCGCGATCGTGTTCGACAGCGTGTCCTCACGGGTGGTGGTCTTCGATCTCGACTTCCGTCATGTCCGTACCGTGTCGACCACGAATCGGAGGCTGTGGGATACCGCTGCCATCGATGGGAGTGACACACTGCTGGTCAACGGCACCTTCGCTCGGAACGGCGTGCGGCTGCCGTTCAAGCTCCTCGATCTGACCGCCAGTCCGGCGAAGGTTCTGCGGACCTTCGGCCCGGACCTCGAAGATCGCAGCTCGCGTTCAGGCGTCTATCGCCTGCGGCACGTGATGGACGCCCCGCGGCGCGGCGGCATATGGGTTGCCGAGACCCGCCGGTACCACGTCAGCAAGTGGAGCTTCGACGGCGAGCTCCAGGAAAGCCTGATGCGGCAACCCGAGTGGTTCTCGGGATTCTCGACCGGTTTGCTGGGAGGTCCCTCGGGGCCGACTCAGCCGCAGATCTTCGGGATCGCGACGGACGCGTCTGGCCGGTTGTGGGTCTTCTTGGTAGTCGCGGCGCCGGATTGGCGCGAAGTCTGGTCACAGTGGATCGCGGCCAACGGCAGCATTCCAGAGGGGGAAGTTGGCCTCGAGGAGGTTCCGGCTCTTTGGGATCTCACGGACACGATGGTGGAGGTTCTGGACCCGCAAGCCCGGCGCGTGGTCCACCGGCAGCGACTGGACGTCTTTCCGATCAGCATCCTGCCGGGCCCGCGGCTCGCCACCTACTCTGAAAGGGAGCCCGACTTCGAGCCCATCCTCGAGGTGGTCGAGCTTCGACTCCAAGACCGTGGGCGGTGAGATGCGGATGATTCGCGGGTTCGGGGACGGAGTTCGTTACGTTGTGGGGCGTGACGTGGGGTAGGTAGGCCTCTGCTGCCAGACTGAGAGCCCGGCGGCTGTACCCGTGTGGTGCCGGGTTTCAGACGAGAGAAGACGTCAACGGCGGCGCCCGCCGAGTTCGCGGCCAATTGGCTTTCCGTCGTAGTTGGCGAGTTCCTCGCGCACTACCCGTCGCATTGTCTCGCCGATCGGTTGTCTCCTTCCGTGAGACGGTCGGGCCCACGGCGATTCGTGCGATGGATACAGAGGGACTCCCCGTGTCACTCGGCCCGTAAGGCCTCGACCGGGTCCACTGCCGTCGCCCGCCGCGCCGGAAAGTAGCTGGCAGCGGCAACGATCAGCAGCAGGGCGACGGTGACGCCGGCGAAGGTCAGGGGGTCGGTGGGCGTCACCTCGAACAACAGCGCCTCGAGGACGCGGCTGGCCGCCAGCGAAGCGACCAGGCCGATGGCGACACCGATGGCTCCCAACACCAATCCCTCGCGCAGCGTTGTTGCGAGAATCTCGGTGCGCTGTGCACCCAGCGCCATGCGCACGCCGATGTCGCGAGTGCGCTGCGCCACGGAAAAGGAGATCACCGCGGTCACGCCGACGGCCGACAGAAGCAGGGCGAGGCTCGCGAACGTGCCCAGGATGAGCATCCGGAAGCGCGGCTCCGACACCGATCCGGCGACTACTTGCTCGATGCTGACGATGCCGTCGAGCGCCAGGCTGTCGTTGAGCGTCCAGGTGCGCTCCTTGACGACGGGGATGACCGAGCCGATGTCGTCGGGCCCATGCAGCACGGCCACCATCGACTCGACGCTGGCCTGAGCGTACGGGACGTATACCTCGGGTTCGGCCGGTTGGTCCAGGGCATGGTGGCGAACGCCGCCGATGACGCCGACGACGGTCATCCACGGCCCCGGGCCGCCGCGTAGCATGAGGCGAATGCGGCGGCCGAGTGGGTCCTGCTCGGGCCAGAAGCGCCGGGCCGCCTGAACGTTGACGATGGTGGCCCGAACCTCCGCGTCGGCCGCGTCCCGCGCATCGAAGTCGCGCCCTTCGAGGATCGGGATGCCGACGGCGTCGAAGTACCCGGGTGTCACCACCCGCCGATCCGACGGCGGGGCGTTCTCGTCGGGCGGCTGCCCTTCCACTTCCACGCCGACGAAGACGTTGCCGCCACCGAGCGGGAGCCGGTTGACGGCCGCTGCCGCATCGACCCCCGGCACGGAGCGATACTGCTCGAGCAGGTCCCCGAGGAAAAGGCGCCGGTCCTCGGACGTGGCGTAGCCCGCTCCCGACATCCCCAACGGCACGGCAATCAACCCGCGGGAGCGAAAACCGGGATCGACCTGCGTCAGGCGTACGAAGCTCCGGGCGAGCAAACCGGCCCCCACCAGAAGCACGAGTGCCAGCGCCACCTCGGCCACTACCAAGGCGTTGCGCGCAGCGCGCGAGCCCCCGGCTCCACCGCGCGGCGTCGTGCGCAACCGGCCGAGGGCGGCGAGACGCGACGAATACAGGGCCGGAATGGTGCCGAACAGCACCGCGGTGATGCATGCCAGCGCCATGGTGAACAGCGCCACGCGGGCGTCGATGCGGATTACGGCGCTCGGGGGTAGGCCCTGAAGGCCGAGCGCCGGAACGATGCGGAGCACCCAGGCGGCCAGCAACAGCCCGGCTCCGCAGCCGACTGCAGCGACCAGCAGGCTCTCGGTCAGCCCCTGCTCGATGAGGCGCGAAGTGCTGGCCCCGAGGGAGGCGCGGATCGAGGTCTCGTGGCTGCGGCGCGTCGCCCGGGCCAGCATCAGGTTGGCGGCGTTGGCGCAGGCGATGAGCAGCAGCAGGCCCGCCGCCGCGAGCAGCAGCAAGACGGTGGTGCGGGACTCCTGAGCCACCAGCTCGGCCAGCGGCAGCGCCGTCCAGCGCGACCCCAGGCCCGCGTCCGGGAACTCGCGGATCAGCGCCGTGCGGATCTCCTCGAGCTCCGACTCCGCCTGCGGCAGGCTCACGCCCGCCGCCAGGCGGCCGAACACGTTCATCACCGGAATGTTTCGGGCAGCGGCGAAGGGGTTGCCGGCGAACGGGAGCCAGAGTTCCGCGGTATTCCGGTTGCTGGCCACCGTCGACGTGGTGATCGGCATCTGCACGCTGTCGATGATGCCGACGATCACGTGCGGCTCGCCCGACAGGTCGACGATCTGGGCGTCGAGCGGCGTGCCCTCGCCGAAATGGCGCTGCCACAGCGATCGGCTGACCACCGTCACCTGCGGACCTCCCTCGAGGTACTCCCCGGGCTCGAAGAGCCTTCCCTCGCGGAGGGAGGCGTCGAGCAACGCGAACAGCCCTTCGGACACGTAGGCCGCGGTCACCTGGCGGGGCTCGCCGGCCCCGGTCATCGTCATGTCCCAGCTCGGGGACAGCCCGACCAGGGAGTCGAGGCTGCGGACCCGTCCTCGCAGGTCGTCGAGAAACGGAACGGCGAACGGGTAGGTGCCGAAGCTCTCGGAGGTTTGCACGATCGACGTGAGTCGGCCGGCCTCGGGGTACGGCAGCGGCCGAACCAGCGCCGCGTCGACGATGCTGAAGATGGAAATCGTTGCCGCCGACCCGATCGCCAGGACGAGGATAACGGTCACCGCCAGCCCCGGCTGTCGCGCGAGGGTACGGGCCGCGTAGCGCAGGTTGCGCAGGATACGTGTAGGCATTCGATCACCTTTCGAAGCCGGCAGCGGCCGGCCCGGTACGCGGGAGCGTCGCCGCCGGCCTTCGAGCCGCTGCGACGGGGCGTTGATTGCCAGGTCCAAGAGAGCGGAAGACAGGCACGCGAAGGCGCCGGCCAGGCCACGCTGTCCGTGGGCGCGTACCAACTTCACCTCGAACGCCCGTGCCATCTCGTCGCCGTATTCGTTGCGGAAGCGGCGCGAATAGACGACGAGGGCTTGCCGGTACACCCGCGTGAGCATGCGGATCAGGCGGTTCACCGGCTCGCGCCCGCCTTCTCGAACAGGCGTCGTGCGCGGGCGGCGCTCACCTGGTCGGCAAGGCGGGCGGCTTCGGCCGCCGCGACGCGAGCGCCGAGGGCGGAGAGGCGGAAGAACTTGTGCCGCTCGGCGCCCGTACCACCCTGCTGCCCGGCGACGCGTTCCAGCACGCCCTGATCGACCAGGCGATCCAACGCGCGGTAGAGCGTCCCGGGGTTGAGGCTGAGGAGTCCGCCTGTTCGTTCCTCGATGGCCAGCATGATGGCGTAGCCGTGCAGCGGGCCCTCCGCCAGAGAGAGCAGGATCTCGAAGGTCGTTGGCGTGAGCGGGAGGTGGCGTTCGATGTCGCTGGGATCGGGTTGCATGGGGGGCTCCTGATATTTGCTTTAGGCAAATATACATGGCCGCGAATCGGATGTCACGGGAGCCCGGCGGAGTGACGGTGCAGCCAGGAGCCCCGGCCTCCTAGATCGAAGGGTCCGGGTGCTCGTTCCCTCGCGCCGTGTGTCGGAGGAGAAGCACTACGATCTCGTCGGACTCGATCACCTGCGGCCGCTGGATGATCCGACGATCACTCAGACTGGAGATCCTCCCGCACCTCTTGCAAGGAGCCGCCGGCGTCCGGGTCGCGCTCCACTTCGGCCACGGCACGGTCCAGCAGACGCCGCTCGTCTTCAGTGGGCACGTAGACCGGTTCGCCGAAATAGCGGCGGATCGCTTCCTGAACGATCTCGGATCGCGAGCGGTGCTCGATCGCGCGTGCCTTCTCGACGATCTCGAACAGCTCTTCCGGCAGCGAAACGTTCAGTGTCTTGTGTGCCATGAATATCAGTTCCTGGTTGTTCAAGCGTAGCGCGAGCCGCCTGCACACGCCCATCCTTGACCGACACAAACGGCCGTCAATACGATCGGCCGCAAGGTCCTGGTCACGAAAGCCGCGACGAGAGCACGAACGAAGTATTCGTCGGGTGGACCCATAGGGCGACGAATGAGCTATCAGTTCGATCACGAATGGGAGCAGGAGCGCGCCCGACCGTCTCGTTGCGACGATGACGGCTAGCGGCTTTCACGGACTCAGCAATACGCTCTTCGCCGCGCGGGGTAGAAAGGTCGTCGCCTGACGGTGAGTCGAGCGGTCAGACAAGCTCGCGCGACGGGCGCAGCGAGGCCAGAAAATCCTCCACGGGACGGCACGGCACGTCGTCGATCCGCAGCTCGTCCTCACCCCGGTACAGGAGCAGCGGCCGGCACTCGGGATAGTCCTGGCGAAAGGTCCGCAGCCCGCGCAGATCGATCCGATCGACGCGGCTGCTGTTCTTGACCTCGATCGCCCAGAAGCCGGCGTCGCCGTACACGACGAAGTCCACCTCCGAGCCGCCGCGTGTGCGCCAGTAGAAGAGCTCGGCGTCCGCTGGCGAGTAGGCGCACCAGGCGCGCAGATGCTGGGCAACGAGGCCCTCGAGCGCGGCGCCGTCGATCTCCTCGGGGCGGTCGAGCGGTCCCCTGGGTCGCACCGAGCGAAAGGCGCCGGCGTCGAAGAAGAAGAACTTCGGATGTGCCGCGGGCTTCCGGCGGGCCCGCTTGGTGAACACCGGCAGCCGGAAAGACAGCAGCAGATCCTCGAGCAGCTCGACGTATCCGGCCGAGGTCTTGCGCTGTACCTGTGCCTCGCGCGCCACCGCAGCAACGTTGAGCAGCGAAGCATGCGAGAAGCTGATGGCCTCGAGGAAGCGAGAAAAGCTGCCGATGTTGCGCACCAGCGCTTCGGCTCGAACCTCCTCCTCGAGATAGAGGCCCGCGTAGGCGTCGAGAGCGTCGGCGGGATCCGTTGCGGCGACGACCAGCGGCAGTAGACCCTGCCGGAGTGACTCCTGCAGGCCGAACGCTGGTAGCTCTGCAGCCATGAAAGGGTGCATTGTGCGCACGAGCGCGCGCCCGCCGAGAAGATTCGCCTCCTGACGGCGAAGCTTCCGTGCGCTCGAGCCGGTGAGCACAAAGCGATTGCCGCGGCGGCGCTCGATCAGGTCGTGAACGACCGGCAGCAGCTCCGGAACCCGCTGCACCTCGTCGATCACGACCGTCGCGCCCGCGGGAAGCGCGAGCACCGATTCCGTCAGGCGTTCGGGGCGCGCTGCGAGCTCCCGGTAGACACGCGGCCGCAACAGGTCGAAGAAGCGGGCGTCGGGGAACTCGCCTCGCAACCAGGTTGTCTTGCCGGTGCCGCGCGGGCCGAACAGAAAGAAGCTCTGGTCCGGAGCGTGGAGGAATCGATGTGTGGTTTCCATTATGTGTCGCAAAAAGGAAATAACAATGCCGAAATTATGCCATTTGTCGGCACGTGGCACCAGAAGGTGCATCTTGTCGAGGATTCGGCAACGAGCCTTCGCGGGCACGTTGGAGAAGCGACGCAAATTTATTGACGTCACGTAAGTAATCTCATAACGTTACGCAAATAGGACCTGCGCGAGCGTATGAAGGCCCAGGCCACCCCCGCAACGAGAGGCTCGAAGCGATGAACGAGGACAATATCGACAGGTTTCTGCCGCTGCGAAGTGTCGAGGTCGACATCTTGCTCGCCGTCGTCGGCAGCCCGCGACACGGATACGCGATCTTGCAGGAGGCCGAGGAGCGTGCCGGTGGGCACCCCGGGTTCGAGATCCCGACGCTGTACCGGGCGCTGCGGCGCTTACGCGATGCCGGCCTGGTGGCTCAGGCGGAGGCGCCGGCCGACGCGGTCGATGAGCGGCGTGAGTATTGGGCAGCCACGGCGAGGGGCCGGGGCGTGCTGGAGGCCGAGCTGTCCCGCCTCGAGGTCATCGTCGCCACCGGACGGCAGCGCACCGGCGACGCGTCGGAAGGCGGACGTTGAGCGGCGCCGGACGGCCCGGGCGTCCGTGTGCCGCCGCACGGACGGCGGCCGCGCTCGCGCGTGCCATCCTGCGGCTCTACCCGCGCTCGTTTCGTCGCCAGCTCGGCGACGCGATGGTGCAAGACATTCGCCGCCAGGCCGAGGAGCGGCAGCGCGAAGGGGCGTGGGCGGCGTGGCGCGGTGTCCCGCCGATCGTTGTTTCGTTGCTTGTCAACGCATTCGCCGAGCGGCGGGAAGGCATTGGTCGCGGGGGACGTCTCGGTCGTGGCCGGCCCTTCGGTATGGCCGCGCAGCTGTCACCGCTCGACTTCAAGCTCGGTGCCCGCATGATGGCCCGCCACCCCGGCCTGACGTTGATGGGCATCCTGGGGATCGCGGTGGCGATCGTCATGGGCGCGGTGTTCGCCTCGGCGGCCGGCATCGTCTACGCCGAGCTGCCGTTCGACGGCGGCGATCGGTTTGTGGCCATCGAGAACTGGGACCTGGAGATCAACAACCAGGACTACCGCAACCTCTACGACTACCTGATCTGGCGTGACGAGGTCGAGACCCTCGACGACCTGGGCGCCTATCGCACGGTGCGCCGCAACCTCATCGGGCCCGACGGGCATACCGAGCCGGTGATCCTCGCCGAGACCACCGCCGCGACGTTTCGTTTGCCCGCGGTGCCGCCGCTGCTCGGTCGCGCGCTGGTGGAGGCGGACATGCGCGCGGACGCCGACCCCGTCGTGGTCATCGGCCACCGGATCTGGCGCACGCGGTTCGGCGCCGACGTCGACATCGTCGGCAGTGAGCTACGGGTTGGCGCGACCGCTTTCACGGTCGTCGGCGTAATGCCCGAGGGCTTCGCCTTCCCCCTTTTTCACGAGGCCTGGGTGCCGTTGCATATCGATCCGGTCGCGTACGGACCGCGTGAGGGTCCCAACGTCGACGTGTTCGGTCACCTCGCCGAGGGCGCGACGCTCGAAGCCGCCCAGGCGGAGTTGACGGCCATCGGCCGTCGCCTCACGCAAGCGCACCCGGAAACCCACGAGCACATTCGAGCCCGGGTGATCCGCTACACCGAGCTGCCGTTCGACGACATGGACGGGTTCGAGGTGCCGGCTCTCGGCGTTCTCATCGTTCTGCTCCTGGTGGTGATCGCGGCCAACGTCGCAACCCTGATCTACGCCCGCACGGCTGGCCGTCGTGAAGAGCTGCTGGTACGCGCGGCGCTGGGAGCCAGCCGGCAGCGCCTCGTCGGTCAGCTCTTCGTCGAAGCGTTGCTGGTTGCGGGCACGGCTGCGGCCCTCGGGTTGGCGGTCACGGTACCGGTGCTGGCGCGGCTCAACGCGATCATCGAGGAGTTGGCCGGCCGCTGGTCGCCGTTCTGGATGCGCTTCTCCCTCACGCCCGGCACGATCGCGTGGGTGATGCTTTTGGCTCTGCTCGCCGCGGTGGTCAGCGGCGTGCTTCCAGCCCTCGGCGCCACCGGTCGCAAGGTGCAGGCGGGCCTGCAGGGCAACTCCGGTGGCACCGTCGGCGACATGGGTCGCACCTGGACCGTCCTGATCGTCGCCCAGGTGGCGTTCGCCGTGGCCGTGCTTCCCACGACGGTGTTCGTCGGTTGGGAGATGACACGCTACGGCACCGCCGATCCGGGCTTCGACGCGGAGCGATACGCCGCCGGATTCCTCAATGTCGATTCGGGCGACGCGGTCTCGACGGGCGTCGTTGGCGGCGTCGGTGACGGCACCCGCGGGGGCGCCGACGACGCGGAGTCTAGGGCTCGCTATGTCGCGATGCAGCGCGAGTTGTCTCGGCGCCTCGAAACGGAGCTCGGCGCCGCCGGCGTTGCATTCGCCTCGCGACTTCCGAGCAGCGGAGGCACCGCTCGCATCGAGCTCGAAGGGCCGAGCCCGGCCGATGGCACAAGCACGCGGACCAAGACCCGGCAGGTCGAACCCGGCTTCTTCGACGCGCTCGACATCAACCAGCTCGTGGGACGGCGCCTGACGGTCGCCGACACCGGCTCCGAGGTCAGTGTCGTGGTGGTGAACCGCAGCTTTGTCGACACCGTCCTCGGCGGTTCCGCCGCGGACGGCCGCCGCTTCCGCTACGTCCGGGGTTACCGCGAAGGCGGCATCGAGCGAATGCCCGCCGACGCCGAGATCTGGCACGAGATCGTCGGCGTGGTCGAGGATTTCCCCCCGCGCCTGAGGGAGCCCGGCGCCACGCCGGCCCGCGTCTACCATCCGGTGGCGCCCGGCAGCTTGTACCCGGCGGCGATGGTGGTGCGCACCAACGCCGACATCCCCGCCGGATTCCTGCAACGCATGCGTGACGTGGCCGCATCGGTCGACCCGGGCCTGCGCTTCACCCGGCTGACGACGCTCGAAACGTCGCTGCGTGAGCTGCAATCGGGTCAGCGGCTCGCGGGCCTGACGCTCGCGCTGATCACGTTGAGTGTCGCGGCTCTGTCGATCGCCGGCCTCTACTCGCTGATGTCGTTCGCCGTGGTTCGCCGCCGGCGCGAGATCGGCATCCGCAGCGCCCTGGGCGGGCAGTCGCGCAGCATTCTCGCGTCGATCTTCGCCCGCGTATTCGCCCAGCTCGGCGCCGGCGCCGCGCTCGGCCTCGTGCTTGCCGTACCGATCAACAACTTCACCGGCCAGTCGTTGGGCGGGCTCGGTGGAGCGGTCTTCTTGGTCCTCGTTCCGGCGGCGATGACGCTTGCCGCCGTAGTCGCCACGCTCGTACCGGCGCGGCGCGGGCTGAAGATCGAACCGACGGAGGCATTGCGCGAGTAGATCGGGGGGTGTCTCCTGCTAGGCGACCCGCTCGCGCACGCGCGCCTCGATCTCGTCGCCGACTTCTCGCCGCGCCACGCGCAGCTCGTAGTCGGCCTGTAGCCCCGTCCACAGCTCCGCAGAGACGCCGAAGTACTTGCCGAGACGCAACGCCGTATCTGCGGTGATCGCGCGCTTGCCGTTGACGATGGCGCTGATGCGCCCCGGTGGCACGATGAGCTCTCGGGCCAGCTTGTTGATGCTCACGCCGAGCGGTCGCATGAAGTCCTCGAGAAGAATCTCGCCCGGGTGGATGGGTTGAAGCCGCGTGCGATGCTTGCTCATGTCTGCCTCAGTGGTAATCCACGATCTCGACCTCGTACGCGTCGCCACGGATCCATCGGAAGCAAATGCGCCACTGGTCATGGATGCGAATGCTGTGTTGTCCCTTCCGCCGCCCTTTGAGCGCCTCGAGTCGATTCCCGGGCGGAACGCGAAGGTCCCTCAGCGTTCTCGCCTGGTGCAGGTAGAGTAGCTTGCGTCGCGCATTCCTCTCGATTGCGCGAAAACGGTGGGCGGCAACATCGTTGAAGAGCGCCTCGGTATGTTTGCACCCGAAGGTACGAATCATGTGTCCTCGATGATATCACGTAACGCGTATTACGTAGAGCGTAATATGAGATCCCGGGATCGCGTGTGTCCCAAGTGTCGGCGTCAGGATGCCGCCCTTTACTGGCGCTGTGCCCTGGTAAAGGATGAGTCTCGCCCCATCCACAGGCTGACCCACGTCGACGACCTCGTATCGGTGGAATCCTCGACTCGGCGTCTGCGAGAAGAACGACCGCATAGTAGTTGGATGGACATTCACGGCCGTGTTCGGTGGGAGGCATGATTGAAAGAAGACATCCTTGAGCAGTTGGTCGATGATTTCCTTCAGCACCGCGGCTATTTCACTCAGCACAACGTCAAGTTCCGACCACGCAGCGACCACCCGGACTTCGTGAAGCGTGAGGACTCCAACCACTCTGATATAGATGTGCTCGGTGTCCATCCCCGGAAGAGAGGGCGGGACGCGGTGTGGGCGGTTAGCTGCAAGAGCTGGCAGGCTG
This sequence comes from Acidobacteriota bacterium, assembly GCA_965216935.1. Lineage (GTDB taxonomy): Bacteria > Acidobacteriota > UBA890 > UBA890 > UBA890 > CBDCGW01. The sequence continues at coordinate 806,753 of OZ244217.1, forward strand.
GATTCTCGGTGGAAAGCAAGTTGACCGAGATCGCGGAGGACAAGGTCCGCTCCGGGCGGAAGGCATGGAAAGCATTTCGGGAGCTGGTCCAACCGAAATGGAGCGAAGCTTTTCGAGCCAAGGTCAACCAACTGACTGGCCGAACCCAGTTCACTCACGTGACCGCTGTCACACGGCTTAAGGGTGATCCCGAACGCTGGCAGCAGCATGCCTCCTTTCGCGAGGCTATGGCCGGGAACCCGGTCCGGCTGATCAGCCTTGATCAGATGCTAGAGGAGATGCTCCCGGAACTCGGGACAACCATGGCTCCCTCCCACTTGGGGCGGACCCTGCAGCTGTTGAAGGCCGCTGGATTCGTGTCTGGCCCTCCTCCGCCGACCGCCCATAGCTGAGCTCTGAACTCGGCGGGCGCCAACGTCGCGACTACGTTGGATCGCTCGCGCTAGCTCCGCCTCTGTGCTTCGTCGAACTCAAGCCAGGTATCAGCTTGAGCAGCGGGCGGGGGCTAGTCCGAAACCCGAGGCTTGAACTCGCGAAAGTCGGGGCTACTCAGCAGCGTGTCTTGTAGGAACGGAGAACTTCGGCTCCACTCCAGGCGACGGGTCTGCGACTTGAGTGCTGGGGCTTGGTAAACGAATCGACGATCGTAGAGCTCATAGATGCGCTCGAACATGTAGTTGTAGTCGAGCGTCTTGCCGGGCTCCGGAAAGGCAGGATGCACGGCCGCCCGCGCAGGATCTCTCGCGCGGACCAGTGTCAGGCCGCACGCTTCATAGCGAGAGGGCTCATCGCGGAGGTCGTTCCTCCCTGAAAGCCGATCTAGAGCAGCGGCGTATCGCGCGACGCTATTCGACAGGTCCCCAGACCCATGGAGCGCGACGTCCGCTTGCTTGTACCGCCCATCGTCATCCAAAGCGAAATGAGCCGTCGGTGACTCGTCCGCTTCTTCATTTGCCCTGAGCAGGCTCCAGAACGAGTAGACGAGTGCAGGGTAGGAAAGATGCAGGTTGGTGCAATCGCCCGCAGCCTCCTCCATCCTGTTGGTGAGGTTCCGGAACGCGTTGTGGGTCCCCTTCACGGACACTGCGATCACTGGGCCTGGTAATGGCAAGTAGAAAAGGGACCTTTGCGGCGGGTTGAAAAGGGACCCCCTGATGCGGGATGGGAACTACGTTCGTGGTTCCTTTTTTGGTTGTAGTAGTAGGGGGGCAGGCTGTGGGAAACGCGGAGCGTTTTCCATGGCCTGGCCTCGGGGATGGGGGTACGGGGGAAGGGGCTGTTTTCCACAGCTCCGGCCTGTTGGACGGCCAAGGCTCAGAAGGCGAGGCGCTGGATCGCTCTGTAAGCGCCGATCTCGTGTCGGCCCAGACCTGCGGTACCTCCGGGTCTCGGCCCTCACGATGATTTCGAGGCGGTGGAGCGGCGCCGCTTGCGGGTGGCGGTGCGGAGCCGGTAGCTGTCGCCCTCGGTCTTCAGCACCGTGGCGTGATGCACGATCCGGTCGATGACCGCGGCGGCGGCCGTGGCGTCGAGGAACACCTCCGACCAGTTGGCGAACGGCAGGTTCGTCGTTACCACGAGGCTGCGGCGCTCATACACCCGGGTGATGAAGCCGAACAGCAGATCGGCACCCTGCTTGTCGAACGGTACGTAACCGAGCTCGTCGAGGATGACGACGTCGAAGCGGGCGAGCTGCTCGAGCTTGCGCAGCAGCCGGTCCTGGCTCTTGGCCTCCACCAGCATGTTGGTCAGCTCGGCGGCGGTCGTGAACCGCACCCGGTAGTCGTTCTGGCAGCAGGCCATCCCCAGGGCGATGGCGATATGAGTCTTGCCCGTACCGACCCCGCCGACCAACACGACGTTGGCGGCCTGCGGCACGAACTCGCATCCGAACAGTTCCAGCACGTCGTCGCGGTCCAGGCCTCGCTGGGCCTCGAAGTCGAACGCGTCGAGCGTCTTGAGCATCGGGAAACGCGCTTCCTTGATGCGCCGCTGGATCCTCCGCTCTCGGCGCCCGGTGACCTCCAGCCGCGCCAGGTCCGCCAGGTACTCGGCATGGGGCTGTCGTTTGCTGCGCGCCTCCTCCGCCAGCCGTCGCCACTGCGACGCCATGCTCTTCAGGTACATGCTCTTCAGATCAGCCACCAGGTGCGGGGGCTCCGGGATCTTTGCCTTCCCCATCAGCTGCCGCTCCAGAGCACGTCGTAGGCGGCAAGGCTGGGTTGAGCCACTCGCAGCGTCGCCAGGTCCGACCGCTTCAGCTCTACCGGTTCGACGCTCGTTCGCGGTGCCTGCTTCGCGTGCCTGAGCAACAGCCGGATCGTCTCGAGTCGCGGCGATCCTCGCTCGATGGCCTCTTGCACGGCCGTCTCGAGCTCCTGCTCGGTGACATCCTCGAGCAACTGCAGCACCTGCACCCACTCGCGATCCGGATTGCGCGTATGGGGTCGGAGCTCGTTGCGCAGCTGCGAGATCGTCTCCGGCAACGCCCACTGCCGGATCGCCGTCGCTTCCGCCACCGCCCGGCTCTTGCGCTCCAGCAGCGGTAGCACGTGCAACGGGTTGATCACCTTGTCGCCCACCTTGAACGACCTTGCGTGCTCGGCTACCACCCGATCACGCACCACGATCCGCACGCGGTCGTGATACAGCTTCGCGAACGCAGCTCGGTACGCGTGTTCGATCGGCACCGAGTAGTGCACCCCGTCTTCGCGCACGTGCCCGAACTTGTCCACGACGCGGGATACCGTCAAGCACGCTTCCGGTACATGCGCCGGCAACGATCGCAGATGCTCGCGCTCCTGGGCCCACGCTTCTCGCACCGGCCGGCCATCCTCTACGGTCCGCGCATCCAGGTCGGCCTCCAGCTCTCGTATGATCAGCTCGTTGAGCCCCGCGAAGCTCTCCGCTGGCGGCATCGGTCGGAACGCGTTGTTGCGCACGTACTTCACGCCCGTTTCCACCGAGCCCTTCTCCCACCCCTTCGCCGGAGCGCAGAACGCCACCGCGAACGGATACGCCCCGCGGAACCCCTCGAACCCTTCCGTGATCTCCCGATCGCGCCCCGCCAGCACCTTCTTGACCGCCAACGACGTGTTGTCCAGCACGACCCGCTCCGGCACGCCGCCGAAGTAGCGAAACGCCTCGGTCAGCCCATCCAGCAAGCACTCGAGTCGCTCTACCGGGTACGCCTTCGCGAAGTACACGTTGGAATACGGCAGCGTCGCGACGAAGAACTTCACCTTCCGCACCTTGCCGCCGATCAGCGCCCACGACTCGCCGAAGTCCGCCTCCATGCTCTCGCCCATCCGCCCCGTTCGATGCACGTACGCTTCCCGCGGGAACAGCTCGCCCTTCACCTCTGCGACGAACTCCCGTACCGTGCGCCCCGGCACCCGGCCCGCCTTCGGTATCAACATCCGCCGGATCCGCTTCGCCGTCAGCTTCGGCTCCTGCTTCAACCACCTCTCGACCTGCTCCCGGTGCTCGTCGAGCCGTCGACCTCGCCGCGGCGATCTCCGTTTCGGCGGCTCCGAGCTGTCCAGCGCCCGCCGCACCGTCTTGACGTCCAACCCCAGCCGGCGGGCTACCTCTTTCTTCGGGATTTGTTGCACCATGTGCATGTGGCGTATCTCGGCCCATTGCGTCACGCGGATCACCTCCTTGACCCTCCTGGATCGGGGTACCTGAAACGGTCTTCTCTATCCGCTTCGATACCCCACCAGGGGGGTCTCTGTCATCTTCTGGAGGGGTCCCTTTTCAGTCCGCCACGCGGTCCCTTTTCAGTCTGCCGCTACCAGGGCCGATCCCGTCCTTGCAAACAACTACATCGACATCCTTTGTTTTCAGTCCGCCGAGGACAGTTCGCTCGCCGGCTCCGCCTTCCTCAGGGTCATGATGGAGAAGGTAGTTGTCGCGGGATTTCCGGATGTTGAACGGGGGGCGAGGTGTGATGTCGTCGGGATCGAAGCCTCCTTCGAGTACCAACCTGCAGGCGATGTACCAGTGCAGCGGGCGAATGTGTTTCTGCGACTGAGTTGAACCCCTCGGAAACGCAAAACGCCCGAGGGCCCTCTCCAGGTCGAAAAGCCTGCAAATCTCAGGCACTTGTGTGCCTCCAAGCGCGCATCGTTTCGATACCGAGCGTGAGTTCATCGAGATACGGTTCGATAGCCGAAGCGCTCCTGGGGATCGCCGTAGATCGGGCCTCCTCGGGCTCAAGCTTCAGCACACCTCCACCGAGAGGGTGCCCCTCGATCTCACAGGAGAGCCGGGTAAGGGGGCTATTCCACGCACCGAGGAGTTCCTTGATCGATTGTCCTGGCCGAAGTCGGACGGCAAGAAGGGAGTTCGTGCAAACGCACTTCGCCGAATTGCCGACCAGCTTCGGTTGACGACTCGACATTATCGTCAAGAACGCGTCGGGAACCCGGACATCCGGCACCTGATACCACGGCTCGCGGGTTCGACATTTGTAGGATTGGCGTGCGTGAAGCCCGGCTGGAGAGTCCAAGTACCGTCGAACCGCGGCTGGCGGCGAATCCACTCTCGACGTGTCCAACAATAGGTAGGGTTTGTCCTCGCGATGCCAAGTCTTCACCGTGGTTCTGGAGACGTCCTGCCCCGTGAGGTAGCGGCTGGTCCGAATCGCGGGGCGAAGAACGGAGTTCGGAAGCTGCCAACTTTCCTGATCGGATGGGCGCAGGTGAAAGAACTCATTCGCGCCGGTGACATAACCGATACCCAGATCTGCGAGATCGCCCAATGGTCTCGAGGCGCCGTTCTCTGTCAGCGACTCGTATACACCGCGAACTCTGCTGGGAAGTAGATACTTCCGTAGGCGGTACGAGCCCTCGCGAATTCTGGAGACCGGCAGATTCTCTCTGGACCATTTGGACGATCTTCCTGCGAAGCGCTCCGTCGTCGAGAAGCGGAGAAGCCTAGCTCTTCTTCCGTATCCGGAAGCACGGACGAGCCAGGTGTCTTCCGAGAGGTGTGAGAAGAGCTTCGCGCGCACCGCGAACACCTGCACAGAGCCAAATGAGCGAAGGAGGTAGTCCAACACGGGCCGCGCGTAGATGGCGTAGCCAATCTCTGCAGGCACGACCATCGCGAGTCGTCCGCCAGGCTTAAGAAGGGTGCTGGCGCCAACAACGAAGGGCGCCCATGATGAACTCAGGCCGGAAAGGTGGATTCCGTGCTCTTCGCAATAGGACAGAGCATTTTCGCGTTGTGGGCCCTTGAAGCGCTGATAGCGCACGAATGGTGGGTTTCCTACGACCGCGTCGAATCGCCGATTTGTAGTCCGAGCCCAGTCGAAGAAGTCTGCTCGGATGAGTTGCGCAGAACGCGACCTCGCAGAGGCAACGGAGATCGCGTCCGGGTCAACGTCCACGCCGACAGCCCTTGTTATTCCGTCGAGGAATCGACCATCCCCACACGAAGGGTCGAGCACGGCCGCGGAGCCCGGTAGCTGCCTGACGGCCCACTTGACCAACCAGTCCACGACAGGAGGAGGCGTGTAGTAGGCGCCGGTTTCCTTGCTGTCGGGCGACCGCTCGAGGATCGCTTCCGCGCGAGTGTTCATTTGGCGGCAGGCTGGGCCCAAGGTGTTAATTGATCCTTCCAGGCAGGACCGACGACTCTTCACGGAGAGAGTACACGATGGATCTTTATGAGCTTGCTTTGCGGCGACTACGGGCTGTCGCTCCGTGCGTCGACAATCCCTGGGTCGTCAAACTGGCCCTCTGGGTCTTCGCGCCCGATCACAAGATCCGGAGATGTGGCCCAGATTAGCGACTGCACTCTCGCGAACAAGAAGGGTCGGCCTCCAAGTCATGGGGCCGACTTGCCAGCGACTCTGGGGAAGCCGGGCGAAAGGCGATCGGAAGGGGAATTCCACGCTGGAAGCGTGTCGTCCTCTGTGACAACCTCACGCCAGGTCGCGGCCGCGTCTACCGCCCGGACGGATCACCCGAAGAGCAACGGAGTAACCGTCACAAGTCCGGCAAGGAGCGGTTCGACTGGTCCCGCAAGGAGAGGCCATGGAAGTGAGCGCGGATCCGCTCGGTCAAGGCGCGGTTCTCCTGTACGAGGAGGCCTGGGTGTTTCGACGATCCAATACGAGGGAGAAGCCATCATGAGGGACTTCCAGGAAGGCTCCTGGGTCGGGCACGCTAGTCTGTTGGTCTCGCCAGCGGATCGCACCGCTCTGCGAAGGGGCCGTTGGCTTCATGCTGCCAGCTGAGGTTCTTCAAGCCGTTGCAGCGCCCGCCGGAGGACGGTTGGCTCTGATCCTCGGAGCCGGATGTTCGGTCGAAGCACCAACGTCCATCCCCGTAGCCCGTCAAATCGCCCAAGAGCTACATACGAAACTGCTTGCCGACGGGGTTTTGGAGGAGGGCGATTGCCCGGATTCAAATGACCTATCAAGCGTTGCCGATGCGGTGCACCGGCGGACCAACTCCCAACGTGCCGTTGTTCAGCGACTGCTCGACTATCGCCTGAAGGCGGCGACCGCCAACGAGGGCTACATGATCGCTGCCGCCATGCTCCGCGAAGGTGCGATCTCATCGGTGATCACCTTTAACTTCGATACGGCATTGACAAACGCAATCGCCAACTTGGGCACGGGCTCGCGAGTCGAAATCGTCGAGTGTCCAGATCATCTCGCCCGAGGCGGCAGCACCTGTGTGTACTATCTCCATCGCAACGCCAACGAAACGGACTCCGAAGCGTGGGTGCTTCGTACCGAGGCACTCGAATCTGAGTGGCAAAACCACTGGCAGGAAATCATCGCTACACGCGTGCTCGTTGCGCCTGTGGTTGTGTTCGCAGGGATCGGGACCGCGATCGGCGTGCTCCTCGAGACAGTCCGCCGGATCCGCGCTGCACTTCCAGCGACAACGAAGCTGTTCCAGGTGGGGCCCGGAACCCGGACGAACTCGACGTTTTTCGGCCAGCTCGGGCTTCAGGAATCCCGCTACATCCGGTCGGGCTGGTGCGACTTCATGAACGAGTTGTCCGAGCGACTCGTGCAGGAGCATCTAGAAGAGCTTCGCGCCGCGATTGACCGACTCACCGCTGAACAGGAGCTCACCGAGGAGGATGCAGCGGACGTGATCGCCGGGTTTCACTCTCTGGGGCTTGTTGGAGTTGGCAAGCTGCGCGCCGCATGGCTGCAGGCCGAAGAACCCTATTGTCCGAGCGAGTCGAATCGCGCAGGCTTGGTCGCAGATCTAGCGCACGCGATCGCAATGATTTCCAGAATCTCTGCCGTATCTCCGAGAATTCGCGATGATGGCGTTGTCGAATTCGTTCGTGACGATCGCGTGGTGGCAGCCTATTGCGTTGCCTCTGGCTGCGGATACCGCGGCACGGCGACCGTTGAGAGTAGGTTGAAACCCTCGGTTAGGAAAGGTCGTGGTCGCGTACCGCCTGGAGGTGCGCTGATTGCTGGGACGACCGACGCGCCGACGATTTCCTTACCTGAGGATGTCATCGGCGATGAGGAACCGGGTTGCGTCGTTTCGTCCCCCGCAGAGTTCCCCTTGATTCACATTGAGACTCTCCGAGCGAACGCCGATAGGGTCTCGGAGCTGGTGCCTTGACTGAGGGAGCCCCACTGACAGCTACGGAGATCCTGGCGACCGTCACTTCGGCGATGCGCAGCGGCGGCTACAGCGAGGTAGATGATCTTACCGGTAACTGGAGGGATCGACTCGCGCGTGTTTTCGAAGACGACTACAACGTCGTCGGAGTTGTCGTCTTTGATTCACTCGGACGCCTGCTTTCGGGCTGGCCCGACTTTCAGGGTGAGCTGGTCGATCTGATTTCTCGAGGGATAGGCAAGGCCGAGGCGAAAGCGTGGGACGGGTACCTCGTTCTCCTGACCCCTGGGATATCGTCGATCGCACAACGGGAGATCATGGAGATCCGACGCGACACTAGAAGGACCCGAAAACTGGTTGCCACCGGTGATGATCTCCGCCAGTTGGCAGATGCCGAACGCGTCGTGAGATCCCTCCTTCCTCTCAACGTGAACACAACCGTGCGCGACAGCGTATCCGCTCTCGACCTCCTGCCGGACCTGTTGGCTGCTCACGACATCCGTCCTGAAACCACGGCGAATCTCCTGGACGCCTTTACAGCCAATTCACCGATGATGCCTCGGATCCACGAAAGATGATGATTCGCCTGGCTTCCCTGAAAGTGAGCGGCTTCAGAGGTTTCGCGGGGCCTCAGTTCTTCGATCTTGATGCCGATGCCGTCGTCCTGCTCGGCGCCAACGGCAACGGAAAGACGTCCTTCTTCGATGCGGTGCTGTGGGGGATCAGCGGCAGAATCCCGCGGATAGACAAAGGCGATTCTCGCCTGGTCTCGCTCTACTCTGAGACCGGAACAGCGTTCGTCGAGCTGGAGTTTAGATCGTCAGGTGAAGATGGCACGGTATTCCGCCTCGTCCGTAGCACTGATGGGGAACGCACAAAGCTCGTGTTGGAGGTCGCTGGGTCGAAGCTCGAAGGTATCGCTGCCGAATCAAGGCTCGACGAAATGCTTTGTCCGGCTCCCAATCCCACGTCCGAGTCCGGAGGGTCGCTCGCCGCGCTCATGACGCGAAGCGTTTATCTCCAGCAGGATGTGTTGTGCGATTTCGTTGAGGCGCGCAGTCGTCGAGAGCGTTTCATGGCGGTGAGCGAACTGGTTGGCGCCGGACGCGTTGCTGAGTTCCATGAGGCACTAGAGCGAGAGAAGAAAGCGTGGACCACAGCGACGAATCGAAAGGCGGACGATCTCACGCCCACTCGCGATCGGCTAGCGGTGATCGAGTCACGGCTCGAGGAACTGCGTGGCAGCGTCGATACGTTCCGGTCAAGTAACAACATGGCGAATGAAGCAGACTGGTGGACAACCTGCGAGACGCTTGGAGTCGATACTCGCCACGCTCGTCGCGGTCCTGGGGACGCTGCCGTCGGAATTGAACGAGCGATTTCGGCGCTCAATGCCGCGAGAAGCACGCGGGAACGTCAGGTCCGTACCCTCCGGAGCGCCCTCGACTCGGTCAAGCGTCTTAGGCAGGAAGGATTTCCGGACGTTGGAAAACTAGAAGCGGCAGTTAGAACGGCGCGAGAACGGACTCGCGAAGCGCGCAAGGCGGTCGAGCAGGATGCCGCGGAGATGGCCCACCGACGTAGCGAGCAGTTGGCCGAGAAGGACCGCTCGGAGCAATTGAGGACCCTCGCGTCTATCGCGATCCAACATCTTGGTAAGACCTGCCCAGTCTGTGCCCAGACGTATGACCGAGGGGAGACACTGCTGCGCCTTCAGGGAATCGTAGACGCTGATGGCCCAGCCGAGCCTCTCCAGGTCGTCTCTGGCGCACTCCCAAGTCTGACGAGAATGCTCAGCAATCGGGAGCAAGAGCAGGCGCAGCTCGAAATGCAGCTGCGCGAAGCCACACAGCGGCACTCAGAGTTTCAGGCAGCCAATGCGATCCTGGCCGATGAACTCGAAGGTAGCCAGGTTTCGGGAAGACCGGGTGAAGACCTGGTCGTCGCAGCAGAGGCGGCGATCTCCGCCGCAGCGGCAACGATCGACAAGATAAGAGAGCTTGAACGCAGCGGAGAAGTGCTTGCGTTGCGGGCGTCGTTGTCCGCAAGCCTCGCAGCAATCGAGGAACTCGAAGCTGAAAGAAATCAGGCGGAAGCTCAGATCAGTGCGGGAGAGGCGGAGATCACGGCCAGAACGAAGACAGGCGAGCTGGCCCAGCAGGTCGTAGAGGCTTTGCGGCAGGCCAGCCTGTCGGTTGTCGAGGAGAGGCTTGAGCAGATCCGCCCGCTAATGCAGGGAATCTACGCGCGATTCGAGCCACACCCCTCATTCCGTTTCGTAGACTTGACGTCGACGATCGCCCGCGGGAAGGGCCGGCTCGCACCGGTCGTGCGGGACGACGTGGAGGGGAAGGAGAGCGATCTTCCGACCGCTGTGTTGTCGAGTTCCCAAACGAATGCGCTAGCAATCTCTGCCTTCCTTGCCCTGAATCTCGGCGTTGGATCTATGCCCATCTCGTTCGTGCTGCTTGATGACCCTCTGCAAAGTCTTGACGATGTCAACGCGCTAGGGCTTGCGGACCTTCTGCGGCGCATCAAGGAGCAGAGGCAGGTGATCGTCTCGACCCATGACAAGCGTCTAGGAGGGCTTCTCGCCCGTAAACTGCGGCCGAGAACCGCCGCGGGACGCACTGTGACAGTTGATTTCCAAAGTTGGGCCAGAACTGGGCCGGTTGTCGAGGCGGCAGATGTGCAACGAGACCCAGCTCGCCTAAGGTTGGTCAAGCAGGCGTAGCACGAGGCTGCGAGATGTCTCGATCGTGTCGACGGCGTTTGGATGCACAGTGGTTGAGGTGTCGTTCGGAGTCGCCGGCCCGCCAGGGTCGGCGGAACAGGACGTGGACCTACGAGGAAGGACTCCAATGCGAAGATTTGTTTCTCGAGTGTGTCGCCTTGCAGTTGCTACCAGTCTTGTCACTGTACTTTCCGCCAACGCCGATCCGATCAAGTTCGCCCGCTACCCCCACAGCCACGGCAACCAGATCGCCTTCAGCTACCACGGCGACATCTGGGTGGCCGATGCCGACGGCGCCAACTCCCGCCGTCTGACCGCCCACGTCGCCAGCGACACCTTTCCGCGCTTCTCGCCGGACGGGCAGTGGATCGCGTTTACGTCGAATCGGATGGGGAACAACGATGTCTTCGTCGTTCCGGCGGCCGGCGGCGTGCCGCGGCAGCTCACCTTCCACACGACGTCCGACACGGTGTTGTACTGGACCCCCGACGGCGAGCGGATCATCTTCGCCACGTCCCGCGGCGAGCACGCCTTCTTTTCGCCGCTGTACACGGTGTCGCCGCTCGGAGATCTGCCGCGGGCGATGGACATGGACCAGGGCGCGGCGGGGATGATCTCGCACGATGGCACGAAGGTCGCCTTCAACCGCTACGGCATGCGCTACTGGCGCAAGGGGTATCGAGGCAACAGCCAGACGGACATCTGGCTGCAGGATCTGGCCAGCGGCGAGATCACCCAGCTCACCGACGCCGATACGGACCAGTTCCGCGCCCACACGCAGGACGCGTATCCGATGTGGGGCGCCGACGGCATGGTGTATTTCATGTCGGAGCGCGACGAGATCTTCAACATCTGGAAGATCGCGCCCGACGGGTCCGGCCTGACGCAAGTGACCGACCACGGCTCCGATGGCGTGCAGTACCCGTCCATGAGTCCCGATGGCACCACGATCACGTACGAGAACGAGTTCGAGGTCTGGAAGCTCGCGGTGCCGGGCGGGACACCCGAGCGGGTGACGATCGACATGGACTTCGACCCGAAGTCCAACATGGTCGAGTACTTGCGCTCGGAATCGACGGCAGACGGCTTCTATCCCTCGCCCGAGGGGCGCTACGTAGCGGTCGACTACCACGGCGAGATCTTCATCGTGCCGACCGACCCCGAGGTGGGCGAGAAGAGGCAGGTCACCGACAGCGGCTGGCGGCAGCGCATGGCGGCCTGGTCGCCCGATGGGGAGCACTTGGCGTACGTTTCGGACGAGAGCGGCGACCAGGAGGTCTGGGTGTACGAGGTGGCGACCGGTACGAAGCGGCGCCTCACCGATCACGAGTCGGAGAAGAGCCGGTCGGTCTGGTCGCCCGACTCCTCGAAGCTGGCGTTCTCGGCCTTCAACTCGCTGTTCGTTGCCGACGTCGCCAGCGGCGACGTGACCGAGGTGGGCACCAACCCGGAGCGCGGCTTCCAGATCGGCAACTTCTCCGCCGATGGTAACTGGCTGGTGTACTCGCGGCGCAACGAGGACCTCGACCAGGAGGTCTACCTGTTGGAGATCGCCACCGGCAACGAGCACAACGTCACGCAGGATCCGTTCACCGACAGCGCCGGGCTGATCACCGCCGACGGGGAGCACGTCGTTTTTCGGTCGAATCGGGCCGACGGCACGTACCAGCTCTTCACCGTGTCTCTGGCGCGCCTGACGGAGGATCCGGACGATCCGCTGGTGAAGGAGCGGAGGCTGCTCGAGGCGCAGCGCGAGGGTCGTGGTGGTCGTGGAGGCCGCGGTGGTGGAGGCGGTCGCGGCGGCGGGTCCGGCGCCGGTGAAGTGGCCGGCGAAGGCGGAGGTGGCGGGGAGGACGCGGAAGGCGGAGAAGCCGGCGAAGAAGGCGAGACCGCCACCCCGCTCGAGATCACCGTCGACACGGACGGCATCCGGCGTCGCGCCGTCCAGCTCACCGACGACGACCAGAGCGTCGGCTCGTTCTTCCTGTCCAGCAACGGTGAAACCGTCTACTACATCGGCTCCGATCAGCGCGGTCGCGCGCTGTTCTCGATCCCGACCGCCGGCGGTGAGGCCAACCGCCTGGCGGGCGGCGGCTTCGGCGGCATCACGCCGACGGCCGACGGTTCGATGGTGTTCTTCCGTCGCGGTGGCGGTGGATTCGGTGGCTTCGGCGGTGGCGGAAGCGGCCCGGTCATGATGATGCCGCTGCGCGGCGGCAACCTGGAGAACCGCCAGGAGCAGGTGGAGTTCGATTTCACCGTGGTCGTCGACAAGCAGGCCGAATGGCGGCAGATCTTCGACGAGTCGTGGCGAGTGATGAAGTACCGCTTCTACGACCCGCAGATGCACGGGGTCGACTGGTCGAGCGTGCGCGAGCGTTACGAGGGTTTGCTGCAGTACGTCGGTCAGAACCAGGATCTGTACGATCTGACCAACGAGATGATCGGCGAGCTCAACGCCTCGCATACCGGGGTCAGCGGACCGAGCGGCATCGACCAGCCGGAGACCTACACGACCGCCGAGCTCGGCTTCGAGATCGAGGTCGATTCGGACGGAGCGGGCGACCGCTACATCGTCGGCCATATCTACGCCGACGGCCCGGCCGACAAGGAATGGATCGACGTCCAGACCGGCGACACGGTCGTGTCGATCGACCACCAGCGCGTGCGCCCGCCGCAGAACTACTGGCAGGTGCTCAACCACACGCTCAACGACTACGTCACGGTGACGCTGGAGCGTGCTGGCGAGCAGCACGACATCCGCGTCGCCACCGTCGGCTCGCTGCGCAACATCAAGTACGAGGAGTGGGTCGAGAGCAACCGCAAGTACGTCGAGGAGATCTCCGACGGGCAGATCGCCTACCTCCACATCCGGGCGATGAACCAGCCCTCGCTGGTGCGTTTCCAGAACGAGATCAACCGCTTTTGGAACGCCAAGGGGATCGTCGTCGATATCCGCTACAACGGCGGCGGCAACATCGACCAGCAGCTCCTCGACATCCTCGAGCGGCGCCCGTACGAGTTCTGGAACTACCGCTACGCCTCGGAGCAGTCCGGCCGGCGGCCGCGCCAGGCTATCGCCGGGCCGAAGGTGATGCTGATCAACCGGCGCTCGGGCTCCGACTCCGAGGTCACGCCGATGGGCTTCCGCGACCTCGGCCTCGGCCGCATCGTCGGCACGCCCACCAGCGGCGCGGTGATCGCCACCGGCTCGTACAGCCTGATCAACGGCGGCCGGATCCGCACGCCGGGCTCGCTGGTCGTCACCTACGACCCGTCCCAGCCGGGCAACCGCGGCATCAACCTGGAGAACTACGGCGTCGCGCCCGACGTGTGGGTGGAGAACACGCCGATGGACGAGCTCGACGGGTTCGATCGGGAACTGAAGGAAGCGGTGGACGAGGCGCTGCGGATGCTGGAGACGGGCGAGTGGCAGTATCGTGGAAGTCAGCGGCCGAACAGGTGAGATCATGCGTCGGCGTCGCTGCGGAGTGCCGTAGCGAAGTTGCGCGCACGATCGGAAGAAGCTTGCTCGCTGCAGGCCTTCTTGCCTTCGCCTCTCTCGGTCCGCCTGCGGGAGCTACGGTCCCGCCGCAGGCCTCCTGGTTGGTCGACGTGCCGGAGGGGGTCCCTGCGATCGAGCTGCCCGTGGTGGCGGACAGCGCCCGAACAGGGCGGATCGACCTCGTGCGCGAGCTGACCATCGGGGACCGCAGCGGTGACTCCTCGCACCTTCTGTATCGGCCCGTCGGCGTCGAAGTCGATCGGCGTGGACGTATCTTCGTCCTGGACGCGGGCATGCATCACATTCAGGTCTACGACGAGGGCGGCGAGCACCTCATGACGATCGGCAGCGAAGGTGCGGGCCCGGGCGAGTTTCGCGGACCGTCCGGAATGGCGATTTCCGGCGAGCGGCTCATCGTTACCGACGCTCGTCAGTCGCGGGTCAGCATCTGGTCTACGGACGGCGAGCACATCGGGGATCATCTCGTCGATCGCGCCGTCGGGCTTGGCTCCTACTTCGGGCTCCGCGAAGGCGGCCTGCTTGGCTCGGTGCCGGCGATCGATGCGGCGGAGCGGATGTTCGCGAGCCAGGACACGGTCGGGGTATTCGACGAACGCGGCACGCTGCTCCGCACGATGGCCACTATGCCTCTGGTGGTACCGGTTGCCCTGCGCCGCTTTGGCGACGGTCGGGCATCGTACGTGCGCGCGGATGTGCCGCAGATCTCTTCCGAGTTTGTGGCCACGGAGGGCGGCGTCGGGTTCGCTGCCAATACGGGTGAGTATCAGGTATTCGCGTTTCAACACGATCGCGGCATGGTCTGGGCATTGAGGGTGGCCCTCGAGCGAGAGGTTCTCTCGGACGCGATCAAGGAAGCGGCGTTCAAGAAGATTCAAGAGCGCATCGAAGACGCGCGTCGCTCGGAAATCGAATTCCCAAACCTGAAGCCCGCTCTTTCGCATCTGGCAGTCGACGCCGACGGTTTCCTCTACGTGTTTCCGTACGCGGAGGTCGAGATCGCGGGAGACCGGCCTGTCGATGTGTACGGCGCTACGGGCGAGCGTCTCTTCACCGGATGGATTCCGGACATCAAATGGAGCGAGGCTCACGGGGATCAGGTGTATGCCATCGAGCTCGATGCAGATACCGATGAGCGAACCGTGTCCCGCTATCGTCTGTCGCGACCGTGGTGACGGTCCGCTGAAGATCAATGCGACGAGTCGTGGGCGGATGTCACACGTGACTCCCGGGGACGCGGACCCGCTCGGACGGAAACCGACTCCACCGTGGCATCCGCCACGGTCAACGGCTATTGTGCGGGGCTATACTGAATCCGTGGGAGAACGAAGTGAGCAGGATCCGAGAATGAAGGGCGTTCAGTACGTCGTGGACGATGCCGGAGAGCGGCACGCCGTCGTCATCGATCTGCATCAACACGGCGAGCTCTGGGACGACTTTTACGACACCTGGCTTACCGCCGAGCGCGCCACGGAGCCCCGGGAAGACCTTCACACGCTGAAGGACAAGCTGGGGCTCGATGGCGGCTAGCTACACCGTCTGGTCCGCAAGATGGGCGAGCTCGACGCCCCAGCACCCGCGCAGCAACTCATGTCTGTGGGAGCGCTCAGTGCAATGGAATGAGCGGAAGCAAACCTGAGGGCTCGGCCTCCGGTCGACCGCGACGGACGCGGTCGTCCAGAGACCCATTCTTCGCCCGAATGGCGGTCTTTCTCCTCGTCCTCAACTTCGTCGGTTTCGCTCCCACCTTCTTTCTGAAGCCGCTGTTCGACACGCCCGAGCTGCCGGTCTACACGCACCTGCACGGAGCGCTTTTCGCCTCGTGGTTCGTGCTCTTGTTCCTGCAAACCGCGCTGGTGGCGCGGGGGAACGTCGGGCTCCACCGCCGCCTCGGTATGTTCGGTGCCGCTCTCGCCGCGGCGATGGTTGCTTCGGGCCTCGCCGTGCTCTACTTCGGCGTCGTCGCGTTTCGTGCCTCGGGCGGTAGCCTGCCGCGTGCGAGCGCCTTTGCCTGGGGCAATCTGACGCTGCTGATCGCCTTCGCCTCGTTCGTCACCCTCGCGATGGTCTATCGAAGGCGCGTGGACGCGCACAAGCGCCTGATGCTTCTGGCGACCCTGTCGATGACCGGCCAGGCTCTGGCGCGGATCGCGGTGTTTCCGGGCCTGCAGATCGGCCCGCGGGAGGCGAGCGAGGCGGTCTACGGGCTGGGTGGGCTGGCGCTGTTGTTGGTGGTTGTCGCGATCCACGATCTTCGCGAGCGATCGACCCTTCATCCTTCGGTGAAGTGGGGTTGTCCGCTGCTGCTCGGCTCGATTCTCGTCGCGGCCCTCTTCTTGCCGAACACGGGCCTCGGCCAGGGGCTTGTCCTGCTGTTTGAATGAAGTGGCCCGTCGACCGTTGTTCCGCTCCCTCGCGTGTCGAGGCCTCCGGCCGGTAATGCACCGAACGCCGCCCTAGCGCGGAAACCGACTCGTTGTGGCCGTCCAATACGGTTGACGGCTTTCGCCGGGGCCTATACTGGATCCGTGGGAGAACGACGTGAGCAGGATCCGAGAATGAAAGGCGTTCAGTACGTCGTAGACGATGCTGGCGAGCGGCACGCCGTCGTAATCGATCTGCATCAGCACGGCGAGCTCTGGGACGACTTCTACGACACCTGGCTCGCCTTCGAGCGCGCCACCGAGCCCCGCGAGAACCTTCACACGGTGAAGGACAAGCTGGGGCTCGACGGTGGCTAGGGCCTGTTAACACTAATAGGCGGATCCGTGATACGATCCCAGCATGGAAATCACAGAGGAGCAGTATCGTCGAATCGAAGGTTGTTTCCCGCGGCAGAGAGGCAACGTAAGCATCACGAATCTCCAGGTACTCAACGCGATCCTGTACGTCGCCGAGCACGGGTGCAAGTGGCGTGGGCTGCCGAAGAGGTTCGGAAACTGGCATACGATCTACACGCGAATGAACCGCTGGGCGAAGGCCGGCGTGCTCGATCGAATCTTCGCGGCGCTGCAGCAAGAACAGATCATTCGCATCAAGATCGAGGCAATGTCGTTGGACAGTACGATCGTGAAAGTTCACCCGGACGGCACGGGGGCGTTAAAAAAAACGGCCCGCAGGCCATCGGGAAATCGCGAGGTGGTTGGACCACCAAAGTTCATATGGTTGCCGCAGATGCTCGGACAGCCATAACGTTCTCGTTGTCCCCAGGGCACGCTCATGACGCGCCGGAAGGACGTAAGTTACTGCGCTCCCTCGAGTATCAGGACGGCGAAGTGGCGCTGGTGATGGATCGAGCGTATGAGGGCGAGGAGACGCGGCAACTGGCGCTGGATCTGGGGTTTACGCCCGTTGTGCCACCGAAGAAAAACCGCGTTGCCCCTTGGGAATACGATCGCGAAATGTACCGACGTCGCAACGAGATCGAGCGGCTGTTCCGCCGGCTCAAAGGCTTCCGCCGCATCTTCTCTCGCTTCGACAAGCTCGACGTTATGTTCCTCGCGTTCATCCACTTCGCCCTCATCGTGGATGGACTGCTGTAGTGTTAACAGGCCCTAGTTACACCCTCACCCCCGGGCCGGGTAGGGCGCCGACGCCTCGTCAGCGATCCCACGGCACTACCAGTCGGTAGCGTCGAATCACCTCATTGTCGGTCTCGGGGTCGACCCCACGCGAATACACGT
This sequence comes from Acidobacteriota bacterium, assembly GCA_965216935.1. Taxonomy (GTDB): domain Bacteria; phylum Acidobacteriota; class UBA890; order UBA890; family UBA890; genus CBDCGW01. The sequence goes on from OZ244217.1 coordinate 824,303, forward strand.
GATCGCCGAGCGCCGCCGTCCAGCCCATCCTGTCCATCACCGCGTTGGACAACAGCTCGCCGTCGGGTGAATACACGTCGACGGCGTACTCGTCCGGTGGCGGATCGGACCCGCCGTACGGGTAGGGGTCGCGATAGACGTACACGTACGGGAACACGTAGAGGTTGCCGTCGCCGTCGACCGCCAGGTTGCCGATGCCCGGCATGCGCTCCAGCCAGTTGTCGGGCCGCTCGTAGTCGGGCTGGCGCTCACGTATCGCAGCGACGGTGCGCTCGAAGATCTCCTCCGGGATCTCGGGCGACGGCCACGTGGTTCGCAGAGCCCAGCGAGGATCGCCGTCCGCGCTGAAGGCGAGCACTTGATAGCGGTCGGCCCGGGTGATGTAGGCAATGCCGCTCCTGGCCACGACCATCTGATCGCGCGCGTTCGGCACCCCGCTCGGGCCGCCCGGCAGCAGGCGCATGATCGTGTAGCGCTCGATCTCCTCGCCCTCGAACGAGAACAGACCATAGACACGCTCGCGCCAGAACTCCGGCTCGCGGTGGAAAACGACGTGGGTCCCCGTCAGCCGGCCGTCCTCGAGCCCGAAGACCTCGAGCGAACGTTCCTGAACCTGCGATGTTCCGAGCAGCTCGCCGTCGATCGTCGACCAGCGGGTAAGCCGGCCGCTGCGTTCTCCGAATGTGGCGACCTCATCGCCCGCGACGGTGACATACAGCGGGTTTTGTAGCTCCCCGGGTCCTTGGCCTTCCTTTCCCAACGTGCGGACGTAGTTGCCCTTGGCGTCGAACACCTGCACGCGGTGGGCGCCATATTCGGCCACGTAGACGTTCCCGCGCGCGTCGACCGCCAGACCCCACGCCTGATAGAACAGCTCGTTGGGATCGTCCCCGTCGCCGATCACGAGGTCCTCGACCAGCTCGATCCGATCGGTCCTTTCTTCGATCGGGACGTGGGCGTACTCGATGACGGGAGCGCCCTCGGGAACCGCGATCGTCCAGTCCTCGAACACCAATGGCTCGCCACAAGCTGTGGCGGAGAGCATTGCGAGCGCGATGATGGCGCGAACGGTCATGCACCCGAGGTTATTCGCCGCGCCGCGGGTCTTTCAACGGCGGCCCGTCGCGGCTGCCACCGCCGTCGCCCTGGCGGTGCAACGGGTACGTGACTCGCCGCGCCGCTTCCCTCCGGGACAGCGGCCGAAATCACGTGTCGTTACCGCTGCGGACAGACGACAACCAGGCTGAAGCTCTGATCGGCGAGGGCGCCTTTACCATCCATGGTCGCGACCCAGACTCCTTGGAAGGTGTTGTCCATGCTCGTGCTTGCAGACCCGAGGATTCCGGCGAACGACGGATTGCCGAGGTTCGAGGGTACGCTCAAGCTCGCCACGGACGTGCAAAACCCCACACTCCGATCGAAGGTGACGCGATAAACACCGGTTCCCGTCTTCGACACGCCGGTGATTCCTTCACTGGTCATGAAGGTGCCCCCGTTGGCGTAGACGCTGGTGGTGAAAACCAGCGGCCTCCGGTCGCGGTACACCACCGCTCGGGCGATGTCGAAGCCGAAATACGGAGTTCCGACCCTGCCGGGCGGGACGTTTACCACTCCACCGCCGCGGTGGACACCGCCGAACGCGTCGAGCACAAGCACTCCCGACCTGTCCGCATAGAACACCTCGGTCGGGACGTATTCGACGTCGATGGCAACGTCGAAGCCGAAGTACGGCGGCGGCGGGCTGAGCGCGGGGGCGCCGCCCCCGGCATGAACACCGCCGAAACCGTCCAAGACGTAATGATCCGGCTGCTGCGCCGCGGCCGGCAGTGCCAGCGTCTGGGTTGCCAATAGTGTGGCGATTCCTTTGACCACGACACCGAGTTTCATCGTACGCTCCCGGCTCCCTCGCCCCACGACGCCTGGCACATGGTGCCCTGGCACGTCGCCCGGCCAGGCAACGGTTATGGTTCTTTCTGGCACGACCGCAATAGACGGGCCGCCGACGGCGTCAGCCCGCGGGGCCGTCGCGGAGGATCGCCTGCGCCTCGGCGTTGCCGTACGCCTCGGCTAGCTCGGTGACCGTCTTACCCTCGGCATCTCGGCCCGTTTGATCGGCTCCGGCTTCGATCAGGAGACGGACGATCTCGTTGTTCCTCGAGGCCACCGCCATCATCAGCGCGTTTCGGCCTCGTTGGCCGATCACGTCCAGATTGGCTCCTGCCTCGATCAAAGTGCTCGCCAGCTCCGTGTGCCCGAACGACGCCGCCCGTGTCAGAGCGGTGTCGCCCTGCATGTCCTGGGCATCCAGATCGGCCCCGAAATCGATCAAGGTCCTGGCAGTTTCGACACGACCGTAGTTGGCAGCAACCATCAGCGCCGACGCCCCGCTAGACGAATGCTGCGTATCCGGCGACAAGCCGGCGTTCAGCAGCAAGACCACCGTGTCGGTATCCCCCGATTCCGCGCGGGTCAGGAGGGTCATTTCATCCACCTCGATGCCCGCTTGATCGAGTTGTGCCCTTGCCTCGCTTGCCTGCTCGGGATCGATTGCCCTATTCGCGTGCCCCGATGAAGCCGAGGTGTCGCAACCCAACGTGGTCATCGCTGCAACGAGAGTGTGGACGAGGGCGGTCGCGCAGACGATCCTTCGTGGTGGGCGTCCCATCAAACGTCTCCCTTGAGGCCTTTCACCGTAACGATCTTCCCGTCTTCGATGGTCAGCTCGGATCCGTTCCTGCTTCGCCACACGCCGTCGCCCAGGGTGGTGCTGGGCGTGGCCTTGTTGCGCACGCGCCCCTGCTCGAGATACAGAACGAGCCGGTCGCGACGGATCTCGGCGCGCTCGACGTCGCGGGTCTCTTCGTCGGTACCTTTGAAGCTGACCGGCTCACCGCCGCGGAAGACGACGGATTGATCCGAGGAGTCGTGAGAAAAGGCACCATCGGGAGACATCTCGATGCCGGCGGCGATCACGATCAGCTTGTTGCCGTCGAACCGAGCGCTGCTGACGATTTCCTCCTCCTCCTGAGGGGCGGCGAACGCGGCGCCCGCGAATCCGACGCCCATGACCAGCAGGGTCGCGATGAGGAGCGCCACGGGACCTCGGGCTCCGCGGCGGCGGGTTGCACAATGTCCGTCGAGTAGCCGCATTCTGGTTCCCTCCTGGGTGCCGAATGCACACCGTTGTTGGGCTGACAAGCGCGTTGGTAGCATGGGCTGTAGCGCCGCGTCCTCAAGGAATCCCAGAGTTTTTCTAAAGGATCTCGCAAGGGTCCGAATGGGCCTCTGGCGGGAGGTTTGCGAGCACGGTTGCTTTCGGCTGTATGGCTGGGGAGGGCGTGCAAGCCTTGGATGAAGGGGGGACGGTCCTATGACTCTCGCGTGTACCCGCACCCTGACGGCGGCCGTCTTCTTGGCCGTCACGGTCTTCGGTAGTCGAGTCGTACCCCCGTACCTTGGTGCGACGATCGGCCAGGCCGACGGCGACCAGAGCGCCGAGTCCGCGCCGGGACCGATCGAGTGGACGCCGCATACGGAGCGCGCCTACCGCCTGGTCAACAGCGTCGCATTCTCGGAGGACGATCGGGCCATGTACGTGGCGCTGCTGCATCAAGAAGTGCTGGCGTTCCGCGGCGCACCCGACGACACGGCCCCCGTCACCGCTTTGTTTTCGATGGATCGCACCGCCGAGGGCTGGGGTGAGCCCGAGCTCCTACCGTTTTCCGGGACCTATCAAGACTACGAGGCCACGCTCTCGGGTGATCTGATGGTCTTCAACTCGAAGCGGCCGTATCCCGACGGACGCATTCCCGAGGTTAACGATCTGTACCTGGTCCAGCGTCATGCCGACGGCGGCTGGGGAGAGCCTCGGTCGATCGCCGCGATCAACACGTTCGATTACGAGGAGTCCTACGGCAGCCTGACGGACAGCCGTGATCTGGTGTTCTTGCGGGGCCACGCGGGCTCTGACGGGGAGCCGCAATACGACCTCTACGTCAGCACGTTCGCGAACGGCGAGTTCCAGGCTCCTTCCCGGCACCCGGTGTCGACCGATCGTTACGGCGAAGGCGATCCGTGGATTGCCCCGGACGGCTCCTATCTGTTCTTCACCCGCTGGGACGATGAGATCGGCTGGGCCGAGTCCGTCGATCTCTACATCTCGTTTCACGGAGGCGGCGAGTGGAGCGAGCCGCTTGCCCTCGAGCAGCTCAACACACCGGGCGCCGACTTCGGCGTCGCTGTCTCGCCGGACGGCCGCTGGCTCTACTACAAGAACGGTTCGGAGTTCTTCCGGCGGCCGCTGGCGCCGATCCTGGAGCACGCCCGGGCGGCGAGCCGCGCGCGGGACCAGCGAGCGAATCAATAGCGGGAGGGGACGGTTGGTCGGCGCGGCCATCCAACGCATACAGATCCCTGATAGCCTTCGCCCGCTACTTTGAGACGTGGCGGGGCTCGGTTGTGACTACCGAGGCGGTCGTGACCGAAGCGACACACCTGCTCGGTCGTGCTTCCGGCGGCCACGCCGCATGCCTCGACTTCTTTCTCGCCCGCGGCGCGACGCTGGTGCCGCAGACTCGCTCGGCGCTGGCCCGCTGTCGCGCGCTGATCGAGCGGCACGGCGATGTTCCGATGGACAACACCGATGCGAGCCTGGTCGTGCTCGCCGAGGATCTCGACACGCAGCTCGTCCTCACGACCGCCCGCAAGGACTTCTCGATCTATCGGATCGGGCGGCGGAAGCGTTTCCACGTCGTGCCGTAGCTCGGGGCGCGCACCGGCCACACAAATCGCACGGCTCTCCCCGTGGTTCGCCGGAGATGAACCGATTTGCTGGGTGCCGCCCGGCCGAGGGCGGGGAGCTGATCCCTCGCCCGCCCTGCGGACGGCCGGCGCTTTTCACCTCGGCATCGGGTGGCCGAGGTTGCTATCGACGGATCTACCCTCTGTGCTTGGCGAAGACCTCGCCCATCTCCTCGTCGTTGAGGATCGGGTAGACCTCGTAGTCGATGAGATCCGACCAGTTGTGAATCCAGTCGGCGATGTGCTTCGGATCGTCGGCTTCGGCGATGCCCCAGCCGAGGCCCCCGGCGGCCGAGTGCCAGCGATCGATGTGGGTCACGCCGTCCGGCGGCTGCAGCCGAGAGCCTTCCATGAAGCGATCGATCGCTTCGTTGCGGTTCTCCTTCGGCAGCTCCCACGCGATCATGTACTTCGCCATGCAACTTCCTCCTCGGTTGAGCGGGCGCGGATTTCGTCCGCGCGGACGCTGCATTCTAGTCGCGAGTGGAGAAGGTGGCTACTCGGTCGCGGCCTCAGTCTTGCAGCACCCGCCCAGCCCACACCGGCGCCCACCCGTCGCCCTCCGGAGCTTCGTGCGCCCACAGCACGCTGCCGTCGTCGGCCTGCTCGATGCGCATGCGGTCGCGCGGCTGGCCCTCGGGAACGCTCTCGTAGAAGGTCAGGGACTCGGCATCCCGGCTGTAGAACATCCGCACCGGCGTGCCGGGCTGCGACGTCAGCGTGGTGAGCTCGTACCGCTGGGCATAGGTGTTGAAGGTGACGAGCGAGAACCCCCAGGCGCGTTCGGGATCGCTTCCGGGGCCGGCGAACGTCATCACGGCGCAGCCGTCCAGAACGCGATAGCCGGTGATGGTCACGGCGCCCGAGCCGCCCGCCTCGACCGTGCCTCTCTTCGATCCACTGAGGAACTCGTAGCGGCGGAACGCCTCGGCGCTGCAGCGGCCGCCGTCGTGGAAGGTGTGCGCCGGGCCACCCTCCGGCGGCAACGTCGGCTTCGCCTCGGTCCGGGTGAACTCCATGATCCAGCCGTTTCTCCACGTCCGCCCGCCATCGCTCGAGAAGGCGTCGTCCCAACGCAGCGAGCTCGGTGTGATGTCCGAAAACGTGTATCGGCTGATCGTCTCCGTGCCGTCCGCGGCGGTGTTGGTGGAGAAGAACTCCCCGCGTCCGTGCCGGAAGGTTCCTGACAGACTCGACGAGCCGGAGCGGTCAGGTCCCGGCCAGTTCAGCCAGAGCACCCATTCGTTCCGGGCGGTATCGAAATAGCGCAGGCTGTATCCCTTGATGCCCTCGACGCGCTCGTCGCTCCACAGCTCGAGGATCGCCTTGCCGCTCAAGATGGGATAGATGCGCGCGGTCGAGCGGACCGAGTCCGGCCAGCTTCCGTCATCCTGACGGATGCGCAGGTTGACGTCCCACGAGCCTACCCAGAAGTCGAACTGGCGAGCCTCCTCGGGGAGGGCGGAAGAGACAGGGAAGCCGTCCTGGGCGATGGTGGGTGTGGCGGCTGCCGCAGCGACAACAACCAGCGCGGCGACAGCGACCCGCGCGGCAACAGCAACCCGCGGGACAACAGCAACCCGTGCGGCGACGACTGTAGAGATCCTTCGGCTCGGCTCTGACTTGGTCATTCGCATCGTTCCTGCGTCCTCGACGGGCGTGTGCCTGCCCGCCGTCGTGAAGAGCTATGGACGTAGGGGAGCCTGCGATGGCCTGGAGCCGGGTGATGTTCGCATACCACCGTCGGCATTCGGGAGGTCTTGGGCTACTTCATTCGCAAGGGGGTTACCGAACGAGACGTTGAACGAGCCGCCAAACGAGCGACCCGCTCAGTCGGAACGCGCGACTAGCCGCTCGGGACCGGCATACGCCCGATGGAGTCGGTGAAGATGCTGCCGAAATAGAGATAGCCGTCGATTTCCTTGACGCTGGTGATACTCGGATAGGCGCCGGCCGGTGCCTGCAAGTTGTGCACGACGTTGCCTTCTTCGTCGATGCCGATGACGAACGAGTAAGGCTCGACCGGGATATTCGCCATGCCGGGGATCCGCAGGAGTACCTTGCGCAAGAACGGGCTGTTCGCGAGGTTCTCGAGCGGAGGGGTTCGTCGCGACGGCAGCGCGACCCAGACAATTCCATCTCCGTTCCACGACAGGTTGTCGGGGTATCCCGGAATCTCGTCGATCATGATCCGTGTTCGCCGGGCACGATCGAGGCCGACGACGAGCTCGTGCACCCGGGCCTCGAGCATCTCGGCGACCCAGACGTAGCTTCCCCGCGCCCCGGTGGCGACGCCGTTGGCGAACCGCAGATCCTCCATCCACACCTTCGTCTCGCTCGTATCGGGATCGTAGCTGAGCAACCGCCCGGTGGCGCGTCCCTCGATCATGTCGAGCATGTAGTTGCGTTGGTCGAACCGCTGCGAGGAGTCGGTGAACCAGATCGTCCCGCCGACGGCGATGTCGACGTCGTTGACGAACATCATGCGCTCGCCGCCGATCGAATCGACCAGCACCGTGACGTTGCCATCCGGCGAGATCGAGAGAAGGCCACGGAAGGCGTCGGCGACGATGAGCTCGTTGTCGAAGGAGAACTCGAGCCCCAGGGGTCGGCCGCCCGTGTCGACGAACGTCTCCGCGGGAGCACCACTGTCCGGATCGAATCGGACGATGCGGCCGTCCTCGAGGCCGGTGTAGATGAGCCCATCGGGTCCTCGCGTCATGTCCTCGGGTCCGGGACCGACCTGGACGAGGTGCTCGATGTCGGCCAGGAGCGAGTTCGGCGCGTACTGTCCTGTCAGGCCCGGTCCCGGCGTCGGATGCCACACGACGGGATCGATCGGGACCGGCCAAAGAGTGAGATAGGCGGTGACACCGACAGTGAGGGCGACCAACGCTGTGCGCACGCGGAGCTTTCTGTCCGTCATTGTCGTCTCGAGGTCGTTGAACGGCCGCGCCGATCGTGTCGGACGCGACGTCGGACGTCAAACGGCGAGCCGCCGGGTACGTGGCCCCCCCTGACGAACGGACGTTCGACGTCAGCGCGCTGACATATCGGCCCAAGGAGATGCACGGTGCGGCCGCCGCGGCGCACATGGGTGCGGTGTGCGGCAAAAGGATAGTCGGAGGGTCCGTTGCGGCGCCTGCCGCGACACTGCTTCACTCACCGACAACCCAGCAGCAATGGAGGCGATGATGCAAGGGGACGCTGTTAGTCGGCGGAATCGGAAGAATCGGCGGGATCGGCAGAGCCGGTGGAATCGGCGGGGTTGGCAGAATCGACGGAGGCAGCGTTCGGCGTTTCTCGTCGCCGCAACGGTGGTTGCCGCGATGGCAGCCACAGCGTGCGGCTCGGGCGATCCCTTCCCCGAGCCGCCGCCGGGGAGCTTCGAGCCGATGACCGTGTCGGTCGACGTGAACGGAGCGACGGCACAGGTTACGGCTGCGACGGTCGAGTCCGCGTTCTTCGCCCCCGGGGCAGCGGCGCTGCTCGGACGTATCTTCACGGATGAGGAGTACGAGACCGGGTCGGCGGCAGCGGTGATCCTGAGCGAGCCATTTTGGGCCGACACGATGAGCGGAGAGCCGGACGTCATCGGTACGTCTCTCGAGATCGACGGCGATCCGCATCAGATCGTCGGCGTCATGCCGAGAGGCTTCGACACTCCCGACGGGGTCTCGTTCTGGGTGCCCACGCGCTGAGCCAGCACCGTCTGCAAGCCGACGGTTGTCGGAGCGTCGCGCGATCCTCAGCGTTTACCACGCCTTCGCGCGGACCCTCCTGAGCCGGGCGCATCGGCCCCGGCGCGAGAGTCGTAGACGACCTCGCCGGGCTCGAAAGAACGATGGGCGTAGTCGCCCAGGCCGCCGAGGAGCGCCGCCGGACCGCCGAACAGAATCGTCCCCGCCGGTAGCCAGATCTCGCTGTCGTCACCACCACTCGAGCTCAGATAGCCGAAGGCGCCGATGCCGGCGCCGACGACGAAGCCCCCGAGGACTCCCTCCCACGGGCCGTCCCGTTGGACGTGGCCGCGCTCGACACGTTCCACCAGCAGCCGAGGGATGCGCCAGATGCCCGCCGCGTCGGCCCCCTCGGGGATTCGCAACTCGAGAGCGGCGGCGTCCGCCGCCACGAACCTCGCCGTGAGGATGCGGGCGGGCGGAGCCCCGAGCTCCCCGTCACGCGTCGCGTTGATGCCCCGACGTACCTGTACGCGGATGGCCTCCCCGAGCGGCAACGCGACCACCCGATCCCAGCCGGTACCGGGAGCCGTTCCCGGGATCGAAGGTTGTCGTGGTGAGCGGGACGAGCCCGATCGGCGCGGCGCGTAGGTGGCGCCGACGATGACCGAGACGTACCCGGGCTGCGGCGCCCCCCACAGGTAGGGCATAACGACCTCCGGGCGCAGTCTCCAGCGCTCGTCCAGCTCGACATCGACGCCCGATCCGAGGAGCGTGGCCAGGGCCAGGCCTTCCCGGCCGTGGATCCGCACCGGAGGGTCGGGGTCACAGCGGAGATCGAGGCAACGGCTCCAGGACTCGACCCGCTCGCTGCCCCAACCGAGTCCCGCACCGAACGACAAATAGGGACGAACGTTCCCCTCGCCGAGGTGCAGGTTGATGCGCGTCAGGGCGACATACATCTGCCGCCGGGCGCGTGACCATCCGGTGGAGATGACGTCGCCGCTGACGAGGTCTCGTCGTTCCCATGAGTGCTCGCGAACGGGCGCCGGCATGACAAGGAGCTGGGTTTCGGCCTGCATCGAATCCGACAGAAAGCGGCCGGCGGTGAAGCCGAACGCCGGATCCGCGGCTTGGTCGCCGTAGTACAGGGAGAAGCCGGCGCCGCCCTGCAGGGTGAATTCCCACGAGCCGGGGCGAACCTGGATCGCGCCCGGGGCCGAGCCGGGGGTTTGGGTTGGGTGAAAGGCCGCCACGGAGAGTTGGGGCTCCCGGAACGCCGTTTCAGGGTTTTGGGGCGCAGGGAGCGCCGCTGCCGGGGGTTGGGGAGCCGGCCAGCCCGGCGCCGGGTTCTGAGCTGCTGGGGAGGCTGCCGCGGGCTGAAGAGGAATCACCGCGGCGACGCAGCAAGCAAGGACAGTAAGGGGTCGACATCGGTGCGGGGTGTTCACAGACGCCTCCGAGGCCGGGGGGTCGTTCCGGCCGGGTGGGCGCGTCTGCGCACCGGGTTGCGAAGTGTTCCGCGTGCGTGCCCGCGATCACAGGGGGCGAGAACGGCGGGCCGGCACGACGGCATGGTGATGCACCGTACGCGCCCTCACCCCGTAATGTGAGAACGGGACGCGAATCGGCTCACGGGCCGTCGATCACGAGTCGCCGCGGGATCACCAAACCGTAGCCGCCGAACATCGCCCCGCGGTGGGTGTTGAAGTAGACGACGTCCCGCGCAGCGTTGGTGGCGATGCCGTTCGGTTCTTCGATCGTCGCGCTGCCGGTCGGTCCGTCGTCGTAGCCGGGGCGGCCGTTGCCGGTGACGATCCCGTAGGCGCCGGTCGCGAGATCCACCCGGTAGATGACGTGGTCCCAGATCTTGTTGACGTACAGGGCGCCGTTGGCGACGACGTTGTGGGCGTTGCCCTTTCCGGGGAGTCGGGCGTGCTCGACCAGGCCCCCCGCAGGCGTCAGCTTGAAAACGACCGGAGACTTCAGGTCGGCAATATAGATGTTGCCGTCGTCGTCGATGGTCACGCCGTTCGGCGCCGTGAGGCGAGGGTCTTCGAGCACCACCTCCGCCGCCCCTCCGTCCGCGTCGACACGGACGATCTGCTTGCCGCGATGGGCCGCGACGATGAAATCGCCGCCCGGCCGCTGTACCAGGCCCACCGGGCCGTCCATCCCGCCCTGGGCGAAGATCGCACGGGTTCCGTCGGGCCGGACCCGGAAGATCTTGTTGTCGCGCCAGTCGGATTGGAGCAGGTCGCCTCCGGGTAGAGCGAAGTTCCCCGAGGCGGCGACGAATTCGTCACTCAGCAGCGTTGTTTCGCCGGACGGCGACGTGCGCCAGACGCTGGTGGCGAAGTTCGTGTTGTAGATGTTGCCCTGGGCGTCCACCGATATGCCGCCGATCGCCCCGTCCGAGACCATGCGGATGGACGTCTCGATGGTCTCGGTGAGGTGTACCGGGATCGCGGACCCGTCGGACATCGTCGCCGGCGCCTCCAGGATTCGGGCATCTTCGGAGGGTGCGGTGTCCTCGACGGGGGCGAGTTGATCGCCCTGGGCGCACCCTGCGGTCAACACGATGAGCGCCAGTAGCTTCAGTCCCTCGAACGACCGTTCTCTTGTCGTCGTCGCCTGGGCATCTGTCCACCGGGCACCTTTCCACTGGGCACCTGTCCACGTCGCTGCTCGTACCGATAGCGCCCGATCCCACTTCGCCGTCATCATGTCCTTTGTCGCCTCCGGTGTGAATGGTGGCGCCAAACGTGTCATGTGCGCACGACGGCGTCATGAGCGTACGGGCGGGGTTGTCCGAGGAAACGACGGGAAGTGGTGAGGCCTCACCTTGGCCGTTAGCTCTGCCGGAGCGCGATCACTGGCTGCACGCGAGCAGCCCGCATGGCTGGCAGCGTGGCTGCCACGGCCGCAACCGCGGCAAGGATGAGCGCGACGGACGCGAGCACCGAGGGATCGCGCGGGTTCACGTCAAAGAGCAGCGGCTCGATGCGGGGCGCAGCAAAGAGCGCGGCGGCGATGCCGATCAGCAAGCCTGCGGTCACCAGCCGCGCCGCCTGCCAGCCGACGAGAGCAACCAATCCGCCGGGCGAAGCCCCCAGCGCAGAGCGTACGCCGATCTCGTGCCGCCGTTGGGCCACACCGAATGCCAGCACCCCGTACAAGCCCACCGCCGCGATGACCACGGCAAGAAGTCCGAATACGCTGAACAGCGTGGCGCCGAGCTCCCACGAGCGCGCTTGCGGGTCGATCAGGCCGCCGAATCCCTGCACCTCGACGAAGCGAACTATCGGAGAGACGCTGAGTATCTCGCGGCGCACCGCAGAGACCAGCGCATCGAGCTCTGCCGACCCGGAGCGTGCCAGCAGGGCACGCGGAACGTATTCATCCGACCACTGCGATATCGGGACGTAGTATTGGGCTGAGTCGGACCCCTGGATCGAGGCTCGGCTGGCGCGCTCGGCGACGCCGATGATCTCCGTGCACACCTCGTTGTCGCCGATGTAGACGCACTTGCCGAGGGGGTCCTCCCCGGGCCAGTAGGCGTTTGCCATGACCTCGCCCACCACGGCGACTCGCGCGGATCGTGCGTCGTCCGACGCGTCGAAACCTCTTCCCTTGACGATGTCGATCCCGGTGGTGCTGAGGTAGTCGTTGGTTACGGGGTACAGGTAGGGGCCGCCGTCGCCGAATGTCGGGAGCTCCTCGCGTCCCGGAATCTGGAAGCCGGTGGTCATGGTCCAGTAGAAGGGCAGGGCTGCCGAGGCGGCGATGCCCTCCACGGCCGGGAGTGTCCGGAGCCGGTCGAGCGCGGCGTCGTAGAACGCGGCCTTCTGGTTGTCCGGTATCTCCTCGCTGTCGAACTCCGGGATGGCCACGACGATTCTCTCGGGGTCGAAGCCCAAGTCGACGGCTTGCAGCCGGGCGATGCTTCGGACGAACAGCCCAGCGCCGACGAGCAAGACGACGGAAAGTGCCGCTTGCCCGACCAGAAGGAGACTGCGGGCGCGTGCCTGCGCCTGCCCTCCGTCGACGTTTCCTCCCTTGATGACGCTGACGACATTCTGCCGCGTTGCCTGTACTGCCGGAACGAGGCCGGCGACGATCCCTGCGACCAGAGCGGCCGAGAACGTAAACGCCATCACCCGGACGTCCAGCGGGCTGTGAGGCCAGTGGATGTCGGGCAACAGAACGGCGCGCACCGCGAGTCCGCCCCAGTAGGTCACAGCGAGTGCCGCCGCGCCCCCGAAGGCCGCCAGCACGACGCTCTCGCCGAGCTGCTGGGCGATGAGCCGGCCGCGGGACACACCCAGCGCCAGGCGGATGCCGATCTCGCGTCGTTGCTGCACGCTTCGTGCCAGCAGCATGTTCGCCACGTTGGCGCACGCCACCATCAAGACCACCAAAGACACGCCGGCGAGCCAACGGGCTACAACCGACTCGGCCGATCGCTGGGTCCCGCGAGCTTCGACCAGCGCGCCCAATACGACCGACGCCTCCGGGTCGTAGAACTTATCGTCGGCACGGCCGGAGCGGTGGAGAGCCGTGGCCTCGGCCTCGGCGCTCTCCGTCGTGGCCCCCTCGGCGAGCCGCGCCGCACTGCGGAGCCAGTAGAAGCCGCGACTCGTCTCCCAAATCGGCGGTGCGGAATTCGCCGGCGAATGCAGCGGCAGCCAGACGTCGACACGCTCCAAGTCGATCCCCGTGAACCCGGACGGGGCGACGCCGACGATGGTGTGAGGGGCGCCGCCAAGGACGATCTCGGTGCCCAGAACGGAGCTGTCCGCGCCCCTACGCAGCCAGAAGTCGTGCCCGAGAACGACCACCGAGGCTCGCCCCGCGGCGTCGTCTTCCGGTGCGAAGAAGCGCCCCATCAGGGGCTGTGCGCCGAGCAGCGGGAAAAGGCTCGCGGTTGTCAACATACCGCGAACCCGCGCCGCCGTTTCCCCGTGTCCCCAGGTGATCTCGCGGTGGCGGAACGCGGCCGTGCCGGCGAGCTCGTTGGATGCGGCGAAGTCCACGAAGTCCGGGTACGCGATCGTCGACGAGACGAAATTCTGGCCTGCGAACCCACGCTCCACGTAGATTCTCGTGACCCGGTCGGCCTCGACGATGTGTTCCGGCTCTTGCAGCAGGAGCCTGTCGATGATGCCGAACATGGTGGCGTTGGCGCCGACGCCGAGCGCGAGCGTGACGATCACGATGGCGGCGAAACCGGGGGAGCGTCGCAGCGATCGGAGCGTCTGGCGCAGATTCACGCCGCCGGGCCAAGACCCCGGCATCATGGGCCGGCGGAGCATCATGTCGGTGGACACCGCCGGAGCCTCATTGGCGTCGCTGCGGTCGGCCACGGGTGTGCTCGGTACCGCCCGGCTCGTCTTCTCGAAACGACCGACCCGGTACATCTGCGACACTTCACGCCACCAAACGGCTAGCTCGCCGCGCAGACCGCCGTGTGCGCGAGCTTCGCGCCGCAGGCGCGCGAACGTATCCTGCATTTGCAATCCGTGGGCTTGGGTCAGCTTTCGGGGAAGGAGCGAGTTGAGCAGCAACCCGTAGATGCGTGATCGTGTTCGCACCGATCCGCTCGATCGATCGCTCACGACTGTTTCCCCGACGCGGAAGCGGGTATCAGATCCTTGTCGCGCGCCATTCGTACGAAGCGGCGCATGCGCTCGGCATCGGCGGTCGCCGCGGCTCGCCCTCGCTCCGTGATGCGGTAGTAGCGTCGACGAGCGTCGCCGACAGGATCGCTGCCTTCCGGCAGCTCCTCGACAAGGCCGTCTCGCAGGAGGCGAGCGACGGCGGCGTACAGGGTTCCAGCCGCCAGCCTCACCTCACCGCCGGTGCGCTCCTCGACGTCGCGTAGGATGGCGTAGCCGTGCAAGTTGCGGTCGCTGAGCGATAGCAGTATCTGATACACAGGGATCGACAGCGGGTTCGCGGGCGTTTCCTTCATGGCGTCATGCTCCCTTCGCCGGGGAAGACCGGGAGCTTCCGGGAAGCTCCAATCATACGGGCACAACTATACAGTGTAACTGTATACAGTGCAAATGTAGAGTTGTGTTCCGGTCCTGTGAAAAGACACTCCGGCTAGCCGGCCTCCGCGAGCGCGACCAATACCGGGGTCAAGCGCTGCCCCCGGGGGGTGAGCCGGTACTCGGCCCGGGGCGGGCTGTCGTCGACGAGCCGCCGTTCGACCAGTCCGGCTTCCTGCAGGTCGCGCAGGGCCTGCGCCAGGGCTCGCGGCGTCACGTCACCGAGCGTCGCCCGCACCAGGTTGAAGCGGCCGCGGCTCGCCAGCGCGTGGGCGAGCGGAAGCGACCACTTTCGCAGGCCGATGTCTTCGACCTCGAGTTGCCGCAGCGTCTCGACAACGGACACACAGGCCGGCGCCAAAGCGTGTCCCTTGGAGGTGAGCAGGTACTCCGGTCGCAGGGGATGGCCGTACCCGGGATTGCGACCCATGAACCCGGCGTCGATCAGCGCTTCGAGCGTTCGCTTGAGCGAGCTGCGAGCGGCACCGACCGCGCGCTGCAAGGTGACGAACTTCGCCGCCCCGCCGAGGCTACCCATGGCGGCGAGCGTCGGGACCGCCCAGCGGTAGTGGAACAGGCCGGGCAGGGGATCGGGGCGCGGGGTTCGCTCTGCCGCCATTGTCGTCCCTTCGTCGGATCACGGTGAAGCGTGGCCGCCGTCGGCGGGTGTCGCTTCGAGCGTGCTTGTTGACATAAAAATATAGTTGATATACTTTTGATCGTCAATGCGCGAGAGATCCTGACGACAGGCCTGTCGTCGACACGAAACGCTCCCGTTCGAAAGGACCCACCATGCCTGACAACATCGGCTTCGACGGCGGCCTCACGTGCTCCATGCAGTGCACCGACCTGGACAAGGCGCTCGCCTGGTACTGCGAGGTTCTCGGCTTCTCGTTGATCTACCGGATGGACGACCTCGGGTGGTGTGAGCTGCGCTCTCCGGTTGACCGGGTGAACGTCGGCCTCTCTCAGGTCGAGGATCCGGAGGTGAGGGGCGGGGCCACGCTAACCTTCGGCGTCGCCGACATCGGCTCCGCGCGGGCCGCCCTCGAGGCGCACGACGTCCCCTTCGACGGCGATACGCTGACCCACGAGGGGATGGTGAGCTTGGCGACCTTCTACGACCCCGATGGCAACAAGCTGATGATCTACCAGGACCTGACGGAACAGGACTGATCCGGTGAATACGCGCATCTCGGAGAGCCTACGGAGCATCGCAACGGTCGCGACGCGCGGGGTCGCCGTCTGCCGCATCGCCACCGCAGGTAGTGCAACGGCACGGGTCACCGCGGGTGTCGCCACGCTTGTCACTGCACTGGTCGGCTCCGCTCTCGTCGGCGACGCGCTCGCAAAGGAAAGGAAGGGTGCGGCGCTCCAGGCGAACGTCGCGAGCCCGACGCTGGCCGACCTGGAGTGGCTGGTCGGAACGTGGCATGGCGAGGGCCTGGGCGGATACGTCGAAGAGCACTGGACGGCTGCCGCCGGCGGCACGATGATGGGCGCCTTTCGCCTCGTCGCCGAGGGCGAGCTGCGGGTCATCGAGTACATGATGATCACGCAGGAAGACGATCGGGTTGCTTATCGGTTCAAACACTTCAACAGCGACTACTCCACCTGGGAGAAGGACCGTCCGCTGGAGTTCACGCTGATACGCGTCTCCGATCGTGAGGCCGTCTTCCACAGCGAGGTTCCGGAGCAGAACTCGCCGCGGCGATTGACCTATCGGCTGGAGAGTGCCGGCGAGCTGGTTGTTCGAGTAGAAGGGTCGGACGAGAACGGCGAGCTGACGGAGGGGTTCGAGGTTCGCTTCCGCAAGTACTGATCGCGACCGCTCCCGGCTGGTACCCTCGGCCCGGTCATTCCGAACTTCCGATGCCGAGGAACACTATGTACTACGCCCTCTTCTACGATCTCGTCGACAATGCTCTCGAAGCCCGTGTCCCGTATCGCGACGCCCACCTCGCCCTGGCAAGCGAGGCCCACGAGCGCGGCTTCCTGGTCATGGCCGGAGCGTTCACCGATCCGCCAGATACGAGCGTTCTGGTGTTTCGCGCCGACGACAGATCCGAGGTCGAGGAGTTTGCCCGCAACGACCCGTACGTCCTCAACGGGGTGGCCACCGGCTGGGCCGTGCGCGAGTGGATGGTGGTGCTACCGAAGGAATGACGCGGCCGCCGCGTCACGTGCGCTCTGATTAGCCGGTTGTCTGTCGACTATTTGCCGATGGGGGAGTCCTATTCTTGCGACCCACCTCGACGACCCGCGACGACGACGAACGAACGAGCATGACGGACGAGCATCGATTCGGGAGCCACAAGACGCGCCGAGCGTTCCTCGTCGGATTCCTGATCGTGATGTTCGCGTGCGGCGACCGGCCGGAAAGCGCCAACGCACCGGCGACGGGCGGCCCGTCGGAGGCGTCCGGGGCCCCAACGTCCGCAGCAGGCGGCATCGTGGGTCGGCCCGGCCACCGCTTCGAGATCGCCGACGAAGGCGGTGTGCCGGTGGCGCGGACGACCGGAGGACCCATGTTCGAGGGAGAGCTCTTCGACAACGAGCTCGTCCTGACACTGCATCAGGACCCGGCGCGACAAGAGAGCATGCTGTACCGGCCGCGCGGCGTTTTGGCCGATCCTGCCGGTGACTTCTTCGTCCTCGACTCCGGCAACTCGCGTATCGCGGTGTTCGACGCCTCCGGGGAATTCGTCCGGGCGTTCGGGCGCTCCGGCCAAGGACCCGGCGAGCTCAGCGGGCTGGGTGTGCTGCAGTCGCTGCAGGACGGCGCCTTGAGTGTGTTCGACCTACAGCAGCAACGCACGACGTTGTTCGGTACCGACGGTTCGATCGTCGACGATGTGTCGCACGGCGGTATTCCGGTCTCGAACCTCGAGATCCTGCCGGACGGGAGGCTCCTCAAGATCGGCGGCGTGTTCGACGACGTCGATTCCGGGATTCAGGCGAGGCGGGCTCAGGTGTTCTCGTCTGATGGCTCGCAGGTTCTCGCTACGATGGAGACCTCGATGGTGAAGATGTCGACCGTCGAGGTCATCACGGTGTCAGAGAATGAGGTCGTGTCGCGGTCGGTATCGGTGCCCTACGCCGCGAGGCCTTTCGCCGCCCACGTTCCCGGGCGTGGGCTCCTGTTGAGTGCCGGCGATACGCCCGAGCTGACCTTGTACGACTACGCCGGCCTGCCGACGCGGATCGTGCGGATCGATCTGCCCGCGCACCCGATCACCGCGGCGATGCGGGAGCAGTACGAGACTCGGCGCCGCCAATCTCTTCGAGAGGCCGCCGAGCGCGACGGCCGGGATCCACCGCAGGTCCCGAACAGTGAGTTCCCGGAACAGGCTGGCTTCTGGCAGCGATTCACCGTCGACGACCGGGGCTTCACGTGGCTGCAGGATGTCGTTACCACGACCGAGCGTGAAGAGGGTGATCCATGGACGTTCCACGTGCTCGATCCGGAGGGGCGCTATCTCGGAACCACCCGCTTACCGGTGGCGCGCCCCTCCTTCAGTGATGGCCGGGTGATGGGGACGGTCACCGATCCCGACAACGGGGATACCGAGGTTCGCATCTACCGACTCAGGCCACGGCCCGCGGGCTTTGACTACACCAGCCGGACGGACGACCGGTAACGGTCCTCCCCGGTCTTAATTCGACCTGCGTCCGAGTTCGTTTACCGCCTGCGGCCGCTCGAGCAGGTGGCGCTAGGGAACGCCAAGCGGTCAGGGCTGATCCGGGATCCTGCGGATCATCAGGCCGGTGGTGGACAGCCGAACCTCGAACCGTGCGTTGTCATCGGCCGGCGTAAACGTGGCGGAGCCGTATTCGGTGTCTACAAGGGGCGCCAAAAGCGAGTAGTTGCGCCGGAGCTCGAACAGGTCGAGGGATTTCGCCGGGCTGAGTGGGTAGAGGGTGCGTGGAAGGTTTCGCTCGTCTTCCAACGTGATGTAGCGACCAGAGATCCTGTCGAGCTCGTACTCGGTGTGAAGTCCGACGAGATTGGCCAGCGGCGTGAACTTCAGAATGCGGGCGTCGACGTAGAACTCGTCGCCCGCGAGCGAGTAGATCTCCATGCCGCCGTTCGGGAACTCGACGCGAGCGTCGAAGCGTTGCGGCCCGGTCCGTGTCGTCGTCACCACCAGAACCGTCTCCTCCCGTGTCAGGGCCCGGTAGCCCCAGGTCGAAATCGACAGTGTGCTGAACAGCAGTGCGGTCACCAGCGTCACCAGACCCACCGTGCAGTGTGCCGCCATCCGCCGGTACCGCCGCCGCCTGCGCCGCCGCGCCCGGGCCGCGCGCCAGAAGAAGACGAGGGAGAGGGCCGCGAAACCCGCGGCGACCAGGGCCAACGGATCAGACACCCTACTGCCTGTCGACGGAGAGGATCGACGCGACCATTGCCTGCACCACGTCGGCCGGAGCCGCTGCAGGGGATTCGAGGTCGAGCGCCATGCGCTGGGCGAACAGATGTTCCCCGTCGGGAAGCACCACCTCGACGAAGAAGATGTCGGCGCTCGAACGGTGCCCTCCGTGGAGGACGAAATCGGCGTTGACGGCGGCCGCGACCTGCGCCAGGGCGGATCCGTCGGTGAAGTGCGGCGCGGTGGTCGAGGGCCCGATGACGACGAGCTCGCCGGGGGCGGCGCTCACCAGCGCTGTGATGAACGCCTCGGTGAGGTCGCGATTGAAGGCGGCGTTCGCATCGGAGGCCGGGTCGACGAAGGGGACGACCGCGAGGCGGGCAGGACCCGAGCCTGCTGCACCCGGCGCCGGCTGCGCCGATCCGCCGGCCCCTGCGGAGGGATCACCCCAGAGCACGAATCCGGTGATGGCTGCCAGGAGCAGGAAGGCGACAACGTAGGGGATGAGCTCGGCGGCGCCAGGCGGCTGGTTCGCGGGGGTGGGACGCGGCGTGGGCCCGGCGGCTGCCTCGCCTCGTCGCGTGGGTGCGATGATGCGGTAGCCGCGCTTGGGGAGCGTCTCGATGCACTCGGTGTCGTCGCCGGTTTGGCGCACCGCGGTGCGGATCTGCCGTATGCACGTGTGCAGCCCCGCGTCGAAGTCGACGTTGGTATCGGGCCACAGCTGGGCGCGGATCTGCTCGCGCTCGACCAGCTCGCCTTCCGCGTCCAGCAGCATCGCCAGCAACCGTGCCGGCTTGGGCGCCAGCCGGGTGGATGTGCCGGCGCCATGAAGCTCGCCGGTATCCGGATCGAAGGTGCGGTCAGCGAAGCGGAACATCAGGGCCTTTCGAAGTACGGGGCAACCGTGCGGCGCCCGGGGCAGCCCGAACGTCATCGGCGGGCGTTTCGGCCACTCCCGTAGATGCTAGAAGAAGCGGCGCCTGTCGCGCGAGCCGTCGGATGCCGCGTCGTCGGGATCGATCCCTTTGTTTTCAAGGACTTACGGATGATCCGAAATTCCTCAGCTTTTCTTCAGGCGAAACCGCTGGACGGTGGGGTCGTGCGGCCGCACTATCGGCCGCGCGTTCCCCCATCGACACAGGAGATCCGACCGATGACGACGTTCAACCGACGCGTGGCGCTCGTGAGTGGTGGGCTGGCGCTGGCTCATGGGGCCGTTTCGGTGGCGCGGGCCGGTGGGCTCGATGCCGGTGACGAGCTCGGTAGCGGCATGGACCCAGCGGTGTCCGCTGGCGGTGCGCGTGCGGACGGTCTCGAAGCGCGCCCCGGCGGGATGGGCGATGTGCCACCGTCGTTTCCGAGCACCGATCCCGAGCTCGTGGGAGCTGTCGTGGGTGCCGCCCACACCGATCTCGACGGCGTCGTCGAGATGGTTACCGCGCGCCCTCACCTGGCGCGCGCTGCGGTTGACTGGGGATTCGGCGACTGGGAGTCGGCCCTCGGCGCCGCCTCGCACATGGGACGGCGCGACATCGCCGAGTTCCTGTTGGCGAACGGAGCCCGGCCGGACATCTTCTCGGCCGCCATGCTCGGCCAGCTCGGCGCGGTGAGGGGGATGGTCGAAGCCTCCCCGGGCGTCCAACGCATTCCGGGGCCGCACGGCTTCACGCTGCTTCACCATGCCCGCGTCGGCGGGGATCATGCCGCTGACGTACGCCAATACCTGGAAGCCCTCGGCGACGCCGACCTCACGCCGGGTGGCTACGAGATGACCGATGAGCAGAAGCAGCGCTTCGTCGGCACCTACCGCTTCGAGGCGGAGAGCCGGGCCAGCCTGGAGATCTCCGATGTTCGGGGAACGCTTTCCCTGCAGCGCGAGGGTGCGCCGTTCGGGCGCCGCATCTTCCCGGTCTCGGAGACCGAGTTCTATCCGTCGGGGTCGCCGACGGTGCGGATTGCGTTCGACCTCCGCGACGATGCCGTCACCGGCCTGCGGATCATCGACGACGAGGTGATCTTGACCGCTGAGCGGAGGACCGGGTAGCCGCCGAGGACGCAGCTTGCCTTCTGTCAGAAGACCGTCGTCGCCTTCAAGAAGAACGTGTTCCCCTGGTCCGAGCGCTCGCCGAACTCGGCCGTACCCCGCTGATAGGCGAACTGGATGGTGCCGAACGGCGGCTGGTAGCGCCACACGAACGTCGCCTGGATGTTGCGCCGGTCGATCGAGGAATTGGTCTGGAAAAACAGATTGACGAAAAGGTCCGGCGTGAAGAACTGGTCGGCGCGAACGACGTGGATCCAGGTGCTCTCGTCCTCGGGGTCGGGATCGAGCGTCAGGTACTCGAGCGAGTACTGGATCGATAGCTGCTCGGTCACCGTGTACGCGGTGCCCATCGAGAAAAGGTCGAAGTCGGAATCAAATGATTCACCGAAGGCGTATTCGAAGCTGATCGAGTTGAACTCGCGCAGGTTGTAGCCGACGCTCAGCTCGGTCTCGCGGTTGCGGAAATCCTTCTCGAAGACGATGAACTCCTCGGAGAAGTCGATCCCGAAAGAGAAGCGGTTGCGCGTTTCGACCTCGAAGTCCTGGTCGATCTGCCAGCTGCGCAGCAGGTCGGAGTCGGCGGCCCAGTAGATGTTGTAATTGGAGCCGTACTCGACGCGCTCGAATACGCCCCCGGTCGGCCACCAGGTCTTCTCCAGGGCGGAGTCCAGCTCGCGTCGGTTGTCGTCGCGGATGAAACCGATGCTGTTCACGTTCTCGCGGAACCCCTCGCCCAGGTAGGTGTAGCGGACGTGGAAGTGGCCGGTGGCCGAGTCGTAGGAGGGGCGGACGAAGAAGGCCATCGTGCCATCGTCCTGTTCTCCGAAGCTCTGCACGAGCTGGCCCGTCATGCCGAACGTATCGGTGAAAAAGAGCGTTGCGTCCAGCCCCACGGAGCCTTCGCCGAGGCCCTCGAAGTAACGCCCGGCGCCCAGAAAGCCGATGTTCGACCGGCCCAGGTCGCGTTGCACCCGGACGACGCCGTACTCACCTTCGGGCTGGTTCTCCTCGTCCGCGGACTGGCCGGAGGGCTCGCCGTGGGTGTACAGGGCCGATATCCCCCACGGACCCTCCTTGCTGAGCACCTTTGCACCGGCGGTGATATCGCCGATCCGGCGGGAGTAGAACGTCCGGATGCGCTGTTGGAACTCGGCTGCTCCCTCGATGAAGAACTGGCGCTTCTCCGGCAACGAGACCTCGAAACGGGTCAGGTTCACACGCTCCGTGTCGGCCTCGATGAGGGCGAAGTCAGGATTGAAGGTGCCGAACGCGGTCGTCGTCGTGGTGACCTCATAGCGCCCGTCGATTCCGGCCTTGCCGGTAGCGTCGCCCTGCTGGTCGACGACGCCGAGGGCGTAGGGGATCACCTGATAGCGCTTGGGTGCCGCCGCGACCTCGAGCTGGCTGAGTGTGCCCGCCTGCGAGATGCGGAATCGGTTCTCGAGGGGCCCGGCCCAGT
Organism: Acidobacteriota bacterium; assembly: GCA_965216935.1. GTDB lineage: Bacteria > Acidobacteriota > UBA890 > UBA890 > UBA890 > CBDCGW01. The sequence continues at coordinate 846,712 of OZ244217.1, forward strand.
AGCCGAGCTCGAGCGACGCACGGCGGCTGCGGCCGAAGTTCACCCCCCAGGTGACGTTCTCCCCCGAGCGGTACTTGATGGTGTTGAGCGGAATGGAGAACTCCGCCGTCCAGCCATAGTCGGTGCGCTCGGTTGCCACCCTCCAGGTGCCATCCCAGTTCTCGTCGATCGTGCGGCCGTCGTTGGCGATGCGGCCGTCCGCCTGCGTGGCGAGCAGGTTGGTGGCGAAGTAGTAGGCCGATTGGCGATCGTGAAACGTATCCAGCAGAACCAGGACGGCGTCGTCCTCCAGCAGGTTCGCATCGCGGCGCGAGAGCTGGGCCGTGATCGTCGTGTCATCCCAGACGCGAAAGGCTACGTAGACGGCGTCGTCGTCGTGCAGCAGCAAAGCCTCCGTCCGGCGCGACTCGGGGCTCCCCCGTTGGGGCTCGAACTGGATGAAGTCGGTTGCAATCGAAGCGCCCTCCCACTCCACGTTGCCGATCGTGCCGTCGATGACGGGAGCCGCGGTGGCCCGCGCGGCGCGTATGTCCGGGGCACTGCTTCCCGGCGAGCGTTGGCCGGCCGTTGGCGGCAGGAACTGTGGTGCGCCGATCGTCGGCGCTTGCGGCGGGCCCGACGATGGTCGTGCCGTGACGGGTTGCGCGGTGGCGGCATGAGCCGCCGGAATGGCGAGAACGGCGACGGCCGATGCCACGAGAGTTGTCAGGTGTCTCATCCGATCGCCTGCGTAGGGCCGATAGAACTGTAGACCATCGCGCCGACTCCGAGGTCCGTCGTTCTCTTGCTACGCTTCGACCATGGAAACGGTTCTGCTCGCGGTTGCCGTCTGCTCGCTCGCCGCCTGGTTGGTCGTCGTCGGTGATGCGATCGCGGGTGAGAAGTTCGTCAAGTACATCGATCACGTCGATGTGTCCGACGAGGTCTCGCCGGCGCGGATGCCGAAGGTCTCGGTCGTCGTTGCGGCGCGCGACGAAGAAGCGACGATCGCACCGGCGATGCGGTCGCTGCTGCAACTGGAGTATCCGAACCTCGAGGTCGTTGCCATCGACGACCGGTCTACCGATCGCACCGGCGAGATCCTCGCGACCCTCGCCGCCGGCGACTCCCGCCTCACGGTGGAGCGCGTCGCGGAGTTGCCGCCCGGTTGGCTGGGGAAGAACCACGCCCTGCAGCTCGGTGCCGACAAGACCACGGGTGACCTGTTGCTGTTTACCGATGCCGACGTGGTATTCGAGCCGACGGTCTTGCGGCGTGCCGTCACCTGCATGCTCGAAGACGGGATCGATCACCTGACGATCGGGGCCGACGTGCACACCAGCAGCGTCCTGGTGGAGATGTTCGTCGCCGCGTTCATGGTGTCGTTCGTCGGCTATTTTCGACCCTGGAGGATGGGGGACCCGAACAGCAACCACACGGTCGGGATCGGGGCGTTCAACCTCGTCCGGCGGACGGCGTACGAGCAAGCCGGCGGCCACACACCGATCGCCATGCGACCCGACGACGACCTTCGCCTGGCCCGGTTGCTGCGCGACGCCGGCGCGCGGCAGGCATTCGGCGCCGCCGGCGGCATGGTCGCAGTGGAGTGGTACCCGAACCTCGGCGAAGCGGTCCTCGGCCTGGAGAAGAACTCGCTCGCCGCCGTCGGCTACCGTCCGTGGTTGCTGCTCGGTGCGGCGCCGGCGCAGCTGATCAGCATGTGCTGGCCCTTCGCCGCCGTTTTCGTCACCTCCGGCATGACACGATGGCTGAACCTCGCCATCGTCGCGCTCCTGATCGGCTTCCAGGTGGTGTTGCTTCACGGTGGCAGCGTCCGTCGCCGGGTTGCCTTGTTGTTGCCCGTGGGCGTGGTGCTCGTCATCTGGGCCTACCTGCGGGCAGTCTTGCTGACCTATGTGCGAGGTGGCATTCGTTGGCGCGGCACTTTCTATCCCCTGACAGAGCTGCGCGGCGCGGCGAGAGACTGACTCTCCGCCTACCTAGCATGCCGAGGGCAAGAGGCGTTCCACCTATGTAGAGGCAACGCCGGCGCTGCCATGGAGACGCGCCGTTGAAGTCGTTGCGGCGGAAACGCTAGTGTCCCGCGGGACCAGCAAGTAAACGAGCCATGGAACCCGGCGAGCGACTACGTCAATACAGGATCCTGCGGCCGCTCGGCAGCGGAGGGATGGGGTCTGTCTACTTGGCCGAGGATGAGCGCCTCGGCCGGCAGGTGGCCATCAAGCTCGTCCCCCCCGACTTGTCCGACGACGGCGAGCGGCGGGCGCGGCTCGAGCGCGAGGCGCGGTTGCTGGCGGCGATCGATCACGCCCACGTCAACACTCTGTTCGGCATCGAGGAGGACAACGGGACCCTGTTCCTCGTCCTGCAGCTCGTGCCGGGGGGGACGCTCGAAACCGCGCTGGATCAGGGGCGGTTTCCACTCGACCGGGCGCTGAAGATCGCCCGGCAGGTGGCTGCCGCACTCGGTACGGCACACGCTGCCGGGGTCATTCATCGCGACGTGAAGCCCGCCAACATCATGCTCGGGAGCAACGATGAGGTCACGGTGGTCGATTTCGGCATCGCCAAGCTCGAGGAGAGCCCGGCAGCCGTCGCATCGGCCGAGGAACCTACAGCGGGCCTCGATCTCACTCAGACCGGCGCGGTGATCGGTACCGCGGCTTACATGAGCCCGGAACAGGTTCGGGGGAACGTCGTCGATCAGAGATCCGACATGTTCTCTTTCGGCTGCGTTCTTTTCGAGACGCTAACCGGAGTGGCGCCGTTCTCGCGCGAGACACTCGGCGACACGCTCGCGGCCATTCTCGAGCACGACCCGGATTGGGGCCTCTTGCCGGCCACGACCCCACCCTCGATTCATCGTCTGCTGCGCCGCAGTCTTCGCCGCGAGCCAGAGGCTCGACTCAGTTCCATGAGCGATGCGATCTTGGAGATCGACGAGGCCCGTGATGAGCTCGGTGCCGGCGCGGTCGCGCAACGCCCTTCGCCGCCGATGGTCGGCGGAGGTGGGCCCCCGACTCGGAATGTGCGGTCTGGTTTCGTTGGGGCACTCGTCGCGTTGGCCGTGGTCGGAATTGCGTTGGCCGCGTGGATCGTTCGCGACCCACCGTGGGGTAGCGAGGGCGCGGGGCGGCAGGGTGTCGGGAGTCTCGAGATCGGCGAGCTGCGTCCTCTTACCGACTTCCCCGGGTCGCACTCGCAGCCGGTGCTCTCGCCGGACGGGACCCGATTCGCCTTCGTCTCCGACGCGTCGGGCTCGGCGCAACTCTGGGTGCGGAGCGTCGAAGGAGACGCTCCGCCGATACAGATCACCGAGCTCGAGCCCGGGGTGAGGTCCCCTTCGTGGTCCCCGGCCGAGGATCGGATTGCGTTCTCGGTCCCCAACGGCGGTATCTGGACGGTCGGAGCGCTGGGGACACCGCCGCCGCGGCGGATCGTCGCTGCGGAAATGGCCCGCAACCCGAGCTTCTCGCCCGACGGGGACGAGATCGTGTTCGAGTCACGATTCGACGTCCACATTGGAAATGCCGACGGAAGCGGTTTCCGCACCTTGGAGAATGTCCCGCGCCGGATTCTTGCCAACGTGCCGATGCGACCGCGGTGGTCGCCCGATGCCGCGCAGATCCTCGTATTCATTCAGTCATCCGGGCCACACGGCGACTTCTGGTTGGTCCCGACCGACGGGGGAGGGGCGCGCCAGCTCACTCACGACGCGGTGGAGGGCGGAGTAGCGACCTTCTCACACGATGGACGAGAGGTGATCTTCTCGTCGAAACGCGGCGGTAGCCTGACGCTGTGGACGATCTCGGTCGACGGCGGCGAGCCGGCGCCGCTGACGCGGGGCACCGGAGAGGACAGTTTCCCGAGCGTGACCCGCGATGGACGCCGGCTTGCCTACAGCAACGTTCGCAACGAGCGGGCAGTGATGATCTCTGATCCCGCAACCGGCGAGGAGACGGAGATCGCCGCAGGCCAATACGGAATGTGGATGCCGCAAGCTTCCCCCGAGGGTGATGCTCTGGCCTTCTTCGGTGAGGTCAGCGGTGGCATGGCGATCTTCACGATGGGCGTCGATGGTTCGGATTTGCGGCGCGTCACTCGGGTTGAAGGCGAAAGCAACGTGCTTCCGCGATACTCTCGCGACGGGTCGACGATCATCTACTACCGCGACTCCCCCGAACCCATGCTCCGTCGCATGACGATCGACGGCAGCACTTCTACCGACATTTTCCCGGGGTTCCGCTCCGAGACCCATCAGTCGCCGGCCGAGCACCCTACCGGGGAGCTCTTCGCCTGGAGCTTGATCGTCCCACCCTTCGACAACGACACGACGTATTTTCGCTACGTCGACACCGGCGAGGACGTTCCGCTACAAGCGCCCGAGGGCTGGGTCTCCGATGCGTCGTTTCATCTGCACCAACTGCGATGGTCGAACCGCGGCGATCGGCTCGTCGGTTTTGCCCACGACGGCAACGTCTGGGTGTGCGAGATCGACGGTGCGTGCGCGCCGCTCACGCCCGGGAACCAGGCGCTATGGTCCGGCGACGATCAGCGTCTCTTCGTTCGTCGCGGTGGTAGCGAGGCGGGGTTTCACTCCGTGTGGGAAGTTGATCTGAGCGGGGATGACGAGCGAATGCTCGTCGAGTACGGACCCACGAACCCTCTGGACTCGGGGTTCGACCGGCTTCCGGACGGACGCATCGTGTGGGTGGCGCAGCGCAACGGCGAGGCCCGCATCTGGTTGGCCGAGCTGCTACGCTGACCGGCGAGGAGGAACGAGTGACCGACGAGACGAAGCCGAGCAGCAGAGCTCCAGCAGGCGTGTCTGATGAGGGCACGAAGGTCCGCAAGACCGACGAGGAGTGGCGTGCCCGGCTCACGGACGAGCAGTATCGCGTGACGCGCCACGGCGGGACGGAAGCTCCGTTCACCGGCGAGTACGACGAGCACGAAGGCGTGGGCACCTACCGGTGTGTGTGTTGCGGCGCCGAGCTGTTCCTGTCCGGCGCCAAGTTCCATTCCGGCAGCGGTTGGCCTTCGTTCACCGTGCCGGCGAACGGCGAGGCGGTCCAAGAGCACAACGATTTCTCGCATGGCATGTCGCGAACCGAGGTCGTCTGCAGCCGCTGCGATGCGCACCTCGGACACGTGTTTCCCGACGGTCCCGCCCCCACCGGCCTTCGCTACTGCATCAACTCCACGTCGCTCGATTTCGACGAAGCCGAGCCGGCCGACGAGGGCTGACGAGCTCGACGGCTCGTCCGGGCTGCCAGCGGGCTGCCAGCGGGCTGCACAGCGGGCTACCCGCGTGCTACCAGGGCGTCGGTCGACGATCGGCTCGTTGCGGAGACCTCAGTCCACCCTGAGCGCGTCCGTCGGGTCCACCTGGGAAGCCCTGCGAGCCGGTAGATAGCTCGCCAGCAGCGCCGCCGCCAAGATGAGGGCGACGACCGACGCATAGGGCATCGGGCTGTCGACGCTGACGCCGTACAGGATCCCACGCAGCGCCTGGGCGAACCCGAAGGCGCCCAGCAGGCCGATCGCGGCACCGATTGCGGTGAGCTTCAGGGCCTCTCCTACCACCCGCAGCAGCACCCGGTTGGGTTGCGCCCCGAGCGCGATACGGACGCCGATCTCGCGCGTTCGGCGCACGACCGTGAACGCGATGACGCCATAGATGCCGCACAACGCCAAGACGAACGCGATGATTCCGAAGACCGCGAACGCATCGCCGAAGACCCGCTGTGGCCAGGTCGTGAAGGCGCGCCTCTCGGTCATCGTCATGATGTCGTAGGGTGCGAGCGTCGGGTCGCGTTGTGCCAGCTCCTCGCGCACGGCGGCAGCGACCGCCGCCGGTTCGCCGCTGGTGCGAACCAACAAGGCCATGCCGCGCGACGCGATCCGGGCGTAGGGGATGTGAACCTGTAGGTGGGTCGACGGGCCGTCCTCGCCGAACTCCTCGTACTGTAGGTCCGGTACGACGCCGACGACCCGCCATGTACCACTGTTCGGCAGCACGAGTTGGGCGCCGACGGCATCCTCTCCGGGCCACAACAGCTCGGCCAGACTGGCGCCGACCATCACCGCGTTCGTCGTCGGATCGACCGCCTCGTCACGGCGGATGGTTCGCCCCGCCAGAGGAGCGGTGCCGAGTGTTTCGAACAGGCCGTCCATCGAGATGATCGCGGTGACGAAGATCTCCTCATCCTCGGCGGCGCCCTCGGGCAACACGGCGATCGCGCCGCCGCCGTCGTCGGCGGGAATCGAGCTGGTGACGACGGCGCGCTCCACCCCCGGAATAGCGGCGAGCCGATCGCTGATGTCGCTGTAGTAGGTCACCCGTGCTGCCGGATCGTCGTACTGGTCTCCGGCCTGTACGATCCGCAGCGAGAGCAGCCGTTCTTCCTCGAAACCCGGGTCGGCGACCTGCAGCTCCATGAAGCTCCGCGTCATCAGAGTGGCGCTGGCCAGCAGGACGACGGATAGCGCGACCTCGGCGGTCACCAGCGCCCCGCGGATACGACCGCGGCCGCCGAGAACGCTGCGCCCGTCGACGTTGCCTTGCTCGATCCCGGCACGCGACGCCTGCAGCGCCGGGAGAAGCCCGAACAAGATCCCCGTGCCCACCGAAATCAGCACCGTGTAGGCGAGCACCGGCCGGTCGACCGCGATGGTCACCCAGAACGCCATCTCCTCCGGAATCGACCTCTCCATCAACGCCACCCAGGCGACCGCGACCAGGGCGCCGAGGATGCCCCCGGCGGACCCGAGGAGGACGCTCTCGATAAGGACCTGTCGGGCGAGACGGAGCCGGCTGGCGCCCAGGGCGCTGCGAACCACCATGTCGCGCTGCAGATCCGTGGCGCGGGCCAGCATCAGATTGGCCACGTTGGCGCAGGCGAGCAGCAGAACGAAACCGACCGCCGCGAACAGCAGGTAGATGGTCTGGCGCCCCTGCTGATCGATGAAGCCGTGGCGAAACCACTGCGCGCGGGTGTCCCAGCCGGCGTGGGAGCGGGGAAACTCCCGCCCCGCCTGTTCCGTCCATGCGGCGAGTTGGGCGTGAGCCGTGTCCAAGCTGGTGTCGGGTGCCAGCCGTGCGATGCCGATTACGGGGCGGCTCTCGTGGTTGGTCGGGTCGTTGGTCCCGAGGGGAAGCCACAAGTCCTCTCGCTCCGGAAAGCGGAACCCCGGGGGCATGACACCGACGACGACGATCTCGCGACCGTTCAGGTGAAGGGTCCGACCTATTGCATCTTCGTCGCCCGCGTACAGCCGCTGCCACAGGGCGTCGCTGATCAACGCGACCTGCTCGAAGCCGGCTGCGGCGCCCTCGTCGGGAAGGAAATCCCGGCCGAGCCTCGGCTCCACCCCGATCAGCTCGAACAGACCGGGGGTGATTGCGGCTCCGGCGACGCGCTCCGGCTGTTCGGCAGCGGTCAGGGTGACGGATCTCGTGTCGAAGGCCTCGACGCCGTCGAACGCGGTCATCTGGCGCATGGCGGAAACATCGGCCCAGCTCAGCGGCCGATCGCCGTCGCCGCGGTCGGGATTCCAGGCGTCGACGAACAGGAGCCGATCGCCGTTCTCGAACGGAAGGTCGCGGAACATCGTGGCGTACACGATGGAGAACGTTGCCGTGTTCGCGCCGATGCCGAGGGCGAGAGAAAGCACCGCCGCGGTGGTAGCGAGACGGCTGCGCATGAGCGAGCGAAAGCCCGTTCGAACGTCCTGCAACAGGAACTCGAGCCGGCTGCCACGCCTCGACCCGTTCCCCGGAAGGTTGCCGCCGAAAGCCTCACGTCCGGCGTTCCGGACCCTTACCTGGTCGCCGAAGCGACGCTCCGCGTCGCGACGGGCCGCCCGGGCGCTCATGCCCGCGGCGATGTTCGCCTCGGTCCGCATGTCGATGTGGAAGCGGATCTCCTCGTCGACCTCATGGTCGATATCGGCCGCGGCCCGCCACATCAGACCGGCTCCATGACCCGCTCCACCGCTTCGCTAAACCGGCTCCAGCGCTGCGCCGCGGTCTCGAGCTGCCTTCTGCCATCGTCGGTGAGCGCGTAGAACTTGGCCCGGCGGTTGTTCTCGCTGCGGCCCCACTCGGCCTCGATCCAGCCACGTTTCTGCATCCGGTATAGCGCCGGGTACATCGAGCCCTCGTCGATATCGAGAACATCCTCGGAGGCGTTGAGGATCGACTCGGTGATGGCGTAGCCGTGCAGCGGGCCGTTCTCGATCGTCCTCAGGATGAGCATCTCGAGAGCGCCGCGGAGCAGATCGCCGCGCTCGTTGTCGTTCTTCGTTGGCTTCGGCATCAGGATTCTCCCTTGGTTTGTCTAGGGAAAAGTATCAATCGATCCTTAGACAGTCAAGGGGTAGTCCGTCCGAGGCCCCGCCCATCCCTCCGCTGCCCTTCCCAGCAAGCGGCGGGAGACGATCAATCGGGATTTTTCTGGACAAAACATGTGTAATAACTTGAACAAAACATGGAACTCGGATATGGTTCGTACATACTCGAGGAAACGATGAACCCGACAGAACGAACCGGAAGACGAACCCGACCGCGGAGACACACGATGAACTACCGACCCCGACTCACCTCGATCCGAGATGTTGCCGACCGGGACGCACCCGTGCGTCGCGACGCCGATGGGAACATCGAGACCGACCTCGATGCCTGCCGCGAGCTGCTATTTGCCGTGCTCGAGACCGCCATCCGCGACTACGAGTTCCTGATTCACGCAGACGCGCAGCCGTTTCTGTCCGGAACGCAGAAGAAGCGTCGGGACGAGATCCTCGAAGACGGTGATCCGCACGTTTTCTTCGCCGGGGCCTGGTTCGCGGACATTTGCCACTTCCTCGGCCTCGACCCGGACTCGGTCCGGGACCTCCTGGAGCACCGATCGGCCACCAGTAGCCTGGCGCACGCCAGCTGACGGCGGCTGCACCGGTCCGGGCCCGCTGCCCCGAGAAAAAATCGCCGGGGCCGGCTTCGGCTGCCGGCCCCGGCGATACCCTTCGGTCGATCGCGTCGGTCGCGTCCATCGCCGGTCGATTCGACTGGGCGGGCGGGCCGGTCTGCGATCCGGGGTTCGGAACTACATCGCGGGCTTGCGGAACTTCAGGGTCATGCGGTCGATGTCGTACCGGTTGCCCGTCTCGGAGCTCTGCGTGATGTCGTCGTCCGGGTTGGCTAGCAGGTCGGACGATTCGACCATCTCGAAGCCGGCTGCGGTCACCGCGTCGATGACCGTCTGCTCGTTGATTCGGTGCGTGTTGCTGTCGAATCCGTCCATCGTCGTGCGGGCATCGACGACACCGAGGAAGCCGCCCGGCTTCAGAGCGGTCAGCCAGGCTGCCAGAGCAGCGCCTTCACGGCCGCCGTTGATCAAGTCGTGCAGGTTCCGCACCGTGATGATGACGTCGACGCTGCCGGCCGGCATCTCGTCGAAGCCGGCGATGAGCTGGGCGTTGCTCAGGGGGCTGGAGGCGAGCCGCGTCGCCATGCGATCGCGGCGATCGGGGCCCGTGTAGACCTTGCCCGAGTCGCCGACGACCTTCGAGAGGATGTAGGTGTTGTAGCCGCCGCCCGGCATCAGGTCGGCGACCGTCATGCCCTCTTCGACGCCGAAGAAGGCGTACAACTCGAGGGGCTTGGTTCCGGCGTCGCGGGCGCGCTCTTCCGCCGGCCGCGACGGGTCGTTGAGGATGTCCTGCTGTGCGAAACCGAGGCCGGCTACGGCGATGGCGGCGATCGCGCCGGCGACTACCAGAAAACGGCGAGAACCATTCGTGGTCATCTCGTTAGCTCCGTTGATTGGGGGGGATACGGCGGTGACGGAAACGGTAACCGTAAATTAATCGAGCTTCAAAGGAAGGCGTCGCGGCGGTGGGGCCTCCCCGACACCCCGATGTGGGCACCCTGACACCGCGATGGGGGCGCTCCGGCCTATTCGCGGTCGCGTACGTCGATGGCGATCGTCTGGCTGACCGCGCTCTGGTCCCCGGCTTCGCCGGAGGTCGAGAAGCCCGCCAGGCCCGCGTGCAGGCTCCACCAACGGCGTGCCTCGTGGGCACCCCAGGTACCGGCGTCGTCGAGGTCGCCGAGCTCGTCCGCAAGTTGGGCCGCTCCCTCGGGTCGCTCACCCGCCTCCTTGGCGAGACATCGCATGATCACCGCTTCGAGGTCCGCCGGGATCTCGGTGTCCACGACGGTCGACGGGAGCGGCGGCAATTCGGTCATCTGCTTGGCGAGAATATCGACAGGGCTGAGTGACTCGTCGAAGACCGGCCGCCCCGTGAGGAGGAAATAGCCCACGGCACCGAGAGCGTAAACGTCGACCCGGGCGTCGACCGAGTCCGCCGAGCGAATGGTCTCCGGTGCGATGTACAGCGGCGTTCCGGAGAAAGAACCCGCCTGGGTCAATTGGGCGTCGCCGCTCATGCCGAGATCCTTGACGATACCGAAGTCGACGACCTTGACGACGTCGTAGGTTCCACCCCGCTCGCACAGGATGATGTTGGCCGGCTTGATGTCACGGTGAATCAAGTTGACGCCGTGAGCTTCGGCGAGCGATCCGCACGCTTGCTGCAGCGTGTAGATGACCCGCCCCGGAGGCTGCGGTCCGGTCTGCTCGACGAGGTCCTGCAGATTGATACCGCTGAGATACTCCATGGCGTAGTAGAAGACGTTGTCGGGCGTCCGGCCGAAGTCGAAGATGGCGATCGTGTTGGGGTGGGTGAGCTGCGCGGTGAGCTGGACCTCGCGCTCGAAGCGCGCGATGTCGGTTTCATCGGCCCGGTCGGGGCGCAGCAGCTTGACCGCCGTGGGGCGGCGCAGCATCGCGTGCGAAGCTCGATAGACCTCGCCCATCCCGCCCTCGCCGATCTTCTTTTCGAGCGCGTACTGGCCGAGCTGTCGCGCCTCGTCGACCGCCTCCGTGACCTTCTTGCCGAGGCGGGAGATCACCACCGACTCCAACACCATCGCCACCGCGGCCAGGGCGACGAGCGCGAGTAGGCCGAGCTGGATCGCCCGCAAGCGATTGAGCGCCGCGTAGGCCTCGTCGTACTCCTGCTCCGTGATGACGCCGAGGTCGTAGCGATCGAGCCATCGCCAGGCCCCCACCACGTCGACGCCACGGTAGCCGCGGTAGCCTTCGACGTCGACACCGTCGTTTCCAGCCACGGCGGCTGCCGCGGCGCTCGTCAACGGCTGCGCCCGGCGGTCCACCGACGGAACGAACCCACGGGTAAGGTTACCGCCCGGGTTGCGAACCTCGACGTTCAAGACCGAGTCGAACTCGCCCCCGTCCGGAAGCAGGCCGATCTCCCGCAGATCATCCTCGAATCGGCTGTGCGAGAGCATGACGCCATTGGCGTCGAAGGCGTACGTCTCACCGGTCTCACCCGCCCGCGCGATGCGCAGGATCGAAGAGAACTCGTCGACATCGATCGAGAACCCCAGCGTCGTGAACACTTCGCCCGCGGCGTTGCGGACGGGGGCGATCACCAGCATGAGGGCCGTTCCGGGAGGCGCCGGGGCGTCCTCGTCGACCTCGAAGGTGGCACGGAACGGCCGGCTCACGCCCGGCTCGCCGCGGAACGCGGCCTCGACGATCGGCAGGTGCTCGGCTTCCATCCGCAGGCCGACGATCTGATCCTCGGCGGCCGCCAGGAGGACGCCGCTGCGATCGACGATGCCGAAGCCGAGGAATCCGTAGTGCTCCATCGGTCGGGCGAGGAACTCGCCGAGCTCGGCCCTTTCCGGCAGCTGGCGCATCGCGGCCGGGTCGGAACCGTTGTTTCGGGCCGCCTCGGTGATCCGCTCGGCGATGTCCGTGACGACGGCACGATCGGCGAGCACCGCGGCGGCATCGCGCTTGGCCTCGAGCCAGAACTCCAGCGCCGCGACGTCGGTATCGAGGATGGTGGCGAGGTCCTCACCGATGCGGTCCTTCAGCGTCGTCTCGATCATCGAGCGGGTCCACCAGCCGACCGCTCCGATCGCGACGACGAGAACGGGTATGAACCAATACCGAAAGCCCACCGACGACATACGGGTGCTGACGGTGGAGGGGCCGCCCCGGCGGCGGAGGCTCATCGTGTCCAGAATCGACATGCCGAAAACCGTATCACCGCAGGTCGTATCGAGTGCCCGCCCAGCTCGCCAGATAGCTCGTGAACACGCTGCCGCCCACGGTACCCAAGTGGCGCTCGTCGAGAAAATGCCGCTCCTCGAGACCGACCCCGGTTCCGATCGGGATGTCGAGGAGGCTCGTACTCCCCGAGGTGGCCCTGTTGCCGCGTGTTTCGCGGGCGTCTCCGGTGTCCCCGGCTACGCTTGCTCCTGCTGCACCCACGGCGTTCCCGACGACGCCCCCGAGTACTCCTTGTAACCGGCTCTCCGCGGCCGGGTCGACGCGGTCGCGCAGGCGGAAGGCGGACGCTCGCATGGGCATGCGCACAACGAGGACCGGGATCCCGTCGGCCGCCGCGAGCTCGACGAGCCGGAGCAGGTGGCGGGCTTGCCGGTCGTGGAACACCCGCTCTCGCAGGCGCGCCTCGTACGGGGCCAGATCGAATGCATCCGGGCCCACCTCCTGCTCCTCGGGACGCCACCTCGTGCGGCCGTCCGCGCCGATCACCTCGGCGCGATCGCCGCTGATCGCGGCTGCCAGACCGTCGGCGGCAAAGGCCTGGCGCGCCGCGTAGGTCTTCCATGCCCAGGAAACCAGCAGCGGTAGCCGTGCCGCCCCTTGGTAGTCGGTCAGCCGGTCGTTCAGCGTCGCCCATCGGTGGTAGCGCTCGGAGACGCCCGCTTCTTCATAGAAGAACCAATCCTCGATCCCGACCAGCAGCAGGCGCGTCGTTGCCAGGCGCTCGCGGTTGCGCTCGTAGAGAAGGGCGAGATCGAACGGCGTGGCGTTCGGTAGGCTGAGGTTGAGCACGCTCCCTTCGGGGAGGGTTGCCGCGTCTTCGAACTCCCGCGGCAGCAGCGCGTCGCGCATGACACTGCTCCCCAGGGCCGCAACCCGGACGTCGTGCGCCGGCGCGATGATCTCGTCCTCCACCGCCAGCAGGATCCCGACCGGGCGGCGGGGGTCGAGCTTCCACAGCCAGTCTTGCCGCGCCGCGCCGAGCTCCAGCAGCAGGAGTACGCCGAGGCAAAGAGCCAGGGCACGCTTCCCGGAGGACGAGATCCTCGGCGTGCGCTCGGCAGGCTCGTCAGAACGGGAAGGCGGGATCCCGGGGGTGCGCCCGGTGAAATCGTCAGAACTGGAAGTAGATGAAGGGGACGTCATCTTCGGGGGTAAGCAGCAGGATCAGCAGGATGAACGCAGCGTAGACCAGACCGCGCGGTAGCCAGTGCCATTCGATCATAGCGGCGTGCCGGCCGCGCAGGTATTGGGGCACGTCGATGAAGAGCAGCAGAGACAGCAACGCCACGAAGGTGACAGCCGCGCCCGCCTCCGGTAGCCCACCCCGAAGGGCCCCGATCCCGACAATCATCTCGTAGGCGACCTCGAAGGTCTGGGCGCGAAAGAAGATCCAGGCGAACAGGACGACGGTCATCGAGACAGACCAGCCCAAGATCCGGCGCGCCGGCGTCGACGCCGGCGCGGGTAGCGAGGTCGGCGTGGGTGGCGAGGTCCGCGCAGGTGTGGAGCTCGGCGTTGGTGGCGAGGTCGGCTCGGAGGGACGCGCTGCAACGAGCATCTTGTGGGCCGCGAGCGCCAAGCCGTGGACGCCGCCCCAGGCGACGAACGTCCAGGCGGCGCCGTGCCAAAGGCCGCCGAGCAACATCGTCAGCATGAGATTGCGGTAGGTGAACAGCCGCGAGCCCCGGTTGCCGCCCAGCGGGATGTAGAGGTAGTCGCGCAACCAGGTCGAGAGCGAGATGTGCCAGCGCCTCCAGAACGTGGTGATGTCGACGGCGAAGTAGGGATGGTTGAAGTTCTCCATCAGCTCGATGCCGAGCATGCGGCTGGTGCCGCGGGCGATGTCGGAGTAGCCGGCGAAGTCGCAGTAGATCTGCAACGCGAAAGCAGCGACCGCCAGCATTAGGTCGGCGGAGCCCCAGATCGCCGGGTCGGCGAAGGCGCGGTCGACGATCCCGGCGAGCGGATCGGCGATCGCCACCTTTCGGGTGAGCCCGATCAGGATGAGCAGCGACCCGGTGGCGAGCTTGTCGGTGTTGGCGCGCCGCGGCCGGGCGAGCTGCGGCAGCAGGTGGGTGGCGCGCTCGATCGGGCCGGCAACGAGCTGTGGGAAGTAGGCGACGTACGTGGCGAAGGTGATCGGGTCGCGCTCCGGCTCGGCGCGGCCGCGATACACGTCGATCGTGTAGCCGAGGGTCTGGAACGTGTAGAAGCTGATGCCGACGGGGAGCACGACGCGGAGGGCCGGCAGGTTCGCGTTCATGCCGATCGTCTCGAGGAGCACGGCGGCGGAATCGACGAAGAAGTTGAAGTACTTGAAGAACCCGAGCAAGCCGAGGTTGGTGATGATGCTGATCATCAGCACGGCCCGGCGGCGCGCCGCGGTCGCCGTGTTCGCCGGAGGGTTCGGCGTCGGCATTCGACCCAGCCTCCGGGCGACCAGATAGTCGACGATCGTCGAGATCCAGATCAGGCTGAGGAAGCGCCAGTCCCACCAGCCGTAAAAGACGTAGGAGGCGATCAGCAACAGGACGTTCTGCTGCCGGTGTCCCAATTGCCGATAGATCAGGAAGACGCCGACGAAGAAAACGGCGAATTCCCACGAGTTGAAGAGCATCCGTCGCGCCCACCCCGTAGGTTCGGATCGGCGCGCGGACGATCATCGCATGCCGGGCCCGCGCGCCTCCCTGCGCATCTTAGCGACTCGGCCGGGCGATTCGGAGACGAATGAGGGCGATGCAAACCGAGGGGCGAAGGCGGGTGCTCCTCGCGGCCGCGGATCGTCTCCGGAAGTTTTCCGTTGGTCCGCGACTCCCGGGTGAAGTTGTCGAGCTGGCTGTGAATGCCGCTTGGTGTGGCTCCCGGCGTTTGCTAGCTTCGTTGCATGCCCAAAGCTCTTCTTCTCGCGGTGGCGTCTTTCGCCGCCCTATCCGCCGCTTCGACGCCACGAGCGCAGAAGCCCGGCGCGCTTCCGGACTTCCAGCAGGTCGTCGTCGACCAGCTCGCGGTCTTCTCGGATCGGCTCGCCGAAAGCGACTACCTGCCCGTGGTCGAGAACATCCAGGGCCGAGGCAACAAGGGCGCGCGGTTCCGCTTCAGCGTCCACCTGCGTGGCAACGTTAAGTACGCGGCGGGGGCGTTCTGCGACAGGGATTGCGAGAACCTCGATCTGCGTCTGTTCAACGGGGTCGGCGAGGAGCTGCTCGCCGACACTGCCGCCGACGACTATCCGGTGATCGAGTTCATCCCCGACCGCACCGCGACGTTCTGGCTCGAGATCAGCGTGGTTCGGTGCACCGACATGCCCTGCTACTGGGGCGCATCGGTGTTCTCGACGACGCCGCGGGAGCTCGAGTACAGCGGGGAGCATGACGCCAGCCTGCGGGAGGGTGACCTTCAGCTGGCCGACGGCGAGTTTTTCGACCGACACGTGTTCTACGCCGAGGCCGGCCAGCGCGTGGTCGTCGACATGACCTCGAAGGATTTCGACACCTATGTGATCGTCCGCCGCCCCGACGGCGAGGTGTTTGAAAACGACGATTGGCAAGGTTCGACCCGGCATTCGCGGGTGGAAGTGAAGGCCCCCGTAGCGGGGACCTGGGAAGTCCTTCCGACATCCCTCGAAGGGGGCGAAACCCCCCCGCTATCACCTTTCGCTCGAGGTCAGCGGCACCGGCGGCGCCGGGTCGGCTGGTCGCTGACGGAGCCGGTTTCATCGTGGGCCCGGCTGCGGCCGAAGTCGTCACTCGGTGCGAAGGGCCACCATGGGATCCACCGAGGACGCTCGCCGCGCCGGGATGTAGCAGGTTACGAACGCGGTCGCCGCCATCGCGGCCGACACGACCGCGAGCGTGACCGGGTCGGCCGGTTCCACGCCGACGAGCAGGCTCTCGAGAAACCGAGCCGTCACCAGCGAGCCGAGCAATCCCAGGGCGGTTCCGATCAGTGCCAGCCGCATCCCCTGCCGTACCACCAGCCCGCGGACCCGGGCGGCGTCCGCGCCGAGCGCCATGCGCAGACCCATCTCGCGGGTGCGACAGGAGACGACATTCGATAACACGCCGTATAAACCCAGTGTGGCTAGCAGCAGCGCTCCGAGGGCGAACCCGGCGATCAATCCGAGGCTCAGGCGTTCTCCGCTGAGAGACTCGCCGGTCACCTGCTGCATGGTGCGCACGTCGGCCAGTGGCTGGTCCGCATCGATGGACCGGACGACCTCCCGCACCTCGGCGATCAGGCTGCCGGGGTCTCGATCAGCCCGAATCGCCAGGGATATTCCGTATGCCGGGCGCTGCGCCAGGGGCAGAAAGACCTGGCCGCGGTCGTCCTGGTGGATGTCATACAGGCGCGGCTGATCGACGATGGCGACGACGGTCAGCTCCCGCCCGAAGAACGTCATCATCTGGCCGATGGCGTCGTACCCGTCGAAGAAGCGCTGCGCCAACGTGTCGTCGATGATGGCGACCCCCGGGGCCTGGTCGTCGTCGCCGTCGGTGAAGTCGCGACCCGCCAGGATCGGAACCCCCATGGCCTCGAAGTAGCCCGGTGTGGCCGCGAACCAGTCGACCAGCGGCGTGTACTCGTCGCCACCGGCGTTGACCCCCGATCCCGGGAACGCGACCGCGTTCTGGCTCGTTGCTCGGGTCAAGGGAAGCGCGTTCACGCCGCCCACCGCGTCGACGCCGGGGAGCGCCTCGATGCCGTCGACAATACGGCGGTAGTAACCGGTCACGTCGGCGGCTTCCGGGTAGCGCTCCGGCGTGACCGGGATCTTCACGGTGAGCACGTTGCGGGCGTCAAAGCCGGGCTCGGATCGAATCAGATACAGAAAACTGCGCGTCAGGACCCCGGCGCCGGCCAGCAGCATCAACGAGATCGCGACCTGCGCGACCACCAGGCCGCCGGTAGTGCGCCCGCCCGTAACCCGACCGCCGGCGCGCCGCAGGGCGCCGCCTACGTCGGTCCGCGCCGCGCGCCACGCGGGAGCAATTCCCGCTGCGATGCCGAGCAGGGCGGCGGCGCCGAGCGCGGTCAGCGCGGCGCTTCCATCGACGTCGATGGCGTGGCGCCGGGGCAGGTCGACGGCCAACTCGGCGATGACCGCTGTCCCCGCCTGCGCGAGCAGCAATCCCAGCGCGCCGCCGCCGAGTGCCAGCATGAGGCTCTCGACCAGGCTCTCGCGCAGAAGCGCGCCTCGACTCGCCCCCAGCGCACCGCTGACGGCCAACTCCGGCGCCCGGCGGGTGGCGCGACCCAGCAGCAGCGTCGCCAGGTTCACCCCCAGAATCACCAGCAGGAAGGCCGCCGCGGCGATGATCGCCAGCAAGGCCGGGCGCACGTCCTTGACCAGATCCTCGTGCAGGAACGCCGGCCAGAGGCGTAGCCCGAGGGAATCGAAGATGTCCCGATCGATGGGCTGCGCCACGGCGTCGAGCTGGGACTGCAGCAGCTCCTGGGTCGTACCCTCGCGCACCCGGATCAACGCGGCGAGAGAACCGCCCTCGACCTGCGACAGGTCCCAGCGCAGGTTCAGGAACGCCTCGCCGCTGCGCGGCGCGCCCAGGCTCGAGTGCATGGCGAAATGGAAAGACTCGGGCATGACGCCGATGACCTCCGCCGGCTCGTCGTCGATAAAGATCGTTCGCCCGACGATCCCCGGGTCTGCTCCGTAACGCTGCTGCCAAAGCTGGTGGCCAAGCACGGCCACCAGCGGCGCGCCTTCCACGTCTTCGCCCGGAGCGAACCCTCTGCCAACCGACGGCTGGGTGCCGATCAGGTCGAAGAAGTTCGCCGTGGTGAGCGTGACCTCCACTTCCCGGGGCTCGCCGCCGTCGCGCGACGACAGATTGACCGACCCTCCGCGTACGCCTGCGACCTGCTCGACCGCGTCCGCGCTATCGCGCATCCCCAGAATCTCGACGCCTCCAGCCCAGCCGCGGGGGAACTCGGCCCAGGTGTAGTTGCGCCAGACGTACGCGAGGCGCTCGGGATCCTCGTACGGCATCGCCTCCCACAGGACCGTATCGAGGACGCTGTAGATCGAGACGAACGAGCCGACCCCGAGAGCGATGCTCAGAACGACGGCGGCGGTGAATCCGGGGGCACGCCGCAGTCGGCGCACGGTGCGTACGATTTCGTCGAGATGCGGCAACATGGCAGGTGTTCTCCGCGGGGAGCGGGGAAGGTTCGAGGGCGGGCGTTCCGGGAACCGGGAAACGCCTGAGCGCGCGGGCCTGAAAGCACGAAAGCGCCCGGGCCGGGACGCAACGAACCGCTCTGCAGGCCCGTTGAAGAGAGAGTCGAGGATTCCTCGCAGCGACACCGCAGCGAGCACGAGAACTCCTCGATGTGCGGCGGTGCGACAGCGGTCGGCAAAGGCTTCGGACATGGGGCCGGCGAGATCGCGCCGGAAAGCGCCGGGGTAGGCGAGCAGGGAGAATGCGTACGCGCGCAGCGCCAGCCATCGCAACAGCGGCAGCGGTGATCCCGAGGTCCGGGAAGCCGCGGAACGGATCACTTTCCGGGCGCTCCGATCAGGCCGCTCTCGCTGGCGGCGCGCAGAAGCGCGTCGAGCCGCGCGGCTTCCGCCTCGGCTACTTCGCGACCCAGGGGAGTCACCGCGTAGTAGTTGCGACGCTCGTCGTCGGCGTCTTTTGCCGGGCGACGATCGCTGTCGACGATCAGGCCGGCGCTCTTCATGCGCCGGAGCGCCCGGTATAGGGTGCCGACCTGCAGCACGAGTCCGCCCCCGGTCCGCTCCCCGGCGTCGAGCATGATTCCGTAGCCGTGGCGGTCGCCGCGGCAAAGGCTCAACAGGACATGGAACTCGACGGGTGGTAGAGGAAGAAAGCCTTCCGCACCGGCGCGATCAGGGGGTGTCCGCATGATGAATTCTCCGCACATGTATGCGTTACAAATATATACGTGACACTAGCATACACACGGAATGCCCCCTGTGCTACCCGTGAGCGATGGGGCCGGGTCTGCACAGTTGCCTCGGTTCGCGGTATGCGCCGACCGGACCGGCGCAGCAAGCCTGACACACAGGCGATGCCGGACAGCCCACGTCGCGGACTGCCCGGCGTCGAGCGCTTGCATGCTGGGCGCCTGCTCAGCGCAGGTGGATCACCGATTGCACGTCGGTGCACCTCGGGTCGCACCCGGCGTTGGTCGTCGTGATCTGCTCCAGCAACGTCGCCCCCAGCGAGCCGACGATGCCGTGGTCGCGCACCAGCATGTGGACCTCGGCGCGGTGGGTGTTGAACATTCCCGTTCCGCGGGCGATGAATCCCTCGGGGCGGCCTGGCACGGCATGAGCCTGAAAGGTCGCGAAGCCGTCCTGGTCCGCGACGCTCCCCGCAGCCCACATCACCGTGGCGTTGACGGCCGGGTTGGAAAGGTCGTCCGGGCCACAGCCGTCGACACATCGGTCGGGGTCGTCGAAAATCACCCACCAAACGGTGTAGGCGTGGCCGCCGGACAGTCCCCGCGTCCTGATTGTCGCCGACATCGAATGGTTCGTCCGGTGCAGCACGGACGACGCGGCCGCGATCGGGTTCTGCGTGCCGAAAGCGAAAACGTCCGAAACGCTCATCTGAGACGGCACGGCATCGTTCCCCTTGTCGACCTGAGCCTGCGACACTGCCGGCAGCATCCAGACGGTGGCGAGGCCCAAGAGAACGATCGCGGTCGTCCTCAGCGCACGCGGAGCCGTTGGCTTCAACGTCCTGGGGGTGTTTGTCTGCATCTTGTCCTCCCTCGGTAGCCGAGACAGGCACTCGCGTGGGAGCGCCGCTCGCGTTTGCAGGCCGACGCGCGTCGATCGCAACGCCTGGCAACCATCGGCCGATCTGCTCGGTTGCCGGGTCGGCCTGGTGCAGTTGGACGGACGCTCTCACGTCGCGGGATCGGCGTCTTGAGCGAGTTCTTAAGAATTCCTCAACGAGTTCCGAGAGGCCGGTCGGGGCCCGTTGGGCGGCGGACGAGGCTGCACCGATGCCAACCTACCGGCGTAGGCGTGTCGACGAGCCGTGCCTGACTCAGCGGTCCAGCGGTACCCGCTCGCGCAATTCTCGTGACCAGTTGAGCACCACTCTGATCGCCGTTGGTGGCCACCCTTGTGATTGCTCCTGTACCGCCAAGAAAGTGCCGTCGGGAAACAGGTCGAACTGACGACCGTCCGTGGAGTAGGGCCAGTCGAACAGCGGGCGGGGAAGGGATGCGTGGAGTTCGGGCTCCCGCCGGATCGTGACCTCCATCATCTTCGCGTCATCGCTCAGATAGAACAGCCGGGTCCCGTCGGCGGACCAAGAGGGAAAACGACCCCCACCCGAGGAAATCTGGTACCGACTTCCGTCGGTCAAAGACCGGACGTATACATTGAGTCCTGCGAGGGCTACCTGGCGCTCTTCGATCGAGCCATGGTAGGCGAGCCAGTTGCCGTCGGGCGAAACCCGGCCGTGATGCTCGTGCCCTTCGCTTGCCACCAGCGGTGCCGGGTCTCCCGAACCATCCAGCGGGACCTGCCACAGGTCGAAATCCCGCCAAAACCGACTGTCATCGAGGCGGGCGAACACTACGAATCGACCCTCCCATTCGAATGGGGCAGAGCTTGTGACGTCGTCTGCGGGAACCAGGATCTCCTCTTCGGCGACCGTAAAGTCGGCCCTTTGGCGGGCCAGACCGCGCTGACTTCCGTAGTAGACGAACTCCCCGTCCGCAGACCAAGAAGGAAGATAGCCGTCTCCAGGGCTCAATGGATTCGAGCTGTCGCGCTCGAGATCGTGCACCCAGATCCGGTTGGCGTCATCGAACCATCGGTATGCGACCTTGGTGCCGTCGGGGGATACCGTCGGCGTTCGAAAGGGGCCGCGCAACGCGCTGAGTGTGGTGGAGTTGCCGGCCGCATCGACGCGAACGAGTGCGCTTGCAATCTCCTCCTGTGCCGCCGTGAAGAAGAGAGAGCCGTCGTCGGACACTTCGAAGGCCGCGTAGCCCCGCGAGTAGACTGCAACGTTCTGCCCGATCGGTACCGCAGGCCCGGTCACTTCGAGATGATCCGCGTCGAACGGCGCCGCAAACAGTTCGCCCGCCGCTCGACGGCCCGACCCTGGGGATCTTCCCTCCGGACGCGCGAACACTAGATGGCCAGAGGACGAATATCGGGGGTAGGTGCCCTCCAATCCGAGATCGGTGACGATCCCAGTATCCAGGTCGATGGCCACGATCGCGAAGCTGAGGGGAGCGCCGCGCCGTTCGACTGCCACGAGCCCCCGTTCGCCGGGCAGCAGGTGCGGCCACTGGTACTCCCGAGGACCGGCATCGGCCGGATGAATTGGACGAGCTTCCCCGCCTTCCGGGGGAACGCTCAGCAGCCCGTCGGCGCCGGCGGACAAGACGATCGCCCTCCGGCCCCATGCCATCCCCGAAACTCTTCGCACACGAACCTCGGCGAGCGGAACTACCGCACCGCCGCCGATCGGGACCTTCCGGAGCTGAAGATCCGCGGGCGACCAGAATGCAACCTCTTGGCCGTCGGGCGAAATGGCGAACGTGCCCGCACCGGCTCCCGTGCTCAGCAACATGGACGATGCCCAAGCCGGGGCGTCGGTCCCGTCGATCGGCGCTGCCGTGTCGAGCGCGAGCGGCCGGTGGTATAGGCGTCGCCGGCCCTCGGACTCGGCCGCGTAGACGAGGCTTCTGCCGTTCGATGATGCCCTGAAGCCGAGACTCCCTTCCGGCGCCGGTAGCACCAACCTGGTGATGGGTGGCTTTGGCGACAACAGTATGGCCCATATCAAGGATCCGGCCGCCAAGACCGTTGCCGTGGCTATGGTCCACAGGATGGCCTGCCGGTGTACGGTCGGTTCGCTGACGCCCACCGCGCGACGCGTTGAGACGCCCTCCGAACGGGCGATCATCTCCTCGATCTCGATGCGGGCGTCGCCGATGTGATGCAGTCGGCTCAAGCTCTCCTTGCACAAACAGCGCGCCACGAGCGACCGCAGCGCACTCGGAGAAGCTGCCGGCAACGCATCGAGGTCGGGCTCCCGCTCGAGGATGGCGACCAGCGTGTCGGTGATGGTTTCTCCGCGAAACGGCCTGCGCCCTGTCAGCATCTCGTAGAGCACGCAGCCAAACGACCAGACGTCCGCCTGTCCGTCGACCGCCCGCCCGCGTGCCTGCTCAGGGCTCATGTACGCGGTCGTCCCGACGATCGAACCCCTCCAACTTCCTTTGATTGCGATCGTGGAAGCGGGCGACCGCTCCGCGTTTCCCGTCGGCACCAGGACCTGGAGGCCGGTCGCCAAGCCGAAGTCGAGGACTTTGACCTGTCCTTGCGACGTGAACTTGATGTTCGCGGGCTTGAGATCGCGGTGAATCACTCCGCGTCCGTGCGCGGATTCGATCGCTCGTGCGATCTGAGCGGCGATGGCGAGCGCTTCCGCAACCGGCAACGGGCCCGCGCGTAGCCTGTGCTCGAGTGTTTCCCCTTCGACCAGCTCCAACACCGGGAACGTTATTCCGTCGACCTCCTCCAGGCTGTGGATCGCTGCGATATTGGGGTGAGCGACCGAGGCCAACAACTCGGCCTCCCGCCGCAGCTCCGCGATGCGGTGCGTGTCGTCGGCGAATGCCGCCGGAAGCGCTTTGATCGCGACGTAACGGTTCAGGATTCTGTCGCGGGCGCGATAGACGGTCCCCATGGCACCCGCTCCGACGACCTCGATGATCTCGAAATTGCCGATACGACTTCCGCTCTGGAGTACTCCCCGGGTTTCGACCACGCCGTGTCCGGCTTCTGATCGAGGTTCCACCGCGGTCACTTCGGGAAAGGCAGCGTCGCCCGAGCGGGCGGCCGTCGAGAATCGTCGCTCGACATCGGCGATGAACCGATACCCTCGCCGATGCAACGTCTGAATGTATCGGGGATCGCGGGTGTCGTCCCCGAGGGCCTTCCGCAGCAGGCTGATGAAATGGGTCAACGAGCTCTCGGTGACGTACGCTTCATCCCACACTGCGTCCAGCAGGTCGTCCTTTGACACGAGCCGCCCGGCATTCTCGAGCAGCACCGTCAACACCTCGGAGGCCCTGGGTGGTAGCAGGGTCTCCTCATTGGCCCGGTGCAACACGCCCGTATCCGGGTCGAATTCGAACGGAGGGAAGAGAAAACAGCCCCCGAACCCGGGATCTCTATGTCCGCCTCTCGGTTGCTCGCTCATTGCAAGAAAGCGCCGCGGCGCGCGCAGTCATTGAGTCTCAAAACCTCCTACGATGCGTGCGAGAGAGAGACTAGAGCGATGAGCCGACCTTTGAAATGGGAACCCCGCGGGGTCTGTCAGGCTGCTTTCAACCGACTCGGAGATGTCAGCTCATCGCGTGCAGGATGCACTGGCTGCTGATCCGAGGCGGCGAAGACCAAGGCGTCGTCCCGCCGTAGCTCTACTTGCCCCTCGGCCGTTCGCGTGTAACGAACGGGCCAACAGGTCAGTCGTTGCGCAGAGCGATCATCGGATGAACCGTCGCCGCCCGCCGCGCCGGAACGTAGCAGGCCAGCGCGGCGACAGCCGCCAACACCAGGGCGACCGCCGCATAGACGGCGGGATCGACGGCGCTCACCTCGTAGAGGAGGCCGGCCAGGGTTTGTCGCATCAGGTAGGCGCCGACCCCGCCGAGGATCATGCCGACGATGGCGAGGCGGAACCCCTGCACGACTACCAGAGACACGACCGAGCCGCGGGTGGCGCCCAGCGCCTGTCGCAGCCCGATCTCGCGGGTTCGTTGCTCGACCGTGTACGCCATCACCCCGTAAATGCCGATTGCGCCGAGGGTCAGCGCGAGCGCCGCAAAGATCGCCAGCAACGACATGCTGAAGCGGCGGGAGCCGAGCCCGTCGAAGATCAGCTGGTCCAGCGACCGGATGTCGAACACCGGAAGGTTCGGATCGAGCTGGCGCGCGATCCGGCGAAGGTCGGGCACGAGCGCCAGCGGATCTTCGGTCACCCGGGCGGTGATCGCCATGTTGCGGCGGGTTCCTTGCTGGTGGGAGAAGTAGACGGTGGGTGCGGGCGGCGCGTCCGGCCCGTGCTCGCGCAGGTCCTCGACCACACCGATGATCTGCCAGCCGTCGGAGGTGGGTGAAGGAGCGATGGTCGATCCGACCGCGTCGTCATCCGGAAAGAGCTGGCGCACCAGCTCGCGATTTACCACCACCACCGGGGCGGTCTCCTCGGTGTCCTCGACGCCGAAGGTGCGCCCCTGCAGCAGCGACAGGCCGAGCGTCGTGAAGATGGCGCCGTCGACGGTTCGGGACTCTACGAACGTAGCGACCCGGTCGGGCTCGCCGGCAGGCATCACCCGACTGAAGTTGGTGTAGGTCCCGGAGAAGGGAACGGCGGAGATCATCGACGCTTCCTCGACGCGCGGCAGTCGTTCGAGCTCCTCGAGGAACGAGCGGAAGAAGCCCCGGATCTCGACGTTCTCCGGATACTGCGACTCGGGCAGCGAGATCCGCGCGGTGATGACGCGATCTGTGGGCACGCCGACGTCCGTCTGATTGATGCGCCAGAAGCTCTTCAGCAGCAGCCCCGCTCCGACCACCAGGATCAGCGCCGTTCCGACCTCGAGAACGACCAGTCCCTGTCGCAGCCGACTGCCTCCTCCCGCTTGTCCGCGGCCGCCTTTGCGCAGGTCGTCGTAGATCCGTCCGCGGCTGGCCTGCAGCGCCGGGACGAGGCCGACGACGACGCCCGTGGTGACCGCCACCAGCGTGGCGAACAACAGAACCGAAAGGTTGATGCCGACATCCGTGCTGCGTGGCACGGCGTTGGCGTAGGTCGCCAGCAGAAGCCGAAGCCCGCCCCACGCCCCGGCGACGCCGAGGATCGCCCCGGCGAGCGACACCAGCACGCTTTCGCTCAAGAAGTGGCGCACGAGTCGGGCACGGCCGGCGCCCAGGGCGGCACGCAGCGCCAGTTCGCGCTGGCGAGCCTCGGCGCGAGCCAGCATGAGGTTGACGACGTTGGCGCATGCGACCAGAAGAACCATGGCCACCGCCCCCCACAGAATCAGCAACGGTCGGCGCCGGCTGGCCCCGACGAGCCATTCGTCGATCGGCAGCGCATCGACGCCCTGGTTGGTGATCTGCGGATACTCGGCGACCAGGTCGGCGTAGATCGCCGCGATCTCCTGCATCGCCGCGTCGAGCGTCGTGCCGTCGACGAGTCGCCCGAGCGCGGTGTACGAGTTCGAGTCGCGCGACGGCAGATTCTGCGGGTCCCAGGCGAACGGCGTGAACAGCATCGGCAGTCCGGTGATTCGAAACGCCGGAGGAGCGACGCCGATCACGCTGTGCGGCACGCCGTCGATCGTGATGGCCTCCCCGAGCACACCCGGGTCGGCGCCGAAGCGGTCCCGCCACAGCGTGTCCGCAAGGACCACCACGGGCTCCGCCCCGAAGCGGTCGTCCTCGGCGGTAATGAAACGGCCGATCTGCGGCGCCGCTCCCAGCAGCTCGAAGAGGCCGTCGCTGGTTCGGTAGCCGAAGGCCCGCACCGGCTCGCCGTCGCCCGTCAGGGTGTACTGGTAGCCGCCGTAGGCGACCAGGTCCTGGAACCGGGTTTGCCGAGCCCGCAGGTCGAGGAAGTTGGGGGCGGAGAGGGGGCAGCAGCGCCGGCCTTCGAACGCCGAGTAGATGCGGGCGACGCGATCGGGCTCCTCGTAGGGCAGCGGGCTCAACACCGCCGCATGGATGACCGAGTACATGGCCGTGTTGGCGCCGATTCCGAGCGCCAATGTGAGCACCGCTACGGTCGCGAACAGCGGCTTTCGCAGCAGGGAGCGGATGGTGAAACGCAGGTCGTCGAACAAGGCTTCCATGCAAACAGCTCCCCCGGCCGAGTCACGCGGGTTCAGCCGGGCGGCTCGGCGGCTCGATACAGGTCCGTTGACAGCGGGCGCCGGGAAGCTCCACCGGGAGCACCTCGGCCCCCTGTTAAGATGCCGAGAGCCGCCGAGAGGATTACAGGCGGATCCCTTTTACCGCCGAAACGGGCACCTGCGAGCATCGGACAGACGCATGACGGGTAGTCGCTGGACGCTCGAAGGGAAGCGCGTGCTGGTTACCGGGGCTACGGAGGGGATCGGTCGTGCCACGGTCGAGCAGATGCTCGAGTTGGGCGCTTCGGTGTTCGCCGTGGCCCGCACTGCAGAGCGGCTCGACGAGCGTCTCGAAGAGTGGCGGAGCCGCGGATACACCGTCCACGGGGTGCCGGCGGACGTGGCCGACGACGACGCCCGCGCGGCGCTGTTCGCCGAGATCGGACGTGCTTGGGATCGGTTCGACGGGGTGGTGAACAACGTCGGCACCAACGTGCGCAAGGCGGCGGTCGAGTATTCCTCCGAGGAGTTCGACTTCATCATGCGCACGAACATGGTCTCGGCGTTCGATGTCTGCCGCCGGGCACATCCGTTCCTCGCCGCCGGCGGCGCGGTCGTCAATGTCCTTTCGGTCGCCGGGCTGACCCACCTACCGACCGGTGCGCCCTACGCGATGAGCAAGGCGGCGCTCCTGCAGTTGACGCGGAACCTCGCCGGCGAGTGGGCAGCCGCCGGCATTCGCGTCAACGCCGTGGCGCCCTGGTATACACGCACACCCCTGGTCGAGAAGCCGCTGCAGGACGACGAGTATCGGAACTACGTCCTGCGGCGGACGCCGCTCGGCCGTATCGCCGAGCCCGAAGAGGTCGCCTCGGCGATCGCCTTCCTCTGCATGCCGGCGTCGTCGTACGTAACCGGCCAGTGCCTGGCGGTTGACGGCGGATTTCTGATCAACGGTCTCTGACGCGGCGCATCGGCCGCGCCTCCTCCTCAGCGGCGGCGCGGGCCGGTCTCGGTCGGCAGGTCCGGGTCCGCGCCCCATTCCTGCCAGGACCCGTCGTAGAACTTCACGTCGTAGCCGAGGTGGCGGGCGACCAGGTAGTTGTAGCTCGCCCGCATGCCGATCTGGCAGTAGCTGACGACCGTGGAGCCCGGGGTGAAGCCGGCATCGGCGAAAAGGGCTTCGACTTCGCTACGGGACTTCAGCCGGGGAAGCTGTTCGGACTCGAGGAGCTCGACGTAGTAGATGTTCCCGGCGCCGGGAATGTGCCCCTCGCGCAGGCCGCGGTTGCTCGCTCCGGCGAACTGCGAAGCCGGGCGCGCATCAACAAGGGCCATGTCCGGGTCGCCGAGCCGTTCCTCGATCCAGGAGGCGTCGGCGAGAACGTCCGGGTTGACCGTGTACTCGAGCTTCGCTGGTGTGGGGTCAGCCGCTGCGGACACCGTCGCGCGGCCCTCGTGATTCCAGGTTTCCAGCCCGCCGTCCATGACGGAGACCCGCGGATGCGAGAGGTACTCGAGCGTGACGAAGGCGCGCGCCGCGATGTGGGCCGCGCCGCTGCCGTACAGCACGACGTGCTTGTCGGCAGAGATACCGGAGGCCTCGAAGACGGATACGAGTTGATCGACCGGGGGAAGCTCGACGCTCAACCCGTCCGAAGTCTCGATGGCGTGATAGTCGAGCAGCACCGAGCCCGGGATGAAATCCTCCACCGGGTTCATGCCCGGCATGGCCACCTGAACCAGCAAGACGTCGGGATCCTCGCGGTGTGCCGCCACCCACTCGGTGTCGACCAGCACGGGTACCTCCCCGGCCTGCGGTGACGCGCCGGCGGGCTCCGCGTGAGCCCCGGCGCTCGATGCGCCGGCGTACAAGATCGCCGCTGCGGCGATAGCAACGACGGTGATGGCGACTCCTCTCGCCTTCGCGGGTGTCCTGGCGCTGAGCATCGTGGATCTCCCTTCCGCCCGTGGCCTGCGTTGATCGGGCGTCCCTGCCGCGGCGCACTCGGGAGCGCGGCGCGCCGGGTGGTTTCCGTTGTCGATTGTCTACAAGAAGGTGCCGTAGCTCTTGTAGATTGTCAAGGGGAACGGAGCCGGGAGGTTGTGCGCCTAGTCGGCGGAGAGCGCCACGATCGGGTCTACCCTCGTGGCCCGCAGCGCCGGGACGATACATGCGGCCAGCCCGACCAACAGGAAGAGCCCGCTCACTGCCGCGAATGTCGTCGGGTCGGTCTCGGCTACCCCGAACAGCAGAGACTCGATCAATCGGGTGGCGAAGAACGCCACCGTGACACCGAGCGCCAGGCCGACGACGACGAGTCCCATGCCGCGCTGCAGGACCCAGCCGAGGATTCGGCCGCGCGGCGCCCCGACTGCGAGACGCAGGCCGATCTCGCGCTGCCGCTGGGCGACGTGGTAGGCGAGCACGCCATACAGCCCCACGATCGCCAGGATGAGGGCGATGCCGGCGAAAACCGCCAGGGATCCGGTCACCATCCGGGTCCCCGACATCCAGTCGCCGATGTGGGTCTCCATGGTCGTGATCTCGTCCATCGGCAGGTTCGGATCCATCCTGCGGACGACGTCGCGCAGCGATGCAACCGGGCCGGAGGCATCCGAGCCGGTACGCATGGCCAGGCGCATCGAACGGCTGGTCGACTGGGCGAAGGAGAAGTACATGGTCGCGTTGTCGCCCTCGCTCAGGCCGTTTACCTGCACCGCGCCGACGACACCGACGACCTCGGCGGTGACCGGCTCGCCGCCGTCGATGACCATGCGGCGGCCGATCGGGTCCTGTCCGGGGAACAAGTCCTCCGCCAGGTCCTCATCGATGACGATGATCAACGGCGCCGAGAGGGTGTCGGAGGCCTCGATGGCACGCCCCGCGATCAGCGGAATGCCCATCGCGTCGAAATAGCCCGGTAGCACATTGCGGGTGAAGGCAAGCTCGGACTCGCTCGCCGACACCGGGGGCTTCGACGCGTCGTAGACATAGATGTTGTTGCCGGGGTCGCGAATCGGCAGCCGGCTGATCATCGCGGCGCCGACCACCCCTGGTACCGAGCGCACCTGGTCCAGCAACTCGGTGTAGAAGAGGCGTACCTGATCCGCTTCGGGATAGTCGCCCGGATTCAGGTTCAGCTCGACGGTGACGAGGTTCTCGGGCGCGAAGCCGAGCGGTACGGACGACAGTCCGGAGAGGCTGCGGAGCATCAAGCCGGAACCGACCAGCAACACGACGGACACGGCGACCTGTGCCACGACCAGTGAGCTGCGCAGACGCGCCCCGCGGCGGGTATCGGTGGTGCGTCCAGCCGCCTTCAGGTGCCCGGCAACGTCGTTCGGAGCCCCCTGGAACGCGGGCACGGTGCCGAACAGAAGGCTCGTGAGCACCGCTGCAAAAAGCGCGAACGCCAGTGTCGTCGACGAAACTTCGAGGGCTTCGATGCCGAGGATCGACAGCGGCATCAGTTCCAGGATGAGCTGCTGCAACCAGACGGCAATGGCGAGCCCGGTGATCCCGGCGATCAACGCGAGGAGGGCGCTCTCGGTAAGGAGCTGCCGTATGAGGCGGCTGCGGGAGGCCCCCAGGGCTGCACGGACCGCCAGCTCTCCGCGGCGCGTCGAGCCCCGCGCCAGCAGCAAGTTGGCGACGTTTCCGCAGGCGATCAGCAGGACCAGGCTGACCGCCGCCATCAGCAGCCACAGACTGACGCTTTGCTCGGCGACGAGGGAGCCGTGCATGTCGCCGAGGAGCAACGCCTTTCCCTGGTTCGAATCAGGGTATTCCGCTTCGAGTTGCGCCGAGATCGCATCGACCTCGTCCTGTGCTTCCTGCAGCGTGACGCCGTCGACGAGCCGCCCGACCGCGAGCCAGTTGTGGAAGCGGCGCGCATCCGCGAACAGGCCACCCCGCCGCATCGGCAGCCAGGCGTCGACGTCGAACGCCAGGTGGAACCCCGCCGGCATGACGCCGACGACGGTCGAAGGGGTTCCGGCGATCCGCATGATCTGGCCGACGGCCGCCTCGGGGGTGGCGAAATAGCCTCGTGCCAGGCGATCGCTGATGATCACCACGTCATCGCCGCCGGGCTCGCCTTCGGCCGCGGTCATGTGCCGCCCCGCGGCCGCGGAGACGCCGAGCGTTTGAAACAGATCCCAGGAGATCCACAGGGCGTCGATCCGTTCGGGTTCGTCGAATCCGCTCAGCGTCAGCGGTCGCGTGAATACCGCGAAAGCGGAGAGGGACTCCAGGGAGCTCGCCTGGGCGCGGTAATCGTAGAAGTCGTGGGCCGACATCGCCGGGTTGATCCCGCCGTCGAACGTGGCGGCCGCGAGCACCAGCCGGTCGGGCTCCTCGTAGGGCAGAGGTCGCAGAAAGGCGGCCTCGAGCATGCCGAACATCGCCGTCGTTGCGCCGATACCGAAGGCCAGCGTGAGAACGGCGACGGTGGTGAATCCGTAGGCCTTGCTCAGGCTACGGAGAGCAAAGCGCAAGTCCTGCGCGATCGTCAGCATGAAGGACTCTCCGCGCCGGGGAGCATCGGCGGAGGATCGGCCGCGGCCGCGCATGCGCCGGCGAGCGGCGTCCCAGGCGTAGGTGGCGCCGAGGCCGAGCGCGGCGCGGCAATAGTGACGGCGCGCTCGGCTCGTCGAGCCGTGGATGCAGCCGCTCTCGTATTCTTCGCGAAGGTCGCCGAGGGTCCCCTCGCGCGCGACCGGGTTGCGGATCAGAAGGGCCACGAGCGCTTCGGCCCATCGAGGCGGTGGCGGCGGCGTCCTCAACGACCGTGCTCCAGTTCTTCGACACCGTTCCAGAGGTTCTCGAGCGCGGCTCGGGAGGCTTTCAGCGCCGCGATCCCATCGGTCGTGACCCGGAAGAGCCGCTTGCGCCGACCGCCGCGGCCTGCGGTCGCCACCCCCAGCTCCGATTCCAGCAGGCCCTTTTCCTCCAGCCGGTCGAGGGTGATGTAGGCGGCGCCGTGCGAGACGGAACGCCCGGTGCAAGCCTCCACCTCTCGCCGGATGCTGGCGCCATAGGCGCCTTCGCCGACGCGCATCACCGCGAGCAGGATCGTCTGTTCGAACTCACCGAGGTATTTCGTCGAAGCCATTGCTACAATGTAGCACATAATCTCGTAATCGAGCAGGTGGGCCGATCGTGCCCCCGGAGCCGCCTCTCGCCCGGCCGTGCCGGTCCTACCCGACCTGGGGGAATTTGAGAATGGTCCGCGAAGCCGCCACAATGACCATGATGGTCCGCTGTCCGCGACTTCTCCCTTGCAGAAAGGTTCCCGACACATGCCGCACAAGCTTCCTGATCTGCCGTACGATCACAACGCCCTGGAGCCGCACATCGACGCCGAGACCATGGCGATTCACCATGGCAAGCATCACCAGGCGTATGTGACCAACCTCAACGCCGCCCTCGAGGCGCATCCCGACCTGCAGGGCAAGAGCGCCTTCGAGCTGCTGGTCGAGTTCGACAACCTGCCGGACGACCTCAAGCCAGCGGTTCGCAAGCACGGCGGCGGCCACGTGAACCACTCGATGTTCTGGACGCTGATGAGCGGCGACGGCGGCGGCGAGCCCGGCGGCGGATTGGCCGGCGAGATCGATGCCGCCTTCGGCTCGTTCGACGAGTTCAAGTCTGCCTTCAGCGCCGCCGCCGGCGGCGTCTTCGGCAGCGGCTGGGCCTGGCTCGTGGTCGGTGCCGACGGCAAGCTGGAGATCACGACGACGGCGAACCAGGACAATCCGGTGTTCACCGAAGGAAGCCTGCCGATTCTGGGCATCGACGTGTGGGAGCACGCCTATTACCTGAAGTACCAGAACCGGCGACCGGACTACGTCGGTGCGTTCTTCAACGTCGTCGACTGGGACCAAGTCGCGGCATACCTGACGATGATTCGCGTCGGTGAAGGCGTGATCGCGCTGCAGGATTGGGCCGCGGCGAAGAAGGCGAAGTTGCAGGAGTTGCTCGGCAGCCTGACCGACTGACAGCAGCTGGGCCGCCTCCGGCCGGCGGCCGTCACGCCGCCCATGAACTGACGGGGAGGCAGCATTCGGCGTCGCCGGTGCTGCCTCCTTTTGTCATGTGAAGCCGGCCCGGCGCGTTGCCCGGTCACCGCAGTGGCGGTTGGGGCGCGCCCATCGCAGTATAGGAGCCACCATGAGTCCGCTCGACGCCATCCGTGATCTGCAGTCCCGCATGTCGGGCGACATTATCGGCCAGGAGCACATCGTCGAGCGCCTGGTGATCGCGTTGCTCGCCAACGGCAACGTGCTCGTCGAGGGTCTCCCCGGCCTGGCCAAGACGCGGGCGGTGAAGAGCCTGTCGAAGCATCTGGCCAGCGATTTTTCCCGCATCCAGTTCACCCCCGACTTGCTGCCCTCCGATGTCACCGGCACCGAGGTCTACTACCAGGCCGACGGCGGCGGCGAGTTCCGCTTCGATCCGGGGCCGATCTTCGCCAACATCGTGCTCGCCGACGAGATCAACCGCGCTCCCGCCAAGGTGCAGGCGGCGCTCCTCGAGGCCATGGAAGAGCGGCAGGTGACCGTCGCCGGCACCACACACGCGATGCCGCCGCTGTTCCTGGTGATGGCGACCCAGAACCCGGTGGAGCAGGAGGGTACCTACCCGCTGCCGGAAGCGCAGATGGACCGCTTCCTGATGCACGTCTACATCGACTACCCGGACGAGGCCTCGGAGGCGAAGGTCGTGGAACTCGTTCGCGGTGAGTCGCGCGCGGCGACGAGGGCGGCCGCCGGGGGGGCCGAAGGCGCTTCTGTAGGCGACGAGGCGCCTGCCGCGAGCCCCGGGGCGATTTCGCAGCAGGCCGTCTTCGACGCCCGGGTCGAGATCGACGACATACACGTTTCAGAGCTCGCCCAGCGCTACATGGTCGACCTGGTCTTCGCGACCCGGTATCCGGAGAAGTACTCCGAGGAGCTGCGTGGCTGGATCCACGTCGGCGCCAGCCCGCGCGCCACCATCGCACTCGACAAGTGCTCGCGCGCGCAGGCGTGGCTCAACCAGCGCGATCACGTGACCCCTGACGACGTTCGCCAGGTCGTCAACGACGTCCTGCGGCATCGGCTGATGTTGAGCTACGAGGCGACCGCCGACGGTGTCGGAGCGGACAAGGTCGTTGACGCGATCGTCGGGCAAGTCGCGGTTGCCTAGCAAGCTGCGGTCCGGCGTGTACGTCACCCTGGACGAGCTCGTACGGCTGCAGTATCGCGCCACAGGGTTCTCGTTCCTGCCGCGCCAGCCGATTCACAGCTTGCTGGCCGGTCGCCACGCCTCACGTATCCGCGGGCGCGGCCTCAACTTCGAGGAGATCCGCGCCTACCTGCCGGGCGACGACGTGCGCTCGATCGATTGGAAAGTGACGGCGCGCACGCGGGAGACGCACGTGCGGGTGTTCACGGAGGAACGCGATCGCCCGGCGTTGTTGCTTGTCGACCAGCGCCTGGACATGTTCTACGGCACGGTGGTGAACATGAAGTCGGTGACCGCTGCGCACGTTGCGGCCGCGGCGGCCTGGCGTGTGCTCGACGTGGGTGATCGCGTCGGCGGAGTCGTTTTCGACGACCAGGACGCCACATCAGTTCGAGCCAGCCGCAGCAAGGCGGCGGTCATGCGGATGCTCGGCCTGGTGGTCGAAAAGAACCGCGCGCTGCGGGTTGATTCGCCGGCGATGCGTAACCCCGGCATGCTCAATGAGGTGCTGGAGGGCGCCGCCCGCACCGCCGGTCATGACCACCTGGTGGTTATCATCAGCGACTTCGGTGGCATGGATGACGAGACCGTGAAGCTGGTGACGATGCTTTCGCAGCACAACGACGTCATCGCTTGCCCGGTGTGGGATCCCTCATCGGCGGACCTGCCGGCCAAGGGAAGCCTCGTCGTGTCCGACGGCGAGCTGCAAGTGGAGCTCGGCCTCGGCAACAAGGCTGCGCGGCGGCGCCTGGCCGAATTCGCCGACGAGCGCCTCGCCACGGTGATGGAGTGGCAGCGGAAGCTCGGCATCCCGGTGCTGCCGTTTTCTACCGATCGCGATGTTCTCGAGCAGGTGCGCGGTATGCTCGGACGCCTCGATCGAGGAGGTCGCTAAGTGTTCTTTGCCGGACACATGTTCGTTCCGGCGCTGCGCACCGGGGAGGCTCAGCAGCCCACGCAAACCGCCCCCTCGATCACCGACATGCATGACATCGTCTTGCCCGAGCCGGTGAGCTGGGTGCCTTCGACGGGCGCCTGGTACGCGCTCGCCGCGGCCGTCGCGATCGGGATCTGCGTGGCGGTGTTTCTCGCCGTGCGTCGTTATCGCGCCAACCGGTATCGGCGGGAGGCTCTCTTTCGCGTCGACGCCATTTCCGCCGCCATCGGCGACCCGGAGCAGCGCGACCAGGCGCTGCGCCAGCTGCCGGTTCTGGTGAAGCAGGTCGCGCTCGCCTTCAGCGCGCGCGAAGAAGTAGCAAGGCTGAGCGGCGACGCCTGGTTGGAGTTCCTCGACAGGCGTTGGGACGGCGATCGGTTTCGCAACGGGCCGGGCCGCCTGTTGCCCACCATCGCGTACGGGTCGCGCCGCTCACGTGAGGCGATCCCGGACGCCGAGATCGGCGAGCTAACCGCCCTTCTGCGTGCCTGGATCAAGGGACATCATGTTCGAGTTTGACTATCCGTGGGTCTTCGTGCTGCTGGTGGTTCCGGTCCTCGCGTTCCGCTTCCTACCCGAGTATCGGGAACGCTTGGAGTCCGTTCGGGTCCCGGGATTCGAGCGGGTCGCGGCGGCCACCGGGCGGATGCCTTCGAAGGGCGGTGTGCTGCTGCGCCGCAATCTCTCGCAGTGGCTGATCGGGCCGCTCGCCTGGCTCCTGATGGTCTCCGCCGTGGCCCGGCCGCAGTACGTCGAGCCACCGATCGTCAACGTGGAATCTGCCCGCGACCTGATGCTGGCGATCGATCTTTCCGGTTCGATGGAGACCACCGACATGTTCGACGAGGCCGGCGAGCGCGTCAGCCGCCTCGATGCGGTGAAGCTGGTCCTCGACGACTTCATCGATCGCCGGGAGGCCGACCGGATCGGCCTGATCGTGTTCGGTACGCAGGCGTTCGTGCAGACGCCGTTCACCCAGGATCACGACCTCGTGCGCACGCTGCTCGATCAGGTCGAGCCGCGCATGGCGGGACCTCAGACGATGATCGGTGACGCCATCGGCCTCGGCGTGAAGGCGTTCGACAACAGCGAGGCCCGTGATCGCGTCCTGGTCCTGCTCACCGACGGAAATGACACCGGCAGCAAGGTGCCGCCCCGGAAAGCGGCCGAGATCGCGGCGCAAAACGACCTCACCATCCACGCGATCGCCGTAGGAGATCCGGCCGCCGCCGGCGAAGCACAGATGGACGTGGACACGATCGAGGCGATCGCCGCGACCACCGGCGGCAGCGCCTTTCGCGCCGACGACCGCGAGCAACTCGTCAGCATCTACGAGCAGATCGACGCGCTGACGCCCGAGGAGATCGACACGATCTCGTATCGACCGACCCGCCCTTTGTACCACTGGCCGCTTGCCGGCGCCGTGCTCTTGGCGCTGGGCTACCACCTGTTGCTGTCGCTTTACGACGGGTTTCATCGCCTCCGCCTCGAACAGGAGGCCGACCATGCCTGATTCGGCCCTGTTCTCGGACTTCCACTTCCTCCGGCCGATGTGGCTGTGGCTGCTGCTTCCCGTGGCGATCAACTTGGCGCTGATGAGCTGGCGGGGGAGCGCCCTGCACCAGTGGAAGCGGATCATCGCTCCCCACCTCCTCGATGCGCTCCTGGTGGGACGTGGGGGCGGCGAGCGCTTCCGACCCGAGCACCTGATCACCGGATTGATGGCTCTCGGTGTGCTCGGCGTGGCCGGGCCGACCTGGGAGCGGGAGCGCTCGCCGTTTGCCGAAGACACGGCTCCCCTCGTTATCGCCCTGGATCTGTCCGCCTCGATGAACGCGGTCGACGTTCAACCAAGCCGCCTCGACAGATCGAAGCAGAAGATCCGCGACCTCCTCGAGACACGTCGCGGTTCCCGCACGGCGTTGATCGCCTACGCCGGCAGCGCCCACTCGGTGCTGCCGCTGTCCGACGACCCCTCGATCTTCGCCGCCTTCCTCGATTCGTTGCAGACCGACATCATGCCGGTTCAGGGCAAAGAGCCGGCGGCGGCCCTCGAGCTGGCGACGGAGATGCTCGCCGGTGAGCAGACGCCGGGGTCGATCCTGTTCATCACCGACGGCATCTCGATCGACGACGTGCCGGCCTTCGAGGAGCACGAGGCCGAAAGCCAGGACGAGGTCTTGGTGCTCGCCGTCGGCACCCGTGACGGGGGCGCCATTCCGGCAGGGGACGAAGGCTTCGCCACCGACGCCAGCGGCAGGCGGATCGTCGCCACCCTCGACCGCGAAGGGCTCGAGGCGGTCGCCGACCGCGCCGATGCCTTCGTCGTCGGCGCTACCGCCGACGACGCCGACGTCGGGCGACTGCAGCGCAGGGTTCAAACGAACCTGCGACGCGCCCAACAGGACGACGAGACCTCGCGCTGGCGCGATAGCGGCTACTGGCTGACATGGCCCGTAGCGCTGCTCGGGGCGCTGTGGTTTCGCCGTGGTTGGACAGTGCGGTGGAACCTGTTCGGCGTGCTCTTGCTCGTCGGCGTCATGAGCGGCTGCGCGCCGTCGATATGGCTGACGGCCGATCAGCAGGGGCGGCGGCTCTTCGAGAACGGCGAGTACGAAGCCGCCGCCGAGACTTTCGAGGATCCGTTGTGGCAGGGCGTTTCGTTCTACGAGGCGAAGCAGTTCGAAGCCGCGGTGGGGTCGTTTTCTGCCGACCCGTCTCCCGAGGCGTCCTACAACATGGGCAATGCGTTGTCGCTGCTGGGTGAATACGAACGCGCCCTCGCCGCCTACGAGCAGGCGCTGCTCGATCGGCCCGAGTGGGTCGAGGCGCGCGAAAACCGCGATCTCGTGCAGGCTATTCTCGATTACCGTGCCGCCAACCAGCCCGAGCCCAATCCGGGGGTATCCGAGGTCGGCGCCGACGAAGTGGTCTTCGACGAGACGGGCCAGCAGGATCAGGGCGAACGGGGAGAGGTCGAGGCCTCGCGGCTCACCGACGCGCAGATGTCCGAGATGTGGATGCGACGGCTGCAAACATCCCCGGCAGACTTCCTTCGTCGCCGATTCGCGGTCGACGTGGCGCGGGCGGCCGATCCGGAGACGCCCGGGAGGGCGCCATGAGCCGCACGATGACCAGCGCGCTCGTCGCCGTCTTCCTTGCGGCCTTCCTCACTTTCGCGTCCGTACCGGCGTCCGCTCAGGACGAATCCCAACTGCCCGTCGCCCGGGCATCGGTCACGCCCGGCGAGGCAGTGACGGTGGGTCAACCGGTCACCGTCGAGGTCGAAGTGCTGGTGCCGACGTTCTTCCGCAACGCCCCTCGTTTCCCCGACCTCGACGTGGCCGACGCACTGGTGGTGTTCAACGATCGAGGGCGGAATCTCACCGAGCGCCGCGGCGGGCGGACGTGGGCCGGTCAGTCGCGCAGCTACACGATCTACCCGCAGCGTCCGGGCAGCTTCGAGATCGAGCGGATCGATATCGCCCTTTCCTATTCCGCCGGCGGCTCGGACGTAGCGAACGTCCGTGTCTCCCCGCCTCCGGTCCGCTTCGAGGCAACCGTCCCCGAGGAGGCCGCCGAGCTCGACTACTTCATCGCCACGTCGGCCCTGAGTCTGGAAGAGATCATCGAGGTGGCGGCGCCCGCGGGCGCGGCGGCGGCTCCTACGATCCGGACGCTTCGGGTCGGCGAATCCCTGACGCGCACCGTAACCGTGACCGTTCAGGACGCGCTGTCGATGGTCGTTCCGCCGCTGGATCTCGGGTCTCCCGACGGGCTCGCCGCCTACCCGGCGCAACCGCAGGTCACCGACACCGGCGGCGAAAGGGGCGCGCGCATCGTCGGCACCCGGGTCGAATCGACCACCTTCGTCGCCGAGCGTGAGGGTCGCTACACGCTGCCGGCGGTCGAGCTGGCGTGGTGGGACGTCACGGCCGGTGCCCTGCAACAGGCGAGCGCCGCTGCGCTGGAGGTCGAAGTGGTTGCCAATCCCGACCTGGCGCCGGAGTTCGCGTTGCCCGGGGAAGACGCCGACCGCTTCCGAACCGGCGAGGCCGGCGCCACGCGTATCTCCGTCGCCGACACACTGCGACGCTGGGGCCCCGTTCTGCTGGGAGTGGTCATCCTCCTGTACGTCGGGAGGCGGTCGCTGCAACACCTCGGGCTCGATCTCGAACAGCTCGTCCGCGGTGATGCGGCCGCTCGCGAGGAAAGGCGCCGGTTCCGTGCTTTCCGCCAGGCCGCCCGCTCACAGCAGGCGGCCGAGACCGCCCGCGCCTTCATGCGATGGCTCGACTTCCGTGGCCGCCGCCCCGGCACGTACCGGGCGTTCGCGGTCGAGGCGCAAGACTCCCAGCTCGATCGAGAGGCGCGCTCGTTGGGCGACAGCCTCTACGGGAAGCGGGCGACAGAGCCCGCCGCTTGGTCGGGGCGGGCCCTGGCGGGCGGCGTGGAACGTGTCCGCCGCCGCGCACGAGAGCGAAAGGAGGCGGCCGCAAACGCCCCGGTGCTACCCCCGCTGAACCCGTGATTCACCGCCATCGGCTCGCGGTCAGGAACGCCGGCCCTTTATCAGATGTTGCCGGCACGGGACCAGAGCTGCCCGCTCGATGCCAGGTACTGCCGGCTCGGTACCAGACGCTGCCGGCTCGATATCAGAGACTGTCGAGGATCTCGTTGAACGTCGAGCTGGGTCTCATCGCCGCGGTGGCGCGCTCGTCGTCGGGTCTGTAGTAGCCGCCGACGTCCTGCGAGGAGCCCTGAGCGTCGTCGAGCTCCGCGACGATCCGGTCTTCGTTGTCGGCCAGCGCGGCTGCCAGCACCCCGAAGCGCGCAGCAAGCTCGGCATCGGTGGCTTGCTCG
This sequence comes from Acidobacteriota bacterium, assembly GCA_965216935.1. Classification (GTDB taxonomy): domain Bacteria; phylum Acidobacteriota; class UBA890; order UBA890; family UBA890; genus CBDCGW01. Next base: position 885,788 of record OZ244217.1, read on the forward strand.
CCCAAGGCCTGAGCCCAGTAGAGGGCCAGGTAGAAGGTGCTGCCCCGATTGTCGAGCTCGTTGACCTTGCGAGACGGCGATCGCCCCTCCTCGAGGTACGCGGCCGTCGCCTGTTCGAGCGTGTCCGCGAGAACCAGGGCGGCACCGTTCTCGAAATGCTCGCCGAGGTGCTGTAGCGAAGCCGCCAGCGCCATGTACTCGCCGAGCGAGTCCCAGCGCAGGTGTCCCTCTTTCTCGAACTGTTGCACGTGCTTCGGCGCCGAACCGCCGGCGCCGGTTTCGAACAGGCCGCCGCCGTTGAGCAACGGGACGATCGACAGCATCCGCGCGCTGGTGCCGATCTCGAGGATCGGGAACAGGTCGGTCAGGTAGTCGCGCAGGACGTTGCCGGTCACCGAGATCGTGTCCTCACCGCGGCGAATGCGCTCGAGTGAAAACTCCGTCGCCTTCACCGGCGGCATGATGTCGATGTGAAGTCCTTCGCGGTCGTGATCCTGGAGATAGGACTCGACCTTACGGATGAGCTCCCGGTCGTGCGCCCGATCCCGATCTAGCCAGAAGATCGCCGGCGCGCCGGTGGCCCGGGCTCGTGTCACGGCAAGCTTCACCCAGTCCTTGATGGCAACGTCCTTTGTCTGGCAGGCACGCCAGATGTCGCCCTCCTGCACCGTGTGCTCGAGAAGCGGGTTGCCGTCGCCGTCCACGACCCTGATCACGCCGTCGGCCGCGGCCTCGAAGGTCTTGTCGTGCGAGCCATACTCTTCTGCCTTCTGCGCCATCAGGCCGACGTTGGGGACGCTGCCCATGGTGGCGCGATCGAACTGGCCGTTCGCCTGACAGTCGCGCACCACGGCGTCGTAGACGCCGGCGTAGCTGGAGTCGGGGATGATCGCCTTGGCGTCTTGTAGCTCACCGTCGGCGTTCCACAGGCGCCCGGAATCGCGGATCATCGGCGGCATCGACGCGTCGATGATGATGTCGCTGGGCACATGCAGGTTCGTGATGCCTCGGTCGGAATCGACCATGGCGATCCCCGGGCCGTTGTCCAGCGCGGCGCGGATATCGGCCTCGATCGCCGCCCGCTGATCGTCGGGCAGCCCGGCGATCTTGGCGGCCACGTCGCCGAAGCCGTTGTTGGCGTCGACGCCGAGCTCTTCGAAGATCTCGGCGTGCTTGTCGAAGACATCGGCGAAGAACACCCGCACGGCATGGCCGAAAATGATCGGGTCGGAGACCTTCATCATGGTGGCCTTCATGTGCAGGGAGAACAGCACGTCCTTGTCCTTGGCATCGCGGACCTGATCGGCGAGGAACTCGCGCAGGGCAGCGCGGCTCATGAAGGTCGCGTCCAGAACCTCTCCCGCCTGCAAAGGCAACGACTCCTTCAGGACGGTGACATCGCCATCCGCCGAAACGTGCTCGATCCGCGCCGTCGTTTCCGCATCGACGGTCACCGACATCTCGTTGTTACGGAAATCGCCGGACGTCATCGTGGCGACATGGGTGCGCGAGTCCTCGGGCCAGTCCTTCAGGAACGGACGCGGCGGATGGGCCCGAGCGAAGTTCTTGACCGAATCGGGGGCTCGCCGGTCCGAATTGCCCTGGCGTAGAACCGGGTTCACGGCGCTCCCCTTGACCTTGTCGTAACGCGCCCGGACGGCCCGTTCCGCCTCGGTCGCGGGGTCCTCGGGGTAGTCCGGCAGGTCGAATCCCCGTGCCTGGAGCTCGGCGACGCACTCCTTCAGTTGCGGAATCGAGGCGCTGATGTTGGGGAGCTTGATGATGTTCGCCTCGGGGGTTTCCACCATGCTGCCGAGCTCGGCCAGATCGTCGCTGACGGCCTTGTCGCCCAGCACGTCCGGAAAGACGGCCAGGACGCGGCCTGCCAGGGAGATGTCACGGGTTTCGACCGGCACTCCGGCCGCCCCGGCAAAGGCGCGGATCACCGGCAGGAAGGCGTACGTTGCGAGCGCCGGAGCCTCGTCGGTCCAGGTGTAGATAATCGAAGGCGAAGTGCTCTTGGTGTCGTTCATGGTGCTGCCGAGGTAGGGCGCCGGTGCGCCGGTGAGGGCCGGGTCGAGCCGAGGATTCAGCAGAGCGGCGAGCTCCGGAGAGGGCACCAAAGTACCACCTGAGCGGAGAGGGCGCGAGATTCGGCGGGGGCCCATGAAAGGCAACGGCGGTGCCTCTCAGGGCACCGCCGTCGTCCGACCTCGGTGTTACCGACGGCGGAGAACATCCGCCGTCGAGATCTCTACTGACCGCTGTTGCGGGTGAAGTTCTCCATGATCTGGTCGACCGAAAAGCTGTCCGGTCTCTGGCGGGGCGGAAAATCCTGGAACGTGGCGACAAACTCCGCCACGATCGCGGAGGCCGGGGCGAGCATGTACATCTTCTCGGCGCGCCACTTCCCGTAGCCGATGGCCTCGTGATCGGCGCGCTCGAACGGATCGCGCCGGAGGTTGAAGAGCTTCGGAAAGCGCAACGGAACCAGAGGATCCTGCCAGACCTCGAAGCCGTGCGCCCGTTGCTCCATGAAGACCATCTTCCAGTCGTTGTAGCGCACCGCCGCCATCGCCCCATCGTCGGTCCAGTAGTAGAACTCCTGGCGCGGGCTCTCGTCGGTTTCGCCGGTGAGATATGGCAGGAAGTTGTAGCCATCCAGGTGCACACGGAAGTTCTTCCCGTCGGCCATGTGACCGGCGAGGAGCTTTTCTTTGATGTCGGTCTCGCCTGTCGCCGCCAGGAACGTCGGGATCCAGTCTTCGTGCGACATGATCACGTTCGAGACCACGCCCTCGGGGATCCTGCCCGGCCAGCTGATCGCCATCGGCACCCGGTATCCGCCCTCCCAGTTGGTGTTCTTCTCGCCGCGAAACGGGATGGTGCCGCCGTCGGGCCAGGTGAAGGTCTCGGCCCCGTTGTCGGTGGAGTACATGACGATGGTGTTGTCGGCGATGCCGAGCTCTTCGATCTTGTCGAGGATCTGCCCGACGTGGCCGTCGTGCTCCACCATGCCGTCCGCATATACGCCCTGCCCGGTGACGCCTTCGGATTCCTCGCGCAGATGCGTCCAGACGTGCATCCGGGTGGAGTTGAACCACATGAACATCGGCGTGCCCGAAGCCACGGTGCGGTCCATGAAGTCGAGGGACGCGTTGAGGACCTCCTCGTCGACGGTCTCCATGCGCTCCTTCGTCAGCGGTCCAGTGTCCTCGATCCGACCGTCGGCGTAGCTACGGATAACGCCACGGGGGCCGAAGCGCTCGACGAACCCCGGAATGTGATCGGGGTAGTCGGGATCCTCCGGCTCTTCCTCGGCGTTCAGGTGGTACAGGTTGCCGAAAAACTCGTCGAAGCCGTGCGCTGTGGGCAGGAACTCGTCGCGGTCACCGAGGTGGTTCTTGCCGAACTGCCCGGTCGCGTATCCGTGGTTCTTGAGCAGCTCGGCGATGGTGGGATCCTCCGCCTGCAGGCCGAGGGCGGCTCCGGGAATCCCGACCTTGGTCAGTCCCGTTCGTACCGGGCTTTGGCCGGTTACGAAAGCGGCGCGCCCGGCGGTGCAACTCTGCTGACCGTAGAAGTCGGTGAACAGCATTCCGCGGCGGGCGATGCGATCGATGTTCGGCGTCTGGTACGCCATCATGCCCATGTTGTAGGCGCTGATGTTGAACCAGCCGATGTCGTCGCCCCAAATCACGACGATGTTGGGGAGGTCTTGTTGGCCTGCCTGCGAAACGGTCGGCATGCTCGCGCCGCCTACCGTCAAGAGCATCAGGGCCAGAATGGTCGACCATTTCTTGAGCATTCTCGGTTCCCTCCGTAGTTGTCCGCTCGCTCGTCGGTGGGACCCGGGCACCATGTGGTCCGGATCGCAGCCTATCGAGCCAAGGTCGCCGGCGGTGGTCGCACGAACGATCACCGTCGTTGAGAGCGCGTTGGATTCTCGGTTCCCCTACTGGGCCCCGCCCGCTGACCTCAGCTTGTCCATCACTTGGTCGAGCGAGAAGCTTGCCGCTTCCTGTCGCGGTGGGTACTCGACGAACGTTTGCAGGAAACGCCCGACGTATGTCTGGGCCGGTACCAGCAGGAACGCCCGGTCGAGCTGCCAGTCGTAAAACACGTTCGACGTGAGTTGCGAGCGCTCGTAGGGATCGCGGCGTAGGTTGAACATCAGCGGGACGCGCAGCGGCGTGAACGGGTTCGCCCACACCTCGAACGTGCCGCCCGCGCGCTGCTCCATGAAGATCAGCTTCCAATCGTCGTAGCGGAAAGCGGTCAGGTCGCCGTCATCGGAGAAGTAGAAGACCTCATGACGTGGGCTCTCGTCGGTCTCTCCGGTCAGCATCGGCAAGATGTTGTAGCCGTCGAGGTGAATACGATAGTCACGCCCCAGCGCGCTGGAGGTGTACCCGTCCAGGAGGTCTTCCTTGATGTCGGCCTTGCCGGCGGCGGCGGCGAAGGTCGGGAGCCAGTCCATATGGTGGACAATCTCGTTGCTCACCGAACCGGCCTCGATGCGCGCCGGCCAACGTACCGCCGCGGGCACCCGCCATCCGCCCTCCCAGTTGGTGTTCTTCTCGCCGCGAAACGGCGTCGAAGCCGCATCGGGCCAGGTGTTGTAGTGCGGCCCGTTGTCCGTGCTGTAGAACACGATCGTGTCGTCCGCAATCCCGAGCTCGTCCAGCAGGTCGAGGAACTTGCCGATGTGCATGTCGTGCTCGACCATGCCGTCGGAGTACTCGTCCTGGCCCGAGATCCCCCGCAACTCCTCTTTCACGTGCGTACGGAAGTGCATGCGGGTGCCGCTCCACCATACGAACCACGGCGTGCCGGCGGTCTCGGCTCGGCGGATGAAGTCGATCGCCCGGTCGGAGGTGTCGTCGTCGACCGTTTCCATGCGCGCCTTGGTGAGCGGTCCGGTGTCTTCGATGCGGCCGTCCGCGTAGCTCTCGATGACGCCGCGGGGGCCGTAGGCTTCCCGGAACGTACGGCCGTCCGCGAGGACCATGTCGCCGGGATAGTCTTCGTTCTCCGGCTCTTCTTCGGCGTTGAGGTGATACAGGTTCCCGTAGAACTCGTCGAAGCCGTGGTTGGTCGGCAACATGTCGTCCCGGTCGCCGAGGTGATTCTTGCCGAACTGACCGGTGGCGTAGCCGAGATCCTTCAGAACAACGGCGATCGTCGGGTCCTCGACCCGCATGCCGAGCTCCGCGCCCGGTAGTCCGACCTTCGAAAGGCCCGTGCGGAAGACGCTCTGCCCCATGATGAAGCTCGAGCGCCCGGCGGTACAGCTCTGCTCGCCGTAATAGTCGGTGAACGCCATTCCTTCGTTGGCGATGCGGTCGATGTTGGGGGTGCGGTAACCCATCATCCCGCGGGTGTAGTAGCTGATGTTCGACTGGCCGACGTCATCGCCCCAGACGACCAGGATGTTGGGGCGGTCTTGGGGAGCCGCGACCGTGGGCGCGGCAATCGACGCAGCGACCATGACCATGCCGACGATGCACACGATGTCGGTAGCTCTTCTGAACATGGGGAACACCTCCGTGGAGTCGGAGCCGGGCGCAGGCCGGCCTCGGAAGGGTAGAATTCTGAGGTTCGGGAGCGTGAGTTTCAACTCGGGCGAGGGGGAAACCTTCGGTCCCGCGAACCGTAGTTACCAAACATGAAGACGACGTTGATCAAATTCGCCGCGCTCGGGCTGCTCGTGGTGGTGGTTTCCTTCGCCGTAGTGGTGATCAACCAATCGGCGCAGCTCGTCGAGCTGGCCGGGCTACTGCATCCGGTCGCAGGGCAGGTGGTATTGGCTGCCCTGCTGCTGTTTTACGCCGCCTGTATCGTCGTCCCGGCCGTCATGTGGATGCGGTTGCCCCGCTCGCTTGCGCTGCCGGAGAAGGCGGAGGGGCCGGTATTCGAGCGGTATCTTGGTTCTCTGCGGGCTCGCCTCGGTGCCAACCCGCGAACCGCCAGTCTTCCGTTGGAAACGCGCGACGACGTCGAGGCTGCGTTGAGACATCTCGACGCGGCCGCCGACGAGATCACCAAGAAGACCGCCTCGCGCGTTTTCCTTGCCACAGCGCTTTCGCAGAACGGCTCGCTCGATTCGCTCTTTGTTCTCGGGCTGCAGACGCGGCTCGTCTGGCAGGTCGCGCACGTGTATCGGCAACGGCCGTCGCTGCGGGACATGGGCTGGTTGTACGGCAACGTGCTGACGACGGCGTTCGTCGCCGGGGAGATCGAGGAGCTGGACCTGGCCGAGCAAATCCAGCCGGTCGTTCAGAACGCCCTCGGCGCCGCGGCCGGGGCGGTTCCCGGGTTGCAGGTCGCCAGCTCGGTGGTTGCCAGCTCGATCGTCTCGGGTACGGCGAACGCCTTCCTGACGTTGCGGGTAGGGGTCGTGACGCGGCGGTACTGCGGCGCGCTCAGCCGGCCCGCGAAGCGAGGGTTGCGTCGGAGTGCCTTCGCCGAGGCGGCCGGAATGCTGGGCGCCATCGCCGCCGCCGGCACCAAGAAGGTCGTTGCAGCCGTCGCCAGGGCGTCCGGGCGCACCGTTGCCAAGACCGTCACCGGGATGGGAAGCGCGGTGCGGAGCGGGGCCGGATCGGCCGGCAACGTCGTGATCGACGGTGCCGCATCGGTGGGTGGCGCGGTGAAGAGGGGTGCCGGCGCGGTCGTCGATACCCTGAGCTTTCGCCGCGGCAAGGTCGACGAGTAGTCCGCGCCCGCGCGGCGCCGAATCGGCGGCGGCCTAGCTTCCTGATTCGGCGCGCACTGCCGCGGTCTCTGCCGGTACCTCGTCGAAGGGCAACGCCGCCCGCACAGCTTCGAGTAGCTGTGCCGGCGTGAAGGGCTTCGGCAAATACGACTCTCGTGCCGGATCCAGCCGGGGCAAGTCGAGCTGTTCGAAGGGGTACCCGGAGATGTAGATCGTCGCGGCTTTCGGGTGCAGGCGGCCGAGCTTTGCCGCCAGCTCGATGCCGCCCACCAACGGCATCTTCACATCGGCGATGAGCAAGTCGATGGCCAGCCCGTCTTCACACAAGGACAGCGCTTCCGCACCGTCGCCCGCCTCGTGAACAATGAGCCCTTCGTCACGCAGAATGCTGGCCACCAGGCTGCGGATTCCGTCGCTGTCTTCGGCAACGAGGACGGACGCTACGCGCTGCTGGTCATCGATCTCGGCGTCGGCGGGGAGGGCATCCGAGGGGCAACGCGGGAACAGGATCGTCACGGCCGTCCCCTCGCCGACCTCACTTCGAGCGAAGACGAAGCCGTCGTTTTGCTTCGTCAAGCCGTAAACGCTGGCGAGTCCCAGCCCGGTGCCGCGACCGTCTTCCTTGGTGGAGTAAAAAGGCTCGAAGGCCTGAGCGAGCGTCGTGGCGTCCATGCCGCCGCCCGTGTCAGTGACGGTAACGGCGGCAAACCCGTCCGGCCGGGCTCCGGCCCCGGCTTCGAAGATCTCACTCTCGGTTGCCTCGCGCGTTTCGATCTCGAGCCGCCCACCGCCCGGCATGGCGTCCCGGGCGTTGAGCGAGACGTTCAGCAAGATCTGTCCCAACTGCGTGCGGTCGATCGTTACCCACTGCGGCGAGGCGGCCGACACGACCGATACCGTGATGTCGTCGCCGATGATCGAATCCAGCACCACCACCCCGTCGAGGACGACTTCACGCAGATCGAGCTGCTCGGGTCGATGAGCCTGTTTCCTACCGTAGGCCAGCAGCTGCGTGGTGATCTGCGAGGCATGCTCAACGGCGCCGGAAATCGCTTCGAGGCGCTCCCGATCGTTCACCGAGACCGCTTCGGCGCCAAGCAGTCCGACGTGTCCCAGAATGATGGTGAGCAAGTTGTTGAAATCGTGTGCCACGCCGCCGGCCAAGCGCCCGACGGCCTCCATCTTGGCGGCTTCTCGCAGCTGTGCTTCCAGTCGATCACGCTCGATGGCGAGGCCCACCATCCGCGCGGCGATCTCCAACCCGTCCATCTGACTACGGCTCGGTGCGCTGGGCTCGTCGCTGTAGAGGGCCATTGCGCCGAGGACCTCTCCGCTCGTCGCCGTTATGGGCTGCGACCAGCAAGCTTTGACCCCCGCGAGCTTCGCGGCGTCGCGCAGTTCGCACCAGAGCGGATCCACGTCGATGTTCTCGACCACGACGGGCACGTTCCAGAACGCCGCCGTACCGCAAGAGCCGACCGCCGGCCCGATGGCCAGGCCCTCGACGGCATCGTTGTAGTCCGTCGGCAGACTCGGTCCCGCGCCGACGGCGACACGTCTCGTTTCGGGATCGAGCAGGAGGATCGAACAGCGCAACCCGGGGTTCTTCTCCTCCACGATCAGCGCCATCGCAGTCAGCGTTTCGCCCGTCGACTTGGCCGGCGGAAGTGCCTGATCTTCCGCGGCGGTCCCGGCGGCGGGCGTCGGCTCGGGCGTTACCCTTCCCAGTACGACGGCACCGGTTGCATCCGTCTTTACCTGCCACTCGAAGATCAGCCATCCGCCGGAATCGTCTCGATGCCTGGCGTGGAGAGCTCCGGATCCCGCGGCGAGGGTCTGTTCGAACGCCGGCCAGTCGTCCGGATGGATCCAGTCGCGTAGAGGACTGGCCTCGAGATCGTCCGCCGAGAGCCCTAGGGCTGCAACACAGCCCTCGTTGACACGTAGAACCTGCTCCGAGGTGGCGGAGCGGAGCATCATGGCGGGATCTTCGTGGAGCTTCATCGCCTTTCGCACCCTGCTCGCGTTCGGTTGGCAGGTCGCGCGAATACGCGACCTGCCGGTGAGGACCCGACGGAAGTTATTCCAGCCGCGAGACTCGGTGCAAGCCTGGAAGTCGTCGGGGCTCGTCTCGCCACGAGGCGGCGGCCGCGGGCACGCCCGCCGTCGACGCATAGTACGCTGCGGATCCCTATGCGATTTCTTCTCACGCCGACCGGTTCTCACGGCGACGTCCATCCGTATGTCGGCATTGGCCGGCGGCTCCGGGACCGTGGCCATGACGTCGTCGTCGTCACCACGGGCGCCTTTCGTGACCTGGTCGAGGAATCAGGGCTGCAGTTCGTCGAGACCCTGTCGGCCGACGAATATCGTGCGGTCACGGAGAATCCCGACCTCTGGCACCCGCGACGAGGCCTCGCCCTGGTGATGGGCATGGTGGGCGACAACCTCGCCCGGGGCGACGGCCTGTTGGATGAGATCTACCGGCCGGGAGACGTCCTCGTTCTGCACCTGTTGTCCGTGGGGGCGCGTGTCTTCCAGGAAAAGCATCGGGTCCCGGGCGCGACCGTCCAACTCGCGCCCTCCGGAATCCGATCCGCTCACCAGGTCCCGCCGTTGGCTCCGGGCGTCGACATCTCGGGCTGGCCGATGCCGCTGAAGCGGGCGTTCTGGTGGTTCGGCGATCGCGTCATGATCGATCCCCACCTGGTGCCGCAGCTCAACGATCTGCGAGCCGATCTCGCTCTTCCCCCCGTGCCGGAGAAGTTCGAACCCGCAGCGGTTGCGGCCAAGCTCGACGCGCTCGTCGGTAGCGACGACGTCGGGCGGGCTTGCGGCCGCTGGCGCGACGCGTTGGCCGGTGGTGACACGATCGGGACCGCGTGTGATCTGCTGGAGCAGCTGGCATCCTGACGAGGAGAGACATGGACAAGACCGAGCCCGCGCCCATCAAAGACATCATCGATTTCGACGTGTTCGAGAGCATCGACATCCGCGTTGGCACCATCCGCCGAGTGGACGACGTGGAGAGCTCCAACAAGCTGATCAAGATGACGGTGGACTTCGGCGACCATCAGCGGACCATCCTCGCCGGGATGAAGCAGGAACGGGAGGATCCGCGCGAGATCGAGGGGCGGCAGGCGCTCTTCGTCGTCAACCTCGCCCCGCGCAAGATGGCGGGCGAGCTCTCCGAGGGCATGCTCTTCGATATCGGGTACGCGGACGGCGTAACGCCTGTTCTGGCCGTGCCGGAGTCACCCGTGCCGGACGGAAGTCGAGCGGGGTAGTCATGAACAGAAGGGCATTCGCTTTGCCGATTTCGCTCGTCGCGATGGCGCGATCGTGACGACCGGTAGCAGTATCGGGGCTCGCCTGGTTCCTGCTCTGCTTGCTCGAGACATGGCGGAGACCGTCGCGTTCTATCGGGAGCTCGGTTTCGAGTTGACCGGCTGTCATCCGGACGCAGCGGCGCCCAGCTGGGCCGAGCTGAGGCGGGACTCCGTTACCCTGCAGTTTCATACCGAGCCGTCCGCCGGTACTCCGACATCGCCGGTATGTAGCGGGACCTTCTACATATTTCCGGCGAGCGTCGAAGCACTCGCCGCCGAGTTCCGAGGCAAGGTCGATTTTGCTTGGGGCCCGGAGGTCATGCCGTACGGGATGCTCGAGTTCGGAATCCGCGATCCCAACGGCTACTTCTTGGCGTTCTCGGAGCCTGCCTGAACCGCGGCTCGGACTCGGCGACCGCCGCTGACGAGGGGGCGGGACAAGCTGATTTCGCCGAGCGCCTGAACGCTTCGCGCCAGCCTACGTCCAATCGCCGCGATGGTGGCTCCAGAAGACCACCGCCCCGCCCAGCAAGATGAGCCCGACCCCCCAAAGTACTTCCGCCGGGGCAGCGAGATAGTGGTCGGCGAGAAGCAACACGCCGATCCCCATTGTGCCGAGACCGCACAGCAACCCACCGAACGGCCAACAGGTGTACACGATACGTGAGGTTGCGTCGGTTCGTGTTTCGAGCGCGGGTCGGTTCATGCGCACCTCCTAGGCGGTGAAGAACAAGAGAATGAGCGCGGCCCACAGGGCCGCGAACCCGGCGTACTGCACACCCATGTTGGCCGACGGCGCCGCGTCTCCGACGAGTCGCTCGATGCGCTCCGTAAGCATGGGCTTCAAGCCGAGCAGTTGCGGCAAGCGCAGCAATGCTCCCGAGGTGGTTCTCGACCGCGGTCGAGCGAACCGATACGCCTTGAGCAGCATTCCCGCGTACGTTTCGGTATCTCCGGTGGCCGCGACGGCGACGTCGTCGCAGGCTTTTTCCTCCTCGGACAGGAGTTGCGTTGCCATCAAAGCGGCCATCGGATTGGCGATCGCCAGCGCCTGCACGGACGAGGAGCTGAAACATGAGAACGGCGCCCGAAGCTGAAGATGTGCGACCTCATGCGCGAGCGCCCCCTGCAGCTCTCGGTCGTCTAGCTCGTCGACGAGCGGACCGGGGAAGACGATGGCGGGAGGGCCTTCGGTCGCGATCAGCGGCGATTGCAGCGACGGGCCGGCTATCAAGAGTCGCGGGCGCTGGAGGGGTGGCTCACACCCGCAACGGTCGACGAGAATGGCGCGGCAACGATCGAGGCTTTCCATGACTTCGTCGAGCGCTGCTGCCAGCCGTGGGGATACCGATTCGGCGGGCTTCGCGCCGAGGAGAGCGGCGCGTCGAGCACGCCCTCCGACAGCCGACTGCACGATGATCGCTGCCCCGGTGAAGAGCATGAAGAACGGGAGAACTCGGGTCGGTTCAACAGCGTGTTGCTGGAGTTGTACGAAAGTCTCTCGCGGCCACGGAAGTACCATCCCGATGCCCAGCAGCAGCAGTGTGGACTTCAGCAGGGGTGCCGAGAACAGGCACAAACGCAGCTTCCCGCGGCGAATTCTCAGCGCGTAAACACCGACGGCGACCAATATCCACGCGAGCGTCCCGCCAATGATCGCCGGGGCGAGGTTGTACGCGACGAACTGCGACAATCCGCTCATCGTTCGCGTCGATTGCGACGTTCCCGGATCAGCGCCTCGAGTCGCCGCAGTTCCTCGTCTTCTACATCCTCGTGCGTCTCGATCAAGTGGGCGATGGCTCGCCCGGGTGAGCCGGCGTAGAGGCGATCGACGACCCCGGAGAGGATCGAACCGGCGAATTCGGATTGTTCGGTGGCGGCCCTGTACAGAAAAGCTCGCCCCCGTTTCTCGCGTTCGAGCACGCCCTTTGCCGCAAGACGAGACATCACGGTCATGACCGTGGTGTAGGCGGGCTGCTTCTCTCGGTCGAGCGATTCGCGGACCTCCTCGACCGTTGCCTCACCGAGACGCCAAATCACGTTCATGATGGCGGCTTCGAGATCGCCGAGTTTTGGAGCGGATCTGCCTCCCTGTGCTTTCTGCATGTAGTAGTAATACTACGCGTGTCGTATTTCGTCAACTACGCGTGTAGTAAGATCGGGATCACCGTGGTTCGGAGCTGGGCGGGTGCGTCCCGTGGGGACGCAACAATCCGTGTGAGGTCGATAGTGAGGAGGTTCTTGTGAAAGCGCTTCGGGCGATTCCGGCTCTTCCCGTCGCCGCCATGGAACGGAGCAAGGACTTCTACGGTAGGAAGCTCGGGTTCGACCTCATCTACGAAGAGGATGGGTTCGCGATCTTCGCGTGTGACGGGATAGAGGTCCACCTGTGGGCGGCAACAGATGTGGATTGGCAAGCTCGTGGAGTTTCGGTCGAGCGACCAATCGTCTCCGGGGCCGAGTCCTTCTTGGCGGGCACTGCCAGTTGTCGATTGCAGATCGAAGGCATCGACGAGTTCTACTCCGAATGTCGTGCGCAGGAGATCCTGCACCCACGAGGGGCGCTCCGCGACCAGGCGTACGGTAGCCGAGAGTTCGCGGTGGTCGATCCGGACAACAACCTCATTACGTTTTTCGAGCCCCTCTAGGCTGAAAAGAGCTCCGATCAATCAGGTCGCAGCGCCGTCACCGGGTCGACCCGCGTCGCTCGGCTGGCGGGCACCAGGGTGGCCACCGCGCCCGTCGCCAGTAGCGTCAGCACGACGGTCGCGTAGACGAACACGTCCGTGGTCTCCACCCCGAACATGACGAACCGCAAGGGGCCGCTGGCCATGTAGGCGATGGCGATGCCGGTGCTCAGGCCTATGCCGAGCTGGGCCCCGACGCGGCGAAAGATGACGCGCAGGATGTCTCTCGACTCGGCGCCGAGAGCCATGCGGACGCCCATTTCCTGGCGGCGCTGTGCTACCGAAAAGCTCATCACGCCGTAGAGCCCGACGGACGCCAGGAACAGGGCGGCAGCGCCGAAGATGGCGAAGAGGGTGCCGAACAGCGAGATCGCCCAGGAATTGTCGGCGAGCACCTGGCTCATCGGTATGGCCCAGTAGATCGGCAGGTTCGGGTCGATGCTCGCGACCAGCGCGCGTGCCTGCTGCGCCACGGTGTCCGGATTCGCTTCGGCGCGCATCACCATGCTGAGGAACCGCACGTCCGTGTGGCCGACCGGGAAGTACACCTGTTCCGGTGGAATGGCGTCGTTGCCGATCCCCCCGGTGCCGCCGCCGATGAACTGATCGGGCACGACGCCGACGATGCGCATCCAAGGGTTCTCGGTATCGGCAGGGCCGAGTCGAATGCGCTTGCCGAGGGGGTCGGCGTCCGGCAAGAACTTGGCGGCAAAGCTCGCATTCACGATCGCGACGGGCTCGATCTGCCCCGCGGTCTCCGAGGACCAGAACGCTTCGGCGTGGCGGAACTCCCGCCCGGAGATCATCGTTGCCCCCATGGTCTCGAAGTAGCCGGCGCTGACCTGGGCGGCGTAGGTGAAGGGGTAGTCGGCGTCGGTTTCATAAGACTCGCCCTCGACGGCGAATCTCCAGCCTTGAGCACCGCTCGACGGCAGGTTGGTGGTGAGCGCGGCAGATCGAATCCCGCGCTCTTCGTTCAGCTGCGCGTAAAGCTCGCGAAAGAACTGCTGGCGTTCGTCGCGGGTCGGGTACTCCGTCTCGAAAAGACCGACACGCGCCGTTACGAGGTTGTCCGGGTCGAACCCCAACGTCATGCTCTGGGCGTTGATGATGCTCTGCACCATGAAGCCCGCCGCGATCAGCAGGGCACACGACACCGCCAACTCGCCCACCACGAGGGCGCTCGTCATCCGGCCGATGCGCAGGCTGGATGAGCCACGGCTGTCGTCGTTCAGCACGCCGCTTACCGACGCGCCGGAGGCGCGCAGGGCGGGAATGGTCCCCGCCGCCATGGCCGCCAGCAGGGTGACGCCGGCGGTGAACAGCAGGGTCAACATGTCCGTGCGCATGTCGATCCAGTAGGGCTTCTGAATGTCGGCGACGGCGAGGTTGAAGTACCCCGTGCCGACGTAGGCTATGACGAATCCGACGACGCCACCGAGTACGCCGAGCACGAGGGCTTCGGTGAGAAGCTGGCGCATGACGCGCATCCGGCTGGCCCCCACCGCAGTGCGGATCGCCACGTCACGGGTGCGCAGCGCGGCACGGGCCAGTAGCAGGTTGGCGACATTGGCGCATGCGATCAGCATGACCCCCACCGTGGCGCCGAGCATGAGCCATAGCACGGCGGTGATCTCCGCCGGCATGTAGCGCTCCTGGAACGGCGTGATCTCGGCACTGAATCCCTCGTTGGTGTCGGGGAATTCCGCCGCAAGGCGCGCGGCGATCATCTCGACTTCTTCCCGCGCCGCCTCCATCGTCACGCCCGGTCGCAGGTGGCCGTACGGCTGAAAGAACTGACCGCTCCGCCGTGGCTGCCCCTCCCAATCGCCGCGGTACGGCAGCCAGATCTCCTGGTCGAAGGGAAAGCGGAAACCGGGCGGCATGACACCGATGATCGTCATGCTCTCGCCATTGACGCGGGCCCGTGTGCCGATGATCGACTCGTCGGCGCCGAAGTAGTTGCGCCAGACGTCGTAGCCCAGGACTACCGTTCCCTCCGCGCCCGGACGGTCTTCGCCCGCTCGGAAGGTCCGTCCCAGGTGCGGCGGCACACCGAGGATCTCGAGGCCGTTGGCGGTGACGAAAGCGCCGTCGAAACGGGCCGGCGGACCGTCGTTTCCGGCGATGTTGACCGTGCCGTCGTACGAGGCGGCGAAGGTCTCGAAGACGGTCGACTGGCCGCCGAACTCGACGACGTCGGCCATGGGCATCCACATGCCCCAGTTGCCCGCGGCGGGTTCCGTGCCCGATACGACGACGAAGCGATCCGGGTTCTGTATCGGCATCGGTCGCAAGACGGCCCCGTAGACGACCGAGAACGTGAAGGTGACGAGGCCGATGCCGAGTCCGATCGTGAGGATCGAAACGCTCGACAACGTCGGCGTGCGGAAGAGCATGCGCACGCCGTAGCGAAGGTCGGTCCAGAAGTTCTCCATGGCTTCCTCTTTGGTCAACCGAGGGCTCGGCGTCAGCGCCGCAGCGAAGTCGTTTCTGCTCCGCTCAGATGCGCCCGGGTTTGAGCGGCTGATGGTGTTGCGAAATCGGAACCAGGCGTAGCTGCCGCCGAGCTCGAGGACCTGCGCCCAGTACCACAGACCGGACGCGAGGCGGCCGGAAGCGGCGGCCCGCTCCTCGAACTCCTGCAGCAGGTCACCCTCGATGGTGTAGCGGCGTAGGTCGCGCGGACTGCTGCCGAGGGCGCGCCTCAGGAGCGCGCGTGCCAGCCGCGGCGGGCGTCTCATCGGTTCGGCCGCATGTCGCCGTCGAGTCCGCGCCACAGGCGCGTCAGTGCCGTACGCGACTGCTCGAGCTTCTGACGTCCTTCTTTCGTCACCTCGAAATGTCGCTGTGGGATACCGCCCCGCCATCCCTCGACAGGACGCGTTTCCCAGCGCAGGTATCCCTTCGCCTCCAGTCGATCCAGCGTCGTATAGAACGCGCCCCGCGTCACCTTTCTGCCGGCGCAGTCCTCGATCTCGCGTCGCACCTCGACGCCGTACGCCTGATCGCCCTTCTGCAGGATGGCCAGAAGAACCATCTGTTCGAACTCGCCGAGAAAGTTGTTGGGTGCCATGTTCCTTCTTTCGCCGCGTGAAGACGCCACGCCGTCAGGGGTGACGAATAGCCGGGGTTGGCTGGCAAGCGGAGCAACAGTCTACGTTGTATGACATACAGTACGCGATGTAGACCGTCCGGGTTTCATCCCGCCGAAAGAAAAATGGCCGGTCGGTGGGCAAAGTTGGTGTGTGACGGTGGCGGCTGCTATAGATGGCGGGAGCACGCTGCGAGACAACCGAAAGGCGGAACCTGCATGCGCATCGTCGTCAGCACACCTACGGGGAACATCGGCCGCGTCGCCACCGAGAGGCTGCTGGAAGCCGACGTCGAGGTCGTCGTCATCCACCGCGAGCCCGCCAAGCTGCAGTGGCTCGAGGAACGCGGCGCCTATGTGCGGCAAGGCTCGCTCGACAACGAGGCCGTGTTGACCGCCGCGACCGGCGGCGCCGACGCGCTGCTGTGGGTGACCCCGTTGGTGCCGACGGCGGCGAACCTCCGGGCGTCGCAGAATGATTTCGGCGCCGCGGCTGCGGCCGCCATTCGGGCGAACGAGATTGCCCGGGTGGTCAACATCTCGAGTATCGGAGCCCATCACGACGCCGGCACCGGTCCGGTTGCCGGGTTGCACGACATCGAGGAGATGCTCGATGCGACCGGTGCCTCGGTCTTGCACCTGCGACCGGGTTACTTCTTCGAGAACTACATCCCTCAGGCACAGGTCATCAAGGCGATGGGCTCGATCATGTTGCCGGTGTCGGGCGACAGGGCCGTTCCGATGCTCGCCACCCGCGATATCGGCGCGGTCGCGGCAGAGAAGCTCCTCGACGACAGCTGGAGCGGAACGTCGACGCTCGGACTACACGGTCCGGTGGATCTGACGTTCGACGAGGCCGCCGCGGCGATCTCGGGTGCCGTCGGACGAACGGTGGCGCACACGCCGGTCGACGAGATGCAGGCACGAATGGGGCTGTCGATGCTGGGTCTGGGGCAGAGCGTGATCGATGCGTTGATCGAGATGTACCAGGCCATCGAATCGGGCCACATGAGCTCGGCGGAACCGCGTACGCCGGAGACGACGACGCCGACGACGCTGGCCGACTGGGCCGCCGAGGTCATGGCGCCGATGATCTGAGGCGGCGGACCTGGAACACCGCGTACTGCACGAGGGTCAGCCGACTGCCGGGATCAGGGATCGGGACGGCGTGAACCCACGTTCCGCAGATCGCAGGATTGTTTCTCAGATACGACAGTCCTAAAATCGAAGATTGCCGCCGGTCAGGGGCGGCGCTTCCGTGGCACACCGACAGTCTCGCTCCTCCCGACGCGGATGAGATCCATGTCTCGACTCCATAGCTCCGACAATCTCCTCGACCACATCGGAAACACGCCGCTGGTTCCTATCGAAGGATTGTTTGTAAAGCTGGAATGCTCCAATCCCGGCGGCAGCGTCAAGGACCGCATCGCCAAGTTCATGCTGCTGGAGGCGCGCGAACGCGGCGAGTTACTCCAGACGGACACCGTTGTGGAGGCGACATCGGGGAACACCGGAATTGCCATGGCGATGGTGGCCCGTGAGCTCGGACACTCGGTGATCATCTGGATGCCCGAGCACATGAGCGCCGAGCGCATCGAGATGCTGCGGGCGCTCGGTGCCGACGTGCGCCTCACCCCGGAAGAGGAGGGTTTTGTCGGCCCGATCGAGAAGCGTGACTCCTACAAAGGCCGCGAAGGGTTCTTCGTCCCCGATCAGTTCGGCAACCCGGACAACGTCCGTTGTCACGAGCAGACCACCGGGCCCGAGCTTGCCCGGCAGCTTCAGGAGCTTGGCGAACAAGGCGTCGACGCCTTCGTCGCGGGTACGGGAACCGGGGGCACCCTGATGGGCGTCGGCCGCGCCCTGAAGGAGCACATGCCCGAGGTGCGCGTGGTGGCGGTGGAGCCGCTCGAGAGCGCGGTCATGCTCGGGGGCGAGCCCGGGTCGCACGGCATCCAGGGAATCGGCGACGGTTTCATCCCCGATCTGGTGGACATGGACTTCGTCGACGAAGTGATCGCGGTTGCCGAGGCCGATGCCGCCGCGGCGGCCCGCCGAATCCACGACGACCACGGCTATTGTGTCGGCATGAGCGCCGGGGCGAACACCGTCGCGGCCGAACAGCTTCGCGACCGTGGATTGAAGGTGGCGACGGTATGGCCCGACTGCTCGGATCGATACGTATCGATGGGTCTGCAATCGCCGACCGAGGAAAGCGGCTCATGTCCGCTGCGGAGCCGCTGCGCCGATCGCTGGAGCACCGTCATCCGGAAGTAGTCCAGCGAACCGCCGGGGAGCCGCGGCGAAAGCGCGGTGGGCCTCCCGCAGGACCGTGGCGCGGGGCCTCCCAGTTGGCCGTGGCGACAGCGTTACAGGTCTCCTGACAGCCTGCTAGAGTCCCGCCATGACGCCCGGCATTCCCGTCCTGAAGGACCTCGTTCTCGTCGGCGGCGGGCACAGCCACGTCGGGGTGATCAAGGGCTTCGGCATGGATCCGATGCCCGGCGTCCGTCTCACGGTGATATCGCGGGACGTGCAGGCTCCGTACTCGGGCATGCTCCCCGGCCTCATCGCCGGCCACTACACCTTCGACGAGGCACACATCGATCTGCGGCCGCTGGCGCGCTTCGCCGGAGCTCGTTTCGTGCACGCGGAGGTCGTCGGCATCGACCCGGAGCAGAGGCTCGTCGCCCTTCGCGATCGTCCGCCGGTTCCCTACGATCTCGTGTCGATCAACATCGGCTCGACGCCGGGTTTGACCGTGCCCGGGGCCGCCGAGGCAGTCGTTCCGGTGAAGCCGATCGACGGCTTCTGGCGGCGCTGGGAACGCCTCCGCGATCGGTGCCTGGAGCGTCGTGGCGAGACTCGCATCGCGGTGGTCGGCGGCGGCGCCGGCGGCGTCGAGTTGCTGCTCTCGGTTCAGCATCGACTCTCGGAATTGCTTGCCGCGAGCGGGAGGACCGCGTCGCACCTGGGTTTCCACCTGATCACCGCGACCGAGGAGATACTTCCCTCGCACAACAGCCGGGTGCGGGCGAAGTTCGTACGGTTCCTGGCCGAACGGGGCGTGTCCGTGCACACCGGGCGAGCCGTGGTTCGCGTCGCCGCCGCCCCGGCCGGCGGCCGGCACCGGCTCGAGTTGGACGGGGGCGAGTCCCTCGACTTCGACGACGTGCTCTGGGTGACCACCGCGCGGGCCGCCTCCTGGCTCGGCGACAGCGGTCTACGCGTCGACGAGCGCGGCTTCATCGAGGTCGAGGACACGCTGCAAGCGGTCGGGAACCCTGACATCTTCGCCGCCGGCGACGTCGCCGCCGTCGTCGACCATCCCCGCCCCAAGGCGGGGGTCTTTGCCGTTCGCCAGGGCCCGCCGCTGACCGCGAACGTGCGCGCCCGCCTGCTGGACGAGCCTGCTGTCCCCTTCCGCCCGCAACGGCAATTCCTCAGTCTCATTTCCACAGGAGATCGGTATGCGGTCGCATCGCGCGGCGAATGGGCCGCCGAGGGGTCGTGGGTCTGGCGATGGAAGGACCGCATCGACCGTCGCTTCATGCGCGACTACAACGAGCTTCCGGAGATGCCCGAAGATGCTCCGGCCGCCGACCCACCGGATCCACGGCTGATCGGTCCCGAGGCGGCATCGGAGCTCGTGCGTCAGAACACGGTCGCCCTGCGGGATGTGCCGGAGGGCCTGACCGATCAGGAGAAGGCGGCCCACGTGCTGCGAGTCCCCGGAATGCGCTGTGGCGGATGCGGCGCGAAGGTGGGTGCCGACCTGCTGACGCGCGCGCTGTCGCGGCTCCCACTTTCCACCCGGGACGACGTGATCGTCGGCCTCGACCACGCCGACGATGCCGCGGTTGTCGAGATCCCGGCGGGAACACAGATCGTTCAAACGACCGACTTCTTCCGCACCTTTATCGCCGATCCGTACCTGTTCGGCGCGGTGGCCGCCAATCACGCCCTCGGAGACGTTTTCGCCATGGGTGCGGAGCCGCGCTTCGCGTTGGCGACCGTGGTCATGCCGCACGGTCTGGTCGACAAAGTCGAAGCGGACTTGGTTCAGCTTCTTGCGGGTGCGCTCGACGTGCTCGAGGCGGAGGGCGCCGCACTGGTCGGAGGACACACGGCCGAGGGTGGCGAGCTCGCTGCCGGTTTCACCGTCACCGGTGTGGTCGGGGTGGGCGAAGCACGCGGGATATGCGGGCTGCGCCCCGGCGACGGGTTGATCCTGACGAAACCCGTCGGTACCGGCGCGCTCCTCGCTGCCGACGCGCGCGGCCGTGCCAAGGGCCGCTGGATCGAGTCGGCGCTGCGCTCCATGAAGCAGTCGAACCGGGCCGCCGCGGCATGTCTCATCGAGCACGGCGCGACGGCCTTGACCGACGTATCCGGATTCGGTCTGCTCCGCGAGGTTGCCGAAATGGCCGCCGCGTCCGGGACGTCCGCGACGTTGCAGCTCGATCGCATACCTTTGCTCGAGGGGGCCCGCCGGGTCATCGAAGGAGGATTCGTCTCCTCGCTGCAGCCGGCGAATCTCGCCGCGGCGCGGACGATCGTCGCTTCCCAGGCGGACTCGCATCACCCTGCGTTTCCACTCCTGTTCGACCCGCAGACCGCCGGCGGCTTGCTGGCGGGCGTCCCTCGCGCCAATGTAGTTGCATGTATCGATGCCCTCCGCTCCCTCGGGTATGGGTCTGCGACGGATGTCGGCGCAGTGACCGATGATGGCGAAGGGGCGGTTCGGGTTCTTTCTTGATCGGCGGATCCGGGTTTTTCAAGCGGTCCCGGCATCCGGGGACGTTTCCAGGAGTCTGCGACGATGCGGCGAGAGCGAACGAAACGGGTGACGGAACGAGTCTGGGCGAGCTTCCGAGCGATTCGGGTGGAGGATGCGCCGGGAGAGCGAGTTGCGGTGCGGCGGGCTCGGCGGTGTTCGGCGGCGGTGTTGGTCGTGTTGCTGGCGTTATTGCCGGCGCTTTTCCCGCCTCGAGGGCAGGCGGTCGCGGCGGTGGACGACACGGAAGCCCCTGCCGGCCTCGCCGTTGCCGGCCCCGCCCTTGCCGGCGCCGCAGGGGAGCCGGGACCCCACCCTTCGGCGGGAGTTCCCTGGGCGCTCGGTGGGCACGACATCGTCTGCGAGATCGCGTTTCAGCGCCTCACCGACGAGGCTCGCGACATGGTCTTCGAGATTCGTCGCTACGATCCGGAGCCGTCCGAGACCTTCTATCGCTCCTGCGGATGGCCGGACTCTTCCCGTCACACGGACCACAAGGCGACGTACGAGTACCACTTCATGAACGTCGTGGTCCCCGATGCTCCGGAGATGGTGATGCAGCGCGACTGCGCCAACTACGACTGCGTCCAGCTCGCCATCGTTCGCTACGCTCGCTACACCTCGATGGATCCCGGCACCAGCGAGAGCATGCGGATTCGGCGCGCCAACGCGCTGAAGTTCGTCGGTCACTTCGTCGGGGACATGCACCAGCCTGTGCACGTCGGCTACGCCCACGATCGCGGCGCCAACGACATATTCGTCGATTTCTACGACCAGCAAGACCAGCGTTTGCACGCCGTGTGGGATTTTCATATCCCGGATCGAATGGGGTTGTTCGACGACCCGGCTGCCACCGCCCGCCGGCTGGAACGTGAGGTCACGGAGGCGGAGGCTGCGGCGTGGGAGAACTTCGATGTCGTCGGCTGGTCGCGAGAATCGTACGAGGTCGTCCTGGATCTGGTGTACGACATCCCGGCTGACCGCCGGTTGGGGGACGACTACTTCAACCGTGCCCGTCCGATCGTCGAGAAGCGCTTCAAGCAGGCGGGCGTACGGCTTGCCTTCCTGTTGAATCACGCCGCCGCCGGCACGCTGGACTTCCCGCCGATGTTCCCGGGAAGCGAATGAGCGGCGCTAGCAGCCAGACCCATCACACCTTCACCACGGGCTGCTAGCAGGCCGCGGCCTGCTTGATCCGCGTTGGTGCGGTAGATTCGCCCCGCTCTACTCGTTAGGTTCCGCCGGGGGCGCGGGCTTGGGGGCCTCTTCCGTCGGCGAGCTCTGCGCCGCGGGTGCCGCTTCAACCGGGGCCGCCGGTTCCGCTTCGGGCTCCGGCTCGGGTTCGGGTTCCTCGACCGCCGTGGTCTTCTGCAGATCGCAGTCCCGGCACCGCCACTGTCCCTCGACCTCTTCGGCGTGCTCGTGCGGACAGATCTCTTGATAGTGAGCGATCTGCTGCTCGAGGGCCGCGCGCTCGTCGGCCTGATCTTCCTTCAGCTTCGACAGCGCCTTTTGCGCACGGTATCGGTGGTCGCGTAGCTCTAGAGTCTCGAGGTCCATGGTCGGGATCTGTCGGGCGTTGGAGGGGACGTGATTTCCTGCTGCCGCGAAGGTTCTACGTTAGCCCCGCACCGGAGGGCGTTCAAGCTCGCCATCCCACCCGTGAATCGCGACGCGGGGGGCGCGACCGGGCGGAGGAGCCCGCCTCACCGCGGCGATCCGGCCACCATGAAGACGATCGTTTCACGGCGCGTTGCCATGTTGTGGATCTCCATATATTGTAGTCCCATATATATGGATTGCCGCAGGTTCGACGGGGAGGCTGCATGAGTGACGCCGAGCTCAAGAAGGGAAGCGCCGAGACCCTCATCTTGGCGCTGCTTGCCGAGAAGCCGCAGCACGGGTACGGAATCGCCAAGCGCATCGAAGAGAAGTCCAACGGAGCACTGGTGTTTCACGTCACGTCTCTGTATCCGATCCTGTATCGCCTCGAGAAGCAGGGGCTGGTGCGTGGCGCTTGGCAGCGGCCCGACGGCGGACGGCGGCGCCGCTTCTACGAGATCACACCGGAGGGCGAACGCACCCTGAGCGAGCGCCGGGCGAGCTGGCGGGCGTTCACGGACGCGGTCGAGAGCGTCATCGAGCCGGCCTGACATGTCCGACCGAGCCGAACGACCTGGCCTGCCGCAGCCCGATTGGGTCAGCCGTGTGCGCGAGCGACTACGTGCCCTTCGGGCCGATCCGACCCTGCCCGGCGGCGGCGCACGCCTCGACGAGATCGCCGAGGAGATCGCCGCACACCTGGAGGCGCAGTACGACGACGCCGTTCGCCAGGGCACCGACCCCGCCGTGGCCGAAAAGACGATCCTGGAGACCGAGGCCGACTGGGCCGCATTGTCGCGCGCCATTGTCGACCCGTTGCCTCGGTCGGTGCCGAGCACGAGGGAGAGAATCATGGAAAGCACCTTGCAGGACGTCCGCTTTGCCCTGCGCACGCTGATCGCCCGCCCTCTCTTCAGCCTCTCGATCGTTTTCTTGCTAGCGCTGGGAATCGGCGCCAACACCGCGCTGTTCACCGTCGTCAACGGAGTGCTTTTTTCGCCGCTGCCCTACGCCGAACCGGAAAGGCTCGTGGCGGTGACCGAGGCGAACCGCCGCGACGGTGGAGAGCTCGACATATCGAACCTGCAGGCCGCCAACTTGCGCGACCTGCGCGAGCGGAACATTGTGCTTCAGGACGCCGCCGGATACTGGCAGGGCCCCGGGATCCGAACCGACGGCGAGGAGCCGGAGCAACTCGCGCTCATCCGTACGACGCACAACCTGATGGCGGTCCTCGGTATCGAGCCGGTCGTCGGCGCCCTGTTTCCCCAGGCGGCTCCGGAAGCGGCGTACACGGCCATGCTCGATCACGGCTACTGGGAGCGGCGATTCGCAGCGGACCCGGATGTCGTCGGCCGCGCCCTGACGCTGGACGGCGAAGCCTATACGGTCGTCGGTGTGACGCCGCCGGACTTCCGCTTTCTCGAGCGCGCCGACGCCTACGTCGTCGGGCCTCAAGCGGTACCTTCGCCGCCGATCGACCTCGGCGACGACTACCAGAACGACCGCACGACCGGATACATGGAGGGCGTCGGCAGGTTGCTCCCCGGGGTCACGCTCGATCGCGCCGTGGCTGACGTCGATCGGGTCGGCCGGGAGCTGGAAGCGGAGTTCCCGGACGAACAGGCCGGGCGCACGTTCACGGTCTTGCCGTTGCACCAGAATCTCGTCGGCGGCGTGCAGCCCGCCCTTCTGCTCCTTCTCGGCGCCGTCGGCTTCGTGCTCCTGATCGCCTGCGCCAACGTTGCCAATCTGCTCCTGGCGCGCGCTTCGGATCGCCGCAAGGAGATCGCACTGCGAACCGCCCTGGGGGCCAGCCGGTCACGGGTCGTCCGGCAGCTCCTCACCGAGTCGCTCATGCTGTCGGTATGTGGTGGCGGCCTCGGGGCCCTCCTCGCGGTGGCCGGGCTCGAGCCGCTTCGCGGGTTTCTCCCCACGTCGATACCGCGTATCGGCGACATCGGCGTCGATGCTGCCGTCCTCGGATTCACCGTGCTGATCACGGTCGTGACCGGCGCCGTCTTCGGCCTCGCCCCCGCATGGCAATCGTCCGGCACCGACGCGCAGTCGGTGATCCGCGCCGACTCGCGCGCCGCGTCGTCCGGGAAGGGACGGGCACGGTTGCGCGACGGGCTGGTTGTCGCCGAGATCGCCCTCGCATCGGTGCTCTTGATCGGCGCCGGACTCATGTCACGCAGCTTGATGGAGCTGCAGTCGCGCGACCCGGGATTCGAGCCCCGTGGCGTCCTCACCCTGCGCCTGGCGCTGCCGCAAACGAAATACGACACGAGTGACAAGATCGCCGCGTTCTACTGGCAGCTGGTCGACGAAATCGGTGCTTTGCCCGGGGTGGAGTCCGCCGCCACGGTCCTCGGCATACCGTTCTCCGGTACCCACGCCGGATTCAGCTACCTGATCTGGGGTGAGGAGCCGCCGCCGCCGGGCCAGGAGTACGAGGCGAGTTTTCAAGCGGTCAGTCCGGGCTACTTCGAAACCCTCGGCATTCCCATGCTTGCCGGACGCGACTTCACCCGCGCGGACACGGCGGACGTTCCCGAGGTCGCCATCGTCAGCGAGGCACTCGTACGTCGGCACTTCCCCGATGTCGACCCGCTCACCCAGTCACTGCAGTTCGATACCGGCCCCGACGGTACGCCGATTCAAATCGTCGGCGTGGTCGGTTCCACCCGGCATCTCGGCTACGACGGCGAGATCGAGCCCGAGGTCTACCTGACATTCGAGCAGATGACCTTTCCGTTCACCTCGGTGGTCGTCCGCACCGCCGGCGACCCGGCTGATCTCACCGCCATTGTGCGCGGAAAGGTCCTGGAGCTCGACCCGGACCAGCCGGTCTATCGGATACAGCCCCTCGAGGGCCTGATGTTCGACACCGTTGCCCAGCCTCGCTTCAGCAGCAGGCTCCTTGGTGGGTTCGCCGCCGTGGCGCTGCTTCTCGCCGCGGTCGGGGTGTTCGGCGTGATCAGCTACTCGGTGAGCCAGCGCACCCGCGAGATCGGTATCCGGATGGCGCTGGGGGCCGATGCCGGCAACGTTCTCACCACGGTGATGGCGCACGCGGCGACGCTCGTGGGGCTCGGCATCGTCGGCGGCCTGGCGGCCGCCGCCGGGATGGCGCGTATGCTCGAGCATCTCTGGGTCGAGATCAGCGCGCTCGACCCGACGGTATTCGTCGCCGTGCCCTGCGTGCTCGCGGCGGTTTCCCTGCTGGCGACCTGGTTGCCGGCACGGCGCGCCACGCGGGTCGATCCGGTCGAGGCGCTTCGGGCGGACTAACGCAGCTCGCTACTGTTGCTCCGTCGGCCGGTTCGCCTCCAGCCAGGCGATCATGTCGCCCTCGAGGTGCTGGACGTTGGCGAACCCTTGATCGAGGAGAAGCTGCTCGGCGATACCGGCGCGGCGGCCGCTGCGGCAATAGACGATCAGGCCCGCGTCCCGCGCCCCGTCGATCTCGGCCATTCGGTCGGCGAGCTCGTCGTGCGAGATGTTGATCGCCCCCGGAACGTGGCTTTCGGCGAACTCCTCCGGCGTGCGGACGTCGAGGATCATCGGCGCGGTGCCGGCATCGATCATCCGCAGCACCTCGTCCTGCGTTACCAGGACGGCGCCGGCGTCGTTCGTGCGCAGCTCCGGAAGCGGTTCGGCGGGTTGCGTCGCCGATACAGCCGGTGGCTCGGTAGTGGCGCTGCCGGCCGGTGGCTCCGCGGGGGCGGCGTTGTCGGCTGCCGGCTCCGTCGATCCACAGGCAGCGGCGGTCATCGCCATCAGAAGGAGCAGCGAAAACGAGCTGAGATTGCGTTTCACGATGTTGTTCATCCCCCTATGTTCGACCCGGCCCGCGGCCGGTGCAAGCCGCCTCTCCGCGCTCCGCGGGTAGGTTTGTCGCTATTCGTAGCGGAGCGCTTCGATCGGGTCCAGGTTGGACGCGCGGACGGCCGGATAGATGCCCGAGATCAGGCCTGCGGCCATCGAGACGCCCGTCGATAGGCCGACGGCGCCGACGGTGATCACCGTCGCCCAGCCGGCCGACGCGGCGACGACGAGGGCAATGATCACGCCCATGGCGACGCCGGCGATGCCGCCGATCAGGCTGATCGTGAAGGCTTCGATCATGAACTGGATGCGGATCTCCGAGCGACGCGCCCCGACGGCTCGGCGGATGCCGATCTCACGAGTGCGCTCGAGCACGGTTGCCAGCATAATGTTCATGATGCCGATGCCTCCGACCAGCAGCGAGATTCCGGCGATGCAGCCCATGACGATATTGAACAGTCGCTGGGTCCGTCGGCTTTGTTCGAGCAGAGCTTCCGGCACCACCAGGGCGTAGTCGTTGGCTCCCCCGTGGATGCGCTCGAGGACGCGCTCGATGGCCGTGGCGGTGGCTTGCGGCGAGACCTCGTCGTCGAGGCGAACAACGATCTCGTCGAGGGGGGCCTCCAGGGGCGGCCGGTCGAACTTGCGGATGGCGGTACTGGCGGGGACGTAGATCTCGGTGGACGTCGTACCGATCGCCACGCCCTGGAAACTCGATCCCCCACCGCTTTCCTCCAAGACTCCGATGACCTCGAACCAGGTGTCATTGACCTTCAGGTGCTGGCCGATCGCCTCCGCCGAGCCGAACAGATTGCGGCGTATCCCGGCGCCGATCACCGCCACCTGGGCGTGGTTCTCGTCGTCGATGGCGTCGATGAAACGACCCTCGGCGACGCGCAGGCCGGAGAGCTCGTCCTGGTGGTGAGAGACACCGATGAGCTGTCCCTCCGTGTGGGCCCCCGGGGCCATGATCATGTAGGTGTCGACCTCGACCCGCGGCGCCGTCAGCACGACGCCGGGGACGCCGTCCTCGATAACCGTCGCGTCGCGCAGCGAGACGCCGAGCGACTGCCTGCGGATCTCGTTGAGCTCGTCCTCGGCGAGGTCCGGATTGCGAACGAGAACGTTGCGCAGGCCCATCCGGTCGATCATGTCCATCGCCTGCAGCTCGGCGCCCGCGCCGATCGAGAGCATTGCGATAACGGCGCCGACGCCGAAGATCATCCCGAGCATGGTGAGGACCGAACGGATCTTGTTCGCGGCCAGGTTGTGCAGCGCGCTGAGGACCGATTCGTGCAGGTTCACGGCTGCTGGCCCCCCGGTGCCTGTGGCCCCGTGGGTGCCGTCTGCTCCTCTTCCTCCGGCTCGGCGGTTCGGGTCGGGTCCTGGAGAGCGACAACGTCGCCTTCTTCGAGTCCGGACTCGACGACGACGCGGCCGAGCGCCGCGGGTCCGAGGGTTACCTCTACCGGCTCGAACCCTCCACCGGACGAGCGGTACACGATCCTGGCACCGTTCTCGCCGTCGAACACCGCGCCGCGCGGGATCGTCAGGACGTCCTCGAGGTCCTGAATCAGCAAGGTGGCGCGCACTCGCTGGCCCGGTTTCATCCGCTCGGGGTCGGTCTTCTCGAGCTCCAGCTCGACCTCGAAGTACTGCACCGGCGAATAGCGGCTCTTGCGCCGCGCCAGAGCCGACAGGCGACGGATGCGGCCGTTGTAGGTGACGCCGGGATGCGCTTCGACGGTCACCTCGGCCGGCATGCCCTCGCGCAGTCCGCCCGCGTCCGCCTCGAGCACGTAGACGTCCGCCTTCATGCGGTCGAGCTGCGGGATTTCCGCGATCGTCATGCGGGGATAGACCATCATGCCGACGACGGGGAGGTCCCCTCTCTCGTTGGTGAGGACGAAGATCCCGTCATGCGGGGCGCGGATCTCGAGTCGTGCCAGGTCCGCTTCCGCTTCCTCGATATCCAGATCGGCTCGCTCGCGTTGCAGATCGAGCAGCGCGAGCTCGACGGCTCCGAGGTCCTCGCGGATCTCGCGCGTGCGGGTGGCGTTCTGCTGGCGACGGGTCGCTAGCGTCGAATCGATTTCCGACTCGATGATCTCCATGCGAGAGAAGATCTCCGGGTCCTTGCTCTGAAAGGTCTGCGAGTACTCGAGCTGACGGGACGCCATTTGGGCGTCGCGATCCAGATTGAGCAAGGCGGTTTCTTCCTGACGCAATCGCTGATCCCGCCGGCGCAAGGTCTGGGCGAGCTCGTCCTGGCTGTCGAGCAGCTCGTTTTCCAGGTCGGTGGAGTCGAACTGCACCAGCAAGTCGCCCTCCTTGACGTCCGACCCATCCTCGGCGATCCAGCCGATATACATGGGGCCCCGGCGGCTCTGGGGTACGCCGATCTCCGTCGCCATCTCCGAGGCGAGCACGCCCTGGGCGTCTACGCGGTGGAGGAACCGGCCGCGGGTTACTTCCGAGACCGGCGTCGTCACGCCGCGGCCGATCGGGCCGACTACGGTGGCTCCGGCCCAGAACAGGATGGCCGAAGACAGCAGGAGCACGGCGGTGATCTGAACCTTGCGGCTGTTCCAGCGCACGTCAGCTACCTTCGGGGTTGGTCAAAGCCACCAGGTCTCCGGCCTCCAGCCCGGAAAGGACCTCGACGGTCGTGGGATTGCGGCGTCCGAGAGCGACACTCACCGGTTCGTGTCCGAGTAGCGTCCGCCGGTATACGATCGGGCCGTCGGCGCTGGGGAACACGGCTTCGGACGGGATCAACAGGGTGTCGGCGATTCGCTCGGACTCGATCGTGCCGCGAAACCGCATGCCCGGGCGCATGCGGCGGACGTCGGCCTCGTCGAAATGGAGCTCGAGGCGCACGGCCTTGAGCGGGTTACGCGACATCGACTTGCGCTGCACGGCGCGGGATATCGCCGCGGTCACGCCGCTGAACTCGATGTCGGGATGGGCATCCAGCCGGATGCGGAACGGCTGCCCCTCGGTGACCCGTCCGGCATCGGCCTCGTCGACCTCGCCGCGTCCGATGATCGAGTTGAGGTCGGGCAGCTCGATGATCTCGTCGTTGCGCCAGGCCGAGTCGCCGACCTTCTTCTTCTGGCCCTGTCGATCGGCCACATAGATCACCGTTCCCGAGCGCGGGGCGGTAACCGTCATCTGGGCGATCGTGGTCTCGATCTCCGCGACGTTGCGCTCGGCGCGGGTGCGGTTCCCTTCGAGCACCGCGCGTTGTGCCGCTGCCGCCTGGTCCGCGGCCTCGATCTGCGCCTGCACGGACTGCACTTCGATCTCGGCGAGCTGCAGGTCCAGGCGCGCCTTCTCCAGCTCGCGCGCGGAGCTGAGGTCCTCGGGCACCTCGACCTGCAGACCGGCGCGACGAAGACGAGCCTCGGCTTCGGCCAGGCGGAGCTCGTGCTGCATGCGGCGCTGTTCGAGGTCGCGGTCGAGCTTCTCGAGGTTCTTCTCCGCCTGGGAGGCGCGCGTTTGACGGTCGCGGAGTTGGCGTTCGAGGTCCGACGTGTCGAAGGAAAGGATCGGTGTCCCGGCGGAGACCTCTTCTCCTTCCGGTGCCATCATGGCGATCTTGAAGTCGAACACGCGCCGGGCCGTGCGCGGTGGTGTCAGCATGCTGGAGTCGGTCGACACCAGGGTGCCCTCGACATCGACGGTGATGACGAGATCGCCGGCGATCGCTTCGGCGAATTCGATCGTCTCCTCGCCGCCGAAGTCGATGAAGGCAAGCAGCGCCACGGCAATCACTGCCGCGACCCCGAGGTAGGCGGTCCTCTTGTTCAGATAGCGCATCGGTCGCTCCTCTTCATTGCTCCGCGTCGGGCCGTCGCAACCGCGCGCCCTCGCTGATCCCCGACACGACGACGCAATCCCGGGCGTTGCACGGACCGAGCTCGATGAGCCGGCGCTCGCCGCCCTCGAGCACCGCGTACACGTCGTTGTCGCCGAACTCCAAGGCCGCACGCGGGACCAGCAGCTCGTCGTCGCGCGACGCCGTGACCACCTCGACCTTCACCGACATGCCGGGCCGCATGAGCTCGGGGTCGGATTCTTCGAGGTCCACGGCAAGGCGAAAGAAGCGCTGCTCCGATCGCATGTTCCACCACTGTGCCACCGGCGTGATCGTGCTCACGTAGCCACGGATTTGCCGGTCGGGGTACGCGTCGAGGGTGCATACGACGCCCATTCCGGGCGTGACCTTGCCGTCGTCGACGTCGGACATTCGCGTGTCCACCATCATCACCGAAAGGTCCGGGATCGTCATGACCTCGGCGCCGACCCAGGTTTGATCTCCGACCTGGAACTTGCGGCCCTCGCGGCGGTTGTCACCGGCCACCGCGATGCCCGGCCGCGGTGCCCGCAGGACCATGGTGTCGAGAGCGTCGACGACCTCCTGTACCTCCCGTTCGGTCATCTGCACCTCGATCCGCAAGACGTCCAGCTCCGCTTCCGAACCCTCGACCAGCGCGGCGAAGTCGGTTTCGATCTTGGCAAGCGCGTTCTGCGCCTCCTCCAGAGCCAGTTGCTTTTCCTGAAACTCGCGCTGGGACTGCAGCTCTTCGGGCACCTCGGCGTCGATCTCGGCCTTACGCACGTTGATGCGCGCCTGCTCGACCTCGAACTCCTTCTGCGCGATCTCGCCGGCGACTTCGGCCTCGCGGCCGTTGAGCTCGTTGATGGCCTCCTCGAGCTCGATCTGACGATCGTCGAGCTGAGTGGCGATCTGCGACGTGTCGAGCTCGACCATCTGATCCCCTTCTTCGACCCGGGTGCCTTCCTCGATCATCCAGCGGACGACCGGATCGCGCTGCGGCGATTGGGGCACGACGATCTCGGCGCCGCTGACGGCGCGCAGCTCTCCGGTCAGCAGCAGCACCTGCCGCAGGGGTCCGCGGCGCACGAGCAGATCGTCGCCACCATCAGCATCCTGCTGGGTTGCCGGGCGGTCCGCCGCGGCCGCCGCCGGTGAGCCCGGAGAGCATGCCGCGGTCGGCAAGAGGCAGGCGGCGGTGGCGAACGCGAAGGCGCGGGTGAAAGATGCGTTCATCGGGAGTGCCTTTCCACTCGAGATTCGGAGCCGGACGGTGCCGACGAGCAACCGACGAGCTTGTAGCCGAGGCCTCGTACCGTGACGATGAACTTCGGCAGGCCCGGGTCGGCCTCGAGCTTCTGTCGCAACCGCGCGATATGGACGTCGACGGTTCGCGTCGTGGGCATGGCGTCGTAGCCCCACACCGCATCCAGCAGCTCGTCGCGTGATCGAACGGTTCCGGGTTCCAGCGCCAGGAAGCGCAACAGCTCCAGCTCCTTGGCCGATAGCCCGACCGGGGCGCCGCCGCGGCTCGCCTCGGCGCTGCGGAAATCCACCCGGACATCGCCGAACGCGACGGTGTCGACCGGCGCGGTATCGGCGCGATGGTCGACGCGGCGCAGCAGCGCTCCGATCCGCGCCATCAGCTCGATGAACTCGAAAGGTTTAGTCAGGTAGTCGTCGGCGCCGAGATCGAGGCCGACGACCTTGTCGGTAACTTCGCCGCGGGCTGTCAGCATGAGAATCGGCGTAGCAAGTCCCCGCCGGCGAACTTCGCTGGCGATCTCGAAGCCGTCTTTCCCGGGCAGCATCACGTCCAGGATCACCAGGTCGTGATCCCCCGCGGTAGCTCGCTCCATCCCGCGGGTTCCGTCGCTGGCCAGCTCGACGTCGAACCCTTCCCTGGTGAGACGATCCGACAGCGCCAATAGTTGAGCGGCATCGTCCTCGATTACCAGGATGCTGCGTGGCTCGGAGGTGGCCAGGGCGCCGTTCATCACGCGTCTCCCTGGTTGCCCGCGGGTTGTAGCCGGTCGGTTTCCGCAGCGGCGCTGCTACGGGTCCGGGCGGAGGCGGTGTCCGCCGCCGCCGGCAGGTAGACGAGGAAGCAGCTACCGCTCCGTGAGTCGCTGGATACCTCGACGCGGCCGCCGTGGGCGTCGATGACTTCCTTCACCAGGCTCAAACCGAGCCCGGAGCCCTCGATCTGCTCGGTCTGCGCGTGCCGGCCGCGGAAGAACGGCTCGAAGATGCGAGGCAGCTCGGCAGTGTCGATTCCGGGCCCCGAGTCCTGCACCCGGAGCTCGATTTCGATCCGGTCGGCGTGCTCGGAAGCGCGGGGTGCCCCGGCCGACACGTGGATCTCGCCTCCCGAGCCGCTGAACTTCATCGCGTTGGAGACCAGGTTGCGCACCACGGATCGCAACGCCCGCTCGTCACCGCGTAGTTGTGGCAGGTTGTGGTCGACCTCGACCGTCAGAGAGCAGGCCCGCACCAGCTTGGGGTCGAGCGTCTTGATGGCCTCTTCGACGATATTCTCGAAGCGCAGCTCGCGCATCTGGTAGCGGTAGCGACCGGAGCGGATGGCGGAGAAATGGAGGACTCCCTCGACCATGTTTGCCAGGCGCCGGCTCTCCTGATGGATCGTCTCGCCGTAGCGCGCGGCGTGCTCGATGTCCTGGACGACACCGTCGGCGAGGTTCTGGCTGAGCGAAGAGATCCCCGCGATGGGTGTGCGGAGCTCGTGCGAGACGCCGGCGACGAATTCCATCTGACGCTCGGCCAGGCGCCGGGCCCGGCGTGCCGCGATGGCGAGCACGCCGACGCTGGTGCCGAGGACCAGGATGACCCCGAAGCTGAAGGCGAGGTTGCGACGGCGGAGCTGTGCGACGGCATCGTAGACGGAGCCTGCCCTGTGGGTTACCGCCACCGCCAGGCTACGGCGGCGGCCTGTCTCGCGGCCGCGGAACGAGCCCCCGTAGTCGCGCAAGTGTCGCACCAGGTCCGGCGACGAGAGGTCGGTTGCCGAGGAGGCCGCCATGGCGTCGTCGCCGGCGGACGAGTACACGATGCGCCCGTCTTCGGCCTCGTCGAAAAGCTGAACCGCGTACTCGCGAACCTCGTCGGCGCCGAAATGGTCACGTACCAGGGCCGGAAGGAACCTCTCGACCCACGCCTCGCGGCGTAGCACCACCACGGCCCAGCTTTTTCGGTCGACCTCCGTCTGGGCGACGACGAACGCCATTCCGGCGTCCCCGGCGCTGGCCGTGAAGCTGTCGGATTCGTGGAAAGCGCGGTCCCTGTGATCGTCGGCGCTGGCGACCATCTGCTGGCGAAGCCGTGCCAGCCAGGGCGGCCACTGCGCCGCCTCGAACTCGCCGTTGACCAGCGATACGCGCTGCAGGTCGAGCCGGTCGACCGACTCGGTGGCGGCCGTGGATATCTCGCGAACCCAGTAGACGTCGCCGATGAGCCCCGGTGTATCGAACGACTCGGCCCACTCGGCGTGGTCCTCGACGATCTCTTCGCCGGCGGTGCGGGCTCGGCGAACGTGGAACACGTACCAGATGCGCTCGAGCTCGCGGTCGAGGTCGCTGACAAAGCGCTCGGTCGAGCTCCGCAGCGTACGCTCCATCTCGTGCTGCTGGAGCTCGCTGAGCTGCCCGATCCAGCCATACTGCAACGCCGTCAAAGCCGTCAGAAGGACGACGATGAGTGCGATCAGGCCGGTTGCTCGGGTTGGCTTGGAGAAACCCATGAATCCTGTCCGGCAGGGCCGACCGCATCGACCGGCAGGCCCGTGCGCCGAAGTCGGGGACTTTCGGGGAGGGTGACATGAGAAGCGTAGCAACGGATCGAGAAAAAAATGTAACGGGAATGCTACGAAGAGGTTAAATCGCTGCAAAAAGGGGCCTTAGCAGGCCACGGTCTGCTGAGCGCCTTTTTTCGCCGCAACGGCCCCCCTCCGGCTGCCGGAAGAGCCTCCGGGAGCCTCTGTGCACCCTGTCAGCAGCCGGTTGGTGCTATCCTGAGCCCTCTTCAGCGTCTTCTTGCGCTCTTCGGCCCCCCGCCCGCGGACCGGCCGGGACGATCCCACAGCCATGAGATTTCCACCGCCCCCGGCCAATATCTCGTTTCCGGAGACCGAGCGCGAAGTGATGTCGCGCTGGGCCGACCGGCGGGCCTTCGAGCGCAGCATCGAGCAACGTCCGGCGAGCAAGCCGTACAGCTTCTACGACGGTCCGCCGTTCGCTACCGGGATGCCGCACTACGGCCACCTGCTCGTCGGGACGATCAAAGACGTCGTCGCCCGGTATTGGACGATGCGCGGCTTCCGGGTCGAGCGGCGTTTCGGGTGGGACTGCCACGGGCTGCCGATCGAGTTCGCCGTGGAGAAGCAGCTCGGGCTCAACGGCCGGGCCGACATCGAGGCCTACGGGGTCGACAAGTTCAACGAGACCTGCCGTTCGATCGTGCTTCGCTATGCCGAAGAATGGCGTACGGTCGTCACCCGCATGGGCCGTTGGGTCGACTTCGACAACGACTACAAGACGATGGACCTGGCGTTCATGGAGAGCGTCTGGCACGTGTTCAAGGAGTTGTGGGAGAAGGACCTCATCTACGAGGGCTACCGGGTGGTCCCCTACTCGTGGCGCATCGGCGCGCCGCTCTCGAACTTCGAGGCCAACCTCAACTACAAGGACGTCCAGGATCCGTCGATCACGGTGAAGTTCGAGATGGCAGAGTCGCTCGCCGCGGATGCGGGGAGCAACGCGGACGACCCGGCCCCGTCGACCTACGTCCTCGCCTGGACCACGACACCCTGGACGCTGCCGTCGAACCTGGCGCTGGCCGTCGATCCGGAGGCCACCTACGTACTCGCGCGGCAGTCCGGGGACGCGGGCCACAACGAGGGCGCGCGCCCGGGGGAGAGCTACCTGATCCACGCCGACCGGGTCGCTGCCTACTGGCCCGACGGCGAGGGTGTCGACGTGGTAGCCGAGCTGAAGGGGTCGGACCTGGTGGGGCGCGCCTACCGCCCGCTGTTTCCCTTCTTTGCCGAGCGCGCCGAAGAAGGAGCCTTCCGGATCCTGGCGGCGGACTTCGTTACCGCC
Organism: Acidobacteriota bacterium; assembly: GCA_965216935.1. GTDB lineage: Bacteria > Acidobacteriota > UBA890 > UBA890 > UBA890 > CBDCGW01. The sequence goes on from OZ244217.1 coordinate 920,781, forward strand.
GAGTCCGGCACCGGTGTCGTGCACACGGCGCCGGCATTCGGCGAGGACGACTTTCGCCTTGGCCAGGAGTACGGGCTCGAGCCGGCCGACCCGGTGGACGAGGACGGCAAGTTCACCGAGGTCATCGCGCCGTATGCCGGGCTGATGGTGAAGGACGCCGACAAGCAGATCGTCTCCGACCTCAAGGAACGGCACCTGATCTTGCGGCACGAGACCTACGAGCACAGCTACCCGTTCTGCTACCGGTCCGACACGCCCCTTATCTACAAGACGATCAGCGCCTGGTACGTCCGGGTCGAGGAATTCAAAGACCGGCTGGTGGCGAACAATCGTGAGATCCGCTGGGTCCCGGCGCATCTCAAAGAAGGCCGCATGGGCAACTGGCTCGAGGGAGCGCGCGATTGGAACATCTCTCGCAATCGTTACTGGGGCAATCCGCTGCCGATCTGGCGCAACAGCGAGACGGGGGAGACGGTGTGTGTGGGCTCGCGGGCCGAGCTCGAAGAGCTTTCCGGCCACCAGGTCGATGACCTGCACAAGCACATCGTCGACGACATCACGATCCCATCGCCGACGGGGCAGGGGGAGCTCCGCCGCATTCCGGAGGTCCTCGACTGCTGGTTCGAATCGGGATCGATGCCCTACGGCCAAGCCCACTATCCGTTCGAGAACAAGGAGCAGTTCGAGGAGGGGTTCCCGGCCGACTTCATCGCCGAAGCGCTGGACCAGACCCGCGGCTGGTTCTACACGCTGTTGGTGCTGTCGACCGCCCTGTTCGACAAGCCGGCGTACAAGAACGTCATCGTCAACGGGCTGCTCCTGGCCGAGGACGGCCGGAAGATGTCGAAGTCCTTGATGAACTATCCCGAACCGTCCGAGCTGCTGGAGAAGTACGGCGCCGACGCTATTCGTATCTACATGCTCGACTCACCCGCCCTGCGAGCGGAGGAGCTGCGGTTTGCCGAAGACGGCGTACGCGAGATCGTCCGGCGGGTGTTGTTGCCCTGGTGGAACAGCGTCTCGTTCCTGATGACCTATGCGCACGTCGACGAATGGGACCCCGAAAGCGAGTGGTACGAGGGCGAGCCGACGCACGAGCTCGACGTCTGGATCCGGGCGAAGCTCGAGGAGCTGAAGTACCAGGTCGAGCGGGAGATGAACGCCTACCGCCTCTACCGGGTGCTCGACCCTCTCCTCGACTTCCTCGACGATCTGACGAACTGGTACATCCGGCGGTCGCGGCGCCGTTTCTGGAAGTCGGAGCACTCCGACGACAAGCTCTGTGCCTACACGACGCTGTACTCCGTGCTGCTCGAGTTCACCGAGCTGATGGCGCCGTTCATGCCGTTTCTCGCCGAGCAGGTGTACGAGCTCCTGCGGGTGACGGACGACACGAGGGCGGTGGATTCCGTCCACCTGAGAGATCTGCCGCCTCGCCGCGAGCTGACCGACGAGGAGTTGCAGGTCGAGCACCGCATCGACCTGACCCGCGTCGTGTGCGAGCTCGGCCGCAGCCTGCGGGAGCGCGCCCGGATCCGCACCCGCCAGCCGCTTTCCACCATCAAGGTGGGCACGACCAATGCCGACGAGCGCGCCTGGCTCGAGGCCGGCAAGGCGGTGATTCTCGAGGAGCTCAACATCAAGCATCTCGACATTCTGGACGATCCTACGAAGCTGGCGACGCCGACGGTCAAGGCGAACATGCCGCGGCTCGGGCCGCGGCTGGGCAAGAAGGTCAAATCGTTGGCGGCGACTCTCACGACGCTGCCGGAGATCGACGCGGAGAAGGTGCGACAGCTGGCCTTCGGCGGCGCCGCCGAGGTCGACGGCGTGCAGCTGGAGGCCGAGGACGTGCACGTCGAGATGCAGCCGTCCGCCGAGGGCGAGCTGGTGGCGACGTCGGGGAAGCTGGTCGTCACGCTCGATACCCACATTACCGACGAGCTGCGGCGCGAGGGCCTGGCCCGCGACCTGGTCAATCGCATCCAGAGGATGCGCAAGGACCTGGACCTCAAGGTCGATGATCGCATCGAGGTCGTGATCGACACCGGCAGTGACGAGATCCGTCAGGCGGTTTCACAGAACCACGATCTGATCGCGGCCGAGACGCTGGTGCGGGACACGATCGATCTCGAGGGCGCCTCGGCTGCCGCGGTCGAGCTGGAGCGATCCGACACGATCGAGGGTCACGAGCTGACCATCCGAATCGGCAGGAGCGGCTGAGCGATGCGGGTGGTGCGGGCGACGTGCAGGTTGCTGGCGTCGCTCCTGATCGTCGGCACCCTTGTTGGCGGTGGTGTCGGCGGTGCGGTCGCCGGGCAGGGCGAAACGACGATCGAGTACATCGCCCACGCCGCATTCGTCATCGAGTCTCCGGGTGGTACCCGCGTCGCGTTGGACCCCTACAACGGGAACAACTGGCTCGGGTATTCGTTTCCGCAGGGAGTCGAGGCCGACGCGGTCACGGTCTCCCATCCTCACTTCGACCACGACGCCACCTACTACTTCGGCGACGGCACGCCGGCGTTTCGCCGGCCGGGCGAGTATCAGATCGGCGACGTGCGCTTGATCGGCATCGAATCGGAGCACGCCGGCCGAGCTCGTTTTATAGAGCGCGGCCAGGCGCCGTTGAACACCATCTGGGTCCTCGAAACCGGGGGGCTGCGGATCGCCCATCTGGGTGACAGCCGGTTGCTCAACGAGCTCGATGTGGAAGCCCTCGGCGCCGTCGACGTGATTCTCATGGGTGCGGCGTACTTCGACGCGCCCAACGCCGAGATGCTGGCGCTGCTTCTGGACACGATCGGACCCCGGCTGCTGATCCCGATGCACTACCGGCACGAGGAGATCAGCGAGCTGCCGCGCGGGATGCGGACCGCGGCGGAATACCTGCGGGGTCACGATCCCGTCTACGCCGACGACAACCGGGCGTCATACTCACCGCAGACGCTCCCCGGCGAGCGCCAGATTGTGGTGCTGAGGCCCTCCGCGGCCGTGCTGCCCTGGGACGGCGCCCTGCACGACGCCTGGATCGAGGCCACCGAAGGGGCGGGCTTGCTGGCGGACGCCGACACGGAAGCGGACGCCGCCCGCGCCGAGGAAGCCCTGTGGGAAGGGTTGTTCCACTTCGAAGAAGCGATGGACCTGGCGCCGTGGGTCTTGCGGTTCGGCTTCGGTGCCGGTGATGCTCTGGCCCGGTTGGAGCGCGTCGATGACGCCATCGAGACCCTCGACCACGCACTGGCGCGTGCCCCGCGGGCAGATTGGACCGACAGAATCCAGGTGCATATGCTACTGGGTGAGCTGTACGAGACATCGGATCATCCCGACATCGCCGTCGAGCACTACGCGTACGTCGCGTCGCGTGAGCATACCCACGACGTCGAGCTGCGGGAGCGTGCCGTGGCGCGGCTTTCCGAGCTGCTGCGGCGCCTTGCCGCGCAGGTAACACCATCCCCGGTGGCGCTTCGGCACCCTGCGAGCAGGCCGCGGTCTGCCAGAAGCGGAGGTAGCGATCGATGACAAGCCTTCGAAAAGCGTTCTCTAACCGTCGGCGACGTCCCCGGCAAGCAGCGACCCGGTCCTCGACGCGAAGGGCGGCGGTCTTGCTAGCGACGTTGATCGCCGCCGGGCAGGCGGCGCCGCAGGAGCAGTCCATCACGATTCGTGACGTCCTCGGCGGCGATCCGATTCCGGCCGATCACCGCATCGCCTATGGCGATCATCCGATGCAGTTCGGAGACTTGCGGATACCCGAAGGCGAAGGGCCGTGGCCGGTGGCCATTCTCATCCACGGCGGCTGCTGGCTCGATATCGCCACGTTGCAGTACTTCGACCGGGTGGCCGAGGCCGTCACGGACATGGGGATCGTCACCTGGAACATCGAGTACCGGCCGGTGAACGTCGAGGGCGGTGGCTGGCCGAACACCTTCCTCGACGTCGGGCAGGCGGTCGACAAGCTGCGCGACATCGCCGCCGAGCACGACCTGGGAATGGAGCGGGTCATTACCCTCGGGCATTCGGCCGGCGGCCATCTGGCCCTGTGGGCCGCGGGACGTTCGCGGATCCCCGAGTCCAGCGAGCTCTACGTCGAAGATCCACTGCCCATCGGGGGCACAGTCAGCCTGGCGGGAGTTCCCGAGCTACGTCGTTTTCGCCAGCTCGACCCGTCGCCGTGCGGTGAGGCGACGATCGACCGTCTGATGGGCGGTGGCCCGCGCGATTTTCCCGGTCGGTACCTCGCCGGGTCCCCCTTTCAGATGCTTCCGCTGAACGTTGCTCAGCGGCATATCACGGGCCGGAACGATGAAATCGTGCCGTTTCGGCAGGTCTCGCCGTACAACTACGAATCGCAATCGGCCGGCGACGACTCCGAGCTGGTCGTCGTTCCGGGGGCCGGCCACTGGGATGTCGTCTGGCCCGGTTCCGACGCGTGGGCGAGCGTCGAGGAAGCCATCCGATCGCTGCTCGGGTCTTGATTCCGTCGCGGCGTCGTTCCGCCCGGGACGCCCGGGTTCGCCGGCTGCGTTGTGCCCGGCACGAGCGGGTCCGACCGCTGCACCTTTCCGCGGCCACCATCGCGCTCGGCGTGGTGATTCTGGCTGGCGCGGGCCTTGCCTGTGGAACATCGGGGCCGGCCGGCGGCGGCGATTCTGCGGCATCCTCCGCCTCCGACGGCGCGGGCGCGGCACAGCCGTCCGACGCGGCCGGAGGAGTGCCGTTCGAGCTGACCGTCGATCGGGTCGAGCCGTTGATCTCGGACGTCGACGTCGACCTGGTCTTCCCGGCCGCGATCGACGTCGACGGCGCCGGCAACTTGTGGGTCGCCGATCGTAATCTGCACCGCGTGCTCATCGTTGACGCGGCGGGCGAGCTTCTTCGCACGATCGGGCGGGCCGGCGGCGGGCCGGGCGAGTTTCGCGGCCCACGCGGCGTCGGCGTCCGTGGCGATCTTGCCTACGTGCTCGACAACGCCCACGGCGTGCAGTGGTTCGACATGCGGGGCGACTACGTCGGCGAGTACTCCGCTCCGCGTGCCCTCCTCGACTTCGACTTCGTTGGCGACGGGGGTGTCGTCGCCAGCAACAACAGGGTCTGGGCCCGCGGCGGGCTGGTCTTGGCCGTCGGTCCGGACGGTGAGGAACGGGGTCTTATTGGCGAGCCCCCGTTCGAAGGTGCCGAGGGCTTCAACTTCCGCGACGTGCGCGAGGCGATCCTGTCGGGGGAGATCCCCGAGATGGTGCGCAACGGCTCGCTTCCCATCGCCGCACCGGACGGCACCTTGTGGGTCGTCGTGCACACGGAAGCTCTGTTGCGACGGTACGGCCCCGACGGGGCGCTGCAGCTGGAGACCCCCTTCGAGCTCCCCGAGCTGCCCGCGATCGAAGCCCAGTACTTCGAGGACTTCCGCAGCGCGCCGCAAGGGGACGTGTTCTTCTTCCCGTCGTTCGTGGCGGACGGCGTGGCGGCGGACGACGGCGTGATGCTTCTGTGGAACACCGTTCCTGGCGCGCCCGGGCTGGTCACGGTTCACGACGGGACCGGCGCCCTGGTGCAGCGGTTGTTGCTGCCGACGCTCGATACGGGGGGTGGTGGATTCAACCAGCTGAGCATCGCCATCGACCCGCCCCGACGCCGACTCTACGTGGCGGTTCCGGACATCGCGACGGTCTTTCGCGCCGAGGTTCCCGACGGAGCGTACGGCTTCTAGCAGGCCCGGCCTGCTAGGCGGACCCGCCGACCGTTCCGCTTCCCGCCGGACCGGAGGAGCGGGCGGTTTCGTCTCCGTCGCTGGGCTTTCGTCGCCGCTGGGCTTTCGTCAGTGGCCGACGGGGGAGAAGGAGACGACTCTCCAGTCGGCGTTTTCGCGCTCCCACAGGACAACGAAACCGGGCGCGAGTCCTCCGCCCAAGCGCAGGCGAAAAGCCGCGGCGCGATAGCGATCGTGGCGCGGCGACCCGACCAGCGGCTCGTGGTAACGACCGGCAGCTCGATTGGTGCACTCGAACGACGCCGCCAGATGGTCAGGGACCTCGAGGAGGGTGTACGCCTCCGCGTCGGCGTGATCGAGCACCCGCAGGTCGGGATTCCATGGGTGGATCGCGGCAATCTCCTCGCGCAGTGTGGAGGGGCCGGCGACCCGCCGGGCGATCTCGCTGAGGCCGCGCTCCATCCTCCGCCACGATTCGTCCCTGTCCGCGGCCGCACCGGGCTCCGGCATGAGGACCTCGGCGCAAACAAATGCACGCGGCGAGACGAGCCGGCGCACTCCTTCGGCGTCGCCTTCGAGAAGCCACGTGGCGAAGAAATCTCCGACGGCGGACGCGAACTCGGCGTCGGCGGCACGATGCGGGGCAATCGGTTGATCCCGGTTCGACGCCCGCCGCGGCTCCAGCTCGAGAACGGACTCGGCGTCGGCCCTGCCGTCGACGTGAAACGCGATGATCTTCCAGGTGCCGCCCTCGCGGCCCCAGACCTGAAACAGATCGAGAACGCTGCCATCGGTTGCCGACACGGCGAGGGAGGCCCCGCGATAGGGGCCGCGGTTGTGTACTCGAGCGGCCGCGCGCCAGGTGTCGCCGCCGGCGCACAGCAGCGCAGCAGCGAGTGTCGGCGCGACCTCCACCACCGTGAAAACATCTTCGAACGCGTGCTCGACCGGCTGCAGCGTCCCGTCCGCCAGCGGCTTGGGGCTCACCGCCGCGCCGAGCTCGTCAACCTCACCGATCTGTCGGAGCAACTGCTCCATCCGGGTGACGATTCGCAGCGCCGCGAGCTCGTCGGTGGGCGCCCCCGGGTCGATGTCGCGGGCGCAGTTCAATGCCGGCTCGGCGAAGTAGGCGATAGCCGTCTCGGGATCCCGCTCGACGAGCCAGGCCGCCATGAAGTCCTCGATTGCCTCCTCTACCTCGCCCTCTGAGATCCGTGGGCCGCCCTCCATGGGCGAGAGGAAGTTGTCACTCTCGGCAACGACCGTTGATTCCTCGTCCGTGTGAAGGCCGAAGAGATTCCTCCACCAGGCGAGCAGGCCCTGCCAGCGGGCGACATGCGCCGGGTAGTTGCCGGGAGCGCGTACGTCGGAGTTGGCGACCGAGAGGTGGCCGTCGAACAGGACCATGGGGAACTGGGTAGAGCGGTAGTCGACGTCGATATCGGCGCGCCGCCCGTCCGCGGCGATGGAGAACTGGATCGAGGGTGTTCCGCGCTGGCGGAAGTTCATCGGATAGTCGGTGTGGAAGAAGGTGTTGTCGGTGTCGCGCGGGAACTCGCGGCTTGCCTCGAGGGTCGTGAGGGCGTCATCCCGTAGCCGTACGTAGATGCGAAACTGCTCGTCTCCGCCGGCGCCGATGATCTGCCCGTGCACCATCTCGACCTCGCGGACGAGCTCCAGAGCCGTACCGAGGCTTTCGCCGCGGGCGTCGGTCAGCGCCGTGTTGGCCAGGGCGTGGGTCACGGCCTGAAAGGTCGTGCGCACCGAGAACGGCAGGGCATCGTAGGCGGCCGAGTCGAGCTCCGTGCCGCGGATCTCGTTGTAGCGACGGAGGAACTGATCGATCAGGCGCTGTTGTTCCGGGGCGAGATCGTCGTAGGCGCCCGCCCGGGCATTGCCTTGCGTCCCGGGGATCCCCGGCGAGGCCGCTCGGGCCGCGCAACCGAGCGTGGCTCCGGTGAGCAACAGTGCGACGAGGGCGACCGCGCCGGCTGTGCGCCGGTCCAGGGGTCGGCGAGGCGATCCTCTCCCCGCCGCTGTATTCGATCTTTCAGGGTGTGCCATCATTGCTTGTCGCGGGCCGAACGCAGCAGAAATCTCCAACGGAGCAAGGAAAATACATGGTACGTCGTCTGACCTTTGTTTTCATCGCCGCGGTTGCGGGTGCCGTTGCCGGCGCGGGGGTGAGTGTTTTCGCCGATGCCTATGGTGGTTTGATTACCGATCCGGCCGCCCTCGTTTCGTCTCCGGCCGGCCCCGGGCAGGCGGACGAATACGAACGTATGTCCCGCGAGATCTACGCCGAGCTGATCGCCCTGCGTTCGACCGCGGACATGCCCGAGAACGTCAAGACGGCGGCCGAGGCGATGCGACGGCGTCTGCTTGACGCCGGGTTTCCGCCGCAAGACGTCCAGGTGGTGAGTCCCCACCCTGAGCTCGGATCCGTGGTCGCCCGTTTCCGCGGTCGCGCCCCCGGTGGCGGCCCGCCCACGCGCGCGCCCGTCATGCTGATGGCACACCTCGATGTCGTCGATGCCCTGCGTTCGGACTGGGAGTTCGAGCCCTTCGAGCTGCGCGAGATCGACGGCTATTTCTACGGCCGCGGAACCGACGACAACAAGGCCGGCATTGCCCATATCGTGACGAACTTCATCCGCCTCCGGGCCGAGGGCTACGTTCCCGATCGCGACCTCATCGCCGTGTTTACCGGCGACGAGGAAACTTCCAGCGACAGCATCAAATACCTGGTGCGCGAGCGACGCGAGCTCGTCGATGCGGCGTTCGCCATCAACTCCGACTCGGGCGGCGGCGAGCTGGCCGACGGGCGCCCCAACATATTCAACGTCCAGGCGGCCGAAAAGGTGTACCTCACCTTTCGCTTGACCGCGACGAATCCGGGAGGGCACAGCTCGCGGCCGCGCCCCGACAACGCCATCTACGATTTGACCATGGCTCTGGCGCGGCTTTCCGAGTACACGTTCCCGGTCGAGGTCGGCGAGGTCGCCCGCCTGTACTTCGAGCGATCGGCGCCGTTCAACGAGGGGCAGGTCGGCGCCGACATGCGGGCGATCACCGCGGACCCGCCCGACCCGGAGGCGGCCGCCAGGCTCTCGGCGGCCTCGCCGTTCTACAACGCCGTGCTTCATACGACGTGCGTTGCTACCCGGCTGGCCGCCGGCCACGCCGACAATGCGTTGCCGCAAACGGCCCAGGCGACGGTGAATTGCCGTGTCCTTCCGGGGCAGAGCCCGGACGACGTCGAGGCGACGTTGAAGGAAATCGTTGGCAACCCGGACATCGCTTTCGAGCGCGTCAACGTGCCAACGCCGTCGGATCCGTCGCCCCTGACGGACGAGATCATGAACATCCTCGAGCCCATCGTCGAGGAGATGTGGCCCGGGGTGCCGGTGATTCCGACCATGTCGACGGGAGCCACGGACGGCAGTTACGTACGGAACGTCGGCATTCCCGTGTACGGTGTGGCGGCGATCTTCGGGGACCCGAACGACTCGCGGGCTCACGGGCAAAACGAGCGCGTCGGGGTGAAGGAGTTTTACGACGCCCAGGAGTTCTGGTACCGGATGCTGAAGCGCCTCTCCGGAGGCGACTAGCTGCTGACTGGAGACCGACATCATGTCGAGCAGGAACCTCGTATCGCGCCGAACAAGGCGCGCCGCTGTGGCTTCGCTGGCCACCGTGGTCGCCCTGGCATCGTCCGCCCCGGCATCACCTGGCCCGGTAGCACCTGACGCGGCATCAACCGGCTCGGCATCAACCGGCTCGGCATCGACCGGCCCGGCATCGACCGGCCCGGCATCGTCCCGACTCCCCGGGCAGGCGCCGTCCGCCGCCGGAGCGACGTCCGCCGTGTCCGATTCCGTCGCCAACTGGCCCCAATTCCGCGGGCCGGGCGCCTTGCCGGTGTCCGATGCTGCGGGTCTTCCGAGCAGCTGGTCGACGACGGAGAACGTCGAATGGGTGGCGGAGGTCGCCGGGTCGGGGTGGTCTTCGCCGATCGTCTGGGGCGACAAGGTGTTCGTCACCTCGGCGATGAGCGAGACGCCGATGAAGCAGCCTTCCCTCGGGGTCGATTTCTCCAACGACTACGTTGCCGAGTTGCAAAGGCAGGGCTACGAAGGCGAAGAGCTGATGCGGCGGGTCACCGAGCGGGAAAACGAGTTGCCGCACGAGGTCGAGCTCGCCTACACGGTGTTTTGCTTCGATCTCGAGAGCGGCGACCTTCTCTGGCAGACGGGCTTCCACGAGGGACCGCCGCCGGTGGGACGCCACCGGAAGAACTCTTATACCTCCGAGACCCCGGTCACTGACGGCGAGGCGGTCTACGTCTACGTCGCCTTCCTCGGCCTGTACGCCTTCGATCTCGACGGCAAGATCCTCTGGGAGACGGCGCTCGAGCGGCACCCCGTATATCTCGATTTCGGCGGCGGGGCCTCGCCCGTGATCCACGACGATCGCATCTTTGTTCTGAACGACAACGAAGAGGCGAGCTTCGTGGCCGCGTTCGACAAGCGCACCGGCGAGCAGCTCTGGCGAACGCCGCGTGAGGGACTCGGGTCGCGGATGCTCCGATCGGCCTGGTCGACCCCGCTCGTGTGGGAAAACGATCTGCGCACCGAGCTGGTGACCGTCGGGCCGGGGTGGGTGATCAGCTACGACCTGGACGGCGCCGAGCTGTGGAGGATGTCGCGTTTCTCCATGATGTCGATACAGAGTCCGTTCGCCTGGAACGGTTTGCTGTACGTCACATCGGGAACCGCCGGCGAGGAGAACAAGCGCATCGCCGCGATTCGTCCGGGTGGGTCCGGCGATATCACGCCCGCGGACGGAGCCGACGAGAGCGAGTACGTCGCCTGGTACAACCGTGTGGCTGGCGGCACCTATTTGCCGACCCCGGTGATCTATCAGGGAGGGCTGTACGTCCTGTCCGACACCGGGATCTTCGCGAAGTACGATCCCGCGACGGGAGAGCGCCTGTATCGATCGCGCATTCACGCCGACGCGCGAAACTTCACCGCCTCGCCCTGGGCCTACGGCGGCAAGATCTTCGTGCTCAACGAGGAAGGCGACACTTTTGTCATCAAGGCCGGGGACGAATTCGAGTTCCTCGGCGTCAATCGCCTGGACGAGTTCTCGATGGCGACCCCGGCGATCGCCGGCGACCGCTTGTTGATCCGCACGCAAGGCAAGCTGTACTCCATCCGTGAGGCCGGGGCGCCCGAGGCAGTGGCCAGGTCTTCGGAGCCTGAACGGCGACGGCGGGGGACTGGCTCGGACGCCCGCTCGAGCGACGCCCGGAGTGGCCGATGAACAGGGTTTGGCGGCGAGTCGGCCTGCTCCTTGGCGTGGTGCTTGCTGCGTGCGGGCCCTCCATCGAGACGGGTGAGGTCGACGGCACCGATGGGTCGGCGACCTCCCGGGGCGCAGAGGCGACTTCGATCGAGGCGTCGCTCGACTTCCTCGACGATCGACAGGTCTTCCTGCCGCAGTTCGCCGGCGGGTCGGACGGCTCCCTGTTCGTCGTGTGGCGCGAGCCGGCGCCCGGGCGTGGCGGGGACCTCTTTCTGTCCCGTCGCACAGCGGCCGGCGACTTTTCGCCAATTGTGCGCATCAACGATCTCGACGGCACGGTCGGCGGCGGCAGTCTCGACGAGGGCCGGCCGGCGATTTCCGTCTCCGGAACCGGCCACGTCGCGGTGGCGTGGACGGCGCGCGGCTCCGACATTCGTGTTGCCGTCAGCACCGACGGCGGCGAGAGCTTCGCGCCTTCGGTCGTCTTGAATTCTGACGAGGGTGCGCGGGCCTATCGGGGTTTCGTCGACATCGCCGTCGACGCGGACGGCATCGCGCACGCCGCCTGGATCGACGGGCGATTCGCTCCGCGCGGTGCCGAGGAACCCGCCGAGCTCTTCTACGCCCGGGTGGAAAACGGGGAGGTCACCGAGATCAACCTCACTGAGGACCAGGTGGACTCGATCTGCGGTTGCTGCCGTATCGACGTCGACGTGCGCGCCAACGATCGGCTGGTCATCGCCTTTCGAAATACCGGCGACGGCTACCGCGACATCTTCCGTATCGAAGCGGGTGCTGACAGGGTTTTCGGCGAGCCGGCTCGATTGGGACCGCCGATGTGGGAGCTGAACGGTTGCCCGGTCATCGGGCCGCTCAACGTTGGAGAGGCGACCCTGTGGTCGGAGGCTTCGACCGGGAAGCGGCGGATCCTGGCGGCAACCGACACGAGCGGCGCGTTCGAGGTCGTCGTCGAGGACGGCGATGATTTCGCCATCGAACGGCCCCCGCGTATCGTCGTCGGATCTTCGGTCGACACGTTGCTGCTGCTGCCGGGCCGACCGGCGGGAAAGCTGTTGGCCGGCGAAGGGACCCGATGGACCACAGTGGCGAGCGACTTGCCCCGCTGGGCGATGAGCGCGGCGATCGTCGACGGTTTTCTGATCCTCCTGGGGTCGCTGGACGGTGAGCTGAACGCGGAGGTAAGGCCGCTGGGATCTTGATCGCCGCCAAACCGGGCTGTGGCGCCGGTTGAACAGGGAGACCTCGTTACCGACGACCGGCGGACGCCGGACCGGCAAGACACGGTGTTTGTTGCCCCTGATTGGGGTAGAATCGCGCCATTCATTCGCCGTACACCGCCGGCAACGCTGTCGGCCCGTTGGCTCGCGTTCGTTGATCGTGAGTCTTCGCCATCATTATCAGTGGGAAGGACGTACCTTTTATGAGCGACGGCCGTTCGGCCCGTAGCTTCACCCTGTTCATCGTCAATCCGGCCCCCGACGCGGAACGCATCAGCTTCTCGGTTTCAACGCCCCGTGCGTTGCCGGTTCTCGCCGCGGTCACACCGGACGAGGACTACATCCGCGAGATCCGCCTGATCGACCAGGCGATCGAGCCGTTTCCGTTCGACGATATCGAGGAGGGAGACCTCGTCGGCCTCAGCGTGCACACGGCGAACATCGTGTACGCGTACGAGATGGCCGCCGAGCTCAAGAAGAGGGGCGCCGCGGTGGTGTTCGGAGGGCCGCATGCCTCCATTTTCCCGGAAGAAGTTCTCGAGCACGGCGACGCGGCCGTGACCGGCGATGCCGAGGTCGTCTGGCCCAAGTTGCTCGACGACTACGCCGCCGGCCGATTGCAGGAAACCTACAAAGGCGGCCGGGTCGACCCGTCGAGCTTCACCCCGGCGCGCTGGGATCTGATGGACCTCGAGCCCTACTTGATGGCCTCGGTTCAAACCGTTCGCGGCTGTCCCAAGCAGTGCTCGTTCTGCTCGGTCTGGGTACAGGACGGCAGGGTTCCTCGTGTGCGCACCAACGACGCGATCCTGCAAGAGCTCAAGTACCTGTATGCCGCCGGCTTCCGCGTGGTCCTGTTCGCGGACGACAACTTCTACCCGTATACGCTCGAAGACATCAAGAACGCCCGCTCCGAGGAGCAGGCACGCGAGCTCCAGGAAGGCTACGACCTGCGCATGGAGCTTCTCGAGCGGCTCGCCGCCGAGCTTCCGAGCGACATGAAGTTCGTCACGCAGATCACCATGGAGGTGGCCGAGAACCCCGAGTATCTGGCCGCGATGCGCAAGGCGAGTATCATCGGCGTCCTGATCGGGATCGAGGCGGTGACCCCGGAAGGCCTGAAGGCGGCCAACAAGGAATGGAACTCGGTCGGCGACGAGCTCATCGAGCGCCTCAACACGATTCGCACGCAGGGCCCGCAGTTCATCTTGGGCTCCCTGATTTTCGGCCTCGAAACCGACACGCCGGAGTCCCTCGAGTACACCAAGATCTTCGCCCGTGATTGCGGCATGGCGCTGGCGCAGTTCGTGCCCATGGTGCCGTTTCCGGGCACGGTCGATTTCGCTCTGATGCGGCGGGGACAGAAGACCCTGCAACTGAAAGACGTCGACTACGACTACTGGCTCGACCCCGACCACCCGCGCATCCTCTACGACCACCCCAACTTCGAGAACGACGAGGAGCTGCTGCAGAAGGTCGATGAGGCCTGGGAAGACTTCTACAGCCCGGCGTCGATCATGCGTCGTTCGCGTGGTTTCGGCTACAAGGGTTGGAAGGCGCACCTGGCGTATTTCGCCCTGAACCGCGGCCTGTTCACCCGCTACCGTCGCCACGGCCTCTCGCAAGACAGCGCCGTGCGCGGAAACAAGAAACGGCGCATGGCCAAGATGCTCGGCAAGCTGACCTTGCGCCTGCTGAAGGCCAAGCCGTCGGCCGATGCGCCGAGCCTGGCGCCGACGCTGGTGGTGTCGAGGGCCGACCGAACCGCGGCGTAGCCACCCGCTTGGCAGCTGCCACAGGCCCTCGCCAAGCGCCAGGCCATCGCCAAGGAGGTGTCCGTGCGACCGTTCGTGGCTGCTGCGTTGTCCAGCATCCTGCTTATCCCCAATGCCGCGCCGGCTACGCCGCAAGAGGCGTATACCTGCACGCTCGTTCTCGGTTACAGCCAGACGGCGGAGTGGTACGAAGCCGGCGGTGCTTTCGAGTCGGTCGTTCCGGACGATCTCTGGCAGCTCAAGTGGGCCGGCGGTGCCGGCGTTGATCGCTGGAGCGATCCGGACAACCGCGCCTGGGAGGCCGAGATCTTGTCGCCGTGCGCCGATGCGTCCGATGCTCCGGATCGCATCGTGTTTTCCATCAGCGGGCCGTTCGGCGAGGACGAAGACGCCTGGGTCGCGGGCATCGACGGCTCCCTCGATCTCATCCGGCAGCGGTTCCCGTCGGCGGAGAGAATCGTCCTCGTACCGGTCGTCGGCGGCCCGTCGCATCGCGACTGCTCGTTCGACGGCCGGCGGGTGCGTGCCTCCTGGCAGCACCTGCACATCGACAACGCCATTCGTCGGGTGGTCGACGCCGACGCCCACGGCACGCTGGTGGTCGGGCCGTCTCCGGAAGTTCGCACGTGTGACGACTACCGTGACGCACTGGGCCATCTCACCGACGCGGGCGCCGAGGCAGTCGGGCGCATGCTCGGCGAGGTCATGCGGCAGTAGCGCCGCGACCTCCGTCCTTCAATCCGTCATGCGGCAGTAGCGCCGCGGCCTCCCGGTTTCAATCCAGCGACTTGACGAAGATATTGCGGAAGAACGTGCGCGTGTCGCGATCGTGGTTCTGCAGGCCGATGTAGCCGCGCTCGGCAAAGTCCTCGATCTTGCCGCGCGGCTCCGCTTCCCAGTCGACGACCTGCTCGCCGTTGACCTCGACGGTGATGCGGTTGCCGACGAAGCTGATACGCATGCGGTTCCACTCACCGGGACCCTTCGACACCGACTTGCTCGGCGCCTCGGCGTCGTAGACGGCGCCGGTGTGGTGGATGCCCTCGCTGGCGTCGTCGATCTGGATCTCGAACGAGTGAAAGATGTAGCTGTCGCTGCTGGGAACCTCCGGAACTCTCAGGAAGATGCCGGAGTTGGCGTCCGCGACCTCGGTCATGAACTCGAGATCGAGGATGAAGTCGCCGTACTGCGCGGCGGCGTACCACATCAGGCCCATGCCCCCGCTCGAGGCGAGGACGCCGGTGCTCGGGTCGAGCTCGAAGTAGCCGGGCCCGTAGTGGTTCCATCCGGCCTTCGTGAAGGTGCCGTTGCGCCGCTGCTGCAGGATGCGCTCGAAGCCCTCTTCCTCGGGGCTCTGAACGAAGGACGCGACCGTTGCAGACGGGTTCGAGTCGGCGGCGGTGCCGCAACCGGCCGCGAGCAGCGAAGCCAAGGCGACGAATGCGACGTGGCGTAGTTGAACGTGTCGGGTCATGGCGCAAGCTCCAGCGTTCGGGGGTTTCATGCGTCGGCCGGGTTCCAGTCGCCTCGTGCGACCGCGGGGACAAACGTCTCGAGGTCGGGCGGCGGGAAGGCGATCGTTTCTTCTCGTTCCGCGCTCATGTACGCGGTCATCAACAGCTCGGTGACGGCGACGCCGTCGTCGAACGTCTCGGCGGGACGTGTGCCGGCCAGAAAGCAGTTGACCATGTGGCGGTTCTCACCTTCATAGCCGTACTCGGCGGCCTCCGACGCGACGATCGGCATGACCCCGGTTTCGGCGTTCTGCTTTTCGACCAGATCCTCACCGGTGTCGCCGGTGACCTGGCGGCTGAAGAATACCTTGGGGCCCATGTCGAGAGAGTTGAGCGACATCGAATATTCCGGCCCGAGCAGCTCCATCGTCAACCGTAGCCCTGCGCCGACGAAGCACCACGACGTCGTGGTCTCGACAATCCGTCGGCCACCCTCCGCGTCGCGATACTCGATCAGGGAGCGGGCGAAGTCCTCGGAGGGGCGACTGGCGTAGTCGAGCGATCCGTCGCTGTTGTCGGCCAGGATCGCGGCGTACCGCGGCTGCTGCCACTTCAGGCACGAGGTGTAGGCGGTGACCTTCACCGGCGTCAGCGACTCGCGCGGCGCGCCGGGCTCGGTGAGCAGGTAGCGGGCCACCTCGACCGAGTGGCACATCATGTCGTTCAGAACGCCGCCGCCCTGCAGCTGCCCGTCCCAGAACCACGGCATGTGCGGGCCGCTGTGCTCCTCGGCGGCACGTGCCAGATAGGGAGCGCCGGTGAGTGCCGCGCCGCGTGCCCAGACGATCTCCTTGCCCCGGACCACGCCCGGGGTGAACAACTGGTTTTCCAGGTAGCCGTCCAGCAGCCCGACCTGCTTGACCAGCGCCGCTACTCGGTGTGCCTCCGCCGCGTTCCGCCCGAGGGGCTTCTCGCAGCAGACCCCGATCAGCTCGCCCTTGCCCGCCTCGATCGTGTCGACGATCTCTTCCATGACGTCGACGCGGGTGAAATTGGGCGAGCAGATCCACGCGGCGTCGATCTCGGGCGCCGCCACCATCTCGGCGACCGAGTCGAACACCTTCGCCTCGCCGACGCCGATCTCGCGGGCGAGCTCCGCCGCCTCACCGGCCGTCTCCGCCGTACGCGAGACGACGCCGAGAACGTCGGCGTTGCGCACGGCCTCGAACGACCGAATGTGGAAACGGGCCACGAAGCCCCCTCCGATGATCCCCACGCCCAGTCTCTTTGTCATCTTGCTCCGTTTCGCGGCGGGTGCCCGCCGCCGAAGTTTCGATACAGGTTTGTGCGACGAATGCTCATGTGGTTCCGGGCGCTTCTACGTGCTCCTCCTTGAAGAACAGCAGGAAGGCAACAGCACAGGCGACCGTGATCGCGACCGGCACCAGGAATACGCTCGACCAATCGGTTACCTCGCCGGCGGTGAAGTAGGTCTGCACCTCACCGGAAAAGCGCGCTCCGACGTAGCTGCCGAATCCCAGCGTCACCATGGCGATAAGGCTCTGAGCCGAAGCACGAATATCGCTGGGGGCGACCTGGTCGACATAGATGAACGCCGCAACGAAGAAGAACACGTAACAGAATCCGTGCAAGGTCAGCGAGGCGAGTACCAACCACACCGGGCTACCGATGGCGAAGATCACGTAGCGTATCGGCCACGCGATGACGCCGATGGCGAGCGTCTTGCGCATCCCGAGGTGCTTCAGCGACCACGTCAGGACGAACGCCATGACGATGATCTCGGCCGCCTGGCCGATGGTCATCCAGGCCGAGATGCTGGCCGTCGGGATGCCGATGGCGTCCGAGACCAGAAACGGCGCGGTCAGCACGTAGTAGAACTGCAGCTCGGTGGCGACGACGAAGCAGATGACGATGAAGATGGCGAAGTTGGGATCCTTGAGCATCTTGAAGGCCTCGACAAACGCCCACGGATTCACGCCCTCCTTGCGCGGCGGCGTGTGCGGCAGGGTGAACGCGTGTACCCCCATGATCGCCGAGATGACTGCGGCGAGCATGAGCATGTCGCCGCCCGCCGGAGTGCCCTGCGCCGAGGTGCGCCAGGCGGCCAGCAATAGGCCCGCCGCGATCCAGCCGATGGTCCCGCCGACGCGCACCCGACCGAATTCGTCGGAATCGCCCAGGTTGATCATCGCGATCGAGTTGGTCAAGGCCAGGGTGGGCGCGTACAGCATGCAGTAGAGGAACATCACCCACATCAGCGTCGTGTAATCGGTCGTGCTCGACGCGTAGTACAGCACCCCGGCTCCGGCCAGCTGCAGCACGCCGATGATCCGCTCGGTGGCGAAGTACCGATCCGCGAGCTGGCCGCTGATGAACGGCGCGATGATCGTCGCCAGCGGCAGCAGCGAGTAGATGACGCCGACCTGGCTGCCGCTGAAGCCGAGGTCGTTCTCCAAATACGCCGACAGCACCGGGGCGTACGCGCCCCAGATGGCGTACTGGAGAAACATCATGATCCCGAGCTGAAACGCCTTCACACGATCCTCCGCTGAACCGGGTCCCAGGCGACTTTGGCGCCGCGCAGGTAGGACTCGGTTGCCATGTGGCAGGTGATCGCTTCCTCGAACGCGCGGTCGATGTCGCAGCTCGTGGCGCCTCCGTTGCGGATGGCGTCGACCCATTCCTTCACGTGCAGGTGGGTGGGGTCGAAGCGGCGGCCGCCGCGATAAGTGAACAGGAGGCCGCGACTTGCGAAGTACTGCTCGGTCGCCGTGGTCACCGCGTCGATGCCGCGGAACCCGGGTCGGTAGGTCAGCAGAGGGCTGCCCGGGTCGACGATCTCCTCGTCGATGAGCCCTTCGTAGCGGGTCGAGCTCGGTTCGGCGATCACCGTCAAACCGCTGCCGACCTCCATGCTGGCGTCGTGCCCCATGAAGACCTTGCCCCGGCCGCGGCCGTTGGCCAACGTGGCGCTGTACATCAGGGTGAGGTCGCGGTCGGGGTATTCAAACGCCACCTGGAAGGTGTCGGGGACGTCGCGTCCGTCCTTGTAGAAGTAGACCCCGCCGGAAGACACGGCGGTCGCCGGGATGCCGACCTCGAGGATCTGATTGACGGCGTCGTACTCGTGCGACAGCAGGTCGCCCGCCAGGCCCGTGCCGTAGTCGAACCAGCAGCGCCAGCGGAAGAACCGCTCGCCGGAATACGCCGTCGGGTTCGGGGATGCGGCCTCGAACTGTTCCCAATCGATCGTCTGCGGCCCGGCCTCCTCGTGGACGTCGTAGACCCACGCTCCCACCGGGTTGTTGCGGTTGGTCGTCGTCTCGACCAGGGTGATGGGGCCGAGGATGTTCTTCTCGCAGATCTCCTTGGCCTTCATGTGGGCTTCGCTCTGCCGGTTCTGATGGCCGAGCTGGAAGACGATCCCCGTTTCGCGAACCTTGTCGAGGACGGCAACAGCCTCGTCGTGGGTGCGCGTCAGCGCCTTCTCGCAGTACACGTGAATGCCGCGGTCTGCGGCAGCCATGGTGATGCGGGCGTGCCAGTGGTCGGGCGTGGCGCAGATGATCAGGTCGACGTCGCCGGAATCGAGCAGCTCTTCGTGGGTGCGGTAGCGGGTCGCCTCCTTCTGCTCGCGGCCGCCCGGTCGGGTGGTGTTGGTGGAGGCGTCGAGCCCGCGCTCGGCGTAGACGTCGAAGAGGTCGCACACCGCGGTGAGCTCGAGGTTGAGGTCGTGTTGATTCATCCAGGTGGCAAGGTTCTGGTTGCGCGGATTGCGCTCCGCCGCGCGCGCCTGACGCTCGGTCCATTCGCGTGGGGCGAAACCGGCGCCGCGCATGACGGCCTGGCCGCGACTGCCGTAGCCGACCACGCCCAGCCGCAGCCTGTTCGACGGCGGGTTCGAGACGGCCTCCGGGATCACCGCCGGCGCGTCGCCGGACACTCCCAGCTCTTCGAAGATCCGGTTGCGCTTCTCCGCCGCGCTCGACGTCTTGCGATAAACGCCGTAGGCGAGCGTGCCGAGGACGGGCACCGACGCCATGGCGCGGAACAGCTCCCGCCGGCCCCAACCCGGCGTGCGGCCGAGGCGCTCTTCGGTTGAAGCGACTGCCGGTTCTGTGCCGCCCGGGCGGGCGGTTGCTTCGTGGCGGTGCGCTTCGTCGTGGCCGTGTTCTTGCTCGCGGTCGTGGGTGTGATCGTCACTCATCGCTGCGCTCCCAGATCTTCAACCGATCGAGCCCCACCAGGTGGCTCGTGCGAAAAGCGAGCAACACCAGCAGGGCGGCGATTTCGATCAGCACTTTGTTGACGAACAGATAGCTGCCCTCGGTCGGAACCGCGCTCTCGAGGCCGAGAAGAGGCGGATTGGCGAGGTAGTACAGGGACAACAGAACCGCCCCCAGGAAGGCGGCGAGACGGGCACCGAAACCGACCAGCAGGGCCGTGCCGATGAGAACCAGCCCCCAGCGGTTGAGGGCGTCGACCATTGCCAGCCGGCCGGGATCGGCGGCGAGCCCGACGAACCAGTCGGCGAAGGGCCCCTGCGAGGCCTGTAGATAGCCGGCCGACGTCCAGTACGGATTGACGAACTTTGCGATTCCTTCGTAGAGCAGGTGCCAGCCGACCAGCATGCGAAGTGCCACCAGGGAGAAGAGCTGGAATCGGCTGTACGGGTTGATGTCGGCGCCGGCTGTGCTCATGGGGCTCCTGTTCGTCCTGCGAAGCTCTTCACGCGGAGTCGTCGTTGGTCGGGCTGTTGGCGGGCCAGCCGCTGGTGCGAGTCGTGTCACCGTCGCGGTGAATCACGAAGCACTCGCAACCTGGTGCCCGTTCGATCAGCTGTCGGCCGCGGGTAGGGCCGGCGACGAGCACCGCGGTCGCCAGTGCATCGGCTTGCAAGGTGGTGGGCGCGATCACCGTGACGCTGACGGCACGCTGCGGTGAGGAGCCGTCGCTCGGCCGAAAAATGTGGTGGGTTTGCAACGCCTCGTCGAGGGAGGCTTCGTGGTCGAAGGATGCTTCGTAGCTGCCCGAAGTGGCGACGGCGCCGTCCATGATCCCGAAGACGGCCGGAGCTGCGAGCGCTGAGTCGGGCGCGGGGTGCCACGATGGCTGCGGGTCGGCAGGATCCCGTACGGCGATGGTCCAGGGCGAGCCGCCGCCGTTGCGCCCGCCGGTGCGGATATCGCCCCCCGCGTTGATCAGAAAGCTGGTCACGTCCTGGCGGCGAAGCTGCTCCGCCAGTCGATCGACGATGTAGCCCTTGGCGATGCCGTCGAGGGTCAGGCCCATGCCATTGCGCTTCAGACGCAGGCGCGTGCGGCCGATTTCCACCTCGCCGGCGCCGACCAGATCGAGGGCCTCGCGCACGTCCGCCGGACCCGGCGGACGCGATCTCGGCGCGTAGGTGACCGGGTGGCGAAAAAGGTCGACGAGAGGCTTCACCGTCATGTCGAACGCGCCATGGGTCAGGGCGCCGACTCGGAGACCGTGCTCGACAACGTCGACAAGCTCCGCCGGAGCTCCGTCGATGCAGCCGCTCTCATTCAGGTGCGAGAGCGGCGAAGAGGGCTCGAAACGATTGAACACGCCGATGAGCCGGTCCATTTCCTCGAATGCGGTTCCCACCGCGTGCTCGGCGCGCGCCTGCGAGCGATGCAGCGCCGTGATCGTCACGAAGCTCCCCATCGCCGGGCGGAATTCAGTCAGCTTGAAGGTGCCGCCGTCGAGCCGGGTCGACTCGGTGGTTTCGGGCGCGGAGTCGACGCGCTCGAACCCCATCGCCAGGAGCTCCTCGAACCGGCCCTGGCGGGTGCGTTCCGACAGCTCGCCGGTGCGTTCCAGTACGCCTCGGGTGCGCTCCGCGCCCACGCCGGAGCGATCCGGTACCGCTTGGGGAGAGCTGGAATTCATGCACGACCTCACGCTTGGGGCGCCGATACCGGGCGAGACTAGCAGGAGCGGACACGGCGCTCCACACCACTTGGAACCCTCCGGTGGACGCTGTAGTCTGCCGTTCCTGCATGGTGAGCACAAACGGACGGAGGCCACGGAAACAATGACAGACATGCGCGATCGTCGATGGTTTCTCGGGCGGGCCGCCGCCATCGCCGCTGGAGCCGGCCTGGCGCCGACGGCTTGCGCATCGTTCGACCCGGTCTCGGTCGGCGTCGGTTCCGCCGTTGGCGCCGTCGTGTCTCCCGACGACCCCGATGCGCCGATCTTCCGCATTTCGCTCGCCCAGTGGTCGCTCCACCGGGCCCTTCGCGCCGGCGAGCTCGACAATCTCGACTTCGCCCGGGTGGCGGCACAAGACTACGGCTGCGAGGGGTTGGAGTACGTCAATCAGTTCTTCGCCGACAAGGCGGAGGACGGCGCGTACCTCCTTGAGATGAGGGAGCGTGCCGGCGACCAGGGCATTCCCTCACTGCTGATCATGTGCGATGGCGAGGGAAGGCTCGGCGATCCCGACGACGCTGCGCGTACCCGCGCGGTGGAGAACCATTACAAGTGGCTCGACGCCGCGGCGCTACTCGGCTGCCACGCGATCCGGGTCAACGCCGCCAGCGAGGGCGAGTTCGCCGAGCAGCAGCGCCTGGCGGCGGATGGCTTGAGAAGGTTGTGCGAGCGCGGCGAAGAACACGATCTGAGCGTCATCGTCGAGAATCACGGCGGCCTTTCGAGCAACGGCGCCTGGCTCGCCGGCGTCATGGAGCTCGTCGACCATCCGGGCTGCGGCACCCTGCCGGACTTCGGCAACTTCCGCATCGCCCAGGGCGAAACGTACGACAATTATCGCGGCGTCGAGGAGCTCATGCCGTATGCCAAGGCGGTTTCCGCGAAGTCGTACGACTTCGACGACGCCGGCGACGAAACCCAGCTCGACTATGAGCGCCTCATGCGCATCGTCCTGGATCACGGTTATCGCGGCTACGTCGGCATCGAGTACGAGGGTAGCCGCCTGTCCGAGCCGGACGGCATCCTCGCGACCAAAACCCTGCTCGAGCGCGTGCGCGAGAAGGTGTCCCCCGACTACGCCGAAGCGAGGCCCTGATACGCGGTGTGGGCCGTGACGCGGAATCGCGGTTCCCGGTTGGCGGAACATGTTGTGGTCCGGACTGCGGGCGTTGACGCGGAGCTACCCGCCGCCCCCGTTGCGAAAACCTCTCCCTCGTGGGACACGTGAATGATGATC
Organism: Acidobacteriota bacterium; assembly: GCA_965216935.1. GTDB lineage: Bacteria > Acidobacteriota > UBA890 > UBA890 > UBA890 > CBDCGW01. The sequence continues at coordinate 943,484 of OZ244217.1, forward strand.
GCTCGACGAAATCCCCCGTACTGCCGCCTCCGCCCCGCCACCCGCTCGCTGATCCGTCACGCAAGTGGGCTCTTGCTCCGCTGCTGTTTGGCGCTGACGCTGGCGTGGACCGTCGCCGCCTGTGGATCGGGTTCGGATGGGCCGGCCTTTGCCATGCAGCTACCCGACATCGAGCGCGTCTGGATCGGCCCCGATTACTACGGCAACCGCCTGCAAGACTGGCGCTTGGCGAACGGCCGCGTCGAGGCCGTCACCGGCGCATCGACGCGATCGATGCGTACGTTGCAGCTCTTGACATACGCGTTGTCCGAAGGTCCGGGCCGGCTCGAGATGAGCGTGCGCACCGGCCCGATCGAGCCGGGCGGCACACCGCATGAGAACACCTGGACCGGGTTCCTCATCGGGGCCGGCGGTGACGATGTCGACTACCGCATCAGCGCGATGGTGCACGACTGGCCCGCCCCGGACGGCGGTCTGATCGTCGCCGTGGACGGTACCGGCAAGGTCGTGGTGCGCGACAACTCCACCATCGACAGCCCCAAGTCGGTCCGCGCCAACCTTTCGACCAGCGTCGACGCCTGGCCGTCGATCGAGCCGTCGGCTATCGAGTTCGCCGCGGGCGATTTCGAGGATGTCATCTTCCAGCTTGTGGCGGAGCCCATGGACGATACGGAGCAACCCGAGTATCGGCTCCAGGTCGTCATGGCCGATGCGGAGACAAGCGCCTACCTGGGCGGAGCGACGTACGAGAACATCCCGGCCGAGTACCTCTCCGGAAGCGTCGGGCTGCTGTCGCACAACAGCCGCCACCTGGCCGAGACAGCGACCGCCGAAGGGCGCGAGCTGCGCCCGTTCGAGGCGCCCGCAGCAACGACCGGGGCGGGTTACTGGTTCCGCGACTGGACCGTCGAGGGCACCAAGGTCGTGCATCATCCGGAGCGGGCCTTCGGTCCGGTGATGGGAGCGATGCACACGCTCAGCGACGGGACGTTGAAGATTACCGCTCAGATGGGCCCGCTCGGCGCCGAAGATGTTCGTCGCGGCGAGCTGCAGGTAGAGCGCGACGGAGCCTGGCAAACGGTCGCCGAGGGCGAGGTGATCGACCTGAGCTACACCATGCCGTTTCGGGTCGAGAACTGGGACGGCTCCGCGGACATTCCCTATCGCATTGCCTATGACCTCAGGGTCGGCGGCGGAGCGGCCGAGACCGAGACCTTCACCTACGAGGGAACCATCCGGGCCGAGCCGAGCGGGCCCGACTTCGTCCTGGCGTCGATGAACTGCCAGCACTTCTCGGCGCGGCCCGATCGCGACTCGTCGGCGCGCGGGTACTGGAACTCCTCGGGCATCTGGTTTCCCCACGCCGAGGTGGCCGATGCCGTCGCGTACCACGATCCGGACATGCTGTTCTTCGCCGGTGACCAGATCTACGAAGGCGGCCTCGCGGGGATCGTGCGCGAGCCCTACGACGAGGCGGCGCTCGATTACCTCTACCACTGGTACTGGTTCATCTGGTCCTTCCGCGACCTGATGCGGGACATCCCGACGATCGCCACTCCGGACGACCACGACGTCTACCACGGCAATATCTGGGGCGCCGGTGGGAAGAAGGGCGAGGCCGAGGGCGATATCACCGCACAGGATTCGGGCGGCTACACGATGGATCCTCGCTGGGTGAATGCGGTGCACCGGACGCAGACGTCCCATCATCCCGATCCGCCCGACCCGACACCGATCGAGCAGGGAATCTCCGTCTGGTACTCGAGCGTGGACTACGGCGGCGTGAGCATGGCGGTGGTTTCCGATCGCATGTTCAAGTCGCCCCCGGCGACGACGGTGCCCGCCGGCAGGGTTCGCAACGGCTGGTTCCAGAACGACAGGTTCGATCCGCGCGACGCCGACGTGCCCGGGGCGGTGCTGCTCGGTGAGCGTCAGCTGAGCTTCCTCGAGTCCTGGGCGCAGGACTGGAGCGGCGGGATCTGGATGAAGGTCTTTCTTTCCCAGACGCTCTTCTCCAACCTGGCGACGATCCCCGCGGGCGACACCAGCGGCGCCGTGATCCCGGGGCTCGAGCTCCCCGCCCCGGGCGAGTACGTCACCGGCGACAAGAAGGCGGCGGACACCGATTCCGGCGGCTGGCCGCAATCGGGCCGGAACCGGGCGCTGCGAGTCATGCGCAAGGCGTTCGCGCCGCATGTTGCCGGCGACCAGCACCTCGGCAGCTCGATCCGCTACGGCATCGACGACTACGACGACGGGCCCTACGCGTTCGTCGTTCCCTCCGTCGCCAACCTCTGGCCGCGACGGTGGTACCCGCCGGAGCCCGGTGCCGATCGTGAGCCGGGAGCGCCGCCGTACACCGGGAGGCACGTCGACGGTTTCGGCAATCTGATGACGGTCCACGCGGTGGCCAACCCGGTCCGCTCCGGCGTTGAGCCGTCGGCCCTGTACGACCGGGTTCCCGGCTACGGGATCATCCGCTTCGACCGCGCCACACGCGACATCGTCTTCGAGGCCTGGCCGCGCTGGGTCGAGCCGTCCGATCCCGGCGCGGAGCAGTTTGCCGGCTGGCCGGTTGCCTTCAACCAGCTCGACAACTACGGCGGCGAGATCGGCTATCTGCCGACTCTCGAAGTGCGCGGCGTCTCGGACCCGGTCGTACAGCTCGTCGACGAGTCGTCCGGCGAAGTGATCTACACGCTGCGAATCAACGGCACGACGTTTCGCCCGCCGGCGTTCGACGCCGACGCCCGCTACACGTTGGTCGTGGGCGAGCCCGACACCGGAGCTTCGCAGAGCCTCACCGGCCTGACGGTCGGCGACGGCGGGACGCTGGAGGTGGTCTTTTGACCCGGGCCGGATCCGACGCTCCTGAAGCGGCACCTCGGGCTCCAGGCCGCGCCGTCTTGCTCGTCGTCGCCTGCTTTGCTGCAGCTGCGGCGTTCGCGCCCATCGGTCAGACGGCGGGAGCTCCCCACTCCTCGGCGGGTGTTTCCTACCCCTCGGCCGGAGCTCCCCACTCCTTGGGGGGTGCTCCCCACTCCTCGACTCGCGTCGGCGGCGCCGACAGGGCTTCGCAGGCGCCTCCCAACATCGTACTGATCTACGTCGACGACCTCGGATGGCGTGACCTGGGCTTCATGGGCAGCCGCTACTACGAGACGCCAAACATCGATCGCCTGGCCGCCGAGGGAATGGTGTTCACGAACGCGTACGCCAACGCCCCCAACTGCGCTCCGTCGCGGGCAAGCTTGATGTCCGGGCAGTACCCGCCACGGCACGGGATCTACACGGTTACGCCGTCGAACCGAGGCGACCCGAAAGAGCGCAAGTTCCAGGTGCGGGAAACCGAAACAGCGCTGCGACTGGAGATCGTCACCATCGCCGAGGCCCTCGCGGGCCGCGGCTACGCCACCGCCAGCATGGGTAAGTGGCACCTCGGTGGTGAGGGGCATCTCCCCACCGATCAAGGTTTCGATCGCAACGTCGCCGGCAACGATTGGGGAATGCCACAGAGCTATTTCTGGCCCTACGAGCGCGAGCGCGGCGAGGGCAACATCGTCCGCATCCCCGGCCTGCAAGATGGCGGAAGAGAAGGCGAGTATCTGACCGACCGGCTCACCGACGAGGCGCTCATCTGGTTGGAAGAACAGGCGGGCGGACCGTTCTTTCTCTACCTCACCCACTACGCGGTTCACACGCCCATACAGGCGAAACCGGACATCGAGGAGAAGTACCGCGGCAAGGAGGGCAGCAACGGTCAGGACAACCCACGGTATGCCGCGATGGTCGAGAGCCTCGACGACGGCGTCGGGCGGGTGCTGTCGAAGCTCGACGAGCTGGGGATCGCCGACAACACGGTCGTGGTGTTCTACGCCGATAACGGCGGTCTCGGCACCGTCACCTCGATGGCTCCCCTGCGCGGCTCGAAGGGGATGCTGTACGAGGGCGGCATCCGCGAGCCGCTGATCGTTCGTTGGCCGGGACGGACGCCCGCCGGCTCCATTTCTCGTGTCCCGGTGATCGGCACCGACCTGTATCCCACATTCCTCGAGATGGCGGGCGTCGAGCGGCCGCAGCAACCGCTCGATGGGGTCAGCATCGTTCCGCTCGTGCGGGGCGATCCGGCGCCCGTCGAGCTCACCGAGCGACCGCTGTTCTGGCACTTCCCCGCCTACCTCGAGGCCGGTCAGATGATCGGTCCGTGGCGCACGACACCGGTCGCGGCCGTGCGCCTAGGTGACTACAAGTTGATCGAGTTCTTCGAAGACGGTCGCCGCGAGCTCTACGACCTGGGAGCCGACGTCGGCGAGAGCAACGACCTGTCGGCGACGATGCCCGAGAAGGTTGCCGAGCTCGGTGCGGTGATGGAGAGGTGGCGGGTCGAGATCGGCGCCTACGTGCCGTCGGAGCTCAATCCTGACTACGACCCGGGACGATAGCAGGCCGTGGTGAACGTGTGACGGGGCCTGCTGGCGTGCGGCCGTCTCCGCGGCCGGCCCTGACGGCCGTCGGCATCGTGATCCTGATGTGCGTCGGGAGCTGGTGGTCGGAGCGACCCCCCGCCGCGCTGCCGCTCGATACGCCGCCGGAGCGCTTTTCCGCCGCCCGCGCGGTGCGCTTGCTGGGGAACGTCGCGGCGCGTCCCCACATGCCGGGATCAGCCGAACACCGGCGCGTCCGGGAATACCTCGTATCGGAGCTCCGGGACATGGGTCTCGAGGTGGAGGTCCACCAGGCCACAGTGACAAGTTCCTTCGGTCGCGCCGTCCGCGCCGTTACGGTGCGCAATGTCGTTGCGCGTCTGCGGGGAACGGATTCGACCGGCGGGGTCGCGCTGGCGGCACACTACGACAGCCAGCAGCTTCCCGCCGGCGCCGGGGACGACGGCACCGGGGTGGTGGCGATCCTCGAGACGTTGCGGGCGCTGCAACACCACCCGCCGTTGCGTAACGATCTTTACGTCGTGATCACCGACGCCGAGGAGCTCGGGCTCATGGGTGCGCGTGGCTTCGTCGCCGAGCACCCCTGGTGGGGCGAGATCGAAGTGCTCCTCAGCTTCGAAGCCCGCGGGGCGGCGGGGCAGGCGGTGATGTTCGAGACCAACGCCGAAAACGGCTGGGTGGTGCGGGAGTTCGCCCGTGCCGATCCTTATCCGACCGGAAGCTCGCTCTACTACGAGATCTACCGGCGATTGCCCAACGATACCGACTTCAGCGTCTACAAGCGGGCCGGTGTGACCGGGTTGAACTTCGCCATGGCCGAAGGGGCAGACCGATACCACCGGACCATCGACACGGTCGAGAACCTCTCTCCCGCAACCGTCCAGCACCACGGCGAACACGCCCTCTCGCTGGCGCGCCATCTCGGTAACCTCGACCTGAGCGGGTCGAACCGGTCCCCGGACATCGTCTTCTTTCGCGCCGGTCCTCTCGGCCTGATCACCTATTCCGCCGCCTGGGCGTTCCCTCTCGCGTTGCTCACGGCCGGGATGGTCGCCATGCTGATCATGCGCGGCAGGCAGAGACGGCTCGTTACCCTGAGCGGCGTCGGTGCCGGCCTGGCGCTGGCAGTGGCTTCGATCTCCGTCTCGGCCGGGTCCGCATGGCTGCTGTGGACCGTCGTCCGCGGGGCGCATCACGAGCTCGGGTCGATCGTGGGTCGGGCTCTCTACGACGAATCGTGGTACGGGTTGGCGATCGCCGCTCTCTCGACGGCGGCCGTCGGGTTGCTCTTCGGTAGTGCCCGGCGCCGGTTCGACGCCGCCTCGCTGGCCTTCGGAGCCCTGTTGGTGCCCCTGGGCATGGCTCTTGTCACCGGGTGGGTCGTCCCGGGCGTCAGCATGCTGTTCCAGTGGCCGGCGGTCTTCTCCGCCGTCGCCGTCGCCTTCTTGATGGCCCGCGTCGGGGTCGGGCGGGGGGACGAAGTCGCGCCGCGCGCCACGGTCGAGCTGATCGTGCTGGGGATCTGCTGCATTCCCGTGGTCTTCATCCTGTTTCCGCTGGTCTGGGCCTTGTACATCGGGCTCAACGTCAGCGCGGCACCGGTCATCGGCGGGATGATCGCGCTGCTGCTCGTGCTTCTCTTGCCCCTGTTCGAGATCGCCCAGCGGGACAGGCCGTGGTGGCTGCCGGCGACGGCGTGTGCGCTCGGTGTGTTCTTCGCCGTCGCGGGAGTCTACGGCGCGCGTCCGGGCCCCCAGCGGCCGATCCCCTCCGATCTCGTGTACGCCCTGGACCGCGAGTCCGGCGAGGCGGTTTGGGCGACGATGCAGCCGGGGTCGGATGGTTGGATCGAGCGCTTCGTCGCGACCGAAGCCGCCGAAGGAGACCTGGCCCCGTTTCTTGCCGGCAATCGCCGTTCCTATCGGGCTTCGGCGGCACCGGCCGTGGATGCTCCCCGCGCCCGGGTCGAGGTGATTTCCGACGTCACCGACGGAGCCGTCCGCACGGTGCGCCTCGAGATTCGCTCGATGATCGGTCCGGAGTTGATCAACGTATCGCTGGGCGAGGGGGACGACCTTCGCCTGATTGCGGTGAACGGCGTGCCGGTGGACGATTCCACGGTCGGCGGCCCGGGACGGGGTGGCGCCGATTGGTTGTTGCAGCACTATGGTGAGCCCCCCGCCGGCGTGCTGACGATCGACCTTCAGCCGGGGCGGATCGATGAGCCCGCGTCGGTGGTGGTCGTCGAGTATCTGATGCGTTTGCCGCCCGTGCCCGGCCTCGATCTCGAGCGCCCGCCCGGCTGGGTGGCGCATGCTGGTCGCCTGACCGACGTTTCCCTGTTTCGCCAGGTCGAGTGGATCGAATCCGCCGGGCGATCCAGCGGGCCGCGGTGACCGCGTGATGGGTCTGGTTGCGAGGAAAGGGGCAGCTAGCCGCTGAACTCCAGCACGCCGGCCGGGCCGATGATCACGGTCGCCGCGTCGATCCGCGTCGGAATCCGGAACATCGGCTTGCTCACCGGGCCCGACTTGGGGCGACCATCCGGGAAGAACTTCCCGTCGTGGCAGGTGCACCGGTAGTTGTCCTCGGGTTCGTACCAGGTGAGATCGCAGAACTCGTGTGTGCAGATCATCAGCCAGGCGGTGACCTCGTCCCCGGTGCGCCGTAGCTCCACGCGCCGGCCGGCGTGCAAGATCATCTTGCGCCCCTGAGGCACCTCGGCCAGCGGCATCTCGCTGACGGCGTCGGGATCGATCAGCGGGCCGGCGCACCCTGACGCGGTCAGCGCCGCTGGGCCCAGGGCGATCGCGCCGATCGCCTTGCCGAACGTCTTCAGGGCCACGCGTCGCGGCGGCGAGGCCGGATCGAGGGCTTCCGAGGGTTCCGGATCGCGACCGCATGCCGCCGCGGGGTCACCGCCGCTCGGCGCTGCTGCTCGGTCGGATTCGGTCCCGCTCTTCGGTGCCATCGATCGTCCCCGGAGGTTCGCTCCGATGATACATGCGCCCGGATTCTCCGGCGGATGAGCGAATATAGTGTTCCGCAACACGAAGAGCGCGTCGACGCACGAGCGGAACGGATACATCTTCGCGCCCGGGAGGCGGCATGAACATTCGCAGGGTCGGGGTTTGGGCAGCCACTATCTTCGTCGGCATCGTGATCTTCATGACCGGGGCAAGCAAGCTCGTCCAGCCGGCAATGTGGCAGGAGCGATTCGCCGACCAGTGGAGCCTGCCGCCGGGCTTGGCCACCCTGGTAGGGGTTGCGGAGATGCTCGGTGCAGCGTTGATCCTCTGGCCGCGCACGGCGGTGTACGGTGGGGGCCTGATCGCGGCGGTGATGCTCGGCGCGACCGGCGTGCACCTCGTCGCCGGAGAGATCGCCAATATACCGGTTACGGCCATGCTGGGCGGCCTGGCCGGGTTCGTCGCCTGGTATCGATGTGCCTGGGCGAAGACGAGTTGAGGGAACGAGAATGAACGATGCACTTATCGGTCTGACGACGACGTTCGCGGTCATCGCGGTGGTGCTTCCGCTTGCCGTGCTGCACGGCTCGCACCGCACGCAGGAGGTCCAGGAAGCCTGGCGCAAGCTGGCTGATCGCCACCGGCTCCGTTATGAGCTGCACCGGTCGAAGACGAAGGTCACCGGCTCGCTCGGCGGGCGCCCGTTCCAGCTGCACAAGTCCGGCAGCGGCGACAAGGCCAGTGCGCGGATGGAGGTGGAGCTCGGCGCAGGCTTGCCTTCCGGTCTGCAGATGAAGCCCATCGGCCGGCATGAGTCGGCCCACGTCGAAGTCCTGGGCGTTCCGGTATCGGAGGTCGACGAGGGGACCGGTACGGTGAAGATCGGGGGCGAGGTCAGTGTGGTCGCCACCGACCCGGCCGACCTCCGGGGATATCTCACACCCGACCGGATGCGCGGGGCCTTGCGCCTCGCCGACGCCGGCGGAGCGCTCGACGACCACAAGCTGCGGGTCACGGTGACGAAGTCGATGAGCGATCTCGAAGCGCTCGACAAAGTGCTGCGCGCCCTGGCCGTGGTGGCGCCGGTGCTCGATACGGCATGAGCGACGCCATCCCGAATTTCGTCGGTGGCAACTGGGTCGCGGCGGCCACCGACGAGGCCCTTGCGGTCGAGAACCCGGCGACCCGCGAGTTGCTCGGCACAACGCCGTTGTCGACGGCGAAGGACGTGGACGCCGCGGTGCGCGCCGCAGCCGCAGCGTTCCCCGAGTGGAGGGCGACGCCGGCGGTCGAGCGGGCCCGGGTGCTCTTTCGCCTCAAGGGGCTACTGGAGGAGAACGCCGAGGCGATCTCCCGGAGCCTGACGCTGGAGCATGGAAAGAACCTGATCGAAAGCCGCGGTGAGCTGCAGCGCGGCATCGAGAACGTCGAGCACGCTTGCGGCATTCCGTCGCTGATGATGGGCGAGAGCCTCGAGGACGTTGCCGGCGGGATCGATTGCGTCACTTACCGGCAGCCACTCGGCGTCTTTGCCGCGATCACTCCCTACAACTTCCCCGTGATGATCCCCCTGTGGTTCTGGCCCTACGCCGTTGCTACCGGCAACACGTTCGTCCTGAAGCCGAGCGAGCAGAACCCTCTGACCCACCAGCTGATCGTCGACCTCGCCGTCGAGGCAGGGATGCCGCCCGGTGTGCTGAACGTCGTCCATGGCGGCGAGCAAGCGGTGCGGGCGATCCTCGAGCATCCGGATATCGTCGGGGTCTCGTTCGTCGGCTCGAGCCGCGTCGCCCGGGTCGTCTATGCCGGAGCGGCGGCCGCCGGCAAGCGGGTGCAGGCGCTCGGTGGTGCCAAGAACCACATGATCGTCCTCCCCGATGCGGACATGGAGGCCACCAACGAGGCCCTGGTCTCTTCGCTCTACGGCTCTGCCGGGCAGCGATGTCTTGCCGGCAGCGTCATTGTTGGCGTGGGCGAGGCCTATGCCGGCGTTCGCGAGCGCTTCCTGGATGCCACGGCGTCGCTCAGGGTCGGGAACGGTCTCGAGGAAGGCGTGGAGATGGGCCCGGTCATCTCGGCTTCGCACAAGGAACGCGTCTGCGAGTTCATCGAGAGCGGCCGGTCCGAGGGCGCCGCATTGATCGTCGACGGACGGAGTATCACGGTGGACGACCACCCGGACGGTCACTGGGTCGGCCCGACGGTGTTCGAAAACGTCACCCCATCGATGGAGCTCGGTGCCGCCGAGATCTTCGGGCCGGTCGCGTCCCTCACCCGCGTCGATCACATCGACGACGCCATCGAGCTGATGCATCGTGTCGAGTACGGCAACGCCACCTCGATCTTCACCCAAAGCGGCGCGGCGGCGCGCGAGTTCCGGCACCGCGCCGGCATCTCGATGATCGGCGTCAACGTCGGGGTCGCGGCGCCGATGGCGTTCTTTCCCTTCGGCGGCGCGCGGGGTTCGTTCTACGGCGACCTGAAGGCGGCCGGTACGGATGCCATCAGCTTCTACACCGACCGGCGCGTCGTCATCGAACGCTGGTAGAGGATCGCGTCGGGCGCTGGCGCCTGGCTGCGGATGGTCCTTGAACCAGGAAGGCGCTCGCTTACCCGTCGCGCTCCGCGCCCAGGATCGCTTCAACGGCTCCCACATGGGCCGCCCAGCGCGCCGTTTCCGACTCCAGGTGCTTCCGTCCCTTGGCCGTGAGCTCGTAGAACTTCGCCTGCCTGCCGGTTTCCGTCTGGCCCCAGTCGGCCGCCAGCAAGCCGGCCTTCTTCAGCCGATGAAGCGCCGGATAGAGGGCCCCCTCTTCAACTTGTAGCGGTCCGCCGCCGGTCTCGCGGATCCATCGGCCGATGGCGTACCCGTGCAGTGCTCCCCATTGGAGTGATTTGAGGATGAGCAGGTCCAGGGTTCCGGTGAAGAGGTTGCTTCCCGCCATCGGTAGACGTCCCTGTGAGTGCCGGCATGGGGCGCAGCGCGCGAACGCATCAGTGATCTAGCAGGGGCTGCTAGGAGTGTGTCCGAGTAATGGGCGGGGTGCCGTTACGGGCGCTGCCCGTAACCCTTCGGGCGCAGGGGGGTTGCGGCGCATATGCTGCGTTGCTCGTCGTCCCCGATGCGGTCTGCATCGCCTTCCTCCTCGCGCCTTGCCTCTGCTCCGCAAGACCCCTGCGCGGCACCCCGCCCATTACTCGGACACACTCCTAGGCATTGTCACACCTAACCCCTAAGTGGTCAAGGTATCGAGTGTCGACCCGATCGACCCCCCTGCTAAGCTCGAAGGGAGGTTCTATCGCTCGACGGACCCGCGGGATCCGCCCGATCCACACGCGACTCCGTCCAGGACATCGAGACCGCGCTCCACAGCCCGGCCCGAGAGAAACGGAGCAGAAACCGTGAAGCTCGCTCGCCCAATCCCGCTTTTCGCAGTTCTGGCTCTGCCGGCCGTGGCCATCGGCGGTGCCTCCGCCCAGCTTCCGGAGGTCGATCGCGCCAGCGTCGAGCGCGTCATCCGTGTGCTGGCGGACGACGAAATGGAGGGAAGAGGGGCCTTCACGCCGGCGGCGATGCGTGCGGCCGAGTTCATCGCCGCAGAGTTCGACGGCATCGGCCTCGAGACGCTGCCGGGCAGCGACGGCTACCTGCAACGTTTCGCCGTCGTGCAGCGCTCTACTGAGTCATGCTCGGTGACGATCAATGGCGAGGAGCTGGCGGCCGACCGGGTTGCGTGCAGCGTCGGCAGCGATCGCATCGAATGGAACGGACCCGATGATGTCAACGTGGTGCGCTTGTCGGGCGAGAACCCGTTCGAGACCTTCCAGGCGGCCCGGCGTGACGGGGTCGACTCGCTGATCATCACACCCGGGGACGGCGGCGACGGGTTTCAACGCTTCGCCCGGTTCGTCAACCGGCCCAGCCGCAGCATGGAGGGGTCCGGCGGCGGAGCGCCCAGCATCGTGTTGGCGATGACCGAGGCGGCGCCGGAATCCTTCTCCGTGCGTGCCACCGGCCGCAGCGAAGAGCTCCCGCTGGCCAACGTCGTCGGCCGCATCAGTGGCAACCGCAGCGACGAGTACGTGCTCTTCTCCGCCCACTACGACCACACCGGAATCAGCTCGCGGCCGGTCGATGGCGACAACATCAACAATGGCGCCAACGATGATGCCTCCGGTACCACCGCCGTCATCGAGTTGGCGCGCTATTTCTCCCGCCAGCCGCGGCCCGAAAGGACGTTGTTGTTCGTCGCGTTCACGGCGGAGGAGGCTGGTGGCTACGGCTCCCGCTACTTCTCCGGCCGGCTCGATCCGGAGCAGATCGTCGCCATGTTCAACATCGAGATGATCGGCAAGCCCGCCGTCAGCGGGCCGAACACCGCCTGGATCACCGGCTTCGACCGCTCCAGCTTCGGACAGATTCTCGCCGAAGCGGTGGAAGGGACCGTCTACGAGTTCTACCCAGACCCCTATCCGAGCCAGAACCTGTTCTTCCGCTCGGACAACGCCACGCTGGCCCGGCTCGGGGTGCCGGCTCACTCGATTTCGACGACGCCGATCGATGTCGACCCCGACTATCACCAGGTGAGCGACGAGGTCGACACCCTCGATCTCGACCACATGACCAACACCATCCGGGCGATCGCCGCGGGCGCGACGACGATCATCTCCGGCGAAGCGACGCCGACTCGGGTGGACCCGGAGACGGTTCGCCGATAGAGGCCGCCTCCTACGAGGCGGTGTCCTACTCCGATCGCAGGGCGATGATCGGATCGACCCGGGCACCCCGGCGAGCCGGAATGTAGTTCGCCAGGAGCGCCACGCACACGAGGACCGCAACGGTTCCCAGGAATGCGATCGGGTCGACAGTCGACACGTCGTACAAATAGGCCCCCAGCGAGTTGGCCAGCGCCAGCGCTCCGGCAAGGCCGATGGCGACGCCGACGAGAACGACCGTCATACCCTGCCTGACCACCAACCTCAGCACCTCGCCGGACCCGGCGCCCAGCGCCATGCGTATGCCGATCTCGTGCGTCCGTCGCGACACCGAGTAGGCGATCACGCCGTAGACGCCGACGGCCGCGAGGCCGAGGGCGAGCAGCCCAAAGACCGCCAACATCGCGGCGCCGACGCGAACCGGAAACAGCACCACGGCGAGGTTCTCGGCCATCGTGCGGGCGTCGAAGAAGGCGATGTCCGGATCGCGCGCGGTGATCTCTGCTCGCATGCGCTCGACCATGGGCCCCGGGGCGCTTTCGGTGCGCACCATGATCGTCTCGATGAACGCCATCTGCTGCATCAGGGACGTGTGCATCAACGGCTGCGCCTGCTCCCCCACCGATGACATCTTGTAGTTTGCGGCGATCCCCACGACCTCGATCCAGGGGTCCGCGTCTCCGTCGAACCGGAAGCGCTTGCCGACGGCGTTCTCTCCGGGCCAGTAGCGGGCGACGAACTCTTCGTTGACGACTGCCACGGGAGTCGACCGAGCATCGTCGGTCTCGAGAATCTCGCGGCCGGCAAGCAGCGGGATGCGCAGGATCTCGAAGTAGCGCGGGCCGATCGTGTTGTGCTCTACCACCACCGACAGGTCGTCCTCTTCCGGGACGTAGCCCTCGATGATGATCGATTCGGTTACGTTAGTGAGGTTCATCGGCAACCGGGCCGTGTACGTGGCGTCGACGACGCCCGGCAGCCCGGCGATACGCTCGGACATATCGCGCAGGAACCGCCGCCCCTCTTCGCGCCCGTATCCGGCGGCGGAGAGGCTGGCGGACACGAAGGCGATGTTCTCCTCGTCGAAGCCGAGCTCGACGGCGTGTGCGTTGCCCAGGCTGCGGCCGAAGAGGCTCGCGGTCACGAGCAGCACGAGGGAAACGGCGACTTGGGCGACGACCAGCGAGCCGCGCAGGCCGAAACGGCGCCGCGTACCGCCGCCGGCCGCGTCGTCCTTGAGCGTGGCGATGAGGTCCGGGCGCGAGCAGCGCAAAGCGGGAACAAGCCCGAAGACAAGCCCCGTGAGCAGCGCTGTGGCGAGGGTGAAGCCGAGCACCCGTAGGTCCGGGCTCAAGTCGAACGTCAGGGCCATCATCAGCGGCGGCTGGTAGCGCATCAAGATGCTCGTGACCCAGAACGTGAGCAGAAGGGCAGCCGTTCCCCCCGCCAACGACAGGAGAGTGCTCTCGGCCAACAACTGCCGCACGATCCGCCATCGGCTCGCACCCATGGCGAGTCGTACGCCGATCTCGCGGCTGCGCGCGGCCCCCCGTGCCAGGAGCATGTTCGCGACATTGGCGCACGCCACCAGCAACACGAGCGTTACGAGTCCCATCAACAGGGCGGCCACGGGCGCGAGGACGCTGTCGAGCTCGGGGTGCAGCCGGATATCGCGCAACGGTTTGGTGCTGACGCTCCGGTCCTCGTTGGTCTCCGGATACTCCGCCGCGAGGCGAGCGGCGACGGTCTCGAGCTGAGCACGTGCGAGCTCCTCCGTTGCACCTTCGGCGAGGCGCCCGTAGATGCGCAGAGAGCGGCTGCCGCGCTCCTCCATGATGCTCCGCCCTTCACTGAACACGTTGATGAGCGGCTCGGTCATGAGCGGCGTCCACAGATCCGGTCGCAGCACCGGGATGGTTCCGGTGAATTCCGCCGGGGCTACGCCGACGACGGTGAAGTGCGTGCCGTTGAGCCGGATTGTTTCGCCCACGATCGAGCTGTTGCCGGCGAAGGCGCGTTGCCAGAATCCGTGCGACAGGACCGCCACCGGGTGGGTACCCGGTGTCAGGTTCTCGTCGGTAGCGAAGAAGCGCCCGAGCTGGGGCTCGATGCCGAGAACCGCGAAGTAGTTGTCTGAGACGAGTTCGCCGAAGAGAGTCTCGGAGTGGGTCTCGCGGTTCCAGTTGAACAGCATGGTCATGTTGGCCGCCAGCCCTTCGAACGCGTCGACCTCTTGACGGTAGTCGATGTAGTCGAGGTTCGACGACAGGTTGAACGAATCGCTGGTGCCACTGGTAAAGACCTCGACCAATTCCTCGATGTCGGCGACCGGCAACGGCTTCAGCAAGAAGCCGTTGACGATGGTGAAGATCGTCGAGTTCACCCCGATACCGAGCGCCAGGGACAGCACGGCGACAGCGGTGAATCCGGGGTTGGCGCGCAGCTGGCGGATGGCGTAGCGCACGTCGTACTTGAAGAATCCCATGAGTGCTTTCCGTAACTTGCCGTTTTCGGCGCCGCGTCGCGGATCAGGCGCCTTGGTTCCGCCGATGTAGCGAAGCGACTGCAATGCCTGGCGCCGGTACCAGCGGCGCGCCGTCGATTCGCCGCTTTCGACCCGGCGTGACAGAAAGCCCTCCTGAAGGTCGCCCAGCACGTCGTCGCGGACCTCGATCGGCAGCACGGAGTTGAGCACGGCGAAGGCAAACCGCGGTGGCGGGGAGCCCGCCTGGGCGTCGCGGTCGAGCTGTCCGGTGTTGTTTCGATTTCGTGTTCGACCCCACATGATCGATTCTCCTCAGCCGCGCAGGTCGGGATGCGACTTCGCCGCCCGCCACAGGACGTCGAACTGCTCGCGGGATCGCTTCAGTGCCTCGGCGCCGGCCGCCTCGAGGCGGAAGAGCTTCTTCGCCCGTCCGCCGCGCTCCGGTGTCGCCGGGCCCATCTCGGCCGACACGTAGCCCTTCTTCTGCAGCCGGTTCAGGGTCACGTAGACCGCCGTCACGGCGACGTCGCGCCCGGTCGCCCGCGTGATTTCCTCGTAGACCGCGCGCCCGGGAGCCCCCTCGCCGGTCGTTGCCAGCGCCAGTAGGACGAGCTGCTCGAACTCGCCCAGGTAGTCTCCTTTGCCCATTCTGCTGCCTCTTCGTCGCTAAACAAGGTTGAGTAATAAACAAAGTATAGTAAATATGACGGGCGGGCACAGCGGCGGGTTTCATCGGCGGCGAGATTCGCGCCGCGGAGGGCTATACCAACCCCTCTCCGCCGGAGGTACCATCGAAGCATGCGTATCGAAGAGCATCCGACGTTGAGCTACCGGTCGTTGCCCGCCGCCGCGCGAAAGTCGCTTGCTACCGCGGAGAGGTCGTTTGCGGTCGCCGGGGCGCTTCCCGCGCTCGGCCAGTGGGTCAGAATCCGCGTGGCGGTTGCCGCCGGAGCCGCCGTTCTCGTTTTTTCGGGGGCGGGGAATGCGGCGGCGCAGGGCCAGGATTGCGGCAACTGGTCGTATCCGGTGCTCTGCTCGGCCGAGTTGGTCGCCACCGACGGGAGTTACAACCGCCGCGCCCTGGGCCGGCAAACGGAGATGCGACTGGGGCCGCGGGACGGCGTCGACCTCGAGATCGACGCGCGCGACCAGCGGGGTCGCTATTTCCCCGCCGACCGTCTGGCGCTCTCCTATGACGACCGGGAATGCCGCTCGATGTTGCGGGTGCAGGACCGGGGCGAGGGCCGGCTCCGTGTCGACGCGGTGGCGGCGCAGGGGAGATGCACGCTGGAAATCTACGCTCCCAACAACCTCAACTTCCGCTGGCTGTTGGCTGTGGAGATCAGCGCCGATGCTCGGGCGAGCTACGACCGCGCAGAATCGGCGATCGTCGTCAACGCGTTGTACCGTGCCGTTCTCGGTCGCGAGCCCCATCCCCCCAGCTTCGAGCCCGCCCTTCGAGAAGTGAGCTCCGGCAACCTGGTGCGTCAGGTCGAGGGCATGCTGCGGAGCAACGAGTTCCGCCAGCTCGCCGGAGGGCTGACCGCGGCGCAACTACTCGAGCAGTTCTATCAAGGGGTTCTCGGCCGCGGCGGTGACAGCGCCGGAGTGCGGCTGTACATGGGCGAGATGCGACGCGGCCAGTACGCCAGTGTCCTGATGAAGCTCATTCGCTCTCCCGAGTTCGAGCGCCGCCTACAGCGGTAACCGCTCGCCCTGCTCGACCCCGGGCAGGACCCAGATTTCACCCCGCCCGGCTCGGTTTCGAGGTCAGGTTCGGAGACCCGGCCGGTGTGCACGTGGGGCCCCGGTATCCGATTAGCAACGGCGGCTTCGCTCATAGTCGGCGTACCGCTCGCGGGCCGCGGCGTAGACGGGGCCGGACGCCGGGTCGGGGGCCACGGCGGTGCCGGCAACGGGCTCGGCGATACCGGCGACGACGTCCTTCCAGGTGAGGCGATGTCCGGCGGCGGCGAGGTGGGCGTGGTACGCGCGCAGGGCGGCGCCGAGACAGGCGGAATTGCCGGCCTCGAAGCGGTGGACCTCGGCGCCGAAGACATCGGCCATGACCTGCAGGATCTCGACGTTGACAGCGCCGCCGCCGGTTGCATGGATGACGTCGACGCCGGAGCCCATCCAGCCGGAATGGTTGACCATCGCCATCATCTGCGCCTCGACGACCGCGCGGACGTTCCGCGGCGCGTCTCCCGGGTCGAGCTCGCAGCGATGCACCTTGGGCGATGCCACCCGCGGGGTGATTTCCGGCTCGAACCAGGGGAGCATCATCGCGCCCCCGTTTCCGGGTGGTGTCGCCCGCAGCGCGGCGGAGAACGCCGCCCAGTCCATGCCGTAGGTGTCGCGCACGCGCTCGCGCGCCAGCGAGCCGTTGCGGAAACAGGTGAGGCCCATGTACTCGCCCGTGGGTGAGCCGAAGACGTGCCCCGAGCCGCTCGGGTCAACGCCCGGCTCACGCATCGGGCCGAACACGGTATCGCTGGTCCCGAGCGACACGGCAAGTTGCCCCTCGCGCACGAGCCCGGTGCCCACGAGGCTCGACGGATTGTCGCCGGACCAGACGACCAATCGGGACGCCGGCAAGCCGAATCGACGCTGCCAGAACGATGCCAGCTCACCGACGATCGTCGCCGCCGGGACGATCTCGGGCAGCCTTGTCGATAGACACGGCGCCGTGGCCTCGAGCGCCTCGGGAAACCATCGCCGATCGGCCAGGTCCATCAGGTTCATCCCCGACGCGTCGCCCGGATCGAGCGGAGCGTGGGCGCCGAGAAGCAGCGACGCCATGAACGAGCTGACCAGGTGAACGCGATCCGTCGCCGCCCAGGCTTCCGGGTGTCGGGTGGCGAACTTGCGGATCTGCGGCCCGGTGAAGCGCTCGAAGGCGCGCGAGCCGGTGATGCGGGCAAGCCGCTCGGCGCCCCTCATCGCGTCGGTGATCTGGTCGCATTCCGCCGTCGTGCTGGAGTCCATCCATATCGGTGCGCGTGCCCGGGAGAAGATGCTGCCGCCGGACTGCTCGTCGTCGGCCGCGTCGTTCGGGCCGATCTGTGCGATCAGCGGCTCGCCGGCGTCCAGACGTGCGAGACGGGAGGCGGCGGTGTCGTTCAAATAGACGCTGCCGTGCTGCTGCGCCGAGCCGCCGATGGCGGCCAGCTGCGACAGTTCGATTCCGCTGCGGGCGATCACGTCCATCATCGCTTCGAGCGCCTCTGCCCACATCAGAGGAGGCGATTCGGAAACCGCGGGATCGGGCGACGGCAGCGCCCCGTGACGGGTGCCGTAGGCGGGCAGGGCGGTATCGAACTCGATCGAGTGCTCGAAGGCGACCACCGGAGGCGCGGCGGGCGCGACGCCCGCCGTGACGTCCGCTTCGACCCGAAGAACGATCGCGGTCAGGCTTTGGGTGCTGGCGTCGAGTCCCAGGTAAAGGGTCACTCCGAGGCTCCGTGATTCGGGGCGCCGCGGCGGTCGGCTGCTCGGGCCATCCACCGCATCGTTCGAGGTTCGCCACAGCCTACCGGACGGACGCGCGCGGACTCGGAATAATCTCGCCGGTCGCCACGTATTCTTTGCGAAACCGACACCACCCGGAGGACCTCGTGCCCGATCCGAACGATTACCGACCGACGATCGCGACGCGCCGACGGCGCCGACGCATATACCCGCGATTAGCCCTGTCGTTGGCTCTCCGCAGCATCGGTCGTGGGCCGGCCGTGCCGCTGCTTGCGGCGCTGACGCTCGGCCTCGGGTTTGGCGCGGCGTCGTCGATCTACGGCGTCTACACGGGGTTCGACCGCTCCCTCCCGGTACCCGACGGTTCCGATGTGCAACGGGTTCGGGTCCTCGATACCCGCGGCCGCGCCGTGCCCCTCACGGCGCGCGACACTGCCACGCTCGTCGATGCCACCGACTCCTTCGACAGGCTCGGCGCCTTCGCCACGACGGGATGGACCGTGCGGGTGGGCGAGCGCGGCGCCGTCCGGATCGCAGGCGCCGCAATGACCCCGGCGGCGTTCGCGCTCCTGCGGGTCGAGCCGCAGATCGGCAGGCTCCCGCGACCGGGTGATACCGACGCGATCGTGGTTTCCCACGAGTTCTGGAGTGAGTACCTGGAGGGAGACGAAGCGATCCTCGGCGCCGACGTCCTGATCGAAGGCACGGTGTACACGCTCATCGGCATCATGCCCCCCGGGCATCGGTTCCCGTTCAACCAGCGGGCCTGGACGTTACTTGACGAGCGATCAGACCAGCCCGTCGAGCTGGTCGCGCGCTTGGCGCCCGGGCGTACGGCGGCCCAGGCCGCGACCGACGTCGAACGGGTGCTGGAAGGGGAGCGCTTCGCCGCCGGCGTGGAAGTTCCGGACCTTCGGGTCGACGTTCTCGGGTTCACGCTCGAGCGTGGCGAGGGCGGCGAGAACGCGGCGCTGGCGACGCTCCTGTCCCTGGTCGTGGCGCTGGTGCTCGTGTCGTGCTCGAACGTCTCGAACCTGTTGTTGGCACGCGCTCTGGCGCGCTCCGAGCAGCTTCTGGTGCATGCGGCGTTGGGCGCCGGGCCGGGACAGCTCGTCGTGCAGATGTTTCTCGAAGCGCTGCTGATCGCCCTCGCCGGCGCTGTTGTCGGGCTCGGGCTGGCGTCGGTAGCGATCGGCTACATCGAGACCACCCTGGCGGGGAACTGGGGCTATTACTGGATGCGCGTGGCGTTCGAGTCCCGCGTGGTCCTCTTCACCCTTGCCCTCGCCGTTTGCACCGGGCTGGTCGCCGGGCTCGTGCCGGCCGTGCGTCTGGGCCGGGCGGACCTGGCGGAGGCGCTCAAGTCGGGAGCCGCCGGAGTCATCGGAGGCTCGCGGCGCAATCTGTCTTCGGTGCTCCTGAATGCGCAGGTCGCCTTCTCATGCTTCGCTCTGATCATCGCCATGTTGCTGGCGGGCGCGCTGCTGCGCTCACAGGTGGCGGACGATTTTCCCGCCGACCGGGTGTTCGTGGCGGGGGTGTCGTTGAGCGGCGAGGCCTACGCCGAGGCCGGCAGTCGACGCGCCTTTCGCCAGGCCCTTCTCGCCGATCTCGAGGGCGACGCGCGGGTCGATGCGGTGGCGTTGAGCAACGTCGTTCCCAGCCTGGCGACGGTCGGCGCCACGTTGGAGATCGAAGGGGCGGCCCGCGCGCAAGAAACGGCTCCGGCGAGAGTGCCGGTGGTGGCGGTGACGCCCGGATACTTCGAGATGTTCGGTATCGGGATCCTTTCGGGGCGGGCGCTGCAGGGCGACACCGGGCCGGTCGAATCCGTCGCCGCCGTCAGCGAGAGCTTCGCGCGCGAGCACCTTTCGTCCGCCGAGCCGATCGGACAGCGGATTCGGCTGCAGCAGGTCACCGGCGACGCGTGGTTGCGGGTGGTCGGCGTGGTTTCGGATCGGCCCGTCTACGAGGGCGCGCGGACGAGGGAGTTGGCGCGCGTCTACCTTCCCTTCGGCCTGGTGGACCCTGCCGATCACTTCGTCCTGTTCACCGCGCGGGACGCCGCCCCGACCATCGCGGTGCGACGGGCCATCGCCGGTTTGGATCCGGACGTTGCCGTCACCAGCGTCTTCGGGATCAGCGGGGAGACACGCGTGGCGGACGTTATCGACTACGTCCGGCGGATCTTCGAGACGGCCGGAACGCTCGGGATGCTGGGTGGGCTGGGCGCGGCGATCGTCGCCCTGATAGGCCTGTACGGCGCGCTCGCCTTCGAGGTGCAGCGACGCCTCGCGGAGGTCGGTGTGCGCATGGCGCTGGGTGCTTCCGGCCGCGATGTGACGGCGCATTTCGCCCGCACCGGGCTCAAGCGAGTGGCCCCCGGGTTGTTGATCGGGTTCGTGCTCAGCGCCGGGATCGGGCCGCTGCTGGGATTCCTCCTCGGGGATATGGATCCGCGCGACCCGCTGATTTACCTCGGCGTGTACCTGGCGTTCTTTCTGGTAGCCGTGGCGGCCACGGCGGTTCCCGGCCGAAGGGCGGCGCGGCTCGATCTCGTCAGCGTGTTGCGCGGCGACTGATCCGACGGGGCCCGTCAAGTGGGCAACCAGACCCTCGCGCTTTCCTCGTAACCAGGCCCATCACCCTTTCACCACGGGCTGCTAGCGTTCCTCCCCGGCGCCGGCGAATCCACCACTCGCCGCTCAGCGCCAGGGCGAACGGCAAGATCCACCAGACGCTGCGCATCGGGCGCCACACGCGGGTGTCGTATTCGCGCTCGACCGAGGCCTCGAGCGCTTCAACCAGGTCTGCGAGGCGGTTCGCCTCCACCACGGTCCCGGCATGAGCGGACGCCCACGCCTGCATGAGGGCCAGGTCCGCCGGCGCCGCGCCGATGGCATCGGCGATGACGATGACGCCGGCTTCGTCGCGATCGCTACCGGCGTCTTCGACGACAACGCGATACTCCCCGGCAGCGTCCGGTAACATCAGCTCGGCGCGAAACACGCCCCTCTCGGCCGGCCACAGGCGGATCGGCTGACGCCGCCCATCGCCCTCTAGCCAAGCTTGGACCGTCGCTTCGCCCCCGGCCCCGCCGGCGAGGGCCACGTCCCGCAGCGTTGCCGAGATGCTCACAGGGTCCCCAGGTCGTCCGACCGCCGGTGTGATCGTGAGGTCGACCGGCGGCGTCGCTCCGAACGCGGCATCGGCGATCACCCGGCGCCAGAACTCGTCGAATCCGGAGTCCGGTGCGGCACGGAATCGCCAGGCATCGCGAGCGCCGCTGACGATCAGGAGTCCACTCCCCGTCCTCCGCTGCCACACGACGGGGGCGGGCGCCGGCAAGCCCGCGCCGTTCCTGCCGGCCAGCACCGTTGCACCGAGGGGAAGGGTCAGCGGCACAACGACCTCCGACGCTTGCAGCGGCGTGTTTCCGTCCTGCTGCGTCAAGCGGACCGGAGTGGCGACCACGTTCTCCTGCCACGCGTCGACCCCAGAGAGCTGCGTCGCGGCGCCGGGCTCGCCGTCGATCAGGAGCACAACCGAGCCTCCCCTGCCACGCATGTACTCGGTGAGGATGCGAGCCTCGTCGATCCCGAGCTCTTCCGGAGCGCCGACGATCACGACGTCGAAGGGAGCCAGATCTGCCGCCGCACGCAGATCTGCCGCGGCACGCAGATCTGCCGCCGCGCGCAGATCGGGCGCCGCGCGAAGACCCGGCGCCGTTTCCGCTGCGGCCGGCGGGGCGCCCGGGACAACGCGGGTGGGCGGTCCCGACAGCGCTGTCTCCGGCGCGATGGCGACGCGAGTGCTCACCTCGAATCGGGGGTCGCGGTCGAGCACCCGGCGGACAAACGTCGCCGACCACGATGGGCGCGGGTCGTAGGCCAGAACCTGCCAAGGGTCCTCGGTGACCGTAACGACGGCGTCGTGCCATGCACCGGGTTCACCGGCGCCTGCCCTCGCCACGACACGGAGGTGGTGGACGCCGGGACGCGTCGGGATGAACGACAGCGACGCTCGCCGCGAAGTGGTCTCGGATCGGGGCATGGCCAGGCGACGTACCGCGCTCCCGTTGACCAGAAGCTCGGCCTCGGCCTCCTCATCCGGGGCGGAGACCCGCACGTCGACGTGTACCGGAACGCGGGCGTTCAGCGGCGCGCGCCGAGGGGCCTGCAAGGCGACAATGGCGGGGCGCTCTAAGGCATTGTCCGGGACGACGAAGCCGGGAACGACTGCGCCGGACTCCGGCGAGGAGCC
This sequence comes from Acidobacteriota bacterium, assembly GCA_965216935.1. GTDB lineage: Bacteria > Acidobacteriota > UBA890 > UBA890 > UBA890 > CBDCGW01. The sequence goes on from OZ244217.1 coordinate 965,833, forward strand.
TCGCCGTCGCGGAATATCACCGACCGCGACCCGCGCCGCGGGCTCGGCCACGGGCGCTTCGGCGACGGCGAACGTCGGTCGCAGAGCCGCGATGACGTCGTCGCCGAGGACCTCCGCGCCGGGAGCGACGGTCACCTCGACAACCGGGCGGACCGGTCGACGGCGGCTGAACGCCGGGTCGGCGATCGCCGCGATCGCAACCAGCAGGGCGATGAGGCGTAGCCCGGTCGCGATCATCGTCGGCCTCGCATGCGTTTCGCCTGAGGCTCCGGCGGGCGGCTCATTGTCGCCCCTCGTTCAGTGCGTCGATGAGTGCACCGGCGAGCTTCGGCTCGCCTGCCGCCGGCGCCGGGGCTGGTGGGGTCTTCGCCTCGATGCGGGCGACCAGGGACGAAAGCACGCCGGCAAGTCGATCCTGGGCCGCTGCATCGTCGCCCGAGGCGACGAGACCCGCGGCGGCATCGAGCTCCCCGGCCATCGTCAGCAACGTCGCCTCCGGGCCCAGCCTCAGAAGCTCGTTGGCCAGGCCGGAGAGGGTCGCCCCGGCGGCTTGCTCCAGGCCGCCGGTCGCCGCCACGGCGGAAAGCTCGTCGAGAACCCGCCGCAGGCTGTCCAGCTCCGGATCGGCGTCGGGAAGCTCACCGGCCCGGCGCCCGATCGCGGGATCCGCTTCGCCGGTCAGCCGCCGGGCCAGGTCGATGCTCTGGCGCTCCGGCAGAACACGCAGGATGTAGCGGCTCCGGGCAAGCGCGCTTTGGAGCGCCTCCAGCGCGGCGTACTCGAGGGGCAGCGCGGCCTCCAGGTTCACGTCGGTGAGCTGTGCTGCCGCCTGACTCATGAACAGCACGGAGCGGCTCAACTCGCGCCGGCCGCGAAGCTCCAGCCTTCCCTCGGCGATCTCGTGCTCGTGCTCGGCCTCCTCGACCTCATCCTGGACCTCGCCCCCCATCATGAACACGAACTCGGCCCGGACGGTCCGCTGCTCGGCCGCCAGTCTGCGAGCCTCGTAGACGAGCTCGTCGGCGGGCATGGTGTCCGCCCGTTCCAGCAGGCGCTCGGTCTTGATGATGATCATCCGTTGGCTCAGGGCATCGCGCTCCTCGTCGCTCTCGAGCGCGAAGCCGCCGGCGATCGCGGCGGCTTCGCCGACGATCTCGACGACGAAGGCGTCGGATTCGACCTCCATCGTCCCCGGCCGCCGATCACGTGCCACCGCCCGGTACACCACCATGTCTCCGAGCCCGAGGCCGAGATCGGCCAGGTCGAGGTCGGCCGTCGCCGTCCAGCTCCGCTCGTTCGAGCGGGTGATGCGTGCCGGAACCTCTCCGTCCACGAACTCGAACGTCTCGCCGGATCCCGACACGATCGTGTACGTGAGCCGCAGCTCATCGACGGCGAAATCGTCTTCGGCCGAGAACTCCAGTGGAACGGTTCGATCCGCGGCCGGAAAGAAGAGGTCCCGACCCGGCTCGGTGATGCGAACGACGGGCGGAGCGTCGGGGATGGCCTCCCAGCCGATCAGTCGACGGGGCCCGGCCTCCCCACCCGCGAGCCGCGGCTCGAGCGCCATGAAGCCGTCCTCTGCGACAACCACTTCGGCCTCGAAGCTGCCGTCGGGCGCCCGCCCGAGCTCCCGTGCTCCCTCCCGCGTGGTGAGCCGCATCGCGTCCGCGTCGGCGCGGATACGCAGGCCCACGCGGCTTCCGGCGACGACGCGGAGATGCTCCGGATCGGAGAGCTGGTTCGCCTCGAGCCCCGTATACGGCGGCGGCGTGACGATCGCCTCGATGGCCAGGATCGCAGGGGATAGGTCGGCAGAAACCGCCGTGCCAACCGGTTCCGAGGGAACGTCGCGGGCCGACGCGAACGGCGCCAGTCCGACCCACGCCAGAACGCCGAGCATCAAGCCCGCCCATGCTCTGCGCAGTGGAAACAGCCGTACCGGGTCGAGGCCCTCGACCAGGCCGGCAGCGCGGGATTCGACCAAACGAACGATTTCGGGGCGCACGACCTGCCGTGGGTCGCTCGGCGGCGGACCGGTCAACTCCGCCGCGGTCACCAGCAAATTGCGGCATTCGGGTGCGCGGCGCTCGACCTCGAAGGCGATGCGCCCGCCGGCCCGCCGCGCCCGGATCAGGCCGCCGGCCGTTCCCAGCGCGACGCTCGCCGCTCCCGCGGTCAGCGCAGCGGGGAGTGACATCCAGCCGAGCCACGAGGCCGCCAGGAACACCAGCGCCGCCGCGAGGGAGTAGGCTGCGCTCCTCATCGCCAACCCGACGGTCCGTCGTCGTCCGGCGCGGACGAGGAAACCGTCTACGGCGCGCGCTTCAGGAGACATCGGACCTTCCGGCCCGCGTGCGCCGCACCCACTGCTCGGTGAACAGCAATCCGATCACCAGGAGCCACACCCAGCGGCCGTCGTTGCCGCCAGCTGTCGCGACCGGCCCCGCGGCTCGCTCCCAACCGCGCAGCGTCTCGTCTTCCAGTACCTCTGGCTCGAGCTCCGCCGTCGGCACGGGCGCGGAGGCCGTTGCCCGCAGCAGCGACGCCATCAATGTCGCCGAGGCCAGGCTCCCGGGCTCGACGTCGGGAAACAGGAGCAATCGCGAATCGCGGCTGCCGCCGGTGGTCTTCGCGTCGGGCGGCAGGGCCGCCAGGACGTCGGCCATCCAGGGCTCGTCGACGGGCGCAGAAGCCGCGGCGAGATCGGCGCGCTCGGCGGCTCCCGGCCACACGACGGTGATCGGGGTCTCCCCGGCGGAGGCCGCTACCGGCGTTACGCGGCGAGCGGCCTCCATCGCCGCCAGCGCGCCGGTTTGCTCATCGGGGCCGGCCAGCCACGCGACATCCGGCGTCTCGCCGCCGGCCTCCGGCATCGCATCCCAGCGAGCCAGGGTCGACTCCTCATCGACGGTCGCGGTCGTCGTCCAGGTTTCGGCCCCAACGCGGAGCCGGGGGAGCTCGATGAGCGGTTGCGCCACGACCGCGATGCGCTCGAGCTCGATGCCCGCGCCCTCCGGGAGGGCGGCCAGGTCGCTGCCGGCAAGCGCCCCCGCCTGGAAGTCGGAGATCAGCGTCAGAGCAGGCGCGGTCTCGCCGTCCAGGGACTCCAGCCAGATTCGGGCCCGGGCGATTCCGGCGCGCAGGTCGGCGGCCTCGATAATCGTGGCCACCGGCGCCGACGCGGCGAGCCGTTCCGCCGCGGTGTCCGCGGCGGCGCGCGCCGTCGGCCCCCCCGGTGTGGGTCGATTCATGCTGGCGCTGGTATCCACGATGATTGCCCTGGCAGGCTCTCCCGCCGGGTTCGATCCGCCCGGCCGGACCACCCAGGGCTGGGCCAGCGCGGCTGCCGCCGCGGCGAGGATCGCGCAGCGCAATGCCAGTAGCGGCAGGTCCTCGAACCGGTGACGGCGGATCGACGTAGAGGACGAGCCGGGAAGGAAGCGCAAGGTGGGAAACGGAACGCTCGACGCCCGGCGCCTGGCGAGCAGGTGGACGATGATCGGCAGCGCGATCGTCCCCAGGCCGAGCCATGCGACGGGATTGCCCCACAGGATGTCGATCATGGCTTTCGATGCGGGTGGGTGTGGCTCAAGCCGGCGGCCGCCTGTCGCCGGGCGAGGTACTGGCGCAACGCGAGGGCCGGGGGCCGATCGGTGACCAGGCGCTCGTATTCGATACCGCTTCCCCGCGCCCGCGATCGCCAGCGGTCGCAGAATTCGGCGATCCTGCTGCGGTACAGCTCGCCGGACGTGGCGACGTCGGTCAGGCGACGGGCCTCTCCTTCCAAGTCGGTGAACTCGAGTGCGCCGCTGTACGGAAGCTCGAGCTCCTCGGGCGACAACGTGTGAAGCATCGCCACCTCGTGCCCACGGGCGGTGGCGCGCTTCAGCTCGATCAGCGTGCCGTCCTCTTCGTCGTAGAAGTCGGAGACCACGACCAGCATGCCGCGGCGGCGGAGCAGCTCGGCGGCCCGGCCGACGGCCCGGCGCGGTTGCCACCCTCCGCCCGGGCGGAGCCGTGCCAGATGTCGGAGCACCCGCTGCAAGTGGGCGCGTCCCCCCCGTGCCGGTACGTAGGAAAGACCGTCCCCGTTCATCGCCATCAAGCCGGCGGCGTCACCCGATGTGATGACCAGGTGGGCCATCGCCGCGACGATGACCGATGCGTAGGCCAGCTTGGAGACGCCGGGGGAGGGGAAATCCATCGAGGCGCTGGCGTCGACGACGAAGACGACCGCCATGTTCGTGGTTTCCTGGAACTGGCGGGTGTACAGCCGATCGGTTCGGGCCAGCGCTTTCCAGTCCAGATACTTCAGGTCGTCGCCGGGCCGATACTCGCGATACTGGCTGAACTCCAGGTTGAAGCCGTGAAAGGGGCTGCGGTGCTCGCCGGAGCGCATGCCTTCGACGACCAAACGCGCTGCCAGCGCCAGGTCGTCGATCGCGGCGACGACCTCCGGGTCGAGGGCGGACACTGCGGTGTCCTGCCGCATCGCTTCAGGGCCTCACCGCCTCGAGGAGGCCGCCGATGACGTCGTCGGCGTCGATGCCGTCGGCTTCGGCCTGGAAGTTCAACACGATGCGGTGGCGCAGGACGGGGCGCGCCACCGCGGTGACGTCCTCCGGCGCCGGAACGGCCCGGCCGTCGATCAACGCCGTCGCCTTGGCGCCGAGCAACAGCGATTGGCCGGCTCGCGGACCGGCGCCCCACTTGACCCCGTCGCGGATCACCGCGGGGGAGGTGTCGTCGGCAGGCCGTGTCGCGCGCACCAGGCGCAGGGCGTAGTCGACGACGTTTTCCGCCGCCGGAAGGTCTCGCACCAGCTCCCGCGCCGCTTCGAGCTCGCCACCGCCGGCGATAGGGGCGATCGGCGAGAGCTCGCCGGTTGTCGTCTCGGCGTAGATCCGGCGTTCCTCGTCGGGATCCGGGTAGTCGATCACCACGTTGAACATGAAGCGGTCGAGCTGGGCTTCCGGCAGCGGGTGCGTGCCCTCCTGCTCGATCGGATTCTCGGTCGCCAGGACGAAGAGCGGTCGCTCGAGCGGGTACCGCTTTCCGCCGACGGTGACCTGATATTCCTGCATTGCCTCCAGCAGGGCGGCCTGGGTGCGCGGCGGCGTGCGGTTGATCTCGTCGGCGAGAATGACGTTGGCGAACACCGGCCCCGGAATGAAGCGGATCTCGCGCCGGCCGGTGCCGACGTCCTCCTCGATGACCTCGGAGCCGAGGATGTCGGAGGGCATCAGATCGGGCGTGAACTGTATGCGGCGGAACTTCAGGTCGATCGCCTCGGCCAGCGTCTTGATCAGCAACGTCTTGGCCAGGCCGGGTACACCGCGCAGCAGGCAGTGCCCGCCGGCGAGGATACAGGCGAAGACCTCGTCCAAGACGAGTTGCTGCCCGACGATGACCCGCCCGACTTCCGCCCGCAGGCGCGACACCAGCTCCGTGGTTTGCTCGAGGGTCGGTGGTTCCACGGCGTGCGGGGGGGTGGTCATGCGAGGTGTTCCAGGCGGGGAAGGGCTTCCAGACCCTCGTCACCCTACCGGGCCGCCCGGTACCGCGCAACGAGGTCGCGGCGCGCGGTCAGTTGGTGGCGAAAGGCGTCGTCCCGAAGGGGGCGTCGAGAAGCGCGAGGTAGCCGCTCACCCGCTCGCACGCCACCTGGGTCGAGGTCTCGGGACGGTTGTCGAGGAACGTGACCACGGCCGAGGCGACCAACCAGTTCAGATCGGGCTTGCGATACTTGCGGCTGGGTGTGGCGTAGCGGACCCACTCGCAGACCTCTCGCCGTCGGCCATAGCGGTCGGCATTGTCCGTCCACACGGGCTCGAAGCGTCGTTCGACCGGGCTGGTCGTTTGCTTCAGGGTCTCCGCCAGCTCCTGCAGCGCCCGGGAGGCGTCGTGGGCTCGCGAAACGGCTTCGACACCGGCGACATCCAGCTCGCGCGCGCTCTGACCGAGCAATTCCGACACCTTGATGATCTGCATGGTCGTGTCGACCAGACGCTGCTCGGCGATCTCGGCCCGGCGGGTGAGGCGACAGGCCTCGTAGTCGATGGAGATCAGCAGGTCGAGGTAGGAATTTGCCGTGCGGATGTTCCGGTTCAGCTCGGTCTGTAGGTCCCGCGCCCGCTCGGCCGCTTCTTCAGGGCCGAAACGCTCGACCAGTCGCCTGCTCGCCCAGATACGCTCCGCCTGCCGGATATGCCACTGCTTCAGCGACTCGCTGAACGTCCAGCCCTCGCCCTCGTCTTTCCACGAGGTGGCGCCGGAGCTCGGCTCGACCCAGAAGCGGGTGGCCGACGGATAGTCTTCGGGCACGTCCCAATGAGGGGGAATGAAGGGCCGCGGCGCGACCCGCAGCTTGCCCGTGAACAGATTGTGTCGATCTTTGAATCTTGCCACTGCTAGTTCCCTTGCCTATCGAAAGTGTAGGGATCGGGTCAGCCCGGGCGAAGCCCTTTCGAGCGTCGGCAGCGATTTCTCGAACGTCGGACCGTCGCATATCCGGCAGAATCCGGCCGACGGGCGCTGCGAGGTGGACCTGGCAGCGCACCAGCTCGTGACAATCCCTGCGACATTCGCTCGAGTTGACGCCCGCCTAGGTAGACCCGTGGAACCGGCGCGTGAGATTCTGCGAATCTGGTTCGGCGCAATGACGGAGGGTCGGGCGGATGAACTGGTTGTCGAAGTCCGCGGAATTCTTGCAACGAGGTCGGGCGACAAGGAGTCGGCGATCAACACTCGCTGATTGCGTACCGTTCGAGACCTCGCGGGCATTCGGAGTGGCGACGGCCGTGGCCCTTATCCTCCTCGCCCAGGCTTGCCGCCCCCATGTCGGTGATCTGACGGGCGATGGAGTCGTCGAAAACCGCGGGCCAGGACTCTGGGCAGCATATGGCCGGGAGCCTCTCGTGTTCGAATTGGAGCAGGTCTTCGGTGTTGACCGGGCGCCCCGGGAGGCCATTCTTGCCAGAGTCGACGGTGTCGCGGTCGACCACGACAACAACATCTATGTCGTCGATGGCAGGGCCAATCGACTCGTTTCCTTCGATCAAGATGGGGCCGTCCGGTGGAGTGTCGGGAAACAGGGCCGTGGCCCAGGGGATATCTCGAATCCGTCGGATTTGGTCTGGGATGGCGCCGGATCGCTCTACGTCGCTAACCAGCACGGCCTGCAGATAGATCGCTGGCGAACGGACGGGACGTTCGTCTCGGCCCGAAGTCTCGCCGATTTGCAGCTGACCGGCGGCGGGAGTGGCTTCGGAGCCATGCTCAGAAGCCGTGCCTCGCTGGCCGGCTTCCTTCCACCCGCGACGCTGGTGCTCCAGCAGCAAGTCGCGGGCGAGGTCAGCTCAGCCGTTATCTTTCTCGAAACGCCGGACACGTGGAGTGTCGCCAAGCGCATCGTTCTGACTGCGGAGCCCACGATGCGCCTGCCCACCAGGTACGGTAGCGGCATCGACGTTCGCTTGGAGGGAAATTCCCTAGTTGCTGGAAACCGAACCAGCTACCTGCTCCGCCAGTTCGACTTGTCGGGGATTCCGATCACGGGGGCGTCTCGCGATGTCGACTACATATCGCCGCCTGCCGTCTTGGACGAGGATGGAAACACCGGCATCGCTCCACTCGGTTCCCTTGAAGCGCCCCTGCGACTCGCTACCGGCCACTGGATAGCCTTCGCGCGCTGGCCTACAAACGTCGAGGATCCGGAAGCCCTGCTCCGCGGCGTCAAGCCGGGAACTGGAGCCCTGCGGCACGTTCTGGACGATGTCGAATGGGCGTGCTCGATCGACCTCTTCGACGAGGAATGGCGTTTCCTGGGAAGCAACCGTTGGAATGGCGCTACCCGACCACCGATCGGTGTTCCTCGCGCCGTCGGGGCCGACGGGCGGCTGTACACCGTTAGCCCCGACCCCTTTCCGCAGGTGCGCCGCTACCGTGTGCGACTCCCGTCAGCGAGGTCGTAGCGGCGGGCCAACCTCCCGGAGGCATTGAGCTCTTCGGCGACCACCGGACCGCGAACGCCCACGCCCTTCGCGTTGGTCGGCCCGGCGACCTGCGCTCCGCGGCCTGCTAAGCTTCGCCCGTCAATCGACCCTTCCCCAAGCGTCCGAGCGAGCCAGGAATGTACACACGCGAACAAGTCAAGGCGTTAACCGACCGCATCTTCAACATGGTGACCGGCGCCGACGCCGTCCAGTTGCAGGTCACCGCGAGCGAGCAGTCGGGGACGCGATGGGCGAACTCGTCGATCACCACCAACCTGGTGCGGTACGACCGGAGCGTGACGATCACTGTTCGCGTGGGGGGACGCCAAGGCTCCGCCTCGACCATGGACTTCGGCGACGCGGGCCTGCAGGACGCCATCGACGAGGCGATGGCGGCGGCGCGTGGCGATGGCGCCGAGGACGAGTCTCCGGAGGAAGGAGCCGCCGGCGGTGGAGGCGGTGGGGGTGGCCGAGGCGGCGGCGGAGGCGGTCAGGGGGGAGGTGGCCGAGGCGGAGGTGGTGGCCGCGAGCTGCCCGAATGGAAGGGTCCGCAGACCTACATGGAGGTCGACGCCGTGCTCCCGAGCGGCGTCAGCTTCGGGCCGGGCGAGCGCGCGTTGATGGTGAAGGAGAGCCTGGATATCTGCGACGAGATGGGCGTCGTCGGATCCGGCTACATACCCAAGGTCTATCGCAGCACCTGCACGGCCAATACGAACGGGCTGTTCGCCTTCTATTCCTTCGCCGAGGCTGGATTCATCCTCACGTGCAGGACTCCGGACGGGGCCGGCTCCGGCTGGGGCGGCATCACCGGCATCAAGGACATCAACGACATCGATCCCGGCGCGCTGACGCGGACAGCCGCCGAGAAGGCGGTCATGAGCGTCAACCCGCGCGCCCTCGAGCCCGGCCGCTACACCGTCATCCTCGAGCCCCGCGCCAACGCCCGGTTCCTGTCGCTGATGACCGGGATCTTCAACGCCCGCACCGCCGAAGCCGGGAACAGTTTTCTGAGCGGCGAAACCGAAGGGACGACGAAGATCGGCGAGAAGGTGTTCTCGGACATGCTCACGCTGCGCAGCGACATCGGCAATCCGACCCTGCGTCAGACCCCGATACTGGCGGACCTGACACCGGCGGCCCCGGTCACCTGGGTCGAGGATGGTGTTCTCCGCACGCTCGACATCGACAATGCCCTCGCTCGCGAGAAGGGCGTCGACCCGACGCCGGCGAACGTCAACATGAGCCTGGTCATGGAAGGCACCGACCAGTCGCTCGAGGACATGATCCGCGACACCCGTCGCGGCCTGCTGGTGACGTTCTTCTGGTACATCCGCGGCGTCGATCAGGAGACGCTGCTGAACACCGGCATGACACGTGACGGCCTGTTTCTGATCGAGAACGGCGAGATCGTCGGCCCGGCGCAGAACTTCCGCTGGAACATGTCGCCGCTGGTCGGCTACAACAACCTCACCGCGGTCGGCCGGCCGGTGCCGATGCACATGGGCGAGTCATACGACGGGGGCTCCACCGGGCTGATACCGCCCGTGCGAATGGAAGACTTTTACATGACGTCGGTATCGCCGGCGGTCTAGGAGAACATGACCATGAAGCGTCGCGATTTCATCAAGACAGTCGGTGCCTCCTCCGCGATGATGTTCGCGGGCGGCGATCTGGTTGCGGACCTGCTGGCGCAATCGCCGCCGGGTGGCAACGTTCTCGACTCCAAGTTCCGCGGCATGTCCGAGGTGGTGCTGGCGCAGGCGCGTCTGCTCGGCTGCAGCTACGCGGATGTCCGTTTCACCATGCGGGCGAACGTTCCCGGGGCTTCGGCCAACTACACCGCCGAAGGCAGCGGTGGCGGCCGGGGAGGCCGGGGCGGTCGCGGCTTCGGCGGCGGCCGGTTCGGTGGCGGCGGCGGCCGGATTCCCGAGAGCGACGCCGATCGGCGCGCCGCGGGCTTCGGCGTGCGCGTCATCCATTCCGGTGTCTGGGGCTTCGCCAGCAGCCCGATCGTGACCGAGGACGAGATCCGCAGGATCACCCAGCTGGCCACGGAGATCGCCAAGGCCAGCGCGATCGCCAAGCGCTTCGACGTGCAGCTCGCACCGGTCGATGCGTACGTCGAGCACTTCATCACGCCGATGGACCGCGACCCGCGCGAGGTGCCGCAGAGCGAGAAGGACGAGTGGGCCCAGGGCATCATGGAGGCCGCCCGGCAGGTGGAGGGCGTCACCCAGGTGAACGTCTCGGCCAACACGAACTACGACTGGCGCTACTTCGCCTCCAGCGAGGGCTCGTACATCGAGCAAGAGGTGTTCATCACCTCGCCCAGCCTGCGGGTCACTGCCGAGGTCGACGGCGTGCGTCGCACGCGCACCTACCCGGCCCCGCCGGGCACCGGCGGTTGGGAGCTGGTCGACAACTCGGGCTACAGCCCCGAGGTCGGCCGGAAGGCGGCGGAGGAAGCTGTCGGCATGTGCACGGCGACGCCGATCACGCCCGGCATGATGGACCTCGTGCTCACCCCGGCACACGCCATGCTGACGATCCACGAGATCATCGGGCACCCGACCGAGCTCGACCGAGTCATGGGCTACGAGGCGAACTATGCCGGCACCAGCTTCATCCGGCTCGAGGACGTTGGCTCGCTCAAGTACGGATCCGAGCACTTCAACGTCACCGCCGACCGCAACCGACGCTTCGGCATGGGCAGCACGGGCTTCGATGACGACGGCGTCAAAACGACGGAGTTTCCGATTGTCCGCGACGGCATCCTCGTTGGCCTGCAAACGAACCGCGAGACCGCCCACTTCCTCGGCGACGACGCCAGCCTCGGTTGCACCGGGGCCAGCTCGTGGCGCGACTATCCGTTCCTGCGCATGCCGAACGTACACGTCGACGCGGGCCCGCCGGGATCGCCCACGCCGGACGAGATGATCGCCGACGTGCGCCAGGGCGTGCTCATCGACGGCCGCGGCAGCTACTCGATCGACCAGCAGCGCTACAACGGCCAGTTCGGCGGCAACGCGTTCTGGGAGATCAAGGACGGCGAGGTGGTCGGGCCGGCCAGCGACGTTACCTACAACGCCATCACGACCGATTTCTGGGCCAACCTCGATGCGGTGTCGGGTCCGGAGCACTGGGAGATGCACGGCACCGGCGGCGACGCCAAGGGCCAGCCGGTGCAGACGAACTCGATCTCGCATGGGTCTCCTTGGTTGTTGATTCGGAACATCATGGTTGGCGGCGCCTATGGATAGGGCGAGCGCGAACGCTAGCGCGGGCGATCGCGGCGTTGCGCTGGTCGCGTGATGCTCGACGTACTTCCAGTACGCCTGCGCTCCCGCTCCGGCGCGCGCCTTGCGCTCACCCGCGCTAGCGTCCGCGCTGCGGCGGTGCCGGTCCGGGGATGCGGACTGCGCTTGCTTCGCTCGCGCTTCTTTTGGGATTTCGGCCGCGGGGGGTGCGATAACGTTTTAACGTTATAGCGTTCAAGTGCTATGGTGACTTCATGCCAAGGGAAACCGTTCGTGCGACCGTTTATCTCGATCGGGAGCTTCATCGGGCGTTGAAGCTCAAGGCGGTGGAGGTCGAGGGCTCGGTATCGGAGTTGGTCAACGACGCCATCCGGGACAGCCTTGCCGAGGACGCGGCCGACCTCGAGGCGTTCGAAGTTCGGGAGGGTGAAGCGGAGTATCCATTCGAGGACTTCGTCCGCCGCCTGAAGCAGCGTGGCGAGCTATAGGATCGTCATCAAGGCGTCGGCCGCGAAGGAAATCGAGCGTTTGCCGACCAAGAAGCTGCGTCGCGCGATCGTTGCCCGGATTCGCGCGCTCGCGGATGAGCCGCGCCCTCCGGGGTGCGTGAAGCTGTCGGGTGCCGACAAGTATCGCCTTCGTTTGGGCACCTACCGGATCCTGTACAAGATCGTGAACGACCGGCTCGTGGTTACCGTTGTCCGCGTTGCGCACCGGAAATCGGCATATCGATGACGCTGGTCTGCAGTCAGCCGCCGAGCAGGATGCGGTAGCGGACGACGGTGGTTTGATCGTCGTCGTTGTTGAAGCCGAAGCCGTAGACGTATTCGCCGCGGGCGAAGCTCCAGCGATTGGAGACAATTCCTGCGGCGATGCGTTCGCCATCGGGGGAGTAGACGTCGATCGGGAACCGTTCCGGGGCTTCGTCGCCGGTTTGCTCGAATCCGGGGAGCACGTACAAGCGTCCTGCACCGTCGGCGAACATCGCTTGGACCGCGTCTTCATCCTCGGGCCAGTCGAGGGCCTCTTCGCTGAAGTCCGCCTGCTCTTCGGGCCGGCTTTCGAGGAAGGCACGCTTCAAACGCGGTGGGTAGGGCGGGCGGGGCCACGCCACGCGCAGGGCCCACCTGGGGTCGCCGTCCGGGGTCATCGCAAGGACTTGATACTGACTCGCCGGTGACACGTAGACGATGCCTTCGCCGGCGGCCTTGAGCGGAGGCGTGTAGGCGCGCCGATCCAGGAGCGCCTGCGCCTGGCCGACGGGGTCGTCCCTCTCGACCATCATCGAGACGGGCGGCCCTTCGACCTCGGCGAGGGTCGCGAGTTTGTCGCCCTCGAAGGAGAAGCGCGTGATGGCGACCGTGCTGCTGCGGTCGGGATTGCGTTCGTTGGTGGTGGCGACGAACGAGCCGTCTTCCATCGAGGCGACGAGGTTCGTATACAAGCTCAACCGCCCTTCCACGTCTCCCAGGTGATCGCCGTTGTCCGAGAACGAGCTGATGCGCCGATTTCGCATGTCGTACACACCGAACCGGTCGCCACCGCCCATGATGAAGAACGGAAACTGGAACTCGCCGGGGCCCTGACCCTCCTTGCCAATGGTGCGCACGAAGCGGCCGTCGGCATCGAACATCTGTACCCGCTTGCCCCCCATCTCCGCCACGAAGATGTCGCCTCCGGCCGACGCCCAGATCCCGGTGGGCTGATAGAAGAGGGTGTTCGGGTCGTTCGGATCGGCGCCGATGACGAGGTCCTCGACCAGGCGGACGGCGTCGGGGTCGCGTTCGTCCACGGCAACGCCGAGATACTCGTGAATCGGGACGCCGTCGCCCACCGGGATGATCCAGTCGGCGAGCTCGAGGTCGGGAGCCGTGTCACCGGAGCAGGCCGACACGACGAGGATGATCAGTGCGGCGCCGACCGCGCGTGCGCGGCGGCCCGGAGTAACTGCGCGATGGGAGGAGCGAGCAGGGATGCTCATGCGGGGCCTCCTTGCTTCAGGGAAGCTGTCGAGATGCTACGCATCGGACACTAGCGCCTCTCGGGCCTGCTTACACAGCGGTGGGCCGTGGCGCCGACGGCAGGCGCGGAGGAATCACCATCGGGGCCGGCTCGCCGGGCGCCGTCGCCGACGAGGCGTCGTCGCGCTCGGCCCGCGGGTCCCGGTTGACCTTGCGCGCCGCTCGTTATACCTAAATGAGCTAGGTATTCGGTCAACCCGTCCGCCACGCGCCCCGGAGGAGAGTTGCCATGAGTCTTCGAGTACATGCCCGGGTCGTGGGCGGTCTTGTAGCGATCGCTTCGTTGGCGTTCGTCCCGCCGACGATCGGCGCAAGCCAGGAGCGGGGCGAAGCGGTGCAGGCGTTCAGCAACGCGTTTGTCGCGGCCGTGCGGGCCTACGACGTCGACGCCTGGAGCGAGCTGGTTACCGACGACATCGTCATGATGACGCCGGCCGGCGATTCGACCGAGGGTCGTGCCGCGTTCGAAGCCGTCTGGCGGCGTACGTTCTCCGGACGCACCGGGCGCAATCCGTTGCAGGTGAGCGTGCGCGACATCGCCGAAGCCGGCGGCAAGATCATGGTGCGCGCCGACTACGGCCCCGAGGGCCGCGACCCCGTAGGCATCTACTTCTGGCTCCTGGCCCGAGACCCCGCCGGCGACCTGAAGCTCGAGTGGTGGGCTTTCACCCGACCCTGACGTCGCATCAGTACATAGCGTGTCAGTGGCCAGCGGGGAGCAGCGCGGAGGAGAACAAGGCGCGCGCCAGAGCGGGAGCGCAGTCGTACTGGAAGTACGGCGAGCATCCCGCGACAAGCGCAACGCAGTTATCGTCCGTGCTGCTTCCCGCTGCTCGACGCTAGGTCATGGTGTACACGACGACATTAACCGCAAACTTCGTGTTGTCTTCGCGGCGGAAGCGCTTGTTGCGCCAGTCGTAGTCCCACTCGCAGCCGTAGTCTTTGTTCGAGTACAGGACGCCCAGGCGGCCGCGTCGATGAACGCCTCGCAGGTAGTCGTGCACCATCTCGTCGCCCCAGCCGTTGATCTCGTGGCTGGTCTGCGGCGGTCCTTCCGGGTAGTCGAAAAACGAGTAGTAGAGCGGGTGATCGCCGGGGAGCTTCGCCAGCGTTTCCGCCCCGGGAAAGATGCGGCGCATCTCTTCTTCGAACGAGACGGCGTAGAGGCCGTCGACGTCGTGGTTGCAGTCGTCCGAGAACAACAGCCCGCCGGCATCTACGTAGCGCTCGAGACCCTCACGCTCACGGGCGCTGAAGCGCACCAGCTTGTGGCCGGTCATGAAGAGAAAGGGGAAGGCGGTGAGCTCGTCGGAGTCGGCAGTGATCACGACCTCCTCGGGGTACACCGGGATGTTCGTGTACTGAAGGACGGCATCGAGTACGTTGGCCGCGACCTTGGGGTTGTAGTCCCAGTCGCCGGGCGTATAGCGCAGGCGGGCGAAGACGAACTCGCTGCCACGCGGTCGGCCCACCGACTGTTGCCGATCGACACCGGGGGCGGTCTTGCCGCCGGGCCCGGCGACGGCTCCGCGAGCGGGCCCCGCCGCGATGGTGGCGAGCGCGCCGAGCCGCGAAAGAAAGCCGCGGCGGTTCATCTCGGCGAGCAGCCGTGGTGTGCACGAAGCATTGATATCGAATTCGTCAGCATCGTTCGATCGTAGCATCGGCCACCCGGGGACTCCGACTCCACACGGTTGACCGGATCCGTGGCGTTTCCCTGCCGACCGGGGTCGCAAGGGGTTGCAAACTTCGGAGGAGGCGCGGCGCGCTACGCGGCCGAGACCTCGACGAGCTCCGTTTCGACGCCCAATTGCTCGGGGAGCCGGCGATTCGAGCGATGCGCCGCGCAAGCCTGGACGAATCGCCCCGCTAGGGGCAAAATCACCCCCACACATCTTTTTTTCGCCGGCCCTCCGGATGGTCTTCAGGCTGCGACGCTCCAGCGATCGCGACCCCGAGGCTCCCCATCTCCGGACCAACGTGAGGAGCAGGTCCATGCGTTCACTTCGGCCCTACATGGGCGCCTTCCTTTTCATCGCGCTGCTCGCCGCCGCGACCCTGACGCCGCTGGCGGCGGCATCGAGCGCTCCCGCACCGGCTGCGCAGTTCGGCGGGTTCCAGCCACCGCAGGCCGTCGTTCGCGAGGCCACGGGAGATGCGGTGACGGATGCGTTCGCGGGCATGAGCTTCCGCTCCATCGGTCCGGCCAACATGGGTGGGCGTGTCTCGGCGATCCAGGGTGTCCCCGGAAACACGAAGGTCTTCTGGGTCGGCGGCGCCGACGGCGGCGTGTGGAAGACGACGAACGGCGGCGTCACCTTCGAAGGCGTATTCGAGGATTACAAGGCCTATTCCATCGGCGACATCGCCCTGGCGCCCTCGGATCACAACGTCTTGTACGTCGGCTCGGGCGAGGGTGACCCGCGCAACTCGGTCGGCTACGGCAACGGCGTCTATCGCTCGACCGACGGTGGCAACACCTGGACCCACCTCGGTCTGGACGACACCGAGCGCATCCACCGCGTCGTCGTGCATCCGACCGATCCCGACACCGCCCTGGTCTGCGCCATGGGGCACGAGTGGGGCGCGAACAGCGAACGTGGTGTTTTCAAGACCACCGACGGTGGGCAGAGCTGGGATCACGTCCTCTACATTGACGACGACACCGGCTGCTCCGACATGGACATCGACCTGTCCAATCCGCGCAACGTCTATGCCGGCATGTGGACCTTCCGCCGCAAGCCCTGGCACTTCACGGACGGCGGCAAGGAAACCGCGCTCTACGTATCGCGCGACCTGGGCGACACCTGGAAGAAGATCGAGACTACGCCCGAGGAGCCGATGGCGCGCCCCGGCGTCGCGGTTGCCCAGAGCAACCCGAGCGTCGTCTATCTGGTTACCGAGTACCCGACCGCCGGTACGCTGTTTCGCTCGGATGACTACGGCGAAACTTGGACGATGGTCAACGACGATCGGAACATCAACTTCCGTCCGTTCTACTACTCGGACGTTTTCGTCGATCCGTCGGATGAGAACACCGTGTTCGTGATCTCGGGCGGGCAGTCGAAGAGCACCGACGGCGGCCGCTCGTTCCAGCGGGTGGCCTCGGGCGTGCACGGCGACCACCAGAGCCTGTGGATCGATCCGGAGGACGGCGACTACGTCCTGTCCGGCTCCGACGGCGGCTACCAGGTCAGCTTCGACGGCGGCATCAACTACCACATCTTCCGTAACGTCGTGCTGAGCCAGTTCTACCAGATCTTCTTCGACGATCGTGATCCGTACTTCGTCTGCGGCGGCTTGCAGGACAACGGCAACTGGTGCGGCCCGTCGCGCAGCAAGGCGGGGGTCATCCTGATGGACGATTGGTACACCGTGTCCGGCGGCGACGGGTTCTATACCGTTCCTGTCCCCGGCAAGCCGAACCTGGTGTACTCGAACGCCCAGGGCGGCTACTTCACCATCACCGATACCAACACCGGCCGCGCCCGCAGCATCGAGCCGTACCCGCGCATGATCGGCTCGCAGGGCCAGGGGATGTACCAGGCGCGGTACCGCTTCAACTGGGACGCCCCCATCCTGGTCTCGCCGCACGATCCGAACGTCACCTACTGGGGCGGCAACGTCCTTTTCAAGAGCGACGACGAGTACTACACCTGGGAGATCATCAGCCCCGACCTGACCACCGACGACCCGGAAAAGCAGCTCGACTCCGGCGGCGAGATCTACAACGACAACACCGCCGCCGAGTTCCACACCACCATCCTCACGGTGTCGGAATCCCCGGTCGAGGCCGGGGTGATCTGGGTGGGTACGGACGACGGCAACGTGCAAGTCACGCGTACCGGCGGTGGGACCGACGCGGGCGACTGGACGCTGATCAACGCGAACCTCCCCGACTTCCCCGACGAAGCGTGGGTGTCGAAGATCGACGCCTCCCACCACGTTGCCGGGCGAGCGTACATCAACGTCGACCAGCACCGCCTCGACGATTTCACACCGCACGTGTGGCGCTGTGACGACTACGGTGCCACCTGCGAGAAGCTATCGGCCGGACTGCCGCAGGACGACTACACCAAGGTGATCCGCGAGGATCCCAAGAATCCCGATGTGTTGTACGTCGGCATGGAGCAGGGTCTGCAGCTCTCGATCGACGGCGGCCGGACCTGGCACGACTTCCGCCTGAACCTACCGCGTGTCTCGGTGCGCGACATCAAGATCCACCCGCGTGAGAACGACCTGATCATCGGCACCCACGGTCGCGGCGCGTGGATTCTCGACGACATCGCTCCGGTTCAGGGCCTGGCCGATGCCATGGCGGATGGCGGCCTGAGCGTGTTCGACGTGCGCCGCGCGACGCGCTGGGAGCGCTGGAGCAAGGATTCCAACCTCGGCATGAGCACCTGGCAGGGCGAGAACCCGCGCGACGGTGCGTACGTCAACTACTACCTTGCCGACGACGCCACCCGAGGCGGAGGAGGCGTGACCGTAACCATCACCGACGCCAACGGCGCCATCGTCAACGAGTTCCAGGATCGCGGCCGCGCCGGCGTGAACCGCGCCATCTGGAACATGAGCTGGTCGAACCCGCCGGGCCTGACGGGCGGAGGTCGCCGGGGCCGTGGCGGCGGGCTTCCGGCGCTGCCGGGGACCTATACGGCGACCGTGAGCGCAGGATCCGATTCCGCCTCGAGCGAATTCGAGCTACGCGGCGATCCCGACGTCAACCTGACCATGGCTGACTACCAGGCGCAGTTCGATGCCGCCGTAAAGGTGCGCGACCTGCGCGTGTCGGTGGGCGAGCTGATCAACACGGTCGACAGCCTCAGCGAGCAGGTGGAAGGCGTCGAGGGCCGCATGCGCGACGCCGACATCGAGAACCTGGAGGCCATCGTCGAGCAGACCGGCACCGCGTCGACACAGCTCGGGGAACTGCAGGACAAGCTGCGCAGGCCGTTCCCGGCGATGGGGTATCGGATCTATCCGCGTCTATCCGAGGAGTTGTCGCGGCTGTCCGGTGCCCTCACCGGAGCGCAGGCGCGTCCGACGCAGGGGGCGATGATGGCCCTGGAGGAGCTCGATGTCGAAACCCAGGAGCGCATCGAGGAGCTCAACGAGATCATCAGCACGACGATCGCCGAGCTCAATGCGCTGTTGGAGAACTACCCGAAGGTCATGACAAGGTGGTCCGGAGGACGGCAATAGGAGGTTGGCGGGGGGCGGAGGCTCGCAGGTCTCCGTCCCGCCCGATGGCTTCGGAGAAGTTGCCTACTCTGCGACCCGGAAGTTGGGGCGCTGCGCCGTTAGTTTGACGAGGGATCGTCTAGAGGCTCAGGGCGCGACCCTGCCGGCGAACCAGGAGACGGTGAACGGGATCTACGCCTACTACCTGAGTCGCCCGCGGAGGGGGCCGTCGCCCGGCGAAATGATCCGCGTGGCCCGTTGTGCGGTGCCGGTCCGGCTTTCGTCGGGTGTAGGGGCGGGGTATGGCCGCGGGCGAAGGCATCGCTACGCTCTACATCGTCACACTCTATGAGGATTGGGACAGGCCCGAGCAGGCGGTAGCCTACAAGGAGCTGTTGCCCGGTGGCGAGGGCCGATGAGGAAAGGGAGCGGACGATGCCCGAGCGGGGGCCTTCCGAGGCCACGCGACTTCTGCTGGTTTTGCGGGAGGGTGGGTCGAGCGGAGAAGAGGCGACCGAGCGGCTCGCCGAGTTGCTCTATCCGGAGCTGCGGAGGATCGCCGGAAGGCTGATGCGCGGCGAGCGCCGCGGCCACACGCTGCAGCCCACTGCGGTCGTGCACGAAGCGTTCATGCGCCTGGTCGATGCGCAGACCATCGACTGGCAGGACCGGGCCCATTTCCTCGGCATCGCCGCCCGGGTGATGCGCCGCATCCTGATCGAACACGCGCGCCGCCACGGCGCGGCGAAGCGCGGTGGCGGCGAGGATCGGGTAACGCTCGACGAAGCGGTTGTCTCGAATCCGGAGCGGTCGGTCGGCCTGCTCGATCTCGACGACGTGTTGACCCGTTTCGCACAAGTCGATAACCGAGGCGCCCGCGTGGCGGAGTTACGGATCTTTGGAGGGCTCACCGTGCGCGAGACAGCCGAAGAGCTCGGCGTGTCATCGCGCACGGTGAACGGAGACTGGGCGGTCGCGCGCCTGTGGTTGGCGCGCGAGCTCGCCCAGTAACACTCCCTGTTGATCGTCGCTATCGCTGGGTGGCGGAGATCGAGTAGTTCAAGCGGATCCCGCAGGAGGAGTTGCCGAGGGTGATGCTGTTGGAGCCGAGCGAGTTGAAGGACCCGTTCGAGTAGCGGTGGGTGCGGCTGCTCGAGCGGTTGCTCATGCGGGAGTCGTGGATGTTGCGGGTCGAGGGCGGGATGAGGACGATCTGGGAGTCCCACTCGGTGGCGGAGAACTCGAGGCGGAGCTGCTGGCCGGGGGCGCCGGTGATGTTGAAGGAACGAGCGCCGGAGATGCTGCGGGTCTGGTTCCGGGCCATGTTGTAGCCGCGCGGGTTGCTGGTGCTGCCGGGGTACCCGGGGGTCTCATGCAGGGTGACCTGGCCACCGTTGGAGGTCGTGGCGCGGACGCGGACGGCGAACTCGCCGTTGGTCAGTCCCTGGGTGACGTCGTCACAGGTGCTGAGCGCCGTGATCGACAGGTTCGATACCCGCACGGAGTACAGGGCGGCCGAGACCACGACGGTCACGCGGCCGGTCTGGCCGCGATAGGCGGCGCTGATGTCGGCGTTGCCGCTCTTGACGGCGGTGACCAGGCCGGTCCCCGAGACCGTCGCGACGCTCGGGTCGGACGACTGCCAGACGGCCTGGCTACTGACGTCCTGCGAGGATCCGTCGGACATGTTCGCCGTCGCCGTCAGTTGCGACGTGGCACCCTCGGCGACCATCAGGTTGCCGCTGATCGTGACCGACGCTACGGCGACGTTGCCGCCGCCGTTGTTGCCGCCGCCCGGGGCCGTCGGGCTGGTGGGAGACTCGCTGCAACCGCCTGCCAGGATCGCCAGCGCGCCGAAAACCACCATCTTGCTCATTTTCTTGAAGTCCATCGCTCCACCTCCAGAGATCCTCGCCGTCGACGATCTGTGACGGCTCTCAACCTGGAATGCGCGATTCCCGGCCGAGGTGCGCAACGGAATTCGAAAGTTTTTTCGAAACCCTCCACTTGCACCCCGGAGACGGCTTCTTGCGCCCGAGGGCCGCGGGTGAGCCGTTTCCCGTGAACGGGTTCTTTCGGGCGGCGAGGGGGCCGGGTAGCTCGTCAACGGCGCATTGATCGGGGGTTCCGCGGCCTATACTTGCCGGACGATGCCGTCTCGACCCTTCCGTTGGCTCCTGTACCCGCTCGCATGGCTTCCGTTCGTGGCGTTGTTCGTACTCACGGGTATCGCCGAGGGGTCGGTGGGCCGCGGACTCGCCTTCGCCCTGTACTACATCGTTCCTCCGGCGGTGCTCGGGGTCGGGGTGATCCGCGCGTGCGTCGCCATGCCCTGGTCGAGCGACCGATGGGGATGGTTCTTTGCCCGTCATTTTCTTCTCGCGCTCCTTTTCGCGGGGCTCAGCGGCGCCGGTACGGCGGCCCTTTCCAGGCTGTTTCCTGTGCAAATGCAAGGGCCCGGGGAGCCGGAGGTGAGCGTATGGAGCATCATCGTCGGGGCGCTCTTCGTGGGCTTCTTGCTGTACGGCTTGCTGGTGGGATTCACCTACGCGGCCATCGGGGAGATCGGCGCCCGGCAGCAGGCGGAAGTGGCGGCGCGCGCCGAGGCGTTGCGGGCGCAGGCGGAGCTGAAAGCGCTGCGCGCCCAGGTCAACCCGCACTTTCTCTTCAATACGTTGCACTCGCTGCTTGCGCTGGTGCGCAAGGACCCTCGTGCCGCCGAGGAGGCGCTCGAACAATTCGGTGGGCTGATGCGCTATGCCCTCCGCATCCAACAGGAGGCGGGGGACGAGGTTCCGCTTGCCGAGGAGTGGGCGTTTGCAGAGGACTACCTGGCGCTGGAAAAACTGAGGCTCGGTGACCGTCTTCAGGTCCACGCCGACATCGACGGCGCGGCTCTGGGGCACACCGTGCCGGCGTTCTCGCTGCAACCGCTGTTGGAAAACTCGATCGGCCATGCGATCGCTCGGCACGCAAGCGGGGGCAACCTGTGGATCCGAGCTGCGCCTGATCGTGGGCGCCTGGTGCTCGAGGTCCGCGACGATGGCAAGGGGGCTACCGAGGAGGCCATCGAGGCTTCTTCCGGGACCGGGCTGCGACTGCTGCGCCGGCGTCTCGATGCGCTCTACGGGAACGAGGCCCGATTGACGACCACGACGACCGACGCCGGATTCTCCGTCGTCGTCGAGGTTCCGGCGTCGGTGAGGCCGGCACGGCGCCCGACGCGGAAGGAAGAGCCGGGCTCGTGATGGCCGTTTCGGGAGACGACGCGATACCGGCGCGGGCCACCGTGCTGATTGTGGAGGACGAGCCGCTCGCGCGCGAAAGCCTCCGCGAGCTCGTCGACGAGGTCGACTGGCTGGAAGCGATCGGGGAAGCTGGCGACGGGGAGGCCGCCGTCCGGTTCATCGACGAAGAGGAGCCGGACATCGTCTTTCTCGACGTCGAGCTTCCGGAGTTGAGCGGGCTGCAGGTACTCGAGCGCATCCGTCATCGACCCCGGGTGGTGTTCACGACCGCATACGACCGGTATGCGGTGACCGCGTTCGAGTTCGAAGCCGTCGATTACCTGGTGAAGCCATTCGGGCGAAGGCGATTCCGGGAGACGCTCGAGCGACTGCAACGACGGATGAGCGAGCAGGGGGGCGTCGCCTCCGCGTACGAGGGCGCGCGGGAGGCGATCGGAACGCCGTTTCCGCGGCGCTTGTTCTCCAAGACCGGCAATCGCATCGTTCCCGTACCGGTTGACGCGATCATGCGGCTGGAGGCTTCGGACGACTACGTCGAAGCCTTTTGTCCCGACGGCTCGTACTTGCTCGACCTCACCCTCGCCGAGCTGGAGTCGAAGCTCGATCCCGAGTGCTTCTGTCGCGTGCACCGCTCGCACATCGTCAACCTCGACTGCATTGCCGAGATGCGCCGCTACGACGTCCGGCGCCTGACGATCTGCATGACCGATGGCACCGAGGTCGTGGCGAGCCGCGCGGGGTCGAAGCGGCTGCGCGACCGAATGCCCTAGCCAGGCTCGCTTGCCGGTCGTGCCCGGACCCGGGCTAACACCGGGCTGTCCTCGTCGCTTGCCGAGCTCGTCGTGACACCCCCGGTTCTCACTCTTGCTGCAGGGCGCGCACGGGGTCGACGCGGGCGGCGCGGCGGGCCGGCAGCAGGCTTGCCGCGACGGTGACGACAAACAGCACTGCGGCGACGCCGAAAGCAACATTGCTGCTCACCGTCGTGAACCCGGCCATGAGCGAACGGATCAGGCCGATCAGAGGCACCATGAACAACCCGCCGATCGCCAAGCCGATGATGGCGAGCAGCACGCCCTGCCGGGCCACCATCCAGACAACGCTACGGCGCTCGGCGCCGAGAGCCATGCGGATGCCGATCTCCTTGTTGCGCTGGTTGACCGAGTACGCCAGCACGCCGTAGCTGCCCACCGCGGCGAGCAAGATGGCGAGGACGCCGAATCCCCCGAGGATGTTGTTGAAGATGCTGATGCCGGCGAAGTTCTGCTCGGTAACCTCGTCCATCGTCAGGATCCGCGACGCGGTGAGATCCTGGTCGAGACCACGGAGCGCTTCGCGCAGCGGCTCCGCGAGCAGTCCCGGCGCTCCGCCACGAGCGCGGACGGTGAGGAAGTAGCCGTTCGCCGGTGCCTGCGCGAACGGCGTGTAGATGGCTTCCGATTGGATACCGGGCGTCGGCGCGAGGGTCTGCTGGAGGTCGTCGACAACGCCGACGATCTCTCGTGCCTGGTCGTCGACCTGGAGGTATCGACCGAGGGGGCTCTCGCCGGCGAACCAGGTGTTCGCGAACGAGCGATTGACGACCGCTACCGGCGCTTGATCGATCCCGTCGGCCGAGCTGAAGAAGCGGCCCTGGAGAAGCTCGATACCGATGGTGTCGAGGTAGCCGGGAGTTGCCAGTAGGGCGAAGGCCCGCGGGGCCTGGGAGCCTTCCTCGGTCTCTCTGCCTCTTATCTGAAAGCTGCTCGTGGGCGTGGCGAAGCCGCGCGGCAGCGTGTTGACCGCCGCGGCCGACTCGACGCCGGCGATGCCCGACGCACCCGCGAGAACCCGGTCGAGGAGCAGGAGGGATTCCCGGTCGTCGGCGTACTTGGCCGGCGGTACCCGGATCTGGGCCGTGAGGATCGGCGCCGGGTCGAACCCGGGCTCGCCGCCGCGCAGCTGCAGGAAGCTCTGGATGAGCGCCCCTCCTCCGCCCAGCGCGATCAGCGAGAGCGCGATCTCGGCCACCACGAGCGAGCGGCTCAGCATCTTCCGGCCGCGCGTCGCGCTGCTCCGCCCCCCGGCCTGCACGGCGTCAGCCTGATTCTGCTTGAGCGTCTGCAGAGCGGGGGCCAGACCGAAGGCCAGCCCGGTGAGCGCCGAGATCAGCAGCGTGAAGAACAGAACGTCGCCGTCGAGGGCGATCTTGATGGAGGGGGGCAGAACGCCGGCGAGACTGTTGACCATCAAACGAATGCCGTATCCGCCCACGCCGAGACCGAGGATCATCCCGGCGGCGACAAGCAAGGTGCTCTCGGTCAGGAGCTGGCGCACGATCCGCCACCGCCCGGAGCCCAGCGTCAGGCGCACGGCGATCTCGCGCTGGCGTTCCTGCCCGCGAGCGAGGAGAAGGTTCGTGACGTTGGCGCAGGCGATCAGGAGCACGAAGAACACCGATCCCTGCAGCAGGGCGTAGAAAATCTTCGTCTGCGAGTTCGGGATGTCGTCTGCGTAGTTCAGGACATCCAGCGTCCAACCCTCGAACACTTCCGGGTGGCTGTCTTCCAGCCGCTGGGCGAGGGCGGCCACCTCGGCCTCGAACGCGGCGACGGTAGCCTCCGGAGCCAGCCGCGCCAGCGGTAAGAGATCGCGGCGGTCGCGGGACGCCTCACCTGCCGCCTCCACGAGCGGGACCAGGATGTCGGCACCGGAGAAGAGCACCCGGTAGTTTTCGGGAAGAACGCCGACAACCTCGTGGGGTTCGCCGTCGAGGGTGAGGATGGCGCCGAGCGGGTCGCCCTCACCGCCGTATTCGCGCTCCCAGAACTCGGGCCGCACAATAGCGACCTTGGCGCCCCCCTCGACGCCCTCCTCGGCGCGGAAGCCGCGGCCGCGCCGCAACGGCGAGCCGACGAGATCGATGAACCCGGGCGTCACTTCGGAGACGCTGATGGGTTCCGTGCGATCGGTCCGGCGCAGGCCCCGCTGCGCGAACCTGAGAGCACCCCAGGAACCGGCAACCCGACTGTGGTCCTTCAGGTCGTCCCAGGTGCCCGCCGAGATGCTGAATCCACCCAGGTTGGCGGACTGCGTCTTGAGCCGCTCCCGCACCAACACGACGCGCTCCGGCGCGACGATCGACGTGGGCTGGAGGAGCACGGCGTTGACGAGGCTGAAGACGGCGGTATTCCCCCCGATGGCAATGGCGAGAGAAGCCACCGCCACAAGAGTGATTCCCCATCGTTTTCGCAGCATGCGCAGGGCGAAGCGTGTGTCCCGCATCAGTTGCGCCATGTCCCGACTCCTTTCCGAGGCAGCTGGTTGCCCGCTGGGGAGACAGGAGCGACCACGATCGAGTGTGCCGGGGTGGTCGAGGCCGCCGCTGGCTTGTTCGGCGAGCGGGCCGCTGCGCTCGGTGAAGCGACCGCATCGGGAGATAAAGGGCGCCGGTGTGGGCTCCGCGAACGAAAACCGGGCGGCCGTGCGCCTGTTGTTGGCGCGCGACCGCCCAGTGATGCTCAGTGTGGTTGAGGGTCTATCGCTGGGTGGCGGAGATCGAGTAGTTCAAGCGGATCCCGCAGGAGGAGTTGCCGAGGGTGATGCTGTTGGAGCCGAGCGAGTTGAAGGACCCGTTCGAGTAGCGGTGGGTGCGGCTGCTCGAGCGGTTGCTCATACGGCTGTCATGGATGTTGCGGGTCGAGGGCGGGATGAGGACGATCTGGGAGTCCCACTCGGTGGCGGAGAACTCGAGGCGGAGCTGCTGGCCGGGGGCGCCGGTGATGTTGAAGGAACGAGCGCCGGAGATGCTGCGGGTCTGGTTCCGGGCCATGTTGTAGCCGCGCGGGTTGCTGGTGCTGCCGGGGTACCCGGGGGTCTCATGCAGGGTGACCTGGCCACCGTTGGAGGTCGTGGCGCGGACGCGGACGGCGAACTCGCCGTTGGTCAGTCCCTGGGTGACGTCGTCACAGGTGCTGAGCGCCGTGATCGACAGGTTCGATACCCGCACGGAGTACAGGGCGGCCGAGACCACGACGGTCACGCGGCCGGTCTGGCCGCGATAGGCGGCGCTGATGTCGGCGTTGCCGCTCTTGATGGCGGTGACCAGGCCGGTCCCCGAGACCGTCGCGACGCTCGGGTCGGACGACTGCCAGACGGCCTGGCTACTGACGTCCTGCGAGGATCCGTCGGACATGTTCGCCGTCGCCGTCAGTTGCGACGTGGCACCCTCGGCGACCATCAGGTTGCCGCTGATCGTGACCGACGCTACGGCGACGTTGCCGCCGCCGTTGTTGCCGCCGCCCGGGGCCGTCGGGCTGGTGGGAGACTCGCTGCAACCACCTGCCAGGACTGCCAGGGCGCCGAAGACCACCATCTTGCTCATTTTCTTGAAGTCCATCGCTCCACCTCCAGAGATCCTCGCCGTCGACGATCTGTGACGGCTCTCAACCTGGAATGCGCGATTCCCGGCCGAGGTGCGCAACGGAATTCAAAGAAAATCTCCGTTCCTTGCTCTTTTGTCCGATAGGCGGGCGTTCCGCTGACAGCGGATCCGGCGCCGGGCGGCGCTGTGCTCGGGCGACGACCGAGCGCACAGCCTGCGGCCTGCGGCTGTCCGCTGTATTCTCCCGTCATGAGCGACGTCCCTCCCTCGCGTTCCCGATCGTTCGCCATCGCGGCCTGGGGGACCCTCCTCTTCAACGTCCTCGTCATCCTCGGCGGCACCATCGTGCGCGCCACCGGCTCCGGGGACGGGTGCGGCGAGAGCTGGCCGAAGTGCGGCGATCAGTTCATTCCGCCCAACCCGACCGTCGAGACGATCATCGAGTTCTCCCATCGGGCGACGTCCTTTCTCGCCGGCGTGGGCGTGCTCATCGTCCTGTTCCTCGCTATACGACATTTCCCGAGGCGCCATATCGTCCGCACGGCGGCGATCGGCGCGAGCGCCTTCTTGATCATCGAGGCGCTGCTCGGTGCCGCGCTGGTCCTTTTCGGGTGGGTCGATGCGGATGTTTCGGTCGGGCGCACGATCGTCGTCCCCTTGCACCTGGCGAACACCTTCCTGCTGCTCGGTTTCTTGACCCTCACGGCCTGCTGGGGGACCGGATTCCCGGCTCCCCGACGGGCACTCGGTTCGAGCACCGGCAAGAAGGTGCTGGCGGGAGCCGCCGTGCTCCTCGTCCTGGGCGCCACCGGGGCGCTGAACGCGCTCGCCGACACCGTCTTTCCGGCGACCTCCGTCGTCGGTGACCTGGCCGAGAAGTTCGGCCCGACGGCGCCGATGCTCAGCCGCCTCCGCGTCATCCATCCGATCGTCGCAGTTCTCGGCGCCCTGTTTCTGGTGGCGCTGACGACCCGGGCGGCGGCGACGGCGTCGGCGCGCACCCGCTGGTGGGGAGGCGCGATCGCATCGCTGGTGGTGCTCCAGACGGTGGTCGGGATCGTGAACATCCTCTACCTGACGCCGCTCGGCCTTCAGGTTCTCCATCTGATGGTCGCCGACTTCCTGTGGATTGCGTTCGTGATCTTCGGCGTCTCCTGGCTCGGTGACCCGGATTCCCTCGCAGTCGGCGGGTAAGCGGGAAATTTGCTGAAAAAACAGCATTTCCCCTTGACGCCGCGCGCCTGAATGCTAATTTTCCAGCATCTTTCGGGCGCTCCCCAGGTGTGCGAAAGGACAACGGCATGGCGCAGCCCCCGCCGGACCGCCTCAGTCGTCGCGAGCGTCAGATCATGGACATCCTGTACGAGCGCGGCCGTGCCACGGCCGCCGACGTGCTCGAGGCGCTCCCCGACCCGCCCAGCTATTCGGCCGTTCGCGCCGCCCTCAGGGTTCTGGAGGAAAAAGGCCATATCGACCACGAGCGCCAGGGACATCGCTACGTGTTCCGGCCGGTCGTATCGCGTCGCAGCGCTCAGAGGCGAGCGACCCAGCGCCTCCTGAAGACGTTCTTCGACGGATCGCGGGAGAAGGCCGTTGCGGCGATCGTCGGGGACGCGAAGAACCTCGACGCCGGTGAGCTCGAGCGCATCGCCGCTCTCATCGAGCGGGCGCGGAGCGAGGGAGATTGAGCATGATGAGCTTCGGTCTTGCCCTCAAGGGGTTGCTGGTGCTGACCACGGCTGCGGCGATTGCCAGGATCCTGCGCCGCGGAGCCGCGGCAACCCGGTATCGGATCTGGAGCACGGCGCTGGCCGGAGTGTTGCTTCTTCCGGTTGCGGCCCCGCTGGTGCCGGTTTGGCGCGTTTCCGTCATTCCCGCCGTTCCCGCCGAGTGGCTTCGTGGCGAGCCGCTGCAGGTTTCGCAGGCGGCGGCGCCGGCGCCGTCGTCAGGGGCGCCAGGCCCCGGCCTCCTCCGGCCGACGCCGCGCGCGCCGCTGTTCCTCCCCCCGTCGCTCCCGGGAACCGCCGGAGCCGAGCGAGCCCTGACGCCGCCGGGCAAGGCCACGCCACGGGAATCGGCGTCCCGACCCGGGATGGCCGAGCCCGTGTTCGCCGTACCCACCTGGTTGGCCTTGCTCGCCGCGGCGTACTCGATCGGCGTAGTGATTGTCCTCGGCCGAGCCGCCCTCGGCGCCGCCGGCGTGATCCGGATCGTCCGCGGCGCCCGGCCGATCGCCGAGGGGGCGTTGCGTGACCGATTCGAGCAGGCGATCGAGGAGCTGGGCATCGAGCGAAGGGTCGACCTCCTCGAAAGCGACGCAACGCCCGTGCCGGTGGCGTGGGAGCTCCTGCGACCGGCCGTTCTGCTTCCGCCGGGCGCCGAGCGATGGCCGGCCACCCGCCAGCGTGTGGCGCTATTGCACGAGCTGGCGCACGTCAGCCGGCGCGATTGTCAGGTGCAGCTCGCCGCCCAGGTGGCCCTGGCGATGCACTGGTTCAACCCGCTGGCGTGGCTTGCCGTGCGTCGCTTGCGCATCGAGCGAGAGCACGCATGCGACGACCGGGTATTGAGCCTCGGCACCCGAGCCTCGGACTACGCCGATCATCTACTTCAGATTGCCCGCGGGCTCATGCCCGAGCGCGAGCCCGCCTGGGCATCGGTGGCGATGGCGCGCCGCTCCTGCCTCGAACGGCGGGTGGCCGCGATCCTCGATCCGCGCAACCCACGACACCTCCCCCAACGGAGAACGAACATGATTGCCTTGATCACCGTCCTTGCCCTATTGCTCCCGCTGGCGGGGCTGGAGCCGAGCGCCGTGGCTGAGTCGGGCGCGGTAGCCGAACCGGGTCCGGCAGCCGAAACGGGCGCAGCAGCCACCCCGGCCGCTGCGCCGGCGGCGCAGGAGCCGCAGCCGACGATCGACGAGCTGGTGCAGATGCGCATCCACGGCGTGTCGATCGAGTTCATCGAGGACGTGCGTTCCGCCTTCGGGCGACCCGTCACGGTCGGTGAGCTCGTGCAAATGCGCATCCACGGGACGACGCCCGAGTTCGTCGCCGGGATGGGCGAGGTGTTTCCCGATGCGGACGTAACCATCCGGGACGTCACCCAGATGCGGATCCACGGCGCCAGCATCGAGTACATCCGCGAGATGCAGGCGGCGCTGGGCGGAGACCTGACGCCCGCTCACATCACCCAGCTGCGCATTCACGGTGCCGGCACGGAGTATGTGCGTGAGATGAAGGCCCTCCTCGCCGACCAGGAGATCGATGCCGGGGACATCACCCAGATGCGCATTCACGGCGTCACGCTCGCGAGGGTGCGCGAGCTACGGGAAGAGGGATTTGAAAACCTGACCGTGCGTGACCTGGTGCAGATGCGCATTCACGGGTTCGATCGTTGGTTGCAGCGCCGCCGCGGCGGCCGCTGAGGGCGAGGAGGCATCGATGAAGGGAACGACCAGGATGACAAACGCAGCCGCTCGCGCCGCAGTCGGCGCATCGATCTTCGCGCTGGTTCTTGCCAGCCTTGTTCACGCGCCGGTGGACGCGGCAGAGCTGGCGCCGATCGGTGGACCCGGCGTGCTCGGCGCCCTGACGACCCCGGGCCCGTTCGTAGCGCAGGCGACGATCGAGGGAACCTGGACCACCCGCGCCCGAGTGAGCGAGTCCGGTCGCCGTCGCGTACAGGTGTCGCTCGAACTGGGGGACGATACCGGAACGTGGGGTTGGAGCGTCGACCCCGATGACCTCGACGGTCTCTCGTTCGATCAGTTCAACGGCGACGTGGCTGACGCCCGGTTCGAGCTCGTTCGCGACGCCGGCACGATTGCCTTCGTCGGCGTCATCCGTGGCGGCAGAGGCATCGGTGAGTTCACCTTTACACCCAATGGGTCGTGGCAGCGTGGCATGGACAGCTACGGCTACGACGACCTTTCCGACCGACAGGTCTTCTCCGCCGCAATCCACGACATCACGCTCGAGTATGTGGGAGACCTGCGGCAACTCGGCTACACCGATCTGGCGGCGAGGGACCTCTTCTCCTTCGCCATCCACCGGGTCAGCATCGAGTTTATCCGCGGCATGAACGACCTCGGATACGCTGAGATCCCGGCGCGCAAGCTCGTCAGCATGCGCATCCACGGCGTCACCCTCGAGTGGGTGCGAGAAGTGAGGGCGGCGATGGGCCGATAGGGTTCCCAACCGGCTACGGGGCCCCCGAGGAGCGGAGCGTGCCGGCGACCGGGCGCAGCAGAGACCGGAGAGCGCCCGCCGGCAAAGAGGATGATGTTGCGGGCATTCGCGCGGCGCTCGGACGATCGCTTGTCTGCTTCGCCGGGCCCGGCGGAAAGCCCCTTTAATCTCGCCGAAGACTCTGTAACCCTCTAGGGAAGTGGCCTTCCCTGTCCTCGAGGAATCCCATGCTTATCAAGAAGTCGTCCGACATCAGAGAGTCCGAGGTGACGCCGGAGAGCGTCTACCTGAACCGACGAGAGATCTTGCGGGCCAGCGCGGCCGGAGCGGTGGGCGCGATTGCCGGGACTCTCTTGCCGCAGGGCGCCCTGGCGGGCCCCGCGGCGGCGCAGGTCGGCCGGCAGCTTCCCGATGTCGTTCCCTCTCCTTATTCGACCGACGAGGAGCCCCACAGCTGGGAACAGCTCACGACCTACAACAACTTCTACGAGTTCGGCATGGCCAAGGAGGATCCGGCGCAGTACGCCCACGAGATGACCACCGAGCCGTGGACGGTAAAGGTCGATGGCAAGGTCGGCAAGCCGGGCGACTACTCGGTCGATGATCTGATCGAGCCCAGCAGGCTCGAGGAGCGCATCTATCGGTTCCGTTGCGTCGAGGCCTGGTCGGCGGTCATCCCCTGGGTGGGAGTGCCGTTGAAGGACGTTTTGACCCGGCTCGAGCCCGAGGCCGGCGCCAAGTACGTGGCTTTCGAGACCCTGCGCCGTCCTTCGGAGATGCGCGGGCAGCGGACGCGGGCGCTGGAGTGGCCCTACGTCGAGGGGCTGCGGATGGATGAGGCCATGAACCCCCTGACCTTGTTGGCGGTCGGCCTCTACGGACGTGAGCTCCCGAACCAGAACGGCGCCCCGATCCGCCTGGTGGTGCCGTGGAAGTACGGCTACAAGAGCATCAAATCGATCGTCCGCATTCGCCTTGTCGATCGCGAGCCGCCGACGTCGTGGAACATCGCCAACCCGCGCGAGTACGGCTTCTATTCCAACGTCAACCCCGAGGTCGATCATCCGCGCTGGAGTCAGCGGACCGAGCGACCGCTCGGCGGCTTCTTCAAGAACAAAGAAACGTTGATGTTCAACGGCTATGCGGACCAGGTGGCCGATCTTTACGCCGGC
The DNA here is from genome assembly GCA_965216935.1 of Acidobacteriota bacterium. GTDB lineage: Bacteria > Acidobacteriota > UBA890 > UBA890 > UBA890 > CBDCGW01. The sequence goes on from OZ244217.1 coordinate 997,271, forward strand.
ATGGACCTGCGCCGGTATCACTAGCCCTTACTAGCGGATAATTCGGCGTGTACCGGCGGCTCCTCAAGGCCGCGGCGTTCACCATCTGTTTGGTGCCCGCGGCGACCCTCGTTTACCGGACTTTCGTGAGCGGCGACCTCGGCGTGAACCCGGTCGAGACCCTGCTCCACGACACCGGGCGGGCGGCGCTCCAGATCCTCATGGCGACGCTCGCGGTGACGCCGATCCGCAAGATCACCGGATGGAACGGCGTCATCCGGCTGCGTCGCATGCTCGGCCTGTTCGCCTTCACGTACGCGCTGGTCCATTTCTCCTTCTATTTCGCTTTCGATCAGGTGTTCTCCGTCGCCGGCGTCATCGACGACGTCGCCAAGCGCCGCTTCATCCTGTCGGGAATGGTGGCGCTCGCGGCGATGATCCCGCTGGCGTTGACCTCCACGAAGGGATGGATCCGGCGGCTCGGCGGAAAGCGCTGGCAGAGCCTTCATCGCCTCGCCTACCTCGCCGTGGCCGCGGGAGCGCTCCATTTCATCTGGAAGGAGAAGGTGCTGACCGTCGAGACGATCAGCTATTTCTTGATCGTCACCGGGTTGTTGGGCTATCGGGTGGCAGCGGCCCTCGGGCGCCGTCGATCCCGGCAGACCGCCGCCTCCTGACGGCGACACCGAGCGCGAAAGTCGGATCGTCCGGCCCTTGACCCCTACAGTGTAGTCCTCCTATACTGCGGGCCTCGTCGAAAGGAGGATCGATGGCCGGATCGTTGGGCGAATTCGAACAACTCACCCTGCTGGCCGTGCTGCGCCTCGGCGACGGCGCCTATGGCGTCACCATCCGGCAAGCGATCGAAGAGGGCACCGGGCGCGACGTGTCCGCCGGTGCCGTCTACACGACGCTGGCGAGGCTGGAGCGCCGGGGGCTGGTTTCCTCCCGTGTCGGCGAGACCGTGCCTGAACGGACGGGGCAGCGCCGGAAGTACTACACGGTCGAGCCCGAGGGCGCCGCGATGGTGTACGACTCGGTCAACGCCGTCTCCCGCATGGTCGATGGCCTGGTGCCGCGGCTCGCCGGCCTGGCCGGGCGGGCGCGGCCGGACGAGGACTGACGGTGAAGCGCCTTTCCGCGCCGCGCACACCGTCGTCCCCGGGGGGGCGAGCGGGCCCGCGCCCGCCCGCGTTCTGTCGCTGGCTCCTGGTCCGCCTGTTGCCCGCCGATGACGCCGAGTTCGTTGCCGGCGATCTCGACGAGGAATTCCGACGCTACGCCACCTCGGCTTCCGGCTCGCGCCGCGGACGTTTGCGCGCCGGCCTCTGGTACCGCTCGCAGGCGCTGCGATCTTGGTGGCACGTTCGCCGGGCCCGGCGCGGGCTGGTTTGGCTCGCGACCGAGCCGGCAGGGCAACACCTGAATCCCGTCGGGCGGCCGCCCGGCGGCGGCCGTTCCTTCTTTCTCCGCTCCCCCGGAGATCCGCTCATGTCGTCGTTCGTTCAAGATGCCCGCCTGTCGATCCGAAACCTCCTCCGCGCTCCGGGGTTCACGCTGCTGGTGATCCTGACGCTGGGCGTCGGGGTCGGTGCGACCACGTCGATGTTCTCCGCCGTCAACGAGGTCTTGCTGCGCCCGCTGTCGTTCGTTGAGCCCGACAAGTTGGTGATGCTGTGGGACAACAACCGGGAACGGGGCTGGGAGCAGGTGGAAGTATCGCCCGCCAACGCTCTCGACTGGCGCGACCGGGTCGCGGCGTTCGACGACGTCGCCCTGGTGGCGACGTGGACGATCGGGGCAGCGCTCGAAACCGCCGGCGAGACCGTGGAGGTCCAGGTCGGGACGGTCAGTGGCAATCTGTTCTCGGTGCTCGGCGTTCCACCGCTGCACGGTCGCGGGTTCCGCTTCGAAGAGACCTGGACGGAGGCCGGTCCGCTCGTAGTGCTGGGACACGAGGCGTGGGTGCGGTACTTCGACGGCGACCCGTCCATCGTCGGCGAGACGGCGATGCTCGACGGTACCGCGTACCAGGTGATCGGGATCATGGGCCCGGCATTCGACTTCGCCGTCAACGAGGCCGAGATGTGGGTGACCTTCCAATGGGCTCCGGCGATTCGCCAGGGCGTCTGGTTCCGTCAAGCACACGTTGCCCACGGTATCGCCCGCCTGGCCCCCGGCGTTACACCCGAAGAGGCGCGGGCCGAGCTCGATGCGGTCGGGGCGCGGTTGCGCGACGAGTATCCGGAGCTCAATCGAGGCATGGAACCCGGGTTCTCCGGGCTGCAGGAATACCTCGTCGGTGACCAGAGCAGGACCTTGCTGCTGCTGCTCGGCGCCGTGGGGCTACTCCAGCTGATTGCTTGTGCCAACGTGGCCAACCTTCTGCTGGTGCGGGCGACCGCGCGCCGGCACGAGATGGCCGTCCGAACGGCGCTCGGAGCGAGGGGTTCGAGCATTGCCCGCCTGGTGCTCACGGAGGCGGGCCTGCTGGCGGCGGCCGGAACCGTCGTCGGCATCGGTATCGCCGCTGCGGCCATGCGCTGGATCGAAGCGATCCGCCCGCCCGAGCTACCGGAGCTGGTCTTTCGGCTCGACCCGCGCCTGCTCGCGTTTACCGCCACCGTCGCGATTGCCAGTGCCCTGATCTTCAGTCTCCTGCCGATCGTCCGCACGGCTCGACTTCGGCGGATCGATCAACGCGCCGTGGCCTGCCGGACAGGGACAGCGACAGCTCCGGCGATGCGGGCCGCGGGCAGCCTGGTTTCTCTCGAGGTGGCGCTCGCGGTGATTCTGGTTGTCGGCGCGGGGCTCATGGTGCGTAGCATCGCCCGCCTCGGGAGTGTCGAAAGCGGCATCGACGCCGACGGCGTGTTCACCTTCCAGCTCACCCCGCCGTCCGGGCTCTACCCGCAGGACCGAGACCGCGAGGATCTCGCCTATCGTCTCGTCGAGCGCCTCGAGGGCCTTCCGGGTGTCACCCGGGCGGGCGCGACGCGCGGCCTGCCGTTCGCCGGCTACGGCTGGACGAGTGATTTCGCCATCGAGGGATCCGAGCCGGACGACTTCGGCATCGAAGTGCGTCACCGCGCCGTCACGTCGGGTTACTTCGAGACGATGCGTGTGCCCCTGGTGGAGGGCGATATCTTCGACGATCTGCGCACACCGGACGAAGCCGTGCCGGTGGTCGTGAACCAGGCGTTCGTCGATGCCCACTTTCCGGACGAGTCGCCCGTCGGACGCCGCATCGCGTTCGATCGCAATCCGACCGAGCGATCCTACTGGTATCCGATCGTGGGGGTCGTCGGCAACGAGCGCATGGTGCACGCCACGGCCCCCCAACCGGAGATCATCTCCCACTTCGCCGGAGACACCCCGGGTACGATGCGGTTTGTTCTGAGGACCGAGGTGCCGCCGGAGTCGATCGGCGCCACGGTGCGAGAGACGGTTGCGGACGTCGATCCGCGGATACCGTTCGTCGCCCCGCGCACGATGGACGAGGTTGCGGCCGACGCGCTCATTCGCGAGCGCTTCCTGATGACCCTGCTCGCGGCTTTCGGGTCCGCCGCTCTGACGCTGGCGGCCGTCGGAGTTTACGGCGTTGCGGCGCAGTCCGCGCGCGGCCGTACGCGAGAGATCGGCATCCGCATGGCGTTGGGTGCCACCGGCGAGGACATCGTTCGCCGGCTCGTCTTCCGGGCGGCCGCGTTCGTGGCCGTCGGCCTGCTGGTCGGCCTCGGTGCGGCCGCCGCAAGCGGCCGGGTGATGACCGGATTCCTGTTCGGTGTCGAGCCGGTGGATCCGGCGACCTGGCTGGCGGTCGCCGCCCTTCTGGGCCTTGTCGGCCTGGTCGCGAGCTACCTCCCGGCCCGATCTGCCGTACGGGCGGATCCGGTCAAGGCGCTCTATTCGGAGTAATCCCGGGTCCTGTAAACTGCGTCTCTGCATGCATCACGATGCAGAAATGTCTTCGACGCGGCATGGGAACGTGATTCTCTTCAACTAGCCCGTCACTTGTGGCGTCTTATACATGAAGGCGCGGCCGGTGGGCTGCGGGAGCTATTGAAGTGCGTCTCGGCGATACGCCGCCGATCTCAACGAAAGGGTGAACTCCGTGGACCGTACCCATACACACGCCCCCGGATACCGAGTGGTTGTTCTTGCCGGCCTGATGCTCGTCGTGGCTCTCGCCACCGTCCTGACGCCGGCCGCGGCGCGAGCGCAGAACACCGAGGCGACGTTCGTCATTGGCGCTCTGCTGGGCGACGACGTTTCGCTCGACCTGGGCATCATCGACGAGGCCCAGGCCAAGTTCGAGAACTCGCCGATCTACGGCGGCCGGGTCGGTTGGTACGGGTTTCCGCTCGGGGTCGAGGCCAGCGTCCTGTATAGCTCCGGTGGCATCGAGATCACCCCGTCGTACCTCAAGCCGGAGAACGTCAGCTTGCTGTACGCCGAGGTCAACGCCCTGTTGATCATCATCCCGGGACCCATTGCCCCGTTCGCCACCGGTGGCATCGGTGCCCATCGGCTCCATCTGGGCTTTGGTGACACCGGTTCGCTGACCGAGACCGCGTTCGGCTGGAACTGGGGAGGCGGTGTGAAGGCCAGGCTCGGCCCGGTCGCCATCCGCGCCGACCTGCGCGATCACGTCAGCAAGTTCGAATCCGACACGATTCTGGCGCTCCTGGGCACGACGAACACCTTCCACAACTGGGAGGCATCGGTCAGTCTGGGCGTCGCCTTCTGAGGCAGCCCGGCAAACCGAGACGAGCGCGCAGCTCCCGGCAGGCCGCCGAGAAGCTTTGAAGAGTTTCTCGGCGGCCTCTCTTCGTCGTAACCCTTCGCCAGACCCATCACACTCTCACCACGGCCTGCTAAAGTTCTGGCGATTCACTCCCTGGTCCGCCGCTTTCCACGGAACCGGAGCTCATGCGCCCATGGCAAAAGACGGCCGTCCCCGTTGTCCGGTGGAGGGTTGCGACGGTGACCTCTATCACGAGTTTCTCACCGGTCTGAACCAGTCGACCTCTCAGATGATGCGGATCGGCGGGTTGGCGCTCATCGCCGGTACGATTCTGTTCGGTGCGCCGTTCTTCATCGACAACGTCGTACGCATGGCCGCCGGCGTCGGCGGTGCCGTCGGGACCGTGATCGGCCTTCTCGTGCCCATCGTCGCCGGGGTGCTGGTGCTCCGCCACCGCGCCGGCCGAATGTCCGAGCGCCGGGAACAGCATCGCTGTAACAAGTGCGGCACGGTGTTTCCCGTCAACGCTACCTGAGCCGACGGTAACGTCGCCCCGAGCTTCCGGTGAGCTAGATATAGTCATTTGACATTATGTCGAATGACATATATTCTCGAGGCTCTCGAGTCTTTCTGCATTGCCCTCGCTTGCCGGAGAACTCCATGGATCCCGCCACGCAGATTCCCCTCAATCCGCGCGACTACCTCATTCTTTTTTCGCTCGTGTCGGAGGACCGCCACGGGTACGGCATCGTCAAGCAGGTCGAATCCGATAGCGCCGGGCAGGTCAGTCTCGACCCGGCCAACCTCTATCGAGCGATCAAGCGTCTCATCCGCGACGGCTTCATCGAGGAGGGGGAGGAGCGACCGACCGAGGAAAGCGGAGGGCAGAAGCGTCGCTACTACTCGATCACCGGCTTCGGTCGCGAGGTCGTGACCTTGGAGGCCGCCCGTCTGGCGGCCTTGGCGGATGCGGCGCGGGCGGAGAGCCTGATTCCCGGGCGGGATTCACGCTCGTGACCGGCCACTCATCCGGTGCGCCCGCACCGCTGGCGGTGCGCCTCTACGGCTCGCTGCTCCGCGTCCTGCCCCGCGATCTGCGCGCCCCCTATGGTGCCGACGCAGGCGACCTGTTCCACGACATGTACCGCGAGGCGCGCGGCCGCAGCCCGATGGTGGGGCTGCGGTTCGCGACCTGGGCCACCGGTCGTCTGATCTTCTGCGCCGCGGCGGAAAGGTGGCACGGCCGCCGCGGCGCCCCGCGCCGTCTTCCTGCCGCTTCCGACGGCGGCCGGCGGCCTTCGCGCCGACACGAGGAGTCCTCCGAGATGTTCAGCACGCTTCTGCAAGACCTCCGGCACGCCGGTCGGGCGTTCGCCAAGAAGCCGGCCTTCGCCCTGACCGCGATCCTGATCGTCGCCGTGGGCATCGGTGCCACGACCACCATCTTCAGTGTCGTCGACGCGGTATTGCTGCGCCGCCTTCCGTATCCCGATCCCGGACGGCTGGTCTTGTTCACCGAGGGTGCACACAGCTTCCCGGACTACAACGAATGGGAGGCGCGGCTCGACGCGTTCTCGGCCATCGCGGGCGTCTGGGACCAACGCGTCGACGTCACCGGCGACGGCCCGCCGGAGCAGGTCGACGCGGCGCAGGTGAGCTCCGACTTCTTCGCCCTTTTCGGCGCGACGCCTCGCCTGGGACGCTTCTTCGTCGGCGAGGAATACACCGGCGACCCAACCGTGGCGGTGCTCGGTCACGGGATCTGGCAGCGGCGCTGGGGCGCCGACCCCGAGATCATCGGCAAGTCGGTGAACGTCGACGGGCGGTCGTTGACCGTCGTAGGCATCGTCGATGGGAGCTTTCAGCCGCCGGAGGTGCTATCCGGCCAGCGTGTCGACGTCTGGATGCCGCTCGACGTGGCGCGCCCCGAGTACCTCGAGCGGATGGGCTTCCATGTCATGAGCGTCGCTGGCCGCCTCGCCGACGGGGCGTCGATCGAGGTGGCGCAGGAACAGATGGATGCCTTCACGGCGTGGCGCGTCGAGGAATACCCCGATCGCTACACCAACCGCGACGGCTCGATTCGAGGTGTTCCGCTGGTCCCCCTGCGGCAGGGCACCGTGGAGGACGTCAGTGCCACCCTCTATCTGCTGATGGGTGCGGTGGGCTTCATGCTTCTGATCGCCTGCGCCAACGTGGCGAACCTCTTTCTCGCCCGCGGCACCGAGCGTGCTCGCGAGATCGCCCTGCGCGGAGCTCTCGGCGCCAGTCGCAGGCGGCTGGCCCAGCAACTGCTCACCGAAAGCGTGGCGGTCGCCGTGATCGGTGGCCTGGGGGGTGTGGCAATGGCCTACCTCGGCGTGGCGACGTTCTCACGCTACAACCCCGGCAACATTCCGCGGCTCTACGACGTCGCCGTCGATCCGCGCGTCCTCGGCTTCGCCTTCCTCGCTTCTCTCGCCACCGGCGTGCTGTTCGGCCTCCTGCCGGCCCTCCAGGCCGCTCGGACCGACGTCAACGAGATGCTCAAGGAGGGGGCCGGAAGCGTGACGATCGGTCGCCGGGGGCGTCGTACCCGCGGCGCGCTGGTGATCGCGGAGATCGCCCTCGCCCTGGTGCTGCTCGTGGGAGCCGGTCTGCTGTTCCGCAGCTTCATGGAGATCGTCAGCGTCGACCCGGGATTCGACACCGAGCAGCTCGTCGACCTGTCGCTGCAACTCGGCCCGACATTCACGGCCGAAGAGCGCGTCGGGTTTGCCAACCAGGTGATCGAACGGCTGGAGGCCTTGCCCGGTACGCAGTCCGCCGCAGCCGGGTGGACACTGCCCTTCGTCTACTACGGCGGCAGCAGCTGCTGCTGGCGCACGTCGGCGCGGGACGCGCGGCAACCGGCGCAGGACGATCCGTTGGTGGTGACCGGCCATCCGGTCACACCGGATTACTTCGCCATGCTCGGGACACGTCTCGTCGCGGGCCGCGGCTTCGTCGATGCGGACAACAGCGCGGATCCTTCCGTTGTGGTCATCAATGAGCGCACGGCGCGCGACGTGTTCGGCGACGAAGACCCGGTCGGCCGCTCGCTTCTGCTCGGGGACGATCAGCTCACGGTCATCGGTGTGGTCGAAGGCGTTCGGCACTACGGTCTGAGCCAGGAGATCCGCCACGCTGCCTACGTGCCCTATGAGCGCTTCGGGGGCGATTTGCCGTTTCTCCATATCGGTGTGCGCTCGCAAGCCGACCTCGAGACCGTGGTCGCGGGCGTGCGCGAGGCGGTCTGGGCGGTAGAGCCCGACCTGCCCATCCAGGAGATCGTCACCATGCGACAGCGCGTGGCGACCTCGCTTGCTACGCCCCGCTTCCTCTCCCTCGTGCTGGGTGTTTTCGCCGTCGTCGCGTTGCTGCTCGCCTGCGGCGGCATCTACGGATCGATGCTGTACTCCGTCTCGCAACGGCAGCGGGAGATGGGTATTCGGCTGGCGCTGGGCGCCGCCGGTGGCAACGTCATCCGTCTCATCCTCGGGCACGGCCTGGTGCTGACGCTGCTGGGCCTCGGCATCGGGATCGCGGGATCGCTGGCGCTGATCCGCGTGATGTCGAGCGTCGTATCGGATCTGGTCTGGGGCATCGGGCCGACCGACCCTTACACCTTCGTCGGCGTCACCCTGTTGTTGGCCGCCGCGGCGCTCGCGGCCTGTTTCTTCCCGGCCTACAAGGCGTCTCGGGCGGATCCGTTGCAGACGTTGCGGGCCGAGTAACGCCGCCCCGCCGGCCGCCTTTCCGCCGCCCGCCGCCGAGCACGGAGGATTATGCTCGAAGCAGACGTTCCCCTGCAGAACCCATGGAGATGCGACATGAACGCTCTGCTTTCTCTGACGCTGCTCGCCGGCCTGCTCGCAGTGCCCGTACCCGGTCAATCACAGTCGCCACCGACGAGGATCGTCACGATCGGGGAGGGGACGGTGATGGTCTCACCCGATAGTGCGTCGATCGACGTGAGCGTCGAAGTTCGGTCTCGTAGCGCCGCGCAGGCAGGCGAGGAAAACGCCGCGCGTATCGAACGGGTTCTTCAAGCGCTGCGCCGGGCCGGCTTCGGAGATGGGCTCTCGACAACCGGTTATTCCCTTCGACCGGAATACGATCGCGACACGGGCATCGAGACCTACAGGGCTACCAACGGCGTACGGGTGAATCTTGACGACGTCGACCGTGTCGGCGAGGTCGTCGATGTCGCCATCGCTGCAGGAGCCAACCGAATCGGCTCGATTCGGTTCGAAAGCTCCGACAAGGACGACGCTCGCCACGAGGCGCTGGAGATGGCGGTGCGCCGGGCGCGCGACGACGCGGAGGTGATGGCGGATGCGGCCGGCGGCGACCTCGACCGACTGATCGAGCTGACGACCGACTGGGCCTACAACCGCAACAACGAAGTCTATCGAGCGGCAGCGCAATTGGCGCCGACGCAGATCGAACCGGGCGCGCAGCCGGTCACGGTGAGAGTCCGGGCCACCTGGACCATGGAGGGCGGCGGATGAGGCTGCACGAACCGAGGGCAGCGCAATTATCGCCGATCGTTTCGCACGCGCAGCCGTGACCCGGTGAGAAGATCGAGCTAGCTCGCTCCCGGGTCGCCCGCGCCGGTCTCCCGGCGCAGCGTTTCGAGTCGGGCTCTCATGTCCGACAGAATCTCGGCCGAGGCCGGATCGCCGATCAGGTTCTCGAGCTCGTAGGGGTCGTTCGCGAGGTCGTAGAGCTCGTCCATACCTTCGAGCTCGTAGAATTCGATGTACTTGTAGCGCTCGGTGCGGACCGCCTGGTAGCCCATGTTGCGGATGCGTCGGAAGACCGTGTCGCTGAAGTACTCGATGAAAATCTGGTCGCGCCATTCGGCCGGATCCCCGGCGAACACGGGAAGAAGGGATCGACCTTGCAGCGAGGCGTCCGGGATCTCGCCGGCGAGCTCGATGAACGTCGGTGCCAGGTCGATGATCTGGGTGAGCTCGTCGCGGGTACTTGCCGGCGGCGCGATGCGCGGATTGCGAACCAGTAGCGGAATGCGGCTGCTTTCCTCGTAGGCGAGCCGGCGCTCTCCGCCGAGGCCGTGCTCGCCGTAGAAGTAGCCGTGATCCGAAGTGAACACGACGACCGTGTCGTCGAGCCTGCCTCTGGCCCGGAGGCTGTCGAGAATCCGCCCGAGGCTGTCGTCGACCGCCATCAGCATCTCGGACCGCTGTCGCACGGTGCGGTCCGGCGTGCCGGTGTCCGGGCCGAGCGGGCGCATCTCGCCGAGCTGCCGCGCCAGTGCCGGCTTGTCCGCCGGGGCGACCCCGGCGCTCGGCCGCCTCGGTACGACCGCATCGGCATACATCCCTTCGTGCCGTGGGGCCGGAATGAAGCCGCTACGCGACAGCGCCGCGGTACTGCCATCGTCGAGCTGCCGGATGTTGGGGTGCAGCGCCTTGTGCGCCAGCAGGACGAAGTACGGCGCTTCGCGGTCGGCCTCGATGAAGTCGATCGTCCGATCCGTCAGCAGGTCGGTGACGTAGCCCTCCACCCGGGACAAGGTGCCGTTCTCGTTGATCTCCGGGTCGATTGCCTCACCCTGGCCCGGCAGCGCCGCCCAGTAGTCGAAGCCGGGCCGCGGCGTGTGATCGTTGCCCATGTGCCACTTGCCGATGAACGCGGTCTCGTAGCCAGCCTGTTGCAGCGCCTGGGGAAACGTGGCCATCTCGTGGCTGCGCGCGCTGCGGTCGGTATTGTCGATGATGCCGTTGGTGCTGACGTACTGGCCGGTAAGGAACGCGGCTCGGCTGGGTGAGCAGATCGGCGTGGTAGCGAAGGCGTTCAGGAACATCGTGCCTTCGGCCGCAACGCGGTCGATATTGGGTGTCTGCAGGAACGGGTGTCCGGCGGCGCCCATCTCGTCCCAGCGCAGGTCGTCCACCATGACAACCACGATGTCGGGCCGGCCGGCCGATTCCTGCGCGGCGTCGGGCGTGGACTCGGTGTTCGCCACGTCGTTGCCACCGTTGCACGCAACGATGAGCGCGACCGCGAGCAGGGTCGCCAGCTTCACCGGGTGCGGCGTCCGTCTGGTGCCCGGCACCCTATTGGCCTCCGAGGTCGAGCATCCAGATGTCCGAGTCGCTCTCCTCGCGAACCAGGTAGGCGCGCAGGTTGTCGGGCGACAGGACGAGCTCGTTCGCCTCGATGTCGATGTGGATCGGCGTCGCCTCGGGGCTGTCGACGTCCGCCACGAAGAACCCGTGCGCCCCCGGAACGCGGAAGAGGATCCGGTGTCCGTCCGCCATCCATCTCGCATCGGCGGCGGCTTCGGTCGAGATCAGAGCGAAGGTGCGCGATTCCGGGTCGAACACGCGCAGGCCCTCGTAGTTCCCGACGATCGTCGGGCTCTCTTCGCGCCAATCGGTGGCGAGGAATCCGAGGTCATCGCGACGCGGGTCGACGCGCGGCAGTGTGTCCCATTCCTGTTCGGCGGCTCCGACGGTCGCGTCGATGATGTGCACCGCATGCTCGCGTCCGCTGAACATGATCCGCAGCCCATCGGGAGACCATCGGGGCGTCAACGGATTCATGTCCGGAATCGACGTCATCTGCATCGGTTGGGTGCCGTCCGGGTTGATCGTCCAGACCTCGTAGGTGTTGGACTTGTCGGAGTAGTAGACGATGCGCGAGCCGTCGGGGGACCACGAGGGGGCCCAGTCCTTGGCCGCATCGTCCGTGATCTGTCGCTCGCCCGTCCCGTCCGCGCCGCTGACGAACAGGTCCTGGCGCGACCCGCCAGAGCGATAGACGAGCCGTCCGTCGTTGGCGATGTCTACCTGGTAGATGCGCCGGTTCCCCTGGACCAAGGGCTCCTCCGCCGATGTGAGCGCCAGTACGTTCGGATCGAAGTCGGCCACGGCGATGTTTCCCCGCGACAGGGTGGCGGTATAGAGGAGCTTCGAGCCGTCCTCGGAGAAGCTCAGCATCCCCGGCTCGGTGAGGCCGCCGGTGGTGACGGACTCGGCTCCGCCGAGGATCTCGCCGGTGGTTTCGTCGATGGGGATCCGCCAGATCGCCATCGATCCGCCGCGGGTCGAGGCGAAGTACAGCCAGTTGCCGTCGTGCGACCAGGCGGGGCTGAAATCCACCGCGGCGTCGTTCGTCACCCGGATGGCCTCGCCGCCCTCGGCCGCGACTGTCCACAGGTCCCGCTGGCCGCCGCCAGCGATGCCCCAAAACGCGATCCGGTGGCCGTTGGGCGACCACGCGGGTTGCACCGCGTCGTCGATCTCGATGCCCGGTAGATCGAACGCCAGCGCTTCCGAGTCGCCGGTGACCGTGTCGACGACGTGCAGCTTGCTGCCCGCGGTCGTGCGCGAATACGGATTCGCCTGAACGAACTCGTCGGCGTAAACGATGCGGCTGCCGTCCGGCGACCAGGAGGGGTTGAACCCCGTATCGGTCAGCGTGCGCAGGTTGTCGCCGGTGCGGCCCATGACGCTGATCCCGCCCCCCTGAGTGTAGTCGTTGTCGGTGAGCCACTTGCCGCTGAAAGCGATCAACGCCCCGTCTCGCGAGAAAGCCGGCGACATGCCCTGCGTAGAAAGCTCGAGCGACGTGCGGGCGCCGATCGTCTGCAAGTGGATCCAGTAGTCGTCGCCGACCTGGCGGGCGAACGCGAACCACTCCCCGTCGGGGGAGATCGTTCCGGCAGCGTCGGTTCCGGTGGTCGTCAGTGGTGTGACCGTACCGGCCACCGGCCCGGTGGCGGCGGGCGGCGCTCCACCGCGTCCGAAAAAGGCGTAGGCGAGGGCAGCGGCGGCCACCGCAACGCCGGCGATCCCCAGCCAGATCCCCTTGGACGCTGTCGCCGCCGGCGCCGGGGCACGGTAGGCCTCCATTCCGCCGGGATCGGTCAGCGCTCCGCCGGTGATCAGCGGCTCGCCCGCGTCGATTTCCTCCTTGAGCTCGACGAGGTCGTTCTTCAGCTCGACCACCGACTGGTATCGACGGCTGAGGTCCTTCTCGAGCGCCTTCTTGACGATGCGGGCGAGGTGCCGCGGCATCTCCATGTTGCGCTCGAAGATCGGCTGCGGATCGTCTTTGACGATGGAGGCGAGGATCGACAGCTTGGTCTCGCCGACGAACGGTCGATCGCCGGTCGCCATCTCGTACAGCAGGATCCCGAGGGAGAAGATGTCGGTGCGATGATCGGCGGCTTTTCCCTCGGCCTGCTCGGGCGACATGTAGGCGACAGTGCCGACGATCTTGCCCTCTTCGGTCAGCGCCTCGGAGCCGATCTGGGTGGCGGCCTCGTCGTCCGGGATCTCTTCTTCGACGAGCTTGGCGATGCCGAAGTCGAGGACTTTCACCCGCCCCTCGTCGTCGACCATGACGTTTGCCGGCTTGAGGTCGCGGTGGGCGATGCCACGACGGTGAGCCGCCGCAATCGCGTCGGTAAGGGGGATGGCGACGTCGAAGAAATCTTCGATCGACAACCCACCCTCGGGGATCATCTCGTCGAGCGTTTTGCCGCCGACGAGCTCGAGAATGATGAAGTGGACGTCGTCGGCTTCTTCGACCGAGTGAATGGTGACGATGTTCGGGTGGTTGAGCGCCGCTACCGCCTGCGCCTCGCGCTCGAAGCGCTTGAACCACTCGGGATTGTTCGCCATCTTGGCCGGCAGCACCTTGAGCGCCACCTGCCGATTCAAACGTGTATCGCTGGCCTCGTAGACGGCGCCCATACCGCCGTGCCCGAGGGTGCGGATCACATGGTAATGGCCCAGTACCTGACCGACCTTCATGACCGGCGAATCTACCCGTAGCCGGGCTCGATTTCCACAGGGGGCGCTGCAGGTTACCCTCTTGTCAGGCCGCGTGCCCGGCAAGACCGACGCCCTGACGGCGCCGGCAGAGGTTGCTCCACCCCCGCCCGGAGGGGCACAGACATGCAAGCGACCGAAAGCCCCCAGACGACGGCCGAAACCCTCGTCTTTCGTGCCACCGGAATCACCAAGGTCTACGACATGGGCGAGGTGCAGGTGCACGCGCTCCGCGGCGTGGACCTCGAGTTGCACCGATCGGAGCTGATGGTGTTGCTCGGCCCCTCGGGGAGCGGCAAGTCGACCCTGGTGAACATCCTCGGTGGCCTCGACACGGCCACCAGCGGAGAAGTCTTCTACGGCGACGTCGAGCTGACCGCGGCCGACGATCGTGCGCTGACGCGGTATCGCCGTCATCACGTCGGTTTCATCTTCCAGTTCTACAACCTGATTCCGAGCCTGACGGCGCGCGAGAACGTGGCGGTCGTTACCGAGATCGCGACCGATCCGATGGACCCCTCCGAGGCGCTCGCCCTCGTCGGCCTGGAGGAACGACTCGATCACTTCCCCGCCCAGATGTCGGGCGGAGAGCAGCAGCGCGTTGCCATCGCCCGAGCCATCGCCAAGCGTCCCCAGGTGTTGCTGTGCGACGAGCCTACCGGTGCGTTGGACTCTGCCACCGGCGTCATCGTGCTCGAGGCGCTCGAGCGCATCAATCGCGAGATCGGTACGACCACTGTCGTGATCACCCACAACGCGATCGTTTCGGGCATGGCCGATCGCGTCCTGCATCTGTCGGACGGCGTCATCGCCAAGGTGGAGCACAACGCGTCCAAGATCTCCCCCCGGGAGATGCACTGGTGAGCACGTGAAGAGCCTCGACCGGAAGCTGTTGCGCGAGCTCTGGCAGATGAAGGGTCAGGCGCTCGCCATCGCCATGGTCATCGGCAGCGGGGTCGGCACCTTCGTGATGTCACTGGCGACGCTCGAGTCGTTGCAGACGACGCGCGCCGCCTTCTACCGCGAGTATCGTTTTGCCGAGGTCTTCGCCACGCTCAAGCGTGCTCCGGAGAGCGTCAAGGAGAGGGTTGCGGAGATCCCGGGGGTCGAGCTCGTCGATACCCGGGTGGTGGCGAACGTGGTGCTCGATCTGCCGGACTTTGCCGACCCCGTCACCGGGCTGCTCATCTCCGTCGACGAGCGCTCCGGCAGCGTTCTCAATGGGACGTTGCTGCGGGCCGGGAGAATGATCGACCCAGCACGGGCGGACGAGGTTCTGGCCTCCGAGGCGTTCGTCGAGGCGCATGGGTTCGAGCCCGGCGACAAGATCGCCGCCACCATCAACGGCAGGCGCCAGGAGCTGACGATCGTCGGCGTGGCGCTGTCGCCCGAGCACATCTACATGATCGCTCCCGGGGCGACCTTCCCGGATTTCGAGCGCTTCGGCGTCCTGTGGATGAACCGCGAGCCCCTTGCCAACGCCTACGACATGGACGGCGCTTTCAACGACATCACGATGACGCTCGCCGACGGTGCCCGGGTCGAGGAAGTGGTCGAGCGGCTCGACCTGATCTTGGATCGGTACGGCGGACTGGGGGCGATCGGACGGGACACTCAGATCTCGCACCGCTTCCTGTCGGAGGAGTTCCGCCAGCTCCGGCTTCTGGCAACGGTGTTCCCGGTGATCTTCCTGGGCGTCGCCTCGTTTCTGCTGAACGTTGTCATCAGCCGGTTGGTGCGGACGCAGCGCGAGCAGGTCGCAACGCTGAAGGCGTTCGGTTACTCGAACCTCGGCGTCATGGTGCACTTCAGCAAGATGATCGGCTTGATCGTCCTGATCGGCGTGATCCTCGGCCTCGGCATCGGCATCTGGTTGGCCTCGGTGATGGGCGAGATGTACATGAACATCTACAAGCTGCCCTACTTGCGCTTTGTCCTCTCCGGTTGGGTGATCGCCTCGGCTGCGGCGATCAGCATGGGTGCGGCGCTCACCGGGGCCGCCTACGCCGTCTTTCAGGCGGTGAGCCAGCCGCCGGCGCAGGCGATGCGGCCGGAGGCGCCGGCGGAGTACCGCGAGACCATCGTCGAGCGCCTCGGCTTGAAGCGGTTCTTGACCCAACCGACGCGGATGATCCTGCGGCATATCGAGCGCCAACCGGTCAAGTCGTTGATGACCATCCTCGGCATTGCATTCTCGGTCGCCATCCTGATGACCGGGTTGTTCTTCGCCGACGCGGTCAACGTCATGATCGACGTCCAGTTCGGCTTCGCCTCGCGTGAGGATCTGGCGGTCTTGTTCGTCGAGCCGACCTCGTACGGCGCCTACTTCGAGCTGCTCAACCTTCCGGGTGTCCAGTACGGTGAGCCGTTCCGCGCCGTACCGGTCGATATCCGCGCCGGCCATCGCAGCTTCCGCACCGCCATCCAGGGGCTCGAGCCGGATACCGATCTCGTGCGTCTGATCGACACCACCCTGGCGCCGGTCCCCATTCCCGAGCACGGACTCGTTCTGACCCGTTATCTCGCCGACATCCTCGAGGTGGAGGCCGGTGACGAGGTGACCCTCGAGGTGAGGGAGGGCGGTCGGCCGCTGCGCGACGTGACGCTCACCGCGCTGGTAAGCGAGTACATCGGTGTTTCCGCATACATGGAGCGGACGGCGCTCAACCGCATGATGCGTGAGGGCAACGCCATCTCGGGGGTCTATCTGTCGATCGACGACCCGTATCGCGACGACATCTTCGAGACGCTCGACGAGATGCCTCGGGTGGCGTCCACCATCGACAAGGACAAGTCCATCGAAGCCTTCTTCGAGACCGCCGGCAACCAGCTGCTGACCTGGGCGCTGATCAACACGTTCCTGGCCGGGTCGATCGCCGTAGGGGTGGTCTACAACAGCGCTCGCATCGCTCTGGCGGAACGCAGCCGGGAGCTGGCGAGCCTGCGCGTGCTCGGCTTTCGCCGGGCGGAAGTGTCGTACATCCTTTTGGGAGAGATCGCGATTCTGACGCTGCTGGCCATACCGGTCGGCTTCATTGTCGGGCGGGGGCTGTGCACCTACATGGTGCAGACGTTCCAGACCGATCTGTTTCGTATCCCGGTGGTGATCGAAGGCAGTACCTACAGCTACGCCGCCGGTGTGGTGCTGATCGCCTCCGTGGTTTCCGGTCTCATCGTGCGCCGCCGGGTCGACCATCTCGACCTGGTGGCCGTGCTCAAGACGAGGGAGTGACGTGAGCGGCTTGCGAAAGCTCGGATGGGTTCTCGGCGCCGGCCTGGTGGTCGTCGCCATCGCCATGGGGTTCATGCCCAGCGCCGTGCTCGTCGATACGGCAGCCGTGGAACGGGGTGTATTCGAAGTGACCGTGCGAGAGGAAGGCAAGACGCGGGTTGTCGAGCGCTACGTCGTCTCCTCGCCGGTGTCGGCGTACGCCCGCCGCGTCGAGCTCGAGGTCGGCGACGATGTGACCGAGGGAGAGGTCCTCGTCTATCTCGAGCCGCTGCGTTCGCAGGTTCTCGATCCCCGTAGCCGGGCCGCGGCCGAGGCGAGGGTGTCGGCGGCGCAAGCCGGTCTGTTGGTTGCCCAGCAGAACGTCGATGCCGCCGAGGCCGATGCGGACTACGCCGTCTCGGATCTCGAGCGCGTGCGGCAGCTTCAGGAGCGCGGCGCCATGTCGCGAACTGCGCTCGATCTGGCCGAGGCCGCCGCCTTGCGCACCGCCGCACGGCTGGAGTCGTCTCGCAGGGCGGTCGAGGTGGCGGAGTACGAGGTCGAGGCGGCGCAGACAGCCTTGCGATACTCGGCGGAGCAGGGAGGCGGCGAACCCGTGCCGGTCTACTCGCCGGTCACGGGAAGGGTGCTGAGCCGCGTCCGCGAGAGCGAGGGCGTCGTTTCCGCCGGCATGCCGCTCATCGAGGTCGGCGATCCGGGCCTGCTGGAAGTGGAGGTCGAGGTGTTGTCGGTGGACGCGGTGAAGATCGAGCCCGGCACACCGGTTCGCTTCGAGCGCTGGGGTGGCGAAGGCGAGCTCGAGGGGGCGGTGCGTATCGTGGAGCCGGTCGGTTTCACCAAGATCTCGGCGCTCGGCGTAGAGGAGCAGCGGGTGCGCGTCGTCGTCGATTTCACCTCGCCGCCGCAGGTCTGGAGCCGCCTTGGAGATCAGTACCGGGTCGAAGCGGTGTTCATCGTCAGTCGTGGGGACGATGTCGTGAACGTCCCGACCAGCGCTTTGTTCCGTCACCAGGACGGCTGGGCCGTTTTCGCGGCTGTCGACGAGGTTGCCCGGCTGCGCCCGGTAGAGGTCGGTCGTCGCGCCGGGCTGCGGGCCGAGATCGTAACCGGGCTGCAGGAAGGCGAGACCGTCATCGTCCACCCGGACGACTCCATCCGCGACGGCAGCGAGATCCGGGTCGTCGGCTAGCGGCTAGCTGCCGAGGGGAGCCTCGCCCCACCCCTCGTTTTCATCCCGCCGGCTGGCGCACGATCGGCATCGGCTCCGACAAGACGATATTGCCCGGGAGCTCGAAGGGCGCCGACTCGCGCTTTGCCAGCGTATGGCCCTCGCAGGTGAGCTCTCCGCTCGCGGTGCAGCTCCCCAGCGCGACCTCCCAGATCTTGCCGTCGCGGATCTCCAACACGGCGCCCTCGATGTCGATTGCCAGCGAGAAGCTGAAGTCGACCGAGTCGATGAGGGCGTCGTTGGCGCGCACTTCGAGGCGGGGCTCGTGCGCCGATCGCACCGTGTGACGCGCCAGGGTCACCAGCACCGTTTCCGCCGGCGGGTACTGCTCGGCGTCGGTGTATTTCTGGAACTCGCGGCCCTTGGCCCAGGCGCCGAGGACGATCTTGCCCGGGTCGAGCCGTAGCAGGTCGGGGATCTTGCGGGAGATCTCACCGAAGGTGGCCGGCCAGCTCATCAGGTCGCCGAATTCTGCCACCATTCCGGCAAGTTGCGCGAAGGCGGGGTTGGAGCGCAGCGCGGCGGCGCGCTCGGCCCACTCTTCGTCGCTCACACTGCCGAAGAAGGTGGCCAGTGTCTGCGGAACGCTATTCATCGTCTCTCCGTTCTCCGGCGATCAGGTCTTCGGGAGCTTCGATTTCCTGGATCCCGGGATCGACGCGCGGTCGTAGGCGTATCTCGAGCGCGAAATCGTCACCGGCGCCGTGCTCGAGCTTCTGCCGGCCCGGATCGGCGAGCGGGCGAACGCTGATGTCGGCATCCGGCGACTCGGTATCAGCGTCCGGCTCGGAATCGGGGTCGCGATCCGGCCGCAAGTCCAGGCCGAGGTCCGGCCCCGTGACAGGACCGGCATCCGGCTTCAAGTCCAGGCCGAGGTCTGGCTCGGCGACCGGACCCGGACCTCGCTTCGGCGCGCGGCCCGGAGGGCTGCGGTCATCCCGGCGGCCCTTCCTTCGCGGCGAGCGTCGGGCAACCGCGACCCCGGCGACTACGACGAATAGCAGGGCGAGCGGAATCGCCCAGACGGCGCGGCTGCGGGCGATACGTAGGTCGATCGGGGTGGAGAACACGATCTGACTGCCGGCCGGCTGGTTCTGCGCCAGCACCGTACCGCCCGGTCGGATGGACACGGCCTCGCTGATGACACCTGCGACCAGCCCCGCGCCGCTGATCGCCGCGAGAGCCGCCTCCTGGGTAAGTCCCTCGAGCTCCGGCACGGTGACGATCTCCGGCGTGGCGACGACGAGGTTGATCGGCGTGCCGACCGCGGCGCGCGTTCCGGCCTCGCGGCTCTGTTCCATGATGGCGCCTTCCGGCTCCGTTCGGGTCTCCCGCGGCTCCTCGGTGCCGACCTCCAGACGGCCGACGACGAGCTCTCGGCGGGCCTCGTCGACCGGGCGGCCGACCAGATTCGGAACCTCGACCGTTTCAACGACCGCCACCAGCAGGTTCACGGCGCTGCCGACCTGAGCCCGCGTTCCGGGGTTCAGGCTCTGTGTCAGCACCGTGCCCGGCCGGGCGGCCGACTCCTGATGCGACACCTCGCCGAGCACCAGCTCGGTAGCCGCGAGCACGGACGCGGCCTCCGTCTCGCTGCGGCCGACGACCTCCGGAACGACGACTGTTACCGGGATCGCCAGGACGAGGTCGACGGGCGTGCCGATGGCGACGCGAACGCCGGGGTCGGTGCCCTGTGCCAGAACGCTGCCGGTCTGCTGTCGGGACTCGCGTCCGACGGTCTGGCCGCCGACGAGCTCCGTGTCGGCCAAGCGCTGCCGCGCCACACCCTCGCTCAGGCCGACGAGGTCGGGCACCAGCACGGTGACGGGTTCGGCGATCACCAGGTCGACGTTGGTGTTGATCGCCGCTCGGGATCCGGCACCGGGCCGCTGCGACAACACGCTGTCGACCGGTTCGCGCGATTCCTGCGTCGTCACGTTGCCGACCAGCAGCTCCAGCCCTTCCAGGAGCCCCTGTGCTTCTGAGCGGCTGCGCCCGCTGAGGTCCGGCAGCTCCACGGTGACCGGGGTGGAGACGACCAGGTCCACGACAGTACCGATGACCACGCGCCGCCCGGCCCGCTCGCTCTGCGACACCACGATTCCACTCTGACGGCGCGATTCCACCGTGACCACGGCTCCTACGACAAGCTCGGCCTCCTCGAGCTGTCGCCGCGCCTCCGATTCCGGGGTGTCGATGAGGTTCGGCACCTCGACGCGCAACGGCACGGCGACCTCCAGGTCGACCGCCGTGCCCAGCTCCACACGCTCGTCCGCCGGCACCTTCTGGTCGACCACGGTGCCGGGCGGGTCGCGTGTCTCTCGGGTCGCGACCGTGCCGGCGCGCAGGCCGGCGGCTTCCAACATGCGTCGAGCCGCCGCCTCCGGCTGGCCGGTGACGTCGGGGACCCGGGCGGTGCGCGGGATGGCGACGATCAGCTCGACAACGCTTCCAGGGGCGGCCTGTGCACCCGCGGCCGGTGCTTGTCGTATGACCGTTCCGCGCGGCCGGTCGGACTCGCGCCGGTCGACGACCTGTCCTTCCAATCGCGCCGCCCGCAGCTGCTCCAGGGCCGCGCGCTCCTCGCTGCCGACCACGCCGGGGACCGGCACGAGCGTCGGTGGTCGGGTGGCTCCGCCCTGCTGCTGCGTCCGGGCGGAGAATCGAAAGTCGTCGGCGTTGATGTGCCCGCCGGGAGCGGACGACTCGTCGACAATGCGCAGCTGCGCCTGACGACCGATCCACGACGACAGGTCCCACGTCTCCCGCCGCATCGTATCGATGCCGGTCCCGGAAGCGAACGCGACGCGGATCGGGCCTTCGATCGGGTCGAGCAACCGCAGCTCGACGCGGGTCTCGAAAGCGCTGCCGCCGCCGACCAGGAAGCTGAGCGTGCCTGCGGGCACCTCGAACGGTGTCGATTCGAGGGTGCCCTGGGGGCGCTCGCCCTGGGCACCTCCCGGGTCGGTGCTGCCCTGCGGGTGGTTCTCGAACGTGCCGATCCAGAACCGGCCCTGATGACCGGCAGGGGCGCCGCCGCGGGCCAGGCTGTTGTCGCCCATCGTCGGCTGGCCGGCGAATGCCGTACCGGTAGCGGTCCAGCCACGCAGGTCACCGGTCTCGAAGTCCAGGGTGATTCGGGGCCCCGTCGGCGCCTGCGCCTGTGCGGCGACCGCCGGGCGCGAGGGCGCCTCTGGGCCACCGATGACCGGTACGAGGCCGACGCACAAAACGCTAGAGAGGATCTTCGACAGTTTTCCCGGCTCCCTCGCCCCCACGTTGACACGCCCCGTTTCTATACTGGCCTCGCGGCCTGGTCGCTTCAAGGCTACGGGCTCGGCTCTCGCCGGCGATGCGGGCCGGCGCGGGGCCGCGTCGAGGGCGCCGCGGGGGACTCGGAGCGGCGTGGGAAGCCGCGAAAACGAAACTCGTCCCGCTGCGGCAGCGTAACGACTACGAGTCCTACAGAGATCGCCGCGTCCCGCGGCCCTCGTGCAGAGGCTGCGGGTCGCCGGAACAGGAGAATTTCATGCGCACGCTCCGCTTCATCGTCGCCTTGGGCATCGTCATCGGGTTGTCAGCCGCCGCCTTCGGAGCGGCCCCTGCGGCGCAGTGGTCGTTCGACGGCGCCGACAGGATCTCTCTCGAGGGGGTTTCGGGCGACATCACCGTGCGCGCGGGTAGCGGCTCGCAGATCACGATCGAGGTCGTCGAGGACGTCAGCCCGGCGAACGCGTTCGAGGCCGAGGTCGAGCGCGACGGCTCGACCATCCGGGTGCGCGAAGACTGGGGCCGTCGGGGCAGGGGCAGCGTCGAGTGGACGTTCGTCGTGCCGGCAGACTCCCAGGTGACGATCGCCGCCGAAACGGCCTCGGGCGACCTGATCGCGGAGGGCGTGAACGTCCGCTTCGACTTCAGCACCGCCAGCGGGGACGTTCGCATCGCCGACGCGACCGTGGCGGACGGATCTTCGTTCACCACCGCGAGCGGGGACCTGGTGCTGACCGACGTCACCGTCGGCGACGACGTGGACATGAGCACCGCGAGTGGCGATGTCGAGTTCAGCGGCGTGAGCGCGGGACGGGAGTTCGGCGCATCGACGGCGTCGGGCGACGTCTCGGTCGAGGACTCCCAGGGGATCGGTGCGGCGAGCTCGGCCAGCGGAAACGTCCGCGTAACGGAAGATCGCCTGTCGGGACCGAGCTCTTACTCGTCGGCATCCGGCGACGTCGTGGTCACGCTCGGCGCCTCGCCTGCGCACGAGCTGGTCGTCTCGTCGGCGTCTGGCGATGCCCGGTTGGAAGCGCCCTTCGGGGACGACTTCACCCTCGTTCTCACCAAGCGCCGCGATCGCGGCAGCATCGACAGCCCCTTCGAGCCCACCTCGGAGCGGGAATTCGAGCGTAACGGACGCACCTATGTCGAGCAGACGGTTGTGCGCGGCTCGGGCCAGCCGGAGGTTCGCGTGAGCACCGCGTCGGGCTCGATCGAGGTGCGCAACCGCTAGCGACGGCCGGCTGGCAGGCCGTGGAGAAAGGGTCTGGTCGGGCTCCCGGACGGTCACGGTCTCCTCGCCCGCCGTCCCTGCGATAGGGGTCGAAGCACCACGGGTCGGCAAAGGCCCGTGGCGAACCGCCATGGCTCTGGCTAAGATCGGGCGCATCTACCTCGAATCCCCACCGTCGATCGCCTACCGAATCCGGGAGGGTCGCCATGCGTTTCCTGTCCGCCGTCTTTCTCTTCGTCGCTGCCCTGGGCCTCGGTATCGCGCCCGCGGCGGCGCAGTCCAGCGGCTTCGGCCTCTCCGTCGTTGTGGACGGCGACGAGCTGATCATCGGCGAGCCCAACAACAGCTTCCGGCCGGGCACCGTCTACATCTACCGCAAGAGCGGCGGCGGCTGGGAGGAAGCGGCGCAGCTTCGCGCCCCCGAGCCGGAGCGGGCGGACGGATTCGGTGCCGTGCTGGCACTGGCAGGAGACACCCTCTTCGTCGCTCATCGTGGCGGCTTGCTGTACACCTTCGAGCGCGACGGCGGCGGCTGGCGCTCGACCGGTACCCTCAACGTAGACGGCCTGACCGGGCCGGACCCCGGATGCGGACAGCAGTACGGCTACTGCGGTACGGACTTCGGCGTCGCCGTTGCCGCCGAAGGTGACTGGATGTTCGTCGGAAAGCCGGGGCAAGCGGCACGCGCCGGCGGTCGCAGGGGGCCGGAGCAGCCGGCGGAGCCGGGAGCGGTGTTCGTCTATCGCCGGGGCGCCGGCGGTGGCTGGAGCTTGCAGGGGAATCTGGAGCCCGACCAAGGGATCGTCCCGGGTGACGGCTTCGGCACGACGATCGCCGTTTCGGGCAACCGCGTGCTTGTCGGAGCCCCCACCCGCGCGGCCGATGCTGCGGCCGAGGACGCCGGAGGCGGGCGGGGTGGTCGTCGTGGCGGCCGCGGAGCCGCGCCGGTCGCCGATATGCCGCCGGTCGAAGCTGTCGGCAGGGTGTACGAGTTTCGCTTCGAGGACGGCAGTTGGCGTGAAACCGCGTCGCTCGGCTCCGAGAACGAGCGCAACGCCAACTTCGGAGCCGCGCTGGCGCTGACCGGCAACACCGCCGTTATCGGCGCTCCGGGGAGCGGCGACGGACACGGTGCAGCATACGTCTACAAGTATGACGAAACCGACAGCGTCTGGTCGGAGCACTCCAGGCTCGCCGCCTTCAGCGGCATTCGGGGCGATCGCTTCGGAACCGCCGTGGCGATCGATGGCGACGACGTGTGGGTCGGCGCTCCGGCGCCGCGCGGCACCGATACCGGCAGGGTCTACCTCTACCGGGGCGACGGCAGCACGGAGCTCATGGATGCGCCGAGCCGTCTGCGCCTCACAGAAACGGTGACCCGCGACGCCTTCGGCGACCGCATCATTGCGGCCGGCGGCATCGCGGCGGTGACGGCCACCGGGATGGACCACCAGGCCGGAGCCGTCTACGCCTACGAGCGCAGTGGAACGGGCGACTGGCAGAGCCAGGGCGAGCTGGTCAGCGAGCCGGACGGCATCGAGCCCATGCTTGGCGAGTTGCGCGAGTGCACGGACGGCAAGATCGGGCCGTTCGATTGCGACGGCATCGACCTGCTGGCGTTCGTGCCCGGCTCGATGCTCAAGGCGTCGGGCGACTCTCGCGGGGTGCGGACGAACGACAACTGGGGCTGGACCGACCCGGCGACCGGTCGCGAGTACGCCCTCATCGGCCGCAACGACGGCACCTCGTTCTTCGACATCACCGATCCGCTCAATCCGTTGCTGGTCGGCGATCTGCCGAAGACGGAGGACACGCCGCCGTCACAGCTCTGGCGCGACATCAAGTTCTACAACGAGCACGCCTTCATCGTCGCGGACGGCGCCGGCGCGCACGGCATGCAGGTGTTCGACATGAGCAAGCTGCGCGATGTGCCGAACATGCCGGTCGTATTCCAACCCGACGCCCACTACGACCTGGTCGAGAGCGTTCACAACATCGCCATCAATACGGACACGGGCTTCGCCTATCTTGTGGGGTCGGACGGTCAGGAAAGCTGCGGCGGTGGCCTGCACATGATCGACATTCGCGACCCGCTCAATCCGCAGTTCGCCGGCTGTTTCCGCGACGAGCGCGGCACCCACGACGTCCAGTGCGCCGTGTATCGCGGACCGGATGAGCGTTATCAGGGTCACGAGATCTGCCTGAAGGCGAACGGCGAATGGCTGAGCATTTCCGACGTCACCGACAAGGACAACCCGGTGCTGCTCGGCCGGGGCACGTATCCGAATCCCGCCTACCTGCATCAGGGTTGGCTCACCGACGACCACGCCTACTTCATCATGGACGACGAGTCGGACGTCATTCGAGGCAACGCGGAGACAACCCGGACGACGATCTGGGACATGCGTGACCTGGAGGATCCGCTGCTGGTGACGATGTTCATGGGCTCGATGCCGGCAAGCGCGCACAACCTGTATGTGAAGGGTGACTACGTTTACCAGGCGAACTATCGCTATGGGCTCCACATCCTGGATGTCACGGACCCGGAGAACCCGGTCGAGGACGGATATTTCGATACCGCGCCGTACCTCGAGGGTCCCGGCTTCAGCGGTGCGTGGAGCACCTACCCGTTCTTCGAGAGCGGCACGATCATCGTCACCAGCTTGATGGAAGGGATGTTCCTGCTGAAGAAACAAGATTGAACCGGGGCGGAGGCGCGGCCGAGCCGGCCGGTCCCCTGCTCGTCGCCCGTTAGCTCCAGGGAGGTGCCGCCATGAAACAACCGTCGTTGCGAACGACGGCCGTCGTCCTACTGCTGGTTTCCGCGCTCGTAACCCTCGGTTGCGGGGGCGCTGCGTCTCCCCCGGATCCGGGCGAGGTCGACGAGGGTCTGTCGATTCCGTTCGAGCGCTATGAGCTCGCCAACGGCCTCGACGTGGTGCTGCATCAGGACGACTCCGATCCCATCGTCGCCGTCGCGCTCCTTTACCACGTCGGTTCGGCGCGCGAGTTGCCGGGGCGGACGGGCTTCGCCCACCTGTTCGAGCACTTGCTCTTCCAGAGCTCGGAGAACCTCGGCGAGGGCGGCTTCATCAACGGTATCCCGGCGCTCGGCGGCACCTTCAACGGCGGTACCAGCAACGACAGCACCGTGTACTACGAGGTCGTCCCGAAGGATGCGCTCGAGCGGGTGCTATGGATGGAGTCCGATCGCCTCGGCTTCTTCATCAACACGGTCACCGAGCCGCGGCTGGAAAACGAGAAGCAGATCGTCAAGAACGAGAAGCGACAGGGGGTCGACAACAACCCCTACGGCCACACCAACGACGTCATCGACCGCGCCCTCTATCCGGAGGGGCATCCCTATAGCTGGCAGGTGATCGGCTCTCTCCAGGACCTACAGGCTGCGACGCTCGACGACGTGCGGAACTTCTATGCAGACTGGTACGGGCCGGAGAATGTCACCCTCGTCCTGGCGGGCGAGTTCGACGCCGACGAGGCCAAGGCGCTGGTCGAGAAGTACTTCGGCGAGATCGAGGGTGGGCCCGAGCCGGACGACCTGCCGGTGGCCAACGCCGTGCTCGACGCTACGGCCAGCCTCTACCACGAGGACAACTTCGCCCAGCTTCCCGCCTTGACCCTGGCGTGGCCGACGGTGGAGCAGTTCCATCCCGATTCCTACGCCCTCGACGCCCTGGCGCAGCTTCTCGCCGGCAGCAAGGAGGCGCCGTTTTACAAGGTGGTCGTCGAAGAGGTCGGGCTGGCGCCCAACGTGAGCGCGTTCAACCGGAGCTCGGAGGTCGCCGGCAAGTTCCAGCTCTCGGCACGAGCCTTCGCCGGCACCGACCTGGACGACCTGCAGGCGGCGTTCGATACCGCCTTTGCCCGCTTCGAGAGCGAGGGCGTCAGCGACGACGACCTCGAGCGGATCAAGGCGAGCACCGAGACCAGCTTCTACAACGGCATCTCGAGCGTCCTGAACAAGGCCTTCCAGCTGGCCCAGTACAACACCTTCGCCGGCGATCCGGGGTTCATTACCGAGGATCTCGAGCGCGGGCTCGCGGTGACCGTCGGCGACGTGAATCGCGTCTACGCCCAGTACATCAAGGACAGGCCGTTCGTTGCCACCAGCTTCGTTCCCCGGGGACAGGCGGAGCTGGCGCTCGCCGACGCAGTCGTCGCGGACGTGTACGTCGAGCCCATCGTCCAGGGGGCCGAGGCCCCGGTGGGCGACCTGTCGTCGGTACCGTTCGAGCGAACGCCGTCGACAATCGACCGCAGCACGCCGCCGCCGCTGGGTGCACCGCCCGTATCCCCCGATCGGGACGTCTGGCAGGCCTCGCTTCCCAACGGGTTGCAGGTGTACGGAATCACCCACAGCGAGTTGCCGCTGGTGAGCTTCAGCCTGCGGATGAAGGGTGGCATGTGGCTCGACGACCCGGACAAGGTCGGCGTCGCCAACCTGGTTACGGACCTGCTGATGGAGGGCACAGCCGCCAAGACCCCGGAGGAGCTCGAGGCCGCGATCGATCGGCTCGGCGCCACCCTCGACGTGTCCGCTTCGAGCCAGTACATCACCGTGTCGGGCAGGTCGCTGGCGCGTAACTTCGCCGCCACGATGGAGCTCGCGCAGGAGATCTTGTTGCAGCCCCGCTGGGACGAGGCCGCCTTCACGCGCGCCAAGGACGGCGCCCTGGCGAGTATCCGGCAGGCATCGTCGTCGCCCGGGGCCATCGCCGGCCGGGTGTTCAACAAGCTGGTGTACGGTGCCGACCACGTCCTGGCCAACAGCACGCTCGGCGACGAGGCTTCGGTGCAGTCGATCACGCTCGGTGACCTGCGTGCTTACTACGACAGGGCGATTTCGCCGAGCGTCGCCGTGCTCCACGTCGTCGGCGACGTTGCCGAAGCCGACGTGCGCACCGCCGCGGCGGGTCTCGGGGATGCATCGGTGTGGGCACCGAAGGACGTCGCATTTCCCGAGTATCCGATGGACGGGGCGGCCGATGCGCCGGCAGTGTACTTCGTCGACGTTCCCGGGGCGCCGCAGTCGGTCATTCGGACCGGTTACCTGGCCATGTCTCAAACCGATCCGGACTATTACCCCGCGGTGGTCATGAACCACCAGCTGGGCGGCGGCCTCACCGGCCGGCTCTTCCAAATCCTCCGCATCCAGAACGGCTATACCTACGGTGCCGGGTCTTTCTTCGGTGGTACCGACGTTCCCGGACCGTTCGGCATCTCGACCTCTGTTCGCGCCAACGTGACCTACGAGTCGGCGGCGCTGATCAAGGAAATCCTGGAGGGCTATGCGACCGAGTTCTCGGACGAGGATCTGTCCGTTACCAAGGACGCCCTGATCCGGGCGAACTTCGTCAATTACGAGACCCTCGGCGCGATGCGCAACATGTTGCAGAACATCAGCGCCTACGGCTATCCGGACGACTACGTTCGTCAGCGCGAGCAGGTCGTTGCGGGCATGACCGTTCCGATCGTTCAGGAGATCGCGGCGCAGTACGCCGACCCCGAGCGGATGATCTGGGTCGTCGTCGGGGATGCGGCCACGCAGCTCGAGCGGCTCGAGCAGCTCGGCTACGGCGCCCCGGTGATCTTGGATCGCGAAGCTCGCCCGGCGCGCCGGCCGTGATCGGCAAACCGTGAGTTTCGACCGGCGGCGGTTCGTCGAGTCGGTGTTGCGTGGCGGCACCGGACTGGCGCTCGGCGCAAGGCTGCCCGAGGTGGAGGACGGAGGGGCGCTGTTGCAGTCTCTGGTCCGGGCGCCCGATTTCGGGGCGCCCGGTGCCACGGGTACCAGGACTCCGGCAGAGCAGGGCGAGATCATTCCTTTCCTGGGTGTCACGGAACCGGAATTCGACGTGCCGTACGGCGACGGCCTCGGCGGGCGCCTGGTCACCGATCTGTCGAAGTTGACCCCGGAGACACTCGTACTTCCCAACGACAGGTACTTCATTCGCACCCGCAAGCCGGGACTGCTCGACGATTCCGGGCCGTGGAGCATCAAGGTCGGAGGCCTGGTGCGCGAGCCGTTCGAGCTATCGCTCAGCGAGCTGCTGCCACGAGTGGCGCCGCAAGGGGTCCACGTACTGGAGTGCTCCGGCAACCCGAGGCGACGGCGTTTCGGGTTGCTCAGCGCCGCGGCGTGGAGCGGCGTCCCGATGGCCGAGGTGCTGGAAAGGATTCCGGCGCGGCGCGGTGCCACCCACGTTCTCGTTCAGGGGTTCGACGAGCACACCGATCGGGAGGGAGGCATTCCCGGCGCGAGCTGGGTGTTCACCCCGGATCAGCTGGCGGAAACGGGGGCCTTTCTGGCCACCGAGATGAATGGCGAGACCCTGCCCGAGGATCACGGCTACCCGGTGCGACTCTACGTTCCCGGCTGGTATGGCTGCTGTTGCGCCAAGTGGGTCGACCGCATCGATCTGGTGGACGCCTCCTATCCGGCGACGGCGCAGATGAAGGAGTACGCCAACCGTACGCACCAGGATGGAATCCCCGAGGTTGCCTCGGAGTATGGTGCGGCGAACATGGAGCTTGCGGCGATGCCGGTGCGGGTGGAGCGGCGGATGATCGAGAGCAAGGTCCGCTATCAGGTCACCGGAATCGCCTGGGGCGGCGATCGCCTCACCGACCGGCTCATGATTCGCTTCCACGACGACGAACCCTTCGTCCCCGTCGACGACTTCGTCCACCGGTCGACCGCCACCTGGAATCTCTGGACTCATGGGTGGGATCCGCCGGGCCCGGGGTTGTACGCCATCCGGCTCCATGTCGATGATCCCTCGATTCCGACCCGACGCCTGGATCGGGGCTATTACACGCTTCGCGTGGAGCTGCCCTAGCAGCGGCCGGCTAGGCTCCTAGCCGGCCTCTACCGGCTCGCTGGGGGGCGGTGCTTCACCTCGCCACCTCCCGTTCGTGCCGCTTACAGAAGTGTCGCCGAGACTCGGGAAGAGCGGGTCGAAACGTGGCACCATTCCCTGCAACTGCTCCGACCGGTTCATCACACCCTGACCCTTCGCCCCGCGGCGCGAGCCGCTCCTTGGCTTCGCCGGGCACAGCAACCGAGGATTGATCGGTTTGATCGCACGTTCTGGCAAGAGCCTCATGGCTGCCGCGCTTCTGACCTTCGTCGCGACGACGGGGTTCGCCGGGCAGGCCGGGCCGACGAGCATCGAGCTTACGCCGGCGTATGAAACGGCGTCGGCGCATCCGGGATCGACGTTTCGGATGGCGGTCGGCGTGCAGCTCGACGAGGGCTACCACGTCAATTCCGAGGAACCGCTGGACGAATTCCTGATCCCGACGGAGTTGCTGGTTGCACCGGGCGACGGCATCGCGGCCGAGAGCCTCGCCTACCCCGAGGCGTACTTGTTCGACCAGGTCGGCGACCTCCAGCTGCTCGTCTTCGAAGAGCACTTCCACATCGGCGTGGCGCTGAAACTGGCGGAGGACCTGCCGCTGGGTGAGCACGTCGTGCCGGCACGGCTCAAATACCAGGCGTGCGACGACACGACCTGCTATTCGCCGACGCACCGCGACTTCGAGTTCCGTTTCGAGGTCGTGTCGGCGGATCACGAGCTGCAACCGCTCGATCCGGAGCTTTTCGGTGGGTTCGAATTCGACGCCGCGCCGGGAATCCTGGATCCCGCCGACATCGCGCCGGACCCGGGTACGGCACGTCCCGATCGGACGGGCGACGTCGACGTCATGAGCCTCCTGGACGATTTCGAAGTCATCGGCACGTCCGGCGGCTACATGGGCGCCGACGACTTTCTCGCGTTCATCGACGCGGCGGAGTCGGGAGAGGGGAACAGAGGCTTCTTCGAGGGCCGCGGACCGCTGGCGATCCTGCTGATCACGTTGCTGGGCGGTTTGGCGCTCAACCTGACCCCGTGTGTCTTGCCGATGGTGCCGATCAACTTGGCGATCATCGGCGCGGGCTCCAACCGCGGCTCACGGGCGCGCGGCTTTGCTCTCGGGTCCGCCTACGGGCTGGCGATGGCACTGGTTTACGGCGTGCTCGGCCTGATCGTGATCCTCACCGCCGGCACGTTCGGCACGATCAACGCCTCGCCCTGGTTCAACCTCGGCATCGCGGTGCTCTTCGTGGTGCTGGCGCTGGCGATGTTCGACAAGCTGGTGATCGATTTCTCCAGCCTGCAGTCGAAGCTCAGCTTCGGCGAGGGCGGCAAGGGATCGTTTCTGGTCGCCTTCGGCATGGGAACCGTCGCGGCGCTGCTCGCCGGTGCCTGCGTCGCCCCGGTGGTCATCCAGGTGGTCGTGTTCTCCAGCAACCTGTATGCGACGGGCACGACGCTGGCCCTGGCGCTGCCCTTCGTGCTCGGGCTCGGCATGGCCATTCCGTGGCCGATCGCCGGCGCCGGTCTCGCCGCTCTGCCCAAGCCGGGTGCATGGATGAACCACGTGAAGCACGCTTTTGGGGTGTTCATCCTGGCGACCGCGGCGTACTACGGCTACCTCTCTTATGAGCTGTTCGCGCAGTACTGGGTGGATCCCGACGAGGTCGCCGGAAGCGTCGAGGAGTTGCTCGAAGAGGGATGGAACGCTTCTCTCGTTGGCGGCCTGGACGAGGCCGCGGCGGACGACAAGCTCGTCCTCGTCGACATGTGGGCCACCTGGTGCAAGAACTGCCTGGTCATGGACCAGACGACCTTGAAGGATCCCGGTGTGGAGGCGGCGCTCGCCGATTACGTCAAGATCAAGTACCAGACCGAGGACCTCAATGCCGAGACCGTCCGCGACGTGGTGAAGCGGTTTGACGCGGTCGGATTGCCCGCCTACGCCATTCTGCGACCGAGACGCTGAGCGCCGGTCGCCGCGGCCGGCCCGTACCGGCCGCCTCCATTCGATAGACGCGCGAGAGCTCGATACCCGCGCGGAGAGCTCGATGGCGCCGGCGTGCTGACCGGGCCGGACCCGCCGCCCGGAACCGATTGCGTCTTCTCGTGCAGACGCCACTGTGCCAGTATCTGGCCGTAGCGTGGGGCTACGCCGTCGGCCGAGCAAGGGCCCCGGCAGGCAGGCTTTCGTGCACAATTCCACCCCAGATCTGCTTCGGGTCGCCATCGTGGGAGGCGGCCTTTCCGGGCTGACGACGGCATACGAGCTCGTTCGTCGCACCCGCATCGACCTTCTGCCGATCGAGATTCGTCTCTACGAGGCCGAGGACCGGGTCGGTGGGACGATCCGCTCCGAGGTGCGTGACGGATACCTCGTCGAGCACGGAGCCGATTCGTTCCCGACCGCCAACACCGCGGCGTTGCGCCTGGCGAGCGAGCTCGGGCTACGTGACGAGCTCGTCCCGGCGCACATCGAGCGGGGGATGTTGGTGTGGTGGGAGGGGGCGTTGCACCCCTTGCCGCCGGGGCTGTCCCCCTTGGCGGAAGTCTCGCGTCGCGCTCTTCTCAGGAGCTCGTTGTTGTCGAAGGGCGCGCGGGCCAGGGTGGCGATCGAGCGCCTGATTCCGCGGCGCTCGCGACGGAGTGACGAGTCGGTTGCCGCCTTCGTCTCGCGTCGATTCGGCCGCCAGATGCTCGAGCGCGTCGGCGACCCGTTGCTCGCCGGGAGCTACTACGGCGATCCCGAGGCTCTGGGTATGCGGTACACGTTCCCCGAGCTGCTGGCGCTGGAGCGCGAGTACGGCAGCCTTTCCAAGGGCTTGCGCCGCGCCGCTCCCAGCCATGACGGCAACGACCCGTTTCCCGGGGTGCCGAAGAAGGTCACCCGATCCCCCGTGGTTTCCTTCCGTGCCGGCATGCAGACGCTCATCGACGCGGTCGCCAACGCGATCCGGCGCAACGACACCGGGGCGCTGCAGATCGGGCGACCGGTCCGGAGCATACGCCCGGCCGGCGATCCCGTCGGGGCGGCCGCCTACGGTCTGGAAACGGCGGACGGTGAGATCTGGGTGGCGGACATTTGCGTGCTCGCCCTGCCCGCGCGGGTGGCGTCGAAGTTGGTGGGGTCGTTCGCGCCCGAGGTCGGCGAGGGACTCGCCACGATACCGCACGCCTCGTCGCTCGCCGTATACCTCGGATATCCCGGAGCGGTCAAGAAGGCCCCCGAGGGAATCGGCTGCCTGGTACCTCACGTGCTGGAAAGGCCGACGGCTTCCTGCTCGTTGGTGCACAACGCCTTCGCCTTCCGGGCACCCCCCGGCGCTGCACTCGTGCGCGTGGACATGGGCGGCGAACGCAAACCCGCGCTGGTCGACTGGGAAGACCCGAGCGCCGTCCGCGTGGCGCGCAAGGAAGTAGCGGAGATGCTCGGCATCCGCGGAGAGCCGGATTTCGCGAAGGTCCTGCGGCGTCCCCGGGCCCACCCGCAGTATCTGGTGGACCACGGCAAGCGCATCGAGGCGATCGAGCGGGAGCTCGGCTTTCACTCCGGCCTGCTTCTCGCGGGGAGTTGCTTGTATGGCGCAACCGTTCCCGACGTGATCGACAACGGCCGCGCCACCGCCGGAACGATCTCGGACCTGGCACGCACCCGCATGGCCTGAGCCCGGCACGCCTCGGGCAGGGCTGCAAGGCCTGGGCGATGTCGCGCCAATCGAAGCGATCGCTAATTCGTTGCCGGCGGGCAACCTCCCGGCCGGGTCCTTGAGACCGGCGGCACGCATGTGTAGATTGCCCGCATCGTCGGATAGGGTCGGGGACCATGGATTGGGGACCATGGGAGGAGCTGCGTGCCCCGATTCGCCCCTTTCTCCAGGATCGCCGCCGGCTCCACTTCGCCCCGGGCGGCACGACCCGAGATCGCCACGTCGGCCCGCCGCGCCCCCGCCGACCGCGGCCCGAGGCCGCGATGAGCCTCACCGAGGCCCCCGGCGTCATCCGCATCGCCCACGAAGACGGGCTCAACCGTCTGATCGACAGCCGTTGCATCGGCCACGGTGATTGCTTCGCGAAGAAGATGTCCGCCGCCGGCACGGTTCGCTACATCGTCACCCGTCCGTCCGGGGTGTATCAGCCGATCGGTGCGACAGCCTTCACCGTCAAGGTGAAGGCGAGCAGCAAGCCGGCGAAAGAAGGGTGGCAGCACGACGTGAGGGTGAGCCGCGACGCTCGCGGATTCACCGTCGATCGGCCGGTTCTGGAGGTCGAGCAAGGGGACTCCGTCCTGTGGCACGCTCCCGGTCCGCGCGTCCCGGGGTTTGCCGTCTGCGGAGAGCATGGGCGCCATCGATTCGACAGCTTTCGCATCGACCAGGAGGCCGTCTACACCCACGCTTTCGATTTGCCGGGCGAGTATCGCTGGGTTGACGCCCACGGCAGCGGGTTGTCCGGCGTCGTCGTCGTGCGCTCCCCCGACAAGGGCGACAGGAAGTCACATCGGGCCTGGATCAAGGCCCTGTCCAAGGGTTCCCTCGTGCACATAAGGGGGGGTAGGGCGATACCGGCGAAGATCGAGCTGGTCACCGGCCAGACGGCGTTTTGGGCGGTCGAGAGCGCGCCGGGAATCAGCATCACCGACGAGCGACTGCTGGGAAGCAAATCGGTGAGCTGAGCGTGCCCGGGTCGGGTCGCCGCCGGCTGCGTAGCTTCGGACGTGGCCACGGCCTCCTAGCGGTCGCGCACCTTCAGCACGAAGACGCCCTCCCGGCCGCTCGACACGACCACGATGTCGCCGTCGAAGAACGGGTAGTTGCTCCAGGATCCGATCGAGCCGGAGATGATGTCGCCCATGCCGAAGTCGGATCCCCACGGGACGGTGTCGAAATAGCCCAGCGGTTCCGGGTTCTCGGGGTCGGAGACATCGACGACACGCAGCCCGCTGCGGTAGTTGGACTGGTACATGATGTCGCCGACGACGTAGAGGTTGTGATCGGTGGCGGGATTGTCGGTCTCGTAGGTCCCCGTCAGGATCGGGTCGTCGAGCTCCTGCACGTCGAAGATCAGCGTCCGCGTTCCCGAGACCAGCCCGGAGAACTCGTCGAGCTCGTCGTTGAGGTAGAAGTAGCGATGATCCGGGCTCAACCAGCCCTGATGCGAGTACGCCGTGTTCGGGTACTCGCCGCGGGAAAGCACCACCGGGTTGCGCTTGTCGGTGACGTCGCCGATCGATAGCGCCGTGCCGTTGGAGCTGAAGCAGATCTCGTGGCCGGTGTAGCGATCGTCCGGGCCGGCGTACGTAACGCACTGGGAGTCGTGCGACGATCCCGAGCCGCCGCCCGTCATGACGTCGGCGAAGCAGCCGACGAAGGCCGGGCTCTTGGGGTCCTCGATGTTGACCATGTGCAGCGCGCCGCCGCAGCCGTTGGGGCCGCTTCCGCCGACGATGAAGGCGAAGTCCGAGCCCGGATTGACGATCATGTTGTGGGCCGAGGTAACGCCGCGATACGTCGTGTCGGGATCGAACGTCAGCGGCGTGCCGGAGAACTCACGCAGCCGGGTCATGTCGAAGACCTGCATACCGTGCTCGCCGGCGCTGTCCGAAACGATGAAGGCGTGGTCCTTGTCGACCTTGACGTCGCGCCACAGGCTGGCGTTGGCCTCGTCGGTCTTGGCGAGCTTGCCGATCCACACCGGGTTCGACGGATCCGTGACCTCCACGAACGTCGTGCCGTCGCGCATACCGACGACGACGTAGTCGCGATCGGTCTCGGGGTCGGTCCAGCCCCAGATGTCGTTGACGCCGACGCCGCGATCGCCGCCGATCATGTGCACCGGCAGAAAGGAGACGATGTCGACGTTGTCGCACAGGAAGGGCCCGGCCATGCCGTCGACGCAGGGCACGCCCTCGCCCAGCACCGGTTCGAGGCCGGCGCTGTCAGACAGCACCGAGGTGCGGTTCCAGCCCAGGTGATCGCGATCCATGATGACCGCGGTTCCGGCGCCGTAGTCGTTGCCCGGCACGCCGGCGACGAGCACATCGCCGTGCGCGGCGACGGCGGCCGACAGGATGGAGAACTGGCGCAGGCCGGAGGCGCCGATCTTCACGGCCGAATCCCAGCTCGCCAGCCCGCTGCGGCTGAAGTGATAGACGCGCCCGAGCCGCCCTGCGGCACCGGGCGAGCCGACGAACGCCTCGTCGTCGCCGAGGGCGAGGGAGGAGCCGAAGTAGCTTCCCGGCATCCGGTCGTAGGGCTCGAGGCCGGGGAGTTGCGCCCAGCTCTCGGCGGTCGGGTTGTAAACGAAGCCATAGACGGCGCCCATGTATCCGTTGGCGCCGGGTGCGCCCATCATCACCTGGCCGTTGTGCAGGGCGACCGCGTGGCCGACGAACGCGCCGTTTCCGGCGCCGGCGCCGGTCAGCCGACTGTCCTGCGACCATCCGCCGTCGTCCCGACGATAGACGTACGCCGCACCGGGCGCGGCACCGGTCGCGTAGCCGGCGAGGAAGAAGTCGATCTTCCCCTGCGGTGCTCCCGCCACGGCAAAGTCGCCGTCGATGGCCACCGATGCGCCGAGCCGCGCGGGCGTCGGATCGTCGTCGCCGGCGAACTTCGCAACCTGTTGCCAGGAGGTGCCGGAGAGCTCGAAGAGGTAGGCGGCCCCGCGACTCCCGTCGGCTTCCGGGGCGCCGACCACGAGGCGGTCGCCCGACAAGCCCACAGCGGCGCCGAACAGGTCGGTTGCCGCCGCATCTCCAGGCTCGATCTTCGCCACCTGCACCCACTCGTCCTCGCTGCGCTCGAAGACGTATACGGCGTTGGCGTTCTCGGCGCCGATGGCCATGCGCGTTCCCTGAACG
This sequence comes from Acidobacteriota bacterium, assembly GCA_965216935.1. Taxonomy (GTDB): domain Bacteria; phylum Acidobacteriota; class UBA890; order UBA890; family UBA890; genus CBDCGW01. The sequence goes on from OZ244217.1 coordinate 1,033,529, forward strand.
GATACGCCGCTGCCGAAGCCATCGGCGTCGAAGGCGTCGTCGGCGCGGAGAACCCGAGCCTCGGTCCAGACGCCGCCGTCTTGGCGGTAGACGTAGACGAATCCCGGAGTGGCCTGATTACCGGGCTCGCCGACGAAGACTTCAGCTTCGCCCACGGCGACGGCGCGGCCGAACCCGATCTGGGCGAAGGCCGGGGTGGAAAAGGAGACAAGAACGGCAAACACGACGAGAGCAGGAAGTAGTTTTCGCATCGCGCCATTTTACATGGTCACGAATCGGCAACGCCGTCAGCCGGGATCCCCGGCCGGTCGAGGCGCCCTCGTCGCGAGAGGTCGTCAATCGGCGTAGAGCTGCAGGGTGGTGCCGACGAAATCGGCCATCTCCAACGTCGTCTCGAGATCGGGATGCCGCAACATGACGAATCCGTCGCCGACGATGCTCCGCCGCCAGTCCTTCGCCGGCTCGCCGACGCCGGTGAGCTCGACGGCGCAAACGTGGTGGCCGATGGTGGCGAGCACCCGGTCGAGACCCTCGATCCGACGCACGACCCCCTGACCGTGCGCGCGTTTGAAGATGCCGGCGGAGTTGTACTTGCGCTCGACGGGCTGCGTGAAACAGCCGTGGCAAACGGCTTCCGCCCAGCCGCGGAACAGGTCGATGTCCGAGGCGAAATTCATCAGGTCCACCGTCCGCGCGCCGGGCGATCGAGCGCCGATCTCGCAGAATACCGCCTCGCCGTCGGTCGTACGGAACCATTCCATGTGGGTGAACCCGGTCTGCACGCCGAGCGCGGCGTGTACCGCCCGGCCCATCTCACGCCCCGCGGCGACCGCATCGCCCTCGACGTCGCGGCGGCAGATGGTCTGCGGGCTGATCCACTGGCCGCTCTTGTTCACCAGGGCCCGCGGCCGATAGAAGGCGATGTTGTCGTAGAGGATCTCACCCTCCACGGTGACGGTATCGAAGGTGTAGTCATCGCCGTCGATGTACTCCTCGATGCTCACCTCGGCGATGTGCCCGAGCCGTGCGAGCGCGTCCTCGAGCTCGCCGGCGTCGTCGACGCGGTAGGTATCCTGCGAGCCGGCGCCGGCGATGGGCTTGAGGATGAGCGGATAGCCGATGTCCTCGGCCGCCTCGCGGCATTGGTCGGCCGTGTGCGCGCGGCCATGTCGTGGCGTGCGTATCCCGGCCTCGTCCAGGCGCACCTTCATGGCCTCCTTGTCGCGAAACGGTATGGTCTCGGTAACCGTCATCCCGGGCAGCCCGAGCTCCTCGCGCATGCGGGCGGCGGCGACCATCAGCGGTTCCCACAGGCACTCGACCCGGTCAATCGTCACGCGCGATGCGATCTGCTTGGCCGTGGCCACCATGCCGGCCTCGTCGGCGAAGGAGTCCGCCCTCACGTAGGCCGAGAGATGACGGCGGCCGTGCTCCGGAACCGAGGCTTCGGGTTGATCGCCGATCCCGATGACGCGGGCGCCCACCTCCGCCAGCCCGCGGGTGAAGTGCGGCATTTCGGCGGGAAAGCCGGGCGACAGCATCAAGACGTTCACAGGCGCTCTCTTTCTCGTCGAGGGGCTCTCGACCGTGCCCACATCCACCAGCTCATACCCTCGCTCATCCGAGCTCCACCCGGATTGTTCGTATCAGCCTGTCCAGAGCCTCGGTGACCACCGTGGTTTCGGGATGCCGGACGATGACGTACCCGTCGCCGTCGTAGGACGGCGACGGCGTTTGACCGAGTTTCGGCAGGCGGACCTCCATGGCGATCTCACCGGACTGGCGCTGCGCCTCCTCGAGGCCGCGGATGCTCCGCACACGGCCGCTGCCCTGGCCGCGGAGAAACGCCGCCCCTGCGGCGTATGGGCGGTCGGGAGGGTCGAACTCTCCGAACACGACGAGGCGGGCCCATGCGCCGTACATGTCGACGTCGTGGGCGTACGAGATCAGGGTGGAGAACTGAGCTCCGGGCGGGCGGGCGCCGACCTCCGAGATGGCGAAGGTGCCGTCCGGTCGGCGAAACCACTCCATGTGGCTCAGGCCGTCTTGCATGCCGAGCGCCCCGAGGGCGGCCTCGGCCAGCGGCCGGAAGGCAACCACGTCCGCGCGGTCCGTTTCGCGCGGAAGCACGACGCACCACTGGATCCAGGGGTTTTCCATCACCTCGAGCGGCCCCGGGTGGTAATCGGTGTGCGAGCTCCAGACGATCTTCCCCCCCAGCCAGACACTGTCGAAGGAATGCTCCTCCCCGCGGACGAATTCTTCCAGCATGATCGGCGAGCGGCCTGACGCCTCTTCCCCACCTGCGAGGGCGCCGGGCGGCAGCAGCTGCCGGAGCGCGATGCGCAGCTCGTCCGGGTTGCCGACGCGGAATGTCCCGCGCGACCCCGACCCGGCGATCGGTTTGACGACGAGAGGAAAGCCGGTGCCGGCGGCGAACGTCTCGGCTTCGGCGAGGCCGCCGACGCGCTGGTGGCGGGCGCACGGTAGGTCGTGGGCGGCGAGGATCTCCTTCATGCGGGCCTTGTCGCGAAAGTTCGCCGCCGTTTCCCCGTCCATGCCCTCGATGTCGAGCGCCGAGCGTACTTGCCCGAGTGGCACCTGGAGTTCCTCGAGCGCTCCGATGAGTCGGTCCACCGAGCCCATGCGGCCGCCGAGGACGCGCACGCCCGATTCGATGTGGCCGGGGTCCAGGGCGTCGGGCGTCTGTTCGATTGCTGCGAGTCGCGCGCGGATGCGCTCCGGAAGCCGGTCGACCGGATCCTGGGTGAGCAAGCCCACGCGTGCCCCCTCGAGCCGCGTGGCCGCGCCGACGAACCGCAGGGTCGTTTCGAGCAAGAAGGGCGCGACGAAAACGACGTTTGCCACCGGGTGTGACCTCCTCTACCGCAGCGCTCCGCAGACTCGAACCGGCGTCCCGAAAGCGCGTTTCAGCCTCGCTTCTGACCGCCGCCGGCCGGTTTTCAGCACGCGATCGCCAGGGCGTGGTGAATGGTACGCTTCGCGCATGAATTCTACCCGGGTGCTCCATGTCGCTTCCGAGGTGGCGCCCTTCTCGAAGACCGGAGGGCTTGCCGACGTCGCGGCGGCGCTGCCCGCCGCCACCGCCCGGGCCGGCCACGAGCCGCGGATCTTCACCCCCCTGCACGGCGCCATCGACCGCTCGGCGCACGAGCTCGAGAACGTAGAGGGAGGTCCCTGGCGTCTCTTTCTGGGCGAGCGGAGCTTCGAGTATTCGCTCTGGCGCGGGAAGGTCCCCGGGACCGGCGTCGAGGTCGAGTTCGCCGATTGCCCGGCGCTCTTCAACCGGCCCGGCATTTACGGCGGGGCCGACGACGAGCACCTACGGTTCCTGTTCCTGCAACGGGCCGCCCTCGATGCAACGGTGCGCAGGCAATGGGCGCCCGATATCGTCCACGTCCACGACTGGCACACCGGCCTGGTGCCGCTCTACCTGAAGACCCTGTACGCCGAGGAGCGCGTCCTCGCCTCGGCCCGCTCCGTCCTGACGATGCACAACCTCGGTTATCAGGGAATGTTCGGCGCAGACGTGGTGGGCGCCACCGGGCTGACACCCTTCGCTCGTTACCTCCACCAGGACGACCTCGCCGCCGATCGTTTCAACTTCCTCAAGACCGGAATCATGTACGCGGATGTGCTGACCACCGTCAGTCCGACGTACGCCGAGGAGATCCAGACCAGCCGCCACGGCTTCGGTCTCGACGAGCTGCTGCGTCAGCGGGCCTCGAACCTGGTCGGAATTCTTAACGGCATCGACACCGCAACCTGGAACCCGCGCGCCGACAACCATCTCGACTACCGCTACTCCGTCAAGAGCTTGTGGCGGAAGGAGAAGAACAAGGAATCGCTGCTGGCGGAGTGCGGCCTCCCTTACGAGAAGGGTAGGCCGGTGATCGGGATGGTCGGGCGGTTGACCGCGCAAAAGGGAATCGACCTTCTCGACGGGCCGCTGGCGGACGTTCTGGCGCGGCACGACGTATCGCTTGTGGTGCTCGGCCAGGGGGAGGAGCGTTACGAGCGTTTCTTCCGCGGGCTGCAGGCGGCGATGCCCGCCCAGGTCTTCTTCTACTTTGGCTACCACGAGGTGTTCGCACATCGCGTCGAGGCGGGCGCCGACATGTTTCTGATGCCGTCGTTGTACGAGCCGTGTGGCCTCAACCAGATGTACAGCCTTGCCTACGGCACGGTTCCCATCGTCCACAAGACCGGTGGGCTCGCCGATACGGTGACACTGTTCGACCCGGCGACCGGCGAGGGGAATGGCATCGTCTTCGACCATCCCACCGCGGAGGGGGTTCGCTGGGCCCTGGAGACCGCGCTCACGCTGCATCTCGATCGGAAGCAGTGGAAGCGTATCGTCGCCAACGCGATGGCGGCCGACAACTCCTGGGACCGTCGGGCCGCCGAGTATCACGACCTCTACGCACGCCTCGCGGGGCATCGCGAACGTGGATCGGCCCGGTCGGCAGGCTCTGTGGAGGCCTCCGGCTGATGCACGTCGTGTTCATCGAGCCCGCGTTTCCGGTCAACCAGCAGGAGTTCGTCCGCGGGCTGCACGCGGTGGGTGCGCGGGTGACGGGGATCGGCGAGCGCCCCCTCGATGCGCTGCCGCAGTGGTTGCAGGAGAGCATGCTCCACTACGAGCAGGTGGGCTCGGTGGTCGACGATCAGAGCATGCTCGAGACCGTTCGCCGCGTCGACGGGAGGCTTCCGGTCGATCGGCTGGAGGCGACGGTCGAAGCTCACATCATGACCGCGGCGCGTATTCGCGAAGCCTGTGGGATCCCCGGAACCTCGGTACGTACGGCGCATCTTTGTCGCGACAAGCCGGCGATGAAAGAGGCCCTGCGGCAAGCCGGAATTCCCTGCGCCGCGTCGATCGGCACGGACTCGGCCGACGAAGCACGGCGGTTTGTCGCCGAGGTCGGCCTACCGGTGATTCTCAAGCCGCGTTCAGGCGCCGGCGCCAGCGGCACTTTCCTGGCGGCGTCGGACGCCGAGCTGGAGGACGCCATCGCCGCGAGTGGGCGCGGTCGTGGTGGGTCCGTCGCGGTGGAGGAGTTCATCGAAGGGCACGAGGCTTTCTTCGACACGCTCACCATCGGGGGTCGGATCGTGCACCACTTCATCACCCACTACTTTCCGGGGGTGCTCGAGGCGATGCGGACCCGCTGGATCTCACCGCAGTTCATCGTCACCAACCGGACCGATAGCGAGCCGTCGTACGACGAGGTCAAGGACCTCGGCCGGCGGGTCATCGAGGCCCTCGACATCGAGACGTCGGCGACGCACATGGAATGGTTTTTCGGGCCCAAGGGCCTGAAGTTCTCCGAGATCGGCTGCAGGCCTCCGGGCGTCGGTGCCTGGGATCTGTACTGCGCAGCCGACGAGATCGACCTGTATCGGGAGTGGGCGCTGGCGGTTTGCACCGGGAGCACGGCGGCGAATCCTTCTCGACGCTACTCTGCCGGGATCATCGCGCTGCGCCCGGATCGCGACGGCCGCATCTCGCACGTCGAGGGGCTCGACTTCGTCCGCGAGGCCTTCGGTGAGTGGATCATCGACTTCCATATTCCGCCCTCCGGAACGCTCACCCAGCCGGTGGAAGCCGGTTACATGGCCAACGCCTGGATTCGCATGAGACACCCCGATTTCGACGAGCTGAAGAGCATGCTCGACACGGTCGGCGAGCGGGTCCAGGTCCGTGCCGACTGAGCTCGTGTCAGCTTCCGGTTCGTCCGCGTCGCCCGCATCGTCCGGGTCGGGTTCGTCCGCGTCGCTTGCTTCGTCCGCTTCGCCCGGTTCGTTCGCTTCGCCCGCATCCGAGGGCGGCGATCCGTCGGCTGTCGACTTGGCTCCCGAGAACGGCCGGGCCGTCGTGCTCCTCGGGCCGCAGGGACGGCGGGAAACGCTCGCCGGCAAGCTCGACGAGCTCGGAGTGTCGGGAACCGTCGCCGTGGTCACCGCGGGGTGGCAGGAGCGGGAAGACGAGATCCTGGCGCTGCAGACCCACCTCGACAGGCCGATCGAGAACCTCCGCCTGCACGCGCGCGCCCGCGAGATCTTCACTCAGGACGAAGACCTGGGCGTGGCACACCGCCGGCGGCAGCGGACCCTCCGGCATCTGCGACGCCTGTACAACGTCCGCCTCTCCCATGCCATCGACGCGCTTTCGGCCCTGGCCGGACGGCCGGAAGATTCTGATCTGGTCGAGGACGCGCGCGACGCCGCGATGGAGGCGGTGCGCCGGATCGACGACGATCATCTGGGTCGAATCGACCGAGTCCACCGGCGATGGGAAGAGGAGGGCCGGGTCGAGGCGAGCGCCGCGGTTGCCCGGCATCGCGAGGAGATCGCCGCGATCCTGTCGCGGTGCTCCGCCGTGGCCATCGCCGGAGGGCACGTCGTCGTCCTGCTCAACCGCTTGCGACTATTCGACGTCGCGTCGTTGGGGGCCGACCTCCCCCTGGTGGCGTGGTCCGCCGGTGCGATGGCGCTCACCGAGCGAGTCGTTGCCTACCACGACACGCCACCGCAGGGCTTCGGTAATCCCGAAGTGCTCGAGCGCGGCCTCGGTCTGGTGCGCGGCCTTGTTGCCCTGCCGCATGCGCGCCGCAGGCTGCTGCTCGACGACCGGGATCGCGTGGCGCGGTTCGCCCGGCGTTTCGCCCCGGCGCGGTGCGCCGCGATGGACGGAGGGTCGGCCCTGCGGTTCGCACCCGGATCGCCGGTTGTTGGCGAGGCTATCCGGGTGCTCGCGACGGATGGCTCGCTCGGGAGCCTGGAGCCATGACGGACGCGACTCCCGCCCCCGCCCGGCGGGCCATTCGCAACCTCGAGCGAGCCGGCCCGCCGGCCGCCGCGGACATCGACGCGTTCCTCGCCGGTCACGAGTTCCCGCTGGTCGAAGGCAACAGCGTTACGTTTGTTTTTCGCGGCGAGGTCGATGCGGTGGCGTTGCACCACTGGATCTACGGGTTGCCGTCGTCGCAGGAGTTCCGCCGCATCGACGGTAGCGACCTGTGGTACCTGAGCCTCGAGCTGCCCCCCGGCTCCCGCGTCGAATACAAGCTCGAGGTCCGCACCGGTGACGACATTCGTCTGATCGAAGATCCGCTCAACCCGCGCCGGGCACGGGACCCCTTTGGCGCCAACTCGGTGTGCGCCACCGGCGGTTACGAGGATCCCGAATGGACCCGGGAAGACCCCGAAAGCAGGCCGGGTACACTCGAGCCCCGCCTCATTCGCAGCAATGCCTACGGCGGCGACGTCGCCGTGACGCTTTACCTGCCGGCGCGCTATCGGCCGACCGCGCGCTATCCGCTGCTGCTGGTGCACGACGGCAGCGACTACGTCAACTACGCCGGCCTCAAGACCGTCCTGGACAACGTCATTCATCGCCACGAGGTCGCTCCGCTGATTGCCGTGCTGATCGATTCGCCCACGCGCTTGCACGAGTTCGCCAACCACGAGCCCCACGCGGTCTTTCTGGCCGAAGAGCTGGTGCCGCAGCTGCAGAAGGAATTGCCGCTGCGCGAGGGGCCCTTGTGGCGCTGCCTGATGGGGGCGAGCTTCGGGGCCGTGGCGGCGTTTTCCACCGCCTGGAGATATCCCGACGCGTTTGGCAGGCTGTTGCTGCAATCCGGGTCATTCGCGTTCTCCGACATCGGCGGCCACGCCCGCGGCCCCGTTTTCGATCCGGTCGCGGATTTCGTCAACGCGTATCGGGACGACCCGGTTCGCGTGGCGGAGAAAGTGTTCATGAGCTGTGGCATGTACGAGTCGCTCATCTACGAGAACCGCTCGCTGGTACCCGTCTTGCGGGACACCGGAATGGACGTCCGCTATGTCGAGACGCGGGACGGGCACAACTGGGAGAACTGGCGCGGACGGCTCCGCGAGGCGCTCTCGTGGCTTTTCCCCGGGCCGCTGTGGATGTTCTATGAGTAGACGGGTGGGGGGGCAGCGGCGCTGGCAGAGACGGCGACCCGGGCATGGCCCGCGACACGGGCAGGACCCGCGACGCACCGCTGGGAGTGGCGGCTGATGGCGACCATCACCCGCCGCATCGGGCTTTCACTCGGCGCCGACATCTGCTGGCCGATCTGCTACGAGGAGATCCTCCGTCGGCTCGATCTGTCGATCCGGCACGACGGCGACACGCTGCGGTTCGAAACCGAACGGGTGACGATCGAGCCGTTCGACCTGCGGCAGTCGATCCGCTACGACCTGATCATCGATCGGCTGACGCACTGGTACAGTCCGAGCCGCGAGTGGATCAAGAAGTCGATCCTGCTGAACGACGTCTACGTGTACAACAACCCGTGGACCGTCCAGTCGATGGAAAAGCTGACGTCGTATTGCGCCATGATCCGCCTGGGCATGCCCATCCCGACGACCTGGATGGTACCGCCGAAGGAATACGCAACGCTCCCCGACCTGCGCCCGACCCTCGAGCAGTACGCCCGGTACTTCGACTTCGACGAGCTCGGCGAGAAGGTCGGCTACCCGATGTACATGAAACCGTACGACGGCGGTGGCTGGGTCGGCGTCAGTCGCATCGACGATGCCAGCGGGCTGCGCGCCGCCTACGAGCAGAGCGGGTCTCACGTCATGCAGTTGCAGCGAGCGGTGCATCCGTCGGATCTGTTCGTCCGGGTCATCGGCCTCGGGCCGCAGGCTCGCATCGTTCGCTACGATCCCTCCCAGCCGCTGCACGATCGCTACACCATGGCGCGTGACTTCGTCAGCGACGAGGAAGCATCGTGGCTCATCGACACGACGATGACGATCAACGCCTTCTTCGACTGGGACTTCAACTCCTGCGAAGTCCTGCGGGACGAAGCCGGCGACCTCTTTCCGATCGACTTCGCCAATCCGTGTCCCGACTCGCAGGTCACGTCGTTGCACTATCACTTTCCCTGGCTGATCAAGGCGAACCTGCGCTGGTCGCTGTTCAACGCCGCGGTGGCGAGAAAGAAGCCACCGAGCCTGAGCTGGGCACCCTTCTTTGAAATCGCTGCGCTCGAGATCCCCTATCGCGAGAAGCTGCGACGATACGCGCACATCGCCCGCGAGCGGTTCTCGAGCGATCGGTTCGAGGAGTTTTGCGATCGCCACCTGGCCCATCTCGATGAGGTCGCATGGGAGTTTTTCGGATCGCCCGCCACGCGTGACGCCGTGTACCAGAAGGTGAAGGCGCTCTACCCGGCCGACGAGGTTGACCGCTTCACCGAGCTGTTCATCGAGCGAATCGAGGTCTGGCGGGGCGCCGCCGAGAAGGAAGAGCCGGGGGCGGGCGTCCGGTGAAGTCGAGCGAGACCTGGCATTCCGGGCGCCTGGAGCGTTCGGTGACGCTGGTTCGCTGGGGGCATTTCGGTGTGCCGGTGCTCATCTTCGCCACCGCCGGCGGCGACGCCGAGGAAATCGAACGCTTCCATCTCGTCGGGGCGCTCTCCGAGCTCATCGAGGCCGGTCGCATCAAGGTCTACTCGTGCGACAGCGTCGCCGGCCGTGCGCTGATCACGCAGGAAGGCTCGGCCCAGCACCGGGGTTGGTTGCAGCACCAGTTCCAGGAGTTCATCTACCATGAGGTCGTGCCGGCCATACGCACCGATTGCGCCGCCGAGGACATCGAGGTGATCGCGGCAGGCGCCTCGATCGGCGCGTTCCAGGCCCTCGCGGCGGTTTGCCGATACCCCGACACGTTCGCCAAGGCGCTCTGCGTCAGCGGCACGTACGACCTTTCTCGCTTTATCAAGGACGGCGACCCGGGTCGGTTCTTTCACGAATCGTCCCCGCTTCACTACCTGACGGACCTCGACGAGGATCGGCTGGAGGCGATCCGTCGCCGCTTCGTGCTTTTCGCCAGCGGCGAAGGTCGGGCCGAGGACATCGGCGAGTCGTGGCGGGCGGCGCACGTCCTGGGAAGCGCCGGCATTCCGAACCGGGTCGACAACTGGGGCCCGGAATGGGATCACGACTGGCCGACCTGGCGGGTGATGCTGCCCCAGTACCTTTCGGAGTGGACATGAGCGACGGCAGCGTTGAACGAGCCACCACCTCGAGAGCAGCCCGCAGCTCGATCTCGATGGTCCGCTGACGATCGCCGTCCGAGTCCGTGTCGACGAGCTCGGTTTGCACCAGCACCTGTTCGCTTGCGATGACAAGTGGGCCCTGTGGATCACGCCCGACGATCGCTACCGCCTCGGCGACACCCGCGGTGGGGGTTGGTCCAGCGAGCCGGGCCGGGTACGGCGGGGCGAGTGGGCCGCCGTCGTGGCGGTGTTGCGGGGCACCCGTGGCGACCCGCTGACACCGCAGGCCGTATCGCTATACGTCGACGGCGACGGCAGCGCGGCGTCGATGCATCAACGCACCGGCGAGGCGGTCGAGTTCGGCACCTGGAACCCGGGCGAGCTTTACCCGCGCGATGCCTGCTACATCGGCTTCGAGTCTCACCAGGGCATGGAGTCGCACCGCACGATGGCATTCATCGGAGCCATCGACGAAGCGATGGTGTTCGCCCGCGCCTGGAGCGAGGCCGAGGTGGTGGCGTTCTCGCCGCGTCGCTGACCGGCGACCCGAAGAAAGGGTTGTTTGCGGCGGTGATGTCCTAGTAGCTTGGGACACGAAGCTTCGGAATCACCGCGACGCAAGGGGTCGGCGATGACCGATGTTCCATCTGTAGCGCAGAGGATCCTGGACCAGCTCGAGCGGGCGATCTTCGGCAAGCGCGAGGCGCTCGAGCTCGTGCTCACCTGCCTTCTCACCGAGGGGCACCTGCTCATCGAGGACGTCCCCGGGACCGGCAAGACGCAGCTGGCGAAGGCCCTGGCGCGCATTTTCGGCGGCTCGTTTCGTCGATTGCAGTGCACACCCGACCTTCTCCCGGCCGACATCACCGGATCGAACGTCTTCAACCAGAACAGCAACGAGTTCGAGTTCCATCCGGGGCCGGCGTTCACCAACATTCTTCTGGCCGACGAGCTCAACCGCGCGACGCCGAGAGCCCAGGCAGCGTTGCTGGAATGTATGGCGGAACGCCAGATCAGTGTCGAGGGGCAGACGTACGAGCTGCAGCGCCCGTTCTTCGTCATCGCGACGCAGAACCCGGTCGAGCACGAGGGAACCTTCGACTTGCCGGAGGCGCAGCTCGACCGCTTCCTCATGCGGTTGGCCATCGGCTACCCGGACGAGGAGGCCGAGGAGACGATGCTCATCGAGCTCGATCGTCGCGACCTTCTGGAGGAGGTCGAGGAGGTTTCGACTCTCTCGGAGCTGATCGACCTGCAGGAAAGCGCCCGCTCGGTCCACGTCCACCCGGTCGTGCGCCAGTACATCATTCGCACGGTCGCGGCGACGCGCGAAAGCAAGGACTTCGCCCTCGGCGCCGGCCCGCGAGCCAGCATCGCCCTGTTTCGTTCGTGCCAGGCTCTCGCCGCGATCAGCGGCCGCAGCTTCGTGTTGCCGGACGACGCCAAGCGGCTCCTCCCTGTCGTGCTGCCGCACCGGCTCATTCTCTCGACCGAGGGACGCCTGAAGCGCCGCGGCGTGGTCGACGCCTTGCACGAGACGATCGATACGGTGCCGGCGCCGGTCGTCGGACCCGAAGGCATCGTGCAGCCGCCCCAGGACGCCGACGGGGACGACATGGCACGCCGGCGGAGTGGCTAGCCCGGGGGAGTCCCCGTCGAGCGACGCTCCGCGGCCTGAAGCCGCATCGCGTTCGTTCGCCGGCCTGGCGCGGTTGTTGCGCCGGCCCGTAGGAGACTTCTGGACCCGCTATACCCAGGTTGCCGTGTGGGGGGTCGTCGGCGTGCTGACAACACTGTTGCTCGCCGTCTTCTCTTCCGGCCTCTTCCTGTATGCCGTGTTGGTGGTCGGCATTGCCCTGGCCGCCTCGCTCTTGTTCGCCAGCGTCGCGGTCAGTCACCTGAGCGTGCAGCGAGAGGTGAGCGACGCCACGGTGCCTGCCGGGCGGAGGGTAGACGTCACCTTGACGATCGAGAACCGGAAGCCGTTGCCGGTTCCCTGGCTCTACTGCGAAGACAAGGTCGAGGACGGCCTCGAGGTCGACGGCGGCACCGCGGTGTTGCAAACGCTGCCGGCCGAAGAGCGGCTGACTCTCAGCTACAAGGTCAGCGCGAATCGCCGAGGTCTGTACCGCATCGGGCCGTCGATCGCCGAAGCGTCGGACCCGATGGGTTTGGTCCGCCGCTTCAAGACCGATCGACACCCGGAGTTCCTGACCGTCACCCCGAAAGTGCTCGGCCTCGGGTCCGGCTGGCCGCTGGGGCACAACGCCCTGCACCGCACGCCCCGCCGGCGGAGCTTGTTCGAAGATCCGTCGCGCTTCATCGGCATCCGGGACTACCAGCCGTCGGACAGCATTCGACGGATCCACTGGCGGGCGACGGCGCGACTGGGCTCGTTGCAGGTGAAGACGTTCGAGCCGGCGGTGCTGCAGGGGGCGCTATTGATCGTCGACGGGGCGCCGAGCCCGGACGAGGAGCTGTTCGAGCTCACCGTCACGACGGCCGCGTCGGTCGCCGACTACGTTCTCTTTCAGGGACAGAAGGTCGGCTTGCTGTCGAACGGAGGCGACGCGGCCGAGCGATACCCACGCGACTGGTCGGGCGAGACGTTCCGCCGCATCGAGGACGTCGTCGAACGAACCGAGGCGCGCGAGGCGCTCAGCGGCTTTCGGCCGCTGGAGCTGCGTCCCGGGCGGGGCGACGGGCAGCGGTCGATGGTCCTGGCGGCGCTGGGTCGCCTGGTGCCGGCCTCCGGCGTGACCCTGGCGCAGTTGCTCGAAGTAGAGATGCCGCGCATACCCCGAAGCCTGGTTGCCATCGTCGTTACCCGAGCAATCGACGACGAGCTGGTCTTTGCCCTGGACGGTCTGCGTCGTGCCGGCGTCGAGTCGTCGGTGATGTGGATTCGGCCCGGAGAGCCGTCGCCGGCCTCGGAGGCCGTCTTCCCCGTCTTGCCGCCCGGCGTCACGTTCCACGCGATTTCCGACGAGGCGCACCTCGAGGACCTGGGAGCGCAGACGCTATGAGCAAGTGCCAGCTCCATCCGTTCACCGAGGCCACGCACCGGTGCACCGGCTGTGAGCGGCCGCTGTGCGAGGAGTGCGGCACCCGGCTGAGCTATTGCGGGGCATGCGGCGCCCCGGTGGTGCGCGAGGGCGAGGAGGCACCCGAGCACTGGTTCGACGAGCTGTTCGAGAAGGTCTCGCTACGCACCGGGGAGGGCGACCTGTTCGCCTTCGTCATGCTGCACGTCGTGGTTCCCGCCGCCATCATCGGGATGGTCTATGCCTTCCTCTTCTACCTCCTGCTGGTGCGCTCGATCTTTTTCGGCAATACCGGCGTGCTGCAGTGGGTCGGGTTCCTTTTCATCTTCGCCACCGTGCTGACGGCGCGGTACGGCCGGACGCGGGGAGACAAGGCGACGCAGGCCCTGTATTCGATCGTGCTGTTCGCCGCGACGAGTATGGCGATGGTCACCCGCTCGCCGACCACCGCGTCGGCCGTCGCGAACATCGTCATGCTCGGCGTCGTCTGGCTGTACGCCACCGGGGTGACGCTGGCGCTCAGCCTGGAGGGCAAAGGCGAGACGTCGACGCGCGGGGCGGTGGCACCGGTCGTCGGCCTCGGTGTGCTCGCCATGCTGGTGTTCGCCGCCGGCGAGCCGTTCATGCTCAACGCCAGCCCGGAGATCGCCATCCAGGCGATTCTGGCGATCATCTCGTTCCTGCTGTTCACCGGTGTGGCGTTGGCCGCGGCGTCGACCGTGTCGCAGGCGCGCCGCGCATATCGCACGGGGGGCGACGTCTCCCTCGGGGTGATCCGGCAGCGCATTGGTGCGGCTGCACTGGTCGTGCTGCTCGTCATCGGCCTCGGGTTGGCGATCCCCGGGGTCGAGTATTCCGGGAGCGGCAGGCTGGAGCTGGCCCCCGACGACCTGCTGCAGCAACGCCGCATGCAACGTGGCTACGACGCGACGGCCGGAGCTCTCGGCGAGGCGCTGGCAGGTGGGCTGCCGTGGGGCTGGTTGTCGGGCTTCGAGTCGCTGACACGGAGCTCCGGGCAGGGAGCGGCGGCGTTCGCCGCGGTTCGGTTCCTGCAGTTTTTCGGCCTGATGGTCGCGCTTCTGGTCGTAGTTGCGGCCGTGGGCCTGGCGGTGCGGCAACGGGCGGACGTGTTCGGCCGGTTGGCGCCGGGTGTCCGGCGGGTCCTCGATTGGCTGCAGGCCCGCCTGGCCCGGAGCTTGCCGTCGTGGCCGAGGCGAGGTGGCGGCACCCGCGAGCAGCGAATCACCGATCCGTTTGCCGGGCTCGACGCGCTTGGGGCGCGGCCGGCGCGGGAAGCCGTGATGGAGGTCTACGTGCGCTCGACGGTCCTCCTCGAAGGCCTGGGGTACCCGCGGCCCGCCGCGGCAACGCCCTTCGACCTGCTCGGCGCCTTGCCCGATCGCCTCGCCTACCTCGGCGACCCGCTGCGCGATATCACCGGGTTGTATGTCCGGGCGGCGTACAGCAACGAGGAGATGCGCCCGGCCGATCGCGACGGCGCGCTTGCCACGCTGCGGACCTTGCGCGACCGGATCTCGGAGCGAACCGACGATGCGTGAGCCCGCGATGCGACGGTTCCTTGCCGGCCTGGCCATCCTCGGGTTGGTCGTGTCTGCAATGGGGTGCGACATCGACACCGACTTCGCCGACAACCTGGTCGATCAGACGGCCGACCGTAACCGGCGCCGGGCGTTGGAGATGCAGCGCCGGGAGCTGCCGCTCCCGGACCCGGACGAGATCGACTACATCGCCGTGATTCCCGAACAGATCGAGCCGACGGAGGATTTCGTGGTCAGCTTCGTCGACGACCTGGTCGTCGGCGACGACGAGGACGAGCCGAAGGCGTTGTTCACCACGTTCATCGGTCGGGCCTCGGCGCTCGGCAACGTCGCTGTCGGTGCCGACGGCCGCATCTATGTCCTCGAGACGCGTTCCGACGAGGTGCGTGTCTTCGATCCCGAGGGCGGCTTCCTGTTCGCGTTCGGGCAGCCGGGCGAAGGTCCGGGGGACTTCAACGCGCCGTTCGGGTTGAACCTCGCCGGCGACCGGGTGCACGTGCACCATCGTCGCTTCTATTCCAGCATCTGGGATTTGGAAGGGAACTTCCTCCGCGACCGGCAGACCCTTCGGACCCCCGAGGCGCTCGAGGCCGAACGTCTCGATGCGTCCAGCAGCGGAACGAACGCCACGAGCGCGTCCGAAGCGCGGCGGCGCGACCTGGCGCAGCGATTCCGAACGCCCTCATGGGTGCACGGTCGCCCCGACGGTTCGATGGTGATGGTGACCCATGCCCGGCCGTCGGAGAGCCGCGGACGCATCGCGACATCGTACGTCGTGGTCGTCGGGCGCTACGAGGACGGGGCCGAGGCGCAGCGTTACCTCGAGGCGCCCGATTGGGCTACGCCGTCCGTGGCGGTCGCCCCGGACGGCGGCGTCTACGTGGCGTTGTTCGGTCACCTCCGTACCGAGTACTACCTGCTGTCTCTCGACCCCGCCGGGGAGCCGCGCTGGGTGTTGACGATTCCTTGGGACACGGACACGCCGCCTCGAGCCGACCTGCGTGTCGACGAGCAGGGACGGCTGTTCGTCATGCCGAACTTTCTCCTCCCGGCCGAGCTCTTCGCCCCGAAGACGGCGGAGGGTGCCGCCGAAGCGAAAGACGATCTTCGCGATGCGTTCACCGGGGGTGTCACCGGAGAGACCCTTCGGGCCGTGGGCATTCGCCCTCCGGTTCAGGTCTACTCCCGCGATGGCGAGATCATCGGCTCCGGATACCTCGATCGTTACCCGACGCACCTTCACTGGCAGACTGCTGCCGGCGATCGCGTCTATGGCGTACGGGTGAATCCGGATTCGGGCGAGTGGGAGGTGGTTCGCTACCGGTTGGAGGCGCGCCGCGAGCGGCCCGACGCCGATCCCGGGCTGGACTTCCCGGAGCGCTGATCTCCGGAATCCCGCGCCCGCCCACCCGGAAGGCGAAGCATCTATCTTTCGACGCTGTGCCCCGGTGCCCTCTCGCGCAACCGAGACGCCCGGAGTAGGCTTCCGGCGCTGGTTCTCATCGAGCCGAACGGCCGGTGACCGGCGTGTGTGGAAGCGCGCCCGGGCGTGGGCGAGGCCGGAGGCGCCACCGGGCAACGGCGGGGTCGAGGCCGCAACGAGGGAGGCGGGACGTGTCGGGAACCGAAGAGCGCCATCCGAACGGCAGGCTTCACGGCGGCCTCCATCTCGCCATCCGGGTCGGCGTTACGTCGGCCTGCCTCGCGGGCGTCATGGCCATCGTGGCCCCCGCGGGTGTGCAGGGTAGCGCGGATCTCGCGGGCGCCACCGGTTTCGTAGGCGTTACCGGCGTTGCCGAAGCCCAGCAGCGTCCCGACTACTGCGCCGTGGAGACACCCGGCGCGCGGGTGGAGATCGTCCGGCCCGGCGACGATGAGCCGCCGATCGACGACGTCAACTGGTTTGCTCGCCCGGTGCCGAATGTCGAAGGCGATCTGATCATCGGCTTCGCCAGCCACGATGAGAACTACCTCTACAACCTGACCCGTGGCGCCAGGATCCGCATCCCCGACGCGTCGGACGCCGTGGCGACACCCGACGGTCGCTACATGACGGTGCCCGGCAACTACACGCCGGACGGCACGGTGCGTTTCTACGACCTGCCCGAGCTTCTCGATGCTTTGCGCCGCGGTGAAGACGCAGCAGGCGCCGAGCCGGTGTTCGTCCACCGGGACGAGACGCTCCGCGGCGCCTATTACCAATCGGTCGGCGTGGTCGGAGGCGCGGAGGCGCCGCGGGCGTCGCTCGATCCGGTCCACCACACGACCTACCGGATGATCTTCTCCGGGAATCCCGACCCGACGGGTTTCCGCATGGTCGACTACGAGTTCTCGCGCACGGAGGCGGGCCTGCAGGTGACGCCGAGCGCGCCGATGAAGATCTGTCCCGCCTTGGTGCGCAACGACTTCAACACGCCGTTCATCTCCAAGGACGGGCGCTACGTCGCCGCCTACACGAGCTCACGGCCGGACCGCGCCTACACCGATGGCTCCTCGCTGCGGATCTTCGAGATTACCGGCACCGATCCGGGCGCCGGCACGTCGATGTGCGTGGAGCGGGTAGATTTCGGCTTTCCCGCCGGAAAGGCCGACTTCAGCTTCGATGGGGACTATCTGACGTTTCACATCGCCCAGAGCCGCTACCTGGTGCCGTTCGTCAACGGTGGCCTCGATGCCCCGGTCATGACCGATGTCGTGGTTGCGGAGCTCGAGCGGGATGCCGGCGGCAGCATCGTCGGATACGGCGATTTGGCGCGGGTCACGACCTCGCAGACCGGCGGGGTCGGCAGCTACTTTCCGGCGTTCTTTCCCGACGGGCGGCTCTTCTACATTCACAACGAGCAGCCGAAACAGAGCGAGGGCGAAAAGCGGTTCCATTTCGTCGTGGTCGAGCCGGCGGCGGAGCTCTACATCGCCAATCTGTTCGCCGATCCCGAGGCGGCGGCCGCCGCCGGGAGCATCGGTCGTATGTGGCACGCGGCCTGCACGCCGGGCGACCCGCCGTTGACGGATGTCGAAGCTCCCTGGCTCTTGATGAGCCTCAGCCAGCCGCAGTGCACCGCGCTGGTGCGCGACAACTGGAAGGGGCCGGACGCCGAGGCGAGCTACCTGGAAAGCTCCTGCGCGAAGCTGTCGATGAACTCCAGGTAGCCCTCGACCGCGCGGGCTCCGGGGAGCACGGGGCCGACGAGCTTTCCGCGCCCGAACAGCTGCACCGACGGGGCGTGCCCGGTGAAGCCGCGGAACAGCAACTCCACGGAGGCGACCGGGCGCAGTGCGGCAGGGGGGAGCCCGGCGGATTCGGCCGCCGTGCGAGCGAAGGAGATATCGGATGCCGGGTCCAGCACCGGGATCAGGTCGAGATCCCGAGCGTCCGCCGCGGCGGTAATCGCGCCGAACGCCTCGACGGAGAACCGCATGTGCGGCGACCACAAGTAGAAGACGCCGGGGCGCCCGTCGCCGATCGCGGCCTCGAGGGCCTCGTCGGTGAGGCCGCGCGCGATGGTGTCGGGGGAGAAGGGTCCTGTTTCCGATCGGCTGATCGGTGCGCAGGAGGAACCCCAGCGGACGCGCTCGACGCCGTCCGCCTCCACCCGGGACGCTTCGATCTCGCCGCTTTCCGTTGCGGTCAGCGTCAGCCAGGCCCCGCGTCGCGATGTTCGGACCCGATACGAGGCTGCGTGCGATCCCGCCAGGGGCGCGGCGCTCGTCGCGATCTCCGCTGCCGCCCGCGCTCTCAGCCAGGCGAGAGCTTGTTCGCCGCAGCGAGCGCTTGCGGTGATGTCCGTGATCGGGATCTGTCGAAGGCCCGCGTCCTGTGATTCGTTGTCCGGGGAGGTGAAGCCGAAAAGCACCGTACCCGACACCAGGGCGATGCACACGTGCCGGAGCCGACGGGTCATGAGTCGTTTGCCGGCGGTTCGGCGGCGCCGCCGTCCAGGAGCTCGATGAGCTCGCTTGGTCCACCCGAACGGGCGAGGTCGAGCGGCGTCAAGCCGTCCTCGTTGCGAACAGCCGGATCGGCGCCCGCTGCCAGCAGGAGCCCGGCGAGGTCCGCCCGCTGCAGCCTCGCGGCGTGGTGCAGCGGCGTCATCCCTTGGTTGTCGGCCCGATGCGGATCGGCGCCGGCGTCCAGCAGCAGCTGTGTCATGGCGAGGTCGCCGGCGTTGATCGCGATGCTCAACGCCGTCTGGTGACCATAGGTGTAGTTGGTATCGGCACCGTGAGTTTCCACCAGGCGGCTCGCCAGTTGAACCTGGCCGTGCTGAGCCGCCGTCATCAGCGCCGATGCCCGGTTGCCCCCCGGTGGGTCCACCGCAACGCCGGCCTCGAGCACACGGGCGAGCAGGTCGATGTTGCCGGCGCGGGCGATGCTGTTGAGCGATGCGGAGCGGATGTCGGCGCCGGCCGCAACCAGAGCGTCGAAGACTTCATTGCCCCGGCAATCCGCCACCTGCAGCGCCGTCACCCCGGCGGAACTCCGTGCCTTCGCCACGGCACCGGCCTCGAGCAGCAGCGCGACCAGCTCGAGGTCCCCTTGCCGCGCGGCGCTCATCAGAGGCGTGAAGCCGAAGTCGTCGGAGGACGTATTCGGGTGGGCGCCCTCGGCGATCGCCCTTTTCGCGCGGCGGATGTCGCCCTTGTTGCAGGCGTCCAGCAGCTCTTCGTCAGGGTTCATGGCGGTCTATACCGAACTTCCGCACACGCTTGATTGCGGCGTGCGCCGGGTGCCGGCGCACCGGGGGAGGCGGCCTACACCAGGTCGTGTTCTTCGAGGAGGCGTCGAGCGCGTGCCAGCCCGACGATCTCCGCCAGCCGCCGGGCTTCGAGCGTGGCCGCCTCGTGCCCGGCTTGGGTAATCCGATAGTACCGTCGGCGCTCATCGTCCTCTTCCGTTGCCGGGCGTTTCGACGATACGTCGATCAGTCCGTCGTTACGCAGGCGCTTGATCGAACGGTACAGGGTCCCGGGGGGCAGGCGCATCTCTCCGCGCGTGGCCGCCTCGACGAACTGCATGATGCCGTAGCCGTGGCGTTCGCCGTCGGCGAGCGCCATCAGGATGTGGAACATCGCCGGCGTCAGCTCGATGCGCGCCCTCGCGTCCTCGCGACGACCGCTCGTGTCGCCGCTGCCCGGGTGATCGCTTTTCGGCCGTTTGTCGTCGCTGGGCGTCATGGCCACCTCCTCCGTCATTCCGTTCGCAGTGCTCGGGACGGATCCGCAGCCGTGGCTCGCCGGGCCGGGATTCCGATCGCCGCCAGGCCGACGAGGGCCGTCGCCAGGACGGTCGCCGTCAGGGTCATCGGGTCGTGCGGTTCCACTTCGAAGAGGAAGCCGGCAATCAGGCCCCCCGCCGCCAGGCTCAGCAGGACGCCGCCGACGATGCCGATGAGCAGCGGCGTGGCCGCGGTTCGAAGGACCAGCCGCAGGAGGTCGGCGCGCCGGGCGCCCAAGGCCATGCGTATGCCGAGCTCGCGCGTTCGGCGAGCGACGTTGAAGGCCACCACCCCGTAGATACCGACCGCCGCGAGAACCAGGGACACCAGGCTGAACAGCCCCAGCAGCGTCGCCCCCATCTGTTGCGAGCGGGTCTGCTCACCCATGTGGTCGGTCCACGTGCGGATGTTCGACAGCGGTACGGCTGGGTCGATGCCCTCCACCTGCGCCGCCACGGCCGCCGCGATGGTTGCCGGGTTCGAGCTCGTGCGCACCGCCAGGCGGCGGGAGCCGACGCTACCGTCGAAGAACAACGGCGCATAGATGTAGGGGAACGGGTCCTCTTCGAGGCGGCGCATCTTCGTCGTCGCGGCTACGCCCACCACTTCGAATTCGCTGCTACGGCCCAGGCGGAGGCGCTTCCCGAGTGGGTTCTCGCCGGGCCAGTAGCGCTCCGCCAGGAAGGCGTTGACCACCACCTCGCGCGAGTCCGGCCGTGTGTCCGGCGCCCGACCGCGTTGGAGCGCAATGCCGATGGTCTCGAAGTACGAGTCCGAGATCACGTTCATGTGAATGGATTGCACCCGGCTCTCGTCCGCGGCCGGCACGTAGCCTTCGACCAGCACGTCTTCCACGTACCCGCGGGACTCCACCGGTACGGCGTTCGACCAGCTGACCGATTCGACGCCCGGAAGGGCGCTGATGCCCTCGTCGACCTGCCGGTAGAACGATTCGGCCCGGGCGACGTCGTAGCCCTGTGCGCCGAGCCGGATGTCGGCCACCAGGACGGTTCCCGCGTCGAACCCGAGGTCGGTGACGGTCGCGTTGATCAGGCTGCGGACGAACAGCCCGCCGCCCAGCAGCAACACCAGGGAGAGGGCCACCTGCACCGCCACCATCGCGTCGCGCAAGAGAGCGCCCGAGGCGCCGTCGGGCCGCCGCCGGTGCGCCCCGGCCGGGTCCGAGGCCTTCCACGCCGGCAAGGTGCCGAAAACGACTACGGTGAGGCCGGCGAGCGCCAGGGCCAGCAAGAGCGTTCCGGGTCGCAGTCCGAGGCCGAGCGATGCGATGTCGATTCGCCCCGGCAGCTGGAAGCGCTGCAGCAGGGCGAACGTCCATGATGCGACCACGACGGCCATCGCACCTCCGCCGGCGGCCAGCAACGCGCTCTCGGTGAGCATCTGGCGCACCACCCGGCTGCGGGTCGCGCCCAGCGCCAGGCGCATGCCGAGCTCGCCGCGTCGCTGCTCATTGCGCACCAGCAGCAGGTTGCTGACGTTGACGCAGGCGATCAGCAGGGCGGTTCCGACCGTTCCTGCGATCAGCACGATGAATCGCGACAGGTCCTCTCTGCGGGTGATGGTGGCGACCGAGCTCGCCGGCAGCAGCTCCGAGAACTGCCATTCGCCGTCGGTGCGGGGGTGTTCCTCGGCCAGCTGCTCGCCGATGAGGTTGAGCTCCGCCAACGCCTGCTCGTTCGTCACGCCCGGCGCCCGGCGCCCCATCATCCGGATCCACCAGGAGTTCCTGTTCTCGAGCTGCCCGGCGCCGCCCTCGGTAAGCAACGGGTGCATGGCAAGGGGGATCCACATTTCCTT
This sequence comes from Acidobacteriota bacterium, assembly GCA_965216935.1. Lineage (GTDB taxonomy): Bacteria > Acidobacteriota > UBA890 > UBA890 > UBA890 > CBDCGW01. The sequence continues at coordinate 1,055,224 of OZ244217.1, forward strand.
GACGTCATTCAATCGCTCACCCTTGAAGCCCGGCGTGGCGACGCCGATCACCGTCAGCGGGTAGCCGTTGACGAGGACCTCGCGGCCGACGACGGTCGGGTCGGCGGCGAACTGCCGCTCCCACAATCCGTGGCTGATGACGGCGACCGGAGATGCTCCCGCCCGCGCGTCGTCCGCGGGCTCGATGGTTCGGCCGACGGCGGCGCCGATGCCCAGGACATCGAAGTAGTTGCCCGACACGAGGACGCCGGAAACCTCGACGACAGCGTCTTCGATACGGAGCGCCATGCGCCGCCCCATCGTGTCCCAGGCGGCGATGCCCGAGAATGCCCGGGAGCGGTCGCGGAAATCGGTGTAGGCGGGATAGGTCATGATCTGCGAGCCGGGCGACAGCAGCTCCTCCGGACGCTCGAGCGGCACCGGACGCAACAGCACGGCGTCCACCACGCTGTAGATGGCGACGTTGGCGCCGATGCCGAGGGCGAGGGAGGCCATCGCTGCGGCGGTCACCCCGGGACGCTGCGCCAGGGTTCGAAGGGCGTAGCGGAAGTCTTGCAGCAGCTGATCGATCATCGATGCGATTGTCTTTCCGGGGAGGAAGGGCGGGTGGCCACCCACGGGGTTGGGTGTTCCGATCGTGGGGGGGCTGCACTTTTCGGCGTTACCGCGGGCTGCGCGGGCCGATGTACGCTCGTTCGGATGCGTGTTTCGATGCTCGGCCCGCTCGGCCCGGCGCTCGGCCCGGCGCTCGGCTACGGCCGTGTGCAACAGGTCGGTCAGGCCGACCCACGTGCAGCGAGCGGCGCCTCGAGCACCACCACGTGCCCGGGCGTCCGCCAGTGCGTCGTCGAACGAGGCCGCCATCTCGGCGCCGTACTCGCGCCGAAAACCCGTTGGCAGCATCCGCGAGATGGCGCGAAACAGTCCGCCGGCCAGCGTCGCGAAAGCGTGTTTGCCGCGCCGGTTGTCGGGAATGGTTGCAGGCACAGAATGATCCACGGTGGATGTATCCACCATGGATACATTAGCCGGAAGGCCAGGTCAAGGACTCAGAACGGCTCGTTCAGCCGGAATCGCTCCAGGAATCGCTCGCCCGTGTCCCAGTCCGTGCTCAGGCGATAGATGTGATCGCCGCGGGCGGCTTGCCATCCGAGCGTGTGCTGTCCACCGGACTCGATCATGCCGGCGAACAGCAATTCGCCGTCGGCGGAATACACGTCCACTGGGAGCAAGTCCGGAGCCGGCGGCGGGGAACCGAGCTCTGCCCACCGGGGGTTGCCGGTGACCGTACCCAGCATCAGGGCTTCGTTGACGTATTCATAGGGGACGACATAGAGGTGGCCGTGGCCGTCGACCCAAACGAACTGCAAGGCCGGCATCAACTCCGGCCACTCGACCTGCGGGCGCTGCTGCTCGGGTAGCGCCTGAAGGTACGGGTCGAGGCCGTCGACGATTTGCTGGGTGACGGTGTGTCGCTTCCAGGTGGACCGCAGCGCCCAGCGCATCTCACCATCCGGCCTATAGGCGAATACCTCGTATTCACGCCCCGGTGTCATGTAGATCGACCCGTCCCGAGACGCGGTGAAGACTGCGCGCGGATGGGGCACGCCGAAAGTTCCGGTGCCGGGTCCTAGTTGGGGCAGCCGTGCAATCCTGTTGAGCAGAGCACCGTCCATCGCGATGTGCACCATGTAACCTTCGCGGCGGCCCTCCCGGAAATAGTGTGTGTAACTGCCGACATAGGTCCCGTCGTCGAGCCCGGAGAGGTTGCCGAGCGCGCGGTCGAAGAGAGGGAACGCCGCGACCTGGTTGCCGTCCGTGTCCCACTTGCTGAGGCGATGGTTGTCCCCATCCAGCACGGTAATCTCCCCGGCGGCGTATGTTGCCTCGTAGATGTCGCCGAACTCGCCGGGCCCCTGGCCCTGTCGCCCGAAACGACGGATGAAGCGGCCGTCGGCGTCGTGGACGACCATCTGGGAGGTGCCGCTGTCGCCCACATACATGCGGCCGTCGTCGTCGACAGCCAACCCGTACGGACGGTAGAAGGAATAGTCGGGATCGTCGGTGCCTCGGCCGATCTCGAGGTCGCGTAGCATCCGGATGGGCTCGCCGTTGCGCTCATCGAGAGGCGTTCCGGCGTACTCGATCACGCGGACCCCGTCGGGTACCTCCACCGTCCAATCGGGAAAGACCAGCGGGTCGCTGCAAGCGGACAGTGCTACGGCGGCGCCAAGCAGGAAGAGCAGGGGTTTCGCCATGCGGCGAGCATAGCGCCGCGACCGGTCGGGGTACCAGGCGAGGCTTCAGCCTCGATGGGACGGCGTGTAGCGGTTTCGGCCGGGTGGCCTATCGCAGTCGAACCCGGATCTCGCCCACGTTGAGCTCGACGTTCACCGAGCTGGGTCCGGTGCCGCTGTTCCAGTGGACGTCGGTGCCGCCGAGGATTCCCTCGACGGCGTTGCGACCGTCGCGGTGACGCAGCTCGGTCTCGCCGACGCCGTTGTCGAGCGTCACCTCGCCCACGGCATCCTGCGGCATGGTCACCGAGACTTCGCCGATCCCCATGTCGATGGCGACGTTGCCGCGGACGTTGTCCACCGTCAGCTCGCCGATATTCATCTCGATATCGACGTCGCCGGCGATGTCCTTGACGGTGAGCTCGCCGGTGCCCACCTCGATCTGGGTGGGCATGTCCTCGGGCACGCTCAGGATCACGTGGACCGTTGCCGTTCGGGAGCGCCACAGGCCGGTGCCCTCGACCTCGACATACAGCCGGCCGCGCCGCTCATAGGAGTTCAGCTCGACATCCCGCGCCTGCTCTTCACACTTGTCCCGGTCCCGCCCGCGGGCGCACTGGATGCGCACCTCGGCTCGGATCGTGTCGGACGAGGTCCCCGTAACCTCCATTTCGCCCACGTTGAGCTCGAAAATGACGCCGCTGTGGCCGGCGCGGTCGTAGTTCTGCGAAAAGGTGCGCACCACGCGGTCACCGGACTGTGCCTCCGCCGGGGCCACCAGCACGGCCACCAGAGCCAAGGCGATGAGCAAACGGCGCATGGCAAACCTCTCTGAAATCCGCCCGCGATCGAGATTTCGCCGGAAATGCACGACAAACGGCTCCAGCGGGCGTTTGGACGAACTCCCTGTCAGTTGCTGCAAGGGCCGGAAAACCGCGAACCCGCGGTGTTTCCACCACCCAGCTAGCTTACGTCGGAACGGGGTCGGTGGTTTCACCGCGGGGAAGGCGGCCGACAAAGAACCCCTCAGCCGCCGGGGGGCGTGACGGCGCCCTTGCTACGATGGGGGCAGCTTCCCCAGCAAGGAGAAGATCATGATTCCTCGCCCTGCCGCAACTCGTCCTCCGGCTCGCATCTGTAGCCGGCCCGCGGGCCTCGCATCCGCGGCGTCGCTGCTCACACTCGTGATGCCGGTGCTGGTTCTCCTCGCGCTTTCCGTCTTGGTTGCGCCCGTGCCCGTGGCAGGGGCCCAGTCCGAGCGCGCGGTCGAGATCAACGAGCGCGGCAAGGAGCTGCTCGCGGAAGGAGAGCATGATGAGGCCCTCGAGGCGTTCGACGAGGCGATTGCCGCCGACCCGTCATTTTGGGAGGCCTGGTACCAGCGAGGTCGGACGCTCGCCTTGATGAGCCGCTTCGAGGAGGCGACGGAATCGCTGCTGCAAAGCACCCTGCTCAATCCCGGCCACGCCAATGCCCACATGCTCACCAGCCACGCCGCGATGTACGCGGAGAACTACGAGCTCGCCTGGGACCAGGGAGTTCGCGCGTACCTGGCAGGAGAGGATCCGCAGTCGATCTTCGGCGGCTTGAGCGGCCGCTCGGAGCCTCCGGCGGATTTCGATGATCGCATCGAGGCGTGGCGCGTGTACGTAGCCGGTATCGACACGGCCGACCTTGTCGCCTCGGCGCAGAACCCGACCAACACCCGCGGCGGCGCATCCGGCATCCAGGAAGACCTGGTCCAGATCCAGCCCGAGCTCCTGGCGCTGCAGAACCACGTCGCCGTTGCCCTGTCCGATGCCCGAGGTTTCGGCTTGGTGCCCCGAGTGGAGCTGGCGCAGTATTACGTGACGATCTCGCCGGACGAGATCGCGGCCGAGCCGCGGCCGCGGATGAGCGGCTATTTGCGCCTCTACAGCGTCGATTCCGACGACCCTGTTTATTTTCGTCCGATCGCATTCCGCGACATTTCGTCCGCGGGACAGGTAAAAGCGACGTTGCAGAACGTTATCAATCAAATGGAAACCTGGCGGCAGGAGCAGATCCAGTCGCGGTAAACGACCACGAGCGACGGGGGAACGGGTGGGCAAGCACTGGGGGTGGCGGAGTTCGGAGCGCGAGGGGCTGGCCGTCGATCGGTCGAAGGCGGTGAATCTGCCGCAGGCGGTGAGGTGGCGGTGGGCAGCGCTGGCACCGGTCACGATCTTCGTGACCTTGGCGGTCGGCGTACCCGCCGAGGCCCAGCAAGTCTTGGCGGTGTCCGGGCCGCAACACGATCGCGTCCGCGTGTCCGGCTTCATCTGGCGGGGGAAGCCGAGCGGAACGGTCGATTTCCAGGCCCTGTCCGAGATTCCCGGCTTCGAGACCGGGGTCGATCTCGGTGACACGCTCGGCCTCACCGACCCGGACAACGGCTGGATCATCGAAGGCAACGTCGCGGCCGGACGGCGGCACCGGTTCATCGTCGAGCTCGCCCGCCTCGAGAACACGGCCGAGGCTTCCATCGAGGTCGGCAACGTCCCTCCGTTCGTCGACCTGGTGGTTCAGGCGCGATCGACCGTGGAGCTGCGCGAGTTTCACGCCTACTACAACCTCTTGTTCGTCGCCGTGCCCGAAGTCGAGGCCGGCCTGCTCACCGGTGTCGGTTGGTTCGAGGCCACGGCCGGCGTCCGCGCCCAGATCGGCGCCGTGAGCGCGTCGATCGACCAGGCCTTTCCCACCTTCGGAGGTAATCTGCTCGTCTATCCGAAGGGCCCGGTGAGGGGATACCTCGAGGTCACCGGGTTTCCGCGGATCACAATCGAAGAGCTCACCGGCACGCAGCTCGACGTGGTTGCCCGGGCCGAGGTGTTCGTGATTCCTAACCTCGGGTTGATGATCGGCTACCGCCGCTACCGGTTGGCCTTCGACGTCGAGGGCCACGGAATCGCCCTGGATGTGAACTGGAGCGGCCTGACCTTCGGCGCCCAGGCGCGCTTCTGACAGGCGTCGCCGGATCGGGACGCTTCAGCGATGGATCCAAGCGTTCAGCAACGGGTCCGGCGTGTTAGCGAGGGACCCAGGCGCGGTCAACGAGGGATCCAGGTGCCGCGCAGGAAGACCCCTGCGATGCGCTCCGTGTTGCGGATGTCCTCGAGCGGATCGGCGTCGAGCAGCACCAGGTCGGCGATCATGCCGGTTCGGATGCTGCCGGTGCTATCGGATCGTCCGGCGAAGATGGCTGCCCCGATCGTGCTCGCCTTGATGACGTCGAGCTCGCTGATCCCCGCCTCCACCAGGGCGCGCATCTCGCCGTGCAGCCCGGATCCGGGCTGCTGCGGCCAATCGCGGTAGGCGAAGTTCGAGCCCACGAGCAGCGGCACACCGGCCTGGTGGAAGCGCCGGACGATCTCGTAGGCGCGGCGGATGCGCTCCGAGCCCCGGGGGGCCTCACCGCGCGCCTCGATCGGCGCAACCATGCTGTACAGCGCGGGAGACATCCACGTGCCGTGCTCGAGGTACGCGGCGATGACGGCGTCGATCTCGGCCTCCGAAAGGCCGAGGTAGGGGCTCATGTGCTCGATGCTCTGCAACCCCAGCGCCGCGCCTTCGATCGCCGGGACGCCCGTCGGCAGGTGCCCGACGACGGGCAGCCCGAGGTCGCTCCCCTCGTCGACGAGCGCGGCGACCAGGGCCGCGTCGATCTTGGGTTGGATCTTGAGAAAATCGACGCCCAGCGCCTGCAGCGCGCGCGCCGCGTAGCGCGCCTCGGCCTCGTCGAAGACCTTGAAGCGATACTCCTCGTCACCGTCGGGTCCCTCGAGGAACGGGCCGCACCAGATCATCGACGGGCCAACGCGATCTCCGGACCGGATTTCCTCTCTCCAGGTACCGATCTCATCGGGGTCGCCGCCGAGCTCGCGGATGCTGGTGACGCCGGACTGCACCAGGAGCTCGAGCGCATCCTCGCCCCAGTACGACAGGTGGGCGTGAGCGTCCCACAGGCCGGGAATCAGGAACTTTCCGCCGGCGTCGATCGTCGTCGCTCCCGCCGGACTCTCGAGCTCCGACGTTGGCGCGATCGCGACGATGCGTCCGTCGTCCACCAGAACCGACATTCCCGGCGTCGGAGCGTCGGCAATGCCGTCGATCAGCGTGGCGTCGACAACGACGTAGGTACCCATCTGCGGTGACGGGACACGGGCAGTCAGAGGCGCCAGGACGGCCGGAGTTGTCCGGGAAGCCGGAAGTGCGGGGGAGGCGGCAGATGCCCGGGATGCTGCAGCTGCCTGGACGGCAAGCGGGACAGCAGAATCAGCGGCGGCCACAGCGATGCCGGTCAACGCGATGGAAAGCAGCAGCAACGGGACGGTGGGCGTCTTCATGGCAGTTGACGCGGTGGCGTGTTTCGCGCCAGCCGCGTTGCAAGAGGATACACGGAGGTCGGTCGAGCGGGCCGAGCGCGTCAGCCCGATCGCACTCGTTGACTCCCGGTCGGTCGGGTACGAACATGGGCCGAATGCGGAATCGGGTCCTCTTCTCCCTCGCCATCGCGCTGTGCTTCTGCTGGAGTGGTGCCGCTGGCGCCCAGGAACAGCTGCCGGCCGGCGACCTCCCAGTGGTGACCATCGGCATACTGCTCGACGGGCCATGGGTGCGCAACGACGAGATCAGCGGCATCGTCCAGAGCGAAGTCCGCAGCCTGATCCGGCTGGACTACGACGTCCGTTTCCCGGACGACAAGCGGGTGGAGTCCGACTGGACCGTCGAGGGTGTGCGCCGCGATCTGGATCGCCTGCTTGCCGACCCTGAAATCGACATCGTCTACACCATGGGCGTGGTGGCCTCGAACGAGGCGATCCTGCGAACCACGTTGCCGAAGCCGGTCATCGCTCCGTTCGTGATCGACTACCAGTTCCAGGGGGCGCCGACCTTGCTGGCGGCCACGGACAGGCTGGTGAGCGGCGTCGAGAATCTCAGCTACTTGACGACGCCGTGGGAGGCCAGCCGCGACCTCGAGGAGCTCTACCGAATCGTCCCCTTCGAGAAGGTGGCCGTATTCGTCGACGATCGCTTGCTCAGCGCGTCCGGCGCCATCGTGGACAACATCGCCCGCACGGCCGAGGAGTACGACGTCGGCTTCCAGGTGATTCCGGTGCGCGACCGGGCGCAACCGGCACTGGACGCCATCGACCCGGACGTCGACGCGGTGATGGTCAGCGCCCTGCTGAACATGTCCGAGGACGAGAATGCCCGGCTGGTGGAGGGCATCAACGCCCGCGGCCTGCCGAGCATGGCATTGTTCGGCCGTCAGCAGGTTGCCGAGGGTCTCTTGCTGGGCGTAGCCCCGGACACGAACTTCGCCCGGGTCGGCCGCAGGGTGGCGATCCACACGCAGGCGATCCTGATGGGCGAGCCCGCTGCGGAGCTTCCGATCCAGGTGGGGCGGCCGCGCGAGCTGGTGATCAACATGGAGACGGCTCGACGGATCGGTTTCTCGCCGACCTGGGACGTGCTCACCGAAGCGGAGCTGCTCAACCAGCAGGACATGTCGGCGCCCCTGCTGACCCTCACCGAAGTCATCGGCCAGGCGATCGCGGCCAACATCGACTATCTCGTGACGGCCCGGCAGGTGGCCATCGAGCAACAGGTTCTGCGTCAGGCGACCGCGCCGCTGCTCCCTTCCATCGATGCCGGGCTGGGCGCCGTCTCGATCGACCCCACAAGGGCGGAGCAGAGCTTCGGGCAGCAGGCACAGAACTCGTTGCGTGGCCTGCTGGTCCTGAACCAGCTGGTGTACTCGGATGCGGCCTGGACCGGAAAGGAAACCCAGGAAAAGGCGCTGGAGGTTGCCGAACTCGACCGCGAGGCGCTGCGGCTCGACGTCATCCGCGACGTCTCGGTTGCGTACATGAACGTGCTCATCGCCGCCACCCTGGAGCAGATCCAGCAGCGCAACGTCGATCTCTCGCGTACGAATCTGGACCTCGCCGTGGCGCGCGAGTCGGTCGGCTCCGCCAGCCGCGCCGAGGTGTTCCGCTGGCAGAGCGAGATCGCCACCGACCGCAGCGCGGTTATCGAGGCCGTGGTCCGGCGGAACCTTGCCGAGATCGAGCTCAATCGTATTCGCAATCGGCCGCTCGAGGATCCGTTTCGCACCGTAACGGACATCGAGGGCTCGGAGTTCCGCCAGCCGATGGAGGACCTGGTCCCGTTCATCGGCGACCCTGATTCGTTCGATATCTTCCGTGCTTTCATGGTGCAGGAAGGGCTCCGGAATGCGCCGGAGTTGCGCGCTATCGATACCGGGATCGAAGCGCAGCTCCGCATCTTGACGAACACCAGACGGAACTTCTGGATCCCGGACGTCGGCTTTCAGGCGCAGGTCGACTACTTGTTTGCCGATGGCGGCGCCGGCGATGCCGACGACGCCGGGGGGGGCGCCGCTGGCGGCGACATCCCGGTCCTGTTCTCGCCGCCCAAGACCACCTGGAGCTTCGGCGTCGACGCTGCCTACTCGGTGTATCGCGGCAACGCCCGCTACGCCGAACGCCAGCGGGCGCAGGAAGAGCTTGCCCTGTTGCGCCTGCAGCGCCGTTCGGTGGCGCAGCGGGTCGAGCAGCGGGTGCGCACCGACCTTCACCGGTTGGTGGGATCGTACGCGCAGATCGACCTGGCCGAAGAGGCGGCCGACGCCGCCCTGCGCAACCTGGAGCTGGTGCAGGAAAGCTATTCCCAAGGAGTGGTGAACATCGTCGAGCTGATCGACGCGCAGAACGCCGCGCTGACCGGAGCCCTGGCACGAGCGTCGGCTGTCTACGAGTTTCTGATCAATCTCACCAACGCCGGGCGCTCGATCGCCAATTTCGACTTCGTCAATCCGGCCGACCCGGCCGCGCGACAGACGTGGTTGCAGAGGGCGCGGGATTTCTTCGAAGCGGCGCGACGACCCGGAGGCGGCGATGAAGCGGCGTGACCCGGAGGCGGTAGTGAAGCGGCGTGACGACCCGGAGGCGGTGATGAAGCGGCGCGACCACCCGGAGGCGGTAATGAGAACTAGCAGGTCGAGGCAATGGGCGCCCTGGGCGGCCGTCCTGATTCTGGCGGCCGGGTTCGGCGCCGCGTGCGCCGAAGAGACGCCCGAGGCCGAAGAGGTGATCCGCCCGGTGCGGACGGAGCGGGTCGTGTTCGCCGGCGGGGCGCGCCAGCGCAATTTTGCCGGCGTGGCGCAGGCAACGACGATGTGGAACGGAAGCTTCAAGGTCCCGGGGACGGTCGAGACGGTCGCCGTAGTGATCGGCGATTCCCTCGAGCAGGGCGACATCATCGCCCAGATCGACGCCTACGACTACGAGCTCGAGCTGCAGCAGGCAGAGGCCGCGTTGCGGCAGGCGCAGGCGAACGCGCGCAACGCCCAGGCCAGTTTCGATCGCGTCAAGGAGCTGTACGAAGACGAGAACGCGACCCGGGCCGACTACGACGCCGCCCTGGCCAACGACCGTTCGGCGCGGGCGGCGGTCGCCTCGGTGCAGAAGTCGGTCGAGCTGGCGACGCGACGGCGTGGGTACACGACGCTGTCGGCCCCCTTTCCGGGCGATGTCGCCGAGGTGCCGATCGACGAGAACGAGAACGTCAACGCCGGCCAGGTTGTCGTGCGGATGACCGTGGGTGACCGGCTGCAGGTCCTGGTCGCCATCCCGGAGGCGTACATCCTCGAGATCCAGCGTGGCGATGCCGTGTCGGTGGCCTTCGATGCGTTGCCGCAGCGCGCCTACGGCGCCACCGTCGACGAGGTCGGCGTGTCCTCGATCGGCATGGCGACGACGTTCCCGGTGACCGTGATCCTCGACGACGAGGCCAGCGAGGTGCGCCCCGGCATGGCCGCCGACGTGACCTTCCGCTTTGCCGACGGCGGAGCGCCGAACGTCTCCGTGCCGCTGTCGTCGGTGCTGGAGGACCGCGCCGGCACCTACGTCTTCACCCTCGAACCCGGCGAAGGTGGGCTCGCGACGGCGCGACGACGGGACGTGGTCGTCGGTCGCGAGCTCGGCACCGAGGCCGGGTCGTCGCGAGTACTCATCGAGATCGTTTCGGGGCTGGACGAGGGTGACCGGGTGATCACCGCGGGCGCCAAGCGCATCGTCGACGGCCAAACGGTGAGGTCGGAAACGAGCTGATGGCCTGATGGAGAGCTGATGGATCTCACACGTTTCGCGATCGAGAAGACCCGCACCACCATGGTCTTCTACCTCGTGGTCGCCGGCTTCGGCTACATCTCCTACCTCGGCATGTCGCGCGCCGAGGACCCCGGCTTCATCATCCGGGCGGCGCAGGTCACGACGGTTTTCCCGGGCGCCAGCCCGGAGCGCGTCGAGATGCTGGTGACCGACAAGCTGGAGAAGGCGATCCAGGAGATGCCGGAGGTCGACTTCATCGTCAGCGAGTCGAAGACGGGCCTCTCGGTGATCGTCGTCAACGTGCTCGAAAGCCTCACCGACATGCGCCCGATCTGGGACGATCTGCGGCGCAAGGTCGAGCGCGCCGCGCCCGATCTTCCCGCAGACGTCATCGGGCCGACGGTGAACGACGAGTTCGGCGACGTATTCGGCACCATCGTGACGCTGTCCGCCGACGAAAACGAGTTCGAGTACGCCTACCTGAAGGACATCGCCGACGACGTTCGCGACGAGCTGCTGCTGATCCACGAGGTTGCCAAGGTCGAGATCTTCGGCGCCCAGGACGAGCGCATCTTCGTCGAGTACAACAACGCGCGCTTGTCCGAGATCGGCATCGCTCCGGTGCAGCTGGCCCAGATCCTGGCGTCGCGCAACATCACCGCGCCGGGCGGCGACGTGATCACCGATTCCGAGCGCATCGTGCTCGAGCCGTCGGGCAACTTCGAGAGTCTCGAGGACCTCCGCAACACCGTGGTCAACCTGCCGGGCAGCCGCGACGTCATCCTGCTGCAGGACGTCGCCCAGATCTACCGCGGCTACATCGACCCGCCGGAGTCCATGACGCGGGCCTCCGGAGCCCGCAGCCTGGCTCTGGCGATCTCGTTGCGTGAGGGTGGCAACATCCTGGCGCTGGGTGAGGCGGTTCGCGCCAAGGTCGAGGAGCTGCAGGGCATCTATCCGATCGGCATCGAGTTCGACTTCCTGCAGTTCCAGGCCCAGGAGGTACAGCGCCTGGTCGACGATTTCATCGGCAACTTGCTGCAGGCGGTGGGCATCGTCACGCTGGTGATGTTGCTCTTCCTCGGACTGCGCACCGGGTTCGTCGTCGCCAGCCTCATTCCCATGGCGATCCTGATGGCGCTGATGATCATGGGCATCGGCGGGACCGGGCTGGACCAGATCTCGATCGCGGCGCTGATCATGGCCCTGGGGATGCTGGTGGACAACGCCATCGTCATGTCCGAGTCGATCATGACCCAAATGGCCGAGGGCAAGCCGCGGGTCGAAGCGGCGGTGGACTCGGCGCGGGAGCTCCGTATTCCCTTGCTGACCTCCTCGCTGACCACGTGCGCCGCCTTCCTGCCGATCTACCTGGCCGAGGCCGCCGTGGGTGAGTACACCGCGGCGCTTTTCGTCGTCATCACGATCACGCTGCTGAGCTCGTGGCTCATCGCCTTGACCCTCATTCCTCTTCTCTGCGTCCTCTTCGTCCGCGTGAAGGTCCGTGCTCCGGTCGAGGATGCCGAGGATGCGGACGACGCGAGCGCCTACGACACCCGCTTCTACCGTCTCTATCGGGCCGCCCTACTCGCCGGCCTCAAACATCGGTTCGTGGCGCTTGCCGGGGTGGTCGTCACCTTCATGGCGGCGATGAACCTCTTCGGGCTGGTGCCGCAGATCTTCTTCCCGCCGAACGAGCGCGCCACGCTGACGGGCGAGCTGCTCCTGCCGACCGGCACGCCCTTTCGGGCGACGGAAGCGCTGGTACGGGAGTTCGATCGCTTCATCGCCGAGAACCTCGCGGCCGACGGCGAGGGCGGGGAGGGGATCGTCAACTGGGGCGTCTTCATCGGCCAGGGTGCGCCGCGGTTCATCCTCCCGTTCACGCCCGAGAATCCGCGGCCCGAATACGCCGGCATGATCCTGAACACCACCTCGCGCGCCGAGGTCGACCGGGTCATCCCACAGCTCGAGGCGTTCGCGCGGGAGAACTTCCCCGACCTCAAGGCGGTGTTCATCCCGCTGCAGCTCGGTCCCCCCGCCTGGCCCCCGGTCGAGGTACGTATCTCCGGGACCGACGCAGACACCATTTTCGCCATCGTCGACGACGTCAAGGAGCAGCTCCGTCGCACCCCCGGGACGAAGAACATCGACGACGATTGGGGAGCTCGCACCAAGAAGCTGCTGGTCGAGGTCAACCAGCCGCGGGCGTTGCGGGCCGGTGTGTCGAGCCAGGACATCGCCGTCTCATTGCAGAGCTTCCTCACCGGGTTCGATACGACCGAGTTTCGCGAAGGGGACAAGATCATTCCCGTCACCCTGCGGTCGGTCGACACCCAGCGCAACGACGTGAATCGCATCGAGTCGCTGAACGTTTACTCGCAGGGCACCGGTCAGTCGGTACCGCTCGCCCAGGTGGCCGACGTTCACGTCGAGTGGCAACCGGCGCTCATCCACCGTCGCGACCGGCTCAAGACGGTAACCGTGGAGTCGGCCCTGCAGCCCGGGTACACCGCCGCGGACATCAACGCCGCGATCACGCCGTGGCTCGAGGAGGCGCAGCAGGGCTGGCCGCGCGGCTATTCGTGGTCGCTGGGCGGCGCCGAAGCCGAGTCGGAAAAGGGGAACCAGGCCATCGGCGCCAAGCTGCCGATCGCGGCGATGATCATCCTGATGTTGCTGGTGGCCCAGTTCAACTCGATCCGCCGTCCGCTGATCATCCTGATGACGATTCCGCTGGCCCTCATCGGCGTCGTTATCGGCCTGCTGGTCTTCGACCTCTACTTCGGCTTCATGACGCTCCTGGGGGTGATCTCTCTCGCCGGGATTGTCATCAACAACGCCATCGTCTTGCTCGATCGCATCAACATCGAGATCAACGACGAGGGCCGGACGCCCGCCCGCGCCGTCGTCGAGGCGGCCCAGCGGCGCTTGCGCCCGATCCTGCTGACGACGACCACCACCATCGGCGGGCTGTTGCCGCTCTACCTCGGCGGCGGCGCGATGTGGGAGCCGATGGCGATGACGATCATGGCGGGCCTCCTGTTCGCCACGGTCCTGACGCTGGGTGTCGTGCCGATCCTGTATTCGGTAATGTTCGGCGTCAGCTTCAAGGATTTCGAGTACTGATCGACAGCAACGGCTGACCGCTCGCGCGCACGGCCGTTCTCATGCCGTCCCGTTTCGCCGGGCGGTCCCGGGAGGTTGCAGCGTGAGCGTCATCGAGCTTCGTATCCAGCGGTTGCCCCACGCCGAGGGGCTCGAGCTACCCGCCTACCAGACGTCAGGCTCGTCGGGGATGGACCTGCGCGCGGCCGTCGACGAGTCCGTCCGGATCGCCAGCGCCGAGGGCGCCGTGATCCCGACCGGATTGATGCTGGAGATACCCCTGGGCTACGAGGGCCAGGTGCGAACGCGCTCCGGCCTGGCGGCGAATCACGGCCTCGCCGTGCTCAACTCGCCCGGCACGATCGACGCCGACTACCGCGGCGAGGTGAAGGTGATCCTGATCAACATGGGATCCGAAACCGTGACCATCGATCGCGGAGATCGCATCGCCCAATTGGTCGTCGCGCCCGTCGCCCGGGTAGTCGTCGCCGAGGTGGAATCGGTCGACGAGACGGCACGGGGACAGGGCGGTCTCGGTTCCACCGGTACCAAGTAGCCGGGCGGAACAAAAGGCGCGGTCGTGAGGCGCGCAATCGAGACACGAGGCACGAGCGCGAAGTATGGCGGGCCCCGCAGACGTCAGTCTTGTTTCAACGCCACCATCGGGTCCACCGAGGCGGCGTGCCGGGCCGGAATCGCCGCCGCAACGAACGCGGCGACGACCACCACGGCAACGGCGACGGCGAACGTCACCGGGTCGCGGGTGCCGACGCCGTAGACGATCGAGCCCAGCGCGCGGAGGCTGCCGAGCGCCGCCAGCACCCCGACGACGATGCCGAGCGCCGTGACCGTTCCGGCGCCGCGCATGACCAGCCGGTAGAGGTCCTTCCGCTCCGCTCCCAGTGCCTTGCGGACGCCGAGCTCGCGGGTGTGCGTGGCCACGGCAAAGGACAGCACGCCATACAGGCCGACGGTCGCCAGGGTCAGTGCCGTGACGCCGAAGAAGTTCAGCAACCACATGAGCACACGCTGCTTTGCCAGTGCTTGTGCCAGCCGGTCCTCCATGGAGCGGACGTTGTACACCGGGATCTTCGGATCGAGCTCGTGGACGATCCGCGAGACCGCCGGCGCAAGCGCGGCGGGGTCGGTCCGAGAGGCGGCGGATCCGTTGCTTGCTTCGGCGTCGATCCGGAGCACACCGAAGAGCGCCCGCGACGCCGACGCGGCATGCGGCATGAAAACCGCCGGGCGCGTATCGGCATCGAGCCCGTAGTGACGAACCGTTTCCACCACGCCGACGATGGTGACGCGCTCGGTGAAGTCGTTGCCGATCCACTTCCCCACGGCATCTTCGACCGGCCAGAAGCGCTCGGCGAAGTCACGATTGACGATCGCCACTTGCGGCTCGCCGTCGTCGCCGCTGTCGAACGTGCGCCCGGCGACGACGTCGACCTGCATGGCTTCGAAGTAGCCCGGCGTTGCCACCATGACGTCCGCGACGATACGGGCGTCCGGGTTGTCTTCGTTGAATCCCTCGACGACGTAGTCGGTCCAGGCGAGGCCCCGGGTCAGCGGGAGCATCGACGTTCCGCCCGCATGGGTGACCCCCGGCAGGTTGCCCAGACGGGTGAACACCTGTTCGTAGAAGCGAACTCGTGCGTCCGCGTCCCGGTAGCGGGGCCCCACGAGCGGGACGCGGAACGACAACGTCCCTTGCGGGTTGAATCCGGGGTCGACCGCCTGCAGCTCACGGAAAGTGCGCACCAGGAGCCCGGCGCCGATGACCAGGAGCAGCGACAGGGCGACCTGCATGACGACCAGCAGGCGCGAGCCGTCGCGCCGCCAGGCCGAGCGGGCCCCTACCGCGGTGGCGCCCTGGCGCAGGACGTCGCCCGGCTGGACCCGAGAGGTTCGAATCGCCGGACCCAAGCCGAACAGCAGGCTCGAAAGCAGGCACAGGGCGGCGGCGAAGATCAACACCGGTGCATCGACGGCGACGTCGCGCAGACGAGGCAGCTCATCCGGCGCCGCGATGTGGAGCGCTCGCACACCGAGCACCGCCACCGCCAGTCCGCCCGCACCGCCCAGGAGCGAGAGAAGCAGGCTCTCGATCAGTGCACGCGACATCATGCGACCGCGGTGGGCGCCGAGGGCGGCGCGGATGCCGAGCTCGCGCTGGCGTGTGGCGGCGCGGGTGAGCATCAGGTTGGCGACGTTGGCGCAGGCGATGGCCAGCAGCGCCGTGGTTGCCGCGAGGAGAACGACGAGATACAAGCGCGCTCCGCCGACGATCTGATCGAAGAGCGGCACAACGGCGATGAAAAACTCGCTGCCCACCGTGAGCCCGGCGCCCAGAGCCCCGGGATCGTCGGAAAAGACCTGTGCTACCTCCAGAAGCTCCGTGTCGAGCCGGTCTCGGGTAGCGTTGGCCCGCAGCTTGCCGATGACGTTGAAGTTTTCCGAGCCACGCGACGAGCGTTGCGGATCCGACAGGGGGAACGAGAGCAGCAGGTCGAATTCGGGGACGGTCACCAGCGGCACCATCATATCGGCGTCCAGGACCATCGAGGGCAACACACCGACGACCTCCAGCCGGTTTCCGTCGATCATCAGCGTGCGGCCGATGAGGGCCGGATCGGCGGAGAACTGCTGGCGGTAGAGGCGCTCTCCCAAGATCACCTTGCGCGGCGCGTCCGGGACGTCGTCGGTCGCTTCGAACCTCCTCCCGGCGATCGGCATGATGCCCATGACGTCGAAGAAGGACGACGAGACGCGGAGGGCGCCCAGTCGAGTGGGCTCGAGATCGTCTCCGGTGAGGGTGACCTCCTGTCCGAAGCTCACCGCGACGTGCTCGAGGCTCGTCGCTCCCTCGCGGATGTCGAAGTACTGGGCCGCCGAGAACCAATCCTCGGTGACGCCGACACCCGGCGCCCGTTGCCACAACATGACCAGGCGGTCCTGGTCGGGGAACGGCAAGGGACGCAACAAGACGCCATTGACGACGCTGTAGATCGCGGTCGTGGCGCCGACGGCGAGCGAAAGGGTGATGACCACGACCGCCGAGAACCCGGGCGCCCGAACCAAGGCGCGGGCAGCGTACTTGAGCTCCTGCATCATTGCCGCGTCTTCGCTACGTGCGGGGCGGGCGCACCGGGTCGTTGGGCGTGTTCCGTCGCATGGGGAGCCTGTTGGCTGGGCGCATCATAGCAGCTTGCCGGTGTCGGTTGTCCAGCGACCCGCTGCGACAGACCCTCTCCGCAGCATGCGGGAGCACTGGCTTCCTCGGGGCGATGACGCCGGAGATGCCCAGCCGGTACCATGGGCGCATGACCCTCGTCGCGCCTCTCGTTGCCCTCGGGCTCGCCATGACCCACGCCGCCGCTCCCATCCAGCGCCAGACACTGACTCTCGACGACGGGTCCGACCTGCGCTACGCGATCTCCGTTCCCGCCGGCTACGACGGATCCGAGCCGGCTCCGATGATCCTGGCTTTGCATTTCGGCTGGGGAGAGGCGCTGCCGCCGAACTACAGCGCCGTTTTTCTCGAGATCCTGGTGGAGCCGGCCCTACGCGAGCTGGGCGCGATCATCGTCGCTCCGCTGTGCCCGGCGCGCACCTGGGTGGATCCGCGCAGTGAGGCGGCGGTCCTTTCGCTGCTGGAGCACGTTCGATCGGCGTACCGGATCGACCCGGCACGCACGGCGGTGACCGGGTTCAGCCTCGGCGGCATGGGGACCTGGTACTACGCCTCGCATCACCCCGAGCTGTTCGCCGCGGCGATTCCGGTTGCCAGCGTGCCGATGGTGGCGCAAACGACCGAGAGCGGGGCGGAAACGGTGCGGCGTTATGTCGAGTCCGGCAGCGTCGACTGGCCCTCATCCCTGGTCGAGATGCCGCTGTACATCATGCACAGCCGCGACGACGAGCTCATTCCCATCGAGCCGGTCGAGCGGGCGACGGCGGAGCTGCGGGCGCTCGGCGCCGAGGTCGAATTCCTTGCGATCGACGCCGGCATCGGTCACCACGAAACCCCCCGCTACGTGCCTTTCCTGCAACGCGCGGTGCCGTGGTTGCAGTCCGTCTGGGCAGATTCGCGGTGAGCCGCGACCTCGCCGGGGGTATGAGCTGATGCGATACCTGGTCCGGGCCAGGCTCAAGGAAGGCCGGCGCGAAGCCCTCGAGAAGGCGATCCAGGACGGCAGCCTCGGGGCGGGATCGATCGCCCGCGGTGCCTACGCCAAGGCTATGTGAGCAGGCCGTGGTGAACGTGTGATGGGTCTGGCGAAGGGGAGTTGCGTGAGAGGACAAGGCGAGCCGACGCAGGCGATGCCTGTGCGCATCGTCGAGGAGGCCCAACGTCGTCATCGCGCGCAACCCCCCTTCGCCCAAAGGGTTACGAGGTAAAGAGGCCGCCTGCGGCGTTCCCGCTCCTCGACGATGCGCATCGGCATCGCCCTCGTCGCGGCGCCTTGCATCCAGCCTCTTTTCCTCGCAACCAGACCCATCACACGTTCACCACGGCCTGCTAGAAGCGCGGCGCTTCGACGACGGCTCCATCCGATGGGTCGAAGTCTGTTATTGCCCGACCCCGTTGGAGGAAGAGACGCCCTACTGGGAGGAGTATTTCGAGCTCGAGCGCGTCGCCAACGCCCACAACCCGGCCAAGTGCCGCGACGAGAACGGCACCGAGCCCTGGGCGTGCAGCAGCTGCGACTGCACCGAGCGTCTCGAGGCCTGGTTGCAGCGGCAAGGGTCACCGTTTCGTCCATCAACGGACGACGACTGAGGCCCCGTTTGCAGCTCTGATCGCGCTGCAAGCCCACACGCTGCGGGTGCCTACTGATCGCGTCGCAAGACCACCACGGGGTCGATCGCTGCGGCGCGCCGGGCGGGCAGGCTGCAGGCCAAGAGGGCAACCGCGACGAGCGTCGCGCCGACGGCGACGAAGGTGGCGGGGTCGTTGGGGCTGGTCTCGTACAGTAGGTGGGCGAACGCCCGGCCGAGCGCCAGGCCGGCGGCGGTACCGACTGTCAGGCCGAGCGCGGCCAGGGCCGCGCCTTCCAGCAGGATCGCGCGAACCACGGCCGCCGGGCTTGCGCCGAGCGCGACCCGAACGCCGATCTCCTGCCGGCGGCGGGTGACGCCGTAGGCCATGACGCCGAACACGCCGATGGCGGCGAGGGTCAGCGCCAATGCCGCGAACCCGGACAGCAGCCAGGTGTTCAGACGCTCCTGCGCCATCGAGCGCTTCGTTCTTTCGACCAGTAGCTCCACCGAGTAGATGGGTAGCTCGGGGTCTAGGTCGGCGACGACGCGGCGAATTCCGGGTATCAGCGAAGCCGGATCGCCGCTCGAGCGGACAACGTAGGACATGACCGAGCGGGCGTCGTACTGGCCGAACGGCCAGTACATTGCCGGGGGCGCCGAGCTGGATGGCCCGGAAAGTCGGACGTCTTCGACCACGCCGACGACTTCGAGCTCGTCCGGATGGTGACCCCAACCGGTCGTGACCCGGCGACCGATCGGGTTGTCGTCGCCGAAAAGCCGGGTCGCGGCCGTCTGGTTGAGAATGATCACGGGCGGGGCCCCGGGGACGTCCGTTTCGTCGAAGCTACGGCCCTGCAGCACGCGCGTTCCCATCGCCTCGAGAAAGCCGGGCGTGGTGTGACGGAACTGCACCTGCTCGAGCGGGGAGGCCTGGTCGCCGACGATGCTCAGCTCGGTCGTCTGCGAGGCGAAGAAGGGCAGCAATCCGACACCGCCGACCGCCTCGACGCCGGGATACCGGGCCAGCTCGCCGCGCAGCCGTGTACTGAACGCGGCCCAGTCCTCGGTGGCTTCGTATCGGGTCGTCGGCAGGCCGATGCGGAACGTCACCGCTCCCTGAGCATCGAAGCCCGCGTCTACGCCCTGAAGCCGGGTCAGGCTCTTGACCAGGAGGCCGGCGCCCAGCACCAGCACGACGGCGAGGGAGATCTCCGCCACCACCAGGGCGCGATGAAGGCCGAAGCCTCCGCTTCCGGCGAGCGTCCGAGATGCGGACTTCATCGGCGTCGAAAGATCACGCCGAACGGTCCGCAGCGCCGGTATCAGCCCGACGCCGATACCGGTGACGCAACTGATTGTGAAAGCGAAGCCGAGGATCCGGAGGTCCATCGATACCGAAGTCACGCGTGGCAGCTCGGCCGCCAACGTATCGATCGCCGCCCGCACGCCGAGGGACGCGAGCACGACGCCGAGCGCGCCCCCGATCAGCGTCAGCGCCAGGGCTTCGGCGAGAAGCTGGCGCATGAGCCGGCCGGTGCTGGCCCCCAGTGCCGAGCGCAGGGCGATCTCCCGGCCGCGCGCGTCCGAGCGCGCCAGCAGGATCGAAGCGACGTTGGTGCAGGCGATCAAGAGCAAGATACCAACGGCGCCGAGCAGCATCATCAGCGGCCGGTCGACGTCGCCGAGGATCTGTTCTTGGAGGGGTTGCAGCGTGGCGCCGCGGTCCTCGTGGGAATCCGGGTGGGCGGCGGCGAGGCGGTCCGCGAAGCCGGCCACTTCTTCGTTCGCGACGGAATGGGGGACTCCCTCGGCGATCCGACCGATTACCGGGTACATGTGCCCGCCGCGGTTCCGGAGGCCGCTTTCGGTGATCTCGAACGGCACCCAGAGGGCGGGCTCGCCGCTGCCGAGGTCGATGTTCTCGGGGGCGATCCCGATGATGGTGTGGTCGACACCGTCCAGGCGCAGCGGCTGGCCGAGAACGGCCCGGTCGGCGCCGTATCGGGTTCGCCAGAAGTTGTTTCCGAGGATCGTCACCGGGGCCGCGCCCTCGGCTTCGTCGGCGGGCGCGAACGGACGTCCGAGCGCCAGAGGCAACCCCAGCGTCTCGAAGAGCCCCGGGCTGACCCGCATCCCTCGGATCCGGGAGGCGTCGCCGTCCCGAGAAAGGGTCAACGAGGCCGTTTGATATACGGCGACGCTGTCCAGGTTCGCCACCTGCTCGCGCAGGTCGACGAAGTCGGGCATCGACAGCGACCAGGTATCGCCGTCGGGCAGTGTCTCGTGGACACGGACGAGACGCTCTGCCGCGGGAAACGGCAGGGGTTGCAGCAGGACGCCGTTGACGATGGTGAAGACTGCCGTCGTGGCGCCGATGCCCAGCGCCAACGTGAGTAGGATAACGGCGGTTGTCAGCGGCGTCGCTCGCCAGCCGCGAGCAGCGCTGCGCAGGTCGAAGAACAGGTCGTTCAAGATGTCTCTCCGCGGGGAGCGCGGGGGAGTGGGTGTCGAGGCGTTGGTGCGGAAGAGCGCGGGTCGGCCGGGTCGCTGCGCCGTCTCGTACCGCTCGCGGAAGGCCGTCGACAGAACGGACCCGAGCTCCTTGCAGGCGAAACGGAGTCGCGTCCACGGGCCGGCGTCGGTCATCTCTCGAAAACGCTCACGGAAGGTCTCTTCCATGCCGACCCCCCAGGCGTGGCGTGATTCGGCCGGGTACAGTCGCAGCAGCAACGCGTACGCGCGTATCAGTGGGTGTCCTCGGGTCATCGGATCGGCCTCAACCGCCGGTGAGCAGGCGCTTCTTGCGGGCGTCGACGACGAGGGCGCTGAGGCGACGGGCTTCCGCCTCGGCCACCTTGCGTCCCAGGTCGGTCAGCCGGTAGCTAAGCCGGCGACTGTCGTCGACCGCACCGGGCGCGTCCTCGATGAGCCCGTCCTGGCTCAACCGCTTGAGCACCTGATAGAGCGACCCGGTCGCGGGGTTCAGCATGCCTTCGGATCGGCGCTCGACCTCTTTGCCGATGGCGTAGCCGTGCGCCGGCCCGTCGCCGAGCGCCAGCAGCACATGGAAGGCGAGGTTGGTGAGCGGCAGGAAGCCGCGCGGGTCCGGCAGCGTGCTCATGATCGACCTTCTCCTCGATGGGGACGGGCACGTGGTTTCGACTACCGTGAGGGGCGGCGCGTGGTTCCGACTATAGTGGTTGCCACTATACATGCGCAAGTGTCCGACAAGCGGCGCCCCGGGGCTCGGGCTCACGCGCCCTCGGCGGGCGGGGGCGGCGTCCACCCGCGTTCGGATGATCGGCAGCTGTTTCGGTGCCTCGAGTCGATGCCCGCCGGGCGCTATTGCCCGGAGATGATCCGCTCGAACACCGCGCGGGCCTCATCGAGGGCGTCCAGGTACGATCGGCGGTCGTCTTCCGATCCCCAGGAATCGCGCTCTACGACCCGGTCGCGGAGCGCCTCGATCGTCTCGAGAAGGAAGCGCGCGTCCTCCGCGGATCGGTAGGGCACGCCGTCGCGTACCACGTACACGGGGCTGGTCTGAGCGAACGGGAAGTCATCGCCGACGTACTTGCTCGGCGGACCGATGGCCCGTGCCGCGATCCAGCCGCTGCCCGAGATCTCGATCGACGTTTCGTCGCTCCACGCTGCGCCGCCCGCAGGGTCGGCCGTGGCTCCGGCTTGCTCCCCGGCGCCGAACGAATGCGCCACTTCGCCGTTGACGATTAGCTCGACGGTGTCGAGCGGAACCATCGACAGGACGTCGACACGGACGTTGAACGACGACGAGTTGTCGCCGTCGAGCCGCAGCTCGTCTCCCGGCTCGAGCCATCCCCGGCCTTCGTGTTCGTCGTGGGCAACGGAAAGGAACAGCAACGGCCCGCTGGTGCCGAAGGTGCGGCCCCGGCGGATCGCGTCGAGCCAGGCGGCGAACGTCAGCGGCGGGGCCCCGTCGAGGTGGGCGTACGTTCGCGCCGTTCCTCCCGACGGATCGAGCCACACATCGGAGAAGTTGTCGGTCCCGCCGGTGGCGGCGAGGCGGAAGCCGGAATTCAGCAGGCGGTAGTACATCGCCGTCGATTCGCGCTCGCGCGAAGCCACCGAGACGACGTCGAAGAACTCACCGCGACCGAGGGCGACGTGCACCGGGATGTCGGCCGACGCGGCAGACCGTGGGTTGTCGACGGGGCCGTTGTACGGGTGCACGAACCCGGCGATGCCACCCTGCTCGTGGGCCGCGTCGATGTGGTCGAGCTTGAGCACGTCCGCTGCGTAGGGCGTTCCCCGGGCGCCGCCGATCAGAGGCATGATGAAGCGCTGCAAGCCGAGCAGCGCGACGTGCCCGTAGGAGCCGCGGAACTCCTGCGTGTAGTAGAGGATGCGGTTCCCGTCCGACAGTCGGAAGGGCTCGCCGGTGAGGTCGTCCCAGCGACCCATCAGCTTCGTCCCATCCATGTGAATCAGAGCATTGGCGACGCGCACGTCGTCGGCTTCGAGTTGGCGGAAGAACATCTCCTGGGTCAGGCCGAATCGGCCCTCGTGCAGGTCGTGCGTATGCGTATCGGAGGAGTACCAACCGTCCTGGTACAGGGGCGGGCGGCCGCCGATGCGCTCGAGGCGCACGGTGACTTCGCCGATGCCGTTCGCCGGCACTTCGGTGGACGCCGACGCCGGCACATACTCGAAACCGCGCATCGCATCGATCGTTATCGGTCCCGCCGGCACTTCGATCTCGAACGTTCCGTCGGTGTGCTGGTAGTGGGTGCCGCTGGCCCAGGCCTTACGGTGGAAGCCGCCGTCCTCGGTGTAGGCGCGGCCGTCCGAAGCCATGACCATGACGCGCGCCGGGGTCGTTGCACCGGTCTCGTCGAGGACGCGGCCACGAATCAGGCCGGTGGGGGAGCGGCTGCGGCGAGACGAGAGCACCACCTCGCGCCAGGCGCTCCGCGGGCCGCCGGCCGCGGGCATCGTGTACAGGCGTGTCGGCCCGTCGTGGTTCGAGACGAACGCGATGCGCTCCCCGTCCGGGCTGACCGCGACCCCGAACTCGTCCGACGGGGCTTCCGTGAGGCGCACGGGGTTGCCGCCGGTCGCCGGAACGACGGCGATGTCGTTGTTCCCGGCGACGTCGGTGGAATAGAAGATCGAATCACCGTCGGCCGACCAGGCCGGCTCGGCCCGATAGCTGGTCTCTTCGGCGCGCACCAGGTACGGCTCGAAGGCATCCGCGGCATCCGCCGTGTCGCCTGCCTGCGTGGCGCTCCCGCCATCTGTGGCGTCGCCGGCACCCGCTTGCCGCTGCCGCTTGACCCAGATCCCGCCGCTTCCGATCGTCCCGGGCGCCGGCGCGACGAAGGCGATATGCGTTCCGTCCGGCGAGACCACCGGCTGGTACTGGTTTCCGCGCTCGCCGAAAGCTCGCTCGATGCGGACCGCGCCCGTGCGGAGATCCTCGGGCCGCACGGGATAGGCCGTGAAGATGTCGAAGTTACCGTCGCCGCCGCGGGAAGCGAAGAAGATTGCTTCGTCGTTGCTCGACCAGGTCGGCTGCAGATCGTAGCCGGGCGTCTCGGTGATGCGTTGCACCGGCCCGCCCTCGGCATCGACCACACCGATCTCGAGGTCTCCGTCGATCTCGTAGGTCAGGGCGATACGGGTGCCGTCGTGGCTCCAGGCGGGCTCGAAGTGGTAGTGGGGACCGCCGGTGAGTGCCACGGCTTCGCCGCCCTCCGCCGGAGCCTTCCAGATGTCGCCGCGCATCGAGAACGCCAGCCACTCGCCGTCGGGACTCCAGGCCGGGTCCATCGGCCCGGTGGACACCGGCGGGAGGAGGTGGAACTCGACCCGCGTTGCCTGGCCCGACGCCAGTGTCGGAAGCAACAGGACGAGCATTGCCAGAAGCGACACGCGCAGGCGAGTCGCTTGGCTTGCCTCGTGCAGCGGTGTTCGCCCCGCATGCATGGTCACGGGTTCCGTCCTCTCTCCGCCTCATGGTGAACGCGAGGCGCCAGTATAACGGCCGGGATCCGTGTGGCTCCGTCGCGTGGCGGGACGTACACTCCGGGAATGTCCATCGACGGCCCGGTTGTCTGACCATGCCCGAGAAAGCGCCCGAGAGCTCCGCGTCGACCGTCGTTCCCGACGGCGCCCCGAACGACGAAGCCTTCGATCGCATCACCCACGTGGGCATTGGCGCGCACCAGGACGACCTCGAGATCATGGCGTATCACGGGATCGTCCACTGCTTCGGTGATCCGGATCGGTGGTTTGGCGGAATCACCTGCACGGACGGCGCCGGTAGTCCGCGCGTCGGCGACTTCGCCGGGCTCTCCGACGAGCAGATGCGCCACGTGCGGCGGGCCGAACAAGAAGAGGCGGCTCGTGTAGGCGATTACGGCGTCATGGTCCAGCTCGGGCACCCGAGCGCGGTCTTCGCCGACGAGCCTGGCCGCCGCTCGGTCGAAGCCGAGCTGGCGCGCCTGCTAGAGCGGATGTCCCCACGGGTCGTGTACACCCACAATCTCGCCGACAAGCACGAGACCCACGTCGCCGTCACCATGGCTGCCTTGCGCGCGATTCGCCGCCTACCCGCGGCCGATCGGCCGAACGCCGTTTACGGTTGCGAGGTTTGGCGAGATCTCGACTGGATGCCGGACGAGGACGTGATCGTTCTGGACGTCAGCCCCCGACCCGAGCTGGCCAGGGAGCTCGTCGCGGTCTTCGCTTCTCAGGTCGCCGGCGGCAAGCGCTACGACTTGGCGGCCGCGGGACGATCGCTGGCGAACGCGACCTTCCGCGCCCCCACCGAGGTCGATCGGGTCGAGCGCGGTTGGTTGGCGATGGATCTGACGCCGCTGATCGCCGACGACGCGCCCGATCCCGCGGACCACGTGGAGGCGCTGCTGCAACGGTTCTCCGCTGATGTGCGGGCTCGGCTGGAGCGGCACGCGTCTCTTCCCCGGAACGACTGACGGAAGCCTCGGCATGGAAGTCATCATCCAACCTGACGAGCGCCGGGTCGCGGTGCTGGCGGCGGCCCGCATTGCCGCTCTCGTCCGCGCCCGGCCGGATGCGGTTCTCGGTCTGGCGACCGGCCGCAGTCAGCTGGGCATCTACGAGGAGCTCGCGCGTTTGCACCGGCAGGAGGGCCTGGATTTCGGGCAGGTGACGACGTTCAACCTCGACGAGTACCTCGGACTGGACGCCGATGATCCGCGCTCGTTTCACGCATACATGCGGGAGCATCTGTTCCGGCACGTCAACCTGGATGCCGGGCGGGTCCACCTGCCGGACGGCCGTGTCGCCGACGTGCCGGCGCACTGCGCCGAATACGAGGCGGCGATCGAAGCGGCCGGGGGCATCGACCTGCAGCTTCTCGGCATCGGTGGGGAAGGCCATATCGGTTTCAACGAGCCGTCGTCGTCGTTGGCGTCGCGGACGCGCATCAAGACGCTCACCGCCGGAACCCGACGCGACAACGCCGACGCCTTCGCCGATGGTGAGGTGCCGCGCCACGTCATCACGATGGGAATCGGGACCATCATGGACAGTCGCGAGTGCCTCTTGCTGGCATTCGGCGATCGCAAGGCCCGTGCCGTCGCCGACACCGTGGAAGGCCCGATCACGGCCAGCGTGCCCGCATCCATCCTGCAGATGCACCCGGCCGCCCGGGTGATCATCGATGAAGCAGCGGCGTCGCGCCTGCAACGGGCCGACTACTACCGCAGCGTCTACGAAGGGAAGCCCGCCTGGCAGCGATAGGGGAGCCGCCTGGCGGTTGCATGGAAGCCCCGCCCGGTAGCGGTAGGGATTCCCGCCCCCGGCAGCACTGTGGAACCCTGCCCGGCAGCGCTGGTGAACCCGCCCGGCAGCAGTGACGCCGCCAGCCGCTCAGGGATCGGTGCGCAACGCCCGTTGCATGCCCAAGCCCTTTGCGAGCGTCTCTTCGTACTCCGCCTCGGGGTCGGAGTCGGCAACGATGCCGCCGCCAACCTGGTACCAGATGCTCTCGTCCTGGCGTACGAGGGTGCGGATGAGAATGTTGAGCGACATGTCGCCGTCGTCGCCGATGAAACCCGCGGCGCCCGTGTAAGGGCCACGGCGCACGGGCTCGAGGCCCTCGAGAATTTCCATGGCGCGGATCTTCGGCGCGCCGGTCACGCTGCCTCCGGGCATGGTCGCCGCGAGAATGTCCACGATATCGACGTCCTCCCGTAACGTCGCTTCGATGACCGAATAGGCGTGATGCACGGTGGCGTGACTCTCGAGCTCTCGCAGGCGCGCCACGTCGACGGTGCCGTATTCGGCCACGCGGCCGAGGTCGTTCCGCAGCAGGTCGGTGATCATGAGCAGCTCGGCCCGTTCCTTTTCGCTCTCTTGCAGCTCCTTCAGCAGCGCGGTGTCCGCGTCCGGATCCGCGGCGCGCGGTCGGGTCCCCTTGATCGGACGGGTTTGTAGCCGGCGGCCCGTCTTGCGCAGGAACAGCTCGGGGCTGGCCGACAGAATCTCGGGTCCGCCGGGAAGGGAGATACAACAGGCGTAGGGGGATGGGCTCGCCGATCGCAGCCGGCCGTAGATGTCGGCGCAGGGCTCCGCCGTCCGGGCGGTGAATCGGTGGCTGAAGTTCGCCTGATAGATGTCGCCTTCGCGGATGTGCTTCAGGATGGTGTCGATGCGTCGCCGGTATGTGGCGCGATCGATCATCGGCGCCGGGTCGGTCGCAGTTTCCTTGCGGAGCGCCGTGGCCTCGGAGGGGCCGCGTTCGCGGTTCACGGCGTCGGTCGAGCCGGCGGCGATCTCGGTATCAGGAGCGTCCGTAGCTCCGGCGGCGTCGGCGACGCGGAGCGCTTCCTCGGCGCGTTCGCGCACGAGGTGTTCGCCGGCCGCCCCCGAGCCGCGGCCGGCGGCCCAGAGGGCGCCGTCGACGTTGTCTTGCAACAAGACCATGTCGTACTCGCCGATGACGAAGTCCGGGATCGTCGTGTCGGCCAGCGCGAGAGACGGGAGCCGCTCGACGTGCCGGCCGAGGTCGTAGGCGAACCAGCCGATCCACCCGCCCCGGAACGGCAGCGTGTCCCGGCTTGCGTCGGCGCCGACCCCTGTGGCATCCGGCAAGCAGGCGCGAAGTCGGGCAAGGGCTCCGTCGCGGCCTTGCGGCCAGGCGACGACTCGTTTCGGCCGCCAGCCCAGTATGCTCCAACGTGCCTGCGGAGAGACTCCGCCGCTATCGAGGAACACGACGCCCGGCTCGATCGCCATGAGCGCGCGGGCGATCGGCCAGAGCGGGCGGGAGTCCAG
Source organism: Acidobacteriota bacterium (assembly GCA_965216935.1). Lineage (GTDB taxonomy): Bacteria > Acidobacteriota > UBA890 > UBA890 > UBA890 > CBDCGW01. Next base: position 1,082,792 of record OZ244217.1, read on the forward strand.
GCGGATCTCGACGTGGTCGGCAATGCTCCGCGGGTTCGACGTCATCGTGTCTTCGTGGGGAATCCCGAGCCTGGGTCAGGGCGAAGCCTCGTCGGCCGCGCGCGCGGTAGCGTATCCTCTGGCCGTGCATGTTACCGGTCATCGTGGAGCCGAGCCGATGTCTTTCGTACGCAGGACGCCCCGGGCGCTTGCCGCGGTTGTCGCCATTACCCTGAGTGCCTCCGGTTGTGACCGACTCGGCATCGGGTCGAGTGTGCAGGGGGACGAATCGGAGGCCCCTGCCGTGGCCGACCGGGTCGCCCGACCTGCCGGCCCGCTGGCCGCCTTCATTGACGAGATACCGGACGCGGAGGCGCGCGAGCTGGACCTCGAGATGGCGCTGACGCTGGTCGCGATGCCGCTGTCGTGCGTCGATCGACCGCACGCGGCGCCGCGCGATCGGAGCACCTACCTGGACGAGATCGTCGCAGTCCGTCGACCGGGATACGAGCGCAACCGGGCGTTCTACGGTTGCTGGGATTGGCATTCGGCGGTGAACTCGACCTGGGCCATGGTGCGAATCTACAAGGAGTTTCCCGACCTGCCGGTCGGCGGGCTGGTGACCGAAAAGCTGACGGCGCACCTGTCCGCGGCGGCGATCGAGGGCGAGGTCGCGTTTTTCGAGGAGAACCGCACCTTCGAGCGCCCGTACGGTTACGGGTGGCTGCTGGCGCTGTATGCCGAGCTGCGCACCTGGGATCGCCCGGAAGCGCAGCGCTGGGCGGACAACCTCGAGCCGTTGGTGACGATGTTCTCCGAGAGAACGGTCCTCTGGCTGGCGGGCCTCGATCGACCCTCGCGTAACGGCACGCACAGCAACACGGCGTTCTCCCTCGCCATGATGCTTTCCTATGCCCGGCTGATGGAAGATACGGCGCTGCAGGAAGCCATCGAGCACAACGCGGTGCGCCTCTTCCGGGAGGACGTCCGCTGTCCGACCGGCTACGAGCCGTGGGGAGCGGACTTTCTCTCGCCCTGTTTGGAAGAAGCGGCGTTGATGGCTGCGGTGCTGGAGCCGGACGAGTTCCTCCCCTGGTTCGACGCGTTCATGCCCGACGTGGCGTCGGCAGATTTCGAGCCGCTGACGCGGCCGGTCGACACGGCGGGCGGCGGTGACGAACCGGAAGCCGACGGAGCCGATGCGGTCGTCGGAGCTACCGATGCCGCGGTCGGCGCCGACCCGGGTGCCGGATCGACAGCGAATCCGGCCGCGCGTGGCGCGCGCAGGGGGACGACAGGCGCGGGTGCCGACGACGCAACCGGCGGAGACGAAACCGCAGGCGAAGGTGCATCTGACGACGAGCAATCCACGGACCCGCCAACCGCCGGCGATGCCGACGAGCGCCGCCGAGCCGACGCCGCCCTACGGTCCCTCGCCAGCCGGTCGCACCTGATCGGCCTGGCGTTCATTCGCGCCGACGCCATGAACCGCATTGTCGCGGCACTGCCGGCGAACGACCCGCGAGTCGAGGTGTATCGGAAGCTGGCTTTGTTGCACGGCTCGATGGGATTCGAGGCAATGTTCGACGCGGATTACGCCGGCTCCCACTGGATCGGAACGTTCGCCCTGAAGTACCTGCTCTCCGAGCGCTGATCGGAGCGGCATCCTTCGCCACGGCCCCTGCGGCCTGCAAATCTCCGTTCGGATCGGGTGACGTGATGGCAGCGTGCCGCCCGGACCGGGCGTCGCGGTGGCAACGTGCCACGTTGTCGGCGAAAAAAGAGCGTGGGTTTTCGAGCCGCTCGCGCGTCAGAAGGGTATGAGCCGCGACATATCGCAAAACGACCTGATTCTGCTGTATCGCAAGACGATCCGCCCGCTGTACGCCTACGTCTCCAAACGGGTGGGAGGTGACCGCGGTCTGGCCGAAGACATCGTCCAGGAGACCTGGATGAAGGCGCTGGACTCGTGGCCGCGGAACGGCTTGCCCGAGGAGCCCGTCGCGTGGCTCCGCCAGGTGGCGCGCAATGCCCTGGCCAGCCATTTTCGCCAGCGCCGGCCGCTGCAACTCGAGCCGGGATCGATCGACCTCGGCGACGAGCGCTTTTCTCCCGATACGCCGGACGCGGCGGCTCTCGTGAGCTGGGGCATGGCGCGGCTGCGCCGCCCGCAGGTCGAGCTGCTCGAGGCGTTCCATTTCGACGGCAAGAGCGTCGCCGAGATCGCGGCGGAGTGGAGAGTGTCGGAGCGCGCCATCGAAGGTCGCCTGCGTCGTGCCCGCGGCAAGCTGAGAAAGAAGCTCGAACGTGCCCTGGTGCGGTCCGCGGTACACCACGGACGGCCGGCAAACGGAGAGAACGAGAATGCTCGATAAGCACGAACCGGATCCGCAGTTCATCCAGAACCTCGAATGGCAGATCGGCAGCGAGGCGCGCCGGCGGAGCCGGCGGGCTCCGGCGAGGCCATTGTGGGTGAGGCTCGCCCGGGCCGCCACGCTCGTCGTCGTATCCGTCACCCTCGGCGCCGCTGCCATGGGCGCGTCGTATCAGATCGAGGAATCCTGGCGAAGAGACCTCCTTGTCGCCGGACTGGAAGTCCGGCTGGAAGTAGCACGTATGCGGACGGACCGCGCCGCCGAAGAGCTCTCCCGGGTCGAGCAGCGTGTGGCTGTCGGCACCGCATCGGCCGAGGACGCTCAGGCGACGCGCATGTACCTTCTCGAGTCGGAGTTCGACACCCGCATGATCGAGCTCGAGCTGGAGGAGATTCGTGCCAGCGGCCGTGAGCCGCTCGGCGAGGTGGCGTCGCCGCTGGTCAACGGGCGTGACTTCGTCAGTGACCGGATCACCCTGGAGATGGTGCTCGCCCGCGAGCGGCTGGGCATGATCCTCACCGGGCTGGAGCGGGAGCAGCGTCGTTACGACGCCGGGGTCATCGACGAGACCGAGCTGGCCGCGATGCGCTTCGGCGTCTCGGAGTACGAGGAAAGGTTGAAGTCACTCGAAGAGCGCCTCTCGATCAGGCGTGAGTTCCTGGCCGGCAGCATTACCGCGGTGCAGGCCGAGCTGCTCGTGCTGGTGCGAGAGGCCGAGCGGAAGGCGGAACGAAGCCGCGGGCAGCTCGAGTTGGTGCAGGGCGAGCTGCAGCGCGTCCGCGCCGAGGTCGCCGCCGGGACGATAGATGCGCTGGCTGCCGCACACATGGAGCTGACGCTGGCGGAGATCGAAGCGGAAGCGCAACTCGCCGAGGTCGAGCTTTCGGTCCTGGAAAGGGAGCTACGGGAGCGCGGCGGGCGGCGCTAGTTCAGATCGGACCGATGCCGGACACCATCAGGTCGACGAACTCCCACATGAGCGCGGTAACGGTGCCGGCGGCGCCGACCAGAACGACGGCTAGCGCATACCCCGTCCATCCCCACACCACGGCGTAGGTGCCTACGATTACCTTGGGGTTGCCGAGAACCCGGGCGCCCGGCGGCGGCAGCTGCCGATGTGCAAGGACCTGCCGGCACGAGCGGACGATGTAGATCGACGTGCCGACGGCGAGGATCGCCATGATCCCGACGAGCACCTTGAGCGCGAATCCGGCACGCAGGATGGCCGCGTCCGGAGACGTCGCGGCCATCATGTCGAGCGAACGCACGTAGCGTTGCGTCGCCCAGATCAAGCCGGCGCCGAGCATCGCCACCATCATCGCGGATCCGGCGAAGCCGACCCAAGCTCGAGACCCGGAGAGCGTCTGAAACCCGTGTTCGTTAACCGCGGAAGAAATCATGGCCCCCGGATCGGCTGCGGCGTCGTCGCCCCGGCGACGATTGCCTGATGATTTTCAGCCTAGCTCAAAATCTTCCCGAGCGCCCTGGTTATTCGGCAATTTCTTGCAGAAAAAACCGTTATTTCGTCGGGGTTTATGCGACGATGTGGTGCGCTCTGATCAGCTCCGGACAAAGCTGGCCAGCGCAGCCTCTTCATCGTCGTAGCTGTCGAACACCTGAATAAGATGATGCATCGTGAGCAGCTCCACGATCTTGGGCGGAATATTGACGAGCTTGAAAGAAGCGCCGTACTCCGCCGCTTGCAGGTGCCCGACGATCAGGTCTCCGACGCTGGTCGAGTCCATGTACGGAACGTCGGCGAGGTTCACGACGAGCTTCTTCTCGCCTCGGTCGTAGAGCCCCGTGAAGAGCTCCCGCAGGTGCTGCGTGCCGATGGTGAGGGCCCCTTCGATGTCCACGACGACGACGTCGCCCTCACGCCGCTCCGTCCACTCGGTAGTCATGGATGCAGACGCTACCAGACTCTCCCGCGCGCCGCTCGGAGCCTGCCGTCGCCGTGTCGCTTCCGGTCAACTTGACAGGGTGGCGCACCTTCCCTTAGATTCTAACCCTTAGAACACACGGGGAGAGTTCTGCATGAAGAACGCCAGCGAGCGGCTGTCGCTTCTCAAGGGCACACTGGACATGCTCATTCTGAAAGCGCTCAGCCAGGGACCGACACACGGGTACGGCATTACGACGTGGTTGCACGACAACTCCGGCGGTCGCATCGTCGCCGAGGACAGTGCCGTCTATCAGGCTCTCCATCGGATGGAGGAACGGCGCCTGATCGAGGCCGAATGGGGTGTGACCGAGAACAAACGGCGGGCCCGGTACTACCGACTGACGCAGCAGGGACGGGCGGCTCTGCGGGCGGACGCCGAGAGCTGGCGGCAATACGCTGAATCGGTCACCGAGCTGTTGGCGCTGGAAGGGTCCGGCGACGGATGATCCGACGCCTCCTGGACGCCATTCTTCCCTCGCGTCGGCGTCGGTGGCGTGAGGTCGACGCGGAAATCGAAGCGCATCTGCACATGCGGACACGCGAGCTCGAAGCCGGCGGCATGCCTTCGGCGCCAGCCCGTCGCGAGGCGGAACGCCTTTTCGGCGAGCTCGAATCCGCCCGACGTCGACTGTACGCATCCGCCCAGATTCGCGACCGACGGCTCGGTCGCCTCCGACGCTTCGAGTCGGTCATCGCCGACCTGCGGGCCGGTGTTCGACGAGTACGTCATGCGCCGACGTCGTCCGCGATCACCATCGCGACGTTCGCGGTGGGTATCGGACTGACGACAGCGACGTTCAGCGTCGTCGACCACACGTTGCTGCGGCCCCTGCCGTTCGGCGAGCCCGAGCGCCTGGTCGCGCTGCGCTCGGTCGACATCGAAGGGGCCGACTTTCCCTACGTGTCGTCCGACAACTGGCTCGATTGGCGCGACCTCAATCGAACGCTGGAAGCGACCGCCATCTACTCGATCTTCGGCAGCACGACGGTGGTCAACGACGACGACGCGTTCACCGTGCCGGCGAAGAACGTCTCCGGAGGGTTCTTCGAGGTGCTGCGGACGCCGTTTCTGCTCGGCCGCCCGCTCACTCTGGAGGACGTTCGGGACAACCAGCCCGTGGCCGTCGTCAGCGAGGGTTTCTGGCGCCGCGCGCTCGGGTCGCCGGCGGAGCTCCCGGTGGAGATGGTCATGTCCGGGCGCACGGTCCAGGTGGTCGGGGTCGTCCGAGCCGGCTTCGAGTTCCCGGAAGGAAACCAGGTCTGGCGGCCGGCGACGTTCGTCCGCCGGGGCGGCGCGGCGCGCAACAACATCAACTGGTACGCGATCGGACGGCTTGCGGACAACACCGATATCGCAGCCGCCCGGGCGGATCTCTCGCGGGTTGCCGACGGCATACGCGGCAGTGACCCCGAAGGGATCTACTCGTTCGGCGTCGTGGTCGTCTCCCTGAAGGAGGAGGTCGTCGGCGGTGCCCGAACTACGCTGTGGCTGGCGATGGGCGCGGTACTCGCCGTCTTGCTCGTCGTTTGCGCGAATCTGGCCGGACTGGAGTTCGCCCGCCGCTCGGCGCGTCGCCAGGAGACGGCGGTCCGCGTCGCCCTGGGCGCCGGCCGCTGGCGGGTCGCGCAGCAAGGCGTTCTCGAGCATGTCACGTTGGCGGCGATCGGCGGTGTGCTCGGCACGGCGCTGGCCTGGTGGGGGACGCGCGAGCTGCTATCGCGCTATGACCTGCCGATCCCGCGAACCGAGGGCGTTTCGATCGACCTCCGGGTGCTGGCCTTCGCCCTGGCCCTTTCCCTCCTGGCCGGCGTGATCGCGTCGTTGGTGCCGTCGTTGACGGCGGCGCGAACCGCTCCGTCGCGGGCGATGGCCGGCGCCCGCGGATCGGCGCCCGGCGGCCGAAATCTACCGGGCTCGATGCTGGTGGCTGCGGAAGTGGCGCTGGCCGTGATGCTGCTGATCGGCGGCGGGGTTCTGGTGCGCAACTTCGCCGCCATCGTTGGCCGCGAGCTGGGCTTCGATCCGGACGGCGTGGTCACCGCGAGTATTGCGCTCAGCGCACCGCGGTACGGCGATGGGCAGGAGGTTCGACTCGAATACTGGCGCTCGGCGATGGATACGGTCGTTGCCATCCCCGGAGTGGCGGACGCGGCCGTCGCCAATCCGGCGCCGACGTTTTCCGGCGGACGCGGTTTCGTCGCGATCGAGGACCAACCCGACGTCGATGCGGGGGCGGCATACAGAGTCGTCAGCCACGACTACTTCCGCACGCTGGACATCCGCCTGCTCGCCGGGCGGCTGTTCGATACCGGTGACAATGCCGACAGCGAACGGGTGACGATCATCAATCGCACCATGGCGGAAACCTATTGGCCCGGCGGCGACCCGCTCGGCAAGCGCATCCAGGCGACCAGCCAGGAGTCACGCCTGGAGCGCCGGTCGCTGCTCGTCATCGGCGTCGTCGAGGACATCCGCCAGTACGGCTTCACCGACGACCCCTACACGGCGATGTACGTGTTACACGAGCAGGTGCCGACCCACACGGGAGGCATGACGCTGATCGCCCGCACCGGCGGTGAAGCGGATTCAATCATCACCGTGGTTCGCGACCGGCTGCGGCAGCTCGATCGGACCCTCGCGGTCGACGTTTCGACGCTCGACGCCCGACTGGGCGGCAGGGTTGCCGGCGAGCGTTTGCTGGCGATGACCATGAGTCTTTTCGCGGGGCTGGGGCTGGCGCTGGCGGCCGTCGGCATCTACGGCTTGCTGTCGTTCGCCGTCAGCCGGCGAACCCGGGAGATCGCCGTCCGCATGGCCGTCGGCGCTCGGGGGGCCGACGTTGTCGCCATGGTCGTGCGGAATGCCCTGCTGGTCGTGGGCGCGGGGGCGGTCGTCGGGATGTGGGCGGTGTACGCCCTCGGCCATCTGGTCGCGGCGCTCTTGGCCGAAATCCCGGCCAGCGATCCGATCACCGCGCTTCTGGTCGAAATCCCGGCGCGCGACCCGGTCACGTTCGCCGGCGTGGCCGCGACGGTCTTCTTGACTGCCCTCGGCGCCGCATTGGTTCCGGCCGTCCGGGCGGTCCGCATGTCGCCCGTCGACGCCCTGCGCCGGGGTTGAACGCCGAGGCGACGTCCGCCGCCGATGGAGGGGCGGCTAGCTCGATTTGAGCGCGCCGCGGTCGATCTTGCCCAGGTGCGTGCGCGGGAAATCGTCCAGGAAGGTCACCTCGCGCGGGTACTTGTAGGGCTCGAGGCGTTCGCGGACCCAGGCTTTCAGTGCCTCCGCCAGGTCGACCGATGGTTCCCGTTCCGAATCTCCGGTGTCTTCTCTACCCTCGGCGTCGACTGCGACCCCGGCGTCGACTGCGACCCTGGCGTCCACTGCGAGCCCGGTGCCCTCAACTTCGGTGTCTTCCTCGTTCTCGTTGGTCTTGCCGGCGGCCGTCAGGACGACGAAGGCGTGCGGCTTGGTCAGTCCACGGTCGTCGACGACACCTACCACAGCAGCCTCCTCGACCGCCGGGTGCTCGAGGAGGCAGTTCTCCACCTCGCTCGGGGCGAGCCACTTGCCCGACACCTTCAGCATGTCGTCACCGCGGCCGCAATAGGTGAAGAACCCCTCCGCGTCGCGCCGGATCATGTCGCCGGAGACGTACCACTCGCCGCGGAATGCTTCCGCCGTCTTGTCCGCTTGCTGCCAGTAGCCGAGGGCGCGCGAGTTGCCGCGTACCCAGAGCCAGCCGATCTCGCCGTCGGGAAGGTCGGCCCCGTCGTCGTCGCGGACACGCACGTCGAATCCCGGCACCACCGTGCCGAGCGTCCCGGGGCGGACCTTCCCGGGAAAGTTCGAGACGAATATGTGCCACATCTCGGCCGTACCGAGTCCGTCGAGGATCTCCACGCCGAAAGTGTCCATCCAACGGTCATGCAACGCGATCGGCAGCGCCTCGCCGGCGGACGTCGCCAGCCGCAAGCACGACAGGTCCTGTTCTCCGGCGTCGGGGTGCGATACCAGGTTGTTGATCATCGTCGGGACGTTGATCAGCACGGTCGGCCGGTGCAGAGCGATCTTCTCGAACAAGGTCTCGGCGGTGCACCTCTGCGGAAACAGGGCGGTCGAGGCGCCGGCCGCGAAGGGGAAGAGCAGATTGGAGCCGGTTGCATAGCCGAAGAACAGCTTCGGCACGGCAAGCGTGATGTCGGATTCGCGATAGCCGATGACGTGCCGGGCATAGCACTCGGTCGTGTTGGCGAACGAGTTGTGGGTCTGCACGACAGCCTTGGGCATGCCGGTCGTGCCGCCCGAAAACAACCACATGGCGGCGTCGTCACGATGCGACGGAAAGTTGTCGAGCGCGTCCGGCGCCGCCGCGAGTGCGTCGTCGAAGTCCCGGCTGCCGACGGTGAGGACGGTGGCCGGCCCGGCGTCGGCGTCGTCGCGCACCTCGGCGAACGTCGCGAGGTCTGCCTCGTGAACGACCAGCGCTCGGGCGCGGGTGTACTCGTAGAAATAGCGGATCGCCTCGGCGTTCAGGTGAGGGTTCAGCATCACCACCGCAGCGCCGATCTTCAGCGTCCCGAACAGAGCCGCGACGAACTCGGGGGAATCGGGCAGTGCGATGATGACGCGCTCCTCCGGTCGGACCCCGGCGTCGCGCAGCAGGTTGCCGAAGCGATGGGCCAGCGCCTGCACGTCGGCATAGCTCAGGATGGAGTCGTCGGTGCGGACGGCGGGTCGGTCGCCGCGTCCCTCCTCGATCCGCCGGTCGAGGAAGTACTCGGCGATGTTGAAGCGTTCCGGGATCGAATAGCTCATGGCGCCCTGCACTATAATCGCTGCATGGCGGTGCCGGAAATGAACGAGCTGACGTGGGAGGAAGTGCAGCGTCTCGGGGCCGCCGAGGCGGTGGCCGTCATGCCCGTCGGGGCCATCGAGGCCCATGGCCCCCATCTTCCGCTCGATACCGACGTCATCATCGCCGGAGAGATGGCACGTGCCGCGGCGGCGAAGCTCCAGGCCCGTGGTGTGAGCGTCGTGCTGTTGCCGCCGCTGGTGTACACGAGCGCGGGCTTCGCCGCCGCGTTTCCTGGAACGATCTCGATCCGTCCCGAGACCGTCACGGCACTGCTTTGTGACATCGCCGGAAGTCTGGCGGCACACGGGTTCGCGGCACTGGCGCTGGCGAATGCCCACCTCGATCCCGAGCACATCGGGTCGATCCGCCAGGCTGTCGATCGCATCGCCCGGACGGGCGAGATCGCCGTCGCGTTCCCCGACCTGACCCGCAAGCCTTGGGCGCTGCGGCTCTCGGAGGAGTTCAAGAGCGGCGCCTGTCACGCCGGGCAGTACGAAACCTCGGTGATCATGGCCGCGCGGCCGGAGGCCGTACGTGAGTCCCGACGGGTGGGGTTGGCCGACAACCCGGCCTCCCTCTCGGACGCGATCCGGGCGGGGCACACGACGTTCGCCGAAGCCGGTGGTCCGCTGGCCTATTTCGGGTATCCTGCCCGGGCGACGGCAGGCGAGGGGAATGTCACCATCGAGACGTTGGGCGCGATTCTCGAAGAGGCCGTCGTCGCTACGCTGGACGCGAACGGCGCGGACCCGAAGGCCGCGGAGGGACGATGACCTACGGCGAGTACCTCAAGCTCGACGAGCTACTTTCCTTGCAGCAGCCGCGCGCCGAGGAACCGGAGCACGACGAGGTTCTCTTCATCGTCGTTCACCAGGTCTACGAGCTCTGGTTCAAGGAGCTACTCCACGAGCTCGACTACCTCGTTCGCCTGCTCGATGCGGCGGACAGGCCGCGCGCCCAGCACACCTTGAAGCGGGTGCTGACGATCTTCAAGATCCTGGTGGCGCAGCTCGACATCCTCGAGACGATGACGCCGGTCGAGTTTCTCACCTTCCGCGACCGGCTCGAGTCGGGCAGCGGCTTCCAGTCGTATCAGTTTCGCGAGCTCGAGTTCGCCCTCGGCACGAAGGACGCCGCGGCGCTGAGTCGCTACGACGAGGGAAGCCCGGAGTGGCGACGTCTCGAATCACGCCTGGTCGCCCCGAGCTTGTGGGACACGTTTCTCAACTACCTGGCACACGAGGGCTACCCCATCCCGGCCGACCTGCTGGACCGTGATTTCACCGCCTCGAACCCGGCTTCGGAGCGCGTACAGGAGATCCTCGTCGGCATTTACAAGGACGATCCGGCGACGACCGAGGTCTGCGAGCGGCTCACCGATCTGGATGAGGGCCTGCAGGAGTGGCGCTACCGGCACGTGAAGATGGTGGAGCGAACCATCGGCACGAAGCGGGGCACGGGCGGCTCGTCGGGCGCCGAGTACCTGAAGACGACGCTCTTCAAGCCCCTCTTCCCCGACCTCTGGGCGATCCGCAGCGAGCTGTGACGTGACCCGCACACCGGCTACCGTCGGGCAGCTCGAAGACCTTTCCCGCTGGGCGGGCGCTCTGGCTCCCCACTACAGCAAGTTCCGCGTCGCCGAACGCCTGCTGCTGACCGGCCACTCGCATCAGGCCTGGCCGGATGTCGGCTTTGCGGCGCAGCAGCGCGCGTGGCTGGATGCAGCGGAGCGGGTGGATGACAAGTGGGACGGGGCGTTCGGGCGAGCGACGCGGGTAGCGAACGGATTCGCCGCTCTTCTCGACGACGCCGACGGTGACGTCGCCCTGGGAGCCAACACCCACGAGCTGGTGGTGAGGTTCCTCTCGGCGCTGCCGCTTCGCGAGCGGCCGCGCCTGATCACTACCGATGCCGAGTTCCACACCCTCCGTCGCCAGCTCGATCGGCTGGCAGAGGAAGGCATCGAGGTCGTCCGGCTCGCCGAGGCCCCGGTCGAGACGCTGGCCGAGCGCCTCGCTGCGACCGTGAATGACGACACCGCGGCCGTCGCGGTCTCGTCCGTCCTGTTCGAATCCGCTCGCATCGTGCGCAACCTGGGTGCCATCCAAAGGGCCTGCGACGAGCATGGTGCCGCGTTGCTCGTCGACGCGTACCACGCGCTCGACGCGGTCCCCGTCTCGCTCGCCGAGGAGGGGCTTACGGGGGCGTTCGTCGTCGGTGGCGGCTACAAGTACTGCCAGCTCGGCGAAGGCAACTGCTTCCTGCGCGTCCCTCCCGGCTGCACGATGAGGCCGGTGATCACCGGCTGGTTCAGCGACTTCGGCAGCCTGGGGGGCGAGCACGAGGGCGACGGCGCCCGCGTTCGGTACGGGTCGGGCGCGGCCCGCTTCGCCGGGGCGACGTACGACCCGACGAGCCACTATCGGGCCGCTGCCGTGTTCGATTTCTTCGCCGAACAGGGTATGACGCCCGAGAGGCTTCGGCAGGTGAGCAAGCGTCAGGTCGGAATCCTCGCGAGCGCCTTCGACGATCTCGACCTCGACCCGAGTGTCATCTCGCGCGACCGGGAGGTGGATCCGGACGAGATCGGTGGCTTCCTGGCGTTGCGTGCCGCCGCCGCGGGAGACATCAGCGCTCGATTGAGGCTGCGTCACGTGTTCACCGACTATCGTGCCGCGACGCTGCGCCTCGGGCCGGCTCCCTACCTACGCGACGATCAGCTCGTTGCGGCGGTGGGATTGCTCGGGGAGGTGGTCGGCGAGATGGCAAGGGCTTCGGCGCCCGGTCCTGCGGGCATGGATGCGGAGGCTGGGACCGCTGCCGCGGGTGACCAGGCGGAGCCCGTCCGGTTTGCCGCCGACGACACTCCCCTGAAGGGACGGATTGCTCTGATCACCGGAGGCGGTCGGGGTATCGGTGCGGCAACCGCGACGGCGCTGGTCGCGGTCGGTGCGACGGTCGGCATCGCCGCCCGCACCGAATCGGAGGTGGAGGCCGTGGCCGAGGAGCTGCGGGAGGCGGGGCATCGCGCCTTCGCCTTCGGGTGCGATGTTTCCGATCCCGAAGCCGTCGGCGAGCTCGTTCTCGCGGCGGAGCGGGCGATGGGCCCAGTGGACATCCTGGTGAACAATGCCGGCAGGGCGACGTCCAATCCGCTCGGGCGAACCTCGTTCGAGGAGTGGAGCCGGACGATGGCAGTGAACGCCGACGGCACGTTTCTGTGTACCCGGGCGGTGCTCGCCGGCATGCTCGAAAGAGGGTGGGGCCGGATCGTCAACGTCGCCTCGACCGCCGGGCTCGAGGGCGGCCCCTACATTTCGGCGTATGCCGCCTCCAAGCATGCCGTCGTCGGATTCACCCGGGCGCTGGCGCAGGAGCTGACGGATGGAGGCGTCACGGTCAACGCCGTTTGCCCGGGTTGGGTCGACACGCCGCTCACGCGCGACGCCGTGCAGAGTATTGTCCGAAAGACCGGCATGGCAGAGGATGCTGCGCTGGCGGCGATCCTCGAGGGCGCCGGACAGCCGCGCCTGCTGGCCGCGGCGGAGGTTGCGGCGCGAATCGTCGCACTCTGCGTCGCCGGTGAGGAAGTCAACGGGGAGGCGGTACGGATCGATGGAACGTAGAAGCGCGCGGCCGCACGCCGGGTTGCGCCGCCTCCGCCCTGGAGAGCAGGAAGAGGAACGAGGAGGAAGGCTGGATCCATGACGTTCGAGCTCATCAACCCCGAACACCTCGGAGCGCCGCGCGGTTGGACCAACGGCATGCTCGGACCGGCCGGAGGCAGAGTCCTGTTCGTCGCCGGTCAGACCGCCGCGAATGCCGAGGGAGAGGTGACCAGCGACGATTTCGTCGAGCAGTTCCGCGGCGCGCTCGAAAGATCCCTGGCCGTGGTTCGCCAGGCCGGCGGGAACCCCGAGAGCGTTGGCCGGATCACGATGTTCGTGACCGACGTCGAGGAATACCGTGGGCTGCGCCAGGAGATCGGCGTTGCCTACCGGTCGTTGATGGGGAAGCACTTTCCGGCCATGGCCTTGCTTCAGGTGCGTGGGCTGCTGGACCCTCGGGCCAAGGTCGAGTTGGAGGTCACCGCGATAATCGAGGACGACTGACCGGGCGCTCCCGCCCGGGAGGGTCGCGAGGAAAGGTTCAAAGGAAAGATCGATCGTGTTCGAACCCGAGTCGTTCCTGTACGAATGCGACCCCGACAGCGGCGTCGCGATCCTGACGCTGAATCGGCCGAAGCGGCTCAACGCGTTGACCTTCGATGTCTACGACGAGTTGCGCCGCGCTTTTCGCGCCCTGTCCGACGACGACCACGCGCGCGTCGTCGTGATCACCGGGGCGGGGCCTGCTTTCTGCTCCGGGGGGGACGTCCACGACATCATCGGTGCCTTGTTCGAACGGGATTTTCGCGGCCTGCTCGAGTTCACCCGCATGACCTGTGACCTGGTGCTCGCGATCCGCCAGTGCCGGCGTCCCGTCATCGGCGCGCTCAACGGCACGGTGGCCGGCGCCGGCGCCGTCATCGCGACGGCGTGCGACCTCAGGGTGGGGTCGGAGTCGGCCAAGATCGCGTACCTTTTCACGCGGGTCGGGCTGTCCGGCGCCGACATGGGGGCAGCATGGATGCTGCCGCGCATCGTCGGGATGGCAAAGGCGACCGAGTTGCTCATGACCGGAGACTTCATCAGCGCCGACGAAGCCGGCCGGATCGGGCTCTACAATCGGGTAGTTGCCGACGGGACGGCACTCGACAACGCCGTCGAGTGGGCGAGCGAGCTGGCGAAGGGCCCGTCTTTCGCCCTCGAGATCACCAAGGACGCGCTTAATCGCGAGGCCAGTATGGACCTGACCGGTGCGCTCGAAGCCGAAGCACAAATCCAGGCAGCCTTGATGATGCACCCGGACTTCAAGGAGTCGTACGAGGCGTTCGTCGACAAGCGCGACCCCGAGTTCCGCTGATGGGGCAGAGGCCGAGCATCGACGCGCGCAGCGGCCCGGACGTGGAGTTGGTGCGGGCGTTTCTGGGCGCCGAGCACGGCCGCCTCGCGGCCGACGTCACCGATTTCTCAGAGCGTAATCTGCGTCCGCGACCTCACTTCGAGGATGACGACGAGGCACGAACCGAGGCGCGCGCCGTTCTCGAGTTGATGGGCCGAGAAGGATTGTTCGAACCCATCGGCAACCGCGATCTGCGGGCTTGCTGCCTGTCGAGGGAAGCGATCGCCGCCGCGTCGCCCCTCGCCGACGCGGTCTTCGCGCTGCAGGGCCTGGGCATCACGCCGCTGCTGATCGCCGGTACCGACGAGCTCCGTCGACGCTGGGCGCAACCGGCGCTGGCCGGCGAGCTCATGGCGGCCTTCGCGATGACCGAGCCCGGCGCCGGTTCGGATGTTGCTTCGATGGCGACCCGGGCCTTACGGCAGGGCGACCAGTGGCTGCTTCGCGGCACCAAACACCTGATCAGCAACGCCGGTATCGCCGACTTCTACATCGTGTTCGCCGGCACCGATCCGGGGGCCGGCAGTCGCGGTATCAGCGCCTTTCTTGTGCCGGCCACCGCGCCGGGCCTTCGCTTCGGACGGGCTCAGGTCATGAGCGCACCCCACCCGCTGGGGGAGGTGATACTGGAAGACTGCCGTGTTCCCGCCGACCATCTACTCGGCACCGAGGGTGAGGGATTCAAGATCGGCATGGCCACGCTCGACCAGCTCCGTCCGACGGTCGGCGCGGCGGCCTGCGGCATGGCGTCCCGAGCCCTACAGGAGGCTTTGGCACACGCGGTCAGCCGCGAGCAGTTCGGCAAGCCGATCTCCTCCTTCCAGCTGGTGCAGCAGAAGCTCGGTCAAATGGCCGTCGACCTGGCCGCGTCTCGATTGTTGGTGTACCGCGCCGCCTTCGCGAAGGACAGCGGGGCGGAGCGCATCACCACGGAGGCGGCGATGGCGAAGGCCCACGCCACCGAGGCGGCCCAGCGGATCATCGACGAGGCCGTGCAGATCGTCGGCGGCCGGGGTGTGCTGTCGGACCATCCCGTGGATCGCCTGTATCGATCGATCCGGGCTTTGCGCATCTACGAGGGAACCACCGAGATCCAGCACCTGATCATCGCCGCAGCGCTCATCGGTGGATGGAAGGAAGCGCAGGCGGAGGACGTCGACGTTACCGCCGAACGTGAGCCGGCGCGGGCCGAAGGCGATCCGACGCGGGCCGAAGGTGAGCCGGCGCGGGCCGAAGGTGATCCGGCGCGGGCCGAAGGTGAGCCGGCACGGGCCGAGGGCGAGCCGGCACGGGCCGAGGGCGAGGAGGCGCAGGCTTGAGGATCGTCGTCATCGGTGGTGGCCCGGGAGGCTTGTATTTCGCCACGTTGATGAAACGGGCTGACCCGCGGCACGACGTCACGGTCTACGAGCGCAACCGCCTCGACGATACGTTCGGGTTCGGGGTCGTGTTCTCCGACGCCACCATCGCCGAGGTGGAAGCCGCCGACCCGCAGGCTTACCGCCGGATTGCGGAGCATTTTGTTCGGTGGGACGACATCGACGTCCATTATCGCGGTCAGGTCATTCGCTCGGGTGGGCACGGGTTCGCCGGCATGAGCCGGCAGACCCTTCTCTCGGTGCTCCAGGAAGAGGCCGCCGGCGCCGGCGTCGAGCTGCGGCCGGAAACGGAGATCGAGGGGCCGGAGGCGGTCGGCGAGGCCGATCTGATCGTCGGCGCCGACGGTGTCAACAGCACCGTGCGCCTGAAGCTCGAGGAACAGTTCGCGCCGACGTTCGACTGGCGACCGAATCGATTCGTCTGGCTGGGGACGGACAAGTCGTTCCCGGCGTTCACGTTCTATTTCAAGGAGAGCGAGCACGGGCTCTGGCGGGTGCACGCCTATCAGTACGAGCCCGGCCGTTCGACCTTCATCGTCGAGTGCACCGACGACACCTGGCGATCCGCCGGCATGGATCGAGCGAGCGAGGAAGAGACCGCCGCCCACTGCGCCGAGCTCTTCTCCGCCGAGCTGGAGGGGCACGAGCTGCTGCGGAACCGCTCGCTGTGGCGCCGCTTCCCCACCATTCGTTGTCGGCGCTGGTGGGAAGGGAACGTGGTACTGCTCGGGGACGCGGTGCACACGGCGCACTTCTCCGTCGGGTCGGGGACCCGGATGGCCATGCTGGACGCCATCGCGTTGCGCGAGGCGCTGCAAGGAGCGAGCGCGGCATCGACCTCGCCCTCGACCGCGGCTCCTCCGATCGCCGATGCCCTGGCGGCGTACGAGAGCCAGCGCCGGCCCCAGGTCGAGTCGCTGCAGCGTGCCGCTCAGGCCAGCCTGGAGTGGTTCGAGAACACCGAGCGCTATCAGGAGCTCGAGCCGACGCAGTTCGTGTTTTCGTTGCTGACCCGGAGTCTGCGCATCACCCACGAGGATCTACGGCAACGGGATCCCGAGCTGACGCGGCAGGTCGACGTGTTCACCGCCGAGTCGTCGTCCGCGCAGAGCGGCCGGCCGGTCCCGACCGACCCGCCCCCGCCGCCGATGTTCACGCCGTTCAAGTTGCGCGAGCTGGTGCTGCCGAATCGCGTGGCGGTGTCGCCGATGTGTCAGTATCGCGCCGCCGACGGAACCGTGGGCGACTGGCACCTGCAACATCTCGGCAGCCGCGCGGTGGGCGGCGCCGGTTTGGTGTGTGCCGAGATGACCGACGTTTCTGCCGATGCCCGCATCTCGCCGGGGTGCGCCGGGCTCTACAAGCCGGAACACGTGAGCGCCTGGAAGCGCATCGTCGACTTCATCCACGAGAATTCCGCCGCGAAGGTCTCCGTGCAGCTCGGGCATGCGGGTCGCAAGGGGTCCACCAAGCTCATGTGGGAGGGTGACAACGAACCCCTCGAGATCGGTTCGTGGGAGCTGATCTCCGCCTCACCGATTCCCTACCTTCCGGCGCGCAGCCAGACGCCGCGGGAGATGACCCGGGCCGACATGGACAGCGTGATCGGCGAATACGTCCGGGCGACCGGGTACGCGCACGAAGCCGGCTTCGACATGGTGGAGGTCCACATGGCGCACGGGTACCTGCTGGCATCTTTCCTGTCTGCGCTGACGAATGAGCGGGACGACGAGTACGGCGGCGCCCTGGAAAACCGCCTCCGCTTCCCCCTGGAGGTCTTCGACGCCTGCCGGGCGGTATGGCCGGAGGAGCTGCCGATGAGCGTGCGGGTGAGCGCCGTGGACTGGGCCCCGGGGGGTATGCAGCCGGAGGACACGGTGCACGTCGCCCGTGCCCTGAAGGCGCATGGATGTGACATCGTCGACGTCTCCGCCGGCCAGACGGTGGCCGATCAACAGCCGGTGTACGGTCGCCTCTTCCAGACGCCGTTTGCCGACAGGGTTCGCCACGAGGCAGGGATTGCCACCATGACCGTCGGCAACGTCTCGTCCTGGATGGACGTCAATACGATCGTCGCGGCAGGGCGTGCCGACATATGCATGCTCGCGCGCGCCCACCTGTTCGATCCCTACTGGACCCGGCACGCCGCCGCCATGCAGGGATACGACCTCGAGTGGCCGGATCCCTACAAGTCCGTGACCCGCTATACGCCCCGCTTCGAGTTTCACTTCGGTGGCGAGAAGTAGGCGCGGCCGTGTCCGTTCTCCGCCTGCCCGATCGTGGGCTCGAGGCGGCCTGCTAGCCTCGGGCCAAGGTGAACACCGAGACCTCCGGCCGCACGTTGAAGCGCACTCGCTCCTTGTGTCCGACGCCGCGGTTGATGTACATGCGTCGCCCGTTGCCGAGGTCGAACTCGCCGGCGGTGTAACGGCGGTTCTTGACCGGCAGGAGTGGTGGGGGGAGGAAGGGCGGCTTGCACTGCCCGCCATGCGTGTGTCCCGCCAGGATCCAGCCGCGATACCCCTCCCAGACGTCGAGGTCGACGGCGTCCGGATTGTGCGAAAGCACGATCGAGGCCGACTCGGCGGGGACCCGCCGAAGCACCTCCCGCGGAGCGAAGTCCGGTCCCCAGAGGTCCTCGAGGCCGACGATGTGCAAGCCGTGCACGTCCACGGAGGCGTTGCGGAGCACATCGATGCCGACGTCCGCGGCCCGCTTCGTTACTTCCTGGGCGTAGCGACGTGATCGCCAGTGTCGTCCTGAATCGTGGTTACCGAGGGCGGCGACGGTTGCCAAGCGCCCGGAGGGGAAATGCGCCAGCACCTCGCTCAACTCTGCCGCGGTCCCCCAGCCGCCCCAGGTGACGAAGTCCCCGGTGAACACGACAATCTCGGGGTCCAGGACGGCTGTCTTCTGCAACACGTCGACGAGGTAGGCGGAATCGACCTCGGGACCTACATGCAGGTCGCTGAGCTGCACCAGCGTGGCGCCGTCGAGCGACCGCGGTAGGTGGTCGATCGGCAGCGTTCGCCGGACGAACTCGACCCAGTGCGGCTCGATTCGCCAGGAGTACAAGCCGAGGCCGAAACCGGCCGCGGCGGCACCACCCCACAGCATCATTCTTCGTCGATCCAGCATGGTATTCCCCGCCCCCAGATACACCTCGAACGTAGCAAAGCGCCTCGCAACGCGGCAACCGTTGAATGCCGGGCGCCGGCGCCGAGGCGACGTCCGGCTCAGCGCATGGGCCGCGCCCGGCTCACCCTACGGCCCGCGCCCGGCTCAGCGCATCGCCCGCGCCCTGACCTCGTCGACGTTCATGACCCAGACGCTGCGCCCGTGTGTGCCGATAACGATCTCCGGGTCGCGCGGGTGGACCTCGAGGTCGTGCACCGGGGTCGTCGGCAGGGTCGCCGACAGCGAGTGCCACGACGCGCCGCGGTCCAGCGAAACGTAGACGCCGAGATCGGTGCCGACGTAGAGAATGTTCTCGTGCGTCGGGTCCTCGGCGATGACGTTGATCGACTCGCCCGGAAGGCCGTTGCTGATCGGCGTCCAGGAGGCGCCGAAGTCCTCCGAGACGAACAGGTAGGCGGAGAAATCGTCCTCTCGATACCCGGTAAACGAGGCGTAGACGCGCTGCAGCGAGTGCTCCGAAGCGACGACCCGGCTCACCCACTTCTGCGGCAGCCCGTCGGATACGCGTTCCCAGTTGTCGCCGTCGTCGGTCGTCAGCCAGATCTTGCCGCTCTCCGTGCCGGCGTACAGGACGCCCGGAAGCAGGCGCGACTCCGACAGCATCGTGATGGTGCCGAACGGCACCACCGCACGCATGCCACCTCCCTCGTCCGAAAGGTCGGGGCTCATCACGGCCCAGTCGTCGCCACGGTTGCGGCTGCGCAGCACGTAGTTGGCGCCGACGATGAGCGTGCGGGGATCGTGGTTCGAGATGATGATCGGCGTGTACCACGAGAATCGCCACGGAGCCGATCCCTCGGGCGCACGAGCGCGGATGCCCTCGGCCGAGTCGCCGCCGGATTGGACGTCCGAGCCGGTGATGTCCATTCGCAGCATGGCGCCGTGTTGATGCTCGTAGTAGACGATGTCGGGGTTGGTGGGATCGCGCAGCGTGTCGAACGAATCGCCGCCGGTCCAGCGATCCAGGTAGACGTTCTCCCACGGGTCGTCGGTGTGGTCCGCCGCGTCCGCGTCGCTGGGCCCGTACAACGCGGCGTTGTCCTGGGTGCCGCCGAAGACGTTGTAGGGCACCTCGAGGTCGACGGAGATCGAGTAGAACTCCGCCGCCGGGATGTTGTTGAAGTGCAGCCAGGTGCGGCCGCGGTCATGCGACTCGTACAGGCCGCCATCGTTGCCCAGCAGCACCCTGTCGGGATTGAGCGGATCGATCCAGATCTCGTGATGATCGAGGTGCATCACCAGGCCGCGGGTGTCGTGCAGGCGGATGATGGTTTCGCCGATCTGCTCGAAGGTCTTGCCGCCGTCGGTCGAATGATAGGCGCGGTTGCCCAGGGCGAAGATCTCGTCCTCGCTCGCCGGGGAGACGCGAACGTCGGTGAACTTCCAACCGTAGACGCCGAAAAACGGATAGGTGTCCTCGACGTTCGCCTTGTACCAGCTCTCGCCCTTGTCGTCGGAACGGTAGATCTCGCCGCCGATGATCTCGCGATTGTTGTTTCCACCGCCGCGCCCGCGCCTGCCGCCCCGGCCACCGGCGGCTGCCGCCGGCGCCACATACGGATTCTGATTGTCGATGAACGCGTAGACGACGTCGGGGTTGGTCGGCGCGACGTCGAGGCCGATGCGGCCGAGCCGCCCGCCGGGCAAGCCGGCCTCGAGCATCGACCACGTCGCTCCCCGATCCGAGCTCTTGTAGATCCGGCTTCCCGGGCCGCCTTCGTCCGCCGTGCCGGCAACCGCCTGCCAGGTCGCAGCATAGAGAATGCGGCTGTCGTCGGGGTCCATCGCCATCTCGACCGCGCCCGTGTATTCGTCGACGAACAGCGTGTGCTCCCAGGTTTGGCCCCCGTCTACGGTCCGAAAGACGCCGCGCTCCGGGTTCGGGGTCCAGAAGCGGCCGATCGCGGCGACGTGGACGACGTCCGGGTCGTCCGGATCGATCATCACCTTGCCGATGTGGTGCGTTTCCGGCAGGCCCATGTGGGTCCAGGTCTCGCCGGCGTCGATCGACTTGAAAACACCGGTGCCGGAGTACGAGTAGCCGCTGTGACGAGGCTGGGTCTCACCGGTGCCGACCCACACCACGTCGGGGTTTGACGGGGCGACGGCCACGTCTCCGATGGCGAACGCCGATTCGTTCTCGAAGATCGGCGTCCAGGTGATGCCGCCGTTCTCCGTCTTCCACAGATTTCCCGAGCCGATGCCGACGTACATCGTTCCGTGATTGCCCGGCGGGACCGCGATTGCCTCGACACGCGCTCCCGCCTGTTTGGGGCCGATGGCGCGCCACGGGATGTCACGGAACGGCGATTCCCGCTCCATCCGCTGGTGCTCCTCCCAGGCGAGCGATCGGGTGGCCCAGTCGGTTGCCTGGGGGGCAGCGGATGCGGTGAAGAGGGTGCTCGAAACCAAGATTGCGGCGGCGGGCAATACCAGATTTCTCGGGAGCGTCATCGTTCGTCTCCAGGCCCACGTATGGGCCTCCGGTCTTGTTGAATTCGGCACCACCCCATTGCATAGTCTTTGTAACCGTATTGCAAATCGACGGGGCTGAACGTCCGTTGCGGCCCCGCTTCTCGGTCATCTCCCCCTTCAAGAAAAAGGAGCGACCCCATGCTTCAAGTACTTCGCAACCGGTCCGCCTCGGTGCTCTGTATCGTGGCGCTGATCGCCGTCGCCGGACCCACGGCCTTTGCGGCCGACGAGCCCGCGCAGGACAGCGAGCGGCTCGTCTTCAACATGTCCGCCCAGCACGTCGGCACCGGGCCCAGTGGGCAGACGCCGGTCACCATAACGATCGAGCGCTGGAACACACCGGACGAGCGCGACGCGCTGGAAGAGGTCTTCATCGATCGTGGCATGCAGGCGCTTGCCGACGAGCTCCGGAGCGCCACCGAGGTGGGCTTCATCCGCGCCCCGTCGATCGCCTCGACCGCGTGGCGCCTGCGCTACGCGATGATGTACTCGGATGGCAACGGCGGCCGCATCATCCGTCTCGCCACCGACCGCCCGATCTCGTTCATGGAGGCAGTCGACCGCCCGCGCCGCACGTGGGACTACAACGTCTCGTTGATCGAGCTGGTCGTCGACGAGGACGGCAACGGCTCCGGAACGCTGATGGCCGGTGTCGAGTTCTCCTACGACCAGACCAACGACACCTTCGGCCTCAAGAGCCTTTCCAGCCAGCCGGTACGCTTGAACAACGTTCGGCGGCAGCAGTAGCGGGATCGTCCGCGGCCGCTTCTGCGGCCCGCGAGGAGCCAGGCTCCTTGTCGGAAATGCGGACTCGCAAAGCAAGAGCCGGCGACGGGATTGCCCGTCGCCGGCTCTTTTTGTTCTTGCTGAGCGGCGAGCGTTTCAAAGCCTTGCCGGACACGAACCGTTGCCGTGGTCTGCAGCGCGTGCTTCGACCCGTCCTAGAAGCCGATCACCAACGAGGTCGTGAACGCGGTGTCGAGCTTCTCCTTGGGCACGATAACGACGCCGGTGACCACGCCGAGGGCGTTTCTCAGGTCGATCTCCTCGAGGGCAGGGGAGTTGCGATACACGAGCCGCAGACTGGCCTTGAGGGCGATCATGTCGGTCATGGCAACGCCGACGCCGTTGAGCCAGTCGAAACGGAAATTGCTGCCATCGTCGAAGCTGCCGTCGAACGTCAGTATGCTCTCGACGTTGGTTGAGGCGGATGCCGCGAGCAGGAGGTTATAGAAGAGCTGGTAGCCGGCGAAGCTGTGCTCGCCCTCGAGCGTCAGCGACTCGGTCGTGTAGCTGAGACCGTAGCCGGTGAGGAACTTCAGCTGCTCCGTGTCGGCCCAGGTGTTACCGGCGCCGACCGACGGTGTGAATCGGTAGTCGATATCGGCGGGCTCGTCGCGCTCGGCGAAGCCGCGCACGTACCAGAAGAACCGCGAGTTGATGTTCCGCAGGTAGCGGGCCGTGCTGTAGATGCGGTTGTTGTCCGGTTCAGTGTCCGGATCGATGAGCTCGAAATCGTCTTCGGTGCCGAGGGCGAAGCGATCGTCGCCCGACGACGCGCGCAGGACTCCGAACTCCCAGTCCAGGTCGGCTTGCTCCCAGTCGTAGGCGAACACGTTGCGTACATTGAAGTTCGTGGTGTTCGAGTTTCCGGACGTGAGGACGAAGCCGAGCTCGGTGGAGTTTGTCCACCCCAGCTCCCGTTCCTCCTCCTGTGCGTGCGCGGGTACGGCGACGAGCAGGGTCACGGCAGCCGCGATGACCACGGGCCAGGCGCGTCGGGCCAGGGGAAAGAAAGTACTCTGCACAGCGATACCTCCAGTTGGGGTTTCTGCTAGCAAAATTGTGAATAGATAGGGGCCGCTTCCGGTGTCCGCATGGAATCTCACCCCTCGGGGGATTCTAAGAGAGTCGGCGACGAGATGCTGGCGATTCGCGTACTCTTACGGACACGAAATCGCGACGCCCCCCGGCAGCTCATCCCCATCGGGCGCGCGGATCGCGTGGATCGCGTCGGTCGCCCGGAACGGGTGTGCGCGTGGATCGCGTGCAGATTCCGTGGAATGCGTGGGTGGGGTCGATCAGCGCCGCGGGATAGGACGGAAGGATCTCGATGCAAGAGGACGACAGGCAGCGAACCGAAATCGCCACGCTGGCAGGCGGATGCTTCTGGTGCACCGAGGCGTTCTTCCTTGAGCTCGAGGGCGTCGACCGCGTCGTCTCCGGGTACACCGGCGGCGAAACGGAGGCCCCGACCTACGAGCAGGTCTGCATGGGGATCACCGGTCACGCGGAGGCGGTGCAGGTTCACTTCGATCCACGGGTCATCGGCTACCGCGAGGTGCTCGAGGTCTTCTTCGCCACCCACGATCCGACCACGCTGAACCAGCAAGGGGCCGACATCGGCACCCAGTATCGCTCGGCCATCTTCTACCACTCGCCGGAGCAGCAAGTGATCGCCGAGGACGTCGTCGCGGAGCTCGAGGAGGGGGGCGTATTCGACGCTCCGATCGTTACGGAGATCAGCCCGCTGGAGAAGTTCTGGGAGGCCGAGAGCTACCACCAGGACTTCTATCGCCGAAACCCCGCGCAGGGGTATTGCCGGGTGGTGATCGATCCGAAGATGTCGGCCTTCCGCGCCAAGTACGCTGAGCGTCTCCGCTCCGGTTGACCGTCGTCGACCGCCGACCGCGACCGACTCCGCTCGAATCGAAGGTTACCGACCGTCGACGGTGGCCGACTCCGTCGCCGTCACTGCCGGGGTCGAGGACTGCGCAGCCTGGGCCTCCACCGCCTCGCGATGCCGGTCCCACCACTTGACGCCGGCGATCAGCAGGGAGAGGGCCCCGAAGATGATCGCCCATTGGGCGAGTTGCACCGGCCAGCCTCGCAGCGAGCTGTCGCGCGGGCGTGTCGGGGCCCGGTGCGCGGGGCGGTTGGCGTACACCGGCGTGGGGTGCGCCGGGTAGCTCTGCGGGGGAACGACGTCGGTACCCGATACCTGATCGACGTGTCCCACGGCCCGCATCGCCGTCCTCCGAGGCGCGGTCAAGCCTGCCGGAGGGGTCGAGATGTCCCACTCCGGCGGCGGTGATTCCTGAAGTCAAGGTAACAACCGGAGCGGCTGCGACGAAGCCGAATCGGCTCCGTCGCGCCTCTTCTCGGCGAGGTTCCGGGATCCCGGGCGAGGACGGACGCGATCAGGCCGCCGGCAGGTGCGATCAGGCCGCCGGCGGGCGCGAATCAGGCTGCGGCGTCCGCTTCCATCGATTCCTCGTAGGTCCCGTAGCGGGCGAGGCTGTTCATCCGGGCGCGGTGATGGAAGGCTTTCTTCGCCGCAACGACATTGTCCGCGTTCCCACCCCAGGCCTGCAGGGTCGCCGCCTGCAGGGCGCGCCCGTAGGAGAAGGAGAGCTGCCAGGGGAAGCCGCCGATCTTGTTCATGGCGTTGAGGTTCACCGTCGCCTCGAGCTCCGTCTGCCCACCCGAAAGGAACACGATGCCGGGGACCGAGGAGGGCACGGTGTTTTTCAGGCAGCGGATCGTCTTCTCGGCGACCTCGATCGTTCCGGCCTGGGTGGGGCAATCCTTGCCGGAGAGCACCATGTTGGGCTTCAGCAAGGTCTGCTCCAGCGGAACACGCTGGTCGTGGAGGGCCCGATACAGATAGTGAAGGGCCTTTTCGGTGACATCGAAGCAGCGGTCGATGTCGTGATCGCCGTCCATGAGCACCTCGGGCTCGACGATGGGGACGAATCCCTGCTCGACTGACAGCGCCGCGTAGCGGCCGAGCGCCCAGGCGTTTGCCTGGAGGCAATAGTCGGAGGGGATGCCGTCGCCGATGGCGATGACCGCACGCCACTTGGTGAATCGCGCGCCGAGCTCGTGGTACTCCTCCAGCCGCTCTCGCAGGCCGTCGAGCCCCTCGGTGACCTTCTCGCCACTCGCGCCCGCCAGCGCCTTGGCGCCTTTGTCGACCTTGATGCCCGGAACAATGCCGGCGTCGGTCAGGACCTTCGCGAACGGGACGCCGTCCACGGTCGACTGCCGCAGGGTCTCGTCGAAAAGGATGACGCCGCCGATATACTCGTTGATCCCCTCGCCCGTGAGCAGGAGCTCGCGATAGGCGCGCCGGTTTTCCTCGGTGGATTCGACGTTGATCGAATCGAAGCGCTTCTTGATGGTCGGCGAGCTCTCGTCGGCGGCGAGGACCCCCTTGCCGGGGGCAACGATGGCTTGGGCGGTCTCGGCCAGCTGGGTGGCGCGATCGGTCACGGTACTTCCTCCGAAATCAGTTTGAGTCGTCGCTGCGAAGTTGTCCGGCGGCGTCGAGCGACGGCCGAGCAGGGGTGCTCGGAAGAGATTAGGAGCACACCGTAGCCGCTGCAAGCCGATACGACGGCCGGCCGCACGACGTCCTGGCTGCTGCTTGCAGAACGGCTGCTTCAGGGGTTTCGAACGCCGTTAGCGAGCTCCGCTCTCGAACTCCAGGGCGAGCTCGACGTCCTGCTTGCTACCCATGAAGATCGGTACACGCTGGTGCAGCTCGGTGGGTTCCAGCTCCAGGATCGGCTCCTTCCCGGTCGAGGCCAGACCTCCCGCCTGCTCCACCAGCATGCCCATGGGACTGGCCTCGTACAGCAGCCGCAGCTTGCCGCCCGGAGCTTTCTCCGTCCCGGGATACATGAAGATGCCGCCGTACAGGAGCGTTCGGTGGACGTCGGCCACCATCGAGCCCACGTATCGGGCGGAGTACGGTCGGCCGGTGTCCTTGTCGGTCTCTTGGAGGTAGTCCAGGTACCGGCGGGTGCTGTCGAAAAGGAGATTCCGGTAGCCCTCGTTGCAGCTGTAGATCTTGCCGCGCTCCGGGATCCGGATGTTCGGGTGTGACAGCAGGAACTCGCCGATGCTCGGGTCGAGGGTGAACCCGTCCACGTGGCCGTGGCCGGTCGTGTACACCAGCATGGTGCTCGATCCGTACAGGACGTACCCGGCCGCGACCTGTTCGCAGCCCTTCCTCAGGAGGTCCTCGAGGGTCCCCGGGCCGTCGCCCTCCGAGACCCGCCGGTAGATAGAGAAGATGGAGCCGATCGAGACGTTCGCGTCGATGTTGGACGAACCGTCCAGCGGGTCGAACAGCAGGACGTAGTTGCCGCACTTGAACTTCGCCGGGATTTTCACCGGCTCATCCTCTTCCTCGCTGGCCATGAGGCAGAGGCGGGCGCTGTGGTCGAAGTTCTTGATGAAGCATTCGTTGGCGAAGTCGTCGAGCTTCTGCACCACCTCGCCCTGGACGTTGACGTTTCCCGTCTGACCGAGGATGTCGACGAGGCCCGCCTTGCTGACCTCGCGGGCAATGATCTTCCCGGTCAGCGCAATGTCGTACAGCAGTCCCGATAGGTCGCCGGACGCTTCCGGGTGGCTGAGCTGCTGATCGAGGATGTAGCGGTCGATCGTGACGATCTGGCTCGGCCGGGTGACGATCGGTTGCTTGGCGGCGGTGATTTTCGTGGTCGACATCTAGGTGCCTCGTTTCGTGGGTCGTGTTCGTCAGCCGGGGCCGGGGCGGGTCTCCGGACGCCTACGAGGCCCCATTGACGGAGTATAGGTCACCCCCGGGAAGCCTGGCGTCAGGGTCGCTGGATGACCTGACGGAGCTGGCGGGCCATGGCCCGAGCGAGCTCGTTGGTGCCGCGCTCGAGATTCTGCTGCATGTTCGTCGAGGTGTACTGAATCGTGTCGCTCTCCGGCCCGACGACGGTGGCGCCGTTCGTGAGGTCGATGACCCTCGACGTCAGTGACACCGTGTATTGCGTCTGCACGTTGCCGAAGTACTGCAGCTGCTCGGTGCCGACCAGCCGCGCCGTGGTGACGACGTGGAATCGCGCCGCTTCCTGCAGGCTGTTGTAGGGAGACGAAGCGAAGTCGACGACCTCGAAGCGCTGCCCACCGAATGAGCGTTCGATCCAGGCATGCACCTGCTCGACATACTCGTATTCGCCGCTGGTTTCAGCGACGATCGAATTGATCGGCGGGGCGACGATCGCCGGTTGCGGGGTCGCGGCCGGTGTGTCGGTCGCCGGCGGAGCCGCCTGCCCGGCCGTCGACGTTACCGGGTCCTGTGTAGCGGCGGAGGTGCTTCCCGAGGTGCTCGCGGTTCCCACGTCGGCCGGCGGATCCGACGTCGCTGCCGCGGGGATTTCCGCCGCCTCGACCGCACCCGCTGTGGCGGTGTCTTCGGTCGTTTCTGCACCCGAAGCAGTTGCCGAGTCGTCGGCCGTCTCATCACCGGCCGTCGAGCTTGCATCCGAGCCGGCGCCGGAAGTGTCGGCATCCTTGCTCTGAGGCTCGGGCAGCGGCTGGGAGCGAGCGTCGGTCACCGGGTCGAAGTTGTTGCCGGCGTCCTGGGCACTCGAGTCGCCCATCATCTGCCAGGCGAACAGAGCGACTGTGGCGACGATCAACACCACCGCGGCCAGGCCCAGCAGGGCGCCCTTGCTACCGCCGCTCTTGCCGGCGTACGCCTCGGCCGCAGGAGAGGTCGGCGTGGTCGGCGGAGCTGCCGCGGTCGCCGATGCCGAAGCGGCCGGCTTGGTGGGCGGGGTCGCCGGGGGAGGAGAAGCCGCCGGCTCGGTCTGTTTCGCCGTGTTCCCCGCCGGGACGGTGGCCGGCGAGGCGATCTCGGTCTCCGCCTCGAGTTCGGCGGTCCGCACCACGGTCGGCGGTAGCTCGTCGGCCGTCGCTCCCGTGGGAGCCATGGCACCCGGGTCCGGAACGGTCGTCGCCGCGTCCCCTACCGGTATCGGGGCGACGCCTCGGGCCGATTGCAGTGTCGGCGAGGTAATCGGCCGGGTGTCCGCACTGCGCAGCGCGTCGACCAGATCGTCGGCGCTCTGGAAGCGTTGATCACGGTCGACGTGCATCATCTTGGCGACGATCTGCTGGACCTCCGCCGAAACCGTGGGATTGATCTCGCCCAGCGGAGTTTTCGGCCCCTCGACGATCTGCAGGACCAGGCTCGCCGGGGTATCTGCCTGGAAGGGAGTACGCCCGCTGAGCAGCTGATACAAGGTGACGCCCAGGGAGTAAATGTCGGATCGGCCGTCCAGCTTCTCCGAGTGGCATTGCTCCGGAGAAATGAACTCCGGTGTCCCGACGAGCATGCCGGACTGCGTCATGCGGGTCTCGGTCGACATCTGGGCGATGCCGAAGTCCGCAACTTTTACCCGGCCGGCGGGGTCGAGCATGATGTTGGCGGGCTTGATGTCACGGTGGACGATGCCCGCATCGTGGGCCGCGGCCAGCGCCTCGGCCGCCTGGGCGATGATCGGAACGGCGCGGCCCGCGGTGAGGAAACCCTCCTCGGCGATGATCTCGCTGAGGCTCTGACCTTTGACGTACTCCATCGAGAAGTAGTGCACGCCGTCGTCTTCGCCGATGGCGTAGATCTGCACGATGTTCGGGTGCGAGAGCTGCGCCGCGGCCTGGGCCTCGCGCCGGAAGCGGGTGATGAACTGCTCGTCGGCGGAGAGGTGTTGGGCGATGACCTTCAGCGCCACCTGGCGATTCAGCGACTCCTCGTGCGCCTTGTACACCACCGCCATGCCGCCCTGTCCGAGCTTGCGGAGGATGCGATAGCCGCCGAGGTTGGTTCCGGTGAGATCGGCCAGGTCCGCCATGTACCGGTTTGCTGTTGATGTTCGGGACACCCGTTCGATACCGTAGACGAGACTATACGTCGGGTCCCCCGGGGTTCCACTCCAGTTTCGTCATGAGGTAAGAAATGGGCCACTCACGCTTCGCTTCCGCTCTCGTCTTGTTCGTCGTCCTGGCCGTCGCCGCAAGTGCGACGACGGCGGTCGCCAACCCCGCGCCGGAGCCGCAGGACAAAGTCCGCGTCGCCGTGATCGGGTTCGAGAACAACAGCTCCTGGTACTACTGGGGCGATAACCTCGGCTACGCCGCTGCCGACGAGCTGGTTACACAGCTCTTCAAGACCGGTAAGTTCAGCGTTGTCGAGCGGTCGCAGATCAACGCCATTCTCTCCGAGCAGGACTTCGGGCAGAGCGGTCGTGTCAATCCCTCGCAAGCCGCCGATATCGGCCGGATCCTCGGCGTCCAGGTGATGATCACCGGCTCGATCACGAAGTTCTCGATCGATACGAAAGGTGGCGGCATCGGCGGATTCGGCGCCCAGTACTCCGTCGCGGACAGCGTTCTCGACGTCCGCCTCATCGACGTGAACACTGCCGAGATTCTCTTCGCCGACGAAGCCGAAGGAAACAAGCGCCTCGGTGGCGTTCGGGTCGGCGGCGTCAGCGCCTATCAGGACTACGATGCCGGTCTGGCGGCCGAGGCGTTGCGCCCGGCTGTCGAGAAGATCGTCGAGAAGATCGCCGACGAGGCCGACTCGCTGGCGGCCATCCAGCCACCGGTCCCGCCCGCCTCGATCGTCGGCTCGCGCGATGCCGACTTCTACATCGACAAGGGTGAGAACTTCAGCGTTGCGGTGGGGCAGCGCTACGAGGTGATGCGCGTTGTCGACGAGATCAAGGATGCCAGCGGCAACGTCCTCGACCGGATCACCGAGAAGGTCGGTGTGCTCGAGGTGACGCGGGTGCTGGCGCAGTCGTCGATTTGCCGCGTCGTCGAGGGCGAAGCCGCGGAAGGCGATACACTGGTTCCGATCGGGTAGCCTGAAAACAACCTGACGGAGCCTCATCGATGACCGGACCCGCGACATCCATTCGGCAGATCCATCAATCACTGACCGTGGGCCGCTGAGGTGCGCTGGACCCGCCGAGGCCGAAGCCGCAACCTCGAGGACCGGCGCGGCCAGCGTGCAGGAGGAGGCGGCGGGGGCGTGCCGCTGCAACTCATCTTCCTGCTTGCACGCTCGAAGATCGGGTTGGCGCTCATCGTGCTGTTCCTCGCCGTGTTCTTTTTCTCCGGGGGCGACATCAGCCAGCTCCTCGGCGGCGCTCCGGCTCCATCGGGAACCGGTGGAGCGGTGGACGATCCGGCCGAAGAGGAGCTCATCGAGTTCGTCTCGGTCGTGCTCGACGACAACCAGGCGTTGTGGAGCGAGCTGTTCCCTCGGATGGGACAGCAGTATCGAGAGGCGACGTTGGTCGTTTTTCGTGACCTGGTGCGCTCCGCCTGCGGGTTCGCCCAGTCCGCCACGGGTCCTTTCTATTGCCCCGGCGACTACAACGTCTACATCGACCTGGGGTTTTACGACGAGTTGCGGCAACGCTTCGGCGCCCCGGGCGACTTCGCCCAGGCGTACGTGATCTCCCACGAGATCGGTCACCACGTACAGAACCTGCTCGGCATCGAGCGGCAAGTGCGGCAGCTGCAGGGCGCCCGCCCGGCCGACGCCAACGCGCTGTCGGTCCTCATGGAGCTACAGGCCGACTGCTTCGCCGGCGTGTGGGGGCGAAGCGTGGCGCAGGGCGGCGATCTGGTGATGGAGGCGGGCGACCTGGAAGAAGGGCTCAACGCAGCGGCCGCGATCGGCGACGATCGTATCCAGCGCGGCAGCGGCCAGCGGGTGAATCCGGACGCTTTCACCCATGGTTCCTCGGCGCAGCGCGTCGAGTGGTTCCGCCGCGGCTTCGACTCCGGCGATCCGCAGGCCTGCGACACGTTCGCCGCCGCCGGGATTCAGTGACGGCGCGTCCCTGATCACGGCCGGTCCTGAAAACTGCCGGCCGCTGGTTGGTGCCGGGGGCTGGTTGGTGCTGGTTCCTTCGAGGATTCTCCGTCCCCTGACGCCCTCTGCCCGCCGTCTCGAGGCCACCCCTCGCTTGCCTTCCTGCCCCCGATGCGGGCCGAATTCGGCACTTCCGGACGTTTCGGCTTTGGTCCGCGCCTGGGAAATGTCGTAATGGAACCGTTATCAGGGGGGCGGCTAGCGAGGAGCAGCCAATGCAAGGGGGGGCGTTCTTCCGCAGATTCGTGCGCGCGGGGGCCATTGCGGCCGCCGTGCTCGTTGTCGCCGTGCCTTCCTGGGCCTCGACGTTCGTGTTGATGAGCGACGCGCAGCTCGCAGCGGCGGCGCACGGCGCGTGGGTCGCCACCGTCGTGGCGGTCGAGAGCGGCATCGCGCCTTCGGGCGGAATCCACACCTATGTCACCCTGACGGCGGACGGCAGACTGAGCGGCCCGGCGGAGGTTCCGGACCGGATTACCCTGCGGGAGCTCGGCGGACGGGTCGGCGACACCGAGGTGGTTGCCTACGGGGCGCCGCGCTTCACCGTCGGCGAGCGGGTTCTGGTTTTCTTCGAGCAGGCCGCTGACGGCACGCTCCGTACTTACCAGCAGGCGATGGGCAAGTTCCGCCTCGAGCGGGACGCCGCGTCCGGCGAGATGCTCGTCGTCCGCGGCTGGGGTGCCAACCCGGACAGGGTCAATATCGCCGATCCGTCGACCGGAACGGTCTCGCCGGCCGCTGCGGACAGCCGCTCCCTGTCCGAAATGCTCGCTACCGTCGCCCAAGCGACGGCGGGGGGCACGCCACCGCTGCTTCGACCCGTTGTGGCGCGTCCCGCCGAGCTCGATCAGATCCAGACGGTCGAAGCGGCGTCCACGAGTTTCGCGTACCTGGGATTGCCGTCCCGAACGACCGCCTTTCCGTCATCGCTCGTGTTTTCCGTCGACGCCACCCCGCCGGCCACGATCGGCGGCCACGCGGCGGCCCTGCAGGCGGCGATGTCGGCGTGGGAGCACTCCACCAACAACATCTCGCTGGCGGCGGCGCCGGCCACCGAGATCACCCAGGGGTACAACGGCTGCGGCGGCAACCGGATCGTCAACGAGGACCCGGCATCGGAGTTGAGTAACCCGTCGAACTGCGCCGGCATGCTGGCGGTCGGCGGCTACTGCAGCCAGGGGATCCACACCGGCCCGCGTGGCGAGACCTTCAAGACCATCGTCTCGTCGAAGGTCGTCTTCGCCGACGGTTGGGGCGGATGCAACCTGTGGAACGTCGACAACTACACCGAGCTCGCGGCGCACGAGATCGGGCATGGTCTCGGATTCGGGCACTCGGCCAACCTGAACACCCCCGATATCAGCCTGGCCGAGGCGGTGATGAACTGGAGTTGTTGCAACGGACGCGGCAACGACCCGAACAATCTCGCCTCCCAGGACGATCTGTTGATGGCGGCACACGCCTATCCTTCGGGCGAGAAGGTGGCGTACTACCTGCTCGACGGGTTCGGTGGACTGCACCCGGGGGATGGGGCGGTGATGCCGGTAGGGTTGCCGCCCTACTTCGGCTTCGATATTGCCCGTGACTTCGCCATGACCGGCCCGGCCATGGGGCTCGTGCTCGACGGGCTCGGAGGGGTCCATGCGTTCGGCGGGGAGCCGGCCCCGACCGGGCTGCCGCCCTATTTCGGCTTCGACGTTGCCGAGGCCATCGCGGTCGTTCCCGGGACCAACAAGTTCTATGTCGTCGACGCGTACGGCGGGATGTACGGCGGCAACGGCGCCGCGCCGGCGCCCGGGACGCCGTACTTCGGCTTCGACATCATGCGCGACGTCGAGGCGGTGGGCGACGGCGCGGTCTACGTCCTGGACGGCTTCGGCGGGGTTCACGCCGGAGGTTCGGCGGCGGCGATCCTGCCGATCGCGCCGTTCTTCGGCTTCGACATCGCCCGGGCGATCGTGCTCGTCGAGGCGGGCGATCGCTACTACGTCGTAGACGGTTTCGGGGGCGTCCACCGAGCCGGCTACCCGGCGACGATCGCTCCGGCCGCTCCCTACTTCGGAGCGGACGTCGTGGTGGATGCCGCACTGAGCGCCGACGACGCGGCGTTTCTCGTGATCGATGCCTACGGTGGCGTGCATCCCGGCGGTGGCGCGGGGACGCCGGGAAACACGACGCCGTACTTCGGCTTCGACATCGTTCGCGCGGCGCGCGCCGCGAAGTAGGGCGGGCGATCGGTTGAGCGATACCCCCTTGCGCTAGCCGCCGACCAAAGACGTCGTCGACACGTTGGCGACGTACTTCTGGATGGCGGCCCACTGGCCGTCACCGTGCAGTCCCGCTTCCTCCAGCACCTTGTGCGCCATGCCGCTGCCGGGATATTCGCCCTTCATGTACGGGTGGATGGTGTGTTCCCGCCCTTCCGGCGAGGTGATCCATCGATACATCGTCGGCAAAGTGAAGCCGGTGATTCCCATGGCCTCGGCGGCGAGCGCCGGCGGGAAGATCTCGTCCCGTCGTGCCTTCGGCAACAGGTCGAACAGCTCCACGCTGGCCAGATAGAAGATGTTCATGTTCAGGCAGGCGTCGTCGATGCTCGGCAGCACGTCGTTGACGAACGTGTTGGCCACTCCGCTGCCTTGGATGACGACCGTGCCGTGGTAGGAGCTGTCGGACGGGTCGGCCCGCCGGAAGGCGTACATCCCTTCGGCGGCGGCTGTCGCCGGCGGCAATCCCGCGGCTTCGCGGTCGACGATGGTCTCGTTCGGACGGGTGACGAACGGGGCAATGACCGCCGGGCGGTGCTGCAGGGCCGCGACCACGGTCGGGTACAACTCCTGCGGGTCCCAAGGCGTCAGCGTGATCGCCACGCCCGGCGGGAAGTTTTCCTGCAGGAGCTGGAGCGCCTGGGGATCGGCATGGGTCGGGCCGTCCTCGCCGGTCTTGAGCCCGGCGTGGGCGCAGACGATGAAGAAGGGGCTGAACGGGTCGCCGTTTCGGGCGCGCAACGCCTGCTGGCCGATGCCGTGCAGTCGAGCCGAGATGTGTTGCAGGGCGGCAATGAACGCCCCGTACGACGCCCCCGCGCCGATGTGGGTTCCGAAAGCGGAAACCCCCGACATGAAGGCGCCGATGTTGTCCTCGCAGATGCCGCCCGCCGCCAGGAGACGCGATCCCGGGTTGGAAACGGCGTTGTACAACCCGGCCGGGAATGCCGCCCCCAGCTTCGAGATGCTCGTCGATCCCATCAGGTCTGCGGAAGCCGCGACGAACCCGCCGCCGGTCCGCTCGTTGAGATAGCCCAGCGTTTCGCCGAGGGCGCCGCGGAGCGTTTGCGAGCTGCCGACCTCGTACGTCAGGCCGGCGGGGATCGAGTCGGCCGCGATCGAGTCGTCGTAGAGCTTGCCGAGATCGGGCACGTTCTCACGCGGAGCGCGGGCGAGCTGCTCGAGCCGGCTCTTCGCTCCGGCGACTTTTTCGCCGACGAACCCGCTGAGCTCGCGGTTATCCTCCAGGACGCGGCGCAGGGTCAGAAGCATCTCGAAGAAGTCTGCCTCGACGTCGTCCGGGAGCCTGCTCGCCGACGGCCGCGGGAACGAGATACCGAAGCGCTCCTCCATCGGCGCCAACGTGGCGAAGTACTCGTCGCTGCAGTAGCCGTGGCCGGCGCCGTGCGACTTGCAGCCCTCGATGCCGTACTGCCAGCCCTTGATGGTCCGGTAAACGATAGCTGTGGGCTGATCGTTGAGACGCTCCTGGCCCAGCTTCTGCGCCGCCAGCACCTGGCGCAGGTCTTTCCCGTCGGGCACGGAGATGACGTTCCAGTCGTTGATGTAGCAGAGCTCCGCCGGGTCCCACTGGACGTAGTCGCCGGCCACGTCGTGCTCGCGGCAGACGCGGTCGGAGTCGATCGACGCCTGGTTCCAGTCGACATGCAGGCGGGTGTTCCACAGCTGTGCGGTTGCAACGGTCGCCAGCGCCTCGGCGACGCGGCCGGCCGTCATGCCGCCCTCGCCCTCCAGCACGTGCACGAAGGGCGCAGCCTTCCCGAAGGTGTCCTGTGCGCCGAACGACAGGCCGAAGCTCGACGGGTCGCCGACGCCCGATGCGCCGGTCGAGAGCTTCACGAACGGGACCAGCGGTGAGGGGTGCCCGTCGAGTGGCTTGGCCTGGTGCTCGGCGAACAGCGGCGTCTCTTGGGTCGGGTTGCGACGGAAGCCGAGCAGGTCCTCGAGCCGGAGCTGCTGGTTGACCGTCGGGAGGAGATCGGGCCGGGCAATGCGGACGCATTCGTTGCGCAGCGCCCACATGGCGTACAGGCCCATCGCCTTGTGGCCGGCGGCGTACGAGAGGATGTCGGCCGCGGGTTCGTCGGGGTCCGAGAAGTCGTAGCTCATCGTCGAGAACAGCAGACCTTCGACGATGCGCCCCGAGGAGATGCTCCCACCCGGGTGGCCGGAGTTCGGCACGAAATTGAAGAGAATGCCGCAGAGCGTGCGGTAGATCAGGTCGTAGTCCTCGAGACGGCGGACGTCGTCCTCCGCTACCTCGATGGCGTCGAGCTCGTGCTGCAGGTCGATGAAGAGACCGCGTCGCGGTCCGAGCTCGAGCTTCGTGGCGTTGATTTCGGGCATCGGGTTCACCTCTTTCCCGGCAGGGGAAATCCGACAGAAAGTGCGTGGCGATGAAAAGGTCGTTTCCCGATTATAAGACAAGTAACAAGACCCGCATATCTACTATAGGCCTTTCGACGGAACCGGAGCCGAGAGGCTGACCCGTGCGATCGGTTGCGTGGGAGGATGCCGGGCCCATATAATCGCTTTACGCGATGAAATCTACTCGAACAACTTCCGACACCGAAAACCTGCCCGCGTTCGAGCAGCTCGTCCTGCTTGCCGTGCTGTCCCTGAAAGACGACGACGCCTACGGCATGAACATCCGCGAGGTGCTACGTGAACACGCCGGGAGGGATGTCTCCGTCCCGACGGTGTACTCCGCGCTGGATCGACTGGAGTCCAAGGGCCTGGTCAGCTCGCGTCTGGGAGAGCCCACGCGCGAGCGGGGTGGACGGGCCAAGAAGCACTTCCGTGTCGAGCCGGAGGGGGCGCGGGCGCTCGAGAACGTCCGCAGGACGCTGAAGACGATGTGGCAGCTCGGGGGGCTGGAGCCGTGACCGCGGACGCTCCTCGCCGCGCGCCGGAACGCCCGCCGGCAGCCGCCGAAGCTCTGCTCGCGCTGCTGCTCCCGCGCGAGGATCACGGTCCGATCATCGGCGACCTGGCCGAGGAGTTTGCCGCCCGCGTGCGCGCGCACGGCGTGCGTTCCGCCCGCACGTGGTATCGCCGGCAAGTTCTTCGGTCGAGCCTGCCGGCCCTGAAGCGCCGCCTGCGGAGGGTGCGAATCGATCGGGTCCGGGATTTGATGTCGAGCATCGGGACGCTGTGGCTCGACGCCAAGCTCGGTCTGCGCGCACTCGTGAAGTACCCGGGATTGACGGTGGTCGCGGTGTTGGCTCTCGCTTTCGGGATTCCCGCCGGCATCGCTCCCATACACCTGGCGACTGCGTGGGAAGCGCCACCTCCCCTCGAGGCCGGCGAACGACTGCAGGTTCTCCGCAACGTCGATGCGGAGCTGGGAATCGTCCGGCCGACGGCGCTCTACGACTTCGCCCGGTGGCGCGACGGCCTGACCTCGTACGCTGCCATCGGCGTGGCGATCGACGGCGTGTACAACGTCGGCACTGCGGACCGCGTCATCGCACCGGTCGAGGGCGCCGAGGTGACCTCTGCGGTTTTCGAGATTCTCGGCGTTGCGCCGTTGCTGGGCCGGACCCTGACATCCGCGGACGACGACATCACCGCTCCCGACGTCGTCGTCTTGGGGCATGACCTCTGGCAGGTGCGCTTCATGGGCTCCCGGGATGTCATTGGCGGCGTGATCGACGTCGGCGGAGTGCCGCGCACGATCGTCGGCGTGATGCCGGAGGACTTTCGCTACCCGTGGAGCGACCAGATTTGGATCCCGCTTCGGGAGCGAGCTTTCGTCGACGATCACGGTGGGGCGCGGATGCTCCGCGTGATCGCCCGGTTGAAAGAAGGCGTCACCCCGGACGAGGCCCAGGTGGAGCT
Source organism: Acidobacteriota bacterium (assembly GCA_965216935.1). Taxonomy (GTDB): domain Bacteria; phylum Acidobacteriota; class UBA890; order UBA890; family UBA890; genus CBDCGW01. Next base: position 1,119,849 of record OZ244217.1, read on the forward strand.
CGACGCCCTGGACCGGCGGATGGCGGCGGAGCTTCCGGACAATCACGAGAAGCTGAGGGCCGAGGTGGTGCCGTTTTCCGCCGGGATCACGCGCACGCCCAAGGGAGGTCTGCGTGCCATCCCCCAGTTCTACGCCGTCCAGGTCTTCACCGTCCTGATGCTGCTGTTCCCGAGCATCAACATCGGAATGCTGGTTCTGGCGCGCACCGCCGCCCGATCCAACGAGCTCGCCGTGCGCATGGCGCTGGGCGCCGGTCGCATGCGGATCGTGACGCAGCTCTTCGTCGAGTCGGCCGTCCTGGCGATCCTGGCGTGCAGCCTCGGTTTCCTGGCCTTGCACACGATTTCCCTGCTCTCCCCTGCGTCGACCGACAACAACTGGATCGACCTGGGACTGACGGTCCAGACGCTGGCACTGGGGTTCGGCCTGGCGTGCTTGAGCGCGGCCGTCGTCGGGGTGGTGCCGGCACTCAAGGTCACCGGCAGCGCTCGTATCCACGGACGGATTCAGCAGGGCGCCGCCACGGCCTCCTCCGTACGCTTCGGCTGGATGTCCACGTCGCTGATCGTCCTCGACGTAGCGTTGGTAGTCGCGATTCTCGGTGTCAGCGTCGGGATCTGGGGGGACGATCCCCGCGACGGCCTGGGCATCCCGACAGATCAGTATCTGTCCGCCGAGCTCATGATTCCCCGGGTCGAAGCGGGGGCGGATCGGGGAAGGATGAGCCGCACCGAGTCGGCCCGTTTGGTGGCTGCCCAGGAGGCGTTCGTCCGCCGTGTCGGCGCCGAGCCGGGGGTCGGCCGGGTCGCCGTGGCCAGCGTCCTGCCCGGTATGGACCACTCCGACTCCTGGTTCGAAGTGGACGGCGACGGATCCCGACACGAGCTGCTCACCGCGCGGATCGACATCGGGTACTTCGACGCGCTCGCCCAGCCGATTCTCGTGGGCAGGGGCTTCGGCCCGTCCGACATCGGGGAGAATCGCTCCACCGTCATCGTCAACACCAGCTTCGTCGAGGCGGTTCTGGAAGGGCGGAGCCCGATCGGCATGCGGGTGCGCCGCTGGACGCGCGGGGACAACGACAACCCGTGGTTCGAGATCATCGGCGTCGTGGGGAACCTCGGCATGTTCGCCTCCAAGCCCGAGAGCGACGCTGGAATCTATTTCCCCCTCGCTCCCGGCGAGATCTATCCCGTACCCTTCGCCATCCACGTGGGGGACGACCCCGTGGCGTTTACCCCGAGACTTCGCGAGTTGGCGCGCGAGGCCGATCCGAACGCGATCATCTGGGAGCCGACCGCGCTGTCGGAGGTGCCCAACTTCTACCTCTTCATCGAGACCCGGCTACGTTCCGTCCTGCTCGTCCTCACCGCCATCCTGCTGGTCATCTCGACGATGGCCGTGTACGCGCTGATGTCGTTCACCGTGGCGCAAAGGAGGCGGGAGCTGGGCATTCGCATCGCCTTGGGCGCCGGATGGCGAGACGTAGTGGCGACGATCGCGCGCCATGCTGCCGTTCAACTCGGCGTCGGGTCCCTCGCGGGAATGGGCTTGTCCTGGGTGCTCCTCCGCTTGCTCGAGGCTCAGCTCGGACAGACGTCGATGGAATCGCCCGTGCTCATCGCCGGGCTGGTGACGGTGGGCGTCGTCGGCTTCATCGGGGCGGCGGCATGTGTTGCGCCGGCCCGCAGAGCGCTGAAGATCGCGCCGACCGAGACGCTGGCCGAAGGCTGAGCCACCCCAGAAGGTCTGCTGATCTCCCGACCGTCGGGTCTCGGAAAGCCCTCGGCTTGCCGAGAGCTGCCCACTTGCTCATTGCCCGGAGCTGTCGGCTGCCGGAGGATAGTCCTCGGCAAGCTCCTCGAAACGCGGGTCGTTGACCACCGGCTCCAGAAAGGGATCGGCCCGAGCGAGGGCGGGCGTCATCCACGACCCGGGAAGAGAGAGTAGGTATGTCAATTCTTCGAGAGCTTCGTCGATGTCTCCGAGCTGCGCCAGCGTACGGACGTAGAAGTAGTAGGGTTCGATCCCTTGAAAGGCGTCCTGCTCGATCGGGAGCAATTCAACGGCGCGCGCGGCGAATTGCAGGGCTTCATCTCGATGCCCGGCCACCGCGTACGCGAGCCCGCGCTCTGCGTTGTGTTGGTAGCGGAATTTCCGCAGGGGCGCGGACGAGTAGGCCGCTTCCGCGCTGGCAATAGCGGCTTCGAGTGCCCGGTCTGCAGCCCCCGTAAGGCCCAGCTCTCGGAAGGCATACGCCGCGTAGAGGTCGAACGAGAAGCGCATGTTGCCCACGGTTCCCAGTTGGCATTCCGGCGCCCGGGCTCGCCGGTCGACGAGATCCTGGAAGTTTCCCTCCGCGGCGTCCGCCAGAATCCAAGCCAGCAGCGACTGGCACCTGCCGTTGGACCCGGTGGGCTCCGGTGGCAGTTCGGCGGAGGCGGAAATCAGGTCCTCCCTGAGCTCCGAGATAGGCCGGCCCCAGGAGAGGTGGTTGAACGCTTTCATGGCAACCAGAGCCGATCTTGCGGGGGCCTTGGCGAGCATTTCGTCGAGGAGCCGATCGGCCTGCTCGTGGTTTCTGGTCAGCGCGTAGCCGAGCATGAGCTCCGTTGTGAAGCTATCGTGCTGCGGCTGGATCTGGTGAAGCCTCTGGAGGCCTGCGAGCACCGCACTCCAGTTCCCCAGGCGCCGATTCACGGTCGCGAGCGTGCCCTCGAGGTCCAGGTCGTAGGGCAGGCCGCGGCGAGCCTCTTCGAGATGTTGGAGGGCGCGCTCGTAGTAGGGGAGCAAGCTCGGCTGTTCGGGATCGATCGGCTCGGGCGCGGCGGCGGGGACCCGCGTGATGTTGTAGTAGTACGCGCCGAGCGCCCACTGCGTCTGCGGAAGCGTCGGATAGTCCCGCTCCAGCTCGGTGACCAGCGCCTGGGCCTTTCGCAATCGTTCGGTACCGAGGAGCGTGCTGTAGGTACGCGCCAGCATCGCTCGGGCGACGGCGTAGTCCTTGTCGTGCTCTATGGCGGTCTCGAAGTGGACGGCTGCTTCGTCCCAGCCGCTGTCGTCGTAGATCGACGCCTGCATCTTCTCCATCCCCTGGAGGTACTCCTCCCAAGCTCGAAGGTCCCCGGTCGGCCAAGCGGCCACCACCTGCTGCTTGCCTACGGGTATCGTGACGGCCAGGCTCTCGATCACGCCGTTGGCGATCTCGGCCTGCTGCTCGAACATCCGTTGCAGGTTCAATTCTCCCGGAAAGGAACCCTCCCAGAGTAGTGCGCCGTCCGCGGCGCGCAGGAGGTTCGCCCCCAACTGATAGGACTCCGTCCCGCCGGTTGCCCAACGCACGGAGAGTGCGAGCACGAACCGGGCCCCGAAGTGATCGGCGATCTGAGGCAACGTCTTGTTGCTGCGGTCGTAGTTGGCGGTGACCGACCAGGGAACGACCCCCGGCCCCATGACCTCGGCGAGCATCGTCGAGAGCTCGTCGCCGATGCCGGCGGCGAAGCGTCGCTGTTGGACGGTCTCACCGATTTCCGGAACCGGTAGGACGACGAGCCCGAAAGCCGATTCGGGCTCGTCGGAGGTTGTGGCAGGCGCCTCCGACCCGCGCCGTGATCCCTCCTCGGTGGGAGGGCGGGTGACGTTCGCGGCGATGGCGATGATGATCGCCGCGAGCGCGACGACTCCCGCGGGGATCAGAGACCGCCAGACGCTGTGGGCGCCGGCGCCATCGACGTTCGCGTCGGGCGTCGTCGCCGGATCGGCAGAGGCGGTCGTAGGGGCTGCGGAACCTGAGGCTTCGGAGCCCGAAGCCGCGGAACCGGAAGCTTCGGAACTCGAGAATTCGGAACCGGAAAGGGATCGGCTCTCCCTCAGCGCTTGAACCGAGCCGACGAAGCGGTAGCCGCGCCGGTGCAGCGTCTGAATGTACTCGGGGTCCCTCGCGTCGTCGCCCAGTGCCTTCCGCAGGAGCTTGATCGCCGAGGTGAGCGAGAACTCGGTGACGCTCGCACCCTCCCACACCGACTCGAGCAGCTCTTCCTTGGTGACGAGCTGCCCGCTCCGGGACAACAGGAGAGAAAGAACCCGCGCCGCTTTCGGAGGTAAGGGTGTTTCCTCGTCTCCGCGGCGCAGGAGCCCCGCACCTACGTCGAATTCGTAGGGAGGAAAGCGGAAAACGGTGGCCGAACCGTCTTCTTCGTGACCGCCGGTCGTTTCTTCAGACATAGGAAAACCCAACGATCACAGCAGGTTACCAGCGTTTCTCCGGCCGTCACAACAAACACCACAACAACGTCAAAGTATCGCCAAGAAACCTGCCTTGATCTTCGGCATGTTGGTGTCCGTTCGTCGTGCGACGAGCCGCTCTGCTTTCCAAGCGTGCCCACGATGATTCCCGGGATCGGAGAATCATCTGAACGGAGGTGTTGCCGTGAAGAAGCATCCTGCAGTGAAGTCGATCTTCGTGTTGTGTCTGGCCGCGATTCTCGGATCCGTGCTGCCATCCGTTCCGATGGCAGTTGCAGTGGCTGGGGCGGAGTACGGTAGCCAGTCAGTCGGTGCGGGCACCGGCCAAGGCCAGCCGGCCGCCGGCACCTACGCGGCATCGATCCCGCTCGGTGGCGGACTCAACTTCACCGCCCTGCTCACGCTGCATGCCGACGGAACAGCAACGAGTCAGGACGTCAGCGATTTCGGCGCGGCCTCCGTTGCCGCCGGTGACGGCCCGCACGCCAACACCTTGGCGGTAGGCTCGTGGAAACACACGACGGGGCAATCGTACGTCGCCACGCTCGTCTACTTCCGCTCCGCCGTTGGCGGAGGAGGCGAGGTCGATTCCGTCGGTAGGCTGACGATCGACGGCACCTTCGATCAGAATTTCCAGACCGGCTCAGGGGGGGTGATCGTCGAGAATTTCCCCTGTGTCCCCGCCACGATCGGTTGTCCGAACCCGGCGCTGCTCCCGGGTCCGGCGGCACCGCCTTTCGGCACCGCCAACCTTCTGCGGATCTCGGCCCAGTAATTCGGCGCTGCTGCCCCGGGGGCTTCCGGCGTTGAAGCCCTCGGTGGCGCCGCCGACCGCCGCGGTAGGGGTGTCTCCGCCGTTCTTCTTCGGCGTGGGGGCCGGGCAGGCTAGACTGGCCTTCGTCAGGGTTCTTTCCGCAGGGGGGGCGAAGACGGGAACCGAGGAGCGCGCATGAAGCTCCGTTTCCACTACGTTGGGTTGCTCGTCGCCATCATGGCGATCGGTGCGGCCGACCGGCTCCTTGCGCAGTATTCGCTACGCTTCCACGGCAACGGCGTCGCGGCACCCGACCTCGACCGCGTGAAGATCCCTGTCGATGACCCGTTCGACGTCAACGACGAGCCCGGACCGTCGGTGGACGTCGGCGCGCAGGACTTCACCATCGAGTTCTGGATGCGGGCGCTGGCGAGCGAGAACACGGCGCCGCCGCAGGCATGTGGGTCCAACATCAACTGGATCTACGGCAACATCATTCTCGATCGCGACCGCTTCAACGAGCCGCGCAAGTTCGGTCTGTCGATCGCCGGGGGCGGGTTGATCTTCGGCGTAACCGGCGAGTTCTCCGACTCGCGCACGATCTGCAGCGGCCCCGGCGTCGACGTGACCGACGGCATTTGGCACCACGTCGCGGTGCAGCGTCGCCGCTCGGACGGGTACATGTGGCTGTTCATCGACGGCGTTCAGCGTGCTGCGGCGGACGGTCCGGACGGCGACGTTTCCTATCCCGGAAACGAGGTTCCCACGGGCAACTACTGTAGCGGGGCACCGTGCTTGAACAGTGATCCGTTCCTCGTAATCGGAGCCGAGAAGCACGATGCCGGTCCGGCGTTTCCGTCCTTCAGTGGTTGGGTCGACGAGATCAGGATCTCCAACGCGCTCCGCTACGCGGGGACGTTCGTACCTTCCTGGATCCCGTTTCGGTACGGTGCCGGGATCGTTGGCCTCTACCACTTGGACGGAGGGAGTGGGGATCTGGTCATCGACTCCTCGCTGGGGTCGGGTTGGACGAGCCATGGGACGCGCCGGTTCGGCGGCGCGCCTGCCGGGCCGGAGTGGTCCACCGACACCCCGTTCGCCGGTGGCTGGGTGCTGGATGGCTACGGTGGTCTCCATGCGGCGGGCCCGCCGCTCGCGGTGAGCCCGGCGACGCCGTACCTGGGTGTCGACCTGGCGCGGGACCTGGAGATGGCGCCGGGCGGCGGGGTCTGGGTCCTGGACGGGCGCGGCACGGTGTACGCGGGGGCCGGTGCTCCTGCACCTTCGCCGATGACCCCGTATTTCGGCTTCGACATCGCCGTCGATTTGGAGGTCGCCACCGACGGCATCCACGTGCTCGATGCGTTCGGTGGGCTACATGCGGGGGGTGGCGCGGCGCCTGTCTATCCGGCGACGCCATACTTCGGCTTCGACGTCGCCCGTGACGTGGAGCTGGTCTCTGCGGGGGCCTACGTTCTGGACGGTTTCGGTGGCATCCACGTTGGCGGCGGTGCTCCGCTCATCTCCCCGGCGACCGCGTACTTCGGCTTCGACATGGCTCGGGACCTGGAGCTCGCCTCGACCGGCTACTACGTGCTGGACGGTTTCGGTGCCGTGCATGCCGGTGGCGGCGCCGCACCGATGACCCCGGCCACGCCGTACTTCGGCCTTGATATCGCGAGAGATCTCGAGCTCGTGGCCGTCGGCTATTTCGTATTGGAGGGGTTCGGCGGCGTCCACGCGGGTGGCGGTGCCTCGCCGCTCGCGTCCGTGCCTTCCTACTTCGGCTTCGATATCGCCCGAGACCTCGAGTTCCGCTCGGAATTCGTAACGGCAGAACAACGGCAGACCCGGAGCGAGATGCGGCGGATCGGGACCGCCAACGAATTGATGCGGATCGATCTCGGACGCTACGCCCAGACGCTCACGGAATTGGCCGACGAAGGCTACCTGCAGACCGTCATGACCGACGACGCGTGGGGTAGCCCGTTCGTCTATGTCACCGGCGCCAGCACATTCTCCCTCGTCTCGTTGGGTTGCGACGGCGCCGCCGGGCCGGCACCGCCCGCCGACTGGATCAGCGATCCGTGCGAGCCTGACCTGATCATGCTGGACGGCGCGTTTCTTCAGGCTCCGGCGGGCCAGTAGACGCCCGAGCGATCGTGAGGCGGCCTTCCTATCCGCCCTCGACCAGCTCCAGCACCATGTGGGAGGACGTCAGCATCGACATCTCCTGGGCGCCCGCGGCGATCCAGATCTGCATGGTCGTATCTTGCGTGGTCTTCAGGAGGCGGCCCGCCTCGATGTCCCACTCCATGACGCCGTTGATGGCGGCGTCACCCAGCTCCATCATGCCGGCGGCGGGATTGCTCGCGCTGTTGTCCGGCGTTACCTGCATGGTGCCGCTGGTGTTGACGATCGCGATGCTGCGACCGTCGCGCTCTTCGATGCGGTCGAAGGTCTGCGTCATGTTGTAGACCATCGTCCCGAACATCGGCATGGTCATGTCGAAGCCGGCATCCCAGGAATCGCCCGGTCCGACGGGTTCTTGAGGCCAGGACGCGAAGCCTTGCTGCATCATGTTCTTGATGCCGTCCTCGCTGGCCATCTGCTCGAGCGCCTGGTCGACCATCGGATTGGAGGACTGCCCGGTTGTCGCCATCAGCTTCTCGCGCATCTCGTCCAGGCCGCGCACCTCCTGGATCTTGCCCTCGGCGTCGAACACCAGGGTGTACGTCGTGCCCGCCATGGCCGACAGCATTCCCCCGGTGGGATCCGCCGAGGTGTCGCCATCGGAGTCGATGTTCATGTTGCCCATCGGGCCCTGCATGTTCATCCGCACCCGGTCGTTCGATATCTGCACCGTGGCTTCGCCCGCGGCGCTGACGTCGATGACCTCCCAGCGGTTGTCCATGATCTGTTCCATCGCCATGACGCCCATGTTGTTGGGCATCTCGGTCTCGTTGTTCATGGTCATCCGGTAGCCCAACGACAACCCGGGCTCGAACTTCCAGCGGAGCTCCACTTGCTGGCCGGCCTCTGCCGTCGGGATGGCCGGGAGTGCGACTACGGTGAGTGCGACGATCGCGATCGTCGACAGCGAGAGTCTGTTGCGCATTTTCAGGTCTCCTTCTGCTCCTCGGCGGCAGATGCGTCCGCGGCCGGCGGCCGCCTGCGCGCCTGTTGTCTCTACCTGTTCCGCCGATTCGTCGTTTGTTCCCGCCCGCCGGATCCGGGGCGCCCATAGTCGAACCCGAGGTTCGGATACGGTGGCGGCTCCGGCACCGGCACGGGCTCGGTGGCGATCTTGTTGAGCAGGTAGTCGATCGCGGTGTCGAGCTGGGAATCGGCTCCGTTGAACGTCGCGTGGGGGAGATTGTCGACGACGATGTCGGGGATGACGCCGATCTGCTCGATGAGCCAATCGCGATCCTCGCCGTACACGCCCATGCTCGGGGCCCGCGCCAGGCCGCCGTCGGTGAGGCGGTTCGACGAGCCCAGCCAGATCTCGCCGCCCCAGGTGCGCATGCCGATGACCACGCCGAGGCCGAGGCGACGGAAGCCCTCGGCAATGGCCTCGCCGTCCGAGGCGGTGTTCTGGTCGACGACGATCACCATGTGGCCGCGAAAGGCGTACTGCATGTTCCAGGTCGGCTGGCCGACGCGCTCCTGCCAGTACATCCAGGCGCGTCGCAGCAGCTTCTCGAGGATGATCGAGTCGATGTTCCCGCCGGTATTTCGGCGAACGTCGAGGATCAGTCCCTCGCGGTTGAAGACGGGATAGAACTGTCGATACCACTCGGTGAGGTTGGCCCCGCCCATCGCCCGCAGATGCACGTAACCGATGCGGCCGTCGCCGCGTTCCTCGACGTGCAGCCGGCGGGTGTATTCCCAGTCGCTGTAACGCAGGTTGCGTTCGCCGTTCATCGGCACGACGACCAGATCACGAGAGGCGCCGGCGTCGGCGTCATGCAGCCCGACGAGCACCTGCCGGTTCGCCTGGTTGCGCAGCAGCGCGCCGATGTCGGGCACGTCGAGCGTGGAGACACCGTTGATCGTCTCGATGACGTCGCCTTCGACGACGTCGAGGTAGGGGTCGGCCAGCGGAGACATTTCCTCCGGGTAGTCGGGGTCCGACTGGTAGACGTAGTCGACGCGATAGCCGCCGGCGTCGGCGTCGCGCAGCAGGCGGGCGCCGAGGCTGGGAACGTTGACGCTTTCCTCGCCGGTACGCAGGTCGCCGCCGCGGACACTCGTGTGCAAGGCCGAGAGCTCGCCGACGAAACGCCCGATGACGTCGGATACCTCCGCTCGGGTGGTCACCCGATCGATCAGCGGCAGGTATTTCTGCAAGGCGGCATCCCAGTCGACGCCGTGCATGCCGGGGTCGTAGAAGTAGTCCCGCTCCATGCGCCAGGCATCGACGACGATCTGCCGCCAGTCTTCACGCACGTCCAAGGGGAACGCCCATCCCTGCAGGCTCACCTGAGTATCGGCGAGGCGATTGCCCACCGCCTGCGGCCGAGCGTCGATGATGTGGAAGTTGTTGCCGCGGCGCACCAGGATCTTCTCCCGGTTGGCCGACATCTCGGCCGAGCGGACGCCTTCGAGCACCGTGACGGGCTCGGGATCTTCGCTGTCGAGGGGGAGTGCCATCAGGTCGGCGCCCCCGCCGAAGCCGCCGCCGGCTTGGCGCGACAGATAGAAGATGGCGTCGTCGGTGACCTGCAAGCCGGAGTAGTTGCCCGGCTCGACGGGAACCTCGCGTACGCGGCGATCGATGCCCTCGAGATCGATCTCGACCGTCGCCACCGATTCCTCTTCCGTCTCGGCACGGCCGTCCGCCGCCAGCTCGTCCGCCGGTCGGAACGGCGAGCGCAGCCCCTGCCGCAACGCCACCTCGTACAGCTTGATGGGCTCGGCGAAGTAGGGCTCCGGCGCCCGCGGGCCCCAGGGGCTGCCGACCGACGAGCGCAGGTTGCGGTCGGAGACGAAGTACAGAAACTCGCCGTCCGGATCCCAGGCCACGCTCGAGCTGTTGGTGCGGTCGGACGTGACCATCGTCGTCGCGGCGGTCTCGACGCTGTAGAGCTTGATTTGCCGGAAGCTGTTCATCGCCGTCATGCTGTAAGCGAGCCAGCGGCTGTCGGGCGACCAGGCCATGTCGCCGATGCCCTCGCGGTTCTCCGAGATGATGCGGATCTCGCCGCTGCGGGTATCGAGCAGCGAAAGATCGCGGTTCATGTCGGTGAAGCCGATCCAGTTGCCGTCGGGCGAGACGGTGCCCTCGAAGCGCAGCACCGTGCCGTTGTCGCTCATCGGATCGGGATCGCCGACGCCGTTGGCCGGCAGCCGCACCCACTCGAACTCCCCGCCGGCGTCCGACAGCCCGGCGAGCGAGCCGTCGGGCATGAAGGTGACGTCGCGATAGCGGACGCCCTCGTCGTTGTTGGCGCGGACGAGGCGCCCGCTCCCAGCCGGGGCGACGAAAACGCGGCCGCGCGCGGTGAGTACGACGCTGTCGCCTTCGGGGTGGATATGGGCCGAAGTCAGATACTGCATCGGATCGGTTTCCCACTTTTCCCGCAGCTGGTCGAAGTCGGATGCAAGCGCGATCGGAATGACGCGGACCTGATCGGCGGCGACGTCGTACAGCCAAAGATCCGCGCCGAGCTGGTAGACGATGCGACCGCGCGACAGCTCCGGGTCACGCACATCCCAGCCGGCGTGCTCGGTGTGCTGGCGCACGTCGCCGCCGTCCGCGTCCATCGACCAGATATTCATGGTTCCGTCGCGGTCGGTGACGAAGTAGACGCGGCCGTCCCACCACATGGGCGAGTGGCTCTCGCCGTCGTAGTCGCCGGTCAGCTCGACGGCCTCTTCGGAGCCGGCGGTGAACTTCCACACGTCGCGCGCCGTGCCGCCGACGTAGCGCTTGGTCACGTTGTTGTGAAAAGCCGGCCGGACGAAGTAGAGGCTGTCGCCGCTGTCGTCGTACACCGCTTCGCTGGCGGTCGACAGCGGGATCCGCTCGCGCGTATGGTCGGCCAGGTCGATCGCTACCAGCTGCGGCACCGGCAGCGTGGCGTAGAAACCGGTCGTGTAGACGAGCTTGCCGTCCGGCGTCCACGTGGTGGCAACGGACGAGTCCGCCTCGAACGTACGCCGGGTCGGCACGCCGCCCGACAGCGGCATCGTGTACAGCTCCGTCGGGCCTTCGTAGCGGGCCGTGAAGGCGAGCGTCGTGCCGTCCGGAGAGATCGCCGGGTCGGTCTCCTCGGCGGGGTGGGTCGTGATCCGCTGGGCGATGCCGCCGTCCACGGAGGTGCGCCACAGATCGCCCTCGGCCGCGAACACCACCGTGTCGCCGTGGATCTCCGGGTGGCGGTAGTAGCCGGCAACGCCGGCCGACTGGGGCGCCTCGCCGGCCGCGCTCGTCGAGGCGGGAAGCAGGGCGGGGGAGAGGAAGAAAACGATCGCGAAAACGGCAAGCATCCGGCGCATGGCCTCGCTCCACGGTTGTCCTGGGGCTTCTCGGAGTCGTTCGCCCGAAGCCTACTCCACCTTGACGCCGTACGCCCCGAGGTGTTTGCTGGCGCGCCATGAGCATCACCCATACGGACCGCCTCGAGCGGTGGAACGAACGCTATTTCGCCTCGGCGCTACCGACCGAGAAGCTGGACCTGCTCCAGCCGCTGGAGGAGCAGCCCGACGAGGTCGTCGACTTCATCGAGCGCTTCTTCGTCCGCGCTCGTGAGGTCGGCCTCGAAGCCCGGGACGTCTCCGAGCTCCTGGTCTGGGAGATGGGGCATCTGTTGCCGCGCATCCTGCCGACTGCGTGGGGCGGCATGGTTCCTCCGATAACAGTCAAGGGTCGTCACGAGCCCATCGAGCGCTACCTGGAGGAGAATCCCTGGTACGCGGTTCGGCCGGGCGACCGCTTGCTGGACGTCGGCTGCGGCTTCCCGCCGCTAACGACGCTCGACCTCGCCGACCGATTCCCGGAATGCACGATCGTCGGCGCGGATCCGCAGTTCGGCCGCTGGATGGTCTATGACGCCGACGACGCCTACGCCTGCTTTCGCGAGGACGGCGAGTTGCGCTACTTCCAGCCGGGGAATGCCGACTACGCTCAATGGGACGAGATGCACCGCGACCCGGTCGCGACGAGGAGTCGGTTCGAGGAGATCCTGACGCGTCTGCGACCGGAGCTCGGCGACGTGCAGGGGCACGCGACTGTGCGCGGAGGAGGCGCGCGGCTGGTGCAGGACCCGATCGAAGAGTTCGCCCGCGGCAACGTGAGCTTCATTCAGGGGGGGCTCGGCGAGGTCGACCCGGGAGGCCCGGTCGACGTGGTGCGCTGCATGAACGTGCTGATCTACTTCGACGACGCCTTCCGCCGGCAGGCGATCGACTGGGTCGGCTCGCTGCTGAACGAAGGCGGGCTGTTCGTGTGCGGCATGAACTGGGCTCGCGGCGTCAACTCGCGCTACTCGATCTACCGGAAGGAGAACGGCGCCATGGTGCACCGGGAGTTCGCCTTCGGGCTCGAATGCGTGCGTCCGATCGAGATGGTTCCGTTCTTCGCCTTCTACGACGACGAGGTGGAGCGTGCGTTGCAGAGCGAATGCGTGCGGGCGCTTCGTCAATCCCCCACGTTTCTGCAGCAGTTCGACGAGCGGCTCGACACCCTGCAGGAGCGCCACGGAATCTGCGCACGCCGTGCGGATGGGCATCTCGGAGGGCTGCCCGAGGGCGCAGACTCCTCGGAGCTCGAGAACGGGCTCGTCGCCATCGCCGCCGGCCTCAACAGTGAAGCGCTGGTCGAAGCGGCGTGCGAGGTGCTCGCCACGGCCGGCTGCGATGCACGGCGGAACGGGGTCGGGCATGTCTCCATTCGGCCTTCGGCGTCGACCGCGACGGCGGCGGGAAGGGTGGAGCCGGCATCATGACGGCCCGGTACCGCAGTGTGCTGTTTCAAACGGTCAGCCCGCGGCCCGCTCCGGAGCAGAGGCGAAGCGCCCGCCGGTGGGTCAGCCTCGCGCCGACCGTCCTTCTGCTCGCAGGCGCGCTCGTTGCGTGCGGTGCGCCCTCCGGGAACACGGCGACGGACGCGGCCCGCGCCGGAGCCAACACGGCCGGTGGCTCGGGCGGAGGAGCCAACGAAGCGGGCGTACCGGCGACGACGGCCGATCGCCTCGATCGGCTGTTCGCCGGCGACCTCGAGGTCATCGACCTGACGCACGCCCTCAGCCCCGATGCCGTCTACTGGCCGGGGCCCGACGCCAGCCCCTTCGAGTACGAGGCGGTGGCGACACAGCCGAGCGGCGCCGTTTCGATGGGCTCCTACAGCACCCCCGAGCATCACGGTACGCATCTCGACGCCCCCATCCATGGTGGTGACAACCTGCCGACCGTCGACCAGCTCACCGCTGCCGACCTGTTCGGCCCGCTGGCTGTGGTCGACGTGAGCGAGCAGAGTGCCGCCGACCCGGATTACGCGGTCACCCGAGACGACCTGCTGGCCTGGGAGGCGCGCAACGGCCCGCTGCCGGGGGGCGCGATCGTCGTCATGTACAGCGGTTGGAGCGAGAAGTACGACGATCCCGAGGCTTACCGGAATCAGGGAGAGGATGGCCGCATGCATTTCCCCGGCTTCTCCGAGGAGGCCGCCCGCTTTCTCATCGACGAGCGGGACATCCGCGGCATCGGCGCCGACACGTTGAGCGTCGACCCCGGTGCCGGGCGCGGCTTTCCGGCCCACGGCGTGGTCAACGGCAGCGGCAAGTACCACCTCGAGAACGTGGCGAACGTTCACCTGCTGCCCGAAGCCGGCGCCTACCTGATCGTCGCCCCGATCAAGATCGCCGGCGGGTCGGGCGGGCAGGTGCGGATCTTCGCCGTCGTTCCCTGATCGGCGGGGCGTCTCTCAGCCGCCGATCGATCGGCGGATGGCCTCGCGCAATTCCCGCGGAACGTCGAACCCGAGCTCGAGCGCCCGACGCATCGACGCGGCCGCGCGCTGCGGCCGGTTCACGCTCATGTAGACGACGGCGAGGTTGTTGTGGACCATGCCGTCGTCGGGGTCGAGCGACAAAGCTGCCTTGTAGGCATGCTCCGCGGCCGCGAACTCGCCCAGCTGGAGACGGGCGTGACCGAGGTTGACCCAGGCCACCCGTAGCTCCGGGTCGATCGACAGGGCTCTGGCGTAGTGCTTTCCGGCAGGCTCGTGTTTTCCCATGGTGGCCGCCAGGACACCGACGCGGAGCCAGGTTTCCGCGGCGTCGACGTCGGCGCGCGCCAGGCGCCACATCATGCGCAGCATCTCGCCGCTCAGGGGCGGCTCCGCGTGGCGGACGGATCGGTCTCGATGAAGATCGAAGAGCGCCTCGTTGAGCTCGTCGATGCGGCTCCCGGGCGAGGTCGGGTCCATCAGATTGCCGTCACCGGCGCGATGGATACCGCCGAAGATGTGGGCCACCTCGTGCGCCAGCAGGCGGCCAGATTCGCATAGCTCCGAGCCGACCCGCAGGACCGCGTAGCCACGAGAGTACGCCGCCAGCCCGTCCTCGATGAAGGTCCGAGTAGACGGCCCGCCTGCCCCGGTCGGGATGATGCCGACGACGATATCAGCGTCCTCGTGAGCTACCTGGCGCACGAGCTGCGAGCGCAGCGCGTAGATGTCGTCGTCGCCGGAATACCCCGTCCAAGGGACGCGATCACGGACACGAAGCTTGCGACCGATGGCGGTTTCGAGCAGCCGGCTGGCGCGGGCAGCGGCGCACTGGAACTCGGCGTACCAGCCGCGTTGCCGGGCCAGGTCTTCGACCACGGCGACCCGCAGCTCGAGGTCGGCTCCGATCTCGCCGGTGGGGTTCGCCGACTGCGCGGGCGCTGCGCCGGACGCGGCAAGAACCGCCGCCAGAGCAGAAGCGGCGATCGCCCGCGGGCAGGGAACGTTGCGCCTCATCGGTCGACGACCTCCGGGACCCTCGGGTGCTCGGCCGGGTCGACAGCGTCGCCGGGCGACGCCCGCAGCGACCCGCCGTCAGCAACCTTCAACGCCTCACAGCAGCCGCTAGCTTGGCGGATCGGGAGGGGCGTTTCAAGGAGGGTGGCGCGCGCGGAGGGTGACGCGCATGGTTCGACGGCCGTCGATCCGATCGGCTATCGTGGTGTCCCCCCGGCTGTGATGTCCTCCGCCCCCGGTAGCGTGAAGGCCTACTCGAGAATGCAACAGCGCATCCACGTTTCCTACTTCAGCGACATCCTTTGCGTCTGGGCCTACGCGGCGCAGATACGGCTCGACGAGCTGCAGCGGCGACATGGCGGGGACATTCGCGTCAGCTACCACTTCATCCCGATCTTCGGCTCCACCGAGCATCGCATCGGCGAAGGATGGAAGGACCGCGGTGGGTTCGAAGGCTACGCGCAGCATGTCGCGGAAGTATGCGCGGATTTCTCTCATCTGGACCCGACCGAGAGGGCGTGGCGGGAGGTGCGTCCGACGAGCTGCGCCCCGAGCCACCAGTTCCTCAAGGCGTTGCAGCTTCTCGAGAGCGCAGGAGAGGTCCCGGCGGAGCCGAGCTCGGAGATGAGCGGCCGCTCGCTTTTTGAAGAGACCGCCTGGACCTTGCGCCGGGCGTTCTTCGAGCTCGGCCGCGACGTCTCTCGTTTCGAGACGCTGTGGGAAGTGACGGTGGATCTCGGCCTGCCGGTCGACGCGATGCGGGAGCTGCTCAACAACGGCCGGGCGCTCGCGGCCGCTTGTCGCGACGCCGAGCTGCGGGACGAGTTCAAGATCGAGGGCTCTCCCACATACTTGCTCAACCGCGGCCGGCAGAAGCTGTACGGGAACCTCGGCTACAAGGTCATCGAGGCGAACGTCGAAGAGGTCCTGCACCGGCCGGCGGACGCGGCGAGCTGGTGCTAGGGCAGCTGTCCGGGGACGGGACTTCGGCCGCCGTACAGATCGCCGTTGCGCTTACCCTGCTGATGCTCGGTCGCCGGCTGTACTGGCTGTTCGTTGCCGGCATTGGCTTCGTCGTCGTCATGGGCTTGGCGAACGACTACCTCGACCTGTCCGACGGGTCGATCTTGCTGGGGCTGGCGGTGGTCGGCGGAATCGTCGGCGCGTTGCTGGCCGTGTTCGTGCAGAAGCTCGCGGTGGCCATCGTCGGGTTCGCCGTCACGGCCCGGCTCGTCTCTCTGGTGATCGATCCGATGGGCCTGGACTCGACCTGGGCCACGATCGCGGCTCTGGCGGCCGGCGTCGTGGGGGGAGCCCTGGCGAGCTTCGTCTTCGATCACGCCCTGATCGTCCTGTCCTCGCTGGCGGGTGCCGCATTGCTCGTCGACACGCTCGGATTGCGCCAGGAAGCGGCTTTGGCGGTGATGGTTGTCGTGGCCATCGCAGGGATGGTGATCCAGCTCAACATGCTGCACCGGGACGGCCGCTCGGCCGCCGACGCGACGCGGGGCTAGGCGAGGGAGCTCCTCCAGCTGCCGCCCGTGGAACGGGCGGCGAGGCCGAGCCAGCCTGTATTGAGCTCGAACCGCGTCGTGATCATTGTTCAGCCCACTGTGTGGCCCAGCCAAGCGCCTCTATTGCCCGCTGAACCGACCACAGCTCGATGGGCCCGGCGCAACCGTAGTCGACCACGGTCACCGCCCCGTTGGCCATGGTTGCGCTCACCGTCAGCGTTTGTTGATCGCTGATTGTCGATGCGTATCGCGGCTCCATTCTCTCGAACCCCACTACATGCAAGAGATGGCATAGCTTGCCGAAATCAAAGATGTCGACGTTTCCGACGAAGCTTCCTGCCTTGCCAAACCCGTTGCTCCTCGCCGACAGCTCCGCCTCTCCGTTCTTCCGGAAAGTTACGGTGAACACCGGCAGGCCCACGACCATGCCGCCGGAACGCTGCAACGACACGCTGTCGCACGGCAATGCAACGCGCAAACGAGCTGCTTCTTCATCGGTCAGAACGCCATCGTAAAGGGGTCGGAAAACGGTTGGTGTTGCCCGGGCCTGCACTGGCGGCGAGAGATCAGCATTCGGCAATGTCGTCCCGCACAGGACCGCTAGAGCCATTGCGACGAGAATACCCATTCGCATCATCCCACCCAGACCTAGATCCCTGTTTGACGAGTCGGCTGCTTGGGAGCGAGAACAGCCGCCAGAACGCTCAAACTCGATGTTCGCACAGCGGGCCGGACGCTTCACCGCGACACTCGGCGACCGTCTTTTTCGAACAACCGGCCCGAGCCGCCACGTGGGGGGCTGCACTTGCAGGCCCCTCTTCGGCCATTCGATACTGTCGGTACAATGAGATCGGTTGCAATCTGGCTCGTTTTCGCGTTGTCGGCGACCTTCGGTACCGTTGTTTCAGCTACGGCGCCTACGGAAGGACTCGCGAGGAGCGTTCCCGCGCAAGCGGAGCTGGCCCCCACGCCGGGACGGCTCAGCACCATGGGCACTACCGACGGCGCTGCGGCCTTCGACGGGCAACAGCCCGCGGTCGCCTACAACACGAGTGCCGACGAGTTTCTCGTCGTTTGGCGGGGCAACGACGACGGTATCGCGGGGCTCGACGGTTCCGAGGTCGAAGTCTTCGGGCAGAGGTTCGACGCCGCCACCGACGCGGAGATCGGCGGCGACGACTTCCTGATCAGCGCCGTTGGCGGCACCGGGGTCGCGAACGGGCGGGGGGCGGCCGGCGCGCCGGCGGTAGCTTGGGCGAGCACGAGCAACGTGTATCTCGTCGTCTGGTCCGGCGACGACAGTCTGAGCGGCCTCGCGGACGACGAGTTCGAGATCTTCGGCCGGTGTGTCGACGGAGCCACAGGCGCCCCCGTCGGATCGAACTTCCGGATCAGCGACATGGGTCCCGACGGTTCCGCTGATTACGACGCCGTCGACCCCGATGTTGCCTACAACGCCATGACGAACGAGTTTCTCGTCGTCTGGTCGGGCGACGACGATACCGGTGCCCTTCTCGACGACGAGTTCGAGATCTACGCGCAGCGGGTCGACGCCCCGACCTGCGCCGAGACCGGCGTCAACGACGTTCGGGTCAGCGCCATGCAGCCGTCCGGATCGGCGGACTACGATGCCAACGCGCCCGCCGTCGCGGTCAACAGCAGCGACGGTAACTACCTGGTGGTCTGGTCGGGCGATCAGTTCATCCTGGGAACGCACGTCGACGAGGATTTCGAGATCCACGGTCAGCTGCTGACCGCCCTCGGCGTCGAAACGGGCGCCGACGACTTCCGCCTCAGCAATATGGGCGTTGACGGGACACCCGAGGGCACGGGTCTCGATCCGGACGTGGTTCATAACGGCGTAGACAACGAGTATCTCGTCGTCTGGTCCGGAGACTGGCCGATGCATACGGTGGTCGCCGTCGACAAGTTCGACATCCACGCCCAACGCCTGACGGCGGGTGGAGCCGAGGTCGGACCGGACGACGCCCGGATCAGCAGGGTCGGAGGTCCCACCTACGCATTACGGAATGACGCCATCACACCGGCCGTGGCGCACTCTGCCGTCGACAATACATATCTGGTCGCTTTCGCTGCCGACGGGGAGGGAGTCTCCGGGCAGCCGGCGGATGATGAGCTGGAGATACATCTGCAACCGCTGGGAGTATCCGGCGACGACGAGTTCTATCTCTACGACTTCCGCCTCACTTCGGTCGGTATCGACGGCGACACGACGCGCGCCGGCAGTGCTCCTGCGCTCGCCTTCGGGGCCGCCGATGGGCGCTACCTGCTCGTATGGCAGGCCGACGACAGTGATTTCGGCAGCCCGGCCCTGGCCGACGACGAGTTCGAGGTCTTCGGCGTGAGACTGCGAATCCCGGGCTTCTACGTGCTCGATAGCTGGGGCGGTGTACACGTCGCGTATGGTCCCGCTTTACCGGGACCGGCAAGCCCGTACTTCGGGTTCGACATCGCACGGGATTTCGAGATCGTCGCCAACGGCTACTACGTTCTCGACGGGTTCGGCGGCGTACACACCGGGGGCGGGGCGAGCCCTGTCATTCCGGGGACTCCGTTCTTCGGTTTCGATGTCGCCCGCGACCTGGAGGCCACCGGCACCGGCGGCCTCTATGTTCTCGACGGGTACGGAGGCGTCCACGCCGCCGGCGGTGCACCCCAGCTGTTGCCGGCAACGCCCTACTTCGGGTTCGACATCGCCCGGGACTTCGAGCTCGTGGAAACGGGTGGCTACGTCGTTCTCGAAGGCTTCGGCGGAGTCCATTCCGGCGGCGGGGCGAACGTGCCGTTCACGACGACGTATTGGGGAATCGACCGGGGTCGCGACATCGAGATGGCGCCGGTGGGCTATTACGTAATGCACGACGGGGGCTCGATCCTCGCTGGCAATGGAGCACCCGACCTGCAGCCGTCGGGTTGGCCGTCCGCCCTCACCACTCCGCCGGCGCGCGACTTCGAGCTTGTTCCGGGCGGCGCTCTGGTCCTTGATGGCGAGGGAACGGTGTACGCGGTGGTGACATTTTGGCCTCAAACGGGAGGACACCCGCCACTGGACAAGGTCGTCGTCCCGGCGTTCGGCTTCGTGACGGGTGCCGCGGTCGCCTTGGAGCTGCGCTGAAACGCTGCTCGATGGATCTGGCCGACGGCTCCATGAAGCTGCTCTGCTGCAGCCTCAGCCTTCGGTGACGTGTAGTGGAACCTCGATAGTTCGAGCCTCCCCGGCACCCATGTCGCTGATCCGGAGCTCGAGGACGTAGTCGCCCGGTGCCAGAGGCGGCAACGGCAAAGTGCCACGATGCACTCCTCCGTCTCGTCGAAGCGGCTGGGCGAAGAGCTCGGCACCGCCGCTCGACCCGGCGTCTTCGGTAGACAGACGGAGGTGGCCATCGACAATCGGATGCTGCCCCCCGCGCACCTCGATGAAGGCAGCTACCGGGGTCCCGGCGTCGACACGACCCTGCACAATCGGCACAAGATCATCGTCGCCAGCAATTGTGGAGAGCACGACGTCGCCGATGCCCCAGGAGTCGTCCTCGTCCTCAGGTATCTCCACAGGCAGCCGGGCTGTGCCCACCCTGCGCGAAACCGTGTCCAGGACCATGATGCGCAGATCGTAGCGACCTGGGCGAAGTCGCCACTCTTGTTTGGAAAGCAGCGCGGCGGCGTGTGTCTCGACTCCGCCGTCGAGCGTTTCGGTGACCTGCCGGTGCATCTCGGCGGCGACCTCCATGTTGCGCCCTTCATCCAACAGTGAACCGTGCACCTCGACTCTGTGAATGGGCTCGCCGTCGTCATCGGCACCGATCCCAAGCGCTTCCGGGTCGATCGCGACCGCTACGAGGGCGTCCGTGAGACCACCGCCCGGAGCGCCGCGAAAGACCTCCGCGGCCACAGGAATGCCGTCGAGCGTTCCCGGGAGCATGAGTGCAGCACTGACGAATCGGCTGTAGCGTTCCTCCTCGGAATAGTCTGTATAGCCCTCCTTGGAGCGCACCGTAACGTCGGATCGGTCGACTTCGACCCGGATCGCGTGGTGCCGACCATCTCCTCCGGGCACCGGGCCGGGATAGATGAGCAAGTAGTAGCGGCCACTATCTGCTTCAATTTGTTCGACCACCTCACCGAAGTCGGCCCAGCCGATGTAGTGCTTGCCCCCGGTTTCCGCAGCGGCGTGCCGGAGCGAGTTGCCGAGCTCGTCCCGCGCGCTACCCGCACCGCCGAGATCGACCCGGCGGCTCGGATCGATGGCGTAGATGCTGACGTTGGCGCTGTTTGCGGCGGCGTAGAGTTCCTCCTGCAGTCGCAGGATCCGTTGTTGTGGCTCGTACTGTGTACCGGACATCCGCGGTAACCCGCGTGAGTCGCTGTCCATGGGGCCCTTGAGCGTGACGCCCGGCGATACCCAGACGAGCGCCGTGCGCCCGGGGCGCGCCGACAGGGCTTCGCAGAACTCAGCCAAGAGGCGCAGCGAGTACACGCTCCGATCGTATTCTTCGAAACGGCTTGCGACCGGATTGTCGTTGCTCAACACGCCGGCCCGCGTCAGCGGCGTCGCTTCCACTGTCTGTTGAGCCGCGCGTAGCCGCTCGAGATCGCTTGTCAGAGGCACGATCTCCCGCAGCCGGCCGACCTGGTCAATCAGGTACACGGCCTGAGGCACGGTGGTCGAGTCCCTGACGTCGAGGAAACGCTCCCACTGCTCCGTGAAGTGGAGCTTGGTCGTGTGGTCGAGTCCCTTGAAGTCGATCAGGAAAACCATGGCGCCGTAGTCAGATGCAGCCGGGGCCAGGTCGGGTGTCGATGCCTCGGCCGGATCTGCGGCAGAGGCGGGGCTGGTGAGCGAGAGCACGTCTCCCGCTACCACGTCGACGAGCTGGACTTCGAGCACGTCGCGAGGCTCGCCATCTTCGAACACGGTGAAGTCATCGGCGCTCAGGTCGTTGACGAATCGGCCCTCACGATCCGTGACGATGACGTTGACGCGAACACGCGAAACCGTGCTGTCGAAGCGCGGCCGTTGCGGAATGGCCTGACGAGTGGCCGCAGATACCGCGGGAGCGACGATCGCCAAAACCGTGGACGCCACGAGGACGAAGGCCGCGACTGCGAAGCGCGCGTTCATATGATCGAGGCTAGTGACTCTGGCGCGCAGGTTCAATGGACGACGACCCACGTACCCTCCCGCAGACGAGCCGCCGCCTGTATTTGCTCGCCCCGCCGCCCATGTGTTGCAGGTCGTGCGGCTCCACGTACCGCCAGGTATGGAAGAATACGAAAGAGAATTGGCCTAAGACCCGCTGCACTTCGGCGAGATTCGCGAGCGTGAACACGACCGCACGCCCCGGCTGGGACCGCTACTACTTGGACATCGCCCGCACCGCGGCGACCCGCTCGAACTGCATCCGACGCCAGGTCGGCGCCCTGGTGGTGAAGCAGAAGTCGATCATTTCCACCGGATACAACGGCACGCCGATCGGTGTGAAGAACTGCTTCGACGGCGGCTGCCTGCGCTGCCAATCCGACGCGCCGCCGGGCGAGAGCTACGACACCTGCGTATGCGTGCACGCCGAGCAGAACGCCATCGTGCTCGCGGCGAGGCACGGCAACGCCATCGAGGGCGGCACCCTCTACACGACCCTGCGCCCCTGTTTCGGCTGCCTCAAGGAGGCGATCCAGGCGGGAATCGTCGAGATCGTCTTCGAGGATGGCGAGGCGTATCCGGACGAGCTCGAGGACGCCTACCAGCGCCTGTTGGAGGAGTCCGACCTGCGACTACGGCAGTATCACAGCGCCTGACCGACGTTCGCGGCCGGCGAACGACAAGCCGGCGGCGGCTCCTCGTTGGCCGGCGGCTGTTCCTCGCCGGGACCCATCCCGCCGGGGTCGTCCCCGCCGCGGCTTCCCGTTAGTCGGCGTCTTGACGAAGCACTACCGCCGGATCGGTGGTGGCGGCGCGGCGGGCGGGTAGCGCCGCGGAGGTGACGGCCGCGAGAACCAGCACGGCCGCCGTTGCCGCAAACACGCGCGGGTCGCTGGCGCTGACGCCATACAGCAAGGACTCGAGGGTGCGGGCTGCTGCGAGCCCGCCGAGAACGCCCGCCACAACGCCCACGGACACCGGTCGTGCCGCTTGTCGCAGCACCAAGCCGAACACACCCTCCCGGCTCGCGCCCAGCGCCAGCCGCACACCGATCTCGCGCACCCGGCGGGAGACGTTGAATGCCATGACTCCGTAGAGCCCAATGACGGCGAGAAAGAGCGCCAGGCCGCCGAAAAAGACCGAGATCAGAGCCAGCAGTCGCTCGCGGGAGAGGGAGGCCGAAAGAACGGCCGAAAGTGGCCGGATCTCGACCTCGGATCGCGGCGTGTTTCTCTCGATCGCGTTTTGCAGCGCTTCGCTCACGTCCCCGGTGCCTGGGGCGGCGACGACGTGGAAGGCGAGCTGCGAGCCCCACCAGCGCACCGGTTGCTGCGGCGAGGCGAAGTACACGGTGGCGACGCTCTCGTCGCGCAGGGACCGGTACTTGGCGTCGCGGACGACGCCGACGACCTGAAACAAGCCGCTTACCTCGTTGTCGGTGAGCCGCCGGTGGAAGCGCCGTCCGACGACGTCAACGGTGCCGAAGACGCGGCGGGCCATGGACTCGCTGACGATCGCGACGGGCTCGGCCCCGTCGGTGTCGCCGTCGTCGAAATCGCGGCCCCGCAAGACCGGGGCACCCATGCTGGCGAAGTAGCCGGGACCGACGCGATGGGTGAAGACCTCGACGTCCTCGTCGAGCAGGGAGCGAAACCCCTCGGCGATGGTGTGCTCGGTCACCCAGTTGCCGCTGACGGGCGTGACCTCCGCGAAGCTCGCCGCGTCGACTTCCGGCAGGTCTTCGAGCGCCCGGCGGAGCGACAGGAACGTGGCGCGCCGCTGTTCGTCGGTGAGCTCCGCGCGCCGGATGTCCACCTCGACCACGAGCACCCGGTCGCGGGCGAAACCGGGGTCGAGGGTCTCGAGGTGCCAGAAGGTCCCCGCCAGCAGGCCCATCCCCGAAAGGAGCACCATCGACAGGGTCACCTGCGCCGCAACGAGGCCTCCGCCGAGAAGCCAGGCCGGTCGTAGCCCGGCGCCGCCGGGACTGCCCTTCATCGCATCGTGGGGCTGCACACGGCTGGCGTGGATCGCCGGTGCGACGCCGAACAGAACGCCGGTGCCGGCGGCCACCGTCGAAACGAAAAGCAGCACCCGCAGGTCCGGGGTGAGGTCCAACGCGTAAGTGCTGCCGGTCGGGGTTATCAGTGCCACCAGGAAGGCGCCGGCCCGGTGTGCCAGTGCGACGCCGGCGGCCGCGCCGATGCCGGCGAGCAGCAGGCTCTCGACGAGAAACTGCTGGAGGAGCCGGGTCCGGCGGGCCCCGAGGGCGACCCGCATGGCGATCTCGCGGCGGCGCCGGGCTGTTCGGGCCAGCGAGAGGTTGGCGAGGTTCGTGCACACGACCAGCAAGACCACCCCGACGGCCGCCAGGAGGACGAAAAGCGACCTCCGGTATTGCTCCCGGACCCCGGAAAAGCCGGTCGCGGCGGGTGTTGCGACCAGCCGGCGCTGCATGAACTGGTCTTGCCGGTTGGTCTCCCAGTCGAGGGGCACGCTGTCGGCCAGTACCGCCGGTGTCAACGCGGCGAGGGCGGTCGCAACGTCCTGCAGCGAGTCGCCGGGTCGCATGCGCCCGACGGCGCGAAAGTTCCAGGTGCGACGCGCATCGAGGGACGAGCGATCGCCGTACACATAGGCTTCGGCGCACAGCGGCACGTAGATATCGGTGACCCACTCGAGCGTCATTCCGCCGAAGCCCTGGGGCGCGACGCCGATGATCTCGAAGGACTTCCCGTTCAGAATGATGCCATCGCCGACCGCGTCCGGGTTGCCTCCGTACGTCTGCTGCCAGTAACCGTGCCCCAGGACCGCCAGACCCGTGCACCCGCGCTGGTCGTCGGCAGGGCCGAAGAGCCGGCCAGCGGCGGGGGACAGTCCGAGCGTGGAGAAAGACTCGCCGCTTACCCAAGCCCCGAGTCGTCGATCCGCCCCGAGCGGATCACCGACCCGAAAGTACGTGTCGGTGAACGCGAAGGCGCCGTCGAAGATCTCTTCCCGGTCGCGGACCGCTTCCCACATCGGGTTGGTCAGGCGGGTGGTTTCGAAGCTGCCGCCCGGGGCCGAAACCTGCACCAGCCGCTCGGGTGTCTCCACCGGCAGGGGCCGGAGCACGACGACATTGATCAAAGTGAAGATTGCCGTCCCGGCGCCGATGCCGAGGGCCAGGCTGGTCAGGGCGACGGCGGTGAATCCCGGCGAAGCTCGCAGACCGCGCGCCGCGAGACGGAGATCGTAGAGCAACGACGCGCCCGGAGGCTCGCGGTCGGGCGGCACCGGGCTCCCGGCGGGCGCTTCGGGGACGGGCTTGTTTCTCCGGCCCGGCGATGTCCGGGCGAGCAACCCGTGCTGGATGGCGTCCCGTATGGCGGCCAGCCAGAGGCCTGCGAGCCGGACCGAGCGGCGAGGCCACGAGACGCCGGTGCCGGCCTCGCGGCAACGGTCTGCGAAAAGCTGGGCCATGTCGTCGCCGTGGCGCGTGCGGATGGGGGCGGGAAACAGGACCAGCAGAACGCGGTACCACCTCGCGGCCGTCACCTACGAGCTCCGAGTCCGGGGAGCGATGAGGCGTTTGGCGGCGGACTCCTCGACGAGCGCCCGCATCCGCTCGGCTTCGGCGGTGGCGACGCGACGGCCGAGCTCGGTGATGCGAAAGTACCGGCGCCGTTGGTCATCGACCATCGGATCGGGCCGCCAGTCGGACTCCTCCACCAGCCCGTTCGTAGCCAGGCGGTTCAGCGTCCGATACAGTGCCCCGGGCAAGATCTTTCCGCCGCCCGGAGACTTCTCCTCCAGGTGCTTCACCAGCGCATAGCCGTGCGCGTCGCGCTCGACCAGCGCGAGCAGGAGATCGAACTCCATCGGCTTCAGCGGCAACGAATCCTTGGCCGTCTTCCCGCTCTTCGCCTGTTTCTTGCGCATGTGGTCTCCACCTTCACCTCGGGAGCCTCGGTGGCGTCGACGCTGGGCCGGCAGCACCGGAACGCGGCTTGTTTCACAGAACGAAATGAATAATCACAAAGTGTGAGCAGTCGTGTCAAGTGGCGACCTTCCACCGATCGGGCAGACGGCTCTGGGGGTCGTTGAAGACCTATCGGGAAGCGGGCGCCTGCACCAGCTGGCCGTCCTTCATCACCAGATCACACGGGTAGGCTCCACCCGTCCACGGCGATGGTGGCTCCGGGCCGGCGGCGCCGTCCGAGCCCAGCGAGGTCAGCGCAAATCCGGCCTCCGATGCGGCATACATCCAGGGAGTGCCCCAGCCGTCGACGGTGGGCACCTGGGCGAGATATCCGCCGGTTTCGAGCGCGGCGAAGGTGAGAGCGTACGAGCCCGTATCTGCGCGCATCGCCGCGTTGGCGCGGCCGATCGCTTGCATGTCCGCGATCGTTCGCTGGCGCTTGGTCTCGTCCAGCGGCATCCCCACCTCGCTGAAGGCGCCGACCGTGTCCTCGGCGGCGCGACCGATCAGCCACCAGATGGCCAGGGCGACGATCAGGAGGCCCAGCACGACAACGATCAGCGACGCTCCGCGTTCGCTTCGCATGGGGCGAGTCTAGCAGCCCATGGTGAAAGTGTGATGGGTCTGGCGAAGGGAAGTTGCGTGAGAGGACAAGGCGGGCCGACGCAGGCGATGCCTGCTAGCAGTCGCCTCTGTCCCATCTCACGCCCATTCGGACCTGCTGGCGGCCGCGGCGGCCCCGCGCGTTGTCCGCAAGAAGTCCGCCGGCTGCGGCTACGAAGGACCGCCCCGGGGGATAAACTCGCCGGGCGAGCGAAGGGTTGTTCCTTGCACTCCAGCCGGAGCGGTCGGCATGGCGACACGCTGTCCCGAGTGCGGCGGGCACATTCCCGAGGGGAGTCCCTTCGGGCAATGCCCTCAGTGTCTTCTGGGCCTGGGGCTCGATCCGCCGGCGACCCTCGCTCCGGGCGAGCAGCCCGAGATCTCCAGCGAGACCGGCTCGCTGCTGCGTGGGCGGCTGCAGGTCGGCGCCTGGATGATCATCTTCGGGTTGCTGCTGTTCGTCCTGCGCGACCTGGTGTTCCACCCCGGTCAACCGCTGGTGACGCTCGGCGAATGGGTCCGGGTGTTCGGCGTTCGTCTCCTGCTGCTGGCGTTTTATGCCGGCACCATCGTGTTGCTCCGCAGTGCGCGACCGTTGACCCTCCGCCAGCTCCGCCGGTTGGAGGTGGCCATCTTGTGGGCGGTGGCGCTCTGGTTTGCCGGTGACCGGCTGCACTACACCCGTCAGGCGATCGGGGAGCAGAACGCCGGGGACGCCCTCTTCGCCGTTGCCTTCTCGGTGATGATCTTCTTCTCCTTCTTGACCGCCTACGGCTTCTTCTCGCCGAACACCTGGAAGCGAGCCCTCGGGATGACCTCGCTGCTGGCCGCGACGCCCGTCGCGGTCATCGCCTACATCGGTGCGACCGATGCCGCGGCGGCGCCATTCTTGCGCAGCGCCGGAACCGTCTCGCAGGTCTCCAGCATGGTTCTGATGCTGGTGATCGGCGTGATGATCGCAACCTGGGGCGCGCACCGGATCCATACGCTTCGGCTCGAGGTGTTCGAGGCCAAACGGCTCGGGCAATACCGTCTCAGCGAGCGCATCGGGCGCGGCGGAATGGGCGAAGTGTGGCGAGCCGAGCACCGCCTGCTGGCACGCCCGGCGGCGATCAAGCTGATCAAACCGGAAATGCTCGGTACCGGCGATCCGGCCGCGATGCAGGAGCTGATGCGCTCCTTCGAGCGCGAAGCGCAGATCACCGCCGGGCTCAATTCCAGCCATACCGTCGTGTTGTACGACTTCGGTGTGACCGACGACGCTGCGTTCTACTACGTCATGGAGCTACTCGACGGTCGGGACCTCTCCGGTCTGGTAAAGGAGTTCGGCCCCCTGGAGCCGTCCCGGGTGGCCAACCTGCTCGAGCAAGCGTGCGATTCGCTGGCCGAAGCACACGACAAAGGCCTCGTCCATCGGGATATCAAGCCGGCGAACATCCAGGTGTGTCGCATGGGGAAACGGGTGGACTTCGTCAAGGTGCTCGACTTCGGCTTGGCCACAGCTCTGCCGAGGAAGCGCGCTCTCGGCTCGGGCGCCTCGTCGGTCGCCATCATCGGCACACCATCGTACGTGGCACCCGAGATGGCCAGGGGAGGCGATGTGGATGCCCGCGCCGACATCTATTCCCTGGGTTGCGTCGGCTATTGGATGCTTACGGGCCGGCCGGTATTCGAAGGGAGAACCACGGACGAGCTGATCGGCAAACACGTCGACGGGGCGGTCGAGCCGCTTTCACGTCATGCGGAGGGCATACCCGCCGAGCTCGAGGCGATCATCCACGCCTGCCTGGAGAAGGACCCGGCACGCCGCCCGCAGAGCGCCGACCAGCTGGCGCAGCGGCTGCGAGGAACGGAACTGCCCGGGCGCTGGACCCGAGAACGGGCCGCCGCCTGGTGGGCCGAGAACATCGACGCCGGCTGACGACAAGGGGCCATCGACAAGGCAATCGCGGGCTGGTGCCGGCCTCGCTTCCCGGGCGGACGGGTTCGTCTCAGTGGATGCGGAAACGCACCGTGAACGTGGCGACGACCTCCACCGGCCGGCCGTCGAGCGTGGAGGGAGTGAACTGCCACTGGGTCACCGCTTCGGTGGCAGCCTCGTCGAGGCCGAGGCGGCAGCCGCGCAGGACCTCGGCGTCGAGCACGGACCCGGTTTTTCCGATAACCGCTTCGAGCACCACGACGCACTCGAGACCGGCGCGCAGCGCCAGCCGCGGGTACTCCGGCTCCACGCGCTTCAGCAGCCGAGGCAGGCGCACGTCGAGGCCGGCCCGGACGCGCTCTATCGGTGGGGCCGGTGCGGCTTCCGGGAGGCCGACGTCGAACGCGGACGTAGCGATCTCCACCGGGGTCTCGGCGTCGTAGACCTCGTCCGGGTTCACGAGCGGTACCGGAGTGTACGGCAGCGGCTCGACGATCGGCCGCGGCACCGCCTTCGTGACGACCGTCACCGGCACCTCGGGAGCCTTCGGAGGCGGCGGCAGCGGGAGCGATTTCAGGATCAGCGGCTCGTCCGCCGGTGGCGCCAGGTGTTCCGGGGTGGCGGCGCCGGGAAAGACGACCAGGAAGAGGGCGAAGTGGCAGGCGAGGGCGCCCATCGTCGCCACCTTCAGGGGCCGCCGGTCCTCGCGGGGAAATAGGGCAGGCACTGGGTCCGTGCGCCAAACATCGCTTCCGTCCTGCGCATCATGCGCGCGATGATCACGTCCCGATGCCTGCCCAACTCGTGATTGGAACGCCGCGAATGCGATCGAGCCGAGCTCTCGGCTGCCGGCGGTCAACAACGCCGGTGCCCCGCCGTAGGCGGAGGCTTCGCGTAGGCGTTCCGTGAACATGGCCGTCATCTCCGCTGCCCAGCGCCGCCGGATCTCCTTCGGCAGCAGCCGCAGCGACAAGGCGTACAGCGTCGTCAGGCCGCGTTCCAAACGTGGTTTTCGGTCCACCTCGTATTTCATGGTCCTAGCCTCCCGCCTCGGCCTCTCCGGAGGGGACGAGACCCGGTCCTTCCCCGAGCAGGTCGCGCTCTCGCGCCAGGTTGACCAACCGGAGCATGCGCTCGGTCTCCGCCCGGGCGACACGGCGGCCCAGCGGCGTGATGCGGAAGTACCGCCGTCGGGCGTCGTCGCGGGCGTCGTTTGCCGGGCCGCCGGTCTCTTCGATCAGTGCCTGCGAGTGGAGCTTGTCCATGGACAGGTACAACGACCCGGTGCTCGGCTTCGTGCGCCCGTCGGTATTGCGCTCGACTTCCTTGGCGATGGCGTAGCCGTGCCCCTCGCCGCGAGCCAGCGCCAGCAAGATCTGAAACGCCAGTCGGGGCAGCGGAACAAGGGATTCGGGGTCCACTTCCATCTCCCGAGCTACCGGCTCGACCTGTCCTATCTCGCTCATGAGTCCTACCTGTTCCGGGATGTCGTAATGAATCACGCTAGGCAAACTATATTTGATGTAGCGTGAGTTGCGCAAGGGGAAGTCCGGCGCCGCTCCCGAGATGCGCACGAGCAAGTCCGGCGCGCCCACATCCTCTGCCGTCCGCCGCGGCCACACCCTTTGCCGTCCGGCGCGGTGATTCGATGCGGCCGCCGCCTTTTCGCGGGGTGGTGTTGCGATCTCGCTGTGCACTGGTACCCTTCCGCCTGGGGCGAGTTAGGTATTTTGATGCGCGAAATGATTCGCCGGCTCCTGGGCGTCTCGCTGCACTTGCGATTGACCGTCCGGCCCGGCGATAACGATGCCCCGTCCTCCATGCCACCACTGCCGTCACAACGCGGACGCCGCCGAATTCTCGTGGTGTGCTCGAGCAACGCCTGCCGCAGTCCGTTCGTTGCCCAGGCGCTGCAGCGCAACCTCGGCGACGACGAATGGCAGGTCGTTTCCGCGGGCACCGACGCTACCGACGGCGAGGCCGTTCCCGAGGACAAGTGCGCCGCCGCGGCGGAATACGGCGTCGACCTGTCTTTCCATCGGGCCCGCCGGGTCACCCGCGAGCTGGTGAGCTCCGCGGACCTGGTGATCGCCCTGTCGGGCGAGCAGGTCGACGCGCTCCTGGAGCTCGAACCCGGTGCGACGCGGAAGGTTCGATTGCTCGGCGGATTTCGTCCCACCTCCGATGCCTGGGAGGTCGGTTCGGGAACACGGCGATCGCGTCCGGCCGAATCGGCGGACGCCGCCGAGTCGCAGACGGATTCCGCGCTCGACCACGAATGCGGCCGAGAGCTGATCGCCGGAGTCGACAACCTGTCGCGTTTCATCGTCCGGCGCGAGGCGTCACGCCGGCCCCCGGACGATCGCTCACCGCTCTCCACGCCCCCCCTGCGAACTGCCCGGGCGCGATAGAATCTCCGTCATCCCGTTTCCCGGTCGAGCCGCATGTCTCCCTCGGATCTGTCCTTCCTCGCCCCCTACTTTCTCGGCCCCTCGGCCGAGAACGCCGAGCTGTTCGAGGAGCTGTTGTTGGAGTTCGTCCGCGACCACCTGTTCTGGCGGCGGAACTTCCACCCCGAGGACGGCCGTCGGATCTCGGCCGGTGTGCGGCACGACCCCGAGTTCCACGCCTTCGTCGACCGAACGCGGGCGGAGCTCTACGAGCTATCGGCCGACCTGAAGCGGGCGGTTCCCTTCTTTCATCCGCGGTACGTCGGTCATATGGCCGGGGACCTGTTCCTTCCCGGCCTGGTGGCGAAGCTGGTCACGACCCTCTACAACCCCAACAACGTCAGCGAGGAGGCCTCGCCGGTCACCACGGAGCTGGAGTTGCAGGTCGGCGAGCAGCTGGCGCGGATGTTCGGCTTTTCCGTCGACGAGGAAGCCGAGCCTTGCGCCTGGGGCCACCTGACGAGCGGCGGCACGGTGGCCAACTACGAGTCCCTGTGGAACTTCCGGGCGGTCAAGTTCTATCCCCTGGCGCTGCAGGAAGCGGCTGTCGCCTGCGGCTTCGACGCCGGGGCGGTCGGCCCTGCTTCAAAGCCCCTGGCGGAATACACCAAGTGGGAGCTCCTCAACCTGTCGATCGCCGATACCGTGGCGCTGCGGCGACAGGTGGCGCACGCGGTGCGGGCGGAGGGTGACGACGAGCTGTTTGATCGATTCGTCCGCTGCGTTCGCGGCGAGCGCATCGAGGGTCTCGGAACGGCCGGGTTCTTTCTGAAGCACGACGATCTCGAGCCGCCGCGGGTATTGGTCGCAACCTCGGGCCACTACTCCTGGGACAAGGCGATGAAGGTGCTCGGGCTCGGGACCTCCCATCTGCAGCGGGTGGACGTCAACGAGCACATGCGGATGAGCCTCGACCATCTTTCCGAGTGCCTCGCGGAGGCGTTCGAGAACGAGGTTCCGGTGCTGGCGGTGGTCGGGATTCTCGGCAACACGGAATTCGGGGGCATCGACCCGATCCACTCGATCGTCGCCCAGCGGGAGCACTGGCGGCAGAAGGGCTGCGACTTCGGCATCCACGTGGACGGGGCATGGGGGGGCTACCTGACGTCCGTGTTTCGCCGCCGTGACGGGAGCTTCGTGCCGCGCGCGGAGGTGGCCGCGGAGTTCCGTCATTTTCCCGGGGAGAGCTTGTACGAGGCCTTCCGCGCGCTCTCGGAAGTGGATTCCATCACCGTCGATCCGCACAAGCTGGGCTATGTCCCGTACACGGCCGGGGCGTTCGTCGCGCGCAACCGGGAGATCGTCGATTTCGTATCGCAGCAGGCCGCGTATGTTTTCGATCTCGGCGACGTGGAAGAGGAACAACCGCGGCGCGAGAAGCTGCACAACCTCGGCCAGTACATCCTCGAGGGCTCGAAGTCGGGGGCCTCGGCGGCGGCGGTGCACGTAACCCACCGGGTGCTGCCGCTCCATTGCGACGGATTCGGGCGACTGCTGAAGGAGACCATCAAGAGCTGCGAGTATTTCTGGGAGACGGCGGCCGACGTGCGCCAACGGATCTCCTCGAAGGTGAAGCTGTGCATCCCCTTCGAGCCGGACAGCAACTTGATGTGCTTGATCATGAACCCGGCCGGCAACGACGCGCTGGCGGTCATGAACCGGTTCGGACGCCGCGTTTTCGAGCGCATGCGGGTAGACGGTGACCGGCCCCTGCAGATCAAGGAGTTCATCGGCTCGTACACGTCGCTGAGCAGCGACAGTCTCCCGGCGGCGCTCAGCGATCGCATCTTGACCGAGCTGGGCATCGATCCCGAGACCTTCCGGCGGGTGCCGCGCGACGATCAGCGCGACGCGAGCTCGATCTTCGTCGTCCGCCACACGCTGATGAGCCCTTGGCTGCGGGCGCCGGTCGTCGAGGGCGACGACGGGTCGAAGAACTACATCGACCTGTACTGGGAGTACCTCGAGCGGGTCACCGAGCTGGCATTGGAGGAGATCTGAGCGTGCGCCGGCGGACGGCGTTGTGCGATCATGGTGTCGCCGCAGGGTCCCCTCGCCCAGGTCGAAATTCCATGAAGATCGCCGGAACACTCCGCCTTGTGATCCTCTTATCGACAGCGATCGGCGTCCTGCACGCAGCGATGCCGGCGCCGTCGCTCGCCCAGGCGCGGCCGCGCGCTTTCGACCCGGAGCTGCTCCGCACGGGCGACCTGATCAGCTATCGCGAGCTGAGCCGGGACGACTTCCTCGCCCGTCGCCCGCCACCCGAGAGCGAAGGCTTGCACGGCCAGCTCGGCGCCGCCACGTGTGTCTTTCTCACCACCAGTCCGGATACCTACATCCGCGCTACGTCTCAGGCGCCGGATCTGGTTCCCGGACAGATCCGTGCCCGGGTCGAGAAGCTTCAGTTCCTGGCTTTCATGGATCGAGAGTGCTCGTGGTGGAATCCGTCCCCCATGTCGTTGCCGGAGGAGTACATCCTGCAACACGAGCAGATCCACTTCGCCCTGTTCGAGATCGCGGCCCGGCGACTCAACCGCCGCGCCGAGGAGCTCGCTGACCAGATGGCGGTGGTCGCGACCGACCAGCAGGAAGCGCTCGAAGCCGTGCACCGGCGCATCGATGCCGAGCTGCAGCGAGCGATGGACGAGGTGCTCGCGCGCAGCAACGATTTCGACCGCGAAACCTCGCGCACGTTTCGCGAGGACCGCCAGGATTTCTGGTGGAGGTCGATGCAGGTCGAGCTCGAACGTTACGGGGCGCCGGTGGGCGGCCGTTGACCGTCAAGCCACCCGGGCAGCCGGCCGGGTTTTGGCGGTTCCTCTCGCGGGGCCTTCTCAAGCGTTGCCCGCGGTGCGGTGCAGGGGAGCTCTTCGAACGCTGGACCCACATGCGTCGGAACTGCTCCCGGTGCTCGCTCCGTTTCCTCGAGGATCGCGGCGACCCATGGGCATTCCTTCTGGTCATCGACCGGGCGGCCTTCATCTTTCCCCTGGTCGTCGCCCTGTATTTCGGTCTGCACCGGGCGCAACCGATGCTGTTCGTCTTCCTTGGCGTCGTGCTCGGCATCGGTTTCGTGCTGACGACGCCGAACCGATACGGTGTCAGCGTAGCGCTCGTGTACTGGACTCGATGGCGCTTCGGCGCGCATGGCGAGCACGGTAGGAAGCAGGCGTGAGCGTCCTGCGGAATCGGCTTCTCGGGTAGGTCGCGTTGCCAAAGGTCACGATGTTCAGCAAATGGGGCTGCGGCTATTGCATGTGGGCGCAGCGCTTGTTGGCGGCCAAGGGCGTCGAGGTCGAGCACGTCAACGTGACGTTCCGCCCGGCGAGCTATCGCGAGATGGTCCGGCGCTCGGGCGGCCGTACCTCCGCCCCACAGATTTTCATCGGCGAGACCCACGTCGGGGGCTACCGCGAGCTCGTGGACATGGACGAGAGTGGCAAGCTCGACGAGTTGCTCGCCTCCGACGCGGCGGAAACGCCGCCGGAGTCGAACGCATCACCGTAGCTTTTCAGGAACAAGGAGGATCCGTGAGTCCCGAGGAGTACAACTATTCCGTCTTTGTCATGGAACGGGAACAGCCCGTTATCGACAGGTTCGCCGAGGTGCCGCCGCACGCCGGCATGCGGGCTCCGGATTTCCCGCTGGAGGATCTCGAGTCCGGCGAGACCGTGCCGATGAAGCAGCTGTGGCGCGACGGCTTGGTGCTTGTCGAGTTCGGCTCGTTCACCTGACCGTACTGCACGCTGGCGGCGCGCGACATGGAGGACATGGCCCGCCGCTACGCCGACCGAGCCGTGAGCTCGGTGTTCCTGTACACCCGCGAGGCTCACCCGGGCGAAATCTATCGGCATCACACGACGATGGACGACAAGCGCCACCACGCCCGCGCCTTCAAGGAACACAACCAGGTCGAGCGCCGGATCTTGCTCGACGACGTCTCCGGAACCGCCCATCGCGCCTACGGCGGGCTGCCGAACATGACCTGGATCATCGGCAGGGGCGGCGTCATCTACTACAAGGCCGCGTGGACGGACGCCGCGGACATCGAGCGGGCGCTCGTCGACACACTGGACGCGCTCGAACGCCGTCTGCGGGATCCGATCGCGCCCTTTTACGCCGAGCGTCTCGCCTGGCGCGTGCGCGACATGGATGCCTTCCGGAAGCAACTCGCCATCGCTGGGCCCCAGGCCGTGAGCGACTTCTTCGGCCGGGAGGAGGCGGACTGAGGAGGGGCGCTTCGGGGTAGGATTCACCCATGTCCGGGATCCCCTTCTTCGCTCGTCGGCCGTATCTTCTGGCGCGCTACGCGTTGATCGATCGCGACGATCCCGACCTCGACGGGCTGGCGCGGATCGACGATCCGCGGCGCTTCGTCTGGGCGATCCTGCCGCACGCGGCGCGGACGTTCTCCGCCTGCATCGCGCTGTTGCCCAAGCGGGTGGCCGAGGCGGCGGCCGTTGCCTATCTGTACTGCCGCACGCTCGATACCTACGAGGACCTCGTCGTCGACGCGAGCGAGCGTGAAGAAGCGCTGCGCCGGTTCGCCGAGCGATTCGACGGACCCGTTCCGGGCCCCGCCCCGGGGATCGGCGAGAATCACGCCGTCGACCTACGGGACGCCGGACATCTGCTGCTGGTTCGCCGCGCGGAGCTCATCGACAGGGTCTACGCCGAGCTCGCGCCGGCGGTCCAAGAGCTCATCCGCGTCCTGGTGCGCGACATGTCGGCGGGCATGCGCTGGTCGTCGGCGACCTTTCTCGAGCAGGGAGGTGTCCTCCGTGGCGAGGAGCAGCTGGCGCGCTACTGTCGTGGTGTTCTCGGCCATCCGGTGCTGTTTTCCAGTCGCTTGCTGCGCTGGAACCAGACCGGCGACCCGACGCTGCCGGACGAGGTCGAGCGGCAGGCGATGACCGTCGGGGAGATGATTCAGCTCGCCAACGTCACCCGCGACATCGAGAAGGACCTGCGCCGGGGGGTGGCGTACCACGAGTCGTTGCGCCAGGACCTCGGTCGGGACGACCCGCTCGACGAAGCGCTCGCCGAGCGTATCCGGCGCGTGCGGGAAGAGCTGTTGTTGATGGCGCTGCGCCGGGCGCCGGCGTACCGACCCCTGATCGAGTATCTGAGCCCGCGCCGTATCAGTATGTCGCGGGCGTCGGGATTGCTCATGCTGTCGTTTACGGATCAGTACTTTCGGGGCTGCGCCCGCCGGGCCGGACGGGAGCCGTGGGGGGTGCGGCGGGGCGGCGGGCGTCTCATCCTCGAAGCGCTTCCCGCCGTCTGGTCGCACCGCTGGGCCGGAAAGCGGCTCGAAGGCATCGAGCGCGACTTCCTGGACGCCGCCGCCGTATAGGGCTCGTTGTTTTTGCGACCGACACGAAACCGGATCCGTCGCGCCCACGTAGGACACCATATATCGTTTTCTGAATAAATAGTTGTCTACATAGGGTGTGAGAAGAAGCGTATGAGCAAGAGCATCCGCATGACGCAATCGACCGCCTTGGTCTTGCAGGCGCTGTCGAACGGTCATGCCTACGGCTTCGAGATCATGGACGCGACGGGGCTGCCGGGAGGAACGATCTATCCGGCTTTGCGGCGGCTCGAGGGTGCGGCGCTGGTGGAGGCGGAGTGGGAAGACGGCGCGGTCGCTCACGAGCGGGGCCGCCCGGCCCGCAAGTACTACCGGCTGACCGAGGCGGGGGAAGCGGCGCTGCAGGAGGCCGCCGGCCGTTTTCGGGTGCTCGGCCTTTTCGAGGCACACGCGCCGGGAGGGAGTGGCTCGTGAGCGGATCGGGCGGATCGACGGGATCGACGGGATCGGGTGGATCGCGCGGATCAGGTGGATCGGGTGGGCCGGCCGGGTCACCCGGCGTCACCCCCGGGCGGGGTGTGCTGCCGGTGTGGTGCCGGGCGCTGGTCGGGTTGGCTGCGATCCGGGTCCCGCGCTCACGGCGTGAGGATTGGCGGCGCGAATGGATCGCCGAGCTCGCTTCGTACGCCGACGTCGCGGATCGCTCCTCGGCTGGACGCTGGGCATTGCTGCGACGGTCGCTGGTTTGCTTCGCCGATGCCCGGGAGCTCCGTCGGGTGGCGACGGCCCGTCCGGGTGGCTCGCCGGACGGCGGGCGCCGCCTGCCGGCCCTGGGGGCGTTCTCCCTCGGCTCCCTGCGACGCACGGCGCGCTCGCTGACCCACAACCCCGTGTTCGCCGCGTCGGCGATCGCCACGCTCGCTCTCGGAATCGGCGCGAACACGGCGTTCTTCAGCCTGGTCAACGCCATCGCGTTGAAGCCTCCCGCCGTCCGCGATCACGACCGGCTGGTGCGCCTCTACACGAGCACCCCGGAGGGTCAGCAGTACGGCTCGAGCTCGTATCTCGAGCTGGAAGAGATCGCGCGGCAATCCGAGATCTTCGAAGGGGTCGTCGGGTACGCGCTGACGGTTGGCGCGATGACCGAGGAGGGCCGCGTCGAGGCGCTTCTGGGAGAGGTCGTAACCGGGAACTACTTCGACGTGCTCGGCGTCGGGATGGCGCTCGGGCGCGGCTTCTCTGCCGAAGAGGACGCCACGCCCGGCACACATCCCGTGGTTGTCCTCGGCCACGGCTTCTGGACTCGGCGCTTCGGCGCCGACCCCGCCGTCGTCGGTAGCTCGCTGCGCCTCAACGGCGTCGTCTTCGACGTCATCGGTGTGGCGGCAGACGACTATCTCGGCATTCTTCCGGGACTCGCGGCGGAGTTCTGGGCCCCCTCCATGATGATCGGGACGCTCGTTCCCGATGCGCCGGACGCGCTGACGAGTCGCACCAGCAGGCAGTTCATGGCGCACGCGCGAATGCGCGACGGCGTCGACGTCGACGCCGCCCAGGGTGCCGTGTCGCTGGTGGCGGAACGGCTCGCCGCAGCGTATCCGGCAAGCAACGACGGCCACACGATGACCGCGGTGCCGGCCGACGAGGTGCGCTTTCACCCGCGGGTCGACGCGGCGATCGTTCCCGTGGCCCTCCTGATGTTGTGTATCCCCGGCCTGGTCCTGTTGATCGCCTGCACGAACCTGGCCGGGCTGCTGCTGGCCCGGGCCACCGATCGCCGCAAGGAGATCGCCGTCCGTCTCGCCCTGGGCGCGGGTCGCCGGCACGTGATCGCACAGCTGCTCGGGGAGAGTGTCTTGCTGGCCGTGATCGGTGGCGTCCTCGGGGTCGCCGTGGCCTCCTGGTTGCTCGGCGTGATCGTGGGCTTCAAGCCGCCGTTGCTCGTGTCCCTGTCGCTCGACGTCGGCATCGACCACCGGGTGCTGGTATTCACCCTGGCGATCTCCGTGCTCTCCGGGCTTCTTTTCGGCTTGATGCCGGCGCTCCGTTCGTCGCGGCCGGACGTGTCCCGGGCGCTCAAGGACGAGGCCGGAACGATCTGGCGCAAGCGAAGGGTGTCGCTCCGGGACGCTCTGATCGTCGGGCAGGTCGCGGTTTCCACCCTCCTGCTGCTGGTCGCCGGACTCTTCGTTCGTAGCTTGCAGAAAGCCGAGACCCTCGAGCCCGGCTTCGACACCGAGGGGTCGGTCGTCTTCACCATGAATGCCTCGATGCGTTACGACGAGGCCAACGGCCGGGAGTACTACCGCCAGGCCATCGAGCAGATGCGACGGGTTCCCGGCGCCACCGCGGTGGCCATCGGTGATCGGCTGCCGTTGGGCTTGTCACAACAGACCATGCAGATCATCCGCGCCGAAACCCGAGGTGACGGTGCGGAGGAAGAGGCCGGCGAGCCGATCGACTTCGCCCGCGTCACCCCCGATTACCTGCGGGCGCTGGATATCGACCTTCTTGCCGGTCGCGACTTCGGGCCCCAGGACGTGGCCGGCTCGACCCCCGTCGCCATCGTCAGCGAAGCGGCGGCCGAGTATCTCTGGAGCGGGGCTAACCCGATCGGCCAATACGTGGAAACGGTCGGCGGCAGCCTTCTGGAGGTCGTCGGCGTGGCCCGGGATACGCGGGGCCTGCTGAGCGAGGCGCCGCGACCGTTCATCTACATTCCCTTCGAGCAGAGCTACGAGGCGGCGGTGGAGCTGATCATTGCTACCGACGGAGACCCGTCCGCCTTTCTGGCGACCGCCCAGGAGGCCCTCTTGCAGGTCGATCCGGAGATCATGCCGCTCGAGACCATGACCATGGCCGACGGAACCGACGTGATTCTCCTGCCGGTGCGCGCCGCGGCGTGGGCGATGGGCTCCTTCGGCGTGCTCGGACTGCTCCTCAGCGCCGTCGGCATCGTCGGGGCGCTGGCCTACTCGGTGGCCCAACGCGGTCACGAGATCGGCGTACGGATGGCTTTGGGCGCCACGCCGCGCGGCCTCGTGGGGATGGTGGTTGCCGGTGGGATGAAGCGCCAAGCCGTCGGCATGGCGATCGGAACGGTGGCGGCCATGGGAATCGGCCGGGTGCTCGAGGGGCTGCTGGTCGGAGTGAGCGGGGCTGACCCGGGCGCCTTCCTGGTGGTCGGCGGACTGCTGATCGGTGTCGCCGCCCTGGCGAGCTACCTGCCGGCACGCCGCGCGGCCGCCGCCGACCCTCTCTCCGTCTTGCGGGGGCAATAGCCGGGCCGGCTCTACGGGGAACGGGAGGCACCGTCCGAGCCCGGGGCTGCGCCGAATCCGTCCGGAAGCGTCAACCGGCGGCCGCTCAGTACCAGGCGAATTCGCCTTCCGGGGCTTGCTTCCCGGGCAAGATCTCGCGCAGGTAGGCGCCCGCGCCACGTTGCTGATCCCACTGCCGCGGGTAGCCGAGCGAGACCTCCTCGAAACGGACGCCGTCGCGAAATCGCGTCGTCCGGATGTGCAGGTGGCCGGTCACCACGACGCGCGCGCCGAAGCGCACGTGCCAGTCCTCGGTGCGCCGGGTGCCGCACCAGACCATGAACCGGGGGATGCGGGGCAGGAGTGCGTGTTCCTGCCGCAGGGGAAAGTGATTGACGAGAACGGTGCCGTGTCCGTCGGGTACTTCATCGAGCCGGCGCTCGGTGTGCTCGGCCCGTGCGGCGCACCATGCGCCCCGGCTCTCGTACGGATCCGCATGCAGGTACAGCTCGTCGGCGCAGCGCACGCCCTCCTCGGCGGCCCAGGCGACTGCCTCGTCGATCGGCACGTCGTCCGGCCGGAAGCTGTAGTCGTACAACACCATCAGCGGGGCGATCACGGTCGGCGGGCCGTCGCCGGGCCAGACCGGATAGGGGTCCTCCGGCGTAAGCGCGCCGTAGCTGCGACAACACTCGACCATGCGCAGGTAGCGTTCCTCCCCGCGCAGGTGTGACTCGCGTCCCGACGTTACCCAGAGGTCGTGGTTGCCGGGCGCCCACACGAGCTTCGCGAACCGGGGTGCGAGCGTTTCGAGCGTGAACTCCAGATGCTCCAACGTCTCGCCGATATCGCCGGCGAGGATCAACCAGTCGTCGGGGTGCGGTGGCACCTCGAGCAACGCGGTGCGGTTCAGGTCGTGACCGATGTGAAGGTCGCTGATCGCCAGCAGCCTCATTGCGTCGGCGACGTCATTCGAAGTCGAGGCCCGGGACCATCTCGCGCACCTCGATGTCGAGGTCCGGCCGGTCGCCCCGCCGAATCGCGGCTGCCATGGCATGGTCCGCCGTCGGTTCCCACTGGGCGAACTGCCAGGCCGCGGGGTCGTCGTCCAGATCCGGGGCGAACGAGACCGTCGGACGGTGCCGCCCCTCCTCGCCGACCGCCGGCCCGGCGTGATCGA
Source organism: Acidobacteriota bacterium (assembly GCA_965216935.1). Taxonomy (GTDB): domain Bacteria; phylum Acidobacteriota; class UBA890; order UBA890; family UBA890; genus CBDCGW01. The sequence continues at coordinate 1,160,183 of OZ244217.1, forward strand.
GGTGAAACGAGAAGCGTCCCAGGCCGAGCGAGATACCGACGCCCACGGCCTTCACGTAGGCCTCCTTCAGGGTCCAGTACTCGTAGAAGGCGATCTGTTGCCGCTCGACGTCGAGGAGCTCGAAGTCGGCGACCTCACGCTCGGAAAAGAAGCGCCGGGCGATGTCCGGGCCGCGGGTCGGGCGGCGCCGGTCCTCGACGTCGACACCGACGTCGAGCTCAGGCGCCACGATGCAGGCGACGAGGCCGCGGGTGTGGGAGAGGTTGAAGCGCAGCGGCGGAGCTGTCGCGGGGCCGGCGATCTCGGGCTTGCCGTGCCGGTTGACCTCGAACGACCAGTCTGCCGGGGCCGGGTCGGCGAAGTGCGACAGCATGTTCCGCACCAAAGCCCAGGCGACGAGGAACAGCCGGCGGTCGCGGTCGAAGTAGAAGCGCTCGTAGCGCCTCTTTTCATCGGCGGACATGAGGTTCCGGTACTCGTCCAGAAGCTCGGGATTCCGGATGGCCCCGGGGAACGCGTACCAGATGTGTACTTGATCGGACATTGCCAAAAGGTACCAAGCATGTGCCTCCCGGGCGGGCGGTTTGGCACGCTTTACATTCGCGGAAGGCTAAGTAAAATACCAAGACCCGCATATAGCGCTTTCCTCCTCACCGTTTCCCAGGAACGACCTTTCCATGACGGAAGAAAGACGGTCCGGCCTCTCGGTCCACGCAATGGCAGTTGGCGCGCTCTTCGCCCTCATCGGGCTGGTCGGCATTTACTACGGTCTCGGCCAATGGCGGGCTCCGGAGCTCGCCTCTCGGCACGGCGCCGGTGTCGACGCGATGATGGTGTACCTGCTCGTGTGTACCGGAGCGCTGTTCCTGATCGGGCACTTGCTGCTCGGTTACATGATCTTCGCCAACGGTCGTAGCGACCGCGTGACGTTGCGCATGGCCACCCCCAAGACCGAGAAGATGCTCTCGGTCGTGCTCGGCTTTCTGATGGCGCTGATCGCCGAGGGTGGCGTCGTCGTCATCGGCGTGCCCGTTTGGAACGAGTATTACCGTTCCGAGCTGCCGGACAACGCCGTGACCGTGGAGGTGCTGTCGCAGCAATTCGTGTGGAACTTCCGCTACCCCGGGCCCGACGGCGTCTTCGGTCGGACCGACCCGTCGCTCTACGACGATGTGACGAACCCGATGGGGATTGATCCGACCGACCCCGCGTCGGCCGACGACATCGTCATGATCAACAACCTGTACCTTCCCGCCGACGAGATGGTCCATTTGGTGATGAAGTCGCGGGACGTCATCCACAGCTTCTTTTTGCCGCACTTCCGGGTGAAGCAGGACGCCGTTCCGGGGATGTCGATCGACGTCACCTTCACGCCGACCCGCACCGGCGACTTCGATATCGCCTGCACCGAGTTGTGCGGGATGGCGCACTACCGGATGCAAGGTTACCTCCACGTCTTGCCGCGTGCCGAGTTCGACGACTGGCTCGCTTCCCAGGGGTCTTAGGAGGGGCTCGACATGTCTGATCACGATCTCGGCTTCGTCCGTCGCTACATCTTCAGCCTCGACCACAAGGTCATCGGCATCCAGTACATCATCACCGGCCTGGTCATGGCCCTGGTCGGTGCGCTGCTGGCGGTCCTCATCCGCATGCAGCTCGCCTTTCCCGGCCACCAGTGGACGTTCCTCGGCAGCATCATGCCGACCGGCTTCCCGCAGGGATTCATGACGCCGGAGTTCTACATCTCCGTGGTCACCATGCACGGCACCATCATGGTGTTCTTCTTCATCTCCTACGTGCTGGTGAGCGGCTTCGGCAACTACCTCGTGCCGCTGCAGGTGGGCGCCGAGGACATGGCATTTCCGCTCGTCAACATGCTGTCGTACTGGATCGCTTTCCTGTCGGCGGTGGTGATGATGCTCAGCTTCTTTGTCGAGGGAGGTGCGGCGGCCGCCGGCTGGACGGCGTATCCACCGCTGAGCGCGTTGCCGCAGGCGGTTCCCGGGTCCGGTCTCGGGCAGAGCGTCTGGCTGCTGTCGATGGCGCTGTTCATCGTCTCGTTCACGATGACCGGGCTGAACGTGATCGTCACCGTGTTCTGCTGCCGCGCGCCGGGGATGTCGATGATGCGGCTGCCGCTGACCGTGTGGTCGTATTTCGTCTCGGCGATCATCGGCGTTCTCGCCTTCCCGGCCCTTACGGCGGCGGCCATCATGTTGCTGTTCGATCGCCACGCCGGAACCAGCTTCTACCTGCCCTCCGGGATCTTCATCGCCGGCGAGCTGCTCGATTTCACCGGCGGCTCACCGCTCCTTTGGCAGCACCTGTTCTGGTTCCTGGGCCATCCCGAGGTCTACGTGCTCATCTTGCCGGCGCTCGGGATCGTCTTCGAGATCCTGCCGGCCTTCACCCGCAAGCCGATCATGGGCTACAAGTCGTCGGTGTACGGCCTCATTGCCGTTGCCGTGCTCAGCATGATCGTCTGGGGTCACCACATGTTCGTGTCGGGCATGAGCCCGTTCTCGGGTGAGTACTTTTCGCTGGCGACGCTGTTGATCACGATTCCGATGGCGATCATCGGCGTCAACATGCTCGGCAGCATCTGGGGCGGACGGATGATCCTGGCGTCGCCGATGTTGTTCACCCTGGCGACGGTGGCGCTGTTCGGCACCGGCGGGTTCGGCGGCCTCTTCCTGGGTAACGCCACCGCCGACATGCAGCTTCACGACACCTACTTCGTCGTCGGTCATTTCCATTTGATGATCGGCGGCGTCACGCTGATGGGGACCTTCGCCGCTCTCTATTTCTGGTTCCCGAAGATGTTCGGCCGTTCGATGAACGAGATGTTGGGCAAGGTGCACTTCTGGCTCACCCTGATCCCGTTCTTCACCATCTTCTTCATGCAGCACTTCCAGGGGCTGCAGGGTGCGCCGCGGCGCTATTTCGGCTTCATGAACTACGAGTATCTGGAGGCGGCGCGCGACACCAATTGGCTCATCAGCATGGCCGCCTTCATCCTCGTCGCCGGGCAAGTGGTATTCCTGGTGAACTTCGTCACGAGCTTGTTCAAGGGCGCGGCGGCCGTGGCCAACCCGTGGCACGCCACGACGCTCGAGTGGACGGCACCTTCGCCGCCGCCGCACGGCAACTTCGGTGACGCGGCTCCGCAGGTCCACCGCTGGCCCTACGAATACAGCGTCGACGATGAGGACGAGGACTTCACGCCGCAGGACGTGCCGGCCGACAAGGTCCCGGTGACAGCATGAGCGGCGCGATCGATGCGGGTATTGCCGCCGGAGCGCGGCCCGTCGGCCAGGTAGGCGCGTTCCGCAACGTCGAGCAGCGACGCCACGCGGTGAAGTTCGGTGTCTGGTGCTTCCTGGCCACCGTGACCATGCTGTTCGCCGCGTTCAGCAGCTCGTACATTGTTCGGCAGGCCGGAACCGACTGGGCGCCGACGCCGTTGCCCGCGGTCCTCTGGTTCAACACATTGCTGCTGATCGTGAGTGGGGTCGCCCTGGAGGTATCGCGTTACGAAGCGAAGCGCGGCCGGCTGGCTGCCAGCCGCGGCGCGCTCATCGCCACGGTTCTGCTCGGCGTGGGCTTTCTCGTCGGACAGTTCGGGGCCTGGCGCGACCTGGCCGCACAGGGCTACTACCTGCCGTCGAACCCGCACGCGTCGTTCTTCTACATCCTCACGTCGCTGCATGCGGCGCATCTGGTGGCGGGGTTGATACTGCTGCTCTACGTCACCGGGCGGGTGAGCGGCGCGGAGCGGCGCGGCGATGCCCCCGACATGCCCTTCATCCTCGGGATCGGGGCCACGTTCTGGCACTTCTTCGGAGCTCTGTGGATCTACTTGTTCGCCATGCTGACATGGATTTGACGCGTACGGACGTGAACGGACCGGGGAACGGATAATGGCCGAAGCAGCAACATCACAGGATCGTTGGGCTGGGGGCGTATGCCCGTTCGATGCCGGCTGGCAGAAGGTGATGATGTGGGTGTTCATCGTCACCGACGGTCTGCTGTTCGCCGCATTCTTGGCCTCCTATGGCTACATGCGGTTCATGTCGAGCAGCTGGCCGGATCAGAGCGAGGTGTTCTCCATCCCGTTCATCGCCGCCATGACCTTCGTCCTCATCAGCAGTAGCGCGACGATGGCGAATGCGGTGGCGGGGGCGAGCGGCGGCGACCGGACGACCGTCGGCAAGTACCTGCTGCTCACGATCGTGGGCGGAACGATCTTCCTGGGCATGCAGGCGTACGAGTGGACGCACTTCATCCAGGAGGGCGGGCGCCTGTGGGCTAATCCATGGGGCGACCCGATGTTCGGCGCCTACTTCTTCGTCATCACCGGATTCCACGGGACCCACGTGTTGTCCGGTGTGATCGTCCTGTTGATTCTCTGGCTCCGCTGGAACAAGGGCGTGGCAACCGATGTCGGCGTCGAGATGGGGGGCCTGTACTGGCACTTCGTCGACCTCGTCTGGGTCTTCGTTTTCACCTGCTTTTACCTGCTCTGAGGACACGGCGATGAGCTCTGCGCAAGATCCGAAAACGTACTGGAAGATCTGGGGCATGCTGCTGGCCCTGACCGTCGTCATGCTGTTCCTGGATCAGGCTCCGATGCCGCCCGTCATGTTCGTTATCGTCATGGTGGCGGCGATGTTGACGAAGGCCTCGCTGATCGCCGCCTACTTCATGCACCTGAAGTACGAGCACCGCTTCCTGCAGTGGACGTTCATCGTCGGGTTGCTCGTCAACGGAACCTTCATGTTCGCCCTGTTCATCCCCGACGCCGTGCGCATCTACCGCATGGTCAACGGATGAAGCGAATCGCCGCGGCCGCTCTGTCGCTGGGCATCCTGGCGGGCGCCGTTCTCGCCGCGCCCGCGCCGGCCGAGGCTCAGTGCGCCATGTGCCGCACCGCTTTTGATTCACCCGAGGGACGCCGCATGGTCCGCAAGTACCAGGCCGGTATCGCCTTCCTGCTTGCCGTCCCCTTCGTCGCCTTCGGCACCGTGGCGTTTTTGGCTATACGCCAAAAACGTCGTCTCGATGAGGGGCGGGAGCGATAGCTGCATCCGCCGCGCTCTCGCTCCTGCTGGGGCTCCCGGTTTTCTAATCTGCTTGCATTGTGACGATTGGATCGACGCGGGAGCCTCGTAGGGCGGGGATGAAGCTTGCTGCCCACGCGGCGGCGGCGAGAATGGCGATCACGGTGGCGAATACGAAGGGGTCGAGCGGGCCGACTTCGTAGAGAGCGGCTTCGAGGGTGCGCCCCAGGAAGACCGAGCCGGCTGCGCCCAATGCGATGCCGACGAGGACCGTGCCCATCGCCTTGCGTGTCACCATGGCGCGCACCTTTGCCGGGGCAGCGCCGAGTGCGATGCGGATGCCCATCTCGCGGTGCCTCTCGGCGACGGAATACGACACCACGCCGTAGATTCCGATCGAGCACAGGGTCAGCGCGACGACGGCGAACGTCCCCATGACGACGAGCAGGAAGCGCTGCTCTGCCTCGGAGTTGCCCATGATCCGGGACATGGTGGCGAAGGTGGTCGGGATGTCGCGGTCGATCTGGTCGAGGGCGGCCCGGACGGGGCCGATCAAGTCGTTGGGGTCGCCGGAGGTTCGTAGCGCCAGAACGGATCCGCGCAGCCGCATGGGCCGTTGACGGCCGTTTACGTAGATCTCCGGTCGCGCCGCCTCGGTGAGCCCTGCGTGCCGCACGTCGCCGACGATGCCGACGATGGTCAGCCATTCGTCCCCGTAGACCCAGCTGTCGTTGGACAAGCGCCCGATGCGGTGCCCGAGCGGGTCGTCCTCGCCGAAGTAGGCGCGGGCAAAGGAGGAGTTCACGATCACCACACCGGGCGCGCCGGCCCGGTCGGCCGGGCCGAACGTGCGTCCCCGCAGGATCGGGATTCCCATGGCGGCGAAGTAGTCGTCGGACACCGCCCGATAGTGCGCCGAGGGTTGCACGTCGTCCCGCCCCTCGATGAGGAACCCGCCGTTGATCGTTCGTCCGCCGAGCGGGAGCAGGTTCACCACGCCGGCGCTTTCAACGCCGGGAATCGCAGCGACGCGCGAGAGCATGCGGTCGTAGTAGCGAATCAGGCCCTCGTCGCCGGGGTGGTTGGCGCTGGGCACCGAGATGTCCACGGTCAAGACGCCGCGCGGATCGAAGCCGGCGTCCTCGGTCATCATGGCGGTGAAGCTCTGCATCAGCAGTCCGGCTCCGACGAGCAGTATCAAAGCCAGCGCTACTTCCGCGCTGACCAGCGCCTTCCAGACGATGGCGCGGGGCCCCATCGAGCTGCCGCGTGCACCCGAGCGGAGCGCCTGCCCGGGGTCCGTGCGTGCCCCCAGGAGGGCGGGGAAGAGGCCGAACGCAAGGGCGGTGAGCACCGCCGTCGCCCCGGTGAAGGACAGCACCGCGAGGTCGATGCCGATCGGCTCCGTGCCCGGTAGAGACGGCCCCAGCGACACCAGGCCGCGCAGCACCGCCACCGTCAAACCGAGGCCGACGATCGATCCGCCGACGGCGAGAAGCAGGCTCTCGGTGAGCATTTGCACCACCAGGCGACCGCGACCGGCGCCCACGGCCGACCGTACGGCGATCTCGTGCCGGCGGCTCGAGCCCCGCGCCAGCAACGTGCTTGCCAGGTTGCTGCACGCCACGAGCAGGACCAAACCGGCGGCCAGGAGCAGCATGTACAAGGGCTCGCGCGTGTCGCCGATCAACTCCTCGTGAAGCGAGCGCACGTTGGCGCCGACGGCGTTCATGTCGTCGCCGAACTGCTCCTTCAACGCCGCGGTGATGCCATCGACCTCGTCCGCGGCGGCCTCGATGCTCACGCCGTCGCGCAGGCGCGCCACGACCGCGTGGTTGTGGGCCGTGCGCGAGTCGTTCACGCCGAAGCGCTCGGTGGCGATCCACACATCCGTCGCGGCCGGAAAGCGAAAGCCCGGTGGCATCACGCCGACGACCTCGTAGCGGTCGCTGCCGATCGTCAACGGTCGTTCCGCGAGTTGCTGCGTCGCGCCGAGCTGGGTTTGCCAGAACCCGTGACTGACGATCGCCACGCCCTCGGCGTCCAACACGTGGTCTTCCGGCAGCAAGGGGCGCCCGACGACCGGGCTGACTCCCATGGTGCGGAAGAAGTCCTGCGAGACCGAAGCGACAAAGAGGCGCATCGCCGTGTCGCCGCCGATGACCGTCGTGCCGCCGCCGAACGCGAAGCTCGGGTGGACGGCCATGGACTCGAAGCTGGACGAGGACGCTTGCCAGTCGGCGAAGTTCGGCCAGGCGATGTGATTGTCGTTGCCGCCGAGCCCTCGCTCCCAGATCGACACCAGTCGTTCGGGCTCCGGGTAGGGAAGCGGCCGCAGAAGAACGCCGTTGATGACGCTGAAGATCGCCGTGTTCGCCCCGATGCCGAGCGCCAAGGTCAACAGCGCCACCGTCGTGAAGCCCGGCGCTTTCATCAGGGAGCGGCAGCCGTACCTGAGGTCCTGCAACAGCGATTCGAGGATGTTCATGAGCCCCTTCTGTCGTTTCATCCCGCGCGTGATCTGTCGGCACTCCAGGTCGATCCGGCGCCGATCGCCGAACACCCTCTTCGCCTCGGCGCGCGCGGCAGCAGGAGGCATACCCTCGTCGATGAGCTCGCGCGTGCGTTCCTCGAGGTGATGCTCGAGCTCCTTGCGGACGTCCCGGTCGATCTCGTCGCGTTTCATGGTCGTCAATCCAGAACCCGGGACATCGCCTCTACGTACTTGTCCCAGGCGGCTAGTCGGGCCGCGAGTTGGCGCTCGCCGGCAGCGGTGAGGCGGTAGAACTTCGCCTCCCGGCCCGTATCCGTCTTTCCCCACGCGGCCGTCAGCAGCCCCTTCTTTTCCAGTCGTCGCAACGCCGGATAGAGGGCGCCTTCCTCCACCGTGAGCACGTCGGCGCTGGTCTCGCGGATCGACCGCGACACCGCATAGCCGTGCATTCGGCCCCCGCTCAGCGTCTTGAGAATCAGGATGTCGAGCGTTCCCTTCAGCAGATCCACAACTCCTCCTCACCCATGAGTGTTCTACCCATAAGATTACAAGGGGTTAGAAAAGGTTGGAAGAGACAGACGGGGATTTCCGGATTCGGCCTGCTGGCGCTGGCGCTGGGAACAGTCGGCATCCGCGATGCGCTCGGATTAGGACGCGTTCGTGCCTCACGCTGCATCGCCCCGAAACGGCGACGCCAACCGACACCAAAACCCCCAGCGGGAGCGAGAGTGCGGCGGATGCAAGGCGCGCGCCGGGAGGGATGGCGGAGGCGTACGCCCGTACGTCGTAGCCAGCCCGACCAAGTGCAACGTAGCAGACGCCGTGCTATCGCTCCCGCCTACGCCTACTGCTTGCGGAGGGCAATCATTGGGTCGATCCTGCTAGCCCGCAAGGCCGGGATGGCCGAGGCGGTCAGGCCGGTGACCAGCAGTGTGATGACGATCGTGACGAACGTTGCGGGATCGGTCGGTTCTACGTTGACGAGCATCGATTCGACCAGGCCGGCGAGGGCGAATGCCAGCGCCATGCCGGCTACCAACCCGATGCCCAGCTGCCAGAGCCCTTGGCGCATGACAAGCCGGAGCACGCCGCTCGACTCGGCCCCGAGTGCCATCCGGATACCGACCTCCGGCGTCCGCTGGCGGACCGAGAACGACATCACGCCATACAGCCCGACCGAAGCGAGCAGTAGCGCGACCGCCCCGAAGACGGCGAAGAGGGTGCCGAAGACGTAGAAGAACCAGGTCTCCTCGTGGATCACCTGGGCCATGGTGAGCTCCCAGTAGATCGGCAGCTCGGCGTCGACGGCCATTACCTCTTCGCGCATCGCCGAGGTGAACTCGACCGGGTTCCCTCGTGTGCGGACGGCCAGGCTCATGAAACGAACGTCGGTCTGGGCGACGGGTCGGTAATAGCCCTCGGGGCGCTCGTTCAGCGGGCCGTTCATATAGAGGTCGGGTGCGACCCCGACGATCGTCCACCATTCCTCCGCCTCGGGCGTGCCGAGCTGGCCGCCGGAGATGCGTTGGCCCAACGGATTGCGGTCGGGGAAGAATTGCTCGGCGAAGCTACGATTGACGATGACCACGCGCTGGGTGTCGGTGTTGTCCATGACGGTGAAGTCGCGTCCCTGCAGCAGGTCGAGCCCGAAGGTCTCGAAGTAGCCCGGCGTGATCGAGGTCACGCTCGCGCGCGGCCGTTCGGCGTCTTCGGCGTAGCTCTCGCCCTCGAGGTTGAATCGCGGGTTGCTGGCGAACTTCACCGGTAGTTGCTGGGCAAGGGCCGCGGAGACGACGCCCGGTCGCTCCTGCAATCGCCGATGGAGCTCGTCGAAGAACCTGCGGCGATCCTCGACTTCCGGATAGTCGGTGGCGAACAGCCCCACGCGCGCCGTCATGATGGCGTCCTTGTCGAAGCCGTAGTCGGTGTTGCCCAGGTTGACGACGCTCTTGATCATCAGGCCGGCGGCCACGAGCAGGCCGCACGACAGCGCCACCTGAAACATCACCAGCCCACGGCTGAGCCGCCCCTGCTTGAGGCTGGAAGAGCCACGGGATTCGTCGCTCAGAACCGTGTTCAGGTCCCCGCGGGTGACCTGGAAGGCGGGCAGTGTCCCGGCCAGGAACGTCGCCATCAGCGTGATGCCGACGATGAACACGAGCACGTTGGCGTTGAGGCTGAAATCCATCCAGTAGGGCTTCTCGATATCGGCCAGGGCTCCGTTGAAGAGGCTGATCCCGATGGCCGCGAGCGCGACACCGACGGCGGCGCCGACCAGCGCCAGCACGCTGGCTTCGACGAGAATCTGCCCGATAACCCGGCGCCGGCTGGCGCCGAGTGCCGTCCGTATCGCCACCTCCTTGTTGCGGTCGAAGGCACGCGAGAGCAGCAGGTTGGCGACGTTCGCACAGGCGATGAGAAGGACGAAAAAGACCGCTCCGAGCATCGTCCAGAGCAGGGCTACGGCATCGTCGCCGATGTATTGCTCCTGAAAGGGGCGGATGGCGGTGCTCAGGTTCTCGTTGACGTCCGGGTACTCGAGCTCGATCTGGCGGGCGATGGTGACCATCTCCGCCTGTGCTTCGTCCAGGTCGCCATCCTCGGGCAACAGGCCGATGACCGTCAGTTGTGTGCCGGCACCGCGTTCGAGCGCGACCGGATCGAGGCGCATCGGCAACCAGATGTCCTGCTCGAGGGGGAACTGGAAGCCTTCCGGCATCACCCCGACGATGGTCATTTGCTCGCCGTTGGCGCGTAGGGTCGTGCCGATCACCCCGGGATCGCGTCCGTACCGGTCGCGCCACATGTGGTCCGACAGAAGCACGACGGGCTCGGCCCCGGGTGTGTCTTCGCCCTCGAGGAAGTTGCGACCGATCTGCGGAACCGCGTCGATGATCTCGAAGGTCGCGGCGGAAATGAAGCCTCCGTCGTAACGGACCGGGCCGTCACTGCCGCTCACATTGACCGTGCCTTCATAGAAGCCGGCGATGTCTTCGAAGCGGGTCTGCCCGGCGCGCCAGTCGAGAAAATCGTGGATCGGAACGCCCATGTTGCTGCCTTCTTGGGTGACGTCCGTTCGGGAGATCGTGTAAAGGCGGTCGCCGCCGTCGAACGGAAGCCCCTTGAGCATGGCGCCGTACACGATGCTGTACATCGTCGCCGTCACCCCGATCCCGAGCGCGAGCGCGACGATGGCGATGGCGGAGACTCCGGGGCTACTCAGTAGCACGCGGATACCATGCCGGAAGTCGCGGACAAGAGAGTTCATGGACGGTTCCTCGTTGGCATCGATCTCGATCAAGAGACATGGCGCCGGCCAGAAGGAGGCTGCGGCCTCCTTTGTCCGGAGCCATGCCCGAGGGCGCGGTCGCGCCCCACCTGGTTTTGCGGGCGACGCCGGACCGTCAGCAGCGGGCAGTTGGTGACCGGCCCGGCGCCGCCCTCGCCTTGAATGACGGAGGCACCGGGCTTGCGGTTTCACTTCGGCTCGACAGCGCTGAGGAGAGCTCCCGGGCAACGCCGTGAGGGAGGCTCTCGGGGCCTTGACGCGCCCGGTTCAGTCCAGCGCCACGCGCAGGCGCTTGTTGATCCGCCCCTTGCTCTCGTAGTCGGCGATCCGTAGCCGGCCCACTTCGCGCGTGTTCGCCACGTGCGTGCCGCCGTCGGCCTGCAGGTCGAGCCCGACGATCTCGACGGTTCGGATCTCGGTGATCGAAGCCGGCACGAGGTTGATCTTCGTGCGGATCAGGTCCGGGATCTGCTCGGCTTCCTCTCGCGGGAGCGTGCGCACGACGACGTCGCGTGCGGCGTCGACCTCGGCGTTGATCTTGGCCTCGATCTCGTCGACGAGCTCGCGCTCCATGCGCTCGAACTCGAAGTCCATGCGTCCGAGCAAAGGCTCCATGTTGCCGCCGGTGACCTGGGCACCGTAGTCTCGCCAGACCACGCCGCAGAGGATGTGCATCGCCGTGTGGGTTCGCATGAGCTCGTAGCGGCGTTCCCAGTCGAGCACCCCCTCGACCGGCGTTCCTTCCTCCGGAAGGTCAGAGCCGGCGGTCACCAGATGCAATACGCCGTCCCCGTCCTTCTTGACCTTGACCACGTCGAGCTCTCGGTCCGGGAGCCGGAGGGCGCCCGTATCGTGCGGCTGTCCGCCGCCGCCGGGGTAGAAGGCGGTGCGATCCAGGACTACCGCCGCGCGCGGCTCGTCGATCCCGATCGCCACGGCGGTGAACTCACGCAGGTACGCGTCGGCGTGAAACAGCGGCTCGGTCATGGCCGGGACTCTAGCAGGGCGCCGCCGAGCTCCCGTGGCGTTTCTCGGCTCCGGAGGCGGGGCGAACCGCCGGAGACCCGAAAATGGGGCGCTAGCCTCCGATTTACGCCGAGTTGCCAGTCCCGGACAGGGTCCGGTAAACTCCGGCGAATCCCGCTTGTTGCAAGTATCCGGGGCGTTCTCTCTGTCCTCGACGCCACCGGAGTTCCGGCGACCGCTCAGCCCCACAATTCGCAAGGCAGGTCGGATGAGTCCTATCGAACAGCACCCCGAAGAAGCGCCAGAGCTTTCTGACGAGGCCCACGAGCACGGGCACGCCCACGACGATCATCACGGGCACGAGGAGAGCTTCCTGCGCAAGTACGTTTTCTCGCTCGATCACAAGGTGATCGGGCTGCAGTACCTGATCACCTCGCTGCTGTTTCTCTTCTTCGGCTTCATGCTGATGCTGATCATGCGCTGGCAGCTCGGCAACCCGGGAACCCCGGTGCCGTTCATCGGCGGCCTGCTGGGCCAGGCCAACGCCCCCGGCGGCATCATGCTGCCGGAGTTCTACAACCAGCTCGGCGCGATGCACGGGACCATCATGGTGTTCCTCGGCGTCGTGCCCCTGGCTGTCGGGGCGTTCGGCAACTACGTCGTGCCCTTGCAGATCGGCGCTCCCGACATGGCCTTTCCCAAGCTCAACATGATGAGCTACTGGGTGTACGCCATGGGCGGGCTGGTCATGCTGGCAAGCTTTTTCGTCCCCGGCGGCGCCGCCAACTCGGGGTGGACCTCCTACCCGCCGCTGTCCGATATCGCCACCGAAGGGCAAACCTGGTGGCTGATCGGCATGGTCCTTCTGATCACGTCGTCCCTGCTCGGCTCGATCAACTTCATCGTCACGATCGTGCAGCTGCGCGCCAAGGGCCTCACCTGGATGAAGCTGCCGTTCTTCGTCTGGTCCCAGCTGGTCACGGCCTTCCTGCTTCTGCTGGCCTTTCCGCCGCTCGAGGCCGCCGGCATCTTCCAGTTGATGGACCGTGTATTCGGCACCAGCTTCTTCCTGCCGTCGGGGCTGGTGGTGAGCAATCAGGTGCTCGAGGTCGCCGGTGGGGGCAGCGTGCTCCTCTGGCAGCATCTCTTCTGGTTCCTGGCGCATCCCGAGGTGTACGTGCTCATCCTTCCGGCGCTGGGGATCATCGCGGAGGTCATCGCCAACAACACCCGTAAGCCGCTGTGGGGCTACAAGTCGATGGTCTACGCGGCGATCTTCCTCGGCTTCATGTCGTTCATCGTCTGGGCGCACCACATGTTCCTGACCGGCATGGGTACGGTCATGAACGCGTTCTTCCAGACGACGACGATGATCATCTCGATCCCGTCGGTGGTGATCCTCACGGCCCTCTTGATCTCGCTGTGGGGCGGGTCGATCCGCTTCAACACGCCGATGCTGTTCGCCCTCGCCTTCCTGCCGATGTTCGGCATCGGTGGGCTGACCGGCCTGCCGTTGGGGCTGGCGCCGTCGGACATTCACCTGCACGACACGTACTACGTCATCGGCCACTTCCACTACGTGGTCGCGCCGGGGACGATCTTCGCCATGTTCGCCGGGATCTACTTCTGGTTCCCGAAGGCGACCGGACGGAAGATGAACGAGACGCTCGGCAAGGTGCACTTCTGGAGCTCGTTGATCTTCATCAACGGCGTGTTCGGGCCCATGTTCTTGCAAGGCTTGGCGGGCGTCTCGCGCCGCCTGTACGACGGCGGCGTGACCTACTCCCACGCCCAGGACGTGCTGGTCTGGAACTCGTTCATGTCGAACTCGGCGTTCCTGCTGGGGCTGGCGCAGATCCCCTTCATCTTCAACTTCTTCTGGAGCATCAAGAAGGGTGAGGTGGTCGACTCGAATCCGTGGCAGGCGACAACGCTCGAGTGGGTAGCGACGACCTCGCCGCCGCTCGGCCACGGCAACTTCGCCACGCCGCCGGTGGTCTACCACGGACCCTACGAGTACAGCGTCCCCGGGCGCGATGACGACTATCTGCCGCAAACCGCGGTCGCGCAGGAGGGCTAGCCGATGGAGATTCCCTACACCGTAGAAGCGCGGCCCGATACCGGCCTGTACAACGGCAAGCTCGGGTTGTGGCTTTTTCTCGCCTCCGAGGTGATGCTGTTCGGGGCGCTGTTTTCGGCCTACGTCATCCTGCGTACCGGAAATCCCGATTGGGTCCAGCACCCGATGGATGTGCCGCTCGCGACGCTCAACACGATGGTGCTGATCACCTCGTCCGTGACCGTCGTGATGGCATGGGCCTCGTTGCGGCTGCGCGACTTCGCCAAGTTCCGCATGTTCTTCGGCGCCACGCTGCTGTGCGCCTTCGGCTTCATGGTGATCAAGGCGATCGAGTACAACGCCGAGTTCTCCCAGGGCCTGTACCCCTGGACCGACAACTACATGGGGATCTATTTCACCCTCACCGGGCTGCACGGCCTCCACGTTCTCGGGGGCATCGTCGTGATCGCATACCTGCTCGGACCGGGCGCGAAGATGTACGAGACCGCGCCGGAGCAGTTCACCAACAGGGTCGAGACGACCGGCCTTTACTGGCACTTCGTTGACCTCGTGTGGATTTTCCTGTTTCCCAGCCTCTACCTGCTGTGAGGAGGAACTGATGGGCGCACACAACAGTCCGGAAGACATCAAGAAAGAGACGCGCACCTACCTCCTCGTGTTCGCGGCACTCGCCGTGCTCACGGTGATCACCGTCGCCGTCAGCTACCTGGACCTGAGCACCGGGGGCGCGGTCGCCCTGGCGCTGTTGATCGCCACCGTGAAGGGCGGGTTGGTTGCGGCTTTCTTCATGCATCTGCTGTCCGAGGAGAAGTTCATCTACGCGGTGCTGGCGTTGACGATCTTCTTCTTCGTCGCCATCTTCGTGCTACCGCTGGGCACCTACGCGGACGCGGTGGGCGACCACTTCGTCATGGACGGGGTCGAGAGCGCCGCCGAGGAGCACCACTGAGATGTCGCTGAAGGCCTTCCACATCGTCTTCATTGCCGTGTCGATCTTGCTCGGCATGTTCGTCGGCGGGTGGGGCGTGCGGCAGTACTTGATGAACGAGAGTCTCGGGGCGCTGGCCCTGGGGATCCTGTTTTTCGCCTCCGCCTTCGTCCTGCTGGCGTACGGGCTGAAGTTCATCGAGAAGGTCGAAGAGCTGGGGATTTGAGATCGTGAGCACGTTCGCCAGGGCCGTTGTAGGAATCGGTGTCGCCGGGCTGCTGGCCGCGGCCGCGCAGCCGGCGATGGCATGCCCGGTGTGCTTCGGCGCCACGGATTCGCCGATGGCCGAGGGAATGAACAACGGCATTTTCTTCCTTCTGGGCGTGATCGGCATGGTGCAGATCGGGTTCGTCGCCTTGTTCATCAGTTTTCGCCGGCGCGGCAAGGCCTATCAGGAACACAAGGAATCGTTCGAAGTGATCAACGGAGGGGCGCGGTAAATGCAAGGACTCCTGTCGCGGTGGATGCCCATCGACGTCTCGGCACACGGTGCCCAGCTCGATTCACTGACGGTGTGGCTGCATTGGCTGATGGCCGTCCTGTTTATCGGATGGTCCCTGTACTTCGTCTACGTGCTGTTCCGGTTCCGTGCCGGCGCCCATCCGAAGGCCAGCTACGAGGGCGCCGAGAGCCACTTCTCTTCGTACATCGAGGGAGGGGTCGCGGTCGCCGAGGTGATCCTGCTGGTCGGCTTCGCCATTCCGGCCTGGGCCGCATGGACCGACATCTCGGACGTTACCGACCCCTTCGAGGTTCGGGTCGTCGCCCAGCAGTTCGCCTGGAACGTGCATTATCCCGGCCCGGACGGCGTGTTCGGCCGGACGGATATCACCCTCGTTGATGACGTGGCCGGCAATCCCGTCGGACTTGATCGGACCGATCCCGCCGCGCGCGACGACGTCGTTTCGATCAACCAGTTTCACTTCCCCGTTGATCGAGACATCGTCGTGCATCTGACGTCTCGCGACGTAATTCACAGTTTCTTCCTGCCGCAGATGCGGGTGAAGCAGGACGCCATTCCGGGGATGATGATCCCGGTGCACTTCCGTGCGCTCGAAACGACGCCGCCCGAGTCGCGCTACCCGGAGTGTGCCGCCAACAAGGATTGCTGGGAGATTGCCTGCGCCCAGCTCTGCGGTCTCACGCATTACAACATGCGCGGTTTCTACGTCGTTCATTCCGCTGCAGATTTCGACACCTGGATGGCCGCGCAGCAAGCCGCATTGGGCAACACTCCCTGATTCGGCGGCGCCGGATGCCATGGTCGAAACCGCGAACGGGCAGGTGCGCCGACGACTCGAGCGGGGTGTCGCGTCTGCCCATCGTCGCGCCCTCGCCATCGACGGATTCGCAGCGGCCGCCGTCCTCGTTCCGCTGATCGAGCGAGGCGATCGCATCAGCGTCGGATACACCCTGCGCCCCAACGACATGCCGACACACGGCGGCCAGATCTCCTTTCCGGGAGGGCGCCGTGAGCCCGAGGACGCCGACCTGGCGGCCACCGCGATGCGCGAGTCGCGGGAAGAGCTCGGTATTTCGCCGGCCGACGTCGATGTCATCGGCGTCATCGACGACGTACCCACGCCGGTCGGATTCGTTATTACGCCGGTCGTCGGCTGGCTCTCCGATCCCCCGGACTTCGTCATCGACGAGCGCGAGGTGCACGAGTACTTCGAGGTCGAGCTCGACGAGCTCCGTGATCCGGCCAACTACAAGCATCGCGGCGAGCGCCAGATCGCCGGGGTTACGTATCCGGTGCCGGAGTTCCACGTCGCCGATCGGCTCATCTGGGGGGCGACGGCGCGTATCACCGAGCGGCTGCTAGAGATCGCGGATCTCCGCGGCTAGCAGCGGCCTGCTGGCGCCAGCCGTTCATCCGCGATCGATCGGCGTGCGAGGCGGCGTCAGCGGCTTCGCGCCGTTTCCGCCCGCTCCTCGCCGGCCTTCAGCATCGGACGTCTGCTGCGCGCAGGCTTCCCGGAGTGATCCCCGCCTGGCGCGCACCGGAGCAGAGCTGCCGCCTCGTTTGCGTCAGGTCCCGCAGCATGTCCTCCCAGCTCTTCCGCTTGGCGATGAAGTAGCGTGCCTGGCCGCTGAACCGCAGCAGGCGCTTGTCGGCATCGTCGTAGGAGGGGAGTCGATCGAGCTCCGCCTGCACCCGCGCAATCCGCCCGTCGACCTCCTGGATGCGTTCGATCCAGTACGCGGGCTGGTCGGCCGTGGGGTCTTCGTCGGCGCCGGCCGCGCCGGACGAATCCTCGGTGGGCGGGTCCGTGGGGGCCGTCGCGGGCGATGTCGTCACGGAGGACGGCGTCGCTGTTGGCGTCGCGGGCCGGGCGGCCGGCTCGGTCTCGTCATCGTCGACGATTCGCTCGACCTCCGCGAGGGGGATGGAAACCGTGCCGCCGAACTGGGTGAAGTAGACACGGTCGCCCTCGATGCGCACGGAAGCGGAGCGAATGACCCTGCCGCTGGTCAGGTAGATCGTGTCGGGCGCGGCCTCTGCCAGGGCCGACGCCGATGCTCCCGAAGGCGCTGCTCCCGACGCCGATGCTCCCGACGCCGGCGCCCCCGAAGCCGCCGCTGCCGACGCCATCAGGGCCGCGGGTCCCGACAGCGCCAGTACCAGCAGCGCGACGATCGGCGCCGCGGCGATCCGGCGCGAACGGAACGTTGCGGCCCGGCTCATTCCGACAGCCCCCGGTCGTAGACGACGAAAGACGTGCGGTGCTCGTTGTTCTCGTCTGCTGCGACTTCTTCGCGCGATGCTTCCGTCCAGGCGGCGAAATCGATGTCCGGAAACAGCACGTCACCGTCGACCGGTGCGTGCACGTGGGTCATGTAGATCCGGTCACATTGCGGCAGGACGGTGGCGTAGATCGAGGCGCCGCCGGCGACGAACAGCTCGTCTTCGTCGTAGGTGCGGGCCCGCTCGATCGCTTCTTCGACTGATCCGGACAGGTGCACGCCGTCCGGCAGCCGCGGTCGCCCTCGGGATACGACGATCATCTCGCGCCCGGGCAAGGGGCGACCGATCGACTCGTATGTCTTGCGCCCGACCAGCAGGTGATGCCCCATCGTCAGCGCTTTGAATCGGCGAAGGTCGGCCGACAGGCGCCACGGCAGGGTGTTGTCCCGGCCGATCACGCCGTTGTCCGCCATCGCCACGATGATCGAGATCTTCATGCGGAGATTGTCGCACGCGACCGCACCTGGCCGCCCTGGGGCGGCGGCGGATTGGCACCTTGGCGGCGCCTTCTTTGCCACCTGCAGCTGCCCCCACGGTGCCCGTAACGGCACCCCGCTCACTACCCGGACACACTCCTAGACCGAGATCGGCGCCTTGATGTGCGGATGGGGGTCGTACGCCTCGAGGGTGAAGTCCTCGTAGGTGAAGTCGGATATCGAGTCGACATGCGGCCTCAGTCGCATGTGCGGCAGGGGACGCGGTTCCCTCAGGATCTGCTCGCGTGCCTGATCGACATGGTTGGCGTACAGGTGCACGTCGCCGAACGTGTGGACGAACTCGGCCGGCTCGAGATCGCAGACCTGCGCCACCATCATCGTGAGCAGGGCGTACGACGCGATGTTGAACGGAACGCCGAGGAAGACGTCGGCGCTGCGCTGGTACAGCTGGCACGAGAGCCGTCCGTCGGCGACGTAGAACTGGAACAGGGCGTGACACGGGGGCAACGCCATGGTGTCGACATCGGCCGGGTTCCAGGCGGTGACGATGTGTCGGCGCGAGTTCGGATTGGCGCGTATCTGCTCGATGACCGCGGCGATCTGATCGACTTCCGCTCCCGACGGGGTCCTCCAGTGGCGCCACTGGTAGCCGTAGACCGGGCCGAGGTCACCGTTCTCGTCGGCCCATTCGTCCCAGATCTTCACCCCGTTTTCCTGCAGGTAGCGGATGTTCGTTTCGCCACGCAGGAACCACAGCAGCTCGTAGATGATCGAGCGCATGTGGAGCTTCTTGGTCGTCAGGGCCGGAAAACCGTCTCGCAGATCGAACCGCATCTGGTAGCCGAAACAGCTCCGCGTGCCGGTCCCGGTGCGATCGCCCCGATCGGTGCCGTCTTCGAGGATGTGTCGGAGCAAGTCGAGATATTGCTTCATGCGGCGAACCTATCACGCCCCCGGAGGCCGCGCGCCCGCCCGGCGTACCGACGATTGGCCGGAGGCTCGAACGATGCTCCCGAGCGGCGTCCTGCGGGGGCTGGCCGCCCCGGTTCGTCCTCCTGCGGGGACTGGCGCCCCGGTTCGGCCTCCCGTACCCTTGGGGCGAGCCAATCGACCATCCGCGAACGTCCGGGCGACGCTCCCACCTCGCAATTGCCCGTGATCGCGCCGCTTCAGGAGCATCCTCGTCATGAATCGCCACGCCCTTCGTATGAGCTACCCCCTCGTCCGGGCCTTCGGGCTCGTCGTTCTCGGAGCGTCCGTCGTCGCCTGCGCAGGCGGTGGTGAGGACGCCGCTGTGGAGGAGGCCGCACCCGCCCCGGCTGCCGAAGAACCGGCGCCGGAAGCCACCGCTCCCGGCTATGATCCGGCCGTCCTCGACGTTGCCGGTCGCTCCGACGACGATCGCTATCGCGACGGCGGCTTCAAGCCGCTCGAGGTGTACGGCTTCTTCGGCATCGAGCCCGGCATGGTGGTCGGTGACCTGGCCACCTCGCGCATGTACAACGCCCACATCCTGGCGCAGATCGTCGGGCCCGAAGGCAAGGTCATCGCCACCGCGACGTACGCCGAGCAGGCGCGCGAGGGATCGATGGAGGGGCTGCAGGGGACCCTCGACGAGCGCAACGTCGATGGCGTGCTCGACAACGTCGAGATCGTCGCGACGCTGGAAGACATCCCGGACAACAGCCTCGACGCCCTGGTGACGGTGCGCAACTACCACGACTTCGGCGAGCGGCAGGGGCGCATCGACACGCTGCCGCGCCTGATGCGCGTGCTCAAGCCGGGCGGGATCCTCGGCGTCATCGACGCCCATACGGACAAGACCGACGAGCGCGACGAGAGCGTCCATCGGATGAACGAGGACATGGCCCGCGAGGAGATCGAGGGCGCCGGGTTCGTCTTCGTCGGATCCTCCGACGTCCTGTACAACCCCGACGACACCTTCGATTTCGACGGTCGCCGGCCGGGCGATCCGATTCACCGCTACTACATCCAGCGCTGGGTGCTGAAGTTCCAGAAGCCGACGAGCTGATCGGACGGGCGGCGCGCCACCATTCGGCTACCATGGCTGCGTGAACGTCCTC
Source organism: Acidobacteriota bacterium (assembly GCA_965216935.1). Taxonomy (GTDB): domain Bacteria; phylum Acidobacteriota; class UBA890; order UBA890; family UBA890; genus CBDCGW01. Next base: position 1,180,330 of record OZ244217.1, read on the forward strand.
ATCGAGCCGGACCCGCGCAAGGGGAGCGACCTCGCCGCCGAGATCGTGGCGTCACGGGTGCGCGCCGAGCCGGCCACCGTACTGGGCCTCGCGACCGGGGGCACGCCGCTGCAGATGTATCGACGGTTGGCGGAGATGCACCGGCTCGAGGGCCTCGATTTCAGCCAGGTGACGACGTTCAACCCCGACGAGTTCGTCGGCGTCCCCGAAGATCACCCTGCATCCTGGCACGCCTACATGCGGCAGGAGCTGTTCGGTTCGCTGAACCTGAGCCCGTCGCGCTGCCATCTTCCCGACGGCAATGCCCGCGACCTCGAGGCGATGATCGCCGCCTATTCGCGGGCCATCCGGATGGCCGGGGGGATTGATCTGCAGATCATCGGGATCGGCGGCGACGGGCATGTCGCCGCCAACGACCCCGGTTCGTCCCTGGCGTCGCGCATGCGCAAAGTCGTGGTGACGTTGTCGAAGCGCGGCTACCTGGCCGACGCGTTCGGTGGCGCCGACAAGGTGCCGCGCTTCGCCGTGACGTTAGGGCTGGCCGACTTCCTCGAGAGTCGCCACGCCGTCGTGCTCGCCTTCGGCGCGGGGAAGGCGAAGGCGGTGGCGCGTATGGTCGAAGGCCCGATGACCGCCACGGTCCCGGCGTCCGTCCTGCAGATGCACCCGCATGTCGACGTCGTTGTCGACAAGGCGGCTGCCGGCAAGCTGGAAAACGCCGACTACTACCGCGAGGCCCGGCGGCGGAGACGCGGTTAGGAGGCCGGCGGATCCCGCTGTTGCGGCGGCCGGCCGACGACACTTCCACGGCGGCGGTGGAGCAGCGATCGGTGGTCAGGAAATGACCTCGATCCCTTCCCACATGCGGACCAGCGCCTTTTTCGAGGCCTTGATCTTCTCGATCGCCGCGGGCTCGACGCGGAAGTAGCGCTTCGCCTTGCCGCCCCGCTCGGGCGTCGGATCGCCCATGCGCGACGACACCAGGCCGCGCTTCTCGAGCCGCGTCAATGCGACGTACACGGCCGTACGCGAGACCTCGCGTCCGGTCCGGTGCTCGATCTCCTCGACGATCGGTACGCCGTATGCCTCGTCGCCGCGCCGCAGAATGGCGAGCAGGACGAGCTGCTCGAACTCGCCCAGGGCGCGCCCGTCGTGGTCCGACTTGTCGCCGCTACTCATGGCGCAGCGCCTCGACCGGGCGAACGGCCAGCGCACGGGACGCCGGTACGACGCTCGCCACGACGCCGGCCGCGAGCATCGCGAGCGATGCGATGGCGAGGGTCGAGATCCCGTCCGAGGCCACGCCGGTGGGCAGATACTGCAACAGCCGCAGCAGCGCGGCGCCGAGCCCCGCGCCGAGGATGGTCCCGATGGCGACCTGCAGCAGGCCACGGCGCAAGACGACGGCGGCCACCCCCAGCCGATCGCCGCCGAGCGCCAAGCGAATCCCGATCTCGCGCGTCCGCTGGGTGACGGAAAACGCCATGACGGCGTAGAGGCCGGCAACGGCGAGAAAGATCGCCGTGCCGCCGATGGTGGTGAACATCAGGCTCATGATCTGGAAGACGATGCTGCCGCGGGCAGCGAGCTCGGCATGGGTTTCGAAGCCGGCAACGTCGATGCGCGGGTCGATTTCACGGATCGCGTCGTCGACAGCGGCCGACATCGCGAGGGGGTCGCCGTCGATACGCATCGCCAGGGTGAACGTCCGGCGCTGGTCCTGCGCGAACGGAAGGTAGAAGCCGGCCCGGTTGTCGCCGCCGGGGTTCATGCGCAGGTCGGCAGAGACGCCGACGATGCGGATCCAGGCGGCGTCGCTGTTACTCGGGTCGAGGCGGAGGCGTGAACCGATCGGGTTCGCGTCACCGAAGAAGCGGCGCGCGAACGACGCGTTGACGATGGCGACGCGCTCTGACTCGAGGGTCTCGGTACGACCGAAGTTGCGGCCGGCGAGCAAGGCGCTGTCGAACGTCTCGAAGAACTCGGGGGACACGCTCGAGACGGGGACGCGAACGCCTGCCGTGGGATCTCCCGAGGCGTCGTTTTCCAACTCGATGCGCGACTGACCGTGCTGCGTGCCCGGAAGCGTCGTGATGAGCAAGGATGTCCGCACTCCCGGAAGGTTCTCGGTGACGCGACGTATCTCCTCCTGCAGCGTGGCCCACTGGGAAACGGGAATAGAGCCTGGAGGAACGATCAGCTCACCCATGGCGTCGGTGCCGACCTCGTCGGCAAGCGCGACTTGCGCCACCAGGACCTCGTCGACGGGGAGATCGCTATCGATGTCGCCGGCGACCAGCAGGCTCTGCGCGGCGAGGCCGGCGGCGGCGAGGAAGGCGACCGACAACGTCACCTCGACGACGGTCAGGGTGGCGCTGAAGGCGCCGAAGCGCACCCCCGATGCCGTTCCCTGCTCGTCCTTCAGGACGTCGTGCATGGCGACGCCCGTCGCCTTGATCGCCGGGACGATGCCGGAGATCGCGGCGGCGCCGAGGGCCGCGACGATGGCGAACGCCACTGCCGCCGGGCTCAGGCCGAACTGCACCCAGAACGGCGTTCGCTCGACCTCGAGGAAGGTCTCGAACCACTGCAGGCCGATCCAGGCGTCGGTGACGCCGAAGAGCGCGCCGGCGCAAGAGAGCAGGAGCGCCTCGATGAAGAGCTGGGCGACCAGGCGCCGACGGGAGGCGCCGAGGGCGGCCCGCACGGCGATCTCGCCGGTGCGCGAGGTGGCGCGCGCCAGCAGCAGGTTGGCGACGCTGGCGCAGGCGACGACCAGGACCATGACGACGAACACGAACATACCGAAGAAGAGGGCGTTGGCGCCCGGCTCGTTTTCCCCCTGCACGTAGGGGACAACGACGGTGCGGCGATCCGTCAGGTCGGCGTCTCCGGGAAGCGCCGAGGCATAGCCGGTGCGAATCGCCTCGAGCTCGGCCGTCGCCCGCTCGATCGTGGTGCCATCGGCTAGGCGCCCGAAGACCCGCATCCAGCGCGGCTCGATCCCTCCATACGCTTCCGGGTCCGTATGGAAGGGCACCCAGATGTCCTCGGAGACGGGGAAGCGGTACCCCTCGGGCATGACGCCGACCACCTCTCTTTCGGCGCCGTCGATCTCGAGCACGCGGCCGATGGCGTCGGGATCAGCACCGAGCAACGAGCGCCACACCCGGTGGCTGACAACCGCGACCGGCGGGGCACCCGGCTGCTCGTCGGCTCCGGTCAAGACGCGGCCGAGGAGAGGCGGCACCCGGGTGACCTCGAACCCCGACGCGGTAATGGTGGCAACGGGATATCGGGTGAGGCCGCCCTCGCCGTCGTGGACGTCGCGCCAGCGTGTGTAGCTGGCGGCGAGAACCGCGAGCGAGGTCTGGGACTCGTCCCATTCGCGCAGGACGGCGAGGCGAGGGGGCGTATCGTCGGGGTCGGGGACACGGACGTCGTACACGGCGACGATGCGGTCCCCGTCCTCGAAGGGCAGGGTGACGAAGTAGGCGTCCCACAGCAGGCTGAAGCTGGCAATGGTGATCGCCATTCCCGCGCCCAGCACGACCACGGAGGCTGCCGTCATCCAGGGATTCTTGCCCGCCATGCGGAGGGCGAACTTCGCGTCGTGGCTCCAACGGAGCATGCTTCCTTCGCGCCTGCTCGACGGTATTGGTGTCGCTGTCGGCGTCGCGGTTGCCATTGTCGTCGCCGTCGATCGCCACCGCTCGACTGCGAAACCGGCGGACATGCGGAGGGCTTGGCCCCAGAACCAGCGACGTGCAGCCCGCTGACCGACGCTCACCGAGCGGCGGGCGAAGTCCTCCTCGAGGTCGCCGATGATGTCGTTGCGCTGCCTGGCCGGCAGCGCCGCCGAGAGCAGCGCCTTCGCCCATCGGGGTGCCGCGTGCGTTCTCTTCTCTCGTTCCATCTCGTCCCGGTTCCCTGTCGATCGGCACGATCGCGCCATTTTATTGTCACTGTTAACAATATATACGCACCGCGGCCTCGCTTGGTTGCACGTGATTTGGCCGGCCGCCGATTCCGAGGGTGAGCGTCCTGGTGCGCGGCGACCGCATCGTGCAGATCGGCCCGGGCCCGTTCGCGGTGACTATGCCGATCCGCGCGAGGGCATCGCCTATGCGGCGCGCATCGACACGGTGATCAAGGGCGGCCGTGTCATCGACCGCGGCGCCCTCGATCTTCCGGTCAGTCGCTACTGGCAGCCCGCGACGGCTTGCTAGTGGCGCATCGCGACGCGGTCGATGGCTTCCCAGCGCGACATGTCGGACAAGATGATCTCGTCGCCTTCTTCGAGTCCTTCGAGCACCTGGATCAGGTTCACCGAGGAGACGCCCAGGCGCACCTCGACACGCTCGGCGAAGCGGCCGCCGTCGACGAGCTTGAACAGGCCGACGCTAGTGTTCGATCGTGCGTAGGCGGGCCTGCCGACGAAGAGCACGTCCTCGACGGTTTCGAGGCGGATGTTGGCATCCACCGACATGCCGGGCAGTGCCGCTTCGGGCACCTCTTCCGTGAACTCGAGGCGCACGGTGCGGGTGCCCTGGGCGATCCGATTTTCGAGCTCGGCGACGCGGGCGGTGACTTCGGCGATCCGCATGTCGACGACCGCGGGCTGGCCGACCGCGAGATCGAGGCTTTGGTTCTCCGGGATCCGCACCTGCGCGTACATCTCACCGCCGTCCGCTCTGAAAAGCTGGCCGGCGCCGCGTCGCTCGATGGCCAGCTCACCACGCTGCACGGTGTCCATCCAGAGCGTCGTCTGGTCGATCGTGGGCGCTCCCGGCCCGAAGCTGCAGGCACCGGCGACGATCAGCCCGGCCGCGAGAATCAGCAGCGCCGCGTTCACCCAGCGTAATCCCCGAACCCTTCCGATGAGTGTCGCAACCATCGCGACCTCCTGTAGTTTGCCGGGCGACGCCGCGTCTGCGCCCCTTCGGGGCCTCTCGGCGTGCGCCGGCGATTCGTTACCCTGAGAAAAAGCAAACGGCGTGCCAGAGGAATCGATCGGACCCGGCAATTGCTCGCAGCGGGCTCCAGCGGGCAGCAGCGGCGTGTTTCGACCCCTCGCGAGGGTCACGACGGTCGCCGAGGTGGGAGAGCACGGGGGCGTGCCGCCGACCGGAGCTTCTCCCCGCGTCCCAAAACCGGACACTCAGGGAACCGGCACGCCTCGCTCCTGCCGGGGGGGCCGAGGCTCTCGGCAGCTCTCGAACGACGCGGCGTGGCTCGAGGCGCTCGCCGAAAGGGCTTCGTGGGGCCCTGATGATGGGTTCCAATGCACCCATGAGTTTTCGCCGGAGGATCGAAGAGAGAGTGCGCCGGCACCGGACCGTGCTGACATGGGTCTGGGCGGCGATCGGTGCCGGCGTTCTGGCAGTGCTGGCGGTGGGGCCCGAGGCCTACCTGGTGCGGGGCATCGCGCCGCTGCCGCAAGCATGGGCGATGCTGTTTTTCGCCTCGCTGTGGGTTTGGGTCGGCCTACGCTTCATCGCCCTGTGGATCTGGGCCTGGACCGTCATGGTGGCCGCGCCGCTCTGTCTGTTCATTCCGCTGCGCGACTACCTGAACGCGCCGTGGCTCGCTCCGCTGGTTGCCACGGCTATCGGGCTCTCGGCACTGAACCTGGCGATTGCCGGCTGGTGGCAATGGAGGCGCCGCCGCCGGGCCTGACTTCCTGCCGGATCGCGGCTCGCCTGGATGCGGCGATCAGGCCGTAGCCAGGAACACGTGCCAGCCGTCCCTGGCGTCCCCGGATCCGTACGCATCGTGTCGCTCGAAGCGAAAGCCTGCGTTGCCGAGCGCTCGTTCGACGGTCGCCGGATCGAAAAGGGAAAGACGGTGGATCTCGCGCCGGTGTCGATACAGTTTCCCCGAGGGCACGAACGTGTCGATCGTTCGTACCAGTTCGGTGGCGTCGGCGTTCGTCCTCTCGTCGAGCGACACGAAGCCGCCGCCCGGCTCCCAGCGAAGATTCCGCCGGCCTTCCGGGCCGCTGCGCCCGGGCCCGGCAACGTCGAAGAGAAAGAAGCCGCCCTCTTCGAGGGAGTCATGGATTTCCTTCAGGCGCCGGACGAGAGTTGATTCGCCGAGAAGGCCTGCGGCGTCGGCGGGCGCATTCGCGTCGAGTCCACCACTACCGAGGTCGTCGCCACCGCGGTGTTCACGGCCAAAGCCATCCTTGTCGCCGGCGTAGCAGAGAGCTTCGCCGATCGCGGTGACGGCAACGCACGGGGGCAGCGGGAAATTCCATAGCGACCCGTGGGCGAAGGTGCAGTCCGGAGCGTGGTCGCGCGCCAGGTCGAGCATCGCCTCGGACGCGTCGACGCCGACGACGTCGTAGCCCGCTTCGGACAGGATCTTCCCGGAGATACCGCTGCCGCAGGCGAGCTCGACGATCGTGCCCTCCGAGATGCCCACGGTCGTCAGGCGATCGAGAAGGAAGCGCGCCGCCCCGCGGGCGACGTTGCCGAAGTGCTCGTGATGAACACGGGCGAGGTCGTCCGCGTAGAGCCCGCCGACCGTCCCCGGTGGTCGGGCTGCGGAGGGTAGCGCATCCGTAGCGCCCGGCATCGGCTCGATCGGCTTGCGAAAGTTCGTGCATCGATCAACGACCTCGAAGCCGAGCGCGAGATGGGCGGCGTGACTGGTGGCGTTGTCCGACCAGGTATCCGAAGCCAGCTCGACGCATCCCTGATCGCGGGCCCACGTTTCCGCCCTCTCGATGAGCGCACGGCCGACGCCGGCCCGCGTCGCCTCGGGCCGCACGTACCAGCCTTCGATGAAGCCGCAGGGCCGCGACGGATCGCAGCCGTCCGCGTGTGACCTCAGCCCGACCTCCACGAAGCCCACCAAATCTCCGTCGCTTTCGGCGACGAACACCGTCAGCGGAAGCGTGCCGGGGGGGCTCCCTGCGAGGATCGCACCGACCTCGGCGCGGCTCTCGTTTTCCTCCGAATCGGGCCAGAGGGCGGAGCGCATCTCCACCAGCGCCTCGATGTCTGCGGTTCGCGCGTCACGGATTCTCATGACGACCGATCATGCCACGCGCATGTCAGCCGAGGATTATCACCACATCTCGCGCATACGGGCGGCCACGTCGACGCGGACGCCGGCCCCGCCGGCGGGGTCGCCATCCGCCGCACTCTGGCGACCGTATGCCGCAGTCTCGAAGCGGTCGGCGATCGCACCGGGGAGAAACCGCGACAGCGGCGCGTACAGGTGACGGTCGCCGCGCCGATGCTGCCGATTGGCGTAGAAGCGCAGCGGGTGGACGAGATGCAGATCGTCCTTTGCCCGGGTCATGGCGACGTAGAGCAGTCGCCGCTCTTCCTCGATCTCCTCGACCGAGCCGGTCGCCATGTCGGACGGGATGCAGCCGTCCACGACGTTCATGACGAACACGTTGTCCCACTCCTGGCCCTTCGCCGAGTGGATGGTCGAGAGAATCAGGAAGTCCTCGTCGAGGTGCGGTACGCCGGCGAGATCGCCGCTGGCCGAGGGTGGGTCGATGGTGACCTCCGACAGGAAGCGCTCGCGACCCGGGTATTGCGAGGCGATGAGCTCGATCTGCTCGAGGTCTCCGATGCGTACCATGGGGGCGTCGTACAGCCGCTCGAGGTGGGGCTCGTACCAGCGTCGTGCCTCGCCGACTTGCGAGGGCCACTCGGGATCCTGCCGGGTCAGGCTCGCCATCAGCTTGACGAAGGCGGGCCAGTCCTCGCGGGCCGCCGCGGGGGGCTCGATCCCATCGAAGGAGAAGGCCTCGCGCGAAGTGTCTGCGGTGGCTGCGTCGAAGATCTTCTGGGCACTGGCGGGTCCGACGCCGGCAAACAGCTGCAGGGTGCGGAAAGCGGCGATGGCGTCGCGCGGATTCTCGGCCCAGCGCAGAACGCACAGCAGGTCCTTGACGTGCGCCGCCTCGAGGAACCGCAACCCGCCGTACATCACGAACGGGATGTTGCGCCGTGACAGCTCGATCTGCAGGTGGTCGGAGTGGTGCGTGGTGCGAAAGAGGACGGCCTGGTCCTGCAATGAGAGGCCCGACTCGCGGGCGCGGAGAACCTGCTCGACGATGTACTCGGACTGGTCGGTCTCGTCTTCGACGGCCACCAGCCGCGGCCGTTGCTGCGAGCGGTGGGTGGAAAAGAGGTCCTTGGTGAATCGCTCGGCAGCCATGCCGATGACGGCGTTGGCTGCTTCGAGGATCGCCTGGGTGGAGCGGTAGTTCTGCTCGAGCGTGATGACCTTCGCCGGCGGGTCGAAGTGGTGTGGAAAGTCGAGGATGTTTCTGACGGTGGCGGCGCGGAACGCGTAGATCGCCTGGGCGTCGTCGCCCACCACGGTCAATCCCTTGCCGCCCGGGCAGAGAGCAAGCAGGATCGAGGCCTGCAGCGCGTTGGTGTCCTGATACTCGTCGACCATGACGTGGTCGAACAGCTCGCCGACGCGGCGCGCCAGAGGCGGCTCCTGCATGAGGTGGAACCAGTACAGCAGCAGGTCGTCGTAGTCGAGAACCGAGCGGGCCTGCTTGGCCTCGACGTAGCCGCGAAACAGCGCCCGCAGCTCGTCCTCCCAGTCGCGGCACCAGGGGAAGGCCTTCTCCAGCACTTCGGACAGGGGCAGTGAGCTGTTGACGCAGCGGGAGTAAATGGCCAGGCAGGTCGCCTTGCGCGGAAAGCGCTTCTTCTGTCGCGATAGCCCGGACTGGTGCCGGGCGACGTCGAGCAGGTCTTCGGCGTCGGAGCGGTCCAGCACGGTGAACGACGGGTCGAGCCCCACCGCCGGGGCGTGCAGGCGGAGCAGTCGGTTGGCTACGGCGTGGAACGTCCCCGCCCAGCGCAGGGAGCCCGACCCGAGCCCCCGTCTGCCGGAGTGCGAGCGGGCCGCAAGCGCCACGATGCGCTCGGCCCGGCGGGTCATCTCGCGGGCCGCCCGGCGCGTGAAGGTCAGAAGCAGGATGCGGCCCGGGTCGCTACCGCGCAGGACGGATTCGGCGACACGGTGTGCCAGCGTCGTGGTCTTGCCGGTGCCGGCCCCGGCGATGATCAGCAGCGGAGGAGAAGGTCCGGGGAGTCCGTAGACGACGGCTCGTCTCTGCGCATCGTTCAGCTTCTCGAGGTGGGGCGATGCGGTATTCGTCGGGTCGCCGTCGTGGGCTGCCGGATCTGCAGACGCAGCGGTTGGGGGGGCTGGGGGGTCTGCAGACGCAGCAGCTGGGGGGGCTGCAGGGGCTGGAGTCGGGGAGGCTACGGGGGCTGACGGGGCGACCGCGTCGTCGCGCGCGCCGTCCGGCGTCGGGGCGGGCTGCATGCTCATGGGTTGGGCGTTTCCCGGGCTTTCCCTTCGCGACCCGGCCGCACTCGCCCCCACGAGAAGCGGCGATCTTACTACGGAAGTGAACCCCCGAGGCCTTCTCTGCGTCTAACCTGTATCGTGTTTCGCGGATCGTTCCCCGGCGACCCGTTTCTTGTCACTTCTACCGGACGGTTTGCATGCCGTTGCTGAGCGTCGCCGATTCGAACGACCCGCGGAGCACGCCCCGTCGCGCCGACAACGTCGGTTTCGACGAGGAGACGCGGGCGTTCCTGCAGGGACGGTTGCGCATGCTGACCGGAGCCCTGGCCGTATTCACGGCGGTTCTTCTCGCTGCTTTCGCCGTCGCGAACGTCGTCAACGCCGATGGCGGCTACCTGTGGGAACTGCTCACGACCCTCTTTTATACCCGCAACGTGACGGTCACCGTGTTGCTGGCGTTCGCGGCCGTGCTGTACCGGACGCTGGAGCGAAAGCGACTGTCGTCGGCCGCCCTCGTGGCGCTCGATGCCATATTCCTGCAAGCGTTGATCTGGCCGGTGCTGGCCCTCTACGCCGCCTTCCACACCTTTTCGTTCTCGGGGTTCCCGGTCGCCGTCCCGTTCCTCTGCTTTGTCATCCTGACCCGCGGCATGCTGGTGCCGAGCACGGGACGGCGCACCGCGGTGCTGTCGTCGCCGGCCCCCATCGGCGTGCTGGTGATCCAGCTCTACCGCGGCGCCTCGTACGCGTTCCCCGACCAGCCGTATCCGCCCGGCCACTTCATCGACATGTTGATGCAGAACCAGATGTTGCTGGGAGGATCGGTGGCGGTCGCCGCGGTGGCGTCGCGCGTCAACCTCGGGCTGCGGCAGCGGAGCTATCAGGCCCAGCAACTCGGGCAGTACGAGATCCACGGCAGCGTCGGCGCCGGGGCCATGGGCGAGGTGTTCCTGGCGCGCCACGCCATGCTCAAGCGACCGACGGCGGTAAAGCTCCTGCGTCCCGACATCACGGGCGAGGGCGTGTTGAAGCGGTTCGAGCAGGAAGTGCAACAGACCAGCCGGCTCACCCACCCGAACACGGTGGAGATCTTCGACTACGGGCACACACCCGAGGGGGTCTTTTACTACGCCATGGAATACCTCGACGGCGCCGATCTGCGGGACATCGTCGAGCTCGACGGCCCGATGCCCCCCGGCCGGGTGATCCACGTGCTCAGCGCGGCGTGCGGCGCCCTCGGCGAGGCCCACTCGAAGGGAATCGTGCACCGCGACATCAAGCCGGCCAACATCATGCTTTGTGAGCAGGGCGGAGAGCACGATGTGGTCAAGATCCTCGATTTCGGGCTGGTGAAGAACCTCGGGGTCTTCACCGCCCAGGGAGGCGAGGCGCGGTCCGAGGACGAGAAACGCATCATCGGAACACCCGAGACCATGGCACCGGAGGCGGTGCGCGAGGGCGGTGTGTCGCGCCTGTCGGATCTGTACTCGCTCGCCGTCGTCGGCTATTTCCTGCTCACCGGCAAGCCGATCTTCGACGCGGATTCGGTGGCCGAGTTCATTCGGCAGCACCAGGTGTCGTTGCCGATTCCGCCGACCAAGCGACTGGCATCGGTGCCGAAGGACATCGAGGCGATCATTCTGCGCTGCCTGGCCAAGGACCCCGGGCAGCGGCCGACGAGCACGCTCGTATTGCGCAAGCAGCTGCTCGCCTGCGAGGACGCCGGCACCTGGACACCGGAGGACGCGGCCTCCTGGTGGAAGTCCTGGTTCACCCGCTACCCGCGCTCTGAGCTGCAGGAGATGGCGGTCGAGTTCCGCTCGGGCAGCTTCACCAGCGGCGATCGGGCGCGGTCTTCCGGCGAACGCTCGGGGGTGCGTTCGTTCGGGTCACTCGATCGGGTTGCGGCGCCATCATTCGTGACGATCGACGGTCGGGATCTGGAAGACATCAGTCAGTCGCGGGCTGGGGGGGAGGAGGAGTTGTCTCGGACTAGGTGGGAGACGGAGATTTAGCTCTTCAGGTCGCCATCGCCGACTCGAGATCCTCGATCAGCCGCTTCGCCAGCCGCTGATCCGTGATCTGTGAAGCCAGCGTGTGCGTCTTCCCGTCCTGTGTCCGCAGCTGGATCTGGTAGTAGAGTTTGCTGCCCGACTGCATGCCCCGCTTCAGCTTGATCGCGGCGATCTCGCCGGCCGAGAAGATCAGCGTCTTTCCCGATCCCAGCAGCCGGCGGTTGAAGGCCAGCCGCCCGCCCTCGACCTGCACCCGCGTCTGCTTGAGCCACAGATCCACCAGGCCGAAGAGCATGAGCAGGGCGAAGAGGCCGAAGACGATCGGGAAGAAGATCGGCGCCCCGAGCGTGATCATCAGCCAGATGGACCCGCACCAGATCGCGGTGAATACGGTGAGCCCGATGGCGGCGGCCTTCGCACGCCCCCGGCGGAAGATGTAGGAAACACCGCCCTCAGCGGTCGGCCGACGCAAGATCCCGATCGACGCGAGGTCGCCGGCCGCCTCCGTATCGGTCAGGGGCGGTTCGTCGACCTCCACCTCGAGCTCCGGATCGCTGTCCGGGGTCTCGAACACCGGCACCTTGAACCGCGACGAAAAGTCGACGCCGGTGAGCGCGGCTGCGACGTCGAGGCGCCAGATGACGGGGTCGGACGCTTCCGGGTCGCTCTGCGGCCCGGCCGTGTAGGGGATGGCGAAGCGCACCGGTACGCTGACGCCGTGGGGGCCGGCGTATACCTCGTTGCCGGGCACCTCGACGCTGTCCTGCCACAGCGTCTTCTCGGTCGTGCTGCGGTTGTCGCCCGAGCCGCGCGTCTCCTTGCGTACGCAACTCAGGGTGAGGCGGAAGCCCTCTCCTTCGCCGCGTCGGATGTTCGTATGCACCCGACCCTCGAGGTATCCACCGAGCACCCCGGGATTGGAGAAGAGCTCGAGCTCGGTGTTGCCGAACTTTCGCCACTGCAAGACCGCATAGATCGCGTAGGTGGCGAGCACCGCACCGACGAGAGGAAACAACAACCCGAGCAACACCAGACGATTCCCGTCGGCGAGCTCGCGCGGGACGATGAAGATGATCGGGGACGAGATCAGGTTCCACAGCGTGGCGAAGAGGATCGCGCCGATCATCTTGCCGCGCGACCCGGCCTGGATGCGGCCGTCGACCCAGTCTTTCTCCCACAGCCAGGGCTCGTCGGTGTGTCGCTCCTTCAGCGCATCGGCTTCTTTCGCCAGCCGGCCGCCGTAAACGGCGGCGAACATCAGGCCGTAGCCGACGATGCCGAACGCCAGCGCGAAGACGAGCTGGAAGCCGAGCATGCCCCAACGCAGCTCGCGATACAGCAGCGCCTCGGTCGGGTCGTCCGGATTGACGAAGCAACGGAACGGGCGGCCGGAATCGCTGTAGGCCCGCAACTCGGCGTACTTGTCCTGGTGGAACGAGCCGATGTTGTCGGAGCCGAAGCCGCTGGCGACGCGATCCGATGTGTAGGACTCGCCACGGAAGTCGTATTGGTACGTTGCCCGGACGCGGTATGTGGTGCTGTCGTCGCCGTGGTTGACGTCGAGGTCGGCGCTCAGGATCCGAGCGGGCACCTCTTCCCAAGACTGGGCGCGCACCCAGGTGGTGAGCATCGAAGCGGCGAGATAGCCGACGAATGTACCGCCGCCGGCGAACGGAAGGGCGAAGAGGATCAGAAAGACCACCGCCCGCTTGCCCGACTTCTTCTCCGGCTCGTTCCGCGACTTCCTTCCGATCGAGAACGTTGCCACGAGGCTTGCTCCTCTCGGCGCGCTGCCCGGGAAACCGGCACCCGGGATGTTGACGAGAACGATCGTTACCCTTCCATTGTGCCGATCGGAGCACGGGCCTTTCACCCGGAATCTGCCGATCGCGAGCTGCAATCCTGCGGGTGGCTTTCCGCCGTACGACTTCTTCGGTAGCCCTGGCGTCGATCTGGTTGCTTCCTCGCTGGCAAGAGCGGAGACTGCCGAACTCGACTTTCGCTTCCACGCCGCGTATCGTCCGCGTCTCCGAGCTGTATCGCACTCCTTTTTCTCGCGGAGCCTGAAGATGGCCAAGTCGATCGACTGGTACTACTACCGCGGCGGCTGAACGAGCTGCGGCAGGGCGTCCAAGTTCATGGACGCGAACGGAATCGAAACCGAAGAGCGGGTACCCGCCTCCCGCAAGCTGCAGCGCGACGACGCCCGGGAGATCCTCGCCGCTTCGTCCAAGGTGATCGTCGCCAGGGGAAAGAAGGTCGAGACCTTCAACACGCGCGGCAAGTTGGATGAGGAAGTGCTGGGGCGCTTCCTCGGCAGCACCGGCAATCTCCGCGCCCCGACGGCGCGGGTGGGCAAGACGACGCTGGTCGGGTTCAACGAAGAGGCTTGGGCGGAGGCGTTGTTGTAGCGGCGCTGCCTGGGTCAGGATGGGCGGGCGGCGATAGGTGAGCGCGTCATCGGTCCGGGCGGCGCGTTCTTTTTGATTTCCCGCCACCCGATTTTTTTGATTTCCCGCCACCCGCCCCCGACCTCTCGGCGCCTACGGCGCCTCGCTGCCCGCTGTTCGCGTAGGTGGGAGGGTGGAGATCACGTGTGGACACGTCCGTCCGGAGCGGATCAGGGGCTGGCGGCGTCCGATCGGGAACATCTGCTGCGGGCTTCTGCTGGCGCTTCACGCCGGCCCGCGGTACAAGATCGGCTGCGGCGCCGCCGGGGAGACGAAGGCGAGAATCGGATCGGTCCGCTCTCGCCCCTGCTCCCGTTTGCAACGAAGGAGACGCCATGCCCTCGCCCGCCCGCCTGACCCCCAAGGCTTTCAAGTTCCTCCGGGATCTCGCCGATAACAACAACCGCGACTGGTTCCAGGCCAACAAGCAGCGCTTCGAGGACGACCTGCGTGAGCCGGCGCTGGCGTTCATTCGCGACTTCGGCCCCCACCTGGCCGACATCAGCCCGTTCTTTCGCGCCGACGATCGCAAGACCGGTGGGTCGATGTTCCGCATTTATCGGGACACGCGCTTCTCGAAGGACAAGAGCCCCTACAAGACGTACACCGGCCTGCAGTTTCGCCACGAGCAGGGCAAGGACGCCCACTGCCCGGGTTATTACCTGCACCTGCAGCCAAAGCAGTTCTTCGTCGGCGTCGGCATCTGGCACCCCGACGGCGAGACGCTCAAGCTCATCCGCGCCGCCATCGACGCCGATCCCGAGGGTTGGAAGAAGGCTTCCCGCGGAAAGGCGTTCACGAAGGTGTTCGAGCTCGCCGGCGACTCTTTGAAGCGGGCGCCGAAGGGCTACAGTCCGGACCACCCGATGATCGAGGACCTGCGGCGGAAGGACTTCATCGCCGTCACCGAGCTGACGCAGAAACAGGTCACCAGCCCCGACTTCGTCAAGGAGTTCGCCAAGCTGTGCAAGACCGGGTCGCCCCTGGTTGAGTATCTCTGCACCGCAATCGGTGTCCCCTTTTAGGTGGGGAGGGCGTGAGCCAGGTGGCTGCGGCGTTGGGCTTGGTCGGCTGCCCTCCGACGTACTTCCAGTACGCCTCCGGTCATCCTTCCGGCGCCCGCCTTGCATCCACGCGGCTCCCGCCCTCCTGATGCGCATGGCGCCGGGACGTCTTCACCGCCGCTTCGGTTGCTGACGGGCTCCTCTCCACGCCACCTCTCCCTCCCACCTACGCGAACAGCGGGCAACGAGGCGCCGCCAGGCGCCGAGAGGTCGGGGGTGGGTGGCGGGAAATCAAGAAAACCGGGTGGCGGGAAATCAAAAAAACGCGCAGTCCCGACCGCCCCATCCCTCACCACGGCCTGCTAGCGCCGCCCGCGCAATAGGAAGAATCTCCAACACACCGCCCGCCCCAACCTGCGCGAGTAGCAGCCGTCCGGACCCGCGCTAGCCGATCCCGATGGTGATCCTCAGCACGTTGTCGCTGATCGTGATATCCCGTAACAACGTGTCGGCGATGTTGCCCAACGTACCGGCGTCTCCAAGCGTGTAGATCGGGGTTCTCTGTAGCGCCCGGGTGATGGCCGCCGACGTCAGCTGCCGGACGCGGTCGCGCGAGTTGTCCGGGAGCCGGTCGATGTCGATCTGCTCGATGCCGACGCCGTCGAGGAAGATCTGGCCGTTGTCGTTGTCGTAGCGGATGCCGCTGGAGACTGCAACGGAGCCGGTCAGCGGCGTGCGCTCGCGGTCGCGGCGCTTGCGCAGCGCCTCTCCGGCACGCGCGGCGACGGGGCGCTGGTCCTCGTCGATCAGATGTACCGAGGCGAGGATATCCAGGGCGATGTGGACCCGATCGGAGCCGTCGGGGATGGTCACGGCCGGGTTCGACAGGGCGACGTCCACCGCCGCGTCGGCATCTTCGTTCTGCAGTGGAAAGATGCCGGCGACGATGCCCTGGAGCTGGTCCTGGGTCAGCTCGATGTCGATCCCTTCGCCGGCCAGGGCGCAGCCGGCCAGCACCACGACGGTGCTGCAAGCGATGAGCAGGCGGAAGAGAGGTTGTGCGGCGCGGGTTTGCTGGGGAGCTGTCATCGGGTCCTCGCGTTGGGTGTCCGGCTCAAGCACGGGCTCCGTGGTCGTGGCCGTACAAGTGCGTGTTTGGTCTTGAAGAGTGTCTCATTGAAGCGGCGGCGTCCGGATCGCGCCGGCGCCTGGATCGTTGGTGCCGCGATGCTCAGCGCTGCGTGGCCGCGGTCGTCGTCCGCGGTACGTGCTTGCCGTCGACGTGGTCGAAATCCTCGTGATGCTGGCGCAACAGGTCCTTTCCATAGTCGTTGCCGTTGGGCGTGCGAATCACCGTGTGGACGTGGTTGCGTGACATACCTTCGCCGCGGTTCAGCGCAATGCCGCCCTGATGGTCGAACTCCAGCAGCACGACGGGGCTGTGCACGCGGTAGTAGAAGACAGAATCGTCTCCCGTTCCTCCCATCCAGGCGAAGTAGGTATCGTCCAGGTGCGCTTCGATCTCCTGCATCCGCACCGTGGCGTGGCCGTAGTCCATGTTGCCGACGTACTCGCGGATCAGATCGAGCAGGGCGGCGCGCTGGGTGTCGCCCAGTGAGTCGGCACGAAGCCCCTCGTACTGGAGCTCGAAGTTGTCCCGGAAGGCGGGGGTGAGCACCTGGCGGATCGGGTCGTCGGCTACGATCGCGACGGCCTGCTGTTCGGCCGACAGCGAGCGGATCATCGCAAGCCCCTTGGCCTCCTCGGGACCGAACACCCGCACGCCTGCGTGCGGCCCGGAATCGGCGCTAACCGGTTCGGAGCCCATGAACGTCGGGGTCATTACCACCTGATCGCCGAGGACGAAGTAGTTGACTACCAGGTGGTGACCGTCGAGTTGCCAACCCCAGGGCTCGGTAGCGGAGGGCTCGCCCATGACGGTGAAGAAATACAGGTCGTCGCCGTATTCCTCGTGATTCTCGACCAGGTCGGCGAGGACGCCGTTGAGGATCATGATGTCGCGGGCTTTCTCGTAGCCGGCGACGCTGAGTCCGGTGGCGATGAGGTTCATGGCGGCGGCGTCTTGTTGGTCGCTCATCTCGCGTCGGCTGACGCCCTGACGGTTGTAGCGGTGGACGTTTTGCCATTTGCGCCACTCGTTGTCGTCCACGTCGTACAAGGTCTTTGCCCTCTGCTCGGCATCGAGAGAGGCCAGGAACTGCTCCGCCGCCTGCCGCACCGGAGCTGTGGACACACCGGTGGCTTCGATCGCATAGAGCCCGGGCACGACGTTACCGTCGGTGGTGACGCCCACGAACGGCTCGGCCAGTGCCGCCGCTTCGGCGTTGCCGCGGCCGCCTCCGCGCTGACCGCGTTGCGCTGCGTCGACGACGGCTTCGGTAGCGACGAACCCGACGATGCCGACGGACAGAAGCAACAGCGGCCAGACAGGGTTTTTCTTCATCGCGGAGACTCCGGTCTCGTGGGGAACGCAGGATGGCTCGGCGGCGAGGACAGAACGCCGCGGGGCCAATCTATCGCGATCCCGGAGGAGCTTCCATCGGCTGCCGTCGGCTCCGCCAGCCTCGAAGCGACCGTCATGCGGCTCTTCGGCGACGATCCGAAAAACCTGACCGGCTTTCGTGAGTCCTTCGTCGCGGCCGCGATCGAGGCGGCGTGCGCTGAGCTGGTTGCACGGCGACGCGACCGATAGCTCTGCTATATTCGGGAGCGGCCCGGTTCCGCTCCGGGTCGCCCCGGGCCGCCCCCCGGCTGCTCCCCCCGTGAGGACCATGTATCGGACTGCGGTCGCATTCGGGTGTGCGCTTCTTGTTGCCGTCGGCGGGGCAGGCTGTGGCCCGACGGCGGCGGACGGTTCCGTCCGGTCCGACGCGGCGGCAAGCGCGACTTTCCCCGCCTCGGCGGGAAGCGCGGCTTCGATCAGGCTGGAACCCTGTCGCGATCGACGCCTGGGAGCGGGGGCGCTGTGCGGTTCCCACGACGTTTACGAGAACCGGCAAGCCGGTAACGACAGGGTCATCTCGCTGAACATCGTCGTGCTGCCGGCACTGGAACAGAGGAGCGGCGCGACGCCCGTTTTCTACCTGGCCGGCGGGCCGGGAGCCGGGGCGACGCGGTCGGCGCCCGGCCTGTCGCGGTCGTGGATGCGCCGTCGGCACGACATCGTGCTGGTGGACCAGCGCGGCACCGGGCGGTCGAATCCCCTGGGGTGCGCCGCGGCAGCGTTTCACGGCTTGCAGGGTTACCTGGACAGGTCGTTCGGATCGCCGGAGTACTTCGCTCGCTGTCGCGACAGTCTCGAGCGCACCGCCGATCTGACGATGTACTCGACGCCCACCGCCATGGACGACCTCGACGAGGTTCGCCGTGGGTTGGGATACGAGCGGATCAACCTGTATGGCGGTTCGTACGGATCTCGGGCCGCGCTCGTGTACATGCGTCGTCATCCCGACACGGTGCGGGCGGCCATTCTCACCGGCGTCGCTCCGCTCGGGTTCACCAACCCGCTGTATCACGCCCGCGAGGCGCAGAACGCGCTCGACCGCATTCTGGCGGAGTGTGAGGCGGACGCGGCGTGCCGGCGGGCTTTCCCCGGACTGTCGACGAAGCTCGCCGAGCTCATGGACCGGCTCGACGCGCAGCCCGCCGCCGCAACCGTCTCGGATCCGCGGTCGGGCTCGACGGAGACGATCCGCCTCGGCCGCGAAGCCTTCGCCGACGGACTGCGGGTATTCATGTACTACATGCCGCGATCCCGTCGTGTCCCGCTGCTGATCCACGAGGCCTGGCGCGGCAACGTCGACGCCGTGGCGCAGGAGATGCTGAACAGCAACGTCGGTCTCGCCTCCGCCCTGCAAATGGGGATGTTGCTTTCCGTCACTTGCGCCGAGGACGTCGATCGCATCGATCCGGCGTCCGTGCCGGCGGCGACGGAGGGAACGTTTCTCGGCGACGCGCGGGTGCGCCGACAGATCGCCGCCTGCGAAGTGTGGCCGCGCTCCGAGCTGCCCGCTGGGTTCGGCGAGCCGGTTGTTGCCGAGGCGCCGGTGTTGCTTTTCTCCGGCACCCTCGATCCGGTCACCGGCCCTCGCTGGGGTGAGGTAGCCGCGTCCCACCTTCCGAACAGCCTTCACCTCGTGGTTCCGGGGGCACACGGGGTCGGCGGATCCTGCGTCCGCGACATTTCGCGCGCCTTTCTCGCTTCGGGTACCCTCGGTGGGCTGGACACCGAATGCGTCGACGAAATTCGACTGCCGCCGTTCGAGCTGCGCTAGGAAGCTCTCGCCCTTCGGGAAGCCCCACGGCCTTCACCGGAGGGCGGCCGCGCCCGCGGCACAACCCGCTCGAGCCGCGTAAGGCGGTCAACCCCGGAGGAGCAGCAAATGTCCGACCAGATCGTCATCCACGGTTTCGAGACTTCGAACAACTTCAAGGTTCGCGTCGGCCTCGGCTTCAAAGGCATCGACTACCGATTCGCCACCATCGACCCGGCGGATCGCGCCGACATCGTGCGTATTTCGGGCCAGCCGTTCACGCCGGTCATGGAACACGCCGGTGTGGTGCTGTTCGACTCTGCCGCGATTCTTCGCTACTTGGAGGCCAACTTTCCGGACACGCCGAAGCTGTTTAGCACCGACTACGGGACCATGCGTCGGATCGAATCGTGGGAGACCTTCGGGCGCGTGGACCTGCACGAGGCGCTGATGATCATGGTCCTGCAGCGGAAGGCAGGTGTCAGCGACGAGGCGGAGACGGCTCGCGCCGCGGGCATCTTCGCCAAGGCGACGGCGACGCTGGAGGGTGTCCTTGAAGACAACGAATGGATCGCCCACACGCGCTTGACGGCGGCCGACGTTACCTGTGCCGCGGTGGTGCACCGGGTGTCCGTGATGGACGCGTTCGAGCTGCCGGAGGATCGTCCGAACACCTACGCCTGGGCAGATCGGGTCATGGCCTACGATCGCGGCCCCGGGGAGGCCTGATCTCGGGCGGCCGAATCGGTGCGGGCGTCAGATCCCGCCGGAACCGAAGATCGGCCGGCCGATCGACATGATGCCGCCGATGATCAGGATGAGCGAAAGGGCGACGCCGGCGAGGGCGAGGCCGAGGCTCTTGGTTTCGCGTCGCTTGTTCATGATGTTGGCGACGTGGGCGACGGTCACCGCGGCGAGCATCATGACGACATGTCCGAGGAGAGCGGGATAGCTCGGTACCAGCAGGTATAGGAGCACCCCGGTCAGCACCTGGACGTCCATGAGGCCGACATAGGCACCGGTAAGCGCGCCGGCGAGCTTGTCGAAGTCGCGCCGGCTGGCGATGCCGATCATCAGGTAGGCCAGCGCGGCGAGCGCCGCGAGCAAGACAAGGTAACGAATGCCGGAATGCATGTAGAAGACGATGGACATGGGCACACTCTACCGCGAGGTGTCCTGCGGCGCGCGCCGGCGGACGAGGCGGACGGCGGTAGGACACGTAGGCCGGCGGCGGGACGCAGTGCGCGGCGGCGGGACGCAGTGCGCGGCACGGACGGTCGACGATGGCGAGCGCGCCGCGGTAGACGTCCGGCCGCCGGCAGGGGGAAGATAGGCGGATGAGCGATTCCGTTTCCCGCGATGCCCCTTCCGACGACGCCCTTTCCGATGAGGAGCTGTCGGCCGCCGGCCGGTGGCTGGCGGATGCCGGCCGCGAGGCCATCCGATCGGCCCTCGAGGAGCGCGACCCGATCGTCGAAGGAGCGCCTCCGCGGCTGCTGGCCGAGTCGGCTCCCGTGTTCGTCACGCTACGCGCCGACGGCAGGTTGCGGGGTTGTATCGGCACCCTGGCCCCGATGTGTGCCAACCTCGTCGAGGAGACCATGGAGCGCGCCCGGGCGGCGGCCTTCGATGATCCGCGCTTCCCGCGACTGACACTCGAAGAGCTCGACGACGTCTCGATCGAGGTGTCGGTCCTGCGCCCCCTCGAGGCGGTCGAGAGTCACGACGAGCTCGATCCGGCGCGCTTCGGCATCGAGCTGCGGGACGACGAGGGCCGCCGGGGCGTGCTGCTGCCCGGAATCGACGGCGTCGAGACCGTCGAGGACCAGATCGAGATCACCCGCCGCAAGGCCGGGATCCCCGCCGGCACCGAGCTGCGCATCCGTCGCTTCGCGGTGCTGAAGCTGGCGGGCGATTCGGACTGAAGGTCTTCCCGTTCGCAGCGCCGCGTGCTGACCGTCCCCGACAATTGCAGCGCCTGTTGGGGGCAATGACACGGGCGGGGCGCAACGGCGCGGGCCGATCGTCGCTGCTACCGGCCGCGTGTTCGCACCTCGAAACCGCGCCCGCCGAAGCCGCCGCCGCGCCCGCGTCCGCCGAACTCCCACGGCATGATGCCCTCGTCGTACACGGCATTGGGATTGTTCGGGTCGACGTAGCGCCAGCGCACGGCGTCGGCGTAGATACGACCGTCTGACAGGTCGGACAGCTCGAAGACGGCTTCCTCTCCGGCTTCGAAGCGGAACCGGCCGAGGGCGTTCCATCCCGGCTGCAGCTGGTCCGGGTCGATCGTCAGCTCGGTGGTCTCGCCGCTGTGGGTCATCTTGATGTGGTATTCGCTGGCGCCCGAATAGAAGCCGTTGCGGCTGCTGCCGTTGATTCGCCGCGGCAGGAAGTAGTAGGCGATGTCGTACTCGCCGGCGTAGGGCAGTGTGGCCTTCCATACGGCCGGCTGCGCCCCGTCGCCGCCGCTCTTCATGCGAAAGTTGTTCTCGTAGCGGCCGAAGGAGTAGGTGTTCTCCACGACGGACCAGTTTCCGCCTTCGAGGCCGGGGCGCAGGTATCGTTGGACGCGGCGCACGGGCATCGAGAAACCCTCGTCCTCGTTGTCGACGATGATCTCGGTGAAGGCCGCCTCCTCCTCGGTGACCACGCGCACGTACTCGACCGGTGGGCCCGGCTCGACCTCCTCGGGGATCCGCAACGGAGAGCGCAGGGCCCGGCGGTTCTTGGCGAGGAAAGGTTCGACGCTGACGATCCCCGGGCGCACGCCGATCACCATGGAAACCTCGACCTCCTGGCCGCCCTCGATCTCGACGTTCTTGGTGATCTCGTCGCCGCGGCCCATGAGCTGAACCTGGACGAAGCCGCGTCCCGGCTCACCGTTGCGAATTCGCACCATGACCTGGTAAACGACCGCTCCCCACTCGTCCTCGATCTTCTTCGCCTCGGTTCGGGTGAGTGTGTAGCCGGGGACATAGGTGCCGTAGACCCAGTCGCGAATGAGCCGATCGAGGTTTTCGCGCGACACCTCGTCCTCGGTCGTACCCTCCGGGACCACTGCCCTCTCGAAATCGTCGAAGGAGATGTCCTCGTACTGGGACGACTCGCCGAAGGCCTCGAGCGTGTCGATGAACTCGTCCTCGCCGACCACGGCTTCGATCATGCGGAACATGGTGAGGCCCTTGGCGTCGAGCACCGAGCGGTAGAGTCCCGGATCGGCCTCGGGGTCGAGATCGGCGAGGGAACGGGTCTGCATGGACTCGAGCATCTCGTCCCAGGTGGCGTCGTCGCCGAGCTGGCGTGGGCCCCGTCGTTCGTCATCGGTGTTGACGCTGACCGACACCCTGACGCCCCCGCCGGGGCCGCCGCGCCGGTCGAAGCTACCGCGGCCACGGAAGCCGCCGCGCCCGCCCGACTGGAACAGAGTCGAGCGGATCTCCTGCGACAGGTCTTCCTGCATGTACACGGGCATGCCGCGCGCCAGCAGCGAGGCGTTCTCGCCCTCGAAGCTGCGATTGAACGACCAGAGTTGCACCAGGGGAGAGCGGAAGAGCCCGCCGTTGGTCCCCTCGCTGCTCAGAAAAACCGAGAAGATCGCCGCCGCGAGCTGGTCCCGCTTGAGCCGTGCCGGATCTTGGTTCTGACCCCGTTCGGAGTTCAGCGTCCGGCTGACCCGCTGTGTGATGCGCTTCATCTGCGAGACCAGCGTGTCCTCCTCGACCATCAGCACGCCGGGCTGGGTCAGGCCGCCGCTTTCTTCCCAACCCTCGTAGTACCACTGCACCAGGAAGGGAACTTCCACAATGGCCAGGCGCTTGTACGGGTAGGGAAGGCCGGTTTCCTGTGCCATGGCCGAAAGGACCTGGTCGGTCAGCTCGATGACCTCGGCGGTCGCGTCTTCGAACACCGTGAGCTGCGGGACATGGCGCGGATGAACGTACAGCGCGACCTCGGTGCCGCCGGCGTCGGCGGTGAAGATCTCGTACTCGCCCACGTTGAGCGAGAGCTGCGGCACCGGCCAGTCGAGACTCCATTCGGTCCGGGAGCGGCCGCCGTCGGTGCTCAGCACGGTCGGCGTGCCCTGGGTGATCGCCTCGAGCCCGGCGGGCACGTCGACCACGATTCGTCCGGTCGAGAACGACACCGGCCGTTGCCCTTCGTTGCCGTAGTCGACGCCGGGGGCCGGGTACCAGCGGCTGCGGGGCGGCAGGAAAGCCGAGCTCGAGCGGATCCAGGCGGTCAGGTCGCCCTTGTGGATCGGGCCCTGCCACTTCTCGATGCGAGCTGCGGAGCGGAGAAGATCGAAGCCGTCACGATCGATGTCTCCCGCGTAGACCACCTGGATCGTCGTTTCCGCCCCCGACGCGAGGGCGGCGCGCGGTGTCACCGTGAGGACCGAGCCCTCGGCCCGGAAGTCCACGTCGCCGCCGGAGGCGTCGGTCACGGTAGACACGACCAGCCCCGGGTTGAGTGTGAACACGAAGGTGTCGAGTGGTGACGGGTTCGTGTTGGCAAGCTGCATCTCGACCGAGGCGGCCAGCGGGATGCCGTCCTTCATGATCGAGACGTCGAGGTCGTAGCGCAGCACCGTGGCCACCGGCGCGTCGCCGTGGCTGATCTGGGTGGCGAACAACTCGGTACGGTTGCTTTCCACCGCGAGGTCGTGACGCGCCATGATTCCGTACAGCGCGACCGCCCCGAAGACTCCCGCCAGAGCCAGCGCGTGACCCACCTTCGAGCTGATCCCCGGCTGCGGCAAACGCGGGTAGCGGGCGATCGAGATCCCCAGCAGGGCGGCGGCGATGGCCATGTAGAACACCCGGATCTCGAGCACCCGGGTGATGTCGCCGAGACCGAGCATGTCGGAGAAATAGAGCGGCGCGAAGAATGCGCCGAAGTCGAAGATGCCGCCGTAGCGGGTGCCGAGGAAGAACAGGACCGCGATGATGTAGGCGATCGACACCAGCGCCACGGCGGTGGTGTTGCGCAGAGCCGCCCCGAGCGAGAACGTCAACGCCGACATGAAGATCAACGCCGGCAGCGTCATCAGGCCGAAATAGGCCAGATAGGGGGTCAGCAGGAAAGGTTCGCCGGTGATGCTGATCTTCGCCGCCTGGATGGTCAGCGTCAGCCCCAGCACCAACAGGCTCAGAATCGTCAGGGCTTCGACCACGCCGAGGTACTTGCCGGTGACCAGCTCGGCGGTCGATAGCGGTCGCGCCGCGATCACCTCTTCGACCTCGGCCTTCTCGTCGGCGGCGCGGAAGTTGCCGGCGACAAAGGCAATCAAGACCGTCTGGATATAGGTGTAGAAGTAGAACGGAATGAAAGCGCTGAGCCCGAGGGCGGAGGCCCGGTCGTCCATTTCGCCCTGGGTCTCGGCGATGGACAGCACCACGCCCATGAACAGCGGAATCGAGACGCCGATGAGTCCGAGGGCGCGGAACCGCGTCGTACGCATCAGCTTGATGCGCTCGTAGCGGGCGACGCCGAAGATGTTGCGCAGCAGGTTCACGGGCTCGATCCTTCCGGGGCGTGACCGTCCATTGCCATGAAGTAGATGTACGCGTCTTCGAGGTTCGGCGGCTCCGGCTCGGCGTTCGGCGGCGGCGCCTGGTCGCCGACGATACGAACGGTGAGGTCGTCGCCCATCGGCGTCACCGTGACCACGTGCCACTCCTTCTGGATCTGGGCGAACCCGCCGTCGTCGACGTGCAGCGTCCAGGTCTTGTTCTCCGCCTGTCGCACGAGGTCTTCCGGAGGCCCGTGGAAGAGCAGCCGGCCGAAGTTGAGCACGGCGATGTCCTCGCAGCTGCTCGAGATGTCGCCGACGATGTGGGTCGAGATCAGGATGGCCCGGTCGCGGCTGAGGCGGGCGAGGATCTTGCGGAAGCGGATACGCTCCTCGGGATCGAGGCCGACGGTGGGCTCGTCGACGATGAGGAAGTCGGGCTCGGCCAGGATCGCCTGGGCGATGCCCAGCCGGCGCTTCATGCCGCCGGAGAAGGTCCCGGTGTACTTGTCGCGGACCTTCGTCAGTGCCACGGCCTCGAGGGCTTCTTCGACCACTTGCTTGCGGTGCTTCCCCGGTCGGATGTGTGCCAGTCGCGCCATGTAGTCGAGGAA
The DNA here is from genome assembly GCA_965216935.1 of Acidobacteriota bacterium. Taxonomy (GTDB): domain Bacteria; phylum Acidobacteriota; class UBA890; order UBA890; family UBA890; genus CBDCGW01. Next base: position 1,205,505 of record OZ244217.1, read on the forward strand.
CTCGAACGCCGTCAGGTTCGGATAGGCGCCGAAGTGCTGCGGCAGGTATCCCAAGCGCTCCCGCACCTGATCGCGATCGGCGGCGATGCTCATCCCGTCGATGGTCACCTCGCCGGAGGTCTGCGTCATCTGCGTCGAGAGGATCTTGATCAGCGTCGTCTTGCCCGCCCCGTTCGGGCCCAGCAGCCCGAAAGTGCCGCTGCTGATGCGCAGATCGAGGTTGTCGAGCGCCGGTCGCGCTCCTTTGGCGTAGGTTTTTGTCAGTGAAGAGATTCGGATGTCCATGTTCTTTGCCGTGGGTAGGAGAAGAGACGTGCCGTCTCGTCTTCTGACGTCGGCTGGCTCCGCGCGCTTCCACGCCTGCGACCGAATGGCATCGCCGAGGTCCCACTTTCGGAGGATACCGTACCCGAGAATATTGTTTCCCGAGGGAACGTTCGGTGTCCGTAAGCCGTCTGTAAAGAATTGTAATAGGGCACAAAACCCATGTTGTCGACGTTCCCGAGCGATGTAAGAGTATGGCTGCGTCCGCGTTGCGCGACGCCCGTGCGGCCGCTCCCACCCACCTGAGTGAAAGTCAAAGTGACCCCCCAGAACATGAAGCTTCGAAAGTTCGTTTTCACCGTCCTTTTGATGCTCGCCGTCGGCGGCTGTGGCGAGCAAGCCATCGAGCGGGTCGTCGACCTGGTGGTTCCGGTCACGGTGCAGCCTGTCTCCCGGGGAACGATCGAATCGTTCGTTTCCACGACCGGCAGCCTGCGCGCGTCGAAGACGGCGAGCGTTCTGGTGGAGGTGCGCGGCGACCTCGTCTACGTCGATCTGCCCAACGGTCGGAAGGCCGTCGAAGGGGTGCGGGTCACGAAGGGGCAGCAGATAGCCCGGGTCGAGAGCGAAGAGTATCTCAACGGCATTCGGCGCGAGTCGCGCGAGTTGGCGCTGCAGAACGCGCGCAACAACCTGGCGGAAAAGGAGGCGCTGTTCGACGAAGGCCTGGCGGTGCAATCCGAGGTACAGGCGGCCGAAAAGACGGTCGCCGACGCCGAGGCCGACATCGCCGACGCCCGCATCCAGCTCGAGAAGATGAACGTCTACGCCCCGCTGGACGGCTACCTGACCGCACTGGTGGACACCACCGAGAACACCCTGGTCGAGGCGAACACCGTCATCGCGCAGGTGGTCGACTACGGCACCGTGCTCACCGACCTGAAGATCCCCAACTCCCAGATGCCCGTTATCGACATCGGCCAGGAGGTGCGGGTCAGCAACTATGCGTTCCGGGACCGGATCTTCACCGGCCGTGTGACCGTCCTGGACCCGACGCTGGATCCGACGACGCGGACGTTCCGCATCGAGGTGTCCATCGACAATCCGGACAACGCCCTGCGCCCCGGTATGTTCATCAAGGCGGACATCGTCGTCGAGCAGCGCGCCGACATCATCGTCATCCCCAAGGAGCTCGTGCTCAGCCGGCAGAACCGCGACGTCGTGTTTGTCGAGGAAGAAGGTCGTGCGCAGCAGCGCACCATCGAGACCGGCCTGTCGGATGATCTCATGGTCGAAGTCGTCGACGGCCTGTCCGAGGGCGAGCGGTTGATCACCAGCAACTACGAAACGTTGCGGTCCCGCACCCAGGTGCGGGTCACCGGGGAGAGCGGCCCGCGTGGGTCGAACTGATCCGCTGCCCGGCCGTGCGCCTTTATTGATCGGGGACTGATATGTCGCTGCCCCAGTTTTCGACCCGCTACCCGGTCACCATCGCCATGGCGACCTTCGCGGTGGTCCTGCTCGGTTGGATCTCCCTCGACGGCCTCGGCACGGACCTGTTGCCGAACGTCCAGACACCGGTGATCACCATCGATCTGCAGGTGCCGGGGAAGTCGCCCCAGGAGATGGAGGAGCGCTACACCCGGCGGCTGGAGCGCGACGTCTCCACCGTCAGCGGTGTCGACCGCGTCTACTCGATCACGCGCTCCGGCCAGACGGTCGTCGTGGCCGAGTTCACCTGGGACACGGACATGGATTTCGCCCTCCTGGACGTGCAGAAGCGCACCGGCGCCTATGCGACGGACGACGAGATCTCCGTCCTCGACGTCACCCAGGAGGACCCGCAGGCACTACCGGTGGCGCGCATCGCGGTGAGCTCGGAGCAGTACGCCGACCTCGATGAGCTGCTCGGTGCCGTCGATACGCTGGTGAAGCCGCGGCTCGAGGCCCTCGACGGCGTCGCCTCGGCCGAGATCGAGGGGGACGCGGAGAAAGAGATCAGGGTGATCCTGGATCCCTACCTGTTGGAAGCCTTCGGCCTCACCGATACGGCGGTCGTGCAGCAGATTCAGCAGGCGAACCAGGACGTTTCCGGCGGGCGCCTCGAAGAAGGCGACCAGTCGTACCAGGTGAAGGGCCTCGGCCGGCTCACGGATATCTCCGAGGTCGAGAATCTCATCGTCGGCGAGCGCGCCGGGACCGCCGAGGAGGCCGCGGCGGCGGCCGGCGGGACCGCGACCGGTGGTACCGCAGCAGGTACAGGTGCCGGCGGGGCGAGCGCCGGCACCGCGGGAGGAACCGCGACCGCCGAGGAAACACTGCGGGTGCCGGTGTACGTCCGCGATGTCGGCCGCGTGATCCTCGAGTATGCCGAGCGCGAGACCATCGTTCGGCTCAACGGCGTCGAATGTCTCGGCATCGCGATCTACAAGGAGGCCGACGCGAGCACCGTGAGCGTTGTCGAGACGGTGCTCGAGGACGTCGAACAACTCGCCCTCGATCTTCCCGGCGTCGAGTTCACCGTGGTCGAGAATCAGGCCCGCTTCATTCAGTCGGCGGTGCAGGAGGTTCAGGAAGCGGCGCTTGTCGGCGCCGGGCTCGCCGTCGTCGTGCTGTTGCTGTTCCTGCGCTCCGTCATCGTCACGCTGGTCATCGGCCTGGCGATTCCGATCTCCATCCTGGCCACGTTCACGCTGATGTATTTCCAGGATCTGACGCTCAACATCATGACGCTCGGGGGCCTTGCCCTGGGTGCCGGCATGCTGGTCGACAACGCCATCGTCGTCATCGAGAACATCTACCGCAGGCTGGAGCTCGGTGCGGATCCCTACGAAGCCGCGGCCCGCGGAGCGTCGGAGGTCGGTGTGGCGATCATGGCTTCGACGCTGACCACGGTGTCGGTGTTCCTGCCGATCGTCTACGTGCAGGGCCTGGTGGGTGAGCTGTTCAAGGAGCAAGCCTGGACGGTGGCGTTCTCGCTCGTCTCGTCGCTGGTCGTGGCGATGACGGTGGTGCCGATGTTGAGCGCTCGGCTGATGCGGGCGAAGCCCGGCGACGGGAAGCCGCGGCAGCGGCCGATGTTTCGGGCCGTCCTGACGGCCGCGTTGAACCACAAGGTGGTGGTGCTGCTGCTGATCGCCGTGATCGGCGGCGCGACCTACCAGATGGCAACCGGCATCCAGATGGAGTTCATTCCGCGTGAAGATCAGGGCCTGTTCACGGTGGATGTCGCCCTTCCCGAGGGCGCCCGCCTGGAGATGACCGATCGGGTCGCCGGCCGTATCGGCGACATGATCCTCGAGCTCGGCGCCGAGGAGATCGAAACCATCTACGCGCGCTCCGGGCTGGATCCCGCCCGGGTCACCAACGTCACCGACCCCAGCGGGCCGAACCGCACCAGCCTGTCGGTGGCCCTGACGACCGGACCGCGCCGGTCCATCGGCCGAATGGTCGAGGCGATCGATCGCGAACTGACCCAGATCCCCGACCTGGAGGTGAAGTACGCGTTGCAGGAAACCGCGCTGCAGGGTGTGCTGGGCTCGCAGGCGGCTCCGCTGCAACTCGAGATCATCGGCGACGACCTCGACACGCTGCGCCGGGTGACGGCGGACATCGCTGTACTGATGAACGAGCTGCCGGCCGTCTACAACGTCCGCACGAGCTTTCAGGGCGGTCAACCGGAGATCGATCTGAACCTGCGTGCCGACGTCGCCGCCGCATTCGGCCTGACGCCGCAGACGCTGATTGCCGATCTCGAACGCCGGCTCTCGGGTGAGGTCGCCGGGGAGCTTTCCAAGGACCAGCGGTCGCGTGACATCCGAGTGGGCTTCGAGGACGTCACCCTGCAGGAGCTGCGCGACATTCGCATCGACGCGGGCGGCGCGATTCTGACTCTGGGCGACATCGCCGACCCACGCATCGTCGAAGGCCCGCGCGAGATCCTGCGCGAGGACCAGCGCCGCATCGGGCGTATCAGCGGATATCTCGTCGAGGGCGCCGTCCTGAGCGAGGCGATCGCCCAGGTGGAGGGCCTGGTCTCGCAGGTCGCCTTGCCGGTCGGCTACGACATCGAGATCGGCGGCGAGGAGCGCGAGCGAGCCGAATCGTTCGCCAGCCTGGGCTTCGCCCTGGGCCTTTCGGTGCTGCTCGTCTACATGGTGATGGCATCGCTCTTCGAGTCTGTCCTTCACCCGTTCACCGTCATGTTCACCGTGCCGTTCGCCGGCGTCGGCGTCATCGTCGCCTTCTGGGCCCTGGGCGAGCCCCTCAGCGTGATGGCCTACATCGGCATCATCATGCTCGGTGGCATCGCCGTGAACGACGCCATCATTCTTGTCGACCACGTGAACCAGCTGCGTGCCAAGATGCCGGTCCGCGACGCGATCGTGCAGGGCGCGCAAGACAGGGTACGGCCCATCTTGATGACCAGCGCCACGACGATGCTGGCGCTTTTCCCGATGGCCCTCGGGTTGGGCGAAGGGGCGCAGATGCGGGCGCCGATGGCGATCGCCGTGATCGCCGGGCTGGCGACGTCGACGCTGTTGACCCTGATCATCATTCCGGTCGTCTACGAGATGGTCGAGCGGCTGCGGCCGACGCGCGAACCCGTGGTGGCAACGGAAGCGACATGATCTCCAACCTCGCGATTCGCCGCCCGGTGACCACGGCGATGTTGTACATCGGCATCGGTCTGCTGGGTTTCGTTTCGCTCGGCCGGCTCAACGTCGAGCTCATGCCCGAGGTCGTGTTTCCGCAGATCTTCATCGTGGCGGCCCAGCGCACGATGTCGCCCGAGCAGATCGAGCGCGAAGTCGTCATGCCCATCGAGGAGGAGCTCGGCAAGCTCGAGAACGTCGTGCAGATCGATTCGCAGTCGCGGCTGGCGAACGGCACGGTGACGATCTCGTACGAACCGTCGACCGACATGAGGTTCGCCGAGCTGCAGGTGAACCGCCGCATGGGCCAGCTGTTACCCAACCTGCCGGCGCAAACCACCATCAACGTGCAGCGTTTCGACACCTCGATCCTCACCAGCGCCGTGATGACCCTGCAGGTGCTCGGCGCCGGCGACCTGAACTGGTTGCGCGACTTCACCGAGCAGAAGATCCGTCCGGAGCTGGAGGCGGTCGAGGGCGTGGTCAGCGCGACGCCGCTGGGAGGACAACAGCGCTCCATCGAGATCATCGTCGATCCCGAGATGATGGGGGCGCACGCCCTGTCGATGAATGCCATCACCGGGGCGATCAACAGCGTCAACGTGCCGCGTAGCTACGTCGGCCGCGTCTTCGACGCCAACCAGCGCTTCCCGGTGAGCCTCTCCGGCCAGTTTTCTTCCATCGGGGAGATCGGCAGCGTCATCGTGCGTGCGGACGGTCCGCTGACCCTCGGAGACATTGCCGAGATCGGATACGGGCTGCAGGAACGGACCGACTACAGCCGGGTAGACGGCCTCGAGGCGGTGAGCGTTCGCATCCAGAAGGAGAACGAAGCCAACCTGATCGACGTCGCCGACGGTCTGAACGCGACGGTGGAGCGACTCAACCGTCAGTTCGCCGGCGAGGAGATCGAGATCACCGTTACGGACGACCAGGCGGCGATCATGCAGGAGGCCCTGGGAACGTTGCAGCAGGCCGCCATCATCGGCGTGTTCCTGGGCCTGGGGGTCCTCTTCCTGTTTCTGCGCAGCGTTCGCTTCGTCGGGATCCTGCTGCTCGCCATTCCGTCCTCGTTGTTGATGACGTTCAACCTGATGTACGCCTGGGACCTGTCGCTGAACGTGCTTTCGCTCTGCGGACTGGCCCTGTCGATGGGGATGCTGGCGGACAACGGCATCGTCGTCATGGAGTCGATCTTCAAGCACTTCGAGGCGGGGAAAGAGGCGATGGAGGCGGCCCGCGCGGGGACCGCGGAAGTGAGTCGGGCGATCGTGGCGTCGACGGCGACGACGGCGGCCGTCTTTCTCCCGGTCGTCTTCGTCCAGAGCGACTTTCAGGACATCATCCGCGAGCTGGCGCTGGCGATCACCTTCCCGTTGCTCGCCTCGCTGTTCGTCGCGCTGACGCTGGTGCCGATGCTCGGGGCGCGCACGCTGTCGCGCGCTCGGCTCAAGCCGCTCGGCACCGGGCGGCTGCTGGAGATGTACACGGTGCTGCTCAAGGCGAGCCTGCGTCATCGGGTGCGCATCTCCGTGACGGTCGGCGTCGCCTTGCTGGCGACGCTGATCATCTCGTTCTTCTTCATGCTGCAGCAGCAGGCGCTGGGCGAAGAGAGCGGTTTCCCCGTCTACGTGTCGCTGGAAGAGGGAGCGACGCTCGACGCCACCGACGCGGTCGTGCGCAAGGTGGAAGAGGCGGTGGCGCTCCTCGAGGACGTCGATACCTTCACGACCAGCGTTCAAGAAGCCCTCGGCACGGTCAACGTCACGCTCGTCGACCGGGCCGACAAACCGGACCGCATGACCGTCGACGATGCCAAGGACGTCCTCGAGGAGGCCTTCGACCAGATCGAGGGCGGCACGGTGAGCTACGACCCGCCGGCCACCGGAGGCGGCGGAGGCGGCGGAGGCGGCAGGGCGGGCGGCGGCGCCGGCGCAACCGGCGGGTTCGCCCTCGGCGAGGGCGCGGCGTCCGAGACCATCACCGTCCGTGGCAACGACTTCACCACGCTGCAGATGATCGCGGATGACCTGCAGTATCGCCTCGAGGAAGTCGAGGAGGTCGATCCGAACAGCATCTCGGCCGACCTTGCGCGCAGCGGTCCGGAGGTCCAGGTGATCCCCGACCCCATCGCAATGTTCGACCACCAGCTCAACGTCAACACGGTGCTGGGAACGATCACGCAGGCCAGCCCGCAAGGGGTGCAGACCACCACCGCCTTTCTCGAGGCCGACGGAACCGAGACCCCCATCGAGGTGCGCTACATCGAGGAGTTCGAGGAGAACCCCATCGGGCTGGACGAGCTTCGGCAGCTTCCCATCCTGACGCCCGCCGGTGAGTTCACCGCGATGGAAGACGTCGCCCGCGTCCGCACCGACGAGGGCCGCAACACCATCCTGCGCACGGATCAGTCACGCCGCGTCGTGTTCACCTACCGGTTCACCGACGACGTGCTCGACTCGCAGCCGCGCATTGACGCCGCCCGCGCTCTGGTCCGACTGGTTGTCAACGACATGGTGCTGCCGCCGGGGTACACAGTGGAGGTCACCGAGGCCGAGGTGGACACCATCTACTACTGGATGATGGGCATCGCGGCGCTTCTCGTGTACATGATCCTGGCGTCGCTGTTCGAGTCGTTTTCTTCGCCGATCGTGATCTTCTGTACGCTGCCCACGGCGGTGATCGGGTCGTGCCTGGCCTTGTTGCTCACCGGTACCGGGCTGACGTCGGAAGCCGGGCCGATGGCGCTCCTCGGATTCGTCGTCCTGATCGGCATCGCGGTGAACAACGGCATTATCCTGATCGACGCGGTTACCGGTTTGCGCAAGAAGGGCTTTCGCCGCGAGCGCGCCGTGATGACCGCCGGGCGCTCACGAGTGCGCCCCATCCTGATGACGTCATCGACGACGTTGCTCGGCGTGTTTCCGCTCGCCCTGGAGTTCGGCGGCGATTTCGAGATCTGGCCGCCATTCGCCATCACCGTGGTCGGCGGCCTGGCGGTGTCGATGGTCTCGACCTTGATCTTCGTTCCGGTCGCGTACATGGGAATCGACCAGGTGCGCGATTGGCTGAAGCGGATGGGCTGGCTGGCGGTGGGCATCGCGACCACGGCGGCGGCCATTTGCACCTACGGCGTGCAGCTGCGCTACGAGAGCTACTTCTGGACCTCGCTGGCCGCGGTGCCGCTGTGGTTCTTCTTCCTGACCGTGGTCTGGACCGTCATGCGAGCGCATCACGCCCGCGTGTTGGCGCACCAGAAGCGCGAGCCGGTGTACTCCATCCGCTTGCACACCTTGACCAAGATCTACGGTGCTCCGGGGAGGTTCCGGCGCGAGTGGGGACGCTTCGAGCGTCGCGCCCGCCGGATGCTGGACGACGGCCTGAACCCGGTGGACCGCAAGGCGGTCAAGGACGGACTCATCTGGAAGCTGCCGGTCCTGCTGCTGTTGGCATTCCTGCACACCTACGTGGCGCAGGGCCTGTGGATCTTCGTCATCTCGGTGATCTCAGCGGCGCTCCTCGTGCACCTGATTCACGCCGTCGGCATGCTCGTCTGGTCGGCGCCACCACGATGGTTCCGCCTGTTCGTCCGCTACGGTGCGCTTGCCGTGTTCCTTTTCTACATCCAGCAACGCTTGGAAGCGCCGTCGCTGACCTATACCTGCCTGGTGCTGTTCCTGCTGGTTCGCGGCCTCCGCGCGCTGGCCCGGCGGGTCGAGGCGGGGCGAGTCGACATCGAGGACATGAAGGGAAGGCTTCGGTGGTTGCGGCGTCCGATCTACCGGGTCGCCGCCAAGATGCCCATCATCGGCGCGAAGAAGCCCGAGTTCACCGCCCTGCATGGCGTCAACCTCGAGATCGGGAGGGGGATGTTCGGCCTTCTCGGGCCCAACGGTGCCGGCAAGACGACCATGATGCGGATCATCACCCGGGTGCTCGAGCCCACCTTCGGCTCCGTCTCGGTGAACGGCGTCAACCTGGACGAGCACGAGCACCTGCAAGGATTGATCGGCTACCTGCCGCAGCACTTCGGCTCGTACAACCACATGACCGGGTACGAGTATCTCGAGTACCGCGCCTTGCTCGAAGGGTTCAACGACTCGACCGAGCGCCGCGAGCGGGTCATGGACGTGCTCGAGCAGGTGAACCTCACCGACCGCATGGACGACCCCATCGGCTCGTACTCGGGCGGCATGCGCCAACGGATCGGCATCGCCCAGACCCTGCTGCATACGCCGCAGATCATGGTCGTCGACGAGCCCACCGCCGGCCTCGACCCGGTCGAGCGGATTCGTTTCCGCAACCTGCTCGCCCGGTTGAGCAAGGACCGCATCGTCATCTTCTCGACCCATATCGTCGAGGACGTCGCCGGCAGCTGTAACCGGCTTGCGGTGATCAGCAGCGGCCGCTGCATCTATTCGGGAACGCCGGACGTGATGCGCGAGAAGGCGCGCGGCAAGGTCTGGGAGGCGGTCCTCGACGAGGACTTCTTCCACGATCTCGAGGCCCAGCTCGACGTCATCACCCATCTGCGGACGCCGGCGGGGATCCGGGTCCGCTTCATTTCGGAGCAGGAGCCCTCCGCGTTCGAAGCGGAGCATGTCGAGCCCACCTTGGAAGATGCCTATATCTACCTGCTCGGCGAGTACCGGAGGGCAGCATGAGCGCGGCAACGCGCGGCGGGACCCCGGATCCCGGCGGCGTAGGCGACTTCGAGCCCACGCTGGGGGCCGCGGCTCCCGACGTCGAGGCGGTGCTGCCCTGGCGCGAGCTCATCGGCAGCCTGGCCTCGATGTTCCGGCTCAGCGGCCGCGTCATCTTCCGCCGCAAGTTGCTTTTCATGTTCGCCGGCATCGCGGTGTACTACGCGATTCTCTACGCCTTCGCCGTGTATCAACCCAACTCCGGCTTCGGCGTCGAGGACGCGCTGCTGATCCTGGTGGAGCTCCCGGGTACGGTGCTGGGCGTTTACCTGGCGATGGACCTGATCGCCAAGGAGCGGGACCGTCACACGCTCGAGGTGTTGTTCAGCACCGCCAGCTCCCACTACACCGTCTGGACGATCCGCATGCTCTCGGTGTATTTCGTCCTGCTGGCCACCCTGCTGATCATGAGCGCCGCGGCGTACTTCCTCTTCGCCGAATTTCCCTTTTTCTGGGGCGGGCTGAACGCCTTTCTGCCCGCCTTCCTGCTCGCCAACCTGACGTTCTACGCCTCCGTCTTCACCCGCAGCGCCAACGCCGCCGGCATGATCGCCCTGGGGTTCATCATCTTCGTGCTGATGACCTATGAAGGGCTGCAAGGGACCAACTGGGACCTGTTCATGAAGCCGTTCGAGGTCCCGGTAACCGGCGAGGATCCGATGTGGGCGGAGAAGATGTTGATCAACCGGTCGGCGGTTTTTGTGGCGGGGGCGATGTTGTTGTTCCTAGGCCTACGCCGAATGGAACGCCGCGAACGGCTTTTGACGTAGGCGAGGGCTGAGCACGACGCTGGCTGCGTTGCGCTTGCTTGCGAGGCCTCCGACGTACTGGTGTACGCCTCCGGCTCGCTGCGCGGCGCGCGCCTTGCCAGCGTCGCGCTCAGCCCTCGCTGCGGGTTGGTTGCCGACTTCCATTCCGCCGCTTTGGTTGCTGACGGGCGCCTCTCCACGCAACCACCACCCTCGCACCTACGCGAGAAGCGGGCAGCGAGGCGCCGTCAGGCGCCGAGAGGTCGGGGGCGGGTGGTGGGAAATCAAAAAGATCGCGCCGCTCCGACCGGCACCCGTCCTCGCCTAGGGCCGCCGGCCCGAAGTAAGCAAACCGGATCCAAAGCACTCGCAAGCCAAGAAAAAGCGAGAGCCGCGGCCGCCGGGGGTGGATCCGGCGACCGCGGCTGCTTCGGAGGTCCTGCGGGAAACTCGCAACCCCGCCGCTCCCCCTAATCGAGCCGCGAGCCTCCCGCCTGGAGGTGAGGGTATTAATAGCTTCTGCGTGTTAACCGGGGGTTGGTGATGTGCAAAGTCTCGATCAATTTTTTGATTTCCCACCACCCGATCTCTTTGATCTCCCGCCGGCGTGGGCGGGAGGCCCTAGGTGGGGACGGGTGGCGGTTGGAAGGGGCGCGTTCTTTTTGATTTCCCGCCACCCGCCCCCGACCTCTCGGCGCCTACGGCGCCTTCGCTGCCCGCTGGTCGCGTAGGTGGGAGGGCGGAGGTGGGTTGGAGGGGTGCTTGTCGGGGACGGGTCGGGGTGGGCGGGCGGCACTAGGTGGGGATAGGCGCCGGTCGGAAGGTGCGCATTCCTTTCGATTTCCCGCCACCCGCCCCCGACCTCTCGGCGCCTTACGGCGCCTCGCTGCCCGCTTCTCGCGTAGGTGGGAGGGCGGGGGTGGATTGGAGAGGTGCCTGTCGGGAACGGATCGGGCGTGGCGGGCGCCGCTCGGGTCAGTCCCGTAACGTAGCCGTCGGATCCAGGCGCGCCGCTCGGCGCGCCGGTATCAGGCTGGCGGCTACGGCGATGGCGCCGAGGGTGACGGCGACGAGGACGAACGTCAGGGGGTCGGCCGGCTCGATACCGAAGAGCAGGTTCGACATGAGGCGCATCGTTGGAATGGCGACGGCGATGCCGACGGCCAGGCCGATGAGAGTGATCCGGAGGGAGCCGCGCAGGATCGCGCCGGTTACATCGCCGGTACTGGCGCCGAGCGCCATACGGATGCCGATCTCCCGGGTGCGCTGGCTGACCGTGTACGACATGACGCCGTAGATGCCGACCCCCGCGAGGGCCAGCGCCAGCAGCGCGAAGGCGCCCAGCAGGCGGGAGTTGAATCGATCCTGGGCCGTCGAGCTGGCGACCAGGTCCGAGGCCGAGCCCTGATTGGCGACCGGCAGATCGGGGTCGGCCGCCCAAACGGCGGCGCGGACGTCACGCCCGATCGATGTGCTGCCGGACGAGCGCACGACCAGGGTCAGGGAGTCACCGCGACCCTCGGCATAGGGCAGGAAGACCTCGGGCTCGACGGCCTGCCGGACGCCGCGCTGGGGGACGTCGGCTACCACGCCGACGATGTCGAGCCATGGCAGCTCCGGATTCGGGTCCTCTTCCGTGGCGTAGTTCTCCGGTTGCCCGAACAGAAACCGTTGCCCGACCGGATCCTCGCCGGCGAAGTACATCCGCCGCATGGTTTCGTTGATGATGACGACGCGGCGCGCGTCGACCGAATCCGCATCTTCGAAGACGCGGCCGGCACGCAGCGGGGTCCGCATGGTGGCGAAATACCCGGGGGTCACGACGTTGAACTTGACCTCCATCATGTCGGCGCGCGACACCGGAGGGCGCCCCTCGATGGTGAAGAAGCCAGAGGAGAATCGCGTCGTCAGCGGCATCGAGTCGACCGCGGCGGCCGCCTCGACGCCCGGGAGGGCTTCGACCCGCTCCATGAGCTGGGAGAAGAACCGGTAGACGTCGGCCGGCTCCGGATAGCCGCTCGCCGGGAGCGAGACGGAGGTCACCAGTAGGCCGTTTGGCTCGAAACCGAGGTCCACGCGGCGCAGCTCACCGTAGCTGCGCAAGAGCAGCCCGGCGCCTACCAGCAGCACCAGCGCCAGGGCGATCTCGGCGGCCACCAGGCTTTGCCGCAGCAGGCGACCGGCGGTGCCGGCCGACGCGTTGCCGCCGCTCTCCTTCAGCGATTCGTTCAGGTCGGGGCGCGATACCCGCAACGCCGGGGCGATGCCGAAGAGGATTCCGGTGGCCAGCGAGATGGCGGCGGTGAAGGCCAGCACACCCCCGTCGATGCCGATGTCCCCCAGTCGCGGCAGCCCCGGACCGAGGGCGCGAAGAACCTGCAAGCCCCAGAAGGCGACGAGCAGGCCGAGGGCCCCTCCGGCGCAGGCCAGGATGACGCTTTCGGTGAGCATTTGTTGCAGCAGGCGGCGACGGTCGGCGCCCAGAGCCGCACGCAAGGCCATCTCGTTGGTCCGAGACGAGGCGCGAGCGAGCGACATGTTGGCGACGTTGGCGCAGGCGATCAGCATGACGAACCCGACGGCCCCGAGCAGGACCCACAGTGCGGTGCTGACGTCCCCGACGACATTGTCGAGCAGGGGCACGAGGGTCACGCCATAGCCTTCGTTGGTGCGTGGGAACTCTTCCTCCAGCTGCGCGGCGACCCGGCTCATGTCTTCGCGCGCCGCGTCCACGGCGACGTCCTCGCCCAATCGGCCGATGACGTTGAGCCACAGGTTGCCTCTCGGGTTGTCCCGGACCTCGGGGCTGAACGGGCGCCAGAACTGGACCTCGGGCGAGCCGAAGGCGAAGTCGTCCGGCATTACGCCGACGATGGTGTAGGGGCTCCCGCTCAGGTTGACGGTTGTCCCGATCGCGCCCGGATCGCCGCCGTAGCGGGATTGCCAGAACCCGTTGGCGAGCACCAGCACGTTCGGATCGGACTCCCAATCCGCGGCGCCGAACGTCCGACCCTCGACCGCGTCCACCCGTAGTACCTCCATCAGGTTGGGCGACGCTTGTACGCCGCGGATGCGCTCGGGCTCGCCGTCGCCCGAGAGGTTCATCCGCGTGAACGTCCACGCCGACATGTCCTGGAACGAGCGCGAGCGGTCCCTCCAATCCTCGTAGAGGGGGTACGACGTGACGTCCTCGGGCCAGCCCTGCAGCCGGTTGTCGAGCCACACGGTGATCAGGCGATCGGCCTCCGGGTAGGGCAGCGGGCGCAACAAGACACCGTTGACGACGCTGAAGATCGCGGTATTGGCCCCGATACCGAGGGCGAGCGTGATGATGGCGACAGCGGTGAACAGAGGCCGTGATCGCAGGCTACGCAACGCCATGCGGGCATCCAGCTTGAAGCGGTCCATGTCGAGTTTCCGTGGGGGATTAGGGGGGAGGCGTGAAGGGTCGTGTATGTCTGCCGAGGCGGTCCTTCGAGCGGTGCGCGAGCGGCGCAGATTGGGAGCGATCGATCCGAGGGCCTGTTGCCAGTACCAGAGGTCGGCCCTCGCCTTGCCGACGGACGGGCGAACGTGCGTCTCGTATTCTTCGTCGAGGTCGCCGAACAGCACGCCGCGCTCACCCGAAGGCAGGGTCCATCCCAGCAGCAATGCGGGTAGTCGGGGGGCGCGGCATCGGTTCGCCGTGTCGTTCTCGGGATCGTTCACGGCTTACCGGCCTCGGAATCCAGCTCGATCCCGCTCCACATCCGGGCGTGAGCCGTACGGGAGCGCTGCAGCGCCGCGACGCCGGCGCTCTCGAGCTTGAAGTATCGGCGCGGGCGCCCCCGGCGCACGGTGGCGGCCTCGACCAGCGAGGAAGAAACCAGGTCCTTCGCCTCGAGCCGATCGAGCGTCGCGTAGACTGCGCCGATGGTTACCGAGCGCTCCGTGCGCTCCTCGATATGCCGTCGAATCTGCATGCCGTAGGCGTCATCGCCGGCGTGCAACACGGCCAGGAGCACCTGTTCCTCGAACGTTCCCAGCAATCCGTTCTTGCTCATCACTAATTTCTACAATGTAGAAATCAAGGCCGCAAGCCCACCGGTGCACGTCGGTGGGTGCCGGACATGACCCGGTCCCGTCGGTGCACCTCGGCGGGCGCAGGTCACGTGCCCGGACCCGTCAGCGCGAGCAGCACTCTCCGGTGCAGCCCGCGATGCCGACGGGATTCCGCCTCGGCTCAGTGCCTGACGGCGAAGCTGGCGATCTTCGGGCGGGCGAGGTGCTCGAAATCCGCCACCGACATCTCGAACGTCTCGCGATGGGTCCCGGCGTTGAAGACGATCCGGTCGTCCTGCTCGAGCGACTCGTCGATGTAGACCGGAACCTCGTACAGGTTGCCGAAAGGCGGCATTGCGCCGACCTCGCAGTCATCGAAGATCGGGGCGAACTCCGACTCCTCCGCGAGCCGAACCTCATCGACGCCGAGGACGTCGGCGACCGCACGTAGATCGACGTCGAGCGAAGCGGGGACGCAGACCATCGTCAGTTTTTCACCGTCGGTGACCATGACGACTTTCACGAACCGATGGCCGGAGACGTGGTCCGAGGCGGCGATCTCCTGGGCAGTGAAGGCTTGTGGGTGGTGGTGCACCGAGAACTCGATGCCCTGCTCCTGCAGGTAGGCGGCCAGGCGTTCCTGGGCCTTCATGATTCCCTCCCGATTCTGGCAGAGACGGGCTGCCACTCGTGGGGGGCGCTGCCCGAGGCGGGAGACGTCGTCGCGGGCAGCTGCTCCCGCGTGACGAAAGACTCGATGCCTAGATTCTATCAGAAATCAGACACGCCAGTCTGATATTTCTTGTGGTCGATGGAGAGCCCGCGCCCGGGTACTGGTTGTCGCCCGGTACAGGGTATGACATAATACTGTGCATTGCACAATACTGGTGGCCGCATGGTAGCGGCCGGGTCCTACGAGGCTACGGCCCGATGACGACGAAGCAGAGGGAAGACTGGTTGGCCCAGGTGCGGCGCGGGCTGCTCGAGCTCTGTGTTCTGTCGCACATCGAGAAGGCCCCGACCTACGGCTATGAGCTGGTGACGCACCTGGCACAGACTCCCCAGCTCGCCGCGGGAGAGGGGACGGTCTATCCGCTGCTGCGGCGTTTGCGGCGCGACGGCATGTTGAGCACGAGCTGGCGGGAGTCGGCGGCCGGGCCGCCGCGACAGTACTACCAGCTCACCGCCGATGGTCGTCGGCACCTGCAGACGCTCCATCAAGACTGGGCTGCGATCGTCGACTCGGTGCAGGTCACCCTCGATTCCGAGAGGGCGTCGTGAACAACCCCGCGGTCGACCGGTATCTGACGAACCTGAGCAACGAGCTCGTCGACTTCCCGGAGCCCGAGCGCACCGAGGTCCTGGGCGAGATTCGCAACCACGCGGCCGAAGCGATGCGCGCCGGCGAGGAGCCGGCCGACGTGATCGAGCGCCTCGGCGACCCGCGGCGACTGGCGCACGCCTATCGGGTCGAGCTTGCGGTGAGCGGCTCGCGGCATCCGGTGCGCCGCGTCGCCGGCGTCTTCGCCCTTCTCGGTGTGACGGCCGCCTCCAGCCTGGGGTCGTTCATCGTCATCGTGGTGTTGGGGGCGCTTACTCTGTCGTTCATCGCTGGGGGAGTCGCCGCCATCGTTGTCGGCGCCCTGTCCCTTCTGCTGCCGGGCGACCTCGTTACCTCGGCCCTGTCGATTCCGCAGACGATCAGCGAGTTGCTGGCCATCGGCATCGGTATTGTCCTGACCCTGGCCGGCTTCCTTTCGGGGGTCGCGCTCTTCCTGTACGTGCGCACGGTCGTGCGGGCGTTTCGGCGGCTGAAAGGGCGCCTTCGGGCCGCCCGGAGCGTGCACTGGTAGCGGTGCGGCCGGGGCGGCTCGGACGCATTCCTAGTCCTTGATGACGAAGTAGGGCTGGATCCAAGCCCGCCGACCGCCCGAATCGGTCACCACCGCCCGGACATAGACCTCGGGGCCCGCCAGCTCGAACACCGCCGGGTTTTCCCCGGTCTGCCCCAATACCCGGCCGCCGGCGCCGATGAACCGGGTCGTGTGCTTGAAGTTGCCTTGTTGGCGGATCTGGATCGTCAGGTTGCGCCCGGCGGTGGTGACGTCGTCGATCTCGACACCGGTGCTGGCGTAGAAGTTCCCCTCCTCGAGCGCCGAGACGATGTCGACGGGAGTGAGCGTCGCGGCCCGCACGGTCACCCATCCGCGCCCCGGATTGGAGCGGTCCCTGCCGATCTCGCGGAAGTGGTGGGCGTCGTCGACCGCGATCCCGTAGATCCGCTTTCCGCGCGTCAACAGGAAGTCCCAGACTGCCTCCATGCCCGGCGAGTCGCCGCCGCCGTCGTTATGGACGCTCGGATGGCCGTTGTAGATCTCCAGCAAGCGGTCGCCCTCTACCTGTGCCAGCTCCTCGGCGCCGAACGCCCAGCCGAAGTTCGGATGGTTGACATGCGGCGCGCCTTCGACCTCGCGGATGGCGTCGATGTTTCCCTGTATGGTGTCCACCATCGTCTCGGCCGATCGCGGTACCACGAGCGAGTTGATGTTGAGCCCGTTGATGTGCACCGGCCGCCGCTCGAAGCTCGAGGTCACCTCTTCGCCCGGGATGAGGATGAAATCGTCGTCGATGACGGCAGCGGCCGAAGCCGGGTCAGTGAGCACGTTGTGGTCTGAAAGGACCAGGAAATCGTAGCCGTGCTCCTTGTACCAGGTGGCGACTTCCTCCGGCGTCGAGTCACCGTCGCTCTCCAGCGTGTGCGTATGGGTATTTCCCTTGAACCACTGGGCTCCCGGTGTCGGACGCGACTCGAAGCGAAAGCCGGATGATTGCGCCGTCGACGAGATCGGTACGCAGAGCGAGGTGGCGACAAACAGTGCGATGAGGCGAGCTCTCATGGATCCGCGGTCCCTTCTTCGTTGTCTTCGACGACCCGTCGGTCCGGCAGGACAGCCGGCGCCCGACGCCGTACGGGAGTATTATCGGCCCCCGGCTGCGTTAGAGTACGGTGCGTAGCCCTCGCTCGGTACCCGACATTCTTCAGCGCGCCGGCCCGTGGCCGGTACCGCTCTCTTGCGGCACGATACAACCATGACTACCGAAGCCCGCATGGCGCATGCCCTGCTCGTCGAAGACAACAAGGACTCCCTCGACGCCCTGGCCACCCTGGTCGGTCGCGAGGGGTTCTCGGTAGACGCCGTCGGATCGCTGAGCGCGGCGCGCGAAGCGCTGGCGAAACGGTTTCCCGATCTCGTCCTCCTCGATCTCAAGCTCCCCGACGGCGACGGCCTCGAGCTCCTGGACAGTCTCGATCGTGAGGTTCGTCCGGACGTCGTCTTGATCACCGGCCACGCCACGGTCGATACCGCGGTGACCGCGTTGCGCGAAGGGGTCACGGACTACCTGGTGAAGCCGCTCGACACGAAACGCTTGCGCACGGTGCTGCGACACGTCGTCCGCAGCCGGGACCTGCGCGAGCAAGTCGACGAGTTGCGCGGCGAGTTGCGCAAACTGGGTCGGTTCGGGCGTTTCATCGGCAGCTCTCCCGCCATGCAGAGTGTTTACGACCTGATTGCCCGTGTGGCGCCCACCGATGCGACCGTGTTGATCACCGGGGACAGCGGCACCGGCAAGGAGCTGGTGGCGCAGACGATCCACGATCTTTCGGTTCGGCGCTCCGGCCCTTTCAGGGCGGTCAACTGTGGCGCCATCGCCACCGAGCTTCTCGAGAGCGAGTTGTTCGGACACGAGAAGGGCGCCTTTACCGGTGCCGATCGTCGCCGTCGAGGGTGCTTCGAGCAGGCCGCCTCGGGATCGTTGTTCCTCGACGAGATCACCGAGATGGCCCCGGACTCTCAGGTGCGCCTCCTGCGTGTCCTGGAGACCGGCGAGGTGACCCGTGTGGGAGGGGAAGCACCGATCAAGGTCGACGCCCGTGTCATTGCGGCGACGAACCGGTCCTTGGAGGAGTCTCTCGAGGAAGGCAAACTGCGTCGCGACCTCTACTACCGGCTGAAGGTGTTCGTCATCGACGTGCCGCCGTTGAGCGAGCGCACGGAGGATATCGGCATGCTGGCGCGGCATTTCCTGCACGAGCTGAACAGCGAGCATCAAACGGAGAAGCGGCTCAGCGGCGAGGCCCTGGACGCCCTGACGGCTCACCCCTGGCCCGGCAACGTGCGGGAGCTGAAGAACGTGGTGCGCAGCGCGTACATCCTGGCCGACGAGGTGATCGGCGCCGAGGCGCTGCCGGCGGAGCTGCGCACCGAGCCGGCGGAGCCGTCCGCGCCGAGCGCCGGTGCCATCGCCGGCATGTCGATCGCCGAGGCGGAGCGCCACCTGATCATGTCGACGCTCGAGCAGTGCGGCGGCAACCGAACAAGGGCCGCCGAGCTCCTCGGCATCAGTGTCAAGACCCTCTACAACCGCTTGAAGGCGTACACCGACGAATCGGAAGGATGAGATGCGGCGCTTGGGGAGGTGGATCGCTTCCAAGCTGACCGCGGCGGGCGGCGTATTCCTTCTCGTGCCCCTCGCCGGAGTCTCCGCAACCTTGCTGTTCTGGCAGGCCGCGACAACCTTCGAGCGCGATCAGGTTCACCGGCTCACGAGCGCCGAAACCTCGCGGGTAGTTTCCGAGTCCGGCCGACGCCTGCGCGACCTGGCGGAGGGCTCGCTGCGGGCGGCCGAGCGCTGGTTGCTGGGCGACCCGGAAGATCAGGCCGACTGGAACTACGACGCGTACCTCCGCCGTACGGTGCTGTCCGAGTTCCTCACCGTCGAGTGGGTCGGTCCCGACCTGGAGTCGCGCTGGTGGCCGATCGACTGGAACGCGCCGATCGCCATGCAGGTCATCGAGCCCGAGCAGCTCCAGCTCGCTGTCACGGAGCATCGTGTCGTCATGGTCGGGCCGCTGGTGCTGCCGGACGGAAACGACATCGTGGCCACGATCGTGCCGATCGAGAGGGGCAGCGAGCTCGCCGGCTGGGTGGTCACCCTCTTCGACCTCGGTACGGTATTGCGCGGCGCGCTCGCGGGGCTCGACACGGGGTTCACAGCAGTGGTGTACGACGGCCGGCGCCCGATCTTCAATCGCTACCCGGACGACCCGGCGACGGCCCCGGAGTGGCGGCACGAGGTCGAGGTCAGCTACGACGCCTTCACCGCGGACGTCGTGATCGAGCCGATGGTGTCGACGGTCGAGCGGTTTCGCTCGCCGCTACCCCGACTGGTTCTGGTGGGCGGGCTCCTCGGCTCGTTGGCACTGGCCCTCGTCGTTCGACTGGCGCGGCTTTCCAGCCTGCGCAGCTCCGAGGCGCGTCTGACCCGCAGCCTGAAAGCGGAGGTGAAGGCCCGACGCGTGGCCGAGAAGGCGCTGGAGCGAAAGGTGCGCGAGCTGTCTCGATCCAATCGCGAGTTCGAGCGCTTCGCCTACGCCATCTCCCATGATCTTCGCGACCCGCTGAACGCCATTGCCCTCAACCTCCAGGTGGTGATCAGCGACCCGGATGCGGACGTGAACGACGGCGATCGCGACCGTCTGGAGGTCGCCTCCAGGGGTGTTCACCGCATCGACGACATGCTGGGTCGGTTGCTGCGTTACTCGAGCGTCGGGAAGGCCGGCGAAGGCCCCGACCTGGTCGATGTCGGCGAGGTCGTCAGCGATGCGATCGAGAACCTCCAGGCGCTCGTCGAATCGCACGACGCCCGCATCAGCAAGAGCAAGCTGCCGCAGATCATCGCCTATCGATCGCAGCTCACCAGCTTGTTTCAGAACCTGCTCTCAAACTCGATCAAGCATCGATCGGACGAGCCCCCGCACGTGGAGGTCGATTGCCGGCAGGGCGCGGACGAGTGGACATTCTCGGTTGCCGACAACGGCCGAGGCATGGACGAGGAACAGATCGAGCACGCGTTCGAGCTCTTCTGGCGGCGCGACAGCCACGCCGACAACGGCAGCGGCATCGGCCTGGCGATCTGCAAGCGGATCGTCGAGCTGCACGGAGGGCGCGTGTGGATCAAGTCGACACCGGGCGAGGGAACGACCTTCTTCTTTACCTTGCCGGCGAATCCGGAGCTGGCCCCGCCGCCTCCTGAGCCGACGTAGCCCGCCGTCCGCTGAACGGAAGCAACCGGCGCGTCCCCGACGGTGTTCAAAAAAGGGGTTGCAACCGGTAAAAGCGGCCCGAATCGGTAAAACCTACCGGTCTTGTTCGGCTGCTCCGGAGCGCTTCCCGGCATAGGGGATTCCCCGAGGTCCCGGCGATTTTCGCCTCTACCGGTACTCCTGCGACCGTTCCACAGTGTTCTCTCCGCATTTCATGCTGCTGTTTTCCGTCGCTGGCATGACCGTTGCACTTCTCCGGGGTGCGGCCTGAGGTCGCGAACGGATCGGGCGTGAGCGTCCGCTGGATGAATCGAGGAGGAGTGTATGAGTCGGACCAAGATCGCGCTGCGCAAGGGTGGCGTTGCTGCCGGAATGCTGCTTCTGGTGACGTCTGTCGCCTGCAATCACGTCAATCGTGAGGAGCTGGTGACCGATCTCGACCAGCTTCGGCAGGAGATCGGTGAAGAGCAGGATGCGCGCGACGCGGCGATCAACCAGCGCATCGACGGCGTGGAGGCACGGCTCGATGATCTGGATCGTCGCCAGGCCGAGACTGCCGAGCGGGTCGAGTGGCTGGCCGAGGAGCTCGAGAAGCTGCACACCGAGTTCGGCGTTGCCGTCGAGCGCTTCGAGAGCGCCATCGCCTTCCACGTGCCGGTTCATTTCGAATTCGACTCCGCCACGATCGATGGCGATGCGACGCCCGTGCTGGACCGCTTCGCGGCCGTCTACGGCGAGTTCTACCGCGACGGCCTGGTGACCGTCGAAGGCTTCACCGACGAGGCCGGCAGCGAGGAGTACAACAAGCAGCTGGGTCGGCGGCGTGCCGAAGAAGTGAAGAGTTACTTGACCGAGATCGCCGGGCTCGATGAGCAGAAGGTCCGTGCGGTCAGCTACGGCGAGGCGAAGGAGCGCCTGGTCGCTCCGGGCCAGTACGGCCCCGATGCCGGCGAAGCGAATCGCCGGGTCGTCCTCGTTGTGGACGAAGTCTCGTCGGCGGCCACGGTGCCGGTGGCCGGCCGACGATGATGCAGCGGCGATGCGGGAGCGAGTTACCCGACATATTGGGTCCCTTCCAGCTCCGCATCGCCGTTGCTGTGGCGACCGGACCAGCGGCGCCCGGCGACAATCCGACCTCGCCGGGCGCCGCCGGTCGCCCATTTTCTCAAGCGCGCGGTGGGCGAGCCTGATACTCGAGAATGGCCGAGACGATGTTTGACAGCGATGTCTTTCAGCTTCGACTCGTGCGCGTGTTCGCCCTGGTCGTCGCCCTGGTGGCCATCGCCGTGCTCGTCTTCGACTACGGGACGGCCGCCGGGGGGGCTTCCATCCTCGAGGAGCTTCTCGACAACGGGCAGCGACCGGCCTGGTACTGGACCCGCATGGAGACGTCCGGCTACAAGGTCACGGCCGTCAGCTATGCACGCGACCACTACCTCGAGTACCAGGTTGTGAAGGGGCTCGAGTCCTACGGCGTGCAGCTGCAGGTGGACGCCGACACGGGAACGGTCTCGTCGGTCAACGTGGTCGCCCTCGGGCAAGAGGCGGTCGTCCAGCGCTAGCGCTGCCGGACCCCTTTGGCGGTAGCTGCCGGGCCCGGGGGAGCCCACGGAAATCAGCCGGCCGACTCGTCGCTAGCTGATTCTCGACTCCAGCGCGGCGACGAACTCGGCCGGGTTGTCCGGCGTGACAACCACCTTCGAGCCACCGAAATCGAGCACCACCGTGTTCGTGCTGTCGGTGGCGTAGGCCCGGTACATTCCCAGCAGCTCGTTGCGAAAGCTGCCGATGAAACCGAAGAGGCCGCCGACCCCCATGACCCTTATCGAACCCATCGTTGCATGGGGCGAGAACTCCGCCGCCTCGAGGTTGGCCAGGTCGAACTTCGTCGACCAGCCCAGACGATGGACCAGCAGCTTGCCGTCCACGACGCTATAACCGCGCACCATGAACGCGGCCGCGAGCAGCGTCACGCCGACCAGAACCAAGGACGTCGGCGGTCCGGACGTCACCACGCCGTACACGACAATGGCCAGGATCACGAGGGTGACCGCCCACAGCTTCGTGCCCCACGGGGCGCGGAAATGCGTTCCTAATCCCATGATCGCTCCTGTTCGACGCGGGTCGATGGATTGCGAGTCGGGGTACACGGTACCCTGACGCCTGAGTCCGGCCAGCCGGGAGGCCGCGCCGCTTCCGGCAACCTCCCTCGTCGTCTCCGACCCGACATGAGCAAAGCCATCTTTCTCGACTTGCCGGCCGAGTTCCGGGACGCTGAGCGTGCCGCCGCGGCGATCCTCCCGGTTCCTTACGATGCTACCAGCACCTGGAAAAAAGGTGCAGATCGGGGCCCGGCGGCGATTCTCGAGGCTTCGGCCCAGGTCGAGCTCTACGATATCGAAACCGCATCCGAGCCTCATCGGGCCGGCATCGCGACGCTCGCGGAGCTGCGGTTCGACGGCGCCCCGGAGGATCTTGCCGACGCCGTCGCTGCGCGAACGGCCGAGATCCTGGCCCGCGATCAGGTCGCCGTGGTTCTCGGCGGGGAACACTCGGTGAGCATCGGCGCCATCCGTGCTGCGGCTGCTGCATTCCCGCGCCTCTCGGTACTGCAAATCGACGCGCACGCGGACACGCGCGAGACCTATGAAGGATCGGCGTTCAACCATGCCTGTGTGATGGCGCGGGCCCGGGAGATGTGCCCCGTCGTGCAGGTCGGGATCCGCAGCGTCGACGTCGCCGAGGTCGATGACCTGGATGCCGAGCGGGTCTTCTGGGCGCACACCATCGGCGACGACGAAGCCTGGGTGCCGCGTGTGGTCGACCTGCTCACGGAGGACGTCTACGTCACCATCGATGTCGACGCTTTCGACCCTTCACTCATGCCC
This sequence comes from Acidobacteriota bacterium, assembly GCA_965216935.1. Classification (GTDB taxonomy): domain Bacteria; phylum Acidobacteriota; class UBA890; order UBA890; family UBA890; genus CBDCGW01. Next base: position 1,228,911 of record OZ244217.1, read on the forward strand.
GCGACCGGGACGCCGGAGCCCGGCGGCCTCACCTGGCGGCAGGTCTGCGCGGTGCTTGACGCCGTCGCCGAGGGGCGCCGCGTCGTCGGCTTCGATGTCGTCGAGCTGTTGCCGCAGGCGGGTGATCACGCCTGCGACTTTCTCGCCGCCAAGCTGGTGCACCGTCTTCTGGCGAGGATCTTCCGGGCTCGCGCCTACCAGTCGAGCACGTAGCCGAATACCAGCGGGGCGACGATCGTCGCATCGGACTCGATGATGAACGACGGCGTGTCGATGTCGAGCTTGCCCCAGGTGATCTTTTCGGTCGGCACGGCCCCCGAGTAGGAACCGTAGCTGGTGGTCGAATCGCTGATCTGGCAGAAGTAGCCCCAGTACGGCACGCCGCGGTTCATATCCTGATGGATCATCGGCACGACGCAGATCGGGAAGTCGCCGGCGATCCCGCCGCCGATCTGGAAGAAGCCGACCAGCCGTTCCGCGTCGTCCGGCTGGATCGTACGGTCGTCGACCGCCCCGGGGTGACCACCCTCGGCAGGGGCAGGGAGCTCGGCGCAGCTCCGGCCCATGGTCGCGCGGGCATACCAGTCCGCCAGGGCGGCCATGTACTTCGTCCCCGGGAGCACGACGTCGGCGTCGGGCAGCTCGCCGGCCATGACGTTCGCGACGAAGACGTTTCCGAGCGTCGAGTCTTCCCAACCCGGGACGAAGAGCGGCAGGTCTCGCTCGCAGGCGGCGACCAGCCAGGAGCCCGCCGGGTCGATCTGGTAGCTGCTCTCGATGGATCCTTCGCGGATCAGCCGGTAGAGGAACTCGTGCGGCAGGAGCCGCTCGCCCGCCGCCGCAGCCCGGCGCCACAGATCGAGCATCGGGACCTCGATAGCGCGGAAGGCTTCGGCCTCGGGGATGCAGGTGTCCGTGACGCGGTTGAGGCCGTCGCGCTCGAGCGCCTTTTCCTGCTCCGGTGTGAGGTTGCGCCAGTCGGGGATGCGCACATAGTGGTCGTGCGCCACCAGGTTGAAGAGATCTTCTTCCAGATTGGCGCCGGTCGTCGTGATGGCGTGCACCATCTCTCGGCGGATCATCTCGGCAAGCGATAGGCCGAGCTCAGCGGTGCTCATGGCGCCGGCCAACGTGACCATCATGTGCCCACCGTCGTCGACGTGACGGATGTAGGCATCAGCGGCGTCGCGCAGCGTCGCGGCGTTGAAATGGCGATAGTGGCGGCGGACGAACTCGCGGATCTTCACGCGGCGATGATCCCATTCGACGGCAGCCGGCGCAGCCGCCAGATCGCAGCCACCAGCGCCGTTCCACGGCCGCTCGCGGGAGCTTTTGATCGGCGCCGTCCAAAAGTCGGGGCGGCGATTGCTCTGGCGATCGTGGCAGTGCTAATAGAGATATGCGGCCCCACGCGGGCCGAGTGTCCCGTCCAGGCCGCCCGGAACGGCGCGAGAATCCACTGGCCGTCGATGATCGCTGACCCCTTCGAACGACGCTGGACCGCAGAGGACACCTTCGAGCTCTACGGCGGTGGAGCATGGGGTGGCGGGTATTTTCATGCTCGCGATGACGGGAACCTCGTTGTCCGGCCGCGGCCCGAGCGATGTGCCGAGGTCGACCTGAGCGAGGTGGCTGACACGCTGCGGGCGCGCGGGATCGCTTCGCCGACGTTGTTACGGTTCACCGACATGCTCGCGGATCGGATCGACCGGCTCCACGAGGCCTTCGACGAGGCGATCGCCGAGCATGGCTTCCGCGGCGGTTTCCGCAACGTCTTCCCGATCAAGGTCAACCAGCAGCGCACGGTGGTCGAGGAGGTGTTTCGCTGCGGCGCCGCCTACGGTGACGGGCTCGAGGTCGGCTCCAAGCCTGAGCTCCTCGCCGTCATGGCGCTGACCGCGGGCGATCGCGAGGCGCGGCCGATCGTCTGCAACGGCTTCAAGGACAGCGCGTATCTCGAAGCCGTCGTGCTGGCGAGCAAACTGGGGCGCAACATCATCCCGGTGATCGAGAACCCCGACGAGATACGCCTTCTGATCGAGCACATGGACCACTACGGTGTGACCCCCTCCATGGGGGTGCGAGTCAAGCTTGCGAGCCGCGGCGCCGGGCGCTGGCGCGAGTCGGCCGGAGCGCGTTCGAAGTTCGGGCTTTTTGCCAGCGAGGTTCTCGACATGGTCGAGTTGCTACGTCAGCGTGACAGCCTCGACGCGCTGCAGCTCGTCCACGCCCACGCCGGCAGCCAGCTCCAGGATATGCGACAGGTCAAGGAAGTGATCTCGGAGCTGGCCCAATTCCACGGCGAACTCGTCGACCTCGGCGCGCCCATTCGGTACATCGACGTTGGGGGTGGTCTAGGGATCGACTACGACGGCAGTCGGACCAACTCGGCGTCGTCGATGAACTACACGTTGCAGGAGTACGCCCGCGAGGTGGTCTGGCGCATTGCCAGCGTCTGCGACGAGCGCGGCTGCGAGCACCCGACGATCCTGAGCGAGTCGGGCCGCGCAGTCGCCGCTCACCACGGCGTTCTGGTCTTCGAGATTCTGGGCACCGCGGGGCGCCGCCGCGGCAAGGTCGATCCGGAAGAGCTAAATATCGACGAAGATGCCCCGCAAGCGGTCAGGGACCTGGTGGAGGCATACCAATCGGTGACCGAGCGTCGATTGCTCGAGTGCTACCACGACGCCGTCGAGGCACGGCGGCAGGCCGTCGAGCTGTTCTCGATGGGATTCCTGTCGCTCCCGCTCCGGAGTCTGGCCGAGCGCCTGTTCTGGGGCACGTGCGCCCGGGTGCGCCGGGTCGCGGAACGGCTCGACGATCTCCCCGAGGAGCTCGAGGAGCTCGACCGGATCCTCGCCGACAATTACCTGTGCAACCTCTCGATCTTCCAGTCGATGCCGGACATCTGGGCGATCGGGCAGCGGTTCCCCATCGTGCCCATCCAGCGACTGCACGAGAGACCGACGCGACAGGGGGTCTTGGTCGACATGACGTGCGATTCGGACGGCAAGATCGATCGCTTCTCGATCGCCGGAGAAATCTCACGCACGTTACCTCTCCACGAGATCGCCGACGGCGAGCCTTATCGGCTTGCCGCCTTGCTGGTGGGTGCCTACCAGGAGGCGCTGGGCGACCTGCACAACCTCTTCGGTGACGCGCATGTCGTTGAGGTGCGGCTGAAAGACAACGGGGGTTGGGTAATTGAAGAGGTCACCCGGGGAGACACCGCCGCCGGTGTCCTCCGCTCGATGCAGTACGACCCGGAGCAGATGCAGGCCACTCTGGCCCGGGATTGCGCGGTGGCTGCGGACGAAGGACGTATTTCCGCCGAGGAGCGGGACTCGCTGCTGCGCTTCTACGAAACGGAGATGGCCGGGTACACCTACCTGACCGAGTCCTGAACCCCGCGGACCGGAGCGGCTACAATGCCGCAGATCCCCACGGTCTTCGCACGTGTTCGATCCCAGGAGTTGGTAGATGAGAGCTTCCCGTACCGCGATCTTGGTCCTTTCGCTTCTCGTTGCCGGAACGGTGCTCGCCGCCGCCGCGCCGCCGCAGCAGCAAGCCGATGCCTACAGCGGTGCGATGACCTGGCGAGAGATCGGTCCGGTGAACATGTCCGGGCGCGTGTCCGACATCGAGGCGCTCGACAGCGACTTCTCGCACGTCGTGCTGGCGTCGGCGTCCGGTGGCGTATTCAAGTCGATCAACGCCGGCACCACCTGGGAGCCGATCTTTGCCGACTACGGATCCGCCTCGATCGGCGACGTGGCGATCTTCCAGCCCGATCCGGACATTCTCTGGGTGGGAACGGGCGAGGAGTGCATTCGCAACACCGTGTCGTGGGGCGACGGCCTCTACAAGTCGACCGACGGCGGCGAGACGTTCAGCAAGGTCGGTCTCGAGAACAGCTACACCATCGCGGCGATCGTCACCCATCCGACCGATCCCGACACGGTCTGGGTCGCGGCAGGCGGTAACGCCTGGGGATATGGCGGCGACCGGGGTGTCTTCAAGACCACCGACGGTGGCACGACCTGGGACAAGCTGACCAACGGGTTGCCCGACAACGAGATCACCGGGGCCTCGGACCTGGTTATCGACCCGCGCGATCCGGACGTTCTGTACGCCGGGATGTGGGATCGGCTGCGCGAGCCTCACCGGCTCACCAGCGGCGGGCCGAACAGCGGCGTCTACAAGAGCACCGACGGCGGCGACTCGTGGGAGCGGCTGACGAACGGGTTGCCCGAGGGCGATATGGGCAAGGTCGGCGTCGCGGTTGCGCGCAGCAATCCCGATGTCGTGATGGCCTTCGTCGAGCACGGTTTCCAGCCGCGCCAGTTCCTCGACGACGGCAGCCCCAACCCCGACTTCGACGACATGAGCAAGCTCGGGACGGGCATCTATCGCTCCGAGGACGGCGGCGAAAGCTGGGAGTTCGTCAACCGCTACCAGTCCCGCCCCTTCTACTACAGCCACATCTGGATCAATCCCGGTGACGACCAGATCGTCTACATCGTCGCGGCTCGGTTTTCGATCTCGTACGACGGCGGCCGCACGCTCGAGCAGCAGGCCGACACCCGGATCCACGGCGACCACCATGCCGTTTGGGTCGACCCGCAGAAGCCGGAGCGCTTTTACATGGGTACCGACGGCGGCGCCGCCCTGACCCACGATCACGGTGCCTCGTACGAGTTCTACGACAACCTGGTGTTGGCGCAGTTCTACACGCTCACCGCCGACATGCGCGATCCGTACTGGGTCTGGGGTGGGCTGCAGGACAACGGCACCTGGGGTGGCCCGAGCAAAGTTCGCGATCCCAACGGGATTCTCTTCGACCACTGGGTGAAGATCGGTGGCGGCGACGGCTTTCATGCCCAGGCGGATCCGACCGATTGGCGTACGGTCTATCTCGAGTCGCAACCCAACGCCGCCGGCGGCAACCAGCGCCGCGCCGACGTGCTGCTCGGCGAGAGCGTGAACATCGGCCCGCGGCGCGACAACGTCGTCAACTGGGACGAATACGTCACCGACGAGATCGTCGCCGCGCAGCGGGAGAAGAACTGGCCGACGCCGTTCCGCTTCAACTGGAGCACGCCGATGGTGCTCTCGCCGCACAATTCGAATTCGTTGTTCCTCGGCGGCAACCACCTGTTCATGAGCGTCGATCAGGGGGACAGCTGGCGGATCATCAGCCCCGATCTGACGAAGAACGACCCCGAAAGGACAGTCCGGCGCTCCGGCGGCCTGACCGCCGAGGAGGACGCCAGCGGCGGGGCGGAGAACCACGGCACTATCATCACGATCGCCGAGTCGACCATCACGCCGGGACTGATCTGGGTGGGGACCGACGACGGCAACGTCCAGCTGACCCGCAATTTCGGCGCCTCCTGGACCGATGTGACGCGCAATATCCCGGCTCCCGAGAATCTCTGGGTGAGCCGCATCGAGGCCTCCCATGCCGACGAGGCCGTCGCCTACGTCACCATCGACGGGCACCGTTCGGCGAACTTCCAGCCGTGGGTGTTCAAGACCACCGACTACGGTCAGAGCTGGACCCTGCTGTCCGCCAACCTCCCGTCTGACGCGCCGGCTCGCGTCGTGCGGGAGGATCCGAACAATCCCAACCTGCTGTTCGTCGGCACCGAGCGGGCCATCCACTATTCGATCGACGGCGGCGACTCCTGGCGCAAGCTCAACAACAACATGCCGACGGTGGCGATCCACGAGATCCTGATCCATCCGCGCGACAACGACCTGATCGTGGCGACGCACGGGCGCGGCGTCTGGGTGCTCGACGACATCACGCCGTTGCAGCAGCTGACGCCCGAGGTGCTGGGCTCGTCGGCGCATCTGTTCGAGCAGCGGCCGTTCACCCGATGGGAACGTATCCAGAAGAGCGATCCGCGCATGGGCTATCAGGTGTTCGCGGGTGACAACGTCGATTCGAGCGCGGTGCCGATCGACTTCTACCTGGGAACCGATCCCGGCGAGGTGACGATCGAGATCTCCAGCCTCGACGGGAAGAAGCACACCGCCGTTGTCGACGGCATCGCCGGGGTGAACCAGTACCGCTGGGGATTCCAGTTCGACGGCCCACCCCTGAACGACGCCCAGGTCACCTTCATCGAGCAGCAGCTCGAGGCGATGATCGAAAGCTATGACGAGGCCGAGGCGACGGAAGGGACGGTCACGCGGGGTGAGCTGGAAGCGCGCCTGGCGGCGTTTCGTGACGCCGGCGACGACCCGCACCGGATGAAGGCGATCCGGGGGCTTCCCGGCGTCCGGGTCGGCCCCGAAGCCGGGGCCGGCGGTCGCGGCGGATTCCGCGGCGGACGCGGTGGGTTCGGTGGAGGCCGCGGTGGTCGTGGCGGCTTTGGTGGGTGGGGCGAGCCGGCTGGAACCGGCGAGTTCCTTGTCACGCTGACCGCGGCGGGTACGACGCAGTCGACGACGCTGGTCGTGCGCGAAGATCCCATCAGGGTCGACCAGCGGACCGGTCGCTAGCAAGCCGTCAGCGCCGCCGACGCAACGATCGCGGGGCGATCCAGCAACTCCCACACATCGCGGGGATGCAGTTGCAAATCCCGCCGCGCGGGCGCCGTCCTCAGGCGGCCCCGGGCCGAATGACCCTGCGGTACAGCGCCAGCGTTTCGGCGGCGGCATCCGCCCAGCTGTGCGCCTCGCGCGCCAGCTCCAGGGAGCGTTGCCCCATCACCTCGCGTTCCTTGGCGGGAAGCGACAGCAGCTCGGCGAGCGCCGATGCCAACGCGTCGACGTCGCCCGGAGATACGAGCGTTCCGTTCCAGCCGTGTCGCACAGAGGAGGCCAGGTCGCCGACGCGGGTGGCGACCACCGGGCGGGCGGCGCCGTAGGCGAGCTGCAAGGCGCCGCTTTGGTAGATGTCCCGATACGGGTAGGCGGCGACATCGCAGGCGGCGAAGTAATCGCCGATCTCTTCCATCGCCACGTATTCGGGTCGGAATACGACCCGATCGCCGATGCCGAGCCGGGCGATCCGGCGACGATACTCGTTCGGATCGACGCGGATGGGCTTGCCGACGATGAACAGACGTGCCGCCGGCACGTCGGGGGCGAGCTTCGCGAACGCGTCGATGAGCTCGGGGATCCCCTTGTATTCCCGCATGGCGCCGAAGGCGAGCACGACCAGGTCGGCGTCGGCGAGGCCCAGGCGGTCGCGCGACGCGGCTCGGTTCGGCGATCCGGTCAGAAAGCCGTAGTCGCCGTGCGGGATGATCGACAGGCGGCTCGGGGAAATGCCGAAGATCTCGTTGATCTGCCGACCCGTTTCCTCCCCGTGGGCGATGATTCCCGAGCTTGCCTTGTAGATGCGGCCGAACGCCCAGCGCATGCCGAAAGCGTCTCGCTCGGCGCGGTCGTGTGGCAGCACGTTGTGGGCCGTGGTGATTAGGTGAATCCCCGAGCGTCGGAGGCGCGCCAGCCGGAGCCAGTCACGCCGCGCCGAGATCGTGCTCTGCAGGTGCAGGATGTTGGCCTGCACCTCGTCGAGCGTCGCCCGCAGCGCCTTCCATCGATCCGGATAGGAGCTCTGTGGGTCGAATGTCCGCAGGTCGAAGCTGCGTGGCAACGTTTCGAGCTCGTACGGTGCGGCGGTCTGCAGCATCACCCGGCAGCCGCGGGCGTGCAGCGCCTCGCAGAGGTTGTAGCTGTAGTGGGCGATGCCTCCCCAGCCGCCCGACTCGAGCATGAGAACGGACGGAGCCCGGTCGGGCCGCGGGGAGCCCTCGACCAGGGCGTCGTCGCTCTCGTCCCCTACGGCGCGCAAGGGCCGAGCGGCGGCGCTCTCGCCGCGTTGGGCGGCTGGTTCGACCGGCCGCGACCTCGGGCCCGTAGCCCTCTGGCGCCGTCTCACCACGGTGTGGAGCCGGTGCCGGCGAAGCGGCGCCGGGCGCGGCCGGCGCGGCGTGTGATCCGTCGCGCTTGGACGGCGATTCGGTTGCTCCAGCCGAGCGAATCTTCCTGGGGAGCGTAGCCGCGGCCGGCCATGCCCGCGGCGGCGATGTGCTCGATCAGCGCCACCTGGTCGGCCGCGAGGGCCGTCTTCCACTTGTGCAGCGGATCGTCGCTCAGGGGTTCGAGAACGCCCCGCTTGTGCGCCTCGTTGCCTACCAGGGCCGCAGCCCCGGTGTTGAACTCCATCATGCCCTCGTCGAACGGCTCCTCGACGAAGGCGCAGATACGGCGAAGCTCGGTCCGCGGGTCGGCGATGAGCTCTTCGTACCGCGTGGCGAGGACTCGGCTGTCTTCCTCGAATCGGGACAGGAGGTCGATGGCCTGCTTCCAGCGCCACGCGTGTACTTCGACGTCGTCGGAGGCCCAGGGTACGCGCACCAGCGAGGCCGCCACGGCGCGCGGGTCGCGCACAACGAAGGCGACGCGGGAACGAGGGAACCACCGCAGCAACGTTTCGATATAGAGGTAGTGTCGCGGTGTCTTCTCGCCCGCGCGGGGCTTGTCCTGCGCGGCGGCATACGCCCGCAGAATGGCCTGCAGCAAGGCCGGGAACGTGCGCCCGCCGGAGCGGAGGAAACCCTGCAGCACGCTGTCGGCGTCGAGACCCAGGTCGGCGAAGGGTGCCGAGCCGGTGAAACGGCGCCAGAAGTCGCGCAGCGTCGCCTCGTTCGACAGATCGGCGGTCCTGTCGCGCAAGGCCCACTCGAGGAAGAAGGTCTCCGGCGTGATGGCGATCCGCGGATGGGCGTTGAGCATCGCTGCCAGCAACGTGGTTCCGGAGCGGGGAACGCCGACAACGAAGATGGGCGCCAGGTCGGTCGGAGCCATGGGCAACACTATACAGCCGCGCAAAAGCCTGGGGTAAGCTTTGGTCCGCGCCGGCCCGGGAGAGCGAGCTTGCAAGCAGACGAATCGTTCCAAAACCAGGGCGGAGACCCGTCTTCGCCCGGCGCGCCCGCGGGAAGATCTCTTCAGGGCGCGGTCGTGGAATCGGGATTCTGGCTCCTCGGGTTGCGCCTTGCCGAGCGCGTCCTCGGGCTCGCCAGGATGGTTGTGCTGGCCCGGCTTCTCGTGCCGGACGACTTCGGGCTTTTCGGCATCGCCTTGCTTGCCATGTCGGTCCTCGAGGCCCTTTCGGGTACCGGTTTCAACGAGGCCATCATCCACCGGCAGGGTCGGAGCGAGGACTATCTCGGCACCGCCTGGACGGTCCACATCACCCGCGGGTTCCTGCTTGCCGCGGCGATGTTCGTCAGTGCTCCGTGGGTCGCGGCCTTTTTCGGCGAGCCGGCGTCGGAGCCGCTTCTCCGGGCCCTGTCGGCGAACCTCGTGCTGAGCGGCCTGACCAATATCTCGGTCGTGCTGTTCCAGCGGGACCTCGATTTCCGCAAGCTCGCGACCCTGAGCGCCTGCGGCGCCCTGGTGGACGTCATCGTGTCTGTGATCGCGGCGGTCGCCCTGCGCAGCGCCTGGGCGCTGGTCTACGGGGTCCTCGCCGGCAATCTCGTTCGCCTCTTCCTGTCGTTTGTCGTCGCGCCGGTTGTGCGGCCGGGCTTCCACGCCGGGCGCTTCAGGGACCTGGCCGGCTTCGGTGGTTGGGTATGGGGAGCCAACCTGCTTCATTTCCTCGCCAACCAGGGGGACGATGTCGTGGTCGGGCGAATGCTCGGGGCGCCGGCGCTCGGTCTGTATCGGATGGCCTACGCCTACGCCGGGCTTCCGGCCACCGAGATTACCCACGTCGTTTCCCGCGTGACATTTCCGGCGTACGCCCGGCTCTGCGAGGATCCGGTGGCCCTGCGTACGGGGCATCTCCGTGCGCTTCGCGCAACCGCGCTGGTATCGGCCCCGCTGGCGGTCGGGATCGGCGTGATGGCGCCGAGCTTTGTCCGGCTGATTCTGCAGCCGGAGTGGGAGCCGATGGTCGTGCCGTTGCAAATCCTCGCCGGTTGGGGGCTGATTCGTTCCCTGTCGGCCACCACCGGACCGCTGTTCCAGGGGCTCGGTCGGCCCGACCTGGTGACCCGCCTGGTGCTGCTCAAGCTGGTGATTTTGGCGGTGGTGATCTTGCCGCTGACGGCGAGCTACGGCCTCGTCGGCACGGCGCTCGCCGTGGCGCTGTCGGCGGCGCTGAGCTACCCGATCGGCGCACTCGTCGTCGTGCGGATGATCGGGTGCTCGTGGGGCGAATACCTCGGTACCTGGGCTTTCGCGCTCCTCGCCGCGGCGATCATGGGTACGGTGCTGGTTCTCTTTCACATCGCGATGGGCCCCGATTTCGGGCTCGCGGTGTTCTTCGGATCGATCGCCGCCGGGGCGGCCGTGTATGCCGGCCTGGTCGCCCTGATCGGTCCCGCGATCGGTCAAGATCCGTGGGCGGCGCTGGGGATGCGGCGCTGAGGGTACGTCGCCGAGCGAGCCGGCCGAGGGCGGAAAAGGCCGGCCGTGCGCCGCGCACAGGATCCGGCGCGGGCGGACAGGCAGACGCCGGCCGTCCCATGTGTCAAGGTGAGCGACGATGACGACCCTGCCTTTCGAATCCGCGGTGAGCCGGGAAGCGATCCTCGACGTGGTCCGCCACACGTGGGGATACGACGAGCTGCGCCCGCTTCAGGAGGAGGCCGTCCGTGCCGGTCTCGAGCAGCGCGATTCCCTCGTGGTCTTGCCGACCGGCGGCGGCAAGTCGCTGTGCTACCAGGTTCCTCCCCTGCTGGCGGAACGCACCGATATCGTCGTGTCGCCGTTGATCTCGTTGATGAAGGATCAAGTCGACGGCCTGCGCGCCAACGGCTACCCGGCGGCGGCGCTGCACAGCGCCCAGGACGCCGAGGAAAGGGCGGAGGCGGAGCGATTCATCGCCTCCGGCGGATGCCGGCTGGCCTTCGTCTCGCCGGAGCGGTTGGTCACGCCCTGGTTCCTGGAGACCGTCGAAAATCTCGGCATCCATACGTTCGCGGTCGATGAAGCCCATTGCATCAGCCACTGGGGACACGACTTCCGCCCCGAGTATCGGCAGCTGGCGATCCTCAAGAAACGGCTGCCCGGGGCCACGTTGCACGCCTATACCGCCACGGCCACCGAGCGCGTCCGGCGCGACATCGTCGACCAGCTCGGCTTGCAGGATCCCGCCGTCCTGGTCGGCGTGTTCGACCGTCCCAACCTGATCTACCGGTTGATCCCGCGGCTCGATCTCGGTTCTCAGGTGCGCGAGGTCCTGACGCGGCACCGGGACGAGGCGGTCATCATCTATTGCATCAGCCGCAAGGACACCGAAAAGCTCGCCGACCGGCTGGCCGCCGACGGGCACCGGGTGGCGTGCTATCACGCCGGGCTGGAGCCGACGGAGCGTCATCGAACCCAGGAAGCGTTCAGCACTGCCGAGCTGGACATCGTCGTTGCCACCGTCGCCTTCGGGATGGGTATCGATCGGTCGGATGTGCGCTGTGTGATCCACGCGGCCATGCCCAAGTCGGTCGAGCATTACCAGCAGGAGACGGGCCGCGCCGGGCGCGACGGCCTGGCGGCGGAATGCGTCCTGCTACATTCGCCGGCCGATGCATTGAAGTGGCAAACGGTTCTGGAGCGGGACCGCGGCGAGGGCTCGGAAAACGGCGACGGCCTCGGTGCCGAGCTCGGGCTTCTGGACGAGATGCGGCGCTTCTGTGCCCCGGGTCGCTGCCGTCATCGGGCGCTGTCGGAATACTTCGGCCAGGAATACCGCCCGCCCGAGGCCGATGATTGCGGTGCGTGCGACGTGTGTCTCGGCGAGACCGAGGGCCTGGTCGACGGCACACGGGACGCGCAAATGGTGCTGTCCTGCGTCGCTCGGGTGGAGCAACGCTACGGGATGGGACACGTCGTGGACGTTCTGCGGGGGGCCGACACCGAGCGGATCCGCAGCCTGCGGCATCATGAGCTCAGCACCTGGGGGTTGATGAAGGACCGCGATCGGAAGGAGGTCATGCATCTTGCCTTCCAGTTGCTCGATCAGGGGCTCATGCAGCGTACTGTCGGTGAGTATCCCGTTCTGTGCCTCAACGACGCCTCCCTGCCGGTGATGCGCGGCGAGCGGGAGGTCCACCTCGTGCCCGTCCGGGTGAAGCGGGCCAAGACCACGGCAGGGGAAGCGGCGTCGTGGGAGGGCGTCGACAGGGATCTCTTCGAGCGGTTGCGCGAGCTGCGGACGGACCTGGCGCGGGCCCGGGACGTGCCACCCTACGTCATCTTCAGCGACGCGAGCCTTCGCGACATGGCACGCAAGCAACCGGCGACCCCGGCGGAGTTCCTGCAGGTGCACGGCGTCGGGGACAAGAAGTTGGCGGATCTCGGCGACGATTTCCTCGCCTGCATCCGCGGGTATTCGGTTTCCGAGTGATTTTGAACGCTTCCGGCGTTTTTTTGACCGCCCGCAGGCCCTCAGCGGCGAATATGGCCCGAAATACGGATGGCTGACGGATGGTTAGCTGACTTACCCCTTGCCAAGAATTTGCCGTCGCAATACTCTCAAGGTCCCCATAAGTACGCGTCAATCGAAGCCCGATCTGCCCGGGTTCGTCGTCCGGGGCTTGCACATAAGGTCGGGTAGGGCCGTTCCGCAGCCATACTGCGTCCGCGAGGCAATGGACGAATGAAGAGAATCGCACTGGCGATCGCCGTCTCTCTGATCTTTTGTTTGGGGTTAACCGTCGACGCGAGCCAATCGGTTCCCGCTCGGCCGACGGCCGGTGGGGTCGCAGCCGCAGCCGTGTCCGCATCGGCGCCGATCGCGTATCAAGACCAGAACGTCACGGTCGGGCGTTTCTGCTTCCGTTGTCATAACGACAGCAGCATGACCGGCGGGCTCTCTTTGGAGTCCTTCGACGTGTCGCGGGCGACGGAGAATGCCGAGCTGGCCGAGAAGATCATCCGCAAGCTGCGTGCCGGCATGATGCCGCCGCGCGAGGCGCAGCAGCCCGACCTCGCCACCGTCACCGCTCTCGTCAACGCGCTCGAGACCACGCTCGACGAGGCCGCGGCCGCGAACCCGAATCCGGGTAGCCGGACGTTCCAGCGGCTCAACCGGGCCGAGTACGTTTCGTCCGTTCGCGACTTGCTGGGGATAACGGTCGATGTCGACGCGTTCTTGCCGCCCGACACGATCAGCGCCAGTTTCGACAACATCGCCGACGTGCAGATGCCCTCCGCGACCTTGATGGAGGGGTACCTGCGGGCAGCGAACCACGTCAGTCGCATCGCCGTGGGTGATCCGTATGCCGGGCCGGATTCGACCACCTACAACGTGCCGCGAACCGGCTCGCAGAAGCACCGGGCCGAGGGAGCGCCGTTCGGTACGCGGGGCGGAATCGCGGTGGAGCACAACTTCCCGGCGGACGGTAAGTACGAGTTCCAGATGCTGCTGCATGGTGAGCCGGCCGGCCTGTTCTTCGGCAGAACGGTGCCGGGCGAGCAGCTCGAAGTGTCCATCGACGGCGCCCGCGTCGCGCTGATCCCGATCGACCGCTGGATGTCCGAGTCGGACCCGACCGGCCTGACGCTGACTACCGATCCGATCTACGTTCGCGCCGGTGCTCACACGGTCGCCGCCGCCTTCTTGATGCAGAACGAGGGTCCGGAAGACGACCTCATCACGCCCATCGACCACACCTTGGCCGACACGCAGATCGGCGTCGGGTACGGCGTCACGACGCTGCCCCACTTGCGCGATTTCGCCATCGTCGGGCCGTTCGAGGTCACCGGCGTTTCGGATACACCGACGCGGCAACGGATCTTCACCTGCCGGCCGACCAGTCCCGAGGAAGAAATTCCCTGCGCCCAGGAGATCATCGGGGCGCTGGCGGAGACGGCGTACCGCCGGCCGTTGGAAGCGGCCGACATCGACGCGCTGATGGCCTTTTACAACCAGGGGTCGGCCTTTGGCGGCTTCGAGGGCGGGATCCGCACCGCGTTGCAGGCCATTCTCGCCAGCCCGCACTTCATCTTCCGCATGGAGGAGATGGCCGGCGACGTCAGCGGCGACGGGATCTACGAGATCGGCGACATCGACCTCGCTTCGCGCCTGTCGTTCTTCATCTGGGGGACACCGCCGGATGACGAGCTGATCACGCTGGCGCGCGAAGGCGAGCTTGCGGATCCCGAAGTGATCGACGCGCAGGTCACCCGCATGCTCGAGGATCCGCGGTCCGAGGCGATGGCGACGCGGTTCGCGGCCCAATGGCTGCGCCTGCAGGACCTCGACAAGGTCGATCCCGACGCGCTGTCGTTCCCGTATTTCGACCAGATCCTGCGGGAAGCGATGTATCGCGAGACGGAGCTGCTGTTCGCCTACATCGTCGAAGAGGACCGCAGCGTGCTCGACGTGTTGACGGCCGACTATACGTTCGTCAACGAGCGGCTGGCCCGGCACTACGGGATCCCCGGCGTGGCCGGCCCGGAGTTTCGTCGCGTGACCTACCCGGACGACCATCGCCGCGGCGTCCTGGGGCACGGCAGCGTGCTCACGATGACCTCGCACGGCAACCGCACGTCGCCAGTGAAGCGGGGCCTCTGGGTGCTGGAGGTCTTGCTCGGCACGCCACCACCTCCGCCGCCGCCGAACGTTCCGGACCTCGAGGAGACCGGCGATTCCGAGGGCGGCGTGTTCAAGTCGGTCGCCCAGCAGATGGCCGAGCATCGTGCCAACCCGGCGTGCAGCTCGTGCCACAACGTCATCGACCCGGTGGGCCTGGCCCTCGACAATTTCGACGTCACCGGCGCCTGGCGCATCAAGGATCGCGGCGTTTCGGTCGATCCCGCCAGCGAGCTCTTCGACGGCACGATGCTGCAAGGGCCCGAAGACCTGCGCCAAGCGCTGCTGGACCGCTCGGACGTGGTGATCACCCACTTCACCGAGAGCTTGATGGCGTACGCGCTCGGCCGCAGGACCGAGTACTTCGACATGCCGACCGTACGACAAATCGTGCGGCAGGCCGAGCAAGATGACTACCGACTCTCGTCGTTCGTGCGGGGCGTTGCCCAGAGCCCGGCTTTCCGCATGGCGCGCGCGCAGACGACCGAAGAGATGAACCCCGACAAACAGCAATAGGTTTCAACACCCAGGCGAAATCGGAGGGCACTGAATGTTCATCACGAAAAAGCGCATCTCTCGCCGCACGATGCTCCGCGGCATGGGCGTGGCGATCGGCGTTCCCCTGCTGGACGCCATGGTGCCCGCGAGCCGTGCCTTCGGTAAGACCTCGGCGGGCCAGTCGGCCAGTCACACGCGCCTGGTCTGCATCGAGCAGGTGCATGGCGCCGCCGGGTGCAATGAGCTCGGCGCCAGTCAATATCTCTGGGCCCCCCAGGCCGTCGGCAGAGATTTCGACCTGAGCGCGGGAAGCCTGAGCCCGTTGGAGCCGTTCCGTGACTACCTGACCATCGTCAGCAACACGGACACGCGCATGGCCGAGGCGTTCACGCCGGAGGAGATCGGCGGCGACCATTTCCGCTCCAGCGCCGTCTTCCTGACACACGCCCGCCCGAAGATGACCCAGGGCTCGGATGTGCGCGTGGGTACGTCGATGGATCAGCTCTACGTGCAGCGCTTCGGCAACGACACGCCGATTCCGTCCCTGCAGCTGTCCATCGAGCCGGTCGACCAGGCCGGAGGTTGTGCCTACGGGTACGCATGCGTCTACACGGACACCATCAGCTGGGCCTCTCCCTCCGAGCCGCTGCCGATGATCCGCGACCCGCGGGCCGTCTTCGAGACGCTCTTCGGCGCCGGCGGCACTCCGGAGCAGCGCTCGCTGCGGCGCCAGACCGACCGCAGCATCCTGGATTGGGTGACGGAGGAGATGACCGGGCTGCGCAGCGACCTGGGCGCCGCCGACCGGGAGCGTCTCGATCAGTACGTCACCAATATCCGCGAGATCGAGCAGCGCATCCAGCGCATCGAGGAACGCAACAACAGTGGCGAACAGCGTGAGCTTCCCACCGCTCCCGCCGGCGTGCCGGACTCGTTCGACGAGCATGTGAAGCTGATGTTCGACCTGCAGCTTCTCGCCTTCGAGTCCGACCTGACCCGCGTCTTCTCGTTCAAGTTCGGTCGCGACGCCTCCGGGCGTGTGTACCCCGAGAGCGGCGTCGACTCCGGCTTCCACGGCGCTTCGCACCACGGCGGCCGCGAGCAGCGGGTGCGGGAGTTCGCCGAGATCAACCGCTACCACGTCTCCTTGCTTCCGTACTTCATGGAGAAGCTTCAGAACACGATGGAAGGCGACGCGAATCTGCTGGACAACACGTTGATCGTCTACGGCTCGCCGATGGCCGACAGCAACCTCCACAACCATCGTCGTTGCCCGTTGATCCTGCTGGGCGGAGCCGGCGGCCAGCTCGAGGGCGGCGTCCATCTGCGCGCCGAGGACGGCACGCCGATGGCCAACGTGATGCTGAGCCTGATGCACCGTCTCGGCCTGCAGGACATGGAGAGCTTCGGCGACAGCAACGGAGAGTTCTCCTTCACCGTGCCGCACACCGACGCCGGTCGCCCATAGCCGGGAGGTAAACGATGCGTACGCGTTTGCACTTGGGTTCTTTCGGCGCCCTGGCGCTGCTGCTGGTGCTCGCCGTGGCGACGCCGGGGGCGACGCTCGGCGCGCTCGCCGATTCACCGGTCGCCGACGCCGCGATGCGCGGCGATGCGGACACCGTGAGGGCTCTGCTGCGCGAGGGCGCAGACGTCAACGCTGCCCAGGGCGATGGTTTGACGGCCATCCACTGGGCCGCTCTCAACGGCGACGTCGCCACGCTGGAAGTGTTGATTTATGCCGGCGCGGTGCTCGAGCCGACGACCCGCTTGGGCGGCTACACGCCGCTGCATCTTTCGAGCAGGCAAGGAGAGGGCGGCATCGTGACGGCCCTTCTCGAGGCCGGCGCCGATGCGGCGCGGTTCACCGACACCGGCGTTACCGCCTTGCACCTGGCGGCCCAGTCCGGCTCGGCGGATGCGGTCTCGGCGCTGATCGAGCACGGTGCGGACGTCGATGCCCGAGACACGGCTTCGTCGCGCACGCCGCTGATGTACGCGACGGCAGCGAACCGGCTCGAAGCCATCGAGACGCTGATCGGCGCGGGAGCGGACGTGTCGCTCGAGACCGCCATCATCGACTTCCCGGCCCGGGCACGCCGCGACAACGAGGAACAGGGCATACGCCGTCGGATCAAGGCGGCGGAGAACCCACCGGAGCGTGCCGCACGCCGACCGCCGACCGCGGGGCCGCCGGCGGCCGCCCGCGGCGCGCAGGCGGCCCAGGCCGGCCAGACCCGGACCACGACGCCGCCGGATCCGGACGATCCGCCGGCACGTGGCGGCAATGCGAACACGACCACACCGCCGGATCCGGACGATCCGCCGGCACGTGGCGGCAATGCGAACACGGCCACGCCGCCGGACCCGGACGACCCGCCGGCACGTGGCGGCAGTACCACGACGCCACCCGATCCGGATGATCCTCCGTCCAACCGCCCGACGCCGCCGGCCGCCGATCCCAACGTTCCGCGTTCGCTGTCGAACACCGACCAGATCGGTCTCCAGGGTGGATTCACCGCGCTTCACTACGCCTCCCGCGACGGCAGGAAGGAGGCCGCCGACCTGCTTCTGGCTGCCGGCGCCGACCTCAACCATCTGACCGGGGGCGACGAGTCCAGCCCCATGCTGGTGGCCATCATCAACGGGAACTTCGACCTGGCGAAGCACTTCCTCGACCTGGGCGCGGATCCCAACCTCGCCAGCGAGGACGGCGCCGCACCCTTGTTCGCGGTACTCAACAACGAGTGGCAGCTGCGTACCTGGTACCCGCAGCCGACGGCCTCGCAGCAGCAGGAGATTACCTACCTCGAGCTCATGAGGGCGCTTCTCGAGGCCGGTGCGGATCCGAACAAGCGCACCAACTCGCACATCTGGTACGCCGCCTACAACGCCGGCCGCATGGGCGTCGACTTCACCGGCGCGACGGCTTTCTGGCGGGCCGCGTACGCCACCGACGTCGCGGCGATGAGGTTGCTGGTCGAGTACGGCGCCGATCCGAACATCTCGACGATGAAGCTGGCGGGCCGCAGCCGTTTCGGCCGCGGCGACGACGGCGACCCGTCGGGGCTCGATCCCGTGCCCCCTGGTGGCCCGCACGTGCACCCGCTGCATGCCGCCACGGGTGTCGGCTTCGGTACGTCACGTGTCGGGCAGCAGCATCGTCACGTTCCGGACGGTTGGCTCCCGGCAGCCACGTACCTGGTCGAGGAGCTCGGCGTCGACGTGAACGTCCGCGACGCCGACGGCTACTCTGCTGTTCACAACGCTGCGGCTCGGGGTGACAACGCGGTCATCGAGCTTCTGGTCGAGCACGGTGCCGACGTGACCTTCGTCAGCCGCCGCGGGCAGACGACCGTGGACATGGCCAACGGCCCGCAGCAGCGCGTGCAGCCGTTCCCGGAGACGATCGCCCTGCTCGAGGGCCTCGGCGCCATCAACAACCACAACTGCATTTCCTGCGACTGATCTGACGGCGGGCAGGCGACGGCGAGCGTTGCTGCCCGCCGTTGGTGCGCTCGGCGCCGGGTGCGATCGGCCTCGCTGAACGCTCCGACGCGCCGGTGGCGCGACCCGGCGGCGAGAACGGCATACGTCCGAACGGCGCCGAGCGCGGGGTTCGTCCGCCGCGCAACGAAGGCGTTCCTCACGCTCTTCCAGGTGCTAGGATTTTCGCGAATCCCGCTCCTTGTCCCGAGATTCCTCCATGTCCAAGAGTCGCGTCGCTATCCTCAAGACTTCTCCCGACCGGGTGCTCTCCGATTACCACGAGCTGCTGAACCTGGCCGGCTATCAGGACGTGGTTGCGAAAGACGCCGACACCGCCCTGAAAGTAAACATCTCCTGGCACTTCTTCTATCCCGGCAGCTCGACGACGCCCTGGCAGCTCGACGGCGTCATCCGGGCGATGAAGAAGGACGGCTACGATCCCGACCTCATCCACGCGTGCCACAACCGCACCGTGGTCATCGACTCGAAGCTGGGTGAGCGGGAGAACAAGCAGATCGACGTGGTCGAAGCCCACGGCCTGCGCAACATCCACCTCTACGAGGGCGAGGAGTGGATCCACATCCGCGACGCCGTCGGCGATCTGGCGGATGAGTTTCTCTGTCTCAACGAGGTGTACCCGAAGGGATTCCACATCCCCCGGCGGTTCATCGGCGAGAACATCATCCACATGCCGACGGTCAAGACCCACGTCTTCACCACCACCACCGGTGCCATGAAGAACGCCTTCGGCGGCTTGCTCAACGAGCGCCGGCACTGGACCCACCCGGTGATCCACGAGACGCTCGTCGATCTGCTGATGATCCAGAAGAAGATCCACCGCGGCGTCTTCGCGGTGATGGACGGGACCTTTGCCGGCGACGGCCCGGGGCCTCGCTGCATGATTCCCTACGCCAAGGACGTCATCCTGGCGAGCGACGACCAGGTGGCGATCGACGCCGTGGCGGCGCGCCTGATGGGAATGGACCCGATGAGCCTGAAGTTCATCCGTCTGGCGCACGAGCGCGGCTTGGGCTGCGGCGATCCGAACGACATCGAGATCGTCGGCGACATCGATGCGGCGAACGAGAAGTGGGGTTTCGTCGGGCCGTTCAAAAAGATGACCTTCGCCTCGCGCATGCAGCACAAGATCTACTGGGGCCCGCTGAAAAAGCCGATCGAATGGTCGTTGAAGACCATCCTGGCTCCGTGGGCGTACATCGCCAGCGTGCTGTACCACGACACGTTCTGGTACCCGTACAAGGCGAAGGCACAGATGGCCGAGGTCCTCGAGAGCCCGTGGGGTCGCCTGTTCCGCGACTGGGAGAACCTCACCCCGGACGAGAACGGCTTTCCGGTGATCGGCGAGCATCCGGCCGAGATCAAGAAGACCGGGTGGACGGCATTCAAGGAGTCGATGCGGATCCTCTGGCTCTGCTTCAAGGAGGCGCCGGAGTTCGACCAGCGCCGCCGCATGTCGGCCTCGGCGCGGGGCGAGAGTCGCTGACCGAGCGTGGTGTCGGCCCGTTCCAGGTCTTCGCGCGGTTCTCCGTGAATTGCATGCAAATGTCGGCGTCCTGTCGCGCTCTCGCCGCGCGCCGTGATTCACTCTCGCGGGAGAGGAGCGACGATGCGCGAGGAAGACTGGCGGGTACGAACGGCGGCATATCGACACCTGATCGACTCGTTCAACGCCCCGCAGCCCGAGGACCTCGCCGAGACCCTGGATCTGCCGAGATCCGAGGTCGAGGCCAGCCTTCGCCGTCTCGACGCCGGCCACCAGATCGTCCTTGCGCCCGGTGAGGCGCGCATCTGGATGCTGCATCCCTTCTCCGCCATGCCGACGGAATACCCGGTACGTGTAGGCGACGGTGTCTATTGGGGCAACTGCGCCTGGGACGCCTTCGGCATACCGGCTGTGCTGGGCACGGACGGGAGCACGAAAACCCGCTGTGCCGAATCCGGTGCGGCGATCGAGTTCGGCGTTCGTGACGGGGGGCTTTGGCTCGGAGAGCGGAACGGCGAGGCGCGATCGCCAGCCGATGGCTCCTCCGGTGGCGCCTCCGCTGTTCCTACGGTCGAGGCGCCGGGCCCCGTCATCCACTTCGCCGTCCCCGCTGCACACTGGTACGACAACATCGCCTTCACCTGAGCGACGATGCTCTGCTTCCGGTCGGAAGCCGAGGTCGAGCGGTGGTGCGAACGCCGTGGGATCGCCCGGGGGGCGGTGATGGACCTCGAGCTCATCTGGCGCCTGTCGCAAGCGTGGTATGCCGGACGCGCCGATCCGGAGTGGCGCGGCCGCAGCGCCGAGCAGGCCCAGGCCATCGTCGACGGCGTGGGCCTGCGCGGCGAGTTCTGGACGTTCGAGCGCTAGCTAGGAGCTTCCGAGCTCGTTGGGATTCAAAACAGCCGCAGCGCGTAGCCGAACTTCACGCCACGGCCGATCTCCGGAACCGCGATGAACGAGCTGTGGTTGAAGTACAGCTCGTTGGACAGGTTGTAGCCGCGCACCGAGAAGACGTGCGCCGCCCTGCCCGCAATCAGCGTGTAGGAACCGCCGAGATTCCACACTGTGTACCCATCCGTGGGTTCCTCCCCGTCGAACGTGTTGTTCTGCGCCGCGGCAACGATCACCTCGGGCTCGATGCGAAACCCACGCACGGGAATCTCGAAGCGTACGCGGCCGCGCACCGGCGGGATCCGCGGCAATGGCGTGCCGTCGTCGAGCTGGGCGTCCACCCAGCCGATGCTGCCGTCGACGGTGAGGTACGGGTGCAAGCGCGCGCGAACGCCGCCGTCAATGCCGACGAACCGACTATCGCCCTGGGTGAACTCACCCACCCGCAGGCCGTCGATCTCCTCGTCCTCGAGGTCGATGAAGACGAAGTCGTTGATGTCGTAGTAGAAGAAGTTGATGCTGCCCCGGAGGATCGAGCTTTCGTGCCGCAGGCTCAGGTCGATGCCGTTGGAGCGCTCCCGCGCCAGGTTCGGGTTGCCGATCTCGAACGTGAGGTTCCCTACGTGGGGCCCGAAGTTGTACAGCTCCTCGAGCGCCGGGGCGCGATAGGAGGTGCTGAAGGTGCCGACGACCGCGCTGCCGGCGCCGACGTCGATGCGCGCGCCCACCGAGCCGGACCCGCCGGTGAACGACCGCGGGATCGCCTCCGGTGCTTCCTCCTCGTGGTGGCCCTCCTCGCCCTCGACCCCTTCCTCGTCGTGGTGCGCGACTTCGGCACGGGCGTCGGGCTGGTAGTCGTTCCACTCCACCCGGCCGCCGAACTGCAGCCGCCAGCCCTCGAAATCGACCTCCTCGTACACGAACCCGGCCACGGAGTTCTGCGTAACGGGTGGTGAGAGGGCCTCTTCGCCGGTGGCGATGTAGTCACGATTCTGGTACCAGAGGCCGAACTTCCCGTGCAGCTTCTGCGTGCGGCGCTGGTCGAATTCCGCCCGCGCCACGTAGGTGCGGTTGTCGAACAGGGTGCCGACCTCGCTCTCGCCACCGATGCGCTCGATCTCCTGGTGTTCGTAGTCGAGCACGTTGAAGACCACCCGCATCGAATCGGCGAAACCCGTGCCGAGCTCGTTGAGCCCGAAGTCGAACCGCATCGATTGCCGGCGCTGGTCCAGGTCGATGAACAGCTCTTCTTCTTCGTCGTGATCTTCCTCGTCCTCGTGCTCGCCTTCCTCCTCACCGTGGCCGTGCCCATGCAGGTCGCCGGCCTCCGGGACGCCGAAGGTTCCGTCCTCCACCTTGTAGCCGGCGCCGAAAAAGACCCGGTCGCCGTTGTATCCGAAGCCCAACCTGCCGTTGGAAAGCTCGGTCTGGGAGTTCTCCACCGGGCCCGCGGGCGTGTCGTAGTCGTCCGTTCTGCGGCTACCGCCGCCGGCGTAGAACATCCAGTTGTCCTCGCCGTAGGTCATGTTCAGGTTGCCACCGAGCTGGTTGTTGGCGGAGCCGCCGTCGGCGGTTCCGTTGACCTGCCAGCCGGGGTGGGGAGTCGTGCGGAAGACCTCGTCGGGGGTGACGGCGTTGACGACGCCGCCGATCGCGTTGCTGCCGTACAGCAGCGTCGCGGGGCCGCGCACGACCTCGATGCGATCGACGTTGCCGGGATCGATCGAAATACCGTGGTCGCCGGACTGGCTCGACAGGTCTCCGGTGCGAATGCCGTTGTCGAGCACGAGCACCCGGTCGCCGTCGAACCCGCGGATGATCGGGCGGGCATTGCCGACACCGAAGCCGCGCTTTGCCAGCCCGGGCTCGTTCTCCAAGACCTCGCCTACGGTCCCCGACATGTCCTTCGCGAGCTCGACAGAATCCAGCGTCGAAACGGCGTTGAAGGCGTCGAAGGCGGTTGTCTCGCCGACGGCGCTGGCCGTGACGGTGATTTCCTCGCGCAGGCCTTCGACCTGCACGGCAAGCTCGATTTCAACGGCCTCACCGGCGGTCACGGTAACCGTCTCGCGGGCCGAGCCGACGCCGGCGCGCGAAACCACGACGACGTAGGTCCCCGGGGGCAGGCGGTCGATCACGAAGTTGCCGTCGTCGTCCGTCCGCACCGATCTGCCTTCGTCGGCGAGCATGACCAGGGCGCCGGAGAGATCGCCCTGTCCTTGGAGCTCGACGTGGCCGCGGATGGAGCCCGTTGCCTGTTGCTGCGAGTCGGCGTTGTCGGTTGCCTGGGCGAATGCCAGGGCGGGGAGCAAGAAAAGAACGGAAAGAGCCAGCCTCGATACCACCGGGCCGTGATTTCGTAGGTACCTCATGAGACCTCCTGCGGGGAGCCACGGCGAGTCGCTTCGCCAAAGCTCGGATGCGCGAAAATCGGCAGCCGTTCACCGGCGGCCGATCAACGATGAGCTAGGAGGTGCTGGGCGGACCGCGAAGGGGAATGGCGGCCAGAAGACACGCGCGTGCATCCGCACGGGCGAGAAGGATCGGCTCTGCCGAAGCCTCGAGCCCCGGGGTTTCCGTTCCGTGTTCATCGACCGTCACGGAGTACGGACCGGCAACCGAGCAGACCCGGCAGAATTCGTTCGGGTCGTGGTCGTGCGGTGCGGCCGCGAGGGCTCCGGAGGCGACGAACAGCAATACCCCGACGAGCAGGTAGAGGCTCACTCTCTGTCGATGGGTACTGGAGCTCATGGGATTTTTGAGGTAAAGCGCGGCACCGCGGAATGGGTGCCGCCAACCTCCCCGATTATTTTGTCTTGCGGGTGGCGATGTCAATGGCGACTCGATCGCGAGCGAAATCCGTGTGACCACGGCCGCGTCGAGAGGGGGCCCTCCTCCGTCACTTCGCGCGCCGGGAGTTTCGAGTCTCGGCGGCGTCGAGGAGCCCCGCGATGACAGCTGGGAGGGTCAGAATGGCAATCAACAGCAGCCCTTCGGGGCCACCGAATCCACCGAACATCGAAACCTCCTACGTGCGCCCTCGTGCGGCGCCCCGCGTATCCGACTATCGACCGAGTATGGAGGGGTTTCAAATCAAAATGGCGCGCCCGGGAGGATTCGAACCCCCGACCCGCGGATTAGAAGTCCGCTGCTCTGTCCCCTGAGCTACGGGCGCGCCTGTTTGTTCATGGGTACTTACGTGACGGGCGACATTCGACCGTGCCCGGATTGCGCCCGTGCTTGGCCTCTTGCGTTGAGCCTCGATCCCTGTGCAGCCTGCTGGCTGGTCCAACTGAGGACCTGTGAGAAGCAAGCTACGATGCCAGGATCCTCTCCAGCAACCCTTCGAGGTTGCAGGACGCGCGGCGACCCTCGTCGGCCGGTCTTTCGGTTTGCGAAACCAGGATCCGATGCGTTGCGTCGATGAGGTCGGCAACCTTCTCGAGCCGGGCGAGATCCGCCGGCGTCGGCGAGCTGGTCAGCTTGACCTCGATCGCCCACAGCTCGCCGCCGACCTCGAGCACGAGGTCGATCTCGTACTGATCGCTGGTGCGCAGGTGAAACGCCTGGTGCGGGATCCCGTGGGCCTGCAGTTTGCCCAGGACCTGCTCGATGACGAATCCCTCCCAGCTCGCGCCGACCGCGGGATGGTCGAGCAGCGATCGTCGATCGGTAACCCCCCACAGCGCGTGCAGCACGCCGCTGTCGCGCCAGTACACCTTGGGGCTCTTCACCAGGCGCTTGCGCACGTTCGCATGAAACGGCGCCAGCCGGCGGACGAGGAAGGCACCCGCAAGGTAGTCGTGGTAATCGTTGACCGTGTGATAGGAGAGGCCGAGGCTCTTCCCCAGTTGCGAGGCGTTCCATACTTGGCCGTGCAGTGCCGCTAGCATGCGCATCAAGCGCTGTGTAGTTTGCGGACGCGCCGGAAGTCCCCAGTTGGGCAGGTCGCGTTGCGCCAACAGGCTCAGATAGTCGTGCTGCCAGCGCGGGAAAGTCCGTGGGCTCAGCACGCCACCGTCGGGAAAACCGCCACACATCCAGAGGCGTGCTCGCGCCGCGCTCGCCTCCACCTCATCGATCAGCAGCGGTGTCAGCTCGATGAGCGCCAGCCGGCCGGCGAGCGACTCCGAGACCTCGGTCATGAGCGCCGGTGAGACCGATCCCAGCAGCAGAAAGCGGCCGTTGCGCTTGCGGTCCGCGTCGATGGCGCCGCGCACGCGTGGGAAGATCTCGGGCATGGCCTGCGCTTCGTCCAGAACCACCAGTCGCTTGCCCGCCGCGAGCCCTTCCCACTCGACATCGAGTCGCAGCCGTTCCTGCTCCTGCTCGAGGTCGTAATAGGTATCGGAAAGGGACCGGGCCAGCGTCGTCTTGCCGCACTGACGCGGCCCGACGAGACCGACGGCCGGGCTGTCGGCCAGCAGGCTTTGGACGTGGGGCGTCGCTTCGCGTGAGAGCATTCCTTGCATTATAGAATTGAACTTCTATTTATCAAGGAATAATCGATGCAGACTGCCCATTTGGAGCGTATCCAGAGCCCGATTCCGTACCCGTGCAACGGTCCGGCACGCAACGCCTGCAGGATCAAGCGCGTCTCACGGTACTGTCCCTCGAAGCCAATCCTGGCGCTCGCCCGCTATGTCCTCAGCGTGGCCCGGTGACGCGCAGCAGGTAGTCGGCGCCGCCCGTGAAGCGGCCGTCCGGGAGCCGTTGCTGTACGGTGAACAGGAACTCTTCGCCGGCGGCGGCCCCGGTCGGCAGCTCGACCACGAGGTGCAGGGCGTGCCGGCCAGGGCGCGACGCCTTGAGGGCGACGAGCATCTTCTGGCGGTCCATGCGTACCGCACGATGTCCGTCGAGCGAGACGAGCTCGCCCCCGCGAAGATGCTCCAGCCGCAGCCGGCGCTGCTCCAGACCGCGGTGTTGACGCAGCACGGGAAACGAGCGACCGGTGTCATCGATCACCAGATGGACCTTGCCGTCGATGGCAGCTTCTCCGGCGCCCACGATGACCTCGAAGCGCACGACCTTGTCCTCCGGGTGGCCGATCACGAAAGGCAGCTCGGCAACACCATCCGCGTCGACATCGGCGACGGTCAGGTTGCGCTGGGCCAGGTTGTTGCGTCGCGTCTGCAGGGCCGAGCCGCCGGGCGCGTCGGCGAACGCATAGTCGTTGTCGGCGCGGGTTACGGCCAGCAAACAAGGGTGCCAGCGCATATCGGTCCAACCGGCGAGCTCGTCGATCTGCGCGGCGTCAAGGGCGAAGCGGAAGAAATGCTCCGCCTCCGGATCGAGCGACCGGAGCGGCGCGTCGAGCGGGCGGGCCCGTATGTGCAGCGGATCCTCGTCTGTCCAGTCCTGCGGAAAGACGAAGTGGGCCCCGGCCCATGGCACCGCCCGCACCTCGCACGAGACGTCGCGCGCCGTTGCCGGGCCGGCGTTGCGCACGCGCGCCGTGACCGTGTGCTCGCGTCCGGGAGCGACGACGCTCGAGGCCGCGGGGGTCGACGGGTCGAAGACGTCGTCTCCGGAGGGACGGATGGTGACGTCCGAGTAGCTGTAGAAGTTGCCGCCGGGCGGCATCGACGGCTCGACGCCGTCGTCGCCCCACCAATCGCGGATCATGACGTCGCCCAGGTCGAGCGCGCGACCGACGTTGAGCCGGCCGTAGCCCATCTCGGGATGACGACTGCCGTGCGGATAGCCGGAAACGTCGGCGTACGGGTACCCTCCCACCTTCTCTGCAGTGCGCTCGATCAGCCGGCGCACTTCGGCGGCGCCCATCGAGGGGTGGACGCTGCGAATCAGCGCGGCGGCGCCGGCGACATGGGGGGTCGCCGCGGAGGTCATCCCGAAGTAGGCATCGATGGTCCCGGCGCCGACGATGTAGTTACTCAGGTCGACCGTGCCCGGAGTGAAGCCTTCGGGGCCGGTCAGGTCGGTGGTGTTGATGTTCACCGCCGGAGCAACGACCGACACGCCGCTCGGTGCCCCGTAGCGCATCTCGTCGGCGTAGTGCGATCCGAGGCCGTTGCCCGGATCGCGCCAGCGGAGGTCCGATTCGTCGGAGCCGCCGCAGGCCATGACGGGCGCGTACGCCGCCGGCAGCACCAGGACCGGCTGGTCTTCGTTGCCCGCGGCCGCGCATACGACACAACCCATGGCGATCGCATCGTCGATGGCGGCGCGTGTGTGCGTCTCGAACCAGAACGACCCCACGCTCCAGCTCAGGATCAGCACGCGGGCCCCCTCCGTGGAGGAACGACGGATAGCCACGGCCGTCTCGACGGTGCTGCCGTGATCGAGCGCCACCGGAAGGAGCCCGCAGCCGGCCGCGAGCCCGGCAATACCGAAGTCGTTGTCCCATCCGGCGGAGACAACGCCGGCGACCGCGGTACCGTGCCAGTCGGCGCGACCGCTGGCCGCATTGATGACCGGCGATCCGTCCCGCGTCGGATCGTTGGCATTGAAGCCGGGACCGACGTAGGCGTGCCGCAGATCGTCGTGCCCGAGGTCGCAGCCTTTGTCGATCACCGCGACCATCACGGTGCGGTTCCCGGTCGTCGTATCCCATGCCGCGGGGGCCCCGATGCGCGGCATGTTCCACTGTTGCCGGTAGTAACGGTCGCCCGGCTCCGCGGCCGTCGGCGACCGGAAAGGGATGTACTCGAGATCGACGTCCAGCCAGGAGGCCCGGTCTCGAAGTGACAGGGCGAGCTCGAGGGCGGAGCGGCGCCGGGGCCTCGGCAGGCTCGCGTAGCGCCAGCCGGCAAGGTGCGCGGTCACGTCGGTGTGCTCGATCAGGCCACGGCGTGCCATCTCCCGCTCGAGTCGCTCGCTGTTATTGGCGTCGGCGCGCAGCAGGATTCGGTCGGCGCGCGCGCAGAAGATCCCGCCCGGCGTAGCGACCCCTTTCAGCTTGTAGGCCGGAGAAACCCAGCGGAACTTGCGCCGCAGCGCCCGCTCCAGCAGATCGACGTCGATCGAAGCACGGTGCCTCTTGCTCCAGAACCAGATGAGGCGCGGCCCGTGGTTGGCAGGCTCCGGCGCGACGGCAACGCCGACGGCCTTCATTCGGTCCTCGACGTCGGGGGTGACTGCGGCCTCGCCGCGCTCCAGCGGGACGTCCAGATACGCGGCAACGACGGATGCGTTGCGATGGGCGACTGGCCCCCGGGGAAGGCGGAAGCTCTTCGGGTAGTGCGCCATCATCGACCTCCGTGCGCAGTACGGTTTCGAGGTCGGTCCCCGTCGGTCAGCCTAGCATCGTGGTTCCGGAAGTCCAGGGCCGCACGGCGGCGGATTCATGATCATCGGCGCGGTTCCGCGCGCACGAATCCTGTAGCCGAGCGGACGGCGCCGGACATCCCCACTGCTCGGCGGCTCAGATCATCTCTTCGGCGAAGGCGTCCTTGGGCTCCTCGAGGGCGAAGAAGCAATAGATGAAGCTCAGGGCCGCTCCGGCGGCGATGACGTAGAAGAACGTCTTCGCGTCGACTAACGAGTAGATGACCAGGTAGACGACGGCGCCGACGTTGCCGTAGGCGCCCGCCATGCCGGCGATCTGCCCGGTCATGTCCTTCTTGATCATGGGAATCACGGCGAACGTCGCCCCTTCGGCGCCCTGCACGAACATCGAACAGAGGATCGTGATGGCGATCGAGACCGCGAGCCACCAGACACCATCGAACATCGGAATGATCGATTGCTCGCCGTCGACCACCGGACCGTACTGGCCGATGCTGGCCATGCCCACGAACCCGATCGCGATGCCGCCCATGTAGGCGAGCATGGTGCGTTTGCGGTTCTTCATCGTGTCGGAGAGAAGGCCGCCGAGGGGCCGCGCGACCAGGTTCACGAATGCGAACGATGCCGCGATGATCCCGGCCAGCGTCGCCGTCATGATGTAGTTGCCGTCCGCGCTCTGCAGCTGCGAGAAGACGCGCTCGAAGAACATCGGCAGCATGGAAACCACGGCCAGCTCGGCGCCGAAGTTGGCGAAGTAGGTGCTGTTGAGGGCCGCCACGCTTCCCCAGTGGTACTTGTCCTCCTCGGCCACACCGGCACGAAGGATCGGCAGGTTGACCTGCAGCGTCCGCACCACGTGGCCGACATACAACAGCGCGAGCACGCCGTATACCGCGTACAGAGGCATACCCGAGATGACGGGCTCACCCTCGATGATGACATTGCTGAGCCGCCAGGTGAGGATCATCATCGCGCCGACCAGCGGGAACGACCACACCAGATACTGAATCAGGTCGCCCCAGGAGGTCACCGTCATCGGGTCTGCCTTCGGCGTGCCCTTGAACTTCTCCCCACTGGGAAGATCCCTGACGAGGAAGGGATAAGCGATACCGTAGGCGAGAGAAACCAGCCCGTTGAACGCGAGGGCGTATCTCCAGCCCTCGTTGCCCATCCCCAGCATGTCGCCGAAAAACGTGATGCCCACCCAGGGAAGCGTCATCGCCGCCCAGGCCGATCCGAAGTTCCCCCACCCGGCGTAGAATCCCTCCGCCCGGCCGATCGTCTTCTTCGGGAACCATTGCGCGACCATCCGGATCCCGATCACGAAACCTGCGCCGATACTTCCGAGCACCAGCCTGGAGATCAGCAGCTGGGTGAACGTGTTGCCGAAGGCGAAGAAGAACGCCGGAATCGACATCGAGATCATCAAGATCGAGAACACGATGCGCGGGCCATACTTGTCGATCAGCGCGCCGACCACGATGCGGGCGGGGATGGTGAGCGCGACGTTGCAGATCGCCAGCACCGCCAGGTGCTCCCTCGTCAGCCAGTCCATATCGGCCAGCATCGTCGTGGCGAGAGGCGCCATGTTGAACCACACGTAGAACGTCACGAAGAAGGCGATCCACGTGAAGTGCAGGACGCGAATCCGCTCCTGATCGAAATCGAGCAATTCAGGCTTGTTCATGCTCCCTCGACTGGGCTGTTTGACGTCCGCCCAGCCAGTCAGATCCAGCCTATGGGCGTACGCTCGGAGGCAGGAGAGCATGCGACCGGTGCGGCTTCCGCCACCCACCCGACCTCCAAATTAGGAGTCAGCAGTCGCATATTACCCGATGCGCTCGTTTTCTGCTGACCCAGTCCGGACCGGAGGATCGAGTCGTGGAAGCGTGCCTGATTCGCGAGGGTACTAGCGGCGGGAGCTGCCGGTTTCGACGGGATCCTACGGGTCCCGGCGGTAGACGACCCTTCCACCCAGCACGGTTCGCATCACCGTGGTGTCAACGATGTCGTCTTCCGGGATCTCGAAGAGATTGCGATCCAGGACGATGAAATCGGCGCGTTTCCCGACCTCGAGCGAGCCGCTGTAGCCCTCCGCTCGAACCTGGTAGGCAGCGTCAAGGGTGTACGCGCGGATCGCTTCGGCGAGCGTGAGTCTTTCGTCCTCGGTCCCGAGGATCTCCGCTTCGCCCACATGGCTCCGGGTCACGGCCGCGTGCAGATGCGGAAAAGGGCTGATCGGCGCAGAGGGATAGTCCTGCGACAAGGCGACCTTGATGCCCATATCGACCATCGTGCCGAGGCGCATGAGGCGGTTGTAACGCTCCTCACCGAGCCGCTCCCGGTAGGTGGCGTTCGGCTGCGCCGCCTCCCAGGCGTAGTAGTTGGCGATGGCATCCAGTTCCCGGAAACGTTCCAGGTCGGCGTCATCGACCAGTTTCGTGTGCCCCATCGAAAGCCGGGCGCCGTCGTGGCCGGCGTCCCGCACGGCCTGGAAGACGTTCAGGAACGAACGGTTGGCCATGTCGCCGATGGCGTGGGTATGCACGTCGAACCCGAGGCTTGCGGCTTCCACGGCGGCCCTGATGCTGCTTTCCTCGGGGACCGAGAGGATTCCGCGCTCGCCGGGGTTGTCGGCGTACGGCTCGATCAGATTCGCGGTGTGTCCCTCGAACGAGCCGTCGCCGTGGATCTTGAGGGTGTCGACCTTGAAGAGCTCCGAGTCATACCTGGCATTGAAGTTCTTCAGGCAGTCGATGGCTCCCGGAATCTGATGTGCACGCTGCACCATGCACGAAACGGTGTAACGGGTGGTGAGCTCACCGGCCGCCTCGAGTTCGCCGATCGCCTCGAACAGCGGCTCTTCGTACCCCGGTGGTTGCCCCGCCTCGAACATGTGCGTGATGCCGTTGCTGGCGATGAGCTCGAGGGTCTGCGGGGCGCCGGCGAGAACCGCATCCTTTCGGAGTCCGGAAACACCCATCATGTAGTAGGCGGCTGCCGCGGTGCCGACGTAGCCGTTGCGGCTGCCGTCCGGGTCTTTCTCGAAGAAGTCGATCGGTTCTTCGTCTTCGGTCACGCCGGCCAGCTCGAGCGCCCGGGTGTTGGCCCATCCCGCATGGCCGGTCTTCGACATCATGAAGAACGGCCTGTCGGGTCCCGTGATCGCGTCGATCTCCGTTCGATGGATCTTCACGGTGCTCTCGTAGCCCCCGCCGTAGGACATGTACGGGCCGTCCGGGTTTGCCTCGAGGTAGGCCCTGACTTCGGCCAACATCCTGTCCTTGTCGTGCGAAAGCTCCTCGATGACCAGCCCGGAACTGACCGCCATGAGGAAGATGCTGTGCTCGTGGGTCGCGATGATCCCGGGCATGACGAACCGCCCGCCCAGGTTCTCGATCGTCGTATCAGGCCCGATGAATCGCTGCGCGTCGGCATCGGAGCCGACAAAGATTGTGTTGTTTCCCCTGATCGCGAGTGCTTCGGCCCAGGGGGCGGTTTCGTCGACCGTGTAGATGCGACCGTTCGTGTATACGGTGTCGGCGCCATCGTCGGGCGGCGGATCCGCACAGGCGAAGGCGCTCAGGACGGTCGCGAGGAGGGCAAGAAGGCCCAGGTGGATATGCTTCATGGCTGGTCTCCGGAGCGAGGGAAGGCGGATCCATGGTATCGCGATCCATTCGAGTTCGATGCATCGCGTTCAAGAACCAGTCACCTGAGTAGCAGGCAGCCGCTTCGTGTTAAGCTACCTCCTGTTGAGATTCGGTCTCAATTGCTCTTGCCACCTCGATGACGGCGATGCCCACCGCAGCCACCAACGCGCCCTCGAACAAGTACCCACACACCCGGACGCTGACTGAGCTCAGGGTGGGTGAAGTGGGCCGTTTGGAGTTTGCCGAGCTCCTCGACGCTGATCGTCAGCTCCTCGGTGCTCTCGGCCTGGTGGACCGCAGCCGCTTGCGTTTATGCAAGGCCGGTGATCCGTGGATCGTGCAGGTTCGCGGGACCCGCATCGGTATTGCCGACGTGGTCGCGCGCCGCCTGCAGATCGTCCCCGAAGCCTGATCCTCTCGATGCCCTCGGTCCCGCGCTCGGCTTCCCACCTCCGGGGTCTACGGTCATGAGCAAGATCGCCGCGCTGCCGCGCACGGCGGAGACGCCGAACGTCGTCACGGGTCCACACCGGGTCGCGCTGTTGGGCAATCCGAACACCGGCAAGACGACGTTGTTCAATCGGTTGTGCGGCATGCGCGCCAAGACCGCCAACTTCCCCGGTACGACCACGGACGCCCGCATCGGTCGTTGCGAAATCGACGGTGCCGCGGCGGAGATCATCGATTTGCCCGGTACCTACCGGTTGCACCTCGATGTACCGGAGGCGCGTGTCTGCCATGACGTGCTGGCGGGCGCCGGCGTATACCGGCAACCGGATGCGGTGGTAGTGGTCGTCGACGCAACCAATCTGTCGCGCAATCTGTGGCTGGTCGGCGAGGTGATCGGGTTCGGCCTTCCGACGGTGGTGGCGCTCAACATGGTCGACCTGGCGCAGCGCCGTGGGCTCACCATCGACCCGGACAAGCTGGCAGCACAACTCGGCTGCCCGGTCGTGCCGATTGTCGCGCGACGCGGCCATGGAGTGGGCAAGCTGCGCGCCGGTGTCGATGCGGCGCTAAAGGGTCCGCCGGCGCCCACGCTGTCTTCGCTACCGCGGGAGTTCGAGGATCTCGTTGACTGGGCAGACGCGGTTGTCGAGGGCAGCGTCGGTGGGCCGACGGCTCTTGGCGGCGCCGGTGATTCGGCGACCGACCGGCTCGACCAGGCGTTCACCCACCCGGTGGTCGGCGTGCTGGTGTTCGTCGCCATCATGGGCGGTTTGTTCTGGACCGTGTTCGGCCTGGCGACCGTGCCGATGGACCTCATCGAGCTCACCTTCGGGGAGCTCGGTGGTTGGCTTGCCGATGCGTTGCCCGCCGGCAACGTGCGGGACCTGCTGGTCGACGGCGTGGTCGGCGGCATCGCCGGGACCGTGGTCTTCTTGCCGCAGATCTGCCTGCTCTTTTTCTTGATCAGCCTGCTGGAGGACACCGGCTACCTGGCACGCGCCGCTTTCGTGATGGACCGGCTGCTGTGTCGCTTCGGCTTGCCCGGGCAGGCCTTCGTGCCGTTGCTGTCGAGCCATGCGTGCGCGTTGCCCGGCATCATGTCGACCCGCCTGATACCCGATCACAAGGACCGCCTGGCCACCATCATGGTGGCGCCGTTCATGAGTTGTTCGGCGCGGCTGCCGGTATACGTGCTGTTGACCGGCCTGCTATTCCCGGACAACGCGCTGCTGGCCGGCGCGGTGTTCGCCGGTTGCTACCTGCTTGGCGCCGGAGCGGCGCTGTTCTCGGCTTTGTTGTTCCGCCGCACTGTCATGCGCGGTCGCTCGCGACCGATGGTGCTGGAGTTGCCCAGCTACAAGACACCATCTCTGCGTGGTGCGCTGTATACCGCGGCGTACCAGGGCAAGGCGTTTCTCGAGAAGGCCGGCACGGTGATTGTGGCCATCTGCGTCGTCATGTGGTGGCTTTCCGCTTTTCCGCGCAGCGAGCCACCGGCCGAGGCCCTGGTGCTGCGCGCACAAGCGGCGACGGTGGTCGACGCCGCGGCGGCGACAGACCTCGAGCTACAGGCGGACTACCTGGAAGCGAAGAACGCGCAGGCAAGCAGCTTCGCCGGCCGCATCGGCCGCGCTGCGGCTCCGGCATTTGCCCCCCTGGGCTACGACTGGCAGTTGACCGTCGGCATCCTCACCAGCTTCCTGGCCCGCGAGGTCTTCGTGTCGACGATGGCCGTGCTGGTCGTTGGCGACCCCGAGGCCGATCCGGAAGACCAGGGGGTCATCGAGGCCGTGCGTACTGCCCGGCGCGACGACGGTAGCCCGCTCTTCACCCCGGCCTCGGCTGCGAGCATGCTGGTTTTCTTCGTGCTCGCCATGCAATGCTTGCCGACACTGGCGGTGACGCGGCGCGAAACCGGCAGCGGCCGCTGGGCCGTCGCCCAACTCGGCTACATGAGCGCCCTGGCGTGGGTCGCGGCGTTCGTCACCTACCACGGGCTCACTGCCCTCGGCGCCGGATAGAAGGAATCGGGATGCCCTGGACGGATTGGCAGTTCTGGATCGTTACCCTGGCGGCCCTTTGGGGCGGCAGGGTGATCCTGCGCCAGATCGTCCCGGCGGGCGGCGACGATGCGCCTGCCTGTGGAAGCTGCGCCGCCGGTGCGGCCGCCTGCGCCAAGCCCGACGAAGAGACGGCAGCCGTGGTCTCGGAGTTGCCCGTGGTTTCGAGTCGACGCTAGATCACGTAACGCCATCGGTTAGTGTGTTCCCCGCCGCGCGTGCGCACGATCGAGAAGCGACGGGATGCTCGTCCCGAGCCGAGAGAGGGAGCCTCACCATGAGCAGCGGCTTTCGACGTTGGTGGCAACCGCCCCGCACGCTGGGTAGGCGCCCTGACGAGAGGCGGGTCACGTTTCTCGAGCTCTTCTATGACCTCGTCTACGTCGTCGTGGTGGCGGAAACGGCCCACCATCTGGCTTCCCATGCCGATCCGCGGGGAGTCGCGGAGGCGGCATTCCTGTTCGGCCTCGTATGGATCGCTTGGCTCAACGGGTCTATGTACCACGAGCTGCACGGGAACAACGACATCCGCACGAGGATCTTCACGTTCGCCCAGATGTTCACCGTCGCGGCGATGGCCGTCTTTGCGGCGGATGCCTTCCGCGGCGGGGCAGCGGGATTCGCGCTGTCGTTCGCGGCATACCAGCTCATCCTCACCTACCTGTGGTGGCGCACCGGGGTTCACGATGCCGACCACCGGCCCTTGTCGTATCCCTACGCCGCGACCTTCCTCGTATCCACCATCGTCTTCGCCGGATCGGCGTTCGTGCCCGCCGGCACCCGCCTGCCGCTGTGGGGGGTCGGGCTGTTTCTGAGCGTGGGCGCCCCGTTGACGATGTTCCTCGTCGGGCGCGGCGATCCGAAGGTGCGCGCCCAGCACGAGATGGGCATGCGGCCGACGGCGGCGGCCGTCGAGCGCCACGATTTGTTCACCATCATCGTTTTGGGTGAGGTCGTCGTCGCCGGCGTTCGGGGTGTCGCCGGTCACGAGCAGCTGACGTGGCTGGTCGGGCTCACCGGAGCGCTGGGCATGTTGGTCGCCATCGGCCTCTGGTGGCTGTACTTCGACTTCGTCTCACAGAAGCTACCCACCGAGAAGGTGGCGGGCGTCCTGACGTGGAGCTACTTGCACCTGCCGGTCGCGATGGGGATCACCGCGGTAGGGGCGGCGACCCTCAACATCGTTGCGACCGCCGGCACGGGCGTGAGCCCCGGTGCTCGCTGGTTGTTGGCTGCGAGCGCGGCCCTGGCAATGGTCGGCATCGCCTTGTTGATGAGAACCTTGCAGATTCCTGACGAGCATCGGCGACTCTATCGGGTCGCCGCCGCCTTGACGCTCGCTTCGGCCGCGGTCGCCATCACCCTGGGTTTCACCGGGCTGACGACGCTTCCGCTGCTGGCGGTCGTGAACGTGACCCTGCTCCTTCCCGTCCTGTGGGGCATCAGGGTTTGGGTCCGTGAGTTCGCCGACGAGCAGACGCCCGGAGCGGATCAAGGCTTGCGCCGCGCATCGTCGGAGGGGCACCATGTACTTGACAAAACCTGACACGTCAAGCCACGCGTAGGAGCAGCGACATGCCCGCCGTGAAGATCAGCTCGAAGGTGGAAGAGAGCGCCTGGCAGGATCTCAAGAACCTCGCCGAGGAATCCCATCAGAGCATCTCGGGCCTCCTCACCGAGGCGATCGAGGAGTACGTGCGGCGCCGACGCGTGCGGCCCGACGTGCTGCGACACCTCGAGGACTCCATGGACGAACACGGGGAGCTGGGGCGTCGCCTTGCCGAGTGACAGCGTCGCCTTTCTCTCGGTCGACGAGGTGGTGGCGATCCACGAGCGCCTGATCGAGAGATTCGGCGGAGCCGCCGGCGTTCGCGATCTGGGGTTGCTCGAGAGCGCGCTCTATCGGCCGCGGACCGGCTACTACAACGACGTTATCGAGATGGCGGCAGCGCTCTTCGAGTCTCTGCTGATGAACCATCCATTCGTCGACGGCAACAAGCGCGTCGCCTTTTTCGCCACGGACGTATTCCTGCGCCTCAACGGGTGGAAGCTGGCGATCGACGACGTCGCGGCGCACGAATTTCTGGTCGGTCACCTCGAGAAAGGCACCGCGGGCTTCGGCAACCTCGAAGCGTGGCTGCGCGTATTCGCAAGAACTGCCTACCGGGCCTGACCCGGCCACGCCGGCAAGCACGCCGATTCGAGGCTGTCGCCCCGAGCTCCGCTATTCCGGACCGATCGATCCCCGGGGGTCGACACGTGCCGCGCGCCGTGCCGGCACGTAGCTTGCGACGCCCGCTAGCGTGCCCACGAGCAGCGCGACACCTACGAACGTGAACGGGTCGGTGGGTTCAACGCTGTAGAGGAACCCGGCGATCAAGCGCGACAGGGTCCATGCACCCGCTCCCCCGAGCAGCAAGCCGATACCCGCCAGCCGGACGCCATCGCCGAGCACCAGGCTGCGGATGGCAGTGTCGTCGGCGCCCAACGCCACTCGAATGCCCATCTCTCGCCGCCGGCGGGCGACGTGTGCGGCGAGGACGCTGTACAAGCCGGAGAACGCCATCGCGAGCGCGGTAATCGCCAGCGCCGTGAGTACCGACGCGACCAGCCGCGGTCGGGCGAGCGAGTTGGCGACGATCTGTTTCATGGTGAGCACGCTGGTCACGGGTAGCTCCGGATCGAGCCTCCAGACGGTTGCCCGAAGAGCATCTGCCAGTGCGCTCGGGTCGTTTGGCGTCCGAACCACCACATACATCCCGGGTACCGAAGTGACGCTTGAGATCCTGGCGTATTGCCCATGGGGCAAGTACATCTTGGCCGGGGTCGCCAGGTCGAGGGCAGCGTGGCGAACGTCGCCCACGACCCCGACCACCGTCACCCACGGATTGTCGGGCCCGCCGTCGAGCCGGAGACGCTTGCCGAGTGCCGATTCGCCCGGCCAATAAGCCCGCGCCATCGTGTTGTTAACAAGGGCCACAGCGGGCGCGTTGTTGTCGTCTGCGGTATCGAAGAAGCGCCCGTCGAGCAGCCGCAATCCCAGGGCGTCGAAGTAACGCGGCGTCACGACTTGCCACTCGGGGAAGATCTCCGGGCGTTGCTGGTCGGTGCCGTCGCCGGCGATGGTGATTGCCCAGGTGCCCATCGGGTCGGCTAGGGGTCGCCGTCGCGTCGCGCCTGCAGCGGCGACGGCGGGCAGAGCGTCGATCTCCTCGAGCAGCCGCGCGTAGAAGCCTTGCACCGCGGCGGGCTCGCCATAGCGGCTGCTCGGCAAAGACAGCCCGAACGTGATGACGCCGTCGGGCTCGAAACCGGGATCGGCGGCAGAGTAGGCAGCCATTGTGCGTAGCAACAATCCGCCGGCAACCGCGAGCACGACGGCGACGGCGACCTCGGCGATGACCAGCGCCTTCCCGGCTCCGCCGCGCCCGCCGGCGACAGTTCGATCCCTGAGCCGGTTCGCCGTGGGCCTCCGTGTCGCCGCGACTGCCGGGCTCAGTCCGAAGCCGACGATGGTCATGGCCGTCACCGCAATCGCGAAACCCAACACGTTGCCGTTGATCGCGATCTCGCCGAGGCGGGGGAAGTCCGCCGGCAACGCGACGCGCATCGAGCCGAGCGCGGCAACGGCGAGCCATACCCCCACCGAGGCGCCAGCGACACCCAACGCCAAGCTTTCCGCGAGAAGCTGGCGAATCAAGCGCCCCCGGGTGGCGCCCAATGCCTGCCGGACCGCGATCTCGCCGCGCCGGTCGTTCCAGCGTCCCAGGGCCAGGTGGGCCACGTTGGCGCAGGTGATTGACAGCATCAGGCCGACCGCGCCCATGAGCAAGGTCAGCGTCGGTCGGAATGTCCCCTGGGTTTGCTCGAGCGGTGCGCGTACCACAAGGGACCAGCCCTGTTCGCTCGGATAGTTGTCGGCGTGCTCCTGCACGATCCGCCGGGCGACGACGTCCAGGTCCTGCTGGACGCGCTGCAGCTCGGCACCTCCGGCGAGGCGGGCGACGATCGCCGTCAGGCTCTTCGAACCGCGAAAGCCCGGATCGACCGGGTTGAGCCGCAGTGGCAACCAGAGCTCGCTGGGCGTGGCGGTGCCGTAGTCGGTCGGCAGGTGGAATCCTCGCGGCATGACGCCGACGACCGTATGAACGCCCTCGCCCAGGCGGATTCCTGTGCCGACGATGCCGGGGTCGCCGCCGAACCTGCGGGTCCACAGCTCGTGGGATAGCACGACCACGGGGGCGCCTCCGGGGGCGTCCTCGTTGCGCGAGAAGGTCCGGCCATGGTCCGCCTCGATGCCGAGTGCGTCGAACACCTCCGCCGAGACACGCGCCACCCGCAGCCGTTCGGGGGTGGGGTCGGCCGCCAGGGTGAGGTTCGTGTAGGTGATCGCGCCGACGTCGTCCAGGCTGGGGACCCCGTTGCGTACGTCGAACACCTCGGCGTTCGCGACCGACAGTTGTCCCGGCCCCCGATCGTTGCGCACCGGCCAGACCATGACCAGCTCGTCGGCATCGGGGTAGGGCAGGCCGCGCAGCAGCGCGGCCTCGAGGAGCGAGTACATCGCCGTGGTTGCGCCGATGCCGATTGCCAGCATCGCAACGACCGGAAGCGCGAAGCCGGGAGCCCTGCGGACTGCCCGCCCGGCGAGCTTGACATCCTTCCAGATAGATTCCATCGATCCGTTCCTGTGGCTTCCGGGGAGTCGTGGTGTGTCGCCCCGCTTGCGCGAGATGGTGTCTCGGAGAGAAGCGGCGAGGCGGGCGCAGAGCAGTTCTGCCGCCAGGAGCAGCACCATTGTCGGAGCCCAGGTGGCCGGCCCGCGGGCGCCTCCGACGCGCCGGTGCGCGAGCTCTTCGAGCACATCGCCATACACGCTGTCACGGAAGCTCCGCGGCGCCATGCGTAGCAGGAGCGACT
This sequence comes from Acidobacteriota bacterium, assembly GCA_965216935.1. Lineage (GTDB taxonomy): Bacteria > Acidobacteriota > UBA890 > UBA890 > UBA890 > CBDCGW01. Next base: position 1,268,193 of record OZ244217.1, read on the forward strand.
CGATCCACCCGCGCCGGGGTCTCACGATCCGCGTCTCGCGAGCTCGGTGCCTTCCCACATGCGCTCGAGCACCTGCTGCGTTTGCTTGAGAACTGCCATCGCCTCGGGCGTGAGCCGGAAGCACTTCTTCGCCTTGCCGCCTCGCTCGGCGGTCGGCTCCGCGAACCAGGATGCGAGAAAGCCCTTCTTCTCGAGTCGATCCAGCGTCACGTAGACTGTGCCGCGGTTCACAGGCCGTCCCGCGTGTTGTCGCAGCTCATCGCGCACGCTGACCGCGTAGGCCGTGTTGCCGAGGCGTAGCACCGCGAGCAACACGAGTTGTTCGAGATCTCCGAGTGTCGGCTCAGTCATTATGACGACATAATCGTCATAATGTGGAAGCCTGTCAAGCTGCCCGACGGGTCAACGTGCAGCGGGAGCGATCGACGCGTAGTGGAGGGAGCAGCAGAATCGACCTGACCCAGCAAGAAGGCCTCGCCTCCTTGCTGCGCTGAAACCAGGGCGAAGGTGCTCGGGTGCTCCAGAGCGCTAGAAACGAAAGCGGAACCCGACGGTGGCGACCTGCGTCTCGAGGTAGTTCTGGTAGATCGCGGTGAAGCCTTCGCCCTCGATCTCGCGGACGATGGCGAAGTCGTTGAGGATATCCGTGAAGGTGAAGATCAGCTCGGCCCGATCGTTCATGACAGGCCACGTGGCCGCGAGGTCCAGCGACGAGCGCGCCCGCTCGCGTCCCTGGGGAACGTTGCGGTCGGCGTAGTAGATGAAGCTCAGCTGTATTTCTCCGCGGCCCGGCAACGGGAACAGGTTGTTGACCGTCAGGTCCCAGGTGTCGTCCCGCGAAGCGGGCAGCGAGAACTCCCGGACGGTCGGGAAGAAGAGAATCGTCTCGAGCGCATCGATATCGTGCACGTACCAGTTGGCGCTGACCATGGCGCTCCATGCGGCGACGATGTCTTGCTCGAGGATGACCGCGACGCCGGTCTGGGTCGCGTCGCCGACGTTCTCGAAGATCTTGTTGACGATGCTGAAGTCGGGGTTCGAGTCGTCCCGAGCGTAGACGCGCAGGAAGGCGTCCTTGATGTCGCGGTGAAACACCGAGCTGCTCACCGATCCGGCGGCCCACGAGCGCGCGAAGCCCACTTCGAAGACGTTGGTCAGCTGCGGCCTGAGATACGGGTTGCCGACCTTGAGCAGCTCCGGATCGTCGTACTTGGGGAAGATCCGGAGCTCGGGCTCCCCCGGCCGATCGATACGCCGGTTGTACGCGGCGATCAACCGGTTGTTGTTGTTCATCCGGTAGGTGAGCTTCAGGTTGGGAAAGACCTCGAAGTAGTCGTAGGCGTCGCTGCCGGGGTAGTAGATGTTCTCCGGCGGCACTGTGTAGGACACGTACGTCTGCTCGATGCGCACCCCGGCTTCCAGGGTGTAGGCGGGCTTGATGCGCACGAGGTTGCCGTAGAGGGCGTAGATGGTCTCGTCCCAGTCGGAGAAGTCGCCCAGCCCCGGATAGATGACGCTGTTTTCGCCGCGGTCCACGGAATAGTTGACCGGCAGCCAGCGCCATTGAAGCCGGGTGCCGAGCTCGAGGCGGCCGCTCGACAGCGGTCGAACGTAGTCGACGCTCAGCGGCAACGTGTTCTCGCGGGCAACGAGGTGGGTCATGTCCGTGCCGACGCGCACGGGTGATACCTCGTTGAGGAAATAGGCTTCGTCTTCCCAGCCGCGGGTGTACTGCAGGTTGAAGCTCAGCTCCTCCCCGGGGGTGGAGAACTCGTGCTTCAGGTCGGCGGCGATGTTGACGAACCCCGTGTCTTCCTCCTCCCGCCAAAACCAATAGCGCTGCCACTCGCCCGTCGAGGTCATGATGTACGGGACTTGGGCGCGGTCGGTGTGCGTTTCGAAGTCGTAGATGCCGGAGATGGCGAGCGTCGTGGCGTCACTCAGGCTGAAATTCGAGCCCGCGCGAACGAGATAGTGGGTCTGCTCGCGGTTCTCGGGAACCTGCGACTCGATGATCCGGCCGTCGTCGTAGAACCGGGTGGTGAACTCGTTGTTCGGCAAATCGTCCTGAAGCACGACCTCCGCCTGCACGAAGCTGCGCACCCGCTCTGTGTTGTGGTTGAGGTTCAGGCTCGGAATGATCTTCGGGTTGGTGGAAAAGCTGCCCAGCTCGGTCGGCAGGTCGGGCCGCTGCTTGGTGAACTGCCCGACGCCGAACGACAGCCCGAAGTCCCCGGAGGTCCCCAGCTCCCGCTCCTGCTTGTAGATGATGTTGATGATCCCGGCCATCCCGGCGGCGTCGAAGCGGGCCGAGGGATTGTTGATGATCTCGATCGCTTCGATGTTCACCGCCGACAGGCTGTCGAGACCGCGCTGGTTGCCGAAACCGGTCAGGCCCGATTGGCGGCCGTCGATGAGGATCGCGACCTGATCGCTGCCGCGTAGCAGGACCCGGCCTTCCTGATCGACGGTTACCCCCGGCAGGTTCCGCATCGCGTCGAGCACCGAGCCGGTCGTTTGGGCGGGGCTGTCGTCGAGGCGAAACACTTGCGAGTCCACGCCCGCCCGGACGTCCTCCGCCGTGACCGTGACGCGCTGCTCGATGTTCGGAGCGAGGGCCAGCCGTACATCGCCGAGGTCGTAGGACCGGTTGAGCTCGGAGATCAATACGTCGAGCTCCGACGGGAGGAACCCGGCGAACGAAAGCTGAACCCGGTACCGACCCGGCGCCAGGCCCTCGACGATGAACCGGCCGTCTTCTCCCGCCAGCGTGCCGGCGACTCTCGCGCCGGTGCCGGCGTCCACGATCACGACGCTGGCGAAAGAAACGGGCGAAGCGTCGTCGAGGCTGAGAGCGCGGCCCGAGATGATGGTTGTGGTCTCCTGGGCGAACGACGCTGCCGGCCGGCACAGAAAGACCAGCGCGATGAGCACGGCCGCCTTACGCGCTCTCGGGGATACCTTCAATTCGCACATGCTCCCTCAAGGTCTTTCGTCATCACGGTCGTCCTGACGTTCCGCCGTGCGCGGTGGAAATGATGCCACTCACGTGGCGAGCAGGTAAGAGGTCAGTTCCGCGACCGGCGCCCGGTTCGCCGAATCTGGCCGAGGGCGGAGCCCGGGCGGTCGCCATCATGGACCAGCGGTGGTCACCGGGCCCCAGGCAGCGCTAACTGGAGCCAGCGTCGCGCGTTCGATATGCCGTGCTCCCGGGGATTGAGACTCCCCCGCGGGGACGCCAACCTATGTACACTGGTCCATTCTCCCGCACGGCAGACGCGACGTTTCCGGAACCCGGTCTCGATGCCACGGTCTCCCCGGAAGGAGCGATACCCATGAAAAAAACCCACGTCGTCACCCGAGGCCTCTCGCTGAGCGCGATGGTGGTGTTAGCCGGGACCGCTTGCACGGGCTCCGGCGCACCTGACGTCGCCGCCGCCGACTTCGTCTTGCGCAACGGCTACGTTTACACCGTCGACGCGGCTCAGACCGTCGCCGAGGCCGTCGCTGTGCGCGGCAACGAGATTGTCTACGTCGGTGACAACGCCGGCGCCGCGGATTTCGTCGGCTCCGGCACCGAGGAGATCGATCTCGGTGGCCGGCTGCTATTGCCCGGGTTCGTCGAGTCGCACATTCACGCGGCGGTCGGTGGGGCGACGACATCGGGGATTATTCTCGAGACCACCGACTCGCTCGACGGAGTTTTGCGCAAGGTCGAGGAGTACGCCGCGGCGAATCCGGACAAAGAAACCATCTTCGGCGCGTCCTACCTGGCGAGCCTCTTCGGTGCGGAGGGCCCGAACAAGGCGTTGCTCGACGAGATCGTGCCTGACCGGCCGGTGTACCTGATGGACCACACCCTGCACTCGGTGTGGGTGAACTCGAGGGCGTTGGAGATCGCCGGCATCACGCGTGATACACCGGATCCGCCGGGCGGTGAGTACGTGCGCGACGCGAGTGGCGAGCCCACCGGGGCGATCCGGGGAGGGCCGGCGCACATTCCGGTGTCCGACGCGATCGGAGCGATCACCGCCGAGTCGATGGCGGCATCCCTTCCCTCCGTGGTCGAGGGGCTCAACGAATTCGGTTTTACCAGCGCCATCGACATGGGGTCTCCGATTGCGACGGAAGCGGCGTACCAGGCGTTGTACGACCTTTCGGCGGCGGGCGAATTATCGCTACGCCTGAGCGTGACCTACTACGTGAACACGCCGGCGTTGGCGGACGACGCCGTAGAGATGCTCGACCGCTACGCTCAGATGTATCGGACGGACACGCTCTGGTTCGACACGCTGAAGGTCAGCGGCGACAGCGTGATCGAAAACCAGAAGGCGGCGATGCTCGAGCCCTATCTGAGCACGGGCGACACCGGTTCGCTGTACTTCGACCGCGGGGCGTTGGGTGCGATGGTCCTCGGCGCCGCGGCACTCGGTTACCACGCAACGGTGCACACGATCGGCGACGCGGCCACCCGCACCGCACTCCAGGTTGCTGGCGACCTGCGCGCCGCCGGATACGACACCATCTTCAGCACGACGCACTCCCAGTTGGTCCACCCGGATGACCGCCGGCTCTACGTGGACCACGATGTCACGGCTCAATCGACGGGCAACTGGGCGATCGTCCAGCCGAGTTACGCTGAGCACTTGAGCGCGGACGTCATCGAGAACCGTCAGTTTCCGTTCAGATTCTGGGCTGACAATGGCGTCAACATCGCGCTGGGCGCGGACTGGCCGGCGACACCCGGCGGGTTCGACAACGGCGTCCATCCCTTCAACAACATCTACGGAGCGATGCATCGCGCCGCGCCGGCGGGGCTCGAAGCACTCTTGGGCTCGGAGCCGGGGCTTGTCCTGGCGCCGGTCGATCAGGTGTTGACGCTGGCGGAAGCCGTGGACGCCTACACCATGGGAGGTGCGCGCATGCTCGGCATCGACGACCAGGTCGGCTCTATCGAGGTAGGCAAGAAGGCCGACCTCATCCTGCTTGATCAGAACCTCTTCGAGATCGACGCCGAGGACATCCCGGCGACGCGGGTGCTGGCGACGATGTTCGACGGCAGGGTCGTCCACGACGTTGTGTACGGACTCGGCGACGACCAGCCGGCCGATACCGACCGGCTCGACGACTTCCGCGTCGAAGCCCTGACGGAGGCGGGCCGGCCAGGCGGATCTTGAGCGGTTCCGGTCAGCGACGCTGTCCGTCCGGCTCGGCTCGCTGGGTTCGCAGCTCGTTGAGTCCCTCTTCGTCCAGGTGCGTAACGGCGATCCAGGCGTGTGACATCTCGTCGGCCGTGCGGTCGCCGATGCCCACCCACTGGTCCGGGTCGGGGTTGTAGCGGTTCTCCGCCGAGTTGTCGTACCAGCCGGTCAGTATCAGCTTGTCACCGACCTCGAGCAACGGCGCGACGTGCTCCTCGTAGATATGGCTGTGATGCCACAGGGCGCTCCAGTTCGAAACCATACTGACCGTCTCGGTACGGCCGTCGGCGCGCAGGATCTCCATCGCCATCGCCACCAGCCGGGTGTGCCCGTGCGGCTGCCACGAGTCGATGCGAACGGGGGTGTCGAACTGATGGATGCCCCGTGTCATCAGCTTGCCGTGCGGCGGAATATCGTATCCGCGACCGCCCTGGAGGAAGTAGAGCGTCAGCGTCTGGCGATACTTGGGCCGGTAGTCGTCGGGGTGGTACCAGATGCCGATGTCGACCTGCGCGTCCTCGACCGCCTTACCGTTCGGCCAGTAGTGGATGTCGAAGGCCACCTGTGAGTTCGCCGGAACGGTGCGGCACGCATCGGCGGGAATGATCTCGCCGAGCTTGCCCAGTGCGTACTCGGACAACCGGCCGGCGCGCTGCTCGCCGACGCGGAAGGTGGAATTGGCATGGTGCGCGACCGGCCGAGCCTCGACGGTCGGCTTGGTCTCGACCGCCATCATGCAGCGATCTTCGGTGATGCCCGTCTCGACCACCGGTTGCCACCAGCGATCCTGACCGACGGCCGGAACGTCGTACGGGACAGAGCTGATCACGACGTCGGGCGCACCGAAGCGCTCCGACAGGCGCCACTCGCCGGGCTCGGGCCACTCGGGGGGCGGCGGTGCGTCGGCGGGATCGCCTTCGGCCATACCCGTATCCACCCAGCGCACGAGCGTGGCGATGTCTTGGTCGCTCAGCCGCGGATCGTACTTGAGCTCCTGGATACCGACGTCCCGATCGTAGTGGTAGGGCGGCATCTCGTGCGCCTGAACGTAGCCCTTGATCCGCGATCCGTACAGACGCGCTTCCCGGTACGTCAGTAGAGACATCGGGCCGATCGCGTCCGGCTGATGGCAGAGCTGGCAATTGTCTTGAAGGATCGGCAGGACGTCGCGGTAATAGGTGACTTCCTGATCACTTTGCTGCGCGACAAGCGTCGTTTCCGGGCCGGTCCCGATCGCGACGAGCAATGCCACGCCGCACAACGTGAGCAACCGAAACGCCAAGCGATGGTCGGATACATGTCTCATGGTTCAGTTCCCCTCCTCGACGCGGACCTGTACATAGGCGTTCGACCAGCAGCATTGGTTTCCGGGTCTGCTGTCGCTGACGCCGAAGTTGTCGACGCGGATCCGGATCATGTAATCGCCCGGCGTATCGAACGTCGCGGTGAAACGCCCCATGTTCGCGGCCGGTCCTTCGGTCGGAATGCGGACGATCTGCCGTACCGCGACCGGGCCGGGCTCTCGCACGACCCCGCGGCCGCCGCGGGCCTCCGGGGCCGACGTCAACGATTCGAAAGCGATCGTGCCCCCGGCCGGTCCCTGGTGTTTCCACAAGGTGAGGTTCACGCCACCCAGCTCACGCTCGCCGCGATCGAACGCCCAGAAACGCACCTCGATCGGCTCGCCGACGGCGGTGGTGAACTCGTCGGGGTGTACGGTGCCCTCGATACCGAAGAAATCCGGGCCGTCTTCCGAGAAGCGGATGGCCGGGCGCAGCGAGCCGGCGGCCATCGGCGAGGTGCTCAGCTCGTAGGCTCCCTTCACCAGCAGTCCGGGCGACTTCAGCCTGCCGGGGACCCGCGTCGTGTAGCCGTCCGTTGTGATCGTCCACCAGACATCGCCGTCGAAATCGGCGGGCACGACCACCCCGAAAGTCCCGCGCTCGCGCGGACCGCCGAACCCCGTGTACGACACGACGGGAAACGTCGTGGGTTGCATGCCGTCGAACTCGGCCGGCTCGATGAAGTTGTCCGGGCCGAGCGGCACCTCGATCACGGCCTCGTCGTTCCGATTCATGAACCCGAACGAGAGCGTGTGGGTGCCGTCGTCGTTCGTGTAGAAGCCGTCGAAGTACGGGGCGACGAAGTTATCGGTCGAATTGGGGGGAGCAAGCGGAAACTCTCTCCGCGACCAGTCCTGCGATGCGACGACTGGCGTGAAGAGCGCCGCTACGCCCACGCCCAAGATCGTCAGCGCTGCCGCGACTCTCTTCATGCGAACCTCCTCGAGACGTTCGACGCTCCCCGCTCAGCCTGTTTCGGGCCCGATTATATTGAGTCTCGGCAAGTTCTCCAGGGGGTCGGGCGGAGTTCGGCGCTCGGCACGGAGATCGCGGAGCTCGATCCAGGGCCACCTGCATTCTCCCGGATGGAAGCGAGTCGTCGGCCAGCCAGCCGTGATCAGAACAGCTCGTGCAGGTACATGCTGTGCGGAAAGACGAAGATGTGCACGAGCAACCACGCGGCCGAAGCGATGCGCGCCGGCAATACTGCGCGAGGATATTTCATGGCCAACTGGTATCCCACCAGCGCCATCAGCGGGTCCGCCACCAGCCGATTGGCCCAGAATTCGACCCCCTGGAACCAGTACTCGACGGCGGGGCCCGCGAGTCCCATCTCGAGGTAGTGCTCGAGCGCCTCCCAGAGGTACGCGAGAAACAGCACGGCGAGGAAATCGACCCTGATCTTGGTCGACTTGGTCAGCTCGAGCGTCGGATGGTGGAAGTTGAAATGCCGCGTGTTGTCCCTGTCGACCAGCCGGCCGACCGACAGACCACTGAGGAGGTGCTCGACGGTCCACACGTCGAAGATCGCGACCGTCTTCCAGCCCCAGAGAACATCCAGCACGGCACAACTCCTTCGCCGGCGTCGGCGTGGCCCCGAGTGAGCAACGAAAGGTGCGGCGGGCTTTCCGTGCCGGCGGCTAGGTATCCTACGCGATTGGCGACGGAATTATTCCGGGCGAATCGTCGAGGCTGGCCCGTTCCGGCTGCATGCCGACGAGGTTGACGCCGGCAGGTTCCTACCGCGGACCCCCGAGATCGAATCCGGCTCTTTCCTACCGCGGCCCCCCGAGATCGGCGCCGGCTCTTTCCTACCGCGGACCCCCGAAGCCGACGCCGGAGAGCTCCGCCATTTCGCGCCGGTACGTTGTCAGGTCCGAGGCGCGGAACCCGGAGAGCCGCTCATGGCCGCAGGCGCGCGCCATCACCTGCATCAGCCGGGTGGCGGCGTCGAAGAACGTCGCCAGGCGCTGAGCGCCTGCATCGACGTCGAGGCGCCTCCTGAGCTCGGGCTTCTGTGTGGCGATCCCGGTGGGGCAGTTGTTCGTGTTGCAGATGCGCGCGCCGACACACCCGACGGCCTGGATCGCTGCGTTGGAGAGCGCGACGCCGTCGGCGCCCAAGGCCATCGCCTTGATGAAGTCTTCGGGAACCCGCAGGCCACCCGTGATGATCAAGGTCACCTCACGCCCGGCCTTCTTGTCGAGGTGCGCCCGGGCGCGGGCGAGGGCGGGGATCGTCGGTACGCTGATGTGGTCGCGGAACAGTCGAGGAGCGGCCCCGGTGCCGCCGCCGCGGCCGTCGAGAATGATGTAGTCGGCGCCGGCCTCGAGGGCGAAGTCGATGTCGGCTTCGATGTGATTCGCCGACAGTTTGAAGCCGACCGGGATGCCGCCGCTGCGCTCCCGGATGTCTTCGGTGAATTTCCTGAACTCGCTCACTGTCGACGGCGTATCGAACGTCGGCGGGGAGATGGCGTCCTGCCCCGGCTCGAGCCCGCGTGTTTCGGCGATCTTCGCGGTGACCTTGGCGCCGGGCAAGTGCCCGCCGGTGCCCGTCTTGGCCCCCTGACCGCCTTTGAAATGAAACGCCTGTACCTCGTCGAGCAGCTCTTCCTTCCAACCGAACCTCGCCGAGGCGAGCTCGTACAGGTAGCGGCCGTTCGCCTCCCGCTCTTCCGCCAGCGAGCCACCCTCGCCGGAGCAGATGCCGGTTCCGGCCATCTCCGCGCCGCGCGCCAGAGCCACCTTCGCCTCCTCCGACAATGCGCCGAAGCTCATGTCGGAGACGAACAGGGGAATGGCGAGCTTCAGGGGCTTCTCCGCCCGAGGGCCGATGACGAGCTCGGTGTCGACGGCCGCGTCCTCGGCCAGCGGCTTCGTTGCCAGCTGAGCGGTCAGGATCTGGATGTCGTCCCAGTGTGGAAGGTCTTTGCGCGGCACGCCCATCGCCGTCATCTCGCCGTGATGGCCCGACAATCCCTCGCGGGCCATGGCGTGGATGCGTGCGACGGTCGGCTCTTCCGGCGTCGGTTTCGCCGTCGGTGCCTCGTCGGCGCCGGGCGTTTCGGGGACAGGGTCGCCGATGTCGAGGTCGGTAAAGCCGGCGTGAGTGCCGTCGCAATAGGGTGGGTTGGCGGTGCCCTTGCAGCGGCAAAGATGGGCGGTGTCGTTCTCGGGCGCCGTGAACTCGAGCGGCGTGATCTCGGTTCCGGCGTGCGAGCCGTCGCAGAACGGCTGCTCCGCCGACCGTCCGCAGCGGCACCAGTAGTAGGTCTTGCCCGCTTCGACGTCGATGCCCACGGGCGTTTTCGCGGCTATGATCGGCTTGTCCATGATTGGGTCGTTCCTTTTGTTCGTATCGTGATAGTACTAACAGAAACTAATGACGAGTCTCAGGTTTCTCCCGAAGGGCCTGTTGCTACAAGACGGCGCGAACCTCCCGGAGGGCCGAGATCGCTGCTTCCATCTGCCGGCGACTGAGATTGTCGAACCGCTGCTTCAGCGTCGCGATGTGGGCCGGGAAGACCCGCTCGAAGACGGCTTCGCCGGCGGCCGTGAGAACGGCAAGGGTACAGCGCCGGTCGTGCGACGCTCCCTGACGGCGGACCAGGCCTTTGCCCTCGAGCCGGTCGATAACGCCCGTGAGCGTGCCCTTCGTGGTCAAGGTTCGCTCTCCGAGCTCGCCGAGCGTCATGCCCTGTGTACCGCCGAGTGTGAAGATGACGTCGGCCTGCCCTTGGGTCAATTCGTAGGCGCGTAGGAGCCGGGCGTCGAGTGTCGCGAACGTCTGGTGGGTCAACTCCAGCTCGCGCAACAGCGGCAGGAACGGCTGCTTGGCTGCCTGGCGCGGCGTCATCTTCTTCGTGCTTTTGGCCATGCGAGCAAAATAGTTCTAATCAGGACTATTGTCAATCGGTACGGCTGCGCAGTCGGGTTGGCAAGATGTGATCCGGATCGAGGCGGTCCCCCCTTCGCTCTCCCCGCGTCGGGCCGGGGCTTCGATGCAACGAAAGGTGACAACCGTTTCGGCCGGAGTCGCGTCCTAACAACTAGGATGTTCATCGGTTTGGCGCCGCCGCTCTCCGCACGACAGGGGTTGCCATGCTCGAGTCTCTGTTCACGGACGCCTTGCACGCCGTACGCGGACTTCGTCGAGAGCCCGGTTGGAGCGCTGCGGCCATCCTCACGCTGGCCGTGGCCATCGGCGCGACGACCGCGGTCTACGGACTGGTCGACGGCATCTTGCTCCGCCCGCTGGCCTTCGACGAGCCGCAGGATCTGGTCATCTTGGAGGCTCGGCGACACGAGCCGATGGGGCCGGACGTCAGCGAACGCACAGCCGCCCACATCCGCTACAACATGACGTGGGGCGGCTACGAGGCCTGGCGCTCGCTGACCGCGGATGTCTTCGCCGACCTCGGCGCCTACGACGACACCTGGGATCTCACCGTCCGCGGTGACGACTTCTCGGAGCGGATGGGCAGCATGTTGATCACCGCGTCGGCGCTCCGGGCGCTGCGGTTGCGGCCGCTCGTCGGGCGGGCCTTCAACGACGGCGACGACGAGGAAGGCGCCCCGCCCGTGGTGATGCTGGGGCACGACTTCTGGCAGCGGCGCTTCGCGGGAGACACGGGCGTGGTGGGTATGAGCCTGCGCATCCAGGGCGAGCCGCACCAGGTCATCGGCGTCTTGCCGCCCGATATCGAGATCGGCGAGCGCGACGCCCAGGTCTGGATGCCGATGGCGGGTGCCGAGCGTGGTCCCGGCTCCTTCAACTACGAGGTCATCGGTCGCCTGCGCGACGGCCTGTCGCTGGGCGACGCGGAGGCTGTGCTGGCCGGCCGTCAGGTCGATCTGGAGAGCTCCGATGGGGAGACGTTCGCGTGGAGCGTCGCGCCTGTGTCGCTGCGCACGTACCGGGTCGGAGAGACCGGCGGCATGTTGATCGTATTCCTGGCGGCCGTCGGGGCGGTGCTCGTGATCGCGTGCGTCAACGTGACCAACCTCGTGCTTGCGCGAGTCGCCGTGCGTCACCGTGAGCAGGTGATCCGCGCGGCGCTCGGCGCGAGCCGCGCCCGCCGAGCGCGCCAGCACCTGACCGAGAGCATGGTGGTCGCCGTGCTCGGTGGCCTATCCGGCGCGTTCGTCGCCTATGGACTGACGGCCGTGCTGATCCGCATTGTTCCCGTCGATGTTCCGCGCATCGAGGCAGTAGGCGTCAACGGGGGAGTGCTGGCCTTCAACGCCGCGGTGGTGTTGTTCGTCGGCCTTGCCGTCGGCCTGTTGCCGGCGCTTGCCGGCGCTCGGGCGAAGCTCGCCGAAGGGTTCGGCGTTGCTTCGCGGTCGACATCGGGCGGCACCGGTATGGCACGGGTACGCGACGGATTGGTCGTCATGCAGCTGGCGCTCACGCTCATGCTGCTGATCTGCGCCGCCCTGCTCGGGCGAAGCTTCATCGGCATGTTCGAGATCGAGCACGGATTCGACAGCAGCGACGTGCTCGCCTTCGAAACCGCTCTGCCGCGCGAGCAGTATCCCGATTTCGCCAGTCGCTCCGCGTACTACAGTCGTCTTTTGCAGGAGATCGAAGCGCTTCCGGGCGTGACCTCGGCGGCGTTGTCCGCCTACCTGCCGTCCAGCGGGTGGTTCACCTCGGTGTCGTTCGACGTTCCCGGTTACGCTCCGGCGGAAGGCGAACAGCTGGAGGCAGAGCTCAAGCCGGTCAGCGGGTCGTTCTTCTCGACGCTGCGCATCGCCGTCCGCGCAGGGCGGACTTTCGAGGCATCCGATACCGACGCCGCGCCCGTCGTAGTGGTGAATCGCACCTTCGCCGAACGCTACTTCCGCGGTGACGCGGTCGGCCGCGAGGTCATCCTTCGTCAGCAGCCCCGGCGCATCGTGGGTGTCGTCGACGACGTTCGATTCCGCGCCGGTGGCCGGAACCGGGGCGACGTCGCGCGGCTTCAGATCTATGTGCCGTTTCACGACGACGGCCGTGCCCGTGACATGGACGTGCTGGTGCGCGCCGGATCGCCGCCCGGGCTGCTGGCGGGTCCGCTGCGCCAGGTGGCGACCCGCATCGAGCCGCTGACCACGGTCTTCGGTATGACGACCGTGGAACGCCTGCTCGCCGGGAGAGTCGCAGGGCCACGGTTTCGCACACTGATCCTCGGTGCCTTCGGCTCCGTCGCTCTTTTCCTTTCCCTGGTGGGCATCTATGGCGTGATGGCGTACGGCGTGGCGCAACGGATGCGTGAGCTGGGCATTCGCCTGGCACTGGGAGCGACGCAGAGGCGCGTCTTCCTCGGTGTCATGGGGCGCAGCGCGCTTCTGGCAGCATGGGGCCTTGCCGGGGGACTTGTCGGTGCGTGGGCGGTGACGGGAGCGCTCGAAGGATATCTCTATGGTCTCGGCGTGCGTGACCTGCCCACGTTCGCCGGCGCGGCCACGGTGCTCGCCCTGGCTGCAGTTGCGGCCGCCATCGTGCCGGGGCGGCGCGCCACTCGAGTGGATCCGATGGTCGCCTTGCGGGCGGATTGACGCGGCGGTCGGCAGAGAGCGCGGCGATTCTGGATCGCGCCGATGCGGCGCGGCCGCGGGAGCTCAGCGAAGAGTTGACCGGGGTCCACTACGGGCTCGCGCCAGGCGAAGGGTCATCGGCCTGACCGGAAGGACAGATTCCGGGCGGCGATTCCGGGCGGCGACTCCTGGCGGCGATACACCATCGAGTCCAGGCAATGTCGCGCGTCAACGGGTAGGGTAGTCGCTGGGCTTCGACGACTCATCGAGGCGGAGGACGGTGACGAGCTCCACGGGAAACAGGCGGTCGACCGGCGCGATGCGTGCCGCCACGATTCTCGCGGTGGCTATCGTGGCGGCCTGCGGTCCGGCTGAGTCGCCCTCGTCTCCGACCCGGCCGAATATCCTCTTCTTGTTCGCCGATGACCAGCGCGCCGACACGATTGCGGCGTGGGGCAACCCGTACATCCGCACGCCCAACCTCGACCGCCTGGCGGCGGCGGGTTTCAGCTTTCGGAACAACTACAACCTGGGCGGCAACAGCGGGGCGGTATGTGTGCCCAGCCGCGCCATGGTGATGAGCGGGCAAGCCTATTTCCGTGGGCCGAACGACCTGACCGGTGCCCGGTTGTTGCCGGAGCTTCTGGGGGAGGGGGGCTACACGACATTCGCCACCGGCAAATGGCACAACGGCCGTGAGTCCTGGATGCGTGCGTTCCAGCACGGTCGCTCGGTGTTTTTCGGCGGGATGAGCGACCACAGTCAGGTGCCGATCGAGGATCTCATGGCGGACGGCCTGCTCGGCAACGAGCGCGTCGGCGAAGCGCTTTCGAGCACGTTGTTCGCCGATGCGACGATCGACTTCCTCGACAGCTACGACGGCGAGCAGCCCTTCTTCGCCTACGTCGCGTTCACCGCACCGCACGATCCGCGCATGCCGCCCGAGGATCTGCGCGACTACTACTACGCGAACCTCCCGCCCCTGCCCGCGAACTTCCTGCCGCTGCATCCGTTCGACCTCGGGGGGGCGTTGACGCTGCGGGACGAACAGCTCGGGGCGTGGCCGCGAACCGAGGAGGTCGTGCGCGACCAGATTGCCGAATACTACGGCCTGGTCACCCACCTCGATCAGCAGATCGGCCGGATTCTCGATGCGCTGGAGGCGAGCGGCCGTGCCGACGACACGGTGGTCGTGTACGCCGCCGATCACGGCCTGGCGCTCGGCAGCCACGGGCTCCTCGGCAAGCAGAGTGTCTACGAGCACAGCCAGAGGGCGCCTCTGATCTTCGCCGGGCCCGGAATCCCGCAGGGCGAATCCTCGGCGTTCACGTACCTGCTGGACATATTCCCCACGGTGACGGCCCTGACCGGCACGCCGACTCCGGACAACCTCGACGGCGCCGACCTCGGACGTATCTGGCGGCGGGAGGTGGCCGCGGTGCGCGACTCCGTTTTCCTCGCGTACACCGACCTGGCGCGCTCGGTTCGAGATGAGCGTTTCAAGCTGATCCGCTACCCGCAGATCGCCGAGACGCAGCTCTTCGACCTCGTCGTCGACCCGGACGAGATCCACAGCCTGGCTGAAGACCCGGAGCACGCCGCGCGCGTCGCGGAGCTCACCGATCTGCTCGTCGACTGGCAGGTTCGTCTCGGTGACACGCAAACGCTGGTGGTCGAAGAGCCGCTGCCGCGCCAGATCGATCCTGCTCGTTTGCAGCGGGCGCCGGATCGTTGGCAACCGGCGTGGATCGTCGAGAAGTACTTCCGCTAACGGGTCTCTACGGGCACCCCGTCGGCCCATGCCGGCCAGCGCCGTCGGCCATGCCGGCCGATCGTCGTCGGCGGTCGGCTCGGGAAGAGGCGGCGGGCCGCCCGGCCGCACTGCGAACCCTCGGCTGTCGGCGGGCCGACCGGCGCGTTACGCTGACGGCCTCTGACAACAAACCGGGGAGCGGCTCGTGTTGAAACTTTTTCTTCGAGGCACGGCGGGATTGGTCGCGGTGTCCCTTCTGACAGTGAGTGGCGCAGAGGCCCAGTCGAGCGGTTATCTCGACCATGAGGGCCTCAGCGCGGAGATCTCGGCGCTGGTGAGCGCCAGCGACAGTGCCAGCGTGCGATCGATCGGTACGTCGCACGAGGGCCGTGACATCTGGTTGGTCGAGATCGGCGACCCCGCCGGCATACCGATGAACGAGCGACCCGGGTTGCTCATCGTCGGAAACCTGGAAGGTGACCACGTCGTCGGGAGTCATCTCGCGGTGGAGGTCATCCGTTTCTTGCTCAGCGACCCGAGCGCGGCGTCGGTGCTAGCCGATCAGGTGGTGTACGTCGTTCCGCGCCTCAATCCGGACGGCGCCGAGGCGATGTTCGCCGAGGTTACGTACGACCGGAAGGGCAACGCCTTCGCGTACGACGACGACAACGACGGTCGCACCGACGAGGATCCCGGTGAGGACCTGAACGGCGACGGGATGATCACCGTGATGCGGGTGCCGGATAGCTCCGGCGAGTTCATGGTGCATCCCGACGATGCTCGCCTGATGAAGCGCGCCGACAAAGCGGCAGGCGAGAGCGGTACCCACACGCTCTACACCGAAGGGGTCGATTCGGACGGCGACGGCTTCGTCAACGAGGACGGTGCCGGCGGCGTCGATCTGAACCGGAACTTCCAGCACGAGTACCCCTACTACGAGGCCGACGCCGGCTTCTACATGGTGAGCGAGCCGGAGTCGCGGGCGCTGATGGACTTCGCCGTTGCTCACCGTCACATCGGTGCGGTCTTGACGTTCGGGCACTCCGACAACCTGGTGACGCCACCGAACGGCAGCGGCCGACTGGCTCCGGCGAACACCCTGGAGTTGGTCGACTTCGCCGGCGAGGCGAATGACGGCGTGCTCCGAAACGGGGTGTTTGGCGGCGGCGGGGGCTTCGGGTTCGGCGGCGCCGTCGGCGCGCGCGGCGCCCGTCTGCGCGGCGCCCAGCCCGGTGCCGACAACGACCCACAGTCGGGTCGCCGCCCGGCGGTCACGGTGAACAACGCCGACCTGGAGTACTTCGCGGCGGTTTCGGACGCCTACGAGGAGATCACCGGAATCACCGACGTCGGCGTCAATCGTACGGCCCAAGGGGCGTTCTTCCAGATGGCCTACTACCAGATGGGCATCCCGGCTTTTTCCACGCAGGGGTGGGGGATCCCGGACACGGAGTCGGAAGCCGATGGGCTCGACGGGAGACTCGCCGATGCCGTGGACGGCTCGTTCGTCGAGTGGTCGGCCTTCGATCACCCCGATCTCGGCAGCGTCGAGATCGGCGGCTTCGCCCCCTACGTGACCAGCAATCCGCCGGCCGCCGAGCTCGCCGCGTTGGGCCGCTCCCATGGGGAGTTCGTCGTCGCGCTCGCCGGAATGCTGCCTCGCGTCAATATCGTCGAGACCGATGTCACGGCGCACGGCGGCGGTGTCTTCACGGTGACTGCCGAGATCGAGAACTCCGGCTACTTGCCCACTTCGCTGCAGCACGGCGTCGTGTCGCGATCCGTCCAGCCGACCACCGTTCGTATCCAGGTGGACCCGGCCACCATTCTCACCGGGGACGCCAAGTCGAGCACGGTACAGAAACTCGAGGGCTCCGGTTCGCGGGAGACGTTCTCCTGGGTCATCCAGGCCGACGAGGGGGACTCCATCGAGATCTGGGTGCGGTCGCAAAAGGGCGGCACCGACACCGCAACCGTCACACTGAGGTAAGGCCGATGACGATGAAGACATTCCGACAGAGTGCTTTCGGCTTCGCGGTTGCGGCCCTGATGCTGTCGACCGCATTCACTGCCCCCGGAGCATTCGCCCAGCAACAGCGCGGCTCCGATCCGGAGCACACCCTCGACCTGACGTGGGACCGCTGGCTCGATCACGACGAAATCGGTGAGCGGATGCAGCTGATGGCCGAGACCTGGCCCGAGTTCCTCGACTTGCAGTCGATCGGTACCAGCTACGGCGGCCGTGAGATGTGGTTGATGACGATCAACAACCCGGAAACCGGCCCCGAGGACTCGAAGGCAGGCATGTTCATCGAGGCGAACGTCCACGGCAACGAGATCCAGGGTGCGGAGGTCATCCTCTACACCATCTGGTATCTGATGGAGAACTACGGCCGGGTCGACGACATTACCCGCCTCGTCGACGAGCGGGTTTTCTACCTGGTTCCCAGCGTCAATCCCGACGGCCGCGACTACTTTCTCGACAACAGCGGCTCCGGTGCCCGCACCGGCCACGTCCCGGTGGACTCCGATGGTGACGGTGCCTTCGACGAGGACGACGCCAACGATCTGAACGGCAACGGGGTGATCGAGCAGATCCGCAAGTACGTGCCGGGCGAAGGCACACATCGCATCAGCGATCTCGACCCCCGCATCATGGAGCCGGTGCCGCCCGGCAGCTTCGGCGACTACATCATGTTGGGCTCCGAGGGCATCGACGACGACGGTGACGGTCGGGTCAACGAGGATCCGGTCGGAGGCTACGACGGGAATCGCAACTACGGCTCGGACTGGCAGCCCAACTACATCCAGGGCGGCTCGATGAACTATCCGTTCGAGCTGCCGGAGGCCCGCGCCATCAACGACTTCATGATGGCGCGCCCCAACATCGCCGGGTTCCAGTCGTACCACAACACGGGCGGCATGATCTTGCGCGGTCCCGGGGCTGCCTGGCAGGGGACCTATCCGGCCGCCGACATTCGGGTGTACGACGAGATCGGCGAGTACGGCGAACGCATGCTGCCGTATTACGACTACCTCGTCATCTGGCGGGGTCTGTACACCGTGCACGGCGGTTCGATCGACTGGGCCAACGACGGGCTCGGCATCATCAGCTACTCGAACGAGCTGTGGAACGGCGGACAGTACTTCAACAGTCCTCTGTTGCAGGAGCAGCAGCAGGACCCGACCCAGCCGATCTCCGGGGCCCGGTCACGCTACTTCTTCGACGACTTCCTCGAGTTCGGCGACCAATACGTGGAATGGGCGCCCTTCGACCATCCGCAGTTCGGCGACGTCGAGTTGGGTGGCTTCAAGAAGCTCAGCGGTCGGGTGAACCCACGTTTCATGAGCGTTGAGCTCTTCCATCGCAACATGGCCTTCACGCTGTTTCACGCCGACAGCATGCCGCTGATGTCGATGGGCGAAACCACGGTCGAGCGGGTCGACGACGACGTGTACCGGGTCCGGGTGGATATCCGCAACGAGCGGCTGATTCCCACGATCACGGTGCGGGCGCTGCAGAACAATGTCGTACGTCCGGACCTGATCACGGTGGGCGGGGACGTCGAGATCATTGCGGCCGGTTGGGTGGCGAGCAAGTTCCGCCCGGGCCCGACCCAGCTCATCGACCAGGCCGAGCTCGATCGCATCATGGTTCGCAGCGGCCATCCCGGCCGCACCACCCGCACGATCGAATACCTCGTGCGTGGCGACGGCGACATGACCGTGACCTATTCGTCGGTGAAGGGGGGGACGGTGAGCACGACGGTCGCGGTGCAGTAGGCTCCTTCCACTTGCCCCGGAATCGCGTGCTCCACGAAACACGGCGGGGCCGTGCGTGGACCGCGCCGGGGTTCTGAAGGAATGACGGAGCCATGTTCGTTCGAGCGATCCGAAATGTCCGGGCATTGCGAAAGGCCGTCCTCGGGGCGGTGGTCGCTCTGACTGCCTGCGGGCCTTCCGTCCCGCCAGCGGACCTCGTCATCCACGACGTTACGGTCATCGACGCGGTCAACGGTGTGCGGGAAAACCGGACCGTTGTCGTCGACGATGGGCGGATCACCAGGGTCGCCGAAGGCGACGTGACGATCGACGCCGTCGAGTCGGTGGAGGGCACCGGGCACTACCTGATTCCCGGCCTCTGGGACTTCCATGTCCACCTCACCTACGACGAGCGATTCACGCAGGCGATGCCCGGGCTGTTCCTGAACCACGGCATCACGAGCATTCGGGATACGGGCGGGCCCCTCGAGGCCGTGCTGCCGGTCGTGGAGGCGCTTCGAGCGGACGGCACGACCGCCCCCCGAGTCTTCTTTGCCGGGCCCCTCCTGGACGGAGCGGATGTCGTCTACGACGGTGAGAACAACCGCCTGCTCGGCATCGCGAACCCGGACGTGGAGACGGCACGCGTGAACGTGGCACGGTTGGCGGACGCGGGCGTCGACTTCGTGAAGATCTACGAGATGGTCACACCCGAGGTCTTCGAGGTGCTTGTCGAAGAGGCCCGCGCACGTGGCCTTCCGATCGACGGGCACGTGCCGCTTTCGATGCGCGCCCGTGAAGTGGGTCCGCAGGTCCAGTCCCTCGAGCATCTGCGCAACGTCGAGTTGGATTGTGCTTCGGACCCCGAGGCGCTCCTCGCCGAGCGGCGACAGCTCCTGCGCAACCCGGATCGCGTCCCCGGAGCCCGACTCCGGTCGAGCTTGCATCGCCTTCAGCGACTCAACGCTGTCGGCGACTACGACGAAGGACAGTGTGACGCCGCCATCTCGGCCATGTCGACGACGATCCACGTCCCCACGCTCCGCCTGAATGCCACGGTCTTGCAGCCGCCCTTCGATCGGCCGGACTGGGACGCGCTGCTCGAGAAGCTCCCGGCCGACGTCCAGCAGTCTTGGCGGGAGACGACCGTGGCGCGGCGAGGCGCCGCGCCTCGCGGTGACGACACGTTCGCCCGCTGGAGCCTGTTCCTTGTCGAGCGCATGCACCGCTCCGGGGTGCCGATCGGAGCCGGAACGGACACGCCGATCGGGTTCGCTGCTCCCGGCTACAGCCTCCACAGCGAGCTCGAAATGCTCGTTCGAGCGGGGCTCACGCCGCTGGAAGCTCTCCGATCCGCAACGGTCCGACCGGCGGAATTCTTCGGCTTGGCCGACGAGATGGGCACGGTCGACGAGGGGCGACTAGCCGACCTGGTCCTGCTTTCGAAGAACCCCCTGGACGATGTCGCACATACGCGGACGGTGGAAGCCGTGGTCACCAAAGGGGTGTTCTTGAGCCGCGATGCCCTCGACGCGCTGGTTCGCTAGCAGGCCGTGGTGAAAGTGTGAAGGGTCTGGTTACGAGGAAAAGAGGCTGGATGCAAGGCGCCGCGACGAGCGGCGATGCGCGTCCTCCCGGTTGGAACGACTCGTTGCCCAGGAACGACTCGTCATTGCAGGTCGAATGACGAGACGATCAAATAGTGGTCGGAGGGAAACCCGCCGGGTCGCGTCGAGATGACCTCGGTCGACGTGTTCCGCAAGCCCGCGCCCTTGTAGTAGAGCTGGTCGATGCGGCGTCCGCTTCGGTGCGAGGGCGCGGGATATGCCTCGACATCCGGGTACAGGCTGCGGAACGCGTCGGTGAACCCGGCTTCCATCAGTGTTCGGGAGGCGGGGCTGTCGCCTCCGTCGGTGTGGGGCACGGCATTGAAGTCGCCGCCGAACAGGGTCGGAATGGCGTCCGACTCCGCGAACCGCGATCGGTGAAAGTCGAAGACCGCCGGGAACTGCTGCATGCCGTACCAGTTCGACATGACGTAAAGGTCCTGCGTTTCGCTGATCGCAACCTTCGCACCCACGTTCATGAAGGCCGAGTTTTCCTCGACGTGGACCTCTTTGATCGGATAGCGGCTGATCACCGAGATGTTGGCGCCCTGGTTCAGGTAGTCGCGATCCACCGTCGTGGCGAAGTAGTAGCCCAGCTCGGCGGCGATGAAATCACCGGACGAGTAGGTTTCCTGCATCATGACGACGTCGACGCCCTCTTGATCGAGCATCTGGGCGATCGCGATGCGCGAGTCCCATCCGTGCTCGTCGACGGTGAAGTGCTTGCCGCCGTGGAAGATGTTCCAGACTCCGGCAGTGATCGAGGTGACCGACTCGTCGAGCTCGGCGCGGGCCGGCTCGAAATGGGCGGCGTAGGCGTCGAGCACTTCATCGGCGGAGAGCACGCGAGCCCAGATCGACAAGTCATCCACGTCGAAATCCGACGGATACATCCGCTCACGCTCGGAGTACATGCGGGCGGCTGAGTCGTTGATGGTAACCATGCCGTCGACCAGCGAGTAGATCTTCATGGCGGGCGCGGCTTCCATGAAGCTCAAGGCCTGATGGATGGTGTAGGGGTTTCGCATCAGCCCGGCTTCGATCTCGGAGACGCGGGTGAAGTCCGGCGATTCTGCCTCTGCAGGGAGACGCTCGCCGGCTGCAACCGCGAGCTCCGCGGCGGCCTCGGCCTTGCGCTCGAATAGCCGTTCGGGTTCGACCATGAGGTTGACCAGTTCCTCCGGCTCGATCGGCGGGAGGCCGAGTCCGTTGAACGCGTCGACCATATTTTGGATCTCCAACGCACCCGTTCGGATGGCCGGGACGACGGCTTCTTCCGGCATCGGCCGGGCGCCGTCCCAGCCGACAACCAGCGGATTGTCGTTCGAAAAATCGAAGCCCGACGAGTGGGCGAGGTTGTACACGGCCTTGTTGTGCCCGTCGTAGTACAACCGGACCTCGGCCAGGGTGCTGTCATAGGTCATGGTGAGCTGGTGCCAGCGCCCGTCGTTGATCGGCATATGCATGCCGTTGTCCCGCTCGTAGGTGAGACGCCGATCGCCCGAGCCCACGCTCCAGGCCCAGGTGCCGTCCGACATGTAGTAGGCCCACCCCGGCTGTTTCTGTGAAGCGAGGCTGTTGTCTGGGACCTGCTTCCGCGAGAGCAAGGCCATGCGCCTATCCGAGTCTGCAGTGGTCCTCACCCAGAACTGGACTGAGAAGTCCTCGGCCCTGTCGGCGGTCACCGTGCTCCCGTCGAACAGCAAGAACGTCGGTGAGTCCGTCGCTCGCAACGTCACCGCTTGGCCGACCAGGCCGCGCGTGAACGAGACGTCTCCGCTGCCTCGCAGGGCGTGTTCCGGGCGGATCTCGCTACCGAACCCCCCATCGAAGGAGAAATGCGCGAGCGGCTCGC
The DNA here is from genome assembly GCA_965216935.1 of Acidobacteriota bacterium. GTDB lineage: Bacteria > Acidobacteriota > UBA890 > UBA890 > UBA890 > CBDCGW01. Next base: position 1,290,235 of record OZ244217.1, read on the forward strand.
GTTCCTGCGGTTGCGTTGCCAGGAGGAAGGAACAGCAGACGATCGTCAGCAGTCTTTTTTGCTTCATCAGCGTCGTCCTGTGTTCGGGCGGGGCGCGATCGGTGCTACGAAGCGCGTCAGCACGATGGGGTGGTCGGAGGGGTACCTGGCCAGGTCCTCGGCCCGCAGCATGTCGGCGTGCACCACGCGCACGCCTGCCCCCTTGTAGTACAGATAGTCGATGCGGCGCTCGGGCTCGTTCACTTCCCGAAAGGCGTCGATGAAGCCCGCGTCCGTCATCAGCCGGCTGTGGTTGGTCTCCGTCTCACCGTCGAGGTGCGACGCGCTGTTGAAATCGCCACCCCAGAACAGCGGGATGGCGTCCGCGTTTGCGATCAGCGCCGACCAGTGCTCCAGGGTGGTCACCAACTCGCGCGTCCTGCTCCGGGAGTACCAGTTCGAGAAGGCAATGATGTCCCGGCCATCGCCGACGGTGATCTGAGCGCCTCCGTTGTACACCGGAAGGCCGCCGACAACGAACCCGCGCTTGATCGGGAACCGGCTCAGGACGGTGATGTTCGATCCCCACACCGTATCGGAGAACAGGCTGCCGGCGATCATGATCTCGTACCCGAGGATGCTGGCAATCTTCGGCCCGGCCCCGTAGGTCTCCTGCATCATCACGACGTCGGCGTCCAGTTGCCTGATGATCTCCGCCACGCGCTCGGCGCCGTCGAAGCCGTCGCGCTCCCGGCGGAAGTGCGTGCCTCCGTGCCATATGTTCCAGGCCATCAGCGTCAGGGGATCGCCGGGCTCCGCGGCGGGGGGCACGGCGGGCTCGAAGTGACGCGCATACATCTGCGCGACCTCCTCGTCGGCGAGGGCGCGGTCCCATATCGCGACGTTATCGATCGCTCCGACGAAGGCATCGAACGCCGATTCGTCGGCCCGGCCGTCCACCGCGATGCACGTCGGGAGGTCGCTGGCGATCCCCTCGCGTAGGTCGGATATCTCGATGATGGCTCGCTTGACCCCGTCGAAATAGACGCGCAGGGAGTTCTCGCTTTCGGTGTGCGAGAAGGCCAGCTGGTGCCACTCTCCGTCGTTGAGGACCTGGGTGCCGGGGAAGGGCTCATAGGCGTAGTTCCGCACCCCGTCGCCCATGTTGAACCCCCAGGTCCCGGAACGCGCGTACAGCGCCCATCCGTCGTGAAGTTTCTGCTCGCCGTAGATGCCGCCGAACACGTCGGATTCTCCTGGGCGCAGATCGCTATTCGACATCAGCACCGGTGAGCTCGACGCGCCAATGCGCGTCCGTACCCAGATTTGAACTGTGAAGTCGTCGCCTTCGCCGAAGCTGAGGGCCGCTGGGGCGCCTAGGCACACGTACTGTCGGGTGTCGCCGTCCGAAAACGCGATGGCCCTGCCATCCAGTCCCTCGACGTACACCGGGGAGCCGCCCACGGCTCCGTGGATGGCCGTACCCGGTTGCCCCGTTGTGCCGCCCTCGAACCGAAGGTCGACGATCTGGCCCGGGGTCGCCGGCGCCAACAGTGTCACCGCGACCGAAATGGCAGACACAAGGGACGCAAACATCCTTCACTCTCCTACGGTCACCGTTTCACGACGGTCGATTGTGCCCCGGGACCGTGGGTCCGCCAAATGGATGGAGTAAGGTTGGCCGGTGCCGACGGGAAACGCGGAGGACAGATGACGGGCGAACGCGCAGCGCGGAAGGAGCCGGAGGGGCGTCGAGCCGCCCCAGAGCGCCTCTATACACGGTTGGGGTGTCTGCTCGTGTTGTCGCTCTTGTTGCCGGATGCGACTGCCGCGCTGAGCGCGGGGCTCGCAGCTGAGCAACGGAGCGACCTGGCCGCCGCGCGGCGCAACCTGATGCCGGTGCCCCGGCAGGTCGAGTTCGTACCGGGTTCGTTCGCCGTTCGGCGCGACTTCAGCGTCGCCATCGAAGGGCCCGCCGACGGCGTCGAGCCGCGCGTCGAGCGGGCTGTGCTTCGCATGTTGGAGCGGCTCGCATCCCAGACAGGGATGCCGATTCAAGCGAGACTCGACGGCGGCGTCGAGAATCCGAGCTTGCGGATCATGTACCGGCAATCCGTTCCGGCTGCTCAAGAGGTGGCGGAGGACGAATCCTACGGGCTCGAGGTGCGAGCGCAGGGTGCCCGCCTGTCGGCGAACACCCCGTACGGCGTTCTGCGGGGCATCGAGACATTCCTGCAGCTCGTCGAACCGGCGCCGCCGGGGGCCGATGCCGGCACCGTCGAGCAGGCGCAGGCGATCTCGTCGTTGGCCCGTGAGCCGGATGATTGGGTGGTTCCGGCCGTCGTCATCTCGGACGCACCGCGCTTCCCCTGGCGCGGTTTGCTGATCGACCCGGGTCGGCACTTCCTGTCGCTCGACACGATCAAGCGGAATCTCGACGCCATGGCGGCGCTCAAGCTCAACGTGCTGCACTGGCACCTGACCGAGGATCAGGGTTTCCGCATCGAAAGCAAGGTCTTCCCGAAGCTGCACGAGCTCGGCTCGGACGGGCTGTACTACACCCAGGACGAGGTGCGGGAGATCATCGAGTATGCCCGCGACCGCGGTATCCGGATCATGCCGGAGTTCGACATGCCGGGGCACGCGACCAGTTGGTTCGTCGGGTATCCGGAGCTCGCCAGTGCCCCGGGACCCTACGAGATCATCGACACCTGGGGAATCCAGGATCCGGCGATGGACCCGACGCGCGAGGAGACGTACGAGTTCCTCGAAGCGTTCATCGCCGAGATGGCGGCGCTGTTTCCGGACCGTTACTTCCATATCGGCGGCGACGAGGTCAACGGGGAGCAGTGGAACGCCAACGCCGACATCCAACAGTTCATCATCGCCAACGACCTGGTCGACAACCACGGGCTGCAGACCTACTTCAACCAGCGCATCCAGCCGTTCGTCGCCGCTGCCGGGAAGGTCATGATGGGCTGGGACGAGATCTTCCAGCCGGGCCTGCCACGGGATGCCGTCGTTCATTCGTGGCGCGGTCCCGAAGGAATCGCCGCCGCGGCCCGCGCCGGGCACCGCACGGTGCTGTCGAACGGCTACTACATCGACCTCCAGCACCCCGCCTCGGATCATTACGCCGTCGATCCGCTCGGTGGCCCGGCCGCCGATCTCACCGCGGCGGAGCGTGATCTGGTGCTCGGCGGCGAGGCGACAATGTGGGGCGAGTATGTCGTCGACGAGACCGTCGACTCACGCATCTGGCCGCGCACCGCGGCTATCGCCGAGCGTCTCTGGTCTCCGGCTTCGGTCACCGAGGTCGACGACATGTACCGCCGGTTGGAAGCGACCAGCCGGTGGCTCGATTTCACCGGTGTCACCCACCGGTCCGGCTATCCGATCATGTTGGCGCGGCTGAGCGCCGGTCACGATATCGCCCCGTTGCGGGAGCTGACCGACGTGTTGGAGCCGGTCAAGCGGTACCGGCGCTTCCGCACTCGGACATACGGTCGGTTCACGCCGCTGAATCGCCTGGTCGACGCCGCCCGCCCGGAAAGTGCGACGGCGCGCGAATTCGGGGGGTTGGTCGATACGTATTTGGAGGCGAGAAGCGCCGCGGCGAAAGATCGCATCGAAGATCAGTTGGCCGGGTGGCGCGACAATCACCCGGATCTGGTGGTGATCGCGGCGGCGTCACCCATGCTTCCCGAGGCTGCGGCGCTATCCGAGCAGCTACGGACGACGGCCATCGTCGGGCTCGCGGCGCTCGAAGATCTCGACGTTGATGCGCAAACCCCGGAGGGAGAGCACGCCCGTAGGGTGGCGCTGCTGGAGCGCGCCGCGGAGGCACACGGCGCACTCCAGCTGATGGTCGTCGAGCACGTCGGCCGGCTGGTCGAGGCGGCGGCCGGGGCACGGTGAGATCGACGTAGCGTACGTGGAAGCCGGCGGGGCGGAGAACCTCGACGCTCGAATCTCTCCTGCCCGGCCTGCACGCGCGTAAACGCTACCGCCGGCTCCGCGGGATCTCGACGGAATGAACCACGTTGCCGTCGGTGTCGGTGACCTGGATGGAGAGGAGGTCGACGGTCGCGTCGACGCGGGCCACCTGATCCTGGCCGACGACAAGCAGGTGATAGTCGTGCTCCACGTCCGGCCCCGGTGGGGTATGCGAAAAGCGGTGGCGGTGCCCGGCGATCACCAGGTCGATACCGGCATCGTTGGCGGCCTGGATCCAGGCGTCCGGGCCGTCGACGAGCCATCCCCAATGGGGCTGGTGCATGGCGATGACGCGGAAAGGGGCCTCGGCGACCCGCGGGCTGCTTGCCAGGTGTTCGCGCAACCAGGCGAGCTCGGCGGCGCGGTAGGGCGCGGTCCGGTTCAGCTCGGCGTAGACATTGGTGTCGTCCGGCTTGTCTTCGCCCGTATCCAGAACGACGAGGTGCACGGGGCCGGCCTCGCGGGCGTAGTAGAAGCGCCCTTCCGGGGTCGGGAGGTAATCGAAGAGACTCCGGGCGAACGGGCCGCGCAACTCATGGTTGCCGCGGGCGAACGTCAGCGACTTGGTGTGCGCCAGGCCGTCGGCGATCGGGCGGAGCCAGGCGCGAAACAGATGCTCCTCATTGTCGATCCAATGGAACGCGTCCCCCGTATGGACGAGAAAATCCGTCGACTCCCAGTCGATGGAATCGTTCAACCGGCCGATGCGCCGGGTGTCCTCGTGCGTGTCGGTAATGACGCTGAAGGACACCGACGCCGCGTCGCGGTCGAGCGTGGCAAACCGATGCGGGCCGCTGCGGACGTCGAGGCCCTTGTCCGGCCAGTAGGCGTTGAGCTTGACCACCCGGGTCGAAATCGCTTCGTAGTCGTAGGCGGTGCCCGGCGAAAGGCCCGCGAGATGAACCACGTGGCGCGTGCCGACCGGGACGAGCCCGTCGACCTGCGGCTCGGCTACCGAGGTCAGCTCGCCGGCAGTGCCGTAGCGGACCTTCGCGTGGCTCGGGGTGTCGGTCATCCAGACGATGGTCGCCGTCGTTTCGCCGGTCGCGATGAGGTACGGCCCCTCGGTGATCACCGGGCGGGTGTCGTAGACCTTGTAGGGCTCGGATTGCGCCCCGGCGGGTGCCGCCAGCACGAGCGCCACGAAAGAACAGATCAAGGCTCGAAAAAGCATGGTGTCCCTTTCCGCGGACGTCCGGCCGGATGCGACGAATCGACGATGCTCCCGCGATGGTCGGACGGAAGTCGAGAGCCGGGTCATGATGCCATGCCGGAATTCGCCCGTCTCGGGCAGCCTGATTGGCGGCGGATCGGTCGGCCGGAGGCGGCCGATCGGCCGGCGGCGGCCCGCGGCGGGCCTCAGCGATGGACCACGGTCGCCGTATGCGCCCGGCTGACCTCGAAGGGCAAGATGCTTTCCCGACTACCGTCGGGGAGTAGCAGGCCGCTCGGTCCCGAGTTGAAGACGCGGACGACCGGGATCCCGGACTCCAGGGCTCGAAAACGGGTGTGATTGATGTGCATCGCGAGCAGCGGATTACGCGCGCTGCCGAAGATCTCGTCGTTGCCGATGTTGAGGATCAGGTCGGCGCCGAGCCGGCTATACGCCTGCGCGTAGCCGGGGAAGAGGCCCTCGTGGCAGATCAGCAAGCCCAGCGTGTACCCGCCTACGTGCAGCACGCCCTGGTCCTCGGCCCCGGGTGTGAACGGCGACGAGCGGATCCCCGGCCGGCCGAAGATGCCGGGAAGGTAGAACGGTGTGTACTCGCCGATCGGGATGAGCGTGCGCCGATCGTAATGACCGACGACCTCGAGCCGGTGGTCGAACAGAAAGGCGGCGTTGAATCGGGTCCCGTCTCCCGGTAGCCGGACGATCCCGGTGAGCAGGTGAACATTCGGGTATGGCTGCAGAGCGTGACGAATCTTCGTGAACAGCCTGTCGAGCTCCGGTGACGGTGGGTCGGCGTAGTTGAAATTGATCGCCGACTCGGGCCAGACCACCAAGTCGATCGACGGTTGCCGCGCGAGTTCGTCCTCTGTGAGGGCGATCAGGTCTTCGACTTGCTGCGCCGCGAGGACGGGGTCGTACTTGTCGGCCGTTGGAAAGCCCGGCTGGACGACCAAGATCTCCAGCGGCTCTCGCCCCTCGGTTCCCGCTTCGCCCCCGCCCATCATGCCGCTTGCGAACCAGGTGACCAGGAGGACGGCGAAACCGGCAAGGGCGGCGCGGCGGCGGACCCGGGTCGAGGCCGCCAGCGCCAAGGCCGCGTACCCCGCTAGGGCGATCACCACGGCGCTCAGACCGTTCAGCGTCAGCCAGCGGACCGGTGCAGCGAGAATGGGTACGCCGATGAGGGGATAGGCGATCTCGGACCAGGGTGCCGTGACGAGCCCGCGAAGCCACTCGGTGACGCCGAGCCAGGCGCCGGCGAGAACCGGGACGAGCATCGTCCATGCGGTGTGGTCACTGCGGCGGAGCAGCCACGGCCAAAGGGCCAGAACGGCGGCGAGCCAGGCTGTGCCCACCGAGATCATCACCAGCACGATGATGGCCGCCACCAGCGGGTGAATGCCCAGCGACGACGCCAGAACCGGGAGAAATCCGCCCAGCGAGACGGACGTCCACGGGAGCACGACACCGGCACAGACCCCGGCCAGCTCGAAGACGCTACGGCGGCGGGTGAGAAAGAGAAGAACCGGAACGAACGCCACCAACACCAGCCAGCCGAGCGCGTCCGGCCACATGGTGGCCGCGCCGCCGGCGACACCGGCGGCCAACCCTATCGGGAACCCGGCTTTGAGTCCTGCGGCGGCGTGGTCTCGGGCGTACCCCGCGAAGAAGCGGGCGACTTCCCCGTAGTGGGCGAGCCTCCGCCCCGACCGGGACTTGCCGGGGAATCGACGTCGGCACTCGGCGTCGCTGGGCCAGAACAACTTGCCGACGCGCCGAGCTCGATAGCGTCGAGTATCGGGCTTGCGGTATCGCTCCCAAAGCCAGACCTGGGCGAAGCCGCGGTCCTCGGTGTCTTCCTTCTGATCGAGCGAGCTCATCGCTGCCCACAGGTCCACCGGCGCGGCACCCCCGCCGCTCGCGATCTCCTCCTTATTCAAGAGCCCCGCGACGAGGTCGAGATGCCGCCAGGCGTCGCCGCGCCATCCGGCTTCTCCGAGCCGCTGTCGGAATCGTTGCGGCACCTCCCCGGGGGATTCCTGCTCGCAGTGTTCGAGCACGAGCACGGTGTCCAGTAGCCATGGCAACGCGTTCCGGCACAGGTGTCCCCCGACCGCGTGTAGGACCGAGAGGATGAGCGCGTCCAGGTCCGCGAGAACCGCCACGGTCCGGCCGCAAAGCTCGACCTCCTGCCGCTCGTTCCACAATCGCTCGAAGCGGACATCGGGGTCGAACGAGAAGCCGTTGTGAAGCTCTACCTGCACCCCGCTCGAAAGCTCCCGCAGCGCCAGCTCGGTCGGATTGCTCGGATCGTCGCCGACGAGCGCGAATCCATGCGCGGAGAGGGACTTTGCCAAGGGGCGAAAGTGCTCGGGGTCGACAAGCACGTCGACGTCGCTTTGGGGGCGCAGCCACGGATCCGGGTAGAACCTGGCAGAGGCCTGTCCCTTGACGATCATGTGGCGATGTCCGCCGGCATTCGCGACGCCGACCACTTCGGCCAGGGCCGCGTCGAGCGCTGTGCGACGGACGTGCTCGTCGAGCTCTGCCCGCTGGAGAATACCGTCGAGGTCCCAGTGCGGGTCGCCGCCGTGGTCGCACCGCCATCGGTAGCGCACCCACGCCGGTACCCGCTGCCGCTTCACCGCCTCGATGACGGGGGCAGGCTCGGCGGGCGAGGGGAGCCGGTCTCCACGTAGGAGGTCGAGCAGCCACCGGGTTTCGGGGTTCATCCGCGTTACCTCGACTCGGCGCGATCTCGGATCAGGTCTGCCGCGTCGCGGGGGTCGCCGTAGCGGATACCGAGCCCCTCTGCGTCCCGGAAGGCGCGGATCAGCCAGGTACTGCGTGCTTCGATGCCGAGACCCGTATCGAAGAAATGCACCAACGCCCGGTGGATCGTGGCTGCCGGCGGCAACGTGGTCGCCATCGTGTCGTCCCCGGGGGCGAACTCCGGGAACACCACCAGAGGACGTATGTTCGCCAGACCTGAAGGATCCGGAGGGGGCCCCTCCGGACTCCAGTAAAAGACGTCACCCTTGTCCGGGGTGGCAAACGGGCCGTGCCCCAGTGTGTCTCCCGAGAAGAGACTGTTGTGCGCCTTGTGCGCCACGGGCTTGTTGACGCCGCACCAGCGGGTCCCGGCCGCGTCGGTATAGCTGATCTCGTCGGTGTAGTAGTCGAGCCCGCGCTCGACCAACAGCCGCGACAGCGTCGACTTTCCGTTACCGCTGGCGGCGACGATCAACAGCGGGCGGGAATCGGCCAGCAGCAGCGCCGCATGCAGACACGGAGCCACGTCGAGGGCGATCGTCCCCCAGATCGCGCGCAGGAGGTGCGGCAGCGGATGGGCCTCCGCGCCGGAGGTGAACCACGCCGAGCCGTTGCGCCGGAACTGATACCCGGCGCCGGCGGAAGAGACGGAAAACCGTTCGTTCGGTTTTTCGGCGGTCTGCCAGGCCGAGAGTACGTCCCCGGCCTCCTGGCTGATCCCGCGGTCGTCGAACTCGAGGCCGACGACCCGCGGACCGAAGCGGAGGTTCATCGGGCCGGCTGGGCTTCGTCCACCGTCAAGGCCTGCTGTTCGACGAGCACCGCAATGCACTCCGATACCGCTTCGGAGAGGGCCTCTTTGCCCCTGATCCCGGCCTGTTCGAGGACGATCTCCGCCTGGATGTCGTTCTCGGTCCGCGTGCCGTCGCACAAGGCATAGATCAACGAGGCCATCTCGTTGAGATGGAGCGCCCGCTCGGTCCCCGGGAGCAGAAGCAGCAGCTCTCTGGCGATCTCCTTGACGCGCGCCTCCTGATTACGCCTCAGGAGGGCACTCAAGGCGACGTCGCCGGGGGCGGGGGCGGGATACCCTCAGCCGCCTTGGGAATTGCCGCTACCAGAACGGCGGGTAGCGCCCACGCGACCACCCGCGACCTCCGCAGCAGCTTCCTGCGATCGAGGAGCTTTGCGCATGCCTCATCCGGCGGCGAGAATTGTTCCGACGTCGGGTTCTTCACGGTGCACCTTGGTGAGCTCGACGTGTGTCTGTTGATTAGACGTAGTTATGAAAAGATATTATGCGTCAGTTATTGATGCGCAAAGCCTAAAGAAAGGAAGGAAGAGCAGAATTGACCTGTGGCGAGTCTGACGCGCCGACGGCACCCGCAGCGCAGCGGATCGTTGCCCGGTGCACCGGACGCTGGTCGGCGAGGTCCAGATCGTTACGAAGCGCGCCTGATACTCCGCAGCGCCAGCTTCGGCGCAGGCGCCGCAAGACGCCTCTCGATCGGTACCGTCAGCGCCCTCCGCGCGGCCCGTTCTCCCAGTCCTGCACGCTCGAGATGTTGGGATAGCCCCACTGCTCGCCGCTCCAGCCGCCGAAGGCTTCCATCCGGAACGCCCAGAAGCCGGTGGACATGTCGGACACGACGATCAGGCCGTCTTCGTTGCGCACGTCGACGCCGAAGGCGCCGTCGCACATCTCACAGCGCTCGGTGGCCGGTGGCCCGAGGAAGGTGTCATACCAGGCCAACGTCACCGGGTTCTTCGGGTCCATCAGGCTGAACACCTGCAGCCCGTCGAGGTAACCGGAAACGAAGACGTAGGGCCAGCGGACCTCATGATTGTGGACGAGGAAGTTCCAGTCGGCCGTCCAGGCGGAAATGGGCGAGCGGATGTTGGAGACTTCGCCGTCCAGTGCCGGCTGCAGGTCGAAGATGCGCAGCGGGGCGTGCTGGTACTCGGCTTCGGCGACGACGTAGCGCCCGTCCGGGCTCGGGGTGAACGTGTGGCCCCAGGTCACGCCGGAGATCCCGGTCAGGCTGACGATCAGCTCGGGGTTCTCCAGGTCCGTCACGTCGTAGACGTAGTATCCGCCCGTGCCGCCGCCGTAGAAGCGGTCCTGGTCGGTGTCGACGTGGAAGCCGGCGTACAGGTCGTGGTAGCTGCCTCCGCCGCCGCCGAGAAAGTCGGCCGGGATCGGCACGGTGGCCACCAGCGCCTCGTCGGCGCGTCCCTCGACGACGTAGCCGAGGTCGTAGACGTGCGCCATCGGGCTCGAGACGGTGGAGAACAGCAGCACCCGGCCGTTGCTGTGCTTATAGATGAAGATGTTGTGGAAGCCGCCCGGCTTGTCGGGCGCGCGGATCCGGGCCACCTCACGGACCGTCGACGGATCGGGCAAGCCGGTGACGTCGAGCACCACCGCCCCCATGTCGCTGTCCGGGCCGCCGCGGCCGAATTGCGTCGACTGGACGACGTAGTAGCGCCCGTCCCACTTGAAATGCTTGACGTCCATGGCGCCGTTGCCGAGGTGCAGGTCCTGCTCCTCGATGCGCCACTCGTAGATCACCTTCGGCCGGGCGGGGTCGTGCAGGTCGATGATGTCCATACCCTTGTCGCCCCAGTCGCCGTACACCATGCGGGCGACGTAGGCGTAGGGGCGATCCATCTCCTGCTCGATCTCGATGTCGGAGACGTTGCGGGCCGGACCGAGGGGGAGATGCGAAACGACGGTGATGTTGTCGCTCCCCCGCTTCTCGGGGGTCCACTGCTGGGCGGCATCACCGGTTGCTGTCGGCAGCAGAAGCACCGTCGCCAGCATCGTGGTGAGCAGTCTGGTCGTCACGGTCGGTAGCTTCATCGCGGATCCTGTCGGTCGGGGGAACGGAGCGCTCCTGTGACGCTCGGGATTATGTCATGGCGTTCTCAGAACGTGACGAACACCCCGCCGGTTCCTTCGAAAAGAAAGAGCCAGCTGCCGCTGCTGTCGCGGAGACACTCGTTCGTGGCGGGGTCGCAAAAGAACTCCTGATCCTGGCTCATGTTCGACGAGATGGCGCGTCCTTGCACGCGGATGCCGAAGTTGTCTCGCAATCGGATCTTCATGCCCAGGCCGGCGTCCCAGGAGAAGCGCGTCTCGGTGCCCAGGTTCTCGGGCCGGAAGAGGGTCGCGCCGAGACCGACGAGCACGTACGAGGCGTACTTGTCGTCCTCACCGAGATCAATGACGACGTTGCCGTGGAGTTGATCGGTGCGGACCGGGTCGAGTCGTTCGATTTCGCCGCCGCCGAGAGTGATCGTACCGAGGAGATCCGAGACGCCGCGGCTCCAGATGAACTCCAGCTGGAATCGCTCGTTGAGCGAATAGCCGAAGCCGGCACCGAAGACCGGACCCTCGTCGATAGAGAGGCGCTCGTAGACCTCGGTATCGATATTGAAGCCACCGCCCGAGCGGAATCCCCCGAAGGCGTGAACCTCCATCTCCTGGGCCATCGCCGGGGTCGCCGTCAGCGTGGCGAGCGCCACGATGGTGAAAACCTTGCGAGTCATGTCGAGCTCTCCTTGCCCCGGGCGCACCTCGTTGGCGCCGTTTCTCATGATCGATCTTCGCGGAAGCCGGTGGCGGCGTCGGAAGACGCGGAAGCGTCCGGGGAATTCTACCAACCTGGCGGCGGCCGCGGCGTGCGCCGGCCGTCTGCGGGGTAAGCTTGCTTTGACGAACCGAAGTGAAAGCGGGAGGCAAGGTGGAACCCGGACAAAGCCTGGGCCCCTACGTTGTTCTCGAGCCATTGGGATCCGGCGGCATGGGCGAGGTCTATCTGTGTGAAGACCCGCGTCTGGGTCGACGGGTGGCACTAAAAGTCCTTGCCGCGGGAACGGAGACCCGCGACGAGGCTCGCCGCCGGCTGATCAACGAGGCGCGGACCGCATCGGCGCTCAACCACCCGCAGATCTGCACGATCTACGACGTCGGCGTGCTCGACGACCAGGTGTTCATCGCCCTCGAGTATATCGACGGAAGTCCGTTGAGCGAGTTGATCGGAGACCAAGGGCTCGCCCTCGAGACCGCGGCCGAATACGCCGTTCAACTAGCGGATGCGTTGGCGCACGCACATGGGGCGTCGGTGGTGCACTGCGACCTGAAGAGCTCGAACGTGATGGTCACGAGGAGCGGCTGGGTGAAGGTGCTCGATTTCGGGCTCGCGGTTCCGGTCGCGGGCAGCGAGTTGGAGATGGCCCAGGCCTCCATGACCACCATGGAGAACGCCGGCGCGATCGCCGGAACGCTTCCCTACCTGGCACCGGAGCTGCTGCGAGGTTCTCGGCCCGACGAGCGCAGCGACATCTGGGCCTTCGGCGTCGTGCTCTACGAGGCGGTGTGCGGCGTGAAGCCGTTTTCGGGCGCCACCCCGTTCGAGCTCAGCGCAGCGATCCTGAGGGAGGATCCGGCGCCGTTGCCGGATCGCAGCCTCGAGCTAGCCGGTGTCGTGTCGACCTGCCTGCAGAAGGACCCGTCCCTGCGATTCAAGTCCGCCGACGCGCTGTTACGCGAGCTCATCGAGGCCCGCAAGGCGTTCGTCGACATGGAGACGCCCCCCCGTGGCGCGGAGGTTGCGGTTGCAGACGAGCCGATCCGCTCGATCGCCGTGCTGCCCCTCGCGAATCTGTCGGGAGACCCCGAGCAGGAGTATTTCTCCGACGGAATGACCGATGCGATGATCACCGAGCTTGCCAAGATCGGCGCCCTCAAGGTGATCTCCCGAACGTCCGTCATGAGATTCAAGGGCGCGCAGCAGCCGTTGCCCGAGATCGCCCGCGAGTTGAACGTCGACGCCATGGTCGAAGGATCTGTGTTTCGCGCCGGCAATGAGGTGCGGATCACGGCCCAGCTCATCCATGCCGGCTCCGACGCCCATCTCTGGGCCGAAAGCTACGATCGGGGCCTGCGCGACATCCTGGCCCTGCAGAAGGATGTGGCGCGCGATATTGCCGACGCCGTCCAGGTGGTGTTGACCCCGCGGGAAAAGCGGGAGCTGACCCGCGCCGATCCCGTGGACCCGGCCGTGTACGAGGCGATCTTGCGCGGGCGTTTCCATATCTACAAATACTCACCCGAAGATCTCGAGCAAGGGATGCGCTGGCTGCGGCGTGCCATCGCGCTCGATCCGGGCTCGGCCGCGGCGCACGCGTATCTGGCCATGGTGCACGGCGCCATGGGGACCTGGGGCGATGTCCGACCGGGAGATGTCTGGCCGGAAGGGCGTCGTCTCTCGCGCCGGGCGATCGAGCTCGACCCGACGCTCCCGGAGGCGAGGCTCGTGGCCAGCTTGATGGTGGCGTTCACACATGGCGAGCGGGGGTCGTACGAGCGTGCGGAGAAGGAGCTGAGGGTGCTGATCGACGAGAACCCGAATCTGGTCGAGGCGTACTACAACCTCGGCCTGATTCGATGCGGGCGCGGCGACCTCGTCGAAGGGCGCGAGCTACTCGATCGCGCCGTCGGGCTCGACCCCCTTTCGCCCGCGATGCTGATCGACTCGGCGTTTCCCATCGTATACGGGGGCCACCAGGACGAGGCGGTCGAGCGAATCCGCATGGCGCTGGAGCTCGAGCCGGGCGAGTGGCGGGCGCACTGGCTGCTTGCCACGGCGTTGGAGTTGCGCGGTGACACGGCGGAGAGCGTCGCCGCTGCACAGACGGCCGTTGCGAGGTCGGGAGGCAACGTGAGGTCGGAGGCCGCACTGATCTCTGCGCTGGCGGCTGCGGGCGATACCGACCGCGCCCGCGCGGCGCTGGACGATTTGCTCGCCTCTGGTGAGAGACGCTTCCTGTTTCCGACCGCGATGGCCGTGGCGCACGCTGCTCTCGGTGATCGCGATGCCGCGATCGACTGGCTCGAGACCGGCCGCGAAGAGCACGACATGTTCATGCTCTTCGTGGGGGTCGATCCGGTGCTGAAACAGGCGCTGGGAGAAGATCCGCGCTATCTGGATCTGCTGCAACGAATGGACATACTGGAATCGAAGTGCTAACGCCGCTGCCCGGTTCTTCCGCGCTCCTCGTAGCCTTCGAGGCTCCGCAGCGGGGCTACATGGTGCGATTGCAGCGGGTAGTTCGTGTCGACGAACGGCGCCGGAGACGTGGGAAGCAGGCCCGCGAGCCGGGCCTTCGCGGCGGCGTGTTTCGGATCGTCGGCGAGGTTGGTCCACTCGTGTGGATCGACGTCGTGGTCGTAGAGCTCTTCGCTTCCGTCGATGTAGCGGATGTACCGGTAGCGCTCGTCGCGGATCGAGTATTCGGAGAACTGGTACGTGGTGATCACCGGCCGATCCCAAGCTGAGTCGGGATCTCTCAGGAGGGGCACGAGGCTGACCCCGTCGAGACCGGACCGGGTGGGCACGCCGGTGAGTTCCAGCAGGGTCGGGTACATGTCCAACAGCGATACCGTTCGCCCCGAAACAGAGCCGGACGTAGTACCGACGGCGAGCCCCGGCGTTCCGGGCGGTACGCGCCACACCATTACCACCCGAGCGAGGTTCTCCCAGAGGGCGAACTTGCGCCAATGCTCCTTCTCGCCGAACTGCCAGCCGTGGTCCGACCACAGGACCACGATGGTGTTGTCGGCATGTGCGCTGGCGTCGAGCGCATCCAGGAGGCGGCCGACCTCGGCGTCCGCGTAGGCAATCGAGGCGAGATAGCCCTGCACGGCCTCGGCCCATTGGTCGGCTTCGACCACGTGCTCGTGATAGCCGCCGCCGCGGTAGGCGATCTCGTGTGCTCGCGCCGGCACGTCCTCGAGGTCGTCCTCGAGCAATTCGGGGAGAACAATCTCGTCGAGCGGGAACAGGTCGAAGTATTTCCGCGGCACGTACCAGGGCAGATGGGGCCGGTAGATCCCGGCGGCAAGAAAGAACGGCCGGTCGTGGTCCTGTTCGATCTGCTCGATCACCCAGCTGACCGAACGGTGATCGCCCATTTGCTCGTCGGCTACGTCCACCGGGGCCCAGTCGAAGGCGCCGTACATCTCCGGGAAGACCGGCATGTTCACCGGTCCGGTGCCGTCGGGTCGCGGCGAACCGGTCATCTGCCGGTCGAGCGCCGGGAAGTAGTCGTCCCATGCGCCCGGATCGGGCTGGCCGTTGTGGAAGATCTTCCCGGATCCGGCCGTCCAGTATCCGTTCCGGTGAAAATAGTCCGGCAACGTGACCGCCTCGGGAACGACCTCGCGCCAGTACTGGTAGTTCGAGTACATCCCGGTGGTGTAGGTGTGCTGGCCGGTAAGGAGCGCCGTGCGGCCGGGATTGCACGATGGGGACGGCGTGTACGCGCGGGTGAACAGCGCCCCCTGTGCCGCCAAGCGCGAGATGTTGGGAGTCCGTGCCTGCGGATGACCGCCCAGAGGCTCGATCCAGTCGTTGAGGTCGTCGACGGAGATGAACAGCACATTCGGGCGGCCAGCGGCCTCGTTGGCGGCGGAGCTGCCGGTGCCGGTGCCGGCACCGTTGTCCGCCGGGCCGGCGAGAGAGCAGCCCGCCACGACGATGGCCGCAAGCACGATGGGTGCTCGACGAAGCGTCCGATTCAGCATGACCTCTCCTCGGTGTGCAGAAGGATGTTCCGCACCTTGCCGCAAATCGGGTGGCTACGCCAGGCGCCCGCTCCGCCGGGGTGGCGCCATCGACTGTCCGGTTCTGCCTCCGGCCGGACGCCCGGCGACCACGTTGGTGGCCTCGCCATCGAAACCCGGACGATCGCTCAATTGACACGCGAGCGCCGGTGCGCAACCGTACGTTCGCGTCGGCCCTGGCACCGGTTACCGACCGAGCAGCTGGGTACGGAAGGAGGTCGGAGATGTTGTTGCGAGCGATCGAATGGATCCGCGAGTGGGCGATCGCCCAAGTCCCTTATCGTCCATTGCGCCTGCTGATCGGGGTGGCGATCCTGGTGGGCCTGTTCGCGGTGCTCACCCTCTTCGTCCGCCTCGTCTTCAACTGGCTCGATCGCAAGCTGTCTTCCTGGCGCGGGGAGCGGCTCCGGGAGATCCGCTGGCAATCGCAGCGGCTGTTGTCCGAAGAGGACATCATCCGAATCGGTCGTGGTATCGGCAGCGTCGGGCGTCGGCTCGCCTACCTGCTGGTGTTCTTGCTGATGCTGCAGGTGGTGTTCGTGCTGGTGCCCGAGACGGAGGACTTCGGGCGCACGACGCTTGGCTATGTGGTCGCCGCTCTGGCCGGTGCAGCCAGCGGGTTCGTGGCTTTTCTGCCCGACTTGATCACGATCGCGGTGCTCTACTTCATTGCGTCGTACACCGTGAAGCTTGCCAAGATCGTCTTCACCGGCATCGAGAGGGGCCGGATCCACATCTCCGGATTCGAGCGGGAGTGGGCCGGGACGACCTACCGCATCGTGCGCGGTGCCCTCTGGGTATTGTTCGTCGTCGTCGTGTTTCCCTACCTGCCGTTTTCCGAGTCTCCGGCCTTTCAGGGGCTGTCGATCTTCTTCGGCGTGCTGTTTTCGCTCGGCGGGTCGCAAACGGTCGGCAACCTGATCGCCGGCGTGATGCTGACCTACACCAACGCGTTCAAGGTCGGTGACCGGGTCCGAATCGCCGACGCCGAAGGTGTCATCGTGGCGAAGACGACCCACGTTACCCGCATTCGCACGCAGAAGAACGTCACCATCTCGGTGCCGAATTCCCTCGTCATGAACAACCACATCATCAACTTCACGACAATGGCGCGGGACGACACCGACGGGCTGATCGTGCACACGACGGTGACGATCGGCTATGACGTGCCCTATCAAGAAGTGGAGAGCATGCTCATCGACGCGGCTCGGGCAACCGATCACGTCGAGGAGGAGCCCGAGCCGTTCGTGCTGCAGACGGCGCTCAGTGACTTCTACGTGGCCTATCAGATAAACGCCTTCACGCGCGAGTCGCAGAGGATGCCGCTGATCCTCTCGGACCTGCACCGCAATATCCAAGCCGTCTTCCACGCCGCCGGAGTGGAGATTGCATCACCGCACCTGTCGGCCCTGCGCGACGGCAACGTGGCGAACATTCCCGAGGAAGACCTGCCGAAGAACTACCGGCCGAGCTCGTTCCGGCTGATGCCCCTGGGGACATGGTCGCCGGCACCTGATTCCGGAGAGCCGCCGGAGTCCGACGATCGATAGGCAAGGACGGGTCGTTGCCGAGTCGCCGAGTGGCGAGGCAGAGACGCGGCCGGTGGCCTTACCCGTGGACCGATCGGTAGGGTACTTGTTTGAAAAACCTCAATTCGAGCGCTCAGCTCGCGTCCGGGTCGTGCCGCACACGTCGATCGTCAAGCTCCGGATCGTGCCGCTGCTGTCCCGCTGGAACCGCATCTGGTAGTCGGCGCGGTCCGCCATCACGAAGACTCCGTCGCTCACCGGGAGGTACTCGCGTTCGACGTTGCCGCGCTGATAGCGCAGGCCGCGATCGGTTACCGACAGCTCGACGACGGCTTCATCCTCGCGCTCATAGCGGCCGGCGTAGAGGGAGAGGGCGTCGCCGAGAAGCCTGATTGTCGGGGTCTCGGCTCCGATGTGGTCCGGTTCCGCCAGCGCGATCGCGGCGAGGTCGCACGCCACCGTGGGCGGGCTGTCATTCTGAACGTTGCTGAGCACGACGACGAGTAGGTTCTCGTTTGGGTAGAAAGCCATGTGCGAGGTAAAGCCGGAGATCGATCCGGTGTGGTTGTATACCGGGCGGCCGAGGAAACGCGTCACCTGCCAGCCGTAGCCGTACTCTCCGACGTAGGGCAGCAGGGCGGCGGCGCGGGTTTCTTCCGAGATCAGCCCGCCTTCGAAATACGCCCGGGCGAAGGTGTGCATGTCATCGATCGTCGAGCGCAGCCCCCCGGCCGCATAGGCGCTGTGATCGTCGTAGCGATCGTTGCGGAGCGAGCCGTCGACGCGATCGTAGCCGCGGGCACGGCCGGGCACGATGGCCCAGACGTCGTCGTAGCGGGTCTGCGTCATCTGCAAGGGAATGAAGAGGTTATCGATGAGGAACCGCTCCCAGGGCAGGCCGGTCGTCTTCTCCAGCAGGTAGCCGAGCAGGACGTAGTTGAAGTTGCTGTAGGCGTACACCTCGCCGGGAGCGGTACCGGGCTCGAGGCGGGCGGTGTTTTCTGACACGACGCGTTCGAGCTCGGCCGCGGTCTGTTCGACCGGGGCGTCGTCGAGGGCGCCGAATGCGTCGGGGATTCCGGACGTATGCGTCAGCAGTTGATGCGGCGTTACCGCGCCCCATCCGGTCGGGCAGGGATCGAAGTACGGACAGATTCCCGCGTGCAGGTCGATCTCGCCGCGTTCCGCCAGCATGAGGATCGCCGTGGCGGTGAAGGTCTTCGTGAGGGAGGCGATGCGCATGATGTGCTCGGGGCCGAGCTCTGTTCCGGCCTCGTAGTCGGCGTGTCCGTATCCGGCACGCACCAAGACATCGTCGCCATGGCTCACCAGCACGACGGCGCTCAGGCCCTCCAGAGTCCGCGCGGCCAGGTACTGCGTCAACTGCTCTCGGGGCTCCGGTCCTCCTGACGGCTCAGGAGCCGGCGACTGGAGTTGTGCGCGGCGCTCTGGGGCAGCTTGGCCCGTTGTCAGGGATCCGGTCGCGGACAAGGCCGAGGTACCGCGGGTTACCGCGATCACGAGAATGACGAGGACGAGGCCGCCAAGCCGTCGCTGAACAGACATGTTCTGCTCCTTCCACCAGGCTTCTGAAGAGACAACGCGAACGCTTCGGCGGGAGAGACGTCTCGGGAGACCGTTTGGTTGCCAGCCTCCGGGTGGTTTCCCCTCGAGTCAGGTCGGAGGGCCGGTGGTGGCCGTCACACTCTGTAGTAGGAGCGGCAGGGCGGCGGTGGCCTCTCGGGGCGGAGGTAGTATTGCCTATGATAACAAGACTAACTAGAGTGTTATCATGATCCGTACGCAGATCAGCCTGTCCGAAGAGGAATACGAAGCCGCTAAGCGGGAAGCGAAGCGGCTCGGTATCTCACTTGCCGAGCTCATGCGGCGCGCCCTCCGGCCGCTACTGCCTGCCGACGAGTCGAAGCCGTGGATGCGATACGCCGGTTTCATCGAGTCGGGCGACCCGCGCTCGAGCCGGAACATCGACGACGTGGTCTATGGCGAAAAGGGCTGAGGCCTATGTCGACACCTCGGCCCTGATCGCGCTGGCGGACCGTTCGGACACACACCACCCGCTGTTCCGCAGGCTGTTCTCGGAGCCCCCGCGTCTGACAACGACCTCGCTGGTCATCGCCGAGGGCCACGGCTGGTTCGTCAGGCGGTTCGACGCGAACCGTGGGCTCCAGTTCTTGTCGATGATCGAGGCGCTGACTCCTCTGCGGGTCGCGTCGGTTGGAGCCCGGCAGCAAGCCGGTGGTATCGAGACTCTCCGGCGCCTGTCGGATCAACGTCTTACGCTCACCGACGCCGTCGGTCTGCACCTGATGCAGGAGCGACGGATTCGCTCGTGCTGGTCGACCGATTTCCATCTCGGGTTGACGGGCGTGCCGCTGGTGATCCACGACCGCGGTAGGTCCTGACGGCCTCGGGGCGCACGTCAGCGCCGAGCGCGCGACGAAAGCCGTCGCGCCCACGCCAGAGCCGCGGTCGTTGCGACCGCCATGACCGCTGCCAGCACATTGAAGAGAATATCGACGGGATCGAACACGCGGCTCGGGAGCAGGAGCTGGATGAGCTCGTCGATCGTTCCCACGGCGGCCGTGGCCAGGACGGCGAGCAAGGCGGGAAAGGGGACCGTCCGTCCCTGCCGCGCGCGTTCCGACAGCGCCTCGTAGACGAAGACGGCGACCACGCCGTATTCCACCAGGTGCGAGCGTTCGGTCGGCACGCTCATGCGGACGAAGATCAGCAGGTACACGGCGATGACACCCAACGCGACGCCGATCTCCGCTCCGCTCGGGCGGACCTTCAATCCCTGCGTCACGACGGTCGCAAGCACCAGCAGGCACCCGAGAATGAACAGGCCGGCGCCGATTCCGGTGCCGCCGAGAGCGTCCGCCAACATCCGCGCCAGGCCCAGCGTTGCGTAGATCGCCAGCACGACGGCGGCCGTCCAGCCCCAGAGGTGGCGTTCGCGATCCGAGCTGAAGAAGCCGGCGGAGTCAGTCATGGGAGCATGCTCGGTGGCGGTTAGGAATGCACGCGACGGGCTCGTCGCCCTCTACAGGGTTCTTCCTTCCAACCCTTGCTAAAGAAGCGCTCCGAGAAGTTACACGGCGGCGCTCGAGGCCCCCGGGTGAGGCGGCGTGGGAGGCCCTCGGTGCCTTCCTGCGGGCGAGCTCGCGGCCGCGGTAGCCGGCACTTCGCCGGTTCCCACTCCGGCCACCCTTGACGCGGGCCTCTCGACGGGCTCCACTTTCGACGTTCCGACTCCGGCCCGCGCCGGCGTCGTCTCCGAAGGGAGGTCGATCTTGGCAGACGGCGAGGCTTTGCCCGTTTCCAACCGGGCGTTCCCGTTTCTGGTGTTGCTGTTCGTCGGCAGCGGTTGTGCGGCGCTGATCTACGAGGTGGTCTGGTTCCAGCTCCTGTCGCTGGTGATCGGCGCCTCGTCGGTTTCGCTCGGCATTCTTCTGGGGACGTTCATGGCCGGAATGTGCCTCGGTAGCCTTCTGTTGCCGCGCTACGTGTCGCCCGCGCACCACCCGCTGAGGGTCTATGCCTACCTGGAGCTGGGGATCGCCGCGATCGGCATCGTAGTGCTGTTCGGCGTGCCTCTGATCGGCGGTATCTATACCGGTTGGGCGGGCTCGGGTTTGGCCGGTCTGATGTTGCGTGGCCTGGTCGCCTCGATCTTCCTGCTGCCGCCGACCATCCTGATGGGAGCGACGCTGCCGGCGATATCGCGCTGGGTCAAGACCACTCCGGTCGGCGTGTCGTGGCTCGGATTCTTCTACGGCGGAAACATCGCCGGAGCGGTCCTGGGGACCGTGCTGGCGGGTTTCTACTTGTTGCGGGTGCACGACGTGGTGGTCGCCACCCTCTGCGCCGTCGTGTTCAACGTCGCCGTCGCCGTCGCCGGTTTGCTGGTGGCCCGGTTCGCCCCGTACCGCCCGGCCATACCGGTCATCGGGGACCGAACAGCAGGAGAGAAGGCGGGGGTGGACGCGGAGGCCGAAGGGGACGTGTCCGTGCCGCCCTCGGCAGCGTCAAAAACCGAGGCTTCGGTCGCTGTGGGCGACGCCTGGCCCATCTACCTGGTGATCGGTATCTCCGGGCTCACGGCGCTGTCCGCCGAGGTGCTCTGGACGCGTCATCTGTCGCTGCTCGTCGGCGCGACCGTCTACGGATTCGCCCTGATCCTCTCGGTGTTTCTCCTCGGCCTCGGGATCGGCAGCAGCGTTGCCTCGGCCCTCTCGTCCAGACTCGCATCGCCTCGCCGTGCGCTTGCCTACTGCCAGTTCGGGCTATGCGTCGCGATGGCCTGGGCCGCCTACACCGTGACCCAGGCATTGCCGTACTGGCCCGTCGACGTGACCATCGAGTCGAGCCCCTGGATCAGGATGCAGATGGACCTCGTCCGCGTGCTCTGGGCGATGTTGCCCGCCGCCGTTCTGTGGGGCGCCAGCTTCCCGCTGGCGCTGGGCGCAGCTGCCGGCAAGGGGCAGGATCCCGGGCGACTGGTCGGAGGTCTGTACGCGGCCAACACCGTCGGGGCGATCGTCGGATCGCTGGCCACCGGCCTGGTGATGGTCGCCTGGGTGGGCAGCCAATTGACACAGCAGCTCGTCATCGTCGCCTCGGCGGTGGCGGGCATGCTGGCCCTGGATGTCGCCGGCAAGGCCACACCGGGAGTCTCCTGGACACGTGCCGCGGCTCCGGTACTGCTGTTCGTCGCGGCACTGGGTACGGCATTCACCGTGCCGCCGATCCCGGGGGAGGTCGTCGCCTACGGCCGCTTTCTGCCGGTACGCGGCCTCGGCGCGAACGTCATCTACATGGGTGAGGGATTGACGGCCTCGGTGGCGGTGACGGAGGACGCCGGCGGCATTCTCAATTACCACAACGCCGGCAAGGTGCAAGCATCGAGCTATCCGGAGGACATGCGCCTGCAGCGCATGCTGGGGCATTTGACGACCCTGGTTCCTCCCGGTCAGGACAATTTTCTCGTCATCGGCCTGGGTGCCGGGGTCACCGCCGGTGCCGTCAGCCTCGATCCGATGGCCTCAAACGTTCAGATCGCCGAGATCGAGCCTTTGGTTCCCGCGGTCGTCAACGAATATTTCGGCCCGCAGAACTTCTTCGTCGTCGACAACCCGAAGGTTCATATCAACCTCGACGACGGGCGCCATTTCCTGCAGACCACGGAGCTGACGTTCGACGGCATCACCTCTGATCCGCTCGATCCATGGGTGAAAGGAGCTGCGGCGTTGTATACGCGGGAGTTCTGGACGCTGGCCAAATCGCGACTCAACCCCGGCGGTGTGGTCACGGTGTTCGTCCAGCTCTACGAGAGCACCGAGGACGCTGTGCGAAGCGAAGTGGCGACGTTCCTCGAGGTCTTTCCCAACGGCGCGGTGTTCGCGAACACGGTCGGCGGCACGGGCTACGACATGGTCCTGCTCGGTATGGCAGACGACGACCGCATCGACGTCGACTTGATCGAGACCCGACTGATGTCTCCGGAGTACGCCGAGGTCCGCATGTCGCTGGCCGACGTCGGCTTCTATTCCGGCGTCGACCTGCTCGCCACCTTCGCCGGTCAAACCCGCGACCTCGCTCCGTGGCTGGAAGACGCACCGATCAACGTCGATCGCAACCTGCGGCTGCAGTACCTGGCCGGGATGGGGCTGAATCTCTACGAAGCGGAGCGCATCTTCGACAACATGGTCGCCGCCGGCGTCGACTTCCCGGAAGACCTGTTCAACGGCTCGCCGCCGCTGCTCGATGCGCTCCGGCAAGAGATCTATTACCGACAAGGACGGTAGCTGATGTCGCGCTCACCAGGACAGTCGTTGGAGGCCGGCGACGCGATCGAAGTGACTGTCCCGGCTGATCACGGGTAGAAGATGCTGGCGGGCCAGGGCGGCGATCCAGACGTCGTTCTCCGGGATTGGTCGGCCGGCCTCGCGAAGCTCGCTGCGAACCGCCCCATAGTGCTCGGCGGTCACCTCGTCGACTCGCAACACTTTGGACTCGTGGATCAACGTCCCGAGAACGGCCTCGAGGACCGCGCGGTGGCGTGATTGCAGCAGCCGGTAGCGGTACTCGCCGATCACGACAGCCGGCAAGTGATGCCGCTCGGAACCTTCCAGCAACGATCCCAGCTCCGGCTCGCCGGCGATCAGCGCCGAGACGGCATTGGTGTCGAGGATCATTCCCAGTCGTGCGGATCGACGTTACCGAACTCTTCGGTAACGATCGCGTCCACTGGCGCAACCATCGACGCGTCGGCGGCACCGAACACGCGCCGCCATCCGACAATGCGTGGTTCGGACGAGGGCGGCCTCTCGTCGAGATAGTTGGTCAACGCCTCGGTGAAGAGGTCCTTCAGGCTCCGGCCACGCAGCGCTGCCTCCGCCTTGGTGCGGCGAAACAGATCGTCGTCGATTTCGATCGTCGTCTTCATGGGACCCATATTTCCATATTTATGGATGTCGGGACAATACCGATGATCCTCCGTCCCTCGACAGGAGGAGACGGACACCGCCCGGTGTTGTCAGATCGCGCGCGAATTGTGACCATGCACGGGTCGTCCATCCATGCCCCAACAGCAGGAGGTCTTCCATGCGACGTTCCGGCGGCGTGCTTTCCCGCTTCCTTCTCACTGGCGTCATCGTCGTGACGATGGCCGGTCCACTGGCGTCTCCCGCCGGGGCCCAGGCACCGATCACGGGGATCAAGACCCCGCCGGTGCAGACCCGGCAGTTCGGCGAGCTCGCCGAAGGTCCGTATGACCGGCTGGTGATCCAGAACGTCAACGTCCTGCCGGGGCACGGCGGCCCGTCAGTCGGCATCTACGACATTCTGGTCGAGGGCAACGTCATCACCGAGATGCGTCGCTTCGATCCGTACATGCCCGCCACCGAGCGCGAGCACCTCGAAGGCGACCGGGTCATCGACGGCACGGGCAAGTGGGTGATGCCGGGAATGATCAACCTGCACCTGCACCTGCGGAACGAGCCGTTGCCGCTGGAGTATGTCTATCTGCTGCAGCTCGCCACGGGAGTCACGACGCTCGGACCGGCTGCGGACCGTGGCCTCGACAACGCGATGACCGAGGCCGACGCCTCGGCGCGCAACGAGCTGTTGGCCCCGCGCATGTTCCCTCTGTGGTCCTGGGGCAACGGCGTCAGCGGTTTCACTCGCGAGCAGCTCGAGGATCCGGCCATGGCGCCGACGATCGCCCAGGCGATGGTGGATGCCGGCGCGAGGCAGTTCTACCTCAACTCGCTGTGTTGGAATCGGGAGCTGTTCGGCGCAGCGGCCCGGGCCATCACCGCCGCCGGCGGCATCTCCGCCGTGCACGTGCAGCCCTCGTCGCTGGCGGAGGTCAACGCCGTCATCGCCGCAGAGGAAGGCGTCACCATGATCGTGCACCACTACGGCTATGCCGAATCGGCGCTCGATCGCACCGTGCCCGACTACCCGCGCGACTACGACTACTACGACGAGAACGAGCGCTTCCGCCAGGCCGCCAAGGTGTGGGAAGAGGTCGGCCGCAACCCCGAGACGAAGGCCCGGCTGCTCGGTGAGATCGTCGATCGTTTGGTGGCCTCGGGTGTGGTCATGCAGCCGAACCGCGCCACCTACGAGGCCAACCGCAACGTCCTCGCCGCCATGGGCATGCCCTGGCACGAGAAGTACACCCACCAGGCGATGTGGGACTTGCACCTACCCAACCCGATGAACCACGCGGTGTTTCACTACGACTGGACCTCGGACGACGAGTACTACTGGCAGTACATGTACAACCTCTGGGGGGAGCTCATCTACGAGTTCAACAAGCGCGGCGGCATGGTGGCGTTCGGCACCGACGACAACTACCAGTGGTCGACCGGCGGCTTCGGCAACGTGCGCGAGCTGCAGCTCATGCGTGAGACCGGGATGCACTCTCTCGAGGTGTTGCGCACGGCCAATCTGAATTCGGCGAAGCTGCTCGGCGAGGAACGCCTCGGGCTGGTGCGCGAGGGCTACCTCGCCGATCTCCTGATCGTCGACGGCAACCCGGCCGAGAACCTCCGCTACCTGTATCCCTTCGGTGCGATCCGCAAGAACGAGGATCACTCGATGTACCGCACCGAGGGAATCGTCTACACCATCAAGGACGGCGTGGTGGTCGACAACGCCAAGGTGATGGAGCGTGTCGAGGAGCTGGTAGCGGAGTCGAAGATCAATGCCGGGCCGGACATCGTCAATGCTCCGTTTCTGCCGTTTCCGGAATGGATGAGCCGGCCGGGTGGTGGCGCCGGGGGCGGGAGGCGGTAGCAGCGAGGTAGCGCAGGCGGAGCAGGGCGGCAGCGTGGGAGTTGCGTCGGGCGGCTAGCGTGACGTCGGCCGCGCCTCCACGGTCAATCGGTCTGCCTCGACGGACACCCGTGTGACTTCGAGATCGGGAAGGGCCACCGAGGCGTTTCCTATCTCGTCGGAACCGAGCCAGGCGAGGGCGTCGACGGGAAGGCCGAGAACGCCGACGCGCAGGGTCGCTCCGGGCTCGAAGCCGAGCCTGCCGCGGGTGGCCCGCGGCAATCCCCGGACGCCGAGATAGCGTTTGGCGTTGAGCAGAAACGGGGCCGCGCCGCGGAGTTTCGCCAAACCCTCTCGGGTGTCGCGGCTGAGCTCTTCCTCGTTCAGTGCCGACAGATCGAAGACGGCGCCGATCTCGACGGCCTCCGGGTCGATCGTCGCCGCGATGCCGTCGCTGACGCGCAGGAACTCTCGTCCGTCTCGCGAGCTTGCCAGCGCCGTGGTGGCGAGCTCCGTCAGCATTTGACTGTCGATACTCACCTGTCCGTCGCTGCGCAGGCGCCGCAGCAAGGAATCCGGGTCGATCGACGCGTCCTCGGCGGACCTTTCTCCGACGGTCCTGCCACCGGCTGGCGTGTTCCCGGCCCGCCGATCCCCGTCAGGTGTATCTCCGCCGGGTGGCGAATCTCGATCGGCCGGCCCGGGCTCTGTCGCCGTCGCGGCCACCGAGTCGGCGTACCAGGACGGAATCGACGCCCCGGTGTACGCGCCGATGGCGATGCCGACGCACAGGACGATGATCAGGGGCACGCCAACCCTCAGAAGACGTCTCATATCCAGAGTCTACTTCGTCGGGCACGGCTCCTGTCGGCGCCCGCTCTGTGACCCACTTTCAGTCTCGTTCGAGCGAGTAGAGCTTCAGCCGCACGGTGCCGGCCGCATCGACCACCGCCGCAGCGACGATTTCTCGGTCGGCGAAGAGCGGAGCGCCGAAGCCGGGCTCGGGTGGATCGATCGTTCCCGAGAACCGGCCGGTGGCGAGGTCGAACAGGTCGAACATCACGGTATCCGTCAGGCAGCGGCCTTCGAAGAGCGTCTCGTCCACCGGGCCGGGCTTGCCGCCCGACTCGTAGTAGGTTCCCGTCCCCGTCGGCATCGTCAGCTGCGGGGTGGAGAAGCGCGGCAGCTCGTCGCAGGTGACATCCGGCCGTCCCGGGCCGGGGCGCACCACCCAGAGGCGGCCGGCGCGGTCGGCGAACAGGTCGGTGAAATACGGTTTGTTCTCGGGCAGGTTGGCGGCGCTGATCGTGACTCCCGGCTTGGTGAAGGCGAGTCCCGCCGTGGCGGCGGCGGCGCGGTATTCGGCCTCGGCGCGGCTGACGGGGGTTGCCGGTGACTGTCGTTCGAGCACGTCGACGCGACCGTCCTCGCGGACGATCCGCAGGCGATACGTCTCTCCGATGCCGGCGACGAGCTCGCCGCCGGGGGTTGGCGTCCAGACGTAGCCCGGTGCGAAGGGGAGAACGACCTCCGCGCCGTTCCCGATGGGCAGCGATCCTCGCATCGCGCCGATATCGGGCGGAAACATGTACTCGCCCCGGGGCCCATCGGGGCCGATCGGCAGCATGCCCATGCGACCGCTTTCGAGATCCCAGCCTTCGGTGAGCAGCTCGCCGTCGTTTGTCAGCCACAGGCCGAGGGCGGACTTCGGCCCGGGCAGCGGCCAGTCCTCGACGAACTCGCCCTGCGTGTCGTAGAAGTTGATCCTCGTGTTCATCACGTCGGCAACGGCGATGCGGCCGTCATGGGTGACTACCAGGCCGGCCGGGCTACTGAACTCGCCGGGCCCCTGCCCGGTGCGCCCCACATCGAAGAGGTGGTGGCCGGCACGGTCGAAGACACGAACCGCGGGGACCTGGGCGTCGGCGACGACGACCCGATCCGCGGTAACCCACGCCGCCGAGATCGATCCGAACAGATACGCCTCTGCGCCGACCTCTTCACCGATGGCGAGGACCTCGACCAGGTGCAATCGATTGGCGGTGCTCGTTGGACTCGCTGTAGGGTCGGCCGCGGCCGAGCGGTCGGTTGGATCCGCCCGATCTGCGCCGGCGGCGCCGCAGCCGCTGACGCCTGCTGACAAAGCCAGGACGGCGAAGATACACGCGAGCGCTCGTTGGATCTCGGTCCCTCCGGGTTGACCCGCGCGGCTCTTGCAGCGAGGGCCACAATGGCCGGTCTCGGCCGGATGCCAGCGCGGAGATCGGATACTACCAGGCACGGGCTGCTGGCAGGCTGATGGGCCGGCCGGCTCAGAAGTCCCGCAGGCCTTCGGCCAGGTAGATGTCGTCCTCTTCCAGGTCCACCTGGGCCCACACCAGCAACCGCCCGTCGGCAGATATCGACAGAGACGGCGTCTGGCGCGGCGCCGCCGCGCCGAGGGGCACCACCGGCGTCATCTCGCCGGTTTCGGGGTGGTAGCGGATGATCGCGCCGGCGGAGCGGGCGATCGCCCAGATTCCGTCGTCGCGCACCGTCCAGCTTCCCCAGTCGAGGATGTCCAGCCCGGGGAACACCTGCTCTTCGTCGCCCGGGCGGTCGAGCGGCAGCCGCCAGATCCCGGCGCGGTCGTACTTGGCGTAGTAGAGGAACGCCCCGCCCGGCCCCTCGATCGCGGCGTACCCACCGGCCTCGGTGACCTGTCGGGCTTCTCCGCCTCCGGCCGGCATGCGCCAGACTTGCCAGGACCCGGAGCGATGCGAGGTGAAGTAGACGAAGGCGCCGTCGGCCGAGTAGCTGCCGGCGAACTCGTCGTCGGGATCGGCCGTGAGGCGTTGCGGCGTGGCGCTCTCGCGGTTGACGGTCCAGAGGTCCGCATGGCCTTCCGGGCGAGCGTCGAAGACGATCTGCGAACCGTCGGGCGACCAGCGCGGGCTGCCGACGAAAGGGCCGCCGAACGACGTATGGCGGCGAAGATCGGAGCCGTCGATGCCGGCGGAGTACACCTCGAAGCTGCCGGAACGATCGGAAACGAAGGCAAGCCGGGTGCCGTCGGGGGAGATTTCCGGGTGTCCTTCCCACAGGGTCGATGACAGCAGCTTTTGCGGCTCGTCGTGATCCGTCCAGAAGTCTGCGGTAGCCGATTGCTCGGCGGTCACCGCGAGGGGCGGCGTCAGCGCCGTGCCCTCGCCGCGCAGACGGGTGCTCCAGAGATTGACGTCCGTGATCGCCTTCGAGTAGGCGATGCGGTTCCCGCTGCGCGACAGGCTGGGCGAGATGATGTTGTGGTCGTTGATGGCCACCGGGGCGGGGTCGCCGCCGGTCGCCGGCACCCGCCACAGCGTGTAGCGTCCGGCCCGGTACGAGGAGAAGAACAACGCCGAGCCGTCTGCGCTCCAGTCGGTCCCGCCGACGTCCCGATTGTCGAACGTGACCCGGCTCAGGCCGGTGCCGTCCGCGGCGACCGTGTAGACGTCCGATAGGCCGTCGCCGCGGAATCGCTGGAACGAGATCCGGCTGCCGTCGGGGGAAAACATCGGGTAGTAGTCGCCCTGTCGGTCGGCCGGGGGGTTGCCGACCAGCGTCGCGACGCCCTCGGACAGGTCGATGACGTAGATTTGCGCCGGCTCGCCCACCGGGCCCAGCGCCCCTACCGCGAGAAGGCGCCCGTCCGGAGAGACCGACATGTTGCCGATGGGGCGCCCCGGGCATTCGGCGATGCGTTCGCTGCTGCCGCCGACGGCGGGGATCTTGTAGATGCCACAGCCGCTGCCGTCGGTTTTCCACCGCGCGTAGATGACGTGCAGGCCGTCCGGCGTCCACGCCGGGCTGCGCTCGTGATCGTCGCTCGTCGCCAGCGGCGCCGGCGTGTCGGCGCCGACGAGCATGACGTACAGGTCTCGATCGGGTCGTCCCGGCTTCATCCATGCGAAGGCGATGTGGTTGCCATCGGGAGACAGCGTGGGTTGCACTTCGCTCCCGGGGAACGACGTGACCGGTACCGGGTTCAACAACAGGGCTTCTCGATCGAGGGGCTCGATGAGCACCCGGGCAGCACCGACGATGCTGAGTGCTCCGATCGCTCCCGCTGCGCCCGCGATCAACCATCCCCGCCGCGGCAGGCGGCTTCGCGTTCGGGCCGCTTCGGCCGGCGCAGCCAGCGGCATCGGCGTGACCCGCCCTTTCGGTATCGCCTCCTCGACGGCTGCCGCGCCGCGACTCCCTTCCGGAATCGTGGCGACGGGAACGACTTCCGTCTCCGCCTCCGTGCGAATCGGCATGATCAGCCGGTATCCGGACTTGGAGATCGTTTCGATGTATCGCGGTGCCCGCCAGTCGTCTTCCAGCGCCTTGCGCAGCGCCGCGATCGAGTACGTCACGACGTTGCTCGAGACGGCCATTCCGTCCCAGACGTGCTCGATGAGATCTTCGTGGCCGACGACCTCACCGTGGCGTGATGCGAGGAAAACCAGGACCTGCATCACCTTCGGCTCGAGAGGCCTCTCCTCGGCACCGCGCCGGAGGCGGTGCAGCTTCGGCACCACCAGCCATTCGCCGAGGTGAAATGCTTCTTTGGGCTCGAACGTCATGTTCTCTCCGGTCACCGACCACGGACAGGGCCAATCAACAGATACGGCTCGATCAAGCAACAGTTCCACGCCACCGGTTTTCCGGGGTGGTCCTCAGCGTTTCCCGTCGTTTCCTCAGCGAATGGACTGGGCTCAGAATATGCGTGAGAGCAGCGCCGGCACTGCCGCTTCGACCCGGAGGATCCGTTCGCCCAGGTGAATCGGCTCGAACCCCACGCCCTCGAAGGTGGCGATCTCGAAGTCGCTGAATCCACCCTCGGGCCCGACGGCCAGCGTGACCGCTCCCTCGACGCCGCGGGGACACGCCGTCGCCGCGTTCGGGTGGGCGACCAGGGCGCGGGTGTCCCGGGACCAGGAGGGGAGCTCGTCCTGTACGAAACACTTGAAGCGCCTGCTCCGGCGAACCTCCGGGAGCACCGTGTCGCCCGCTTGCTCGAGTCCGAGGACCATCTGCTCGCGGATCGCCGCTTCCGCGAGCGATCGGCTGTCCCAAAAGCTGCGCTCGACCCGGCGGGCACCGATCAAGGCGATACGCTTGACCCCCATCGCGGTGGCCGTATGTACGACGCGCCGAAGCATCGGTGGGCGGGGGAGCGCCAGGACCAGCGTTGCAGGCAGTGGGGGCGGTGGGTCTCGCTCCAGCTGGAGCTGCATGTCGAGCGAGGTGGGTCCCAGCGAGAGAATCCGCCCGCGGCCGATCTTACCGTTCAGAACGCCGACCCGGAGCTCGTCCCCGAGGGCGGCCTTCTGCACCCGCACGATGTGGCGCAGGCGCCGATCTCGCAGCCGCACGACATCCGAGGAGCCGGCGACGAAATCCGCGGCGGACAGCAGAATCAGGTTCATGGTCGCCCCTCGCGCCGAACGGTGGCTGTCCTCTACTCGGAACGGAGCCTCCGGTGTAGCGTAGCAGGGCGCTGTCCCACCATCGGGCGAGCAGCGTAGCAGGGCGCTGTCCCACCTATCGGGCGAGCGGCGTCGGGTGCGCCGTCAGACGGCAAGGCGGCGGGGAGCAAACCTTGGAGGGACGGATGAACCTGGGTGATATCTCGTTGAACAGCACGTTGTTCCAGATTGGCGGGACGCCGGTCACGTTGGCCACACTGATCACGGTGGCAGCCATGCTCGTATTGGCATTCTGGCTGTCCCGCGTGCTGCAACGTGTGATTGCCAGAGGCATGAGGCTCGTGGGCATGACCGACGAGGGGACCGTCGCCGTGGCTACGCGGCTGACCCACTACCTCGTTCTGGTTACGGCCTTCGCGGTTGCCCTGCAAACCGTCGGCATCAACCTGTCGGGGCTTTTCGCCGCCGGCGCGCTGTTTGCCGTGGGAATCGGCTTTGCTACGCAGAACCTGCTGCAAAACTTTCTCTCGGGCGTGATCCTTCTTACCGAGCGGGCCATCAAGCCCGGCGATATCCTGGAGGTCGAGGGGAGGGTCGTTCGCGTCTCGCGTATGGGCTTTCGGACGACGGTCGTGCGTACACGCGACGAGGAAGACCTGATCGTGCCGAACTCGACCCTCGTCCAGTCCACGGTGAAGAACTACACGCTGCGTGATTCCGCCTACCGTCTGCGAACGGTGGTCGGCGTCAGCTACCAATCCGATATGGCGCTGGTGAGGAAGGTTCTCGAGGAAGTAGCGCGGAGCCAGCCGTTCCGTTCCGAGGGCATCGATCCCAGTGTCCTGATGCTTGAATTCGGCTCTTCCTCCGTCAACTTCGACGTCTCGGTGTGGCTGGATGACCCTTGGGGGACCCAGCGCACACGGTCGAGATTGAATGAGTCGATCTGGTGGGCGTTGAAGGAGAATGGCATCACCATCGCCTTCCCGCAGGTCGACGTCCATTTCGACGCACCCGTGATGGATTCGATGAGCAGGCTGGCAAGTGCCGGATCGCCGCAGGTTTGAGCCGCGAGGGACGGGACGGACTTTCCGGACGGACGCTCCCTCCCGATGCGCGGCCTTTCGGCAGGCCGCAGCCGCGGGTGGTGCTAGTGTAGGGCCCCCTGCCGGTACATTTTCAGCACCCGACCGACGCGGCAGGGACGGACCGACGGACAGGCGTGTATGAGCGGCGGCGGTAGCCACGGTGCTCGTGACCCCAGACAGTCGCAGACCTTTCGGCGTGGACCGGTAGGTGCGCCCCCGGGGACCTTGGTCGCCGACCCGGACGCCCTGCCCACCGAGGTCCATGTCATCGCCTTCGGCTCCGCCGATCTGAACGAGCAGACCCTCGACGACGTTGCGGAGCTCGCGCCGCTGCTCGGCCGATCGCCGGTTACCTGGGTCAACGTCAACGGCCTCGCCGACATCGATGTCGTGAAGACGATCGGCGAGATCTTCAACGTCCACCCTCTGGTGCTCGAGGACGTTCTGAACGTCCACCAGAGGGCGAAGGTGGAGAGTTACGAGGACTATCTCTTCGTCGTTGCCCGCCTTCCTGCCACCGGTGAAGGGTTCGACCACGAGCAGCTCAGCATGTTCATCGGCGAGGGGTTTGTCGTCACCTTCCAGGAGCGCCCCGGCGATTGCTTCGAGCCGGTGCGGGACCGGCTGCGTTCCGGCCGGCCGCGCATACGCGGCGGCGGCTCGGATTACCTTGCGTACTGTCTTCTCGACGCCCTCGTGGATGCCTATTTCCCCGTGCTCGAGCACTTTGGCGAGGGGCTCGCGAGGCTCGAGGAGCATGTGCTCGAGGAGCCGGACAGTACGCTCGTGCCCCAGATACGTGGTGTCGGCCGCGACTTGCTCGGGCTTCGGCGCGTCGTCTGGCCGCTGAGAGACGCGCTGGGACGCCTGTTGCGCGAGGAGACCCGGCTGGTAACGGACGAGACGCGGGTCTTCCTGCGCGATTGCTACGACCACGCGCATCAGCTCATGGACGCGGTCGAGCACTATCGCGAGATCGCCTCGGGCCTGATGGATCTCTACCTTTCGAGCCTCAGCAACCGCATGAACGAGATCATGAAGGTGCTGACGATCATCGCGACGATCTTCATCCCGTTGAGCTTCATCGCCGGGTTGTACGGCATGAACTTCGATCCGGAACGATCGCCCTGGAACATGCCCGAGCTCGCCTGGTACTGGGGGTACCCGTTCGCTCTCGGCATCATGGGCGCGGTCACGCTCGGGTTGCTCGTCTACTTCCGGCGCAAGGGTTGGCTCGGTAGCTAGCCAGGACCCGCTACCAGCCGGCCACCAGGCCTCTTCTGGGACCTTCATTTGCGAAACCGTGGCGGCGGTGGAAGAGTTTGGGCCTCATGAAGAATCGACGATCGCAAGCCCGCGCGGTGGCGACGACTCGAGTGATCACCGGAGTCGTTCTGTTGACGCTGTTGCTGGCTACCGGCGCGACCCCGACCGGCGCCGCTCCGGCCGGCGCCACCTCGACCGGCGCCACCTCGACCGGTGCCGCTTCGACGGGGTCCCCCCTGACGGTCGCCGGAGCCGAGCTCGACCTGTTGGTAGACGAGTTCCTGGCGCGCGGGGGCAGAGGGGCGAATCCGTGGAGCCCGACGGCGCTCCGCGCTGCCGGCCAGCCCGATTTCTCGCCTGCGCGCTTCGATGAGCGCATACAGCCGATGCGCGACCTGTTGGCACGCGTCGAGGCGGTCGAGACGGAAGGTCTCAGCCTGCCGGAGCGCAACGACCGGCGGGTGATGATCGCCATCCTCGAGTCGGACATCTACAACGCCGAGCGTCGCCGAGAATGGGAGATGCAGCCGACGATGTACGTGCCGGTTCGCCAGGTTGCCGGCCTCTTTCCGCAGGACTCGGTGGATCGCTCGATCGATCAGGAGCGCGCCCGGTTGGTTCTCGCCGCCGTGCCCGGCGCCCTGGCCCAGGCGCGCGCCAACCTCGGCCGACCGCCGGAGCGCACGACGCGTGAGGCGATGTTTCAGACGCGCACGACCATCGAGGCGCTGCGCCGCGGCCTCGCTTCGCTCGAAGGAGAAACCGCGTCCGTCGGCTCACGCGCGCTCGCCGAGCTGGAGAGCTACCTGGATTTCCTCGAGAACGATTTGTTACCGCGCTCCGACGGGTCGTGGGCCATCGGGAAGGAGCACTACGACTACACGCTGCGGCATCGATGGCTCATGGAAGAGGACGCGGACGACATCATCGCGATCGGTCGGTCGGCGTTCGAGCAAACCGTTGCGGAAGCGCAAGAAGTCGCGGAGCGGATTTCGCCGGGCAGGCATTGGGTCGAGGTCTACGAGGAGCTGAAGAAGGACCACCCAACTGCCGACGGCCTGAAAACGGCGTACCAGGAGCAAATGGACGCGGCCCGCGCGTTCGTGATCGAGAACAAGATTCTGACCCTGCCCGCGGGCGAACACGTCATCACGGTGGACACGCCGCCGGCGCAGCGGCGCTCGTCTCCTTTCGGCACGTTCGACAGCGTCGGGCCCGAGGACGACGACCTGCAGGGACGGTTGGTGCTGACACCGATCGAGGAAGGCCTGACGCCGGAGCAGCGCGAGGCACGGTTGTCGGCCCACCACACCGCGTGGATCCCGATCATTGCGGTGCACGAGGCATATCCCGGCCACCACGCTCAAGCGCTCAAGTCGTACGAGAACCCCCGCAAGCTGCGTCACTACGTGCGCGAATCGATCTTTTCCGAGGGCTGGGGTCTTTTCACCGAGCAGCTCATGTTCGAGGAAGGGTTCCTGCACGGCGACGACGTCGAGCTCACACGACTGCGCAATCGCTTGTGGCGGGCCGCTCGCGTCATCCTGGATGCCAGCCTTCACACCGGCCGGATGACGTTCGATGAGGCGGTCGACTTCATGGTCGAAGAGGTTCGATTCGATCGAATTGCGGCCGAGCTCGAGGTGGGCATGTACACCGGCCGGCCGACTTATTTCCTCGGCTACCTCATCGGCATGCTCAAGATCGAGGAGATGCGTCGCGAGTGGATCGCCAAGTACGGCGAGCCCGACGAGCCACGGCAGCTGTACGACGCGCTGCTGCGCATCGGCTCGCTGCCGCCGTCGCTGGTTCGCGCCGAGCTGCTCGAGTCCGCGCCTGCGACCGCCGCGGCCGGGCCCGCGACCACCATGGCAACGAGGGGGCGACGTGCCGGCGAGCTCGGCGTCATGTCCTTCAATATTCGCTACGGCAGCGCCAACGACGGCGACAACGCCTGGCCGCTGCGCCGTAGCGCCGTCGTCGACGTCATCGACGAGTTCCGCCCCGAGGTGCTCGGCGTGCAGGAGGCACTGCGTTTTCAGCTCGACGAGATCGCCGCCGCCCTGCCGCGCTATCGGGAGATCGGTGTCGGCAGGACCGACGGAGCCGAGGCCGGCGAGTACGCTGCGATCCTGGTCGACCGCTCGCGGCTCGACGTCCTCGACGAGGGTACGTTCTGGTTCTCCGACACGCCCCACACGCCGGGTTCCGCGAGCTGGGGCAACGACATCCCACGGATCTGCACCTGGGCGCGTTTGCGCGACCGCGTCTCGGGCAGCTCTTTCTACGTCTACAACGTTCACTGGGATCATCGCTCGCAGCCCTCGCGGGAGCGCAGCGCCGCGCTGCTTCTTGAGGTGATCGAAGCAAGGGAGTTCCCCGACGAACCGGTCGTCGTAACCGGTGACTTCAACGCCGGCGAGGCGAACCGGGCGTTCACCCGCCTCGTGGGCGCGCCGGACGGAGCTCTGGCGGACACGTTCCGCAGGCTGCACCCGCAAGTTGGCGGGGTCGGAACGTTCAACGGCTTCGACGGAGAGACTTCAGGGGAGAAGATCGACGCCGTATTGGCGTCTTCCGACTGGGACGTGCGGTCGGCACGCATAGTTCGCGCCGCTCCGGGCGGACGATACCCGTCCGACCATTTCCCCGTCACGGCCGTTTTGGCGCCGCCGGCCGGAGCCTCGCAGCGGCAGGGATCGGTCGCCGGAAGCGTCCGACAGGGCGAAACAGCTCCCCAGAGCGGACAACGGAGCGAAGCCGCCGCCGCGAGTTCCGGGCAAGGCGTCCCGGCCCAGGTGACGATCTTGACCACCAATGCCGCCGATATCGTCGGCCCGGGCGAGCCGTTGCAGGGGGAATGGAGCTTCGCGGCGTGGATCGAGGCCGGCGGTCGGTCGTTTCTCTTCGACACCGGTTGGTCACCCGACAACGTGCTTTCGAATGCGCGGTCGATGGGGATCGACGTGTCGGCAGCCGAAGACCTCGTCCTGTCCCACAACCACATCGACCACACCGGCGGGCTCGAGACCCTGCGAACCGAGCTCTCGAAGCGCAATCCGCGCGCGCTGTCCCGCATCCACGTGGCCGAAGGCATCTTCGCCTCCCGACCCGGTCCCGATGGCGCCGAGCGCAACCCGATGGTCGACTTGCGCCGCCGGCTGGAGGAGCTGGGGGCGACCTTCATCGTCCATTCGGAGCCGGCCGAGATCGGCCCCGGTGTTTGGGTGACCGGTCCTGTGCCGCGCCCCTTCGACGAGCGGAACTATCCTCTCGTCGAGGGCTCGGTGGTGATCGTGGACGGGGAATCCGAGCCCGACATCATTCCCGAGAGCCAGTCGCTCGTCATCGTCGCCGAGGGTGGGCCGATCTTCGTTTCGGGCTGCGGGCACGCCGGCCTGATCAATACGCTCACCTACGGGCGCGAAAGGATTGTCGACGGTAGCCCGCAGGCCGCGATCGGCGGGTTCCATCTGTTCAACGCGTCCGAAGAGACCCTGCGTTGGACGGCCGAGAAGCTCGCCGAAGCCCGGCTCGGCAACCTCGTCGGTTCGCACTGCACCGGGTTCGAGGCCGTGGTCTTGTTGCGGCAGCTCGCCGGGATGGAGCGCGGCCAGGCCCTCATCGGTGCCATCGGGACCCGAT
Source organism: Acidobacteriota bacterium (assembly GCA_965216935.1). GTDB lineage: Bacteria > Acidobacteriota > UBA890 > UBA890 > UBA890 > CBDCGW01. Next base: position 1,327,053 of record OZ244217.1, read on the forward strand.
TCATGGCAGGCAGCGGGATCGTCCCCGGCAGCATCAATCGATGAGCGGCGGCGCCACGGGCCTGTCCCGCCAGATGGGACTGACGGCGCTCGCCGCCACCGGCATCTGTTCGATGCTCGGGGCCGCCATCAACGTCGTGCCCTTCATGATCCAGCGCAGCGTGCCCGGCATCGGGCCGTACGTGCTTCCGGCTTACCTCTTCGCCGCCGTGCCGGCGGTGCTGGCGGCGCTGGCGTATGCGATCCTGGCGTCCGCCATGCCCCGCGCCGGCGGCAGCTACGTGTACGCGAGCCGCTCCCTGAGCCCGTATCTCGGCTTCGTTGCCAGCTTCTCGCAGTGGTTCGGCCTGTCGATCGCCATCGGTGTGGTCTCGTATCTCATCGTGCCCTTTCTGCGGGACGTTGCCGCCGCCGTCGGATGGGGCGGTCTGGCGGCGTCACTCGACCAGGGCCTTGTCCGGGTCGCTGTTGCCCTGGGGTTCCTGTGGACGTTCGTCGGCGTGAACCTGCGCGGATTGAAGCTCTACGAGAAGACGCTCGTACCGATGATGTTCCTGATGTTCGGACTTGGCGGCATCGTCATCGTCGCCGGTTTCGGCTCCGATCAAGCAGCGTTTACCGCTGCCGTCGCGGCGACCGAAGGCAGGGTGATCGAAGCGGCGCCGGCCGCGCCCTTCCAGATCGGCGCCTTCGTCGGCGCCGCGGCCCTGTTGTTCTCGAGCTTCATCGGCTTCGATTCGATCGCCCAGGCGGGCGGGGAGGCCCGCGATCCGCACCGCACGCTGCCGCTGGCGATCGGGATCGCCGTGGTGACCGTGGGCTCGTTCTACCTCTTGTTCACCGCCGCGGTGTATCACACCGTGCCGTGGACCTTCGTTGCCGAGGAGGCGCTGGTGCGCGACATTACGGCGCCGGGCCTGCTCGGCTACGTGCTGCCGGCGGGATGGACGGTGGCGATCGTCGCGGGTGCAGCCGTGGCGCTGACCAACGACCTCCCGGCCATGCTCCTGGCCGTCTCCCGCCTGATGTTTGCCTGGGCGGAGGACGGCATTTTTCCGGCCGTCGTCGCCACGGTGCACCCGGTCCGCCACACGCCCGGGGTAGCGATCGTGGCGAGCGGGTTGATGGCCACGGTCGGCATCCTCGGTAGCCATCTTGCCGGAGACTTCTTTCTCGGCGTCGACATCCTGGTGACGTCGATGCTGGTGAACTTTCTGCTGATGTGCGCCGCCGTTCTGGCGCTTCCGCGGCGCAATCCAGAGCTCGCGCGAGCCGTGCGTGTCGTGCCGCAGCGCCCGGCGCAGGTCGCCGTCGGGTGCGCCGGCATCGCGCTGCTCGGCGTATTCCTCGTCGTACACGTGTGGAAGGACCTCAACGCGACCCAGCCGGCGTGGTATCTGCATTCGACCGCGGTGTGGGTCGGCGTCATGGCGCTGGCCAGCGCCATCTATGTCCGCGAAATGGGTAAGCTGCGTCGATCCGGCGCCGACGTGGCCGCCCTGTTCTCGACCCTGCCGCCGGAGTGAGCATGTCGAACATGTCAGGAGTCAGCGACGTCGAGCGCTGGGAGCTGGCACCCGACCTCTCCATTTCCCGGGTCATCACCGGTCTGTGGCAGATCGCCGACATGGAGCGAGACAGCCGCGAGCTCGACCTCGGAGCGGCGGCCGCGGCGATGCATCCCTACGTCGAGGCCGGGTTCACCACCTTCGACATGGCCGACCACTACGGATCGGCGGAGCAGATTGCCGGCCTCTACCGTAGGGAGCACGGCGATGACGCCGCGCAACTGTTCACCAAGTGGGTCCCGAAGCCGGAGCCGTCCTCCCGCCAAGATGTCCGTGCCGCGGTCGAGCGAGCCCTCGAGCGAATGCAGGCGGAGCGAATCGACCTGCTCCAGTTTCACGCCTGGAACTACGCCGACCCGAGCTATCTCGATGCTCTCTATTACCTGCAGGAGCTGAAAGATCAGGGCCTGATCCGCTATCTCGGCATGACGAACACGGACACCGCTCACCTGCGGATGATCGTTCGGAGCGGTATCGAGATCGTGTCCAACCAGGTGTGTTTCTCCCTCCTCGATCAGCGCGCCGCTACCAACGGAATGCTCGAGATGTGCCGGGAAAACGGCATCACGGTGCTCGCCTTCGGTACCGTCGCGGGAGGATTCCTCACCGAGCGCTGGCTCGATGCTCCGGAGCCCGACTGGGAGCGGCTGGAGACGTGGTCCGAGATGAAGTACGGCCGCTTCATTCGCCATGCCGGGGGGTGGGAAGCCCTGCAACGGCTCCTGCGCGTGGTCCGCGACGTGGCACAGCGGCACGACGTCTCGATGGCCAACGTGGCCTGCCGGTACATCCTCGACCAGCCGGCCGTCGGCGCCGTCATTGTCGGCGCCAGGCTGGGAATCAGCGAGCATCGCGACGACAACTTGGCGATGTTCGGCTTCCGTCTGGACGAATCGAGCCGCGAGGAGATTGCCGCGGCGATCGGAGCGCTGACGCCGATTCACGGGGACTGCGGCGACGAGTACCGGCGCCCGCCGTTCCTTACCGCGTCGGGAGATCTGTCGCACCATATCGAGGCGCTACCGGCCCCGTTCCCGGTGGCTCGTGGCGACGACGGACGCGAGCGAGCGTCCAGCGGAACGGTATGGGAGGAGATGGCCGGGTTCAGTCGCGCGGTGCGAGACGGCAACCGCGTACTCGTGTCGGGAACCACCGCGACGCATGTGGATCGGTTGATCGGCGGGGCGGATCCCGTATCCCAGACCCACTTCGTCATCGACAAGATCGAGGGGGCGCTACAATCGCTCGGCGCCACGTTGGCCGATGTCGTCCGCACGAGGATCTATGTCAGTGACGCGGATCACGCCGAGGCGATCTCGCGCGTCCATGGCGAGCGGTTCGCCGCCGTCCGGCCGGCGAACACCCTGGTGCAAGCCGGGCTTGTCGGCGACGGCTACCTGGTCGAGATCGAGGCTGAGGCGACGATGAGGGAAAGCCCATGAACGGCGTGCACGACATGGGCGGGATGACGTGCTTCGGGCCGGTAGAGGCCGAGGACGACGAGCCCGTCTTTCACGAAGATTGGGAGCGGCGGGCATTCGCCCTGTCCGCCCTGATGGCGGGGATCTTCGGTCCCATCGACCGGCGTCGCTATCTGCTGGAGATCCTCGACCCCGTGCTGTATCTGGAGAGCTCGTACTACGAGCGCTGGCTGGCGCGCCTCGATGCCGGCTTGAAAGAGGCCGGCCTGCTTTCGGAAGCCGAGATTCTCTCTGGCGTGCCCGAGTTCGACCCACCGGCCACCGATCCGGCGCCCGACGCCGACACGCTCCGCGCCGTCATTCGCGCCGGGAGACCGGTAGACCGCGAGGCGGATCGGCAGCCATCGTTCGCTGATGGCGATGTCGTGCGGGCGCGCAACATGAACCCGGACGGGCACACGCGTTTGCCGCGCTACGCGCGCGGCCGCGTCGGTGTGATCGAACGCTGTCACGGCATCCACGTCTTTCCCGACACGAACGCACACGGTGGGGGAGAGAACCCACAGCCGCTCTACAACGTCCGTTTCGCTGCCACCGAGCTTTGGGGGTCCGAGGCCTCGTCGCGCGACGGAATCTATCTCGACCTCTGGGAGGACTACCTGGAGCGGGTCGACGAGGAGGCATCGTGAGCGACGACCACGACCACGACCACGACCACCACGACCACGACCACCACTCCCGCGACGACGACCACCACGCCCACGACGCTGGTCATCACGACGACGGCCACGACCATCATCACCACAACGCTCCGCCGAACCCCTATCTCGAACCCCGCCGAACACCGGAGGAAACGGCGGCGCTCACCGAGCGGGTCGCCAACATCGAGGCGCTGTTGATCGCCAAGGGGCTGGTGACCAAGGAGGCGCTCGATACGGTCGTCGACGTGTACGAGAACGACATCGGGCCGATGAACGGAGCCCGGGTGGTGGCGCGGGCCTGGGTCGATGCCGACTTCAAGGCGCGGCTTCTCCAGGACGCCACCGCGGCCATCGCCGAGCTCGGCTACACCGGGCTGCAGGGTGAGCACATGGTGGTCGTCGAAAACACGGCGGAAGTTCACAACGTCGTCGTGTGCACGCTTTGCTCGTGTTACCCGTGGCCGGTGCTCGGGTTGCCGCCGGCCTGGTACAAGAGCGCGCCCTACCGGTCGCGGGTCGTGATCGATCCCCGCGGCGTGTTGCGAGAGTTCGGGCTGGAGCTGCCGGAACCGGTCGAAGTCCGCGTGTGGGACAGCAGCGCCGAGGTTCGCTATCTGGTCTTGCCCGCCCGGCCGGCGGGAACCGAGGGCGTGTCGGAGCAAGAGCTCGCCGAGTTGGTGACGCGCGACTCCATGATCGGGGTAGCCCTCGTCGAGGGGCCTGGCGCCGGCGGGTCCGCCGACCGCTCCGCCGCCGCGAATACGGGAGATTGATCGCCGTGCGACCCGAGCGCGAAGCGAACGAAACCGTGGCCGACATGGTCGGAGCGTCAGCCCTGCCCCGTCGCAGCGGCGAGCTGGTCTTTCATCATGACTGGGAGCGGCGGGCGTTCGCCCTGGCGGTCTCCCTCTGTGAGCGGGGCATCTTCGAGTGGGACGAGTTCCGCGCGCACCTGGTGGCGGCAATCGGCGCCGCCGGCGAGACACCGGAGAACCCGCGTCCCGAGGCGCCGGGGTACTTCGAGCACTGGCTTGCGGCGTTCGAGAAGACGTTGGCCGCGAAAGGCATCGACATTGCCGGGCTCCTCGCGAGCAGCGACGGACAACCGTCCACGCGGTGAGCGAGCTCGATCGCACGGGCTGGCTTCACACCGGAAGAGGCGATCCGCAGCGTTAGTACTCGCTGGGCCGGAGCCTCCGAATGCGGTAATCGCCGGTGGCCTCTCCCGTCGTCGCCAGGTCGATCCGGACGATCGACCCGCTTCCGTCCACGTAGGCCGATTCCAGCGGGGCGGTCACGTCCAGTCGCCAGGCGTCGACGGTGCGACCGCCCACGTCGAGCTGTAGCAAGTCGCCGTCCGCTCGGATCGCGAACGTCTGCAGCGCGTCCTCGGCATCGGAAAACGGATCCGGACCGCTACCGCCCAGCAGGTTGTAGCCGCCCACCGTGAATCCGCTCCCGCCGGCCGGGTTCCCGCCCATCAGAATGCGAGGGATCACGCCGGTCGGCGACAGGGCGACGAAGCTCAGCGAGCCGGTCCCCGAATCCCACACCGCCGGCATTGTCAGGCTGAGCAAGCCGGGATTGGCGAAGAGCGGTTCGCGTCCGAGGCAGGGAGCCTCGATGTCCGCCGCTGCAAGGCATTCCGGGTGGACCGGATGGAACAGATACATGCCCGCGGGCGCCCTCAGATCGATGGTCTCGTAGTCGTCGAGCTCCTTGTCCTGCTCCTTCTCGCGCCCCTCCAGTCGCTTGAACATGCGGCGGTCCTCGAAGCGGTACTCGATCGAGTATCCCAGCGGTCCCGACGGTGTCAGACGTTGGCTGACGAACCGCACGCGGGTGGGAAAGCCGTGCGCGTTGATCCATGCCGTACCGGTCGCCAGAGCGGTGATCTCGCCGGCCTGGCCCGGTGGGGCGGCAGGGTCGCCGCGCCCGTCGATCGCCTCGTAGGTGAGTCCGAAGACGCCGAGCTCGTCCTCGATCCCATCCAGCCGGATACCCCAGGTCACCCGTGCGTCGGCGGGTACGTCGCCGTCTCGTTCCAGCGCGTAGCGGATCTCCTGGCCGATCCGGAAGCCGAGAAAGGTCTCCCCGCCTTGCCCGTGCCCCGCCGCGTGCACGCGGACGATCTCGTCGACGTCCGGGGCCGCGATCGAGGCGGATCCGAGGCCGAGCCCGATTGCCGCAGCAGCGATGAATATGTCGGCTCGTGTTCGGGACATGACCGCGCGGGAGTGCCGAGGCTACTTTTCCTTCGCCTCCTCCAACCACTTTTGCACGTCGGCGGTGTTCATGCGCGCCGCGGTGAATGCGCGGAAGGCGCGCTCGAGGAAGGCGACGTCGCCGGTGATGTCGGAACGGCCGCCCGGATCGGGCTTCGCTGCAGCCTCGAGCTCCTCGATCCGCTCGTCCGCTTCGGCGATCTTGGCGCGTACCTGCTCGGTGTTCATCCGGCCGGCGAAAAAGGCGCGATCGGCGCGGGTCAGGAAGGCCCGCCAGGCCTTGATCCGATCGAGGTCGTCGCCGCGCCCGGGTCCTTGTTCCTGGCTCCACGCACCCGGGGCCCTGTTCGTGCCGGCGACGCCGAAGGGCAACCCCATCGCCCCCACGGCAATCGCCTGTGCGCCGAGGGTAAGAACGAGGACCACGACGAGTCGGTTTCGCTGCATGGCTTCCTCCCGCGGGTTCGTGGGTCCAGCCGATTCCTCTGTCCAAACGGTACCCACCGACGGGCGCGGATCAAAGCCCTTGGCCGCCGCCGGAAGGCGTCCGTCGAAGGCGAAATCCGGCTCAGGACACTTCGAGCGAGTGCTGCTAGAGTGATGCGGTTCATTCACCGCTTGGGGAAACGAGAGATGGCCGGCCTACTTCCCGATATCGATCCCGATGGTCTGTTGGAGTACTCGGTGGTTTTCACCGACCGCTCGCTCAACCACATGTCGCAATCCTTCCAGGGCGTGATGCGTGACATATCCGCCTCGCTCAAGGACGTCTACAGCGCCGAGGCCGTGATCGTCGTGCCCGGCGGGGGCACCTTCGCCATGGAGGCGGTCGCCCGGCAGTTCGCCACCGGCCGGAAATGCCTGGTGTTGCGCAACGGGTGGTTCAGCTTCCGATGGACCCAGATCTTCGAGATGGGAGACATCCCGTCGTCGTCGACGGTACTGAAGGCGTACCGAGTCGATGACGACGCCCAGCCGGCCTTCGCGCCGGCTCGGTTGGACGATGTCGTGGCGGCGATCCGGGAAGAGAAGCCGGACCTCGTCTTTGCTCCTCACGTGGAGACTTCGTCGGGGATGATCCTGCCCGACGACTACGTCCGGGCGGTCGGGGATGCCGTCCGCGAGGTCGACGGCATGTTCGTGCTCGATTGCATCGCCTCGGGGGCCATCTGGGTGGACATGCGGTCTGCAGGCGTCGACGTCCTGATTAGCGCCCCGCAAAAAGGCTGGAGCGGGTCTCCGTGCGCCGGCCTGGTCATGTTGAGCGAGAGGGCCCGGGAGCGCATCGAGGAGACCAGCAGCACGAGCTTCGCCGCCGACCTGCGAAAATGGCTGGAGATCATGTCCGCCTACGAGAACGGCGGCCACGCCTATCACGCCACGATGCCGACGGATGCGCTTCGTCGCTTCCGCGACATGATGGCCGAAACCACCGCCTACGGCTTGGAGAAGGTCCGCGACGAGCAGCAGCAGCTGGGCGACGCCGTCCGCGGCCTGCTGGTCGGCAAGGGGTTCAAGAGCGTCGCGGCGAAGGGGTTCGAGGCGCCCGGCGTGGTTGTCAGTTACACCTCGGATGCCGCCATCCAGACCGGCAAGAAGTTCGCCGAGGTCGGCCTGCAGATCGCCGCCGGCGTGCCGCTCCGCTGCGACGAGCCGGAAGACTTCACCACCTTCAGGCTCGGGCTTTTCGGTCTCGACAAGCTCCACCACGTCGATCGGACCGTTGCGGCGCTCGAAGATGCGTTGAACCGGATCACATAACAGCGACGGGGTTGCTCCCATGAATCTGCACAGCAAGTGGTCAGCGGCGATCGCGGGGACGGCGCTTGTCGTCGTCGCGGTCATGGCGCCTTCTCCGACCCGCGCGGTCGGCCCTCAAGCCGCGGGCGGTGAGAACAAGCCGCTCACGCTGGCCGACTATCCGCGCTGGAGCCGGATCAACGCGGTCGCGTTGTCGCCGGACGGCGCCTGGATGAGCTACGCCCACGCACCCAACGAGGGCGACGGCACGCTCTATGTGCGCGAGCTCGACGGCGATCGGCTGCACGAGGCGACGAACGGCTCGGGGCCGCAGTTCTCCGGAGATTCTGCCTGGGTCGGCTTCATCACGACCCCGCCGGAACAGGACGGCGCCGGCGGTGCCGGGCGCGGTGGTCGCGGTGGATCCGGCGATCGCGGCGGCCGGGGCCCCGGTGGCCAAGGTGCCGGCGGGCAAGAAGCCCCGACCCGCACCTTCGAGCTCATCGAGCTCGCCAGCGGCGAGGAGCACGAGGTCGAGGGCGTGCGGGCGTTCGAGTTCTCGAGCGACTCTGCCTTCGTTGCCATCCACAAGGCTCGGGCCGATCGCCAGGCCGAGCACGAGGGCGCCGATTTCGTCCTGCGCAACCTCGAGACCGGCATGGCGCTCAACATCGGCAACGTCTCGCAGTTTGCGTTCAACGAGGACGCCAATCTGCTCGCCTATCTCGTCGACGCGGCGAACATGAGCGGAAACGGTGTCTACGTGCTCGATCTCGGCAGCAGCCGGATCATGCCCCTCGACACGTCCGCGAGCCGGTACGCTCAGCTCTCCTGGAGCGAGGACGCCAGCTCGCTCGCCGTGTTGCGCGGAGATTCCCGAGAGGGGTACGAGCAGCGCGACAACACGCTGCTGGCATTCCTCGACATTCTCGGCGCACGGCCGCGAAGCGTCGAATACGATCCGGCGCAGTCCGCCGATTTTCCCGGCGGCTTCGTTCTCTCCGAGCGGGGCTCGATCGCATGGAGCGATGACCGGACCAGGGTCTTCGTCGGTATCAAGGAGCAGCGCGAGTTGCCCGAGGAGAAGGACGGGCCGCAGCCGAACGTCGACGTCTGGCACTGGAAGGACGAGCGGGTGCAATCGGTACAGATCGTCCGCGCCAACGCCGACCGCAACTTCACCTATCGCTCGGTCCTGTTGCTGGAGCCCAGCCGCTTCATGCGGCTGGCAGACGAGCAGATGCGAACGGTTACGCCGACGGAGGACGGCTTGTTCGCTATCGGACGCGACGATTCCGAGCTGCGTGGCGATATGAGCGTCGCCGGCGGCGTCTCGGACTTCTACCTCATCGACACCCGAACCGGCGAGAAGACTCGGATCGCCGACGACATTCGCTACACGCTGGGAACGTCGCCCGACAGCCGTTGGTTCCTGTACCAGGAAGACGGACAGCTGAAGGCGCGCAACCTGTCGGACGGCACCGTTACGAACCTCTCCGCGGTCGCGGGCGTGGATTTCGTCAATCGACATTTCGATCGGCCGACGGAGAAATCGAGCTACGGGCTGGCCGGCTGGACCGCGGGCGGGGGCTCGGTCGTGCTCAACCACGAGTTCGACCTGTGGGTCGTCCCGTTGCGGGACGCCGGTACCGACAACGACGACGACGGCGCGGCGAGCGCGCCGGACGGTGCCTACATGCTTACGGAGGGAGTCGGCGATCGACAGCAGATCCGCTTTCGCTACGTCGACCCCGGGCGTGGTGGAGGAGGCGGCCGGGGCGGCTTCGGTGGCGGCGGCGGAGGCCCCACGGAAATCGACCTCGACGCCGACGTCATCGTTTCGGCCTACGGCGAGCGCACCAAGAAGTCCGGCTACTGGCGGGTCGATTCGACCCCGGCGGAGCCGCGCTTCGAGGAGGTCATCTGGGAAGATCGAATGGTCGACGGGTTGCGCAAGGCGAAAGAGGCCGACCGCTACCTGCTCACCCGGCAAACGATCGTCGAGTTCCCCGACTACTGGCTCCTCGACGGCGACACCGGCGACATTCGCAAGATCACGGACGCAAACCCGCAGCAGGCAGAGTACGCCTGGACACCCGGCCGCGTGCTGATCGACTACGAGGATCGCCGCGGGCACGAGCTACAGGCGACGCTGACCCTTCCGGCCGGCTACGAAGAGGGACGTCGCTACCCGATGGTGGTGTACTTCTACGAGAAGATGTCGCAGCGGCATCATCAGTACTCGCAGCCCGTCTACGACGACCGGCCTCACATGTCGACGTATGCGTCGAACGGCTACCTCGTGCTGATGCCCGACATCATTTACGACGACGGCAGACCCGGGACCTCCGCGCTCGACGACGTCACCGCGGCCGTGCAAGAGGTCATTGATCGGGGCTACGCCGACCCGGACCGCATCGGGCTCCAGGGGCACAGCTGGGGGGGATACGAGAGCAGCTTCATCGTCACCCAGACAGACATGTTTGCCGCGGTGGTGACCGGTGCCCCGCTCACCAACCTGGTGTCGATGCACAACATCCTCTACAAGAGCAGCGGCGGGCCCAACGCGCCGCTGATCCAGTTCGGCCAGGGGCGCATGGCAGCGAGCCCGTGGGACGACTTCGACGCCTACGTGCGCGAGTCCCCGGTCCACAACGCCGAGGGCATCTCGACGCCGTTCCTGATCCTGCACGGCACCGAAGACGGTGCGGTGGACTGGAACCAGGGTCTCGAGTTCTACATCACGGCGAAGCGCCTGGGCAAAGAGGTGATCCTGCTTTCGTACCCGGACGAGCCGCACCACCTGGCCAAGGAAGAGAATCAGAAGGACTTCCAGATCCGCATGATGCAGTACTTCGACCACCATCTGAAGGGGGCGGAGGCGCCGGCGTGGTTGTCCGAAGGCGTGCCCTTCCTCGACAAGGGAAGGGAAACGGTCATTCGGTAGGCATACTGCCGCTGGCTAGGATGCGTCTTCTGGGAAGGCTTTCCGTGTCGAGGGGGCCCGATCCGTTCCAATTCGACGGGTTGTGGCCCGATCGTTAGATGGTGTATATACATCGTATGGTTCGAACACAGCTGTATCTCGATGAGGAGCTTCACGAGCACCTCCGCCGACTTGCGCGCAAGCAGGGACGATCGTTGTCGGACCTCGTGCGCGAAGCGCTGAACCGTGTTTACCGTGACGGCGACCGGCGGCACGAGGACACGCTGCGGGAAATGGCTGGATTGTGGCGAGACCGAGACGAGATGCCCGCGACCGACGCGTACGTGAGGAGCCTGCGGAGCGATACGCGGCCGAACCGGGGCCGCTGAACGGCGTTCTCCTGGATTCCGACGTGATTATCGAGATCCTTCGCGGCAACGTGACGGTGATCGACGACGTCGCAGAGCTCGAGGCTGGCGGAACGCCTACGTATTGCAGCCCGATCGCGTGGGCCGAGATCTACGCCGGGCAGCGGCCGGGCGAGGAGGTTGTCACGGCTGCCTTCTTCGAAGCCCGCGGCGAGGTAGTGCTCGATGCCCTCGCCGGCCGACAGGCCGGCCACTACCTTGCCCGGTACCGAGACTCACACGGAGTGGAGATTGCCGACGCCCTCGTCGCTGCTGCCGCAGCGACCGGCAGTCTGGCCTTGTGGACCCGAAACCGTCGCCACTACCCGATGGCCGACGTTCGTTTCTACGACCCGCCGTGATCGCCCGACCGGGCGAGCTCACCGTCGAGGCCGCGCCCCGGGAGCGGTCGACGCGCCCATCGCAGGTGCGGGTCGCGAGCCGGCTCCGCTGGCTTCAGAGCCTGTCGGCCCGGTACTCCTCGACCAGGTAGTCGCACGCCCGCGACGCCAGCGCCATGATGGTCAGCGTCGGATTCTGGCAGGCCGACGAGACGTATACCGAGCCGTCCATGACGAACAGGTTGGACACGTCGTGGGCTTGCTGCCAGCGGTTGACCACGGAAGTGGTCGGGTCGTTGCCCATGCGGGCGGTGCCGACTTCGTGGATTGCCAGGCCGGGTGCGGACATGTCCTTGGTGACGGTGATGTCCTCGGCACCTGCCGCTTCGAGCATCTCGGCGGCCTGGTCCGCCATGTGATCGACCAGCCGGCGCTCGTTGTCGCCGAACTCGGCACTGATGTGGAGCACGGGAATGCCCCAGGCATCGACCCGTTCGTTGTCGAGCTCGCAGAAGTTCTCGTAGCGCGGCAGGCATTCGGCGAAGCCGCCGAGGTTGATCAGCCAGGGGCGCTCCTCGCGTACCCGTTCTTTGAAGGAGGCGCCAAAGCCCGGAATGCTCATTGCGTGCCGCCACTTGCTCTCGTAGGCACTGCCTTGATAGCCGTACCCGCGCAGAAGATCGGGGTGCTTGTCGTCGATGTTGAGAAAGCGCGGCACGTACACGCCGTTGGGGCGATTCCCGCGCGTGTCCTCCACACCCTTGAGCATCGGCAGAACACCGTTGGCGTCGCCGCCCATGACGTGGTCCATCAGATAGTGGCCCAGCACCCCGCTGGAGTTGGCGATGCCGTTCGGGTACCGATCCGAGCTCGAGTTGAGCATGATGCGGGTCGATTCCAGCGTCGATGCGCACAGGATGACGATGTTGCCGAAAACCTCGCGCTGATTGCGTGTCAGGCGGTCGACGTAGTGGACGCCGCGGCACTTGCCGTCGTCGCCGACGACGATGTGGCTGACGACGGCATTGTCGACGATCGTCAGGCGTCCCGTCACCGCCGCAGCGGGCAGCGTGCTCGAGGGGCTGCTGTAGTAGGAGCCGGTGACGCAGCCGCGCGAACAGGGGCCGCAGTAGTGACACTTTGCTCGACCGTTGAGGTCACGCGTCAGGATCGCGCAGCGGCCGATCGTCAACGTGCGGCCGAACTTCTCCCGGATCGCCGTACGCAGCAGCTCCTCACCGCAGGTCAGGTTCATCGGCGGTAGGAATCGGCTGTCCGGCAGCTGCGGCAGGCCCTCCTCTTGACCGCTGATGCCGATGAACCGCTCGACCCGGTCGTAGTAGGGAGCCAGCTCCTCGTAGTCGATCGGCCAGTCCTCGCCGAACCCGTCGCGTGAAGCGGCTTTCAGGTCGTAGTCGCTGAGGCGATAGCTCTGCCGCGCCCACATGATCGATTTGCCGCCGACGTGCCGCCCGCGGATCCACGAGAAGGGCCGGTCGCGCGGCGTCGTGTACGGGTTGTCGATGTCATCTATGAACAGGTGATCGGTGTACTCGTCGCATTGGTAGCAGAGCGTCTGGATCGGCTGGCGCGCCTGACGCTCGCGCGACGCCAACCGCCGGCCGCGGAACGGCATCTCGTAGGGCTGCTTGTGCTCGGTGTAGTCGACCTCGGGGTCGAGCGTTCGGCCCGCCTCGACCACGGCTACCTGCAAGCCCGCCTCGGTGAGCTGCTTGGCCACCCAGCCGCCGCTGGCTCCCGAGCCGACGACGACCGCGTCGAACGTCTGCGCCCTGCTCATGACTTGTGCTCCGGATGCAGGCACCCGGGATCGTCGGCGAAAAAGACGTTGCCGCCGATTCCGAGCTCCTCGCGCCTGCCGGCTTCCGAGGTGTAGTACCCGGTGACGGTCAGCTGCTTCATCGTCTCGAAGAACGTCGTGCCCACGGCGTCGATGGAGGGCGACGGCGAAGAGACCTCGGAGAGCAAGGCGCGCTGTCGCTCGTCGCCGGCGTCGACGAATTCGGTCCCGAACGATGCGCGCGAACGCTCGTCGATCCACGCCAGGCCGGCCAGGAACTCGTCTCGCTCGGCCTCCGGCGCGTCGCTCAATACGTTGTCGACGAACGCCGCGACGCCTGCATCGGTGGCCCCCGCCGTATCGGTGCGCGGGATGATGAGCTCCGCGAGGGTGACGACGAGATCGTGCTGGGGTGCAGTGAGCGTGGCGGGGGTTGCGGGTGTTTGGCCCGGCTGTCGGCCGGCGCCGTGCCGGCGCGCCAGGTGCAGGAGGTTGGTAGCCCACCCCGGTAGGGCCGTTGCTCCGGCGCCGCTCAAGGCGATGGATCTGATCGCTTCCCGTCGATTCAAAGGCGCCCTCCGCGCGCGGTGTGCGCAGATCCTGCCACAGGAAACGGGCGGGTGACAGCGGCCGCGGGGCTGGCTACGGGCGAATCAGAAGTTCAATCCGACCGTGAGCTTGAAATCCGGGATGTCGCCGATACCGACGCGGGCCTCGAGCAGGTACTTGTTCGAAGACCCCCACTCGAATCCACCCACCAGGTTCACTCCGGCCTCGACGTTGACGTCGTCGTCGCCGTCGTTCCGTCCGCGGTCGCGGCTGATGATCCCGATGCCCAGACCTCCACCGAGGTAGGGGGACCAGCCGCTGGCATCGAACAGGTAGAAGGCGTCGACGTGGATCATGCCGACGATCCGATCGCTGCCGAAGCCGATCTCGAAGCTCGGCTGGAACGCCACCTTGGGTGCGAAGCGTCCGGCATCGACGTGAAAGCCGATATGGCCCTGATCGGGATCGACCGTCAGTCCACCGCGAATGCCCGCATGGCGGACGCCGATGTCGGTCTGTGCCTCGGCGGCGGCCGGCATCAAGGCCGCCGTCAGGGCAGCGGCGATGATCACCGTCGGCAAGCTGGCGACGCGCTTCATACCCCCTCCATGTCTGGCCCCCACGAAAAGGCTGGTTGGCGCCCGGGCGATTGCCGCAGGCTGTCTCGATCTTGCCACCACGAAGCACGCCGATCCGCCCCTTTCTTTCGACACGGCGCAGGCGCTGCGAGCGGCCGCCGTGCTGTGCTTTCTTGCTTGGCGCCGAGGCGTCGCGGTCGGCGGCGCACCGGCGCCAAAGCGCACCGGCGCTCTCGGGCTCGAAATCCAGTACCCTGTAGCGCGGCACATCACCTCGTCGCCGTCGTGCGCCGGCCCGTCTTCGGAGTGGATTCGATGAACAAGCGTAATCTCGTTGTTGGCGTCGTTCTCTTGGTTGTCGTGATCGTCGGCGGTTTCGGCCTCGTTGCCGAGACTCGCGCCGCCGGATTCGATGATGATGGCGCTGGTCGGCAAAGCTCCAATCCGCGCTTCGGTGTGTGGAAGCTGCAGTCCGATGCGCCACCTCCGTCGAGCAACGTGATGACGTACGAGCCCTATGGAGACGGCGGCATGAAGATCACCGTGCGGTCGACCAACCGGCGAGGTGAGTCCTCGGAGTGGGGCTACGTGACGCTTTTCGACGGCGTGTTTCGCCCGGTTGAAGGCCAGCAGAACGCCGAGACCGCGGTCGAGATCGTCGACGAGCGGACGACGCGCATCACCAACATGCGCAACGGCAGTGTCTCGCAGGTGATCATCAACACTCTGTCCGAAGACGGCAACACGATCAACAACGAGTACGTCCGCATGGACGCCGAAGGCAAGATCACCCGTGTCACACACGCGGTGTACGAGCGCATCGAGTAGTGCCTTGATGGTGGTCGTGAAACCGCGGATCCAGGTAGCGCTCGCCGTGGTGTGGCTCGGCGCGGCGGCCGCCATCCCGCAGGATACCCAGGCGCTCTTCGAGCGGGCCGTCGACGACTTTCGCGCCGGTCGCTTCGCCGAATCCGCCGCCGCTTTCGACCGGGTCGCCGAGTTGGCGCCCGCCTTCGCGCCGCAGCTCTGGCAGCGTGGCATCGCCCTGTACTACGTCGCCCGGTACGACGACTGTCGGGCGCAGTTCGAGTCGCACCGGACGGTCAACCCGAACGACGTCGAGAACGCCGCCTGGCACTTTCTCTGCGTGGCGCGCCAGGAGTCGGCGGAGCGGGCCCGAGAGGCATTGCTTCCTGTCGGGCCCGACCGGCGCCGGCCGATGGCCGAGATCTACGCCCTCTATCGCGGCGACCTTACTCCCGGCGAGGTCCTGAGCGTGGCCGGCGACGCCGCCGGCGCCCAGTTCTATGCCCACCTGTACATCGGCCTCTACCACGAGGCGTCGGGTCGGCTCGACCTTGCACGGGAGCACATCGCGGCGGCGGCCTCCGATCGCTATGCGCATGTGGGGGGCTACATGCACATGGTGGCGCGGGTCCATCGTGATGCGATCATGCGCCTGCCGTGACCCGTTCCGCGGAGGTCGTGGTCGTCGGCGGCGGCGTGATCGGCGCCTCGATCGCGTTTCATCTCGCCGAGCGCGGCGTCGAGGTCTGCCTCGTCGAGAAGGGGTCGATCGCGGGCGGGCCGACGGGACGCTCCTGCGGCATCATCCGCCAGCACTACTCGCACCCGGTCACGGTGCGTATGGCGTTGCGATCGCTCCGTTTCTTCGAGCAGTTCCGCGAGCGCGTCGGCGGTGAGTGCGACTTTCGTAGGACCGGATATCTGCTGACGGCCGGGCCGGAACACATCGAGACCCTGCGTGAGAACGTCGCGATGCAACAAGCGCTCGGAGTGAACACGCGCGTGATCTCGGTCGACGAGCTGCGGGAGCTCGAGCCCGGCGTGGTGACGGACGGCATCGTCGGTGCCGCATATGAACCCGATTCGGGGTACGCGGATCCGTACAGCACCACGGCCGCCCTGGTCGGTCGGGCGGAGGAGCTCGGGGCGGAGATCCTGACCGGTAGCTGCGTGCGCGCAATCCTGGTCGAACAGGGGAGGGTGGCTGGCGTTGATACCGACTCCGGCGAGGTGCGGGCGTCGTCCGTCGTGCTGGCGGCCGGACCGTGGTCGCCGCGACTGGTGAGTGCGCTGGGCATCGAGCTGCCGATAACACCCTGCCGGGTGCAGGTGTGCCTGTTTCAGCGCGCCGCGGACCTTGATCACGAGCAGGTATTCATCGACTCGACGCTCGGTGTGTACACCCGGCCCGAGGGCGAGGACATGATGCTCGTCGGGTCGGTAGAGACGAACGAGGCTCGGGCGGGCGTCGAGGATCCGGATCACTTTCAACGGGTGGCGGATTTCGATGCCGTCGAACGCTACAGCAGGCAGCTCGTTCGTCGCTTTCCGGCAATGGACAAGGGCGGCTTCGTGAACGGGTACGCTTCGCTGTACGACGTCACTCCCGATTGGCAGCCGATCCTCGACCGGCTACCAGGCGTCGAGAATCTCTACTGTGCAGCCGGGAGCAGCGGGCACGGGTTCAAGCTGGCGCCCCTCATCGGCGAGATGATGGCAGGGTTGGTCGCCGGGGGCCGGGGTGCCGACCGGTTTGGCGACCGAGCGGGTGGCGGCGACGGCGATCCTGCCGGCGACCGAGCTGCCGAGGACGACATTCGGTTTTTCGGCTTTTACCGATTCGCGCACGGTCGCGCGGCCGATGGCGGCTACGCCCACAAGATCCTCGGGTAGCGGGCCGCGGTCGCAGCCCGCGGGTTCAATCCGGCTGCTATCGCGCCTTCCGGGAGCTCAAGCGTTGGAGCGCTTGGCGAGCAGAATCGCGCCCACGCCGGCTGCCACCAGAGCGATCCCGGCCCACGAGGGGATGGGAATCGTTTCGGTCTCGCGGCTGGTGATTTCCGCGATGCCGATGTCGGCAACCTGTCGCTCCGTCGTGTAGGAAAAGCCCTCGTACACGAGAGCGGCGACGCCGAGCGCGACGAGAACAACACCGACGATGACCAGCGGCTTCATGGCGGACCCCCGAGTTTCGGATGGAGATGATCCGACCACGCTAGTCGGCGGACCGCCGAATATCCAGGAACCGGCGGCGGAATCGGCTCGAGGCTCGCGGCGGGCAACGCCGCGGGAATCTGCGTCGGTTCCGTTTCGTGTGGGCGGGGTGACACTTCCGTTGACCGTCCGGCGCGGTGAAACGTAGAGTGGCGACGCTCCCGATCTGCCACCGACTTTGCCACTCCCGACGAGGAATTCCACGATGAAGCGCAAGAAGATATCCGATTTCGACCCCGAAGTGCTGGATCTTTTCGACCGGTATGTGCACGGTGGGATCAGCCGCCGGCAGTTCCTCGATCGGGCATCCAAGTACGCGGTAGGCGGCCTCACCGCAGTAGGTATCCTCGATTCGCTGAATCCGACCTATGCGGAAGCGCAGCAGGTGGCGATGGATGATCCGCGCCTGCGGACCGAGTACGTCGAGTACACCTCGCCCGACGGTGCGGGCGCCATGCGCGGGCTTCTGTCGCGACCGGCCGACGCCGAAGGCCGACTTCCGGGAATCGTCGTCATTCACGAGAACCGCGGCCTGAATCCGCACATCGAGGACGTCGCTCGTCGCGCCGCACTCGAGGGATTCATCGCCCTTGCTCCCGATGCCCTGACGCCGCTGGGTGGGTACCCGGGCACCGACGACGAGGGGCGAGCCTTGCAGCGGCAGCGCGATCGCGGCGAGATGTTCGAGGATTTCGTTGCCGCGGTGGGCTTCCTGCAATCGCACACCGAATGCACCGGAAACGTCGGGGCGGTCGGATTCTGTTACGGCGGAGGCGTCGTCAACGGCCTTGCCACGCGCATCCCCGACCTCGGTGCGGGTGTGCCGTTCTACGGTGGGCAGGCGGCCGCGGAGGATGTCCCCTCCATCAACGCGCCGCTCATGCTCCACTACGCCGGCCTGGACGAGCGCGTCAACGCCGGTTGGCCGGCGTACGAGGAGGCCCTCGAAGCCAACGGCAAGGAGTTCACCGTGTTCTTTTACGAGGGCGCCAGCCACGGCTTCCACAACGATACGACGCCCCGTTACGACGAGGACGCCGCAGCGCTGGCGTGGGAGCGCACGATCGGATTCTTCAACGAGCACCTGCGCTGACGGGACGCTATGGCCGTTGGGTCGGGCGATCGACAGCGGGTCGCGCCATAGGCGTCGGGGCCGGGCCGCGGGCCTACCGTGCCGGCGGAGGGTCGTATCGGCACGGATGTCGACGCAGAGGCCTTTTCTGCTATGATTACGGCTCGGTCCGCTGGGACTCGTTCGCCCTCACGACGAGGCCGCGCTCGCGGACCTTCCCAATGTTGCAGACGCCCGAGTTCTGATAGGAGTTTCCGATGGCGAAGACCGGTCCGCGCGTGCACGTGAAGATGGGCTCTACCGAGAGTCCTCATCGCTACTACACGGAAAAGAACAAGCGCAATACGCCCGATCGTCTCGAGCTTCGCAAGTACGATCCCGTCGTGCGCCGTCACGTCATTTACAAGGAAGAAAAGTAGCTGCCATCCATTCGTCGCTCGTCGACGGAGGAGGCGCGGAGGACGATCATGCCTCGACGTTGCGCCATCACCGGCAAGGGGCCGCTCACCGGGAACAACGTTTCCCACGCCCACAACAAGACCAAGCGTCGCCAGAACCCGAATCTGCACCGCAAGCGGATCTTCGTGCCCGAGCTCGGGCGCACCGTGCGGGTCCGTGTTTCCGCCCACGCGCTGCGCTCGATCACGCGCATGGGCCTGATGCCCTATCTGAAGAAGCAGGGGCTGAAGCTCGCCGACATCACCTGATGTCCCGTACGGGGCAGTAGGCCGGCCGCGGTCTTGCCCCTACGTGCTTGGCTCGTCGCGCTGGCATCGCTCGGTGCCGGCGCGATTTTTCTGTCTACTGCCCGGTACGGACCCGGGCTGACTCCCGACTCGGCGAACTACTTCTCGGCGGCTCGAAGCATCGTCGCCGGCGACGGTGTGCTGGACGTAGTCGGTGAGCCGCTGGCGCACTTCCCGCCGGTCCTACCGTCGCTGCTGGCGCTGTTGGCAGGTGTGGGCGTCGAGCCGGCGACGGCAAGCCGCATCCTCAACGCCCTCTGTTTTGCCCTCGTCGTGGCGGCGACCGGATCGTTGACCCACCGCGTCACCGGCAATACCGTGGCGGCCGTCTCTGCCGCGGGTTTCCTGCTGCTATCGGCTCCATCCCTCGACGCGTTTTCCCAGGCCCTGAGCGAAGCTCCGTTCGTCGCCGCGCTGGCGTGCGTCTCGCTGACGCTCGTTCGCTTCGCCGAAGACCCTCGAGATGGTTCCTTGCTGCCCCTGGCGCTCACGGCCGCCCTGGTGCCCATGACGCGGTATGTTGGCGTTGTGACGATTCCGGTCGTCGCCCTGACGATCGCGTCGGTATCGGCGCGGGCCGGGCATCGTAGGTGGCGGGCCGCGGCCCGGTTTACCGCCATTGCTTGCTTGCCGCTGCTCCTGTGGCTGACGCGGAATGTTTGGCTTACGGGCACGCTTACCGGCCGGCGTTCGGCGTCCACCGCGACGCCGATCAGTGTGCTGCGCGGCTTCGTTGCCAGTGCCGCCGACTGGGTGGTGCCGTGGGACTGGTTGATGTCGCTGCAGCGATACAGCGATGAGCCCTGGGCGTTGCTGGTGTTCTTCGCCGCCGCGATCGCCGTGGCGGGGTGGCTGGCAAACGGGCTTCGCCGCTGGTGGGTTGCGCCGGCGACCGATCATCGGGCACGAGCCGTGGTCATGTTCCTGGCGCTGTGGGTGGCGGCATATTCCGCGTTCCTGTGCCTTACCGCGATGCTGGTGTCGTTCAACCCGATCGAGCCGCGTTTCCTGGTTCCGATTTTGTTTCCCTCGGTGATCCTTGCCGCGGCGGGACTGGCCCCCGCCGGGGAGACGGCGGGGAGCACCGACTCCAGGGGGCCCGACGGGGCGCCGCCGGAGCCGTCGGCTACGCGGCGCGTCGCCGTGGCAACCTCGATCGTCGTGGCGGCAGTGCTGCTCGCGGGCCGTAGCACCTCTCTCATCCTGCAGAAACGAGCGGAGGGAGCCGGAGGGTATGCCACGGCAGAGTGGCAGGAATCGCCCCTGATCGCCGCGCTGGAAGCCGAACCCCCGCCGGACGATTCGATCAGCAACGGGGCCGACGTGCTCTTTCTCGTTTTCGGTCGACGCTACGCCTGGGTCCCGCGCGTGGCCTCCGACAATCAGACCGCGTCGCTGGCCGCCGCAATGCGGCGCGGCGATCCGGTCACCGTCGTCTGGTTCGAGGGGATCGGCTGGCGTCCGTACCTGCTGGAGCGCGACCGGCTCCTCGCCCTCGGCGACTTCGAGCAGGTACGCGCCGCGGCGGACGGCGCCGTGTACGTCAGCCGCGATTCCTCCCGTTGACGGGAATTCGTTCGTGGGACAAGTTCTCCCGACCGAGACCGAGGAACCGACGAGACGACTGATGATCAAGCCCCGCGCCCTTGCCCTGATCGCCCCGCTCTTGGCCGCCGGTTGCGGCGGCTCTTCGCTCGAGCCCGCAGACACGTCAGGAGACGCTCCCTCGGCCGCGTCTGCGAACTCGGCCGACGGCGGCGGACGCCTTCGCGCGGTCCCGTTCACCGCGGTGACGCTGCAAGACCAGTTCTGGGCGCCCCGTTTCGAGCGCAATCGCGAGGTTACGATTCCGCACATCATGGAGCAGAACGAGATCACCGGGCGGGTCGATAACTTCCGCAAGGGCGCCGGCCTGATGGAGGGCCGCTACGAAGGGCGGCGGTTCAACGACACCGATATCTACAAGGTCGTCGAGGCGGCGTCGTACGCGATCAACCAGCAGCCTGACCCGGAGCTCGAGGCGCAGCTCGACCAGCTCATCGAGCTGATCGGGGCTGCTCAACAGGACGACGGCTACCTGTTCCCCGCCCTGACCATCGACCCGGAGAACCCCGCCCTCGGGGTCGGCAACGAGCGTTGGATCCATGTCTCCGCCGGGAGCCACGAGCTCTACAACGCCGGGCACCTGATCGAGGCCGCGGTGGCCCACTACCAGGCAACGGGTAAGCGCAGCCTGCTGGACATCGCCATCCGGTTTGCCGACCGCATCGACGAGGACTTCGGGGCCGACGCGCGCCACGACATTCCCGGCCATGAAGAGATCGAGCTGGCATTGGTGAAGCTCGCCGACGTTACCGGCGAGCAGCGCTATCTGGAGCTGGCCGAGTTCTTCCTCGACCAGCGCGGCCGGGAGCACGATGGCGAGCTCTACGCCGAAGACACCGATTTCGCCATCTACAACGACCTGCCTTACAAGCAGGACCACATGCCGGTGACCGAGCAAACGAAGGCCTCGGGGCACGCCGTGCGCGCAACCTACCTGTACGCGGGAATGGCGGACGTCGCCGCGCGGACCGACGCGCCGGGCTATGACGAGGCGCTCGACGCGATTTGGCACGACATCGTCACGAACAAGCTCTACCTGACGGGCTCGATCGGTGCTCGGGGTACGTTCGAGTCCTTCGGCGAGGATTACGAGCTGCCGAACCGGGCCTACGGCGAGACATGCGCGGCGGTCGGCTTCGACCAGTGGAACCACCGCATGTTCCTGGCCTCCGGCAACGTCGAGTTTCTCGACGTCATGGAGCGGACGCTCTACAACGGCTTCCTCTCGGGCGTGTCGCATGCTGGCGACACGTTCTTCTACACGAACGTTCTCGAATCGCGTGGGCGCGACGAGCGGGCGGCATACTTCGACGTCGCCTGCTGTCCGGCGAACCTGGCGCGCCTGATGGCGGTGTTACCCGGGTTCGTCTACGCGCAGTCGGGCGAGAGGGTGTACGTGAACCTCTACGTCGGCAGCGAGGCCGAGATCGAGCTGCCCGGTGGTGCGCTGCGCCTGACGCAGCAGACCGCGTACCCGTGGGACGGTGCGGTGCGGATCGAGGTGAGTCCGGAAGAAGCGATGACCTTCGAGCTTGCCTTGCGCGTCCCCGGGTGGGCGCGTGAACGCCCGGTCCCCTCCGACCTGTACCGATTCGTAGGTCGCGCGGAAGAGACCGTCGCGCTGTCGGTGAACGGGGAACCCTGGCCCCGGACCGAGGCGTCGGCCGGCGCCTCCGACGGTCCGATCGGCGGGGTGGCCCTGATCTCGCGCACGTGGCGCCCGGGCGATGTCGTCGAGCTGACCCTGCCGATGCCGGTGCGAACCGTGGCGGCACACCCGTCGGTCGAGGACAACGTTGGCAAGGTAGCTCTGCAGCGCGGGCCCCTGGTGTACGCGGCAGAGGCGATCGACAACGACGGCGCCGTTCTGGACCTCGCGATCGAGTCGGATCCGCAGTTCGAGGCCGTGTTCGAGCCCGATCTCCTCGGTGGCATTACCGTCATCCGCGGCCGCGCCGCGCGCAGCGCCTGGGCGGGACCGTCCCGCCACCGGCTCGTCGCCGTTCCCTACTTCGCCTGGGCCAACCGGGGGCCGGGCGAAATGGCGGTGTGGCTGCCGGCCTTGTCGCTACCCGAGTAGGCCGAGCCGCAAACGGCGGAAACCGTCCGGCGACGGCCATCTCCTGATTCCGAAAGCCCCCTGGGTGCGCACGACCCACCTTCCGTCTCTTTCGCGACGTGGAAGGAAAAGTGATGTTTTGATGCTATTTAACTGATGTTATGATGACACTCATGCGAACGACACTGACGCTGGAAGATCGCCTGGCGGCCGAGTTGAAGAAGCGTGCCTACGAGCAGGGCAAGTCGTTCAAGCAGGTCGTCAACGAGACGGTTCAGGCGGGTTTGGAAGTGACCCCGGGAACGAAGCGAGCGACACGCTACCGGATCAAGCCCTCGCGAATGGGTACTCCTCGCGCAGGAGTAGACCTCGACCGGGCGTTGCGACTCGCGGACGCCCTCGAAGATGCGGCGATCGTCGCCGAGCTCGAGGCTCGCAAGTGACGGGTCGGTGATGATCCTGGTGGATGCCAACCTGCTGATCTACGCGGTGAACTCGGCACTGCCGCAGCACCGTGTCGCCCGTTCCTGGTTGGAAACGACGCTGTCGGGGCGCCAAGCTGTCGGTCTGCCGTGGATCACGATTCTGGCCTTCCTTCGAATCACCACGCGCGGGGACATATTCCCGAAGCCGCTGTCCCCGGAGCTGGCCCTTGCCTATGTCGACGATTGGCTCCGCCAACCGTATGTATCTCCGATCGCGCCGAGCGGGAACCACTGGGCGATTCTGCGCAACCTCCTGGAAGAGTCGGGCATGGGGGCGAACCTGACCTCCGATGCGCACATCGCGGCGCTGGCCCTGGGCACCGGCGCGACCGTATTCTCAGCTGACAACGACTTCCGCCGCTTCGCCGGCGTGCGGCACGTCAACCCTTTGGCCTAGCTGGTTCGTTATTCGCGCAACCTCCATTCGCCCAACGGGTCACGAGGAAAGGAGGCCGTCTGCGGGCGTTCCCGCTCCTCGAGGATGCGCACCGGCATCGTCCTCGTCGCGGCGCCTTGCATCAGCCTCGTTTTCTCGTAACTTGACCGATCACACGTTCACCACGGCCTGCTAGCGCCGGAGGTCGATCTCTCCCGACAGGGCCTCGATCAAAGCCTGTAGCTCGCGCCGTAGCTCCTCGAGGCGTTCCGAACGCTCGTTGATTTCGCCACGCAGCTCCTCGATCCGATTCTCCTGCTCGTCGAGTTGGCCCACGTATCGTGCTACGAGCCGACGTTCTTCCGGACTGTCGCCGAGCACGGCGATGTTCTCTCGCAGGCGCCGCTGATCGCTTTCGATGCGCGCCGTCTCGGATCGGCGGGCGTTCAGCTCTGCCTCCGTCGCGGCGATCTCCGCCTTCTTCTGGAGCACCGGCTGCAACGCTGCTTCGAGCGACTCGCGCGATACACCTTGCTGCGCCAGCATGCCGATGGTGTCCTTCGTAACGTCCGTGACAGCCAGACGCGTCGCCTCCGTGCGGCTCTCGGCCACCGTCAGGGTCACGGTTTCCTGCGGCGGTACCGTCACGCGGAACCGGTAGACGCCGGGAGCCGTCTCCTCGGGCAGTGCCTCGGACGTGATCTCCCATCCGGGCCTGTTGGGATGCTCGATGACCAGGACGCGCGGATCGGCGCCCTGATTGCGGATTGCATATGCGCTCTGCTCGCGGCGTTCGGTCTCGTGAATCAGGACGCCGCGCCGCATCGTCACGCGGACCACGGGTCCTCGTTCACTCGCGGTGACCACGTCGACCAGCACGGCGCCGTCCGTGCCGTACGACAGTAGCCGCTTCTCGCCCGGCTGTATCGAATCCAGCAGGCCCTCACCTGCGAAGGCGCTGTCCTCGAGCACGGTGAAGCTGCCGGCGTCGAGCGGGAGATCGGAGGCGTTCGTCAACCAGAGGGCGCGCAGCGGGCGGCCGGAGCCGGTGCGACGGCTCCACAGCGATACCTTCTCGGCCGCTACCTCGGCGCGCAAGATCGGCACCAGGGCCGACTGGTTGCGGCGAATGGTCACGGGGTCGGTGATGCGGTATTCGAAGAGGTCGCCGAGCTCTTCACCCGCGGCAAGTGCTTGCAGCGTCTCGAGCCCTCGGGCCACGCGCTCCTCGAGCCGGCCGGGCTCCGGTTCGGCCCGAGGGTCGTCGGCCATCAACGCAGCGGCTCCGGTGCCGCGTACCGACACGGTCGGCGACTCTCCGGTGACCGTGATGGTCTCCTCGACGGCGGCGAGATCGAGGCGCGTTTCTCTCCGCGTCTCCTGACCACTACGTACCCTGACGGACTCGTCGATGGCGGTGCGGAAGCCATCGAGGGTGAACGTGATGCTGTATCGGCCCGGGGGGACCGGACCGAGCGTGTACTCTCCGGAGACGTTCGTGTACGTCGTGAGCGCGCCCGCAGGGCCCCGGGTAACGACCATGACGCCCGGGAGCGGGGCTCCGTCCGGGTCGCGCACGAGCCCGCCGATGCGCCCGGAGCCCTCCGTCAGCGTGGCGTCGTGGGTCTGGGGCGACGATTGTGCGTAGTCGGGCAGCGGCACCACCGGCCGACGGGCGTAGTAGGGTTGCGAGATCTGCTGGATGAACGACTGTGGAGAGCCGCCGATGAGCGATAGCTCGACATTCTCCCAATCCTCGCCGATGGTGTTGTCGACGATCGCCCAGCCCTGCAGGATCGCCGCCTCGCCGGCTTCAGCCGGCATGACGATGCGGTAGCTGCTTTTCCAGATCGGCACCTCGCTGATGTAGCTGACGAACAGCGAGCGCTCGCCGCTACCCTGCGTCGCCACCGTCAGCCGGCGAACGTCCTCCTCCCGCGCCGACTCGAGAAGGGACAGGTAGCGCGCCATTTCCTGGCGCAGATCGTCATCGAGAAGGCGAACCGAGACGTTGGCGCCGAACTCGAAGCGCCGCACGTCGCCTTCGTCCGTGACGATCGAGACCTCCTCGGTGGTGCGGGTCACGTCGCCGACGAGGCGCTCGTGACGCTCGGCGGAAAGCACTCGCCCGGTCACCGTTTCGCCGCCGATGCGAGCCTCGATCGGCGTGCCCCGCAGGGCGGCAAGGAGATCGAAGAACGTCGGCGTCGCGCCGACGGGCAGGCGCACGTTGCGCAATCGCTGGTCGATTGGCGCCAGGGAGTTGTAGCCGATATCGGTGACCCGGCCGCCGTCCAGGTCGAGCACGGTCAGGGTCTTGAGGACATCGTCGAGCTGCGCGCTGGTGAAGTTGACCGTGACGTCGCGGTCGTCGACGACGCGGCCAACGTGCTCGAAGTAACCGATGCCCGATTTGTAAAGGACGACCCGCTGGACCGGGAGCGGAGTGTCGTCGGCGCGTTGCTGGGCGGTGGCGGGTGCCCCGGAAGCGAGCACGGCGAGAATGGCGAGTCCGGTGAGGGCGAGCAGCCCGGATGTCGAAACGGGGATTCGAAAGCGCATCATGCTTCACCTCCACGGTCTTCCAGGGGCTCCGCTCCCTAGGATAAACGGTCGGGAAAGCGGGCATGCGGCCGCCGGGGGGCAGGGGCGAGGCGGGATGGTCGACCCCGAGAGCTCACCCCTCCAGCATCAACCGCCGGATCTGCTTGAACGGGATCGCGCCGTAGGTGAGCAGCTTGTTGTTGAATTGCTTCAGGCTGTAGTGGCTGCCGGCGCGGCGGGCGTACTCGTCGCGCAGGTCGAGAATCACGCGCTCGCCGATGATCTCCCGGCCCGGCGGCGAGGGGCTCTGCGAGTCGCGCTGCACCTCGATGAAGGCGTTGGTCGGCTCCATGCCGATCTCGTCGATGTAGGCCTGGACCGCCTCGTCGAAGGTCATCTCGCCCTTGGCCATCTTGAGCTTGGTGATGATCCGCTGGACGCGCCACATGCGCATCTGCAGGCGGGCCATGTGGGTTTTCAGGCCGGTGAGGTAGTCGAGACGGTCGTCGTAGTAGCCCTCGTCAGGCAGCAGCTTCTCCAGATAGAAGGACCACGCCTGGCTGAAATAGATGCTGCCGTAGGCGCGGCGGATCGGTCGGGTGACGTTGGCCACGGCGGCGGCCCGCTGCACGTTGTGCCCGAGCCACTCGTGGTACGAGATGACGTGGGTCCAGTAGGGGTTGTAGGAGCGGATGCGGCTGGCCTTTTCCTCGGTGGTGAGGATGTCCTCGAGCGGCGTCAGGATGTAGTAGCCAGACTGGCGCCCGGCCACCGTCGGGCCGCCCGTGGCGCCGCCGAAGCTCAGCGTGCGCCGCGCCATCGGCGGGCTGACGCGGGCGCCGTAGTCGATGTAGTCAGGGATAGTGACCACGTGGGAGCCCTCGTTGCGCAGCCAGGAGCTGGCCAGATCGACGAAGCTCTGCGCCATCGGAAGCACCTGCTCCCAGGGCGGCGCCTCTTCCTTCATCGCTTCCCACGTGGTGACGAGGTCGCCGGAGGGGTGGATCTTCTTCGCCAGCTCGACCATCGCGGCGCGTGTGACGACGGCGTCTTCCTCGGCAACGCGCAGCATCTCGTCGACCGGGTACTCGTCGAGCATCTCCTTGCCGACCTGATAGGCGTCGATCTGCTCCGGCGTCCAGGTGGGTGGCCGGGTGGAGCGCGGTAGCAGGTCCTGCTCGAGCCAGCGCTCGTAGTCCTCGACGGCCTCCAGGGCGACGACCGCGGCGGCCTCCAGGTCGCGCTTCAACGACGGGTCCGGAATCTGCGCTTCGGGGACATATTCGGTGAGCAGCAGCTTGGCGTAGTAGGCCTGGTACAGCGCGTTCTCCGTCCACGTGCGGGCCGGATTGGTCAGGTTGCGCTTGCCCTCCTCGAAGCGATCGCCCGCCCGGCGCATCTCGGCGACGGCGGCTCGGCCGTTGGCGTTCGTGTTGGCCTCCGGCCGCAAGAACAGGCGGCTGGTTGCGCCGAACGAGATGTACGACCCCGGATTGACCTTGAAGGACTGCACATCCTCGTACTCGAAGATGCGGGTCCTCATGTGGGCCTCGAGCAGGTCGTGGTCGACCTGGTCGTCGAGGCTCAGGCGGGCGTAGTCGACCTCGGCGAGCTCATCGAGCAAGGCGCGGTATTCGTCGGCTGCGGCCATGTAACCGGCTTCGTCCCGCGTTGCGACGGACACCGCGAGGGCGCGATCGACGAGCTGGTGCAGTCGCTCCGCGGTCGGGGCTGGGCGCTGCGCAGCTGCGGGGGCGACGGTGGCGACAACCAGGACGGGCAGGACAGCGAAAACCGCCAGAGACGGGGCGATCCGGGCACGGTGGACGTAACGCGGGGAGCGACTGTGCATGGGGTTATCGCTCCGAACCGTCGGCCAGCGGATCGTTTCCGTCCAGCAGCACCCTCATCCACCAGTCGTGAATCCCCTTGCTGTAGTGCGCCCGCTGGGAAGCCTGCACGCCGTGGCGGCTGTCCGGGTACAGGAACATCTCGAACTCCTTGTTGTTTTCCATCAGCCAGTCGATCACCTGGATGGAGTTTTGCGCGTGGACGTTGTCATCGATCAGTCCGTGGGTGATCCGCAGGCCGCCCTTGTACCGATCGATCCAGGTGAGCACGGCGCCGCCGCTGTAGCCCTCGGGGTTCTCCTGCGGCGTGTCCATGTAGCGCTCGGTGTAGACGGTGTCGTAGAGCTTCCAGTCGGTCACCGCCGCCCCGGCTTGGCCGTAGTCGAAGTGCTCGGCACCGTAGGTGAGCGCCATCATCGTCATGTAGCCGCCGTAGCTGCTGCCGGTGATGGCGACCTTTTCCGGGTCGACGAACGGCTGGGCGCGCAGCCACTTCGCCGCGGCGATGTAGTCGACCATCTCCCAGTAGCCCAGGCGCCGGTGCATCAGCGAGACGCCGGCCTTGCCGAAATGGCCGCTGGCGCGGTGGTCGACGACCATGGTGATAACCCCGCGTTGCGCCCAGTAGTGCGCCTGGGTGCTCTGCCATCGGTTCGACACGCTGCCGGAGTTCGGGCCGCCGTAGATGCTGATGAGAACAGGGTACTTCTTCGACTCGTCGAGGTCCGGCGGGAGCACCCAGACGGCCGGCAGGTCGTATTCGCCGTCGTCCGAGGGGATGGTGAACAGCTCCACCGTTCCCCAGTTGTACTCGTCCATGGCTTCGGTGCGGGCGCTGCCGAGCTCGCGCACCGTCGAGCCGTCACCTCGCCGGAGCGATACGCGGGTGGGCTCGTGGATGTTGCTGACCGAGTCGATGAAGTACTTTCCGCCGGGAGAGACGCGGGACGAATGAACACCGTCTCCTTCCGTCAATTGCTCCATCCCCGTGCCGTCGAAGCGCACCCGCATGAGGTGGGAATTCCAGCTCTCCTGCGGTCGGCCGGTGAAATAGATCCAGCCACCGGCCTCGTCGATGGCGCCGATCGAGTTGACCCGCCACTCCCCCGAGGTCACCTGGCGGGCGTTGTGGTCGTTGTCGTAAATGTAGATATGGTTCCAGCCCGACCTGTCCGAGAGCACCACGTACCCGGAACCGTCCTCCAGGTAGTAGACGTTGTTGAACCAGTCGACCCAGGTGTCCTGCCGCTCCTCGAACACCTGGGTTTTGGCTCCCGTGGCCGGGTCGCAATCGAAGAATCGCAGCGTGTCCTGGCCGCGGTTCATCCACTGCACCCGCAACGTGCCGCTGTCGGGCGACCACGAGGGCCAGGCGATGTAGTGGTCGGCCTTCTCATCGAAGTCCATCCAGACCACGTCGCCGCCCTCGGCCGATACCACGCCTATCTTCACCCACGGGTTCGGATCGCCCGCCTTGGGGTAGCGCTGCACCTCGAGCTCCCCGTGGTGGCCGTCGGCGTGATAGATGGGGAACTCTGGAACGGGGGTGTCGTCGAAGCGCATGAAAGCGAGCTGTGTGGAGTCCGGCGACCACCAGAACGCTGCGTAGCGGCTGCCTCGCCCGAGGATCTCCTCGTAGTACACCCACGACGCCCAGCCGTTGTACACGACGTCCGAGCCGTCGGTGGTGTACTGATGCTCGACCGATCCCTCGAGGTCGTAGGCGTAGAGGTTGCGGTCGCGGGTGTAGGCGACCCAGGTTCCGTCCGGCGAGAAGCGCGGGTTGTTTTCCTCTCCGGGCGTTGCGGTCAGCCGCCGAAAGCGCTCGCTCATGGCGTCGTAGTGGTACAGATCACCTTCGCTCTTGAACACGAACCCGGTCAGGTCGGGGGTCGTGGTGGCCGCCTGGTTGGCGTTGAAGCCGTCGGGCAGGGCGGCCTGGATATCGCTGAAGTCGCGGTACACCTCGGCGTCACCGGTCTCGGCGTTCACCGCGTAGACCTGTCGCCCTCCCGCTCCGGCGCGGACCTCCAGGTAGTGATCGTCGTCGGCCCAGCCGGTGATCTGCGGCGTGCGGCCGAGGATCCCGCCGCCGCCGCCGTAGGCTTGCGCGTAGGTGAAGTTCCTCTTCG
Source organism: Acidobacteriota bacterium (assembly GCA_965216935.1). Taxonomy (GTDB): domain Bacteria; phylum Acidobacteriota; class UBA890; order UBA890; family UBA890; genus CBDCGW01. The sequence continues at coordinate 1,357,199 of OZ244217.1, forward strand.
CGGCCTGGTGCCCGGGCGCCTCCGATGGAAGCGCCACGGCCACGGTGATCAGTAGGAAGCTAGCGATCGAGGAGAAACGGATCGGTGCGCGCATGAAATCGCTCCGGCTGACGGGGACGAGTGCGCTCCGTCGCCGCGCCGGCGTGGCGGGCGGCGGGTCGGGGCGGCGAAAAGAGCATCTTCGTATCAGCTTATTCGCTCTTTCCGATGCCGACAAACGAGCGCGGCGCGGCCTCGTCGCCACTGCGCTGGCGACTTCCCTTGGGGAATCTGTCTACAGGTCGACGATCGATTTGAATCCGCCCCAGAACATCCGCTTGCTGTCGAACGGCATGTCCTTGGGATCCATCATCTCTTCGAGGCGCGGGTCGGCCATGACCTTCGCGAGGATACGGTCCCGCTGGGCGCGGGTCTTGTAGACGATGTAAGAGAAGACGACGACTTCCGTGCGCTTCAGTTGAACGCTCTGCGGGAACGACGTGAGCTCGCCGGGCTTGACGTCGTCCGCCACTGCCTCGACGTACTCGAGCGCGCCGTACTCCTTCCAGATCTTGCCGGCTTTGCGCGACAAGCGCCGGTATGCATCGAGCTTCTTCTTGGGTACGGGGACGACGAATCCGTCGATGTATTTCATCAGGCAGCCTCCAGGTGCGAGTCGATCGACGCGCCCACCATAGCCGAGATCCGTCGCAGCTACCGGCAATCGCGCGGGGGGTGCCTCGCCGCCGTCCGGCGGCCGGCGCTTTTGTGTAGACTGGCGCGATGTTCAACCGTCAAACCAGCGGATCGATTGTCTGCCCGAGCTGCGGCCGGCTTGTCGGTGTCAACGACTCGGAGTGCTTCAACTGCGGCCGCCGCAATCCGGGGCTGTGGGGGTTCGCTCCGTTGTTGCAACGGTTCGGGCTGAACTTCGGCTTCACCCAGATCGTTTCCAGCGGCTGCATTGCCATGTTTGCCGTCTCGCTGCTGAGCGACTGGGAGAACATTGGCATGCAGGGCTTCTTTTTTCTGTCGCCGAGCCCCCGTTCGATCTTCTTCTACGGTGCCAGTGGTGCCGGCCCGGTGTTCTTGGCCGGTCGATGGTGGACGGTTCTTTCGGCTGCCTGGCTACACGGCAGCTTGTTGCACATCTTCTTCAATCTGTACTGGCTGCGGCAGATCATGCCGATGGTGAACGAGTTCTACGGCGCCGGCAGGCTGATCGTCATCTACACAGTCGCCTCGGTCACCGGCTTCGCCGCCACCTCGTTCATGGGTCTGTTCCCTCTCCCGTTCCCGTTCTCGGGCGCTGGCGTCACGGTCGGTGCTTCCGCCCCCCTATTCGGGTTGTTTGGTGCCCTGATCGTGTACGGCAACCGTACGGGACAGGCGGAACAGACCCGGCAGGCTTGGCGCCTGATCGGGCTGTTCGTCGTTATCGGCCTGCTCGTCCGATTCGTCGACAATTGGGCCCACCTCGGCGGCCTCTCCGGCGGGTTTGTTGCGGCGCGCCTCATGGACCCGCTGCGGCCCGACACCCCCAACCAGATGCTGCTTGCGCTCGTATGTCTCGTGCTCACCGCGGCCTCGATCATCGCCTCGGTGCTGCTCGGAGTGCCGTTCTTTCTCGATCTGAACGCTTAGCAGGCCGCGGTGGAAGTCCGGTGGGGCAGCTCGACCCCTCCTGCCGACCAAAGCCTCGGAATCAGATGGGCTTCGAGGTCGAGCGCCTGGAGCGGACCCGGCAAGCCCGCCGAGATCCCGGCTGCTTCACTCCTCCAGTTTGATCAGCCGTTCCTCGATCGTCAGGTCGGCGGGCTGCGGAGTGCCCTGGAGGCGGGTCTCGATTTCGTCGAGGGCGCGCCGGGCGAGTCGTTCCCGCGGGTCGTGGGCGTCGCTGCTGCGCTCTGCGGGCTCGAAGAGGCGCTCCTCGACCGCGCTGAGCGCCTTCTGCGCCTGGCGTTGCTCCAGCCGGTAGCCTCGCCAGATCCGCCCGGCGGCGCGGAGCGGGAAGATCAGCACAATCAGAAGCAGCCAGACCACCGCCGCCATGAAGATGGACCATCGATCGCCGCCGTAGGCGCGATCGGCGGCGATTTCACGGATCGCCTCGTAGGCATCCCGGCTGATGCGCCCGGCGGCGAGGATGCCCATGCCGATGCCGTAGGCGTATATCGCCAGGAGAATCGAAGCCCAGACGAGGATCGCGGCCAGCAGGAGCATGCCCCGTCGCTCCCCGATCTGCTCGAGGTACTTCTCGAAGGTACGAAACACGAGCTCGATCCTCGTTTGTGGAGATCCGGTACGAAACGCCGCGCATCGGCACGACGTCGAGCGCCCGGGGGCACCGGCGGGATCGTAGCCTCTTGTGCCTCGGGCCGTCTCGTCCTATAGTCGGTATACCGATTATCGGTAGAGGCGGTCGAAGATACCGACGGAGCGATCATTTCCCATGAGCAAGCCGAACGATCCCGAAGAGCTGCTGCCGCTGACGCCCCTGACGCTGCAGATCCTCGTCTCTCTTCCCGGGCAGCCGCTGCACGGGTACGCAATCGTGAAGGAGGTCCGCGAGGCGACCGACGGTCGCATCAATCCCGGAACCGGAACCTTCTACTCGGCGATCCACCGGATGCGCGACGAGGGTCTCATCGAGGAAACGGCAGCACCGGAGGACGGGGACTCGCGCCGTCGCTACTATGCAATTACCGACTTCGGCCGCGTTGTCCTGGAAGCCGAGGCAGAGCGGCTCGATCGTGTCGTCGCGCTGGCCCGGTCCGGACGGCGGGGATAGCGACGCCGATGATCCGTTTGCACGCCGCTCTGGCGCGATTGCTGCCCCACCGCTTCGGCTCCCTCTATCGCGTGGAGATGGCCGACACCGTCGCCGCACGTCGCGCCGAGATCGCCGGTGACGGGCGGGCGCCGAGGCTGTGGTTCTGGGCCAAAGAACTCGCCGATCTTGTCCGAACGCTGGCGCGCGAGTGGTGGCGTGCCGTCGATTTCTCGAACCGCCGGCCGCTTCCCGAGAGGACCTTTGAAATGCTCGTCAATCTCTTCGCCGACCTCCGTTTTGCCGCCCGAAGCCTCCTTCGTCAACGTGTGTTTTCGACCGCTGTCGTCTTGACGCTGGCGCTCGGCATCGGCGCGACGACCGCCGTATACACCTTGGTGGACTCGGTGCTCTTGCAGCCTCTGCAATTCGAGGACCCGCAGCGGCTGGTCTTCGGCTACGGCTCGTTTCCGCTGAACAACTCGGCCTCGGTGTCTCCGCCCGACTACCTCGACTACCGTGATCGAGCCACATCGTTCGAGGCGCTGGCGGCGATCGGCTCCGGCGTCGGCTCGGTGTCGATCGGCGGCACGGGCGGCCCCGAACTGGCCTCCTCGAGGACCGCGTCGCGCGAGCTCTTCGACGTTCTCGGCGTCGTCCCGGCGCGTGGGCGAGGTTTCACCGAAGAAGAAACGACGGTCGGCGGGCCACGTGTGGCGGTGATCAGCGACGGATTCTGGAAGCGCCGTTTCGGCGCCGATCCGGACATCGTCGGTCGCGAGCTGCTGGTGGACGAACAAGTCGGGACGGTTGTCGGTGTGTTGCCACCGGGCTTCGACCTGTTCGGCTCCCCGGACCTGTGGCTGCCGCTCACGTTCGGGTCCGAGAGCATGACCGTGCGCCGGTTCCACTTCCTGCGCGCCATCGGCAAGCTGGGCGCGGGCATCGAGCTGAGTGCTGCGCAGGAAGAGATTGACACCATCGCGCGCGACCTGGAGGCCGCTTATCCTGCCTCGAACACCGAATGGACGATGCGCTTGGTGCCCCTGCATCAGGTTGTGGTCGGGTCGGTGCAGCAGCCGCTGTTGCTGATCTTGGCCGCGGTGGGGGCGGTGCTGTTGATCGTCTGCTTCAACGTCGCGATCTTGCTCTTGGCCCGGGCCACACGGAGGGCGCCGGAGATCGCCATGCGGAACGCTCTGGGCGCGTCGGGCGGGCGCATCGCGCGGCTCCTGCTCGTCGAGAGCCTTCTGCTGGCGTTTGCGGGCGGCGCCCTGGGCATCGTCGTTGCTTACCGCGGCCTCGACCTCTTGATCGGCCTGTCGGCTACAGCGCTGCCTCGTGTCGACGAGATCGCGGTGGACGAATCGGTGCTGCTGTTCAGCGTCGTGGTGACGCTCGGCACCGGGCTGCTGTTCGGCTTCGCCCCCGCGCTACGTTCGTCGCGGCGCGACCTGGGCGATGCGCTTCGCGGCCAGGGGCGCGGTACGACACCGGGAAACCAGCGGCTTCGGAATGCCCTCGTTGTCGGTCAGGTCGCGCTCTCGTTCGCCCTCCTGGTCGGCGCCGGCCTGATGGTCCGGAGCTTCACGGCGATGATGCGCGTCGAGCCGGGCTATGCCTTCGGGCAGATCGTCGCCGCCTCGTTGGAGCTACCCGACTCCCGCTACGACGACGCCGACCAGCGGCGAGCGTTCTTTGACCGGCTTTTCTCGCGGCTTCGGAATGCGTCGGCGATCGACGCTGCGGCGGGTATCGACATCATGCCGCTGACCGGCGGCAACGATTCGTTCGCCTACCCGGAGGGGAGCCCCCCCGAGCCCGGGAACCAGGGGTTCAACGCCCAGGTCCGCTCCGTTACCCCGGGCTATTTCGACACCATGCGCATCGCCATGGTGCGCGGTCGCGGGTTCTCGACCCTCGACACCGCCGGCGGGAACCCCGTGGTAGTGATCGACGAGCCGTTCGCCGCGCAGATCTTTCCCGACGAGGATCCGGTGGGGAAGCGGATCGTGGTGGACCTCGGAGAGCCCACCGCGGTCGAGATCGTCGGCGTGGCCGGTGGAATCCTTCATTGGGGCCCCGGGCCGGGAACCTCTGGAACGATGTACTTTCCCGCCCATCAGCGCCCACCGTGGGGGTTGGACGTCGTCGTCCGGCCGCGTGACGATCCCGGCGCCGCGACCGATGTCTTGCGCACGGCGATCGCCGAGCTGGATCCGCAGCTGCCGCTCTCCGGGGTCAATGCGATGAGCGACCTTCTGACGGGAACCGTCGCCGGCCCGGTGTTCCGCGCCCGGCTGATGGGCTTGTTCGCCGCTGCCGCCCTGGTGCTTGCTGCCTGCGGCCTGTACGGCGTCCTCGCCTACTTCGTCGCCGAGCGTCGCCGTGAGATGGGTGTGCGATTGGCTCTCGGCGCCAATGCCGCCGGCGTCGTACGGTTGGTCATGCGACGCGGTATGAGCCTGGTCGTTGCCGGCCTGGTCGTCGGCGCCCTCGCCGCAGCCGGCCTGAGCTGGGCGATCCGCGGGTTGCTGTTCGGGATCAGCCCGGCCGATCCGATGTCGTTCCTCGGTGTCGCCTTCATTCTCGCCCTCGTCGCCTTCCTCGCCTGCCTGATGCCGGCGCGGCGCGCTACGCGGGTAGATCCGCTCGAAGTATTGCGGGCCGAGTGATCGGCGTCATCCTCCGGGCCAAGTGCTCGCCGTGATTCCCGGGGTCGACTGATCGCCGTCGTTTCCGGCGTCGAGCGATCGCCGTTATTCCCACTCGATCGTGCCGGGCGGCTTCGAGGTGAGGTCGAGCGCCATGGAAGTGACGCCGTCCAGAGCCAAGATGTCCCGGCGAAGCTCGTCCAGCAGTGCTGCGGGCAGCTCGACCGGGCGCGCCGTCATGGCGCGCTGGGAAGCCACCGGCCGGACGATGATCATCTCCCCGGACGGGCTGTCGTCGGCGAAACGCAGGCTGCACGGGACCAGAACGGTGGGGCACTGCCAGACGTCGTCGTAAATACCGTGCCGTTCCAGGGCGCTCATGACCAGATCGTCGGCTTCGCGCAACAGGTCGAGTCGTTCGCGGGTGACGTTGGCCGCCACGGCGGTGGCCGAGATCGGTGCCGCGGGTCCGAGGTTCCACACGCATCGGTTCAGGCCGGGCACTTCGGCGGTGATTGCCGAGGTCGCCTCGATGAGGCGGTCCCAGGTCGCGTTCCCGCTCAGCATGACCGGATGCTCGTACGCCCGCAGGTCGGCCTTGACGCCTACGGATCGCATCGGCAGCGCCAGCGCCTGCAGGTGGAAGCGATCGGCCACTTCGGCGAGCTGTGGCTCGAGGGCCTCGAACCCGTCGCGGTCGTCCACGCCCGAGCTGCAAAGCAGCCGCACGCCGAGGCCGGGCCCAGGGAACGGGTGGCGGTGGATGAGCTTGTCCGGGACGCCGAGCTTGTCACCCAGCTCCCGCACCTCGACCTTGTAGAGCTCCACCAGCGGCTCTACGACCCGCCCCTGCTCGATCAACTCCTCGATGATCGGGACGCGATTGTGGTGCGTCTTGATGGTGTCGGATCGCTTGGTGGCGCCGGTCTCGATGGTGTCCGGATAGATCGTCCCTTGCCCGAGAAGGTAGTCGCCGATGCCCAGCCGATCGGCCTCGCGGTTGAAGACGTCGATGAACGTATCGCCGATGATGCGCCGCTTCGCCTCCGGTTCGATAGCGTCGCCGAGGGCGGAGAGGAAGGTCTCGGAGGCATCGACGAACTCGAGGTTCTCGCCCAACCCGAGCTCGCGGAAGTACTCGACAACCTGATCGCTTTCGTCTTTACGCATCAGCCCGTTGTCGATGTGAAGCATGTGCAGCCGCTCCGGTCCGAGCGCCTTCGCGATCAGCACGGCGGCGACGGTCGAGTCGACGCCACCGGAGGCGAGCAGGAACACGGCACCGTCGCCGACCTGTCGTCGCAGCCGCTCGGCCTCCTCTTCGAGGTAGCCTTCCATCGTCCAGGACTGCGTACAGCCGCAGATCCCGAGCACGAAATTGCGGATCATGCGATCGCCGTTAAGCGTGTCGTCGACCTCCGGGTGGAACTGGAAGCCATAGCGTCGCAGCTCGTCCGATCCGATCGCGGCGAACCGGTGCCCTTCGGTGTCGGCGGTGGCCTTGCTGTAGGCGAGCTCGACGAAACCGTCGCCGACGCTGGCGACCGAGTCGTAGTGGCTCATGAACACCTGCTCTTCGGGACCCAGTCCTTCGAAGAGCGGATGCTCTTGCGTGATCGTCAGCTGCGCCTTGCCCCACTCCCGCCCGCCGTGAACCACTTCGCCGCCGTAGTTGCGGGCGATCTCCTGATGGCCGAAGCAGAACCCCAGGATCGGCACGTCGAGATCGTAGATGGCGTGCGTGTATTCGGAGTCCTCTCCCTGCGAGGCGAAGCTCGGGCTCCCCGAGATGATGATTCCCTTGAAGCCTTCGAACGCTTCGATCGGATCTTCCGGCTGGCGGATTTCGGCCAGGACTCCCTGACGACGGACCTTGGTGGCGATGAGGTGGGCGTATTGGCCACCGAAGTCGATGACGGCGATTTCGTCGTGCTTCATGTGAAGCTCGGCACCTCCGATTTCGGTCGCGATCGCGACGCGGTGGGTGGCGGGGCGGATGCGCCATTCTACCCGCGCGGACGAGCCGGCGCAGACACGCTTGAGAATGCCCGGAACGGTTCGGCGTGACGGCGGTCGAAGCCCCCTTTGTCGGCGGCGACGTGCCCTACGAGGGGGTCGCGGAACGCCGGGCTCTCGATTGCAACCGCGCCGTTCTGCCGTCTACAGTGCGGGCGGTCGGAAATCCGAAGGAGCATGACGACATGAGTCGAAACACCCGATGGCACGCTGGACTCGCGGCGCTCGTTTTCGCCATCTCTTTCGCCGCCGCGTGCGGTGGCCCCGACTCGCAGGCCGGCAACGCCTCGCCTGCGGCCTCGGAAGGGGCGGGCGATGCCCCGGCCGGCGCCGGATCGTCGCCGGCGGCCGACGGCCGGCTCGCACCGTTGCTAACCGGGCTCGGCGAGCAGACGCACGCGATTACGACCAGCGAGCCGCAAGCGCAGCGCTATTTCGACCAAGGTCTGGTGATGCACTACGCCTTCAACAACGCCGAAGCGAGGCGCGCCTTTCAAGAGGCACAGCGCCTGGATCCGAACTGCGCCATGTGCTTTTGGGGCGAGGCGCTGACCATCGGCCCGGGAGTTAACGGAGGGATGGATGATGCCGACGTGCCCGCGGCGTGGGCGGCGCTGCAGCGGGCCGCCGAGTTGGCCGAAGGCGCCACGCCGGTGGAGCAAGCGCTGATTGCGGCCCTCACAACGCGGTACTCGCCGGAGCCCGGCGCCGATCGCTCCGCCCTCGATCTCGACTACGCCGCGGCGATGGCCCGGGTGGCCGAAGAATTCCCCGAAGACTCCGACGCCGTGACCCTGTGGGCGGAAGCCCAGATGGTGTCGTCGCCGTGGGACTACTGGACGGAGGACGGCGAGCCCAAGGAAGGCTTCGGCGACGTGCTCGGCATTCTCGGACGCGCCCTCGAATCCGATCCCGGCAACCCCGGGGCAAACCACTACTACATCCATGCGGTCGAGGCGCAACGGCCGGAGCTCGCCCTCGACGCCGCCCGGCGACTCGAGACCCTGGTGCCCAATGCCGGGCACCTGGTGCACATGCCGGCGCACATCTACCTGCGACTGGGCATGTATCACGAAGCCACGGTCATCAACGAGCGCGCCATGGCCGCCGATGAGGCCTACGAGCGTGAGTCGAATCAGCAGGGTGTCTACCCGCTGATGTACATGCCGCACAATCCTCACTTTCTCTGCTACACGGCGGCGATGGAGGGGCGCGGAGACTACGCCCTCGAGGTAGCGCGGGCGATGGCGGAGCGCATCGAAGCGGAAGGCGGTCTCGACACGGGCGTCGGTACGGTGCAGCACTACTGGGTCACACCGCTCTATCTCATGGTTCGCTTCGGCCGCTGGGACGAGCTGCTGGTCGTTCCTGAGCCCCGCCAGGACCTTCCTTACCCGCGCGGCGTCTGGCACTACGCCCGCGGCATGTCCCTATTGCGACGCGGTGACGTCGCGGGTTCGGGCGAGGAGCTGGCTCGTCTGCGCGCTATCGCCGATGATCCGGCTGTCGCCGAGGCGACCGTGTGGGAGCTCAACACGGCCGATGCTCTGCTCGGTATCGCCACCCGGGTGTTGGCCGGGGAGCTCGCCGCGGCGGGCGGCGACTACGATGCCGCGATCGACGATCTCCGGGCCGCCATCGACATCGAGTCGACGCTGACGTACGACGAACCGCCGCCGTGGCACCAGCCGGTGCGTCACGTCCTGGGAGCGGTGCTATTGGACGCCGGGAGGCCGGCGGACGCGGAGGCCGTGTATCTCGAGGATCTCGTGCAGTTTCCGGAGAACGGCTGGTCGCTTCTCGGGCTTGCCCTGAGCCTCGAGCAGCAAGGCAAGGCGGAAGAGGCGGTGATGGCTCGCCAGCGCTTCGAGTCCGCCTGGGAGAACGCCGAGGTCGAGCTCTCCGGCTCGCGGTTCTGACAGGAGTCGTCCGTTGTTGCCCGGCACCGTCCCGCTGCGAACGCCGTCGCACCGTGGGGCTTGATTGCGGCCGCTACAGGATGACCTCGAAGCCCTCGAACTCGGGATGGGAAAGGTAGGTTCCCTGCGGTGCGCGGGCGTTGGCGTGCGCCTTCTGGAACGCCTCGGACTCGGTCCAATCGACGAAGGCCTGGCGCGACTTCCAGATCGAGTGGGAGGCGTAGAGCGTATGCTCCTCGGTCTCCGGGCCTTTCAGAAGGTGGAATTCTTTGAACCCGGGGACCTCGTCGAGGTAGGAGTCCCGCGATCTCCACAGTTCTTCGAAAACCTCTTCGCTTCCGCGGGCGACGCGAAACCTGTTCATTGCGATGTACAAAGCGAGCCTTCTCCTGAGTGCACCGGGCGCGCGGCGCCACGGTGGGATTTCGACGTCTCGGGATAGCAAGAACACGGCGGAGGCCGGCGTCGAGTTGAGGTCGGCAACCGCCTCGAACAAGATGAAACCATGACGCGCCGGCTGTTGCTTCTCGTCAATCTGGGAACGCCTCGCGCCCCCACTCCGGAGGCGGTGCACGAGTTCCTGCTGGAGTTTCTCTCGGATCCCGGCGTCATCGACCTGCCACGATGGCTCTGGCAGCCGATCCTGCGGCGGATGGTTCTTCGCAGCCGTCCCGCCAAGGTGGCGGCGCTGTATCGTTCGATCTGGACCGAGGCAGGCTCGCCGCTCGAGGTCGGCACGCGTGCCATCGCCGAAGGTGTCCGCGAGCTCGCAGAGGGGCGATTCGAGGTCGACTGGGCCTATCGATACGGCGAGCGTTCCATCCATCGAGCCTTCGACGAGCACGTCGACGCCGATACCGAGGTCGCAGTGGTGCCGTTGTACGCGCACCACACCAGCTCCACCAGCGAGTCGGTGTTCCTCGAGGCGGAACGGGTCGCTCGGGATCGGGGGCTGGCGCGGGCGCCGCGCCGCGTCGAGCTCGCGGCAGACGACGCCGGGTTCGTCGAGGCGTTGGCCGATCGCTGCCGGGAGACACTGGCGGGAGCCGGCGCCGAGGGGAGCCATCTGCTGCTTTCCTATCACGGCATACCGATCCGCTACGACCGCCGCGAGGGCGAGCGCTACAGCTCCGACTGCCGGGCGACGACCCGCGCTTTGTTGCGAGCGCTCGATTGGGATCCCGAGCTGGCCGACCATTGCTATCAGTCGAAGTTCGGACCCGAGCCCTGGCTCAAGCCGGCGACCGCCGCGACCATCGAGGGCTTGCCGGGGCGGGGTGTCCGGGCCGTCGCGGTCGTGACGCCCGGATTCCTCACGGACGGCCTCGAAACGATCGAGGAGATCGGCATCCAGGGGTCGGAGGCGTTCGCCGACGCGGGCGGGGACACGTTCCTTCGCGTCCCCGCGCCGGAGGGCCACCCGGCGATGTCACGGGCGCTGGTGCGGGCGGCTTTTCCCGAGCTCTCGTGACGGGGGAATCGTCCGGATTCGGTGTCTCATGACACCTTCGTGACAACTCTTCCGGCCGATGCGCGTAGCCTTCTGTCATCATGGATCGCATCGGTCTGACGAGCGTCAACTGGCGGCGGCAAGGTACGGAGGCGGTGGCCCGCTTCACCCTCCCGGCCGAGGAACGGGCGGGCGCGATCACCCGGATCGCCGAGCACGCCGGTTTCGAGGAACTGGTCTACCTGGCGACCTGCAACCGCGTCGAGGTGATCTACGTAGCGGACCGGGACAGGCCGGTGGCCTCCTACCGTCCGCTCATCTACGAGGCGATCACCGGCGAATCCCCCGCGCCGGGCGAAGCGGAGCGGTCGCTGACGGCGTGGGTCGGTGAGGGTGCGGTCGAGCATGTCTTCAACGTCGCCGCGGGGCTCGATTCCGCCATGGTCGGCGAAACCGAGATCCGGGGGCAGATCCGCGATGCGCTCGAGCTGTCCCGCTCGGTCGGCCTCGCCGGTGCCCGGCTGGAGTGGCTGTTCGAGGAGGCCGCCAAGACGGCACGGCGTGTGCACGGCGGGACGCAGATCGGCCGCGGCAAGGTCTCGCTCTCCGAGATTGCCATCCTGCATGCGCGCGAGCGGCTGGCGGAGACGCCTTCGCCGCTCGCCGTCGTGGGTGTGTCGCCGATGACCGAACGCTGCGCCGAGAAGCTCGCCCGCGAAGGCGTGGAGGTGATTGTCTTCAATCGCACCCCGGCGCGGGCGAAGGAGCTGGCGGCGAGAGTCGGCGGTGCGGCGCGACCGCTCGCGGCGATCGGCGAAGGATCGGACGCGGTGGAGGTCCTGGTGAGCGCGACAGGGTCGACCGATCCGGTGATCAGCCGCGCCGATCTCGAACGCCTCGCTGCACGGACGCCGTCGCGGCGGGCGCCGCTGGTGATCGACATGGCGAACCCGCCCGACATTGCGCCCGCCGACGCCCACGCGGCCGGCGTCGAGCGCATCGGCATCGAGGACGTCGTCCAGGAGGCGCAGGAGCATCGCCACTTGCGGGCCGACGCTACCCTGCGGGCGGCCGAGATCGTTGATGATTCCCTCGCCCGGCTTCGCGAGCGCCTCGCGGACAAGGCGTTGTCCCCGCTTCTCGTGTCGATGCAGCGAAGATACGCCGAGACCACCGACGTGGCGCTCGAGCGGCTGTTCCGCAAGGATCTCGCCACCCTGGGTGCAGACGATCGCGAGACCGTCCGTCGTTGGGCGCACGTTCTGGCCCGCAGGCTGGCGCATGTGCCACTGGTCGGGATGCGGGCAATCGCCCGCGAGAAAGGCCTGAGCGCGGCCGAGGCATTTCTCGCCGACGCCGACGAGTTCCTCCACCACGAGCTGGAAGAAAGGCTCGCTGCCGAGCGGCAGCCCTCGCTTCCGGCGGGGGAAGGTGACCCCGAGCTCGAAGACGAGGTGGCGCTGCTTTGAGAGTTCGGATCGGAACCAGGGGCTCGGCGTTGGCGCTGGCGCAGACGCATGCGGTGGCCGCCCGGCTGGCGGAGAGCGGGCACGAAGCCGAAGTCGTCATCATTCAAACCGCCGGCGATGTCGACAAGGCTGCGAAGTTCGCCGACATCGGAGCGCCCGGGGTCTTCGTCCGCGAGATCGAGGCGGCGCTGCTGGGTGACGAAATCGACGTCGCCGTGCACAGCTACAAGGATCTGCCGTCGAAGAGCCCGAAAGGGCTGGTGGTGGCTGCCGTTCCGGAACGCCTCGACCCCGCGGACCAGCTCGTCGCCTTGCCGGCGCAGGTCAGCGACGAGGTCACGGCGGGAGAGGTTCCGCTGGTAGAGGGGGCGGTTGTCGGCACGGCTTCGGAGCGGCGCCGAGCCTTGCTTCGAGCGGCGCGGCCGGACCTGCGGCTGGAGCGGATCCGCGGGAACGTGCCGACCCGTCTGGAGAAGCTCCGGGACGGTCCCTATCAGGCCATCGTGCTCGCGTGTGCCGGCCTGGAGCGGCTGCGGCGTGATCCGCGCGCACCTGCGCTCGGGTTGGAAGATTTCGTCACGGTCAGGTTGGACCCCGCGGTCTTCGTTCCCTCTCCGGCGCAAGGGGCGATCGCCTTGCAATGCCGGGCGGACGATTCCCTCGTCGAGGTTCTGGCGCCGCTTCACGACGCCGAGGCGGACGAGCCGGTGAGGGCCGAACGCGAGCTGCTACGCCTAGTCGACGGCGGATGCAGCCTGCCGTTCGGGGCGTGGGCTAGAGGGACCGAGGGCGGGCAACTGGAGATGGTAGCCGTCCTCGAGTCGGGCGGCGGACTGGTGCGAGCCAGCGGAACCGCTGATTCGCCCGAGGATCTCGCCGAGCGGGTTTGGCGCGACCTCGCGGCGAAGATCGGGGCCGACGCGTCGACCGGGGCCAGAGCATCGCTCGGGCCCGAGGCGGGAAGCTGAGGCATGGGCGAGGTGCGAGGTCGGACGATCTTGGTTACGCGCGGACGTGAAAACGGGGAGGCGTGGGCGACCGAGCTCGCGGCTCGTGGGGCGCACCCGGTCGTATTTCCGTGCATCTCCTGTGAGCCGATTCGCGACGCCGAGACCGCCGCGTCGCTCGAGCAGGCGCTCGAAGATGCCGAGTGGTTGGTGCTCACGTCGGTCCGCGGCGTGCACGGAGTTGCCGAGCTCGTCGGTGCCCGCCGGGCCGCAAGCGTGTCGATAGCGGTCGTTGGTGAGGCCACCGCCGAGGCTGCCCGGGCGGCGATCGGGCGGGTGGATCTGGTGTCACCCGAAGGAACCGGCCGATCTCTGGGCGACGCGTTGGCCCGGGCGATCCGCGACGCACTCCGGGCCGGCGAGGCGCGCGTCGTGGTGGCCGGGGCGGAGAACCCCCGTCACGATTTCGCCGAGGCGCTGGGCCCCGTTGCGGCCGGGGTCACTCGCGTCGCCGTGTACCGAACCGTGTCCGCGTCGCCCCGCCGGCCGCGCCAGGACCTGGGAGAGCTCGCCATCGACACGATCTTTCTCGCCAGTCCGTCTGCTGTCCGCGGATTGCTGGCGCGCGCCGAGGTGCCGGAAGACGTTCGGATCGTTACCCTGGGACCCTCTACTTCCGCCGCGGTCCGCGACGCCGGTCTGCGGGTTGACGCCGAAGCCTCCGAACGCAGTTTGGAAGCCATGATCGAGGCGACACCATGACATTCGATGCCGAACCCCCTCCGGACATCGCGACCCCGCCGGGCCGCTCGCGGCCCCGACGGCTTCGCGCCGGCGAACGCCTTCGGGATCTCGTCCGCGAAACGCGTCTGAGCGCGGACCAGCTGATCATGCCGCACTTCGTGCTGCCTGCGGAGGACGCCGACGAGCCGGTACCGTCAATGCCCGGGGTCTCCCGTCTCGGCGTCCGAAACCTGGTCGAGCGGGTCATCGCCGATGCCCGCCTGGGCATCGGGGCGGTGCTCCTGTTTGGCACGCCCGAGGAGGGGCTGAAGGACGGTCGCGGCACCGCTGCGCTCTCGCCCCAAAGCGCTGTGGCGCGGGCGGTGCAAGGCATCAAACAGGAGCTCGGCGACGATGTCGTGGTGATTACCGACGTCTGCCTTTGTGCTTACACCGCGCACGGCCACTGCGGCGTGCTCCGCGACGGCAAGGTGGCGAACGACGAAACGCTGCCGATCCTGGCCGACATGGCGGTGGCCCACGCGCGCGCAGGTGCCGACCTTGTCGCTCCGTCCGACATGATGGACGGGCGCGTCGCGGTGATACGCGAGGGGCTCGACGCCGGTGGCTTCGACGATGTCGGCGTGCTGTCGTACGCGGTGAAGTACGCGTCGGCGTACTACGGACCGTTCCGTGACGCGGCCGACTCCAGCCCCCAGAGTGGCGACCGACGGTCGTATCAGATGGATCCGGGCAACGTCCGCGAGGCGATTCGCGAGGTGCGGCTCGACGAATCCGAGGGTGCCGACATCGTCATGGTGAAGCCGGCACTCGCCTATCTCGATGTCATTCGCGCCGTCCGCGCCGAAACCACGTTGCCGCTGGCGGCATACAACGTCTCCGGCGAGTACTCGGCCGTGAAAGCGGCAGCGGAGAAAGGCTGGATGGACGAGGGTGCCGTCGTCGGCGAGAACCTCCGGGCGATGGCACGAGCGGGGGCCGACATCATCATCACCTATCACGCGCGCGAGGCGCTGGAGAAAGGCTGGCTATGAGCGGGTTGCCGAGGGCCGCGTCGACGGACTGGTTCGCGCGGGCGCGAGAAGTGACACCCGGGGGCGTCAATTCTCCGGTGCGGGCGTTTCGCTCCGTCGGCGGGGAACCGGTGGTGTTCGAGCGCGCCAGGGGTGCCGTCGTGGAGGACGTCGACGGCAACCGCTTCGTCGATTTCGTCTGCTCGTGGGGGCCGTTGATTCTCGGGCACGCCCATCCCGAGGTTGTGGCGGCGATCGCCGACGCGGCCGCCCGCGGGACGACCTACGGGGCTCCGTGCCCGGCGGAGGTCGAGCTCGCCGAGCTGGTGACGTCGATGTACCCGGGACTCGACAAGGTTCGCTTCGTTTCTTCGGGTACCGAGGCGACCATGAGCGCGATCCGTCTGGCGAGAGGCTTCACCGGCCGCGACCTGGTGGTGAAGTTCGCTGGCTGCTACCACGGGCACGCCGATCATCTCCTGGTTGCAGCGGGTTCCGGGTTGGCGACCCTCGGGCGCCCCGATTCCGCCGGTGTGCCGGATTCCTTCGCGGAGCGGACGCGGGTATTGCCGCTCGACGACGAAGCGGCGCTGGAGCGTCTGTTCGAGCAGGAGGGCGATCAGATCGCGGCGGTGATCGTCGAGCCCGTCCCGGCCAACAACGGCCTGCTGCTGCAACGCCCCGAGTTCCTCGACGCCCTGCGTCGGGTTACCGCCGCGCACGGTGCCGTGTTGATCTTCGACGAGGTCATCAGTGGCTTCCGCGTCGCCCCCGGGGGGGCCGCGGAGGTGTACGACATCACGCCCGATCTGGCGACCTTCGGAAAGGTGGTTGGTGGCGGGTTGCCCGTCGGGGCGTTCGGCGGCAGGGCCGAGATCATGGCCAGCCTGGCCCCGGACGGGCCCGTGTACCAGGCAGGGACGCTCTCCGGCAATCCGGTGGCGATGGCCGCGGGTCTCGAGACGCTGCGGGTGCTGCGGCGCGAAGACGGCTGGAGCTCGCTGGAGGAATCGGGGACCCGCCTGGCGGCGTTGCTGTTAGCTGCGCTCGCGGACGCTCCCTTCGAGGCACAGCTCGTGCGGATGGGTTCGATTTTCTGGATGGCGTTGCAGCCCGGCGAGCCGCCGCGCCGCGCCGACGCCATCGACGCCGAGGCGCCCCGGCTCTACGGCACGGTGTTCCATGGATTGCTCGAGGAAGGCATCTATGTGGCGCCGTCCGCCTACGAGGTCGGCTTCGTCTCGCTCGCACACCGGCCGGAAGACCTCGAGCTCTTCGCACGGGCACTCCGGAAGGCGCTGACGAAGGTCGGCGAGCACGAGAGGGCGGGCCGATGAACGATTTGTTGTTGCGAACGCTGCGGGGCGAGTCGACCGAGCGGAGGCCTCTGTGGATCATGCGACAGGCGGGCCGCTACCTGCCCGAGTATCGCGCCTTGCGGAAACGATTCTCCTTCGAGGAGCTGTGTGCCCGGCCCGACCTGGCGACCGAGGTCACCCTGCAGCCGCTGGAACGCTTCCCCCTCGATGCGGCGATCGTATTCGCCGACATCATGAGCCCGATCGAGGCGCTCGGTATCGACGTGCGCTTTGCTCCGGGGCCGGTGATCGACAAGCCGCTGCGCAGTGCTGCGGACGTCGACGCGCTGCGGGAGCCCGTTGCAGGGGACGTTGCGCCCAACGTCATCGAGACCATGCGATCGGTGAAGGAAGCGCTCGCGGACCGTGTTCCGGTGCTCGGCTTCAGCGGCGGGCCATGGACCCTGGCGGCGTATCTCGTTCAAGGGCAGGGGGTGCGTGACTTTCCGGCCCTGCGGGCGTTGGCCGCCGAAGACCCCGAGCTCGTCGGTGACCTCCTGAGCCGGCTCACCGACCTGTCGTTCGCGTATCTGCAACGCCAGATAGCCGCGGGCGCCGATGCCGTCCAGGTGTTCGAGACCTGGTCCGGGGTGCTCTCGTTCGCCGACTGGTCTCGCCTGGTGAAGCCTCACCTCGTCGGCCTGTTCGATCGCCTCGGGGATCTCGGCGTGCCGCGCGTCCTCTTCATGCAAAACGCGGCCCACCTGGTCGGCGGCATGATCACCGTGCCGGCGGACGCGTACTCCGTCGATTGGCGTGTCGATCTCGCGGGGCTTCGGCAGGCCCTCGGCCCGCAGAAGGT
This sequence comes from Acidobacteriota bacterium, assembly GCA_965216935.1. Taxonomy (GTDB): domain Bacteria; phylum Acidobacteriota; class UBA890; order UBA890; family UBA890; genus CBDCGW01. The sequence goes on from OZ244217.1 coordinate 1,374,320, forward strand.
CCTGCAAGGGAACATCGACCCGGCGATCTTGTTGTCCGGCCCCGAGCAGACCCGCCGCGCGGCGCGTCGCTTGCTGCACGCCGTGCCGGGGGAGGGGCACATCGTCAACCTCGGTCACGGCATCCTGCCCGGCGTTTCGATCGAGAGTGTCGAGGCCCTCGTCGAGGTCGTCCACGCCGAGACCCTGCCGCTCCGCACGGACGCGGTGGAGGGCGCCGCCGACCCTGCGGCAGCGTCCGCAGCAGACACCGCGAACATGGAGTAGAACCGTGGACGAGCAGCCCCAGCAGACGGAGTCGGAGGCGATGAAGCGGGGGGGAGCGCAGGACGACGATGTGCAGCCCGGAAGCCGGCCGTTGGCTTCCGACGTGACGGCGGAGCTCATGCGTCGCTACGACCGCCAGGGGCCTCGCTACACCAGCTATCCCACCGCGGTCGAGTTTGCCGAGGGGATCGACAGCGACGGATATGCGGCCCTGCTGACCGCTGCCGACGAGCATCCTGACGAGCCGCTGTCGCTGTACGTGCACTTGCCGTTTTGCGAGGCGCGGTGCCTGTTCTGCGCTTGCCACGTCATCATCACGCCGCACTACGAAAAGACGCTGCCGTACCTCGAGCTGCTGCGCCGCGAGATCGACCTGGTCGCCGAGCGTTTGCCGCGGCGCCGGACGATCTCGCAGCTCCATCTCGGCGGCGGTACCCCCACGTACCACGCGCCGGCGGAGCTCGACGCGCTCCTGGGCCATCTGCTCGGCTGTTTCGAGCCGGGCCCGGGCGCCGAGCTGGCCATCGAGGTCGACCCTCGCGTGACCCGGCTCGAGCACATCGACATGCTGGCCGGGCACGGGTTCAACCGGATCTCGATGGGGGTGCAGGACTTCGCGCCCGAAGTGCAGGAGGGCATCAACCGGATCCAGTCGGCGGCGCAGACCCGCGAGTTGCTCGAGCACGCCCGGGCCTGCGGCTTCCGTGGGACCAACGTGGACCTGATCTACGGCTTGCCGCACCAGAGCCTGGCTTCGTTCGGCGAGACGGTCGACACGGTGATCGACATGGAAGTCGATCGTCTGGCGATCTACTCGTTCGCCTTCGTCCCTTGGATTCGTGGCCACCAGACCCATATTGCCGAAGAAGATCTGCCCGATCGTGACGTGAAGCTGGAGCTGTTTGCCATGGCGCGACAACGGCTGCTGGAGGCCGGCTACGAGCCCATCGGCATGGATCACTTCGCCCGCCCCGACGACGAGCTTTCCCGGGCCCGTCGCGAACGGCGTCTGCGGCGGAATTTCCAGGGCTACAGCGTCATCCCCGCCTCCGACGTGATCGGCCTGGGCATTTCGGCGATCGGCGACATTCAGGGCTCGTACGTGCAGAACGAGAAGAAGCTGACCACCTACGAAGAGGCCGTTTCCGGTGGTCGGTTGCCGGTGCACCGTGGTATCGAGCGCAGTGCCGACGACGAGGTGCGACGCGAGGTCATCCACGAGCTGATGTGCAACTTTCGCGTCGACTTCGGCGCTATCGAAGCGAGGCACGGGGTCGAGTTCTCCTCCTATTTTGCCGACGACCTGGCGGCGTTACGGGAACACGAAGCGGACGGGATGGTGACGATCGCGGAGGGATCGATCGAGGCAACGCCGGTGGGAGAGCTCTTCGTTCGCAACCTGGCGATGTGCTTCGACCGCTACCTGCGTGAGCCCGGCAAGGACCAGCGGCCCGTGTTCAGCCGTACGGTGTGAGCAATGTGCGACCGATGAAGCGTCTTGTGATCGTGGGCGCCGGGATTTCCGGCCTCTGTGCGGCGCACGAGGCCGCTCACGAGGCCGCGGCGCGCGGCCTCGGTTTGGATATCACGGTGCTCGAGGCGGGGCCCGAAGTCGGCGGCAAGGCGCGCAGCGTAGCCGAAGACGGATGGCTGGTGGAGGAGGGACCGACCGGATACCTGGACGCCGAGCCCGAGTTCGACGCTCTGCTGCAACGCGCCGGTGCTGCGGCGCTCAAGGTGACCGCCAACGACGCTGCGGCACGACGCTACCTGTTGCACGGAAGACTGCGCGAGCTTCGCGCCAACCCGATTGCCTTCGCCGGATCGGGGATTCTCGGGCCGGGCGGGCTGATGCGCGTCGCCGCGGAGCCGTTTATCCGACGCGCGCCGGACGATCGCGCCGAGGCCGAGAGCATCTGGGATTTCGCCGCGCGGCGGCTCGGAAGTGAGGCTGCGGACAAGCTCATCGCCCCGATGGTTCTCGGCGTCTTCGCCGGGGACGCGCGTTCCCTGTCGTTGACAGCGTGCTTCCCCAAGCTGGCGAAACTGGAGCGCGAGCACGGATCGTTGATCCGCGGCATGCTTGCCACCCGGAAGTCACGTTCCAGGGAAGAGCGATTCGCCACCGGGCCCACCGGGAAGCTGGTTTCGACCGCTTCCGGCCTGCAGTCGATTCCACGGGCGCTCGCGGGCGCGGATACGTTCACGGTCCGTTGCAATGCCCGCGTTCGAACGGTCGAAGAAGGGGCCTCGGTCGGAGGCGCGCCGGCGACGGGATCGTCGGGGCCGGCGAGGGCGAGTGGGACGGGCGAAGACGCCGCACCGCTCTACCGTGTCGTCGTGGCGGGCGACCGCGAGCCGATTCTTGCGGATGCCGTCATTCTCGCGGGCGAGGCGTTCTCCAACGCCGAGATGGTCGAGCGGGTCAATCCGGCGGTCGCCGCGGCCCTGCGCGAGATCGTCACGCCGGCGGTCGTGGTGGTGGCGATGGGATTCGGGCGGGCGGTGGCGCGGCGGTTCCCGACGGGTTTCGGCGTTCTCATTCCGCGGGACCAGGGCTACCGGATCCTCGGGTGCCTCTGGGACTCGCAGATCTTCGATCAGCGCTGCCCGGAAGGACACCTCCTGGTCCGAGCGATGCTCGGCGGGGGCATCGACCCCGGCGTTGCGGCGCTCGATGACGACGAGCTCACCGAGCTTACGCGCGTCGAGCTGGACCGGATCTTCGGGTTGCCCGAGCCGCCGATCTATGCCCGGCTGGCCCGCTGGGAGCGGGCGATTCCCCAGTACGACCTGGCGCATCCCCGGCGGTGCGAGCGCGTCCGGGACGCCATGGGGCATTCACCCGGCATCTTTCTGGCCGGAAACGGCCTGGACGGCGTTGCATTCGCCAAGTCTGCCGCGACCGGAGCTCGTCGCGGGCGCCAGGCGGCCGAGTGGCTAGCCGCCGCTACCGGAGACCCTGCCCGGGCGGGAGCCGGAGCCGTTGCCGAGGTTTCTGCAATGCCTGCCGGGGTTTCGACGACGGCAACCTAGAAGGTTCGCCAGACCGCACTCTTTCCCCACGCCTGCTCGTGGTCGACTTGGCTTCCTTCCCGCGGCTCGGTAGGATTCGAGGTGACACACGCGGCAGCGGGCACGTCATCCGACACGCCCTCCGCGGGAGGCCCCTGTTGAGCACCCCGGTCGACGAAACGAGCTTCTTCACCCGCCTCAGGCGCTTCTCGCCCTACCGGCTCATGCTGGCGGCGGCGGGGATCCTGTGCGTCGGGTTGGCGGCGCTGGGCGTGTTCGTTCCCGGCCTTCCGACGACGGTCTTCCTGCTACTGGCTACGTACCTGTTCGCCCGCAGCTGTCCCTGGTTGGAGGAGCGGCTGATCCGCAACCGGCTCTTCGCCCCTTTTCTCGGCTACCTCGATGGCTCGACGCCGATGCCGATGAAGGCGAAGCTGGCCACGCTCTGCATCATGTGGTCGTTCGTCGCCCTGAGCGTCTTCCTCCTGGGCCGCGGATTGGAGGCGCAGAGCTGGGTGATCTTCATGCCGCCGGTCGCCGCCGTGGTGGGCACGGTTTTCATCACCCGGATGGGCCCGTCTTCGGACTTACATTCTCCGAGAGGGTAGACGCGCCGGGCTCCGGAGCCCGTCGTATGCTCTGCGTCTATGCCACCAGACGTCCGATCCCCCGCTCCGCCCCTGGACCCGGAGAAATTCCGCCATCCGTCGGTTACCGTCGACGGCCAGCGGCGCGCCGCGGTGTCTCTGGGTCGTCTCGACACCCTGTGGTTCAACACCGGAACCCTGTGCAACATCGAGTGCCGTCATTGCTACATTGACTCGAGCCCCCGTAACGACCGGTTCGAGTATCTGAGCCTCGACGAGGCCCGTCCCTTTCTGGATGAGATCGAAGAGCTGCGGCTCGGCACCCGAGAGATCGGGTTCACCGGCGGTGAGCCCTTTCTGAATCCGGACCTGCCCGAATTGATCGACGAGGCGCTCGACCGCGGATACCAGGTGCTGGTGTTGACGAACGCCATGCAGCCGATGATGCGGGCGCCCGCGCGGGCCCGTCTCGGTGCTCTGCGGCGGGCGCACGGCGATCGGCTGCGAATTCGTGTGAGCATCGACCACCACACCGCCTCGTTGCACGATGAAGAGCGCGGCACCGGCTCCTTCGACAAGGCCATCGTCGGTGCTCGCTGGCTCGCTGACGAGGGCTTCCTTGTCACCGTCGCCGGGCGGACGCGGTGGGACGAGGACGAGCTCTCGGCACGTGCCGGCTATCGACGGTTGTTCGACAGCCTCGGGTTGCCGGTCGATGCGGACGATCCACACTCGCTGTTGTTGTTCCCCGAGATGGATGAACGGGTCGACGTACCGGAGATTACCGAGGCGTGTTGGGGTATTCTCGGCGTCGACCCGGCCGACATGATGTGCGCGACGTCGCGGATGGTGGTCAAGCGCAAGGGGCGACGACCCACGGTGCTCGCCTGCACCCTGTTGCCCTACGATCTGAGCTTCGAGCTCGGTTCGAGCCTCGGCGAGGCGATGGGCTCGGTTCCTCTGAACCACCCACACTGCGCCAAGTTCTGTGTGCTGGGCGGCGGCTCCTGCTCGACGCCCTGACCCCGGACGCCTGGATCGCCGAACCGCCGACCCCTGCACGACGACGGCGACACGGTGCCGGCACGGGCGCAGCGCGGCCCAGGAGAGCCGCTGCGCCGCGCCCGGCCGATTCGAGTACGATCGGCCGTATGAAGCCGAAACCGAGTCGCGGAATGACGCCGATCGCATTCGCCTGCGCGCTCGGGTGCGCGCTGCTCTCGTGCGCGGTGCTCTCGTGCCGGGCCGAACCGGCCCCCGCGCCCGGGCTCGAAGCTCGTCCGAACATCTTGATCCTGATGGCAGACGACTGGAACTGGCCGCAATCCGCAGGCGTCCTCGACCCGAATCTGCGCACGCCGACCTTCGATCGCATCGCCGCCGAGGGGGTGAGCTTCCGCCACGCCTTCGTGAATTCCCCGTCGTGCACGCCGTCTCGTGCCGCCATGCTTACCGGCATGCATCCGTGGATGCTGCAAACCGGAGTCCACCTGTGGGGCGCGTTGCCGGCGAGCTTCGATACCTACACCGACGCTCTCGAGGAGGCCGGGTACCTTGTCGGGTACTCCGGCAAGGGTTGGGGGCCCGGATACCTCGCCGAGGCGAGACGTGAGGACAATCCGGCCGGCAGGATCGTGGTCGGTGACCCACCGGGACGGGCTTGGGACTCGCGCGATCGGGTCGGCACCTTCGAGGACTTTCTCGCCCGTCGTGACGATGGGCAGCCGTTCCACTTCTGGTTCAACACCAGTGAGCCTCACCGGCCGTACGAATGGCAGTCGGGGCTTTCACGCGGAATGCGCCTCGAGGACGTCGTCGTTCCTCCCACCCTTCCTGATACCGAGGAGACGCGCACCGATCTGGCCGACTACTACTACGAAGTCGAAGCGTTCGATGCCGCCGCGGCCGAGCTCATCGCCCACCTCGAAGAGATCGACGAGCTCGACAACACCCTGGTCGTCATGACCGGGGACAACGGGATGCCGTTCCCCCGTGCCAAGATGACGCTCTACGACCTGGGCACCCGCGTGCCGTTGGCCGTCCGCTGGCCGGCCCGAATCGGCCGCCGGCCGAGGGTCGTCGACGACTTCGTCACGCTTGCCGACCTGGCTCCGACCTTCCTCGAAGCCGTCGGGCTCGAGCCGATCGCCGGAATGAGCGCGCAAAGCTTTCTGTACGCGCTTACCGCCGGCCGCGATGGGTTCGTCGACGGCAACCGGACGCGCGTATTCGCCTCGATCGAGCTGCACTGCGGCCGGTATCCGATGCGCTCGATCCGTACGGCCGAGTATCTCTACGTGCGCAACTACGAGCCCGAACGGCCGGTGAACGTGTGCGCCGACTACTGGGAGTCCGAGGCCGGATACTCACCGACGTGGATCTCGGTCCTGGCGCTCGAGCCGACGTCCGACATGTATCGCCGGATCGTCGGGGCCCGGCCGCCGGAAGAGCTCTACGACGTTGCGGCCGATCCATATCAGCGCGACAACGTCGCCGCGGCCCCCGCATACGCGGAGATTCGACGGATGCTCGCCGAGGAGCTCGAGGCCGAGCTCCGGCGTACGGGAGATCCTCGTGCCGAGGGTCGTCACGAAGAGGTCTTCTACGTTCCGCACGCGGAGAACGCCCGGCTACGAGAGCGCTGAACGGGGGTGGGTCGCGCGGCCGCGCCGCCGCCCCGCTTCGCGAACTCGGTGGGGCTACGTTTCGCAGAGTCCCGCTACCGCTCGCGGGCGAACCTACGGACCGGGGCGATGTCGGCGACGAAGATACTGCGGCCGTGGGTGCCGATGACCAACTCTCCGTCCCGAGGATGGACCGTCAGGTCGTATACCGGCGTCGTCGGCAGTCCGGCGCACAACGCATGCCACGACGAGCCGCCGTCCGTCGACGCGTACACACCGGTGTCGGTGCCGACGTAGAGGAGTCCGGCAATCTCCGGGTCTTCGGCGACGACGTTGATCGGCTCTGCCGGCAGGTTGCCCGATATCGAGACCCAGGTGGAGCCGTAGTCGGTCGACGCGTAGAGGTACGACGCGAACTCGTCGTATCGATATCCGGTGAGCGAGACATAGACCGTTGCGACGTCGTGCGGCGAGGCGGTCAGGCGCGTGACCCAGCGCTCCGGCAGCCCCTCGTCGATCCGCGTCCAGGTGGCGCCGTCGTCCCGGGTCACATGCACGTGGCCGTCGTCGGCTCCGGCGTACAGCAAGCCCGGCCGCAGTGGCGATTCGACGACGCTGGAGAGCGTTCCCCAGGGTACGTTGCCCTGCCGCGCCGGGTTGCTGGTGAGGTCGGGGCTGATCGGCGTCCAGCTGTCGCCGCGATCGGTTGATTTGAATAGCCGGTTGGCGCCGTAGTAGAGGGTCGTCGGCTCGTGTGCCGAGATGAAGAACGGCGTCATCCAGTTGGTGCGGAGCGGCTCCTCGCCCTCGGCTGCCTGCGGTCGGATGCGCGTCGTTTCCCCGGTAGACATGCGCTTGCGTCGCAGGTCTCCCATCTGGTGCTCATAGTAAATGAGATCCGGGTCGAGCCTGTCGCGGTAGGTGAAGTACGAGTCTCCGCCACCCCAACGATCGAGATACACGTGCGTCCAGCGATCACCGAGGTCGTCCTCGATCACCTGGTCGGAGGCGCCGAACAGCGCCGCATCATCCTGTGTTCCACCGTAAATATTGTAGGGCTCGTCCAGGTCCACGCCGACGGCGTAGAACTCGCCGATGGGCAAGTTGTTCAGATGCAGCCAGGACGTGCCGGCGTCGTAGCTGATGTGCATGCCGCCGTCGTTGCCCAGCATCATGTGGTCGCCGTCGTCCGGGTTGATCCACAGGTCGTGCTGATCGAGGTGAAGCACCCGGGAGCCGTGCGGCAGCAGGTGTACGAGCGTCCCCTCGATCTGCCGGTACGTGCGTCCACCGTCGTCCGAGGCCCAAAACCGGTTGTTGGGCAGGTAGATCGTGTCCGGGTCCTCGGGAGCGACCTGGATCAGGCAGAAGTCGTAGCCCGCCGCCACCGGCTCTTCGTTGACCTTCCGCCAGGTAATGCCCTTGTCGTCGGATCGATACACCTCGCCGCCGATGCGTTGCGGCCGTCCGCCGCGTCCGCCCCGTCCGCCCGCGCCGCGGCCGCCGGCGGCCGCCGGGGCCGGGGCATAGTTGTCCACCAGGGCGTAGACGATGTCGGGGTCGGACGGCGCGATCGCCAGGCCGATCCGGCCGATATCCGCACCGACGGGGAGGCCGTCTCCCTGCTCGAAGCCGTTACCCAGCTGTTGCCAGGTCGTTCCGCCGTCGACACTCTTGAAAACGCCGCTGCCCGGGCCGTTCGTCGTGTGCCCCCACGCCTTGCGCGATCGTTCCCACATGGCGGCGTACAGGACGTCGGGGTCGCCGGGATCCATTGCCAGGTCGATGGCACCTGTGCGGCTATCGACGTAGAGGACGCGCTCCCACAGACGCCCACCGTCGATGGTACGGAATACGCCGCGCTCCTCGTTCTCGCTGTACAGGTGCCCGATCGCCGCGACCCACACCGTTTCTGGATCATCCGGGTGGATGACGACCTGGGCGATGTGGTGGCTGTCGGCGAGTCCCATGTGCTCCCAGGACTCACCTGCATCGACCGACTTGAAGACGCCGGTCCCGGCGTATGAGCTGCGCGCCATCAGCACCTCGCCAGTCCCCACCCAGACGACGTCGGGGTCCGAGGGCGCGACGGCGACGTCACCGATGCTGAACGTCGACTCCTTCTCGAAGATCGGCCGCCAGGTGATGCCGTTGTTGATCGACTTCCACAGGTTCCCGGAGCCGACGCCCACGTACATGGTGGTCGGCTTGGTCGGATCTACGGCGATGCTCTCCACCCTCCCGCCCTGCATGCGGGGGCCGACGGCGCGCCACGAAAGGTCCGCGAAGGGAGAGTCGCGCTCCATGAGCCGGTGCTGCTCCCAGGCCTCCTCGCGTGCCGCGGGACTGGTGGGTGTGACGACCGGGGGTTGCGCAGGGCCCGTGCCCGGAGCTTGAACGGGGCCTGCTCCCGCTCCGGAAGGCGCCGCGGACTCTGCGATCGAAGGGGCGATCGAGCCCGCGAGCGAAACGGCGAGCGTCAAGGCGGCAACTGCCGGCGTGCCAACGGTCGGCGCCGAATCTCTCGCTCTTCCCGCTCTCATCGTCGTCGACGGGCTCGGCAACGGGTCACGTCCCGTGGAGAATCGGGCTCGGCCCGGGCCACTCCGATCAAAGCGGTCGATTCGGATAGGCGATCGTTCGCCACATGTGCGCCGAGGGACTGTTGTCGTACCCGAGGCCTTCGGCGGGCTGCTTGAAGTTGCGGCCGATGATGTCGATGAACGGATCCAGCGATACCTCTTTGTCCGGATTGAACGCGTAGGTGTCGTTCACCGTGATCAGCCGCGCCTCCATGTAGTAGCGATGGTCGCGGGCGAACTCGTATGCCTCTTTGATGTAGGGCTCCGGCACGTAGTCTTCGCCGAAGATTCGGTTGTACATCTCCGGGTATTCGTAGCCGACGGATTCGTCCGGATAGAAGCGAAGCGGAGCATGATACCGGATTCCCCAGCTGATCCGCTCCTCGACGTAGGGCTCGATCAGCTGAGCGCCCCACCAACCGTGATCGACCTTGATCAGGTTCAGCACGACATCGTGCATCAAGCAGGCCATCACCGTCCGTTCCGGCTGCCCCGTTTCGAGCGCGTGTGCCGCGCTCTGCAGCACGTGCGTGGCGGGTGCGAAGCGCTTCTCGAAGAACTCCACCAGTGTCGGTTTGTCTGACATCGGCGCGAACTCGCGCGCCCGCGGCATGAACAGGCTCCCGGTTCCGCGGGGTGGGCGCGGGTTCTCCTGCTGAAGCTCGGCCAGCGCAATCGCCTCGCCATCGGGCATGTAGAGGACCGGCTCGGTGCCGCCGCGGGCGGCGACCATCTCGTCGAGCTTCTCTTCCATGTAGTGCTCGAGGGCTTCGGCCTTGTCTTCCGGGGACATCAACTCCAGCGCGCCCGCCCCCAGCGTTGCCAGAAAAGCTCTGCGATCAACCTCCATGACGCCCTCCGTCGAGATTCGTGCGCGGCCAAGAAGCCCTCGCATCCTGTGCCGTACCGGCCCGTCATGTCAACGGGTGACGTCGGCGACTCCTTGAAGCGCCGGCGGGGGCGTGTTACTCACCGCTGGCGGTGGCGATCGAACAACGTTCGGCGCGGCCAGTGACGGATTCGATGTTTCCGGCGGAGTTCTACTCCCCACACTCAGGAGCCAGCCGATGTCCAACGCACCCCTGTCCGAAGCCGATATCGCCGCGATCCGTGCCATCAGCGAGGCGTTTCCCGGGCACATGCAGTCGCGCGATTTCGACGCGCTGGGAAGCCTCTACACCGAGGACGCCGTCCTCATGCCGCACGGCTCGCCCGGCGTCACCGGCCGCGCCGCGATCGGCGAGTTCATGGCCGACTTCCCGCCGATCACCCGATTCGACCTGAACGTCGACGAGATCGACGGCGCCGGCGATGTGGCGTTCGTACGCGGTACCTACACGATGGTCGTCGAGCCCGAGGGGGCGCCGGAACCCGTGGAGATGGTGGGGAAGTACATCGAGGTTCGCGCTCGACAGGAAGACGGCTCCTGGCCGATCTCTCGGGATATCTTCAACGGCGACGAAGCCTAGCTCGACGACCGATAGGCGGGTTGCCCATGTCGCGGTACGCGCGTCCGTACGCCCTTCTCCTCGCCGTGGTGTTCAGCGCCAGCGCGCCCTTTCTTGCTACCGCGCAAGCTGCGCGCATCTCGGAAGAGACGCGCATGCTCGACACCTATCCGTTCTCGGAGCCAGATGCGGTGCCGATCCTGGTGAGTGATCCGCGTCTGTACCCGTATCACGCGTTCAAGGGCTACGCCGCGACGCCCGAACCGGCACCGTGGAAGGTGGTGCGGCTCGAGAACGACTACATCGAGGTGTTCGTCCTCCCGGAGGTCGGCGGCAAGGTGTGGGGCGCGGTGGTGAAGGGCAGCGGGCACGAGTTCATCTACCGCAACGAGGTGATGAAGTTCCGCAACATCGCCCTGCGCGGACCCTGGACCTCGGGTGGGATCGAGTTCAATTTCGGAGTCATCGGGCACACTCCCGCCACCGCGACGCCGGTGGACTACGTGCTGCGGGAGAACGACGACGGCTCCGTCAGCTGCTTTGTCGGCGGCATGGACCTGCCCTCGCGTACGCACTGGCGGGTCGAGATCCGGCTTCCTGCCGATAAGGCCTATTTCGAGACCAACGTTCTCTGGTACAACCCGACGCCGCTCGAACAGCCCTATTACAACTGGATGACGGCGGCCGCCTTTGCCCGCGACGACCTGGAGTTGTCGGTGCCCGGGGACATGTTTCTGGAGCACTCCGGCCGGGCGAGACCATGGCCGGTCGACGATCAGGGGCGCAACCTGGCTCTCTATCGCGACAACAGCTTCGACGGTGCCAAGTCGTATCACGTCGTCGGCGAGTTGAACGATTTTTTCGGCGGCTATTACCACGACGACGACTTCGGTTTCGGTCACTGGGCCCGCTACGAGGAGATGCCGGGGCAAAAGCTCTGGTTGTGGGCGTTGTCGCGAGAAGGTGGCATTTGGGAAGACCTGCTCACCGACACCGACGGCCAGTACATCGAGTTCCAGGCCGGACGCCTGTTCGTCCAGTACCAACCCGGCAGCCACGTAAACCCGATCACCCAGGCGGCGTTCGCGCCGATGTCGGCGAGCCGATGGACCGAGACGTGGTTTCCCCTCGAAGGGACGGGGGGCCTCACCGACGCGTCACGCGACGGGGCCATGCACGTGACGCTCGACGATGCGGATCTGACGGTGAGCGTGAACGCGTTCGTTGCGGTTGACGACGTCATCGAGGTCTGGTCCGGCGATCGGCTGGTGTCGACGGAGGCCCTCGATCTCGAGCCGCTCGAGCCCCACCGGGCCGTCGCCCGAGTGGACCCGGCGTTGCCCTATCGAGTCCGCATCCCGGCCCTCGACCTCGACTATTCTTCGGACCCGTCGGGTCGTTTGCTTGCCCGCCCCTTCGATACGGACCCCGCGGCCGCGCCCTCTGTTCCCGAGGCCGATCGTCTGGCGTTCGAAGCCGGCGAGCTGCACAAGGCGCGCCGCTACGGGGCTGCGCGGGAGCTGTTCGAGAGGGTGTTGGCACGCGAGCCGTGGCATCGCGCGGCATCCCTCGGGTTGGCGGATCTCGACTATCGGGCGGGCCACTACGGGCGCGGGTTGGAGCGTGCCGGGAGAGCCCTGCAGCTCGACGCCTACGACGCTGCGGCGAACTTCCTCGCCGGCGTGCTGTACCGGGCCCGCGGCGACGTTGCCGATGCACGCGACGCCTTCGGTTGGGCGGCGCGGTCGACGGCGTACCGGTCGGCGGCGTACGCGCAGCTCGCCGAGATCATGATCGGAATGGGGGATCAAGCGGAGGCGGCCCGGTACGCTCGCCTCTCGATCGACTTCGATCGTCACGGCGTTCCAGGCTGGCGGGCGTTGGCCGTCGCCGCGCGGTTGGCGGACGACGAGGTCGTTGCGAACGAGGCGGCGGCGGAGTTGATATCGATCGACCCGTTGCACCATTTCGTCGCGGCGGAGGAGTTCCTGCGGGCGCCCGGCGCGGACGCCTCTCGTCGTCTTCGCGATGCGCTGGGCGGCGAGTTCCCCGACCAGTCGTTGCTCGAGCTGGCCGTCCACTATGCCGGTCTCGGCCGAGCGCAGGACGCCGCCGCGATCCTCGCGATTGCCACCGAGGGCACGGCGGCGTTCGCGGACGGCCCCGTGCTCCGGGCCTGGCGGGCCTACCTTGCCGACGATCCGGCGCTGCTGGTCGAGCCCGTCGACCCGTCCTTCACGTTCCCCTTCCGCCGCGAGTCTCTCGCCGTGCTTGCATGGGCTGACGAACGCTCCGATGTCTGGGAATGGACCTACTTGCACGCCCTCAACCTGTGGGCCGTGAATCGCCTCGACGAGGCGGCCGAGCTTCTTCGCGGACTCGGCCAGGAACCCGACTTCGCACCCTTCTATGTGGCCCGGGCCCAGGGTCCGTGGGATGCGGACGCCGGGGAGCGGACGGACGACCTACGTCGCGCCGTCGAGCTGTCGCCCGAAACACGGACGTTGCATGTCTACCTCGCCCGGTATCTGCTCGACGAGGGCCGCTGGGTCGATGCCGGCAGGGCCATCATCTATGCGATCGCGCGTTTTCCGGACGATTTCAACCTCGCCCTGCTTCACGCCCGTGCATTGGTCAACGTGGACCGGCCGGCCGCAGCCCGGGAGATCCTGGCAAGCGTCCACGTTCTTCCCTCCGAGCACGCCCGCGGGAGCCATCTCCTGTGGGTGCAGGCCAATGTGCTCACGGCGCTGCATCGCCTCGAGGATGGCGACCCGGGAGAGGCTGTCGAGCACCTCGACGCCGCTCTCGAGTGGCCCGAATCCCTGGGGCAGGGACGCCCGTACGAGCCCGAGGAGCGCCTGGTGCGTTACCTGCTGGGTGTCGCCAACAGCCTCGCGGGAGACAGCCCGGCGGCGCGATCGGAGTTCGAACACGTCGTCTCGGCGACGAGGGTCGCCCCGCCGTCGCTACGCGATCTCTTGCTGGTCGCCGCCATCCGGCGCGGAACTGCGCCGGGAAGCGAAGATCTCCAACGCCTGGAACGGGCGGGGCAGGGCGATACCGAAACCGCCGCGGCCGTCCGTCACTTCTCCGCGTCGGTCGTCTCCGGGCAGTCGCTGGCGGTGGCGGCTCGGTCGACAGCGGCGGCATTCCCGTCTCTGTTCGACGATCTCGAGGGGCGCTTGATCCTGCGGGCGTTGACGCTCGAGCCGCCGGAGCGATGAGGGCTTCTCGATCCGGCGCCTTCTGTATCGCCGCCGCCGTCCTGTTCACCGGATGCACGGGTGCCACCGACTCCGCGATGTCAGCGGGGGGTTCGTCCGCAGCGGAGGCTCTCCCGCTCTACCGATCGCCGGCGATCCCGAACACGATTGACGGCGTTGTCTTCGAGTCGGGAAACTGGGAACCGCACCTCGCCGCGGGCGAGGAGGGCACCTCCTGGGGGAACCACCGGGCGGTGGTCGTCGTGGAACGGGACGACCAAGGCGCAGACGCCGTCGTCGTCACGATTCCCTGGCGGCGGCATGATCCGGATCCGGCGTCGAAGTCCATCGTGGTTGTCGACGCGTCGACGGGCGCGCCCGTGACCGACGCATACGCCGCCCGGGTGGAACGTCCATCGGGCGACGTCGCCTTCCGGCCGACGCCGGGCTCGTCGACGTATCACGTCTACTACATGCCGTGGCACTCCACGGGCGGCTACTACCCGACGGTCACCTATCCGGACATGGCTGCTTCGCCGGACACCGCCTGGGCGGCGCGGAATCCGCCCGAGGGCGTCGACGAGTTGCCGCGCGCGCGGGCCACGGCGATCCAGTCGGTGAACGACTTCCACAGCTTCTTCCCCATGGAGGTCGCCGCCGGCCCGGAGGAAAGGGCCGCCTTCATGGCTGCGGCCCCCGATGGCTGGATACTGGCGGCCGAGCATCGCGACTACCCGGTACGGATGCGGCGCTTCGTTCCTTACCACTGGACGACCGGCGGCGATCGCGGCGCCTTCCGCAGTCAGGTCTTGCGCGGCGAAGCGTTCACGTTCCAGCTGGCCGTCGTCGCCGGCGACGACGATCTGTCGAAGGTGCGGGTTACCCACGACGGCTTCCCCGCGTCCTGGGCCGACGCCATCACCTGTTTCAACTGCGGCGGGACTGATGAGAGGGGCGAGCGCTTCGACAAGGAGATCTCGGTGCCCGCGGGAGAAATCCAACCGCTGTGGATCGGTATCCGGATCCCGGCCGACCAGCCACCCGGTGTGATCGACGGGGCGTTCACGGTGAACACCGCCGAGCACGCCAGCCAGTCGATCGCCGTGTCGCTCGACGTTCGGGACGGCGTGGCGCGCAACGGCGGCGCGGACGAGCCCGATCTCATGACCCGGCTCTTCTGGCTCGACTCGACTGTCGGGACCGACCCGGAGTTCATCATCGAGCCGTTCGAGCCCGTTCGGGTCGAGGCTCGGACGCTATCGATCCTGGGCCGTCGCATCGAGCTGGCCGAGGACGGTATGCCGGAGCAGATCTACAGCTCTTTCACGCCGGAGGTGACGCTCTCGGGTGCAGATCCCGAGCCCGTTCTGGCCCGGCCCATGGGGCTCGAGGTAATCGTCGGCGGTGAGCGGGAGCGCTTCCGACCCTTCGGGTTCGAGATGCAGCAGACTGCCCGAGGACGCGCTCATTGGGTGGCCGAGTCGATGTCCGATCGATTCCTCATGACCGTGGAGGGGAGCCTCGAGTACGACGGCATGCTCGGATACCGGATCTCGCTGCGGGTTCGGCGCGATGTGACGGTCGACGTGGACGACGTCGCTCTTCCGGTCTACTACCGACCGGATGCGGCCGAGTACATGCTCGGGCTCGGTCGCATGGGAGGGCGGCGTCCGCCCTCGGTCGACTGGCGCTGGGCGGTGGAGAACCACCAGGAAGGCGTCTGGTTGGGCGGCGTCGACAAGGGGCTGCAGTACGTCCTTCGGGACGACAACTATGCCCGGCCGCTGAACACGAACTTCTACCGGAACCAACCGCTGCGCATGCCGCCGTCGTGGTTCAACGAGGGCAGGGGAGGTATTCGGATCGAGGAAGCCGACGGCGCCGTCGTCGCGCGAAACTACTCGGGCCCGCGGCGGCTGGCGCCCGGCGCGACGCTTCACTTCAACGTCCGCTTCCTGGTGACGCCGTTCAAGCCGATCGACACGCGCGAGCACTTCGAGACCCGCTTCGTTCACCAGTACGTGCCGGTGGACACCGTGCGGGAGTGGGGTGGCACGGTGGTGAACATCCACCACGCCAACGAGATCAACCCGTACATCAACTACCCGTTCTTCAACCTCGGGGCGCAGGCGGCTTACATCGACGAGGCCCACCAGAAGGGCATCAAGGTGAAGCTCTACAACACCATCCGCGAGCTCACCTACCGGGCGCACGAGCTGTTCGCCCTGCGCAGCCTCGGCGACGAGATCCTCAACGACGGCGAGGGCGGCGGGCACTCCTGGATGCAGGAACACCTCGAAGATGGATATCACTCCGCCTGGCACGCCTGGCGCGTCGACGACGCAGCCATGCTCAACAAGGGAACCTCCCGCTGGACGAACTACTACATCGAAGGGCTACGCTGGCTGGCGGAGAACCAGCACATCGACGGCCTCTATCTGGACGACATCGCCTTCAGTCGCGACACGGTGAAGCGGCTGGTGACGGTGCTGCACGAGCACCGCGACGAGGTGGTCATCGACCTGCATTCCGCCAACCAGTTCAACGTCCGCGACGGCTTCATCAACAGCGCCTTTCTGTACATGGAGCATTTTCCGTTCATCTCGCGCCTGTGGTTCGGTGAGTACTTCGACTACGACCAGGGTCCGGATTACTGGATGACGGAAGTGGCGGGGCTGCCCTTCGGGCTGATGGGCGAGATGCTTCAGGATGGCGGGCACCCGTATCGCGGGCTGCTCTACGGCATGACGGCGCGCAAGTACGGCAACGTGGATCCGCGGCCGGTGTGGGCGATGATGAACGACTTCGGCATCGCCGACAGCCGCATGCTCGGCTACTGGGTCGACGGGGCACCTGTGACCACCGGCCGCCCGGATGTTCTCGCCACCGCCTACGTGCGAGACGGCAGCGTGCTCATCGTGCTCGGTTCCTGGTCCGACGAAGATCAGGCGGTTGACGTGGAGCTCGATCTCGAGGCGCTCGGCATCGAGGAACCATTCCGAGCCTGGGCGCCCGCTGTGGAACGTCTGCAAGACGCGGCGGACGTGGATCTTGACGCTGTACGCGTCCCGGCCGGACGGGGGTTGTTCGTTCTCTTGGAGAGAACCGCGTCGGAGGGCTGATGTCGATGGTGCGGGCGTCTGCGGAGACGCGTCCAGCGCACCCATCCTCGGCTTTCGAAAACCGGCTCCACGGTCATGGTCCGTTGATCGCGACCAGGAGCTTCCGGGAATCGGCTCCGGGGTCACGGTCCCCGCGTCCCGGGAGATCTTGGAATCTGACTCCCGTGAATCCGCGTGCATTGAGGAGCCGCACATGCGACTCCCTCGATCGGGAAAAACAGTGCAGGCCGTGTTTGTACCTGAGCTTTCCCGCCAGCGAGCTATCCGCTACCCAATCGGCTTCGGTTCTCCAGGCTTCGTCTTCGAGTTGGACCTGGCAGACGAAGCGGCTACCCGTCTTGAGTTTCCGCCGGCAAGTCTCCAGGACGCTCTCGAATCCCTCGTCCGTCAGGTGCTGGACAAGGGCGAACGTGAGCACAACATCGAGACTGCCATCCGCGACCGACGACAGCCCCCGCTCGTCCGCCGTCACGTACGCGATGTTCTCGGAACTGTTGAGCACCCGGGCGCACGCGAGGGCACCGATCGATGTGTCGCACGCCCACACCTTCCTCACGAAAGGCGACAATGCCTTCGCCAGAAAACCCGGACCGCAACCGTACTCGAGGACCGTGAAGTCGCTTTCGAGGAAACCCCTCAGGGTGGTCTGACAGGCCTCGCGCCGAGATTCGGCATTGGCGATGAACGCTGCCTCGAGGAATTCGTCCCACGCCAGCCCCCGGTACGCGGGACTCTGGCGATCGAAGAAATAGTGTGGGCTCAACGCGAGCGTTCGTAGCGCCCACTTTCTCCGAGTCGACTCCGGTACGCTCTTCAGGAATGCGGGAACCCAGCGTGCTCCCAGGAAGCTCTGAGGCTCCCTTCCGCGCGCGATTCTCCACTTGAGCAAATCCACCGGACGAGACATCAGCTCTCGGGGTGGTGCGACGACGTGAACGGAGCGATTCCGTTGCTGAGCAGCATGGGCTGCAGCGCACTCCAGACCGAGTTGACGTCGATTTCGTCGAGGCATCGCATGCGCTGGTCGATGCATTCCGTGAGCATGCAGCCCGAGCAATCCAGGTCGCGGCGCAGCACCGCGTGGTCGCGACCGAACGGGTCCCACATTCCGGGGTTGTCCCGTGAGGTGAAGATCGCGACGCAGCGAACCCCCATGACCGCCGCCAGGTGCATGGTTCCCGTGTCATTGCCGACGTAGAGGTCGCATCGTTCGAGCACGGCGGCGCTCTCGATGATGTTTGTGTGGCCGGCAAGGTTGACGACCCGGTCGCGATCGAGGGCTCGGGCAATCGCCTCGCCATCGGCCCGATCTTCGGGACCGCCGACGATGACGAGACGCGCCGTCGCGTGCTCTCGCATGATCCGCGCCCCGAGCTCCTCGAAGCGGGAACGGAACCAGCGTTTCGCCGGCATCTTGGACCCCGGTCCGATCGCGATGGCCGGCGCGCCGCGTCCCAAGGGCGCCAGCAACCTGGCCGCCTTCGTGCGTGCGGCCGCTGGAGGCACGAGAAGTGGCGGGTCGGCGAGCTTGCCATCTGTCGTCAGGCTGTGGGACACGACGCGATGGAGCCGCGACCACTCCGGGCGGAGTCGCTCGAGCGCGCCGTCCTTTCCGCGACGGCCGGGCCGCGGCGATTCGAAGTCGCCGATGATCCGATTGAATCCGCAACCGAACCGAAAGAAGAAACGGTCGCGCCGGATTTGCCGGGCGTCCCTGTACGGCGCCAGATAGTAAAGGGTCTTCGGGCCGCGGTGCCTCCGGATGCGGCGCGCCAGCGACAGCCACGACGCCGGCCGGTCGGTGGCGTAGTCGATCATTTCGTCGAACATTCCCGTGTGGCGCAGCACTTCCCATGCGCCCACGAAAGACGGCTCGGCAGGCCGGTTCGTGATGAGCTTGAAGTAACCGGCCGGGTATCGTTTGCGCAGCTCGGCGAGCGCCGGCAAGGCGATCAACGTGTCGCCGAGGTGGCCCACGCGAAACACGAACACCTTCGGCTCAGCCACTAGAGGTGCCAAGGATCACGGTACCGTTCCGGCAACAGCGCCTGGATTCGGGCGCTCACCACCCGCAAGCGATCGACTTCCGTGCTGATCGGGCGGCCTGCGTCTTTGCTGTGCGACGTCGTTCGGCCTCCTTCACGGAGCTTCTTCGTCATTCATGAGCGCGCTGTCCTCCCTGCCGGCAACGTGCCGGGCATTTCGGCGCACAGTCTACTCCGCCCGCAGAGGCTCTTGTTCGCCCGGGAGCAGGCAACGAGGGCCGCTCTCCGGCCACGGTGCTTGCTTCTCGGTGCTTGTTCTACACGCGGAGGGCGCGGCGGAACATGTCTCGCGTTTGATCGACGGGCCGTGGATCCCGCATGAACGCGGCCGCCAGGGCTGCGGCTCGCGCCGACATTCGTCGGTGTTCGTCTTCGGGCATCGCCACACACCGGCGAAGGCATGCGCGAAATCGAGCATCGTCGGCCAGAGGGAAGTCGAAGCCGGCGCCCTTGTCCTCGAGACCGGTCCAAGGCGTTCGATCGCTCAGTATCGGGGGCAACCCCGCTGCCAGCGCCTCGAGAACGACGTGGCCGAAGTTCTCGTTGAGGGTCGGGAAGAGAAAGAAGTGGTACCGACTGAGGGTGGCCCCGATCTCATCGTGGGGGATTTCACCGGCGAAGGAGCAACGAACGTTCGCGGGCAACGAAGCGATGAGCGACTCGCACTCTCTCCAGTAGCGGGGATCTTCCAGAGGCCCGTAGATGTCGAACACGACGTTACCCTCGAGCGCGTCGAGGAGATCGATCGCTTTCGCCAGGTTCTTCTTCCGCGCCACGCGACTCAAGAAAACGAATCGCGCCTGGCCCGGTATCTTCGCCGGTAGTGGAGGCCTTTCGGACGGCACCGCGCCGCAAGCCGGCGGATCCATGGCGACTTCCACCGTGCCGTCGAACAGCCTCCTGATTTCCTCTGCCTCAAGCTCGGTGGACGCGTGCCAAATCACTCCCCGAAGCAGTGAAATGCGTCGAGCGAGCCACAGGTAGGCAGCCTTCTTCGTCGCCTTGAGCGACAAGGCGTCGGCGGCTAGCTCGCCCCGCGGCGCCAGAACGACCGGTCTCTCAGGCAATCGCCGCAAGCGCCGAAGCGACAGTACGAACACCGTCAACGTCGAGAAGAAGCTGTTGAGGTAGAGCAGATCGTAGTCGAGGTTGCGCAGAATGCGATCGATTCCCCAAGGGGTGATTTGCGACGGAGTCAGATACAGAACCCGGCAATCGCCCCGCTCATTCCACCCCGGTCGCAAGCCCTCGTAGGGTCCGGAGTCGGTGAAATCGCGATCGCGCGTGAGGATGTCGAAACGGAACTCGTCGCAGGTTCGGCCGACGATATGGGCGACGCTGCGCAGGCTGCCGCCGCCTTTGAAGCCGGGTAGGAAGTAGTCTTGCACCACCAGAACCACCGGTTTCTTCATGGATCAATCAGCCTGCCTGTGCGGGCTCGACGCTGAACCAGAACGCCGAGATGAACGGCGAGCACCCCGAAGGTGGCGATGGCGGCCACGCGCATCGTCACCGGCAGAATGGCCCCGTAGAAGCCCTCGTAGGACACGCTCATGAGCACAGCAACGAACACGGCGGCGCGTGGAATGCGAAGTGGCTGCGCTTCTATGAGAGCGCGGTAGAGCACCCGCAGCCCCAGTCCCAGCAGGGCCATGCCCAGGCCGATTCCGGCAGGGCCGAAGTTGCGCAGCAAATCCCCCATCGGCGTCATGGCGAACGACGATTCGCCGTAGCGGAAATAGATCAGGCTGTAGGTCCGAGCGTCGGACACCTTCGGCTTGTCGGGCCACAGAGCTCTCGGAATGACGGCCGTCCACGTGTCGCGCCAGATGTTGTCTGCGATGCCATGGCGTTCCTCTTCCGGCCGCAGCCTCTGGTAGTTGGCGACGACGACGGCGACCGAGCTGGCGATCTCAATCCTTTGCGCGACACTCCGGAGGCCGAAGCGTACAGTGCCTACCGCGTCCCTCTGGGCGGTCTCTCGCGCCGTCTCGACGATGAGATCGGCGGCCGTACGGCGGCTATCGTCCTGTGCCGGAGCCTCGGGAGGATCTTCAGTCGGTGACTGATTGCCGGGGGGCGTCGCGGTGGCTGCAATCATCGGCGCTTCGTTTCCCTTCACCAGGCGGTAGGTGGTGCTCCACACCGTCCCGGCACCGAGGCTGAACGCCGCGAGACCGATGAAGGCAACCACGCTCCAACGGGTAATGGTCCGGCCGGCGAATCGGTAGGCGACGGCGACAATGAGAAGATACGTGAGGAGGCCTGCGCGACTCGCGGAAGCCACCAGGTACAACGGGCCCAGAAGCACCAGTCCTGTCGCCAGCAACCTTTCCGTCCGCGTCCAAGGCGTGCGCGCGAAAAGAGAAGCCCACAGCATGAAGGCGGCGAGCTGGGCCAGCCAAGCAGCATAGATCAGCAGGGCGTCGAAGCGGCCGACAATCTCCGGGCGCTGGTAGCCGATCAATCCAGCTTGCAGGGCGATCCCGTAGCAGGCGATGCCCAGCGACAAGGGGACAAGCGCCGGCAAGCGTATCTCCCCGGGGGCCCAGTTCGCATCCGGCAGGCGGCGCTGCCCCCAATCGCCCGCGGCGACTCCTCCCCGCCAGTAGTAGCCGACGAGGAAGCAAAACCAGCCGATCGCCACGTAGGCGATCGCGAACGCGTAGTAGCGTTCCTCCGGCTCGGGAATCAACCCCTCGGGCATCGGCTGTTTCGCGAGGCCGGCGACGAGCAGTGCGGAGCCGACGACGAATACCGGCGCGAGGTAAGTCCACACCGGGAACGTGGCCGGGGTAAACGGTTCGAAGGAACCACCTCGTCCTCGTTGCCAGGCGAACGGGGCGACGAGCAGGAGGCCCGTGATCGCGATCCACAGCCACGATGCCACGGCGACAAAAATCCCGCCGAAGGTTTCGTCCAGCATCGTCCCCGCGGGTTCCACCAGGATCGCAAGCCCCGTGGCAATTGCCAAAGATGCCAACGCCAACCCGTCGCCGATCGAGGGCTCGGCGGGGAATCGGTTGCCAGCGGCGGATGTCGGCAACGGTCCGGCTACGATGATCCTCTCCCTTCGTCGTCGCGGAGAGCGGAACCGAAGGCGTCCCCCGTCGGTCGCCCCTTCCCCGCCGCCGCCCTGTACGCGGCGAACGTGGTCTCGCTGGTCACGCGCTGTTCGAAGCGCTCGGCGACGTGGTTCCGAGCGGCAGCGCCAAGTCTTGTTCGAAGATCGAGATCGGCGGCCAGCGTGGAGATCGCACCTGCCAACCCGTTGGTGTCTCCCGGCGCAATCAACAGACCATTCGATGCGTGCTCCACGGCTTCCGGGATCGCGTTGATGGAAGTCGAGACAGTGGGCTTGCCCATCGCCATGGCCTCGACCAAGACGAGGGGAAGGCCCTCGACAAGACTCGGCAAGGCAAAGATATCGGTCAACGCGTCCATGCTTTTGAGGAACGCGACCCGACTTTTACCGATTTCGGCGGCGTGAATATGTCGGAAAGAAGGGGCGCCCGCCGCTTCGATGCGCCGCTCGGTCTGCTCCGACAACGGACTCGTTCCAAGCCACAGGAAATAGAGGCGCGAGTCTTGTCGGCCGAGGCTCGCTGCCGCATCGAGGAACGTCCAGCAGCCCTTGCGGTCGATGAACTGGCCGACGGCAGTGACCAGAATGCGATCGTCGGGAACCCCGTACCGATGCAGCAGCCGGCTTCTGTCCTCCGCGCTTGCTCGAGCGGCCGCGATCTCGCGCATGTCGACGCCCGAGTAAGCCACGGGCACGAGGTCGGTCACGGTGGCGCCGAGGTAGGGCACGAGGCTGTTTCGAACATCTCGATTCGAGGTGAGAAGGTGAAACTTCGGCTCTCGTGCGAGGCTCTCCCATCGCCGGCGCCACAGCGCGGCGCGCCACGGGCCGCCTGACGGAAGGCGCGTGTGGAGGGTGACGAACGTGTGGTTTCGGCGCGCGAGGGCAGCGAGGAATCGATGTGAGGTCCAGGGAGCGATGTCCACGTGGAAGACCACCGAGGAGTCACAGTGTTTCGTCAGATGCCGGCGGAAGGCCGTTTCGGCATGGATCTTCATCGATCGCCTTCGTATCCGATCTGCCAGACTGCGCGCTACCGACATATCGGTGTGTGCCGCTACAGTCTCGATACGAACCGACTCCGCCGTCAGGTACGAAAGGAGAGTCGGCGACGAAGCCTCCGGCAAGGTCACCACCACCTCGAACTCCGGGGCCGCAGTGCGGATGAGGTTGAGGAAGTAGACCTGGGCGCCGCCCCAGTCGAGATACGGCCAGGCGAAGACGACCTTCGTGGCGCCGTTCACACCCGAGGTTTGCGGAGCGGTCTCACAAGCGCCGAATCCCGTTGCTGTCCGACCATCATGGCGCGGCGCTATCATCGGCCGCGTGAAGATCCTACTCGTCTCGCAATACTTCTGGCCAGAGAGGTTCCGGGTCAATGACCTGGTGGTGGGGTGGCAGGAGCGTGGGCACGATGTCACCGTTCTGACCGGACTCCCGAACTACCCCACAGGTCGTCTGTACTCCGGCTACTCGCTCTTCGGACCGGCCCGCGAACGATTCGGAAATAGTGAGATCGTCCGCGTCCCGCTGGTCACGCGTGGGCGCGGGAGCCGACTCCGTCTCGCCGCCAACTACGTGTCCTATGCCGCGGCAGCTTCGACCCTGGGAGCCTTCCGGTGCCGGGGTCCGTTCGATTGTGTCTTCGTCTATCAGCTCTCACCGTTCACCGTCGGCATACCCGCTGCCGTCATGAAGCGGATTTTCGCGGCCCCGATGGCACTCTGGATTCAGGATCTGTGGCCCGAGTCGCTGGCCGCAGTCGGCGCGGTGCGCTCGAGGATGGTGTTGAATGCGGTCGGCAGAATGGTGGAATGGACCTACAGACGATGCGACATGGTGCTGGTGCAATCGCGACGCTTCGAGCCCGCGGTGATGGATCGTGGCGTTGGCCGCGACCGGTTGCGCTACCTACCCAACTGGTGCGAAGGCTTCTATCAGCCCGTCTTGCCCGAGGAGCACAGCGAGGAGCGGGCCGCCCTGCCCGACGGGTTCGTTTTCATGTTCGCCGGAAATCTCGGAGACGCCCAGGCCCTCGATACCATCGTCGGTGCGGCCGACAAGCTCCGAGCCCGTTCGGACCTGCACTGGGTATTCCTGGGTGAGGGAAGCCGGCGCTGCGAGCTGCAACGAGAGATCGAGAAGAAAGGCTTGCAAGGCAACGTACACTGGCTCGGCTCGAAACCCGCGGAGCAGATGCCCCGCTGGTTCGCCGCCGCCGATGCCCTCGTCGTGACGCTCAGCCGGGGTCCGGCAATGGCGCTCACCGTACCCGTGAAAGTGCAGTCTTACCTGGCGTGCGCGAAGCCGATCCTCGCCGCCATCGACGGTGAAGCGGGCCGGGTCGTCAACGACGCGGGCGCGGGACTCGTCGGGCCGGCCGAAGACTCCGGACAGTTGGCGGCCAACGCCGCCGCTCTGGCCGCCATGTCCGCTCCACAGCGGGAGGCCATGGGTCGGCGCGGACGCGACTACTTCCTGGCGCACTTCGAACGCGAACAGCTCATCGACCGGCTCGACGGCTGGCTGGCATCTCTGAGCAGTGCATCGTCCGCGGCGAGCGACTAGTGGAGCTACTCGTGCCCTGCGTGGCCTCCGCGATCTCCGCGTTGGCGCTTCTCCTCGTGTTTCGGCGGCATGCGGGCCGATTGAAGTTGCTGGACTTGCCCAACGAAAGGAGCTCGCACGAGAGCCCCACGCCTCGCTCCGGTGGGGTCGCGATTCTTGCCGGTGTCGGCGTCGGTGCCGCGGTCGCCGTGGCTTCGGGGGTTCGCTTGGCGCCGGCTTCTTGGCTCGTTCTCGGTTGTGCCGTGGCTCTCGCGGCGGTCGGGCTCGTCGACGATCTCCGCACCCTCGGCGCCGCGCCGCGGCTCGTGGCTCAGATGCTCGTCGCCGGAGCCCTGGTCGCGTTCTTGGGCGGCCTGGCTCGCTTTCCACTACCGCCGCCGCTCGATGTACCCCTGCCGGCGGTCTTGGAGTGGGCGGTTGCCCTGGTCTGGCTGGTCGGTGTGACCAATTTCTTCAACTTCATGGACGGGATCGACGGCCTTGCCGCCGGGCAAACGCTCGTGACCTGCATCATGCTCGCCGTCGTCGGCGCTGCGGTCGCCGCCTCGCCGGATACGGTTCTGCTGAGTGTGTTGATCGCCGCCGGTACGGCGGTCTTCCTTCTGTTCAATTGGTCTCCTGCGAGTGTCTTCCTGGGCGACGTCGGTAGCCTTTTTCTGGGCTTCTTCCTCGCCGCATCGCCTTGGCTGGGCCCCCCCGACCAGCGCGAGGAGGGAGTCTTCGTCGTCGCCGCAAGCATGAGCCTTTTCCTGTTCGACCCGGCGTGGACGCTGGTGCAACGGTGGCGACGAGGGGCTCCTTTGACGCAGGCGCACCGCGAACATGCTTATCAACGGCTCGCCCGGGTTCCCGCCGAGCACGCCGCCGTGTCACTGGGTCTCCACGGCGCCGCCACCGTGCTCTCCGCCATCGCTGTCGTCTGCCTGGTGTATCCCTCGTTCGCGTGGATCGCCCCCGCCGCGATGGTGCTGTCCTTCCTCGCCGAGCTCCGGCTGGTCAGACGGACAGAGACGCGGACAGCCGGTGCGGCCTACGCGGGCAGAGGCCCGGACTAGATGGGCCGGGAGACGGACGCGACACGAGGCGCGCTGTTCAGCTTTTCGGCTTGGCTTCTGCCGTTGGCGATGACCATCGCGGTGACCCCGGTGGTGGTTCGTGCTCTGGGCCCGGAACACTACGGGATCTACGCGTTGGTGCTGGGGATCACGGCGTCGGTCATCGGGTTGCTCAGTCCGACGCGGACGTTCACCCGGCACATTGCCATGCAACGCCGGTCCCGAAGGAAGGGCACCGGCGGGCTATTGGCCGCGGCGACGGTTGCCGTGGCGGTCATCGGTGTCGGGTGCAGTTTGGTAATCGCGATCGGCGCGGGGCCGATGACCAGCGCCGTCCTCCGTATCGACGCCGAGCAGAGCGAGATTGCGCGTCGTGCCCTGCTTGTCGCCGCGCTCGGTATCCCGCTCGGCATGGCGGGTCACACCTTGCGCGCTGCCGCACAGGGGCTGCGGCGGTTCGACGTGGATAGCCGCGTCGCTCTCGGCGCCGCGGCTGCCCTGGTCGGAGGCAACGGGGTTCTCGCCGCCGCGGGATTCGGACTCCTCGTTCTCATTGGTTGGTCCGTGGTCATGGCCGGTGTGTCGTGCGCTGCTCATCTGTACATCGCCTCGAGTCTGCTGCCGCGGATGTCGTTGCCTCGACGCTCGCAGTTCGCCAGCCTCAAGCCGCACATCGCGTTCAGCGTCGGGCTGCTTGCGAGCCAGGTCCCGGGGCACCTGCTACTGCTGTTCGAGCGCGTCTGGGTCGTCCGCACGCTCGGGACGCCGGCGTTCACCTTCTACGCCATCCCGATGATGGTGGGCCTCAGCCTTCATGCCGGCTTGGCGAGCATGAGCGTCGTCTTCCTCCCCGTTGCCTCCGAGGCGTACAGCCGCGACGATCGGCCCCGCCTGCGCGACATCTACACGCGGGCGCTCAAGCTCTCGGCCGCCCTCGTTGCGCCGGCGGCCATCACCTTGGTGGCGACGGGACCGTCGTTCCTGCTGGTGTGGCTCGGTCCGGAATTCGCCGAGCGTTCCTCCCTGGTGCTGTCGATGCACGCTGCGGCCTTCGGCGTTCTGGCGCTCGTAGTCGTTCCCTGGCATCTTGCCGAGGCGCTCGGCCGGCCGCGGTGGAACGTCGAGCTCGCGATCCTCTGGCTGATCACCGACGGGGTCCTCCTCGTTCTGCTCGTGCCTCGCTTCGGAATCAACGGCGCCGCTGCGGCCCGGCTCGCCAGTATGGTGGTGGTGCCGTTTTACGAGGCGCGCATCGAGCGTCACGTGTTCGGAGGTTTACTTGGGGCGTTCTGGGGACGCGTGGTGGCGATTCTGTCGCTGGCCGCCCTCGTGTCGGGATTGCTGCAACGAGGGTTCCTGGCGGCAGCGCCTGCAGGTTGGTGGAGTCTGGGCTTGGCGGCGGCTCTGGGAGCAGCCGGCTTTGTTGGTACGCTCTGGACGCTTCGGTATTTCTCCCCGGCGGAACGGGCTTGGCTGCGGTCCCGGGCCGCCAAACTGTTGGAGAGGTAGGTTCCTCCCCCGTGCCTATGGTCGTGCTCCCGAGCAACCTCGCGCGTGATCGTTCGGCGGTGGCGGTATGAGCCCGTCGTCAGCCGCCGGAGCCTTGACCGGTCCTGACCGGTTCTCGGCCCGTCTCGAGGTGCCTGACTTGACGCTCTTCGAGCCCATCCCAAGCCAATCGTCGATGCGCGACAAGCGATCGTTGTTGGCGTGCCAACTCGCGGTCAGAAAGCGGACTCCTGACTATGTCTACCTGGAGATCGGTTCCTATCACGGGGGCACGATACAGCCGCACCTCCGCGACCCTCTGTGCGGGCACATCTACTCGATCGACAAGCGTGTCGAGCGACAGCCCGATGCGCGCGGATCGTGGTTCGTAAACGCCGACAATACGGCGGAGCGCATGCGCAGCGGACTTCGGGCCGTATCGCCCGACCTCGACAAGCTCACGTGCATCGACGGCGACACCCGTGAGACGGCACCTGAAGCCATCGAGGCACGGCCGAGCCTGTGCTTCATCGACGGCGAGCACACCGATCAGGCCGCCATCGACGATTTCGAGTTCTGCTGGCGATTGCTGACGAAACCAACGGCTGTTGCGCCGGCCTCGGGAAACGAATCGAGACCGGAATCGCCGGGCGGAGTCATCGTGTTCCACGACGCCAACGTTATCTACAACGCGCTAACCGAAATCCTTGGAAAACTCGAGGGCCAGACTATTCCGTTCCATGCATTCAACCTTCCGGATAGCCTGATGGTCATCGACATCGGTGGCTACGGCCTGCATACGGAGGCGGCCATCCGATCAATGCTGACCGACAACTACGTTGGCTACCTCGCCTCGATGCGTGCCAACGATCATTTTCGCCGTTTCGCCAATCGGCCTGTCTTCCGGCTGCTGCGGCGGATACGGGGGTGGGCTCGGTGAGTCGTCCATCCGCCAAGGGTGCCTCCGCCGGGCCGATCGAGCTGGTCGACCGTGTGGCGTATCTCCTCGAGCTCTGCCGGGGCCAACGGGTTCTCCACCTCGGCTGCACGAACTCGCCGTACACCGCTCAGTCGCTGGCCGACGGCTCGCTGCTGCACCTCAGGCTGCAAGAGGTTGCTGCGGAGCTGTGGGGCGTAGACAACGACGACGAAGCCCTGGAAACGCTTGCCGTTGGTGGCGTTGCCAACCTCATCAAAGCCGACCTAGAGCAGCTCGACAAGGCCGACTTGGAGCAGCTCGACGAGGGCGGCCTGGAACAGCTCGACAAGGGCGAAACGTCGTCTCGTTTCGACGTCATTCTCGCCGGGGAAGTCATCGAGCACCTCTCGAATCCGGGGTTGTTCCTGGCGTCGGCAAGACGCCTCATGGACGCACGAACGCGGCTCGTCCTGACGACGGTCAATGCCTATTGCGCGATGCGGTTCGTTCGCTACGCAATGCGAGGACGCGGCGGGAGGGCGGAGCCGGTACATCCGGACCATGTGGCGTACTACTCGTACGCCACGATCAGGGTGCTGCTCGATCGCCATGGCTTGGCCGTCGACCGGTTCTCCTTCTACGACCTCGGTGCCGAGCATCGCCCCCACAACCGGCTTTGTCTCAACTGGATCAACGACGCCTGCGTGCGCATGTCACGACAGCTTGCGGACGGGATCGTCGTCGAATGCACGCTCGATTGACGCCGACATCGGGGCGCCGCAGGGCGCTTGCCCGACGCCCGCTCGGCAGGACCGGCCTCGAAGTATCGGTGGTGGGCTTCGGTGCCGCGAGCTATTGGGGCATGCGGGTGTTCTCCGAGCGCAAGGCAGTTGCTCTGGTGCACGAGGCCATCGACCGGGGCGTTAACCTGTTCGACACGTCGCCGAGCTATTCGCATGGCCACGCCGAGCAGCGACTCGGACGGGCCCTGGCTCCCTACAGGAGCCGAGATCTCGTCGTCGCTACCAAGGTCGGCACCCGGCTCGGCCCCAAGGGCCGTCCGACAAAGGACTTCAGCGTCGACACCATGCGTGGATCCGTGGAGCAGAGCCTGCGGGACCTCGGGCGCGACAGCGTGCCACTGCTCTTCCTGCACGGGCCCAGCGTGGCCGACCTGGGCCCGGCGACCGTGGAGTGCCTGCACGACCTCCGTGGTCGCGGATTGGTACAGCACGTCGGCATCAACAGCTTCGACCCGGCGGTCATCGCACAGGCGCTCGATCTCGACGTGTTCGAGTGCTTGATGGTCGACTACAACATCCTGCGACTCGAACGCGAGCCGCTGATCTCGGCCTGGGTCGGGGCCGGCAAAGGCGTGTTGGCCGCCGGCGCGCTGGCCCGCAGCCTTGTCGGCAATCGGCTGCTGAAGCTCAGAGAACCGGCGGATCTGTGGTATCTGGTGCGCGCGCTTGCCACCCGGCGCCGCGACGTTGTCCGCGGACTACGCTACCGTTTCGTCGGCCGTGAGCCCGGCTGGAGCCCCAGCGAGGTCGCCCTTTCCTTCGTCTTGGCCAATTCCGGGATCAGCTCGGCGCTGATTGGAACCACCCGGACAAGCCACCTGGTCGAGAACCTGGAAGCCGCCGAGCGGCCCATACCGTCGTCGTTGGAGCAGAGAATTCGCGCCGTGTGGGCTCGGAACTGAGACACACCCACGCCGCCGGGTCGGTTCCTCCCGCATTCCCGCGCGACGGACGCCGCCGACGGTATCATTGCCGCGAACGGAGGGAGTTGTGGCCATCACGGAGCGAACTGCGCGGCCAGCCAATCGTGCGGCACGCGCGCGCCAGTTTCCGAGCGCGCGCCGGTGCCCGAGCGTGCGTCAGGTAGTTCAGCTGCTGCTCGATGTTGCCGTTCTCGCCGCCGCCCACGTGGTCTCGTACGCTCCACGATTCGAGCTCGCCGAGGCGGCTGAGGGGGAGTTGGGGGCGCAGCTTGCCCTCGTGGTTACTGTTCAGGTCGTCGCCCTGTGGATCTCAGGGGCGCGTGGCGTGCTCTGGCGCTACGTCGGCCTCGCCGATCTCCCGCTGTTTCTCAAGGGGCTCTGTCTTGCCCTCGTACCGCTGCTTTCGGTCGGGTTTCTTCCCTTTCCGCCTCTGCAGGCGCTGCGCATACCGGCCTCGGTCTTGGTGTTGGACGCGGTGCTCGCCTTCGGCGGAGTCGTGGGGCTGCGCATCGCGCGCAGGGCTTTGCACGAGGGGCACACAAAGCGCCGCCGGGCCGCCGGTGTTCCTCCGCACCGTCGTCGCATTCTCCTGGTGGGCGCGGGCCATGCCGGTGTCCTTTCGGTGCAGGAGATCCGAGGGCATGGAAACACCGATCTCGACCCCGTCGGCTTCGTCGACGACGATCCTCTGAAGGTCGGGTCGGTGATCCACGGCGTTCCGGTGTTGGGGACATCGAGGGACATCCCCGAGCTTGTGGCTCGCCATCGCCCCGATCACGTCGTCATCACGATCGCCAGTGCCGAGCCGGCGCGATTGCGCCGCATCATCGCGATCTGCGAGAAGGTGCCGATCAAGGTTCGCACGATCCCGGGTTTTCACGAGCTCCTGCAGGGGGACCTGTCCCTGCAGCGTATCCGCGACGTCGAGCCGGCCGACTTGTTGGGCCGCGCGGCAGTCGAGTCGGACGCCGAGCAGCTCCGCGCCTTGCTGACCGACCGGCGCATCATGGTCACCGGCGCGGGCGGATCGATCGGCTCGGAGTTGGCGCGCCAGATCGCCGCGTTTCGACCGGCGCACCTGGTGCTCGTCGACCGCGCCGAGTTCGCCCTGTTCCAGATCGATCGAGAGATGGGCGAATCCTCGCCCGAGATCGAGGTCGCGGCGGCTCTGGGTGACGTCTGCGATGAGCGACGAATGCGAGGCTTGTTGCAGTCGCACGCGCCGGACGTCGTGATTCACGCGGCCGCTCACAAGCACCTGCCCCTATTGGAGGCGCAGCCGACCGAGGCGGTGAAGAACAACGTCTTCGGTACGGCCTCGCTCGGCGAGCTGTGCGGGAAGTCGGGGGTCGAGACGTTCGTCCTCATCTCGACCGACAAGGCCGTGCGGCCAACCTCGGCGATGGGTGCGTCGAAGCGTATTGCCGAGCTCGTCGTTCACGGGCTCAACCAGAGATACGAGACGCGCTTCGTCGCCGTGCGGTTCGGCAACGTTCTCGGCTCGACCGGCTCCGTGGTGTCCATCTTCGCCGAGCAGATCAAGCGGGGAGGCCCCGTGACGGTGACAGATCCCGAGATGACGCGTTTCTTCATGTCCATCCCGGAGGCTTCCCAGCTCGTACTTGCCGCGGCGGCGATGGGGGAGGGAGGGGAGGTCTTCGTCCTGGACATGGGTACTCCGCTGAGGATCCTCGAGCTTGCCGAGAAGATGATCCGGTTGTCGGGCCTGGAGCCGCATGAGGACATCGAGATCATGTTCACCGGAGTGCGCCCGGGCGAGAAGC
Organism: Acidobacteriota bacterium; assembly: GCA_965216935.1. Classification (GTDB taxonomy): domain Bacteria; phylum Acidobacteriota; class UBA890; order UBA890; family UBA890; genus CBDCGW01. Next base: position 1,405,839 of record OZ244217.1, read on the forward strand.
TTGCCGAAGAGCTGGCGCACACTGGCGAGGAGCTGAACCCGACCTCGAACCCGAAGATCTTCGTCTGCAGGGTTCCCGCGTTCGACGCAGCGAGGTTTCGCGCAGGGATGATACGCCTGCAGGAGCTGGCGGACGCTGAGGATGAGCCCGGCCTACGTCGCTCCATGCACGACTTGCTCCCGGAGGCCGAGCTCGGCGTCAGGGCCTGAACCGGGTGCGCCGGACGAAGACAGCCCTTCGCTATGGCGTGAGGTGCCCGAGAACGATCTTCGCGACGGCTCGGGACACGTGCCGCTCCTGGTACTCCGGCGGAGTCTGCCAATCTGTGGAGGTGGACAGCGCGACCTGCATTGCCCGCACCATCGACGTTGGGTCCACTCCCGACAGGATATTGCTGCCGATCTCTACCGTCTCCGCACGCTCCGTGTTGTCGCGGATGGTCACGTTGGGGATTCCGAAAACGGCACATTCTTCCTGTACGGTTCCGCTATCGGTGATTACGGCGCGCGCCGCCCGCTCCAGGGCGACGAAGTCGACGAAGCCGAGGGGGTCGATGAAACGCACCTCCGCGGGCTCGGAATCGAGGCCGAACGATGCGAGGCGGTCTCGGGTGCGCGGATGCAGGCTGGCGACCACCGGGAGACGGTGTTTGCGGGCGATCTCGTCGAGCCCCGCGAGGATGCATCCGAGACGTTCCGCGCTGTCGACGTTCTCCGCCCGATGCAGCGTCGCCAAGAAGAATCTTCCTGCGGCCAGCTCGAGCCGTTCGACAACATTGCTCCCCTCGATCTTCTCGGAGTGGGCGTTGAGCACCTCGAGGATCGGATTGCCGATTACGAAGATCCGCTGTCGCTCTACGCCTTCGCGGCGCAGATTCTCCATGCTCCGCTGGGTGTAGGGCATCAGCACGGTCGACGTGTGATCGATGATGCGGCGGTTGATCTCTTCGGGCACGCGATCGTCGAAGCAGCGGTTGCCGGCTTCCATGTGATACACGGGAATGCCGCGACGCGCGGCGACGACCGAAGACAGTCCGGAGTTCGTGTCGCCGAGTATCAACACCCGGTCGGGGCGCTCCTCTGCGAGCAAATTGTCGACCGCACGGAGGATCATCCCGACTTGCTCGCCGAAACCCGTCGCCCGGACCCCCAGATCGACGTCCGGGCGGCGGAGAGCCAGGTCTTCGAAGAAGATGTCGTGGAGGTTCGCGTCGAAGTTCTGCCCCGTATGGGCGACCCGATGCTCGCACAGCGAGTCGAGCAGCCTGATGACTTCGCTCAGTCGAATAATCTCCGGCCGGGTTCCCAGAATGGTCAGGACCTTCATGCGCGGTGCACTCCACGGGCCCGAGAAAGGTGCGCTTCGACGGATTGGTGCAACGCCGAAGCATCCATGGTGACCTCCGCCGAGGTGTATTCGCTCTCCAGCACGGGGCCCTCGGCCGCTTCCCGGTGCAGCTCAGGTAGCATGGGGCGGATGACGTAGTAGCCGTCGCGTTCCACCGTCCGGTGACACTCCTCCTCCGAAACCAGCACCTCGTGTGTCTTCTCGCCCGGGCGGATCCCGGTGAACACGATTTCGACGTCGCGATCGCCGATAACGGCACGAGCAAGGTCCACGATCCGTGCCGCGCGCACGCGGGGAATGTAGATCTCTCCGGGATGGGCGTCTCTCGAGGTCGCCACGACGGCGTCGACAGCATCGTCGAGGGAGAGGAAGAACCGGGTCATTTCGGGCGACGTCACCGATACGGGGCCGCCTCGGTCGGCCTGTGCGACGAACAGCGGCAACACCGAGCCGCGCGACGCGATGACGTTTCCGTAGCGAACGGCGACGAAGCGGGTCTCGGGACACCTGAGATTGGCGGCCACGAAGATGCGCTCCTGCAGCGCCTTCGTCATGCCCATCACGTTGACCGGCTTGCAGGCCTTGTCGGTGGACACCCCCACCACGAGCTCTACCCGAGCGCCGGCTTCCTCGACGGCGCGAGCGATGTTTTGCGCGCCCATGAGGTTCGTCTTGGCGGCCTCGCTGGGAAAGTACTCGCAGTTCGGCACTTGCTTGAGGGCCGCGGCGTGGAAGATCACGTCGGACCGGGCCACGGCCGAGCGGACGACCTCGTAGTCGCGAACGTCGCCAATCTGAAACGCCAGTGACTCGCCCGCGTCCGCGTAGATCACCTCGTCCGTGGCGGCGTCGCGGTTCTGGTGCCTCAACCGCATGTCGTGCTGTTTCGCTTCATCGCGGGAAAAGACCACGACACGCTCCGGATGGCCGAGCTCACCCGTCAGCAGTCGGCGAACGAGGCGTCGCCCGAGCGATCCTGTTCCTCCGGTGACCAGCACTGTCTTGGAGTCAAGCAGGCCCACGTAACGTCCTCCATCCATCGTAAGGGGCGACATCCTCGGCAAGAACGCGTACGAGATCATCCCACGATCGGGGTTCGAAGCCCGTCGCCTCGCGGAACCTGGAGTCATCCAAGCTGCGGTCGACCTCGACCGAGTCGTCCGGGACGATCTCGATGTCCAGGTCCAGCGCGTCGCGGATTCGGGTGAGAAGCTCATACTTGTCGATGGGAGAGCTGGCGACGTGATAGACACCGCTGAGCTCCGGGTGATCCTCGAGTATCCACCCGATGATGCGAGCCAGCTCGACGGTCGGAAAGCCGGAGAAGATCGCTCGCCGGTAACCGGGAACGCGACCGCCGCAGTTTCGCAGGAACCACTCCAGGAGCCCGCCGTCCTTCCCCAGCTCTCGTCCGATCATCGATGTGCGCACGGTCACGCACCCGGGACCATCGACCTCGCCGAGCAGCTTGGTCCCTCCGTACAGGTCGTCGGCGTCCGCCCGGTCGGTTTCCTTGTAGCCGCCGTGTCGGCCGCTGAACACGCAATCGGTGCTGAAATGTACGAGGCGGGCGTTGGTTGACTGACAGATCTTTGCGAGTCGGCGCGGAAACATAGCGTTGACGCGAAGATTCGCGTATGGGTTCCGGGCCTCGGGACGCTGCTTGACCAGGCCAATGCAGTTGAGAACCACGTCCGGCTCGGCCACGGTCACTGCGTCGACCACGGTGTTGATGTGAGCCACCTCGACACCGAAGAGCAATTCCTCGCAAACGGCGGCGAGCATCGTCTCGGCCGCGGGGTTCCCGTCGGAGCGCACGGTGCCGAAGACGCGGTGATCGCGCGCCAACACCTGCGCAACCTTGTGTCCCAGCATGCCTGCGGCGCCAAGCACGAGAATGTTCACGGGCCCTCCTTTCGAATCCGAGGCGGCCACGACTCGCTCATCGGCAGCCCTCGTCGAGCGGGCCCAGCGTACATCACTCAGGATTGCTTTCCGTTTACGGTTCCTTTCGGTAGTGTCTGAATCCGCTGATCAATGACCTCGCTGCGAGTCCTATCCATGAACCGGACAACGAAAGTTCTGGTAACGGGGGCCGGTGGGTTCATCGGTAGTCATCTGGTCAGCTTCCTGAGAGCCGAGGGCTATTGGGTCCGCGGCGTCGACCTTCGATACCCGGAGTTTGGTGAATCCGACGCCGATGAGTTCGAAATCCTGGACCTGAGGCTCCCGCAGGCCTGCCTCCGTGCGACCCGTGGTGTCGATGAAGTCTACGCGCTGGCCGCGGACATGGGCGGGATGGGCTTCATCTCCGCGCACCATGCTCAGATTCTGCACAACAACTCGCTCATAGATCTGCACACGCTGGAGGCCGCCCGGAGCAACGGCGTGGCCCGGTATCTATATACTTCGTCGGCCTGCGTATATCCGGTGCACTTGCAGGCGCACGCAGGCGTCACGCCGCTGAAGGAAGAAGACGCGTATCCGGCACATCCGCAGGATGCGTACGGCTGGGAGAAGCTGATAGGGGAGCGGCTCTGCAGCTACTACCGGGACGAATACGGCATCGAAACCAGGACAGTCCGTTTCCACAACATCTTCGGAGAGAAAGGGACGTGGCGGGGAGATCGGGAAAAAGCACCGGCAGCCATCTGTCGCAAGGTTGCCACGGCCAAACTGGCCGACGAGAGCGAGATCGAGATCTGGGGTGACGGCGAGCAAACCCGTTCGTTCTGCTATGTTGCCGACTGCGTGGAAGGAATTCATCGTTTGATGCGGTCCGATTTTCACCAACCGATCAACCTCGGCCAGGATCGCATGGTCTCGATCAACCAGCTTGCCGACATCGTTGCCGAGATTGCTGGCGTCAACATCGAGAAGAAGTATGTAGACGGCCCTCAGGGGGTGCGGGGGAGGAACTCGGACAACGCCTTGTTGCGGCGAGCGTTGGACTGGGAGCCGCGGGTCTCTCTGGAGGAGGGGCTCCAGATCACCTATCGGTGGATCGAAGAACAGGTCCGGCGGGAGACCATCGCCGCCGCCGCGGGCACGCCCGGCACCTCGATCGCCGAGGCGCTCTCCGGAGAATGAACGCCAAGACGATCAGGGTCGAGATCGTCACACCGGTGCACAATCGCAAGCAACTCACGCTCCGGTGCCTGCGAAGCATATCCAAGCTCGACTGCCCGGGAATCGAGATCCATACAATCGTCGTCGACGATGGCTCCACGGACGGTACCGGAGATGCGATCCGGCAACGGTTCCCGGCGGTAGAGGTCATCCGCGGCGACGGCAACCTCTGGTATACGGAAGGCACCAACGTCGGTCTGAAAGCGGCGTTGGAGCACGACCCCGACTACGTTCTCGCCATCAATGACGATCAGATATTCGATGCGAACGCCTTGCGGTTCCTCGTCGAGACCGCCCAGAAGCACCCGCGATCGGTGGTCGGTGCCTTGCTGCTTCTCTGGGACGCGCCGCATCGGGTGTTTCAAGTATCGCCGAAGTGGGTCACTGCCTCCGGAGGTTGGCGGCACTGGTATCAGCAGACCGTCTGGACGGTTCCGGAAAAGCCCTGGCACGTCGAATTGATCGTCGGCAACTGCGTATTGATCCCGGCCCGGGCGATTCGAGAAGAGGGCGTGATGAACGCGCGTCGCTACCCCATGTTCGGCGATGCCGAGTACACGCCGCGATTGCGAAGACGTGGCTGGGACCTGCTTGTCGACCCGCGGGCGAGAGTCTTTTGCCAGCCGAACACCATTCCACCGAGAGTCAGGCGGATGTCCACCAGGGAGAAGATCGACGCGCTGTTCCTCAACCTGGAACACACGCAGAACCTGCGCCGCAGGTTCTACGCCTATTGGGACGGGGCGCCGAGCAAGCCGGCGGGAGTTGCGGCATTCTTCGTCTTCCTGCTGCGTGTCCTGCTGGGCAAGAATACCGAGGGAGCATGGGGGCGGCTGCAAGAGGAAGCTCCCTTGTCCGAGACGTATGCGGAATTGGTGGTGAAAGATTGACGACCGCCTCCGGCGACCTGGTGCTGGTGCTGCACGCCGTCTTGGGTGCGTGGCTCGGTGCTCGTTCCTTCCCCGCTGGCCTGGCGGTGCTCGTGGCGTTCGTCGGCACGACCAGCGGGCTGTACTGGCACATCGGTATCGGCAACCTGGTAACGGTCGAGGTGTACCTGTTCTTCCTCCTTGTCGGCGCCGGCGCCGCTCGACTCATACACGGTGGCCCGTTTGGAAAGGGAAGCGAACGCTTCCGGCGGTTGTCGCGCGCGCTGGCGTTCTTCGGCTTGACGCTCGTGGTGGCAACGGCCGTAGCGCTGGTGCGCGATGCCGCCGACGGAGCGCCGGCGGCTCCGTTGGCACCGATGACGGTGTTGCGGCAGCTCCTCGCCTATTCGGCAACGGGGCTTGCCGGTCAGCTCCGGACGGTATTCGTGGCCGTGATCGGCCCCGCGGTGCTGCTGCTCGCTGTCCATAGCCTGCATCGAGCCACGGATCGCCGGTTGTTGCATCGAGCCTTCGTGGCGGGCCTCACGTTGGCAGTGGTCGCACCGGCGGTGCAGGCGATCTGGTTCAATCCGTGGGGGCGCCCGGACATCGGTGCCGACACGGCCACCGGCGTGTCCGGCCTCTTTCACGACCCGCACAGCCACGCCGCCTACTTGGTGTTGGGCTTCGGCCTCGTGTGCGGCTCCTCGATCGGCCTCTTTCGTGGCCGCCGGTGGCTGGCGGCCGGCGGACTCGGGGGGCTCGGCGCAGCTGTCGGCGCGGTGCTGCTGGCAACGAATTCACGTACCGGCTTGCTGACAGCCTTTCTCGCGGCGGTGTCGGTGGCAGTTCTCACCCGAGCTCGAGCCTCCACCAAGCCGTTGGAAGGACAGGCGTGGGCGAGGGTGGTCATTGTTGTCGCGGTGCTCGGTATCGGTGCTGGCGGCTTGTTGCTGGCGTCCACGACGCTCGGCAACACCGCCTACGCGGGGATCAGCCGGTTTGCCGATATGCGAATGTGGGATCCGCTGCGCTCCGAGGAGGGCGTTTGGAGCATGACCTCGGCGCAGATGCGCGTCGCGCTCTGGCGCAAGGCGGGTATCCTGATCGCCCAGCGCCCGCTGTGGGGCGTCGGCCCGCAGGGCTTCGCCAACGCCCCGGTGCCGCTGATCGATTACTACGGCAATCAGATCCCCGACACCGATGAGACGGCAAACGTCCACAACTACTTTCTGCAAGTCGCCACCGAATACGGATTGCCGGCGCTCGGCGCGTTGCTCTCGCTGTTGGTGCTCTCGTTGGCGGTGACGGCGCGGGCGGCGCGGCGCTCCACGGATGTTGCCGAGCAGGGCATGTTGGCTGGCATCTTCGCCGCGCAAGTAGGCTTCTTGTTCATGTCGATGGCTACCCACCCGATGCTTCTGGCCGAGATCCAGGGCATGTTCTGGTCGCTCGCCGGACTCGGCGTCGCCGTGGCGGCATTCTCGCCCCACGCCCGGCCTCGCAGCGTGCGGCGGGTGGCGGCTGGAAACGAGGCCGGAGCTCCGGAGGTCTCGAGGGCACCGCAGGGCGAAACTCCGAGAATTCCGCAGGCACCGGCACGCGGTTCCGATGGATACCGGTTGCGGGCTGCGGCCGAGATACCGGCATGAACGCCGAGCCGGTGAGGAAGCTTCGCGGCACTCCGTGGCTAGTGGTGGTGGTGGCGTTGTACCTGACCGTGAGCGCGCTCGAGATGGCCCGGTTGAGCATGCTGGCGGAGTCGGTCGACGCGGATGACTCGGGGTTTTCGCGCTGGGAAGCCGTGGCAACGGACGAGGCGCCCTTGCTCGTTCGGTGGAGCGGGTTGGAAAGCTCCATGCGCCGCGCGATCGAGGCTCCCGTGCTCACTTTGACAGCGTACGGGGCAGCTGCGGCGAACCCGGTTGCCTTGATCATCACCATCGACGGCGAACGCGTCGACAGCTACACCATCGGGCCCGGCATCCATACCTTCCACTACTACCTGCCCGCCATCTTGTCGCGGGAGAAGTGGTCCGAGGCCCAGCGACGGCGAGACGAACGCGACCGTTATCAGTCTCACGTGGCCTCGGCGGGCTGGCCGACGAACTGGCGCGAGCTCCGTCCCTGGCGGGCCGTCGAGCGGCTTCCCCAGGTGGAGATCACGACCATGCTGCGGCCCGCCGTCGACCGGGCCGATCCGGCGGGGCCCGCCGGCGATCCTGATGAAGGCACCGACCAGGCGAGGGTCGGCATCGCTGCCGTGGCGTGGCTCGACGAGCTGCCTTCGAGCGGAGGCGGCTTCCACGCTCCGGAAACGGGCCCCGATGGAACCGAGGTGCGTTGGACGCGGCGCTGGGCGAGTCAGCCGATGGTTGCTGCGGGCAGGGCCGTGACCTTCGACCTGCGTGCGGTGCACCCGGATATCGCCGACCAGCCGGTCCGCGCGAGCTTCTTCTGGAACTCGACGCAGGCCACTACCGTCGATCTCGCGGACACCGAGTGGAGGAGTGTGACGATTCCCGTGCCCCCGGGCGCTCGCGCCGGCGTACTGACCGTGCATGTAGATCGCACCTGGAGCCCCGCCCGTGCCGGCGTGTCTCCGGATAACCGCGAGCTGGGCGTGCTGTTGGGCCGCATTCGCTGGCGCTGAAGGAGGCTGCCCTCGGTAGGTAGTGGCGGCCGCAGCCAGGCCTCCATCGTCAGGCCCCCTTGCGCGCCCGGTCGGAGGCCTACAGACTGCCGGCGACATCGACCTGCAAGAGGAGGCTGCCATGCGTACACGTTTGCTACCCATCGCGCTGTTGGCGACCGTCGCGGTCCTGTCGCTGACGCCGGTATCTCCCACCGTCCCGCGTGACGCCGATCCGCATCTCGCCGGCGCGCACCTCGCCGACCCACGGCTGGCCGGCGCGGACCCGGCGCTCGGGGAGGCGGCGTCCCAGAATCCTGCCGCGCCCGCTGCCGTCTCGATGCTCGATGCCTGGAACGACCTGGAGGCCGGAATCGGCGACGACCTGCGCAGCCGCGCGGCATTCTCGTTCGACGGAGAGGAGCGCCTGAGCTGGTTTTACACGCCCGTGGATCGCACCGGTTTGCCCATCGGCGCCCTGGATGAGCGGCAACTCGAGTTGTTGAAGGACTTCCTGGAGACCGGACTGGGAGAGATCGGCGTGCAGCAGGCCTTCAATGTCGTGGCCCTGGAGGAGGTCCTGTTCGAGACATCGGGCGGCCGCGCCATGCGCGATCCGGGCAACTACTTTCTCGGGACGTTCGGTGAGCCCTCGGCGGACTCCCCCTGGGGCTGGCGGTTCGAGGGACACCACCTTTCGGTGAGCTTCACCATCGTCGACGGGCGGGTCGTTTCCGGAACGCCGGCGTTTTTCGGCGGAAACCCGACGCCGGTGCCCGATGACTCCGAAGTCCACGCCGGTCTGAACCCGTTCGCGCGCGAGCAGGGCGTCGCCCATCGCCTCATCTCCATGTTCAGCGGCGAGCAACAGGACCGGGTGGTGATTGCGGCCGAGGCACCCGACGATGTCCTCACCTCGAACGATCGGCGAGCGAGCATGGGCACGCCCGAAGGCGTCGCGATTGCCGATATGAGCGAGAACCAGCGGCGTGGGGTGGACCGGCTCCTGGGGCTTTTCCTGGCGCGGATGGAACCGGCGCTGGCGGAGTACCAGATGGCGAAGATCCGCCAGGCCGGCTACGAGCGCGTCCACTTCGCCTGGGCCGGCGGCACGGCCCCCGGTGGGCGTCATTACTTCCGCATCCACGGACCGACGTTCGTCGTGGAGTGGGACAACACCCAGGGCAACGGCACCCACGTCCACAGCGTCTGGCGGGACTTCGAGGACGATTTCGGCTACGACCCGTTAGGTCAACACCTGGCGGCTGACCATGGGCTCGAACTCGAGACACACGCCACGGAGGAAATGCCTACGCGGGACGAGGCCGCGCATCGCCGTGCGCATGCCGAGGGAGTGCCGCACCATCATGGCGGGAACCGCTGAGCGGCGGCGCCGCTAGCCGCTAACTGACCAGCGCCGCCTGCTTCTCCGCCCGGCGCCGCTCGTTTTCCTTCAGGAGTCGCTTGCGCAGCCGCAGGAAGCTCGGCGTCACCTCGAGAAGCTCGTCGTCCTCGAGAAACTCGAGTGATTCCTCCAGGGTGAAGCGGGTCGGCGGGGTCAGGTTGATGGCGTCGTCCTTGCCGGCGGCGCGCATGTTGGTGAGCTTCTTGCCCTTCAGCGGGTTCACCGCGAGGTCTCGATCGCGGGCGTTCATGCCGACGATCTGGCCTTCGTAGACCTCGTCGCCCGGGGCAATGAACAGCTCGCCGCGCTCCTGCAAGTTGAAGAGCGCGAAGCCGAGCGCCTTCCCGTGGGCCATCGATACCAGGGCGCCGTTGGGGCGGCGAGCCCTTGCCATTCGCTTCACCGGGCCGAAGTGATCGAACGTGTGCACGAAGATGCCGCTGCCGGAGGTCATCGTGCGGAACTCCGACTGGAAGCCGATGAGCCCGCGCGTCGGAATGACGAAATCGAGGCGAACGCGGCCCTTGCCGTCGGGCCGCATGTCCTGTAGGTCACCTCCGCGGGTACCCAAGGCCTCCATGACCGCGCCTTGATGGATGTCTTCGATATCGACGCTGAGCTGCTCGAACGGTTCCTCGCGTACGCCGTCGACCTCGTGCACGACCACGCGCGGTCGGGACACTGCAAGCTCGTAGCCCTCGCGGCGCATGTTTTCCAGCAAGATCGACAGGTGTAGCTCGCCACGGCCCGAGACCTTGAACCGGTCGGGGCTTTCGGTTTCCTCCACCCGCAGCGCGACGTTGTGCAGGGCCTCGCGGGCCAGGCGCTCGCGTAGCTGGCGGGAGGTGACGTACTTGCCGTCCTTGCCGGACAGCGGGGACGTGTTCGTCTCGAACGTCATGCTGATCGTGGGCTCGTCGACGGTCAGCGGCGTCAGCGCTTCGACGTGCTCCGGATCGCACAGTGTGTCGGAGATGCGCGGCTCGGGGATGCCGCTGAAGGCGATGATGTCGCCGGCCGTGGCCGACTCGACCTCGATGCGCTCGAGCCCCTCGAAGCCGAGTACCTGCAGCACCTTCTCGTCACGAACCGCACCGTCTGCGTCGATGACCTTGACCGGCGTCGTCTTGCGCAGCGTCCCGCGGGTGATCCGGCCGATGCCGATCGCGCCGACGTACGACGAGTAGTCGAGCGAGCTGACCTGGATCTGCAGAGGTCCGTCCGGATCGACGTCCGGGGGCGGAACGTGCTCGACGACGGTTTCGAACAGCGGCGTCATGTCGACGCCCGGATCGTTGACGTCCAGGGTCGCGGTGCCGTTGATCGCCGACGTGTACACCACCGGAAAGTCGAGCTGCTCGTCGGTTGCGCCCAGCCGATCGAAGAGATCGAACGTTTCCTCGTGCACCCAGTCGGGTCGGGCCGCGTCGCGATCGATCTTGTTGATGACGACGATCGGGTGCAGGCCGTGCGCGAACGCTTTCTGGGTGACGAAACGAGTCTGCGGCATCGGACCGTCGACGGCGTCGACGAGCAACAACACCGAATCGACCATCGACAGCACCCGCTCCACCTCGCCACCGAAGTCGGCGTGCCCCGGCGTGTCGACGATATTGATGCGGTAGTCGTTCCAGCGGATCGCCGTGTTCTTCGACAGGATCGTGATGCCGCGCTCCCTCTCCAGGTCGTTCGAGTCGAGGATCCGCTCGGGCAGGGCGCTGCGGCTGTCGAGCGTGCCGGACTGTTTCAGCAGCTCGTCCACGAGCGTGGTCTTGCCGTGGTCGACGTGCGCGATGATGGCGATGTTGCGGAGGCGGGAGATCATGATGCAGGCGGTCGGGTCCCCTGGACGGGAGCGACGCGAAGCTGGACAAAAAATCAGCCGGCGCGGACGCGCCGGCAAAGATTCGAAAACTATACCGCGTTTCGAGAGGCCCGTGGGGTGGTCGACCCCGACTTTTTTCACTTTCCGGCTCTTTTTCGGGTCTCGATGCGCTTTGCTGTCCTTGGCCCCGCTCGGGAGGGGACCTCGGGGTGTGGAAGCGGAGTGAGATGAGGCGATTCTCTGTTCATAATATCGACAAAAATTGGACAACAAAGAGCCGGCGGCGTACGATGTCCAGGTACTCGAAAGCCGATGCCCGCAGATGAGACGCTGCTCGTCACCACGTTGGACAGGCCCGTGCCGGCGCAGCGGCTACCATTGGAAGACGGTCTCCCCGATGTCCTCGACGAGGCGACGGAGAGGCCTACCCACCCCGATCGCCGCCCGAAAGAGAAGCTCGTCCGTGAACCGCCACCGATTGACCACCACGCTTTCGATTTTTGTTTTCCTTCTGGCCGCACCCCTGGCGCGCGGCGCCGGTGCCGCGACTCCGGTGCAGCTGGCCGTGAGGCAACCGGCCACGGGGCAGGAGGCAGCGAGGCAGGAGGCCGCGGGGCGGGAGGCAGCGGGGCGGGAGGCCGCGGGACAGGAGGCCCCCGGGAAGCAGGCGACGGGGCAGCAGTCGGCGCCGCAACAGCGCGCCACCTCCGACCGCTTGCAAGGCATCGGCGGGCAGATCATCGACAACGAAACACGGCGATCCCTGGAGGGCGTCGAGGTCGAGGCGCTCCTGCGCGGACTCGCCGTCGCGGCCACTATCAGCGACGCGGAAGGCAACTATCGCTTCGCCGGCCTGGAGCCCGACCTTTACACCGTAGTCGCCGACGCGGGCGGCTATCAGACTGCAGCGCAGACGGAGGTCCGCGTCGTGCGCAGCCGGGTCACGATCGTGAACTTCGGACTGGCGCGCGCCGGGGCCATCTCCGAGGAGGTCGTCGTCTCGGCCAAGCTGTCGGCCGACGACCCGCGGGCACCGGTCACCAGCTTCGTCCTGTCGCGCGAGGAGATCCGCCGCAGCCCGGGGACGGGTGGCGACATCCTGCGGGCGATGGACACCTTGCCGGGGACGACGTCGACGGGCGAGTTCTCGTCTTTTCAGGTGCGCGGGCGCGGTCCCCGAGACAATCTGATTCTAGTGGACGAGATACCGTTCGACCGGGTGACGCACTTCGACCAGACGATCGGCGAGGGCGAGGACGTTGCCGGCGGCGGGCGCTTCAGTATCTTCGCGCCGAACCTGATTCAGGACGCCAGCTTCCTTCCGGGTGGGTTCCCCGCCGCGTATAGCGGCAAGAACGGATCGCTGTTGCGGCTGACCGTGGCCGAGGGCAACAGGGTCACGCCGGTGTTCAGCGGTCGTGCCGAGGTCACCGGTTGGGAGGTCGGATACGAGGGACCGACCTACTTGTTCGACAACACGGCGGCGTTGTTTTCCGCCCGCGGCCAGTACTTCGGGCCGCTGCTCGAGTGGGTCAGCGACGGGTCCATCGGCTCGCCGACGCTCTACGACGTGATCGCCAAGACGACCTCCGATCTCGGACCGCGCGACGATTTGAGTGTTCTCGGCGTGATTGCGCCGGAACGGTTCCAACGGACCGTGGACAACGTCCTGGCCGGATTCGCGTCCGAGGCGGACGACGCCGATTTCAGCACCTTTCTGGCCGACACGAGGCAGGACACGTATCTGCTCGGGGCCACGTGGCGGCGCCTCGTCGGCGACACGGGCTTCCTGTCCAATACCTTCTACTACCGCTACAGTGACAAGTTCTCCAGCCAGGGGGACTCGTTCCCCGACCAGGCGACCGCGTTTCCGCCGACGGCCGACGACGTTCCGCTTCGCGAGGACATACTGGTTATCAACGAGGACGAGCAGGAGTTCGGCTGGCGCGGCGATTTCAACTTTCTCGCCGGGCAGAACGGCACCGTCGCGATCGGTGGTCGGATCACCCGCAGCCGGCTCGACTACGACGTCGCCCTCGACGGTCCGTGGATCAACTTCGTCTACGATCAGGAGGATTTCCGCCCCGATCCGGATCAGAAGTTCATCGTTCTGCGGCCGGAGTTCATCAACAACGACCTGCAGGAAACCGCCTGGCGACCGGCGGCCTACGGTGAGTACGCCCTGGGGCTGGGCGATCGCGTCACGCTGACCCCGGGTCTGCGGCTGGACTACGACGGCTTCAGCGGTGAGACGCTGCTCTCACCACGGTTCTCCGCCAGCCTGCTGGCGGGCCCGCGGACCCGGCTCAATTTCTCCGCCGGTGTCTTCTATCAGGCTCCGCGCTTCTTGCAGCTGGCCGCAAGCCCGGCGAACACCGATCTGAAAAACGAGAGGTCCACCCAGTTCGCGGTCGGCGTCAGCCACTACCTGACGCCCGATATTCGCCTTGCCGCCGAGGGCTACTACCAGCGGCTGGACGACCTGATCGTGATCCCCGACCGAACAACCAACATCGGCGCGAATTCGGGCGACGGTACGTCCTACGGTATCGACCTGTCCCTGGTGAAGCGGATCACCACCCGCTGGTTCGGGCAGGTGGGCTACTCGTGGGCAATCGCCGAGCGTGACGATAATCTCGGCGAGCCGATCTACGACGCCGACTTCAACCGTCCGCACGTCTTCAACGTGTTCTTTGCCTACGAGCTGACGTCGAACCTCCAGGTCGGGGCGAAGTGGAAGTACATGAGCGGCCGGCCGACCGATGACTTCATCATCAACGAGAACGTGTTCGACAATCCGAACGTCCTGCGTTTCTCGAAGGAGCTGACGGCCAACAACACGCTCCGGTTCCCGGCGTACCACACGCTCAATTTCCGCGTCGACTATCGCCTCGGAGCGGGGCCGCTCGATCTGATCATCTTCGTCGATATCCTGAACCTCTATAACCACCAGAACGTGAACTCGTTCAGCTTTGATCCGTTGACGGGGCGGAATACTCCTCAGGGGCTTGAGCTTTTCCCCACATTCGGCATCAAATTCGAGTATTAGGAGGGGCGGTGGCGGGTTGGTGCTGGGCGGCGGCGGAGGCGCGCGATGACGGCGTTGCACTCCCTTCGCTCGGCTCCCGCGTACGGGTGTACGCGTACGCCTCCCGAGTGGTCGCGCGCCTTGTCCTCGCACGCCTCCGCCACCGCTGACGGGTTGGTGCCGGGTTCTGGCGCTTCTCCGCCCCCCCCCGCCGGTGGGTTGGGGCTGGGTTCCATGGGGACTGCGCTTGCTTTGCTCGCGCTTCGTTTCGATATGGAGGTTGCCGGGGGTGGGTGGACTGCGCTCGCTTCGCTCGCGCTTCAGTTTTGATGGGGTGGGTGGCGGCTGATGTCTCAGAGGCGAATAACAATTATTGCTAAAGATTGTTATCGAGCGTATCATTATCCCTATGAACGTCAGTCTTACGCCGGATCTGGAGCGGTTTATCCGGGAGAAGGTCGACTCGGGCTTGTATCGCAGTGCAAGCGAGGTGGTGCGCGAGGGGGTGCGGCTTCTGGTTGCGCGAGATCGTGATGGGGTCCGCGAATCGGAGGCAGGGCACGCGGGTGAAGAGGGCTCCCTACGGGTTGCGGAACGGTCGGCCGCGGACTACGCCGTCGCCTCGGAGTCCGTGTCCATGAACGCTGCTGCCGCCAAGTTTCGGCAGGCGCTCGAGATGCTGCACTTGAGCTACGCGTTGATGGAGCAGAATCTTCGGCGGCTGGATCCGGAAGCGTCTGGTGGCGATATCAGGCGGCGGCTGACCGCCTGGAAGAGCGAGGCGGATTGGGGCGAGGAAGCGCCCGGGTACGTGGAGCGTTCCGCTGACAGGCTCGCCAAGCTGCGCCGTGCAGATTGAGCGGATCGCCGTCGATGTCTTGCGGCATCTCGAGGATCTCGGTTACCGGTCCGCGATCGTCGGGGGGCTTGCGGTAGGGGTTCGCGCACGGCCCCGAACGACTCTCGACGTGGACTTCGCGGTTTCGGTCGCCGGAGACGACGAGGCCGAGGCCCTTGTCTTCGCGTTTCAGCGGCGTGGGTACGAGCTCTTCGACGTGCTCGAACAGACATTGATGGGCCGCCTCGCGACTGCCCGCCTGGCGCGCGCCGACGCGGCCGGCACGGCGTTCGTCGACCTGCTCTTTGCATCGTCTGGCATCGAAGCGGAGGTTGTCGAGGCGGCTGACGTTCTCGAGGTGCTGCCGGGCGTCGAGATGCCGGTCGCGCAACGCGGTCACCTGCTGGCGCTGAAGGTCCTGGCGTACGACGAACGGCGGCGCCCCCAGGACCGGCTGGACATCATGGCGATGCTGGCCGTCGCCTCTCCTGAGGATCTGCGCATGGCCCGCGAAGCCGTCGCGCTCGTGACGTCGCGTGGATTCCATCGCGACAAGGACTTGCGCGCCGAGTTGGACGGTTTCGCCCGCCGGGCCGACGATCTGCGCGGGGCCGAATCGGGCTGATCGCGGGCGACGTTCCCGGCAGCTGTGTCTGCCGGGTTCAAACCGTGGCGCCGGTTTGCCCATCACATGGGGGACGATGCCGGTGTCGGCAGCGTGATCACCGCTCGGCGCGGACCCCAGGGCGCGGGCGACAACG
Source organism: Acidobacteriota bacterium (assembly GCA_965216935.1). Classification (GTDB taxonomy): domain Bacteria; phylum Acidobacteriota; class UBA890; order UBA890; family UBA890; genus CBDCGW01. Next base: position 1,421,673 of record OZ244217.1, read on the forward strand.
AGGAACCTCCGCGCATGGATACTCTGTTTCAGGACCTGCGTTTCGCCGTTCGCACGTTGCTGAAGAGGCCGGCGTTCACCGCCGCGGTGGTGATGACGCTGGGGTTGGGGATCGCCGCGAATACGGCGATCTTCACGGTGGGCAACGCGGTGCTGCTGGAGCCGCTGCCGTTCGACGAGTCCGAGCGGCTGGTGACGCCCAACCCGATCTCGTACCGGGGCTTCAGCATCTCGCTATCGATCCCCAACTACTACGACTGGAAGAACCAGGCGCGATCGTGGGAGTCGTTCGGGGCGTACCGGGGCGCCAATGCGGTGCTGACCGGAGTCGATCGGCCGGAAGTGGTGCGGGTTCGGCAGGTTCTGGGTGATTTCTTCACCACGCTGCGGGTCGAGGCAGCTCGCGGGCGCCTGATCACGGCCGAAGAATCGGAGCCCGGCGCGGTACCGATCGCGGTGGTTACCGATGATTTCTGGCGGACGAGGCTGGGGGCCTCGGACTCCGTGGTCGGTGAGGCGATCACGCTGGACGGTGTGCCGTACACGATCATCGGCATCCTGCCGCCCGGGATGGAGTTCCCGTCGCCGGAGGACGACGTCTTCGTACCCATGGGCCTGTTCGCCGAGGACATGTCGTGGGAGGTCCGGGGCAGCTCGTCGGGAACCCGGGCCATCGCCCGCCTGGCCGAAGGTGTCACGCTCGAACAGGCGCAGGCGGACCTCGACGCCATCGTCGCCCGCATCCACGCGGAGGATGACGACACTGCGGCAACCGCCGAGTTGGTGTCGATGGCGGACCTCTACGTGGGGGACGCCCGCACCTCGGTGCTCATCCTGATGGGCGCTGTCGGCATGGTGCTGCTGATCGCCTGCGCCAACGTTGCCAACTTGCTGCTAGTGCGTGGCGAGGCGCGACAGCGCGAGCTGGCGGTACGCACGGCGCTCGGCGCCGGCCGCGGTCGGGTCGTTCGCCAGCTGCTCACCGAGAGCGTCCTGTTGGGGCTCGCCGGTGGCGTCGTCGGTGCCGGGATCGCGGCGGTGGCTGTGAACGGCATCGTCAACGGGCTGCCCGACGAGATCCCGGCGCTGGTGGCGAGTCGCATCGGCATGGACGGCAACGTGCTGGCGTTCACCGTCGTGCTTTCGCTGGCGACGTCGCTTCTGTTCGGCTTCGCGCCGGCGCTGCGGAGCATCCGGCCGGGCATCGTCTCGACCCTCAAGGACGGCGGTCGCGGCGGCACGCAGGCGGGTCGGCGGCGTCTCAGCGCCGGCCTGGTCGTCGCCGAGATCGGTCTTTCGCTGATGCTCCTCGCCGGCGCCGGGTTGTTGGTCAAGAGCCTCGGCGAGCTGGGCCGGATCGACAAGGGATTCGACGAGACCAACGTGCTGACGACCCGCATTCCTTTGCCCGAGGCGACGTACGATACGGAGCCGAAGTGGCGGGCGTTCTTCACCGAGCTCACCGAACGCACCAAGGCGCTCCCCGGGATCGAATACGCATCCGTCAGCCAGATCTTCCCGCTTTCCGGCAACAGCTGGGAAACGAGCATCTCGCCCGAGGGTGTCGACCCGTTCGACGACGAGCAGCGCGACTCGGTGCTCTACTACATCGCCGACGTGGATCACTTCGACGTCCTCGGTATCGATCTGTTGCAGGGTCGCAAGTTCGACGAGCGCGACGTCGTCGGTGCCCAGCCTGTGGTCATCATCGATGAGACGATGGCGGAGAAGTACTGGCCGGGCGAGGACCCGATCGGCAAGCGCATCACCATGGAGATGGAACGTCCCGGCGGCGACCCCGAGGCCGATCCGGTGCCGCTCTATCGCACCGTGGTGGGTGTCGCCCGCCACGTACGTCACTACGAGATCGAGGAGACCTCGCGCATCGAGGCCTATCTGCCGTTCCGCCAGGCACCGCGGTTCTGGGGTTTCAGCGGCTACCTGATGGTGCGGACAGCGAACGATCCCGCCTCCGTCGTCTCCATGGTCCGCCGCGAGGTCGAGGCGATGGACCCGAACCAGCCGATCATGCTTGTGCGAACGCTCACCGAGGTGGTCGCGTCGCGGCTCTCGACGCAGGCGGCTATGCGCGGCCTGTTGGTCATCTTCAGCGCCCTCGCCGTGATGCTCGCAGCCGTCGGCATCTACGGTGTGATGTCGTTTTCGGTTGCGGAGCGCTCGCGGGAGATCGGCATCCGTATGGCGCTCGGGGCGCAGGCGCCACGGGTCCTGGGCATGGTGTGCGGGCAGGGCCTGAAACTCACCGTCCTCGGACTGGGGGCAGGGGTCGCCGGAGCTCTGCTGGTAACGCGGTCGCTGCAAGGTGTGCTGTACGGGATCGGGTCGTCCGAGCCGCTGACGCTGTTAGCGGTCTCGGTCATCCTCGGAGCCGTCGCTCTGAGCGCCGCGTACCTGCCGGCGCGGCGGGCGACCCGCGTGGATCCGGCGATCGTGCTGCGCGATGGCGCGTAGGTAGGCGCGGCTGCGTTCCGGCGGATTGCACGCCGCTTGCAGCTCACCTCGCGTGGGCCTAGATTCGCTGGATTGTTCCCCACCGAGGAGGCCGCATGGACTACGACGCTTTTCTGGAGGCTTACGGACCCCGGCTCATCGACTACGCGGTCAACGCTGTCGGCGTGCTGGTGCTTCTTTTCATCGCCTGGATGGTCTCCGCCTGGGCCCGCCGGGTGACCCAACGCGGGCTGACCCGGGCCGGCGTTGACGAAACGCTGACCAAGTTCTTCGGCAACGTTGCCCGGTACGTCGTCCTCGTGGCCGCCGTCCTGATGGCCCTGAGTGTCTTCGGCATAGAGACCACGAGCTTCGCGGCTGTTCTTGCCGCGGCCGGATTCGCCGTCGGCATGGCCCTTCAGGGAACCCTGGGGAACTTCTCCGCCGGCGTGATGCTGTTGACGTTCCGGCCGTTCAAGGTCGGCGACATCGTTTCGGTCGGTGGAGTCACGGGCAAGGTGAACGAGATCGAGCTGTTCACCACAACGCTCGATACGCCCGACAACCGCCGTTTCATCGTCCCCAATGGCACGGTGTTCGGCTCGACGATCGAGAACCTCACCTACCACCCGGTGCGGCGCATCGACGTCGCGGTCGGCACCGATTACGGCGCCGACTTGGCGCGTGTGCGCACGGTCCTGGAGGGGGTGGCGGCGCAGCAAAACGCCGTTGATGACCAGGAACCGCAGGTCATCCTTCTCGGCCTGGGCGACTCCTCCATCGACTGGCAGGTGAGGGCCTGGGCCGACACCGACGACTATTGGGCCGCCTTCGATGCCCTCACCCACGCGGTCAAAGACGCCCTCGACGCCGAAGGAATCGGAATCCCGTTTCCCCAACGCGACGTGCACATCGATGGCGTGATCGGCGGTGGGACGACCGTAGGGTAGCCCCGGTCCACGAGGCACAATCGCGGTCGATCGCGCGAGAAGAATCTCTCGTCCTGGCTGAAACTTTCTGTAGCGAAGTTCGTTATATCGAACATTGACACAGTGATCGGCTTGGACGAGAATCGCGCCCATGAGAGACCACGACGCCCGTATCGACACGCAGCTTCCGCTCACCCCTCCGGTGTTTCACATCCTCCTGGCGCTGGCTGACGGCGAGCGTCACGGCTACGCCATCATGCAGGAGGTCGGTGAGCGCAGCGGCGGCAGCGTCAAGCTCGGACCCGGCACGCTGTACTACTCGATCAAACGTATGCTCGCCAACGACCTGATCGAGGAGACCGACGAGAGGCCCGCACCGGACGCCGACGACGAGCGCCGCAAGTACTACCGGGTCACCGATTTCGGTCGCGCCGTCGCGGCGGCGGAATCCGAGCGGCTGGCCGATCTCGTCGATCTGGCAAGGGCGAAGAAGTACCTGAGAGCGCGATGATGGAAGCTCTCTCGCAGCGTCTCTTTGCCCTGTTGTTGTGGCTGTATCCGGCCGACCTGCGGCGAGAGTTCGGCCCCGAAATGCTGCACGCGTTCCGAGATCAGATCCGGGACCGGCGCCGGCGCGGGCGTGTGCTCGGCGTCGCGCTCGCCTGGACCTCCGCCGGCGCCGACCTCGGCCGCACCGCCTTGCTGGCACGCCGCGACCGACGGCAGGCCGCTCGACGGGTACGCCGTGGCGGCGACGGTGCCGCCTCCTACCACCCTGCTCCCCCAGGGAACCACATGGACGCTTTCATCAGCGACATCCGACTGGGAATTCGCAATTTCGTCAAGAATCCGGGGTTCGCCCTCGCCGCAACCGCGACGCTGGCGATCGGCGTTGGCGCCAGCGTGACGATGTTTTCGGGGCTGAGCAATTTCGTCCTCGATCCGTTGCCGTTCGGCAATCAGGACGAGCTGTACAGCGTCTACTCGGTGATGCCGGCCCGCGGATCGGCCTCGGTGAGCCCCTCGTACGCCGACTATCTCGATCTGCGCGACAGTGGCGCCTTCGATGACTCGGCTGCCTGGTACGGCGCCGGTTACAACCTCACCGGTACCGACACGCCGGTGCGCGTAAACACTCTGCGGGCCGGCGCGAACCTGTTTCCCACGCTCGGGGTGGAGGCCGAGCGCGGCCGTGTGTTCAACCGGGACGAGGACCGATCCGACGCCCGCGTTGTCGTCATCAGCGACGCGTTCTGGCAACGTCAGTTCGGCGCTGACCCGTCGGCCGTCGGCTCCGTCATCCGGCTGGATGGCGACCCCTACACGATCGTCGGGGTGATGCCGGCCGGCTTCTGGTATCCGACGCCGCAGTACGACGCCTGGGTACCGCTGGATCTCGAGCCGTCGACACTCCCACGCGACGCACGCTTTCTCGGCGTGGTGGCGCGTGTGCGCGACGGGGCCTTGGACGAGGCGAGGGCGAGATTGAACGTCGTCGCGGCTCGCCTCGAAGAAACGGAACCGGATACCAACGCCGGCGTCAGCGCCGCGCGCCTGGCGCCGCTCTCCTCCGAGATCATCTGGGACGAGATGCGCATGTCGCTGTACATGCTGACGATCACCGGCATGTTGGTGCTTCTGATCGCGTGTGTGAACGTGGCCAATCTGCTGGTGGCCAAGGGGATGTCGCGCCGGCGTGAGCTCGCGGTACGAGCCGCTCTCGGCGCCTCGCGCCTGCGGCTCGTGCGCCAGTATCTGGCGGAGAACATCGTCCTCGGGATCGCCGGTGGCGGCCTCGGATTGATCATCGCGCGGCTGGGCATCTCTGGAATCGGTGCGGCCCTCTCGGCCAACGAGCCGGGTCGGGTACCGCGGCTTCCCGAGTATCTCGAGTCAGGTCTCGACGGCCGTGTGCTCGCGTTCACCTTGCTGGCGTCCGTCGGCGCGGTGTTGCTGTTCGCATTGTTGCCGGCGCTGCACGGCACTCGCGGCGGGTTGCACGACGGCCTGCAGGAGGGCGGGCGTGGCGGCCTCGGGACTCGATCGCGCCGATTGCAGAAATCGCTGGTCGTCTTCGAGATGGCGTTGACGCTGGCGTTGCTGGTCGGCGCCGGGCTGACACTGCGCAGCTACGCCGTGGTCCTGCAGACCGATCCCGGCATGCGTACCGAGGGGCTGTTGACGATGTCCGTGGCGCTGACGGAATCTCGCTACGACGGCGACGGAGCCGCCACGTCGTTCCTGGACGAAGCGCTGGACGGATTTCGCTCGATTCCGGCCGTGCGGGGGGCTTCGGCGACGTCGTCGCTGCCGCACGCGCGGCAGGACGCGTTTCGCGTCTTCGAGATCGAAGGACGCCCCGCCGTCGATCGGTCCGACTACCCACGCGTCAACCAGGCAACGGTAGATGAGGACTATTTCGTCACACTGGGCGCCACCATTGCCCGCGGTCGGTCGTTAGGCCCCGCGGACGATGCTGGAGCCCCGCACGTCGCCGTCATCAACCAAACCTTCGCCACCCGGTTCTGGGGTGACGAAGACCCACTGGGCGCGAGGATTCGCCGGGTACCGGTGGGTGACGACACGCCTTGGATCGAGATCGTCGGCGTGGTGTCTGACTTCCGCAACAACGGTCTGCATCGCCCGACCTGGCCGGCCATATACCTGCCGATGGCGCAGCAGCCGGTGCGGCAGCTGACCCTGCTCGTGCGTTCCGACGAAGACCCGCTCACGCTCACCGCCCAGGCGCGCGCGGTGCTGGCCGAGATCGATCCGGATCTGCCCATCTTCCGGGTGATGACGATGGAGCAGGTGCTCGCCAACCGGTTCTGGGGCGAGACCCTGACGATGAAGCTGCTCACCTGGTGCGCGCTCGGCGCGTTGCTCCTCGCCATCGTCGGTATCTACGGCGTGATCTCGTATTCGGTCAACCAACGGACACACGAGATGGGGGTACGCATCGCTTTGGGGGCGCGTGCAGGCGACGTCGTTTCGCTGGTCGTGCGGCAGGGGCTGTGGCTCGCCGCGTTCGGCATTGTCTTCGGTTTGCTGCTCGGCTTCGGCCTCAGCCGCGGACTGTCGTTCATGCTGTTCGGCGTCAGCGGGAACGATCCGGTCACCTACGGGTTCGTGGTCATGCTGCTGGCGCTCGTGGCGGCGGCGGCGAGCTACGTGCCAGCGCGTCGGGCCACGACCGTGGATCCGATCGTCGCCCTGCGCAACGAATGACGATCGCCGACTTCGCGGAGCCTGCGGGGCAGCTGCAGATCAGGGAGTAAGCCCGCTCTCGGTCGGCGTGCGGTCGATCAGTGCGGGGCACGATCGCGGTGTTTCAGCGCCCCACGGTGATGTGGGCCCAATCCCAGCCTCGCACTCCCCGCGAGCTGACGGCCTTGACGGAGATCTGTGTGCCGTCGGGGATGTCCTCCATGCGGGCGCCGGGGTAGTCGACGGAGAATTCCTCGTACTCGGCGCCGGGGGTGCTGCGAAGCACCCGGATGACGTACTGGAAGACACTGTTTTCCGGGCTCGGATCCCAGTCCAGGTCGACCGTCTCGCCGTCACGCGCCGCCACGCGCAGGCCGTTGATTCGCGACGGGCTCGAGGCCAGCAGCATCACCGAAGCCACGTTTGCGCGGGTGGTCTCGCGGATAAGCTCGTGGTTCATCGTCTCGAGCACGTCGTGCTCCTGGTGGTAGTGCGGGTTGCCGAGGACCGGATAGGAGCCGAAGCCGCCAACGATGTCGCCATAGGCTTCGTAGTACGCGGCTGCGTCGGTGCTCTTGTAGTAGAGCGCGTCGTACGTGATCAGGTCGGAAAACAGGATCGCCGCGGCGTGCTGCAGGTCGCGGATGCCGGGATTCGAGTAACGGATGGTGTTGTCGAGGCGATGATCGTTCGCCCACCCCATCATGTCGTTGTTGAGCGCGCCGACGATCTTGTCGCCGTTCTCGACCGCCTGGCGGACGTATTCGCGGCTGCCGAGAAGGCCGGATTCCTCGCCGGTGAACGAGGCGAACACCACGGTGTACGGAAGAGGCGTGCGGGCGAGGACCCGGGCGGTTTCGAGCAGCATCGCCGTTCCCGAGGTGTTGTCGTCCGCACCCGGGCCCCGAGCCGTGGAGTCGAAATGGCTCGAGACGACGTAGATCAGCTCGGGGTTCTCGGTGCCCTCGAGCTTGGCGAGAACGTTGGCCGTGCGGATCGGCTCGCTGGCGCCGCGAGGCCGTGGCTCGAACCACTGCAGCGCCGGTTCATAGCCGAACCCGGCATAGGCATCGTAAAGATACTCACGCGCCAGCGCGTTCCCCGGCCGCGTGATGTTCTTGGAGCCGAACTCGAAGAGCGCCTTCTGATAGGCGTATTGCCGCGGCATCGACACCTGCTCGACGGCGGCGCGCACCTGAGCGGCGATGGGCGCGAACATGCGCTCGGCGTGGGCACGCAGGGTGATCTCTCCCGCCAGCCCCGTGCGTAGGCGCTCTACAACGACTTCCTTGCTCACCTTGGCCGCCAGGTCGACCAGATAGACGGCGCGCTCGGGCGAGACCGTGTCACCGTCGCGCTCCGAGACGATGAGCACCTTGTTGCCGTCTGCGCTCTGATCCCATTCGTACTCCGGCGCGATCGTCCGCACGGTGTTGTTGTGGAACAGCCGGGTTCGCTCCAGGGTGTGGACGTCGTACAGATACGAGCGTCGATGGCGGCCCTCGCCGATCACGGCCAGGATCCTGTCGTCGGTCAGGAAACGCGGCGCCAGGTCGTGCTGGATCTCGATGGTCAGCCGCGTAGCTTCGCCTTCGGCCGCGGCAGGCGTTGGCGACGTCGCGACTTCTTCGGTGTCCGCGTCGATCAGAAACAGCTCCCAGTCCTCGCGGAGGCGCATCTGCGTGACCAGGCGGTTGCCGCTGGGGGAGATGGCGAAGGTACCGACGGTGTGCGCCGTGCGGAACACGTCGCGGGGCTGCGGGTCCCCACCCACTCCCATCACTGCGAAGACGGTCTCGCCGTCCTCGCGCCGGGTGAAGGCGATGGTCGAGCCGTCGGCCGAGGCGGTGGGGTTGTTGCCGTCGATCTCCCAGGTGCTCGTCGTCGAAAGGTCGACGAGGGCGAACTTGCCGTTGACCGACCCGCCCGGGCCCCGGCCCCCGCGGGCGCCGCCGGGCCGACCGGCGCCGGGAGCGCGCGGCAGCGGCGACGTCTGCGGAATGGTGTACAGCAGGTACCGGCCGCCGTTGATCGCCACCGGGTCGGACTTGTAGCCGGGAAGGTCGTTGACCAGGTAGGGATCGATCGTGCTTCGATCGAGCGCCACGCCGGCGATGTCGTTGGCGTCGGTCGTCCCGTCCCAGGCACCGGCGGCGAAGATCTGGCTGCCGTCGTGGCTGAACGTCATGCCGGCCTCAACGAACGATCCCATGTCGAGGGTGCGGCCGGGGCTGCCCATGGACGTGATGTCGAGGATCTCGATATGGGTGGCGGCGAGCTCCAGCTCGCGGACCGCAAGCTGCGCCTCGCGGACGGCATCTCGATCGGCAGCGTCGATCGCCGAGAGTCGCTCCCGTGCCGCTGTGAGCTCGTCGTCCTCGACCACGCGGAGGTAGGCGACGCGGTCGCTGGCGGGCGAGAACACCAGACCCGTGCCGTCGATGTCCATCGTCCGGCCGCCCTGCAGGCGGGTGACATGGGTCGTGACACCGTCGGGGCCGCGCGTCTCGTAGGCCGCCAGCGCTCCGTCCGGGCTGATCCGGATGTTGGCGCCGTCGGGGGCGATCTCTCGCGTGGTGTACAGCTCGCCGGTGATGAGCGCGATGTCCTCGAGGAATCGATCGCCCTCGGGAGCTTCGAGAATCGCCAGGAAGCCCTCGATGGCGTCGATGTAGTCGCCCGCGTCCCAGGCAAAGAACGCTTCGTCGAAGCGGTTGGCCCATTCGTCGGGCGCTTGCTGTGCCGCGAGCGACGACGCGGTCGCGATGACGGCGACGGAACCGAGAAGCAGGATGCTCGACGCGGCGCGGCACGAGCTCAGGAATTGCATGGATAGTGCTCCGGGATGACTCTCTGCTTTGCGGTGGGGAGTACCCATTCTACCGCTTGCGGTCAAAACTAGCGGCGGTGCGGGCCTCCCGATCCTGAAGCATATCCCCACGACGGTCCCGTCACTCGCTGCGCAAGGTCTCCGTCGGGTCCACCCGCGTGGCGCGACGGGCCGGGACCCACGCCGCCAGCAGGGAGACGGCGAGCAGCAAGGCGGCGGCGCCGGCGAACGTCACGGGGTTTCCCGGTTCGACTTCGAACAGCAGGCTCTCCAGATAGCCGGCCAGCCCATAGGCGACAAGGCAGCCGACGGCGACTCCGGCGACCGCGTTGAGCACGCTGCGTCGCAGGATGAGTCCCACGGCCTGCTCGGATCGCGCCCCCAGGGCCATTCGGATGCCCAGCTCGCGGCGTCGTCGGACGACGCTGTAGCTGACGACCCCCCAGATGCCGGTGGCGGCGAGAAGCATCGCCAGCGCGGCGAAGCCCACCAGGAGACGCATGACGATGCGGGTGTCGGATACCTGCGCCGCGGCGAGGTCCTCTGCGGTCGTCACGCTGTGGAGCGCAACCGTCGGATCGATGGCGGCGAAGACTGCGCGCACGTCGGCAAGCACGTCGTAGGGGTGCCCGGCGGTGCGGACCATGCCCTGCAAGTCCCCCTCGGGGTTCTGCCGCTGCAGGTAGTAGGTTTCCGACATCGTGCCGTTCTCGCGCGTATCGTACAGAACGTCGCCCACGACACCGATGATCTCCGCAGGTGGTCCGTCTGCCGTGGGCCCGTAGGTGACGGCCAGCGATGCGCCGACCGGGTCCGTGTCGCCGAACAGCTCCCGCGCCGCGGTTTCGTTGATCACCACGGAAATCGGGCCGCCGGCCCGATCGCGGTCGTCGAACGTGCGGCCGCGAAGCAGCGGGGCTTGCAGGGTCGAAAAGTACTCGTCAGTGACGGTCTGGATGCCGGTCGGCTTACGCTCGCCTTCGCCCAGGATGCGATCGCCGACGCGCGTGACGCCGACGATGGACAAGTGGTACCCGCGCAGCGGTGCCAGGCCGCCTGCGGCGGTTTGCACCTGCGGCAAGGCGCGCAGGCGGCCGAAGAGCTCGTCGTGGAACGCGGCCGGGTCGTCGGCCCAGGCGCTGTCGCGCGGAAGCGAGTACTCGAAGACCAGAAGGTTGTCCTCGTTGAAACCAGTGTCGATGTCGAGCAGGCGGGCCAGGCTGCCGAGCATCAGGCCGGCACCGACCAGCAGAACCAGCGCCGCGGCGATCTCCGCCGCGACCAACCAGCGCCTCAGGCCGGTGCCGGTCGCGCCGGTGACGGATTTCCCCGACTCCTTCAGCGCGGCGCCGAGGTCGGCGCGGGAGAGTCGAAAAACCGGGCCGATGCCGAACAGAACCGCGGCGAATGATCCGAGCAGCAGCGTGTAGGCGAGGCTTTCCGCGCCGAACGAGAAGGCGGAGGGATCGACGAAAATGAGGTTCCAGCCGCCGCCGACGAACGTCTGTGGCCACATGGCGGCGACCCCGCGGGCCCCCGCCGCAGCCAGGGCGATCCCGCCCAGGCAGCCGGCAATCGCCAGCAGCAGCGTCTCGCACGCCAGGCCGCGGGCGATGCGCAGCCGGGATCCGCCGAGAGCCAAACGGACTGCGATCTCGCGCCGCCGGTCGCTGCCCCGAGCCAGCATCAGTGCGGCGAGGTTGACGCAGGCCGTCAGGAGAACGAGCCCGGCGGCGATCGCCACCACGAGCACGGCGCGCTGGGCGCGCGGGTTCCGCCTTGCTTCGGCCATGGATCGCGCCCCGCCTCCCGCCTGCATGCCCGTCTCGCCGAGCGGGATGACCTCGTCGATCGCGGAGACGGCCGCGTCGATACGCTCGGAAACGAGTTCGAGCGGAATGGCTTCATCGCCCATCCTCCCGATCGCCTGCAGCCAGTGGACGCCGGGGCGCAGACGTGCCGGTGAAACCAGCGCGCCGATCGCCGGGACCGGCACCCACAGGCGCGCCTCGCCGCTGAGCCCGGCGAAGCCCGGAGCGGCGACGCCGACGATGGTCAGCGGACGCCCGCTGACCGTGACGGACTCACCGATGGCTCCAACAGCGCCGCCGAAGGCCTCCTGCCAGAGGCCGTGCGACAGGATCGCCTCGAGCGCCGGCTCGTCGAACCCGGCGGGCGCGAAAGGCCGGCCCATCGGCACGTCGATGCCGAGCACGGCGAAATAATCCGGCGTGATCGCCTCGGCCTGCAGCCGGGTCGCGTTCCCCGATCCTGTAAGCGTGACGGTGGTTGTGGCGTACGCCGCGATCCGCTCGAGCGGGAGCTCGCCGAGGTCGAGCTCCGTTCCGGTGAGCGCTTGGTACTTGGGCCACGACCACCCCATGGCCCGGGGCGCGGTCGGGGGATCGGTCTCCGCCGCGGTGTAGTCGAGGAGCACGAGCTGGTCCGGTTCGGGGTAGGGAAGAGGCGCCAATAGGGCGGCACTGACCGCCGTGAAGATGGCTCCGTTGATGCCGACACCGAGGGCGAGCACGGCGATCACCGTGAGAGAGAAGCCGGGCGCGTGCCGCAGGCTGCGGAAGGCAAAGCGAACGTCGCCGCCGACCTCTCGCCAGAGTGGTTCCCGGCCACGCCGCCAGAGCTCCGCGCTCGGCTTCCTCGGCTGTGGCGCGCCGACTCCGCCACCGCCGGTGCGCTCTCGCAGGCCGGCGCGCAGGGCGTCGAACGACGCCCGCCGGGTGTAGCGTCGCGCGCTACCCGGGCCCGCCGCCCGCGCGGCGGCGTGGGACGCGGCGAACGCGGCGATCATCTCGGCACCGTAGTCTCGGCGGATTCTTCGAGGAAAGGCGCGCAGGGCGAGCGCGTACAGCCGCACGGCGAGTCCCTCGAGCGGCGGCGTCATTGTCGCGACCCCGATTCCGGAGCAAAGCTCTCACGCCGCGCGACGCTCAGAAGCCGATGGATGCGCTCGGACTCGGCGCGTGCAACCGCCCGGCCGAAGTCCGTGACCCGATAGTAGCGGCGACGCTTGTCGGAGGAATCGGGTGGGGGCTCGGGCAGCTCGGCGATGAGACCGGCATCGACCATCCGCGAGATCGTGGCATACAGCGTGCCCGGCAGCAGCGCCTCTTCGCCCGAGGTCTTGTCGGTGAACGCCTGCATGATGGCGTAGCCGTGCATGGCGTCCGAACCGAGCGCCAGCAGGACGTGGTACACCGGCGGGCTGAGCGGGAGAAGCGACTTCGGATCCTGCGCGAGGCTCATGGGACGGTCTCCGGTAGATATCACATTCACCTAACTATAATTGCAAAAATTATAGTGCTTCGCAAGCAATGCGGTCTCCGATGGCTCCGGCGAGCATCGCTGGATGCAGAGAATGTGGTCGCCAATGGGGCCGGTGCTCCCAGGGAAAGACTTCACCTGCCCGGTGTATTCTCCGACGCATGAAGCGCTTTCTGATTGTCTTCTGCTTGCTCGGCCTCGCCGTCATCGACGCCGCGCCGGTGCCGGCGCAGCAGGGCTACGACGTCATCATTCGAGGCGGGCGTATTCTCGATGGCAGCGGCAACCCGTGGTTTGTTGGCGACATCGGCGTTTGGGGCGACCGGATTCTCGCCATCGACGACCTTTCGGGCGCCCGGTCCGAGACCGTCATCGATGCCACCGGGCTCTACGTCGCCCCGGGTTTCATCGACGTGCACTCGCACGCGGCCGGCGGGCTTGCCAGCGAAGACCGCAGCGATGGCCGGGCACTGCTTACGCAGGGACTCACCACGGTCGTGGTCAATCCCGACGGCCGCAGTCCCGACATCGTGCGGCAGCGTTACGCGCTCATCGAGCACGGCCTCGGCGTGAACGTGGCGCAGATGGTGGGGCACGGCTCCACCCGGGGCGCCGTGCTGGGCATGGAAGATCGACAGGCGACGGCGGCCGAGCTGGAGCGCATGCGGGAAATCGTCCGGGCCGGAATGGACGCCGGGGCCTTCGGGCTCTCCAGCGGCCTCTTCTATACGCCGGGAAGCTACGCCGACCTGCCGGAGGTGATCGCCCTTGCCGAGGTCGTCGCCGAGTATGGCGGCGTGTACGCCAGCCACGTTCGCGACGAGGCCGACTACACCATAGGGGTGGTGGCGTCGGTCGACGAGGTCATCGAGGTGGCGCGTCGGGCCGCGATTCCGGGTGTCGTCACCCACATCAAGGCTCTCGGGCCGAACGTTTGGGGTGAATCGGCGACGATCGCCGAGCACATCGAGGCCGCCCGCGCCGAGGGAATCGAGATGTACGCCGACCAGTATCCCTACGAGGCGTCGAGCACCGGGCTGAGCGCCGCGCTGCTACCGCGTTGGTCGCAAGCGGGCGGGGCGGCAGCCATGGCCGAGCGCTTCGCCGATCCCGAGACCCGGGCACGGATCCGTGCGGCCATGGTGGAGAATCTGGCGCGGCGCGGCGGCGCCGCTCGGCTGCAGTTCACCGGCGGCGGTCCCGGCATGGAGGGGCGCACCTTGGCCGAGGTGGCGAGCGAGCAGGGCATCGATCCGATCGATGTGGCGATCGAGATCGTCACCGGATCGGGAAGCGGCTCGGTCATCTCGCACAACATGGATTCCGCCGACGTGCACACGTTGATGCGACAGCCCTGGACGATGACGGCCTCCGACGGCGGGCTGCCCGTGTTCGGACAGGGAAAGCCTCACCCCCGCTCCTACGGCACGTTTCCGCGCAAGATCCGCAAGTATGTCCTCGAGGAGGGCGTCGTCGGTCTGGCCGACGCCGTGCGAAGCATGACCCGCCTGCCAGCAACGGCGTTCCGCATTCGCGATCGCGGCACGGTGAGCTTCGGCGCCTACGCGGACCTGGTCGTATTCGACCTCGATCGAATCACCGACCGCGCCACGTTCACGGATCCGCACCAGTATTCCGAGGGCATCGTCCACGTACTGGTCAACGGGCGCATCGCGGTTCGCGACGGCGCGCTCACCGGAAGGTTGGCGGGCGAGGTCCTGACGCGCTAGCAGTGGTGGTGGAAGTGGATGGGCCTGGCGGAGCGGAGTTGCCAAGAGGCCGCAGCGGCGCGCCGGGGGAGGGCCAAGCGCGAGCTGCCCTGCGCCCTCGGTGCTATTGTCCGGCCATGAGCGCCGAGCCCTTCGTGATTGACGAGTACGTGCGCTGGTCCGATGTCGACAAGGCCGGGATCATCTTCTACGGCGCCTACGTGCGCTTCTTCGAGATCGCCGAGACCGAGTTGTTTCGCGCCGCCGGGTTGCCGTACGGCGAGGTCTTCGAGCGCTTCGACATCTGGCTGCCGCGCGTGCACCTCGAGTGTGATTTTCGCTACCCGCCCAAGCTCGATGACCACCTGCGTGTCGCCGCCTATTTCACCCGCTTCGGCAACAGCTCGATCACGATCAACTTCGACGTGCTGCACATCGAGGCCGGAAAGCTGGCGGCCGTCGGCCACGAGGTCCTCGTTTGCACCTCGCGAGCTTCGCTGAAGGCCAAGCCGCTGCCGCAAGAGCTTCGTGCGCTTCTCGAGCCCTATACGGTCAGCAAAGCTCAGGCGCGGGAGAGCTTGGGGGGCGAGTAGGCTCCGCCACCCGATTTTTCGATTTCCCGCCGCCCGCCACCGGCCTCTCCGCGCCTCCGGCGCGTTCTCTTGATCTCCCGCCACCCACCCCCGACCTCTCGGCGCCTCCGGCGCCTCGCTGCCCGCGGTTCGCGTAGGTGGGGCGTTTGCCTACTCTTGATTCGCGTAGGTGGGGCTTCCTACCTCTTGAGGATGGAGTGCAGGGTTGCGCGTGCCTCGGCCGCTGTCTCCTCGTCTCCGGCTGCCGCCGCTGCGTGGGCGAGTCCGGCTAGCGAGGCGGTGCGGCGCGGGGATCGCTCGAGGGCGGCCTCGAAGGCCGCGACCGCGTCCTCGTGGTGGCCGAGGTCCAGCAGCACCTCTCCGAGGAGCTCGTGCGAGGGCTTGATCACCGCCGGGGGGCCGAACTCGAAGGGCATGTTCTCTTCCAGGAACGCGGCCCGCTCCAGCTTCTCGACGGCTCCTTCCTGGTCGCCGTCCTCGAGCGCCAGCAGGGCCTCGAGCTCCAGGGAGAGGATGCCGACGAACGTCGGCGCCTGGTCGCGCTCGGCGAGGGTCCCGAGCTTTGCGGCGCTCTCGCGAGCGAGCTCCAGGTTGCCGCCCTTCGCTGCCGCGAAACCTGTGGTGAAGACGTAGTTCGCCAGCGGTCCGGTGGCGTCGCCCAAGTCGGCCGTCCAGCGATCGGCGTCTTCCCATCGCTGCGTATCGATAACGAATCGGGCGCGCATGTTGGCGAAGTATCCCGCCCCGCCGCGGTTGTTCGTCGCCCGCATCGTCTCCTCGCACAGGTCCATCTCGGCCTCGGCTTCACCGATACGGCCCTGCTGCAGGTAGCCGTACTGCAGCCAGGAGTTGTAGTGGCCGCAACCGTTCGGCCCCTGGCCGTTCTCGGCTCGCTGGGCGTCCTGAACTTGTCGCGCCACGGCGTTGGCCTCGACGACGTCGTCCCACATGCCCATGGCGACGAAGATGTGCGAGGTCATGTGCTGGGCGTGTGAGGCGGCCGGAGCGATGCCGGAGTACGCCCGCGCCGCGTTGAGCCCGAGCGGTGCGTGAATCGGGTCGTCGAACGAGTGAATGAGCAGGTGGGCGGCGCCGGGATGATCGGGATTCTCGGCGAATACGTCCTCGACGATGGCGGCCGAGCGCATGTAGATGGAGAAATCCCGGCCCTCGTGCGACGTGCCCAAGAGGGACAGGGCGTAGAACGTCGCCACCTCGTGGTCGTCCGGATGCTGCTCGTGCATGCGGCGCATTGCGTCCCGATAGGCGAGGTCGCGGGCGTACTTGTCGCCGTCACCGGTGTAGAGGGCCTCGATGGCGGCGAGCCAGCCGCGCTCCTTCTCGCTGCCTGCCTTCGCCGCGCGCTCCTCCGGTGTGGCGGCGAGCCGGGTCAGTGCGGCGATCGCGGCGTCGCGGTCCTGCTGCGCCCAGAGCGGGTGGTTGTACGTCATCGCCTCTCCCCAATAGGCGAGAGCGAAGTCGGGGTCGGCCTGCTGTGCCGCCCTGAAAGCCTCGGCGGAAGGGACGTACTCGAAGCTGTGGAGGAGGAGCACACCGCGAATGAAGTCGGCCTGCGCCGCGTGCGATCCGGAGTTCGGAAAGTCGATGCTGCCGAGTCTTGCTTCCTGCGGAACGCTTGTCGCGAGCAACGCGACGCCGGCGAACGTGAAGAGTGCGCGCGGAGGACGGAATCTCATTGAGGTGCTCCTGGAGGCTCGCTGTCAGATGATCTCGGACGCTAGCAGGCCGTAGTGAAAGTGTGAAGGGCCGTGGCTACCTAGACGATTGGGCTCTCGGAGTAGACCAGTTCGCCGGACTCCTGCCGCTGACGACCGAACAGCACCAGGAAGGAAGCAGGGATCAGCACGAGGCCGAGGTCCAGGAACAGCCGTGTTTCCTCGACCTCGCCAAAGAACAGATTCGCGATCACGATAGACGGTACGAGCAGGTAAATGGCGCGCTGGAAGAACGGCGGGAGCCTGCGGTATCCAGCGAACGGGATACCCCACAAGAGCAGAAACAGAAAGGCCGGCCACACGACGACCCCGGGCTGGAGATTGTCGGCGAGACGGCGAGTGATCTCGAACCCGGGGGCCAGGCCGAAGACGAGGCGTAGGGAGACCTGCACCGCGACCCACGCGCCGACGATAGGGAGCACGCCGGTGAGCGACTTCTTGTTGACGCCGTGTTTCGCCAGATACAGGGCTGCGACGATACCCGAGGTCTCGCGGGCCAAGCTGGCCACCGCCGCCAGCAGCGCGAGGCGCGACGCGCGCACGCCGCGCATCAGCCAGTGGCAGAACAGCGCCAGCATCATGAGATTCACTCCCGAAGACGGCTGGTAGTAGTAGCGATGCATGGTGAAGAAGTACAAGGCTCCGTAGAGCAGGGTGCCGGCCAGGGCCAGTTCGTCGGAGAACCAGTTGCGTAGGAATAGGTGGAAAAAGACGAGGAAGAGGAAAACGGTGGTCAGTCGGAGCAGCGCGTATCCCGTCTCGTGCAGAAGACGCTCGTGGCGAGTTCCTTGCAGCGAGAATGCCGCGACGGCAGGCGCCGTAAGAAGCTCGACCGTGAAGGGCGCGAGAACCCTATATTGATACGGCCGGTGTGCATTGCCCGTCAGGATGCTGGTGTGAAAGGCCTCGCGTTCCAGCGTAAACGGACGACTCAGAGTCTGCGTGTGGGCGAAGGTAAACGATCCCGCCAAAGAGCAATACACGACACAGGCGCCAACGAAGAATCGGCTCCGCCGTTTCACAGAAACGCTCGCGGTGTGCATTTTGGATTTGCGTGTTTGGCTGCGTCACGATGCCCGGTTCGCCTCGCGTCATCGACGGGCGCCGTCGGCCTCGATTCGGCGAAGCGAGCGCAGACGCCCAAAACCGTATCAAGCCGTCGTGCCTGCTACCAGGGAACCCCCCGCCGGCTGTCCTCCATGATCCCGGCGGCGAAGGGGTGGGCGAGCCCGGAGATGAAGGATTGAAACCCGCGCAACGGATCATGCGTAGTGATGTAACGTGACATTATCTAAAATTAATGGAATCATGTTCGCAGTATTGCCGACGTAGTCATTACAAGACGCATCTCACCAGGTGAAACGGAGCCGGAAGATGTCACTGCCGAGGATCACTCATCTGCAGTTCTCGGTGCTCGCTTTCTTGCAGGGTGGCGAGCGCTCCGGGAGAGCGGTCCGCGGAAGTCTCGCGGAGCTCGGGTTGCGAAGAAGCGGCCCTGCCTTCTATCAGCTCATGAGTCGGCTCGAGGACGCAGGCCTTGTCGAGGGCCGCTACGAGCAGAAGGTAATCGACGGGCAGATTATCAAGGAGCGCTTCTACGCGATCAGCGCAGGCGGCCAGGAGGCGTGGCAGGCCACCCGTGACTTCTACGCCGAGGCTATCCGTTCCACCGAGCCCGCTCGCAGCGAAGGAACTTGACCCGATGGCCCGCTTGCGAGCCGCTCTGTTGTTCGGCCGCACCCTGCCCGCGTGGTCGCGCGAGCGTGTTTTCGAGTTCGCCTACCAAGACCTTCTTGGCGACTACCTGTCCCGACGCGCCCCCGCCCGGTCGCCGCGACGTCTGTGGCTTCGTGCCGTCTTCGAGGCACGCGCCCTGATCATGGCGCTCGAATGCTGGCGTGTGTTGCTCGTGGATCGCCTTCTCGAGAAGCGATCGCCGACCGGCTCCGCACCGCCACCCCCGCAACCGCGAAAGGCAACTCCGATGGAATTCGTTCTCCGCGACCTCAAGTACGCCGTGCGGCAACTCGCCAAGGCACCGGTGTTCACGGCCACCGCCGTCCTCATCGTTGCTATCGGCATCGGCGCCAACACGGCTGCCTTCAGCGTTGTCAATGCACTGCTCTTTCGCCCGCAGCCGTTCGCCCGCCCGGCCGAGCTGGTCGACATCTACCAGGATTCCGACGACGGCAAGCCGAATTCGTCCTCGTTTCCGGCGTACCGGGACATCGCGGCCTATACCGACCTGTTTACCGGCGTCGCCGCGACCTTCATGACTTCCGGTAGCTTGCAGCAGGGCGATGGGCTCACCTCGGTGCTGGTCGAGCACTCCACCGCGAACTACATGGAGGTTCTCGGTCTCAACCCGTCGATCGGTCGCTGGTTCGAGAGGGCCGAAGATCGCCCCGGTGCGCCGGCCGCGGCAGTGCTGTCGTACCGGGCCTGGCGCGAGCGATTTGCTGCCGACCCAGGAGTTCTGGGAACCGTGCTGCGGATCAACGGCGCCCCGGTGACCGTGGTGGGGGTCGGTCCGGCCGACTATTCCGGATACATGCCGCTGAACTCCATCGACATGTGGCTGTCGCTGTCGTCCCTCGGGCCGGTGCGGGGCGAGTACGCCATGGCGACCCTCGAGCAGCGAGGTGATCACTGGTTCTTCGTCAAAGCGCGCATGCGCGAGGGAGTGACGGTTCGCCAGGTACAGGAGGCGATGGACAGTCTCGCGGTGCGGCTTGAAACAGAGTTTCCGGAGCACAACACCGGCCGCGATATCAGCGCTTTCGGCGCCGGCGATGTGCGCATGCATCCCGAGGTCGATGCCATGCTGTCCCCGTCGGCCGGGCTGCTGATGGCGATTGTCGGGTTGGTGTTGTTGATTGCCTGCAGCAATCTGGCCAACCTCCTGCTCGTCCGTGCCGCCGGTAGAGGAAAAGAGATCTCTATCCGCGCGGCGCTCGGGGCGAACCGAGGCCAGGTTGTCCGACAGTTGCTCACCGAGAGCGTCTTGTTGTCGTTGGCGGGGGGCGTGCTCGCTGTGCTCTTCGCCGCCTGGGCCGTGAATGCCTTGATGGCGATCGAGCTACCTTTGCCGATCCCGCTCTCGACAAACCTCGCCCTGGACGTCCGGGTGCTGTCGTTCGCTCTCGGCTTGTCGGTCGTCACCGGCGTCCTGTTCGGCCTCGCTCCTGCGCTGCGCGCATCACGGCCGGACCTGAATGGGGCGATGCGCGACGAGGTATCGCCGTTGGCGTGGAGGAATCGGCGATTCGGCATGCGCAACCAGCTCATCGTGCTGCAGGTCGCGGTGTCCTTCGTCTTGCTCGTCGCTGCCGGCCTCTTTGTCCGCAGTCTGTCGAACGCGCGCGGCATCGACCCCGGTTTCGCAGTCGAAGACGTCGCCTATCTGCGCACCAATCCGGGATTCGCGGGATATTCGAGCGAGGACGCACGCAACATCCTCGCCGATCTGGTCGAACGGGCGCGGGCGTTACCGGGCGTCGAAGAGGCCAGCCTGGCGTCGGCGCTCCCCGTCACACCTCGCGGCACCACGTCGCTGGTCATGGAGGGGTACGAGCCCCCGTCCGGGCAGCTCAGCGTGGAGGTGCCGTTCAATACCGTCGGGGCCCGATATTTCGAAACGCTGAACATCCCGCTTCTGCACGGGCGTACGTTCACCGAGGTCGACCGGCCCGACTCCGAGGCCGTAGCGGTCGTATCCGAGGCGCTGGCGGAACGCTACTGGGGCACGACGGACGCAGTTGGCAGACGGTTCCGGTCGGAGGGACGGCCGGATAGCTGGCGCCGGGTCGTCGGCGTCGTCGAAGACACGATCATCCGGGACCTGACCGAGGATACCGGGCCGCAGGTCTACTACCCGCTGGCCCAGGTCGGTGCTTCCTCGGGGGTGGTTTTCGTCCGCACGGCCGGAGATCCGGCGGCAGCCCTGGCGATGATGCGGCAGGAGCTCCGTGCGATCGACGCCGATATCCCGGTGCTTGGCGCCAACGTCATGATCGACCACCTGAGCGAATCGCTCTCGGTTCCGCGCATGGCGGTACGGTTTCTCAGTGGATTCGGTGGCGTCGCGTTGGCGCTCGCCAGCCTGGGTCTGTACGGCGTGGTCAGCTTCGCGGTCGGGCGGCGCATGTTGGAGGTCGGCGTGCGCATGGCGCTCGGGGCTCGGTCGGGCCAGGTCGTCTGGCTGGTCCTGCGGGAGGTGACGGCACTGGTGTGTGTCGGGGTCGTGCTCGGCGTCGGGCTGTCGGTGGTCGCCACGACGGCACTCGCCGGCGTCCTCTTCGGGGTCTCGCCCGCCGACCCGGTGACGCTCGTCTCCGTCGCCCTGCTGATGCTGGCGGTTGCCATCGGGGCCGGGGCCGTGCCGGCGATGCGGGCCGCAGCTGCGGACCCGGTCGTCGCCTTGCGACAGAGCTGAGGGGGAGGGGGCTTCCCGCGGTCATGCTGCGCGGGTGAAGGGCTTACCGCCGCACGCTAACCCTGTTCCAGCCCCAGTCTCCGGTGCCACTGGGCGATGCTCTCGTCCGGGTAACGGTCGAACTGCTTGTCTTGCGGATCCGCCCGCACGACGACCCAAGAGCCCTTCGACTCGAGCATCAGGTGCGTCCGCTCCGGCGGCACCGGCAGGTCGTTGTCGACGGCGGAGGCGTGCGGGTGGACGAGGTCCGGCCAGCGCGGGTCCTTGATCCACAAGGCGCTGCCGCAGATCTCGCAAAAGTGCCGTTCTTGCGGACTGGTATCGCCGGTGTCCTCGTCGATGTGCCCCGGCCGGTAGATGCGGACGTATTCATGCCCCTCGACGGTGAGCGATCGGGCGTTGCCGGAGAGATTGATGGCGTGGCCGCCCGACCCTGCTGTCTTCCGGCACGTCTCGCAGTAGCACAGGTTGAAGGGGTACGGGTGGAGGGACTCGACTTCGAAGCGGACGGCACCGCAGTGGCACGAGCCTTCAAGGAGCACGGCAACCTCCTCAATAGATGAGGTGCAGATCGGTCTGGCGGCGCAGCGACCACTGTCGGCGGCCGTCCGTGGTGACCTCGGCTTCTTCTTCCATGGCCATGCGGACCGGTTGGTCGCCCCACTCCGGCACCGGCGTCGTCACCTGCAGCTCGGTAGAGAACCACATGCCGGGGATCACCGGGACGTCGCCTCGTCCGGGGACACCTTCCTGATAGTCCCACAAGCCGATCAGCGGACCCGCTCCGTGGCCGTGGTCGCCGATGGGGTGGGTGTACATCGTGCCGTTCAGTCCCTCGGCGCGCATGCGTTCCAGCACGATATGGAGAACCTCGTTCCCTGTACGTCCGACCGTCATTTCCTCCATGAGGATGTCCTGCAGCCGCTTGGCGTTGTCGAGCGCCGCCTGTAGACCAGCAGGCGCCTCGGTTTCACCTTCCCGCAGGACGTAGGCCATGTGCTGCGTGTCCGTATTCAGCCGCATGGCGGTGATGCCGAAATCGCAGTGCAGCACGTCGCCGCGCTCGATGACCGGGTTCGCTCCCAGTTCCGCGCCGGTGACGCCGCGTCGCTGGATACTGACCGAGGGTTGGAACCACGTCTGCAGACCCATGTCGTTGACCCGCTGGCGCATCCACCAGACGACGTCCGCGGTCGTGGTGACGCCCGGCTCGATGACGAGGCTCGAGAATGCTGCCGAGATGACCTCGTGGACGATGGCCTGCAGACGTCGGTAGACCGGCGTCATTCCGGGTACCCGCATGGCGAGGTAGTCGATCGCGATGCGCGGATTGCGTACGACCCGCGCGGCGTACTCGGGACCGAGTGCCTCTTCCATCTGCTCCCATTCGCCTGCCGTCAAACCGTCGGCGAAGTTGTGCTCATGGTCGATGTTGACCGCGATGACCTGCGGGTCGCGCTCCGTAACGAGCTGCGTGAGTAAACGCCACTGACCCGCGCCCCAGAGCTCGGCCTGATCGCCGCGCTCGGTCGTGACGTTGGTCCGGTAGGCTTCGTAGAGTCCTCCCTGCGAACCGCCGCCGAGGGCCAGCCGCTCGACGCCCTCGTTCGGACCGCGATCGAAGAACACGTAGATGGTGCGGCGCCGGGCGGCGAAGCTGGTCGGCGAGACGAGGGCACGAAAGACCGGATCCTCGTTGTACTCGCGCATCGACACGATCCACATGTCGACGCCCTGCTCGCGCATGATCTTCGGCAGGTTGACCTCGAGACGCTCCTTGACCCACGCCTGCTGGATCGCCGCCTGCTCTCGCAGCGTTCCAAACGGACGGGCCGCGTCGTATCGGCCGGTCTGCTGGGCGGCGAGGCCTGTGCCAGCGATGGCGGCAGCGCCGATGCCGATGGCACCACTCGCGGGCGCGGACGCGGCGGCCGCGGTGGCGAGTCCGCCGGCCAGCGTGAGCACGACGATCGAAGCTGCGACGTTGCGGATCATGGGAGCTCCTCCTCGAGGACGGGTATCGGCGGGGGCGAGCGACCTGCCGCTGCCCTGGGGCCGCGGTGAAAGGGTGATGGAACCCCAACCGGCGTCTGGGCGCAAGAAAAACGGGCGCGCCGCCCGAAAGGGGCGACGCGCCCCGACCCTATCGCGTACTCGATGCCTCTACTGACCTTCCGTGAAGCTGAGCGCGGGTACGTTCACGTACGTGGTGACGGTGGAGTCGACGACGGCGCCCATCAAGCGGCCGACCAGGGCCTCGAAAGCCTCCTGGCCGCCGCCTCGCTGTGCTCAACGGCTCAGCAGCGCCTCCAGCTCGTCGAACCAGTTGAGCACGACGTTGATGCGCGGCCGCAGGGGGTCGGGGCCGGCGCTCTCGAGCATGAGGAATCGGTCGCCGTCGGGGTGCACGTCGTAGTTTCGATTGCCCGATTGGCCCGGGGCAAAGCTCCCCTCGAACAGCGCCACCGGCCGGGCCGGCAGGAAGTCGTCGTCCTGATCGAACGACACCGACATCATGCGCTCGCCCTGTCGGAAGAACAGCTCGTTTCCGCGCGGGTGCCACACGGGCTCCCCACCGCCGTTCAGCGAGACCCTGCGCCGGCCGGTGGTCGTGGCCGGTGGGTCGTCGGTGCATTCGGCGCAGGGCTGCACATACACCTCGTTGCGACCCGAGGCGTTGGAAACGTAGGCGAGCCAGTTGCCGTCCGGGGACAGCACCGGCCCCTGCTCGTGGTTCTCCGTCGTCACCAGCGGCATCGCCTCGGCGCCGGGCCGCAGCGGCAGCAACCAAATGTCTCGCGTCCGCGAAGTGTCGACCTGGAAGAAGACCGCCAGGGGCGCCTGGTCCGCGACCCCGACGGCGTACTGCACGCCGTTCGTTCCGGCCAGCTGTTCGGCCGGACCGCTGCCGTCGGCGGGTTGCGACCAGATCCCCGCCGGGCCTCGCCGACCCGATGAGAAGAGCACGCTGCGGCTGTCCGGCGTCCAGTCGGGCCAGTTGTTGCTCCCTTCCGTGGTGATCGGTTGCTGGGCGTCGCGGGCGATGTCGTGCATCCAGATGTGCAGCTCGCCGGCGCGACGAATCGCCAGCGCGATGCGGCTACCGTCCGGGGAGACGCGCGGTGTGGCGTACGCCCCGCGGGTATCGCTCACGGCTTCGACATTGCCGGCGCGATCGACCCATACGAGCCGGTAGTCAGCGTCGCTTCTGGGGACGTATGCGGCCGATCCATCGCCGGCGAAGGCGATATGTGCCGCCCCGGTGCTTTCTGTCCGCACTCCTTCCAGGATCGGGCGCGGATCGCCGGTGACGGCAAGTCGGCCGACGTCGAACGGCAAGGCGAACAGGGAGCCGGCGCGCGAATAGACGATGTGCCCGGTGGGCACGTAGTGGGCGTCCGAGCCGCTGTCCGTCAACGTCGTGACCTCGCCGTCACCGAGTGACAACAGCGACAGGTTGCTCCAGCCGTCGCCGACGCGCTCGAAGATCAGGGCATCCTGTCCGGGGAGCAGCGATGGCCACTCGTAACGGATCTCACCGGCGTTCGCGTCCGGTGAGGCGATCTCGCTGCAGGTCGGCGTGCCCGAACCGCTGACCCGCCACAACGACGTTCCGTTGCTGAAGAAGATCGTGTCGTCTTCGTCCCACTGCGCCCCTCGCGGTGTGCTCGCATCGCAGAGCTCGAACGGCGTTCCGCCACGGACCGATACCTTCCACAAACGGCCGCGGGCGAAGTAACCGATCCACTCGCCGTTGGGGGAGAAGAACGGTGATTCGGCGCCGACGGTCTCGGGCACAGGCTCGGCGATGAAACTGTCCATCGGGCGAAGCGTGAGCCCCTCGGCGGACGTATGCACCAGCGTATCGCCGCCGGGGGACAGGGCCAGCGTGCGGCCACCGAGGGCGGAGCGCAGATCGTCGGGAGTAACGGCGATCTCGAGGCGGCGTGTCGGCGGGCTCGGCGTTCGGTCGAACGAGAGTCCGATCCACAGGCCGATGGCGCCGAGGACGGCAGCCGCCACCCACGGTAGCGGTCGTTGCCACGCCGGTGGACTGGCGACGACAGTCGCGCTCGGCGTCTCGGGAGACTCCAACACCTCGTCGATCTCCAGCCACGCGTCGCCGATGCTGCGTAGTCGCCGTTTGGGGTTCTTGCGCAGGCAGCGCCGCAGCAGGCGGACGATCGGCGCCGGGACGTTCTCGGGCAAAGCCTCCCAGTCGGGGGTCCGTTCGATGATGGCGACGATGGTGTCGGTGGGTGTGTCGCCGGAGTAGGCTTTCTTGCCCGCCAGCATCTCGTACAGAACGCAGCCGAAGGCCCACACGTCCGTGCGCGCATCGACCGGCTTGCCGCGAGCCTGCTCGGGGCTCATGTACGACACCGTGCCGAGGATGCGTCCGGGCTGGGTGGCAGCCATGACTTCGGTTGGCGACCACTCCGGGTTTCCGTCGACGTCGACACCGGGCTGCAAAGCCTTGGCGATGCCGAAGTCCAGGACCTTGGCCTGGTGGTCGGGCGTGAGCGCGATGTTCGCCGGCTTCAAGTCGCGGTGGATGATCCCCTTCTCGTGTGCGGATTCCAGCGCGTCGGCGACCTGCCGGGCGATGTGCAGGGCCTCCTCGACGTTCAATCCCGGCCGGCGGTCGTCCTGCAGGACGTCGGCCAACGACGTGCCTTCGACGAGCTCGAGCACCAGGGCGTGGTGCCCCTCGACTTTCTCCAGGCCGTAGATGGCGGCGATGTTGGGATGGTTGAGTGCCGCAAGCGACCGTGCCTCTCGCCGCAGGCGGGCGGCAATCGCCTGATTGCCGACGAAGCGGTCGGCAAGCACCTTGAGCGCGACCTCGCGGCTGAGCTCGGAGTCGGTCGCCCGGTAGACCTTGCCCATCCCCCCCTGACCGAGTAGCCCGGTGACGCGGAAGTGCGACACCGATCGGCCGATCAACGAGTCGCCGGGGGGGTCGACTTCCGAAGTTCGAGGCTCCTCTTCGAGCGTCTCGTCCCGTGGGATTCCGGCACGCTCGCCGAGGTCGTCGAAATACTCGTCTGCCTCGTCGGAGGCCTGCAGCAAGGAAAGAACCTCATTCCGAAGCTCTTGGTCCTCCCCGCAACGGCGGGCGAGGAACGCCTCACGCTCCTCGGTAGAGAGCTGCAGCGTTTCGGCGAGAACGTCCTGGACGAGTTGCCAGCGGTCGGGGTTCATCGGGATGGCAAGCTTACCCCCCGTATCGGCCGCGACCCAAGGTCAGGCCGTGCCAACGCGGGGCGAGGAGGTCGAAGGGCTCGGAAAAGGTCGGGGGGCGCCGTGGGTCAGTCGGCCTCGAAGCGGGCATCCAAGTGGGCACCGTCGCAGAACGGCTTGTTCGAGGAAGCCCCGCAGCGGCACAGCGCGACGCGATTCCGTACCTCGTAGGTTTCGCCGTCGGCCCCTTCCACGGGGATGCCGCCGGTTACCCACAACGGGCCGTTCTTGATCACCCCGATCTCCTGCTCGAGGGTCTTCTCGACCGGCGTTTCGTCCGGAGGCGTGTAGTACTCGAGCCGCCCGGTGGGGCAGTTCTCGATCATGCCGATCAGCGTGCTGCGGGTCTCCTCGTCGTTGGCGCCTTCCACCATCGTCCACGCTTTGGCGTGCTCGCGAACGCAGAACCCGGCGTGACAACAGAGCTCCTTGTCGTCGGTCATGACGATTCCCGGGCCGGCGTACTTCTGTCGGCGGGTCGCCGTGGGGGTGCGATCGGCCGTTTCCGCGCCGTTGAAACCGGCGCTCTTGTGGGCGCCGTCGCAGAAGGGCTTGTTCGACGATTCGCCGCAGCGACACAAGGAAAACGCCTCCGGAGCGTCTAGCGGTGCGCCCCGCGTCCATCGCACCGGCCTGCCGGTCGTGTCGTGCTCCGGTTGCAGTCGGTACAGCGTGGCCCCGCTGATCCGCAGCGGTCCGTTGGCGATGATCTTCATGCTCCTTTGCCGGCCGTCACTCATCTTTGCGTTCCTTCCGCGTGGCGGTGCTCTTGATCCTCGATCCGCTCCCGTCGAAAGGGGGCGACTCGCGGCGTGACTGCACCCCAATGGTACGCGATCGAAGGCGTTTCCACTTTCCTGCGAGATCGATGAGCCCGGCTCCGCGGTTTTCCGGTACTCATGCACAAAGAAAGGGCGAAGCGGCCGAATCGGCCGCCTGACGAGGCAGGAATCGATGATGGGAAGACAACAGGCGAAGCCGCGGGGACAGCGGTGGGAGGCGGTGCGGAGGGTGTTGGCCGATTGCCTGCACGCCCCCGCTTCGCGGCGCCGGGCGCTGGCGGCGGAAAAGTGCGGCGACGATTCCGAGTTGCGCCGCGAAGTCGAGTCCTTGCTGCAAGCTTCTTCCGACTCCGAAGGCTACTTCGAGCGCCTGGCGGGCATCGCCGACGAGATGACCGGCTGTGGAGCCCAGGAATCGATGATCGATCGCAGTGTCAGTCACTTCCGCGTTACCGGCGCCCTCGGCGAGGGCGGCATGGGCAAGGTCTACCGGGCCTTCGACGGCAAGCTGCAGCGCGAGGTGGCGCTGAAGATCCTGGCCGAGGATGCGAACACGAACCCGAAGATGCTTGCTCGCTTCGACCGCGAGGCCACCGTGCTGGCCTCGTTGAACCACCCGAACGTTGCCGCCATCTACGGGCGCGAGGAGATCGACGGTCGCCCGGTACTCGTGCTCGAGTTGGTCGACGGAGACAACCTCGGCGACCTCCTGGCAAACGGAGCCTTGGACCTCGATCAGCTGCTATACGTAGCCCGCGGCATCGCTCGCGGGCTCGAGGCGGCGCATGAGAAGGGCGTGATTCACCGCGACCTGAAGCCCTCGAACGTGATGCTGACCTCGCGTGGTGATGTGAAGGTGCTCGATTTCGGCATCGCCAAGTCTTTGCCGTTCGCAAGCGTGGAGGAAGAGGCCTCGGATCTGACCGCAGCGGGCGTCGTCCTCGGAACCGTTCCCTACATGAGCCCCGAGCAGGTCCGCGGGCTCGATCTCGACCCGCGCGCGGACGTATGGTCGCTCGGCTGCCTGCTGTTCGAGATGCTGACGGGCGATCGGGTCTTCGAGCGCGAGACCGTCGCCGACACGCTGGCCGCGGTCATCGAATACGAGCCGCGCCTCGACCAGCTGCCCGGGGACACGCCTCAAGCGCTGGGAACCCTGATCGGCAAGGCCTTGGAGAAGCAACTCGACGCGCGCCTCGGCAGCATGGGCGAGATCCGTGGCGTGATCGAGTCGATCATTGCCGAGCGGGCGAGCGGTGAATTCTCCGTCACCCTCGATGGCGGCGGCGTCGTGGATCGCGCCCGAGCCCACTTCTCGCGCGGTGCCTGGCAGGATGCATTCGACCTCCTCGCGCCGTTAATGGATCGGCTCGAGGCCGATGATCTCGCCCGCCTCGGCGAGGCGGCGTGGTGGATCGGTGAACTGGAGCGGAGTGTCGAGGCCGACCAGCTGGCATTCTCGGCCTACCTCTCCGAGGGTGACAAGGAGGCCAAGGCAGCCGCGATGGCCCTGCGCATGGCAGATCACAATGGGCGAAAGCTGCAGCCGGCGCTGGTGTCCGGCTGGTTGCGTCGGGCCGAGAGACTCCTGGACGGCCACCCCGTGTCACGTACCCAGGGCTGGTTGTTGCGGGCGTTGATCCAACAGGCGAACGGCGAGGGCCGTCATGCGGATGCGGCGGCGGATGCCGACAGGATGCTCGAGATCGCCAACCAGCTGGGTGATCGAGACCTGCAGGCGATGGCGATCCACTATCAGGGCACCGCGCGAGTGCACGCCGGCGACATCCGTGAAGGCATGGACCTGATCGACGAAGCGGCGGTCGCCGCCATCAGCGGCGAGCTCAGCCCGATGGCCACCGCCATCATCTACTGCAACGCCATTTCCGCTTGTCGCTCGATGGCCGACTATCGCCGCGCCGGCGAGTGGACGGCCGCGGCCAAGCAATGGTGCGAGCGCCAGTCGATCTCGGGCTTCCCCGGTGTTTGCCGGGTCGTGCGGGCCGAGGTGATGCGGCTGCACGGCAACTGGGCGGACGCCGAGGAAGAGGCGCGGCGGGCGTGCACGGAGCTGGAGACCTTCGCTCCGAGCGTCGTGCGCGTCGCTTTCCACGAGCTCGGTGAGATCAGATTGCGGGTAGGTGATTTCGAAGGCGCGGACGAGGCCTTCCGCAACGCCCGCCAGCTCGGCCGCGACCCTCAGCCCGGCGCATCGCTCCTGAAGCTGGCCGAAGGCGATTCCGACGGCGCCGCCGCGGCGATTCGACGGGCGCTCGAGAATGCCGGCTCCGATCGATTGGCGCGCGCTCGCTTGCTGCCGGCCCAGGTGGAGATCGCCATCGAGCGTGGCGACCTCGAAACCGGTCGCGTCGCCTGCGCGGAGATGAACGAGATCGCCGAGTCGTTCGAGGCCCCCGTGGTGCAGGGAGCGCGCGAGCACGCCTTCGGGGCGCTTCGCCTCGCCGAGGGCAATACCGAAGCCGCGGCTGCCCACTTGCGAACGGCGATCGCGCTCTGGGGAGAGGCCAACATGCCCTACGAGGGGGCGCGCGCCCGTGAGCTGCAGGCCCGCGCCTACGAAGTCAGCGGCGACAACGTCTCTGCCGTCCTCGAGCTGCAGGCGGCATGCGAGGCCTTCGTACGGCTCGGGGCGGTTCCGGACTCACGGCGGGCGGCGGAGACACTCGCGGACCACTGGGTGTAGCCGGCCTCGGTGGCGGTCGCCCGAAGCCCGCATGCGTGGGAGCTTGCCGACGGGCCTGATAGAGTCGCCCTGATCCCGTCTCCGGTGTGCCCGTTGCCAGGGCGTATGTCCTCGCGCACGGTGGGTGTGCCGGATCGGCAGCGCCCTTTGCCGCACCCGACCCGCGAGGTGGCCATGAGACCGAACCGTCGACTGAAACGCCGGGTTGTCGCGACCGCAACGGTCGCCGCCCTCCTTCTGCTCACTCTGCCCGGCGCCTCGGGGGTTGCGGCGGCACAGCAATGGACGCCGGAGAAACGGGGCAGCGACAACATGGAGGTCGTTTCGCACTTGCCGCTGGGGCCGCGGCTGTCGGTGGCGGACATCGACATCGAGCAGGAGCTCGATCGGCCCTATGCCTACGTCGGCCGGGTAACGATCTTCGAGGGCGAGAAGGGCACCGACATCATCGATCTCGCCGACCCGTCCCGCCCCCGCGTCATCTATCGCTGGCGTATCGAAGACCAGGATCTGCACCAGGGCTCGGGCGGCATGGACGTGAAGCACTTCAAGTGGGACGGGCGCTACTACGTCGTGCAATCCCTGCAGTTCGGCCAAGGTGGTCCCGACGCCGACCTCGGCGCCGTCGTCCTCGATGTCACCGGCCTGCCGGACCCCTCTACGGTCCGCGAGGTGGGCAGGATCCGCGCGCCCGACCACCCGGGCGGCTTCCACAACATCTTCGTCTACAAGCACAGCAACGGCCGCGTTCTCCTGTTCACCACGGTGCGCGGGCCGTACGCGCACGTCTACGATCTCGGCTACGTCGTCGACGGGCGGGCCGACGAAGCTCTGGTGGCGACGGTCCCCGTGGGGGAGGAGAGCGGCGGGTTCCGCGGCTACCACGACATGTACGTCGGCTATCACCCCGATACCGAGAGCGACCGTTTCTACGGTGGCGGCACCGGTGGTTACTACGTCTACGACGTCACCGATTTGGAGACCCCCGAGCTGGTCGCGTCGATCGTCGGCGCCGCCGGCGTGACCTTCGGCCACACCTTCACGCCCTCGCCGGACGGCCGCTATGTCGTTGCCGAGACCGAGTACCAATACGCTCCGTTGCGTATCTTCGACCTCAAGCCGGCGCTCGACGGGGAGCGGCGCAACATTCGCTCGCCGATCGCTGCCTGGACAGCCGATTGGAAGCATCTGGTGCACAATCACGAGGTCAGGTGGCCCTTCGTGTTCGTTTCCGGATACGTCGATGGCGTGCACGTGTTCAACCTGATGGATCCGGAGAATCCGGTCACCGTGGCCTGGTACGACACCTACCTCGGCCCGCTCAACGACGACTTCACGCCGGTGTTCAACGGCACGTTCGGTGTCGATGTCCGCAACGCCGACGGGCTGATCGTCGCGTCCGACTCGACGAGTGGCTTCTGGGCGTTTCGCATGGAAGGCTTCCAGGGATGGAACGGCGAGCAGTGGGGATATCCCGACATCTCCAGCGCTCAGAAGTGGGACGAGGGACCGGGCGGCCGACGCTGAGCGAAGCCGAGGCGAAGGCGACCTCCCGAGAGCGACGGGCATACATCCGGCGCGTCGTGGGCCCGCTCATCTGCGGCGCCGCGATTCTTACGCTCGCGTGTGCCGGCCCTGCGGCCGTACAGGACGAGACCGGAGCTGCGGGCGCCGGGTCGCCCCACGCGCTCATCCTCGTCTCACTCGACGGCTTCCGTTGGGACTACCGGCAGATCACCCAGACGCCGGGGCTCGACGCACTGGCTGCCGACGGGGTCCAGGCGGAGAGCCTCCTTTCGGTGTTTCCGAGCAAGACGTTTCCGGCCCACTATTCGATCGTCACGGGCCTGCTCCCGGCGAACCACGGGATCGTCTCGAACAATATGAGGGATCCGCGGTGGGAGGGGGTCTTCGGCCTCGGCCGTCCGGAGCTCACGGAAGGCCGCTGGTGGGGCGGCGAGCCGATCTGGACGACTGTCGCTCGTCAGGGGCTGGTCGCCGCGGCGTTCTTTTGGCCAGGGTCGGACGTTCTCATCGACGGGGAGCGGCCACGGTATTTCTTCCCCTACGACGGTAATGTTCCCTACGAGGACCGCGTCGATCAGGTGATCGAGTGGCTCGAGCTGCCCGCAGGAGAGCGACCGTCGTTCATTACCTTGTACTTCGCCGATCCCAACGATACGAGCCACGATTTCGGCCCCGAGGCGCCCGAGGCACTCGCCGCCGTGCGCCGCGTCGACGCGATGGTCGATCGCCTGGTGAAGGGTCTCGAGAGTCGCGGGATGCGCGCCAGCACGGACATCGTCGTGACCTCCGATCACGGCATGGCGTTGATGGACCTCTCACGGATCGTATTCCTCGACGACCACGTGGAGCTCGGCCCCGACGAGCTGTTCGAGAGCGGCGCGTTCGTCCAGATCTACCCCCGTGAAGGACGCCAGGCCGAGATCCTCGAGCGCCTGCGCGGCGCCGATCCGCACCTTGCCGTCTACGCCAACGACGAAATTCCCGAGCGCTACCGCCTAGCCGGGTCGCCCCGGCTGGCGCCGATCATCGCCGTTCCGGACATCGGCTGGATGGCAACCGTCCGCAACAACGGTTCGTACTCGGGGGAAGGGTTCTTGCTCGGCAACCACGGCGGCGACCCGCTGCACCCGGACATGCAGGGTATCTTCATCGCCTCCGGGCCGTCCTTCGCCCGCGGCGCAACCGTACCGTCGATCGAGAGCGTCGACGTTTACAACCTTTTGGCCGCCGCCCTGGGAATCGAGCCGGCCCCGAACGACGGACAATGGGAGCGGGTGGCGGGAATCCTGGCGCCGGAACCTGCCAAATGACCTCACAACCCCCGACCGCGAAGAGATGATGGAACTCCTGACCAGCCCCGAAGCATGGATCGCTCTCATCACGCTGACCGTTCTGGAGGTTGTCCTCGGCATCGACAACATCGTCTTCATTTCCGTGGTGGCGAGCCGGCTCGAGCCGGCGCAGCAGCCGCGTGCGCGCACCATCGGCCTGATGATGGCGATGCTCATGCGTATCGCACTGTTGTTCACCATCGCCTGGGTCGTGCGCCTGACCCAGCCCCTGTTCTCCGTCTTCGACCACGGCATCTCGGGGCGCGACCTGATTCTCATCGTCGGCGGTATGTTCCTGCTGGCGAAAGCGACGCACGAGATCCACGAGAGCATCGAGGGGCACGGAGGCAAGAAGGTCGGCCGCGTTGCCGCGTCCTTTGGATCGGTCATCATGCAGATCATGATTCTCGATATGGTCTTTTCCCTCGACTCGGTGATCACCGCGGTGGGCATGGCGGACGACATCCGCATCATGGTCGCGGCGGTGGTGATCGCGGTGGGGATCATGTTGGTCGCCGCGGGCCCGGTGAGTCGCTTCGTCGAGGCCCACCCGACCGTCAAGATGTTGGCTCTGAGCTTCTTGCTGCTGATCGGGATGTCTCTGGTCGCCGACGGTCTCGGTTTCCACATTCCGAAGGGCTACATCTACTTCGCCATGGGTTTCTCGGTGCTCGTCGAGTTTCTCAACATGCGCCGTCGTCAGGCCACCGGCGGGGCGGCGCACTAGCGGGAAACTACCCCCTCCCGCCGCGCCCGGAAAGAACTTCGAGGTTGTCCGGGTACCGGCGGTGATCGAAGTGCCCCAGCTTTGCTCAGCGGCCGCCGGCGTAGTCCGGTTGGAACATGACGCCGGGGGGCAGGGGCCCGTGGTCGCGGGCCAGCGGCGGGTGATCGTGGGAGCCGGCCTCGAGCGTTTCTCGCGTGTATTCGAAGGCGTATTCGGGAAAGATCTCCGGGTTGAAGGGCGTGCTCGGGTCCGTGTGGCACTGGGTGCAGACCTCTTCCGGCACCGGGTAAATCAGACCGGCCGCGATCACCTCGTCGAACGAGTGGTCCAGGTTCTCGTCGCCCATGACCTCGTCCAGGATGTACTGGCTCCCCGGCCCGTGACAGGTTTCACACCCGACGCCGACGAGGTCCGGTGTCTCCTCGACGCTGCGAAATCCCGACGGCGTCCCGTAGCCGACCGTGTGACAGTTCAGGCAGAGTTCGGTTTCCCGGTAGTCGACTTCTGGCTGGAGGTTCACCTTCGCCTTCGCTTCCGGTCGCACGCCCGGGGCCAGCAGATCGAAGATGGCGGCGTGCTTGCTCCGTTGCCAGCTGCGGTACTCGCGCAGGTGACAGCGTCGGCAGGCGCGCGAGCCGACGTACTCGAGTTCCTGCGCCCCGGCGGAAACATGTGTGGCGCGGCCGGCGACGTCTCCGTTGCCGGCTTCTGCCGGCATCGTGCGCGCGTCGAGGTGCGGCGCCTCGGCGACGAGAGCAAAGAT
This sequence comes from Acidobacteriota bacterium, assembly GCA_965216935.1. GTDB lineage: Bacteria > Acidobacteriota > UBA890 > UBA890 > UBA890 > CBDCGW01. Next base: position 1,455,922 of record OZ244217.1, read on the forward strand.
GCACCCGATGCCGGCGATCGACGCGCCGACAATCCGAGGTGCCAGCATCGGACCGCGCAGGCGCATCGCTCAGTGGCTGCTTTGCAGCAGATCGGTCTTGCGGTTCCGGTACAGGTCGGGGTCGACGATCGCCATCATCGCGTCGACGTCCAGGCTGCCCCCCAGAAATCCGTTTACGTCGTCAACGAAGCTTTGTGGCGCCTCGAGGGCACGACCGAACTCCACTTCGATCATCTCGAAGTTGGGCCGCTTGCGCACCATGAACCGAACGTCGACGAGGTGGCGTATGTACGACTCTTTGGCTTCGGCGTCGGCGATCGGGTTCTCCTCTCCGCGCCGGTCCAGCATCTTGTTCTGCGAGGCGATGATCTCGTCGAAGTCCCGCCGCATCAGAATGACGCGGTAGCAGTTGTCGTCGGGAAGGTCTTCGAGAAGGTGGGAGATGACCTTGAGCACCTTGCCACGAGCTTCGCGGACCCAGGACTTGTCGGGCTCTTCCTTCAGGTCTTTCACCCGCTCGTACTCGAAGTACCCCTTCGGGTTGTCCTCGTCGGCCGTGCGCTCGTGGTCGGTCATGATCGGTAGGCCGGCGGCGTCGAGCATCTTCATCATCATCGAGGTGCCGGAGCGTGGCAGTCCCGAGACGATGATCACTTCGTCGCCGTACTTGCGCCTGCGCAAGAGATTCGCAATCGGGTTCGACATGGGGCTTTCTCGATGGGCGGTGGGGCTGACGAGGGTGGGTTCGCCAGGGGGGACAGGCTCCCCTCCCGGTGAGCGATGATATCTCACTCCCGCGTCGATCCGACGCCCGAAAGCGACGTCCGAACGCCCGACGCCGGTCCGGGCGCCAGACGACTCAGCCGCGAGGCAGGCCGGCGTTGGCGGCGTCGTCGTAGCGCTGCTGCGGACGCAACCTCGTGCCCAGGCGCTCCTCCGCGCACTCGATCAGCTCGCCCAGGCCGATGCGAGATTCGGCGCTGACGGCGACCGCCTCGAAGCGGCGGGCGAGATCTTCGACGTGGGTCGGCGGCAAAAGGTCGACCTTGTTGAGCACCCGCAGCAGGGGGACCCCGGACAGGTCGAGCTGCCGCAATAGAGCCTCCACCGCGTTGATCTTCTCCTCGATGCGCTTGTCTGCCGCGTCGATGACGTGCAGCAGCAGCGCTGCGTCGTCGAGCTCCTCGAGGGTGGCTCGGAATGCCGCGACCAGGTCTTCGGGAAGGTCGGCGATGAAGCCCACGGTGTCGGTGATGACGACCTCGCCTTCGCGCGGAAAACGCAGCCGTCGGGACGTCGGATCGAGCGTCATGAACAACTTGTCCGCGGCCTCTATGTCGCTGTTGGTCAGGGCGTTGAGCAGCGTGCTCTTGCCGGCGTTCGTGTAGCCGATGATTGACAACACCGGCACCCGCTCGCGGCGGCGACGTTGGCGGCGGAGGTCGCGCTGGCGAGACAGCTTTTCCACTCTCTTTTCGAGCGACCGGATGCGGTCCCTGATGCGCCGGCGACCGATCTCCATCACCGTTTCACCGGGGCCGCGGCCGCCGATCCCGCCGGTCAAGCGCGACAGGCCGGCGTCCTTCTCGGTCAGCCGCGGCAGCGAGTAGCGCAGCTGAGCCAGCTCCACCTGCAGCTTGCCGTCGCCGCTACGGGCGCGCTGGGCGAATACGTCCAGGATCAGCTGTGTGCGATCGATCGCCTTGAGGCCCGTTGCATCTTCGAAGGCTCTCGCCTGGGCGGGCTTGAGGTCGATGTCGAAGATCGCCACCTCGGCGTTGCGCCTCATCGCCTCCAGAACGATCTCGTGCAACTTCCCCTTGCCCACCACCGTCTTCGGGTGAACGCGATAGCGGCGTTGGCGGGACGTGCCGGCGACGATCACGTCGGCTGATCGTGCGAGCTCCAGGGTTTCGTCGAAATGGGCGTCGTCCGGGCTGATGCCGACGACGAGGGCGCGTTCAGCGCCGCTGGCTCCGGCGGCGCCACCGACGACCCGGGCGAACTCGTCCTCCAGAGCGCTGATCGTCGACAGGAAGTCCAGCCGCAGATCTTGCACGTTGCGACCGTAGGCATGCACGAACGGATCCCTCGTCGGCGCGTCGCCGCTGCCGTTTCCGTCCGCCGGCCCCCCGGGTGCTTCCTCGTCGACGGCGAGAGCGGCGGGATCCAGGTACGCGGCCTCGACTCTTCCCGGCAAGCCGCCCTCGGCGACCTCGACCATGGCGACCATGTCGAGACGAAGGAGGGCCAGGTCATTCAGGTCATCAGCCGACAGGGGCTCGCCCTTCAGATGGGTGTGCACCAGGCGCAACCCCCGGAAGCGACCGGCGCGGCCGCGCAAACGGCCGACATCGGGCAGCATGAGGTGCGCCGCGTCGCCGACGACGACGTTGCGGATGGTGCCTTCCCGGTTGATCAGGACGCCGACCTGACGTCCGAGCTCCGCCGATATCCCGGCCAGGTGGCGCGCGAGCTCGCCGGAAACGACCTGGTCGGGCGGGACGCGACGTCGGTACGTTCTCTCGAGGGCCTTCCGTTGCGACGGCTGGATACCTGCGACGTTGCCGTCGATTACATGTCTCGAGATAGCGTTCCTCCTGGCGGACTGCCGGCTGCCAGCGCCAACGATGAGCTCTCGCTAGCGGTGCACGACGCGGTCGAACCGATGCAGCAATAGTCCCACGGCGACGACGTTCACGGCCAACCCGACGACCAGATACGGCGCATACGGCAGACCGTCCGCCGCCTGCCACACCATCTTCATCGGCCAATAGGAGGGGACGACGCCGAAGAGCCATTGGGCGGGTTGCGGGACGAAGTACGCCGCCAGCGGCAGGACTTGGATGGCGTTCATGAGCTTCATGAGAGCGAATCCGGTGACCTTGTTGTCGGCGAAGGACGCCAGGTAGAGGGCCATGAACGGCGCCCCGAACCCTCCCAGGAGTGCGGCCGCGATGAGGTCTGTCCACGGCAAGGGGATGAGGCCGCAAATCGGGTAGCTCGCCAAAGTGACGAAGAAGCCGACGACCAGCGGTGTGGCGACCCGGTACGCGACGAAAGCGCGCGCCGAGATCGGCGTGACGAGGAGGGCATCGAGGACCCCGTCGTCGCGCTCGTCCAGCAGCAGGAACCCGGTGACCGTGCCGATCATCCCGGGCAGCGAGATGACGAACGACGCCATGATCAGCGGATAGTAGGGAGTCAGGTCGAAGCCTGTCCCGCGCAGCAGGGCTGCGGTCAGCGGGGGCGCGCCCCAGCGGATGAGGAGCGCCATCAGCAGGGGGATCAGTGGGATCCACGCCAGCAGCGAATCGCGTCGGATGTTCTTCCAATCGACCGGCGCCAACTTGAAGACGATCGGCAGGCCGCTCATCGGACTTTCAGCCGGGCGAACGCGCGAGAGGCGCCGAAATACGCCGCTGCGAGCCACCCGAGCCCCGCGACGAGCCCATAGACGACCTCGAGCCGAGGCAACGGCACGAACGCGGCGCTGATCAACGAGAGGAACGGCTGTACCGGGTGTAGCCAGATCAAGTTCGTCGGGTCTTCGCGGAAGTGGAAGACCAGGGGAGGCAGCAGGAGAACGGTGATCGCCACCCCCGACGGGATGAGAAACGAATTGATCGAGTCATATCTCGAGATCGCGGTGAAACCGGCCAGGGTGTAGAAGCCACACAGCAATACAAGGCCGGTCGCGAGGGTCATGGCGTCGAAGCCGACGCCGTAGAAGAGGACGACGACGGCCACGTTCTCGGCGATCGCCAGAAAGCCGAGCGAGACCGCCTTCGACCCCAGGTACTCGCCGACGCGCAGCGGCGAGACGGCGACGGCCGAGAGCGTTCCCTCGGCCCGCTCCAGCAGCACCAACGCGGCGACGAAATAGAAGGTGGTGATCATGACGTTGATGATCAGCGCCAGCGGTATCAGCAGGGGAAGGTTCGCCTGCCCGATGCCCGGGATCCGGCTCAGAAGGGCGACATAGAACACCGCAACGGCGGCGCCGACGGCGTAGAAACCGCCACGGTATTGCAGCAGGGCATCGCGGCGGACCGCGGCGAAGAAGCGCCTCACGTCAGAGATCTTCCGGTGACGGCGATGAAGACATCCTCCAGCGTCGCCTCGAGCGTGTGGATCGTCTCCACGTGAGAACCGCGCAGAAGGGCGAGGAACTCCGGGTTCTCGCCCAGGCCGTCGAGGTCGAAGTCGGCGACAGCCCGCCCGGAAGGCTCCCCCGCGCTGCCGTACTCCACCCGCACCGACCGTTTGCCGTGCTGCAGCTTGAGCTGGCGCGGAGATTCGATCAGCGGGATCTCGCCGTCGACGATGAAGGCGACGCGATCACAAAGCTGGTCGGCGGTCCACATGTCGTGGGTCGTCAGGAATACGGTGGTGCCTCCGTCCCGGGTCGCCGCGATGATGTCCCGGACGCGCTGCGCATTGACCGGGTCGAGCCCTGCGGTCGGTTCGTCGAGAAAGAGCAGCTCGGGCCGGTTGATCAGCGAACGAGCCAGGTTCAGGCGGTTGCGCATGCCCTTGGAAAACTGGCCGACTCGCATGTCCTTGTGCTCGATCAGATCGACGGCGTCGAGCAGGCGCAGGGGATCCTCCGTTTCGCCGCCGAACAGCTTGCTGAAGTAGGCGAGGTTCTCGACTGCGGTGAGCTTCAGATAGTGGTTCGGTTGCTCGAACGAGACACCGATACGCTCGTAGTACTCGGGTCCCCAGTCGCCCAGGTCGCGCTGGAAAACGGACAGCCTGCCGGAGTACTCACGCAACAGCCCGATGAGGATCTTCTGGGTCGTGCTCTTGCCGGCGCCGCTGGGCCCGAGAAAGCCGAAGATCTCGCCCACCCCGATCTCGAAGCCGATATCGCGGACCGCCGGGGCGTCTGCACCGGCGTAGGTGAAGCTGATTCCGGCCGCTTCGATCACGATGCCCTCCGCCACCTCGTTGGAGGGGCACGGGTCGCTGCGATCGGGCAGTGAAGCGAGCGCATGGCCGGCATTCTAGCAGCGCGACCAAGAGGCCCCGCGGGCGCCGGATTCGCCGAAGCGCGGACCGATTTCGACGCAGTCCACGCCGGAGTCCGCCTGCTAGACTTCGTCGAACGCCGCCCTTCCCGAGGAAGCGAGATAATCCGCATGTGCGCTGGACGCCGGTTTCCGCAGGCGGTCGTTGTGTTCCTCCTGCTGACGAGTGTCGCCGGCTCCTGGGGGTCGGGGGTGGCGGCAGCGGGGCCGATGACGGGCGGCGCGACCGCGGTGTCGCTCGGTTCGAGTGGTCCCGCCGCGGCGTCGTTCGGCTCCGGCGGCCCGGCCCCGGTGCCGCCAGGTACAGGTGGCGCGGCCGTGGTGCCGCTCGGATTCGAGCCAGGGCCTACGGGCGAGGGCTTTCGCGCGCGCGCCGGGGCGTACGAAGTGTGGGTCGATGAGTCGGGGATACGTTTCCGTTCCCGTCCGGCCCGTGGCAGTGAGGTCGTCGAGCTGAGCCTGCGGCTGCTCGGAGGCGACGGCAGTCCGGCGCCGGTCCCGGCTTCGGCTCCGTCCGGAATCTCCCACTACCTTCGCGGGCGCGACCCGAGCGGCTGGGTCACCGGCGTGCCGCGGTACGAGGCGGTGCGCTGGGAAGACGTGTATACCGGCATCGATTGGGTCCTCCGCGACGAAGGCGGTGGCGCGGCCTACGACTTCGTCGTCGCCGCGGGAGCGGATCCTCGCCGCATCCGGCTGCTCTTCGACGGGGCCGACCATCTATCGCTCGACGCCGACGGCAATCTGGTGGTGGCGGTCGGCCGGGCGCGATTCGTCCACTCGGCTCCGGTCATCTACCAGGCAACCGGGGCGGCGCGCCGGGCGGTCGATGGCGCTTTCCGGCTCGACCCGGGGGGCACCGAGGTGGGCTTTCTCGTCGGCGAGTACGACCCTCGCCTCGAGCTCGTCATCGATCCGGCGATCGGGTTTTCCAGCTATCTGGGCGGGATCTCTTCGGAGGACCTGCCCCGCATCGCTCTGGGAGCGGACGGGGGTGTCTACGTCGCCGGTACGACGTCATCGACCGACTTCCCGGTCGGTGTGCACGGGCGCGACGATATACCGGCCACGTCCCCGGGCGGCGACGTCGATGCCTTCGTCGCCCGGCTCGATCCCGGGGGGGCTCAGGTGGACTTCGCCACCTATCTCGGCGGCGCGGGCATGGATCGCGCGACCGGCGTGGCGGTGTCGGAAGACGGCTCCGTCTGGGTCGTCGGCCAAACCTCATCGACCGACTTTCCCGCCGCGGCCGGTTCTCTACGGGGGCCGGCCGACGGGTTCGTCGCCCGCATCAGCCCTGACGGGACGGAGGTGGAGTTCGCCGCGCTGGTGGGTGGAGGGTCCGTGGAGTCGGCCACCGGCATCGCACTCGATGACCGCGGCCAGGTGGTGATCGTGGGGGCGACCGGATCCGAGGATTTTCCCCTCGTGAACGCGCACCAGGATCGGCTCGGCGGGGAAGGCGACGCCTTCGTCGTCAAGCTCGACCCGGCCGCCGGCCGGACGGCGTTCGCCACCTACCTGGGCGGTGCGCAGGGCGACGACGCCGGCTTCGCCGTCGCCATCGACGCCGGCGGCAACGCTTGGGTTACAGGGTCGTCGTCGGCCGCCGACTTTCCCTCTGTCCGTCCGCTACAGGAGGAGGCGGGTACGGGCGACAACGCCTTTGTGGCCAAGATCGACGACGCCGGCAACGTGGTCTTTTCCACCACACTGGGAGGCTCCGGGACCGACGTCGGTCTGGCGATCGATGTCGACGCGGCGGGCGCGGCCTACGTCACCGGGCAGACCGACTCCACGGATTTCCCCACCCGCGCGCCGTTCCAGCAGTTGCCAGGAGGCGGAGGCGACGCGTTCGTAACCAAGATCGCGCCCGATGGAGCGTCGGTCGTCTATTCGACGTTCCTCGGCGGCGAGGGCGTCGACGTTGGCGGTGGTATCGCCGTCGACGGCTCGGGCAATGCTCACGTCACCGGCATGACGGCATCCGCCGACTTCCCTGTCGCCGATTCGTTGCAGCCGTATTTCGGCGGCGGTGCGGACGTGTTCGTCACCCGTATCGACGACCGGGGCACCGGCATCACCTACTCGACGTTCTCCGGCGGGGGCGGGGCCGAAGCCGGCGTCGGCATCGCCGTCGATGGTGCCGGGAACGCCTACGTTTCGGGGCATACGAGCTCCGCCGACTTCCCCACGTACAACGCCGCTCAGCCCGAGTTGAGCGGTCCGCAGGACGCCTTTGTCACCAAGTACTGCCTGTCGCTGGTGTTTCCCGATGAGCGCCAGCTGGGGTCGGCGACGAGTGCCGACAGCTTCGCCGTAACCACGCCGGCCGGGTGTGTCTGGATCGCCTTCAGCCAGTCGCCGTGGATTGCGCTGACGTCTCCGAACGTCGTTGCCGGCGCAGGCGAGGTGCGGTTTCAGGTCGAGCCCAACGCCACGGGTGTGCCGCGCTCGGGCACGCTCAACGTGGCCGGCCGCGAGGTTGTCGTGATTCAGGAGGCGGCGACCGCCTGCGAGTACGAGATCACCCCGACGAGCGACAACTTCTTCATGGTCGGGGGCGTCGGGCGCATCAACGTGTTCACGACCGACGATTGCGCCTGGGTGGCCGTCAGCAACGCCGATTGGATCCAGCTGACCAACGATCGTGGAACCGGCGACAGTGTGGTCTCGTATAGCGTAGAGTCGAACCGCACCGGTCGCCAGCGCAGCGGCACGATCACGGTGGCGGGCCACACGTTCGTGGTTTTCGACTGGCTACGTTGACTCGAAAAGGCGGCTTCCGCGGCTGCCGGCTTCGCTGCGAGGCGAGGTGGCGTGCGGCTGCCGACGGACAGGAGAGCTCCCATGCAGGTGAACGTTCAGCACCGTCCCTCCTACGCCCTCGGGATCGTGGACCTCGCGCCGGGCGAGGGTGTTCAGGCCGAGACCGGCGCGATGGTCTCGATGAGCGCCAACTTGAAGGTCGAGAGCGGCCTGCAGGGAGGGCTGTTGAAGTCGGCGATGCGGAAGGTCCTCGGCGGCGAGTCGTTCTTCGTCAACACGTTCACGGCCGCCGGCGGCCCGGGGCAGATCTCGTTCGCCCCGAGCCTGCCGGGCGACATCGAGAAGGTGTCGGTTGCCGGTGATCTTTTTGTCCAGTCCGGGTCGTTTCTGGCCGGCGAGACATCGATCGAGATCGATACGAAGTTCGGCGGGGCGACGTCTTTTTTCTCCTCCGAGGGGTTGTTTCTGCTCCACCTCAAAGGGACCGGCGACGCGCTGATGAGCTCGTTCGGCGCGATCCACAAGATCAGCCTGGACGGCACCAACGACCTCATCATCGACACCGGCCACGTCGTGGCCTTCGAGCCGACGGTACAGTGGAAGGTGAAGAAGGTGTCCGGCCTGTTCACCTCGCTGATCAGCGGCGAGGGGTTGGTTTGCGAGTTTTCCGGGCGCGGAGACGTCTGGCTGCAGACGCGCTCGAACCAGGCGTTCCTCGACTGGCTCCTGCCGCGGCTGCCGACGGCGCATGCCAGCAGCGGCGGTCGCGGCGACATCGGCGGCATCATTGGCAATGTTCTCGGCGGCCGCTGATCGATCGGCGATCCCGGGCGCTCGATGACGGCGCGCGTCGTTGCTGGAGCATGAAGAGCGCGTTCAGCACTGCGAGGAGCACGTAGTTCTCCCGATCGGCTCGCCGGATCTCACGTGCCTTTCAGGCGTCGCGAAACTGAGACCGGTACAGCCGGGCGTAGAGGCCGCCGCGACCGAGGAGCTCGGTGTGGGTCCCACGCTCGGCAATGCGGCCCTCTTCCAGGACGACGATCGTGTCGGCGCGGACCACCGTCGATAGCCGGTGAGCGATGACGAACGACGTCCGGTTGGCGAGGAGGGCGTCGAGCGCCTCCTGAATGAGGGCTTCGGTTTCCGAATCGAGCGACGAGGTGGCCTCGTCGAGGACGAGAACCGCCGGATTGCGCAGGATCTCGCGGGCGATCGCCAGCCGCTGACGCTGGCCTCCGGATAGCTTCACGCCGCGTTCGCCGACCATGGTGTCGAAGCCGTCCGGCATCTGTTCGATGAATTCCAGTGCGTTCGCCGCTCGCACCGCCTCGCGCACCCGATCCAGCGAAGCGTCGGTTGTTCCGTAGGTGATGTTCTCACCCACCGTGCGGTCGAAGAGAAAGATCTCCTGCGGTACCAATCCGACGTGGCGCCGGTAGGCATGCAGGTCCAGATCACGCAGGTCCCGGCCGTCGACCAGCACACGACCGCTGGTGGGGTCGAAGAAGCGCGGCAGCAGGTGAGCAAGGGTCGTTTTTCCGGCGCCGGAAGGGCCGACCAGGGCCACCATGGAGCGGGCCGGCACGTCGAGATCGATGTCGTGCAAGACCGGGCGCCCGGCTTCGTATTCGAAGCCTACGCCTTCGAAGCGAACGGCGCCCTCGATGCGCTCCGGCCTGTCGCCCCCCGATCGGCTGCGGATCTCCGGTTCGGTGTCGAGAACCTCGTAGATCCGTTCGAGTGACGCCAGCGAGCTCTGCATCGCCGGGTTGATGTTCGCGACGGTGCTGAAAGCGCCGAACATCTGCATCAGGTACATGAAAAAGGCGAACAGACCGCCGACCGTGAGCTCACTCGTGACGATCAAGTAGACGCCCGCGAGGACGATGATCGTGGGGGCGACACCGGAGATCAGGCGGAATACGTTGTGGGTGACCAGCACGAACAGATCGCGGCGGATGTTGGCGCGGACGCTCTCATGTAGCACGTGGGCGAAGCGGCGAGCCTCGTGGCGCTCCGATGCCGTCGCCATGACCAGTGGGTAGCCGGAGACTCCCTGGTGCAGTGCCTTCGAAACGTCGGTCCACCGCTCCCGCGTGACCTTGGACAGCCTCCGCATCGTCCCCGAGATGGCGTACTGGAAGCCGAAGATCGCCACGACGAGAACCAGCCCACCCAGGGCCATGCGCCACTCGACGTAGAAGATCATCACCGCGTAGCCGACGCCGCGAACCAGGTCGACCGCCCCGGCGGCGAAGGAATCGGCCATGACGCCGCGCAGGTTGCCAACGTCGTCCGTCTGTCGCGACATCAGGTAGCCGGCTTCCTTGTCGCTGTAGTAGCGATACGAAAGCCGCTGCATGTGGAAGTAGAGGTCGAGTCGGATGTCGCGGATGACCTTGGTGTGAAACAACGTCGTCGAATACCCGATCGCCAGGGCGAAGACGACGCTGGTCAGCGTCATGCCGACGAGCACCGCCCCCCAGAACAGCAGGTCCCCGCGCTCCGAGCTTTGCACCGCGTCGTCGACGACGCGGCGGACGATGAGGGGCGAGATGAGCGGCAACGGCGTACCGACGACGAGGAGTGCGGCCATCACCCACACGTGACGCACGTGGGGCCGCACCCACGGCCAGAACCGCTTGATCAGCGGCCACGCCTTGCTCGGGGGAAGCCGCTCGCCGGTGTCTCGCACGTTCGCCATTCCGGCACCTTAGCAGGATGCCCCTGCGGAACGGCACGAGAATGCTGCCCGCTGATGCCGGGCGGCATTCGCTTCCCGGGGGCGCGTCTTTTCGGCACTGCGCGGGACGAGTGATACAGGGCCTTGCCATATAGGTGTAATCCCTATATGTTTGCCCGAGCGTCCCCGCGCGGTTCTCGAAAGGAGAGCGATGATGGCGTCCGAAGCCCGTTCCCGGTTGCCTTTGACGTACCTGGCCTACCACATTCTCCTCGCCCTGGCAGACAAGTCGCTGCACGGGTACGGGATCATCAAGGAGGTGTCCGAACGTACCGGGGGCCGCACTCGCCTCGAGGCCGGTACGCTGTACGCCGCTATCAAGAGGCTGAAAGAGGACGGCCTCATCGTGGTGAGCGGAGAGCCCGCCGACTCCCCACGGGGAAGGCGGGACTATGGCCTCACACCCCTGGGCGAAGAGGTGCTGCGGCTGGAGTCGGAGCGCCTGGCCAATCTGGTAGAGATCGCCCGGGCGAAGCGCGTCATTCCGGAAGGCTCGAAAGCATGAGCGCATCCGACGCGAGCTCCGGTTTCGCGCGGCTGTGCCGGCTGGTTACCAGGCTCTATCCACGTACGTTCCGCCTGGAGTTCGAGGACGAGATCGTCGACACGGTGCGCCGTACGGAGCGTGAATTGCGCCGGCAACCTCGCCGGCGGCGATGGGGTCAGCAGGTGCGGGAGCTGCGGGCGTTGGTGCGCACGGCGATGCGGCTGCGTTTCGGTCACGAGCGGGACGGCGCAACCGGGAGCGGCTCGTCGGCTGCGCCGGGCGGCGGGGCAATCCCGGCAGGATCAACGGGTGGCGGAGCAGGGCCGCCACGGGCACCGGTCGCGGAGGGCGTCCGGCAGGATCTGCGTCAGGCCTTCCGGGGTGTGGCGACCAACCCGGGATTCTCTTTCGTGGTGGTGGCCACGCTGGGGCTCGCGATCGGGGCGAGCACCGCGACGTACAGCGTCGTCGAGGCGGTGTTGCTCCGCCCCCTCCCGTACGAGCGGCCTGAAGAACTCGTCGTCATCTGGCGCGACCTCCTCAACCGCGATGTCACCCACTACCCCGCTGCCGAAGCGGACGTCGTCGACTATCGGCAGGCGCGTACCCTCGGTGAGGTAGCCGCCTTGAGCATGTTCGCCGGCCCCCTCGTGGATGGCGACGCGGACTCTGAACGTGTGCGGATGGGGTTTGCGACGACGAACTTCTTCGCCGTATTGGGGGTTGGCCCGGCGATCGGGCGAACCTTCACGGAAAGCGACGCACAGGCTTCTCTTCCCGCCGTCGAGGGAGAGTCGGCAGAGGACGGCGCCGTCGACGGGGCCTCCGCCCCCTTGAACGTGGTGCTGAGCCACGCGTTCTGGAACCGGCGATACGGCGCCGACCCGGCTGTCCTGGGGCGCACGGTGCAGATCGGTGGCAGCCCGCGGACCATCGTCGGCGTCGCCCCGGCCGGTTTTCGCTATCTCGCCGGTCCCGCAGCCGACCTGTTCCTCGACGTCGACGTCTGGGTGCCTCAGCAGATCGATTTCTCGCAGGCCGCCCGCAACAACTGGTACCTGCACACGCTGGCACGCCTGGCGCCGGGGACCACAGTAGCCGCGGCTCAGGCGGAGCTGGGCTCCATCGCTGCCGGGCAGCGCCGCGAGTTCCCCGTCTACGAAGCCGCAGGCACCCACGTTCGTGTCGTCCCGATGTGGGAGGAAGTGACCGGAGAGGCGAAGCCCGTCCTTCTGGCCCTGCTTGGCGCGGTGTTCTTCGTCCTGCTGACAGCCTGCGTCAACGTCGCGAACCTGATGCTCGTGCGCGGCAGCACGCGCGTGCAGGAGGTCGCGGTTCGCGCCGCCCTCGGGGCCGGTAGGGGCCGGTTGATGCGCCAGATGCTGGTGGAGAGCTGCCTGCTGGCGCTGCTCGCCGGCTTGGTCGGCGTCGGCCTGGCCATCATCGGGCTGGAGAGCCTGGTCGCGGCGGCTCCGGGTGAGATCGCCCGGCTCGACGACGTTTCCGTAGACGGCTCTGTGCTCGCCTTCGCGCTGGCGATGTCGTTTACGGCGGCCCTGGCATTCGGGTCGTTTCCCGCGCTGCAAGCATCCCGCCCGTCGTTGGCCACGGCGTTTCGGGGGCATGCGGCGGATAGCCGCGAGCAGCGCCGAACGCGGTCGGCGATGGTGGTCGCGGAGGTGGCCCTGTCGCTCATCCTGCTGATCGGCGCCGGGTTGATGGTCAGGAGCTTCGTCGCCGTGCGCGCCACCGATCCGGGCTTCGACCCGGAGGGGGTTCTGAGCTTCCAGACGACCACGCCGTTTACCGACTACCCGTCGGTGTGGGAGCGGAGCGCTTTCAAGGAGGACCTGGGCGGGCGCCTCCGGGCGCTGCCGGGGGTCGTGTCTGTCGGGTCGGTCAGCTCGCTCCCGCTTACCGGCGGTCGGTCTGCAGCTCCCTACGGAACCGAGGCGATGGTGGCCGATGGTGACGAGGGTGATTTTCAACAGGCTCACACCCGCCGCGTGCTGCCGGGATATTTCGAGACCATGGGAACACGGCTTCTCGCCGGTCGCCTGTTCACCGAGGACGACAATCGCGCCGGGTTGCGGCGCTTCGTCGCGCGTCGCCGAGGAACGCTCGTCGACACGGCATCAGACGTACTCGGCGTGGCGATCGTCGACGATCTCTTCGCCCGCCGGGCCTGGCCCGGAGAGGAGGCCTTGGGTAAGCGGGTGTACGTGAAGGTCCTCGACCCGCCTGCCTGGTTCGAAGTCGTCGGTGTGGTCGAGCACCAGCGCCAGCGCGGGCTGACCGGACCCTCGCAACAGAACATCTACTTTCCCGACAACGCGCTCGGCAACGCCGCCAATGCCATGTGGGTGCTACGCACCGACGGGGACCCGTACGCCCTGGTTCCTCAGGTCCGAGAGGCCCTTCGTCAGGCCGACCCAGGCCTTCCATTGGCCCAGGTCGCGGCGCTCGAGGAAATCGTGTCGGCGGCCCGCTCGCCCACCCGGTTCGCGCTTCAGCTGATCGGCGGCTTTGCCTTGATCTCATTGCTGCTGGCGATCCTGGGGCTATATGCCGTGCTCGCACACACGGTGCGGCAGCGGGCGCACGAGATCGGCGTCAGGGTGGCGCTCGGTGCTGCGTCAACGCGGATATCGCGCATGATCCTCACCCAGGGGATGGCGTTGGTCGGCGCCGGCGTATTGCTCGGCGTGCTCGGGGCGCTGGCCATGACCCGTACCATGAGCGCCATGTTGGTCGAGGTGTCGGCGTCCGACCCGGTGACCTACGTCGTCGTAGCCGTGCTGTTTCTCGGCATCGGCGCCTTGGCGTGCTATCTGCCGGCGCGCCGCGCCATGCGGGTCGACCCGGTCACGTCACTGCGCGGCAATTGAGGGGATAAGGGACGATCGCCGGGCCGCCGGGCCGGCTAGCCGATCCGTTCCTCCCACTCTTCCAACGACCGGGGCCAGTCCCCCCGCATGAGCTGGGACAACACACGGTCGGCGAGAACGCGTCCGCCCGTCTGGCAGGGCGCGCAGTAGTTGGTTTCGTTGGCGGCATACACGATTCGCTGTACGGGCGCGCCGCAACGGGGACAGGGCTCCTTGTAGCGGCCGTGGACCGCCATGCCGGGTTTGAATGCCGTGACCTTCTCCGGGAATCCATCGCCGACCTCGCGCCGCAGGACCTCGGTCCAGTGTTGCAGACAGCTGACCGTTGCCCGGTGCAGCTCGGCAACCTCGTCGTCGGAGAGGCGCGAGGTCCACTGCAGTGGCGACAAGCGCGCGGCGTGCAGAATCTCGTCGGAAAAGGCGTTGCCGATTCCCGAGAACAGTCGAGGCGACGTCAGCGCCCGCTTGAGGGTGTGATTGCGGCTGCGCAGGCGCTCGGCGAACGCGGCTTCGTCGCTGTCGAGAACCTCCAGGCCGCCGGGATCGTGCTCGGCCAGTGCTTGCTCGCCGCGAACCAGATGGAGGGAGGCCCGCTTTTTCGACGACGCTTCGGTCATGAGCACCGATCCGTCGGGAAAGTCGAACGCTGCCAGTCCGTTGCGTCCCGGCACCTTCACGCCCCGGGATCGCCAACGGAATCGCCCGGCGATCATCAGGTGGAAAACCAGAAAAAGGTCGCCTTCGAGCTCCCAGACGATGCGCTTGCCGAGACGCCGGAGCCCGCGAATCTCCCTGCCCTCCACGGAGAAGAGCGGCGGGTCGTAGGTGCGCACCAGGAAGGGGCTCTGCACCCGGGCCCGTTCGAGCGGCGCGCCCACGATGCGCCGCTCGAGACTCTCGATATAGACGGTGACGTCGGGCAGCTCGGGCACGTTCCTTCAGCCGGGCCTCGTCGCGCTGCGGATCTGCGGCCTCACGTGTCCGAAAAACTGCCGCCTTCTTCCGCGAGCCGGCGTAGAAGCTCCGCCGGCTTCATGCGCGCGCCGTGTGATTCCTGGAAGTCGACGAGCGCGTCGTGCACCGTGCGCACGCCGACGAGATCGGCCCAGAACATCGGGCCGCCGCGGTAGCGGGGGAAACCGTAGCCGTACAACCACAACAGGTCGATGTCGCTCGAGCGGATGACGATGCCCTCTTCGATGAGCTTGGCCCCCTCGTTGACGAGCGGGTAGAGGCAGCGCTCGAGGATCTCGTCTTCGTCCAGCGCACGGCGCTCGATGCCCCGAGCGCCCGAGGTCTCGAGGATGAGCTCCTCGACGTCAGCGTCGGGCACCGGGTCGCGCGTGCCGGGCTCGTAGCGGTACCAGCCGGCTCCGCTCTTCTGACCCCGCCGACCGCTCTCGACCAACCGATCTTCGATCCGCGCGAACTGCGCTTCCTCGGGCGCCGTCTTCGCGCGATGTTTGCGAATCCTGTAGCCGACGTCGAGGCCGGCCAGGTCGAGCATCGCGAACGGCCCCATCGCGAACCCGAAGTCGTAGAGGACCTTGTCGATCTGCTGCGGCAGGGCGCCTTCCTCGAGGAGCGCGTAGGCCTCTCGCAGGTAGGCCGCGAGCATCCGGTTGCCGGCGAACCCGTCGCAGACGCCGACAACGACACCGGTCTTCCCCAGGCGCTTGGCCAGCCGGGTCGCCGTGGCGATGACGTCGATCTGAGTGGACGCCCCGCGGACGATTTCGAGCAGTCGCATGACGTGAGCCGGGGAGAAGAAGTGCAGCCCGACAACGTCCCCCGGCCGCGACGTCGCCGCGGCAATCCGGTCCAGATCGAGCGTCGATGTGTTCGTGGCGAGGATCGTCCCCGGTTTGCAAACATCGTCGAGTCGGGCGAAGACCTGGCACTTCAACTCCAAGTCCTCGAAAACCGCTTCGACGACCAGGTCGACGTCAGCGAGGTCCCCGAGCTCGAGCGTTCCGGCGATGGTTGAGAGGACGGTGCGGCTGCCTTCCGGCGTCAGCCGCCCCTTCGACACCGAGGAAGCGTAGGTGCTCTCGATCTTCTCGAGCCCGGCATCGAGGGTCGCCTGGTCGCGGTCGAGCACCTTGACCGGGATTCCGGCGTTGGCGAACGCCATCGAGATGCCCTGACCCATCGTGCCGCAGCCCACCACCCCCACCTTCTCCACCGGGCGGGTCGGCGTTTCCTTCGGAACGTCGGGAATCTTCGCCACCTGACGATCGGCGAAGAAGGCGTGGCGCATCGCCTTGGATTGATCCGAGACGACCAGTCGATCGAACATCCGTCGTTCCTCTTTCAGGCCCTCGTCGAACGCCAGCCGGGTGACGTTCTCGACCGATTCGATGGCGGCAATCGGCGCTTCCACGCCGCGGGCTCGGCGGGCCGTTTCCTCGCGATAGCGGCGAAACAGCTCCCGTCGACCGTGCATCGCCTCCTCGATCCGTTCGTTCCTGTCGCACGTACGGCGTGGCCCGCGCCCGTCCTCGATCAGCCGGTGCGCATAGGCGGCCCCGGCGTCGGCGGGGTCGCCCTCGAAGAGCTCGTCCAGCAGGCCGAGATCGTGCGCTTTCGCCGCAGGATTGAGCTTCCCCTGGACGATGAACTCGAGGGCTGCGCTGACTCCGGTGAGGCGTGGTAACCGCTGCGTCCCGCCCGCCCCGGGGATGATCCCCAAGTTGACCTCCGGCAGGCCGATGCGCGCGTCGGCAGCGGCGATGCGGTAGTGGCAGCCGAGGGCGAACTCGCAGCCCCCGCCCGCGGCGACCCCGTGGATGGCGGCGACAACCGGCTTGGTGGCTCGTTCCGCTGCATCGATGATCTCGCGCAAGTTCGGAGAGCGGACGGCCAGGTCGGTTCCGAACTCACGAATGTCGGCGCCTGCCGAGAACATTCGCCCGGCCCCGTGAATGACGATCGCGGCGACGTCATCGTCCGCCAACGCCGCCTCCAGGTAGCGAAAGACGCCCGCGCGTACGAGGTAGCCGAACCCGTTGACCGGCGGGTTGTCGAGGCAGATCACCCCGACGGCCCCGCGTTTGGAGTAGCTGGTGACTTCGCTCACGTTCCGGTCTCGCTGTGGTCGATGTTCGCGCCGAGACGGCGCCGGAGGGATCCGATGCCGACTTCGGCCGTTGTCGCCGAAAGGAATCGCTGACAGGATGGAGCCCGGTCCGACGTCCGCTTGCACCGAACCGGGACAGACCTATGAAAATGCACCGACGAACTTTCCTCAAGCAAACCACGGCTGTCGGCGGCGCCTTGTCGCTCGCCGGCAACGGCGTCC
The DNA here is from genome assembly GCA_965216935.1 of Acidobacteriota bacterium. Classification (GTDB taxonomy): domain Bacteria; phylum Acidobacteriota; class UBA890; order UBA890; family UBA890; genus CBDCGW01. The sequence goes on from OZ244217.1 coordinate 1,473,146, forward strand.
CGGGAGCCGCGGCAGCCCAGGAGCGCGGCCGAAGCAATCCCATCGGCGTCTCGACGTACTCGTTCAGCCGCTACAACGGCGAGCGCCCGACGGTGCTTCAGTGCATCGAACTGGCCGCGGAAATAGGCTTCGACGGCGTCGAGATTCTCCACAACCAGATGGACGACGAAAGCAACGGCGCCCTTCAGGCTCTCAAGGGCCGGGCACACGCCCTCGGAATGACCTTGATGGGGTTTTCTACCCACCAAGGGTTTCTCTATCCCGAACCGGAGCGGCGCCGCGAGAACGTGGATCGGACCGTGCGCCAGCTGCAGCTCGCGAACGCAATGGGCATTCCGACCATGCGGATCAACACCGGCCGGTGGGGGACCACTCGTTCGTTCAACCAGTTGATGCAGGACGAGGGGGTCGAGCCCGTCCCCGAGGGGCTGAGCGAGGAAACGGGGTTCGGATGGGTGATCGACGCGATCGAGACGATTCTGCCGCGGGCAGAGGAATACGGTGTGGTCATGGGGCTCGAGAACCACTGGGGCCTCGGGCGTACGGCCGCGGGTGTCTTGCGCATCGTCGAAACGATCGATTCCCCCTGGCTACAAATCACGCTCGATACGGGGAATTTCTTCGAAGATCGTTTCGAGCAGCTGCAGACCATGGCGGCCAGCCGGATTCCCATCACGCTGGTGCAAGCGAAGACCTACTACGGCGGCGGCCGCTGGTACACGCTGGATATCGACTACGGCCGCATCGCAGCGATGCTGCGGGAGGCGGAATACCGCGGTTGGATCTCCCTCGAGTTCGAGGGCCGCGAGGATGCCTCGACCGGCGTTCCGCGAAGCCTGGCGCTGCTGCGCGAGCATTTCGCGTAAGCGGACGTCGGAGCGGCCCGGCGCAACGCGCTGACACAGGGGTCTTCCTGGTATTTCCGCAGCCGCACTGCGGCTCGCCGTGCTCTGCCACTGACCGTGCCGCGGATCGGCGTGTTGCGTCCCGCCGGGTCCGAGCTCGCGGACAGCGGCGCGCCCATCGCCCTGTTATTCTCAGCCGGCGATGGAAATCTACGACGACATTCTCCAGACCATGGGCAACACGCCCCTGGTCAAGCTCCGGCGCTTTTGGGACGGGGCCCCCTTGCTGGCGGCAAAGGTGGAGTCCTTCAACCCCGGCTCGAGCGTCAAGGACCGCATCGGTCCGGCGATGATCGAGGCCGGCGAGGCCTCCGGTAAGCTCCAGCCCGGCGGCACCATCGTCGAGCCCACCTCGGGAAACACCGGGCTCGGGCTGGCGATGTGCGCGGCGCTGAAGGGCTACAAGATGATTTGCACTGCGCCGGACAAGATCCCGAACGAGAAGGTCGCACTGCTGACCGCGTTCGGGGTCGAGGTGATCCTGTGTCCCACCGAAGTGGACGCGGAGGATCCGCGCTCCTACTACAAGGTGGCCGAGCGGATTCGGGACGAGGACGGCGCCTACCTGCCGTACCAGTACTACAACCCGGCGAACCCGGAGGCCCACTATCGCTCGACGGGCCCGGAGATCTGGCGCCAAACGGACGGCAAGGTCACCCACTGGGTCGCCGGCGTCGGCACCGGCGGTACGATCAGCGGCACGGCCAAGTTCTTGAAGGAGCAGAACCCGGACATACGGGTCGTTGGCGTCGATACCGTCGGCAGCATCTACGCCTACTACTTCGAGCACCGCGAATTGCCGCCGGCGGAGCAGATTCATCAATACCTGATCGACGGCATTGGCGAAGACTTCATGCCGCAGACGGTCTGGTGGGACTACATTGACGAGATCGTCACGGTCGACGACAAGACAGCCTACGCAGCGACCATGGAGTTGGCGCGGAACGAGGCGATCTTCACCGGCTCCTCGGGCGGTGCCGCCGCGGCCGGCGCGCGAATCGTGGCCGAGTCGATCGAGGCGGGCACGGACGCCGCAGCAGTGGCGGCGGAGGACGCGTTGATCGTGACGCTGTTTCCCGACTCCGGCGAGCGCTACCTGTCGAAGCTGAACGACGACTGGATGCGGGAGCAGGGGCTCGTCGACTGATCCGGAACCGGCTAGCCGAGGCTTGCCGGTGCCATCACGGTCAGGCCGCTCTCGATCATCGTGGCGGTGAACGGTGTCGTCCCGCAGATGTCGCCATCCGCCTGCACCACCTGCGGAGCGTCGGTCTCGACGCGGACCTCCACGCCGCGCAGCCGCTGCACCCGCGAGGTCTCGCGCAGCAGCAGCAGGTTCCAGACGGCGATGGCCGCGCCCACGATCCCCCGGGCGCGCAGGACGATGACGTCGAGCATGCCGTCGTCGATGGCGACGTCGGGCCCCAACTTGAGCAGCGGCGGAAGGATCTCGGCGCAATTCGCCACGATGACCGAGGCGGCCTCGTAGCGGCCGCGCTCGCCGTCGATCGTGATCGTCAGGGGGCGCGGCCGGATCCGGTGGGCGGTGCGCAGCACGAATCCGACGTAGGCGGCCACGCCCCAACGCTTCTTCTGCTCCGTGGTCGTCTCGGCCATCATGTCGGCGTCGTATCCGGTGCCGGCCCCGACGGCATAGAAGCGCGTTCCCTCCGGGGTCTGCAGGCGGACGAGGTCGATGGTGCGGGACCGCCCCGCCGCGATGATCGCAGCGGCCCGTTCCGGCCTTCGCGGAATGCCCAGGTTGGCGGCCAGCAAGTTGCTCGTGCCGCCGGGAATCAGGCCGAGCACCGCCTCGGTGCCTCGCATGCCCTCGACGGCCTGCATGACAGTTCCATCGCCGCCGTACACGGCGACGATGTCGAATCCTTCCGCCGCGGCCCGCGCGGCCGCCGCCGTGGCGTCGCCCGGGCCCTGCGTTCGGACGCTGTCGACCTCGTTTCCCGCGTCGACCAGGGTGCGCTCGATCCGGCGGAGGCCGCTGCTCGAGGATCGCGAGGCGACCGGGTTCTCGATGACGCGGATACGCTTCATGCAATAGGGGCGAGCCGGAAGCTCTGAACAAGCGGCGATTTCACGGCCGGCTAGTGCAAGGGGAGGGCGATCGCAGCGGTGCGGACGATCGAAACGTCGTCTTCGGTTTCGGTCCAGGCCAGCACCAGGCGCTCACCGCTGCGCACCAGACGGGGGAAACCGCTGGCGGGGCCTGATCCGGTCGTCGCTATCACGTGACGTTCGCCGAGCACCCCGTCGGTGCCGACGGTCTGCAGGATCAGATCCGCCTGGGCGCCCCGGGCAACGATCCAGCTCACCGCGGCTTTCTGATCCCCGACCCAGGCCACGTCCACCCGCCCCAGCGGAACCGGCGCCGCCGGGCCGCTTGCATCCGCCAACCTCGCCACCGCGCGGGCGCTCGAAGAATCGATCGAATCGGCGTCGCCACTGTCGACGAGGATCGGTGCGGCAAAGGAAGCGCCGGCGTCGCCGGTGAACGCCACTTTCACCTCCGGGTTGCCGTCGACCATCGAGAACCAGGCGACCGCGGCGAGATCGCCCGACGCGGCGATCGCCGGTCCGTTCACCGGACAACCCGGGATCTGCCAGCCGTCACGCGCCACTGGCACGGGGGCCTGCCAGCCCGCAGGCGTCCGCCGCACGCTCCAGATGTCGCGCACCTCCGTCGGCGAGCGGTCCCGGTAGACCGCCACGAGTGTGTCGCCGACGTATGCAGCGGAGGTCTGGCAACAATCGCAGATTCGCTCGTCGAGCAGGACCTCGGATTGCTGCGTGCCGTGACCGTCGAAGCGGGCTGCTCGGAGGGTCATCGCAGGGCCGTTGCTCGGGTCGACGCCCGCCGCGCCCGTCGTGCCCTCCGGGGGCGCCGGGCCCCCGCCGTCGGGCTCGGCGCGGGCGAAGCCGCGCCCGTCGAGCCACACTGCGGTGAATCCGCCGTCGGGCTCCGGAACGAGCGAGACGAAGCCGTGCTCGGTCGGCGTCCCGTCACTGTGCGGTACCACCGACTCGCTCCATGTGTCTCCGCCGTCCGTCGACCGGCTGATGTGAACGTCGTAGGCGGTTCCACGGCCGCCGTTGAGCACCAGCCAATGGGCCACCAACGTGTCGCCCGTGGCGACGATCGAGGGGAAATCGGCCCAATTGACGAAGTAATCCTCGCCGTCCGCGATGGTACGAGGTGCCGACCAGGAATCCCCGTCGAGCGTCGCGAACCGTAAGGCGAAATGGCCGCGCCGCGTCGAGGCGGCGGCCCCGCCGTCCCCCTGCACGGGCTCCAACCAGCTCATGTGGACGAGACCGTCCTCGGTGGCGAAGAGGTCCGGTTCTGCGCTCCCCGCGACGGTCGGAGGCATCAGGTGGGCGAGCCACTCCGGGGCCACCTCCGCGTCGACGGTGGGATCGAGAACCCCGGCGGAGTCCGCCGTCGGATCCGGGGCGCATGCGTACGCTCCGGCGAGTGTGGCGAACAGGACGATGGGGGTGATTGCGCGGAAGTGCTTCATCGGTGTGCTCCTCGGTGGTAGGAGGATCCTGCCAGCAACCCGTCGAGGCGTAAAGGAGGAGTCGAAAAAGGACCCGTACGGTCCGGCCGTGCGGCCTTCGCGCGAAAAATAGGAGACAAGGGTGGTAAAATCGGAGGGCTCGTCCCCGACGACTTCCGGGTGACCGGCGACCACGCCGGCAGGACGGACGAGCATGCCCTCTATTTCCCGCCGCGATCTTCTTTTCTCCTCGCTCGGCGCCGGTGTCTCGGCGGCGGCGCTCGGCGCCAACATCCAGTTTCCGGGGCCGGCGGTCTCCGCCCCGACGCTGCCGATCCCTCCGCTGCTTGCCGGCTGGCGCGACGGCATGACGACGGTCTATGACCTGATCGCGCAGCCGGGAGCGACGGAGTTCTTCCCGGGGGTCCCCTCGGCGACGTTCGGGTACAACGGCAGCTTCCTCGGGCCGGTGTTGCGGATGACCCGCGGCGACCAGGTGCGCATGAACGTCAGCAACCGGCTCGCCGACCCGACGACCTGCCATTGGCACGGTCTGCACGTGCCCGCCGTGGCCGATGGCGGCCCGCACCAGGTGATCGCACCGGCGGTTCCCGACACGGACCCGTACCAGATCATGCGACCCGACACCGTCTGGCAGGCATCGTTCGAGGTCAAGAACGAGGCGGCGACCTATTGGTACCACTCGCATCTCGAAGGCCGCACGGGTGAGCAGGTGTGGAAGGGGCTCGCCGGCATGATCATCATCGACGACCCGGCCCTCGCCGCGCTCGGCTTGCCGAGTCGCTACGGCATCGACGACATCCCGCTGGTGGTGCAGGATCGCCAGTTCTCCGCCGGCGGCGAGCTGCTGTATCCGATGATGGGTATGGCGCCGATGGCGGGAATGGCCGGAACGCCGGGAATGGGCGGAGGTCCGGGAATGGGCGGAGGTCCGGGAATGGGTGGAGGTCCGGGAATGGGCGGAGGTCCGGGAATGGGCGGAGCGCCGGGAATGGGCGGCGCCCCCGGGGGAGGCCAGACGCCCGGCGTGGGTGGTCCTCCCGGAGTCGGAGCGATGCCCGGGCCTCCCGGCATGTCCGGAGGGCCGGGAGCCCCGGGAAGCCCCGTGACCCCGATGCCGCCGGGCGGACCCGGCGGGCCCGGGATGGCCGGCATGGGGGGCATGCAGATCCTGGTGAACGGGGCGATCGCGCCGACCATGCACGTGCCGCCGCAGCTCGTCCGGTTGCGCCTGCTGAACGGCTCCAACGGGCTTCCGTACAACTTCGGCTTCAGCGACAACCGGACATTCTGGGTCATCGCGTCGGACGGCGGTCTGCTGCCGGCTCCGGTGCCGCTGCAGCGGTTGCCGATGGCAAACGGCGAACGCTACGAAATCGTCGTGGACGTGTCGCAGGACGCCGGCTCCACGCTCCAGCTCATGAGTTATCCACCGGCCTTCCCGCAGGTCCTGCACATCGTCGACATCGTCGTGGACGCCGGCATCCCCACCGTTCCGGCGACACTGCCGGCGACGCTCGTTCCGGCGCCGTACATCGACCCGGCCGCGGTCAGTCGGACGCGCCCGTTCGTGCTCAACGCCGCGATGGGGAGCTTCACGATCAACGGCGTGACGATGGACATGAATGTCATCAACGAGACCGTGCAACGGGGGGCCGTGGAAGAGTGGATCATCACCAACGCATCGATCATGGAGCATCCGTTCCACGTCCACGACGTCCAGTTCCTGGTGAATACCAGGAACGGGTCGCCGCCGCCCCTGTACGAGCAGGGCTGGAAGGACACGGTTCAGGTGTGGCCGGGCGATACGGTGTCGATCCTGGCCCATTTCACCGACTATGCCGATCCGGTGAACCCGTACATGTACCACTGCCACATCCTCGCGCACGAGGATCTCGGCATGATGGGCCAGTTCGTGGTCGTGTGACGGCGGGCTAGCTCGAAGACGCCTCGGAAGAAGCAGATTCGGGAGCGACGTGTCGACGGAAATCCGCCCGGTGCTGCCAGCCGCGCCAGGTCACGTACAGGGCGGGAATCACCAGCAACGTCAGCGCCGTCGAGGTAACCATGCCGCCGACCATGGGTGCGGCGATCCGCTTCATCATGTCGGCGCCGGAGCCGGTGCCCCACATGATCGGTAGCAGACCACCCATGGTCGCGGTGACCGTCATCATCTTCGGGCGCACACGCTGCACGGCGCCGTGCATGACGGCGTCGCGGAGTGCGTCCATCGAGGTGAGACGCCCCGCGCGCAGGTACTCCTCGTAGTACTCGTCGAGGTACACGATCATGACGACCCCGGTCTCCGCGGCGACGCCGGCCAGGGCGATGACGCCGACCCAGACGGCGACGCTGAGGTTGTATTCGAGATACCAAAGAAACCAAACGGCCCCGACGAGGGCGAACGGCACCGACAACATGACGATGAGCGACTCGGCAACGGACTCGAAGTTCAAATACAGCAACAGGAAGATGATCATCAGGGTGAGCGGCACGACATAGATGAGCCGCTCCTTGGCGCGCTGCATGTACTCGTACTGGCCGCTCCACGCCAGGTAGTAGCCGGTGGGCAGCTCGACGCCTTCGGCGACGACCTGCTGCGCCTCGGCGACGTACGAGCCGATGTCACGATCCGCGACGTCGACGAACACGTACCCGACGAGTTGGGCGTCCTCGCTCTTGATGACCGGCGGTCCGGTGGTGAGCCGGATGTCGGCGACCTGGCCGATGGGTACCTGGGCGCCGGTCGGTGCCGCCACCAGGATGCGGCGCAGACCGTCGAGGTCGTCGCGCAGCTCGCGCGCGTAGCGCACGTTGACGGGATACCGCTCGCGCCCCTCGATCGTCTGCGTGATGTTCTTGCCGCCGACGGCCGTCTCGACCAGGGCTTCGACGTCCTCCACGTTGAGCCCGTAGCGGGCGGCCTCCGCGCGCTTCACCTCGAAATCGAGGAAATAGCCGCCGACGACCCGCTCGGCCAGGACATTTCGTGTGCCGGCGACGCTACCCAGGATCTGCTCGATCTGCTCGCCGATCGTTTGAATCACCGCAAGATCCGGCCCGAAGATCTTGATGCCGACCGGCGTGCGGATGCCGGTGGACAGCATGTCGATGCGCCCTCTGATCGGCATTGTCCACGTGTTGGTCACGCCGGGGAGCTGCAACAGCGCATCGAGCTCGGATTCGAGCTCCTGCGGCGTGAGGCCATCGCGCCATTCTTCCTCGGGCTTGAGCGTGATGACGGTCTCGATCATGCCCAGGGGAGCCGGGTCCGTGGCGGTTCGCGCCCGTCCTGCCTTCCCGAACACCATCTCCACCTCGGGCACGGTTTTGATCATGCGGTTTTGCACCTGCATGATCCGGCTGACCTCGCCGATCGAGGCTCCGGGAAGCAGCGTCGGCATGTACATCGTCGTGCCCTCCCAGAGCGGCGGCATGAACTCCGAGCCGAGCTGCTGGAAAGCCGGCCAGGTGGCGGCGAGCGCCACCACGGCCAAGAGGATGACGGCCGCCCGCCAGCGCAGCGCCACGACGACGAAGGGGCGATACAACCAGATCAGGAGCCGCGAAATGGGGTTCCTGCGTTCCGGCGCGATGTGTCCGCGGATGAGCAACACCATCAGCACCGGCACCAGGGTGATCGACAGGAACGATGCGAAGAACATCGCGAAGGTCTTGGTGTACGCCAGAGGCTTGAACAGCCGTCCTTCCTGCGCCTCGAGGGTGAACACCGGAAGGAACGAGACCGTGATGATCAGCAAGGAGAAGAACAGCGGCTTGCCCACCTCCTTGGCGGCCTCGACCACGACCGCGTGCCGACGCGGGCGTTCCGTCGCCGGCATCTCTTCCCACTGTTCCAGGCGCTTGTGGGCGTTCTCGACCATCACGATGGCGGCGTCGATCATGGCGCCGATGGCGATGGCGACCCCTCCAAGCGACATGATGTTGGAGTTGATGCCCAAGTAGTACATGGTCGTGAACGACAGCAGGATGGCGACGGGCAGCGCCAGGATGGCGACCAGCGCCGAGCGGATGTGGAACAGGAAGACGAGGCACACCAGCGAGACGATGAGGATCTCCTCGAGCAGCTTCTCCTCGAGGTTCTCGATGGCGTGCTGGATCAGGTCCGTGCGGTCGTAGGTCGTGACGATCTCGATCCCTTCCGGCAAGGCCGGCCGGATTTCCTCGATCTTTTCCTTGATGCTTTCGATGACGGCGAGGGCGTTCTCGCCGTAGCGCATGACGACGATGCCGCCGACGACCTCGCCCTCGCCGTTGAGCTCCGCCAGGCCGCGGCGGATATCCGGCCCGCGCCCGACGCTGGCGACATCGCGGAGCAGGATCGGTGTACCGCTGGTGCCCGTACCCAGCGTCACGTTGCGGAGGTCGTCGAGACTCTCGATGTAGCCGCGGCCGCGAACCATGTACTCGGTGCCGGAAAACTCTGCGATGCGCCCGCCGACGTCGTTGTTGCTGTTCTGGATTGCCATGATGACGTGCGAGATCGGCATGTCGTAGGCCAGCAGCGTGTTGGGCTCGACGGTCACCTGGTACTGGTTAACGAAGCCGCCGAGGCTGGCGACCTCGGCAACGCCGGGAACGCTCTCGAGCCAGTAGCGCACGTACCAGTCCTGGATGCTGCGCAGCTCCGCCAGGTCATACGTCCCGGTGCGGTCGATGAGCGCGTACTCGAACGCCCAGCCCACACCGGTCGCGTCGGGTCCGAGGGTCGGGGTCACACCTTCGGGAAGCCCGCCGCCGACCTCGTTCATGTACTCGAGCACCCGGGAGCGGGCCCAGTACATGTCGGTGCCGTCCTCGAAGATGGCGTATACGAACGACAGGCCGAAGAACGAGTAGCCGCGCACGACGCTGACCTGCGGCGCGCTGATCAGCGAGGTGACGATCGGATAGGTGACCTGGTCTTCGACCAGGTCGGGGCTGCGCCCCGGCCACTCGGTGAACACGATGACCTGGACGTCGGAGAGGTCGGGGATGGCGTCCAGAGGGATGTTGGCCAGCGCGTAGACACCCCCGGCCAGGGCGAAGAAAGTCCCCAGGAAGATCAGGAACCGATTGTTGGCGCTCCACTCGATGATTCGCTCGATCATGGTCGGCTGCGCCCTTCAGTGCTGGTGGCCCATGGCGCGGAGGGCCGACCCCAGCTTGGACTCGGAGTCCACCAGGAACGCCGCGCCGGTGACGATTTCTTCGCCCTCCTCCAGCCCGGACAGCACCTGGGTCATGTCGCCCACCGTGAAGCCGGTGACGATCTCGACCGGCTGGAAGTGCCCTTCGGGCAGTGCGCGGAACGCGACCTTGCGAACGCCGGTGTCGATAATCGCGTCCTCGGGGATCAGCAGTCCCTCGCCCATTTGCGCGGTGAGCACGACGTTGGCGTACATGTCGGGCTTGAGCTTCCAGTCGGGGTTGGCGAACACCAGACGTGCCTTGGCGGTGCGCGTTTCGCCCTCGAGGTAGGGGTAGACGTAATCGACCCGTCCTTCGAAGCTCTCTCCGGGGAAGTAGGGAAGCGTCACCTGGGCCCTTTGTCCCACTTCGATAAGCGGCAGCTCCGACTCGTAGATGTCCGCCGTTATCCACACCTCACGAAGGTCGGCGATCGTGTAGAGCTCCGTATCGGGGCCGACGTGCTGACCCTCGTACGCTGCCTTGTGGATTACGAAGCCACGGATCGGGGAGTAGAGGGGTAGTGTCCGGAACGGTTCCCCGATCTCCTCGAGCGCCATGATCTGGTCGTCGGGAACATCCCAGAGCTGCAGACGTCGTCGGGTCGCCCGCAGCAGGCTTTCGGAGCTCTCCCGGACGACGTCGAAACTACTGTTACCGAGGGTCCCACGAGCGCGTAGGGCGAGCAGATACTCCTCCTGTGTCGACAACAGCTCGGGGCTGTAGATCTCCAGGAGCTGTTGGCCCTGCTCCACCAGCTCGCCGGTGAAGTCGACCTGGAGGCTCTCGATCCAGCCGTTCACCTTCGTGTGGATGTGGGCCACCCTGCGCTCGTCGTATCCGACCAGCCCAACGGTGCGAATCGTCCTGTCGAGGCTCCGGCGCACGACCTGCGCGGTGCGCAGCCCGATGAGGCGCTGCCTCTCGGGTGTGATCATGACGGCGTCGGCCGGCATGTCGTCTGCAGCCGTGGCGGCCGGATCCATGGCATCGGGTGACGCGGGTTCCATCGCACCCATGTCGTGGCCCGCGTGCTCGTCATCTTCCATATCCTCGGGCATTCCCCCTGCAGAGCCCATGTTCATGGCAGCCGATTCGCTCACCGGCGGAACGGTGGAAATCCAGCCGGCGTATAGTGCGCCGGCAACGCAACCGGCAGCGATGAGAGCGCCTATGAGGACGCCCACGAGGGTGCGCTTCATCGGTCACCTCCGGGGATCAATTGGTTGTCGTCAGCAGCGCTCGTGGGTGCTCCGATGCGGCCCAGAACAGTGGCGGGGGTTACGCCAAGCGAGCGGCCGACGTGCTCTTCGATGCGCGCCAGCGCCTGAAGGTAGTCGGCGTTCTGGCGGTAGTACTCGAGTTGGTAGGTCAGCAGCGTGACGACGTTGTCCAGGACGGTCAGGAAGTCGACGTTGCCCACCTCGTAGCCGGCCGCCGCCGACTCCAGGCTCAGCGTTGCCTGCGGGATGATGGCTTCATCGTAGAGCTGCCGCAGTCGAGCAGCTCTTTCGGCGCGGGCGAACTGCTCGCGCACGGCGGCAGCGACAACGCCCGATGTGTCGCGCACGTCGAGCTCGCTGGCGCGAACATTGGCCGCGGCCTCCGCGACGGCGCGATCCTGTTTGTCCCCCTTGTAGAACGGCAGCGTGACGCCGACGTTGACCTCCCAGATGTCCGGCAGACTGCCGCGATTCATCCACGCGCCACTGAGGATCCAGTCGGGCTTGTGGTCGACGCGGGCTGCGTCGAGCGCGGCACGGTCATGCTCGACGCGGCGGGCCCGTTCCCGGACCATGGAAGAAGAAGCGGTTGCTTCCGCCTGCAAGGTACCGAGGTCGAAGTCCCATAACGGTCCCGCGATGTCGGCGAGCGAGTCGATCGGCGTCCCAACGGATCTGTCCAGCAGCCGATTCAGGTGGGTCTCGCTGGCGTCACGCTGCTGCTCGAGCACGACCAGGCGGTTGAGCAGGACGGAGGTCTCGACCTGAGCCTTGAGGACGTCCTGTTGGATGCCTTCGCCGACCGCGTAGCGAGCCTCCGCGGTCTGCTCGAGGTTGCTCAGGTAGTCGCGCGTGTCGGCGACGATCTCGGTTGCTCGATCAACATATGCGAGCTCGAAGTAGGCCTCGGCGACCTCACGGACGACGCGCCGGGAGACCACGTCGATTCGCGACGCCGCGACGTCGACCGCGCTCTCGGCAATCGCCGCCCTGAGGCCGCGCTTTCCCCGGTAGGGAAGCGGCTGGGTAAACCGAACGCCGGCGACAGACATCATTTCCTCGCCCAGGGTGAACGAGTCAAAACCGACGTTGCGGTAGACGCCCGAAAGAACCGGATCGGCGAGACTATTGGCCTGCGATGGTCTCTCTGCAGCGGCTTCTAAACGGGCTCCGAGGGCCAGGATCTCCGGGTTCTTCTGCAGCGCGATCTCGAGCGCCGCTTCGAGCGTGAAGCCGTCCCTGGTTTGCTGTCCTCGGGGCTCCCCGTCCGCTGCCGACGACATCGTTCCACTGGTGTCGCCATCGGGAGCCGGCGATCTCGGGACTTGCGCGAGGGCCGCGCCAGAAAACAACCAAGCCAGGGATACAACGGCGATTGAGCGAATCGTTCGGCGATAATCGGGTGCCGGGCGGCCCGGCGCTTGGAAATTCATGGGGTACCACTCCCTGCGAGGCTCTGGGTCGCTTGGGCGTCAGAGTCGAGGCAGATGCGACGGCGGAGCCAGACTCTAGAGTCTGGGGCGTCAGAGGCTGGACGCGAAACTCAGCGCAGCAGTACGGAAGTGGCCTGTGAGGCGGCGGGCGAAGCACCCCCCGGTGGGAGCCCCAAGGGGTGGAGCCCACGTGCCTGAGCCGCCGGAGCGGGCTCGGTAGCTCGGAGAGTGCTGCCGATCAAGAGCGGGCCGGTCTTGCCTGGCTCATCGACAGCGGCCGCGGTCCTGACCGTGCGCCCGAAGGGGGTCAGGCAATCGTCCATCGCCTGCATCACCATCTCGTGATCCTCGGGGCAACACATTCCCGCCCAAGCGGCGACCGCGCCGAGGCTGATGACCAACAGGCAGGTGATGGATGCGACTTTCTTCATGTGTCCATCGATAAATAGAATACCCCGGTAGGGTATCAATACTCGGCTGGGTGCGCAACCACTCCTCGCCGCTATTGCGACGACACCATCGTCACGATCACGTTCACATGGTTCGTGTGATGAAGGTCGTGATCGACGCCGAAGAACTCATAGTTGTACTGGCCCGCGGGTGCTCCGTGCCTATGGAGGCCGTACTGGCCCTGCACGTCCTCGTAGCAGTAGATGCCGTCGCCGGCGATCGGGTCACCGTGAGTGCCGTCGTCATACAGCGTCATCAAGCCCTGATCCGGGCCGCCCATCATGTTGCCCGGTCCGTGGTGCGGCACCTGATACTGAGCTTGCACGGTGTGCCCGGCCGCCGGGCCCGCAGGGCCCATCAACGTTGCTTCGAAGAATGTGCTCGACCCTTTGATCTCGCCCATCTGAAGGGTCTCGCCATTGACAACCATACCGTCGACGCGGACCTGGGCGTTGGTTAGCTGGAATGACGGTGGCGACTGAACGGTCTCGGGCGCCATGGGCGAGCTGCACCCCAAAGCGAACGCGGCGAGCAGTGCGACCCCAAGCCAGAGGGAGGACACCAAGCAGGATTGTTCTCGAGCGGTGGACCGCATGAACGGGCTTCCTTCGTGTCTCGGTTGAACGTGGACCGGCTAGCATGCGCTGCCGGATGATTCTGTAGTCCTATAATAAGGTATTTATATCAAGTTTTAAGCTTTCGCGCAAGGCCTAACTGCATCAGAAGCTTGTAAAACAGGGTGCTGCTTGCTTATTCAACAAATACGTAGAATTCTCTAATGTGCGCAGGACGAACCTGTCGCCTACCCCAGAGGGAGCGTGACGAGACGTTGACGGATCGCAAACCACAGCAATTTCGTGACCACGTCTACGAAGTCTTCGCGGGTGTTGGCAAGGCGCTGGCGAACGGCCGGCGCCTTGTCCTCCTCGATCTTCTTTGTCAGGCGGAGCGGAACGTCGACGACATCGCGCGCGAGGCGGGACTCTCCGTTGCGAGTGTCTCCCAACATCTTCAGGTGCTGCGCGCCGCCGGGTTGGTCGCCTCACGCAGGGACGGGACGAAGGCTTTCTATCGCATAGCCAACGGAGCCGCCGCCGACCTGTGGTATGCCCTGCGTTCATTCGGTGAGGCGGAGCTTCCAGCGGTGGACCGTGTCGTTGAGGCGTACTTGTCGGATCGAGACAAGCTGCGGGCCATCACGGCAGAAGATCTCGACCGAGGCCTGCGAGACGGCAAGATGGTTCTCATCGACGTGAGGCCGCGTCGCGAGTTCAACGAAGCTCACATCCCCGGCGCGCAGTCGTTTCCGTTGCGCGAGCTGGAAGGGCGCATCGACGAGCTGCCCCTGGGTACCGAGATCGTCGCCTACTGCCGCGGGCGGTACTGCGTTCACGCTGACGAGGCCGTGCGGAAGCTGGAAACTCACGGTTTCCGGGCTCGGCGTTTGGAGCTCGGCGTACTGGACTGGTACCGCATCAGCTGAGGAGGCCGGCGCAGCCGGGTCCGACCTCGGTTCCTGACCGCTATGACGGAGTGGGGACTGAGGTGCCCCCGAGACGAGCGGGCCCCGCTGAATGCTGCGAGAGGGTCCGAGGGGCGTGCCGTTGTTCGCGATCTCCTGCGACGACAAACCCGATTCAAGCTAACCTGCCGGTCTCCGCACGGGTTCGGCGATTCCACCACAGGAGGCACATCATGCGCACGTTCCGAGTCACGGCGGTTCCGGTAACACTTGGCTTGGTTGCCGCCACGCTGCTCACAGCAGGGCCCCTCCCGTTGTGGGCGATTCACGTACCAGGAGGTAGCGGAACCTGGCAACGACCTGACGATGTCGAAGGCGTGCTAGCGGCATTGAGCGCGTACGCGAGTGCGATCACGGCAATGGATGTCCAAGAAGCCGGCTCGTGGGTGACCGAGGACTTTCTCATCTTCGAAGGTGCGGGTGTGAACCGTGGATGGGCCGACTATCGTGACCACCACTTGGTTCCCGAGATCGAGATGTTCGACGTCCTTCGATTCGAATTCGACGACATCGAGGCGGAAGTTCAGGGTCGTCTGGCCTGGGCGACCTTCAACTACTCGACCCACATCGAGATGCCGGAGCGAGTGGTCGATAGCGCTGGTGTCGGAACCGCTGTGCTGGTGAAGGGCGACGATGATCGTTGGCGCCTGCGCCACTTGCACACGACGCCGGATCGGCGGCGCTAGACGCGCTTCGCCCGCGGAGGAGCCACCCAGTGCGCGCTTCGACGGTCTGCTGCCGACCCGGCTGGGAGGGGCGCACCGTCGCCGCGTCAATCACGGGCTCTTTCGATGACGTTGAGCACCTCCTGGAGTCTCGCGTCTTTTTCCTTCGTGCTCCCAGAGATCAATGCGTCACCAACGCAGTGCTGCAGGTGGCGCTTGAGGACGTGATCCGAGACGCGAGCCAGAGCGGCTCGAACCGATCGGATCTGTGTGATGATATCGATGCAGTAGCGATCGTCTTCGATCATCCGCTGCAGTCCGCGCACTTGCCCTTCGATCCGTCGTAGGCGGTTCAGCTCGTCGTAGTGTGGAGTGCCGCGCTGCGGCTTCTCCGGGGCCATGCGCCCTCCTGTTTGCAGTTTGCAGGCTCGCCGATCGTTGTTCCGAGGCATATACCCTACCAGAGTATCGTATTGAGCCATCGGTGCGTCCGGGCGATGACGACCGCCCTGTTCCGGTGGGCTACCGGATGGGCCGTTTGCGGAGCGTGTCGGTTAATCGCGATCACGTTTTCGGAAACCCTCGGTGCGGCGGCAACGTACAAATCAGCAGGTGTCGCGACGTCGCGGTCGCCCACGTCCGGGACGATTCCTCGTTGCCGCGCCGCAACAACCGCCCTCGTGTTCTGTAGAGTGGGAGCATCATGTTCGGAAAGCTACGCAGCATCTTCGGTGGCGGGCACGGCGGCGGCGCCGACTTCACCACCGTCAAACAGGGGCTCGGACCGGAAGGCGAGCCGCATACCGGCCCGCTGATCCGCCTCGAGGGTATCGGCAAGGCCTTCGTCATCGACGACGAGGTGACGACGCACGCACTGCGCGACGTGAACCTCGAGGTCGATCGCGGCGAGTTCGTTGCCGTGAACGGGCCTTCGGGCTCCGGCAAGACGACGCTGCTGTCGATCTGCGGCCTGCTCGAGGAGCCGACGTCCGGTTCCTATGTCCTCAACGGCCACCAAGTTGCGCACCTGAAGGCGAGTGCGCGCGCCGGCGTGCGCAACCGTGAGGTCGGCTTCATCTTCCAAAGCTTCAACCTGATCGGCGATCTGACGGTGGAGGAGAACGTCGAGCTGCCGTTGACGTACCTCGGTCTTCCCTCCGTCGAGCGGCGCGAACGGGTTGCCGCGGCGCTCGAGCGGGTGGACATGGCCGATCGGGCCAAGCAGATGCCGGGACAGCTCTCCGGCGGGCAGCAGCAGCGGGTCGCCGTGGCCCGTGCCGTGGTCGGCGAACCCGAGATCATCCTGGCCGACGAGCCCACCGGCAACCTGAACTCACATCAAGCGGAGACCGTCATCGAGATGCTCATGGAGCTGCATCGAGCCGGTGCGACGATCCTCCTGGTGACCCACGACCCGCGCTGGAAGCAATCGGTGCAACGTAGCGTCGAGCTGTTCGACGGAACCATCGTCGGCTGAGGCTTCCGCGGCGCTCGCGGCCGATCTCGGCTTCGGGTCAGCGCCGCAACTTCCCTTCGCCAGGCCCATCACACGTTCTCCGGGGGCTGCTAGAATGCGCCCGCGATGGAAAGCGGGCCGCTGGTCACGAACGACGCCGTAAGCCTCGGGATCCTCATGTCGATCCTGGCGTTCGTCTTTGTCACCTCGCACAGCGAGCAGCGTTTCTGGCGTCGCTTCTACTCGGTCGTGCCCAGCCTGTTCGTCTGCTACTTCCTGCCGTCGGTGTTCACTACCCTCGGCGTCTACGACCCGGACCAATCCCAGCTCTACTTCGTCGCCTCCCGCTATCTGCTGCCGGCGAGCCTGGTTCTGCTGACGCTCAGCATCGACATCCCCGGGATCATCCGCCTCGGGCCGAAAGCCGGCGTCATGTTCCTTACCGGCGCGGTCGGGATCGTCGTCGGCGGACCGCTGGCGATTCTCCTGGTTTCGGCGGTGAGCCCCGAGATCGTCGGCGGGGCGGGGTCCGACGCGGTGTGGCGCGGCATGACCACGGTCGCCGGGAGTTGGATCGGCGGCGGGGCGAACCAGACGGCGATGAAAGAGGTCTTCGAGGTCGGGGACGACCTGTTTTCCGTGTGGATTGCCGTGGACGTGATCGTTGCCAACATCTGGATGGCGTTCCTGCTCTACGGGGTCGGACGGGCGGACAAGATCGACGCCTTCATGCGGGCCGACAGCTCGGCCATCGCCGACGTGAAGCGGCGGGTCGAGGACTACCAGGCGCAGATCATGCGCATCCCGGCGCTGACCGACAGCATGATGGTGCTGGGCGTCGGCTTTGGCATCATGGGGCTGGCGCATTTCCTAGCGGACATCATCGCACCGTGGTTGGAGACGAATGCGCCCGCCCTGGCCGACTATCAGCTCACCAGCCAGTTCTTCTGGATCGTGGTCATCGCCACCACCGTAGGACTCGTCCTGTCGACCACCAAGGCGCGGGACCTCGAGGGGGTGGGCGCCTCGCGCGTCGGGTCGGCGCTCCTCTACGTCCTCGTCGCGACCATCGGCATGCGCATGAACCTGCGCGCGGTTGCCGAGAACTTCGAGCTGTTCGTCGTCGGCCTGATCTGGCTGGGGTTTCATGCGCTTCTGTTGATCGTCGTTGCCAAGCTGATCCGGGCGCCGTTCTTCTTCCTCGCCGTCGGTAGCCAGGCGAACGTAGGTGGTGCCGCCTCGGCGCCGATCGTCGCCTCCGCATTCCATCCGTCGCTGGCCACCGTCGGCGTTCTGCTCGCCGTCCTCGGGTACGCGCTCGGCACCTACGGCGCGCTCCTCTGCGGGCAGTTGATGCGGCTGGTGGCGCCGTCGTAGCGGCGGCCGGCGACGGCCTTCCGTGGACGGGGCTCGGGGCTTGTGCTACGAATGACCGCCGCGTCGTCCGTTTCCGATCAGGCTTTGGGGGCCAAAAGAACGTGACACGGCTGCTCTCCCGATCCAAGAAGTCCCTGTGTGCGTCCGCGGCTCCGGCAGGAGCCGTGGCGGTGCTGTCGCTTTCGTGTGCGCTGCTCGCCGCCGTGGCCCCGTCCGATGCCAAACCGCAGGAGCCAGCGCTGGCCAATTGGCCGCAGTGGCGGGGTCCACTGGGGGCCGGCGTGGCGCCGCAAAGTTCCGCCCCACTGCGGTTCGACGCGGACACCGGGGTCAAGTGGAAGGTCGCGCTCCCCGGCCGCGGCCGCTCTTCGCCGATTGTCTGGAACGACCTGGTGTTCGTGACCACCGCGGTGCCGACTTCCGAAGTCGAGCCGTCTGGCGATCGTCCCCGACGGCGTGAGCCGCGGCTGCTCGAGCACGATTTCCGCGTCCTTGCCCTTCGTCGCGACGACGGGTCGCTGGCGTGGAGCCGCACCGCGGCCACCGTCGTACCCCACGAGGGCTTTCACCGCCGCTATTCGAGCCTCGCCAACCCGTCGCCGGTGACCGACGGCGAACGGGTGTACGCGTTCTTCGGCTCACGCGGTCTTTACGCCTACGGTCTCGACGGCGACCTCCACTGGGAGCGCGACTTCGGTGTCGAGATGGAGACGTTCGGGCCGTTCGGCGAGGCGGCCACCCCGGCGCTGCACGGCGATTTCCTCGTCGTGGTATTCGATCACCAGGCGCAGTCGTTCATCGAGGCCGTCGACCGGCACACCGGCGAGACGCTGTGGAAGACCCTACGGGAAAGCGACACCTCCTGGAGCTCGCCGTTTATCGTCGAGCATCTGGGCGGCGCGCTGGTCGTCGTCAGCGGCAGCGACGCGCTCAGCGCCTATGACCTGGCGACAGGCGACCTCGCGTGGACGTCCGCCGTCGTCCGGCCGCAGCCCATCCCGACGCCGGTCGCCGGGGGCGGCCTGTTGTTCGCCGCATCTCGGGCTCCCGAGCGACGAGTTCAAGCACTCGACCTGGGCACGGCCGCCGACGGGGCCGTCGCGGCGCGCTGGGAGCTCGACGACGTTGCCTCGTACAGTCCCTCGCCGATGCTGTGGGACGGGGAGCTGTATGTCGTGCGGGACGGCGGTCTGAGCGGCGGTGCCAGCCGTCTCTCCGTTCTCGACGCGGCCACCGGCGAGCCCCACTACATGGGCCAACGCTTGCCGAGCCGGTACACCATCAAGGCGTCGCCCGTCGGGGCCGACGGCCGCGTCTACCTGGCGACCGAGGAAGGCGACGTCCTGGTGATCCGGCGAGGCGGTGCGTTCGAGGTGTTGGCGACGAATGCCATGGGAGAGCCGTTCATCGCCTCACCGGCGATCGCCCACGGCGAGCTCTTCTTGCGCGGCGTCAACCACCTCTTCTGCATCTCGGCCGACTAGGGTCCGGCCTCTTCTCCTCGTAACCCGACCCGTCGCACTTTCACCACACTCTCGGGTGTCTGCTTCCCAGGGGGTCGCCCCCCGGAACATCACACGCTCGCCACGGGCCGCTAGCCGACGAACTTGTACCCCATGCCGTGGATCGTCCGGATGTGCTCCGGGTGCTTGGGGTTCGCTTCGATCTTCTGTCGCAACCAGGCGACGTGGACGTCGACCGTACGCGTCGACGGCATGGCGTCGTAGCCCCAAACGTTGTTGAGCAGCTCGTCGCGGGACAGGACGTTGCCGCGGTTCTCGATGAAATAGCGAAGGAGCTGGAACTCGCGAGCGGACAGCTCGACCGGTTGCCCGTCGCGCACGACCTCGGCCTTGCGGAAATCTACCGAGACGGCGCCGAAGTCGTAGGTCGCAGCAGCGTGCGTTGTGGCGGACGATACGGAGCGGCGCAGCAGCGCTTCCACCCGGGCGAGCAGCTCGAGGTTCTCGAACGGCTTGGTGAGGTAGTCATCGGCGCCGAGCTTCAAGCCGACGACCTTGTCGGAGACCTGCCCGCGGGCGGTGAGCATGAGGATGGGGAACGTCAGACCTTCCTGCCGGAGGTCCCGGCAGACGTCGAACCCGTTCTTTCCCGGCAGCATGACGTCGAGGATGACGAGATCGAACCCATCGTCGCGGGCCCGAGCGTAGCCGGTGTCCCCGTCGCTGGCCGTCTCGACCTCGTAGCCTTCGTTGCGAAGTCGGTCCGACAGCGTCAGCTGCAGGCCGGGCTCGTCTTCGACAAGCAGGATGCGCTTCGCCATGCATGGATCGTAGCAGTCCGGCTCGGCGGTCGCGGGTGTCGCCGGAAGGCGTCCGAGCTCAGGAGACGGCCTCGGCGACGGCCGGCAGTTGAACCAGGAACGTGCTGCCGGCACCCGGCGTGCTGACCGCCTCGACGTGCCCGCCGTGTGCGTCGACAACCTGTTTGACCAGGCTGAGGCCGAGTCCGCTGCCCTCGATCTGCGCTGCGCGCGCGCGATCTCCGCGGAAGAAGGGGTCGAACAAGTGCGGAAGCTCGCTGCTGGGGATGCCGTCTCCCTGGTCGTGGATGCCGATCTGCACCGCGGCGTCGCCGGCCGTTCCGACCGCACGAGCCTGCACCGTTACGATCCCGCCGTGCCGGCTGTACTTGACCGCGTTGGAGATCAGGTTCTCCATCACCGACGTGAGCGCCGCACGATCGCCGAACACGGCGGGCAGCGCCTCCGGAAGTTCCATGGTCACCTGGACGGAGCGCTCTTCGGTCCGGGCGCTGTTGGACGCCACCGCGTCTTCGATCGTGCGGCGGAGATCCACCTCGACCTGCTCGAAGTGTGCGTTGCCGGAGCGCATCTTGGCGAACAACAGGACGCGCTCGACCATGTCGGAGAGCCGGCGCCCTTCACGGTTGATCACTTCTCCGTATTGCCGGGTCCGGTCGGGGTCTTGCACCACGGCGTCAGCGAGGTTCTCGCCCGCCGCCCGAATGACGGCAAGCGGTGTGCGGAGCTCGTGTGACACGCCGGCGACGAACTCCATCTGTTGAGCGGCGAGGGTCTGGGCGCGCCGTGTCGAGACGACGATCATCGCCACGGCGACCCCGAGCAGGAGCAGGACGCCGAGGCTGATTGCCAGGCTGCGGTTGCGCGCCGCGGCGACGGCGGCGGCGAGCGAGCCGGACTGGTGCCGCACGGCGAGGTTCCAGCGTGGCTCGACGGTTTCCTCGACGACGCCCCATATTCGCCGGTTGGCGCCGACGCGCTGGTTGAAGTGCCATATGCGCAAGGCGTACATCGAGTGGAGGGCGTCTGCTTCGGCGAAGCTCTCGGCGCTCAACGTCGGATCGGAAGAGTAGACCAGCACACTCGGGTCGTCCGCCTTGGTGACCCCGACGTCATAGACGAAGCCGCCCTCCCCGGCGATGTATTCGTTCGAGAGGGCCGGAATGAGCTCGTCGAAAATCACGTCGCGTCGCAGCGTCGCGATGATCCAGCTGATCGACTTGTATTCAGTGCGCGTCGCCCACGGGCGACTGAAGACCTGCTGGATTACGAGAGCCGGGATGTCGTCCTGCAGCGGAGCCGGACCGACGGGGAGCTCGAATTGCACGTCGTTGTAGCGTAGCTGATCGGCGAATTCGTGCTTCAGGTGCCTCAACTCCGCCGGCCACTCGTCGAGGACCGCCAGGCCGAGCCCGGTGAATTGCTTCAGGACGAGGCCGGAAGTTTCGTCGAGCTGAACCCAGTAGATGCCGTCGAGGATCTCCGGGCCCTCGACCGTATCGACCCGCTCGAACCAGCGGGCGGCGATTTGCTCCTCGAGCGTGGCGTCTTCCCTGAAGTCGACCTGGAAAAGCTTGTAGAGGTCCGCCAGCTCGCTGTCGAACTCCGAGCGGGCGGTGCGGGTGGCCCAATTGAGCGTCCGCCGCATCTGGTCCTGTTCGCGTTCCGCCAGCCTCCCGAGCCAGTTGTATTGGAAGACGGCGAGGGTGAAGAGGAGCCCTGCGAGCACGATGACAGCCCCGAGCTGCAGCCGGTTGGACCTCAGATAGCTCATATGCCGGAGTCTAGCAGCGCTCAAAAAGCCTCTACCGGGCGGTTTCGAGCTTTTACATCTTTAACAATCATTTTGCATCGAGTTAACCACCGGCCCCGAAGCTTCTCCGATAATCATCCTCGTGATGATGACCTCGGCGAAACACCTCACGCTGGGTCGTCGTCACGTAGTGGCTCTGCCAAAGGGTTCAGAACGGCGCGTCAGGCGTGTCCCGTCGTTAATGGGGAGCGGCATGGACTTCGGCTGGCGCGCCGATTCTCTTTTCCACCTTCGAGAGATTCGGCCCTGTCCGAGTGTGTGTCCGGCGGCCGGTGGACCTCCTTCGGAAAGTCATTCGGCCACGATGCATACTTTCACCGCACGATGAACACTCTCAAGAAACTCCTTTCCACGACGCTCAAGCTGGCCGTCGTCGTCGGCTTGATCGGGGCCGGCTACTACGCCTACCTGCAGTATTCGGTCGAGGCCGAGGCCGAGGATCTGGGTGTCCTCTCCACGGTGAGCGCCGAAGTGCGGGACATAACCGTTGCCGTCTCGGCGACCGGCGTGCTGCAGCCGGTGAAGATCGTCGAGATCAAGTCCAAGGCCTCCGGCGAGATTCTCGAGATGCCGGTCGAGCAGGGCGATTTCCTTCAAGTCGGCGACCTGATCGCACAGGTCGACACCCGCATCCTGGACCAGGAATTGAAGCAAGCGGATGCGGACTTCGAGTCGGCGCGCATTCGTCTCGATATCGCCCGGCGGCAGTACGATCGTGCCCGCTCGCTGCGCGAGCAGGACCTCATCTCGGAGAACGACCTCGAGACGAGCCAGCAGAACTTCAGCAACGCCGACTCCTCGTTCATCCGCGCCCAGGCGTCACTCGAGTTGGCGCGCGAGCGGCTGGCGGACGCTACGGTCACTGCACCGATCGCCGGGACGGTGCTCGCCAAGTCGGTCGAGCAAGGGCAGATCATCGCATCGAGCACCAACAACGTCTCCGGCGGCACCGTGTTGCTGACGATGGCCGACCTGTCCGAGCTCGAGATCCGCACCCTGGTCGACGAGATCGACATCGGCAATGTCAGCCCCGGGCTGCGCGTCGAGAGCACTGTCGAGGCCTTCGCCGAGATGCGCTTCCAGGGCGAAGTCATGAAGATCGAGCCTCTCGCCGAGGTGCAGCAGTCCGTCACCACGTTTCCGGTGCTTTCGCGCATCGACAACGCCGCCGGGCTGCTGCTGCCGGGGATGAACGCGGATGTCAGCATCATTATCCACGAGCGGTCCGGCGTGTTGACGATCGCGAACGAAGCGGTGCGCTCCCTGGCGGAGGGGCGCGAGGTCATCCGGCTGCTGGCGCTGGATCAACCCGACGCCCGCGGAGCGGCCGCCCCGGTGGCGGACGGTCGACCGGGCCGACCGGCGAGTGCCGAGAGGACGCGTGCCGCACCCGACAGCAATGGCCAACGGGCCGGTCGCCGCGGCAACGCCGCCAACGGCGACGCTCTCGGTAGTCGCGGCCCGCGCGCCGACGACAATGGCGACAACGGCGACAATGGCGACGCCGAAGGCAACGGGCACACGGCCAACGGCGCCCCGGCTCGAGGGGCGACGAGCGCCGCCGCGCCGGCGAGTCGAGACGACGAGCCCTCGGACTCGGGCGTGAAGCCGGCCGAAGGAATCGTGTTTCTCCTGGGCCCAGGGGGCGAGATCGTCCCGCGGGAGGTCGTCACCGGCGTGCGTGACTGGGAAGTGTCGGAGGTTCTCCAGGGTCTCGAGGCAGGCGAGGAGCTGGTTCTGCTGCCGAGCACCTCGTTGCTGCGCTCACAACAGAGCATGCGGGAACGGTACATGCGGCGGAACCGCATGGTTCCCGGGTCGGCAGCTAGCAGCGCCGGCCGCTAATACTCGGTGCCTCCGGGCGCCGGTCGAGGAAGACCGAAATGCTGTACTTCGAGATCATGCGCGTCGCTCTCGGGTCGCTCCGCTCGAACCCGATGCGGTCGATCCTGACGATGCTCGGCGTGATCATCGGCGTCGCCGCGGTCATCACCATGGTGGCCCTCGGCACCGGCGCCCAGGCGGCCGTCGAGTCGCGCATTTCGGCGTTGGGCACCAACGTATTGACCGTCCGGCAGGGCTTCGGGCGCGGCGCCGGCGGAGCTCGAGGCCGATCCGAGCGGCTGGCCATCGAGGACGCCCGCGAGATTCAGGCCAAGAGCCGGACGATCACCGATGTGGTGCCGATCTTCGAGCGCGAGACCCAGGTCGAGTACGGCAACGTCAATCTGAGCGCCCGGATCGTCGGCACCTGGGCGAACTGGGCGGAGGTGAACAGCTGGAACGTCGCCCAGGGCCGGTTCATGACCCAGGCCGAGGCCGACGGCCGCCGCCGGGTCGCTGTGCTCGGTAGCGAGCTGTCCCGGCAGCTGTTTCCCGCCAGCGTCGATCCTGTCGGGGCACTAATCCGCATTCGTGGCATCCAGTTCGAGGTCATCGGGGTTTTCGAGGAGAAGGGCTCCGGCACGGGGTGGTCCAACCCCGATGAGCAGGCGTGGATCCCCTTGTCGACGTCACAGTGGCGAGTTTTCGGCAGCGACCGGCTCTCCAACATCCAGGTCAAAGTCGCCAACGACAACCTCATTACCGCCGCCATGGCCGAGGTCGAGACGATCATTCGGCGCACCCATCGCCTCCGTCCGGACGCGGAAAGCGACTTTCAGATCAGCAGCCAGACACAGTTTCTGGAGGTGCTGCAGGAGAGCCAGCAAACGTTCACCCTGCTGCTTGCCGGCATCGCCGCGGTCAGCCTGCTCGTCGGCGGCATCGGCATCATGAACATCATGCTGGTATCCGTGACGGAGCGCACCCGGGAGATCGGCATCCGCAAGTCCATCGGTGCGACCCGCGGCAGCGTGCAGTTGCAGTTCCTCATCGAGGCGGTCGTGTTGTCGTGTCTGGGTGGAGCCCTCGGCATCGCCCTCGCATGGGTGGCCGCCGATCAGCTTTCCGAGAGCTTCGGTTGGACGATGGTCATTCCCCCCGATGCCGTCGTAATGTCCTTCGGATTCGCTGCCGTCATCGGTATCGTTTTCGGATTCTATCCCGCCGTCCGCGCATCGCGGCTCGACCCCATCGAGGCGCTTCGATATGAGTAGGTTTCGCTTTCTTCTGGTTTCGACCATCGTCGTCGTCTTGAGTCTCCCCGGCGTTGCTCCGGCAGCGCCAGGTCAGGGGACGGGAGCGCAGAGCGCGCCCCCGATCAAGCTGGATCTGAAATCCGCCCTCGAGTCGGCGGCGGGGCAGTCCGCAGAACAGGCGGCTGGGGCCGCGCAACGCGATCAGCGCCGCCAGAACGGGGCGCTCGGCGGCAGCGCCGATGATCCCGACGACGCGTCGGCAGGCGGCTCCGAGAGAGTCTTCGAAGACGATCCGGCATACGACGCCGAGGTGCAGGCGATCAACGGCAAGAAGATGTCGGTGGGCTTCACCAACGCGCCGCCGGTCATCGACGGCGTGCTCAACGACCCGGAGTGGAACTTCGCCGAGCGGGTGACCGACTTCATGCAGCGCGAGCCCGACAACGGCCAGCCGGCGTCGGAGCGCACCGAAGTGCGAATGCTGTACGACGAGGAAGCTCTCTACTTCGCCTTCTACCTGTATGACAGCGACCCCGACGGGATCATCGCCCGCGAGCTGCGTCGCGATGATTGGCTGCGCAACGATGACACCATCGCCGTCGTGCTCGACACTTTTCACGACCGCCGCAACGGCTACGTCTTCCGGGTAAACCCGCTCGGCACGCAGTTCGACGCCGAGTATCGCAACGAGCGCAACGTCAATGCCGATTGGGACGAGCGCTGGGAGGCGGCCGCCACCATCACCGATGAAGGATGGTTCGTCGAGTACCGGATTCCGCTCAGCTCGATCCGCTACAACACCGGGTCGCACGTCTGGGGGATCGACTTCAAGCGCGAGATCCGGCGCAAGAACGAAGAGGTGAACTGGTCGAACTACCGGCGTGGCTTCCAGTTCCAGCAGGTGTCGCAGGCCGGCGCCCTGGTCGGTTTGCGCGAGCTCGGGCTGACGCAACGCTTCCGCTTCCAACCCTACGTTACCGGCAGCGGCTCGCAATTCAACGTAACCGACGAGCCCTTCAGCGAAGCCGATGGCAACCTCGGGGTGGAGAACTTCAAGGTCCAGATCACCCCCAACCTGACCGCCGATTTCACCGCCAACACCGACTTCGCCCAGGTGGAGGACGACACCGAACGGGTCAACCTGACCCGCTTTCCACTGTTCTTTCCCGAGAAGCGGGAGTTCTTTCTCGAGTCGGCCAGCAACTTCGCCTTTGGCAGCGGTGGCGGCGGTCGCGGAGGCTTCGGCATGTCTCCGGCGGTGAGCCTCTACCACTCCCGCAACATCGGCCTGGTCCGGGGCGAGCCCGTACCGATGCTGTACGGCGCCAAGCTGACCGGGAAGATGGGTGACACCAACATCGGATTCGTCAATGCCCAGACCGGCGATTCCGACTACGAGATCATCGAGGATCTGAGGCCGGGCAAGAACTACACGGTGCTCCGCCTCAAGCAGGACGTCTTCGAGCGCTCCACCATCGGCATGATCGCCACCAATGCGCAGGGAGCAGGCGAGTACAACCGTGTTGCCGGCGTCGACGCGAGCTTCCGCTTTTTCGACTATCTCGGGATCGGCGGGGAGATCGCCAGCGTCGTCGCCGACAATACGCTGGACGCCGACTCGGAGCTCGCCGACAACCCCCTGACGGGTCGCTTCGGTATCGGCTGGAACAGCGACCAGTGGAGCGCGTCCGGGACCTACCAGCGAGTCGATCGAGACTTCAAGACCGACCTCGGCTTCATCCGCCGCCGTGACATTGCCAACCAGAGCTATCGGGTGGGGTGGAACCCGCGCCCTGGCTTTGCGCCGGC
This sequence comes from Acidobacteriota bacterium, assembly GCA_965216935.1. Taxonomy (GTDB): domain Bacteria; phylum Acidobacteriota; class UBA890; order UBA890; family UBA890; genus CBDCGW01. Next base: position 1,499,889 of record OZ244217.1, read on the forward strand.
GATCCGCCAGTTCCGCTTCTCCGGCAGCTTCAACTACCTGACCGATACCGACGGCAACTTCCTGGAGCAGAAGGCCGGTATCAGCGCCAATATGAACTTCCAGTCGGGCGACCGGATCGACTTCAATGTCGGCAGGGACTACGAGCGCCTCGACCGCATCTTCTTCGTGTCGTTCAAGGACGGCATCTTCGTGTTGCCGGGCGACTACGAGACTACCGACTACTCACTGAACTTCAGCAGCTACAGCGCTCGGCGGGTCAGCGGACGGATGCGGGTGAACTGGGGCGGATACTGGGATGGCACGCGCAGGTCGTACAGCCCCAGTGGGACGTTTCGTTTCAATTCGAACTTCACCCTGTCGCCGAGCTACAGCTACAACCATGTCGATCTGCCAACCGGTGTTTTCAATACCCACACCGTGACGACGCGGGTCACGCTCAACTTCAACGAGCGCTGGTTGACCAACTCGCTGGTGCAGTACAACAGCGTTTCCGGTCGCATGTCCGTCTACGCGCGGCTGCGGTACGTCCTCAGCGACATCGACAGCTTCTACCTCGTGTACAAGAACACGACGCTGTGGGACGAGGTCTTCGACGGTGTCGCCGACCACCAGCTCATCGCCAAGATGACCTACTCGATCGATTTCTGATCGATCTCAGGCACCGGCGGCGGCTCGGCCGTTTCCGACGGCTGATCGCTCCGATCTTGTTCGCCTCCAAGGTCCGGGCGCCCCACCTTCGCCTGCTCCCGGTACCACTCGACGGTTGCGCTGATGGCCTCGGTCAAGGGAGTCGAGATGTCGCCGAACGCTTCGACGAACTTGCCGTGATCGACGACGAAAGGCTCTTCGAACTGATACATCATCTCGACCAGCTCGCGCACCTGCGGGTTGAAGAAGCCGAGGAAGCGCAGCATGGCTTTCCCGGCGCGTCGGAATCGGGTCGGGTGCCCCGCTTCGGCGTAGACCATGGTCAGGAACTCGCGCGTGGTGACGGTCTCCGGCCCGGGCAGGTGCCATACCTCCCCCAACGCTTCCTCGCGCTCACCCAGAATCTGCAGCCCGCGGGCGATGTCGGGGACGTAGTTGTAGGTATGGGGCAGGGAAATGTCGCCGAGCACGTTGGCCGGCTCACCCCGCAAGGCTGCTCCGAACACGCGCGACCCCATGGCCGAGAGGGTGGCGCCCGGGCCGAAGAAATCGGAGGCTCGGCCGATGGCGACGCGGACCCGACCCTTCTGGTGGGCGGCCAGAAGCGCCTCGGCCATCTCGGTGCGGACACGGCCCTTCCGCGTCGTCGCGGTTGCCGGTCGCCGCTCGGTGAGGGGTTTCCCGAAGGGAGAGCCGTACATGTACACGTTGTCCATGACGACGAGCTTCGCCCCGGCGGCGGCCGCCCCGGCCATCACGCCTGCTTGGAGTCGTGGAAACAGCTCCGGCCATCGGTGATACGGCGGTGCGGCGCACTGATAGACGACGCTCGCTTCGGCGCACACGTCGCGGGCGAAATGACGGTCGGACGCGTCACCGGGATGGAGCTCCACCCTTGCCGGCAGTTCCCCGACGCCCGAGCGGTTGATGGCTCGTACCCGATGGCCGCGGCCGACAAGCGCCCTGATGAGCGCCTGCCCCACGGGCCCGGTGCCGAAAACGACGTGCAGGTCGGACATGGGGCCAACCTTACAGCAGGCGTGGTGTCCTCTTCCGGCCGATCGGCCGTACCGCCCTTGTCAGCCGCGGCACATCGGGGAGAGAATCCCGGCGTCCATGCCGTCTCGCCATGACGGCTTTCGCTGGCCCGAGGTGATTCGAATGATCAACCGTCGGAGATTCTTCGCGCTGGCCGGTGCGATCGCGTCCGGTCGGTTCTTCGCGAGAGGAGCACGCCTCCCGGCCGACGGCACGCCCCCGCCCGGTCGATTTCCTTCGCCCGGGCGCTCTCGTGCGCGGCAATCGGCCTCCTCGTATTTTGGCTGGGAATCGATCGCTGAGGGGGTTCGGGTCGCCACCGGGGGCGGCGGTACCTCGCTCGTGCTCGGGTCGGGGAGCGAGTCGCTGCTCGTCGACTGCAAGGGCTACGGACTGGGCGACACGCTGCGACGTGAAGTCGAGGAAGACGGCCGCTCGCTCGTCGCCGCGGTCAACACGCACCACCACGCGGCCCAGAGCGGGGGAAACGTCGCCTTCACGGCGGATATCCCGCTGCTGGCGCACCGGCGGGCCGGGCCTCGCATCGTCTCGGCGGTCGGCGGGGTCCTCGAAGCCCTCGGTGAAGACCCGGAAGGCGGCATCATCCGGCGCCGGCGACAGCAGATATCGGACGGAGCCCATTCCTCGGACGGTGCTCGCCGGGCGCTCGAGGAGTTCGACGCCCATGTTTCCGGCGTCGACAGCCTCGTTCCCGGCAACTTCGGCCCGACCGCGGTCTTTTCCGACACCCATCAGATCCGCGTCGGATCGATCGACGTCGAGCTGCACCATTTCGGTCGGGCTCACACCGACAACGATGTCGTCGTGTGGACCCCCGATCGTGGGGTCGCCCACGTCGGCAACCTGGCGTATATCGATAGCCACCCGTATGTCGACGCGCCGCGCGGCGGCAGCATCCGCGGTTGGCAACAGTGCCTGAGACGGACCATGGAGCTCCTTGGGGCGGAAGCGGTGGTGGTGCCCTCGGATGGCGGCCTCCTCGCCACGGTGCACGACCTCGACGCGCAGAACACCTATTTCGACAGTATCAACGAGCTCGCCCAGTCGGCCATCGACGCCGGCATGTCGCGGGAGGAGACGGTGGATTTCATTCCGAGCACCGGCATGGGGCGGTTCGCCAGCTTGGCGCGGCCGGAGCTGCTGCCGGTCAATCTGGGCATCGCCTACGACGAGCTCGGCGGGCGCTGAAGGAGGAGTAGATGGTACGCACGGTTGCCGCGGTCATCCTTGGTTATGTCACCGTGGTCGTCCTGTCGATCGCCGCCGCCGGGCTCTCGTGGGCCATCTTCGGCGCCGAGGGCGCGTTCGCCGAGGGTTCCACGGTTGCGAGCACCGGCTGGGCGGTGTCGAGCTGCGTCTTCGGGTTCATCGCCGCCGTCGTCGCCGGAGCGGTCGCCGCCGCGGTCGGCAAGCATCCGACCAACCTGCCGGTGAAGGTGCTGGCCGCGTTCATGCTCGTGTTCGGGCTCGCGCTGGCTTTGTTCACCATGGGCGTCGAGCCGCCGCCCTTTCCCGAGGATCTCGAAATAGCCGAGCTCAGCTTCGTCGAAGCCGGTCAGTACGCCACCAACCCGGTCTGGTACCTGTTCGTCATACCGGTCGTCGGCTGCGTCGGTGTGCTTATCGGCGGCGCGCTGAACAGCCGATCGCCGTCCCGCTGAGCACCCGATCGCCCTGCCGCTGAGTAACGTGTCGCCGAACGATCAGCGGTCGTCGGACTCCTCGAGCGGGTCGTAGAGGCGGAGTGCCCACAGCCCGGAGTTGTTGTCCGCGACCCAGAGCAGGCCTTTGAACGGCTGCACGCCCCAGGTACGGGCGGCATTCGCCTTGAACCCCTCGGGGTCGTCCGGCAGAAAGTAGGCGATCTCGCGCCCCTGGGTGTACAGGTTGCCGAGAAGCTCTCCCGAGATGTCGACGACCCGCACGCCCTGGTTGTAGTAGGCGATGTACAGAACGTCGTCTTCGATCCAGAAATTGTGCGTTCCGCCCTCCGGGACCTGGTAGCGCGCCACCTCTTGGGGATTCTCGAAGTTCTCGTCGAACTCGATGACGTGGATCCACCCGGCGGCGTTGACCGCCGGCCCGGAGAATCGATCGATCCCCTGCGGGTTCCGGTCGGAGGGAAAGTGCTCGTCGCCGGCGAAGACATAGAACTTGCCGTCGGCGTTCCAGTACGGGAAGCCGGCATGGTTCCAGCCGCTCGGGTAGGTGTACTGGCCGATCTGCACCGGGTTCGTGGGCGAGCCGCCCTGGCCGCCGCCGCCGACGTCGACCACGACGATGCCGTCAGTCCAATTGGACGAGACCGCGATACCGTTTTCTACCCAGACGTCGTGGATCGAATGGCCCGGCGTATCGAGCTCGAAGCGACCGACGCGATGCGGGTTGGTCGGATCCTCGATGTTGATGACGTCGTAGCGTTGTCCGGAGGAAAGGGCGTAGACGTGATCCTCGTAAATGTAGACGTTGTGGACGCCACCCGTCATCTCGTCGTCGTAGCGCGCCAGCACCGGCACGCCCTTGTTCGCGATGTCGGAGCAGTCGAGGATGACGAACCCGTTGCGCCGATTGCTGGCGCCTTCCCGGCTGATGATGCAAATCGATCCGTCTTCCGACACCTTGACGTCGTTCACCGTGCGGGCGTCCACCCGGACGGTCGCGGCCATGAAGATGTTGGCCGGGTCGGTGACGTCCCAGAAATAGGCGTGCCCTTCGGCGCCCCAGGTGCCGGTGACGGCGTAGTCACGCCCGTCCGGCGCTTCCCAGACCCACAGGTCCGAGGTCTTCCGATCCGCCACGCGGCCGCGGCCGACGACCTCGACGAGCTTCTTGACGTTGCGCGGCTCGATCCAGATGTTCTCCGTCGCTACCTGATTGCCTGCCGAAGCGACGATCGTGTACTCACCCGGCAAGTCGGCGACGAACCGGCCGTCCTCCGTGATCATCCCCGAGGAAGCCGAACCGTTGGCGTGATCGACCGTGCGGGCGCGGAAGGTGTATTCCACCGGCATGCCGGGGATTTCGTTCCCCTGGGCGTCGAGCGCGACGCCGCTGAAGTGCAGCACGTCGCCGGTGCGCGCCCCGGTGGTTTCGCCTTCTAGGCGAACGGAAACGGCGGGATTCTCCTCGACGTTGACGGACGCCGTCTCGGTGACATCCTCGGCGCGGGCGCTGAGCGTCGCCGAGCCGGGCCCGTTCACCTTGACGAGCCCCAACGGCGTGATCTCGATGACCGACGTGTCGTCGCTGGTGAGCTCCGCCTCGATGTCGGTGCGGGATCCCCAGCCTTCGGCGTCGAGGGCGATCTCGGGGCGCACGGTGGTGTCTGTGTAGAGCGTCTGAGGCAGCCCGATGTCGATGGCGGTGACCGGCGGATAGGGAATGGTCACCGGAATGCGCATCTCCGCCGCAGCGGCGCCGCCGCGACCCCCGCGGCCCCCTCCGGCGTCCTCATCGGGAACGCGCGCCAGGAGGAAGTACTCTCCCGGACGGAAGGCCTCGACCTCGCCCGTGGTGGGATTCACGGTCACGGCACGTCGACCGAGCGAGAAGAAGACCACCGCACGTTCCAGCACGTTGCCGTCGGCATCCTTGACGGTGGCGTTGAGCGTCGCCTTTTCGCCGATCGGAAGGGTCAGCTCCGACGGTTCCACGGTCAGTTGTACGGCCGCCTGCTCGGCATCCTGGGCCGCGGCGGGAAGGGCCGCCACGAGGGCGAACATAGCGATCGACAGGGCCGTAGCCTTCTTCATCGGGACAACTCCTTGAAAGTAGCGAGACCGGCGAGGGGAAACGACGAGGGAACAGGGATACCTTGCCACCGGGGGGCGCACCGGTTCAACCGCGCCAACGCCCGAGCGCCCCGCGAAGCGTCCGAACACGATCAGGGCGGACGTCGATCCTTCCGGCAAGCGCTCTCTGCTGCGTTTGTCGGGCGGCTCCGGCGCGGATACAGTTGAGCTGGTCACTCCCGGACCGAAACGAGAGCCTTCTATGCGCACCCGTGCCTTCGCAGGAATCTTCGTCGCCCTTGTTCTCTCCGCCGTGGTTGCCGCCGCGGCGCCGCAATCGCCGGCGGTCGCTCCGTCGAGCGCTGCGATCGACGGCAACGACTGGGGGCGCTTCCGCGGGCCCAACGGCAACGGCGTCGCCGAGACCTCCAACCTGCCGGTGGAGGTCGGGCCCGATACCAACGTGATCTGGAAGACCGAGCTGCCGCCGGGGCATTCTTCGCCGATCCTGTCGGAAGACAAGATCTTCCTGACGGCTGTCGAAGACACGGTGTTGCAGACCATCGCGCTCGATCGCGCCACCGGCAGCATTCTCTGGCGTCACCGGGTCCCTGCGTCGCCGACCGATCCGCCGGACTCGCGAAACAACCCGGCATCGCCCAGTCCGGTGACCGACGGCGAGATCGTCGTCGTTTTCTTCCCCGACTTCGGCATGATCGCGCTCGACACCGAGGGCAACGAGCTCTGGACGCTCCCGCTGGGTCCGTTCGACAACGTCTACGGCATGGGGGCGTCGCCGATCCTGTTCGAGGAGACGGTCATCCTGGCGGCCGACCAGACGAGCGACTCGTATCTGCTGGCGGTGTCGCGCGAGGACGGCAGCGAGGTGTGGAAGACCGACCGCCCGGAGGCGAAGAGCGGTCACGCCACGCCGATCCTGTGGGACGACCCGACCGGCCGCACCCAGCTCCTGATTCCCGGCTCGTTCTTCTTGACCTCCTACGACGCGCGTACCGGCGAGAAGCTGTGGTGGGTGAGCGGCCTGTCGTTCGAGATCAAGTCCACCCCGGTGATCCACGACGGCATGATCTTCGTCAACGGCTTCGGGTCGCCCTTGCAGCAGCCCGGCCGCCAGCCCGAGATCGCCCCCTGGGAGGAGGCTCTCGAGCAGGATGTCGACGGCGATGGGAGGCTGAGTCGCGAGGAGGTGGCGGGTACCCACGCCGCGACGTATCTGGGCTTCACCGACCTGGACCACGACGGTGTCTACGATGCCGAGGACTGGGCCTATTTTCGGGCCGCCATCATGTCGGAAAACGGCGTTCTGGCGATCAAGCTGGGCGGCGAGGGCGACATGACCGACGAGAACGTCGTCTGGAAGTACCACCGCGCCGTGCCGCAGCTTCCTTCACCGCTGCTCTACGAGGGCGTCCTCTACATGATCAACGACGGTGGCATCGTCACCACCTTCGATCCGGCGACCGGCGAGGTTCTCGATCAAGGGAGGCTGCAGGGAGCGGTCGATGCCTACTATGCCTCGCCGGTGGCGGCCGACAACAAGATCTACTTCGTCAGCGAGCTGGGGTTGGTCGCCGTTGTGCAGCCGGGCGGCAGCATCGACGAGGTCGTTGTCTCGGACCTCGACGATCTGACCTACGGCACGCCGGCGATCGCCGACGAGCGCATCTATCTACGCACGCGAAATACTCTCTACTGCTTCGGTCTCGACTAGCCAGGGGCCCGAGGAGGCGACATGACCATGAATCGGCGGGAGCTTTCCACGACGCTGGCGCTGGCGGCGGCGGCGGGCCTGGTTCGGCCGCGCGCCGGGTTCGGTGGCGGCCAGCAGGCGACGGTTTTCGACTGGCGGACGATCAACGACTCGATGCATGTCGCCGTCGGAGGCGGTGGCAACGTGCTGGCGGTCTCGGACGGTGGCAACCTCTTGCTCGTCGATACCAAGAACGCCGGCTACGGCAAGGTGCTGCGGACCGAGGCGGAAGCACGCGGAGGTCGGCTGCGGCGCGTGATCAATACGCATCACCACCCCGATCACATCGGCGGCAACCCGTTCTTCACCGGCGAGGTGCCCGTCGTCGGGCAATCTCGCGGTGTGGCGCGTGCGTCGGCGTTCGGCGAACAGTCGATCGCGGCGCTGAAGGAGGACCCGGTCGGGCGGCTGGAGCGCATGAATCGCCAGGTTCGTGGGCTGGATACCTCCGCTGAGGCCAAGGCAGTGGGCTCGGAGTCGATGGCGGCGTTCGTTGCCATGGCGGAGTCGATGGAGGGAACGGACTTCGCCGCCACCGAGACGTTCGATGACGAGCTCGAGGTCACGGTGGGGAGCACCCGCGTCGAGCTGCGACATATCGATCGGGGTCACACCGACAACGACCTGTTCGTCTTCCTCCCCGAGGCGAACGTCATCCATGGCGGCGATCTGTTTTTCAACGGGCTGCACCCGTTTATCGACGTCGGCGCCGGTGCCACCACGATGGGGTGGCAGCGATGCATCGACGCGATGATCGAGGCTGCCGACGACGAGACCGTCTGCATCCCCGGGCACGGGGACCTCAGCGATATCGACGGACTGCGCAGCTTTCGCGGCTACTTCGATATCCTCCGCACGTTCGTGCAGGGAGAGATCGATGCCGGCAGGACGCGCGAGCAGATCATGGAGATGCAGCCGCCGGAGTTTCGCGAGTGGCCCGCCAACCGCCTCAATCAGAATCTCGGCACGGTGTTCGACGAGATTACGGCGGGAAACGGCAACTGACCGGCGACGGGGCGGCCGAGGCCCGGTGTGCCGATCAGACAATCGGGAGGTGATGGCGTGCGACGCACCATATTGACGGCGACCGCGGCGACCCTGGGACTGATGTTCCCGGCGTCTGCAGAGGCTCAGACGAGCTACACGCTCTACGAATTGCTCGAGCCCGGCTCGGCGAAGTTCAAGATCACCTACGACGTGACGACGGCGCGTGAGGGCACCGAGTTCTACCTGAACGCGATTCGCGCGGGCTCGGTAGCCACCGACGAGAGCGTCATCGATCTGTCGACCGGCGAAGAGCTCGTATTCGAGGTGATCAGCGGCAAAGAAGCCAAGGAGCAGGGTCTCGGCAGCCCGCGCACGCCGGACGACAACCACTACATCAAGGTCCACCTGGCGCAGCCGATCCCATCGGGCGGAGAGGCGCGGCTGCGCATCATCAAGACCTACGAGGACCCGGAGTCTTACTCTGTCGATGGCGACACGGTCGTGTTCGATCGCGGACTCGGGATCCGGGCGAACGCCGTGGTGCTGCCGCCCGGTTACGAGCTCGTCGGCTCACGCACGCCCGGTATCGCCACGACGTTGGACGACGGGCGCGTCAAGGTCAGCTTCTTGAACGATCGGGACGACCAGCTTGCGGTGCGTGTCGTGGGCCGGGCCGCCGCGCCGGCGGCGCCGGTGGCTGCTTCCGGGAATCACCGCGCGGAGCAGTCGCGTGAGATCACCTACTGGTTGCTCGATCCGTCGACGCACCAGTTTCGCATTTCGCACGATTTCACGGTCGATGCGCCGGGGCAAAGGTACGTCCATAGCTTCGTCCGCGCCGGCAGCACCGTGTCGGGCGCCGAGGTTTGGGACATCGACGCCGGCCAGCTGCTCGAGACGGAGAACGTGACCGGGGCGGACGTCAACGCGCTGAACTTCTACTCCAACACCTACCGCGACGATCAGGTCGTGGTGCAGTCGGCGCTACTTTCCGAGATCGGTGAGGGTGAGAGCACGCGGGTCCGCGTCATCGAGACCTATACCGATTCCGAGCGCTACTACATGGACGGCGACGAGCTGGTCTGGGACCGCTCGCTCGGCCGCCCCTACAACACGGTGAAGCTGCCGCCGGGCTGGATGCTCACCGGAGTGAGCATCCCGGCAGTGGTCAGCGAGGACCAAGACGGACTCGTCTCGTTGCGCTTCATCAACATCCGTAACGACTCGATCGGCGTCGTGATCCGCGCCGTCAGGCGGCGCTGATCGGCCTCGATCTCAATCGGCTCTGATCTCAATCGGCCCGGAGGGCGATAGCGGGGGGTACCCGGGCTGCCCGGCGGGCAGGTAACCAGCTCGCCCAGAGCGCCACCACCAGGACCAGCGCCGAAACGCCGGCCATGGTCAGCGGATCCCCTGCAGTTACGCCCGACAGGAAGCGGGTCAGTAGCCGCCCGGTGGCGATCGCGCCGGCCCAGCCGATCGCCAGACCGATGGCCGCCAGGCCGAGCCCGTTGCGCACCACCAGGGCGAACAGGTCGGCCGGGCGCGCACCCAGGGCGGACCGCACGCCGATCTCGCGCGTCCGTTGCCCGACCGCGGAAGCCAGAACCCCGTACAAGCCCATGATCGCCAGCAGGATCGCGGTACCGGCGAACAGCCCCAGCAGAAGGGTGCGGAATCGCTCCGGGGCGATCGAGCCGGCCACCACCTGCCGCATCGGGACGACCGGGTCGAGCGCCAGGTCCTTGTCGACTTCGCGGATGGCCGCGCGGATCCCCGCGGCAACGTCACCGGCCGTGCCTTCGGTCCGGGCGACGATCGCGAAGCTTACCGGCGTCCACGGGTCCTGGCCGTAAGGGAGATACAACGCCATCGGGGCCTCCACCCCCGGCCCGAACTGCCGCACGTTGGCGACCACGCCGACAATCTCCCGTTCCATCTCTTCACCGTGCGTGCTGCTCAGTAGCTGGCCCACCGGATTGCTTCCCGGCCAGAAACGCGTCGCCAGCGCCTCGTTGATCACGACCACCGGCCGGCTGTCCCCGCGGTCCCGCTCGTCCAGGAACCGACCGCTCACCAACGTCATTCCCATTGCCTCGAAGTAGCTTCCGATCACCGTCCGCGTCTCGGCGCAGTCTCCTTCGCCGGAAGCGGGCGCGGGGCGGTCCAGCGGGCGGAAGCCGTCGCACGAGTATCCGCCCTCCATCGGCAGGATCGTGGTGGCGCCGACGGCGGTGACGCCGGGGTGGGCGCCGATCTTCCGAAAGACCTCGCCGTACAACGTCTCCAGCGCTCCGTCCGGTAGGTTGCCGTCCGCGTCGGCGTAGTTTCGCCACACGGGATAGGCACGTGCCGTCAAGACGGGCTCCGCGTCAAGTCCGGGGTCGATCGCCAGCAGGTTGACGAAGCTCCGGACGAACAGCCCGGCCGCCGTCAGCAACACGACCGCCAGCGCCACCTCGGCCACGACCAGCAGATTCACCCCATACCGGCGACCGGCCGTTCCGGTAGCCGTGCGACTCCGTGCTCTCAGTGTCCCGCCCAGATCGGCCGGGGCCGCCCGCAGGGCGGGGACGAGGCCGAACACCACGCCGGTGAGCACCGAGACGCCGAGGGCAAAGACCAGCAGGGTAGTGTCAAGCGGGATCTCGCTCACCCGCGGAACGACGTCCGATGCGAGCGTCAACAGAAACCGGGTGCACAGCCGCGCGAACACCAGGCCCAGAACACCTCCCGCGAGCCCGAGCAGGATACCTTCGGCCAGAAACCTCCGGACGATCTGGCCTCTGCCGGCGCCGAGGGCGGCCCGGATCGCCGCCTCGTCCCCCCGCATGCCGGAACGCACCAGCATCAGGTTGGCGATATTGACGCAGCCGATCAGCAGCAAGATGCCGACCGCGCCCCAAAGGAGCATCAGCGCCGGCCGGAACTCCCGCACCAGCGACTCGCGCAGCGGCACCAGCGTCAGGCCGTTGCCCGCGTTGTCGTCCGGATAGAGCTCCGTCAGGCCGGCGTAGATCGCATCGACCTCGGCCTGTGCAGCCTCGAGGCTCACATCCGGTCGGATCCTTCCCATTGCGGCCATCGATCGTCCGCTGCGGAAGCTGTCCTCGAGAACGATGGGCCAAGGCCGATACAGATCCGGCTCGATACCCTCGAAGTCGAGGCGGACCTCGTCGTAGGTGGCGGGGAGCACCGCGATGACGCGATAGAGCCGCCCGCTCAAGTTGATGGTCTGGCCGATGACCTCCGGGTCTGCCCCGAACTCGCGCACCCAGGTGCGGTGCCTCAACGCCACGGAGGCCGAGCTCTCCGGGCCCTCGTCCGCCTGTGTGAACGCTCTACCGAGCTGCGGTACGACGCCGAGGGCTTCGAAGTAGTCCGCGTGGACGTAGCGTAGGGCCAGCCGTTTGGCGCCGGTGTCGTTCAGCCAGATCGGCAGGCGGGTCTCGACCATCGAGACCGCAGTGAAGGATTGCGCCTGCCGCCGGACGTCATCGATGTTCGGGAACGAAACCTGGCCGTAGCGGTCGCCTTCCTGCAGGTCGCTGCCGTAGATCCGGACGATGCGGTCCGGATCGTCGAACGGCAGCGGCTGCATGACGACCGAATGCACCAGCGAGAAGATGGCGGTGTTCGCGCCGATGGAAACGGTGAGGGTGGCGACCGCCGCGACGGTGAACCCCGGGTTCCTGATGAGGCTGCGTGCGGCGTGGCGGACATCGCGGAATATCTGCTCAAGGTACACGTGCGGGCCTCCTGTCGCGTGTTCGACGGATCGAGGGGGAGCGAGAGGATTTCGGCCGGGCGATGCTCGCCGACTGCCGCGCGCCTCCCAACGCGCCGCCAGGCCATGCACCAGGGCGTCGGCCGCCACCTTGCGCCACAGGCGGAACCCGCGGGCTGCCTGCTCCTCGCCGTAGACCTGGGCGCACAGCTCCAGCAGGTGATCACCGTGGCGCTGGCGAAAGCGACGTGGGTACGCCAGCAGCAACAACCGGTAGGGGAGGGAGCGGGGCACGGTAGGCCCGCTCATCGCAGCGCCGCAGCGATCTCGCCGAACAGCGCCGCCTCGGCGCGGACGACCGCCCGTCCCAGCTCGGTGCTGGCGTAGTAGCGGCGGCGCTCGCCCGAGGACTCTGCAGACGTGCCGTCGATCTCGGTCAGCAGGCCTCGCTCGAGCAGTCGATCGAGAACCCGATAGAGATTGCCGGGCTTGACCTCGATCCGCCTACCCGTGCGCCGAGCGATCTCCTGCACGATTCCGTATCCGTGCAGCCGCCCTTCGTCGAGCACGGCGAGGACGAGGAACTCGACCGGCCGGAGGGGAAGGAACTGATCGACGGACGGGCTCTCGGTCTTGTTCGACATGGCGTGCCTGCGAATCGGCCCCGAAGGGCATCAGGAATAGTGCTCATAATGAGCATACTCATTATGAGCACAAACGCAAGCACCGCGCTCGATCTTTATCGGTCGCGGCGACCGGTGGCTCCGTGGTCAGTGGCTCCGCAGCCCGACGACCGGCAGTCCGGTCCTTCCGGCGGCCCGGCGCTTCAGTCGTCCGAAAGCTGGCGGTAGGACCCGCAGAAGAACAGAAGCGGGTCGGCGTCGTCGTTGCCCCGATGCATCGCTTCGACTTCGCCGAGCACGATCCAGTGGTCGCCGCCGTCGTAGACCTTGGCGATCCGACAGGCGAGCGAGGCCAGGCAGCCGTCGATCCGCGGCGGGCCTCCGGCTTCCGGCCAGTCGACGAATCCGTGCTCGGGCGCCATGTCGGCCCCGGCGAAGTGGTTCGAGGTGTTCTCCTGCCCGGCGGTGAGAATGTTCACCGTGAACCTGCCGCCTTCCTCGCAGTAGGCCGAAAGCCGGGCGTTCTTGCGGGGGCAGAAGAGCAGCATGGTCGGATCGAGGGACACCGACGTGACGGCGTTGGCGGTCATGCCGCGGACGTCGTCGCCGCTACCGGCGACAATGACGGTCACGCCGGTCGCGAACAGGCCGATGGTGTTGCGGTATTCCCGCTGGAAGTCGTCGTTCGTGCTCATGAACGTCGTGGCTACTGCATCTTCCAGAAGGCGATACCTCCTGCCTGCTTGCCGACGTCGAGGTTGGCGACCCGCTCGAACGTCTGCAGATCATAGGCTTCGACCGAGCCGGGCTCGCCGCCGATCCCCTCGATGGTGGCGAAGGCGTAGCGGCTGTCCGGAGAGATGACGATACCGTGTGGGATCGGCCGCAACGTCTCGACGCGCCCTACTTCTTCACCGGTTTCGAGGTCCCAGAAACCGACCGACTTGCTGCTCTTGTAGGTCACCGCCAGGATCCGCCCGTCGGGCGACACGTCGAGGTTGTACGGCCCGGCGGGGGTCTCGAACTCGCGCTCGATCTCCCAGGCCTCGACGTCGATCTCGAGGACCTTGCCGGCGCCGTTTCCGGCGACGTAGATCTTTCCGTCGGCTGTCGGAGGCGTTGCCCAGGTGGGCTTGACCATCTCCATCATGCCGCCCTCCATGCCGCCCATCTCCATACCGCCGCCCATCTCTCCACCCATCTCGCCACCCGCCGCGGCCCGCTCGGCCATGTGGCGCTCGTGCGTGCCGTCGAGCTGGTGCGCCGCGTGCATCGTCAACCCGAGCTGGCGGCTGACCTCCATCCGGTAGGTGTCGATCTCCACCAGGACGTCGTCCATCATGTTGACGGTGTAGAGACGCGATCCCTCGCGGTTCATCCGGGCGCCGTGCGGCATGACACCGACGTCGACCCGACCGACCTCGCTCATGCTCTCGGGGTCGACGACGGAGATCGAACTGGGCTCGGGCAGGCCGTGCAGGTTGAAGTTGGCCACGTACAACAGGCCGATGCTGGGCGAGATCGCCATGGTAGCGGGAAACATGCCCACCGGCACCTCGCCGACCCAGGCGTCGTCCTCGGTCGAATACTTGACGACGTTGCCGTTCGGGCCCGGTTGCCCGTGTGCCAGCGACAGGTACCAATACTCCCCGTCCGGAGACACGGCGAGCCCGTGCGGGCCCTCGATCTCGGTCGGCCAGGTACCCACTTCGATCGTCTTGAGCAAGCGCATTCCGCCGGGCCCGAATTCGATCTTCTCGACGAAGTCGTCTGATTCGGCCGCCACATAGAACGTATAGGTGCGCGCCTGCGCGGACCCGTTCTTCGTGGTCGGCGGAGTGGGTGGTTCGCCCACGCCGCTACCGTATGCGGCCGGGGTCGTCGCGACGAGCGCCGCAGCGACCACCGCCGTGGTGGCCACTGCTACCAGGATCCTGGTGATGTTCTTCATCGTTCGGTGTCCTCCTCCTTGATCCGCACGGCCCACAGGCCGGAGTTGTAGTCGGAGAAGAAGATGTTCCCCTTGAAGGGCTGCGGTCCCCACGCGAACGGCGAGTTGGGGATGTAGCCCTCGGGGTCGTAGGCAAGGAAGTAGCCGATCTCACGCCCCTGACGGTAGAGATCACCGAGAAGCTCGCCCGAAACGTCGACGACGCGCAGGCCGCCCTGGTAGTAGGCGACGTACATGATGTCGTCCTCGACCCAGAGGTTGTGGGTGCCGACCTCGGGCACCTCGTAGCGGGCAACCTCGTGTGGCTTGCCCCACTCGTCCCACTCGACGACGTGAATCCAGCCGTTCATGCGCTGTGCCTCGCCCTCGTACCCGGGCGTGTTGCCGCGTCGTCCGGCCTCGTCGCCGGCGAACAGGTAGAACTTCCCGGCCGACTCGCTCCAGTAGGGGAACGCCGCGTGGTTCCAGCCGCTCGGGTACGCGTAGCTGCCCAGCAGGACCGGGTTGTTCGGAGCGCCGCCCTGGCCGCCACCGCCGACGTCGACGGCGACGACGCCGTCGGACCAGTTCGACGAGAAGGCGATGCCGTTCTGTACCCAGACGTCGTGGATCGAGCTGCCGGGGCTATCGTGCTGGTAGCGGCCGACGAAGTACGGGTTGGTCGGGTCTTCGATATTGATGACGTCGTAGCGCTGGCCCGCGGACAGCGCGTAGATGTGATTCTGGTAGACGAACACGTTGTGGACGCCGCCGGTGAGCTCCTGGTCGAATCGCGACAGGATGCGGGCGCCGCCCGACTGCAGGTCGGAGACGTCGAGAATGACCAGGCCGTTACGCCGGTTGCTGGCGCCTTCGCGGCTGATCACCGCGATGCGGCCGTCCTCCGAGACCTTCACGTCGTTCACCGTTCGCGCGTCGACCAGAATCGTGTCGAGGTGCTGCATGTTGCTCGGGTCGGTGACATCCCAGATAAAGGCGTGACCGGCGGCAGAGTGCGTCCCGGTGATGGCGTAGTCGCGGCCGTCGGGGCCTTCCCAGATCCACAGGTCCGAGGTGTGGCGGTCGCGAACCGCGCCGTGGCCGACCAACTCGATCTCGCGGGCGACGTCGCGCGGCACGATCTCCAGCGACTGCATGTTGACGCTGTCGCCGGCGGAGGCGACGACCACGTATTCACCGGCGACATCGGCCACGAAGCGGCCGTCCTCGGTAATCAGTCCCGACGGCGCCTGGCCCAGGTTGTAGTCGACGGTGCGCGCCTGGAACGAATACTGGATCGGAATCCCCTCGACCTCACTGCCGCTGGCATCGAGCGCCCGGGCATTCAGGTGGATGACATCCCCGGTGCGGGCCTTGATCACTTCCGGGCTCATTTCGATCCGCACGGCGGGGTTTTCCTCGACGCGCACCGACAGGCTCTCCGTGGTCACCGCCTCGCCCGAGGATCCCGCGTCGCCGGGCTCGATCGTCGCGGTAATCGAAGTTTCGCCCGGGCTCACCAGGCTGATCCGGCCCAGCGCGTTGACCTCCGCCACCTGCGGATCGTCGCTGCTGAAAGTGACCGCGACGTCCGCACGCTTGGCGCCCGAGCTGTCCGTCAGGACGATCTCCGGGCGGAAGTTGGTTCCGGCGTAGAAGCGCTCGGGTACGCCGACGAACTCGATCGACGTTATCGGCGGGGCCGGGACCATCACCGGCAGCATCGCCTGCAGGCGGGCCTGGCCTCGCCTGCCGGTGTTGCTCGGATCCAGCGGAACCCGCGCGAGGATCTGAAACTCGCCCGGGCGATACGCCTCGACCAGGCCGGCCGGCGTGACGCCGACGGACCTGCGCGAGGTCGAGAAGAAGAGCACCGGGACGCCATCGATGACGTTTCCGTCGGCGTCGTGGACCACCGCGGAAATCTCGGTGGTCTCGCCGATCTGCAGGTTCAACGTCTCCGGGGTGATGACGATCTTGGCCGGCTCCGGCCCCTGCTGCTGGGCGATGGCCGGGACGACCATCGTGCCGACCATTAGAACAACGGCGAGCGTGCGAAAAGCTCTCATCGGTGGACCTCCAGCGGTTTGTGCGAGAACAGCATGCGGGCGGTTCGAGGGCGGGAGACCATGGGGGAGCCTCTAGCATCTAGCAGACCCATCACACTTTTCACCACGGCCTGCTTTGTCTCCGGGTAGCTTGCCACACCCCCGAATCGGAACCAACGGGGCGGAAGCCGCACCGGCGCTGTCGTACAATCGACGGACGGCTGGTTGCCGACAACCCCACTTTGGCGCCGAATTCCCGTCCCGGCGCCGACGCCCCGTTTCGCTGCCCGATGGACGACGAACGACTCCTGCAGGCCATCCTCGACGATGAACCCGGCGCCTTCGACGAGTTCGTACGCGTGTACGGCCGCCGCTTGATGGCGTTTTCGGTGCGCACCTGCAACAACATCGACAACGCCGAGGACGTCTTCCAGGACACCCTGCTGAAGGCCTATCAGGCTCTCGGCGATTTGCGCGAGCCCAAGGCACTGCGGACCTGGCTGTATCGCGTGGCGGCGAACAACTGCCGCATGATGCGTCGTAAGGACCGGGCGCCCCGCCGGATCTCGCTGGACGACTACAAACCGCCGGGATGGGAGGAGGGGGAGGTCATCGAGGTCCCTGACTGGTCGGACCTGCCGGACGACGCCGCCGGACGGGCCGAGCTCAAGCGGGCCTTCGAAGACGGCCTGGCGGAGCTGCCAGCCGAATACCGCATGGTGTTGCTCATGCGTGACGTCGAAGGCATGAGCACGAGGGAGACCGCCGAGGCCTTGGAGATCGGGGAATCGGCCGTGAAGATGCGCCTGCACCGTGCGCGCATGGCCTTGCGGCACCACCTTGCCCAGTACCACGAGGAGTTGGCGGAAGGGGCGGAGGTGCCCCTATGAGCGCGGATCAGCGGCTGCAGAAGCTCGGCCGGAAGGAGAGAGAGCAGCTGTGCCGCGAGGTTCTCGAGCAGCTGTCCGAGTACGTTGAAGGTACGGCCCCGGAAGAACTGTGCCACCGTGTCGAAGAGCTTCTCGGCGGCTGCCAACCGTTCGAGAGCTACTGCAACACGCTGAAAGCGACCATCGCCTTGGCGCGCACCTGCGCCGAGCCGCCGGATGACTGGGATGCGATCTTCGAGCGCAGCGTCGCGGCTACCCGAGCGCGCATGCGCTCCTGAGGCCCGTCGTCCGAGGAGCTACCGACGCGAGATCATCCCGACGAGGCCCAAGAGGATGACCGCCCCCACCGTCGCAACGACCAGCGATCCGATCAAGCCGCTGGAGCTCAGTCCCAGCAAGCTGAACACGAAGCCGCCGACGACGGCGCCGATGACGCCCACGAGGAGGTTGCCGAGCACGCCGAACCCGTGCCCCTCCATGAGTTGGCCGGCGAGAAACCCGGCCACGATGCCGATCAACACGAACCATACAATCTGCATGGCGCCCTCCATTCCGAAGTTGCCGGACCTGCGGCAGTCGCCCACGCCGCCGGCACGTCTTGAATATCGGCGTCGGCTCGGTGAGTGTCAATGAAGGGTAATCGCGTACGTCGGCGCGAACGGCGACGTATGTCGTCCGCCCTGCCGGGGCTCCCCGGTGAATTCCCGGCCCCGGCCCCGCTGCGGCCGCAGCGAAGATCAGGCCGGGCGGGCCGGGTGGACGTTGTCCCGCGCCAACCCGGCCCTGCGTAGCAGACCCTCCAAGGGGCAGATCCTGGTGAACGAGCTCTGTAGCAGGTTGGCGCCGACGAAGACCGTCAGCAACAAGAAAGCTTCGTGTACCCAGTAGCCCAACCCCACGCTGACGAGGACGAAGGTTCCCGCCACCGCTCGGATGATACGTTCCGTGCTCATTGGTTGCTCCTTTCGGATAGCGATCAAGGTTGTTCCCTTGCCGGCGAAGTACCGTTGGTGACGCCCCAGCCGGGCGGCAGCGGGTGCGCGTGGTGACGCTTCTCCACCATGAAATGCACCAGGGGCACGACCAGCAGGGTCAACACCGTCGAGGCGATGGCCCCCATCATCAGGGCGATCGCCAGCCCCTGGAAGATCGGGTCGAAGAGGATGACTACGGCGCCGACCACCACCGTCCCCGCCGTCAGCAGGATCGGCCGGAAGCGAACCGCGCCGGCATCGAGGACCGCTTCCCCGAGGCTCTTGCCCTGTGCCAGCGCGAGATCGACGAAGTCGATCAAGAGAACCGAGTTACGCACCATGATGCCGGCCAGAGCGATGAACCCGATCATCGAGGTGGCGGTGAAGTAGGCGCCGAAGATCATGTGGCCGGGCAGCACCCCGACCAACGCCAGCGGGATGGCGATCATCATGACCAGCGGTGTGCGAAACGAGCCGAACCACCCGGTGATCAGGATGTAGATCAGCACCAGTACGGCGCCGAACGCTCCGCCGAGGTCGCGAAAGACCTCATAGGTGATCGCCCACTCGCCGTCCCAGCGGAGCGCCGCTCGGGCCTCCGACCAGGGCTCGTCGCGGAAGTATTGCTCGATCACCGCCCCGTCGGTGCCTTCCAGCGATCCAATAGCGGCGTCCATGTCCAGGATGGCGTAGACGGGGCTCTCCTGTGCCCCGGCAACCTCGCCGACGACGTACACGACGGGCTTCAGGTTCTTCCGGTGCAGGCTGGCGTGGCGGTGGGATGACGTCACGGTTACCAGCTCCGACAGCGGCACCAGCGTGCCGGTCATCGAAGCGAGCCGGACCTGCGAGAGCGCTTCGACGGACGATCGCCGTGGCCGAGGAAGCTGCAGTCGGATGCTCACCGGCTCGAGCTCGGCGGCGTCGTGCAGCGTGCCGGCGTCCTCACCACTGACCGCGAGCCGCAAGGTCCGCGCGATGGTCGCGGCAGGGACCCCGTGCAGGGCGGCTTTCTCGTGGTCGACCTCGAACACCACCTTGGGTTGGTCGGCCTCCACCAGCCAGTCGACGTCGACGACGCCGGGGGTGGACTCGAAAACGTCGCGGATCTTCGCCGCCGCGTCGACGCGGCTCTCGTGGTCGGGGCCGTATGCCTCCGCCACCAGCGTCGACAGAACGGGCGGGCCGGGCGGGATCTCGACGATGCGCGCCTCGATCCCGTGCTTCGCGGCGACCGCCTCGACCAGCGGGCGCATTCGCCGCGCGATGTCGTGGCTCTGCTGCGAGCGTTCGTGCTTGGGCAACAGATTCACCTGGATGTCGGCGCTGAACGCGCCGCTGCGCAGGTCGTAGTGGCGCATGAGTCCGTTGAAGTTGATCGGCGCCGACGTGCCGACGTAGAGCTGCAGGTCGGTTACCTCGGGCATCCGGCTCAGGTCGGTGGCCAGCTCGGTGGTGATGCGGGCGGACGTTTCGAGCGTGGAGCCCTCGGGCAGGTCGAGGATCACCTGCACCTCGCTCTTGTTGTCGAACGGCAGCATCTTGACGTTGACCCATTTGAGAGGGATCAGGGCGACCGACAGAAGCAGTAGGGCGACGATCCCGGCGAGGAACGCCCAGCGACGCGTGGCGCTGGTGATGAACGGCGCGAGGATCGCCCGGTAGATGCGGTAGGTGCGGGTGTCGTGGATTGCGTCGTGCTCGGGGTTGGCTTCTTCTTCTTTTGGTTCCCCGCCGCCCGATCTTTCTGATTTCCCGCCGCCCGATCCTTCTGATTCCCCGCCGCCCGCCCCCGGCCTCTCGGCGCCTTCGGCGCCTCGCTGCCCGCTGGTCGCACCGCGCAGCAGCCGGACCGAGAACCACGGGGCGACGACCAGGGCAACCAACAGGGAGAAGATCATCGCCAGCGATGCGCCGACGGGCATGGGACGCATGTAGGGGCCCATCAATCCGCGTACGAATGCCATCGGCAGCACCGCGGCGATGACCGTGAGGGTTGCCAGAATCGTCGGGTTTCCGACCTCGTTGACCGCCTCGATCGCCGACTGCAGGCGCGGTCTTCTTCGCTGTGATTGGTGCCGGACGATGTTCTCCACCACGATGATGGAGTCGTCGACGACGATGCCGGTGACGAAGATGAGGGCGAACAGCGTCACGCGATTCAGCGTGTAACCGAAGATGTAGTAGACGAATAGCGTCAGGGCGAACGACACCGGCACGGAGATGAAAACGACCAACGCGCCGCGCCAGCCGAGGGAAAGCGCGATGACGACCGTGACCGAGAGGATGGCGGCGATCAGGTGGGTGAGAAGCTCGTCCGCCTTTTCCTTCGCGGTGGCACCGTAGTCCCGTGTGACGGTGACGTTCAGCGCCGCCGGGATAACCGTTCCGCGCAGCTCGTCGACCTTCTCCAGGACACGGCCGACGACGGCGTGTGCATCGGCCCCCTTCCGCTTCGCGATCGACAGCGTGACCGCGGGTCGCAACATGTCGTTGTTCGGCTCGGCCTCGATGCCCTTGGCGTGCGCCGACGCCCCCGGCATGAAGAAGACGTAGTTGGCGGGCTCCTCCCCGCCGTCGTAGACGTCGGCCACCGATCGCAGGTGGACCGGCCTCCCCTGGTGGACGCCGACGACCAGCGAGGCGACGTCGGCAACGTCGGTCAGAAAGGCGCCGGTCTCGACGAGTAGCTGACGATTGTCGGCATCGATGGTTCCGGCCGGCGCGGCGGCGTTCTGGATGTGTAGCGCCGTCGCGACGCTTACGGGGTCGAGACCGTGCGCCGCCAGTCGTTGCGGGTCGAGGTCGACGCGCACCTGGCGCCGCTGTCCGCCGATGATGTTGACGGCGGACACCTGGTCGATCGCACCGAGGTCGCGTCGGAGCTCCGTGGCGACCCGGCGGAGGTCGTAGCCGTCTCGATCGCCACCCCACAGGGTCAGCGCCAGGACCGGGACATCGTCGATCGTGCGCGACTTCACCAGCGGCGTTGTCGCCCCCGGCGGCGCCGTGTCGGCGCCGGACATCAGCTTCTGATGCACCTTCACCAGCGAGTCTTCTTCGTTGTCGCCGACGTAGAAGCGCACCGTGACCATGGTCATGCCGGGCATGGAGGAGGAGTAGACGTATTCGACCCCGGGGATCTCCCACATGCGCTTCTCGAGCGGGATCGTCACCCGGCTCTCGACCTCGGCCGGGGTGGCGCCGGGCAGGCCGACGAATATGTCGACCACCGGGACGACGATCTGGGGCTCCTCCTCGCGCGGCGTCAACGACACCGCCAGCGCGCCGAGCGCCAGCGCCAGAATGACCAGGAGCGGCGTCAGCTTCGAGTTGACGAAGTACTCGCCCAGCTTGCCGGCGGGGCCCAGTTTCAGCGGCGCCGTCATCGGCCCGTCACCACACGGACGCCGTCCCGCACCTCGGGTGCCGGCGTCGGCAGGTAGCGCTCGCCGGGGCGGAGCCCGGAAACCACCTCGATCTCGTCATCGCGGGCGGGGCCGAGCTTCACCCAGAGCAGGGCGGCGCGATCGTTCTCGTTGACCGTGAACACACCCTGCAGCTGGCCGCGCTCGACGATCGCCGAGGTCGGAACGTGGAGCACCTCCCGCACGCCGGTCTCGAATGCCGCGCGGGCGAACATGCCGGCCTTGATCTCGCCGTCGGGGTTGTCGATCACCAGGTCGACCGTGAACGTACGCGTCGCCGGATCGCCCGTGGGCATGATCCGATCGATCGTCGCCGGCCGAGTGCGCTCGAGAAGGGTGACGTCGGCCGACTGTCCGGGGGCCAGACGAACCACCGCGCTTTCCGGAACGCTCACCCTCACCTTGACCCGCGACAGGTCTTCGATGACCAGCAGCGGCCGGCCGGGAGCGGCCATGTCCCCTTCCTCGATCATCTTCGCGCTTACCCAGCCGGAGATCGGCGTGCTCACCTCCGCGTACGACAGCATCACTTCGGCGGCAAGCAGGTTGGCCCGTGTCACCTCGAGGTTGGCGGCTGCGACACGGTGTCCGGCCGTGGCGTCTTCGAGGTTCTTGTCGGTGACCGATCGCTGCGCGTGGAGCTGCTCCATGCGGGCGTGGTGCGTCGCGGCGTTCTCCAAGGTTGCTTCCGCCATGACGACCGCCGCGCGGGCCTGCGCCACGGCGGCTTCGAGGTCGGCGCTTTCGATCCGGGCGATCACCTGGCCGGCACTGACCCTATCGCCCTCGCGCACGGTCAGCTCGCGCACGCGCCCCATGATCTTGGTTGCCGGCGATGCGGTTCGCGATGCCTCAACGGAGCCGCTTGCTTCCGTGAGGACCGGTATCGGAGCGAGCTGCGCGATCGCCACCGTGGTGGTCACGGTGGCGGTCGAGTCTTCGGCGACAGGTGGGGCCTGCGGGGGAGCACCGCAACCCACCGCGGCGATCAGGGCGATGGTGACGGCGAGCCCCCGCAGGCCGCGGCGGAGCGGCCGCGGGGCCGGGAGGCCGAGTCCATCCCGGAGTACGGAGTGGCGAGCAGCGAGCCCGCGAAGCGTCGTGCTGGGGTTCATGTGGCTACCTCGGTCGGGGGTTCCGCGTCGGTTTCCGTTCGGCCGTTCCATCGGCGCATCGTTTCCCATCGGGCGTGTCATCGGCCCACCGTCTCCGAACGGTCCTCTCATCGGCCCACCGCCAGGTCGAGGGCGGCGCGGCCGAGCATCAGGTCGCGTTGCGCGGAGACGGAGCGGGTCTGCGCCATCGTCAACCCGGTTTGAGCATCGAGAAGCTCGACGGAGGTCGAGAGTCCCTCGCGGTACCGGTTCTCGACGATTCGCAGGTTCTCGCGTGCCAGGCGGATGGCGGTCTCGGCTTGAACGATGCGCTCGGCGGCCGCCTGTACGTCGTAGAACGCCCGCGTCACCTCCAGAGCGATTGCGCGCTGCAGCAGAGCCGCCTGCTGCTGGATCTGCCGCCGCTGCGCCAGGCTCTGGTCGATGGCGGCCGAACGGGCGCTTCCATCGAAGAGCGTGAAGTTCGCGCCGACCATCAGGCCCCAGTTTCCCGACTGGCTGCCGAACATCGAGTCCGAGTTCGACTCGGCGAAGCCGGACAAGCCGATCTCGGGCATGAGCTCGGCCTTTCCGGCGTCGACGGTCTTCTCCGCCGCCTGTTCCTGCAGGCGCGTGGCGCGCAAATCGGCTCGTGAACCGAGCGCTTCGTCGATCAGATCAACGAGGTTTTCCGCCGTGACGTCCGTTTCATCGAGGTCTGCGGGCAGGGTCATCGCCGCCGTCAGGTCGCGCCCGATGACGAAGTTGAGCGCCGTTTCGGCGACCGCCCGGCCGCTCCGTGCCCGCACCACCGCCTCGCGAGCCTCGCTGGCGCGGACCTGCGCCTGTAGCACGTCGGAGTCGACCACCAGTCCGGCGGTTCTCAAGGTCTCGGCCAGGGCGACGTGCGCCTCGGCCGTCGTCAGCGCCTCGTGCGCGACGGAAAGATGGCGGTTCGCCAGGACGGCGCCGGAGTAGGCCTCGACGGTGTCGAAAACGACCTGCTGGCGCGTGCGGGCCTGCTGGAGGCCTGCGGCTTCGGCGAACAGCGCCGCCGCTTCTTCCCGTCGCGAGATCCGCCCGCCCGTCCAGATCGGCTGCACCACCGTCACGGACGGGGTGAAGTTGTTGATCGCGTCCGGGTTGTTGAGCCTGTCGATGGCGAAGTTCTCTTCGGAGAAGTTGCCCTGCCGCAGCAGGTTGCCGAAGACGAATACGGGGTTGTTGGTGCGCTGGTAGACGTAGGAAAGGTCGATTCGCGGCAACTTGTAGGCGCCCGCCCGGCGCGAACCGGCCTCGGCTTCCTGTACCGCCGCGGCTGCCACCACCAGGCGCTGGTTGCTCTGCAGTGCCTCCTCGACGGCCTGCCCCAGGGTCAACGCGGGCCCCTGGGGGGCGGGCCCGGGGACCGCGGCCGCGGCAGTGATGGTGGTGAGGAGCGCGATCATCGACGGGGCGATCGCGAGGCGAAGTGGTTTCATCGGCGATTCCTCGGAGATTTCGTTGTCGGGGTCGGTGCGAGCTGTCTGTCAAGACAGATGCGGCCACTCCGAATCGGTCACAGCGGGCGAGGGGTCAGCGATCGACCGCCCGCGCCGAGGTCGCTCAGGGGCGCGGAGCCGCGCGGAGCTCGGTCTCGCGGGCGTGGTCGGCGGGCCTTCGGCGCGCCGCTCGGCGTTCGCAATGGACCGGCCACCCGAGGCGCCGACCGGTGGCGGCGGAATCGTTGGGGAGATCCGTTCTCGGTCGTACTCTGGCAGCGTTACGAAGCCGTCTTCAGAGACGGGCTGCTCATCGGCGCGAGCTCGCGCGGCGTCGATCGGCGTTCCTCCACGCTACCGACGAAAGGAGCCGACATGGACTTCCGCACCGATCTTCGTTCGAACGTCGTCATTCGCAGGGCGCTCGCCTTGCTCGCCGGTTTCGCCCTCATGGGCTTGCCGCTGTTCGCTCAGCCGGAAGCGCCGGCGACGGTCGAGCCGGTTCCCGCTACCGCATCGCAGGAGCTCACGGTCGGGCAGATCATTGCGGCGCACTACGAGGCCATCGGTGGCGATGAGTTCCAGTCCGTGCGGACGATGAAGACCTCCGGAACGTCCGTGGTGATGGGCATGGAGGCACCGTATACACGGTATTCGAAGCGCCCCAATCTGTTGCTGCTGGAGATCCACGCGCAGGGGATGACCGGTGTCCAGGCCTTCGACGGCGAGACTGCTTGGTCGTTCATGCCGTTCATGGGGCAGGCGGCGCCCGAGGCGATGCCGCCCGCTCAAGCACAGAGCGTTATGGAGGGCTCGGATTTCGATGGAGCGTTGGTTCACGCGCAGAAGAACGGCCACCGTGTCGAGCTGCTCGGCATCGAGCCGGTCAAGGGCCGCGACGCCTACAAGCTGCAGGTGACGATGAAGACGGGCGGTGTGCAGACCCACTACGTCGACACCGAGACGTTCTACGTGACCCGCGTCGAATCGCTCGAGAGCGACGTCTATTTTCTCGACTATGAGCTCATCGAAGGTCACCCCGTGGCGCGGGTGATCGAGATGATGGGCCCGATGGGCGAGCAGATCGTCTACGTCGACGAGGTCGAGTTCGATGTGCCATTGGAGGATTCGAAGTTCAGCAGGCGGTAGGCGCGTCGTGTCTTATCCCATGATCGGCATCCGGTACCGGGCGAGGTGGTGAGCGATTTGGGTTGTGCTCGAATAGGCAGAGCTGTGCAGCGCTCGCGCATGATGTGCTCGTAGCCCACGACTTTGGCCGACACCGTTGACTCTCGAAGTGAGTTTCGCCAACATGCCCGTGCCAACAGGTTGGGGACCCGAACGGCGACGGACCGCGAGTCGCCAAGGAGTGATGCCATGAAACAGGGTCGTTTGCTGAGTGTGATGATGGTCGTCACGGCGGCGGTATTCGTCGCCTCCACCGGCTACGCCGGTCACGGGCAGTACTACGTGCTCGATGGGTTCGGTGGGGTCCACGCTGGTGGTGGTGCGCCGACGCCGCCCGCTGGGATTCCGTATTTCGGCTTCGATATCGCGAAAGGAATCGCGTACGTGCCGGACACCAACGGTGACGGGTTGATCGTCCTGGACGGGTTCGGCGGCATTCATACGGCGGGGTTGTCGATCGGCGTGACCGCGACTCCCTACTTCGGCTTCGACGTCGCGCGGGACATCGTGTACCGGAATGTGCCGGTGCGGGCCGCGAATGGCAGCGACACCTCAACCATTGACATCTCGTCCACGGCCGGCGGTTTCACCGTGCTCTCAACAACGTCGATCAACGCTCCCGACGATGGGTTCTTGTTGGTCATCGGGACGACCTTCCTGAGTTGCCTTACCCCGGGCAATGACCTCTCGGCCCAGGTTCAAGTAAACGTCGACTCCACAGGGGAGTCGATCTCGAACATGGGGCGCGCGACCTGGGATGACTGCGCAAGCGGTGGCGGCATTCAGAACACGTCAAACCAGACCGTCCACCACCTTTTCCCCGTGTCGGCAGGTGGCCACACGGTGAATCTCCTGGGCCGCAAGACCGGCGGCACCGGGACGGCTCGATTCCTCGGCCGCTCCCTGACAGCCGTCTTCATCGACCAGGGGCCGACGGGGCAGAGCGCGCCTCAGACCGACCCCAATGCCGCGAATGCGGCGGTTGCTCGATAGCAACTGCAATCGTGGCATCTGTGGAATAGCCGGAGGGGAGGCCCGCATTTGCGGGCCTCCCTCACCTCGCTCCACCTGTCGTGTCATCCGATGAGACCCCGTTCGTGACTCGATGACGTGTTTGACGATGCTCGATCGCGACTCACGTACCCATGACCTCCTCGCCAGCTTGGCCGTCTTCGTATTGCTGCTGGCGACTCCGGCGTGCTCATCACCGGAGCCGGAGAACCCGGCCGAAAATCTCCACCGCCAGGCGGAGTCCCTTAGGCTCGCAGGAGATCTTCGGCAGGCCTTGCCCCTTTACCAGCAGGCGGTCGAGGCCGACATGGAATACGCGCCAGCCTACCTCGGGATGGCGCAAGCTTATTCCGCCCTTGGCGACTACCCCGAAGGGGAGAAGAACTACTTGCTGGCCACGACGATGGCGCCCGACGACTTTGCTGCGCACCTGAACTTCGCCGGTTTCTACTACCGAAACCGAAACTACGGGCGTGCGCTTCAGGTCCTGCAGAAGGCGATGGACCTGGCTCCGGAGGAGGCCGAGGCCACGATGGTGAGTGGGCTCTGGGCGCGCGTCGAGACGGCGCAGGTTCGCGCAACCGTGCGGGAGGGTTTGGTGGCGTCGTTGGCCGAAAATCCCGACGACGAGTCTGTCGCCGCGGCGCTTTCGGAGAGCTACTCGACCGAGGCGGCGGACCTCCTGCAAAGCGGGAACGTGCGAGAGGCGCTCGACGTCATTGCTCAGGGGATGCAGACGGTTCCGGAAGCCGCGCAGGCGAGCCTCTATTACGTCGGCGCCCAGGCGCAGGAAGCGTCGGAGACGCATGCTACGGCGGTCGAGTGGCTCGACAAAGCCATCGAGTTGGACGGCAGCGTTCCCTCGTACCATCTGTCGCGCGCCGGATTCCACATCGAGGACCGAGAGTTCGAGCAGGCCATGGGCGAGCTCGACAAAGTCATCGAGCTCGCGCCGACCTCGGAAGAAGCCGAGTTTGCACGGCTTCGGCGCCAGGAAGTCGAGCGGATCAAGGACCTGCCCGCCGAGGAGTTGGATCTCTACATGCGCGGACGAAGCGGCCGACAGCAGCCGGCAGCCGGCAGCGGGCCGGGCAGACGGTGAGCTGAGCGGGTCGAACCGAGGAAACCCCATGCTGGCATTCTTCTCCATCGTCCCCATGGGCGGCGGAGCTTCGGTCGGCAGCCAAGTCGCCGAGGCCGTCGAGATCGTCGCCGAAAGCGGCCTCGACTATCAGGTCACCGCAATGGGTACGCTCGTCGAAGGCGAGTGGGACGAGGTCATGGACGTGATCCGCAGGTGCTTCGACGCCATGCACGCGCACTCCGATCGAGTCACGTGCACGCTCAAGCTCGACGACTACACAGGGCGATCGGGGCGGATCGCCGGCAAGGTGGCGAGTGTCGAGGCGGCGTTGGGGCGCGAGGTGGAGAAGTAGTCTCGCGTCCCGGCCGACGGTCCAGGCGACCGGCTACGAGAACGAATCCGACTGCGGTCCCGGGCTGATCTCGATGATCCCGTCGGCGTTCACCGCCACCCACTGGCCGGTCTCGATGCGGTCGAAATCCTCCGCGTCGATGACGACGACGGGAAAATTGCGGCCGTAGAGCTCCTCGGCGACGATCGAGGCGAGCGCCAGGAACGACGCCATACCGGTGGTGATGATCGCAGCGGGCGACTTTCCACGGCGAACCGACTCGAGCAGGACCGCGGTCGTGGTGCTCGATCCCTTGGTGTGGGGGATGGCGATGACACGGTTGGTGCCCACCTTGCCGGAAAGCGGATGGCGGCGGTCGATGATCTCGCCGGTGTTCTGGTCGTAGCCGCCCCAGAAGCTCAGCGGCTTGTCGGACCACAGCGCCAGGCCCGCGGCTTCACCCTCGACGAGAACCCGTCCGCGGATGACGTTGTCCATCAGTCAGTCCCCCCACAAGGATCGGTCCGTATCGACCCGACCCGCCACCGCCGAGCGGACGCAATCGGCCATGCTGCCGAAGGCGACGTCGACGCCGAGAAGTCCGGGGGAGTAGTAAGCGTACTTCGCCGAGTTGGTCATCAGCCGCCGGGTCTGGGGGAACAGCATGGGCGTCGTCAGGATGCAGGTGTCGACGGTCACCTTGCCGCCGAATGCCTCCAACGGCTCCAGGAATCCGCTGTCCCGTGCCAGCGCCACCATGGCGCGGTTCGAGGTGACCAGGAACTCCACCTTCGGGTTCTTCTGCTTGCCGGCGAGCAGCGGGGCGAGCTGCCGGAACTCGGCGAGGGAAAAATGCGGGCTGCCCAGCACGACCATGTCGAGGGCGTCGCCTTCGCCGCTCTCGAGTTGGCCGAGGATGGCGGCGAGGTCCGCCCGCGTCGCCCGGTGCGTCTCGACGGGTGGTTGTCCGCCGAAGGCCTCTTCCCGCGTCGTCGCTTCCGGTGTCTGCCCGATGATGTGAAACAAGTTGACGCTGCCGGAGCTGGCGGCCCCGGCACAGACCGCCTTGAGCTGATCCTCGGTGAGGTCCACGGTCAGCCCGTCGATCACCGGAACCCGGTCGCGAGCGATGGTGCCGAGCAGGTGGCCGAGCACCGGCGGAAAGGTGTCGTCGCGTTGCAGCTCCTCCGGGATATCGACGAGCTCGAGCAGGACCCGGCCGATGCGGTTCTCGGCCAGGTGCAAGCCGACGGCCGGGACACGGCCGGTGATCGCGGCGCAAACGTCGAGGAGATCCGGGTATTGGATCGTGCGGGCGCCGAGAACGGAGTTGGCAAAGGACACCGCGTTGGATTCGCCCCAGGCGATTTGCTCGCCGAACGAGGGCTTCTGTGCCACCTGGTACGGTGCACAGGTCCACGTCGGCTCGGTCCCCATGCCCTGGTACGCGAGCATCTGGCGATGCGCCTTCTCGGCGTGCTCCGGTGGAACGGCCCACTCCTGCCAGCCCATCTCGTCGACGCCGCTGACGTTGAGGGTCGTCGGAACGACGACCCGGGCTCCCATGTTGGCGAGGCGTTCGGCGAACTCGAGCGTGGCGTCACCCTGGTACAGGGTGCTGTCGATGTGCGCCCGGGAGATGTCGATCATCTCCTCGGCGTCCTGTATCTCCCCCATGCGGGTGAGGATCCGCATGGCGAACTCGGACGCCGGGCCGTGTTCTCCATCGAGACATTCGCGATCGAAATCCGATAGGCGCATGGGCGTATGGTATGCGCTCGTGGGTGGCGGTGCACTGCGGCTGGCAGCGTGTGTTTGAGGGGCGGGGAGTCTCCCCGGCGTACGACCGGCCCCGCCGCACGTTTGCTGCACGCTAGACGTGGCTGTTGGCGTGCGGGAACATCCCCGTGTCCCCGGCGCGACCATAACGACAAAAGGAGTGGATTCATGCGCAAGCAAGTCGGCGTAGCTCTGATCGGCTGCGCGGCGGTCGTGCTGTTCGTGCGGATCGCCGCGGGCGACGGAGAGCTCACCGCCACGAAGGCGCCGGCCGGTGTGGCGGTCGGCACGATTAGCGGAAGCATCGCCTACTCCGGTGCGACGCCGGAACCGGGGATCGTACAAATGGCCGCGGATCCGTTTTGCGTCACCGCCCACGCCGGGCAGGAAGTGCTCACCGACCAGCTGGTGGTGAACGACAACGACACGCTGCGGTGGGCTTTCGTACACATTCGCGACGCCGGCGGAACCCTGCCGTCGGGCGGCGCCGACACCGTCGTCCTTGACCAGGTCGCGTGCATGTATACGCCGCGTGTGCTCGGCATGCAGGCCGGGGCCACGTTTCGGGTGATCAACTCGGACCAGACGCTCCACAACGTGAACGTGCAACCCGAGAACAATACGGCCTTCAACGTCGCCCAGCCGATTCCGGGAATGGCCACCGAGCGTGTCTTCGAAAACCCGGAGGTGATGATCCCGGTGCGCTGCGACGTTCACCCGTGGATGCAGGCGTACGTCGGCGTCGTGCCGCACGGTTTCTTCGCCGTTACCGGCGAGGACGGCGCCTTCTCACTCGAGGACGTCCCCGCGGGCGACTATGTGATCGAGGCCTGGCACGAAACGCTGGGCACTCAGGCGATGAATGTCACGGTGCGCGACGGCGAGTCCACCAGCGCGGATTTTTCCTTCGGGGGCGACCGGTGAAGCCGCGTAACGGAAGCCGGGTCGAACGGTCCAGCGGAGCTGCCGCGCACGGCGACCCTCCCGGGCGGCCCGGCAGACGGCGCAATCGGGGGTTGTTCCTGCAGCAGGCCGTGGTCGGGGGCTTCGCGATTATCTCTTCGTCGTTCCTGTTCGTCGCCGCAGCCGCCTCTTCGGTCGGCGCGACGGGCGTGGCCGGGGGCTCCCTGCTAACTCCTCCGGGTGGGGAGGGCCAGCAGGGGCCCGACCTGACCACCCCCAAGGGGCTCTACGAAGCCGGCTGTCAGTACTGCCACGCCGCCGATGGCCGCGGCGTCGATCTGAGCACGGTGGCGTTCGATACCCCGCTTCCGGATTTCACCGATTGCAGCTTCGCCACCCGCGAGCCCGACGCCGACTGGTTCATTGTCACCCACCAGGGCGGGCCCATCCGCGGGTTCGACCAGAGCATGCCGGCGTACGGCGAGGCGTTCTCGGACGAGCAAATCGACGTGGTCGTGGGCTACCTTCGCACCTTCTGCACCGACGACCGCTGGCCCCGCGGTGAGCTCAATTTTCCCCGCGCGATCGTCACCGAGAAGGCCTATCCGGAAGACGAGTGGGTATTCACGCTGGGGACGAACGCCGACGGTCCGGGCGGTGTCGTCGGCGAGTTTCTCTACGAGAGGCGCTTCCTCCAGGCCGGGCAGTTCGAGGTTGCCGTTCCGGTCGGGGCGCAGCAGCTTGAAACCGACGGCCCCTGGCTCGGCGGCCTCGGCGACATCGAGGTCGGCTACAAGCACGTGCTGGCGAAGAGCCTCGACCGCGGCATGATCTTCAGCGGAAACCTGGCCGCCAAGCTGCCGACCGGCAGCGAAGGCCGGGAGCTCGGCAAGGGCACGTTCGTGTTCGAGCCGTTCGTTTCCGCGGGGTTCGCGCTTCCGCGCGACAGCTTCATCCACGTGCAGACTGGCGTCGAGCTGCCGACCAACACCGACAAGGCCGACCGCGAGTTCTTCTGGCGCGGCGTCTTCGGGACGACGCTCACCGCCGGCCGATTCGGCCGGGCCTTCTCGCCGATGATCGAGCTGCTCGGCGTCAGCGAGTTCGAGGACGAGCACACGGTGAACAACCTCGACCTGTTGCCGCAAGTTCAGTTCACGCTGAACACGCGTCAGCATGTGATGGCCAACGTCGGCGTCCGTTTTCCGGTGAACAACACCGAGGGACGGAGCACGCAGGTGATCTTCTACCTTCTGTGGGAGTGGTTCGACGGGGGACTCTTCGACGGCTGGTAGGGCACCCCGATCGTCCCGATTAGCTCCGGCAGCCGCCCCACGCGCGGCGCCCAGGGCATCGGGGGGCGTGTGCGGAGCGTCGAAGTCGGGTCCGCCGAGCCACCCCTGATCGATCCGTCGTTGGCTATCGAGGGCGCACCGTGCCTCGACTCCGGTGGTATCCGGATACCACTTCCATCCTGCCCCGCGCCTGCGCACGAGTTGCCGCCCCTGTGCACGAACGGCGCTTTCTGCTCAGCTCAGGAAACGAAACACGATGGCATGGCGATTGCACACATGAGGGGGCATCACAGATCTGGCCAACTCACCGCACGAGGAACCATGAGAGATTCCGCCGAAGTATCGAGCAACGCCAACGACGTCGATCATCGACCCACCATCATGACTCTGGAAGAGGTCGCCAAGTACCTGAGGGTGCACAAGTCCACCGTCTACCGCATGACCCGCGCCGGCAAGATTCCGTCTACGCGCGTATCGCACCAGTGGCGTTACAAGAAGGCCCGGGTCGACGAGTGGCTGGCGCGACAGAGCGAGAACGGGGATCGCCATTGACCGAGGATCAACCGCCCGGCCGCTGCCCGCGTAGCGGCGATCCCGCGGTTCTCGGGGATCGCCGCTGACTGCGGCTCGCTAGCATCCAGCCTTTTTTCATCGTAACCAGACCCATCACACGTTCACCGCGGCCTGCTAACGGTCGCCCTTGAGCGCCGGCAGGAGCGGCACGCGCAAGGCCCCTGAAACGGCGGCGATGCTCGATACCATCCCGGCGACGAGCACCCCCGCGAGGATCAATCCCAGGGAGCCCCACGGCAGACTGAAGGCGCCGCCGACGAAGCGCGGCGCTACCGCGGCCAGTGCCGCGGCCGAGCCGATCCCCGTCCCGACGCAGAGCAGGAACGCGTTCTCGGCCAGCACCATGTAGGACAGCGAGGCCCGTCGGAAGCCGAAAGCCCGCAGCGTGGCGAGCTCGCCGCGCCGCTCGATGACATTGCGAACCAGGACTACGCCGAGGCCGACCGTACCGAGCAGCAGGCCGAGCCCCCCGAGAAGCTGGAACGTCGAAAGATAGGTGTTCTGCACCACGAGAAATGCGGCCAGCTTCTCGTCGGTGGGTTGGGCGTCGAAGCCGTACGGGCCCAGAGCGCGCTCGAGCGCCGTCAGCACGGCGCCACGCCGGTCGATAATGGCCTCGTCGTCCGCGACCTCGGAGGCTCCGGTGCCACCGTCCGCGTCGTTCACCAGGTCGACAAGAAACGTCGAGTAGCCGCTCTGGCCGGGAAAATGGGCAAGAAGGTGCTCCTCCGCTATGAGAAGCTCCGAGCGGAACACGCTCTCGGCCAGCGTGCCGACGACGCGTAGTGACAGCGGCTCGCCCATTTCGTCGGTAACGATCAGGTCATCGCCCAATCCGAGGTGCAGGATCCACTGCACCGAGTTGGCGTCACCGATGACCGGAACCACGCCGGGTCCGAAATCTTGATACAGCAGTGTCCAGGGGTTGGCGGGGTCGTAGCTGCCGGGAGCCGCGCCGGAGTCCTCGGGCGGCAGGGCGGTTGCGAAGCGGAACCCGCCCCGTGCGACCAGCTCCCCGTTGACGCCCAGTAAGCTCGGGCTCTGGGGCCGATACAGGTTCAGGCAGCTGGCATCGTCTCCCGGAAGCGAACGCAGGGAGATGAAACGCGCATCGGCCAGCGCCTCCTCATCGGCGGCCGAGAAGCCGAGGTCGAAGCGGTCGTCGGCGGAGTTGAGATCCTGGTGCAGCGGGATCTCGGCGGTTGCGAAGAGCGCGAACCCGCCCGTCCCGGACGTTCGCGATTGGGTCTCCTTCGTCGGATCCCGGTGATTGGCCGCAACGGTCACGATTACGAAGGCGGCGAAGGCGACGAGCGCGACGCTGAGAATGCTGCGTCCGGGGCTCCAGGCGCTATTCCGTGCCGCCATCGCCCAGACGGCGGTTGATCCCGGTGATCCCAGCCGCCCGTGGGCGGAGCGGCACCAGTCGACGAAGGCCGCCAGCCCCGCAAGCAACAGTGGAAACCCGATCGTGCCGAACACCATCGGGTCCATGGTGCTGTCCGTGGCGATCGCGACGACGAGCATCGACAGGGCCACGAGGGTCCCGCCGATGGCCAGACCGCGGCGCAGGCGCCGGCGGCCGGGCGACGCACCGGTCAGACGAAACACGGCCCCCTTCAGCAGTGACGTGGCGGGGACTTTGCCCAGTCGCCGCACGGTCCCGGCGATCGATCCGAGGACAACCAGCACCGAGATCGACCACCCGGCGACGAGGCTGAGCGGCTCGAGGTGCAGCGTCAGCATCGGTGTGCCGACCGCGGGAAGCCACAGGGTTCGCAGGCCGGCCATCATCAGGGCGGCATAGCCGACGGCGGCGACCAACCCGACCATGGCCCCGGCCGCTCCGACGATCCCGCCTTCCGCGAGCATCCGCCGACGAACTGTCTTGACCGAGTAGCCGACCGCCAGCAGCAGGCCGACCTCGCCCGCTCGCGCCTCGATGCCCAGGCTGAAGAGCAGCCCTACGAGGATCGCAGCGGAGGCGATCAGAAACAGGCTGAAGCCGATGAACAAGCCGCTGAAATCCGTCGCTCCCGCGGAGGCGCGCAGCCCGTCTTCGCGCACCGGGAGGAAGCGCATACCGAATTGCGGCAGGTTCAAACGAGCGTGGAGGGCCTCGGCGAAGGCGATCTCGAAGGCCTCGGGCGTGGTGCCGGCCGGGGGCGTCATGCGCATCGACGTGACGCTTCCGTAGCGCGTGCTCCACAGGGACGCGGCCGTTTCCTCGCCGATGAACACCTTCGGTGTGGCGCCGAATTCGTCCCAGTAGTCCTCGTCTTGGGTTCGCACGGCACTCAGGTCGACCGGGAAGGGCGGGTCCCAGTCGGCGATGTTGTCGGTGCTCTCGATACCGGGGTAATCCGGCGTGAGCCGCCGGTCGGCCCCCAGGCCGGTCATGGCAACGACTCCTGCTACGGTGAAATCGGTCGATTCAGTTTCGAGCTCCTCGTAGGGGCCGACGACGTAGTACTCCACCCGCAGGGTGTCGCCGATGTCCGCGGCGAGCTCTGCCGCGGTCCACTCGTTCAACAAGATCTCATTGCCCACCGGGGCCGGCGCCGTACCTCCGGTCGTCAGCGTCAACGACGACAGATCCTCGGCGGGGCCGGCGAGCGCTGCGACGGTGGAGTAGGGGATGCTTCGATCGTTGGCGGCCAGCTCTGTCGCCAGGTAGCTGGTGACACGGGTGCTGCGGGCGCCGATCGCGCCGGCGGCGCGCTCGATGGTCTCGACGGTGGGCGGCCGGAGGACGAACTCAGTGCTCTCCAGCAGCAGCTGCCCTTCGTGCACGCGGGTGAGCAGGCCGAGATCCTCGAGATCCATGACCGCCTGCAGGGCCTCTCCGGGCCGGTCCGCGGACTCCTGCCCTGCGAGCTCGGCGGCCGGAGGCGCGGCGCCCGTGTGCGCCGCGTCCGGGAGCGAAATGAACAGGGCGTTGGCCGCGCCCTCCTGGTCGACCGCCGACTGCAAGTCCGCCAGCGAGACGAACGCGTTGGCGGGAAATGCCTGACTAGGTGACAGGCCGAACCGACCGACGCCGACGTCGGGGATGACCTCGACCACGACGGTGCGGAGGGTGCCGAACGCCGCGACGTTCTCCTTGTTGCCGAGCAGCGTGTCGTCCGGGACGTTGTCGCGGGTACGGAAGCTGAGCAACATCGCGTCGCCGACCTCGATGTCCAGCTGGCGGCTCAACGTTTGGTTGATCACCGCCGAGGGGAAGAACTGCCGCTCCTGGCGGGCGAAGCCGAACGCCTGGGGAAAGAGATCGAGAAACCGGGCGTCGATGCCGTGCACGTTGACCGCGGAGGCGCGGGCTCCGGTGTCCGTGTGGACGGCGCTGCCGGGCAAGAGAATCGCCGGTGCGATCGTCCGCTGACTGTCGGACGCCCACTCGCCGCCGGCCAGTCGATCGGCGAGATCGGCGGGGAAGAAGCGCTCCGCTACCAGCGCCTGATCCGTATCGCCGAGGCGGTCGAGCGTCATGTCACGCAGGCTGCCGCGAACCGAGTCGCCGACGATCAGCGCCCCGGCGAGCACCGCCGTGTTGATCGCGGCTGCCGCGAGGACGGCGAGGTTGATCTTCCAGAAGTAGGTCAGACCTCGGAGCACAGGCCCTCCCGCAGCTCGAAGCGCCGAGGATAACGCGCCGCGAGCTCGAGGCTGTGGGTGACGATGATCAGGACGCTGTCTTCCTGCTCGTGCAGCTCCGTCAGCAGGTCGGCGACCACGGCGGCGCTTTCGATGTCGAGGTTGCCGGTGGGCTCGTCGCACAACAGCAACCTCGGGCGGTTGATCAACGCACGCGCGATGGCGACCCGCTGACGCTCACCGCCGGAGAGCTGGGCCGGCCGGTGACCGAGGCGGTGTTCGAGCCCGACCCGCGCCAGCAGCTCGCGGGCGCGATCTTCGCCCGCACTCGCGTCGGCGTAGGCGAGCGTCGGGATGAGGGCGTTCTCCAGCACCGTGTATTGGGGTAGCAAGTGATGATCCTGGAAGACGAAGCCGACCGTTCGGTTGCGGAACCGGGCCAGCTCGGGCTCCGGCAGGTCGCCGGGATCCCGTCCGTCGATCGAAATGCTCCCGGAGGAGGGTCGGTCGAGGGTCCCGACGATGTGCAGCAGCGTGCTCTTGCCCGAGCCGGACGGTCCGGTGATCGCCAGAGCGGCACCCGTCGGCAGGGTGAAGGAAATGCCGCGAAGGACCTCGACGCGGCCCGACTCTCCGTCGTAGGCGCGGGTCACGTCGTTGACTGCGAGCGCTGTGCTCATTGCGTTCATCCCCTGGGCCGCCCCGTTTGGCCGCGGCGTCCTCCCCGGCGCGGCGCCCTCACGGGCGCAACGTCTTCACGGACGTGTTGTCCTCACGGGCGCCGGCGGCCGCTCCTTTAGGTTACTCCTCGTTGTCGCCCTCCAACGCCTGCGAGAACCATTCCGGGATGGCAACCGGCTCGGGACCGCGGTCGGGGTGAATGATGCAGCATGCCGCGGTGGTTTTCCCCTCGGCCAGCAGCGTGTCGCCGCGGCGAAACTCGAAGCCGTAGGTCATCGACTTGATCCCGCGGCGCACGATGCGCACCCGAATGTCGATGACGTCGCCGAATCGGGCTGGCGACTTGTAGTCGCACGTCGCCGAGACCCGCGGCCAGCTGATGCGAACGCCGTCGACGGTCCGGTCGACACTGGTGCCGCGGGCCCGCAGGAATTCGTGCTCGGCGGTCTCCATGTAAACGAAGAAGCGGGTGAAGTGGACGATCCCGCCCATGTCGGTGTCGGAGTAGTCGATGCGGCGTTGATAGGTGAACTCGTTCATCGGGGAAGCTCGCGGCGAGCGGCAGGCCGGCGATCCATCATGTGCTGGCGCCGGACTGCGCGGAGTCATTGACGAACCGACGATAGACCGCCAGCGTGGTTTCGGCCATGACCACGTCCGAAAAGCGCTCGCGCACGGCCTCGGCGCCCCGGCGGCCGAGGTCTCTCCGAGTCTCTTCATCGTCCATCAGAGACTCCAAGCTCGCGGCCAGGGACTCCACCGACCCCGGCTCGCACAGGACGCCGCCGCCCGAGGCCGAGATCATTTCCGGGAACGACCCGTGCGCCGGCTGCACCACGGGGACTCCGTTCGCCCAGGCCTCCAGGACGAAGAGGCCCTTGGGATCCTTGTACGTGGTCGGGACGGAGAGAACGTCCACTCCGTCGAGAAATGCGATCTTTTCCGCCCGGCTCACCTCGCCGAGGTGCTCGAAGCGGTCTTCCAGGCCGAGCTCTGTGACGCGTGCCCGGACGCCGGCGAAGTACTCCTCGTCCCGCACGCCGAGATATCCGGCGACGCGCAGCTTCACCGCTTCCGGGCCGTGTTGCGAGGCCAGCCGGGCGACGGCTTCGACGAGATCGTGCAGGCCCTTCTCCGGACAGATGCGTGCCAGGTACCCGATCACGAACGGCTCGTCCCGAGGCGGCGACGGCTCGCCCCGGTGGCCGTCCAGCTTGATGCCGAGGCGGACGACGTGTACGTCGTCGCGCGGGACATCCAGGTAGCCGGCCATGAAGTCGGCGTAGTAGTCGCAGGTCGCCACCAGCCCGTCGACCGAGCGGGCGTGTGTCACGAGCTCCTCGTGCACCCGCGACTTGAACGGTTCGGCGAGCTCGTCGAGGAAAATGTCCTCGCCCTGCAGCGAGCAGAGCACGGGGACACCGAGCTCGCGCTTGAGCGGGCCGGCGAGGCCGAGAAACATCGAGTTGGTGATGTGAACGATGTCGGGTCTGAAATCGTCGCGCAGCCAGCCGACAAGCTCCTCGAGCTCGCGGCGCTGGTTTCCCGTCTCGCCCTTCGCCACCGACAGGGTCATGTCGCCCAGCTGCGTGGCATCGATCGACACGCCCCGCCCGGACACCCAGTTGAGCAACCGCGGGCGATCGAGGAGCCAGTGGAGCGGCTGCGGCATATGGCGGAACGCGGCCGACTGCTGCTCCAGGTAGACGTTCACCGCGCCGTAGAACACGCGGTCGATGCTGACGTCTTCCTCGTCCGTCCGGATCGGCGTGTAGGTGGGCATGAGGGCGACCTCATGCCCCTTTGCCATGAGCGCGGCCGAGAGCGTGTTGTCGTGTAGGCAGCTACCGCAGTACATGCCGGCGGCTCCGGCTGTGATGTAGGCGATCTTCACGGGATGGTGCCGATCTGCGCGCGTGGCGATCGCCCATGACGATCCACGGGCGGTTGGCGAAATCCGTGGCCGGGTGTCACGACGGGAAGAACCTCTCCAGCGTCGCATCGTCCGGTGGGCGGGACATCAACGAGCCGGCGATCATTGCGACGGTCGACGCCACGACGATGACCGCAACCGGCATGACGCCGGTGTCGCCGACGGAGTAGTCGGGCCGGCCGAAGCCCTGCGAGAAGTAGTAGGTCCACAGCACCGCCACGGTGAGCACCGAGGCGAATGCGCCGACCTTCGTGCTGCGTCGCCAGTACAGCGCGGCAACGATGACGGGGAGCAAGCCGGCGAAGCCGGTGAACGACCAGGTCCCCATCGAGAAGATCGTCGTCCGGGCCACCAGCGACAGCACATAGGTGACCGTCAGGATCACGGCGACGAACAGCCGCCCGGTCAGGATCTGCTGCCGGTCGGTCATTCGCTCTGCGTACCCGTAGTGCGACACGATGTCCTTGGTGAACATCGTGCCGAGCGACAGGACCTGGGAGTCGAGCGACGACATCACGGCGGCGAAGACGCCGGCGCCGAGCAGCCCGGCAAGCAGGTCGGGCGCGTGCAGGCTGATCAAACGGACCATCACGGCGTTGCTCTCAGGCGTCGACAGGTCGGGGAAGTCGACGTTTCCGAGAACGCCGAGCAGCACGCTCGGGATCCAGACGATCGCGATACAGATCGGGTAGGCCGCCACGGTCATGCGGAAGTTGCGTAGCTTGCTCGCCGTGAGCCAGTGCATGAAGAGGTGGGGGAACATCCCGGCCGACAGGGGGATGAACGAGTAGGTGATGTATTTCGTGGCACTGAAGCGCTCTCCGCGCACCAGAAGGTCCGGGTTGCTCGCCGCCAAGCGCTCGAGTGCGGCCGACATCCCGCCCATGGCGTTGGCGACGTAGACGAAGGTGACGGCACCGAGGGTCATGAAAACCAACGTCTGGAACGTGTTGGCCCAGGCCGTTCCCCTCAGGCCGCCGTAGGTGACGTACACCATCACGACCAGCGAGATCACCAGGCCGCCGACCCATGTCGGCACCTGCCCTCCGGATACCTGCGCCAACGTGATCCCGGCGCCCATGACGCCGATCAGCAGGTAGGGGATGAGCAGGGCGACGAGCGAGACGAACAGCAGCAGGCCGAGGACGTCGGAGTTCCACCGACCGCGGACGAGCTGTACTTGCGTGGTGTACCCGCATCGTTTGCCGACCGTCCAGGCACGGGTGCCGACGAAGAAGAAGACCGCCGGCACGACGATCGCCGAGCTCGACGCCATGAGTCCGAAGACGCCGATCCCCGATCGGTACGATTCGCCCGAGGCCCCGAGCAGGGCGAAGGCGGTCATCTGGGTGCCGAACAGCGACATCAACAGGACGAACGGGCCGATCGTGCGGGTGGCGAGGAAATAGTCCTCGCCGGTGCCGCGGAAGAGGCGGTGGCTGAGCGCGCCGACGCCGAGCACGAGGCCGAGATATACGGCGATGATCAGCAGCGTCATGTCCGCGCCGCCGTGGTTTCGGGATCGTCACCCGCGCCGCGACCGCCGCTTGCGTCGGACCCGCCACGCGTGCCGGGGTCGCCGCCCGCGAGGTTGACGCCGTTCGCCCCCCCCTCGGCCGCCTGCTCGAGATCCTCGGGCCAGGCATAGCGGATCGCCAGGGCGTAGGCACCGGCCACCACGAACGTCCAGAGCAGGTGGTAGGTGATGCCGACCGGAAGGCCGAGGACCCGGCGCGGGTCGTTCCACAGCCACAGATCCGTATGCAGGGCATACAGCAACAGGAGCAGACCGTAGACGGCGTATCTCATGGCGCTCGCTGGTTTGGACCGCAGTGCGGGAATCAGGCGGGTGCTTCCTCTACGTGAATCGGCTCGTACTTGGGCAGCTCGCGGAACTCGTCCATGCAGCTCAGTAGCTCGCTGACGTCTTCGCGGTACACGTTGCCGATGAGCAGATGCACCAGGTTTTCTTCCTGGCGCGGGTATCGCTTGAGGAACTCGGCGATGCTGAAGTCCGGATCGTAGTAGGCGTACACCAGCTTGCGCAGGGCGTCGATTCCGGCGACCAGCTCGGTGCCGTGGGCGCCGAGCCGGGCGGCGGAGAAATCATCCGCGGCGAAGGCGTCGAGAATGGAGTCGGCGGCCATCTCGCCGCCCTTGAGCGCCAGAAAGACCCCCGACGAGTAGATCGGGTCGATGAAACCGAAGGCGTCACCGGCGAGCACCCAGCCGCGGCCGGCGACGCGCTTGCTGGCGTACGAGAAGTCCTTCAGTACGCGGATTTCGTGCTCCTGTTGAGCGCCGGCGATGCGGTCCAGCAAGGGCTTGCAACGCTCGGCCTCCTCGCGGAACACCTCGGTGGGGTCGTTCGAGCGCCCCTTCACCAAGTACTCGAGCGAACCGACGACGCCGACGCTGACCGTATCGTCCGGTTGTGGGATGTACCAGAACCAGGACTGCTCGCTCTCCGTGTGCATGATGAGGGTGGCTCCTTCATCGATGCCCTCGTCACGACGCGCCCCCCGATAGCGGGTGAAGAACGCGCAATGCTGCAGGTTGGGGTCGGTGTGCAGCAGCTTCAGCTTCTTTGCGAGCAACGCACTCTGCCCGGTCGCGTCGACGACGACCTTGGCGTGGATGTCGCGCTTGGAGCCGTCGGAAAACTCCGCCCGCACGCCGACCGCGGCTTCGTCTTCGAACAGCACCTCGTGAACTCTGACCTGCTCGTGCACTTCGGCGCCCTTGGCGGCGGCGTTTTGCAGGAGCATGTGGTCGAAGTCGATTCGGCGGACCTGCCAGGTCTGGGCGCTCTCCGTCCGCTCCACCTTGGAGAAGTAGTAGGGCGCCGAGGCCCTGCCGCTCTTGGCGAAGAACTGCACGCTGTGCTTCTTCGGGAAGTCGCTGCACTGCATCTTGTCGAGGACACCGAGGCGGTCCAGTGTCCAATAGGTGGCCGGCATCAGCGACTCGCCGAGGCGGAAGCGGGGGAACTTCTCGCGATCGAGAAGCAACACGCTGCGGCCGCCGGCCGCCGTCAATGCCGCGACGGTGGATCCGGCGGGGCCACCGCCGACAACGATAACGTCGTACTCGGAATCGGGATACATGCTCGTCGTCGAGGTCGAGGAAGTACTCAGCGCCGGTAGGTGACGCCGAAGTATGCCGTGATGGGATCTGCCGGAGTGATCGAGTTGTCCCCGAATCCGCGGCGGTTGTACTCGCGGTTGGTCAGGTTCTTGATGTTGAGCTCGAGGAGCAGGTCGCGAAACGCGTAGCTCGCCATGGCCTGCAGCGTCATCACGCCATCGATGACGAACTCGTTATCTTCGGCGATGAACTGATCGCTGGTGTAGCGTGCCCCCCCGCCCACCACCAGAGCCCCTCCGATGTCCTGGCTGACCCAGGCGTTGACGATGTGGCGGGGAGCGAACGCCGGGGCGTTCCCGGACCGGTCGACGGTGCCGAAGATCGGCTGGAAGAAGGGGTCCAGCCCGATGATCACCTGCTCGGAGAATTCCGTCAGCACGGCGTCGTTGTAGGCGTAGGAGCCGGAAAAGCGAAGTCCACGGGTCGCCTCGGCGATCAGCTCGGTCTCGAAGCCTCGCGATCGCTGGCTGCCGACCTGCTGGGTGATGCCGTTGGCGTCGGGGATGCCGATGTTGGTGCGCTCGAGCTGATACACGGCGAACGTCGCCCGGGCGCGGCGATCGAGGAACTCCTGCTTGAAGCCGACCTCGATTTGCTCACCCTCCTCGGGCTTCACGTCTCCTGTCTGCACACGCGGCGCCGGCGGGGCGAAGGAACGGGAGTAGTTGGCGTATGCGGAGCTGCTGTCGTTGACGACGAAGACCGCGCCGAGCATCGGCGAAGCCTTGGTGTCGCTGCGGGAAACGTCGTTGCGCGTGTCCTTGAAGTCGATCGCATCGACCCGCACCCCGGCGAGAACCTGGAACCGGTCGTGCAGGCCGATCTGATCGATGACGTAGGGGGCTGCGATCACCGCGCGCGAGTCGCCGTCCTGGCCGAATTGCGGCAGCAGGATCGGCGGCCCGGGGGTCGGGGTGCCGGGGTCGTCGAGCGGAACGTTCGGGAGAAGACCGATCCCCAGCGTGAACACATCCGCCTGGCGGGCGAGCTCGAATCCCAGCAGCAGATTGTGGGTGATCGAGCCGGTGCTGGTGTTGACCACAGCCTCGAGCTGGTTGCCGACCCAGTCTTGCTGGTCGCTCAGGACGACCAGCGAACGGCTGACCAGCAGCTCGCCGGTGGGCTGGAAGGACGCGTCGAACACCGGCACGACACCGTTGAACAGCGTCCCGACCGAATCCCATCCGAGGCCGCGATAGTAGAACTTGTTGCGTAGAGTGACGGCGTCGCTGATCGGGTTCTGGTAGTCCGCCTGGAACCTGTAGATGTCCTGCTGCGAGTCGTCGAGCCCCGACTGGTAGTTGTTCGTGCGCGGCACCGGCGGAACCTCGCCGAATGCCAGCGGGATGCCGCTGTCAGGGAAGTAGTCCGCCGATACGTACTCGAAGTTGAAGTTGATCGAGACGGACTCGTCCAGTGCCCAGGTGGCGGCGGGGTTGATGGCGAACGTGCGACCCTCGATGCGGTCGCGGTATCCGCCGGTGTCCCGGAACACCGAGTTGACGCGGAAGAATAGGTCTCTGCCGGCGTTGCCGTAGTTGAAGTCGCCGGCCGCTTCGACCCAGTCATAGCGGCCGATGTTTGCCCGGGCGCTGCCCAGCGTATTCGGGAGCGGCTGCTTGCGCACCAGATTCACCGTGCCGGCGAGCGGGTTGCTGCCGTAGAGAAAGCCGCCCGGCCCCTTCAGAACCTCGACGTGCTCGACGTTGTACAGCTCGTAGAAGGTGGTCTCGGGCTCCGCCGCCCCGTCGGTCATCACCAGGGCGCTGGAGAGCGAGTCGAAGCCGCGCACGAGGAAGAAATCGTTGACGCCGTTTCCCGCCTGCAGATTGACGCTGCTGATGTTGGCGAGCGCGCCGGCGACGGTGGTGGCGTACTGCTCTTCAATCAATGCCTGGGTCACCGTGCCGACATTGAACGGCGTCAGCAGCAGCGACAGCGGCAGCCGTGACGCGATCGTGTTCGAGCTCGGGACGTATGGCAGCGACCCCTCCACGACGATGAACTCGCGCGCCTGGCCGCGCTGACCGGGATCTGTGGCCTGCCCGGGCTCGTCGTCCTGGGACGACTCCGCTGGCGGGGATTGCTGTGCATGGGCCGGCGACCCGAACAGTGCGACGGCGAGGATGACAACGAGGATTCTTTTCATGGTCAGGTATATCGCGCGTGCTGGAATTCCGCCGAGTAGAACTCGGGGAGCAGGGAATCCACTCGCAGCAGGCCTTCCGGTGTGAGGCGGATGAGATCGTCCTCGATCTCGAGCATGCCTTGGTCTTGAAGTTTATTCAGCGGCGCCGCGAATTGCTGCAGGATGTCGGCGCCGAACTTGTTGTCGAAGTAGCTGGGACAGATGCGGCCGAGCTTCAGTTGCAGAATTACCTCGCGGGTGAGCCGTTGCTCGAGGGTTGTCGCGAAAGCGCGTGAGACCGGCAACCGGCCTTCGTCGAGGGCGCCGAAGTAGTCGTCCCATTGGGGAGCGTTCTGCACGTGTACGCCGCTCATGTGG
This sequence comes from Acidobacteriota bacterium, assembly GCA_965216935.1. Taxonomy (GTDB): domain Bacteria; phylum Acidobacteriota; class UBA890; order UBA890; family UBA890; genus CBDCGW01. The sequence goes on from OZ244217.1 coordinate 1,544,306, forward strand.
CCGAACGAGGATACGCCGAGAGAGATCATGTCGGCTCCCTCCCACAGGGCGCTGCGGTAGACGAATTTCGCCTCCGGGCTCTTGACCATCGTGTAGGCGCTGGAAACCTCGTATCCAGCCTTGGCGAGCTCCTCGTAAGCGTAGGCGTGCCATTCACGTTTCGTTTCCCAGTCGGCGAGCGGCACTTCCAACTCGCCCTCGAAAAATTGCTTCGAGAAGCGCGTGTTGAACGGCAGCTCCATCTGGTAGACGGTGACCATGTCGGCATCGACGTCGATCGCCCGCTGCACCGTCTCTTGCCAGGTCTCCCACGTTTCGCCGACCATTCCCGAAATCAGATCGATATTGATCTCCGAGAAGCCGGCCTGTTTCAGCCAGGGCACGACCCGGTCGATCTCCTTGGAGACGTGCGCCCGGCCGTTGAGCTCGAGGATCTTGTCGTCGAAGTTCTCGACGCCGAGGCTCAGGCGGGTGACGCCGACGGCGCGAATCGCCTCTACCTTGGGCTGGCTCAGCGTGCCCGGCTCGCACTCGAACGCGACTTCCTCGGTTCCGTCCCACGGGATGGCGGCCTTCAACTGCGAGACCAGGGTCTCGAGGTGCTTGACGGAGATGTACGAAGGCGTCCCGCCGCCGAAATAGACGTACTTCAGCGGGCGCCCGGCGACCGCTCGCCTCTCCGCGTAGATCTCGTTCTCCCGCGCCAGCGCGTCGACGTACGAGGCGACCTGGTCGGCGTTCTTGTCCGTGTAGACGCGGAAGTAGCAGAACTTGCACCGTTTCCGGCAGAACGGAATGTGGATGTACTGGCCCAGCGGCACGTCCGGGCGCGGCGCCGCGTCGATGACCTCGTGATAGTCGGCCAGGTCTTCCCGATTCCAGAACGAGTAGGCCGGATAGTTCGACACGAAAACGCTGCCGACCTCGGTGCCCCCTTCGAGGTCGGTGCGCGTCGTCGCCGGGTCGGCCCGCACCCGGTCAGTCATGCCGGCCTCGCGAGCCGTCGGGCCCCGAAACGGATTGCCGCGTCGCCTCCGTCCCGGTGGAGTCTGCCCCGGGTGCGTCGGGCCGTTCCGCCCCGGACGAGGCGAAGGCGTACATCTGCCCGTCCTCGGTGCCCATGAACAGGCGACCACCGGCGATTGCCGGGGAGGCGATGACCGAGGAGCCGGTGTCGAACTGCCAGACGACCTCGCCCGAGGTGACGTCGAGGATGGTGATCTCGCCGGTACTCGCACCGAACACCACCCGGTCGCCGAAGATCACCGGGGAGCTGTCGATGCGGGCGCGCATGCGATAGGTCCACAGGGCCTCTCCGGTCTCCGCGTCGATGGCGTGCATCATCTTGTCGCGGCCGCCGATCAACAGGCGCCCGTCGGCGATCGCCGCGGACGAGTAATAGGGGAACTTGCGCTGCGGATGCTCGTACTCCCACAGCAGCTCGCCCGACTCCAGGTTCAACGCCAGGACTTGATTCTCGAAGGTGCCGAAGTAAGCCACGCCGTCGACAATGGCGGGGCTGCTGCCGACATAGGCGTAGAGCTGGATCTCCGAGAGGATGTCGCCGGAATGCAGATCGATGCTACGGCAGAAGCCGTCGCAGCCGACCGACACGACCTTGCCATCGACGATCGCCGGCGTGCCGTTGACGTAGCCCTGGGTCTGGATCTTCCACGCCAGGGATCCGTCGGCGGCCTCGAGTGCGTACAGGCTGTTGTCGTAGGACCCGAAAATCAGCTTCCCGTCGGCGTAGTTGGCGGCCGAGATGATCCCGGCCCCCGTGCTGAAGCCCCACTTCTTTTCGCCGGTGATCGCATCCAGGGCATGGAACTCACCCATCTCGTCGCCGAAGTAGACGACCCCGTCGTACACGGACGGCGACGACTTGACCTCCGCCGCGGCCTGGAATCTCCACAGCTCTTCGCCGGTGGCGGCGTCCAGGGCGTAGAAGAAGGTGTCGAGGGAGCCGAAGTACACACGGCCGTCGACCACCGCGGCAGTTGATTCGATGCTGTCTCCGGCCTCGAACATCCAGACCGGCTCGAGCTGATCCGCCAGCGCGCCGACAGGGAGCACGCCGTTGAGGGCGGCGTCGCGGCGGAACGTACGCCAGGCGTTTTCCTGGGTCGATATCGGTGTACCCGCGGGGGACGCAGTGGCCACCGATGCGAGGCCGGTGGCGACGGTAGTCGGGGCGGCCACCGAGGCGGGGCCGGCGGCGACGGTAATCCAGGCGAGTGCCGCCACGACGACGAGCGGCGCTCGATCACGAAACGAGGCGGAGCTTCGGGGTGATTTTCTCATGATCAGAAGGAGGCTTCGTACAATTCCAGGAGGTCGGTTTCTGTTACCGGCCGCGGGTTGAATCCCGCGGTCCACTGCGTGGCCGCGTCGGCGGCCAGGGCGGGGAGGCTTTCGTGGTCCACACCCAGCGCCTCGAGGCGGAGATCTTGTCCGCTGGCGTCGCGCAGGCTCGACACGGCGCCGTCCAGCGAGGGAGAGAGCTCGTCGTAGAGCTCATCGACGGTGGCGGCGTTGTAGCGGATCACCGCGGGCAGCATCGCCGCGACCGCCAGTCCGTGCGTGATGTCGTAGCGTGCCGTCAGCGGGTTGGCGCAGGCGTGCGCGGCGCCGAGCATGGAGCATTCGATCGCCGCCCCCGCCAGGTAGGCTCCGACCTGCATGCGGCCCCGCCTCCCCAGGTCATCGGGATCCTTCAGTGTGGCTGCGAAGTTTCGCGACAGCAGACGCCACGCCTCGCGCGCGTACATCTGCGAAACCGGGTTGCGGACCGTGGCCACGTAGCTCTCGACCGCGTGCGAGATTGCGTCCAGCCCCGTCGCCACGGCGACCGAGTCGGGCATCGTCGCGGCGAGCTCCGGGTCGAGGATCACGGTGCGGAAATGAGCCTTCTCGTCGCCACAGGCCATCTTCCGGTGGGTTTCGCGGTCGGCGATGAGGGCGAACGACTGTGCCTCGCTGCCGGTGCCCGCCGTCGTCGGGACGCCGAGTGAGGGGAGCATCGGCTGGGTCGCTTTTCCGATGCCCTGATAGTCCTGCATGCTGCCGCCGTTCGTCAGCAGGAAGTTCATTCCCTTGGCGCAGTCCATGGCGCTGCCACCACCCAGGCCGACGATGAAGTCGATGCCGTGCTCGACGGCGAAGGCGCGACCGGTCTCGACGTGCTCGGTGGTCGGGTTCTCCTGAACGCCGTCGAACACGAAGACTTCCAGGGGTTCGCCGGCGCATGCCTGCAGGGCCCGCTCCACGTGTCCCGCCGCAGCGATTCCCGGATCCGTGACCAGCACGACGCGTCGGCCGCCGAGCTCGGCGATCAGGTTGCCCAGTCGGCGCAGCGAGCCGGCGCCGAACTCCACCCGGACGACGCCGATTCGTGCGGACCACGAGCCCAGGGCGTCACCGATATCGGGTAAGGAGGCGAGCTTGGAGTGCATAGGACAGCGATTTCCTGAGAACCGGGTGCCGCCCGGTGTCCCGCCTCCAAGCGACCCGACGAAGACCTCGCGGAGACACGAATACCTACCGAGCGGCTTGTTTTGAGGATATCAAAAGATACCACAGGGGTGGTCTGAGAATGACGGAAACCGGGTCGGCGGCGTCAGCGTGGGGAGCCCGCCTGCGGGCCCCCTACGGCGGCAACCGGGTTTGTTGGCGGCGCGACGGCATCCGGCCGGTACAGCGACACCAAAGCCCCTCCCGTCGCCGCCAGCACGATCCCCAGGACGAATTGCCAGCGGACGGCCGACAGGCCTCCCGCCGGGGGATGGAAGGCGTACGCGACGAAGGCGTTGACCACGGGTGCGCCGGCGAAAACGATCGACATGACGACGGTAGGCGTGCCGCGAGAGCCGAAGGCGAGGAGAACGAAGAACGCTCCGGCGGCGCCCACCGTACCGGCGATCAACGACCAGGTCAGGCCGCGAGCGGGGAAGCTCCAGGAGGCTCCGTTGAGCCACAGGATCGCCAGCGGAGCGAGCACGGCGGTGACGAAGTATGCGATGCCGACGAACAGGAAAGCCTTGTAGCGTCCGTTCACAGCGTCCGCCATGCCCATCTGCCCCGTGTGCAGGAAAACGCCGTAGCACCCCCACGAGACCACCGTCATCAGGGCAAAGCCCAACCACGCCCAACCGGTGCTACCTGCCTCCATCACGTCCTCCTCGAGGATTCATTGACACGCCGGATTGGGGGAACTTACTGTGAGAGCAGCGGCCCGGCAACAACCGCGCGCCCGGCATGGTGCGAACGTCGCGTCGCCGAAGGGTCCCCACGACCATCTCGAGGTGATCACCATGAGCTCCACTTTCGCGGAACGACTGCGCCTCGGCGTGGCCAAGCTTGCCCTGTCGTTGTCGGCCGCGCTCGTTTTGTCATGGGCGCTGGCGTCGGCCGCCGGAGCAACGACCATGGTCGCCGCCGGCGGGCAGGCCGCGGACCCGGGCGGGACGCTGCGGGCGGCCGCCAGCCGAGGCGACCTCGAGGCTGTCCGCTCGCTGTTGGCCGACGGGATCGACGCGGACACGGCCAACGACTACGGCGCGACGCCCTTGATCCTCGCCTGTATGCGGGGGCACACGGAGGTGGTCCGTCTGCTGCTCGAGTCCGGAGCGAATGCCGAGCTCGCGGACACGTTCTACGGGCGTTCTCCGCTCGCCTGGGCCACCGAGGGTGGATTCGAGCCGGTCGTTGCCCTGTTGTTCGAGAACGGGGCCGGGGACTTCGACCAGCTGTTCTCCGACGCTGTCGAGGCCGGTGACGCCGGGCGCGTGGCGGAGCTGCTGTCATTGCACGTTCCTTCGGCGGAGGTGCTGTCGGCGTCGTTGGAGCGCGCGATCGCGACCCGGAACGAGGCGCTCGCCGAGGTGCTGGTGAACGCCGGTGCCGTCCCGCCACCGCCCGAAATCGTCGATGTCGACGTCGACCTGCTGCGACTGTACGAAGGCAACTACGTCGACGAGGTGGGCTTCGAGCTGACCGTGGTTGCCGACGTACAGACCAAGGCGCTGTTGGTGCGCCCGCCGGGCGTCCGGAACCCCCTGAGGTTCCTGCCCGTCGAGGAGTCGACGTTCATCTCCGAGCAGTCCGAAAGCATCTACGTGCGATTTGTCGTCCGCGATGGGCGCGTCGTGAGTATGTCGTTCACCCAGGCCGGGGCGACGCGGCGGATGACGAAGCGATGAGATTCCGCTCCGAGCTGCCTGTTGCGAGCCGAGGCCTGTCGCACCTGACGCTCCCCGTCTTGATGCTCTGGTGCACGGCCCTCTCGGGTCCGGCGGCGGGTAGCCCACAGGCGGCGACCGGGCAGGCGCCGCCGCCGGCGAACTGGCCGTCTTTTCGGGGGCCCGGCGCCTCCGGTGTGGCCGACGGGCCGGAGCTGCCGGACACGTTCAGCGGCGTCGGCGGGAGCGGAATGCTGTGGAAGACGGAGATCCCCGGGATGTCTCACGCTAGCCCCATCGTCTGGGAGGATCGCGTCTACGTCACCACGGCGGTCAGCGAGGCGCCGCCGCAGCGCTTCCTCGCCGAGCTGCCGGATTCGGCGGAGTCGATCGTCGACCCGACGCCCCATCGCTGGCTCGTCATCGCGCTCGACCGCACGACCGGCGAGGTGATCTGGGAGCGGACGGCGGCGGAAGGCGTCCCCGCGCTCGGACGGCTGCGCAAGGGAAGCTTCAACAACTCGACGCCGGCGACGGACGGAGACCACGTCGTGGCGCTCTTCGGCTCCCGCGGGCTTTATTGCTACGACCGAGAAGGCGAGCTCCTCTGGCACGTGGATCTGGGCGTACTCGACGCCGGGTGGTTCTTCGACCCGACGGCGAAATGGGGCTCCGCCAGCTCTCCGGTGATCTGGAACGGCAGGGTGATCGTTCAGGTCGACGTCCACTCCGGGTCGTTCATCGCCGCGTTCGATGTGCGCAGCGGCCAGGAGCTGTGGCGCACGGAGCGCGACGAGGTGTCCTCGTGGGCGACGCCCACTTTGGTCGAGACGGCCACCGGCGCCGAGATCGTCGCCAACGGTGGGCGGGCCGTCCGCGCCTACGATCCCGAGAGCGGCGCGGAGCTGTGGTCGCTGGCGCCGAGCTCCGAGATCGCCGTTCCCACGCCGATCTTCGCGCACGACCTGATCTTCGTCGGTTCCGGATACCTGCCCACCCAGCCCCTGTACGCCATTCGGCCGGGCGGAGACGGTGATATCTCGCTGCCGGCCGGGCGGCGCGCCGGGGGATCGGTGACCTGGAGCGCCACAGACGCAGGCCCCCTCATCAGCACGCCGATCGTCGTCGGCGACTACCTGTATATCCTGCAGCGCGACGGCACGGTGCGCTGTTTCGACGCGGTGACCGGGATTCCGATCTTCTCCGAGCCGATCGGTGCCGGGGCGGACGCCGGGGAGCCGCCGGGCGACGCCGCGGGGGACCCCGCCGGTGACGTCGCGGGCGACACGTCGACCGAACCGGCCGGGAGCCCTACGTTCGACTCCGCGTTGAGCTATACGGCCTCTCCGGTGGCGTCGAACGGCAAGCTCTACTTCGTCAGCGATGCCGGCGTCGTACACGTCGTCGAAGCGGGCCCGTTTCTGCGGGTCGAGGCCTCCCACAGCATCGGCGAGGCGGTATTCGCGACCCCGGCGATCTCCGGCGGGATGCTACTCGTCCGCGGCCAGCGCCATCTTTTCGCTTTCGGCCGTTGACATGCCCGATTTCGGGACGGCGGGGTCGCAGGAGTCGTGCTGGCGACCGGTTCCGGCCCATGCTACGTTTACGCTGCGGTGGCCGTGTTGCTCGACACGGCGAACACACCGACGCACACTCGAGGACCTGCCGGACAGCCCCGGGTCCTTTTTTGTTGGAGAAAACATGGTCGAAGTAAGACTCAAAGAAGGCGATCGTCTGGAATGGGCGATCAAGAAGTTTCGCCGCGAGGTGCAGCGCGCGGGGATTCTGCGCGACTTGCGCCGACGCCGCTTCTACGTGAAGCCGAGCGAAGCCAAGCGCTTGAAGGCCGCCGCCGCGCGCCGTCGCCGCCGCCGCCAGATCCAACGCCAGCGCCGTAGCGAGTACTAGCCGCCCGGCATGTTCTGTCCCGATTGCGGTGCCGAGTACCGGCCCGAAGTGCGCGACTGTGCCGATTGCGGCGTGCCGCTGGTGCCGGCGCTCCCCGAAGGCGAGGCGCCGACGCCCGACGCCAAGATCGTGCCGGTCTTGCGCACCACGGACGCGGCGCTCCTGCCGGTCGTCACGTCGCTGCTCGAATCGGCGGACATCGAGTATTTTGTCCAGGGCGAAGAAGCCCTGAGCTTGATCCCGGTAGGAGCCGCGGGCAGCAGTGTCAGCCGCGCCTCGCTCGGGGCCATCGTGCACGTGCACGATGAAGATGCGGCTTCCGTACGCGAAATGCTCGCGGAAGTAAGAAGCGGGTTCCCCGACCTCGACCCGGGAGCTCTCGAGGCCGAAGCGCTCGCATACAAAGACGCTGAGTCTGAAGGTTCCGAACCCGAAGATCCCGAGCCGGGCGCGTAGCACGGCCTGTCAGCAGGGGGCGCCGATGTCGTTTCCTACCGAGGGCGGTTGCCTTTGCGGCGACGTGCGCTATCGACTCGCAGCCGCGCCGGTCGCCAGCATGCACTGTCATTGCGACAATTGCCGCAAGGCCAGCGGTGCCGCGATGCTTACCTGGGCGACGGTGAACGAAGCCGATCTCGAGTGGATCGCGGGCGAGCCATCTTTCTACCGGTACACCAGCGATCACTATCCGGCTCCAGTCGAGCGGTGTTTCTGCGGCAGATGCGGCTCGCAACTCGGCTGGCACTGTCTCGACGACGGCACCTTCGACCTCACCGCCGGCAGCCTGGACGATCCCGACCTGGTCGAGCCGCAGCGGCACGTTTTCGTTCGCGGCAAGGTGCGCTGGTTGCACACCTCCGACGGACTGCCTGATTTCGAGACGACGCCGAGGGCCGAATCCTGACCATCGGCGGCGCCGTTGCAGGGGAGTGAAGGAGGATCGTGGGTCCCGTTCTCGAGGTCGTGGCGCCCGTCTTCGGCCTGATGCTCATCGGATTCGCCGCGGCTCGCCGCGGCTGGTTCGATGAGTCGGCTACCCGCGGCCTGGTCCGCTTCGTCTTCAATTTCGCCATTCCGGCGCTGCTCTTCCGCAGCCTCGCCAACGTCGAGATACCGGCACGGATCGAGTGGGGATTCCTGCTGTCGTTCTACGTCGGCGCGCTGGCCGTCTACGGACTGGGCATGGCGTCAGGCCGTTTCGTGTACCGTCGTTCGCCCGCCGCTCAGGCCATCTTCGGGATGTCGGCGGGATTCTCGAACACGGTGCTCGTCGGCGTGCCGGTGCTGTTGACGGCATACGGTCCGGAAGCGCTGCTTCCGGTCTTCCTGTTGATCGCGCTGCACTCGGCCCTTTTGATGCCGTTGACCGTCGCGTTGATCCAGCTCGGAAGCGGTGCCGATCGGCCGGAGGTCGCGATGCGGTCCCGATTGCGCCTTGCCTCCGCGGACCTGCTGCGTACGCCGATCGTCACCAGTGTCTTCGCCGGCTTCGTGTTCAACCTCTCCGGGTTCCGCCTGCCCGGGCCGGTCGACGGGGCTGCCGAGATCCTCGGCACCGCGGCCGTACCCTGCGCCTTGTTCGCCATGGGTGCATCGTTGGCCGCCTTCCCGCTGCGCGGCGACCTGTCGCCGGCGCTGCTCGTCGTGGCGCTCAAGTTGGTGGTTCACCCCCTCGCGGTGTGGGTTCTGGCTGTGCCGGTGATGGGCCTGGAGGGAATCTGGGTGCCGGTGGCGGTGACGATGGCAGCGATGCCGAGCGGCGTGAACGCATACCTGTTCGCGGCGCGCTACGAGGCGGCCGAGGGGGTCGCCGCGCGGGCCGTGTTCGTCAGCACCGCGGCATCGATCGTGACGATTTCGGGCGTTTTGTACCTGTTTCGTTGATGCGCAGACTGGCCCCGCTGGAGCCCGGGTCGGGGGCTGATTCAAGAGACCGCGAAACATCCACCTCGGTCTGGAGCCGTTCGGGACTGTTGTCCCTTCAGGAAGCGTTTGCTTGAATCGACGCATTCTCGGGCGCTCCCAGCAGCAAACCACAGGAGGGTTCTCTTGAAGAGACGCACGGCTCTCATGTTTATCCTGGTAGCGATCGCCACAGTGGTGTACGGCGTTCCGGTGCTGGCGCAGGATCACGCACACCACTATGTCTTGGATGCGTTCGGCGGTGTGCACGCCGGCGGCGGAGCGCCGGCGGTCGTTCCGGCAACGCCTTATTTCGGCTTCGACATCGCCGCCGACATCGAGTTCGTCCCGGTCGGGACACCGTCCGCTGTGGGGCCCGGGATCCTGGTCTTGGACAAATTCGGCGGTGTGCACGCCGGCGGCGCACTGGCGGCTGATCAACCGTCCGGAGCAACCCCCTATTTCGGCTTCGACGTCGCCCGGGCGATCGTGTATCGCGACATTTCCTCGCGGACCGTCGGCAACGTCGGCCCCTCGACGACCGGCTTCCCCAACACCGCCACGTCGTTCACGAGCGTGGTGTCGGCGACGATGATCGCCCCGGACGACGGTTTCTTGCTCGTGTCGGGTTCGGCGACGGTGCAATGTCACGCCAACACCGACAAGGCGCGTACGCGGTTCAGCACCAACGTCGACAGCACCGCGGGGGATCCGCGGATATTGAGTGGAGGCGGGTACGCTGCCGACCTGAATTGTGCCGAAGGGAGCTTCCCTACGGATCACCATTCCATGGAGGCGCTGTACCCTGTAACGGCTGGGAGCCACACGGCTCATCTGCTGTACAAACACGGGGGCGGAATCTTTGTACAAGGGTTCAACGTGCGCAGCCCCGCGATCACGGTGACCTTTGTCGACGCTGACGGCCAGGGCGCCAGCCTCCCGGAGCGCGGTGCCGCCGGGGAGGAGCCTCTCCGGCGGTAGCGGCGCTGCTTCAGAGCTCGAATTCGGCGAACACCGGCGCGTGATCCGAGGGCTTGTTTCCTTTGCGCTCGTCGCGGTCTATCCACGCCTCCTTCGAGGTCTCCGCCAGAGCCGGTGTCGCCAGAATGTGATCGATCCTCAGCCCGTTGTTCTTCGGGAACCCGAGCATCCGATAATCCCACCAAGAATAGAGGCCGCCCTCGTCGTGGTGGCGCCGGAAGGTGTCGACTAGTCCGAGCTCCAGGAGCCGCCCGAAGCGCGCCGACAGGTCCTCGTTGTAGAGAACGCCGCCCGCCCAGGATTCCTTCTTCTCGACATCGCGCTCGTCCGGGGCGATGTTGTAGTCGCCACAAATCGCCAGTGGCGCGGACAGATCCTGGCGCGCGACGAAGCGCTCGAAGCGATCGAGCCAGGCGAGCTTGTGGGCGTACTTGTCCGAGTCGATGCGCTTGCCGTTGACGACGTACGCCGACACGATGCGAACGCCGTGCACGGTTCCGCTGATCAGCCGGGCCTCGCTTTCGTCGTCACCGTCGTCGAAGCCGGCGACGATGTCGTCGACAGGCGTGCGGGCGAGGATGGCGACGCCGTTGTAGGTCTTTTGCCCGTACACCGCGCTGTGGTAGCCGGCCTCTTCGAGCGAACCACGCGGAAACTGCTCCTCGGTGCACTTCAACTCCTGCAGGCAGACGACATCAGGCTGCCGGCGCTGCAGCCAGTCGAGCAGGCGCTCCTCGCGGGCGCGGATCGAGTTGATGTTCCAGGTGGCGACGAGCATGGCGCGATTCTCCGCTGAGGTCGGCTACGGCGCAAACCACCGCGACAGCGACGCTCTTGTGCTTTCGCACGTGGCGAACGATCTTTGGGGGGCACGGGCCGCCGTTGGCAGCCCGCCGATCCGGACGTCGATCCGAAGCGAGAACTCGAGGAGGAAGAATCGTGCGCGAACCGGTCCGTTTCCTGCCGACTGTGTTGATGTCGTCGATGTTGGCGCTGTCCGTAGCCGGGGTGTCGGCCCAGCCCCAGGAAACCGAGGGCGGCTCGTCGCGGAACGGTCTGAGCCTCGAGCCGGCGCGCACGGTGTCGTTTACCACCACCGAGGGGACGTACATGAACCTCGACGTCTCGCCCGATGGGCGGACGATCGTGTTCGATCTTCTGGGTGACATCTACACGGTGCCGATCGGAGGAGGCAGGGCCACCCGGCTCACCAGCGGCATGGGCTATGACGCGCAGCCGACGTTCTCGCCCGACGGCACCCGCGTGGCCTACATCTCCGACAACAGCGGCAGTGACAACATCTGGGCGGTGGACGCGGCAGGCGGCGAGCCTGTTGCGATCACGAAGGAGCGTGAGAACGTCGTCAGCACGCCGGAATGGGACCCGGACGGCGACTACCTGCTGGCCCGCAGGCGCGGCCAGCTGTGGCTGTACCACAAAGACGGCGGCTCGGGGCTGGCGCTGACGACCTCGCCGCTCGCGGGTGGGCTGGCGGGCCCCGTCTTCTCTCCGGACGGTCGCTACATCTATTTTTCCTCCCGCGGCGGGGGCGGCGGGTTCGGCGGCCTGAGCTTCACCAACTGGCAGGTCCGGCGCCTCGATCGCGTCACCGGCGATGTCGCCTCCATCACCGCTTCGCCGAACGGCGCCTTCCGCCCGGCTGTCTCGCCCGATGGCAACTGGTTGGTCTATGGGGCGCGGCTGGACGCGCAAACCGGCCTGCGGGTGCGCAACCTGCAAACCGACAAGGAAGAGTGGTTGATCTATCCGATCGATCGCGACAATGCCGAGCGCCCCGGCAATCTCGATCTCATGCCGGCGTACGATTTCACCCCGGACGGCGCCGCGATCATCATCGCCACCGGCGGGACGTTCCATCGCATTGACCTGGAGACCAAGACCGACACGGAGATCTCGTTCAGCGCCGACATCGAGCTCGACCTGGCCGCGTTCACGTTCTTCGAGGAGAGGCTTACGGAAGCCCCGGTCGCCGTGCGCAACCTCCGCTATGTGAACCGTAGCCCGGACGGCTCCCGCATCGTGTTTTCGGCACTCAGCCAGATCTGGGCGATGGAGCCGCCGGCCGGCGAACCTTTCGCACTGGTGCGGCAGGATTTCGGCCAGTTTCAGCCGGTGTTGTCGCCGGACGGATCCGAGCTCGTGTACGTCAGCTGGGACGATCTCGACGGCGGGCACGTGTGGCGGCTGCCGTTGGAAGGCGCCGACGCGGGGTTGCCCGAGCAGCTCACCGAGCACGCCGGCTTCTACCTGCACCCCACCTGGTCGCCCGACGGTACGAAGATTGCCTTCATGAAGGAGGACGCCGCCGCGTTTCGCAACATCTGGTCGCGCAATACCGGATTGATCGTCTGGATGGATGCCGCGGGCGGTCCGCTGAACACGGTGGGTTCGGCGCCCTCGGACAACCGTCTGACGTTCAGCCCGGACGGGACGCGAATCAGCTACGTGGCCGACGTCAGCGGCGGGCAGCAGGCGGAAGCCGAATACGTTTCGGTGCGGCTCGATGGTACCGACCGGCGCACCGTGGCGAAGATACAGGCGGAGACCTACGAGGCGGTGCCCTCACCGGACGGCCGCTGGATCGCCTTCTCGGTGCGCGAGGACATCTTCGTCGCCGCCCTGCCGCTGTCGGCCGAACCGCCGACGATCGGCGAGAACCGCGGCCCCGGACCGGTGAAGCGGGTCACCCGCGAGGGCGGCATCGACCTGCATTGGGAAGACGGCTCGGAGACGCTCGCCTGGAGCTTCGCGGACACCTTCTACCGGATCAACGTCGCCGAAGCGATGGCCCCCCAGCCGGACGACGAAGGAGATGCCGAGAGCGAGGCGGGCGACGCCGGTGACGACGCGGCCGATCCCGATGATGACGCCGCCGGCGATCCGGCCGGCGACGCGTCCGCCGATCAGCAGGAGGCTGCGCAGGAAGAGGAAACCGGCCCGAAGCCGGACGAGCTGAAGATCACTATGACCAGACCGCGCTACGCCCCGCGGGGCACCGTGGCTCTGGTTGGCGCCGACCTTATCTCGATGACGCAGACGTCCGTGTCGAGCGACGACGAGGCGATCCTGCGCGACGCCACCGTGATCGTGACCGGCAATCGGATCACCCAGGTGGGCCCCTCCGGCGACGTGGAGATCCCCTCGGGGGCGGATGTCATCGACGTGGCTGGCAAGTTCATCATGCCGGGCATGATCGACCTGCATGCCCACCTGCGTCCGCCCCGCGAGGTCTTCGTCGAGACCAGCTGGTCGTACCTGGCGAACCTCGCCTACGGTGTCACCACGACACGCGACGTTTCGACAAGCAACGACTCGTTCGCCTACGGTGAGCTGGTCGAGTCGGGGAGGGCTCTGGGTCCGCGGATCTTCAGCACCGGCCGCGCGATGACGACCGGGAACGCCCGCATCGAGAGCTACGAGGACGCCCTGGCGATGGTGCGGCACTACAAGAAGCTGGGCACCAACGTCATCAAGCAGTACATGCAGCCGCATCGGCGGCAACGCCAGTGGGTGATCAAGGCGGCGTTCGAGGAGGGCATGAACGTCACCAATGAGGGCGGCGGCGACCTTCGCCTCGACCTCACGATGGTGCTGGACGGCTACACCGGTTTCGAGCACAGCCTGCCGATCGCCGACATCTACGACGACGTCGTGCAGCTCATTGCCCGCTCGCGCACCTGGTACACGCCGACGCTGGTGGTCTCGTACGGCGGCCCGACGGCCGAGTGGTACTTCTACCAGACCACCGAGGTGCACGACGACGAGAAGCTGGCACGCTTCACGCCGCACGACGATCTCGATCGGCGTACCCGGCGCGGCCAGATGAACGCCCTCGACGAGTACCACTTCATTGCCGTTGCGGAAGGTGCGGCCAAGGTGCTGCAGGCGGGCGGGAACGTCGGCCTGGGGGCACATGGCGAGCAGCAAGGGATCTGCGCCCACTGGGAGCTCTGGGCCCAGCAAATGGGTGGATTGAGCAACTACGACGCGTTACGCGTCGCCACGACGATGGGTGCAGACGGCCTCGGCTTTCTCGACGACCTGGGCACGATCGAGGCGGGCAAGCTCGCCGACCTGATCGTGTTGGATGCGAACCCGCTGGAGAACATCCGCAATACGAACACGATCTCGATGGTGATGAAGAACGGCGACCTGTTCGACGGCGATACGCTGCGGATGTTGTGGCCGGAGGAGCGGCCGGCGCCGGACACCGGCTTCCAGCAGACCGATCCGTCCGGACTCGGTGGGGAGAGTGGACTTCGTTGAAATGCGGATCGCCGCCCTCTACGACATTCATGGCAACCTCCCGGCCCTCGAAGCGGTCCTCGAAGACGTGCGCGACGAGGAGGTAGACGAGATTGTCGTCGGCGGCGACGTCGTTCCCGGCCCGATGCCCCGTGCTTCGCTGGAGCGCCTCCTCGAGCTCGACGTGCCGGTGCGTTTCATACACGGCAACGGCGACCGCGAGGTGGTGGCGTGCCGGCGCGGTGGTATCTCCGATGCGGTTCCCGAGCAGGCGCGCGAGGCGCTGCAGTGGTCGGCGTCACAGCTCGACGACGAGCTCGAGCAGGTGCTCGCCGGGTGGCCGGCGACGCTGGAGATGACGATCGACGGACCAGGCGACGTGCTCTTCTGCCACGCCTCGCCGCGCAACGATACCGAGATCTTCACCCGTCGTACGCCCGAGGAGGTTCTGGTTCCGGTCTTCGCCGGCATCGACGCTCGGCTTGTCGTCTGTGGGCACACCCACATGCAGTTCGACCGCACGGTGCGCTCCATACGGCTGGTCAATGCCGGCAGCGTCGGGATGCCCTTCGGCTCACCGGGGGCCGATTGGCTCCTGCTCGGACCGGGCATCGAATTACGGCACACCGACTACGATCTGAGCGCCGCGGCCGCGCGGGTCCGGGCGACGGCGTATCCGCAGGCCGAAGCGTTCGCCGCGGGGAACATCCTGGAGCCGCCATCGGAGGAGAGCATGCTTGCGGCGTTCGGAAACGCGGAGCTCGCCTCGTAGGTCGCCGCGCCCGCGGGGCTATGGTCCTGCCAGGATCACGGCCACGCCCGCCAGGACGAGGGCCACGCCCGCGACTCGACCGACGAGCTCTCCGTGACGCGTCAGCTTCTCGATCAATACGAAGGACGCGATCGCGGCCACCCACAGCAGGTTCATGACTCCGGCAACGAACAGCAGGGCCATGAGAATCCAACAACAACCGACGCAGTACAGGCCGTGATGGGCGCCCATTGTCAGCGCTCCGGCGGCGCCGTCGCGCCAACCGCTCATGAGGAAGTGCAGCGGCGAGCGGCAGTGCACCAGGCAAGCGCGTTTCAGTGGGGTCCACTGGAACAGCCCTGCGCCGATGAGAATCAGGCCTCCGAGTAGCGTGTTTGTGCTCACCATCATCGGTGAAAGCAGCGCGGCAGAGTGCAGGCCCCATTGCGCCAGGGTCGCGGCAGCGCTGAATGCGGTCCATGCGAGCAGGTAGCCGGCCACGAACGCTGCGGTCGGGAGCGACGCGCTACCGTCGTTCCGCCGATTCCGCTTGACCCTGGCGAACACCAGAATCATCGGTGCCGCCGACGGCACCATCATCGCCACCATCATCACGGACCACATGACCCAGGTGAGGACGAAATCGACGGCTTTCCACGGTTCCATGCGGGGTGCGGCGATGGCGCCCATCTCGGAAGCCGGCATTGCACCGTTCATCCCCGCCGCGAGGTAGAACATGTACCACCACGATAGTGCGGTGATCACGACGAGACCTGTGACGATCACCGCACGGTCCCGCCGAAGCACCAACTCGGTCACGCCCAGCGTGGAGGTCATGGGAGGTTCACTGAAGGCGCTTCTCGCTGTCCGCCGGCGCGGATTGCGGTGGCTGCGACTCGGGCGAGCGCATCAGACTGCCACCATGGCCTGCTAGCCCCCCGTCCAGCTCCAGCTCGCCCGGGCTCCCGAACGGGTTTCGAACTTCCGCGGAAAGTCCGGGTCCGCCCAGCGGCTGCCGCTGGGCGCGACGCGGAACTCCTGGTCAGGGAAATTCCACAGGGCGGCGAATTCGGTGTTGCGGATGGTCATCGCGTCGCCGGCCTCATTCTTCAGGACGGCCGAAGTGATCTCCCCGACATCGCCGACCCGGGCAGTCAGCTCGTCGCCGTCGTCTCGAATCTCGATGTCGCAGTAGGTCGTCGGCAGCCAGGTCGACATCAGGCCTCCGAGGACCTCCATCGGGCCGCCGGCCTTGCCCTGGAAGATCGTCTCGAGCTCGGCGCGTTGCTCGTCGCTGGCAGTCTTGTCGATGTACAGCCTGGCGGTGCCGTCGGCGTCGTAAAGGGTCGGGCCGGGAAAATCGGCGCCGACGGCTACCGTGGTGCCGCCCAGGTCGACGCCCCCTGACTCACCGGACTGGATGCGGAAGAGCAACGCGTTGTCGCACCAACCCTGGTCCATTTTCATGAGCTCCTGCGCACCGAACCAGCAGGGGCAATGGGCGTTGCAGCTGCAGGTCTCGATGAGCTCACCGCTCAGTTGCCATCCCATGTCGAGAATCTCCGTGTGGGTGTTTTCCGGGTGAAATGCGACCGGCGTATCTTGCGGCTTTGCGGGTGTTTCGTCAACGCGGTGTGCCTGCGGCACGCTCGCCGAGCCGGGCGACGACGTCGAGAGTCTCCCAGCCGCTGGGTGACGCCGGGAAGGTAATCTCTGCCAGCAGCGTGTTCCCGTCCCGTGAGATCTGGCGCGCGGCCGATAGCGACTCGAGCTCGAAGGGCATGTCCAGCTCGAACCGGTACACGGCTCCCGAGCGTCCTTCGAGCCGGACGGTGTAGGTGGTGTCGTCGGGCATCCAGGCGTCGATCACGCGCAAGCGTTTCGAGGCGTCTCCCAGGCGCAGCGGCTCGTGCAGCGGGCGAATCTCGATACCGGGGGTGTGTTCGATACGGATCGCCGCGTCACCGTCGTCCGTCCGGGGAACCCAGCGCACCGTCGTGCCGCGCCGTCGCGATGTCGATCCGTTCGTCGTGAACCCTTCCCGCTCGGGGGCCCTGCGGACCTGTCCGCTGGAATCGATCGGGTCGGAGCCGATCGGCAAGGTGAGCTCGACGCTCAAGGGCAGCGGCGGCGCATTGCCGTGCAGGCGCACCGAAGCTTCGATTACGCCGGCATCGCGCTCGATGTCGAAGTCGAAGACCGTGTCGCGGAAGCGGAGGTTGCGCAGGCCCAACCGGTCCCAGCCCGGGGGCAGGTGCGGTCGCAGACGAAGGCCTCCCTCCGTCGCAGTTTCACCGGCTTCGGTCAGCGAGCCCGCCCGCAGCCCGACCATGCCGCGCAACAGGCCCGACACGAAGCCGAACGTGGCGAATAGTTGATGCGGCACCGAAGCGTCGATCGGCCGCAGGCGGTCGCCCGAGAGCAGCTCGGTGATGTAGCCGCGGCCGTCGACGAAGGTGAGGTCGGCGGTGCCGTCGAGGTACGCCCATCCCGCCGGCGCCCGGCTGTGCTCGTACAGGCCGAGAATGGCGAAGCCGGTGAGGAACGGCCAGATGGCGCCGTTGTTGTAGCTCAACGGCTCGTACAAGGCGCTCTCGCGAGACAGCATTCGAGCGCCCCAGTCGGCGCCGATACCGCTTCCGGCCAGCCCGTCCAGGGCGCCTTCGACGGCCGGCCGGTCGGCGTCGAACACATCCCTCCACAGACCCCATGCTGTCCACACCGAGGGCTCCGCTTGGCCGCCGCCGTCGCGTAGCAGGGCGAAGTAGATCTGCCGTCCCTCGTCGTCGAGGAAGCGCTCGTTCGCGGAAGCTCGGGCACGGTCCGCGGCGTCGGCGGCGTCGGCGGCGAACGCAGTGTCCCCGGCGATCACCGCCAGCTCGGCGGCGGCATCGGTGGCGGTGGTCCAGGCCGCGGCGAGATAGACGTCCGTCAGCACCTCGGCGCTGCGCAGGGCGCCGGTCTCGACAGCCGCAAGACCGGCGAGCGTGTTGTCCATCAGCCCGTCGCCGTCCTCGTCGGTCGAGGCGCAGTACTCGTAGGCGAGCTTGATCGAAGGCCAGAGCTCGCCGGCGAGCTCGACGTCGCCGCTGATGCGGACGTAGTCGCGCACCGCCGCGATGTACAACGGTGTCGTATCGGCGTGGTAGTAGCCGTACGGGTAGTCGCCGAACCAGTCGATGTACGCGGCGCCCTGCGACAGCTCGTGCATCATCTTGCCGTCTTCGCGCTGCCGGTCGCGCAGGAACTGCAGCGAGGAGCGCACGGTCTCGAACTCTCCGTAGGCCGTCATCGCCCACATGTTCATGAACGCGTCGCCGCCGAAGTACCAGCCGAACCCGGGTCGTTCAGTGGTGCCGGACGGGCCCAGGCCCGCGACCAGGCCGCAGCCCAGGTGTGGGTTGCAGACGAAGCCCTTGTCGAGGGCGACCTTGCCCCACTCCAGGGCGAGCTCGATGCGCTCGTCCGGCGCCTCGATGCGCACTCGCTCTTCGCGCAACTCGCGGTAGTGCGCCGCGGCCTCCCGATACAGGGACTCGGTGTCACGCAGCAGGGTGTCGTAGGTTTCGCGCGCCTCGTCGAGCCCGTCGACGCTGGCGGCGATGACGATCGGGATCAGGCCGGACGCGGCGTCTTCGGGCGTCACCCGGATGGAAAACTCGCTCGGAGCGTCCGGGAGATTGTGGGCCGGCTGAATCGGAGGCTGCAGGCCCAGAGGCGAGCCGATCAGCGCCCCGTGCCGGCCGCTGCCCTCGCCGATCACGAACGCCTTGGCGGTGTCGTCCCAGTAGCTGTACTGGCCACCCAGGCCGGCCGGCCACATCGGCTTCAGGTCCGTGCGGAAGCGGACGCGGACGGTGATCGGCTCCGAGGTGTCGATATCGAGCAAGACAAGGCCGGCCGCCTCTTCAAGCGGCACGAACCAGGTGGCATCGACGGTGAAGGACGCGTGTGCGTAGCGGATCGTGCTCGACTCCGGCCGGACGACGACTTCGCTGGTCAGGCTCGCCCCCGGGATCGGTTCGTTGTAGGCGGCCACACCGAAGGAGAGGTCGAAGTCGTGCAGAACCTTGAGCGGGTAGACCCAGGCTTCGAAGCTACCGTCCTCGCGCCCGAGAAAGGCGGCTTGCCGTCCGGAAGCTTCCATGAATCGCCGGCCCTGCGCTTCTCCGGACAGTGCGATCGGATTGGGGTCGAAGGCGAAGCGGGGGATCGTGCCGGAGGAGACGGGAGCTTGCGGACCGGTCCCGCTGTGGCCCGGAAGCGGCGGGTAGTTTGGAGCGCCGGCGTAGGCCGGCACCAAAGTGGGCGTCGCCAGTAACACCACCGCGAGCGCACGAAGCATCGAAGACGTTCTCCTCCAACCGGCGGCCCTGTCGGGCAGTGACAACTCTTCGAGGAGCCTAGCAGGCCGTGGTGAGAGTGTGATGGGTCTGGCGAAGGGGAGTTGCACCGAACTCTGACGCAGTCGCGTACGTTGAACGGAGAGAGACAACGCGCCGGGCGCCGCCAGCGACAGCACGGTGCGCCGAACGACGACTCGGGGTTGGAGGGGCATCATGGAAACCGTCGAGAACCTCAGAGGCTTGTTGATAGCCGCCCTCGCCGCTGCGTTCGCTGTCATGAGCTGTGGGGCGGCGCAGCGCGAATACCTGGACCAGCTCCCCGAGTATCGGCCCGAGGACGACATTCCGAACCGCCACTGGGTCAACGAGGAGCGCATCGTGATCCGTGGCTACGACGGGCACGCCATGGAGGTCGGGCTATCCCCCGATGCTGAGTACCTGCTGTTCAATGACCGGCGCGATCCGGACAAGGACATGCACTGGTCGCGCAGAGTCGACGACCGTACCTACGAATACGGCGGTAGGGTGGACAACACCGTCTCCGACAGGATCGATGCCACGCCGAGCTTCGACGGCGAAGGGAATCTCTACTTCACCACGTTGAAGGACTTTCCCCGGCGCCCGGAGACGGTGTTCGTCGCCGGCTTTCGCAACGGCGTGGCGCTCGATCCGGCCCCCGTCGTGGGCGACATCTACGTACCCAATCGCGACCTGCCCAACCGCGTGTGGATCAGCCTCGATCCGGACGTGTCCGGCGACGGCCGGTTCCTGTTCTACTCCGAGGGTCTCTTCAATCCGCGCGTCGGCCTGCCGTATCCGTACAACGTGAGGGGCGCCGAGAGATTCGACGGGAGGTTCGTGAAGATGCAGGATCGCATCCTCGAGAACGTCAATACCGATGCCCTCGAGTACGCACCGGCGATCTCCGACGACGGGTTGGAGATCTTCTTTACCCGCATTGCCAAGGTCGCGGGGCGTCCGAAGATGCTCGGCATCTACACCGCGCGCCGCGCGGCGACCGAAGAACCCTTCGGTCAAGCAGAGCACATCGAGGCGATCACCGGCGATGTCGAGGCGCCGACGCTGACCGCGGACGAGCAACGCCTTTACTACCATCGCATGGTCGACGGCCGCTTTGCCGTATTCCGGGTCACGCGGAGACCGCCACCACCGTAGACGCGGCTCCGGCTCTCGAGAATCCTGCCGGCGGCGCCCGCCCCCGGTTCTCGACGACGCTTCCAAAGCACGGCTCCCGCCGACCCTTGGCGCTGAGGCGCGGCCTGCTAGTGCGTCATCATGTAGACGCCGACGTTGATCCCGACGGCGTACGCGGGGAACGAAAAGCGGTCGAAGAACTCGAAGTCCTCGTTCTCCCGCTCCCAGCCGTCGGCGATGTCGGTGTTGTGCGACATCAACACGAGGATGCGGCCGTTCTCGTCGGTGATGCCGCGCAGGTGCGGCGTCGCCGATTCGGCGCCCCGCTCGGACGTCGCGTACGACGTGTACCGGCCGGTGCGGCGCCACCACTGGATCGAAGGAATCTGCGGGATCTCGGCGATGTCGTACAGCATCTTCCGGATCGGGTGGTCCGGCTCGATGTCGAGGGTGGGGTACTCGGACGGGGGCAGTACCTTCCCGATCTCGCGCTGCCACTGGTCCCAGGCGGCCCAGCCCCAGAAGTCGTCGACCCAGAGGAAGCCGCCCTTCAACAGGTACTCGCGCAAGCGCGCCGCCTCGACGCTGTCGAACCCCACCGTGCCGACATCCGACATGAAGATGAACGGGTACTTGAACAGCTCCTCGTCGTAGAGCGTCAAAACGACGTGATCGGGCTCTCCGGAGGGCGTCCGGCGCACCTTCGCGGTGGTGAACTCGTCGAACCGGGTCATGAAGTTGCGGTCGCCTTCCGGGTAGTCGGTGAACCACCCCTGTCCGAGGTTCTCGTAGCGGGTGCTCCGATAGAAGATCCGCGCGAAAACGAAATTGCCATCGATCGGGGCGTTCGGGTCGGCGAATCGGGGCGCGGCTCGGCGACGCCGGCCGTATTGGGGTGGGGGTTCCGCCGCTTCTATCGAGGGTGCCGGATCCGCTCGGGAGGGCAAGACTTCCGCCGAACCGTCCCTGAAGGTCGCGACAGCCGCGCCGGCGCCGAGAGAAAGCAGGAGCGCGACGAGGACGGCGGCGAACGACCTGTTCTGACGCAGACGCATGTGTTCAGTCTAGCGGCTCGGCGGGGGGGAGGCACGGGAATCACGCGGCGGGTCACCCGCACGCCGCCCGGGTCTCCCGCACGCCGCCCGGAACGGTGTGGTCGTAGGTGTTATTTTCTGCTTCCGCGGCCGTTCGCGAGAAAACCCGGAGAACCCACGATGAAGCTGCTTCGCACGTCCTTGGCCCTGTTGTTCGTAAGCGCTCTGATCGTTCCGCCGCCGGCCGGTTCGGCTACGGCAGGGGGGCCGAAGTCCCCGCCGGCGACATCCGGATCGGAAAGGCCCGACGCAGAGGGAGCCGGCCTTTCCCAGCAAGGTCGCGGCGGCGGCGCCGACCGCGAACCGCTGCCCTTGGAGGAGAGCCGTACCTTCCGTCTACAGACGGACGAAGGATCGTGGATCTCGCTCGACGTCAGTCCCGACGGCGATCAGATCGTTTTCGATCTCCTGGGTGACCTCTACCTGTTGCCGTTTTCCGGCGGCGAGGCCACCCGCATCACTTCGGGCATGGAGTTCGACTCGCAGCCGCGGTTCTCGCCCGACGGGCGGAAGATCCTGTTCGTCTCCGACGCCCAGGGTGGCGAGAACCTCCACATTCTCGATCTCGACGATCGCGACGACGACGGCGAGTACGCCATTCACGAGCTCACCGAGGGGAGGAACAACTCCTACAGCTCTCCCGAGTGGACACCCGGCGGCGAGTACGTCGTGGCGACCCGGTCGTTCGGCCGCCGCGGCAAGCTGTGGATGTGGCACGTGGACGGCGGCTCGGGCATCCAGCTGATCGAGGAGCCGGCCGCGGTGAAGACGATCGGCGCCGCCTTCGGTCCGGACGATCGCTACATCTGGTTCGCCCGTCGCTCCGGCGATTGGCAGTACAACGCCATATTCCCGCAGTACCAGATCTACTACTACGATCGCGAGACCGGCGAGCAGGTCACCCGCACCTCCCGCTACGGTTCCGCCGTGCGCCCGACGCTGTCGCCGGACGGCAACTACATGGTCTATGCGACGCGCTTCGAGACCGAGACGGGCCTACGCCTGCGCGAGCTCGAAACGGGCGACGAACGCTGGTTGATGTACCCGGTGCAGCGTGACGACCAGGAAGCGATGGCCACGCGCGACGCCTTTCCGGGAATGTCGTTCACTCCCGATTCGCGCGAGGTCGTGGCTACCTACGAAGGCAAGATCTGGCGGATTCCCGTCGACGGCTCGGACGCGTCGGTGATTCCTTTCGCTGTCGACGAGGAGGTTGCCTACGGCCCCGAGGTCTTTTTCGAATACCCGGTTTCCGACGACCCGACGTTCCAAGTGACCCAGATCCGCGATGCCGTTCCGTCTCCCGACGGCAGCAAGCTGGCGTTCGTCGGCCTCGATCACGTCTACGTGATGGACTGGCCGGGCGGTTCGCCGCGACGGGTCACCAACGCCGACGGCAGCGTCATCGAGGCGCAACCGACATGGTCCCCCGACGGCCAGTCGATCGCCTTCGTCACCTGGTCGTTCGAGGATGATGGGGCAATCTATCGGGCCGCCGCGGCGGGCGGGCCGGCGGAACGGCTCACGACCCAGCCGGGCATCTATCAGAACCCCGTCTGGGCGCCCGACGGTGACCGCATCGTCGCCGTGCGAGGGCCGGCTGCGAACTTCGAGGACGCCACCGGGACGCGGGCGTTCGGTGCCGCGGTGGACCTCGTCTGGATTCCCGCTTCAGGCGGCGAGTGGACAATGATCGCCCCCACAGAGGGCCGGACGAATCCGCATTTCGGCGCTGACGACGAGCGCATTTATCTGAACCAGTCGGGTGAGGGGCTGACATCCATTCGCTGGGACGGTACCGATCAGAAGGCTCACGTGCAGGTGCGCGGACGATCGGCTCCGGGCTCGCAAAACGCGCCGAGGGCGGGCTGGATCCAGATGGCTCCGGCGGGGAGCAAGGCGCTGGCCCAGGTTGGCCAGGACCTCTACGTCGTCACCGTGCCGCGCGTCGGCGGCGATACGCCGACGGTTTCGGTGGCGAATCCGGACAACGCGATCGTGCCGGTGCGGCGTCTCACCGACATCGGGGCCCAGTTCCCGGCGTGGGGTCGGGACGGGAACACGGTTCATTGGTCGATCGGCAACGCCCATTTCGTCTACGACCTCGAAGCGGCCGCGACCGCGGAGGCTGCCGCCGAGGCCGAGGCTGAGGCCGAAGCGGAGGCCGCCGGAGATACCGAGGTCGGTGACGACTCCGAGGCCGGTCAGGAAGAGGGAGAGGAGCCCGAGGAGCAGGAGGCCGACGAAGAAGACGAGCCCGTCTACAGCCCGTTCGAGGAGCGCATCGTCGTCGATGTCGACCGCGACACGCCGCGCGGCGTCGTGGTGCTGCGCGGCGGGCGCGCGATCACCATGAACGGCGACGAGATCATCGAGAACGCCGACATCGTGGTCGAGGACAACCGCATCGTCGCGGTCGGTCGCCGCGGCGATGTCGATATCCCCTCCGGGGCCGACGAGATCGACATCTCCGGCAAGACGGTGACCCCGGGCTTCGTCGACACCCACGCGCACATGTGGCCCGCCTGGGGCATTCACAAGGCGCAGGTGTGGATGTACCTGGCGAACCTTGCCTACGGCGTCACGGCGACGCGCGACCCGCAAACGGCCACCACGGACGTGCTCACCTACTCGGACCGGGTGACGGCCGGCATGACGATCGGCCCACGGGTGTATTCCACCGGTCCCGGAGTCTTTTCCGGCGAAGGCATCCGCAGCCAGAAGCACGCGTCCGATGTCTTGCGGCGCTACAGCGACTACTACCGCACCCAGACGATCAAGATGTACATGGCGGGCAACCGGCAGCAGCGCCAGTGGATCATCACCGCGGCGCGCGAGCAGGAGCTCATGCCGACGACCGAGGGCGGCCTCGACTTCAAGTACAACCTGGAGATGCTGGTCGACGGATATCCGGGGCAGGAGCACTCCTTCCCGATCACACCGCTGTACAAGGACGTGGTCGAGTTCGTCGCCCACACCGGCATGTTTTACACGCCGACCCTGCTGGTTGCGTACGGCGGGCCGTGGGCCGAGAACTACTACTTCGCGAAAGAGAACGCCTACCACGACGAGAAACTGCAGCGCTTCACGCCCTACGAGGAGCTCGCCAGCAAGGCCCGCCGGCGCGGTGCCGGCTGGTTCATGGACGAGGAATACAACTTTCCTCGCCTGGCGAAAGTGGTCGCCGACATCGTCAACGCCGGCGGCAAGGCGGGCGTCGGCAGCCACGGCCAGCTACAGGGACTCGGCTATCACTGGGAGCTGTGGGCGATGCAGTCCGGTGGTCTGACGGAGCACCAGGCGCTGCGTGTCGCGACGCTCTTCGGTGCCGAGGCGATCGGCGTGCAGAACGACCTCGGCTCGATCGAAGCCGGGAAGCTTGCCGACCTGGTGATCTTCGAGCAGAACCCGCTCGACGACATCCGCAACACCAACACCATCCAGATGGTGATGAAGAACGGCCGTTTGCACGACGGCAACACGCTCGACGAGCTGTGGCCGCGCCAGCAGGAGCTCGGGCCCGTGTACGGCCTCGGAGACCGGCCGGTCAGGATGTCGGGCAGCGAGGACCGCTGAGACGCTCTCCGCGTTGCACACACATCGAGGGCGGCGGGCTCGAGAGAGCGCCGCCGCCCGTTCACGTTCGCGTTGGTTCGTGGGGCGGGCCGCGGTGACGGTATGAGGAACCTCCACGGCGGCTCCGCGAATGGTCAGTTCTGCGTATCTTCACTCCCACCCACGAAGTTCACCCAGGTGTCCATCGTCTTCGTCGTGCACCCGTTCCTGAATTCTCCGTTCTTGCCGTCGAGCTGCACCAGAATCTGCTCGCAGGAGCAGCCTCCGGTTTGCGTCGTGTCATAGCTTGCCGAAGGCGGCCTCCCGCCGGGCGTACGGGTGTCGAAGTTGAGGTCGCCGTCGACCAGCGCCCAGCGGTTGTTGCCGAGACCGCCGCTGGTCGGCACACCTTCAGGGATTACGGTCGCCGGACAGAAGTCGACCGTGTCGTCCACGCCGTCGTTGTCCTGATCGCCTCCCGGGGGAGCGGTGCCGAGCTCGAACTCACAGACCGCGCTTCCCCAACCGCGGAACACGGCGCGGGCACCGAACTCGTTCGTGTGCCAGAACGTGTCGCGGTCGGGATCGACCGACGTGGCGCTGTAGTCGCCCGCGCGCCCGGTCCAGTCGGCGCCGGCGACACCGCTGCGGCATATCGCCTCGGTAGCGTCGAGCACGCCGCTGCCGCTGACGGCGGCGGTCTGGCCCGCGACCCGTATCTCGACCGGCGTGGTGGAATCCGACACCATGAAGCCGATGCCGATCTCGCCCGCCGCGTTCATCGCGATGCTGGGCATCCAGCGGTGCAGGCTGTCGGCCGGACCGTGCGTGCCCTCCTGGTGCAGGCTCCAACTCGCACCGCCGTCGGTGCTGTGGAGCTCGTACCAGCGCACGCCGGACCGTCCGGTGCTGCCGGAGGGCGCGGCGTCTACGTCGACGGTGTGGGCGGTGACCATCGCCAGGTGCGATCCGAAATCGCGGATCTGCAGCCGATGCATCAGTCGCCCGGAGAGTGTCTCGAGGTCGTCCCCGGAGCCTGGATGGGGAACGCAGCGCTCGCGGGAAGCAGGGCACAGGTCGGAATCGAACGCGGCGATGGGGACCCGTGAGATGCGCGCGATGGTGGTGTTGGCGGGGGTGACGAAGTCAGGATCGATTTCCCACACGTCGAAGAGCCCGTTCGCCGTCATCGCGGTGCCGAACAAGGCCGGCACGGTAGCTGCGGTGCCCGAGGGGTCGTCCAGGTCAGCCGGCAGGAAACCGAATTCGCTGCCACCCAAGTTGGCGCCGACGAGCACGCAGACCGGGTCTCCCGCGTACATGCACTGCTTGTCGGCGGTGCCGACAAAGGTCCCGGCGAAGAATGGCACGAACAGGTTCGCCATCACCGTGATGGCGTCGGACGTGATGCCGAGCTTCGGGTAGTCGTTGAACCCGACGGGGGCGAAGTCGAAGGCATAGCGGTTGTACGCGCCCAGCGGGTCGGACGTCTGCGACACACCGATGCACTGCAGCCAGGGCGGCGAGGACACGCTCGCGAAGGCGAACTGGCTCACCAGCCAGCGGTCTGCAGCCTCGTCGTAAATGACGATCGGGTCGCCGCTGTTGGTTGTTTCACAGAGGCCGCCGAAGCCGCTCCAGAAGGCGTTGCTCGGGAACGCCCCGCCACCCTGTTCCACGCCGTTCTTGTCGAAGACGGTGGTCACGATGTTGATCATCTGCACATAGCGATCGACCGCGTCGGAGCTCACGTCACCGTTGGTGTCGGGGGGCGTGACGTTGAGACCATTGTCGAGGTTGTCGGAGCCGTCGAACTGGGTCAGCAACGTCGTCGGCGCCGACGGTGCGTACGGCTGCAGCAAGGGGTCCGCTGCCAACGGCGCGGCCGCCGCCTGGGTTCGCAACATGGCCTCGGCGAGATCGAAGTTGTTCACCTCGTCGGTGGCCGAAGGCGGTAGGGGCGCCGTGTTCCGGGCATCGGCGGCCGACGCCCGCAAGGACGCGAGCGGCACGTTGACCGCGGTCATCGACACGACTCCGGGTTGCTGCATCCCGAAGACGGACGATGCGGCACACAGGAGGCAAAACACGACGAGAAAGGTCCTGCGGAGGGGGCGATGCGCCATGGGTTTTCTCCCTTGACGTTGAACGTGCACAGGAAGCGCCGAGACCGCGGCGACAACGCCCGGGTGTGCCGTCCCGCGCCCTGTCGACCACAGATCCGAGCCACCGAGGCGTCGGAATCGAGCCACGGCGCTTCGAATGCCCGCAGACAGAACTCACCTGTACGCCGCTGCGACAACACGGCGCTGCTTCTCGAATAACGGGGCTCGGCCGATTCTTACGGAGCACGCCGCCGGAGGCGTCACCCGATGTACTCGGAAGGAGACGGCAACGGCAAACCGTTGTCCGCCGCTCAGGCCGACGGTCTTCGTGCTGATCGTCGCGCTGCTCCTGGGTGCGCCGATCTTCGCGTCTGGGCGGGATCTGCGCCGCGCCGCTGCGGCGTGACTTCTGGTCGGGGGCGCACGTGCTGTTCTCGCAAGCGGCTACAGATACGGCGAGAAGAGCCGCGCCACCCCGTCGCGAAGACGTACCGGCAGGGGACGGTTCGCCAGCTCGCGCAAGCTGGCGCGGCGCGCCGACGCCACCTTCGTGTCGATGAGGTCGCCGATCGCCGTCGCCAGCGAGCGGTCGTAGCACTCGATGTTGTACTCGAAGTTGAGGTGCAGGCTGCGAGCATCCCAGTTGGCGGAGCCGACGAAGGTCCACTCGTCATCCACCACCATCAGCTTCGAGTGATCGAACGGAGGCGGCGAGAGATACACCTCGCAGCCGGTCGCCAGCACCTGCCAGAGCTGCGCCGTCGATGCCCACTGGACGACGCGGAGGTTGCCCACCTCCGGCAGTACGATCTGCACCGAGACCCCACGCATGGCCGCCAGCCCCAGGCCGGCGATAAGCGTCTGGTCGGGAATGAAGTACGGCGTCGTGATTCGCACCGATCGTTGGGCGGCGGCCAGGGCCCCGAGTAGCGCCCACGGGATGGTTTCGAAGTTCTCGTCCGGGCCGTCGGCGACCCCCCTTGCCTCGATGTCTCCGACCTCGGCCAGCTGTGGGAACCACTTCTCGCCTTCGAGCGCTTCGTCGGTGGTGAACTGCCAGTCGAGTGCGAAGTCGTCCATCATGTGGCGGACGACCGGCCCTTCGAAACGGAAGTGCGTGTCCTGCACCGGGTGGTCGGTTCCGAGGGCCAGGACGCACCCTTCGCGGATATTGAGGCCGCCGGTGAAGCCCACACGCCCGTCGGCAACGAGGATCTTCCGATGGTTCCTCAGGTTGATGTAGGGATTACGAACCGGCGACATCGATTTCAGGAACTTGGCCACGGGGACGCCGTTCGCGGACAGGAGCCGGGTGATTCGCGGGCGGCTGTATCGGGCGCCGACCCCGTCGATCAAGACGCGGACCTCGACGCCGCGTCGCATCGCCCGGGTGAGCGCCTCGACGAAGCGGATGCCGATGCGATCGTGGTCGAAGATGTAGGTACACATGGCGATCGATTCCCGCGCGCCCTCGATCGCCTCGAGCATTGCCGGATATCCCTCGTCGCCGTTGATCAGCGGCGTGACCCGATTCCCATGGGTCAGCGGCCGGGCGCTGACGGTACCGATGAACCGCCGAAGTGCCCCGAGTCCGTAGGGAAGAGACGCCGCCGTTGCATCCGACGGAGCGAGCTCGCGACGGGCCGCCATCGCCACCCGCTCGGGAAGCGGCACGAGCGTGTCGGATTCGTCCGCGCGTAGGCGGGTTGCCCGACGGCTGATCCGATTGATCCCGAACACCAGGTACAGCGACGCGCCGATGAAGGGTGAGAGCCAGATCAGCCCCGCCCACGCCACCGCGCTGCGAACGTCGCGCTTGAACAACACCGCGTGCACCGAGGCCACGATCGCGGTGCCGAAGTGCAGCACGGCGAAGACGTAGGGCCAGCTCCAGGCGAGGAAGTCGTAGGCGGCCCGTAGAAACGCCGAGTCGCCGATGAGGCGCTCGATCATCTCCGGGTCCGAGCTTTCAAGCGTCGTCGCCGCGCTCGACCAACAAGCAGGCGAAGCCGGGGAAGAAAGCGACGAACCAGGACACGAAGTTCGTCAGGTAGTCGGGGTTTCGCGTCGATCCGCCCGACCAGATTCCCGAAATCGCCCAGAAGGCGACGCCCGAGAGCACCGCCGCGGCGATGCCCCGCGCGAGTGTCGCGCCGAGACCTTCGGCGGATCCTCGGACCCAGCGGTTCACGAACGCGGTCACCAACCAGACCCACATCCAGGCGACGAACATCGCCGCCCAGCCGATGGTGGTGAAGAGGGCGTAAAAAACGGCGGCGCCGCCCAGCCCGGCGAGAAGCTCTCCGGCGCCTGCGCGGAACACGAGAACGGAGCGCGCGGCCGACTTGTTTCGCGCGGAAGCGAGCCAGCCCAGCACCACGCCCAGCAACATGAACAGCAGCGCGCCGTGGACGAGGCCGAAGACCGCCCTGTGCTGCGGAATCCACAGCGCCCAAACGAGGTCGGCCAGGGTGCTGATCGCCGCCAGAATCAGCGACGCGGCGACGATGGCCTTCCAACCCGCGATCTTGTTCATGGCGCAAGTATCACCGCTTCACGGACCGAACGCCACGTGGCGTCGCCGGCGAGCAGCTGGTATGCGCCGGCCGGGTGTGGCACTCCGGCGCCGGGTGATGCGATGATGCCGGCGACCTTGTTCCAGCACGGGAGGTAGATGATGGCGCTCGCCGCCGGGAATACTCGATCGCTTCGTTCGTTGGGCCTCATGTTGTCGTTGGTTGTCCTCGCGGTGATGGCGCTTTCCGCTCCGATCGCGGCTCAGCAGGAAACTACGCCGTCGTCCGGGGAGCAGAAGATCCTCAATCTGGAGGATTACCCCCGCTGGAGCCGGATCCGGAACGTCGCCCTGTCGCCCGACGGCGTTTGGATGGCGTACAGCTACGACCCGCTGGACGGCGACAACACGCTGTACGTGCGTAACCTCGACACCGACGCCGTACACGAAGTTCCGCGCGGCTCCGGTCCGCGTTTCTCCGACGATTCCCTGTGGGTGGCGTTCATGGTCAGCCCGGAGTCGGACGAGGAGGGGCGAGGTGGAGGTCGAGGAGGCCGCGGAGGCCGCGGTGGCGGGAGTGCCGACAACGGAGGTGAAGGTCGTAAGGCGGCGATCATGCAGCTCGCCGACGGCGACACCCACGAGACGGCAGACGCCGCCAGCTTCGAGTTCTCCGACGGCGGCCGCTTCTTCGTCGTCAAGCGCCGCCGGGTCGACCGCGATGCGGAGCACGACGGCACCGACTTGATGCTGCGGGACCTGGCGTCCGGACAGGTCCAGAACATCGGCAACGTCGACGAGTTCGCCTTCAACGAGCAGAGCGACGCGCTCGCCTACACGGTCGACGCCGCCTCCGGTACCGGGAACGGGCTCTACCTTCTCGATCTCGACAGCCGCATGCTGCGGCCGCTCGACACCTCCTCGGAGCGCTACGCGCGGCTGTCCTGGAGCGAGGACGGTCGCGGCCTGGCCGCGCTGCGCGGCGTTACGGAAGAAGGGGACGTGCAGCGATCGAACCGCATGATCGCCTTCGTCAACCGCGGCAACGAGATCGTGCTGATGGATTTCGATCCGGCCGTGGCAACGGACTTCCCCGAGGGCATGGTGTTGAGCGAGTTGCGAGCGCTCGATTGGAGCGAGGACGGCTCCCGCATTTTCGTCGGCATCAAGGAGCAGGAACGGGAGACTCCCGAGGAGGACGAAGAAGACGTCCCCAACGTCGACGTCTGGCACTGGCGTGACGAGCGTGTGCAGTCGGTCCAGGAGGTCCGCGCCACCCGCGATCGGCAAGCGACCTACACCGGCGTCGTGCATCTGGACGACCGCTCTTTCGTGCAGCTCACCGACGAGGCGATGCCTTCCATCGCGCTCGCCGAAGACGGGACGTTCGGCGTCGGCCGGCACGACAAGCCGTATCGCTACGACGTGGCCTGGGGCGGAAGCCGGGCCGACTACTATCGCGTGGATGCGCGCACGGGCGAGCGCGAGCTGATGATCGAGGGCCTGGGGCGAGCGATGGGGCTGTCTCCGGATGGCCGCTGGTACCTGTATTTGCAGGACGAAACGTTGTTCCTGCGCGACATGGAGAGCGGCGAAACGACCGATCTGACCGACCTGTCGGGCGTCGACTTCGTCAACCGCCAGGACGATCATCCGTACGAGCTCCCCGCCTACGGCCTGGCGGGTTGGAGTGAGGATGGAAACTGGGTCTTGCTCAACCACCGCTACGACATCTGGGCTCTGCCGGTGCCGGGCAGCGGCGGCACGCCGACGAACCTGACGCGGGGCCTCGGTGATCGCGAGCGCATCCGTTTCCGGTATGTCGATCTCGACGCCGCCGGCGGTGGCGGCGGGCGCGGCGGATTCGGCGGCGGGCCGCGTGAGATCGCCACCGATGAGCCGATCTTCCTGTCCGCCTACGGCGATCGAAGCAAGAAGTCCGGTTACTACACGGTCTCCTTCGGCGAAGAGCCTCGCTCCCTGGTCTTCGAGGACATGGCGATCGGCTCGCTGCGCAAGGCGGAAAAGGCGGACCGGGCGGTATTCACCCGCCAGACGTTCGTGGAGTTTCCCGACTACTGGGTTGCAGACGGTGTAACGGCCGACGGCTTTTCGAGCGCCCGCCGAGTCACCGACGCCAACCCGCAACAGGCCGAATACGCCTGGTCGCCCGGGTCCGTTTTTATCGACTACACGGACGAGCGGGGCAACGAGCTGCAGGCAACGCTGGCGCTGCCTGCCGGATACGAGGCGGGCAAGCAGTACCCCATGCTGGTGTATTTCTACGAGCTCATGTCGCAGAACCACCACAACTACTCGATGCCGGCCTACGACGACCGGCCGCACTTCTCCACCTATACGAGCAACGGCTACCTGGTGCTGCGCCCGGATATCGTCTACACGGAAGGTCGCCCGGGAACGTCGGCGCTCGACGATCTGACCAGCTCGGTGCAAAGGGTCATCGATCTGGGGTACGCCGACCCGGAGCGGATCGGCCTCCAGGGCCACAGCTGGGGCGGATACCAGTCGTCCTTCGTGCTCACCCAGACGGACATCTTCGCCGCCGTGGTCACCGGGGCGCCGGTGACCAACCTGACGAGCTTCTACGGCGAGCTGTACAAGAGCTCGGGAAACCCGCAGCAGGGGATCATGGAGCGGGGGCAGGTGCGCATGGGAGTGTCTCCCTACGAAGACTGGGACCTGTACGTCAGCCAGTCGCCGGTTCACCAGGCCGAGAACATCGTCACGCCGTTCTTGATCCTTCACGGTACCGAGGACGGGGCGGTGGATTGGCACCAGGGCCTCGAGTACTACAACGCTGCCCGCCGGCTGGGGAAGGAGGTGATTCTCCTGTCCTATCCGGGCGAGGGCCACCATCTGTCGCGGCGCGCCAACCAGGAGGACTTCCAGGTGCGCATGAAGCAGTTCTTCGACCACTACCTGAAGGGTGCTCCGGCGCCGGACTGGATGATCGAGGGTGTTCCGTTCTTGAAAAAGGCCGGCGGGGGAACGAACCGTTAGCCGAGGCCGGGGCCCCGGTGAGCGGCGCGCAGTCGCGCGCCACGGGCGTTGAAGAGCGTCGCCGACGCTCGGACAACCGCGAACGACGTGCAAGCCGCCGCCGAGGCGGATAGCGTTTGGGGATGAGACGCATCAGCCCCAACTGGTTGCCCGTCGGCCTGATCGCCCTGATCGTCACCGGTGTCGCCGCCCACCAGGCGGAGCGCACGCGGCCTGCGGGATCGCCGCTCGGGCCCACTTCGACGGCGCGTGCGCTTCTCGATGCCCACGTCGCGTGGCGCGGAGGCACGGAGGCCTTCGAGTCCCTGACGTTCTTGGAGCGCCGCGGCGATATCGTCATCGGCGGCAACGAGGGCGTATTCCGCGCCGTCGGCGGGCGCGACGGCTGGTTGCGCTACGACGTGAAGCTCGAGGGGGTGCAACAGGTCGAGGCGGTGACGCCACACGGCGGTTGGCGCTGGGTCAACGGCAATCTCGAAGACCTCGGCGCCGACCGTATCGACGCGTTCCGCGCCTCCGTCGACGAGATGTTCGGGCGGCATCTGTTGCTCGCCTCGGGTTACACCGCCGATCACATCGGGGAGGACCGTCGGGACGGACGTACGTGGGAGGTGCTTCGGCTTTCGCACCCGGCGAATCAGAACTACATCGACCTCTTTCTGGACGCCACCGACGGGAGCCTGCACTGGACGCGTGAGCCGGACGCCGACGGTGGAGAGGTCTGGACCCGGCTTTCCGACTGGCGCATCGTCGACGGCATCCGTTACGCCTTCCGCTCGGACAGACGGCCGGACGACCCCCGCCGGCGACAGCTGACAGAGTGGAAAGAGGTCGTCGCTGCCGGCGAGGTCGACCGCGCCGAGTTCTATCGCCCGCCGCAGCAGAGCGGCGACCTGCGCTTCGACGAAAGCGTCGACTGGGTGCCGTTCAATCTGTTTCTCGACGGCTACATCGAGCTGGAGGGACAGGTCGCCGATCGCGACGTCCGCGTCATGCTGGATTCGGGCGCCGGCATCACGGTGCTCGACCGCGCGTTTGCCCGCAGCATCGGCTTGAACGTTCGCGACGCCGGCACGATCCGGGGTATCGGAGGGGCTGAAGAGCTATTCCTCGCCGACGGTGTCGACGTTTCCGTGCCCGGCATCACGCTGCGGGATGCCACGGTCGCGGTACTCGACTTGGAGCCGATCGCCGACAAGATGGGCCGCAGCTTCGAAGTCATCCTGGGCGTGGAGGTGTTCACCCGCGCTGTGGTTACGGTCGATTATCCGCGCCGGAGGGTGCGTTTTGCCCCGCCGCACGCCTACGAGCCGCCTGCCGGGGCGCAGAGTGTCAGGATGTTCTCCCGCGCCGGCGTGCCCAAGGTGGAATGCCGGTACGAGGACCTGCCGCTGACGCTGTGCGATATCGACACGGGATCGAACAGCACGGTGGATATCGTGGCCCACTACGTCGAAGCCTTCGACATGCTCGAGGGCCGACCGGCTGTCTCGAAGGTGGCCACCGGCGGCGTCGGAGGCATGCTGGAGACGCCCATCTCGACGCTGCGCGATTTCGAGTTCGCCGGCGTCTCGGTGGGCCGTTCGCCGGCGAACTTCATGGACGATGCGGTCGGCTCCCTCGATACCGACGAGATTGCCGGAAACATCGGCGCCGCGGTGCTCCGCCCGTTCGTGCTCGTCTTCGACTATCCAGGGATGCGCTTTCACGTCGTCAATCCGGAAGATGCGATGCCCGTCCGGCGCGACCGCAGCGGTCTGCAAACCGCCTTTCGCGGCGATTATCTCGAGGTCTTCTTCGTTGCTCCGGGCTCGCCCGCCGAGGCGGCGGGCTTGCGCAAGGGCCAGCGTCTTGTCTCGGTGGGCGACACACGCGTGAGCGAGGCGTATCTCGCCGGCGGCTTTCGCTGGCGCTACGGCGCCCCCGGCACGACCGTTGAGGTAAAAGACGATGCCGGCCGCGCCTACGCGATCGTACTGGCCGACTATTTCTGAACCGCCGTCGAGGTTCCCCCGGATGCACGTGCGGAAAGGGCCCGAGCTCCGCACCAATGCGATGAAGCGCAGTCGCGGTGCTGCGGTCAGCGCTCGAACGCCGCGAACAGGTGCCGAATCTCGTCGTCGACGTCGTTCGGATCGTTGAGCGTTCGCGCGACTTCCTCGCGCAACATCTTCCCGAACCGCCGCCGGAGACGATGTACGGCGACCTTGATTGCTCCCTCGGTCATACCGAGCTGCTCGGCGACGTCCTTGTAGCGGACGTCGTCGCCCTCGCCGGTGAGGAAACCCTCCAGCGCCGCCAGCCGGTCGTCGCCGTCTCCCTCGGAGCGCATGCGATCGAGCACGTGTTCGAGCTGGGTCATTGCCCAGCCGCGGTCGAACACTTGCTCCGGCGTGCGGTCGTCGGCGGGCTCGATGTGACACCGGCCCTCGGCGGTCTCGAAATCGAGCGACAACGTGGTCGAGTCCCCGCCGCGTTTCTTCGCTTTCTTTCGATCCCACTCGTTCGCGGCATAATTTTTCAACGATGCGAGCAGGAACGACCGGAAGCGGCCGCGCTCCCGATCGGCGGCGCGAATGTAGTTCTTGTCCAGGAGCTGAGCGAAGAACCCTTGCACCAGGTCCTCCGCTTCTTCATGCGGGTAACCACGCCGGCGGAGGTAGGCGTACAGGGGATACCAGTAAGAACCGCACAAGTCCGCCAGGGCTTCGTGCGAACCGGGTTGGCGCGAGTCGCCGGCAGCCACCACCAGGGTCCACTGCGTCGTGTCGAAGCTCATGTCATCGGGGGAGCTCGGTCAGCCTGGCCGGATGGATCTTCAGCGGATCCCCACCTGGCCCTTGATCGACTCGAGCATCGCCGGCGAGTCGTAGCCGACACCGTCCTTGAAGACGATCTCGACGTTCTTGATCACCGTCGGGTCGGCCGCCAGATCGCCGGAGAGCAATACCATCTCGGCCAGCTTCCCCACCTCGATGGTGCCCGTCTCATCCTCGATACCGAGGATCTTCGCGCCGTTGGCGCTCATGATCTGCACGACCTGCTGGGGCGAGAAGTCGGCCTCGCGCAAGAGCTCGAAGTTGCGTTGATCGCCGAATCCCGGCAAGGCGGCGCCATACCCCGTCGGGTCGACACCCGCCGCCAGCGTGCCGCCGGCACGGACGAACGCGGCCTCGTACTCGAGTGCCTTCTGGAACATCTCGGGCGGGAAGCCGAGGTCTGCATCCTCGGGGGCGTGGACGTAGCGATCGTTCTCGGCCTTGACCGCCTCGGCGATCTCCGGGGCCAACATGTCCAGGGAACGCTGCTCCACCGGCGGCCGGCCGAGGACGAAGTTCTCGTATACCGCCAGGGTCGACGTCATGCCGACGTCGGCGTCGATCATGTCCCGGAACGTCTGCTGTACCTCTTCCGAGTCCATGTCGAGATCGAGGTATCGGCTGCCGATGCCGATGCACTGGTCGGGTTGCTTGCCGTCGACATAGTCGGTGTTGGTGAGCAGCCCGTGTTCGAGCTGGTCGATGCCGAG
Organism: Acidobacteriota bacterium; assembly: GCA_965216935.1. Classification (GTDB taxonomy): domain Bacteria; phylum Acidobacteriota; class UBA890; order UBA890; family UBA890; genus CBDCGW01. Next base: position 1,580,614 of record OZ244217.1, read on the forward strand.
CGCGACCGCTTCGCGGAACGTCACCGAGCAAAGATGGGCTGTCACCTTGATGCCGTTTCGGTGAGCCTCGTCGATTGCCGCTCCGAGCTCTTCCCGGCTGATCTGGGTATACGCCTTGAACCAGCTGACCCCTTCCTCGGCCCAGTACCGGACGATGCGTCGGGCGTCCTCGGCGCCGTTCAACTGCGCCATGGTCATCGAGCCTCGCTGGCCGGTGAGGTAGGGCCCGGTGACGAAGATCCGCGGGCCGATGCGGCGACCCGCCTCGATCGCGGCCTGCAGGTTGAGCTCTTCGTAGGGGGCCCGTGCGCCGGTGGTGCGGATCGTGGTGACGCCCGATGCAAGGTAGATAATTGGCCCGGTGGTCGACAGCTGTGCTGCGCGGCCGCCGGCGGCGGTGTAGTAGCTGTGGTTGTGCAGTCCGACGAGGCCGGGAATGAGCGTGTGGCCGCTTCCGTCGACGACGTGGGCGTCGGCGGACGCACGGACGCTGCCGGCCGCGCCGATCTCCGCGATGCGGCCGTCGCGGACCAGGACCGTCTGATCCTCCCGCGGCGCCGCCCCGGTGCCGTCGATGATCTTGACGTTGGAAATGACGATCTCGTCGCTCTCGGCGATGACGAAGCTCTGCCCGGCCCCCTGGGCGGGACTACCGGTGAGCGCCGGGAGGGCGGCGTCGGCGTGGGTGGCGATCAACAGCAGGGCCGAAACCAAGGCGCCGCCGCGCAGCGCCCGTGGCATACGTTCGGCGATCGTGCGGATCATGTTCATGCTCGTCTCCGGGTTGTCTTGCGATCGGTTCGACGGTCCGGCCTTCCGGGATCTGGTGCCGGGGGGCCGATGTCGTGGCGTCCGGCGTCGGGTAGTCCGGGGTCGGGTAGTCCAGCGTCGTTCGGTCCTCTCAGGGGGTTCGTGGCTGGACGTCGAACACGAACTTCATGCCCGACTCGAGGTGCTCGGCGATGTGGCAATGAACCATCCAGCGCCCGGGATTCGACAGCTCCAAGAGGATGTCGGTCGTGGATCCGGTCGGCAGCAGCACCGTGTCCTTCCACACCAGGTTGTCGTTCGCGATCCCGTCCTGTTCGAGGACGAGAAATCGCTGCCCGTGAATATGCACCGGGTGCTGCATCGCGTGCCAGGCGTCGCGGTCGTTGCGCAGCCTGATCTTCACCACGTCGCCCACCTGAAAGCGCCAACCGATGTCGGTGTTTTCGGCTCCGGTGCGCGGGTCCCGCAGGATCCAGCTGGTCTCACGGCCGGTCGACAGCCAGTTCATCATCGGCATCGTGCCGCTCCATTCGACCGGATTGAAGTAGATCCAGTCGTAGAGCATCACCTGCTCGACCGGGAGCGGCAGGTCGCGCACCTGTAGCGTGAGCAGAAGATCGAGATCGACGGGGTCGTCGAAGCGGTGGCGATATCCGTCGATGTCGCCGATGACGTCGCCGTTCACCCGCAGGATATCGAACGCCGGGCCGTGGTCTTCGATGGTGCGGTCGTCGCCGACCCGGATGAGCCCGAGCGTGTCGACCTCGGGGAAGAACGTGCCGAACCGGTGGTTGATCGCCTGCACCTGGTTGTTCAAATGGATCGTGCCCGGCTCGTCGAAACGGACCTCGACAACGTAGCGCTCGGCCGGGGCGATGACGACGCTCTCGACCATCTGCTCGCGCTCGAACTTGCCGACGTCGGAGCCGACGACCTTGATCGGCAGCGGCGCGGCGGGAACCTGCTGCATTCCGCGGTTCGCGGCGTACTCGGCGCGGGCGTCGCGCGGCGGTCCGTCGCTTTGCTGAAACGAGAGGTTGAACGTGCGGGTGTTCGACGCGTTGGTGACGTAGAAGCGGACCACTTCGCCGCCTGCCACGTCGAGCTCGTAACGCGGCTCGCCGTTGATCAGGAACCGGTTCCCGAAGCGGCCCATGAGCATGTAGTTGGACGACTCTGCGCCGAACGGCACCGGCGTGCCGTCGTCGGCGAGAAGGATGTCGTCGAGCATCAGCACCTGCTCGGCGTTGACCGGGCCGTAGTAGTCGGCCTGGGGCGCGTCGACCAGCATGTTGCCGTAGAGGCCGTACTCCTGCTGGATATCCTCGCGATGGTGCGGGTGGTACCAGTAGATCCCGGCGTCCTTGAAGTGAATGCGGTAGCGGAACGTAGCTCCCGGTTGCACCGGATCCTGCGTGACCCCGGGGACACCGTCGTAGCGGTTGTCGAGCCTGACGCCGTGCCAGTGCACGGCGGTCGGGTAGGGGGTCGCGTTGGTGAAGTTCACGAAGATCGTGGAGTCCTGCCCGACGCGGATCATCGGCCCGGGATGCTGGCCGTTGAACGCCAGCATGACGGTTTCGTTGCCGACGAGCGCGCGCCGGACGAAGCCGGCGGTCAGGTCGAGTGTGCCGCCGTCCGGAAGCTCGACGACCTGGCTGGCCGTTGCCTCTGGCAGGTCACGAAAAGCGGATGGGTCGGGAAGCGCCAGCGTCTCCACCGCTACTTCCGGGCGCAGCCCGGCCATCCCCGGGAGCATCGGAACGAGCGGGTGCATCGGCGGCATCGACCATTCGAGAGCGGACGTGGGGTCGGTTTCCATGTGGCCCCGATGTCCGGCTTCCCCGGTCGTCCCCGGTCGACTGCTGCGGCCGAGGGGGCCGAGCACGGCGGATGGCGCCTGCGTCATCAGGTCGTGGGGATCCATGAAGAGGCTCGGCGACCGGCCGCGCAGCGCCAGTTTTCCCGACCGTGTCGTCACTTCTGCCGACGGCTCCGCGGTGATCAGCACGAGGAACTTGTTGAAGGCGACGCGCCCGAGGCGATGTTCGCCGTTGCCGACTTCGCCCAGCTTGACGACAGGCTCGAAAAAGGGCGTCGTGGCCCAGGCGACGTAGGTCGCGTATTCCCCCAGGGATGCGGGCGCCGGCAACCCGGAGATGTGCGCGACGAGCTCGTGAATGTGACTTCCCTCCGGGGTGACCGCGACGCCGAACGGGGACGGCACCCTTTCGAGGTCCACCGAGCCCGACGCTGTGGCGAGGTCAGGCGTGGCGTGCAGGTCGAGACAATAGAGATCGCGCGCGCCGCGCTCGGCGCACGGCCCGGTCGGCGCGACGCGGCGCTGCTGGGCGGCGGTTTCCGCGCCGACGTTCGCCGCTACCGTTGCCGTGGACGCAGTCGCCAGCAGAACCAGGATCGACGCCGGTAGCTTCATCCGGTCAGCCGGTGGGCGCCGGGTCGGCCGCTCTCGACCCGGAACGAGGCTCTCGTCGTGATCGGAGCGTCCGGTTGGCTCACGTAGGGGACCACCCGGTAGTGGGCCGTCAACGCGTCGGGGGTCAGCTCACAGGTCACGTAACCCCGTTGCCCGTTGTAGAAGCGAACGAACGGGTTTTCGTCGAGGACCCCGGCGGTCGAGGCGCCCTGATCGACACCATCGCCTCCCGAGCTGATCGACGTCACCACCAGCTCGGTCGCCACGTTGGCCGACGACGGGTCGTCGAAGTCCCGCTTGATGTCGTTGACCCAGTTGGAGTGGATGTCGCCGGTGAGGATGACGGGATTGCTCGGGCGGCGGCTGCCGAGAAACTCGACCAACCGGTTGCGGGCGGCATCGTAGCCGCTCCACTGGTCCATGCTGTAGCGTTCTTCGTCGCCGGCCCGCCGGTCTACCGGGGCAACCATGATTTGTTGCGGGATGATGTTCCAGTGGGCCGTCGATCGATCCAGGCGGCCGAACAGCCAGCTCTCTTGCTCCGCTCCCAGGAGCGTTGCCGCCTCATCGAATACGGCTGGGCAGCGCGGACCGCTCTCGTCCCCGCAAGGTTGGTCGGTGCGGTGCTGTCGAGTGTCGAGCACGGAAAAACCCGCCAGCTGCCCGTAGGAAAGGCCGCGGTACAACCGCATGCCCGAAGCGTCCGGGAGCTGGGCACGGCGCAGCGGCATGTGCTCGTAGTAGGCCTGATACGCCGCTTGCCGCCGGCGCATGAACGCTTCGACCGGATCGTCCCGTTCGGAGATGAGCCCGGCGTAGTTGTTGTCGACCTCGTGGTCGTCCCAGGTGACGACAAAGGGGGCGGCGGCGTGGATTGCCTGGAAGTCCGGGTCTCCCTTGTACAGGGCGTAGCGGTTTCGGTAGTCGACGAGGGACTCGATTTCCTCGTACGTGTGCATACGCACGCGGTCCTCGCGCCCGGCGTATTCGTAGATGTAGTCGCCGAGGTGGAAGACGAGATCGAGGTCTTCTTCGGCCATGTGTCGATAGGCCGTGTAGTAGCCCTGTTCGAAGTGATTGCACGAGCAGAATCCGAACTTCAGCCTGTCGTTGGCGTCGCCCGGCGCCGGGGCCGTCCGCGTTCGCCCGACCGGGCTGTGCTCGCCGCCGGCGCGGAACTGGTACCAGTACCAGCGATCGGGCCGAAGGCCTTCCGCCTCGACGTGTACCGAGTGGCCCAGATCGGGTGCGGCGGTCGCCGTTCCCCGTGACACCGGGCGGCTGAAAAGCTCGTCCTCGGCGATCGTCCATTCCACTTCCAACGGCGCATGCGGCATGCCGCCGCCGCGCAATGGATCCGGAGCAAGGCGAGTCCACAGGACCATGCCACCGGGCGTCGGGTCGCCGGAAGCCACACCGAGCGTGAAGGGATACGAGGAGAAGCGAGGCGCCGCAAGGCGACCGATGGCCACCGGTCGCGGCAGGGGTAGGGCCGTCATCGCCCATGCGGAGGCGGCTCCGATGAGAAAATCTCGCCGGTTGAACATCAGATCGTGCTCCCTAGGAGGCCGTGCTCTAAGGCCGGGCCTCCTACGCTGCGCCCGCGCCCGTAGGCCGAGTCTCTACGATGCGGACGTGGCGAGCAAGGTGGCGAGGATACCGGCGTAGCCACGGCGGGCGGCCAGGAGCTGGTCGACTTCGAGAAACTCGTCCACCACGTGCGCATGCGCCTCGGTCGACGGGCCGAACCCGATCGTCGGAACACCGGCGACGCCGGCACTGTGCGCGGCGTTGGTGCAAAACTGGTAGCTGCGCATCGACGGGTCGAGTCCCGCCGCGCGCAGCCCGTGCAGCCCCTGCTGCACGAGCTCGTGACCCTCCGAAAGGCGCCAGGGCGGGAACCACTTCGGCTCCTGCCAACGGACGCCCGTGTAGGTGCGAAAATCGGTCATCGCCAGCTCGATGGTCGTGTCGGGCGCGTCGGCGCGGGCACACGCTTGCAGCAGGGTCGCCTCGACGGACTCCTGCGATTCTCCCGGCAGCAGTCGGCGCTCGTAGGTGGCTTTGCAGCCGCTGGGGACGACGGAATGCGCCGGGTAGGGGCGCGAGATGATGTCGGTCAGGCACAGCACGCCTCCGCCGACGAAGGGGTCCTCGGGCATCGGGATCATCTCGACCTCGCGAATGACCGCCGCCATCTTGTGAACCGCGTTGACCCCCTCGGCGGGACTGGCGGCATGGGCCGGTTGCCCGGCCGTCTCCAGCGTGAACTCCGCCCGTCCGCGGCCTGCGCGGACGAGGTCCAGGCCCGAGGCTTCGCCGATGACGACGAAGTCGGCCGGATGCCGGTCGAGGACGCAGCGCAGGGCGGCGCCTTCGATCGATTCCTCGCCGACCGAGGCGGAGACGATCACGTTCCCCGCGATGCCGGCGCGCTCGAGCCCGGCGGCCGCGAACATCATCGCCGCCAGGGCGCCCTTCATGTCGGAAGAGCCGCGACCGTAGATCCGATTGCCGACAAGCTCGCCGCCGAACGGATCGTGGGTCCAAGCGTCGGCGGGCAACACGTCGACCGTGTCCATGTGGGCGTCGAGAAGCACCGTCGGACCGTCGTGCAGGCCGCGGATGATGCCGATGACATTGCCCGCCTCGTCGATCTCTACGTGGTCGTAGTGCAGCCGGCGCATTTCGCGGGAGACGTGCTCGGCAACCTTGTTCTCGTCGCCCAGAACGCTCGGGAGGCGCACCAGAGCGCAGGCGAGATCGATCAGCGCGCTGTCGTTGCCGTCCCGGTCGGCTGCCGTCATGCCTGCTCCTGGGGTCGCCTGCGGCTGTGCGTGGATGCGTGATGGATCTGGTTACGACGAACGGACGCGAAGTGCAAGGCGACGGACGGCCGAAAACTGCTCGCCACCTTTGTCGGTGGGGGGAGTTTCGAACCCGCCGGATGATTGCTAAGCTCCCTCACCGTTGTCGCTGGATGACCGTCTTCTTCCGGCTTGAACCAATCGAATCCTCGAGTTGGGTCGCCGTGAACGCACCCCGGAAACGAGCCCCGAGATGATCGTGCGCGGTCAGGTCGACCGAAAGGGTGGTGTTGCCGGCAGGCGTGCCGGCGCGTTTGCGATAGCCGTGGCGATGCTGTCGTTCGCCGGAGTCGCCCAAGCACAAAGCCTACGCGGTAGCGGCTCCTCGCTCGATCGCCAGGTGAGGCAGGCGGATGTCCACGACTACACCCGATTGCGCGATGCGAACCACGTGCAGCGGTTCGTCGACGCCGGTTTGCTCGTTCCCGTGGTCGAGAACCGTGACTACTGGTTGAAGGGTGTCTCGTTTCCCGTCGCCCGCCCGGCGGTGAAGCTGTTCATCGAGCGTTTGGCGAACCAGTATCGGGCGGCCTGCGGCGAGCGCCTCGTTGTCACCAGCCTCACGCGGCCGGTCGCCAATCAACCGCGTAACGCTTCGCGTCGCTCGGTTCATCCGACCGGGATGGCACTCGACCTCAGGCGGCCGTTTCCGGGTCCCTGTCGCGACTGGCTCGAAGATACCCTCCTGTACCTCGAAGGGCAGAGAGTGTTGGAGGCGACACGCGAATCCAGCCCGGCTCACTATCACATCGCCCTCTTTCCGCAGCCCTACGTAGCGCACGTGGCGCGTCTGACCGGGCAATCGACCCGGGCGATCAACGCTTCGATCGAGGTCGACGACGGGCCGACAACCTACACGGTTCGGCGGCGGGACACGCTGTGGGAGATTTCGCGGCGCTACGACACCACGCCGCGAGCGATTCAGCTGGCCAACGGCCTGCGGTCGACGGAAATCTATCCCGGCCAGCAGCTGAAGATTCCTTCCGGCCAGCGCTAGGCCGGCGCGCCTGGCCGAGCGCGGCGCCGACACCGGTGTCCCGTTCCGCGCGAGACCCGCCGTGTCACGACTCTGCACCGATCGCGGGGCCGCTTTGTTGTCTGTTCAGCCCGGACGCGGTTAGATTCCTGCTATCCCCAACCGTTGACCTCTTGTCCGCAGGAGCAGTTCTCGATGCGCATGAAAGTCGGATTGATCGCCGCGCTGTCGATCGTGTTGGTTGCTGCCGCGAGTCAGCCGTCCTCGCTGGCCCAGTCGGCCGGCTCGATTTCCCCCGAGCTTTTCGAAGGCCTGAGCTATCGCATGGTGGGTCCATCGCGGGGCGGGCGCGTCACTGCGGTGGCCGGGCACCGCGCCCAGCCCTCGACGTTCTATATGGGGGCGAGCGGCGGCGGCGTGTGGAAGACGACCGACTACGGCCAGACCTGGCGGCCGATCTCCGACGGTTATTTCCGCACCGGCTCCATCGGGGCGATCGCGGTGGCCGAGTCCGATCCGAACATCGTGTACGTCTCGACCGGGTCCGACGGGCTGCGCAGCAACGTGATCATCGGCACCGGTGTCTACAAGTCGACGGACGCCGGGCGTACGTGGACGAACGTCGGGCTGGAGGACACCGGCAACTCGGGCGCCGTGCTCATCCACCCGGAGGATCCCGACGTCGCCTACGTCGCGGCCATCGGCAACCCGTTCGCGCCGAACCCGGAGCGCGGCGTGTACCGCACGACGGACGGCGGCGGCTCGTGGGAACAGGTGCTGTTCGTTTCGGACAAGACGGGTGCCGTCGACCTCGAGTTCGCGCCCGACAACCCGGACGAGATCTACGCCAGCATGTGGCTCGCCGAGCGCAAGCCCTGGACGATCATCTCGGGTGGCGACGAGGGCGGCGTGTACAAGTCGTCCGACGGCGGCGACACTTGGGAGCACCTGGAGAACGGCCTGCCGAGTGGGCTGCGCGGCAAGTCCGACCTGGCAGTCTCGGCGGGCGATCCGGACCGCGTGTACGTGCTCATCGAGGCTCCCGGAAGCGAAGGCGGCGTCTACCGGTCGGATGATCGCGGCGGCAGCTGGGTGCAAGTCAGCGACTATCAGGCGATCCGCAACCGTCCGTTCTATTACACCAACCTTGTCGCCCATCCGGTCGATCCCGACATCCTCTGGGGCATGGCCGAGGGTTACAGCCGTTCCAATGACGGCGGCCGTACCTGGGGTTCCGGCGGACGCACGCCGCACGGCGACAACCATGATCTGTGGATCAATCCGGACGACCCGGACATCATGGTGCAGAGCAACGACGGGGGCGCCAACGTCACCCGCGACGGCGGCCAGACCTGGTCGACGCAGCATAACCAGCCGACCGCCGAGCTCTATCAAGTCGACATCTCGGACGATTTCCCGTATCGCCTCTATGCCGGACAGCAGGACAACTCGACGATCTCCGTGCCGAGTCTGCCGGACGGTTCCACGCCGGGCGGCGCGAGCGGCGGGTGGGAGGCGCATGGTGGCTGTGAGACCGGCCCGGTGGTGCCCAAGCCGGGCGATCCGGACATCGTCTACGCCAACTGCAAGGGCCGTTTCGGCGTGTACAACCGCCGCACCGGACAAGAGCAGCAGTACTACGTGGGATTCTGGAACCTTTATGGCCGGAATCCCGCCGATCTCGCCTTTCGTTTCCAGCGGGTTGCCCCGATCCACGTGTCCCCGCACAACCCGGACCGGGTCTATCACGGGTCGCAATTCCTCCATGTGACCGAGGATCGCGGCATTACCTGGGAGACGATCTCGCCGGACCTCACCGCCTTCACGCCCGAAACACAGGTGCACTCGGGCGGGCCCATCACCCACGACGCCACCGGCGAGGAGCACTTCTCGGTGATCTACGAGATCCAGGAATCACCGCACGAGGAGGGCGTCATCTGGGTCGGCTCCAACGACGGCCCGATCCACCTGACGCGAGACAACGGCGCCACCTGGAACGAGGTCACGCCGCCGGCTCTCGGCCCCTACGGCCGCGTCCAGACCATCGAGGTCTCGCCACACGAGCCTTCCAAGGCGTACGCGGCGATCTTGCGCTACCAGGTGGGGGACTTCGCGCCCCATCTCTACAAGACCGAGGACTACGGCGCGACCTGGACACACATCGCGAACGGCATTCCCGACGACGAGCCGGTACGGGTCGTGCGCGAAGACCCGAACCGGGAGGGGCTGCTGTACGCCGGCACCGAGTTCGGCATGTTCATCTCCTTCGACGATGGCGACAGCTGGCAGCCTTTCCAGCTCAACTTGCCGAATACGCCGATCACGGACCTGAAGGTGGTCGGCAAGGATCTGGCGCTGTCGACCATGGGGCGCAGCTTTTGGATCATGTCCAACGTCACGCCCCTGCACGAGATGAGTCCCGACGTCGCGGCGTTGCCGGCGCACCTGTTCGCTGTCGACGAGGCCATCCGTTTCCGCGGCGGCGGCCGTGGCGGCGGCCGCGGTGCCAACCCCGCGGCGCCGCAGTACCCGCCCACGGGCGCCACGTTCGACTACTGGTTCGCCGCGGATCAGACCGGCGACGTGACGCTCGAGATCTTCGACGACAGGGGCAACCTGGTGCGCGGCTTCTCCAGCCGCGCGGCGGGGATCAGCTTTCAGGTCCCGGACGAGCCCAGCATGCGGGAGTGGCGCCTGGAGCGGGTCGGTACGCCTCGGCTGCCTGCGGGTGCCGGCATGCACCGGTTCGTGTGGGATCTCCGACACGCCGGCCCCTGGTCGCCCGGCAGGGGTGGTCGCGGTGGCGGCGGCGGGGGCGGCGGCCCGATGGTTCCGCCCGGAACATACGAGGCACGTCTGACCTCGGGTGACTGGAGCGCCAGTCAGACGTTCGATGTCGTCCTGGACCCGCGCGTCGCGGCCGAGGGGATCACCGCCGACGTGGTGGGGAGACAGGCCGCATTCGCCCTGGAGGTGCGCGACACGCTCAGCAATGCGCGCCTCGCCGCGCAGAAGCTGCGCGAGGCGCGAACCGAGCTCGAAGGGGCGGAGACCGATCAGGCACAGGCGCTCGACGACGCGCTCGAGATCATCGAGAAGGAGTTCATCGACGAACCGTACCGGTATTCGCCGATCATGCTGCTCGGGCAGCTCCAGTACCTGTACGGCAACCTCAACAGCGCCGATCAGGAACCGGGTCGTGACGCGATCAACCGGCACGACGAGCTGGCTGAGACCCTCGACGGATTGATCGCGGAGCTCGAGCGTCTACTGAGCACCATGCGAGATTGAGCGCCATGCGCGGTCGCTGAGTCTCACGGGCACCGGCTCGTTCCCCGGTCGGTGCCCGCTCGTTGCGGCGGGCTGCTAGCCGCTGTCCTGATCCCTGCTGAGGTTCGACTGGAGCCGGCGCAGCGTCCGGACCGTAACGCGAAGGTCGCGCTCGGAGATCCCGTCGGTGGTGCGCCGCAGGAGCTCCTCGGTTACGGGGACCAGCTCGTCCCGTAGTGCGCGGCCCGCGGGGGTGAGCCAGGTTTGCATGCCGCGCCGGTCTTCGGGGTCGACCTCGCGACGGGCCAGGCCCTTTTCCACCATGCGATCGAGCAGCCGCGTGACCGTGCTGCGATCTCGCAGGGTCGATTCGGCAAGCTCCGCGGGTCGCTGCCCGTCCTGCTCCCAGAGGCGGCTCAAGAGCCCCCATTCCTCCGGCGTAATGTCGTGACCGGCGTTCGAAACCGTCTCGCGAAATGAGCCCCGCATGGCGTGTGAAGTGCGGGCGACGACGAACCCGAGCGCGGCATCGAGAAGGAACGGCATGGCAACGGTCCCGGTGGAGGGCACGCGACATGAATATATGTAGGCTACAGCAATTGTAGACTACATGCGTTTCCGGTCAGATACGCTTCTGGAACCGCATCGCCGCGAGGGTCAGGAACGCCAGGCCGAATCCTGCCAGTGCCGCCGCCTCGGGCCAGAGCACGTCGATGCCTACCCCCTTCAGGAAGATCCCGCGCAGGATGGTGGCGTAATAGCGCAGCGGGATGGCGTAGGTGGCGTACTGAATGGGCTCGGGCATGTTGGCGATGGGGAAGATCAGGCCGGACAGGTACACCTGCGGGAGCAGGAGGGCGAACGACGAGCCCATCATCGCCTGCTGCTGGGTGCGGGCGATGGTCGAGACCAGGAGCCCCATCCCGAGTGTGTTGAGCAGCAGCAGGAGGGTCAATGCCACGAGAAGGGCCAGCGATCCGCGCAGCGGCACGCCGAACCACAGAACCGCGACGCCGGTCACCAGGAACGTGACGACAACACCGATCAGCCCGAACGGGGCGAGCTTTCCGACGATCAGCTGCCAGGGCTTGATCGGCGTGACCACGAGCTGCTCCATCGTGCCGATTTCCTTTTCCCGCACGACCCCCATCGAGGAGAGAACCATCGTCAAGATCATGAGGATCATCGCCAGGACGGCCGGCACGTAGAACCAGCGGCTGTTGAGGTCCGGGTTGTACCAGATCCGCGGCACCACCTCGACCAGGGCCGGGCCCCCGCGCATGCCCGGCCGTGGGGTGCGCCGCAGGAGCCGCGCGTTTTCAGACTCGATGACCCCCGACGCGTAGCTCAGGCCGAGGGTCGCGGAGGTCGAGTCGGAACCGTCCACGATTACCTGAACATCGCCCGAGCGCCCGGCGGCCGTGTTCGTACCGTACCCCGCTCCGATGACCAGAGCCGCGTCCGCGTCGCCGGCAACGAGCCATCGATCGATCGCTCCGTCGGAATCCTCGCCGCCGACCAAGCGGAAATAGGGCGAGGCCGCGAAGCGGTCGACGAGCCGCCGGCTGGCCGGGCTCCGATCCTGGTCCACGAGGAGGAGGTCCACCGTGGCGACGTCCAGATTGGCGGCGTAACCGAATGCGAGCAACTGCATGATGGGCGCCACCAGCACGAGCGGAATGATCCGCTTGTCCTGCCTGAGCTGCAGGAACTCCTTGACAATGATTCTCCAGAGGACGTACACGATCAGCCCTCCCGTCGGTCGGACGCGATCGGGTCGCCTGCCCGGAGGCGCGACGTCAGCTCTCCTGTCGCCGGGGGCACGATCATCCCTCCTGCCGGGCGAAACGCACGGACGCCAGGGTCAAGACGATCGAGGCGTAGACGGCGAGCGCGGCCATCTGGTCCCAGAAGGGGGTCAGATCCGACCCCTTGATGACAATGCCGCGCAAGATCACCAGGTAGTAACGGGCCGGAATGATCCGCGTCAGCAGCTGCAGCGGCTCCGGCATGTTGGCGATCGGAAAGATGAATCCCGACAACAGCAGCGTCGGCAGCAGGGCCGTCATCACGCCGATCTGGAACGCCACCGCCTGCGAGTCGGCCAGCGTCGAGACCAGCAGGCCCCAGCCGAGGGCGCCGATGAGGAAAAGCACCGTCGCCGCCAGGAGGTCCAGGTACGGCCCCTGCACGACGACGTCGAAGAGGAGCCTCGCCGCCAGCAAGATCAGCACCACCGCGACAAGCGAGGTGAACAGGTAGGGGAGCAGCTTGCCGACCAGGATATCCACGGTGCGTAGTGGCTTGACGCGGAGCTGCTCGAGCGTGCCGCGCTCCTTCTCGCGCACCACGGAGAGCGCCGTCGACAGGACCGCGGTGAACATCAGGAGGAAGGCGATCATGCCTGGCACCAGGAACTGGGTGGAGAGCAGCTCGGGGTTGTACCAAACGCGTGGTCGGAAGTCGATCGCGGCGCCGATGGCCGTTCCCCCGGAGCCGGCGCTGGCGGAGGTTCCTCCGGCGCCGGCGAGCAGGCCGCGCACCCGCGTGCCGTTGTGACTTGCTGCGACGCCAGCCACGTAGCCGATCACGGTGGAGGCGGTGCTCGCATCCACACCGTCGACCAGAACCTGGACGGAGGCGTCTTCCCCGCGAGCGAGCGTGCGCCCGAAGCGCTCCGGAATGACGAGCACGGCGCTGGCGCCGTTCCGGTCGAGAAAGCCGTCGATGTCGGCGCCGGGTGGCAGCGAAGCAACCAGCGCGAAACGCCTGCCGCTGACGAACGCGTCGATCAAGCTGCGGCTTGCCGCGGTGGCGTCGCGATCCTGGACCGCGAGCGCGACGTTCTCCACGTCGAAGTTCAGCGCGTACCCGTAGAGCACGAGCATCGCCATCGGCAGCGCGACGAGCATCACCAGCGTCAAGGGGTCGCGCAGGACCTGCCTGACCTCCTTGATCGCCATCGCCGCGGCACGTCTCATCGGCTGGCGCTTCTCATGCAGTGGCCTCGGCGGTTTCCACGTAGTGGATGAAGACGTCCTCCAACGACGGCGGCACCGGCGTGATCGACCTCGGCGGGTTGCCGGAATCTTCCAGCAGAGCGCCTGTCATGCGGGCCCCCTCGACATCGTCGCGGACGACGACGTGCAACCGGGTGCCGAACACGGAGGTCTCCAGCACCCAATCCTGGCGGCCGAGCAACTCGAGCGCGGCGACGATATCGGCGCAGTCCACCTCGAGCACGGCGCGGTCGTCGAAAACGGCCTTGAGGTCGCCGACCCCGCCGGCGGCCATCAACCTGCCGGCGTGCATCAAGGCCAGGCGATCGCAATGCTCGGCCTCGTCGAGATAGTGCGTGGTGACGAAGACGGTCGTGCCCGCCGCGGCCATGTTGTCGATGAGACTCCAGAACTGCCGTCGCGAGATCGGGTCGACGCCGCTGGTGGGCTCATCGAGAAAAACGATCGGGGGATCGTGCAGCACGGCGCAGGCCAGCGCCAGGCGCTGTTTCCAACCGCCCGGAAGATCCCGCGTGTACAGATCCTCCTTGCCCTCGAGGTCGGTCATGTCGATCGCCCAATCCATACGCTCGCGTAGCGTCGTTCCCCGCAGGCCGTAGACTCCGCCGAAGAAGATCAGATTCTGGTGAACAGTGAGCTCTTCGTAGAGGCTGAAGCGCTGGCTCATGTAGCCGATACGGCGCTTGATCTCTTCCGGCTCCTGGCTGACGTCGAAGCCCAAGACCTCGACTTCGCCCGACGTCGGCGCGAGCAGGCCGCACATGACCCGGATCGCGGTCGTCTTACCGGCCCCGTTGCTGCCCAGGAAGCCGAAGATCTCGCCTTCTCGCACCTCCAAGCTGAGGTCGTCCACCGCGGTGAACCGGCCGAAGCGCTTGGTCAGGCGGCGCACGTCGACCGCGACCGCCGCGCCGGGTGCCGGGTCGATCATCGGCCGACCGCACGGACGAGCCCGGCCTGTGCCAGCTCGACGCCGGCGAGGGCCTCGGTGAGCTCCAGTCGCGAAAGGAGCTCGGCCACCTGGGCGTCGAGTCGCTCCGACGAGGGAAGCAAGCCCTCTTGGTAGAGGTCCGTGGTGACCCGCGTGTTCTCGCGCGCCGATTCGATCGCCCGCTCGGCGACGGTGACCCCGGCGAGCGCCGTGCCGAGCCGTTCGAATCCCTCCACGACCTGGGCCCGAATCGACCGCTCGAGCTCCTGGGCGCGGCGGCGGGCGATATCCACCTCGGCGACGGCGGCGGCGGCCGCCGCGTCCCGTTGCCCGCCGTCGAAGAGGTCGTACGTCAGTCCCACGGATACGTCCCAGCTGGTCCGAAAGTCGTACTCCGGCGGCACCACCCGGCGATCGGGGTTGGAATAGCGCAGGTTTCCTTCCACGGCGACGACGGGCTTGCGCTGGGCGTGAGCGGCATCGAGGCGGGCTTCGGCCGCCGCCACCCGCTCCATCGCCGCCTTGTGCTCCGGGCGCCGGTCCAGGGCGGTGTCCACCAACTCCGCCAGGTTATCGGGCAGGTCGGCTCCGTCGAGCGTGTCGGTCGGCGCGATGCGCGTCCCTACGGGCAGGTCGAGCAGTACGGCGAGGCGGTCTCGGGTCGTTTCCACCAGGCTGGCCGCCAGCAGGCGACGGAGCTCGGCGCGATCCCGCTCGGTTCTTACCGCCAGGGCTTCGTTGCTGGCGGCGAGGCCGAGCTCTTCGCGGTTCACGGCGTCGACCAGAAACGCCTCGAACGAGCGGATCGACTCGGCCAGGACACGCTCCTGCTCGATCGCGAGCACGAGCTCCCAGTAGGTCGAGGTCACCAGGTGCTCGAGATCGGCGGACGCGGCCTCCAGGTCGAGGTTTCTGGCGGCGATGTCCCGCTCGGCCGCGGCGACCTCGGCTTCGACGCGGCCCCCGGTGTACAGCGGCAACGACCCCCCCAGCTCGAAGAGGACGTTGTTCGGCAGGTTGGGGTACACCACGGTGGGAACGCCGTCCTGCAGGATCGTCCACTCGGGAACGTTGTTCCAGCGGGAGTAGCCGGCGGTGAAGTCCAGTTTCGGCATGCGACCGGACTTGGCTCCCGCGAGCCCCGCCTCGGCCAGGGCGACGTAGGCGCGCAGCTCGCCGAGCCGCGGCGCGAGGCCTTCTGCGAGGCGGACCGCCTCGTCCAGGCCGAGGTTGATCACGCGACCGGCCTGCGGTTCGGCGCCGGTACGGGGCGCCTGCTCGTCGGCCTGGCCCGCCGAAGGTTCCGCCGGGCGGGTCGGTGAGGCCCCGTCGGACCGTTCGGAGCTCCGGGCTGCGGCCGCGGTCGGCAACATCGACGCGAGGCCGCAGGCGGATGCGAGCAAGATCGCTGCTGCCGTGTTCATCGTGACGACTCCTGGGTGGACGGCGGTACGTCCCGCCGCTCGATCTCGGTGATCTTGGCGACGAAGACGTCCTCCAGGGACGGGCGTACGGAGCGGGCGCCGCGGACGTCGATTCCCTCCGCCTCGAGGCCCTGAACGAGTCGATTCGCTTTTTCTCCCGCCGCTGCGCCGGGGATGTGGGGGAGGAAGGCTCGGATGCGGTCGCCGAATGCCTCGACATAGGCCACGTCGGCGGATTGTCGCAGCAGCGTCTCGGCCGGGCGTCGGGGGGTCGCGGTCAGCTCGACGACGAGTTGGGGAAAATCGGCGCGCAGCGCCCCGGGATCCTCGACCGCCAGCAGGGACCCTTCGTGCATCAGAGCGACCCGCTGGCAGCGTTCGGCCTCGTCCAGATACGGGGTGGTCATCACCAGCGTCAACCCCTCCTGTTGAAGGCGAGCCAGCAGGAGCCAGAAGTCGCGACGCGACACCGGGTCGACGCCGGTGGTGGGTTCGTCGAGGACGAGAAGCTCGGGCGTGTGGATCAGGGTGCAGGTCAGCGCCAGCTTCTGCTTCATCCCGCCCGAGAGCCGATCGGCGAGCCGGTCTCGAAAGGGCGTCATCCGGACCATTTCGAGAAGCTCGTCGCGGCGCGCCTTCCATCCTTTGACGCCGTGCACCCGGGCGAAGAACGCCACGTTCTCGTCGACGGTGAGATCACCGTAAAGCGAGAATCGCTGTGACAGGTAGCCGACGCGATGGGTCAATTCGCGATGCTGTCGATACGGATCGAGGCCGCAGGTCTGCACGGTCCCGTCGGCGGGGCGAAGTAGTCCCAGAGCGATGCGCAGCGTGGTCGTCTTGCCGGCCCCGTCCGGTCCGATGAGGCCGAACATCTCTCCGCGCCGCACCTCGAGGTCGAGCCGGTCGACCGCGGTCAGATCGCCGTAGCGATGGACAACGCCTCTCATGCCGAGGATCGGGCCTGCCGCGCTCATGACCCGCCCGCGGGTTCGAGGTGCGCCTCTGCCGGCATCCCCATCTTGAACAGCCCGTCGCCGTTGTCGAGTGCGAGCTTGATCCGGTAGACGAGCTTGATCCGCTCGTCCCGTGTTTGCACGTTCTTCGGCGTGAACTCGGCCACCGGGTTGATGAACGTGAGCCGGCCTTCGCGTGTCTGGCCGACGTCGGTGATGACCGTCGCCGTCTGGCCGACGCGGATGCGCCCGAGATCCTCGGCGCCGACGTAGGCGGTCAGCCAAGCGTTGTCCAGGTCCGTGATCACGGCCAGCGGAGCGCCGGGGCCGATGAGCTCGCCCTGCTCCGCCAGCTTCGCGGTGACGACTCCGGAAACGGGGCTGCTCACCACGGCGTCTCGAATCTGCTGCTCGGTCTGGGCGATGCGGGCGTCCACACCGGCGAGCCGCGCCCGGGCTTCGTCGATCTCTTCCGGACGGGACCCGGCGCGCAGGAGCTCGAGCCGAGCCTCGGCCGCCGAAACGCCTTCGCCGGCGACCTCGACGCGGGCGAGTGCGTCGTCGCGGCTCTTCTCGGTGCCCGATCCGCGATCGAGGAGGGCCTGGAAGCGGCGCAGGTCCCGATTGGCGGCGTCGAGATCGGCCCTCGCTCTGGCTACCTGGGCGCTCGCCTCGGCGATCTCCTGGTCGCGGAACCCGGCCTGCCTGAGACGCAATACGGCGTCGGCGAGGGCGCGGTCCGCCTCGGCGGCGGACAGCGACAGCTCGAAGTCGATGGTGTCGGTTCGCGCCAGCTCCTGCCCGGCGGTGACCTGGTCGCCTTCCTGCAGCTCGAACCACACCAGGGTCCCGCCGACCTTCGAGGAGAGCGTGACCTCGGTGGCTTCGACGTGGCCGGACGCCACGATCGTCGAGGTCTCGACCTCTTCCGTGCACCCGGCCGCGGGCAGGGAGGCGGCCAGCAGCCCCGCGGTCGCCAGCCAAGCGGCAGCGGGCGCTGCCGATCCGCCGAAATCCCGTCGTTTTCGTCCGCCTGCTTCCATGTTCAACCCTCTCCGTTTTCCGTGATCTCGAGAAGGTTCGCCTGGAACTTGCTCAGGGTCTTGCGACAGCTCTCGAGCTCGGCGGCGCTGATGCCGCGGGTCGCTCGAGCGAGCAGACCTTCCGCCACCGGGATCAGTTGCCCTTTCAGGGCGCTTCCTTCGGGTGTCAGCCACGTCAGCACTCCGCGTCGGTCTTCAGGGTCGGTTTCGCGCCGCACCAGCCCTTTTTCCACCATGCCGTCCAGCAGCCGCGTAACCGTCGTTCGATCGCGCACCGTCGAGGCGGCGAGCTCCGCGTGCCGCTGTCCGTCCTGTGCCCACAAGCGATTCAGCAGCACCCACTCTTCCGGGGTCACCCGGTGACCGGCCGACGAGAACGTCTGCATGAACGCCTTCCGCATGAAGTGGCATGTCCGGCCGACGACGAAGCCGATCGCGGAATCGAGATCAAAGGCCATGGGAGCGCGTGAGGATGCCCGTGGTGAGAGTTAATGTGTAGAACGCACTAAGTGTAAAACACACATAAAAAGAAAGCAACCGAATGCTCCGCTGATGCTGTGCAAGTTGACCGGCCTCCAGCCGGTGTCTATGATCCAGACACCGACGCTGTCTAGTTAGTAGACAGCGAACAAGCCAGCGAGGGGAGCATGACCGAGAGGTTCCTCGGAGAGTTCGAGCAGATGGTGCTGATGGCGGTGCTGCAGCTCGACGATCGGGCCCGGGCAATCGACTTGCGCCAACACCTCAAGGATCGAACGGGTCGGCGGCCGTCCCGCGGTGCTCTGTACGCCACCCTCGATCGCCTGCAGCAAAAGGGTTTCCTCGAGTGGGATACCGAGGACTCCAGCCCGGCCCGGGGTGGCATTCCACGGCGCCGCTTCCGCGTGACCGATGCCGGTGCGGACGAGTTGAGGCGCGCATGGAAGGCCCTGTCGCGCCTCGCCGAGGGCCTTGACGGCGTCCTGGAGGAACGGTGACCGTGCCGGGGGGCGTTCGGGGATCCGATGGATCGTCTCCGCGTCCTCCTGCCTTGCTCGAGTCGGCGTTGCGCCGGATCGTTGCCGGCCGCTCCTCGGCCCATTTCATCGTCGGCGATCTCCGCGAAGAGTACGCCGCGTTCCACCAGAATCGGGGCGGCCTTCTGGCTCGGTGCTGGTACGCGCGCGAGGTGGCCGGTCTGTTGCTCCGCCGCCGCCGCGCCCCCGTGGCTCCCCGAAGGAGAGGTTCATCGATGCTCGAATCCCTAGTTCACGACCTGAGATCCGGTGCGCGTTCGCTGCGGCGCCGGCCGGGGCTTTCCGTTACCGCCGCGATCATTCTTGCCCTCGCGATCGGTGCCAGCACGGCGATCTTCAGCGTCGTTGACGGCGTCCTGCTCGAGCCCCTGCCGTTTCCCGACCCGGAGAGCGTCGTTCGCCTGGGATGGGAATGGCCCAACGGCGGCTCCTCCGCCGGTGCGCTGACCGAGCTCAAGTACGAATTCTGGCGGGACAACAGCGAATCGTTCGAAGCCCTGGCGACCTATCGCACCCGCTCCGTGGAGATCACAACGGCGGAGGGAGGTAGCGGCGGTCGAATCGTCGGCGGTCTGGCCGTGAGCCGCGGTTTTCTCCAGGTCGTGGGCACGTTGCCGAGCCTCGGACGAGACTTCTCCCAGCCCGAAGATCGACCCGGAGGCGCGGCGGTCGTGATTCTGGGCGACGCGCTGTGGCGAGAGCTCTTCTCCGGTGACCCCGGCGCCGTCGGCCGTACCCTGCGAATCGGAGATACCTCCCACACCGTCATCGGCGTACTGCCGGCTACCTTTCGTGTCCCGCTTCTCGATGAGTACGCCGATCTCCTGGTGCCGTTGCAGATGGGGCCGGCCGCGGACGACCGCGGGCACAACACTTCGGTCATCGGGCGGCTGCGGCCCGGTCTCGATATCCACGACGCTCGCTTGCTGGAAGATACCGTGACGGCCCGTTTCGCCGAGGCGTATCCGGATCGCTTCAGCGAAGGCGAGGCGCTGGTACTGGTCGATTTCCTCGCACCCTATCTGCGCACGGACGTCCGCCGACTGCTGTGGATCTTCCTCGGGGCGGTGGGCGTCGTTCTGCTCATAGCATGCGCCAACGTCGCCGGGCTCATGCTGGTGAAGACCGCGGGGCGCCGGCGCGAATTGGCGGCTCGGGCGGCGCTCGGGGCCAGCAGGGGCCGCATCGTCCGGCAGCTGCTGGTGGAGAACTTCCTCTTGGCGGGCATCGCCGCGATCGTCGGTAGCATCGTCGCCTGGAGCGCATTGGACGTGCTCCTCGCCATGGTTCCTGCAGAGATTCCGCGTCTGGACGAGGTGGGCCTCGATCTCAGAGTGCTCGCCGTCACCGTTGCCCTGGCGCTCGGTGTCGGCACGTTTACCGGAACGGCGACAGCGATCCCGGTTACCCGGCAGGATCCGGCCACCGTTCTACGAGAAGGTGGCCGCGCCGCCAGCGAGGGCCGTGGCGGCTCGCGTTTGCGCAAGGCGCTGGTAACGCTCCAGGTGGCGCTGTCGGTAGCGATGATCTCGGCGGCCGCGGTGCTCATGGTGACGGTGGTGCGACTCGCTGGGGTCGACCTCGGCTTCGAGGTCGATCGGCTCTACTCGGTCCAGCTGAATCCATCGCCCGGCGGGATCGGCTCGGCGGACTCGATTCGCGCTCTCGGAGATGCCGCCGTCGACCTCGTCGGTGAGATCCCGGGGGTGGAGTCCGCCGCAGTGGCCGCCACGGCGCCGCTCGAACGCGGTTGGAACATCCCCGTCACCATCTCGGCCGGCGAAAGTCCGTTGGGCATCACGGTGGAGATTCGCGCCGTCGGCCCGGGGTATTTCCGCACGCTCGGTACGCCGATTCTCCGGGGCCGCGCGTTGGCGGCCACCGACCGGGACGGAGCCGCTCCGGTAGCGGTGATCAATCAGGCACTCGCGAGCCGGTTGCCGCCCGGCACGGACGCCCTCGGGGCTCCCGTTGCCGTCGGGTACCTGGCGCAGGCGGGCGGCTGGCTGGGGGCCGATTTCGAGGGGCCAGCGCACCAGATCGTCGGTATTGCCGCCGATGTGCGGGAGTACGGCGCGGTCAACGATGCCCGTGCCACCGTGTACGTGCCCATGGATCAGATTGTCGACGGTCTCGTCCGGCTGCCGCGCATCCTGGTGCGAGCGGAGTCGCCGGCGCTGCAGCCGGTGCGCGAAAGGCTTCCCGAGCTGGCGCCCGGCTTGCGTTCGGTCGATATCTTGCCGATGGCGGCGGCCCGTGCCGACTCCATCGCACGGGAACGGTTCAATGCCGTGCTGATGGGCACATTCGGCGCCATGGCGCTGATACTGGCTCTCGTCGGGCTGTACGGAATGCTTGCGGACGCCGTCAGTCGACGCGTCCACGAGATCGGCATCCGCATGGCCCTGGGGGCCCGGTCCACGAGCATGCTGGGGCTCGTGCTGGCGCAGTCGATGGTGCCGGTGGGCCTCGGCCTCGCGGCCGGATTGGCGGTAGCGGTGGGTTTCGGCAACGTCCTGGCGACGATGGCCTACGAGGTCAGTCCGACCGACCCCCGACTGCTGGCCGCGGTCGCCGTCACCTTCGTCCTTGTGGCGCTGCTGGCGGGCGCGATGCCGGCTCGACGGGCGACACGCGTCGATCCGATGGAGGCGCTGCGTTCCGACGGTTGAAAGCGGGTCGTTCCGGCCACGCGAACCCCGGAAACACGATCCACCCTCGCTCGGCTCAGTCGGTCTTCGCCACCCTGTCGAGGCGCAGCCGGTGATGCTGATCGAAGAGCCGATGGTAGGCGAAGAAGACGACGCCGAAGGCGCCCAGCGCCGCCGCCGCCGCGATCATGAACATGATGACGATCTGGTAGCGGACCGCGTCGGCGGGATGGGCGCCGGCGAGGATCTGGCCCGTCATCATGCCGGGCAGGCTGACGATTCCCATCACCAGCATCGAGTTGACGGTGGGGATCATGCCGACCCGCATGGCGTCTGCCAGCAGGTCCTGAGCCGCCTCCCACCGGGTGCCGCCCAGAGCCAGGGTGGTTTCCACGGCCCGGCGCCGCTCTACGAGAGACTCGACGAAACGGTCCAGCGACAGCGAGATTCCGCTGAGCGTGTTTCCCAGCACCATGCCCAGAAGCGGGATCGCGTACTGCGGATCGAACCATGGCTCAACGCGCAGAATGCCGCCGAGCGCCAAACCGGTGACCACGAACGAAGATCCGGCCACCGAGACGACGCTGCTCCAATAGGCCCCGGCGAAGCGCCTACGGGTCCTGTTGACCGCCGTGACGCCGGCGATCACGGCCATTGCCAGCCCGAGGCCGACGACCGGCAGCGGCCGATCGAGCGAAAACACCCACTCGAGAACCAATCCGAGTAGCAGTAGCTGAACGCACATCCGCACCGAGGCCACCAGCAGCTGACGTCCCAGTCCCAGGCCGAGAGCGGCCGACAGCGCCAGGTTGGCGATGACCAACACCGCAGCCAGGGCGGTTTGGGCGTAGCCGATCTGGAGGTACTCGCTCATGCCGGTGTTCCCGCGAGCTCGAGGGTGCGCGTCGCGATGCGCTCCACCTGAACGGCGTCGTGGCTGGTCCAGACGACCGCCCGGGCTTTGTCGTCGGCGACCCAGTGTCGGATCAACGACTCCACCCCCTCGGTGGTGGCGGCGTCCATCGCCGCGGTGGCCTCGTCGAGCAGCAGCACGGACGGCTCGATGCAGAGGGCGCGCAGGAGAGCGGCGATCTGTTGCTCGCCTCCGGACAGGTCGGTGGTGGATTTCCGCAAGAAAGACTCGGGGCGTTCGAGCTGCGCCAGCCAGCGGATCGCCCGCGAGCGATCGTAGCGGCGCCGGCTGTGCGCCGATAGGCGGAAGGGAGCGGCGAGGATGTCGTCGACCGAGCCTTCCACCAGGGCCGGTCGCTGATGCAGGTAGACGACGCGCGAACGAAGCTGCGGAATATCCCACGCGCCGTAGGCTCGCCCGGCGTAACGCAGCGTTCCCTCGTCGGGGCTGTCGAGCGAGGCGAGGCAGCGGAGCAACAGCGATTTCCCCGACCCGGTAGCGCCGACCACCGCGAGCTGCTCCCCGGCGTCCAGGCCCAGTTCGAGCCCCCGCCAGATCCAGCGCGAATCCAGGAATCTCCCCAGGCCCTCGGCGCCGAGCAGGGGTTGGCTCATCGTCGGGTGCCCCGGTTGAGGGGCCCACGAGATTGGACGTTTCTCAAGACCGTCTCCGTGCTACCTCCAGGTGACTTCCATGGCGAAGAAGTGATCGAACACGGCTCGCGCCGGGTGGTTGCGTTCATCGGTTTCCGGGCTGCGTATGTAGAAATCGAGCTGCTGTACGGCCGGGTTTACCGCGCCGGCGGGCGAGCTTTTTCCCGCCAGTGGATAGTTCACGCGGAGCGTCTCACGGTCCCGCATTCCCTGGGTGACCATGAAGTGCACCTCGTACTCGTCGTAGAGCGGCTCGCCGTTCAATGTCGCATGGCCGAAGCCCCAACCCGCAAGCCAAAGAAAAGACTTCGGCCAGTTGGAATCGCCGCAGCCGGAGTCGCCGTGCTCGTAGAGGAAGGCGGCGATGCCTCCGTCCTGGCAAGAGCCGAACTCGTGAAAGCGATCGATCTCGATCACGAGCTCGCCCTCCGGCAGCATCATCTCGGCGCGGAAGCGGCCGGTGTTCTCGATTTCGTCGACGTCGATGTCGACGGTGCCGTCGACCGCGCGGACGTTGCGGGCTTCGTTGTCCATATGGTCCCAGCCCGGTGCGTCGTTCAGGCCGCCCACCTGGTGCAGGCCGGCGGCCGAGAGCACGAAGCGGCCGTCGTAGAGGTCGTGTTGCTCCGGCGCGTACAAGGCGATTTCCGCCCCGGGCTGGATCCTCGGCGTAGCCTCCTGGAGCGATGCCGCGAGCAGCACGGACGTTGCCACGACGAGCAGCCAGGTTGGGCTCGGCTTGGTCGTAATCATCGAGTTTCCCCTTTCTTGCGGGTTCCGGTTTGCTGGCGAAGTCGGTGCGGACCGCCGAGCCGGCGGCGGAGCCGGCCACGCCTCAGATCCCCAGCTCCGGCCGTCCGGCAAACAGCTCCAGCGCCTCGGGGTTCGCCAGCGCTTCCTTGTTCTTTACCTCTCGTCCGTGGACCACGTCGCGCACCGCCAGCTCTGTGATCTTGCCGCTCTTCGTCCGCGGGATGTCGGCGACCTCCAGCACGATCGCCGGGACGTGGCGAGGGCTCGCGCCGGTGCGAATCTCCGCCTTGATGCGGGCGACGAGGTCGGCGTCCAGCTCGACTCCGTCGACAAGCTTCACGAACAGGATCACCCGCACGTCGTTGTCCCATTCCTGGCCGATCACCAACCCTTCCTCGACCTCGGCGAGCTTTTCGACCTGACGGTAGATCTCCGCCGTGCCGATGCGCACCCCGCCGGGGTTCAACGTCGCGTCCGAGCGACCGTAGATGATCACGCCGTCGTGCTCGGTGATCTCGATGTAGTCGCCGTGCCACCAGATCCCGGGATAGCGCTCGAAATAGGCGGATCGGTAACGGGCGCCGTCGGGATCGTCCCAGAAACGAACGGGCATCGAGGGGAACGGTTTGGTGCACACCAACTCGCCCTTCTGTCCGCGCAGGGAATTGCCGTCGTCGTCGTAGACGTCGACGGCCATACCCAGCCCGCGGGCCTGGATCTCGCCGCGCCATACGGGACCGATGGGATTGCCGCCGACGAAGCAGCCGACGATGTCGGTGCCGCCGGCGATGGAGCTCAGACAGATGTCGTCCTTGATGTGCTCGTAGACGTAGTCGAAACCGGCCGGCGCCAGGGGCGATCCGGTCGACGTGATCGTGCGCAACGCGGAAAGATCGTGGGTCCGTACCGGGTCGATCGAGGCGTTGCCGAGAGCGTCGATGAACTTCGCCGATGTGCCGAGCAGCGTCATGCGCTCCGCGGCGGCGAAGTCGAACAACACGTTGGCGTCGGGGTGCATCGGGTTGCCGTCGTACAGAAGCAGGGTGGCCTCCGACGCCAGCCCGCTTGCCAGCCAGTTCCACATCATCCACCCGCAGGTGGTGAAGTAGAAGATACGGTCGCCCGGCTGCACGTCGCACATCAGCTGGTGCTCGTAGATGTGCTTGATGAGGGTTCCACCGGCCCCGTGGACGATACATTTGGGCTTCCCGGTGGTTCCGGACGAATACAGGATGTAGAGCGGGTGATCGAACGGGAGCTGAGCGAAAACCGCGGCGGCCCCGTCGTGGGCCTCGTACAGGTCGTCGAGCCGCACCGCGTTGGTCAGAGCCGACGCCTCCGGTGCGGATCCGCCGTAGCCCGCCACGACCACGTGCTCGACGGTGGGAAGCTCGGGCAGGAACCTGGCGACGCGCTCGAGCGAGTCGATCCACTTCCCTTTGAAGCGATAGCCGTCGGCGCAGAGCAGCACCTTGGCTTCGATCTGGCCGAAGCGGTCGATGACGCCGCGGGCGCCGAAGTCGGGCGAGCAGCTCGTCCACGTCGCGCCGATCGAGGCCGAGGCGAGCATCCCGACGATGGCTTCGGGGATGTTGGGCAAGAAAGCGGCTACCCGGTCGCCGGATTCGACCCCCATTTCCCGAAGTGCCGCGGACAGGGCGCCGACCCGCCGGCGGAGCTCGTCGCGGCCGATCCGCCGACGGACTGCGTCCTCTCCCCAGAAGACGAGCGCGTCGCCCTCGGGTGCGCGCTCCAGCAGGTTCTGGGCGAAGTTGAGTCGTGCTTCGGGAAAGAACCGGGCGCCGGGCATCTTCTCCGGGTCGGCGAGGACGACGTCCCCTCGGGTCTCCGCGATGATCCCTCCGAAGTCCCAGACCGTCGCCCAGAAATCGGCGATGCGATCGGTGGACCAGCGATACAGTACCTCGTAGTCGTCGATCGCCAGCCCGTGGTCACGGTTCACCTTGTCGATGAACGCACGCAAGCGGGAGGCGGCGACGCGATCGGCTGAAGGGCTCCACAGAGGCACGTTCATGTGCACCATCGTACTAGGAGTGTGTCCGAGTAGTGGGCGGGGTGCCGTTACGGGCACGCTGCCCGTAACCCTTCGGGCGCAGGGGGGTTGCGGCGAATATGCTGCGTTGCTCGTCGTCCCCGATGCGGTCTGCATCGCCTTCCTCCTCGCGCCTTGCCTCTGCTCCGCAAGACCCCTGCGCGGCACCCCGCCCATTACTCGGACACACTCCTAGCAGGCCGTGACGGGTGCTCGTTGGACAGGCTGCTTCCTGGCGCGGCGCGAAAATGGGCGTAAGAATTGCCTCGATGAAGCTTTACGACGAGCTCGCCGCCTGGTTTCCCATCCTCACGGCCCCCGCCGACTACGCCGAGGAGGCCGCCTTCTACGAGCGCCTCCTGGTCGAGGCGTGTGCGCCGCCCGTGCAAACGCTCCTCGAGCTCGGCAGCGGTGGCGGTAACAACGCCTCGCACATGAAGCACCGCTTCGACATGACGCTCGTCGACGTGTCGCCCCGGATGCTGGCGGTGAGCCGCAGCCTGAACCCGGAGTGCAATCACGTCGAGGGCGACATGCGGAGCGTACGGCTCGACAGGACCTTCGACGGGGTCTTCGTGCACGACGCCATCGTGTACATGCTCACCGAAGGCGACTTGCGCGACGTCATCGAGACGGCCTTCGTTCATTGCCGCGCCGGCGGCGCCGCGGTGTTCGTGCCGGACCATACGCGCGAGACGTTTCGCCCTTCGACCAGCCACGGCGGCCACGACGCCCCGGCGTCCGACGGTCGCTCACTACGCTATCTGGAGTGGACCCGGGACCCCGATCCCTCGGACACGACGTACACGGTCGACTACGCCTACATGCTGCGGGAGCCCGGAGGGTCGGTCAGGGTCGAGCACGATCGGCACGTCGAAGGGCTATTCGCCCGCGCCGACTGGTTGCGGTTGCTTTCGGACGTCGGCTTCCGCCCGCGGATCGTGCCGCTGGAGCACTCCGAAGTGGACCTCGGGGAGTGCGAGGTGTTCGTGGCGAAGAAGCCCTGATCGTCGGAACCTCGGAGCACCGCTACACCACCTTTTCCTTCCACTTGCCGCGCTTGAAGAAGACGCCGGCCACGACGGCGAGCGAGGAGAACGCCAGCGTCATGGCAACGAATACACCGGTGGGGCCCCAGCCCAGGCCCCAGGCGAGGAACGCCGCCGCCGGCAGCTCGAAAAGCCAGAAGACGAACAGGTTCATGTAGGTCGGCGTCCAGGCGTCGCCGGCGCCATTGAATGATTGCTCGAGCACCATGCCGTAGGCGTAGAAGACGAACCCCAGACAGACGATCCTCAGGCACTGGACGCCCCAGGAGATGACGGTGGCGACCTCCGCGGCGCGCGCCGGGTCGTTGACACGGGCGAAGAACCCGACGAGCTGCGGGGCGAACACCCAGAAGATGACGCTGATCGTGCCGAGGCAGAGCATGTTGTAGAACGCCGCCGTCCAGACCGCCCGTTCGGCGCGATCGGGCTTCCCGGCTCCGAGGGCCTGGCCGACCATCGTCGCGGCGGCGTTGGAAACCCCCCAGCTCGGCAGCAGCGCGAAGATGACCAGCCGGATGCCGATGGTGTAACCGGCCAGCACCTCGGCGCCAAAGCCGGCGAGGATGCGGATGAGCCCGATCCAGCTGGCCACGGCGACGAACACCTGGAAGGTCCCGGTTGCCGATAGGCGAATCAGCCGCCACATGACCGCCGGGATGACTTGCACGTGCCGCCAGCCGACGGCGAGGCGGCCGTCGGCGCGCCCCAGCCACCAGAGCTGGGTCAAAACGGCGATCCCTCGGCCGGTGTTCGTGGCGATGGCGGCCCCCTGGATGCCGAGCTCGGGCAGCGGTCCCCAGCCGAAGATCAGCGCCGGGTCCAGGACGATGTTGATGCCGTTGGCGATCCACAGGACGCGCATGGCGATGGCGGCGTCGCCGGCCCCACGAAAGGCCGCGTTGATGAGAAACAACAGCAACACGGTCGCGTTGCCCGCGAACATGATGCGGGTGAACGGCGCGCCGCGTGTCACGACCGTCTCGTCCGCGCCCATCAGGGCGAGGATCTGCGGTGCGAAGATTGCGCCGACGAATCCGATGACCGCGGCGATTCCCAGGCCGAGGAAGATCGCCTGCACGGCGGTGCGGGCCGCCCCATCGGGATCCTTCTCGCCGATCCGGCGGGAGACCATCGCGGTGACCCCGATCGACAGCCCCATTGCCACGGTATAGACAAGGTGCAGGATCGTCTCCGTGATGCCTACGGTGGCGGTCGCCCAGGCGCCCAGCTTGGAGACGAAGAAGATGTCGACGACGGCGAAGATCGACTCCGCCAAGGTCTCCAGGACCATGGGCACCGCGAGCAGGAGAACGGCACGCCCCACCGGGCCGGTGGTGTAGTCCCGCTGCTTGCCGCGCAGGGCTCCCCGCAGCTCCTCCCAGAGACCGACGGGAGGGGCGTCGTGCAAGACCTCGCCTTGTTGTCGTTCGGTCATCGGAGTCGGGTGGTGTTGGCTGGCGGGACGCTCGCCCGCTGCGGCGCACTCGTCCCGCGGCGCGGGAGCTGCGAGGACGGCCGGCAGCTGGGCGACGTCAGGGTGAGCGACCCGCGTCGGGTCGAGGGGCGAGCCGCAGCGAGACGCTACTCGGTGACGAATCGGCGGGCCCGCAGAGGTGGGAGCCGAGGCGGCATTGTCTCACCGCCGATCGCCTTCGCGCTACCGTGGCGGCCCGAAGAGTGGCCTTCGAGGGTGGGCGGGGGGCACTGCCGCGGTTCGGAAGGGAACCCAGGATCGAGTATAATCCTGTCTGATTTTCTTCCCCGGCGCCCGTCGGCGCCGTCCCGAGCGTTCGCGCCCGTGGTCCATTGGATTCCTGATTCCGGAGGACGAACCTTGTCTGCCAACGAGACCGATGCCAAGTACCTGATCGCCGTCGTGGGGGCGGGCCCCGCCGGCCTGTACGCCTCGCGCGAGCTCGCCAAAGCCGGTTGCCGGGTCGCCCTGTTCAACCGTGACGTCAAGCCGGGCGGACTGGCGGAGTACGGCATCTTTCACAACAAGATCAAGATGAAGACCGGTCTGCGCAAGCAGTTCGCTTCGATCTTGGAGGATCCCAACGTCAGCTACTACGGCAACGTGGTCGTCGGCGAAGAGGGCGACTTGAGCCTTCAGGACCTCGTCGACCTGGGGTTCCAGGCCGTGCTGGTCACCGTCGGGGCGCAGGGCACGAAGTGGTTGGGTTTGCCGGGCGAGGACCTCGAGGGCGTCTATCACGCCAAGGATGTCGTCTATCACTACAACCACTTGCCGCCGTTCTCGCAGATGGAGATGAAGACGGGCGAGCGCCTGCTGATCATCGGCATCGGCAACGTCATGTGCGACATCGCCCATTGGGCCGTCCGTGACCTCGGCCTGAAGGAAGTCGGCGCCATTGTTCGCCGCGGGCCGAGCCAGGCGAAGTTCACGCCGAAGGAGTGGCAGGTATTCGCCCGGAACATGGACCTGGACGACTTCGAAGAAGAGTGGGGTCGCTGCGTGCCCAAGATGGAGGCCGTCGGCGAGGACGTCGAGGCCGCCAAGAAGGTGTTCATGGACGGCGTCGAGAAGGGCAAGGACCCGATCTCCGACACCCGCTTCTTCTATCGCTTCTTCCACTCGCCCAAGGGCATGGTGGGCGAGAACGGCAAGTGCACCGGCCTCGAGGTGGAGGAGACGTATCTCGAGGACCACGATGGCTATCTGAAGGCCATCGGCACCGGCAACACTCACATCATCGAGTGCGACAGCGTCGTCTTTTGCATCGGCGACAAGGTCGACGCCGATTTCGGCCTGCCGATCGAGTGGAACGAATTCGTCAAGAACCCGGAGCCGCGCTATCCGGTGGACGACACCTCGTACGAAGCCCACGACCCGGAAGGCAACCGGGACCTGTCGAACATCTTCGTGGCCGGGTGGTCGCGCAAGGCCAGCGACGGGCTCGTCGGCGTGGCCCGCAAGGACGGCACCAACGGCGCCAGCGCGGTGATCCAGTACCTCGGCGACCTCGGTGAAGCCGCCTCCACGGAGCTCGATGCACTGGAGAACAAGCTCGCCTCCTTGGACAAAGTCGTCGTGGTCAACGAGGATGTTCCGAAGCTCTTCGCCGCGGAGGCCAAGATCGCAGAGGAGCAGGGGGTCGAGGAGTTCAAGTACGACTCGAACGAGGAGATGCTGGCCGCGATCGCTGGTTGAGCCCTTCATGACCGACAGAACCACCGAGCCGGCGTTCGACGCCGCGCGGGACGAGCCGGAGCTCTCCGCCGCCGAGGCCGCAGAGCTGCGTGCCGCGGTTGACCGCCTCCGGCGGCGGGTCGAAGAGCTCGAAGCAGGTGGGAATCTGCCGGACACGGAGGAACGCCTCCGCCTGACCGAGGAAGAAGCCCGCGAGACGCGCGAGCGCCTGGCTCACGTAGCTCGCCTGAGCACACTGGGAGAGATGGCCACCGGCATCGCGCACGAGATCAACCAGCCGCTGGCTGCGGTTGCCACCTATGCGCAGGCCTGCAGCCGGATGATCCGCTCCCGGGTCTCGGACGACGTCGAGTTGCTGGAGACGCTGGATCGCATCAGCCACGAGGCGTTACGGGCCGGCGCCATCATCAACAAGCTGAAGGACCTTGTACGGCGACGCCACAGCCATCAGATCGGCTGCGACATCAACGACCTGGTCCACGACGTCGCCGAACTGGCGAGCGTCGACGCCCAGCACCACGGGATGGAGGTGCGGCTGGAGCTGGCGGATGACCTGCCGGGTATTGTCGCGGACCCGGTACAGATCCAGCAGGTGATCTTGAACCTGGTGCGCAACGGCATCGAGGCGATGGAAGGCTGCGATGGTGACTGCGTCTTGCGTCTACGAACGCGGTCCGTCGACCAAGAGGTCGTCTGCTCCGTCGAGGATTGCGGTGTCGGCTTGGCCGAAGACCAGGAGGAAGGGCTGTTCGCCGCCTTCTACACGACCAAGGAATCCGGCATGGGGATGGGGTTGTCGATCTCCCGGACGATTGTTCGCGCCCATGGCGGCAGGCTGTGGTTTACCCGCAACCCAGATCGCGGTACGACTTTCCACTTTTCCATCCCCGTCGAAGAAGAGGACGTGCCGGGTGTCGACTGAAAGCGTTTCCGACCTGGTTTTCATCGTCGACGACGACGAGGGTGTCCGATCTGCGCTGCAGATGCTGGTACGGTCGCTGGGCCTTCGGTCGCGCGCATTCGGCTCGGGGGAAGAGTTCCTGGCAGCCTACGACGGCGCCGATGGACGCTGCCTGCTCCTCGACGTCCGCATGCCCGGAATGAGCGGCTTCGAGGTGAAGGAGCGGCTCGAGGCCGAAAGCGCAGGAATCCCCGTCATCTTCCTCACGGCGCAGGGTGAAGAAGAGATCCCGGCACGGATCGGCCCGGTGGAACGAATCCAGAAGCCCTTCCGGGACGAAGTGCTGGTGCGTCGGATCCGCGAGCTCGGCAAACGCTCAGACGACTAGCGACTCGACCTCGGAATCCTGTGGCTCCGGCTGTACCTGCTGTTCCACGCGCTCGCGCACTGTCGCCCGGACGGCCTTGTGGTCGAGGCCGAGCAGATGACAGATTTCTTCGAACCACGTGCTGTCGAAGAACTCGCGCGGATCATTGTCTTCCACCATGCCCCGCATTCTCTTGCTTTGAGCCGCACTGCGGCGGCTACGCCCGCGCAGGCTCTCGAGGTATTCGAAGTCGCGAATCGCGGTTTCCAGCACGGCGAAGAGCATGGCGCGACAGGCATCCGGGTCCCACTCGTGGGTGGGACGCGTACGCGCTATCTCGGCGAGCTGGCGCTTTTCGCGCTCGGGAATGCGGGTGGGGACCAATCGTGTTCGGTACAAGTCGGATCCTCCTGATCGCCCTTCAGGGAGGTTAGGGCTTCGTCACGTCTTTCCGGGGTCGACGTGGTGAGCGAGCGATCCTCTCATCGGTCCGCAGGAAGTTAAATACGCAGGAGTACCTAGGCGGGTAGGCAGATCGCACGGCCGTTTGTGTTCCAGGTCACACACTGCCGTTCGGCGGAGCGGGTGGCGAGTCTCGGCGGACGCCCCTCCCTTGGTGGAGGGGGCGTGGAAACGCGCAGTCGCTGTTCGGCGACCGCCGCTCAGCCTCGAACCAGCAGCACCTTGCGGACCAGGTCTGGGAGCGAAGCCGCCATCATCTTGGCCATGACCCGGGCCCGGTGGATCTCGACGGTACGTGGGCTGAGCCCCAGGTCGAAGGCGATTTCCTTGTTGGCGCGACCCTCGACGACCTGCTCCATCACCTCGACCTCGCGGGTCGTCAGCGTATCGATGCGAGACTGGACGCTGGCGCGCGCTTCGGATTCCTCGCGGTTCGCTGTGTCGCGGTCCAGAGCGGCGTGGACACGGTCGATCAGCTCTTGGTCGCGAAACGGCTTCTGCAGGAAATCCACCGCGCCGGCCTTCATGGCCTTGACCGCCATCGGCACGTCGCCGTGCCCGGTGACGAAGATCACCGGAATCGTGGCGCCGAGCCCGTTGAGATGCTCCTGTAACTCGAGGCCGCTCATCCCGGGCATACGGATGTCGAGGATGATGCAGCCGGGCTGTTGCGAATCGAAGTCGTCGAGGAACTCTGCCGCCGAGTCGAACGACTCGACCCGCAGCCCCATGGATCGCACGAGCATCTCGGTCGAGAGGCGGACCGCCTCGTCATCATCGACCACGAAAATGATGGGATCGCTGGTTGCCATACCAGGAAACATGTTTCCGCGGCGCGTGAATGTCAATCCGCTTCGTTCAGCGGCTCTCTGTGGCGCGCCTTCTCAGCGGAAGCAGTCGCGGGACGTCGCGGCAATAGGCGGCGTACGGCTCCCCGAACCGCACGCGTAGCTCCTTCTCTTCGATTACCGTGAGGGCGTACACCACGGGGACGAGGGCCAGCATCAGGACGTATCCGGCAAGATAGTTGGCAATCAGCGCCACTCCGGCGCCGCCGAGCATGACGCCGAGATAGCGTGGATGGCGAACGCTGGCGTAGATACCCTCGCACAGCAGCTCGCCCGGTCCGTCCTGTTCGGCGTTCAACTCGGGAACGCCCACCAAGGTGCGCAGCGAGAGGTACCGGCGGCACTTTCTTTCGACCACCAACGCCAGCCCGTACAGGGCCACGCCCGTGCCCACGAGCGGCCATGCGGTGCCGTATTCTACCTCCAGCAGCGCTTCACGAGCCGAGTAGATGCCGGCGCACGCGGCCAGCATCGCGGTCATGGTGACCGCGTAGGTGAGGCGTGCGCCGACACGCCGCCAGAAGCCGATGAACGGGTGAACCGCGAACCAGAACAAGAAAGCCGGCGGATACATCACCACCAGGATCAGCGCCAGGTAGTAACGGATCCCGTCCACGGGAAGGGGTCAGGACTGCCCGTTGACCGACAGCAGCTCGATGTCGAAGATCAGGGTGGCGTTCGGGCCGATGATCCCCGGCGGAGGCCTGAGGCCGTAGCCGAGCTCGCCCGGGATGAAGAGGCGGTACTTCGCTCCGGTCTTCATCAGCCGCACACCCTGAGTGAACCCGGGAATCATCTGACTCAGCGCGAAGTTGGCCGGCGCACCTCGGTCGTACGAGCTGTCGAAGACCTCGCCGTCGATCAGCTTCCCTTCGTAATGGACCTCCACCTGGTCCGTTGCCAGCGGAGACGTTCCGCTGCCCTCCTGCAGGACTTCGTATTGCAGGCCGTTGTCCAGCACGACGACCCCGGCGCGCGCGGCGTTCTCTTCGAGAAACGCATCGCCGGCCGCCTTGTTTTCGGCGCCCTCTTCGGCGAGGCGCTCGTTCTCGGCCTCCATCACCTGCTGCTGGAACTCCATCATCGCGGCCTGCATCTCTTCGGCCGTAATCTGCCCCTCGGCCCCGGAGAACGCGTCTCTCAGCCCGGCCACGAGCTGGTCGACGTCGATCTCGGCGCCTTGTGCGCCGAGTTGCTCGCCGGCGGAGAACCCGATCGCGTAGCTTGCTCTTTGCTGAACGGATTCGGGTGCGGCCGGTGCACCGGCCGGATCGGTCTGGCAGCCGGCCGCAACCAGCGCGAGCAGGACGATGACGGACAACGTGGACGACTTCATATGGAGTTCCTTGGTTGGAGCGCGGCAGCCACGAACGAAGCGCCGGGAGGAAAGATCCATTCTACGCCCTGGCGCCCGTGATAACAGCTCGATCCGCCCGGCCCGGGCCGCCGGCTCCGACGGCTCGCCCCCCGGTCAATCAGGATCGGTGGTCCGCTCATCCCGCGGCTGGCCGCCGTCGCCCATGCCGCAGCACTCGAGCTCGGGCTGCACGATCACCGCCGCGTTGACGATGTTGAACGCGTTGATGACATACGCCGGCCATGCACCGGGGCCGACGCCGCCGGTGATCTCCCACTTCCCGGTGTCGACCTGCAAGAAACCGACCTCCATCTGGCCCATGACGCTGGTGGTTTTCAGGATGCCACCGTAGGTGTTGTAGACCCAGATCTCACTGCGCAGCCCTCCGGCGCGGATGCCGTCGGGTCGACCCAGGACGATCCATACTTGCCCACGATCCGATCGCCAGCCGCGGGGGAAGCCGGAGAAACGGTCGTTCGCCGTCGCGACGCGGGTGTAGAAGCCCTCCTTGAAAGGGTTCTGCCGATCGCGGAGGTCCTCGTCGCGCCGGTCCCAGAACCACTCGATGAACTCCCGCTTCTCATCGTCGCCATCCAGCTCCGCCCAGAGGTCTCGCTCCTCGCGGGTCAACAGAAACTGCACCGGGCCGCGATTCCAGTCGCCGGGATCCTCTTCGAAGACCCGCATGGCCTCGGCGGGGTCGGTGGGCATTTGGGGGATCCCGATCGCCGTTCCGGTCGAGAGGGCGAGCATGATCCCGGTGACCAGTGCAAGGGAAGTCACGCCTCGATGGGGGCCTTTCATGAATTACCTCCTGCGTCCGTTTCGTAGGCGGGGACCCTCGGGTCGTTCGCGGGTTGCGAGCACCGTGGCCAGGCCGCAGTGGCCAGGCCGCCGGGGCGCGGCCGCAGCGGACCCGCTACTTCCGACGTTACACGGGCGAAACGTCGCTTTCACGTTGTTGCATCCGTGGGCCTGACACACGCAGCCACAGCCGGTACGTCAGAACAAGCAGCAAGACGACTGCAGAGGTCGCCTGCAGCGCCGAAATCGTTTCGGGCTCGGCGGCTGCGAGGGTTGCCGCCGGGTCGGTTCCGATGCTCTCGTAGAGGGCGTTGATCACCATGCCGAACAGCAGGGCGGCGGCGGTCACGCCGGCGAGGTACACCACCAAGACCCGGCTGCCCATGAGGCGCATGATGACCAGGATCGTCGTCACGTTCGTTGCCGGCCCGACCAGCAGGAACACCAGCGCCGCGCCCGGATCCAGACCCTTGAGGACCAACGCGGCGGCGATCGGCGTGGCGGCGGAGGCGCAGATGTAGACGGGCGTCGCGATCAGCATCATCAGCACGGAAGAAACCCAGCCGCTCGGAATCGCGTCGATGACGCCGGCGGGCACCATGGCCGCAATTGCCGCCGCCAGGGCGAAACCGATCACCAGCCATACCGCGAGGTCGTCGACGAGCGGCCCGAAGGCGTATCGCAACCCGTCGAGCACGGCTTGCATCCTCCCGGGCGGGGTCGGCGGCGTGTCGGCGCTGCAGCCCGGATCGGCGCAGCAATCCGAGCTCGTCGCCGAGAGCGACGTTGCTTCGCTTGTCTCATCCGCGTTCGCGTTATCCCCGTCGCCGGCCGCCGCTTCGCCGGCGTCGGCCGGGAGCAGCCCCACCGCCGAGCCCGTGACCAGGGCGGTGAGAAACGCGGCCACGGGCCGCGCCACCGTCATGATCGGGTCCATCAGCGCGTAGGTGAGCGCGATCGAGTCGACACCGGTTTCGGGGGTCGATACGAGAAACGAGGTCGTCGCCGCCCGGCCGGCGCCGCTTCGGCGCAAGCCTGCCGCGGCGGGGATCACCGAGCACGAACAGAGGGGGAGGGGAACACCGAACAGGGACGCGAGTAGCACGGAGCGGAAGCGGTCCTGCCCCAGGAGGGCGTAGACCTTCGCCTCCGGGACCAGTGCCCGCAGCAGCCCGGCGGCGGCGAACCCGAAGAGCATGTAGGGTGCCGACTCCGCCACGATGTAGGCGAGGGCTTCGAAAAAGCTAGCGCCGAGCATGATTTTTAGTATACTCAAAAACGAGTTTCGTGGTACCTGAAAACCGGTCTCCGCCGGCCGAACCGGGAGTAAGGGTGACACGTTCACCTCGGCGCGTCGGCGCGAGCATGAAGGTTCGACATGGCAGAGCCGCTGATCTCCTTGTTCGTCGCGGGTCTCGTCGCCCTCGGGGCGGGACTGTTGTTCTGGCCCGTTCGGGGGCTGTACTGGCGTTGGGAGCACGTTCTGCGTGCTTCCCAGAGGGTGCTCTCCGAGGATGCGCTCAAGCACCTGTTCGACTGCGAGTATCGAGATATCACCGGCACGCTGCAGGGCGTCTCGGGGGCGCTCGGCATCGCCGACGATCGCGCCGCCGGCCTGCTCGGACGTTTGCAGGAGCTCGGGCTGGTCGCCTCGGAAGCGGGCGAGTATCGCCTGACCGACGACGGCCGTGCGCAAGCCTTGCAGATCATTCGCATCCACCGGCTCTGGGAGCGGCATTTCTCGCAAGACACCGGCATGGACGCGGTGGCTTGGCACCGGGAGGCGGATCGCCTCGAGCATCGGACTTCGGTGGAAGAGACCGAGGCCATGGCAGCAAGGCTCGGGCACCCGCGTTTCGATCCCCACGGCGATCCGATTCCGACCGCCAGCGGGGAAGTGCTTCGTGTCGAGGGGCGACCACTGGGTGACCTGGTCGCCGGAGACGTGGGCGTCGTGGCCCACATCGAGGACGAGCCCGACGTCGTTTACCGCGAGTTGGTAGCGGCCAATCTGCACGTCGGTACGCAGATCCGTGTGCTCGGAGTGGACCCGGACGGAGTCCGCTTCAATGCCGACGGCGTCGAGCGCGTTCTCTCTCCCGTGGCGGCGAACAATCTGACCGTCGCTGCTCTGCCCGAGGGGCAGCCGGAACAGACGTCGGTCGAATTGCTTTCTTCGCTGGTTCCGGGCGAGACCGCCACGGTCGTGGGCATCTCGGCGGCGTGCCGGGGTGCCGAGCGACGAAGGATGATGGATCTGGGCATCGTTCCGGGAACCGTCGTGCGGGCCGAGCTGGAGAGCTCGGGCGGCGACCCGATCGCCTACCGCATTCGAGGCGCGGTGATCGCGCTGCGCAAGCAGCAAGCCGAGCGCATCCAGGTGCAGCGAAGCGACACGCGCACGGAGGATGCCGCATGAGCCAGGCTGCCTCCGATGGTTGTGCAGCCTGTCCGGTCCACAACCTCGCCAACCTGCGGAAGCTGGGCGTCGACATGGACGACTGGGACTACGTCGTCGCCCTGGCCGGGAACCCGAACACGGGTAAATCGACCGTCTTCAACGCGCTTACCGGACTGCGCCAGCACACCGGAAACTGGCCGGGAAAGACGGTTACGCGGGCCGAAGGCGGCTTCCGCGCCGGGGACGCCGATTTCAAGTTGGTCGACCTTCCGGGGACGTACTCGCTGCTGGCCACCAGCTTCGACGAGGAAATCGCCCGCGACTTCATTCTCTTCGGCAAGCCCGACGTGACCGTCGTGGTCGTCGATGCCACCCGTCTCGAGCGCAATCTGAACCTTGCCCTGCAGGTGCTGGAGATCACCGATCGTGTGGTGGTTTGCCTCAACCTGATGGACGAAGCAAAGCGTCACGGGCTCGAGGTCGATCACCGACGGCTCGCCCGTGACCTGGGGGTTCCGGTCGTGCCCACCGCGGCCCGTTACGGCGAGGGTCTCGACGAGTTGCTCCAGGCGATCGCGGAGGTGGCTTCCGGTGACTTGGTCACCCGGCCGTTGCGCGTTGGCGGTCAATCGCCGGCCCTGAAACGAACCGTGGGCGAGCTCGCGGGCAGGATCGGCGAGGTCTTTCCGGGACTGCCCAACGCCAGATGGGTGGCGTTACGACTTCTCGACGGTGACGATCGCATTCGCGAAGCCCTGGCCAGCGGCGAGCTCGTGCACCTGCAGGAGGAGCTGGCGCACCCACCCGGAGCGGATCACGAGACTGCCGCCGCGCCCTCGGCCGCAGCGCCTTCCGCTGCCGCGGGCGCAGGGGTCGACGAGATTCTCGACCGGGTCGCCGCGTTGCGCTGGGAGGTCGGGCAGGATTTCCACCAGTCGCTGATGGAGGGTATCTATACGGAAGCTGCCCGGCTCGCCGATCGCACCGTCACGCGCGATGGCGAAGCGCCTCGCTTCGACCTGGATCGCGCCATCGATCGGCTGGTGACGAGCCGCCGCTTCGGTATCCCGATCATGCTGGTTCTGTTGACGATCGTCTTCTGGCTCACCATCGCCGGGGCCAACGTGCCGTCCGGCATGCTCGCAACCCTGCTGATCGACAACCTCTACGTTTCGTTGCGGGACGGAGCCGCCGCGCTGGGCGTTCCGTGGTGGATCTCCGGCTTCTTCATCGACGGCATGTATCTGGCCACCGCATGGGTGATCGCCGTGATGCTGCCGCCGATGGCGATCTTCTTCCCCCTGTTCACGCTGCTCGAGGACTTCGGCTACTTGCCGCGGGTGGCGTTCAATCTGGATCGCGCCTACAGCCGCGCCGGCGCTCACGGGAAACAGGCGCTGACGGCGGTCATGGGTTTCGGCTGCAACGCGGCGGGGGTCATCGCGACGCGAATCATCGACAGCCCACGCGAGCGACTGATCGCGATCATCACGAACAACTTTTCCCTCTGCAACGGTCGCTGGCCGACGCAAATCCTGATCGCCTCGATCTTCCTCGGTGCGCTGGCGCCGGCCTACTTGGGCGGCGTGGTCTCGGCGCTGGCGGTCGTCGCCATCGCGGTCCTCGGTATCCTGCTGTCGTTCGCAACCTCGTGGTTGTTGTCCCGCACCGTGCTTCGCGGCGAGGTCTCGACCTTCCACCTGGAGCTGCCGCCTTATCGGCCGCCCCGGGTGCTACGGACGATCTACACCTCGCTGATCGACCGGACGATCTATGTCCTCTGGCGAGCCATCGTGTTCGCGCTGCCCGCCGGCGCGGTCATATGGCTGGTTTCGAACGTTACTTTGGGGGGCGTCAGCCTCGCCGAGCACGCCATCAACATGCTCAACCCCCTGGGTGTGTTCGTCGGCCTCAGCGGCATCATTCTGCTGGCCTACGTTGTCGCCATTCCGGCCAACGAAATCGTCATCCCCACCATTCTCATGTTGATCGTGCTAGTGAGCCCGGTGTCCGGCTATGGCGAAGGGGCGGGGGTGATGTTCGAGCTCGACGACCAGGCAGCGACGGCACGGATCCTGGAGGCTGGCGGGTTCACCTTGTTGATGGCGATCAACCTGATGCTGTTCAGCCTCATCCACAACCCCTGCTCGACGACGATCTACACGATCTACAAGGAGACCGGCAGCGCCAAGTGGACGGCGGTGGCCTCGCTGCTACCCGTAGCGATGGGTTTCGCCACCTGCTTCGTCGTCGCCCAGGTTTGGCGGATCTTCGCCGCGATCGGCACCTGATACGGGGACCCGATCAGAACAAGCGATCCTGTGCCGGCGACGGGCCCGGGCCCGTGTCTTCCGGTGTCGGCTCGGAGGTGTCCGGGCGGACGATGCGCACCTTCGGAAGGGGCTCGATGCATGCCGGGTCGTCGTTCGCCGGCCGGTTCACGTGGGTACTGACCGGATGTGCCGCCATCTGTCCGGCGTCGTACGGCGCAAGCAGCGTGGCGAGCTGGGCGTCGTCGTCGTTGGCGGGATCGAGCCACGAATCCCAGTTCTCGGACGGCAGGATCACGGGCATGCGGTCATGGATGCTCTCCATCAGCTCGTTCGGCCCGATCGTCAAGAAAGCACACGACTCCACCCGGCCGTCGTCGGTCATCGGCACCGGTGGGCGGCCCGGGGCAATGATCGAGTCGGCCGCTCCTGCCCGCGGCTTCCATCGCTCCCACAGGCCGGCGAAAGCGAAAGGGCGGCGGTCCTTCATGTAGATGAAATACGGCTGCTTCGACGCCCCGGTCCGCTTCCACTCGTAGAAACCGTCGGCAATCACCAGGCAGCGCCGTGTGCGAAAGGCCTCCCGGTAGGCCGGCTTCTCGGCCACGCTTTCGGATCGGGCGTTGATCATGCGGCTGCCGATGGCGGGGTCCTTTGCCCAGTACGGAATAAGGCCCCAGCGCATGTCGACGAGCTCCCGAGCGGGGCCGGCCGCGGGCTCCTCGGAGTCATGTCGCTCATGTGGCTCCGCGTCGGTCTCCGCGGCGCGCACGCAGGCGACGGGCTGCGTCGGCGCGATGTTGTAGCGCGGCGAGGGGGAGAGCTGCGTCTTCACCAGGACGTTGAAATAGCCGGAGAGCTCGTCTACGGGGTTCGTCAAGGTGAAGCGGCCGCACATGAGAGGCAGGATAACGCATCGGAGCGAGGCGGCCGGTGGTGGGGGGGTGGGAGGTGGCCGGGCGGACGGGAGAAAGGCCGGGGGCCTCACGGGTCCTCCCGTACCCATTCAAGCGCGCGGCATCAAGGAGGATGATGCTGCGCATCGATTCTCAGAAAGCCGCGCGTTGAACGGGACCCAACGGGTCCCCCCGCTCCGGCCCCCGACCTCTCTCCCGCCGCCCTCTGCACCGTCTCAGCAACCGCCGCACCTCCCGGCCTCCCGCCACGAACCGCTGAAGAGGTGAGTCGAGGAGGTCGAGTGACCTCGGCGGCGGCTCAGCGGGAGCGTTTTCCGGCATCCGCATGGCGGTCCGAACGCTCTTGTTGGCGATAACTACCCGGCCTCTGCGACACGCTTAACGCCCGGATGCCGGAAAACGCTCCCCGTCGCCGGAAGGCGGGGGTTGCCACGGAGGGCGCCAGCTTCTCGGGTTGGTGGATGTGGGAGAGGGTGCTGGCGGCGAAACGGTGGCGATGGAACGTGGCGGGGATCTGGCGAGCTGGGATGGCTGAACGCTCCTTATTTGACGTAGGTGGGATTGCTCTCCGGTGGGGACGACGAGCACGGAGAGGCACTTGCATCGAGGCGAGGTCGTCCCCGGATCGGCTCCACCGTACCGCCCTTCCCAACGTCAAATAAGGAGCGTTCAGCGATCCCAGCTCGTCGAACCCCAGCCCCGCCGCCACCCAGGTCGTTCCGAAACCTGCGGCCCCACCAACCCGGTCGCCAGGCGGGACCCGCGGCACCGAGCGTGGCAACCAAGCCACCTCGGCGAGGGGGAGGGTTTTCCGGCATCCGGGCGTTAAGCGTGTCGCCGAAGTGGGGTCGTTATCGCCGACAAGAGCGTTCGGACCGCCAAGCGGATGCCGGAAAACGCTCCCGCTGAGCCGCCACCGAAGCAGCTCGGCCTCCTCGAGTCACGTCTTTAGCGGTCGGTGGCGGGAGGCCGGGAGTTGCGTCGGTTGCTCGGGCGGTGCAGAGGGCGGCGGGAGAGGGGTCGGGGGCCGGAGCGGGCGGATCAGCGGGGCCCCATGCATCGCGCGGCTTTCTGAGAAACGATGCGCAGCATCATCCTCCTGATGCCGCGCGCTTGCATGGGGAGCGGAGGGACCCGCGAGGCCCCCGGCCCCTCTCCCGACCGCCCGGCCACCTCCCCACCACCACAGACAACGCCCCCCGGCCACCACCCCCGCCCGCGTCAGCTAGGCGCTTTCACGACGCCGTGGGAGCATGATCGGATGTTCTTGTTACGGAATGCCGATTGCTACGCGCCGGAGCCGCTCGGGGTCGTAGACGTCCTGGTGTGCGGCGAGACAGTTGCCTGGGTGGGCTCGGATTTGCCCGCGCTGCCCGGGGTGCTTGAGGCCGAGGAAATCGATCTGGACGGGGCCCGGCTGATTCCCGGGCTGGTTGATGGACACGTGCACCTTACGGGCGGCGGTGGCGAAACCGGAGGAGCACGATTCCGGGTGCCACGCCGCTCACTGAGCGAGTTCACCCGGGGCGGCGTTACCACCGCGGTGGGCCTGCTCGGGACCGATGACGTCACCCGATCAACTGAGGACCTCGTCGTGACGGCCCGAGGGCTGACCGAGGAGGGGATAACGGCGTATTGCTTCTCGGGCGGCTATCACCTGCCGCCGACGACGCTGACGGGAACGGTTCGAGGAGACATCGTGTATATCGACGTCATGATCGGCGTCGGTGAGATCGCCCTCTCCGATCATCGCTCCAGTCAACCCACGCTGGACGAGCTGCTTCGCCTGGCTTCGGAGGCGCACACGGCCGGATTGATGACCGGCAAGGCCGGCATCGTCCACCTGCACATGGGGGACGGCGGGCGCGGATTGTCGCTTGTTCGCGAGGCCCTCGATGTCGCCGAGATTCCGGCGCGGGTCTACAATCCGACCCACGTCAACCGCAGCAAGGCGCTGTTCGAAGAGGCACTCGAGGTGGCCGGGCGAGGCTGCACCATCGATCTGACCGCGTTCCCGGTCGGTGAGGACGAGGACGCCTGGTCGGCCGAGGAGGGTTTGCTTCGCTACCTCGACGCCGGCTTGCCGGCGGATCGCGTCACGGTGAGCTCCGATGGCGGAGGGTGCCTGCCGTCGTTCGACGACCAGGGCAACCCGACGGGGATGGAAGTCGCCGCCACGTCGGCGATGGCCCATTGCCTCGGCTCCTTGTTGCGATCCGGCGCGGCCCTCGAGCGGGTCCTGCCGGCTTTTACGAGGAACGTGGCGGCGCTGTTGCGTCTGCCGCGGAAGGGGCGCATTCACCCTGGCGCCGATGCCGACCTCGTCGTCCTGGACGACGCGGGCGGGATTCGCGACGTCATGGGGAAGGGGAGCTGGCACGTGCGAGACGGAGAGACGATCCGGCTCGGCACGTTCGAGGAGCGGCCTTGAGCGAGAACACGCGACGAGAGAACGAAAGCATCCGACGAGGGAACGAGACCGCCGGACGAGAGGGCGAGCGCATCCAAGGACACAGCGAGAGCATCCGAGGAGCGAACCGGAAGGCCCGCGAAGAGGGCGCGAACCGCCGGCCGGAACGAGACGGGGCGTATGCCTGAGACCGACACGCACGGGGGGCGTGGCTATCTGATCCCCATCGGGGGGGGCGTGCGCACGCGGCGCGAGCCCGTGATCCTACGCCGTTTCGTCGAGATTTGCGGCGAGGACGCGGCCCGTATCGCGGTGATTCCGACCGCCTCGCGCGACCCGCGCACGGGCGCTCGGTACGCCGAGACATTCGAGAGGCTGGGAGCCGCTGAGGCACGGGTTCTGGCATACAAGCACCGCTCCGATTGCGAGCGGGAAGACTGGATGGATTTTCTCCACCAAGCCGGCGGGGTCTTCTTCACCGGCGGCAAGCAGCTTCGGCTTTCCAGGCTGCTCGGCGGCACCGCGGTTTCTCGCATGCTGCGGGAGCGTTTCGACGGCGGCTTGCACGTCGCCGGCAGCTCGGCGGGAGCGAGCTTCATGTCGGAGCACATGATCGC
This sequence comes from Acidobacteriota bacterium, assembly GCA_965216935.1. Taxonomy (GTDB): domain Bacteria; phylum Acidobacteriota; class UBA890; order UBA890; family UBA890; genus CBDCGW01. The sequence continues at coordinate 1,623,923 of OZ244217.1, forward strand.
CTTTGGCGACGAGGGGGCGACGCCGCGGACACACATGGTGGCGCTGACGCCCGGCCTCGGGCTGTCGACCGAGTTGATCATTGATCAGCACTTCCGCCAGCGCGACCGGCTCGGCAGGTTGCTCACCGCGGTGAACTACAATCCCACGTCGATCGGCCTCGGCCTGGACGAGAACACGGCCGCCTTTGTCGCTCCCGACGACACCCTCGAGGTCGTCGGCAGCGGGTCGGCGACGATCGTCGATGTTGCCGATCTGGAGTATTCGTCGATGGGACGCGAGAAAGGCGATCCGGTGTCGATGGTCGGCGTGAAGCTTCACATTCTCCTGCACGGTGCCCGCTACGATCTGCGATCGCGCCAGGTCACGCCGCCGCCGGATCGGGAGGACCTCGAGGCGGTGGACGGATGAAGATCCTCGAAGAGCAGGTGTACCTGGGGCCCAGCCTGTACGCTAATTTTCCGGTGATGAGGTTGTTGGTCGACCTCGAGGAGCTCGAGGACTGGCCCAGCGCCCGGCTCGGCGATGCGTTCATCGATGCCCTGCTGGAGGCCATGCCGGGATTGCGCGAGCACGGTTGCTCGTACCGAGAGCCCGGCGGGTTCGTGCGACGTATGCGCGAGGACGAGGGAACCTGGATGGGCCACATCCTGGAACACGTCGCCCTCGAGTTGCAGAACGCCGCCGGCGGCAAGGTGAGCTTCGGCCGCACGCGGTCCACCGGCGAGCCCGGGCACTACAACGTCGTCTACCAGTACGCCCAGCGGGAAGTCGGACGAGAGGCCGGTAGGCTGGCGTTTCGTCTGCTCAACAGCCTGCTGCCGGAGGATCTGCGGGGGGCTGACCACCCCGCGGACTTCGACTTCGAAGAAGAGCGCGACGAGCTCATCCGATTCACGCAGCGGCGGGCGCTGGGGCCCAGCACGGCTGCGTTGGTGCGCGCGGCCGAGGAACGCGACATCCCCTGGGTTCGGCTCAACCAATACAGCCTGGTGCAGCTCGGCTTCGGCAAGAATCAGCGCCGCATACAAGCGACGATCACCAGCCAAACGCGGCACATCGCGGTGGAGATCGCCTCGGACAAGGAAGAAGCTGCCTCGGTTCTTTCCAAGCTCGGCTTGCCTGTGCCGAAGCAGCGCCTGGTGAGGTCGGAGAAGGGGGCCGTGGAAGCCGCGCGCCGCATCGGTTATCCGGTGGTGGTCAAGCCCTTGAACGCCAACCATGGGCGCGGAGCGTCATTGAACCTGAACGAAGACGAGCTCGTCGCCGTGGCCTTCGGTCACGCCCGGCAGTACAGCCGTACGGTGATCGTCGAGAGCTTCATCGAGGGAGAAGATCATCGCATGCTGGTGGTCAACGGCGAGCTGATCGCCGTCGCCAAGCGTGTCCCGGGCCACGTCGTCGGCGACGGGGAGCACACCATCGACGAGTTGGTCGAGATCACCAACGCCGACCCCCGGCGCGGCATCGGTCACGAGAAGGTGCTGACGCGCATCGAGATCGACCACCAGGCGCAACGCTTGCTGAAACAGTATGGCTACGACCGCGACACCGTGCCGCCCGCGGGAGAGGCCGTGTACCTCCGCTCGACCGGAAATCTCTCCACCGGTGGCACCGCCGTCGACCTCACCGATCAGGTCCACCCGGACAATCGCGAGATGGCGGTTCGCGCCGCCATGGCGGTCGGCCTCGACGTCGCCGGCGTCGACTTCCTCACCCGCGACATCACCGAGTCGCACAAGGAAGTCGGTGGCGCCATTTGCGAGGTCAACGCGGCCCCGGGCTTCCGCATGCACGTGGCCCCCAGCGAGGGAACGCCGCGAGACGTCGCCGGGCCCGTCATCGACATGCTCTATCCGGCGGGGACCCCCAGCCGGATTCCCATCGCCGCGATCACCGGGACCAACGGGAAGACGACGACCTCGCGTATGCTGGCGCACATTCACAAGCTTGCCGGCCGGCACGTCGGTCTGGCCACCACCGATGGTGTCTACATCGACGGTCACGCGACGGTCGAGGGCGACATGACCGGTCCGATCGCCGCCCGCATGGTGCTGTCCGACCCGACGGTCGAGGTCGCGGTGATCGAAACCGCGCGCGGCGGCCTGCTCCGTGCCGGGATGGGATATCGCGAGTGCGACGTGTCCTGCTGCTTGAACGTCGCCGAGGATCACCTCGGTTTGCGTGGCATCGAAACGCTGGAGCAACTGGCGGAGGTCAAGCGTATTCCGATCGAAGTCACCACGGATGCGGTGGTGCTCAATGCCGACGACCCGCTCTGCTTGAAGATGGCGGACCACACGCGGGCGCGGCACATCTGTTACGTGACCATGAATCCCCGGCACCCGCTGGTGGCCGAGCACATCCAGGCGGAGGGACGTGGCGTCGTTCTCGAAGAGGGAATCCACGGCCACATGATCACGTTGTACGACAAGGGCGTCCAGATGCCGCTGCTGTGGAGCAAGCTGATCCCGGCCACGCTCGAGGGACAGGCCACGCACAACGTTCAAAACGCCATGTTCGCCGCCGGTATGGCACACAGCATGGGCGTCGGACTCGAAGATATCCGCCACGGTCTGCGGACCTTCGACACGACCTACTTCCAGGCGCCCGGAAGGATGAACGTGTTCGACCGGCATCCGTTCAAGGTGATCCTCGACTACGGACACAATCCCGCCGCCGTCGGCGCAATGGTCGATCTGGTAGGGCGCTTGCCCGTCGACGGCAAGCGCATTGTCGTGTTGGCGGCTCCCGGAGATCGGCGCGACGACGACGTGCGCGAGATCGCTGCCATCGCGGCGGGGAACTTCGATCGGTATGTCTGCCGGCGCGACGACAATCTTCGCGGCCGCGAGCCGACCGAAATCCCCGAGATGCTGCGCGACGCACTGCAAGGCCACGGCGTCGATTCCGACCAGGTTGAGATCGTGCCCGACGAGGTCGAGGCGATCGATCGAGCCTTGGAGGCGGCCGAGGCGGGCGACCTGGTGCTGGTCTTCGGCGATCGCATCGAGCGGTGTTGGAAGCAAATCGAGGGGTTTTCCGCCGATGCCGCCGGCGCGGTTGCCGACGCGGAGCCCTCGACGCCACCGCCACCGGCCGCATCCGTATCCATGCTCGACGTCGTGTTGGAAGAGGGCGAGTCGATCATCCGGGACGAGCGCGGCGTGCGCATCGCCCGCGTAGAGGAAGAAGCCGACTGAGACGATGGAGTTGCTCGACTCCCGCAGGCTCACCGGGATCAACGTCGTTTCGGACGAGCTCGGCGCGGTCATCGACGTGGCGCTCACCGAGGCCGACGCCGAAAACGCCATCGAAACGTGGCGTGCCCATGCCCGCGCCGTTCTCGATGCCGTCGGCTGGCAGGGCGAAAAGACGTTCGTGCGGCGGTTCTCGGGCGGTGCCGGCCTGCAGATCACCGCCCCGATCGACGGGTGGTACGCGGCCTGCGAGGTGAACGAGTGGGCCTGGGCGGCAACCCGCGCTGATCTCGGCGGCGACGCAACGAGCCCGCTGGACGAGGCGGCGATCGAGCTCCGACGGCTGATCGAGTCCGAGAGCAACCCTCGGCTGATGGCCTTGCGCGGGGCTGCCGAGGCGAACGACTGCACGCTGCTCTCGGACGACGAGATCGTATCGGTCGGGCTGGGTCGCGGAAGCCGGTCGTGGGCCGTCGACGAGTTGCCGTCGCCCGACGATGTCGATTGGGACGCTGTGCACGATATCCCCGTCGTTCTGATTACTGGAACCAACGGCAAGACGACCACCGCTCGTCTGCTGGCTCGAATGGTCGCGGCGTCGGGGGCGGTTCCCGGCAACACCTCGAGCGACGGCGTTCAGATCGACGGCGAGATCGTCATCCCAGGCGACTACACGGGTGGCGAGGGCGCCCGCACCTTGCTTCGCGACCGGCGTGTCGAGTACGCCGTTCTCGAGACGGCGCGTGGTGGCATGCTGCGCCGCGGGCTCCCGGTGCCGCGTGCGCAGGCCGCGCTGGTCAGCAACGTCGGCCTCGACCACCTGGGAGAATTCGGTGTGGCCGACATGGACGAGCTCGCCGACACCAAGATGCTGGTGGCTCGGGCCGTCGGCCCCGATGGGGCTCTGGTGCTCAACGCCGATGACGAGGCCCTGGTGGCGCGGGCCGGCGGAAGGGAAACGCCGATCACCTGGGTCGCCTACAGTCGCCTTTCGCCGGTTGTTCAGGATCACGTGAAGGGCGGAGGGGAGGCCCTGTACGTTCGCGACCGGGCGTTGGTTCGGATGGCGGGCGGCAGGTTCGAGGAGCTGGCGGGGATCGACGACGTGCCCCTCACAATGGGCGGCGCAGCCCGGTACAACGTCTACAACGCCCTCGGCGCCGCGGCTCTGGGACTCGCATTGGACCTCGGTCGGGAGGCGGTCGTCCGCGGACTGTGCGAGATGCGCAGCACGACGGCGCTCAATCCCGGGCGGGGCAACCTGTTCGCGATCGGGGGCGCTCGGGCGATTGTCGACTTCGCCCACAACCCGCCCGGGGTGGAAGCGGCCACCGAGATGGCGATCCGGATGCCGGCCGGCCGACGGCTCGTCGTTCTCGGGCAGGCGGGCGACCGCGACGACGACGCCATTCGAGGCCTCGCCCGCGCCGCCTGGAAGCCGGGGATCGACCGCGTCATCGTCAAGGAGTTGCCGCGTTATCTGCGGGGGCGGAAGCCGGGTGAGGTGCCGCGGATCATCGCCGCCGAGCTGGTCCGTGTCGGGGCCCCGGAGGATGCCGTCGAGATCGCCGACTCGGAGCTCGAAGCAGTCCGCCGGGCGGTGGCCTGGAGCGGCCCGGACGACCTTCTCCTTCTGCTGCTGCAGGAGCGCAGCGAGGCGGTTGCCTATCTACGTGAGGTCGGCAGCGAGGGCTGGGATGAGTAGTATTGCGGGCATGATCCCCCGTCTCTTCGTCGCACTGCTCGCCCTCGCGTGGGTGCCCTTCGACGCACCGTCTTCCCGCCATCTGCCGCGGCTTCGCATCGCCGAGCCCGTCTCGAGTGCGGCCCAGGCCACGACGCTGCGGATTCTGGCCTACAACATCCATCATGGAGCCGGCAACGACGAGGTTCTCGATCTCGAGCGCATCGCCGGGTTGATCCGCCGGCTGGAGCCGGACCTGGTGGCGCTGCAGGAAATCGACAACCGTACCGAGCGGACCGGCGGCGTGAACCAGGCGGCCGAACTCGGGCGCCTGACCGGGTTGGCTTCGGTGTTCGGTCCCTTCATGGACTATCGGGGCGGGCAATACGGGATGGCGTTGTTGTCCCGCTTACCCTTCGTCGACCAGACGAACCACATGCTTCCCGAGGGCGCGGAGCCGCGCTCCGCGCTGACAATCACGGTCGAGCTTCCGGGCGACGCCGGCGAGCTGATGTTCACCGGGATTCACTTCTACCGCACCGAGCAAGAGCGCATGGCCCAGGCGCGCCGGCTGCTCGATCTGCTCGATGCGGAAGAGCCCCCGGTGATTCTCGCCGGCGACTTCAACTCGACGCCGGGCTCGCCGGTCATGGACCTGATCGACGAGACGTTCGTCGTCCCGGACAAGGGCGCCGATCGTTTCACCTTCCCGTCCGACGACCCGAGGCGGGAGATCGACTTCATCGTTTACCGTCCGGCGAGCCGCTTCACGGTCGTCGAGTCTCGTGTCATCGACGAGCCGATCGCTTCGGACCACCGGCCGCTCTTGTTGGTCGTCGAGTTTCGTTGAATGAGCGGCCGCCCCACAAAGCCACGAGTGAGAACCTGGATATGACGACCTCGAATCCCACCCTCGTAGTGCTCGCCGCCGGAATGGGAAGCCGATACGGCGGCCTGAAGCAAATCGACCCGGTGGGCCCCGGCGGCGCGACGCTGCTGGACTACTCCATTTTCGACGCTGCCCGCGCCGGCTTTCGAGATGTCGTGTTCGTCATTCGACGGGACATCGAGGAGGCCTTCGTCGAGGGCGTCGGCGCCAAGTACGAGGCGGTCGAGGGGATCGAGGTCCGCTACGCCTTCCAGCAACTCGAAGATCTGCCCGACGGGTTCGAGTGTCCGGCGGACCGCGCCAAGCCCTGGGGTACGGCGCACGCCACGCTGGCTGCCCGCGGACTGATCGAAGGCCCGTTCGCCGTCATCAATGCCGACGACTTCTACGGCGCCCGCGCCTACGAGATGCTCGGCGCTCATCTGCGAGGCGAGGCGGAGGACTACGCCATGGTCGGCTACCGGCTCGGAGACACGCTGTCGACGCACGGATCGGTGACGCGGGGAGTCTGTCGCACCGACGACGGCTACCTGCGGAGCATCGACGAGATCTCCGGCATCACCCGCTCCGCCGAGGGGGCCGGCTATCCGGGCGACGCCGGCGAGCAGGTCGCCTTGAGCGGCGACGCGACGGTGTCGATGAACTTCTGGGGCTTTCCTGTCGGCATCATGTCCCACCTGCAGCAAGGACTCGAGGATTTCCTGCTGCAGAGCATCGACGACCCGTCGGCCGAGTTCCTTCTTCCCGAGGTCGTCGGCGGGCTCATCGCCCGCGGCGATGCGCGGGTGCGCGTGTTGGAAGGCGGCGGGCCGTGGTTCGGCGTCACCTATCAGGACGATCGTGACGGCGTGATGCGCAGCATCCGCGAGCTCATCGAAGCCGGCACTTATCCCGAACGGCTCTGGGATTAGCAGGCCGGTGAGGCTTCGATGATACGGGACCTTGCGTGGCTCGGACGCCGGTTCGCCATCGACGGCGAATTCGTCTCGGCCGTGCCGTACGGCAACGGGCACATCAACGACACGTTCGCGGCGACCTATGGGACGGCGGGCGGGCGTCGACGCTTCGTTCACCAGCGCATCAACAAAGAGGTCTTCAAGGACCCGCCAGCGCTGATGTGCAACATCGCGCGCGTCACCCGGCACATCCGGGCGCGGCTCGAGCGCGAGAGCGCCGCAGACATCGGACGGCGCGTACTGACGCTCGTGCCGACCCGCGACGGCGCCGATTTTCTGATCGACGACCGGGGCGAGTACTGGCGCACGTACGAGTTCATCGAGGGGGCGACGACCTACGACGTTGTCGACACGCCTGCCCGCGCAGCGGAGGCAGCCCGGGCGTTCGGCGAGTTCCAGCGACAGCTGGTCGACCTCGAAGGCCCGCCTCTCGCGGAGACGATCCCCGACTTCCACACCACACCGCTGCGACTGGAGGCGTTTCGACGGGCGGTCGAAGCAGACGTGGCCGGTCGGGCGTCCGGGGTGGCCGACGAGATCCGCCGGTTCGAGCGCTACGCGCCGCTTGCCGACAGCGTCCTCTCGCTGGTACGCGCAGGTGCCGTGCCGGTGCGCGTCGCCCACAACGACACGAAGATCAACAACGTCATGATCGACGAGGACACCGGTGCGGCGGTATGCGTGATCGACCTGGATGTGGTCATGCCGGGGCTTTCCCTCGACGACTTCGGCGACCTCGTGCGTACCAGCGTCTGCTACGCGAAGGAAGACGATCGCGACCTGTCCAAGGTGGAGGTGGAACTGCCGCTTTTCGAGGCCTTGGTACGCGGTTATGTGGGTGCGGTCGGCGACCTTCTCACCGAGGGTGAGACGGCGAGCCTGGTGCTCGCGGGCAAGGTCATGACGCTCGAGTGCGGGCTGCGGTTCCTTGCCGATCACCTTGCCGGGGACACCTATTTCCGTGTCCACCACGAGGGCCACAACCTCGACCGTGCACGAGTGCAGCTCTCGCTGCTCGATAGCATCGAGGCGAATGAGCGCGCCATGGAGAAGATCGTGGCGGACATGGTCTCGGCGGGTGCCCGCATTGGCTGATGCCGGCGACCCGGGGGACCGGGGTCCCGCGGGTGACCTCGTCGGCCGGGGCGGAGGTGGGGAGCATCACGGCGTGGGCGACGGCACGCGCCTGGACGACCTCTTGCAGGAGGCCGCCGAGCTGTTCGCGCGCGCGTTCGGCTCACCCCCGGCGCATATCGCCTCAGCTCCCGGGCGCATCAATCTCATCGGCGAGCACACCGATTACAACCGAGGATTGGCCCTGCCCGGGGCGATCGACCGCTGGGTCGTGGTGGCGCTCTCGCCGACCGACCTCGGCCGGGTGGAAGTGTTCAGCGAGTCGTACGGCGAGCGCTGCGAGCTCTCCCTCGCCGCAGAAACTGAGGATTCGACGCCCGATCGCTCGTCCGTCCCGGCGGAACTGCCCGGATGGGCGCGCCTGCCGCTCGGCGTAGGCCGGCTCTTCAGCGAAGCTTGCGGTACTACCGGGGGCTTCCGGGCGACGATCTCCGGAAATCTGCCTCGTGGTGCGGGGCTGTCGTCGTCGGCCGCGGTGGAGGTGGCTCTGCTCAATACGCTGCGCAGCGCGTATGGCGCCGACCTCGACGACTCGGGACTGATCCGCATGGCGCAGCGCGTCGAGCACGAATACCTCGGGGTAGAGACCGGTCTGATGGACCCCTACACCTCACAGCTGGCGCGTCCGCACACCTTCATGCTGGTCGATTTCGACGCCATCGCGCACGAGTACGTCGAGGTCGGGCTCGAAGACTGGACGTGGGTCCTGCTCGACAGCGGCGTGCGGCACGAGCTCGCCGACAGCGCTTACGGCGAGCGTGTGCGGGAGACACGGGAGGGGCTGAAGCGGATCTCACAGGCGGACCCCGCAATCCGTTCATTTCGCGACCTTACACCGGGTCACCTGCAGCTCGTCGAGGATCCGGTGCTGCGGTCACGACTGCGCCACTATCTGGAAGAGAACGGACGCGTGCGGCGCGCTGCCGAGGCGGTCGCCGCCGGCGACGCCCGCGCGCTTGGCGACCTGCTCTTCGCCTCGCACGCCTCCCTGCGCGACGACTACGCCGTCAGCTGTGCGGAGCTCGACGTACTGGTGGATACGGCCCGTGGCGAAGACGGCTGCGCCGGAGCCCGCATGATGGGTGGGGGCTTCGGTGGCTGTACGCTCAACCTCCTGCGCGAGGAGGCCGCCGTCGATCTTGTCGCCGCGGTGACCGCCGAGTTCACGCACCGGTTCGGGTATGCTCCGGGGGTGGGCGTCTATCGTCTCGTCGGAGGCGCTCGGGTTCACGGTCACTAGGCGTTCAGCGCTCGAGTCAGACTTCCATTGCGGCCGCTGTGAGCCGCCGTGGGCCGCGGAGGGGCGGGAGAATGACGCAAAGACAGCACATGCTCGTCGCGGTCCTCGCGACGATGGTTGCCGTAGTCGCCGTATCGTCGGCGATCGCGCGGCCGGGTCCGGCGGCGCCAGGGGCCTCCGTCCAGACCGATACGGTTGCCCCCGATTGGGACAACCCCGCGGTCTTGAGCCGCAACCGGGAGGCCGCGCACGCGACGCTCTTTCCGTACGAGAGCGTCGAGGCGGCGCTACGCCGAGATCGGGAGGGTTCGCCGTACTACCGATCGCTCTCCGGCAGCTGGCGATTTCACTGGGCTAGGGCGCCGTCCGCGCGTCCGGTCGATTTCCATCAGCCGGAATTCGAAGTCGGTGACTGGGATCGGATCGAAGTGCCGGGGAGCTGGGAAGCGCACGGCTACGGGACCCCGGTCTCCGCGAGCGCGGCTCCCGGGACGGTCGGCGATCAGCTGCAGGTGCCGCACGACGACAACCCTGTCGGCTCGTACCGGCGGGACTTCGACGTGCCGGGTTCCTGGGACGGGCGCGAGGTCTTCATCCACTTCGGCGCGGTGAGCTCCGCCTTCTACCTGTGGGTAAACGGCGAGCAGGTGGGATATAGCCAGGGCTCCGGGATGCAGGCGGAATTCAACATCACGGAATTCGTGGTTCCCGGGCGAAACACCCTGGCCGTCGAGGTATACCGATACTCCGACGGCAGCCATCTCGAGGGCGCGGATTCCAGACGGATGAGCGGCATCGAGCGCGACATCTATCTCTACGCGACCCCACGCGTTCACATCAGCGACTTCTTTGTTCGCGCCGGGCTTGATGACAGTTACCGGGACGGCCGCTTGACGGTGAGCTTGCAGGTGCGGAACTACGCCGACCCCGCGGCCGCGGCGGTCATCGAGGCTGCCGCCGAGGCGGCGGCGGAGGCTTCGGCGGCCGCGGAAGCTTCGGGCACGGGGCCCACCGACGTGCAAGCACCGGGAGACGAGTACCGCATCGAGATGCGTCTCGTCACCGGCGCGCTGCTCGCCGGTGGGGACGCGGGGGCCACAGTGGGGGCCGACGCCTGGGAGCGGCTCTCCACGACCACGCTCGTCGACCTGTCGACCGCCGCCAACCCGGCGCCCGGAGATGCGACCTCGATCACGTTCACGGCCGACGTTCCCCGAGTGCGAGCATGGACATCGGAGACGCCCGAGCTCTATACCCTGTTGCTCGAGGTCTCGGACCCGGACGGGACCCTCGTCGAGGTCATCTCGAGCCGGGTCGGCTTTCGCACGGTGGAGATTCACGACGCACGGCTGCTGGTCAACGGCCGGCCGGTGACGGTCCGCGGCGTTGACCGGAACCAGCATCACCCCGAGCTCGGCCGGATCGTCTCCTACCCGCAAATGATCGATCAGATTCGCGCGCTGAAGGAGGCGAACGTCAACCTGGTGCGCGCCGGCCAGTACCCCGACGATCCGATGTGGTACGAGCTGGCGGACGAGTACGGCCTCTACGTCGTGCGCGAAGCGAATATCTCGTCAGAGGGCTACGGAGTCGCCCCAGGAGAGACTCTCGGCAACAAGTCCGGGTGGATCGAGGCGCACGTCGATCGTGCGACCCGGATGGTCGAACGAGACAAGAACCACCCGTCGATCGTCGCCTGGTCGCTTGGCAACGAGGCCGGCAATGGCGTCGCCTTCGAGGCGGTATACGACTGGGTCGAGAAGCGTGACCCCTCGCGCCCCGTACGGCACCGTTGGGCATCCATCGAGACCGATGCCGACACTGTTGGGGCTCAGGAGTCGGTTGGGCAGGACGCCGCGGAGGAGTTCTATCGCCTCGAGTCCCTCCTGTTGGAACGGGGCGTCGAGATGAACGTTCAGGTGACGTCGGAAGGCGCATTCGAGTCTTCCTTGGAGGGACACGTGCTGCTGCAGCGTAGGGGCGTTGCTCCATCGGACAACGCGGCGATCGATGTTGCGGGCTCGTTCGGCGGGCCGGTCGACCTCCGCCTGTCCTCTTCCTTCGGTTCGCTCACCGGCGGTTCTTCCGCCGGGTATTTCGACGTGCCTACGCCGGCGGCGCTGAACGAAGCTCTGGTCATCGGTCTGACCCGTATGGGCATCCTGCACAACCTCGCCCGGCTTGCCGCCGGTCAACCGCCCGACCACATGGAGGGCGGCGTGCGCGAGTGGGTGCAGGTCACCGACGTGGAGATGAGCTCAGAGGTCGACGCGGCGGAGCGCCCCCTCATCCGCTTCGATTTCGCCCTCGTCGTCGCCGGCGAGCGATCCGGCGTCGCCACCCTTTGGTTCCATGCCGTCAGCCGTTTACCCTTGCGACGGGAGCAGACGGTTCAGTTCGAGACCGGTGAGATGCGCGTCACCGAGACATACGATTTCACGCTAGACCAGGAGAACCGACAGCGATGAGCAAGGACGATCAGCTGGACAGAAAGGCCCGCGAGATCCTCGACCGCCGCGAGTTGATGAAGCTCGGTGCGGCCGGTTTCGGCGCCGCGGTCGTTGGCGTGCCGGGTATCGCCGATGCGACGACGTCATCTGCATCCGCCGAGCCGGCCGTCGGCCTGCCCGCCGCACGTTCGGAGTCCGGCCGCATCCAGCTTCAGGCGCCGAGCCTGGGCATGGCGCCGCGGCACCCGCTGGCGTCGGAGCCAATCGAGAACGTTCGCGTCGGCTATGTCGGTACCGGGCTGCAGGGAGGCGGGCACGTGCGCAACCTGCTGCGAATCCCCGGCTGCCAGGTGACGGCGCTGTGCGACGTCGTTCCGGAAAAGGTCGCACGCTGGCAGCAGCGGGCGGTGGAGGCCGGCCACCCGGAACCGGCCGCGTACACGGACGGTCCCTGGGATTTCGTCCGCATGTGCGAGAACGAGGACCTCGACCTGGTGTACACGGCGACCCCCTGGGAATGGCACGTGCCGGTGATGTTGGCGGCGATGGAGAACGGCAAGCACGCCGCCACGGAAATTCCGGCCGCCTACACGATCGAGGACTGCTGGAAGCTGGTCGAGGCGGCGGAGAAGTACGACAAGCACTGCGTCATGATGGAGAACTGCAATTACGACCGTCCCGAGCTGATGGTCTTCAACATGGTGCGCCAGGAGATGTTCGGTGAGATCCTGCACGCCGAGTGCGGCTACTTGCACGATCTGCGCGGCATCAAGTTCGAGGATCGCAACGAAGGCTTGTGGCGGCGGGAGCACTCGATCCTGCGCAACGGCAACCTCTATCCGACGCACGGCCTCGGTCCGATCGCCAACTGCATGGACATTGATCGCGGTGACCGATTCGAGTACCTCGTTTCGATGTCCAGCCCTTCGCGTGGCCTGCAGGAATACGCCGCCGCCAACTTCCCCGAGGGCGACCCGAAGCGGGACGAGCAATACGCCCTCGGTGACGTCAATGTCTCGCTGATCAAGACGGCCCACGGCCGCACCATCTACCTGAGCCACGACACCAACCTGCCGCGGCCATACAGTCGGATCCACTTGCTGCAGGGTACGAAGGGGATCTTCCAGGGATACCCGAACCGGGTTTACTTCGAAGGTCACGGTCGTTCGCATCGCTGGATCGACGAAGAGGGCTACGAATTCGAAGGACAGCGCTACGACCTGGCGCAGATGTGGGAGCAGTATGAACACCCGATCATCAACGAGCTGCGTGAGCAGTCCGCGGGCGCCGGACACGGCGGCATGGACTACGTCGAGGACTATCGCCTCATCAAGTGCCTGAACGAGGGGCTGCCGACCGACTCGAACGTCTACCACGCTGCTTCCGTGAGCGCCGTTTGCGAGCTGACGGAGATCTCGGTGGCCAACGGCTCGTCGCCGGTGGAGTTCCCGGATTTCACCCGGGGCAGGTGGCGGAGCTACCCGCGCTGGGAGATCGTGCACGCTTGATCGCCCTCGACCGGGTGGCGCGCCCGCCTATCCGTGAGCCGACCCGGTGATCGACGAGCCGGGTGCGACCAGCAGCGGTTTGACCCGCTTTCGGTTGCGCCGCCGCCGTATCCGCCCGGAGGTGCTCACGATCGTCATCATCCTGTCGATCGGCTCGGTGGCTCTCTATCTCAGCGATCTGCGCCTCCAGCGCATGCTGGAACGCGAGCAGGCGCGGCTGGAAGGCCTTTCCGAGCTCGTCGACCAGGCCGATCAAGGAAGCTTCTCGCGGGAGGACTTCGAACAGGCGCGCGCCGACCTCGAGGATGTGGTTGCCCGGAACGCCGATCGGGTTCGCAGCCTGGAAGAGTTCGCCGGAGCCCGCAGACGGGTTATCGCCGACGCCAGTGGCTCGGTGCTGTTCATCCAGGGAGCGTACGGCTTCGTCGACCCCGACAGCGGCTTGCCCCTGCGCTACTTCGCCGGCCAAGGGGGCCGCCCGCTGCGCCTACCCGACGGTCGCACGCAGGTGACCACCGGAGGCGACGGCCCGTTGGTGCAGATCTTCTACACCGGCACGGCCTTCATCGCGACGCAGGACGGCCTGGCGGTCACCAACCGCCATGTGGCCTATCCGTGGGAGTTCGAGCCCAACGCTCGATACACCCTGGACGCCGGATTCGAGGCGGACCGTCGCGCCCTGGTCGGTTTTCTTCCCGGAAACGAGTCTTCGGTCGGTCTCGAGCCGGTGGCGGCGAGCGACCAGGCCGACGTCGCCGTGCTCCGCCTGGTTCCGAGTGCTGCCGGTACGGTGCCCGGCGTGGCGCCGGCTGCGATTCCGCCACCGCTACGTATGGCGGATCGGGTTCCGACCCCGGGCGACGAAGTCATCGTGCTCGGCTATCCCGCCGGGGTCGAGGCCCTGCTTGCCCGCGCCGACCCCGAGTTCGCCGCCGGGATGCTGGCGCGCGGCCCCGTGACGTTCTGGGAAGTAGGGCAGGCCCTGGCCGTGGGCGGCTACATCGAGCCGCTCAGCACCCAGGGGATCGTCGGTCAGGTCACCGGGACGACGATCGTCTATGACGCCGAGACGACGAGCGGGGGAAGCGGCGGGCCGGTCGTCGCGCTCGACGGCACGGTGGTTGCGGTGAATACGGCCGTCCTGTCGCAGTTCTCCGGCTCCAACCTCGGGGTCCCGGCGCGGTTCGTCACGGCTCTGCTGGACTCCGTGCGCTGAGCCGACGCTGTCGGCTCCGTTGCCGGATCGCCGGCTTCTATCCGGCGCGTAGCGCGTCGATCGGATCGACCCGCGCCGCACGCCGGGCGGGAACATAGCTCGCCGCCAGGCCGACGGCGACGAGGCCGAGGCCGACGGCCGCGTAGGTGTACGGATCGAGCGGGCTGACGCCGAACAAGACGGCTGCGAGCAGGCGACTCAAGGCCAGGGCGCCGGCGAGCCCGAGTGCGACGCCGACGCCGACGACCGCGGTCCCCTCGCGCATGATCATCATGCTGACGTGGCGAGATTCCGCCCCGAGCGCCATGCGCACGCCGATCTCGCCGGTGCGTTGGCTGACGACGTACGACAGCACGCCATAGACGCCGATGGCGCCGAGGAACAACGCGATGCCGCCGGCTCCCAGGAGCAGTAGCATGGCGAACTCCGTGGGTGCCGCGGCCAGATCGACTACCTGGCGCATAGAGCGCAGGTTGGAAAGGGGCACGTTCGGGTCCAGCTCGCGCACCGCGGCGCGTATCGCTGCGGCGAGCGACAGCGGTGGGAGCTCGGTGCGCACGACGAACGTCATCGCGTGGGGCGGGGCGACGTAGCCATAGGGGCCGAGAAACGACACCCAGAGGAATTCCGGTGGCTCTTCGACGAGGCTGTACGACGCGACGTTTCCGACCACGCCGACGACGGAATACGGAGGCCCATCGGGGAAATCCGGATGGATCTGCTTCCCTACGGCGCTCTCTCCCGGCCACAAGCGCTCGGCGAGGTTCCGGCTGACGATCGCGGCCGCCGGTTGACGCTGTGGATCCGCTGTCTCGAACCCGCGGCCTTCGATCAGGGGAATCCGCATTGCTTCGAAGAAGCCGGCTGTCGCGCCCCGGACGTCGACCGACGGCGGTGTCTCGTTGGGCTCGACCGGTACGCCCTCCGGGTACACGGGGGTGCGGCCGTCGCACCCGTCCAGGGGCAGGCATGCGGTCGCGCCGACGGTGACCACGCCGGGAAGGACGGACAATCGATCGAGGATTCGTTGCTGGATCTGCATCGCCTCTGCTCGATCCGGATAAAGACCTTGCGGAAGCCCGACCCGGAAGACCAGCGAGGAGGCCGGGTCGAAGCCCGGCTCGATCGACCGCAGATGCCAGAAAGTGCGTACCATGAGCCCCGCGCCGACGAGCAGCATCAGGGCAAGTGAGACTTGGGCGACCACCAGAAGGTTGCGGGCACGGTGCCGGTCACGCCCGGCAGTGGCGCCGCGGGCGCCGCTCGACATGGTCGCGACGACGCCGGCGCCGGCGGTGCGCAACGTCGGCATGAGTCCGAAGGCAAGGCCGACGAGGAGGGAAACGCCGGCGGCGAACAGCAGGACCGGAAGGTGCAGACCGACCTCGTGCAGTCGCGGGATGGTGTCCGGCCCCCAGCTCTGGACCCAGCGCAGGGCGACGAGCGCGAGTCCCACCCCGGCGATGCCCCCCAGGCCGGAAAGCAGCAGGCTCTCCGCCAGGTGATGCCGCACGATCTGCGCCCTGCCGGCGCCAAGGGCGGCACGCACCGCGATTTCCCGGCGCTGCGCTTCGGCGCGCACCAGAAAGAGGTTGGCGACGTTGGCGCAGGCCACGCCGAGGACGAACACGACGGTGCCGAGCAGGATCCAGAGCATGCGCTCGACATCGCCGACGATGCTGTCTCGCAGAGGCGTCACGATGGCCTGCAGGCCGCCGCCGGTGACGATCAGGTCGAATGCCACCGGATTGAAGCGGTCGGCCATGGTCGGTATCAAGCGTTGCAGCTCGGCGCGCGCCTGGTCGGGAGTCAAACCGGGCCTCAAGCGGCCCACACCCTGTCTGCCGAAACCGCCCAGGATCACCTCGGCCGGATCGATCTGTTGTGCAAGCCACAGGTCGGTGCTCCGGTCCGGCACGTCGAACTCCGGCGGTAAGATTCCGACGACCTCGGCCGGGAGTCCGTCGACCGAGATGGCGCGCCCGACCACGCCCGGGTCGGCGCTGTAGCGTGTGCGCCAGAGGTTGTCGCTGATCATGACCACCCGGGGTGCTCCCGGGACCTGATCGGCGTCGCCGATCGCTCGACCGGCAGCAGGCTGCCCATCGAGGAAGATCTCGAAAAAGCCTTGGCTCACCTGAGCTCCCGCAACCCGCTGCGCGCCGCCCTCGCCGAGCAGTGCGAAGTGTGTCGGGGTGTAAACGGTGATCTGCTCGAGGGCGTTGTTGAACTCGCGATAATGCACGAAGGTGCCGTGCGACAGGCCCATCTCCGGCAGGCCCGCGCCCTCGGCCGAATGTCTGAGCGAAACCAGCCGGTCGGCGTCGGGGTAGGGCAGGGGGTTCAAGACGACGCCGTGCACCAGGCTGAAGATCGCCGTGGTGCCGCCGATCCCGAGTGCCAGCGTCAGGGCGGTGGCCAGGGCAAACCCAGGGCTCCGCCGCAGCCGTCGCGCCGCGTGGCCGAGATCGGTGCCGATGCCGTGCCGCCAGGCGTCCGATCCGGCCCGGGCCGGGAACCGCTCGGCAAGAGCGAACGCGATCACGTGTGCGAGGCTCCGGCACCAAAAGGCGGCAAAGCTCACATGTCCCCGGTTTCGCGCTTCCTTCGCTTCGGCCGCGAACGCGAACCGCATGCTGTCGGCGAAGCGCCGACGGAATCGCGCCGGATACAGGTGGAGGAGGGCCCGGTAGATTCGGTCTGACCTCGATGCCGGGGGCCGCGGCGCCGGTGCTGTGGGCGGCCTGTCGGAGCGACTCATGCGGAGGGGTCTCCGTCGGTGATTCCGATGGCTCGGGTGGCCGACACCAGTGCCGCCAGGCGCGCGGCTTCGGCGGACAAGACCTCGCGCCCGAGCCGGGTCAGATGGTAGTAGGCTCCTCGCCGCGGGTCGTCGTCAGCGGGGCGGGTCGCGGCTTCCGCGACCAGGTTCTCGTCGATCAGCTTGCGAAGGTGGCGGTAGAAAGGCCCCGTCTGCAGCTGGATCCGCCCCTCCGAGCCCTCGCGAACGCCTTGGATCACACCGTAACCGTGCAGGTCGGTCTCGGCCAGTGCGAACAGGATATGAAAAACGACCGGCTTGAGCGGCAGGTGACGCTCGGCGGCCGCTCTCCTTGCCGAGCCGTGGCGGTCGGGCGCGCCCTTCTCGGATGCGTGCCGATCGCGAGATCCTTGGCTCTCCGCCGCGCTTCGAAGGGTCGACTCATTCTCTCGATGGTCCATGCGGGCCTCTTTGGGTCGATGCGTCCGATTCCCGGATTCGTTCGGACCCGTGCCGGGGAGCGTCACCACCGTCCGCGGCGCGCCTGTTAGGTCCGATTCATACGTGTACGAAACGTACCTAAGAAAGTTTCAACACACAAGGCGAACCGCGGGGCCGCAACGGGACCGCGGGAATGTGAGGGCATCGACCGACCGGCTCGACGAACGCCTGCAGCTTGTCCGGAAGCTCGCCGAGAAATACCCGGGGCGCGAAGGCGATCGCGGCTGTTCAACCCCACAAAGTGTAGTCTGTTGGCCTCGGATGTGACTACGGACGTCTTTGGTTTGTCCTTATACAGTGATGTCTCGACGGCCGAGATTGGAAGTCAGCTCAGAAAGGAACCGAACGATGTCCTCGCTTCTCGAATTGGTAACCCAGCAACTCAGTGGCGGTGCGACGCGGGAGATCAGCGGTCGCATCGGCGCCGACCAGGCGACGACGAACAAGGCCGTGGCCGCCGCCCTGCCCCTGCTGTTGGGGGCGTTGAGCCGAAACGCTTCCCAGGGTGGCGGCGCCGAATCGCTCCACCGCGCCCTGGCCAAGGACCACGACGGCAGCTTGCTCGATGATCTGGCCGGTTTCCTGGGTCAATCGGACAGCGGCCCGGGTGACGGGATTCTTCGCCATACCCTCGGGTCGAAGCGACCCACCGTCGAGCGCAGGTTGGGTGCGGCCACAGGCCTCGACGCATCGGCGATCGCCAAGTTGCTGCCGATGCTCGCCCCCATCGTGATGGCGGCGCTGGGCAAGGCGCAGCGGAGCGGGAACCTGGACGCGCAGGGGTTGGCCGGGCTCCTCGGCGGCGAGACCGATTCGATGACGCGGCGGGATCCGAACACGATGGGCTTCCTCGGCCAGGTGCTGGACGCGGATAACGACGGCGACGTCGACCTCAGCGACATCGCCGGGCAGGGACTACACTTTCTCAACAGCTTGATGGGCGACCGCTAGGTCGCCGGAAGGGAGAATTGACGTGGGATTGTTCGAATTCGTGAAGGACGCGGGTGAACGGCTGTTCGGCGGCGGAGCGGAAGAGCCGGCTGCAGCTCCGGCCCCTACAGAGGACGCCGACGCAGCACGCAAGGCCGCCGACGAGGCCGCGGCGGTGGCGCTGGCGGTTCAGATTCGCCACCTGGGGTTCCGGGTCAACGAGCTGCAGGTCGAGTTCGATGACGGCACCGCCACGGTATACGGCTCGGTTGCCTCGCAGCGCGAGCGAGAGATCGTCGTGCTGACTGCCGGAAACACCAGAGGAGTGGCCCGCGTCGACGACCGGCTCACTGTAGATGCTCCGGATCCCGAGCCCGCCGCGACGATGTACACCGTCGTGTCAGGCGATACGCTTTCGGGAATCGCCAAGACGCAATACGGCGATGCGATGAAGTACATGAAGATCTTCGAGGCCAACAGGCCGATGCTCGAAGATCCCGACAAGATCTATCCCGGGCAGGTCCTGCGCATCCCTGCGCTCGACGGTTAGTCGGAGGCTGCCCACCGTCCAGCGGAGGTGCCGGCCGACGGGCCGACGGGCCTCCGGGGCGGGCGGGGGCTCCATCGACGTCGTTCCCTCCGTCAACCATCATCGGCCCGCGCCGCGGGTCGCGAACCCAGAGGTTTCACATGAGTCACGTCGCAAAGGTCATCGAGATCGTCGGCAGCTCCGAAAAGGGCTGGGAAGACGCCGCCAACGAGGCAATCAAGGTTGCTTCCAAGACCGTCAGCGGGATCAGCGGGGTCGAGGTCGAGCACATGACCGCCACCGTCAAGGACGGCGCCATCACGAACTACAAGACCACGGTCAAGATCGCGTTCGCTGTCGAGCACTGACGCCGTCACGGCCTGCATGATGCAACCGGCGGCTCCCGCTCGGGCGGGGGTCGCCGGTTTTTTTGTCGCTGTAACCTTCGGGTTGCTTCCCGTTAGACGGAAGCAGGCGCTCCCGTCCTGGAAGGCGGTCGGTCGCGGTCAGCTCGGGCCGCTCCGCCGTCGCACCGAGAGGAGGGATGGAATGAAGGTTCTGCGCGTAGCAGTGGTCGCGTTCATGCTCCCCGTCGCGGTCGGTTGCAGCGCCGTTTACGTCGACCAGCCGATCGGCGACCGGCCGGCGCGAATCGAAGCCGACGATTGGGAAGGTGTCTGGATTACATCGGACGGCGACGTGGCGGTCGCCGTTGCGAGCGACCGGGAGGCCGGGATCCTCTGGCTCGCCGACGTCGAGGAGCACGACGGGGAGCCGGTCATGGAAAAGCTCACCGTGCACCTGCGCCAGGCGGCCGCCGACGACAGTGAGAGGCTGTTGGCCTCGGTCGCCGACGGGGATCAGTATTTCTGGGTACTCGTCGTGCGAGACGGCGACTACGTCGTCGCGTACGATCCGGTGCTCGACGAGTTTCGCGATCTCGTCGAGCAGGGCGTCTTGCCCGGGAGCGCAGCAGACGGAGAGGGGCTCGGGGACCGCGACGTTTACCTCCGGAGCCTCGGCCCGGGGCATCTCGAGACCATCCTGGCGAACGCCGGCAGCCTCTTCGCGTGGGATCGTCCGCATGTGCTGCAGCGGATGAGCGAGTCCCGGGCGACCAGGTAGGCCGGTCGACGGGGCCCGCCCGGGAGGCGGAGCGGCGAGACGGGTTCCTCAGGGGCGCCCGTGCCTCAGAACGAGACGATCTGATAGCCCTCGTCCTGGAACACCTTGACCGCCGTCATCGCGGAGAGCGCCAGCTCGACCGACGCGGCGAGCTCTTCTTTCGCGTAGCCGCGGGCGGCGGCCGTCTGCCCACAGATCACAATGCGCGCCCCCGCTGCCCGCAGGGCGTCGATCAGGGCAAGGTTGGGATTGTCGACTTCGTAGCGCCGGCGGTATGCATCGTCGTCGAGCGCGTAGCGGGCGGCCGCGCCGTGTAGGACGACGGCAGCGCCCAGACGATCCCGCGGCACGCCTGCCTGCGCATGCATGTTCAGGAAGCGCGCCGCCGTTTCGATCGCCGCGCTGCGCGCGTCGTTCCCGTCGGCGGCCGCCGCCACGTCGAACAATCCCTTGAAGTCGCGGTCCGTCGGCGTCTTCATGTCGACCTCGCCCATGTAGTAGACGGGGCCGAACTCTTCGAGCACGGGGCCGTAGGTCGGTTGCGGACGCCCCTGGGGAGCAGGCGCAGGCGTTTCGGCTGCGGCCGCGGCTAAGTCAGCGGCCCCGGCGGCGCTTACGGCCGCTGCTCCGCCCATCGCCCCGGTGGCGTATACGGCCGCGGCTCCGACGACAGACCCCATTGCGGTCGCAGCTATTGTCAGGGCGATCCAACGCGTGCGCGGACTCTTCATGATCTGGTGATGCTCCCCGTGGGGCGGAAATCTCGCCGTCCACGCAGTTGAGGTTTGCTGCGGGTGTGTCGTGCGGTAACTATGGTGGGTCGCGGCAATCGGGCCCGGGCAAGTGTAGCGGGGGCTGGGCCGTCGCGGCGAGGAAACCGGTGGGGTTTCCGGCGCACCGGACGATGGAGAGAGTCGCATGCAGGAGAATCAGGTGCCCGAGTTGACCCTGGTGGTGACCTCGGCGAACGGCTGGGCTCCGCTCGAGGAATGCCTGCGAGCTGCATCCTCCCAGTCCGACGTCCGGCTCGAGATCATCGTCTCGGACAGGTGTGGTGCAGACCTTCCGGAGAAGGTGCGCGGCGCGTTTCCGCACGTTCAGGTGCTGGAGTCGCCGTCGAATGCGACCATCCCTGAGCTCCGGGCGCGGGCGTTTCACGCCGCCCGCGGCGACGCGGTGGCGGTCATCGAGGACCACGTGATCGTTCCCCCGGGATGGGCTCGCCGGATGCTCGATGCCCGGGCCGCCGGAGCGCTCGTCGTCGGCGGCTCGGTGGAGAACGCCGCAACCGAGACCTGGGTGGACGAGGCCGCCTTCTTGTGCGAATACGGCCATCTGTTGCCGCCGCTGCCGGCCGGTCCCTCGCCCGGGCTGACCGGCAACAACACGCTCTACGACCGCGAGCTGCTCGAGCGCTACCGGGAGGTGACCGATGGCGGGTTCTGGGAGAACCGTCTGCACGACGCCATGCGCGAGGATGGCGTCGAGCTTGTGTGCCATCCCGAGATCAGCGTCGGGCACAAGATGCACTACACGTTTGCCGAGTACATGAGCCAGCGGTACCTGTTCTCACGCGCTTTCACGGGAAAGCGAATGGAGGGCGTCGGTGCAGCGAAGCGCTACGCCTTCGGGCTGGCCTCGTTCGCCCTGCCCCCCGTGCTACTCTGGCGCGTCGGACGCAACCTGTGGTCCAAGCAGGTGGATCGCGTGCTCGCGCTTCGTTCCATGCCTCTGATCGGCTTCTTCGTCTTGGCCTGGGCGTTCGGTGACGCCGTCGGCTCCTGTTTCGGGCCGGGAGACGCCCCGCAGAAGGTACGTTGAGGCCGGTCTCGAATCCCCCGGTGATCTATCCGACGCTCTGACGCCGCCCCCGGTCGCACCGTCGCCAGCAACTTCTTCGCCCTCGGGATCGGCGACGGACTGGCGCGCCTCATCGCTTTCGGTGCGACCGTCTACCTCGCCCGGGTTCTCGGCGCCGACGGCTACGGGGTCATCGCGCTCGCCGCCGGCGTGACGCTGTACTTGGCGCAGGTGGCCGACTTCGGCGTCGAAGCCATCGGGATCCGCGAGATCGCCGAGGACCCCGGACGGCTCGATACGCTGGGATCACCGATCCTCGGAGCTCGCCTGGCGATCGCCGGTGGCCTCGCGGCGGTTACGGCGTTGCTGTCGATCCTCTTCCTGCCGACCCCTGAGGGACCGGTGATGGCCGCGTACGGGCTGATCTTGCTGCCCGTCGCCCTCAGCACCCGTTGGGTGCACTTGGGGAACGAGAGCGCCCGGCCGGTGGCCGGCGCCCGGGTGCTCGGCGAGCTGGTAGCGGTCGGGCTCATCGTGCTGGTCGTGCGGGACACCGGCGATCTGATCCGGGTTCCGTTCAGCCAGTTCCTCGGCGATCTGACGGCCGCCGTCCTCCTGCTCGTTTTGGTCCGGCGCTTGGGCAGCCGCGTCGGCGTCGGTTGGGATCCGGCGCGCGCATCGGCCGTGTTGCGGCGCGCGTCACCCCTGGTCGTGCACGCACTCCTGGGGCTCTTGATCTACAACTCGGACCTGATCTTCATCCGCGTTCTCATGGATCGCACCGCCGTCGGGTTCTACGCGGCGGGGTACACGTTCATCAGCTTCCTGTTGAACCTCGGCGTTGCCTACATGCAGTCGTTGCTACCGACGCTGACCCGGCAGGAGACCGGCAGCGAGAGCGAGCGCAGCTTCATCGCCTCTTCGTACGCCCTGGTATTCGCGGCCGGTTTGCCGGCCGCCATCGGCGGGTCATTGCTCGCCCGGAACATCGTTGTCACCATTTTCGGCCCCGGCTACGAGCCGGCCGCGGCCGCGCTCGGCATCCTGGTCTGGTCGGTGCCGATCTCTCTGTTCCGCAACATCGGTATCGCGGCGCTCATCTCCCGCGACCGCCAGGATCTGGTACTCCGGACGACGACCGGGTCGGTGGTGGCGAACGTGATCCTGAACCTCGCCCTGATCCCGTTTCTGGGGATTGTCGGAGCCGCGGTGGCGACCGTGACGACCGAGGCGCTACGCAGCTTCCTGTCGGTTCGCTACGTCTGCGGCGCGGGGCTACCAGGGTTGCCCGTGACCCGTTTTTGGAAGCCCGTGGCGGCGGGAGGAGCGCTCGCTGCGGCCGTTTGGTGGGCCCCGATCGGCAACCTTTGGCTGCTGGTAGCCGTCGGTGCCGCCGCCTATCTGATCTCGCTCGTGGCGCTCGGTGCGATCCGCTTCGAGGGTGGTAAGCTGCCGACCGTACGCCTCTGAGCGTCGGCAAGATACGGAGCTGAGTGGGACGTGGGAAAGCTGGCTAGAGCGCGAGAGGCCTGGTACATCCTGCGCAAGCACGCTGCCGGTGCGGCGTCCTGGCGCGCCGTCATCGGCGCCTATGCCAGTACGCTGAGCTCGGCCACCGATCAGACGCCCGTGGACCTGGTGTTGCGAGTCGGCCGGCGGGACTTTCCCGTCCGCATGCGGAACAGCGACATCTACACCGTCGCCGAGGTCCTGCACGAGGGTCAATACGTGCTGAAGAGCGCTCTGCCGGACAAGCCTTTCATCATCGACGCCGGGGCCAACATCGGCATCTCCGGCCTGTGGTTCCTGGGTTCCCATCCCGGCGCCCGGCTCGTGTGTTTCGAGCCCGGCAGCGGCAACTTCGAGCTGCTTGCCCACAACCTCGGAGGCATCCCCGGGGTCGAGCTCGAGCGGGCCGCGGTCGGGATGGAAGAGGGCGAGCTGATGCTGAACCTCTCGGGCCATGGCGCGATGCACTCGGTGAAGGAAGCCGAGGATCCCGTCGGCAGCGAGCCCACTCGCGCGCTGCGGCTGGACCGCTACCTCGAGGAGCACGGCATCGAGCGTGTCGACCTGCTCAAGCTCGACGTGGAAGGCAGCGAGCTCGATGCGTTGCACGGCCTCGGCGATCGCCTCGAGACGGTCCAGGTCATTGCCGGCGAGATGCATGAGCAACTCGTCGACGAAGCCGAGTTCTACGAGTTCCTCAACGCCAGAGGCTTCCACCTGGTGCAAAAGGTGCACTTCGATTCCAGCGCCGACGATCAGGTGCACATGTTCGAGGTTAGCCGGCGGTCTTGACAACCGGTCGTCACGCATTCCGGACGGATCGGCGTGTCGCACGCCGGTCCGGGAGCTCGCCAAGGATCCTGCTACGGCCTGCCCGTCAGGTAACCGAGTGCCTCGCCGGCGCTCCACACGGTCAGCAGGGTGGCGACCAGCGGGGAGACCGCAAGAAAACGGCCGACCTTCGTCTTTCGCGCCAGCTGACCTTTCACGAGCCGCGCGAACAGGAGCGGCGGCAACAGCACGGCGGTGAGCGCCCGGCCGATGCGGGCCGCCGCGCCGATCTCGCGCGCCCGCGTGTAGGCGAACAGCCGCCCCCAATGGAAACGCTCTCCCAGCAGCCGGCCGAGGGTCAGCTCGGTACGGTGCTGATAAACCGCGGGCGTCGGCGACAGCTGCAGCTCGCAGCCCGACTTCTGCAGCTCCCAGTGCACCGTGGTCTCGTGGTAGCGCTCTTCCCAAAGGTGCCGCGTCCGCTCCAGTGCCTCGCGCTTGTAGCAGATGTTGACGTCCGAGACGTAGGCGCGAGGGCCGAACTCGAAGGGGAGCTGATAGCGGCCGAAATCACAGAAATACACCGCCCAGTTCATCGCCTTGTCGATGCCGTTCTGAATCGGTCCGCCGATGACCGGGTCGCCGTGCTCGGCGTGGATCTGCGCGAACGTCGCGGCCCATTCGGGCCCCGGAACTCCCCGGTCCTCGATGATCGCAACCAGGTCGCCGCCGGCTTCGGCCAGTCCGGCGGCGCGGCGGCGATCGAACAGCTCGTGCTGCCCGGAGGCGGACGCGATCGGCCGGTCGGTGGCGATTGTTCCCATCGGCAGAAAAACTACGTGCGGGAACCGCGCCGCAAGCGCCGACACGCCGCTGACTGAATCGTCGTACGGAACCAGCACCTCGAGCGGTGGAGAGCCCCGCTGCGCCTCGAGGGCGTCAAGGCAGCGCTCGAGGGCACCGGCGCCGTCGACGATGGTGACCACGACGGACATGCGCGGACCCGACGCGGTGGGGGATACCGTCGCTTCCCTTTGCTGTCCGGTCGACTCGCTCGAATGCACCGAAGGCTGCCTGTCCGAGCCCTCCGGATCAGGCATCGATGCGGGACGCGGGCAGTGACGTCACGGGTTGGCCTGTCTCCGAGCTTTGCCGTAGCGCGGCGGCGATCTCGACCGCGCGCAGCCCGTCGATTCCGGTCGCCAGGGGCACGTCGGTATCGCCGGCGATCATGGCGCGGAAGTCGCGCAGCTCGTCCTCGAAGCTCAGAAGCGCCGTCGACGTCCAGCTCTTGAGCTTCTCGCGCAGGATGATCTCCGGGTAGAGCATTCGCTTCTTGGTGCGCGGTGCGCCGGGCTCCGATTGCGTCACCAACAGGTTGAACATCGGGGCGTAATAGCCTCGTACCATGCCCTTGTCCCCGTACATCTCGACGTAGAAGCGGTATCCCTTCCACTCCGACCAGGTCGCCTCGTAGGCGATCGGCACGCCAGATTCGGTCGTGAACACCGCGACGGCGTTGTCTTCCGACCCGTCGACCTTCCAGATTCCGCTCGACTGCACGCCGTACACACTGGCGATCTCGCCCGCCAGGTAGCGGGTCAGATCGGTCATGTGGATGCCGACGTCCATCATCGCCCCGCCGCCCGACTCCGGCTGCTTGTACTGCCAATCGGCGCGGAAGTTGCCCAGCCCGTCGTGCCCGCCGAAAACGCGGACGTGATCGATGGTTCCCAGCGTGCCGGCATCCAACACCGAGCGGATGTACTTGATCGACGGGTAGTAGCGATGATTGAAGCCGACCGCCAGGACCCGGTCGTTCGCGGCGGCGGCTGCGACCAGTGCGCGACAGGATTCGACCGTGTTGGCCAGCGGCTTTTCGCACAGGACGTGTGCGCCGCGCTCCAACGCACCCGTCACCGCCTCGGCGTGGACGTGCACCGGCGAGGACACGACCACGGCTTCGGGGTCGAGATCGAGAGCCTGGTCGAGGGTGTCGACGATCCGCGCTTCGGTGCCCGCGACGGCCTGCTCGGCATTCGAGCGCACCGGGTCCATTACTCCGACGAGCTCCGTGTCGGGGCACTGCTGGATCGAGCGGGCGCGTAGCCTCCCGATGATGCCGGCGCCGATGACCGCGATTCTCATCTCGCTCTGCGGGGGCGGATCGCGGCCTTCTTGCCGCGAAGTGGAGGGGCCCGCCGACGATCACGCACCATGGGGACGCTCGCCGATACGGGAAGAAGCAGGCTGAAGCCCACCAAGGGTAGGACACCGAATCCGCCGGCGACAATCACAATCTCGCCGCTTTTCGGCTGCCTCCCGACACGCGGCCTCTGGCGTCGCCGTCCATGCGGGTTTTCACGTCAACCTTGACAAAGAAGCCGGCGGAGCGCGTTCATGTCGAGCTTGGAGCCGCTGACAACCACGACAACGGTCTGGCCCTCGAAGCGTTCCGGATTACGGCACAGGGCGGCGATCCCGAGGGCGCCCGCCCCTTCGATCAAGAGGTGCTGCCTCTCCAGCGCGAGCAGTACGGCCCGCCCGATCTCGTCCTCCGAGAGCAGCTCCCAGTCGCCGATCAGGCGGCGACACAAGTCGAACGTGATCGCGTCTTGATCCACGCCGCCGGCGGTTCCGTCCGACAGCGTCGGCCGTGACTCGCGCTCCACGACCCGTCCGGCGCGGATCGACTCGTACATCACCCGGGAGTTCTCCGGCTGGCAGCCGATTATCTCGATCTCCCTGTCGACCGAGTGCAGGTAGCCGGCGACGCCGCTTGCCAGCCCGCCGCCGCCGACCGGCAGGAACACGGTGTCGAGGCTCTCGAGCTGCCGGCGCAGTTCCAGCCCGATGGTCCCCTGCCCACCGATGATCAGCGGATCGTTGTAGGGCGAGACGTAGACCTGGTCGCGCTCGGCGGCGAGCTTGCGGGCCAGCCGCTCCGCCTCGATCCCGTCTCCGGGAACGAGCTCGACCGGCGCTCCGAACGAGCGAATGGCTTCGAGTTTCGCCGCCGAAACGCTTTCCGGAAGGAAGATCGTGCCGCGTATTCCGAACCGGGACATCAAATAGGCACAAGCCGTGCCGTGGTTCCCGGACGATGCCGTGAGCACGCCCCTTTGACGCTCCTCGTCGGAGAGCGAAAGCATCTTGTTCATCGCCCCGCGCAGCTTGAACGAGCCGGTGATCTGGGCGCTCTCGAGCTTGAGATAGACGTCAGCCCGGGCCAGCTCGCTGAGATGGTTGCTGCGCTCGAGCGGCGTCTGGCGGATGTGCTCCCGGATGCGGCGCTCGGCGGTCAGTACCTCGGCGCCGCAGTCGATTGGCGTCACGCCATCTGGAAGGCTCGACCGCGGTAGAGGAAATCCACGATGTTGCCCTCATGCGGTTGCAACCAGTTGAGCTGGGTGGTCGGCACCGGGCCGAGGTTCAGCCGATCGATCTTGGTGGCGTCCAGCAGGGCGGAGCGGAACGCCTCGTCGTTCGTCACGCCGGTGGCGACGAGCGTGTAGCCGATCTTCGAGATCATCTTGTCCTGCGGGCAGTCCACCACGGTGACGAAGGGGAACATGTACTCCTTGCCCGCGGCGGGAGAATCGGGGGAATCCGCGTGCAGGACGGTCGGGCGCAGATAGTCGCAACGCTCCCGGCTGATCCAGCGGTCGCCATCGCGGTGACGCGCGGTCACCTCGTCGACGCCTTCCAGCTCGGCTGTGGCATCGATGTCCGCCGAGATCGCCTCGGCCTGGCCCGGTACGGTGAACGCGGCCAGCAGCGACTCGGGATCTTCGGGCGGCAGCGGGGCGATCGGGCCGAGGCGCTCCGCCAGCGCCTCGGCGATCTCCTTGCCGTGGCGTGGCGTCCAGATGCCGGAGCAGTTGATGCACGAGCGGCCGCTGTTGATCAACACCGAGTCGACGAGAAGGTCGAGGTATTGCTCCCAGTCGTCGGCAACGTCGTCGCCGAGGAGGATCTTGCTGAATCCGGGACCGTGCACCTGCACCGACGGTGCGCCCTTGTATTGCTCGACG
The DNA here is from genome assembly GCA_965216935.1 of Acidobacteriota bacterium. Classification (GTDB taxonomy): domain Bacteria; phylum Acidobacteriota; class UBA890; order UBA890; family UBA890; genus CBDCGW01. Next base: position 1,652,158 of record OZ244217.1, read on the forward strand.
GTCGGGAGGCCGCCGAAAATCAGGCTGCGGGGGCAGCTCTTGAGCACCGCCGCGCCGATGTCGCCGCCGCCCGGGTAGATGGCGATCGCCTGGCGCGGCACGCCGGCGGCGAAGAAGGCCTGAGCCATTCGCCAGGGGGTCCATGGCTCCTGCGGTCCCGGCTTGAGCACCAAGCCGATCTGCAGCGGCACGACCGGTAGCCAGAGGCTGTGAACCCCGGGAGAGTTCGAAGGCAACACCATACCGAGGACCGGCGTGACCGCCTGGTAGCTGCGCATCAGGCCGTCCTCTTCGCCGTAGCCGTCGGCGAGCAGGTCGTACGGAAGCGATCGGGTCAGCGAGCTGAGGATGTTGTCCATCTGGTCGAGAACGAACCGCAGCTTCTCCATGTTGGCCCGGCACATGTGCTCCGGAAGGCCGGTGGTCGCCGACTGCTGGACGACGAACTCGTCGGCTGTCTGGCTGCCGTCGCCGAGCGGCAACTCGGCGCTCATGAACAGCTCCCCGGCCCGGCGCACCATGGCGATGAGGTCGGGAATCGGGATCTCGCGGAGCGCGTCGCGGGCCCGCTGCGCCTTGCGCAGATCACGGTCCACCAGGCCGCCGTTGGCCTGGCCGACTTCGGCAAGCTCCTCGCCGGTGGAGAAATGGACGACCTTTTCGGTCTCGAGACTCTGGTAGGGTTGCCCCCACCGGAGCACGGGAAAGTGGATCACATCTGCCTCCGTTGGTAGAGGTTGATCTTAGCGTAAAGCCCCGGGCGGGGAGGTCCGCCCGGCGGCCGCGTGGCATCCATCAGACTTCCGCCGCGGCGGCAAAGGATCGATCATGCAAAAGTGGCTCAGCGTCGGATTCGTCGCGTTGTCGTTGACGGCGTGCGGTCCCGCGCCCGAACCGCCTCCGGCGGCGGCTTCGGTGCAAAACGTCGTGTGGATCATCGTCGATGACCTCGGCTGGCGCGATCTGGGCGTCTCCGGTTCGACGTTCTACGAGACGCCGCACATCGACCGGTTGGCGGCGGAAGGAACCCGCTTCACCAGCTTCGACACCGCTTCACCCGTGTGCTCGCCCACCCGCGCGAGCTTCATGACCGGAAAGCACCCGGCGCGTCTCGACATCACCAACTGGATCGGCGGTGAGCAGGCCGGGATGTTGGTGCAAGCTGACTACCTTCGCAGCCTGCCGTTGGACGAGGTCACGCCGGGGGAGGCGTTCAAGGCGGCCGGGTACGTCACCGGGTACATGGGCAAATGGCACCTGGGGGGCGGCGAGTTCTTGCCGGACGAGCAGGGCTTCGACGTCACCGTGGCGGTCAACGGCGCCGGCCAGCCGGCGACGTACTTCTATCCCTACCGTCGCGAGAACGCATCCGTTTGGGACGTGCCCGATCTCGATGGCGGGTCGGACGGCGAGTACCTGACGGACCGGCTGACCGACGAAGCGGTAACCTTCCTGCGTACCTACGCCGAGCAGCCGTTCTTCCTCGTGCTCTCCCACTACGCCGTCCATACACCGCTGCAGGCGAAGGACGAGCTGACCGCGAAGTACGACGAGAAGGCAGCCTCGCTGCCGAGCATCGAGACCCCGTTCGCATCCGATCACCCGTACTCGATCAGCAAGCAGAGGCAGGACCACGCGGTCTACGCCGGCATGATCGAAAGCACGGACGACAGCGTCGGACGTATCCTCGGCGCGTTGGACGAGCTCGGGATCGCCGACGACACCGCGATCATGCTGGTCTCGGACAACGGCGGCCTGAGCACGCTGCCTCCCGGGCGAACGTCGATGCCGACCTCGAACCTGCCGCTGCGGGCGGGGAAGGGATGGCTTTACGAAGGGGGTGTGCGGGCGCCCCTCATCATCAAGTGGCCGGGGGTCGACGCGGCGCCGTCGGCCGTCGATACGCCGGTGACGAGCATGGATCTGTACCCCACGATGCTCGACATCGCCGGTCTCGAGCCGCGTCCCGACCAGCACGTCGACGGACTCAGCCTGGCGCCGCTGCTGACGGGCGCCGAGGCGCTCGACCGCGATGCGCTGTTCTTCCACTTCCCTCACTATCACGGCTCCGGGAACCGTCCCTCCGGGGCGGTCAGGCTCGGTGACCTGAAGCTGGTCGAATGGTTCGAGGACGGCCGGGTCGAGCTGTACGACCTGGCGGCGGATCCGTCCGAGACGGTGGATCTGAGCACCGAGCGCCCCGACGACGTGGCCCGGCTGCGCCAGGTCATCGGCGAGTGGCGAGTCGACGTGGATGCCGGAATGCCGACCCCGAATCCGGACTACGATCCCGGTCGCTGAGGGCCTGAAGTGATCGCGTTGCGACGGCGCGTTGCCTCGGGATGCGTTGCCGCGAGGGTACGTTGCGACCGGTCGGGGGCTGAGAGGCCTGGCCCGCTAACTGGCGCCGAGCCGATTCCGCAGGATCATCAGGCCTGCGCCGCCTGCCAAGGCAACCAGCAAGAGCGTGAGCACGCGCAAGTAGACCAGGTCCACCAGCCGCTCGCTCTCCCGAAACGACTGCTCGAGGGTCGCGTCGGTCAACGTCTCGATACGCTCGAACACCTCCTCGAGGCGTCCTTGGATCTGCTCGTCGACGAGGGCGATCTGCGCCTCGACATCGGCCATGATGGCGGCGCGTTGCACGTCCACGTCCTCGAAGATGAGGAGGCGCTGCCGGTCGATCTCGGCCTGCAGCCGGGCACGCTCGGCTTCGATGATCGGCTCGAGGCTCGCGAGTGCCGCCATTAGCTCCGCCTCGAGCTCCTCGCGGCCGGGCAGCTCGGCGATCATCTCGTCGGCGAGCACGCGTAGCTCGAGCAGGTACTCGGCAGCCAGGTCGACAGCCTCCATGGTGGCGCCGATGTCGAGCTCGTCGTAGAGGGTTTCGTGCAGGATCAGCTGGCTGTGCCAGCGCACCGTGCGCGGCATGACGCTGACGTATCGTTGGTACTGCGCCACGATGTCATCCACGCCTGCCTGCAGTCGTCCGAGTGCCTCGAAGGGGCTGTTGCTGCGAGCTTCGAGCTGCTCGGCAAGCAGCACGACGGTCGATCGCCGCACCATCATCTCTGATGTGAGCGGGTTTTCCGCCGCCCAGCCGTGCACCATGTTGACGGCCTCGGCGCTGGTGCCGGAGGGGCGGGTCACCGCATCCACGACACGGGCGACCTCGCGGGAAGCCGCCGTCGTCGCGGCGACGATCACCGGCTGCTGGTCGCCGAAGAGCTCCGCCCCGGCGCCGCCCGGTCCGACGTAGGCCTCGAGCTGCAGGCAGAATGCCCACGCGTCGACGAGGGATGCCACCGGGTCCGGCTGGTTCAGCGAGTTCAAGAACCGGTTGACGGTGCGCAGGCGGAACTCCATGGCGCTGCGGCGTACCGCCTGATCCTCGGCGGCGTCGATCACGGTTTCGCTCGCCTCATCGATGCTGGCGACGAAGTACTCGCTGAAATCGTTCAGCCGGATGCGGAACTCGGTCACCGTGACCGGGATCTCCGCCGCGGCGAACAACGGCGGCACGTTGTCGCCGGAGCCACACCCGGAGGACGCCCCTGCGACCAGCGCGAGCACGAGGGCAAGCCAGGTGGGACGCGACGGTGAATCCGGGTGCGGGTGGCGGGTGAGGAAACGCAGCCTGCACGCCTGACGCCGGCGTCCGGTGCGCCGAGCACCGCCGGCCGTGATCCGGCCTTCGTTCGTCGCCGCCAGGTCCATCACGTGCTCCAGGGTCTGCTAATAGACGCCGACGGTCGTCGACGTGGCGAAGCGACTGAACGGGCGCAACCCGCTCACCCCGTCCCACGGGTAGGCCTCGTACGGCGGCTCACGCTCGCCCTCGTCGCGCTCCGGGAAGCGGGGCAGGAAGAACTCCTTCGTCAGCGTCGTGAGCACGACCCGACCGGTCTCGCCGTAGTCGACGACGCGGTCGAGGTCGTCCGGGTCCACCACCTGAATCGCGGCGCGCGGTTGTGGCGCGTAGTAGGTGATCTTGAAACCGTTGTCGGGGCCGCTCGGCGAGCTCGCTGCCAGGCCCATCAGCGTGTTGCCGTAGGTCGGCGTCATGTAGACGCCCTCGAGCAGCTCCTCCTGGGCGAAGCGGTTCCACTGCGGGGTGAACTCGGTTCCGCCCGAGAAGATCCCGGTGATGCCCGCCTCGGCAATGCTCGAGCCCTCTTCTTCCAGGCGCAGGGCCAGGGCTTCGAGCAGCTTCGGCGTGGTGAACATGCACCTGATGTCGTGGTTGGCCGAGAGAATCGACATCGCCTGGTCGATGACGTGCTGTTGATACGCCAGCAGGTGCTCGGTCCATCCCTTCTTGATCAGCTTGATTACCCAGCGCGGGTCGAGGTCGACGCAGAAACAGATGCCGCCGCGGAACTGGGCCAGGTGCTCGACCGCCAGGCGCAGCCGCCGCGGGCCGCTGGGGCCGAGCATGAGCCAGTTGGAGCCGGGCGGGAAATGCTCATCGGGGAGAGTGGCCGAGAAAAGCTCGTAGTCGGTGCGAAAATCGTTCACCGCGATACGGCTCTTGGGGATACCGGTCGTGCCCCCCGTTTCAAAGACGTAGACGGGCTCGCCGGCGAGGCCCTTGGGGACCCACCGATCCACCGGTCCGCCGCGCATCCACTCGTCATCGAAAAAGCCGAAGTGCGACAGATCGTCGAAGCTCTGGACGTCCCGGAGCGGGTCGAAGTCGGCCTTCTCGGCGAACTCGAGCCAGAAGGGGCACCCGGTCTCCGGGTTGAAGTGCCAGGCGATCATCTCCCGCACGTGCGCGTCGAGCTGCTCCCGTGCTGCCGCGGCGCGGCTTTCGAGATCCGTCTCGGTGGTGGAATTCGGTGTGTTCATCCGTCGTGCTCCGGTGGAACCGTCGATGAGATTGCAACGGGATCGTTCCGGCGCCGCATGAAAGTCATGGCCGCGATCTCCGTGAGCGAGCCGGCGATCTCCGTGGCGACAGGGGTCGAGGACCGCTCGATGCCTCGCCGGACGCCACATCGTAACGTGCTAGCATCGGCTCCGCACGAGGAGATAGCGCCGTGGTCGATGCTGAACTGTTGGAAATACTTGCCTGCCCCGAGGACAAGACGCCGGTCCGCTTGGCGGAGCCGTCGGAGCTCGACGCGCTGAACCGGCGCATCCGCGACGGCGAGGTGACGAATCGCGGCGGCGAGAAGGTCGGCGAAGAAGTGTCGGAAGGGCTGATTCGGCAGGACGGTCGCTTCCTGTATCCCGTGCGCGACGACATCCCCATCATGCTGATCGACGAGGCCATCCCGATATCCCCGTGAGCGACGGGATGCAGGACGTCGATCGGCCGCCTTCGAGCGCGGAGGAGGCCCAGCGTCGCGTGGCCCGAGAGTTCGTCGCCGAGTCGGCGGGGGCGATTTCGGAGGCCGTCGACGATACGCGCAGGTTGTTGCAGGCGCGCCTGCGGATCGCGGCTTCGGCCATGTTCGCCCTCGGCATCGCGTTCCTCGCCCGCGACGCGTTCTTCGGCTTCGAGACCGGCGAGCGAAGCGTCGGTATCGGCCAGCTGGCGACGCTGGCCGTGGCGCTGTTCGTGCTGTACTCGGGCAAACGACTCGAGCTCCGTGCTTTGCGGCTCGTCGAGCTGGTCATCTTCGGCGTGCCGGCGTTCCGCATCACCTACCTGAGCTACTGGCGGATCTTGGAGGCGGCGCGGGGAGGTGACACGGCTGAGGTCGTCGCCGAAATGCAGGGAACGACGCTGGCCTTCTTCATTCTGATTTCCATCTACGGCATGTTCGTGCCGAACACGGTGCGGCGCGCCTCGTTCGTCATCGGCAGCTTCGGGGTCGTCTTCATGATGCTGCTGCCGGTGATGAGCTTGCACGACCCGGGCGCCTGGCGGCTGATCTGGCAAGGGGTCGATATCGAGCAGCGCTCGTCGATGGTGCTGGTCGTGATCTTCGCGGTGGCCATTTCGATCACCGCCAGCTCGATCATCCATTCGCTCCGAACCGCCGTGATGGAGGCGCAGCAGCTCGGTCAGTACCGCCTCACCGAGCGCGTCGGGAAGGGCGGTATGGGCGAGGTATGGAAGGCGGAGCACGCCCTCCTGGCGCGGCCGGCCGCCGTCAAGCTCATCCGGCCGGAAGTGATCGACCCCGGCGACCCGCAGAAGGCGGAGTCGATGATCCGGCGCTTCGAGCGCGAGGCGCAGAACACCGCCAACCTCCGCTCGGTGCACACGGTGGAGCTCTACGATTTCGGCATCACCGAGGCGGGGACCTTCTACTTCGTCATGGAGTTGCTCGATGGGATCGACCTCGAGACGCTGGTCGACCGCGACGGTCCGTTGCCCCCGGCGCGCGCCCGCTATCTGCTGCGCCAGGTCTGCGACTCGCTGCAAGAGGCGCATGAGAAGAACCTGGTCCACCGCGACGTGAAACCGGCGAATATCTTGAGCTGCCGGCTCGGTGGCAGCTACGACTTCGTCAAGGTCCTCGACTTCGGCCTGGCAAAACACGGTGTTCCTGAAGCCGCGAACCAGGACGCCAAGCTGACGACCGAGGGCATGGTCATCGGCACGCCCGCGTACATGCCCCCGGAGACCGTCACGCGCGGAATCTCCGATGCGCGCTCGGACATCTATGCGTTGGGGTGCGTCTTCTACTGGGTCCTTACCGGCGAGCTCGTGTTCGACGGCTCGGAGGCGATGAGCATGGTCGTTCGCCACGTACAGGAAGCGCCGCAAACGCCATCGCTACGCGGCGGCGACAAGATCCCGCCGGACCTCGACGGCCTCGTGCTCGCCTGTCTGGAAAAGGATCCGGACAAGCGCCCGCAGACGGCCGCGGAGGTCAAGAAGGTCCTCGACACCTGCGTGCTCGAGGATGCCTGGACCGAGGCCGACGCGCGCGCCTGGTGGGCCCGGCAGGGCTAACAGCTAGCCTCCCCGCTGAGAGAGACCGATCACCGACCGCGGCGCCCTCGCTTCCCTACGGTGCGCGCCCCCTCAGGGCCGGGCGCCCGCCTCCAAGGCGAAGAGACGATTCCGGCTCAGGACGTAGAGCACGCCGTCCTGGGCCACCGGCGTCGTGTACACCGCGGCGCCCATGTTGAACTCGCCCAGCTCGACCAGCTCGCGACCGTGTTGGAGCACGACCACGTCGCCATCTTCATCTCCCAGGTAGACTTTGCCGTCGGCGACGAACGGGGAGCCCCAGACGGCGGCGAACGCGTCGTACGTCCACAGGCGCTCGCCGGTCTCCACGTCGTGGGCGTGGAGGAAGCCGGACAGGTCGGCGATGTAGACGATGCCGTCGGCGATCGCCACGGTAGACATCGTGCGGTTGATCTCCTCGCCACCCAGGTGCCACACGGTGTGCGTCTCGGTGACGTCACCCTCGCCACTGGCATCGATCACCCAGAAGTTGCCCGGTGCCTCACCATGCTCGGGATCCTGACCGACACCGACGAAGACCTTGCCGTCGTAGATCACCGGGGTCGACAGCACGTTGTTACGGGTACCGCGGCCGCCGAGGGCCCAGACCGAGTCCTTCGGGTTGAGATCGAACTTCCAGATCAGGTCGCCGGTATCCGGCACGAAGCTGTACAACCAGCCGTCCCCGCCGGGAAAGACCACCTGCGCACGACCGTCGACGACGCCGTAGGCCGGATTCGTCCAGGTGCCGTGCAGGATGGCCTCGCCGGGCATCGCGTTGTCCCACAGGAGCTCCCCGGTGTTCTTGTCCAGCGCCACGAAGCTGGCGCCGAAGGGCGACGGGATGGTGATGTGCCCTTCGTCGACACCGTTGCCGGTGCTGGCGAAGACGATGTCGCCGACGACCAGCGGTGAGCTGGTTGCCAGGTTGTGCGGGAAGGCATCGACCTCGTTGATCATGTCGAACGACCAGATCAGGTCTCCGGCCGTGTCGAGGGCGGTGACGTGCGCCTGGTTCGAGACGTAGTAGATGCGCCCATCCTCGATGAAAGGCGTCGAGCAAATACCCTGCAACGGCCAGTCGTTCACCCGCCCGGCCGGCAACTTGGTGTGGGTGACCTGCCAGAGGAACTCGCCGTCCGCAGCGTTGAACGCCATCAACACGCCGCGGTCGCCGGTCAGGGACGGATCGCGCAGCCCCTCGTTGTTCGTCCCGACGTACACCACGCCGTCGAAGACGGTCGGGCCGGCGTACGCCTGGGATCCGACCGGCTGGGACCACTTCACGTTCATACCCGAATCGATATCCCACTCGGCCGGCAAGCCGGTTTCTCCGGAAACCATGTTGCGAGACGGTGTGTTGCCGAACATCGCCGCCTGGCCCGCTCGGCCCGCTTGCCCGCGGGCCTCGTTGGCAAAGGGCGACAGACCGGCTACCGCAATCAACACGACGGCGGCCGCCGTCAGATAGGTACGCGTTCGCATCATTGGTTCTCCGTTACGCTGACGTTGTCGTAGAAGATGTCGACCGGCGCGTAGCCGTAGATACCGGGCGATCCGCTCTCGATCCGCAGCGGATCCTGCACCGTTATCGTCCATTCGTCGGGCTCCGGCGCGCCGCGCTCCCACACCTTGCCGCGGATCAGCGTGTGGTCGGCGGCGACGTCGACGCGCAGCTTCATCGTGTACCAGGTGTCTTCGTTCCACGCGAAGGGGACCTGCGCGGCTTCCGGGAACTGCTTCGTCAACCGGAGCTCCGATGCCCAGGCCCGCACTTCCAGCCGCTGATAGTTGCCCTGCAGGTCCAGCGTGTAGCCGCCGTTGATCAGCCCCAGATCAGGCCGGCGACGGCGCTCGCGCGTTCCCATCAGATCGGCCTGCACCGTGTAGCCGCTCATCGCGCTCGGGCCCATGAAAATGACGTGCCGATGCAGACCGGACGGCGACGGGCTCTTTTGCAGCACGTAGCCGCCGTCCATCTCGGCGGGCCGATAGAGTCCGCCACCCATCCACTGCGTCGGCTTCGCGCCCGACTCGAAGTTCGTCTCCCAGGGAAGGGGCGGGAATGCGCGAACCCGGGCCGTCGCCGTCAATCCGTCGAGCTCGGCGATGACCTTGCCCGCCTGACCTTCGCCCTCGGTCGGGCGGAAGGCGCCGGTGTCGTCGATCGACCCGGTCAGCCCTTCGAGCAGCCAGGAGGCGCCCGTCCGGGCGCCGAGCGGCCGCCCGGCGGCGTCGAACGCACGTACTTCGAAGGTGATCTCTTCGCCCGCCGTCGCAATGATCTCCGCCGGAACCACTTGGATGCGGGCCGGCTCGCCGTTGCCCAAGGGAACGCTGCGGTCGACCGGCAACCCTTCGCCGGAGAACGCGGCGGACGGGTCGCCGATGGCGTAGATGCCGGCCTCGGTGCTGATGTAGATACGTCCGTAGGCAATCGCCGGCGAGCCGTAGATCTCGGCGTGCCGTTCCTGCCCTTGCGGCTGATCGGGCATGTCGATCTCTTGGACGTCGATGATCTCCGCCCCCTCGGGCCCGAGGCTCAGGATGTACACGCGGCCGTTCACCTCGGTGTAGTAGATCTTGCCGTCGGCGTGGACCGGCGAGCTCTTGCCGACGGTGCCCACGTTGACGTGCCAGTGCTCCGCGCCGGTGGCGGCGTCCAGGGCGAACAAGTTCGAGGCGTTGTCGACCACGTAGAGAACGCCCTCGTGGAACAGGGGCGAGGAGAAGCCGATGCCGAGCCCGTCGACGCGCCAGATTTCACCGGTCGAGGAGATGTCGCCGCTGCCCGTTCCGTCGATGGCGACCACGCGGCCCATTACCGAGGTGTCGATGTTCTCCTCGCTGTGGGCGATGTAAACGGTGTCGCCGACCACCACCGGCGTGACGTTGATGCCGCGCTTGCTGAGCTCGAACTCCCACACCGGGTCACCGGTAGCTACGTCCAATCCGTAGATCCAGCCGTCCGCGCCGCCGGCGACCAGCAGGCGTCGGCCACCGATCTCCGCGACTACGGGAGTGCCTTGCGTGTTGGCGTCGTCCCAGGGCCGGTTCGCCGGCATCGACACCCACAGCACCTCGCCCGTTCGCTTGTCGAACGACCAGAACCGGTGGCGCGGAGCGCCGAACTCGCCCCAGTTGGCGCCCATGTTGCTGAGCAGCAGCTGATCGCCGTCGATGACGGGGTTCTGCGTCCGCCCTCCGTATCCGGACACGCGCCCGGTGTCTTCACCCAGGCGCAACTCCCAGACGATGTTGCCGTCCCGATCGAACGCTACGAGAAGCCCGTCGACGCCGTGGTGGTAGAGGTAACCGGTTTCCGAGTCGCCGGTGACGCTCGACCAGCCGACGCGGGTGAACGGAACCGTGGTGTTGTAGACGTTGAAGTGGTGCTGCCACAGAAGCGTGCCGTCGCCCGCATCCCAGCAGGCGACGGTCGCCTGCATGTCGGTGTGGTCGCTTCCGGCGCGGGCGTTGGCGCAGACGCGGCCGTCGAAAACGACCGGCGTCGACCGACCCTGGAAGGGCTGGTGCCAGATCAGGTTGTCGCCGTCCGGGCTCCAGGAGGAAACCAGCCCGACCGCGGACGATTGGCCCGTGTCGCGCGGTCCCCGCCAGGTAGACCACTCTTCGGTCGCGCCGCCGGCGCACGCCAGGCCGCTCAGCGCCGCGGCAAGGGCCATGGCTACGAGTGGCCGACTCAGGGAAGCGGATCCTCGCTCGGACATACGAATCCTCTCGAGTTTCGTGGGGAATCTACGGCTAGCGAATCCGGGACTCACCGATTTCGGGAATCTGGTCGATACTGAATCGTACGTTTGCCGGGGCATCGTAGCAACCGGTTGCCGCACCATCGGCGCCGCGAGGGATTCAGGCCGGTCGGGGCGGTTTCAACCCGTCAGGACGCGTTCCACGGCCCAGTAGAGACCGATGATTCCGATCGTCGCCGACAACGGGACGGTGATCCTGCGGCGGTACCAGGAACGGTTGCGGAAAGCTCCCAGCAACAGGAACGCGACGGCGATGACGGCCAGTTGACCCGCTTCGACGCCGACGTTGAAGCTGACCAGGGCGGAGAGGTATTCGCCGCGGGGCAAGCCGAGCTCCGCGAGCACGCCGGCGAAGCCGAGCCCATGCAACAGGCCGAAGCCGAAGACGACCGCCGGCCGCCACCAGGACAGCTTGTCGGTGGCGATGTTCTCGAACGCGATCCAGGCGATGGACAGCGCGATGAGAGGCTCGACGAAGGAGGCGGGGAGACTGACGACCCCGTAGGTCGAGAGCGCCAGGGTGAGGGTGTGCGCCGCGGTGAACGCGGTCACCTGGGCGAGCAACGGTCTCCAGGCCGTGTTGAGCAGGTACAGGCCGAGGACGAAGAGAATGTGATCGACGCCGAGCGGCACGATGTGGGTGAAGCCGAGCCACAGGTATTGCCGGATTACCTCGAATCTGTCCGGCGGAGGCGGAGGAGCATCCAGCCGGTACGGGTCGGTGCGGTCGCCCTGCTCGAGGATCTGCCGGTCGGTCACCAGCTCGCCCAGACGTGCCGCCATCGGATCGGCCGCGTTCGGGTCGTTTCCTTCTACGACCAGAAGCTCGTCGAGGTCGACCGGCGACAGGCCGCGGGCCCGCGCGTCGACGAAGCTGACATGCAACGGCGGGAAGGCCCGAGACGCCTGCAATGTCAGCTCGCCGGCGCCCTCCGGCACCCGGCCGGTGAGTCGGGCGATGAGCCCGAGCACGGTTTCCTGGTCCCGCGCCCGGGCCGTTCGGGCGTCGGGGAAAGCCACCTCCGGTAGCACCGTCGCGTCGTCGAAACGCACCCGCACGCGGCGCAGAAACATCTGCCGGAGATCGGCCAGGGTCTCCTCGAGCTGCTCGTCGCCCATGGCATCGAGGGCTTCCATGAGCAGCTCGTTGTCGGTGTCCTGCGGGACTCCCATGGCGAGGGCGTCGAGATCTGCCACGAGATCGACGCGGAAGCTCCCGTCCGCGAACAGGGCCACGGTCGTCCGGCTGAAGCCGAGCTCGTGGCCGGCGGCGACACCGCTGCTCGCGGAGAAGGTGAGTACGAGCACGATCGTGATCGCGAGCGCGATGGTCCGGGTAGGTTCACCTCGCCCGAGGGCGGATGGGCTCCCCGCGTCGGGCGTGGCGTCGCGCTCAGCGCGCGTTTTCCGCAATGGCATACAGGTGCTCGCGGCCGCGCAGGAAGATCGTTCCGTGGGCGATGGCGGGCGTGGCGTAAATCGGCTCGTCGAGCGAGTTGTGCGCCGTCACCGCGAACTCGGGGCCGGTCGCGATCAGGAACGTGTCGCCTTCCGGCGTCGACATCATGATGCGGCCGTCGACTACCAGCAGCGAGGACATCAGCATGCTCGCCGGCACCGGGATACGCCCGCCCTCGTAGACCACCGCACCGGTGGCGGCGTCCAGACAGGTGATGATGCCCTTGTCGTTGGTTATGTACAGGTAGCCGTCGTAGACGACGTTCGACGCCACGTATGCCGCGCCCTTGCGGTACTCCCAGACCACCTCGGCGGCGTCCCGCCCGGGGCGGATCGCCTGCACGACGCTGCGTGGGTAGCCGCTCGACACGTAGACGCGCTCGCCGTCCCAAACGGGGGTGTGGATCGCGTTGTTGTGCAGGCCATCGAGTTGCCAGACCTGCTCGCCGGTCGTGGGGTCGTAGGCGATCAGCAGCTGGTTGCCGATCGTCAGCAACTGGGGCGCCCCCTCGACGTCATCGAGCAGCAGCGGCGTTGCCCAGCTCGCCTCGACCGCCCGCTGTGTTCGCCAGCGCTCGTCGCCGCTGGATTTGTCGAGGCCGACGATGAACGAGCCTTCGCCGCCGCCCTCGTCGATCTGCAGGATCACCACGTCTCCGTACAGAATGGGAGACGTCCCCAGTCCGACACCGTGGTGGGAAAAGTCTCCCAGGTCGGCGTCCCAGAGGCGGCGGCCGTCGAAATCGTAGGCATAGACGCCTTCAGAGCCGAAATAGAAGTAGACGTGCTCGCCGTCGGTAACTGCCGTCGCCGATGCGTACGAGGCTCCCTGGTGTCGATCGTCGTAGACGCGACCTTCGTAGGCGACGTCCGACCAGACGACCTCGCCGCTGGTGCGGTCGAGGGCGTGCACCCACAAGGTGTGGCTGCGGTCGGAGCCGAGCGCCTGAGGATGCTTGAACACCTGTCCGCCGATGTAGTGAACGGGTGCGCTCGCTCCCGGAATGACCTCGCCGTCGAGGGCGCTGGTAAGGAAGATCCGGTCTCCCCAGACGACCGGAGAAGAATGCCCCAGGCCCTCGATCGGTGTCTTCCAGAGGATATTGTCGGCCTCGCTCCACGTCGTCGCCGTGCCGGCACTGTCGGCGATCCCGAGCCCGCCGGGGCCGCGGAACTGCGGCCAGTTCTCGCTCGCCGGAGGGGCAACCCCGACCGTAAGCAGGTTCACCGCGATGACGGCAAGGACGGTTCCGCGTACAAGCGTGTCGAGCATTCGAGGCCTCCGAGGGTCGGGTCGGGGGGGACCGCCGACGATTCTATCAGCGCTCGAGCCATGGGTTGCGGCCCTTTCCAAACCTCGCATCAGCGGCGACAATCCAGACCATCGCGACAGGTCCAGGGTCGCATCGCGCCGCTCCGTCCCTGGTACCGCCGCGCGACGACAACCAAGGAGTCGAGGCTCATGATCGTTTCTTCGAGACATCGTGTCTGCTGCATCGTTCACCGCGCCTGCGTCCTGCTATCGGTCGCCGTCGTGGCCTGCGCTTTGCCGCCGGCGCCCGGCGGCGACTCCGAGGTGCCCGCGCTCGGCTCGATCCGGCAGGCCGACCTGCAAGCCGACCTGTATTTCCTCGCCTCCGACGCCATGAACGGGCGCGCCGCGGCCAGTCGCGACGTGGCAGTTACCACCGAGTTCATCAAGGCCCGCTTCCAGCGGCTCGGGCTGACGCCCGCCGGCCGCGATGGCTCGTACTTCCAACCCTTCAACTTGACCTACGCGCGGCTCGGCGAGGGGGACAACTGGCTGCAGATCGACGGCGTCGACGCCGGGGCCGGGCGCCGCGAAATCGGCCAGGACTACTACACGCTTCAGTTCAGCGCCTCCGGGGCGGCTGCCGGCGAGCTGGTGTACGCCGGTTTCGGCATCGTCGAGCCCCGGCTCGGGTACGACGACTATCTCGGCGAGAGCGTCGAGGGGAAGATCGTCCTGGTGCTCGACAGCGAGCCCGGTGTGGCCGACCCGGAGAGCCCGTTCGATGGCGTCGTAACCGCGGAGCAATCGCGCGACTGGCGCAAGGCATTGGCGGCGCAAGCGCGCGGCGCCGCCGGGATTCTCTTCGTTCGCGACGTGCACAATCGTCCCGACAACGCCGACTACGAGGCCGCCGCGGAAGCCTACTGGCGAACGGGCGCCCGTGGTCCCCGCTACACCCTCGAGGCCTGGATGGACGAGATCGAGATTCCGGCGGCGCGGATCTCGGCGCAGCTGGCCGATCAGCTCGTGGCCGCCGGCGGCCAGACGCTCGAGCAACTCGCCCGTGCGGCGGAAAGCGACGACGGCCACGGGGTCGTGTCGCTGCCCGGCGTCGAGGTGCAGATCGCCGCGTCGGTGGAGCGCACGGCCGTGCCGGCGCGCAACGTCCTGGCCATGGTGGAGGGATCGGATCCGGACCTGGCGGGCGAGGTGGTGATCCTGTGTGCCCACTTCGATCATGACGGCGCCACCGAGCAAGGTGTCTTCAACGGGGCCGACGATGACGGCTCCGGTACGGTGGCGCTGCTCGAGCTGGCGGAAGCCTACGCTCTGGCGGCGGCCGAGGGTCGCGGGCCGCGGCGGACGATTCTGTTTGCCGCCTGGGATGCGGAGGAGCGTGGACTGCTCGGGGCCTGGTACTACACCGAGGCTCCCTCATTTCCCCTCGGCTCGACCGTTGCGGTACTCAACATGGACATGATCGGCCGCAACGAGGAAGTTCCGCAGGACGGCGGCGGACGTTTCCGCGGCCTGGAGCCGCAGACGGCCGAATCGAACGCCAACGCGATCAACATCATGGGGTACAGTCACAGCGCCGACCTGCGAACGGAAGTCGAGGAGGCCAACGCCGACCTCGGGTTGGAGTTGAAGTTCCGCTACGACAACAACGCCTCGAACCTGCTTCGCCGGTCGGACCATTGGCCGTTTCTTCAGGTCGGCGTTCCGGCGACGTTCTTCCACACCGGCCTGCATCCCGACTACCATCGCGTCACCGACACCCCCGATCGCATCAACTATCCGAAGCTGGAGCGCATCGCGCGACTGGTCTACGTGACCAGCTGGAACCTCGCCAACGACGACGGTCGCCCGTCACTGGATCGCGACCTGTAGTCGCTGCCGGAATCCGGTAGCCTGCTGAGATCTCCAGGGCGCCAAAGGACACGCACATGACGAGCTGTTTTCGCATTCTCGCTTTCTCCTTCGGAATCGCCGCGGTCGCGCTGGCGAGCCCGGCCCGACCTGCCGCCGACGGCGACTGGCCCATGTGGGGCGGGACGCTGACTCGGAACATGGTCTCCGACGCCACCGGGTTGCCGGCGGAATGGGACATCGATACGGGCGCCAACGTGAAATGGACGGCCGCTCTCGGGTCGGCGAGCTACGGCAACCCGGCGATCGTCGGCGGGAAGATCTTCGTCGGCACCAACAACGACGGCTTGCGCGACCCTGAGGTTGCCACCGACAAGGGCATCGTCATGGCGTTTCGGGAGTCCGACGGCGAGTTCCTCTGGCAGATGGTGCACGACAAGCTGGAGAGCGGGCAGGTCAACGACTGGCCCTTCCAGGGGGTGTGCTCATCGCCGCACGTCGAGGGTGATCGGCTCTACTACGTCAGCAACCGGGGCGAGATCGTCGCCCTCGACACCGAGGGATTTCGTGACGGCGAAAACGACGGCCCGTTCGTCGACGAGACCCGCACCCGAGAGATCGACGGAGACGTCGTTTGGACCTACGACATGATCGGCGAGCTCGACGTCTTTCCCCACAACATGACGAGCAGCGCCGTCGCCGTGTGGGGCGATTTGGTCATCGCCAATACCTCGAACGGGCAGGACGAGGAGGCCCATCTCCCGTCGCCGCACGCTCCGGACCTGATCGCCGTGAACAAGCACACCGGCGAGCTCGTCTGGCAGGCCGAGCCTCTGGGTGAGCGCATCCTGCACGGCCAGTGGTCGAGCCCGGCGGTGGCCGAGATCGACGGGGTCGCCCAGGTGGTGATCGGACAAGGCGACGGTTGGGTGCGGGGCTACGACGCCGCCGACGGGTCGATGCTGTGGGAGTTCGACACCAACCCGCCCGACGCCGAGTGGCCGCGCACGCGCAACAACATCATCGCCACGCCGGTGATCTGGGAGGA
The DNA here is from genome assembly GCA_965216935.1 of Acidobacteriota bacterium. Classification (GTDB taxonomy): domain Bacteria; phylum Acidobacteriota; class UBA890; order UBA890; family UBA890; genus CBDCGW01. The sequence goes on from OZ244217.1 coordinate 1,668,474, forward strand.
CAAGGTTTTCGTTGCCAACGGGCAGGACCCGGAGAACGGTGAAGGCAGGGGGCGCCTGCACGCGATCGACGCCACCCAGCGGGGCGACATCACCGAGTCCGGCCTGGTATGGCGGACGGAAGAGATCCGCCGCTCACTCTCGACGGTAGCCATCCACGACGGCCTGCTGTACATCGCCGACTTCAGCGGTTTTTTTCGCTGCATCGATGTCGCCACCGGCGAAGAGGTGTGGGTCTACGACACCTTCGCCGCTGTCTGGGGCTCACCGCTGGTGGCCGACGGCAAGGTCTACCTCGGCGACGAGGACGGCGACATCATCGTGCTGCGCGCCGGTCGGGAGATGGAGGAGCTCGCCGAGATGAACCTCGGCAACGCCGTCTACGGCGCCGCGGTCGCAGCCAACGGCGTGCTGTATATCAACTCCCGCAGCGACCTGTACGCGCTCGAGCAGCAGTAGCCACGCCGCACCGCAGCCCTGTCCGGCGGCTCAATCCGCCTCGATACCCGCGATGTCCGCGAGCGCGGCGGCCACATGGGCCCTCTCCGCGGCGTCATCGGGGCGTCGATCCTGCAGCGTCCGTCCGAGCCGTTCGAGGTGCATTCGCACGGCGCCGCGTACTTCCGGGGTGATTTCGGGGCTCTGCCGGAGCTCGAGCAGGCGATCCAGAACGGCGCGTTGCACGACGCGTCCCAGCGCTGCGTCCATCGCATCGGACGGAGTGCCGATCCCCCACGTGGACTGGATCACCTGCAGGATCACTTCGTCGAGGGAGATGTTGTCCGGCGCACGGGCGTGGAACGAAACCACACGCGCCAGGCGCGCGGACTCCAAGAGCGGGTCGATGACCAGCTTGGCGACGGATCGGGCCCAGCCGAGCGGGTCGAACACACCGCCCGGCGAGCTCGGAATCACGATGCTTCCGGACTCCCCGTCGAAATATCGGATGCCGCGCGGACCGGCCGTGAGCATTCCGGGCGGGCCGACCTGCGTGCCGGGGGGTAGGGGAGGTATGAGCGAGGCGACGAGCTCGGGTATGCGCAGCTCGGCAGGATCGAGCGTGGACAGGAGAAGCGCCAGGGCTCGGCGTTGTGTTGCCGGATCGATGATGCTCGTCGGCGTTTGACCGTCACCCCGCACGGCGTAGGTGTATTCCATCCCGCCGACAGTTCTGACGGCGGCGGCGATCGCGGGGCGATGGTGGAAGTACACGGGGACCAACCGCGCCGCCAGCAGCTGCATCGGCTCACCCGGACGCAGCGCGCTCTCGTCGAAGTGCGATAGCAGGGCGCGTCGCACCGAGATCGACCGCTCCAGCTCGGCGAGTCGGTCGGCATCGACCAGGCGACCCGTCGCTCGTGGGTTCGCCGTGACGCCGTAGTCCGTGATTGCCAGGAGTCCGCTGCGGAGCCCCTCCTCGACGATCTCGGCAAGCTCGCCCGACGCATCGACACCCGGAAGATCGGCGTATGCGTAACGCACGACCCGCTTGTCGTACGGCGTCGCCTCGTGGTGGAAGGCCGTCGACAGATCGATCCGGACGGTGCCGTTGTCGTTGCGATACAGCTGCGGGACCGGGAACCCGATGTTGCTCGCGCTGATGTCGTTGTGCGCCAGGCCGGCCAGAACGTGACCGACCTCGTGAGCTACGACCCAACGGCGTCGCAGCTCGACGTACTCCTCGGCGTTGACGGCCGGCTCGCCGAGCGCCGGGGCGATGGCCAGGAATCGGTTCAGGTTGACCTGGTCGCGGTACGCATCGACATAGACGACCGCCTTGAGGATCTCGCCGGTGCGCGGATCCGAGAAGAACGATGCGGACGAGGATTCCATCGAGGACGAAGGGCTCCAACGAATGACCGCGGGGTACTGCAGATCCATCGGGTCGGCGCCGGCCGGCAGATCCTCAACCCGAAAGACGTCCTCGAATCCGGCGTCGCGAAAGGCGGCGTCCCAGTACATGACGCCTTGCGCTACGGCGGTTCGGTAGCGATCCGGTACGGATGCATCGACGTAGAAGACAATCGGTCGTTTGACCTCGGAACGCGCCGCGCCCGGGTCCGACTTTTCCAGCCGCCAGCGGTGGATCCAGCGGCGTAGGTAGCTCTCTTCGTAGGAGCGAGCGAAATCGACGTCCTCGATCGGGTTGAGAAATCCCAGCCTCATGTCGAACGCCCGCGGCGCGAAACCCGCGGGCGGTAGCGCTAGAAGCGAGTGACGTATTCGTACGGTCAGCGGAGAGCCGGGAGGCGCCGGGTCGCTGCCAGCATCGGTGAAACCTTCGACGCCGAAGGTGAGCGACGCTTCGATTTCCGTATTGTCGGGCAGGGCGCGCGATCCGGCCGAGTGGATACGGCTGCGATCCCTGTCGAGTCGGAGGCGCCCATCCCCGGCGTTGGCGACCCGGCCGATGAGGTCGACCGCGTCGCGCAGAAAGAACTCGGTGGCGTCCACCAGAACGCGACCCCCTTCCTCGGCCACCACCGGCATGCTTGCGAGCACCGGGGAGACGAACGCCCGGTCAACCCCGCCGGCGTTACCGTCATCGCCGATGTCGGGGGCCGCGCGGCCGGGTCGGCGGCGCACGAGGAGGACCTGCGACGGATGGCGCTCGAACTGGATCACGGCCGCTTCCAATTCCGACCAGGGCCAGCCGTCCCACCACACGGGAATGTCCAGGCCGCCTTCGCTCATCGCGGCGGCATAAAGAAAGGCCCGGTCGAAGCGCTCCAGTTCCAGGTACAGCTTGTTCGTGTCGGCGTCGACGTAGAACGAGACGAAGCCCTCGTGGCGCTCCAGGCCGGCTACCTGCTTGCCGATGGCGTCGGCGCGCGTTGCCGCCGCAGCGGCGGCCTGCGCCTGCGGTGCACCGCGGTCGGCGGGCACAACACGGATACGATCGCCGTCAGCGTGACCCCGACCCGAGCAGAGATGCGTGGAGCAACGGCGGCGGGCGGGCCGGAGGGAGTCCCGCGCCCATCGGGCATCGAGACCGCTCCGTCAGCTTCGATCGTTCCGCTCCGTCCTAGCCGCCCTCGGCGATCGCGTACAACGTCGACCCGGCACGGATGTAGATGCGCCCGTTCGAGACCGAAGGCGTGCTCAGCGTGTAGCCGCCGTCGAGGGTGTTGCGGGCCAGGATCTCGAACTCCCGCCCGGCGCGCACGACGGTGGTGACGCCGTCCTCGTTCATGGCGTAGATCTTGCCGTCCGCCATGGTCGGCGACGAGCTGTAGATACCCGGCTCCAGGCGCTGGTTGCTGTACACCGGCTCGCCTGTTTGTACGTCGAGCGCGTGCATGACGCCGTTGTCGGTGACCACGTAGAGGAGCTGGCCGTCGCTCACCGGCGTCGGCACGTCCGGGCCGCTGTCGAAGGACCACAGCAGGTTCGAGGTGGTCACGTCGCCGCGACCGCCGGCCTTCAGGGCAAGCATCGGCCGAACACGCGTCGGTGCGATGATGACGTCGCCGATGATCAGCGGCGAGGCGACGATGCGGTAGTTGCGGTTGTTGCGCGGGTTCAGGCCGTCGGCGCGCCACAGCTCCTCGCCGGTCTCCGGGTCGTGGCCGGTGACCACGTCGCCGCCGGTGATGACGATCTCCGTACGGCCATCGTACTGCAGCAGGGCCGGGGTCGTATACGAGTCGGGCGATTCGGCGATCGCGTTGGTCGGTCGCTGGACCATCCACACCGTCTCGCCGGTCATCTTGTCGATGCGCAGCAGGTAGGACGGCTCGTCCGTCTTCATCCCGTGCAGCACCTGGACGTAGAGTGCGTCTTCATGCAACAGCGGCGAGGAGGCGAACCCCCAATTGAGGCCGAAGCTCCAGTAGTCGTCCGAGATGTTGCGCGACCAGAGCTCGTTGCCGTCGAAGTCGAAGGCACGCAGCCAGCCGGTCCCGGTCATCGCCCAGACGAGATTGCCGTCGGTAACCGGCGAGGGCGAGGACATGTTCTGCTTGCGCTCCTGGTGATCGTTGCCGCTCAGGAACTTCTTCCAGATGACCGATCCGTCACGCCGATCGACGCGCCAGAGCTCGACGTTCAGCTGGGGCTCCTGCTCGGCGCCCCTGTCGCGCGGGGCGAAAGCGCCGACATCGATCGGGGTGCTTCCGTCTGAGCCTTCGCCCTCGGGCAGCATCGGGCTCTCGCTGCTCGACGGGATCGCTTCCGTGGATTCTCCTCCGCGTCCGCGGCGCCCACGGCGTCGCTCGGCAGCGCGCTGAACGTACGAGACGTTCAGGAAGATCGAGTCCTCCCACACGATCGGGGTCGCGCCGGTCCAAGACTCGGCGACGTCGAGCTTCCAGGCGATGTTCGTGTTCTCGTCCCAGGTCGTCGGAAGACCGGTCTCGGTGCTGGTGCCATTCAAGCTTGGCCCGCGCCATTGGGGCCAGTTCTCGATCGCCGGAGCCCCGGTCCCGCGGGCGGGGCCCGCGGCAACCACGGCCAACAGCGCCACCAGGGCGGCGAGGGACAGAATCGTGTGAATTCGGGTCTTTGTCACGGGTGCTTCCTCCTCATGGGGCGCTCGCTCTCCTCATGGGGCATCGGAGATTCGTTGGTGCCTCCAGCGCCGTGCCCGCGCTCCGGTTGCTGCCCCGCCGAGAGCCCGTTCCATGCTCCCGTCGGCGGCCCGCCTCGCGTGCGCTGAAGTGCGGCATCATCGTCCCCGATTTCGGCTTCCGTGCCAAGGCCCCGCAGCGGCTTTCGTCGCGGAGAGGGGGCCGGCTCACGTCTGCAGGCCTGCCAGCTCACGGAACGGCGTGCGGAGAGACTCCGGCGTACGGCAGGCTCGATTCGAGGCGACGTCCATCCAGATATGTTCGGTCGTACCGGTGACCAGGAGCGCTCCGTCGCGCTCGATCTCGTAGGCGAAGCGGATGCCCCGGGAGGGCAGGTCTTCGATCCAACAGACGACGACCACGGTCTCGCCGTACCGCGCCGGCCGGCGGTAGCGCACGCTCAGGGCCGTATTGACCAGGCGGTATCCGAGACGCTCGATATCGGCGTAGGGATAGCCGCTGCGGGCGCACAGCTCGGTGCGTGCGAGCTCGAACCACACGAGGTAGTTCGCGTGGTGGACGACCCCCATTTGGTCGGTCTCGAAGTAGCGCACGGCCACATCTACTCGAGCCCGACAGGGACCTTCGCTTGAACGGCGTTCTGCGGTCATTGCGGCGACAGGGTAGCCCCGCCGGAGGGTGATTGACAGCGACGGATCGGGCGCGAACAGGCGTGGCTGTCTTTCAGCGCTTTCACGCGGTTAATTGCGTTTTAAATACACGTTTAAATGTGTTTTGCTAACTAATGATAATCAGAGTTTGCTATCAACGCCGGTAGAAGCGACCGGTCGAGGAATGCGATCGCCCCGCGTCGCAGCGAGCGACGGGGCCTCGGGGACACGATGGTCTGGACCTGGACACCCTATGCGCCGCCGCTTTTCGCGGCGGCCGTCATCTGTTTGTTCGTCGCCCGCAGCGGTCTGCGCCGCCGCGCGGCCGGATCGGTGTCGTTCGCCGTGCTGCTCGTGCTGCTGGCGACGTGGATCGTCGGATTCGGCCTCGAGCTCCTCTCCGGGCCGCTCGAGCAGAAGCTCTTCTGGGCGCGAGCCCAGTACCTCGGGATGGTATTCGTACCGGTGGCGTGGCTGGTCTTCGCGTTGCAGTACGCTGGCCGATTGTCGCGTCCCGGCGTGCTCCTCATGGCGACCCTGTTCGCGGTTCCCCTGACGACGCTCTCGGTCCTGTTCACTCCGGGGCGGTCCGAGCTCATCTGGCGCCAGGCCGAGATTGTCAGTGCCCCGGGGTTCGCAGCACTGCGCATCGAGCACGGCCCCTGGTTTTGGGTGCATACCGCGTACAGCTACATGCTGTGGGCGGCGGCGTCTTTGGTGCTGCTTCTGGCGATGCGCCGTTCGCCGCATATCTATCGCGCCCATGGCGCCTGGGTTGCGGTGGCCGCGCTGTCCCCGTGGCTGCTCAACGTTTTGTATGTCACCGGTGCGCTGCCGATTGATGCGACACCGTTCGGACTCGCGGTCGCCGGCGCGGCGGCCTACTGGGGCCTCACCCAGCGGCAGTTCCTCGACATCACGCCGGTGCCTCGCGCACGGGTTCTCGAGGCGATGCGCGACGGCGTGGTCGTTGTCGACCTCGAAGATCGCATCATCGACCTGAATCCGGCGGCGGAGCGCGTGCTGCGGGCGCCCTCGTCCGCGATCATCGGCCGCAGCTTCGACGCCGCGGTGGCGCGTCGCGTGCGCCTCCGTCCGCTCACCGGCGAAGACAACGAGCTGCAGCTCGAGGCGGAAGTCCCTTCGGGCCGCGGCTCGCGCTGCTTCGAGCTGCGCCGGTGGCCATTGTTCGACTACGACGACCGCGAGGTCGGGCGGCTGATCATCTTCCGCGATATCACCCGGCAGAAGAAAGTCGAGGACGCGCTACGGGCGAGCGAGGCACGCTTGCGGCTGCTGGTCGAGCAGATGCCGGCGGTCATGTGGGCCACCGACGCCGATCTCCGCGTCAGCCAGTTGGTCGGGGCGGGATTGCAGCAGCTCGACATCGCCGCCGAGGAGAAGATCGGCGCCGACGTATCGGAGCTGTTCGACAGCGCCGACGATTCGCACGCCGCGGTGGTCGCGCACAGCACCGCACGCGATGGAATCTCATCGACGTACACGACGCGATGGGGCGGCAGGACATTCGACTGCCATGTCGAGCCGCTCGTTGACCGCCGGGGCGCTTCGGCCGGCATCATCGGTGTGGGCCTCGACGTCACCGAGCGGCAGGATCTCGAAGACCAGCTGCGGCAGTCGCAGAAAATGGAAGCGATCGGGCGGATGGCCGGCGGCGTGGCACACGACTTCAACAACCTGCTGACCGCGGTAGCGGGCTACGCCCAGCTCGCAAAGGAGGATCTCGACGCGATGGAGGAAGGCGAAGACACCGTTGCCAACCTCCGCCGCGACCTCGAGGCCATCGGGGAGGCGTCCGAGCGGGCGACTTCGATCACTGCCCAGCTTCTGGCCTTCAGCCGCCGGCAGGTACTGCAGCCACGCTTGATCAAACTGGAAGAATCGCTGCAGGCGATGGTCCCCATGCTACGGAGGTTGCTGGCCGGGCACATCGAATTGTCCTTTTCCGGTTCGAATGCCTGCCATGCCGTAAAGGTCGACCCGGTCCAGGTCGAACAGATGGTCATCAACCTCGTGCTCAACGCGCGCGACGCGATGCCGGCGGGCGGAACGATCTTCATCGAAATCGAAAATGTGAAGGTCGGCGAAGATCTGCCCGTCCATAGCGACGTCGTCGAGGAGGGCGAGTACGTCGTGCTTTCCGTCGTCGACCAGGGAACCGGCATCGACGACGAGACACTGCCCCACCTCTTCGAGCCGTTCTTCACCACGAAGGAAGAAGGCAAAGGGACGGGCCTCGGACTGTCGACGGTGTACGGCATCATCCGGCAGACCGGAGGTTACGTCGATGTGGTCAGTCGACCGGGCGAGGGTACGACGTTCAGCCTCTACTTCCCGGCGCTCCCGGATGCGGAAGTCGGTGATGATCGCTACGTCGAGCCGACGTCGCCGCGTCTGCGCGGCCGCGAGACCGTGCTGCTGGTCGAAGACGAGGGGATGGTGCGCGAGCTCGGCTCGCGTGTCCTCAACAGCCACGGGTACCTGGTGCTCGAGGCGGAAGACGGCCTCGAAGCACTGGAGGTCTGCAAGCATCACGAGGGGCCGATCCACCTCGTCGTCACGGACGTCGTCATGCCGGGGATGAACGGGGGCGAGCTCGCCCGCCGGATCGCGGACCTGGTGCCGGACGCCGAGATCCTGTTCATCTCCGGGTACACCGGTGGCGCGCTGGTCGAGCACGGGGTGCTCGAGGACGGCACGAACTTCCTGCAAAAGCCGTTCTCGCCGGACGCTTTCGTGCGCACGGTCCGGGCCATCCTGGACGGCGCCGACTGACCCTCAGCTCGGCATTCGGGGTTCGCTGGGCTTCCCTGCCGGCTCTCCCGATCGGGTCTCGCCGCTTCCTTCGGCGCCCCCCGGTAGACCCGTGTCAGGCCGGTCGTCACGCCTGCTGGCACGCCTTGTGGTTTCCGGCTACCTTTTCCCCATGCACGAGGTCCGCAGGGTGATGGTGGGAGCCGATTCGTTGCAGGTGCCGCGATGAGGTGGGCCTCGACGCTCTCCCGCGAGGCCTCGCCCCGGTTCGCGATCGCCGAGGCTCTGGAGAGCGTTGATGCGCAGCTCGGGGGTGCCCCCGCCGACGTCGTCTTCGCGTTCGCCTACCCGCGGCAGACCGACCAATACACCCTCATGGTCGAGACCATCGCGGAACGCTACCCGGGTGCCGTCTTGGTCGGCTGCTCCGCCGTCGGCGTCGTCGGCGGCGGTGAAGAGGTCGAGCACGAGCCGGCTCTGTCTCTGACGGCCGCCGTGCTCCCCGGCGTGCAGATCGAGTCGTTCCACCTGCTGCCGCACGAGATCGAGCTGCTCGGAGACGACCCGCTGCTGTGGCGGCGGCGCCTGAACGTCGAGCCGTCCGCCAGGCCGCAGTTCGTCCTGTTGCCGGATCCGTTCACCTGCGACGCGGACGGGCTGCTCCGGGTTCTCGACGATGCCTACCCGCGAGCGGCAAAGATCGGCGGCCTGGCCAGCGGCGGCACGGCCCCGGGAGAGAATCGTCTGTTCGATGGAAGCGAAGTCCACTCCGCCGGCGCCGTCGGTCTGATGCTGCGTGGCAACATCGTCGTCGACACGATCGTGGCGCAGGGGTGTCGCCCGATCGGCGATCCCTTGTTCGTCACCTGGGCGGAAGAAAACATCCTCTGCCAGCTCGAGGGCAGGCGGGCCACCGAGGTGCTTTCGGAGCTTTACGATTCCCTCTCGGCCGGCGATCAGCAGCTCTTCCGTAGCGCGCTGCATCTGGGTGTCGTCCAGCACGAGGGCGAGCAGGAGTACCGGCACGGCGATTTTCTCATTCGCAACGTCATCGGCATGGACCCGGACTCCGGCGTCCTGGCAGTAGGCGAGCGACTGACCAACGGCCAGGTTGTCCAGTTCCACGTTCGCGACGCGCGGACCTCCGCCTCTGACCTCGAGACCCTGCTCGGTCGTTGCCGACAGGGGCTCGAGGGCGCCCATCCGCAGGGGGTGCTGATGTTCTCCTGCCTCGGGCGCGGCCAGAATCTCTACGGAGAGGCGCACCATGACAGCCGGCTGATCGCCGCGAGCCTCGGACCGATGCCGATCGGAGGCTTCTTTTGCAACGGCGAGATCGGCCCGGTCGGCGGCCAGAGTTTCCTGCATGGCTACACGAGTTCCATCGCAGTCTTCCGTCCGCGCAATGACGTGTGACGGCAATCCTCCAGGAGGAGGCGACATGAGTCGGAAGGTTTCGAAGTGGCTGATGATGTCGGTGCTGGCGATCGTGGCGATGACGCTCGCTGCGTCGCCGGGACTATCCGTGGGTGCCCCCCAGGTTCCGGATACAGAGCAGGTGAACGCGAAGATCCGTGAGGAGGGCTGGGAAAACTCCCAGGTCATGCGAACCCTGCATTTCCTCACCGACCGCTACGGTCCACGCCTGACCGGTTCGCCGAACTACGAGAACGCGGCCAAATGGGCGATCGCCCAGATGGAGGAATGGGGGCTGGCCAATGCCCACCTGGAGGGCTTCGACTTTGGCCGCGACGGCTGGCTCAACGAGCGCTTCTCCGCCCACATGATCGCCCCGGTGCGAGACGCGCTGGTTGGCGAGGTGTTGGCCTGGACGCCGAGCACTGACGGGCCGGTTGTCGCCGGTGTCCACCACCTGGTTGCCCCGGAGGGCCCGACCGAGGCGGAGCTGACCGAGTTCTTCGCCGATGCCCGCGCAGATGTGGCCGGAAAGATCGTCCTCGTCGGCGAGCCGGCCGCGCCCGGTGTGTCGTTCAACCCGAGTTCCAAGCGGCGTGACGACGAGCAGCTACGGCGTCAATACGACCCCGACCGTGAGCCCGGAGGGCGCGGGGGTCGTGGCGGGCGTGGAGGTCGCGGTGGCGGCGCACCCGCCCCCGACCCGGACGTCCTGCCGGCCCGCGAGGTAGCGGCGCGCGTCGATCAGTTTTTGATCGACAACGGCGCGGTCGTGCGGATCAACGACGGCGGTCGCGTCCACGGACAGATCCGGGCGTTTTCAAACGGGGCTTACGATTCCGAGCAAGCGTTGCCCACGGCGATCCTGCGAAACGAGGATTTCGGCCGCATCGCCCGGCTGCTGGAGTATGGCGACAGCGTCGTGCTCGAGATCGACATCGTCAATCGCGACTATCCGCAGGGGCGGACCGTGTACAACGCGATCGCCGAGATCCCGGGGACGGGCATGGCGGACGAGGTGATCATGTTGGGAGGTCATCTCGACTCCTGGCACGCCGCCACCGGAGCCACCGACAACGCCACCGGTGTCACGGTGATGATGGAGGCTGCCCGCATCCTGCATGCCATCGGCGTTCGTCCTCGACGCACCATCCGCGTGGCTCTGTGGGGGGGTGAGGAGCAGGGGCTCCTCGGCTCGCAGGCATACGTTGCCGAGCACTTCGGTAGCTTCGAGGATCCCAAGGCCGAGTACGAGAAGTTCGGTGGCTATTTCAACGTCGACTCGGGCACCGGAAGAGTGCGCGGGGCCAGCGTCTTTGGCCCGCCGGAGGCCGCTGCCGTGCTGCGGAGCGCTCTGGCGCCTTTCGAGGACCTCGGGGTGATGGGTGCGACGGCGTCATCGAGTCGTCGCCGGGGCGGCAGCGATCACACCTCGTTCAACGAGGCCGGGCTGCCGGGGATCGGTCTGCAGCAGGACCCGATCGAATACGGGTCACATACCTGGCACACCAACCTCGATACGTACGAGCGTGCCATCGAGGAGGACCTCAAGAGCTCCGCGATCGTCGTTGCGGCGGCGGTTTTCCAGCTCGCCATGCGGGACGAGCTGTTGCCACGGTTCGGCGCCGAGCAAATGCCGCAGAGGCCCGGAGGGCGATAGCTCGGCTTCGGTTCTCATGGGGTTCGCAGCGGTGCTGCAGGTTGCTTCAAGAGGTCTCGGAGAGGCCTCAGCCCGCTCAGGTCAGGACTCGATCGCGGTGATCAGGTCCGCCAGTCGCCAGCCCTTGTCGAGGTAGCGTTCGACACCGAGGCGCCGGAACGCTCGCCGCTGATCCTCGGCGCTGGTGCCGACGATCTTGACCTCCGGGCGGGTGTCCGTGAGCGTGCGAACGAAGGCGCCGAGCTCCGGTAGCGGCATCTCGTAGTCGAGAAGCACGACTCCGATATCGTCGTCGGCGTTGAACAGCTTCAGCGCAAGCTCCTCGTTCTCGGCCTTGTAGGCGACGCAGCCGACTTGCTCGAGCAGCTGGGCGGAGAGCCCGCGAACTTCGCGGACGTTGTCGAGCACCAGAACGTGATCCTCGAAGGGCCATTGCAGATCGCGCGGTTCGTCGATCTCCAGGAGTGTCTCGATCAACGGGTCTCGCTGCAACGATGCCGACGCCTGCGGTAGCAGGACGACGATGCCGCCGTCGGACCAGGTCCGCGACCGCATCAGCCATTCGTCGGTTCCCCGCGACGCCGGGCGAACGCCGATCCACTCCTCGTTGGACTGCACCAGGGAACTGATGGCATCGGCCTCGAGCAGCTCGTCGAGCCTGGTGGCATTCGCCCCCGCCGAGGTTTGGCCGAGCATCTGACGAGCCTTGCAGTTCTTGTTTACGATGCTGCCGCCGGCGTCGACTTCGAGGAAACCGAAAAGTGCCACCGCGCCGGTATTCTTCTTGTTGCCCGCCGTGCGCACCGCATCGACCATGTCCTCGAGCTCGAACGGCTTCTCCATGAACCGGAAGATGCCCGAATGGCGGGCGTCGCGTTGCAGGTCGGTCGAGGGGAACCCGGTGATGACGATCGCCTGCAGGCTCGGGTCGACGGCGCGCAGAACATTGGAGACCCGCAACCCGTGGATGTCGTCGTCGAGGAGCCAGTCGGTGACCAACACGTCGGGACGGAAGCGGACGCCGTAGTCGATCGCCACGCGTCCCGTGTGCACCGTACTTACGTCGTGGCCGCGCTCGGCGAGGCTCGCCCGGAGGTAGTCGCGGTAGCGTTCCTCGTCGTCGGCAATCAATACGCGCACGCCGCTATTCCTCGACCGGGGTACGGAGGGGGAGGGTGACGGTCACGGTGGTGCCGTCGCCGGAGCTCGTGACCTCGAGCGTTCCCCGGTGATCCGAAACGATGGCGTGCGCGACGCTGAGCCCGAGGCCGGCGCGTCCGTGCCGTCGCTTGGTGGTGAAGAACGGGTCGAAAAGGTTGTCGATGATGTCGTCGGCTATGCCGACGCCGTCATCGGCAACGACAACGCTCGCCGTCCGGCCGGCCGGGTCCGCTTCGGCCCGCACGGAAACCCGGGAGCTCCGCGCTTGTACCGCGTTGATGATGATGTTCACCAGCGCTTGCTCGATTTCGGTGGAATCGGCGGTCACCGGGGGCAGCCCCTCGGGGCGGGTGAATGCGACCCGTTCGCTGCATCCTGGCTGGATCCGATCGGCGAATTCGATGGCCGTCTCGACGACGTCGCGCAGGTCGACCTCGGCCCGCTCCATGCGCCGATCTCGAGCCAACAGCAGCAGCCTGCGGACGATCTCACTGCACCGCTTCGCATCGGCTTCGATGTCCCGCAGGGCTTTCTCGACCACGGCGGGGCCGTCCTCCCGGTCCGCAGCGGTGCTCGCGTATTGAGAGGCCATGAGGATGCCGCCGACGGGGTTGTTGATCTCGTGCGCGATGCCCGCCGCGAGCGTGCCCACGGAAGCCAGTCGCTGGTTGCGCCGCAGCAGCTCGTCCATCGCCCGGATACTCGTGACGTCGTGCAATATCCCGACGGTGCCGTTGATCTCCCCGTCTTCTGCACGAATAGGCGCCAGCGTGAGGTTGCCGACAAACTCCGACCCGTCGCGTCGCAGCCGGCGCACCTCGCGGTTGGCGACGGTCTCGCCGCCGCGCACGCGCGCCATCATCTCGGCCGCTCGCTCGCGCTCGCTGGCAGGCATGATCGACAGCAGCGGAGCCCCGAGCGCCTCCTGCGCGCTGAACCCCGTCAGCTTTTCGGCCGCCGGGTTCCAACCGATGATGGAGCCCTCGAGGTCGACCGCGATAATGGCGCTGGGCGAGGATTCGACCACGGCGGCGGAGATGCTCGCCGTCTTCTCTCCAGTGACGGTCATGGAGTTATAGTAGCGCGGCGATGCCGATATACGAGCGTTACTTCCTCCCGGGAATCGTCTTCCAGTCGGTGCTGATCGGCGGCGCCTATGCCACCGGTCGCGAAATCGTCCAGTATGGGGCTCGCTTCGGCGCCGAGGGCCTGGGCAGCGTAGCGGCCATCTTCCTCGGCTTCTCGTTGATGTGCGTGCTCGCCTTCGAGTTCGCCCGGGTCAGCGGCACCTACGATTACCGCACGTTCGTGCGAGCGCTGATCGGGCCGCTTTGGCCGGCCTTCGACGTCCTGTTCGTGGTCATGGCCGTGCTCGTGATCGCGGTGGTTGGGGCCGCCTCGGGCGAGATCGTCGAGAGCGTCCTGGGCTTGCCCTACTGGCTGGGAGTGGTCGCCGTGATCACGTTGGTCGGCACGCTGAACGCCGCCGGTCGGTCCGCGATCGAGCGCTTCAAGACCGCGGGATCGGTCTTGCTGTACGGCGGATACGTTCTGTTCGCCGGCGCCGTGCTGGTTCAACGCTGGCCGCAAACCCTGGCTGCCCTTTCCGGGGGCGGCAGCGGCGGCCTCGATACGGGAGGAGGCGCCGGCATCGATGGTGCGGGCGCCCCCTGGCTCCCAGCCGTGGGCGTGGGCGTCCTCTACGTCGGCTACAACCTGGCGACGCTCCCCGCCACGTTCTTCACGCTCGATCGCCAGGTGACGCGGCGCGAAGCCGTGGTCTCCGGAATGATCGCGGGTTTCATGGCGACCGTGCCCTTTCTGCTGACGTACCTGGCGATCATGGGCTACTACCCGGACGAAGAGGTCACCGGCGCGTCTGTGCCCTGGCTGATCATGCTCGGCAGGGTCGGCGGGGGCTGGCTCCTTCCGGCTTTCGCGGTGGTGATCTTCTGGACGCTGGTTGAAACGAGCACCGGGATGATCCACGCGATCGTCGATCGGCTGGCGGTGAACCTGGCGGAAGTCGGGCGGCCGCCGTTGCGTCGCGCGCAGGTGGCGGCGATCACCGTTGGCGTGCTGTTGACGGCGGCGTTGCTGTCTCGACTCGGCCTGATCGACCTCGTCGCACGGGGCTACACGGCGATGGCGTACGGCTTCCTCCTCTTGTTTGCGCTGCCGCTGATGACCGTCGGCGTGCGCCGCATCCTGATCTCGCCGGCGCGGCGATAGCGACGGCCACCGGATCGCGCGGCAGAGTGCCTCCGATCCGGCGGGATGACGGGTCGCGGTGGTCAACAAGGTTCCCGGCAGGCGCTACTATCACCGGATAGGTGCGCAGAGCACTCAGGAGGCCGTCGTTGTCCTCACAGTCGAGCAAGACCGAAGCCGAGAGCGCCGACGTAGGGGCGTCTCAGGGAAGTTGTCACGAGCCCGAGGCCGCGGACTCGAAGGAGGCGTGCTGCCACGAGCCCGCGCCTGCGGACTCGAAGGAGGCGTGCTGTCACGAGCCCGCGCCTGCGGACTCGAAGGAGGCATGTTGTCACGAGCCCGAGCCGGCGGGTTCGAAGGATGCGTGCTGCCACGAGCCGGAGCCGGCGAAGGCGGAGCACGCGTGTCACGCCGAGCCGGCCGAACCCGCGCATGATTGTTGCCATTCCGCCGGGTCGCACGACGTGGGTCAAGCCGTAGCGGCGGAAAGCTCGGCGGCATGGATCTGTCCGATGTGCCCCTCGGTGGGCTCCGACGTTCCGGCGGCGTGTCCGATGTGCGGCATGGCGCTGGAGCCGGCGCAACCGGCAGGGCCCGAGGTCCTCTACACCTGCCCGATGCACCCCGAAGTGCAGGAATCGGGACCCGGTAGCTGCCCCGTCTGCGGCATGGCGTTGGAGCCGGCACTGGTCATGCCGGAGGAGGAGAATCCCGAGCTCGACGACATGTGGCGCCGGTTCAAGGTGAGCCTGGTGTTCACCCTGCCTGTCTTCTTCGTGGCGATGTCGGAGATGATCCCGGGACAGCCGCTGCAGGGCGCCGTCCCGCCGGCCTGGTTGGCCTGGATCCAGTTGGTGCTGGCCACCCCGGTAGTGCTGTGGGCCGGGTGGCCCTTCTTCCAGCGGGCGGTGGCGTCGATTCGGAATCGCAGTCCCAACATGTTCACCCTGATCGGCATCGGCGCCGGTGTGGCGTATCTCTACAGCATCGTCGCAACCCTCGCTCCGGGCGTGTTTCCACCGTCCTTCCGCAGCGCCGAGGGTGCAGTGGCCGTGTACTTCGAGGCTGCGGCGGTGATCATCACGTTGGTCCTGCTCGGCCAGGTGCTCGAGCTGCGAGCTCGCGGTCGCACCAGCAGTGCGATCAAGCAGTTGCTGAGCCTGGCGCCGGCGACCGCACGCCGGGTTCTTGCGGACGGCACCGAGGAAGATGTGCCCCTCGACGACATCGAGGTCGGCGATCGCCTGCGCGTACGACCGGGCGAGAAGATCGCCGTCGATGGCGTCGTCGTCGACGGCGCCAGCGTGGTCGACGAGTCGATGGTCACCGGCGAGCCGATCCCGGCAGAGAAGTCCGCCGGCGATTCGCTGACCGGGGGCACCGTCAACGGCACCGGGGCGCTCCTGATGGAGGCCCGCAGGGTTGGTCGCGACACCTTGCTGGCGCGCATCGTCCAGATGGTCAGCGAGGCGCAGCGCAGCCGGGCCCCGATCCAGAAGCTCGCGGACGTGGTCGCCGGCTTCTTCGTCCCCGCGGTCGTCGTCGTGGCGATCGCGACATTCGCCGTGTGGGCCTTGATCGGGCCTGCACCACGGATGGCGTATGCGCTGGTCAACGCGGTGGCCGTGCTGATCATCGCCTGCCCCTGCGCTCTCGGCTTGGCCACGCCGATGTCGATCATGGTCGGGATGGGACGTGGTGCCGGCGCCGGCGTGTTGACAAAGAACGCCGAGGTCCTCGAGGTGCTCGAGAAGGTCGACACGCTGGTGGTCGACAAGACCGGAACGCTTACCGAGGGCAAGCCGAAGCTCGTTTCGGTGACCGCCGCCGGGGGAGACGACGGTTTCCTCGCCTTGGCCGCCGCTCTGGAGAAAGCCAGCGAGCATCCGCTGGCCGCCGCCATCCTCGCCGGAGCTTCGGAGCGCGGCGTCTCGGTGTCCGCGGCGGAGGACTTCCAGTCGCACACGGGTCTGGGCGTAACCGGGAGCGTCGGTGGGCAGCGGGTTGCCGTGGGCAACGCCGCCCTGATGGAGCGCGAGAAAGTAGAGGTCGGCTCGTTCGGGCCGCCGGCCGCGGCCCTGGGGAAGCAGGGGCAAACGGTCATGTTCGTTGCCGTTGACGGCGACCTGGCCGGGTTCATCGGCGTCGCGGATCCGATCAAGGAGACGACGCCCGAGGCTCTCCGGATGCTCCGCGGCGAGGGCATCCACGTATTCATGTTGACCGGGGATGGTCACTCGACCGCCGCGGCGGTCGCGGAAGATCTCGGCATCGAAGATTTCGAGGCCGGCGTGCTTCCCGATCGCAAGAGCGAGGTCGTCGCACGGTTGATGCAAGAGGGGCGTGTCGTCGCCATGGCGGGCGACGGTATCAACGACGCGCCGGCGCTGGCACGGGCCGATGTCGGCGTGGCAATGGGCACCGGGACCGATGTCGCGATCGAGAGCGCCGACGTGACCCTGGTGCGGGGCGATCTGCGTGGCGTCGTCCGGGCGATTCGCTTGAGCCGTGCGACCATGCGCAATATCCGCGAGAACTTGTTCTTTGCATTCGTCTACAACGCCCTTGGTGTGCCGCTCGCCGCGGGGATCCTCTATCCTTTCGTCGGAATCTTGTTGAGCCCGATGATCGCCGCGGCGGCGATGACCTTCAGCTCGGTGTCGGTGATCAGCAACGCATTGCGACTGCGCAGCGCCGAGCTGTAGATCCCCGGGAGGGACGATGTCGTTTTTGGAGTCGTTGTTCGAGAGCCTCCGCGGCGGTTCGCCCCGAATGCAGGAGGCCGGTGTCGAGGAGACCGAGACGGTGCGCAAGATCGCCCGGGCTCTCGACGAGCTCGAGACCGAGCGCGCCCGTTATATCGCTACCTTCGCCTACATCCTCGGCCGCGTGGCCCACGCGGACATGGACATCAGCGAAGAGGAAACGCGCGAGATGGAGCGCATCGTCGCCGAGCGCGGCGGTTTGCCGGCGCAGCAGGCGGTGATTGCGGTGCAGATCGCCAAGAGCCAGAACAAGCTCTTCGGCGGCACCGAGGATTTCCTGGTGACCCGCGAGTTCAACGATCTCGCCGCGTACGAGCAGAAGCTGCAGCTACTCGACTGCCTGTTCGCCCTGTCCGCCTGCGACGACGAGATCTCGACCATCGAAGACAACGAGATCGGCAAGATCGCGCGCGAGCTGCACCTGGGTCGGGAAGAGCTCGTCCGCGCCCGGCAGGGGTACGTCAAACAGCTCGGCGTGCTCAAGCGGCGAGACGAGACCTCGTAGGCCCACTGGCTCGCGCCCCGGTCGAGCCGGCGGTTAACGGACGTCCGCCATCGCGCGAAGCACGGGGAAGAAATCGGCACCCGCCAGCGATGGATCGAAGGCGTTCCAGTTCGTCAGTCCATCGTCCGAGCGCGGCTCCAGGAGCGTGAACGCCAGCCTGCCGAGAGGCTGGTCGATGCGCAGCACCCACGTGTCGGCCGGCAGGGTGACTTCCGTGGCCTCCCAGCTGCCCTCGAGAGTGCGCTCGTTGTGCCCCTGGAAGGGGCGCTCCGACGCCGTCGAGGAGGAAATGCGGAAGCGTTCGGCCTGCACGGTGCGCTCGGCGCCCAGCGGCTCCATGTTGACGCCGTGGATCTGTAGCTTGGTGATCGCGGTCGTCTCGCTCGCGGGGATGAAATAGGCGGCCGGGACCGTCTCGGTCAGCGTAGCCTCGAAGCTACCCTCCTCGTACATCGAGACCGGCCGGGACTCGTCGAGGCGGTTGAAGATCATGCCGCCGCTGTAGGGGTTCAGGATCCGCTCCGTCGCCCCCATCAAGATCTCGACCGGTTCCTCGGAGCGCTTGAACGTCGACCGGACCGCGAGCTGTTCGCCGACGATCGAATGGGCGTCGGCGGCGGCTGTGACATCGCGGATCGCTTCGGCGTTGGATGCGGCGTAGGCGAGGATCTCCTCGACGAACCAGAGGCTGCCCATGACCCGATCCTCGAACGTGGCGTATGAATACGCCTCCGAGAGGATGGCGAAACGGTTGCGCAAGCCGACATAGTTGTTGTTGAAGCGGGGCCGATGGTCGAAGGTCCGCCACACCGGGGTCCCTTGGTCACTGCCTCGGCCCGCGGTCGCCGCACCGCGGCCGCCCGCCGCGCCGCGACCGGCCACCGCGGCGCCACGGCCACCGCCTCCGCCGCGGCCGCGGCCGCCGCCGCTGGCGTTGCCGTAGTAGTAGTAGTCCCAGCCGTGCTTCTGCTTGATCGCGCCGGTTACCGCCGGCAGCCAGTCGCCACGCAGCATCTCGTCGATCTGGGTGATGGTGTTGGGGTTCAGCGGCGGCGAGTAGGTGAGGTGATAGGCGTGCTGGGTGCCGTTCGTCGTGTGCAGGTCGACGGCGACGTGCGGGTCGTAGTCGTTCATCATGCCGACCAGCGAGCGCGCCTCCGGAGCGTCCAGCTTCATGTGGTCGCGGTTCAGGTCGTAGCCCTGGGCGTTGGGACGTTGCCCCATGCCGCCGACGGGGCCATTCTGCCGCCCACGATTGTCGATCTTCACCAGCTCGTTGCCGTCGGCGTTGTACAGCGGTGCGATCAGCAGGACGAGCGAGTCGTCCCACTCGGCATGCGCGCCCTGCGCCAGGTCGCGCAACATGATCAGCATTGCTTCTTTGCCGCAGGCTTCGCCGGAATGAATGCCGCCCTGCACCCAGACCCGCGTCCTGCCGCTCGCCAGGACGGCCTCCGGGGACGCGTCGCCCACATCGCCGACCACCATCATCGGCAACGGCCGCCCCTCGTAGGTGTACCCGAACGTCGTCATGTGCAGTCGGTCCGAGGCGGCGTCGAAGGCCTCCATCAGCTCGACGACATCGGCGTAGCGGGTCGTTTGTTCGAAATCGCTCTTCTCTGCCGGGGTCAGCAGCGAGCCGATGTCGGCCTGCTGTGGAGCGCCGGCGGCTGACGAGGCGGCGCCAGCGGCCAGGGCGATGGTGACGAGCGTACGGAACGCGCGGGTACGGGAAGGACGGCGCATGGAGACCTCACGAGTGGATCTGTCGGGCGTGGCCATCCCGCCCGACAGCCGCTGACGATCGGGCGGGCAGGGGAGGCCCACAGCCTAGCAGACCGCGGCGAACGTGTGATGGGTCTGGCGAAGGCGAATCTCGCGTGAGGACTGCCTGCTAGCAGACCGTGGTGGCCGTGTGGACGGCTCGACCACGGTCTGCCGGCATCTCGCAGTGGCGGAACCGCGCCCTGCGCCCGGCGACCCTC
Organism: Acidobacteriota bacterium; assembly: GCA_965216935.1. GTDB lineage: Bacteria > Acidobacteriota > UBA890 > UBA890 > UBA890 > CBDCGW01. The sequence goes on from OZ244217.1 coordinate 1,688,129, forward strand.
GCTGGAAGCGTCGCGGCGGCCGGCTCAGCCCTCGGAGATCCGGATCGAGCCGGCCGACGTCCGCAGCCGCAGCTCGGGTCCGCCGCCGTTGATCGCCCCCCGAATGGATCGACGCGACACGTTGCCGTCGACGTCGAAATCGGAGGTGACTCTCCCCACGCTGGTGGATGCGTTCACGTCGACGGAGATCCCGGGCGCCAGTGTGACGTTGACGGTTCCGGCGCTGGTCTCCAGGCGGCAGTCTCCGGTCGGCTGCGAGCTGATCGTGGCGACGACGTTGCCGCCGGACGTGGTGGCGATGATATTGCCGGCGACATCGTCCACCGTGATGTTGCCGCCGGAGGTCTCGGCGCGAACGTCGCCGCCGGCCCGCTCGATGCGGATGCCGCCCCCGGCCGTTTCGGCGTCGACCGTGCCGGCGATGTCGCCGAGGACGATATTGCCGCCGGAGGTGCGCAGCTCGGCCGTGCCCGAGGCGCCCTCCAGCGAGATGTTGCCGCCGGCCGTCCGGGCCCACACCATGCCGCCGATGTTGCCGAAGGTGAGGTTGCCGCCCGCCGTTTCCGTGCGCAGCTCGCCGTCGAGGTCGGCGACCTCGATGTTGCCGCCGCTGGTCTCGAGGTCGACATCGTAGGTGCGCGGAACGGTGATCTCGAACCGCACGCGCAGCGGTGTGGTGTCGTACTCGTCGCGCCACCGATCCCGGGCGTCGTCGCTGACTTCGGTGACGACGCTCACGTCGTTGCCATTCTGGGTGATCTCGACGCGGTGCTCCGACAGGATCCGCGTCGCATCATCATCGAAGCGTTCCCGCACCTCGCGCTCGACGCGGACCTCGACCCGGGCGGCGCTGCCGGTGCTTACCTCGATTGAGCCGAACGAGGCGTCGACCTCCAGGGTGCCGCCTGCGGCGACGTCGAACGCCTGCTCGACGTTTCCTTGCTCCTGTACGGTAACGGCCCGCACCGGTGGGCCGGCGGCAACGACAGTCAGGAGTACGACAACGGCTGCGGCGAGAGTGGTCGAGATTCGCTTCACGAGAGGTTCCTTCCCTTCGGTTCTGTTGCTTTCGTGGTGTTGTTCTAGCTGCTAGCGCTGCCGGCCTTCGACCAGGCGAATGGAGCCATCGTGCGTACGGGCACGAATGCGCTCGCCCCCGCCGTTGAGATCCCCCTCGGCCCGTCCGTCGTGAATGCGGCCGGAAACGCGAAAGTTGCCGTGGATGCTGACGTCCTCACCTGAGAGATCCAGGCGGGCTCGTAGCGAGGACGGCGCAACGATCGAGATGTCGCCATCCTGCGTGCTCGCGTCCATACGAGCGGAGTCGCCGATGGCGACGTGGATGTCGCCGTCGCCGGTGTCGAGAAGCAGTTGGTCGGAGCTGGCGGCACCGATGCGGATGTCGCCGTCACGGGTCCTCATGGTCACCTCGCCGCGGAGCGACTCGACGGTGATGTCGCCGTCCTCGGTGTGGGTCTCGATGCGGTCGGCAGACAGGCTGGTGGCGCTGATGTCTCCGTCTTCCGATCGAAGGCCGATCTCGCCGCCGCGAAGCTCCGTGGCGGTGATGTCGCCGTCGTGCGTCTGTACGCGGATCTCCCCTTCGTGTGAGCCCAGGGACACGTCCCCGTCGCCGGTCGAAAGGTCGAGGGCGAACCGCTCGGGCAGCCGCACGTCGACGACGACGCTCATCCAGAAACGATCTCGCCACCCCTCGTTGTTCGGGCGCCGATCGCTCTCGACCAGGATGGTCCCGCCGTCCTGCCGAATGCGGTAGTTGGAGCGCGCGTACAGATCGGTGGCGCGATCCATGTCGTTCGAGCGCAGGCGAATGGCGATGGTGGCGTTCGAACCGCCGTCGGCAGTGACGGCGACGTCGGCGTCGTCGACGCGGACGCGCAGCGTGCCTCCCGCGCCCGCCGCGAAGGTCTGCTCCTCCATCGACTGCCAGGGATACTCCTGCTGCAGGGTTGCAGCCGAAGCTGCGGAGCCGACCAGGACTGCGATCAGGAGGGCGACTACCGGCCAGGATCGTTTGACGGGCGACGAATAACGGAACACGACACCTCCTCGGCGTTGGCACAGGTGACCTACGCAGAGTTGGATGTGCGGGTTCCCGAAAGGGTTTAGCCGCGTTGATCCGCCGTCGTACCGAGCGTTCGGGGAATCAGCCGCCGTTGTGAAGGTTGATCCGGTTGCCCCCCGCCCGGCGGGCGTCCGCCAGCGCTGCGTGGGCTGCCTCGAAAAGCAGCTCGGGGTTGTCTCCATCGCCGGGCGATGCGGCGATTCCGATCGACGCCCGGGGCACCGTCGGCAGGTCGGGCGCGGAGGTCGACAGATTCTCGAGGAATCGCGTTTGCAGCATGGCGCGCGAATCAACCGCGGTGCCGCGGATCACGAGAACGAACTCTCCGCCGGCGTAGCGACACACCGCCTCGCTCTCGACGTTCTGCACCAACGTGCCGCCGACGTGGGCGATCAGATCCGTACCGACCTCGTGTCCGAACTCCTTGTTCACGTCCCCGAGGCCGTCGATGTTCACCACCGCCATGCTCACGGGGCCGTAGCCGGCGGCGCCGTTGATGTGGCTCTCGGCCTCGCCGAGAAACTCCGGGTAGTTCATGAACCCGGTCAGCGCGTCGCGCTGGGACCGAGACTCGAGGGTAGCGAGGAGGTCGTGCTCGTGGATGAACGCCGCGGCCATCTGTGCCGCATGCGAGCAGAACGCGACCTGGGCCTCGCTGAGTGTTCGCGCAGGGTCCGAGTCCCGCATGTAGAGTGCGCCGATCGTCTCGTTACTGTGCTTGATCGGTACGACGATGAAACTGTTGAAGGGGCTGTCCTGCGGCAGTCTGGCGCGAACCTCGCGCCACAGCTCCGGCGGGGTCCCGGGATGGATCTCGGTATATTCGCCGCGCTGGAAAACCGGTCCGAGCTCGGGATAGCCCTCCAGGTCGAGCGCCATGACCTCGATACTGCGGTCGTCGCCGCTAGCGGCGAGGTAGCCGCGCTGTCCACCCTCGTCGAAAACGACGACCGAGCAGCGGTCGAAGTTGACGATCTGCTGGATCCACCCGGCGATCTCGTACAGGACCGGTCCGGGATAACCGCCGCTGAGGGCCACGGTGCCCATCTCGGTCAACGCCGCCAGCGCCTTCTCGCGCTCGATGTGCAGCCGCTCGGCCTGTTCTTCCTGCTCTCGGCGCGCCAGCTGAACGGCGGTGCCGAAGTACAGGGCGACGCCGAACAGTACCGGCAGCCGAACGAGGACGTCCGGGCTCCGCAAGAAGTCAGCGCCCCGGTCGGACCACATCAAGACGGCGTACGCCGAGCAGGCCGCGAGCGCCATCAGTATGAGAACGCGGCGGTCCGACACGACGGCGGCGACGATCAGGATGGAGAAATAGATGAGGTAGAACTCGACCGAGACGTCGCCGGCGACGGCGATCGCCATGGTGACGGCGCCGATGTCCAGAGCGGTCGCCCAGCCGCTGACCATGTGCCAACGCCTGCCGCGGGCGAGGATCCACATCAGTGCCAGGTTCGATCCCAAGATCGCCGCGATGAAGACCTGCTGCGGCCAAAACGGTGGCGGCGTGGTCGCGCTGAACACGACGGCATACGAGATCGCGATGAGGAGCGCCCACCGAGTGAGGATCACGGAAGCCGTGTGTTTTTGAATGTTGTGTTGCGTCTGCATAGTCAGAACTATGCAGTACTTGCAAAAAACGTGCAATACGAGTTTTCAAAGTGGATCAGAACCTCACGAGTTCCTCTGGCGGCCGAAGCGATCAGGCAGGTCGGCTGCGCCCTTTGCGGCTGCAACCAATCGGCGCCTTCGCCCGTCAAATCCTGTAAGCAGGCACGGGTTTACACATGAGGGAGGGCGCACGATGACCGCGGCAGAAAAGCTGATCCGCATTGACGGGCTCGACAAGGTTTTCTACACCGAGGAAGTGGAGACCCACGCCCTGTCCGACATCCAGTTCGACGTCGTCCCGGGCGAGTTCGTCTCGATTGCGGGCCCCTCGGGATCGGGTAAGACGACGCTCCTGTCGATCCTCGGGCTCCTCGATACACCGACCCGCGGTGCCTACGACCTGAACGGACAGCCGGTCCAGGACCTCACCGCCTCGGAACGCGCCCGGGTACGCAATCGGGAGATCGGATTCATCTTTCAGAGCTTCAACCTGATCGGCGATCTGACCGTGTACGAGAACGTCGAGTTGCCGCTGACCTATCGGGGCATGGCCAAGTCGGAGCGGAGGGAACGGGTCGAGGCCGCGCTCGAGCGTGTCGGCATGTCGCATCGCATGAAGCACTATCCCAGCCAGCTCTCCGGCGGGCAGCAACAGCGTGTCGCCGTTGCCCGGGCGGTCACCGGGTCTCCCTCGATGCTGCTGGCGGACGAGCCCACCGGGAACCTCGACTCCGGCAACGCCGAGGCCGTTATGGAGCTCATCGGTGAGCTGCACCGCGAGGGTGCCACCATCTGTATGGTGACCCACGACCCGCGCTGGGCCGGTTACGCCGATCGGACGATCAACCTGTTCGACGGTCGCGTCGTCGACGAGAACGTGCTCGCGGATCAGCAGCTCGTTCATCACGCTGCCGCCGACTGACCGCCGGAACAAGACGGCGTCCAACTCACGACCGGCGCCGCACGCCGCGCCGGCTCGTAGCAGCCGGCTGTCCCCCGATGTCGCGCCGCGTTCTTCCATAGCTCGCGGCACGGGCCCGAAGCGTCCGCGCTGATCCGTCGCCCTCCGCAGGATCGGAATTCAGAGGGAACTTGATGTAGCTTTCTACATAGGTTATGACGAATGCTACATAGGCTACTACGCATGCTACATAGGTGAAGAAAATGGTCCAGCGGTTCCATCTGACCTATTCCTCGGTCGCGGTGCTGCACGCCGTCTCGCGGGGCTACCGGTACGGCTTCGACATCATGGACGCCACCGGTCTTCCCAGCGGCACCGTCTACCCGGCGTTGCGCCGGTTGAAGCAACTCGACTATGTGGATTCGAGTTGGGAGGCGCAGGAGGTTGCCGACGAGGCGAAGCGCCCGCGGCGTCGCTACTACGAGATCAGCGAGCACGGTCGGGCGGCACTTGCGCACGCCCTGCAGCGGTTCCGCGTCCTCAATGAGCCCCTCGCCGAGGCGCACGGGGAAGAGGCTGTCGAAACGTCGTGAGCGAGAACCCCACCCGTGGGGCCGCCGTGCGTCTGGCCCTGCGCGCATCCCTTGCCGTCGTCCGTTCGCTGAGCCTGTTCGTCCCGCGGCGCCAACGCAGTGAGTGGGTCGAGGAGTGGCAAGGAGAGCTGCGTTTTCGATACACCCGCGCGGGCGCCCCGCCGCCCGCCGGAAGCCGGCGCCCGGACGGGACCCGTTTCGACCGCCCGTTTCAGCCGCTACGCGACGCCGGCGGCGCCCTACCTGATGCCCTTTGGCACGCTCGAGAAGACTGGAGATGGGACATGCTGAGTCACGACGTTCGTTTCGCCATTCGCACCCTGCTGGCGAGGCCGGCGTTCACCCTCACCGTGATCCTCACATTGGCGCTCGGCATCGGCGCCAACGCGGTGATCTATTCCGCCGTCGACGCGGTCGTCCTCAATCCGTTCGATTTCGAGGAGCCCGATCGCGTCATCGGCGTCGGCACCGTGTATCCGAAGCTCAACGTCGAGCTGGGATTCTTCGAGCGCCTGTCGGCTCCCGAGATCGCCGACATCATCGCGGACGTGAGCGCGTTCGAGACGGTCGCCGCCTTCGATCTCGGCAACCGGCAGATCACCGGCGGTGACGCTCCCGAGAATCTGTTCACCGGGTTCTGGTGGCACGACGTGATGCCGGTGCTCGGCGCCGAGCCGGTCATCGGCCGGGGCTTCACACCGGCGGACATCGAGCAGCGGGAGCGCGTCGCTCTGATCAGCCACCGGGTTTGGCAAACGCGATTTGCCGGCGACGACTCGGTCATCGGTAGCACCATTCGCATCGACGACGACCCGTACACGCTGATCGGCGTGTTTCCCCCCGAAGTCCTCGTCTACGGCACCGACCTCTGGATGCCGATGACGGCGACGCCCGACGTGCTGCCGCGCACGCGGCGGCAGTACAACATCATCGCCCGGCTGGCCCCCGGCGAGACCCTGGCCCAGGCGAACAGCCAGCTCGAGGCACTGGCGCGGCGTACCCAGCAGGAGTACGGCGCCGAGCTCGAGGAATACGAGGACTGGAAGCTGGTGGGCAGCACGTGGACCGACGTCAACGTGCAGACGCTCAAGCCGGCGGCAATGGTCATGCTGGGCGCCGTGGGATTCGTCTTGCTGCTTGTCTGCACCAACGTGGCAAGCCTGTTGCTGGCGCGCTCGACCAGCCGGCAGCGCGAGATCGCCATGCGCGCCGCCCTGGGGGCCGGGCGGGTGCGCATCGTTCGACAGCTGCTGACCGAGAGCGGGCTGCTGGCGCTGTGTGGCGCCGCGATTGGCGTGTTGTTCGCCTACTTCGGGTTGCGGGCCCTCACCGCGAGCGTGCCGGCCACCCTCATCCCGTCGACGGCGACGCTCGAGATCAGTGGTCCTGTCCTGGCGTACACGGTGACCGTGTCCCTGCTTGCCGGCATCGTCTTCGGCCTGGCTCCTGCGCTGCAGGCGTCCCGGCTCGATGTCCAGCGAGCCCTGAATCTGGAGTCCGGCAAAGCGACCGGAGCCCGGGGCAGGCGTCGCCTGCACGGGGCGTTCGTCGCCGTCGAGGTGGCGCTGGCGCTCACCCTGCTCGTCGGGGCGGGTCTGCTGGTCAACAGCTTCATTCGGTTGAACGCGGTCGAGCCCGGGGTCGACACCGACAACGTCCTGACGATGCGGCTGACGTTGCCCTGGAACAAGTACAGCGACGAGGCCATCGCGGCGTTTTTCGACGACCTGACCGAGCGGGTCGCCGCGATTCCCGGCGTGACCGCGGCCACGGCCGCGACGCAGTTCCCACCGATCGTCTTTTCCCGGCGCCAATTCGTGCCCGAGGGCGCCGAGAACACCGACGAAGGTTCCCTGCCGGTGGCCTACACGACGCTCGCGGACGAGGCCTATTTCGACACGCTCGGCATTCCGCTGCTGCGCGGGCGGCCGTTCACCACCCAGGACCGCGTCGGGATGCCGCTGGCCGCGGTGGTCAACCGGACGCTGGCCGATACTTACTTTCCCGGCGGAGATGCCGTGGGCAAGCGCATCAAGATCGGAACCCAGACGGACGACAGCCCCGGTGTCGAGGTCGTCGGCGTCGTCGCCGACACCAAGAACCGCGGATTGGGCAGCGACGCTCAACCCGAGATGTTCATCAGCATTCGTCAGGCCAACGGCGTGAGCAACCAGATCTACCTGATCCTGCGAACCGAGGGCGACCCGGCCGCGATGCTCAACGAGGTGCGGGCACAGGTCGCGGCGATCGACCCGGATCAGCCGATCTACTCCGTGCGGACGCTGGAGGAGGCGTTCGCCGACCAGTTTGCTTCGCAGCGGTTCGCGCTCAGCATGCTCGCCGCCTTCGCGGCGCTGGCGCTGGCGCTGGCCGCGGTCGGCATCTACGGCGTGGTGTCACACGCGGTTTCCGACCGCACCCGCGAGATCGGCGTGCGTATCGCCCTTGGCGCAGGCCGGGGCGAGGTCGTCGGCATGATGGTGCGGCAGGCGCTGATCCCGGTGGCGGCCGGGCTGGTGATCGGCCTCGGCCTGTCGATCGGCCTGGGTACGATCATGTCGGGGATGCTGTTCGAGGCCGACGGCGCCGATCCGCTCACGCTCGGGGCGGTGATGCTGGTGCTCGGTGGCATCGCCTTTATCGCCGGGTACGTTCCGGCGACTCGCGCCAGCGCGGTCGATCCCGTCGTCGCGTTGCGAACGGAATAGTATGAAAGGGCGTTCGAATCTAGCGAAGAAGTTGGGGACGAGGGTCTGATTTGAAGGGGCTCGTCAAGCTGGCAACGAGCGTGGGGAGAGTACGTCGATAGTGGCCCCAGAAGCGCGGGTTCGACGATCGACGCGTGCCGACCCGTAGAACCCCGCGGACCCGCAGACCCCCGCCGGCCGGTTGAACGGCGACCGCTCGGCCGCGGGCCGGTTGAACGCAGGCCGGCATCGTAGGACGCTAGCAGACCGTGGTTCACCATGGCCTGCTGACGTCCTTTCTCGATCCCCAGATCCGGAGCTTGCCTCGATGCGTACGCCGATCCGCTCGCGACGATTCGCCCTGGTTGTCCTTCTCTCGCTCGTCTGCGTCGCCGTGCTCGCGAGCCCGCCCGGGATCGCCGCGCCGGAGTCGCCGAGCGCGGCACAGGGCCCGTCGCCCGTGGACCTGTTCGCCGACCTTCAGTGGCGGAATATCGGCCCGGCGAACATGTCGGGCCGGGTGACCGACATCGAGGCTGTCGAGAGTGATTTCTCGACGGTGTTCGTCGCCGCAGCGTCCGGCGGGGTGTGGAAGTCGACCAACGCCGGTACGACGTGGGCGCCGATCTTCGAGGACTACGGCACGTCGAACATCGGTGACATCGACATCTTCCAGCCCGACCCGGACATCGTCTGGGTGGGCACCGGAGAGTCGTGCACGCGCAACAGCATCGGCTGGGGCGACGGTGTCTACAAGTCCACCGACGGCGGCGAGACGTTCGTCAACGTCGGACTCGAAGGAACGCACCACATCGGCGAGGTGCTGACCCATCCGACCGACCCCGACGTGGTCTACGTCGCCGCCCAGGGGCACCTGTGGGGGTACACGGGAGATCGCGGTCTGTTCAAGACCAGCGACGGCGGTGAGACCTGGGAGCGGCTGACCAACGGGTTGCCCGACGACAACCGTACCGGCGCGACCGACCTGGTGATGGATCCGCGCGACCCGGACGTGCTGTACGTTGCCTTCTGGCAGCGGCTACGGCAGCCACACCGGTTCGACTCGGGCGGGCCGAACGGCGGCATCTACAAATCGACCGACGGTGGCTCCAGCTGGGAGAAGCTGACCGACGGACTGCCCGAGGGCGACACCGGCAAGATCGGCCTCGCCGTATCCCGCTCGAACCCCGACGTGGTCATGGCGATCGTCGAGCACGGCTTCCAGCCGCCGCAGCGGATCCCCGGAGAAGAGATCAACGAGGCCACCGGGGAGCCCGAGATGATCGTCAATCCCGATGTCGCCGACATGAGCAAGCTCGGCACCGGCATCTATCGGTCGGAAGACGGCGGCGGGTCCTGGGAATTCGTCAACCGGTACAACAATCGACCCTTCTACTACAGCCATATTTGGATCAACCCTCAGGACGACGAGGTCGTCTACGTTCTCGCCGGCAGCGCCCAGATCTCGGTCGATGGAGGGCGCTCCTTCGAGCGCAGCATGCAGGGGATCTCGGGCGACTTTCACGCTCTCTGGCTGAATCCGACCAACCCGGAGATCTTCTACGTAGGTAACGACAAGGGCCCGTACGTCACCTACGACCACGGCTTCCACTTCCTCATGTTCGACAACATGGACCTGGGCCAGTTCTACGCCATCGATGCGGACATGCGTGATCCGTACTACGTCTACGGCGGGTTGCAGGACAACGGCAACTGGGGTGGACCGAGCAACAGCCGCGACTGGAACGGCATCCTGAACGACCACTGGTTCAAGTTCCACAGCGGCGACGGATTCCATACGACCGTCGATCCGAACGACTGGCGCACGGTCTACACCGAGAGCCAGGGCGGCAACATCCGCCGGCTCGACGCCGTGTTCCGACAGCAGGGGAAGAGCATCACGCCGAACGTGAACAACGTGCTCAACATCGACGAATACCTGGATCCGAGTGAAGAAGTGGGGTCGGGTGGCGGCCGTGGCGGCTTCGGTGCCAACCGACTGCCGCGCGATCAGTTTCGCTTCAACTGGAGCTCGCCGCTCATCCTGTCGCCGCATCGGTCGACGACCATCTACTTCGGCGGCAACCACGTTTTCAAGAGCACCAACCGGGGCGACACCTGGGACATCATCAGCCCCGACCTGTCGTACAACGACCCGGAGACCACCGACCCGAACACCGGCGGATTGACCCGCGACGCCACCGGCGCGGAGACGCATGCCACCGTTTTGACCATCTCGGAGTCGCCGATCAAGGCCGGTGTGATCTGGGCCGGTACCGATGACGGCCGTGTACAGGTGACCCGTGACGACGGCGGCGAGTGGGTCGACGTCCGACCCAATGTCCCGGGCGTGCCACGCGGTCTGTGGGTCAGCCGGGTCGCCGCTTCCCGTTTTGCCGAAGGCCGTGCCTACGTGACCTTCGACGGCCACCGATCCGACGATTTCCGCTCCTGGGTGTTCCGTACGGACGACTACGGGGCCACGTGGACGGACATCGGCAGAACTCTTCCGGACGAGCCCGTCTACGTGATCGTGGAGGACTCGAAGAATCCCGATCTGCTCTTCGTCGGGACGGAATTCGCCGTGCACGGCACCGTAGACGGCGGCGACCGATGGGTGCGGGTGATGAACGGCATGCCGACCGTGCCGGTGCACGATCTCTTGATCCACCCGCGCGAAGGCGACCTGATCGCCGGAACACACGGACGCAGCGTGTGGATTCTCGACGACATCACGCCGTTGCAACAGCTCGATGTCGAGGTATTGGCGGCCGACGCGTTCCTGTTCGAGAACAAGGTCGCGACGCAGTGGCGTGGGATCAGCCGCGGCGCCACCCGAGGGCACAAGCTCTTCATGGGCCGCAACCCGATGACCATCCAGCAACGACCACCCGGCAACTCTCCGAACGAGCTCGTCAACACGGCGGCGATCAACTTCTTCGTCGGTCCTACGGCGGCCGGCGAGGTGACGATCGCCATCAGCGAGATCGATGGCGATGGCGAGTTCGAAACCACGGTCGAAGCTCATCCCGGCATCAACCGTTACTTCTGGCCGATGCGCTTCGGGCGTGCCGACGCGGCCGGCCGTGGTGGCGGCCGGGGGGCCGGGGGGGCAGGCCGTGGCGGACGTGGAGGCCGAGGCTTCGGCGGGCCGCCCGCTCCGCAGGCCGGGCCGGGCACGTATCGCGTCCGTCTGACGATCGGGGGGCAGACCTACGATACGACGCTGAGCATTCGGGCCGATCCGGAAGCCGGGGCGATCGACTGAGTCAGCTGCGGTCGTTCGGCTCGTCCGCAGATGAGCCCGACTCGGCCGCCGCCGACTCCGCCGCAGCCGCGTCCGGCTCTTCGCTCTGGCGCCGCTCGTCCTCCGGCGTGGGCCGCCCCTTGGCCTCGTACATGGAGGCATCGGCGCGGGCGAGGATCTGTTCCAGCGTTTCTCCCGGGCGCCGATAGGCGTGGCCGATGCTGAACGCCATCGGCGCCTGCGAGGGGGCGTTCTCGATCAACCGGTTGGAGATCAGCTCGAGATTGTCGGGCCGGACGACCTCGACGAAGAGGGCGAACTCGTCGCCACCCAAACGCACCAGGACGTCGTCGGCGCGCTTGTTGCGGATAATGAAGTGGGCGAAGCGCTGCAGCACGCGGTCGCCTTCCTCGTGCCCGTAGGTATCGTTGATCTCCTTGAAGTCGTCGAGATCCAGCATGAGGCAGCCGTAGAAATAGCTCGGCCGCTCGAGCACCGGCTGCTGCGCCTGCAGGTACCGGCGGTTGTAGCACCCGGTCAGCGGGTCGCGCACGCTCAGCTGAGCGAGCTGCGACTCCAGCGTCTTGCGCTTGGTGATGTCCAGGAGCACGCCGTACAGCGCCGTGACCTCCTCGCCGTCCTTCTGTGCATGGCAGGTGTCGAGGACGCTGATGATCTCACCGTCGACTCTCCGCACGTCGAGCTCGAACTCGGCAACGGCGCCGCGTTCGATCACCTGGCGGACGAATTCGGCCCGTCGCCCGGTCTCCGGCCACAGCTCATCGGTGGAGTGCTCTTGCAGCTCCTCGATCGTCTTGGCACCGACCATCTCGAGGAACGCGGGGTTGGCGTCGACGATTCGTCCGTCAGGAGTGGAAACGTACGTTCCGTCGGCGAGGGTGTCGATAAGGACGCGCAGCGTCTCGGGGTCTCTCAGCGAGACCGGTATCGGCCGTCTGCGATCGGCAGCCCCGCCCTGCGTCTCCGTCCCGTCGCCGTCCATTTCACTTCCCCGGTGTAGCCGACGCCGGCGCGACGATGCTGCTGTGAATCCCCGATGTCGACATTGAAGTCGGGGTGAGAGGATTTGAACCTCCGACCCCCTGCTCCCAAAGCAGGTGCGCTTCCGGACTGCGCCACACCCCGATCAGGCCTGAGGATACCGACCCGGCGCGGCGGACACCAAACGATTTTCCGCCGTCAGAAGGGCGCCGGGGTCAATTCGGCCGCCAGGCGCGAAGAAAATCAGCCATTGCCCGAACGGCTCTGCCGCGGTGAGAGCGAGCGGACTTTTCCTCGCGCTCGAGCTGCGCGAACGTTTTGCCCGTCTCGGGGTCCAGGAAAATCGGATCGTAGCCGAAGCCGAGCCGGCCGTGTGCCTGGTCGGCGATGCTTCCCTCACAGACCCCGGTGGTTTCGTGCACGATCTCACCGCCGTATGCCAGCGCTACGTGGCAGACGAAACGCGCCGTGCGGAGCGCCGGCGGCGTCGAGCTCAGCTCGCGCAAGATCGCCTGATTGCGTTCCGGCTGGCCGGCTTCCGGCCCGAGGAAACGCGCAGAGTGAACGCCCGGTCGACCCCCGAGCGCATCGACTACCAGGCCCGAATCGTCCGCGAGCACGGGCAGCGGAACTGACGCGGCGGCATGGAGGGCTTTGCCGCGGGCATTCTCGGCGAAGGTGACACCCGTTTCCTCGTACTCGTCGACGGTTTCGGGCAGTCGCTCTACCGTCCACGAGGAATCCGCCAGCAGCGCCACCATCTCGCTGACCTTGCCCTCGTTGCGGGTGGCGAAGACAATGCGGCGGCCGGAAACCGCGCCGTCAGCCGGAACCATCGACAGGATCGATCTGCGGCTCGCGTTGCTCCAACAGCGCCCACTCGTCGGACGGTAGCAGTGGCACCGAGAGATCGACGTGTCCGGCCAGCGTATCGACCCCGCGTCCCTCGATGAGGAACTGCACCGCCAAGATTTCGGGAAAGCTCTCCGTCAACGTGTGGACAACCCCGTAGACGGTATGTAGCTCGCCCAGCGAGCCGCCGCCGGAGAAGTCGTAGAAAGCACGGTCGAAGTCGACGTACGCGATCCCACCGGGCGATACCCAGACCTCGCGAATGCCTGCCTCGGGTGCGACGGGCGAGATCGTATCGGTGCTCACCCAATCGATGAGCTCCTGGACCGCACGTTTCACCTGGGTGTCGAGGGTCGACGGCGCGGCCACCGTCCGGAGCACGGGGATGAGCTTCTCGACACCGGGCAGAATCAGAAATAGCTGTAGGTCCATGGTGCCGGAGTCGGCGCGTGCCTGCGCCAGGGCGGCGCGACCCTCGGGGGTCGACGGGTCGAGCGGGCGGGGCTCCCCACCGGGTAGCTCGCGAGCCGGGTCGGTCTCGGTCGGCGTCGCATCCGGTCCGGCGCCCGAGGGGCTGGCCTCTGCCGCGTCGGTGCCGGCGGTTGCCGCTTCATCCGGATCGACGCTCGATCCACCGGAGGCGAACAGCAGCCAGCCGATTGCGGCGAAGGCGGCGAACAGCAGCGCCGCGAAGCCGGCGACGCGCCAGGGAAACGAGGTGTCCTTACCACTCATGCGGGCTGCGGCTCCGAAATCGTGGGTGTGTCGGGGTTTCTGGGGATCAGCGCGGCGAGGCTCCGCCCATGAGAGAGGCCTGTCGGCGTCGATATCGGTTGAGACTGTCGAAGAGCATTTCGGCGATGCTCTGGCGGTATGCAGGATTGGCCAGCCGGCGCTCCTCGTCGGGGTTCGACAGGAAACCGACCTCGACCAGGACGGCCGGCATGTTCGCGCCTTTCAGTACCCGAAATGGCGCCTGCTTGATGCCGCGGTCGGTGCCGCCGGCCAGCGTGTTGAGCTGCGACTGGATCATCTCCGCGAGGACGCTGCTTTCCTGCAGGTGAGCGGTCTGGGCCATGTCCCACAGCAGCATCTGCAGGTCGTCGCTCCCCGACGCAGGACCCTGGAGCTCGAGCGAGTCGTTCTCGATGGCCGCCAGGCGCAGGGCCTCGTCGTCGGTTGCCCGGTCGGAGAGGAAGAACGTCTCGGCGCCCGAAACACTGCGGCCCCGGTAGGAGTTCGCGTGTATCGAGATGAAGGCGTCGGCCTTCAAGTTGTTGGCAAAGGCGGTGCGTTCCTCCAGCGACTTGTCGATGTCGGCATCACGCGTCAGCCGCACCTCCAGCCCGAGCCGCTCCTTGAGCATGCTTTCGAGTCGGTTCGCGATGTCGAGTACGAGGAACTTCTCGGTCAGTCCGGAGGGCCCCACCGCGCCGATCTCCGAGCCGCCGTGCCCGGGATCGATGACGACGGTGCGGAATCCGTCTTGTGGCGCCGGACGAGACGAGGGCGTGGCAGACGCGGCGGCGATCGTCATGGCTGTCGCCACGATCGCCGCGCTCGCCAGCCATCGGGCCCGGGACGTCACCCGGGCGCCGGTGTGCGTGACAGTTGCTGGCCCGGATTCGTCGGTCATTCGCGTCTCGGCGGGGATCGTGTTCGAGAGTCGGGGGTTACCCTCCCGAGCCTCGGCTCCAGTTTGCCTATCGTACGCCGACGAGACGCCCTGGTGAAAGTCGTCGTCCTCACTCGCAACTTCCCTTCACCAGACCCATCACACTTTCACAACAGCCTGCTAGGGCTGACTTATCGATTGTCGACGGCGGGCGCCCGGGGAATCTTCTCGGCTCGGTTGGCGGCGTGATACAGGAGCGATGCCATGACCACGGACGCCTGTTTCAGGTCCTGCTCGCGAATCCGCTCGTAGGTATCGACGTTGGTGTGGTGTGTGCGGACGTCGTAGTCGTCGTAGGAGTGAATTGGCTGGAAGCCGGGGATTCCCTCGGCGATGAAGCTCAGATGGTCGGTGCAGCAGATTCCGCCCATGTTGAGGATCGTCGAATCCAGGTCGGCGAACGGCGCCAGGTTGGCCTCGAAGAAGGGCCGGGCGGCGGCGTTGCCCTCGAGGAAGAAACCCTTGATCGGCCCGGCGCCGGGGTCGAGGTTGAAGTAGACGGAGAAGTCCTCCCGCGCGGTGGCGTTCTGTTCCCCTGCAAGGTGCGCCTCGACGTATCGCCGGGATCCATGGAGTCCTTGCTCCTCGCCGCCCCAGAGCGCCATGCGGATGGTGCGCCGCGGCCGCACGTTCAGGGCCGTGAGAATCCGCATCGCCTCGAGCGCCGTGGCCGAGCCGTCGGCGTTGTCGGTGGCCCCGGGGGCCGAGTGCCACGAGTCCAGGTGGGCGCCCACCATCACGACTTCGTGGCCGATCTCCGGGTCCGTTCCGGGTATCTCCGCGATGACGTTGTAGCCGTTCGTGTCCTCTTCGTGGAAGCGGCTTTCGATCGCCACGCGCAGCCGCACCGCAGTGCCACCGGCGAGCAAGCGGGCAATCATGTTGTAGTGCTCCGCGGCCATCACGACCGTCGGAACCGCGTCGTCGTCGTCTCGGCTTTGCCCCAGGACGAAGATCGTGCCGTGCTGCCCGCGACTCGGCTCCAGAGCCACGGCGGCGCCTTCTTCGCGCATCATGCGTGCCAGCGCCTGTCGCTGTTGGCGTGCCGCGCGGGCGGCCTGCCGCTCCGCGTCGAGACGGGCGCGCTCCTCCTCGGTGACACCGGTACGGCTATTCGGGCTCCACCGGCCCTCCGACACCTCGCCCGTCGCCTCGCGATAGTCGGGCGGGTAATCGCGGTCCTCGGTAATGAACCGCGTCTCCTCCGGTCGTGTCATGACCACGGCGCCGGCGAGCTTGCCCTGCCACTCGGCCAGCTCGCTCTCGTCGGTGTCCGCGAGCCAGAGCGGCTCCGCCTCGATGGGCCCGTCGGTGGACGGGCTCCAGGCGCGCGGGTAGCCCATCAGGGGCATGTACCGGGGCTCGATCATCTCCAGAGTGAACCCCTCCAGGGTCCAGCCGCGACCGAACTCGAAGCTCTCCAGGCGGGCGCCGTCGATGCCCCATGACTGCAGCTCGTCGCGTGCCCAGCGGGCCGATTCGTTGTAGGCGGGCGATGCGGTCAGGCGCGGGCCGAAGACGTCGACGAGCTGGCTGAACGTGGCCCACACCTGCGAGCGGTCGAGGCCCTCGGCACGGATCCGCGCGATCATCGCTTCGTCCACGGCTTCTGCCTGCGACGGGTGGACGGGCTTCGTGCTCGACATGCCCGAGGCGGGCGAGGCCAGCAGTGGCGCCAGCAGCAAGACGCCGCAGACCCGCCGGGCCTTCCGGCGTCGATGAAAGGGACCTCCGTTGCCGGCGCGCGCCGCTGACTGCCTCATGTGTTTGCTCCCTTCGCTGCGGGGGGGGGGGGGGGGACTCCTGAGAGCGTGCGATCATCGCCGTTATATCCCGAAGGACCCCGCAGATTCAAAAGCGAGCTGCCAAGCGGGCGAGGCCTTCGCGGATGTCCGGCTCGCTGGCGGCGAACGAAAGGCGGAGGAAGCGCGCTGCCTCGTCGCCGAACGCGACGCCGGGGACAGTGATGACGCTGGTTTCCTCCAGCAGGTCGAGGGCGATCTCCAGGCTGTTGCCATCGGGCGCGGCCTCCAGCATGACGAAAAAGGCGCCGTCCGGCGCGATCCGCGGGAGGCCGAGGTCGCGATCGATGATCTCGAGCATGAGCGCGCGGCGGTCGGCGAAGTCTTGTCGGGTGCGAGCAGCTCGTTCGAGGAAACCGTCGCCCAGCGCGGCCATCGCCGCGTGCTGCGCCAGCGCCGGGGCACAGGTGACGGAGTGCTGGTTGATCGCGGTCACGGCGGAGATGAACTCCGGCGGCCCCAGGACCCAGCCGATGCGCCAGCCGGTCATCGCCTCCGTCTTCGACAGGCTGTTGACCACCAGCCCACGATTCGAAACCTCGGCGTACGACGGGCAGCCGTCGCCGTAGAAGAAGTGCTGATAGACCTCGTCGGAGATCACCGTCAGGTCGTGCTCCTGCGCCAGGCGGGCGAGGCCTTCGAGCTCGGCGCGGGGAATGACGTGACCGGTCGGGTTCGACGGCGTGTTGATGATCACCGCTCGCGTCGACGGCGTGATCCGGCGTGCGACATCGTCGGCGGCGAAGCGGAACCCCGTTTCCGCCCGCGTGCGGTAGCGCACCGGCTTCGCTCCGGCGAGCGAGGCGAGCGCCTCGTAGGTCGGAAATCCGGGATCCGGAACCAGCACCTCGTCGCCCGCGTCCACGGATGCCAGCACCGAGCCCAGCAGACCGCCGTTGGCCCCCACCGTCACGCACACCGATTCCGGTCCGCGTTCGCCTCCCGGGCTGGTCGCGGCGATCAGTTCGCGTAGCTCCGCCATACCCCCGTTGAACGTGTACCCGGACCTTCCTGTGTCCAGCACCCGGCGAGCAGCTTCGATGATCTGAGGCGCGGTGTCGAAGGCGGGCTCCCCGAGCCCCAGGTTGATCGCGTCGGGAGGCGCCTGCTCGAATACTTGGCGGATGAGTGACAACGAGACTCCCTGCATGCGGCGCGCCACGCCGCGGCGTTCGGTCATGTTCTGAGGGCCTCCTCGAGGGCGGCGGCGGCATCTGTGCGCTCGTCGCGGTACTTGACGATCAAGGGGGTGTAAAGGTGCAACCCCTCGGCGCCGGCGAAGTCGCCGGCGACGCGACGTGTCCCCGGGACCACCACGGCCCGGGGCGGGATCGTCAGGGGCGTATCACCGCTCGCGCGCAGGATCTTCTCGTTGACGATGTCGAACACAGGCGTCGATCGGGTCAGCACGACACCGGCCGCGATCACCGCGCCTCGGCAGACGCGCGTGCCTTCGTACACGCCGCAGTTGCCGCCGACCAGGACATCGTCCTCGACGATGACAGGCAGGGCCCCGATGGGCTCCAGAACACCGCCGATCTGCGCCGCCGCCGAAACGTGTGCGTGCCTGCCGACCTGGGCGCACGAACCGACAAGCGCGTGCGAATCGATCAGGGTGCCGTCGTCCACGTAGGCCCCGATATTGACGAACATCGGGGGCATGCAGATGACGTCGCGACCGATGTAGGCACCGGAGCGAATCGAAGACCCCCCGGGAACGACGCGGACACCCTCTTCGGCGTCGAAGCGGCGCGTCGGCAACGTGTGCTTGTCAACGAAGGCCAGCGTTCCGCCGTCGTCGCTCGGTGCGTTGCGGCCCAGCCGGAAGCCGACCAGGATGCCCTTCTTGACCCACTCGTTCGTGTGCCAGCCGCCGTCGTGCGGCGAGGCGGCGCGGATGTCTCCTCGCTCGAGAGCGTCGCGAAACCGGGCGAAAACCTGCCCTGCGTCGCTCGTCAGCTCGGTGGGCGGGAGCCGGTAGAGCTCCTCGATGTCGGTTTTCAGCTCCGCGACGTTCATCGGACATCGCCGTCCCGGGCGACGTCGTCGATGACATCGTCGAGGACGTCTTCGAAGGCGAAGAACCCCGACCGGTCGACGATCCAGCCTGCCGCCACCAACGCGCCCTCGGCGAAGCCCTGCCGCCCGCGGGCGGTGTGGACGATCTGGATCGCGTCGGCGGGACCGTCGAAGCCGACGCGGTGCTCGCCGAAAGCGTGACCCGCACGAAGGCTGGCGACGTGAAGCTCGTCTGATCCGACCCGGCCCTCGGCGTTTCCGGCGCGCACCGCGCGCTTGCGGCCGTGGTTGTCGATGATCCGGCGGGCGAGCGCGAGCGCCGTGCCGCTGGGTGCATCCGCCTTGCCGCGATGATGGTGCTCCCAGACGTAGGCGTCGTAGTCCTCGAACGGGTCGAAGAGCGCCGCGGCGTGCTCGGCCAACCGGGCCAAGAGGTTGGCTCCGATGGAAAAATTGGAGCCGTACACCAGCGCGCCGCCGTGATCCAGGACGAGCGATCGTGCCTCGGCGTGGCGCTCGTCCCAGCCGGTGGTGCCGATCACCATGGGGATTCCCAGGCCGATGGTGGCGCGAATGTTGTCGAAAACGGCCCCAGGTGCGGAGAAATCGAGGGCGACGTCGACCTCTGAGAAAGCCGCGGAGTCGATCCCGTGGGCGCCGGCGTTGTCGCTGCTGTCGAGCGACACCGTGATCTCGTGTCCGGCACGGTGCGCTGCATCGGCAACGGCCTCGCCCATCCGGCCGGTGCCGAGAAGCGCGAGCCTCACGTCGGCTCTCCGTCGTCGACAAGGATCTCGACGAGGTCGTCGATATCGATCTCGAAGCGGTAGAGGCTCATGTCCAGCCTCCCGGCGGGGCTGAACTCGATTCCTTCGGCTTCCAGGAGGGTGCGTTGCCGACCCGGTTGATCGGCCGTCGCGCGATCGGCGGAACAGCCCCCCGACGCATTCACGACCCGGTGCCACGGTAGCTCCGGCGGGCAGTCGTGCATCGCCCAGCCGACGGCGCGGGGAGTGAGCGGCCGACTGCAGAGCGATGCGATCTGTCCGTAGTTCATCACCTTGCCCGGCGGGATGAGGCGGACGATCTCGTAGACCTCGTCCCAGGCGCTCGCTCGTTTCAACGGGGCTTTGCCTCCATTCCCGGCTCGGGACTTCGCTCCCGACCGCCGGTCGTCTCGCCGGCCGCACTTCTGCGGCGATGCTACCAGAGGCATGCACCGCTGCGGTGGGCGCCGGCAAGGGACGGGCAGGCGCGTGGCGCAAGGTGCGCGTGGGGCCACGGACGCGGGGCAGCGGGAGCGTGTCCGAAAGTGGGTGTGGGAGCTGTGGCGACCGCGGAAGCGACGGTGGGCGAAGGCGCGGCGGTCGACGCGGCAGTATGCTCTGGGATGAGCTTTTTCGTCAGGCGCCGCTTTCCGCGCCGTTTCCACCGCGGAGGTTCTCCATGAATGCTCGTCGCATGCGTCTTGCCGTCCTCCTCGCGCTCGCGGTCGCGATCGCCGCCGGACCGATGCAGCCGGTCGATGCGACCCACTTCGTGCCCGGTCGACAAGACACCGAAGACGATCTCGGCTGGCCGCGACAGATCGACGACGAGCGGGCCACGATCATCATGTATCAGCCGGAGATCGAGGATCTTCGCGGCAACACGCTCAGCGGCAGGGCGGCGGTGTCGGTCACCCTGACCCAACCGGACGCTGCCCCCGTGTTCGGTGCCGTCTGGATGGAGTCGCGCATCGAGACCGATCGTGAAGAGCGCATGGTCGAGATCGTCGACCTTTCGGTGACGCAGGTCCGCTTCCCGAACGCTACCTCGGAGCAGGAGCAGGCGCTGATCGCGCTCCTCGAGGACGAGATCCCGCAATGGAACCTGCAAATCGCGATGGATCGCATCGTCGCGGCGCTCGACGTTGCCGAGCAGGAGCGGGAGTCCGCCAATCTGCGGATGGATCCGCCGACGGTTCTGGTGGCCGATTATCCGGCCGTGTTGATCTCGATCGACGGGGACCCGATCTTCCAGCCGACCGATGAGAGCGGGCGATACGAGCGCGTGGTCAACTCGGCGTTCACCATCGTTCGGGACACCGGCACGGGAACGTATTACCTGTTCGCCGGCGAGGATGCCTGGTATGCCTCCAGCGACGTCGCGTCGGGATGGGAGGTCACCCGCAGCGTGCCGTCCGGCGTCGAGGCGCTCCAGCCGCCGCCGCCGGAAGTCGAGGGAGGTGACGAGACAGCCGAGCAGGCGGAGGCTCCGGCGGCGATTCCGCAGATCATCGTCGCCACCGAGCCGACCGAGTTGATTGTCACCGACGGAGAGCCGGAGTACTCGCCCATTCTCGATACCGGCCTCTTGTACGTCACCAACAGCGAGTCGGACATCGTCATGGAGCTGTCTTCGCAGCGCCACTTCGTTGTTCTGTCCGGGCGCTGGTACGCCGGCGCCGGCATGCAGGGTCCGTGGGAGCATGTTCCTCCCGATCAGCTCCCCGATGATTTCCGCCGCATTCCGCCCGAGTCCGAGATGGGGCACCTCCTGGTGAGTGTCCCGGACACGCTCGAGTCGAACGAAGCGGTCCTCGATCAGCAGATCCCGCAAACCGCCGCGATCGACCGAACGGCGACGTTGGAGGTCGAGTACGACGGCGATCCGGAGTTCGAGTCGATCGAGGGCACGTCGATGGAGTACGCCCTCAATACCGCTACCCAGGTGTTGCGCGCCGAGGGTCGCTACTACGCGGTGGACGAAGGCGTATGGTTCGTATCGGAGAACCCGGAAGGCCCCTACCAGGTGGCGACCGAGAGGCCGGCGGAGGTCGATTCGATTCCTGCGGACTGCCCCCACTACAACGTCAAGTACGTCTACATCTACGACGTGCAACCGGAGGTCGTCTACGTCGGCTACACCCCCGGATATGTTTCGAGCTACGTGTACGGCGGCACCGTGGTCTACGGGACCGGCTACTACTACGCCCCGTGGTATCGGACGGTGTACTACCCGCGCCCGCCGACCTGGGGGTTTCACGTCCGCTACAACCCCTGGTACGGCTGGGGATTCGGGTTCAGCTACGGCACCGGACGCTTCAACTTCAGCATCGGATTCGGCGGGTGGGGTGGCTACGGCGGCTGGTGGGGTCGCCCCTATTACGGATACGGGGCCGGCTACCATCGCGGCTGGCACCACGGCTATCGGGCCGGCGCGGCCGCCGGCTATCGCGCCGGGCGCTACACCGCCGCCCGCAGCAATCTGTACCGGAGCCAGAACAATCGCGCTCGGGCTACGACGCGCCCGGCCCAGGCGAGCCGCCCGACAGCTCGGCCGGCGCCGAACCGGGCGAACGACGTTTTCTCCGATCGAAGCGGAAACGTCTATCGCCGGACCCAGAGCGGTGACTGGCAGCAGCGGGGCGGAGGTAACTGGCAGAATCGGCAGCCGAGTGCCCAGACCCGGCCGCAACTGGATCGAAGTGCCCAGATGCGGAACCGCGGCACCGCCCGGACGCAGAGTGCGCGCAGCGCCCGGCCCGCGAGGGCAAGGGGTGGTCGCCGGCGCTAGCCGGGAGGCGGTTGTCGGCGCAAACCGGAAGGCGGTCGCCGATACCAGCCGGAAGGAAGGCCCTCCGGCCGGCGTCGATCAAGGGTAGAGCCGCTCGGTTCGCCAGCCGTCGCCGTCGCGCAGGTAGGCGATACGGTCGTGCATGCGGTGCGCCTTGCTGCTCCAGAACTCCATCCGGTCGGGAGCGACGCGGTATCCGCCCCAGAAATCCGGCCGCGGTATCGGCTTGCGGGCGTACTGGGCCTTGAGCTTCAAATAAGCCGCGACCAGATCGCCGCGCGAGGCCAGCGGGGCGCTTTGCTTGGAGGCCCAGGCCGCCAGGCGGCTGCCGCGTTCGCGGCTGCCGAAATAGGCGTCCGACTCGGCCTCGCTGACGCGCTCGACCGTGCCCTCGACCCGGATCTGCTCCTTGATGCATTCCCAGTAGAAGCACAGGGCGGCGCGTGGGTTCGCCTCGAGCTCGGCGGCTTTGCGACTGCCGTAGTTGGTGTAGAAGACGAAGCCGCGATCGTCGATTCCTCGCAGCAACACCATGCGCACCGAGGGCAGCCCGTCCGAGGCGGCGGTCGCCAGGGCGACGCGGGTGTAATCGCCCGGGTCCTTTTTCCGGGCGCGATCGTACAGCTTGATGAATCGGGCGATAGGGTCCTTCATGAGCTACTCTGCGGGTAACGAGACGAGCCCGTAGTTTACCCGAGCAACGCGCCGGGCACGTCCTCTCGACCCGTTGCAGGAGCCCTTGGAACGACTCAGCCTCGCGCCGATCGTGCAGGAGGCGGCGGACGGCTTCCGCCGCGCCTGGCCGCAGCTTGCCCTGACGTCGATCGTGTACAAGATCGTGGCGTTGGCCCTGCTCTCGCCGCTCGCCGGCCTGGTGTTGCGCCTGGTCGTTTCGACGTCGGGAAGCTCCGTGGTTGCCGACGAGGAGATCCTGTTCTTCTTCCTCAGCCCGATAGGGTTCGCGGGTATGCTGGTCGTCGCCGCCGTGGGGCTGGGATTGATGGCACTTCAGCAGGCCTGTCTGATGGCGGTGGCATACGGGACGGCGCACGGAAGCACGGTCTCGGCCGGGGCCGCGGTGACATTCGTCGCGTCGCGTTGGCGTTCGGTGCTGTCGCTGACGACGCGCATTACCGCCTTGGCTCTCGCGACGGCGGCACCTTTCCTGCTCGTCGCCGGAGGCCTCTACCTCGCCCTGTTGACCGAGTTCGACATCAACTTCTACCTGTCGACGAACCCGCCCGAGCTGCGGACCGCGGTTGTCTCGATCGGGTCGGTCTTGACCCTTGCCGCGCTGCTGCTCCTGTACCGGACGGTCGGTTGGTTGGTGGCGCTCCCGACCTTGCTGTTCGACCAGGTCTCGGCGAAGGAGGCGCTCCGTCTCGCGGCCGAGCGGGTCCGGGGACGGCGGCGCGAGGCCGCCGCAATGTTGCTGGTCTGGGGTGCGTCCGCTTTCGCTCTTTCGTGGCTCTCTACCGCGATCATTGCCTGGCTCGGTCGCAGTGCGTCCACCTGGGTGATGGGCTCGATGGGGCTGTTGATCCTGACGGTGTCGTTGATTCTGGCTTTCTGGTTCGCCTTCGGCCAGATCGTCACCTTCGTCAACGGAGCCGGTTTCGCGCTCCTGGTGACGGCTTTCTACCGCGCCGGTCCGGGCGAAGAGGAGCGCTCCCGAGGAGCTGGCGAGGTGCTGGCCCGGCTCGGCGGCGCCGAGCGCCAAACCGTGTCTCGGCGGGCGATCGCCGTCGCCCTCTGCGTCGCCGCCGTCGGCGGGCTCGGTGTCGCTGCGTTCACGGTGTACGGGATGACCGGCGATTCGGACGCCGAGATCACGGCGCATCGGGGTGCGGCGATGTGGGCCCCGGAGAACACGCTCGCCTCCATCCAGCGGGCGCTCGAAGACGGAACCGATTGGGTCGAGATCGACGTTCAGGAGACGGCCGACGGCCGCGTCGTTGTCGTTCACGACAGCGACTTCATGAAGCTCGCCGGTGTGCCGACGAAGGTGTGGGAGGCGACCTACGATGAGCTGCAACAGATCGACATCGGCAGCTCGTTCGGCCCCGAATTCAGCGATCAACGCACGCCGACGCTCGAGCAGGTGCTCGACACGGTCGGCGATCGTGCCCGGGTGAACATCGAGCTGAAGTACTACGGGCATGACGTGCGTCTGGAGGAGCGCGTCGTCGACGTCGTCGAAGCGGCGGGGGCAGAGGATCGGGTCGCGGTCATGTCGCTGAAGTACGAGGCGGTGCAGAAGATGCGCGGCCTGCGTCCGGACTGGACGCTCGGTCTGTTGTCGGCTGTCGCCATCGGCGACCTCACCCGGGTCGACGCCGACTTCCTCGCGGTGAGCACGGGCCTCGCCAGCCGGTCGCTCGTCAAGCACGCCCACGACGCCGGCAAACGAGTGCTCGTGTGGACGGTGAACGATCCGCTGACGGCCTACGCCATGATCAGCCGCGGCGTCGACGGCATCATCACGGACGACCCGGCGATGGGGCTCCGGGTGCTGGCGTTCTACCAGGAGCTGGACGGCGTCCAGCGACTGGCCGTCGAGGTTGCGCTTTTGATCGGCGCCATCGACCTGGACGACGACGAGCCGGAGGAAATCGGCTGAAACCTTGTAATCATCGCGGCGTGGCCGTTCAATAGCAGAATCCCCAACGGGCGTTCCACCGCTTGCTCGCGCCGCAGCGCGGCAAAGCGAACACGGAGACCGCGGCCGCGGAGGAGGAGGCGGGCACATGGCACCGTTCACGATCAACGTCAACGGCCGCGATCATGCGGTCGAAGTGCCCGCCGAGATGCCCCTGCTTTGGGCATTGCGGGATGTCCTCGGTCTCACCGGCACCAAGTACGGTTGCGGCATGGAGCTTTGCGGCGCCTGCACGGTGCATGTGGACGGCAAACCCGTGCGTTCGTGTCGCGCCGCGATCGGCACGGTCGGGTCGGGCCGTGTCACCACGATCGAAGGCCTCTCGGAAGGCGGCGACCATCCGGTCCAGGAAGCCTGGATTGCCGAGGACGTGCCGCAGTGCGGCTACTGTCAGGTTGGGCAAGTAATGACCGCCGCCGCGCTGCTGGCCGAGAACCCGCGTCCGAGCGACGACGAGATCGACGACGCGATGGTCGGTGTCGCCTGCCGTTGCGGCACCTACGACCGCGTCCGCAAAGCGATCCATCGGGCCGCCGGGAGGGTCGAGCCATGACGCGGATCGCGAAGCTGCGCCGGCGTGACTTCATCCGCCTCGGCTCGGTCGCTTCCGGAGGGCTGGTGGTGGGCGTCTATGGTGGCTACGCGGGCGCCGAACGATGGGTGGAAACCGACGACGGGCAGATGATGACGTCCGGGGCGGACCCGGATCCGCTCAACGCCTTCGTCCAGGTGAGCACATCGGGAGAAGTGTCGATCTGGGTGGCCAAGACCGACATGGGGCAGGGGGTTCGCACGTCGTTGCCGATGATCGTCGCGGACGAGCTCGATGCCGACTGGGACGCCGTGCAGATCATTCAGGCGGACGCCCACCCCGATCGGTACGGCCGCATGATGACGGTCGGCAGCTCGAGTGTTCGCCGCGGCGGCTGGTTGCCGTTGCGGCGGGCGGGAGCGTCGGCGCGGCACATGCTCGTTGCTGCGGCGGCGGCCCGTTGGGGCGTCGATGCCTCGACCTGCCGTACCGAGCCGGGAGCTGTCGTCCACCCGCCGTCCTCGCGCAGGCTGGGCTACGGGGAGCTCGCCGAGGAGGCCGCGAGCATGCCCGTGCCCGAAGAGCCCGAGCTCAAGGACCCATCGACGTTCCGGCTCATCGGCACGCCGATGAAGCAGCTCGATACGCCGGCGAAGGTCCGCGGCGAAGCGAAATTCGGCATGGACGTGCGGGTCCCGGGGATGCTTTTCGGCACGGTGGTGCACAGCCCGGTGTTCGGCGGCTCGGTGGCCGGTTTCGACGACACCGCGGCGATGGCCCTCGAGGGAGTCCGGCACGTGCTCGAGATCTCCAGCGGCGTTGCCGTCGTTGCCGACAACACCTGGGCGGCTTTCGAGGGCGCCGGCAAGCTGGAGATCGATTGGGACGCCGACTTCGACATGAGCAGCGCCGATATCGCGGCACATTTCGCCGAGGTCGCGGAGGGCGAGGGTGTCGAAGCGCGCAGCGAGGGCGACATCTCCGCCGGCATGGCGGCTGTCAGCAAGAAGCTGGAGGCCGTCTACGAAGCTCCCTACCTAGCCCACGCCACGATGGAGCCGATGAACTGCACGGCCCACGTGCAGCCGGATCGGGTCGAGGTGTGGGCCCCGACGCAGAACCCGCAGGGTGTGCAGAACACCGCTGCGCGCCTGACCGGCCTGCCCGTCGAGAGCGTCATCGCGCACCCCATGTTTCTCGGTTGTGGCCTGGGGCGTCGCGCGGCCACGGACTTCGTCGAGGATGCCGTCGAGACCGCCATGAAGGTCGGCGCCCCGGTGCAGGTCGCCTGGACCCGCGCCGAGGACATGCGACACGACCTGTACCGTCCGGCGGCGTACGCCCGCTTCGAGGGCGGCGTCGACGATGGCGGCAACCTGGTTGCTTATCGCCTGCGCGCGGTCGCTCAGCCGCTCAGCCCGACGGGCAGCAGCAGCGGCGGTCGTGGAGGACGGGGAGGGCGCGGAGCCCGCGGCGGTGGTCCCCGGCCGGACGGCAACGCGGTCGACGGACTGGTGACCATGCCCTACGACGTCCCGAACCTGCTGATCGACTACGGCCGCCCCGACCCCGCGGTGCGTGTGCCCACGGGCTACTGGCGCTCTGTCGGGCCCTCACAGAATTGCTTCATCACCGAGAGCATCATCGACGAGCTGGCGCACACCGCCGGCCGTGACCCGCTCGAGTTCCGCCTGTCGATGCTCGGCAGCGCGCCGCGCATTCGTCGAGCGCTCGAGGTAGCGGCCGAGGAAGCCGGTTGGGGAACCGCGCCGCCGGAGGGCAGGGCGCGGGGCATCGGCCTGGTGATCGACAAGGGCGGTTATGTGGCGGTGGTCGCCGAGGTTTCGGTGCAGTCGGGATTCGCCCGCGTGCACCGGGTCACATGCGGCGCCGATTACGGCATCGTGATCAATCCGCTGAACGTCGAGGCGCAGACGGTCGGTTGCGTCGTCGGCGGTTTGACCGCGGCGCTGTACGGCGAGATCACCATCCGCAACGGCAGGGCCGTGCAGAGCAACTTCCACGACTATCAGTTGCTGCGCATCGACGAGATGCCCGAGGTCGACGTGCGCATCATCGACAGCCGCGAGGACCCCGGTGGTGTGGGCGAGCCGGCGCTGCCTCCAGTGGCGCCCGCGGTCACGAACGCCCTGTTCGCGCTCACTGGCACACGCATTCGCCGCCTACCGATCATGAGGACGCGTCTCTGAGTCGGCCCGGCGCGCCCCGTGTGATCGACTGTTTCTGTCGTCGCCCGCCGGTCCCTATTCGATGCTGGCGTTCGTAGGCGCGCAGCCGCGCGTCGTCCAGCCTTCCCGGCACGCGACGTCTCGGCCGGATCGGAGAATCCAGGCCGTGATCTCAGTGTGGGGGAGCAACCCCATACCGTCGGCTCTGTATTCGAAGCCTTCGAGCACCTCGGCATAAGGACCGAAGCCGGCGAGGCGAAAAGGAACCACGATCACTTCGCCCGATTCCGTCCCTTCCCGCATGATGCTGCGAATCAGGGCCTCGGCTGCGATGCGTGGCTCGTCCCAGTCTTCACGCAGCGTGGCGACCTCGACCGCCCGAAACGGCGCTGCCGAACGGATCGTTTCGGCTCGAGCCTCCAGCGCAGTGAGCAAGCGCCGGTTGCTGACCTCGTCGGCCATGCCGTGCGCGATCACCAGCACGGTTTCCTGCGGCGGGTCGGCACTCAGGTTCAGCGCTCGCTCGGCCAGAATCTCGCCGGTCACGGCTGCGTCTACCAACCCCGAGGCTGACAGGCGGACCACGCTGGAGTGGTCGATCGGCGGTACCGAGGCAGGATCTGCGACCGGACGCATTCCGGCGCTACGTGAGCTGTCAAAGAGTACGTCCGGCACCGAATCGTCGATCCCGAGCAGGTACTCGGTCTGCTCGACGAACGACTCGCCGGACACGAAGAGGCGAACGACGGCAACACGTCGTACGCCAGCGCCTTCGAGCGCCCGAATCGATGTCTCGAGCGATGCGCGATCGGCCATGCCGAAAGCGATCTCGTGACGGACCCCGCTGTCGATCGAATCGACGGCTTCACGGATGTGTTCATTCCAATCCGCGGAGCCACCGTGCGCCATCACGATGACACCGTACTCGGGCTTTTCGAGGTCGGCTGGAACAGCGCGGGCATTTACCGCGAGGGCGAAGACGATGGCCCCGAGTGCGGTGCCTACGCGGCCGATATTCTGCCTGGTCATGGTGTCCGATCTTCCTCTGGAAGAGTTGAATGATATTGAGACTCTATCTCAATACTGTCTCGGTGTCGTCATCCTCGCAGCCGTCCGTGGTGGCCTGTGGGCCCGAGAACGCCGTTGGCCAAACACCCTTCGGCGGGACGTGGATGCCGTCCGGCGGCCTATTCTTTGCGCAGCGCGAGCACGGGGTCCACCGACGTCGCCCGTCGTGCGGGGATCGCCGCCGCCAACGCGCCGAGCACGATCACCAGGCCGCCGACGGCGATGTAGGTGACCGGGTCGGTCGAATCCACGCCGTACAGCAATCCCTCGACGAAGCGCGCCGCGCCGATGGCGCCGCCGACGCCCAGAGCCACGCCGATGCCGACGACCCAGAGCGCCTGGGTGACGATCATCGCGACCGTGTCGGACGCGCTCGCCCCCAGCGCCATGCGCACGCCGATCTCGCCCGTGCGTTGCACGACGGAATAGGAGACGACGCCGTAGATCCCGACCGCTGCCAGCAGCGCCGCGCACACCGCCAGGCCCACCAGCAGCGCCATGTTGAACCGCGGCTGGGCGATGGATTCGCTCAACAGCGCCTCGATCGACGTGACCTCGGTGGGTGCGAGCTCCGGGTCCATGGCGACGAGCTCGTCTTCGACCAAACCGGCAGCGCTCGCCGTTTCCATGTCGGAGAGCACGACGACATGCATGTCGGCCAGCGACAGCTGGCGAAACGGCACGTACAGCTCGGGGCGCACGTCCGACTGCAAGCCGTCGTGGCGCGTGTCGCCGACGATGCCGACGATCTTCGCCGAGCCCGCCATCGGCATGTCGAGGATCTTGTCCAACGGGTCCTCGTTGGGGAAATAACGCCGCACCAGCATCTGGTTGACGATCGCCACCTCGCGGCCTTCCTGGCCGTCGAACTCGTCGAACAGGCGGCCGCGGATCAGGGGAATCCCCATGGTCCGCAGGTACGCCGGAATGACCCCGCGGAAGTCGGCGCGGGGACGCTCGGTCGGTGACTCGATGTCGAGCCCCTGCACGGTGAACGGCATCTCGAACGCCGTCCCGAGTGAGCTCATCGGCAGGCGGCTCACGGCACCCGCACCATCGATCCCCGGCGTTGCGCGGACGCGCTCGATGAGCTCGAGATAGAAGAGTCGGTTCTGCTCGAAGCCCTGATAGCGCGATGGCGGCAGGGAGATCATCAACGAGGCGATGCCCTCCTTGCGGAAGCCGGGATCGACCTGCGACAGCTGCGAGAAGCTGCGAACCATCAGGCCGGCGGCGACCAGCAATATCAGCGCCAGGGCGACCTCGAGCACGATCATGCTATCGGTGAGCCAGCGAGCCCGACGGCCGCCGGCGGAGCCTCGCCCGCCTCCTCCCGCCTTGAGCACCTCGACGATGTCCTGCCGCATGACTCGCGCTGCCGGGAGGATGCCGAACAGCAGCCCCGCCCCGACGGTCAACACGATGCTGAAACCGAGCACGGTGAGGTCGATGCCGATGGCGTTGCCGCGCGGAACGGAGCCGGGAATGACCGAGCGCAGCATGCCGACGCCCCAGAGCGCGACCAGCAGCCCCGCCATACCTCCCATGGCGGCCAGCACCAGGCTCTCGATGAGCGAACGGCGTATCAGGTCGCCGCGCCCCGCTCCGAGGGCGGCGCGAATGACGTAGTCCTTGGCCACCTCGCTCGATCGCGCCACGAGCACGTTGGCGACGTTGACGCAGCCGATCAGCAGAACCAGCGTGACGGCGCCGAACAGGACCCACAACGTCGTGCTGATCTCACCCACCAGCTGCTCTTTCGCCGGCGTCAGCGCGATCTCCCAGCCCTCGTTCGTCTCCGGGAACTCGGTCGACATCTGCGCCGCGATGGTGTCGAGCTCGCCGCGCGCCAGGTCGAGGCTGACGCCGCCCTGCAGCCGTCCAATAGCGTTGTACATGCGATGCGCGCGATCGAGCTGCGCCTGCTCGCTGAGGGTGAGCGGCAGCCAGAGCTCGACCTCGGGCTCTCCGGCGGGGAACTCGAAGCCCTCCGGCATGATCCCCACCACCGTATAGGGCTCGGAGTCGAGCGAAATCGTCGATTCGACCAGCTCCGGGTCGGCGCCGAAGCGCCGCTGCCAGAAGGAATGGCTGAGGACGACGAGCTTCTCGTTGCCGGGTGTTTCCTCCGCCGGTCGGAACGTGCGCCCGAGCTGAGCATCGACCCCGAGCGTGTCGAACAGGCGCGGCGAGACCAGGACCGACTCCAGCCGTTCCGGCCGATCGACACCGGTGAGCGTGTTGCCCTCGTGGCGATAGGCCGCCAGCATGCCGCCGAACGAGTCCGAGCGCTCGCGGTAGTCGCGGTAGTCGCCGGTGGAAAGCTGCGACTGCTCGATGTTCTGCGACGGGTTGGTGCCCCACAGCACGACCAGCTCGTCCGGGTTCGGGTACGGAAGGGGTCGCAGGAGCACGCCGTTGAGCACGGAGAACAGCGCGGTGTTGGCCCCGATGGCGATGGCCAGCGTCGAGACCACGACGAACGCGACGCCGGGGCTGCCGAGCACGGATCGAATTGCTTCTCTGACGTCGCGCAGCATCGTTCCTCGGCTCCTGTCTCGGGAATCGCGGCCCCAAGCCTGATCGTCGTCCGAACGGGTGTCAAGCAACCGGTCGTCGCCCCTGCACCCGGATTGGGCTGAAACCCTGGCCGATTCGGGCTAATCCGCATGAGATCCGAGCCGTTGCCTCGACCTTTCTCGCAATACTCCATGAGCGGCATCACGGGGGCATCGCCCCGGGGCTGCGCCGGGTGCAACGCGTACTGCGGCGCCAGACAGCACCGAGGTCATCGGGGCGCCCAAGGGACCAAAGGACGGTCCCCGGTCCCGCATGCCGGGAACTGTCAGGAGAGGCGCGTGAGGGAACGTCAGCAGGTATCCGGATGCGCAGCCGGCCGCGGTTTCGCGGCTCGGGAACGCGTTCGCGGCGACAGCGAGCGGCGAGGGACTCCCACCGGTCTTCATCCGGCCCGCGGCCTCCTGCTCGCTATCGCCGTTTCCCTGCCCTTGTGGCTGGGGCTCGTCGGGCTCCTGCTCTGGATCCTCCGGTAGCGGCAAAGCGGTCCTCGGGCTGTTACCTTCGAGCCGACGAGACGTAGCGCTTGATCGCAACGCCTGACCGCAGCGCTCGAGCGCAATGCTTTGATCGCGGAGGGACCATGACGACGGCGACAGACCGCCGCAACCGACAGCTCGCCGGCCGATACGAGCGGGTGGCGGCCCAGTTGGAAGAGCTGTTCGAGAAGGTGGACGACCCCATCTCCCGCATGGGGTCGGTCGCGGCGCTGCTGCACCACAAGATGCCGCACTTCTTCTGGACCGGCTTTTATCGCCTGGTCGACGGCGAGCTCATCGTCGGGCCCTACCAGGGGCCGATCGCCTGCATGTTGCTCGAGCGTCACACCGGCGTCTGCTGGGCGGCCATTGATCGGGCCGAGTCGATCCTGGTCGACGACGTGCACGCGTTCCCGGGGCACATCGCCTGCGACGCGCGCTCTCGCAGCGAGGTCGTCGTGCCGGTTCGCGACGATCGCGGGGCGATTTGCGGCGTCCTGGATGTCGACTCCGCCGAGCCTGCGGCGTTCTCGCCGACGGACGTCGCCGGTTTGGAGAGAATCGCCGAGCTGGTGTTCGCGTCGAATAGCGACGGGCCCTAGCCGCTCCCCGCGCGGGGGCCATCTCCGGTGGGCGCCTTGCCCGCTGCTATCTCCGATCCAACGTCATGCCTTGTGTCAATACGTGCAGCCGAACGTCTTCGGCGGCGGCCGGGGTTCCATCGACGGATTCACCGACGTGCGCGCTGCGGGCGTCGAAGATGACGACGGCGCTTTCGCCCATGACCCGCAGCGAGTCACCTTCGACGATCACCGCCGTGCGCTCGTCGATGCCGACACCGAGCAGTGCCGGCCGGTCGATCACCGCGGCCAGCAGCCGGTTGTTGCGTTGCCGCTTGAGGAAATGCTGGTCGATGAGGGCGTCGGGCCAGAGTCCGAGGCCTTCCGCGACGTGGGTCGATCCGGCGGTGATCGCCTCGAGGTCGTAGTCGTTGCCGGTGATCATGACGCCTGCCATGACGGCCGCCCCGGCACTGGTTCCACCGATCACCGTGCCGGCTCGGTGGCGCTCACGAATCAGATCGGCGAGGCCGGCGTCGTCGAGGGCGCGCATCAGCCGGGCCTGACCCCCACCGGGAAACCAGATCAGGTCCGCGTCACGCAGGGCGGCGGCGGTTTCCTGCACGCTGGGGAAAGGCCCCGGCAGGTCCTCCGTGCCGGGAGAGCCGGCGAATCGCCAGTTGGTCACGTCCCGAGCGCCGGCCTCACGAAACATGCGCACCGAAGACGCTCCGGCGGCCTCGGTTGCCGATGCCTGCGGGAGCACGGCGATGCGGGCATCCGGTCCGCCGGCGAGCGCGATTGCCTCGGCAATGACGACGTCGGGCGTTCCGCCGCCGCCGACCACGACGAGGGTTCCCGGCGTGACGTCCTGGGACATCCCCAACATCGCCAGGACGACAAGTGCGCCCAGCAAGGTCCGGGTCTTGTTCAAGGTGCTCTCCATGAAGGCCCGCTAACGGATGTATCCCAGCGCCCGTAGGCTGCGGAGCTCGTCCTCGGTGTAACGCGGTGACTGCCCGGGCGGCGGAGCCACAGGCCCGGTTCGCTCCATGATCTCCTCGAGGGCCGCACGCATCCGGGCGACCACCTCGGGATTGTCGTCCGCCACGTTGCGTGTCTCCATGGGGTCTTCCAGGACGTTGTAGAGCTCGTAGTGGACGTCCTGCATCATGTTGCGGTATTGCTCCGAAGGGACGTAGACGAGCTTCCATTCGCGGTCCTGGATCGAGCGGAGGAACTCCTCACGTCCCAGGCCGCCTTCGCCGGCTTGCTCGACCACCCAGGGCTCGGTGTATTCGATGTCGCCGTGCATGACCGGAACCACCGATTGGCCGTGAAAAACACCCTCGGGAATGTCCCAACCGAGCAGATCGAGGGCCGTCGGCACCAGGTTCAGGAGGCCGCTGGGGTACTCGATCCGCTTGCCCGGCTCCGGATTGCCCGGCCAATGCACGACCCAGGGAATCCAGCCGCAAGCGTGATAGGGGAACCATCCGTGCTCGAAGAAATACTGGTGCTCGCCGAGGCTCTCGCCGTGATCGGCGGTGATCATGACGATCGAGTTCTCCAGCAGGCCCAAAGTCTCCATCTCTTCGATCAGGACGCCGATCTGCTCATCGGCGTAGGCGATCTCGCCGTCGTAGTTGGCGGTGTACCAGCCCGCTTCCGCCTGTCCGCCGTTCTGGCGCCAGTACTTGCCGGCGACGCCACCGTGGAAGTTTTGATCGTCCTCGTTGAGCCTCAACTCGGTCGGGTCATAGTGGGCATCGTTGAAGAAAGGTTCGGCGAACTTCTCCGGCGGGTCGTAGCGCGTATGCGGATCGATGTAGTGCACCCAGAGGAAGAACGGACCCTGGGCGGCTTGCTGGCGCATCAGGAAGCGGGCGTGGAACGTCACGCTCTCGGCCCGGTTCCGCTTGTCGTTGCCGTACGGCGAATCGGCATCGTACGTCTCGATATAGCGATCGAACCCCTTGCCGAAGTTGGTCGACGTGCTGAGGACGGCGTTCGAGACCACCCCGCCGGTGGTCATGCCGTTGCTCCGGGCGATCTCGGCCAGCATCAGCTGGTCGTCGCTCACCCACAGTCCGCGCGAGGCGAACATCACGCCGGTGCGGTGCGGATAGCGGCCCGAGAACATCGAAACCATGCTCGGAGCGGTCTTCGGCCAGGGCGCGATGGCGCGGTCGAAGGTCGTCGCGGAGCGAGCGAACGCGTCGATATTCGGCGTCGTGTTGCGCTCGTAGCCGTACAGGCTCATGTGATCCGCGCGCAGCGTGTCCACCGTGATGATGATCAAGTTCTGCGGCCGCTCCTCCTCGAAATAGCTGCAGCCGAGGGCGTTGCCGGCGAGCAGGACAAGGGCGGCGAAGGCGGCGAACCGGCGCGCGATTCGGTTTGCGGAGGTCGTTGCGATCATGGCGTGAGTCTAGCAGCCGGGTGGCTGGAGGAAGGGAGACGCGGCGTCGTCTCAGTCGGCGTGATCGTGCGGGTGGAACGCGGCGATGCGGCGCGGGTGGGTCCGCAGACGTGGGCCGCCGATAAGGTCGACGCAGTCGGGCACCGCGGCGAACACGGCGTCCAGACACTGGTCGATCGCCTTCGGGCTGCCGGGGAGGTTGATGAACAACGTTCGGCCGCGAACGCCGGCCGTTTGCCGCGACAGAATCGCCGTCGGGACATAGCGCAGGGACACGGATCGCATGAGCTCGCCGAAGCCCGGCAGCATCTTCTCGCACACGGCCTCGGTAGCCTCCGGTGTCACGTCACGCAGCGCGGGCCCCGTGCCTCCGGTCGTGATCACCAGACAGCAGCCGGCCTCGGCCAGCTCCAGTAGTGCGCTTTCGATGGCTTCGAGCTCGTCCGGGACGAGGCGCCGGAGCCCCTCCCAGGGGCTGCTGAGCGTTCGCTCGAGATAAGCATGCACGGCGGGGCCGCCGCGGTCCTCGTACTCGCCGCTGCTGGCACGGTCCGAGACCGTGAGGATTCCGATGCGGGCTGTTTCGGCCGTGTGCATGGCAGGCAACATGCCCGATGCCTTTCCGCGCTGCAAGTGCGGTCGCGGTCGTGCCCTCGGATGGGAACCGAGCGGCGGGCGCGGGCGCCGACCGTTGGGTATGATGCCGGCGTGGACGGGCCGGCACCATCTCTTGAACACTGCCTCGATGAGATCGGGGTGCCGCACGCGCGGCGTCACATTTTCCTGTGTGCCGACCAGACCAAGCCCAAGTGTTGCGACAAGGCCGTCGGGCTCGAGGCATGGAGTTATCTCAAGGCGCGCCTGCGCGAGCTCGGGCTCTCCGAGCACGGCGGTGTGTTCCGCACCAAGGCGAACTGCTTGAGAGTGTGCCGGCAGGGTCCCATCGCCGTCGTCCACCCCGACGGGATCTGGTATCGCGAATGCACCCCTGAGGTGCTCGAGCGCATCATCCAGGAGCACCTGATCGGCGGTGCGCCGGTCGAGGAGTACGTGATCTTCGCCCCAGACGCTTCACCACGGCCTGCTAGGAATCCGGGGGGATGAACGACGTTGCGGGCTCGGCGAAGAGGCCCGAAGGCAGTCGCCCCGGATTCGCGTCGAGGAACTGGCGGGTGAGCTCGAAGCCGATCGAGTAGCCTGCCCAGCGCGGGATCGGCGGGGCGGTTCCGAAGAACCAACCGGCGTGGTTGTAGCTCGTGCTGTGCCACTCGGGGCGGGCGTTGGCCGACCAGGTGGCCAGCTCCTGCGGCGTCAGCGCCACCGACCACAGCGGCGGGCTGATGCCGGTCAATTCGATGGCGAACTGGTCGGCGAGCCCCTCGCTGATCATCGCCTCCAGCAGCGTGTCCCCGTATCCGGCCGTTCGCGAACGCACCACGTGGTGCATCTCGTGCGCCAGCAGCGGCGCGAGCTCGGTATCCAGTGAAGCCGGCCATGCGGCGGACGACGGATCGAACGCCATCCACACCGTGCCGGCGTCGGCCCGGCCGCCGATGCCGATCTCGGGGATGACGTTGGCGGTTCCCACGCCGGCGATGAGGGTGAACCCGTCGAGCGGCATGAGGCTGCGAACCTGTGCCAGTGTTTCGTGAACGATCTGCTCGATCTTGGCGCGCTGGTCGGCGATGCTGGTGGCGTTCTGAAAGACCAGGGTGCTGCCGCCTTCGAGCGGCTGGGAGTCGCTCAGGTCGACGCCGTCGGGGCTTGTCGGTGATCCGCAAGCCGTCAGAAGGGCCGCGGCCGCCACCGCGAGAAAAAGCGGCAGCTCTCGCCGCCGGGACATCGATCGGTCTCGGAGCCGTCTTCCCTGAACGCGCCACATCGCGGATCACCTCGAAATCGTGCCGGGGGGCGGCCTGGGGGCTCCTTCGCGATCATTAGATTGTCTAAAGGTAAACATCGCCCGGCGCAAACGCAATCAGCCGGGAGGCGGTGAGCTCGGCGCAGTGTGCCGCGGGGCACAGTCGCCCGTCAGCGCGCCGCTGGTGACCGTGCCGACGAGCCACCAGAGCGGATACATCAGGGCGGGCACGTGGCGCA
Source organism: Acidobacteriota bacterium (assembly GCA_965216935.1). Lineage (GTDB taxonomy): Bacteria > Acidobacteriota > UBA890 > UBA890 > UBA890 > CBDCGW01. The sequence continues at coordinate 1,724,751 of OZ244217.1, forward strand.
CCTGGGTGAAGCTGCCCATGACGACGTAGCCGGCGACCATCGCCAGCGTTACCAGCGCCAGATTGCGCAGCGCCGGGCCCGGTGGTCGGGCCCAGCGGAGCCATACCGTGCCGACGGCGGATGCCTGCAGTGCGAGGAGCAACAGAAGGCCCGGTAGCCCGACTGTCGTGGCGGTGAAGGCGTACTCGCCCTCGGGAGTTCGCCCCGTCCCGGTATCGCCGCCCCGCTCGGCGGCGGTATCGAGCACACCGAATCCGACCCCCATGGGGTATTCGCCGACGACGCCGAGCGTGTCACGCCACGACTCCGCATGGGTGTACACCGAGCTCCCGGGCGCCGCGGTCGCGACGCGGGTGAAGTAGTCACCCAGGTCGAGGAAGACAAGCGACGCGCCGAGCATCAGGAACGCCGCGGTCGCGGCCGACAAGACCCAGTGGGGGCGCCGATCGATGAGCCCGAGCAGCAAGATCTGCAGGAAGCAGGCCAGCATCACGCTGCGGGTCAGCGGCAGCGCCAGGCCGATCGCGGCGATACAGAGAAGAACCATGCGGGTGCCGTGCGGAAAGGCGCGCAGTGGTCGCCGCAGCCCCAGCACGAGCGGGATCAGCAGGAGGAACGAAGCGGCGAAGTGGTGCGACCCGAGATAGAACGAGACGGCGCGACGCACGTTCCCGACGCTGGTCCAGAAATTGAACGGCAGGCCGGTGTGGTAGTGGAGATTCAGGTACTCCCGCATGAAACCGTCGAGGTTGAGCGGGTCGAAGAAGAATCCGATCGGCACGAGGAACCGCTCGAGGAGTCCGACCAGCACGCCGAGCACCCCGACGCCGATCATGCTCGCCAGCGCCAGGCGCACGTCGCGAACGCTCATCGGCGCAAGGCGCCCGATGAAGTACAGAAAGACGAAAAAGACGTTGTCGCGCAGGCCCTGGGCGCGCAGCATCATCGGTGCTCGAAACGCCGAGCCGATCGGGGCAACCAGGTACAACAGGTTCCAGGCCAGGAAGATCAGGACGATGACGTCGAGCACATGAAGGCGTGGGACCTTTCCGCCCGCGATGAAGCGCGCCGCGAGCACCGCCAAGGCCACCAGAGCGGCGAGCTCCTTCCATACCGAGAAGGCGCGCAACAAGCCGTGATCCATGCCGGCGTTGAAGAACAGCACCATCAGCAGCAGGTGGATCGGCAGCAAAGCGACGAAGGTGATCAGTACGAGCGTGGGGCGGACGACAGCCGCTACGGCGACAGCGGCGAGGCCGATCAGGAGTGCTGCGGCGACGAGTGTGGGCATGTCCCCGACCGCGGCCACGAAGGTGATCCCGACGAGCACCACGGCGGCGGTTCCGAGCGCGAAACGGGCGTGCTCGAAGGAGAGGCCGGATTCCATCGTGGCGGAGTCGCTCATGATACATTCCTGGCGCGATCATACGGTTGCAGCGGCGCGAAAGCCATCGCGGGTATGGCGCGCCGGGAAGTCGACGGGTGATGGAAGATAGCCGGGGAACCGGGAATACCAGCGAGCTGGCGAGCTTTGTCGCCGCCCTGTGGGCGAAGCGGTGGTGGGTCATCGTCGGGGCTGCGGTCAGCGCGGCGGTGGCGGTCGTCGCCGTGCTCGTTCGCACGCCTCAGTACGAAGCCACGGCGCGCTTGGCGGTGGTCGAGTATCACGTCAGCGAAGCGGCCGGGACCAGCCAGCAATCGCAAACGTATGCCGAGATCATCCGTAGCCAGACGGTCGCCCGCGACCTGGTGCAGGAGCATGATCTCGGCACTCTGCTGGACCTGACCCCGCCGGACCTGCTCGAGCGCGTCTCGGTTCAGCTCGTCGGCAACACGTCGCTGATCGAGCTGACCGTCGAGCTGCCCGATCCCGAGCTCGCGCTCCAGGTGACCGACGGTTTCGCCCGCGGTGCCGAGACCCTTACGCGGAAGATCAACCAGGCCGACCGAGACCGGGCCAAGAGCGTACTGGAAGAGCAGTTCGGGCAGGCCGAGCAGGAGGTCGATCGGGTCGAGCTGGCGGTCGCCGAATCCGGCGGAGAAGCCGCGCTCACGGCGCTGTCGCGCGAGCTCGACATCTATACGAGCCGCAAACAGCGTCTCGAGCTGGACTGGATGGACCTGTACCTGTCGCTGGAGGAGCAGCGGACCAACAAGGTCGCCGACCGGCTCACGGAAGCCCGGGCTACGTTGACCGCCGTGACGCAGGAGAGGCGTCCGCGCGCTTTGGAAGTGGTGCTGGAGGAAACGCTCTTGCAGTGGACCGCCTTCGGGGAGGAACGGGACAGCGTGTCCGCAGAGCTGGCCGGAGAACGGGCACGGCTGCAGCAGGCCGAGGCGGAGCTGGCCACCAAGGAGCGCCTCCTCGACGTCACCCGTACGCTCGGCGCCGACGACTTGCTCCTGCAGGCGGAGCGGGCCCGGCGGGCGGAGGAAAACACCCCGTTGACGCTCTCCAGTCAGTACATCAATCCGGTGTTCGAGAACCTCGAGCTCGTCGTCTCGAACGCTCGCTCATCGGTCGAAGGTCTGAGCCAGCGGCTCGCCCGGCTCGATAATCTGGTCGAGGAGTACGCCGACCGCGCCGAGCAGCTGGAACGGGAGTTGGCCGACGCCCGGAACCAGGTGCTGATGCACCAGCGCGAAGCGGACCTGGCGCTGGCCGAGTATCAGTCCCTCTACGAGAAGTCGTCAGAGGGCACGCAGTCGGCGATCGAGGTCATCGAGGAGCAACTCGCGGAAACCGACCGTTCGATCAGCGACGTGCAGGCGCGATTCGCCGCGCGCGACGCTCGCGTGCGACGGCTCGAGGCCGAGTATCAGGCCGTTCTGCAGGTGCGGCGCGATCTCGCCACGCGGCTCGAGAGCTCGGAGGTCACCGTGGCGAACGAGCTCGCCGAGCTGATGGTCGTCGACGAGCCCATCCTGCCCGAAACGACGTCGAACACCAGCGGTGTCCTGCTCGTTATCGCCGTCACCATCCTGGGGGCGCTGCTTTCGCTACTGCTCGCGGCGGTCGCGGCGGGCGTGGAGGCTGTTCCGCCGGCCGATTGAGGATCTCGGCCGGGCGCCTTGCACTCGTGGCTCTCGCCGCCCTCGTGCTCGCGTTCACCGCATACAGCGCGCGCTTCAGCCTCGATTTCCAGATCTACTACGGCGCCGGCGAACGGATCCTCGCCGGGAACCCGGACGTCTATCCGCACGATCGCCCGCCGCCGGGCTCGCTCGCACCCTTCCACGTGTACCGCTATCCGCCGGTGGCCGCGCTGCTGTTCGCGCCGGTGGCAGTGCTTCCCATGCCGGTCGCCGCGTTTCTGTTCGGTCTCCTGAAGTTGGCGGCGCTGTTTCACATCGTCGTCATGGTGTTGCGGCTGATGGGTGTCGACGCCGGGCGCCGGAGCGCGGTCTTCGGCATGTCTCTGCTCGGGATCGGCGGTTACTTCGTCGAGGAGTTCCGCAACGGCAACATGCACGTGTTCGTCCTGTGGATGATCACCGCGGCGACGTACCTGTCCGAGCGCGGTAAGGCGGCCGTCCCCGGATTCCTGCTGGCGCTGGGAGCCTGTTTCAAGCTCACGCCGTTGATCTACGTTCCCTATTTCGTGCTGCGGGGTCGCTGGTTGCTCTCCGCGGCCGCGATCGGCTTCTTCGTCGTGCTGAATCTGCTGCCGCTGGCGGTCTTCGGGCCGGAAACCGGCCTGGAGATGACCGACGCGTTCATCGAGATCACGCTGCAAAAGACCGTCGATCCGCACAACTACTCGATCCGCGGCGCTCTGCTGAAATACCTCACCGCGCTCGACGTCGAGGAGCCCAAGTACGGCAAGATCAACGTCGTCTCGCTGTCGGAGGGGCAGGCTTCCGCGATCTGGTGGGCATCGGTGCTACTTGTCGGTGCGGTCCTGCTGGTCACCACGCGGGGCCCGCTGCGTGCCCTGTTCGTCGGTGCGGCCGGGTGGCGGGACGCGGCCGCTCGACCGGCCGCGGCCAGCGGCCGCGACCCCGAAATCCGGCGGGACGGCGCCCCCACACCTGAGGCTCTGCGTGACGCGGCCAACCGCACGCTGCTCGAGGTTTCGCTCTGGACGACCGCCTTGTTGCTGGCCTCGCCGCACACCCAGCGCCTCTGGTTCACCAGCCTGTTTCTGCCCTTCGCGGTGATGCTGGCGTTGGTCATCGATCACCCCGACGATCCGCGTCGGCGCTGGGTCAGGTGGGCGATCGGGATGTCGTTCCTTGTCGGAACGCTGCTACCGCCGCTGGTTCCGGGGCGCGAGCTGGCGTTGGCCTACGAGGTCCGATCGCCGTACCTGTTCGCGACGGTCTTCGTCTTCGGTGTGCTGACCCGATTGCTCTGGGTAGGTAGTGTGCCGGAGGGGTCGAGGTTGAGCCCGTCCAGCGCTGCGAGCTAGTTTGGCGCCACTCGTTCCCTGATAGCGGCGCCGTCGCGTCGCGATTACGGAGGTGGTCGTGGAAATTCTGCTGATCCTACTTACCGGATTCGTCATCGGCGTCGTCGCCAAGTTCCTCATGCCCGGCGACGACCCGGGTGGCTTCATCATTACTACGTTGTTGGGAATCGCGGGCGCTTTCGTCGGCGGCTTCCTTTCGCAGGCCATAGGGCTCGGTGCGATGGGCACCGCGGGTAGCTTCGTCGTCGCCACGCTCGGCGCGATGCTGCTTCTCTTCGTTTATCGCATGGTGATGGGCAAGAAATGAGCGGCCTCGCAGCATCCGTCCCGGCGATGCATTGCCCCGCGGTCACGCCGGACGGGCGATGACGGAGACGGAGAAGAAGAGCGAGCGGAAGGGGTTTTCCGGCCTCAAGGTCCTGGGGATCGTCGTACTCACGGTCATCGTCACCATTCTGGTCGGTTGGTGGGTCGTCCGCACATACGTGTTCCCCTCGCAGTTCCGCCCGGTGGCATTGAACACCGTCGAGATGCAGGTTCTGGACGACAAGCTGGAACGTCTCGGCATCGGCGAGGGCGCGGTTCGTGTCAACGAGCGCGGGGAGGAGGTCGCCGTTCCGGTGCCCTACTCGGAGGCCGATGCCGACCGGGACGTCTTTCTCACCGAGCGCGAGCTGAACGGCCTGATCGCCAAAGACCCGGAGCTGGGATCGAGAGTCGCGATCGACCTCGCCGACGATCTTGCCAGCGTTGTGGTGCTGATACCCATCCCGGAGGACTTTCCCTTCATGCCGGGCCGTACGCTGCGGGTCAGGAGTGGCGCAGAGGTGGCCTTTCGTGACGGTCGACCGGTCGTGGCGCTCAAGGGAGTCAGCGTCATGGGGGTCCCGGTGCCGAACGCGTGGCTGGGGGATCTCAAGGATGTGGACCTGGTGCAACGCTTCGGTGGTCGCGACGGGATCTGGACGGCGTTCGCCTCCGGCGTCGAAGGACTGGCGATCGAGGAGGGTCGATTGCACATCCGGCTGCGCGAGTAGCGGCGGGCGCGTCGCGGGTGGCCGGTCCTAGCCGGCCTGCTAGCGCTGCCGATTCGTGCTGGTCGGCAGGAGGAACCCGGTCCCGGCGATGAGCTTGACCAGCTCGTCGGGTGTAACCCGGGAGTCCGGCTGGATGGCGTTGATGATCGCAATCGTTCCCCGCTCTTCGCTCAGGTCGGGCGTGCGCTGCATCAGCTCGCCAAGGCCCATCGGGCGAGGCGGCGTCACGACGTCGAGGCGCGAGGGCTGCACGGCCAGGGCGCGGCGATCGCGAAGCTCTTCGAAGCTGCGGAACGAGTCGGCGAAACGGTCGTCGTGGCGCGAGTAGCGGCCCGGCGTCGTGATACCGAGAAACTGGTACATGTTGGCGCGATACCAGATCCAGGTGCCGAGCACCTCGTACGTCGTGGTCTGACCGGCGACGGTGAAGCGCGCTTGCCGTGACCAGTTGCCGTTGATCTCGTTGTCGTCGGTGCCGGAGACCTGAGCGTTGAGCTCCGTCAGGTAGTCGCGGATGTAGCGCTCCCGATCTTCGTCGGGCTCGATCTGGGCGATGGTGAGCTGCACGATCGCGTCCTCGTCCGGGGCAATCGCCTGCACTGCCGTGCGCGTGTTCATCGCGGTCCAGCCGTCCGGCAGCTCGAGCCGGAAGCGCAGGTCCGGGTGCAGGAAGGCGCGGCCGTCGAAGTAGCCGTCGCGCGGGTTGTCGCCGAAGACGATGCCGTCGACCCGCTGCACGTGCTCCCTGCGGTTGACGGTCAGGTCGCTGAGGCGGACGTCGAGGCGGGCGACGGTTTCGGCGGCCCACTGTTCGGAGCGTGCGATCCTGTCATCGACCTGTGGATGGGTCGATGCCCACCCCGGGACGCCCTTGCCGCCGCGCTGTTGCTCCAGCGCTTGCAGCGTGGCAAAGAACGCGCCGATGCCGCTCGGGTTGTAGCCCGCGGCGACGGCGTAGCCGATACCACTCTCGTCCGACTCGAGCTCCTGGCTGCGCGAGTAGCGGAGCAGCGTCAGGCCGACGGCCGCCTGGGCAAGTCCGGACCGCAGGCCGTAGTCGACGAAGTCTTCCGATACCACCGCCCCGAGCATCAGCCCGGCGTTGGCGAACATGGCTCGGCGCTGCGACTCCGCCGAGTGCCGCCCGGTGACGTGACCGACCTCGTGTCCCAGCACCCCGGCGAGCTCGGCTTCGCTGTTCATGTGGGCGAGCAGCCCGCGGGTGACGTAGATATAGCCACCGGGGATGGCGAAGGCGTTGACCATCGACGAGTCGAGGACACGGAACGTCCAGGGCAGGCTCGGCCACTCCGATTCGACGGCGACCGCCTGGCCGACGCGGTCGACGTACGCGGCGAGGCGCTCGTCCTCGTAGAGGCCGTACTGCGCGGTAATGACCTTGTCGTACTCGGCTCCCTGCGCGATGACGCGCTGCTCCTCGGCGCTACCCGGGGGCGGAATCGCGATGGTGCACGCCGGGGCCGCGAGCAAGCCGGCCAGCAGGATGACGACGGCCAAGCGTCGTGATGAAGTCGGCAGATGTCGCAAGGCGTTGACCTCCGTGGTTCTCGAGTCGTCGCGGGCCCCTGGCACCAAGGTTACGGGTCCCTCCAATGAAAGGACAACGGAATGGCCCGGATTGTCACAATCGCCCCCCAACGCGGGCGGCGACTGTCGTCCGGGCCGAGGGGCGGCCGCGGCGGAGCTGGTAAGCTTGCGCTCCCTCTTCCCCCCACTCCAGGGCGCCGTCCGTGGCCTCGAACCTCGTCATTATCCCGACGTACAACGAGCGGGATGTGATCCGATCGATCGTCGGCGCCGCTCTCGAAGCGCTGCCGGACACCCACGTTCTGATCGTCGACGATGGCTCGCCCGACGGCACCGGCAAGCTCGCCGACGAGCTTGCGGCGGAGAGCGAAAGCGTTCGCGTGCTGCATCGGCCGCAGAAGCTCGGCCTCGGCACCGCGTACCTCGCCGGATTCCGCTACGCGCTCGAGCGCGACTACACCGCCGTGTTCGAGATGGATGCCGACTTCTCCCATGACCCCGGACGCTTGCCTCATCTGCTCGCAGCGGTAGACGGCGGCGCCGACCTCGCCCTGGGTTCGCGCTACGTGCCGCAGGGGGGGACGCGCGACTGGGGCCTGGTGCGTCGCTTCATCAGCCAGGGCGGCAACGTCTACGCTCGCGCCGTCCTCGGCGTCGACATCAACGATCTGACCGGGGGCTTCAAGTGCTTCCGTCGCACGACCCTCGAGGCCATCGACCTCGACGCGATCCGCTCGGAAGGCTATGCGTTCCAGATCGAGATCACCTATCGGGTCCTCCAGCGGGGCCTGCGGGTCGCGGAGGTGCCGATCATGTTCGCCGATCGGCGCGACGGCGCCTCGAAGATGTCCTGGCGGATCTTTTTCGAGGCGATGTGGGTCCCGTGCCGCCTGCGGCTCGGGCTGGAGGGCCGATAAGGGGTCGTCTGCGGCGCTGCCGGAACTTTGAAGGCCGGTGCTGGCCGTCTGCGGTCCCGGCGCCTTACAGCCGGCCCCTTCTCGGCCCTCCAGCCGGGCTCTTTCCTCCGGCCGGGGGGCGTCTGCGTTGAGCTCGGGGTAGTCCGCGACTACGCTTGCGGCGCAACCCTGTACGTCCTCTGTCGACGAACGGTCTGACCTATGAAGCTTTCGCTGTCGACGTTCACTGTCTGCCATGCGGCGCTGGTGTTGTTGCTGGCGGGGGGTGGTTGCTCCTACACGGGTCTCGACCCCGAGGCGGCCTCGACGGAGGCCGGGGAACCGGGGCTGATGCCCGACTGGGATGCGACGCGGGTCGAGCGCCTGGCGGTTTCCGGCGATCGGTTTCGTGTGCCGGAAGGGTTCCGGGTAGAGGAGGTGGCCGGTGACGAGTTGATCGGCTCGGCGGTTAATCTCGCCTTCACCGCGGACGGGAGGCCCCTCGTCGCGCTGGAAGGGCGGGGCGTGGTCGTGCTGGACGACGACGACGGTGACGGTCGCTACGACCGGTCGACGCGGATCTCCGAGCAGATCGACACCGCCCACGGTATGTATGTGCTCGGGCCGGGTGACGTGCTGGTCCACGCCAACGGGCCGGAGCAGGGAACCGGCCTCTATCGGGTGCGGGGATGGGAAGATGCCTCCGCCGATAGCACGGTGGAGCTCGTGCGACTGTCTCGCGGTGGGATTCAAGAGCACGGCCCGCACACGATCACGCGCGGACCCGACGGCGCTCTCTACGTGCTGTTCGGGAACCATGCGATCCCCGACGTGGAGCCCGCGCCGAGCTCTCCGTTGCGTGCGCTGCAGGAAGATCAGCTCCTGCCCGTCATCCTGGACCCGCGTGGCCACGCCAACAATATTCAGGCCCCCGCCGGCACCATTTGGAGGGTCGATCTCGAGGCCGATTCCTGGGAGCTTCTCGTCGGGGGGCTGCGCAACCCGTTCGACATGGCGTTCTCGCCCGACGGCGGGCTGTTCGTTTACGAAGCCGATATGGAGTGGGATCGGGGCCTGCCCTGGTACCGGCCGACGAGGGTGCTGCATGCGATCCCGGGCGGTGACTACGGTTGGCGTACGGGTTCCGGCAAGATCGCGTTCGACAACATCGATACGCTTCCCAGCGTCAGCGACGTCGGGCGCGGCTCACCGGTCGGCATCGCCTTCTATCGCCACGACGCCTATCCGGCTGCGTTCCAGGGAACCCTGTTTCTCGGCGACTGGGCCCGCGGGCGCATTCGGGCCCTCGCGCCCCGCAGGGAAGGGGCGAGCTGGACGGGCCAGCCCCAGGACTTCGTCCTCGGAGAGCCGCTCAACGTCACCGACCTCGACATCGGGCCCGACGGCTACCTGTACTTCACCGCCGGCGGGCGGCGGACGAGCGGCGGGTTGTTCCGAGTCGTGTACACGGGTCCGGACGCGGCGCGAGACATGCTGAGCCCGGCCGACGAAGAAAACGTCGACGCAGAGGATCCCGTGGATGCTGCATTGCGCCAGCCGATGCCTCGGTCCGCCTGGGGGCGGGCCGCGATCGAACGGCGACGGACAGAGGCCGGGCAAGGCTGGGCGGACGACCTGCTTGCGGCCGTTCACGATCCGTCGAGGCCGAGCGTTGAGCGCCAAGCAGCGCTCGAGATCCTGGAGGTTCTCGGGCCGCGGCCCTCGAATCAGGATCTGACGCGCATCGCGTCCACCGAGGACGCCGGCGTCCGCGCCGCCGCCGTCGCTCTTCTCGGATCCCGCAGAGAATCCGACGTCTTTTCCACGCTCGCCGGTGCGCTGGACGACGCCGACGCTCTCGTCCGGCGACGAGCGGCGGAGGGGCTGGTGCGCTCCGACGCGCTGGCTGCCGATGCCGACCCGGACTTATTCGACATGGTGATCGACGGGTTGACGCGACGGCTCGGTGACGAGGACCGGTTCGTTCGCTACGCCGCACGCGAAGCTCTCTTGCGGGTGGAGCCCGACGTGTGGTTGGGGCGGCTGGACTTTGCCGCACCGCCGTCGCACGCATCGCTCGAGGCGCTCCTGGCCCTGGTGTTTCGCCCGGACTTCCAGGACGCCGCGTTCGTTTTCGGGCAGTTGGACGCCTACGCGCGGGCCCCCGTCGGCGAGGCGCAGCTCGGCGCCTACCTCCGCGTCCTCGAGCTGGCGCTCGTGCGGGCGCGCGAGGCGGGCTTGGATGCGGCGCGAGGCGACGACTTGGGGCCGCTTTTGGCCGGCTGGTTCCCCACCGGGCGCAGCGAGCACGACCGCAAGCTCGAGCGCCTCCTGGCGTACCTCGCCCCGCCGGGCGCGACCGCCGCACTCGTGGCGAACCTCTCGCCGGAGAGGACCCAGGAAGACGAGATCCACACCGCCTACGCGCTCCGCGCCATCGACACCGATTGGGAGGAGAGCGAGCGGCAGGCGATCATCGCCTGGTTCGACCGCGCCTGGACGTTTGCCGGCGCCGCCAGCATGGTCGGCTACATCGAGGCTCTCTGGCAGCAGGTCCTGGCCAAGTTGCCGCCCGAAGAGCGGGCGGCGGCGGTCGATCGCCGGGAGGCCTGGCTCGTCAGCGAGGCGGAGCGGATCGCGTCCCTGGTCGGAGAGGAAGAGCTACCCAGCGAGCAGGAGCGGAGCATGCTGCGGCAGATGAGCTTCGAGGAGCTGGCCGAGTATGTCGAGTACGACGTGATGGCGTACGAGCGCTTCGACCCGGAGCGCGGCGCACGGGTCTTCCAACGTGCTCGGTGCGCCGATTGCCACGTGTTCGGCGACATCGGTCGCGGCGGCGGCCCGGACCTTTCCACCGTCGTCGCTCGGTTTCGTCGTAGCGAGATCCTGGAGTCGATCGTCTACCCGTCGCGGGTGATCTCGGACCAGTACGTTGCTCTGCGCGTCGAGATGGCGGACGGACGCTCGTACGTCGGCATGCACGCCGCCGAAAGCGAAACGGGGCTGACGTTGATCACGGCCACAGGAGAGCGGGTCGTGCTCGACAAGCGCGAGATCACCTCCCGCGAGCCCGCCGCCGTGTCGCTGATGCCGGAGGGCCTGCTGGAGGCGATGAGCTTCGACGACCTGATGAGCCTGATGAGGTTCCTCGAGGAAGGCGCGCAATAGCTCAGGGCCCATGGCTGAGATTTCTCCAACCCTTTCCACCACACGCGGTGCCTCGGGCCCGCGTTCCACGGCCGGGTCGACGCTGCCGCCGGCGCTGCTGGAGCTGGTGCCGCGGCGCCTGGGTGTCGTCTCGTTGGTGTACGCCATCACCTACGGCGTTGCTTTCTTTCCCTCCGATCTGATCGTCTTGTTCGGGGGTGACGTGCCGGTTCCCAGCGCGCTCGAGCGCATCGCCGCGACGACGGCGATATTCTCCTCGCTCGCCGTCTACGCGGCGACCCGTTCCGCCCGCTTTCGGCCGGCGGCTCTGCCCGACCTGGGGCTCCTCTTTCTCGTCCTGTCGAGCCTCGGCATCGCCTTTACCGAGGTCTGGCAGATCACCGTCGAGTTCCACGTCTTGGCCATGGAGGCAGGAGTGAAGCCGTGGTTCGGGATCTCGTGGGTGTGCGTGTGGATCGTCTCGTTCGCCATCCTCGTGCCCGGAACCCCCGGGAAAGTGTTGCTGGCATCGCTTGCCGCCGCGAGCACGCCGATACTCGTCCTTCTGGTCTCGGTGGCTGCCGGGGCCTCCGTCGGGATTCCGCCGTTCTTCTGGCTGGGGATGGCGCTAGCGCTGTACTCGAGCGCCCTGATCGCGTTTGTCGGCTCCCGCACGGTGTACGGCCTGGGCAAGGATCTCAGCGAAGCCCGCGAGATGGGCAGCTACCGGCTCGTCGAGAAGCTGGGGCAGGGTGGCATGGGCGAGGTGTGGAGAGCAGAACATCGCTTGCTCGCCCGCCCCGCGGCCATCAAGTTCATTCGCCCCGAAGCGCTTCGAGGCCGCGGCGGGGAGGTCGACGTCCTTCGCCGGTTCGAGCGCGAGGCGAAGGCGACGGCCTTGTTGCGATCGCCGCACACGGTGGAGCTGTACGACTTCGGTGTCGATGACGACGGCCGCTTCTACTACGTCATGGAACTCCTCGAAGGGCTCGACCTCGAAAGCATCCCGCAGCGTTTCGGGGCTCTCTCCGCCGGCCGCGTCGTGGCGCTGCTCCGGCAGGTCTGCGACTCTCTTTCCGAGGCCCACGATCGCGGCCTGGTCCATCGCGACATCAAGCCGGCCAACATTTACGTCTGCCGGATGGGCAACACGTTCGACTTCGTCAAGGTGCTGGACTTCGGCCTGGTAAAGCACTTCGATCAGGACGAGGAGGCCACCCGCCTCACCGGAGTCGGCGTCGCCGCCGGAACGCCCGCCTACATGGCCCCGGAGATGGCCGAGGGGATCGCCGAGGTCGACCACCGCGCCGACCTGTACGCCCTCGGCTGCGTCGGCTACTGGCTGCTGACTGGCGTCCGGGTGTTCGAGGCCGACAGCCCCGTCAAGATGATCGTCGAGCATGCACGCACGTCGCCACAGCCGCCTTCAGCGCGTGTCGAGCTCCCCATACCCGCCGAGCTCGATGAGATCGTTCTGTGGTGCCTGGAGAAGGACCCGGCGAAGCGCCCCGCCAGCGCGGCCGAGCTGAGCGAACGTCTGTTGTCCGTCGCTCGCGCCGACCCCTGGGAGCAGGGAAACGCCCGCGAATGGTGGAACCTCCACCTTTCCGGGATGGGCTGAACGGTCGCACTCCCGCCATCTCCGTCGCCATCGATCCATGAGAAGCATGGCGATACCTAAAAAAGAGGTTGAAATACCTAAATCTAAGGTTTATAAACCTCGCATCGAGGTAGGGTCGGGACCACCAAACATGCGCAACAAAGCAAAGATCTCGGAGGCTCCCCTCATCGGGCTCTTCGGCAGCAAGGCTGCCTACCAGGTCTTGATGTATCTCGAGAACTACGAGCAGGGCTACGCCGCGGAGATCGCACGGACGTTCGGGATGTCGCTCAGCCAGGCTCAGAACCAGCTCCGCAAGTTCGAGGATCTCGGCATTCTGGTCAGCCGCAAGGAAGGAGCGGCCCGCTTCTACTACTTCAGTCGGAATCCGGTCGCCGACGGGCTCCGTGAGTTCCTCCGCTCCGCGCTGGGCCGCCTTCCGGACGAGATCATCCGGAAGTTCTACCGCGCTCGACGGCGGCCACGACGGCACGCCAAGAGGTAGCTCAGCGGCAAGGAAACGGAAGGAACTCAGCCCGCCTACGGACGGAAGGAACTCAGCCCGCGATGGGGATGGCATCGATCAGCCGAGACACGTCGCTGCCCGAGTTGGCAGCCATCGTTTCCGACGCGCTGGAAGCCGCGGGCATTGTCGCGACGCTCTCTGGAGGCGGCGCCGTCTCGATCTACACCGAGAATCGGTACCAGTCCGAGGACCTGGATTTCGTCACGACGGCGCTGCTGGAGGACCTCGAACCGGTCCTCGAGCTGCTGGGGTTCGTCCACACGGGGCGTCCGCGATTGTCAGTCTTCGAGCATCCCGAGACGAGGTGGTACCTGGAGTTCCCGCCGGCGCCGCTCGCCTTCGGCGGTACCTATGTGGACGCTTCGCAATGTGCGATGGTCCCGACCCCGCGGGGGAACATTCGGATCATTACCCCGACGCATGCGGTCATGGACCGCCTCATGGCGGCGGCCGCGTGGCAAGACCCTCCGTCGCTCGAGCAGGCCGTGCTCGTTGCGACCCACCAGTCGCAGAGGATCGACTGGGGCGAGATCGACGCCTGGGTGGCCGCAGAGGGGATCACGGCCTCGCGAGAGGTGCGCGACTTCTATCGCGCCGTTCGGCGACCGACGCCGGAATCTTGAAGAGCTTGGCGCGTGCCCGTTGTGTCTCTGCCGCGCCGGTCGATAGATTCTCGCCTACCGTTCCGAATATCGATCGAGGCCTGCCGATGAAATCCCGTCTCACGCCGTGGTGCGCGGCTGCCGGTATCGTGCTGTTGGCGATCGGCGCTGCGCCGCCCGAGGCAGGGGGGCGACCAGTGGGCGCGGACGGCCCGGTGCCGGCGCCTGAGCGCCCCAACATCCTCTGGCTGTCGTCAGAAGACAACGGGCCCCACCTGGGTGCCTACGGCGATGCCTTCGCCGATACACCGAACCTCGATGCGCTCGCCGCGCGGGGGATGATCTACCGAGTGGCCTGGTCCAACGCGCCGGTCTGCGGGCCGGCACGCTCGACGATCATCACCGGGATGTATCCGACGTCGCTCGGCTCCCACCACATGCGCAGCCGGGTGCGATTGCCCGCGAGCATCCGGCCGTTCCCGGCCTACCTGCGGGACGCCGGCTACTACACCACCAACAACGCCAAGACCGACTACAACCTCGCCCCGATGCCTGAGGTCGTTGCCGACGCCTGGGACGATTCTTCCCGCCAGGCGCACTGGCGCGACCGTCCGGACGGCGCGCCGTTCTTCGCCGTGTTCAACTTCGCCGCCTCGCACGAGAGCGGCATCCGCGCCCGCCCGCACGACGCCGTCCACGACCCGGCCGGGGTTCGCGTCCCCGCGTATCACCCGGACACGTCGGAGACCCGCGGCGATTGGGCCCAGTACTACGACAAGATGACCGACGTCGACGCCCGGGTCGGAGACCGCCTCGCCGAGCTGGAGGCCGACGGTCTCGCCGACAGCACGATCGTCGTTTACTTCGGCGATCACGGTATCGGGCTGCCGCGCGGCAAACGCACCGTCAAGGACAGCGGCCTGCTGGTTCCCTTGATCGTCTATGTGCCCGAACGCTTCCGGCCGCTGGCGACGGCCGGCTGGGCGCCGGGCGGTGCGAACGGCCGGCTCGCCGCCTTCGTCGACCTGGCACCGACCATGCTCAGCCTGGCCGGGATCGAATCGCCGCCTCACATGCAGGGCAGCGCCTTCCTCGGGCCCCACGCCGGCGAGCCTCCCGACTACCTCTTCGGCTTCCGCGGTCGCATGGACGAGCGCGACGACCTGGTCCGGGCGGTGCGCGACGAGCGCTACGTCTACGTGCGCAACTATCTGCCGCATCGTCCCGACGGCCAGCACGTCGCCTACATGTTCCAGACCCCGACCACGCAGGCCTGGAAGGCCCTCTACGACGCCGGCGCGCTGCAGCCCGAGCAGGCCGCGTTCTGGGAAACGCGCCCGGCGGAGGAGCTCTACGACCTGCAGCTCGATCCCGACGAGGTCGTGAACCTCGTCGGGTCGGCGCAGCACCGCGACGTTCTTCAGCGCATGCGCACGGTGCAGCGCCGCCATGCCCTCGAGACGACCGACCTCGGGTTTCTTCCCGAGGCGGAGATGTACCGCCGCGCCGGGCTGACTGCCGTCGGGTCGGCGGACGCGCCAGAGTCCGGAACGTTCCACCAGCTGGCGCGCGACCCTTCTCGATACCACTTCGTGCGGATCTTCCAAACGGCCGAGCAGGCCAGCGACACGGAGTTCTACGCTGCCGGAGACCTCGCCCCGGCCCTGCAAGATCCCGACAGCGCCGTCCGCTACTGGGCCGCCGTCGGCATGCTGATTCGCGGTGAGCCCGCGGTGCGCCTGGCCCACGACGAGCTGTTCGCCCGGTTCGCCGATACCTCCCCGAGCGTGCGCATCGCCGCCGCCGAAGCCCTCGGCCGCTACGGCGACGACAACGACCTGCGGGCTGCGCTCGATGTCCTCCTCATGTCGGCAGATCTCGACAGCCGCCCCCTCTTCGAGGTCGTCGCGGCCCTGAACGCGATCGACTATCTGGACGAGCGTGCGGCCGGCGTACGCGAGCGCCTCGAAGCCCTGCCGCGAGAGCACGCCCGGGCGCCCGCCCCGTTCGCGATCTACACGCCTCGGCTGCTCGAGAAGATCCTCGCCGACCTCGCTCGCGTCGGCTGAGCGACGCTACTCCAGCTCGGCGACGAATCGAGCCGTATCAACAATCCGCACGGATTCAACCGAGCCGATCGCCAGCAGATCGGCATCGCCTGTGACGATCCGATCAGCGCGGCCGTCGATCGCGGCCTCGAGGAACCTGTCGTCGTGGGGATCGGGGCAGCGTCGGATCTCGCACACCGGCTCGACGAGCTCGCAGCGCAGGGCCAACAGCCGGAAGAAGTCGCGGACGTCGTCGTCGCCGATGCCGTATTTGCGCTGCAGCCACGGGCGCGCCAGAACTGCTGCAAGCTCTTCGAGAATCGGAGGGCTCACGATCGACCGGAACTGACGGTCACGGAGCCCTCGCAATACCTGGCCCGGAGGTCCGAGGGGGCGGATTAGTCCGCTGACCACGACATTCGTATCGACGACCGCGCGCATCGGCTAGACGCTGCCGACCTTCGCCCGGCCGCGCGCTTCCTCGCGCGCTTGGCGCACATCTTTCGCGACCTCTTCGACCCCGATTTCCCGGTTGCGCTCGCGCGTCTTTTCCAGCACCCGGTCGAAGCGGAATACAGCCTCCTTTTCGTCCAATTGCTCGAGTCGAACGTACTCGTCGTAGGGCAGCAGCACCGCTTCGGGGCGGCTGCCGCGGGTCAGCACGTAGGGAATCCGGTCTTCGCGCACTTCGTCCACGATCGCCTTGAAGCGTCGCTGCAGGTCGGTAACACCGATGATCTTTTGAGCCATGATCAGGATCATACTACATATTTAAATATGTAGTCGTGGCGACAAGGTTCGCTCCCGCAAGTAGCGGCTAACCTCACGACGCTGTTGAAAGAGAACTGAGGGCGGCGAGAGGAGATCGCTTCCGGCGGGCTGCCGTGTCATCGGCGTTCGCGTGTAGTAGAAGAAAGAGATGTTCTTCGCCTCGCGCCGGGCCAACGACGTCGCGTCTCGGGCTACCCGGGCGGCCACGGTCTGCGCGGGGATCGCCGTGCTGGCTCCGCTTTCCGGATCTTCCGTGTGCGCGAGTGAGCTATGTTCCTGCATGTACACGGGCGGACGCTTTCTCTTGCTGAACGGCGCCACGATCCCGGCTGATTCGCAAGGAATCCCGTGGTTCGGCATCTCGCCGCACGACGACGGCCGACCCGTTCTTCCGTCGCCAACCGCGTTCACGATCGAGCACGTCAAGCCCGACGGGCGGACGAGTATCGGGGTGGAGTTGGAGTTCATGACCGGCCCGCTGGTGGGTGACCATGCTTTCTACAAGCCGCTGTTGCTGGTCAAACCACGCGGAGGCTTCGCCGCGGGTAGCCAATATGTGTTCACGGACCACGCCGCGACCAATCCACGGTTGAACCGCACGCAGGAGCCGTCGCGGATCCTCGTCAACGTCGGCACGCGGCGTCTGGCGGAGGACATCGCAGATAGCTCGGTGGCGTTGACGCCGGCGCTGCCAACGCAGAGCGAAATCCGAGTTGTCAACAGCGCAAGCTGCTCGATGTCGGTCAACGCTGCCCAGATCCCGATCGAGCTGCAGCTCGGGGGCTCGTTGGGCAACTGGCGTGACATCCTCCTGTTCTCGACAACTGTGGATGGCGAGCTCTGGCACCCACGACGTTCCGTATGCTCGCGGGTAGCTCCGGGTGAGAGCTGGACCGGCCGCGCGACCGATCTTCTGTTCGCCGCTTGCGGTACCAACGAAACCAGACCACCTCGCATTCGCCTCGAGGAGGGCGAGCACGACGTCACCATCACCGCCTGGTGGCCGGGGTCCGGCTCGATCAGCGCGGGCGCCCGAGTCATGCTGCGATGCTCTCAAGGAGTCGGAGCCGACAACGGCGATAGCTGATCGGCAGCCCGGCTCGTGACCGAGCCGATCAGGTCACGAACAGCTCGGTCCGCGCGGCGGAACAGATTGCCGAGACCGTCGCGCCCGAGCGTCTTGATCAGGGCGCTATCGTCGAACGGCGGCTGCAGGCCGAACGCGCAGCCTGAGTCCTCCGTCAGCCGAGCCCACCGCCGCTCGACAACCAGCGGGCGCATTCGACCCCCAGCTCCTGCTCGGCACGGCTCTCGTAGGCACGCCGATGCTCCTCCGGGAGCACGTCGGTCCAACGCCCGTTGACGCCCTTGTTGATGAACACCTTCGCTCCGGCGTCCCAGAAGGCGCCGCCCAGGGGCACGCTCTTGGCCGCGTTGGCCTTCATGTAGTCGAAGCTGCAATGCTCGAGAATGGCCGGCCAGGTCTCCTCGTCGATCGGCAGGTCCAGGAAGTCGGCGATCTTGTGGATTTCGGCCCCCATGTCCGCCTTGAGGTCGGCGAAGTGGACGAAAAGGACGTTGGGCAGGTCGCGGATCGCCCACCAGGAGCGGACGTTTTCCCAGAAGGGCCAGAAGGGATGGCCGTCCTTGTCGAGCCAGTCGACGAAGTACTCGACGACGTCGTCCGGCGGCGGCTCGATCGGCGGCCCGACGCGTCCGGGCGTGTCGTTGAGGGCCTCGTACCAGAGTGCGTTGGCATTGACGTGGTGGTTGTACATGCTCCAGACCACGTCGCGCCCGTCGCGGCCGATGTAGATGTACTTCGCACGGGGTGAAAAGACGAGGGCGTCCACCGGAAGGTGGGTCTTCATGAAGCGACGATGTTCCTGCGCTTCGACAAATGGCAGCTTCACCTCCTTCGGCGGCACCCGCAGATCCATCCAGGGCGACATCTCGGCGACCTCCAGGCCGGCGGCGCCGTTGAACAGCAGCTGCGCGATGATCTGCTGCATCCACGTCGTTCCGGCTTTCGCGTAGGTCGAGATCACGATGTCGTCATCGCGGAACTCGAGGTCGTTCCAGATGGTGGAATCGAAGTGGTGGTTGTGAAGCTCCCGTTGCTTTTCAGGCCACGCGATCTCGGCGGTCATACGCTGCTCACTTTTCGAGGAATCAATGTGGAGAAGATCAACTCACCGTGGCTGCCCGGTGCCCCGGCGACAAGGGCCGCTATTGTGCCAGGTTGATGCGGGCTGTGTTGTGGCGCGGCGAACATCCCACGTCGTGTCAATTACTTCTCGCACGTAGCGATGTGAGCGAAACAGGGCCGAAAGCCGATTCGTCGAACGCCAAGCTGGGCTAGGGTCACCAGTCGGTCAACCTCCTCGCAACGAGGAGACCAGGTCTTCGGCTGCAGCCTGTCGGGCCGGGAGCCAGGTTGCAATGAGTGTCACGCCGACCACGAGCGACGCTCCCGCGGCGAGAACCAGCGGGTCCCGACTCGATACGCCGTGCAGCAGCTCCGACAGAATCGGGCCCAGGGCGGCGAAGCCGAGGGCGCCGAGGAGCACTCCGCACCCGACGGTCGCCATCCCCCTGCCGACGACGCGGGTGACCTCGCCCTCGGGGGTGGCCCCCAGCGCGATGCGAATGCCGATTTCACGGACCTGCTGTCCGACCGACTGAGCCACCACTCCGTAGATACCGACGGCGCTCAAGGTGAGCGCCGTCATCGCGTACAGCGCCATCAGGAGCGCGTTGGAGCGCTCGCGCCCGAGAGAATCAGCCAGGGCGTCCTCCACCTCGACGATATCGAGGATGGGAAGGGAACGATCGACGCTCCACACCGCCTCTTTTAGGCGGTCCACGGCCACGCCCCGCTCTCCACGGATCCTCGCGAGGATCTGGAAGTCGTTTCCGACGTTTCGATGCAGGGGGACGAACAGTTGCAGGTCGTCCAAAGTATTTTGCGCCATAGCCGGGAGCTTCACGGAGCCGGCCACAGCCGCGACCCGATGCCATTCGTCGCCGATCCGTAGCTGCTGACCGACGGCGAAGCCGTCGGGGAAGTACCGGCGCGCCAGCGTGTCGTTGACAATGACGTCCCGCTCGGCCTCGGTGTCCATGCCCTCGGCGAACCCCGGCCCTTCGATGAGCGGAACGCCGACCACCTCGAAGTAGTCGTGAGCAACGCCCCAGACGATGAGCAGCTGATCGTCGTCTTCCCGTGGGCTGCTGCCTGTGGCGAGGGAGTCGACCGACGCGGCGATCCCCTCGACCAATCCAGTGGCGACCGTCGCCGCGCCGAGCCGCTCCGGAAACCGCGCCCGAAGCTCGTCGCGGAGTTGCCCCAGGAACGCCAGGCGGCTCTCCTCCTGCGGGTATTCGCTTGCGGGAAGCTCGAGGCGAACGGCCAGGAGGTCTTCGCGGGCGAAGCCGACGTCCCCGGTGATCAGCCCCGCGAAGCTCTTAACGAGAAGGCCCGCCGAAAGAAGAAGCACGAGGGCCATTCCCACCTCGAGAACGACCAGCAGCCGAGGGACGCTCGCTCTCCGTGGCAGCGTCAGGTCGCCACGGGTCGCCCCGTTGATGGGCGCCGTAAGGTTCCGCCGCGAGGCCCTGAAGGCGGGCAGGAGGCCGGCTACCAGCGTCCCCCCGAGCGATACGCCGAGAGATGCCACGAGCACCTCCGGACTCAGAGAAAAACCGGCATAGCCAGGGGGAAGAAAGATCGGCAGGCTGCGCAGGCCCCAGAAGGCGAGGAGGAGGCCGCCCATGGCCCCCAGCGCGCCGAGAATGCCGCATTCGACCAGGAGCTGCCGCGCCAGCCGCCACCGACTCGCTCCCAGCGCTGCCTTGACCGCGAGCTCCCGGGATCTGGCCGCCCCCTGAGCAAGGAGCAGGTTGGCCAGGTTCCCGCAGGCGATCAGCAGGACCAGGATTGCGGCGAACTGGAGGACGACGATCGTCTTCCTCAGCGAAGGGTCCAGGAGATCCGCCGGCGTGCTCACCGTGCCCACCCACGTCATGTCGGCTCGTGGGGTGAGGGGGTTGTTCTGCACGATTGCGTCGATCTCGGCCCTCGCTGCCTCCAGCGACACTCCGTCGGCGAGTCGCGCGAGGGCTCCCTCCACGGGGTCCCCGTCGGCCAGCGAGCCGGCGCCCCGCCCTCCCGGAATCCAGAACAGCGGCTCCGCGTAGGTGTGTAGCCGGAACTCGCGGGGTAGGACCCCTACGATCTCGCGGGCTTCACCGTCGATGACCATGGCCCGGCCCACAACGTCTTCGCTGCCCGCGAATCGCTCGTTCCAGAACGTGTGGCTCAGCACCACCACCAGGTTCTCCGATCCCGGCCCATCATCCGCGACGAATCCCCGGCCCCGCTGTGTCCCGACGCCGAGAAAGGAGAAGAAACCCGACGACGCCTGCGCACCGCGAATCCGCGTCGGCTCCCCGTCCACCGCGACCGAATAGCGCCGGATGGAATATGCCTCCACACGGGAGAAGGCCGCGCTGTGTTCGTCCACCAGGCGCAGAAGCTCGGGCGTAGGGGAGGCGCTCGCCCGCCCGTCTTCGCTCTCAACGCCGAGGTACACGACGCCCCGTGAGTTGTCTCCGGGGAGGGGCCGCAACATGATGGCGTCCACGAGGGCGAACATCGTCGTGGTCATACCCGCGCCGACAGCCAGCGTCAGAACAGCCGTGAGCGCGAACACGGGGCGTCCACGCAGTCCCCGGAGCCCGAACCGAAGGTCGCGAAAGCCCTCCTCGAGAATCGCTGCCCGGGAGCCGGTCGATGCGGGCCGGATGTCGCCGTGGTCGCCGTGGTGGTCGCCGCGGTGGCCGCCGCGTTGCTGGATTCTGTCGGCGGTCAGCTTCACCGCGATGCTGCACGCCTGGCGCCAGAGCCAGAAGGCCGCCGCCGTGCTGCCGACTTCCTTGCGGCGCAGCGCATGGGCCTCCTGCAGGTCTCCCAGGATTTCGCTCCGGTCCTCCTTGCGAAGGAACAGCTGCAAGAACGCCAGGGGGGCCTTCATGACTCGCTCTCGAGAATCGTCGCCAGCCCTTCAGCCATGCTGTTCCAAACGTCCTGCGAGCGTCGCAGAAGCCGCACCGCTTCGGCCTCCACCTTGAAGAACCGCTTCGCGCGGCCACCACGCTCGGGAGTGGGATCTCCGAACGAGGAAGAGAGCAAGCCGCGTCGTTCCAGCCGCCTCAGGGCGACGTAGAGGCTTCCGCTCGACGGAGGTTTCCCGGTGCGCGCTTCAATCTCCGCGAGGATCGGTGCTCCATAGCTCTCGCCTCCCAACTGCAGAATCGCCAGCAGCACCACCTTCTCGAAATCACCGAGGACATCCGTCGGCATCGTCGCGCCCCTTGTTTTTCTTTCACTGTAGGTTATTAAGTTGAGACGTGGTCCGACCGAAAAAAGTTGCATCGATCTGCGCTTCCGTCGCCGACCTCGAGAACCGCATTTGAGGCCTCAAGCCGCCGCGACTTGACAGACGGGGTCGACGACGGGCACTCTTCCATCGATAAACGATGGGAGCGTCGGGCGGGCGGATCGCGCCGCGGTGGCGGCTCCCGAGAGGATCCTCCGAGTCCCGATGGACAAGCTGGCCGAGACCCTTCGCCGCCTGACGGCTTTGCTGAGCCGCCGCCGAATCGCCCGTGAGCTCGACGAGGAAATTCGCATCCACCTGGAGATGAAGGCTCGCGATCACCAGGCCGCCGGGATGTCGGCCGAGGATGCAAGGAGGGCGGCGCGGCTGGAGTTCGGGAACCCGTCCTTGACGCTCGAGGACAGCCGCGATGAATGGCGGTTTACTACCCTCGAGGATCTCGTCCAGGACGTTCGCTACGCGTGGCGCGGGCTGCGTCGGAGCCCGGCGTTCACGATCGCCGTGGTCACGACGCTGGCGCTGGGCATCGGCGCCAACACCACGATCTTTGCGCTCGTCGACGCGGTCATGTTGCGAACCCTGCCGGTGGACCGCCCCGGGGAGCTCTATGTGTTCGGAACGAGCCTGGCCGAGGGGACGATGCGATCCGACGAGCCCGGCGACCGGCACACCTCTCTTTTCTCGCACCCGCTGTACCGCGACCTGCGCCGGGATACCCGCGCGTTCTCCGATCTCGCGGCGATCTCGAGCTACCGGATCCACGCGCACGAGAGCGCCGATGGGGCGCCGGGCTCCGCCGCGGCCGCGGCTGCGGCCGCGGCGCGGTTGGTCAGCGGCAACTTCTTCTCGGTGCTGGGATTGGAAGCCGCTCACGGGCGCGTATTCGGCGTTGCCGATGACGAGTTTGCCGGCGAGCAACCGGTGGCCGTGCTGTCCCACGGCTATTGGTCGCGCCGCTTCGGGGCCGACCCGGCGGCGATCGGCCGAACCCTGCACCTGAACGGCACTGCCTATCGGATCGTCGGCGTCACGCCGGCGGGATTCCACGGCGTCGACGCCGGCACGGTCACAGACGTCTGGATTCCGGTAACCATGCAGTCACAGCTCGAGCGCACGCCGCCGACCCTGGACGACCGCGGCGTGATGTGGCTACGGATCCTCGGACGCCTGGCGCCGGGCTCCACGGCTGAAGTGGCGAGGGCGCAGGCGCGACAGTTCTTTCGCGAGCGGGTTGCCGAACACGCCGGAGCCGGCGTCACGCCCGAGATCCGCGAGCGCATCGGGCGCCTGGACCTGGAGCTGGTTTCCTTCGCCGGCGGGTTCGGTGGGCTCCGACGGGCCGCTTCATCCCGACTCATGCTACTCACCGGAGTTGTCGCGCTGGTGCTCTTGATCGCCTGCGCCAACATTGCCAACCTGCTGCTGGCACGGTCTTCGGCAAGGCGTCACGAGATCTCGTTGCGCCTCGCCCTGGGCTCCGGCCGCGCCCGGCTGATGCGGCAAATGCTGACCGAGAGCCTCTTGCTGGCGTCTCTCGGCGGCGTCGCCGGCGTGATGATCGCGCGCTGGAGCCAGCACCTGTCGATCGCGGTGATCAGCTCGCGTCCCGATCTGCCGCTGGACCTGCGTTTCGACGTTCGCGTCCTGGGGTTCTCCGCTGTCCTGACGATCCTGACGGCGATCGCCTTCGGACTGGCTCCGGCCTGGCGCGCCGTCAGGGGCGGAGCGTCCCAGGGGGGCGCGGGACGTCGCGGGGTACTGGGGAGATCGAAGGGGAAATGGGGATTGCGAGAGGCGCTCGTCGTGTCGCAGGTGGCCGGTTCCCTGTTCCTGTTGGTGGGGGCCGGCCTGTTTCTGCGCAGCGTCCACAATCTCGGCTCCGAGGAGCTCGGGTTCGCGCCCGAGGGCGTGCTTCTCGTCAGCGTCGATACACGAGGCGCCGGCGTGGCCGACGAACGACTCGTCGGGCTCTACGACGAGGTGGTCACGGCCCTCGAGGGGCTTCCCGGCGTCATCTCGGCCAGCTTCTCGTTCTCCACGCCGTTCTCCGACGCCGGCTGGACGACCGACGCCTTCGTGCAGGGATACGAACCGCGCAGCTCGCGCGACCTGTGGGCGAGCGCCAACGTGGTGACGCCGGGGCACCTCGAGGCAATCGGCATCCCCCTCATCGAAGGGCGGGCGTTGCGACCCCAGGATCGGGACGGAGCGCCGCGGGTTGCGGTTGTGAACCGGGCCTTTGCCGAGCATTTCTTCGGCGGAGAGTCGGCGGTCGGGAAGCGCTTCGGGCTCGAAGGCAGCGAGTCCGCAGAAGAGATCGAGATCGTTGGGGTAACGGAAAACCTGAAGTATGAAGACGTACGCGAGGAGCCGCTGCGATTCATCTACCTGCCGGTCGCCCAAGCGAGCCAGCATCTGGGTTCGCTCGTGATTCGTACGAGCGGCGACGTGGCGGTGCTGGCGCCGCGGGTTCGCGCGGCGCTCGATGGGGCTTCCGAGCGGCTGCCCGTTCTCGGGATGACGACCCTGGTCGCGCAAGTGGACCGGACGTTGCGCGAAGATCGGCTCTTCAGCCGGCTGGCCGGCGCTTTCGCCGGTCTTGCTCTGCTTCTCGCCTGCATCGGTCTGTACGGGGTGCTTGCCTACAGCGTCGCGAGACGGACCAACGAGATCGGGATTCGTGTCGCCCTGGGGGCGGCTCGTGTCGAGGTCCTTCGGATGGTGCTCGCGGAGGGTCTTCGATTGGTTCTGCTCGGCGTCCTGGTCGGCGTGCCCGCCGGGCTGGCTGCCGGGAGGGCGGCTGCGAGCCAACTGCACGGTCTCGAACCCACCGATCCGGCGACCTTGCTCGTTGCCACCGTCACGTTGGTCTCGGTTGCTGCCTTCGCCGGTTTCGTGCCCGCGTGGCGAGCTTCGATGCTCGACCCGCTGGAGGCCCTGCGTCATGAGTAGCCTGAAGGAGCGGGCGCGCGGATCCATTGCGCCCGAGGCGCAGGCGGGCTGATGGGTGTCGTCCGCGGCAGCAAGCAAAACGAGTTTCTTCCCGGAACTCTCGACATGCTGATTCTCCGCACCTTGTCGCGCGGGCCGATGCACGGGTACGGCATCGCCCGGTTCATCGGCGATCGATCGAAAGACGTCCTGCAGATCGGTGAAGGGTCGCTCTACCCGGCGCTGCAACGAATGCAGCGGAAAGGCTACGTCAAGGCCGAGTGGGGATTGTCCGAAAACAACCGCCGCGCCCGCTTCTATCGGATCACGCGGAAAGGGGAAAAACAGCTTTCCCGCGAGGTCGAGTCGTTCGACCGGGTCATGGAGGCGATCGCCGAGGTGATGGTGCCGGGCTGACGAGCGCGGGCCCGGCCGATCGCGGCTGCTAGCGCTCCAGCTCCACCACTGACGGTTCGAACACCGGCCCGCTGTATCGATCAAACACGCACGCGTTGAGAAACGTCGTAACGCCGTTCGAGAAGGTCCCCGCGGCCTCATGGATGTGGCCGTACACATGGAGTCGCGGCTCGATCCTCTCAACGGCATCGAGGAGGTCGTGGCAGCCGACTCGCTGCCCGATCGAAGTTCGATCGCCGAATCCCCGCGGTGGACCGTGGGTGATCAGGACGTCCACTCCGTCGGGAATCAGGTCCCATTTCGCGCGAATCTCCGCGCCGCGCCTCAGGTTGAATGCCAGGTTGCAGAACCACGGCTGCCACGGGCTTCCGTAGAAGAGGAACCCGTCCACGGTGGTTGCCTGATCCTGCAGGTACGTGGCGTTGCTGAGCAGGCGGGCGCTGGCCTCCGGCGTTTGCTCCAAGCAGAAGTCATGATTGCCGGCGATGACGATCTTCTGCGGGTGGGGGAGCTCGCCCAAGTATGCGTTGAACGCTTCGACTTCCTCCAGCGTTCCGTGGGCCGTGATGTCGCCGGCGTGCACGAGAACGTCCCCTTCGGGAATCTCGACATCTCGGTGCCGGTTGTGCGTGTCCGAGATCGCGACGATCTTCATACGGGGTCACCCTCCGACAAGCGCTCGACGTCCGCGAAGTTTTCTTCGCTGCCGCACGGCCATAGACACGGATCCTATCGTGCCGCGCCATCGACTCACGGCAGCGGTTGGCCTACTTCGCGAGACACGGTGCCTGCCCGTTGATCGCCCTGCGCGATTCCTCGTAGTCTGGTTCGAACACTACCCCTGGTAGGGAGCCGCCGTGGTCGGCAAAACCCTAGGTCATTACGAGATCCTCCAACCGCTCGGCATCGTCGAGATGTGGCCATTCGGAAAACGGAAACACATGAAGCCCGGGCGCACGGTGCCCACCGACCTGCCTCCGGAGGACGAAGATCTGGAGCGCGTCATGTCGCTGCTCAGCCCCGAGGAAGTCGAGGAGCTGGGCGGGTTACCTGGACCGGACATCTACGGCACGTTGAGGTCGGCCTCAACCGGAACGGTTTTCTGCGCCAATCCCGCGTTCGTCCAGTTGATGCATGAGGTGGTTGCGGCCGCGGGGCCTGGCGATCCGGATCTGAATCACCAGGCCTACACAGAAAACGGCCCGGTGCGGCTCCCGCCGCACATGTACGAAGCCCTGGTCGAGAAGTTGCAGTCGCTCCAACCTGATGCGAGTGCCTCGAAATGAGCCAGCGGCCCCGCGACACTCACCCGCATACTTGCCAGATCGGTGCGACCGGGCAACTGCCGACATGGCGATAGCTCCGTTTTGCTACCGAAACGAAGAACGCGTCGCAAGTGGTCTCTTGGTACTTGCTGGGCTGGTTGGGATTGGGCTCGCCTGGACGGGGCGCCCCACTCTCGCGATCCTCACTGCAGGCGATTCGGGTCCAAGCTGGTTCATCACGAACGTGTGGGCACTCACTCTCCAGGCTGCCGTGGTCGCGGTCGGAGGAGGTTTGGCGATTCTGGGAAACGCCTCTGTCCCGGCCTTCATCGCCGCGGCAGCCGGAATGCTGGCGGTGACGCCCGTTGGGCTCGTGACGTTCGGCCCGGCTCTCATGACGATGGCCCTCGTCATCCGCTTTCATTACTGGTGCTACCGATCTGGGCCGACGTTCCCCAACGTCGGCCGGGGCTCCCCGAGCGCGGACGGCCGTTGACAGCGCCGGCGAGGGTGCCCCGCGCTCCTCGCCTCGATTCCGCTAGGCGCGTCGACCCGGATGAGATCGGACGCGACTGCGCCCCGGATAGGCCGCGGAAGATCCTGAGGATGACCGCTGGAGAGGGGGCCCGAACGGGCCCCCAAATCCAGCCACCTCACCCCATAGAAAGAGCGCGAGGCCCGAGAAGGGGGCAGATGCAAGGCGCGGAGGGCGCAGACGGCCATGTCGGCCTTCAAGCCCTTCGCAACGCCGCAGATGCCCCCTTCTCGGGCCTCGCGCAGTGGAGGCGGCGGGAATTGAACCCGCGTCCGAAAACCCCTCGCCAAAAGCGTCTACATGCTTAGCCCACCGCTTTGAATTCGCGATCTGCAAGCCGGGTGGGCCAGCTCAGCTTCACGCTAGCCCGACTGGAATCTCGCCGCGACGCCGTCGGGCGTGACGCGCGACCAGCCTGTATAGCGACGTTCGGTCCCGGCCCCTACAGGCGAGAGCCAGGCGAACGCTAGCGGGAGTTAAGCCGCCAGAGCTACCGGTTCGTTGGCAGTTGTTTTGATTTACCCGCCTGATTAACGAGCACGCAGGAGTCGCTCGGCATGCAGCCTCGGGCATCAGAGCTCCCGTCGAACCCTGTCACCCCCAATACGAAGAGAATACCAGGGGAGACCCTCAGGATCACAGCCGGCGATGAATCACAGCCGGCGATGTGGGACGACGCCCAGGATCACGAGCGCGACGATTCGGCGGCCGTTCGTCGACATTGTCCGTCAGCCATTCGCCCGATAGCCCCTCGGCTGATCGCCAGCTTGCCCGCCGGCAGAATCGCCCGCCAGCCATCTGCCCTAACCACTACTCGCCCGTCAGCCTTTCGTCGGACGACCTTCTGTCCGATCGGGGACGGTTTTTCGCATGGGGGATAGATTTTCGTGTTATTTTCGTCGTCTTATGCTATGCTATCGCCATGCATGGATCCGGTTCGAGCAACGCGAGTAGCGCGAGTAGCACGAGTAGCACGAGTAGCACGAGTACGGCGAGTACCGCCGTCGAGATCGACAGGAGGGCGCTTTTCCTGGCACAGAAGCGCGCCGCCAAGCGACGCCCGGCCGTGAGCGCGGCCGCGCGACTCCAGCGTCGCTTGTCGTTCCAGAGGCTCGGCTACCGAACCCAGAGCGACTATGCCCGCGAGGACCTGGGAACCAGCGCTCGTTCCCTGCGGCGGCTGGCCTGCCTGGGCCGGCGGCTCGCGACCTTGCCGAAGACCCGGGCAGCATACGAGGGCGGCGGTCTCGCATTGACCAAGGCGGAGTGCATCGCGCGGGTTGCCAGACCTGATACCGAGGGCGATTGGCTGAAGCTGGCGGAGTCCCTACCGATCAGGCAGCTACGGGCGGTCGTGCGCGGAACCGCCACGGTCGATGCAACCGACAGGGCGGATACAAACGTTGCGCCCCGTGCGACCGACGCAACGGACACGATCGACGCGATCGCCCGGACAGGCGCAACCGCTACGACCGCTGCAACCGTCGCAACCGCTGCAACCGCCGCAACCGCTACGACCGCTACGACCGCTACGACCGCTGCAGCCGCTGCAACCGCTACGACCGCTGCAGCCCTCGCAACCGCTGCAACCGCCGCGTCCGATACCACCGATTCAATCGCCGAAGCCCCCGCGGCCGCCGCCGTGGCCCCCGAAGACTGCGATGAGCAGCGTTCCGTCCTCGAGGTGCCCGTTCCGGGCTGGATGGTCGGCAAGGTGGCAGCCGGGCTTCGGTTGGTCGGTAAGGTGGCTGGTGCTCCGTTGCCCGAAGGAACCCGGTGGGAGTTCATCGCCGCGGAGTACCTGTCCGGTGCGCTGCCGGATGCCGGCGGCTCGGTTCCGGGCGCGCTCCTCGAGAACGTCGCGACGCGGCAGGACGGCGAAGGGGACACGAACGGGCCGAACAGGTCGAACGGGCCGAATGGCTATGAAACCGTGAAGGCGACCGCGCCGGCAGATCCTGAAGCCAGGGACACGAAGGCGTCGAGCGGCCCCGAAAATGGGGCGAGTGTAGCTTCGCCTTCCGGGCCGGCGTTGTCGCCAGACGGGCGAGCGATCGGCCGCGATCCGGTGAGCACGGAGGAGCCACTTGACGTGAGTCCCGCCGGGTTGACGCCGTGGGAATTGCACGACGTGCTCAAGGACGCCTACCTGCCTGCGGGAGCCACGGACCTCGAGCTCGGCATCCTTCTGCGCAAGATAAGGAAGGACGCCGTCTGGAAGATCCTGGGGTTCGTGCACTACGACGACTACATTCGCGATCGATTGGGATTGTCCCCGCGGACGGCGCGACGTCTCGTTCGCCTGGGGTGCGCCGGGCGCAGACACCCGGCGCTGAGGAAGGCGCTCTCGCTAGGAGATCTCTCGGTGCTCAAGGCGAACGTGGTCGGCCGTGTTCTCGATCTTCGTCTGAGTTCCGGCGCGGCGGAAGCGTGGATCGAGTACGCGCGCCGGATGTCGATGGCGCGTCTCGAAGATGCGGCGAGTTGGGCCGTTTCGCGCGTGGCGGTCGATCCCGAATGGGTCCGCCGGGACGGCCGCCCTCCGCACCCGTCGTTCCGCTTCGATGGCGGATTGGAGCGGCGCCGCGGATCCCGGCGGCGGCCAGGGTTGGCCGCTTCTGCGACGAGCTGCATTCGATTGTGGCTCACGGAGGGCGAGCGTGAGGTGTTGAATCGCGCCGTCTCGGTCGTGCGAAGGGCGCGGGGCCCCGATTGGCCGCTTTGGGCGATGCTTGACGAGCTCCTGGACCATTTCGTGGATTGCTACGAGGACCCGTCGTACCGGCGGTTGAGCGCACAATCGCCGACGCTCCTTCGGGACGACTGGCAGTGCCAGGCGCCGGGCTGCCGGGCCCGCTCCGGACTCCACGTTCACCACATCCTGGCCCGGGGCGTCGGTGGCCCGAACACGCTCGACAACCTCGTGGTGCTCTGCGACTTCCATCATCTGTCGATTCACCGGGGCTGGATCGGTTGTTGTGGCAAGGCACCGGACCGCATTCGATGGAGCTTCGGCGTGCAGCATCGCAGCTTGTGGCACTCGGACATGAGCTATTCGCCGAGATACGAGGCGAAGGCTGACTGGCGGCGCGTGCCGATTGCGCGATTCGTTGGCCAGTATCGCCTCTCGCCGGACGAGCCGTTCGCCACGGTCGAGTTGCGGCTGTTCGGCGCTGTGACAAGGGCGCGGGGACGTTTCCGGAACCTGCTCGGCGACGAGCGCTCGACCCGACGGGACCGTCACGGGGACCGATCCAGCGCCGCGTGACCCGATCCGACGGGGCCGCAGACCGATCCGACGCCTCGTGACTCGATCCGACTCTGCCGTTTTACCTGCCGGACACGGTGGTCGTCGGGTAGGATCACGCCATGTCGCAAGCTCCGAGACTGGTCGATCAAGTGCCGCCGGCGCGGAACGGGACCCGCAATGTCGCGCAGTCCGTCGAAGTAGTCTGTGGTTCAGACGGGTGCCGCGCCGCAGCGGACGTCGGCGGTGTCGCGGTCATGGTCGACGCGCTGCGGGCATCGGCCACGATCACCTCGCTGATGGCCGCAGGTGCTCGGAGGGTGTGGGTGGCGACTGAGGTCGAGCAGGCCCGGGCAATGAAGGAACGTCTCGGCGACGCCTTCCTGGTGGGAGAGCGCCAGGGCTTTCCGCCGCCGGGCTTCGACGTCGGTAACAGTCCCCGCGGGGTCATGGACCTGGCGCTGGAAGGGCGAGAGGCCGTGTTTACCTCGACGACCGGCTCGGCGCGGCTGGGACAGCTCGAGGGGACGTCGCTGGCGCTTGTCGGCGGCCCGGTCAACGCCGGCCTGGTTGCCCGCGTGATCGCGGAGCGCGCCGGGGATACGCCCATCTTCAGTATCTCGGCGGGGTTACGAGGCAGCCCCGGCGGCACCGAGGAAGACTGGATCGGCGCGGCGCTGATCGCCGAGCGATTGACCGAGCACGGCTTCGACTGGGTCAACCGAGATCTCGGGCTCGAAGGCTACTGGCCGTCGCTGCTCGACGCCCCCAGCGTCCGGGCTGGCTTTCTGGACGGCGCCCATGGCCGAACGCTGGTGGACAAGGGGCTGAGCTCCGACATCGAGGATTGCGCCGCGCTCGATTGGATCGATGCCGTGGCGGCGGTCGTCGGCTACACGAGCATCGACGACGGGCCGCCGGTGGCGGAGCTGGAGAGAATCGCCTGAAGTGACGTGAGGCCCGTCGCGGCCGCTGGGCCTGCGAGCCTCAGCAAGCGGTTGAGGCTGTGCGACCCCTTGCGCGCGGTCGCGCTGCTAGCCTCAGTCGCGTATCCGGGGTTGCCCGAGACGCGTTTCGAATCGAATGCGACCACCGAATTCCTCGACGTCGATGTCGCCGGCGTCGAGTTCCACGATGTCGTGATAGCGCACGGAGATGACCAGCTCCTCGTCGCGCTGCGTCGCTCGCATCCAGCTCACCATCTGGTTGAGATACGACGACGGAAGCAGCACCACTGCGATGCGGTCGTCGTCCTCGAGGCCGTGGATGACGCGACCGTATTGCGCCATCGTGTCCACGACTGCAGTCATGACCGCTCCCTCGATCTGATTCTTCTGGTCCCTCGCCAGCTCTTCAGAACGAGCGATCTCCTCGGGAGTCGCCGTGGCAAGCATGCGCAGCCCCGCGAGCCGTCCCGGCGAGGTCCCGCTCCGCCCGGCGGCGCCTTCTTCTTCGACCACCCGCTCGCGCTCGCGGCTGCTCGCGATCTCCTCTGCTTCAGCGGCGTAATCGTTGTAGGCGCGCTCCATCTCGGCCAGCGCCGTGCGCAGGCGCTGCGCGTTTTCCGAGGTAGCGCCGCTGGCGGCGACCTCGCGCTCCAGGCGCTGGATCATCACGTCGGTCTCGGCCCGGTTGCGGCTGATCTGATTGCGCAGCTGCATCTCCTGGCCGAGGGCGCCGCCGATAACGGCATTGAGCGAATCCCGGTCACCCGCGGCGATGTCGCCGCTGCGCGGCAACGCGAAGATGGCGGAGTTTGTAAAGGACAGGTGTGGCACCTGGACGGTAAAGACGACGCCGTAGTCCTCCAGGAACATGCCGCGCGCCTGGGTCTGGCCCGCGCTGCGGAAAACGTAGCGGATCTTCACCGCTTGCTCGTCTTGCTGTTCCGTTTCCTGCGCCTGCAGGTTCTCGGTATTGACTGCGCGTACCGTGACCTCGATGGCCTCCTGCACGGTCTCGGCAAGCAGGTTCTCGATAATGCTCAGGTCGCGGGCGCGGACCTCCTGCGCCTGGGCCTGTGCCGGCACCACCAGGGCTGCGGCCAGTAGCGGCAGGAACGAACGGAGTCTTCGTCGCTCCCGCACGGGGACAGGATCGCAGGGCGGAATGTGCGATACGTGGGCGGCGGACATGGTTCTATTGCTCCGGGCTGCGGGATGTGAACGCAGCGAGTGTGTTCTCGAGGTTGTCGATCCTGAGGTTGGCTTCCATCAGGCGTCGATTCGTATCACTGTAGACGTTGCCGAATTCTTGGCCGAGCTCGAATACCTGATCTCTGTGCTCGGCTTCCAAGTCGTCAACGAGGTCCCTGGTTGCGTAGAAGAAGTTGTTGGTCTGCTGCTCGAGGCTGGACTCGACCAGGTACTCCATGTTCTCGAAGCGTGTCCCGAGTTCCAGGTCGCGCTCGGCCAGTGTGGAATCGAGCATCGCGGCGACCCTGCGGCTCATGTCCTGCACTTGCCCGTCGGTGAGGAACTGCTGCGTCGGCATGCTGGCAAGGGTCACCACCCCGCCGCTTTTCAACTGGCTGCCGAACTGGCTCTCGAGGCGCGCATCGAACCACTCGTCCAACTTCGGAATCTGATCGAGAGAAACCACTAGAGGTTCCGGCTCCGGCTGCACGGCCGGCTGCCCGAAGCTCGTGCTCACGGTCCATCCGTCCGGCCCGGAGGCCACCTGCATGTTGGTCGCAGCGGCGGTCAGCACGGCCAGGAACATGAAGCCGGCGGCGGCGGCGAGCCCCTGGAAGATGCGGCTGTGCCAGATCGGCGGGGCCGGCTTCGGCGTCGGCGCGATGAACGTCATGCCGTGCGGCACCGACTCCTCGGCAGGCTTCCACTCCTGCAAATCGGTGCGAACGGCAAGGAAAGCGTTCTGGTGGCGTCGGCACGGGAGGCAGGTTCCCAGGTGCTCGCGGATCTTCTCCGCGACGGCGGGTTCCACCTCCTCGTACACAAGCTCGGCTAGCAACGGGCGAACTTCTTCGCAGCGCATGCTCATGACGGGTTCCCTTCCGCCCGTAGGTGACCCAGGGCCTGAGCAAGACTCTCCAGGCCGTGGTACAGGCGAGATTTGACGGTGCTTTCGGGTGTGTCGAGAATCTCGGCGATTTCTCTGAATTTGAGGCCGTTGTATTCCTTCAAGATGATCACGGTTCGCTGTGCTTCGGGTAGCTGCGCCAGCGCTTCACGCACGGCCAGCGCTCGCTCTCTCTCCAGCGTGTGCTCGTGGGGAGTGGAACGGTCGTCGGGCAACGCCCACAGGGGGTTGTCCTCTTCCCGATCGTCGATCGAGACGGTCGGGTGCGCCTTGTGGCGACGCAGCTTGCTGCGACACAGGTTCAGCGCGATCTGGTAGAGCCATGACGAAAACTTCGACTGCCCCCGGAACCCCTCCAGATGCGAATACGCACGGACAAAGGACTCCTGGGTTATGTCCTTCGCGTCCTCGGCATTGCCGAGATAGCGGTAGACGAAGTTGTACAGTCGACCCTCCCAGCGAGCGACGATCTCGTTGAATGCTGTCACGTCACCTTTGACCGTGAGAGCAACGAGCTGCTCGTCCGAAAGAGCCATCGTGGCGTCTGCCAATGGACGTTTCCTGCGCTAACAGGGCTAGGGGAATGCCTTACTAAAAGGGTAGGACGCCCCGGATGCCCCAATAGTCGACGGCTGAAGCGCGAATTCGACGATGGCCGAAAACCGCCCCTCGTGGCCGTCCCTTGGATACGTGGGCGTCCCGGCCCGCACGACGAGCTTCTGGCGATGCATGCCGAGCTCGTGGCGGTGCATACCGTGATCGTGGCGGTGCATACCGAGATCGCGGCGGGCTGCATGCCGAGATCGCGGCGGTGCATGCCGAGATCGCGGCGGTGCGTGCCGAGATCGCGGCGAACCGGGCCCCACATCGTCAACCATGATCTCATCGTACCAAGTACCGGCGTAGGGGCCGCAAGAGCCGCAAGCTTTGCAAATAAAGGGTTTACCAAGGGAAGAGCGGCCCCGGGAGCGATTGCTCGAGCACGGCGTGTCGGCGCTGGCCGATACCGAGCTTCTGGCATTGGTGCTCGGGTGTGGGAATTCGGCCGCTTCGGCGCTCGATCTGGCCCGCCGGATGACGGCGGAAGCGGGAGGGCTCCACCGGTTGGCTCGACGCACCGTGGCCGAGTGGCGGGTCGAGCCGGGTGTGGGGGAGGCGCTCGGCGCCCGTCTCGCGGCGGTATTCGAGATCGCCCGTAGGGTGCGCCGGCGTCCCACCCGCCGAGGCCGCCCGGTCCGTCACCCCCAGCAGATGGCCTCCTATCTGGGCGCCCGTCTGGCCGACGACCAGGTCGAGAGCTTCGGTGTCCTTCTGCTCGACGCCCGGAACCGGTTGTTGGCGGACGACACGCTTTCGCAGGGCGGGTGGTCGGCGAGTGTGGTGCGGCCGCGGGAGGTGTTCCGCCGGGCTCTGCTCGCCGGAGCGCCGGCCATCATCTTGTATCACAACCACCCCTCGGGGGACCCCACGCCCAGCAGAGAGGATATTCAGATCACCCGCCAGCTCGTCGACGCCGGACAGATGCTCGGGATCAAGGTTCTCGACCACCTGATCGTCGGCGCGGAAGGCTATGCGAGCCTGAGGGAGCGCGGCCTGGTCTGAGTGCCGTTCGGGTCACCGGCGAGCCGCGATCGGTCTATCCTCTAGACCGATCACACTTCCACCACGGCACGCTGCCATCATGCGAATCGCGTATTGGGACTGTTTTTCGGGCATCGCCGGGGACATGAACCTCGGCGCCATGGTGGGGTGCGGCCTGGCGGTCGACGACCTGCGCGAAGACCTTGCCGGACTGGCGCTGGAGGGCTTCCGCATCGAGCATCGCCGGGTCCGGCGCGGCGCCCTCGCGGCCGACAAGATCGACGTGGTCATCGACGGTCACGAGCGTGCCCACGATCACGAGCGCACGTTCGACGAGCACGCTCATGGCCACACCCACGACCACGATCATGATCACGACCATGACCCCGGCCACGCACACGACGCCGCCACGGCTCACGGCCACGCGCACGACGACGCCACGGCTCACGGCCACCCGCACGACGCCGCCACGGCTCACGGCCACCCGCACCGCGGCCTGGCCGACATCCGCGAGATCCTTTCCGCCAGCACGCTGCCCGCCGGTGTCGCCGAGCGCGCCGACGCCGTCTTCGAGGCCCTGTGTGCCGCCGAGGCCGAAGTGCACGGCTGTAGCATCGAGGAGGTTCACCTGCACGAGGTCGGGGCGATTGACGCCATCGTCGACATCGTCGGCGCCTGCTGCGGCATGCAACGGCTCGGGATCGAGGCGTTTCGGTGCTCGCCGCTCAACGTCGGCTCCGGGCAGGTGAAGACGGAGCACGGGGTGCTTCCAATACCGGCACCGGCGACGGCGCACCTGCTTCGCGACGCACCGGTGTACGCGCGCGGGCCAGCAGCCGAGCTGGTGACACCCACCGGGGCGGCGCTGGTCGCCATCCTCGCCGACGGGTTCGGCCCCTGGCCGGCGATGACCGTCGGTGCGATCGGCTACGGCGCCGGCGACAACGACTTCGACGAGCGCGCCAATGTCCTGCGGTTGGTCGTCGGCGAAACCGGCGAAACCGGCGAAACCGGCGAAACCGGCGAAACCGGCGAAACCGGCGAAACCGGCGAAACCGGCGAAACCGGTGGGGCCGGCGAAACCGGCAGGACCGGAGCGACCGGCCCCGTCCATGTAGTCGAAACCAACCTGGACGACACCGACCCCCGCATCGTCGGCGCTCTGATCCCGCGCCTGCTCGATGCCGGCGCCCTCGACGCGTTCACCCACGGGGTAGCGATGAAGAAGAGCCGGCCGGGGACACAGCTTACGGTGATCGCTCCGGCCGACCTCGAGGGCGTTCTCGCCGACATGGTGCTGCGGGAAACGACGACGCTCGGCGTGCGCTCCTATCCGGTGCAGCGTCGCCAGCTGGCGCGCCACCACGTCGAGGTGAGCACGCCGTTCGGCTCCGTGCGAGTGAAGGTGGGCGTGCTGGGCGACGAGGTGGTCAACGCCGTACCCGAGTTCGAAGACTGTCAGCGCGTCGCCGACACGGCCGGCGTTCCGGTGAAACGAGTCATCCAGGCGGCCGTCGCGGCATACGCCGGTCGCACCGAAACCGAGGAGAACCAAGCGTGATCAAGATCGACCAGTTCATGGAGATCGAGCTGCTCACTGCCACCATCATCGCCGCCGAGCGCGTGCCCGAGACCGACCGGCTGATGAAGCTCCGGGTCGATGTCGGGGACCACGAGCGCACGCTGGTGGCCGGGATCGCCGCCTCGTACGAGGCCGACGAGCTCCCCGGCCGCAAGGTGGCGATCGTCGCCAACCTGCAGCCGGCAACGATCCGCGGGGTGGAATCCAACGGCATGGTGCTGGCGGCGTCTACGGACGACGGGCCGGTCCTGGTGACCTTCGCCGGGGACGTTCCCAACGGCGTCCGCGTTCGCTGACCGCCGCCGGACACGCAACGGGAACGACCACGATGCGAGACCGTCGGGGGACCCTCCGCCCCACCGATGCCGCGGCAATCCGGCAATGATCGACTCCCACGCCCACATCGCCGAGGAGGCCTACGACGACGACCGGGCCGAGATGCTCGCCCGGGCGGCTGAAGCGGGCGTCGACACCGTGGTGGTGATCGGCTACGACGCGGCCAGCAGCCGGCGTGCCATCGAGGTGGCACGAGGGGCGCAGCGAGTCGAGGGGAAGACCGGCGCAGTGACGGATTCAGGTGGGCAGGCCCGCGGAGACGCCGATGGGGAAAGGGGCGAAGGCGCCGGCCTGGTCGCCGGCGTGCGCCTGTACGCTACCGCCGGCGTTGCGCCGCACAACGTCGTGGAAACCACCGAAGAGGACCTTGCCGACGTGCGCGCGGCGCTGGACGAGCCCGAGGTGGTGGCCGTCGGCGAGATTGGCCTCGACTACCACTACGACATGCCGCCCGATCGCCAGCGCGACCTGTTCGGCCGCCAACTCGACTGGGCCGTCGAGGCCGACCTGCCGGTGGTGATCCACAGCCGCGAGGCCGAGGCTGACGTCATCGCCATGATCC
The DNA here is from genome assembly GCA_965216935.1 of Acidobacteriota bacterium. GTDB lineage: Bacteria > Acidobacteriota > UBA890 > UBA890 > UBA890 > CBDCGW01. The sequence goes on from OZ244217.1 coordinate 1,762,238, forward strand.
GGCAGCACGGAAACTCGCGCGGCGTGATCCACTGCTTCACCGAGGGGCCAAAGATGGCCGAAGCCGCGGTGAGCCTGGGATTCTTCGTATCGTTCGCCGGTATCGTCACCTTCAAGAGCGCCCAGGACCTGCGCGAGATCGCCGCCAGCGTGCCGCTCGATCGCATCCTGGTCGAAACCGACAGCCCGTACCTCGCCCCCGTGCCCCACCGCGGCAAGCGCAACGAGCCGGCCTTCGTCGTCGAGGTAGCACGGATGATCGCCGAGCTACACGGGACGGATCTCGAGGAGGTCGAGCGCGTCACCACGGCGAATGTTCGGCGGCTTTTCGCGCTTCCGGAAGTAGGGTAGGAAGCCCGCGGCGGTAGGCCGCTGTCGTAGGGAGCCGTAGGGAGCGATGGGCGCCGCGGCGGGTGCGCTCCACGCCACTGCGGGCTCTTCGAGGCAAGTCGGCGGCCGGCCGGACCTCAGTCGCCCGGCGCCGGGCTCCACGGGCCGCGCAGCCCCTCTACCAGACGGGCGACATCCAGAATCTTCTTTTCGCCCAGCGCCGGGCCGATGATCTGCAGGCCGACGGGCAGGCCGGCGGCGTCGCGGCCGCAGGGGACCGAGATGCCCGGCAGGCCGGTGAGGTTTGCCGTAACGGTGAAGACGTCGTTCAGGTACATCGCCAGCGGATCGTCGACCTTTTCGCCCATCGCGAAGGCGGTGCTCGGCGTCGTCGGCCCGATCACCACGTCGACCTCTTCGAACGCCCGTTGGAAGTCCTGCCGCAAGAGCGTGCGAACGCACTGGGCGCGACCGTAGTAGGCCTCGTAGTAGCCGGCCGAGAGGACGAAGGTTCCGAGCAGGATGCGGCGCTTGACCTCGGCGCCGAAGCCCTGGCTGCGGGTGTCGGCGTACATCGACGCCAGGTCGTGTTCTCCGGGAGCGCGAAACCCGTAGCGGACGCCGTCGAAGCGGGCGAGGTTCGACGACGCCTCGGCGGCGGCGACGACGTAGTAGGTCGGCACGGCATACTTTTCGTGCGGCAACGAAACCGGGTGCAGCCGCGCCCCGGCGTCCTCGAGCTCGGCGAGCACGCCGCGGACGGCGTTGCGAACCTCGTCGTCGACGCCCTCTCCCAGCCATGCGTCGGGGACGCCGATGGTGAAGTCGGCCGCCGTCGCGCTGGCGTCCTCGCGGACGTCGGGAATCGGGCTGGAAAGCGTCGTCGAGTCGGCGGGATCGTGTCCGGCGATGGCGACAAACACCCGGGCGGCGTCGTCGACGGTGCGGGTGATCGGACCGATCTGGTCGAGTGAGGAGGCGAAGGCCACCAGGCCCGACCGCGAGACGCGGCCGTAGGTGGGCTTCAGGCCGACGACGCCGCACAGCGCCGCCGGCTGGCGGATCGAGCCGCCGGTGTCCGAGCCCAGTGCCGCAACGGCCATGCCGCCGGCTATCGCCGCGGCCGAGCCGCCGCTGCTGCCGCCGGGGACACGAGAGGTGTCCCAGGGATTTACCGTCGCCCGATAGGCGGAGTTCTCGTTCGACGAGCCCATGGCGAACTCGTCCAGGTTGGTCTTGCCGATGATTACGGCGCCGGCGGCCTCGAGCCGGTTCACGGCAGTTGCGGTGTAGGGGGGCCGGAACGACTCCAGGATGCGGGAGCCGGCTGTGGTCGCGTGCCCGGCGATGCAGAGATTGTCCTTGAGGGCCACCGGCACCCCCGCCAGCGGGCGGGTCCGAAGCTCCTCGTCGTCGTCGATGAGGCGGGCGCGGGCCCGGGCCTCTTCGCCATAGACGTCCAGGAAGGCGCCGATGCGGCCGTCGTGCTCGTCGATGCAGCCGAGGAATCGCTCGACCACTTCGCCCGCTCCGCCGGGCTCGCTGGCCACGTGGTCGGCGATCTCGGCGCAGCCGGCGGACTCCAGATCGATCGGCATCAGTCCGGAATCACCGCCGGCACGACGAAGTGCCCCTGATCGGCGTCGGGAGCCTCGGCGAGGGCTTCGTCTTGGGTCAGCGAATCCCCAGGCTCGTCGGCGCGATCGACGTTGCTCAGCTCGATGACGTGCTTCGTGGGCGGGACATCGCTGACGTCCACTTCGTCGAGCTGGGCGACGAAATCGAGGATCCGGGCGAGCTGATCGGCGAGCTCGTCGCGCTGGTCCTCGTCCAGGTGAAGCTTGGCCAGCTCCGCCACCCGGTCGACGACGTCCGGATCGACGCTCATTGGCCGGTGGTGGCGGGAACGGTCACGGTGCCACCGTAAAAGTCGATGGACGCCGCGCCTCCGGTGGCGTCGAAGGCGCCGCCGTTCTCTAGCGAGACGATGCCGGTGCCCGGCGCGACGGCGAGGAAGTCGATGGACAGCATCACGCCGGTGCCGGAGACGCCGGAGACGTCCCCGACCCGGCTCTGGCCGACAACCAACGTGCCCGGCGGTCCCTCGACCACCTGGGTCGTTACGGAGACGCCGGATTCGTCGAAGTACGAACCGGCCGTGGCGGTCTCGAACGCGACCAGGGCGGGGTCGAAGACGATGTCGATGCCGTAGCCGTACAGGTCGGTGACGCCGTCGGCCTGCAGGAGCAGGGTGAACCGCTCGGCGGTCGCGGTTCCCGCTTGCAGGGAGATGGCGTCGAGGCCCGGGTTGGAGCCGTCCGCCAGGAAGATCACGCGCGGCGCCGGAGGCGGTGGCGGCGGGCCCGGCGCCACCGGGCTGCTGCCGCCACCGCAAGCGATGGCCGCAACGGAGAGGGCGGCGCACAGGAGCAGCGCAGCAGTGCGACGAGAGGGCGGCGTCATGATCCCGAGCCGCCGGCGGACGAAACGTCCTGGCCGAAGAACTCGATCAAGATGTCCAGGTCGAAGCCGTCGATGATGCCGTCTCCGTTGATATCGGCCACCGGGGAGTACCGCGGCTCGCCGAAAATGGCGCCGAACGACAGGGCGAGCTGCACGAGATCGAGGCCGTCGGTGCGCCCCGAGACGTCCAGGTCGCCGCGATTCGTGCGGGAAAGGACGCCCGGCAGCACGACGTCGTACCAGGTCTGTCCCATCACGTCGTAGCCCGCCGCCGAGGGGTGCAGCGGATTGGACATCAGCTCCGGGTGCCCGTCGATCGGTGTGTTCATGTCGGCGACGTCGGCGCCCTCTTCGTCGCCGATCTCTTCGATCATCTCGTTGAGGTCGTCGATGCGGCCGTTCCCCGGGCCATCGAAACCGTCCGGACCGGGGTCGAGGCGCGGCGGAATCTGCGCCAGGAACGGGATGATGTCGGGCTTCTCCTCGTACGATCGCTGCACCATGCGTCGCAGGTTGAACGCCGTGACGTCGATGTCGATGACGTTCACGATGTCGTTGGTGCCCTCCATGATCAGGATCACGTCGGGATTCTGGGCCTGGATGCTGTTGTCGATCCGGCCGACGCCGTCGGCGGAGGTCTCGCCGTCGACCCCGGCGTTGAACACCGTGCCGAAGCCGAAGAACGCGCGCAGCAGGTTCTGCAGCGGCTCTCGATACCCGGGTGAGTCCTGCCGGTCCGGGGCGTACAGAACGCCGTTGGTGATGCTGTCGCCGAAGGCCGTGTAGGTCTCGGCGATCATGGAGACGAGTGGAGGATCGGCGGTGGTGATCGGTGACGTACTCGGCTGAGGCTGGGCCGCGCTCGGCGGGGTCCCGGATCCTGCGAGGCCCGCGCTCGACGGGTCCCCGGGCCACGCCGCACCCACGCTCGACGGGTCACCGAATCGCGCCGCACCGGCGGCGGCCAGGGCGGAAAGCCCATCCTGCTGCGGGTCGGCGTCGTCGACGACGCCGAGGCTGCCGTCCGGTCGGGAGAACGCCAGCAAGAGCCTGCCGTCGGGCGCCTCGGCGACCGTGAAGGCGGAGCCGGAGGCGTCGGCCAGGGCCGTCGGCGCCGACCATCCGTCGGTGCGCAGCGTTCTCGACGTGATCGTCCCGCCCGTCGGGCCGTCCGACAGCTTCCGCCAGGCGACGGCCGGGAGGCCGGCGTTGGAGAGAGCATGCGGACGGCCGCCGGGGTTGGGATCGAGGACGATGGGCTCGCTCCAGTCGTCGATGTCGTCGCCCGTAAGTGCCATGGGCACGTACCCCTCGTCGGTATAGGAAATCCAGGTCACCAGCAGCCCGTTTGCGGTCGCCGCAATCGAGGGGGTGATGTCCGGAACGAGATTGCGCGACAGCGGAGCGGGCGACGACCAGCGACCGCCGCTTCGCTTGCTGACCCAGATTTCCGCGTCGGCGCCGTCGCTGGCGGCCCAGGCCACGTACGGCGTGCCGGAGCGATCGACGGCGATGGCCGGAGCCATCGGGATGCCGACGCTGCGGGGCAACGGCTCGGCGGCCGACCAACCGGCTCCCGTCGAGGTGCTGGCGTACAACATGGTGGCGTTGCGGTCGAGGTTGTCCTCTCCGAGCCATACCGCCCAGACGCGCTGTGAGGACGGGGCGGCGGCGAGGGCGGGGTGATGGTCGTAGGGCCGTGCTGCCGGCCCCTCGGAAGGCTCTTGCCAGGCGCCGTCGGCCCAGCGCTGGCTCCACAGCTTCCGGCCGGTGGCATCGCCGCGGCTGGACACGACCCAGACCGAGCCGTCGCCGGGCGCAACCGCGGCCGGTGCGCCGTCGCCTCCGGGGCGTTGCGGCCCCAGGACGGTCACGTCATGGGCGTCTCCCGTCCGGGCGAGCACGCGGTCCCCTCCGGCAGACGGCTGCGACCAGGCGACGATGGTCTCCGTGCCGGCGGCGATCGTCGCGGCGGTACCGGGGGCGGGGCGCGCGGCGATGCCCTGTGCTCGCCCCGGGGCGGCGTTGTTCTGAAGCTGCGATTGCCCGCCGGCCATGGCGGGAGTCGAAGCCATGGAGGGGGTCGAAGCCGTGATCGCCGCGATGGCGAGGCTGGCGATGAGCGCCCTCATCGAACCGTGATGCTCGCGGTAACCGCCGAGACCGGCTGCGGTTTGGCGCCTGCGCCGATGGCGGCAAAGCGCTCGAGGATCAGGTCTGCGGAGCCCGGCGCCAGGGCCTCGAGCTCGATGTCGAGGAGCTCACCCGAGCCCCGTATGCCGCTTTCGTCCCGAGCCAGCAGACCTAGCCCCACCACCAGCTCTCCCGGGCGGCTGGAGTCGTGCAGAAGCACGGGCGGTTGCCGGTCGCTCCAGGCCGATCCCAACCGCACGTCGACCACTCCGACCACCGCAGGGTCGAATCGGAGGGTGAGCGGCAGGCGGCGAAGGTCGGCCGCGCCGAGGATCGAAAGGGTCACCCGGATGCGGCGACCGGGCTCGACGACGAGGTTCGCGGGAGTCAGCAACAGAGTGGCGCCACCGACGACGGGCCCGTCGTCGCCTGTCTCAGGGATCTCGCCCCGGGCGGCGCGTTCGTCGGGATCCTGCTCTTGGCCGCGCTGCTGGGCGGCGTACGGCACGCGATCGGACGAAGGATCGGCAGCCGCGACCGCGGCCGTCCAACCACCCCCGGCCGACAGGGCCAGGCCGGCGACAAAGCTCACCCAGAGGGCCGCCCGCCCCGCAGGGCGAGCTTCATGGAGTCGTGACATATGGCGTTTGCTCAGGAGGGGGCAACCGGTCGACGGTTGCCTCGGGCCGCCGACTTTGAAGATGGCTGATGTACGCCAAACGGTCTAACCCCATGCTATCGGTGGGTTTCGGCCCGGGCAACCCTCAGCGCCGGCCACGTCACACTCTCACCGCGGCCTGCTAGTCTGTGTCTCGTGAGCGACTCCGCACGACATCCCTCCGAGGGCGCGCCCGCTGCACACACCAGCGCGGCCGAGCCGGCAGCGGCCAAGCCGGCAGCAGCCAAGCCGGCGACAGCGACGTCGGCGACGGCTAGGGCGGCGACGGCCACGCCTTCCCACGGATCCGACGACTACCTGGTCCGGCGGCAGCTGAACCAGGGCGGCGCCTCGGGCAAGTACCGCGAGCTCGTCGTCGGGCGTCCGGGAATCTTGGCGCTGATCCACTACGAGCTCGTCATGCTGGTGTCCAGCTGGGTCCCCGGGGCGCTGGGGCTCGTTCTTCGCCGGTTCCTGTATCGCTCGCTGCTGGGAGAATGCGGCGCCAAGCCGGTGTTCGGCCAGAACGTGGTGCTGCGGCATCCGGACAAGATCAAGCTGGGTGACGGCGTCATCGTCGACGACAACTGCCTGCTGGACGCCAAGGGAGCGGACAACCGCGGCATCAGCCTCGGCGACGGTGTGTTTCTGGGGCGCAACACGATTCTCTCGTGCAAGAACGGCGACATCACGCTGGCCGACGGGGTCAACATCGGGTTCAACAGCCAGATCGCCTCGGGGAGCGCCGTGACCGTCGGAAAAGACGGTTTGCTGGCCGCCTATTGCTACCTGATCGGCGGGGGGCACGAGTCGGGTGATGCCGCCCGCCCGGTCCAGGAGCAGCAGGCGGTCTCACACGGAGTAGAGCTGGGAGACAACGTCTGGCTCGGCGCCGGCGTCAAGGTGCTCGACGGGGTCCGCATCGGCGCCGATTGCATCGTCGGTGCGGGTGCCGTGGTGGCGAACGACGTTCCCGAGCGCAGCGTCGCCGCCGGGGTGCCGGCGCGCGTGATCCGTGAGCGTTAGCAGGCGGGGTCGCGGCTGTTCGGGCGACGACGCCGCCACGGGCCGAGGCCACGGAGATCTCTTCGCATGCCGCTACCCGTAGCGCATTCACTCGCGGGAGTGGCCGTCTTCAAGGGCCTCGACGCCGACGGCACGCTGTTCGCCTGGAAACGGCTGCTGCTGGCGATCTTCATCGCCAACGCTGCCGACCTGGACATGATCCCCGGAATCATCGTGGGCGAGCCGAACCTCTATCACCACGTCGGCTTCAGCCACAGCGCGGTGTTCGCGGTCGTCGCCGCCCTGCTCGTCGGCATCGCCGCCGCGGCGGCGGGTAGACGCTGGCCGACGATCAGCGCGCGCTCGTCGGCGGTGGCCGGCACCGCGCTGATGGTCGGCGCGTTGATGCTCTCGCACGTGCTGCTCGATGCGCTCAACAACGACCTGCGGCCGCCCGCGGGTGTGCCGATGTTCTGGCCCGTCTCTCGCGAGTACGTCGAGATCTACCCCTGGTTCGTCGAGGTGGCCAAGCTGGGCGGGGAAGGATCACCGCTGGACTTCGTCTTCAGCCTGCTGAACGCCCACAACCTCCGCGCCATGATGTGGGAGGTCGTCACGCTGGTGCCGCTGATCGCGCTGGTTGCCTGGTGGCGCAAGCGCAGGGAGCGCGGGCCGGCCGCGGGGGATCCGACGGCTGCAGCGTGAGCGGCTGAAGGGCTGAAGGCGAAGGCCGGGCCTACTGGCCCGCCCCGGCCTGATCCGCGAGCGTCAGCAGGTTGGCCGCCTGCGGGAAGAGCTTCAGCGACTCCATCACCTGGTCGTCGTAGCGCAGCAGCACTTCGCGACCGGTGTCGCCGCCCCACACGGCCGCCGCGATATCCGACTTGATGTAGATGCGGATGTCTTCGCGCGCCGGGGCCAGATCCTCGTCGGTCAGCGGTAACTCGATCTCGTCCAGCGGTCCGCGGATGTGATCCTGGCGAATGAACGCGATGAAGTCGTCGACGATCTCGTCGGTGACGACGAAATTGTCGTTGAAGTCCTCGAAGTCAACGGGAAGCTCGGCGGCGTGCGCCGACGCGTAGTTCACCCCGTAGCGGAAGAACAGGCGCAGCGGGGCGCGGTAGAGGACCGCCGCGATGCCGGAGACCCGCGTCGGATCGATGTCGATATCCGGGTGGATCCCGCCGCCGCCGTACACGGTTCGTCCGCCGGCGGTGTGGTACATCGGCCGCTCTTCTTCCTCGTCCGTCCAGGCGACGTCGGGATCGTCCTCGGAGCGCACGTCGTCTACGGCGGCCAGGTACTCCTCGATTTCCTTGTCCTTGTAGTCTCGCTGGATCAGGCGGCCGCTGGGCGTGTAGTACCGCGCGATGGTCAGGAAGAGGGCGGAGCCGTCACGAAACTGGAACTGGTTCTGTACCAGCGCCTTGCCGAACGTGGTCTCACCGACGATCAGCGCCCGGTCCCAGTCCTGCAGCGCGCCGGAGACGATCTCCGAGGCGCTGGCCGAAGCCCGGTTGACCAGAACCACCATCGGCATCGCCGGATGGGTGTCGCGGTCGGTCGAGCGGATGGGCTCGTTGGCGACCGGTGTGCGGCCGCGGGTCTCGACGATCATCTTGCCGCCGGGGAGGAACTTGTCGGTGAGCTGCAGCGCCTGGGACATCAGGCCGCCGCCGTTGCCCCGCAGATCGAAGACGAGGTGGCGCATCCCCTGCGCCTCGAGCTCGTTGAGAGCCTCTTCCACCTGGATGGCGGTCTTCTGCGAGAACGTGTTGAGGCGGATGTAACCGGTGTCCTCGTTGAGCATGGCGACGATCGACACTGCCGCGATCTCGACGTTTCCGCGGGTGATCGTGTAGTCGAGCAGCTCGTCCACGCTCGGGCGCAGGACGGTCACGTTGACGCGGGTGCCGGCGGGGCCCCGCAGGCGCTCGTACACCTTGTCGACGTCCCAGCCGATCGAGTCTTCGCCCTCGACCTTGATGATCTGGTCACCCGGTCGCAGACCCAGCTGCTGCGACGGGCCGCCCTCGAGCGTGTCGAGCACGGTCAGTACGCCGTCGAAGATCTCGAAGGAAACGCCGATCCCGGCGTAGTCACCGCGGTATTGCTCCTGCAGCTCGCGGTACTCCTCGGCGCTGTAGTAGCGCGAATGCGGATCCAGGTTCTCGAGGACGCCGCGCGTGGCGTTGTCAAAGAGCTCGTCGACATCCACCTCGTCCACGTAGTGGGTGTCGATGATCTCCATGATGTCCTCGAGGACCTGCAGCCGGGAGTACATCTGGCCGGCTGCGGTGGCCATCGTAGGGCCGTATGCCGCGGCTCCGACAGTCAGGAGGACGAGGCCGAGGGCGAGGCCGAAGCGTGACAAGGTGCGCATTTTGATTAGTTGCCTCGAGGAGCTGATTCTGTGGTTTGCCGGGATCGCAGCTATGATGATCGGTCAAGAGGGCTTACATTCAGCCGTGTCCCGGCCGGCCGCTGCAAGATATCACGCCGGCTGCGAGGCGCGGGATGTCGTAAGCGCTACTTTCTACACTACACGACCGCATCCCGTGCGGCGGAGCGCCTTCGGAAGGAGGGTGGGCCTTGGGTTACGACGACGACCGTTTCCGCGATCCCGAGATGCCGCCCGACGAGGGCTTTGCGCCGACCGACGGCGACGCGGAGGATTTCGCCCCGCGGCCGGGGCTGCCGTGGGAGCGGCGCGAGGAAGTCGGCCCCGCGATGGCCGTATTCGGCACGATCCGTGAGGTCGTGTTCCGTCCCGGTATGGCGTTTGGCGCCATGCGTCGTGAGGGCGGTTGGGCCGAGCCGCTCGCCTTTGCGGTGCTGATCGGCAGCGTCGGCCTGTGGGTCGCGCAGGCCTGGGACATGGTGACCCGCAGCTTCTTTGCCGGCATATCGGGCCTCTCCGTCGAGGAGATTGCCGCCGCCAACGTGAACGAGATCTGGTTTGCTCTGATCGCGCCGTTTCTGGTGGTCGCGGCGACGTTCTTCGGCTCCGCGATCGTGCACCTGCTGTTGCTGCTGCTCGGCGGAGCGCCGCGACCGTACGAGACCACCTTTCGGGTCGTGTCCTATAGCTGGGCCGTGGGCATCTTCAATCTGATCCCGATTTGCGGCGTCGTGGTCGGCGCCGTCTGGCGCATCGTCGTGCAGATCATCGGCGTGCGCGAGGCTCAAGGCGTGCCGACCGGACGGGCTGCCGCCGCGGTGCTGATCCCGCTGATCTTCATCTGTCTGTGCCTGATGATGCTTTTCGTGTCGGTGATCGGCATGGCGAGCCTGGCCGGGTTCGGCATGCAATGAGCCGGCCCATGGAGGGGCTGAGAGAGAGCAGGGTCGACACCGGAGGCCGCGCCCGGGCGGTGACTATCTTCGAAGACCTGCATGTGCTCGCCGCCCTCAGCGGAGGGGCGGTCCTGTTGGCGGCCTGGAGCCAACCGCTCTGGGGTACTGCCTTCCAGGTACTGTGCCCCTTGCGAGAGCTCACCGGAATCCCGTGCCCGACCTGCTTCGGCACGCGCGCGCTGGTGGCCGCCGTCAGCGGCGACGTGTTCCGGGCACTGCGCTTCAACCCCCTGGTGGCGATCGGCGGCTTCGCGCTGATCGCCTACGTGCCGTTCACGCTGGTCGCGACCGCGACCGGCCTGCCGCGGTTGCAGGTCTCCGAGACGCGACTACCGCTCCTGGCCCCGGTGGCCGTGGCGCTGGTCCTGGTCAACTGGGTCTATTTGCTCGTTGCCCACGTTTGATCGTCGGCCGTGCCGGATCGTCGCCCACGTGTGATCGTCGGCCGTGCGTGATCGCCGAGAACACCGATTGACCCTCCGCTCGGCGGCGGCTTAGACTCGCACTGACCTTCGATCGAACCGCGGGGAGACGGCATGGCCGAACCACAGGTGAGCGCTGGCGGCAGCTTTCTCGACAATTTCGTCGAGTACGTCAAACGAGCTCTGGAAATCGTCCAGCTCAACGGCGACGAGATCGATCGGATCAAGCGCGACGAGGACGCCTTTACCATCGGATTGGTGATCATCGTCCTGTCCGGTGTGGCCGCGGCCATCGGCTCGATGGCGCCGTTCGGTGTCGTGGTGATCCCCGTCTTTACCCTGATCGGCGCCTTCGTCGGCTCGGGAATCCTGCACCTGATCGCCACCGTCGCGTTCAAGGGCGAGGGCGAGTTTCTCGACTTCTTCCGGCCGTTCTCGTTCGCCTACATCCTCACCTGGGTGAGCGTCATCTGGGTGCTCAACTTCGTGCTGGCGCCGCTGGCGTTCGTGTGGATGTGCGTCGTCTGGGTGGTGTGCGTCGAGCGCGTCTACGGCCTCGAGCGCCCGAAGGCCATCGCCACCGTGGCCATCCCCGTGGTGGTGCTCACGGGGCTCTTCGTCATGTTCTTCGCCGCGGCGATGTCGATGCTGGTGCTGATGACGGCGCTGGCGCAGTAGCCGGCGAAGAGACCGTCCCCGTCGCCCCTGTTGCGTCCGGACGGCATGACCGGGCGATGCTCAGCGTGGCGCGACGTTGAAGATCCGGGTGGCCGCTTCGCGGATCTCGCTGTAGCTCATGCCCTCACCGAAATAGCGATCGTCGATACGGAGCTCGAAGTGCAGGTGAGCGCCGCCCCGCGTCCCCTGGACTCCCGCCTCGGTGCCCGAGTTTCCGACGAAGCCGACGATGTCGCCGGCGCGAACACGGGCACCCTCGACGATGTCGGCGGCGATGCCCGACAGGTGAACGTAGCGGGTAACGATACCGTGGCCGTGGTCGATCCAAACCTGGCGGCCGCGCAGCTTGTCGAGGATGTCGGGGGGCGTCGTGCCGGCGGCCTGCGACTCGGCGATGGCGGCGGCGTGCTCCGCGAACGTCATCTCGACGAAATCGAGCGTCGCGCGGATGACCGTGCCGTCCTTGGCGGCGACAACCGGTCCGCTGTAGGCGGTCGGGACGCCGATGTGGCCGTTGTTCATGTCGAAGCCCTGATGAATTCCGTTGCGGTAGGCGCGCGGGGCGCCGGGCAGCAACGTGTCCAGGTCGGGGACCGTGGCGCCGACGATCGGCATACGCAGGTCGGCGAGGCGATAATCGTCGAAGCGGCGCTCGATCTCGTCAACCAGCGCCCGAATGTCCGCCCCGACCAGCGCGATCTCCGACGAAGCCGGCGCGGCGCGCGCCGCGGCGACTTCCTCGCGCTGCATGAGCCGCTCGACGCCGGGGGAAACCGATCCGTCGTCGATCACGGAGTTCGCGCCCCAGTCCCAGGCGGTGATCGAGCCGGTCGGGCGGATGGCGGGCTCGCCGCCGTCCGCCGAGCTCTCGACGGCGTCGTAGGCGACCAGCTCGAGCTGCCCGTCGCCGTCCCGGTCCCACTCCCACAGGGTGACCTGGCCGCCGAAGTCCCAGCGAACCAGATCGACCGAGCCATCCGCATTGACGTCATAGCGGACCGATCCGGCCTCGAACGTCGTCAAGCCGAAGCCGGACCCGAACGTGTAGAACGCGACGGCTCCGGCGGCCGCCGCGAGCAGGAGCAAGATGAGCAGGAAGCGCTTCATGCGGCTCAGATTAGCAGCTTGTCGCGGGTCGCGTTAGCACGCCCGCGGACGGCTCGGGGGCGGTTTGTCCGTTGTGCACCCGCAGCTCGGCGCCCGCTGGCGGGCACGCCGCTTCGCACCCGCCCCCGGTATTAGAACTCGGAGCCGACCACGTCACCCGCCGAGAGCTGCTCCTCCGCCAGCCGCTCCAGCAACTCGATGTCCTCTTGGCTCAACGTCGCCTCGATGTGCACCGTCCGGTCGTCCAGGCCGACGCTGATGCCGCGGTCGAGGATCCGGAACAGCTCGGGCTGGCTCTGTTGCAGCGCCATCTTTCCCATCGCGGTCCAACCCCTGAGGGTGTCCGCCAGGAGACCGGCGTCTTCCGCGCTCGCCGCGACGCCCGCCAGACGCATCGCCATTCCGCCTCCCAGGCGCATCGACATGGTCACGATCTCGATGCTCTCGACCGCGTTCGTCGGCACCATGCCGCCGGCGCCCTCCAGGTCGGAGAGCTGGTCGTCCCAGGTGTCGCGGGTGGCGACGAACCAGATCTGCCCCTGTCCGGCGACGTCGGAGATGAGGTCGTTCATCTCGGCGTCCGCCTTGAGCGCCTCGCGCCGACCGTCGTCGACGTCGATGACGAGCTCGAGCGCAGCCATGTTGCCGGTCGCGAGGGTGCGATCGTCGAGCATGACGAGGTAGGCGGGCTGTTCCTCTTCTTCGCTGCCCAGGATCACGTCGAGATCGGGCTCCGCGGCTTCGGGCTCACCGGCTTCGGCGTCGCTGCTCTCGTCCTCGTCTTCGAACGCCTCCGCCACCTCCCGCATGGCCTCGTTGGCCCGGTAGATCGTGTGGTCTTCGTAGGTCACCGTCTCGGCGTCTTCGAGCAGCTCCATCAGCTTGTCCTCGTCGTAGGCGACGTGGGACAGCAGCAACGGATCGTCCCCGTCCGCCGCTCCCGGCATGACGGCGACGGCCACCTGCTTGAGGTCCTCGCGCAGGTCGATGCCGGTCATCTCGGCGAAGCGCTCGATCTGCTCGGAGTCCTCGTCCCGCTCGATCATGTCCTCGTACTTGGCCCACTCCTCCTCCGAAAGGGACTCGGCGAGCGCCTCGAAATCGAACCAGGCGATGGCCGATGCGCCGGCGGGGAGCCGGTCGATCAGCGCCGTGTTCTGCGTGCCGCCGCGGGAATCGACCGTAACCGAGCAAGCGAGCAGCGTCGCCACCGCCATCAGCGCCGCGCCACGCACCAAGCCGGAAGAAAAACCTCGTGAAGTACTCATCGTGTTCTCCTAGTAGTCGCGTTGGGTGAACCAGAAACAGGCGAGAAACAGACAAACGAATGCGAAGGGTAGCGAGTACCACACGGGGGCGAGCGAAAACGGCTCTCCGCGAGCTGCCGCGACGGCGAGCTCTCCGAGGCCCTGGTTCTTCGGCAGGAACCAGTAGAACCCCTCGGTGAAAACGGTGGCGGTGTTCCGTTGCCAACCGGCCGGCAGGGCGACGCGCCACTCCGGGAATCGATGGGGTGCCGCCAGCACGTGACCCGCGATCCACACCATGAATCCGATCATCCCGCTGACCGGCCCGTTGCGCGTGACGATGCCGACCAGGACGGTGGCCGAATAGCAAAGGGCGTAGGCGAGGAGAATGACCAGCCCGGCGAACAGGAATCCCATGCTTCCGAGACCGGTCTTCAGCCGTAGGACCAGCCAGCTTCCGCCGACCAGATAGGCGATGCCGATGCTCACCACGGTGACCGAGCCGAGCGCCCGACCCAGCAGGAGCGTCGATCGAGACACCGGCTGGGCGACCAGCAGGTCGACCCACCCTTCGCGCGCCAACGCCGGAACGTGGTTGCTTGTCAGAAACAGCGCCAGCACGACGCCGACGATGTACAGGACGCTGATCACCGCCACCTGGAAGTAGCGCACGACGTCCTCGACCTGAACCTGCATCTCGCCGATCTGAAGGTCCTGCCCGAACAGCCGCGCCGACGCGAGCGTTCCCTCGACGATGTCGAGGTTGACCGCGGTTGCCGCCAGCAGCAGAAAAAAGGTGATGCCGAGCAGGTAGGTGATCAGCGTCCAGCGGTGCATCGACTCGCGCACCGTATAGGCGACCAGGGCGACCACCTGTCGCAGCGCCAGTCGGGCGGCGGAGAGCTCCGCCGGTACGGACGTTTCCATGGCCACGGCGGGTGCCTGGCTCACGAGCCCACCTCCGCGGCTCGGCGCTGGCGGTCGTCGTCGGGATCCGCGTCGCGCGTCTCCTCGGTCGCTCCTGCCGGCTCCCGCGGGGGGGCCGACCCGGGCGTCGACCCGATGGCACGTAGGAACACGTCTTCGAGACTGCTGCGCACGGGCTCGACCGAGTCGATCAAGATATTCTCGACCCGCAGCCGGTCGACGGCGGCATTGAGCTGTTCCCGGTCGCGGACGGTGAGGTTCCACGCCCCCAGACCGCTCGGTGCCTTGACCTCCTCGATCGCCGAGACCGTGCCCTCGAGGACGGACGGGACGCGTTCCAGCTCGGTGGCGGCGGTCAGTCGGTACTCGCGCTCCCGCGAAGTCAGGTCGGCGAGGACTCCCGATTCGACGACCTTTCCGCCGTGCAGGATCGCGACCTCGTCGCACACCATCTCGACCTCGGTGAGCAGGTGCGAGTTCATGAACAAGGTCGTGCCGCGCTCACGAATGCGGCGCAGGATGTTGCGCACGACCACCCTGCCGAGCGGATCGATGCCCTCGGCCGGCTCGTCGAGGAACAACAGCTCCGGTTCGTTCAAGAGGGCCTGCGCCAGCGCCAGGCGCTGCTTCATTCCTTTGGAGAATCCGCCGACGCGGTGATCGCGCCACTTCGCCAAATCGACGTCGGCGAGCACCCGCTCGATGCGTTTCGCCCGCTCTGTCGCCGGGATGCCGTGCAACCGACCGAACAGGTCGAGGCAACGGGCGGCGGTGAGAAACTGGGGGTAGTTGCGCAACTCGGGCATGTAGCCGACACGCCGACGAGAAGCGGGAGAGCCTGCCCGTGTGCCCATCAGCCGGGCCTCTCCGCCGGTCGCGTGGACCAGGCCCAGGAGGGTCTTCACGAGGGTGGTCTTGCCGGCTCCGTTCGGGCCGAGCAGCCCGAAAGCCTGGCCGCGCTCGACCCGGATGTCGACGCCGCGGAGCGCCTCGACGGGCGTCCCCAGAAAACTCTTGTAGACCTTCCGCAGGTCTCGCGTTTCGATGACGGCGGAGCTCATGATGGACGGGGCGGACGCCTTTTCGTCGATCGGCCTGCGGGAAGCGGGTCGAGGTCGTTATGGTTAACCTTCAGGCCGTTCATCAATGGTATAGGCCGTTCGTCCTTGCGCTCCAGCGGTTTTTGCCGGGAGGCGTCGTGTCCGTGCGTTCCCTACTCTACGCGCCGTTGCCGGGCGCGGTTTCGGCATCCGCGCCCGCTTACCGGTGAGCGACTACAGCGAGATCTTCCTGGACCACTATCGCCGGCCGCGGAACCTCGGTGATCTGGCGGACGCCGACGCCATCGCGATCGTGCACGATGATGTCTGCGGTGACGTGCTCCGTCTCGCGGTGGCCCTCGAGGCGGGCGACCGGCGCGTCGCTGCCGCCCGATTCAAGGCCTACGGCTGCGCCGCCACTATCGCCGCCGGATCGATGCTCACGGAGCGAGTCGTCGGCAGGACCGTCGACGAGCTGACCTCGCTCTCCGCCGACGATCTGATCACAGCCCTCGGCGGGCTGCCCGCCGGTCGCGTCCACGCAGCGGTTCTTGCCGCGGAGGCGCTGCGCAGGGCGCTGGCGCGGCTGGTGTAAGGCGCTAGGGAGTGCCGGGGCGCGGCTGTGCGTGAGGCGCTTTGGAGAGCCGGGCCGCGTCTGACGCGAGCTTCCCATGAAGTGCCCCGGCAAAGAAAATCGGGAACCACCCCGAGGTGATTCCCGATCATCGACTTCCTTGATTTCAGGACGTAGCTCGATCTCAGGCGGCGAGGACCTCGAGCCGTTCCCGAATCACACCGGGCGTGACGCCGATCATCCGGCAGATGTCCTCGAACCAATTGCTCGAGAAAAACTCTTCCGGATCACCGTCCTCCGTCAGACCGCGCAACTTCTTGCGTTCAGAGGGGGTCAGTTGATCTTGCCGGCGGATGCGAAGAAGGAACTCGTAGTCCTTGATCGCGAGCTCGATGACGGAAACGAACAGCTCGCGATACGCCTCGTCGTCGACCCACTCTTCATCTGCTTGCGCGTCGAGTAGCGGCGCTGGAAGCGGGACTTCCGGCGCCTCGAGGACGGCTGATTGTAACGACATGTATGGCCTCCCGGAAAAGTGAGAGTGGCTGGGTCGCCCTTGTCCCAGCGGGTGCCCTCAAGTCCTGCAATGGACGTGCCAACGTGGCGTTTACCCTTCGCCCCGAAACCCGCACCGGCACTGGGTTTCCGGGGAATCTCAAATCGCCCCTTCGGGCTCTGGAAGGAGGAGTGGCTCATTTAGTCCGGTAATCGCTCCACCGGGCGCCCAAGTCCCCGGAACCTCCCGCCAGCAAGGCGTTCGCGCGATATGGACGATTTCATCCAATATGGCTGAAATCAGCCAGCGCCAATATCGTGCTTCTTCAGTCGGTAGCGCAGCGTCGCCCGCGACATGCCCAGCAGGCGGGCGGCCTTGCTTTTGTTGTGCCGGCTGACGTCCAGGGCCTGCTCCAGAAGCGATCGCTCCAACGCCTCGAGCGAAAGCCCCTGAGGCGGAAGCGACACGCCGACGTCGGTGGGCGACGAGCGATCCTGGCGTAACCGGGCCGGCAGGTGCTCGGGGCCGATCGAATGATCCTGGGTGAGGATCACGGCGCGCTCGAGCACGTTCTTCAGCTCACGGACGTTGCCGGGCCAGCTGTAGTTGACCAGCAGGCGTCGAGCCTCGGGCCGGATGTCGGTGACGACCTTGCCGGTCTGCTCCATCAACTCGAGCATGAAGTGACGAGCGAGGGGGAGGATGTCCTGAGTGCGCTCGCGCAGAGCCGGGATCATGATCGGGAACACGTTGATGCGGTAGTAGAGGTCTTCGCGAAACTGGCGCTTGGCGACGAGGTCGGCGAGGTCGCGATTGGTCGCGGTGATCAGCCGGACGTCGGCGCTGAGCGTTTCGGTGCCACCCAGGCGCGAGAACTCGCGTTGCTCGAGAACGCGCAGCAGTTTCACCTGCACCGCCAGGGTCATCTCCGCGATCTCGTCGAGGAACAGGGTGCCGCCCTCCGCCAGCTCGAAACGGCCGATCTTGCGCTTCTCGGCCCCGGTGAAGGCTCCCGGCTCGTAACCGAACAGCTCGCTCTCGAGCAGGTTCTCGGGCAACGTGGCGCAGTTGATGGCGACGAACGCGTGCCCGGCGCGGCCGCTGTTGTAATGAATCGCGCGGGCCAGCAGCTCCTTCCCGGTGCCACTCTCGCCGGTGATCAGCGCCGTCGCGTTGGTGATGGCCACGTCGCCGGCGAGCTGCATGATCTCCACCACCTGTGGCGAGGTCCCGATGATGGCGGAGAAGTCGTACTGGCGCTCGATCTCCTCGCGCAGGACGCGGTTCTCCGCCACCAGGCGTGTCATCGCCAGGGCCTTCTGCACGGTGCGGCGGACGTCGTCCTGGTCGAACGGCTTCTCGATGAAGTCGAACGCTCCCGCCTTCATCGCCTGGACCGCGGACGACACCGTCCCGTACGCCGTGACCAGGATGACGGGTAGTGCGTCGTCGCTTTCCTGGATGCGCTTCAGCAGGGTGAGGCCGTCCATCCCCTTGAGCTTGAGG
This sequence comes from Acidobacteriota bacterium, assembly GCA_965216935.1. GTDB lineage: Bacteria > Acidobacteriota > UBA890 > UBA890 > UBA890 > CBDCGW01. Next base: position 1,780,183 of record OZ244217.1, read on the forward strand.
CCGGTGATCACGCCGTCGACGTGGCGGTTCGACAGGATCTCCAGCGCTTCTTCGCCGCTGGCGGCCATGACCACGTCGGCGCCGAGCCCGGAGACCTCGGCGCTGACAGCCTCGCGGGTGGCCTGCTCGTCGGTGACGAGAAGAAGGGCAGGGTTCATCGAGTGTTCTCGGGCGGGGACAGGGCAGGGTTCATCGGGTGCTCGTGCGTGGGGCGGGGAGGCCGGCTCAAATGCTCCACCTCATTATACGGACCCAGCCGCTGACATTCACGGGACTACCGCGATGGGCACGCAGCAGGACGACCGGTCTCGCGCTACCATCCGGGCAAAGGAGAGTGTTCGTGGCCCCCTCTGCAGATCAAGTTCGGCAAGCCCTGTCGGCCGTGAATTTCCCCGGCCTGTCCAAGGACATCGTTTCGTTCGGCCTCATCGAAATGCTGGAGGTCGATGGCGGCCTGGTGAAGATCAGACTCAGCGTACCGGCCGGCGACACACGGGCGGTCGAGAAGCTGGCTCGCGAAGTACACGAGACCGCCTCGCGCCTCGACGGCGTCGATGAAGTGCGCCTGGATGTTTCCGCCCCGCGGGCGGCTGCGCCAAGGCCACGCTCGGGCGCTGGCGGCGCGGCCCTGCCGACCGCCGGGCAGTCGCCGCCGGGAGGACCGCCGCCGGGAGGACCGCCGCCGGGAGGACCGCCGCCGGGAGGACCGCCGCCGGGGGGACCTCCGCCGGGGGGACCTCCGCCGGGAGGAGTTGGTCCGGGAGGGCCGGCTCCGGGAGGGCCCGCCCTGGGAGACCCGTATCAAGCGTCGCCGGTGGGAGGCACGCCGGTCGGCGATGGCGGACGGCCGGAGCCGCTGATCCGTCACGACCCGATCCCGGGCGTCACGCAAGTCCTGGCAGTGGCGTCGGGGAAGGGCGGTGTCGGCAAGTCGACCGTAGCCTCGAACCTGGCGCTGGCCCTGCGGGCCCTGGGCCGGGACGTGGGGCTGATGGACGCCGACATCTACGGTCCCTCGATCCCGACGATGTTCGGTCTACACGAGGAGCCGGAGATCACCGAGGTCGATGGCCGGAGAATGATCATTCCGCTCGAGCGACACGGCATCAAGCTGATGTCGCTGGGCTTCCTGCAGCCCGAGGATGATCCGGTCATCTGGCGTGGGCCGCTGGTCATGCGAGCGGTGCGCCAGTTTCTCCGCGACGTCGATTGGCGCGGATGCGAAACGCTGGTCATCGATCTACCGCCGGGAACCGGCGACGCGCAGCTGACGTTGACCCAATCTGCGCCGCTGGACGGGGCGGTCATCGTGACGACGCCGCAGGACGTTTCCCTGATCGACGCGCGTAAGGGGCTGCACATGTTTCACGAGGTGGACGTTCCGGTCCTCGGCATCGTGGAGAACATGTCGGTGTACACCTGTCCCGAGTGCGGCCACGCGGAGCATATCTTCCGCGCCGGCGGTGGTGGGCGCACGGCGAAAGAGCTCGGCGTGCCGCTGCTCGGCGACGTTCCCATCGACCCGCGCGTGGCGGAGTGCGGCGACGGTGGGACCCCGGCCGTTATCGAGCATCCCGATAGCGAGGTCGCGCAGGCGTTCGGGAAGATCGCCGAGCAGGTGGCCGAAGCCCTCACGGCGCCGAAAAGCCGACCGGTCAGCGAGCAGGCCTGATCCGGCTGTTCGCCTCGATGAGCGCCATCAGCTCGGAGATCGCGCCGCGGAGGTCGGCCGCCTCGGGCTCGGAGTCGGGCAGCAGATTCCGGGCGATCCCTAGCTCCGGAAGCGCCAGCGCCGCGGATCCCTGCCGGAGAGCTGCGCGGGCGGCGGCGATGCGCTCGTTGACCACGCCGGTGGACGGCCCGTCCCATGCTTCCGCGGCAGACACGATCGCCGCGAGCTCCGCGTCGGTAAGGTCGACGACAGTCACCGCGTCGTAGCGGAACACGCCGTGGTCAGCGGCGCCGGCCGCCAGGGACAGCGTCGATCGGCGTAGATACGCTGCGCCCGGGATCGACAGGATCGGAGCACCGTCGAAGCGCACGCTCTGTGCGCCGATCCGCGGGTCGGCGACGACGCTGAGGGTGTGCCATTCGTCGGCACGGATCGCCGCGTCCCACCACCAGACACCGGTCGGGGTGAGAAAACGGATGCCGTCCGGGGCGATGCGCGCTTCGAAGGCCGCGAGTCCGTTCGCCGGATCCATCCGATCCCAATCGCCGAGCAGTCGGACCGTCTGGCTTCCGGACTCGAGCAGGAAGGCGAAGTGGATCGCGTACGCGGCGCCGGTCAGCGGCAGATCCTGAACGACCTGCGACGGATCGCCCGGCCGAGTTTCGATACGCAACGAGCGAGATCCCGCGAACGGGGTGTCGGCGACGACCTCGGCCGGCCGGGCGCCGCGCGATGCCCAGCCTCCCGAGAAGATCGGGAACATGGCTTCCGGAGGGAGAGCCAGGCTGACGCCGGCACCCTCGAATCCGCCGTCCGCCGCCCGGTTGGCAACCCGTTCCTGCGCCGACACCGCGGCGGCGAAACCGAGTGTCGCGGCCATCAGAACGACCGGGCTGAGGAGGAGGGGTTTGCGCATCGCCTCGCGGAAGGATTGAATCGGGGTGACAAGCAGGCATGCTAGTACATTCGGCCCGCCGAAGAATCGCCCAAAAGCAGCGCAACCCTCCAAGGAGCGGCCACGTGGGAGCAGCAAGCAAGGCATCAGGACTCATCGAGCTCATCCCGGAAAACGTCGAGAAGGTCCCCGAGGATGCCGGGGTGTTTCTGATCATCGCCTCGGGTCAGAAGGTGATGTACGTGGGCGAAACGGGCGACAAGAGTCTTCGCGAGCGCCTCTGGGGCGTGCTCGAGGAGCATCCTTTCGGTGCGACGGAGTATTTCCGCTACATCGTCGAGCCGGACGCGGCCGCAGCCCACGAGGCCGCCGAGAAGCTCATCGCCGAGCACAAGCCGCCGCACAATCTGGGTTACGGCCGTTTCCGCAATGAAGAAGTGGCCGTGCCCAAGCAAGGGCACTCGATTCGGCACGCTGCCCCGAATCCCTGAGGGCGCGCCGGGCGCATTCCGGCCCCGGCCGTTCTTGCGCGGCGATTCCCGATCCGGTCATATCCCGGTCCGGCTACGTTCCGATCGATCGTTTCCGGTAAACGTGAATCAGGAACCGGCGCGTCCAGGTGACCCCGGCAGCTTCATCGAGAAACACCAGCGTCGAGGCGACGGCCCGCTCCAGCGGCGGCGCGAAGACGGCGTCGAGGAGACCCGGCGTGAACAGCTGGTTGCGAATCCCGGTGTTCGGGTCTTCGACCACGCCTTCCGCGCGCCAAGGGGAGTCCGCGAGCCAGGGGCCGTAGTAGCCGTCATCGCGGGCGAACGTTACCACCACCGCGACGCCGCCCGGCTTCAAGATCCGCCCGACTTCCCGGCCGTAGCGCCGGCGACGGGAAGCGTCCACCAGGTTGTCGACCGCGGTGATGTCGAGCACCGCCCCGGCGAATTCGTCGGCGACCGGGAGGGGCTCGTTGAGGTCGTGTTGCCGTGTATTCAGGTCGCCCGCCAGGGTCTCGTCCCCGAGCTGCTCCCGCAGCCGCTCGAGAGCGACGGCGGAATGCTCCAGGCCGACGACGTCGTATCCGTCGCGCGCCAGCGGAATCGCGTTCCGCCCCATGCCGCAGCCGCAGTCGACGATGGGGCCGTCGATGGTTTCGCCGCGACCGGCGAGGTACTGCAGCAGGAAATGGACGCCGCGGTCGACGTCGCCGCGGTACGAGGTCGTGTAGGCGCGCACTTCGCCATACTCGCGGTCCCAAGCGCCGCGCAGGTCGGAGCGGTCGCTCAGCTCTCGGGTTGCCAGCTTTCGCCTGCCTTCAAGCCGGTCGATCCGGGCGGTGGCTCACTGTCGGGATCCGACGGCCGGTACTGGAACTCCGCCCGCAGCCCTTCGTCGGCGGCGTAGCGTCGGTAGCCCCGTACCCAGCACGCCCGCGAAGCCTCGAGGCGGACGCCGTCCGGTAGCCGGAAGAGCTTTCCGACGGGCATCTCCTCGGCCTCGGGCGGTTCGTCGTCTGCGGCCGGAAGATCGACGCGCAGCGTCCGCCAGTCCACCTTCCGTCGCTTCTCGGGTTGGCGCTCCTCGACACCGCCGCCGCGGCGACGGTCCTTCATCTTGCGGAGGAAGTCCTTGCGTTTCATTCGCTTTCGCCCAACTCCTCGAAGAAGAAGGCGGCACTGGCGATGCCGGAATAGAAGTTCCCGAGGTCGAGGTTTTCGTTCGGGGCGTGCGCGTTCTCGTCGGGAAGGCCGATGCCCATGAGCACCGCCGGCACGTCGAACAACTCCTCGAGCGTGGAGACGAGCGGGATCGAGCCGCCCTCGCGGATGAACACGGGCTCGTTGCCGAAGCCTCGCTCCATGGCCCGTCCGGCGGCCTGCATGACCGGATGATCGCGTGGTGTCATCCAGGGCTTGCCGCCCTGCATCCGGGTGATCTGCAGGCGCACACCCGGAGGCTTCACCGCCTCGAGATGTTTCTCCACCGCGTCCATGATGGCGGCCGGGTCCTGGTGCGCCACCAGGCGCATACTTATCTTTGCCATCGCCTTCGCCGGAAGGACGGTCTTGCTGCCCTTACCGGTGAATCCCGACAGCAGCCCGTTGACCTCGAAGGTGGGCCGCGCCCAGGTTCGCTCGAGGACGCCGTACCCCTCTTCTTCAAGCAATGCGTCGACGCCGAGATCGTCGCGATAGCTCTGCTCGTCGAACGGCAGGGTCGTCCACTGCTCGCGCTCGACGTCGGTCAACGGAACGACGTCGTCGTAGAACCCCGGGATCGTCACGCTCCCCGTCTGCGGGTCTCGACACGACGCGATCATCCGCGCCAGCGCTTCCGCCGGGTTGACCACGGCGCCGCCGAACGATCCCGAATGCAGATCGCCCTTGGCACCGGTCAGGTCGACCTGCAGGTAGGCGATGCCGCGCAGGCTGTAGGTGATCGACGGAAGGCCGGCGGCAAACATGATCGTGTCGGAGATCATCACGGCGTCACAGGCCAACCTGTCCTTGTGCTCCAGCACCGCCGCTTCGATGTTCTCGCTGCCGACCTCTTCTTCCCCTTCGATCAGATAGACGACGTTCACCGGGCAGCTGCCGGTCGTTGCCAGCCAAGCTTCCAGCGCCTTGACGTGGATGTAGAGCTGACCCTTGTCATCGGCGGCGCCGCGGGCGAAGAGCTTGCCGTTACGAATCGTGGGTTCGAACGGCGGCGTGTCCCAGAGCTCGACCGGCTCTTCGGGCTGAACGTCGTAGTGCCCGTATACGAGAAGCGTCGGCGCCCCCTCGGCACCCCGCCAGGCCCCGTAGACGACCGGGTGCCCCTCGGTGGGCCAGATCTCGACTTCCCCGCAGCCCGCGGCGCGCAGCTTGTCGGCCAGCCAATCGGCAGCGGCCGCCACCCGGTCCGCCCGCGACGGGTCGGTAGAAACACTGGGGATGCGGAGGAAATCGTTGAGTTCCTCGAGCCAATCGTCGCGGTGGGCGTCGATGTGGGCGTGGATCGACTCGGCGCTGCTCATGGGGTTCTCCGCCAGTCTGGGAATCTGTTGCTTTGACTCAGGTGCCTTGCTAGGTTTAGCGGGCCGTGTTGGCGTACACGTGAAGATGTACCATTAAGAAAGTCACCCTATCCGGTGGCGTTGTCGGTGCCAACACTCGGGAGGTGCCATTTTGTTGCAAGTTCGTCCAGTGCGCGTGTTCCTGTGTGTTGCGGCGGTTTTCGTGATCTCGCTTTCCGGTCATACGTCGGCGGTCGCCTCCGGCGGCCAGCAAGATGCCGACGCGGTCATCGGCCGGCTGAAGGAACTGCTCGATGGCACCGAGACCAAGATCTTCCTGACCCCGTTTCCGAATAGTCGCAGCCGCATCCTGAAGGTCGACGGCAGCTCGGACTTCTTCCTCTACATCGAGCGGGGCAACCTGCGCGGCACCGATACGATCGATCAGTTCTATGCTGCCCTCGAAGCCAAAGACATGACCGCCGCCAACGACATCTTCATACGGCAGAGCCTAGTGTCCCTGCGGATCTCGGACTACGGCTGGAACGGCCTGGGCGTGCCGCTGGAACGCCAGGACGGCAGCGGCGAGTTCATCGAGGACCGGTTGTACAAGAACACCGAGGGCCTGTTCGGGCCCGCCGACGTGTCGGACGAGGACTCCGCCACCTTCCTCGAGTACATCGAGACGATTCTCATACCGGCCCTCGAGGGCGGAACCTGAGGAGTCGCCCGCACCTCACGGTCTTTTGGCGACCGTGCTTCGGCACGCTTCAGGTCGCTCGCTGATCCCCGCCGCGTACCCCGTTTCGGTAATCACGGACTTTTAATCGGACATCGACGCCCGATATAGTTTCGTGCAGCCGACACGGACGGCCATCCCCGGGTGGCTTGGCCGTCCATCAGAGCGGCGTGCCAACGTCCGCTTCCAAGCTGGGTAGGAGGTTTCTTCATGCGTCGCCTCTCGTCGGTCGCGCTCGCGACCCTTGCGTTGTCATACTCGCTATTCCCGTCGCCGGCGTTCGCTGTTCTCGCCGAAGTGCCCTCACCCTTGGTTCAGGGCGGAGTGCAGGACGACGGCGCCCGGGCGGGTGCCAGCCAGGCCGGCGCCACCCAGGCCGCGAGCTCGCAGGGGGCGAGCTCGCAGGGGGCGGGAGCGCAACAGGGCCAGCAAGACCAGCAAGAACGCTACGAGGAGCGTATCGTCGTTACCGCCTCCCGCTTCGAGCAGCTGTTGCTGGATGCGCCGACGGCGATCACTGTGCTGGACGGTCAGCTGATCGAGTCCAGTCCCGCCGGAAACTACGCCGATCTCTTGCGCGCGGTTCCCGGCCTGAACATCTCGCAGACCAGCGCCCGCGACATCAACATGACCTCGCGGTCGGCCACCAACACCCTCGCCACGACGCAGCTCGTGCTGGTGGACGGGCGCACCGTATACCAGGACTTCTTCGGCTTCGTCCTCTGGGATCTGTTGCCCATCTCGTTTGCCGAGGTCGATCAGATCGAGGTTCAGCGCGGGCCCAGCTCGGCGGTTTGGGGAGCCAACGCGATGACCGGCGTGGTCAACGTCCGTACGAAGTCGCCGCGCGAGCTCGGCAACGCCACGTCGATCCGCGGCGGCGGCGGAGAAGTCGGCACGGGCTTTTTCTCGGCTCTGCACTCGGGCGTCGCGGACAAGTTCGCCTACAAGGTGTCCGGGTCGTACTTTACCCAGGATGCCTGGCCGCGGCCGGAGAACCTCTCGGGCGTCGTCTTTCCCGACAGCGAGAATCGGGGCACGAAGCAGCCCAAGCTCGACGGGCGCGTCGACTACGAGATCGACGACCAGTCGGACCTTTCGTTCTCCGGCGGGTATGCCGGTACCGGCGGCATCATCTTCACCGGCATCGGTCCCTTCGACATCGAGGACGGTTCCTGGTTCTCCTACGTACGCGGCGACTACAACCGCAACCAGGCGAACGTACGGTTCTACGCCAACCTGCTGAGCGCCGACTCGTTCAACCTGCTGAGCCCGTTGCTGTTCGATTTCGCCACCGGCACCTACGACTGGTCGGCGCAGAACACGTCCGTCGTGCAGGAGGGAAAGCACATCTTCGTGTACGGCGGAAACTTCCGCTACCTGACCAACGACCTGTCGATCGCACCCAATGCCGACTCGCGCAAGGAGGGTGGTGCGTTCATCCAGGACAGCTGGACGCCGCACGAGCAGATCCTGATCACCGCCGGTGCCCGCATCGACGGCTTCTCGAGCATCGACGACCCGACCTTCTCGCCGCGGGTGGGTGTGCAGTTCCGGCCCATCGCCGGAGAGGACCACGCCGTGCGCGTGTCCTGGGGTCGCGCCTTTCGCGCTCCGTCGGTGATCAACAACTTCCTCGAAACGACGATCTTCCAGACGATCGATCTGAGCCCGCTGGAGCCCGCTCTCGGGTTCAACCCGGGCCTGTACACGTTTCCGATCGCGGCGGTCGGAAATCCCGACCTGGTCGAGGAGCAGCTTGACCAGATCGAGGTGGGCTACCGCGGCGTGATCAACAGCAACGTCGCCGTGGACTTCGCCTACTACTACTCCGAAACGAAGGACAATATCGACTTCTTCGCCGATCAGTTCTACGGCCCGACCGACCCACCGCCGGCCTGGCCGTTGCCTCCGTTCGTGCTCGCGCTGCTGCCGGAGCCGCTGCCGAAGAGCTTCACCTATCGCAACATCGGCTTGGTGAAGAACCAGGGCGTCGAGATCGGTGTTCGCGCCCGCGTGGCGAACGGAGCCGAGATCTTCAGCAACTACACCTGGCAGAAGCGCCCCGAGGCCGAGGGTATCGACCAGGCCGAGATCAACATTCCGCCCGCCAGCATCTTCAACATCGGTGTTGCCGGCAGCTACCAGGGCTTCCTCTACAACGTCTCGGTGAACTACCAGGGAGAGGCGTTTTGGGCCGATGTCCTCGATGCCCGCTTCCACGGCACGACCGACGCGGTGACGACGCTGAATCTCACGGCGGGGTACGAGTACCGCGACGTGAACTTCTCCGTTCGCGCCACCAACCTGACCAACGAGGCGTTCCAGCAGCACTTCGTCGGTGACGTCATCGGCCGCCGCGTGGTGGCGGAAGCCGGGATCAACTTCGACTGGGACAACCGCTAGAGGGGGGTCGGCGCAGACCGGGCTAGGCTGCAAAGGTCGCCCTTGTTACACTCCGCGGGTGAAGACAACCGTCAGCCTCGAGGCATTCGTCGCCGCTCTGCGCGCCATTCCCGAGGGCGAGTTCACCGACCGCAGAGTGCTCGAGACGGTCAGCGCGAACCGCGTTGCCGCCTCCGAGCTGGAGCCCTTTTTCGTCTGGAAGCCGGATCGTTACACCCGCAGCCTGGTGTATCGCGACGATCTCTTCCAGGTGCTGGTGCTCTGCTGGAACGTCGGCCAGGCCAGCCCGGTCCACGACCACGCCGGCCAGAAGTGCTGGATGTCGCTGCCTCAGGGGCGCCTGGAGATCACCAACTACAGCTTCAAGCACGGCCGCGAGATCGAGTTCATCGACGCCGAGATCGTCGGCGAGCACGAGAGCGACGTGCACGTCGATCAGTGCTGCAGCGTCCATCAGATCGCCAATCGCTGCGCCTGGTGCGAGCCGGCCGTGAGCCTTCACGTCTATTCGAGGCCGTTCGATAGCTGCTACATCTACGATCTCGCCACCGGCGAGCGCGAGCTCAAGCCGATGTCGTGCGACCTGGTTGGCCCGCTCGCCGAGGCGTTCGCCGCCGAGCCCTGACCGCATTCGTAGGGCAACCCGCGGCGTCGTTCCTTGCCGCCAACTCCGGGTTGCGGCTACTCGCCGTCGCCTTCGGCAGGAATCGTGGCCGCAGCCCCTCCCGCACCCTCCCGAAGGACCTCGAGGTAGTGATAGTCACCGCTGCGGATCGGCGGAAAGCCGGCGGCCTCGATTGCGGCGGACAATTCCGGTGCGCGCTCGAGCGCCGCGGTGAAGCGGTCGATCAAGTAGGCCCGGCGATCCTTCTCGGGTACCTCGCAAAGCTCGGCCACCTCGCCGAGCCGGCGAAGCATCGTGTGCAGGGAAAGGCGGCGCGAGACCATGCGCGCGACGCTGGTCTCGTTGTTGCACCCGGCGCATCCACAGACCCCGTGCGCCGACGTGGTCTCCAGCTCGAGACACGCTTGGGCGGAACGAACGCCGAGTTGGAAGAAGCACTCGGCCAGGTAGTAGCCGTTCGCTGGGCGGCTGCCCATCATCTCGCGGAACATGGCGCGTGGGTGGCTCTCGAGCCCGTGCGTTCCGGACGCGTAACCCGCGGCGCCGCAGGCGATCGCCAGCAGTCCGGTGCGGCCCACATGTGACAGCACCGTGGGCGTGCCGCTGCTCTGCAGATCGTGCAAGAACGCCAGCACCGCGTTGACATCCCGCGGGTCGGCGCGGCGCTCGTCGAAGTTCACGATCGTCACCCAGAAGAAAGCGGCGGCGAGGTCACGGTAAGCGTCGGCGATGACACGGCGGTGGTTCGGTTCGATCAACGCGTCGATATCGACGCACACCGGGACGCCCAGTGGCAGACCGGTCGAGGCGCCGGCGGCATCCTCGGCAATCTCCCGGCAAGTACTCAGCCAGGGGTGATCCGGGTGGGGAATGTAGAAGTAGGGCGCCGATACCGCCCCGGCGCCCATTCGCTGTTGCAGCTCGAATGTCTCCTCGATCAGCCAGCGGCGCGCATCGGGTCGAGAAAACCTCCCGGGCTCCCACAGCGTTCCGAGGGCTCCGCGGCCCGGGCTGTAGGGCAGAGCCCGGTAGTCGGGCATGCTCATGTAGCCCTCGAACTGGAAGTGCGCCGTCTTCGGGTCGACGAGCAGCAGGCCGGCGCGCTCGCGGGCTCCCGCCAGCAGCGGCTCCAAACGGGGATTCGCGCTGTAGACGGCGGACACCAGCAGCGTCGAGCGCTCGGGAAGATGCTCGAGCGCCATGGCGTCGTTCGGCAACAGGATCGGAATGTATTCGGGACGTTCGGTCGTCAGCACGGTGTTCTCGTTCGCGCGCGCGCGCTCTCTCTCTCTCGGGCCATTTTTGCCCGTACGGTGGCGTCGTGCTACTTTCCGCCACTGCCGTGAACACTCTCGCCGATCTTTTTCACGACTTGGAGCAGCGCGGACGCTCCGACTTGCTCATGCACCGTCGGGGCTCGTGCTTCACGTCTATCGGGTCGCGTGAGTTCGCCGATCAGACGCGGCGTTGTGCCGCGGCGCTGGCGGCACTGGGCGTCGGGCGTGGTGACCGGGTCGGCATGATTTGCTCCAACCGGCCCGAGTGGCACGTGATCGATTTCGCCTGCCACCTGCGAGGCGCCGTTCCGGTGCCGCTGTTCAGCTCGTTGACGCCCGCTCAGGTCAGCTACATCTTCGCCGACAGCGGCTGCAAGGTCGTGTTCGCCGAGGGTGACGAGCAGCTCGCGAAGGTCGCAGAGGTCCTATCGGAATTGCCCGATGTGGAGCATCTGGTTCGGGTGCGGGAAACCGGAGCCTCGACGGGCGCCCCGGCGGATGCGCCGGTGGACGGGCCGCCGGACGCCGCGCTAGATGCCGGGCCGGACGACAGACGGAAGGCGCCGGTGCAATGGGCGCTCGCCGAGTTGCTGGCGGATCATGCGCCGGCGAACGATGTGCCGGGGCCCGAAAGCGACGCGGCGTTGGCAACCATCATCTACACGTCCGGCACGACCGGGCCGCCGAAGGGCGTCATGCTGACGCACGCGAACCTGGTGTCCAACATCCGCGGCGCTCGGAAGGTGCTCTCCTGTCGTCCGGTCGATACGACGCTCTCGGTGCTGCCCCTTTGCCATGTTTTCGAACGGGTCGTCGACTACACCTTCCTGTCCGTCGGAGCGCGCATCGCGTACGGCTCCCCGGCGACGCTGGCGGAGGACTACGTGTTGGTCCGGCCGACGGTCGTGGCCGGCGTTCCGCGGTTGTTCGAGCGCTTCCGGGCTGCCGTCGTCGAGAACGCGGCGGCCGGAGGGGCCGTACGGCAGCGGCTCTTCCGCTGGGCCGAGGGGGTGGGGCGGCGCCGCGCCGAGCACGAGCTTGCCGGCGGCCCCTGGGGTCCGCTCGACGCACTGCGTTTCGCCGTCGCCGACCGACTCGTCCTGCGCAAGGTGCGCGCCGCCGCCGGCGGGCGCATCTACCACTTCGTCAGCGGCGGCGCGGCGCTGGACCCGTCTCTCAACTGGTGGTTCGAAGCGATGGGGCTGCGGTTGCTGCAGGGCTACGGCCTCACCGAGACGTCCCCCGTCATTTCGGCAAACCCCCACGAGGCCAACCGCATCGGTACGGTAGGGATCCCGCTACCCGACGTCGAGGTGAAGGTGGCCTCCGACGGCGAGATCCTCACGCGCGGACCGCACGTGATGGAGGGGTACTGGCGCCAGCCGGAAGCCACCGCCGAGTGCATCGTCGACGGCTGGTTCCACACCGGCGATATCGGCACCTTCGAAGACGGCTACCTGAGTGTCACCGATCGCAAGAAGTACATTCTGGTGACCTCCACGGGGAAGAACGTCGCCCCCCAGCCGATCGAGAACGCCATCGCGCAGAGCTCGTTTATCGAGCAGGTCACCCTGGTCGGGGACGGGCGGCCGTTCATCGGTGCCCTGATCGTTCCCGATTTCGCCGCCCTGAACGGCTGGGCCTCCACGCGGGGCCAGAATCCAGAGCCGCGGGCCCTGTGTGCCGACCGCGCTGTGATCGAGCTCATCGGCGCCGAGGTCGACAGGCAGCAGGCCGATTTCGCCAGCTTCGAGCGCGTGCGCGATTTCCGCCTGCTGCCGCGATCTCACAGCATCGGCGACGGCACCTTGACGCCGACGCTGAAAGCCGTTCGCAGCCGGGTCGAGGACCGGTACGCTGCGTTGATCGAAGAGATGTACGGCGGCGGAGGTCATGGCGGCGGAGATCACGGCGGCGGAGGTCGTTGACGTGGACGAGAGAATCGTCGTCGGCGGCGTCACCAAGATCGACGGAGAAGCCCGTGCCGAGCGCTCCGACGAACTTGCCGTCGAGGAACCTTGCGAGATCCGCCTCGACGACGAGCCTGTCGCCGTGACCATGAGGACTCCCGGGAGCGACGCCGAGCTTGCGGCCGGCTTTCTTTTCACCGAGGGGATCGTCGGCGTACACGACATCGCCACGATCAGCCACTGCGCCGAGCCGGACGCGCTGCACCCCGAAAACGTTGTCGACGTGCGCCTGGCCGGCGGTCGGCGGCCGCTGCGGAGCGTGCAACGCCATTTCTTCGCCTCGTCGTCGTGCGGGATCTGTGGCAAGGCCAGCATCGAGGCGATCCACGTCGATACGGCACCGGCCATCGACGGCCCGACGATCTCGGCCGCGGTGCTCTCGGGCATGGCCCGGAGCATGGGCCACCGGCAGGATGTCTTCGCGGCCACCGGCGGGCTGCACGCCGCCGGTATCTTCGATGCCGCGGGCGAGCTCCGGGTGCTGCGTGAGGATGTGGGCCGCCACAACGCGGTAGACAAGGTGATCGGGCACGCCTTGCTCGCCGAGTGGATGCCGTTGGAGGAGCACGTCCTGCTGGTTTCCGGGCGCACTTCTTTCGAGATCGTACAGAAGGCCCTGGTGGCGCGTATTCCGATCGTCGCGGGAATCTCGGCCGCCTCCAGCCTCGCGGTAGCCTTCGCTGCACAAAGCAACATGACCCTGGTAGGGTTCCTGCGCCGGCAGACGATGAACGTCTACGCCGGGGCGGAGCGGGTCGCCTGACGGCCTATCTTCGAGGGTTCGATGTCGCACGAGATCAGGTACTCGGGTTGGGACCGCATCAAGAACCTGTCGCCGTTCGGCTTGGGCAGGACGAAGCCGAAGCACTATCGGGACATGTTCAAGGTCCTGTGGCGCAATCGCGACGGCCTCGGTTACGGCTGGAAGGTCCTTTCGAGGGGCTCCTGCGACGGCTGTGCTCTGGGCACCGCCGGGCTGCGCGACTGGACGCTGACCGGAACGCACCTCTGTCTGACCCGGCTCAACTTGTTGCGCCTCAACACCATGCCCGAGCTGAAGCACGAGGCGCTCGCCGACGTTTCGCGCTTCGACGGGTTCGACGATGCGGGCCTGCGCGACCTCGGTCGCATCGGCGTGCCGATGATCCGCGAGCAGGGCGACGCCGGATTCCGCCACATCGGGTGGCAGGAAGCGTACGAGCGCATCGCCACGACGATCCGATCGTCGCGCCCGGAGCGGCTGGCCTTCTATCTGACCTCCCGCGGGCTGACGAACGAAACCTACTACGTGGCCCAGAAAGCGGCCCGGTTCCTCGGCACGAACAACATCGACAACGCCGCCCGGATCTGCCACTCGCCGTCGACCGCGGCGATGAAGCCGACGCTCGGTGTCGCCGCGACGACATGCAGCTACCGGGACTGGATCGGTTCGGATCTCGTCGTGTTCTTCGGCGCGAATCCGGCCAACGACCAGCCGGTGGCGATGAAGTACCTGCTGCTGGCGAAGAAGCACGGAACGCGGGTGGCGATCGTCAATCCGTTCCGGGAGCCGGCGATGGAGCGGTACTGGGTTCCGTCCGACGTCGGTTCGGCAGTCTTCGGCACGAAGATCGCGGATCACTGGTTTCCTGTCCGAACCGGGGGAGACATCGCCTTCCTGTACGGCGTGCTCAAGGCCCTCTTCGATGCGGGAGGTCAGGATCAGCGGTTCATCGAGGCCAGCACGCGGGGCTTCGAGGAGCTGAAACAGCAAACCCACGCTCTGGCGTGGAGCGAGCTGGAGGCGGGCGCAGGGCTGCCACGTGCCTCGATGGAAGAGTTCGCCGGGTTGATTCGCGGCGCTTCGACTTCAGTGCTGGTGTGGAGCATGGGAATCACCCAGCATGCCAGCGGCGCCGACGCGGTACGGATGATCGTCAACCTCGGCCTGTCCAAGGGGTACGTCGGTCGTGACAAGTGCGGCTTGATGCCGATCCGTGGGCACAGCGGCGTGCAGGGCGGCGCCGAGATGGGCGCCTACGCCACCGGATTTCCCGGAGGGCGCCGGATCGACGAGCGGCAATCAGCCGAGATGAGTGCTCTGTACGGCTTCGATGTCCCTTCTGCGCCCGGGCTGCAGGCAACGGAGATGATCGAGGCGGCCGCCGACGGGAACCTCGACCTCTTGTATTGCGTCGGTGGCAACTTCGTGCAGAACTTGCCTCAGCCGGACTACGTCGAGCGCGCCATGGCCAACGTGCCGCTGCGGGTGCACCAGGACATATTCCTGACCCGGCAGCTCTTCGTTGAACCCTCGTCGGCCGGCGGGGCCGTCCTGCTGCTGCCGGCGCGGACCCGCTACGAGCAGGAGGGGGGCGGCACGCAGACGTCGACCGAGCGGCGGGTCATGTTCAGTCCCGAGATCCGGCGCCAGGTAGGCGAGGCGCGATCGGAGTGGCGGATTCTCCGCGACCTCGCCGTCGCCGTCGATCCCGAGCGCGCCGCGGGTTTCGGCTGCGAGGACGGCCCCGCCATCCGAGAGGAAATCGCCCGCGTCGTTCCCGCGTACGATGGCATTCAACATTTCAGCGCCACCGGCGACGTGATCCAGTACGGCGGGCCGCACCTCTGCGCCGGAGGAGCGTTTCCCACCGCCGACGGCAAGGCTGCCTTCTCCACCGTGACGCTGCCCGAGGCACGGCGTCGCGATGGATGGTTCACGGTTTCCACTCGCCGGGGACGTCAGTTCAACTCGCTCATCTATGCCCAGGTCGATCCGGCGACGAGCGCCGCTCGCGACGCCGTCTTGATGAATCCGGAGGATGCGGCGGCGTTGGGCCTGAGAAACCACCAGGCGGTCGAGCTCAGCAACGACGAGGGTGTCTTTCGCGGGCGGGTGATCTTCGCCCCGATCGCACGGGGTGACCTGCAGGTGCACTACCCGGAGGGCAATGTTCTCATCCCTCGGGGGGTGGTGGACGAGGGTGGTGGTGTGCCGGACTACAACGCCCGCGTACGGGTCGCGGCGTTGTAAACGACCGCGCTCTCACCGACTGCGTCGATCATGCCGAGGAAATGCTCCAACAAGGCGTCGCGGCGGTCGAGAATCGCGCTGATCTGCGGCGGATCGAGATAGGGTGCGAGCGTGGCCGTGAGCGACTCCAGATCGAGGCGACGCAGCCGCCGCAACAGGTCGCGTTCGATTCGCGCCGGTTGCTGTGCCTCCGGAATCATCCGGGACCACCTGAAAAGCGCGCGTATGGTCGATCAACCAGAGGTTCCACTGGCCGTCGACGAGGGCGTTTGCGTGGTGGCGGTCCGGATTCGCGATGAGGGCGTCGAAGACTTGCATGGCCCACTCTTGATGCAGCCAGGCATCGACATCGGGCGGATGATCCAGCGACCGGATTCGCTCGGCGTTGGTTCTCAGCCCGTCGTTCTCGAGCCAGAGCTGAAGGCTGCCGCTGCGGTCTCCGATCGTCCGGTCGACGGTAGGTGCGACGACGCGGAGCCCGATAAGGCGCGCCACTTCGTAGGCGGCGACCTGTGAACGCCAGCTGTCGTAGAAGACCGGATAGAACTGTTCGTCGATGCGGACCCGGGATCGACGGATGTCGACCTCGTGGAAGATCGCCCGGGCACGAACACCGTCTCGTTCCAGCTCCACAAGCTGCGGATTCGTCTTGCCGCTTCCGAGGTCTTCGACGGAGACGATCTCGGCGGTCCGCAGGTACTCGAGCACTTCGTCGTCGCCGATGAAGGGAAGCGGCTCGCCGTTACTGCCGAGCCAGGCGGTGCTCGCGTCGGTCGAGGAGCCCGCGGACGCCGGGGCGCTGGCTGCAGAAGGTCCGGCTCCGGGAGGCGGAGTGCTGCGCTCCGTCGCTGCCACCGCGGGAACCGGATAGAGCTGCCTCCGCTCGCCGACGTACACGGCGGTGAACGTGCCGTTGCGGATCTCCAGTGCCGACGGCCGTCCTCCGTAAACCTCGCTGAGCATTCCGGTATCGGTCAGGAACACCGCCCCGTCGAAGCGGGTGCGGGCGTCGCCCTCGAGTTGCACCGAGTGGCCGACGACGATGTGGTCGACGCCCTGGGACTGCAGGATTCCGGCGACGTCCTCGGCGTGCTCGTCTTCGGGCCACTGGGCCAGCCCGCGGAACCACAGCAGGCCGTCGCGGGTCAGCAGCTGCCAGCTCTGGTACTGGATCAGCCAGTCGAGCGTGCGCGCGAGTTGTTGGCCTTCTGCGTCGGGGCGGCGGCCGGTCCTTTCCATCGTTTCGAGCATGTGCCCGAGCTTCTCGTCGGCCGCCGAGATGACGTCGGCGAGGTCGGCGGCGGTGGTGATGAGACCCAGCTCCTCCATCGTTCGCTTGGCCTCGTCGTATCGCTGCACTTCGGAAGAGACCCGCTCGTTGATCTCGTCGATGTCGAGGTCGGCGTACTCGGGATTCAGCCCTGCGTGCATGAACAGCACGTTGCCGATCTTCACGGCGGTCGGCAAGCTACGCAGCCAGCGGCCGTACTCGCCATCGGCCGAAAGAGCCCGTATGCGTTCGACGTGGCCGTAGGGGCGTGTCTCCTCCCACCCCCGTCGAACGTCGTCGGTGAAGCGGGGCCGCGGCTTGTCCATCGACTCGGCCACGCCGCGGCGAACTTTCATCCATTCCTGCCATGCGTCGTCCCGACGGCGCGGGGATTCGTCGTCGGCGAAGCCCGCGGCGTCGGCGGGGCTGTTGTCGCGCAGGAAGCCGACCAGGTTCATCGCCTCATGGTTGCCCAGCGTGACGATCACCTCGCCACCGTCTTCCGCCGCCTGACGCTGGAGGCGCATCAACAGATCCATGGTGCGGCGTACCTCGGGTCCGCGATCGGTGAAGTCCCCGGTTTGCACCATGATGGAATCGCCGCCGACCCAGTCGAGATTCTCGTCGATGAGGCCGACCTCTTGCAGGATGTCGGTGAAGGACTCGAACGCGCCGTGGATGTCGGCGATGCTGACGATCCGGCGCTCGCCGGCCTGCCCGCCTCGCTCGACCGTTGCCTGCCCGCCGGGTTCGGCCGTCGCTGTGGTCAGCGGTGAGGTCGCCTCAGGCAGCGCCCAGGCCGACGCGACGGCCGCGATCGACACGGCGAGCAGCGCCAGCGCGGACGCCGCGGCCGCGGTTGCCCGTCCGCGGACGAGCCCGCCTTCCGCGCAGATCGAAGCGACATGCCGTCTCAGCGGGCGGCTGTGCCCTTTACAGAAATCCCGTTTTGTCATTCTGAATCGTTCGCGCCTGTTGGAGCCCTGCCAACAGGCTACCAGGCGACGGGAGTAGATACCCGTTCGGCGAGAAAGCGCGCCAGGGCTCGGACGATGCCGATATTGTTCGACAGAAGGTCGAAGAAGTCGTCTGCATCGATCGCCAAGGTCAACGTGTCCGTTTCGGCCACGGCGTTCAGGGTTCGCAGGCGGCCCGAGAGCAGGTCGAACACGCCGAAGGCGGTGCCTGCAGGCGCGTTCCCTTCGGCCTGGTCCGCGTTGCTGACGGCGACGCTGCCGCGCACGACGCAGTGGATGGCATCGGACGGGTCGTTGATGGAAAAGACCGCCTCGCCGGCCGCGAATT
The DNA here is from genome assembly GCA_965216935.1 of Acidobacteriota bacterium. GTDB lineage: Bacteria > Acidobacteriota > UBA890 > UBA890 > UBA890 > CBDCGW01. The sequence goes on from OZ244217.1 coordinate 1,798,347, forward strand.
CGCGCTCGTCGGCGATCGCGGCGATGCGCATGATCTGCGCCGCCTCGCAGTGCGAAAACAGCTCGACGTCCTGGAGAAACAGGACGCGCTCGATTTGGGCAAGATTGCTCATCGATACTCCGGCTCGCCGGTCGGGCGATCGGTGCTGCGGGGGAGGAGGTGTTCGGGCTTCGGATGTGCCCTTCACGAGTTGCTACGGTACCACTACGCCGGGGACAGCCCGAGCCGCGCGCCGGCCCATACTGCGGTCTCCTTGACGAGAGAATCGTCCGGGCGGTTGGCGGCGTCGACGACCTGCGGATACAGCTCGGCGAGCTCCATGGCGAAGATGGCGTGGATCGCCGCCGAGCCGAACCAATGGGCCGCCTCGTCCTCTGTCCCACCGGCGATGACCAACCGGCGCAGCACGTTGTCCGCCGGCTGGACGACCACCTGGTAGTGCGTGCGGGCGAACACCAGCTTCTCCTGCAGGCGGACGTCGCCCAGAACGGCGAACACCGAGTCGTGAATATCGGCGTCGAGGGCGTTGTCGAAGTACTCTAGCGCGTGGCTGCGCAGCCGCTGGTTGTCGCTCATCAGCCCCTGGGCGGCGGCACGGATATCGGTGACCGGGTAGAGCAGGCTCAATAGCCGGAACATGTTGTTGACCGTCGTCGCCATGCGGTCGGCGAACATACGGTGCAGCAGGAGGGGCTTGCTTTCCGGCCAGTGCACCAGCGGCGCCCGATACTCGATGGATCCGGGCGGAGACGTGCTCACCAGGTCCGTGAGGGCGAGGAAGTAGAGCCGTGCCTCGTGGCGGATCTCGTCCGCGACGGGGCGACGTTCGAACGTGACGCCCTCGTCGTGCGTGCGCATCCACTCGAGGGCCTCCATGACCTTGCGGCGCATGAAGTGGTCGCTTTCGCCCAGGTCCCCGAGGAGGGCCTCGGCCGCTGCCTGACCGCCAATACGGGCGACGGTCTTGGGCAACGCGCGGCGGACCCACAACTGCTCGTCTCGGTCGTTCATGAAGTACACCAGCGCCGGGACGACCGATTCACCGTACGCGACCAGCGCGTCCCGCACCTCGTGCTTGAGGCGCCGGTCACGCATCAGGGAGATCAGCGTCGGAACGAAGATCGGATTGCTCCCACCCTTCAGAACCCGGCGCTTGACCGCCCGGACGGCATCGCGTTGTACCGCGATATCGCCGTCGTACAGCAACTGTACGAGATCTTCTTGAGAGTCCGGCTCCGGCAGCTCGCTGATGGCGTCGGCGGCCGAGCGCCGGGTTCGCGGGTCTGCCGAGGCGACCATCTCTTTCAATGCGTCGCGGGCCTCGCCACGCCCGACGCTGCCCGGATGCGACAGAATGCTGGCGACCGCCGCACCGCGGATGCCCGGATGATCGTCCTGCAATCGGTTCGCCATTTCGGTTGCGGTCGTTTCGTGGTGCAGCGAAACGAGGGCGCGGAGCGCCGTCGACCGAACGTCGGCGTTGTCGTCGCCGAGCGCCTCCTCGACCAGCGGAACGGCATCGACGCGATTGCCTTCGGCCAGCAACGCGATGGTCTTGCGCCGCACCTGAGGGCTGTCGTGGCGGGCGAGTATCGGCGGTACCAGGTCGGACTTGTCGAAGTATTCGAGCAGATCGAGGCTGTGCACGACCTGGCGAGCGTCGGTGCTGCCGAGGGCCTGCACCAGTACCTCGAGAGCCGTGGCATCGCTGAGGTCGATGGGGACCGCGGCATCGACGGCCCTGCGCCGCAGGCCGTCACGGAAGGACGCCACGTACTGGCGTCGCAGCGCGACGGTGATGGTCAGCCAGATGGCGATCAGCGCGATCGAGATCCAGCCGGCTTGCACCGGCGTGAGCAGGCCGAACGTCACCGGAAGAAGGACGAGCCCGGCGCCCGCCTTGCCCGAGCGCTGCACGAACACATCGATATAGGCCTTGGCTTTCAGCCGATCCCCTGTAGGTACGGGGAAGAAGAGAAGCTCGCGCGTTGCCTGGTCAAGCGAGTATCGAATGCCGTTCTCGCCGATCTTCAGCAACCGGCAAACGCTCAAGAGGGCGCCGGGCAGCACGGTGAAGGCGGCGAAGATCCCGGCGGTGCCCAGCAGCATCATGATCGGCAGCACGCGCATGGCGAAGCCGACGCCGAGCCGGCGATGGATGCGTGCGGTGAATAGCAGCTGGAACAGCAGCGCCGAGCTGTTCATCAACACGTAGAAGTTGCCGTAGCCGCCGGTGAGGGCGTCGAGACGCTCGCCCTCGCCGACGTCCGGAAGCGCCTCGACCATGGCCCAGTTGAACTGGAGGTCGATGATGTTGGCGACCACCACGGTGACGAACATCAACCCGGCGATCAGCCTGAGGTGGCGCGATCCGAGAATCGCCTCGAGTCCCCCCTTGGAGGTCTCCAGCTTGTCCGCCGTCGTGCTCCCCGGCTCCTCATCGTCGGGCGTCGGTGCCAGGTTGTGGATCAGGTAGACGCCCCCGATCGCCAGGGCCAGGATTCCGGCGGAGACCAGCAGGGTTACCTGGGTGCCCGCCACTCCGGACACCAGGCTGGCGATGCTGGCGCCGGTGAGGCCGCCGGCGAGGCCGCCGGCGCCGACGAAGCCGAACAACCGCTTGCCCTGCCGCGGGTTGAGAACGTAGTTCGAGTACGCCCAGAACTGGCTGACGATCAGCACATAGGCGATGGACACGAAGATGTAGAAGACGATCGGCACCCACGCCGCTTCGGATTCGATAACGAGCGCGAACCCGGCAACGCCGAGGGCCACCGCGCCGCACGTTCCGCCGATGACGTGGTGCCGCTGGAAACGGTCCACGGCCCGGTTGTAGAGCATGATCACGGGGATGGCGCACAACGCCAGCAGCAGATAGACGATTGGCAGCATCTCGGCGCCGAGCGAATCCATGAACTTCGACTGCCGCACAGCCTTGCTGACGTACTGGAACGTGATCGCCAGAAAGAAGAAGACGAACAGCAGAATGGCAACCAGCCCTTCGCCGGCCCGGACGTCGATGCCGAGGTAGTTCAACGTCCGGCGCCAGGGGGGCTCCTCCGGAACCTGCCCTTCTGCCGTTGCGCTCGCGCTCATGCCGGACATCGTACTGTCTCGGGACGCTCCGCACACTCGCGACCGCCCCTGAGGTAGCATCTCGCCGGGTCCGGATCGTGCGCCGACCGGCGGACCGCCGCCGCCGGACGCCCGCAGAACGTGTCGGCGCGAGTAGAGGTGATCGGCGAATGGCCAGGCGACACTCGACATTTCAGCGAAGCGTGCGGCGTCGGCCGGGGGGCGCGCCGACGCCGGCGCCATTTCCGGCGCCATTTCCGGCGCGCTTTCAGGCGCCCTTGTCGACGCCCTTGTCGGCGGTGGCAAGATCGCTGGCCACGCTAGTGGTGCTGGCCGCAGCGACCGCGATGGTCGCGTGCCAGGCGTTCACGTCGGACTTCGCCGAGTTCGACGGTGAGCGGGTGCGCAACAGCCGCGATCGAGCCGCACAGCAAGACGCGATGCTCGAGCTACGTCTCGGTGCCCTGCTGGAGACCAGCCTCGAGGAGGCGGGCGTCGACTGCTGGCTCGTCGTTGCCGACGGCCAGGACGGCGACCCGATGGTTTCGATGCTGACCGTGAGCACCACGCGCTTGGAGGGCAAGGGTGCGCTCTTGCTCTGCGGCGGTGAGCGTCCGGCCCGCATCGCCATTGGCAGAGGCTTCGCCCCCAACGCCGCCTTTTACGACGTCGGCAGCCCGTCCCGGGAGGAACCGCTGGAGGCGCTGCTCAATCGCGAGCTGCAAGCCCTCGAGCCGCAGCGCATCGCCATCAACGATGCTCGGTCGTTCGCCGTCGCCGACGGATTGACGGCTGCCAACGCCCGATGGGTGCGCCAGCGGCTCGATCCGGAGATGGCGGAGAGGCTGGTGTCGTCGCGACCGATCGTCGAGCGCTTCCTGTCGACACAGCTGGAGGCGGAAACGCCGCTGTTTATCGAGTCGGCACGGCTGACCGCGGCGATTCTCGAGCAGGTGCTGAGCGACCGGGTCGTCGTCGCCGCCGGAACGTCCTTGGGTGATCTCGAATGGGCAGTTCGTGAGCGGGCGGCGCAGCTCGCCGTCGACCTGCCGTACCCGCCGCGAACGCACGTTTACCGCCCTGGCGCCACGCTCGAGATCGAGCGTCGGATGGAGCTCGACCTGATCTTGCAGCCGGGTGACCTGGTGTTTCTCTCCGCCGGGATACGTTACCTGGGCTATGCGAACCGAGCCGGGCGGTGGGCCTATCTGCTTCCCAGTGGCGAGCGCGAGGCGCCCGCCTGGGTCGGCGAGGCGCTTTCGGCCCTGGCGGACGGTGCGACCCGCCTGGTCGAAACCCTCGCTGTGGGGCAGGGGATCGACCAGATCGACCGGGCGGCGCTCGCCGCGCTCACCGGCCTCACCGATGGACGCGCGGCCGTCGACCGCGTCGGACGATTGGCGGAAGGATCGATGGATCCCGCCGCCGCTGCGGCCGTCAGCGGCTCCTGGCACCGAGAATTCCAGGTTGCTGCCGACACCGGACTCGTCATCACGCTGGAATCGACGTTCGAACCGCCGGTGGGCGGCGCCGGTCCGTGGAAGGTCCTTTTCGTCGACACGGCGCTGATCACGGCCGCCGGGGCGCGGTTCTTGACGCCGCCGCAGCGCATGCCCCTCTTGATCGACTGACCGTGGCGTACGAAGTGCCCACGGTTCCCACAGCCGCGAGAAGAAGATGCATTCGAAGCAGACCTCTGACGGATACCTCGTGAGATTGGACCGAGGCGAAGACCTCATCGCTTCGCTGGCGAAGCTCATGGAAGAGGAGGAGATCGGTTCGGGCGCGGTCACCGGCCTGGGAGCCGTGGACCATGCGCGGCTGGGGTGCTACAAGGTCGGCGAGAAGGACTACGCGGACCGGGTTGTCGAAGGCGATCTCGAGGTCGTCGGCCTGACCGGCACGTTGAGCTGGTACGAGGATCGACCATTCCCGCACGTTCACCTGATGCTCACCGACGAGCGCTTCGAAGCGACCGGGGGGCATTGCTTCGAGGCGCGGGTCTCGGCGACGCTCGAGCTCGTCGTGCGCGTCTGGCCGATGCGCATCGATCGCCACCAAGTGCCCGACATCGGCCTCCACCTGATGGATCTCGGCTGATCCCACCGGCGTCCTTCGCAATGGACACCTAACGGGGCGGCGACTCCACCTGTACCACCTCGAGAAAGGCACCGAGTCCGCGCGTGTCGTCGTCGATGCCGAGAGCCGCGCGCGAGATACCGCCGCGCGCCACGACCTCGAGGTGATAGAAGTGCTCCCCGTTCCACGCCGCGCCGGGGCCCGGTGAGAATCGGGCGAGCGACGGGGATCGCGGGTCGACCCGAATCGGCTGCCGGTCGCGGCCGAGCTGCACCTCGGCGATCATCGGGGCGAGGGTCTCGAGCTGGAACGCGATGCTGTCGATCGGCTCAGTGCTGGAGAGCAGCAGTCGGACCGTGTCGTTACCTCCCGTCCAGACGCCCTGTTCCGTAGCCCATGCTCGCGTCGGCGGGCTCTGGGGCTTCCACACGCGGATGGTGCCGAACGTCCACGGCTGGTGCAGTGCGGTGAGCGGGACGCGGTGGTGGTGCCAGAACATCAGGCTTGCGGCCAGGGCGACGAAGGCGGTGGCTGCGACGGTGCCGGCGGCGGCCGGCGTGAGTACGGTGGCCGGTGCGACACCGGAGGCCGCGAGTGCGCCTGCCACAGGCAGTTCTTCAGACGACACGCGGCCTGCGACGTCCGTGCCCCAGCGCCAGAGCAGCGCTGCCAGCGCGGCGGCGACGCCGAGCGCCACGAGCGAAGGGCCCCACTGAACCGCCTCCGGCCCGAGCCAAAGGGGCGCCCAGCCCCACAGGGGCAGCGTCGGGGCCCCGTACCGCATGAGAACCAGCGACCGGCCGACGTTGTAGTCGTGGTACAGCAGGTCCGCCTGCAACACGGTCGTGACGGTCATGGCGATTCCGGCGGCAACCAGAACGGCGCGGACGGCCGAGCGCGTGCGGCCGTAGGTGGCGCCGGCCGGCAGCATCAGTCCGATCGCCATCGGCGCGGCGAGCACCCAGAGTACTCCTGTCAAGGGTCGTGCCGGCGGGGACCAATGCCCGGTCTCCTGCGACATCGCGTAGGGAACGACGAGAGCAGCGGCGACGAATGCCAGGGCGATGGCATCGCGGCGTCGCCTTCGCCACAGCCAGGCGAACCCGGCCGCGGCAAGGAGGTACTGCGGAGCGTAGAACAGCAAGCCCTCGCGCTGGTCGAGGAAGTACCCCACGCCCGTGGCGATGGCGCCGACCGGGTCGGTCAGGTACGCGACCAGGTCGTCTCCGGCGGCGGTGGCGCGCAACTCAGGGTCGGCGCCGACGTGGATCGCCAGCGGTGAGAGTCGCTCGTAGAGCCTCCAGGTGAACGCCAGGTGGCCGAGCCCGGTGAGAACGAGCGGTGCGGTCAGGGCTGCGATCGACACGCGTCGCCACGCCGGTTCCGTGTTCACGAAGATCCACCACGCTCCGGCGAGCGCCACCGCTGCCATGAGCCCGAAGAACTTGAAGTGCAGCCAGGGGAGGGGGGCGAGCAGCATTCCGGCGATCGCCGCCGTGGACGGGTCGGACGAGCGCCGCAGGATCCCGTAGGCCGCGCACGACAGGGCGAAAACCGGTACGGCGGGGAACAGGTGGGGCCCGGCGAACAGCAGCGGCACGGTGAAGATGGCCAGCGCGGTTCCGTAGACGGCGCTCGGCCCGCCGGCGAGGTCGCGCGTCAGGAGGAACAGGGCCGCGGCGGCGGCGGCCAGCCAGAGGCTCATGGCGGCGCGGATCAGGACGTTGAAGGCGGCCTCGCTAAGTCCGCTTCCGGCGCCGTACCAGGGCGCCAGCCAGACGGAGAGCCCGCTGCCGTGGATGGGATAGCGGGCGTCGGGATCGGCCCCCGGTTTGGCGTGCGCCGACAGCTCCCCGCTCCAGAACGGCTGCCAGAGCGATTCCCGGTACTCGTTCGATACGTCCACGTCCCCGTCGACCCAGAGGCTCCGCGCGGTCACCAGGTAGTGGGGCTCATCGCCCGAGAGAGGGTGAAACCAGGGCGGCCCGGGGAGCACCAGCAGCGTCGGCACGAGGACCGCACCGGCGATGATCGCCGCGAGCGCCCGGCGGTCCGTGCGTTCTCCGCCGGCCGCCGGGCAGGGCCGCGCCAGCGCCGCCAGGGCGCCGAGAAAGACGCTGACGAAACCGACGATGAACACCGTCGAATGAAAGAACCAGGGATCGAGAAGCAGGGAAAGCGTCGGTGCCCCGGCGCCCCAGAGCAGAGGCTCCAGCCGGCCCCTCTCGTGCGCTCTCGCCGAGCGCCCCTGCCGCAGCCGGGCGCCGACGAGCAGAACGAAGGCGAGCGCGAAGGCGACGCGGAACGGCTCGCCCGCCAGGACCAGGCCGATCAGCTCCACCGGGCGCCCGGCTGCGGTTCCGGGCGTGAGCGACGCGAGCCCGGCGAACGAGCCGATCCCCGTGGCTGCCGCGACGATCGCGACGTGGTGGCGGATCTTCAATAGTTCGACAGGATGACCTGAGACAGCTCGGCGACGCGCTGGTCGATTTCCCACTGTTGCGACTGGTGACCGTTGATCATCAGGCAGAACGCCACCACCCGGTCGGAGGCGGTATGGGCGTACCCGGAAAGCGTGTTGACGCCGCGGATGTGCCCCGACTTGAGTCGCATTTCGTCGATCAGGGGTGGGTCGCGGAAGGGCCGCGGGTTGAAGCCGTCGCGTCCGCTGATCTTCATCGAGGAGACGAACTCCGGGCCGAGATGGAAGTCCTGATAGGCATACTGCAGGAGGGCAACCACCTGTCGCGGTGAGACGCGGTTGAGGCGCGACAGACCGGACCCGTCCGCCTGGACATAGCCGGTGAGCTCGCTGCCCAGGGCTTCGTTGCGGAACTGAGCGACCACGGCGGCGCCCTTCGTAGTGGTTCCCGGCTGACCGTATTCGATCGCACCGAGGGTCTTGAGGATGTTCTCTGCCATGACGTTGTTGCTGAACTTGTTCAGGTCGAGGACCAGCCGGCCGAGGGGCTCCGAACGGATCGTGTACAGGAGCTGCAGGCGTTCGGGCAAGCCTGCGCGCGAGTTCGCCGGGTCGACGGCGTCGCCGGGGGGCATGGACTCCAGCTCACCGACGCTGGGCTTTCGAACGATTCCGTTGACCTCGATCCCGGCGAGGCCGAGCAGCTCCCGCAGGCGCTCGCCGAAATACTCCGCCGGTTCGGTGACGGCGACCCACTCGCTGCCCTCCCGGTAGGCCGAGTAGTTGGCCATCAACGCGCCGATCGGTGCGTGGTAGGCCTCGCGAACCTGGATACCGCCGGGCCAGCCGTCGGCGTAGCGCGAATCATCGAAGAATCGATCATCGACGACGATGTCGCCCTCGATGCGCGAAACGCCCAGATCCTCGATCGCCCGCGCCGCGACCCACAGTTGTTCCTCGACCGTGTCGGGGGCGCCACGCCCCAGCGCCCACAGGTCCCCTTCGATTACCTCGCCATCGGGTCCGCTGCGCGTTCCGGTGTAGGCGATCGGCGTCTGCCAGACGAACGAGGGGCCGAGTCGCCAGAGCGCCGCCGCGGCGGTGAACAACTTGTTGACCGAAGCGGGGGCGAAAAGCTCGTCGGTGTTGTGCGCGACCAGGACCTCGCCGGTGTCCACGTCGACCGCCAGCATGCCGATGCTGGCCGCGTCCAGGCTCGGGTGGCGGACGATCGTCGCCAGTTCGGGCGCCAGCTCGGTCGTGGCGACGCTCTGTGCCGGGCTCCCTTGCGGTAGTGCGAGGAGGCAGGAAAGCGCGAGGAGGCAGAAAAGCGCCCGGAGGCAGAAAAGCGCCCGGAGGAGGTCGCGCAGGTGCGCGTGGGAGCTGTCTAGCGGGCTGCCGAGCACGTCAATCGAGGTCGAAAATCCGCGGCGGAGGCGCGTCGCTCTTGTCGGCGCGCTTCACTGCCTCCTCGAACTTCTTCGCCAGGATCTCGTCGGAGCGCTGCTCGCGGTCCATCCCCTCATTGAAAAGGGCCTCGGCCTCGGCTCGCTTGTTCTTTCCCGCGTTCAGGGCGTACTCCCAGCTCACCTCGGCCTTCTTGACGCGTTCCTCGTGCAGGATATCTCCGGTGTCGCGATCGACCACGAGCTTGGTCGAACAGCACGGGCACTTCAGCTCGAGTGCCTCGTTCGTGCCGCCTGTCGGTGTCTCGGCCATGGAAACGCTCCGCGTTCTGGGCGGCGCCGTCCGCGTTGCAGGCGCCCGCCTCCGGATCGCCGACGCCTGCCTGACGCCCGCGTGACGCCTGCCTGGTGCCTGCGCCTCGTACCTACCTGCTGCCTGCCTGGGGAGACGGTAGCCCCGCGTTCGGCACCAAACAAGCACCGGCCTGCTATCCTCGCCCTTCTATGATTTCGATCGTCTCGCGCATCGTCGTTTTCGTCGCCGGGGTGCTGCTCGTGGCGGTGGGGATCGTCGGCCTTTTCCTGCCCTTCTTGCAGGGCATCCTCCTGATCGCGCTGGGACTCTCCGTCATGTCGTTGGCGTCGGAACGAATCGCCGGTTACGTCGACGCGCTCAAGCGTCGTGCCCGGGCATTGTGGCGAGGCAAGAAGGGTGAGCCGAGCCGCGAGAACGGAAATCCGGCGTGAGCACCCGGGAAGTCGACGCCCTGGAGATCATCGCCGAGATGCTGCATCCTGAAGACTTCGAGTTCGGCCACCGCGGACGCGGCTGGCGGACGCTGGACCAGGAGATCCCGTGAACGTTCGTGAGCTCACCCCCGTCGAGGTTGCCGCCCGGTTGGAGTCGGAAACGGGTTCCGTCTACCTCGACGTCCGTTCGGAGCACGAGTTCGAAGACGGTCATCCGGCCGGCGCGCTCAACATCCCCCTCTTTCATTTCGACCCCGCCACCAAGCAGCCACAGCCGAACCAGCAGTTTCTGGCGGTCGTTCTTGCCGTTGTGCCGGTGGACGCGCCCGTCTACGTCGGCTGTGCCTCGGGCCAGCGCTCGTATCAGGCTGCGACGTTGATGCAGTCTGCCGGGTTCAAGGCCGTGTTCAACGTCGATGGCGGCTTTTCCGGCAAGCACGACCCCTTCGGCGGCGTCGTGCAGGCGGGCTGGATGCAGTGCAGCCTGCCGACGTCTTCCGGGGACGGTGAAGATCGCTCCTACAGCCACCTGCTCGAGGCGGCGGCGGAGGCGCAAGAGCGGGAGTAGGCGGCCGCTAGCGGCGCGGATACCAGTCCAGGATCCTGACCTCCACGTCGGGCGTGTCCTCGAGCCTCCAGGTGAACTCGTCGAGATCGCTGCCGCGGTGATGATACGGATACACGACCTTCGGCATGAACGCCTTGACGCACTCGGCGGCCTCGGTCGGCGTCATGGTGTAGGGCAGGTTCATCGGCAGGAACGCCATGCTGATGTCCTCCAGCTCCCTCATCTCCGGGGTGCACTCGGTGTCGCCGGCGATGTAGATGCGCTCGAAGCCGAAGTTGACGACGTATCCGTTGTCGCGCCCCTCGGGGTGATAGAACTCGCCCTCGCGTGGGCCGCGCTCGACGTTATAGGCGGGCACCGCTTCGACGGAGATCCCCTCGGCGTCGGTGAACTCCTCGTTCTCGAGCACGGTGTCGATACCTCCCCAGGAATCGGCGACCGATTCGGGGGCGACCACCTTGGTCCCCGTGCCCATCAGCATGGCCACGGTTTCCATGTTCCAGTGGTCGGGGTGGACGTGCGTGATCAAGATCAGTGTGGGCTCGTCGAAGGCGCTGTAGTCGGCTTCGACCGGGTCGACGATGATCGTCTGCTCGCCGAACTCGAGGACGAATGTCCCGTGCCGGACCGGCGTGACCTTCACTTCGAGCTCGTCCTGAGCCCACGCCGGGGCGGAGGGGATCAACAGGACGGTGGCAGCAAGGCAGATTACGGTGACAACGCGTCGTAGAAGCATGGTTCCAGAGCCTATCACCAGACCTCGGCCTCGAGGTCGCCGCCGACCCAGAGAATCTGTCGCTCCTTGACGGTCTCGCCGCTGATACGTTCGAAATAGCTTGCGTAGGCGTCGACCTGGGCACGGTATTGCTCTCGCCGGCGGGCGAGATTCTCCGGGTCGTCGACGACATCGGTCTTGTAGTCGACGATCACCCAGCCGTCGGTCTCGCGGAAGGCGAGGTCGATGACACCCTCGACGATGGTGGTGTCCTCGTCGCCGTCCTCCGCTCCGTCCTCGCCGACACAGAGGGCGAACGGGGCCTCGACGAGCGATGCCTCCGCCGCCTCGGCTCGTTGCCAAGTGTCGCTCTCGCGCACCCCGTTCACCAGGGCTATCAGCTCGGCGAGGTCTTCGGGCTCGCCGTCGTCGCCTACCGCCAGGTCGTTGTCGAGCAGTGCGGTACGGCAAATGGCTTCGATGGAGTCCCCCGCTGCCCCGCCGGCCGCCTCGAGCGACTGATGCACCGCGTTGCCCCAGGCTCGCCCGAGCCCGGCGCTGTCGACCGCAAAGATCGAAGCGTCGTGCTTCACCAGCTTCGTCACCGAGGTGATGGCGTAGCTCGGCGCGTTCCGGGCGGAGCGATCGCGCTCGAGCGCCTCGACGCGCTGCCGCATCTCGCCCGCCGCGAGCGCCACGGGGCGGCGCTCCGGGGGCTCTACCGGGGCCAGCTCGAGCTCCTCGGTGAGGTCGTCGCGGTACGGGTAGAACGCCTCCCAGGGCGACTTCTTGGCGCTTTCGGCGCAGTAGGCGACCAGCAGCTCCCGGCGGGCGCGGGTCGCGGCGACATACAGGAGCCGCGTCTCTTCGGCTTCCTCGAATGGCTCTTCGCGCGCCGCGAGCTCGTCCCATTCTCGCGGCGCGGCGACCCGCGTCTTGGAGAAACGGCCGCTCGAGTACTCGATGACGAATGCACCGCGCGGATCTCCCGCGGCGGGCCTCTCGACGACCGATTTCGCCGGCACGACCGGGCGGCCGGCGGGGTGCGCCAGGATGACCACCTCGGCTTCCAATCCCTTGGCCTTGTGCAGGTTCATGACCTTGACCACGTCGTCGCGGCCGGGCTGCAGGGGGGCCTCGACGTCGTCCGCCTGCAATGCTTCTTCCAGTGCCACGAGGGCGGCACGCAGCGACGTGTCGCCGTTGACACCGGCGGCGCGCACGGCGTTCATCACGTAGGCGAGGGCACCGGCATTGCTCCCCCCCGCCTCGCCGGCGGCCAGGTAGGGCAACAGCCCGAGCTCGTCGATGAGGGCGCCGACGACGACGTCCGCCGGCAGCCGCCTGCCCATCGACCACCAGCGGCGCAATCGCGAGAGCGCCGCCACGACTTCGGATTCCGAATCCTCGACCCGGTCGAACTCCGGGGCGGTGAAATCGAACATTCGATCGCCGAGCGATTCGGCCAGCTCGTGCTCGAAACGGTGCGCCACGAGCTGCTCGTGATCGATGCCGAAGAACAGGCCGACCAGCGCGGCCACCGTGTGGACGCGGTTGGCCGGGTCGTCGAGGGTCCGAATCAGGGCGACCAGCTCCGCCAATTGCTCGCCGATATCGACCCCGGCCCCGGTGATCTGGAAGGGGACGCCGCGCTTCTCCAGCTCCGCCCCGTAGTAGCGCAGCGCATCCTTGCGGCGGGTAAGCACCATGAACTCGCCCGCCGTGCACTCGCCCTCGTCGATCCGCTGCTTGATCCAGCTCGCCACGAGCGGAGCGTCGGCGGCGGCCACGTTCGCGGAAGCCGACGAGGTCGAAGGCACCTCGTACCAGAACACGCCCCGCGGAACGTCATCGTCCCGATGCGCATTGAGGGGCGCGAAGGCCGCCTGGTGCTCGTCCGCGGTGGCCGGCAGAAGCTCCTCGAACACGCCGTTGACGAAGGTTTCGATCGGTGGCTGCGAGCGGAAGTTGGTGGTCAGCAAGATCACCTCGCCGCGCTCCTCGAACATCTCCTTCACCTGGTTGTAGATGCCGATATCGGCGCGTCGGAAGCGATAGATGCTCTGCTTCGGGTCGCCGACGACGAACAGCGCGCCCGGGCGTGGGACGGCACGGTGCCAGTCCGTCACCGTCGGGTCGTCGGCCGTCAGGAGGAAGACGATCTCGGCCTGGATGGGGTCGGTGTCCTGGAACTCGTCGACCAGCAGGTACGGGTAGCGGGAAGCGGAATCGCGCCGCGCCGAGGGACTGTCGCGCAGCAGCCGGGCCGTTTCCATCAGCAGATCGTTGAAGGTGACCAGGCCTCGCCGGCGGCGCTCGGCGGCGTAGCTTCCGGCCGCCCGGCCGACGAAATCGAGGACGATCTTGTAGCGATACGCGTGCCACTGGCGCAGCGCCTCGTCTGCCGGCCCGCCCTTCTCGGCGAACTCCGTCAACGCCGCCTCGATCGGTCGAATGGCGTCTGCGTGGATGCCCCAGCGCTTGTACGTCGGCTTCAGCCGATGCCCGACGATGACCTCGAGCGCGTCGCAGAAGACGGCGTCGCGGTTCCAGCCGTTGTTCCAGCGACTCTGCTGGAGGCGCCGCAGCTTGCTCTGCAGCGGGCACCAGCGGGGCTCGGGCTCACGCTCGGGCATCAGCGCCATGGCTTCGTCGACCAGCCCCGCAAGCCGGGTGCGCAGCTCGCCGACGTCCGGAGGGGCGTGGACGTCGGCGGGAAACGCGACGTCCGGTTGCTCGACCACGGTCACGTAGGCTTGCTGCAGCGAGGCCGGCTCGAGGTTCACCTCCTGGAGCTGCGCCAGCGAGACATCGCCGTCCGTGGTGAGGCGTTCGAGGTACTGCTCCCAGGCCTCTGCCTTGAGCCGCTCCTCCTCGGGACCGAACACCTCGCGGAAGGCCGGATCGAGCCCGGCTTCGAGCGGGCGCTCGCGCAAGAGACGGGCGCAGAACGCGTGAATCGTGCCGATGAACCCGCGTTCGATACCGTGCAGCGACGCCTCCAGCCGGGCGATGGCCACGGCGTCCTTTTCCTTCTCGCCGCGAGCGATGCGCAGATCTTCTTCGAGTCGAGTCTGGAAGCGCTCGCGCAGCTCCGCCGCGGCTTTGCGGGTGAACGTCACCGCGGCGATCTCGGATACGGTCGCCCGGCCGGTTCGAATGAGAGCGACCAGCCGGTCGAGCAGCGCGTACGTTTTGCCCGAGCCGGCGCCGGCCTCTACCAGAAGGTTGCTGTCGAGGTCGTCGGCGATACGATCGCGCTCGGCCTGGTCCGCGATAACCCGTCGGCTCATCATCGTTCCTCTTCGTCGACCCTGCGGATTCGCTGCAAGGGGACGTACTCGGGGTTGAGCCCGTTGTTCTGGCTTGCCCACTCGACCAGCGGCGAATCGAGCTTGCCGTAGCGGTTGATGGTGACCCGGCAGACGGCCTGGTAGTCGCAGATCCTGCACGGCGGGTCGGCGTCGAACGGCGGTGGGAACCAGCCTTCGGCGAGCATGTCGAAGAGCTGCTCGAGAATGAACGGCCAGCGGTCGAGGCGTTCGCGCTCGTACTCGGCCCGGTCGCCGCGCCCTTTCACTGTCGGAAAGTGATACGCGGCGCGTGCCACGTCACGGCCCATGCTTTGCTCGACGGCGGCGGTGTACAGCGCATGCTGCAAACGGGCTCCCCCCTTGTAGGTCCCGGTTGCCCTGCCGTACATGAAGGCGGAGCCGGTCTTGTAGTCGACGATCGCCAGGCTGCCGTCTGCGAGCTCGTCGACCCGATCAACCGCGCCCCGCAGCCAGGCCGAACCGCCGCCGACCTGCAGCTCGACCGCTTCCTGCGTCGACTCGGCGAACCCGAAGCTCCACTCGGTGGCCACCCAGCGCAGGTCGTCCTGCGCCAGCATGTCGAGAAACACGCCCAGGTCGCGGCGAAGGGCTCGTTCCTCCCGCTCGAACACGGCCTCGCTGGGGGTGGGGACGAGGAACCGGTACCTGTCGATCGCCTCGTCGAAGGTGGCCTCGGCGACGGCCGCGAGCTCTGCGCTGGGCGCCGTCAGCCCCTGCTCGATGGCCTGCTTGACGATGCTCTCGTAGACCTCGTGGAACATGGATCCGCGTTGAAGGCTGTCGAGCCAGCGGTCCGCCTGGAACGTCACCTCCTCGGGCGGCCGGAGGTACAGCACGTAGCCGTACAGGTACCGCAAGGGACAACCGGCGAGGGTCTCGAGCCGAGATGCCGACAACAGGAGGTCCTTTCCGACCCGCCGCGGGTCGAACCGGTCGGGTCGCGCCCCGACGATCCCCTTGTGGGCGTTGAGGGCCCCGTCTTGGCGCAGATCTGCGGCCCGCAGGCCCCGATCGAGGCCAGAAAACGCCGACCTGACGGTGTCGACGCCGGGTCGCAAGACACCGTTGTCATCGAGCTCCCGCAGCCAGAGGTCGCCGGCGTCGATACACGCGGCGTCGCCCGGCACCGGCCCGCAGATGGGTCGCGTGGCGCGATGTAAATCCTCGTAGGTCTTCTCGCCATCCCGGTCTCGCAACCGCAACGCCTGCAGGAGAATCGGCGAGGGCGACAGGTTGCGGCCTTCACTGGCGTCCCACGCCGCGTAGCTGACGGTGACGGAGCCCCGCAGGCGGGCCAGCAACGATGCCATCGCGTAGTGTCGCTCGTCGATGAGATCGCCGGATTGGGGCAGCGCCTCCGACAGTCGCCCCCGGTCTGTGTCCAGCAGCAGGGCGTCCTGGCCGCCGGCGCCCGGAAAACGGCCGGCGTCGAGCCCGACGACGAACGTGTGCGGACGGCCGCTCAACCCGCCGTGATCGATGTCGGTGAAGTGCAGGTAGCCGCCGGCGGAGCTCCACGGCACGCGACCGTGGGTCGACGGGGAGGGAACCCGCAGCTCGAGAAAGCGTGACAGCGTCGCGACGGCGGCATCGAAATCGGTCTTGCGAGTCAGGGTCGCGGCGGCGCGTGCCAGCACTTCGCGCAAGCGGCGCTTGGCTTCCGGTTCACTGTCGGGCTCGTCGGGCGTGGGGACGAAGTCGAGGAAGCGGCCGAGTCCGCCGGCGAGAGCGGCCGGAGACACGGGCACGTCGGTGGCGCCGAGACGATCGGGCGTCGCCGGCGTGGCGTCGAGTACCGCGGCCACCGTGTCTCGTAGCGCCTCGAGCTGGGCGCGCCGCCTTTCGCGGCGCTCGCTCAGCATGTCCTCCGGGACCCTCGCTCGCTCGCGGTCGCTGGGCGGCTTGTCCAGTCCTTCCAGCGCCCAATCGATCTGACGCAGGTACCGGTCGCGCCCCCATCCGACGCGCAGGCCTCGGAGTAAACGAGCGGCGGCGCCGCCGGAGAGCGTCGTCTCCGCGCCGGCGACCCGAACCAGCCCTGCTTGCAGGAGCCCACGCAGGCCTTCTTCGGGGAAACCCTCGCCGATCCATCGCAGGTAGCCGTGCACCGCGCGACCCACCCGGGTCCGCGCCACCGGCAAGCCGGCGGCGTGCGTTACCCGGCTGCCGCCGCCGGCATGGACGAGCCGTGGGGCGATCGAATCGAGGGCGGCGCCGTACACGATACGGTCGGCGCTGACGATCTCGACGTCGTCCCAGGGCACGCCGGCCGCCATCACCCGGCGCAGGACCTCGCGGAGCTCGTCGACCGGGCTGGCAGCAGCGAACAGATCGATCTCCACCGGGCTGAGCGAGGGCGTGAACAGATCGGCTGGTGCATCCTCGTCGGGTAGGAGGTTGACGGCGTTGAGGAAGGAGAGCGTGGCCCGCGGCTCCTCCCTCGGCCCCTCGAGGATCGTCGCCGGTGCTTCCAGCCCTATCGCCGGGTCGGTCGGGAGCACCTCGGCCCCGTGCCGGAGCAAGCCCTCCAGCAGGTCGCCGCGCAGGCCGCGGAGGGGCATCCCGGGGACAATATAGATGCGCTCGGCGAGGCTGCCGGGGGCCTTCTGCAGCGCCGCGACGGCGTGGCCGAGGACGTCGGCCAGGTCGACCCCCTGCCGCCGCTCGAGGGCGCGCTCGTAGCGTTGCTGGATGGCGGCGAGGGCGCGCCCCTTTCCGCCGTCTTCGAGCCGCGCCCGGCCGACTGCTGCTGCGTCGAGTCCTGCCAACCGCATGTCGCGCACGGCGGCGGCAAGAGCGTCGCGAAACCCGCGAGCGGCGGCGAGGTGGGCGAGCGCCTCGCCGGCGGGGCTGGCGAGGGCGGCGTCGATGGCCTCGTCGAGCAGGGCCAGCTCCTCGAAGCCGTCGATCGGCTCGACACCCGCCGCGGCGAGCGCTGGTGCGGCCAGCTCCTTGGCAAGGTCGCGCGGGGTCTGCGGCCGAAACCCCAGCCAGGCCTGCCCCGAGCGGGCCAGCGTGTGCAGCAGCTCGCGGCCGACGCCACGGGGCTGGCAGATCAACAACTTGTCGTCCGTCGGATGATCGCGCGCCGCACGCGCCAGGCCGCTCAGCAGTACCGATTGCGTCTGCCCCGCGGGCCGCACTAGTGAGCGGTCCTCCCGCCGGCCCGCCACTCCAGGCCGACCGATTCGGCGCAAAAGGCGAGTGCGCGGTTCTCCGCCCAGTACCTGTCGGGTTCTCCGTCGAGCGTTTCGGTCGAAAAGAACCCGACGTGCCCCCCCTGAGGCGGGGCCAACAGCGTCAGGTGTTCGTTGTCGCGCACGGCGGGTTGCTCGTAGGGGGCAAAGGGGATGAACGGATCGTCGCGGGCGTGAATCAGCAACGTCGCGACGCGGATGTCACCGACGACGTTGAGAGAGCTGTTCCGGGCGTAGTAGTCCTCGGCGTCGGCGAAGCCGCCGAGGGGGGCTACGACGGCATTGTCCCAGTCACGAATGCCGCGGATGCTATCGACATCGATCGGATGAAACAAATCAGGCCGTTGGTCGCGTGCGGCGAGGTAGCGGCGAGCCAGGCGGCGAAGGAAATAGGTCCGGTAGATCCAATTCTCACGCCGCTCGTCGATGGCGGTACAGGCGCCGTTCAGGTCGATCGGGACCGAGACGGTGGCGGCGGCGCGAAGGTTCGAAGGACGCTCCGAGCCGTACTCGCCGAGCGCTTTCAGAGCGATGTTTCCGCCGAGCGAGAAGCCGATGACGGCGATCGGTGCCGACGGCGCGACCTCGGCGACGTGTCCGAGCGTCGCCCGCAGGTCTTCGCTGCGGCCGGCGTGACCGATTCCCAGGCTCGGGGCGTCGTCCGCCTGGGTATTGCGTAGGTCGACGCGCACGACGTCGAAGCCGATCGCGAACCCTTTTGCCGCCGTCGCCATCACGTTGTCCGCGTCGGCGCAGCCCGTGAGCCCGTGAAGGACGACCAGGACGGGACGCGACTCGTCCGCGTTGCGCGGCGATGTGGTGTCGTCGTCCGGTGCTGAGCTCTCGCCGCGTCGTGACCAGAACAGCCGTAGCGAGTCGCCGTCCTCTGACTCGATGACGGCGGGCGTCGATCGTCGGGCCAGCTGACTGCCGGCCGGGCCGCGCTGGATCCGATTCGGCCAGATCGTCTGGAAATGTCGGTTTCCCCGCCAGCCCCGGGCCACGAAAGGCGGCCGCAAGCTTGCGGCTGCCCCCCCGGGTTGTTCAAACTTGTTCATGACGCAAGGATAGTCTGTTATCAACGCGGGCGAGCTTTGTCGCGGCGCCCGAGGAGCCACCTTCTCATGCCCCACCTGTCTCGTACCCCTGTCGGCCGCCGCATTCTCGTGCCGCTGGCGGTCGCCGCGCTCACCGGCCTTGTCGTGGTCGCCCCCGGTACGGCGCAGAACGGCAAGACTCCCGCGGCGATTGCCTTCGACGGGGAAAGGGCCCTGATGTACACGCGCGACGTCGTCGCCATCGGCCCGCGGCCGATCGGCAGCGAGGAGCTGGAGCGGACGCGGCAGTACATCGAGGCGACACTGGACGGCTTCGGCCTGAGCGTGACGCGGGACGAGCTCGTCGCCGACACGCCGATCGGCGGGATCCCCATCGCCAACTTGATCGCCGAGGTGCCGGCCGTGGAAGGCGCTCCCGACGGGCCCGTGATCATACTCTCCGGTCACTACGACACGATGATCGCCGACGGGTTCGAGTTCGTCGGCGCCAACGATGGCGGCTCGAGCACCGGCATCCTGCTCGAGATGGGACGGGTCCTCGTCGAGCATCCGCCGCCGCTGCCGGTGTGGTTGGTCTTTTTCGACGGCGAGGAGGCGGTGGAGAACTGGTCCGAGACCGACAGCCGCTACGGTTCCCATCACATGGCGGCGCGGATGGAGGCGGCCGGTGAGCTCGATCGCATCGGCGCCATGATCTTGATGGACATGATCGGTGATGCCGATCTCTCCTTTCCGCGGGATGGCAACGGCACTGAGTGGCTGAACGACATAGTCTGGGAGACTGCCTCGGAGCTGGGCTACGCTGAGGAATTCGTGCCTGCGCCCGCCATCCAGTTCATGGAGGACGATCATCTTCCCTTCCTACGGCACGGTCGGAACGTCGTTGCCATCGACTTGATCGACTGGAGCTACGGCCCCGGGAATCGCTACTGGCACTCGCCGTTCGACACCATGGACAAGTTGAGCGCGTCGAGTTTTCAGACGATCGGAGAGGTCGTACTGACCGCCCTGCCGCGAGTGGCGCACCACATCCTGTCGCAGTAGCAGATGCGCGGACGGATCAGTCGCTCTCGTAGCGGGCGGAAATCGTCGTCGAAAGGCCGCCGCGCGGCGTGAACACGCCCTCGACCTCTGCCCATCGCGGCGCGCACGCTGCGACGATGTCGCGCAGGATCCGGTTGATGGCGTTCTCGTAGAAGATGCCGAGGTCGCGGTAGGCGAGGAAGTAGAGCTTCAGCGCCTTGAGCTCGAGGCAGCGTTCCGCCGGGGCGTAGCGGATCGTGACGATGCCGTAGTCGGGTAGCCCGGACTTCGGGCAGATCGACGTGTACTCGGGGTTTTCGATCGCGATGGTGTAGCCGTCGAAGTGATTGGGGAACGTGTCGAGCGCGGGTAGCTCGGCGTCGATTCCCGCCGCCGCCTGCTCTTCCCCGTAGCCACCGGCCGTGGTCGGCTCCGTTTCTCTCAGGTCGATTCTCTTCTCTTCGTTGCTCACCGATCGGTCGTCCTCGTGCCTCGGTTTGTGGGGCCGCTCGAGGCCGTCCGCGCCGCGATCGGCGCGCTCATCGGGCCTCCGGGCCACGATACACACACCGCGCCGTACAGGTCTCGTGCAGCACGATCGCCGACAGGCCGGGAATGTGGTCCACCAGCCGATCCCAGATCCACATCGCGATGACCTCGCTGGTCGGGTTCTCCAGCCCCTCGACCTCGTTGAGGTGACGGTGGTCGAGGGCCTCGTACGCCGGCCGGCATGCTTCCTGGATGTCGTCGTAGTCGATGACCCAGCCGGTCTCGGCATCGACCGGGCCGCTCACGTGTACTTCGACCTTCCACGAATGCCCGTGCAGTCGCCGGCACTTGCTCTGCTCCGGGGCGTACGGCAGCTGGTGCGCCGCTTCGAAGGTAAAGCTGGTTACAAGCTCGAGTTTCGGTGAAGGGTTCGGCGTGCTCATATGCGGCGTTCGGTTTTCGGCGAGGGGTCCGGCGTGCTCATATACCGCGTTCGATGTCGGGCCAGAGAATCTTGTGGAGTTGCAGCTGCATCCGCACCGGCAACCGATCCTCGAGGATCCACTGCGCCAGCAGGGCGAAGTCGAGCTCTCCCCACACCGGGGACAGCAAGACCGGCCAGCGCCCGAGCCCGTGTTCGCGCACGATGGCCGCGGCCCAATCGTAATCCGCCCGCGTACCGATGACGAACTTCACCTCGTCGCCCGGACGGAGCCGGTCGAGATTGGCGAGGTCGTTTTGCTCCTGCTCGCCCGACGAGGGGCACTTCAGGTCCACGATAGCGTGGGCGCCGTCCGGCAGCGCCGAGATGTCGAACGCGCCGGAGGTTTCGACCAACACGGTCTTGCCTCGTTGCAGCAGCGCCGCCGCCAGCGCCGGCGTTCCCGGTTGGGCCAGTGGCTCCCCGCCGGTGATCTCGACCAGGTCGATGTCGTGCCGACATGCCTCCTCGACGAGGTCGTCGAGGTGCCAGCGGTTGCCCTCGTAAAAGGCGTACTCGGTGTCGCACCAGCGGCAACGTAAGGGGCACCCCGTAGTGCGGAGGAAAACGCACGGCAGCCCGGCGCGGGTCGACTCTCCCTGGATGGAGACGAAGATTTCGTTGATCGAGAGAGAGATCTCGTCGACCGCTTCCGGTGGCGCCTGTTGCGGTCGGCTCAATCGTCGCCCGCATAGCTGGTCGGGTCGTCGATCCCGGCCTGCTGGAATCCCTGGCGCCGCAGAATGCACGCGTCGCAGATACCGCATGCCCGATCGTCCGGAGCAGGGTCGTAGCAAGAGTGGGTGAAAGCGAAGTTGACGCCCAGCTCCATTCCCTTGCGGATCGTCTCGGCCTTGGTCAGGTTGATGATCGGGGCGTGCACACGGAACTCCCGGCCGCCCTCGGTCGACGCCTTCGTGGCCAGGTTGGCGAGCGCCTCGAAGGCCTTCAGGTACTCGGGGCGACAGTCGGGATAGCCGCTGTAGTCGCGCGCGTTGGCGCCGATGAAGATGTCGTTGAGCTCCAGTACCTCCGCCCAGGCGAGGGCGAGGGACAACAGGATCGTGTTCCGCGCCGGGACGTAGGTTGCCGGGATGCCCTTGCCGATCTCCTTCGGGTCGGCCGCGTGCGGCACCGGGATCGAGTCGGTGAGGGCGGATCCGCCGAAAGTGCGGAGATCGACCTCGATGACGCGGTGGGCGGCGGCGCCGAGGTAGACGGCCGTTCGGCGGGCTGCGGCAATCTCGGCGTGGTGGCGCTGGCCGTAGTCGACGGTCAGCGCGTAGCAGTCGATGCCGCGAGCTCGGGCGATTGCCAAAACGGTGGCGGAGTCGAGGCCCCCCGACAGGAGCACGACTGCCGCGCCGCGCTCCTCCAGGCGTACCCGGTGTGGCTCGGCCTCGCTGATGGCGGACAGCGACCCGTCCAGGCCGCCACCACCGGCCTCCGGGGCGCCGCTCTTCTTTTCCTCGGAGCTCACCGCGCTCCGCCGGCAGGTGAAGACCGGTTCGTGGGCGACGATGCGCCGGGCGCCTGCGGGTCGGAAATCTCGGCGAACTCGCGCGCCGTCTCCTCGGACATCGGGCGCACGGCTTCGAGGAGGTCGAACCCGATCCCCGGCGCGTCCTGCACGAGCGCGGTGAGGGCGCGGTACTCGGACATCGTGTGCTCGGCCATCAACAGGGCGATCTTCCGCGTGGCGGCCGAGCTGGTGCGTCCGACGATCGCCGCCGCGGCGCGGGTCAGCCGCGGCGCGATCCCCAACGAGCCATAGGGCTCGGCGCCGACCTCGCGGATCAAAGCCTCCAGCACGTCCGCGCGCCGCGACGCTCTTTCGCCGTGATCGCCGAGGGTGCTGCCACGCGAGCCACCGGCGTACGACAGGCCTTGGCGCAACGGCGCGCCCCATCGCTCGACGGAAAGGGCCCGCTGCAGGCGGCGAGCCACCCACTGGCGAGACAGGGTCGGCTCGTCGAGCATCCCGTACGTTCCGGAGGCCGTGGTTGGTTCGGAAGTGTCTCTCACAAGAAGAAGATACACCCGGCCGAATTAAATTCCGATTTCTGTCGGAAAAACCAGTTGGCCGTCGTTAACGAAGTACTACGCCATCCTGACAGGCTCGCGGCTCACGGTCCCATCGGTCCCCAGGGATCGTGGTCGCGAGCCTTCTTTTTTTGCTCCGGACGCGGGTCGGCCATGTCGGGCTGCGCCCCGGGTCGGCGGCCCCGGGACCGATGCGCTAGCCGTGCTACCATGAGCCCTCGCTGTCAGGAGGGACGTCATGTCGCAGCTTCCGCTCGAAGTTCTTTCCGAGGCCGAGGCAAAGCGCCTGGTCGCGCACCCGGATCGGAGCGACGTCTTCGGGCTGCGCGACGCGGCCATTCTCTCTCTCCTCTACTACGCCGCCGCGACCGCGGGCGAGGCCGCCAACCTCGATGTCAGCGATATCGATCGCCGTCGGAGGACCCTACGCTTGCGGTCCGACGAGGGAAAGCCGCGACGGGTGCCGATCGAACCGCCGCTGGCGGAGGTCCTCGACAGGTATCTGGAGGAGTCGCGCAAACCTCTCTTGGCCCAAGGTATCAGCGCCAGCGTGCCGAACTTGCCCGCTGTTTTTGTCACCAACAAGGGGCATCGTATCCACGTCCAGGACGTCCGGCAGATCCTCGGAGCTCACAGCAAGGCTGCGGGCATCAAAGCGGCGGTCAACTACAACACGTTGCGGCTCTCGCGCGCCTGGCATCTGCGCGAAGCCGGAGAGCCGCCGGAGAGCATCCAGCGGCTCCTGGGCGCAGCGAGCCGTTCGGGCCGAAGGGTCGTCTAGCCGCCAGGGTACCTACCTCCCGCGGCGGACTCTCCAGCGGCCGACCAGCCGGTCCCCGCGAACGAGCTGGTACTCGTCGAAACACGCCACCGTCAGGCAGGAGTGGTTCGGCATGACGCGCAACCGCGTCCCCACCGGAAGGGCGCGGTTGACGATCCCGTGCTCCTGGCTCAGCGACGTGAGCTGCAGGTTGTCCTCGTAGGTGCCGTCCACGCCGAGCACCGGACCGAATCCGCGCTCGTCCCGATCCGGACCGGCGTCCTTCGACATCGCCAGGGCGCCGGCGTCGACGACGGCGTGGTCCGGCGCTCGCGAAACGACACTGGTCAGCACGGAAACGGCCACGTCCGTCGGTCCGCACGAACCCAGTACGCACTGTGTGTAGTCGTAGAAGGCGTAATTCCCCGGCCGCGCCTCGGAAACGCCCTCGAGCGAGTCGACCGCGGTCATTGCGGGGGTGGAGCCGACGCTGACCTCCGCGACCGGGATGCCGGACGCGACGAGCCGGTCCCTTGCCGCCACCATCACGCTGCGCTCCTGTTCGGCGACGGCTTTCCGGGCGGTGTCGCCGTACGCGTAGTAGGCATGCCCGGAGTGGGTGAGGATGCCGGCGAAGTCCATCGAGGGCGACGCGTGGATTCCGTCGGCGAGGCGGAGCATCGATTCGCCCGCAGGGTCGATGCCGGCGCGGTGATAGCCGCAGTCCACCTTGAGCCAGACGCGCAGCGGCCGCCTGACCGAAGCCTGTGCGCTCAGCGCCTCGAGCGCTTCGGTGGAGTCGACGACCAGGCCCAGGCTCACGTCCTCCGCCAACTCGAGCGCCTCGTCGAGGCAGCCGAGAATGACCGGAAACGCCCAGGTGATGTCGTCGAACCCATGCCGGGCGAAAACGCGGGCTTCGTAGAGGGTCGAAACCGTGATCCCGACGGCGCCCGCACGACGTTGCAGGTCGGCGACGTCCGGGCACTTGTGGGTCTTGACGTGCGGCCGCAGCTTCACGCCCAGCGACGCGGCGCGATCCTGCATCTCCTGGATGTTTCGCTCCAGGACGTCGAGGTCGAGCAGCAGCGCGGGCGTTGCGAGGGCTTCGGTCGTGCTCAACGAGCGGCGACCGCCGAGGAGTCCATCGCCTCCCGGACGAGGTCATCCAGCCAGACACCTTCGTCGAAGTACCGCTCTTTCCACGTCGGGTTGATGGCGTCCAGCAACTCGGCGAGGCCGTGGCCGATGCCGTAGAAACTGGTCGGATCGCCACCCTGGTCGCCCGAGGAGGTCCGCATCAGCCAGTAGTTCGTTCGGGTGACCTCTTCCCACAGGCGGGCGTAGGTCATGCTGCCCTGCAACGCGGCGAAGCCGGGCTGCTGAAAGAAGCGGCCCTCGTCCTCGAAGTCGGCGGCGAGCAGCGAGACGCGTACCTGCGTGTAGCGAGCCACGCCCTCCTTCCAGGTCTGGTAGCGGAAGTAGTCGTACGCCTCCTCGCCGTACTTGAGGCGGACGATCGTTTCCAGGTTCTGCAGCGCGGCCCAGGAAGTCTCGGCGACGAACGTCCGCTGCATGGCCCGCGGCAGGGTGCGCGACCGGGACCAGAAGTCGAAGAGCGCGGCGCCCAGCAGGTGGATGGCGTGGCCGATGTCGCGGTCGCCGTAGGCGAAGGGGTAATCGAGCTGGAGGGACGGATAGACGCCACTGTCCAGGTCGAGGTCAGCGACTTTCGAATCCTCGCCGCGGGTCATTTGCAGAACGTGGAACCACTCGTGTACCAGGGTCACCGCCCATTCGTTCGGGCTCTCCTCGGCCGGCCTCCAAGCACCGACGACCGCCGCGGGGAGTCCGGCGATCGGAAACGCCGCCCGAAGCGCCTGCGGCAAGGTGCGATCGCGCCGGTAAATCGGCTGGCCGATGAAGGTCTCGTCGATGACCTCGAAGCCGCCGGTCGGCGCCCAATCCACCGGGGCGTTGACGAGATACTCGCCGTCACCCTGGATGACGACGACGGTCATCGGACTGCGTACCCACCCGGGCCAGACCTCGTTGCCGACCGTGTTCACCAGCTGAAATGCCTCGCGCAGGACGAGCAGCTGTTGACGGCCGAACTCGTCGTCCTGCGGCGAGTGCACCTCGGCTCCGGCCGCCGGGGGCGAGATCGGCGCGGAGACAAGCAGCGTCGCGAAGCACGTGAGAGCCATGATCCGGCGCGGCCAGCGCCGATCGGACGAGGCTCCGACCGCCATTGCTGCGCGCGTGGGGATCATGGTTCGCATATGGTTGTCTCCGTAGGCTCCGACGAAACATCTGCCCGCGGCATTCCGGCGCCTGACTGCGCCGCCCGGGAGATTAAACCGCATCCCGCCGCGTGTTTCACAGTGGAGATTCGGGCGGGCGTGGGCGGGAACACGCTGATGGGCTTCGAAATCGAGAATCTCCGCCGCTACGCCGACCTGGTCGACGACTGGGGCGCGTTCGCAAGCGCCTGCGACCGGAGCTTGCCGCTGGTGGCATGGGCGAACCCATTGCGAGCAGAGGGGCTGAGACGGCTGAACCAGGCCGACGGGTTGCCGACGTCATCTCCGGAGGCGGCGGAGGGTTCCCCCGCGGCCGTCGCGCTTGCGGCGCGCTTGCGAGCCCGCGGACACACCTGCGAAGGACTCGGCTGGTATCCCGACGGGCTACGCATCGAGGGGCTCGACAAGCCCGGACTGACGCTGGAGTACCTCCTCGGTTGCTACCACGTGCAGGAGGAGGTATCGCTGATCCCTGCCGTGCTCCTGGCGCCACGCCCGGGAGAGCGCATTCTCGATCTCTGTGCCGCGCCCGGTGGCAAAACGGCCCAGTTGGCCGTCGCCACCGGGTGCAAGGGAACCATCGTGGCAAACGACGTTCGGGTCGACCGCGTCCGGGCACTGCGGAGCAATTGCGACCGCCTCGGTCTGCTCAACGTCGCCATGACGGTGCAAGATGGAACCGGGTTCCCGCTGGACGCCGGACCGTTCGACGCCATCCTCCTGGACGTTCCGTGCTCGTGTGAGGGGAACGTGCGCCAGGGAGTCGGGGGGCGCTACGAGCTTCCGGGGGCGTTCCTCACCGGTCGGTCGGGCCTGCAGGCGACGCTCCTCGGGAGGGCGTGGAAGATGCTCGCGCCGGGCGGGCGGCTGGTGTACTCCACGTGCACCTTCGCGCCGGAGGAAAACGAGATGGTGCTGGATTACAGCCTGAGGGAAGACGCCCGGATCGTCCCGATCGATTTCGACGGGCTGGTTTCCACTCCGGGGGTGGGCGAGTGGCGAGGTCAGCGCCTGCGCGAAGACTGCGCCAACCTGGCTCGCTTCTGGCCGCACCACAACGATACCGGCGGCTTCACCGTCGCCGTCGTCCACAAGGCGGCCGCGACGTGAGGCCTGGACGATGAAGCGGGCCCCGTTCGCCGAGATCGATGGCTCGCCGTACGCGGCGTGGTGGATGGAACGCTTTGCTCCGGCGGAGGATCCGTTCGCCGCGATGCGCTTTTATCGCCGCGGCCGTGCCAACATCTGGGTCGGCACGGCCGACGTTCGTGGCCTTGAATCGACACGGATGGACGCCGTGGGCGTCCACCTGCTACGTATCGGCCGGCGCGTCTGGAAACCGACATCGACATCGATTCGCACCTTCGGGGCGAGCGCGACGATCAACCGGATCGATGTCGATCGCCGCGAACTGGCCGCCTTCCTGGCCGGTACCGACCTGGACCTCGACGAGAGCGACGCACGCCGCGAATCGATCACGCACGGCTTCCTGGTGGTTTGCTACGCCGGCGTTCCGATCGGCTGTGGCGAATGGCACGGGCGGGGTACCCTCGCCTCGCTGGTGCCGCGCAACCAACGTCTCGACGACCCGGTCCTTTGAGATTGTCGCCCCCGGGGCGAGGCACGATACAATGAACGCGAGCAGCCGTTTCCGCCGCGACCACCCGTTTCCGCCGCAGGGGAGCCAGGCATTGAGCGACAGCGACATCCATCTGTTCATTCCCGGCCCGGCGGCGAGCACCGAGGAGGTCGCGGAGGCAGCTTCCCGACCGATGGTGCCGCACTACGGCCCCGGTTTCGTCGCCGCGTACAACCGCTGTATCGACCTGTTCAAGCTCGTCTTCCAGACGGACAACGACCTGTTCCTGATTGTCGGTCCGGGGACGGCCTCCCTCGATGCGGCGCTGGCGAGCGCCTTGCCGGACGGGGCTCGCGTGCTGGCGCCCGCGAGCGGCTGGTTCGGTACCCGCCTGGCGGAGATGTGCCGGGCCCACCGCGCCGAGGTCGATCTGGTGGAATTCGACCTCGGAACGGCCGTCGATCCGGACGTCGTTCGGCAGCGCCTGGAGGCGTCGTCGGAGGGCTACGATGCGGTCGCATGGGTGCATCACGAGACCTCCACCGGGGTACTCAACCCGATCGAACCGATCGCCGCCGCGGCGCGAGAACACGGCGCCGTGACGATCGTCGATGCGGTCGCCTCGCTCGGCGGCGTCGATCTCCCCGTCGATGCGTGGGGTGTCGATCTGTGCGTCAGCGTCGCCAACAAGTGCCTCGGCGCGCCGCCGGGGATCTCGGCGATCACCGTCAGCTCGCGGGCCTGGGAGGCCATCGACGCCAACCCGTCGAGCCGGAGCTGGTATCTCGATCTCCGCACCTGGCGGCGCTACCGGGACGAATGGGCCGACTGGCATCCGTACCCGACCACCGTGGCCTCGAACGTCGTCGAAGCGATCAGCACCAGCCTGGACCAGGTGCTCGAAGAGGGCCTCGACGTTCGCATCCGGCGGACCGCCGAAGCCGCGGCCGCCGTCCGTAGCGGGCTGCGGGGCATGGGCTTCGAGATGTTCGTCGCCGACGAGGTCGCGTCGCCTGCAACGACCTCGGTGCTCGCGCATTCCGAGATTCCCGTGGCCGACCTGGTCGGCTACCTGCGGGACCGCGGAGTGTTCATCTCGGGCGGACTGTCCGACCTCGCCGGGAAGATCTTCCGCATCGGCCACATGGGACGCTCGATCGAGCGCGCCGAGGTGGACCTGCTGCTCGGGGAGATCGAAAACGCCCTCCGGCACGCGGGGGTCGCGCTGCCGGAGGGCGCCAGTCTCGAGAACATCTGGGCCTGAGCGAGGCCTGAGCGGTCAGCCCGAGAGGCACTCCCGCGACGTCGGCCGGGAATCGTTGGAGCTCAGCCTCCCTCGACGATCTCCCAGTCCCAGACGTAGGAATAGTTGACGACGGCGCGGGACTGGTCGCGGTTCATCTCGTCCTCGAAACGGAACGTCTTTGCCTCGGCCGGTTGGAGGCGTTCCGTCTTGCGGTCGGTCTTGATGATTCCGTCCTGCTCGTCCAGGAAGTCAAACTTGACCGTGATGTCGAGCGTCTGAGTGGTGTCGTTGCGGAGGCGCACCTCCCAGTAGTACCTGCCCGGAACTTCGCGGGTCGCTGCATTGAACCAGTCGAAATCCTGCGCCTCCTCGATCTCGACGATGTTGCCGGTGAGCGGCGGTGCTGCGGGCTCCTGCGGCTCTTCCGGGATCGGCTCGGGCTCCACCGCCGGTTCGGGAGCGGCCTCGGCCGGCGGAGCCGTCTCTTCGGGCGCCGGGGCTTCCTCTGCGGGAGGATCTGCGGCCTGGCCGCCGCAGGCGGCGACGAGCGTGACCAGAACTGCCAGGGCGAGGAACGAGATTAGACGTTTCCGGGGGTACATGGGTCGAGTTCTCCTGAAGACCGGTTTTCGGAGGGAGCGCCGAATAAAGGTCATCCCTCAGCACATGTTCTCTATGCGTTGGTCATGGGGATCGTGACGACGAAGCGAGGCTCAATGGATACGGTACGGACGACCGTGCGTCAACCCGGGCGACCATATTCGTCGGCCTCCTCGTCTCTCGGACATCTCGCTTTCCTCGCCGCGAGACGGTACGGTACGCGTTTCAGCGAGGCTATAATTAACTCTAGCATCTCGTCGGAGCCGGTCCCCGGCGCCCGCGCTTCGATCCCTTCCCACCTTCAGACGAGTTGAGACCGATGTCCGATACAGCTCTTGGTGTCCCCGTTTCCACGGAAGACTTCCTGGCACAGGCGGATCGTTGGAGCGCGCGCAACTACGCGCCCCTCCCGGTGGTCATCGCTCGCGCAGAGGGTGTTTGGGTGTGGGACGTCGAGGGCGAGCGATATCTCGATTGCCTTTCGGCCTACTCCGCCGTCAATCAGGGCCACGGGAATCCGCGCATCCTGGACGCCATGCGGGAACAGGCGGGGCGTTGCACGCTCACCTCGCGCGCCTTTCAGAACGACCAGATGGGGCCGTTCCTGGAGAAGCTCTGCACCGCGCTGGGGTACGACAAGGCCCTGCCGATGAACACCGGTGCCGAGGCCGTCGAGACGGCGATCAAGACGGTGCGGAAATGGGGGTACAAGGTCAAGGGCGTCGCCGACGGCGAGGCCGAGATCATCGTCTGCGGCGAGAATTTCCACGGGCGCACGACGACCATCGTCGGCTTTTCGACGGAAGATCAATACAAGGACGGCTTCGGTCCGTTCACCCCCGGCTTCACCGTCGTTCCGTACGGCGATATCGACGCCCTGCGCGGGGCGATCAACGAGAATACGGTCGGCTTCCTGGTGGAGCCGATCCAGGGAGAGGGCGGCGTCATCGTTCCCCCCGAGGGCTATCTGAGCGAGGCCTCGAAGCTGTGCGCGGAGCACCGGGTCGCTTTTATCGCCGATGAGATCCAGACCGGTCTCGGTCGCACCGGACGCCTGTTGTGCTGCGATTGGGAGAAGGTGCGGCCCGATGTTCTGATCCTCGGCAAGGCGCTCGGCGGCGGTGTGTATCCGGTCTCCGCCGTGTGCGCGGACGACGAGTTCATGGACGTCTTCGAGCCCGGTGATCACGGCTCCACGTTCGGCGGTAACCCGCTCGGCGCGGCCGTCGGGATGGCGTCGCTGGACGTCATCATCGACGAGAAGCTGGCGGAGCGAGCCGACGAGCTGGGGACGTGGTTCATGAATGAGCTGCGTTCCGTCGACACGCCGCACGTGGTGGAAGTCCGCGGCAAGGGGATGCTCATCGGCGTGGTGATCGCGGACGAGTCGGGTCCGGCGAAGCCCTTTTGCAAAGCCCTGATGAAACGCGGAATCCTGGCGAAGGAGACCCACGAGCAGGTCATCCGATTCGCCCCGCCTCTGGTCATCGACCGCGAGACGCTCGAAGGCGTGCTGCCGGATATCACGGCCGTGCTGAAGGGCGAGGGTGTCTCGCTCGGTTGATCGACGCCGATGAGGCCGTCCGCGCAAACCGATGAGTGATCTGAGCTGGTTCGGCATCTTCGCCCTCATCTTTCTCCTCATGGCGGCGGTCTCCGGCTGGATGGTGTGGTTTTCACGCCGGGCGATGAAGTCCCACAAGGGCCAGATCGAAGACATGGTGCGCGAGATGCGCGAGGTCATCGACGAGGAGGGCCGGGAGCAGGCGAACGGCGAGGACCCCGGCCGGGGGGAGTAGCCTCACTCCTCGACAGAGATACCGTGCAAGCGGGTGTCGAACTCGACGGCGATCTCGAAGCCGCCGTCGACCGATCGGCTGCGCCGCACCGTTCCGTAGATCAGGTTCCTGCCGACGCGCTTGGCGGTGCCCGGCAGGTGGACGAGGCACCGTTGCCCTTCGGTAAGCGGGGCATCGACCCTTACCAGCGCGCCGTGGTGGCTCAGGTTCACCGTCACTCCCGCGGCCTCGACCCGGCGATCGTTCTCGTCGAAACCGTGCAACGACACCACCAGTTGGACGCGATACTCCACCGCGATCCGCGGATCGCCGCGCCGTTCTTTACCCCGTCCGGCGTTCAAAACGGCTCCGGCAGGAGCCCTTGGGAAAACAGGGCCCCCAGCAGTCCGGCGAGAAACAGGTAGATCATCATCGGCACGAGTGTGATGCGAATCAGCGTTCCTTCTTCGCCCACCAGGCCGACGGCGGCGCTGGCGGCGACCACGTTGTGGACGGTGATCATGTTACCGGCCGCGCCCCCGACCGCCTGCAGCGCCAGAATCAGGACGATCGGCAGGCCGGCGGCGGCGGCGACACCGTACTGGAAGACTCCGAACATGAGGTCGCTGACCGTGTTGCTACCGGCGACGAAAGCCCCCATCGCCCCGACCCACGGCGCGAAGAACGGCCATGCGGCGCCGGCGATGTCCGCCAGTCGCTCGGCCAGGAAGATCGGCATGCTCTCCAGACCGGCGTCGTTGCTTCCGGAGTCGATGAATACGCGCACGAGCGCGACGGCGAACAGCAGCGCGAGCGTCGGTCGGGCGAGGGTCGACGCGGCGCCCGACCAGGCCCGCGCCGTGGTTGCCAGCGGCGGGCGGCGATGCATCAACGGGGTGGCGAGAGCGGCGATCGCCAGCACTGCCCCGGGTGAATAGAGCGGCTGCATGGATTGCGACAGGGACGTGCCGAGGATGCCGCTCCAGGTCAAGGCGACGGACTCGAGCACCTGGCGCAGCGGCAGGGAGGGCAGACGGGTCGCAACCAGCAGGGTGGCCGCGAGGATGTACGGCGACCAGGCACGCAAGAGGCCGATTTCCGCCGCCGCCGCTGTCGGCGCCGCCGCCGCCGTCGGCGTCGGATGTTCGGCGGGGGCGGACACTCCGCCTCCCCATTGGGGCGGCCAGTCGGCCGCCTCGCCGAAGGTCCACACGGGCTCGTCGGCGAGCAGAAAGCCGCGCCGCGCCGCCGGGACCACGATGGCGAGGGCGATCAGGCTTCCGAGCAGGCTGGGAAACTCCGGTCCCAGCAACCAGGCGACGGCGACGTACGGAACGACGAACGCTACCGCCGAGAAGAGCGCGAAGGGCCAAATCGAGAGCGCCGTGCCTGCGGATCGATCCCTGCCGAAGTTGCGGCCGAGGACGGCGAGGAGCAGGAACGGGACCACCAGGCCGCAGATCGCGTGCACGGTCGCTGCTCGGGAGCCGATCGCGGCGATGAAGGAGTCGTAGCTCAGGCCCCCCTCGCTCACCGTTTGCATCACCGGAGCGACGTTCAACGCCTCGCCCATGCCGATGAGAATCGGGGTGCCGGCGCCGCCGAAGGTCACCGGCGTGCTCTGGATGATGAGCGCCGAGGCGCAGGCGGCCAGGGGAGGGAAGCCGAGGGCGACGAGCAGGGGGCCGGCGACCAGCGCCGGCGTGCCGAAGCCCGCCGCGCCCTCCATGAAAGACCCGAAGAGCCAGGCAACCACCAGGGCTTGCACGCGGGCGTCCGGCGAAACGTCGTAGAACCCGGCGCGGATGGTCTCCATGCCGCCCGTTTCCCGCACGCTGAACAGCAGGGCCAGCGCCGGCAGGATGATCCACAGCAAAGTGAACGTGATCATCACACCGCGCAGCGAGGCGGCGGCGACGACGCGCACGGGCATGCCCCAGGCGAGCACACCGACCGCGATCGCGATGGCGTAGGCGATCGGCATCGCTCGTGTCGCCGGCCAGCGTCCGATGACGAGCAGCAGAAACACCGCCAGCAACGGAGCGAGGGCGGCGATCGTCAGGAGCATGGCGGCAGAACATATCATCCGGGCGCTGGCGGTGCCGCGGGCGCGTCCCGGCCTCCCGGGTTGCGGGCTATACTCGCGCGCATGTCCTGGACCGACGATCTCGCGAGCGAGCTGGGGGGGCGCATCCGCGGCCGGGTGGCAGCCGATCCGATGAGCCGCGAGCTGTACAGCACCGACGCGAGCATCTACAAGGCGACGCCGCTCGCTGCCGTCATTCCACGCGACGAAGACGACGTGCGGGCCACGGTCGCCTATGCGGCGGAACGCGGCCTACCGTTTCTTCCCCGCGGTGGTGGGACGAGCCTGGAAGGGCAGACGGTCAACGAGGCGCTGGTCCTCGATCTCGCCGCGCACCTCGACGAAATTCTGGAGGTGAATCGCGAGGAGCTCTGGGCCCGGGTGCAGCCCGGGGTCGTGCAGGAGCAGCTTCGTCGGCACGTCGGCCAGTGGGGTCTGGATTTCGGCCCCGACACCGCCACCGCGGCGCGCGCAACGCTCGGGGGGATGCTCGGGAACAACTCGGCCGGGGCCCATTCGATCGTCTACGGCAAGACGATCGACCACGTGCACGAGGTGCGATGTTTGCTTGCCGACGGCACCGAGACGGTTTTCGGCGAGATCGACGCCGCCGGTTTCCAGGCGAAGCAGCAGCTGGATGGCATCGAGGGTCGCATCTACCGGACCGTCGCGGCGGCTTTGGAGCGTTCGGCAGCTGCCGTGAGGGAACGCTATCCGAAGGTCATGCGGCACGTCTGCGGCTACAGCCTCGACTACCTGCTGCGCGACGGGAATCTCAACATGGCCCACCTCATCGTCGGCTCGGAGGGCACGCTGGCGACAATCCTCGAGGCCAAGGTGGGGCTGGTTCGCCTGCCCGCCGCCCGCGCGCTCCTCGTCTCCCAGTTCGACGACCTGGTGAGCGCCATGCGCGCCGCGTGCGAGATCGTGCCGACCGGGCCGAGCGCCGTCGAGCTGATCGACGCGTTGGTCATCCGCCAGGCGAGAGACCATCCGGTGCTCGGCCGGCTGACCGGGTTCGTCCAGGGGGATCCGGGCGCCGTCTTGATCACCGAATACAGCGGCGACGATGCCGCGGGCGTCGCCGATCAGGTCGACCGCATGCGCCGCCGGCTCGAGGCCGCCGGCCTGGGCTACGGCTTTCACGCCGCGACCACGGCGAAAGAGCAAAGCGACGTCTGGGAGGTGCGCAAGTCGGGGCTCTCGCTGCTCATGTCGGTGAAGGGAGACGCCAAGCCGATCGCGTTCGTCGAAGACACCGCGGTTCCGGTGGAACGCCTGCCGGAATACGTCGAGCGGCTGCAGCAGGTCGTCGAGGACCACGACACCTGGGCGGGCTTCTACGGCCACGCTTCGGTCGGGTGTCTGCACTTTCGCCCACTGATCAACTGCAAGGACGCCGTAGACGTCGCCAAGCTGCGCTCGATCGCCGAGACCATCCGGGACCTGGTGGTCGAGTTCGGCGGCTCGCTGTCGGGCGAGCACGGCGACGGGCGAACCCGCACGGAGTACCTCCCCGGGTTTTACGGCGAAGAAATCTACGATGCTTTCCGCAGCATCAAGACGGCGTTCGATCCGGCCGGGCGTTTGAATCCCGGGAACATCTGCGACCCGTTCGGCGCCGAGGAGGCGACCGCCCGGTCCGTCGACCGCGCCGCCGGAGCGCCGGAGCCGAAGATCCGGGACGACTACTTGATCGATACCCATCTCCGCTACGGGGCCGACTATCGCGCCGACGCCCCGGAACGCTACCTGGACTGGTCGCGCGAGGGCGGCATGGGACAGCACATCGAGATGTGCAACGGCAACGGGATGTGCCGCAAGCTCGGGGCGGGGACGATGTGCCCGTCGTATCAGGCGACGCGCCAGGAGAAGGACTGCACCCGCGGGCGCGCCAACGCGCTGCGGGCGGTGATCTCGGGCGCCGTTCCCGAGCCCGATTTCGGCAGCCACGGCCTGTACGAGGTTCTCGACCTCTGCCTGGAGTGCAAGGGATGTCGGGCGGAATGTCCCAGTAACGTGGACATGGCCAAGCTCAAGTACGAGT
Source organism: Acidobacteriota bacterium (assembly GCA_965216935.1). Lineage (GTDB taxonomy): Bacteria > Acidobacteriota > UBA890 > UBA890 > UBA890 > CBDCGW01. Next base: position 1,833,387 of record OZ244217.1, read on the forward strand.
TCCTGGCGCAGTACTACGACGTGCACGGGACGCCGAGGCGGGCGCGATTCTTCGGCGGCGTGGCGGCGACCAGCCGGCTGGCTTCACGATTCGCGCCGCTGTCCAACTGGGTGGCGAACTCGGCCCCGGCCCGCTGGTTCAACCAGCGTGCGCTGGGCGTATCGGCGCGCCGCCCGGTGCCGCCCTTCGTGCGCCAGACGTTCGAGTCATGGTTCCACGCGCGTCCGGCGCGCAACGCCGCGCCGTCTCGCGGCCCGGTGGTGCTGTTCCACGACACGTTCATGAACCACAACTACCCGGACGTCGGGCACGCCGCAGTGGCGGTCCTGGAGGCGGCGGGCTACGAAGTGGTCCTGGCGCCGAAGGTCTGCTGTGGTCGGCCGATGCTGTCCAACGGCCTGGCGCGGGAGGCGCAGGAAAACGCCCGAATCAACGTCGAGCGCCTGGCAGGCTATGCCGCCCGGGGCGTTCCGATTATCGGCTGCGAGCCCTCGTGTTTGATGATGCTCCGCGAGGATTACCTGGACTTGGTCCCCAACTCGGACAAGGCCCGGCAGGTGGCGGCGAGCTCTTTCCTCATCGAGGAGTTCCTGCTGCGAGCGGCGGAGGAGGCCTCGGTCGACGGCGGCGAGCCCCTCGGTTTGACGTTGCGTCACGACGCCCGCAAGCTGCTCGTCCACGGGCACTGCCACCAGAAGGCAGCGGTGGGGATGCAGCCGACGCTCGACCTGCTGGCATGGGTGCCGGGCTACGAGCCCGACCCCGTGGACGCCGGTTGTTGCGGAATGGCCGGCTCGTTCGGCTACAAGTCCGAGCACTACGACGTTTCCATGGCCATCGGCGAGCGCGTACTGTTCCCGGCGGTGCGCCAGGCCCCCGATGCGGGCGTGGTCGTCTCCGGTGTCTCCTGCCGGCAGCAGGTGCTTCACGGAACGGGACGTACGGGCCGGCACCCGATTCAGTGGCTGGCGGACGCGCTCCCCGAAGAAACTCGGCAAAGCTGAAGAAAACGACGCAGAAACCCCTGGGCTTCGGCATATGAAGGGCAGCAATCGCGACCCCGAGGCGGTTGAGGCGGCGGCGGACGATGGCTCCGCCCCCGCCGCGGTACCGCAAGGTTGGAGCCCGATGGAGTTTGCAGCCGAACAAGAGGCCCTGGAGTTCTGCAAGAAGGGCCGAAAAGAGGCCTTTCGCCCGCTGGTCGACGCCTACTTTGCCCGCCTTGTCAGGGTAGCCCGCGCCGTGGTGGGCGATGCCGAGGAGGCCCGCGATCTGGTGCAGGACGCGTTTATCGCCGCCTACCGGGCCCTCGACACGTTCACCCTCGGGCGCCCGTTCTATCCGTGGATGCGCGGCATCCTGATGAATCGGTGCAAGGTGCATCTGCGCACCCGGCGACGCGCCGCGGCGCGTTCCCGGGCGGCGGCCGAGAGACCGGGACATTGGGTGCTGGGCTCGATGGTTTCGCCGGCCCCTGAACGCCGGCGCACCGCGGATCTGGTGAGGCGGGCCATGTCCGCGTTGGACGAGGACGACCGAGAGATCCTCGTTCTCAAGCACATCGAGGGCTACAGCTACGACGAGTTGGCGGAGACGCTGGGAATCGGTAGTGGCACGGTGGCATCGCGCCTGTACCGAGCCCGCGGACGGCTCAAGAACGCGCTCGAGCAGCTCGACCCCGCATTGATCGGGGACGAGGCCGAGCCGAACAAGCCGGTTGGAGACAAAAAATGACCAGCGCCGGGAACGATACGCGGCGACCGACGGTCGACGGCGGGCCCGCACTACGGTGCGAGGAAGCCCGCGTCATGATCATGGGATACATCGACGACGAGCTCGGCCCCGCCGAAGCGCGTCGAATCGAGGACCACCTTGCCGTCTGTGTGATGTGCAGGCGGGAGGAGAAGAGCTTTCGCAGGCTCGCGGAGGTGACCGACGAGATGGTGCACGAGGAGCTGCCGGCGGTCGACGTTGACCTCGCCTGGGAGACGATCTACCGGCGGCTGGAGCGCTCGACCGGCTGGCTGCTGATGTCCGCGGGGCTTATTCTGTTGCTCGCCTACGGCGCCTGGGCGATGCTGCAAGCCTTCTTCCTCGAGCCCGACGCGCCCTTCATCGTCAAACTCGGCGTCGGCGCCTTGCTCGCCGGCGTGATGGTTTTGTTGGTCTCGGTCGGCCGGGAGGCTTTGACCAAGTACCGCGGGGAGCGATACCGAGAGGTGATTCGATGATCGTAACGACGACCAACGAGGTGGCCGGGCACCGCATCGTGGAGACGCACGGCCTGGCGCGCGGCAACACGCTGCGAGCCCGGCACATCGGGCGGGACATCATGGCCGGGCTGCGCGGGATCGTCGGTGGGGAGATCACCGACTACACCAAGATGCTGGCGGAGGCGCGTGAGCAGGCGCTCGATCGAATGATCGAAGAGGCGCGCAACCTGGGCGCCAACGCCATCGTCGGGATCCAGTTCGGTACCTCGTACGTGATGGCCAACGTGGCGGAGATCCTCGTCTACGGGACAGCGGTGACGATCGAACCCGAGTAGAATCCCCGGGACATCGATCGGCTTCTCGCACCCGAGGACACGCCATGCGCATGCATTTGCTGCGGCCCCTTGCCTGGGCGCTCTTGCTTCTTTTTTCCGCAACTCCGTTCGCCGGCGCAGGGGAAGCCCCGGCCCAGGCCGTCCCGACGCCCGAATCGGTGTTGGGGCAGTCGGTCGGCGCGGATTTCTTCCTCGCCACCTACGACGAGTCACTGGAGTATTTTCGCCGGTTGGATGCCGCTACCGACCGCCTACAACTGGTCGAGGTAGGGGAGACGAGCTATGGCCTGCCGTGGTACCTGGCGCTGATCTCTTCGGCCGAGAACCTGCAGAACATCGAGCGCTACCGGGAGATCTCTCTGCGCCTGGCCCATCCGCAGGGCCTCGGCGAAGCAGAGGCGCGAGCCCTCGCCCGAGAAGGTAAGGCCATCGTCCATATCGATGGCGGTCTGCATGCCACCGAGGTGGCGCACGCCCAGCACACGATCCAGTTGGCCTACGACCTGGTGACCGGCGACGACGACCCGGAGATTGCGGCGATCCTCGACGACGTCATCCTCGTCCTCTGGTTCTCGATCAATCCCGATGGTCAGAACATGGTCGCCGAGTGGTATCGACAGAACCTCGGCACGCCGTACGAAACCTCGGGGACGCCCGAGCTGTACCAGATGTACGTCGGCCACGACAACAATCGCGACGGTTACACGATCAACATGATCGAGTCGCGCACGGTTACCCGGGTGACGCGGGAGTGGGAGCCGCAGATCCTCTACAACCACCACCAGTCTTCGCCGTTTCCGACGCGCATCTGGATCCCGCCGTTCGCCGAGCCGGTGTCGATCCATGTGCATCCCTTGATGTGGCGAACGGTCAATATGCTTGGCATGTCGATGGCGCAAGCACTGGAAGAGCGCGGACAGGTAGGAGCCACTCACATGGGTACCGGGTTCGACAACTGGTACCCAGGGTTCATCGATCACGCCCACAACTTCCACAACATCGCGTCGTTCCTGACAGAGACCGCGGCTGCCGGGTGGGCGACGCCACGTCTGTACACCGTCAACGACTTCCCGGCGAGCCGCCGGGACCTGCGTCCGGAATCGCTGTACGCCAGTCCCTGGCCGGGCGGTTGGTGGCGGCTGCGTGACGCTGTCGAGTACATGCTCACGGCGTCGATTTCGGTGCTGGACTTCGCTGCGAAGTACAAAGAGGACGTGCTGTTCAACCGCTACCAGGCCGGACGTGACGTCATCGCCGAGTTCACCGAGGACCCACCCTACGCGTTCTTCATTCCGCAGGAACAGCGGGATCCCGTGGCCGCGGTGGAGTTGCTTCGAAGGTTGGCCTTCAACGGGATCGAGGTCCACCAGCTCGCCGATACGGTCGCGCAGGACGGCATCGACCACCGCGACGGAACCTGGGTGATCTCGATGGATCAGCCGTTCGCGAACTTCGTCCGCCAGCTCTTCTCGATCCAGGACTACCCGGACCTGCGGCAGTTTCCGGAGGGCCCGCCAGACCAGCCGTATGACGTCGCCGGATGGACCCTGCAGCACCTCATGGGGGTGCGCGTGATCGAATCGGCGACGCCGCTGGAATCAACCGTGCGCGCCGTCATGCAACCGGTCACAGGGACGGCCGTGAGCTGGGATGCCGGCGTCGACGCGGCTCCTTTCGACAGCGCTCCGGGTGTCGGTTTCGACGCCGTCGCCGCGGCGGCGGGCGTCGTCCCGCCGGAAGGTGAGATTACCGGCACGGGGAACGCCGTCATCCTCGACCCGGCACAGAACAACAGCTTCAAGGCGGTCAACGCCGCGCTCGAAACCGGAGGCCAGGTGCGTTTCCGTCCCGGCGCCGAGGGAGTCGACGGGCGAGGCGGGTCCAGCGGCGCCTACGAGGTGACCGGCGTGGGTGAAGCGGAGGTGAGCCGCTGGGTGAGCGACTACGCGTTGCAGGCCCGGCGCGGCAACAGCTCCGGCGGAGATATCGGCAACCCGCGCATCGGCCTGTACCGGCCCTGGGGCGGGAACATGGACGAGGGCTGGACCCGCTGGGCGCTGGAGATGTACGGGTTCGAGCCGATCACCGTGCGGCCGGCGGACATCCGCGCCGGCAACCTGCGCGAGCGCTTCGACGTCATCATTCTGGCCGACTTCGGTGCCAACACGTTGATCGAAGGCCGCCGGCCGGGAACCGTTCCGCCGCGCTATGCCGGCGGCATCGGCCGGGAGGGCGTGCGGATCATGGACGGGTTCGTCCGCGATGGCGGAACGCTCGTGTGCATCAACAGCAGCAGCATGTTCGCCATCGACGAGCTCCACGTTCCGGTGCAGAACGTCGTTCAAGACATCGACAACGAGGACTTCTTTCTCTCCGGATCGATCCTCGAGCTCGAGGTCGATCCGTTCCACCCGCTGATGGCCGGAATGGAGCCCGTATCGAAGGTGTTCATCGGGCGGGGTCCGGTGTTCACCGTCGGTGAGGGTTTCGAGGGCAGCGTATTCGCCAAGTATCCGGCCAAAGGGTCGCCGCTGGTTTCCGGCTACCTGCTGGGAGAAGAGCACGTGCAGGGCTATGCGGCGGGCGTCGACGTCCATCATGGTGACGGGCACATCGTGCTGATCGGCTTCCGGCCGCAGTGGCGCGGCCAGCCGTTCGGGAACTTCCGCGTGCTGTTCAACGCCGCCCTGTTCCAGGGTGAGATGGCCGCCGAGGCGCAGGGCACCCCGGACTTCTGGGTGGCTCCCGTAGAAGAAGAAGGGGAGGGCGGCGAAGAGGCCGAGGGCGGCGGCCGCGGCGGCCGTGGTGGTCGAGGAGGCCGCGGGACCGGCCGCTGATCGACGATCAGTTCAGGAAGTCCCGGTCCCGGGCGCCGGTGCGCCCTCCGCTGCCGGCGCGGGATCGATCTCGATCGCCCGGGCGCGGCCCAGCAGGCGCTTCAAGCCCCGCTGGATGTCGTCGTTGATCAAATAGAGCGCCGGTACGAGCAGAAGAACCAACGCGGTCGAGAACGTCAGTCCCCAGACGATCGCGGTGGCCATGGGGGAGAGCCAGGCCGACTGATCGTCGCTGACCAGGGTCAGGGGAAGGACTCCGGCCACGGTCGACAACGTCGTCAACATGACCGGGCGGAAGCGGCGCTTGGCGCTGATGGCGACGGCGTGCACCGTGGCGATCCCGCGCGCCCTGGTGTCGTTGATGAAGTGCACCAGCAGGAGCGAATCGTTGACGACGATTCCGCCCAGTGCGATCACCCCGAACAGGGACATGAAGGTCAGCGGCTTGCCGATGATGAAGAATCCGAAGACCACGCCGATGAGCGCGAACGGAATGGCGAACAGCACGACGAGCGGCTGGGTGAAGCTCTTGAAGATGGCGCCGAGAATCGAGTACATGACCAGCAGGGCGACGATGAAGGCCTGAAACAGCGAGGTCAGGCTCTCCGCTGTGTCCGAGGCCTCGCCGCCGAAGACGATGTGCGCGCCCGGATACCGTTGCGAGACGTCGGCAAACTCGGACTCGATCAGGGCATTGGCCTCGACCGACGTGATGATGTCGGAGTCGACGTCGGCGCTCACCGAGATCACCCGTTCGCGGCCGGTGCGATCGATCTGGCCGAGTCCTTCCCCGGTGCTCAGGGTGGCGACGTTGCCGAACGGCACCAGGTCGCCACCGGCGGTCGGCAGCCGCAGCGTGGCGATGTCCTCGATCGTCCTGCGGTATTCCGGCAGGTATCGGACGCGGACGTCGATGTCCTCGTCGCCCTCCTGGACGGTAGCGACGACGGTGCCGTCCATCGCGGTGCGTATCGTTCGACCGACGCCGTCCACCGACAGGCCGAAACGCGCGGCACGGGCCTCGTCGACGTCCACCTGCGCCTCGTCCTTGCCGGCCTCGAAGCTGTCGGTGATGTCGTAGACGCCGTTGACCCCGCGAAGGTAGCCCTGGATCTCGCCGCTGACCTGGCGGAGCATGTCGCGGTCTTCGCCGAGGATCTGCACGTAGATGGCGTCGCCCAATGAGGGTCCTTGGGTGCGCTTGCGTAGCTCGATGCTCTCGGCTCCCACGACCGTTTGCTGCACTTCCGCCCGCAGTCGGCGAAAAATGTCGTCGCTCGAAACGTGTCGCAGCGTCGAGTCGGCGAGCTTGATCGTCAGCTGCGCGACGTGCGGCCCGCTCTCGCCGCGGCCGCGGCGGCTGCTGGTCTGCCCGACCGAGGCGACGACGCTCTCGATCTCGTCGGTCGGGAAGGCGAGTGCGACGCGCTCCACCTGTTGCACCAGCAGTTCCGTATCCTCCAGCGAGTTGGAGGTCGGGCCCTTGACGTTGATGGTGAACTCGGTGGCGTCGCTGTCGTCGAAGAAGACGAAGCGCATCTGGGTGGCCAGCAGGCCGGCGCCGACCGCCGTGGCAAGCACGATGCCGAACGTCACGTAGCGGTAACGAACAGCCTCCGCTACCCGTCGCCCGTACCATTTGCGCGCCTTGCGGAACCACAGCGGATTGCGGCGTGCGTTTCGTGCGTCCTTGGCGGGGCGGCAGAAGTCGGCCATGTGTGAGGGCAGGATGATCAGTGCCTCGACGAGGGAGGCGAGCAGGCAGGACACGGCCACGATGGGCACGATCTTGAGAAACTGCCCCATCACCCCCGAGGTCAACAGGAGCGGGAGAAATGCGGCGATCGTCGTGCTCACACCGGCAACCACCGGGATCGTTACCTGCCGCGTGCCGGTGATCGTCGCTGGTTCCGGCTCGAGCCCCCGCTGCATGTACCGATAGGCATTCTCGGCGATGACGATGGCGTCGTCGACGAGGATGCCGAGCACCAGAATGAAAGCGAACATCGACAAGACGTTCAGCGAGCCGCCGCTGATGTTGAGCATGATCAAGCCGCCGGCGATTGCCAGCGGAAGCCCGAACGCGGTCATCGCCGCGACTCTCGGATTGAGGAACAGGTTGAGTACCAGCAGCACCAGCGCCAGTCCCCAGATGCCGCTTTGATACATCGCTCGCAGCCGGTGCCGGATGTCGACACTGCCGTCGTTCAGCAAGATGAAGTCGATCCCCGGCGCAGCCGTCGCGGAGATCTCGGCGACGGTCTCGCGTACGGCGTCGACGATCCGGATCGTGTCGCCGTTCTCTTGCTTCACCACCCTCAGGTTGATCGCCTGCTGGCCGTTGGCGCGCGCCAGGGTGACGGCCTCTTCGAACGTGTCGCCGACCCGCCCGAGGTCGGCGATGCGGATGTACTGGCCGCTGTCGTCGGTGCGTACGGCGACTGCCTCCACCCGCTCGGCTTCGGTGGTCGTCCCGCTGGTGCGCAGCAGTACCTCGCCGCGCTCGGTCTGCAGCGACCCCGCCGGGACGTTGACGAGCCGCTGGCGCAGGCGCGTCAGCACGAGATCGAGGGAGACGTTCAGGCCGTAGAGCCGGTTGGGATCGATCTCGACCCAGATCTCGCGCTCCCGCAGCCCGGTTGCGGTGACGGAAGACACGCCGGGGATTTGCTCGAGGCGTCGCTTCAGCAGCTTGGCGGCCTGGCGGCGCTCTTCTTCACCCGTAGTGCCGGCGACGGCGACGTCGATGACCGGGAAGTTGAGGTCGAGCTCCTGGACGATGATCTCCTCGGCGTCGGACGGAATCGTGGTGATGCGGTTGATCGCCGATTCGACGTCCTGCGCCGCCACCGTGATGTTGTCGACGTACTCCTCGAACTCGATGACGACGATCGCCAGGCCTTCGGTGGTCGTCGAGCGGATCTCCTTGACGTCGCTGACCTCGGCTACCGCGTTCTCGATCGGAATGGTGACGAGCTGCTCGAGCTCGGCCGGAGACACGCCAAAATACGGTGCGGTGACCGTGACGATCTTCTGCGTGAAGATCGGGAACACCTCTCGGTGAGTGTTGCGGAAAGCGAAGACGCCGCCGACGATCAGCAGCACCATCAGGATGTTCACCGGCACCCTGTTCTGAACGGACCAGCGGGCCAGGCTCTTCATCGCTGCGAGGCCACCTCGACGTCCACCCCGTCGGCCAACTGTGTCTGGCCGACAACCACGACGTGCTCGCCCACGCGCAGGGGGACGGGGCCGGTGGCGGAACCGTTCGCACCCGGCCCGGCGCCACGAGCGACGATCCCCAGGCGGTCCCTCTCTCGTGCCACCACCTCCACGTCGACGCGCAGCGCCTTTCCGTCGCGGACGACGAAGACGTGTGGGTCGCGATCCGGCGTCAGGACGGCGGCGGCGGGCACCGTGATCGTCGCATCGAGGCGGGCGTAGGGAATCTCGACGTCCACTACCATGCCGCCGAGAAAGCGCTGCTGATTACCGTTGTCGACGCGGACGCGGACCAGGTAGGTGCCGGTGGCGGGATCCGCGCGCTCGGCGATGCCGTCTATGACGCCCTCGGCGGCGAGATCCGGTTGGTTCGTACTTCTTACCGCGGCGTTCTCCGCATCGCGGGCGAGGAAGATCTCGCGCTCGGTGAGCCCGGTCTCGACCGCGATCGTGTCGAGGTCGGCGAGGACGAGGAGGGCCCGGTCGCCCCCGACCAGCGCACCCGGGTCGACGTGACGTTCGACGATCGTGCCGGCGAACGGCGCCGTAACACGGGTGTCCTCGAGGTTCTCGAGGGCGCGCTCCAGCCCGGCCTCCGCCGTGCGCAGGTCCGCCTCCGCCGCGCGCTGGGTCGCGATCGCGGCCTCGTGCTCGCGATCCGAGACCGCCCCCCGGTCGCGCAGCGCCGCGATTCGCTCGAGCGCGGCCTGGCTTTCCTCGAGGCGAGCCTCGGCACGGAGCAGGCCGGCCTCGGCTTCGCGGACGCCGGTCTCGTACTCGTTGGTCTCGATACTGACGAGCGGTGCGCCGGCGGCGACGCGGTCGCCGAGGTCCACGTGCACGGTCTCGACCCGCCCGGTCACCTCGGCGGCGAGGGACACCTCGCGCCAGGGGGAAACCCGCCCGACGGAACGCACGGCGAGCTCGAAGGGCTGCATGCCGACCTCGGAGACCACGACGCGTGCGGTGACGGTTTCGGGCCGTTCGACCTCGACGGCTTCGTCCGGGGCCCGAAACACGGCGACGGCGACGAACATCAAGCCGAGGGCGGTCAGCGTCAGCAGCACCTGCCCGAGTCGAATCCGACCGCTCTCGCTCGAATAGTTTGCGTGCACGGGAGACCTCGTGCGCACGAGGTGCGCGTTCGAATGCCATTCAACGGGTAGGGATCGTCTGATTATAGGTGCGCCGCGGGGCGCTTGCAGTACCCGCGAGGATCGCGGCGGGTGCGAAGCGGCATCCGAGGCCAAAGGACCCGTCCGATCAGCTCGGGAGCATGGCGCTGCGGGTTGCGGAAGAATCAGCTCGGATCGGCCGGCCGCAGGTGGCGGCCTTTCTCCGTGTACATGTCGCGGTCCGCACGGGCGACGACCTCTTCGATGCGTTCACCCAGCTCGCGGAAAGCGACCCCCAGGCTGAAGGGAGCAGGAGACTCGAACGGCGCGACTTCCCGCAGACGCTCTGCAATGGTCTCGAGCTCCTCGCTCGACGCTGCCGCCACGAAGATGGCGAATTCGTCCCCACCGAGTCGGATCACGACGTCCTCGGCGCGGCCGTGCCGACGAATGAAGTGCGACACGCCCTGCAGCACCCGATCGCCCTCCTCGTGGCCGTAGGTGTCGTTGACCGACTTGAAGTCGTCGAGATCGAGCAAGAGGCACCCCCACTTCGACGTCGGGCGCTCGAGACGGCCGCGCAGGCCTTCCAGGTAGCGGCGGTTGTAGCAGCCGGTGAGCGGGTCGCGCACGCTGAGCTCCTCGAGGCGGCGCTCGAGATCCTTCCGGTCAGTGATGTCGCGCAACAGCCCCTCGGTGCCGATCGGCTGGCCGCCGTCCTCGGTGAGCAAACGGGCGTTGACCGAGAACCAGATCGGGTTCCCGTCCTTGCGCTCCAGCTTGACCTCGAAGCCGGTCACCTCGCCGTCGGCCAGGACGCGGGTGCGCAGAACCTCGCGGTCGGTCGGGTCCGGGTAGAGGGTCTCGGCGGAGCGACCGACAAGCTCGTCGCGGTCGTACCCGAGGTGACGCTTGACCGCCGGGCTGACCTCGACGATCGTCCCGTGCATGTCGGTGCGGTAGTAGACGTCCTGGACGTTCTCGAAGATGGCGCGGTACTTCTCTTCGCTGTCCCGCAGGGCGCGGACCGCGTGCTTGTGATCCGTGACGTCGATCAGGACGCCGCGGAAGGCGACGGTCTCGCCACCGCTGCTGCGCTCGCTGTGCGAGACGTTCCGAACCCAGCGGCGTTTTCCATCCAGAGCTCGAACGCGCAGCTCGATGCGGTCCCCGGCCTTGCCCGCCGCGATCCGGCGGTCGAACTCCCGCCGCACGTCCGGGTCGACCATGAAGTCCGCCAGGCGTCGGCCACGGACATCCTCCAGCGAGCCCGCACCGAGAAGGCGCAAGAGAGCCGGGTTGCCGTCGACCAGGGCGCCGTCGGCGTCCGTCAGATACACCGCTTCATCGATCTGCTCGACGAAGTCCCTCAATCCGTTGGGATCGTCGAGGAGCAGATGACCCGGCGGGTCGGCTGGGGAGGCTCGCGTTAGCGGCTCGGACGGTCGTCGCCGCTCACGGTCCTTGGACGGGTCACTGAGACCGGACATTGGGTGAGTTTATCTCTGTGCCGGGGGGCTGATTCAACTCCGATCGTCTTCGATGATCTCGGCGTCCCAGACGATCCTTACCGACGACTCGAGGCTCCGCGCCGTGGGGCACTTCGACTGGTGCGAGGCGAGCGCCCGGTCGACGGTGTCGCGAGTATCCGGCGGGATCCGCAGACGGTACTGGATGCGGATCTCCTGCAGTTGCGGGACCTTGTCGATCAGAACATTGACGCCCTCGGCTTCCGCTGCGATCGCATCGGGGGGCAACGACACTTGACGCACCTCCAGTGCGCCGTTGAGGGTGCCGAGCATTCAGCCGGCGGTGGCGGCGACGATGTAGTCGACCGGCAGCGGAAGGTCCGGTGCGCCGTCGAGCCGGTAGTGGCTCTTGATGGGCCCGTGGACGCCGAACTCCAGCGGTGGGCCGACGGCTATCTCGGCCCTGCGTGCGAGGCCGTCGATCTTGCTGACCGTCGCGTGCGCTACATAGAACGGCTCGCTCATGATCTCTCCGGTTTTCGTGGTGTCCCGTGGGTTTGGCGGTGTCCCACGATCATGGTGGTGTCCCGCCCATGCTCCGCTGGCAGCGATGCGGCGATCAGTGTTACATGAGGTCGGATCAGGATCGAAGGGAAATTTGCCTGGCAGGTTGCGGAAGAACCCCCGGAGCCTTTCTACACACTGTCGAGGAGCCTCCAGATGAAATCGCGTGCCGCCACGTATCTCGCCGTCGTCACCACGATCGTCGCCGTATCCGTTGGATTCATGCCTCCCGGCTTCGGTGCGCAATCGGTTCCCACGCCCTCCGCGTATTTCGGCGTCGAGGTCGGCGATCCCGGGGTGCTGATCAAACACGGGCGGATTCTGGAGTACTACCAGGAGCTCGCCCGGCGTAGCGACCGGGTGAGGGTCGAAGTCGTCGGCGAAAGCACCGAGGGCAGGCCTGTCTACTACGCCGTCGTCACGTCGCCGGAGAACCACGCCCGGTTCGACGAGTTGGTGGAGATGAACCGGAAGCTCTACGACCCGCGCGGCGTGTCGGAGGAAGAAGCACAGCGGATCATCCGCGAGGGGAAGACGTTCGTGATCGCGAATCATCAGATCCACTCGACCGAGGTCGGGGCGTCTCAGGGGGCCATTCTGCTGGCCCACCGGCTCGCCGGTGGCGACGATCACGAGGTGCAGCGGATTCTCGACGAAGTGGTTCTCATCCACGTGCCGGTGCACAACCCCGACGGCCAGGAGATGGTCTACGACTGGCTCGCCGAGCACCGCGGAACGCCGTACGAGAACAGCGCCCCTCCGTTTCTCTACCAGAAGTACACCGGGCACGACAACAACCGCGACTGGTACATGTTCACCCAGGTCGAGACCCGGCATTCGATCCGCATGCAGAACGAGTTCCACCCGCAGTTCACCCTCGACCAGCACCAGATGGGATCCAACGGAAGCCGGATCTTCGTCCCGCCGTTCGAGGATCCGTGGGAGCCGGGCGTCGATCCGGCGCTGATCGCGTCGAACAACCTCATCGGCACCTTCATGGGCCAGTACCTGACGTCGAGGGGCTATCAAGGCGTCGAATGGAACGAGCGCTACGACGCCTGGACGCCCGCTCGCGCCTACTACCACTACCACGGAGGGGTGCGCATCCTGACCGAGGTGGCCAGCGCCCGGTACGCCGACGATCTGGAGATTCCCTTCGAGCGGCTGTCGGAGAACTACCGGCGTGTTCGCGGGAGCTTTCCGATGCCGTGGCCCGGCGGCACCTGGAGCTTCCGGCAGGTGGTCGACTACCACTATCAGTCGTCGATGGCGGCGATGCTGGCGGCTGCCGACCTGGGAGAGCAGCTGCGACGGGGCATGTACGCTGCCCAACGTCGATCGGTGGATCCTCCCGCAGGGTCCCCCTACGCCTTCGTCTTTCCGGTTGACCAGGTCGATCCGCCGACGACACGGAAGCTGCTCGAGGTCTTGGAGCTGGCCGACGTCGAGATCGAGCAGGCGCGTGCCGGATTCAGCGCCGGCGGGCGCAGCTACGGCGCCGGGGCCCACGTGGTTCGTTTCGCCCAGCCGGCAGGGCGTTTCGCCAAGACCATGCTCGAGCAGCAGGACTACCCGCAGATCTACCTGTACGAGGGCGGTCCGCTCGATCCGCCGTACGATGTCACGGCCCACACCTTGCCGCTCCTGATGAACGTCGACGTGGACTTCGTCGACGAGCCCTTCCGCGCCGACCTCGCGCCGGTCGACGCGGTGACCCCGCCGGCCGGCGCGGTCACCACGTTCGGCATCGACAACCCCGGTGTCGCCTCACCCACGGCATACCTGCTGGACCCGCGGGTCAACAACAGCTATTCGGCGGCCGTACAGCTCGCCGATGAAGGATTGACCCGGGCGATCGAGCCGTTCAGGGCCGCCGGGCGCGACTGGCCGGCCGGAACCTTCGTCGTGCCGCTGTCACAGCCCCTCGTGTCGGACGCCGAAGCCCTGGAGATCGGGCGCGAGGTCGCCGAGCTGGCCGAGCGCTTCGGCATCGAGGTCGTCGCCGCCACCGAGCCCGTGGACGTCCCCCTTGCCATCGTCGGCGAGCCACGCGTGGCGATCTACCAGAGCTATTCGCCGAGCATGCCGGAAGGTTGGTTCCGCTGGGTGCTCGACGAGTACCAGATCCCCTTCGACATCCTGCACCCGGAGGACATTCGGCCGGGTACATTGCAGCGGTACGGCGTTCTCTTCCTGCCCCCGGGCGGCGGCTCGCCCCGCATGATGGTGGAAGGCCGCGGTGGCCCCGGTGGGCAGGGCGGGCGTGGCGGCCGCGGTGCCGGCGGGCGCGGCGGACAAGTGCCTCCCGCCTACGCTGCCGGTATCGGCGACGAAGGAGTTCAGGCGATTCGCGACTTCGTCGACGAGGGTGGCGTGCTCTTTACCTGGGCCGGCGCCTGGACGTTCCTCACCGAGTACATGGGGGTGGACGCGGAGGCGGTGAACGCCGGTCTGTCCAACACCGAGTTCAACATTCCCGGATCCATCCTGCGGGTCGCCGTCGACACCGACAACCCGCTCGCCTACGGCCTCCCGGAAGAGACCGCGATCTTCTTCCGCAACGACGAGGCGTGGTCACCCGACACACCGGGGTCGAACGTCGTCGCCCGCTACCCGGCCGACGACCTGCTGCTGTCCGGCTGGATCCAGGGAGAGTCCTACCTGGTGAACCAGGCCGCCATGCTGGAGATCCCGCGGGGGCGCGGGCGGATGGTGATGGCCGGGTTCTACCCCGAATACCGCGGGCAGGCGCATCTGACCTTCAAAATGATGTTTAACGCGATCTTGTACCCACGGGGGGAGGCGGAGAGGTAGGAGGTGGCCGGGGGGGCGGGGGGACGTAGGTACGCTCCGGGGTGAAGGTGCGCTTGAGGACGTCGGGGCACGAACCAGCGACGAACCGGCCGACGAAGGCGTCGCCCCTCCGGATTTCTCATATGCGCAAAACACCCCGTGCGCGCACCTACGTCCCCCCGCCCCCCCTCTGCACCGTCCTCGCAATCGACGCACCGGCCCGCCTCCCGGGGCCGACCGCTGGAGACGTGGGTCGAGGAGGCCGAGCGACCTCGGTGGCGGCTCAGCGGGAGCGTTTTCCGGCATCCGCTTGGCGGTCCGAACGCTCTTGTTGGCGATAACGACCCCACTTCGGCGACACGCTTAACGCCCGGATGCCGGAAAACGCTCCCCGTCGCCGGAAGACGGGGGTTGCCACGGAGGGCGCTGGCTTTTCGGGCTGGCCGATGTGGGCGAGGCTGCCTTGGCGGAAGCGGTGGGGATGGGACGTAGCGGGGATGTGGCGAGCTGGGATAGCTGAACGCTCCTTATTTGACGTAGGTGGGATTGCTCTCCGGTGGGGACGACGAGCACGGAGAGGCACTCGCATCGAGGCGAGGTCGTGCCCGGATCGGCTCCACCGTACCGCCCTTCCCAACGTCAAATAAGGAGCGTTCAGCTATCCCAGCTCGTCGAGCCCCAGCCCCGCCGCCACCCCGGCCGTTCTGAAACCTGCGGCCCCACCAACCCGGTCGCCAGGCGGGACTCGGAGCACCGAGCGTGGCAACCAAGCCACCTCGGCGAGGGGGAGGGTTTTCCGGCATCCGGGCGTTAAGCGTGTCGCCGAAGTGGGGTCGTTATCGCCAACAAGAGCGTTCGGACCGCCAAGCGGATGCCGGAAAACGCTCCCGCTGAGCCGCCGCCGATGTCTCTCGGCCTCCTCGAGTCACGTCTTTAGCGGTCGGTGGCGGGAGGTCGGGAGGTACGTCGGTTGCTGGGACGGGGCAGAGGGCGGCGGGAGAGGGGTCGGGGGCCGGAGCGGGCGGATCAGCGGGGCCCCATGCATCGCGCGGCTTTCTGAGAATCGATGCGCAGCATCATCCCTCTTGACGCCGCGCGCTTGCATGGGGAGCGGAGGGACCCGCGAGGCCCCCGGCCCCTCTCCCGACCGCCCGGCAAGCACGAACCCCAGCTCCCCCCGCAACCTCCCCGCCTCCCGCCGCCGTTACCCGATCCGAGCTTGTAGCGACCGGTGTGTCGCCGTAAACTTCTCCTTCCGCCCGCAGGTGTTTCCGGGCAGACTGACCTCCCGGCGCGGTTCGTCGCTGCGCCGCCGAACGGCTACTGGGCGATGGGGCCGAACGATCCAAACGACATCCCTGCGGGGGAGCCCTGCGCAGAACTGCGCCTGGATCCGGGCAACGATCTGGTGGCGTATTTCTGTATGGAGTTCGGCCTGCATGAAGGGCTGAAGCTGTATTCCGGCGGAATGGGCATCCTTGCCGGCGATCACATCAAGGCGGCGAGCGACTACGGTGTGCCGCTGGTCGCGGTCGGGTTGTTGTACCACCAGGGGTACTTCGACCAGACGATTGACAGGGAAGGGCAGCAGCAGCACAGCTATGTGCAGGCGAACTTCGCCGAGTTGCCGCTAACTCCTGCGATCGGGCCCGACGGTCGGCCGTTTCAGGTCAGCGTCGAGTTTCCCGGCCGCACGGTTCTGCTGCACGTCTGGAAGGTGCACGCCCGGGGGATCAACCTGTTCCTTCTCGACAGCGACGTTCCCGAGAACGAGCGGTCCGATCGTGAGATCACGTATCAGCTCTATGGAGGCGACCGCCAGCGGCGCCTGGAGCAGGAGATCGTCCTCGGAATCGGAGGCGTCCGCGCCTTGCGGACGATGGGCCTGGCGCCGACGGTTTGGCACAGCAACGAGGGGCATTCGGCTTTCCAGATCATCGAGCGCTGCCGCGAGCACGTGGCGGAGGGCGAGGATTTCGACAACTCTCTGGAATTGGTCGCGTCGAACACGGTGTTCACCACGCACACACCGGTTCCGGCGGGGCACGATGTTTTCGAGCGCGATCTGGTGACGAAGTATTTCGAAGCGACCGCCGGCGAGTTGGGTTTGAGCAGCGAGGAGTTCCTCGCTTTGGGCGCGCGCGGCGACGAGACCGAGAAGTTCAACATGACGGCGCTGGCTCTTCGCGGCTCGCGCTTTCACAACGGTGTCAGCGGCACGCATCGGGACGTCGCGGCGCGCCTCGATTCACACGCCTGGAGCGACGTGCCGCCTCTGGAGAATCCGCTCACCCACGTGACCAACGGGGTACACGCCGGGACCTTCCTCGCGCCGACGTGGGCCGACGTGTTCACCCGGCACCTGGGCTCCGACTGGCGGGACCATTTGCGCGATCCCGACTACTGGGAAGCGATCGACTCGCTCGAGGACGAGCTGGTCTGGAACGTGCGTGAGCTGCTCAAACGGGAGATGCTCGGTGTCGTGCGGGCCCGCGCCTTTCAGCGATACCAGCGCATCGGCCGTGGCGCGGGCTCGATCGAGCGAATGACCCGCTGGATCGATCCGGAGCGACCCGGCGTCTTGACCGTGGCCTTTGCCCGCCGCTTCGCCACCTACAAGCGGGCCACGCTCGTGCTCTCGGATGCCGAGCGCCTGGCCAAGCTGGTGAACGACGAGGAACGCCCCGTCGTCTTCCTGTTCGCCGGCAAGGCGCACCCGCGAGACCTCGACGGCCAGCAGACCATTCGCACCATCCACGACATGTCGAACTGGCCGGAGTTCGAGGGCAAGATCGTTCTGCTGGAGGGCTACGACCTGCCGCTGGCGAAGGCCATGCTGCTCGGCGTGGACGTCTGGCTCAACACGCCGCAGTATCCGCTCGAGGCCAGCGGTACCTCCGGTATGAAGGCGGGGATGAACGGAACGCTCAACCTGAGCGTCCTGGACGGCTGGTGGGCGGAAGGGTTCGATACGCGCAACGGCTGGGGGATCTTCCCCCACACGGACATCGAGGATCCGGCCGAGCGCGATGCCCGCGAGGCCGACGAGCTGCTGACCTTGCTCGAGGAGCAGGTCGTGCCGGAATACTACGAACGCGACGACCGGGGCATCCCGCCGCAGTGGGTCAAGATGATCAAGGCGTCGATGCGCACGATCATCCCGCGCTTCAATGCCCAGCGCATGCTGCAGGACTACAGCACCCGGCTGTACGTGCCGGCGGCGCGGCACGGACGCCGCCTTCGGATGGAAAAGCGCCGCGGGGCGCGGAAGCTGACGGCTTGGAAGCGCACCCTGCGGGACACCTGGCCGAGGGTCGGGATTCGACGGCTCGGGCAACAACCCGGGGTGGCGAACGGAAGCCCGTCACCGCCGAGCAAGGTAGCGGTCGACCTCGCCGGTTTGAGCGTGGACGAGGTCGTGGTCGAGTGCGTGTGGGGCACGGACTTCGACGGCGCCGATTTCACCTTGCGAGAAAAGCGTGCCTACCGCCCCGTGGACGGACGTGAGAACGGGGAGACGGTCTACGAGCTGGATCTCGAGGCCGGTTTCGCTGCCGGTGACCTCGCCCGCTACGAGTATCGCGTGCGGGTGTATCCGCGGTCGGACCTGTTGGCGCACCCGGCCGAAACGGGTCGAATGCGCTGGCTGCAGTAGCTAGCAGGCCGGCCTGCTAGCGATCCGGGGTCATTACCGGTCGCCGCGGCAGCGTTCCCGGGACGACGCGCTCGAGCATCTCCGGGGTGACTACGACGATGCCGTCATCGGTGAGATGAAATCGGCGAGCGTCTTCCTCAGGATCCTCTCCGACGACGGTGTTTTCAGGGATGCGGGTCCACCGCTCGATCACCGCATTGCGGATCCGGCAATGGCGACCGATATCGACATCGGGGAGAACGACCGACTCGGTCACCTCCGAATACGAGTTCACCCGCACGTTGGTGAACAGCAACGACCTGCGCACCAGCGCGCCCGAAACGACGCATCCCGCCGAGACCATGGAATCGACCGCCATGCCCCGCCGCTCGGCATTGTCGAAGACGAACTTGGCCGGGGGGACCTGCGGCTCGTAGGTCCAGATGGGCCAGGTGTGGTCGTAGAGGTTGAGCTGGGGGGTGACGCCGATGAGCTCGAGATTGGCCCGCCAGAACGAGCTCACCGTGCCGACGTCTCGCCAGTAGGCTTGCTCGCCGGTCGCCGGGTCGACGAAACGGTAGGCCACGGCCCGCATCTCCTCGATCGCCGTCGGGATGACGTTCTTGCCGAAGTCGTGCATCGAGTCGTCGTTCGTCGCGTCCGCCTCCAGTAGATCGAAAAGCGCCGAGGCGGTGAAGACGTAGATACCGAGCGAAGCAAGGGCGTGGCCCGGCTTGCCCGGCAAGGGCTGTGGGTTTTCAGGTTTTTCGGTGAACTCGACGATGCGACCGGCGTTGTCGACCGACATGACGCCGAGCGATCGAGCGCTCTCCACCGGCACCTCCAGGCACGCGACGGTGACGTCGCCCCCGGCGTCCACGTGGCGCGCGAGCATCGGGCCGTAGTCCATCTTGTAGGCGTGGTCGCCGGCGAGGACGAGGACGTACTTCGGGCCGTGGCTGCGGATGATGTCGATGTTCTGATAGATCGCGTCCGCGGTGCCGGCGTACCACGACGTGGCGATTCGCTGCTGCGCCGGTATGACCTCGATGAACTCGCCGAGGTGGCCGCGCAGAAAGCCCCACCCTTGATGTATGTGGCTGATCAGGGAGTGGGCTTTGTACTGCGTCAGGACGCCGATTCGACGAATGCCGGAGTTGACGCAGTTCGACAGCGGGAAGTCGATGAGACGGAACTTGCCGCCGAAGTGGACTGCGGGCTTCGCTCGCCATTGGGTCAGCTGGGCGAGCCGGGATCCGCGCCCGCCGGCAAGGACCAATGCGAGCGTGTCCCGGGTCAGCAGACTGACGAAACGTTCGTGCTGCTCGTTCGAGCTCATGGGTCTCGCGAACGGAAAAACCGGGTGAGGACGGTCGCGACGGGCGTTTCTCGAACCGTGCTCCCACGATAGCACCATTGACAGCCACGGAGAGCCGAGCGCTACGTTCTCGAGCTCGGCGTCGCCGGGCGGGCGTGAGAGCTCATAGTCAAGGTGGGCGCCCCGCCAGGCGCCACGGAGGGAAAGACGACCCGCTACTCGACCCGCACGCGCAGGGCCTTCCCCAGCGCCCGCGCCTGCTCGACCCACTCCGCCCCCGTGGCGTCCTCGCCGGTCGCCGCGTGTTCGGCGAACTGCTTCGTCATGAAGCGGTAGAAGGCGTTCTGCGCCCGCCACAGGTTGACGGTGAAGTCGCGTCGCGCGGCCAACTCGACGAGCCGTTGGAGGCGCTTCATTGTCGCGATGTCGCTGCCGTTGCCAACGGGGCTCCGGTTCTCGACGCCGCTCCGGTCGTCGACCAGGTCTTCGGCGAGCGCCGTGGCCACTCGCTCCATCAGGTAGGGAATCACCTCCCGGTCGATCGACAGGCTCCATTTTTCCGAGCGCGCAATGATCTCGTCCACGCGGTCGATGTCTGCAACATCGACGGCCAGCGCCCTGCGCAGCTCCGAGTTGAGCGTCGTCTCGCCCGCCATTCTCAGGCCGCGAGAGAGCGGGTGGTCGGGCGTCTCGAGGAACTGCAGCAGCGGAGCGTGCTGCTCGTAGAGCCGACGCAGCAAAGACTCGACGTCGCCGACGGCGGCGTCGAGGATGAGCGACAGGACCGCCCGGCGCTGGTCGCGAAACAGCGTCTGCAAGGAGTACACCGGCGGGCCGAGGTGTTTTTCGAGGAGGTGGAAGCAACCGGGGAAGTTTCCTTCCTCGAAAGCGGCGCCGATTTCCGCCGCCATGTCCTCGTAGGCGGGCTCCGGCACGTCGGCTCGGACGCCGGCAACCAGGTTGTGGTCGCCGAGGTGGACCACCGCGAACGCCTGCTCCTCGGACTCGCGGGTCGTCGCCGACGTCACGCGGCAGCGTCCCACGGCAAGGCGGGCGCGGCCGGTGGCGCTCCGGCGATCGTCGCTCCGCCGGACGTGATAGCAAAACACCTCGCTGGAGTCCTCGTGACCGTTGAAGATCGAGCTGATGGCGTAGTGGGCCCCGACCTGGCGGAGGTCGGCTCGAATCGGCTTCACGTGCCGTTCGTAGATGGCGGCACCGTCGCCCTCTTCCGGGCGGTTGCTGCGGGCCTTCGCGAGTCGGTCGACGAACGATGCCTCGATGCGTGGCGCCCCACGGCGTTCGGCCAGCTGGATCGCTCGGCCGGCATAGCACAGGATCTGGATCGTCTCGATGCCGGCGAGGTCGTCGAAGAACCAGCCGCAGCTCGTGTACATGAGCATGGCCTGGCGCTGCATCTCGAGCAGCTCGAGCACCGCGACGGTGTCGCGATCGTCCAGGTGGCGGTGGGCGTGTGTTTCGAGGAATCGGGCCACGCGGTCGGTGGATCTGTCGAGCACGAGGTCGATGTAGTCGTCGCGAGCGGCCCAAGGATCCTCGAGATAGGCACGGGCCCTTTGGTCGAACAGCGGTCCCAACTCGTCGCGCAGCCAATCGAGGGCTCCGCGGAGCGGGCTACGCCAGGCCTGGTTCCACCCCGACTGCGAATCCACCCGGCAGCCGCAGTCGGCGCGCCAGCGGTCGATGCCATGGGCGCAGCTCCAGGACGTGTTCTCGGCGATCTCGACCTCGTGGGTCGGTGGGTGGAGTTCGAGAAGCTCGCCGTAGTTGGTCAGCCTGGCGTCGCCGCTCGAGACGACGGCCTCGAGGGCGAAGGCGAGGGCCATGTCGCCGAACCGATGGTGGTGACCGTAGGTCTCGCCGTCGGTCGCGACGTGCATGAGCCGCGGCCCGTCGGCCGACGTCAGGGGGGCCAGGAGACGGTCGGCGAAGTTCTTGCCGCTGCGCAGGAGGTTGTCGAACGCCACCGCCCGGGACGTGGGCCCGTCGTAGAAGAAAACCGCCAGGGAAAGGCCGGACGGCAGGACGGCACGGTAGGGCATCCCGGTGTCCAGCGGCGACGCGTCGTCGATTCTCTGCCAGGTTTTGGCGCCGATCTTGCGCACACGTGCGGCCTGGTGCGGCGCCAGCACGGTAAAACGTATTCCGCCCTCGGCAAGCGCCTCGAGGCTGTCGACGTCGACGGCGGTCTCCGGGAGCCACATGCCTTCCGGGGGACGCCCGAAACGGTGCTCGAAGTCACGTACTCCCCAGATCACCTGGGTCCGGCGATCGCGGGGCGAAGCGAGCGGCTGAATCAGGTGGTTGTAGGTCTGCGCGATTGCCGATCCGTGGCCGGAAAACAACTCGCGGCTGCGCACGTCCGCCTCGACGATCGCCGCCAGAACTTCGGGCCGCCGACGCTCCATCCAGGCGAGCAGTGTCGGCCCGAAGTTGAAGCTCATGCGGGCATAGTTGTTGGTGATCTTGCTGATCAGCCCGCCCTCGTCGAGGATCCGCGAAGCAGCGTTGGCGGCGTAGCACTCGTCCGTGATGCGCTGGTTCCAGTCGTGATACGGGTAGGCGGAGTCTTGCCGCTCGATTTCCTCGAGCCAGGGGTTTTCTCGCGGCGGCTGGTAGAAGTGGCCGTGGATGCACACGAACCGGTCGGTGGCGCCGCCGGGTGATGTGGCCGTTCGGGCCGGCCGGGCCTCGCCTTCAGCCATGATGCTCGAGGAACACGATCGAGGTGGGCGCCAGCGAGAGCCGCAGGGATTGCGGGTAGCCGTCGGCGGGCTGGTTTTCGGTCGTGGCGACCATCGTGCTCGAGTCCGTGGTCGTGGTAGCGGCGGCCCCGGCGGCGCCACGAGGGGTGGGACCGGGACGGGCTCCTCCTCCGCCGACGTATTCCTCGGCACAACTGTTTGCGAGCTCGACCCACCGCCCCGCACCCGGAGCGCCGACGAGGTAGTCCGGCTGGGCCTCGGCGGCGAAATTGCAGACCACCAGGACATCCGGCGCGTTCTCGGCGCGGCGCAGGAAGCTGAGCACGGCGTTGCCGGCGTCGTCCGCGTCGACCCAGGAGAATCCCTCGGTCTCGTGGTCGCCGGCGTGGAGCGCGGGGTGTCCTCGATAGAGACGGTTCAGTGTGCGCACCCAGCGGCGAACGCCCGCATGCTCGGGCGAATCCAGCAGCTTCCAGTCGAGCGTCGCGTCGTGGTCCCACTCGCTCCACTGGCCGAGCTCTCCGCCCATGAACAGCAGTTTCTTGCCCGGCTGAGCGTACATGTAGCCGAGCATGAGACGGAGATTGGCGAGCTTCTGGTCCGCCGTGCCCTGCATCTTGCCGGCCAGCGAGCCCTTCCCGTGGACGACCTCGTCGTGAGAGAGCGGCAGGACGAAGTTCTCGGCCCACGCATAGAGCATGCGGAAGGTCAGCTTCTTGTGGTGATGCTTGCGGTGGACCGGGCGCTCGCCCATGTACGCCAGGGTGTCGTGCATCCAGCCCATATCCCATTTGTAGCCGAAGCCGAGCCCGCCGGAGTGTGTCGGGTGGGAGACGGCCGGCCAGGCCGTCGACTCCTCCGCGAACGTCTGCACGTCCGGATGGGCCTCGTAGATGACCTCGTTGAGTCGGCGCAGGAACTCGATCGCTTCCAGGTTTTCGCGACCGCCGTAGCGATTGGGAATCCACTCGCCTTCGTTGCGTGAGTAGTCCAGGTACAGCATCGAGGCGACAGCGTCGACGCGCAGCCCATCGGCGTGGTACCGATCGAGCCAGAAGAGGGCGCTGGCGGTCAGGAAGCTGCGCACCTCGTGCCGTCCGTAGTTGAAGATGAAGCTGTTCCAGTCGGGATGGAAACCCTGCCGTGGGTCGGCGTGCTCGTAGAGGTGACTGCCGTCGAAATAGCCCAGGCCGTGCGCATCGCAGGGAAAGTGCGACGGGACCCAATCGAGGATGACGCCGATGCCGTGCTGGTGCAGCACGTCGATCAGGTACATCAGATCCTGCGGACTGCCGTACCGGGCGGTGGGGGCGAAATACGCCGTCGACTGGTAACCCCATGAGCCGTAGAACGGGTGCTCCATCACCGGCATCAGCTCGACGTGCGTGAAGCCCGTGTCCGTGACGTAGTCGGCAAGGAGCGGAGCGATCTCCCGGTAGCTCAGGTGTCCGGCCCCGTCGGCCGGCCGGCGCCACGATCCGAGATGGACCTCGTACACCGATATCGGCGCGTCGTGGCGCGTTCGGCGCCCACGGTTTCGCATCCACGCCCCGTCGCCCCACGCGTAGTCGAGCCCGCTGATGATCGAAGCCGTTCGGGGTGGTTGCTCGGTGGCGAACGCCAGGGGATCCGCCTTGTCCCCGATATGCTCGCCGTCGCCGCTGACGACGCGATACTTGTACCGATGGCCGACTCCTGCTGCGGGCACGGTGCCCTCCCATACTCCCGACGTCTCCCGGCGGCGCAGCGGATGAGCGTTGGGGCGCCAATCGTTGAAGTCGCCGATAACGCTCACCCTCCGCGCCCCGGGGGCCCAGACCGCGAAGTAGGTTCCCTCGACACCGTGTTCGGCACCGAGCACGTGGGCGCCGAGGTGCTCGTAAAGTCGCGTGTGCGTCCCCTCGTTGAAGAGGTGGAGGTCGGCGTCGCCCAGCAGCGTGACATCGTAGAGAACCCGCCCCTCGGCGTTCGACATGGTTTCAGTTGGCGAGCGCCGCGCGGCGGCGGCGATCGAGCTCGTCGAGCGCGTCGATGACGTCGGGCATGCGGAAGATCTCGTCCAGCGTGTAGCGTGCGCGGCGACGCCAGTTGGGACGTTCGTCGCTCGTCCCGGGGACGTTCTGCGGGGCAGGCTCAAGCCACAGGTCCTCGAGGTTCACGACCACCGAGGCGGCCTCGCTGTCGGCCAGGAACCGCAGACAGGCGCGTAGCATCTCCGCAGCTGCCCGTGGTGAAGGATCGCCGGCGAGCCAGCCGCCATGTCGGAGGAACTCGCCCAGCACGCGCGTTTTTTCCCTCCGTCGGTCGCGCTCCGTCGCGAACGCAACGGCGTCGAGCGCCCCGAGATCGGCCAGGTCCTCCAGATCCGTGCCCGCGAGGTACGAAGCGAAAGTCGGCATGTCGTGCGTGTTCATGCAGGCGATGGCGTCCGGTACCGGAGACTCGAGGCTCGGTATTCGATCCTCGGCGACCTCGGTCTGAACTACGAAGATCCGCTGTGCCCGGTGGCGTCGCATGGCCCGCCGCACGGCGCGGGGGACGGTGCCGAGGTCCTCTCCGATGATGGCGGCGCGGCTTCGCTGCGATTCCAGCGCCACAATAGCCCACAGCTCTCGTGCGGGGTAGCGAACGTACACGCCGTCGCGGGCGGGGAACCCCTCGGGAATCCAGAACAGCCGGTTGAACGCCATCACGTGGTCGATGCGCAACATCCCCGCGGTGCGCAGGTGGTGCCGGAGGGCGGCGCGGAAATAGCCATGGCCGTGCGTTCGAATCCGCTCGGGGTGCAGGGGGGGAAGGGCCCAGTTCTGTCCCTTGACGAAGAACGTATCCGGGGGCGAGCCGGCCGAGGCCGCCTCGGCGAATTGGTCGCGGTACCGCCAGACGTCGAACGAGTCGCGCGGCACGCCGACAGGGAGGTCGAGATAGAGCCGCACGCCGCTCCGTTGCATCCGGTCCGCCGCCCGGCCGAGCTGTTCGTGGGCCAGCCACTGACCGACGAGGTGCGAGCGATACACCGCCTGGTCGAAATCGTCGTCGCGGATCTCGCCTTGGCGCAGCCGCGTCGGCCAGCTCATCCAGGGGCGCCCGTGTCGCTCGTAGGCGGCCCGGAAGCGGGCGTAGGTATCGACCCCAGGGTGGGAGGCAAGAAAGCCCTCCAGCTCTTGCCGCCGATCGCCGCCTGTCCGGTCCGCGAACAGAACCTGGCCGATCTCCTGCAGCAGGGTTCGCTTGATCGCCGTGACTTCGGCGTACGCGACCTCATCGGCACCGCGCAACGCTTCCAACCGCCGGGCTGCGTCGGGCGCGTCCACCAGCCTCTCTTTCGACGGACACAATTGGGTCTCGGGCACGTCGTCGAGGTCGATGAAGAGTTCGCTCCAGAACAACCGACTGACGGGCGAATAGGGGCTGGGGCCACCGATCGAGCTGCCGTCGGTGGGCAACAACGGGAGCGTTGCGACGTTGTCGCCGCCATACGCGGCGATCCGCTCGGCCAGGTTCGCGAGACAACCGTAGTCGCCCACGCCCCAATCGCCATCGCTGCGCACCGCGTAGAGGGGCAGGAATGCGCCCCAGCCCGGCGGCTCGCCCGGCGCCGGCAGAGGCGTGGCCGCGTCCGGCGCCGAAACGACCAGCGTCCGCGCCTCGCCATCGCCGATCTGCACCGTGCACTCGTGGTACCCGGCCGGAAGGTCGCCCGGAAGCGGGAGGTGCCGCAGGACACGCGTCTCGCCCCGAGCGGTGCCGCCAGCCAGCACCGGGAAGGCGTCCAGATTCCACTCGCCGGTCCGGGTTTCGCCGTCCTCGCCGACGGCGCGATACACGACGCGGGCGTCTCGTGCGAGGGTGCGGACACGAATCGTCCCGGAACCGCCCCGTACCACACAGACGGGGTCGACCGCTCGTGTCCACACCTGTTCCCTGCGGGCGTGGATCGCGTCCTCGGCATCCGTCGGATCGTGGAGCTCGGCGCCGAGCGCCCGCAACGTGGCGGTGATCGCCTCCGCCGACGAATGACGCCGCTGGCCGAAGACGTCCCAATACGCCGGCTGAAGACCGTACATCCGGGCGAGCAGCGCCAGGCGGCGGGGGATCTCGGCAGCCCGCCTTCCGCTCGTTGGCCGCCCCACCTGTCAGGCGATGATGTCGTGGATGACCTCGCCCGCGACGTCGGTGAGGCGGAAATCGCGACCGCTGTAGTTGTACGTCAGGCGGGTGTGGTCGATGCCCATCAGGTGGAGAATGGTTGCGTGCAGGTCATGCACGTGTACCGGGTTCTCGACCGCCTTGAAGCCGAAGTCGTCCGTGGCGCCGTAGGTCGTGCCGCCCTTGACGCCACCACCGGCCAGCCAAATGCTGAAGCCGAACGGGTTGTGATCCCGGCCGTTGACGACGCGTCCGCCGGCATCGCCGCCGCCGGTTTCCAGTACCGGCGTTCGGCCGAATTCCGTACCGCACACGACCAACGTTTCGTCGAGCAGGCCCCGCGACTTCAGATCCTTGATGACGGCGGCGAAAGGCCGGTCGGAATCGCGAGCGTTGTCGCGGTGGCGCATGATGTCATTGTGGTGATCCCACGGATCGCCGCGGTCGTAGTAGATCTGCACCATGCGCACGCCGCGCTCGATGAGGCGCACGGCGGTCAGGCAGCCACGTGCCGTGCTGCCCGGGCCGTAGAGCTCCTGCGTTGCCGCCGATTCCTTGCGGATGTCGAACACCTCGGGCGCCGCGGTCTGCATGCGGTAGGCGGTTTCCATCGACTGGATGGCGCCTTCCAGCTTCGGGTCTTCCTCTTGCAGCTCTTGCATGCGCAGACGGTTGAGCTTCTCGACCAGGTCCACCTCTCGCCGCTGGTCGTCCAGCTCGACGTGCTCGGTGTGGATGTTCGGCACCAGCTCGTACGGATCGAAGTCCTTCTCGAGTCGCGGCTCCTTGTCGGAGATGAAGGTCCCCTGGTGGACGGCCGGGAGGAAAGCGTTCCCCCATAGCGGCGGTCCGACGCCCGTGGGTTGCACCGGGCAGAGCACGACGAAGCCGGGCAGGTTCTGGTTGTCGGTGCCCAGCCCGTAGGTCAGCCACGACCCCAGCGACGGACGGCCGGGCTGCGTGTGCCCGGTGTTCATCATCAGGAGCGACGGCTCGTGGTTCGGAATGTCCGTCCACATCGACCGGATGACGCAGATGTCGTCGGCGCATGAGCCGACGTGGGGCCACAGCTCGCTGAGCTCGATGCCCGACTCGCCGTAGCGCTGGAAGCTGAAGGGAGACTTCATCAGCGACCCGGTCTTGCGCTCGGTCTTGATCTCCTCCGGCAAGGCCGTGCCGTGGAACTTGTCGAGCTCTGGCTTGGGGTCGAAGGTGTCGACCTGGGAGACGCCGCCGTTCATGAACAGGAAGATGACGTTCTTGGCGCGCGGGGCGAAATGTGTCTGCGGGAGCATGCTGCCGGCGGGTGAAACGAGACCGGCGGACGCCTCGGCGACCGAACGCCCCACCATCCCGGCGAAGGCCATCATGCCGAAGCCCGCGCCCATGGTCTTGAGCGCCTGGCGGCGCGTCAGCGGCTGGTCGTCGCGGCAACCGCAGGCCTGGGCGTCGTCGTCGTGGTGATGTCGGGACATGTGGGCTCCTGCTTGACCTTTAGTCGAGATAGCGAAACTCCGATGCGCTGAACAGGGCGCGGGCGTACTGGACCCAGGCTTTCATCGCCGCGCGGCGCTCGGCGGCAAGCTGCGGATCCGGCTCGTCTTCCTGCTGGTTCTCCGCACCGGTGCTCTCCTGGGGATCTTCCTGGGCTGCGGCCTCGTCTTCCGCTTCGGCGAGCGCGGCAAGCTCCTTCTCCAGCAGGGAGACGCGTTGCTCCGCCAGGAACTCCAGCCCGGCGTCCTTCTCGGCGGCCGTCACCTCCCGGGCGTAAAGCAGTCGGTAGGCTCTGGCCATCATGGCCTCGTCGTCGAACGTGTGCGGGATGTCGTCGTCCGCCGCCGTGGTGTCGTCGTCTTCATCCGCCGCCGCGGTCGTGTCGTTGCCTTCATGCGCTGCCGTCGCGGCGTCCGGCCCGGTCTCCTTCGCCAGCCGCTTCACCAGCAGCTCGGCTTGGCGGGTGACGAGGTCGCTGTTCATGAAGAAGAGGCTTTGCAAGGGAACGTTGGTCGAGAAGCGGCGCTCCGCCGTCAGGCTCGGGTTGGGGAAGTCGAAGATCTGCAGGTACTCGTCGAGCTCGAAACGACTGACGAACCCGTAGATCGTGCGTCGATCGTTATCCTCGTCGGCCAGCTGCACCGCCGGCCCGCCGATCTCCCGGTCGAGATTCCCAGAGACGGCCAGGAGCGCATCGCGAATGCCCTCGGCGTCGAGGCGGCGGCGATTCGCCCGCCAGTAGTAGAAGTTCTCGGGATCCGTCGCCTCGTTCGCCGGCACCTGCCCGGTATCGAGCTGATAGACCCGGGACAGCATGATCTTCCGGTGCAACTTCTTGAGCGACATGCCGTTGTCGACGAACCACGAGGCCAGGTGCTCGAGGAGGTCGGGGTTGCTGGGTCGCTCGCCGGCGAATCCGAAGTTGCTCGGCGTGTTCACGATCCCGGTGCCCATGTGCCAGTTCCAAACGCGGTTGACGATGACCCGCGCCGCGAGCGGATGGGTGGCGATGTCTTTCGCCAGCTCCATCCGGCCGCTTCCATCGGTGTACGGTCGGGGATCGTCCGCAAGAACGTGCAGGAACCCCCGCGGGACCTTCTCGCCCAGGTTCGTCGGGCTGCCGCGGATGTGGAGGCCGATGTCCTCGATGTCCTCTTCGGGCTTGTCCTGCACGCCCATGACGAACGGGAAGTCCGGGAGTTCCTCTTCCAGCTCCTCGATCTCGGCCCGGGTTGCGGCGACGTGGTCGGCGGCGACGCGCGAGAGACGGCGCTCCAGGCCCCAGCTCCTGTTGTTGAAGCGCAACAAGGCGGGGCGCGGGAAGAACGTGTCGAGTTGGTTGTCCAGGTCGTAGATGAAGACGTCGTAGAAGAGATTGAACCGCTCCCGGTCCAGCGTTTCGAGCTCGAGCTGATGCTCGTCGAAGAAACTCTCGAAGCCGTTGGGCATCGGCGTCGATTTGACCTCTTCGAGAGAGGTTCCCTTGGCGATGATCTTGCGGTTTCGCTCCTCGAGCTTTTCGCGCTCGGCCACGATCTCGAGAACCAGGCGCTGAAACTCGTCGGCGAGCTCCTGGGCACGCTCTTCGGTGCCGCCGTCGGTGGCGATCATTTCCTGCCAGTCGACCAGATAGGGGTAGTGCCGCGGTTCCTTGGCGAGGAAGTAGATCCAGCGCTCGAGGGTTTCGAGGTCGAGCTTCGCCTGCGCCGCGGCCCGCTCGACCGGGATCTGCGGCTCCCCGGTTACCCGCCACGCGGCCATCATGTAGCGCGAGATCTGCAGCGTCAGGACGCGGGCCAGCTGGTCGCTTTCGGTCGACAGGTATTCGTTGAGGCCGTCCGACAGGCCCTCGATGAATTCCTTGTCCTTCTTGTACGCCTCGGCCTCATCCTCGTCGGCGACCGGGTACTCGTAGTAGTTGGTGTTGTAGAAAACGCTCGCCAGGGCGTAGTAGTCGTGCGTGCCGATGGGGTCGTACTTGTGGTCGTGGCAGCGGGCACAGCCGACGGTGAGGCCGAGAAAACCGCGCGTGGTGACGTCGACGCGATCGTGGCGCTCGTCGGCGCGCGCGGTGGCGGGGTTGGCGATGTCGTAGTACCACGGCCCGATACCGAGGAAACCGACGCCCCCGAGGGTGCGCTGCTTCTCTTCCATCAGGTCGCCGGCGATCTGCGCCATGGCGAACACGTCGTACGGTAGATCCTCGTTCAGCGCGTCGACGACCCAGTCTCGATAGACGTAGGCCGACGGGTAGGTCTCACGCCCGTTGCCGCTCGGCGCCAGCGTGCGGGTGTCGTCTTCCCCGTAGCGAACCACGTCGAGCCAGTGGCGACCCCAGCGCTCTCCATAGTGCGGCGACGCCAGAAGGCGGTCGACCACCTTCTCGAACGCGTCGGCCGAGTCGTCGTCGAGGAAAGCTTCGACTTCCTCGGGCGTCGGCGGCAGGCCGATGAGATCGAATGTGGCACGGCGGATGAGCTGGCGCTTTTCGGCATCGCCGACCGGGGTCAGGCCCTTGTCTTCGAGCTTGGCGAGGACGAAGCGATCGATGTCCGTGCGCGCCCAACCGGCGGTCGCCGGCGTCGGCACTGCGGGGGTCGCCAACGGCTGGAACGACCAGAAGTCCCGTTCCTCGGCGGAGATCGCCCGGCGCGGAATCACCATCGGCGCCTCGACCTCGGCCCAATCGGCGCCGCTGGCGATCCAGTCCACCAACCCACGAATCTCGGCGTCGCTCAGCCGGTCGCCGTTGCGCGGCATCTGCAGGTCCTGATCCGCGTGGCGGACGGCGGCGATCAGCAGGCTCTCTTCGGGGTTGCCCGGGATAATCGCCGGTCCGCGACCGCCGCCGGCGAGGATGCGGTTACGGGAGTCGAGGCGCAGGCCGCCTTCCTCCGAATCGGTGTGGCAGGCGTAGCACTTCTGCGCCAGCAACGGGCGCACCCGGTCGACGAAGATCCGGGCGGAAGGTGTCAGCCCCTCGTTGGCGACGGTCACGGCGGTCGGCGCCTCGTTGGGCCACGGGGCATCCATGCGAATCCACTCGGCCAGCGCTGCGATCTCGTCGGCGGCCAGCGGGTCGCGGTCCTTCGGCATCTCCATGCCCGGGATCTCGTGCCGCACCATGGCCATCAGCAGGCTGTCGTCCGGGCTGCCCGGAACGATCGCCGGGCCCATGTCGCCACCCTCGAGCATGGCGGCGCGCGAGTTCAAGCGGAGGCCGCCCATGGCCATGCGGGCGTGGCAGGTGTAGCACTTCTCGGCCAGCAGTGGGCGGATCTCGGCCTCGAAGAACTCGTCCGGCGATTGTGCGGTGGCGGGAGTGACCAGCGCGACCGCCGTGGCGATCGAGAGCACCAACCGCACGGCTGGCGCCAGGTTCTTGTTTCGCATGTGTTTTCCCGGTTTCGCGCGCGGCGCGACGAGGATTCGACCGGTCCGCCGGACAAGGAATATGCAGCCCGCCCGATTATATGCACACGACGCCGGAGTGAAAGGGCAATCCATCGCGAGCCGCGAGCCGCGAGCCGCGAGCCGCGAGCCGCAAGCGGGAAGCCGGGAGCTGCGCGCGGGGAACCGCGAAAGCTACGGCCGCGTCGCGATGGGCGCGCACGTTTCGTTGCCGGCCGCATCGCGCGCGCAGATCCGAACCTGCTCGGCTCCTGCGGGCAGCACCGCTCTCCACAGGTATTCGCCGATCCAGCTCATCGGAGCGGTTCGCGTGCTGCCGTTCGAGACCCACTCCACCTCGATGCGCTGCCATTCGGTCGACAGCACGGGGCTCTTCCGGTCGTGCACGCGTGCTTTGGCGACGGCGCCGCCTCCGGGAGCTTCGGCCAGAATTGCCGCGGCGATGACCGGCGGAGCGGTGTCGGGTTCCAACCCGGTGCCGAGGTAGATACGCTCCTGCACCGCCTGCGGGTGCTCACCTTGCGACTGCACAACGTCCATCCGGTCGTCGCCGTCGAGATCGGCGAGCGCCATGCCCAGCGTGCCGGGTGTCTCCGGCCCGACGAAGACGGCGTCCGCGTTGCGCAGCCGCCCCGGACCGTCGTTGACGATCAGCCGGTCCGGTCCGCTCAGCGACCCGATGATGAAGTCGGCGTCGCCGTCCGAGTCGTAGTCGAGGAAGGCGACGATGTTGTCGTCCTCGCCGATGTTGTCGGCGTCGGGCCACCAGGCGTCGGTGGCATCGCGAAAGCGCCCTTCGCCGGCGTTGCGAAACACATGCTCACGGCGGCTGGAGCCGCGCTCGCCGACGATCTCGCCGTCATTGACGGTGATCAGGTCCAGCAGCCCGTCGCCGTCGAGGTCCATGGCCTCGAACTCGTAGTTGTTGGTGTAAGCAGGCAGGGCTCGGGGATCTTCGCGAAAGTTCCCGCCACCGTCGTTCCGGTACAGCTTGCTGCCGGCGCAACGCTTGCAGGAAATCAACACGTCGAGGTCGAAGTCGTTGTCGGTGTCGACCAGCTCCAGGTCCCAGGAGAACCGCACCAGCGTGTCGGGCATGAGGGCGTCGGTCTCGTCGCGGAATCGACCGCTGCCGTCGTTCAGCCACAGCCGGGTGCGGCCGCCCGGGTTCGTCATGTTGTTGCCTGGCCCCCAGTCGGCCAGCACCAGGTCCAGATCGCCGTCGTCGTCTACATCGCCGAGCTCCGCGTCCCCGATGCTGAGCGGCATCTGCGGCAGGTGGGTCGCGGTGCGCTCCTCGAAGCCGCCCGATCCGGTTCCCATGTAGAGACGGCTTTGGGTCTGGTATGCGGTGCCCACGAAGATGTCGACGTTGCCGTCCGCGTCGACATCGCGCGCCTTGATCACCCGGGCGAGGTCGGGCTCCGGCCCCAGAACCTCCGCACTCCGTTCGATGAATCGGGCTCCCGGACCCTGGTTGAAAAAGACCCGGTTGCGCTCCGGCTCTCCGGGCTCGGAGTAGTTTCCGCCGTTGGCGAAGAGAAGGTCGACGAGCCCGTCGCCGTTCAGGTCGGCGAGCTCCACCTTGTTCGTCCACTCGGCGGTTTCGACGAGCAGCGCATCGGTGCTGTCGAACCACAGATCGCGTGGCATCGTGGATTCGGCTTGGCCCGCCGGCGAGGCGCTCGTTGCCGTGGCGAGCGCCAGGGCGGCGATGCTGCCGGCAAGCGCGGCAAGGGGCCGTTTCGAACCGCGCCGGCGTCGGCTATTGCGCCTCATAGACGACCCGACCACCGACGATCGTGTACCTCACCTTGGCGTCCAGTAGCCGGGCCGGATCCTCTTGCCCGGCCTCGACCAGGTTGGTGTCGAACACCGCGATGTCCGCCAGTTTCCCCGCTGTCAGTGTCCCCTTGACGTCTTCGTCGAACGTGGCCCAGGCGGCGTTCTTGGTGTACGCCTCGATCGCCTCCTCGATGCTGAGGCGCTGCTCGGGATACCAGCCTTCCGCCGGCTCGCCGCTCAGCGTTTGACGCGAGACGGCGGCGTAGAGCCCGTAGATCGGGCTGAGAAAGTAGCGCGCGGCGTTGGTTCCGGGGCTGTCCGAGCCGAACACCAATACCGCCCCGGCATCCTTGAGGGTGCGGAACGCGTAGGCGCCGAGGTTGCGCTCTTTGCCGATCCGCTCCTCCATCCAGCGCATGTCGTCCGAGACGTGGTAGGGGTTGACCTCGGCGACCAGGTTCAGGCGGCCGAACCGTTCGAAGTCGTCCGGGTGAATGACCTGGGCATGGATGACCCGCCAACGGTGATCGCTGTCGATCAGGCCGCGCTCGGTGAGCACCTTCTCATAGATGTCGAGAATGATCCGGACGCCCTTGTCGCCGATGGCGTGGATGTGCGGTGGGATGCCGGTATCGACGGCGATCTCGAGAAGCTGCTCCAGCCGCCCCGGAGGACGGTCGGTGTATTTTTCGTTCATCCCCATCGACAGTCCCCAGCCCTCTTCGGACTCCGGCAGCATGATGTCGCGCAGGTAGCCGTAGTTGTCGGGCTGGTGGTCGTAAGGCTGAAAGAACAGTGCGCCGCTCGAGCCCATGATGCCGTCTACCCAGGCCTTGTAGCCGACGAACTTCAGCCAGTCGTCGCCGAAGCCGCGCGATATGCCCAGCGCGGCGATGTTCTCGACCTCGAACATTGTCGGCCGCAGGTTGACCCGCACCGTCAGGTCGCCGTTCTCTCGCGTCTGCTGATAGACGCGCAGCATCTGGGCCGAGGTCAGATCTTGGATGGTGGTGATGCCGCCCTCGCGGGCTTCCTTCTGCACCTCTTCGAACTCGCGCATGAGGAGATCGAACGATTTGGGGGTCTGGGCGCGGCGGACGGCGGCCATGGCGCGGCCGCGCACGATGCCTGTAAGCCTGCCGTTCTCGTCGCGGTCGAACGCGCCGCCCTCCGGATCCGGCGTGTCGTCGTCGATACCCGCGAGCTCCAGCGCGCGGCTGTTCGCGAGGTGCATGCTGCGATCGAATCTGCTCACCAGGACCGGGTGGTCGGCGGTGAAGTCGTCGATCATGTCGCGATGCGGCGTGAAGGGCTCGGCCACTGCGTCGGTGGTCTGCTCGCCGGCGGATCCGGCGGACCATTGCTCGTAGGCACCCCAGGAGCCGCCGGTGATCCAGCTACCCGCCGGCAGCCGCTCGGTGGCGCCGCGAATCGCCTCGATGAACGGCTGCTCCTCGTGGACCTCGAGGAGGTTGACGCCGATCAGCAGGGATCCCGTCGAGCCGACGTGGACGTGGCCGTCGTTGAACCCGGGGCTGACGAAACCACCGCCGGCGTCGATCGTGCGCGTTTCCGGGCCGGCGAGCGCCTCGATCTCGTCGCGGGAGCCGACCGCCATGATCTTGTCGCCCTTGATGGCGAGCGCCTCGGCCCAGGGCTGCGATTCGTCGACGGTGTAGACGTCGCCGTTGACCACGATGATGTCGGCGGCCTCGGTCGCGGAACCCGAACCTCCCGGCCGAGAGCCCTCGGTCGCGCATCCCACCGCGAGGGTGATTGCCAACAGGGCGACTGCCGCGCGAGTTGCTCGGATCACGTTGTTCCTCCCTTTCGAATGGGGACGGTGGAGCGGCTGTCGGCGCTCCGGCCGGTGCTTTACGGGGCGCGCGGGCCCTCGAGAACAAGCGGTCGCCGCAATACTACAGCAGTTCCAACCGCCGGCCCCGGGGGAAAGGGCCGTCCATCTGGCACGGTTCTCCGGGTATCGGCTGCCCGGCGTCTATCGTTGCAGCCTGCCCTGCAAATCGCGGAGGAAGCGGGACATGTCCTGCGAAACGCGGCTGGGGCTGTCGACGTCGTTGAGCAACAGGACCTTGTCGTAGATCTCGCGGCCGGATCGATCGGTGACCGTCATCCGACCCTCGAGCCGCCGTGGGCGCGAGCTATGGAGCCGGTCTCCGCGGATGGTCATGACGTAGTCGGCCAGGGAAGGATCCACGACCACTCCCACCATCGGCGCGGCGGCGAGCTCGCGTCGAACGGTCTGAAACACTTTCGCCAGGGCCGTGTCCATCAGCAGGTTGGTCACGTCGGTATACGGACGAGCGACCATGATGCGCGGGGCGGAGACCCGCGCGTCGAAGTCGTCGGGAGCCGGTGCGGCCGCATCGAGTCGATCGAAATGCCGGCGCAGATTCGCACCCGCCTGGCCCGCCTGCACGGCCTGCTCCCAGGCGCTGGCGCCGTCGTTCACGTCGAGGGAGATCAGCATGGCGAGCTCGTGAACGTCGGCGACCCCGGGGCTCCGCCGGGCCGCCTGCAGGGCGCTTTCCTGTGCCTCGTCCAGGCGGCCGAGGTCGGCGAGCGCGATAGCGCGACTGAAGTACGCTGGCGCGTACCCCGGGTCCGATCGGATTGCCTTGTCGAGCACCAGGACCGCCGCCTCGAGCTCTCCACCGGCGATCAATGTGTCAGCTTGATCGACATCGTAGCGGGCCGCTTCGGTGTCGATGGTGGGGCGGAAGTAAGCGGGTGGGTGGACGACGCGGGCGCCTTCGCGCCGTAGCTCCACGACCACTTCGTGCCGGGTGAAGTCGGTCGAGCCGCCCAGCTCCCGGTTCGCCGCGGTGTAGTAGCCGACGACGTAAGAACCGCGTAGCCAGTCCAGGATCTGTTCGTAGCCGGAGACGCCGCCGCGAACACTCTTGCCGCCGGTTGCTTCCGCGAGCGCCGGCAGCACGCCATCCACGGCCCAATCCGGCAGGGGAGTCAGGCCGCCGCGGCGGCCTGAGCGGCCGCGGCCGAAACCCGAGCCGAAATCGTCGAGCTGGATGGGAAAGATCGGGACGCCGCCGAGCTCGGCCGCAGTCAGCACGGCGTCGGCGTCGTTCTCGCTGGCCGAGTCGGCCCCGTCGGACACCACCACGACCGCCTTGCGTCGGATGTGCTCGGGATCGTTCTCGCGACCCGGCGGCGGAGGAGACGGGCAGGGATTGTTCGGTCGTACGCCAACCGCCCGTGCCCCGCGGACGTCAGGGTTGAGTGAGCCGCGCGCCGCCCCCCGCAGCGTACCGCCTGTGTCGGCGGCCTCCAGCTCGCGCAGACCGATCAGCAACGCATCGAAGAGCGCCGTGCCGCCGGCGGCGCCGGCTTCGTCGAGCGCCTCGATCAGTATCTCGTCGTCCGGGCGACCCCACACCGAGCCACCCACCGAGGTGCTGAACCCGAGCAGAAAAGCGCAGTCGTCGGCAGACAGTGCGTCGAGAAAGTCCCGTGCTCGGTCGCGCCAGTCGGCGTTGCGCATGCTGCCGCTCAGGTCGACGAGCAGGGCGATATCCAGCGGCGTGCCGCCGGGCGACAGCACCATGGCCGCCTCGCGCAGGCTGCCATCCTCGAAGATGACGAAGTCTTCGGGGGTCAGGTCGGAAATCGGGGCGCCGTTCTCGTCCAGGACCGACACGCTCAGGGTGACCAGCTCGACGCGGGCGTCGAAGGCTGCAGCGCCGGGAGCGCCCTGCTGCTGCGCCCTGCTGGCGTCGACCGTCGGCCCGAGTAGCAACCCGAGCACGAGGGCGCCAGCCGCCAGGCCCGCGGTGATCGGTCCGGGACCGGGCGCTAGGGCCGTGTTTCGCAACGACTGGAGTACGGTTCGCACATCGGTTCCTCGGGAGCTACTGCGGAGGCCGGAAACGAGCGTAGGTCGATTGTCGCACGACCTCGCCGCTGTTTCCCGGTCGCCCCGCCCGGGCTGGCCCGAAGGGCGCCAGGCCGATCACCCGCGATTGCGGACTCAGCCGCCGATCTTGTCGGCGATCTCCCGGAGCGCGTCGCGCAGGTCATCGACACCCTGGTCGACGTCGTCGACGTCATTCAACCGGAAGCCCTTCTGCCAGGTAATCTCGCCGCTTGCGTCCGTCAACAGCAGTCTCCCCTCGAACCGCCGGGGGAGATCGGACGAGAGCTTTTCGTCGCGAACCCAGACGACGTATCCGGCGGCCGCCGGGTCCGGGACCAGCGCGACGCCCGGGCTTCGGGCGACGGCTCCCGCGATGGATCGAATCGCCGCCGGGAGGGCTGCCCGCACGCCGAGGTCGGGTTGCGAGGGCGGCGCCGCGAGGACGGCGATGCGGGGGAGCTCTAGGCGCCGCGCCAGATCCGCGGGGGCGGCCGCGGCCTCCGCCAGCGTCTCGAACTCGAACGTCGTGTCGGCGCCGGCCTGGGCGGCCCGAATGGCGTGTTCCCAGGCCAGCTCGGGGCGTTCCGTCGCCAGCGCCATGTCGCTCGCGATGAGGTTGAACTCGGCGTTGCCCGGCGCCAGCGCGACGGCCCTGAGGGCGCTCTCCAGCGCCGCTTCGGCACCCTCATCCCACAGCAGGAGCTGAGCCCGCCAGGCGTGGGGAGCCGCGAACGTCGGGTTGGCGGCGATGGAGCGGTCGAAGGCCGCCCGCGCCGCTTCGAGGTCCTGCGTGCGGAGCATCTCGACGCCGACGTTCAGTTCCGCCGCGGCGCGGGCCTGGTCGAAACGGGGTCGGTACACGACCGGTCGGTGCAACACCTTCGCTCTTCGGCTCCCGATCTCGACGGTGAGGTTGTGGCGGGAGTACTCACCCGGGTCCGTGCCCCTGTCCGGTGCCGGGACTTGATAGGCGATCAGGTAGAGGCCCCGGAGGCGGTCGATCAGTTCGTCGAATGCGTCCGGGCCTGCTCGGAATGTGTCTCCTCCGGAAGCGCTGACGACTTCCTGGAACGCCACCAGGTCCTGGCGGCCGTCCCCGAAGCCGCCGCGCCGCTGCTGGCCTACGGCGAGTATGTCCTCGCCGCTCGACATGCGGGGCGCCGAACGGCGCATGGTGACGGCCGAGCGGCCCCCGGCCGGAAGCTCGATCTGGAAGATGGGAACGCCGGTTGCCTGACTCGCCAGCTCGACATGGTGCACGCCCCGTCCGCTGGCGCTGTCGAAACCGTCGGTTACCGCGATGACCGCCGTTCGACGTTGTGCCGAGGGATCTCCCGGTGAGCCCGACGGCGGCGCCGGGCAGCCGCCGCCCGAACCCGCAGGCGGCGCTCCGCTCGTTGCACCGGAGGAGCTTGCCGCGGCCGGAGCCCCGGTGACGCCGGAAACACCGACTGCTGCGGCGAAGGGCGCCAGGCGATTCACGCCTTCGATGAGGGCGTCGTAGAGCGCCGTGGCGCCGCCCGTGCGCGAGTCCTCGATGGCCGAGGTGAGCTCCGGGTCGCCGGGGCGTCCCCAGACCGACGTGCTCACCATGCGGCTGAAGCGCAGCAACAGAACGCAGTCGCGCTGCGGCGACAGCGTTTCGAGGAAGCCCAGCGTTCGCCCCCGCCAATCGCTGCCTCCCATGCTGCCGGACAGGTCGAGCACGAGGGCGACGTCGAGTGGCGCGTCGGCGGCCGAGCTGGCGA
The DNA here is from genome assembly GCA_965216935.1 of Acidobacteriota bacterium. GTDB lineage: Bacteria > Acidobacteriota > UBA890 > UBA890 > UBA890 > CBDCGW01. Next base: position 1,872,095 of record OZ244217.1, read on the forward strand.
AAGCCACGGGTCGTTCGACGTCGTCCTCGAGCACACGAAAATCGTCAGCGGCCAGATCGTCGATGGGAAGCCCGTCGCCGTCGAAGACGGCCACGCTGATCGTCCCTAGCCTGACGTCCGCGGAAAAGACCGGCCGTTGTGGGTCTTGGCCTGCGCCGGGTGAGGGTACCTGTGGGGCGGCGGCCGTGGCGGCCGCGAACGACAGCACAGCGGTGAGGAGAGCGAGCTTGCCGTTCGGTTGTGGGGTCAGCCGCGGCATATGGCAGGTCGTCGTTCGGGTGAAATGTGGCGCGCTGGTCCATCTAAGCGCATGTCGGGCCTCTCTTTCCAGGTCCCCGTCATCTCTGCCCGCCGCGGCAGCGGGCGCGACCCCGGCCGCCGGGTGGGTCGGACCACATGGCGGTTTTTCGACCTTCGGTGAAGTCGGGTCCTGTTTGGTACAATTTGGCCGTAACGCAGCCAGGCCCCCAACGTTTCTCGGCTCGCCTATCCCGGCTCGAGCCCCCGGCTGCACGGCGAACAGGTAGGCAGATCAGGTGCACGCCGACGAGCAAATCGACGTCCAGGAGACCGAAACCGAGGCAGATATCGATCTCGAGCTCGCGGCGCCCGCGGCCTCACAGGCCACGGGCGTCGACACGGATACCAACACGGAGCTGGCGGACACCGAGCTGACCGACGCCGAGCTCCGCTTTGCTTACCGGGTGGCGACGCGCTCCCGCACGATGGAGGAGTATTTCGTCCGCCTTGTCAGCCGCGGCGAGGTGAAGTTCTCGATCTGGGGGCCGGGCGAGGAGATTCACGGCGCGGCCACCGCGCTGGCCCTGCACAAGACCTGCGACCCCGACCGCATCGGCATGGTCTTGCACTATCGCAACGCTTGCCTGGCGACGATGTGGTGCGAGCTCAACGGCTACCGCGACTTCACCCTCGATCTCGTCCGGCAGCAGTTCTCGCGAGCCACCGATCCGATGACCGGCGGTCGCCAGATGGTCAATCATTTCGACCGGTCGGATCTCTCGATCCTGCCGGTGCAGAGCCCGGTCGGCATGCAGCTCGGCAAGGCCGCCGGGTACGCCAAGGGCTTTCACTTGAAGGGCATCCGCGACGGCGTCGCCCTGGCCATCATCGGCGACGGCACCAGCGCCGAGGGGGACCTGCACGACGCCATGAACGCGGCGAGCGTCTGGCAGCTGCCGCTGATCGTCATGGTGACGAACAACAAGGTCGCGATCAGCACGAAGCCGGAGGAGGGGCACGGTATCAAGAGCATGCGCGCCTATGCCGAGGCCTTCGGCTTCGGCTACGGCGAGTGCGACGGCACGGACTTCAAAGGCTGCTACGAGACCACCCTGCGGGCGGCACGCCATGCCCGCGACGAGCAGAAGCCGTTCCTCGTGCTGGTCGACAACATGCCGCGGCTGAACGCCCACAGCTCGGCTGCCGATCCGAGCTTCGTCCTCGACCAGCCGGATCCCATCCTGTCGTTCGGCAACAAGCTGGTCGAGATGGGGATTCTGGGCGACGCCGATATCGTCAAGCGGATCGAGGGCGAGGGCCGCGATTACTTCGCGCATCATGACGCGGGCACCATCATGGGCGAGCAGATCGAGGACATGAAGGCGATCATCGAGCAGGTTCGGGCCGAGCCCGAGCCCGCTCCGGAATCCATCTTCGATCACATCTATCCGCCGTTCCCCGACGTGCAGGAGCAACCGGCGGCCGGTCAGACCTCGATCAGCTACGCCGGTGCCATCCGCGCCGCCGCCTCGAATATCATGAGCAACTTCGGCGGCGTGCTGTGGGGCGAGGACGTGGCCCGCCTGGGTGGCGTCATGACCGCCACCGCCGGGCTCAAGGATCGCCACCCGGATCGGATCATCGACGCGCCGCTCAACGAGCCGCTCATCGTCGGTACCGCCGTCGGCGCCGGGATGCACGACGGCATCGTGGCGATGCCCGAGATCCAGTTCGCCGACTACTCGCTCAACGCGTTCCACTGGATCGTCTACATGGGCAACATCTACTGGACCTCGGCCGGAACGCAGACGTCCTCCGTGATCCTGCGCATGCCGGTCGACCCGTTCGGTGGCGGCGCCGTCTATCACTCGATGAGCGTTGACGGCTATTTCACCCCGATCCCCGGCCTGGTCGTGGTCATGCCGTCGACGAGCTACGACGTGTACGGCCTGCTGATGACCGCGGCCGAATACGGCAACACCGTCGTTTGCCTCGAGCCCAAGTTCGCCTACCGGCAAGCACTCGGGCCGGCGTTCCCGAACGAGCCCACCGGCGACGAGGAGATCAACGCCTTGAAGCGGTCGATCATGCGGGGCGAGATCCCCGACATCGATCCGTCCGTCCGGGTCCCGTTCAGCAAGGCGGCGACCCGTCGGACCGGCGGCGACGTGACCATCGTTGCCTGGGGCAGAGCGGTATGGACCTCGATGACCGCCGCCGAGAGCCTGGCCGAGGAGGGGATCGAGGCCGAGGTCATTGACCTCAGAACGCTGGTGCCGCCGGATCTCGACGCCGTGTACGAGAGCGTCGCCAAGACGAGGCGCCTGGTGGTGGCGGCGGAAGATCGGCCGTTCGCCGGCTTCGTCCGCTCCATCCAGGGCCATGTGGTCGAGCGCTTCGAAGGGATTCCGACGCGGGCGATCGGACAGAAGAACGTCCCGGGGATCGCGCAGTCGCTGCAACTCGAGGAGGCGACCGTTCTGGAGGTCGAGACGGTCCAGGAGGCCGCCCGCGAGGTGATGACGGCCGAGACCCGGACCGCTTCGCCGGCCGCCGCTTCGGCGGGCAAGGACGATTCGCCGCGCGTAGCCTGGATCCCGCCCCGCTACTACCTCGGCTGAGCCAGCCCCTGGCTCAGTCGTAGGGGCATGCGCCGTGCGCCCCAGGTTCCGGGGCGCGCCTCGAATACTCCGGCGCAGCGAGCGCCGCAGCCGCTGCATGCGCCCGACTCGTCGAGGGCCCATTCACCGAGGCTGTACCCGTCACGCCCGATGAGGAGCTTGCCGCACTCGTGGCAGTAGGTGCTGCCGCCTTCTTCGTCGTGCACGTTTCCGGTATAGGCGTAGCGGACGCCGTTGCGGATGGCGATGTCGCGGGCGCGCGTCAGCGTTGAAGCGGGCGTGGCCGGGCGGTCGAGCATTCGGAAGTCGGGATGGAAGGCGGTGAAGTGCATCGGCACGTCGGCGCCGAGGTTCTCCACCACCCAGGCGGTCATCTCGTCCAGCTCGTTGTCGCCGTCGTTGAGCCCGGGGATCAGCAGCGTCGTGGTTTCGAACCAGACGTCGGTCTCGTGCTTCAGGTACACGAGCGTGTCCAGAACCGGCCCGAGCTCCGACAGCGTGACGTCCCGATAGAAGGACTCTCTGAAGGCCTTGAGGTCCACGTTGGCGGCGTCCATGTGGGCGAAGAACTCCGCGCGGGGGGCCGGGCAGACGTAGCCGGCGGTGACTGCCACCGTCTTGATGCCGCTCTCCCGGCATGCCTGCGCCACGTCGACGGCGTACTCGTGGAAGATCGTCGGGTCGTTGTAGGTAAACGCGACGCTTCGTGAGCGCGCCCGGAGGGCCGCGGTGGCGATCGCCTCGGGGGACGCCTGATCGGTCAGGGTGTCGAATTCACGCGACTTGCTGATATCCCAGTTCTGACAGAACTGGCAGCCCAGATTGCAGCCCGCCGTGCCGAACGAGAGCACCGGGGTGCCCGGAAGGAAGTGGTTCAGCGGCTTCTTCTCGATCGGGTCGACGCAGAAGCCGCTCGAGCGCCCGTAGGTGGTCAGAACGACGGCGCCACCGTCGTTCGCCCGCACGAAACAGTGTCCCCGCTGGCCGTCGCGAAGGCGGCAATAGCGCGGACACAGGTCGCATTGCACGCGGCCGTCGTCGAGCTCGTGCCAGAAACGGCCCGGATGAGCGTCGAGGGCCAAAGGCGGTCTTTCTTCGTCGCGGTCTCGAACGGTGAACAACTCGTCTCAGTATAGAGTAGCCGGCATGATCACAGACCCGTTCGCCGTGCTGGTCGTCCTCGCGGCCGTCGTATACATCTCCATCGTCCTGGATCAGCAGTTCAAGGTCTTCCGTGCGCTCGGCTCGGTGCTCGTCGCCATCTTGTTCGGTATGGCTCTGTCCAACGCCGGCTTCCTCCCCGATACCTCGCCGACGTACGACTTCCTCTCCAGCACGGGGGTGATGGTCGCCATCGTCCTGATTCTGCTCACGGTCGATGTCCGCTCGGTGTTCAGCGCCGGGCCCAAGATGCTGGCGGCGTTCGTCATCGGTGCGGTGGGGACGGCGACGGGCGCCGCCGCGGCCGCGTTCGTCTTCGCCGCCGAGGTCGGTCCCGAGACATGGAAGCTGGCCGGTCAGTACACCGGCACCTACACGGGCGGCGGGGTGAACTTCGCCGCGCTCGGGCGAGCTTTCGAGACCAGCAGTGACATGTTCAGTGCCGCCGTCGCGGCTGACGTCGCCATCACCGCGATCTGGTTGATCGCCTGCCTGTCGCTGCCCGTGCTGCTGTCGGGGCGCGATGGAACAGCGCGGCGGCAAGGGGCCGGCAGTGCTCGGGAGCCGGTTCCGGCGACGCCGGGTGCCGTGCCGGACTCCGCCGCGGCGCTGGAGACGGACCTCGAGGAGGCCGGGGCTGCGGTCGGGGTCGCCGGCATCTCTTCGGATCTGAGGGAGAGCCTGAAGAGCACCGTCAACCCCGTCTCGCTGGGGGAAGCGGCGGCACTGGTGACGCTCAGCGTCGGGCTCGTCTGGTTCGCAGGTGTGCTGGCGGCCGCGTGGCCGGTGCCCGAGGTTCTCCTGTTGACCACGATGGTGCTGCTGGTGGCGCAGGTTCCCGCCGTCAAGGAGCTTTCCGGCAGCGCCATGTGGGGCAACTACCTGCTGCACCTCTTTCTGGCCGCGAACGGGGCGCAATCGGTAATCGCCAATATCTTCCGCATCGGGCCCGCCGTTTTCTACTTCGCTGCCGCGACCGTGGCGGTCCACGGAATCGTCATCTTCGGCGTCGGCCGGCTGTTTCGCATCGATGCACCGACCCTGGCCGTCGCCTCGCAGGCGAATATCGGTGGCCCCGCCTCCGCCATGGCGCTGGCCGGAACGCGCGGATATACGGAACTGCTGCTACCGGGGATCGCGGTCGGTCTGGCCGGCTACGCCGTCGGCAACTACATGGGTTTCCTGATCGGTAGCCAGATCCGCGTGTTTCTCGGCTGATCCGATGCGAAGCGGGCGCGCGGCTGGTGTCGTGAGCCTGGCTCCCCGCGCGCGTGTCGGCCGACGCCGCGAACCAGCCGTTAGGTCCGATGTCGCCGACCGGTCGGCCTTTGCGGTAGAAGGCGGGAGTTGACAGAATCGGCGCACGTCCGCACCCGGGAGCTCGCCGATGTCCAACCCCTCGAGTCACTTTGCCGACAGCGCGGCGGTGCCATGAAGCTGAGCCGTCGTCAGATCCTGCAGTCCGGGTCGGTTGCCGCGCTCGGTACTCTGAGTCTCGGGTGCCCGTTGCAGCGAAGGCCGCAGACCGCCGCCGTCGCTCCGGCCGCGGCATTGCCCTCCGGCGGGCGCGCCGGTTGGGCCGACACGGGTGGCGCGTTGGCTCGGGTCCGGGTAGCGGCTGACCGCGAGATCCGTAGTGTCGCCGGCCTCCGGCCTTTCCGTGCGACGGGCTTCCGCGTCGAAGTCGAGCGTCTCGACGACAAGTTGCTCGTACACAACTACGGGCACGGAGGGGCCGGCATCACGTTGTCCTGGGGAACCTCGGAGATCGCCGTAGAGGAGGCCTTGGCGGCGGTCGGCTCGATTGGCCTCTCGTCGGGCTGGAGTGGTGCGGCTACCGATGGGTTGCCGCCGCCGCCTTCCGGTGGAGGCAGCTGCGCCGTCATCGGCTGCGGTGTCGTCGGTCTGTCGACTGCCATCCTGATGCAGCGCCAGGGTTGGCAGGTGACCATTTACAGTCGCGAAGTGCCGCCACACACCACGTCGAACATCGCCGGTGGTTTCTGGTCGCCGCACGCGGTCTCCGATCCGGGCCGGACGAGCGCGCAGTACGACCAGCAGTTCGTCCGTGCCGCCCGCGTGGCCCATCGATACTTCCAGGGGATGGTCGGGGCCCACTATGGCGTCCGCTGGATCGACACGTACGTCGCCTCGGACGGGCCGCAGCCGCAGCCCTGGTTCGACGCCGGCATGGAGGACTTGTATCCGCGTGCCGCGGCGCTGCCGGCGGACGCCCATCCTTTTCCGCGCGCCCATGCGCGGCGATTCTCGACCCTCCTCATCGAGCCGTTCACCTATCTGGAGGCGCTGATGCGGGACTTTCGCATCGCCTCCGGACGGCTGGTCGTACATAGCTTCTCCAGCGTGCGGGAACTGGCGGCGTTGGGCGAGCCGCTGGTGTTCAACTGCACCGGAATGGGCGCCAAGGAGCTCGTCGGAGACCAGGAGATGGACCCGATCCGCGGCCAGCTCACCTTTCTGCTGCCTCAACCCGAGGTCGACTACTGCCTGCTGAGCGGCGGGCTCTACATGTTCCCGCGCAGCGACGGGATCTTGCTCGGCGGTACGCACGAAAGGGGCAACGGGTCGACCGAGCCGGACCCCGAGACGACCGAACGCATCATTCGCGGGCACGCGGCTCTCTTCGCCGAAGCCGGCGCGGGTGCGGTTGGAGCCACATGAAGTCACGGCGCGGCGCCGCGCCGCTCGACGACGAAAGCCCGCCGACGCTACTGCGGGCCGCGGTCGCGGTTGTGTCGCTGGCGCTGGTCGGGAGCGGCTGCGGAGGCCTCGGCACCGATGCCGGCTCGGACGTTTCGGTGGAGAACGTGTCCGTCCAAATGCCGGAGCGTGACGGTCAGCCCGCCAGCATCGTCTTCGACGTCGCCTGGCCGGTCTCGTTTCGCGACGATCTGAATGCCGACGCGGTTTGGGTGTTCGTCAAGTTCCGCGAGTCCGGCCAGGTATGGCGTCATGCCCGGCTGTCGACCGATCGCACGGCCCACCGAGTGGGCAACAACAATGGTGTGTTGGCCAACCTCGTGCCGTCAGGCGATGGGCTGGGCGTCTTCTTGCAGCGGGCGGAGGACGGCGTCAGCTCGATCGATTGGGATCAAGTAGCGCTGTCCTGGGATCTTGGGGTCGACGGCGTGGCCAAGGAGGCGACCGTCCTGCTCGAAGTCATCGCCCTGCAGATGGTTCACGTCCCCTCCGGGCCGTACCTCCTCGGCGACGGGACCGCGGTCGATGCGTTGATGGCGTCGCAGTTCGAAGCCGGCACTTCAGGCAATCCCTACGAGATCACGGGCGAGGACGAGATCACGCTTGGCGGCGGTGGTGCCAACAGCCTGGGGAACAACGACCGGCGAAGCGCTGCGGGCACGCCCTTGCAGTTCCTCGACGACTTTTCCGACAGCGTTTCGCGCGTCCTGCCAACGGCCTTCCCGAAGGGATTCGACGCGTTCTACGTGATGAAGAACGAGCTCACCCAGGGTGACTACGCCCGCTTTCTCAATACGCTCGATCCCGCCCAGCAGGCGGTGCGCAACCCGTTCGCCGAGATCCCCACGGGCGAAGGCCACCGATACGCGATCTCGGCGCAGGCGCCGTTCGAGGCGGATCCCTACAATCGCGCCGCCCACTGGTTGTCGTGGATGGACCTCGCCGCCTACGCCGACTGGAGCGGCCTTCGGCCGATGACCGAGCTCGAGTTCGAGAAGGCGTCGCGCGGCGATCGCCTGCCTGATCCGGGCGAGTTCGCCTGGGGCCCGGAGGCGCCTCCGGCCGGAAAGTACACGCTGCAGGATCCCGACACCGCGGCGGAGCTGGTGGTCAACCAGCATGAGGGCGCCAACGTGGCGTTCGACGGCACCGTCGGCCTGGCAGGGAGCATCGCCGGACCGCTGCGCGTAGGGGCGTTCATCCCCCTGGCTGCGTCGCGTGTGGCGTTCGGTGGATCGCAACTCCGCGTCACGGAGCTGAGCGGCAACGTAGCGGAGATGGTCGTCTCGATCGGTCGCTCTGCCGGGCGCCGGTTCCAAGGTGGCCACGGCGACGGCATGATCTCCGGCTCCGGCAACGCCGCCGGCGCCGAGGTGGAGATGTGGCCCGGAGCCCGGCGGGTCGCGCGCGGCGGTTTCGAAGTGATGAACGCCGATGGCTCCGGCATCCGCGGAGGCGACTGGAGCCGCGACGCCCTGCGCCTGCGTGTCTCCGACCGCGAGGACGCCAACCGCCCGGCGGATCGGCGCGACATGCGCTGGGGCGGGCGCCTGGTGCGCAGCGTCCGCTAGGCCCGGACCCACGACGAGGGCCGCGTCGCACAGGACCGGCGACGAGTGGCCGACGAGCGCCGCGTCGGACAGGACCCACGAAGCAGTGGCTGTTGACAGATCTGCGATCGATATGTAACCTTTTGGTTACTTATGGACGCCGACTCGATGGACAGCCTGTTTCACGCGCTGGCGCATGCCGGGCGGCGCAAGATCATCGACATCGTGAAGAACAACCCGGGTAGCAACGTGAACGATGTTTGCGAGTACTTCGATGTCTCGCGCATCGCCGTCATGAAGCACCTGCGGCTGCTCGAAGAGGTCGGGTTGATCATCTCGGAGAAAGACGGCAGAGCCCGCCGACTCTATTTCAACGTCGTGCCGATCCAGTTGATTCACGATCGCTGGTCCGATGAGTTCAGCGGTTGGTGGGCCGGCCGACTGGCGGACATCAAGTATCGCGTCGAGAACCCTGCCGGTGCCGGCGAACCGGAGACGTCGTAGCGGGTCCCTGAACACCCTCACCGAGCGAACGACGGAGCGAACAACGTGACCGAGACCCGGAAGATCGTCGCCAAGATATTCATCGAGGGGTCAATCGATGACGTCTGGCACGAGATCACGAAGACGGACGAGCTCCAAGGAGCGATGTTCAACATGCGTCTTCACACCGACGGGCTGCGGCTCGGCGGGCATATCCGCATGCGAACACCCGACGGCAAGTACACCGGCGTGGTCGGAGAGATCCTGGAGTTCGATCCACCGCATCGGTACGGCCACACCTTCAAGTTCACCAACTACAACGATCCTCCCTGCAAGGTCTTCTACGACCTCAAAGAGGTCGCGGGTGGGGTGGAGTTCACCCTCACGGCCGAGGATGTGCCGGTGGGTACGAAGACGGCCAAGCAGATGACCAGCGGCGCAGATTTCATCGTCAAGACCCTGAAAGCGATCGTCGAGACGGGCAAGCCGCCGCTCGGCACCCGGATGCTGTACGCGATGTTCCGGCTCATGGGTCCGTTTTCGCCCAAGTCGACCCTTTCCGAGCACTGGCCACTACCGGAGGTTTGATCCACGGCACGTGCCTTTGTCGGTATCGCCGTCGGCGTCGCGCTGCTCGCGGAGGGGCGGTGTTTTTCGGGTTGGGTTTTGATATGTCGTGAGGTATTTTGCTGCGGAGAGCAGTGTTTACCTGCTCAACACAATGCTTTGTCGCTCTGCGGCATCCAAGACTTAGGACCCGACGGATGGCTGACCAGATGAAGACCGCTGAATCCGGCGGAACCGAGGAGTTTCGCGCGCTCGCCGACGTTCGCGCCGCCCTCGAGGTGGTGGAAGCCGAACAGGTGAGCCTGGATCGCGAACGCCGTCGGCTTCGCGAGAACCTCGATGGCTTGCTGACTTCTCTCCGCGACGGGGGATTGCTGCTCCTGTTCGACGCCGAAGGCGAGCTCTTCGGGGCCGAAGGCGCCTTCGAGGATCATCTTGGCGCAGAGCTCGATGATCTCGTCAAACGGTTCGACGACTTCGCGCCGCCAGAGACTCGCGAGAGCCTTGCGGACGCGAACGAGTCCGTCATGAAGGCCGACTCCGCAGGCGTTGCCGTCAGCCGGAGCTTCTTGCAGGCCGGTGACGACCGGCTTGGACTGACCTGGGTCCACCTGCGTCGGCACGACGACGACGACACGCTGGTCGGCACCGAGGTCATCGGGCTTCCCTCGCTCACCCCGGCTGCCGACGACGACGCGGCGGGCGGCGAGAGTCCTTTCGACGCGCTGATGCACAGCATCGGCGCGCGGCTGCTCGACAGCTCCGAGGAATCCACGATCCGGCGTGCCATCGAACAGTACGGAACCATCATCGGCGCCGATCGGGTCGTCATCAACCGCTATGACGAGGACGGTCGCACGTTCTCGGTGATGACTTCCTGGAGGCGTGGAAAGATCGAGCCGCTTGCGGCGGAAACAGCTGGAATAGCGATCTCGGCGTTTCCCTGGGCCTACTCTCAACTCGGCGCAGACGAAGCGGTGGTGATCTCGGAGAAGGCCGACCTGCCGTCCGAGGCCAGAGCGGAGAAGCGTATCTACGCGCGCGACGGGGTCAAGTCCTCGCTTCTGGTGCCCATGGTCCGCGGCGATCATCTTTTCGGGTTCGTTTCCATCCAGTCCGTCGAGCGTCGCCGCGACTGGGACGCGGAAGATGTGGCCCGCGCCCGCAGTTTCGTCCGCCTGCTCACCGGTACGTTGGCTCGCCGCGAGCTCGAGACGCAGCTCGCGGGTGCGGTCGACACGGCGGAGTCCGCCAGCCGCAAGGCTGACGAGGCCGACGAGCGCCGCGAGAAGGCGGAAGATCAGGCCAAGCAGAGCGTCGAAGAAGTCGAGTCGCTGAGCTCCCAGGCGGAGGAGGCCCAGCGGCGCATCGAGCAGCTCGAAAAGGACGTCGACAAGCTCGAGAAGGCGGAGCGTGAGGCGCGATCCTCGGTCGAGGACGAACTGGTTCGGGCCAAGGAAGCACGCAAAGAAGTGGAGAAAGACCTCGAGAAGGTACGCGCCGAAGCCGAGCAGGCCGAGCGCCGGGCGGACGATGCCGAAGAGCGGGTCGAGTCGCTGCGCGCAGAGCTGGAAGAGGCGCAGCAGGAGGCCGCGAAGGTGATTGCAGAGGCATCGTCGTCGGCCGAGCTGCGTGAAATGGACCGAGCCGGTGAGCGCGTTACCGAACATGCACAGCGGGCGGCTTCCAAGCTCACTGCCCTGGGCGAGCTCAGCCGTGAGCCCGCGATCGAGCTGCGGGGCGCCAGAGCGGCGGCCGGCGGATTCGATCCGGACGCCACATTGGAGATGGAGTTCTCATCCCTGGTGAAGCGTCGCCGTGGTGGCGGATCCGATGACGTCGTGGCGAAGGTGGCGGAATTGGACGAGGCAGAGGCGGCCATCGAGTTTCCGTCGCGGTCCAGCGAAACCGACCTGCACCGTGGGTTCGATCTCGAAGGGATGTTGCAACGCACCGAGTCGCAGGCCGCGTCCGGCCTGCACCAGGCGGGAGACGGCATCCAGAGCCCGCCATGGCCGGGTTTCGCCGACGATTCGATTCCGAGTTGGCTGCAAGACGAAGACGAGGTTGACGCGGATCGGGACGAAGACGACCGCGAGGCGTTCGGCGACCATGGTCATGGACGGGACGAGGACGATGACGAGCGCGACCACGGCGAGCGCGACCACGACGAGCGCGAGGACGAAGAGCGTGACGACGAGGGCCGCGACGACATCCACCTACAGGACGACACGGCAGGCGACGAATACGACGAAGACGACGCGTACGGCGCGGACGACTTCTTCGTCGAAGGCGAAGACCAGAGCGAGCTCCACGACGAGTCCAACGGTCGGAGCGTCGCCCGGCGAGCCGCCGATATCGACGAGGGCCGTAGCGATACCGATTGGTGGGGTGTCCGGGTCGACGACGAAGGTGACGACGCAGAGGTAGAGGCCGACAACGAGCGCTCGGACGCGGACGAAGGAGAGTGCTCGGAGGCGGAGGACGATGAGCGCTTCACTTCCGCCGACGAGAATCCCGACGAGGATTCCGACGAAGACGCCATCGTCTTCGAGACGGCGTGGGATCGGCAAGAGGATGAAGAAGCCGGATGGGAAGCCGAGCCGAGCGTGCCGTTTATCGTCCAAGAAGAAGGCGCCGCCTTTGAGGATCACGCCGATGACGCCTACGACCGAGGCCCGGTTCCCATTTCGGAGCTCGCGGGCATCGACGCCGAGATCGGTCTGCAGGACGTGGGCGGCAACGAAGAGCTGTATCGAAGCTTGCTGCTGAAGTTCCGGGGCGACTACTCGGGCGCCGGAGCGAAGATCGATGCCGCCATCGAAAAGGGCAACATCGAGGTCGCACACCTGTTGCTGCACGCGATCAAGGGAGTCTCCGGCATTCTCGGGGCGACGCGATTGCACCAGGCTGCCGATGAGCTCGAGACTCGGCTGATCGGCACGGATGCGGCGGCCACGCGCCAATCGGGCGACGAGTTCATCAGCGCGCTCGAAGAGGTTCTCGTATCGATCGACAGCCTCGACCAGAGCGCCGAGAGCGCCGAGAGCGCCGAGAGCGACGCCGACGCCGACGCTGATTCGCCGGCGTGGGACGAGGAGCCGGATGGCCATGCCGATGGCGTTTCGGACCCGATGGTCCTCCGCAGCTACCTGAGCGGACTTCGGCAGCACCTGCTGACGGAGAAGCAGCGTCAGTGCCGTCTGGTGATGCAGGAGATCGATGCGCGTACCTGGCCGGAGGAGTTTGCCGGCCCGACCCGAGAGCTGGGCGAGTTGATTCGTGCCGGCAATCTGTCGGAGGCACGCGACGTGTTCGAAGAGATCATGGAGATCTTCGAGCAGGCCTGATCTCGGCCGCCTTCTGCGATCTTCCGGCCCGCTAGCGGCGGATCTGCGCGCTCCGATCGACGCCGTCCAATTCGGCAGGCGGAGCCAGGCCCAACAATCCGGCCAACGTGGGGGCGAGGTCGGCGGTGGCGACCTGGCCGGTCTCCTGTCGCGCGTCGATCCCTGGGGCGGCGATGATCAGCGGGACCCAGGTGTCGTATGCATGCGGCGATCCGTGTGTCGTACCCGCCGACCTGCGGTCGACGTAGTAGGGACGGTATTGGATCTCGAAGTCCGGACTGCGATCGGGGTGGTAGCTGTTGGCGAAGAGCCGGTGGAACCGTTCCTCTTCGGCCGTCGCCTCGGGGGCGGGGGCGGCCATCAACTCGCTCCGGGTCCAGACACGCTCCACCGCGTCGCACCCTTCCAGCAGGCGGGCGACCGTGTCCTCGAGCTCGTCGCGGTCGATGCCGGCGGCGGCCATGGCCGGCTCGTTCAGGTAGAGGTCGGCCAGCAACCACTCGTCATCGCCGAAGCGTTCGATGAGCTGCCTGCCGACGTCTTGAAAGCAGGCGACATCCGCGGCGTCGGCCCTATCGCCGGAGAGTTCCCGTGCGCGCCGGAGCGAGGGCATCGGTGCGACACCGTGATCGGAGCTCAGCGAGATGACGGTGTTTTCGAGCCCGACTCGGGTATCGACGAAATCGAGGAGCTCGCCGAGGGTGCGGTCGAGGCGCATCACGGTATCGAGCACCTCCCGGCTGTCGGGACCGAACCCGTGACCGACGTAGTCGAGGGCCGAGAAACCGAGGGCGAGAAAGTCCGGATGGTCGTCGGCCCCGAGGCTTTCCCGGTCGATGATCTGCTCGGCGAGGTGGGCGAGGTAGCCGTCGGACATCGGTGACGACAAGACCCCGCCGTAGAAGGCGGAGTCGGGCGACAGAGTTTTCGAGCCGAAGGCGTAGGGAAAGGCCCGCTGGTACACACCCTCGTCGACGGCGACGATCCCGAGCGCGTCAAGCGTCTCCTGCGGCACCGGCAGCGGTTCCCAGGTGGAACCGAAGTACTGATCGAGCCAGCGGGCTTCGTTGAAGTCGTCGAGCCACGAGGGCGCCGTGTAGTACCCAGTGGTTACCCAATCTCCGCCGCCGTACCAGAGCGCGGCGTCGGCTTCATGACCCCCCATGAGGACGGCGCTGCGGTCTTTCTGGCTGGCCGAGAACACCCGCGATGCGGAGTCCCGCTGCTTGATCCAGTCCGCCAGAGTGGTCACCAGGAGGTTGGCCGGTGAGCGGCGATAGTCGCGCCCCTGGACGCAATAGACCTCGTCGCCGGAGGCGCGGTCGAGCCACTGGTTGGCGACGATGCCCGAACGTCGCGGGAAGCAGCCGGACGACAGCGTCGCGTGTCCGGCGCCGGTGACGGTGTTGGCGTGCTCGTGATGAGCGTCTTCGAAGACGACTCCCTGCTCGAGCAGGTAGGCGAGTCCACCCTCGAGCAACGGGCGAAACCTCAGCAGGTAGTCCGGGCTGAGTTGATCGACCACGAGGAAGAGCACCAAGCGTGGGGTGCCCTCGGGAAACGGCGGAGCGGAGGGCGCCGGCGCGGTGCAGCCGGCCGCGACGGTGGCGAGCACCGTCGCGGCGATCAGTCGTGACGAAATCTTGCAGGTCCGCATCAGATCCGGCTCCGTATCAGCGTCTCGACAGCTGGCCTTCGAACAGCAGCCAGACATTCGGGTCGAGTACCACTTCCTCCGGCGTCGAAGCGACTTCGAATGTGAACGATCCCTGCCGGGTGTCGACCAGAACGGTTTCTACCTGCTGGGTCCCGTCCGCGAGCCGCACCGCGACGTCGAGTGGAAACCTGAACGGCTCGGAGGGCTGGGTTTGCTCCAGGCTTACCTCGATGCGGCCGGCTTGCCGATCGTGCGCCCACGAGCCGGCGATGACCGGGTGCCCGGGGACGTAGGCCCATTGGCGAAAGAACCAGCCCAGATCCTTGCCGGAGACTTCCTCCATCACCCGTTGGAGGTCTTCGGTCAGGGCATTGGTGTCGCGGAACTCGCGGTAGTAGGCGCGGATTCCCTGCCAGAAAGTGTCGTCCCCGATCTCGCGACGCAACATGTGCAGCACCCAACCGCCCTTCCGGTAGGCGTTCTGGTTGAGCATTTCGTTGGGGTCGGTGAGCTGCTCGGCGATCAGGGCGAGCTCGGGATTCTGCCGATGGAATCCGGTGACGGTATCGCGAGCTCCGCGCATTCCGTTCCGCATGACGTCACTGCCGTGGGTGAACTCGTTGTACAGCTGGGTGAAGTAGGTCGCGAACCCCTCGCTCAACCAGATGTGATGCCAGTCTTTCTCGGTGACCGAGTCGCCGAACCACTGGTGCGCCACCTCGTGCGCGATCAATTCCTCCCTGCCGCGGTCGCCACGTACCGAGCGCTCGCTGTAGAAGATGTTTCCGGCGTTCTCCATGCCGCCGTATCGTGTCTTCGATTGCACGTTCGCGAGCTTGGCGTAGGGAAACGGGCCGATGTGGCCATCGAAGAAGCGCAGCACTCTTTCGGCCAGGGCGTAGTCGTAGAACCCTGCATCCCGGTTCTGCGGGTAGACCCAGGATTGCACCGGGACCCCGGCGACGACGCCGACGTGCTGGACGGCGAATCGGGCCACGCCGATGACCATCACCTTCGGCGGGATCGGGACCGTTGAGGCCCAATGGGTCAGGCGCGAGCCGTCGCCCATGTCGGTTTGCTCGACGATCCGCCCCGTGCCGACCACCTGGTAGTGGTCCGGCGCGATCACCAGCCATTCGACGGTCGCCTTGTCCGAGACGTGGTCTACCGTGGGCAACCAGTGGCGGGCCCTGTTCGGCCAGTTGTCGCCAAAGAACGTACGCTCACCGAACATGTTCTCATCGATGATGAGCCCGTCCGCCGGCTCACCTCGGTAACGCACCTCGAACGTCCGCCGCTCGCCGGCGGCCGACGGAGATTCGAGCCTGATCGTCAGGCGATGGTCGGCGTGGGTGTGGTCGATCGTCGCCCCGCCGCGCGCGACGCCGAGTACCTCCATGCCCGGAGAGGTGCTCGATTCCCGCCCGATCAGATCGAGCGAGAACTCCCGCACGCCGTCGGCGACGAATCGGACCGTGATCTCCGCCCTGCCGTCGATCTCGTCGGTGGCGTCCGTCAGGCCGACATGAAAGCGGTAGTGGAGAACGTCCACGTCCCAGTTTCGCGGATAGTCATCGGCCAGCGCCGGGGTGCACAGGGCCGCGGAAACGACGAGGACGATCAGTGACTTTTTCATGGCACCGTGACTCCCGAGTGTGGCGCGCGTTCGAGGTCTGACAACGAGCGTCGGTAATACTATCCTTAGGTCAGGGGCCACGAAAAAGGCGGTTTCGTGGCTATGCTGCTCAGGCTAGCGCGATCTGCACAAGGAGGTTCCACATTGCAGGTGCCACTGGAGATCACGGGCCACGACGCACACGTTTCCAAGCGCGTAGAGGCGCTCATCCAGAAGAAGACGGCCAAGCTCGAGCGCTTTTACGATCGGCTCACGAGCTGTCGTGTGGTGATCGACAGGTCCGCGAAGAGCCAGAAGCGCGGCACGCCCTTCAAGGTCCGCATTCATCTCGGCGTGCCCGGACACGAGATCACGATCGACCGACAGCAGGATCCCGACCTTATCGCGGCGGTGCACGCCGCCTTCGACGCCGCCACCCGCAAGCTGCAGGAATATGCGCGTACCCGCCGGGGTGAAGTGAAGACCCACGCCGTCGGGACCGATTTGGTCTGATTCCCCACGGCCTGTTAGCCGTCGACAGTCCGCAGCTTGCGGATCGCCGCCACGCATGGCGGTCCGAGGTACGCGTTGCCGGCGATGCGCCCGAGCACCAGCGCTGTCGTCGCCCCGATGGCCCCCATGACGTCGAGGCCGAAGACGGCGATTGCCAGCACGGCGGCGATGCCTCCGACCTCGACCACAGTGGCCCCGGTGAGTGGCCTGGTCAGCCGGGAGGCGACCAAGAGGGCCCGCTGAAACGACATCAGCACGGAAAGGGCCGGCAGCATCGCGGCGATGCGAGCCGGCGTGAGGGCCAGCTGCGCCAGCTCCGGAGAGAGACCCGAGACCGTCTGGAACCAGATGCTCGCCGCCGGCGTGAAGACGATCAGCCCGAGGCCGGTCGTCGCCGCGAGCGCGATGCCGGCGGCGAAGTTTCGGATCTTCTCGAAATGCTCGCCATGGTCGCCCATCAGCGCGATCGTGACCTCCTGGTAGGAAAGCCCCATGCTGCGGAAGACGAAGACCAGGCCGTGTACCACCGGAAGGATCGCCAGAGACTCGATCGCGAGGCGGCTGCGGCCCATGAAGAACGTGACCATCGGGTGAATCGCCATCGCCAGGATCGACATTGTCGCCAGCGGGAAGTAGAAGGCGGAGATCCCGGCGAGCGTGAGCTTCTCGGGTAGCTCGCGCCGACGCCGGCCGGCGAGCAGGTCGCTCACCACACCGCGCGCCATGACACGACTGGCGAGCGCCTCGGCCACGACGCCGGTCGAGAGAGCCAGCGCCCCGACGTGCGCGCCGGCGAGTCCCAATCCCCAGGCGCCGACGGCGGCGCCGAGCGCCATGAACGTGACCCGGACAACCGTGCCGTACGCCACCCGGCTGGTCATGTCGTGGCGCACGAGCGTGCCCTGCAGGAAGCGGCGGTAGCCGATGGCGCCGGGCCAGGGGAGCAGCAGTGCCATGCTGCCGTAGGTGAGTTGGGCCACCTCCGCCGGGAGGTTCAGGAGTGTGCCGGTGAGGAAGGAGAATACCGGCGGTATCAACACGACGATCATGATCGCGGTCAGCGCCGCGTTGAGCGCGTAGGTGAATCGGCGGAGCGCCAGGTAGCTGGTCTTGTCGTTGACCAGAGCTGTCGCGGCGCTCAGCAGCATGATGACCGGCGCTTCGATGATCAGCGCGAAAGCGATCGAGATCCCGTAGGCGGCCAGGTTCTCGGTGGGCGCCGGCAGGCGAGCGATGGCCGCCGCCAGGAACGGCCCCTCCACCGACATCATCAGCCAGGTGCCGGCGAGCGGCGACCAGAAGCGAAAAATGCGGCCGTAGGTCACCGGCTTTTCGGGGTGGATCTCGGCCATGTCTATCGGGGCGCACGACGCTCGCCGTGCCGGTCTTGTTGCGATGTCGGGAAAGGGGTCAGGAAATCCGGTCCAGCACGTCCTGGAACTCCGGCCAATCGAAGGCGCGCAGCGTCTTGATACGGACGTTGCCCGCCGCGCCGAGCGAGAGCAGAACCGCCGCCGCGGTGGCGTCGTCGGGGGCCTCGATGATCAGCACGCCGTCGTGGTCGCCGAGCGTCCAGTACACGTCCTTGACGTGCGCCCCGGCTTTCTCCGCGGCCTCCAGGAACATGTCCGCGCGATGCGGCGAATCCCGCAGGTTCTGAATGCCGTGGTCGGTGAAATTCAGCAAGGCGATGAACGAGTGCATGGTGGTCCTCCCGATTCGTTGACGCTCCCGGGCCAAAGTGTAGGCCACGGCGAGGAACCCCGCGCTTTCTCGACTCGGTAGACGAGGGGATACCGCAGCCTGCTACGCTAGCAGCCCCCGGGGGCGCCGCGCGGGTTGCGACCCCGGCGGGGCTCCCCATGACGGAAGGCGAGCAGATCGATGCACGTCGTCCTGAGGGCTACCGGCTTGGCCATCTTCGCGTTCGCCGCCGCGGCGACCCCCCCGGTTCTCCGGCAGGCCACGGCCCTGGACCAGGCGCTCGCGGCGTACTGGGTCGCCGGCGGGCCGGCGGAAGCGGCGGTCGCTGCGGAAGAGGTCCTGCGCAGCGGCGCCGGGTTCCAGCAGATCTACGACCGCCTCGCGCAGGGCCCCGAATTCGATGCCGAGGCGCCGACCGGGCGCCTGCTGCATAGCCGGACGAATCGCGATGGCGTCGAGCATCCGTATCTGGTGATGGTGCCGGAGAGCTACGACCCCCGACGGCGCTACCCCGTTCGCGTCTATCTTCACGGCGGCGTCGGCCGCCCCGGCGGCCGGGACGACGGTGCCTGGTGGCGTAATCCGGAGCGCCTCGCCGCCGATGACCTGATCTCGGTGTTTCCCTACTCCTGGAGGGACTCGCTCTGGTGGGAGGCGAGCCAGGTGGAAAACCTGGCGGAGATCCTCTGGTTGCTGAAGCGCTCGTACAACGTCGACGACGACAACGTCTTCCTGTTCGGCGTCTCGGACGGCGGAACCGGCGCGTGGTTCTTCGCTTTCCGCGAGTCGACCCCGTGGGCCGGTTTCCTGCCCTTCATCGCGCACCCCGCCGTCCTTTCGAATCCG
The DNA here is from genome assembly GCA_965216935.1 of Acidobacteriota bacterium. GTDB lineage: Bacteria > Acidobacteriota > UBA890 > UBA890 > UBA890 > CBDCGW01. The sequence continues at coordinate 1,891,123 of OZ244217.1, forward strand.
GGCACCGGGGTCGGCGGACAGCTCTTTCCGATCAACCTGCGGGCGAAACCGTTCTACGTGGTCAACGGCGGGCAAGATCGGCTCTATCCGAGCGCCAGCGTGGAGCCGTACATGACCCTGTTTCGCGACGCCGGAGCGGAGGTGACGTTTGTCGACAAGCCGGACGAGGCCCACAGCACACGCTGGTGGCCGGAGGAGGCGGCAGAGATCGAGGCGTTCATCGCCGCGCACCCGCGCGACCCGCTTCCCGACCGACTGGCCTGGCGCGCCGACTCGGCAGCGCGCGCCAATCGCGCCCACTGGATCGTCGTCGACGAGATCCGAGCTGACGACCGCGAGCTATTCGAGCCGAACGCGGTGGTCGTTGGTGGGCGCAGCTACCTGGCGTTCCCCCGCCACGATATTTCGGGTCAGATCGAGGTCGTTCGCCGCGGCAACGAGGTCGAGGTAGCCACTTGGGGGATCGCTCGCTATACGTTGCTGCTGGCGCCGACCGAGTTCGACTTCGAACGCCCGGTGGTGGTGCGGACGAATGGTGTCGCGTCTTTCAGCGGGCGACTGCAGCCGAGCCCGGACGTGCTCTTGCGGTGGAACGCGCGCGATGCCGACCGCAGCATGTTGTTCGCTCAGGAGCTCACGATCGAGGTCGAGCCGGCCCCCCTGCCCGTCAGCGACCGACCAGCTCCCGGTGACGAAAGCAATCGACCTGGTGGTCGTTGACCATTCCGGTCGCCTGCATGAAGGCGTAGCAGATCGTCGAGCCGACGAAGCGGAAGCCCCTTTTCTCGAGATCCTTCGACAGCCGATCGGACGTGTCGGTTCGGGCGGGCAGGTCCGCCAGACCGGCGAAGCGGTTGACCTTCGGGTTGCCGTCGACGAATCCCCAGACATACGCGTCGAAGCTACCGAACTCTTCCTGCACGCGGAGAAACGCCCGGGCGTTGGAGATCGTCGATTCGATCTTCAGTCGGTTGCGCACGATGCCGGCATCGTTCATCAGGCGGGCGACCGATCGGCGATTGAAACGGGCCACCTTGGTGGGCTCGAAACCGGCGAAGGCGCGCCGGTAGTTGTCGCGCTTCTTCAGGATCGTCGCCCAACTCAGCCCGGCCTGAGCACCCTCGAGTGTCAGGAACTCGAACAGGGAAACGTCGTCGTGGACAGGTACGCCCCACACGGTGTCGTGGTAGGCGACCATGTCGGGGTCCGAGCCGGCCCACTGGCAGCGTCGCACAGTGGGAGGGGACGACGGGGCCGGCATGATCTGCCGGCTTCCTAGCGTTCCTCGGTGCCGTGTGCCTCGCGTTCCTCGTCGCGCGAAACGGGAGGCTCGGGGATTACCGGTGTCTGCCGGCGATCCTCGACGATCATGCCGTCCAGCACACGGACGACCCGATGTGCGTAGCCGGCGATGTCGTCCTCGTGCGTGACCAGGATGATCGTCTGTCCGGCTTCGTGCAGCTCGACGAACAGCTTCATGATCTCGTACGAGGTGCGCGAATCGAGGTTGCCCGTCGGCTCGTCCGCCAGAACGATGGCCGGGTCGTTCACCAGCGCTCGGGCGACCGCCACGCGCTGGCGTTCACCCCCCGAAAGCTCGTTCGGGCGGTGATCCCAGCGATTGCCCAGGCTGACCCGTTCGAGCGCTTTCATCGCCTTCTCGTGTCGCTTGCGCGACGACATCCCCGCGTAGATCAAGGGCAGCTCGACGTTATGTAGGGCGGTCGCACGGGCGAGCAGATTGAAGGTCTGGAAAACGAACCCTATCTCCTGGTTGCGGACCGCGGCCAGCTCGTCGTCGTCGAGGTTGGCGACCTCGGTGCGATTGAGCCGATACGAGCCGAAGCTCGGCGTGTCCAGGCAGCCGAGGAGGTTCATCAGGGTCGACTTCCCCGAGCCGGAAGGTCCCATGATGGCGACGAAATCGTTCCGCTGCACCACCAGGTCGACGCCCTTGAGCGCCCGTACCTCCAGCTTGCCGCTGACGTAGGTCTTGCCCAGCCCCTTGCACTCGATGATCGGCGGCTCGGCGGCGGCGGCCGGCGACGGCGCAGACTCGGCGACGGCTTGTTCGGTCATTTCGATTCCGATTTCGAGGGGATGCTGACGACAGGACGACAATCAGATTCTAGCAGGCCACGCTGCGAGTGTAGCGGGCTCGTCACCGTTCCACCCAGGCCAGCCGACAGCGCGGGAACATGTCCGATTCGAAGCAGGGAAGGGTGGGGGCGCGAGCTCCCCTCGGGTGTCCCGACCGGATTCGTCCCCATTGAATCGTCGTCGTCGCACCTTCGGATCGGAACACGCGCCCCGGTCCTCCGTTGCATGCCGATGAGCGGGTCGTCCCGGCGCCGAGCCGGCCGCCGGTCGCTGCCGCTCCCATGAGCATTGACCGACGCCCGATCTCCGCGCCCGGCTTCGCGCCCGATAGGCGCCCCCGCCGGTTGGCATACCCCTTATTGTGAACGAAGCCTCGTTCCATTCCCGTCAACGGAACGTAAAACTTTGTAAACGTCGCCGGCCCTCGGGTTAACACTTCTTAACAGCAATTCCCCCGTGAAATAGGCAACTTGCGTGCTACGGTGAGAATCGAGATGAGCGCCGTGAACGCCCGCCGACAGATCAAGAAACTGGTGCAGGAAGCAGACGCGTTGAGCGAGAAGATTCTCGTCATCGACGACGACGTCGAGCTCTGCAAGCTGGTCGGGGAGTACCTCGAGTCGGAGGGCTTCCAGATCGACGCCGAGGGCAGCGGCGACCATGGCGCGGACCGGGCGCTGGAAGAGAGCTATTCGCTGATCATCCTCGACGTCATGCTGCCGGGCATCAACGGGTTCGAGGCCCTGCGCAGGATCCGTGCCCAATCCGACGTTCCCGTGCTGATGCTCACCGCTCGCGGGGACGACGTCGATCGGATTGTCGGCCTGGAGATCGGCGCGGACGACTATCTGCCCAAGCCTTTCAACCCGCGCGAGCTGGTGGCGCGGATCCATGCGATCTTGCGGCGCAGCCGGGCGCGCGATGGCGGCGGCGGATTGCCGGCGGTCGAGAAGGTCATCGTCGGGGATGTCGAGCTCGACACCGGATCGCGGACGGTCAAGCGCGAGGGCGTGCCGGTGCGGCTGACGGCGATGGAGTTCGATGTCCTGGAGGTGCTGCTGCGCAACGCCGGCCGCGTCGTTGGCCGCGAAAACCTCGTCGAGCGCGTCCTCGGGCGGGAGTACTCGCCCTACGATCGCAGCATCGACGTGCACGTCAGCAATCTGCGCAAGAAGCTCGGGCATAAGGCGGGGAGCATGGAGCGGATCAAGTCGGTGCGTCAGGTCGGGTACCTGTACGCCCTCCCCGCCGACGACGACAACGCGGATGAAGCCCCCGGGACCGACGGCGACGGCCGGGCCGGCGGTGGCGGCGAGGCAGGCGGGTAGGCCGCGATGCGCAGCCTGTACTTCAAGATCTTCCTTTGGTTCTGGCTCGCCATGGCCCTCGTCGGTACGGCTTTCGTCGTCTCCACCGTGACGCTGCAGAACAGCGAGGCCGAGGCGCGTTGGCGGTCTTTCGTCGGCTCGGGCTTGACGCTCAGCGGGCAGTCGGCGATCGAGGCCTACGAGGCCGGGGGGAGCGACGGGCTTGCGGCTTTCTTCGCCCGCATGGAGCGCCGCAACAACATCGACGCCTACCTGTTCGACGGCGATCTGCGCGAGCTCTCGGGCCGGCCGACGCCGGCCGGCGTAGAAGACCTGGTTACCCGTGCTGCCGCGAGCGACGAGCTCGCCATGGAGGAGCTGGAGGAGAGCCGACTCGTGGCGTTGCGACTGCAGGCGCCGGAGGGCGCGGCTTACGTGCTTCTGGTCGATATGGAGTGGCCGTTTCGAGGCGGCGGGCGCGGCCGTGATCGCGGTGATGCGGCGCGGCGAGGCGACCGCGGCAGCGCCGGCCCTCCTGCGGAAGGGGACGAGAGGCCCAGCGGCTTTCGCGGTGGCGAACGGTCGCCGGACTTTCGCAGCCGACGGGCCCCGAGCCCGCCGTGGTACATGGTTTGGCTTTCGGCTGTCGATCAACCCGGGTCGCTGGCGCTGCGCTTGCTCGCCGTTTTCCTGACCGCCGGGATCCTCTGCTACGGACTGGCGCGATACCTCACTTCGCCCGTTCTGCGCCTGCGCGACGCGACCCATCGGTTCGCCGGCGGCGACCTGAGCGTTCGCGTCGGGCCGATGGTGACCGGTCGTCGTGACGAGATTGCCGAGCTCGGTCGTGACTTCGACCAGATGGCCGGGCGGGTGGAGTCGCTGTTGACGACCCAGCGACAGCTGTTGAGCGACGTCTCCCACGAGCTCCGCTCGCCCCTTGCGAGGCTGAACGTGGCCCTGGCGTTGGCCCGGCAGCGCGCCGGCCCGGATGCTGCCGCATCGCTCGATCGCATCGAGGCCGAGGCCGAGCAGCTCAACTCTCTCATCGGCAAGGTGCTGTCGCTGGCGCGCTTCGAGAGTGGGGCGACGGCCCCGGAGTTCGCCGAAGTCGATCTTCGTCGGCTGGTCGAAGACATCGCCGCCGATGCCGACTTCGAAGCCGATCCTCGGGGCGTGTCGGTGGTGGTGGCGGCCAGCCCGGCCGCCCTCCGGGTGCGCGGCAACGAGCCCTTGCTTCGCAGCGCGATCGAGAACGTCGTGCGCAACGCCGTTCGTTACACCGCTCGGGCGACCACCGTCGAAGTCGAGCTGGTGATCGAGGGAGAAGATGCGGTGATTTCGGTGCGGGATCACGGCGAGGGGGTCCCGGACGATCGGCTCGAGGAGCTTTTCCGCCCCTTCTACCGGATCGCCGATTCGCGCGACCGTGGTAGCGGCGGCACCGGACTGGGGCTTTCGATTACCGACCGGGCGGTGCGACTGCACGGTGGCACGGCGCGGGCGATCAACGCCGACGGTGGAGGCCTCATCGTCGAGATCCGGTTGCCGAAGACCGGTGCTCCGGCGGGATCGCCCGAAACGGCGGTCTAGCCGGCCGGCCTGCTAGCCCTCGACCTTGAAGCTGGACACCCAGCGAAAGCCGAAGTCGTCGCAGCGGAAATAGGGCGCAAGGCTGCCGCGGGCGGCACACCGGCTGATGAGGTTCTCGTTCTTCCAGCTGCCGCCGCGCGCTGCGCGCTGTCCGGTTCGTCGAGATCCCATCGGGTTCCGCTCGGAGGACTCGCTGTAGTAGATCGGGTCGTAACGGTCCAGGCACCACTGGTAGACGTTGCTGACCATGTCGATCAGACCGTACGAGTTCGGCGGGTTTTTCCCCGGCGGATAGGGGCCCTCGAGCGGGCCGTCCGTCAGCTTGTATCCCGAGCGCTCCAGGTCGTTTCCCCAGGGATATTGCATTCCCTGGAGGCCGGAACGGGCGGCTTTCTCGAACTCCGCCTCGGTCGGCAGGCGCATGTTCATGCCGGCCTTCTTGCCGAGCCAGGCGCAGTATTCCTTTGCTTCATGCCAGTTGACCCCGACCACCGGCTGGGTGGGGTCGTTGAACTTGGAGTCTTCCCACCATTGGGGCGGGTCCACATCCTTGTTCTCTTTCAGGAACAGGGCGTAGTCGGCGTTCAGCACCGGCACCTGCGCCATCTCGAAGGCGGACACGTAGACCCGGTGCGCCGGGGACTCGTCGAACGTATCTCCGGGCGTCCCCATCATGAAGGGGCCTTCGGGCACGAGACAGCGCTTCAAGTTGAGCTTTTTCTTGCTGCCGAAGTTCAGCAGCTTGGGTCGACGTTTCGGCTTCATGATGCCGTCATCGTAACGTTCCGGTCGGCTCGGCGCACGAGGAGGCCGACCCCTCGTGTTGGCCACGGTCCGCGGGTCAGGAGGCCGGCGGACTGATGTTGATCAGCGGCTTCCCGGTGGTGAAGTAGAGAACCGCGTCTACCAGGAGCGCCGCGCCGATGAGAAATAGCAGGATCGGCATGATGATCGATGAAGCCTTTTCCATCCAGGCGTTGACGCGCTCGAAGATCACGTCGGCGCGATCACGGTAGATGAAGCGCAACAGCACCAGCGCGACGAACGGCAGGATGTAGGCCAGGTTGTAAAGCAGCAGCACGAGGATCGCCTGTGCGGGTGAAAGGTCGACCTTCAGCATCTGGTCGACAGCGGCGAAATAGGGCACGGCGAAGGGGAGCCCGACCAAGTTGATGGTCGCGCCGAGCAGGAGCCCCGAGGACGCTCCGAGCGCATGGCCCGAGCTGCTTTTCGTGGGCACGTGGTGGGCGGCCTTGGGCTTCTCCGCATCGCGAGCCGACGTGAAGGCCAGCCAGATCAGCCCCAGTGCAATCGGTGTCTGGATGACGAAATCGATCGGGCGCGGGCTCGCCAGCGCTCCGGTGATGCGCTCCAGGCCAACCGCCAAGCCGATGCCTGCGACGAAATAGACGGCGAACCATCCCAGCAGCACCCAGAACGCCCCGCGATAGGGCTTCGGGGTGCCGAGCGCAAAGATCACCGCGGCGGCCAGCACCGGGTTCAGGGCGTCGACGACAACGATGGGCCGGAGATAGGCGAGCAACTCGAACATGGGAGCAGCCTACACGCTAGCGCGCCGGTGGGGAGCCCATGGTTTGCTCGAGGAGCCTGGGTGACGGCAGCTCAGCCGCGTAGGCGGAGCGGATGGATCTCGGCGATGACGGCGAAGTCCTTGTCCGTTGTCAGCATCACCAGATCGTGGCGAATGCAGAGCTGCGCGAGCAGGGCATCGATCGTTCCGACTTGGACTCCCTGCTGGCGACACCGATTTCGTAGGTCCGCCGCGTCGATGTGGTCGGTGCGGTCGGGAACGAGGAAGGGTAGGGAGCCGAAGCGCTCGATGATGACGTCATGGTCGCGAGGCCCGGAGAAGCCTTGCAGTAGCTCTTGCAGGACGAGTCCTGTGGTGAACACCTGGGCGCCGCCTTCGAGGGCCTCGGCCAGCCGCGAGACCTCGACACCGGCGGACGGTTTGTCGCGGCGAAGTGCGAGCGACCAAACGCTGGTGTCGACGAACAGGTTCATCGACGCGAACGTTCGGCTTTGTAGTCGTAGTCCGGGTCCCAGTCGAGGCTGTCGAAGAGCTCGAGAAGTGCCGTTTGCTCTCGTCGCGCGATGAATTCTTCGAGAGCCTTGGTGACGGCTGCCTTCTTGGTTCTTTCGCCGCTGAGAGTGCGGGCGCGTTCAATCAGTGCCGGATCGATCGCCAGGTTGGTGGCCATGAGGCACCGTCTTCCTTCTGTGTAGTTATCCACACATTAGTATACACATTGCTCGGTGAATGAGCCTGGGAAGTACTCAAAAGTTCCGCTAGGAGCATATGAACAACCCGTTTTCTCCATGAGATGGTCAGGCGCGGGAAGTTTTCTCTTGCAAACCAGACAAATGTCTGGTTTACTTCTTTCCGTCGATTCGAGACCGAAAACAGGCAATACGACCAATGGCTCACACACCTCCAGGGCAGACGAGAGAGCGCGTCTTCCGCTTCATGCGCGACCGGTTGCTCGATGGGCGACCGCCCACGGTTCGCGAGGTACGCGATGCACTCGGCTTTCGCGCCGTGGAGTCGGCGCGTGCTCATCTGCTCGCGCTGGTGGAGGAGGGACGCCTGGTCAAGAAGTCCGGTAGGGCACGGGGATATGCCTTGCCCGAAAGCGACGGGCAGCGTGGCGTGCCGCGTCTCGTCCCCTTGCTCGGACGTGTGCCCGCCGGCCCCACGGACCTCGCGGTCGAAGACGTCGAGAGCTATCTGCCGTCGCGTTCCGGGAGCAACGACGAGATGTTCGCCTTGCGCGTGCGCGGAGACAGCATGCGAAACGCCGGCATCATGGATGGCGACGTGGTCATCGTCCGTCGTCAGCCGACGGCCAGCTCGGGATCGATCGTCGTCGCGCTCATCGGCGATGAGGCGACCGTCAAGACGCTCCACATACACAATGGCAGTGGCTCCGGATCTACGGCTCGTGGCCGCATCGAGTTGCGGCCCGAAAATCCCGACTACCAGCCCATCATCCCCGACGCCGCCGACGTGCAGATTCTCGGCAAGGTTGTCGAGGTGCGGCGTTTTCTCGAGGGAGGTGTTTGATGGGCAGCGCGGCGAGCTTGCAACGCGCAACGGATGTCAGCGAAGACATGCGACCGGCAGCGTCACGGAAGCCCGATGTTCTGGCTTCCATGCCCTTGCCCCGCGGCGTGGCTCGCGCCGCCACCGCGCTCTCACCGCTCCCTGCATCGCCGGCCGCCGTACCCCTGGCGCCGCGATGGGACTTGCAAGAGATTGCCGGAAGGTTCACCGAGCTTTCCGGATTGGGAGGCAGTGCCTGCCTGACGCTGGCGACATCGATGGTTCTCGATGCCCAGCGTCAGGCAGAAACCGCGGCTTGGATCACCTCCAGCAACAGCAGCTTCTACCCGCTGGACGTGGCCGCCGCCGGCGTCGACCTGGAGGCGCTGGCCGTTATTCGGGTGCCCGACGCGTCAGCTGTCGCACGCGCCGCAGACAAGCTGGCGCGTTCGGGCGCCTTTGGTCTTCTGGTTCTCGACCTGGGTGCGAATCCACGGGTTTCGGCCGCGTTGCAGGCGAGGCTTCGTGGCCTCGCCCGCAAACACGACACCGCGATCCTTTGCATCACGGAGAAGGCGGGCAGTGTCTCTTCGCTCGGTTCATTGGTGTCGTTGCGTGGGGAGGCGCGGATTCGCCGCCTGGACGACGATCGCTTCGCGTGCGAGCTGCGTGTGCTCAAGGACAAGCAACGTGGCCCGGGATGGGTGCACACGGAGGTTTGTAAGGGCCCTGAGGGGCTTTGGTGAACAGAATAGTGAACAGAAAACGGACAACCGATTGAACGACTGAACGATCGAGCTTTTTCGAGCGTCCAAAGGATCCCCGATGCCCCGTTACCCGCAGCCCCGACGGGAGCTGACAATATCGGCGTGCCGCGACGCGGCCTCGTTTCGACTCCCACAGCCGTCGAACGAGTGCTGTGCTCGCCCCCCGAGCCGGACTCACCTCCCTGAGTCGCGGCACGCCGTCCTTTATTCCGTCTCGTCGGATGCGGAGGGCTCTATCAACACCTCCGATCCGGCGAGCGCTTTTGACCCGGCGTACACCTCTGGAGTAGAACGTCTGGCCTGCGTTCATGTGCCGGCGTTGCCGCTGCAATTGCTGGTCCGGCGGCACCCGGAGTGGGCCGACCGGCCGGTGGCCGTCGTCGACGAGGACAAGCCGCAGGGCAGGGTGCTCTGGGTCAACGAGGCCGCCTACCGCTCCCGGGTGCTACCGGGAACGCGCTACGCCGCCGGTTTGTCCTTGTGCCGGCGTTTATGCGCCGGGGAGGTGCACGAGCAGGAAGTCGATCAGGGAGTGCGCAGGTTGCTCGAGCTCCTCTGGAGGTTCAGCCCCGAGGTCGAGCCCAGTGCCGACGAGCCCGGGGTGTTCTGGGTCAATGCCACGGGCCTCGGACGGATCGAGGAGTCGCTCGCCGATTGGTCACGAAGGCTGCGGGCGGAGCTCGAGCACGACGGTTTCACCTCGCGGGTGGCGGTGGGATTCCGCCGTTTCGCCACCTATGCGACCGCGCGCGTGACCCGCGACATCAAGGTCTTCGACAACCCGGAAGAGGAACGCCGAGCCGCGCTCGGTGTTCGTCTCGACCGCTTGCACATCGACCCGCGCCTGCGCGAAGCGCTCGCCAAGTTGGACATCCATACGGTCGAGAGGCTGGCCGAGTTGCCCCCGGACGGGCTCGGTAAGCGGTTCGGCGCCGCAGCCGTCGACTTCTACAAGGAAGCTTCCGGGCGTACTTGCCGGCCGCTCGTTCCGGCGCCACCGCCGGTGCCGGTGCAGACCGTGGCCGAGTTCGAGTACCCCGAAGTCGACTCCAGCCGTTTGCTTTTCTACATGAAGCGGCTGTTGCCGCCGTTGTTCGAGCAGCTCGCCACCTGGCATCAAGGACTGACCGAGCTGGTCATCGACATGGAGCTCGACGATCGTCGCCGGGTCGTCAAGAACGTGCGCCCGGCCGACGCGACGCTCGATGTCGCGGTGGTGCTCGACCTCGTGCGGTTGCGGTTGGGAACCGCAGACCTCACTGCGGGTGTTGCAGAGATGACGGTCACGGCGCACGGCAAGCGGGTCGATGACGGGCAGCTTTCGTTGTTTTGGAATCAGCCTAAGCGAGACGTTGTCGCTGCCGATCGCGCCTTGGCGCGGCTGCGGGCGGAGTTCGGTCGCGAGGCGGTGGTGTGGGCGAAGCCACGTGACGCTCATCTCCCCGAGGCCAGCTTCACCTGGGAGCCGCTGGCCAAGACCAAGCTTCCGCGGGAGATGGCCCCGGGGGGAGTGTCGCCGGTCGGCGCATCTCCATCCGGAGCATCGCGAGCCATTGCATCACGAGCCGTTGCATCGCGACCTCTGGTTCGGCGCGTCTTCGACAAGGCGGTACAGCTTCCCGCGCGCGAACGGCACGAGCCCGACGGGTGGCTCATCCGTGGCCTCGAGCAAGGTCCGGCAGTGCGTTTGCGCGGACCCTACGTGGTCTCGGGAGGCTGGTGGGTGCGCGAGGTACATCGGGAGTACTACTTCGTCGAGACGCAGCGGGGCGATGTCTTGTGGATCTACTACGACAGGGAACGCCGTAGATGGATGCTCCAAGGGCAACTGAGTTGAAGAAAGAATTGATTGACGGGGAGACGCGGCGCGTAAGGAGAGGCAGGAGTTGGGGCAGGTATACGCGCCGCTGTGGTGTAAGAGCAATTTCTCTTTTCTCGAGGGAGCCAGCGACCCGGCAGAGCTGATCGAGCAGGCTGCCCATCTGGGGCTGCGGTCGATCGCCGTTACCGATCGCGATGGGTTGTACGGCGTTGTCCAGGCGCACACCGCGGCGCGCGAGCGGGGCGTTCACCTGATCGTCGGAGCCGAGGTGACCGTGGCGAACCCGGGCGTGCCGCTGCCCGACCGGATCCGCGCCGGTAGCGAGCCCACGGCGAAGCCGGGCAAGCAGTTCGAGCGCACCGACGTTTCGACGATCGTTCTGCTGGTCGAGGATCGAGAGGGGTACCGCAACCTCTGCCGTTTGTTGACCCGCGGCCGCCGACGCTCGCCCAAGGGCGAGAGCGTTGTTACCTGGCGCGAGGTGGCCGAGCACGCCGGGGGGTTGATCGCCCTGTGGGGGGGAGATCGCAGCGTTCTTGCGCGGCCAGACGGGGGGCGACCGGACGGAGGACGGTCGGGTGGAGGACGGCCGGGTGGAGTGCGATCCGACGGTGCGCAACCGGACGATGGGCTCGCACGACGAATCGGTCCCTCGCCGCTGGACGTCGCCGCCCCGCTGTTGAAGGACGCCTTCGGCGAGCGTCTCTACGCCATCGTCAGCCGGCATCGCCGTGCCGACGAGGTGCGTCAGGAATGGCGCTTGCGGGAGCGCGCTTCACGCTGGGAGCTGCCGCTGGTGGCAGCAACCGAAGTTCTCTACCACTCGCCCAGTCGCCGAGACGTACAAGACGTGCTGAGCTGTATTCGTCACGGGGTGAAGCTGTCGGACGCCGGTCGTCGCATTCGCGCCAACGCCGAGCACTCCTTGCTCAGCCCCGGCGGCTTCGCTCGAGCCTATGGTGACGAGCCGGCGGCCATTGCCCGCACGAGCGAGATCGCCGACCGCTGCACGTTTTCGATGGCGGACCTGCGCTATCGCTACCCGTCCGAACGACTCCCCGACGGCACCACCACCGACGAGTGGTTGCGCTACCTCACCTTCGAGGGGGCTGAGCGGCGCTACCAAAGCGAGGGCGATGGCGATGTTGTGGGTGAGGGCGAGGGTGTGGGTGAGAGCGGGAGGGAGAGCAAGGGCGAGAGCAAAAGCAAGGGCGTAGGAATTCCCGCCGATGTCATCGACCAGCTCAACAAGGAGCTGGCGCTCATCGAGGAGCTCGATTACGCCGGATACTTCCTCACCATGTGGGAGCTGGTGCGCTTTTGCGAGGAGCGCGACATCCTCTGCCAGGGCAGGGGATCGGCTGCCAACTCGGCCGTGTGTTATTGCCTCGGGGTCACGGCGATCGATCCGGTGCGGATGGGATTGCTGTTCGAGCGTTTCATCTCGCGCGAGCGGGCCGAGCCCCCCGACATCGATCTCGACATCGAGCACGATCGCCGCGAAGAGGCCATCCAGCACGTCTACGAGAAGTACGGGCGCGATTACGCCGCCATGGTGGCGGTGATCATCCGCTATCGCCCCAAGTCGGCAGTGCGCGACGTCGGCAAGGCTCTGGGGCTGGCGGAGACGTCGCTCGACCGGCTGGCGAAGTTTCTCAGCCGTTACGACTGTGTCGATGACGAAGCGCTGCGCAACGCCGGTCTCGACCCCGAGGTCAAGGCGCACCGGCATCTCATCCGCCTGGCCAACGCCGTGCAGGGGTTTCCGCGCCACCTGTCGATCCATCCGGGAGGCTTTCTGCTCGGGCACGAGCCGGTGCACGACCTGGTGCCGATCGAAAACGGCGCCATGCAGGACCGCACCGTCATCCAGTGGGAGAAGGACGACGTCGAGGCGCTCGGCCTCTTCAAGGTCGATCTGCTCGGCCTCGGGGCGCTCTCACACCTGCACCGCGCCTTCGATCTGATGCGTTATCACCGCGACGTCGATCTCGGCATGGCGACGATCCCGGCCGACGACACCGCCACATTCGACATGTGCTGCAAGGCCGACACCGTCGGTGTCTTTCAGATCGAGTCGCGCGCCCAGATGGCCATGCTGCCGCGCTTGAAGCCGCGCAAGTTCTACGACCTCGTCGTCGAGGTCAGCATCGTCCGCCCGGGGCCGATCACCGGCGGCATGGTGCATCCCTACCTGCGCCGTCGCGCCGGGGAGGAGCCGATCGATTATCCGCATGAGTGCTTGAAACCGGTGCTCGAAAAGACCCTCGGTGTGCCGCTGTTCCAGGAGCAGGTGATGAAGCTGGCGGTCGTCGCTGCCGACTACAGCCCCGGCGAGGCCGACCAGCTGCGCCGCGACATGGCCGCCTGGCGCAAGACCGGACGCCTCGAGCGTCACCGTGGCCGTCTCATCTCCCGCATGATGGCGAAGGGCATCAAGCAGGAGTTCGCCGAGCGCGTCTTCGAGCAGATCCGTGGATTCGGTGAATACGGATTTCCGGAGTGTGTCGTCGGCGACACACGCATCGTCGATGCCGATAGCGGTCGCTGGATTGCCATCGAAGACCTGGCCGAAGGGCGGGAGCGCGTCGCGTCGACGCTTTCGTGCAATCGCGAAATGCGCATCGAGAAGCGGCGCATCGTTTCGGTTATGGAAAGCGGCGTAAAGAAGGTCTTCCGACTTCGCACCGCGTTGGGTCGAGAGATCGAGGCGACCGCAGAGCATCCCTTCATGACGATGTCCGGCTGGCGAAAGCTCGGTGATCTGAAGGTCGGCGACGCCGTTGCTTCAGCACGAGAATTGCCTCTGGCGGGCGGCAAGAAATGGCCTCGCCACAAGATCATCGTTCTTGCCGGCCTGATCGCCGAGGGGAACCAGGGTGCAGGCGCCCGCAACAAGAGCCTTCCGGGGGAGGTTTTCGAGCTCCGTGAATCCGACATCGGGTTGCTGCTTGCACGCCTTTGGGACGGCGACGGGCACATTTCGGAAAAGGGCTCTCATGCTTCGTACGACACCGCGTCTCGCCAGCTCGCGGAGCAGATCCAGCATCTGTTGTTACGGCTCGCCATCGTGGCGCGCATCTACAAGCGGGTCCGTCCTTATCGAGGAGGCACTGCGGAAAGCTACGTCGTTACCGTGACCGGCAACGAGAATCTTGAGCGTTTCTACGCTCGTGTCGGTCGCCGGTTTCTGGGTACGGAAAGCCGCCGTCGAGCGCGTGAGCTTGCCAAGCCTCGCAATGGACGTATGTCGAAGGACATCGTTCCGGCGGTGAAACAACTCGCTACGTCCGATCTGTACTGGGATCGAATCGTCTCCATCGAGCCGATCGGCCCGCGCCAGACCTACGACCTCGAGATCGAGGGGAATCACAACTTTCTCGCCAACGATTTCATCGTCCATAACTCCCATGCCGCAAGCTTCGCCTTGATCGGCTATGCCACGGCCTATTTGAAGTGCCACTACCTGCCCGAGTTCACCTGCGCCCTGTTGAACTCCTGGCCGATGGGCTTCTACACACCGGCCACCGTGGTGCAGGACGGAAAACGTCACGGCTTGGTGGTGCGCCCGGTCGACGTGCTGCACAGCGTGTGGAGCTGCACGATGGAGCCCTGCGCGCACTCCACCGGCGAGTTCGCCGTGCGCATGGGGCTGCGCTACGTGAAGGGCCTGCGTGAAGACGAGGGCGAAAAGATCGAGGCGGCGGTGCGGGCGCGGCGCGTCGGAAACGGGGCCCTGCATCAAACTTCGAAGCAGGCGGGTAGTGGCGAGCCCACAGCACCCTTTCAATCCATCGAAGACTTCGCCGCCCGCACCGGCATCGCGGATCGATCGATGCGCCTGCTCGCCGAAGCCGGCGCTTTCGACAGCCTGAAGAGCAACCGCCGGGCGGCGTTGTGGCAGGTGCAAGGGATGAAGAAGGAGACGATGCGGCTTGCCGGCACCGGTGAATTGCACGGGCCCGGTGGCTCACCGGGGGTCGGTGGATCGCCCGGGATCGGCTCACAGGGGCCCGGTGCGTACTCCGGGGCTGCAACGCCGGCTGTCTCCGGACACGTTGCCGAGCCCGACCTGCCTCTCGGCGAGCAGGTACCGACCTTTTCCTCGTTGAGCGAGATCGACACCGTCGCGTGGGATTTCCGCACCATGAACCACTCGGCACGCAGCCATCTGCTCGAGCCGTTTCGGGCCGAGCTGGCGGCGAAGGGGCTGCCCGATGCCCGCACCGTGTCGCGCATGCACGACGGGCGTCGGGTCGACTACGCCGGTATCGTCATCTGCCGCCAGCGCCCGGGCACGGCTTCGGGGGTCGTCTTCATGACCATGGAGGACGAAACCGGCTTCGTGAACACCATCCTGTGGCCGAGTGTCTACGAGCAGTTCACCGTGCAGGCCCGCACGCTGTCGTTTCTCGGCGTCTCGGGAAAGGTGCAAGCTGCCGAAGGGGTGGTGCACGTCGTCGTGGACAAACTCTGGGACCCGCGCCGGTATGCCCGTCCCGCGTCGGCGCAGAGCCGCGACTTTCATTGATGCGGCGGCTCGCTCGTCGCCGCTCGCCATGCTCGTGCTGACGCCGCGCCGACATGCACCACGCTGCATCCTCGCGGCGACAACCTCTCGGCATCATCCTCGCGGCGACATCGTCGCGGCGTTATCCTCGCGGCGACGTCTTCGCGGCGACATCCCCATCGCGATCCGACCCCGTTGGCGAGACCGGAAGTGACCGAAACGATGACGATTCGAGAGATGCACGCCGACGAGGCGGCCGAGATCAGCCGGATGACGATGCGCGCATTCGATACGTACGTCGGGCACGAGCTCAGCGAGGAGGGGGTCGCCGCCTACGTCGAGTATGCCGACCCGGAGGCGCTACTTGCGCGGCACCAATCGGACCACTTCACCCTCGTCGCCTCGCTCGACGGGGAAATCGCGGGCATGATCGAGTTTCGCAAGGACGAGCATCTGTCGATGATGTTCGTGGCGCCGGAATTCCATCGCCGCGGCATCGCCCGGCGCCTCTACGACGCGGCGCTGGAGAGGGTGGTGGAACGGAATCCCGACCTGGAGAAGGTGACGGTGAACTCGTCGCGCTACGCCGTGCCGGTGTACGAGCGTCTCGGGTTCGCCGCCACCGGCGATGAGCAGGTCCGCAACGGGATCTTGTTCGTCCCCATGGCCAGCCCGATCGGTTGGGATCGCCTCGACCCCGGACGTGCCGGCGGTCATGCAGAGGCCGCTCGCCGTCGCGCGGCGGACGAGGAATCCGCATGACCACGGTGACAGAGCACTACGGCAGCGGTGACTTGGGCCAGAGGATCCTCGCCGCGCTCGAAGCCTCGGGCGCGAACGTGGACGCGCTGACCGTCGACGACCTGGCGCCGGTCGATGCCTTCCACGTCCGTGGGCGCGAAGCCACGGTCGAGCTTGCCCGTATGGCGCGGATCGGTCGTGGCGAGCTGGTCCTGGACGCCGGCTGCGGTATCGGCGGAACCTGCCGCTACCTGGTGGAGAATTTCGGCTGCAAGACCGTCGGCGTCGACCTGACCGCCGAGCACGTGGAGGTCGCCGAGATGCTTTCTGATCGGGTCGGCCTCGCCGATGCGAGCGATTTTCGTCAGGGCAGCGTTCTCGAGCTTCCGTTCCCCGACAACCATTTCGATGTGGCGTGGACAGAGCACGCGCAGATGAACATCGCCGACAAGGCGACGTTCTACGGCGAGTTGTATCGCGTGCTCGTGCCCGGCGGAAGGCTCGCTTTTCACGATATTTTCGCCGGCCCCGGCGGGGATCTCCATTTCCCCGTGCCCTGGGCCGGAGATTCTTCGATCAGCCATCTGATTCCGATCGAGGAGCTGCGGCGAGTTCTCGGGGCAAGCGGGTTCTCGCAGCTGTCGTGGGAAGACAAAACGGGCGCGTCGATGGAGTTCTTCCGCGGCGTCGTCAGCCACGAGCCGTCGGGCGTCGGCCTGCACCTGATCATGCGTTCGGCGGCGATCAAGATCCCGAACCTGCTGCGGAACTTCGAGGAGGGGCGCGCCTGCGTCGTTCAGGCGGTGATGAAGAAGCCGTCGTGAATCGTTCGCCTCGACCACGACGTCAGGTGGTGAGGGGGAGTTGCTTCGATCGCGATGCCTGGGCGAGGGACAGGCACGTGGTCAAAGGGAGTAGCCTGAGATGACCCGGGAGTGGGAAGAGGCGATCGGCCGTGCCGACGTTGCCGCGGTGCGGGCGCTTCTCGAACACGGTGCGGATGTCGACGCCCGGGATCGATACGGCCAGACCGGGCTGATGCTTGCTGCGCACGGTGGCCGGCTTGAGCTCACCCGGCTGTTGATCGATCGGGGCGCGTCGCTCGATGACACCGCCAAGTGCGACTTGAGCGCCCTGATGCTTGCGGTGATTGGCGGGCACGTGGCGATCGTGCGGGCATTGGTGCAAGCTGGGGCCGACACGGAGCTCCGGGGAAGCGGACCGCCGGGGTTCCGCGGCAAGACCGCGAATGATATGGCAGCGGCGCAGGGGAGGGACGATCTCCTCGAAGCGCTCGACGCCTCCGCGGAAACCTCATAATCGATGCCCAGCGGGCGCCGAACCGCTGGCTTGAACTCGAATCCGGAGCCTCGCCATGTGCACGTTGCTTCCCTCCCGTTGTCCCCTCCCGGCGATCGTCGTCCTGCTCCTTCTTGCGGCTGGATGCTCCGCCGGCACGCCCGGCGATGGGGCCGGCTCCGCCACCGGTACGGGATCGTCTTCCGGTTCCGACGCCGGCGCCGTCGCCAGCGTCCGCTACGAAGATCTCCTGACCCTGTTCGACGAGTGGCGGGAGTTCCAGGAGCCGGTATTCGACGCCGGTGTGCCGGACTACACCGCCGGGGCGATGGCGGCCCAGTACGCCCAACTCCCTGCTTGGCAGGCTCGCCTCTCGGCGATTGACGCCAGCGGGTGGCCGGTGGAGCAGCAGATCGACCATTACTTGGTACGGGCCGAGATGAACGGCCTCGAGTTCGACCATCGGGTACGAGAGCCCTGGGCGAACAACCCCGCCTTCTACGTGACGATCTTCTCGGCCCAGAGCGACGTGCCGGCGCACGAGGGGCCGATCATCGCCCGGTGGTTGGATACCTGGGCCTACGAGTATCCCCTCGATGCGGCTGCGGTCGAGCTGTTCAGCGAACGCATCGGCGCCATACCGGCGCCGCTGCAGCAAGCTCGGACCAATCTGACGGGCGCCGGCGCCGACCTGTGGCGTATGGCGCCTCGCTCGCTCGGGTCTCAAAGCCGCGACCTGCGTGGCCTCGGCGATCGAGTGGCGGGGACCGACCCGACGCTCGACCAGGCGATCACCGACGCGATCGCCGCGACCGATGAGTTCCGCGAGTGGGTGGAGTCCCAGGCCCCGTCGAAGACGGGGACCTCGGGCGTCGGTGAGGACAACCATTCCTGGTTTCTGAAGAACGTCCATCTGATGGACTACACCTGGGCGCAGCAAGAGACCCTGCTGGAGCATGAGCTGGCTCGGTCGCACGCTTCCCTGCGACTGGAAGAGAACCGCAACCGCGACCTTCCGCAGCTCGAGAGAATCGACAACGCGGAGGACTACGATCGCCTGTTCAATGACGCCGTCGATGCGGAGATTGCGTTCCTCGAGGCCGAGGAGATCTTCACGATGCGCGACTACATGGAGCCGGCGCTGCGCGCCCGGGTCGGCCGTTTCAGCCCGGCGGACGGCTTGCGCGGCTTCTTCTCCGAAATCAGCTACCGCGACCCGCTGACCATGCGCAACCATGACGTCCACTGGATCGACCTGGCGCGGCTCGCGAACGAGCCGCACGAGAGCCCGATCCGTCGGGCCTCGCCGCTGTACAACATCTACGACAATCGCTCCGAAGGTCTGGCCACCGGGTTCGAGGAGTGGATGATGCACGCGGGCGTCTTCGACGATCGCCCGCGTACGCGCGAGCTGATCTGGATTCTGCTGGCGCAGCGGGCGGCGCGGGGGTTGGGCGGCCTGCGCCAGCACGCCGGCGAGTACACCCTGCAGGAGGCCGCCGATTTCGCCTCGTACTGGACGCCGCGCGGATTCCTGCCGGCCGACGGCGCGACGATTCAGGGCGAGGAGCACTTCTATCTCACCCAGCCCGGGTACGGCACCAGCTACATCATGGGCAAGATCGAGATCGAAAAGCTGATCGCCGAGCGGGCGAGCCAGCTGGGCGACGAGTTCACCATCAAGCGTTTTTTCGACGAGTTCCTCGCCGCCGGAATCATCCCGGTCTCGCTGGTGCGCTGGGAAATGACCGGGAACAAGGCGCCATTCCTCGACGAGATCGCGTCGCAATGAACGCTCGGCACGACGGTCTCCACCGCGCCGGCTTCGGCGGCCGGGGGAGCGGCCGCCGGAGCGGAGCTCGCGGTCGGACTCACCGCGGAGAACCGCTGCCGTACCCATGAGTACGCTCGCTATCGTCCTCTACTGGCTCCTCGCCGTCGTTCTCGTTCTCCTCGGCGTCGTCGGCCTGCTGCTTCCGGGACTGCCGGGGGCCCCTCTGCTGTTCGGCGGGCTTCTCCTCGCCGCCTGGATCGAAGGCTTCGTCTACGTCGGACCGTGGACGCTCGCCCTCCTTGCCCTCATGGCCGTTGCCACCTACGCGATCGACTTCTTCGCCGGTGCGTTGGGCACGAAGGGCTTCGGGGCCACCCGCTACGCCATGTTCGGGGCGTTCCTCGGAGCGCTCGTCGGCATCTTCTTCGGCCTGCCGGGAATCCTCCTGGGGCCTTTCATCGGCGCCGTTCTCGGCGAGTTGCTGGCGGACCGCAGCATGCGCCAGGCCGGTGCGGCCGGCCTCGGTGCCACCATCGGTCTCGCCCTCGGAGTGGCGGCGAAGATGGCGCTGGCGTTCTCGATGATCGGCATCTACGTGCTCGTACGGCTCTGGGGCGGTCTGGCCTGAGGGGTAGGGCGTGCGATACTCGGGGAATCACCCGAGCCGGCCTGTCGCACAAGACCGTTGTGTCGGCCTGCCGCAGTGATTCCATGCAACCGAGAGATCGACACGGAGCCCGTTTTGACGATCGCCGACAAGCACGTCGTATCCATCCACTACACCCTCACCGATGCCGACGGCGAGACCCTCGACACCTCGTCCGGTGGCGCGCCTCTCATGTACCTGCACGGGGCACAGAACATCATTCCCGGGCTGGAGGCCGCCCTCGCCGGCAAGTCCGTTGGTGACGAGATCAAGGTAACCATCGAACCCGCGGACGGCTATGGCGAGGTTGACGCGGAGCTCGTCCAGCTCGTGCCCCGCGAGGCGTTCGAAGGCATCGAAGACATCGAGCCCGGAATGCAATTCGAGGCCCGAGGCCCGGAAGGCCATTCGCAGGTGGTCCTCGTTCAGGACGTCAGCGAAGAGGGGATCGTGATCGACGGCAACCACCCGCTGGCGGGCCAGGTACTGAACTTCGATGTCGTTGTCGAGGCGGTCCGCGAGGCCACCGTGGAAGAGATCGCGCACGGTCACGCGCATGGGCCGGGGCACGAGCACTGACAGGCCGCATGAGCGTCGAGTACAGCGACGATCAGTTCGGGACGTTGGTGGCGGAGGCCGTGAACCGGACGGTACACGCCTGATGGGCCATCTCGGCGAGTTTTCCTTCAAGGATCGGATCTTCCTGCGGGGTTACCGCTGGCGGCGCATCGATCCGGTTCCGTGGGCGCCTCTGCGGAAGCCGCTACGCGAATGCCGGCTGGCGCTGGTATGCACCGCCGGGCTCGTGTTGCCCGATCAGGAGCCGTTCGACAAGTCCGTCAAGGGGGGCGACTACAGCTCGCGGATGATCGGCGCCGATACCCCTGCGTCCGCCCTGATCGACTCGCACCGCTCTCGGTCGTACGACCATTCCGGCGTCCGGCGGGACGCCAATCTGGCATTTCCTGTCGATCGGGTACGCGAGCTGGAGGAGAGCGGTCGCATCGGCTCCGTCGCCCGTGAGCACGTCTCGCTGATGGGATCCATCACCGCGCCGGGTCGTTTCGTTCGCGATACTGCGCCGGTTTTTGCCCGCAGGTTGCGCGACGACGACGTGGACATTGCGCTGTTGGTACCGGTTTGACCGGTTTGCAACCAGACCGTGTGTCTGGCCGCCGCCGAGCTCGAACGGCACGGTATCGCCACGGTGGCGCTGCAGCTTCTACGCGAGGTGGCCGAGCGGGTTCGCCCGCCGCGGGCGTTGACCCTGCCGTTCGCGCACGGATACCCGCTGGATGCGCCGCACGAGCCGTCGCGCCAGCACGCGGTGCTCGAGGCGGCGCTGCGGATGCTCGAGGAACCGGGAGATACGCCGCCGTATCTGCGCGTTTACGAGGCCACGGAGGTCCCCGTCGGCCGGGCTCTCGGAAACGGCCATCGATGAGTGGAGTGACGCCCAACAGGCGGATCTCGCATCTCCTGCCAGGAGGAAAGGGAAGGGACGCGCTGATGATCAGCAGGATCTGGAGGGGCTGGACGACCGCGGAGAACGCCGACCCGTACGAGGATCTGTTACGAGACGTCGTCCTGCCCGGAATCGAAGATCGCGGCGTCGCAGGCTTTCGTGGCGCCCATCTGTTGCGGCGCGAAGACGGCGACGAGGTCGAGTTCGTCACCATCCTGTGGTTCGACTCGATCGATGCCGTTCGCGAGTTCGCCGGCGAGGATCACGAGATCGCGGTGGTGCCGCCGGCCGCACGCGAGCTGCTGTCTCGATTCGACGAGCGATCACGCCACTACGAGCAACGCATCGATCCTCGTGCCCACCGGTGATGCGTGAAGGATGTGGCCGCCGCGAATGATCGACTCGGACCGAGGACGGTCGGACCGGTCGTCACCCTGGACTTGATTGCAGGGCCGGGGTACACCAAGCTCTACCAGATCAGCGTAGCGTTCCACGCTCGATCCCCACGACAAACGGCGCCGCTCGCGGGCGGCAATCCGGGAAGATCCGCCTCGGCATGGTCCCGAGGTGCTCTTTCGAACCCCGTACACCGAGGTGAACCGTGAAAGTCCTCGTTGGTCGTCTGGCTCTCCTGCTGGCGAGCGTTGTGCTCTGTTCTCCCGTCCTCGCCCAATCGGGCTACGCCGGTGCGGTTGCCACGGCCGGGGGGGAAGTGTTTGTCGGTGAGTCGGGCAACGTCATTTCTCCCGGATACGTGTACGTCTATCGGGCGTCTGCGGACGGATGGAAAGAGGTCGACCGGCTTTCGGCCGCCGCTGCCACCGACCGCGATCGTTTCGGGCGATCGCTCTACGCCGACGGAGATGTCCTGCTCGTCGGTAGCGGCACCGGCGTGGGCACCGTGCACGTTTTCGAGCGGGTCGACGGCGCCTGGGTCGAGACCCAGACGGTCTCGCCGGCGGACGGCGTCGAAGAGGATGGCTTCGGCTCGGTGGTCGCGATGAGCGGCGAGCACATGATCGTCGGCGCCGCCGGTCACAACGAGCGGCAGGGGGCGGCGTACATCTTCGAGCGCGGCGCTTCCGGCTGGGCGCAGGTTGCCAAGCTCGTTGCGACGAACCCGACCGAAGAAGAGGCCGAAGCCGGTGGCGGCCGCGGGCAGCGCGGCGGTCGCGGAGGCGGGGGCGGTCAGGCCGCCGGACCGGGCGGCCGTGGTGGCCGGGGCAACGCGCCGCCGGCGTTCGGTTCGGCCGTTGCGATCAGCGGTGACTGGGCCATGGTCAGCGCGCCGAACTACAGCGGTCGTTCCGGCAGCGTGTACGTGTTTCGCCGCGAGGGGAGCGATTGGTCTCAGGTAGAGCAGCTCCCGGGGAACAACACCCAGCAAGGGGCCGCCTTCGGCACCTCCATCTCCGTATCCGGCGACGAGATGTTCATTGGCGCCGCCGGTGCCAACGGCGGCATCGGTGGCGTATCGATCTACTCCCTGAGTGACGATGCGTGGGTCGCCGCAGGCGGCCTGGCCCCGTTCGACGGCCAGCGGGGGAGCGGCTTCGGTTCGTCGGTCGTCGTCGACGGCAATGCCGCCCTGGTCGGGGCGCCGGGGGCCGGCGGCCGCGCCGGGCGCATCTACCGCTTTTCCCGCGACGCACAGGGTCGTTGGACCGACGCCAGCAAGCTCGGCGCCGCCGGTATGTCCGCCGGTGATCGTTTCGCCACGACGATGTCGGCAGACGGCGACACCGTCGTCGTCGGCCTGCCGGGCGACGACTTCGGCGCCGGTACCGCTGTCGTGATGACGCGTTCGGATTTCGGCTGGGACACCGAGAAGATCCTCAGCCCGGTGGCGAACTACGCCACGGTGACCGGTGGCGAGGTTCGCTGTGACGACGGTATGGCGGCCGACTTTCCCTGCGACAACGTCGATTTGATCTCGTTCGTTCCCGTCCACGAGATGGGCGGCGTGCGCGGGCTGGCGACCAATGACGTCTGGGGCTGGACGGATCCCGAGACCGACCGCGACTACGCCATCGTCGGTTTGCGCGACCGGGCGTCGTTTCTCGACGTCACCGATCCCTACAACCCGGTACACCTCGGCATCATGATGAAGACCGACGGCTCACGCACGAGCGCCTGGCGCGACATGAAGGTGCGCAACAACTGGGTCTACATCGTCTCGGACGGGGCCGGCGAGCACGGCATGCAGGTGTTCAACCTCGAACGCCTGCGGGAATTCGACGGCGAGCCGATCGATTTCGAGCCCGACTTCCTCTACGACGGGATCGGCAGCTCGCACAATATCGTCATCAATCCGGAGACCGACTACGCCTACGCTGTCGGCGCCGGCGGCCCGAACGGTTGCGGCGGCGGCCTGCACATCATCAACATCGAGGACCCGCTCAACCCGACGTTCGAGGGTTGCTTCCAGGACATGAACACGGGACGCCGCGGCACCGGCTACTCGCACGACGCGATGTGCGTCACCTACGACGGGCCGGATGATCGCTTCGACGGGCACGAGATCTGCATCGGATCGAACGAGACTGCCATTTCGATCGCCGACGTCACCGACAAGCGCAACCCCGTGGCCCTCGGTATGGCGTCGTATCCCAACGTCGCCTACAGCCATCAGGGCTGGATCACCGACGACCACGCCTACTTCTTCATGAACGACGAGCTGGACGAGGGTCGCGGGCTGGTCGAGGGGACCCGCACGCTGATCTGGGACATCCAGGACCTGGAAGATCCGATCCTGGTGCGTGAGTACATTTCCGATAACCCGGCGACCGATCACAACCTCTACATCAAGGGCGACCTGATGTATCAGTCGAATTACGATTCCGGATTGCGGATCTTCGACATCAGCGACCCCGAGAACCCGGTTCCGGCGGGCTTCTTCGATACGGTCCCGTATCAGGAAGGCGGCGGCATGACGGGTTCGTGGAGCAACTACCCCTTCTTCGACAGTGGCATCATCCTGGTCACCAGCGGCCGCGAAGGCCTGGTGATCGTGAAGGTGCGCGACTGAGGTGAACCTTGAGTAAGCACGTTCGACGCCCGGGAGCACCCGGAGTTCTGTTTTTCGCCGTTGTCCTGCTGTTCGCGCAAGCCTGCGGAGGTGGCCCCGCGGAGACCGGGAACGCCGCCGCGCCCGATGCGGAGGGTGGGGCGGACGCGTCGTCGGCCGCCGCGCCGGACGCTTCGACCGCCGACGCCACGGCGGCGGCGGAGTACCTCTACGTCGCCAGCCAGAGCGGTCCGGCGGTGTCCATCATCGACATGGGGTCGCGTCAGCTGGTGGAAACGATCTGGCTCACCGATCTCGGCTTCACGGCGAACGCCAAGCCGCATCACGTGACGGTCGAGCCGGACGGGTCGTTCTGGTACGTCTCGCTGATCGCCGACGGGCAGGTGCTGAAGTTCGACCGCAACAACGAGCTCGTCGGCCAGACGGAGTTCGAGACCCCGGGGATGATGTCGGTCGATCCGGTCGAGAACGTCCTGTACGTGGGTCG
The DNA here is from genome assembly GCA_965216935.1 of Acidobacteriota bacterium. GTDB lineage: Bacteria > Acidobacteriota > UBA890 > UBA890 > UBA890 > CBDCGW01. The sequence goes on from OZ244217.1 coordinate 1,915,726, forward strand.
GTCGATGGCCGCGGTCAATCCGCCGCAGCGCATCGGCGTCATCGACCGGGCCGAGATGAGCATCGAGGAGTACGACGTGTTCTTCCCGCGGCCGCACGCCATCGCGGCGGCGCCGCAGGGGGGCCGCGTCTTCACCGCCAGCCTGGCGGTGAACCAGATCGCCTCCGCTGCGCCGGCGGAAGACGACCTCGAGGTCGTCAACGTGGAGGGCGACACGCATACGTTCGTGCAGTTCGCCATCTCTCCGGACGGCAACATCATGGTCACCGGCGGACAGATTTCAGGCGAGGTCATGGTCTTCGAGATCAGCGACCCGGCGAATCCGCAGCTCTTCACCTCGTTCTCGATCGGCGGTCAGCCCTGGCATCCGACGTATTCGCCGGACGGGCGCTTCGTCTACTTCCCGCAGCGGACCTCGAACTCGGTGGCCGTCATCGACACCGCGAGCTGGGAGGTCGTCGCCACGATCGAGGGCGAGGGCCTGGCGGAGCCGCACGGTAGCGCCATCTCGGCCGATGGCCGGACGCTATGGGTGTCCGGGCGCAATACCGAAGCCGTTTATCCGTCGAGCCTCGAGCAGACCAGTGTCGGCGCCGATCCGCTGCCCGCAGGGACCGTCGTCGCCATCGATACCGAGACCCGCGAGATCGTCGCGGTCATCGAGGTGCCCGCGTACGCCGCCGGGATCGGCGCCCGCCCGGCGTATTGAGACGGAGAGACGACGTGGCGATCGAGACCAAGGCCCGCGGGATTCCCGTCAAGGCGCTGGCGGTGCTGACGTTGATTGGATCGGCGAGCGCCGCCCCGGCGGCGTTGCAACAAGAGCTGCCGGCATTCGAGCGTCATGTCTACGGGATCGAGGTGCAGGACGAGCACGGTGTTCCCTACGAGCATCCCTTCCTCGGCGGGTTCAATATCCCCCGGCCGCACCTGGTCGATATCGACGCCGACGGCGACCTCGACCTCTTCGTGCAGGAGTACTCCAACCAGATCATGTTCTTCGAGCATGTCGGAACGCCGCAGGAGCCTCGATACGTCTGGCGCACGGACAGCTACGAGGACCTGGACGTCGGCGAGTGGTACCACTTCGCCGACGTCGATGCCGACGGCGATTTCGACCTCTTGGCCGAGCAGCGCTTCAGCCTGATCCGGTTCTGGCGCAACGCCGGACAGCCGGGGGCTCCGGAGTTCGAGCTGGTGACCGAGACGCTACTCGATACGGACGACGAATCCATCTTCTCCGACCGTCAGAACATCCCCAAGGTCGGCGACATCGACTGCGACGGTCGTCTCGATCTGATGCTCGGGCGCCTCGAGGGGATCATCACGCGCTACGAGGCCGACGGGGTCGACGATTTCGGTGCGCCGCAGTTCCGCCACGTCACGGATCGCTTTCAGGACATCGAGATCATCGGCCAGGTGATGGGCGACGATGCCTTCGCGGCCCTCGGGGGCGCCGCCGGCGCGGCGGGTGGTGGCCCGCGCGTCCCGCATCCGGCGAAGCGGAGCGGGCGCGCGACCTTGCACGGAGCCAACACGATGGCCCTCGAGGACGCCGACGGAGACGGCGACCTGGACCTGTTCTGGGGCGACTTCTTCGAGCCGGGACTGCTGTTTATCGAGAACACCGGCTCGTGCGCCACGCCCTCGTTGCGCTCGGAGCCCGAATCGTTCCCGCTCAACGGGCCGATTGCCACCAGCGGCTACAACGCCCCGGCGTTCGGCGACATCGACGGCGACGGCGACAACGATCTGCTCGTTGGTGTCCTCGGCGGAGCGTTCAATCCGAACAGCACCACCATCGACAACTTCCTCTACCTGGAGCAGAAGTCGGTCAACAACTTCGACGTCGTGTCGTCCCGTTACGTTGGCAACATCGACCTCGGAAGCGAGACCTTTCCGGCGTTCGTCGACCTCGATGGCGACGGCGATCTCGACCTGGTCATCGGCAACAAGATCCAGCCCGACGACAACGCGACCGGCAAGCTGTTCCGCTTCGAGAACGTCGGCAGCCCGACCGAGCCGGCATTCCGCCTGCGTGGAATCATGCCGGAGTTCACCGGCGAGTATCATTTTTCGCCCGCCTTCGGCGATCTCGATGCCGACGGCGATCAGGACATCCTGATGGGAACGTGGCAGGACACCATGATGCTGGTCATCAACGAGGGAAGCGCGTCGGAGCCGCGCTGGGTGATTGCCGATGCGGAGGCGGTCACACTCACGCGCGGGCGCAACGCCACGCCGGCGTTGGGCGACATCGATGCGGACGGCGACCTCGACCTGTTCGTCGGTGAGTCCTCCGGCGACCTGAACTTCTACCGCAATGACGGCGGCCCGGAAACGGCAGAGTTCGTCCTGGTTGCCGACAAGTACCTCGACATCGACGCGGGTCGGCGCAGTGTGCCGACGTTGACCGACATCGACGGTGACGGCGACCTCGATCTGATCCTCGGGTCGGAGGCGGAAGGCCTGCACCTCTACCGAAACAACGGCACCCCCGCGGCGCCCGAGTTTGTCCGCGACGAGACCTTCTCGGTACCCGTCCATCCGTTCGCGGCGCCGACGTTTGCCGACATCGACGCGGATGGCGACGCCGACCTGTTCGTCGGTGGCATCGCCGGCGGTCTGCTGTTTTACGAGAACGGCCGGTGAGCTCGAGGCGGGAGCCCGAGGAGGCATCGGAGCGGGGATCGAAGACCGGTTCGCGGCTGCGCCGCATCGGCTCCGAGCTGCTGATTCTGGCGGGTGTAGTGATCGTGTCGCTGGCGGCGCGTTCGGCCCTCGCCGACCACTACTACATCCCGAGCGAATCGATGGAGCATTCGCTCCTGGTCGGCGATCGGGTCCTCGTCGACAAGACGGCGTACGGTCTGCGTCTGCCGTTCACCGACATCAAGCTGCTCTCCGGGGGGACCCCGCAACGGGGCGAGATCGTCATCTTCGACTCGCCCGAGAGCGGCGTGCGCCTGATCAAGCGGATCGTCGCGGTGGGGGGCGACGAGGTGAGCGTCCGAAACGGCAAGCTGACCGTCAACGGAAACCCGATCGAGGCGGAGAACGCCGAGAACATCGAGGTGTTCGGTGAGCGGCAAGCGTCCTTGAATCTGGGCGCCGGCGGAGGACCGGACATGAGTCCTACGGTGATCCCTCCGGGAAGGGTCATGGTCATGGGCGACAATCGCGGCAACAGCCGTGACAGCCGGGCCTTCGGGTTCATTCCCGTCGACGACATCTACGGGCATGCTTTTCGCCTCTACTACAGGCGGGGTGAGGGCTTCGTGTGGCGTCCGGTCTGATCGGCCCGGCATGCGCGATCTGGCCCCAGGAGAAGCCTGCGAATACTGCGGCGGGGTTTTCCCGCGTGGCTACGAGGGCTGCTACGAGCTGATGACCGAGTTGACGGTTCGCTCGCCCGATGCCCGGCGACTCGTCGTTCGCCGGATGCTCGTCGACGCATATTCGCTGCAACACGTCGAGATGCGCTGCACCTGGCCGCGCGACGTCGCGGGGCACCTGCTCTACCTCTGTTGCGCCATCGAGCTCGGCGGCAACCTGGACGTGTACTCCGGGATGAAGTCGTGGTTGAGCCGGGCGCAGAACCTGCCCGAGATCGAGTCACCGGCCTTCCGCGGCGAGTTGACCGTCGCCGACGCCGCGGCCGCCACGACGATTGACGAGTACATCGACGTGGTTCGGAAGTGGGGTCGTTGTGTGTGGGAGGCGTGGTACGACCATCACGACACGGTGCGCGGGTGGATCGCGGAGATCCGCGCCGCTGACAGGGAGCGATCATGGCGGACGACAGCTATCACATGAGCCCCGACGAGTTCCGCCGCCGCGGCTACGAGCTCGTGGACTGGATCGCCGACTACCAGGAACGGGTGCAAGAGCTCCCGGTGCTGTCGCGCGTGGAACCGGGAGAGATCCGGGCGGCATTGCCCGCCGAGCCCCCCGAGGAGGGCGAAGCCTTCGACGACGCTCTTCGCGATCTCGAGGAGATCATCCTACCCGGCATCACGCATTGGCAGTCGCCGGGTTTCCACGCCTTTTTCCCCAGCAACAATTCCGGGCCGTCGATCCTCGGCGAGCTGGCGTCCGCCGGCCTCGCGGTTCAGGGGATGATGTGGGCCACGAGCCCGGCGTGCACCGAGCTCGAAACCCTGGTGCTGGATTGGCTCGTCGACATGCTCCACCTGCCGCGGGGCTTCCGCAGCGAAAGCGATGGTGGCGGCGTCATCCAGGACACCGCCTCGAGTGCCACCTTGTGTGCGCTGGTCGCGGCGCGTGAGCGGGCGACCGACCTGGACGCGAACGAGAACGGGTGCGATGGGCGATTGACCGCCTATGCCTCGAATCAAGCTCACTCATCGGTGGAGAAGGCCGTCGGCATCGCCGGTATCGGCCGGCGCAATTTGCGGCTGATCGATGTGGACGAGCGATTCGCCATGCGCCCGGAGGTCCTCGCCCGGCAGATCGAGGACGACCGTGAGGCAGGCCTCATCCCGACGTTCGTCTGCGCGACGGTGGGCACCACCGCGTCCAACGGCCTGGATCCCGTGGTGGAGATCGGCCGGATCTGCGACGAGGAAGACGTCTGGCTGCACGTCGACGCGGCGATGTCCGGCACCGCGGCGCTCTGTCCCGAGTATCGCGGCATCCACGATGGCTTGGAGCTCGCCGACAGCTATTGCTTCAACCCGCACAAGTGGATGTTCACCAACTTCGACTGCGACTGCTTCTACGTGACCGATCGCGCTGCCCTCATCCGCGCGCTGAGCGTGTTGCCCGAGTACCTGCGTAACCAGGCGACCGAGTCGGGGGCGGTCATCGATTACCGCGACTGGCAGGTGCCGCTGGGGCGGCGATTCCGCGCCCTCAAGCTGTGGTTCGTGATTCGTCACTACGGCGTCCGCGGACTGCGCCATCACGTGCGCCGTCACATCGAGCTGGCACAGGAATTCGCCTCGTGGGTGCAGGAATCGAAGCGGTTCGAGCTCGCCGTCGAGCCACCGTTGAATCTCGTCTGTTTTCGCCACGTCGCCGGCGACGAATTCAACCGCCAGCTGCTCGAGTGCATCAACGCCACCGGTGACTTGTATCTCACCCACGCCGTCCTGGCGGATCGTTACGTCCTGCGGTTCTGCGTCGGGCAGGCGCAGACCGACGCGGAGCACGTGTCGCGGGCGTGGCGGGTAATCCGCGAGCTGGCGCGCGAGCTCGAGTCGAGCGATTCCGCCGCCGGGCCGGGCTGCTAGGCTAGGCTGTTGCCATGATCCCTCTTCCGGACCTTCTGCACGCTCGCCCCCACGCAGCCGCCGACCAGCACTTCCTGCTGGAATTGCTGGAGATGGCGTTCCTCGGCAGCAACGAGTCCCGCGGCATCGACGAGAGCTTCCGCAGCCTGCCGCTCCCGGAAGAGACCTGGAACCCGGAGTTCTTCGTCAAGGATCTGTTCGTCGAGGACTTTCTCCGTCACCTGTCGAAGCTCGTCATCGACGGCAAGGACTATCCGATGCACGCGGCGTTCATTCTCCGGGTGCTGTCGCGTCCGCCGCTCGACGTGGACACGATCCGCTTCCGTCAGGACATCTTGCGCGAGATCGAAGACGACGTGGAGGTCCGCGAGCGAGTGCTGAAGCTGTACATGGAGCTGGTAACGCTCCTCGATCAGCTCAAGAGCACCCACACGCAGACCCTGCTGGACAAAACGACGCTGCGGCTCGACACTCTGGCGCAGCTCGGCTCCGTGGTCGAGTACATGGTGTCGGAGTTCGCCGGCTCCACGTCGGGGCTGCGCCGCCTGCACGAAGTGGGGCTCGAGATACAGAAATCGCGCGAGCACGAGACCCTCGCCGCGCTCCTCGACTACGAGGACGACTACACCCGCCTGGATCTGCGCATCCGCGTGGGGGCGGACGGGCGGATTCGAAACCTCGAGATCGACGAGATCGCCGACAACACCGAGAACCGCTTTTACATGGCGCCGTTTCGACGCTGGTCGGAGATGGCTCGATTGCGCTGGCGGGGCGCGAGCTTCACCCAGCGGGAGCTGGTCAACCGCGTCATTCTCGACGTCTACCGGCGTATCGCCCCGGCGTTCAGCACGCTGGTGCAGGTGCTCGGGCACATCGAGGTGTATCTGGTGGCGCGGGCGTTCGCGGCGCGGGCGCAGGAAGCGGGGTTGAAGGTATGCCTCGCCGATGTCCGACCGGGCGTGTCCGTGCGCCTGCGGGACCTGTTCAACCCGTTGTTGATGCAGACCCAGGGCACGCCCGTCCCGTGCTCGATCGAGCCGGAGAGTGGGGAGGCCGTGACGATCGTGACCGGGCCCAACTCGGGCGGGAAGACCCGTCTGCTCCAGGCCCTCGGGTTGGTTCAGCTGCTTGGTCAATCCGGCCTCTATGTCCCGGCGGCCGAGGCCCGTCTGCCGCTGGCTTCGAGCATGTTCGCCTCGCTGGTGCACCAGGACGGGGCGGACCTGAAGGAAGGTCGGCTCGGCACGGAGCTCGTCCGCATCCGGACGTTGTTTCAAGGGGTCAAGCCCACGGCGGTGGTGCTGATGGACGAGCTCTGTTCCGGTACCAACCCGTCCGAGGCGGCCGAGATCATCTCGATGGTCCTGCGCCTGCTACGGAAGCTCGAGCCGCAGGCCTTCATAACGACCCATTTCCTCGACATCGCCCAAGATCTGGAGAGCTCGCCACCCATCGCCGACCTCGAGTTCCTGCAAGTGGGCATCGACGACGAACAGTCCTCGACCTACCAGTTCGTGCCCGGTGTCGCCACGACCTCGCTTGCGGTCGGCACGGCGCGGCGCCTGGGGGTTGATTTCGAGCGCCTCGCCGCGGTGATCGACGAGCGATCCCGCTCGTGAGGGGACGTGATGTCTGAGGCGCCGGGCGCCGCGCGGCTGCTGGAGACGCTCGTGGCTTCCGGAGCAACGCATTTCATCGGCGTCCCTGACAATGGCTCGGCACGGCTGTTCGAGGTCGCGGCGGCCACTGCGACTGTCGACACGCTGACGGTGAGCCGCGAGGGAGAGGCGATTGCCGTCGCTTCGGGCCTCTGGCTCGGCGGCGCCACCCCGGTGGTGGTCGTCCAGAACACCGGCCTGCTCGAGAGCGGTGACAGCCTCAGGGGCACGGCTTTTCGCATGGGAGCGCCGCTGCTTCTTCTGGTGGGGGTCCGCGGCCACGCCAAGATGACGGCCCACGCTGCGGACATCGAGTCTGCCCGCGCCGCCGGCGGCCTCGCCGACGTGTTGAAACGAGCGGATGTCGATTCGGTCGCTCTGCTGACCGTGCCGACCTTGAATGCGTGGCAGGTTCCCCACTACGTGTACGACGACGACGATGATGCCGACGTCGTCGGAACCGCCTGGGAGCGGGCACGCTCCGAGGAGCGGCCGGTCGCCGTGCTGCTGCCGCGCGCCCTGAGGTGAGCTGATGCTGAGCCGCGACGAGTTTCTTCGACCCCTGGCGGCCCGTCGTACCGACGAGGCCGTGGTCACGACGATGAGCGTGGTTCGCCCGTGGGGCAAGATTTCGGATCACGACCTGGACTTCGCCTCCGCCGACAGTGCCATGGGGCACGCTGCCGACCTGGCTCTCGGGATCGCCATGGCGTGCCCGCGGCGAAAGGTGGTCTGCCTGAACGGTGACGGCAGCATGCTGATGAGCCTCGGCACGCTCGCCACGATCGTCGAATCGAGGGTCGACAACCTGGTGCTCTTCGTCGCCGTCAACGGCAACTATGAGATCACCGGAGGGCAGCCGATCCCGGCGGCGGCGCAGGTCGATTTCGCCGGCATGGCGCGGGCCGCCGGGTTCGAGCGGGTGTACGAGTTCGACGAGCCGACGGCGTACGAGGCCGCCCTGGACGAGATCCTCGCCGTCGGCGGACCGGTGTTCGTGTGCGCGAAGACGGAGCCCGGGACCGAAGGGCCGATTGGGCGGGCGCCGTCGGAGGAGGCCCGCTATCTGAAAGTGTCGCTCGCCGATTGGAGCCGCGCGATGCGCCGGGCCCTCGTGGCGAGCCGATGAGCGACGATCCCTGGTATCGGGAGGGGCTGCTCTTCACCTGTACGCGCTGCGGCAATTGCTGCACCGGGTTCTCGGGCACGGTCGAGGTGAACGATGCCGAGGTCGCCGCGCTGGCCGTGCGTCTGGAGGTGAGCGAGGAGCGGTTCCGCCGCGAGTACACGCGGACGATGTCGACCGGGTTCGTCAGCCTGCGCGAGAAACCCAACTACGACTGCGTCTTCTGGGCCAAGGATCACGGCTGCCTGGTCTACGAGGACCGCCCGACGCAGTGTCGCACCTGGCCCTTCTGGAAGGGCAACGTCGTCTCGCGCCGCGCCTGGGCGAAGGCGGCCCGTCATTGTCCCGGGATGGGGACCGGGCGCCTGTACACGATCGACGAGATCGAGGAGCGCGCCGAAGCGACACCGTAAGACGTGTGCACCGCGTCGGCGTCTCGGGTAGATTCAGCCTTCTGAATTCGCGAAAACACCGCCTGAGTTCCCGAAAACACCGCCAAGGGGGTAAGCACATGGTTCGCGTGCCCTTCTCCGGCCGCTCGGCCGTTCGCGTGCTCGCCATGCTCTGCGCATGCGGCATGTGGGTCGACGCGGCGTCCGCGCAAAAGACAGACGTCATCACGCTCGACAACGGTGACAACATCACCTGTGAGATCAAGGAGCTCGAGAGGGGTCGGTTGCGGTGCAAGACCGACGCCATGGGCACGATCTACATCAAGTGGGAGCACATCGTGTCGATCGACACGGACAAGACGCTGGAAGTGGAGATGGCCAGCGGACAGCGATACTTCGGCTCGATTCGCCCGGACGAGTCGCCCGGACAGATCCAGGTATCGGTAGGCCAGGCGAGCACGTCGATAGCCAATCGCGACGTCGCGTTCGTCCAGCAGATTCGCCCGACGTTCTGGGGAAAGCTCGGCGGCTCGATCGATTTCGGCGCCAGCTACACCCAGACCGACACCCAATTCGACTACACCCTGAGCGCCAACGGCAACTACACCGGTCGAACCAACACGTTCAACGTCGATCTGAGCTCGGCCATCCGGGTGAGGGAGGACGAGACCACCAACAACCGCCAGACACTGTCGGGGCAGTGGTACCGGCAATTGAGGTGGGAGCGCTGGTTCAGCCTCACGCTGGCGAACTTCGAGCACAACGACGAGCTGAACATCGACATCCGGGGGACGGGCGGCTACGGGCTCGGGCGATACCTGGCGCAGACGAATCGGTGGACCTGGAGCGCTTTTGCTGCCGCCCTCTATTCGCGCGAGCAGTACGCGGGCGAGGCGGAGGGCAACAACAACTTCGAGGCCGGCTTGGGCACCAACCTGCAGGTCTTCACCTTCGGAGACAACGAGACGGACATCAGCACCAACTTCGTCTTCCTGCCGAGTATCAGCGATACGGGGCGGTTTCGCCTGCAGCTCAACACGAAGCTGAGGCGCGAATTCATCAAGGACTTCTACATGTCGGTCGACCTTTTCGAGACCTACGACTCCAGGCCGCCACAGGAAGGGGCGACCAAGAACGACTTCGGTATTACCATGTCGGTCGGGTGGTCCTATTAGCTCGGTGTCCGGGACCGGCGCTACGATCGTCGGCGCGTCCAGGGTCGAGCGTTGCGCATCTGGAGAAGCGAAAGGGCGGGCTGAGATGGTTACTTACGTGGTCGCCGCGATCGGTGCGCTGATCGCCCTCCTGGGCGTTGCGATCGTGATCGTTCCCGCCCCGTTTCGCCAGATCGCGTCGTGGTTCGAGACGCCCGCCGCCATTTACGGCGCCTTGGCCGGGCGGATTCTCATCGGTGCGTTCTTCGTCTTCGTCTCGGAGGCCTGCTCCTGGCCGATGGCGATCGGAACGATCGGCGTGATCGCGTTGGTCGCGGGGTTCTTCGGGCTCTTCATCGGGATCGAGCGCACCCGGGCACTGGTCGGCTGGTTCCTGGGTGTGTCCGACACCGCCGTGCGGGCGTGGGGCGTGGTCGCGGTGCTTTTCGGCGCCTTTATCGTCTACGCCGCCGTCTGAGATCGGCTCTTGGCCGCCGGCCGCCCGGCCACCGGCAGCGGCCGGGTCACCTGTCCGCTATGTGGCACCCACCGCGCTTGACGGTTTTTCCGGCAGCATGCTACAAGCGTGCTTCCCCGACCCGTCCTCCGTACAAAGGAGCCCACCATGCGATCCCGAGGTCCGCGTCTCTCCGCTCTCCGTCGCCTGATCCAAGGCCGCCTCTTCATGCTCGGGACGGCGGCTGCGTGCGTCGTCATGCTTGCTGTTGCCGCCGTCGACACCGAGGGCGCACGAGCCGAGCCGGCTCCGCAGGTCCAGGAAACCCACGAGCATTCGCTCATCCAGGACCTCGGCTGGCGAAACATCGGCAACGCCAACCAGAAAGGGCGGATCTCCGCCGTGGACGCGCTGGACGACAATTTCGCCCACGTAGTCGTCGGCACGGCCTCCGGGGGTGTCTTCAAGTCGACCAACGCCGGCACCACGTGGGAGCCGATTTTCGACGACTACGGATCCGCATCCATCGGCGACGTGGCCATCTTCGAGGGCAACTCGGACATCATCTGGGTCGGTACGGGCGAGGAATGTGGCCGCAACAGCGCGGCCTGGGGCGACGGTGTCTACAAGTCGACGGACGGAGGCGCCACGTTCACGAACATGGGCCTCGAAGACACCCTCACGATCGGAACGGTGCTGACGCACCCGACCGATCCGGACATCGTCTACGTCGCCGCGCTGGGCAACATCTGGGGCCCGAGCGAGCGCGGTTTCTTCAAGACCACCGATGGCGGTGATACGTGGGACAAGCTGACCAACGGCCTCCCCGACCACGATCGTACGGGGGCGGTCGAGGCGATCATGCACCCGGACGATCCCGATACGATCTGGGTGGCTTTCTGGCAGCGCGAACGCACCGCCTACCGGCTCGATTCGGGCGGTGAGCTCGGCGGCATCTTCAAGACCACCGACGGCGGCCGGACGTTCACCCAGCTTACCGAGGGCCTCCCCGAAGGGGCCTCCGGGAAGATCGGCATGGCCGTGTCACGCAGCAATCCCGACGTGCTGATGATGCACTACGAGCACGGTTTTCAACCGCCGCAGCGGCTCGAGGACGGTAGCCCGAACCCCGAGTACGACGACATGAGTCTGGCGGGCTCGGGAATCTACCGGTCCGAGGACGGCGGCGAGAGCTGGACGTACGTGAACCGCTACTGGAGCCGTCCGTTCTACTACAACCACATCGCCATCGATCCGAACGACGACGAGCACGTTTTCTCGTACACGATCCGCTTCCAGCAGTCGTTCGACGGCGGGCGCACGCTCGAGGCGATGCCCGGTGGCAGCGGTCATTGCTATCACGCCCTCTGGCTCGACCCGCACGACTCCAAGCGCTTCTGGAACGGCAACGACGGCGGGCTCTACCTGACCCACGACGGCGGCGACAACTGGGTCACGTTCAAGAACATCAACGCGACGCAGTACTACGCCATCGGCGTGGACATGCGCGATCCGTACTACGTCTGCGGCGGCTTGCAGGACGCCGGCTCGTCCTGCGGCCCCTCGTTGACCCGGGCCAACGCCATCTACACCAACGACTGGTACAACATCAGCGGCGGCGACGGCTACCACGTCCAGATCAACCCGAACAACTGGCGCGAGGTGTATTCCGAGCCGCACCCGGGCAACACCGGCGGTCGCATCCAGAAGCTCGATGCCCTGACCCGTGAAAGCACCTCGATCCGGCCGGAAAAGGGCGTCAACATCGTCAACTACGACGAGTACATCACCCCCGGTATCGAGGCCGTCCAGCTCGAGAAGGGCTGGGGGCCGATGGGCGCCTTCCGCTGGAACTGGTCCAGCCCCATCGTCATGTCTCCGCACAACGGCAACATCGTTTTCTTCGGTGCGAACCACCTGTTCAAGTCGACCGACGGGGGCGAGAGCTGGTACATCATCAGCCCCGACCTGACGAAGAACGAGGACGACAAGACCATCAAGGAGTCGGGCGGCTTGACGCCGGACCACGGTCCGGGCGGCGGCGCCGAGTTCCACGGCACCATCATCACGGTGGCGCAGTCGCGGGTGAACGAAGAGGTGATCTGGGTGGGGACGGACGACGGCAACGTCCAGTTGACCCGCGACGGCGGTGCGAGCTGGACGAACGTGCAGCCGAACCTGCCCGACATGCCGGCGCCCGACCTCTGGATCAGCAGAGTGGAGGCATCGCATTTCGACGAGGGAACCGCCTTCGTGGCGGTCGACGGCCACCGCAGCTCGCACTTCGATCCGTGGATCTTCAAGACAACCGACTTCGGCGAGACGTTCACGCGCATCACCGACGGCATCCCGGACGATCAGCCGGTCTACGTGGTCAAGCAGGATCATGAGAATCCGCAGCTGTTGTTCGCCGGGACCGAGTTCGCGGTTTATTACTCGATCAGCGGGGGCGAGTCCTGGACGCGGCTGAACAACAACCTGCCGACCGTCGCCGTGCACGATCTGGTCATCCACCCCCGCGATCCGGACGTGATCATCGGAACCCACGGCCGTGGCCTGTGGATCATGGACGACATCTCTGCGCTGCAGCAGGCGACACCCGAAGTGTTGGCGTCGGAGGCCCATGTGTTCGAGAACGAGGTCGCGACCCGCTGGCTTCGGATTCAGCCCCAGGGCACGGGTGGCTCGCTGGGATTCGAAGGCGAGAATCCCACCAAGGACGCGGTGATCAACTACTACGTCGGCGACGGGGTCACGGGCGACGTCACCGTGACGATCTCCGACGTGCAAGGGGAAAACCAGCGTACCTACACCGTGCCGGCGCGGCGTGGCATCAACCGGCTCGAGTGGGACATGCGTTACGATCCGACCCCGGCGCAGGTGCGAGCCTTCGAGGAGCGGATGGAGCGTCTGCGGCAGACCGGCCGCGGCGGGCGCGGGTTCAACCAGTCCGGGCCCGAAGGGCGCCTGGCCGAGATCGGGTCGTACAGGGTGACGTTGACGGTGAACGGTACCGACTACGTCGGCTCGGTGACCATCCGTGACGATCCGATGCTGTCTTCGGACGGCCAGTGATCGGCCGGCGATGAGTTACTCTCCGGCCGAGTTGGCGCCGGGCGCCGGGCGGCTCGCCGCCATCGCGATGGTGACGGTACTCGCTGTCGGTTGCGCCGAAGCCCCCCAGGAGGAGGCTCCGGCACCGGCCGCGGAGACGACACCTGCCGGCTCGTCGTTGACGGTTGGCAGCGTGCGCGACGGCTCGCCCTCGTGGTCTCCGGACGGCAGCAAGATCGTCTTCTACAGCGAGCGTGACGGGAACGCCGAGCTGTACATGATGGAGGCCGACGGGACCGACATCGTCCGGCTGACCGACCACCCCGCAGACGAGGGCTATCCGGCGTTTTCCCCCGACGGCAGCCGTATCAGCTTCGACTCCGACCGCGACGGGGCCTTCGAGATCTACACCATGAATGCCGACGGCTCGGACGTTCGCCGGCTGACCTACGGCTCGGCCAACGACGTATCCGCCGCCTGGTCACCGGACGGTCGCCAGATTGCCTGGATGTCGAATCGCACGGGCCAGTTCGAGGTGTGGGTGATGAACGCCGATGGCTCGGATCAGCGGCAGTTCACCGGGGCGGAGGCACCGTCCGAAGGGACGCACTGGTTCCCGCAGTGGTCCCCCGAGGGTCGTCGCCTGACGTTTCACGTCAACCGCGACGTCTACACGGTCGGTGCCGACGGCAGCGACTACACCCGCCTGACGGTCGATCCGGACAACGGCATGGTGCCGAGCTGGGTCCCGGGTGACGACCGCATCGTGTTCATGAGCTGGCGTACGGGTGCGACCGAAATCCACATCATGAACACGGACGGCACAGATCAGCAGCGCCTGACACATACCGAGGTCGGGGAGTCGATCGATCCCCGCGTTTCTCCCGACGGGCGCAAGATCGTCTATACGTGGGTCCCCGCCGGAGGGGCCGGCCCGAAGCACCTGATGCTCATGAACATCGACGGCTCGGGCGTCACGCAGTTGACCGGTGGAGAGCCTGTCCCGGCAGCGTCGCGTTAGTCTGCGCGCAACGCGACCGTCGGATTGACGCGGGTCGCACGCCGCGCCGGTAGGTAGCTTGCGAGCAGAGCGACCAGGCAGAGCACGGCCGTGACCCCGGCGATCGTCGCCGGGTCGGCGGCCGACACGCCGTACAGTCTCCCGGACAGGAAGCGGCCGGTGGCAAGCGCGATCAACACGCCAATCGCCGTACCGGCGAGCACCTTGCCCATCGCCTGTCCCACGACCATCGACATCAGCGCCCGGCCGTCCGCGCCCAGGGCCGTGCGGATGCCGATCTCGCGCGTGCGCCGGCTGACCGAATACGACAGCAGGCCGAAGACACCCACCGAGGCCATCGCCAGACCGACGCCGGCGAACGCCCCGATCAGCTGCATCAGCGCGCGGTCGGGGGCGATCTGGCGCGACAGGGCCTGCTCGGCGCTGAGCTCGCTGAAAACCGGCGCCGCCGGATCGAGACCGCGCACCCGTTCGCGAGCGGACCGCATCACCGAGGTGGGCTCGCCCGCCGTTCGCAGTGCGAACGTCATGTTCGTCCAGCCGGCCGCCACGTCGAGCGGGAAATAGACGGCCGGGCGGGTGGCGGCGGCGAGCCCGTCGTTGCGCACGTTACCGACAACCCCCACCACGGTCGCCGGCGGATACCACAGCTCGCCGTCTCCCGAGCCGAGGCCGATGCGGTCCCCGAGCGGGTCACCGACGGGCCAGAAGTATTCCGCCGCGGCTTGGTTGACGATGACGGGCAGCGGCGAGAGACCGTCACGCTCGTTGAAGCCGCGGCCCTGGAGCACCGGTATTCCCATCGCCTCGAAATACCCCGTGCTGACCAGGCGATAGGGCACGAGGTACGAACGGTCGCGGTCGGCCACCGGGCGATCGATGAAATCGAACCAGCCGCTGACGCGATTCGGCTCGGACGGCAATTGGTTGGCGACCGCGGCCGCGGTCACGCCGGGGAGGGTCGCCAGCTCACCGCGGAGCTCGCGCCAGAAGGCCAACCGCCGCTCCGGCTCGTAGCCGTCGGGCAGAGCGACGGTGAACGTCATGACGCGCTCGGGCCGGAATCCGGGATCGACGCGAAGAAGGTTGACGAAGCTGTGCAGCAGCAGGCCGGCGGCTACCAGCAAGACGACGCTCAGCGCCACCTCGGCGACCACCAGCGCGTCCCACGTCCATGAGGTCGCCTGCGAGCCGCGACCGCGCGACGACGGATTGGCGTCTTGGCGGGCCAGTCGCAGCGCCGGGAGCAGGCCGAACAGCACGCCGACCGCCATTGCGACGGTGAGGGTGAAGCCGAGCACTACTGGATCGATGGACACCCGGTCGAGGTAGGGGACGTCCCCGGGGATCAGCTCCTTGAGCAGGTCCGTCATGACGAAAGCGAGGCCGAGCCCTGCCAGGCCACCCAAGGAAGACAGCAGGACGGCTTCCGTGAGGACCTGGCGGGCCAAGCGTACGGGGGTCGCGCCCATCGCCTTGCGGACGGAGATCTCGCTACCGCGGGCGCTGGCTCGGGCGAGCAACAGGTTGGCGAGGTTCACCGTGGCGATGAGCAGGACGACGCCGACCGCTCCCATCAGCAGCAGGAGCAATGAGTCGATCTCGGCAACCATGTCTTCATGCAGGGGTAGGACCGCGATGCCGTGGTTTCGGTTGGCCTCCGGGTGCTCTCGGCGCAGCTCGGCGGTGATCGCCTCCATCTCCTGCTGCGCCTGGGCGATGGATACGCCCGGCGCGAGCCGGGCGACGACCTGATGGGCGTAGTTGTTGTGGTTCAAGCGATACTCGGGAGACCAACCGGAGGGCGCCCAGAAGTCGACGTTGCCGTCGGCGTAGTAGCGAAAATCGAATTCCGCCGGCATGACGCCGACGATCGTGTGCGGCACCCGGTCCAGCACCAGGGCGCGGCCGAGGACGTCGCGGTCCTCACCGAACAGGCTTTGCCAGAGCGCGTGGCTGAGGACGACGACGTTTTCGCCCGACAGGTCGTCCGCGGCGGTCAGTGTGCGTCCCAGAAACGGCGGAGAGGCCAGGACGTCGTGCAGGCTGCCGGCACTGCGCAGACCGGTGAGTCGCCGTGCTTCCCCGCTCCCGGTCAGCGCCGCGAGATCTCCGCCGAGCGTCGCCATCGCGGTGAACGACGTCGAGCGCTCCATCCACGCCGCGAAGTTCCCCGCCGTGGTGCTCCCCCCCGTGGTTCCTTCGGCCAGATCGAAGCGCTTCAAGGTGACGAGGCGTTCCGGCTCGGGGAGGTCGAGAGGGCGCAGAAGCACACCGTTGACCACGGAGAACATCGCCGCAGTCGCGCCGATCCCGAGCGCCAGCGTGATGACGGCAACCGCCGTGAAGCTGCGGTTCGACGACAGGGTGCGGATCCCGAATCGCACATCTTGAAGCAACGTCTCCATTCGCGATGATCTTCCTTTCACAGTCCCCGGAGGGGTGCCGAATCCGTCCGACAGTCGCTCCAGGGGTCGGCAAGCTCTGTCCCACACATAGCGGGCGGACAAGGCCAGGGCCTGCCGCCAGTACCAGGAACGGGCCGTTCCAGTCGACGTCCGTGAACAAACTTCCGAGAATTCCCGACCCAGATCGCCGCGGATGCTCTCGCCCACGACGCCCTTCGGTAGGAACAGGCGCAACAGCCGGTCGGCCGCCTTCGGCGGAGATGGTTCCGAGCCGATCACTCAGGAGTCCTTCCAGAGCTCGCCGAGGTTACGCGAGAGCACCTCGATTGCCCGCCGGGACGCGCGCAAGGCGTCGATACCGGCCGCGGTAACACGGAAGAGACGCTGCGGTGCGTCACCCCGCCGCCCTCCGGGAGGTGCCTCCTCCCAGGCGACGAACCCCTTGCGTTCGAGCCGGTCGACGGTCGTGTAGAAGGCGCCGCGAGAGACGGCCTTTCCGGTGCTCTCCTCGATCTCACGGCGCACCTCGAGGCCGAAGGCGACGTCGTCCTGCTGCAGGATCGCCAGTAGGACCATTTGCTCGAATTCGCCGAGGAACGCGCGTTTGCCCATCTCTTGCCTACTCCGCGGTGGAGATTCCGAGTCCGTCGCCAGCTTGGACGCCGCCGCGAGGCGGGGGGTTGGACCCGACGTGTGATGTGGATCACAAAATAGACTATCGAGTCCATAAAGTAGACCCGTCACGGCAAAGTAGAGTCGCCGCCGCGAAACTGATGGTTCAAGGCCTCTCGAGGTCCAGCCGCCGCACTACCACTCCCGCCTTCTCGGAGCGCACGACGATCTCCGCGAAGGCCGGGCGAGACGGGTCGATCACCTCGGCGTTCCAGAACATCTGGTTCATCCTCATCGGCCGGTCCTCACGGGCGCCGGGCAAGACGCCGAGCGACTGGCGTGCCGATGTCAGCCCTTCGGGGGTCCGTCCCGGCACGTCGGGCGGCATCTCGGCGTTCGTCAAGGTGATTTCGACCATCACCGGCGCGGCTGTTCCGAGCACGTCGGCGGCGTGGGCGGTGGCCGTCGGTAGCCAACCCGTGTTGGCCACGGTCGCCTGAATGGCGAACAGACCCTCTGCGCCGGCGACGGGGCGGGCGGTGGCTTCGACGATAGACACCCGCGGCAGCTTGGCCGCGAACGTCAGCACCCAGCGGGTGTTGCGCTCGAGCTCGGCGGCGATCATGTGCTCCGGGGGGTTCGACACCGAGAACCGGTCCCATCCGCCGATGTCGGCGACAACCTCGCTGACCTGTCCGGGGGCGGCCGGCGATCCGGGCGCCGCCAGGCTGCCGCTGGATTCGAGCAGCTGGCGGGCCGTTTCGAGCAACTCCGGGTGATCGACGGGTGACCAATCGACGAACCCGGTGGAGCCGAGTACCTCGTCGTTCCACCGGAACCGAGCCGTCGGCCCCTCACCGAAGCCGTTTCTCCACATCTCGGTGGTGATCGCCGGAACGCCGAACTCCTTCGACGCCCAGTCGTTGAAAACGCCGTGGCCGGGGCTCATCAGGTCGATGATGGCCTGCTTGTCACCGGCGTAGTTGGCGTACCCGGTCTCGCGGGCGCCGTCCTCGGCGATCAGGCGATAATCGTCGAGGTCGGCCTCCGGGAAGTCCCAGTCCTGGTCCGCAAGGGTCGGAAAACGCAGGATCAATCCGCCGCTCGTATGGTACGTGTGGATGGCGGCAATCTGGGGTCGGGACGTGATGTAGTTGACCAGCGCCCAGGATTCGGGCTCGGAGAGGGGGAAGGGGCCGGAGCCGAACTGCGCCGCGCTCCAGTTCGCCGGGAAATTCCGATTGAGGTCGACGCCGCCGACACGGTCCTCGTTGAATTCGCCGTCTCCGTCGTTGTCGATACCTTCGCTGATGATCTGGTAGAAGGGGCCCTGGCGGTCGCCGCGGCCGCGGCGAACCATGGCACGCGGGTCCTCGGGCGAGACCTTCCACGGCCCGCGCGGATCCTGCACGCGCAGGTCGAGAATACGGCCGTCCCCGTCGACGTCCTCCGGCGGGTCCTCGTCGACGAGGCCGTCCCCGTCTTCGTCGAGCGGGCGGATGTTCCAGCGATGGTTCTCCGGCGTGTCGACCGAGATGGCGCGGCCGTCCGGGTTGACCACCGGCACGATGTAAAAAGCGGTCTCGTCGACGAGCCGCGTAATGCTCTCATCGTTGCCGTACTCGCCGAGCAGTGTCTCGATGAAATGGAGAGCGCCCTCACCGCCGAGCAGCTCGCCCCCGTGGATGTTGCCGTCGAGGTAGAACCCCGGCTTGTCGGTGGCGGGGCCGGTGCGTGGATTGTTGATCTCCACGGCCAGCAGAGGGCGCCCGCCGCGGCTTTCGCCGATGGTGACGAGCGTCGCCAGCTCGGCGTGGCGCTCGGTGACGGCCCGCAGGTAGCTCTCGATCTCTTCCACCGAGTGATAGTGATCGAAGCGAACGAGCTGGGTCTGACCGGCGGCGCCGCCTCCGGTCATAACCAACAAGGTCAACGATGCGAGTGCCGGCAAGCATCGTCCGATGCGCGAACCGATCATGGTCAGAAGCTCCACAAGAGGGGAATCAGCAGAGAGGCGATGATCCAGAAGATGATCGTGAGGGGGCCGCCGAAGCGGACGAAGTCGACGAAGCGGTACCCGCCGGGCCCCATGACCATCAGGTTGGTCTGGTAGCCGTAGGGCGTCATCAAGCCGGCAGAGGCGGAGAACGCAACGGCGATCAGGAAGGGCCGTGGGTCGACGCCGAGGTCGCCGGCGAGGCTGATCGCGATCGGTGCCAGAAGGATTGCCGTGGCGTTGTTCGAGATCGTCTGGGTCATCATCGAGCTGAGCAGATAGAGGACCGAGAGAATGATCGCCGGAGTGAACACGGCCGGGTTCAGGTCCTGCAACCGCAAGATCCCGGAGGCGAGGAAATCCGCCGTTCCCGTGTTTTCCATCGCGTCGCCGACCGGCACGAACGCGGCGATGAGGAATAGCACGGACCAGTCGACGGCGCGGTAAGCCTCCGAAGGCCGCATGGCGCGGACCGCGAACAAGACGATTGTGCCGATGATGGCCGCCTTGAGAATGTCGACGACGCCGATCGCCGAGAGGATCACCACTGCTGGCAAGATCGCCAAGATCGCCGACCGCGTGCCCGACAACCTCGTCTGGATCATGTCCCCGCGGGTGGTGACGATGAGGTCCTCGGAGTTGTGCAGCTGTCCGATCCGCTCCTCGGGGACGACCAGCAGGAGGTCGTCGGCGAAATTGAGGCGGGTGCTGGCGATCTTGTCGTGCAAGATCGCACCCTCGCGGCGGATGGCGAGGACGAAGGCGCCGATACGCTGACGGAAGTCGATCTCTCCCAAGGTGCGGCCGACCAAGGAGCTGTTCCGGGGGACGATCGCCTCGACGAGAAACTGCCCTTCCTGCGAGATCTCGGCGTCCGACAGGCGAACCTCCGAGAGCGGCGCGACACCCTTCGTGCTGCTCAGGCGCATGAGATTCTCTGCCGATCCGCGGACGACGAGCACATCGTCGTCGACGATCCGCAGGTGGCGTAGGTTCTCCGTCACGTGGTCCACGCCGCGGTGCACCGCGATGACGGTGATGTCGTAGTCACGGTTCAGCGCGCTCTCCTCGATGGTGTTTCCGATCAGCGCCGAAGATTCGGTGACCTTGACCTCGGTGAGGTAGTGCCGCATGTCGTACTGGCGGGTAAGGGCCTCGGGCGTCGAGCGCGTCGGCAGCAGCAACGGGGCGGCGACCAGGACGTAGGCGAGACCGGCCACCAGCAGCACGACACCCAGCCGGGTGAGCTCGAACATGCCGATCGGGGCAAAGCCGTATTGCTCGGCGATGGCGCTGACCAGCAGGTTCGTGGACGTCCCGATAACCGTCAGTGTGCCGCCGGCGATACAGGCGTAGGAGAGCGGCAGCATGACCTTCGACGGGCTCATGTGGAACCGCTTCGATAGATCGACTACCAGCGGAATGAAGATGGCCACCACGGCGGTGTTGTTGAGGAAGCCGGACAGCAGGCTCGCCGTCACCAACGTGAGGGACATCGCCAACCACGGTTGCGCACCGCTCATCGCGGCGAGGCGATCGGCGGCGGCCGCGAGTACCCCTGTCTTCACCAGGGCATGGCCCAGCACGAGCATGGCGCCGACCGTCACCACGGCCTTGTTGCTCAATCCCGCGATCGCCTCGTCCACGGTGATGATTCCGGAAAACAGCATTACGGCGAGCAGGAGCATTGCCGTGACCTCGATCGGAAATATCTCGAGCACGAACAGGACCAGGGCGATCAGGATCATCGCCAGCATGAGTGCGATCTCGAACGTCACGTATGCTCACCACGGTTCGGCGGAGTCGGGCGACCGCCCGGGGCAACGACCGGACATTCGCCCGGGGCCAAGGCGAAGGATACACCGGGCAGCCTCGAAATCGGCCGGCCGGGCTCGGCCGCATTCCGCTAGAATCTCTCTCGGAACCGACTCTTCGTGACCGACGACGGCAGGAACCCTCGCATGACCTCACCGACGCACCGGCTCGTCGCACGCATTTCGTGCCTGCTGGCCCTCTGCCTGGCGATCGCCGGCCGCGCCGGCGGCATGCAAGGTGAGAGCACGGTGGCGTTCGTCGGCGTCAACGTCATCCCGATGGACAGCGAGCGGGTGTTGACCCGCCACACGGTGATCATCCAGGGCGATCGGATCGTTGCGATCGACCCCGAAGACGAGGTCTCGGTACCCCGCGGCGCCCGACGTATCGAGGCGGCCGGTAGCTACTTGATTCCCGGACTCGTGGATGTGCACGCCGAGCTGCTTTCCGGCCGACACATCGACGCCGATTTCGTCGAAGACGAGCTGGCGCTCATGGTCGCCAACGGCATTGTCGCGTCCCGCGTGGTGTCCGCCCCCGAGCGCTTGCTCGAAGTTCGTGACCGGATAGCCGATGAGGACGTCCTCGGGCCGCTGCTGTACGTCGCCGCGCCGATGTTGAGCTCCGGGGGGAGCGGCGGCGCCACCGCCGGTACCGGCTCCGGCTCGGGTCTCGGAACGCGGGTCGTGGGTACGCCGTTCGAGGCCGCAGCGGCCGTGAGAGAGCTCACCGAAGCGGGGTACGACTTCGTCGCGTTGTCCGCAGACCTCGGCGAGGACATCTACCAGGGGATCGTGCTCACGGCGCGGGGATCTCGCATTCGGATCTTCGGGCAAGTTCCCCCGCCGGTCGGTCTCCAGCGGGCGCTCGAAGCGGGCCAGCAGATCAGCCATCTCGACGGATACCTGGAAGCGCTGATGGACACCGATGCCGCCACCGGCGGCCTCTCCGGCGGCGGTGTCTGGCACGCGGACAACTGGGCCGCCCTCGACCACGTGGACGACGGCCGCATCGAGGACGTTGTCCGTTCGACCCTCGATGCCGAGGGCTGGAACGCCCCGGCGCTGGCGTATTTCGCTGCCGAGCTCGGCGACCCGGCCGATGCCGATGCCCAGCAGGGTCCGGCAGGGCACTTCGTCTCACCCGCCGTCATGAACGACATCCTCATGCCCCGCGGCGGTTTCTGGGCAAACCCACCCGATGCGGAGAAACGCCGTCGTTTCTTCGAGCTGCGGGATCGACTCGTGCGTGAGCTTTACGAGGGCGGCGGGAACCTCCTGGTCGCCTCCGGCGGTACGGCGATGACCACCATTGCGGGCCTCGGCGTCCACGCCGAGCTCGAGGCCATGGTCAACGCCGGCTTGCCGCCGTTCGCCGCCCTGTCGACGGCGACCGACAACCCGGCCCGCTTTCTCACCGGCGGGGGCGGCGGCGGAAGGACCGAGTATGCCACCGTCGACGAAGGAGCGATCCGTTTCGAGTCTACGGCCATCCCGGTGGACTTCGGCACGGTTACCCTGGGGATGCGCGCGAACTTGTTGCTCCTCCGCAGCAATCCGCTCGACGATATTGCCAACACCCGCGACATCGAGGGCGTTGTGCTCAGGGGGAGGTGGCTGTCACGCGACGAGCTCGACGACCTGATCGAGCGAGCCGCCGACCGGTTGTCCGACGCCGCGCCGAACGGTGAATTCTGATCGCCGTCAGGCGATCTCGACCATGCGCTCGATCGAACGAGTCGCCCTGCGTGCGATCTCCTCCGGGATCCGGACCGGGTAGATCCCCTCACGCAACGACCGCGCCAGCTTCTCCAGCGTGATCATCTTCATGAACTGGCATTCCGCATCGGCCTTGATCGGCATGAAATCGCGATCGGGGTGCTGCTTTTCCATTTGGTGCAGGATGCCGGTCTCGGTGGCGACGAGGAACTCGCGCGCCCGAGAGTCGGCGATGCTCTGCACCATCCCCGTGGTCGACGTGATTCGCGTCCGTTCGCGCGGCAGGTCGCCCTTTGACAGGCGCCACATGACGTTGGACACGCAGCCGCACTCCGGGTGGACGAGCAGCTCCGCCTCCGGGTGCTGCTCCAGTTGCTCCTCGACGTCCGCCGGGCGAATGCCGGCGTGGACGTGGCATTCGCCCATCCAGACGTGGATGGTGCGGTCCGTGTTCTCGCGCAGGTACTCGCCGAGAAACATGTCCGGTGCGAAGAGGATCTCCCGGTCTTCCGGGATCGATTCGACCACCCTCAGGGCGTTGGCGGAGGTGCAGCAATAGTCGGCCTCGGCCTTGACCTCGGCGGAACAGTTGACGTAGACGACCGCTACAGCGCCCGGGTGCTCTGCCTTCCAGGCGCGGAGCTGCGCCGCGGTGATCGTCTCCGCCAGCGAACAGCCAGCCTCGACATCGGGGATCAAGACGGTCTTCTCCGGGCACAGGACGGCGGCGGTCTCCGCCATGAAATGTACGCCGCAGAACACGATCGTCTGCGCCGACGTCGACCGGGCTTGCAACGACAGACCGAGCGAATCGCCGACGAAATCGGCCAGATCCTGGATCACCGGGATCTGGTAGTTGTGCGCCAGAATGACCGCGTCGCGCTCGTGTTTGAGGCGGGCGATCTCGTCGATCAGTGCGGATTCGTTCTCGGTATCAGAGCCTTCGGCTGCCGCCGAGACGGATGCACCACGGGAAGACATTTTCGTTGTTTGCTCCGGCCGGCGGGGAGTGTCGGGAGTGATGTTCGCGGGGCTTGAGGTCAGAGAGCGAAGTGCAGGGAGAAATCGATGTGTCGCGCCGAGGACGTCAAAATGCCCATGGAGACCACGTCTACGCCCGTGTCGGCGTAGTCGCCGACGGTTTGGAGCGTGATTCCTCCCGACGCCTCCAATGATACCGCTTCCCGCAGCCCGGCGGAGACGAGCTCCTCGACGACGGCGACGATGCCCGCGGGGCTGAAGTTGTCCAGCAACAAGGCGTCGGCCCCGGACCGGGCGGCGATCAGTGCGTCTTCGCCCGTCTCCACCTCCACCTCGATCAGGATCCCGTCAGCGTGCTTCCGCGCGCGTCGCACGACGGCCGCGACGTCGGGGTCGACGGATAGGTGGTTATCCTTGATCAGCACGGCTTCCGCGAGGTCGAAACGGTGGGGCAAGCCGCCGCCGAGCACGACCGCCTTCTTCTGCAGGGCGCGCATCCCGGGGACCGTTTTCCGTGTCGCGGCGATCCGTGGCGGATCCGATGCACGGATCCCGGTGTGGGCCGTCGTGACCGCGGACACCGCCTGACGGGTCAGCGTGGCGACACCGCTCAGATGGCTCATGAGGTTGAGCAGCGTCCGTTCGACGCCGAGCACGTCCCTCGCCGGGCCGCCGATCTCGAGGACGAGGTGCTCCGGGCCGATCTCGTCCCCGTCGGCAGCGTGCTGGCGGAAATCCAGATGCTTGATCGCGGCCAATCCCGCCGCCTCCTCGACCCCTGCGAGCGTCGCTGCCTCGCCGCTATGCACCAGGCCGAGTGCCGTCTCGTGCTCGCCGACGACCAGCTCCGAGGTGATATCCCCTCTGCCGAGGTCCTCGTCCAGAAACGCGGTGAGCAGTTGCCGGGTGCCGTCGTTCATCGCTGTCGTCGCTCTCAGCCCGTCGCGTGAACCGGCAGGCTCTCGGCCGGCAGGCGAAAGAAGAACGTCGTCCCCTGCGGGCGCCGCGGACGATGACCGATCTGCCCACCGTGCGCCTCGACAATACTCCGGCTGATCGAGAGTCCCATCCCCATGCCCTCCTGCTTGGTGGAGAAGAAGGGCTCGAAGACCTGCTCCGGATCGACGTCGGCGACGCCGGGGCCTCGATCGGACACGGCGACCTCGACAAAGCCGGCATCCGTGACCTTGGTGACGACGTCGACGGCCTTGGCGTTCGCCTCCGTCGCTTCGATCGCGTTGCGGAGCAGGTTCAAGACGACCTGCTGGACCTGCACGTCGTCCGCGAGAATGCTGGGGAGCTCGTCAGCGAGCTCGAGCCGAATCTCGATGCCGCGGGCGCGTGACTCCACCTGGGCCAGCGGGATGACGTCGAGCACGAGCTCGTTGACACTGCAGAACGTCATCTCGCTGTTGCGCTTTCGCACCAACGTCTTGAGGCCGTGGATCATCTCTCCGGCGCGCACGGCTTCTTCCGAGATCCGTGACAGTACGTCGTTGATCTGATCGGTGTCGATCAGCCCGGCGTCGATCATCCGTCGGCACGCCTGGGTGTAGGTGGACACGGCCGTGAGGGGCTGGTTGACCTCGTGGGCGATGCCGGTCGCCATCTCGCCGAGCATGTTCACCCGCGACAGATGTGCCAGGCGTTCGCGGTGCTCGAGGGCTTCCGATTCGGCTTCCAGCCGCTCGAGCTCGGCCTTCTTGCGCGCCGTGATATCGATCATGAAGCCGCGCAGGGTTGTCGGCTCGTCGTTCTCCACTACAACCGAGACGAGATCGTGTAACCACACCACGCCGCCGTCTGCCGCGATCATGCGGTACTCGAACTCGTACCTGTTGCTCCTCTGGGCTCGTTCGGAGCAGAAGGCCAGGGCCTCCTCGACGTCTTCGGGATGCATGTGGTCTTCCCAGAAGGTCGGTTCGTACCAGCGCTCGAGCGGATACCCCAGAACGTCGACGGCCTGCGGGCCGACGTACGTGAAGTTCCACGACTTGGCGTCGGCAACCCAGGGAATGACCTGCACGGTCTCCAGCAGCAGTCGGAGACGCTCCTCGCTCTCGCGCAATGCATCCGTCCGCTCGGCGACCCTTTCCTCGAGCCGCCGTCGGTCGTCGAGCTCACGCTGATGCAGCGCCACGGCGTGTCGACGCCTACTCTCGGCAAGCAAGCCGACCAGGAACAGCAAGGCCCCGACGGGGACGTAGAAGGAAGGCTGCATGTACAGCGGCAGGACGGTGGCGAAGGCTCCGGTGTCGCTGGACAGACCCGAGCTGCCGAAGAACCCGCGTGCCTGCACCTCGAACGCGTGCGCCCCCCCGGACACACCGGTCAAGAGGTGCTCGCGATCTGTCGACCACGCGGACCACTCGCCCTCGTCGAGTCGCCACCGGGTCATGACCGAATCTCGCGGAAACTGGCCCCAGTGGGCATCGGCGCTCCAACGCAGGAGCGCCGAGCGCTGGTCGACGATTGCCGGGTTGAGGTCCACCCGTGGCGGCGGCACGGTTGCTTCGGCAAGGCTCAGGACGTCGACACCCTTGCCCGAGGTGCCGAGGATGACGCGGTCGCGGAGCGGCAGTATGGGCCACAGAATCGGCGTGCTCAGCCCGGAACTGACGTCGAAGCTGAGCCACTCGCCTTCGTGCAAACACGCCAGCCCGCCGCGCGTCGAGATCCACAGCTCTCCGCGTGATCCGAAGCGAAGCTCCTGCACGCCGTCGTGCACCAATCCGTCGGCCGTCGTCAGATATTCCGGGTGTTCGCCTTCATCGATGTAGCCGAGTCCGCTCCACTGATCGCCGAACCAGAGGCGGCCGTTGTCGTCGACGGCCAGGGTGAATATGCGGTTCCGTTGCAGGCCGCGATCCTCCGTCCAGTGCTCCCACGAGCCGTCGCGCCAGCGGCTCAGACCGCCGGTAGTGGCAAACCAGCGACTGCCGTCCGGGGCCTCGACGAAGTCGTACACCCGGCCGTTGATCAGCCCCTGCTCGGGGGCCCAGGGCTCGAAGCGAGGCTGGCCGGTCCAGCCACTCCCGTCGTCCAGAAGAAGGAAGGCACCGGGCTCCGGGTGGTCGCGGTCGGTTCCGATCATCGGCGCCAAACCGAGGAACCAGAGCCGTCCGCTCCGATCCTTGCGGATCTTGTGGATCAGGGGGGCCTCGAGGCCGTGCTCGTCCGCGAAATGCTGCCAGCGGGCCCCATCCCAGCGGAACGCTCCCTCCAGAGCCGAGCCGCTGGAGATCCAGATCCCACCGTAGCGGTCTTCCGCCAGGCCGGTGATCTCGGCGAGCGCGATGCCGTTGACGCTTTCGATCCATTCGACGCTCCCGTCCGGACGATGGATGGCGATGCCGCTCCCCGTGCCGAGCCACAGGGACCCCTCCGTCGTCTGCAGG
Organism: Acidobacteriota bacterium; assembly: GCA_965216935.1. Lineage (GTDB taxonomy): Bacteria > Acidobacteriota > UBA890 > UBA890 > UBA890 > CBDCGW01. The sequence continues at coordinate 1,942,771 of OZ244217.1, forward strand.
ATTTCGAGGATCTCGTTTCGCACGTCCGGCGATTCGACACTCCAGCGGGTCCAGCGCCCGAGCGCGGGGCGAAGCAGGTGCAGGCCGCGCTGGCTGCCCACCCAGAGATCTCCGTTGGGGCGAAACTTGACGAACAGCACGCCGGCCATCCGCTGGGGCAGCTTTTCGATCAGCGACCAGCGGCCGTCCTGTCGGATGCGGGCGTCTCCCGATCGGTACGCGACGACCGCGTCGCCGTTCGGAGAGACGTCCATCGAGGCGAACAGGTCGGCGCCGGCCGGGTTCCGGCGTTCCGCCTCGGCGCCGGACCACTCCCAAATGCCCCGTGCCTGTGGCGGGTAATCGATCGATGCGAGCAGATGCCGGCCCGGGGTCTCGACGATGGCGGTCACCGCAACGCCGTCGGATCCGTAGGGCGCGAAGTACGGCTCCCAGGTGCCTTTCTCCCAGCGCTGCACACCTCCGCCGATCGGTAGCCACAGCGAGCCGGTGCCGTTGCCCCAGATGTGGGCGACGTCGGGATCACCGGACGTCCGTAGCCGCGGCGTCACCCAGCGAAACGAGGTTCCGTCGTAGATCGCGGTTTCGAGATCGGGGCCGTCCGCGACCAGGACGAACACCTCGCCGGCGGCTCCCTCGGTAACGGTCACGGGGCGCGGCGCGACGCCGTCGATGGAAACATCCACCCGTCGAAACCCCTCGCGGCTGCCTTTGTAGAGGGCGCCCGCGACGACGACGATGATTCGATTCTCGTCGAGCACGGCGAGAGAGTTGGGGGTTTGCGTCGGGATGCCCGACTCCGGGCCCACCGGGGTCCAGCGGTAGCCGTCGAACCAGGCCATTCCCTTCAGCGTGGCCGCCCAGACGGTGCCTTCCGCGGTCTCGACCAGGTCGCTTACCGAATTCGACGGCAGCCCGGACGCCGTGGTGAATATCGCCCATCGCCAGTCTTCGCCGAAGGCCGCGGCGAGGTCGGGAGGCGCCGGCTTCGGCAAAGGGTCCTGAGCACGCGCCGTTCGCGGAATGCCCAGCACCGCTGCAGCGACGAGGCAGACCAGGAGCCCGACACCGGCGATTCTGCGCCGCGGGCCACGCTGTTGCACGATCGATCCTCCTGGCTGCGGTGGCAAGACAGGGAGTATAGTTTGAATACATCGGGTGGTGTGTGTCGCGGGTTTTCCGCGTGAGTACCGCCCCGAGATTGGCGCGCCATGGATACGATGCCGACCATCGAGATGCCGCCGGGCTCCGGCTCCCTTCTGGAAGGGTTGCCGATGGACGACGGTGTCGACACGCGGGTCCTGAGACCGGGCGACCGGGTTGCGATCCATACACTGAACTCGGTCTACCGCCTGCGGCTCGACGAGCCGGACCGCGGCCGCGGGGTCGCCAGCGGAGACGGAGAGTTCATCAACGAGGAGGCGCGCGCGAGCATCATCGGTGCGACGCTCACGGGTCGGGGCTCGATGGTGAAGGTCGGCTGGGTTCTTCTCGGATTCAAGGTGGTCTTGTCGATTCCCGGCGGTGAGTTGCTGACCTCCAAAGTGCGCGGCATCGAGATCAATGGCAAGCCGCTGATTCCGGCGGCGTCCGGGACGCACTAGTGTCCTGTGCGAATGCCAATCCCTCGCCGGCGCGGGGAGCTCTCGTACGACGCGGCTGCTTTGTTGCGGCCGCCTTGTTCTCGGCTTTCGGCTCTCCGGCGGCAGATCCCGTGCAGGGGCCGGCAACCGCGCAGCTCCCGGACGGCCTGTACGCCCGTATCGATGCGAATCGGGGCACGATCGTGGCGCGCCTCGAGCACGAGAAGACCCCCCTGGCGGTGTCGAGCTTCGTCGGGCTGGCGGAGGGCACGATCGACAACGAGGCGTTCGAGCCGGGCGAGCCCTACTACGACGGCTCGGTCTTCCACCGCGTCGTCGAGGGCCACGTCATCCAGGCGGGAATGCCGTCCCCGGACCGAGCGGAGTCTCGCGGGCCCGGCTATCAGTATCCGAACGAGATCCACGCCGACCTGAGCCACGATCACGCCGGCGCTCTCGGTGTGGCGAACGGTGGCCCGGGCACGAACGGCTCTCAGTTCTACATCACGTTGGGTGACCGGTCCTACCTGGACGGCGACTACATTGTTTTCGGCGAGGTGGTTGCGGGGATGGATGTCGTCCACGCCATCGAGAAGGGAGACTTGATCGAGCGGATCGAGATCGAGCGGGTGGGGGAGGGGGCCGAAGGCTTTCGCCCCGACACGGTCGGCTTCCAGCGGCTCGTCGAGGCCGCGGAAGCTCGAGATGAAGACAACCTTCAGGACCGCGCCCGCCTGGAGCGTGAATGGATCCGTATGAACCTTCCCAACGGCGGCGTCTTCGACAGCGGTGGGATCTCCCGCTACCCCCAGCGCCTCGGCCGGCCCGGATTGGTTGCAGCGGGCGACCGCCTGGCGGTGCGCTACGCCGGCATAGCCCTGCGTTATCGGGGACACATGTTGGGGTTGGAGGACGGACCCGTGTTCGAGGAGGTCCAGTTCGCGAGCTCCGCCGATGGCAGGCCGCAGAACACCGACCCGGAGGGCAGGGTCTTCGAGTACGTCGTCGGAGAAACCAGTGTCACCCCGGGTTTCGACGAAGCCATCACCGAGATGCGCCGTGGGGGCAAGGACATCGTCGTCGTACCCTTCCACCTGGCCTATGGCTCCGGCGGTTTCTATGGCCCCGACCGGCCGAACCGCCTGGTGATCTCGCCGAACACGATGGTGATCTACGCGATCGAGATACTCGACCGCGAGAGGTGAGCTTCCCGGAGGCTGTGAGGCCGCGGGTCGCAGCTTTCGGCCTCGCGCGGCAAAGAAGGGTTAGCGAACGAACGTACCTGACGTAGAGGAGGTGGCGATGGGCTGGGAGCTACCCTGGGAATGGTTCTGGGTGATTCTCTCCGCGTTTCTCATCGTCGGCGAGATTTTCACCGCCGGCTTCTTCATCCTCCCGTTCGGCATCGGCGCGGCCGTTGCCGCCGCGGTTGCCTGGCTCGGCGGAGGTCTCGCCTGGCAATGGGGCGTCTTCCTGGTCAGCTCGGTGGCGCTCTTGCTGCCGCTGAAGCGTTTCGCCGACTCGGTATCGCCGGAAACTGGCATCGGTGTTGCTGCCGACCGTGTGATCGGCAAGGTGGGCACGGTCTTGGAGGCCGTCCAGGCGCACGGGGTGACCGGGCGGGTGAGGATCGCCAGCGAGGAGTGGCGCGCCACCGCCGAAGGGGAGCACACGATTCCGGAGGGCACCCAGGTCGAGGTCCTGAGGATCGATGGAACCCACGTGGTGGTTCGACCGCGAGGCGCCGGGCAGGGGGCGAGTTGATGACCGTCGCGGCCGTCATACTCGCCGTGGTCGTCGTTATCGGCATCGTGGGCGCGGCCTACGTCGCAAGGGGAGGTAACCGATGAGTGGACCTGTTTTTCTCCTGATGGTCATTGTTGTCGTCGTCGCAGTACTCGCGGCGACGGGAATCCGCGTCGTTCGACCGTGGCAGAAAGGCGTGGTCGAACGCCTGGGGAAGTACCTGCGAACCGCCGACAGCGGCATCACGCTGATCATTCCGATGCTCGACAGCATGCACAAGGTGGACATGCGTGAGCAGGTCGTCGACGTGCCGCCGCAGGAGGTGATCACGCGCGACAACGTCGTCGTCACCGTCGATGCGGTCGTGTACTACGAGGCGACCGACCCGGTGAAGCTGATCTACAACGTCGCCGATTTCTACACCGCGGCGACCAAGCTGGCGCAGACGAACCTGCGTAACGTGGTCGGCGAGATGACCCTCGACGACACGTTGACGTCGCGCGAGAAAATCAACGCCGAGCTACGCAAGATCCTGGACGAAGCGACGGACAAGTGGGGTACGCGGGTCGTGCGGGTCGAGATCCAGCGAATCGACCCACCGCGGGACGTCACCGAGGCGATGCACCGGCAGATGAAGGCCGAGCGCGAACGCCGGGCGATGATTCTCGAGGCCGAGGGCGACAAGCAGGCAAAGATCGAGCGCGCCACCGGCGAAAAGCAGTCGGCGATTCTGCAGGCCGAGGGGCAGGCGCAGGCGATTCGTGAAGTCGCTGAAGCGCAGAAGTACGAGAAGACGACCGTTGCCGACGGCGAGGCGGAGGCCATTGCCAAGGTCTACGGCGCGATCCACGAGGGTGACCCGACCAACGACCTCATTGCGATCAAATACCTCGAGGCGCTGGCAGCTATCGCCGACGGTCAGGCGACCAAGATTTTCCTGCCCGTCGAGGCCACCGGAGTGATGGGCAGCATCGGCGGCATCGCGGACCTGTTCGGCAACGGGGCAGGGCCCGACAAGGCCGAAACAGTGGCTCCGCCTCCGGCCGCGGACCCGAAGCGCCGATATGGAAGCTATCAGCGGATGAAAGAGACCGCCGAGTAGGCGGACCAAAAGGCCAGCCGGGCCCGACGAAACGCCGGGCGAGCGGGCCCGCCGGTGCCGGATCAGCCGGACCGATTGCTCAGCGAAGCCAGCCGCTGGGGACGCGGAGGCGGCGAGCTTCCCGCCTGATGTTGTCGAGCTCGGAGAGCACCTGGGTTCGGCGAGTTTCGACGCGGCCGATCTGCGCCTGCACGTCGGCGCCGTTCCGGGATCGAAGGTCGCGTAGCCGGGTGTCGATCCGGGCGAGCTCGTCTTGCAGCGGCGCCAGGCGCTCCCGCCAGTAGGCGGGCGTCTGCCTAGGATCGGGCTCCGGCTCGTCCTCGGGGGCGTCGCCTTCGGTCGGGTCCACCGACGAGGCCGTGTCGGGATCGTCGCCGGCCTCGGTTGGTGCGCCCGTCGCGGCGTCGATTTGCTCAATACCGGGGTTACCGTCGCCGCCCGGGCCGCTCGCGGCGTCCCGATTGTCGCTACCACCTTCCGCGGTGGGGAGAGCGTCGGGCTCCACCGCCCGAGAGCTGCGTTCGACTTCGTCGTTCTCGACGATGCGCTCGACCTCGTCGAGCGGGATGGCAACCTCGCCTTCGAAGAGGAGCAGCACGACCCGATCGCCGTCGACCCGCGCGCTGGACGTGTGGATCATTCGGCCATTCTTCATGTGAACCGTGTCGGCGTCGACGGCCGACGCCGTGCCGGGCAGAACAACGGCCAGAACGATGGCGGTAGTCGCTATTCGCTTTCTCATGGGCAAGCCTCCGGGCCACACCGGCGGAACCGCGATGCTCGAATTATACGTCCGGCGTGCCGAGGGGGGAAAGATAGGGCATGAATGATTAATACTAACTTCTATATATATATGATCAGTTATGATTATTTATGACTAGGAAAGACAACTTTTAACTATGAATGAAGATTTGAGCACTGTTATAGTAGCTTTAACAACTTGAACGAAGGTATTCGTGCGCGATTGCGTGACCCCTGGAGAGGGCCGCGGGGCCGCATCAGCGAGGTTTGGAGAGGATCGATGGCGGAGCCCGACGGGACCGCTGGACTGGAATCACCGGCGAACGACACGCTGGCCGCCGCCCGGAGTGCGTCCGACGAAGGCGACGCCGAACGTCGGCCGGCCGATGTGGGCCGAGACGAGGCAGAGGGCGCGGAGGATGCGCCCCCTGAGCCCCCTCGCCGGCGACTCGTCGCGGAGCTACTCGAAGGGCAGGAGGTCCTCGACGAGGCGGCCTCGAGCGCCCAGCTCGTGGCGCCGCCGATTCATCTCGAGACCATCGACGCCGGACAGCCGATCTACCAGTTGGACCTCTCGAGCGAAGAGCCGCGCGGCGTCATCGTCGCTCCCGAGACGGGCGGTGCCGCCGGTGGGGCAGCCGTGGCGCCCGTTCCGATGGTGTCCGAGATTCACGACGAGGTGTCGGGAATCACCGGAGACCGTGTGTTCGACGCCTTGAAGCAGATGATCGTCGACCGTGAACGACGCGTCATGGCCGCGGAGCGCGACGGTATCGAGGCATACGAGCTGGCAATTGAGCTCGATCAGTTCGTTCGCTCGTTGATCGAAGCCATGCGGCGAGAGGCCGACTGACGCGGCCGACAATCCGGAGGGCCGGCCTCGACGGGAATTCCCAGTGACGAGCCGTCCATGAGCGAACGAGGCCCGGGGCGGCGCGGGCGACGGCCGGTCCGCCTCCTGATACGATTCCGCTCTGTCTCGCTATCCGACGGAGAGAACCATCGTGGATACCAAGCGTTATCGCAGACCAACCGCAGGCGGCATGTTCTCGCGCGGCGCCGTCGTTGCTACGGCTGTCCTGCTTGGCATCGCCGCTTGCGGGTCCCCGGCCGAGGACGCGCCGGCGCCTGCGCCGGCACCGGCCGCTGCAGCGGAGCCGAGCGCCGTTGCCCTCGACCCCTCGGCGTTGGCCGATCCCTCCCGGCCCGAGTCGGAAACCGTCCAGGATGCCCATCGCAAGCCCATCGAGGTGTACGAGTTCTTCGGCATACAGCCCGGCCAGGTGGTGGCCGACGTCTACGCGTCGGGTGGCTACAACACCCACCTGCTTGCACGGCTCGTGGGGGATGCAGGGAGCGTCTACAGCGTCCTGGAGTTCTACGGTGATCAGGAGCTGTTCGATGGGCAGCTCTACACCGGAGAAACGCTCACGCAGCGGATCCGCGACGCCGGCCTGGAGAACGTCGACCTGGTCATGCGCATGGTCGAGATACCGGCCGCAAGCGTCGACGTTGCGATCGCGATACGCAACTACCACGACGTCGGATGGACGTTCGAACAATGGACGCGGGAAGAGCAGCTGGGCGAGTTCCACCGCATCCTGAAACCGGGCGGCACTGTCGGCATCGTCGAAGTCGCCACGCCGTCCGAGGGCTGGGACGACGTGGCTCATCGGCTCAACAAACAGGTCGTGATCGACGACTTCGTCGGGGCCGGGTTCGAGCTCGTCGGGGAGTCGGATATGTTGGCCAACCCGGAAGACGACCATTCGGTCGACGGATTCCCCGAACGCTGGAAGGCGGATCGCTACGTATTGAAGTTCCGCAAACCGGCGGGATAGCCCCCCTCGGTGAGGCAGGAGGGCCGTTCTTGCTGAATGCCCGCTGCCTTGATTTTGGCAATGCCCCAGCGTAGACTTGACACTAGTTCAATGGGCTTCGTCTATCCGCCGATCCCGCCACACCAGCGCCAATCAGACTCGCACCTGCCGCTTTGACCGCTGTGCCCACCTACGACGGCCACCCGGTGTAGGGACGGGAGTCCCTTACCGTCCCTAACGTGGCCCACGACAGCGATACGGTAACCGGCAGGGCAACTGCCTGAGGATGTATGAACGAAGACCGAATGAAGGCGATTCACGATCTCGTCGAGCTCGGCAAGGAGCGCGGCTACGTCACCAATGACGAGCTGGACGAAGTGCTCCCGGCGGAGGGTACCGACCGCCGCTCGATGGCCGGGTTGATCGAGGACATGGATATCGAGGTTCTCGAAGACGAGCCCGTGGTCGACTTCGAAGAAGATGACGAGGGCGACGGTGACGACGATAGCGAGTCGTCCGGATCCGTAGAGCGCTACGACATCGACGGGGCCGACAGCTCCGACCCGATCAAGGTCTACTTCCGCGAAATGAGCCAGAAGGGCCTCCTCGATCGCGAGGGCGAGGTGCGCCTGGCGCGCGCCATCGAGCAGGGCCAGCAGGGAATCGTCAAAGCGGCGCTGACCTGTCCGATGGGCAGCGAGTACCTGCTCGAGCGACGCGACGATCTGAAGAGCGGCGAGCTCACTCTCGAGGCCTTCACCACCGGCCTGGGGCGTGAGGCGACCGCTCGCAAGAAGATCTTCGCGACGTTGCGAAAGGTCGACAAGCTCCGCAACGACCTGAAGAAGGTGCGGTCCAAGCTGAACCGCAAGCTGCGCGACGACACCGAGCTGCAGGTCCGCCTCGAGCTCATCGAGTTGCAGGGAAAGATCGGCGAGGAGCTCGAGCAGCTGAAGCTGACCGAGGAGATCGTCGACGAGATCATCATGCGGATGCGCCGGCTGGCGGGGGATTTCGCCCGCGCCGCTCATGCCGGCGACGAGAAGCTCATCAAGGAGCGCGCTAAGGAGCACCTCGTATCGCGCGAGGAGCTGATCCGCTATCTGGAGGCGATCGAGGAATCCGAGACGAAGATGGAGTGGGCCAAGAGCGAGCTCACCGAGCGAAACCTGCGGCTCGTCATCTCCATCGCCAAGAAGTACACGAACTTCGGTCTGCCGTTCTCCGACCTCATCCAGGAGGGCAACATCGGCCTGATGCGTGCGGTGGAGAAGTTCGACTACACCAAGGGCTTCAAGTTCTCGACGTACGCCACCTGGTGGATCCGTCAGGCGATCACCCGTGGTCTGGCGGACAAGGGCAAGCTCATCCGCGTGCCGGTCCACATGACCGAGACGATGCGCAAGGTCTCGCAGACGGCCGCCGAGTTGTACAAAGAGCTCGGCCGTAAGCCCGAGCCGCACGAGATCGCCGACGCCATGGAGGTGCCGCTCGATACCGTCAAGCTGGCGTTGCAGGCGGGCAAGAAGACCAGCTCGCTGGACACCCCGATCGGCGACGACAGCGATGGCGAGTCGACCCTCGGCCACTTCATCAGCGACGAGGACGCCGTCTCGCCGGTAGAGACGTTGCTTGCGAAAGACCTCAGCCAGCAGACCCGCCGCGTGCTGTCGACCCTGACGCCGCGCGAAGAGAAGGTCGTGCGGATGCGCTTCGGCATCAACGAGGAGCGCGTCTACACCCTCGAAGAGATCGGCGAGTTCTTCGACGTCACCCGAGAGCGCATCCGGCAGATCGAGGGCAAGGCTCTGCGGAAGCTGCGGCATCCTCTGCGCGGCAAATCCCTAAAAGAGCTCATCGACTAGGCGAGCGCGGAGAAGCACGCGTCTGCGGCGTTGCCCTTGGTCGGCTGACCTCCGACGTACTGGGGTACGCCTACGGTCATCCTCCCGGCGGGCGCCTTGCATCCACGCACTTCTCCACGCTCGCCCTACGGGCGGGTTGTTTTCCCCCTCCTACTTCGCGCTTCCCGGAGGGTGCCTTTTCGCTCCACCCCAAGACTCTCATCTCCGGCAAAAGCGGGCAGCGAGGCGCCGTCAGGCGCCGAGAGGACGGGGGCGGGCGGGTGGTGGGAAATCAAAAAGAACGGGTGGCGGGCGTTCAAGGAAGTTCGGAAGGTCCTCACCAGTGGCGGTTGCGGCCAGCGGAGGACGTTGGTATTGGTCAGGGCACCCGCTTGGATCCCCGGAGGATGATGACGATATGACGGTGCGAGTGAGATTGCTGGGCGCGGCGTTGCTGTTGGCGATTCTTGCCGGCGGTGGATTAGGCGTAGAGGCCGAGCAGGCTTCTCCGAACTGGGATCAGTGGCGGGGGCCGGGGCGTGACGGAGTCGGGGATCCGGGGGCCCTGCCCGATGCTCTGCCGGCGCAGCTGACCGAGGTCTGGCGCGTGCCTGTCGGAGAGGGGTATTCCGGGCCGCTGGTCATCGACGGGACCGTGTATCAGTTCGGGCGCCAGGACGGCGGCGAGGTGCTTCGGGCGCTCTCGCTGGCGGACGGGTCAGAGCTTTGGACGACTTCCTACAACGCGCCTTTCGAGGTCGAGTCGGCCGCTCGCGAGCATGGTCCGGGGCCCAAATCGACCCCCGTGTACGCCGCCGGCAGGATCTTCACGCTGGGGATCTCCGGGGTGCTCTCGGCGGTCGACGCGGCCGACGGGAACGTCCTCTGGCGACACGATTTTGCCGACGACTTCGCTCGCGCATGGCCGATCTGGGGGGCGTCGATGTCGCCGATCGTCATCGGTGATCGATTGGTCGCCCATGTGGGCGGCGACGACGGCGGGGCGATGACCGCGTTCGACGTGACGAGCGGCGACACGGTGTGGCAGAACGGCGAGTTCACCCCGGGATACGCGTCTCCGATCCATCTTCGTGTTGGGGACATCGACGTGCTGGTGACACAGTCCAACGAGCACATCATCGCGGTGAACGCGGCCGACGGCGCCACCCTGTGGAGCATGCCGTACGCCACTTCGGCATGGCAGAACGCCGTGACGCCCCTGGCGGTCGGCAACAACGTCGTCCTGTCGGGCCTCGACATGGACATCTTCTCGGTCGGATTCGCCGCCGGCGGGTCGGGGATCAGCACGGAGGAGGCGTGGCGCTCCAACGCGCAGCCGCTGTACATGAGCACGCCCGTGCTCGTCGGCGACCGCCTGTTCGCCATGACCCACCGGCGCCGAGGGCAGTTTGTCTGCCTGAACGCCGCCACCGGCGAACCGATATGGGCGAGTCGCGGCAGAGAGGGGGAGAACGCCGTGTTCGTCGTTCTCGGAGACCGCGTCGCCGTGCTCACCGATGAGGGCCGCCTCGTCATATTCGATGTCGCGGCGGACGCCTACGAGCCGCTGGGAGAATACGAAGTTGCCAGCTCGCCGACATGGGCGCATCCGGCGTTTACCCGCCAGGGCGTTCTGGTGAAGGACCACGACACGCTGGCGCTTCTCAGCTTCTAGCGGCCGAGGTTCAGCCGGGCTCCCGCCGATCATCCAAGGGGCAGCGCAGTCCTGCGGCCGGTGTCCCCTGTGGAGGCCGCCACGAGCCCGACGACGGAAGGCGTGGCACAGACACGGGTCGGTGTCTAGTTGGCCGAAACGAAAGCGCGGGCCTCTGCGACCTTGTCGCGATCGAGCTCGCCGTCGCCCCAGTACTCGAGGAAGCGCTCGTAGTTGGCCCGCGCCGTGGCCCCATCGCCGTCCTCTTCCGCGATCTTTCCCAGCCAGTAGAACGACCGGACGAATCCGAGAGGCTGATTGATGCGCTGAGTCCCTGACTCGGTGACGGCGCGGAACAGCTCGACGGCCTCGACCTTGTTGCCGGCGGCATACTGCGCCTCGGCGAGGGCGAACGTGTACAGGACGAACTCGTCGAAGGGAGGAAAAGTGGGGCCCGGCGGCAGCAGCTCGTGGGCCTGCTGCAAGCGGTCGAGCGCCCCGTCGATGTCGTCCTGCGAGAGGGCGATCTCGGCGGCGACCATGTGCTCGAGGCGCCGCGCCCACGGGTGGGGGACCTGGGCGCTGAGGCGTTGGTGCTGCTGCGCCGCGGTGCGCGCCGCCACGGCGCGCCCGGCGCGGGCGTGGGCGATGGCGGTGAGCGCCGCGGCGCCGATCTGGTTGTCGAGGTTCTGGGTCAGTCCACCGGCCGAGTCGGCAAGCGCCAGTGCCCGGTCCACCTCTCCCGTGTCGAGCAACCAGTAGGCGAGGGTGGTGATCAGCGTGGCTTTCTCCGACGCCTCATCGGGAACCGATTCGAGCAGTTCGATGGATGCCTGGAGCTCGTCGGAATAGAGGCCCCGATAGGCGGCTACGGTCCGTCGGTTCCCCGGGTAGGCGAGGAACTGGGCGACCGGGCTGGTGGACTCGCGAAGCTGCTCGTTCGCGGCCATCGCCAAGTCCAGCTCTCCGGTGAGAATGTGCAGCCGGAAGCGCACGATGCCGTCGAGGACGTCACCGGGAGCACCCGCTTCGATACTCTCCTCGTAGGTGCTCAGGGCAGCGTCCGCCTCGTCGAGGCGACCGCAGAAGAGGGCCACCTCAGCCAGATCGCTGTAGCCGAAATGGTAGTCGGGTTGCCGTCGCACGAAGTCGCGGATGAGCTCATAGCCGCGCTCGCACTCGCCGTTGTGCACGTACGCCATGGCGGCGTTGAAGTAGCTGGGCAGGAACGGTGAGCCGCGGCGCAGGAGCTCCTCGAAGTGGGCGACCGACTCGCCGTGTCGCTCCAGTTCGGCGTACTCCAGGGCGACGTTGTTGCGGGACGCCGAGTCGTCGGGATACAGGGCCAGGGCGTTCTCGTAGGCCTCGATGCTCTGCAAGCTGGTCTCGGAATCTTGCGCGTAGTATCTGCCCTCGATGTAGAAGCGCTCCCGCTGGGTCAACCGATCTGCGTGCTCGATCGCCCGCGCTGCGTAGACCCGTGCTGTGTCGAAGTCGAACAGGTTCCGGTACGCGATCGAGAGCTTGGCAAACGCCATGGCGAACTCCGGATCGATCTCGAGAGCGCGTTCGAACACCTGCACGGCCTCGACGTAGCGGCTCTGACTGATCAGATTGACGCCGTCGGTGTAGTGACGGTAGGCGTCCATCGACGATGTGGTGACGTCGGACAGGTCCCGATCGACGACGGCGGCGGTGCTCACCGGAACCGAAAGGCGGTCCTTGATACGGCGGGTGAGCGTGTCGACGGAGGCGAAGACGCTGTCCTCCCCCGGGCCCTCGACGGTTTCCGCCGCCAGGACCTCTCCCGTCGCCGCTTCTTGCAGCCGGGCGCTGAGGCGGAACGTGTCGCCGGCGCGGATGAAGCTGCCGACGACCACGTGGTCGACTTCGGCACGTTCGGCCACCTCGCGTACCACGGCGGCGGAGGTCACCCGCGCCTCGAGGTTACCGGTCTCGTCGAGGATCTCGTACAGCGCGTCGGACGTGATGACCCGCAGCTCCGGCGACTGCGATAGGTCGGTGACCAGCAGCTCGGTCAGCCCGCTTCGTAGCCAGTCGAGGGAGTCGTCACCGCTGAGGTTGTCGAAGTAGAGCACGGCGACCGACGGGCGGGTGTCGGCGATCGTCTCGGCGGCGACCCCGCCGGCATCGTCATCACCGGAAACAGAGATCGCCCCGGTCTGTTCGCCGCCGCCCCACATCCAGTATCCGAGGGCCGCGACCACCGCGACCGCTCCGATGGTGCCCAGCACGGCCTTGCTGTGAAGAAGACCGCGCGGTTCGGTCGACCCGGGGGCGGATGCCGGCGCGGTCGGCTGCCCGCGGAGGTCGGATTCGACCGCCTGCGCCGGGGCGGAGACGTCCGTTGGCGCCGTGTCCGCGGGCGCAGCCGGTGCCGGCGTCCCCGGTGGAGCGATGACCTCGCCCGACGGCGACGCGGACGCCTGCGCAGGTGCCTGCTCGGGGTCTGACGGCAGCGAGTCCATCGCTTGCGGGCCTTGTGTGGTGGCGGGCGGCTGCGCCGGGTCGATCGAGCTTTGTGACACTACGAGCTCGCCCGAGTCGATCTCTTCCTTCAGCCCGGCGAGCTCGTTGCGGACGTCTTGCGAGGACTGGAAGCGGCGGTCGGGGTCCTTCTCGAGACAGTGGCGAATGATGCGGCCGAGGTGGTTCGGCAGCTCCCGTTTGATCTCGGTGACGGGAACCGGTGTGTCCTTGATGATCGAGGACATCAGCGACATCTTGGTGTCGCCGGAAAACGGCAGGGTCCCGGTGGCCAGCTCGTAGAGCATGATGCCGAGCGAGAAGATGTCCGAGCGTTTGTCGACGGGCTTTCCTTCCGCTTGCTCGGGAGACATGTACGCCACGGTGCCGAGCACCTTGCCCTCTTCCGTGATCGGGGCGGCGGCAAGGGTGGCGGCGGTGGCGGCGGTCGGGTCGGTGACGTCGCGCGGCACGTCGTCCCGCGCCAGCTTGGCGAGGCCGAAATCGAGCACCTTGAGGCGGCCGTCAGCCGTGAACATGACGTTGCCGGGCTTGAGGTCGCGGTGGGTGATGCCCTGGTTGTGCGCCGCCCCGACGGCATCCGCCAACGGAACCGCGATAGCGAAGAAGCGATCGATCGTCAGGCCGCCATGGGGGATTTCGCGATCGAGCGTCTGGCCGTCGACCAGCTCCATGGTGATGAAGTGCACCGCGTTGCCGTCGGGACCGGTGGCTTCTTCGACGGAATGAATGGTGACGATATTCGGGTGGTTGAGTGAGGCGACGACCTTGGCCTCGCGTTCGAATCGCTCCAGGCGCTCGGGATTCGTCGCCATGTCGGCGGGCAGCACCTTCAGCGCGATACGCCGTTCGAGCCTCGTGTCCTCGGCGACGTACACGTCACCCATGCCGCCGGAGGCGAGCGGCCGTACGATGCGATTGGTTCCGAGGAGCGTTCCGGGCGCGATCATGGGCACCCGGACTTTACCCTCCGTTGCAATGCTGGCAAAGGGCAGGGGCGTCGGGCGCAGGTTTTCTTGACACGGGAGGCCACCTCATCGAGACTGATTTTGGTCGCCACCCCGACAGAAGGTGGACTCGGTATCTTGCTACGCACGCCACAAGCGGAAACGGGTTTCGACAGCTCCCGCGCGGAAGAGTTCGACATTCCCGTTCCACGGCGTCCCGTGTTGTGCCACCCGTTCCGCGGTCGGTTTCTCCCAGGAGGTCTCTTGATTCGTAGGCTCGGTCTGTCCTTTTTCGTCATTATCGTCAGCATTTCCGTCGCCGGTGTTGCCGCGGCACAGTCGCAGTCGACCACCGGCATGATCGAGGGGCGCGTCCTCGATCCCGATGGTGTCGGCCTGCCGGGCGCCAGCGTGCAGATGCGCAACACGGCGACGAACTACACGCAAACCGTGTTCACCCAGAGCGACGGCTCCTTTCGTGCGCCCTTGTTGCCCCTCGGACCCTACGAGATCACCGCGTCGCTGCAGGGATTCAGCACGATCGTTCGTGAGGGCGTAACCGTGACCGTCGGCGCCAGCCCCAATCTGGTGCTGGAGATGCGGGTGGCCGCGGTGCAGGAGAGCGTGACGGTTACGGCGGAGACGCCGCTGATCGAGACGACCCGGCCGGAAGGCTCGACGAAGTTCTACGAGGAGGCGATCGAGGGCCTGCCGAACAACGGCCGCAACTTCCTCAGCTACATGCAGCTGACGCCGGGCGTGAGCATCGTGCAGGGTCCGGACGGCGACGAGATCACGGTCAACGGCCAGAAGGGCATCCAGAACAACGTTTCGGTCGACGGCGCCGACTTCAACAACCCGTTCTTCGGTGAGCAGCGCGGTGGCCAGCGCCCGGCGTTCACCTTCAACCTCGACGCGGTACAGGAGTTTGTCGTCGTCACCGACGGCGCGCCGGCCGAGTTCGGCCGCTCGTCGGCAGGCTTCGTCAACGTCATCACGCGCTCGGGGACGAACGACTTCAACGGGACGGCCAACCTCTACCTGAAGGGCGACGGCCTGTCGGCGGATCCCCAGCGGGAGGACGGAACCAAGGCGCCGGAAGACTTCAGCCAGCAGCAGTTCGGCGGCACCTTTGGCGGTCCGATCAAGCCCGACGAGCTGTTCTTTTTCACCTCGGTGGACTTCCAGCGGCGGCGCTCGACCAAGCAGCAGGATCCGAACCGTATCGAGCAGCGGGTGGTCGACGCGCTCGCGGCGTTGGGCTCGCCGAACGAGAACGCCTCGATCGACCGTACCCAAGATGCGCGCGTGTTCCTGGGGAAAGTCGACTGGCAGGCCGACGCCGACAATCGCGTCAGCGTGCGCTACGCCTACACCTGGTCGGAGCACGAGAATGGGACCTTCGATGTCGACTCCTGGGGCACCAGCGCCAACGCCATCGAGCAGGACAACTCCAACGCGCTGAGCGGCTCGGTCATTACGACGTTCTCGGAGAACACCTTCAACGAGTTTCGCTTCCAGTTCGCCAAGGAGAACCGCCCGCGGCCGTACAACGGCCCGAACCTGGTGGGGCAGAACCGCCCCCTGCCGGACACCGCCTTCGACTTCGACAACCAGTATCGCTTCGGCCTGCCGTTCTTCATCCCGGTCGACTACCACGACACCCGCATTCAGCTCTCCGACAACGTCACCCTGCTGAAAGGCGACCACCTGATCAAGGTCGGGGGCGAGTGGAATCGAACCAACGCCTTTCAGACCTTCCGCGGCTTCTTCAACGGCCGCTTCATCTTCACCTCCACGGAAGGCTTCCTGAACTACGTCGCGGATCCGAACTACATCGAGTGCGCCGACGGCACCAGCAACAACACCGGCATGTGCGCGCCGGGGGTCGATGCCATCGGCCCGGTCGACACCTACCTGCAGCAGCTCGGTGTCGGCGACATCAGCGCCGAGGAAGCGGGCACCCAGGACATCACCCAGAACGAGATCGCGCTGTTCGTGCAGGACTCCTGGCAGTTCAACGATCGACTGTCGCTCGACCTCGGTATGCGCTGGGAATCACAGATCCAGCCGTCGCTGATCACACCGATTCCAGACCTGTTCTACTTCCCGTTCATCGGCCAGACCCGCAACGGGCAGGAGTTCCCCGGCGACGGGACGATCCCGTCGGATTACAAGATGTTCCAGCCGCGTGTGGGCGCCTCGTGGGATCCGCGTGGGGACGGGCTGTCCGTCGTGCGGGCGTCGTTCGGCATCTACAACGCTCGCATCCCCGGTCTGAACCTGGCCTCCAGCCGCTCGACCGACGGTAGCCGCGGGCAGACGTTGTTTCGCAACAGTGCCCTCGGCGCGGCCGGCATCCTGCCGCCGCCGCCGGCATACGACCAGCTGATCTCGCAGGCGGATGCGGGTGATCCGTTCCAGCCGGGCGTCTTCGTTTTCGACAAGAACTTCCAGAACCCCGACACCTACGCGTTCCACGTCGGCTACGAGCAGGAGGTCATCCCCGACCTCTCTCTCGGCGGCAAGCTGTCCTACAACAAGACCACCCACATCACCCGGTTCACCAACCGCAACGACCCGCGACTTGGCGCCGTCTGGGCAACCGGGCTCACCGGGCCGGGCGACCCGAACGGCATCGGTACGCTCACCGTGGTCGAATCGACCGCCCGCAGCGACTATGTCGGCCTGACGTTTACCGCGCGCAAGCGGATGTCGGACAACTACATGTTCGACGTCAACTACACCATCGCGCGCGACAAGTCCGACGACGACAACGAGCGCGACCCGTTCTCGTTTCGCTACGCCGATATCACCCGCCTGGCGCAGGAGTACGGCTACTCGGATCGCGATCAGCGTCATCGGCTGAACGCCTACTTCCTGACCACGCTGCCCTACGAGGTGAACTTCAACGTCCGCTACTCGTACCGCTCGGCGCAGCCGTTCTCGATCACCGAGACGGGCGAGCCGGCCAACCAGCCGACCGATCGCATCAACGCCGACGGCACGGTGACGGTGCGCAACCTGGGGCGTAAGGACAACTCGTTCTCCGCCTTCGACTTCCGTCTGTCGAAGTTCTTCGACTTGTCGAACTACTTCAGCGGCTCGAACGTGCAGATCGAGGCCATCCTCGACGTTTTCAACCTGTTCAACTCGGCCAACGTCCTGCAGCCGCAGACGACCAACCTGGTGTTCAACTTCGACGGCACCGTGCAGGCCGGCGCGGGCCAGCCGCGCGAAGCGCAGATCGGCTTCCGCGTGATTTTCTGAGGGGGCGGGAGCCGGCGACGTCGGCGGCGTTCCGCCCGCCGAACAGCGTCACTTCGGCCCAGGCCGCTCAGGGGGGCCTCGTTACGAGGTCCCCCAACCCTTTCTTGGGCCACCTCGTGGGGTGTCAGGGGCGTATCAGCTCGACCAGGTCCTGCGGGCTCGCAACCGTGTAGTCGGGCTGTGCCGACCAGCTGCCGACGTCCGTGCCGACGCCGTACGCGGCCCCGATCGCGAATACGCGGACGTCGATGCCGTCCGCGGCGAGCGCCTCGTCGGCGTTGCGGGCGCACTGGATGTCGATCTGGTGATCCCCGACGTAGACGACGTGCCCGGGTCGCATTTCGGTGAGGTGACGCAGGCACATCAACAAGCCGTCGGGCGCAGGCTTCTGCCGCGCGGCGGCCACTTCCTCGTAGCCGACGACGAGATCGAAGCGGTCGAGCAGGCCCTTGCTCTCGAGAGCCTGCTCGATGTTCGCGCGGGAGTTCATCGAAACGATGCCGTGGGGTAGAGAGGAGAGCTCGGCGAGGGTGTGCTCGATGCCCTCGTAGATTGGCGCCTGCGTCTCGTCCGAGAGCTGATACTCGGCCCATAGTCGCCCGGCGTCCCGGGTGTTCTCCTCGCTCATGCCGAATTCCTCGACGTAGAGCTGCTTCCAGTCGCTCGTACGGTGCAGCGCGCGGGTGTAGGCGTCCAACGAGCGCAGTCCTTCGATCTCGTCCGGTTCCACCCCGGTGAACCGCTGCACGATGTTGCGGGTGATGCCGAGGTTCTTCGCCCGCGTGTCCACCAGCGTGCCGTCGTAGTCCCAGATGACCGCCGTGACCGGCCGCTCGCGGATCACGAGCCCGGCGGCGCAATGGCCACGACGTGGCCCTGGGTGCGGAAGATCAGCATTCCTTCGGAGATCGCCGGGGTTGCCATGGCGACCTCGCCCATCGGGTTGCGCGCTAGCAGCTCGAAGCTCGGGCCAGCCGCGATGACGAAGATGTCGCCGTCCTCGCTGGTGAAGTAGACCTTGCCGTCGGCAGCCACGGGAGAGGCGGAAAAGCCGCCCCCCTGGCCCAACCGCTCCTGATACATGCGCTCGCCGGTGCGGGCGTCGTAGACGCTCAGGGCGCCGTTATCGCGGCAGTTGTACAGGTAGTCTCCGTACACCAGCGGGGTTTGCATGTACCCGCCACCGGACCCGTAGCTCCAGACGATGGCGTCGTTGGAGGTCTCGCCGTCGGCGAGCGAGATGTTCCCGCGGGCATTCGGGTCGACGGCGTAGATCGGCGCCATCGGGCCGTGGGCGTTGGTGATATAGATGAGCCCGTGACCGAAGACCGGCGTCGGCACCGGGATGTCCCCGCCGCCGCGCATCATCCAGACCTCGTCGCCGCTGTCGAAGTCGTAGGCCCCGATGTGGCGATATCCGTTCACCACGACCTGTTTGTCGCCGTTGCTCTCGTACACGTTCGGTGTGCCCCAGGTGGGCACGTCCTGCCGTGGCGTTCGCCATAGCTCGTTGCCGGTTTCGAGATCGAAGGCGGCGAGGAACGAGTTCTCCTGCACGTCGGCCAGCAGGATCACCTTGCCGTCGTGAATGATCGGGGAAGACGCGACACCCCACTGGGCCTCGGGAACCATGAAAAAGCCGGCGTCGAGCAACCCGAGATCCTTCTCCCAGACCAACGTGCCGTTCATATCGTACGCGTACAGCCCTTCGGAGCCGAAGTAGGCGATGACGTGCGTCCCGTCGGTGGCCATCGTCGCCGACGCGTGCGTCGCCTTGGTATGCCGCTTCACCTTCGGCACGCCGCTGTGGGCCGTCTGCTCCCAGATGATCTCGCCGCTGTTCTTGTCGAGCGCGTACACGACCCAGCGGTGAACGCTGTCGTCCTCGACCGGTGCGATGTTGCCGTACAGCCCGACCCGGACGGAGTTGTCGCGGGCGCTGATGGCAGTCGTCACGAATACCCGGTCGCCCCAGACCACGGGGCTTGAATGCGCCAGGCCCGGGATCGGCGTCTTCCAGCGGACGTTCTGTCCCGTCTCGGCGTTCCAGTCGGTGGGCGTGGCGAAGCCCTCGTTGATGCCGCTCGAGGCGGGACCTCGAAACGCGGGCCAGTGGACGCCGGCGCCGTGCTGTTGTGTGGCTGGCGCCCGCACCGCGAGCGGCTGGTCGCTCGATTTTGCGGGGGCGTGCGGGCCCGCGGCCGTCGTCAGCATCAGGATCAGCGGCACCGCTGCCGCCGAGACAGGCATCCTCATCGATAGTTCTCCTCGGATCTCGTCTTCTTGCCCGGATCGCGTCTTCTTGCCCGGAGCTCGTCTTCTTGCCCGGATCGCGTCTTCTTGCCCGGAGCTCGTCTTCGCGACGACCCACCACGTTCGGTGTTCTCCGATCGTGGCGTACCGGCGCGGTGCAAACAAGCGTCGCTCTTTTTTTGAAAGCTCCCGTTCGCCGCGAGCGTAGGTATGATACCTATGTAATCTATGCCTGTATTCCCTAGGTATAAGGAAACGACATGAGCAAGCGCGGCAACCTCATTCCCGGCACGTTGAGCGTGCTGATCCTCAAGGCGCTGAGCTGGGGGCCGATGCACGGCTATGCCGTCAGCAAGTGGATCCAGCAGAAGACGGACGCGGAGCTGAGCGTCGAGGAAGGGGTCCTCTACCCGGCGCTCCACAAGCTGGAGCGGGACGGCTTGCTGGAGTCCGAGTGGGGCGTGAACGATACCGGCCGGCGGGCCAAGTTCTATTCGCTCACGAGCCGCGGCCGCGAGCGGCTCGAGGCCGAGATCGACCACTGGCGGCGCTCGTCGCGAGCCGTATCGAAGGTCGTCGAAGCGCGCAGGAGCTGACCATGGCACGAAAAGGATTCCGGAGACTTCTCGATTCGCTACGACCCGATCGCCTGCGCGAGGTCGACGACGAGCTGCGCTCGCACATCGAGATGAAGGCCGAGGACCTCGAGAGCGAGGGCGTGTCGCGTGCCGATGCCCGGGCGCAGGCCCGCCGGAGCTTCGGCGACGTAGGCACGATCCGCCGCCAGTGCCGGCGGTTGCAGGCCCAGATCCGCGGTCGCCGCGCCCGCGGCGAGGTCCTCGACGGGCTTCTCCAGGACCTCGGATTCGCTGCCCGAACGCTGGCCCGTAACCCGGGATTCGGGGTCGTCGCCATCGCGACCCTGGCGCTCGGCATCGGCGCGAGCACTGCGGTGTTCTCCGTCGTCAACGGCCTGCTGCTGCGGTCGTTGCCCGGAATCGCCGCGCCCGAACGGCTGGTCGAGGTCACCCAGGGGGACGGCGACGACTTCGCATCGATCTCGTACCCCGTTTTCGAGCACCTCCGCGACGGATCGAGCACGCTCGACGACCTCGCCGCCTTCGACGTGGTCTCGTTGGCTATGGGCGGAGACGACGGCACACCGGAGGTCTACTTCGGGCTGCAGGTGAGCAGCAACTACTTCTCGGTGCTCGGCGTCGAGCCCGCCCTGGGACGGTTCTTCGACGTGGCCAGGTCGTTTCGCGAGGCGGAGGACGCGGTCGTTCTGAGCCACGGGCTCTGGCAGCGGCGATTCTCGCATGACCCCGACGTTCTCGGCCGATCGGTCCTGCTGAACGGATATCCGGCGCGGATCATCGGCGTCGCCTCGCCAGGGTTCGGGGGGCACGTGGTGGCGGCCAAGGCGGACGTATTCGTGCCGCTGGGCATGCCCGCACCGGAGATGCACCGCGCCGAGTCGCTTTCGCGGGCCGACAACAACATGCTTGAAGCCGTAGGCCGTCTGGCCCCGGAGAGCAGCCGGCCGGCGGCCGCGGCCGAGCTGCAGGCCCTCGCCGACCGCTTCGCCGAGGTCGTCCTGGCGCGGGACACGGGCTACCCGGTGCAGACGGGCGCATACGCTGCCGTCCCCGGGTCGGTCCGCACGGGCGCTGCGGCGTTTCTCTCGATCCTGATGGTGGTCGTCGGCATGTTGCTGGTCATTACCTGCGTGAACGTCGCCCACATGATGCTCGCTCGTGCCGGGTCGCGGCAGCGGGAGATCGCCGTTCGGCTCTCGATGGGCGCGAGCCGGGGCCGGCTGATCCGTCAGCTGCTGACCGAGTCGCTGATGATCGCGGCGCTGGCGGCGGTCGGGGGCGCGTTGCTGTCGCTGTGGCTGACGTCGCTACTGGGCGCGCTCGAGCCGCCGGTGCTGCCGTTCCCGGGGATGCGGCTCGAGTTGGACTTCGGTTTCGATGCCCGGGTGCTGGCGTTCAGTGTCGCGGTGACCTGCCTGACCACATTGCTGTTCGGTCTCGTCCCGGCTCTGCGCGCGTCGCGGCCCGATCCCGTCACCGCACTCAAGGACGCCGGAGCGGCCGGCCGGCCGGGCCGCTCGCGCCTGCGTGGTCTGCTGGTGGCCGGGCAAATGGCGCTGACCATCGTCCTGCTGCTCGGCTCCGGCCTTTTCCTGAGGGCATTTCGATCGGCCCAGACGGTCGACACCGGATTCGACGCCCGCGACGCGTATGTCGGCGGCTTCGACCTCGGACTCAACGGGTACGACCGAGCCCGGGCAGAGCTCTTCTACGACGAGCTCACGGCCGCGGCGAAGGGGCTGCCGGGGGTCGAGTCCGCCGCTCTTGCCGGGAAGCTGCCGCTTGCGGGGGCCTCGACGACGACGGTCCAGATCCCCGGCGTCAACGATCAATCCGGCCGCGGATTCAACTTGCACAACCAGAGCGCTTCGGCGGACTACTTCCAGGTCCTCGGGCTGTCCCTGCTACGTGGCCGGACGTTCGAGCCCGCCGATAGCGCCGACGCCCCCATGGTTGCGGTCATCAACGCCACCATGGCGGAGCGGTTCTGGTCGATCGACGAGGCCTTGGGCCAGACGATCATCCTGTTCGGTGAGGTTCCGGTGCAGATCGTCGGCGTCGTCGCCGATGCCAAGTACCACGCGCTGGACGAGCAGACGCCGATATTCGCCTACTTCTCGCACCGGCAACGGCCGCGCGGCGACATGTACCTGCACCTGAAAGCATCACCGGGAATCGATCGGACTCGTTTGTGGGACGGGGTCCGCAGGATAGCTGGCGACCTCGATCCCGCCGTGCCGCTGCTCTCCGCGGGCGCGTTGCCCGACGCGCTGCGCATCTTTGTTTTCCCGCAGCTCGTGGCCGCGTGGATCACCGGGGTCGTGGGGCTGGTCGGGCTCGTGCTCGGCGTCGTCGGTATCTACGGCGTGACGGCGCACGCCGCCAGTCGTCGGACCCACGAGATCGGTGTCCGCATCGCGCTCGGGGCCGGCGGCCGGGAGCTACGACGCATGATGGTGCGACAGGGCATGATCGCCCCGCTCGTCGGTATGGTCGTCGGGCTGGCCCTCGCCGGGGCGATAACCCGGCTGATGGGCACGTTCCTGTTCGGCGTCAGCCCGCTGGATCCGCTTACCTTCGGCACGGTCTCCGTGCTTCTGGGCTCAGCGGCGCTGTGCGCAACGCTGCTGCCTGCACGGAGGGCCGCGCGGGTCGATCCGGTGGTGACGCTGAAAGCGGAGTAATCGGCAGCAACCGCTACGGATAGACCACACCTTCGGGGGTCTCGAAGCGGACGCTTTCCACCGGGAGGCTGCGGCCGGCGGGGCCCTCGACCGTGATACGCACCCACACGGGCGCCGGGTTCACGGGCCCGGGAGGCAGCGGAATCCGCACCTCTCCGGCGCCCGGGGCGAGAGCGGCGGCCGGAAGGCGTACGCCGTCGACCTCGACGCCGACGCGCCAGCCGCGACCGTCGGCTTCGGGCACCGCCTCGTTCAGCCGCACGACCACGTCCCCGCGCACCATCCAGCCGGCGAATCGGCGTCGCAGATCACGTCCGTCGCCGCCGTTGCGGACCCGGTAGACGCGCCGACTCCCGAAGGTTCGATCGAGCTGCAACCAGGCGTCCAGCCCGGGCAGGATCTCCTCCGTCAGCTCCCGCTGAGCCTCCCGTTCGAAGCGCCCCAGGTCGACGACCACGTAGCGCACCGGAAAGCGCTCGCGCAGCAGGTCGAGAAACGGAGGCCCCGGGGGCCACTGCCGGGCGAGGCCGTGCAGCTCCTGGATGTCCTCCGGATGACGCCCGTTGTGCCCGGTGACGCGGTGCTTCCAGTGGTAGGTTGAAAGCCACTGGCCGACGGCGGTGTCGTCCATCATGCGGGCGATCGGCCACTCGAGAATGCCGAACTGACCGGGCTGCTCGGCGATCCACTCGTGCAGTGCGTCCGGGCGCGGGATGTCGTGTAGCGGCAAGGGGTTACCGGTGGTTTCCCCGACCATCACGACCACCAGGGCGAGCCCGGCAACCATACGGCCCTTCCCCTGGACCCGCGGGCGCGAGAGAAGCCACACGGCGCCGAATCCGATGACGACGGCGAGAAAGATCTGCCCGAGCATGGCGGCGCGGTACGGAGCGCGTAGTGCCGATGCGCCCGGCATCCACAGGTAGATCCAGTGGTAGGGAAGCGGTGGGCCCTCGTAGCCGAAGAACTTCAGCCGCGGCCCCAGCGCGATCAGGAACGCCCACGCCGAGATGGCGACGTACGCCCGCGTCATTCGAGGGGTGGCCTGGAATCGCCGCACGGCTCCACGCAGCAAGGCCGGGAACGCGGCTCCTTCGGCCGCGGCAATCAGCGCCGTCGCCAGGGCGCCGGTGACCAGCAGGGTGCCGAGCGGCGCCGGTGGACCGGGGCGAAACGCCGCCAGCTCTCGATGATGGGCCACGAGATGGTTCCCGAGAACGAAGAGGAAGCCGATGCCCACGAGATACCCAGCCGCGGCGAGCACGCGCGGCCAGGGCCTCGACGAGTCCCCCCCGGCGGCCGGGACCCCGGTCCCGGCGCGATGCAGGAAGAGGGCTGCGATCACCAGCAGGCTGGCGACCGCGCCCGGAAAGAGCGGTGTCGTCAGCGGATCGAGCGCCTCCGGAACGAGGAACCGGGCCCAGAAGACGCTGTCGAGGATGAAGAACTCGGCGACGTCCGCGGCGCCGGCGACCTGCAGGTCGAACGACCGCGCCGGCTCGTCGCCGCCGGTCCAGGCGCCGAGGTAGGGCATCAACAGCGGCAGCGCCAGGAGCATCGAGGTGACGGCGGCCACCGCCATCGTCCCGACCCGCCGGCGATCCACCGTCCAGCCTCCGGCCCACCAGATCAGCGGCACGCCGAGCGCCAGCAGCAGGGGCAGGTAGACCGTGTAGTAGGCGCTCGACAGGCTGGCGAGCGTCACCAGAACCCCGGCTGTCGCGGCGCGTCCGAGGCCGGGCCGCTCGAGGAGGCGGTGCAACGCGAGCATCGCGAACGGTACCCAGTGCACCGAGATCGTGTTGATGTGTGCCAGGCTCCAGCGCTTCGCCGGGAAATAGCAACCGAACGCTCCGGCCACCCAGGCGGCCCAGGGGTTGCCGGTGAGGTGCCGCACCAGCAGAAACGTCCCCCAGCCGCCGAGGACGAAGGTGAGCAGGAACGCGGTGTTGTAGGTGATCACCGGATCCCGGGTCAGGGCCCAGAGCGGGGCGACCGGGAGGGCCTCGGGAACCATGTGCTCGGTAAAGGCCAGCGTGTCCGCGTGCGGAAAGAAGATATTGGCCTGGAACAGGTCCCACGGAGCCCGCAGCAGCTGCCGCGCGGTCCAGTTGATGATCCAGCCGTGCAGCAGGACGTCGACCCGCTCGCCGCGCGGCAGCGTCTCGGTGAAGCGAAAGGCGAGCGGGCGAACGTGGATGAGCGCGATCAGCAGATAGCTCGCCAGAACGCCGGCGTGCAGGGCCAGGCGTCGGCCGAGCGGCGGGGCCGGTCGACGGGCTATGGACGGGTCCGGAATCGGCGGCTCCTCCGCCATGATCCGCTAGGAGCCGCCCGCGTCGTCGAAGGGGGAGGGGAAGTCCTGCGAGCGAAACCGGGTCCGCTCCGCCAACTCGACGAGGTCATCCACGACCTCCGGTCGCTGCGTCGCCAGGTTGTTCTGCTCCCCGGCGTCTTCGTCGATGTTGAACAGCTCGACGACTTCCATGTTGCCGTCGGCGTCAGCGCGACGGTAGAGCTTCCAGATGCCGGAGCGGATCGCCTGCTGGCGGCCCAGCTCCCAGTACATGACCCGGTGCTGCTCCTGCTCGCCGCGGGCGAGCAGGGTCGGTGTGAAGCTGATCCCGTCGGTGCCTTCCGGAGCATCGGCGCCGATGATGTCGAGCACGGTCGCCAGCACGTCCCATTGCGCGGAGAGGTGGTCGGTGACCGTCCCGACGTCGATCTTTCCGGGCCAGCGCGCCATCATCGGCACCCGGATGCCGCCCTCGTAGAGCTGCTGCTTGCGCCCGCGAAAGTCGCCGTTGCCGTTGAAGAACTCCAGATCGCTGCCGCCGACCCAGGTCGGGCCGTTGTCGCTGCTGAACATGACCAGCGTGTTGTCGTCGAGCCCGAGCTCGGCGACAAGGTCGAGAATGCGGCCGACGTTCCGGTCCATCCGGGTGATCATCGCGGCGTAGGCGGCGCGCGGCTTCGGGTGGGGGAGGTAGCTCTGTTGCCCCAGGTAGGGCGTCTCTTCGAACTCTCCCTCGTACTCGGCGAGCGAATCGGCCGGCACCTGCACGGCGACGTGCGGCACGATCGTCGGGTAGTAGAGGAAGAACGGCTGCTCGGCGTTGTCGCGGATGAACTGCAGCGCTTCCTCGGCGATCATGTCGGGCGCGTAGGTCGTGCCCTCGAACTGGCCGTAGTCCGCCGGATCCTCGAACGGAGCCTCGATCCGCTGATGCGCGTCGAAGTACTCGTTGCCCGGCAGCATGTCCTTGTCCCCATTGCGCCACAGGTGGGTCGGGTAGTAGTTGTGCGCCACGCGCTGGCACAGATAGCCGTAGTAGTGGTCGAAGCCCTGCGCGTTCGGGTGGCCGTGGTCGTCCGGCCCGCCGAGGCCCCATTTGCCCATGGCGCCGGTGGCGTAGCCGTGCTCCTGCAGGATCTCGGCCAGCGTCACCTCTTCCGCGGCCAGCGGCCACTGTCCCTCCGGCTCGTCCGGGCCCCATCCGCCGAGCTCCTTGTTGTTGCGGATGAACGCGTGGCCGGTGTGCTTCCCGGTGAGCAGTACGGCGCGCGAGGGGGCGCATACGGCGCTGCCCGAATAGTGCCGGGTGAAGCGCATCCCCTCGGCGGCAATGCGGTCGAGGTTCGGCGTGCGGATCTTGTCCTGACCGTAGGCGCCCACTTCGTTGTAGCCGAGATCGTCGGCGTAGATGTAGATGATGTTCGGGCGCAGGGGCTCTTCCGGCGGCGCTGCGGGCGGTGGCTCCGAGGCGCAACCGGCGAGCATCACGGCGGCCGCCGTTGACAGGCGGACGGCCGACCGGGTGACGGTGCCTGTCGACAGCGGCAACATCCAGCAAAGTTTGATCATGGGCAACCTGGAGGCCCGGCACAGTCGCCACGCGCGGCCAGCAACCGGTGCCGGAAGATGGCATCGGAGTCGGTTCGTTGGGCCGGACTCTATCCCCGGACGCCGCGGGGAGCAATGCGGTGCCCCCAACCTCGGGCTTCGACGCAGGGCGATGCGAGAAGCGCTGTGGGGCGCGAAACGAAGGCCCGCCGCCCTTCGGGAGGGCGGCGGGCCGGGTTCCCTTACCGTGGCGTTCTGGCGGGGCCGCGGCCCCGTGGGTGTCCTCGCTAGCGGCGCACCTGTCGCCAGTTGGTCAGGTCCGCGCCGGTGACGAACAGGAAGGGGTCGCCGCCCGGCATGCCCGGCGGCAGGTTGGTGCTGAGGTTCGCCGCCTGGAAGATGCGCGGCACGTTGTTGCCCATGTCGAAGTACTGGGTCACGATGGCGCCGGCGATGCGGCTCTGCTTCCGCACGACGGTTTCGTTCTCCGCGTACATGGCCGCCATGATCTTCAACCACGTCTCGCCGCCGCCGGTGGCGATGTGCAGATCGTTGTCGGCGATGATTCCGAGATTGTCGTAGGTGAGCGTGTTCGTCTGCAGGTAGTTGTCGACCGGCAATACGTCATCGTGGACCCGCACGTCGCCTACCGCGTACAGCGTTCCGGTGCCCTCGTACAGGATCGGACCGTTCTTCACGGCCAGGTCGATGTCACCGTTCACCCGGACGATGCCGTCTACGGTGAGAACTCCGGTGGCCTGATTCCAGTCGATGCTTCCGAAAGCGTTCGAGTGGTTGAACGAAGGCGTGTTCACCGAGAAGTCGCTCTCGACAATCGTCAGCGAGTTGGTGTCGAGGAACTGACGGTGGGTGGCGTAGTTGGTCGCCGTCGGGGCGTGGTAGTAGGGGTCGCTGAGGGTCGGGAAAGGCATGCCGGTGGCGTCGTAGTCGCCCTCGTCGCTGGCGTCGATCGTGGCCGACCCCGACAGCGCGACGGGGGCGTCCGAGTACACACCGTCCACTTCTTCTTTGTAGATGTTGCCGGTGACGTTTGGCTCGCCCCACATCGCACTACCGCTCAGGGCGACGTCGCCCTGCTCGACGCGCAGCTCGGCGCCGAGGCTCTGCACCACCTCGCCGTCCAGGTTCACCATCGGCACGTTGGGTAGCTTGATCCAGTCGAGGTCGAAGTTGTCGTTCTGATCGGCGTCGCGGTAGTGGTTCAGAATGAAGGCCGTACCGCCCATGTCGACGGTCTTGCCCGGCGCGCCCTTGATGTGCACGGAACCGCGCACCTGGACGTTGCCGTTGATCTGGTTACCGACCTGGTTGGAGCCGCCGAAAAGAGCGTTGTCCCATACCGTCAGCCGGCGCACGACGACGCGCATGTCGGTGCGGGTCTCGGTGTTGGAGGGCTCGATCGCACCGCTTGTACCGCGTCCGCCGACGGGCACGACCAGCCAGGCCTTGGTGCCCGGGCCGTTCGCCGGTGTGATCGAGGTCGGCGGCATGAAGATCCGGCGCATGAAGCTGCCGTCGTCGAGGGTCACCCGGTTGCCCAGGTCGTAGAACTGCGGCACGACCTGGCCGCCGCTGACCTGAAAGGTCACCGACATGCCGTTGATCGTCGTGCTGGTCGGAAACGAGGTGACGATGGACATCGGCAGGGTCGCGTAGTCGACCATGCCGCGGGCCCAGGTCGGGTCGGCCAGCAAGTCGGCAGCCACACGCTCGAGCCCGGAATCGGCCTGCCATAGGGCGGCGTTGCTGTTGCGATAGTTCGCCGAGGTGGTGATCTCGGACAGCATGCTGGTGCTCAGCGCGCTGCCCAGCGCGAACACGATCATCGTCACGAGGAGCGTGATGATCAGGGCTCCACCGGTCTGATCCCGGCGAATCGAAGGGAGGTTCTGCTCGAAGGACGGCTGCTTGCTCTTCATCGTCTGTCTCCTGTGATCAGGAAAGCACAGCAATGCATAGCTAAAGCTATAATAAAGGCGTTTAACAATGGAAATCATATCAAACATAGCTTGAAGGACAACGATAATTCTCATATCATTTTGAAAATTACGTAAACACGTTCGGGCATCGAACAGGTCAGGACGCTCGAGCGCCGACAGGATGAGGAACCGAAGAATGGCAACACGTTCGAATCGGGCATCGTCGCGGCGCGACCACGCCGATCAGCGGGATGGCGGGTTCTCCCTGGTCGAGGTTCTCGTCGCCCTGTTCATCGCTACCCTGACCTTCCTCGTGATCGCCCAGATGGTTGGCGTCGGCGTCGAGGCCGGCCGCGCAGCCAGCGACATGACCCGCGCGGCATCGCTCGCCGGCGAGGTTCTCGAGGAGCTGACCCAATCCGCGTACGTCGACCTGGTCCCCGGCGGCAGCCTCACCGCCGACGTGGCCGGGTACTCCGAAACGCTCGATCTCGACAACGACGGCATCAACGACTACACCCGCCGGTGGGAGATCACGGACCTCGGCACCGAGATGAGGCTCCGCGTGCGAGTGTTCGCGTTACTCGACGTCGTCGGCCCGGCCAAAGAAACCACTTTCGTTGCCCTCAAGGCAGATCGGTGACCGTCATGAAGAATTCCCAGGAACGCCCCGTTCGCGCCGGTAGCGAAGCCGGCTACTCGCTGGTCGAGCTGCTCGTGTCGACAGCTGTTGCCGTGCTCATGCTGGGCGGGCTCTACCAGGCCCTGTTCTTCAGCCAGGCCACCCAGGAAGCGACGATGGACATAACGGCCATGCGGCAGCAGGCGCGCGTCGTGCTCAACACGATGTCGGCCGAGCTCCGGATGGCCGGCTACGACCTCGGGTCGGCGCCCGAGATGCTGGAGTTCGCCGGTGCGCGGCGCATCACGTTCGTTGCGGATATCGACGACGGCGACCCGTCGCCTCCGTGCGGAAACGCCGACGAAACGGCCGCCGGCGGTGGCGCCGAACGCATCACCTACTTCCTCGGTGGCGATGACATCTTCAAGACGCTCGACTGCCGCGGCGCCGGCGGCTGGGCCAACGAGTACACCAACCAGCTCGTCGCCCAGTTTATCCAGAACACCCGGCCGATTTTCAGGTATTTCGACGAGAACGGGAACGAGCTCTTTCCGGGCGCCGGTACGCTAACGGCGGCCGACCGGGACCTCGTGCGCGTGGTCGAAATCCAGATCGACGGCACCGATCCGGACATACAGGTGATCGGCGACGCCAACGTCGACTTCGAGATCAACTCCGCCGTCAGGTTGCGCAACGCCGGCTTCTGATCGAATCGGTCCGCTCGCGACCTTCGTCGAGCCCCCGGTGCTAACTAGTTAGCATTCGTGCTAGGCTGCTGCCCGTACCGCGACTCCCCGGTTGCAACGTACGGAAGCCGAGCATGCAAACCCTCCTGCAGGATCTGCGCTACGCCCTTCGCAACCTCCGGCAGGCGCCGGCGTTCACCGCCGTCGCCATCCTCACGCTGGCGTTGGGGATCGGCGCCAACAGCGCGATATTCAGCGTCGTCAACGGCGTGGTCTTCAAGCCGCTGGAATACCGTGAGCCCGGCCGCCTGGCGTTCATCACCAGCACGTTCCCGACACTCGGGTTCGACGAGTTCTGGCTCTCGCCTCCCGAGTATCTGCAGTTTCAGGCGACCAACTCTTCGTTCGCAGAGATCGGCGCGTACAACGTCGGCGAGGTGAGCATCACCGGTGGAGAGACGCCGATCCGGGTCCCCTCGGGAACGGCGTCGGCGAGCTTCTTCAACACGCTCGGCGTCGACCCGCACGCCGGCAGGACGTTCACGGTTGACGAGGATCTGCCCGGCGGTGAGCCGGTCGCCATTCTCACCTACGAGCTCTGGCAACGGGCATTCGGTGGCCGCGATGGCCTCGTCGGCGACACCATCGAGCTGGACGGGGTCGAGCGTACGGTGGTCGGCATCATGCCGCCGCGCTTCGACATCGACGACAATGGCATCGAGGTGTGGACGCCGTTGGGACTGGATCCGGCGAATCCAGGATCGGTCGGGTCGCACTTTCTTCTCGCGGTCGGACGCCTCGCCGACGGTGTCAGCCCCGAGCAGGCCGGTGCGGAGATGGGCCTGATGGTGGACCAGTGGATCGAGATGAACCCGGGGCACCACATCCGTCCCGAGGTCCACGAGTTGCAGTTCGAGCCCCTCGTCAACCGCGTGATCGGCGACGTGCGCCCGCACCTGCTGACGTTGCTCGGCGCGGTCGGCTTCGTCCTGCTGATCGCTTGCGCCAACGTCGGCAACCTGTTGCTGGCGCGGGCGGAGTCGCGGCAAAAGGAGATCGCCGTTCGCACCGCGTTGGGGGCGGGGAGGGGGCGCCTGCTGCGTCAGTTCCTCACGGAAAGTGTCGTGCTGTCGCTGATCGGCGGCGTCGTCGGGCTGGTGGTCGGACGCTGGGGCCTGCAGATTCTGCTGGCGACCAACGAGGACTCGTTGCCGCGCCTCAACGAGATCGGCCTGGATCTCAACGTCCTCGGGTTCACCGTCTGCGTATCCCTGTTGACCGGGCTGCTCTTCGGCCTGGCCCCGCTGCTGCACCTGACCGTGGACAACCTCACCAAGGCGCTGCGTGAAGGGGGTGAGCGGGCGACGGCCGGTTCGGCGCGGCACCGGCTACGTCAGCTGCTGGTCGTCTCCGAGATCGCCATCGCCGTGATCCTGGTGGTCGGCGCCGGCCTGATGCTGCGGAGCTTCGCCAGCCTGCAGAACGTCGATCCCGGGTTCGAGGCGGATGGCCTGCTGTCGTTTCGCCTCTACCTGCCACCCGCGACCTATCCGGATCCGACCTCACAGATGAACTTCTTCCGCGAGCTGCAGGCGGAGGTCGAGAGCATTCCGGGCGTCGAAGCGGCGACACTGATGAGCGGGTTGCCGCCGATTCGGCGGATCAACGCCAACACGATGGAGTTCGAGGGCCTCGAGCAGACCGACGACGGCCCGCCCCACAACGTCGACTACTGGCAGTTCGTCATGGACGACTATTTCTCCACCATGCAGATCCCGTTGCTGGAGGGGCGGGTGTTCAGCGCCGAGGACGGCGAGGCGACGATGCCCGTTGGCCTGGTGAACCGGTCGATGGCGGACACCTTTTGGCCCGACGGAGCGATCGGCCGTCGGGTGCGCTTCGGCGGGCCCGACTCCCCCTGGATCTCGATCGTCGGCATCGTCGGCGACGTGAAGAACGGCGGGATGGACGAAGACACCGGCACCGAGCTGTACTTCTATGCGCCGCAGGCGGCTTCCTTGTACGGCTTCGGGTCACGCTCGATGAACGTGGCGGTGCGGACAAGCGTTGTCCCCGCTTCGCTGACCGCGCAGGCCCGACAGGCCGTCTGGTCGCTCGATTCGTCGCTGCCGCTCGCCAGCGTCCAGACGATGGACGCGGCGGTCTTCGGCTCGATGGCAACGCCGCGGTTCATGACCTTGCTTCTGGGCACTTTCGGCGGCATCGCCCTGGCACTCGCCGCGGTCGGCACCTACGGCGTGATGTCGTACTTCGTCGCCGAGCGTCGCCGCGAGATGGGTATCCGCATGGCCCTCGGAGCCGAGTCCGGCAGCGTCATGACCCTGGTGCTGCGGCAGGGGTTGGCGGTCGCGTTCGTCGGGCTGGTGCTGGGTACCGCGGCCGCCCTCGGGCTACGGCGTTTCATGGAATCGTTCCTGTTCGGCGTCAGCACGCTCGATCCGGTGACGTTCGCGGCGGTGCCGATCGTTCTGGCGATCGTGGCGATCGCCGCCTGCTACGTTCCGGCGCATCGAGCGACGCGGGTCGATCCGATGGTGGTGCTCAAGGCCGACTAACGGCACGGCGGCGAGCGGCAGGCCGGCGAGCAGCGGGCGGACCCGCGGCGTGCCGGCGCAGCCGACCGGCAGGCAGCGACCTCCGTCGCAGCGTGCGAACGCGCGGGTGGCCGCGGCGTTCCGTGCGCGCCGTGGTCCGGAGGTAACGAAAAGCGGCCGCGGCGAGAAAACCGCCGCGGCCGCCGTGCTTTCGCTTGCTATGGAGTGGCGATCAGAAGCCGATCGTCAACCCGGCGCTGAACTGCGACTGGTACAGGTACTTGTTGGTCAGAAACGTGTAGCAGAAGCCCCACCAATCGCACCATCCGCCGCGGCCGACGAAATTCGTGCTGGTGGAGAACAGGCGGTACTCGCCGCGGAAGCCGATGTTGCGGGAGAACATCACCTTCACGCCGGCGCCGCCGCTCATAGAGAAGCGGGTGTTGCTCTCGCCGCCGCTGCGCATGCTCGCCGCACCGATGGTGCCGACGACGAAGGGCTTGATCATCGGGTTGGCCAGGTCCCACTGGTAGAGCAGGCCCCCCTGGTAGTAGTCGACGTTCCCCTCGATATCGAAGGTCCCGGATGGGCCGGGCTCCGGTAGGTTGGGGGGCACGAACACCTGACCCATGGTCTCGCGGTAGCTGTAGATGAACTCCGCGTAGAGGTTGTCGGTGACACCGACGTCGACCATAAAGCCGTATGCGACACCGCTATCCAGGTCGACGCTGACGCCGGAGACGTCGCTGATGTCGTTACCGTGACGCCAGCCGAAGTACGGCGAGATCTCGAAACGATTCTGTGCCAACGCCGCCGACGGAATCATCAGCAGGATGGCGAAAATCAACGCATGCCTTGCGTATTTCATGTGCGAGCCTTTCTCGCTGAGGGAGGATTTGCAGCAAGGCGAGGGTATGCGCAGCCGACCATCGGCCGGGGCTCCCCGCCTACACGAAACAACCGGGAGTATTATCCAACGTTTTGGCGCGAATTGCTCGTCGCAGGGCAACGCCGTCTATGATCGGGCTACCTCGCTCATCAACGCCATGAGGTTGTCTTCCGAATCGCGGAAGAACGCCATCCACAGGTCGTGATCTTCGGCCTGGTGCACCAGCAGGGGCTCTTGCTCGAAACCCACGCCGCGCGATGCCAGTTCGGCGTGGGCGGTGGCGATGTCGTCCACCCGGTAGTAGACGATCGACGAGGGGTGGTCGAGCTCCGGCTTGTCCGCGACGCCGAGCATCAGGCGGACGTCGCCGCACATCAGGAACGCCATGGCGCCGGCACTGAACAGGTACTGCAGCCCCAGCACGTCTCGGTAGAAGGCTGCCGCTCGCTCGACGTCCTGAACGTTGATGTGAACCTGGCCGATCGCCCGAATCCCGGGAGAGTTGCTCATGGTACGCACTCCTGTATTATGAGAGAAGATCGTTAGTTAGCAAAGCTAACTATTTATACGGGGTTCCTCATGGAAGGTCAAGGCTCGAGCGCGGCGGCGGACATCGCCGACCGGTTGCACTCGGCGGCGATCCACATCCTGCGCCGCCTGCGGGTAGAGGATTCGAGATCGGGGCTCAGCAGCCCGCAGCTCTCGGCATTGTCGGTCATCGTGTTCGGGGGGCCGATTACTATCGGCGACCTGGCGGCTGCAGAGCAAGTGCGCCCGCCGACGATCTCGCGACTGGTCAGGATCCTGGAAGGCGAGGGTCTGGCGAAGCGGGCTCCCGACCCGGACGATGCCCGTGTGCAACGGATCTCCGCGACGCCGAAGGGGCGGCGTCTGCTACAGGAAGGGCGAGGGCGACGCGTTCGGCACCTGGCCGACCAGATCGATCGGTTGCCCGCAGCAGATCGCCGGGCACTGGATCGGGCGGTAGACGTGCTGGCGAGGTTGGCGCGACCCGAGTGATCGACAGCGAACCGAGTGACCCACCTTGACCCGTTGTACCCTCTCAGGGTGGTTCCTCCGGGTGCTTGCGTTGCATTCCGCGGCGCCTGACCGACAAGCGAGTTGCCAGTGGACGACGACCCAGCCGAGTCCGTGGAAGAGCTCGTCGTGCGCTCCCGCGCCGGAGATTCGCGCGCCGCCGAGCAGCTCATGCCCGTTGTCTACGATGAGCTCCGACGGATCGCCGGCTCGTACATGCAGCGGGAGCGCCCCGGACAGACGATCCAGCCGACCGCGCTGGTTCACGAGGCCTACCTCCGACTCCTCAAGGACAAGAAGCAGGGCTGGCAGGGGAGGACCCACTTTCTCGCCATCGCGGCAACATCGATGCGCCAGATCCTGGTCGAGAGAGCCCGGTCGCGGCGGGCGGCGAAGCGCGGCGGTGGGCGCGACAGGATCACACTCGACGAGACGACGCACCGGGACGGCACGGCCGCGGACGGCGGAGACGTCGCCCTCGATTTGCTCGCTCTCGACGAGGCGCTCGATCGACTGGCGGCGATGGATCCCCAGCAGGCTCGCATCGTCGAGCTCCGCTTCTTCGGCGGCTTGACGGTCGAAGAAACCGCATCTGCTCTGGAGATCTCGGTAGCGACGGTGAAGCGTCACTGGACGGTCGCGAAGGCCTGGCTGGCGCGTGAGCTTCGGCAGGTGGAGACCGGCGCGAGCCGAGACGATACCGAGGGGGCCGTGCGTGGACCCTGAACGCTGGCGGCGGGTCAACGAGATCTTCGCCGCGGCGCTCGATCACGTCGGTGACGACCTCGATGCCCTGTTGGAGTCTTCCTGCGGCGACGACGTCGAGCTGCGACGCGAGGTCGAGTCGTTGCTGGAAGCGCACGCTGAGGGCAACGACTTGTTGGAGTCGACAGCGTTCGAAGCGGGAGCCGAGCTGCTTCATGGGCGGCCGGGCGGCCCCGGTAGCGCCCGCGATTCGCTCACCGGCACTCGCCTCGGACCCTATGACGTGAAGTCGAGCTTGGGCTACGGCGGTATGGGTGTGGTGTACCTGGCCGAGGACACGCGTCTCGACCGCCCGGTGGCGATCAAGGCGCTTGCCGATCACCTCGGTCGCGACGAGCGCAGCCGCGAGCGGCTACGTCGTGAAGCCAAGGCGGCGGCGGCCCTTTCGCATCATGGGATCGCGACCGTTTTCGCGCTCGAGGAGTTCGATGGTCGGCTCTACGTCGTGTACGAGTATGTCGACGGCCCGACCCTCCGCGAAGAGCTCGAAGGTGGGCCGCTCGACGAGTCCCGTCTCGTCGGGACCGCCCTCGCCATGGCCCAGGCCATGGAAGCTGCCCATCAGCGCGGCATCGTGCATCGCGATCTCAAGCCCGAGAACGTCATCCGCACGGCCGACGACGGCGTCAAGATCCTCGACTTCGGCCTCGCCAGCTTCGCCGACACGCCGCTCGGGCCGTCGAAGAGAGGGGACGAGGCTGCGAAGTTGACGTTGCCCGGGATGGTTCTCGGCACGCCCTCGTACATGGCGCCGGAGCAGCTCAAGGGGCGGGCTACCGACTTTCGTGCGGACCTCTTTTCGTTCGGGGTGATGCTGCAGGAGATGGCGACAGGGATCCATCCCTTCGAGGGCGATGACCCGGCCTCGACCATCGCCCGGATTCTGGAGCTCGAGCCGCGGTCGTTCGAGGCGGCGGAGCACGGGAGGGCCGGGATCGCCGGGATCGTCGAGCGACTCCTGAGCAAGGATCCCGACGACAGGTATTCGGCAACGTCGGATCTGGTCGCCGACCTCGAGCGGGTCGCAGATCTCGCGCCGGTGGCGGCACCGGCGCCGCGTCCCGGCCCGGACTCCGAAACGCGGGCGTTGCGAAATGAGGCGTTCTGGTGGTGGCGCTTCCACCAGTTCGCCATCGCCGTGGTCTACGCCGTCGCCGTCCTGGGCCTTTGGTGGATCAAGGAGGGGCGCGTCGGTACGACCACAGAGACGGCCGCGGCCGGCCTCTTCTATCTCGGCATCGCGCTGATCATCGTGGCCGGTAGCCTACGCATTCACCTCGCCTTCGCGGCCCGGTACTATCCGCGGGAGCTGCCGCGCCAGTTGCACCGTTCGCGCCGCTGGATTCGCCCGGCGGATCTCGTCTACGCCGTTGCTCTGGTGGGCGGCGCGTTGCTCGTCGGCAGAGACAACACCGTCCTGGCCGCGCTCATGATCGCCGCCGCCAGCGGCGTCGTCGTGTTCGGCCTGAAGATCGAGCCCGCCACGACGCGTGCCGCCTTTCCGCCGGACGTTCCGCTCCCCGGCGGAGACGCCATGCCCCGGTAGGGTTCGGCGGCCCACGAATAGGCGACGGCCCACGACGAGGCGACGGCTCACGAGACGGCGACGAGTCTCTGGTTGTCAGCCCTCGCCGGCAGCCATCGCGTCCGGCGCCGGAACGCCGACGAGCCGGAAGACGAGCCGGTCACATAGCAGGAAATTGAAGACCGAAAGCGCCAGCACGGCGAGGACGTTGGCGGCGGCGTAGTGGACTCCGAGCAGCGACACGAACACCCACATCAGGGCCAGGTTGCCGCCGATCGATGTCATGCCGGTGCCGGCGTTGAAACGTGCCAGACGCGCGGCCGCCTGTCGGGTGCTCGCGGCGCCACGGTCCGCCCAGGTCCATCGCTGGTGCCAGAAGAAGTTGTGCAGGATCGCCAACTCGACGGCAAGCGCCGTTGCGAGCAGATAGTTGAGCTCGAGCCAGCCGGCCAGAACCAGCAGGGTGACGAACTGGACCCCGAAGCCCATCGTTCCCACCGAGCTGAACGCCAGCCAGCGACGCAGGACGCGTCCCGAATGCGTCACGGCAGCACCTCTACGGAAGCCGCGGCCTGACGTCGCCGGTCGACATGCCGGCCGACGGGTCGTTCGACACGCCGGTCGACGGATCGGTCTGGACGCGGCGCGGGACTCGTCCGGTGGGCCGGGTCGAGGGGCTCTTCGCGATACAGGGCGACGGTATTGCGGCTCGCCGAAACCACGAACGCCAGCACCAGGCCGGCGGCGGCCACGACGCCGCCGACGTCGAGCAACAGGTACTCGCTGCCGAACAGCGACACGGTCGGATCGACGAGAACGCGCAAGGCGCCGACCGACAGCAGCAGGCGCAGCTCGGTCGGACCGACCCGCATGAACGAGAGCTTGAAGACGCTTCGCGCGTGTGTGGCCAGATACGACTCGGCCGAAACCATCAGATACGCCACCAGCAGGCCGAGGCCGACGACCGTGCTCATGTACGACGAAAAGGCCATACCGCCGAACAGGAAGGCGGCGCCGGCGACGTCGAGAACATGGTCCACATAGAAGCCGTAGCGAGGGCGTTGCTGATTCCGCACCCGGGCCACGGTTCCGTCGAGGCTGTCACCGAACCAGTTGGCCGCGAGCGCGACGACAACCCCGAGCAGTAGCCAGGGGTTCCAGCTCGAGGCCCAGAACAGCAACCCGGCCGCGAGCATGGCCGTCAATCCGAGGAGAGAGAGATGGTCCGAATTCACCTGCCGGGGCAGCCTTCCGGCGAGTGCGACGAGCAGTCGCTTTTCCGGACCGGCGAGCAGGCTTCCGTGCTGGCGTTCATGCTTCCCACGTTCGTTTCGCGCAGACATTGTCGGTTCCTTTCGTTGACGGGGTCGGTCGCTCCGTAATGCGAAAACGGCGCCGAAAACGGCTCACGAAAACGGCTCACGAAAACGCGCCTGCGGGTGGGGAACAGGGCCCGTTATTGTGCCGGGGCCCCGATGACGGCGATAACGGGCCTGATATAGTGGCTCGGGTGGCTGCCCCCCAGGCAACCTCGTGAGGGCGAGCCTGATCATGTTGCACGACGCCGATACGCCTCTTCGAAGGGCCTGCCGACGGCGCTACTCCGCCTGGACGCTCTACGCGCGTGCTTTCGCCGGAAATCGGGCCGACGCGGACGACATCGTTCGGAGCGCCGTCAATCGAACGATGCGGCTGTCCGACGACCTGCCTTCCGAGCGCGTGGCGCACGAGCGCGTGCTCGCCGCCGTCCGCACCGAGGCCCTGGAGCTGATCAAGCGTCGTGGCCCCGATGCCCATCCCAGCGTCCTGCGGCTGTTGACCGACGAGAACTCGCCCACGGATCCGCGTCACGCCGGCGAGGTAGCCCAACAGATGCTGCGTGAGCTGCCTCGATCGCAGCGAAAGGCGATCGAGATGCTGTTGTTGCGGCGCCCGGCGGTGTCGCTCCAGGACCTCGCCCGCAGGCGTCGGGTGGAGCTGGACAGCGTCAGCGAGGAGATCGAAGACGGGCTCGACATGGTCGCGGCGTCGCTGCACGCCGTTTCCGAGCACTCCTACGAAGGCGGGCACCCGGATCTCAAGGCGATGACCGCCTACGTCGACGGTGCCCTTTCGGGGGATGAGGCGCGCGCCGTTGTAGCCCACGGGACCACCTGCAGCGAGTGTGGCGACCGGCTCGGCACGATGATGCTGCTGCGCTCGGGTGCGGCGAAGGCGGCGATTGCTCCGCGGGTTCCCCGCGGCCTGCGGGTCGCCGCCCTCGTGGTCGCGCTCGCCGCCGGCCTTGTCGGCGGCCTCGTCGTGGCCCGCGCCCTGGCCCCCAACCCGTGGGCCGAGCACGCCACGACGGACACGGTGCCGCAGTGGTTCCACGATTTCCTCTATGGTTCCCGGGCGGAGATCAGCGAGCGCGATGCGGCTCTCGCCGCCGGGCTCGAGTTGCTCGTTCGCGGCGAGCTTGCCCAGGCAATCCAGACCCTGGAACCGTTGACGGAGCTGCCCGGGCGTGAGCCGGAAGCTTCGGCGTACCTGGGAATCGCCCGCTACCTGACCGGCGACGTTTCCCGCGGTACCGTCGACCTTCTCGAGGCCGGCACCGTGTCGACACGCGCCGGTCGTATCTCCGACTGGTATCTGGCCAACGCCCTGCTGGCGCGAGGCGACATCACCGCGGCGCGCCGGCGATTGCAGGGGCTGGCGTTCGTGGGCGACTGGGTCGGACGTCAGTCGCAGGCGCTTCTGGACGCGCTGGAGCGAGTCGAACGGGCCGAGCCGGTGATCGTCGGGTAGCATAGCCGGCATGATCCCGCGCTCCCCGAGGCAAGCGCTGCCCGGGATCGCCGCAGCCGTCCTCGTCGGTGTATCACCGGGCGCCGCGCCCGAGCTCCAGCAAGAGCCGGCGTTGTCGCTGTTCCATGACGAGCGTCCGGCGATGGGGTCGAGCTTCGAGGTGTTCGTCTACTCGCCCGATCGAACCCGGGCCACCGCCTTGTTCGACGCCGCCTTCGCCGAGATTGAGCGGGTTGAAAGCAACCTGAGCACCTACCGTGCCACCAGCGAGCTGACCCGTATCAACCGGAGCGCCGGGACCCGGCCCGTCACTACCGACCCGGAGACCTTCGACCTCCTGCGCCGGTCGATCGACTACAGCCGTCGAACCGATGGCGCTTTCGATGTCAGCGTGGGCCGCCTGATGAGCGCCTGGGGGTTCTTCCGCGGCAACGGGAAGTACCCATCGGACAGGGAGCTGGCGGATGCACGGCGCCGGACGGGGTGGTCGGGCGTCGAGCTGGATGCGACGGCGCGGACCGTCTCCTTCCGCCATCCGGAGCTGGCGCTCGATCTCGGCGCGGTGGGAAAGGGGTACGCGCTCGACCGCGTCGCGGAGAAGTTGCGGCGTTTGGGCGTTCGTCGGGCGCTTCTCGGCGCCGCCCAGAGCACGTACGTCGCCATCGGCGCTCCCGTCGGCGAACAGGGATGGCCGATCGACGTCCCCGATCCTCTCGATCGGGCCAAGGTGATCTCTCGCGTCGCCCTGCGTGACGCGTCTTTATCGACGTCGGGTAGCTACGAGAAGTTCTTCGAGCTCGACGGCAAGACGTACGCCCACATCATCGACCCGCGCACGGGACGGCCCGCGGAGGATATGCTTCAGGCCACCGTCGTGGCGGCCACGGGCGAACGAAGTGACGTTGCGGCGACGGCGGCATTCGTCGGCGGGCCGGCGCGCGCCGCCGAGTACCTGGCCGGGCTGGATGCAGCCGGGGCGTTGCTGGTTACGGGTAGCGCCGCGGCGCCACGGGTATTGCGCATCGACTGGCCGGGAACGGACGAGTTGGGAACGGACGAGCCGGGGAAAGACGAGCCCTGGACGGTGCGACCGAGGACGGGATCGCCGGTTGTCGAGGAGGAGCGCAAGCCATGAACAGACGCGAATTCTTGAGTGCGGTGCCGGCGGGAGCGGTCGGCGCCGGGGTTATCGGCCTGGATGCGGCCGCCGCGGCGTTGCGGCAACAGTCCGTGTCGCCCTCCGATCAGGTAGTGATCGGGGTCATCGGTCCGGGGAGCCGCGGGAAGTACATGATGCAGCGCTTCTTGCGCGTGCCGGGCGTTCGCGTCGGCGCCGTCTGCGACGTCTACGAGCCCCGCCACGACGAGTCGCGAAGGATCACCGGCGAAACGACGCCCGCATTCACCGACTACCGCCGCATGCTCGACGAGGCGCGCGATCTCGACGCCGTCGTCGTGGCGACACCGCTGAGCTTGCACGCCGACCACGTCACCGGCGCGCTGGACGCCGGCTTGCACGTCTACGGCGAAAAGGCCATGGGGTTCACCGTCCCTCATTGTGACGCCATCACCGACGCGGTCGAGCGCACCGGCCTCCACTTCCAGGTCGGCCAGCAATATCGCTACGCCCCGTGGTATCGGCACGCCGTGCGCCGTATCCACGAGGGCGAGATCGGCAGGGTGACGCACGTGTACGCGTACTGGCACCGGAACTACAACTGGCGCCGGCCGCTTCCCGATCCCTCGCTCGAGCGGCTGATCAACTGGCGCCTGTACCGGGAGTTCTCCGGTGGACTGCTGGCGGAGCTGGGCTCCCACCATCTCGACGTCGCCAACTGGATTTTCGGGGAGATGCCCTCCCGCGTCGTCGCCGACGGCGGTATCGACTTCTATCGCGACGGCCGCGAGACTTTCGACAACGTCCAGGCGATCTACACGTATCCGAGCGGCGCCAAGTTCGTCTTCAGCTCGATCATCGGCAATCACAAAACCGGTTTCCAGATCGTTGCCTACGGTACCGGTGGGACGATGGTCCTGACCCTCGAGAATGGGCACGTGTACTACGAGCCGGCACGCGGGAACTCCGCCGTGCCCGAGGAATTGATCGAAGCGGGCGTCAACACGACCGCATCTCTGAGCACGTCGGGCGACATGCCGTACACCGGGCCGGGCAAGCCGATCGAGGTCCCCGAGGACGAGGCGGGCGATCCCAACCAGCTCGCCGCGGCGTCGTTCGTCGAAAGCCTGCGCCAGGATCGCCGCCCGTTTGCCGACGAGCGCGTCGGCTGGCAGACGGCTGTGTCGATTGCCCTCGGCAACGAGGCGGCATATGGCGCCCAGCGGGTGGATTTCGCCGACCACGTTTCGACCGAGCCGGCCGGGGGGCGAGAGCGATGAGGACTGAGTTCCACGGGGCGGGACGGCCCATCCTTCATGTAGCGGCGGCGTCTTTTCTACTGGCGATGATCGCCGCCTGCGGTACGTCCGGCGAGTCCTCGAACGCGGCGCCGGGCACGCCCGGCGAGACGCCTTCAACCGGAGCGTCGCCCGCCGACGAAGGGCCTGCCGCAGGAGCGGAGGAGGGCGGCGAGGCCAACGTGCTGCTCCCCGGCGAGGGCGAGGACGGCTGGCGGCTCCTGTTCGACGGCGTCA
The DNA here is from genome assembly GCA_965216935.1 of Acidobacteriota bacterium. Lineage (GTDB taxonomy): Bacteria > Acidobacteriota > UBA890 > UBA890 > UBA890 > CBDCGW01. The sequence goes on from OZ244217.1 coordinate 1,984,828, forward strand.
GCTTCGACGGCTGGCGAGGGCTCGGCCGGGAGACGATCCCGGCAGAGCACTGGCGGATCGAGGACGGAACGATCCGCAAGGTCTCGAGCGGCACGATCCCCACGGCGGCGGACGGACAGCCGCTCGAAGGCGGCGACATCATGACCCTCGAGGCGTTCGAGGATTTCGAGCTATCTCTCGAGTGGAGGGTGGCGCCGGGGGCGAACAGCGGCATCAAGTACAACGTTTCCGAGGCAATGTCGACGGCTGCCGAACCGGTCCACGCCGCGCTCGGTTTCGAGTATCAGATCCTCGACGACGATCTCCACCCCGACGCCGCCAACGGCCCGAATCGCACGGCAGGGGCCCTGTACGACCTGCTCGAGCCCGGCGACGGCAAGCAACTCCGTCCCGTCGGCGAGTTCAACGAGGCGCGGATCGTGATGCGTGGCGGGCACGGAGAGCACTGGCTCAACGGCACCAAGGTTCTGGAGTTCGATCTCGACTCCGACGAGTTCGCGGCGCGCCTGGCGGCGAGCAAATATGCGCCGATCGACGAGTTCGCCGCCCGCAGGCCGGGCCACATCGTCTTGCAGGATCACGGCGACGACGTCTGGTTTCGCAACATCAAGATCCGCGTGTTGCGTCCAACCGGCAATCAATGAGCGAGGAAGCATGAAGAAACCCGTGGGCGACAGCTCAGCGAAACCAGCATCGACGGCGGGGCGTTCGACGCGCCGCCGATTCATCCAGGGGGCGGCTTGGGCCGGGGTCGGCGCGGGGGCGCTGGGACATATCTACCCGATCGGCGCGCAAGGTTCTTCCAATGACGCGGTGCGGGTTGCCGTGATGGGAACCAACAGCCGCGGCGACGTGTTGGCGAAGACCTTCGCGCGAGCAACCAATTGCGAGGTCGCCTACGTGTGCGACGTGGACAGCCGCGCGGCGGAGAAGACGGCGGCAGCCCTGGCCGATCAGCCTGGTGGGGCTCCCCGCCGCGTTGCCGACGTCCGTCGCGCCCTGGACGACGCCGACGTCGACGCTCTGGTGATCGCGGCCCCGGACCACTGGCACGCCCCGGCGACGCTGATGGCCCTGGACGCCGGCAAGCACGTCTACGTCGAGAAGCCATGCGGACATAACGCCCGCGAAGGGGAGCTTCTGGTGGAAGCACAGGCGAAGCACGGCCTTGTCGTGCAGATGGGCAACCAGCAGCGTTCCGCACCCCGCTCGATCGAGGTCGTCGACGAGATCCACCGCGGACTCATCGGTCGGCCGTACTACGCCCGCGCCTGGTACGCGAACACGCGCGGGTCGATCGGGAACGGGAAGGTGGCGCAGGTTCCCGATTGGCTCGACTACGAGCTGTGGCAGGGGCCGGCCCCACGTACCCCGTATCGCGACAACGTCATCCACTACAACTGGCACTGGTTCTGGCGCTGGGGTACCGGCGAGATCAACAACAACGGGGCGCACGAGATCGACATTTGCCGCTGGGCACTGCAGGTCGACTTTCCGACGCGGGTGACGTCGACCGGCGGCCGCTACCACTTCGATGACGACTGGGAGATGTACGACACCCAGGTGGCGTCGTACGAGTTCGAGGGCGGCCGGTCAATCGCCTGGGAAGGGCGCAGCTGCAACGGTCGACCGATCGAAGGGCGGGGTCGTGGTGCCTCGATCCACGGCGAAGAGGGAACCGTCGTGCTCGACCGCGCCGGCTACGCGGCCTTCGACAACTCCAACAACGCGGTGCGGGTGTCGATCCGCGGCGAGACCGACGCGGCGCTGGATACCCGCGGCGGCGGCGACCTGACGGCGCTGCACATCGACAACTTCCTCGAAGGCGTACGCGGCCGGGCGGCGCTCAACGCCCCGATCGCCGACGGCCACAAGAGCATTCTGTTGTGTCACCTGGGGAACATCGCCCAGCGCACCGGGCGGGCATTGCGCTGCGACCCGACCAGTGGACGAATCCTCGACGACACCGATGCCATGTCGCACTGGGGAAGGGAATACGAACCCGGATGGGAGCCCCGCGTATGAAGTCCCGCACGCTGAGCCGTAGACGATTCCTCGAGCACTCGGCGGCCGCCGGCACCGCAGGACTGGCGTTTCCGCTTGTTGCCGGGGCAGCCGCCACGGGTGGCGCTGTCGGCTCGGAGGGAGCCGCCATCTCCTCCCCCGGCGCCGACGCCGGCGCCGGCGTTGGCGTTGGCAAGGAGGCAGGGCCCGCGGCCGGCGCGCCCGGCAAAGCGGGTCAGAGCACGATTCGCCTCGGGGTGGCGAGCTACTCGCTACGGCAGTTCCCGCGCGAGTACGCCATCGAGGCAGTGAAGGCCCTCGATACGCCCTACGTCAACATCAAGTCGTTTCACCTGCCCTACGAGGCCACGCCGGACGAGCTGCGGGCCGGGCGAGAGGCCTTCGAGTCGGCCGGGCTGCAAATCGTCGGGGGTGGAACCGTTACTTTGCAGCAGGACGACGACGACGATATCCGCCGCTACTTCGAATACGCCCGCCTCGGCGGCATGCCGCTGCTGGTGATCGCGCCCACGGCGCAGACGTTGCCGCGGATCGAGCGATTCGTGAAGGAATACGACATCAAGGTCGCGGTGCACGTGCACGGCCCGACCGACCCGCATTTCCCCGGTCCTCAGGATGTTCTGCCGGTGATCGCCGACATGGATCCGCGGGTGGGTGTGTGCGTCGACGTGGGGCACACCGCCCGCACCGGGATCGACCTGGTGGAGGTGCTCGACATGTGCGGCCCGCGGGCGTTGGACATGCACATGAAGGACCTTCGCGATCTGACCTCGGCGGCCAGCCAGTGCATCGTCGGCGAAGGACGCATCCCGGTGCCGGCGATCTTCCGCCAGCTCGAGAAGATGGGCTATGACGGGTACGTCAACCTCGAGTACGAGATCGATGCCGACGACCCGCTCCCCGGCATGAAGCAATCGTTCGCCTACATGCGCGGTGTTCTCGACGGCATGCATGAGGGCTGACGCGGGCGATCCGAGGGGCTGAGGGTGCAGCCGCTCGACTGGGTCGTCATCGTCGTCTACCTCGGCGGGGTCACGGGCGTCGGCCTGTGGTCTGCCCGGCGGGTCAAGAGTCCCGACGACTTCTTCATGGGGGGGCGGCGCTTCAAGAAGGCGTTCATGTTGTTTTTCGCCTTCGGCGCCGGCACCCATACGGACCAGGCGGTCTCGGTCGCCTCGAAGACCTATACGAGCGGGCTTTCGGGGATCTGGCTGCAGTGGATCTGGTTGTTCGCCACGCCGTTCTACTGGTTGATCGCGCCGGTGTTCCGGCGCATGCGGGCGCTGACCACCGGCGACTACTTCGAGCTCCGCTACGCCCGGTCGGTCGCCGGGCTGTTCGCCGGCGTCGCGGTGCTGCAGCTGGTGGTCAATCTGGCCACGATGCTCAAGGGCGCCGGCGCGATGATCACCGCAGTGAGCGGCGGGGCCATCAGCGAGATCCCCGCCATTGCCACCATCGTCGTCCTGTTCTCGCTGTACGGCGTCGCCGGCGGGCTCTCTGCGGCGATCATCACCGATTTTATCCAGGGCATCCTGACCGTCGTCCTCTCGTTTCTGATCCTGCCGTTCGCGCTCGAAGCGGTGGGCGGCATGACCGGACTGCGACAGACCATCGGAGATCCGTCGATGTTCGCGCTCGTCGCCGGTGGGGACGTGACCCTGTTCTACATCGCCGTGGTGGCCTTCAACGGCCTGGTCGGTAACTCCACGCAGCCGCATTCGATGGCGGTTTCCGCCGCCGGCGAAACGGAAATGGACGGCCGGGTGGGGTTCACCTACGGCAACATGCTCAAGCGCTTCTGCACGGTGGCCTGGACGTTCACCGGGCTCGCCGCCGTCGCCCTGTATCCGGCGATGACCAACCAGGCCGAGATCGACCAGGCCTACGGGCTGATGGCGCGCGACCTGCTGCCGCTCGTCGGCCCGGGGCTGCTCGGGCTGTTTCTGGCCTCGATGCTGGCGGCGGTGATGTCGTCGTGTGACGCCTGGATGGTCTCGGGCTCGGCGCTGTTCACCGAGAACATCTACCGGCCGTTCGTCGCGCCGGCGCGGTCGGGAAAGCACTATCTCTGGGTCGGCCGGGTGTTCTCGCTCGTGCTGGTCGCAGCTTGCATCGCCTACGCGGTTCTTCTGGACAGCGTCATCACCGGTCTCGAGACGTTCTGGAAGGTGCAGGCGATGATGGGAATCCCCTTCTGGGTGGGCATTTTCTGGCGCCGGGCGACGGTCGCCGGGGCCTGGGCGTCGACGCTGGTAGCGTTCTTCGTCGCCGTGCTGGTCGGCAACGGCTTCGCGCCGATACTGGACGCCAACGCCTTCGGAGCGACCTATCTGCCGACCGGGATGATGCTCGACGGCGAGATCCGTCTGCCCGTGCAAATGCTGGCGTACTTGTCGTGCGGATTGCTGGCGATGGTGCTCGTGAGCCTGTGGACGAAGCCGGTCGAAGCGGCGCGCCTCGATCGTATGTATCGGGCCCTGCACACGCCGGTGGAAGGTCCGGAGCCGGTCCCGGATGCGCCGTTCGAGGTTCCCGAGGGGTCGGTTCCCCGACCCACGCCGAAGATTATCGACCATCCCGACTTCGAGATCCGCTACCCCAGTCGCGTCGGCGGCGCCGGCTTCGCCGTCGCCTGGGTGTGGGTCGCGGCGCTTATCGGCGGCGTGTTCTGGCTGGCGTCCCTGTGACCCCTTCGTCCGCGAGGGCTCATGCCCGCGTCGGTCTCATGGGTAACCCGTCCGACGGCTACGGCGGCAAGGCCATCGCCGTGGCGATCGAGAACTTCCGTGCCCGCGCCACCGTCGAGTCGCACGATCGGCTCGTCCTCGTCGGCACGGGTGGTAACACGCTGACGCTCGACAGTTTGGACGAGGCCGCCGAGCCGTTCGAACATGCGGACGGAGATGGCGGCCTGCGGTTGCTGCGGGCGGCGTTGCGTCGATTCCTGCTGCGTGCGCCCGCAACTTCCCGGGACCGCTTCTTGCTGCGCTTCGATACCGACATCCCACGACAAGTGGGCCTTTCCGGCTCCAGCGCCATCATCATCGCGGCGATCCGGGCCTTGGCGCGGTGGTTCGACGAGTCGATCGAACCGGCGACGATCGCCGAGATGGCGCTCGCCGCCGAGCTCGACGACCTCGGTATTGCCTGCGGCCCGATGGACCGGGTGATCCAGGCGTACGGTGGGCTCGTCGCCATGGATCTGCGGGAGCCGCGCTCGTCCGATTCCTATGCCCGCCTCGACCCCGCGTCGTTGCCGCCACTCTTCGTTGCGTTCGATCGTCGCGGCGGGCAACCGTCCGGAAGGGCGCACGCCTCGGTGCGCGCCCGCTGGGAGCGCGGCGACGTGGAAATTCTCTCGATCATGGAGACGTTTCGCGGCTTCGTGGATGCCGCCGTCGACGCTCTCGGGAGCGGGGACCACGAGCGTTTCGCCGAGCTGATGGACCGGAACTTCGACCTGCGCTGCCGGTTCTTCCCGGTTTCGGAGAGGGATCGGGAGATGGTGGCGGTGGCGCGACGGTTCGCCGCTAGCGCCAAGCTGTGCGGCTCCGGCGGTGCCATCGTCGGTCAACCGGGGGCGAGGACGGACGTCGCCGGCCTGCGACGGGAGTATGCGCGCCGCGAGTTCGAGCTGATCGAGCCGCACGTCGCCGCGCCGACGGCACAGACCTGAACGCGCCGCGGTCGGTCGAGAGTCGTGCACCGGCGTGATTTCATCTCCTGCATGAGAGCGATCAGCACATGGACGGTTGTCCTTGCCGGTGTCGTGGGGATGCTGGGCATCGGATCGAGCGGGTGGGCGTTGTCGCAGTCGCGGACCGAGCCGGCCTCCGGGGCCGAGCTGAGTGCGGCTGACATCGTCGCGCGCGCGATCGAACGGTCCGAGCAACAGATCGAGTCGGAGGTCGAAGCTGACTTCGAGGCGCGGATGTTGTCGGCCGTCGATACGGTCAACGGCGATGGTGAGGTCACCGATACCGAGACGTCGGTCTACCGTCGATACGGGATTCTGGGCGCCATGTTCGACGAGCTGGTCGAAAAGGAAGGCCGGCCGCTGACGGCGAAAGAACGCCGCGAGGAGCTCGAGCGACGCGAGGAATTCGAGCGCGAAGTCCGCGAGCGCCGGGCCGCAGGCTTGCCTCCTCAGCCCGAGGACGAACGCGCCGTACGCTTCGACAGCTACCTGATGCAACGCTACGAAACCGCGATCCTCGGCGAGGAAATGGTCCGCGGGCACCTGTGTTGGGTGATCTCCATGCAGCCGCGGCCGGGCAAGCTGCCGGAGCGCGACCGTATGGATCAAGCGCTGAACCGTGCCACCGGGCGTCTCTGGATCGCCCAGGACGATTTCGGCGTGGCACGGGTAGAGTTCATCTTGCGCGACCCGATCAAGTATCTCGGCGGCTTCCTCGCCACCGTTCGGAAGACCGACGGCCTCATCGAGATCGACCGGGTCGAGCCCGGCGTCTGGCTGCCGTCGTCGTTCGAGCTGCAGCTCGACCTGCGGGTGCTCTTCAAGAGCATCCGGCGGGTGATCACGACGGAGTGGACCGACTATCGAAGAGTCGCGGCCGGGCCCGCTAGCCCTTGAGGTCGACCTCCATCCCCATGCCGCGCGCGACCGCTTCCTTGTACACGTACGCGGCGGTGGCGATGTCCTGGTAGGCGACCCCGACCGACTTGAAGACGGTGATCTGATCGTCCGATGTGCGGCCGGGCTTGGTGCCGGCGATGACCTCGCCGAGCTCGGCGGCGATATCGTCTTCGCGGATACCGTCTTCGGCCTCGAGCGCGGCCATCAGGTCGCCGGCCTCCATCAGGACCTGCTCCTTGTAGTCGACGACCACGTGTCCCCGCGCGTAGACTCCGGGCGCCAGCTCCTTCTTCGCCGGTGAATTGGCGCCGACGCCGTTGACGTGCATGCCGGGCTCGAGCCAATCGGCTTCGATGACCGGCTCCTTCGACGTGGTGGCGGCGGTGACAACGTCGCTCCCGGCCACCGCCGCACGGCCGTCGGCGACCACCTCTACATCGACGCCGTCCGCTCGGAGATCCTGGGCGAAGCTCTCGGCCGCCTCCGCGACGACGTCGAAGATCTTGATCTTCTCGATGTCGCGCACCACCCGGATGGCGGCGACCTGGGCGCGGGCTTGTACGCCGGAGCCGAAGACCCCGAGGACCCTGGCATCGGAGCGTGCGAGGTGCTTCACGGCGACTCCGCCGGCTGCTCCGGTACGCGTGCGGGTGATGTGCCCGGCGGGGAGCATACCGAGGAATCCACCCGTCTCACCGTCGAATACCAGAATGGTGAAGTAGGTCAGCTCGGGAGCCCGTCGGCCGGGCACTCCGGTCAACGTCTTGAGACCGAAGGAGCTGATGCCGGGGATCGCTGCCGCCATGATCCGGTAGGTGCCGACCTCGCCGCCCAACGGCAGGGCCAACCGCGGTGCCAGCACGACCTCGCCCTCGGCATCGAGACGATGGGCCTCTTCGACGAGGTTCACTCCGTCTTCCATCGACAGGAGCTGTCGGACCTCGGACTCTCTCAGGATCAGCGGCATGATCTTGCTCCCTTCTCGGTAGCGCCCCGGGAAGGGCGCTATCACCTTCTCGATTCTCGTTCGGGCCGCTACGGGTTCACGGCGCGGCGCCGGGAAGTCCTCGCGTCGTCAGGGCGCCACGACGGGGTTGCTGATGCGGCCGATACCGGCCACGGAGACGTCGACGACGTCCCCGGGGTTGATCGGGATCATCCCCTTGGGAGTCCCGGTGCAGATGATGTCGTGCGGATACAACGTCATGATCGACGAAAGGAACTCGATCAGCTCGGGGATCGGGTGGACCAGCTGGGTGATCGGTCCGTGCTGCTGCAACTCGCCGTTGACGTGGGTCTCGACGACAAGGTCCTCGGCGGACAAGCCGGTGGCGACGCAGGGGCCGACCGGAGCGAACGTGTCGTAGCCCTTCGCGCGGACGAACGCTTCCTCGCGATTCTGGATGTCGCGGGCGGTCACGTCATCGACGACGGTGTAGCCCCAGACGTGATCCATTGCCGATTCTACCGGCACGTTGCGGGCTTCCTTGCCGACGACCACCGCCAGCTCGCCTTCGTAGTTGAGCTTCTGGCACGCCGGCGGATGCACGATCGAGCCGTTCCACGGCACCAATGTCGTCAACGGCTTGAGAAAGATCAGCGGCTCCTGCGGTACGGCGCGCTCGCGCTCGGCCGCGTGGGCGGCGAAGTTGCGCGCTACGCCGATGATCTTCGTCGGCGTGCAGGGAACCAGCACGTCCACGTCGGCCCTGTCGACGACCCGGTCCATCGGTTGCCCGCCCGACAGCGGATCGCCGTCGAGCAGCTGCAAACGCTCATCGGCGGGGTAGGGTTCGTCGGTTTCGGGCTCGGCGGCGCGGGCCCAATGTACGTCCCCGGACAAGAGAATGCGGTAGAAGCGATCGATTCGGGACACGGCGAGGCTCACTTTTCGGAACGGGCCAGAAACAAGGTCTCGGGGCGGAAGTGTACAGCAGATTCGTCAGATGCGAGGACGAGCGGCGCGGCCTGTCGGCCGAGGCTCATGGTGTCTTCCTGCGCCTACGAGCGATAGTTGGTGAACTGCATGTCGATGCCGAAATCGTGCTCACGCAGCGCGCCGATGACCTCCTGGAGGGCGTCACGGTTGCGCCCGGAGACCCGTACCTGCTCGCCTTGAATCGAGGCCTGGACCTTCTTCAGCTTCAGATCCTTGATGAACTTCACCACCTCCCGCGCCTTGTCCGTCGGGATTCCCATCTGGATGTCGACCGTCTGGCGGACGGTGTCTTTCGCCGCCGGCTCGACGTTGCCGTAGGAGAGTGCCTTCAGCGGTACCTTGCGCTTCACCAGGCGCTGTTCCAGCACCGTGGTCAGGGACTGGAGCGTGAACTCGCTGGCGGTCGACAGCACCAGCTTGGTTTCCTTCTCGTTGAGCTCGATGAGCGAGTTGGTTCCTTTGAAGTCGTAGCGTTGCACGACCTCCTTCATCGCCTGGTTGACGGCGTTCTTCACCTCGGCCAGGTCGACCTCGGAGACGACGTCGAAGCTATTGTCGCGTGCCATGGGTGGTTTCCTCTCGCGGCCGGCGGCCGCTGAAAAGCGAAAGGACGTGCGCGGCTGCGCACGTCCTTTCCGATGTCCCGGATCTGCGCCGGCGCGCAGAAAGATGCTAGCCGGTGGTGATGGTGAGGACCACCACCGGGGAGAGCGTCCACGAGCCGTCGCCGGTCTCGCTCAGCGACTGGTCCATGTCGAAATCCAGGGTGACCGTCGTGATCGGGGCTTCCTCGATGACGATCGGTCCTTGAACCACGACGGTGCCCTGGGTCACGTGCAGCGTGACGCGCTCGCCGTCGACGACGGCGAAGCTCTGCGCCGGGTCGATCTCGACCGTGACGTCGGTGAACGTCCCGCGGGGTACGTCGGCGTTGACGACCTCGAGCATGTTGCCGCGCAGCGCCAGGAGGTCGACGTCGAGGTTCCGATCCTCGAACGCGATCTCGGTGCCGTCATCCAGTTTCGTGCGGACCGACTTGACGAAAACGTGTACTTCTTCGAGCACGGGTGCGCCGATAGGGCCGGGGCCCGGCACCGGCGGCGGGCCGCCCGGAGGGCCGCTCTGCCACACCCACGGGCTCATGTCGCTGTACTTGAACCACTTGATGACGGTGCGGCGACGGAACTCGGGCTGGTCGGTGACGTGACGGGACGGCCCGGCGATGAACTGGCCGATGGGGCATTCGTTGCAGGGCTCGTCGGCCTCCAGCTTGACCTCGAACGGAAACACCGTGCCGCTGGCTTCACCCGGGCGGCGGATCCACTCGGTGTGTTGTGCGATCCAGTTGTTCGGGTCTCCGCCCGCCGGGTAGACGACCCAGGTATTGCCGTAGCGCCTACCGCCGGCGACATCGAGGTCGGGCCAGACCGAGCGGTCGAAGACGTCGGGCCACGAAAGCACCATGGTTTCGCCGGTGCTGCCTTGCCAGCGCGCCGTGATCGGCACGTCCTGGATGATCGGCCAGTTGAAGACGTTGAGGTTCGGCCCAAGAACGGTGAACTGACTCTCGGAGGGCTGCGTCTCGAAAACCGACGTCGTTCGCGTCGCGTTGGTAGATGCCGCGAACTGGCCGCCGCCCGAGCTTGTCATCTGTACCTGGAGATCGGCGAGGAGATCTTCGAGGGTGATCTCGGCTTCCGTGGGATCCGAGCTGCAACCATGCACGGCGAGCGAGAGGGCGATGACGGCGAGTGCGAACGCGCGGCTGACGGACTGCTTGAACATCGGGTGCTCCTCCTTACGATCCAGGACCTACGGCTCGGAACTGCGCTGCGGGTGGACGGAGGGGATCCAGCCTCGCGGTTACGCGCCGTGCTCGAGATCGACGATCGGGTGGGCCGCGAAGCGTGCCTCAGCGAACTCGTTGGTTGCCGCAGACACGATTCGAAGCTCTGCTTCTCAGTGTTGTCGTTACGCAGGCAAGAAACCTTCTTGCGAAGGGCCTCCCACGAATGCACGCCGTCGCCCACGGCGCCACCCCAGAACGGGGCAACGGGCAGAATCTAACACGCCCGCTGTGGTGGGCATACCCCCGGCCGGCGGTTCCGCGGCGCAGCGACGTTGCCCGTCCGGCGGGCCGGTGATGTCGCCCGTAGGTACGGCCGGGCTTAGCGTCGGGTCGGCCCGAGGTTTCGCTCGTCCGACCGGGTCAGCGGGACGATCCTCCCGGCCCGCGGTCCCAATCTTGCGCACTGGAGATGTTCGGATAGCCCCACTGCTCGCCGTTCCAGCCGAGGAATCCGTCCATACGGAACGCCCAGAAACCGGTTGTCATGTCCGACACGACGATCAGGCCGTCGGCATTGCGGACGTCGACACCCCAGACGCCGTCGAACATCGGGTTGCCCTGCGAGCTGCGCGACGGCAGGAACGTGTCATACCAGGCGACCGTGACGGGGTTGGTCGGGTCCATCAGGCTGAAGACCTGTAGGCCGTCCAGGTAGCCGGACACGAAGACGTAGGGCCAGCGGACCTCGTGGTTGTGGACGAGGTTTCTCCAGTCGGCCGTCCACGCCGAGATCGGCCGCCGAATGTTTTGCTGCTCACCGTCCAGCGCCGGCTTGAGGTCGAAGATGCGCAGCGGGGCGTGCTGGTACTCGGTCTCGGCGACGACGTACCGGCCGTCAGGTGAGGGCGTGAACGTGTGTCCGCGCGTGACCCCGGAAATCCCGGTGAGACTGGCAATCAAGCCGGGGTTCTCCAGGTCGGTGATGTCGTAGACGTAGTAGCCGCCGGTGCCGCCCCCGTAGAACCGATCGGTCTCGGTGTCCGGGTGGTAGCCGGCGTAGAAATCGTGATACCCGCGGGTCCCGGAACCGGCCTGCTCCTCGGGCACGGGCACCCGTGCGACCAGGGCTTCGTCTACACGCCCCTCGACGGCGTATCCGAGGTCGTAGACGTGGGCGAACGGTCCCGCGATGGTCGTGAACAGCAGGACGCGCCCGTTACTGTGCTTGTAGATGAAGATGTTGTGGAAGCCGCCCAACAACTCGGGATCCCGGATGCGCGCGACTTCGCGGACCGAGTCCGGATCGGGTAGGTCGGTCACGTCGAGAATGACCGCACCGAGGTCGGCGTCCGGCCCGCCCTGGCCGAACTGCATTGACAGCACGACGTAGTATCGGCTGTCCCACTTGAAGTACTTGATGTCCTTGCCGCCGGCGCCGACGTGCAGGTCCTGGTCTTCGATGCGCCACTTGTAGATGACCTGCGGGCGCTCGGGCACGTGCAGGTCGATCACGTCCAGCCCCATCTCGCCCTCGGAACCGAAGATCTCCCGCGCCACATAGGCGTAGGGCCGCTCGAGCTCCTGCTCGATCTCGATGTCGGCGATGCTCAGTGGCGCCCCCAGCGGCAGGTGAGACACGACGGTGATGTTGTCGCTTCCCCTCTTCTCCGGGGTCCACTGCTGCGGAAAGCCGCCGGCCGGAGGAGCGACCAACAGGGTGAGGCTGAGCAGCGCCGTGAGCGCGCTTGCGGTGCGGATCTTCATGACGACCTCGTCGGGTAACAGACTGACAGACAACCAACAAACTGACTGGTCCGGCGGGCGCGAGATCAAACGCGCCGGGCCGAGGTTGCCAGAATCACCACGGATTGTCGAAGGAGGCCTTCCCCGGGACCGGCGAGGGGAAGGTGGCGGGCCGACCAGGGGCCGGAGGTCCCTTCGACGTCGTCAGTCCGGCGTATCGCTGAAGATTTCGTCTGGTCACCACAATGCACGAGTTGTCACGGCTGCGGGACGGTCGAATTAGGTATTGCTGCGGTGGTCTTCGATAGGCTTTTCTAGCTTCCGTCACTCCTTTGGTGAGCCCGGCAACGGTGCCGGAAAGGAGCATTCGGATGGCCACGATCGCCTTCTTCTTCGAAGTCCTGACGCTGATGGCTTCGTCGGTGATCTTCGTTTTCTTCGTCCGCGGAACCCAGGGCGTGCCGACGCCTCCGGCGCCGCGTCGAAACCCCAAACGGACCGTGGCCGGCCTCAGCGTCGTCTTGATCGTCGAACCGGGCACCGACGCGGAGCACGGCATCGCTGCCGCGCTGGCGCAGGAGCACCCCCGCCTCCAGATCGTCGTGGTTGTCTGCGGTGGCGTTCGATTGGACAAGTCGACCACCGCACGTCTCGAAGGGGATCCGCGCGTGACTCTGGTCGAGACGCGCGTGCCCCCGGCGGGCTGGACTCGCAGCAATGACGCCTACGTCACGGGATTCCGCCGCACGCGGCACGAACACGTCTTGTTCATCGATGCCAACGTCCTGCTGCGGCCGCATGCCCTGGAGCGGGCCGTCGGGTTGGCGAAGCAGCGGGGCATCGACCTGCTGACGATCTTTCCTTCGTTGACCGCTACGTCGTGGATCGAACGGCTGATGATCCCGTTCTTCTTGCAGCTGACGCTGGCCGGCGTCTCGCTGCGCAAGATCAACGATCCGGACAGCTCCATCGCCGGCGGCTTCGCGCCCTTCTTCCTGTTCCGTCGCGAGGTCTACAAGTCTCTCGGCGGGCACACGGCGGTTCGGTCCGACCGTTTCGCCGACTCCGCCCTGGCGCAACTCGTCAAAGACCGCGGGCACCGGCTGCTGATCGCCGACGGCACCGAGATCGCGGTACTGCAGGGGCAGAACCGCCTGCCGGACATCTGGGAGAGCTGGGCGCAGAGCTTCAACGAAGCGATCGACAACAGCTTGAAACAGGCCGCGCTGCTCGCCTGCCTCGTTCTGACCCTCTTCGCGTTGCCTTGGTTTCTGGTTGCTCTCGCCGTGACCAAGCTCCTCTTTTCGGGCGAGGCCGTCGCCACGTCTCCGTGGCTGGGGGTGGTGATCATCGGCGCGGCGAACATCCTCGTCGGCATCCTTCATCGCCGCTCACTCCGGACAATGCTCGATATCGATGACTCGCTTGCCTGGATGCAGCCACTCGCGGCCCTGATCACCGCCGCAATGATCGTGGGCTCGACCTTGCACCTGGAGGGGACGGTCTTGGCGCGATTCGCGGGAGGTGTGGCGGCGGAACGGTAGCCGGAGCGCCGCCGGCGCTCTGGAACAGAGCGGAGCCGCGTCGGCTCTCGGGCGCGCCGCGGCACCGGCGGAAGGAGCGTGCGCATGCCAAGCCGGTCGCGAGGAGGTCGCGTCAGAGCGGTCCTCCGGACCGCCACCTTCGCCGTTCTCGTGGCCGTTATCGGCTACGTCGCTGTCCAGGTCGTTCCTCGTGTCGTCACCTCGTTCCGGTTCGCCCAAGCGATGCAGAACGAGGTGCTCTACGGCCCCGTCAGCGAGCCGCCATCCGTGATTCACCGACGCCTGGTCGCGGAAGCGGAACGCCTCGGTTTGAACATCCGACCGGAAGCCATCGTGGTGCAGAAGGAGGGCGCGAGGTTGAGCATTAGCGCCAACTACGTCACCCGCGTCGACCTCGCCGGCGGTTTCGAATTCGACTGGCCGGTCGCCCAGCGGTACGAGGGCGTCCGGCGGGGGCCGGCGCCCGGGCGCTGAGCCCGGCGACGGACGCACGGGGGTTCCGGGCAAGGTAGCCGCCTGACGCCCGACATCCGGGCTGTCTCAGGGGCGTATCCCCGCGACGGGTAGGCCTCCGCGCCCGCCGGGCGCGACCCGCGGGCTGCCGCCACGCCCACGTTGTGCTGCCGCCGCTCCTGCGTTGCGCTACCTCTGCGCCCCTTCCGGAGACGTGGGCTGTCGCGCCCCGGCGTCGAGGTTGTCGAAGTGCATCAAGGCGTTGAACAACAGTGCGTACGAGCCCAGGGTCTGGCTGCGCCAGAACGGGTTGAAGCTGAACACCACGACATGCCCTTCGCCCAGCGGAGCATCGACCAGGGCCGGTGCCCCGGCCATCTCCTGGCCGTTCATCAGACCCCCGCTGATGAGCAGGTCGTCCACGCTGGTGGGAAACCGGAAGATCGTCCGCACCCGCGGGCTCGCGGGATCGCCGCCACCTCGCCCTCGCGCCGGTGGCTGCATCTCGGCGCGAAAGGTTGCCGCGCCGGCCTCGCCCATGTCACGCGGGCGGCCTTGGATGATGTTCTGCTCTCCTCGGCCGGTGCTCCGCTCGGTGGTGTCGGCGGGAGCGCGCTCAGCGCGGCCGCCACCGCGCCCTCGTCCACCGAAACCGCGGCCTCCGCCACCTTGGGCGAGGACCGGGCCGCTGTTGAAGTACACCCCGAGCTCGTCGCCGTATCCGTAGGCCAGGGGACTCGTGCGATCTGCCTTGCGGGTACGGAAGACGCCGCCCCGGGCCCACAGGTTCTGGGTTTGCCGGACCGATACGTTGCCCGCCAGGCCGAAGTGGGTCGGCAACGACGCGCTGTTGCCGAGGGTGATCAGCAGGCCTCCCTGCTCGACGAAGTTCTTCAGGTTGACGACACCCTCGAGCTCGAGCCCGCCACGCATGTCCTCGGTCGAGTCGGCGGCGCCCAGGTTGGGTGTTACCTCGGTTGCCATCCACGGCATTGGCGACGACCCCTGCAAGCCGTTCACGATACTGAGCGCGTTGCCGCTCGAGGGGCCGAAGACGATGGCGTCGTAGCTCTCGCGCAGGCGGGCATTGTCGCGGACGTCGTGCACCGAGATGTAGTCGTAGGGGACACCCACCTCGTCGAACCCGACCCGGATCCAGCCCTCCGTCTGGGTCGTCTGCCAGGTGTGCATGATCGCCACCCGCGGTGCCCGCAGCGGATGCGTGGCGACCTCGGGCATCGTCGTCACGCCGACGGCGCGGAATCGAAACTCACCCGTAGCGTCCACGAGTCGCTCGCGCAGGTCTCCCGGGTTGCCGCCGGCCGGAATGATGAAGGAACCGGCGCTGTAGGTGTCGCCTTCCGCCTCGAAGGAGGACTCGGCAGCCTGGATCTCGATGTCCGGGTGGGCGAATCGGAACGACGTCAGATTGTTGTCGGCGTTGTAGTTCACCAGAAAGGCGGCCGCGTTCGCCTCGCCGCTCACACTCGCCGGGGCCTCGACGAGCTCGTTTGCCAGCGTCATCGAAACGGAGAGGATCTCCGGGTCCTCGACCCGCACCGTCTCGACGTTGTACAGCGGTCCGTGGGTCCAACCCACGTCGTCGTACGGCGGGATCTCCAAGGGGTTGTAGTACTGGGTGTCGAGCAGCATGTCGGCGCCGCGCGAATAGGGCTGGTCCATGCGCACGACGTAGCTGCCGGCGCCGTAGTCGGCGCCTCCGGCGCTGAAGTTCCCGTCAGCGCGGTGGACTTCGAAGCCGTGCCGCTGCAGCAGGCTCAGCAGCCGGGCCTGTTGCCCCGGGCGTGGATCCGACGCCGGGAAGACGTAGGCGGCCGGACCTTCGCTCGTGGCCTTTGCTACCGATCGGACACTCTTCAGCCAGTAGTTGCGGAGGAATTCTTCTTTGTTCGTGGCGACGTTGTTGAGACCGATCAACAGGGCGCTCTGTTGCAGGTTGTTGTTGTTGCGGATGTTCCAGACGGTCTCGCGCAACGGCGTGTTCGGGCGACTCCAGCTCCGGTCGACGTTGGTCCGGAGGATGCGGGTGCTGGCGTTGCCGGACCCCTGTGTCTCGTAGAACCTGCCGATGGAATTGTGCAGGTGCGCTACCCAGAACATGTAGTTCGGCGCCCAGCCGTCGTAGAAATCGTGCGTGTACACCCCGGGGACGCCGAAGGCGGTCATGTCCTTGACCTCCTTGTGCGCCAGGTTGTTCCACTCGCTGATGACGATCGGGTCGATCCAGGCGTTGTAGGGGCCGCGGCCGGTCGACACGTACAGGTGGGAGGCCGACTCGTGCAGGTCGTGAAAGACCGTCGGTTGATACTCGAGAAACGTTCGGGTGGCGATCTGCGAGAGCCGCAGTGACAACGACATGCCGTCGCGGTTGTTGTCGTGGGCGACGTACTTGCCCCAGTACAAGAGCCGGGTCGGGTAGTTGCCGTCCGGGTCGATCCTCGGGGCCATGGCGACGTCGACCTGCTTGGCGCGTCCGTCCACCTCGGTGATCGGCATGGTCATGAAAATCAGGTTGTCGCGGATCTCCCGGATGAACTCGGACTCTCCGGTTGCCAACCGGTAGACCAGCTCCATCAGCATCTCCGGCGAGCCGGTCTCGGTGGAGTGGATCGATCCCGTCGCCCAGTAGATCGGTTTCGACGATCCGATGAGCTCCTGGGCCTCCGCCTCCGTCAGCGTGCGCGGGTCGCCGAGGCGCCGCAGCCGCTCCTTGTACGTCTCGATGTCGGCCAGCGTCTCTTCGTCGGCGACGATGACCAGGATGTGCTCGCGACCCTCCTCCGACTCGCCGATCGTCAACACCTCGACCCGATCCGAGGCCGCTGCGACCGCACGCATGTAGCCGTGGATCTCCTCCGGGTAGTGCAGCACGTCGGTCGCCCCGGCAATGGTGCCGAAATGATCGAGCGGGGTGGGGACGTCCGACTCCGGCAGGTGGTCCACGAGCGGCGTCATGAAGAACGGCTCGGTCGTCGTCTCCCGGATCAGCCGGGTGTACTCGGCGTCGATTCGAGGTTCGACGAGCTCGGGCGCCGGCGCCTGGGCGGCAGTGGGCACCGCGATGCCGACGCCGAGGATCAGGATCGTCAAGATCGAGAGCGCCGCCCGACGAGGCCGGCCGGCGGGAGATTCGAGAGCGGCGAAAGACCTCATTTCATTCCTCCTTCGCCGCCGCTGTCGGGTGGGGGACGCGGCGGTCATCGCCGATCCATCAGGAGGGGGCACCCCGCGGCGGACGCACGTACGATAGCGGAAACCGAAGACGGATTCCGCCTGCCGCCGGGCCCTGGTTCCTCTCGTGGCCGTTCTCCCCGGTCTTCGCGCTTGTCGGCGGGCGAGGTTTCACCGGTTGCCGCACCGGCCTGCACGGGTGCCGCAAAGGAACTCCAGCCCGGCGCCGCTGGCGGATTCGGGCCGAACCATCTAATCTGCCGCCCGTGACCACGACCCAATCATCTATTCCCCAACGGTTTCGGGAGCAGACCAGATGAACGTGAAGACCCTTCGCACGAGATCATCGACGGTATTCACCCTGTTGATCGCGGGGCTGTCATCGTTTCTTGCCGTTGGTTGCGCCGCTTCAGGCGATGACGCGACCACGACCGGAGATGCGGCGCCAGCGGCTCCTCAGGTTGTCCGCGACCCGGGCGTCGTGACCGACGGAGATTGGCCGGTCATTACCGGGAACCTCGCCGGGCAGCGCTATTCCATGCTCGATCAGATCACCGCCGAGAACTTCGAGAACCTCGGCGTGGCCTGGAGCTTCGACGCCTCGGAGTTCCCGAACGTCAACCCGCGGGCCACGCCGGTCTACGTCGACGGCATGCTGATCAGCGTTGCGGGCGAGCGCCGTCACGTCTACGCGCTCGACGCCGGGACGGGTGAGAAGATCTGGGACTGGGTCGAGCCCGAGACCTTCCGTTGGGAGTATTCGATGCGGAAGAACCACGGCAAGGGCGTCGCCTACGCCAACGTCGACGGTCGCGACATCGTCTACGTGGTGACGCCGGCGTTTTTCCTGCACGCGCTGGACGCGCACACCGGCGAGCCGATCGAGGGGTTCGGGACCGGGATCCCGATCGAAGGATTCCCCGAGACCGGCAGCGTGGACCTGCTGGCGGCCCTCGGCTACGAGTTCGACGACCCTGCCATGGGGATTCCGCTGGAGCAGGGCTACATCACCAGCTCGTCCCCGGCGATCGTCGTCAACGGCGTGATCGTCGTCGGCAACTCCGCCGAGCAAGGCTACAACCAGAGCCGGCAGGAGATGATCCCGGGAGACATTCTCGGCTTCGACGCCCGCACGGGTGAGTTCAAGTGGAAGTTCGATGTGCTCCCCGGCCCGGGCGAGGTCGGTCACGAGACCTGGGAGAACGACGCCTGGCAGTGGACCGGCGACATCTCGTCGTGGGCGCCGCTGGCCGCCGACGAGGAGCTCGGCCTCGTCTACATCCCGACGAACGGAGCGACGGCGGATTTCTGGGGCGGCTTTCGGCCGGGGGACAACCTGTTTTCGACCAGCTTGATCGCCCTCGACGTGCAGACGGGTGAGCGCCGCTGGCACTACCAGTTGGTGCACCACGACATCTGGAACTACGACACACCGCAGGTGCCGGTGTTGATGGACGTCACGGTCAACGGCGAAGACGTGCCCGCCGTGGTCCAGGTGACCAAGCAGGCCTTTGCCTACGCCTTCAACCGCGAGACCGGCGAGCCGCTGTGGCCGATCGAGGAGCGTCCGGTGCCGGAGGCGTTGATGCCGGGAGAGCAGCTCTCGCCGACCCAGCCTCATCCCACCCGCCCGGCTCCCTACGACATGCAGGGGCTCAGCGAGGACGACCTTGTCGACTACACCCCGGAGCTCAAGGAGGCGGCGCTCGCGGCGCTCGAGCCGTTCGCCTGGGGGCCCTTCTTCCAGCCGCCGCTGCATCGTGACAACGACATCGGCAAACGCCAGGCGCTGTGGTGCCCGGGCGACGTCGGCGGAACCAACATCGACGGAACGCCGGCCTTCGATCCGGAGACCGGCATTCTCTACGTCACGTCCCAGAAAGGCTGCTCGACGCGCATGATGGTGCCGGGCGAGGAAGCCGACACGCGCTGGGATCGGCCCACGGGAACGACGATCAACAAGTTCGCCGTGGGCTCCGGTGGGCGCGGCCCGAACATCCGTGGGCTGCCGGTCTACAAGCCTCCCTACAGCAAGATCACCGCCATCGACATGAACACCGGGGAGCACCTGTGGTGGATCCCGGTGGGAGAGACGCCGCAACGCTACCTGGACCATCCGATGCTCGAGGGAGTGGAGCTACCCGAAAGCACCGGTAGCGGGCGGCAGGCGGCACAGATCGCCACGCCGAACCTGCTGATCTACTCGGGGAACGCCAGCGACGGAACCGGTGTCCTGTACGCCGTCGACAAGGCGACCGGAGAGACCCTCGGCCGGGTGGAACTGCCCGTCAACGTGCGCTACGGCATGATGACCTATATGCACGAAGGCGAGCAGCACATCGTCCTGCAGGCACAGAACAACCTGACGGCGATCAAGCTGCAGTAGCAGGGGTCGGGGTCGGTAGCTCACCGCGTAAAACAGCGGCGGGTAGGGGAGCCGAAGCTCCGCTACCCGCCGCTTTCGTGACGGCGTGCCGAACGGCTCCTGGGGGGAATCTCGGCACTCCGTCAGGCCCCGACTGGCCTGAACCGTATCCGTGTTACTGCCCTCCGGTGCTCCGCTCCGGGCCCGACCCGACGGTCATGCAAACCTCTTCGCTCCCGGCTTTCCCGGCGTTGTTGCTGGCGAACACGACGTAGCAGTAGTTGCCCGACCGGCGGGCGCGCTGATCCGTATAGGAGGTGAGGTCGGCGCGCAACCTGGCTACCCGCCGATACTTGCCGTTGTTGCGCTGGCGATGGACCTCGAACTGAATCTCGTTGTCCGAATTGTCGAGCCACGTGATCAGCACGTTGTTCTTGTTCAGGATCCTGAGGCTCAGGCCGGAGGGTGCCGTTGGCATCGGGTCCGGCTCGGGCTCGGGTTCCGGCTCGGGCTCGGGGTCCGGGTCAGGGTCCGGGTCGGGCTCGGGATCAGGATCCGGAGCGGGGTCCGGGCCGGGGCCCGGGTCCGGCGCCGGCGGCGGCGGGAATGCCGGCGTGGCGCAGGCGGCGTTCGAGGGGCTCGAAGACCCTACGCCGTTGGCCGCCGCCACCTCGTAGCAGAACTGCTCCCCGGGGACCACGTTGGGGTCCCGGAAGGCGGTGGTATCCGCGTTGAGCGTGGCGATGCTGCTGAAGCTCTGCTCACCGGGCCCACGCCGGCGGACGTCGAAACTACTCTCGTTGGTGGCGTTGTCGATCCAGCTCAGATCAATCGTGTTCGAGTCGGGGCTGGTCGCCGCCAGGGCGGTCGGTGCCGCTGGCGGCGCAGGCGCGGAAGTGGCGACGGCGCACGCCGTGTTCGAGTCGACGGATCGATTCGGGCCCGACAGCGCCACGATCTTGTAGCAGTACTGCTGACCCGACGCGACGGCGGCATCCTGGTAGCTGGTGACGTTTGCCCCGAGGTACGCGGTCATGTGAAACGCCGGATCGTTCGGCCCCTGGCGCAACACCTCGAAGGCGTCCTCGTTGCTGGCGTTGTCCGTCCACGTGAGATCGATACGAGGGTCGCCGAAGCCGGTAGCCTGCAGGTTCGTCGGCGCGGCCACCGTTCCGCCGGAGCCGGTCGAGCCCAGGTCGATCATGTAGGTGTCCGAGTAGTCAGCCGGCAGGTTCGGGTTCGAGATGACGCGCTGGCGCATGTTGCTGGCGAAGAAGATGAGCCGCCCACTACGGCTTACCGTGGCGCGTGGCAGGGCGAAGTAGGTGTCGCCGGCGTTGCGGTCGTAGAGCGTCCGGTGGTGGGCAATGCGCTCGACGACGGCGCCGTCGTACGAGACTCGGTAGATCTCCTGGAAGTACGTCGGCCAGCCCTGGGTCGGATCGATGTCGTTGATGCCGTACGTGGAGATATAGGCCCAGCCGTCGCGGAACATCGAATTGGCCGACACGTGCAGGGCCATGTTGGCGACAGGGTTCCAGCCGAGGTTCGAGATGATCGAGGTCGCCCCGTCACGCAGCCGGACGGCGCGGACCTCGTTCGTGTACCAGGACTCGACCGCGATCAGGTAGTCGTCGCCGTTCGGCGCCTGGCCGACGTCCTTGTGGCCGTAGCCGACGCCGAGGTCACGCTCGAAGTTCAGCGTGCCGTTGCCGATCGTGTACACGAACATGTCGGACGGTCCGCCAACGTGACGGTTGGACACCAGCACGCGGGTCCCGTCCGGGCTGATGGTGATGTCGGCAACGTTCACGCTGCCGGCATCCATCTCCGCGATGATCGAGTTGCTCGAGATCTCGTAGACGAAGATCTTCGAGTTGTTGTTCGCGGTCGCGGCGATGCGGTCGCCGTTCAGCGACAGTTGGTTCTCACCCCACCCTTGGGAGTTCGAGTACGGGAGGCTGCCGACGACCGTGTCCGTGTCGGTGGCGAAGTTGTACGCCCGCAGTTCCGCGTTGTGCGCCAGGTGGTAGAGGATGTTGGGGTCGGTCGGGTGCCACCACAAGTCCGACGGGCTGCTCGCTCCGAGCGAACGCGTCCGCAGGTGGTTGAACGGAGGAACCGCGGAGTAGAAGTTCACGCCGCCGGTCTTCGCCATGATCCGGACGATGGTGTCGTCGGCGTTGCTGGCGCCCTGGCTGGCGTACTCGGTCGTCAGCAGATCCTTGCCGAGCGCGCGGGCGTCGGTCACGCGCCAGATTTGCGCCCCGAACACGGGGTCGGTGTAGCTCTGGCCCTTTGCCGGCGGAACGAAGGTGTTGTGTCCCGGCGGGGGATAGGAATTCATGTCGTTCATCGCGGCGTCGACCGTGCCAGGGGTCCCCACCCCGACGGCGGACCCGGCCAAGATCAGGCAGGCGAGCACCGCGACCTGCACGGTCTTGACGGTCGTAGCTTGCTTTCGGAGAACACGAATGAGCACTTATAGCCTCCCTTGCGCCGTGATACGTCCCTTTCCCCATCCCTGGGCCGGAATGACCTTTCCATCCCGGATGACTCGGCGCTCTTTCGTTTCTTAGTTCTTCCTGCGGTCGTTTCGTAAAAGATTCACAGGCGGCAATAGTTACCGGGCTGCACACATCGTTTCTGATATTTTTGACTAGTAGTGATCAGTAGATCATATTATTCGTATTCATAAGTCTTAAAATCACGCTAACCATACGTATAGATAAGCAAGTCATATGCCAAGTTATTACAGCTTCGTCTTGATCAGGGATGAGCGAGAAGAGGGTCGCCGCAAGCGATTGATACAGAAGGACATCCGGCGAGATGCGGCGATCTCGGAAGAGTTCGTGTCGCCGGAGTGGCGACGCGGAGCGTCGGGAGGCTCGCCCGGGGGCCGGTAAGATTTACCTGGGCTCTTCAGCCTCGGGTCCCGAGGCTCAGCGTCGTTCTCGGATCTCGAGCAAACGGCGTCGGTCTCGGATCCCGAGTTACGGCGTCAGTCTCGGATGCCGAGGTACAGCATGGGATCCACGGCGACGGCGTTCTTGCGCACCTCGAAATGGCAGTGGATGGTCGTCGCGTTCCCCGACCGGCCTGCTATGGCGATCGACTCGCCGCGCTCGACCCGATCGCCCGTCGCGACGAGCAGCGCCGAGTTGTGCGCATACAGCGAGGTCAGGCCGCCGCCGTGGTCGAGAATGACGGACTTGCCGTAGTCGCGCATCCCCGAGCCGCTGTAGACGACGACGCCCGGCCAGGCCGCGAGGACCGACTGCCCTTCGCGGGCACGGATGTCGAGGCCGCGGTGCACGTCGCGTCCGCGGCCGGCTCCGAAGGGCGAGAGAATCTCGCCTCCGGCGACGGGCCACGCCCAACCGCCTCCTCCGCCCGTGGCTCCCGGCGGAATCACGAGCGGCTGTCCGACCGACAGCTTGTCGGGATCCGGGAGCTCGTTGGCGTCGACAAGCTCGGCGACGGAAACGCCGTAGCGTCGGGCGATCGCGGTAAGTGTTTCGCCGGGGCTCACGGTGTGGGTTGCCGGTGCGCTCGGTTCGGTTCCGGCAGCCGGGGGCGGGAAGGACGGAGGCGGCTGCGGCGCTGTTTCGACGGGCTCCCGGGAACCTCCACAGCCGGCGCCGAGTGCCGCCGCGCCAACGAGCATGCACAGCCGCACGGCAACCGAAACGGACGCTCGAACGCTGCTCGCCCGGTGGGATCGAATGCCCATCCGCGCGGAAGGTCGAACGATCGCCTTCCGGAACGGACGGTCGCCGCGCCGGAGGCGCGATCCCGCCTGGTTTCCTGCGCCTGACATGGGGTTAGGGTACCTTCCGGCGATCGCGAATACCCGTCCGGGGTCTGCCGGGCTGGCCTTACCATGGTCGAAAAGGGAGACGGGCATGAGGAACAGGCTTGTCGGGAAAACGGGTTACGACGTAGCCGAGATCGGCTTCGGGGCGTGGGGGCTGGGTGGCGGGATGTGGCTCGGCACCGACGATCGCACCGGTCGCGAGGCGCTGGCCGAGGCGCTTCGGCTCGGTGTGACGTTCATCGATACGGCCCTGGCGTACGGAGGCGGCCACAGCGAACGGACGATCGCTCGCGTCCTGCGCGAGGAGAGGCCGATGGGCGTCGTGGTCGCCACCAAGGTGCCGCCCCGCAACAACGTCTGGCCCGGCGACGGCGGCATGCCGTTGCGGGAATTCTTCCCCCCGGAGCACATCATCGCCTGCGTGGAGAAGTCGCTGCGGCAACTCGAGACCGACGCCTTGCAGCTCGAGCAGCTGCACGTCTGGCATGACGACTGGCTCGACGACCCGGATTGGGACGAAACCTACGCCACAATGGTTCGACTCAAGGAGCAGGGCAAGGTCCTGCACTGGGGGATCTCGGCAAACGACCACGACCCCGGAAGTTGCCTGCGCGTCCTGCAGGATCCGCTGTTCGAGACCGTTCAGGTCATCTACAACATCTACGATCGGTCGGCCGAACAGGCGCTGTTTCCGTTGGTTGAGCGCCGGCAGCTGGGCGTGATCGCCCGGGTGCCGTTCGACGAAGGTGGGCTATCCGGGAAGATCCGCGCCGATACGGTCTTTCCGCAAGGCGATTGGCGTGAACGCTACTTCGCCGGTGATCGCCGGGCGGAGGCCGCGCGACGAGCATCCCGGCTCGAGGCCCTGCTCGGCGAAGAAGCCGAGTCGCTGCCGGAGCTGGCTCTGAGGTTCTGTCTGTCTCGCCCGGAGGTTTCCGTCGTCATTCCGGGAATGCGCAAGAGCGCCCACGTTCGAGCCAACGTGGGGACCTCGGATGGCCGCATATTGTCCGAGCAGATGCTGGAGCAGTTGGCGGCTCACGCCTGGAGCAAGAACTGGTACCGGTGACAGAGAGCACCAAAAAGTGATCACGCTAGATCATAAGTACTTTTAACTGATTAAAAATACCTATTGAATAGCATTGATCAGGTTTTCTATCATCAAATAATCATCAAAAGGGAACAGCCGATACTCGAACTCCCGGGAGCGATCGGGACCATCGGGCGAAGGGCCATGGAAACGAAACAGTCGATCGGAACACACCGCGGGGCGGCGCACGACCTCGGCGTCGGGCGCACTTCCGAAGCGATCAGGTTCAAGGCGAATTCCGGCGCACGCGCCCTTGTGCGGAAGGAGCGCCGGCGCTACATGCGCCACGCGGCCAACCTGGTCATGGAGATCCGCGGCCACATCCGCGGGTCGCAGCAGATCGACGAGCTCAAGGGCGTGACCATGGATGTCAGCTGCGGTGGCGCCCGCGCGGTGTTCCGGGATCGCATCACCCCGGACCCCGAGACCACCTTCCTGGTTCGTTTCGTGGATGCGGCCGGTGCCGTCGTCGCCCCCGAGTTTCGCTGGGGAACCGTGACCCGGGCGGAAGCGGGCCCGGATGAGAGCCCTGCGGATTGCGTCGTTGCGGTCAAGTTCAAGGAGCCCCTGCCCTCGGCCGTCCTGCACCGGTTGCTGAGCGCGGCTCCGGTGCCGGCCCGGCGCGCCCTCGCCCACTAGCGGCGGGCGGCCGACCCGGTGAAAACGACAGCGATCGTTGGCGCCGGCGTCGTCGGCTTGCTGTGCGCCTACGAGATCACCCGCCGTGGCGGATCGGTGATCTTGATCGACAAGGGAGATCCCGGCGACGCCTGCTCCCGCGGCAATACCGGCTGGGTCGTGCCGTCGTTCTCGTCTCCGCTTCCGGGGCCCGGGATGGTCGGCGACACCCTCCGGTGGATGCTGCGGGCGGATAGCCCCGTATACATCCGGCCGCGGTCCGTACCGGCGCTGGCCGGTTGGCTGTGGCGGTTCTGGCGCCACTGCAACCCGGTGGATCACGCCGTTGGTCTTGCCGCGGTGACCGAGTTGAACCGGCGCACAATGCCGTCGTTCGACGCCCTGAAGAGCGCCGGGGTGCGCTTCGAGATGCACCTGTCCGGCCTCCTGTGTGCGTTCAAGTCGCGCGCCGGGTACGACCGAACGCTGGCATCGCTCCAGGCGATCGACGCCGTTGGCGCGCTCGATATCCGCGAGCTCTCGGCGTCCGCGTCGAGAGCGCAGGAGCCGGCATTGGCCGACGATGTCGTCGGTGGGATCTACGTGGCGGGCGAGCGCCACGTGCGTCCGGAGAGCCTCAACGCCGGGCTGGTCGAATGGCTGGCGCGCGCCGGCGCCGAGATACGAAGCAACGTCGAGGTGACGGGCATGAGCCGAAAGGGTCCGGGCTTCGAGCTGCAGACCGCCGGCGGGGCGATCCCTGCCGATGCGCTGGTCCTCGCCGCGGGCGCGTGGTCGGGCGGATTGGCCCGCCAGCTCGGCCTGCGGCTACCGGTGCAGGCGGGGAAGGGGTACACCATCACGATCGAGTCGCCGGCCATCGAGCTCAGGGCGCCGGTCTATTTGCCCGAGAAGAAGATCGTCACGAGTCCGTTCGAGGGAGCACTCCGGGTCGGTGGGACGATGGAGCTGTCCAAGGGCTTCGAGGCGTTCGACGCCCGTCGCCTCGTCGCTATTCGCCGCGGTGCGGAGGGATTTCTCCCCGGCTGTTTCGAGGGTGGCCGGCAGACCGAGTGGATGGGTCCGCGCCCCCTGACCCCGGACGGGATTCCGGTCATCGGGCCGGTCCCCGGCTTCGACAACGCCTACGTTGCGACCGGCCACGCCATGCTCGGCGTCACGCTCGGGCCGGCAACGGCGGTTGCCGTCGCCGATCTGGTGCTCGAGGGCCGTACCGCCGTCCCGATCGGTGCGTTCGATCCCGGGCGTTTCGCTGCCTGACGCTGCCGCCAGCGTAGGAGGTTTCAGGTCTCGGTCCGGTCACGCTACTCGTCCACCACGCGAACGGTGGTTTCGAGGCCGTTCGCCCGGATCTCCGGCACGTACATGGCATGCCCGATGACCGGCATGGCGTGGAACTCGCCCGGCACTTCAGCCCGTAGGTCATAGCGGATCTCCCAGTAGCCTTCGGGAAGCTTATCGATGAAGAGGGCCACCTTCCGGTCGCGGAGCTCCTGGTAGACCCACCGGGTTCGCCCGGTGTAGTCGCCGGCCTCGCGGGGGCCGTCGAGAGGCCCGATCGAGCCCTCGCCCCCGGGTTGCTCTCCGTCCTCCGCGAGGATCGCCGAGGACTTCAGCTGGCGCGCCCATACCGGCTCTCCGCTGCGGACACGGACGGCCTCGAAACCGGCCGGCTTGAGGTCCTCGAACAGCAGGTACTCGTAGTTGTTCTTGGCCTCGATGGTGATTACCACCTCGACGCGCTGCCCGCTGGTCAACGTCTCGCCGTCGGTGACCGGGACGCGATCGTAGGTGTATCCCTTGAGCAGCGTCTCCCTGCCGACAAGCTTGTAGTACTGCCGGCGCACGAAGATCTCGTTGCCGGCGGGTGTCACCGGTTCCTCGAGGCTGAAGAACACCGCCTCGGCCGAGAAATAGATCGGGCCGTCGCCGTCGTTTCGGACGATGCGGATCTCGTTGTCACCGTCGACCACGAGCTCGTCGTCGATGACGAAGCGGCTCGGCGCCTGCAGGGCCTGATCCGCGGAGACCCGCTGTCGGGCCACCCGCTCACCGTTGACCAACAGCTCGTACTCGAGGTCGGCTTCGAGCTCGCCGCTGACCCGCAGGTAGTCGTTCAACGCGTAGATCGCGATCGCCGTGTCTCGTGTGTTGCTCCACTGAGCACCGCGCCGGTTCTTGATCAACCAGTTCGTGACCGGCTCGATCAGGGCGTTGCCCGGGTCGATGGCCAGAAGGGCGCGCAGCGCGAAGCTGGTCGCTTCGATGCCGCCGTCCGACCAACGCCACCAGAGGCCGTCCTCTCCCCAATGCGCCGTGCCGAGGACGTCGTCGTCGGAGATCCCACCGCCACGCTGCACGACGGACGTGTCGGGTGCCTCGTCGCGCTTGACGCCGTTCTCCAGATTGCGCACCAGCGTCATGGCCTGCTCGGCGAGGCCGAGCTGATGGGCACTGAGCGCCAGCAAGGCTCGCGTGTAGGCGTTGAGCTGGTCGCGGCGATCCCATAAATGATCGAACGTTCGGGACAGGGGGAACTCCCAGCTGTAGGAAACGCCGGCGGCCTCGGTGGATGCGGCATATGCCGAGAGCGCGTGCAGCATCCAGGACTGGATATCGGGATGCCCCTCCTGCTCGATGATCTCGAGCTCGAGGAAGTGGACGCCCCGGGCGAGGGCGTCTTCGCGCACGTCGACGCCCGCGTCACGGGCCAGGGTCAGCCCCCAGACGACGTAGGCACTCATGAAGTGGTCGCTGTCGCCTTCCTTCCACCAACCCCAGCCGCCGTCACCGTGCTGGAAGTCGTGAATCCGGTCCAGGCCGCTGCGCACCATGTCGTCCAGCCGGGCGAGGTCTTGCCGGCCACGAGGCTGGGTATTGCCCAGGTGCTGGCGCTCGATGCCGCCGAAGACCCGGTTCATGGCGTCGGACGCGTCCAGCCCGAGGTCGCCGAGCGTCTTGGCGGTGATCACCGCCGGGAGGAATCGAGACATGGTCTGCTCGACGCATCCGTACGGGTAGTCGATGAGGTAGGGGAGTGCGTCGAGCATGGTGACCGCCATACTCGGCGCGATCTGTACGGACAGGGTGGTCGATCCCGCGCGTCGTGCCGCGGGCAGCCCGAGAGAGACGATAGCCTCGTCGCCGCGTAGCTTGCCGGCCCGCGCGATGAGCTTCTCGATGCCGTGGTCGTGGGCGAAGAAGTCGCGTTCCATACCGTCGCTGTGCTCTCCGGCGCGGCCGCCGACCGCCAACCGAACGGGCCCGGCGGAGCGAGCCGAGACGACCCAGTCCAGGCGAGCCTCGCCGCCGGCCGGAACATGCGCCAGGGGTGCCGAGGTTTGCACCACCGCGAGACCGGCGGCGTCGAACGAAGGCGTCACCGCCATCGCCTCGTCGGTGTTGTTGTTGAGCACGGCGGAGATCGTCGTCGTATCGCCGACGACGAAGAAGCGCGGCGCCTGAAGCCTGACGATCAGCGGCTTCTGAGTGCGCGTGCTCGACAGGCCGGCGCCGAACTCGTTCCCCGCCGTGGCCACCCGGGCGCTCGCCCTCCAGGTGGTCAGCGAGTCGGGGTAGGTAACCGTCACGGTGGCGACGCCGTCGGCACCGGTGACCACGTCGGGGCGCCACGCGGCGGTCGAACGGAAGTCGCTGCGCACCTGAACCGCTTCCAGCTGCGGCCCCCCGGCGAACCCGGCGTTCATCTCTTCCGAGGCCACCGCGGCTGGCATCAACGCGTCCGCGGCCAGGTACCGTCCGGCCACCTGTCCTTCCGCAAGCCGCGCCTTGGACGACGCCCCGACGGCGCGGTACGGGGCGTCGAAGTCGTCGAAGCGTTCGTTGTCGCCGCCGGCGCGTAAACGAGACTCGCGCCGGTCCACCAGCGCACCTTCGTTCCCCTCGACGAGGTCGGCGTAGCTCTTTTGATGGAAGCTGCTGCGGTTCCACACCAGGTGCTGCCGCTTCTCGCCGAAGAAGAACGGGCGCGGGTCCGCGGCGTAGTCGCTCTGTACATAGAACGTCGCCTCGTCGACCAGGCCGAGGGCCACCTCCGCGGCGACGGGATTGCCTTCGTGGTCGCGGACCCGGACGGTCAGCGTGCCTTCCTCGCCGGGTTGGTATTGCTCGCGATCCGCCGAGACTTCTACATCGAGGAAGTTGCGCGTCGGCGGGACGACGACCTGTTGCACATCGGCATGGATCTGATGGTCGAACACCATCATGCCGGACAGATAGACGTTGGGGACGTGCCGCTCTTGCAGCTCGAGCTCGACCAGCTTGGCGGTGCCGGTCATATGAACGAGCCGGTAGCTGTAGAGGTCCTCGCCCTCGACACTGAACAGGACGTACCCGCCTCCTGTCGGCGCCGTGAGCATGACCGTCGCGGTTTCGCCGACGCGGAAGGTGTCCGCGTCGATGATGATCCCCAGGCCGCCGTGCCGGTATCCGAGCTCCGTGGTGGCGTTGTCCGCCACCCAGACCGCGGTCTGGGCCTCGACGACGGCGTCATCTCCGTCCGGGCCGCGGAAGCTGACGTTGTAGTAGCCCTCGGTCGAAGCGACGAAGGCGAGATCGGCGGTGCCGTCGTCGTCGGTGCTGATCGATCGCGTGAGCACCTCTTCGCGCTCGTAGCCGCTCGATCGGAGGGTCCAGAGCCGGTTGCCGACGCGCGGAAAGCCGGGGTTCGAACGACGCAAAGCGGCGAGCTCGTTACCGGTGATCTCGTTGCCGTCGCCATCGACCCAGACCTCGTGCCAGCGGTCGCGGGTCACGACGGCGACACCGGTGACGCTGCGTGGCTGCTCGTTGGCGTCCATCGCGGTGAAGTCGATTTCGATTCGGTCTCGCGGCCGGTAGATGTTGTGCCGCGGCCGCGGATACATGGCGTAGCCGCTCCGGGTGACGCGCACCGTGCCGTTGCCGACGATCTCGCGCCGGGAGGCGTCGGTGACGCGAGCTTCGATGCGGTACTCGAAGTCCTGCTCTCCGCCGCCCGGAGTGGCGAACGTGAACGTCGCCTTCCCCTCCGTATCGGTGGTCAGGGTCTCGCGGGCGACGACCTGCCCCGGGCCCTGGTCGTGGCGGTAGAGCCCGGGGTGCACGTCGGCGTAGTACCAGGGGTACTCACGCTGCGGGCGCCATGTTTGGAAGAAGGGGCGTTGGTAGACGAGCACTTCGACGGTGGCGTTGGCAACCGCGCCGCCGAAGTAGTAGTCGGATCGGACCTCGACCTCGACGTCGTCCCCCAGGCGGAAACCGGACGTGTCGCCGTCCTGTCCGGCGGTCTCGACGGCTACCTGGAACTCCGGCAGCTTGTACTCCTCCAGGCGGAGCAGCGCCGCCTCGCCGATGTAGCTGCCGCCCTCACGCTCGCGGAACCTCACCCGATACTCGCCCAGCGGCAGGCTCTCGCTGAGCGCCAGGCTGTCCCAGGCGCTGCCGAAGCTGTTGAGCGCGACATCGCTCTCGGCGACCTTGGTGCCGCGTGGGTCGTAGACTTCGTAATAGACGGAGCGGTTCGACGGGGTCGAATACGTCGAGCCGTCGTACTGCCGCGCGATCAGCTTCCACTGCGCCTCCTCACCGGGCCGATAAGCTGCCCGGTCGGTGAACGCGTAAATGCGCCATGAATCCTGGTTGCGCCGGTACTGGTAGCTCTGCCCGGCGCTGAATGCCTGGCGATCACCGTTCGCGGCGGATGCGAAGAGGTCGAGGTTGTTCGACGTACGGGTGAGCTCGAAGGTGGCGATGCCGCTTTCGTCGGTGCGCCCGGTGAGATGTCTCCACTCCCACTCGCCGCTCTGGTAGCTGCGCTCCCAAAGCGACACCAGGGCGCCGGCGACGGGTGAGCCGTCGAACGTGTCGCAGAAGTACACCAGGGCTTGCGTTCCGGCGGTCTTGACCACCAGAGAGGTGTCCGTCACCAGGATGATCTCGCGGTCCCTCGCGCCCGGTGCGGCTGCGGGTACCGTCGGGACCGGCCCGAGCACCGCTGGCGCCGCATCATTCGCGGCGTCATCGGCGAGCAGCAGATACGCGCCCCGCGGCAGGGGCTCGTCGAGCTCGACGGAGCGTTGCCCCGGCCGGTGTGTGCCGTTGTCCTCCGTCTGGATCGACCACGATCGGATCGGCTCGGCGCCCGCCAGGTCGACCGCGTCCAACCACTGCGCGCTCGAGAGGTCGGAGAACTGGGCGAAGTCGGTCGACGGGTTCAGCTCGAAACGGTAGAGCCTGAGGTTGACGCGATCGACGTTGCGCCAGCCGAGGTGGAATTGAACCTCGGAGCCGGGTAGGAAGAAGTTCCCCGTACCGGCCGTCACGGCCGGTCGGGTGATCGCTTCGATCTGGCGGGTGGCTTCGTCCCAGTAGCGCGTCTCGCCCTTGCGGTACTCGTCGACGATCTGCCGGTACCGGCGTACGGCCTCGACGAAATCGGGCTCGTAGCCCCACTGCCCGCCGGTTGTGCGGACGACGCGGCCGCTGCTCGCCAGCCAGTTGGCGTAGTGGTAGAGGGCGTCGTCGCGCCAGCTCGTGGCCTGCTCGGTGGCCAGTGCAGCCTCGAACTCCGCCACGATCCGTCGCAGCGCCTCCCACGAGCCACCCTGTTGGCGCAGCGTCATGGCGAGGAGGAAGTGGGCTCGGGCACGATCTTCGTCCGTGGTCGCGATCTTCAGAACGTTCTCGAGAATCTCGACCGGGACCACGTTGCCGTAGTAGCCGTAGTAGTAGTGGAACTGGCTTTGCGGCGGCTCGGCGATGGTCCACACCATGCCGATGTAGCGCTCTCTCGCCTGCTCGATGTCTTCAGAGCCGGCCCACCAGTCGAGCGCCTGCTGGTAGTGCTGCCAGGCGGGCCCCCAGTTGCGTGAATCGCGCCGAGCCCACCAGAAATCGCCGAGTGATTCGTGCGCTTCCGCCCAGACGAGATCGCGGTCTTCTGCCCGGGTGGTCGCCTCGATCAACTCTTCCAGGCGCATCCGGGCGCGATCATAGGTGGAGGTGTCGGAGGTGTTCGTGGCCGCCTGGGCCCGCCACAGCGTGTCCGCCAGGCGGAACGCGACCCAGCGCCGGCGTTGCGGGTCGAGGTCCAAGCTCTCGGCAAGCTCGTACTGCTCCCCGGCCAAACGGTACGAGCCTTCGTCGTAGAGGGCTTCGGCGAGCTCTCTGATCTGCTCGTAGCTTCGTTCCTGGACCGTTGGAGCCGCGGACGGGGTGCTCTCGATCGACAGGGCCGAGCCCATCAGCGCGAAAGCGGCGATGGCGGCCAGTGCCATCCAGCTCGCTATCGGCCGAATCCGCGCGACCGCGGGTCGAGCCCCTGCATCAGAGTGTCGAACCCCGGCGACTGTGGATCGGGTGTGGCTTCGAAGCCGGTACGCGTCTGGTTCGCTGCGCCTGTCGTTTCGCTGTGCTTCGCTCATTGTCCTGGCCGTCTCGTCGCTGTCATCGGGGTGAAACGGCCCGCGAAATCGAGATCTCGCGGGCCGATCGGCGGAGCTTTCGCTCCGCCTTCACACCATGAGACGTCCGGCCGCTGAGGAGTCGCACACCGAAACTTCGGGAAAGAGGGTGTCGCCGGCGCGGGTGCCACGTAAACGCCCCTCCGGCCTGTCGATGAGGCCGGAGAGGCGGGAACGGCGTGGAGTGCGATGAGAAGGCCGCGGCAGCGGCTAGTCGAGGACGCTGCTCCCCTCGTCGTCGTGCTCGAAACGGCGCGTCGGCGGAGATTGCTGCCCGGCGTAATCCATCACTCCCCGAGCGAACAGATAGCCGCCGAGAGCGAGGGGGAAGACCGGCCACCACGACTCGAGCCAGTCGAGCGAGAACCCGAACAGCGTGTTGGACAAGGCGATGCCGCCGAAGGCGAGCAACAATCCTCCGCCGATGATGGAGCCGCCCATCCGTGGCAGCCGGAAATCCTCGGGAAGCTCGACGACGTCGGCGCCGGCGGCTGCGTGGTTGTACAGCGCCGCCATGCGTCCGGCGTCGATGACGTTGAAGATCCAGATGAACAGGGCCGTCATCGCCAACATCGGTCCGACCGGCTCACGACTCGAGCCGGCGACGACGGCGACCAGCAGAAACACCGCCGCAAGGACGAAGCCGCGCACGTAGTAGCCGATGTAGAGCTGCCCGACGCCCGGAACCACCGAGAGGATCGCCGCCAGCAAGGGCGATTTTCGCCGGTGATCGAACATCTGACGCTGCGACGGGTGCCAGGTCCCTGGCGGGTGGGCGGGATCTTGGGCTTCGGGTCGGGTGCGGCCTGCGGCCGCCGGGTCGAATCCGCTGGCGCTCATGGTTGCCTCGGGAGTCAGGGAATCGCTCATCGGGTCTTCCTCGGTTGGGGATTTCATCATTCGATCGCCATGTCGCTCATGGAACCGAGCTTTCCGGTTCCGTCGGCGAGCCACGCCACAACGCCTGAAGGTGCTCGCCGAGGGGAACAATCACGTGGTCCCACACGCCGATGACCAGGTCGCGCGTGGCGCCGATCCAGGCGCGCAATACGCGCTCGGCGGCGGTGTCTTCGGCCGTTTCTTGCTCGAGAGCCTCGATGTAGCTGTCGACCTGCTGCCACGAGGTCGACCAGGAGGTACGGCCGGTCTGTATCAGATCTTCCATTCCCGATGCGACGACGCGCTCGAGCTTGACCCCTTCCTGGCGCAGTCCTTCGAACGCTCGCGCCGGCATGTCGGCCCACGTGGCGGACGGCAAGCCGAAAAACAGGAAGGCGACGACGGCGCCGGCGTACGCTGCCTCGAGAGCGAATCGCGGCCGCTGTGCTGCACGCTCCCACATTGCCGCCAGGCGTGCGCGCAGCGACGGCGTCCGGGTCGGCGTGACGGCGGCCGTCCGGGCCAATACCGCTTCTGTGAATCCGTCGCCGGGGTCGAGCTCGGCCAGCTCGGGGAGCTCGAGCTCCATTCGCGCCAAAGCGCCGGCGACACGGGAGCATTCGACGCAAGATGCGACGTGGCCGGAAAGAAGGGTGAGGGCGTCGCCGTGGCGTTCCTCCGGAGCAGCGGCCAGCAGCAGGCGCGCTCGTTCGCACGGGCTTCCCGAGGTGCGCTCCAGGACGCCGGGGACGAGGTCGGGAGGAGCCTCGATCTCGGCGAGGAGATCGAGATCGGCAGGGAGCTTGCCGACGATATCGTCGTGACCGTCGCCCACCAGCGTGGCGAGCTCACGGCAGCGAGCGCAATCATCGATGTGCTCGCGCAGGAGCCTGGCGTCGCCGTCCTCGAGGCGACCCTCGAGATGCTCGAACAGCAGATCCTCGATCTTCGCGCAGTCCATCGTCAGGCTCCGTACGAGGGGTCGAGCTCGAGGATCCGCCGGGCGAGCTCGACGCGGGCGCGGCTCGATCGCGTCTTCACCGTACCGAGCGGCAACGAGAGCATGTCGGCGATCTCCTGCTGCTTCATTCCCTGGATGTCCTTCAGCAGGATCATTTCCCGGTTCACCGCGCTCATCAGGTCGAGCGCCCGGTACAGCAGGCTGTGTGTCTCCCTCTCCATGGCGCTGGCATCGGGCAGCTGGTGCTTCTCGGACACGATCGCCCGGTCGTCGACCGGCGCGTCCTCGAGGGGGGGGCGAGCCTTGAGATGGCGAATCCGGTCGATGGCGCAGTTGCGGGCGATTCGCAACGACCAGGCGGTCAGGTTGCCGCCTTTCTCGAACCGGTCGAGGTTCCGGTAGATGCGAATGAATGCCTCTTGCGCCACGTCCCGTGCTTCCTCGCGATCGCGCAGGTAGTGATATGCGAGCCCGTAGACGCGCGCCTGCAAACTGCGCACGAGCGCCTCCCAGGCGAGCTCGTCGCCCTGTCGACAGCGTTCCAGTAGCGTTTCGGTGTCCAACAGCAGCCCTTCCTCCGAGGCCGGCGCAAGCGCGCCTTCGCGACCGGATGACCGGCGCCGACCCCGTTCATCAAGGAGTAACGGCTGGAACAGGCAAAAGGTTCGGTCAGGAGCGCGCCAATCGGCGCCCCAGCCGGCGCCTGGCGGCGGGGCTGGGCGCTGCCTGTAGCACTCTTTCCGTGTCGACTTCGTCCAGTTCCCAGTGCTGCACCAGGTCTGCCAGGCACCAGGACCTCTGCACCGCGGATTCGAGGCGCCCGACGAGGGCCAGGGCCTCGTCCAGGTCCTCGATCGCGCGGTCCTCGATCAGCTGGGAGAGCGCCCGGCGGGCCGCCCATCCGGGCCCGAGCCTGTCCAGGAGTCGGGCCCTTCCCGCCCGTCCGAGCCGATCTCCGTGGCGCGACGGGCCGCGAAGGCGTCGCAGCTCGGCGAGGCGCTCCGCGGCCGAAAGTCCGCCGGCGTCGCGACGTCGTCTCCGCCGTCCGGGCTCGGGTTCCGCAGGCTCGTCGACGGAGTCGGGTGAGGTTGCCCCGGGCGTCGGCGTCGCGTCGGGTAAATCTCGCGTACTGCCGGCTGCACTGTCGGGATCTTCGGCGCTGCGGACCGGGGGCTCGGCCGGTTGGTCGGCTTCCGGGGCTACGCCCTCGTCGGTCTCGGCGGCATCCAACGCCGTACGAGGCTCCGGCGTGCTTCGGCTTTTGTCGGCTTCGTCATCGGATGGCACGAAGTCCGCCGCCGGCGAGGTGTCGGCGGCATCAGCGCCCGGTTCCGCCGCGGTCTCGGCGGGCATCGATTCGGTCTCGGCGGGCAACGATTCGGCCTCGGCGGGCATCGATTCGGCCTCGGCGGGCATCGATTCGGCTTCTGCGGGCATCGATTCGGCCTCGACCGAAGCGTCGGGGGACGGTGCCGACTCCTCGGCTTCTTCGTCCAGCGCCTGGCTCACGACGTCGGCCAGCTCCTTGCCGACCTCGGCGTACTCGCCGGTGCGGACTTTCCGGGCCAGGGACCGGAGCTCGGACGGATCCGCGCGGCCGACGCTGTCGAGTGCCCGCTTGACCGCCAGCTCTCCCTCCGAGAGCGTCCCATCCCGGCTGAACAACGCCTCGAGCCGGTTCCACAGTGCCTGGCTGCCGAGCGCCAACGCCACCCGCTCGCGCTCCGCGGCGGGAAGGTTTTGGACCTGCGTCCAGTACCGCGCCAGCAATCGGACCTTTCGGTGCGGGCCCCGTGCGTCGCGCAGCAGCCGGACGAACTCGTCGAGCGTCAGGTTTTCCGCCACGCGGCCTCCGTCAACCTATCCTACGTTCGAGGCAAGGGACGCTCGGAAGCCCGAGGGCGGGACGGCGAGCCACGGCTCGCTACGCTTCCGGTTCGCTGTTCGCGTCCCGCGTCCCCAGGTTGCTCGCCGCGGCAGACGGCAACGCGGCGATCCCTTGCAGGAACTGATCGAGATCCACGCCCGCGAGCTGCTCGAGAATCGGTCCGAGCTGGCTGAGCACCTGAACGACGTCCTCGGTGAGCTTGGCGGCGCCGGTGCCGCTGCCCTTGCCGTTGCCCTGGCTGATGATCGTCGTCGACCCGGCGCGCGAGAGCGGTTCGGACACCGCTGCAGCGATATCGGGCAGGACCTTGAGCGCCTCGATCGAAAGCCCGGCCTCGTTATACAGCTTGAGCGCTTCAGCGAGTTTGTGCCGGGCCGCGGCCTCCGCCTCACCGCGCGCCAGGATGGCCTCCGCCTCGGCCAGGCCGACATCGCGGCGCTCGGCGGCTTCCGCCGCCGCCTGCGCCAGGCCTTCCGCGCGCACCGCCTCGGCGTGCTCTTCGCGCCGCTTGCGGTCGGCGGCGGCGCGTTGCTCGATCTCGTAACGCTCCGCCTCGGCCTTCTCGCGGACGGTGGCGTTGAGCTCCAGCTTCTGCCGGTCGACCTCCTTGCCGGCGATGGCGATGTCCTGCATCTTGAGCTCCATCTCGCCGCTCTTCACCGCCTGGGCCTCGGCGACGTCGACCTCCTGTTTGATGGAGGCCTTCTTGAGCGACAAGAGCTTGTCGGCCTCGGCGATATCGGTGTCGACGTTGAGTCGCTTCTCTTCCTTGGCCCGGCGCGCCGACTCCTCTTCGATCTTCGCGTCGCGGTCGGCATTCGCGGTGGCGATGCGGGCACGCTTGAGCGCTTCCTGGATCTTGGGCTGGCCCAAAGCGTCCAGGTAGCCCTGCTTGTCCTCGATCTCCTGGAAGACGAACGACTTGACCTCGAAGCCCATACCCTCGAGGTCGCTGTGCGCCTCGTCGCGCACCTTTTCTTGGAACGACTTCTGGTCCCGGTAGAGCAGTTCGACGGTCAGCGTCCCGATGATTCCGCGGAGGTGGCCCGCCACCGTCTCCTGGACCGTGTTCTTGACCTGGCTGTCGGGAACGCCCAGGAACGAGCCCGCGGCCTGTTGAATGGCCTCCATCGTGCCCCGGATCTTGACCTGGGCGACCGCCTTGACGCTGATCGGTATGCCTTGCTCCGTATAGACGTGCGGGAGGTTGATCTCGAGCGTCATGATCTTCAACGACAGCCGCTCGTACGATTCCCACCCCGGCCAGATGAACGTGCCGCCGCCGCGGACGATGCGATAGCCTTCGGCTTCGCCGCCCTCGTCCAGGACCTTCCGGCCCATCAGCTTGCGGCGCCCGTAGACGATCAGCGCTTCGTCGGGGCCGGCCTTCTTGTAGCGCGACTTGACGATCAGGTAGGCGACCAGAAGTGCAACCGCGAACAGGATGAAGAACATCCCCGCATTGAACGCATCCATGATTGCCGACATCGCGCCTCCCGTCCCTCGCTCGAGCATCCGGATCCGGCCCGGCATGACGCCTTCACGCCCAGCCTGACTACGTCGGGCTGACTGTTCTATGCGCGGTGGATTCCGTCAAGGGAGCCGACCGGATCCAGGATAGGTTCGGGCGCTGGACAACTGTCCGGACGATCAGCTCTGCGGCGTGGCGAGCTCGGCCAGGTTGTCCGGGTTGAGGTTGACCGCCTGCGCGAAACCGGAGACGAAGCGGCCGCGCTCGAAGCTCAGCCAGTAGAGGTCGAAATCGCCCAGGCCAAAGGTGGTGGCGCTCGATGGGAAGCGCTCCAGGTAGGCGTCTCGTCCGTCGTCGTACTCCGGAGTTCCCTTCGCCACCTTGCTGACCGCCCCTTGAAGGCTCACCCGCCGGATCTGCAAGGCATCCGCGCTCGCCGTCGCGGGCTCGTGGATGAGCACGCCGAACGGCGCCCCGTCCCGCAATCCCCGGCTGTGGCGTGCCAAGCCGGACGCGTGGATCAAGGCGGCCTGGAAGTCCGTGCGAAGAGCGTACGGCAGTAGCCCTGCATACGGCGCGTCATCGACCAGGACGGCCAACGACAGCACCTGCTGGCCGCTGAGCAACGACTGAAGGTCTGCAATCTGATCAGCGGTCATCTTTTTCCTCCGTGGGCAAAGCCAAGGAGCGGCCGAACGCACACGCCAACCGCGATGTCCGGGCGGCGTTTCACCGCGGCCTGCTGCGGTCGACCTTGTATACTCGGGTTGCCAGTTGCCGTTCTTGCCAAACCGGGCATGGAGCGCCTGCCGGCGAAGGCCAGACTGATGGCGTCATCTCGCCGCAGGCGGCAACAAAAGTCAAGCGCAGCCCCGATCCCGCCGAAGCGGCTGGGCGTGCTCCTCGTGGGGCTGATCGAGGCGGGTGTCATCGAACCGCCCCTCCAGCTCGAGCGGAGTTATCTCGAGCGCCGGCTGAAGGCTCGAGTCGAAGCAGACGGAAGCGTCACGTGCATGGGTAGGAGTTTCTGCACGCTTTCTTCGGCGGCGAGCTATGCACGCGAGACGTGTACCGAGTTGCTCGGGTCGGATGCCCATCCGCTGTCGAGCAACGGCTGGGCTTTCTGGCAGTTTCGCAACGAACAGGGACGGCTCGAGAGTATCGGAAGTCTCCGGCGCCGTTTCCTGCGCGGCTGACAAACCTCTGACGGAAGGAACCATGGCACGAAAGCCCAACTACTCGTTCGAACGACACAAGAGAGAAAAGGCCAAGGCGGCGAAGCGCGAGGCGAAAAGACAAGCGAAGGCGGCCGCGAGGTTGGCGAAGGCGGGAAAGAGCGCGGAAGAGCCGACACCGGAGGCAAGCTCAACACCCGAAGGTCCGATACCGAAGACCGACCCGTCCGGCGAGAAGCATTGATGCTGCTCAGCGTGTTTCGTCTCGGATCGGCGCCAACCGTCCCTCGTGCAACCGGTTGAAGGCCTCGACAACCTCGAGCAACCGAGCGAAATCCACCCGTGCCGCTTCGAGATCGCGAAGGCGGTCCTCGAATACACTGAGTGCCGCATTGGTGGGTCGATACCCCGCCCCGCCGGCGACGTCGCCGCCGCGCCCACCGACCTCCGCGAGCAACCAAACGAGATTCATGTAGAGCCTGTATTTCTCCACGTACCACTTGTCGTCGCTATGCATCTCGGTGCGTGACAGGAAGTGGAGCTCGGTGTTGTACATCTTGTCGTAGATCTCACCGAGCGCGTCGCTGAGCCCGCGGTCGTTGGCGTACTCTTCGCGCAGATCCTCCACCTGCGCGCGCATGATCTCGATGCGGTTGATCTTGTCGACGACCTCGTTGATCGTCGCTACGATGTCGTTCTGCAGGCGGGTTCCGGCCACGAGGTCGTCGTCGGTTGACGGTAGCGTCACGTCCCGCCAGATTTCGAAGGGTTGCTCGTAGCGCCGCCCGTTGTAGGTCATTCGCACGGTGTAGCTTCCCGGCGCCGCCGGTGGCTGCCACCCGGCCGCACCGAGGCCCCAATGACTGACCTCCCGTTCCCGCGTCTCCCACCTTCCGGCTTCCCAGATATGTGGATTGTCGGGGGGGAGCGAGCGCAGCACCGGCCTGTCCGGCGGCGGGTACAGCAGGTCCCACGTCGTCTGGTTGAGGCCTTCGTTCGCTTGCACTTCGGTTGTGCGGATCACCCGTCCGCCTCCGTCGAGGATGTCCATCGTGATCAGCGACGCAGGAGCCGCGCTCATCGAGAAGACGAACGTGGCGGTGCCGCCGGTGGCTCGACGGGTCGCCGGTCGCGGCTTGTACAGCACCAGCTCGGGTTGCTGGTTCTCGCCGTCTTCGAGTCGGGACGTTGCCTCTGCCTCCGCCCCGCCGGCTTCGCCGATCTCCAGCCTCCAGACGTCGCGCAGAATCCAGATGCCGCGCCCGTAGGTCGCCACCGCGACCTCGGCGGCGTTCTTCGGCACCTCGATCCAGTTAACCGGTGCCGCCGGTAGCTTGTCCCTGAACTGTGTCCACGTGGCGCCGTCGTCACGCGAGTAGAAGAACCCGTGGCCGGTACCGGCGAACAGCAGCCCGGCACGATGCGGACTCTCGGCGATCGAAAGGGTGTAGTCGAGCGGATGTCCCTGGGGGAGATCCGCGTCGATTCGTGTCCAGGTTTGCCCGTAATCGGTCGTCTTGAAGAGATAAGGGTCTCGCAGGTCGACCAGATGGAAATCGACCGCCATGTACGCGGTCGCCGGGTCGTGATGTGACGCGTCGATGCGGCGCACCAAGCCCCACTCCGGCATGTCGATGTTCTCCGTCAGGTCGATCCAATTGGCTCCCGCGTCGCGCGAGATCCACACCTTGCCGTCGTTGGTGCCGACCCAGACCACGCCCTTCTCGGTGCGCGAAGGTGCGATCGCCGAGATCACCGCGCCGTAGAACTGTCCGAGGTTGTCGCCGACGACGCCGCCCGAGAAGAGGATGCGGCTCGGGTCACCGGTGGACAGGTCCGGGCTGATGACTTCCCAGGTTTGGCCACGGTCACGGGTTCGAAATACCACCTGGCAGCCGAAGTACACCGAGTTGTCGAACCAGTCGATAGCCAGCGGCGGCGACCATTGACAGCGGTACTTCAGGTCGACGGGATCGTGGTCCAGGGTGTGCATCCAGGGGCTGACGGATCGTCGCAGGCCACTGAGCTCGTCGAAGGTGGCGACGTGGGCCGCGTAGCACGTGCCCCAGACGAACCGGTGGTTGTTCGGCTCCGGATAGGTGTACCCGGACTCGCACGAGGGCATGCTTTCCTGCGGCGGGCCTGCCGGAGTGTTCCCTCGACCACCCCTGCCGCCGAAGCCGCCGCGCCCTCCACCGAGATTGCCGCCGCGGCCGCCGGCGGGCGGCGGCGGGGGAGTGTAGGAGGGGACGTTGTCCGGCACGATCGGCCGGTTGCTGGCGATGCGCATGCTGCCATCGTCCTGCCGATCGGAATAGACCCAGTACGGATCGCGCTGGTCCACCGTGACCCGATACATCTGTCCGATCGGCAGCCGCACGCCGGTGTTGCCGGCGGGATTGCTCGGAGAGCCGTAGATTCCCATGCCCCCGTCGCCCGTGATCATGAAGTGCCCGGCCATGTCGGCGTTGATGTCCCACCAGATATCGTGGCAGTCGCCGCATCCGCGTGGCCCGCGCGCGAAGGTCCGTCCGCCGTCGAACGACTCCCAAAGCGAGCTGTTGGCCACCAGCAGGTGGTCGGGGTCGTCGGGCGCAACCCGCACGCGGATGTAGTAGCCGGCGCGCCCAATGAGCCGCCGATCCCAGCTGACATTGTTCCAGGTGTCGCCGCCATCATCGGAGCGCCAGAGCGACCCCTGCGCTTCGGAGGGCATACCCTTCACGCCGTCTTTCCCGGTCTGGACAAGGGCGTACATCCGGTTGCCGTCCGAAGGAGCGATGGCGACGTCTGTCTTTCCGTAAGGCGAGCGCGGCAGGCCCGGATCCTCGATTTCCTCGAACGTGCGGCCGCCATCGGTAGAGCGGAATATGCCGCTACCCATGCCCCCGCTCTCGAGCACGTGGGTCTGCAGGAAGATCTCCCACGTGCTGGCCAGCACGACGTCCGGATCCTGCTGCGAGATCTGCAGTCCCGAGCAGCCGGTGTCCTCGTCGACGTGCAACACCCGCTCCCAGGTCTGGCCGCCATCCTCGGTGCGAAAGACGCCGCGCTCGGGCTGAGGTCCGGTTGCGTGCCCGAGGGCGCAGGCCATGACGATGTTCTCGTCGTTCGGGTGGATCACGATGGTGCCGATGCGGCCGGTGTTTTCGAGCCCCATGCGGGTCCACGTTTCGCCGGCGTCCGTCGACTTGTAGATCCCGTCGCCGGCCATGTCCATGTCCCGCACCGCCCACGCCTCGCCGGTACCCGCCCAGACGATATCCGGGTTGCTCTGCGATACGGCGAGCGCGCCGATGGCCTGCGAGCTCTGCTCGTCGAAGGTCGGCTTCCACGTCGAGCCTCCATCCGAGGATTTCCAAACGCCTCCCGAAGCAGCGCCTGCGTAGTACACGCCCGGGTTGCCGGCGACGGCGGCCGCGGCAGCGATGCGGCCTGCGCTCGTCGGGCCGAGATACTCGAAGCGCGGCTGGGGAACGGGACGGGCTTGCTGCGGACCCGCTTGCGGCGCACCTCCGCGACCTTGGGCCAAGACGGGGCCTACGATCGCCGATGCCAGCAGGAGTAAGAGGGCCCAGCGTGAGTGCCGTGCGAGGGAGGGAAACGGGAGCGACATGACTCCTCCTCGGGATGTAGGCTCGCATGCCCATGGGGGTCGGCCGGTCGCCGCAGGCGTCGAGCCGAGACTCGCAGCGGAGACTACATTCCGCCGCTAGAGTGGACAACCCGGTCCGATTTGGCACCTGACTGGCTCACCGCCACCTCGGCTTCGTTCCCGCGCAGGCCGCTGGTCGCTTCGACCAGCCCGGCGATGATTTCAAGTATCAGCTACGAAGTCGTGCAGTCGCAGCAACGTGAGCCCGTCCCCGATCGGCACCAGCGAAAGATCGTAGCCGCGGTCACGGCTCTGGTGTAGCCAGCGGTTGAGTCGACGCAGCGCGACCGTGTCTTCGCCATCGTCGTCCGGGTCGGCGACGGCGCCGCTCCAGAGCGTGTTGTCGATGGCGATCAATCCGCCCGGCCTCACGAGAGCGAGACATCGCTCGACGTACGCCTGATACGCGGTCTTGTCGGCGTCGATGTAGGCGAAGTCGAAGGCGTCCTGCCCGTGCCGCTCTCGCAACCGGTCGAGGGTTTCGAGCGCCGGCCCCAGCTGCAGGTCGATCCGCTCGGCGACGCCGGCTCGCTCCCAATAGGATCGGGCGACGGCGGTGTACTCCTCGTTGACGTCGCAACAGGTCAGCCGCAGCGCGGGGATTCCGAGCGTCAAACGCAAGCTGGTGTAGCCGGTGAAGGTGCCGATCTCGAGGCCGTTGGTGGCGCGCAGCATGCGAAGCAGCATCAACAACAGTTGCACCTGTTCCGGTGAGCTCAGCATCCGCGCCTCGGGCATCGACAGCGTCTGGCCCCGGAGTTGCCGGCACAGCTCCGGCTCCTGCAGCGACACCTCGAGGAGGTACGCCTGCAGCGGCTCGCTCAGCCCGAGCGTGGAGCTCGACATCGATATCTTGCCCTTTCCGGGCGCCCTTTCTCGCCCGTGGCCGGTCGACACGAGGGTGCCGTTCCTTCTTAAGGTATCCTCTGGGCGGCCGGGGCACAGTTTCTCCGACGCACTGTTTCTCCGACGCCGCTGGGCCGACTAGACGGGCGCGAGCGCCGACCTCGACGCTCCAAAGAAGAAGACGCCACCGTATGAAGCTCTTCCTCATCTACGTCCGAGACGAGGACTTCTACAACCTCCTCCCTCCCGAGCTCGGGGGCGGGCAACCCGGTGCCGAGCGCATCAAGGTGATGGCCTTCCCGCCGATCGGCATCGAGGTGCTGGCCCCGGTCGTCCGTCAACATGGGCACGAGGTGGTGATGTTCGATACTTGCCACCCCGACATGAAGGAGCCGCGCATCGCCGAGCGCGTTGCGGCGGAAGCCCCCGACGCCGTTGCCATCTCGTTCCTGTCGACGACGTCGTATCCGGCCGCGAAGAGCATGGCCGAAGCCGTCAAGAGGGCGTCGCCCGAAACGCCGATCATCGCCGGTGGCGTGTTCGCGACGATGAACTCGGTGAACGTTCTCGAAGACTGCCCCTGGTTCGACTGCGTCGGCCCGGGTGAGGGCGAGGAACTGCTACCCGACTACCTGGCGAATCTCGACGATCCGAGTTCGGTGATCGGGTTGGTGTGGCGACGCGACGGCGAGGTCGTCGTCAACCCGCCGCGACCGCTGGTGCAGGACCTCGATCAGTTCCCGTTTCCCGATCGCGGCAGCCTGCCG
The DNA here is from genome assembly GCA_965216935.1 of Acidobacteriota bacterium. Lineage (GTDB taxonomy): Bacteria > Acidobacteriota > UBA890 > UBA890 > UBA890 > CBDCGW01. The sequence continues at coordinate 2,029,129 of OZ244217.1, forward strand.
ATCGACTACATCGAGTCGATGCCGCTGGATGTGCCGGCGGTGCTGTCGCTCGATCGCTTCTGCACGATGCAGACCTCGCGCGGCTGCCCGTATCCGTGCATCTACTGCGATATCCCCGCCCTGGCCGACGGCAAGTGGCGCTGTCGTTCCCCGGAGCACGTGCTGGCGGAGATGCAGGAGCTCAACGACCAGGGCTATCGGTCGATCTATCTCACCGACGACCACTTTCTGCTCAAGCGCAAGCGGATCGAGGCGATCTGCCAGGGCATCATCGACCGCGGCCTGGAGTTCCGCTGGGGGTGCGAGGGTCGGGTCGACTCGGTTGCGGTCGATCAGTTCCCCATCATGGGAAGGTCCAACTGCGGCATGCTCGCGTTCGGCGTCGAGTCGGGCTCGCAGAAGACCCTCGACCGGCTGAAGAAGGGGCAGCGTCTCGAGCAGATCGAGCACGCGGTGACCGAGGCCAAGCGACACGGGATCGCCACGGCGCACGGGTTCTTTCTCATCGGCTGCCCCGACGAAACCGAAGAAGAGATCGTCCAGAGTTTCCGCTTCGCGGCCAAGCTGAAGCTCGACACCTTCGGATTCAATCGACTGTGCGCCTATCGCGGTACGCCGCTGTGGGCCGAGTACGTCAAGCGCGGCATCATCGACGACGTGCGCGACTGGAACAAGTGGTTCAAGTGCTCGGATATCGATCCCACCGTACTGCCTTCCGAGGTGGTCAATCAGGCGCGCAAGAAGGGGTACATGTACCTGTTCCTGTATCGCATCTTCGGCCGCCCGATCTCGACCTTTCGTTTGTTGCGCACATTCGCCCGGCACATGAAGAAGTCGGACATCGCCAAGCTGCTCTGGAGCCCGTTCCGCAGGCAGACCTTGTTTCGCAAGCCCGAGCTACCGGCGAGGATGATCGAGCAAGGGCTCGACGCGCCTGTCCGAGACTCCGCCGGCGGAGCCTGAGCCGCCGGTTTCAGGTCGCAGCGGGTTCGAGCAGAATCCGCGTGCTTGGACGTGGTGGCCCGAATAGGGCAGCGGCAGCGCGAAACACGCCGGCGCGTTCCCCGACGCTTCGGCTAGCGCCCGCTTTCGCTCGTCTCCTCGTCCTCGGCGACGAAGTGCTCGGCAAACCAGTCGAACATCCGTTGCCAGTGGTCGACGAAGTCCTCCTCGGTGCTGGCACGCCCAGCGCCGTGGCCACCGGCGGTGTAGTGCACCCAGACGACCTCTTTGCCGAGCCGACGCAGGGCGTAGTACATCTCGCGTTGGTTGGTCGCCGGTACGTTCCAATCACCTTCGCCCGAGAGCATGAGCAGCGGCGTTTCGATGCGGTCGGCGAACATCACGGCGGAGTGCTCGATGTACTTGTGCGGCTGTTCCCACAGGGTGGCGCCGATGCGGTCCTGGCCCACCTCGGCGGCGGCATAGTTGCGCGTCGTGATCTTCGGCGAGTCGCCGAGGAACGAAACCATGTTGACCTTGCCGGAAACGTTCGCCGCGGCGGCGAACCGGTCGGTCTGCGTGATCAGCAGGTTGGTGGCGTAGCCGCCGTAGCTCTGGCCATACACGCCGACTTTCTCCGCATCCACCAGGCCGCGCTCGATGAGCTTGTTGATGGCGCTCGGAACGGCCTTCAGCCAGGCCTCGCCGGGGTAGCCTTCCTCGAAGCGAACCGAGGGACGAAAGCCGAACCAGCCCTGGGCGGCGATCAGGTTCATGTTCTCGTTGAAGCCGTTGTCGAAGAACTGCTCGTAGATCTCGGCGACCAGCGGGTACGTCCGCCCTTCCTCGTACCCGTGCGGGTAGTACAGGATGCCGTACAGGGTGTTGCCGTCGACGTCGAGGTAGTCGACGAGCTCGGTGCGCGCCAGGGCGACGCCGCTCAGCTGCGGGTTGAAGGAGGGCAGCATCCGCACGGACGCGGTCCGCGTGTCCCGCACGTGGATCTCGTTCGGCCGATCGCCGTCCGACCGCGTGTGGACGATGGTGCTGCCGTCGTTGGCGATACTCCAGGATCCGTAGACCGCGTCGTCGAGCCCGACGACCTCGTCGACCTCGCCGGTCGACACGTCCAGTCGCATCAGGCCTCGTTCCCAGCGGTCGGGCGCGGAGTAGCTGAAGAACAGCGTGCTGCCGTCGTCCGTCCACGCTTGCACCGATCGCCGCGGCCGTTGGTCCTCGTCTTCTTCCAGCAGCAGAAGATCGCGGAGCTCGTCGCTCGCGAGGTCGAGAACGTGCCAGCCCTTGTCGGTCGTGAGCAGCAGCTTGTCGCCGCCCGGGCTCCATCGGCTGACGGAGAAGCGCGGCGTGAGCTCGTCGTCGCCGGTCTCGGTCTCCGCGGCAGCTCGTCCGGTGGCCCCGGCGCCGGTCCCGGCTCCGGCGTCGGCCGCCGCTTCAGCAACGCCGGCATCGTCGGCTTCGGCGGTGCGGTGGGCGGCGGTCACGTCCACCGGCTCGTCCTCGCCGAGCCGCCGGACGAAGACCGATCCGTCCTCGCTGAAGGCGTAGGCATCGCGGGCTTCCGTCCAGTTGACGTTGACGCGTTCCTCGCCCGGATCCCGCAGAGCTACCGGCTCGCTGCCGTCGAGCGGCAGCATCCACAGGGCGTACTCCGTGCCGTCACGTCGGGTATACGAGGTCTTGGTTCGGGTGGCCGTCGAATAGGTGAGGTAGGAGCCGTCGGCGGAGAAATCCGCTCCCTGCGGCGTTTCCTCCGACAGGATCTCCTGTACGGCCCCGTCGGCAACCGATACCAGCGCCGTTACCTGCCGGTTGGCGATGTTCCGGACACGGTCCCAGGCGAGGAAGTCGTTGCGTGAGTCCTGCACGATAACGGCGGCCGAGGTCAGTGCCCGGAAGGCGCGCCGTGCTTCCTCCGCCCACCCGTCGGGGCGCAGGCCGAGCAGAATCCGGCTGCCGTCCGGCGACCACACCAGCAGCGAGGACGAGGCGATGTCCTTGTCGGTGAGAAGCTCCAGGGTCGACGTCGTGCCGGAGGGTGCGTCGAAGATCCGCAGCTCGTAGCGATCGTCGCGGACGGCGAAGAACCCCAATCGCTCCCCGTCCGGAGACCAGGAATAGCCTCGCAGCTGAGCCGGCTCCTCCAGCACCCAGGTCTGCTCCATCGACGAAGTGTCGAACACCATCAGGCGCGTCCGCGCCGGCGAAATGTAGGTCGGATCCCCATAGCGCTGATGATCGACACCGGCGCGATCCCGGCGCGTTTGCACCGTGACCGCCACGCGGCGGGCATCGTCGGTCGTGGCGGCGATGCGCGCCGAGCGGACGTCGAGCGCGATCTCCGGACTGAAGGGCCGCTGCTCCTGCGCCTGCACCTGGGCGGTCAGCGCGGCCGTGACAAGGAGAAGCGGAAGTAGAGTGCGCCGGGAAATCATCTCGACTCCTTTGGGCTCGTTCATCGCGCCGCGACGGCGCGACGGTTTCTCAACTCCAGGGACAACCGCGACTTTGCGCGTTCGAGCCAGCTCAGAATACACTCCGCCCGTCTCCTGCACGCGGGTGGGGCCGCGCAGGCAACGCCGATCAACCTGGAGGTGTGGAGCATGGCGAGCCGACGGCCACCCACGCCGGCGACCAGCCGGCGTTCTTTCCTCCGCTTCTTGCTCGGCAGCCCCCTGCTCGCCGGGGCCGGGCTCCCGTTCACGGGCGACGGCCGTGCCGGGGGTCCTCCGATGGCCGCGGTCGATTCCGTGGAGCTGGCGAACTACCTCCGCCGGCAGCAGGCGGCGCCGCTGATCACCGCCGCCGAGGAAGCGGTGAACGTCTACGACCTGCAGGCCGTGGCGCAGGAAAGGATCCCGGTGGCCCACTACGCCTACCTCGCCACCGGGGTCGAGGATGATGCGACGTTGGACGCGAATCGCCGGGGCTTTGCCGACATCCGTCTGCACGCTCGCAGGTTGGTGGATGTCAGCCGCATCGACATGTCCGTCGAGCTGTTCGGTGTGGAGTGGCCGACGCCGATCATCATCGCGCCGTGTGGCTCCCAGCGTGCGTTTCACGACGAGGGCGAGCTCGCCGTCGCCCGCGCGGCGGCCGCCGGGAACCACCTCATGGCCCTGTCGACCGTGACGACGACGTCCGTGGAAGATGTCGCCGCGGCGCGTGGGGCTCCGGTCTGGTACCAGCTCTATCCGACCTCCGATTGGCGCATCACCGAGGCACTGCTCGCCCGTGCCGAGGGCGCCGGCTGTCCGGTCGTGGTTCTGACCGTGGACCTGCCCATCGGCGGCAAGCGCGACTCGCTCCTGCTCGGGATGCGCGCCGACAGCAGGAACTGTGCTTCCTGCCACGCCGACGGGTTCACGAACTTCGTCACCTACGTGCGCGAGAAGCCGATGTTCGACGGTCTCGACGTCAGCGAAGTCCCGGGGCTCGATACGCCCGGCCTGACGTGGGACTTCATAAGCAGGCTTAAAGAGGCCACCGCCATGCGGGTCGTCGTCAAGGGGATCATGACGGCTGCGGACGCTCGGCTGTGCGTCGAGCACGGTGCCGACGGGATCGTCGTTTCGAATCACGGCGGCAGGGCTGAAGAGAGCGGCATGGCGACGATCGCCGTGTTACCGCAGATCGCCGAGGCCGTCGCCGGCAGGATTCCTCTGCTCATGGACAGCGGGATCCGGCGCGGGACCGACATCTTCAAGGCGCTGGCCCTCGGTGCCGATGCGGTTCTGGTCGGCCGTCCCTACCTCTGGGGGCTCGGAGCCTTCGGGCAGCCCGGTGTGGAAGCGGCGCTGGAGATCCTCCGCAGCGAGCTCGAGATCGCCATGCAACAGTACGGTGCGCCGACGCTCGCAGATATTCGCCGATCGTTCATCGCCTGACGGAGTCACGCGCCAGCGGCCGGATCAGCGCAGGTAGCCGAGCGACCGGAGGCGCTCCATCTCTTCGGGGCTCAAAACGACGGATCTCTCCGGCGGGCGGAGATCGACGTGGCGACGGCTTTCGTCGAACCAGGCCCACACGGCTTGCCGCATCCAATCGGCGTCCGCGGGTAAGCCGCTGGCGGCCAGGTTGTCGAGCTCGCGCGGGTCGTTGTGGAGATCGAACAGCCGCAGCGCCGCCTCGGTGGGACGTTCCTTCACGATGTCCTCGATCGAGATGATGAGCTTGCGATCGGGGGTTCGCATGCCGATCTCGCGGGTGACGAAATCGCCGCCCTGGTCGGTATTGGAGAAGAACACGTACCTGCCGTCAGCCGGGTCCGCGGCGGTCGTTGCGGTGTCTGCCAGGGAGCGGCCCTGCATGTCGCCTTGATAGGAGATGCCGGCCACGTCGAGGACGGTCGGCATCAGGTCGACGTGCTCGGCGGCGGTCGCGAACCGGGTTCCGGCGGCGCTCCCTCCGGGGTACTTGATGAGCAGCGGCACCCGCAGGGTCTCGTCGTACACCTGGGTGTGGAGGAACCGGCCGTGTTCCATCATCTCCTCGCCGTGATCGGCGGTGATGATGATGAGGGTGTTGTCGAATCTGCCGACGTTGCGCAGGTTCTCGAACAGAAGCCCGAGCTCGTCGTCCAGGGCGCGAATCCCGGCGTCGTAGAGCCCTCGAACGGTCGCCTGGTCCTCGTCGCTGGTGTTGGACGGATCCCGCGTGCCCAGGTAGTGGCTGGCGCACGGAATCTCTCCGGAACAAACCTCGAACCCACCCAGGCCGCCCGGCACGAACATGTCGATCAACGGGGCGGGCGCCTCGTACGGCAGGTCGGTGAAGTCCGAATGCGCGTCGTAGTAGTGCAGGAACAGGAACATCGGGTCCGGGGGCGCGATGCTCAGATACTGCGCCACCGACGCGTTGATGTCAGCGGCCGAGCCCGACGCCGGGCCCTGAAGCGACTCGTAGAATCGCAGCAAGCTGGTTCCGCGGGCGTTGCGGAGCTGGTGTGGAGCATGATGGTAGTCGTTGAAGCCGGCCCCGAAGCCGCGCTGGCTGGCGGTCCAGCTTTCTTCGCCACCGGGGACGAAGCCGGCCGAGCGATAGCCGTTATCGGCCAGGACTCGAGCCAGCGTCGTCGTCTCGGTGTTGAGGCGCGTGTCCCGCGAAACGACGCCGTGCGAGAGCGGATACAACGACGTCATCATGCTCATGTGCGTCGGCAGTGTCCACGGCTCCGAGGCGAACGCCTCGTCGAAGACGACGGCTTCGCGGGCGAAAGCGGCGAGGTTCGGCGACGTGGGCAACGTGTAGCCGTAAGGCTCCAGGTGATCGGGCCTGACCGTGTCGAGGGAGATCAGGATGACGTCGGGCCGGCTCGCATCGGCCGTCCCGCCGGTTTTGCCGCCCGAGAACAGATCCGTCGCCAGGCCGAGGACCAACATCGCCACGCACGCGGCGATCATTGCCTTGCGCGGCAGCGTCACCGGGCCGCGGACCGTCAACAGAAGGGCCGCGGCCATCGCCGCCAGGCTGATCAGGCCGGCGAGCCCCGCTCTGCCGACGAAACCGAGGGAGGCCGGAAGGGCGGCAAGGGCGGGGAGGAAAAGGGCGCCGGCGGTGGCGAGGCCGAACCCGAGCGGTCGCGGACGCGGCAGGAGAGAGATTCCCGCGGCGAATCGCGCGGCGGAAAACGCCATCATGCCGACGATGGTGCCGAAGGCGAGATGGGCGGCGATCACCGTCGAGACGGATCGAAACATGCCGGCAGCCGTGCTCTCGGCCCCCCCGAGAAGGGCGCCCGCCGCGGTCATCTCCAGCAACCCCGAAGCCGAGACGAGCACCGCCGCGAGAGCGACGGTATCGAGGAGCTCCTGGCCGGAGTTGGCCCGTTTCGATGTATCAGAGGGGGTTTTCACCCGGCGAGTCTAGTTCAAACGCACCCCGCGGAACGACCTGGTTCTGCCGACCGCGCGTTCGCGGCGGCCGCTGTGCGTCGCAATACTAAGAATGTTAGTATTCGGGCTCCGCCAGGGCTCCCCGCTCTTGATCACGGACACGCCGAATGAACGCACGAACGCGAGGATGGGCGAGCGCCGGGCTACAGCGCGGTCTCCGTGCTCTTCTGCCGCCGGACGAGGCCACCGCTGTTGCCGGCGACCTTGCCGAGCGGGCCCGCGGGATCCACCGCTTCGCCCGCATCCCCTGGTACGCCCGGGAGATCGCCCTTCTCTGCTACTGGCTTGTCCGTGACGCCGTGGGCCGTCGAGCGGCCGCGCCCGGCGTGCCATCGAACCGAGGAGGCCAGATGAGTCGTGTGGTACGAGCTTTCACCCTTGCGTTGCGCGGCATCCGGCGCTCGCCCGGGTTCTCGGCCCTGGTTCTGGTGACGTTGGCGCTGGGGATCGCAGCCGTGACGAGCATCTTCTCGCTGGTCAACGCCCTGGCGTTTCAGGCGATGCCGTATCCGGACGGCGACCGGCTGGTGCTGCTGAACGAAACGCTGGAGAACCGTGGAAACGCCCCGGTCATGGTGTCGTACCCGAACGTCTCATCGTGGCGGCAGATGAACGAGACGTTCGACGAGGTCGCCGCGACGCGATTGCTCTCCGTGCCGATGCGCACCGACGAGGCTCCGGTTCTGGTTTCGGCGAACTTCGTGTCGCCGGGCTACTTCGACATCCTCGGAGCGCGGACGCGTGCCGGCCGGTTGTTCGGTGCGGAGGGCTCCGCTGCGACCGACGACGATTCCGCGGTCGTCGTGCGCGCTGGATTCGTCGGATCGTCCGCCGGTGAGGTGGTCGACGTCGGCGACACGGTCGTTCTGATGGATCGCCCGTTCACCGTTGTCGGTGTTCTGGACGAGGAGTTCCGCGATCTCTACGACCCCAACCCGACGGACGTATGGCTTTCCGTACAGGCCATCAGCAGTCAGTTTCCGGACTACGACGAAAACCGCCGCCGCCGGTCGTTCGCATCCATCGGCAAGCTCTCCCCGGGCATCGACGCGACGGTGGCGCTGGACGAGCTCGCCGCCATCGCAACGGCGTTAACGGAGCAATACCCGCAGGCCAACGACGGATTCGGTGTGGCGATCGTGCCCCTGACAGAGGCCGTTGCCGGTACCTTGGACGATCTCCTGTGGGCACTGCTCGGCGGCGCGCTCGTCCTGCTGTTGATCGCCGTGGTCAACGTGGCCAGCCTGGTGGTCGTGCGCGGCGCGGCGGCCCAGGTGGAGATCGCCGTTTGCCGCGCCCTGGGCGCCCCGATGGCCGACGCGATCGGCAAGGTGGTTGCCGAGTGCCTTCTGCTCGCCCTCGGCGGCGCGGCGGCGGGCCTGGTGATGGCGGCGGTCGTCGTGCGGGTCGTCATGGCGGCCGGCGTGATCACGCTACCGACCTACCTGGATGTTCGCCCCGATTGGCGGGTCGGCGCCTTTGCCGTCCTGCTCGCGGTCGTCGCCGGCGTGCTGGCGAGTGTGTTGCCCGCGTTGCGCCTGTCGCGCGTCGACCTGCGGCGCGCCTTGGTGTCCGGGGACGGGAGGGGTTCGTTGAGCGTCGGGTCGTCCGGCCTTCGCCGGGCCCTGGTCGTAACCCAGGTGGCAGCGGCGGTCGTCGTCGTCGCCGGGGCAACCCTGCTCGTTCGCAGCCTGGCGGAGCTGCAGGAGTCGTCACCGGGTTTCCGTACCCGGGACGTCGTCCTGGCCGCGGTGGACCTGCCGCGAGAGCGCTACGACGTCGAAGCCGTCGGCCGGGCCGCCAACGCGTTCCAGGAGGAGTTGCGGAAGATCCCCGGGGTCGAGGCGGTCGGGCTTTGGGGGCCGGCGACGCCGCTGCTCGGCGGCCCGGCGGAGTCGATCGTTCCGGAGGGCGCCCTCGGTGAAGAGAGGGAGGCGTTCTCTCCCCGCTACCACCTCGTCGGGCCGGATTCGTTGGACCATGCGGGAATCGCCGTCGTTCGCGGCCGCGGCATCGGTCCGGCGGATCGTTTCGGCGCATTGCCGGTCGTGGTGGTCAGCCGGGCGCTGGCCGAAGCCCTATGGCCGGGGCAGGACGCCATCGGCAAGCGGCTGGCCTCGACGGGAGCCGCCGCCCAGGGCAACGCGGTTTGGTACACCGTCGTCGGGGTTGCGGAAGACGCGCTCCTGGCGGGGCGCAATCCGGGGCCGATGCCGGTTCCCATGACCCATGACCTCTACTACTCCGTCCAGCAGCACGATCACCGTCGCCGCGGAGAGCTCGTCGTGTGGATCAACCTCGCGGGCACCGTCGACGAATTGACGGCCCGGGTGCGATCCGCCGCGGTCGCCGCCGGGGTCGAGGCCCCTGTCCAGGAACTGACTTCGTTGCAGGAGCTCTTGGATCAGGAAGAGACGCTGCCGGGCTTCTCCGCAGCGATGATGGGCATCTTCGGGGCGCTCTCGCTGGGACTCGCGGCGCTGGGCATTTACGGCATTCTGTCCCAGTCGATCGCCCAGAGCAGGCGGGAGATCGGACTCCGCAAGGCTCTCGGCTCGCCCACCGGCCGCATTGTCCGGCAGGTCGGAGGGGAGGGCATGCGACTCGCGGTCCTCGGAATCGTGGCCGGGCTCGGCCTTTCGGTGTGGGCGGTTCGGGTCCTCGAAGCGTTCCTGTTCGGCATCGAGAACCTCGATCCCTTCGCGCTCGGCGCCACGTCCGTTCTGATACTCGTGGTTGCCGCCGCCGCGGCGATCGTGCCGACGCTGCGCGCCGTCCGGCTCGATGCCTCGCACGTGCTGCGCGGCCAGTGAGCGCCCCATGAGCCGCCCGAAGAAGATGCCCGAGGAACCGGCGAAGATCGGCCCCGTCGAAGAGATGGTCCTGCTCGCCGCCCTCCGGCTCGACGACGAGGCGTACTCCGTCAGTATCATCGAGGAGATCGAGCGGCGCACCGGCAAGACGCTTGCCCACGGCGCGGTCTTCGTCGCCATCCGCAGGCTGGCTCGCAAGGGCTTACTGCGGACCGGCACCGGGTCTTCCCGTGGTGGTCGCGGCGGACGCCCGCGGCTCATGGTGAAAGTGGAGCCCGCCGGGCGTGAGGCGCTGCGCGCCCGCTACGCGCTGATCGAAAGCCTGCGAGAAGGCCTCTCGCTGTGAGCTGACTGCGCCGGCCGTCGGTGTGGAGGATCATGCCCTATAGTTCCTCCATGTCCGATCGAAACCGAGGAACGGAGGCCCCCGAAACGCTCGACCCCGATTCGCTGGGCACCGAGGATCCGAGTTCCGAAACGGCGAGCTCCGAGGCATCGGGTCCCGAAGCAGCGAGGTCCGGGGCGCCGGACCTCGAGGCGCAAGACCCGATCGGGGAAGTCGACGAGGATTTCTTCGTCGGCCGATACGAGAGGCTGCAGTCGGCTGCGGCGCGGCAAGTCGAGCGCGATGTGTTCGGCCTCGAGATCGGTCTCAGTGGATTCACCACCGTGGAGCAAGCACGGGAACTGGTGGAGCACCTGCAGATCGGCGCACGGGACCGGATTCTCGACGTCGGGGCAGGGCACGGCTGGCCGGGCTGGGGTCTCACCGAATCCACCGGCTGTCGTCTGATCAGCACGGACATCCCGGTCAACGCCCTCGTCTGGGCGAAGCAAGTCTTTGACGAGCGTGGGCTCGGCGACCGCACCGAGATCGCCGCTGCCGACGTCGTCAACCTGCCGTTCCGGGACGCGACGTTCGACGCCGTGACCCACGCCGATGTCTTCTGCTGACTCGTCGACAAGCTCTCCGGGTTGAGAGAATGCCTGCGGGTTCTGAGGCCGGGAGGTCGGCTCGCGGGCTACGTCATTCATACGCCGCCCGGATTGCCCGACGAGGGAGCCGCGCGGGCGGTCGAGCTGGTACCGATGGAGGTTCTGGCCGATGCGCAGCCGGCCGAAATGACGGCCGACGCCGGCTTCCAGGCGGTCCGATCCCGGGACGTGACGGCGGATTTCCGCGCTACCTGCGGCGCCATCATCGAGGCGCTGGCGAAGCACGAGGCCGCTGCGCGCGCCGCCGACGGAGACGAGATGTACGAGGACAACGTACGGCGAAAGAACGGCGTCTTGACCGCAATCAACGAGGGATTGATCGTCAGGTCTCTCGTCGTAGGCACGAGAGCGTGAGGGCCGGGCAATGAGAGCAGCTTTGAAATGTGTCGGAATCTTCCTACTGGTCGGCGCGGTGGTCGCATGCTCTCCGCCCGCACCGTCTTCCTCCTCCGGATCGTCCTCGCCGTCCGCCGGGTCTTCTTCGTCCGTAGCGTCGTCCGATCGCGATGACGCTGCAATCCGCCCCAATTTCGTTTTTATTCTGGTCGACGACCTGGGCTGGACCGACCTCGGGGTCTACGGAAGCAGCTTCTACGAAACACCCAACATCGATGGGCTCGCGGCGCAGGGGGCACGGTTCACCGACGGGTACGCTGCCGGCCCCGTGTGCTCGCCGACGCGGGGGAGCATTCTCACCGGCAAACACCCGGCGCGCACCGATACGACCAACTGGTTCGGCGGCCACCGCCGCGGACGGCTGCTGCCCGCGCCGTATCTGGAGCATCTGCCGCTGGAGGAAGTGACGATCGCGGAGCGATTGCGGGATGCCGGCTATGCCACGGGCTTTTTCGGCAAATGGCATCTCGGCGGTGAAGGCTTCTACCCGGAGGATCAGGGCTTCGAGCGAAACGTTGCCGGGTACGAAGCCGGCATGCCGTTCGCCGGTTACTTCTCGCCCTACGACAACCCGAAGCTCGCCGACGGCCCCGAAGGCGAGCACCTGACCGCACGGCTCGCCGACGAATCGATCCGCTTCATCGAGGAGCAGAGAGACCGACCGTACCTCCTGTACCTGTCCTTCTACACCGTACACACACCGCTGCAGGCGCCCGTCGAGCTGGTGGAGAAGTACGAGCGGAAGTGGGCGGCGATCGATTTCGACGGGCCGCTGTTCGGCGAGGAGCCGCCGCGCGAGGTGCGGCTCGTGCAGCAGCACGCCGCCTATGCCGGCATGGTCGAGAGCATGGACACTGCCGTCGGTCGGGTTCTCGACGCCGTCGAAGCTTCCGGTGGGGCAGACGACACGGTCGTCATCTTCATGTCGGACAATGGCGGGCTGTCGACTTCGGAAGGGCATCCGACGTCGAACCTGCCGTTGCGAGCCGGCAAGGGTTGGCTCTACGAGGGCGGGATCCGCGAGCCCATGATCATCAGGTGGCCCGGGCACACGACACCCGGAGACGTCATCCTCGAACCTGCCATCAGCACCGACTTCTATCCGACGATGCTGGAAATGGCGGGCCTGCCGCTCGACCCGGTCCAGCATGCCGACGGCGTCAGCCTCGTGCCGGTGCTGGAAGGCACCGGGTCCCTCGAGCGCGAAGCTCTCTTCTGGCACTACCCGCACTATGGCAACCAGGGCGGTTTCCCGGGAAGCGCCGTCCGGATCGGACGCTACAAGCTCATCGAGTCGTTCGAGCACGAGCGGCTACAGCTGTTCGACCTCGGTGTCGACATCGGCGAGCAACGCGATCTCGCCGGCGAGATGCCGGACCGGGTCGAGGAGATGCACGAGGTGCTGCGCCGATGGCGCGTCGAGGTAGACGCGAAACTGCCGACGCCGAACCCGGAGTACGGTCGCGATTTCGCCGACGCGCAGCGGTAGGGTCGTCGGTCGCTCGCCGTCGGCTGCGCGGAACGAGAGTAGCTAGCTCCTCTCCGCCGCCCGAATCCGGGATCCCCGGGTATGAATTTGTCGGCGGCTCGGCGCCGTGCGACACTCCGCCCGCCGGGTACGCCCGTCCTGCTCGGTTCCCGCTCCTCCGTTGATCAACATACGTCCCGGAACCCACGACAGGATTGGTGGATGAGATCGACCCTTTGCGCTCTCTGCGCTTGCGCCGCCTTGCTGCTGTCACCCGATGCACCCAGAGCTCAAGGCGCGCAGAATGCCGTGCCGGATCTTCTCGGCGCCGAGCAAGAACCCGATCCACCGGCCGCCGGCCTACGTGTGTACTTGGATTGCGCCCGGCCGATTTGCGACATGGATTACCTGCGCCGGGAGATCACCTTCATCAACTATGTGCGCGACCGCAAGGATGCACAGATCCACGTCCTGGCCACGGCGCGGCAATCGGGTTCCGGATGGGAGCTGACGTTCGACTTCATCGGTCTGGAGCAGTTCGAAGGCGACAACGTCACCCATCTGTACATGGCGAGCAATACGGATACAGCGGACGAGTCGCGCGCCGGCATTGCCCAGACACTCCGGGTTGGCGTGCTCCACTACCTCGCCAAAACCCCGCTTATCCGTGATATCGAGATCCGACAGCAAGTCGAGGGCATCGAGCAGAGGTTCCTGATCGTCGACCCGGCGGATGACCCGTGGGACTTCTGGGTTTTTCGTTTCGGTGCCAATGGCAGCTTCGCCACCGAGGATCGGCGCTCGAATCGCAACGTGACCCTGAACGCTTCCGCCAATCGGACGACGGAAGAATGGAAGCTCCGGGTCAACGGGAACCTGCGCTACAACGACCGCAGCTTCATCCTCAACGACGGCAGCGAATCGTTCGGGCTCACCCGGCAGATCTCGCTGTCGAACCAGGTCGTCAAGAGCATCGGCGAACACTGGGGGCTGTCGTTCAAAGCGGCCGGATTGCAGGCGACGTTCGTCAACATGGATCTGGCCTGGGGTGTGCTGCCCGGAATCGAGTACAACTTCTTCCCATATTCCGAATCATCTCGGCATTCTTTCACCGTGACCTACGAGTTCGGCGTGGTGCACTACGACTACATCGAAGAGACGATCTTCGGAAAGACGTCGGAGCTGGTGTACGACCACGGGCTGCAGACCGACTTCACGACGGTGGCGCCGTGGGGGGAGGCGGAGTTCGCCGTCGAAACGGCGCAATTTCTCTCGGACCCGGCCCAATGGCGCGTGGTGCTGAACGGTCGGCTCGAGTTTCGCGTCGTCCGCGGACTCAACTTCAACGTGCGCGCCAACTGGGCGGCGATCCGCGACCAGCGCTACCTGCCGGCGTCCGGGCAGACCGACGAGGAGATCCTGTTGGAACAGCAGGCGCTGGCTACCGACTCGCGTTCGAGCATCTCCTTCGGCTTCAGCTACACCTTCGGCTCGATTTTCAACAACGTGGTGAATCCGCGGTTCACCGGAACCCGGGCCGACTTCAGTCGCTTCTTCTGACCTCCGTGGGCCTCGAGCCGAGAGGTTGCGGCCGTGAGGGAGCACCCAGATCCGGCCGGGGGCCGGAAGCGGGTCGCCTCTTCAACCCGACGGTATGGGGAGCCCATTGAGCGCGGCTATCGTCCCAGCCACGCGACGATGCTGCGGTTCACCATCTCGGTGGCATCCTGCTGCACGAAGTGGCCCGCTCCCGGAATCGTCACCAGCGTCAGATCGTTGTCGATCCACTCCCAGGTCCTGTCGAGGGCGGGTGCCAGCAGGGCGGTATCGTCGAGCCCGTGGATCACGAGGACCGGGCATTGCACCTTGACCAGCGGCGAAGTGTCCCCGACGTAGGGCTCGCGCGGATAGTTGGCCTTGTAGTAGTTGAGCATGGCCTCGAAGTCGGACCGCTCGAAGGCCTCGACATAGCGGGCGCGTGCTGCGGGATCGCGGACCCACCCGGCCAGTCCGGACGCCGTCAGGCTCTCGTGAGCGTCGGGCCGCTGGAAGTTCCGCGCGTACTGGCTGTTGGCCGCCTGCTCTTCCCCCTTCGCCAGCTCGCGCATCAGGCCGCGGGGATGGGGGAGGTTCAAGATGATCAACCGCTCGACCACCTCCGGCACGTTGATCGCTGTCTGCCAGGCAACCATGCCACCCCAGTCGTGCCCGACGATGATCGCCTCTTCCTCTCCCAGTGAACGGATCACGGCGACGACGTCGCGCACCAGCAGGGGCATCGCGTAGCTCGCCACGCCTGCGGGCTTGTCAGAGAGGTTGTACCCCCGCTGATCGATCGCCACGACGCGATAGTCCGCGGCGAGCACCTTCATCTGCTCGCGCCATGTGTACCAGAAGTCGGGGAAGCCGTGGATCATGACGATCAGCGGCCCCTCGCCGATCGCTGCGTAGTGGATGCGGACGCCGTCGTTGTCGGCGTAGCCGTGCTCGACCGCGTCGTACAGGTCCTGTGGAACCGCCGACGGGGACGCTACGAGCAGGGAGAGAAAGAGGGCGAGGCTCATCGGGCGGGTCATCATGGCTCTCTCCGGGAGCGCGAGGGTTCCACGCAAACTCTGGATGTCGGAGCCAGAGCATAGCCCACGGCCCCCGATAGATTTCTTAATGACCCACCTTGCCAAGGGGTACATCCCAGTTGTACCCTTACGTCACATGGTACAAACCGGAGAAGGAAACCCATGGAAATCGTCATCGACATCGACGGCCCGGTGCCGTTGTTCGCCCAACTGATCGATCAGATCAAGAAGGCCGTGCTTACCGAGAAGATCGGTCCGGGCGACTCCCTGCCGTCGATCCGGCAGCTTGCCAACGATCTCGGGCTGAACAACAAGACGGTTGCAAAAGCCTACCGCCTGCTCGAACGCGACTCGGTAATCCAGACGAAGGGATACCGGGGCACATTCGTCCATCCCGAGGCGAAGGCCAACAGCGAGGTGGACCTCAACGAGCTCGTCGTCGCCAAGCTGACCGCGGCCGTTGCGGACATCAAGCGGGCCGGGGCGACGGACTCGGAGATTCGCATCGCCTTCGGCGACGTCATGAGCAGTCACCCCGACTGAGGAGATACCCGACATGTACGACCAAGTGCTTTTCTATCTCGTGTTCCTGAGCCAAGTCCTGTTGATCTCCTGGCTATTCCCGCGGGCGATCGCCGGCCGGGCGGCGTACGTGCTCGAGACCTACCCGCCGGAAACCCATCCCAGGCTCTATCCGCTGACCGCAGAGACGTTCCGCCGGACGCTGACCACCTACCGCCTGATGAACCTGGCGGTGCTCGCGGTGGGGCTCTTCCTCGTGTTCCTCGGCTTCTACGCGCCGAGCGAGGGGATGCTCAACTGGGACACCAAGTCGGTGCTCACGGCGTACTTCTTCCTCCAGTTCGTTCCGCTGATGCTGATGGGCGCGGCCGGGATGGTCTACTTCAACCTGCAACGGGTCGCGGACTCACGCACGAAGCGAACGGCGGATCTGCGCCCCCGACGTCTTCTCGACTTCGTATCCCCGCCGGTGTTCGCGTTGGCGGTCGGCACGTACATCGCCTTCGTGCTCTTCATCGTGTACGTCAGGCAGTTCCACTTCCCCTGGTTCGGCGGCTACTGGAACATCGTCGGCATCACCGCGGCGAACCTGTTCTTCGCCGTGATCGCGGCGCACGCCCTGTACGGCAAGAGGAAGGATCCGTACCAGGATCATGAGGATCGCCTGCGGCAGATCGGTATCGTGGTCCGCTCGCTCGTCTGGGTGAGTATCTTTGCCACCGCATTCGTGGCCCTTTCGATCGCATTGAGCGCGTTCGAGTTGCGCCACATCGAGCCGATCTTCATGAGCCTGTATTTCCAGGTGATCGCGGGCGTCAGCCTTCGTTCCACCCGCATCGACGACATTAACTTCGAGGTCTATCGCGAAGAGCCTGCGGCCACGTAGAGGGCAGGAGGGCGCCAGGACGATCATCGGCGCGGGGTTTTGAATCGGGTCCCATGTTCATGCGTGAGAAGCCGTGTGATCATGATGCTCGCGGCGGGCGCGCGTCTCGCCGTCAATCGAACGGAGGGGTTCGATGAACGAGTCGATTCCGGCGGAGGCGCTGGCGGGAGCGCGGGCCTACGAGGACCTCCATGTCGCTGCGCTCTTCGCGGAATGGGCTCCGCGGGTGCTGGAAGCAGCCGGCGTCGGTGGCGGCGACGACGTGCTCGATGTGGCGTGTGGCACCGGCGTGCTGGCCCGGGCCGCGACGGGGATCGTGCGGCCGGGCGGTACCGTCAGCGGCGTTGATCTCAGCCCCGCCATGCTGGCGATCGCCGAAAACATCGAGCCCGAAGCCGCCTGGCATCAGGGTGATGCCGGCGCGCTTCCGTTCGAGGATGCCGGCTTCGATGCCGTGGTGAGCCAGTTCGGCCTGATGTTCTTTCCCGACCGCCGCGCGGCGATCGGCGAGATGCTGCGGGTCCTGCGCCCCGGCGGCCGGCTCGCGGTCGCCGTGTGGGACGCCCTCGAAGCGTCACCGGTCTATCCGATCGAGGTCGATATTCTCGACCGGATGGCCGGTTCGGCCGCGGCGGAGGCGTTGCGCGCACCGTTCGTTCTCGGGGACAAGGAGGCGCTCGCCGAGCTCTTCCGATCGGCGGGCGTCGAGGCCGTCGAGGTCCGCACGACGGTAGGTGAGGGGCGCTTTCCCTCGGTGCGCTCCATGGTCGAGGCGGACCTGCGCGGCTGGCTTCCCGTAATGGGCGTATACCTCGATGACGGCTTGATCGAACAGATTCTCGTCGAGGCCGAGATCGCCTTCGACCGATTCGTTGCCGACGATGGCGCGATGGTGTTCGATTCGCCGGCGCATATCGTGACCGGCCGCAAGGCGTGACCGGCCGCGGCGGCCGCTAGCCGCCGCTGACCGTTCGAATCGTTCCCTCGCCGACGAGCGCGCTGGTGCCGCCCACGTGGACGGTGGTGATCTCGTCTCCGCGGGTACCGATGCGGATGTGGATCCGGCTCGGTCGCTGCATCGCCACGCCCTGAACGCATGTGGTCGCGTCCGCGTCGGTTGCGGCGACAAGCCGATGCCGAACGAGATAGCAGCCGAGCGGCCCCGCCGCCGATCCGGTTGCCGGGTCCTCGAAGCCGCTGAGGCCGACCATGCGGGCGTACGCCGTGCCGCCGTCGGGGCCGGGCTCGAGCGAGAAGACATACAGGCCCCGTTGCCGCATCCCGGCGTCACGAAAGACTGCCTCCATCGCGGTGCGCTGCACAGCAACACGATCGACGTCGGAACGCGTGGCCAGCGGAACCATCAGGAACGCGTTGCCCGTGGAGACCTCCTGCGGGGGAGGGCCGGCGTCCCTCAGCGCTTCCACGTCCAATCCCAGTCCTTCCGCCAGGCCGGCTGCGTCGTCGATCGTCGGTCCGAAGACCGGCTGTTGTTGGCTCATCCAGGCGAATGCGAGGCGCTCGCCGTCCCACTCGAGGGTGATCTGCGTTGGCCCGAGACCGAGCTCGAGCACCGCCTCGGTGACACCCGGGCGGATCTTCTCGGCATGTGCCAGGGCAAACGCCGTACCGATCACCGGATGGCCGGCGAACTGCATCTCCCGCGAGCGGCCGAAGATGCGCACTCGCGCGAGGTGCTGCGGCTCGCGAGCGGCGAAGGTGAAGGCGATCTCCGAGAAGTTCAGCTCTCGAGCGATGTCCTGCATTTGCTCGCTGCTGAGCCCGACCGGGTCGAGAAAGACCGCCAGTTGGTTGCCGGTGAGGGGGCGATCGGTGAATACGTCGTAGTGCAGGTAGGGGTGGACGCGACCGTCTTGCCCGGCGGATCGCCCTCCATCGTCGGGGCCCCCGTCGGCGGCGAAGCGCAGGCCGCCCGAACCGCCGGCAAGCGCCCAGCCGCCCACGCCCTTCATGGTCGCTCCCAACCATTGTCTCCGTGTGCTCATCGGGCCTCCTTTCGCGACCTAAGGTATCTCACCGCAAGTCGCTCGTGGTCGCGGGTCGGCATGCCCCGTCGCGATCCGCCTCATCCGGCGCCCGCCGGCAGAAAGAGCGCCGCAAGCGCCGCCACGGTCATGGCCGCGCACCAGACCGGCCACGACCTGCCGGCGCGATCGACGGTTCGAACGATCCCGGCCAGAAGCAGATTGGCCCCGACGTACGGAAGGTAGATCTCCGCGGCCGTAAAGTGCATGAGATCGGGTGCGAGGTAGTAGAAGTAGTACGTCCCGAAGACGGCGATTGCCCACGTGTTCGCCGCGATCTCCATGACCATCGCGTCGACGCCGGCCACCATCGAACGCCGAAGCTGTGTTCGGGCGCGCACGCCCCGAGTCTCCAGAGCAGCGTCCAACATGCACAGGTGAGCGCCGTAGAGGGGCCACATGAACGCCGCGACGCCGGATGTGTAGCCGTCGTGGAGGGGCCAGACCTCGTACTCCCATGCCTTCCGCCCCAGCACGGCGACCGCGGCTCCGTCGAGGAGGATCTCGATGGCGATCCCGAGAAACAGGGTTGCCGACATGTACGTCGCCAACCGCCGTGGCTGCGGCCGCGGCAGCCTGCCCGCGATCGCGCGGTTGACGACGACGATGAAGATCGCCGCCGGCAGCGTGATGCCGGCCACGAAGGTGAGGTAATCGGTGGTCGGCTCGAGCTGGATACCGGCGACGCCGAAAAGTGTCGCGTGAATAACCCGAGAAAGCACGAAGAGGCACGCGTACGCGACAACGAGAAGGCCAGCGACGCGAATCCGGCTCACGTTGCTCGGCGGGCGCTCACTCCGACGAGCCGTCGGCAGGCGATTCCCCGGACTCCTCCCGGATGTAGCCTTCGACCTCTTTCTCCAAGCGAACGAGGACCGTGGCGTTGTTCTCGCCGAACTCCGGAAGAGGCTCTCCGAGCAGCTTCTGGAACTCCCGCACGCCGGTCAGTGCCTCGTTCGCCAGCTCGAGACCGTCGGCCGACGATTCGGCCGCCTCGGCACGGCTGAGCGTCGATTCCACCGTCTCGGCGGCTGCCTTCAGGATGACCTTCGCGCGGTCCTCATCGCAGGCCACCATCGCTGCGGAAGGGGGCGGGTCGAGGGTCGGGATTCCACATCCCTCGTAGCGTAGTAGAGCGCTCAGGTGCGAGCGAATGCCGTCATAGTGTTCCAGCCACGTCTGCCAGTCGGCGTCGGCAGCAGGTTCTTGCGGGGCATCGAGCGCCTGCCTGTGCTCGTCGATGCCCGCCTGCACGGTAGGGGCGCACTCGCCGCACAGGCCGCTGCGTCGGTCGAGCTGAAAAAACCACGCCTTCGAGTCACACCAGTTGCATTCAGCCATTCCAGTCTCCATTGCAGGTGCACGGGGCGCCGTCGGAATCGGCCCGGGGTCTCGAAGGGGAGCGGGCCGTTCGCTAGGATGCCCGGCGATGATATCCGTTTCCGCCGCGATGGAAAGACGCGGCCGGTGCTCGTAGCGGCCCAGCTACTGGTCCCGGCTCCCGGAGCTTCGCCCGGAGGTCTCCCAGGGCGCCACGGCGTCGTAGTAGCGGGTGTCGGCGGCCGGGTCGAAGTACCGCCAGCGCATGGCATCTGCGTAGACCCAGCCGTCGGCGTCGTCCGACAGCTCGATGACCGCGGCGTCGCCACTGCGGAAGCGGAAGCGTCCGATCGCGTTCCAGCCGGGCAGCAACCGATCGCCGTCGAGGACGACCCTGGTTTCGCCGCCGGCATGAAAAACGGTGAGATAGAAATCGTCGGCGGCCCGCCACCGGATGGAACGACCGTTGACGCGCTCCGGAAGATAGTAGTAGGCGACGTCGTACTCGCCGTCGAAGGGAAGGCCTGTGGTCCAGATGGCGGGTTGGGCGCCGTCTCCGGGCGGTCGTGTTCGGTAGTTGGTCTCGTAGAGGCCGAAGGCGTAGCTGTTAGAGCGGACCCGCCAGTTGCCTCCCTGCAGGCCCGGCCGCAGGTAGCGGCGCACCCGCCGGACGGGCATCGAGAAGCCTTCGTCTTCGTTGTCGACGACGATCTCTGTGCGCCGATTCGCCTCCTCCGGCACCAGCCGCACGTAGCTCGCGGCGACCCCCGGGGTGATCTTGTCGGGGACCCGCAACGGCGCGCCGATTTGGCGGCGGTTCTTGGCCAGGAAGGGCTCGATGGCGATGCGACGCGGCCGCGTGTTCGAGACCAGAGACACTTCGACCTGTTGGCCCCCGTCGATCTGCACGTTGCGCGAGACGGTGTCGTCCTCGCCAACAACCCGTACCTGAGCGAAGCCGCGCCCGGGCTCGCCGTTGCGCAGCCGGACGACGACCTGGTACTGGACCGTGCCCCAATCGTTGGCCCGCTTCATCGTGTCGGTGTAGGTGATGTTGAAGCCGGGAACCTGGGTGCCGTGGATCCAGTCTCGGATCAGGGCGCCGAGGTCGGCGCCGCCGGGCTCCGTGGCTTCTGTGGCCTCGGTGGCTTCTTTGGCCTCGGTGGCCTCGGTGGCCTCGGCGGCCTCGGTAGCCGCCGGCAGCACGGCCCGCTCGAAGTCGGCGAACGAGACTTCTTCGTACGCGGTCGCCGCGCCGAATCCCTCGATTGCATTGGTGAACGCGCCGGAACCGACGATGGCCTCGATGACGCGAAACATCGTCAGGCCTTTGGTGTCGAGAACGGCACGGTAGAGATCGGGCTCGGCGGCGACATCGAATCCCGCCAGCGGCTTGCTCTGCATCGCGGCGAGCTGCGCGTCCCAGGCGACGACCCCGCTGTTGCCGAGGGAGCCGTCGCGGGAGATGGCGCCGGCGTCGTCGGCAGCGCGGGCCGGTATGTCCCGGCCACCGCGACGGCGGTCGAACATCAGTGCCCGCATGTTCGCAGTGACGTCTTCCTGCATGTACACGGGTAGGCCGCGCGCCATCAGGTCGGCGTTGGCGCCCGTGAAGTCGCGATTGAATGACCACAGCTGCACGAGCGGGCTGCGAAAGAGGCCCCCGGTGCTGCTGCGGCCTCGGTCGTTGCTCAGGAACGCGGTGAATATCGCCGAAGCGAGCTGGTCCCGCTTCACCCGGGCCGGGTCCCGGTTGCCGTTGCGGTCGGAGCGCATCGAGCGTTCGAACGAGGCCCGCAGGCGGGTGAGCCGCTCGATCAGCGCGTCCTCCTCGATCATCAGAACTCCGGGCTGCGTCAGCCCACCGCTCTCCTCCCATCCCTCGTAGTACCACTGCACCAGGAACGGGATCTCCACGATCGAGAGGCGAGGGTAGGGGTAGGGCAGCCCGCTCTCGCTTTCCATCGTTGTCAGGAGCTGCTCGACCAGGTCCGTGACCTCCTCGACGGCGTCGGCGAAGAACTCCACCTGCGGGCGATGGAGCGGGTAGACGTAGAAGGACACCAGCGTGTCGGCAATCTCCGCGCTCAGCACCTCGTAGCGGTCGACGTTGAGCGACAGCACCGGCACCGGTCGCGCTACCTCCCACACGTGGCGGCTTCGACCGGCCGATGCGTCGCGCCCGGCACCGTTCTCGGGGACGGGTGCTCCCTGCGTGATCACGGTGAGCCCTTCGGGCACGTCGATCTCCAGCCGGGCGGTGGAGAACGAGACGGGGCGCTGGCTTTGGTGTCCGTAGTCGACGCCGGGGACCGGGTACCAGCGGCTGCGTGGCGGCAGGTATGCTGACCCGTCTTGGATCCACGCGGTGAGGTCGCCCTTGTGAATCGGCCCGTCCCACTTCTCCAGGCGCGCCCTGCCGCGCATCAGGTCGAAGCCGTCGCGGTCGATCGTGCCCGCGTAGGTCATCCCCAGCTCGAGCTCCTGGCCCGCAAGCAACGGCTGGGCCAGGGCGACGCGGATGACCGATCCGTCGACTTCGAATGGCATTGCACGCCCCCCGGCGTCGTGAACACCGGTCATCTCGAGCCCCGGGTTGAGCGTGAAGACCAGACGCTCGAGCGGGTCCGCTCCGTCGTTCGACACGAGGAGGCCGACATCTGCGGACAACGGCGCGACACCCGTCATCAAAGACAGGTCGATGTCGTAGTGGCGTACCGTGGCGGCGGGCTCGGTGGCGTGCGCGACCTGTGTTGCCAGGAGCCCGGCCCGACGCTCGATGGCGGCGGCATCGCCGGTGCTGATTATCGAGTAGGCGCCGAGAGCGCCCACGATGCCGACCGCCACCATGGCGTGCCCCGCCCATTTTCCCATGCCTGGGTTGGGAAGACGCGGGTAGGCGACGACCGCGAGGCCGAGGAGGGCGAACGAGATCGCCACGTACATCAGGCGGATCTGCATCAACCGGGAGATGTCGCCGACGCCCAGCATGTCCGAGTAGAACAACGGTGCGAAGAAGGCGCCGAAGTCGAACAACCCGTCGTAGTGGTGGCCGAGGTAGAACAGGACCGAGAGACCGTAGGCGACGGACAGGAGCGCGACGACGGTCGGGTGGCGAAGGATGGCGCCGAGGCAGAATGTCAGGGCCGATGCGAAAAGCAGCGCCGGGAGCATCATGAGGAAGAAGTAGTAGCCATAGGGGGCCAGCGTGAGGGGCGCCCCCATGATGCTCAGCTTCGCCGCCTGAATCGATATCGTCAGGCCCGCCACCAGGGCGGCGAGTGCAGCGAGGGCTTGGAGCACGCCGACGTACTTGCCGATGACCATCTGGGCGGTGGACATCGGCCGCGCCGCGATCACCTCACCCACCTCGGCGTTGTCGTCGGCGGCGCGGAAGTTGCCCGCCACAAAGGCGATCAGGGCCGTCTGCGTGTAGGTGTAGAAGTAGAAAGGTACGAAGGCGCTGAGGCCGAACACCGATGCACTTTCGTCGATCTCGCCGAAGGTCTCCGCAATCGCCAGCACGACGCCAAAGAACATCGGCATGGCGATGCCGGCGAAGCCGAGGAAGCGGAATCGCACCGTCCGCATCAGCATGATGCGTTCGTAGTGCGCCACCGAGAAAATGTTGCGCAGCGCCGTCATGGCGTACTTCGACCCTCCGAGCGTGCAGGGGAGCGCGAGCGGTGGCGTTTCTCGCTTTGGTTCCTGCCTTCAGATACGTGCGGCTCGGGCAGAAGATTCCCTGCGGTGTGAAGTGATTGACGCGTCGTCGGATTGCCGCTATGGTGTATATTGTCACTAATACACCTAGGGGAAAACGTGGTTCTTGTCGTCGACCAGCACAGCGGTGTCCCGGTGTTTCGCCAGCTGCGCGACCAGATTCGATTCCAAATCGTTTCCGGAATGCTGGCGGCAGGCGAGGAGTTGCCCTCGACGCGCGCTCTGTCGGGAGAGCTCGGGCTCAACCCGATGACGATCAGCAAGGCCTACAGCCGTCTCGAAATGGAGGGGCTGGTGGAGAAGCGCCCGGGGCTCTGCCTGGTGGTCAGGGCACTGCCCGCCGCCGACGTCGACAGCCGCCGGGTCGAACAGTTCCGACAGAGGGCGCGTCCGGTCGCGGCGATCGCGCGGCAACTCGGTCTCTCCAGGGAACGGGCGATGGAGGTTTTCGCCGAGACACTCGACGGCGCCAACGGCGCCAAGGAGCGGAGCTGATGGGATCTGCTTTCGAGCTCTTTCATGTGACCAAGCAGTTCGGCGACGTGCGCGCGCTCGACGACGTCACGTTGGCGATACCCGAATGCTCCATCGTCGGGCTCATCGGCCGCAACGGCAGCGGAAAGACCACGCTCCTGCAGCACGTTGTCGGTCTGCAACTTCCGACCGGTGGCGTTTGCAGAACCCTCGGGCGCGCTTCCGATGAGCTGGAGGCAGAACAGCTCGCCAGCATCGGTGCCGTTTGGCAGGATGGGCGGTTCCTCGATTGGATGACCGTCGGCCGGCACATTCGTTATGTTGCCTCGTTCTACGAGAACTGGGACGAGGAACGGGAGGAGCGGCTGGTGGGCGAGCTGGACCTCGATCGGAAGGCCCGTGTCGGAACGCTGTCGCCGGGGAACGCCCAGAAACTCGGCATCATCTTGGCCGTCTGTCACCGGCCCAAGCTTCTGCTCATGGACGAGCCCATGAGCGCGCTCGATCCGATCTCTCGCGAGCAGGTGCTGGCCTTCTTGATCGAGCTGCTCAACGAAGATCAGGCTACGACAGTGATCTCGTCTCACGTGATGCGAGACATCGAGTCGATCGTGGACCACATCGTGTGTCTGGATCGCGGCGAGGTTTCCGTGAGCGAGGCGCTGGACGATCTACAGGAACGCTACTGCGAGTGGGAGGTGGTCTCGGAGCGGCCGCTTGCGGGGGAGTTCACCGAACCTTGGGTCCTCTCGCAGCGGACCAACGCGCACCGGGCCCAACTGCTCGTCCGCGATGCCGGCGAGTTCCTGGAGCAGTTCGAGGACGAGTATCGGGTGCAAGTGCACAGCCAGCCGCTGAACCTCGAACGCATCTTCCCGCTCTTGCACGAACGTTCCTCGTGAGCGGAAGCGGTGCGTTGTTTCGGCTTCTCAGGCGTCCCGTGACGGCGGCCTGGATCCCATTGGCGGGGTTCGCCTCGGTCACCGCACTGGTTGGTGTCGTGCTCGTGTGGGTGGCGCTGGGTGTTTCATTGCGGGGCTTTCACCGAGAGGTTGTCGATGGCCTTGCCGGAGGCGGAGGGGCGATGACCGTCCTGACGCTGGTGTTCCCCGCGATGATCGGAATCCTCGTCGGGCAGTCGATCAAGGAGCTGCAGCATTGCCACTTTTCGTGGTTGCTGCCGGGGCTCCGGCGCCGATTGTTCTTCGGTGCCCTGATCATCGGCGTGCTCGTCGTGTTCACGCGGGACATCCTCGTCTTTCTTGCTTTCGTCCTCGGCCTTCTCCGCGACGTTCCGCTTCGCCATATTGCCGACTTCTGGGACGCTTTCCCTCCGATTTCGCTCGGGCTCGCGTCGCTTGCCTTCCTGGCGTTCTGGATCGGCGTCCGTCCCACGGCACTCCGAAGCGTCGGCGTCATGGGCCCGTTGGTCCTGTTCGTCCCCTTCATCGAGAGTACAGTGCTTGCCCATCCGTTTCTGACCGCGGTCGCGACCGCCCCCGTGATCGCGTTTCTCATGTACGACGCTTTTCGCGCCGAATCAGCGCGTGAGCGGCCTTTTCTCGCGACCATGTCGCTTACGTATGGAGGCGTCCGTGCGGGCCGGCGGAAGGCTGCGGCTGTTCCCCAGTTGGGCGGAACGCCCTGGCATGTCGCCTATCTGGGTGACCGGGTCGCGAATTGGCTGCGAGCCGGCTGGTATGAGAACTACGGATACCTGCCACCGGTCGCTGGAATTGCGGCGGTTGCTTCGGCGGCGGTGGCGATTGGCTGGGTCGGGTGGCAGGTCCTCGAGTTGTGGTGGACATCTCCCGGAGCATCGATCTGGAACCTCTACTATGGGGTTACGCGGCGGCCCGGGCCCCCTCCTTCTACCCTTGTCATGGTGGCCTTGACATCGACGGCCGTCGGTCTCGGTCTCGCCGCGCCGATCGCCTGCTACTCGTCCATCTCGTTGACGCCGCGGAGGGCGTATCCGTTGTCGCGACGGCGACTCGCCCGCGTCGAATCTTGGGCAGGTGGCGCCGAGTGCCTTGTCCTTTGCGGCCTGGTAGCGGCGGCGCTGATTGCCTTCTGGACGGCGATAATCGCCGCTGGGCCGGGGTTGCCGCTTTCTCGGCTGGGTGGTTCCAGCCTATGGCTACCGATACTCCTCCGCCCGCTGGCGGCAGTCCTCATCCTCCTCCCGATCGCCCAGTTCTTCCGGCTCCGATACATTCGCGGCCCCGTGCGCTGGAGCGTTATCCGGCAACGCCTGAGCGTCGCCGGCCTGGTCCTGTGCCTGGTGTATCTCGGAACCTCGATCGTCTCGTTCTCTTATCTGGTCCTCCCGGTCGTCTCCGTTTCTACCGACATCTTCCTGCTGGGCGCGATTGTTTTGGTTTCCCACGGCCTCTATCGACGCGCGGTTGATCGATACTTCGCCATCGCCGACCTGGCGTGACGACCTGGTCCGAATGGGCCCTAGCGGGAGCGGCCGAAACGCTCGAGGATGCTGCCCCAGTCGCCGAGGCCCTGTAGCAGCCCAGCGGTGTCGACGCGGATCTTCGGGTCCGACCGGTGGCCGCTGATCACGATCGGCACGGTGGCACCTCCGGCTTCACCCGCCACGACCGGGTCGATGAACTGGAGGATGCGCGCGACGGTGCCAGTGGCCATCTCCGAGGGCGCCCGATCCGACAGCACCAGGCCGCGCAGGTCGAGCGTCTCGTCCACTAGGCCCATACTGCCCACGAGTTCGACGCGCGTGCCCGGTACCGAGAAGGAGAGGCGCGAGAAGCTAAGGACACCGCCGGCGAGGCTGAACTCGCCCTGCAAATCCGACACGACACTGGTGCCGCTGTCCGGCTGCAGCCCGTCCTCCGCTGGCCCCTCCTCTGCCGGTTCATCCTCCGGCAGCCCGTCCTCCGCACCGCCCGTGATCCGGCTGACGCGGGCGAGAGTCCCCTGGATGTTCGACTTGGTGAATACCGCCTCGCGGATCGAGAACTCTCCTTCGAGCCGCAGCTTTTCGATCACGGGCTCCGGTCCCGGCGGAATCTCGAGGACCGCATGGAAGTCGAGGTCGCCGGTCAATGGAGGCTCCGGATCCGTTAGGGCGAACTTGAGCATGTCCTCGATGCGCGAGGACTCGGAGGTCACGTCCAGCGCCACGGTGCGTCCCGAGGTGCCGGGGCGCCGGGAAACTTCGCCGACGGCCACGACCGACGACGAGCCGAAGCTCACGTCGACCGGCACCAGGTCGATGTCGCTCGCCTTGTCGCTGATGCGAGTTTCGAACGTCGCGATCATGTCCACGGGTTGGTTCGCGTGTGTGACGACGAAATCGGTGATCTGTGCGCGCCCCCGGGCGACGATGTCATCGAGAGTTCCCGAAAAGGTCCCGGTGGCGTCCAGTACCCCGCCGATGCCGCGAAAGACGCCGAGGTCGGCCCCGGTGAAGGTGTACTCGCCTTCGATCGCGCTGTAGCGTGGCGCCGCCTTGTTCCAGGGTCCGAACGTTCCCGTGGTCGCGACGCGTCCCGGGGGGGTCGGATTGATCACGACGGCATCGAACGCCAGCGGACTGTCGGTCGAAACGCCGGTTACCCGGAGGTCGTAGATCTCGAAGATTCGAGGCGACTTCCCCGGTCGGTTCGAGGCGATCTCGAGATGGGCCGCATCGGCAAGAATCTCGTTCACCAGAACCGGACTGTCCGCCGGCTCGGGTGCCGCCGGCTCGGGTGCCGCCGGCTCGGGTGCCGCCGGCTCCGGTGTATCCGCCTCGGGTGTAGCCGGCTCGGGCGCCGGTTCGGGGTCGAGCGGGCCTCCCGGTGCATCGGCAGGCTTTCGCCCCGCCGGTATCCGGATGTCGAGCCCTTCGAGGCGAACGGAGTTGATCCGGCGCGGGTCGGCAAAGAGCCCGGCGGCGCCGGCATCCACCTCGAAAGCGCCGACGGAGATCAGCGGAGGGGAGTCGTCTCCTCCACCTCCTCCGACACGCACGCCCTCGCCGCGCACCGCGATTCCGGGCAGCAGGCGCCAGTGCAGGGCGTCGAGCTCCGCATCGCGTCCGTACCGCTGCGCGAGGGTCGTGATGATGTCTCCCTGCAGGGCGGGCGTCAGCGCGAATCGGACGGTCGCCAGGCCGGCGACCGTGACAACGGCCACGACAATGACCACACCGATCAGCACCAACCCCAGCTTTCGCATCGTGGCACGAGTATAGGGACGGCGTCCGTGTGTTTCACCCGCGGGGACGGGTCGATGATGACGCGGCCGGCCTTAGGGCGGCGCGCCCGTCGGCCGTGATAGCCTGCCGCGATGTTGCGGACACTCGCCCTTCTTCTCGCGGTGCTCATGGGTGGCCCCGGGCCGTCGGTCGTTCGGTCGGGTGGCCAGGTGGCGACCGATTTGACCGCCGACGGGGCCTGGTGCTGGTTTGCCGATCCGCGCGCCATCGTCGTCGACGATCGCCTTCTCGTTGGCTGGGTCAACTCGACCGGAGACATCGTCGTTTCAGAGACGGTAGCGGGCGGGGATACGACATCGGCCGTTCTCCACGCGGCGCTCGAGAAGGACGATCACGCCAACCCGGCGCTCCTGGCGCTACCGGACGGTCGTGCAATGGTGTTCTACACGCGGCACACGGGGAGGGAAATGCGCCTGCGGGAGACCGTTCGCCCGGGCGAATTCCATGACTGGTCGCCCGAGAGAGGGCTGGAGCTCAACGACGCGAACGCTCCCGGCCAGCCCGGCGACCGGACGGCCTATACCTACCCCAATCCGGTGTACCTGGCGGACGAGGGAGTCATTGCACTGACCTGGCGCGGGATGAACTGGAAGCCGACCCTTTCGTTCTCGTCCGACATGGGGGAAACATGGACGCCGGGACGCATCGTCTTCTCGGAGGCCGCCGCCAGGAGGGGCAATCGCCCCTACGTCAAGGTGGCCACCGATGGTCGCGGACGCATGCACTTCATCGCCACCGATGGGCACCCGCGTAACGAGCCGACCAACAGCGTCTATCACTTCTACTACGAGCGCGGCGCCTTCTTCCGCATGGACGGGACCCAGATCGCCACGCTCGAGACGCTCCCGGTCCGTCCGGAGGAAGCCGACCTCGTGTACGACGGCACGGTCGAGAGCGTGCGATCCTGGGTCTGGGACCTGGCGCTCGACGCCGAAGGGGCGCCGATCGCCGTGTTTACCAAGCTGCCGCGAGAGGACGCGCACGAGTACCACTACGCCCGCTGGGACGGGCGTGGCTGGGTCGACTACTCGATCACCGCTGCGGGAGGGTGGTTCCCCGAAACGCCGGTGGGGCAGGTCGAGCCGGAGCCTCACTACTCCGGCGGAGTGGTCTTGGATCACGACGAGCCCGCGTCCGTCTATCTGTCGCGTCCCGTGGACGGTGTGTTCCAGATCGAGCGCTGGACGACACCTGACGGCGGCGAATCCTGGTCGTCTACGCGCTTGACGCGCACTGCAGAGCACAGCGTCCGCCCGGTCGTCGGCCGAGGGCGCTGGTCGGGCGGCTCACCGGTCCTGTGGATGGAGAATCGCGCGTACGTTCACTACACCGACTACGACGCGAAGATCCGGATGCTCGTGGCTCCGGAACGTGGAGGTGATCGATGAAACTGCAGGTATCCACCGCGGCGCTCGCGGTTTGCTCCGCCGTGACCGTTGCACTTCTGTCCGTTGACCTTTCACCGGTTTCGGCCGAGGACGTCGTGTCGCAGACGTGCTTGGATCCTACGGCCCTGCGGCGGCTGGACGGCGAATGGGAGCGGAGCCTGCTGGAATCCGACCTCGCGTTTCTGCGCACGATCCTGGCGGAGGACTTCGTTTGGGTCCACAACCACGCCTCGGGGATCGACACCCGCGACGCGCTGCTCGCGCGAGCGGCCGATCCGGCGGTCGGGGCGTCGGGCGCGCCCCGCTCCCGGGTTTCTTCGGACGTCGAGGTTCGCGTGCTGGGGTCGACCGGCGTCGTATCCGGATTTACCGTCGTCGACCGCGGGCCCGGCCCGACCCGGTACCACTTCATGCGGACCTACGTGGAAGCAGCCGGGCGCTGCGTATTGCTGGCGAACCACACGATGGAGGTCCCCGAGGGCGGCCCGTGATCCGCGCATTGGAAAGCATCCGCGATCACGAGGCCGGCAAGGAGAACGAGCCATGAACCGTCGGAACCGACTCATTCCAGGCCGCCCGTTGACGCGTCGGCGGCTGCTCAGTTCCGCCGGGGCGACGGCGGCGACCCTGGGCGCCGCGAGACTCGGGCTCGCGGAGGGGCTGCGAGTGTGGCGACCGGGAGATCCGGGCGCGCCGAGCACCGCGGTGCCGACCCGGACGACGAAGGTCCAGGGTTATTTTCCGCCCTCGGAGGCGGACGGCGGCTGGAGGGTCGGCGAACCGGGCGATCTCGGCGTCGATCCCGCCGGCCTTGCGGATGCGGTCACGTTCCACGACACCAGTTCCGTGACCACCAGCCACGGAGGCGCCATCGTCATCGTCTACAAGGGTCACATCATCGGCGAGAGCTATGTCACCGGGACCGAAGGCGGGCCTCGGCGGTGGACCGCACGGACGTGCAACGACATGAAGTCGTCGACGAAATCGGTTTTCGGGACGGCGGTCGGCGTGTTCCTCGATGAGTACGCCGAGCGCGTGAGCCTGGACAGCTACCTGGTGGGCTCGTCGGCGGAAGACTCGCTGATACCCCAGATCTGGGATCAGCCGCTGACGGACGAGCGGAAGACTCGGATCAAGGTGAAGCACGCGCTGTCGATGACCTCCGGCCACGAGAGCCGCGAGCCCTGGCTGGCGCCGAGCACGCGCCGCTTGTATCCGGGATATTCGGGGCCGTTTCAGATGTACGAGTATTGCTTCGGCTGGTGGCATTTCGACGACATCGCAGCGCATCACACGTTGAGGTTCGAGCCCGGAACCGACTTCAACTACAGCAACTACGGCCTGGAGCAGGTGGCGCTGGCGATGCGAAATATCTCCGGCGAAGAGGTCGGCCCCTACGTCTACGACCGCGTCCTCGGGCCCATCGGCATGCCGGTCGGGATCCGCGACAACCAGTACCGGGACATGCCGTACGCCGATCGCCGGGAGCTGAACTTCGACGAAGAGCCGGGGTGGGGCCAGGGGGGCAGCACCGGGTGTGACGCCTACGGAGCCGACGGTAGCGAAAGCCGGTACGGATTCAACTCGGTGGTCGGTAGCACGTTCCGCTGTACGGCGCGGGACTTCGCCCGGCTCGGCTATCTGTGGCTGAACGAAGGGGCATGGAACGGGCGCCAGCTCGTGTCGGCGGAATGGCTGCGGCTGGCGACGCGTCGCTTCGTGCGTGACAACGGTGAGACGCCGAACAACTACGGCTACACCTTCTGGGTGATGGACGAGATCGAAGGCGTTCCCGACGATCTGTACATGTCGCGCGGGCACAACCAGAATCACAGCTACATCGTCCCGAGCCTCGACCTGGTTGTCGTCCGGCAGGGCAACGATAACCGCGGACGGGTGGATGGCCAGCCGTTCAGCAACACCTTGATCCGGAAGATCGTCGAAGCCTTGCCTGCCCCGTGACCCGATAGCAACCCGGTCCGGCCGAGCTCACTCGGTGCGTAGCGCCTCCAAGGGGTCGACGCTTCCTGCGCGTCGGGCCGGAACGATACAGGCGACGACCGCGGTGAAAATCAGGATCAGCATCGTCATGGCGAAGGTTGTCGGGTCGTTGGGGCTGACGTCATACATGAACAGCTCCAAGACCCGAGTCGCGCCCAACGCGGCGACCAACCCGATTGACAGGCCGATGACGGTTTGGCGGGTGGCGCGGCGCAGCACGAGTCCGAGTACCTGACGCCGCTGGGCGCCCAGCGCCACGCGAATACCGATCTCTTGTTGACGGCGCCCGACGGCGAAGGCCATGACCGCGTAGATACCGATGCAGGACAGGAACAGCGCGATTCCGCCGAGAATCAGAAACAGCACCGAGACGATGCGAAAGCCGAACGTCCGCTCGTCGATCTCCGCCTGTAGCGTAGCGATGCCGAACAGGGGCAGGGTCGGGTCGATCTCCTGCACTTCCTGCCGCAGGCGGGCCGAAAGCAGCTCGAGGTCCAGGCTCGATCGGACCATGATACCCATGCCGCGGAGGGGCTCCTGCCGATACGGCGTGTACACCACCGGGTAGTTGTCGGCGAAATCGAGGTCGATGCTCTGTTTGATGTCCGGGATCACGCCGACGACCGTTTGCCACCGCGTTTCGGTCTCGTTGACCCAGCGCAGCCGCTTGCCGATGGGGTTCTCGCCGGGCCAGTAGCGATTCGCGAGGCGCTGCTCCACGACGATGACCGGATCGTCTGCGAAGCGATCCGCCTCCGTGAACAAGCGGCCGCGCAGCGCCCCGGTCTCGGCGAGCGCGAAGTACTCGGGGCTGACAATCACCTGCTGCAGGATCTGCGTCACGCCGCCGTTGCTGATTGCGAAGTCCTCGATCTCCGCCGACGGTGTGAACCCGCCGCTGCTCGGAAACGATGACGCCAGGGCGAACTGCTCTACACCCGGAAGCGCTGCGATGCTCTGCTCGAGCTCCTCGTGGAACGCGAGGATGTTGTCGCGCTCCGGGTAGTCGGCCGTGGGAAGGGCGAGCCGCATGGTCAGCACGTTGTCCGGGTCGACGGCCCAGTCGACCGCCAGGATGTTGCGCGTGCTCCGGATCATCACACCAGTGCCTGCCAGCAGCACGACCGAGAACACCAGCTGGACCACGACGAGTGCGCCGGTAAGCCGTCGCGTACCGCCCGCCGAAGATCCCCGGCCCCCGTCCTTGAGGGTGTCGGCGACGTTGTCGCGGGTGGCGTGCAGTGCCGGGGCGAGCCCGAAGATCAGGCTGGTACCCACCGCCAGCGCGAGAACGAACACGTACACGCTCGGTTTCACCGCGAAGTCCCAGAAAACCGGCGGGGCGGAGTTGACGATCGCGGTCGCCAGAGCACGGGCGCCCCACACGGCCAGGCCCACGGCGGCGATCCCCGCCGCGCTGCTCAGTAGCAAGGACTCGACGAGCAGCTGCCGGACGACCCGCCAGCGACTCGCCCCCAGGGCCGCCCGAATGCTCACCTCTCGGGTACGCTCGAGTGAGCGCGCGATCAAGAGGTTCGCCACGTTGGCACAGGCGATGAGCAACAAGACCACGACGGCGCCCATCATGATCACCATGATCTCCCGGTTGCCTTCGCCGGAAAAACGGGCGGAATAGCTCTGCAGGAGGATGCCGACCCCTTCGTTGGTTTGCGGCTCTTCGGCGGCGATGCCCGCGGCGAGCTGGTCGAGCTCGGTGGCGGCCGCAGTCGGCGTGATCCCGTCTCGCAGGCGGCCCGCGACGGCCAGGAAACGGCGCCCGCGGCCGTTCTCTCGCTCTTCGGTTCGCATCAGCGGGGCCCACACGGCGGGCCAGAACGGCGTCAGGTCCAGCTCCGGCGGCAGAATCCCGACGACGAGGAGCGGGTCGCCGTTGACCTGGATGACGCGGCCGATCGCCTCTTCGTCGCCGCCGTAGCGGGTCTGCCACAACGCATGTCCGAGCAGGGCTACCGGCTCGGCACCGGGCTCCGTGTCTTCGGGGCGAAGCGGCCGCCCCCGAACCGGCTCGACGCGCAGGACGTCGAACATCGACGGCGTCACCCAGGATCCGACGAGCCGCTCGGGCACTCCGGACTCGTCGCTGAGGTTCATGCTGACCTGGCGAATCGCGCCGAGCGATTCGAACGAGCGGGCGCCGGCGGCGAGGTCTCGATAGTCGGGATAGGAGACGCTCATCCGGTCCCGCCCCTCTGCGAGATTCGTCGACGACACGTACACGACCCGCGCGGACTCCTCGATGGGCGGCTCGTTGAGCACGATTGTGTTCAGTAGCGAGAACATCGCGCCGTTGAAGCCGATGCCGACCGCGAGCGTCAACAGGATCACGGCCGTGACGCCCGGCGTCTTCGCCAGCATCTTGAGTCCGAACCGCACGTCTTTCATCCAATCGGAGATCACGGGCCGGTTGCCTTTCTTGTCGGTTGCCCCCGTTACGTTACGCCAGAAACGCGGATGCAACGATCCCAGTACCTGTCTGCGGTACCAGCTCCGCGCCCAGGCCGGGCCGGGCGTGGAGGTGGCGTAGTGGCGGAACTTCTCGTCGAGCTCGGCGACCGCGTCGTCGCGCACATCCGTTGGCAGCGCGCGCAAGAGCAGTGCCCGCCACCGGCGTGGAGGGTCGATCGCCGGGTCGCGTGGAGGGTCAGTCGCAGGATTGCGAGCAGCTTCTGACGCTGGCCTGCGCGGAGAGCCCGTCGCCGCTGGGCGCGGTAGACCCGACGGCGGCCGGCCACGGCGCTTCATTTAGCGCCCAGCTCGAGATCCTTCCACAATACGTCGAGGACCCGGCGCGATTGCTCCAGCGCTTCTCTGCCCCCGTCTGCAAGCTCGAAGTGGCGCTTGGCACGGCCGCCGCGGGTGGGCGAGGGCTCACCCATACGGGAAGTCACCAGGCCCTTCTTCTCGAGTCGCGACAAGGTCACGTAGACGGCCGGAATCGACACCGATCGTCCCGTGGTCTTCAGGATCTCGTCGTGGATCGACACCGCGTACGCGTCGACGCCCACCCGCGCCAGCGCCAGGAGCACGATCTGCTCGAATTCGCCCAGGAAGTTGCGTCCCAATGCCGTTCTCCGATATCCGAAACAAGTATTGAGGATCTATTTTCCAAACAACTTAGAATAAATACGCGAGGACGGCAAGGAAGTTTCGCCCCCCCAGGGGGTTGACGCTCCCGACTCTCGGGTCGACGCTGTCGGGTCTCGAGTTGACGCTCTCGGGTCTCGGGTCGATGCTCTCGAGTCTCGCGTTGATGCTCTCGAGTCCCCGGTGCGGTGGTCCTTCGGAGCCGCCCGGGTGCCGGCGCTTGTCGCGCGTGCCACATGAACGACGTCCGTACCCTGGACGAGGTCGCCGAGTTGTCGCACTGTGTGGGGCGGTTCGGGTGCTCGCGAGAGCCCCTATCGAGAGAACGTTTCAAGGAGAGGTCTGATGGCGAAAGAGATGCGATGTGCAGACGTCGGGATGGAATGTGACTTCGTCGCCCGCGCCGAGTCGACCGAAGAGCTCATGCAGCAGGTCGCGGCGCATGCCGCGGCCGATCACGGCATTACCGAGATCGACGATGAGCTCGCGGCCAAGGTCCAATCGCTGATCCGGGACACCGACTGAGGCTTCCGCCCCCTGAGGCCGATTGCGGGGCAGGGTGGTGGCAGCCGATAGGGCCACCGCGGCCTGCGCGGCCACGATTCGCGCCCGTCCCCTGAACTGTCGCGACTCACCGCGACGGCAAGTCCAAGCGCGCGCGCGCCATCCCGAGCGGATCCTCATGGGTAAAGACGCGCAGCCAGACTCGCCCCTGTTCCAGGGCCCGTCGCTGGACCGGGGTGAGCCGCAGGGACCCTTGGCCGGCGTCGGCGCCCAACTTCGTCAACCGGGCGAACGCCGGCTCGTCACCGTCTTCGCCGGGGTGCAGCATCGCCCCGTGGATCTGCTCCGGCGGCGTGCCGTCGAGGCGGACGGCCCAATCCAGCCGGTTGACCGTCGGGTGGAGGGTGAACGTCGCCGACGCCGTTGCGTCCGTCGTCGCCGTCCCCACCGTCACCTCGAATCGGAGCGGTTCGGGAGGCTCGCCCGCAACCAGCGGCGGCGTGACGGTGGGCGGGCGGCGATGTTCGGCTCCCTGCTCGAACGCGTAGGCGAGCGAGACCAGCCGCGTGTCCGCGAGTGGGCGTCCGAGCAGCTCCAGGCCGACCGGAAGGAGGTCTGCGGTGAAGCCTGCCGGCACCGAGATTGCCGGCAGCCCACTGGTGGCGCTGAGCGCACAGTTGCTACCCGTCTGCGGCTCGCCGATTCGGCTGGGCGGGGCGGTCAACGTCGGGTACGCGAGTGCGTCGAGCTGATGCTCGTCGAGCGTCTCGACGACCGCCGCTCGCAGGATGGAGCGGAACTCGAGAGCGGCCCGGTATGCCGGCGTGTCGCGCTCCTGGACCCGATTGCGCCGTTCGAAGGGCCCCCTGAGGGCCTCATGGTAGGCGCCCGACGCCAGCACTTCGGCAATCGAATCGATCGGCGCGCCCCCGTTCGCCGCCAGATAGTCGATGAAGTCCCACTTGAACTCGTAGTTGATGACCCCTGACTTGCCGATCAGCTCGCGCAAACCCGGGATCGTGATCTCGACGATCTGCGCTCCTTGCGAGGCCATTTGCTCGAGGGCCGCGTCGACGACACGCGTGACCCGTGACTGAGCCGAGCTGCCCTCGAAGAGGGCCGTGAGCTTGCCGATCCGGGCGCCGCCGAGAGAGTCGGCGTCGAGGGAGTCGGCGAAGCCGGAGAGCTCGTGGTCATCCAGGATCCGCGTCGCCGGGTCGTCCGGATCGGTGCCGATGGTGGCGTCGAGCACGATCGCGAGGTCTTCGACCGTGCGGGCCAGAGGGCCGCCGACATCCTGCGTGTGCGACAGGGGAATGATCCCGGCGATGCTCGAGAGGCCTTTCGTCGGACGTAGCCCCACAAGGTTGTTCTGGGCCGAGGGGCCACGGATGGAGCCGCAGGTGTCCGAGCCCATTCCGGCAGCGGCGAACGAGGCGGCGACGGCCGCTCCCGTGCCGCCGCTCGATCCGCCCGGATTACGCGCCAGGTCGTAGGGGTTGAGGGTTTGCCCGCCGAGCGAGCTGATCGTCGTGATCCCCATGGCCAGCTCGTGCATGTTGGATTTGGCCAGGATGACCGCTCCCGCCTCGCGCAGGCGGCGAACCTGGAACCCGTCTCGGGCGGGTCGGTAGCCGGCGAGGAGGATCGACGCTGCCGTGGTCGGCATGTCGGCGGTGTCGTAGTTGTCCTTCAAGATGATCGGAATCCCGTGCAGCGGCCCGCGCGGACCGTCGGCGGCTCGCTCCGCATCGAGCGCTGCGGCCTCTTCCCGGGCGCGGGGATTCACGTGGACAATTGAGTTGAGCCGAGGGCCGCGCTGATCGTAGGCGGCGATACGGGCCAGGTACGCGTCCACCAGCTCGACCGACGTCACGCGGCCGGCCGCCAGCTCCGCTTGCAACGTGGTGATGCTCGCCTCTGTCACCTCCACATGCTGCGGCGGTGTCGCAGCGTGCAGCCCGGGCGACAAGGTGACGTTCAGCACGAACGCGAGCACGACGAACCGCACACGACGAGCCGGGAGTGCCCCCGGTACGGCACACCGACCTTCACCCAGCCTGCGCATCTGCGCCCCTCCTGGTTGTCTGCGATTCGATCGACCGAGGATGTTACGCCAGCCTGCGCCGAAGGTCGCGGGGCCTTCAGGCGATCGTCGACCGGAGGCGGAGGAGAGCGCCACCTTGGGATCGATCCGCGTCGCGGGCCGGGCCGACCGTGCTGCCGGGAACACGGCCGTCGGGCTTGGCCTTGACGGTCTAGGTCAAGCTGCTTACGCTTGACCTAGATTTTCTAGGTTAATCGCCAGGCCGCGGTCACCGGCACGCCGAGACAGGGGAAGGGTTCATGGGATCGAATTCGATCGAGGTGGTACAGGGGACGCTGGAGCTCTTGATCCTACGGACACTCAGCGGGTCCGAGGCAATGCACGGCTTCGAGATTCTCGAGTGGATTTACGAGGCGACCGGCGGAGCGCTCAAGATCGAAGAAGGCAGCCTCTACCCGGCGCTGCACCGCATGGAGAAGCGCGGCCTCATTGCGGCGACGTGGGGAGTGTCTCCCAAGGGTAGACGAGCCAAGTACTACGGCCTGACCAAGCCGGGGGAGGCGGAGTTGGCGCAGGAGGAGAAGCGCTGGGATGAATACGTCGATGCGGTGGGCAAGATCCGCGCGGCCACGGGCAGCGCAGGATGAGCGCCGCACGAGCGTCACGATCGCTGATCCGTCGGGTGATCGCCCGCCCGTTTCGCTGGTGGAGCGTCGACCCGCTGGTCGTCGCCGGTATCGACGACGAGATCGAGAACCACATCCAGGAGCGCGCCGATCGGTTGGTGGAGCAAGGATTGTCGCCGCGGGCGGCGCGTCGCGAAGCCGAGGAACGTTTCGGCGATGTGCGGCGCACACGGCGAGACCTCGAGCGCATTGATCGAGCCGTTGGGGCGGCGCGCGGGCCCGGCGAGATCTTCGGCTCCTTTTTCCGCGATGTGAAACAGGGCGCCCGGTCTTTCGCCAAGGCACCGGGCTTCGCCGCGGCGGTCGTGCTTACGGTCGGCCTGGGGGTCGGCGCGAATGCCGCGGTTTTTTCAATCACCGACGCGGTGCTTTTGCGGGCGCTACCGTACGAAGCCCCCGAAGAGCTGATCGCCATCGAGGCGTACTACGCCGAGGACGACCGAACGCTCGACCGGATGCCGGTGGCTCGCGCCCTGGCCTGGAAAGAAGCGGCTCCCGACCTCGAGGGATTCCTGGTCTTCGCCCGTGTGGATTTCGTCCGCACGGGGGTCGAAGACCCGGTGGGAGTGGCCGGCTTCGCCGTCGGGCACGATTGGCTGGGAGTGCTCGGCGTGGAGCCGCCCCTGGGGCGCAGCTTCAGTGAGGCGGACGCGGTGCCCGGCGCCCCGGCGGTCGTCATCCTGAGCCACCGTCTGTGGCGCGATACGTTCGGCGAAGATCGCAACGTCGTCGGTCGCACGCTCGAGCTCGATCGCCGTAGCCACACGGTCGTTGGCGTCATGCCGCCGGACTTCAAGTTCCCCGTCCTCGGTCCCGTCGATGCATGGGTGCCGATGATGACCGACGGAACCGTCGATGGGATCCGCTCGACCGAGTTCGCCAGCCTGCTGGGCCGTATGGCGCCCGGTCAGGAGCTCGCGTCGGCGCAAGAGAGATTGGACGCCGTCTCTTCGGGGCTGACCGCGGCCGATCCGCAGCCTGACGCCTGGGAGGTGCGGGTGCGCGAGTTCGACTACTTTCGTGCCAACACGGACGTGCGGCGAGCTTTGTGGGTCCTGACCGGTGCGGTGGCGGTGATGCTCCTGATCGCCACCACCAACGCCGCCAACCTGCTGCTCGTGCGCGCTACGGCGCGGCAAGGCGAGATCGCCGTGCGCCGAGCTCTGGGGGCATCGCGCGGGCGACTGGTTCGGCAGCACCTTACCGAGAACCTCATCCTGGTCGCGGCGGGGAGCGTTGTCGCCGTGCTGCTCGCCCGGGCGGTACTCGATTCGATCGTCGGGCTTCTACCTTCCGAGGTGACGTTCTTTCTGACGACGAACATCGCGGTGAACCGGCGGGTGCTGGTCTTTGCTCTGGCGCTCACAGCCCTGACGGGCCTGATCCTCAGCGCCGTGCCCGCGTTGCGGAGCACCCGAGGTGCGACCGCAGCCATGGGCGTGCATGCCTCGGCGGCGCGTTCGACGAGCTGGCTGCGCAGCGGTCTCGTCGTCGCCGAGGTGGCGATGACCGTTACCCTGCTGGTCGCCGCCGGGCTGCTGATCAACAGCTTCGTCCGCCTGACCTCGGTCGATCCGGGATACAACCCCGCGACGATGGTGCAGGTGTCGCTCTCTTTGCCGGCCGCCGAGTACCCGGATTCTTCGTCTCGCCGGGCGTTTTTCGACGCTCTCAAGGAGCGCATCAGCGGGCTTCCCGGCGTCACCTCCGTGTCGCTCGCAGATGGCGTGCCGCCCGGCGGCAGCATCACCTTCGGGGTGACCCCCCAGGCGGAGGGAGGGGATCCCAAGAATCTGCCGGGGCTCTACATTCCGTCTGCCTCCGTCGATACGGACTATTTCCGTGTCCTCGGCGCGCCGATTGTTGCCGGTCGCGGCTTCGGGCGGACCGACTCGCCCGAGAGCGGCCACGTGATCGTCGATCGCGACACGGCGGAGTTCTTCTGGGGAACAGAAAACCCGATCGGCAGACGGTTTCGTCTCGATGCCGACGACGAGTCCCCGTGGTTGACCGTCATCGGTTTGATCGGCGACCTGAAGTTGCTGGGGCAAGACGACCGCCACGGCACGATGGACATCTTCTACCCACTGCCTTCCGGCCGGGCCCGCTCGTTCATGTCTCTGGTGATCGGCGCCGGCATCGATCCAACCGCATTGCTTCCTTCGATCCGCGGTGCGGTGCGTGCCCTGAATCCCGATCTCCCGATTTACCGGCTGCGCACCGGGTCGCAGGCGCTGGCCGAGGAGAACGACAAGGCGCGCTTCTTCCTCGTGATGATGGTGATCTTCGCCTCGATCGCCCTCGGCCTGGCGATCATCGGAACGTACAGCGTGCTGACCTTCGCCGTGCGACGCCGGCAGCGGGAGCTCGGGATTCGCCTGGCGTTGGGCGCTGAAGCGGCCCGGGTCAAGCTGATGGTGATGAAGCAGGGGGTGGTGTTGGCGGGGGCGGGCGTCATACTGGGGCTCGTCGGGGCGGTCCTCCTCGGGCGCCTGGCGCAGAGCTTGCTCTTCGACCTCGCGCCGACGGATCCGCTGACCTATGCGCTGGTCTCCGGCGTCATGCTGGCGAGCGCAGCGCTGGCGTGCTGGGTGCCGGCACAGCGCGCGACGCGGGTCGACCCGGTGGAGGTGCTGCGCACCGAGTGACGTCAAGGTGCCCGGTGGAGGTGCTGCGCTCCGAGTGACGTCAGGGTGCCCCGGAGCCACCGCCGAGCTCGGCGATGCGTCGCGCCGCGGTCCTGGCGCCGCGATGGGGTCGGTTGGACCGTTGCCGTGGGTCAGGCGGTGTGCATCGTCCGTCCGCCGACGACCGTCCGAACGATCGGGATCTCCTTGATGGCGTCCGGTTCCACGTCGTGCGGATCCTGGCCCAGGACGACGAAGTCGGCCAGCTTGCCCGCCTTGATCGAGCCCTTGATGTTCTCCTCGAACGAGGCGTAGGCGCCGTTGATCGTGCAAATCCGCAGTGCCTCGTCGACCGTGACGCGCTGGTTCTCCCCCCAGACGCGGCCGGCGAAGTCCTTCCGCGTCACCATCGACTGGATCGCCATCATCGGCTCGTAGGGGCCGGGGACGAAGTCGGAGGCGCCCGCCACCGGGATGTCGTAGTCGAGAAACGAGCGATGGGCGAACATCATCTTCATCTTTTCCTCGCCGTACTCGACCCACTTGTTGCCGTGGTAATGGACGTACGTGTAGAAGGGCGTCGGGATGGCTCCGACCGCCTTGATGCGCGCCAGCAAATCGTCGTTTACCAGCGAGCAATGCTCGATGCGGTGGCGGGGATCGGGGCGCGGAAACTCGCGCTGCATGCGCTCGTAGGCGTTCAACACCATGTCGATCGTGACGTCCCCATTGGCGTGGATGCCGATCTGGAAGCCGTTGCGGTGTGCGTCCTCGACCGCGTCGTGGATCTCTTGCTGGTCCATCGTCAGGATGCCGTAGTCGTCGGGGCGGCCGACGAAGGGGGTGCTCATACGCATCGTGCGCTCGGACGCCGAGCCGTCGGCCCCGTACTTCACCGGTCCGACCCGCAGCCACTCGTCGCCGAAACCGGTACGCACACCGGCGTCGCGCATGCGCGAATAGGCTCCCCGCAGCAGCATGTAGACGCGGCAGTGGAGCATTCCGTCGCGATAGGCATCGTCGTAGGGGCGCACGGAGCCCACCCCGGCGTCGTGAAACGAGGTCAGCCCTGCGGCCGACATCTGCTGCGTGATCACCGCCACGCCGTCGCGGCGCAGCTCGTCGGTGGGCGGATCCGGCCGCACGCCGACGCCGTTGAACAGGCCGCCGGTGCGCTCCTGCATCAAGCCGGTGGGTTCTCCGTTCTCGTCCTTGACGATGTGGCCGCCGCGCGGATCGGGAGTGTCGCGGGTGATGCCGGCGGCCTCCAGCGCCCAGGAGTTGTACACCGACGTGTGTCCGCCCCGGTGGCGAATGCTTGCCGGACCGTTCGGCACCGCCACATCGAGGTCGTAGCGGTTCACCGGACGGCCGTCTTCGAGCTTCGTGTCGTCGTACATGAAGCCGTTCACCCACACGCCGGGCTCGGTATCGGCGGCGCGCGCCGCCATCGCCCGCTGGATCTCGGCGATCGTGCGGAAGTTGACGTTGACGTTGATCAGCTCGTTGATGCCGGCGCCCGCCGGGTGGGAATGGGTGTCGATGAACCCCGGCGTCACCGTCATCCCCTCGGCGTCGATCAGCGTGGTTCCCGGGCCGATCAGGTTGCGCACGTCGGCGGTGCTGCCGATCGCGGTGAACCTGCCGTGCTTGACGGCGAACGCCTGGGCCGCGGGCTGGTCGTCTTCCACGGTGTAGACGCGGGCGTTCACGACCACGAGATCGGGCTCGGCGCCGGCGGTTGCGTGGCTCGTTCCGGCGAGGTGGGTGGGCTCGGCGGGTTCCGCTCCGGGCGAGCCCGAAGCTCCGCCCGAGCTGCCGCCGGCGGTACACCCGGCGCCGAGTCCTACCGCTGCCGCCGTGGACAACCCGATGAACTCGCCCCGCGTGAACTTTGCCATTCGCACCCTCCTCGGTTTCTCTCTCGCCCGCTCGCACGCGCTCGCCGTCCTGCCGCAGCGCGTCTCTTCAACGAAACGCGCCGATACAATGCG
The DNA here is from genome assembly GCA_965216935.1 of Acidobacteriota bacterium. GTDB lineage: Bacteria > Acidobacteriota > UBA890 > UBA890 > UBA890 > CBDCGW01. The sequence continues at coordinate 2,071,785 of OZ244217.1, forward strand.
CCGCTCGGCGGCAAGAAACAACGGCAGCCGGCAGGGACGCCTCCCGCGGCGCGGGTCGGTTTCGACGTTCGCCGAAGAGGCGGCGTCTCCAACGTGGAGGGATTGTGCGCCGAAGGCACCGTCGATCTGCGACTTGATCCTTACCTATAGCGAAAATAGAATAGCTATATCGATTCGCAGATAGGATGCCGCGATGACCTACAACACGGCGATGGTCTTGCTGAGCTTGGGAGCTGGCGAGAGCCACGGCTTCGACATTGCTGCCCTGCTGGGGCTTTCGAGCGGCACGATCTACCCGATCCTGCGAAAGCTCGAGGGACTCGGCCTGGTCCGCTCCGAGTGGGAGGACGAAGCCGACGCCCACAGCGAAGGGCGGCCCCGGCGCCGATACTACGAGCTCACTCCCGCCGGTATCGCCGCCCGCGACGAAGCGATCGGTGTGTTTCAGCGCCACGAGCAGACGTTCGCGAGCCTTCTGGCGCGCACGCACGGCAAATGAGACGCCGTCGTCGCGGAGGCGGCCGCTACTGGATGGCCTCGATGTACCTCCTGGCGGTGTCGGCGCTTGTCCCGGCTTCGCAACGGCGCAGGTGGCTCGAGGAGTGGCGCGGCGAGTCCTGGCACGCCTTCCGCCGTTCGCCCTGGCCGGAACCGCGTCCGGCCCCGAGAGGTTTCGCGCTGCTCGCCGGCGCGCTCCTCGACGCCGCGACGCTGCGCCGGGAACGCCTTCGACCGGGGCGCTTCGCCGCCATCCCACGTGTGCTCATGGACGACGCACTCTACGCGGTACGCGCGCTTCGCGCTCGACCGCGGATGGTGGTGTCGATCGTTGTGACCCTGGCGCTCGGCATCGGGACGACCACCAGCATCTTCGCTCTCGCGGACGCAGTGCTATTCCGTGCGCTGCCGTACGCCGATGCTGAACAGCTCGTCGCGATCCGCTCCTTTCGCGCTGCCGACGGCCGATCTCGAAACCTGTCGTATGCCGATTTCCGCGATCTACGTGCCGCTGCAGAGGGGCTGGAGGAGGTTGCCGCCTACCGACTGTGGTTTCCCGCCATGTCGGGTGACCGTGAGAACGAGAGGCTCAACGGGCTCCAGGTAACGCACGATCTGCTTGCGGTGCTGCGGATGGCGCCGGCGATCGGCCGCGGCTTCGGCCCGGAGGACGACGTCGCCGGGGCGGCGCCGGTGGCCCTCTTGACTCACCCATTCTGGCAACACCGCTACCAAGGTCGCGAGGATGTCCTTGGCGAGGTGCTGGTGCTCAACGGCACGGCACACGTCGTCGTTGGCGTCATGCCCCCCGACTTCTCGTTCCCGCCGCCGCTGACGTATGGAACGGTTTCCATCCCGACAGACACCGACGTCCTGGTCGCACTCGGCCCCGTAGCCGCGGCGCAAGATCGAGGCACGAGGGCACACCTTGTCGTCGGACGCCTGCTCCAGGGCACTACGCGGGCTCGGGCTGCAGAGGAGGTGGAGAGCATCGGGCAGCGTCTCGCTCAGCTGTACCCGCGGACGAATCGGGGGTTCGGCTTGGCGCTGATCGGTCTGCGTGAGGACGTCATCGCCCACGTCAAGCCGGCGCTCACCGTTCTGCTGGCGGCCGCGTTGACCATCGGGATGCTGACGGCAAGCAACGCGGCCTCGCTGCTGTTGACCCACGTCGTTGGCCGATCGAAGGAAAGTGTCGTTCGGGCTGCTCTGGGTGGAGGGTATTGGCGATTGATCCGGCAGTTCGTCCTCGAGGGTCAATTACTGGCGACGGCAGGCGCGGTCCCGGGAGTCTGCGCGTCGATCGTGGCGGTGAATTGGCTGCGCAGTGCGAGCCCCCAGGACCTTCCGCGGGCCGCCTCGGTGGGCGTCGATCTGCGCGTCGTCGCGTTCGCGTCGCTGCTGACGGTCGGGTGCGGTCTGGTCTGTGGGCTGGTGGCCGGAGCCGCCTCGGCCCGAGGCGACCTGATGACGGTCCTGCGCTCCGAAAACACGACAGCGGGAGCCGGTGTCCGAGCGCTTCGGTACGGTTTGGTGTCGCTGCAGATAGCCTTGTCGGTGACATTGCTGGTCGCCGCCGGGCTGGTCGGTACGAGCTTCGTTCGCAAGCTGACGCTCGAGCCCGGGTTCGACCCGCGGGCGGTCGTGACGGCGAGGGTAGAGCTACCGCCCGATCGATACCCCGATGACGCCGCCGTGGCGGGGTTCTTCGAACGCCTGGTCGATGAGCTCGCCGCCCTACCAGGTGTTCTGTCGGCGGGGTCGAGCAACTCTCTGCCCACGGATCCGGGCACCGGTATTCGAGTTGTGGTCGCGGATCGTCCGGAGACGCACGACGAGGTCCACCGCGTACGGCAGCAGGTGATCGACGAGCAGTACCTGGGCACGATGCGAATTCCGATCGTTGCCGGTCGTCCGTTCGACGTTCGAGACGACCAGCGTGGTCGGCAGGTCGCGATGGTCAACGAGACCATGGCGGCGCGCTACTGGCCGGGCGAGTCGGCGATCGGCAAGCGTATCGCTTTCGGATCCTGGCGGAACTTCCCGACTGGAGGTACGCGCACGGACGATGTCGAGCGCGAGGTTGTCGGTGTGGTCGCCGACACCCGCAACCTCGGGGGCGTCTCGCCGGAGCCCAGTGAGCCCGTCGTGTACGTTCCGTACGCGCAGGATCCGTGGCGGATCATGTCCATCGTCGTTCGGTCGCGCGACGACCCGGAGCTGCTGGTTCCGGCGATCCGACGTGCGACGAGGAGCATCGACGCTTCGCAGGTCATCGATCGCTCGAGCACCCTCTCGGCATTGCTCTCCAACGCACGTCGCGGCGATCGGTTCAATGCAGGTCTCCTCGGTGGCTTCGCGGTCGCCGCGTTGCTGCTGGCGACCATTGGGATCTACTCGACCGTCTCGGTCGCCGTGGCGTACCGCACTCGGGAGCTGGGAATCCGCAAGACGCTGGGGGCGGACCGAAGCCGGCTGGTTCGCATGATGTCGCTCCAGATAGCGCCCGCGTGCATCGGTGGCGTCGCCGTTGGACTTCTCTGGGCGTGGGCGGTGAGCGGTTACCTCCGCCACCTCTTGTTCGACACCGCGCCGACGGACATCGGCGTGTTCGTTGGCGCGGGGCTGATCATCACGCTCTCGTCATTGGCGGCCACCGTGCTCCCGGCATCGCGCGCCGCCGGCCTCGAGCCCACGGTCGCCCTGCGACGCTGAACGCTCGTCACGGCGCTTTTTGCGCCGCTGCGGCCGCTGATCCCGACATTCCGGGGTGTCAGGCGTCAGCGCCCAACAGTCGCAAGACTCGATCATTGCCGTTTTTTACCGCCCATGCCCGAGGTGTCGCCCAGGGCTCCGCGCCGGCCTCGACCGGGTCTGCGCCCCAGGAGAGGAGTAGCCCGACGAGCTCCGTTCGTCCCCAGCGGCACGCCCATCCCAGGGGGGTACTGCAAAGCAGATCGTCGCGCCGATCGAGCTCGGCGCCGGCGTCCAGCAGCAAGGTGGCGAAATCGACCTGGTCTTCATCCGTTACGTGGGCTCGGGCCGCCGCCAGGTCGTGCAGGATGCACATGCCGAAGCGCCCTTCGACGTTCGGGTCGCAGCGTTCGAGAAGGAGCTCGAGACAGCGCCGGTAGGTTGTGCGGTCGAAATCCGTGTTCTCCCAGAACGTGCCCATGTGGTTCCACATGCGCAGGGGCTGCTCGAGCATGCGATACCAGCGCCGGTCCTGGCGCGGCCAGTCGATGTGCTCCAGGGCCCGCTTCACCGTCTCCGGGTCACCCCCGCAGGCGGCGCTCCACAGGAGCTCTTCGGCCAGCGCCTCGGCGGTGGCGAACCCGTCCGGCAGCCGGCCCGAATCGGCATCCTCGAGCATGGCCGTGGCTCTCTCGGTTTGGCGGTAGTGACCGAGGGTGGCGGGATCCGCGATCCCTCCGTAGCTCTCCAATAGCTCGATCATCTTCTGGTCGCGCTGCCCGTAGGCCTGGAATACCGGCGTGCCGCTGGCGTACACCATGGCGTTGGGATCGGCGCCAGCCTTCAGCAAGCGTCGGGCCGCGTCGTACTTCGCCGCCACGGCGCAGGCCCACAGCGGAGATCCACGCGAGATCACGTCTTCCTCGACGTTGGCGAGGCGCGTCGGTTCGTCGGCGTCGGCGCCCTCGTCGAGCATTCGGGTCAGGGCGTCGAGGTCGTTGTCTTTCACCGCTTTCGTGAGCGGCATGGACTGATCGCCGAAAAGGAGGGTGCCGCCCGGCGCTACCGGCGTGGAAGGCGAATCGCCCGCTCGGCGCCGAGACTCTTGCTCGCGCTTGGCCTCTTCTTTTCGGATGACCTCGACGATGTCGTCGTAGCCACGCTCGAGGGCGAGGGTCAGGGCGGCCGTCGGCTCTCGGTGTGGATGGATCCCCTGGCGCGCATCGGCGCCGCGGCTCATCAGCAACCGCGTCATCGCACGCTGACGGCCGAGGACGGCGAAATGGATGGGCCGCCGCTCGTCGTCCTCGGCCAGATCCGTGTTCACCAGCTCCGGGCGTTCATCCAGCAGCGAGCCGGCGAGCTCGACGTCGTCGGCGCGCACGGCCGCGGCGAGTTTCCGGATGTCGACGCTCTCGAGCATATCCCCACCTTGCCCGACGCGAGCCAATCCTGCACGTCGCCCCGGGGGGCGGCGCCCGTTCAGGAGCGGCGTAGCTCTTCGACGATGTCCACGCTCAGGGTGCGGATCGCCGGCACCATGCACGCCAGCAAACCTGCGACCGCGAGGAGAGCCACCGGCGCGCCGAGGGCGATGGGGTCGGTTGCGTCGACGTTGAACAGCAGGGCGCGGACGACGCGGGTCGCCAGCAGCGAGCCGCCGAAGCCCAACAGCAGGCCCAGGGCCACCCGCATCATCCCGTCCCGCAAGACGAGTCGCACCACATCGGCGTTGCGCGCTCCGAGGGCGACCCGAATTCCGAGCTCGCGGCGTCGTTGCGCCACGGTGTAGGAGACGACGCTGTAGATGGCGACGACCGCGAGCAGCAGCGCCGTGGTCGAGAAGACGCCGAGCGCCCAGGCGTTGGCCCGCGCCAGCGCCAGGTGCCCCGATAGGCGCGCCTCCATCGGCAGCGTGTTGTAGATCGGCTGATCCGGATCGACGCGCAGAACCGCGTCCCGCAACGCTCCCGTGAGGTCTTCCGGCGGCGTGGCGCTGCGCACCGCGACGGCGATACGGGTGGACGGATGTTGATCGTACGGAAGGTACATCTCCGGGGCGGGCTCGGCCTTGAGGTCGTCGTGGATGATGTCCTCCACGACGCCGACGATCTCGCGCCAAATCGGCTCGCCGTACACGGCGACCTCTTCCGGTCCGCCGATGCGGATTCGTCGGCCGATGGCGTCGCCGGAAAGGAACCGCTGCTCGAACGCCGCGTTGACGACCGCGACGGCGGGCGCTCCCGTCGTGTCCGTCGGGGCGATATCGCGTCCGCGCTGCAAAGAGATTCCCATGCTCTCGAAGTAGCCGGCCGACACCTCGCGGCGATCGGCGTTTCGCGACCGCTCGGGGTCCTCGATATCGCCATCGATCTCGAACGAGCTGGAGGAGCGCGATCCGCTGAACGGGAGGCTGTCGACGGTCCCGTACTTCTCCACGCCGGGAAGCGATCCGACCTCCTCGAGCAGGCGACGGACGAAGGCCGTTCGTTCCTCCGGGCCGGTGTACTTCTCCGGCGGCAGGGTGATCTTCGCCGTCAGCACGTTCCCGGGGTCAAAGCCCGGATCGACGCCACGAAGCGCTGCGAAGTTTGCTATCAGCAGGCCGGCGCCGACGAGCAGGACCAGCGTGAGACCGACCTCGGCGACGAGAAGACCGTCGCGCATCCAGCGAATCCTCCGCCCGCCGCTCGCGCGCACGCCGCTCGACGCGACGTCGATGCCTCCGCCCCGTCCCGTCGACTCGAGTACGGGGCCGATGCCGAACGCCAACCCGGTGATGGTCGCCAGGGCCAGGGCGAAGCCCAGCATGCCGAGGTCGAGGGTGATCTCGGCGGTTCGCGGAAGCGACGCCGGGATTGCCGCCACGAGCGCATTCAAACTCCAGCCGGCGACGGCCACGCCGATGATCCCCGCGAAGGTCGAGATCGCCAGGCCTTCGACCAGGAGTTGCCGGGCCAGGCGCCATCCGCCGGCGCCGAGAGCCTTCCGAATCGCGATCTCGCCGCTTCGTCCGGCGGCGCGAACGAGCAGCATGTTGCCGACGTTGCCGCAGGCGATCAGCAGTACCAGGGCCACCGCCCCGAACACGACCCACAGCGTCAGCGAGCTGGAGCCGACGATCTGTTCGTGCAGCGGGACGAGGTGAATCCCCTGGTCGGTGTTGTTCTGCGGGTACTCCTCCTCGAGGCGGGTCGCAATGGCGTCCATCTCCGCTCGGGCCTCGTCGAGCGCGGAGCCGTCCGTCAGCCGGCCGACGGCGCTCAAGAAGTGCTGACCTCGCGAGAGTTGTTCGACATCGAAGGTGAACGGCACCCAGAGCTCCGCCGAAGAGGGGAAGCCGAATCCCTCCGGCGCGATGCCGACGACGGTGTAGGGCAAGCCACCGAGCACGATGGTCTGCCCGAGCAGCGCCGGGTCGGTTCCGAAGCGGCGCGTCCACAGCCCGTGACTGACAACGGCAATCCGGCTCGAAGGGCCTTGCTCGTTGGTTCGAAAGCCGCGCCCCTGGGCGGGAGATACGCCCAGAACGTCGAAGAAATCGGGGGAGACCTCCACGGCGATGAGGCGCTCGGGGCGCCCGTCGCCGCTCAGCGCCAACGCCTGGTAGCTGAAGCCGGCTATGTCGAGGGTCGTTGCCTGGGCCCGCCAGTCCTGCAAGTCGACCGGGGAGACCGGCTCCCGCAAGTTGCCGTTGCGTCGGTTGGTCTCCCAAACCTGCACCAGCCGATCCGGCTCCGGGTAGTCGAGGGGTTGCAGCACGACCGCGCTGATGACCGAGAACACGGCTGTCGTGGCGCCGATTCCAAGCGCCATGATGCCGATGGCGACCGCGGCGAATCCCGGATTCCGGCGCAGGCCACGCAGCGCATAGCGCACGTCGGTCCCGACGTCGGCGGCCGCGCGGCGGCGGCGCGCACGACGATCCGCACGGGTCGACATACGAGAGCAGTAGTCCCGCGCCGCCTCGACATCGCCGAACTCACACCGGGCGAGCCGGGATGCTTCTTCGGCGGGGACGCCCTCGCGCATCAGGTCCTTGGTGCGGCGCTCGAGGTGATAGGCGAGCTCACGATCGACGTCGAGCGCGGTGCTGGCGTCGCGGCGTTTGCTTCGAAATCGTGGGAATCGAGACATCACCTGCTCCGTCGGGCGCTGGTCAGTTGTCGAGGACCTTGAGAACCGCCTCGGCGTAACGCCGCCATTCGTCGGCGCTGACGCCGACCTGGCGGCGGCCCCTCCGGGTCAGCCGGTAGTACTTGGCCCGGCGGTTGTTCTCCGACAGCCCCCATTCCGCCTCGACGAAGCCGTTCGCTTCGAGGCGATGCATGGCCTGATAGAGCGCCGCATCGTCGAGTCCGACGACGCCGCTCGTACGTTCGCGGATGGCGCGTGAGACGCCGTAGCCGTGCTGTGCGCCGTCCTGCAGGGTCTTCAGCACGAGCATGTCGACCGTGCCCTGCAGCAGCTTTCCGGATCTCCGTACCATGTCGCTCCCCGTGCGCCGAGAGTCGGTTGCGCCGAGCCGAGCATTCTCTCGCCGGCGCCGCTTCCCTCATAAGATGAGGGGAGCGTGCATCGCGCACCAGGCGGTTGTCAAGCGGCGCCCGAGCGTGGCTCGAGCTCGAGAGGGAAGGGAGGGCACGTGGATCTCGCGGTGCTTGCAAATAGACAAGTGTCTATATACAGTGTGACTCCACAGGCCGCCCCCGCCTGCTGCGGAGCCTCGCGTGACCGACAAGATTCCAGAAGCGGAGTTGGAGGTGCTGGCCTGCCTCGACCGGCTCGACAGCGCAACAGCGCGCGAGCTGCGCGAAGCGATGGACGCCTCACGCCCGATGGCGCACGGCTCCATGGTCACGCTGCTCAAGCGCCTCGAGGCCCGCAACCTGGTCGTTCGCTCCAAGGGCCCCTCGGGAAAGGCCTTCGTTTATCGCGCCGCACCGGAGTCGAGCGCGGCGGTTTCCCGCGCGCTGGCCCGCGTCCGAGAGCGCGTCTTCGACGGCGATCCGGTGGCGCTCGTAGCCTCGCTGTTCGAGGCGTCCGCGCCCGATGCTGATCAGCTCGATGAGCTGCAGGACTTGCTCGACCGGCTGCGGGATCAGGAGGACGACCGATGATGGCCACCATGGTGGGCACCTTCGACGGGATCGCCTCCGGTTGGTTCCGCGCCCTGTTGCCCATCGCCATCGAGGCGGCCATCGTGGGCATTGTTCTGCTTCTCGTAGTGCGCCTGGGCCGCCGCCTGCCGAGCACTCTCCGCTACGGGATCATGCTGCTGGCGCTCATCAAGTTCGTTGCTCCTCCGGTGCCCGGGCCGTGGTCGATTCCACTGCCGTCGGCGAGCTGGATTTCAGCTCCCGACGCTGCTCCGGCTTCCCCTGCACACGAGGGGGAAGGAGACGGCCTCACTTCCATTCCCGACCTCCGTGTTTCATCGGTCTCCGCCGCGGCCTCGAGCGCAGCGAGGGCTGCGAGTGCGGAGAGTCCCGAAGGCCCCGAGAGTCCCGAGAGTCCCGAGAGTCCCGAGAGTCCCGAGAGTCCCGAGAGTCCCGAGAGTACGGAGAGCCCCCCGAGCGCCGAGAATGCAGGGCGCCCCGCGAGCGATGCAGTCGGAGTTGCACCGGCGCCGCCGGTGTCGAAACCGAGCGAGGGCTTCCTGCTTGTCCTGCTCGCGGTCCAGGTCGCCGCGGCGATCTGGATGGTGCAGCGACGGGTCCGTCAGCATGTGCGGCTGCGACAGGTCGTCAGCCGGAGCAGGCCGATAGGTGACGGGGATGCGATCACGGCGCTGAAAGATATTTGCCGGGAGCAGCGGATTCGCCGCCCTCCCGAGATGCTGATCTCTCCGGACGGATTCGGCCCGGCTGCTGCCGGCCTGTGGCGGCGCCGGATCTTCCTTCCCCAGCGGGTCCTCGATCGTGTGCCGTCGGGAGACCTCCGCCCGGTCGTCGCGCACGAAGTTGCCCATCATCGCCGCGGTGGCCTCTGGGTCGACACTCTTCTTTTCTCAGGCTCCCTGATCTGGTGGTGGCATCCGATGTTCTGGCTTGTTGGTCGCGAGCTGCGACGCAGCCGCGAGGCGTGTTGCGACGCCGCGGCCCTCGCGGCGGCCCGCAGCCCGGCGGCCTACTGCCAGAGCCTTCTCGATATCGCCGCGATTGTCGGCGGCGGCCGGTCGCCGCTGGGCGCAATGGCCCCCGGCAGCCTTTCACACCCCCTTGGTAGGAGGATTCAGGAGATCATGAACGGAAACGTGAAAGCCACGCGTAGAGCCTCGCTCGGAAGCGTCTTGCTGCTTTTCGCGCTCGCCCTGCTGGCGACGCCGAGCTTCACCGTCTACGGCGCACCCGAGCCGACTGTCGGCGAGCATGCGGAGCTCATCCCGCCGATCACGGTTCCGCCGGGAATCGTCGAAGCGCTGCGATCGGAAGGCAGCGAGTTGCCCACCGGCGGCGAGGCAATGCGCACCCATAGCGAGGCGCCGCCGCCGCAGAACATCTCGTTCTCGATTCGCAACGGCATCATCGACCTGTCGCCCGACGCGATCGACGCGCTCGTGGATCTCGGCCTCGACCGAGACCTCGTCGAGCAGATCGACGGCTCGCGTGATCGGAGCATGTCGATTGCCGAGTTGCGTCAGTGGGTCGCGAGCGGTTTCGACGCGGCGCTCGTCGACGAGCTCGCAACGTTCGGCATCGAGTCGCTGATGACGATGGAAGCCCTGCGTCTGGTGTGGACCGAGGTCGACGCCGCCTACGTCCGCTCGCTGCGCGACATCGGCTACACCGACATCGATGCCGGGGACATCGGTCGACTGGCCCGCTACGAGGTGACCGCGGACTACATCGGCGAATTCGAGTCCGGCGGGTACGACGACCTCGATGTCGACGACCTGGTGCGCTTGCGGCGATACGAGGTCGAACCCGGCTACGCCACGACCTATCGCGAAGCGGGATACGACCTGAGCGTCGATGATCTCGTCCGCCTGCACCGTTACGAGGTCGACGAGCAGGCGGTCTCGCGGCTTTCCGCTGCCGGACTGAGCGACTTCTCGGTCGATGATCTCGTCCGTCTGCAGCGTTACGAAGTCGGCGACGACTACGTCCGCGCCATGACCGCGGACGGGACGTACGCCGTGACGGTCGACGATCTGGTGCGGTTGAAGCGCTACGAGGTCGCAGCCGGCTACGCCGAGCAGCTGCGCGTGGTTGACCCCGGGATCGGCACGGACGAGCTCATCCAGTTGAAGCGCTACGAGGTGGACGCCGCGATGGTGCAGCGGCTCGATGGCATGGGTTACGGAGACCTGAGCGCCGACGATCTGGTGCGCCTGCAGAGATACGAAGTAGATCTGGCGTACATCGAAGGCCTCGAGGCCCTCGGCTACGACGCCCTCCGCGTCGACGACCTCGTCACCCTGCAGCGGTACGAAGTCGACGTCGCGACACTGCGGGCGCTCGGAGAATCGGGGTACGCGCGGCTGCCTGTCGGCGACGTCGTTAGGCTGCAGCGCTACGGGGTCACCGACGCGTACATCCGCGCAATGAGTGCCGCCAGCGAGCGCACGTTCACCGTCGACGAGCTCGTCAATCTGAGACGCTACGAGGTCACCGCCGACTACGTCTCCGGACTCGCGGGCGTCGGCTTCGGGAACATCGACGTCGGCGCGATCGTCCGATTGAAGCGCTACGAAGTCGAGCCCGCGTTCATCGGGCGGTTGCAGCAGGCGGGTTTCGAGGACCTGACCGTCGACGAGGTCATACGGCTGAAGCGGGCGCGGCGCTAAGGACGTCCTGCGACCGGTCGGCCGACGAGGCTGCGCCGCAAGGCGAAGCCCGAGAGCCCCAGCGTCGTTGTCATATGATCGGAAGCATGAGAGACGGCGACGGGCGCATCGGCGGATTCATCGGGGCACTCGCGGCAGCGGGGCTGCTCGTCGCGACACTGGGGGCCCAGCAGCCGCCGACCGCCTCGATACGGGGCGTCGTAACAGACCCGGACGGTGCGCGATTGCCGGGCGTGACGATCAGAGCCGAGGGCGAAGGTATCGAGCGCCGGGTCTATTCGGAGGCCGACGGGACGTACGAGTTCGACCGACTCATGCCCGGCGACTACGCGGTCATCGCCACGCTGCCCGGTTTGTGTACCCAGGGGCGGTCTTCGGTGCGGGTCGGCCCGCGAACCGCGACGGTCGTCGACTTCGCGATGAGCCTGATGATGGTCGACTACCGCCCCGGCCACGGAATCGCGTTTCCACCACCGGAGGCCGTCGCGTACGCGGACGCAGTGCTCCGCATGAGGGTCAGCGGGATCGACCAGGCGGAGTTGATGTCCGGGGACCGGTACTGTGGCGGGGCGGGCGTCGCCTACGAGGCCGACGTGATCGGAGCCGTGAAACGGCACGACGTGCACGGCCCGACCGGGCCCCGCGTGCGTTTCGTGCAATATCCGGTGGGCAGATGGGTCGACGGCGAGTTCGAGCGATACCCCGTCGATCTCTACGAGGACGGCGACGAGCTCGTCGTCTTCTTGATGTGGGATGAGCGCCTGCAGCGGTTCGTGCCGTTAAGCGAGCGCTACGTGGTGCCGGTGCATCGCGGGACCATCTCGTGGCAGCTTCAGGAAACTCATGGAATCCGCGACGGCATGCCCGTAGAAGATTTCCTCGAGGTATTGGCGGCGCTTCTGCGAAACGGCGGATAGCTCGGTGGGCGCGCCCCGTCGACTCGGGGCCCACGGGCCTTCAGGTACGTTCCCTTGTTGCTGCGCGCCTCAGTACCCCGGCCCGAGAAACACCGCGTTCAGAAACATCACGTTCAGGCCGTCGAGGTAGGCGCGAAAGTTCACCTCCTCGGTGAAGGCGACCACGTTGCCCTGGCCGCGGCCGGTATGCATCAAGAACGGCGTGCCGGCGAGGATCGCCCGCTCGTCCTCCCAGACGAAGCCGCTGACCAGGACGTCGCCTTCCTCGAGATACACGCCGACGTTGGTGCCCTGGTTCAGTGTCAGCGGCTCGTAGAAGTTGTTCGAGTTCACCAGTACGTCGGCGTAGGTACCGTAGCCGAAGGCCATGAAGTGCTCCGGGTCCAGCTTGACGCGCAGGATCGCTCCCGGCACCGGCGTCGGATTCTCCTCGTCGGGAAGGTGAACCATCTGCACGTCGGGCGGGGCTCCGGCGCCTGCCGCGGCTGCGCCGGAGGCTCCGGCTTCCGTTCGCGAAGCCTCGGATTCCGCGCTCCCGCCGGCCGCAGCCCCGGGATCCTCGGCGTCGTTGAACTTGCGCTTACGCTCCGTGCTCAGCAGCCCGGCGCTCTCGCTCGTCATCCATTGCACCGCACCGGCGATGCCGACGAGCGTGCCGCCGCCCTGCACCCACTCCCTCAGGCGCTGCGCACCGTTGCCGCCGAAAGTGCCGCCGTAGAAGCCACTTGGCAGGATCAGCACGTTGAATCGGTCGAGATCGGCCTGGGCGATGCGGTCGGCGAGGATCACCGTCACGGGGTACTCGTAGACCTGCTCCAGCAGGTAGCGCGCCGGGCCGATCGAGTAGGCGCTCGCCGGGCTGCCGTAGAGCATGGCGATACGTGGCGGCGGCAGGTAGTTGACGTTGTTGGAGCCGAAGTTGATGCCGTCCTCGACCCAGGAGGTGTCGGTGGTGAAGATGTCGGCGCCTGTCTCGCTGGCGATCGCCCGCATGGCCTCGTGCAGCTCGGTGGTCGTACGGGTCGCCGCCTGGGCGTCGAACGTCGACGAATCGGTGACGTTGTCGTGCACCCGGACAATGAGCGAACCGGGCGCGTACTCGCGGTCGCCGATGGCGAACATCTTGCTTGCGCTGTGCACCCGGATTCCCTCGCGGTGCAGCCGCGCCAGCGCCTTGGCCGCCGACTGGGTTCCCCACGGAATCAGGTAGGCGACCGCGGGCGGAGCGTTGCTGCCGACGTCGCCGCGCGTCTCGGGGGCAGGGCGGTCATCCAGGCGTGAGAAGTTTCCTTGCGACACCGTCCCGGTCGTCGCCGCCGGCACGCCGAAGATCAAGGGCAGCGACCAGCCGGTGATGTCGTAGATCTGATCGCCCTGGCGCAAGCCGTAACGGCGGAGTTGCTCGACGACGAACTCTTCTTCCATCGGCGTCTCGGGCGCCATCAGCGACTTGATCAGGTGCTTGCGCGGCTGCGCCATCGAGATGCGGTAGGTGCCCTGGGGGAAGTCGCGCCCGCTCCGGTCGCTGCCGTAGTAGTCGGTGGCGGTGTCGTTGCTGAATGCCGCCTCCGCCCGGTCGACCTCGACGCCCTGCGACATCAGCAGCGCGGCCAGCTTTCCGGCCCGGTTCGGATCGTCGCCGGGCTCGAGAAGGATCTCGAGGATCTCGTCGGTCTCCCCCTGGGCGATCGCCTCGGCGTGAAAGTCGTAGAAGTGGCGCAGGAAGTTCTCGCGGTTGTCGGCGCTTGCTTCCAACGTGCCGAGCGAGGCGATGAAATGGTGCTGCACGCTATCGCGGTAGTAGAAGGTCGTGTCGTCCGAACGCTCCCGCGCCAGCCCCCGCACCGAGGCCTGCTCGAAGGTCATGCCCATCGCCCCGTGATACATCGGCCAGCTGGCGCCGTACCCCGGGTAGAACGAGTCGTAGACCTCGCGGAGGAAGTAGTCGAAGCCCATGCGGTCGAACCAGCGGGCGTTGTTGCGGCCGATGATCTCGATACGGTCCATGATCGAGAGCTGCTGGTTGGGGTTGCGCGGGATCGCCTGCGGCGGGAAGTAGTAGGAGCCGTTCGAGCCCATCTCGTGCAGGTCGGCGAATACCTGAGGGCGCCAGTCGAGGAACGCCTCGACGCGGGCGCGCGACTCGATCTGCGTTTGCGCGAACCAGTCGCGGTTCATGTCGAACAGGTAGTGGTTGGTGCGGCCGCCCGGCCAGGGCTCGTTCAGCTCCGCGGCGTCGGTGTTGGGGTCGGGCCAACGGGCCTTCGCCTGCCGGAAGGCGTTGATGAAGCGATCGCGGCCGTCGGGATTCTGCAGCGGGTCGATGATGGTGACGACGTTGTCGAGGATATTGTTGGCCAGCGCGTCGCGACCGGCGGCGAGTTGATAAGCCGTGAGCAATGCCGCGTCGGTCGACGAGATCTCGTTGCCGTGCACGCTGTGCGACAGCCAGACGATGACCGGCAGATCGGCGATCAGGGCCTCCGCCTCGGTGTCGCCGATGCTGCGCGGATCGCCGAGCCGACGGATCCCGGCGCGGATCTCGTCCATGCGGGCGTGGTTCGCGGGCGATGTGACGACCAGGTAGTAGAGCGCCCGCCCTTCCCAGGTCTCGCCGAACTCGACCAACTCCACCCGATCGGAGGACTCCGCGAGCGCCCGCAGGTAGTAGACCATCTCGCCATGGGTCGTGATGCGCTCGGCGTTGGCGTGGCCGACGACCTCTTCGAGGGTGGGGATCGCCGGGTCGTAGTCGGCGTCGTCGGGATAGAAGGCGAAGCCGTCTTGCGGTGCGGCAGTTCCGGCTGAAGCGGTCAGCAATCCGGACAGAAGGGCGAGGACGAGAAAGGAGAGGGGCGTGGCTCGAAGACGCATCGCACGATACCTGGTCGATGGAGCCCTCCGGCGTCGGGAACGGAAGGCGAAGCGGATTGCCTGAGGTGGTGAAGACTACCGCAAGCCGCTGGCGTTCGGTCGCGGCAGCGCCGCGAGTCGGAGCATCAGCGCCTGGCGACTGTCCTCGTCAAGCGGCAGAGACTTCGCCCCGGCTCCACGCCTCGGGAGCTCCGGCTTGCCGCCATGCCGCCCGTTCGATGTCGGCGAACATCTCGTTCTGCGCCCGGCTTCCACCGACTTCGGCCAGGTGGGGCACCGTATCGCCAAGCACCCAGCCGGCGTGCTGGAAATCGCCCGCCGCGTAGGCACGCAGCCCCACGGCCATGCGCGCGACCAGTCTCCGTCGCCGTGAGGGTTCGCTCGAGGCCCGACCGGTTAGCCACCGGTCGAGGTTGTCGAGGTCCCCGGCCCCTGCCAGCGCCAGCACGCTGTGAAGCTCGACGTAGGGATCGCTTGGCCGCTGCAGTCGGTCGAGGGCCCGCATCCGCACCGGCTGCCAGGGCAGGTCGACGTGTCGGGGCGCCGCCATTCGCAGCCGCCACAGCATCGCGGGCGCGTCGGTCAGTGCCTCTTCGGTTTCGATTGCGGCGGGAAGGATCTCCGCCCGGAAACGCTCGAACGCGCCGTCCCAGTATCCGAGTGCGAGCTCGAAAACACCCATGTGCCAGTTCAGGTGGACCCACTCGCTGCCGTTGCCTTCATGAGTATCGAGCCATGCGCCGAGCGTCTGATAGCCCAGCTCGAACTCGTCCCGATCGAGCATCTGGTGGGCGATGTCGTGGGCGACGCCGGACTCGCCGGACGAGAAGATGGCGAAGCCGCTGACGTCTTGGCCGGTCAGGGCGCGGAGCTCGCCGGTGGCGGTCAGCGTGAAGGTGTCAGTTCGTGGCGCGGACATGGCTTCTGATCCGTTGTCTGCGGGCCGCCCGTTGCGTCCCTCTACTCGGAGATACCGGACAGCCGCCGGTTCGGGCTCACGTCGTCGCCCGTGCTCCCAAGGACGAATTCCGGCGGGCGGCTCGCCCGGTGGGGCGCAGTCTCCTATCCTTGCCGTCATGTTTTCCCGAGAGACCTACGCGAGTCGCCGAACGTCACTGATGTCCCGCTTTGAAGGCGGGCTGCTCCTGTTCCCGGGCAACGCCGAGAGCCCGATGAACTATGCCGACAATTGCTATCCGTTTCGGCAGGACAGCAGCTTCCTGTACTACTTTGGCCTCGATCAGCCGGAGCTCGCCGCGCTCATCGATGTTGATGCGGAAACCGCAACGGTGTTCGGCGACGAGCTGACCATCGACCACATCGTCTGGATGGGCGATCTTCCGACGATCGCCGAGCGCGCCGAGCGCGTCGGTGTTGCCGATACTCGGCCGCTCGCGGACCTTGCCGCCGTCGTCGGCGACGCACGACAGGCGGGTCGCGACGTGCACTATCTGCCGCCCTACCGCGCCGAGGCTACGCTCTGGTTGGCGGAGCTGATGGGCATCGAATCCGCGGCAGTGGCGGACGG
Organism: Acidobacteriota bacterium; assembly: GCA_965216935.1. Lineage (GTDB taxonomy): Bacteria > Acidobacteriota > UBA890 > UBA890 > UBA890 > CBDCGW01. The sequence continues at coordinate 2,088,085 of OZ244217.1, forward strand.
CGTTTCCCTCGATCTCGTCCGTGCCGTCGTCGACCAGCGGGTGATCAAGTCCGACGAGGAAATCGCCGAGATCGACCGAGCGGTGGAGGTCTCCGTGGCCATGCACGAGGCGGCCATCCGCATGGCGCGCCCGGGCATGACCGAAGCGCAGGTCGCCGCCGAGGTCGCCCGGATCGCCGAGGCATCCGGAGGGCGCACGAGCTTCCCGATCATCGCCACCATCCACGGCGAGATCCTGCACAACCACATCCACACCAACACGCTCTCGGACGGCGACCTCTTCTTGCTCGATGCCGGCGCCGAGACGCCGCTCGGCTACGCCGGCGATCTGTCCTCGACATTCCCGGTGAGCGAGCGCTTTTCGGACAGGCAACGGATCATCTACGACCTCCAGCTCGCGGCGCAGGTTGCGGCGGTCGAGACCCTTGCGCCCGGCGTGCCGTTTCGCGAGGCGCACTTCACATCCGCCCGCGTCATCTTCGACGGGCTGAAGGACCTGGGCGTCATGAAGGGGAACACCGAGGATGCGCTCGAGGCCGGCGCCCACGCCATGGTCTTCCCGTGCGGCGTGGGCCACATGATGGGCCTGGACGTGCACGACATGGAGAACCTGGGCGAGGTCTGGGTCGGCTACGACGGTGAGCCGAAGAGCACTCAGTTCGGGCTCAAGTCGCTGCGACTGGCGCGCGAGCTGAAACCGGGCTTCGTCGTCACCGTCGAGCCCGGCATCTACTTCATCCCGCAGCTCATGGACCTGTGGCGATCGGAAGGCACCTGCGCCGAGTTCATCGACTTCGACGAGCTCGACAGGTGGCGCGATTTCGGCGGCGTTCGCAACGAGGAGGACTTCCTCATCACCGCCGACGGGGCGCGTCGCCTGGGACCGCACAAACCGCAAACCATCGAGGAGATCGAAAGCTTGCGGCAAGCGGAGGCGGCGCCATGAGGGTCGAGAGCCTCCGCCGGACGGAGACGAGGTCATGATCGACGACAAGCCGAAGCCCACGTGCGCCCGGGCCCGCGGCGAAGAACTCGCCGCGCTCATCGGTGCGGACGACGTCCTGCTTCTGGACGTCCGCCGCCCCGACGAGATCGCGGAGCATGGAGCCGTCGCCGGCTCGTTGAACATTCCCATCGAGGAGCTCGCCGATCGCCTCGACGAGATCCCGCGAGACAGGCCCGTCCTCACCGCCTGAAACGGCGGCGGTCGAGCCGCGCGTGCCGCGGCTTTGCTGGAGGCGAGCGGGTTCGAGCTGGCAGCGTTCTGCGGGCTACGGGATTACAAGGGGGAGAGGGTCTTTCCGAGGCGCGAAGGCGGGCCCACCGGGGGCGACTGATCCGGTGCGGGAAGCCGATCGCCGCGGTGCCGGGGGGCGACAGCCCCGTTCGGTGCGGCTTCTCCTTTACGGCTTGCAGCGGAGCGGAACCAACTACCTCGAGACGCTGTTGCGCAGGCACTTCCGGGTGCGACTGCTCAATTGCGACGGCGACAGGCGATCGCCCATGCAGAAGCATTTTCGCTTGTACGCCGAGAAGCACGTCGTTCCGGAGCCTCGATACCGGAACGATGTGATGGTCCGCGACTTCGAGCATTTCGAGCAGCTTCTGGACGCCACCCCCGACTTCTACGTGGTGGTTTCCAAGGACCCGTACAGTTGGTTGCTGAGCTACTCGGATTGGGCGAAGGCATGTGACTGGCCCGAGCCCTCGCACAACTACCTCGACGAATACGGCTTGTTCTACCGGAAGTGGCTCGAGTTTTCGGAGCAGTCGCAGAGGATCGTTTTCGTCCGGTATCCCGACTTGTTGCAGAATCCGCGGCGGGAGCTCGCCCGGCTGCAGGCAACGATGTCGCTTCCGAGACGGCTCTTGTCGCGGCTCCGTTCGAACCTGGTGCGCAAGGTCCCCCAAAGCAGCCGGTTCTCGAAGGGCCGGCGGGACTACTACCTGCAGGAGGGCTTTCTGGACCGCTACCGATCCGGCGAGCTGGAAACGATGAACCGCCTCATGGACATCGAGACCGTTTCCCGACTCGGGTACGAGGTGCGCGTCTCCACCTGATGCGCCGGTGGCGCCCCCGCTACTCGCCGGAGGTGGACGTCCTCCATGGTTGCCGACGGAGTGTGAGCTGGCTCAGCCCCCGGCGCTCGAGTCGGGGCCCGAGAAAGCGGTAGAAGTACCAGTCCTTGAGTGCCCAGGGCGTAAGAAAGTAGAGGGCTCTTTCGCCGACCGTCCAGCGACTCCCGGGGCGATCGTTCCTTCTGTTGGAGGGGACGCACCACAGGTCGACGTGGTACTGCGCCCGGCCGTGGCGGAAGAGCCGCTGCATGACCTCGTGATCGAGCAGGACATGAGACCAGTAGTCGACCGAAAAACCGCCGCAAGCGCGCAGGGATGCGGTGCGAAACACCTGCCCGTACCCGCCCGTGAACGTGCATCGTCGGAAGACTTTGGAAGCCAGGACGAGTAGCCTTCGGTGTCGGCGCGATCGGGCGCCATCGAGGCCGCCGCGGGCCGGCAGCGCCATGAGAGCCACGACGCCGCGTGGCACGCGCCGAAACATCTCTATGCAAAGTTCGATGTAGTGTGGCGGGTAGTAGGTGTCGGCGTCGCAGGTGGCAACGTATTCCGTCTCGAGCGCGGAACAGCCCATGTGCAGCGCGTGGATCTTGCCCGGCTTCGGCTCGTGCAGGTGCGTGATCCGGATGTCCGCGACACCTGCGAGCAGCTCCCGGCAGACACGCGCCGAGCCATCCGTCGACCCGTTGTCGACGAGAATCAGTCGATCCGGTGGACGCGACTGCTGCAGCAGCGAGGATAGCGTCCGTGGGAGGAAGTCGGCTTCGTTGAAGTAGGGAAGGACGACCGACAGATCGTGGGTGGCCGCGGGGACGCCGGCCTGCGGGCGGCCCTCAGACGTCACTTGACGTCCGCTGACCACGTCCCGCCACGATCTTCGGTCCACTGCAGCAGCGCGGGCAGGAACACCAGCCCAGCGAACATCGTTGCGCCGATGCCGATCGCGGCAAGCTGTCCGATCGACTGCAGCCCCGGGTGGAACGAAAGCAGCAGGCCGGCGAAGCCGATGAGCGTCGTTGATGCACCGATCGCGAGATGCTCGCCGGTCGACAGAACGACGCGGATGACCGAGCCGGGCCCGAGCTGTCGATAGCGCTGAACGATATGGACCCCGAAGTCGTTGCCGATTCCGAGCACCGCCGGCAGCACGACCAGATTGTAGAAATTGAGCTTCAAGCCGGCGAGTTCCATGACCCCGAACGTCAACAGCAGGCCGATGACCAGCGGCAGCAGCGCGAGCCCCGCCCATCGGACGGTGCCGAACATCGCCAGCATCACCAACGCGATCGCCGAGAACGTCAAGGCGACGGTGTAGGGACTCTCTCTTATCGTCATTCGCAGGATCTCGGCCGCCACGATCGAGGTCGACGTCCCCTGGTAGACGTTGCCGCTCTCGGTCTCGATGTCGGCGACGTCGTCGGCGAATTGCATCGCCATGCGGCCGTCGGAAAGCCCGACCGAGGGGTAGATCATCGCGTAGTTGCCGATTTGACCGTCCTTCGAGGTGAACCTCCGCTTCAGGTACTCGGGAATCGCATCGAGCGACATCGGCTGATCGGTCTGCGCCGCCCTGACGAGGTCTTCGAGATCTTCGGACCGGTTGTCGCGCAGATAACGGCTGTCGAGGAGGTCACGGATCACCGCCAGGCGCGACAGCTTGGTCCGCTGCGCCGACCGATCGATGGGGAATCGGTCTTGGAGGCTCTCGACCTCGCCGATCGTCGGCGTCGAATCTCCCGCCGCGCGGCGTCGCAGTACATCGATGACCCGGGGCACCTCGGCGCGATCCGCCACCAAGACGTAGGCGGGATTCCTCCCCGTGGGCGGATAGACCCGGTAGACCTTGTCGCGCAGCCGATCGTACTCCGGATAGGCGGGCTCGAGGTTGCTGAAGTTGTACTCGAACGCGAGCGACGGGAGGGAGAGCGCCGACGCCGCTACGGCGACAATAATCACGCCTACCAGCGCGCCGGCCAGCGGAATGCGGGCGCGCGCGGCGGCGCGGTCCGCGGCGCCTCCTGGTGGAGCCTCCAGGTTGAGCAGGCCGTGCCGCTCCAGCAGCACCACGAGTGCCGGCAGGACAACCAGCATCGCCACGAGCGCGCAGAGAACTCCGGTTCCGGCGATCGCCCCGAACTCACTGAAGCCGCGGAAGTCCGAGACCGTCAGCACGTACAGGGCCAGCGCCGTGGTCAACGCACTGGCCGCCACTGCGGGCCCGGTGCCCGTGAAGGTGACCTCGATGCTCCGCTCGATGGGTCGTCCGGCGCCGCGCTCCTCGATATAGCGGGCGTAGAAATGGACGCCGTAGTCGATGCCGAGGCCGAACAACACCAGCCCGAGCGTAGAGGTCATGATCGTTAACGAGCCGAAGGCCAGATAGGCGAAGCCGAAGGTCCAGGTCAGGCTCATCGCCAGGGGTACGCCGATCACGAGGGCGGTCACCAGCGTGCGCGGTAGCTCCGCGAGGAACAGCTGGGCCGAGAGCTTTCCACCCGAGCGTGCCGAATACGATTTGTAGAGGAAGTACGAAACGACCAGCAACAGGACCGCGCTTGCCCCCGCTCCGAAGGACGATTCGACGTCGTCGGTGATGGCGCGGACCTCCATCTGCTGCCGGATGAGCCTGCCGCCGAGCTCGACCTGCATCTGCGGGTGATAGGCCTCGGGAGCGGACGAGTCCACCAGGCCCTGCAGGTCGGCGTATGCGTCCTCGATGAAGCCGATGTCCGATTGGGCGCCGCTGACATACAGGCGCAGCACAAGCGTCGTCCCGTCCTCCGAGATCGGGTATTCCTCGGGAATCATCCGATCGCGAAGGTCGCGCAGCGTGTCCTCGGTGCCGTTGGACGGGTCCTGTTCTTCCTCGTCCAACAGGTTGACGTAGAACGGGTTCGCCTCCAGCCGGGCGGCCTCGATCTTCTCCAGCAGGTAGTCCTCCAGGCGATCCAGCTCGTCTTCGTTGGCGAAGTACAGCGCGTTGTTCTCCAGGAACGTGGGATCCCTGCGATAGTCGATGCGGGTGAAGTAGGGCTCCGTGTAGCCGTCGCCGCGCAGGTCGGCGATGTCGGGCATCAGTGCCTCGGCCAGAGCGCGGTTCGCGTCGGACGACGGGCTCTCGATGATCACGGCGGCGGTGGTCTCGCCCCCGACCGTCTCGCGTAGCCTCTCGAGCGCAACCACGGCGGGGTGATCGGCGGGGAGCAGCTTCGAGAAATCGGTGTCGATGCGGAGATTGGCGGCGAGCATGCCGCCGGCGATCGACAGTGCCGCGAACAGGAGCACCGTGCCGCCGGGATGGCGAACGACACGCCGAATCAGCGGGCGCAATGTGTCAAACGACCCGTGCATGGCCAATCTGTTGCGTTTCGGGGGCGAGCGTAGTGCCGAGGTCCACGCAGTGTACAGCGGCTGAATTCCGCTGCGAACATCTATCAAGGCCTGATAGGCTACTAGGACTCCTCGTCCGATTGGGCGATCCCCTGATAGACCACGATTTCGTGATGAAGACGAACCGATTACGTCTGGTCGCAATGGGGTCCGCGCTGGCGTTCAGCTTCGGGCTGCTGGGAGTCACTCCGGCGGCGCAGGAGCGGAGCACCCGGCGTTCCGACGCTCTGGCGTTGACGCTGCAGCGGGCCGTGGAGTTGGCGCGCGAGCGCAGTCCCTTGGTCGAAGCGGGTCGCCAAGATGTCAAGAAGGCGCAGTTCCTCTTGCACGACGTGCGCGCCCGGGCGTATTTCCCCGACCTCTCCCTCAACATGCAAACGGGAGTGGTTCCTGGTGCGCAGGGTGACATCTTCTGGTCTCCCGACCGGGCGGACGAGCTGGACGATCTCGGCCCGTTCGTGAAGCTCGAAGCCGCCCTGACCCAACCGATCTTCACCTTCGGGAAGGCTTCCTCGGCGACGGCCGCGGCCGCCGGCGGTCTCGACGTGGCCGAGTCCGGCCTCGAGGAGGTTCGTCAGGATCTGGCCGAGAAGGTCATCCAGGCCTACTGGGCGGTGGTCTCGGCCGACGAAGGGGCATCCCTGGCGGAGGACCTGCGCGGGCGTTTCGACGAGCTGATCGCGAAGGTGCGCAGCGAGCTGGACAACCCGTTCTCGACCGTCGACGACACGCATTTGTTGGAGGCGCGCACCTACGGTTTCGATGTCGACAAGGCCTACGCGGAAAGCCTGGAACAGCGCACCCTGGCGCTCAGTCGCCTGGCGCTTTTGCTTGATTTCGACGCCGACCGATTGCTGCAAGTCGAGGACGTTTCGACGCCGGAGTTCTCGCTGGCGGAAGAAGACGTCGACGTGCTCGTTCAGCGTGCCCTGCGGGAGAGCCCTCGGGTGACGAAGGTGAGGGGAGCCCTCGGTGCTCTCGATGCCAAGGTCGATCTGGCGAAGGCGAACCGCTACCCGAACGTCTTTCTGGCGGGCGGGCTCCAGTACGGCTATGCGGGTCATCGGACCGATCAGACCAACCCGTTTGCGGTCGACAACTTCAACTATCGCTCGATCGGCCTTTTCGTCGGCTTCAACTGGAACCTGAATTTCGTCCGCCGGCAGTTCGAGATCGGCATGCAGAGTGCCGAGCGCAACGCCACTGCCGAGCGCCTCGACGCGTTGACACGGCAGGTCACCTACGAGGTCGTCGAAGCGCTTTCGAACGCCCGACGGGGGGCGAGGTTGCTGGCGTCGGCGAAGGAATCGCTCGACGCCGCGGAGACCTGGCTGCGCCTCAGTCTCGACAACTGGGACCTGGGGCTCGGCGAGATCGACCGCGTGTTTCGAGCCTATGACGCGTATTACCGGCTGCAACGGGCGGCGATCGAGCAGGAATTCGAGTTCAACGCATCTTTGGCCCGACTCGCAGCGGTTCAAGGCGACGTGGGGCTCTACTTGACGTGGGTGGAGAATGGAACGGTCGCGGTTCACTGAAAGCCGGACGACGATCGCGGCCTGCCTGCTGGCGCTGCTGGCGGCGGTTCCACCGAGCGCCACTGGTTCGCAGTCTCCGATGGACGTCATTCGCACGTCGAATCAACAGGTCCTGGAGATCTACGAGGCCAACGAGCAGATCGGCCGGGAAGACCTCGACCAGGTCCACGAGATCATCGCCGAGGTGACGAGCTACGAGTCTCTCGCAGGCGAGGCCATCGACGTCTTTTGCGATCGGTTCGAGGAGGGCGAGTGCCAGGCTTTCAAGGATGCGTTCATCGAGCTGCTCGCCGTCTCATCGGTGAGCCGGTTGGGACGCTATCGGGCCGACCGCTTCGAGTACGTCGGTGAGACCGTCGACGGCGACTCGGCGCTGGTCCAGACCGTGGCCTATTACGAGGACGACGGCGCCGAGATCGACTACGAGCTGAGGCTCATCGACGGTGAATGGTTGATCGTCAACTACCACGTCGACGGTGTCGACACGGTGAGGAACTGGCAGCGGCAGTTCCGCCGGTTGCTCCGGTCGGACTCCGTGCAGGACGTGATCCAGCGTCTCGAGCGCAGGACCGCGGAATACGAGTCTGAGACGGGCTCGCCGGGCGAGCAACCTTAGCCCGTTCGCCCACGGTGCTCGTTCACGGCCGCCTCGAGGATGTCGACGAGTTGCGCCGCGTGGGCGTCCCAGGTGTATCGCTCGACGACGATCTGCCGTCCGGCGTATGCCACGCGCCGTGCCCCGGTGAGGTCGTCGAAAACGTCGCGCAGGGCGCGCGCGAGTCGCCCGGGGTCCGCGGGCGGCACCATCAGCAGGTGCTCCCGGTCGACGAACAAGCCCCTGAGATTCTCCGCATCGACGGTGATCGTCGGCTTCGCCATCGCCAGGTACTCGAACACCTTGAGGGGATCGAGGACGAAGCCGCTTTTTCGCGACAACGGATGCTTGTCGGGATCGAAGGGCGCCACACAGCAGTCCGCCGCAGCCAACAACACGGGGACCTCGGTATAGGGAACACGGCCGGCGAAGATGAACTGCCCGCCGACGCCGGCCTCCGCGGCCATCTGCTCGACGCCGGTTCGGCCGGGGCCGTCTCCGATCAGGAGGTACCGGATCGACGGGTCCGCAAGGTCGACAGCGGCTTCGACGAGATGCTCGAGACCGTGCCAGTCCTGAAACGATCCGGTATACGCAACGACGAGATCGTCGTCGGCAAACCCCAGGCGGCGTCGTGCGGGGAGGGGATCGATGTCGTGGCGGAAGTGCTTCGGGTTCGCTCCCCAATGGACCTTGACTCCCTTGTGCCGACGGGACCGGGGAATCAGCTCGAGGTTGGTGGCGACGATGCGCCGGGCATGTTTCAAGGAAAGCGGGCTGTAGTGCTCGTCGAGCACCATGGTTACCAGAGGGACGTCGAGCGCCTTACCGATGAACATTCCCAAGCCGAAGCTCGATCCGCGTTCGTAGATCGCGTGCGGGCGGAATCGGCGTGCCGCCGCCAGGCTGGACGGAAGGTGCGAGGCTGCGAGTACGTGCCGCAGCCCGCGGGGCGCGTGTCTCCGGTGCCGTCCGACGCCGACGACTTCCGTGCCCGTCGAGTTCCTGCCGGCGATCAGCAATGTGGGGCCGTGACGTCGCAAGCTCTCGATGAGCTCGGCGACGTGGGTGGATCCACCGTGGACGCCGGGAACCGTGATCTGTGTTGCTACGACGAGGATGCGCATGAGAAGTGCCAGCTCAGACTATCGGTGTAGCATGCCGAGGCGGCGACGCGGCAACCCCGGAGCGACGTGAACAAGATCCCGATCAGAGTGGCCCACTACGGCAGGTTCGACCCGCGGCACCGGACCGGCGGGGTCGAGACCTTTGCCCGCAATCTCGAGACCGTCTTCGAGCGGGTCGAGTTTCTCACACCGGGATCTTCGCGCTCGCGCGCCGCCTTCGAGGAGGGCATTCCGATAATCTGCGACAACCATATGGTGCGGGACGTGCCGGGCGAGATCCCCGTGGTCGGTTTTCAGCACGGTGTCGCGCACGACAAGGCGCGGCTGACGAGAACATGGACGGACCGGAGACTGGCCCGGGCTCAGGCCGCCGCGGCGAGCCGGGCGAACACCCTCTGGGTGGCCTGCGCACGGTGGATCGGCCGGCGATTCGGGGAGCTGCACGGGAATCCTGCCGCGCACACTGTTTACCATCACGTGGATGTGGCCCGCTTCGACGGAAAGAGGCCTGCCCCCGATCCGCGCCTCGTGCTGCATGATGCCCGAACCGAGCACAAGGGCAAAGAGCTGTACGGGATCCTTCGGTCTGCTTTCCCCACGTGGAAGTTCGAGGCCATCGCCCGCTCCCCGGAAGGCGTGCCGGACCGCCTTCGTGAGGGCGCCGCTTTCTTCCACCTGAGCCGCTACGAGGGAAACTCGATCGTGTGCAACGAAGCCATGGCCATGGACATGCCGTGCCTGTTCACGCGGGTCGGGCTGATGCGAGACGGTCACGACCTCGACATAGCGACCGTCGGGGTGGAGGACGTCTTCGATAGCGCCGACCGCCTGGTCGACACCGTCGCCGGGTTTCTCGAGTCGCTCGACACGCGGAGCCGGAACCCGCGTCGCTGGATCCTCGAGCACGCGACCCCGGAGGCCCATCGACGAGCCTGGCACCGGGTGATGCGCGATCTAGCCGGGCGTCTCTTGCCGGCGCTCGACCTCGGTCCCTCCTGCGGGTAGCCGGAGAACACGGCGTGCGACTTCTACTCGTGACGCAGGATTTCCCCCCCGCGCTGGGGGGAATCCAAACCTGGTCTTCGGAGCTGGCGCGGTGCTTTGCCAAGTCGTGCGACGCCTTCGCCGTGGTGGCGCCCCGCGCATCGGGAGGGCGCGATCACGACGATCGTCTACCGTATCCGGTGTATCGGACGCGCACGGCGAGCGACGCGATGCCGTTCGCGGCGATCGGCCCGATCTTGAGAGCCCGGCGCGAGCTGGGTATCGACCGCGTTCTTCACGCCCAATGGCAGACATTGTCTGCATCGGTGGTTGCCGCGAGCCTGGGTGGGCCGAGTCGGCGCTACGTCGCCGCATACGGTCGCGAACTGCTGCTCCGTCCGGTTCCCGGTCCCTTCCGGCCTGCCTACGACGGGCTCCGCCGGTGGACGCTTCGCCGTGCCGAACGGATCTTCCCGATCAGCGAGTACTCGGCCCGTCTCGTCGCTGACATGGGGTTGTCTCGGCGGCACCTATGCACGGTGCACCCGGGGACTGACCCGGGTTGCTTCCGCCCGATCGACGTGGCGGAAACGCGCGCTGCGCGGGGCCTCGGCCAGGCGCGCGTGCTGATGACCGTAGGGCGTCTCGAGAGACGCAAGGGAATCGATACCGTGATTCGGGCGCTTCCGTCGATCCTCAGCCGGGTGCCGGACGCGGTCTACGTGATCGTCGGGCAGGGCCGAGATCGAGAGCGTCTGGAGCGTCTCGCCAGCGACCAAGGCGTAGGGGAGGCCGTGCAATTCTGGGGAGCGGTCGACTCGGCCGAGCTGTGCGCAACGTACAACCTGTGCGATGTCTTCATTACCGCATCGCGCAGCACGCCTCCCGACGTGGAAGGATTCGGCATTGTCTTCCTCGAAGCCGGCGCCTGCGGCAAGCCGGTCATCGCGGGTAGCGAGGGGGGCGTCCCCGACGCGGTCGATGACGACGTCACGGGGTTGCTCGTAGACCCGCATTCTCCGGACGCCGTCGCCGACGCCGCCGTAGGGCTTCTCCTGGACGAGGGGCGTGCCCGCCGGATGGGGAAGGCTGCCCGGGAGCGAATCGAAGCCGTGCGGACGTGGGCACAGACCGCGGAGCGTCTCCTGCGGGAGATGCGCTAGGGCGGCGCTGGTGTCGATCGCTTCTTGGCCGAGCCCGGCATCAAGCGCAGCCAGCGTCCCAGGTACCGAAGGTCTTCGGCCTGCACCAAGCGCAGCACCCAGCCGAGCCCGAGGAATCCCGCCAAGATCACGAACCCGATCAGACACAGCATCGTGGCCGCCGGGAGGTGAAGCGCGACCTTGGCGTACCAGGCAGGTACCGCTGCGATGGTCGCAACCACGACTGTGGCCAGGTAGGAGCGCAAGGGGAACGTCTGTGTCAGGCGAACGTTGCACGCCTTGGCAATGAAGTAGCAATAAATCGCCACCGTCGGTACGAACGCCAGCGCCGTGCCCAGCGCCGGTCCGGAGAACCCGATCCACAGCAGCAACGGGAGGCTGAGAAGTAGGTTCGACAGCAGCGAGAACATCGCCGCCCACAGGACGTAATCGGGCCGCCCCGCAGCGACGATGACGGAGCCGAAGGAAGCTACCCGCCCCAGCGTGAACAGCGCGTACAGTCGGAAGATGATCGCCGAGCGCGCATAGTCCGATCCGAAGAGTAGCGTCACCGTTTCTTCCGCCGCCACGATGAAGACGACCGTGATCGGCACGGCGATCAGCGACACCTTGCGGATGGATGTCCGCCACGTCTCGATGCCTTCGCGGAACCGACGCTGCTCGAAGAGCGCCCGGTAGCGGGGTGCGTAGGCTGCGCCGACGGCAAAGGGAATCGTCACGACGAACGGGATCTGCCATGCCCCGACCTGGTACTCGGCGAAGACGGCCGCGCTCATCGACAGGAGAATCAAGTAGCGATCGACCCGATTGTTCACGATCGCCATCAGGTCGGTGAGCCCGAGAGGAATGGCGAAGCGGAAGATCTCCCGCACGCCCATCTCAGCGGCTCCGGCTTCGACATCGCCGTAGCACGACCTGACGAAGCCCAGCAGCATGAGGCCGTACATCAAGCCGAAGGCGTCGACCGCGGCCACCACGCCCCAGAGGTCCGTACCCAGGGCCAGGGGGAGCACGGTCGCGACCGACATGCCCAGGCTCTTGATGATGCCGACGCCGGCGGCGGCACGTGCACGCCCTTCGATGATCAGCAAGTTGGGTAAGATCCGCGCCGGGATATCAGCAAGCGGGAATATGGCCAACAGCATCAAGTAGCGGAGTGAGACTCCGTCGGGGCATTCGCCACTCATGCAGGCCGCATCGGCGGGCTGAGCGACGCGAGTCCTCAGGCCGGCGAGCAAGTCGGGATTCATCCCGTCGAGCCAGCCCACGCTCAGGAGAATCAAGCCCGCGGCGGCGCCCAGAAGCAGCATGATGCGCAAGAAGCGGATCGCAAGCGCCTTTCGCTGCTGCACGGAGCGGGCAGGGAGCGCGTACATCAGCGCCGCGGGAAAACCCGCGGTCATGACCAAGGCGATGGTCTGATAGATCAACAGCAGCGCGCTGAGCCGGCCGACATCCGACTTGCCCAGGAGGCGCACGATCGCCAGCAGGATGAGCGCTTCGGCGAGCGACGCCGCGATTCTCCCCGCGACGAGTATTCCGGCCTGGTCGGCCGTCGAGTACTTCCTGGTCAAGCGTCCGGCTTCCTTACCAGAGCCACCTGTCCACGGACGAACGGCTCCAGGAACACTGCCCGGCCACAGGCAAGCAGCGCCGGGTGATAGGCGCGCCTCTGAGCGTCGTGCAGAATCAACACGCCGCCCGGGCTGAGGATGTCGAAGCCTTCGCGGATGCAATGGATCCGGGCTCTGCCGTCAACCAGGACGAGCTCCGGCCGGATCCCGCTCCCTCGGGGGAATGTGACGTACGACCGCATGGCAGCCGGGTCGTCCTCGCAGCGCTGACACCAGGCGATGATCTCTTCACGACCGGCCCCGTCCGGCGGCGTCTCGATGTCGGGTGGGACGTGATGCAGCGCGAGTCGCGGATCCGTAACGTGTCGCCGTACCTCTTCGACCCAGCTGTCGTCGTGCTCGACAGCAATGTAGCTGTCGATGGAAGATGCGTTTTCGAGCAGCGCCTTGGTGCTACCTCCTGCACCCCATTCCAGCAAGACACGGGGCGCCACTGATTCCACGATCGCGAGGACCTGTCCGAACTCCACCGGATCCATGTAGGCCGGCAGCGGGTCATTCGAAGCTCCGGACCCCTTGAAACGAAACATCTGGTGCTTGCCCTCAGATACCGGGGTGGATGAAGGACCACTCTCGCCCGGACGAGGAGACGGCGAACGCCCCGTACCCTGCGGCGCGGACCGCCCCGATGCTGGCCCGCGTGGCGTCCATGGAGATGTCATCAAAGTGGTGGTGATACTCGACCAAGATCTGTTTCACGGGGAGCTCGTTGCGCAGCAAATCGTCGAGAACAGCGTACTCGGCTCCTTCGATGTCGATCTTCAGGACGTCCAGGTGCTGGTGTCCTAGGGTAGCCATCAGCGTCGCCAACCGGCGCACCCGAACACCGACGGCGTCGCAGCCGGCGCGGGGAGACAGTGAGCGGGAGACATGCGCTCGGTTGCGTGGGGCATAGAGCTCTGCCTCGCCGTCGTAGTCAGCCAGGGCGAGGTCATGCACGACGAAGGTCTCCGGCAGTCGCTGGCGATCGAGCCACTCCAGGGATTCGGGGGTCGGGTCGAAACCGTGAACTTGCAGGCCCTTACGGTCGATGAGTTCGCAATCGAACGATACGTCCGTACCGAGCCCCGCGGAGTACACGATGCTGTCGGCGTCGAGCGGCTCCAGCGCTACCGTGTGGGCACCGTACTCGGTGCCCAGGGTCGCGGCATCGTCGCGTGCGACGTCCAGAGTTCGATCCAGACCGCCCGAAAGAAAGCGCTCCACATCGCGTTTGATGCGTTTGCCGAGTCGAGTCATACGTGTCCCGGTACAACTTATTGGGCCGGCGGCGGCCTGAGTGTACAGTGTCGATTTCCACGACGTGGCGGGGTGCCACCGGTGGCCGATCCGAACTACGAGGACGTCGACGTGGTGATGCCTGCACCGCGATGGGGGCGCAGCACCGGGCTGCTCTCCGTCGTCCTGATGCTTTGTGCGTTCGTTCCGGAGGCTGCCAGCGTGCGAGCGGGCGGTCCCAATGGGCCGCGGGCGCACCGTTTGAACGCGCAAGCCGACGGGAGTCGGGCGCAGTCCGCCCGGGTCACTGAACCGCGGCCGATCGTCGACGACGACATGGCGCCGGCGCTGGAGAACGACGGCGACCAATCCGAGTTCTGGAACTACCATCTCTTTCTCGGTGACGGCCTGCGGATCCACCTGTCGCTCTTTCGCAGTCATCTGCCGTTTCCGGTCGGGCACGTCGTGGGCTGCGAGCTTTCCGTATTGGGGCTGACGGACGAGCCGCATACTGTCGTGAGGCGCTTCTCGAAGGATCTTTTCCACTGGCAGGCCGAGCCGGGCAGTGAGCTCCGTATCCATCCCGCCATCGGCATACGCGGTTCCCCGACCGAGGAGCAGGAGATCTTCTTCGCCACCACGAAGGACGGAGTGCGCACGGAGCTGCAGATCCGCCTGGCGGCGATCGAGAATGGGCTCGTCCACAACGACGGCAGCCTGGTCCGGTCGTCCGAAGGCCGCGTCGTGTTGCTTCCGCTCATCGCTCGCGCCCAGGCTCGAGGGACGGTGCGCATCGACGATCTGGAGCTCGAGGTCGACGGCACCGCGTACGTCGACCACGTGTACTTCACCCGGCGCCCCCATCGCCTGCTGGAGGACGTCTACCAGCTCATCGACCACGGAGATCCCTGGAGCGTCGGCGTCTTCTATGGCGTCGCCGGTCGTGCCGGTGGCGGCAGGCGGGGATTCTGGTTGACCGGAGGCCCCGACGGAGCCAGCGTCGCGCCGGTCGGCGCCGTCGATATCCTCGAAAGAGAGCGCTTTCGCGACCTCGAGTTGCCCACGAGGGTGCGGATCGACGCGGCGAGCGGACCGAGCGTCCTGACGAGCGGCACCCCCGACCAGCGCTTCTCGGCACTCGACTCCGTCGGCGGTTTCACCCGATTCCTGTTTCGTACGTTTGTCGGCGGCGAAGTGGTCTTGCTGAGGGGCACGGGCGAGAGAGACGGACGGCCGTACGCCTACACGTACTTCGGGATCGACTGAGCGTGGTGAGGGTCTGCGACGTCAACAACTTCTACTCGCCGAACGGTGCGGGCGTCCGGAGCTATCACGATGCTCGGCTCGAGCTGTTCGCCGGCCGCGAGGGGTACCGCTACGCCCTTGTCGTACCCTCCGACCGAAACCGACGGACCCGACACGGGAACGCGACCGTGTACGAAGTCCCCGCGTTGCCGATTCCGCGGCGAGTCTACCGCTGCATCGTCTCCTGGCGTGTGTTGCGAGCGGTCTTCGAGGACTTCCGCCCGGACATCGTCGAGGCGGGAAGCCCTTACCTGTTGCCGAGCCTCGTGAGGCGGGCCGCCGCCGGTACCGACATCACCTTGACCGCGTTCTATCACGCTGATTTCCCGGATGCCTACTTCGGTCACGCTGCGGCGACGATCAGCGAGCGGCTGCGCCCCTCGGCGGTGCGGATCGGTCGCTGGCTCGTGCGCCAGGCGTACCGCGACTGCGCAGTCGTCGCGTGCGCCAGCGGCCACGCAGAGCGGAGGCTTCGACAGGCGGGTGTTGCGGCCACCGCCCGAACGCCCTTGGGGTTCGACCCGAGTGTCTTCCGTCCTCCGGACAGACGCGGTGCGACGAGGCGCGCCCTCGGCATCGGCGAGGAAACGGCGTTGGTTCTCCACGTCGCCCGCCTTCACCCGGAGAAATCGGTGCGCCAGATCATGGCGGCGTGGGACCGAGTGGATCGCCGCGATGATCGCACCCTGGCCATCGTGCTGCACGGCCCGCTGGCCACGTCGTTCGAACGCCGCTACGCGGCTCGCCGGGACGTTCGGTTGCTCGAGTATCGGCCCGATCGCCGCGAGCTGGCGGCGCTGCTCGGCGACGCCGACCTGATGCTGTCATTGAGTCCCTATGACACCTTCTCGTTGGCGACGGTCGAGGCGATGGGGTGCGGAACACCGGTGCTCGCGGTGCGTGAGAGCGCGGCTGCGGAGCTGGTTTCCGCCTGCGCCGGCGGAGCGCTCGTCGCCGACACGACGCCCGAGGCAATCGCCGACGGGATCGAGGCAGCCTTGCTCCGCCCGTCAAGCTCTGCGGAGCGTCGGGACCTGCACCGGCGTGTGGCCGATCGCTATTCTCTCGAACGAGGATTCGAGCGGCAGCTCGCTGTCTACGAGGCCACGATTCAGGGCGCCAGCTCGGCCAGCAAGCGGGCCGCGGTTCCGGCGAGGCCGCAACGGGTCGGGTAGTCGAGCGGCCCCGAGCGACCGCGGGTGGCGAGCTTGCCCTCGGCTTGCTCTTGCGTCCACCCCACGGCGTCGAGTTGCTCGGCGTACTCTCGCTCGGCGATCCGCCGCGCCTTGAAAAGGTCCATCTGGATCCTGCTGTGGGCATTGACTGCACCGTCGCCGGTCGTTTCGATCGCCAGGAAGATGGCCTCCGGGTACTTTGCCGTGATCAACGACTGGACGCCGTCGGAGACCCCGGAAGACGGCATGCAACCGAAAGGCTTGACGCTGATCACCATGTGGGCCTTCCGTTTCACCACGCTCTGGATGAGCTTGCCGACCTCCATGTGCCCTTCGCCACCGCGAAGGTGGTTGTCGTAGTAGGGGTCGGAGATCGTTGCGATCTCCTCCATGTCCGGCAGGTGGTAGTTCGTCAGGCCCATCATCCTGCCGTAGAGGCCGAACATGAAGAGCAGGGCTTTCCGCGCCCACCACAGCCTGATCAGCAAGGAGCGGGGGTTCTTGCCGGCGAGCCCGCTGCGGCCCTCGTCGAGGCCGCGCAAGCCTTGTCGGCGCCGCGTATCCCAGCGGACCTGCCAGATCAGGTAGAGCAACCACCCGGTGACGAGCTGTACCTCGACCTCGGCGCCCTCGGACTCGAGAAACCGTTGCAGGCGGTAGTTGCCGTCGCCCTCGGTGGTCATGGCCCAGAACTCGCCGATGATCGTCACCTTCGGCTTGGCCTGCAGGCGGTTGACCTCGACGCTGCGGAGAATCTTGCGACAACGCCACAGCGCTCGTAGAAGGCTCCGCTTCCCCGAGAGGGTCTCGCGGAGCAATTGCTTGCACTCCTCCATGGCTTTGTCGGTCGCGCCGGCGACGACCTCGTAGGGGCGGATGCGGTAGCCCATGGCGTTGAGGATGTCCCCGACGAGGACGGCATTGAGGATGGCCTTGAAGAAGGTTCGATTCATCTGCAGGCCGAGGCCTTCACCGCAGGCCTGTTTCAGGCCGCCCTGCTGTTGGAACAGCAGCACGCGGAAACCGTCGAAGCCGGCGTCGCGCAGCGCTTTGCGGTACTCGGTGGCGTAGGTGCCGAAACGGCACGGGCCGCACGCCCCGGCGGTGACGAAGATGTTCTCGTCGATGATCCGCTCTGTCGACAGGCCCGCCTCATCGCGCAGTGTCGTCAGGTGCTTGATCAGATTACCGACGGTGAAGTAGGTGGGGTTGCATTGACCGCGGTTGCCGAATTCCTTGCCGAACTGCAGCGCCTCGTTGTCGGGAACGTCCAACGGGCTGATGTCGTATCCCAGCCCCGCCAGCGCGCCGCTGATCAAATAGTCGTGAGCATGGGTCAGGCCGCCGAACAAGATGGTCGTTCGCCGCCGCTGGCCGCGGGAGAAGCTCTGCGGGTTGGCATCGAACCAATGCTCCACGACCGCTTCGGCCAGCCCCAGCCGCTCCCTTTCCTGCGCCTCGAACGCTTCGAGTTCCCGGTCGATATCCGCGAAGCTCGGCACACCGTCGTGCGGGGCCGCGGAACCCGCCGAGCCCTGCAGGACGCGAAGGTGCTCAGCCGTCGGTCTCTTCTCGGAAGTGGGCGTTCTCGCGCTCATGCCACCAGTTCCATTCCGGGTCTCCTTCCAACACGTCTCATTTCCGTCCTACGAAATCCGGTACAGCCGCCGCCCTCCCTGGATTGCACTCCGACGTCGCGGTTCGGGCGCCGGCGCTTCGGCGTTGCATCCGCCCGCGGCCTCATTGCTGCCGCAGTGAGATCCGACGGAAGGCCGCGCATCTACCAGCCGCAGAACCGGGTCTTCCGCCAGGTACTCGGCATAGGCGGCGTCCATGACCCTGCGCTCGCGTCGTGCCACCCGATCGCGCCTTCGCCGTTGGTCCGCCGCCACCCGGCGTTGCTGTAGCAGTTCCCGCCTCTTGGCCTCGACGCGCTTCTCCAGATCACTGCGGCGCGCGGCCACGTCGGCCAGGCCCTCCTTGTGCAGCCCGAGCGTGTACGCGTAGGTCTTGACCCGGATCTGCATCGAGCCACGGGGCTTGTTTGCGTCGATGTCGTGCAACGCCGAGTAGGGCGTCGTGCTCGACGAGATGATGCTGTCGATCATTCCGTAGGTAGGCGCGTCATGACCGCACTTGAAGCTCGACAGGTCTAGCACGACGACATGCGGGTGCCGGGCCGCGAACTTCGCCGCCCACACCTTCTGCACGCTGTTGGTCGAGTAGTTCTCGGGCCAGACATCGGCGGTTTCGAGGGGGGAGCCAATGAGCCCGCGTTGCAGGTCTTCCTCGAAGAAGCGCCGGAGCCATGCCGGGTCCTTCGGAATCGAGCGGATCGACAAGATCGGGAAGCCGAGCGCCTGGAATTCCTCCAGCACGGCGTGGTTCAGTCCCGGATCGTTGTGGTACGGCCTCCCCAGAAGCAGGATCGCGACGTCGTTGTCTTGCTCGATCTGCTCGAGGATGTCCAGGCCCCGCCGCTGCATCTCGTCGTCGAATCGCTGCAAAGCCGCGAAGCCTTGCTCGCAGGCGAAGTCGCTCTCGTGTCGCGTGATGCCGAGTCGCTCGCCCCAGGCCTCGAACATCTGATGCTTGAAGTAGTGACGCTCGACCAGGGTTACCGCGGGGCTGACGTACTCCACACCGGCGCGCTCGAAATAGTCGATTTCCTTGGTGAACGCCGCCTCGGTTACCTTCGGCGCGCCGGCGACGATCGGACAGGATGCCGATTCGATCACGCCCTCGACGAATGTGGGCAGGTGCGTGATACACGGAAAGAAGACGTAGTCCAGCTTCTCCTTGGCGTGCTTTCGGAACAGCAGGTTGTGTACATGCGCCTGCGTTACCTTGGCGGGAAAACAGGGGTCGATCGACCCGTACTTGCTTCCCTCGGCCCACATCTCGTCGTTGGTGTACTCGGAGAAGACGACGTTGCGGCCTTCGACCCCGAGGCTCTCGAAGTACGTCCGCCACAGGGGGGCCGTCGAGTACATGTTGAGCACCCGGGGAATGCCGATGCGGAGACCCCGGCGCCGCGAGGCCTGCTTTTCGGACGATCTCTCCATCGGGCGCACGATCGGCTTCCGCCGAACCCGACCCAGGAGCGACTTGCCGACCTGCACGTCGTCGATCAGCGTGCCCTGTTCGGGCAACGGCTCGGGCTCGAAGAAGCTGCGGAAGGCCAGTTTGGCTTCGTAGTCGACCAAGTTCGGGAACTGTTTCTTCAGCCGCTTGCGCTCCCTGGTCAATGCGACCAGCGCCTCCTCGGACTCGACCGTTCCTTGCTCGCAGGAAAACCCGGCGATGTAACGGCTCGTGCGGCCGCTCGCAGCCTTGGTGTCGATGAACGTACGGCTGCAGTGGTTGGGGCAGAAATGGCAGGTGGTGCCATCGTCGTTGCGGGTGGTGTACTCGAGGCCGATCGTGTCGTCGACTCCGATGAAGGTGGAGTCGCCGCGACGCTCGACCACCCGCATCGCCTCGAGCGCCGCGCCCAGGGCGCCGGCTTCGCCCGGATGGGGGTGCACAAAGATCTCGGCGTCGGGGACGCGTTCCCGGATGTAGTCCCGCTGAGCCTTGACCGCCGCCTGGTTGTACTGGGCGCCGCCCTGCAGAACGTAGCGGGTTCCGAGCTCGGCCATGCGTGGAACCTGGACGACGTATTGCCAGATGTTCTTGGGCAGCACCAGCGCCAGCCCGGCCAGGATTTCCTCTTTGGAGTACCCCTCACGCTGAAAGGTCACCCGGTCGGCGTCGAGAAAGACGGCGCAGCCGTAGCTAAAGTTCGGCGAGCAGTCGGCCGCGAACGCCGTGTCTGCGTACTCCGTAACGGGGACGCCGAACTGGCTCGCCATCGCCTGCAGGAGCATGCCGTTGCCGGCCGAGCACTGGTTCGAGAGCCGGAAACTCCGGATCTGGCCGTTCACCATGAACAGGACCTTGATGTCCTGGCCGCCGACGTCGCAGATGACGTCCACCTCGTCGAAGTATTTGACCGCCGCCATCATGTGCGCCACGGTCTCGACGACGTTCACGTCGGCCGAAACCGACTCCTCCAGGACGTCGGCCGCGTACCCGGTGACGCCGAAGCCCAGCACATCGAGCGTCGCGCCCCGGTCCTGCGCGAACTCTCGGATTCCGGTGAAAATGTCCTTGGCATCCTGAATCGGGTTGCCCTTCGAAAGCAGGTACTGCTTGCAGAGAACTTCCCCCTCCGGGTCGATCAGGACCGCCTTCGACGACGTCGAGCCGCCGTCCAGTCCGATGTATCCGCGCACGACCTCGCCGCTGCTGAGGGTCGCCGCCTCGAACGTCGGGATGCGATAGCGCTCGACGAAGGACTCTTGGTCCCGCCGCGTGGTTACCAGCGGCGGACCGGCCTCGCTGCCCAGGCGTGCGCTCCTTCCGCGCCGGATGAACTCCTGTAAATGCTCGACGCCGCGGTAGCGCCCGACCGAGGCCGGCTCGTGCAATCCGTAGATGGCGGCGCCGTAGGCGGCGTAGAGCTCCGCGTCGTCCGGCGCGAAGATCAGCTCTTCGACGGGTACGTTCCGCGGGTAGGGGTAGTCGCGGGAGTCCCAGAGCTCGCGGATCCGCAGCCTCCAGCAATCGCGCAGAAAGCCCAGGTAGGTGTTCGGTCCGCCGAGCAAGAGCACCTTGTGTCGCAGGGTGTTGCCCCGGGTGAGGACCGACAGATTCTGCATCACGATGGCATCGGCGAGGGAGCAGAGGATCTCCGGCGACGGAATGCCCGATTTCACCAGGTTGACGATGTCGGTTTCCGCGAACACCCCGCACTTTGCCGCGACCGGATGAAGCTTGGCGTCGTTCCAGGCCAGGGTCAGCACCTCTTCCGGGTCCGCTCCGACCTTGGCGAAGCACTTGTCGATGGTTGCGCCCGTACCCGAAGCGCACTTGTCGTTCATCGATGCGATGGCCCGGCGATCATCGCTGCCTTCGCGCTCGGTGTAGATGATGATCTTGGCGTCCTGTCCGCCGAGCTCGATCACGCTGCCGACATCGGGATGCAGCGCTTCCACCGCGAAGGTGACCGCGTTGACCTCCTGGACGAACTTCGCCCCCAGCGGCTCCGCCAGGGGGCCGGCTCCCGAGCCGGTGACGAAGACCCGCACGTCGTCCGGCGCAACGTCCAGCAGGGTCCGGTTCAGCGCCAGCAGTTGCTCTTCGACCTTCTCTGCCTGGCGCGCCTCGTGTCGCTCGTAGCGTGACCAGAGGATGCGACGATCAACCGTATCCACGGCAACGGTCTTGACCGTCGTCGAGCCGACGTCGATTCCGACGATGATCTCGTCAGCTCCGGAGCCCATACCCAGCCAGATCCGCCTCGTTCCGCCGCTGCCCGTCCCCCGCGCGAGTCGTGTGGCCCGCGACAATCGGCTCGTTCGACTCATCTACCTCGCCCGGCGCGGTGGCCTAACGCCGCCCGATAGTTGGACTTCTGCCGGGCAGAGTCAAGTGGCATGCGGGCCTTTTCGGCCTGCTAGAGCCAGATGCCGTTGCCGAGACGGGCCAGCCGAAGCTCCCGATCCTGCTCGAGGACGCTTGCGTAGAGTTCCCAGAGGCGCTCGGCGGCATGCTCGTGGGTGAGCCCCTCGGCCTTCGTGCGGGCCGCGGCGCTCATCTCACGCCGCGCCGCCGGGTCGGCGAGCCGCCGGATGGCCTCCGAGAACGCCTCGGCGTCGTCTGCCGGCACCACCAGGCCGGTGCGGCCGTGCGTGACGATCTCGGCGGGGCCACCGCGTTCGGTGACGATCGCCGGGACGGCTGCAGCCTGCGCCTCGAGCACGGCTCCACCGAAGGAGTCGGTGGTACTCGGAAACACGAACAGGTCGGCGCTGGCAACCAGGGCCGGTAGCTCGTCGCCGTGAAGGTAGCCGGGGTAGGCGACGGTCTGCTCACCGTTCGTATGCTGCATCAACGTCGCCCGGTACGGGCCGTCGCCGACGATCGCCAGGTCCGCGTGCAGGCCGTCCTGCCGCAGCAGATCCAGCGCCTCCAGCAACACGTCGAGGCGCTTCTCCTGCGATACGCGGCCGACGTACACCAGCTTCAGGCCGTTGGTGAGCCCGTACCGGGCCCATACTTCCGGATCGCGGCGATCCGGTGAGAAGCGAGCCGCGTCGACGCCGCGGGGAAGAACCGCGACACGTTCGGGGCGCACACCCATCTCGAGCACGGTGTCGCGGGTTGCGTTGCTGGGAACGATCACCGTGTCGAGTGCGCCGTAGAACCACCCGACCAGCGTCTTGCACAGCGCGGCGATGGCCGGATCGCCGAGCAGCTGGCCGGCGTACTCTGGGACGTTGGTGTGATAGTGACCGACGAGCGGGGCGCCCAGGAGGCGGGCGATCGCCATTCCGGCAAGGCCCACGGGGCCGGGCGTCGACACCTGGACGAGCTCGACACGGTTCTCGACGCACCACTGCAACATCTCCAGTACCGGCGGAATGCCGATGCGGTGGCCGTGCCCGGCGTCGAGGCCTTCCGGCCCGTAACCCGGAATACCGAACGACTGCAAAGGCTCGAAGGTAACGAGCGTGTCGGCGCCCAGGTCTTCGAGGTCGTCGACGCCGGCGGGCGTCCCGGTGTCCGTTTCGATCGCCAGGCCGATCAGGTGTACCCGGCGACCTTGCCCGCGAAGCTCCCGGACCATGCGCCGGAGGCCGATGGAGACGCCGTTTACGTCCTCCAGCGTGTCGACGAAGATCGCGACGGCCGGAGCCTCGGCCGGGGCGAACCCGAAGCCGATCGCTTGGTGCAGCGTCATCGCGTCGCGACGGTCCCGGTAGACGTGCCGGAATCCGCCGTAGTAGGGGAGGAGCAGCAGAAAGGTCTGCAGCGCGTCCGCCAGCAAGCGCGGCAACTGGTCGATCTCCAACCGCGCACCGCTGCTCGACAGGCTTTCGGCGTATTCCGTCAGCACGCGGCGGACGACGCGCTTGCCGATCTCGCTGACCCGGCGGTGCACCTCCTCATCGGCCCCGCCGGCCAGAAGCTGCTCAGCGCTGGGGAAAGCGGTTCCTTCGGCCAATTCCCGCTGCAGCGAGAGCAGCAGCTTGCCGACAGGGCTGGCCATGAGCTCGTCGAGAGGGCCCAACTCGGTCGCCGCGGCGCCACCGGTCGAGATGACGCGGAACAGCGAATCGTAAATCCCCGGCTGCTCGGTTCGACGGCGGCGATCGACGAAGAACTGGGTCGCCACCGTGTAGACGTTGTGAGAGAAGCTCACGGCGCTCATGTTCTGGCCCGCGGGTATCGATCGTCTCTCGCGCACGGCGGCACGGAAACCGGCGCCGGTCGGCGGTCCGTCGAACTCGGTGAAGCCACGTGAGATCGCGATTCCGGAGTGATCGTCACTGCCCCCCGTGAAGGCCCAGGCCGGCTCGCTCGTCGGCGGCTCGAGGTCGTATTGATTCGCCCAGCGCTCGAGATCCTCTCGGGTCAGCGCGCCGGTGATCGCCTCGAGGGCCGTCCGATGGTACGGATCGCGGGACGAGTTCATCAGCTCGAGCACAGGGAACATCAACAGGCACTTCTCCGCCTGCTCGCGCTGCAGCCGTCCGTTGACGGGATAGAGCGGGTGGGCCAGCCCGTGGCAGATCAGCTCCTGTCGCAGGTAAGCCACCAGCTCGTAGATGTTGAAGCGTAACCGCTGGATCTCGGCATGCTGCGCCTCGGTGATGTCCCAGGCCAGCACGTGCATGATGCAGCCGTTCTCGGGGAAAACGGCGGAGACCTCCTCCGACAGGAAGACGTGATCCCCGTGGTGCGCGATCTCGAGCGCGCCGTCGATCGTGTCGTGGTCGCTGATCGTGACCATGTCCATACCCCGCTCGACGGCGAGCCGATACAGGTCCTCGGGCTCCGCATAGCATTCGCGAGAGCCGGCCCGAGCCAGCACCGGAAGCTTCAGCGAGTCGGAGAATTTCGAGTGAACATGGGCGTCAACCCGGACCCGAGCCATCGCACATCCGTGCCTTTGGGGAAGAATGGGTGGACATCGACCGGCCCAGCCTAACGGATTGGGCCTGGCTGCAAAAGCAATGCTTGGATCCGGACGAACGCGTTCACCGGAGTCGCGGTGGCGTTGCTGACGGGCGAAGGGTGGGCGTCAGCCGACCACGGCGCCGCGCTGGTGGCTTGGGCGCTGATCGCTGACAACGGCGTCCGCCTGTTCTGGGGCGCCGTGATGGAGATACTCGACCTGGCACCGCCCGTTCAGCGGGTACGCGCGGCACGTATTTTGCTAGTCTGATCGATCATGCGCCTACGAGCCATCTTGATGCTGGCATTCCTGATCGTCGCCTCGTTGGTCGGCGTGTTGGGATCCGCGGTGGTACACACCAACCAGACCGTGCTGTTGGAGGTGGAGAGATTGCAAAGCCGAGCGTTGGCCGCGACCGACGCGGCCGCGCGCATGACCCAGGCCCTGCATTTCAGTCAGGAAACGGCCCACGCGATGGTGGCGGCACGCTATCGAACGTTGGCGTCGCCTACGGATTGGCCGGTCGGAGAGGCAGATCACGAGTGGGAGCCGGATCCGGCTACCGAGGCGCTCGTCGGAGAGCTCGACGCGGGAATTCGCAGCCTTGGGGTAGAGATCGAGAACGTCCGGGAACTCGGATTGTTCCCAGCCCAACCGGCGGAGTCGGACGCCTCGTCCGCCGGAGACGAGTCAGGGGAGGTGACCGGCACGATGTTCGACAATCTCGAAACCGACATGGAGCAGTACCGATCGCTCGTGACTAGGTTCATCCATTTGGCGCGTTACCACCCCACCACGGACGTCAACGACTTCCTCACGAATCAGCTCGAGGTCTATTATCGGGGGACGCTGTTGCCTGCGGTTACCGGCTACTCCGGCTACGCGCAGGAAGGACTCGAAGAGGAGCTCAACCTGCTGCGCAGCGTGTTCGCGACCGCCGGACGGCGCAACTTCCTGTTGACGGTCGTCGCGTTCGTGACGGCTGTCTCGCTGAGTCTGATCATCGCGCGGACCATCTCCCGGCCCCTCGACGAGTTGCAATCGGCCTTCCGCCGCCTTGGCGCCGGGCAGCTCGATACGCGCGTGGTGCTGAGAACGCGGACGGAGATCGGCACGCTCGCCGACGCCTTCAACCAAATGGCGTCGGCACTCGAGGCCACGACGATCTCGCGCTCGTACCTGGACAACGTCATCCAATCAATGAACGAGATGCTGTTTGTCGCCGACGCCGAGGGCCGTGTGGAGACCGTCAACCAAGCTGCTCTCGAGGCCTTGGGGTACGCGCGGGAGCAGATTATCGGCGGGCCCGTCTCGATCTTGTTTGCGGACGCGGAACCGGAGGACACGGTGCTGGCCAACGGTGACCCGAGCATAGACGGCACCCGGCGATTGACGAAGAGCAATGGAGAGAAGGTGTTGGTGAGCGTTTCGTCGGCGGGGCTGCACGGCTTGCCCCCCGGAGCGACCCTCTACCTGGCCCAGGACATCACAGAGCAGAAGGCCGCCGAGCGGCGCCTGAAAGCCTCGATCGAGGAAAAGGACGTACTGCTGAAGGAGATTCATCACCGGGTCAAGAACAACCTCCAGGTGATCTCCAGCCTGTTGAGCCTACAGTCCGCCGAAACGTCCAGTGCCGACGTGCGCCGCGCATTCCGCAATAGCCAGAGCCGCATTCGATCGATGGCGCTGATTCATGAGCATCTATATCGCAGCGCCGATCTCGCGCACATTCGCTTCGGACCCTACATCGAGCGCCTTGTCGATATTGTCCGCCGGACCTACGCCGACGAGCCGTCGCGGCATCGTGTCGAGATCGAGGTGGACGACACTAGCCTGCCGGTCGACGCGGCGATCGCCTACGGGATGACCATCAACGAGCTTCTCAGCAATGCGCTCGAGCACGCCTTCCCCGACGGCAGCGCCGGGTCGATCAGCATACGGTTCGCGACCGACGAGAACTCTCATCGACTGTCGTTGTCCGACGACGGCGCCGGTTTTGCCGCCGGCATCGATCCGCGTACCGCGGAGACCCTTGGCCTGAGACTGGTTCGCGAGTTCGTGTCACAGCTCAAGGGTACCGTGGAGTTCGACACCACCGCGGGCACGACGGTGCGGTTGACGGCTCCACGACAGCTGCGAGATGCAACCGATATCGCCTCGGGTCGAGCCAGCCAGGGGGCGGCGTGACGGTGTCAACGAACAAGCAAACCGAACAAGGCCGTGAGCAGCGACGCCGGATCCTTGTGGTCGAGGACGAGGCGGTCGTTGCCCTCGACCTCGAGCGCGAGTTGGCGTCGCTTGGCTATGAGGTGGTCGGCCGAGCAGCGTCGGGGGAAGCTGCCACTGGGCTCGCCGAGCAGCTATCGCCCGATCTCGTGCTTATGGACATCCATCTCGACGGCGAGATCGACGGCATCGAGGCCGCGCGCCAGCTGCGCTCACGTTGTCAGATCCCGGTCGTGTTTCTTACGGCCTTCGGCGACGACGAAACCATCGAGCGAGCCAAGACAGGACACCCGTTGGGCTACGTCATCAAGCCTTTCCAGGGCCGCGAATTGCGGTCGGCCATCGAGATCGCGCTGCACACTCACAGCGTCGAGCAACAGCTTCAACGGTCCAACGACGCGCTTCAGGCCGTGCTGGATACCCATCGCCACGGAGCGATCATCGTGGACGGGCGCGCCCTCGTGACGTACGTCAGCAACTCCGCCGAAAGCTTGCTCGGTATCGCTTCCGCCTCGGTGGTCGGGCAGCCGTGGCACGACGTTCCGCCGCTGCAGAGGGCTGCAGGCGAGCTGGGGCCCGCCTTGTCAGGGAATCCGGAGTCGAACGACGACCGCATCGCGGTCGTCTTCGATGATCCACCGGGGAGGGCCTCGGCAATCGAGGTTAGCGTGCAGCCCGATCCGCGCGACCCGGCCGGCGCCATCTTGCTGGTGTACGACGCCTCGGAGGTTCATGACCTCCGCCTCCTGTTGGACCAGAGCGCCACCTTTGACGACATCGTCGCCCGGAGTGCTGGAATGGAAACGGTGTTCCAGCTCATCAGAGACGTCGCGCCGGTCGACGTGACGGTGTTGATCGGAGGGGAGACGGGAGTCGGAAAGGAGCTCATTGCTCGCTCCATCCATCGCAACAGCGGCCGGAGTGACGGTCCGTTTGTGAGCGTCAACTGCGGTGGGATGAACGAAGAGCTTTCGCTGAGCCAGTTGTTCGGGCATCGGCGCGGCGCGTTCACCGGTGCCGTCACCGATCACAAGGGCGTTTTCGAGCAAGCCCACGGCGGAACGCTCTTTCTCGACGAGATCGGCGATCTGCCGTCGCGTGTGCAGACGATGTTGTTGCGGGTTCTCGAGCAGCGAACGGTCGTACCCGTCGGGTCGACCCAAGAGCGGGATGTCGACGTCCGGGTCGTTGCTGCAACGCATCGGCCGTTGGTGGACGCTGTTGATTCGGGCGAGTTCCGCAACGACTTGCTCTACCGGTTGCAGGTGGCGAGGATCGACGTTCCGCCGCTGCGAGAACGGCGCGAGGACGTCCCGCTATTGGCGCGGACCTTCTTGGCGGAATGCCGCGCGCGTACGGGACGGTTGGTGACCCGTGTTGCTGACGAGACGATGGCAGTTCTTGTCGCGTATCACTGGCCCGGAAACGTACGCGAGTTGAAGCACGCCATCGAGTTTTCGGTGCTGCGGGCCAAGTCCGAAGTCATCGGACCCGAGGATATTCCCGGTGAGATCACCGAGGGCGGCACGACCCGACCCACGGACGAGGGTCCGGCCATGATCCGTGCGGCCCTGGAGGAGGCCGGCGGCAACCGCCGACGGGCCGCGGAGATCCTCGGCATCAGTCGCGCCACGCTGTACCGACGCATGAGTCAGTTCGGGGTCGAGTGACGGTGTTTCGCGCGCGTCTCACCTGAGACGGTCCTGAGACACTTCTGAGACACTTCCTTTCGTCGGGTTCGTCGTTCTGCAGGCACGACAGCGCAGAGTTGCGACCCTCTCACAACCTTTGGCAATCAGGCGCGAGAAGATTTCCGCCGCAGGCTCCGTTGGCGCGCGCCTTGCAGTGCCACGGAGCATGATTGTGCATCGGCGTTCCCAAGCGATGGCACGCATCGCGTTCTACTCGCACGATACCTTCGGCCTCGGGCATCTCAGCCGCTGTCTGAAGATCGCTCGCATCTTGTCGGACGCTTTGCCGCGGATCAATGGCGTGTTGATCACGGGCTCGCCGGGGGCTTCTCTGGTCAGCGTGCCGGACGCCTTCCGCATCGCGCGGTTGCCGTGTGTGACCAAGTGCCGGGACGGTGGCTATCGATCCCGTGCGCGCGGCGTTGCGTTGGAGGCGGTTGTCGCCGAGCGTCGTCGCCGGATCCTCAACGTGGTTACGAGCCTGCGCCCGGACCTCTTCGTTGTCGACAACGTACCGACCGGGTTGTGCAACGAGGCCCTCCCGGCCCTTCGCCGCTGCGCCCGCGACAAGGTCCGCTGCGTCCTGGCGTTGCGCGACGTTCTTGATGGGAGCGAGACGGTCCGGGACGAGTGGCAGCGGCCCGATGCCCGTGAGGCGCTCGATATCTACGATGAGATCTGGGTCTTCGGCGATGAAGCGGATACGCGACGCATCGTGCGAGATGCCGGGCTCACAGAAACGGAGTCGAAAGTGGTTGTTTGCGGCGCGATCGGTGACGCGCAGCAGTTGACGAGGCCGGCCCGCAGCGCTGGGGGCAGGCCGCGGATCCTGGTGACCGGAGGCGGCGGAGGTGACGCGAATCTCATCGTTCGCGACTACATCGAAGCCCTTCGGCGATTCACGCCAGCGGTCTCGAGCCGGATCGTGCTAGGACCCGATTTCGATTCGCGGGCGTTCGCCGAGATGACGGCGCACAACGGATTCGATGCGACATTCCAGCGTTTCGTACCCGGGCTGGCGGGTGATCTGGCGGCCGCCGACGTGGTGGTGTCCATGGCCGGGTACAACACCGTTTGCGAGCTGAGGACCGCCGGTTGTCGCTCTGTACTGGTGCCGCGAATTAGGCCGCGCCGGGAACAGTGGCTGCGGGCGCGTCGCCTGGCGCCGTCGCGGCACCGGCGCGTCCTGCATCCCGAAGCGTCGGACCCTTCTTCGCTGTGGTCCGCCGTGGAAGAGCTTATCGAGACGCCGCGGCCGGCGCCGGAGTTGCTGCCGGGCGGTGCGAACGTCGTCGACCGCGTCGCGCGGTTCATCGGAGCCGAGCGAGCCGCCACCCCCGAACCGATGACCGTACATTGAGCCCGAGAATGCGCGTTGGCTACGTCGTGAAAGAGTTCCCCAAGGTGTCGGAGACGTTCATTTGCCGCGAGATCCTTGAGCTTGAGCGCCGCGGATTCGATATTACCGTCCTGACGCTACGCAACACCTCGCGGCCCGCTCGGCACGGCTGGCTCGCGAGCATCCGCGCCCAGGTCATCGACTGCCGGCCCCGGTGCTCCTTCTCGCAGACGTGGAAGGTTCTCAAAGCACAGGCCGAACGGCGACCCCGGCACAGCGACGGTATCCGGGCCGCTGTCGCCCAGGCGTTCGAATGTCCGAGCCGCAGCGGCCGCAGCTACCTGGGTGAGGCCAGCGCCGTTGCGGAGGCCGCCGAGCGCTTCGGCATCCATCACTTGCACGCTCACTTCGCCAACCATCCTTCGTTCGTCGCAATGCTGGGTCACTTGATCTCCGGGATCCCCTTTTCCTTCACAGCCCACGCAAAGGACATCTATGCGGTCGCGCCGACGGCGGAGTTGTGGCGCAGGCAGCTTGCGCGCGCGGCATTTGCGGTCACCGTCTCTGACTCCAATCGCAAACACATCGTCGACATTGCCGGGCTCGAGCTGGGCGAGAAGGTGAGGCGCCTCTACAACGGCGTCGACCTGCAGGCCATCCGGCCGACACCATCGAGGTCGCTCCACGCACCTCGGGTGCTGTTCATCGGTAGGTTGGTCGAGAAGAAAGGTGCCGATTTGTTCCTCGAAGCCGCCGGGCTCTTGTGCGCCAGAGGCGTCGAGGCCACCTGGACGATCCTCGGTGGCGGCCCGTTGGAGGGCGACTTGCGACGACAGGCCGCGGAGCTCGGACTCGACGGGCGTTTGCGCTTCGGCGGCGCCGTGACCCACGAGGCCGTGATCGAGGAGTTGGGGCGCACGGATGTTTTCGTGCTTCCCTGCCGGGTGGCCGCAGACGGCGACCGGGACGCGCTGCCGACGGTCTTGCTTGAAGCGATGGCGGCCGGCGTCCCGGCCGTTTCGACGCCTGTCAACGGTGTTCCGGAGATCATCGAGAACCACTGCACCGGGTTCCTGGTGCGCGAAGGCGACGCCGGCGGCATCGCGACCGCCACCGAGACGCTTGTCCGTGAGCCGTTGTTGCGGCGTAGGATGTCGTTGGCGGCACGCCGCCGGGCCGAAAGGCTTTTTGACGCTTCGATCAACGTCGGAGATCTCGCCGATTGGTTCCGCACGGCGCGACGAGCGCGACAGGACTCGGACGCCTGGGCAACCCCGGCCCCCGCCGGAGCGCCGGCGAGAAGGCTGGCTTGGTAGCCATGCGCATCGCCTACGTCTGTGCAGATCGCGGCATCCCGGTCGACGGGCACAAGGGCGCGTCGATTCACGTTCGCGCGATAGCGAATGCCCTCGGTCAGCGTGGTCACGACGTGCAGGTCCTCGCTGTCCGCGGCGGAGAGCAAGGACTTGACGCCGTGTCGAACGTACGGCGGGTGTCGTCCGATCGGGTCGCAAAGGGGATCAAACAGGCGATGCGCGCCCGCCGCGAAGCCGTATTGGCGAGCGAGGTCAACGGCTTACTGGCCAATACCATGATGTTCGATACCCTCGAGCGAGAGCACGAGCGGCTCGCGTTCGAAGCCATCTACGAGCGCTACAGCCTTTGGTCGGCGGCCGGCCTGCAGTTTGCCCGGCGGCACGGTCTGCCGTTCATTCTCGAGGTGAACGCGCCCCTGACCCGGGAGCAAGCCGAATACCGGGGCCTCGAACTCGGCGGCGCAGCGGCTGCCATCGAGGAAACACTCTTGTCCGGCGCCGACGTAATATTCGCCCCCTCGGCCGAGATCGGAGCCTACGTTCGCGCGCGGGCGCCGGACGCGCGTCGCATCAAGGTGACGCCCAACGGCGCCGACCTGCGAGCCTTCGTGAAGGCGAGGTCCGTAGACATCGGCGAAGACGGTGGCCCGGCCACGGATGCACCCCCGCCAGGGCTGCGCCGTCGGCTGCAGGGAAGGTACGTGGTGGCGTTCGTCGGCAGCCTGAAGCCGTGGCACGGGGTAGACATCTTGATCGAGGCCTACGAGCAGCTACTGACATCGACCCCCCGAGCCCATCTTCTCATTGTCGGTGATGGTCCTCTCTCGCCCCTGGTTGGAGACGCCATCGCTCGCCTCGGCGAGCACAACGTGACGGCTCCCGGCGCTGTCGATCATGCGTCTGTGCCGGCCTGGTTGGGGCTCGCCTCCGTCGGAGTGGCGCCGTACCCGCGTATGGATGGCTTCTACTTTTCGCCCATCAAGGTGGCCGAGTACATGGCCGCCGGGCTGCCCGTCGTGGCCAGCGACATCGGACAGCTACCCGAGCTCGTCGAGGACGGCGTATCCGGCTCGCTGGTAGCTCCGGGTTGTCCCGATGCGCTGGCGACGGCTCTGAGCTCGTTGGAGGCGGCTCCGAAACGGCGCGACAAGATGGGCCGCAGAGCCCGTCGCCGCGCCGAGCGCCGTCACGGGTGGGACCGGGTTGCCGAGCAGATCGAGCGCGAGTTGCTGCGGGCGACGGCTCATCGCCAACAGGGGGCCGGCCGCGCGCAGTTGGCCGGCGCTGCGGCGGGAGGCTGCTCGTGAAGCTCGCCTGGGCGCCGCGTTTCCGCGAGATCACCGGCGAGCGGTTGAAGCGGTTCTTCGGTCTGTTCTACGGCAACTTGCGGGAGAACCGCTGGCTGATGGGCCTCGGACTTGCAAGTGGGTTCGGTGCTGTGATGATGCGCTTGTTGCGCCCATGGCCGGTGAAGTTGTTGTTCGATGGGGTCTTGATCCCGGACCAGAAGATCCGCCAACAACCGCTTTTCGGCTGGCTGCTCGACCAGCCGATCGACGTGGTGATCCTGTCTGCATCGGCTCTCCTGCTGCTCATCACGCTCCTTTGGAGCCTGTTTTCCTACGCCCAGACCTACCTGACAGCAAGAGCCGGTCAACTCGCGGTCTATTCGCTGCGGCAGCGCGTCTACGCCCGCCTGCTGCGATTGTCGCTCGGCTTTCATCAGAGGCGTGAGCGCGGCGACCTGCTCATGCGCCTTACCGGTGACATCAACCTCATGCGCGACATGCTGGTGGACTCGGCGCTGCTGGCGACGAGCGAGGCGCTCATGCTCGTTGCGATGGTGGCCGTGATGTTCGCCATGGACGTGCCGCTGGCGCTTCTGTCGCTCTCGATCCTGCCGCTCATCGCGTTGACCACTGTGCGATTCTCGGTGCGCATCCGGGAAGCGGCTCGCCGCCAGCGGCAGAAGGAAGGCCGGGTAGCGGCGGTCGTCGGCGAGATGCTCCGCAGCGTTCACCTGATCCAGGCCTTCGGGCGGGAGGAAGACGAGGAAGACCGATTTCAGCGGCGCAACCGCATGAGCTTGAAGGCGGGGCTGAAGACCACCCGGCTCGAGGCCTCCATGTCACGGATCGTCGAAGTCCTCCTCGCGCTCGGCACCGCCTTGGTGTTGTGGCTCGGCGTCCACCGCGTACGAGCCGGTGTGCTTACGCCCGGCGACCTCCTGGTATTCACCTCTTACCTGCACAGCAGCTATCGGCCGTTGCGCAAGCTGTCCCGTGTCGCTTCCCGCATGTCGAAGGCGGTGGTCTGCGCCGACCGCGTGGTCGAAGTGCTCCGCTCCGAGCCCAAGGTCATCGAGCTGCCCGGAGCCAAGAAGGCGCGAGACACCCGCGGCCTGCTGGAGCTCCGGCGCGTGTCGTTTGCCTACCCCGGCGGCAAGCGCGCACTCCATCGTGTCAGCCTCACGGCCCAGCCCGGCCAGTTTATCGGCCTGGCCGGTCCTTCGGGGGCCGGCAAGTCGACGACGCTCGCTTTGCTGCTTCGGCTTTACGACCCGAAGAAGGGCAAGGTGCTGCTCGACGGCCGCGACATCCGCAGGCTACGGCTTCCCTCGTTGCGTGATCAGATTTCCGTGGTGCTGCAGGAGCCCATCATTCTGGGCGCCACGATCCGCGAGAATATCGCTTTCGGCGCCCCCGACGCGAGCGACGACGAGGTCGAGCGCGCTGCGAAGCTGGCCAATGCCCACGAGTTCGTCTGCGAGCTTGCCCAGGGCTACGACACGCCGGTTGCCGAGGCCGGCGAAAGCCTGTCGGCTGGTCAGCGTCAGCGCCTTTCGATCGCCCGTGCGTTCCTGCGCGATACGCCCATTCTCCTGCTCGACGAGCCGACCCAGGGACTCGATGCCGCCAACGAGTGGGAGGTGACGACCGCCTTGCGGCGGCTGATGCGTGGCCGCACTGCGCTTGTTGCGGCGCACAAGTTGGATCAAATCCAGGAGGCGGACGAGATCCTGGTGTTCAAGCGCGGTCGGATCGTCGAACGCGGCACGCACGACGAGTTGCTCGATCAGGATGGCTGGTATGCCAGAAGCTGGGCTCTGCAGCGGGGCGCGGCCGAGCCCGCAGGCGATCTTCTCGGCAATCGCAATGGGAAGGTGGTGGAGTTCGCGCCCGCGTGGCGCAAGCGTGATGACCACTTGCGAGCCAGCGCTGGGCGTCGGCACGCCGTGCCGCCATTCGACCCTGCGATCCTCGACGTGGACGCGGTGGCGCAGGAGCTGCACACCGCCGGCGCTGTGGCGGGAGGTCCGGAAGGCGAGCTACGACTGGTGCGCTCGTGGCCCTATCCGAAGCTCGGCCTGGTGTCGTTGTTTGAGGACGCTGCGGACGGCGAGACGAGGCGCTGGGGCGTGCACGCCATGCCGGGCCGCATCCCCGGAATGTACCGAGAGGCGCTACGGCGAGGAACCGCGGTCGAGTTGCCGGGATTATCGGCGGTGGCGCACGCCTTCCCCTGCGATCCTTCGCTCATCGGTCTCGAAGAACTCGTCAGTGGACGCAAGGCGGAGCGGTACCTTGCGCCGTGGTTTCGCCAGGTATGCGAAGAGTGGTCCACCGTGCGAGCCAAGGTCGTTGCCTACAAGCCGACTCGGCGATGCGTCATCCGTTATCGGCTCGAGGGCGAGGACGAGGGCAAGACGCTGTATGCCAAGAGCTTTCCCATCGGCGGGTCGGATGCGACCTGGAAACTGCACCGTGCCTTCCGCCGTGCCCTGGGGAACGAGGAGGCCGGCATTCTGAACGCGCCGAAACCCCTCGGCGTCGCCCCGGGCCACGAGCTCGTGCTTTGGAGGAAAGCGCCGGGATCTTCGCTCTACGAGCACATCGTCCAAGGTTCGGCGGCTGGTCCCGTTCGCGCCGTGGGGTGTCTCCTGGCCGAGCTCCACCGCTCGGGCATTCCGTGGAGCCGCACACACAATCGCATGCGGGAGTTCGGCACCACGGCCTGGTGGGGCTGGACGGCGGCGGCGGCGTTCCCGGAAAGAGCGGATGCCATCGAACACGCTCTCGAAACGCTCCGGGCCATGGGTGGTCGGTCTCCCGAGGCCGCCCTCGTGGCGACACACCGCGATTTCCACGACAAGCAGGTTCTCATCGACGACGGGGCCTTGAGCCTCCTCGACCTGGAAACCGCATGCCGCGCCGAGCCCGAGCTCGACGTGGCGAACTTCCTCGCCCACTTGGATTTGCGTGACCTGCAGGGAATCGGCGCCGGGGTCGCCGGTCTCGGGGATGGATTCGTTGACGAGTACGCGGATCTCCAGGGTCGACCGGAACCGTTGCGCCTGTCGTTCTACCGGGCCAGCGCTTTGCTGCGCCTGAGCTTCGTGTACGCGCTTCGCGGTGGTGAATGGGCCGCCCTGAGCACGCTCCTCTTCGAGCGGGCGCGATCTTGTTCCGGTTCCATGGCTAAGACGGTGGGCAAGAGATGGTGAATTCGTTTCTCCGACCGCTGGCGGCCGCGACGGTGGCGTTGCTGCTTTTCATCCCAACGCGTGCCCTCGCACAGGAAGAGCGCAGAGTGTGGGCGGTCGAGGCGGGGGCACTCGCCGGATACCACAGCAACTTCTTCTTCCGCGGCGAAGGTGTGCCGGCCCCGTCAACGACCCTGTTCAATCTGTTCGTCAACGGCGAAGGCGAGTTCCGCAAGCCGTCGGGTCGCTACACCGTGCTCTTCGACGCCGGAGCCGTGCGCACCGGCGACATCAGCAACGGCAACCACTTCTCGTTGCTCGGCGGCCTCGAGTACAGGCGCGGTGCCAACCGCCTCACCGGCGAGCTCTTCCTGCTTCCGAATCGCGTGTACGACGATGAGGGAGACGGCTCGTTCTTCGACACCGTGGGCACCGCGTTCGAGTACCGCCGGGTCCTCGGCCCGGGCCTGTGGGTGCGGGCCAACTACGAGATCGAGCTATGGCGCTTCGACCCCGATCTCAGCAACCGGAACTCGACCACCCATGACCTGAACGGCAGCTTCCGATTCCCGATCAACGAGCGCCTCGGCGTCCGAACGACCGTCTACTACGGGGCCAGGAGTGCCGAGGATCCGCGGTACAACTTCGCGTCCCTCGGGGTCGCCGGGGCGATCGAGGCCCAACCGACGGACGTCGTCAACCTCTTCGTTCGATACCGGATTCGCAGCCGCGACTACAATGACGTCACCGACGACGACGACAGCAACTTCATGCGCGGGGACACGGTGCACGATTTCGTCGTTAACCTCCGCTGGGAGGTCTCCGACCGCTGGGGACTCCGTTTCGAGAACTTCTTCCGTCGCGGAAGTTCCACCCGCGAAGACCGTAATTACTCCGGTAACCGGTTCCTCGCGGGCGCCTTCGTGATGTTCTGATCGTCCGATCACGCCTGCATGCGCTCACCTGTCCACAAGAAGATCGGCTACGTAGTCAACGCCTTTCCTATGGTCTCGGAGACCTTCCTGGCGAACGAGCTTCGTGCCATGGAGAGCTCCGGTGTGCCGATCGCCGTCTTCGCTCTCTCGCGGCGACGCGATCAAGTGCGGCACGGCCACGTCGATGAGATCGTCGCTCCGACCTATCGGCCCGCGGGGTGGTCTCCGCTCGGCTGGCTGCGGGCCTTGCGCGCCCATGCCCTCGTGATGTGGCGGCAGCCGCGCGGCTACATGGCGTTGCTGCGCAAGGATGTAGGGTCGGCACTCACGCAGGTGTGGCGCAGCCCGGATCGCGCGGCGATCAAGCGGGTGCGTAAGAAGACGGGTCTGTTCCTCACCACCGTCCGGGTGGCGGATGCGGCGCGTCGCGAGGGCGTGGCCCACCTGCACGCCCACTACGCCAAGGAGCCGCTCGATGTCGCGTACCGCATACGGGGATTGGGCGGCATCCCGTTTTCGTTCGCCGCCCACGCAAAGGACCTGTACACGACGCCCCGCAGCCGCCTGCGCCGACGGATCGGTAAGGCGAAGTTCGCCGTCGCCTGCCATCGTCACGGTTATTCACGGCTGCGCGCAATCGCCGAGCCGCAGGACCGCAAGAAGGTCATCCAGATACGACACGGGGTCGACAAGGCGATCTTTCAGCCCGGTCCTGAGCGTCGTGACGAACGCTTGATCGTCGCTGCCGGCCGGCTGACACCCAAGAAGGGGTTCGACCTGCTCATCCGCGCCTGCGGGGAATTGGCCCGGCGAGGCACCGAGTTCCATTGCGTGATTGTCGGCGAGGGACGCTTGGAGGCAGAGCTGCGGCGCCAGGCGGCCGTTCGCGGCGTCGCATCGCGGGTCGAGATTCTCCGGTTTCTGCCGCAGGAAGAGCTGGTGAGCATGTACCGTCGGGCGGCGTTGGTGGCGCTTCCCGCAAGGGTGCTCGAGGGCGGGAATCGAGACGGCATCCCCAACGTGTTGGTCGAGAGCATGGCCGTGGCCACTCCCGTGGTCAGCTCCCGTGTCGGCTCGATTCCCGAGTTGGTGACCGATGGGCACAACGGGTTGCTCATCGAGCCGGAAGACTGCGGTGCCCTCGTGGCAGCGCTAGGCCGCCTGCTGGCGGACCCTGTGCTGTCACGCAGGCTCGGCGACAACGCTGCCCGCTCCAAACTGGCCGCCGATTTCCGGCGGACAAACCGGCCGCTGGTCGAGCGATTTCGCGCTGCGGTCGGCGTGG
Source organism: Acidobacteriota bacterium (assembly GCA_965216935.1). GTDB lineage: Bacteria > Acidobacteriota > UBA890 > UBA890 > UBA890 > CBDCGW01. Next base: position 2,125,573 of record OZ244217.1, read on the forward strand.
ATGTAGACGACGCGGTGGCCCGCGCCGGAGAGGCCGCCTGGAGGAACGACGGCACGGCAGCGACGGCGGCGCGCTTGTTGGGCATCGTCCCGTCGCGTTCGCCGTCGGCGGAAGCGGGCATCGTCCGCGGCATCACCCCCGGGCTGTACGCAAACGCGTGGCGCGCCGATTTCGACCGAATGGTGCGCAAGCGTCTGTGGGACGAGGTCTACAAGGGGAGACGGTTGGAGCGTATGGGTTTCGACGAGCTCGCGAGCGGCGGCGACGATACTTCGCATCCGCTCCGTGTCCTCGACCTGGGCTGCGGGCGTGGCGGCCTGACCGTCGCGCTTCGTGCTCGTGGCGTCCGTACCGTGGGACTGGACGTCCGCCCGCGCAACTGCCGCACGACCCGCTTTCGCGGGCAGCGTTACGGTGACAGAGTGCCCGCGTGCGCCGCAGCCGGCGAGGCCCTGCCGTTCGCCGATGACAGCTTCGACGTCGTTTTCATGCTGGAGCTTCTGGAGCACGTGCAGAGCCCGGAGCAGCTCTTGCGCGAGGCCAACAGGATCTGCCGGCCTGGCGGACGCTGCGTGGTGACCGTCGTGAACCGCTGGGCCCACCTCGACCCCCATTACCACCTGTGGGGAATCAACTTCATGCCTCGGAAGCTGGCGAATGGGTACATCGAGTTGCGCCGTCGCTCGAAGGTCTCATGGCGCGACAACCAGACCCTGGACGACATGCACTACTTTCGCTGGAAGCGCTTTCAGCGCGTAGCCGGCGCCCTGGGCTTCGACGTTGTCGACATCGAGCAACCTACGGGGGCCCTGACCGGTGCTTTGCATCGCCTCGCCCGGCGTGCGTCGCTGGGTTTCAATACCGCCACCGTCGTTCTTACGCCCCGCTGAGCGCCACGGCCTGGTCGAAGCCGACCAGCACCGCAGCTTGGCAGGTTTGAGCCTTCGGTCCTACTCCGCCCGAAGCGAGACCAGCGGATCCACCCGCGTTGCGCGCCGGGCCGGTACCCAGGCGGCCGTCGCCGCTGCTGCGCCCAGCACCAGCGTGACGAACGCGAAGGTGGCCGGGTCCGTCGGCGTGATGCCGTACAGCATCGACTCGAGCAAGCGGCCCGCGAGGAACGCGCCGACCACGCCGATCACCATGCCGAGCGCCGCCGGCGCCAGCCCCTCGACCATGACGAGCCGCAGGATGCTTCGGTGCTCAGCCCCGAGAGCCAGTCGGATGCCCATCTCGCGGGTGCGCTGGGCGACGCCGTACGCCACCACGCTGTACACGCCGACACAGGCCAGCGTCAGCGCCAGGCCGGACAGTAGCCCCAGCAGCAGCGTTGTGAACCGCGGCCGGGCGACGGATCTGCTCAGCACTTGTTCCATGGTGCTGATGTTGGCAAGCGGAATCTCCGGGTCGATGCTCCATACTGCCTGGCGCAGCGCTTCCGCGGCCACCTCGGTGCTCAGCGAGGTGCGCACGGCGACGGCCGAGGTCCACAGCAGCCCGGCGCGGTAGTCGGCGCTCTGCGCATGCGGCGTGAAGATCTGGATCGGCGCGGCGACGTCGAGCCCGTCGTGACGCACGTCACCCGCTACGCCGATGATCTCGAAGGGCACGTCCCTCGGATTCGACGCCAGGATGCGGATCTGCTGCCCGACAGGGTCGGTGTCAGGGAAGTAGCGGTCAACCAGAGACTCGGTCACGATCGCCACTCGTGGCGAGCCGGGGCGGTCGAAGGCGTTGAAGTCGCGCCCGGCGACCAGCGGGATGCCCAGGGCGCGGAAATACCCCGGCGCCGAGGTTTGCCAGTCGAACTCGGGACGGTGGCCGGCGGCCACAGTGTCCTCTTCGGTTTCGCCCTCGCGCAGGAAACGTTCCATGAAGGCGTCGTCGCGCAACGGCAGCGAGCGCACCAGTCCCACAGCGGAAAAGCCCGGTGTGGTCTCGAGCTCGGCCTGCAGGCGATCCCAGAAGGCGATGGGCTTGTCCACTTGATCGTAGGTCCCGAATGGCAGCCCGATGCGGGTCGCGACCACGTTGTCGACCTCGAGGCCGGGATCGGTGCGGGTGAGCTCGGCGAAGCTGCGCAGCAGCAATCCGGCGCCGATGACCAGGACGATCGCCACCGCCACCTCGAGCGTCACCATCAGTCGCTGGAATCCCTGCCGGGACGTCGACGTGCGGTTGTTCACTCGCGCTACGGTGACGGCCGAACGGGTCACTCTCCACGCCGGAACGGCGGCGAAGCCGATGCCCGCCAGGAGCGAGAGCGCGACGACGAACCCGACTACAGTGGCGTCACTGGAGATCTCGCCGACCCGCGGCAGGTTGCCGGGCTCGAGGCGCAGCAGTGCTCGCGTGCCCCACGAAGCCAGCAGCAGGCCGAGCCCACCGCCGGCGACGGCCAGGACCACGCCTTCGGTGACGATCTGACGGACCAGGCGGATGCGAGGGGCGCCGAGCGCGGCGCGCACGCCGATCTCGCTCTGCCGCGCGGTGGCGCGCGCCGTCAGGAGGCCGGCGACGTTGGCGCAAGCGATCAGCAGGACGAAGCCGACGGCGCCGCCGAGGAGGTAGAGCGGCCGGCGGGCGTCGCCGATGACCGTGTCGGCCATCGCCGTGGCGGTCAACGGATGGGCGTGCTCGTACGCGGATTCCCAGCGCGCGCTCACGACGCGCATCTCGGCGAGCACCTGATTCACGTCGACGCCGGGGCGAGTGCGGCCGATCACCTCGAGGCCGTGGCCGCTGCGCTCCGAGAGGCGGGCGGGGTCGATGGCCATCGGTCTGTAGAGGTCTGCGCCCTGGCCCGGTGGACCGAAGCCCGCGCCGGCGACACCGACGACCTGCAACGGCGAACCATCCAGGAGGATCGAGCGGCCGACCACCGCCGGGTCGGCGCCGAACGTCTGCTCCCAGAATCCGTACGACAGGACGACGACGTCGTTGTTACCCGGAACATCCTCCGCCGGTCCCCACAGTCGCCCTTCGACCGCGGTGCCGCCAAGAACATCCCAGATGTCGGCGCTGGCGATGCCGATGCGGACCCGCTCCGGCGATCCCTCGCCTGTCAGCGTCACGTTCTGGATGCTGTAGGCGAACATCGCCTCGAACAGCTCGCTCTCGAGTCGATAGTCATGGAACTCGGCGCGCGACACCGGGAACTGGTCGATGTCCTGCAGAGGGTATTGGGTCCAGACATTCACCAGGCGCTCGGCGGCCGGGTAGGGGAACGGACGCAGCACCACCCCGTTGAGGATGCTGAAGATCGCCGTGTTGGCGCCGATTCCGAGCATGAGGGTGACGATGACCGCCACGCTGAAACCGGGAGCCCGGCGGATCTGGCGCAGCGCGTACTTGATGTCCTGGACGGCGTTTCCCATGAGAACCTCGAGTCGTTTCGCGGGGGAGCGATTGGCTTCGGGGCGTACGTACTGCACCGCGGGCCGCCCCCCCCGGGGCGGCGATCGGGCTCGTGAATCCGGTGAAGCGGGGAGGCCGCACGCGCAGCCGGCGGTCGGCCGCGCGGTAGGCGAGCGCGTTGCGGGCGACGTTGCCGAAGGCCTCCAACCAGAAGCGCAAGGACGACTTGCGGCCGCTGAAACACTCCTCGCGCCAGAGATTCTCGAGCATGAGCCCCATCTCCGGGCCGAATCGGCGCCGCTCCGCGCGCGGGTAGCTCAGGGTCGCGAGTGCGTACAGGCGCGTCATCGCCGGCGACGGGGAGGGGATCGGGAGTCGGGAGCGGCTCATCGTGGGGCTGGTATCGGCGACATGGCTACCGGCATCCTCGCTGCCTCCGACGGCTCAGGCGTCGCTGCCGGCGCGCGCGCCGCGCGGGTTGCCGGCGCGGACCGTCGCAGCGAGGGCCTCCATGCGCTGGGCTTCGACCTGCAGAGCCTCCGCCCCGGCTTCCGTCAGCTCGTAGTAGCGGCGGCGTGGGTCGTCGTCGTCCGGGCGGTCCTCGGACTCGGCGATGTATCCCTCGTCGAGCAACCTACCGAGGTGGCGGTAGAGCGTGCCCGGATCGAGCGCTACGGAGCCCTCCGACAGTCGCTTCACCTCCTTGCGGATCTCGTACCCGTGGGTGGCCCCGCCCATCATCGACATCAAGATCAGCAACACGTGTGGCTTGAGGGGGCCGCGTTCGGTTTCCGTCATGGGATGTTGCCTCCATGCGAAGTCGCGTCGAGCGCTACAGGCGTTGTTCGAGCACTGCAGGCAATGAAGGTAAAATGACTAGAGGCATTATGCCTCTATCGTCGGGGCCCGTCAACTGCCTTCGGCGCGAGGTGGACTTCTACGCCGTGGCGGGACAAGCGGCGGGCGACGACGTCGAGAAGGAAAGGGCCGGGTCGAGCAGCCGGCCGAGTCTTCATCGAAAGTCCTCCACCAGCATGATGTCCGACGTGCCCTCACCCCGCGTGTAGAGGATCGAACGCCCGTCCGGGGACACGGTGACGCCGAGATAGACGTTCCCCCAGATCCCCTCGGCCCGTCCGAGCTGGCGGATGCTTCCGGCGGCGAAGGTATAAAGCTCGAGCGAAGGGCGCGTCCCCTCGTACACGATCCCACCGGCGAACATTTCCCAGTTGTTGCCGGTCCCATTCGCGGGGACCTGCTCTTCCGGACCGCCGTCGACGGGCTTCCGCCAGATCCCCCGTCGTTCGGCTCTGTCGGGCTTCGTGTAGTAGACGTACTCGCCCTTCGGGCCCTCGCGCGGCCACCATCCCCCGTTCTCCGTGATCTGAACGGGGTCGCCGACGGCGTTGCCGCCTTCGAACGGCTGCATCCAGACCTCGTAGCGACCGGTTCGGTCAGAGGTGAAGTAGACCGCCCGTCCGTCCCGCGACCAGTGCGGGCCACGCTCGTCGGCCGCGTCCTCGGTGATCCGTTGCGGGACGCTCCGGGACGGGCTCACGACCCAGATGTCGTAGGTTCCGACGTCGAGGTCCATCTCTGCGTAGGCCAAGAGCTCGTTCCCCGGAGCCCACCGGGGCATCTCGGTCAAGCCGTCGGTGAAGGTGATCCGCCGGGCGCCGGAGCCGTCGGCGTTACAGATCCAGACCTCCGCCTTCCCCGACGCATGCGATATGAATGCGATCTGATTGCCATCGTCGGAGTAGTGAGGGTGGTACTCGACCCGTGTCGAGCTGCACACGGGCTCGCCCTCGATTTCGTTCCGGTCGGCGTCGATTTCGTTTCGGTCGGCAGTAGGGCCAGGGATCATCCAGATGTCGGAGCTCGTCCGGTCGCTGATGTAGGCAAGACGGTTCGCCGACCGCGCGATCGTCGGCTTGCGGGCGCCATCGCTGATTCCCAAGGGCTCGGGCTCGTGATCGCCGCTCGCGGAGATCCTCCACAGACCCCACTCGCTCGACTGCCCCGGTGTGAAATCGACAAAGACGAGGCTCCGTCCGTCTGCGGTCCAGTCCAATCCCTGCACGTTGAAGACCCTCGAAGTGAGCGGCCTCGGTTGACTAGCTGTTCCTTCGGATGCTTCGTGCACCGGAACGACGAAGATGTTCTGCAGGGTGGGCAGCCCCTCTGCCCGGACGAACGCGATGGAATCGCCATCGGGCGAGAACCGCGGGAACAGATCGCCACCCCATTGATACGGCGGGTCCGTGAGTGGCTCGCGGCTGCATGTATCGAGCGACAAGAGGAAAACCCGCAGCGGCCCGGTTGCTGGATCCCGCATGGTGAATGCCATGCGCCGGCCGTCGGACGACCACGACAATGACTCGTGGCCCACCCGAGGCAGCTCGCATAGAACCCGAAGATTGTCCCCGAGGACGCCGACCTCCCCAATGGCATCGACGTTGCCGGGTCCGGGGACGTGGCGGATGAACGCGATGCGCTCACTTCCGGATCCCCAGGCCGGCGCGTAGATTGATCCTTCCTCCCCCGACACGAGAGGGACGGGTTCTCCCCCGTCCACCATCTTCACGTACAGGCCCCGCCCACCCTCCGGGTGCGGCTGTGTGAACGCCAGCCAGCGACCGTCCGGCGACAGCGCCGGGTCCCACTCGGGTCCCTGGGAGCTCGTCATCGGAATGATCCGTCGGTCGCTCGATGTCCGAGAATCGGGCGCGGATGTCGGCATTCTCTGGTCTGTTTCCGGAAAGTCGAGGACCGACCAGATCCCTACGGCGCCGAGCACGACGACCGTGCCGATCATGGCAGCCCATCGCCAACGTTGCGCCGGGCCGGGCGCTCCATCGGACTCTCTCTCGGTACCGAATCCGCGCTGCACCGGCGTTTGTCCGTGGGGTGTCCGGTTGTCGTCGCTCCGCTTCGGGCCGATCCGTCCGACGAACCGATACCCCTCGCCAGACACGGTCTCGATGAACCGCGGCTTTTGCGCAGAATCCCCCAGTGCCTGCCGGATCGTGCTGATCGCCTGGGTGAGCGATTCCTCGCGGACGAACACGCCCTCCCAGACGGTTTCGAGGAACTCGTCCTTGCTGATCACCTCGCCGGGGCGCTGCAAGAGGAGGCAAAGCACGGCCGCAGACTTGGGCGTGAGATGGACGTCCTCGCCGTCGCGCGACAGACGGCACGCCGTCGTGTCGAAGGAGAAGCGGCCGAAGATCAGCAGATCGCTCGTCGCGTCGCTCCGATCGCTCCGGCTCGAGACGTCGTCACGCTGTTCCGTCATCCTTCATCCTCTTTAGCGAAAGTTCTCCACCAAGACCAGATCGGATCCGGCGTATTCCCGGCCGGAAAACAGAATGAAGCGACCGTCCGGTGAGACCGACATGGAGTAACGGCCATCGATGGGTCCCGCGAAGCCGACCGTGGCGAGCCGCCGTTTGTCGAGCGTCTCCATGTCGAGAATGTTGATCGCAGCTCGCACCGCCGGTGTGCTCGAGTCCCTCTGCGCTCCCGGAGGCAACGCCTCCATGTACAACAGCTTCCCGTCCCAGAAAGTCCACGCCGTTACGGGAACGTGCATGTCGAGCTCCAGCCTCTTGTCCTCGCCGTCCTCGTTCACGCTCCAGATTTGTCGATTGCTCCGGTAATAGAGGCGGCTCCGATGGAGGCGGACCGCCCGGGTATCGCGGGCGATCTGTTTGAACTCGCCGCTGCCGTCCGCGCGAACCCCCCAAATCTCGTACCCGTCGCCACCACCACGCTCCGATCGGAAATAGATCCACTCGTTGTCGGTCGACCACGTAGAACCCGTGTCGCCGACGTCGGCGCCGCTGAGATCGAGAGGCTCGCCCCCTTCCGCGGGAATCACGTAGATACGGGCGCCTCCGGACCCCATGATGGCGCCAAAGGCGATCCTCTCACCGTCTCGGGAGAATTGCGGGGCGAACGCCCAAGGCGTTTCCACCAGCCTCCGGGGGGCTTCGCCATCGGCGTCGGACACCCAGACATCCATGGTGCCCTCGCGGTCCGACACGAAGGCGACGCGATCTCCCGTCGGCGAATAACGCGGTTGAGCGTCGTCCCACGTCGACGAACCCCATTTCACCGGCAGACCCGGCGCCTCGCCTGCGGGACCGCCGATTCTCCAGATGCTGTAGTCGTCTTGGAACTTGGAGTAGACGAGAAGATTGTCGACGATGGAGAAGTGTCTGACTCGCTCGCCGCCCGCGAGCCGTCTGGTCGTGTCGTCGGCCACGGAGGTCACGTTCAGGAACGTGTTCACGAACGTGATGCCGCCGGACCAGACGAGATCGTCGCCCCCATTCGTCCAGTCGACGTCGTACACGAGCCCATTCGAGGCATTGATGGAGTGCATGGATCGCGGCTCGCCCTGCGCTGTCCCGTCCGCGATCTCCTGCACGTGAACCTGGACCACGTCCTGCCCATTGAGGGTCTTGCGGATGAACGCGAGGAAACGACCGTCCGGCGAGAACTTCGGCATGACGTCGATAAAAGGACGTGAATCCTGCGGCGCGAACGTGACCTGGGTAACGCTCCGGTCGCGCATCGCGAGAAGGAAGACCCCAGGACCGCCATCGGGCGAGCAATCCGGGAACGCCAGGTACTCGCCATCGGGCGACCAGTCGAGACCGTTGACCGCGGAGACGCAGTCGGAACGGCGAACCACGACGGCGTCGTCGGTGCCGATGGGCGTGATGGTGCGGATCTCGTACTCGGGGTCGCCTCGGTTCCAGCGAAGGTAGGCGATGAAATCACCGCGCGGCGACCACGCCGGCGCGTGCGCAGCGCGGTCATCGAAGGTCAGCTGCTTGGCCTCCGAGCCCTCCAGCATCTTGACCCACAGGTGGCGACGCCCTCCGTTTCCTCCATCCCAGGTGAACGCCACCTGCGTGCCGTTGGGAGAGAGCGCCGGCCAGCGCTCGTAGCCTGGGAAGCTAGTGATCGGTTTGACGTTGGGGTCGGTCGAAAGCGCCGGTGGTAATCGCAACAGCCAGGCAGCCGCCAGCAGGCTGACGACGGCGAGCGCGGCGCCCGCGAGCATCCACGGGGCGCGCCTCGGGTTGGTGATCCCATAGGCTGGCGGGTGTGGAAGACCCCCGCCCAGACCATGTTGGTCGGACTTCTGGCTGGATCGTTCCGCTCGGATCTCCGGCGGTGGCGAATGGCTCGGGTCGATCTCCGCCAATTCCGCAATAAATCGATACCCCTCGCCCGAAACCGTCTCGATGTATTGCGGGCTCTGCGCCGAATCTCCCAGCGTCTGCCGGATCGTGCTGATCGCCTGCGTTAGCGACTCCTCGCGGACGAAGACGCCTTCCCAGACATTCTCGAGAAACTCGTCCTTGGTGATCAGCTCGCCGGGGTGCTGCACCAGCAGGCAGAGGACGGCGGCGGCCTTCGGCGTCAGATGAATCTCGATGCCGTCGCGGGAGAGCCGGCAGGCTTCGACGTCGAAGCCAAAAGGGCCGAAGGCCAGGATCGGCCCGCGTCGAGACATCTTGCCCTCATTGCCCGTCGATCGCTTGGTGCTCATCGTCGAAGCAACTCCACGGTCCGACTCCCCGTACCTTGGTTCTTTCCACGTAGGTTCGCGGCGGCCCAGTTCAGCTCAACCGTCAGTGTTCGCGGCGGACGCTGCTCGCTGTCTTGAACGAACGCAAACTGCTGTCCATCGGGACTGACGTCGTAATAGGCAGGATGGCGACCTTCGCCGCCCCGGTACGGTGCTTCGAAGAGCGGGCGTGCTTCGCCGAGAATTCTGAATGCACCCGTCGTATCGACGTCCGCGACCATGAGCACGCTGTCCCGCAGGTAGAAGATCTCGGATCCACGCCACGCGGGATGGGTGCCGGTGGCGACGTGCACCATCTCGGAGTCAGGGTCGTCGAAGGGACGCACGAAGATTTCGTGGCGCCCGAATTCGTAGCTCGCGTAGGCGAAGTAGCGTCCGTCGGGGGAGAGCACGGCGTTGCTCTCGGGCGCGGGCGACTGCATAAGCGCGCGCGGTTCACGCTCGGCCTCGAGGTTGACCGCGTAGATGTCCCAGTCCGTGCCTGTGGCGGCGGATTGCTCGCTAAAGAGGACGATCGTACCGTCCGAAGACGCCGATGTGGCGTACTGGATGTTCGGCGTCCGCGTCAGAAGCGGACGGGCCATCGTGCCGCGCTCGATAGGCGTATGGACGAGGTTGATCGGCCCGTTGGCATCCGAGCTGATCACCAGCCCGTTGCCACCCGGCAGCCACAGCGGGATATCCGCGGTGGTTGAGCGGTCGGTAACCGGGACCTTGTAGCTGGTGCGATCGGCCAGCTCATGGATCAGCAGATCGGGTTCGGCGATGAGCGCGAGCCGGGCGCCGTCGGGCGAGAAGCGCGGGCGGGAATAGTCGCCGGGCGGCAGGTCCAGAACCTCGGGCCGGCCCTCACGATCGAGCAGCACGACCTCCCGCGCCACCTCGTGCCGTGGCATCCACGCGAGCGTTCCGTTGTCCGCGATGGCGTACTGGGCCGTGCCGCGGCCTGCGCTCGACGTGACAAGCTCGGTCAGGACCGGAAACTCCGTTCCCGTGACGGAGAGTTGCTGTGCGTCGAACTCGACCGCGTACAGCGCGCCGGATCGCGCGTAGAGCAGGTGTCCGGTCGAAACGAACCGTGGATAGGCGCCGTTGATCGGAAGCGTGACGCGATCCGTCGTGACGTCGTCTTCTACTTCCCGCGAGACGATCGCGATCTCGGCCTTGTCCCAGCTTTCTCCGTCGTACGACACGTTGAAGAGAACATGTCGTCCGCCCGGCAGCACCTGGGGCCAGTAGTGTGATTCTCCCCGGGTGACGTCGATCTGTGTGAGCTCCCGCGGTCGGCAGTTGCCGTCGGCGCCGACCTCGCGGAGGCCGAAACCGAAACCGCCCAGAATGATGGCGCCGTCGTCGGCCCAGGTCGCACCGCGAACGGCATCATGCGGGAGGTCGCACATGGGTAGCGGGGCGGCATCGTCGCGCGGGGCCATCCTCCACAGCGAGCCGGCACGGGTGAACGCGAGCCACTCGCTGTCGGGCGAGAACACAACGGCCCAGGATGCGTTCTCTGGATAGGTTCCTTCCGTCCCGGCAAGCGCCCGCCCTCGCGGGGCGTCGAGCTCCTTCGCGTACAGTCGGGTGCTGCCCTCGGCCTCGCCAAGCCCCAGGTAAACGAGCTGATTGCCGTCGGGAGAAAGGATGAACGAGGGCGGATGGTTTGCACCGGGGAAATGCCACTCCGAAAGGTAGGTTTCGAAGGCCGCTCCCGGACTACGTCGCAGGCGCTTCAGGAGATCGTCGGCGAACATCGTCAGCAATGCTGCGGCGGCGAGAGAGGCAGCGACCAGCAGCGCTCGTACCATTGGTCGCCGACGGTCCGAGAGAATGCGCCGCCTCTCGACCTCACCGATGTCGGCGTGCGCCGGGTGTGCGGGCGTCGCGACTCGCTGGGTCGCCACGGGGCGGGAGTCGACGGACTTGTCTCGCCCGGATGGCCGCGCGGGCGCCTTCGTTACCTCTCCGACGAACCGGTACCCCTCGCCGGAAACCGTCTTGATGAACCGCGGGCTCTGCGCCGAATCTCCCAACGCCTGCCGGATGACGCTGATCGCCTGAGTGAGCGACTCCTCCCGGACGAAGACCCCTTCCCACACTGTCTCGAGAAACTCGTCCTTGCTGATCAGCTCGCCGGGGCGTTGCACCAGGAGGCAGAGGACGGCCGCGGCCTTCGGGGTCAGGTGAGTCTCGACGGCGTCGCGGGCCAGGCGGCATGCATCGACGTCGAAGGTGAAGGGGCCGAACGACACCATCCCCGGACGCACGCGTCCGTCTGCCTCGCCGTCACGCGTCCTGCCGACACGATCCCCGCCGCTGCCCATGTCGCTGCCCCTCCCTCGCTTCAACGAACTACGTGCTACCGGCCGCTCCCTGAGCGCCTTCTTATCGAAAGTTCTCGACCAGAATCAGATCTGCTCCTCCCGGCTTTCCCTTGGCCGAGTACAAGATGAACCGTCCGTCGGGCGAAACCTCCAGGGTGCCCTCTGTCCTGACCCAGCCACCAGGCACCGGCACGGCGGCGTGCGTTTCCAGATTCCCGCTCTCCAGATCGAAGATCTTGATTACGGCGGTGCCGCGCTCGCCCTGTTCCATGAAGACCACCTTGCCGCGCCACAAGGCCCACCGGGCGTGGTCGACGGGATGATCGAGGACGATCGCTCCCTCGCCTCCGTGCTCGGGATGGCTGAGGAGCCGATTGCCCGTGTTCACGTACAACCGGCCGCCGTAGTGCAGTGGGCGGATGCCCAACACTTCCGGCACGCGAGTGAGGTCGTTCCCGTCGCGGGACATCTTCCAGATCTCCCATGGGCCCTGCTCCGGGCCCGGAACCCGGCCGCGGGATTGGAAATAGATCGACTCCCCGTCCTCCGACCATCCGGGTATGGCGTCTCGGAAATCGTCCTCGGTGAGGTTTTGCGGCACACCTTCGTTCGGATCGACCACGTAGACGTCGGTCTGGTCGGGCGAAGCGACGTTGAACGCGATCGAGCGGCCGTCCGGTGCCCAGCGCGGTCGGGTCGCGTGGCCGAGATCGGACAATTGACGCGGATCACCGCCGTCGGCGTCGGCGACCCAGACGTCCCACATGCCCCCTCTTCCGGAGATGAACGTGACGTGCTCGCCGTCGGGCGAGTAGTCGGGAAATTGGTCGTCGCGGGTCGAGGAACCCCAGGGCTCCGGCACGCCGGTTCGTTCGGCTGCCGGTCCGCCGATTCTCCACAAGTCCACGTCGTCCTGGCGCTGCGAGAAGACGAGCTGGCGGCCTTCGATGGAGAAATCCCGCGCATGATCGCCGGCGCCGAGCCGCGACGGCTTGCTGCCGTCGAGCGGCACCCTCGTCAGGAACGGGTAGTCGATCGTCGGTCCGCCCGAATAGACGACGGAGGAACCGTCGGCGGTCCAGTCGACGTCGTGCAGGAACCCGTGGGGCGACGCCAAGCGCCGCGACGGTCCGACCGGGCGGCCTTCATCGTCGAGCTCCTGCACATGAACGTAGCCGCCTCCACCGCCCATCGCCCGGATGCGTAGGAAGGCCAGAAGCCGGCCGTCGGGTGAGAACGCGGGGCTCGAGTCGAACGTCGCCTCGTCGTCTTCATGAAACGTCGCTTGGTGACGGTCTCCGGTTTCGGGAGACACGAGAAAGATGTTGTCCCGCTGTCCGGGGCCGGGACGATCCGGAAACGCCAGAAACCTGCCGTCGCGGGACCAGTCGAGCCCGGACTGGTTCGACGACGTGGTCGTGAGCGTGCGGTCGTCGGTACCCAGCGCGGTGACGGTGCGAATCTCCCGTCCCGCGGGGTTCGCGTCACCCGAGGGGCGCTCGATGTTCGTCATGTAGGCGATGTGCTCGCCGTTCGGGCCCCATGCGGGATCGCCGTATCTCGCGGGGACCAAGCGCGCAGCGTCTCCCCCGGAAACGAACTGCACGTACAAATGCGGCCCGTCCCCCTCGTCCCACATGAAAGCGACCTGACGGCCGTCCGGAGACAGTTCCGGGTAGTTCTCGTACCCGGGCAAGCTGGTGAGCGGGCGGACGTCCAGAGGATCGTTGCCCGCGCTTCCCCGTTCCGCTTCTTCCGTGGGCGAAAGCCAGGCGAGCGCCGCGACCGCCACCACGATGACGACTGCGGCGGGTATCAGGCCCCGGGGAAGGGCGGGCCCCGGGCGGCTCGATGCAGTTCGCGGGGGTGTGGTCGACGCAGGTGCGACGCCCGATGAAGGTTCCGGCGAGACCCGGGACGCCTCGGGGTCCGGGGTCGCTGCGGCGCGGTTGGAAGTTGCCGTCTCGTTGGTCGGCGCTTCCGCGGCTCCGACCGATACGTTGCCGATGAAGCGGTATCCCTCGCCCGGCACGGTCTGGATGAACTGCGGATTCTGCGAGGAGTCCCCAAGCGCGTGGCGGATGACGCTGATCGCCTGGGTGAGGGACTCCTCGCGGACGTGGACGTCGGGCCACACGGCGTCGAGGAATTCGTCCTTGGTGACCAGCTCGTCGGCGTGTGCCAGCAGGTGGCCGAGGACGGCCGCCGCTTTGGGCGTCAGGTGCAGATCGACCCCTTCGCGGGAGAGGCGCCCCGAAGGCACCTCGAACGCGAACGGGCCGAATTGCAGGATGTTCGGGGAGCCATGGTCGGGGGCATCGGCTCCGGTCGGCGCGGGGTCACGCATGCCGATGCGCCTTCCGTGTTAGGTCCTGCCCGTATCACCTGAGTCCGTCTTTGCTGGAACGATAAGTAAGGCTACGTATTGGCGTCAAGGGTCCGGTCCTAGCGCGGCCAGGCGGAGGGGGATGCTGCGTTGCGGATCGCTCGGTCTTCAATCGGACGCAGGGTATTTGCGGAGAGACGAGCTACGAAGCGCTCAGCGCTCGGGATTTTCCTCCTCGAGCGTCGGGACGACGAGCTCGAAGCCCGGGTAGACCTGGGGACCGATCTCGTTGGCGTCGACGAATGCCAGGTTCTGGCGGTACATCTGCTCGGCCGAAGGACGTGGGTAGATGGCGTCGACTTCGGATCCCGAGAGGTCCTCGGACGCCACCGCGTCGCGCGGCCGGTAGTTCGCCTCCTCGGGGCTGTCGATGCACTCAACGGCCTGCATCATGCCGAAGTCCTCGTGCAGCAGGATGTGGCAGTGGTGCACCCACACGCCGGTGAAGTCCTCGAAGCGGCTGCGAAATATGACGCGTCCACCGTTTCGCGGAATCGGTACGGTGTCCATCCAGCGCGGCTCGGGCAGCACGTTGTGGAGCTCGCCCCGCTCGTCGGGAATGTCGATCCGCAGCACCCACATCGGGTTGATGTGGATGTGAAACGGATGGTCGCTGCCCTTGGACGTAATGCGGAACTCGGGATCCTCGTGGAACCGTCGCTGCCCCTCGTGACGAGGCAGCGGATAGGAGTAGTGGTGGGGGCCGTACGAGCCCGGCTGCGGGAACCGCTCGCGGTCGGTGTGCGCCCACAACACCTGCGAGTTGTTGTAGAGCACCCACTCCTCGGCAGTATTCACGAGCACACGCGGGCTGCTCGGATCGTTGAGCGAGAACTTGTGGGGCAGGTTGGGTTCCGGCACCGCGGCGAGATCGAAGTCGCCGTTGATCGCCATGGAGGTGTTCAACGGCGGCAGCAGCATCGGCGTTCCCTCGAACCGGCACCAGGTCAGGTTCTCCAACTCGGGGTGCTGCTCGGCAAACGCTGCGGGAACCTGGATCGCCGGATAGTCCGTGCCTCCGGTGCCCGAATACGAAAGCACTCGTGTTCGTGCACTGCCGGACGCGGCGCCCGTCATCAGGGCTTCGTCCTCCGGCACGCGCAGCTCACTTTCCCGTACCGGCTGCAGTAGCGGCGGTACGGGGGGAAGCTCGGCCCGAAGCGACAAGATGTCGAACTCGCCGCCGGGAACGGGGTCGCCGAGAATCCGGATATGCGCCCGGACCACGTCGAAGTTCGCCCGGCGCGGCGGGCCGGCCTCTGGCGCCGCGATCTGGTTCTGTAGAGAGAACTGGAAGCGATCGGTGTGTACGTGGGCCTCCTGCGCGAAGATCGTGAAGGTCCTGCCGGCGGAATCGAGCGGCGCCTGGAAGAACAGATCCGTGCGGTTGGCGTTGGTCATGTAGACCTCGTTCGGGCGCACGAATGTTCGCCGCAGCGAATCGCCATCGCGAAAGCAGCTTTCGAGGGCGCGGAGCTGGGCGCGTAACGGGCTCTCGCCAGGCTGGCCCGGCTCGGCCGTCGCGGCCAGCGGGTTCTGCGTCCCCGCGTTCTGCCGCGAGAGGTCCTTGATCGTGTGCGCGACCCGACCGTCTTCTTCCGTCACCAGCGTCATGCCGTCGAAGGCGAGCATGTGCAGCGGGAGCTTGGCGTCCTCGAGATCCTGCTGGGTGGTGGGCGACAGCTCCCGGTTGCCCTCGGCGTCGGTCGTGACGCGGAAGAGCCGGTCTCCCTGCTGCTCGAACTCGCCGTCGAGCACCATGAAGCGCTTGGTGCCCGATCCGTCGACGCTGGCGTTGAGCACGCGCCAGCGTTCGACCGCGCCGGGTCGCATGAGCATCACACCCGGGCGCTGCGGCCCGTCGGTAGCAGACAGCGGCTCGAAGGCGCGCAGGTTGCGGCGCCGGCGCGGTGCGTCGGCGTCGACAGGCGCCAGTTCGACCCGCTGCAGAAAGATCAGGCGCTCCCGATAGTCGTACGGCCCCGTCGGCTGCTCCGGGTCGGGTCGGGGCTCGCCGGTCATCGCCGTGTTGACGGCCTCGTCCACGTCCCCTTCGACGATGAGGAAGCCGGCCATGCCGCTGGTTACCTGGTCGTGCGTGGCCCCGTGGGGATGGGGGTGGTACCAGTGTGTCCCCGGGGGGTGGGGGAGGTGGGCGCCGTCGCGCTCGTAAGGCAGCTGAATCTCGTATTCGACCTCGCCGACCCGCTCGTAGTCGGCCAGCTCCCGGAGCTCGGGGTCGCCGCTGGCGCGCCGGGCCGCGACATCGGCGCGTGGCAAGAGGCGCAGGAAGACGTCGTCGGAGTGGCTGCCGTCAGGGTTCGTCTGCGGAGCGACGTGAAGCCCGTGGGTATGCAGATTCGTCACGTGCGCGGCGTGCACGCCATTCACATGTCCCTTCAGAGACCACCCCGGGCGCAGCTCCGGGCCGATGGCCTCGATGGCGTAGTCCGGAAAGAGCTCGAAGGGCGGGCATTCGTCCGGTCCCGCGTTGCTGTCGCCGAAGACGCGATCCGCGAGAACCTGGCAAATCTGTTCGGCCACCTGCGGGGGCATCTCGAAGATGTCCGGACAGGGCCCGACGGGCGTGTCCTGCTCGTTGAGGCCCAGCGTGTTGCGCAGCTTGATGCGAACGACGCCGTCCCCGCGAACGCGCACCGTCGGCCCGGGGCTGGCCCCGTTGAAGTTGAACAGCGACGGCGTGCGGTTCCCCGGCGAGGTCGAGGGCCCCGGATTCTGCTGGCGGATCACGTTCAGGTTCAGCAGCTCGCCCGGCCAGTCTTCCGGACGCCAGATCCACGGTTCCTGCCAGTTCTCGGCCACGCTCTCGAAGAGTTCGCGAATTCGTCGGGGGAGCTGCTCGGCCTGGGCGGCGAGGGTTCCGGGCAGCACGGCATCGGCGCAGCCGGCGGCTGCCGCGGCGCCGACGAAGCGCAGCAGGGCACGACGATTGAGCGTGGCGGGTGAAGGCGTCGGGGGCTTGGTCACGCTGGCGGCGAATTGTGGTGGACGGGTGAATCGCGGCAGGAGCCTAGCACTACCGATGACGCATGCGCACCGATAGCGAGCTCCCAGGGCTTACCGGCCGGATCTCCGCGCCTAGCGGCGAAAGCCGTATTCGAGCTCGAAGTAGGTCGGGTTGAAGTCCGCCAGGGGCTCCTTCAGCTTGGCAAGCTCGTCGGCCGGACCGTGGATCTCGAGCCGGGTCAGATCTGCAATCTGCATGAACTCCTCGAGCTTCGGGCCGACGTTACCGAGATGCACCAGCGCCGCCTCGGCATCGACGTATCCCTCCCGGCAGAACAGCTCATCGCCGTCGAAGCTGAAGCCGTAGTACATGCAGCCTTCCTCCGCCTGCGTCGCCTCGACGAACTTCTCACACGACGCCTTGACCGCGTCGAGTTGGCCCTCGTGGGCGCGGAAGTAGGGCTGGATCGTCACGCACTTGTCGTTCGTGGCCATGGGTTCTCCTGTGGTGAGGGCCGCGGGAAGAGAGACTGTTTTCCTGTCCGGGAAAAGTCAGCCGGTCGATAACGGCGGGGATCCTAACCCACGTGCTGAGGTAGCGGTGCGTCGATTGGTCGATTGGACGAAAGGCCGGGCGTCGGGCTAGCCTCCGTGCGGAGGAAGCCTATGAGCCGACCTGAACCTGAACGATCCGAGCCCCCAGCCGTTGCGTCCCCCATCTCGAGGGGGACGCTCGTCCCGTACGCCGCGCTCGTATTGCTAGCCGGAGTCATCCTCGTGCCCGGCCGTGGGGGCGCCAGCTCGGCGGCCCTCGTGCCCGCGTCGGAAGCGGCTCCGCTCCTCGAACGGACGCAGGATCATGCCGAACTCGTCGCACTCTACGAGGAGTTCTCTCGAGCGCGGCGGGTTCCGCGCCTCGACGGCGTTCCCGACTACTCGGCCGCCGCGATCGCGTCGCGGCGGGAGGCGCTGCGTGACATTCGGCGGCGCTTCGACGAGATCGACGCGGAGAGATGGGACGTGGCCGATAGGATCGACTACCTGCTCGTCCGCTCTCAGCTCGACGCCGAGGCGTTCCTCTACCGGGTGACGCGGCCCTGGGCCCGCGATCCCGGGATGGCGGTCGACCAGGTTCGGCGTACGCCGTACACCGGAATACCTGAGAACCCGCCAGAGCGCGAGCGGCTGCGCGACCAGCTCCGCGCTGTTCCACGGATTATCGAGCAGGCGCTCGAGAACCTGACCGCGCCCTCCGCGGAGCTGGCCGGGATGGCGATTCGGCAGCTCCAGCGGTCCGATGGCGTCAATCAGGGGGAGCCTCGCCGAGACCCGCCGCCCGAAGGAGTCATCGGCTGGTATCGCGACCTGCTCGGGAGGGTCGAAGAGCAGGCTCCCGAGCTCGCGGAGGACGCGACTGCTGCGCTAGCGGCGGTCGAGATGTTCCGCGATCGGCTGGTGGACCAGCAGCCTCGCATGACCGAGCCGGCGTGGATCGGCCTCGAAGAATACGACTGGTACCTGCGCAACGTCCTGCTGATGCCCTACACCTCCGAGGATCTGCGCACTCTGGCGGCGCGCGAGCGCGACCGGGCGCGCACCTTCCTGATGATCGAGCAGCACCGCAACCGCGGCCTGCCGCCAATCGAACCAGTCACCAGCGCCGAGGAGCACGAGGCCCGCGTACGCGCGGCGGAAGAGCTGATTCGTGACTTCATCGCCGCGCACGAGCTGCTCAGCATCCCGGAGACGGTGCCGCCGACGTTCGAAACCGACGCGTTCTGGATCGTTCGCGAAGGGGGCAAGCGTCACTTCTGGGAGGAGATCACCTACCGGGATCCGCTCAACAATCACATTCACGCGTCGATCCCCGGGCACCGCTTCGACGGGATCCTGCAACGCTCCGAGTCGCGCCCGATCCGCCGCGGATACCGCAACGGCGTGCGCTCCGAGGGCTGGGCGTTCTATATCGAGGAGATGTTCCTTCAGGCGGGGCTGCTCGACGACCGGCCGCGCGCCAAGGAGCTCTTCTACATCGCCCAGCTGAAGCGCGCCGCACGCGTGCCCGCCGAGCTCGCCATGCAGGTCGGCGAGTTCTCGCTTCAGGACGCCATCGACTATCTGGTCGCCGAGGTCCCGCTGATGGAAGAGGACCTGGCACGATACGACCTGGCGATCTACCTGCGACGGCCGACTTACGGCATGAACTACGTCATGGGAAAGGTCGAGATGGAAAAGCTCCTTTCGGATCGCGCCCTGCAGCTGGGCGACGACTTCGACCTCGGGCTGTTCCACGACGAGTTTCTCGCCGCGGGATCGATCCCGATCTCGTTGATCCGCTGGGAGATGACCGGTCTGGACGACGAGATTCAGCGGCTCTGGTAGCAGGCTGAACCGCTCTTGCCCCCCACCGGGGGGTCCCGCATGATGGCGCTTTCGGTCGCGGGGCGATGCTGCAGCGGAGCATCCGATGCGGTCGCTGGCTGCGTTTCACACCAGGAGGGCTCATGAAGATGCGCCGCCGCGACTTCCTCGGCAAGTCGCTTGCCGTGGGTGCCGCAGGCGCCGTTGGGACGATCGGGGCTCCGGCGCTCGGGTCGGCGGTCGGCTCGTCCGACCGGGCTAGCGCCTCGGCCGTGGATTCATCGGGTGCAGGCCGGCAAGGCGGGGCCTCGGGCGCCGTTTTGGCGCCCGTCGACCTGCGCTGCGAGTCACTGTACGCGCCGCTCGGGATCGACGTGCGACAGCCACGCTTGAGCTGGCGGCTGCTTGCCGGCGAGGTTGAGGCGCGCAGCCAGGCGCAGTCCGCATACCAGGTCCTGGTGGCGGCAGATGAGGCGAGCCTCGGAAACGACCGTGGCGAACTGTGGGACAGCGGCAAGGTCGTGTCGACGGATCAGCTGCACGTCGTGTACGAGGGCAGGCCGGCGGTAAGCGCTGAGCGGTGCTACTGGAAGGTGCGGGTATGGGACGCGGATGACCGCCCGACCCCGTACAGCGAGGCGTCCTGGTGGGAGATGGGGCTGCTGTCGCCGGCGGACTGGACCGGCCGTTGGCTGGACGACGGGCGCCCGCTTCCGCAACGAGACGAGGACTTCTACGGTGACGATCCGGCGCCGATGTTCCGCCGGGATTTCACCGTCCGCGAGGGCGTTCGTCGGGCGCGGCTCTACGCTGCCGGCCTCGGCTACTACGAGCTCCGCCTCAACGGCGAGAAGGTCTCCGATCATCTCCTCGACCCCGCCTGGACCAGTTTCGGCGAGCGCGTTCCCTACACCACGCACGACGTCACGGCGCTGTTGCGAGAAGGCTCCAACGTCTTGGGCTCGATGCTGGGCAACGGCTGGTTCAACCCGCTGCCGCTGCGCATGTGGGGGCGGATCAACGTGCGGGACCATCTCGTTCTCGGCAGGCCGCGCTTCATCGCCCAGCTCGATATCGAGTACGAAGACGGTGCGAAGCAATCTGTGTCCACGGACGACGGCTGGCGAACGACCGGCGGCCCGATCGTGCGCAACAGCGTTTATCTGGGTGAGATCTACGACGCCCGGCGTGAACAGGCCGGCTGGGACCGGCCGGGTTTCGACGACAGCAGCTGGGACGGCGCTTCAACCGTTGTCGGCCCCGCAGACGGTCAGGCCAGCGCAGATCAGCTCGGGCCGCTACGCAGCCAGATGATCCCGCCGATCCGCGCCACGGCGATGCTGCAGCCGCAGAGCGTTACCGAAGTGCAGCCGGGCGTCTTCATTTTCGACCTGGGTCAGAACTTTGCCGGATGGGCTCGCCTTCGTGTCGCCGGACCCCGCGGTACGACGGTGAAGATGAGAATGGGCGAATTGCTCAACCCCGACGGCACGCTCAACGGAATGACCGTCGTGGCCGGCCAGATCAAGGGTCTGAACCGCGACGGCACGCCGCGGGGCGGTCCCGGTGCGCCGGAGGTCGCCTTTCAGTCCAACGAGTACACGCTCAAGGGAGAGGGCCTCGAGACCTACACCCCGCGGTTCACCTTCCATGGCTTCCGCTACGTGGAGGTGACGGGCTTTCCCGGGACCCCGCCGCTCGATGCGATCGAGGGATTGCGACTCAACACGGACGTGGAAGAGGCCGGTTCCTTCACCTGCTCGGACGAGCTTCTCAACCGCATGCAGAAGATGGTGCAGTGGACCCTGCTGAGCAACCTTTTCAGCGTTCAATCGGATTGCCCGGGCCGCGAGAAGTTCCAGTACGGCGGCGATATCGTCGCGACCAGTGAGATGGCCATGTTCAACTACGACATGGCGAGCTTCTATGCCAAGACCGTGCAGGATCACGACGACGCGGTGCGCGGCGACGGTTGGTTCCCCGAGACCGCTCCTTTCGTGGGCATTGCCGCTCAGGGATACGAGGAGGAAGCCGGACCGATCGGCTGGGGGCTGGCGCATCCGCTGTTGGTGGCCCAGCTCTACCAGTACTACGGAGACACGCGCCTGGTGGAGCAGCACTACGACAGCGCCGTGCGCTGGGTCGAGTTGCTGGCGGACAATGCCGACGGGTACATCGTCGATCGCTGCATCAGCGATCACGAGAGCCTCGACCCCAAGCCGGTCGCCCTGACCGCGACGGCTCATTTCTTCCAGGCCGCCAAGCTCGTCGAGCGCATGGCGGACATCCTCGGACGCACCGCGGATGCGGATCGCCACGGGGCTCTGGCAGAGCGGATCCGCGAGGCGTTCGTCGCCCGGTTTCTGCAGCCCGGTACGGGTCGCTTCGACATCGGCACGCAGGCCTGCCAGGCGACCTCGTTGTACATGGGGCTCGTCCCCGACGACGAGCACGGCGACGCGGTCGATGCCATGGCCGATCAGGTGCTGGTGGCACACGACGGTCACGTTGCCGCGGGGATCTTCGGCACCAAGTACCTGCTCCACAGCCTGACGGAGGTCGGCCGCGCCGATGTGGCCCACACCATGGTGCGGCAGGAGACGTTCCCTGGCTGGGGGCACATGCTGGCCGAGGGGGCTACGACTCTGTGGGAGCACTGGGAGTTCAGCGACAGCACGTATTCGCACAACCACCCGATGTTCGGCTCGGTGAGCGAGTGGTTCTTCGCCGGACTGGGCGGCATCCGGCCGGACGAGGAAGCGGTCGGATTCGATCGCTTCCGGGTGGCGCCGAACGTTGTCGGCGACCTGGAATGGGCACGGGTGCGCTACGAGTCCGTCCGCGGGGTGATCGTCAGCGAGTGGCGAATCGAGGGCGATCAGATTCGCCTCGACGTCGAGGTTCCCGTGAACGCCACGGCCGTCGTTCGCGTGCCGACCCGCAATCCGGCGTCGGTCACCGAGGGCGGGGTTCCGGCGGCGGAAGCGCCGTTGGTCACGCCGCTGGCTGCGAACCCTTCCGGAGCCGCTCTCTTCGAGGTCGGCTCGGGGCGTTACGTGTTCCGCGCCGATGCGCCGGGTAGGGGAGGAGGGAACCGCTGACGAGGCTCGGCAACCGCCCGGACGGGGTGCATGCGGCGCGCCCTTTGCCGGCGACCTTCTCGCGGGACACCCGTCGGTGGATCGACCTGCGGTGGGATTTGAATTGGGACCATAGGCAAAAGCCTCTCCCCTTCGAGGGCGGGTTGCGTCTATGCTTGTTCTCGGCAGCAATGAGGGGCGGCGGAGAGTAGCGAATGAAACGCAAGGTCATCCGGGCTTCAGGTGGTGTCGTCGAGCGTAAGGACGACAAGGGCCTGCGCATCGCCGTCGTGCGCCGGAAGCGGCGCGGCGCACGGTTCAAGCGTAAGCTCGACTGGGTACTGCCGAAGGGAAAGCCCGACCGCGGCGAGCAGGTCAAGCAAACGGCGGTGCGCGAGGTGACCGAGGAAACCGGCTACGCGGTCAAGCTGAAGAAGGGCCCGAAGCTGAAGACGAAGTATCGGACCCGCCGCGGAAACCGCAAAGTAGTCGTGTTCTTCCGCATGCGGTCCAAGAAGAAGCTCGGCTCCCCCGACGCCTCCGAGATCAAGAAGGTCAAGTGGCTCTCACCGGCCGCCGCCCTCGAGCATCTCAGCTACGGGACCGAGCGCAAGATCGTCCGGGAGATGTATCCGAAGGCGACGAAAGAGCCCGCTCGGCGCGGAAAGTGACCCGCGCGCGGCGATCGCGGCAGGGGCGTGCGGCCCGGCGGGTTGCCCCGGCTTCCGAGACATGAGTCCGACGGATCCGAAGAAGACGCGCACCGTTCGGATTCCCCGCGTGGTGCTTCGGGGGGGACGTGCGAACGCCACCGGCTGCCTCACCGTGATCCGTGGTTTGGGGCACGACCTGGGCAAGAACGTGATGGTCGACGGCGAGGTCGTGATCGGCCGTGGCGACGATTGCGAGCTGGTGGTGGAGGATTTCGGCGCATCTCGGCAGCACTGCCGGGTCGTGCGCCAGGAGGCCGGCCGCTATGTACTGGACGACCTGCAGTCGACCAACGGCACGCTGGTCAACGGGACCCCTGTCGACAGTGGCTGGGAGCTTCGGGACGGCGACAAGATGTTCATCGCCGAAACCGTCGTGCGCTTCACTCTCTACGACGAGATCGACCTGAAGTTCAGCTCCGAGGTCGCGCACCTTATCGGCACCGACCCGTTGACCGGTCTGGAGTCGAAGCGCTCGTTCGATCACGCGCTGGATCACGCTGTAGCCCAGGCGCTGCGGGGCGGCGACCGATTGGCCATCCTGATGATGGACCTGGACGGTATCAAGCAGATCAACGACACACACGGGCATCTGTTCGGGGCGTACGCCATCCGCCAGGCGGGACGCTTGATTGCCGAGGTGCTCGGCCCTGCAGGAAGGGCCTGCCGTTTCGGCGGCGACGAGTTCACGGCGCTGTTGCCGGGTATGGACAAGGATCGCGCGGTGATCGTCGCCGAGCGCATCCGCAGCAGTCTCGAGGACGCCGGGCTGGAGAAGGATTCGATACCGCTGCGGCCGACGATCAGCATCGGCGTTGCCGACCTTCCCACCGACGGCGACGACGTCATCGCGCTGGTCGCCGCCGCCGACCGGGCGCTCTACCAGGCCAAGGCCGAAGGCAAGAATCGGGTCGTCAGCGGCTGAGCTTGCCCTGTTCCAGGTGGCCGATGAGCGGCGTACTCCCAGGTCCCACCGCGGTGGCACGCCGGGGTTCCACGGTGGCGACAAGCCGGGGTCCACCGCGGCGACACGCCCGTGTTCCACGGCTGGAATCTTCACGACGCGGCAACCGAGGTGCAAACCGACGTCACGATCGCTCAAGGCCTTGGACCTCGGTCCAAATTGTTGGACGCGAGGGGTGCATTTTTTTGGAACACACCGACGATCGGTCGTAATCTCGACGACCCCTCGCTGTTCCCCCGCCAACCCTTCGTTCGCTCGAACCCCGGTGTAAGCGTGCTTATAGGCCGTGTACATCGGTTCGTTGCTGATGCGCACGCCGCCTGCCGGCATAGGGCTTGCACGTGCAAGAGGTCAACCGCTCCCCATCATGTCGATGCGCTCACCGTCCCCATAGGGGGGAAGGATTCTCCCGACATCGAGCGCCCGGCAAGGCCGAAGGGGGAGCGATGCAACGCTCGATATCCCACGCGCGAAGCCGTTGGCTGGTGCCAATCGGCTTCGCTTTTCTCATGGTCTCTGTCGCCTGGGCGGGGCCTGCGGTTGGGCAGGTCGCCGGCACCGGCGCGATGGAGTTTCGTATTCTCGACCCGGACGGCGTCCCGCTGCCGGGCGTGCAGGTCGTCGTCGAGGGTCCGCTCGGCACGAACACCTACTACGCGGGTGTCGACGGCAGTGCCCGGGCACTCGGCTTGGCGCCGGGCTTGTACGACGCCACGTTCACGCTGGACGGCTTTTCCACCGTCGTGCGCGAAGGGCTGCGCGTCAGCGTCGGCCGCACGATCTCGGTGACCGTCAACATGGAGCTGAGCTCCGTCCAAGAGACGATCACCGTGACGGGTGAAAGCCCGGTCGTCGACGTCAAGAGCACCCAGGTGGGTAGCCTCTACACCGACGACCTGATCAACATGACGCCGACGGCCTCGGGTATCTGGGCCGGCGTGCTCGACCACGTTCCCGGCGTCGTGACCAGCAACTACGACGTCGGCGGCGGCGAGAGCGGGCAGCAGTCCGGGTTCCGCGCCTTCGGTAGCGTCGGCTCGTCGAACGAGTACAAGATCAACGGCGTGCCCACCACCGACCCGGTGGCGACCTCGTCGTCGGCGATGGCATACGTTTCGGTCGGCTCCTTCGAGGAAGTGGCCGTCGAGACCGCCGCGCACGACATCGAGATGCAGGGCCCCGGCGTGATGTTGAACATGGTCGTGAAGTCCGGTAGCAACGACTGGCGCGCCGCGACCAAGATGTTCTACAGCAGCGAAGGGATGGTCTCGAACAACATCGATTCGGACCTCGAGGCCGAGGGCGTCACCGCCGGAACACCGAACACGTTCCTGCGCGACCTCGACTTCCAGGGCGGCGGCCCCATCGTTCGGGACCGCGCCTGGTTCTTCGTCGACTACTGGAACTTCAAGGTCGAGAAGCTGGTGGTCGGTGTGCCCGAGACCGACCCGGACGACACGTCGTTGAGCGACTGGACGCTCAATTCGACGGTGCAGATCAACAACGACCACAAGGCCAGCGTCCGCTACCTGACCGGGCGCAAGTTCCGCAGCAACCGCGGCGCCTCGAACTCGACGCCGCCGGAGCGTGCTCGCAACCAGGACTCGTTCAAGGACGTCCCGCAGCTCGAGTGGCAGGCGGTATGGGGTGAGAGCACTTTCTCCACCATTCGCTACGCCAAGCTCGACCTGGACTTTCCGCTGGTTGCCCGCAACCCGATGGACAACCCGGCCGGGGTCCCCGGACGGCAGGCTGCGAAGGAACCGCACCCCGACTTCCTCGATCAGCCGATTACATGCGATCGGGACGATACCGGCCTGCTGTACCCGGCCAACCCGAACGTCACCTGCATCGGCTGGCCGAGTGAGACGAACAACCTGCGCGACCGGACCGATATCAACGGTACGGTGAGCCACTACATCGCCGGCGACAACAGCAGCCACGACCTGAAGATCGGGGCCGACTTCGGTGATTTCCAGGAGTTCGTCCCGCGCAACCTGGCCTTCGGTCTGCGGCAGGAGTACGACACCATCAACGGTGTCCCGCTGACGCCGTCCCGCGTGCGTCTGTACAACACCAACCCGGCCAACATGTTCACCGTCGAGCAGCCCAACGGTGAGCTCAACCGGGGCCGGCAGTATTCACTCTACGCCCAGGATACGTGGACGTTCCGCAACCGCATGACGGTTACGGGCGGCATCCGGTGGGATTGGTCGAAGGCCTGGTTCCCCGATCAGGTGCGGCAGGAGTCGTACTGGCCGGAGCTCGGGCCGGACTTCCAGGAGGCGATCATCCCGGCGCTCGAGAACGAGCCGGTGTGGTCGAACATCGTGCCGCGTATCGGCGTCGTCTACGACCTGTTCGGCGACGGCCGCACGGCGTTGAAGGCGAACTACGCCCGCTACAGCGAGTGGCAGGCGACCACCTACGCCGGCGCGCAGAATCCTTCCGGCACGGGTAGCTACTACTACAACTGGGTCGATACGAATGGCGACAAGCAGTTCCAGCTCGGCGAGCAGACGACGCTGCGCTCGACGAGCCTGCCGGGCGTCACGTTCCAGTACGATCCGGATCTGAAATCGCCGCTGACCGACGAGTTCACTGCTGGTGTCGAGCACGAGCTGGCCGACAATTTCCTCGTTTCCGGCATGTATATCCATCGCAACCGGATCAACAACATCGAGGAGATCAACATCGGCGAGCCCTACGGACCGATCGCCGCGACGCTGGGTGTCCCGGACGAGTGGATTCCGACGCAGGTGCAGGATCCCGGTCCCGACGGTGTCTACGGCACCGCCGACGACGGCGGGTTTCTGACCGCGTACGGGCATTCGTTGCCGTTGGAGAACCAGTACCTGGTGACGAACCCGGAGAAATTCGGCTTCAACCAGGATTGGAGCTATGGCGGCTTCGAGCTGTCGTTCCAGAAGCGCTGGTCGAACAACTGGCAGATGCTGGCGTCCTACAACGTCGGTGAGGCGCTGATCTTCGACGACGTCGGCGACAACCCGAACCGCGACATCGGTCGCAACGGTGTGCGCAGCTCGTACGACCGCCCGCACCTCTTCAAGTTCACCGGCAATTACCTGTTCGCCGAACCCATCGGCGTGAACCTCGGCGCGTTCCTGCGCGTCGACTCGGGTCAGGGGCGGATCCGTAGCTACAACTTCCGTCGCTCCGACTGGCCGGACCTGGAGCAGGGCAACACGACCATCCGTGTCGCTCCGCGCCGCGAGGACGAGATCGGCCCGAAGGCGTACGACTGGATCAAGATCGTCGACATCCGCGCCGAGAAGCAGTTCACCATCGGCCGGTACGGCGTCTTGCACGCGTACCTGGACGTCTTCAACCTGTTCAACGCCAACAACGTGACCAGCGCCAGCGGCACGTCGGGGCCCAACTTCAACAACATCAACGACATCCTGCCGCCGCGCATGATCCGCGTTGGTGCCGCCTGGGACTTCTAGACCCGGGGGCATCGGCCCGGCGTCGGATCATCGACGGCAGGTCGAACGAGTAGGCAACGGGGGAGGCGCTTCGGCGCCTCCCCCGATCGCTTTCCGGGGTTGCGGCGGCCCGGTCGAGACCGGGGATGGTGCCCCGATGATGCCGGCCTATCCGGTCGTGTGGATTTGCTCCGCCAGGTCGAGGTGGGCGAAGAAGGGAGGCATGGGCTCGCCCAGCAGCAATCGTCGGGCCACGTGCCCGAGCTGGCCGGCGGCCAGGCGTGGCTCGCTGGCAAGCTGCGGGTAGCCGCACAGCGTGTCCCCGATGCGCTCGACGGAGCGTCGAGAACGCTCCGGTATGGCCTCCCATCCGCCCAGCCAATCCGTCAGCGCCCGCATGAAAGCGGCCGTGCTCGGATAGCTCTCGTGCGGGGCGTGTGGTCGCTTGACGAGGCCGTGAAAGGGCTCCAACTCGGGGAAGCGGCTGTACGGCTCGATGCTGAGCATGCCGCGTTCGTCGGCTGCGAAGATGACGTCGAGGCGTCGCCGACGGGCCGCCTCGCGCAGCCGGTACTTCATGGACAAGTCGTCGCATTCCTCGACGAGCAGATCGAGACCGTCGAGGAACTGCTCGCAGTTGTCCTCGTCGATGCCGCGGTCGAAGACGCGCACCTCGAGGTACGGATCGATCTTCGCGATGCGACGCGCCACGAGGTGGGCCTTGTTGTGTCCGAGCTCGTCGACCCCGGCGTTGAGCCGGTTCAGATTCGACAGCTCGAGCTCGTCGAAGTCCGCAATCCGGATCGATCCGCACAGATGCTCCTGGGCCAGGGTGACCGCCGCTTCGCCACCGACGGACAACCCGATGACACCGATGTGCTTGCCGCGCAGCAATAGCTGCTCGGCGCGGGTGATCTTGTCCTGATTCCTGCTGGTGAGAACGTCGAAGTATGCGTCGCGCGGCAGCACATGGACGAGTTTGCCTTCCCACGGGAACCAGGCCCACCTGCCGTACGCGGATCGGTCGCCGCTCGCCGTGAGCCTCTGCTCGATGAAGCGGTGTCGGTCGGCTTCGCGATGAGGCGCCGGGAAGGCGATGCGAGCCAGGTCGGCGACCTGGTTTTCGATCGAGTCGGCGAGCTGAAGGGCGTGCGTCGTACAGAGCCTGCTCAATTGCGAGCCTTGCCCCGGCGCAACTCGCACGAGGGCGGCGCGCCACGACGACGGAGCATGGCGCGCGGCGAGATCGGCCGGCTCGCCCTGCTCCAGCACCTCGGTGAAGCTTTCCAGGTCGAGATGGACCGGGCCCGATGACGCCTGGGCGCTGCGCCCGGAATCGGCCCCGGGGCCGTCGCTCCCGCGGCTCACAGCTGCAGCTCCCAGCTTTGGAACACGAGGTCGTGGCCGAAGCGGGGTTGCGGGTCCTCGTCGACGAGCAAGTAGCCTTCGTCCTCATAGATGGCGCGAGCCGCGTCAAGGTTGCTGCTGGTCCACAGCATGATCGTCTCGTAGCCCACCCGGCGGGCGAAGCGGCTGCATTCCTGCACGAGCCGCTTGCCGATGCCGAGCCCTCGCGCCTTGGGCTCGACGAGCAGCATGCGCAGCTGGGCAACACCCTCCCGCTCCGCGTGCTTGACCAGGAAAACGGAACCGACGTTCTGGCCACCCTTCTCGGCGATCCAGCAGCGCTCCCACTTCGGGTCGTAGTGGTTCACGAAGTGCGCGGCGATCTCGGCAACAAGGGCCTCGAAGCGCTCGTCCCAACCGTATTCTCGGTTGTAGAGGACTCCATGTCGGTGGACGACCCAGCCGATGTCCCCCGGTTGGTGCGGGCGCAAGATGTACGGGACGCGGTGCTCCGGGGCGGCTCCGAGGATTGTCTCGATCGACGCCATCGCGTCGACCAAGTCCTGCTGCTCCTCGTCCGCGAGCTCTGCCAGCATGGCCTCGAATTGGGAGCGCGAGGCGGCGTTGATCGTGGCGAAAGCCTGCTGGCCTTCGCGCGTGAGTGAGAGAAGCTGGCGGCGTCGGTCTTCCTTCGATGGTCGCCGGTCCAAGTACCCTCGCGCGTCGAGATCTCGAAGCATGCGGCTGAGGTAGCCGGGATCGAGATCGAGCTCGCCCGAGAGGTGGCTCGCCGTCGTTTCTTCGTGGTGGGCGAGCTCGTACACGACGCGAGCTTCGCTCAAGCTGAAGGGGCTCTGGAGGTAGGCCTCCTCCAGAAGGCCGATCTGACGCGTATACCAGCGATTGAAACGTCGAATCGCCTCGACTCGTCGTGCCAATTTGGCTTCGCTCATGCCGCGACCGGAGGTCAAGAGGTCTCAGCCCGCCTCGCGATCTCGTTTTGGAGGACCCGCGAGCAGTAATTAATTGCCAGAATAAATAGAATATTTGATCTTGGCAACTAAATGAAATCCCCATCGGGCTCGTGTTGACTAGATAATACGAATCGTATTAATATGATTCGTACTATGAATCAAAAGATCACAACACTCGGTCACGCCCTACTCGGCCTCATTCGCGGCGAGCCCCGTACGGGCTATGCATTGCGGAAGGTGTTCGAGACCACTCCCATGGCCCACTACAGCTCCAGCCCCGGGGCGATCTATCCGGCTCTCAGGCGCCTGGAAGAGCTCGGTCTGATCGAGGCCCGCGTCGACGGAGAAGCGAGACTGCGGCCGAAGCGCGTCTACCGGGTAACGCCGAACGGCGTCGACGCCCTGCGCGAGTGGGCATCTCAGCCGGTCACGCGAGACCAGATCGTCTGGCGTGAGGACGAGCTCATGCTCCGGTTCGGGTTCATGGGGGGACTCGTGCCGGACGACGTGACGCTCCGATTCCTGGAAGAGCTGGCGCACGGACTCGACGAAAGGGTCGTCGAGCTGCTGGCCTATCACGAATCGATGCCGAGCGATTGGCCGCCGCACGGACGGCTCGCGGTCGAGGCCGGCATCGAGCACACGCGGGCGTGGGCGAAATGGGCGCGCCGTGCGATGGGCGAGTTCACGTCGCCGGCTACGGGAGAGCCCTCGTGACGGGGCGAGGGGGCGTACAGTACGCGGCCTTCGCGTTGAAAGGGTTCTCGCTGACGGTGGTTCTGTTCGTTCTCATGGCGGCGTCCAATCTTCTCCTCGGATTCGGGGAAGATCTCGGGCGGTCACCCGGCGCGGCGCCGTCCGGCCAGGGCCGGCTCGCACTGACGGTCTTGGCCGTGTGTTTCCTCGAGACCTCCGTCCTGACCATGCTCATCGTTTTCTCGCGATGGGCCGGATGGCGACTGGTAGCGGCTGTATTCGCGGTCGCCTTCGGCATGACGGCGGTGCTCACGCAGATCGAATCCGTCGTGTTCTTGGACCAAATGAGCCTCGGCATCGTCGGCAGGGTCGTCACCGCGAATGCGGTGACGTGGGCGCTTTTTGCGCCCGTCGCGGTGTGGGTTCTCGGCAGGGGGAAGCGCGGGTTCGAGAACGGCGAGGTCGTGCAGGTGTCCCGGTCACCGTCCCGTTGGACGGTGGTCCTGGCGGCGACAGGGCTCTTGCACTTGATCCTGTATTTCATCTTCGGCTACTACCTGGCCTGGAGAGTGCCGGAAGTTGCCGCCTTCTACGGCGGCGAGGACCCGGGGAGTCTGTGGGCGCAAGTGGTGCTCACCGCTCGATCGGGAGCGTGGTTCTTCCTCTTCCAGTTTGCCCGTGGCGTGCTCTGGGGCGTCCTCGCCGTGGTCGTTGCCTCGGTGCTCGCCGGATCGCGCACGGCATCGGCCCTCGTGGCGGCGACGCTCTTCGGTGTTCTGGTACCGAGCCAGCTGCTACTCCCGAACCCGTTCATGCCGGATGTGGTTCGTATGGCGCATTTTGTCGAGTCCGTAGGCTCGAGGGCGCTGTTCGGGTTGTTTGCCGTTTGGCTGCTGCGGAGCACAGTGATCAAGAGGAGCCCGGAGCGCGGCACGTCCTGACCGCATCGGGTCGCGGAGCGACGCGGGCGTTGCATGCCCAAGCCCGTCAGTCCGCCACTCCGCGGAAGCGGTCGAGCAGAACCTCGCCGAACTTCAGGTCCTCGGACGCCAGGACGAACGCGGTAGGCGGCATTCGTGCAGCGCGATCGAACGCCTCACGCAGGTAGGCGGCGTATTGCTCGGACGGCTCCGCCAGGCCCAGGAACACGATGTCGGCGAGGGCAGATGACTCCTGAAGGATCTGCGGAAACGGCTTCCCCCCGCCGACGATCACCTCGGGCTCGGCGCCGAACCGCAGCTCGGCCGCGATACGCTCGAGGTTCGCGAGCGCCGGCGCCCGGGCCTCCTGGTTGTCGACCACGAGCTTGAGATTGACGTTGGCGTGGTGCCATCTCACACCGCTGCGTAGCAGGTAGGCGAGGACCATCATCAGCCCGCCGTTCTTGTGCAGACCGCCCCACCACACGTCGATGCGCCCGCGCGCTCCGTGCCCTCGCCCGTCTCCCTCTGAGAACACGATCAGGTTGCGCCGTGCCGCGTGCAGAGACGCCACCAGATCGGCGTAGGCCGTGAAGCTCTCGTCGTCCGTGCTCGTTCCCATGACCACGGTGTTCGGCACGACGCTGCCGAGGCCGTAGCTCTCGACGAACTGCCGGATACCCTCATGGCGTTTCTCCGCGTCGACGATGCGGACCAGCGCGTGAACGCCCTTCTTCTGCAGGAAGTCCTTCACCGTCTCGGCCATTTCGAGGCGCCTTCCAGGCCGCACGGAGCCGCGTGGCAGAACACTGGCTACGGTCATCAGCGTGCGATTGTGGCCGATGTCGGCGGCGAACTGGATGAGGCGCCAGCGCTTCGTCGGCGCGCCCGCGAGCACGAGGACGTGCGGGCGCCAGGAGCGTGGGTCTTCGACGCGGCGGTCCGCCCGAAGCAGGCCGGTGCGCAGCATCGCCATCCACATGCCGCGCCGTACATCGCCCCAGGCCGCCGACATCTCGCGCCGTTCCAGCCAGACGTACACGCCCAGTATCACCGCTCCGGCAAGAACGGTGGCGACGGGATTGATAAGGAACATGACCGCCAAGCAACCCACGGCCGCCGCGATCGACAGCGACCAATGGACGCGAAAGGCGGGTCGAAACGACGGGCTGTCGAGGAAGCGCTCGATACCGGCGACGAGGTTCAGCACCAAATAGGTCGTGAGGAAGAACATCGTCAGCACCGGCGCGATCGCGTCGAGGCTGCCGAGCATCACCGCCGTGCTGGCGACCGCCAGGGTGACGAAGGTGCCGATGCGGGGCTCGTCGTTGGGTCCGGTTCCTCGTCCCAGCACCGCCAGAAAGCGTGGCAGCACGCCGTCGCGGGCAAGCGCTTGCAGCACCCGCGGTGCCCCCAGGATGCTTCCGAGAGCGCTCGACAGCGTCGCGCCCCACACGCCGATCATGATCGCCGGTCCCCACAGGGCCATGCGCTGCATGATCAGCGGGTCGGCCCGCAGCTGCTCCGGCGTCGCCCAGGCGGATAGCGCGAAGGGGATGGTCATGTAGGCGATGTAGCCGACCAATACGGCAGCCAGCGTGCCTCGCGGGATCGACACGGTGGGATTCTCGAGATCGCCCGACATGCTGACGCCCGCCATGATCCCGGTGACGGCGGGGAAGAAGACCGCGAAGACGACCCAGAAACCGGGATTCGACGCCGGAGCCCCGGCGCCGGGAGCAGCTATATCGATGGCCGCAGGGTCCACCGGCCCGCCGAGGAAGAACGACACGAGCGACAAGCCGATCGCCGCCATGATGAAGTACTGAGCCCGGATCGCGAAGCTTGCCGAGCGCAGCGCCAGCGCTGTTACCAGTACGGTGGTCAGCAGCGCGGTCCAGCGCGTGTCCAGCACCGGGAACACCGCCGCGAGACTGTCGGCGAATCCGATCGTGTACAGCGCGACGGAGAGCGCCTGGGCGAAGTACAAAGGGATGCCGACGGCTCCGCCTGTCTCGATCCCGAGCGAGCGGCTCACCATGTAGTAGGCGCCGCCGACGCGGACCACCTTGTCGGTGGCGATCTCGGCGATCGACAGCGCGGTGAGAAAGGTGATCGCCGTCGACAGCGTGACGATCGTCAGGGTCCCGGTGATTCCGGCGTTGCCGACAACCCAGCCGAACCGCAGGTACATGATGACGCCGAGGATCGTCAGCACGGACGGCGTGAAAACGCCGGCGAACGTGCTCAGTCCGTGCGAGTCGTCGTTTGTCGAACCGTTGGCCATCTCGTCTTCAGATCTCGATCTCCGAGGGTACGCGGCAGATCGTATACTGCCCCGATGAAGACTCGAGCCTGGCGCCGCGGCGGCGAGCGGCCGCCCCTGAAAGCGATCGGCATCTGTTTCGCCGTTATCGTCGCGGGCGTTTCGGGGGTGCGGGCGGGCCAGGCAGCGCACGACCAAGCGGAACCGGCGGGCGCCGGCCTGCGCCCGGGCAGCGATTGGCCCCGATTCCTCGGTCCCACGGACGACGGCAAGTCGCCGGAGACCGGCATCCTCACCGACTGGGGTGAGACCGGACCGCCTCTGGTCTGGGAGAGGGTGGTCGGCGGTGGCTACGCGGGCCCCGTCGTGGCCGCAGGGCGGCTCTTCTTCTTCGATTTCGACCCGCGTTCGCGGCAGGCTCGGCTTACCTGCATGGATGCCGCGACCGGTTCGGAGCTGTGGCAGACCACGTACACGTCGATCTATCAGGACTACTACGGCTACGACAGCGGCCCTCGCGCCGCTCCCGTGGTCGACGGTGAGCGCGTCTTCACCTTCGGTGTCGAGGGCATGCTCCGCGCCCACGACGTCCGCGACGGAAGCCTGCTCTGGGAGGTCGATACGGCGGAGCGCTTCGGCGTCGTGCAGAATTTCTTCGGCGCCGGCAGCTCACCGATCGTCGAGGGCGATCTTCTCATCGCGATGGTGGGCGGCAGCCCACCCGGGAGCCCGCGTATCCACTCCGGCCGTGTCGAGGGGAACGGTACGGGGATCGTCGCCTTCGACAAGGCCACCGGTGCCGTACGCTACACGGCGAGCGACGAGCTCGCCGGCTACGCCAGTCCGACGATCACGACCATCGACGGGCGGCGCTGGGGATTCCTCTTTGCCCGCGGAGGGTTGCTCGGTTTCGATCCGAGCGACGGGTCGATCGATTTCCACTTTCCCTGGAAGGCGCTGCCGCTCGAGAGCGTAAACGCTTCCAATCCGGTGATCGTGGACGACACGGTGTTCATTTCTGCCGCGTACGGAACCGGGAGCGCCCTGCTGCGGGTCGAGCCGGGTGGGTACGAAGTCCTCCGACAGGACGGCAGGCGCGATCAAAGCCTGGCGGTCCACTTCGGCAACGTGGTGCACGACGACGGCGTGCTCTACGGTTCGCACGGGCGTCACTCGGCGCCGGCGGAGCTGCGTGCCGTCGATCACGCCACCGGAGAAGTGTTGTGGAGCGAGCCCGGTCTGCTGTGGACCACCCTGCTGCACGTGGACGGGCACCTGATCGTTTTGAGCGAGGATGGTCGCTTGCACCTGGCGGAGGTCAACCCGGAGGCCTACCGGGCGAAGGCGTCGATCAGGCCGGCCCGGGCCGACGGGACGAGTCTCTTGCGGACGCCCTCCTGGAGCCCCCCAGTCCTGTCGCGCGGCCTGCTCTATCTGAGAGGGCGCGATCGGTTGGTCGCTTTGGAGCTCATTCCCGCCGCGCCCGGAACCTGATGCTGACGATCTCACCGACCCGACGTTGGACTCCGCGGGCGACGCTCGCGATCCTCTCCCTGCTTCTGATCGGCTGCGCCGACGTCGACGGACCGCGTTCCGGCGAGACGGCCGGCGACGACCAGGCTGCTCGTAGCGGGTCAACCGAACGGGGCGTGTCCGGCGGTCCGTCTCCGGACTCGCGTGCGGCGCCGCCCGCGGCAATCGGCGCGGTCGTCGGCTCGGTACCGCCGGCTACGCGCGGATACCCGTCCGTGGTGATCCTCGAGTCCGACACGCCGATCGACCGCGCGATTCCCGATGAGCCCGCCGTCATGGACCAGTACGGCATGGAGTTCGTCCCCAAACTGCTGGTCGTGCAGGCGGGGAGGACGGTGGAATTCGGCAACAGCGAGGACGTCGCTCACAACGTGCACGTCGTCGACCTGGCCACGGTCGAGACACTCATCAATGCGGCGACACCGTTCTCCGAGACCAGCGTCGAGCACACGTTCGCCTCTCCCGGGGTCTACAGCGTCTTGTGCGGCGTTCACTCGACCATGGCGGCGATGATCGTCGTTACCGAGAACTCGTATCATGTGATCGCCGATGCGGACGGCAGCTTCGTTCTTCCGGACGTACCGCACGGTTCATACACCCTGCGAATCTGGAGCATCGACGAGGCGCGCCGGAGCGAACGGCCGGTCGAGGTGGCCGGCGAGCGCACGGAAGTGGCGATCGACTTCTAGCGTCTAGTCTTCGCCGATGATCTGGGCCATGATCGACCGCTTCTGCGGTCCGTCCAGGTCGGCGAAGATGATGCTCTGCCAGCGGCCAAGCGCCAGGCTGCCGTTTTCGATCGGCACCGCGACATTGTGCGACAACACGGCTGAGCGCAGGTGGGAGGTGGCGTTGCCGCGTACGCAGTCACTGTGCTCCGGGTCGTTGTGCCAGTAGTAGTCCTTGTCGTCGACGATGCTCTGGAGGAAATCCTTGAGGTCGCCCATCAGGGCGTCCTGCCACTCGTTGATCATGATCGCCGTTGTCGTGTGCATCGAATGCAGGTACAGCATTCCCTCCTTGACGGCGGAACCGTCGAAGAGCTCGCGAACCTTCTGCGTCACGTCGACCAGGTCAAGACGCTCGTCGCTCGTGACTTCGAATCGGTGACTTTGGACCTTCATGTTCCTTCCTGTTTGCTTGTGCGTGCGATCGTCGGTGCTTGCTGACGTCCGGCCTGGACGCCGGCAGTTTTGTTTACGCAAGGAACTTTGTATTATAAAGCATGGAGAGTCAAGCATTCACGGGTCGATTCCCATGCACGAATGCCGGCGTCCTCGCGGGGCAGCAATCGTCAGCGCGTCGATGCATGAATCAGACCCAAGGGTGTTCTTTTTTCGGCCGCGATGAGAGGATAGGGGCGGACTCAGCGGTCTCCTGTGGAGAAACGGGAGGACGTCTATGCCAGCATCGCGAGGGGCCCCGCCAATCTACGAAGGCCCGTCGACAGCAGCGGATCCGGGGCCACCGGGCACCGGTAACCGACGGGGAGGTCGCAGCGGCGCCGTGATCGGCTTCGTGGTCGGTGCCCTCGTCGCCTTCGGTTTCTTCCAACTGCGCCTGGCCGGTGCCAACTTCGAGCACGGAGCCCCCGGCATCGGCGCCTACATGATCATCATGGCCTTCGTTGCGCCGCTGCTCTTCGGGTTCGTCGGTGCTTTCGTCGGCATGCTCATCGGTTCGGCCCTGCGTCAGTGGCACTCCGCGCTCTCCAGATAGCGCGCGAGCCGCGAAACCGGTGAGCGAATCAGCCCGTGCGAGCTGAGCACGATCGTCTCCGGCGGCAGGTGCTCTACGGCCCATTCGGCGAACCAGCATTCCGTGACGGCACGCTCGGTCCGGGGCGCATCCGACTCCGAATTCGGTACGTGCAGGTCCGATTGGAAGAAATAGCCCTGGTTGACGGACCACAGCCCCAGCGAGGCCGACACGTGCGGGCCCGGGCCGATCGAAATCAGGACTACCTCACCCGAGCCATCGGGCAGTTCCACCCTGTCGATGACCGGCAGGACGTTCAGTGTTCCCTCGGCCGCGCTCATACGATCCGGGGGCATGTCGGGGTCGTTCAATGCCGCTGACAGAA
Source organism: Acidobacteriota bacterium (assembly GCA_965216935.1). GTDB lineage: Bacteria > Acidobacteriota > UBA890 > UBA890 > UBA890 > CBDCGW01. The sequence goes on from OZ244217.1 coordinate 2,162,592, forward strand.
ACTCGCTCACGTCAGCGGGGGCGTAGACTTCCGCGTCGGCCGCCGCGAACGCCCGCGCACCTCCGGCGTGGTCGTCGTGCGCGTGGGTGAGCGCCACGGCGCGGATCGGGCGTCCCGGGAGCTGTTCTTCAAGAAACTCGATGAGCTGCTCGGAGAGTCCGCTGATTCCGAGTCCGGGGACCATGTCCGCCGGCGGAATCTGCTGCATCTCGACCCATCCAGCCGGTGCGTCACCGATGACGAGGCCGGCGGCGGTGTCGATGACGAGATGATGGAAGCCGGTCCGCACGCCGCGGACGAGGTAGACGTCCTCGTCGAGCCGCTCGAGTTGCATGTCTACCCGGGCGGGCCAGGCATCGCCCGGCGCTTGGACGGGTTCCTGACCGCCTGTGGGTTCCCATAGGGGCTCGGCCTCGGCTTCCGTCAAGGAGCGCCAGGTGGCGGTGGCCCGGAAGACGGGCTCTCCGTCGAGCGAAACGACGAGGTCGGGCTTCTCCGCCGTCGCCCAGTCCCAGCTCCAACTCACGGGCACGGTGCCGCGGAGCGGCAAATCGACTCGGGTGTGCAACTCGACGAGTCTGTCCTCTTCGACGCGGATCCGGACGTCGACCGCGTTGCCCGGATACCGGACCGTCTGCCAGGCGTCTTCGGATGCGGACGCGACCCACTCGGGATGCTCGGAGAGCTCCTCGAGGAGCCGCCGCGGATCGATGCGACGATACCGCGCCGCCTCGACGCCGATGGCGGCGCCGGCGAAATCGACATCGGGCGGTGCATCGGCATTCACGATCCGAACGAGGTCGGGGGGCAGGTAGGTGAGGACGAAGGTCCCGGTCATGTCGGGGTTCGAATTGCCGGAACCGCGGAAGTGGACACGGTCGGTGCGGTCCTCGGTAACGACGCACCACGTCGTGGCCGTCGGCTCTCCCGCTGCCGGTTGCAAGCCTTGGAGGCGAACACCGAGGTCGAATTCGCCCGCGAGGCAGAGCTCGATCGCCGTGCTCTGCTGGCGTGCACCGGCGGCGCCGGGGTCGTGCCGGTGCCGCTCGGCAACGGGAAAGCGGATCGCCGCCACCAGCACCAGCAGCCCGCAAAGGTATCGAGAGCTCATGTCATCACTCCCGGGGAGCCGAGAAAGGGGCGACGTTCGGTGTCCGCCGCGAACCTCGGATGCTCGCCCCGGATCCTACTCCGTGCCGGGGGGGCGGCGCACGTCAGCGGTCGAGCTGTCCGGTGTCTGCGGCACCGGAGGCGCTGTGCTGTCCGGCGGACAGTTGCGGTTTGGCGCCACGGCGTGGTCCTCCTCGCGGGCCGGTCGCCCGATCTCGGGGATCAGCGCGGGCCGATGGGCGGATACATCGCCGCTGGGGAGGCGAGATCGATTCGCTCGACCTCCTCCCACGGAACGTACTCGGGCTCTTGATCGCCGGCCGAGAAGACCAGCACGCCGGCGTTGTCCTGGCCGAGATCGCCGGCGAGCTCGAGCTGCAGCTCTTCGCCGCTATGCAATGCCACGCGGGCTCGTGGCGCGCCGCGCGCGTCCGCGACCCGGGGCTCGATCGAGGCGATGAGGCCGAAAAAGATCGTGTAGTCGACGCCTTGCAGCGGCGCATCGAGCGAATCGGTGGTTTCGCTCTCGTCGAGGTCATATACCACCCGTCCGGCGAGGCGGCGGCCGGAGCGCGTCGTGACCGCGCCTGTGAGCTGGTTGCCCAGCGGGAAGTCGTCGTAGGCGGGGCCGGTGCCCCCGGGGGCGAAGTCGAGGCGCTCGAAAGCGTCCCAGGAAACCAGCACCCGCCCGTAGCGCGGGTCGTCTACATAAACGCCGCGGTTGTTTTCGCCGACCTCACGCGTGCCGGACAACACCAATTCGCGGCCGTCGACGAGGGTTACGCGGGAGCTGTCGCCTGACGCGCGCTCGATCGAGCGGATATCGTCGAAGCGCAGAGTGAGCTCTCCTTCGGCCGTGTTGCCGGTGATCTCGTCCGAGCCGAGGCAGGCCCGTCGGTCCCACTGGATGGGGCCGGTGAACGTGCCTCGCCGCGTGCTCACCGTGCCGTAGAGCGGGTAGGGGCCGCCGTCGCCCGGTGCGGCGGCAGGGAGAAGCTCGACGACACGGATCCGCCACTCGTCGATATCCACCACGCCGTGGGTGGCGTCCCACACCCGCAGGCCATCGGCCAGGTCGTCGGCTCCGTAGCGATCGAGGACGACCTCGGTGTCGCTCCGCAAGATCACGTGAAGGTCGCGACCGCGCGGCTCGATGTAGGCGATGTCGCCGAAGCGCGCCATGAACGGCCGGCTGACTTCCCGCGGGCGCTCCCCGCGGGCGATCTCGACGCCGAAGATCCCGATCGAGGTCGACTCGGGCGGCGCATACCTGGCCCAGGGGTTCTCTGCCTTGGCCCCGTTGAACGTGTTGCCCCACAGAGCTTCCTCGTCGCCTCCCCAGCGCAGCCGTCCCTCATAGGTCGTGCCGTCGTCGGTGATCACGCGGCCGTACAGGAGGCCTTGATGAGTTCCGTCGTCTGCCGCGGGGGTTGCCGGAGCGGTCGTCGCCCCCGTGGTGGCGCCTTGCCGGCGGCTTTGCGCCGCGTCTCCCTGCTCCGGGTCGGCCTGGCACGCGGCGAGGGTGAGGGCGACGAGGAGCGTCGCGGACCCTCTGCGGACAACGGGGACGTTCGTCATGAGCTGGCTCCTCGCGCGAAAGGCGAGTGTAGTTGGTCCGTTCACCGGGGCGGGGCCATCGACCATCGAGCGTGTTCTGCGTAAGGTACTTTGTATTGCAAAGTTTAGCAAGCACGCCATTTGTCGGCCACGAAGCGTTCCTGTGCCCGCTGGCGGATTGCTAGTCGACCGTGGCCCAGCACTCGATCTCCACCTTGGCTCCCAGGGCCAGCCCGTCGGCGCCGACGGCGCTGCGCGCCGGCTTGTGCTCGGGGAAATAGGGCCCGTACACCTCGTTCATTGCGGGCCACTCGGCCATGTCGTCAATGAAGACCGTGCATTTCACCACCCGATCCATGGACGAGCCGTTGCGCTCCAGTATGGCCTTGATGTTCTCCATCGTCTGCCGGGTTTCGGCCTGGATGCCGCCCGCGACGACGCCGGGCTCGCCGGGCCGGTTTCCCACCTGCCCCGACAGGTACAGCATGTGACCCACGCGGACGGCGTCACTGAACGGAAAGCCCATCGCCTCGTTCTCGGGGGAGGTGAGGTAGGCGACCTGAGGGGTCGCGTCCTGCGCCGGCGTGGCCTCGGCCTCGCCGGAGGGCCGGTAGCCGGCGACCCAGAGCAGGGCTACCAGCAAGACGAGCGTCAGGGCGCGATGGCGGGATGTGAACGGCGGCGGAAACGAAGGGGCGCTCATGATCTGCTCCGGTCTGGGACGTGAAGCCGCAGAGTCTATCGGTCGTTGGCGCGGGGCCGAAAGCGGCGGCGGCATCGGGTTCGATCAGCACGCTGTCACCCATCGCCACCCGTCCGGGCTGGACCGTCGACCCGCAAACGCCAAGGCAACCCTGACGCTCGTCGGCAACGCTGCGCAGGATCGCCGGTTGCGCTCACAGGTGTCCGGATCGGTCGTCTGGACCGTGATCAGGGAGATCGGGAACGTGTCGAAGATTCCGCGGTGCTGCCGGATCAGCCGGGCCCCGTTTGGCGAAGGCTCACTCGAGGCTCCAACGTTGCAGGCATCGTGTCGCGGCGCGGCCGTCTAGCCTTCGACCTCGCCACAGGACGCAATCAACACCTCGGCACTGGTCGCGCCGCTGCCACTCCCGATCGCCTCGATCGCCCGCACGACGTCCATGCCCTCGGTAACGGCGCCGAACACGCAATGTTTGCCGTCGAGCCACGGGGTCTCGGCGGTGCACAGAAAGAACTGTGACCCGTTCGTGTTCGGGCCGGCGTTGGCCATCGACAGGATGCCCGGGCCGCTGTGGGGAAGGTCGAAGTTCTCGTCGTCGAAGCGGCCGCCGTAGATCGACTCACCACCGGTGCCGTCGCCGCGGGTGAAGTCGCCCCCTTGGCACATGAAGCCGGGGATCACTCGATGGAACTTCGAGCCGGCGTAGCCGAAGCCCTTCTCGCCGGTGCACAACGCGCGAAAGTTCTCGGAAGTCCTCGGCGTCTTGTCCGAGAGCTCCATGGTGATCCGGCCGGCGTTTTCGCCGCCAATGGTGATATCGAAGTAAACGGTGGAATGCACGCTCATGATGCTCAGCCCTGGTTCGGAAAGCAGAAGTCCAGCGCCCATCTTGACACGGTTCGCGCATTGCCGGGCACGTGGTCGCCCAGCGAGGCGCGGCGCGCGGGATGAGCCGATTTCGCCTGTCTTCCGGTATCCCCAATCAGAGTCGTAACCGACGGTCGGTGGACGACGATTCGACAACGTTTCGAGGAGGGATACCGAGATGAGCAACGAGACCATGACCCCCGCGGTCGACAACGGCGTCAATGTCGAGGCATTGCTGGGCGCGCGTGAAGCGCTGAGCGAGGCGCCGGAGGCGGCACAGTTCACCTGGCGCGCCACGACGAACTGGGTCCGTGGCACGCACACGCAGTCTTCGGTCAAGGGCTTCTTCGGCCTGGGCGAGGAGCAGTCGCACCGTGCCGAGTACGTCTACGACGCCGATCACCCGGAGGTCTTCGCCTCGGAAGACAACGGTGCGACGCCGGCCGAGGTCGCTCTTGCAGCTCTCGGCTCCTGCCTTACCGCGGGCGTCGCGGCGGTGGCGCAGAACCGCGGCATCCAACTCCGCTCGGTGAAGGCGACGGTCGAGGGCGGCATGGACCTGTACGGCATCCTCGGCATCGACGCCGACGTCCGCAACGGTTTCGATGGCATCAAGGTGACCTACGAGATCGACGCCGACGCGACCGACGACGAGATCCGTGCGGTCGTGGCGCAGTCGCAGAAGCGCTCGGCGGTCTACGACGCGATTACCAACCCGACCCAGGTGACCGTCGAGGTCAAGTGACGGCGCTGCCGCGTTAGGGGAGGCTCCTTGCACGGGGAGCCTCCCGCGTTGGAACACCTCGAATGGACGTTCGCGAACCGAACCTCACGAACGAAAGCCCCGACGGAAAGAGGAGCCGAACGGTGCGCACGACGGTCGTCGTCATCGGAGCGGGACACGCCGGGCTGGCCATGAGCCGCTGCCTCACCGAGCGCTCGGTGGACCATGTGGTCCTCGAGCGCGGTGAGGTGGCGAACTCCTGGCGCAACGAGCGATGGGATTCGCTGCGGCTCCTGACGCCGAACTGGCAGAGCCGCTTGCCCGGACACGAGTACACCGGGAGCAACCCGGACGGCTACCGGTCGATGTGGGAGACCGTTCGCTACATCACCGACTACGCGCGGGTGATCGAGGCGCCGGTACGGACGCGGACCCACGTCGTGTCGGTGAGGCCTTCGGCCGCCGGGTACTCGGTCCACACCGACCGCGGGACCTGGGCCTGTGAAGCGGTGGTCGTAGCAACCGGCGCCTGCAACATCCCCAACGTGCCCGAGGTGGCCGCCGCCGTCCCGCGCGCCGTGCGGACGCTCACGCCGTTCCAATACAAGAACCCGGGCGAGATTGAATCCGGAGGCGTGCTGGTCGTCGGCGCCTCGGCGACGGGCGTGCAGATCGCCGAGGAGATCCGGCGGTCCGGCCGCGAGGTCACGCTCTCTGTCGGTGAGCACGTTCGCGTGCCGCGGATGTATCGCGGGCGGGACATCAAATGGTGGATGGACGCATCCGGGGTGCTCGGCGAGTCCTACAAAGAGGTCGACAACGTCGACCGTGCCCGCGGACTGCCCTCGCTGCAGCTCATGGGCTCGAGCGATCGCCGCGACGTCGATCTCAACGCGCTCAGCGCCCAGGGAGTGAAGCTCGTCGGTCGGCTGGCGGGCATCGACGAGGGCAAGGCCCAGTTCTCCGGTTCGCTTGCCAACATGGTGACGCTCGCCGACCTCAAGATGAACCGGCTGCTCGATCACATCGACGAGTGGGCGGAGGAAAGCGGCGTTGCCGACGAGGTCGCCCGTCCACATCGGTTCGAGCCCACAAGGGTCGACGAGCGGCCGGAGCTCGGCCTCGACCTCGCCGACGGATCGATCAAGACGATCATCTGGGCGACCGGCTTCCGCCCCGACCATTCGTGGCTGCACGTTCCGGTCTTCGATCGCCGCGGTCGCATCGAACACGACGGTGGCGTGGTCAACGCGCCCGGGCTGTACCTGATCGGAATGCCGATGCTGCGTACCCGTCGCTCGAGCCTGATCGACGGAGCGGGCGACGACGCCCGCGCGCTCAGCACGCACCTCAAGCGGGTGCTCGACAACGGCGCTCCGCGGCAAACCCGGATCGCCGTCTGAGGAACTCGAGGAGGTCCCACGATATGAGCTCGCCACCGAATACCCGATACGACATCGTCATCGCGGGTGCCCGCTGCGCCGGCGCCTCGACGGCCATGCTGCTCGCCCGAAAGGGCCTGCGGGTGCTCGTCGTGGACCCGGCCCGGGAAGGGAGCGACACACTGTCGACGCACGCGCTGATGCGGGGTGCCGTCCTGCAGCTCCATCGCTGGGGTTTGTTGAGTCAGGTAGGTGCGTCGGGTGCTCCCTCGATCCGGCATACGACCTTCTACTACGGGGACGAGGTGCTGCCGGTCGAGATCAAGCCGAAGGGGGGCGTGGACGCTCTGTACGCGCCGCGCCGCACGGTGCTCGACAGTGTGCTGGTGGGCGGAGCTCGAGAAGCCGGCGTGGACGTTCGGTTCGGGCACGCGCTGAAGGACGTAGTGGCGGATGCGCAAGGCCGCGTCACGGGCGCGATCGTCGTCGATCCGGAGCGCTGCTCGCACGAGGTTGCGGCCGATCTGGTGATCGGGGCGGACGGCGCCCGCTCCAAGGTCGCCGACCTGGTCGGGGCGCGCAAACACCACGAAGCCTCCCACGCTCTGTGCTCGATCTACGGCTACGTCGAGGGTCATCCGTTCGAAAACGGCTACCACTGGTACTGGGCCGAGGGGGCGGGCGCCGGGGCGATTCCGACCAACGATGCCACCTGTGTGTTTGCCGGCGTACCGCGTTCCGAGGCCACCGACCTTCGTGGCGACCGGCTGCGCCAGGTGTACCTGGAGGGCCTGCGGGCTGCTTCGCCGGAGTTGCAGGAGCGCGTAGAGAGCGTCGGACTACCGCCGAGATTGCGGGCGTTCCCGGGTGTGGCGTCCTATCTGCGGGAGTCGGTGGGACCCGGGTGGGCTTTGGCCGGCGACGCCGGTTACTTCCGCGACCCGATCACCGCGCATGGGATCTCCGACGCGCTGCGCGAGGCCGAGTTGCTCACCCACGCGGTGGCCAACGACCGCCTGGCCGACTATCAGGCGGAGCGCGACATGCGGGTGAGGGGGATGCTCGATATCACCGACCGGATCGCGTCGCTCGACTGGACGCTCGACGAGGTGCAGGCGCACCATGTGGAGCTGAACCGCCAAATGAACTCTCTGATCGACGTCGTTCTCGACCTCGATCGGAATCAGCCGTCCCTCGCCGTCGCCTAGCCTAGGACCATGCCTGGACTCGACCTATCAGCCGGCCAGACCGCCACTCGATCGCTCACCCTCACCGCGGAGCACGTGCGCACCTTCGCCGAGATGACCGGCGACTACAATCCGCTGCACTTCGACGAGGACTTCGCCGCCGGAACACCGTTCGGCAAGCTCGTCGTCCAAGGAGGGTTGACCACCGGTTTGCTGCACGCCCTGGTGGCGATGGACATGCCGGGGCCGGGGACGGTGTTTCTGAGCCAGGATTGGAAGTTCACCGCACCGGTCTTCATCGACGACACGATCACCGCCGAGGCCGAGGTACTGAAGGTGCACGAGACGAAGCCGGTGTGTCAGCTACGCATTTCCGTCCGCCGCCAGGACGGGGAAGAAGTGCTCGCCGGCGAGGCCTGGTGCTATCGGTTCCGGGCCGACGAAGCGTAGGATGAGATCATCGCTGGACGGATTTTTCCGCTAACCGCCGGCAACGATCGATGATGAAGCTCTTGGGAATCGGAACCGTTGCGCTCTGGCTGGTGGCCCTCGCCGCGCTGGACGACATCACGACGGGTGCGGACCCGAGCATGGCCGCGGAGTGGGCGACAACGGTCGCAGCGGCGTTGTGGACGGCGCTGTACCTGGTGTGGCTGGGGCGCGGCCGCGTTCGGTCATAGCATGAAGCGTCGGGGCCGCCGGAAGTTTCTGTCGCAGATTGCCTCGACGGGGATCGCGGCGAGCACGGCGCCCCTGTGGGCTCCCCGGGCCGGCGCCGGAACCGGGGTGTCGAACCCGTTCGAACCCGGCTGGCAGGAAGACGACGCCAGCCTGTTCGCCGCGGCGCGAAGGCAGCTGCTGATCCCGGAAGAGGTCACGTTCTGCAACACGGCCACCTACGGCGCCTCGCCGCGCGAGGTCGTCGACGCGGTCACGGACGCCTATCGGATGGTCGAGCGGGACTTGCCCGACTGGGAATACCGACCGAACGACGTGGACGACGTGCCGTTGCCGCCGTCCACCGGCTATCGACCGCTGCGCACCTTCCGCCGGGAGATCGGCACGCTGATCAACGCGCCAGAGGAAGAGCTGGCGCTGACGCAGAACACCACCATGGGGATGAGCATCCTCGCCAACGGCCTGGACCTCGAGCCGGGGGACGAGATCGTCACCACCGATCAGGAGCACGGTGGCGGCATCAGCCCCTGGTTGCTGAGGCAGCGGCGGCACGGTGCCGTGGTCCGGCAGATTGCCCTGGGAGCGGCCGTCGAGGGCGGTCCCGAGGGCGTGATCGACGCATTCGCCGCCGCCATCACGCCACGAACGCGGGTGGTGATGTTCAGCCAGGTCACGTCGCTGTTGGGGATCAAGCTACCGGCCGAGGAACTGTGTGCGCTGGCGCGTGAGCGCGGTGCCCTGTCGATCGTCGACGGAGCGCAGGTCGTCGGCCAGATGCCCGTCGACGTGAAAGCCATGGGTTGTGACGCCTACGTCACCAGCGGTCACAAATGGTTGCTGGCGCCGAAGGGAACCGGTCTCCTGTACGTCCGTCGTGAGGTCCAGGACCGCTTCTGGGGCACCCTGGTGACCGGCGGGTTCGACAATCCTTCACTCGGGGCGTTTCGGCTGGCGCGGTTCGGCACCGGCTCGCTGCCGCGGGTGTTCGGCCTGCGAGCCGCCGTACGCTTCATGCAGCGGCTCGACGTCGAACGCATCGAGCGCTGGGACGCCATGCTCACCCGCCGGTTGCGCGAAGGCCTGGCAAGCATGTCTCACGTACGCCTGTCGTCGCCCGTCGATCCGCGGCTCGCCGCCGCGATGACGACCTTCGCCGTCTCGGGTACGAGCGCCGACGAGCTGCAGGACGTGTTGTGGCGCGACCGGATCCGCGTTCGCGCCGAGGGCGATGCGGGCGTCCGGCTCTCGGCGCATTTCTACGTCTCGCCGGCGGATATCGACCGCGTTCTCGCTACGGTCCGGGCACTCGCCTGAGAGTCGACCCGCTATCCGACCTTGACTCGATGTCAAGTGTCCTTTACTCTCCGGAAGGACAAGAAAACTTGACAGAATGAGTAGGAGGCTTGACATGCATTCGGAAGCTACAGAGAAGGTTGGTTGGGGCGGGGAGTCGACGCTTACCGAGATGGCCGCCCGCTGGCACAAGCTCACGCTGGTTGCGTTCCTCGCCTGGATCGGGTCGTTCATGGGCACTACGTTCCTGCTCGGCGACGAGTACTTCGGCGTCGAGACGGCGGGCGCCTCGGCGCTCGTCGGACTCTCGGTCGGGCTCGGCGTCCTGGCGGTCTACACGTACTGGCGGTTCCTGAACAGCTGCGACGAGCTGCAGCAGCGTATCCAGCTCAACGGACTGGCGCTCGGCTTCGGCGTCGGGCTCGTGTTCATGATGGGGTACCGGCTGGCGGAGAGGGTGGGCGCGACGCCGCTCGACGTCAACGACGCCGTAGGCCTGATGGCAGTCTGCTACGCGCTCGGCGTCTTCCTCAGCAGCCGGAGGTACCGGTGAACAACCGTCTGAAGGTGCTGCGCGCGGAGCGCGATTGGTCGCAGGCCCGTCTTGCACAGGAGCTCAACGTCTCGCGCCAGACGGTGAACGCCATCGAGACGGGCAAATACGACCCCAGCTTGCCCCTTGCATTCGGCATCGCCGGGGTTTTCGGACTGCGCATCGAGGAGATCTTCTTTCCCGACGGCCAGGCGGACACGTGAGCCGCGCCTGGCTTCTAGAGCGCCTTTCCCCGTGACGGACCATCGTGCCTTCATCAGCGGCTGCTATGTATCGTCCACGGCACGTACTTCGATCGTGCTGCCGTAGCGCAGCAGCGGGCAGGTCGCCGCGATCCGCGCCGCATCGTCGTGATCCGCGGCACGGATCATGAAAAAACCGCCCAGCACGAGGCTGCCTCCGATGGCGGGCTGGTTTGCGGAGGACGTCACCCGCTCCCCGCGCAAGGCGAGGCGCGAGCCGATGTCGACAAGCTTGGCGCCGGTCAGAAACGACCCACCGGACGTGAGCCCGTCGACCCACTCGGTGGCCTCGATGACGGCTGCACGGCTCATGTCTCCGGGTGTTTCGCCCGGGGGATCGTAGACCAGCAGGGCGAACAGGGGGTCTGTGCTCGCGGGCGACGGTGCGTTGCCGTCGACACGGCTGCTGGCGAAGCGGCTCCCGGCGAAGAACGACAGTGTGACTGCGAGCGCCAGGGTCGCGGCGACCGCCACCTGACGAGGGAGCGTCGACCGGCTCCCGATCATGCCCTCGGCCTTCAATCCGGCGACCACCCGCTCCTCCAACGCCGCCGGCGGTGTCGCCTCGCGGGGCAGCGAGTCGAGCAGCCGCCGTTCTCGTGGCGTCAGCTCGTCGTCGTGATCATTTCGCATTGCGGCTCGCTCCTTCGCGGCTCAGCCAGTCCCGCATCGCGCGGCGCGCACGCGACAGCTGGCTCTTGGACGTGCCTTCGGCGAGGCCCGTCATGTCGGCAATCTCCTGATGGGTGTATCCCTCGATGTCGTACAGCACCAACACCTCGCGTTGCCCGTCGGGGAGGGAGGCGATCGCACCCTCGATGTCGGGCGCGCTCGCGTCGGCTGGCTCGGCCACCACCGCCAGGTGATCACGCGCGGCGGCCGCCTTCCGCGCCTCGTTCGCCCGCCGTCTCGTCTGCTCGCGGTGGGCGTTGATCACGACAGACGACAGCCAGGTGCGTAGCGCCGCCTGCCAGCGGAAGGTATCGAGCTTGCGTATCGCACGCATCCAGGTTTCCTGGACGATGTCCTGCGCGGCACCCTCATCACCACGCTCGAGGCGCAGCGCGAGTCGGTAGAGCGCCGGCGTATGCGCCCGGTAGAGTTCCCGGAACGCGGCTTCATCGCGGCTCCGTAGGAACCGCTCCACGAGTTCCCGGTCGTCAGCCGCCGACGACGACGATGATGTAGGCATGTGGGCTGCCCTCGTTGAGGACCCAGGGCATCTGCGGATCGGTCATCTCGGCGCCGATGTCGGCATTCGTCAGGTACGGGGCATAGATCATGACGTGCGGCGGGTAGCTGATCACCTCGGTGCCGTTGAAGACCTTGTTGTGCGGCGAAAGCATGTAGGCGATGCCGCCCTTGTTCGGGGGGGAGAAATCACCGTTTTCGAAGCCGGCCTCGATGCGCGCCTCGACCTCGTCTTCGCTCATTCCCGTGGCGCGTAGGCGGGCTCGCTCGAGATAGACGGGCAAGATGGCACGCGTACCCTCGGCGTCGAAACAGAGCGGCTCGAACGTGTCGGAGCGGTCGCGCGAGACCAGGCACGAGGCGCCGTTCGAGCCCTGCCGGGCGGTCTCATAGCCCTTATCGCCGAGGACGTAGATTGTCGCAGCGGCCGCGAGATCGGGAGGGCCAGCTTCCTCGGCGTGCGCGATCTCCTCCGCGGCGTTGGTCGGGGCGGGTTGCTGACCCGCCGCCACGACGGGCACGGCGACGATCGTGGCGAATGCTGCGAACGCGGCGATGGTGCGATACAGAATCGAAACTTGTCGGGACATCGGACCTCCAGGACTCGGGAGCGGCGGACGTGGGGTTTCGTCCTTGAGTGGCCGGAGTCCGCCGTAAGGTTGCATCCCGATCGGAATCTAGACCTCGGGGAACAGCCTCCCCCTGGCCTTCAGCGTGAAGGTCACCTCGATGGTCTTGCCGTCCTCAGTGTACGAATAGGAGTGGTTGTCGATGTTGAGCGAGTTGTGCTGGATCACCAACTCCGTTTCGTCGCGGAAGTTCATCAACATCGGGCCGGGCATCATCGGGGGGAAGTTCTGCATCGTCACGCTGGGTCCGCAGGTCGTTTGGTAGGAAGAGTTGACTACGGCGCCTGCGATCGCGCCGAGAATGCGGAACGTCAGCGACCTGCCGTACTGGTCTTGTGACTTCACGTCGATCTTGACGGCGGTGCTCGTGTCGACCGCGAAGCTTCCGCCGCCGCCCATACACGGCCCCGTCGCGGCATGATTGAACGTCCCCGGGTTGATGTTGTATCGGACGTCACCCTGGACATTGGTCAGACCGATCGTGCCGGTGTTCGTTACGGTCAGCTCCGGATCGATGATCTTCACCTCAAAGATGAGGTCGTAGAACTCTGGTTGGCCGGGGCCCCGGCAACTGATCTTTTCCTTGATGCCCTGGGCGCAGATGTCGTCGTCCTCGGCGATGGTCTGGGGACGCGGGTCGCCACCGTCGCAGACATCGTTGCCGCCGTTGTCGATGCACAAGTCGGCGCCGTCTTCTCCGAATACGGGGTTGTCACCGGTGCCGCCGTAGAGAGTGTCGTCGTCATCGCCGCCTCTGAGCTCGTCGTTCCCGTCCTCTCCGTAGAGGGTGTCGTCACCCGCACCTCCGCGGATCAGGTCCTGGTCGCCGGCCCCGTACAGAGTGTCGTGGCCCGGACCGCCATCGATGCTGTCCATGCCGGCGCCTCCGCGAATCTCGTCGTCGCCACCCTCTCCGAAAAGGCCGCACGAGCCCACGGAGCAGCCCGCGGTGCCGTCATCACCGTTTTCGAGATAGTCGTCTCCGTCTCCTCCGTAAACGGCGTTCTTCCCCCCGTGCCCGAGGAGGCGATCGTCGCCGGGGCCCCCGCGAATGAGATCGATATCGGGGCCGCCATGAATCTCGTCGTTTCCCGGGCCCCCGATGAGGCCGCAGTTCCCACTGAAGCAACCCATGTTGTTTCCGGGCCCGCCGTCAATGTAGTCGTCTCCGGCTTCTCCGTGAATGGCGTCCTGGTCACCTTCACCGAAGAGGCGGTCGTCGCCATCGCCGCCGCGGATCATGTCGATGCCCGGTCCTCCGTGGATCTCGTCGTTGCCGTCGCCGCCGTTGAGGCCGCAGCCACCGGGATTCGCGCCGCACCCATTGTCATTGCCGTCGCCGCCGTCGATGTAGTCGTCGCCGGCATCGCCGAAGATCGCGTCCTTGCCTTCATCGCCGAACAACCGGTCGTTGCCGTCGCCGCCCCGGATCATGTCGATGCCCGGCCCTCCATGAATGGAGTCGTCGCCGGGGCCACCGATCAAACCGCATCCGCCGCCGGCGCAACCGAAGTCGTTGCCCGGGCCGCCGTCGATGTAATCGTCGCCGTCCTCACCGTGGATGTCGTCGCTTCCGTCGCCCCCGCAGATGATGTCGTCCCCCGCGCCACCCATGATTTTGTCGTCGCCCCCCAGGCCCGAAATGACGTCCGGACCGGGAGTCCCCTGGAGCACGTCGTCTCCCGCGGTTCCGAGAATCGTGACCGCTTGCCCCTGGCAGGTTTGCGCTTCGGCAGCGGCGGGGATTGCGAGGAAAAGAAGCAGGACGAGTATCGGACGTCTCATGGGGCATGGCTCCGTTTGTCTTCGGCAACGATGGGTTTCGCAGGCCTCTGCGTGAACGAACAGGCCTCTCCATGAAGAAAGCGGATTCCAGCGGTTCCGGCCGCCAGGTGGGCGCCGGATTGGGTAGTGAGCTCGCGAGACCGGCCTCGAGCGCCAGGTATCTCGTCGGCGCCTCTTACGTCGTCGAAGCCTGCGCCCGGTAGCCGGCGGCGTCGCCTACGCCCGCCTGCCCGCCGTCGATCTCATCCTGCGGGTAGCGCGGCGTGATGTGCTGCGGGCGGTTCCCAGTCGAGACCGAGGCGTGCGACCAGAACGCCTCACGACCCTAGCCCGAGCCGAAGCGGATCATCGTGGTGGCCGGGAAGGCGATGATCAACGCGTGCACGATGACGGGCGCCAGCAGGTTGCGGCCCGCCTTCAAGTAGACGGTGCCCAGGATCAGGCCGCCGACGACACCCTGTCCCATCGCCGCGCTCCACGCCGCGGCCCAGTCGCCCGCCGACGGCCAGTTCGGGTTCAGGTAGGCGTAGGGCAGGTGGTAGACGCCGAAGGCGAGCGACGCGATCACGACGGCCGCGACGCGCGATGCGGTGATCTGCTCGAGGCGATTCTGCAGGAAGCCGCGGAAGAAGAACTCCTCGGTGAAGCCCGCGGTAACGAGCGTGAAGACGAGGGCGAGGGGCAGCAACCAGAGCGCCCGGCCGCTCGAGACGAGCTCCAGAAACGTCTCGCGCTGTCGCGAGACCAGCAGCTGGGCGATGCCGAGGGTCGCGCCCGCCGCGACCGCCAGCATCAGGCCGGAGCGCAGCCGGCCGCGTTCCAGGCCGAAGGTGCGCAGCACGTGGGAAAGGCCGGCCGGCTGGCGGGCGAGCCAAAGCGCTCCGGCGGTGATTACCGCCGGGACAGTGACCAGACCGAGCCAGTGACCGGCTTCCGACTCGAGTGAGTAGAAGAGGTACCCCAGATACACGGCAAAGTACGCCGGCCCCAGCCAAGGGTAGGGCGCGCGTCGCAGAGGGGAGCTGGGTTTCGTCAAGCACAACCTCCTTGTCGGGGCTTCCGCTGGTCCTCTTTCTACATACGAACACTCGGGCACGTTTGATTCCGAAAAAGCCCCGAAGTCGGAGCGATCCGTAGGCTCGAAGCGCCCGATCCCTTCAGAGCTCCCGCAGCATCTGGGCCAGCGCCTCGGCGCTGTCGACCCGCCGATCCGGGTTCTTGTGCAGAAGCCGCAGCACCAGGTTGCTCAGCTCTTCGGGGACCTCCGGTGCCAGCGCCCGGGGCGGCGGCGGCGTCTCCGTGGCGATCTTGCGGATGATCTGGGTGATCGTCTCCGCCGCGAAGGGCTGCACACCGGTGAGGATCTCGTACATCACCATGCCCAGGCTGTAGAGGTCGCTGCGGGGCTCCGGCCTGCCGTCGACCGCTTCCGGCGCCATGTAGACCGGTGTGCCGATGAGAATGCCCTCCTCGGTAACGTCGCCGCTCGTCTCCACGTCGCGGCAGAGTCCGAAGTCCATCACCTTGACGCGACCGTTCGGCGTCTCCAGCCAGATGTTGCCCGGCTTGATGTCCCGGTGCACCAGGCCTTGTTCGTGAGCCACGGCCAGCGCATCCGCCGTCTCGGCGGCTATGCGCACGAGCTCGTGCGTTGGCACCGAGTTGCCCCCGTAGAACCACCGCTGTAGGTCGGTGCCGCGCAAGTGGGGCATCACGATGTACGGGGCCTGATCCTGATGGCCGATGTGGTAGACCTGAACGATGTTCGGGTGGTGGAGCGCCGCCATGCTGCGGGCCTCGCGCACGAAGCGGGCGTGCATCTCTTCGTCTTCTGCCTCGTGCGGACGCAGGACCTTGATCGCCACGTCGCGGCGAAGGGCCGGGTCCTCGGCGAGGTAGACCTCGCCCATGCCGCCGCTGCCGAGAAGATGCGTCCCCCGGTAGGTGCCGAACCACCGCTCCTCGATCGGTTCCGCGGCGGCGGTCTGGTCGGGGATTCCGAGTTCCTCGAGCCCTCGCAACCTCGCGGGTAGGAGGGACGCCGGCAGGTCTGCCGTGATGTCCTCGCTCCCGGGTACCTCGTCGATGACCTCGGGCTTGAGCTCGAACGCGATCGAGCAGAATGGATCGCCCTCCAGCATGCAGGCTTCCTCGTGGACCTCGATCTTTTCGTCGAAATGGCGGGCGAGCCCGCGCACCATTCCTTTCGCCAGGGAGCACATGCGGCGCTCGGACGAGTAGACGAGCTGCACCTCGCGATCCGAGATCCGCTGGACGCGCAGCTGGGGCGGCGCCGCCCCGGGGTTCTTGGCGCGGACCACGCGATGGATGACGTCCTCGGTATTGGCCAGCAGATCCAAGGTCTTCCACTCCGGGTCGACGAGACCGGGGTGCAAGGCCAGCAGCTCGGGGCCGATGTACTCCCCGAAGCCCTCGAGCAGCTCCGCGTGACTCTGATCCGTCATGTGTGTCGCGGCGTCGACGAGCTTGAACAGGTCGTCATCCGTATGGGCGGCCGCGGGCGAATATCGCTTCACCGGCAAACCCGCTTCGTCGAACAAGTCGTTCCAGCCATCCTCGCCGAGAGTGTTCTCGGCGAACCGCTGCAGGAGGAAGAAGATGATGCCGTGCAAGACGGGCCTCGAGGTGGAAGGCAGTCGGCGAGGTGCGAGTAGCTGGGTGAACCGAAAGACCTTTGCGCGGCCGCGAATCGTAGTCAAGCTCGGTTCCGGTGCCCACGCCTGCTCTGGACTCTCCGCGCCCCCTGAACCTAATATCGCTTGCGGCGGCGAATCTCACCCATGTCGATGCACGATTCCTCATATCACCGGGTTACTCGTTTGCTCACGGAGGTGGCCAGCGGCCACCGGATCGCCTCCGATGAGCTCCTTCCGCTCGTGTACGGCGAGCTCCGACGCTTGGCCCAGGTGAAGATGGCACGCGAGAGGCCCGGCCAGACGCTGCAGGCGACCGCCCTGGTCCACGAAGCCTACATACGCCTTTTGGGCACCGAGGATCCCGGCTGGGAGAACAGGGGCCATTTCTTCGCCGCCGCAGCCGAGGCGATGCGGCGCATTCTCATCGAGCGGGCTCGCCAGAAGGCCAGCCTGAAGAGGGGAGGGGACGTCCCCAAGGTTGCCTTCGATGAGATGCTCGTCGGTGGAGAACCCCTGCCGGAGCAGCTGCTAGCCCTCGACGAGGCGCTCGATCGCCTCGAGGCCCGGGATGCGAGCATGGCCCAGGTGGTCAAGCTCCGCTACTTTGCCGGACTGTCGGTGAAGGAGACGGCGAACGCCATGGACGTGTCGCCGCGAACGGTCAACTTGCGCTGGGCGGCCGCCCGGGCTTGGTTATTGGTCGAGATGGAAGGTGCCGCGGCGTCAGGTGTGAGCCGAGCGGCCGAACCCGCTGCTGAGGAGTAGCCGAGAATGTCGGGCACGGACTGGGATCGGTTGTGGGAGCTGTTTCATCAGGCTCGGGAACTGCCCGAGGCCGAGCGCTCGAAGTTCCTCGACGCGGCATGCGCCGAGAACGCGGCCCAGCGCCAGAAGCTCGATTTGCTGATCTCCGCCGACGATCGCACCGATGATTTCCTCGAACAGTCGATGGCGCCCACCCTGACGGGGTTGGTGGAAACCGAGGGAGAGCCGGCCGATGGTGAGCCACGGGAGATCGGTAGCTATCGCCTCATCGAGAGGCTGGGTAGAGGCGGAATGGGCGTTGTTTGGCGCGCCGAGCACCGCATGCTGCGGCGCCCGGCAGCGATCAAGCTGATCCGCGCGGACTTTTCCGAAAACTGGGCCCTCGGCCCGGAGGGCGACTCGGAGAACGCAGCGGAGGATTGGTGTCGTGAGCAGGAGACCTTGCGCATTCGCTTCGAGCGCGAGGCGCAGGCCACGGCGGCCCTGTCATCGCCGCATACGGTGGCGCTCTACGACTTCGGGATCACCGACGAGGGTCGCTGCTATTACGCCATGGAGCTGCTGAACGGCATGACGCTGGAGAAGCTCGTCAAGCAGTTCGGCCCGCTTCCGCCGGAGCGGGTGATCTATCTGCTGCGAGGCATCTGCGACTCGCTCGCCGACGCCCACCAGCGAGGCATGGTTCACCGCGACATCAAAACCCTCAATCTCTTCGTCTGCCGGGTCGGCACTCAGGTCGACTTCGTCAAGGTCCTCGATTTCGGCCTCGTGAAGACGTTCATGGGGTCGTCGGAGGTCAGCCTGACCATCCAGGGGGCGACCGTCGGCACGCCGGCGTTCGTGTCGCCGGAGATGATCGAAGGAGACGAACAGGTCGACGGTCGCGCCGATCTCTACTCGCTGGGCTGTGTTGCCTATCGCCTACTCACGGGCACCCATGTATTCGGCACTCAGAGCATCCCCCAAATGTTCCGCAGCCATCGCGAGGAAGCTCCGGTGCCGCCTTCGAAACGTACCGATCAGGCCATCCCTGCGGCTCTGGACGCAATGATCCTGCAGTGCCTGGAGAAGGACCCCGACCGAAGGCCGGAGAATGCCGAGCAGGTCCGGCGGATGCTGGATGCCTGTGAGGCCGCCGACCCGTGGACCCAGGAGAGGGCGCGCGAATGGTGGTGGAAGAACCACGTGTAGAGCGTAGGTCAGCCCGCCTGTCGCAACTTGTCGGCGATCCACTGATTGAGACTCTTGCCAGCCTTCTTCGACTCCACGTACGCCAGCCGGTGGAGGTCGGGAGGTAGCCGGACCATCATTCGTCCCGAGAACGGCCTGTCCGGCTCTTCGCCTCTCTGGCGACAGAAGTCCAGGTAGTCGTCGATCGAGTCGCGGAATGCCTCCGTCAACTCCTCGACGCTCGTTCCCTGAAACGTAATGACGTCGCGAGTGTCGAGAACTTCGCCGTGGAAGACCCCGGCTTCGTCGTCGAGCTCCACGCGCCCCGTGTATCCCTTGTACTCCAACACGACCTCATTCCTCCGCGGAAATACCGGCCTCGAGCAGGAATCGCCGTACCGAACGAAGCGCGCCTCGGCCGGTCTCCTTCCGGGGATGAGGTCTGTGAAAGACCGCGCGCACCCCGTTCAAGTACGCTCGCACGCGAGACCCTCGCCCTTCCGTGAGCTCGGCGCCCAAAGCTCGCATGAGTTTCTCGATGTCGTTCCAGACGATGTTGGCGCGGACTGGGTCTTCAAAGACCTCCGCCAGCGTCTTGCGGTGCCTGCTGGCCAACGCCATGGTGTCATCCTAAGGCACTATAGTGTCGTTGCGCAATGTCAGGTAAACGGAGGCCGGGTCCATCGGATATGAGACGGCCACCTGAACCCGCCGTTCCCTGGCCGCACCCTGGTTGCTCGGGGGCCGCCTCAATCGTTGCAGCTGCGCTGGAAGGCAGAGGGTGGTCTATTCGTCGCGCATCGCCACCAACGGGTCGACCCTCCCGGCCCTCCTGGCCGGCAGATAGCATGCCAGCGCCGCAGTGAGGAGGACGAATCCCGATACCAGCGACAGGGTCACCGGGTCTGTCGGGCTGATGTCGAGCAGCAGGCTCTGCAGCAGCCCCGTAAGCGGGAGCGCCGCCGCCAGGCCGATCCCGACGCCGAGGACGGCGAGGCTGACCCCTTCGCGCACGACCTGGTTGCGTACCGTGCGAGCCTGCGCCCCGAGCGCCTTGCGGATGCCGATCTCACGCCCGCGCCGGGCGACGGAATGGGCCATCATGCCCGCCACCCCCTGAGCAGCGATCAAGATGGCGACCAGCGCGAACGCTCCGAGGGTGGCCGCATTGAAGCGCGGCGACGCGAGGTGCTCGTCCAGATAGTCGTTCATCGTCTGTACGGCGAGGGGCGCCAGGTTCGGATCGAGTTCGGCGAGCGCGCCGCGCAGCGCCGGCGCGACGTCGTCGGCGGGAACGGTCGATCGCAGGACGAAAGCCTTGAGCGAATACGGATCGTAGGCGAACGGTGCATACCATTCCGGCGCCACTTCCGCATTGGGGCCCTCGTGGCGAACGTCGGCGACAACGCCGACGATCTGGATCCAGCCCTCGCTACGCTCGATGAAGCGACCGATCGGGTCGGTGTCGGGAAAGAACTTGGTCGCCAGCGACTCGCTGATCACCGCTCCCGGTGTGGCGCCCATGTCGCGTGACTCGAGCGCGCGGCCACGCACGGTCTGTACGCCCATGACCTCGAAGTAGCCGGGATCCGCGGCGCGAAATCCGGCTTGTTGCCGGGCCACCGGCTCGTAGTCTCGAACGTCGAATCCGTCGGTCGTGTTGGTGCCGCTGTAGGGCAGGAAGTTCGTCACGCCCACGGCCTCGACCCCGGGGATGGCCCGGAACCGCTCGAGGGCGTCACGCACGAAGGCGGTGCGCTCGCGGTGGGACGGATAGTTGGGGGGCACGAGCACGAGTTGGGCGACAAGAATATCGTCGGTCTCGAAGCCCGTGTCGGTGCCGAGCAGGGAGACGAAGCTGCGCCCGAGCAGTCCGGCGCCGATCAGCAGCACGACCGCCAGGGCGACCTGCGTGACGACCAGCGAGCCGAGGACGCGCCGCGGGCCGCGCTCGGTCGACGCCCCGGTGGCGCCCGGAGCGCGGCGGAGCCTCGAACTTCGGGTAAGCAGCACGGCAGGTACCGCGCCGAAGACGACGCCGATGCCGACAGCCGCCACGAGCACGGCGGCAGCGACCAGCGGGCTCATGGCAGCTTGCTCGAGTCGCGGGACATCGCCCGGTGTGAGGCGGATGAAGACGGCCAGGAGCCAAGCCGTAACCGCCAACCCGAGCAGCCCTCCGAGGGTGCCGAGCACGACGCCCTCGGCGACAAGCTGGGTGACGAGTCGTCGGCGCACGGCGCCGAGCGCCGAGCGAACGGACAGCTCGCGGGCGCGGGCCATGCCGTTCGCCAGCATCAGGTTGATCAGGTTCACACAGGCCAATAGCGCCAGCATCGCCGCGGCGCCGAGCATGAGCTGCAGCACGCCGCGGAACGGTCCGACGATGGTGTCCACCACGCGGCGGACACGCGGCGTCCATCCGGCGTTCGTCTCCGGGTCCAGCTCCGTCTGACTGGCGAACAGCGCGTCGAGGGCCTCTTGCGCGGCTCCCACCGAGACGCCGTCGGCAAGCCGCGCGTGGCCGCTGACGGCGCGCCGGCCGCGGGGCATGTCTTCCGCGCTCGGCGCCAGCGGCGCCCACATGTCGCGCTCGTGACTGAACGCGAGATCGTTGGGAAGTTGGACGCCCGAAGGCAAGACGCCGACCACCTCGTACGGGTCACCGTCCAGCAGGATGCGCTTTCCGACTACGTCGGGGTCTCGCTCGAACCGCCTCGCCCACAGACCTTGTGATAGGACGACGACGCGATCATTCCCGGGCGTCGCCTCATCGGCCGCGAAGCCTCTGCCGACAGCGGGCTCGACGCCTAGCGCTGCGAACACCGAAGGGCTCACGAGGGCGACCGTCACGCCGGCCGGCTCGCCGACACCGGTCAGCACCTTTCCCGTACCCTGGACGGCGAACACGGCTTCGAACGTGTCCGTCAGCTCGCTCCATTCGCCCACGTTGACCCACGAGACCGGTCCGTCGGTGATGCCGACCTCTTCGTTGCTTCCCTGAATCGTGACCAGCTCGTGCTCGTCGGTGTAGGGCAAGGGCTGCAGCAACACAGCGTCGATCGCCCCGAGCACGGTGGCGCCGCCGACGATCCCGATGGCCACCGTCAGGATCACGAGGGCGGCGAACCGGGGGCGGCGGCGTAGCTGTTTCAGCGTGGTGAGGAGGTCGTGGGCGACATTTCCCATGAGAGATTCTCCGAGGCGGCGGGGCGCCGGGCCGCCGGCTAGGGCGGACGAATTGTCGTGGGGGGAGCTGCGGCGTTGGTGGGGAGTGCTGCGGCGCAGGCGGAGCCAGTCGCTGCTGGCGAACTGGCGTCGGATCCAGCGGCGGGCGGCACGGTCGCCGGACTCGGTGCTGATCGCGGCGAACTCTTCTTCGAGATCGTCGAGCACCGAAGCTCGGACGGATTGGGGGGCCAGAACCGAAGCCAGCAACCGGTAGAGTAGGGGGAGGCGAGGGGTCATCGGACCGTCTTCCCGGCAGTCGAGACCTTCGACCACATTCGGTCGAGCGTCGCCCGCGACTCTTCGAGGGCCTCCACGCCGGCCGCTTCGACGGCATACATTCGCTTGGAACGGCCGCCTCGCACCGGCCGCGGGTCCGACATCCAGGAGCGCACCAGCCCACGCTCCTCGAGCCGGCCGAGCGCCACGTAGATGGTCGCGATCGAGACCGTCCGGGCGGCGGTCTCGTCGAGCACCTGGCGGATCCCGGCCCCGTAGGCATCGTCGCCGAGCTGCAGCACCGCCAGCATGACGAGCTGCTCGAATTCGCTGAGATAGTCGCGTTTGTTCATTAGTTTGTTTTTAGCAAACTAATAGCAGCGCCGCAAGTCCGGCAAATCGATGGTCCAGCGTCTAGAATGTGCCGGCTCCGTCAGAAAGGTGCCGGAAAGGCGACAGTAGAAGTGTTCCGAAGATCTCTCATTGCCGTTGTTTGCTCGTTGTGCGTGCCCGCGTTGTTCGTACCAACGGCCTCGTCGCAACAGGCAGCGGAACGATTCCCCTGGCCGTCGTTTCGCGGCCCATCGGCGTCGGGCGTCGCCGACGGGCAGAGCCCGCCGGTTGCCTGGGACGTGCAGCGCGGATACAACGTCGAATGGGCGACACCGATACCCGGGCTGGGGCATTCGAGCCCAGTCGTCTGGGGTGACCGGATCTTCCTGACTTCGGCCGTCAGCGAGGACCCCGACCCGGTGTTCCGCTACGGCACCGACGGCCGCCAGGATCGCCGCTCCGATCGCTCGAGCAACACCTGGTACGTCTACGCCATCGACCGCGACAGCGGCGACGTGCTCTGGAAGCGCGAGGCGACCAGCGGAAACCCGACGATCCAGCGCCACCCGAAAAACAGCTACGCCAGCGCGACGCCGGCAACCGACGGTGAGCACGTGGTGGCGCTGGTGGCCACCGGTGGGCTGTTCTGCTTCGACGTCGAGGGTGAGCCGTTGTGGCAGGTCGACCTCGGCCCGCTGGATGCCGGCGCCTCCTACGACAACGCCTATCAGTGGGGCGCCGCAAGCTCGCCGATCATCTGGCAGGACCTGGTGATCGTGCAGGCCGACCAGCAGCAGGGCTCGTTCATCGCCGCTTTCGACATCGACACGGGCGACGAGGTATGGCGAAAGAGCCGCGATCTCATCTCGTCGTTCTCGACGCCGACGATCCACGAGGGAGCCGAGAGGACCGAGCTGGTCACCAACGGCGCCGGCACGATGCACGGCTACGATCCGCGTACCGGGGAAGAGCTCTGGCGCATGTCGGGAAGCTCGTTGAACACCACCCCGACGCCGGTCAGCGACCAGGGCCTCATCTACTTGACGAGCGGCTACCGCACGCGGCCCGTTTTCGCCATTCGCGCCGGCGCCGTGGGGGACATCTCGCTGGCCACCGGCGAGACGTCGAACGAGCACGTGGCGTGGAGCTCGCCGCGAGACGGACCATACATGGCCTCTCCGCTGGCTTACCGCGGCTATCTGTATGTGGTCTCGGCGAACGGCGTATTGACGGTCTTCGACGCCGCGAACGGCGAGCGGGTCTACAAGCGTCGCATCGGCGATCGCGGCGGTGCCTACAGCGCGTCGCCGATCGCGGCGGACGGTCGTATCTATCTCACCAGTGAAGACGGCGACGTCTTCGTCGTTCGCGCCGGGCCCGAGTACGAGCTGCTGGCCGTCAACAGCATGGGCGCGGTCTGCCTGGCAACGCCGGCGATCTCGGGCGGACAGATGTTTATCCGTACCACCGAGCATCTCGTCGCGGTCAGCGGCGAGCCGGGCGCGCTCGGAACCGATGCCGCGGCCCGGCCGTCACCGGCGGAGTTCCCCGAGAGCGTCGCACCCGACCTCGCCTTGCCGTTCGATGATTTCGAGGACGCCGACTACTTCGCCGAGACCGGAGTCCGTTGGCAAACGTTCACCAACGGCGTGTCGACGGCCGACCTCAGCCTGGTCGAGGGTGGTGCGGCAGACACGACCATGGCCGCCCGCGTGGACGGTGAGTTGGCGATCGGTGCGGCGCGCGGCCCCCTGGCGCAGATGTACCAGCCTTTCGATCGAGGCGCCGTGCCGGTGAATCTCGAGAGCCTGGGCGGGATTCGCTTCTTCGCTCGCGGCAGCCATGATTTTCAGCTGACGTTCAACTGCGCCGACGGCGAGTTCGGCCAGGAGGTAACCCTCTCCGAGGGTTGGCAGTTGGTCGAGATCTCAGCCGAGGAACTGGTCCGGCTCGCAGGGCAGGGCCCGGACGTCGCGTGGACAGGCGAGGCTTGTCGGTTCCTTACCTTTTCCCGGCGCGGCGAACAGAGCCTCGGCACGTTTTGGTTCGAGGTCGACGAGATCACCGTCTACGGAGCGGACGCCTGGCAGGAACGCTCAAACCGCTGATGGAGCAGGAAGATCCCGTTTCGGGCGGTGGGTCTCGCCGCGCCGCCGGTGCCATTCCTTTCAGCGATCGGTCCGGCCGAATACAATCCTGCCCGATCACGTCCAGCAGGCCGCTACCCAGATGATCGGCAAAACTCTCGCCCAATACGAGGTCCGCGAACCGCTCGGTGCCGGCGGAATGGGCGAGGTCTATCGGGCGCGAGACACGAAGCTCGACCGCGATGTAGCGATCAAGGTGCTGCCGGCGGATTTCGCCCGCGACGCCGACCGGTTGGCCCGGTTCGAGCGAGAGGCGAAGCTGCTGGCGCAGCTCAACCACTCGAACATCGCCGGGATCTTCGGCCTGGAAGAGAGCGAAGGGGTTCGCTTCATCGCCATGGAGCTGGTCGAAGGCGCGACGCTCGCCGATCGGATCGTGCGGTCGGGGGGGCTCGAGGTCGACGAGGCGCTCGCGATCGCGCGCCAGATCGCCGAGGCGCTCGAGGCGGCGCACGACAACGGGGTCATCCACCGAGACCTGAAGCCGGCCAACGTCAAGGTCACGCCGGACGGGACCGTGAAGGTCCTCGATTTCGGGCTGGCGAAAGCGCAAGAGGGGAGCCTTTCGACCAGTTCGGGCGATTTGAGCGATTCGCCGACGCTGGCGGGGCAGACGACGGCCGGAATGATCGTCGGCACGGCCGCATACATGAGCCCGGAGCAGGCGAGAGGGCAGGAGACCGATGCCCGCGCCGACATCTGGGCGTTCGGCGCCCTTTTGTTCGAGATGCTGAGCGGGCGACGTGCCTTCGAAGGTGATACGAAGACCGATCTCCTGGCCGCGGTCGTCAAGGAGGAGCCCGCCTGGGACTCGCTGCCGGAGGAGACCCCGGAGCCGGTGCGGGCTCTGCTGCTTCGCTGCCTGAGAAAGGACCCGAAGAACCGCGTGCATCACATCGCCGACGCCCGCATCGAGATCAGCGAGGCGATTCACGCCCGGACGCCGGAACGACCGGAACCGATGGCCGCCTCGGGATCCGTCGGCACGTGGCGATGGGTCTCTCTGGCCGCGGTTGTGCTGCTGGCCGTGCTTGCCGTGGTAGCGCTTTGGCCGTCGACTCCTGAAGAGCCCCTCGTCTACCTGATGGACACGGCTGCCCCTCTCGGCGTCTACGACGCAGAAACGAGAAGCCGCGGGGGCACCAATGCCGATGACCTGAGCGACCTCCTCGGTGACCTCCCGGTCCGCACCGCGCGCGAGCCGGTCAACCCGCTGTGGCACCGAGAGCACGAGGTCCTGTCGCAACGCCCCGTCCTGATCGTCGTGCACCGCTCGGCGTTCGCGCACCAACCGGGTATTGCGGACAGCGCTCAGGCGAACGCCTCGCTGGGAGACCTCGAAGAGCTCGGCCTCGAGAACCCCTACGAGCTCGGCTGGAGCAAGCTGATCGGCTTCCTCGGATACATCGGCCTGGGCAACCCGGAGACCCGGTTCCTGATCTACTCCCGTGGCTTTCCGGAACAGGAGGCCTGGATTGACGGCGTCGTGTCCAGGTTTCCGCAGCTGGAGGGGAAGGTCACCACCTACAGCGTTCCTCGGGATGAGCAGGGCAACGCGAGCTTTCGCGATCCGGAGACCGGCGCCGAGGTCAAGGAGCTCGTCGTCGCGATACTCGGGCTCGAGTAATCCGGCGGGCCAGATCAGCCACCGAAGTGCAGTACGAGCTGTGGCGGGTCGAGGGAGAGCGCAGCTGGTCGCGCAGAAGCCTTCGGCTGCCGGATGGTCGCGTATTGACGCGCTTGACCAGGGGCGGGCGGATGACGAAAGGAGCGGGAAATGAGCTTCACGAGGATCGCGGGCCTCGGCGGGTTGTTATTCGCCGTGACCGTCTTTGTCGGCAACCTGTATCTGGCGGGAGCTGCGAAGCCGATCGGCAACCCTCCGTTGACGGAGATCGTGGCCTACTACGCCGCACACGGTCCGGCGGCGAGTCTGATGGCGTACGTCGCACCGATCGCGTGGTTCTCGGTGGCCCTGTTCGCCGCCGGGGTCCTCGTCGACACGCGTGGATCCGACGGCCGAAGCAACGGATGGGCGCTCATGGGGGCCTCGGGAATCGCCATGATGGTGCCGACGTTCTGCGGTGTCGTGACAGCGGACCTGGTGCTTGCCTCACGGGCTGACACGCTCGCTGCGACTCCGCAGTACACGCAGATGTTGTGGGATTTCCACATGGTGCTCGAGATCCTCAATCTCACCTTCGTCGCCATCGCGATGGCGGGTTTGGGGATGGCGGCTGTTTCCAGCGGCCGGGCGCCCAGGCTGGGCAAGTCCGCGGTTGCCGGAGCCGTCCTGTTGCTCGCTGCCGCGACGCAGTCGGTTTCGACGTTCCTCGGCTCAACCTCGGTTCTCGTCGCGCTTCCCGGATTCCTCATCTGGCTGGTCTTCGTCGCCTCCTACAGTGCGATGATGGTTCGCTCGACGGAACGGGTGACCGTGGCGCCGTAAGTCACGGCGGCCTGCGCTGTCAGCGGTGAAGGCGGCGGTACCTTACTCAGTGGCCTTGCAACCGCGTCCCGGCTGCCTATTCGAAGCCGAGGAGCCGCAGCGTGTCGATGTCCTTGATCAAGACGCTCCCGCCAACGAACGCCGGGGGAGTCCACGTGGCGGAAGGCGCCACCTCGTAACGGGCCAACGGGGTGTAGTCGTCCGCGGTCGCGTCGATGATGATGAGCTCGGCAGCGTCCTTCAGTACCGCGATGCGATCCCCCAGCACGGTGAGGCTGGCGTACTCGCCCTCCCGCCCCCGGGTCGCCCAGATCCGCTCGCCGTTGGTGGCATCGAGAGCTACGAACTGCCCGAATCGCCTGTGCGTCATGACGAAGATTCGGCCGCCGACACGCACCGCGGAGGTCAAGAACAGCGGCTCGCTCGTGGAGCGCCATTCCTCCGCAACCTCCCAACCCCCCACGCCCGGGGCGAGTCGCACGGAGAAGATGTCGGTGTCGAGGCCCGAAAGAACGATCTGGTCGCCCACTACGAGCGGTGTAGCTGCGCTCGTCGGGTGGCGCTTGCTCCACAGCGTCGTGCCGTCAGCCATGTCGAGCGCAATGAGGTACCGGTTTGCGTGGGTCACCAGTACATCGGTATTGGCGATACGTACGTGAATCGGGGAAGATGCCCCGGGCGTGAACGCGGCATTGCTCCACAGGACCTCGCCGCTGGATACATCGAACGCCCGCATCGCCCCACCTTCGTCGCCCCCGACGTGCGCAAACAGGCGTTCCCCCACCACCATCGGCGACATTGACACGCCGTAGAGGGGGTGAGGCTTCGGGAACTCGCCGGCGAAATCGGTGCGCCAGATCACGGAACCATCGGTAGCGTCGACCGCCGACAGCACGCCCGTGATGCCGAAGGTGAAGATTCGCTCGTCCGCGAACACCGGCGTCGCCTTGGGTCCGGACCCGTGACCTGCGGCCTCGGGTTCCGGTTCGAACACCGCCGGGTAGCTATCACGCCAGAGTTCGGAGCCGTCGACAAGCGATAGGGCGCGGAGGATTTCTCTGCCGTCCTCGCGGCTGAAGACGTAAACGATGTCACCCACGACGAGCGGACCGGCATACCCATCGCCGACGACAACGCTCCATCGTTCGGTCAGTGACTCAGGTAGTTCCAGGGGGAGGGCGGCAGGATCCGCGGTTCCATCGCGATGCGGTCCCCGCCACTGATCCCATTGTTGGCCCGTCGACAGGGAAGGAGCCGGCAGTAGCGCGAGGGTGCACACAAGCGAAGCGCAGATTTTCATGGGTTCGAGGCCGTGGGAGAAGCTTCTCGCTCCCGATCATCGGGAGGGCATACTTGGTGCTGGCTGCGGCGCAGGTTGTCGAGGCTCGCGCGGCCACCGGCTCGCATCACCGCCTCGCGCTCGCGTGGAGTTGCATCGGTGTGGAGCTGGGCTGGTACCGGATGTTACAGGATCGTGTGCCGGCGGCGAATTCGACCGTCGACGCGGACGCACACGCGGTCTAAAGTCGCTTCACCAAAACGAAGATCCCCCAATTGCTGGAGCCCGACAGCGGTCGCAGCGCCGCGCGGCGGCGTTCCCGAGGAGGTGGGCTGTGTCGTCGAAGATTCCGTGCCTGGGCCCTATCGATCGGCGCCGTTTTCTGAAGACGGCCGGCGTCATGACCGCGGGAACGGCCATGGTCCCCTCGCTGGGCTGCGCGCCCCGCGAGCAGCTCGCGGATGGCGCCGTAGCGTCGGCGACTCCGAGCTGGCAGGTACAACCGTTCGCCCTGACGCGGGTCAGCCTCGGTGACAGCATCTTCTCCCGCAAGCGCGACCTGATGCTCGACTATGCGCGCAACTACGGCTCGGCCGACGACGCCCTGGCGGGCCCCGACCGGCTGCTGAGCATCTTCCGCGCCAACGCCGGCCTCGACACGAAGGGCGTCGAGCCGCCGGGGGGCTGGGAGGACGCCGTCGGTTACCTGCGCGGCCACTACGCCGGTCACTTCATGAGCATGCTCGCCCAGGCGTACGCCGGGACCGGCGATGAGATCTTCAAACAGAAGCTCGACTACATGGTCGAGGCGCTCGCCGAGTGCCAGGCGGCCCTCGCCGCGGCGGCGGCAGAACCCACGCCGCGTGTCGAAGGACGAAACGGTGGCGCGCTGCGGCTCACGGGCTCGCCGATCGGCGAGGTCGAGCACGTTCGGTTGCCCGCCGGCGTGGTCGACGATCTCGACGACTTCACCATCGCGACATGGATCAGGCTGCATGAGTACGATCCGGTCGACCTGCCGCGCGCCAACCGCAACCAGACGCCTGCGACGCTCAACAACCGGGCCGCGATCTTCGATTTCGGCAGCCCGAATCCCGAATACGCCGAGCCGGCGCTGGCGCACATGTACCTGATCGTGCGGGTCTCGGACGAAAACCCCGTCCCGCGCTTCGCCATCACGACGACCGGCGAGGAGGGAGAGCAGGCGCTCGAAGGGAACGAGCCGCTGCCGACGGGGGAATGGACCCATCTCGCGGTAACTCGCCGTGGCAGCACGGGCACCCTGTACGTCAACGGGGATTCGGTGGCCTCGATCTCGGACATGACGCTCAGCCCCGCAGATCTGGGCGGCGCCACCGACAACTGGCTCGGGCGCCGGCAGTTCCCGCAGCGCGCCACCTCATACCTCAACGCGACGCTGGACGAGTTCCAGATCTACGGACGCGGGTTGTCGGACGACGAGGTGCGCTCGCTGGCCTCGTCGGACGGATCAGGAGGATCGGACGGATCCGCCGGACCGACCGGGTCGGGCGATGTCGTGTCCTATCACTTCGACGAGGAGAATGGATCGACCGCCGTCGATTCGTCCGGCGCCGGACGCGACGCCGAGATCATCGCGCAGACCGATGGCAACAGGCACCCCGGCTTCCTCTCGGCCTATCCCGAAACCCAGTTCATCCGGCTGGAGGAGTTCTGTACCTACGGCAGCACCCAGGGCATCTGGGCGCCCTACTACACCCTGCACAAGATCATGGCCGGGCTGATCGACGCTCACCTCCTGGCGGACAACGCCCAGGCGCTCGAGATCCTCACCGGCATCGGCGACTGGGTGCACCAGCGCCTCGAGCCGTTGCCCACCGAGCAGCTTCGCGGGATGTGGGACATCTACATCGCGGGCGAGTACGGCGGGGTGAACGAGAGCCTCGCCACCCTGCACGGCCTGACCGGAAACGACGACTACCTGCAGGCCGCCCGGCGCTTCGACAACGCCGCGGTCATGGACCCGGTCGTTGCCGGCGAGGACGTGCTCGACGGTCGCCACGCCAACCAACACATTCCCCAGTTCACCGGCTACCTGAGGATCTACGAGGGCAACCAGGACGCCGACTACTACGATGCGGCGAGGAATTTCTGGGACATGGTGGTGCCGCACCGTGTCTACAGCCACGGCGGCGTCGGAGTGGGGGAGATGTTCCGAACGCGGGACGTGATCGCGGGGTCGCTGTACGACGACGACAACCACGCCGAAACCTGCCCGCTCTACAACCAGCTGAAGCTGAGCCGGAACCTCTTCTTTCACGACCCCGATCCGAAGTACATGAACTACTACGAGCGGGGCCTGTTCAACCAGATGCTCGGCTCGCGCCGGGACGTGGAAAGCACCGAGAGCCCGGAGGTCACCTACTTCGTGCCCGTGCAGCCGGGGCGGCAGCGACGCTACGGCAACATCGGCACCTGCTGCGGCGGCACCGGGATGGAGAACCACACCAAGTACCAGGATTCGATCTACTTCCACGCTGCGGACGGCTCGACGCTCTACGTGAATCTCTACATTGCCTCGACGCTGGACTGGCCGGAAAAGGGCTTCACCATCCGCCAGGAGACGCGTTACCCCGAGGAGGGCGCCAGCACGCTGATCGTCGAGGGAAGCGGCGCCCTCGATATTCGCCTGCGCGTGCCCACCTGGGTGCGAAAGGGCTACACGGTGAGCGTCAACGGCGAGGCGCAGGACCTCGACGCCGAGCCGGGCACGTACGTCTCGCTCGATCGCAGCTGGAACCCGGGCGACCGGATCGAAATTTCGATGCCGTTCAGCTTCCGCACCGAGCGGGCGATCGACGACCCGAACGTACAGTCGGTCTTCTACGGCCCGATCCTGCTGGCGGCGCAGAGCGGACCCGTCGGCGAGGATCTCGACACCGGATTGCTCGACGTCAGCTTCTATGGCCAGGTGAAGCTCGACGGTGACTTTGCGGCGGCGATGACCCCTCTGGAGGAGCCCCTGCACTTCGAAGCGCAAGGGCTCACTCTGGCGCCCTTCTACGTCGCCGACCCGGCGTCAGGGGATCCCGCCATCCCCGAGCCCGGCCGCCGAGGGCGTGGGGGGCGGGGCCCCGCTACGCAGCCCTACCACGTGTACGTGCGCCGAGCCGAGCCCGACATCGTCTTCGGCTCCGTTGATGCCAGTGTCGCCAACCCTTCGCGCGACGACGGCCTCACGTTTCTCGACGCCGTATGGGACGAGGCCCCATTTGCGAGCCACGACCAGCTCGTGGCCACGGTCGAGCGCATCGCCACCGAGTGGGAGGGGAGCGGACTGCTGACCGGAGCCGCGCGCAACGCGATCCTGGACGCGGCGCGGCGGTCGGAAGCGGAGCTCGGCGTTTAGCTTTGCCCGCCGAGGTTCACCTCGACACCCGGCCGCGCCTCGCGCAGGCTCTGCGCGCCGACCTCGGTGACGCCCGTCTGCCAGAGGAAGACGGCCTGCAGCGCCGGCAGCTCGGCCAGACGAGCGATTCCGTCGTCGCTGACGTCGGTGCCGTAGAGGTTCAGGTACTCCAGGCGCTGCAAGCCCTGGAGGTGTGCGAGGGCGCCGTCCGTAATCGAAGTTCGCTCGAGATGTAGACGCGTAAGATGCTCGAGCTCCGACACGACGGACAGGCTGGCGTCATCGATCGGCGCCCCACGGAGGTCGAGCCACGCGACTTGGCGGGCCAAGGGCCGCAGCGCCGTCAGTTGCGCCGCCCCGCAGTTTGCCGTGGAAGTGCAGCGCGCTTGCAGGAACGGTCCGTCGGCCGCGATCGGCGACACCGTGAGCCCGGCGGCGTGCGCCGCTTCGAGCGCCGCGGGGTCTGCCGCGGGAACGTCGGGCGCAGGCGCAAGCGCGTCGGCGTCCGGATCGATGCCGAGGGACTGGAAGATCGCGTGAATCGCCGAGGGGAGAGGCGCGTCGGCAATGGGTTGCTCGAACTCGGCGCCGTTCTCGATCCACCAGTGCAGCAGAGCGGCCTCGGGAATGGTGAGCTGCGCCTCCTCTTCGGGCGGCATGTGGTCGCCGTGTGACAGCGGCAACGTGATCCGTCGAATGATCTCGCTGCGGGCCGGATTGCCGGGCACGACCGCGACGGCAGTATCTCCTCCGTCCATGATCCCGCCGGGAGTGTCCAGGTACAGGCCCCCCTCGCCGTCGGTATGGCACGGCATGCAACGGTCGTTCAGGATCGGTCGGATCGCCGCCGTGTAGGTCGAGGAGAGGTCCCGCTCCGCGGCTTCCTCGCCCGCGTGGGCTCCGCCCCCCGGCTCGGCCTGCGGCGCCACACCCACGAGGCTCCGCAGCCCGTCGGGCATGTAGCGGGTCAGATAACCGGCACCGTGCGTAAGCTGACCGCCCATGTGGCCGCCGATGGAAATGGCCAGGAACAGGGCGGCCAAGAGGCCGACGTAGGTGGTTCGCAGGTGTTTGGCGTTGGTAGACGACGCTCTCGCCAAGTACGCAAGCGACGCGAGTATGGCAACCGCCATGCCGAGACGCCGATGCCACATCAACGTGTCGCCGTCGTAACTACCATCCAGAGAGATGAAGAGGCCGGCGATGACCGCCGCGATCGCGCCCCACGCACCGAGCAGCAGTATGGCCGGAATGGCGCGATCGAACCTGGTCGTCCCGGTGCGGCGGGATGCCACCTCGAACAGGACCGCAAGCGACAGGATCCCGATCGGGAGGTGCACGAGGCTGGGATGGAATCGGCCGATGAAGAGCGCCATGTTCGACGGCGTTTCCGTGCCGTCGACCCAAAACTGCAGGAAGACTGTCAGGGTGAGGGCCCCGACAAGGCTCAGCCCGACGAACTTCGAACGAGCTTCCGGTGCGACGTCAGACACGCACCGGCTCCATCTGCATCACGCCAAGGCCTCCCGTACCACTTCTCCGTGGACGTCGGTGAGCCGGAAGTCCCGACCCTGGAATGGATAGGTCAGCCGCTCGTGATCGAAGCCGAGCAGGTGCAGGATCGTTGCCTGCAGGTCGTGCACGTGTACACGGCCATCGATCCCGTCGTAGCCGATCTCGTCGGTCTCTCCGTGCGTGAATCCCCGTTTGGCTCCGCCCCCGGCCATCCACATCGTGAACGCGCCGCCGTGGTGATCGCGGCCGATGAAGGGGTTGTCCTGGCCGGTGCGGTTCTCGTGCATCGGCGTCCGGCCGAACTCGCCGCCCCACACGACGAGCGTCTCGTCGAGCAGGCCGCGCTGTTTCAGGTCGAGGAGGAGCGCCGTCATGGCCCGGTCGGTTTCCCGGCAGCGTTGCAGGAAACCGCCGTTGAGCGCCTCGGACTCGCTCGCACCGTGTGAGTCCCAGCCCCAATGAAAGAGCTGGACGAAGCGCACGCCCCGCTCGACGAGGCGCCGGGCGAGCATGCAATTGTTGGCAAACGACGTCTCACCCGGCCGGGTGCCGTACAGTTCGTGCGCCCACGCGGGCTCCGCTTCGAGGTCCATCGCCTCCGGCACCGACATCTGCATCCGGAAGGCCAACTCGTACTGGGCGATGCGGGTGAGGATCTCCGGGTCGCCGACCTCCTCGTGTCGTTGGCGATTGATCTCGTTGATCGCATCGATCGCGTTGCGGCGCATGCCGCGGTTCATGCCGGGTGGGTCCGAGAGAAAGAGAACGGGATCTCCGTCGGAGCGGCATTGCACCCCTTGATGAACCGTCGGCAGGAAGCCGCTGCCAAAAACGCTTGCGCCAGCGCTGGGCTGCTCGCCGCCCGACAGGAGCACCACGAATCCCGGCAGGTTCTCGTTCTCGGAGCCCAGGCCGTAGGTGACCCAGGAGCCCATGCTCGGGCGGCCCAGTCGCGGGCTGCCCGTGTGCATCAGTAGTTGGGCCGGCGCGTGGTTGAACTCCTCGGTATGCATCGCCTTGAGGAAGGTGACCTCATCGACCACCCGCGTGAAGTGCGGCAGTAGCTCCGACACCCAGGCCCGCGACTCTCCGTGCTGCGCGAAGCTCGCCTGCGGTCCGAGCATCTTCGGAATGCCCTTGATGAAGGCGAACCGCTTACCCTCCAGGAGCGATGGTGGACAAAGCTGGCCGTCGAGCCGCTGTAGGTCGGGCTTGTAGTCGAAGAGCTCGTGCTGCGACGGTGCCCCGGCCATATGCAGGAAGATCACGTGCTTTGCTCGGGGCGGAAAGTGAGGCGATCGAGGAGCAAGAGGGTTGCCCAGACTTTGCGACGCTTGGGCCACCCCGGCGCCCGCTGAGCCACTTGCCCCCACCGGCCGCGCCCCGCCAAGCGCGGCGAGCGCCATGGCACCCAGTCCGGTGGAGCAGCTCCGCAAGAAGTGGCGCCGCGTCAGGTAGCGCAGCCGTTCGTGCTCGGCTTCTCTCAGGATTCTGGTGTCGTCCGTTCGACGGCCCATGTCACTCCTTCATTACAAAGGCATCCAGATTCAAGATCGCGTTCGCGACCACGGTGAGCGCGGCCAGCTCAGCGTCGCCTGCGCCGCCGGTCATGGCAGCCGCTTCCCCTGACGCGGTGGCGTAGTAACTTGCGGCCTCGTCGTACAGAACGCGAAGCGTGCCGAGCATCTCCTCGGAAGGCGCTCGCCCGAGGGCGAGCGCCACTCCCCGCGACAACCGAGCGTCGCGGAGGGTGTCGAAGTCGGAGACTCCGACGGAATCGGGGGCGCTGCCGACGTCGCCGGCATCGCTCTCCGGCGCATCCCCCGGTGCCGACGCCTCCGCGACCATGCGTGCCGCCAACGCCTGCGCCGCCTCGACATACGCCGGGTCGTTGAGCATGACGAGTGCCTGCAGCGGGGTGTTGGTGCGCACCCGGCGCGACACACAGAATTCACGGCTCGGGCTGTCGAACGTGGTCATCGCGGGATACGGAACCGTGCGCCGCCAATAGGTGTACAGGCCACGCCGGTATCGGTCTTCCCCTTCGCTGGTCTGCCAATCGGCGTTGCTGTAGGGATTCAGCCACAAACCGTGCGGCTGGTACGGATAGACGCTCGGTCCATACATCTTCGCGCTGAGCAATCCGCTCACCGCGAGCGCCTGATCCCGGAGCTGCTCCGCGGCGAGGCGTACGCGTGGCCCGCGGGCGAGCAGCTTGTTGCGCGGGTCTCGCGCCAGCAACTCCGCCGAAACCACCGAGCTCTGCCGATAGGTGGCCGACATCACGACCTGTCGCAGCAACGCCTTCACGCTCCAGTCGTGCTCGTGCCGGAACTGCAGGGCCAACCAGTCGAGAAGCTCGGGATGCGAAGGAGGTTCCCCCCGCGTGCCGAAGTCCTCGAGTGTCTCGACGAGCCCCATCCCCATGAGCTGTTCCCAGAAGCGATTGACGATGACGCGTGCCGTCAGCGGGTTCTCGTCGCTGACGAGCCAGCGCGCCAATCCCAACCGGTCGCGCCGGGCGTCCTCGGGCATCGACGGCATCGACGCGGGGACTCCCGGTTCGACCCGGTGCAACGGCAGCAGGAAGTTGCCGCGATCGAGCACGGACGTTGTGCGGCGCCGCCCCTCGGGGAGCTCCTGCATGACCGGCGTGAGCAGAGGCTCGAGTTGTCGGACCTCGGCGCGCCGAGTGTTGCGGTCCTCTCGTAGCGACTCGAACGACGAGTGCACTTCGGCGAATACGAAGTCGATATGGGCGCGCTGGGCGTCGTCGCGGTCGCTCTCGGGCGTACGCCGGATCCGCAAGACCTCGTTCTGCCACTGCTCGCTGATCTTGCCCACGACTTCCGGGTCGTCGAGGCGTGCCTCCCACTCTCGCCGCGTCTCCGCTGACTCGGCCGCGACGATTGCCATCCGCTCCTCGAGGGCCGCGATCTGACCCAAGAGCCGCTGTCCGTCGGCCTCGCGCCCTTCCGGGAAGGCGGCCAAAGTCGGGCGCTCATCGGCTTGGTCCCAATCGGCCGTATTGTTGAAGAAAGCGAGGATGCGGTAGTAGTCCTCGTGCCGGAAGGGATCGTAGGGATGGCCATGGCACTGGGCGCAACCCATCGAGGTTCCTTGCCACACCTCCCAGGTCGTGTTGACCCGATCGACGACGGCAGCGAGGCGATGCTCCTCGTCGTCGGTCCCGCCCTCGTCGTTGGTCATCGTGTTGCGATGAAATGCCGTCGCGATCCGCTGGTCTTGCGTTGCGCCAGGGAGCAGATCTCCCGCCAGCTGTTCAATCGTGAACCGGTCGAACGGCATGTCGCGGTTGAAGGCCTCGATCACCCAGTCGCGGTACCGCCAGATCGTGCGCGGGGCGTCCTTCTCGTAGCCTTTCGAATCGGCGTAGCGCGCCAGGTCGAGCCACATGGCGGCCCAGCGTTCGCCGAAGCTCGGTGATACCAGCAGGCCGTCGACGAACGCTGCGTACGCCTCCGGATCGGCGCTGCCGCAAACCTCGTTGACTTTCTCGGGCGTGGGCGGCAAACCGATCAGATCGAGGCTGACCCGGCGCACGAGCGTCGAGCACTCGGCTTCCCGCGAGGGCGTCAGCCCTTCCTGGTCGAGACGCGCCATCACATACGTGTCGATGCCGTTGACCGGCCAGGACGGATCGGAGACCGCAGGTGTGTCCTGGAGGGTGGGCGCCACGTAAGCCCAGTGTTGATCCCACTCGGCCCCCGCGGCGATCCAGGCGCGCAGCAGGTCGATCTGCTCCTCGGAGAGCGGGTCGGCATCCTTGGGCATGCGGTCCGAGGGGTCCGCGTGGCGCACGCGCCGCAGGAGCTCGCTCGCCTGCTGATCGCCCGGAGTGATTGCGGCGCGTCCTGACCTCGCCGGCTGCAGCGCGTCGGTGCGGAACAGCAGACTCAGATCACCCTGCTGGCGGATCCCACCGTGGCAGGTCACGCACTGCTCGTTGAGAACCGGCCGGATATCGCGGTTGAAGTCGACCTCGGTCCCGAAGCCGCGGTCGAGCCCGACCCAGAGCGCGACGAGAAGAACAGCGCCGGCAACCGAAGGGATCGCCCATCGGAGAGGGGCAGGCCGTCGGTTCGGGGTCGCGGGCATGCTGCCAAACGTATCGCTTCAGCAGCTGTCGAGCCAGCTGCCCGGCCCTGAGCTCCCTTGGCGAACGGGAGGCGAGGCCGTCCATCGCCGAACCGTTCGGCATTCTCAGGCGGCACCCGATGTCCGGAGGGCCAGGCTCTGTGCCCGATCGGACTCAGTGCGCCCCGGTGTCCTCGGCCACCCGCTTCTCGTACAACTCCGTGAGCCGCCGTGTCATCTCACCCGGCGAGCCGGCGCCGACAGTTCGCCGGTCCACCGAGACCACCGGCGTAAGCCCTCCGAACGTGCCGGTGACGAACGCCTCGTCGGCCGAGTAGACCTGCGGCAACGAGAAGTTCTTCTCGCGCGCAGTGATGCCCTGGTCGCGACAGATCTCCAGCACGACCGCCCGGGTGACGCCGCCGAGGCAGTAGTCGCCGGTCGAGGTCCATACCTCGCCGTTGCGCACCACGAAGAAGTTCGTCGCGTTGCACGTGGCGACGAAACCCTGCGGGTCGAGCATCAGCGCCTCGTCGGCGCCGACGTTGATGGCGCCGAGCATGGCGAGAATGCAATTGAGCTTGCTGTGGGAGTTGATCTTCGGGTCCTGCACGTCGGAACGGCCGCGGCGGATGTGTGAGGTGACCAGCTCGATGCCGTGTTCTCGGGGCTCCGGTGAAGCCTCCTTGTACTCCGCCGCGATCACGACGGTCGGCGGCCCGACGTTGACGCGCGGGTCTTGTGACGGCGTGTGCTTCAGGCCGCGGGTGATCATCAACCGGACGTGCACCCCCGACTCCATGCCGTTCTCGCGCACCGTCCGATACAGCGCCTCGACCAGCTCGTCGCGGCTCATGTCGATGTCGATCTGCATCGTCGCCGCGCCCTCGAACAGGCGGTCGAGGTGCCGGTCGAGGAATGGGTACGTGCCGTTGTGCAGCCGAAGTCCTTCCCACACGCCGTCGCCGAGGGCGAAGCCTGAGTCGAATACCGACACCTTGGCCTCGGTACGCGGTACCAGCTCGCCGTTCAGATACACGAGGACTTCGTCGTTGCGCGGGTCGGGGATGTACTCGTGTGTACCGGGCATGGCGCCGATTCTATCGCTACACTGCGCCGCATGAGCTGGTATCGGCAAACTCACTGGCAGGTTCTCGCGGCGCTTGTCGCCGGGCTGGTCTACGGCGTGGTCGCCGGCGTCTCCGGCTGGGACGAGTTCACCACCGCCTGGATCGCTCCCTTCGGCATCCTCTTTCTGAACTTCCTCAAGCTCATCGCCGTGCCGCTGGTTTTCTCCACCCTCATTCTGGGGGTCGCCTCGCTCGCCGACGTCCGCAAGCTGTCGCGCATCGGCGTGTGCACGCTGGGCGCGTTCCTGACCCTCAGCCTGCTGGCCGCGATCATCGCCGTGTCGGTCACACTTCTCGTCCGGCCCGGCGCCGACTTGCCCGCCGACATGCGGGCCGATCTGGTGGAGGCCTACGGCGCATCTACAGGCGCTACCGCCGAGTCCGCCGCCGGCCTGCGCGGCGGCGGCCCGCTTCAGCCCCTGGTCGACATCGTTCCCGACAACCTCGTCGCCGCGGCGTCGAACAACGCCAACCTGCTGCAGCTCGTGTTCGTCGCCTTGCTGCTGGGCATCGCCCTGCTGCAGGTGCCGGAGGACAAGGCGGCACCGGTGCTGCGTCTGCTCGACGGCGTCGCCGCCGTCGTCGTCGCGCTCGTCAAGATGGGAATGAAGCTGGCGCCGCTGGGAGTCTTCGCGCTTATCGCGGACGCTCTGGTGACCGTCGCGCCGGACGATCCGGGACAGCTCGGGCTCCTGCTGCGGGCGCTCGGGGGGTATTTCCTGACCCTTACCCTGGCGCTGGCTGTGCAGACGCTCGCGGTTTTTCCGGTGCTTTTGCGCACCCTTTCGGCGATCAGCGTTGCCGATTTTTTCCGTGGTCTGTCGCCGGCGATGCTGGTGGCGTTTTCCACCAGCTCCAGCGCCGCGGCGCTGCCGGTATCGATGGAGCAATGCCGCGACGAGTTGCGCCTGTCCGACGAGGTCACCTCGTTCGTCCTGCCGCTTGGCGCGACCTTGCATATGAACGGCACGGCGATGTTTCTGTCGGTGGCCGCCGTCTTTCTGGCGCAGGCGTTTGGCCAGCCACTGGGCGCGTCCGATCTGGCGAGCATCGTTGCGATCTCCGTCATCGGCTCGGTCGGAGCGGTGGCGATCCCGAGCATCGGGATCGTCTTTCTGATCGTCATCCTGGAGACCATCAGCGTGCCCGTGGCCGGTGTGGCACTGGTGCTCGGGGTGGATCGATTGCTCGACATGATGCGCACGACGACCAACATCACGGGCGATGCGGTGGTGGCGGCTTGTCTCGTGGGCGCGGGCGAGGATTGAGGCGGTGTGAGATTCGGGTTCAGACATGACTATACTGGTCAGATGTCTACGACCAGAAAGTCTATCTCCGTCACCGAGCTCAAGGCGCGGCTCTCCGAGCAGCTCCGGCGCGTCAAGGCAGGAGAGTCGGTTCTGATCACCGAGCGTGGCCGTCCCATCGGAATGATGACCCCATTACCCGAGACGATCTTGAGTGACGACCTGGCGGATCTCGCGGAGGCCGGGCTGGTACGGCTTGCGGGCGCGAAGCCGGACGGCGTGCTGTCCGACGATCGACCGTCGGATCCGGACGCGTCGGTGCGCAAGGCGCTGCTGCAGGAACGCCGTCGAGGCCGATGATCTTCTGGGATTCATCGGCCATCGTCCCGCTCGTGGTCGAAGAGCCGGCGTCGGCCGACATGGCCGCGGTCCTCGCCGGGGACGACGGCGTGATCGTGTGGTGGGCGACGCCGACCGAGTGTGCGTCCGCGATCGCGCGACGCGAGGCCGAGGGGGTACTCGCCGCGGCGGCTGCGGACGCCGCCCGTCGCCGAATCGACCTGCTGGCCGGTGTGTGGAACGAGGTCCTCGCCTCCGACCAGGTTCGCGAGCGAGCCGGCCGCCTTCTGCGGACGCACCGGCTTCGCTCGGCAGACGCCCTACAGCTCGCCGCGGCCCTGACCTGGGCCCGCGGCCGCGCACGCGGGCACCTGCTGTGTACGCTCGACGACCGCCTGGGGAACGCTGCGCGTAAGGAAGGGTTCGAGCTCGCGTCCCCGACGACGATTCCCGGCGGTCGCTCCTAGCAGGCCGTGGTGAAAGTGTGATGGGTCTGGTTACGAGGAAAAGAGGCTGGATGCAAGGCGCCGCGACGAGGGCGATGCCAATGCGCATCGTCGAGGAGCGGGAACGCCGCAGACGGCCTCTTTTCCTCGTAACCCTCTGGGCGAAGGGGGGTTGCGCACGATGACCGCGTTGGGCCTCCTCGACGATGCGCACCGGCATCGCCCTCGTCGGCCCGCCTTGTCCTCTCACGCAACTCCCCTTCGCCAGACCCATCACACTTTCACCACGGCCTGCTAGCCCTCGCCGCTCTCGCGCAGGGCATCGAGCGGATCGATGCGTGTCGCTCGTCGAGCCGGTAGCCACGACGCGATGCTCGCCACGACGGCGAGACACGCGCCGACGCCGACGGCACCCAGCGGTTGGACGGCCGACGGGTCGTCGATGGCGGCGGCAAGACCCACCTGAAGAGCCACGATACCCGCGGTACCGAGGAGCGTGCCGACCAAGACGCTGAAGCCGGCGCTGCGCATGACGATCCGCACGATATCGGTGCGGCCGGCGCCAAGCGCCATACGGACGCCGATCTCGTGCGTGCGTTGGGCTACCGCCCGCGCGGCGACGCCGTACACGCCGAGGGCGGCGAGGATCAGGGCGAAGACGCCGATGCCGCTCAGGACGTTGCGAACGGCGACGAGGGGTTGCGCCGCTTGGGCGGCCACCTCGTTCATCGTTCGAACGTTGTCCACTGGCTGATCGGGGTCGAGCCGCGACAGGGTTGCCCGCACGGCTGCGCTGACCTCCGCTGGATCGAGGCTCGAGCGTACGGTGAAGAACCCGCGTCGCAGGGTACGCTGCGCGCGGGCTGCGAAGATCTGCTCCTCCATGCCGTTGAGCGCGAGCCCGCCGATCGAGTCGCCCGCCACGCCCACGACCGTGGCCTCGACCTCGCCGGCTCCGAAGTCGGCGATCAGCGTCTGGCCGTTCGGCGTGGAGTCGGGCCACAGGCGCGACGCCAGCATCTCGTTGACGATCACCGCCGGTTGGCCGGCGGCGCTGTCGCGGTCGTCGAAGTCGCGGCCCTGGTGGAGCGGGATCCGCATCGACGACAGATAGCCCGGAGCAATGACCGCGAACGCCGCGCGGCGGTCCGGAGCAGCCTCGTCAACCGCAGTTCCCGGAAGTCGATAGCTGGCCACGCTCGAACTGAAGTCCAACGGCAACGCGCCGATCCAGCCAACCGACGAGACCCCGGGGAGCGCGCTGATGTCGTCGGTGACCTGTTGGTAGAAAGCGCGAACCTGTTCGCCCGTCGGGTAGTCGGCGGCCGGCAGAGTCAGCTCGACGGTGAGAACGTCCGCCGGATCGAACCCCACGTCGATGTCGCCGAACTCAGCCGCCGCTCCGGCCGCCAGGAATGCTCCCCCGCACAGGAAAGTGGCCAGCGAGACCTGGCCGAACACCAGTGCCCGCGTGAGGCGCCGCTTCGATTTTCCGCCGGTGATGGCATGCGACTCCTTGAGCGCCTCGGTCACGCTGATGCGGGCGGCGCTCAACGCGGGGGCCACGCCGAAGGCGATGGCGGTGGAAAGGGTAATGACCGCGGTGAACGCCACGGCCGCTCCATCGACCCCGACCTCACCGACTCGATACAGCTGTGCCGGGATCACGGTGCCGACGACGCCGGTTGCCGCCCGTGCCACGGCGATTCCGGCCACGCCGGCGATCACCGCCAGCAGGGCGTTCTCGGTGAGGAGTTGGCGGGCGATGCGGCCGCGCCCGGCGCCCATGGCGCTGCGAATCGCCACCTCGCGCCGGCGTTGCCCGGTCCGGGACAGGAGCAGGTTGGCCACGTTGGCGCAGACGATCAGGAGCATGAAGCCGCC
Organism: Acidobacteriota bacterium; assembly: GCA_965216935.1. Lineage (GTDB taxonomy): Bacteria > Acidobacteriota > UBA890 > UBA890 > UBA890 > CBDCGW01. The sequence continues at coordinate 2,204,787 of OZ244217.1, forward strand.
CGCAAACAGCAGGGCGAGCATCATCGCCCGTAGAATGTCGTAGAAGAATACCAACGCCCGGCGCAGTTCGACGACGCGTACGCCCCGATCGCCATTAGCCTCCGGGTGCCGTTCGGCGACCGCGGCGCGCATCGCGGCCAACTCCGTTCGCGCCGCTTCGAACGTCACCCCGGGCGCCAGCCGGCCGAGCGTCAGGATTCCCGCGTCGTCCGGTTCCCAGCGTTCGGGTGTGAACCCTGCCGGCTTCCACATGCGGACCTCCGCGTAGGGGAAACTGAACGACGGGTCCATGACGCCGACGACCGAGTGGGGCAAGCCGTCGAGCAGCACCTCGCGGCCGAGGATTTCGGCGTCCCCGCCGAAGCGCCCCTGCCACAACGAGTGAGACAACAACAGGACGTTGTTCCGCCCCGGCGTATCCTCGCCGGGGGTGAAGTTGCGGCCGATCATCGGCTCGACGCCAAGCATCGGTAGCAAGTTGGCGGTGACGAATCCGGTGGTTACGGCCCCTGCAGGCTGGTCCTCGGAGCGCAGCGCGGTCTGGGCGTAGTAGTAGCCGGCGACCTCCTCGAAGCTCTCCGCCTCGCTCCACGCTTCGAGAGTCGGGAGCGATTGCCGCAGCATGTCCCAGCCAAAGCTGTCGAAGCTCGGGTCGGTCTCGAACATGTGGACGAGGCGCTCGGCGTTGGCATAGGGGAGAGGGCGCAGCAGGATCGGATTGAGCAGCCCGAAGATCGCCGTGTTGGCACCAATCCCCAGCGCGAGTACGACGATCACCAGGACGGAAAGAACCGGGGCGCGGCGGAGGCCGCGCCAGCCGCCGCGGAGGTCACTGAGAAGGTCGGACATGGCGAGCTTTCTGGGGGGAGACAGCGTGAGTCGGCGCGCACCGAGTTGCAGGCGCCGTGCGAGAAGGGAGGGCAGGGAAGCGATGACCTGGCGGCGGTACCACGAGTCGGCCGTCGCCGGTGCGCGCTCGAGGCGATCGAGATAGTCCTCGCTGAGGTCGTCGAGGATGGCTTCTCGATCATCGGGAGGCGAAACCATCGCCAGCAGTGTGCGCCATGGCCGCGGGCCGAGCGGGAGCTCAGGGGCGCTCATGATTCGCCGCCCTGGCCGAGGTCGAGGCCCCGGAGCATGCGCGTCAGCATGGCGACCGAATGACGAAGGGCCCGCTCGCCGGCCGGCGTCAGGTGGAAGTGCTTGCGCGAGCGGCCACCGCGCACCGGAAGCGGCTCCGACGCCCAGCTTTCCACCAACCCCTTGTCGGCCAGGCGCCCCAGCGTGGCGTACACAGCGCCAATCGACACGTTCCGCCCCGTGTTCTCCTCGATGTCACGGCGGATGGCGGCGCCGTAGGCGCCCTCATCGAGTCGCACCAGCGACAGCAGGACGTATTGTTCGAACTCCGCGAGGTATTTCCCTTTCGGCATGGCTTATATCTTATACAAAAAGATTCATATTGTTTCAAGCGGACCAAACCCGGCGCCGCATGGCGTACGCAGTATGTAGGGGAGAGGCGCATGCGGGTCTTCTCGGATCCCGGGGACGCCTCGGTGCGGCTAGGCCCCGGTCGCAAAGTGGGTCGGATCGACGCGCCTCACGGACGGTACACCGTCGAAGTCACGATCGGCGGAGAGGATGCGGCGGATGCCTGCCAGTTCCATGGACGCCACATGGACCGCGTCGCGGGGTGTGAGCACCGCGTGGGCCCGCAGGAGCTCCAACGCTCGGGCGGTGTGTTTCTCGGTGATGGGTATCACCTCGTCGCACAGATCGACTGCGGACCGGTAGATTGCCGTCGCGGCGTCGGGCCGGCGAATGGCGAAGTAGCGATGCAAGATCTCCTGCAGTACCTCGGCATCGGTCATCAGCGGAATCCGCGCGTCCACGGCGCGCTGAAGAGCCTTGCGGCACGGGCCACGCAGCGGGTGCTCGGTGCCAGCGGCGTACATGAGGATGTTGGCATCGAGGAAGTAGGCGCCGTTCGGGGGAGGGGACTTACTCATCGTCAAGGTCGGTGGGCGACGTGCCGGAGTCCGCGGATGCGCCGCCGGCCGCCTTGCGAGCGGAGTATTCGGATTCCCACTCGGCATAGTCGTCCGGAGCCGGCGCCGCTTCTACACCCAGGAGCGCCTCCACCGCCTCCTGCTTTCTCCGCAGGGCGTCCGGCTCGATGCAGTAACGAACGATCGATTCGCGCACCACGCGGGCGAGCTTCTTGTCCTCTCGCCGCGCGATCTCGGCGAGTTTCTCGTATTGCACTTCGTCCAACGTGACCTGGATCTTGCGGGTCTTGGCCATGGGACTGATCCTCGCACGGCGACGTACACAAAACTACTGTGGATGTGTCACATCATTTGTGTCAATTTTGTATCTCCCGGGCTGACACGGCGCGCTGTCGCGCAGGCGTACTATGAGCGGCGCCGGCTACGTCGTGGTGATCCGGAACTGGCGGCAGCAGGGGCCGTAGGCGACGGAACCGTCTACCACGTCAGCGTCGCGGCGCCCGCCAGGGCACGGCAGAGTCTTCCGGCGGCACCGTGATCGCGACGTCGCGGTGAGCTTGGACACCGAGGGGTCAGCGCTCTTCCTCGGCTTTTTCGGACTCGCCCTCCGCGTTCGCCGCCTCGCCCCCCGGGAGAGTCGGACGTTGCCGCAGCGCGAGCTCCTGCATGTCTTCGATCTCGTCGGCTTCGTCGACAATCTCTTGTCCCAGCAGGCATTCGAGAACGTCCTCCAGCGTTACCACACCCTCGAAACCGCCGTACTCGTCCGCCACCGCTACCATGTGCTTGCGCTCCTGCAGGAACAGGTTCAGGAGCTCGTGAGCGCGCATCGTTTCGGGAACGAACTCGATCGGATGCATCAGATCGCGTAGCAGGTCGCTCTGGCGGCCGGCGACGGCCGCTGCGAACACCTCGCGCCCGTGAACCACGCCGATGACACGGTCCGGGTCGCCGCCGTCGGTTACCGGCACGCGGCTGTGCGCCCAACTGCCGCCCTCGACCACCTCGCCGACCCGCTGGTCCGCCGACAGCATGTGCACGACGGTACGCGGAGTGCGGAGGTCTCCTGCCGTCGCGCGGTCGAGCAGCAGCGCGTTCTCCACCCAGCGGTGCTCTTCCTTGCGCACGCTGCCGCCCCTCTCGGCCATGCGCGAAAACAGGACGACCTCCTCCTCGCTGGGCTCCGCGGGCCCTGCATGCCCGGTGAGCAAGCGCATCGATCGCTCGGCGACCCACACGATCGGCCATACGCTCCAGATCATCACCTGTAGAGGCCAGACGATCATCGGCCCCAGCGTGACCGCGTAGCGCACGCCGAGGCTCTTCGGAATGATTTCGGTCACCGCCAACACCAGCACCGTGAAGATCGCGGCGAAGATCCCGACCGCGGCGCTGCCGAAATGCTCTCCCACCATCGCACCGCACCAGGCGGCGCCGACCGTGTGGGCGATCGTGTTGACGGTCAGGATCGCGGCAATCGGTCCCTCGACATCCTCGCGCAGGCGGGCCAGGCGCCTGCTGCCCCGCGCCCCCTTCTTCTTGAGGACCTCGACCTGCGAGGGCGTGATCGAGTACAGCGCCGCCTCGAACAGTGAGCACAGGAAAGAGGCCAGCAGCGTGGTGCTGGCGACGATGACGATGCCGGAGACGCCGCTCACGGCGAGAGCGCGGTCGGGTTGGGCCAGAGGTTCATGAATGCACACCCTACAACGGGCGAGCCCATTGAGCAGTGGGCGGCCCGTGTCAGTGCCGTGTCGGCACCCACTCCTATCTGGGTGCGGTCTGACATCCTGGGCCGTGACGGATCGTTGCCTCGGTGGCCGGAGATCGGATCCCGACGTGCGTAGGGAAAGGCAAAGCACAGCTCCACTCGCGATGTTGCGTAGTGCTAGCAGCGTTGCTAGCATCGGTGCATGGCGACCCTGCACGTGCGCGATGTTCCGGATGAAACCTATGAGGCCCTTCGCGAGCGGGCGGCAGAACGTCGCACATCCATCTCCGCCGAAGCCATTCGTCTTCTCGAACGTGGTCTGCGCACCGATCGAGCGCGGGTCAAAGTGTTGCTCACCGAGATCGAGTCCTCCAGAGTCGAGGTGAGTCCGGACGCTCCCACAGCTGCACAGCTGATCCGCCAGGAGCGCGATGGTCGCTGACCGGGCGGCCGGACGACTCGCCGGCCCCGTGGTGGTCGACGCATCGGCCGTGGTCGACTACCTGGTCGTCTCGACCCTCACGGACGCGGCGACCAGGCTTTTTCGCATGGCGGCCGACGACCGCGTGGATCTGTGGGCTCCCGACCTCGTATTCGCGGAGTGCGCATCCGCGCTGCGCAAGTTGGTTCGTCTCGAGGTGTTGCCCGCCGCCGCCGCCCGACGGGCTATGGAGCACCTTCCCCATCTGCCCATCACCGCGACGGGAACCTCAGCCCTCATGCCGGCGGTGTGGAAGATGCACACTTTCCTCACCAGCTACGACGCGTGCTACGTCGCCCTCGCCGATGCGCTCGAGGCCACTTTCGTCACCGGCGAGCGAAAGCTGGTCGTCGAGCTGAGGAAACGGCGCCGCCGGGCTCATTTCCTGGGCGATCTCTGAGCCGGTCTCGAGACCGAGAGCGTCCCTTGTTGCTCCGGGATCGGCGCGCCGGGAGGGTGATCCTACTCCCGAAACGCCGCCGCAAGGCGGTTGTCTACGGCGGGACTGTGGGGAGCCGCGTAGGCGGCAGCAGGCCTTCAAGGTTGTCTCGCTTGTCCTCGGTTCGCGGCCCACGCTACTGTCGTTGAATGCCGCACGCCCGCCTTTTTCTCGCCATCTCGGTCGCCGTTCTCACCGCGGCCTGCACGAGCCCTGACGAAGGAACCACAGAAACCGCCTCGGACGCCCGTCGTCCGAACATCGTCCTCGTCATGGCGGACGACATGGGCTATGGCCAGACCTCCTACTACGGCCACCCGGTGCTCGAGACGCCCAACCTCGACGCGATGGCCGCGGCCGGTCTGCGCTTCGATCGCTTCTACGCCGGAGCTCCGAACTGCTCGCCGACCCGCGCCACTGTGATGACCGGGCGCACCAACGACCGGGTTGGCGTCTTTGATCACGGCTTCCCGCTGCGCCTGCAGGAATCCACCATCGCGCACACCCTACGCGACGCCGGCTACGCCACGGCGCATTTCGGCAAATGGCACCTCAATGGATTGGTGGGTCCGGGTGTTCCCGTGCTCGCTGCCGATGCGCGAAACCCCGGCGCATTCGGTTTCGACAACTGGCTTTCGGTGACCAACTTCTTCGACATGGACCCCGTCCTGGGTCGGCAGGGCGAGCTCGAGCAGTTCGAGGGTGATTCCTCCGAAGTCATCGTCGACGAGGCGCTGGAGTTTGTTCGTGCGCGGGCGGGGGACGAGGCGCCCTTTTTCGTCGTCATCTGGTACGGTACGCCGCACTCGCCCTTCGTCGCGGCCGGTCCCGACCGAACCGCCTTCGCCCATCTCGAGGAGGCTTCGGCACACCACTACGGCGAGCTCGTTGCCATGGACCGTTCGATTGGAACGCTACGCGCCGGGCTTCGCGAACTCGGCGTGGCCGACAACACCCTCGTCTGGTTCAACTCCGACAACGGCGGCCTGCGGGGCATCACGCCCGGGACCGTCGGCGGCCTGCGCGGCTTCAAGGGCAGCGTGTTCGAGGGCGGCTTGCGTGTCCCCGCCGTCATCGAATGGCCCGCCGGCATTACGGCCCCGCGCGTCACCGAGTACCCCTCGGGGACCTTCGACATCTTCGCGACCGTAGCGGACCTGGCCGGGCTGGACGATGCCGCCTTGCTCGAACCCCAGGACGGCGTCAGCCTCGCCCCGTTGTTCGCCGGCGAGATCGGCCCGCGCCAGAAACCCATGGGCTTCTCCCACCTCGGCAAGGTAGCGCTGATCGACAACGACTGGAAGATCCTCACCACCGACGTGGAAGAAGGTGAATACGAGGTCTACGACCTGGCAAGCGACCCTGCCGAGACGAACGACCTCAGCGCGTCGGCGCCCGAGCAAGCAGCTCGCCTGCGAGCCGCGCTTGACGCCTTCGTTGCTTCGGTCGCCGACAGCCGAGCCGGGAGGGACTACCCGGAAGGCGAAGTCGACCCCTCCCACCCGACACGCGCCATGTGGCATGAGGTCGAGGCCTACGAGCCTTACTTCGAGGAGTGGCGCAGGGTGCCCGCCTACGCTGACTGGTTGGAGAGATACGCCCCCGAATCCGGTCGGAGACGCTGATCGGCGCGTCACGTATGTCCTCGCCACAGGATGGCGATTCCCCGCGAAAAGGTACGCGTCTTGGGCACTTATCCCACGACTTACCAGCGTCGCCACGCCGGGGCACACGCCCCTCGGCGCCTCGACCGCGCACGCCGGAATCCCCTCTTCGGGCTCGGCGGAGCCGCCGCAGCAAGCTCTCGAGCTCTCTCGACAGCATCGAGTTCCTCCGCGGCCCCGTGAGAACCGTGCTCTTAGATATCTAATACTGACTTTTAATATGTAATACTCATGAAAAATTATGTACTATGTGTAAAACTCCTTAAATTTAGGGTTTGATCAGGAATCTTGATTAATACAACCTCTTGGTGTTGATGCACGGGGCACCGGGATGCCTTGGCGTGACCGATAAGTGTGGGCGTGGCTTCGCTGCCGCGGGGCGTTCCCGGACTTTGTTCCGATCAAGGGAGTCGAGGACATGCCGGGTACCAGGAAAATCTCAGCGCCGGGGGGGGAGGCAGCTGGACCGTGTACTCTTGCGAGGGTCCGATGTCTTGCCCTGGCGACTTCGTTCCTTGTTGCGTTCGTCGCGGGGGCACCCGCGCGGGGCGAACCTCGGCGGCTACCCCCGCAACAAGACATCACTGAGCTGAGCATTGAGCAGTTGCTCGAGGTCGAGATCTACTCGGTTTCCCGAAGAGCGCAACCGCTGACCGATGCGCCAGCAGCGGCATACGTTCTTACCGCGGACGACATCCGTCGCTCAGGGGCCACCACGATTCCCGAGGCCCTTCGCTTGGTTCCAGGGGTCCAAGTGGCACGCATCGACGCCAACAAATGGGCGATAACCGTGCGCGGTTTCAACGGCCCCTTCGCCAACAAGCTCTTGGTACTCATCGACGGTCGGAGCGTCTACACGCCGATGTTTTCGGGTGTTTGGTGGGACGTTCAGGATACCCCCCTTGAAGATATCTCGAAGATCGAAGTAGTTCGAGGACCGGGGTCCACCCTCTGGGGATCCAACGCCGTGAACGGCGTTATCAACATCATCACCAAGCCGTCCAGCGACACACAGGGTAGCCTCGCCAGCGTCGCCGTCGGGGGCCTGGCCCAGCCGACCGCGAGTTACCGTTACGGTGGTACCGTCGGCGACTCCGGGCATTGGAGAGCTTACGGGCTGTACAGGAACCACGCCCCGTTCGAGGGCCTTGACGGTACCGAGGCGGGTGACGCGTGGGACTCGGGGCGCGCAGGTTTTCGCGTGGATTTGCAAACCTCCGCGGAAACCTCATGGAGCATTCAGGGGGAAGCCTACACCGGCACGATCGGCGTCCGCTCAACGGTTTTTGAACCGCGACCACCGTTCGCGTTCGAGATCGACGACGAAACCGACGTGAGCGGCGGAAACGTGATGGCCGTCTATCGCCGCACGGGTCAATCATCGAGTCTTGAATTCCGCTCCTACTACGATCGTGCCTCGCGGCCGCAAGAGATTGGCGAGTACACTCGCAGCACCGCCGACTTCGAGCTCCAGGGCGAACGTTCCCTCGGTGCTCGCAATCGGCTGTCGTGGGGACTCGGCTACCGGCTCATCAGCGACTCGACGACAGAGACGTTCTCTCTCTCGTGGGACCCACGCGCCCGAACGACGGATCTGTTCAGCGCCTTCGCGCAGGACGAAATCGCGCTTCTCGGCCGGAAACTGCGTCTCATCTTCGGCGCGAAGATAGAGCACAACGACTACACGGGCGCCGAGATACAGCCCAACGTGCGCTTCCAATGGGCGCCAGGCGAGGGCCACTCCATGTGGGGATCTATCTCCCGTGCCGTTCGAACGCCGTCCCGCTTCGACAGTGATGGGCGGGCGGTCGGGGCCATCGTGCCTGCGAACCTCATCGGGTTGCCCCAGGACGAACCGGTGGTGATCGAGGCGCGCGGATCCGAGGGATTCATGTCGGAAAAGCTGCTTGCCTACGAGCTGGGATATCGACTGCAGATGACGGGACAGGCTTCGTTGGACGTGGCGTTTGCCTACAATGACTACGACGACCTGCGCTGGGGAGACCCGGGCGTCCCCGGTCGGCGCTCGACGCTGCTTACGCTTCCCTGGGAGCTGAACAATCGACAGGTTGGCCACAGCGTCGCCTTGGAGCTTGCGGCCGATTGGCAACCGATCGAACATCTTCGGTTGCGTCCCTCCTACGGATTTCTGCATTTCGACCTTGACCCGCAGAGCTCGCCCACTAAGTCGATCGCCCCGCTGTTCTTCGCTGGCGAGGCGCAGGCGCCGAGACACCAGGCCCTGCTGTGGGCTTCCCTGGATCCAATGCCGTCCGTTGAAGTCGATCTGACGCTGCGTTTCGTGGACCAGCTGGCCGCCGCTGGTATCGATGCCTACCTGACCGGCGATCTGCGCCTTGGGTGGCATCCCAACGAACGCGTGCGGGTCGCGGTTGTGGGGCGCAACCTAATTGCCGGGAAGCACCGGGAGTTCGGACCTCAGCTACAAGGTGTGAACGCGTTCGTCCCGAGGACCGGCTTGATCAAGATCGATCTTTGGTTTTAGGCGCCGGGCACTTTTGCTCGAGGCTCGCCATGGAAGAGCGACCATGAAACCACGATGCTTCGCGCTCATTCTCGTATGGGCCGTCGTGGTGGCGCCGGCGGTCTTTGCGGGGACAGGCCCTCAAGCGGCCGACGAGTACGAGGTCAAGGCCGCATTCCTGTACAACTTCGCCAGATTCGTCGAGTGGCCCCCGGAGGCGATGCCCGACGGCAACGCCGCGTTGCGGCTTTGCGTGTTGGGGGAACACGAGTTTGGAGGGTACCTCGAGCCTCTCGAGGGAAGGTTGATCCGCGGTCGCCCGGTTACCGTCATCGAGGCCACGGGAACCTCTGCCCGGACCAAAGATTGCCATGTGATCTTCGTCTCCCGGTTGGTGGATGATGTCGGGAAGGTCCTGTCGGACCACGCCGGATTGCCGGTCCTGACCGTGACGGAGACCGAAGAGCCTGATTCGGCGCGCGGTATCATCAATCTTGCCAAGTCCTGGAGCGGCCCACCCGAGAGTTCCCGCCGTAGCTTCAGAATCGTTTTCGAGGTTGACCCGGCGGCCGCCGAAGCAGCCCGCTTGCGTGTGGGCACCCGCCTGCTCGAGCTAGCCTTGATCCGGAGTGATCGAAGATGATTCGCGCGCTTCGCAACCTGCCTCTCGGCCGCAAGCTCGTCGGCGCCAACGTCGCCGTCAGCATGCTTGTGCTCGGCTTGGCGCTCGCGGCGCTCCTTGTCGTGGACGCAGCGTCCTACCGCCGGGCCTTGAGCAACAACCTCTCGTCGGTGGGGCGAGTAATCGCCAATAGCAACACGGCGACTCTGGTGTTCGGAGACGTTGATGCGGCGCAGAAGACCCTCGAGACCTTGCGTGACAGCTCCGAGGTTGCCTCCGTGTTCATCCTTGACGCGGAAGGTGACGTCTTTGCCATGTACATCAATTCCCAGGTCGACGACGATATCCGAGCTCAACTGCTCGCTCTGATGCCCAAGCTTTCCGAACAGGACCCGGGCGCCGCGGGTGGGTCCGTCCCGCCCCTGGATCGTCGCAGTGGGCTGCTTCGAGTCGATCAGCCGATCATCCTGGGTCAGGAAACAGTGGGCTCCGTCGCTATCTTCGGAGACATGCGGCAGCTGGACGAACGGCGAGAGTGGTACTTCCTGACGGCGGGAGCGGTGCTGGCCGTCTTCGCACTCGTGGCATTCGGGCTAGCGACGGTTTTCCAGCGCATCATCACGAAGCCTATCAGCGGGTTGGTCGCCAACATGAGGGCGGTAACGGAGCGTGGTGACTACGCGATACGGGCGGAGCGCGGCAACAAGGACGAGGTCGGCACCCTGATATCCGGTTTCAACGACATGCTCGACTACATTCAGTCGCAAAACGCTGCACTCGCTTCACACGGTGCGCGTCTCGAAGAGGAGGTCGCCGCGCGAACCGCCGATCTTACCGGCGCCAAGGCTCAGCTCGAGCAAACGGTCGAGCAGCTCAAGGAGGCCAAGGACGCGGCGGAGGCGGCGAATAGCGCGAAGTCGGATTTCTTGGCGAAGATGAGCCACGAGATCCGGACACCGGTGAACGGTGTGTTGGGAACCCTCGAGCTTCTTGCCGATGCCGAATTGACGTCGCAACAACGTGTTTTCGTGGCGACGGCGGCGCGATCAGGAGAGCGTCTGCTGCAAATCGTTGACGACGTCCTTGACGTTTCGAAGATCGAGGCCGGCCAGCTGCAATTGGAGGCCGTCGAGTTCGGTCTGCGTGACACGATCGAACAGACTGTCGAGCTATTCGCACAACCGGCCCACCAAAAGTCTCTGGAACTCATGTGCTGGATCGAGCCGATGGTCCCCGAACGGGCGGTCGGCGACGAGGGTCGATTGCGCCAGGTGCTGACCAATCTCCTCAGCAACGCGATCAAGTTCACCGACAAGGGCCAAGTGGTCGTGCGAGTCAGCCGGCCGAGAAACGATCCGCTCACGATCGAATTCGAGGTCCACGATACGGGCATCGGAGTGCCGGCGGAGCGACAAGCGAACCTGTTCGACGCGTTTCGACAGGCAGACGACTCCGTTACGCGGCGATACGGAGGCACCGGGCTAGGGCTCGCGATCGCCAAACAACTGGTGGAAGCAATGGGCGGGACGATAGGCATACGCAGTGAGGGAGGAGCTGGGGCAACGTTCCGGTTTACGACACGAATGGGCGCCGCGAGCGGCCGAGAAGAGCCGCAGATTCCGCCGGCCGCCTTCGTGGGTGCCCGCGCCCTAGTAGTCGAAGACAATCCGACTCATGCGGAGATGCTGCGGAGGCGGCTCACGGCCTGGGACTTTGAGTGCGACACCGTCGGGAGCGCGGTAGCGGCAATACAGCGTCTCGCCGAGGTAACGTCGGTTGGGGAACGTCCATTCGACGTGGTGATCTCCGACGCCGAGCTGCCCGGTATGGGCGGGTTCGAGCTGGCCCGAAGGATCGAAGCCGAAGTAGCCATGGGCAGCCCCGCGGTCGTCTTGCTGCGATCGAGCACGTCCGGTGCTCCCGAACGGAACGCCGCGCGCGACTCCGTCGCCGGGTGTCTTGCGAAACCGATTCGCGAATCAGAGCTGTGGCGTGTGCTCTGCGACGCGCTCGGGGGCGTCTGCCCGCATCGCGCGGTGGTCGATCCCACCACGGCCCCGTCGGCCGCGGTCCCAAGCCGGCCCGCGCCCCTCGGACTCCGCGTGCTGCTGGCTGAGGACAATGCTGCAAACGTGATGGTGGCGTCGGCGATGCTCGAGGAATTGGGTTGCTTGGTCGAGGTCGCGAGAGACGGAAATGAAGCTATCGACCTGATCGAAAGGGATCGTTTCGACGCGGTTCTCATGGACTGCCAAATGCCGCACCTCGACGGATACGAGGCGACCCGACGAATCCGCGCGTTGGAGAGTGAGAGCGGGAGGGGTCCGATTCCGATCCTCGCGCTCACCGCGCACGCCGTATTGGGCGACCGCGAACGTTGCCTCGATGCGGGTATGGATGACTACATGACGAAGCCCATCAGGATGGCCACGCTGCGGACAAGCCTCGAGAAGTGGTGCGGAGTGGCGTCCGGGATCGGAGCGGGAGACGACCCTCCGCGACGAGAGGCGGGAACGCCGATTGGTTCGGACGAAGGCGTCGGAGACACGCCCCCGGATGACACCGATATCGACTCGAGGCCGCTGGACCAGTTGAGGGCTCTTGGGCGAACGAAGGGTGGGAGGCGAGATGTCGTGACCGAGGTCATCGAAGCCTACCTCGATGCCTGCCCCGAGCTGCTTGGGCGAATCCGTGCCGCGGTGGGCCGGGGTGACGACCGCGAGCTACGAGACGCCGCCCACGCACTGAAGTCATCGAGCCTGAATGTCGGTGCGGCCGGCCTGGCTTCCCTCTGCGCCGAGTTGGAGAACCGGGCGGGAGCGCGGAGCGGCACGCATGACGAGCGCCTGATCCCCAGAATCGAAGCAGCTTTCACCGGGACCCGCAGGAAACTCAACACCGTTTTGACAGGGACGAATCCATGATCCATCTCGAAAGGGAAGCGAAAGCGCCGGTGATCCTGGTCGTGGACGACGACGCGACGCTCCGGATCGTCGCCCGCGAGCATCTCGAGTCCGCGGGGTTCATCGTAGAGGAGGCGGCCGATGGGCTGCAGGCAATCAAAGAATACCGGTCAATCCAGCCCGACGCGATTCTCATGGACGTCATGATGCCGGGCATGGATGGGTACGAAACGACGCGGCGAATCCGCGCGTTGGAGATTGAGAGCGGGCGGGGTCCGATTCCGATCCTCGCGCTTACTGCGCACCCGGTGTCGGGTGATCGCGAACGTTGCCTGGATGCGGGCATGAACGACTACCTGACGAAGCCCATCAGGATGACCGCGCTGCAGGCGAGCCTCGAGAAGTGGTGCAGATCGGCGTCCGGGAACGGAGCTGGAGGCAACCCTCCGCGACGAGAGGGGAGAACGCCGAGTGGTTCGGACGAACGCCCGGGAGACACGCCTCCGGACGACACCGATATCGATTCGGGGCCGCTGGACCAGTTGAGAGCTCTTGGGCAAACGAAGGGTGGGAGGCGAGATGTCGTGGCCGAGGTCATCGAAGCCTATCTCGATGCCTGCCCCGAGTTGCTCGGGCGAATTCGTGCCGCGGTGGACCGGGGCGACGACCGCGAGCTTCGAGACGCGGCCCACGCACTAAGGTCATCGAGCCTGAACGTCGGCGCGGCCGGCCTCGCTTCCCTCTGCGCCGAGTTGGAGAACCGAGCTCGAGCGCGAAGCAGCACGGATGACGAGCGCCTGATTCCCAGAATCGAAGCAGCTTTCGTTGGGACCCGCAGGAAACTCAACTCCGTTCTGACCGGGACGAACCCATGATCCACCTCGAAAGGGAAGCGAAAGCGCCAGTGATCCTGGTCGTGGACGACGACGTGACGCTTCGGATCATCGCCCGCGAGCATCTCGAATCGGCGGGGTTCATCGTGGAGGAGGCGACCGACGGCTTGGAGGCAATCAAGCAATACCGATCAATCCAACCCGACGCGATTCTCATGGACGTCGTGATGCCGCGCATGGATGGCATTACTGCGTGCGCCGAGATTCGGCAGGATCCCGGAGCAGAGACCCTCCCGATCCTTATCCTCACGGCGCACGATGACATCGGTGAGATTGAGCGTGCCTATACCGGCGGGGCGACCGATTTCACCTCGAAACCGATCAACTGGACGATCGAGGTGCATCGGCTCCAGTACATGCTCCGCGCCGCGGCCGTTGCCAAGGAGCTCCAAGACAAGGAGGCGCAGCTCCTCCAATCGCAGAAGATGGAAGCGGTAGGTCGCCTTGCCGGCGGCGTCGCCCATGACTTCAACAACCTCCTCACCGTCATCACGTCGTTTATCCAGTTCGGTGCGGAGCGGCTCTCGTTTGATCACGAGTCCCGACGGGATCTCGGGAAGGCTCTGCAAGCCGCACAGCAGGGGAGCGCACTCACACGCCAACTCCTATCGTTCAGTCGGCCGGAAGTGGCAAGTCCAGAGCCCCTGAGGTTGAACCAGCTGGTCAGTGACGTGCACGACATGCTCCGTCCCCTCATCGGCTCGTCCACGAAGCTGGAGGTGTGCCTGGATCCCAATGTGGCTCCGATCGAGGCGAATCGCAATCAGGTCGAGCAGATCGTCATGAACCTCGTGGTGAACGCAGCCGACGCGATGGAGGGGCCGGGAGAGATAACTATCGGGACAGCCGACGTCGATTTGTGTGCTGGTGACGCCCGGTGCCACGGCGACGTGTCCGCCGGTAGATATGCTGTGCTCGCCGTACGGGACACGGGTCCGGGGATCGACCCGGCCATTGAGGGGAAGATCTTCGAGCCGTTCTTCACCACGAAGGCTCCCGACGAGGGCACGGGGCTGGGACTTTCCACCGTTTACGGCATCGTGCGAAACAGTGGCGGCTTCGTCACCGTGGACAGCGAGCTCGGGCGCGGTTCACTTTTTCAGGTCTACTTGCCTGTGGCTGCTCGACTGTCCACCCACCGTCTGCGGGAGAGCGCAGCCGTCTAGACGAGCACCTGGTGCGCCGACGACGAAGAGCTCGCGGCCCAGTCGTTAACACGGTACCTACGATTCGTGGTCGCGTCGATGGCCAGGGGAGAGCAGTTTGGCCATAACGCTGAACAAGACCTGCGCGTCGACCGGTTTGGAAACGAAATCGTCCATTCCGGCTTCTAGGAAGCGTTCCCTGTCGCCCTCCATCGCTTGTGCGGTGAGCGCGATGATCGGTACGTGCCGCCCTGATTGCAATTCCGCCTCACGTACAGCTCGCGTGGCAGCGATACCATCCATCCCTGGCATCCGCACGTCCATTAGCACGATGTCGAACTCGGCTTCGCGAAGCGCCGCGACTGCTTCCCGACCGTTTCGAACAATGGTGACCTCGTGCCCACGCGACTGGAGCAGCGCAGCCGATAGATCCCGGTTGGCCACGTTGTCCTCGGCTACCAGCACGCGCGCCCCGGCGGGCACTCTCGCATCGTGCGATTCCTGGCTCATCGGCGGTGAAGTTCCCGCAGCCTCCAACTCCATCCCGCTGACTCCGGCGGCTCCCACCTCGACGGAAAAGACGAACGTACTCCCCTCGCCGGGCTCGCTCTCTACCCAAATGCGCCCGCCCATCAACCGGACGAGGTGCTTGGAGATCGACAGCCCGAGCCCGCTGCCCCCGTACAGTCGCGTCGTCGATGCGTCTGCTTGCGCAAAGGGTTCGAAGATCCGCCCACGGTCTGCCGCGCTGATTCCGATGCCCGTATCGGACACCGCGAACCTCAACCGAATGCGCCCGTCCTGGGCTGGCTCGTCGTCGAGCCGGAGCTCAACCGCGACCTCGCCGGCGTGCGTGAACTTCGCGGCGTTGGACAATAGGTTGAGCAGTACCTGCCGCAATCGTGAAGCGTCGCCCTTGACCACCCGAGGAACGTCGCGAGCGATGGACGAACGCATCGTAATCGGCTTGTCCCGGATCGTGCCGGACAGCATCTCGGTCGTTGTTTGGACCATCTGGGCCAAGTCGAAGTTCGCGCAGTCGAGCACGAGCCTCCCCTCCTCGATCTTGGAAGCATCCAAGATGTCGGTGATGATGGCTAGCAGAGCGTCGGCCGCGGAGCGAGCCACTCCGAGGTGGTCGCGAGACTTGGGGTCCAGGTCCCCCTCGAGGGTCAGGTCCGTCATCCCGATAATCGCGTTGAGCGGCGTCCGGATCTCGTGGCTGACGTTTGCCAGGAACTCGGTCTTGGCCCGGCTCGCCGCCTCGGCGCTCTCCCTCGCCCGCTTTGCTTCGCGCTCCGCCGCGACCAGTGTGCTGACGTCGTAGAACGTCGTCAATTGCCCCACACGAATGCCCCGATCGGTCAGACGCATGGTGTGCACATCGAACTCGCGCAAGTGCCCGCGAACCACGAGCGAGGCGCGCTGACTTGGTACTTGGTCGCTCTTGAGCCATCCTGCGACCTCCGGAGACGCCGCGAAGACAACCTCTACCGGGCGACCAACGACCTCGTCGGAGCGCAGGTCGAACATATCCTCTGCTCCGGGGTTGAGAACCGCCACGTTGTCGCTGGTGTCCAGGGCGATCACACCCGCCTGCATCCCGCGGATAATGGCACGATGGGCTACGGGCACCGTGCTCATGAACTGGAACCGCCCCATTCCCCACGCCACGGCGACGCCGCTGAGAACGAAACTGAAAGGGGTCAAGTCGAGGAGCGGAAACGGATTGGTCCCCGAGAGATAGACAGCGTTGCTTGCCCAAGGGGCTAGGGCCGCCACGAGCACCACGGCGATCTGTTGTGCTCCTATTCGCGGCACCCTGACAATCGCTCTGATCAACACCAACGTTCCGGTGGTCAGCAACAGGTAGGAGTACGCGGCGTGCGTCCAGAGCCCTGCGCCGTATTCGAACTCGAGCATCGAGAAGCCCAGACTCTCGTTGACCGAAATCTTGCTCCAGATCAACCCCAAACTGTCGTTGGACCACGCGAGAGCGACGGTCGTTACCGGGATGACGGCCAGCCCCGCGAAGCGACGCGCCGTCAACCACTCCGATTCGCCGACAAAGAACATCACAAAACAAAACCAAAGGAGCGGGACCGCACCGATTCCGATGTATTGCACCTTGGCCCAGAAGACTTTGGCGTCGTACGCGGCAGCGCCGATTTCGAGGGCGTAGCCCACGGACCACGTTGTAACGGCAAGCATCAGCGTTGCGAACGCGATTCGCCCCGGGACTGGGCGCCGGAAAAGCACGAACAGGGCGAGACTCGTCGCGAACGTCGCGGTTGCGATCAGCGGCAGGGTGTAGGGTGTGTGTTCCACTCGTTGAGTGCTCCTGCAGACCTTCGTACCATGCGAGAAGCCTTGTGTGCCTACCCGTGGTCAACGCGGCGGGCCATTCACCCCTCACGATACCCCGAAAGCAGCAAAGGACGGAGCCACGATCCTCGGACGGCGGACGGCCGGCGGTCGAGCTGCGGGTCACCGTCCAGCGACCCAGCGGGCGATCACCCGTCGCTGCCTCACTCCGCGGGACGCGCTCCGCAGTTGTCCGCGCCGGAGCATCCGGATTTCTTCTCGAATCGCATCCAGCGACGACTTCCACATGTACCGCAGGAACAGGCGACGCTCCGCTGGCGGCATTGATCTCCACGCCGAGACCTTGCGCCAGAGTACTCGCCACGCAAGCTGAAGAAGGCCGGGGCGGCCGGTGCCCGGGTCCCGGGCCGATTGCGCTTCCTGCAGGATCACCGCGCCGGAACCACGCGTCCACTCGGGCATCTCCAGCACGAAGTCTCCCATAGTCCGTAGCTGGTCGGCATCGAATGCCTCGGGCTCGAGATCCGCCAGGGCGACAGGGTTCGGCGCAACCCCGAACGCCTCATCGGCCAGTAGCAGCGTCGCGTGCACGAAGCGGGCGGCGCCGGATTCGTTCGCGATCGCGACCATCCAGCCCCAATCTATCCGGTCCTCGTGCAACGAAAGCAGCAACGCGAGATCCAGCAGCGGCCGAAGGCCAAACTCCAAACGGTGCAGGCATGCCGCGTGCACGCACAGGTAGACGATCGCGTCCTCGGGGCACAGCGCTCGCATCGACTGGCCGTCGATGACGAGTGGAACGCTTCGTTGCCAGACGTCGTCGACGTCTTGGGCGGCGGTCGCATCCCGGGGCGTCAGGCGCGTGTGTAGCTCGATAACCACCTTCGGATTCCGGCGAATGAACGCCGGTGCGTGGTGTAGTCGACCGGAGATTTCACGCGCTCGCCAGGGTTCGAGATCAGGCTGGCGGTATCCCAGGTCCCTGAGGATGCGTCCACCGCGCGCGAGTTGTTCCCGCGGGACCATGAGATCCAGGTCAAGCATGGGCCGGAGCGACGGATCGGGGTAGATGTCCAACGCGAGGTGGGCGCCTTTCAACACCAGGCAGTCGATGTCCTCCGCGGCCATCGCAGCCCCCACCTCCACGAGCGCGGCACGCCAAATCAGTGCGTTCGCTGCCGACAGAAGATGCTCGGTGCGCAGCGCCTCGCGAACGTCCGCGGGCAGACGCCGCCAGGCGCTGTCGCCCTGCAATCGCGCATGCAGGTACGGCGCCAGGCCGTCGCTCTTCGCCCGCGCGAGGACCCGGCGCCACTCGTCAGCCTCCACCCGCTCGAGCGGGGCGGTTTCTCGGGAGCCCGCCACCCGCAGGCAGTCGCAGAGAATGCGTCCCGCTCGCTGCCGACTCATGATGTCGCGACTCCCTCGACCGGGGGCGAGCTGGAGCCCGGGGTCGAACTGGATGCCCCGGGTTGCTGTTGGGGACCGGGAATCTCGTCGAACGCCCTTTCCAGGACGGTCGCCGTTCGTTCCAGGCTTTGCAGATGCGACGGATAGCTCAGCGAGTACACCGGCACCGCCCCGGAAAGGGCCAGGTACGCCGACAACAATCCGCGTCGTGAATCCTTGTCATGGAGGCTGTGGCAATACGCGTGTCCCAACAGCTCGCGGAACGCCGCGCTGGCCGGGAGTCGCGCCAGCTCCACCGCGCCGCCGGAGTGCGTGCTTCGGCGCCGCTCGAGAATGAACACTGCGATCAACCGATCCGTCTCCGGAGTCTCATGACGAGACACGGCGATCGTATGTCCGTCATCGCCATTCGGGCTCAAACCGAAATGGGGAAGCACATCCTCTCGAAGCCGAAGCGTGGCACCCGTACGTTGCGTCCAAACGCCCGATGGCCGGGCAACGAAACTACAGGAGTCGTCCCCCCATACGCGGTAACCACGCCGATTCATCTCCCAGGCGAGCGTTGACTTGCCGGTCATCGCGGGCGCGCAGAACGCGGCGACACCCCGATCGGTGGAGACTGAGCTGGCGTGCAGCATCTGTGTGCCGCCCGCCTGAATGATCAGGGGTAGAACCGTCCGGTCGTAGGCTTCCCGCAGCGCGGCGCGCGGCGCGGTACCCGTTGCCTCGGCCTCGACAACCGAAGATCCGATACGAAAGCGAAAGCTCCCGACACCCGGCCACTCCACGACGTATCTTCGCTTCCGAACATACGACCAGGCGTACGTCCTTCCGTGCGGGTCGGTCCACAATTCCACTCCAGGGACCGAGGGGGCCCGAGCGTCGTCGGGTGTCGGAGTGCGATGTGAACTCAGAATCCGAAGGACGGGTTCCTGGAAGAGCATCGACGGGGAGCTTCCTTTGGAAGGCGACACACCGGCGCGCTCCGTGTGATCAACCCATGCCCATCTTGCGGAATGCTCCGGGGTCGCCGTCGACGTTCGGACCGGACTTGCCTGCTCCCTGCACGATGTCCGTCACTTTGCCGACGCGATGGAGGCTGGGTGTTTCCCACGCGCGCCGTTCCAGCGCGGGGGCAGGCTCCATACGTGGAGATTTTCTGGACACGCGGTCGCCTCCTTATTAGAGGATCCGTGGCCCCACCTCCGAAATCCCCTCGGATCCTGGTGCGAGAGCCCTGATTATAGGTTTGTCCGCGTCGCAATGTCGAATCTGCGCCTGGAGCCAATCTTCCATCGTCAGGATCAGCCAGACGTCGAACGTCCATGGATCTCTCCCCGCGAAGAAACCATCCATCAGCTCCGAAGTCCGCGCGTCGTCAACGATGCCGAGCTCCGAGAGAATCGACGGGCCACCGAGCCGGCTCCACGCCGCTGCGCCGCCATCCTGGACCATTCTGCTGGTGGTTCCGCTGAAATCGACCTTCTTGCCGCCACGGCTGATGAACGGCAGGCGATCGTGAACCAGACGGCGCAGGGGAGCTTTCGAAAAGCCACCTTCGATGAGTCGCCGAGGGTGGATCCTCAGCGCCAGCTCCACGACATCGCGATCGAGAAACGGATAGAACTGCACAAAGCCGTGCGCTCGACCCCACGCGAACGCCTGATCCATGCCGAGCATGTGGAGCGGCGAGCACAAGAGGCGGTTCATTCGCGTTCGATAGTACTTCCCGGGAGTAACGCGTTCGGCACGAGAGCTGACGACGGCGCGCGTTTCCATTTCGGTTATCAGCTCGTGATTCGCGAGGTTGAGCCATGAAGGAATGCACCGCCGATACCGCCGTCGTCGGACGGTCTCGGCCAGCGGCATGGAGATAGACTCCAAGGCGCGCCGCGCCGCGTGACCGAGCGTCGGACGGGCGCCTGAGTTCCACAACAGGATTCTGGCCACGTGGCCGGCCGACAATGGCGATGATCGCTGCCAGCTGCGCAGGAACTGCCACATCCGCAAGTACTGGAACGAGACGAACAGATCGGCGGCGTACACCGGATCGACGGTCAGCATCTCGTCGCCGCCGGTTCCCATCAACATCCGCCGTGATCCGGATCGACCGGCCATCGCCATGAGGCCGGTGAAGGCGGACTGAAAGACGCTGGCGACGGGGCTGGGACTGCGTGCCGAGAACTCGAGCGATGCTTCGAGGAAGCCTCTGCCCGCCAAGATCTCTTTCACCGAGCTGATCGTCTGCGTCATCCCCAGCTTCCGCGCGACGGCGATCTGCGCATCGCTTTCGTCGATCTCGTGATCGTCGATATGGAGCGATACAGCGTGAAGACGCTGATGTTCCTCGAGCTGATCTGTCGCCAACACTGCTAACGAGATCGAATCGAACCCACCGCTCAACGCCAGTGAATCCGCCCCCGCCCGGAGGCAACGTCCGACCGCCCGATCGAGGCACGGGATCAAATCGGCCTCTTCGTCGTCGGTGGCCCAGTCGCGCTCGGACGGGAAGGGCTCCCAAAACCGTCGAACTTGCGGGTCACGGTCGTGCTCCAGGGTCATCACGTGCGCACCGGGAAGCCGCTGGATGCCCTCGAAGAACGTCTCTTCGCGCTGCTGTGAGCCGACTCTCTGCGCCAACATCTCGGCAATCGTCACCGGGTTGAAAGAGGCCGCCGCGGACAGCCGCCCCTGCAGGACGTCGATCGACGACGAAACGAGGGCGCCGCGGCCGCGCCGTGCGTAGTAGCAGGCATGGAGCCCCACCGCGTCGCGGCCGATGTGCAGCCGGCGCCGCGGCGCCTCCCAGATCACGGCGACGTAGCCGCCGCGGAATCGGTCAAACGCCTCGAAGCCCCACCGCTGATAGGCCCTGAGAATCGACTCTGCCGGCGATTCGTCAACGGTCCGTTCGAGACCAACGACGTCGAGCAGATAGCCCTCGAGCAAGCAGAAGCTACCGCCTTCTCCGCGGCACGTGCTGATGAGCCTTCGCGTGGGCTCGGGGGCAGGGTCGTCACCAGCCGTGACGAAGACCGACGGATCGGCGGAATGGGCGGGATCCCACTCGATCAGGTAGGTCTCGAACATATCCTCAGATCCGAAGCGCCTCAGCCGCACGCCGACCAGACGCCGTGTGCGCCAATGGATGCGCCCTCAAACGGGACGAATCAGCCCCACGGACACGAGCTCCTGGAGAAGCTCCGCCGTCTCGATCGCCACGGCCTCCCGCTGGCCGTCGAATTCCCTCAGGAGCACGCGCGTCATCTCTTCGAGTCCGAAGCCCTGCTCGATGAGCTCCCATACCCGCGCCCCGCTCTCGTTCAACTCGAAGATCTCGTCGCTGCTCAGATGCACGACCACGTAGGCGTCGTCGAGCCGGCGCGCCAGGACATCGCGTGCAGGCCGCCATCTCTGATCGGGGTCGGCGGTGCTCGGAGGCTGGGCGGTCGAATCTTGCGGCGTCATGTCCGGCCTTCCTGCGGCGTTGTGATCGCCAGGTAGTTTTCCCGCTCCGCTCTACCCGTCAAGACGACGTCATGGGACTCCACCCACGCGTGCCCGATGATCTTGCCGCCTTCGTCTCGGGCAAAGCCGACCTGCAGCCCATTGACGATGCCCCGGCGGTTCAGCAGCCATTGCGTCGCAAGCGACTGCACCAGGCAGCTGTAATTCCCCGGCAGTCGCCGGGCCGCGCTCCTGACGCTTGCCGCGATTCGAGCGGCTTCGGTAGCGGCGCTCCCGGTGTCGAGCCCACTCTTGAAACGACGCCCGACCCATCGCGTCGACCGCCGCAGCCCGAGCAGCGAAAGTGATATCCGCATGAGCAACAAATACACGGCCGCACGCGCAAGGTGCCCGATTCGCACCCGGCCCACGCGGGGGGTGTCGGGGGCGGGCTCCGACGCCGCCGGGGACCGACAGGCAGTGGCGTTACGAGTCATCCGGCCGGACCGCCACTTCTCGCGGTTCTCATGTGAGTCGCCTTCGGTTGCTTTCGAGAGGCAATCGCTCAGGATCGGCGACCCGATCACCGAGCCAGTCGTCGATGGTAGCACTGCGCTCTGAGTCCGGCGTCGACGGCGCGTACGCCTCGGGGCTCGGTCAGCAGAAGGGCGACGCCCCGCGACCGAGGTCACCGTGTCCGGTGTTCGCGACCTACAATGCGGTTCATGAGCAATCACTCCGGCCCGACCTTCGACAACAGCTATGCTCGCTTGCCCGAGCGCTTCTACGCGCGTCAGTTGCCGGAGCCCGTCGCGACTCCGGTTCCGATCCGCGTCAACGAAGACCTGGCGCGCCATCTGGGAATCGATCCCGATTGGCTGAAATCCGCGGAAGGCGCCGAGGTCCTCGCCGGCAACCGTATTCCCGATGGCGCGGAGCCCATCGCGACGGCCTATGCGGGGCATCAGTTCGGCGCCTGGAACCCGCAGCTGGGAGACGGCCGCGCCATCCTGCTCGGCGAGGTCATTGCCACCGATGGCACTCGCTACGACATCCAGCTCAAGGGCGCGGGGCGCACGCCCTATTCTCGTGGCGGCGACGGCCGCGCCCCGCTCGGGCCGGTGCTGCGTGAGTACATCGTCAGCGAAGCCATGGCGGCGCTGGGCATCCCCTCCACGCGGTCCCTCGCGGCGGTGACCACCGGCGAACCGGTGATCCGCGAGAGCGTGCTGCCCGGGGCGATCCTGGCGCGCGTCGCGCAGAGCCATATCCGCATCGGTACCTTCGAGCTGTTCGCCTCGAAGGGGGATACCGAGGCGCTGCAGATCCTGGTGTCGCACGTCATGGCGCGTCACTACCCGGGCCAAGCGGCCGCCGAGAATCAGGCCCTGGCGTTGCTGCGAGAAGCGGTGCACCGGCAGGCGCAGCTGCTGGCCCGCTGGCAGCTGGTGGGCTTCATTCACGGCGTCATGAATACCGACAACGTGCTGCTGTCCGGCGAGACCATCGACTACGGTCCCTGCGCCTTCATGGACGGGTTCGATCCCAATGCGGTGTACAGCTCCATTGACCGGGGCGGCCGCTACGCATACCGCAATCAGCCCGGCATGGCGCACTGGAATCTGAGCAACCTGGCGAAGTCGCTGTTGCCGCTGCTGCACGAGGATCCGCAACAGGCCGTGACCCTGGCGCGCGACAGCCTCGAGCGGTTCGCCGATCAATTCCTGGACGCCCATCTCGAGGTCCTGGGTCGAAAGCTCGGCTTCCGCCCGCACGGCGAGGACGACGCGGCTTTGCTCAGCGACCTGCTGTCGTTGATGGCCGAGACCGGCATCGATTTCACGCTCACATTCCGGCGCCTCGCCGATCTCGCACGCGTCGCTGACCCCGCCGACCCCGCTGACCCCGCCGACCCCGCCGACCTCGCCGACCCCGCCGACCTCGCCGACCTCGCCGACGTCGCCGACCTCGCCGACGTCGCTGACGTCGGCGGGAGTAGCGAAGGGGTCGGCGCGATTTTCGAGCTCCCCGCGGCGTTCGACGCGTGGCTGCCACGCTGGCACGCGCGGCTGCAGGAAGAAGCCACGACGCCCTGGGAGCGGCAGGAATCCATGTATGCCATCAACCCGGCGTTCATCGCCCGCAACCACCTGGTAGAGGAGGCGATCGACGCCGCCACCCTTCGCGGCGACTTCGGTCCCTTTCACGCGCTGGTGGACAGGCTGGCGAAGCCCTTCGACTACGATCCCCGCCAATCGCGTCTGGCGCTGCCACCTCGGCCGGAGCAGGTTGTTCGGCAGACGTTCTGCGGTACGTAGCCGGCTGGGAATCGAACCTGCGACGTGCACCGGTACGCTTCCTCAGGAATCGGAGCGCAGGGCGCGCACGGGGTCGATGCGAGCCGACCACAACGCCAGCGTGGGCCTTTGATCATAAGCGGGTTATGATAAAGACATGGACTCCGCAGTACGTAGTTGGCTCGCCGAGATCGGGCGCCGGGGCGGCAAGAAGAGCCGGCGGACATTGTCGCCGGAAGCGGCCCGGCGGATGGTCAAGGTACGCGAGGCGCGGCGTGCCTACCGTCGATTCCATACGCGGTGCTTCTGGTCGTTCGACCCCGACTACATCGTCGGGCCGCAAGACATCGCCTGGGTGGCAGACCGGCTGAAACGACACGGCGGGCGCGAGGCCTGGATGATCGGAGCCAAGCTGTGCCGTTAACCGACTTTCAATCGACGCTCGCGACCTTGCTGGCCGAGAACCGCACCGTCGACTCCTACCTTGCCGGCGGCGCCGCGATCCTGATCGATCCTAAAACGACTCGCTACAGCAACGACCTCGACTACTTCCATGACTCCGAGGCGAGAGTGGCGCAGGCGTATGCGACGGATCGCGCCTTGCTCGAGACGAATGGCTACACGCTGTCCGTGGACTTGAACCAGCCGGGTTACATCCGGGCGGTCGTCCAGCGCGAGGAGCAGCAGGCCAAGGTCGAGTGGGCGCACGACTCGAGCTGGCGCTTCATGCCTCCGATTCGCGACGACCGGTTCGGCTACCTGCTTCACCCGGCTGATCTCGCGGTCAACAAGGTGCTCGCCCTCGCCGGCAGGGACGAGCCTCGGGACCTCGTCGACACGATGCACCAACATCAACAGGTGCTTTGCCTCGGCGCCATGTGCTGGGCCGCCTGCGGCAAGGACCCGGGTCATACGCCGCTTTCGTTGTTGGGCCTGCTGAGGCGCCGCGGCCGTGTGCGCGAGGAGGACATCGCCCGTCTTCACGTGGCCACCCCGATCGAGCTGCCTCAACTGAAGAGTCAGTGGCTGGAGGCCCTGGACTCGGTGGAACCCTTCGTCGAGTCTCGCCCGCCGGAGGAAATCGGCTGCCTGTACTACAGCCCGTCGGCGGAGAAGTTCGTCGACCCGCGCGAAGCATCCGACGCCGCTCCGCACTTCGGCAGGCCGGGCGGAGTGCTGCCTCGAATCGACGAGTGACACCGCGGGCGAGCCGAGAATCCGTTCGCACCCGCCTGCAGCGACGCTGATCTCGCCAGGCCGACCCGGCCGCCTCGCCCCCCCTGCATCATGTCGCTGGTGGTCTCGCTTGATACATGGCCATATAATATGACCAGTCAACTTTTATGACCATAAGAAGGTAGCCATGAAGACCATCGGAGCGGCCAAGTTCAAGGAGCAGTGCCTCGCGCTGTTGGACAAGCTGAGTCCCGAGGGGATCGTCGTCACGAAGCACGGCAAGCCCGTGGCCCGGGTCCTGCCATATCCGCAGCGGCCGGAGGCGATGATCGGCGCGTTACGCGACAAGATCACGGTGCGAGGCGACATCCTCTCGACGGGCGTGTCGTGGAAGGCCGATGCTCAATCTTGACACCCACATGCTGATTCACGCCTTGCGCGGCGACTTGCGCCCCCGGGAGGAGGAGTTGCTCTCGGACAACGTGTGGGGCGTCGCGGCGATCGTCTTGTGGGAGCTTGCGAAGCTGGCGCAGTTGGGACGAATCGACCTCGATCTGGACGACCCGGAGGTCGACGCCGTCCTTGCCGGCCTGCACGTGTGGCCCCTCGACCTCGAAGTGGCGAAGACCTCCGCGAATCTGGACTTCACGGGGGATCCGGCGGACGAGTTGATCGCTGCCACGAGTATCGTCCATGGCGCGCCGCTGCTGACGCGCGATCGGCAGATCCGCCGGTCGAAGCTCGTCCCGCTCGCGTGACGGGTCCGGCCGGCGTGAGCGCGGCGGTAACCTGACGATAAACTGACGTCCCGGCGAGTTACTCCGCTGCGTCCACCCGATCGGCGGGCAAGGGCTCGATACCGAGCGAGCGCAGCCACTCGATCCGTGGTCGACGCGAGCTCGTTGGTCTCGACGACAAGCTCACGCACCGCCTTCGACCAAGAACCACACGTTCCGGATCAAGCCGCCGCTTACCTGGTAGATCAGCACGTAGGGAATCGGCGGTGCCGTATCGACCAGCGTGACGAGCTGGTAGGTAACCACGTACTCGCCGATCACTTGCCAGGAGGTGACCTTGGAGCTCAGGTTCGGGCATTCCCGGAGCATGGTGCCCACGCAGTTGCCTTCGAGCTGGTCGCCATAGGCGGCGCGGATCGCTGTCTGGCCGGCGTAGACGGGCTCGGTGCTCGGGAGGATGAAGATGCGCGCGTCCGGAGAAAAGGTAGCGGTCAAGGCGTCGAGATCGCGCCGGTTGTAGGCCTCGATGTGGGTTCCGATGATGTCGACAGGGGCGGCCGGCGACAGGGATTGCGGAGCAGCAACGGGATCGGCCAATGACATGGCTTGGGGAGTAGCGGCGGGATCGGCCGGCGACGGGGTCGGCGGAGCAGCGGCGGCGTCGGTGCGGACTGAAGCTGCCGGTGTCGCCAGCATCGCCGACGCGATGAGCAGGGTGGTGATCACCGTAAGGCGGGGCATTCCGGTCCTCCGGCATTCGAGGTAGGGCGCGCCGACGGTGGCGATGTCGCGGCGCGCCCGTAATCAGGACCAAGGTATCGCCGTTTTCGCGGAGCGGCAACCAGGTCTCGCTTGGCCGATGGAGGCCGCGGTTGGGCGGCGATCTCCGGAACTCCGGTTCCCGCGACCCGGTCGATGCTGGGCGCTGGGAGCTTCGAAAAAGGACATCGCCCGGGCGCTGGCTGGGTAGGCTGCCCCGTACGACGCCGCAGTCAGTCCTCGATGATCCGCCAGATCGTGATGCGCTCGAGGTGATCCTGGTCGAGCGTCAGCGAAGCCAGATACCCACCCTCCACGTCGAAGCCGTTGCCGGCGCGCCACGAGGGCAGGGAGATGTCGGCGGGCACATTGAGCTCGCCGAGGTACTCGCCGGACGGCGCGAAGACGTCGAGGATGCTCTCGGTCTTGCTTCCCCGGGTGGTGAGCACCCAGAAGCGGCCGTGCTCATCGGTGTCGAAGGCCGATCGGGGAAAGTGGTGCAGCTCAGTATCGGGCTCTTCGTACGAGAGCCCTGGCTGTTTTTCGCGCCGGCGCATGCGCGCTTCTTCCTGCTCGAGCTGCTCCGCGGGCTTGGATGGGCGCGGAACACCGTCGCGACCGAATTCGCGCGTTACTACACCATCCCCGTTGACGACACGAATGCGGTAATCCCATCCATCGCCGATGGCGACTTCACCGGCGTTGACGACAGCGACCGGGAGGTGCGAAGCGGGGCGCAGCGGACGAGGCTCGGGGAGCTGATCCTCTGCAACTGGTAAGTCGGTGGGCTCTTCGTCGCCCACCTTCCACCGGTCCAGCCGCGGGCCCGGAGAGCGGGCGAGATTGCTGCGCCACGCCAGGTAGAGGGTGTCGTTGGCGCGATCGAACGCCGCGCTGGTGGAGATTCGCTGCGGGTAGTAGAAGCTCTCTCGCACCTCGCCATCGGGCTCGAAGATCGTCGCCCGCGCGGCGCCCAAGTCGAAGACGATGATGCTGTTGTCGGCGCGCGAGAAGGCGTAGGCCGGCATCATCATCTCGCCTGGCCCCTGCCCCTTTGGTCCAAGCGTCATCGTCCCGACCACTTCCCCCCGGCGAAGGTCGGTTTCGAAGACGCGCACGAAGGGATCGAGGCTGTCGACCACGTAGACGCGACCCCGCGCATCGAACGAGAGGCTCGTGGCGCGAGACGCCGGAGGGCCGCCGCAGGCCGTGAGCAGGAGGGTGGTGATCACCGTAAGGCGCGGCATTCCGGTCCTCCGGCATTCGAGGTGGGGCGCGCCGACAGCGACGATGCCGCGGCGCGCCCGTAATCAGGACCAAGGTATCGCCGTTTTCGCGGAGCGGCAACCGCAGCGCCCGGGCGCTGGCTGGGTAGGCTGCCCCGTACGACGCCGCAGTCAGTCCTCGATGATCCGCCAGATCGTGATGCGCTCGAGGTGATCCTCGTCGAGCGTCAGCGAAGCAAGGTCGGGTTCCAAGGCCATCCGGCCGCTTTTCGCCTCGCGGACTGGGGAATCTCCTGGGAGCGGGCCGGAGGCGTCCGCCGCGGCTACGGTCCCGTTTCCTCGAGCGCTCGCTCCAGGAGATCGGCAACACCGAGCTCTGTTGCCCAGCGCTTCATGTAGGCTACGTCCATGCGGTCCCGCTGCACCCGCAGCACACCGAGCACATCGACCCACTGTCGCTCCGACGTTTCGCCTCCGAGTCGATACCATTCGAGCTTGGCAAGAATCACGTCCTCCGGCGCGGCGACGCGCAAGCTTCTTGCCTTGGGGTCATCGACCAACGTGTCTTCAATACTGCGGTCCAACGCCTGGCGGTCGTAGGGGCGCTCCTTGGGCAGGAAAATGTCCACCTTCATGATCGTCGCCTGGTGGATCAGGTTGAACGAGGAACGATCGCGTAGGGCGGCGCGCACCAGCCCCTCATCGACGAAGTAGCCGTCTCGCAACGAGCCCACCAGCTTGCCGACATGCTCTGCCTCGAGCTCGGCGACGATGTCCACGTCCATCGTCGCGCGCGCCATGCCGTGCACGGAGCTGGCGACCGACCCTCCGACCTGGTACCGGACGCCGAGCCGTTCCAGCACGTCGATCACCGGCTCGAGTGCCGCCAGCAGGTCGGGTGCGCTCACCGTTGCGTTTGACGGCGGAGCCGGGCGGCGACTGCATCCCCGTAGTGGAGCGCGACGAAAGCCAAATCGACTTCCGTTTTCGAGGCACCCGGCATGCTGCGATGGAGAGCACGGCGCGACAATAGGGCAACAGTCGTGCTCAGCGAGCGCACCGCCGCGAACCGCTGCGCCCGGGTAGCCTCGCGCATCAGTTCGACCTGTTCTCGCAGGGCGCTCGGATGGGTGTCGAGTGGTGACATTAGGTCCCGCAGGTCGGTCTTGGTGAGAGGCCCCAATCTAGCAGATCCCGGGCATGCTCCGGCGTTGTTGCTACAAGGCAGTACGGCATTGCTCAGTCGCTTCGAAGCGCGTCTCTCGGCTGAATCGAGGCCGCTCGGCTCGCGGGAATCGCGGCGGACATGATCGCGACGACGAGCAGAACCAGGCTGACGGCGCCGAGCACGACCGGATCGTTCAGATCGCCGATCGACCACTGGGCGACAAACTTGTTGAGCCCTGCGCTCAGTGCGAGACCAGCGAAAAGGCCCGCGACGATGGCGAAGGCCGCCGGCCGCACCGCATCGTTCACGATGCGCCCGCGACCGGCACCCAGCGCCATACGGATGCCGAGCTCTTTGAATCGGCACGACACCGAGTACGACACGACGCTGTAGAGCCCGACGACTGCGAGCATCAGCGCGATCATCGCGAACCCGAGCATCAGCGACATCACGAACCGCGCACGGCCCCACCCCGCGTTTGCCAGCACGCCTTCGAGTGTGTAGATGCTTGCGGTTTGGTGGGGATCGACGTCACGCACGGCTTCCTGAATCGAACGGTACATCGCACTTGTCGGACCCGAGCTCGTCCGCAGGATCATGTTCAGGGAATCGCTCAGCATGAGCGTGTACGGCACGTAGATCGACGGCGCCGGCGGCTCACGGAGACCGACGTTGGGTGTGTCGCCCACGATACCGACGATCTCGAACCAACCGTCACTGCCGGGCGCCGCCAGCCTGTAGGGGTTGGGTGACTCGACGTAGTCGGCCAATCGAACGCTTCTCCCGATCGCGGATTCGTCAGGCCACCAGGCACGAGCCATCGTTTGGTTGATGACGGCGACGTGAGGCGTTCCACCGCTCTCCGAATCTGACCACACGCGGCCTTGAACGAGGGGGATCTTCATCGTCGAGAAGTAGTCGGCGCTGATCCGCTGGACAATCGGGGCTTCTTCTCCCGACGTGTCCCTGCCGGGAACTCCGGCCACCGACCGTTGGCCCGACTGCGGCGGTATCCCGCTGTAGGTGGCGAGCGCGACCGACTCGACCTGAGGCACCTGTGCCATGCGCTCCCGCAGGCGCTCGTAGAACGAGGCGCGGCCGGCCCATTCCATGTAGGTGTTCTCTGGAAGGTTCATCGTCGCGATGAACACGCGCTGCGGATCGTAGCCAAGCGGTGCCCGGTACAGGCCGATGAGCACCCCGACAGCCGCACCAGCGCCCGTCAGGAGCAGCACGGTCAGCGCGATTTGAGCCCCCAGCAGGAGATGATGCGCCCGGCGGCCCTGGACGCCGGCGGTGGTCCGGGCACTCATCGTCAGGCGTGGACGCGAAAACGACAAAGCCGGTGATAGTCCGGAGATCAGGGCCGACGCCATCGCAAGACCCGCACTGAAGAGCAGCACCGGTACATTGACGGGAGCGTCCATGAGGTTCCCGACCGGAACCGGATTGGAGGGCAAGAGCCTGAGCACGGTCGGCAGGCCCCCGTAGCCCGCCGCAACGCCCAGCGCGGCGCCGGCGACTGCCAGGAGCAGCGATTCCAGCAGGAGCTGCCTCATCAATCGCCCACGACTGGCCCCCAGGGCGGCGCGCACGACGAACTCGTGCGCCCGCGACGTCCCGCGTGCCAACAGCAGAATGGACACGTTCGCACAGGCGAGCAGGAGCAGCGACAGAGACGCCGCGAAGATCAGCAGGAGGGTCGGCACGAAGCCGCCGGCCCATTTTGACTCCACCAGGCTTGCTACGAGCGGACGCGCATCCGCCGGGAAGCGTTGCGGGGACTCCTCGGCGAACCGGTCGAAGAGCGGCTGAATGAGCTGTTCGGCCATGCGCGGAGTCACGCCGGGCTCGAGACGGGCCTGGACGGTCCAGGTGGCTTCCGGATCGAGTATCAGATCAAGGGGGACGATAATCTCCGGGCCGGTGGGAAAGTATTGCCGTGGCAGCACGCCGATCACCGTGTAGGGCTCGCGGTCCAAATGCAGGGTCTGTCCCACGGCCTCGGGCTGGCCTCCGAAGTGTCGCTGCCAGAACCGGTAGGTGAGCACGACGACCCGGTTGGCCTGCTCGCCCGCCGGCCCGTCCTCCTCGTGGAAGACGCGTCCGAGGAGGGGCGGAACCCCGAGTACGTCCAAACCGTTTGCTGAAAAAGACTGGGTGCTGACCGATTCCGGGAGGCCGTCCGGGCCGGTCAGATTCGTCTGCCAGGTGTTCAAGGCAAAGGCGCCGTCGAAGACTTCGCTCTGTTGCAGGGCGACGAGTTCGCTAGCCGTGAGAAACAGATTTCGGCCCCTGCCTCTGTCGAGCGTGCCGAGCTTGACGATCTGATCGCTGTCGGCCCATGGGAAAGGGTTCAGCAATGTCGCATCGACGATGCTGAACAGCCCTGTGGCAACAGCAATCCCGATTGCGAGGGAGAGGACCGCCGTTGCGGCGAAGCCGGGGCTGCGGCGGAAGATGCGCAGCGCGTGTCGGAGATCTGCGATCAGGATCTCGAGCAAGAAGCCACCACTGCGACGAGAGCGAGAGACGTTGCCACGCGGAACGGTCGGTACACGTCGTGGGGGGATCGACCGCTGGGAAACATTCCTCAGAGCCTGGAGCCAGTACCAACGCCACGCCGCCAGGCGACCCTGGCGGGCACGGAGTTCGCCGTATTCTTCTTCCAGGTCGCCGAGCAGGAACTCCCGTTCCGAGGGATGGGCGGCCCGTCGAACGATGAACCGTGCCACTAGCGGGGGGCGGGGGAGGCTCATGAGGGCTCGGCCCCGTCGAGCTGCGCCGCCAGCTCATCCAAGCTCGGCTCCAGCCCCGCGGCCATCCCGCGAAGGATTCGATACGACTCGTGGAGCGCACGGATCCCCGCCGGCTCCACCCGGTAGAACTTCTTCCGTCGGCCGCCACGCTCGGCGGTGGGCTCACCGACCGAGGAGCTCACCAGCCCCCGATCCTCCAACCTGCGAAGCGTCGTGTAAACGGCGCCACTGGCGACGGTCTTGCCGGTGCGCTCCTCCACCTCCCTTCGCATGGTGACGCCGTATGCTTCATTTCCGAGGTGCAGGATGGCGAACAGGAGAAGCTGCTCGAAACGGCCCAGCTGGTCGACCATGGTGTTTTCCCTCGGAGGGCGAATTATTACTGCTAACTTGTAGGTGATATGTATTCCAAAGTCAACAGCAGCGCCTTGCCGGCGAGTACCAGCACCCGCCGGTTGCCGTAGCGGCCGCGCTTCCCGTGGCGCTCGCCGGTGGTGGGCGTACCCGGCAGCCACGGCCGTCTATAGAATGTAGGAGGAGGTGACCGGACCATGACCCGAGAGTTCAACGTGGTGATCGAGCGCGACGAAGACGGATTTTACGTCGCGTCGGTGCCTGCGTTGCCAGGCTGCCACACACAGGCCAAAACACTCGAGGAGTTGGACGAGCGCATTACGGAAGCGATCGAGCTTTGTCTCGAGGACGCGGCCGGCGAACCCGCCCGACTCGACTTCGTCGAGGTCCGCAAGGTCACCGTTTCTACTTGAGCCGGCTGCCCGCGATCACGGGCAAGAGACTGGTCTCCGCGCTTGGCGCGCTGGGTTTCGCAACCGTTCGAATCCGGGGCAGCCATCATCTTCTCCGCCACCATGACGGTCGGAGTACCGTCGTCCCCGTGCACGGCAACGAATCGATCGGGCGCGGCCTGCTGATCAAGATCCTTCGAGATTGCGAACTGTCTCGCGACGAGCTTCGCGAAGTTCTGTGAAGCGAGCAGGCAGTGGGCGCGGCAGGAATCGAACCTGCGACTTCCACCGTGTGTGAGGACGACCCGGTTGAGGATGATTGTATTCCCTTGAATTCATCGGAGCTTATTTGAAGCGTAGCGACCCGCGATTTGAATCGATTCGAATCTGCTTGAGATCGAATTGACAACGGAATTGACAAAGCGGGGGCAAGCGGTCAAGGGTGATTGCGCACCTCGGCGCTGGGTGGTGGGTCCTTTGTGAGACGGAGATCCCGCGCCGAGTGTTCAAACGGACTTCGGCCGACGCCTGAGGCGTCCTTACCTCGCCAACGCCATGAGTCTCAACAAGATACGCCCCCGATGGCAAGGTCCTGCGAGGCCACAGCACTTCCGGCGCGACTCAGCGCGGTCAGCGGACATACGAGACGCCGACACCGAACCCGAGTGTGCGCGCCGAGCCTACGAATACGGGCAGCGGCACGCGTGCCTCCGGGCGCACTCGCCAGTGATCGGTTATCGGGAACTCCAATCCGGCTGCAAAGAGCGTCACGAGTTGAATGCTCCCGTCCTGGATTTCACGAGTAATGATTACAGGCACCCCGTCCGAGGGCTCGTCAATCGCGCGCGTGCCTACGCGAGTTCTGTCTAGGAAGTCAACGCCTGCTCCAAACCCCAGATAGGGTCGAACTCTCCACGTCGCCAGCCAGTAGTTCATGCGAAAGAGAACGGCAACGTCGATGTCTTCGACGGTCATCTGGGTCGTTCCGCCGGGACCTCCGGGGACGAAGATAGGACTGGGCACGACCAGTACCTCGTTTGGCAGCAATACGAACGCTTCGACACCCAGCTCGATGCGTTCGCCGTGAAGTCGAGAAGCTGAGAACCCGACAAGCGCCGCTCCGTAGGACTCGGAATCGATCTCGCGGACCCCGGCACCGGCCAGCCCCGTGAAGCTCCACGGCCGTGGATCAGGGCTCTCAGTCAGCTGCGCGGCGGCGGACGCCGAGAACGCGAGTAGACCCAGCACAGCGGCCGCAGCTCTCAGCACCGCTCCGACACCGGGCTTGGGGATCGGACCCGGCGCTCCCAGCCAGTCTTCCAAGGACCGACCGGGTCCCGGTTGCCGCGCTTGGGGCAAGTTGACGGTTCGTGTGGTGAAGCGACGGCTGGGACGAGCGGCGCTCACTGCCCCGAGGCTCCCGGTCCGGCGGTTCGCTGATAGACACGAGCTCGGGTGGGCAGGCCCCTCGGTCGGTCAATCGCGTACCCGATCGCCGCCCCGCCGCCCCCGCAGATTCCCGTGAAAAGGGCCTTTCCGGCGGTGTTGAAGTCGTCTTCGCCGTAGAGTCCAGCTGCGGCACACAAGCCGATCCCCGCGGCGAGGCCGATCAGGGTTCCGACGATCCTCGAATCCGATTCCAGGGTGTCAACGCTCAAGACGATCTGGCGATCGATACGAAGCAGTTCGGTGGCCTCCGACGCTGGTCGAAGAAGCAGGGACCGGTCGTCCGCTTCGACGTGTCTGCCAGCAACGACTCGAGTCCCTTGACTGCCATCGGACGAGACAGCCGCCGCACACGCGTCGTGTCCTCGCCCTTGCTCGCAGCCCACACGGACACGGAGCTCGGTCCCGCGAGCGACTGCCTGAACCGCCCTCCAATCGTCGGCAGCCGGCGACGTCACGGGCGCGGTGTCGACCGAGGCACACGCTGAAAGGAACAGGCAACCAGCCAACGCGATCGTCAACGACAGGCGCCTTGCGTGGCTGGCCTCTACGCTTCGTCTTTCTTCCACCGAACCGTTGCCATCGCTCCACCGCCCTCGTCCCGGCTGCCGCCTAGAATGTAGCTCATAACGCGTCCACCAGAGCGGGTCAACTCCACTCTCGTTTTCAAGCGAGCCCGAGGAGTAGACGCGGCCCCACCGTGGCCGGGAAGGCGGCCTGATCTGCGGGTACCGCCGGCCTTCCGTCCGCGACAATACGCAGGAATACGACCGACGTAACCTAAGTAAGACCTAAGTGAAAGCCTGGGCTGCGGTCACCAATTGAGCATTCGAGTGAACGCACAAACCCTTTTATGTCAAAGGTTTAAGGCAGTGGGCGCGGCAGGAATCGAACCTGCGACTTCCACCGTGTGAAGATGGCACTCTAGCCGCTGAGTTACGCGCCCACCAAAGGCGAGAGGGTGCCGGTCACACGGGAATCTCAGCAGTGGGTCCCATGATACCGATCGGGGGGCGGCGGGGCCAACCGGTGCATCGGTGTGGTGGGGCCGGTCGGCTGCCGGGTGGTGTTCGAGGCTCCGGTTTGGCGGCCCTTTGACTCGTAATGTGATATGTCGTATCGTGACATATCACAACGCGACTCACAGGTGATGCCAATGCCCAACTCGCCCGTCATGAGCGACCCGGTCCTGCACATTCTGCTGGCGGTCTCGGACCGCCCGCGCCACGGTTACGCGATCCTGCAGGAGATTGAGAAGCGGACCGGCGGCTCGGTCGTGCTCGGAACCGGTACGCTGTACTCCGCTCTCAAACGGCTTCGAGCCGACGCGCTGATCGAGGAGGTCACCGATGCGGCAGCCGGCTCCGGCCGGAAGCGGCGGACGTACGGTTTGACGAAGAAGGGGCGCGCCGCGCTCGCCGATCAGACCGAGCGCCTCCGCGTGCTCTTCGAGCACGCCGTCCAGAAGAGCGCCGTTGCCGAACCCGGCACGGTTTCCTGATGTTGGATCTCCTCTATCGCGCGCTGTTGCGCCTGTTGCCCCGACGTTTCGACGCCGCGGACCGGGACGAGATGTGGGATACGTATCGTCATCGGGTCGATGCTCGCGAGCGGTCCTCGGGAGCCGGCGCCGCCTCCGATCTGCGCAAACGGGAGCTGGTCGACCTGCTGCGCACCTTCGCGCCGGGGAAGTCGGCGTCGGGGTCCCTCGACACCCTCCGGCAGGACATTCGTTTCGGCATTCGCTCCCTGGCTCGGACACCGGTGACGTCGTCGCTCGCGGTCGTTTCACTTGCTCTCGGCATCGGTGCGACAACCGCGATCTTCGGGGCGCTCGACGTCTGGTTGTTTCGGCCGCTCCCGCTCGGCAACGCGTCGCGCCTGGTGGGTGTTGGCATGGCGAATTTCGAGCGCGGCTGGGACTTCAACGTGTTTTCGGTGCCGGATTTCGTCGATTGGCGGCGTGGATCCTCGACCGTCGACCTCGGTGCGTACATGCAGGCGAGCTACAACTTTGCCGCCGGCGACCAGGCCGAGCGCGCCACCGCCCTCGTGACCTCGCACAACCTGCCCGACGTGCTGGGGATCGAGCCACGCGCCGGCCGTACTTTCACCGCCGAGGAAGGTACGACGACAGGGCCGCGCGTGGTCCTGTTATCCGACAGCTTCTGGAAGGACGCGCTCGGCGCGGACGACGGCATCCTCGGCA
Source organism: Acidobacteriota bacterium (assembly GCA_965216935.1). GTDB lineage: Bacteria > Acidobacteriota > UBA890 > UBA890 > UBA890 > CBDCGW01. The sequence continues at coordinate 2,240,844 of OZ244217.1, forward strand.
GTGACGTCGTGTTGGACGGCACCGCGCACACCGTGATCGGCATCTTGCCGACCGGTGTAAGCATTCCGGGCGTTCCCGCCGATCTCTGGGTGCCGCTGCGCGTGAGCGGTCAGGAGGCGCGCGACGGGCACGTGTTGCAGGCGGTGGGCTTGCTCGCCGACGGCGTGACCCTGGAGGTGGCCCGGGCGGAGCTCCGCTCCGTGGCGGCGACGGTCGTGGAGCGTGACCCGGAGCGCACTTTCCCGAACGCTGCGGTCGTGCCGTTCCGAGATGTCGTGTACGGCACCGAGTTCGAGCAAGGTGGGTTGGTAATGGGCGGCGCGGTTGCCTTCGTGCTGCTGATCGCATGCCTGAACATCGCCAACCTGTTGCTGGCCCGCGGACTCGGGCGAGGGCACGAGATCGCGGTGCGCGGTGCGCTGGGTGCCGGACGCGGGCGGGTCGTTCGCCAACTCCTGACCGAGAGTCTGATCATTGCCGTGGCCGGAGGCGTGCTGGGGCTGGCCGTTGCCTGGGCAGCGGTGAGGCTCCTTGTCCGGTACGTCTTCATGCCGCCCGCGGTGCCCGGCTGGGATCTGATCGGCATCGATGCTCGGGCGTTGGCGGTCACCGCCGCCCTCGCGTTGGTGTCAACGCTGATCTTCGGCCTGCTGCCCGCGCTGCGTACCTCGAAGGTCGATCTGCGTGGGCGTCTGGCGGACGGAAATCGCGCCGGTGTCGGCCGGCGTCGCGGCCGTTTGGCGTCCGCCCTGGTCGTCGGCGAGGTGGCCGCGTCGATGGCCCTCCTCGTTGCCTGCGGACTACTGATCCGCGACATGGCGGGGCTGCAAACGCGAGAGATGTCAATGCGTACGCACGACGCGCTCATATTCCGCGTCTCGCCGCCGCGGGCATCGTACGAAAGCATGACGGAAGTCGCGGTGCTTTTGCAGGAGTTCTCCAGCAGGATTGCAGCGATCCCCGGCGTCGAGGGCGTTGCGAGCTCGTCGGGGCATCCGGTCTCGGGCTGGTCATCGAACCTGTACACCGTGACGGGAGTCGAATCGGACGCGGACACTCGACAGTCGGCGGAGGCCCGCCGCGTGTCGTCCACCTACCGGGACGTCATGGAGCTACGGCTGGTAGCGGGGCGCTGGTTCGACGCCGCGGTCGACACACCCGAGGGAACACCGGTGGCGGTGGTCAGCCGCGTGCTCGCCGATCGCTGGTGGAGCACGCCTGCCGAAGCGCTCGGCAAAGAAGTCGACAACGGCGGGCGTCGGCGGATCATCGGCGTCGTCGAATCGCCGCGCATCCGCGGTGCTCATCGCGATCCGCCGCCCCTGATCCTCGAGTGGTTCGAGCAGCGGCCGACGCGCACCAGATTCTTCGTCGTCACGCACACTGCCGGCATGAACGACCTGGCCGCCAGCGTGCGCGAAGTGCTACGTGACGTCGATCCTACGCTCGCGCTCATCGGCCCGATGAGCATCGAGGCCGCCGTGGCGGACGGCCTGGGCGGGCAATGGGCCGGCCTGCAGATCCTCGGTGCTCTGGGAGGCCTGGCGCTGGCGCTCACACTGGTTGGCGTGTACGGGGTCACGGCCCACTCGGTCGGCCAGCGTTCCCGCGAGATGGGCCTCCGTGTGGCGCTCGGGGCAACCGGAACCGGGGTGACGCGGTTGGTGATGCGGCGGGGGGCGTTTGTGGCGGCACTCGGCATCATCATCGGTACCGGATTGGGCTTGCTGTTGGGGACAGGGCTCGCTTTTCTTCTGGTCGGCGTCAGCCCGGCGGACCCGGCGACCCTCGGCATGGTGGCGGCGCTGCTGTTCGTTGCAGTGTTGGCGGCGTCGTACGTTCCCGCGCGTCGGGCGGCGCGGGTGGATCCGGTGAGGGTCATGAAAGCGCGGTAGGCGACCCCGAGCTCGAGGCGCCGGCGGTCTCCGCCTTCGTCGGCATCGCCGGCAGTCGGCGCGCCGCCCAGTGCCGGGCAGTCAGGGGTAGGAGCTGAGGCGCAAGCCATCCGCGCCACCGCGGATCGGCGGGTTTCGGCGCGGATGACGAGGCCGCTCGTTCAGCCAGGTCCGCGAGGAGACAATCGACCGCGTCGGGTGCGAGAAGGAGACAGCGTCCTCCCAGGAGGCGCCAGCGTCCGAACGAGTAGGTTCGGGCGAGTAGCGCCCGCTCTTCCGGTTCGGGCCACGGCGGCGAACTGGTGTGTACCGTCGTTCGATCGCCGGTCAGCCGATCCACGAGGCGGAACGCGCGGCCGGGGAGGTGCTCCTCCAGGCGCCAGAGGCCGACCCTCGAGTCGAGGATGGAAGCGTACGTGTGGCGGAGGCGGGGCCGCGCTGCGAGCGCGTCGGACCGGGCTGTCCAGGATGCGGCGGGTGCGCCGCGCAGCCATGGCTCGTCCCAGAGAAGCCAGTCCAGTGCGAGCTCGCCGAGGACGGGGTCGTCGCGGACGTATTGCGGTAGCGCAGCGAGCAACCACGTCACCGTTTCGGCGTCTGCGGCGGCCCAGACGCGCTCGAACAGGCAGCGTCCGTAGGCGAGATCCTGCTCCAGGACTGGGGGCCCGAGCGTATCGGGTGTCAACCCGGAGAGGCCTGGTGCCCGCCAGGGCGAGTCGCCGCTTGCACCGAGGGGGGTGGCGCCCCCCGAAGCGGCGCTGAGGACGGAGCACCAGAACCTCTGGGCCGCCGCGGAAAGTGCCGAGAGCACGGCCGAGCCCGGCTCCTCCCGCGACAGAAGGCCCCACAGCATGAGCGCACTGGTGGCGCGGATCTCGTCGAACGGCGAGGGCCGCCCGCCGGCGCCGCGCCGCAACCGCTGGGCGACCGGCAGGCAGCACTCGACCAACGACTGGTCGCGACCGCAGGGGCAGGGCAAGGCAGGTCTTGGCGAGCGGGAGAGGGACGATTCGTTTGTGGCGTGCTCGCTCGTGAACGGACGCAACGGTTCTCTCCTTGCGTGAAGGCGCCGGAGACCGCCGTGATCCCTCGCGAACCGGTGCGAACCGGTGCGAACCGGTGCGGCCGCGCCCGTCGCGACCGGCGTCAGGTCCCGTCTTCATGAGACGGCCGGCGAGCCCCGGAATCCGGCCAGCCCTTCACTTTCGCTTGTGCTACCGTGCGAAAACGAAAGGAGCCGTCCATGAACGATCCCGAAGGGCCCCCTCCCGAAGAGACCGCAAGCATTCAGATCATCGCCGGCGACGAGGACCTCAAGGGTCGTTACGCCAACCTGATGTCGGTGAGCCACACGGGGGAGGAGTTCGTTCTCGACTTCTTCTCGATCACGCCTTCCAGCAGCGGCCAGGCGCGCGGCACGCTGGTCTCGCGCGTCGTCACTAGCCCGGCCCACTTCAAGCGCATCGTCGCCGCGCTCGAGGACAACCTCGACAAGTACGAGTCGCAGTTCGGCGAGATCGAGGAGCCCCGCGGGCAGTTTCCGGACCCCGGCGATCTGGGGTTCGTCCACTAGGCACCGCTCGCCCCACCCATCCGGACTCTCCCCCGGAGTGGTCCGGATCTATGGCCGCCGCCCGGACGCTCCGAATCCTCGGCGGCTTGTGCCGGCGGCGATCCTCCGTTGATTCCGTTAGCCGGCTGACAGTAGCCTGAACGGACTGTTCCCCTTCCGCGGGAGGTGCCGTGATGGTTCGCAGGCTGTCAGTTCTCGTCGTCCCGTTGTTGCTGGTTTCTCTCCTGGTTTCCAGCGTCGCCGGCGCCGCTCTCCCGGCGCCCCGCTTCCTAGGCAAGGCGGGCGCCCAGGGCAGCGGCCTCGGCCAACTCGATTCGCCCCGGTACGCCGTGCTGATCGACGATGGAAGCTTCGGCGTCACCGACTTCAACAACGATCGGCTCGCGGTGTTCAACTCCTCGGGTGCGCCGGACGGCACCCTCGGTAGCACCGGAACGGCCGAGGCCCAATTCGACGGCCCCACGGGGCTCGCCGTCGACGCGTCCGGCAATATCTTCGTCGCCGAGGCGCTCAACCACCGCATCCAGAAGTTCGACCCCAACGGCAACTTCCTCATCATGTGGGGCTTCGGGGTCCAGGACGGCTCGGCGATCCAGACCTGTACCAGCGGCTGCCAGGCGGGCATTGCGGGGTCCTCGCCCGGAGCTTTCGATAGCCCCCAGGGCATCGCCGTCGACGCCGCGGGCAATGTTTTCGTCGCCGACAGGAACAACCATCGGATTCAGATCTTCACAGGCATGGGCGCCTTCGTCGGCGCGTTCGGATCGAACGGCTTCGGGGACGGTCAGTTCCACAATCCGGAGGACGTGGCCGTCGATGCCTCCGGTAACCGGTTCGTCGCCGACAGCGGCAACAACCGCATCCAGAAGTTCAACAGCTCCAACGCCTTCATGATGAAGTGGGGTTCCTTCGGGACGGCGGAGAATCAGTTCAGCGAGCCGCAGGGGATTGCCGTCGACGCCATCGGCACCGTCTACGTGACGGAGCGCATTCAGCACCGCGTGCAGCGGTTCGACAACAACGGCGCGTTCGAGCTCATGTTCGGCTACAACGTCGACACCGGGACCGGCAACACGTACCAGATCTGTCGCAGTAGCTGTCATCCCGGCGAGAGCGGCACCCAGGACGGTGCGTTCCTCGCCCCGATCGGCATCTCCGCCGATGATTTCGGTCGAGTCGCCGTGGTCGACAATGCCGGCCATCGGGTGCAGACGCTGGGGCCCGGCTTTTTCACCCTCGACAAGTTCGGCGGCGTCCACGCCGGCGGCGGGGCGGCGCCGATCTCGCCGGCGACGTCCTACTTCGGCTTCGACATTGCCCGCGACCTCGAGCTGGAGCCGCTGGATTTCGGCTACTGGGTGCTGGACGGGTTCGGCGGCATCCACCTGGGCGGCAACGCGGGTCCGATCTCGCCGCCGACTCCGTACCTCGGCTTCGACATTGCCCGAGACCTGGAAGTGGCGGGCAACGGCATCTACGTGCTGGACGGGTTCGGCGGTGTCCACCCGGGTGACGGGGCGCCGCCGATCTCGCCCGCGCCTCCCTATTTCGGCTTCGACGTCGCCGCCGACCTCGAGTTGCAGGGCGCCGGCGGCTACGTGCTGGACGACTTCGGCGGCGTGCACCCGCTCGGCGGTGCGCCGCCGATGATGCCGGGGACCCCGTACTTCGGCTTCGACGCGGCGGCCGACATCGAGCTGGCGACCACCGGCTTTTACGTGTTGGACAAGTTCGGCGGCGTCCACGCCGGCGGCGGAGCAGCGGCGCTGACGATGCCGACTCCGTACTTCGGCTTCGATGCCGCGGTCGACCTGGAGCTCGGGGCGGTCTCCGGATTCTGGGTTCTGGACCGGTTCGGAGGGGTGCACCCGGGAGGCGGTGCGCGCGACCTGGTGCCGTCACCTCCGTACTTCGGCGTCGACGCCGCCGTGGACCTGGAAATCGGCTAGCCGCCCGTTTTCCCGAATGTGGCGTGATCCTCGAGCCCCAACGCCGACAATTTTGATATTGATTGGCGATTCGCGGTTTTGAAATCATTTACCCGTGGTGGGCGTTCGTTTCGCGCGCCCGCTGACTGCCGGGGGCGATCCCGGGTCTGAGCCCGTAGTGAGGACGGGGAATGAAAGAAGAAGCCCGCATCATCGAGAAGGTCAAAGAGATCCTGGCTGACGTCGAGCCGGATGTCGCGATTCGCGTGATCGACTACCTGACGATCAACCATCGCCCGGAGCTGAAGGAGCTTCGCGATGCGCCGCAGCGCATTCCCGACCCTGAAGGGGTGACTTCGAAAACGCCCGCGTTCCTTCGCACCCAACGGCGTATGGAAGCCGCCGCAGTGCTCCGCGAAGTCGAGCGCATCAAGAAGGAACGGGCGAAGGACGACGACGAGAAGGGCCTCCGCGCCATGCGGGCGCGCGGCTGAGGTCGCGGCGGTCGCGGCTGGGCGCGGCTGGGCGCGGCTGGTGTCGTTGCCTGCTCAGTCCTCCGCGAGCACGGCGACCGGATCGACGGCGGCAGCTCGTCGCGCCGGTAGCCACGAAGCCACCGCCGAGACGGCCAGGAGCAGAACCGGTGCGAGCAGCATCACGGCGACGTCGCGCGGTCCGATGTCGAAGAGCACGTCCACAAGGAACGGACTCGCCCAAAGCGCGATCGGCATCGCCAACACCACGCCGGCGGCCGCCAGCAGACAACCGTTCCAGGTGACCGCGGCGACGAGCTGTGGAATGCGCGCCCCGAGCGCGATGCGGATGCCGATCTCGCGGCGGCGCAAGGCCACGGACTCGGCAATCAATCCGAAGATCCCGATCGTCGCCAGCACCACCGCGATGATCGCGAACAAGCCCGACACAAGCGCCAGGGCTCTGCGCGACGAGATCTGCCGCGAGAGAGCCTGGCCCGTCGTTTGCAAGTTGTAGGGCGGTACCCTCGCATCAATTGCCGCCAGCTCCGCCCGCAGGCTCTGCGCGAAGCTCGTGGGCTCTCCCTCGAGGCGGATGGCAAAACCCATCGCCTGGTCGAGCGAGGCCTCGAGCGGCACGTACGCCATCGCCCGGGGATCTGACTCCGGACCCCGGTAGCGGATGTCGTCTACCACACCGACGACACGAACCGGTGTCCAATCCCCGCCCCATCCTCCGATCAAGACGGTCTCACCCACGTGCTCGATCCCACCGAGCAGCTCGGTAATGGTCCGGCGCGAAAGGACGACTTCCTCGGCCGAAAGCGGATAGCGGGAGAACGTCTGCCCCGCGAGCACCGGGATACCCATCCCGTCGGAGTAGCCGGGTGTGACCTCGAAGCGGCTCACACTCACGCCCTCGGTCTCCGGGGGATCGTCCAAGCGCCGCACCTGAGTGCCGATGGTCAGTCCTTCAGACAGCGGCAGCTGAGAAACGGCGCCGACGGCGCGGACCCGCGGCATGGCAGCGACGCGGTCGAGGACGTCCTGGAGGTACACGTCGCGCGCAGCCCGGGTTCGCGCGTCGTAGTCGTCCTCGCTCTCGTTCTCCCCACGAGGCGTGGTCGACACCTGTGCTTCGAAGGTCAGCACCGACTCGGTATCGATGCCGATGGGAACCGAGGCGATGCCTACCAGGCTGCGGCCCAGGAGGCCGGCGCCGACAAGCAACAACACGGTAACGGCAACCTGCGCGACAGTCAGCACGGCGCGCACGCGTGCCTGGCCGCGCGAACGGCTGGCACCGCGGTTGGAGCGACCGAAGTCGGCCAGGCCCGGTAGCTGCAGGAGCGGGATCAGGTTGATGAGCACGGCGGCCACGATCGACAAGCCGGCGGCGATGGCGATGGCGTCCCGGCCGATGCTCGCGTTGGACATGCCGGGGACCTCTCCCGGCAACCAGGCGAGCAGAACACGCACGCCGGCGGCGCCGACGGCGAGTCCGGCAACACATCCCGCGGCGCTGAGCACCAGACTCTCGGCGATGATCTGCCGGCGCAGCCGTCCCGAGGTCGCGCCCAGCGACACCCGTACCCGGAGACTCGCGGCGCGCCGCAGGAAATCCGATTCGGCGACGCCGGCAAGGTTCAGACAGCCCAGCAGGAACACGAGCGCGGCGGCGCCGCTCAACACTATGAGGGGGACCTTCACGGGTGCCGTGAGGCGATCGCGCAGTGGGATCAATCGCACCGGCGGCACCTCCTCCTCCTGGATCGCTTCCGCCATCTCGGTGCGTTCGGCCGTCGTGCGGCTGGCCAGCAGCTCCTCGACGGCACCACGATCGGCGACGGGCTCCAATCGGGCGAACAACGTCGGGCCGGTGGCGTCCGAATAGAACGCCCACCGCAGGGGCGTCGGCACCCAGGCCTCCGTTTCGCCCGGAAAAGTGACCTCCGCCGGCGCGACACCGACGACCGTCAGGGAGATGCCGGCGAGCCGGATTGTCCGTCCCAACACGTCCCGGTCGGCGCCGAACTGCTGTACCCAGACGGAATGGCCGAGCACTACCGTGTCGCGGTCCTCGACGCTGAATCCGGCGCCGATGACCAGCTCGACGCCGAGAACCTCGAAGAACTCCGGGCCGACCTGCGCCACGGAGATTCGCCGCGCGCTATCGTCGGCGACCAGAGAAGCCCCGCCGCCGGGGATGAAGATGCCGGCTGCGCCGATTCCCGGCGTCGTTCGGAGCAGCTCCGAGGGCGCCCAACCGAGGCCGTCACCGCCGAGAACACCCGCCGTAGTTCCGTGCAACTGCACGACGCGATCCGGCGAAGCGTAGGGCAGCGAGCGGAACAGCGCCGCATCCGCGACGCTGTAGATCGCCGTGTTCGCGCCCACGGCGAGGGCCAGCGTCATGACGGCGACGGTCGCGTAGATCGGCCGACGGCGATGATGCCGCAGGGCAAGGGCGCAATCGGTTCGTGCGGCCTCGAGCGCGGGCACGAGGCGACGACGGCGCGCGACGGGGCTGCGCACCGCGTCACGCCAGCTCCACATCAGCGTGCGTGAGGCGTCCCGGCAGGCCGAGCGTAGCAGCCGCCGGCGCGCGATTTCGTCGTCGCAGGCGGCCACCATCTTTCGGACCAGGCCGTCGACCGCCGCGGCATGACGGCGCCTGTGAGCAGGGGCGTGCAGGGCGAGAATGAAGCGGTGCAGCCGCAGCATGGAACCACTCCCGTTGCGCGACATCACGTCGACTCGACCGGGCGCGGTTCGACGCCGGCGGCGCGGGCGTGTTCGACGATGCTTGCCAGAACACCGATCTCGCGCTGCAACAGATCGCGACCCTCTTCCGTAAGTGTGTACGGGCGGCGCTGCTCTCCGTGCGGCCCGGCGTCATCGGACGGCGTGTCGGTTCGCTCGATGACGCCGGCGTCCTCGAGACGCCCGATCGAGTAGTACAGCGTGCTGGCCCCGACCTCCAGACGCCCACCGGTTCGCTCGGCGATCTCACCCAGAATCGCGTAGCCGTGCTTCGCCTCCTTGGCGAGCGACAGCAGGATATGAAACAGCACGGGAGTCATGCGCGGCGCCTTGACGGCCATCGTCTCGGTCTCCTCCCCGGCGCGTATCCTCGGCCGGAATCGATCTTCCAAGTCTTGGAATATTGATATTCCAGATTTCGGAATATGTCAAGACGTGGAACATCAATCGGGCGACGGCAGTGCCCGTGCCTGCCCGTCTAGGAAGCGCGAGGAGATCGTCCGAGGTTGATCAATGTATTTAAAATGATTCATACTGATGACATGACGACGAAGGACGCCACGATCACGGTGAGGGTGCCTCACGCGTTGAAGCAGCGTCTCGCTCGCCGCGCGGAACGCGAGCACCGCTCGATCTCGGCGCAGGTGTTGCGAGAGCTCGAGCTTGCCGTTGCCCGGGAGGGGGCCGGGGAGAGCGTCCCCGCCCTCGGGTTGTTCGACACCGCGCGCATTCCCGCCGCGGGAGACTTCGACGAGGTGAGGGCGACGCTCTGGGGTCGTTTGGGCGCGCGTGATGAGTGAGTACGTCGTAGATACTCACGCGTGTCTGTTTGCCCTGGCCGCGCCGGGCAAGCTCGGGCGGGCAGCCGAGGGCGCGCTTCGGCGCGCCGACGAGCGCGGCGAAACGGTGTGGCTTCCGGCGGCCGTCGTAGCGGAGGTCGCGATGCTCAACGAGCTCGGCCGCACGGAGCTCGGCTTGCCGGCCCTTCGAGAAGCGTTCGATCGGACCTGCTGGCGGTTCCTGCCTCTGGACTTCGATCAACTCGACGAGTTTGCCGCCCTTACGGGAATCCGCGATCCCTTCGATCGCTTGATCGTGGCGGCTGCTCGTCGGATGGAAGCGACGCTGATCTCACGTGACCGCCGGCTGACCGAGATCGGTCTCGTTCGCGTACTTTGGAGTTGATCGAGGCGTCGGCCGGGTCCGTAAGGAGCGTTCGGCTTCAGTGGGCGGCCGCGGCAGGAGGGGGCGTCTCCGCCGCAATCGCGGTCTCTCCCGGGAGTCGAACGTCGTCGACCAGCTGCTGCACCCGCTCCGGCGGAGGAGCGGTCATGTAGCTCACGCCGATGGTCACGGCGAAGTTCAACAGCATCCCGATCGCACCGATGCCCTCCGGGCTGATCCCGAACAGCCACGACTCGGCGCCGGCCTCCGGACGCACGAAGCGGAAGTAGTGGATGTAGGCGGCGGTGAACGTCAGGCCGCCGACCATCCCGGCGATGGCGCCCTCCTTCGTGGTCCGCTTCCAGAAGACCCCCAGCACCAGGACGGGAAAGAAGCTCGAGGCCGCCAGGCCGAAAGCGAAAGCGACCACCTGGGCCACGAAGCCCGGCGGGTAGATGCCGAAATAGCCCGCCACGAGCACCGACCCGCCTGCGGCGATGCGGGCGAACAGCAGCTCCTGGCGCTCGCTCAGGTCCGGTAGCAGGAACGATTTGCCGAGGTCGTGCGAGAAGGTCGAGGCGATGACCAGCAGCAGGCCGGCGGCTGTCGATAGCGCCGCGGCCAGCCCGCCGGCGGCGATCAGCGCCACCACCCAGGCGGGCAACCGGGCGATCTCCGGGTTGGCGAGCACCATGATGTCGCGATCCACGGTGAGCTCGTTGGCGTCGGCGTCCCCGCTGTACGTGATCACCCCGTCGCCGTCCTTGTCCTCGAACGAGATCAGCCCGGTGGTTTCCCAGTTGGTGAACCACTCCGGCGCCTGCTCGTAGCGGACTCCGTGCAAGGTTTCGATCATGTTCACGCGGGCGAACGTGGCCACCGCCGGCGCCGTCGTATAGAGGATGGCGATGAACGCCAGCGCCCACAGCGCGCTCCAGCGTGCCGCCCGGGCGTTGCGCACCGTGTAGAAGCGGATCAGCACGTGCGGCAGTCCGGCGGTGCCGGCCATCAGCGCCAGGGTGATGGCGAACACGTCGACCATGCTCTTTTTTCCGGGCACGAAAGCGGCGGTGTATTCGGGGAAGCCGAGCTGGCGGTGCAGCGCGTCGATGGTCTCGAGCAGGTACATCCCCGCATTGGTCCCCTCGGCGATGCGCCCGCCGAAGCCGAGCTGCGGCACGGGGTTGCCGGTCATCTGATACGAGATCGCGATCGCCGGAATCAGGTACGCGACGATCAGCACGCAGTACTGCGCCACCTGCGTGTAGGTGATGCCGCGCATGCCGCCCAGCGTGGCGTAGACGAACACCAGCGCCATCCCGATGACGACCCCTGTATTGACGTCGACCTCCAGGAAGCGCGAGAACACGATGCCGACGCCGCGCATCTGCCCGGCAATGTAGGTGTAGGAGACGAACAGCGTGCAGCCGGCGGCGACGACGCGGGCCGCCTGCGAGTAGTAGCGGTCACCGACGAACTCGGAGGTGGTGAACTTGCCGTACTTGCGCAGGTAGGGGGCTAGCAGCAGCGCCAGCAGCACATAGCCTCCGGTCCACCCCATCAGGTAGATGGTCCCGGTGTATCCCATGAACGAGACCAGCCCGGCCATGGAGATGAACGACGCGGCACTCATCCAGTCGGCGCCGGTGGCCATGCCGTTGGCGATCGGCGGCACGCCGCGTCCGGCCACGTAGAAACCGCTCGTGGTCTTGACCCGGGTGGCGATGGCGATGCCGATGTACAGCGCGAAGGTCAGTCCGACGACCACGAACGTCCAGGTCTGCACGCTCATCGGGCGCCGTCGGGGAGGGGGAGTGGCCGCCGACGGCTACTCCCGGCGCCCGGCATCATCCCGACTCCACCTTGGACGGGCACCCTCAATCGACCCCGTGCTCCTCGTCGATGCGGTCCATCCGCCAGGCGTACACGAGCACCAGCACGACAAAAACGTAGATCGAGCCCTGCTGGGCGAACCAGAAGCCGACGGGGAAGCCGCCCAGGGAGAATCGGTTGAGCGGCTCGACCAGCACGATGCCGAGGCCGTACGAGACCACGAACCAAACCGTCAGCAGCTTGGCCATGAGTGCCAGGTTGGCGCGCCAGTAGGCCTGCGGGTCTCGGTTGGGGGACGGCACGTGCTCTCCTCTGGGTGCTTCGGATGTCGGGCGGTTCGGGTGGCCGGCGCATTATAAACCCGCACAGGTGGAGTGCGCCCTTGGACGACCTGCTTGTAGAAGGCCTGCTAGCTGTGCTTTTCCAGGAGGTTGTTCATCAGGCGCTCAAGAGGTGGTCGGAGAGGCTGGCGGCGACCGCGCGGAGGTCATCGTCGCCGAGCCGTCCGATTCGCCGCGATATGAGACGATTGTCGAGTGTGAACAACTTCAGACGGACCCGGCAATCGACCTTCAGCCCGGCCGTCTTGCGCTGGGTGAGCGTCACGTCGCCGGGCCATGGCGCATGGGAGCGAGTCGTGATCATGGCGAGTACCGAGTGCCCTGCATGGTTGAACTCGGGAACGCTCAGGACCAGCGCCGGCCGCCGCCGTGAGCCGGAACTCTCGACGAAGGGAAAGGGAACGACGACGACGTCACCGGGCTCGTGATTCATCGAAAGATCCACCCCGACCAACTAGAGGTCAGCGAAAGCGTCCTCGTCTTCAGGACTCGCCCATTCCTCCAGGGTTCCGGAAACGGCCACGTGGAAGGCCGCGTCGAACGGCTCGACGCGCACGATCCGGACGCCATTCTCGCCGATCTCGTAGCCTACGCGATCGCCCGGGTTCAAACCGAGCGTCTCACGCACGGCCTTCGGGATGGTTACCTGGCCCTTGCTCGATAGCTTACTCATCAGCATTGACACTCTTCCTTTACTCTTGGTGTAAAGAGTAAAGGAAGCGGATCTTGGAAACAACGGTGACGCGGCCCAGGCCCCTTGTGTTAGGGGCTGGCTTCGTGCGGCCAACGGCGGGGTTCGATGCCGACCACTGAAGTGATACGCAGATGAGACGGTCACGCCCCTGGCCTTTCGGCGGCACGCTTCCGAGTCCTTCGGTCATCGGCCCGCCGGTGTTCCCGAAACCCTCCGTCCCGGCAGCCGTAAGCAACACGTACGGCCCTGACCGGCCTGCCTGATCAAAACCGCCTCCGGAGGCCCTCCCGTGAACGATTTCCTCCAGGACGTCGGCTTCAGTGTCCGCCAGATGGTCAAGAACCCCGGCTTCACCGCGGCCGCGGTCCTTTGCATCGCCCTGGGCATCGGTGCCAACACCGCGACCTTCAGCTTCGCCAACTCGATCCTGATGTACGAATCGCCGGCGCGTGAGCCCGACCGTCTGGTGCGGCTGTTCATCCGCTGGGCCAGCGGCTTGGAGTACGGGTCGTGGTCGTGGCCGGACTACGTCGACTTCCGCGACCGCTCGGACGTGCTCGAGGGCTTGGTAGCCGAGCGGCCGACTCCGGTGAATCTGAGTCGCGACGGGCAGAACGAGCGCGTCTGGGGAATCCTGACCTCGGGGAACTACTTCTCCGAGCTCGGCATCGAGATCAACATCGGTCGAGGCTTCAACGAGGAAGAGTCCGAGACGCGGGGTGCACACGCCGTCACCGTCCTGAGTCACGCGTTGTGGCAGACGCGCTTCGGCGCCGACCCCGACGTGCTGGGTGACGACATCATCCTCAACGGGCAACCGTTCTCGGTGATCGGCGTGGCGCCAGAGGGCTTCCGGGGCACCAACGTCGGATTCGCTCCCGACCTGTGGGTACCGTTCATGATGGCCGAAGCGATCAGCCCCGGCTACAACATTCTGGATGAGCGGGGGAACCACGGGATCCAGTTCATCACCGGTCGGCTGAAGCCCGGCGTCACGGTGGAGCAGGCCGACGAGTCGCTCAACGCGCTGATGGCCGAGCTGATCGGCGAGTATCCGGAAAACGAGGGCAAGAGCGTCTTGGTGTTTCCGGAGGGCGAAGCGGCGCTGCATCCGATGGTGCGGGGCGGCTTCGTCGGGTTCATCGCGGTGATGTTCGGCGTCGTCGGGCTGATCCTCCTGCTCGCCTGCGCCAACGTCGCCGGCCTGGTTCTGGCCCGTTCGTCGGCGCGCAGCCGTGAGATCGGCATCCGGTTGTCGCTGGGTGCCAGCCGGCTCCGGCTGGTGCGGCAGCTGCTCACCGAGAGCCTGGTGCTCGCCGCGGCGGCCGGTGGCGTCGGGCTTCTGTTGGCCTTCTGGCTCATTCGGCTGGTAAGCGCGTTCGAGCCGCCGAGCGATCTTCCCCTCGACTGGACGATCAGCATGGACGCCCGGGTCCTCGCCTTCACGTTCCTCGCCACGGTGATCACCGGGGCCGTGTTCGGGCTGGCGCCGACGCTGCAGACCACCCGTCAGGACCTGGCCTCGACGGTCAAGGAAGGTGCGGCCCAGGGTGGCAGCAAGTCGTCGTTCGCGCGCCGCGCCCTGGTGGTGAGCCAGGTCGGGTTGTCGCTGGTTCTGTTGATCGGTGCGGCGCTGGCGATTCGCAGCTTGCGGAACGTCGGCGAGGTCGATTTGGGATTCGAGCCCGACAACCTCGCGATTGCCGGTGTGGATCTGGATCTGCAGGGATACGACGGCGACGCCGGCAGGCAGTTCCAGCGCGAGCTGCGCGAGCGCCTCGGGACGGTGCCGGGAGTCGAGGCCGTGGGTTACGGCGACGTCATTCCGTTGAATCTGATGAGCAACTCGAGCGGCGTTCTACCGGAAGGCTATGAGATTCCCGAGGGCTCCACCCGTCCGATCGTCGAGCGTAACGTTGTCGACGCGGGCTACTTCGAGGCGATGGGGATTCCGGTGCTGCAGGGCCGCGCCTTCACCGAGGCCGACAACGAGGACGCGCCGCCGGTGATGATCGTCAACCAGACGTTTGCCGAGCGCTACTGGCCGGGTGAGGACCCGATCGGCAAGCAGGTGGAGGCGAACAGCGTCGACCACACCGTCGTCGGCATCGTCAAGGACGGCAAGTACTTCAGCATCGGCGAGGACCCGAAGCCTTACTTCTATCGCTCCATGCATCAGCGCTATTCGGGCTACTTCTTCATCCACGTGCGCACCGCCGGAGAGACCGCGGGCGTGCTCGAGGCCGTGCGGCGGGAGGTGGGGGCGATGGACGCGACCCTGCCCGTCTCCGACCTGCAGACCATGACCGCGGCGCTCGGGATCGCCTACCTGCCGGCGCGGCTGGGCGCCAGCGTGGTTGCAGG
This sequence comes from Acidobacteriota bacterium, assembly GCA_965216935.1. Taxonomy (GTDB): domain Bacteria; phylum Acidobacteriota; class UBA890; order UBA890; family UBA890; genus CBDCGW01. The sequence continues at coordinate 2,255,872 of OZ244217.1, forward strand.
CTTCGCCGTACTTGCCCTCGTGCTCGCGGCCGTGGGCCTGTACGCCGTGGTCGCCTACTCGGTGAGCCAGGCGACGCACGAGATCGGCATACGTATGGCGCTCGGGGCGCGAGCGGCCGACGTGCTGCGACTGGTCGTTCGCCAGGGCATGGGGCTCACCGTTGTCGGGCTCGGCGTCGGCCTGGTCGGGGGCCTGGCGCTCACCCGACTGATGGGCGCACTCCTGTACGGCGTGGCGCCGACCGACGTGACGTCCTACATCGTGGCGTCGCTGGTTCTGGCGCTGGCGGCGGCGCTGGCGTGCTTCGTGCCGGCGTGGCGGGCAACGAGGGTCGACCCGCTGGTCGCGCTCCGGTCGGAATAGGGTCCGCAGTGTGCGAGATCGCGGCCCGGCGGTACCCCGGCCCGTGGATGCAGCCGGGGTCGAACGGCCAGGCGCTAACGGGCCACGCAGCGACACGGCCGGGTCACGCTCGGGTGGTGTCCGGCCTGGCGATCGGTTCGGTGGCTCCGGCGCCGAAGTGACGGTGCATGTCGTTGATGTACCGGCGGCCGAGCTGCGCGCCGTTGTCCATCAGCCATTGCTCGACAGATTGCGAGCCGGTGGGGGTTGCGCGCGAGAGCAGGAGCTCCTGCTCGAGGCCGAGGAGTTCCTCTGTCGTCAGGACGGTGTCCCGCAAGAACAGCTCGAACAGGCGGATTCCGGCAAACGCCACCCACGACGGGGCTCCGAACAGGAGTCGTCGCACCCCGCAGGCCCGCGCCAGCAGCTCGACGTACTGGCGGAACGTGTAGATCTCGGGACCGGCCGCGTCCACGTCAAGATCGTCAGCGGATTCTGCCGCGTCGGCGATGATCCGACCGGTGTCGTCGAGCGTGACGGGTTGGAGCCGGCAGCGCCCGCCGCCGGGAATCGGGAACACCGGGACGTGCCGCAGAAACCAGGCGATGTTGCCCGAGAGCACATCGTAGGGACCGACGACGAGCGTCGGCCGGACGATGGCCGAGGAAAGCCCGCTGCGTCGCACGGCCTCGTCGACGCGCGCCTTGCCGCGACAGTAGCCGAGTGGCGAGTCGATCGTCGCGTTGCTTACGCTGACGTGCACGAATCGGCCGACGCCAGCTCGGCCGGCCGCGTCGATCAGGCGCTGAAGGTTGTCGACCGCCGTATCGAAGCCCTGGCCGCCGTGCGGTAGGCGTATCCAGTAGGTCGATACGAGGACGTCGGTGCCCTCGAGTTGCCGCGCCAGATGCTCGGCGTCGAAGCGCAGCGGTGCCGAGGTGACGTCGCCCGCGTGCGCCGGCCGCCGGCGGTTGGTCAACGTGTGTATCTCGAATCCGCGCCGCGACAGCTCGCGCGCTACCGCAGATCCGATGTTGCTGAAGGCCCCGGTGACGACTGCGCGTGGCATGACTCGGGGGCTTCCTATCGCACCGAGTGGATGAAGGCCTCGTAGTACGGAATCAGCGCCGAGGCCCGCTCTCCGTACGCCTCCACCCACCTCTCGCCGAACCCGCAGACCTCTTCGGGCGTCAGCAGGTACCCGACCTTCGGCCACGGGTGGCCGGCGTCGCGGTTGGCCGCCATGAAGCCGTCGAAGTCCGTCCCTTGTCGATCGGCGGCGGCGATGACGTTCTTCGTGTCGGTCCAGATTCTCATGTCGGATCGGCCGACGTCGATGGAAGGGGCATCGAACTCGCCCCGATAGAAGTCCAGCACCTGCGCGAGCGACTCGGCGGACGCCCCCGCGTCGAGGAGGTCCTTCTCGAGATCGAGAGACAGGTTGCAGAATCCGGGCGAGAGGAATACGCCGATGTGGGTGCAAAACGGCTCGTTGCCCACCCGTTTCAGGCGCGCCCACAGGAAGGGGGGGCGTTCGTCGCCGTCCTCGTCCGGCCAGAGGGCGGCGTGGAAGCCGCCTTCGCCGAACAGTGCCGCCCCGAGCCGGTCGATCCAGGCCGCGGTCTTCTCCCACAACACATCGGTCGCGACCGGATCGCTGTGCTCTGCCCGGCGCAGAAGGTCGAAGTCGGTGGCGTCATATCCGGTCATCGTCGCGTTCTTTCGGGATTCCAAGGTCTCCGACAAACGTGTCCCACGCGACCATCAAATCACACCGATCCTGCAGGGTTCAGAACGGTCGGCCGTCACGTGAGGTCGAGCACTTCTCGCAGCGCCTCGTCGATACGTGTCAATGTCTTGTCGTCGGCGTGCGTCAGTCGACGCACAAGCCGGCGGTTGTCGATCGCGCGCGGCTGATCTGTGAGGGCGTCCGATTCCCGAGCCAGATCGCCTGAGCGAGAAACGCGAATCCGCAGCGGCTCCGCTCCCTCGATCAATCGAGACGTGAGGGGCACCACAAGCGTGGAGGGGTGCCCGGCGGCAAGGAGCGCTCTGGCCTGCACGACGAGGACAGGCCGGGTCTTACCCGGCTCGGTCCCCTGTCGCGGATCGAGATCGGCGAGCCAGACCTCGCCCCGCTCAGGCATCGAGCTCCGACTCGAAGGCGCCGAACTCGGCGTTGATTCGCATGCTCTCGGAACGCACCTTTCGCGAAGCCTCGGCAAGCCGGTGGGCGCGGATTTCCGCCGCAGCTTCGACGTTGAGCCGCTCGATCGCTCTGCGGATATAGGCGGCGCGGGGGATTCCGAGCAATCGCGCGAGTCGCTCGGCTTCCTCGAGTGTCTTCTCGCCTACCTTCAATGAGATGGCCTTCATGGGAGGGAGAATATCATCGGAAGATATCGATCATAGATATCCTCTTGCGATATTGCTCCGCAAACGTCGATCCGAATCCGTACTTCGCTCTTTTTGGCTCGATCGGGACAGAACGGATGTCCCTTCAGCTGCCACGGGTCTTGTTTGGTGAGATGGCCGTCGTCGTCGTGGCGAAGCGCGGGTGATACTTTCTCGATCATGTCCTATCGAATGCGGTTTCTCGCCGTGACGATCACCATCTTCTTTCTCACGCCCGTGGCTTCGGTGGCCTCCTCCCGGCAGGCTGCCGAGACCCTCGAAGAAGAAACCCTGCGCCACTTCCAGGCGCTCCTCCGTTTCGATACCTCGGACCCGCCCGGCATCGAGCGGCCGGCCGCCGAGTACCTGCGGGACGTGATGGAAGCCGAGGGCATCGACGTCGAGATGTACTGGAACGACGAGAATCGACCGAACGTCGTGGCGCGCCTACGCGGTAACGGCAGCAAGCGCCCGTTGCTGATCATGGGACACACGGACACGGTCAACGTCGATCCCGAGAAGTGGACCCACGGGCCGTTCAGCGGCACCGTCGACGGCGAGCATGTCTACAGCCGCGGCACGGTCGACGACAAGGACAACGTCGTCGCGTCGTTGATGGTCATGCTGGAGCTGAAGCGACGCGGCGTGGCGCTCGATCGCGACGTCATCTTCCTGGCGGAGTCCGGCGAAGAGGGCAACGTCCAGTACGGCATCGAGTTCATGGTCAACGAGCACCTCGATGCCATCGAGGCGGAGTTCTGCCTCGCCGAGGCCGGCTCGGTGACCCGGGTCGGCGGTGAGGTCGCCTTCGCGTCGATCGAGACCGTCGAGAAGATTCCCTACCGGGTTGAACTGGTCGCGACGGGGGTTGCCGGGCACGGCTCCGTCCCGTTACAGACCAACGCCGTGGCGCGACTCTCCAAGGCCGTCGGTAAGATCGCGGACTGGCGCTCGCCGGTGCGCCTCAACGAGACGACCAGCACGTACTTCGAGCGGCTCGCGACGATCTCGCCGCCCGACCGCGCCGAGATCTACCGGAAGGTGCTCGACCCGGCTACGATCAGCGAAGCTGACGAGTATTTCCTCGAGCACGAGCCGCGACACGCCTCGATGCTGCGCTCGTCACTGTCGCCGACGATCTTCAACGCCGGTTATCGGATCAACGTGATTCCATCAGACGCCGCCGCTTCGGTCGACCTGCGGGCGCTGCCCGACGAGGACATTCCGGCCTTCCTCGACATGATTCGCGAAGTCATCGACGACGACGCGATCACCGTTTCGCTCGGCGACCGCAATACCCGCCCGCCCGGCGAGGCCCGTCTCGACACCGAGGCCTTCGAGATTCTCGAGGCCAACATCACCAAGCATTACGACACCGTGACCCTGCCGATGATGCAGACCGGCGCCACCGACATGGCCTACCTGCGCGACAAGGGCATCGAGTGCTACGGCATCGGCCCGGCCATCGATCTGGAAGACGGCCCCCTCGGCTACGGCGCCCACTCCGACCAGGAACGCATCCTGCTGGCGGAGCTGCACCGTTTCGTGCGCTTCAACCTGGACGTGGTCATGGATCTGGCGGCCTCGCGGTAGGCCGCCGCCTACGATCGATCGTTCCGCAGGCTGTCTTCCACCAGCTCCTCGAGGTTCGCCAGCCGGAGCTCGATCGCCGACATGGTGGTGCTTCGCGAGCGGAAGAGCCAGGCGGCGGTGGTGATCAACGCCACCCAGAACGCCAGGCCACCGAGCATGGCCAGAAGGGCGAACACGGCGACGGATCCGCTGTTGCCCGGACTTAGCAGCATCAGGAAACCGCCGATGGGGCCCAGCATGGTGATGCCCCAGGCGATGAGCGCACCGCGCAGAATGTTCTTGGAGAACGAACGTTCCTTCTCGAGTACAGCTTCCATCTTCTGCCTCCTTTGCCGGCGTGAGTCCCGGTCGTTGATGCCTTCGTGTTCGACGAGTTGCTTGCCGAGGTCGGCTGCGGTCATCGTCGAGCTCCTTTCGCTTCGGTCGAATACAACGTTTCGAGCTCGCGGCGCAGGGCGCGCTTGGCGTGGTGCAGCCGCGAGCGGATCGTGCCGATACCGACGTCGACGACGGCGGCGATTTCCTGATAGCTCATGTCGTGCAGGAAGCGCAGCGTCAGGGCTTCCCGGTGCGGCTCCGAGAGCCGGTCGAGGCAGGCGTGGATTGCGGCGGCGTCGAACGCGTCGAAGCCGTCGTCTTCGGCGCCCGGGTCGGCGACGTCGGCTGCGCCGCCGACCCCAACCCGGCCATCGGCCTCGCCTGCGCGGTTTGCATGCCCCCGGCCACTCCCGGCCACCTCGTCCCAGCTGACCTCTCGGCCGCGCTTCCGCAACATGCTGATGGCGGTGTTGTGGGCGATGCGGTATAGCCAGGTGCGGAATGCAGCCGGCTGCTCGAGTGTCTTGAGCTTGCGGTAGACGGTCAACCACACGGCCTGCGAGGCGTCGTCGGCCGCGCCCCCGCCGCCCAAGAAGCGGCGCAAGTAGTAGAGGACGCGATCGCCATAGCTCTCGTAGAGCTGCTCGAACGCGGTGTCGTCGCCTGCCTGGGCGCGCACCACCACGAAAGATTCGAGCACCGCGGGTTTCGTCTCGCTCATGTCCCCTCCGTACACCGGACGCCGACATCGTACGCGAGCTGTCGTGTCATTCTCGCGTTGCGATGTGGTCACTCGCAGAAGGGACGCGCGAGCGAGCGAGAAGTTCAAATATGATTCGTCGGCCGGCCTGGTCCTGGCCGCTGCGCTTTCCGCACTCGGCTAACCGATTCTTGACTCAAGAGATATGAATTCATACGATCTAGATATGAAAACACGAGTTTCGGAACGTGGTCAGATCACCATCCCGAAGAAGGTGCGCGAGCGGCTGGGTATCCGCCCCGGCCAGGAGCTCGAAGTGCGCGAGCAGGATGGCGCCATCATTGCCTACAAGGCACCGACCGCCGATCCGCTTGCCGCGGTGACCGGTATTCTCGAGACCGACAAGCCCACCGACGAGTTGGTCGAGGAGATCCGCGGCGCGGCGGACGCGACGTGATTACCGCCGTCGATACCAATGTGCTGCTCGACGTATTCACGGCGGATCGTCGCCATCTCCACGCGTCGGGCCAAGCCCTGCGCGACAGTATCGCCCGTGGCCGGCTGATTGCCTGTGAGGCGGTGTGGGCCGAGGTTGGCGCCTTCTTTCCGGATCCGGCCGCCGCCCGGGCTGCGATGGACACGCTCGGCGTGGACTTCTCGCCGTCGGCGATCGATACGGCGTTGACGGCCGGGGCCGTTTGGTCGGACTATCGCGGCCGCGGGGGTCGTCGGACACGGGTGATCGCTGACTTCCTCATCGGTGCCCACGCAATGGCGCATGCCGACCGGCTTCTGACGCGAGACCGCGGCTTCTACCGCTCCTATTTCGCCGACATCGAGGTCTTTCATCCCGGACGCTGAGCGTGCTCAGCCGGTCTCGAGCTCCGCCTTCACCGCGTCGGTGAACTCCTTGAACATCTTCCTGGAGACCTGCTCGATCATGCCGCGGACGCCGGCTCCGGTAGTCTCCCGGCTGCGACCCGTCGACCGATCCGTTCGTCCTTCGACCCTTGTACCTTACCGATTCCGCCCGTCGGGCCCGCTGGGACGCGCGGGCTCGTTGACGGTCGCCACGATCGGAGCTGAAGTGCCCACGCCGTTGGCCGCGACGAACAACGCGGTGATCGCCATGGAGTCGAACGTGATGCTTTGCGTTCCGCTGCTCTTCCGACCGAGGAGATTGGCGGTGTGGGTTCCGGCGGTGACGGGGAACACTTTGGTGATGTTGACGTTCGATGTGACGTCGAACGCCCCGGCGTTGCAATCCGCCGCGTCGAAGAAATAGTTGTCTTGCAGGCCCGAACCGTCGACGTCGATCGCCGCCTCGGCCCGCACGCCGCCCACGCCGCTGCAATACATGTTGGTCGTACCGCTGACGAGCAGGTAGCCGTCGGTGGGAGCGTGGATGTTGACCGACTCCAACACGATGAACGACGTTGAACTGGTCGTATTGTCATTCAGAGCCGTGGAGCCGGCGACCCGCGTCGGAACATCTCGAAAGACGATGGCGCGCGCCGCATCGAAGCCGAAGTACGGCGTGCCGCCGCTCGGGGGATGGGTGACGAGGGCGCCGCCCTGGTGTACGCCGCCGAACTTGTCGAGGACCAGAATGCCGTCGCCGGTTGCCGTACTGGTGCCGACGGGGATGTATTCGATGTCCGCCGCCACATCGAAGCCGAAGTAGGGTGTCGCCGGACTGATGACGGGTGCGCCGCCGCCGGCGTGGACGCCGCCGAACGCGTCGAGGACGTAGTGGGAGGCATGTCCTTGAGCGGATGCGGTGAAGGGCACGAACAAGGTCGCCAGCGCGAACAGCAGTACGATCCGGTGTTTCAAGCAGCACCTCCCATGGTCAACGAACGTGAGACTAGGCGCGAGACAACCGCGTCGTATCGCACGACGATCTGCTCGGTGACCTCGATTGTCAACGGTGCGATCGGGCAAACGGGCGCGAGCGCGCGGCGATCCCGGCAAGCGACGACTTCAGTCGGTCTCCAGCTCCGCCTTCACGGCGTCGGTGAACTCCCTGAACATCTTCTTGGAGACCTGCTCGATCATGCCGCGGCCGAACTGCGCCAGCACACCGGAGATGGTGACGTCCGAGTCGACCGTCACGGTCGTCCGGTTGTCGTCGACCTCGGCGATACGGCTCGTCATGCGCATGTCGGCGCTGCCCATTCCGGCTGCGCCGCGGCCCTTGGCGTGCACCACGGCGGATCGCGCCTCGTCGTCGAGCTCGAAGGAGACCGTTCCGCTGTAGTTGGCGGAAACCGGACCCACGCGCACCGCCATGCCGCCCTTGTAGGTCGTGTCGTCGACCTGCTCGGTGATGGTCGCGCCCGGGAGGGCGGCGGCGACGCGATGCGGATCGGTGAGGAACTCCCACACCTTCTCGGCTGGAGCCTCGATGATGAACTCTTCGGCGATCTTCATGAAAGTTCCCGGAAAAAATGCCGGGACAGAGCATACCGCCTGTCCCCGCCCGGCGCCGCCGAGGCAGTCTACGTCTGAGCCGCCCGGCGCCGCCGAGGCGGTCTACGTCTAAGCCGTGCGGCGCCGCCCGACGGCGGCTTCCCTCAGGCCGAGAGCAGGGGCAGCAGCGCCTCCAGCGCGGCGAGGTTGTGTGCCGGAACCAGGCGATCGATGTACGGCAACGCGGCCTTCATGCCGCGCGCTTCCGGCCGGTAGCGCTCATCGCCCATCAGCGGGTTGAGCCACAGGATCCGTCGGGCACGACGACGCATGCGCAGGAGCGCGAGCTCGAGCATGGCCACGTCACCCCGATCGAGGCCGTCCGACAGGATGATGATGGTCGTTTTGGAGCTCACGACTCGCGGGAGCCAGGTGTCGGAGAAGGTCAGCAGGCACTCGCCGATACGGGTCCCGCCGGACCAATCGTCGACACCTCGCGCCAGGCGCTCGAGGGTGAGCATGAAGTTCGACGGGGAGATCCAGCGGGTCAACCGCGTCAGGGAGGTGTTGAAGGCGAAGGTCTCGGTCTTCGGTGCGACCCTTTCGAGGGAGACGGCGAACGCCAGCAGGAAGCGCGAGTAGGCGTCCATCGAGCCGCTGGTGTCACACAGAAGCACCAGCTCGGGTCTATCCACTGCTCGCCGCCGCCGCGCCAGTTCCAGAACGTCGCCGTTCCCGGCAAGTGAGCGCCGCAAGCTGCGCCGCAGATCGACGACGCCGCGGTGCGGCGCCGGCACCCGCCGGCGGCTCGCTCGGATCGCCAGGCGCTCGGCCAGACGATCGAGCAACCGCTGCATGTCGGCCAGATCCTCCGGCGTGCACTCGTCGAAGGTCTTCTTCCGCAGGCGTGCCTCCGGGCTGTACCCGGTGCTGTGATCGTCTCGTTCGACGCCCGCGGTTCCCGCGCCGGGAACGGGTCCGGAGCGACGGACCTCGAAGGCGGGTTGCTCGGTTCGGCGACCGGACGCCGGGAAGGCGCCTTCGTCCACCGGCTGCAGGGCTCGTCGCCACATGCGATCGAACAGTAGGTCGAAGGCCGTCTCGTGTTGCCGCCGTACTTTTAGAGTGGCCCGCAGCGCGTGGTAGACGTCGTCGGGGTCGCCGATATCGACATGTTGCAGGGCAACGAGGGCGTCGGCCTCGTCGCCGACGTTGATCTCGACCCGGTGCCTGCGCAGGGCACGGCCGAACCGCCCCATATGAGCTGTCAGATCGGCCGGAAGGGGCACGGCGTCGGCGTCGCGCCCCGATGACGCGTCGCTCATGTGCCGATCGCCGCGGTGAGGACGGCCTCGAGCTCCTCCCCGGAGATCTGCTGGATATCGTGTCGGTCCTTCAGCACGCACCCGATGGTCTGCTCGACGACCCGGAGGTCCAGGCTGTCGCGGTGCAGGGCGACGAGCGCGCGGGCCCAGTCGAGTGTTTCGGACACGCCCGGCGGTTTCATGATCCGGCGATGGCGCAGCTCCTGCATGAAAGCGCCGATCTGCCCGGCGAGAGCGGCGCCCGCTTCGGGCACCTTGGTGCGGATGATCTCGACTTCCTTCTCCAGGCTGGGATGCTCGACGTAGAGGTACAGGCAGCGGCGTCTCAGAGCATCGCCGAGCTCACGCGTGCGGTTGGATGTGAGCACGACCAACGGCCGGTGAGTGGCGCTGATCGTCCCGAGCTCCGGAATGGTTACCTGGAAGTCGGACAGAACCTCGAGCAGGAAGGCCTCGAAGCCGTCGTCCGCACGGTCGATCTCGTCGACCAGCAGGACGGGAGCGTCAACCGGTCGGGTTATCGCTCGCAGCAGCGGCCGCTCGAGCAGGTAATCACGTCCGAAGATGATCTCCTCGATCTGCTCTGCTTGTTCGTGCTGGTCGGCGGCGATCCGCAGCCGCAGAAGCTGCTTCTGGTAGTTCCATTCGTACAGGGCGGTGTTTACGTCGAGGCCCTCGTAGCACTGCAGGCGGATCAGCTCGGTGCCCTCGTGGCGGGCAAGCACCTTGGCGATCTCGGTCTTGCCGACACCTGCTTCGCCCTCGATCAGCAGGGGCTTCCGCATCTCCCGCGCCAGATACACAGCGGTCGCGATCGACGGCTCTGCAATGTAGCCGAGCGCTCGAAACGCGTCCTGCAGGCTCCTGATTTCAGGCTTCAATCGCGCCTCCGGCCCGTTCCAGGGGTCAGTCCCCCTGATCGCGGAGCTTCACGGCCGAGCCCCGCCGGCACCCCGGACGATTGTCGCACAGACGCGCTCGTAGTCCTCGGGAGTGTCGATGTCGGCGAGAGCCTCGATCGGCCACTCGCGCACGATCGCCTCGTCGAGGTGTCGTTTCACCACCTCGCGGCCGCAACGACGCTGCATGACGCGCAGCTCGGGGAAGAGCGTTCGATCGTAGAGCATCGGCGGCGCCTTGACCTCGCCGCCATAGCGGGAGATCACCAGCGGCGCGTCCGATCCGCGATAGGCGTCCTGCAGCTCGGTGAGCATGGCGGCCGTGACGAACGGCATGTCGGCGAGCATGATGACGACGGCCGCGACCTCGTCCGCGACCTCGTCCGCCAGCGCATCGATTCCGGCGCGCACCGAGGTGTGGATGCCGGAGGCGTGGTCAGGGTTGAAAACCGTGGCGCAGCCCAGGCCGTCGATCTCGGCCTCGGCCGCCTCCCGCTGGTGGCCGGTGACGACGATCACGGGCTCGAACCCGGCCGCCACCGCGGTCCGCGCCGCGCGGCGCAGGATGGTTTCGCCACCGATCCGCATCAACATCTTGTTGTCGCCCATGCGCGTCGACGAGCCGGCGGCGAGTAGCAGGACGGCGATGTTTCGAGCGCGATCTGCCGTGCCGTTGTTCTCGGCTGCGCTCTCCGGGCTCTCGGCTGCGGGTTTTCTACTATCCGGTTCGCTAGGATTCGGGGTCATGGATCGGCGCCTCCCTGTTTTTCAGGTGTCCCGGCGACCGGCCGGCGCGAACGGCGAGCAACTCGGCGACCACGGCGATGCCGACCTGCTCCGGCCCCTCCGCGCCGAGGTCGAGACCGATCGGGCCGAAGAACCTCGCCGGATCGTTCTGCCCGCCGGCCGTCGAGGCGCCGGCGGCCGATGCACCGGCCGCCTCGGCGATCTCTTCGCAACGCGCTCGAGGGCCCAAGAGGCCGATGTAGGGAACCGGTGTGGCGACAAACCGCCGCGCCCATTCCTTGTCGCGAACGAGGTTGTGGGTCTTCAGCACGACGAACGTGTCGGCCCCGGCCGGGATCGCGTCCCCCGGGTCTTCCGGCTGGGCTCGCACGAGCTTGTGCGCCGACGGAAAGCGCTCCGGGGTCAGATAGGCCGGCCGGTGGTCGACGACGACCACCCGAAACCCTACCGATGCGGCGCTTTCCGCCATCGGCATGGCATCGTCTCCGGCGCCGACGAGGACGAGCTGCGGCGGGGGCTCGAACACCTCGACGAAGGCGCGCACGCCGTCGACCTCGACCACGCGAGAACGGCCAGAGGCGAGCGCATCCCTTGCCGCCGCGCCCAGGGCGGTGTCGAGAGCTCGGTCGCCGGTCTCGATGACGACGTCTTCGGCGCCGGCGGGGACATGGAAGATCCTTCCTTCCAGTGCGGCCCCGCTCTCGCGACCGTTTCGCACGATCGTCAGCATCACGAAAAGATCGTTGCCGTCCAACAGCTCACGCACGTCCGAAAGAGCCGCGGCGAAGCCTGGTCGCGAGGTCGGTCCGACGAAGATATCGACCTCACCGTTGCAACCCAGCCCGAGCCCCCACAGAGGGTCGTCGTCGGCGCCCGTTTCGTAGTGCAGCAGCCGACAGGAGCCGTCCTCGATGGACATCAGGCCGAAACGGCGAACGTCCTCTTCGAGGCAGCCTCCGGAGACGCCGCCACGGGTGGAGCCGTCAGGGGCGATCAGGAACCGCGCCCCCGGCCTGCGGTAGGCCGAGCCGGATATCTGCACCACGCAGGCGACCGCTGCTGCATCTCCGGCCGCGGTGATCTCGGCGAGGCGGCAGAAGATCCCCGCCGTTTCCTGCCACTGCTTCACCGCCGCACGACCAGCCGGGTGCCGTCGGCAGAGAGCACCAGGTCGTCGCCGTATTCGTTCCACCAGCTCAGCCAGGCATCACGGCCGTCGAGGCGCTGCCCCGTAAGGGTCGAGATTTGCTCCAGGAGCGAGGCGAGGTTGTCTCCCGCGAGCCGCGACGACTCCACTCCGTCGATGAACATGCTGGCGAGAGCACGTCGGTAGCCGCGCTCCTTGGCGCGACGATCTTCCAGGGCATCGGACACGGCGCGGAAGTTGAAATCGTGCGGCGGGATCGACACGGTTCCGAAGACGTACTCGCCCACCGGAGCAGTCCCCGATATCCAGCCTCGCGCGGTGTAAAACCAATACTCCTCCGCGTCCAGCTGCATCGCGTCGTCGTGTACGGCCTCGCCGGCATCTCGTGCTTCCGTCAAGACGACGAGATGGCCGTCGTCCTCGGACCAGGTCATGAAATCGCGGCTGCGCTCCCACCAGGCCGACCAGTCCTCGACGCTGTCGAAGTCCTCGGCCGTCAGGCGCTCGAGCTGGCTCCGGGCGAGCTCGGAATTCTCCTCGTCGACATTCTCGTTTTCGGTGACCCACTTGATGAGCTCGGCGACCGCCTGTCGGTAGCCCGCCGAGCGTTGCTGCGGGTCATCGATCACGACGAGGGCGATGCGAAAGCAAATGCTCGGGTCGATGGCGATCCGGCCCCAGCGTTCGTAGGCGAAGTCGTGCACGTCCGTAAGGCCCGAGTAGCCATCCCAGAACCAGTACTGGAGGGCGTCGAGGCTGCGCACCTCCCGGCAGGTCACGTCCAAGACCTGTTCCTGCATGGCCGCGACGGGGTGGGGGAGAGCCAGCGCGAGCGCTACAACCAGGACGGCCCGCCAACGCGGAATACGGCTTCGACCCGGGGCGCAGCGGACATCGTCCGCGATCCGAAACAGAGCGGTGTTTCGCAGCATCGCCGTATGGGGCAGCAGCCGGCCGGCCGAGCTCAGCGGTTGGTGCCGCCGCCGCCCATCGGGCCGGAGAGGTTGGGCATCATCTTGAGCGTCTGCATGATGCGGTAGGTCGTGGGGTTCAGGCCCCACAGGCGCTCGCTCTCGTCGAGGTCGTCGAACCATACCAGCGGCGCGAGCTCCTCGGCGCGCCGCTCGGGTGCGTCGTCTCCGGTGGCGGCAGCCAGGAAGCGCTCGGCGTCGGCGACACGCGCGCGCCACGGGCCGGTCCAGGCGCGGAACTCGTCCGCATTGCCGGCCACGTAGTAGATGTCCCGCAGAGTCCAGCCACCGGGAGTCTGCGTGAGCGCGACGTCCACCAGGGTTCCCCCTGTGAGTCCGACGAGCGCGCTGACACCTTGCTCGTTGGGCACGATCGTGCGGATCTCGACCGATTCGTAGGACAAATCCATGTCGCGCATGACCACGTAGACTTCCTGCACGGTCGGCTCGGCGCCGGGGGAGGACTGCGGTGGAATCCCCATACCGAAAGCCGTCGCGGGCCACGCGAGTGACGCCACGAGCAGGGCCACGAGAGGGGTTACAACCGGGGCTGCAGAGCGTAGGTGTCTCACGCGGTCAGGCTACCACAAAGCGAATATCCGGCGCTCGGCGAAAGCGACGGGGTTGGTGTCCGGAATGCGGGCGCGACTACTCCCAGATCCCCAGCGTCATCTTGGTGTCCTCGCTCGCCATCGTGCGCGGGTCCCAGGGGGGGCTCCAGACGAGCTGGATGTCGACGTTGTCGACCTCCTCGAGGTCGAGAACCTTGCCGTGCACCGCCGCCATGATCTGCGGGCCGACGGGGCAGGCGGGGGAGGTCAGCGTCATCTTGACGTTCACCTGGCTCTCGGCTTCGTCGAACTCCACGTCGTAGATCAGGCCCAGATCGACGATCGAGATGTTGATCTCCGGGTCGGTGACCGGCCGGATCGCCTCGATCACTTCTTCCTTGCTCGGCAGTGCCATCGCTCTTTCTCTCTGATCGGGTTTGCTTGAAACGTCGCCGGTGCTGGTGTGGACCTGCTGGGTCGCGGGTCCGGAGAGTGCCCGGCCTCAGGACTTCTTGGTGATTACTTCGATGTCGCGGTCGCCTTCGATCTCGCCGACGAGCTCGGCGTCGAACTCCGCCAGGGCCTGCTCGAGGGTCATCCACGCCAGCAGGGCGCACTTGATGCGCACGGGGAAGTTCTTCACCCCCTCGAGCGCCTCGAGGTCGCCCGGATCGAAGCCGGCGGGCCACTCGCCGCCCTTCATGACGTCCTGGAACGTCTTCTTGAGGGCGACGGCATCTGCCAGCGTCGCGCCCTCGAGAGCCTGGGCGAGCATCGAGGCGGAGGCAACCGAAATCGAGCAGCCGCGCGGGTCGATGTGCACGCCGCGGATCTTGCCGTCGGCGATGTCCAGGTGCATGTGAAGCTCATCGCCGCACAGCGGGTTGTGACCCTCGACCTCGACGGCCGGATTGTCCACCGCTCCGGATCCGTGCGGATCGCGGTAGTGATCCAAGATGACCTCGCGATACAGGTCGTCGAGCCCCGTCATGCTCATAGCCCGAACACCTCGCGCGCCGCCACCAGTGCATCGATGAGGGCGTCGACGTCGTCGCGGTCGTTGTAGATGTAAAACGAAGCCCGCGCCGTGGCGGCGACCCCGAGACGGTGCATCAAGGGCTTGGCGCAGTGATGTCCGGCGCGGATGGCCACACCGTGCTGGTCGACAATCGTGCCGAGGTCGTGCGGGTGGATGTCGCGATCGATGAACGACACCAGCCCGCAACGGTCGATCGGATCGCTGGGGCCGAAGAACTGGATGAACGGCAGCTCGTGCAGGCGCTCCATGGCGTACGAGACGACGTACTTCTCGTGCGCCCGGATGTTCTCCATGCCGATGTCCGTCAGGTAGTCGGTGGCGGCGCCGAGGCCGACGGCGTCGGCGACGCTCGGAGTGCCGGCTTCGAACTTGTGGGGCACCCCCGCCCAGGTGCTGCGATCGAGCGTGACGTTGCGGATCATCTCGCCGCCGCCCAGGAACGGATCCATTTCCTCCAGCAGGTCGCGGCGCGCCCAGAGCACACCGATGCCCAGCGGCCCGAGGGCCTTGTGCGGCGAGTAGGCGTAGAAGTCGCAGTCGAGCATCTCGACGTTGACCGGGCCGTGCGGCGCCCCCTGGGCGCCGTCCACCAGCACCAGCGCGCCGACCGCGCGCGCCGCGCAGGCGATGGTCCGTACCGAGTGGATCGTGCCGAGCGCGTTGGAGACGTGCGCCAGGCAAACCAACCGGGTGCGCTCGTTGATGTACTCGTCGAGGTGGTCGATGTGCAGGTGACCTTCCTCGTCGATGTCGATGAATCGGAGCTTGCAACCCTTCTCCTGCGCCAGCATCTGCCAGGGAACCAGGTTGCTGTGGTGCTCCATTACCGTGAGAACGATCTCGTCATTCTCGCCCAGGTTTTTGCGTCCCCAGGCGTGCGCAACGAGGTTGATCGATTCCGTCGAGTTGCGCGTGAAGACGATGCTTTTCGGGTCGTCTCCATGGATGAAGCGGCAGACCTTGTGACGGACTTCCTCGTACGCTTCGGTGGCTTCTTCGGCGAGGCGATGGACGCCGCGGTGAACGTTGGCGTTCGTGTTGCTGTAGTAGTGGCTGATGGCATCGATGACCGCTTGGGGTTTCTGGCTCGTGGCCGCGTTGTCCAGGTAGACCAGCTTCTTCCCGTGAACCTCACGTCTCAGGATGGGGAAGTCCTGCCGGATACGCGCCACGTCCAGCGGCGTCGTCTCGGTTTGTGTGTCGACGGGATTCATTCTTCGGACCTACCAGTTGTCGTCGGTCGTGCCGGCGTCCTTGACGCCGACGTTGATCCGGCCGTCCTTCTCCATGACCGGGAACGTCTCGATCGGCGCGACCGCCGGCATGGCGACGACGGCGCCCGTGCGGACGTCGAACTTGGCGCCGTGGCGCGGGCAGACGATCGAATGTTCCTCGAGCTCGCCGTCGCCGAGCGGGCCGTCGTCGTGCGAGCACAGGTCCTGGACGGCGTAGAGCTGACCGAGAGCGCGGGCGACCGCGATGCGGTGCCCCTCTATGAGGTAGGTCTTGACGTTGCCGTCGGCGACGTCCTCGGACGCCGCCACATCGACCCACTTTCTGTCTGCTGCAGTCGTTGCGTTCATCGTCTCACCTCGTCTGCAACTTGCCGCGTACGTAGTCCCACAGCCGCGCGTGCATGGCTTCGTCGTCGATGCGGTCGAGCACCGGCGCGAAAAAGCCCTCGACGATGGCGCGCTCCGCCTCGCGTCGTGGCAGGCCGCGGGTCATCAAGTAGTAGACCTGCTCCTCGTCGATCGGCCCGACGGTCGCGCCGTGGGTGCAGCGCACGTCCTCGTTGAGGATCTCGAGCTCGGGGATCGACTCCGCCCGACAGGTCTTGTCGAGCAGCAGGTTGCGATTCTCCTGATAAGCCTCGCTGTCTCCGGCCTCCAGGTCGATGCGGATCAGCCCGGTGTAGGCCGAGCGCGCCTCGTCTTCGAGCACGACCTTGAAGTCCAGATCCGAGTACGTGTGTCCGTGCACGTGGACGTGCTCGGTGTGGTTGTCGAAGTGCTGGGACTTGTCGCCGAACAGCACGCCGATCATCTCCGAGTAGGCGTTCGCACCGCGCAGCTCCGTGCGGATGTCGGCCTTGTTGTACTGGCCGCCGAGGGCGACGCCGACGCTGACGGCCTGGCCGTCCCGATCGACGTGGATGCGCTGGGTGTAGTGCGAGCGGATGCGTTCCCCCCAGTTCTGCACGTTGACGTACTGGAGCTGGGCGTTTTTGCCGACGCTACCCTCGGTCACCGCGTGGGCGATGACGCGCGGAGATTGGCCGGCACCGCCGGACGCGTCGTCGGCGCTGTCGCCGGCAGCGCTCGCGGAGGGGCTGCCGTATTCGTCGATCAGCACCGCCGATGCGCCTTCCTCCAGCACCACCAGAGTGCGTGGGAAGACCGCCGACAGGTCCCGGCCGGATTGGTACAGGGTGTGGATCGGAGCGCTGATCTCGACGCCCTTCGGTACGTAGAGAAAGACGCCGCCGGAGAACAGCGCGGCGCTCAGCGCGGCGAACTTGCCGCTCGATGCCGGCACCTGGCCGCCGAGATGCTCTTCGACCAGCTCGGGGTGCAGGCGGACGGCGCTCGCCAGATCGCACAGGATCACGCCGGCGTCCTGCCACCGCTGCTCGAGCGCCCAGGCCGGAGCCTGGCCGTCTTGCTGCACCAACAGGCCGGCAAGCTGCTCGCCGGATCCGTCGCCGAACTTGTCGGACATCGCCGTAGCGGCGGCGACGTCGACGGCGCGGCCTTCGGGGCCCTCGGGCACCAGCGGCTCGACCCTGTCGATGAGGAATCTCTCCGGCTCCGAGTAGCGCCACAGATGAGCCACCCGGTCGGGTAGGGGAGCTGCGTCGAAGGTCTCCCACGCAGACAGGCGGAAACTCTCCAGCCAGTCGGGCTCCTCGCCCGCAGTGACGATGGCGCGGGCCGTATCGGCCCCCAAGGTCAAGGTGCTCATCAGCCCACCGATCCTTCCATCTCGAGCTGGATCAGGCGGTTCAGCTCGACGGCATACTCCATCGGCAGCTCTTTGACGAACGGCTCGATGAATCCGTTGACGACCATCACAAGGGCTTCTTCCTCGGTGAGGCCGCGTGTCATCAGATAGAAGAGCTGCTCGTCGCCCACCTTGGAAACGCGCGCCTCGTGCTCGACCTGCACCTGCTCCTCGGCGATTTCCATCGTCGGGTAGGTGTCGGAGCGCGAGTTCTCGTCCATCAGCAGGGCATCGCACTCGACCTGCACCTTCGAGCCGACCGCGTCCGGGTAGACCTTCACCATGCCGCGGTAGCTGGCGCGCCCGCCGCCCTTGGAGATCGACTTCGAGGTGATCCGCGAGGTGGTGTTGGGGGCGGCGTGATACATCTTGGCGCCGGCGTCCTGGTGCTGTCCCTCGTTGGCGAAGGCGATCGACAGGATCTCGCCGTGGGCCTTTTCGCCCACCAGGTAGACGCAGGGGAACTTCATCGTCAGCTTCGAGCCGAGGTTGCCGTCGACCCACTCGACGGTGGCGTTCTCGTGCGCCACGGCGCGCTTGGTGACCAGGTTGTAGACGTTCTTCGACCAGTTCTGAATGGTCGTGTAGCGCAGGTGCGAGCCCGGCAACGCGACGAGCTCGACCACCGCGGAGTGCAGCGAATCGGACGCATAGGTCGGCGCCGTGCAGCCCTCGATGTAGTGCACCCGCGAACCTTCGTCGGCGATGATCAGCGTGCGCTCGAACTGGCCCATGTTCTGCGCATTGATGCGGAAGTAGGCCTGCAGCGGAATGTCGACCTCGACGCCCTTGGGCACGTAGACGAACGAGCCGCCCGACCAGACGGCCGAGTTGAGCGCCGCGAACTTGTTGTCGGCCGGCGGAATCACGGTCGCCCAGTACTTCTTGACGATCTCGGGGTACTCGCGCAGACCGGAGTCCATGTCGAGGAAGATGACGCCCTGCTTTTCGAGCTCCTCCTGCATGGAGTGGTAGACGACCTCGGATTCGTACTGCGCCGAGACGCCGGCAAGAAACTTGCGCTCGGCCTCGGGAATACCGAGACGATCGAACGTGTTCTTGATGTCCTCGGGCACGTCGTCCCAGCTACGGCCCTGCTCCTCGACCGGCTTGAGGTAGTAATAGATGTCGTCGAAGTCGATGTCGTTGAGCAGATCGACGTTGCCCCAGTTGGGCATGGGCTTGGCATAGAAGGTCTCGAGCGCCTGGAGGCGGAAGTCGCGCATCCAGCCGGGCTCACCCTTCATCTCGGAGATCTGCCCGACGAGCTCGCGGCTCAAACCCTTCTCGGCCTTGAAGACGGCCTTTTCGGGGTCGGAGAAGCCGTACTTGTACTCGTCGTGGAGATCGAGCTCTGCTCGCTGTGCGTCGGTCTCGGGGGTGGCCATGGCTTCTCCTAGGCCTGGGCCGCTTCGGCAGCGGCGTTGTCGGTGTCCTGGAACAGCTCCTGCTCGATCCACTCGTAGCCCTGCTCTTCGAGGGCCTCGGCCAGCTCGATGCCGCCGGTGCGGACGATCTTGCCGTCCATCATCACGTGTACGACATCGGGCTTCACGTAGTTGAGCATGCGCTGGTAGTGGGTGATCAGCAGCATCGAGCGTTGCTCGGAACGCATCGCGTTGACGCCCTCGGCGACCGTCTTGAGGGCGTCGATATCGAGGCCGGAGTCGGTCTCGTCGAGGATGCAGAAGCTGGGCTCGAGCATGAACATCTGCAGGATCTCGAGGCGCTTCTTCTCTCCGCCGGAAAACCCGTCGTTCACGTAGCGGGTGGCGAACGACGAGTCGACGCCGAGAAGGTCCATCGCCTTGTTCAGGTTGGCGCGGAACTCCCGCACGGCGACTTCGCCGCCCTCGGCGCGTGCCTTCAGCGCCGAGTGCAGGAACTTGGCCACCGTGACGCCGGGAATCGCCATCGGGTACTGGAAGCAGAGGAACATTCCCTTGCGGGCCCGCTCGTCCGTATCCAGCTCGAGCACGTCCTCGCCCCGGTACTTCACCGAGCCGCCGAGGACCTCGTAGGCGGGGTGCCCCATCAGGACGTTCGCCATCGTGCTCTTGCCCGAGCCGTTGCGTCCCATGATGGCGTGGATCTCACCCTCGTTGATGGTCAGATCGACGCCCCGGAGGATCTCGTTGCCGTCGATGGCAACCTTCAGGTTCTTCGCCTCGAAGAGGGGCTGGCCGTTGTCGCTCATGTTGCTATCCACTCCTGATGAATGCCGTTACCGTCGCGCCGGCGATGAAGGGTGCCGGTTGTCCGACGGCCTCGGTTACACTCCGTCGCTGATTTGAAAAAGTCGTTGTTTCGTTCCACGGACGCCCAATTGCGAATCGAGCCCCTGCTGAACCTCGGTTTCCTCGCACATCAGATCCATCAAGCTGATGGACTCGAGAGTCTTGGTAACCATGCCCGAGAGGGTCCACCAGACGGGCCGCAGGGCACACGAGGTGGTGTGCACACAGTTTTCCTCCGCCCCGCTGAACCGATTGCAGTACTCGACGTCGAACAGGTCCGGCGAGAACACCCTCAGGATGTCCGCCAGGCTGATCTCTTCCGGGGAGCGAGCGAGCACGAAACCGCCTTTGCGGCCCCGGATGCTCTCGACGAGCTCCGCCTGTCGGAGGAGGTTCAGCAGCTTGCCGGCGTATTCCGTCGACAGGCCCTCGTTGTCTGCTACCAGGGCCACCGAAACCGGTTCGTCGGTCTGCGCGAGCGCCAGCTGCAGCATGCAGCGGAGCCCGTACTCCTCCATCGACGTGACCTTCATGGGTGACCTCGAACGAACATGGGTTGCGGTTTGCAGACGTCGCGAAAACGTCCCCGCGAAGCGCTGATGGGAGTTATTCTAAGAAAACCTGAAAGATTAGTCAACTTTACGGAGGTGTCTCCAATGGGCGAGTTTCGGCGACTTCTCGGCAAATCGACGGCGGTGTTCGCGGGCGGTGCGGTGCTGGCCGGCTCTGTGCTGATTTCGGGCGTCGCGGTGGGCTCGGGAGGCCCTGCAACGCCGCCTCCCTTCCCGGCCGCCGCGGTTGCTCCGTCGACGCAGCCGGAGCGAGCGGGACAAGCGGGACAAGCGGGACAAGAGGAAGAACAAGCGGAAGCCCTGGCGGCGGTGCAGGCATTCTTCGATGGCCTCGGCGCCGGCGTCGAGGCGCTGCGGGAGACGCGGCTGGACGAGGGTTTGGTGACGCGTTTGCGCGAGCGCGACGGGGAGTGGGGATGGGAGATTCAGACCTTCGCCGAGATGGACGCCGGTCTGGCCGCAAACGACGCGCAGCTGCTCGAGCGAATGTGGGACGCGACGGTCCTCGTGCACGGCCCGCTGGCGCAGGTGTGGACCCCGTACGACTTCTACGTGGACGGTGAGTTCAGCCACTGTGGCGTCGATTCGTTCACCCTGATCAAGACGCCGGAAGGGTGGACGGTCTCGAGCGTCGCCTACACGGTCGAGATGACCGGCTGCGAGCCGAGCCCGCTGGGGCCGCCGCGACGCTGACCGCTGCAGGCGTTGCGCCATACTCGGAGCGCGGCGCCGATCGGCGCCCACCGCGTCGGTTGCTCGGTTGCCCACAGTCGAACGGAATTCCGCAGGCCGTGGCCGTCTCGTTGGAATGAGCGGCCGCAGAGTATGGGCAAGACGGGTACTTTCGAGCCTAGCCTATATGCCATATGCTAGTGGCATATGGCAAGCTCGGGACAGAAACGACGAGATCGCATGGAACCCGCGAAAGCGCGCGTGTTCCGGAACGGCGCCAATCAGGCGATCCGCATTCCGGTCGACATGAGCTTCGAGACCGACGAGGTCACCCTGGAAAAGGACGGTGAGGCGGTGATCGTCCGCCCGCTCCGCCGGCAGGGATGGGACGCTTTCTTCGGCGATCCGAAGATGGTCTTGCCGGAGGATTTCAACACCGGTGAAGACCCTCCGCCCGAGGAAGACTTGCGGCCGGCCGAGAACTGACAGGAAAGCATCGAGCCGTTGTTCCTACTCGACACCGACATCTGCAGCTTCGCGATGCGACGCGGCAATCGGCGGATCGTCTCGCGCATCAAGACGTGCTCGCCGGCCGAGCTGAAGGTATCGGTCGTCACGCAGTTCGAGCTCGAGTACGGGGCACGTCGGAGCAATCGAGCCAACCAGTTGCTCGGCGTGGTGGAGTCTTTTCTGGCGAACGTCGAGGTCCTGCCCCTCGACTTCGCCGCCGCCCGCGAAGCCGCCAGCGTACGTTGTCGCCTCGCAGCCGCCGGTAGTCCAATCGGGCACTACGACCTCCTGATTGCGGGCCATGCGCTCTCGCTCGATGCCACGCTGGTTACCAACAACGTCGCCGAGTTTCGCCGCGTGGACGGTCTCCGAGTGGAGAACTGGGCGGCGTGATCGGTCTGCATCGCCTTCCTCCTCGCGCCTTGCCTCTGCACGCAAGACCCCTGCGCGGCACCCCGCCCATTACTCGGACACACTCCTAGCCACCGTTCCGGCACCCTTGCGGCAATCGACCGCCTGTGCGAGCGTCCGTCATCGAGAATCGGACAAGGTCGCCGGCCCCCACGGGCGCTTACCCGGTCGCCCCGTGGTACGCCGGTGCTTCGACCTGCAGGAGGATGAAATGAAGATCAAGCGGAACCTGACGTTCGCGGCTCTGGCAGCCGCACTGATCGTGGCCTCGCCGCAGGTGGCGGCGCAGCAGGAGCAAGAACCCGCGCCGATGGGCTTCTTCATTACGAGTGTCGGCTCCGGGAACGGCGGCGATCTCGGCGGGCTCGACGGCGCCGACGCCCACTGCCAGGCCCTCGCCGAGGCGGTAGGGGCGGGCGACCGCACCTGGCGCGCGTATCTGAGCACGCAGGCGAGCGGCGGGCAGTCTGCCGTGAATGCTCGTGATCGGATCGGGGACGGACCGTGGGCCAACGCCGCGGGTCTGGAAATCGCCGCCAACGTCGACGATCTGCACTACAACAACGGTGCGATCAACTACGAGCATGCGCTGAACGAGAAGGGCGAAACGGTCAACTCGGGCGCCATGGGCGACGACACGAGCTGGCACGACATCCTCACCGGAACCCGGCTCGACGGAACCGCCTTCCCGCCGGGCGAGGATCGTACCTGCAACAACTGGACGAGCAGCGGCGAAGGCAACGCGATGGTTGGCCATCACGATCGCTTCCGCTTCACCACGCCGGGGAGCCCGTGGAACGAAGCGCACGCGTCTCGCGGTTGCAGCCAGGAAGACCTGGTGGGCACGGGCGGCAACGGGCTCTTTTACTGCTTCGCGGCGCGGTAGGTTCGAGTCAAGCGCGGGTGCAGGCGAGTGGCAGGAGAGGTCTGGCGCCGGAAGCCTAGCGTCTTGTCCTCGTAGCCGGACCCATCACGTGTTCGCCGCAGCCTGCTAACAGCAGGGCGTCGGGGCACCCTCGAGCACGATGCCGCCGAGCTCCGGCGGTCGGCGCAACATCAGCATCGTGTCGCCCGAGCTCGTGTCGGGATTTGCTCGCCCGATGAAAGCGAAGGCCTCGCCGCGTCCCGCGGCCAGTGTGGAGCGGCCGATCATCGCGTCGACGGCGTAGATCTGAGCCACCGGAGCGGGGCTTGTTCCCGGCTCGCGAATGTGACCCGCACCCAGCGCCATTCGGGTGGCGCGCCCGCTGACCACCTCCGTCAGCCGGATCTCGTGAACATCCGTGAAGGCTTCGGCGTCGGGCAGCCAGAGGGCGATTGTCAAGTTGCGATCGCCCCACCGCTCGAACACCTGCGGCGGGACGAGGAAGCTGAGCTCGCCCAGGGGACTTTCCGGTCCGCCCGGCGTCGCAGCGACACCGAGACGCAGGCTGACGCGAAGGTTCGTTCCGTCGGGATTGCCGTACACATCCGTGAGCGGGATGGTGATCTGCCCTTCGATGCCTCCGCCGGTGCGGGCGACAGCCCCCGTTGCCATCCAGCCCGTGGCGTCGGGCGCATCCACGATCGGTGAGACGCCGGAGAAGGGGAGCTCGCGGTTGCGAATGCAGGCTTCCACCGACCGGCTGAGGGCGGCGTCCAGGCGGGCCCGCATGCCGACGTTGTCCGGCGTTTGCAGGAGCACGGCTGCGTCGTCGATCGTGACGAAGGGAACTTCGAGGACCGGACCGTCGTCCGGCTCGTAGATCCAGACGTCCACCGGTGTGTCGTCGAAGTGTCCGTAGACCCTCCCCGGGGTGCGCGTGGTTCGCGTCGGGGGGCCCAGGAGGATGTAGACGATCCCCTGCGCCGTCCGCCATCCCGGCGTACGCGCATGCTCGTTGCCGAACCGTTTGTTGACGAACGCGACCCGCTGCTCGAACGCATCGCGAAACTCGTTGGTCGCCGTCTCCGGAACCGGATCTCGACGCTCCCAGAACCAATGCCGAAACGCGGCGAAGTGCGCCGGATCGGACAGGGCGTCGGCAATCCTCTGCTCTTTCTCCGACAGCAGGTAGCTGGCAGGGCCGGAGGTCCAGCGATGAAACTGCTCCAGTTCGATCGATGCGACTGCCTGGGACTCCTGCGACCCATCGGAGCCCATGGCCGTGACAGAGGGCGGCATGACGATCGCGGCAAGAAGTAACCCGAGAATAAGAACCGCCGTGCGCTCACGTGCCATGTCGACCTCCCCCGGCCGGGGTCGGCGAATCGGCGCTGTCGACGCCGTCCGACGACCCGCTTGAATACGAAAGCGAGCCTATGGACGGAGCGCAGATGAATCCTGATAGATGCCCTCTATGATGCTCAAAGATGCTCATGCTGCCGCTTTTCGCCCGGTTTCGGCGGTTTCAGTACCGCAACAGACGGGGCGTTCGAGGCTCGGGGAGCCTGCAAGAAAAGAGGGGAGGTGCCGAAGCACCTCCCCTCGATGAGGCTTTGACTGTGGCTGGGACTAGAAGTCCCAGGCGGCACCGAGACGGATGACGCGCGGCGGCAGCACGTCATCGATCCTGAGCCAATTCCGGCCGAACGTTTCGTTCAGCTCGAGCACCGTGTTGGCGTTGAAGAGGTTGAACACGTCGAAGTAGAAGTGCAGCACCCCATAACGCCCGATCGTCACCTGCTTTTCGGCGCGAACGTCCACGATGGTCGTGAAGTCCTCGCGGTCGGGACGGATACAGCCCGGGCACTGGTGATCGGCGGCCTCGCCGCGGCCCATGATGGTCCGCGTCTGGCTGCCCTGGCCGGTCTGCCACGGCCCCAGTTCGCGCAGCAGGCTCGAGGGGTAGGTGTACTGGCCGAACATGGGCTCGCCACTTTGGGCTCGCACGAACAACCCGAGGTTCACACCGACGGGCTCGGCGAACAGGTAGTTCGCCGTCACCTTGATGATGTGAAGCCGGTCGTTACCGGACAGCTGGCGACGGCTGTTGTCCAGACCGTTCGGCGTTGTGCCGCCACCCTGGGACTCGCTCTTGCCGATGTCCCAAGATGCCAGCATCTGCCAGTTGTCCGACCAGCGCTTCGACATCACGAAAGACACGCCCTTGTACCAGGTGTTGTCCGCGAAGCCCCAGGTATTGGGGTTGGTCGTGATGTTGTTCGCCGAGCCGCGATCCGGGTCGCGCGCCCAGATCGTTACCGGGCCGCCGTCGTCCGATGTGCCGATAACGCCGTCGTCGCCCGGATCAACCGTCTGAAGCGGGACGTACGGATCCTGACCCCACGGCAGCGTCGGCGTGCACTCGGCCTGGCAGCGTGGGTTGTCGAACATCAGGCCGAACGGGCGGCCGCGGGTCACCGTGCCGACGTCGTCCTTCCGCGTCCGGTAGATGCCGGTGGCGGAAAACAGGATGTTGTCGAACATCTCGTGCTCGACACCGAAGGTGAACTCATCGACGAGCGGTGAGCTCAGATCGGAATCGACTTCCGTTCCTTCTGTCGGGAAGCTGTCGTCGAGAAACGTCTTGTTCTCACCGATCTGAAAGAGACCGTCGCCGTTGTCGTCGACCCACGACCACTCTTCGCGACCCGTTCCGTTGACGTTCGTGGCGCCACCGTAGCTGGTGCCGAGGTTCTCGGCGTAGCGGGCGTAGTTGGCCTTCACCGCCCATGTTCCGTCGCCGGTCACGTCGTAGATGACGCCGATGCGTGGGGTGACGTTGTTCCACAGGAAGGCGCGTTCCTGCTCCGGGAAGCTAACCCCACAGAACTGGTCAGGGCTGTTCAGCCCCATGCCGCACCAGGGCGAGTCCAAACGGGTCTGCGCCGGGTTCCAGTTGTACGCCCGGTCCAACCGCACGCCCGCCGAGATCGTCAGACGGTTGTTGACCGTCAGGGTGTCCTGTGCGTACAGCCCCAGCGAACGTCCCTTCATGGTGAAGGCGTTGTCGCCGCCGTCCGTCCAGCAGCTCGACAGCACGAAGCAGTCCTGGCTGCCGCCGTCCTCGCTGGCGATGGGGTTGTTGTACAGCCACACTTCAACCGGTACGCCGACCGCCCAATTCGGGTTGCCCGCCGCATCTTCGCGCGAGTCGACAAACGGAAGGTGTCCCTTCGGTGTGTTCCTCGGCACGATACGGCCGACCCACTGGTACGAACCGCCGAACTTCACGTCGTGCGACGTGTTCTCGCCGGTGATGTACCAGGAGGCCGTGGCGCTCAGGTTGGAGTTGCGGCGGTCTTCCAGGAACTCACCCGTCGGCAGCGACGGGCGTTCTACGTAGGCGCCCTCGCCGTCGTCCCAGGTGGCCGGGACGTCCGAGGGAACCGCTTCGGGCACCTCTACCGGACCTGGTGACCAGCGGCGAATCAGCGGGAAGCCGATGACGTTCCGCGAGTAGCGCACGTCGGAGAACACGTTCTGGTTGACCACCGACTGCCACTGCAGCTGCTGGGTGTCGGCGATGGAGTCCTGAACCCGGCCCAGATACGGAGCCGAGCGGCTCGCGCCGCGGTTGTTGCGGTACTTGTACGTGTCGATGATCCGGCCGGAGACCTTGTTGTTGTCGTCGATCTGGCCGTTCAAGTTGATCGTCCAGTCCTTCAGCTGGGTGGTGTCGCGCTCATCCAGACCGAGCACGGCCTTGCGGATCTCGAAGTTCCAGTAGTCGACGAAGAACCAGGCGCGATCGCGCCAGATCGGGCCGCCACCCTGGAGATCGAGGTCCGAGAGCAGCTCGTTCGGCGTGCCCTCTTCGATGCCCTCTGCACGCAGAGCGTCGTCGACGTTGCTCGAAACCAGGCTCTCGCCCTCGTAGAAGTACTTCACACCGGCGTGCCAGTCGTTGCTGCCGGACTTGACCACCATGTTGATGTTGACGCCCGGCGTCTTGGTCTCGATGTCCTGCGATGCCAGCGAAACCGAGACCTCCTCGAATGAGCCGGTCGAGAAATACGACGAGGACGCACCCACGGCCGTCATGTCCGAGGTATCGCCACCGTTGATGTTGTAGGAATTGTTGCGACCCTCGGAACCCCATGCGGTGGCGCCGGTCTGCTGGCCGGCGTCGGCACCGCCGACGTCGAAGCTCGACACGATCCCGGGCACGTGGTCCAGAACGCCGGCCCAAAGGCCCGACGAAGTCGGCGTCTTTTCGAGCAGCTCCGAGGTGATCAGGCCTGCCACGTTGGTGCTCTTGACGTCCACCAGCGGGCTTTCGCCCGTCACCGTGACGGTCTCCTCGACCGCCGATAGCTCCATCGTGATGGTGAACTGGGTGGTTCGCTGCGCGGTGATCTCGAGACCCTCGCGGATCACCGTGGTGAATCCACCGAGCGTGAACGTGGCCGTATAGCCCGCGCCCGGATACAAGCCCGGAAAGCGAGCCGTGCCATCGATGCCGGTGTATTGCGTCTGGCTGCCGACAGGACCCGCGACCACAACCTGGACGCCAGGTAGCGGAGCGCTGTCCGGGTCGGTGACGACGACGCGCATCTGACCGACGTCGCGCTGGGCGAACGCCGGGGAGGCGTACACCAGCAAGGTAAAGGCGAGGCCTGCGATGAATAGACCACGCCATCGTGGGGAGAGTGGCATTGTGCCCTCCTTAGTTGTCGTCGAACTAAGAGGGGCCTGGCCGAGGGAAAGCGGACCCGCGATGGCGGGCTGCCGGGCCGGAACGGCGACGGTTCCGCCTCTGGAAAGTGCAAGTGGAATGCCAGCGCGGGCCTGGGGACCGGATTTGTCCGGGAGAGCCCGAATTCGGCGTTTCCTGATTATCAGATCCGGAAGTTCGACTGTAGTTTCTACGTTTTTTTGAAATCTCGATTCAAAAACTCGAACTGACGAGAATCTCAAAGACAATCTTTGAGAAATTCGCCCGACATCTATCAGGACTCTTTTCGGGGTCCCGCCTAACGTGGCAGGTGGAAAGCGTCGTGCTGAAAAGCACGGAGCGACGCTGGGGTTGTCCAACCCTCCCTCAGCACGCTGTGGGGCCCTCGCTACTAAGAGGAAGCGAGGGCCCCTCCGTTTTTTTTGGGGGGCCTCTGCCCGACCCGGGGAACGGTTCGCGAAGGACGAGCTCCTCGACGTAGCACGGGTACGTTCGCTGTTTCCGAGCCGCCGACTGTCGAGGCCAAGAAGTGGTCCATGATTTCCTCTCGCGGGTGCGTGCCGCCTCCCGCGCGTGCGTGTCGCGGTGCCGAACCAGCGGTGACGGTGTACACGCGATGCCTTGACCGCCCTAAGGGCAACTACGTATTTTTGAAGAAACTCTGCGCAGTTCGGTGGCGAGGGCAAGGAAATGAGGGTCGAGGACGAGGCTGGGGGAGAGCAGGCTTCATCGCCGGTGGAAGTCCTCGGCTTCGGGCCGTTCACATTCGATCCGGAGGTCAACCGCCTCGCCCGTGACGGCGTAGAGGTCCACCTGACCCCCAAGGCCGCCGCCGTCCTTTGCCAGCTTCTCCAGCGTCCGGGCGAGGTCATCGCCAAGGACGAGTTCCTCGAGGTCGTCTGGGAGGGCGTGCACGTGCGCGAGGAATCGCTCACCCAGGCGATCAGTGTCATCCGGCACGCGATCGGCGATTCGTCACAAAGCGCCGAGTTCATCCAGACGGTGCCCGGTGAGGGCTATCGGTTCATCGGCCAGGTGAGTCGGAACGGCAAGGGCGTTCCGTCCGATCCGGCAGCCGCTAAGGCCGCGCCGGGTGCCGCCCCGGTTGCGGTATCGGGATCGGACGACGGCAGCAGCCCGATCGCGGGAGCCCCCGACAGGGCGGAGGAACCGCCCCCGGATACCAGGCCGCGACTGCCCGGGGCGATTGCGGCCGGGCTCGCGGTGATCGCGTTCGCGGTGGTCGCTGTCTTCGTGTTCGATTGGTTCAGAGGGCCGCCCGAAGATGATGAAGTCGATATTGCCGCCCCGATGCGATTCAGTCTCGAGCTGCCACCCGAAGCACCGCTCGCGCCGCCCGGATCGTTCTTTCTCGGTGCCGGGCGGCCCTCCCTGGTGCTTTCTCCCGACGGACGTTCGCTTGTATACGTGGCCAGGGTCGGCAGCGGATCGCAGCTTTACCTACGTGACATGGGCACCGGCGAGACCCGACCTGTCGAGGGGACCGCGAGTGGCCACGGTCCTGCTTTCTCTCCCGAAGGAGACAGGGTCGTGTTCTTCGCCGAGAGCAAGTTGAAGACCGTCTCCCTGACCGGCGGGTCTGCACTCGAAATCGCCGATGCTGTTTGGGGGCATGGGGCTGCTTGGGGCGACGACGGCTACATCTATTTCACCGCAGACGAGCTCGGACACGTCACCAGGGTCCCGGCGGGCGGCGGAGTGCCACCGCAGCCGCTGACGAAGCTCGACGTCGGCTCGTCGGGGCACGTTTGGCCGACGGTGATTCCCGCGACCGATTGGTTCCTCTTCACCAACCGCTACTTTCCTCCTGTGGTTACCGTAGCCAGCAAGGAGGCCGCTGTGCAGCCGCGGGTTCTCACGACCGGCTCGGGGGCTCGCTTCGTCCCCACCGGGCATTTGACGTGGGTACGTAACGGTCGCTGGGTGGGTGCGCCCCTCGATACCGAAGCCATGCGCCTGACCGGCGATCCTGTGGCGTTGATCGACGACGTGCAGCTCAAGAGCTGGGCCGGCCAAGCCTACGTGACCTGGTCTCGGACGGGCACGCTGGTGTACGCCCCCGGATCAGACTTGAATGCCGGTCGCTTCGTCTGGGTCGGCGAGAACGGCGAGCCCCATCCGTTGCCGGGCCTCGACGTCGCGACGTTCAGCGCCTTCGCGCTGTCGCCCGACGAGTCCAAGCTCGCCTATACCCGGATCGACGGCACCGACGCGAGCGTCTGGCTGTATGACTTCGAGGACAAGATGCCCGAGCGATTGACCTACGGACCTTCCGACCGTGTTGTCGGCTGGATGCCCGCGGGGGACGCGGTTCTGTTCACCTCACGACGGCCGGACGGAGGGGGCTTGTACCGGGTCGGTCTCGACGCTGCGGATCGCAAACCGATGGAGATCATCGGCGAAGCGGTGCCGAACGCGATGGCGACGGATCGCGGGCTTGCCTACCAGGCCGGGACGCAGGACATCATGTTCGCCCCGTGGGGCGAAGACGGGCGTACCCTCGAGATACTCGATGCCCGGGCAATGGTGGCGACCCCTTACCTGGAGGCCTTCCCGGCGGTATCGCCCGACGGCAAGTGGCTCGCGTACATGTCCGACGAGACCGAGCATTGGGAGATCCACGTCGTTGACCTGCCGGTCGGCTCGAATCCGCGGCGCGTATCGTACGGCGGTGGGGAGGAGCCTCGCTGGAGCGCCGATGGAACCGAGATCATCTATCGGTTCGGTACTGAATGGCGGGCGCGTTCGTTCTCGGCCGAGTCCGAGATCGTTCTCGGCCCCGAGCGCACGCTCTTCCACGGTCCCTACATCAACGTGGGCGGGTACTCGTGGGACATGTCGCGGGACGGGCGTTTCCTGGTGATCGAGAACCCCGACTTGCACAGATCCATTACCCGCCTCGAGGGGATGACGAACTTTTTCGCCTGGCTCAACCACAGGATTCCGAACGGGAAGGGCGAGGCGCGGTGACGACAGGATCCAACGGTGACAGGGACGCGACGCCCTCGGTCGGGACGACGCCGGCCGCAGGCGGCGATCGTGCCGGCAGCGCTCTCCATTTCGGGCCGTTCGCTGTCGATTTGGCGGCCTGCCGGCTGACGCGCGACGGCGTGGAAGTGCACCTCACGCCCAAGGCCGCGGCCGTGCTCTGCCAGCTCCTGGGCCGCCCGGGGGAGCTGATCAGCAAGGACGAGTTCCTCGAGGTCGTCTGGGAGGGCGTACACGTGCGCGAGGAATCGCTCACCCAGGCGATCAGCGTTATCCGGCATGCGCTGGGAGACTCGGCACAGAATCCGCAATTCATTCAGACGGTTTCGGGCGAGGGGTACCGGTTCGTGGGAGAGGTGACGGCACGTTCCGCCGCAGACTTCCCGCACAGGACCGACCCTCAAAGGCGCACGGTCCCTGCCTCAGCGCCGGTGTCAACGAAGAACTCTCCGGACGGTGGCGCGGGCACCTGGCGATTCGTGTTTGCTGCCGTGGTTGCGACGATTGCCGTAGCCGCCGCTGCCTGGATTGCCTGGCCGGATTCGCCGGGCCGGCCTTCGGTTCGCTCGATCGCCGTGATGCCTCTCGAGCACCTCTCCGGAGATAACGAAACCGCGTACTTCACCGACGCGATGACAGAATTGCTCAGCGCCCGGCTGGAGCGAATCGGCTCGCTCACCGTGATCGCTCCGAGCGCCCTTGGCCGACTCGATCGGGAACGTGACCGACCGTGGGAGATTGCGAAGGATCTGGGCGCGGATGCTCTGATCGACGGCTCCGTGCTGGTTGAGGGCGAGCAGGTTCGAATCGTCCTCCGCCTCGTCGACGGCTCCAGCGGTGAACAACTGGAAGCCTGGACGAGGCGTGGGGCGAGAGACGACATCCTCTCGGTACAGGGCAGCCTGGCGCTGGCCGTCGTCAACGAGCTCGAGGTCGCTCTGACGGCGGAAGAGGAGATGCGCCTCGCGTACTCTCCGGAAATACCGATCGAGGCGATCGACGCTTGGGCCTTGGGTACCTCGATGGCGATGAACCGACTGGGAAGTGACCTCGCGTGGGCAGCCGAGCGCTTCGAGCAAGCTCTGCGAATCGAGCCTGAGTACGTGGACGCGTGGGTGGGCCTCGGGATCTCGCACGTCCAGCTCGCGACCTACGGGTTGAACCCCCCCGAGGTCGCCTATCGCGATGCGCGCCGAGCTGCCCTGGAGGCGCTCGACCGTGACCCGGCGGAGGGCAGGGCCCACATCACGTTGGCGTGGATCCAGTTCGTCTTCGACCAGCAGTTCGACGTCGCCTCTGCGTCCTTCGCGCGGGGCCTCGAGTGGGCGCCGAACTACTTCGGCGGTCGCCATCAGTACGCCTGGTTTCAGATGGCCCTCGGGGAGTTCGACGAGGCAACCCGCCAGCTCGGGCGGGCCCGGGTGCTCGATCCGAGCTCGCTGGTGTCGCACGCTCAGTCGGCGACGCCCCCGTACTTTCGACGTGACTTTGACACCGCGCTCGAACACGCGCGGCGTGCCCGGCTCATGGACCCGAACTTCGGCAACGCGCACGTTCAGCTGGGCCGAATCTACCTCGCCCGCGACGACGCCCCTGCAGCGATTGAGGCTTTGCAGCGAGCCTACGACTTGAGCCCGCATCCACGGCTGCTCGGAGACCTCGCTCTTGCCTACGGCGCGGACGGTAGGGGCGAGGATGCCCGGCGGGTCCTCGCGGAACTCGAAAAGAAGGGCTACGTCGAACCGTTGGCGTTCGCCTGGGCCCATCTCGGTGTGGGGGATCGTGCCCTGGCGATCGAATGGCTCGAGCGTGCGATCGACCACGGCGGAAGCCCGCTGCCGCTGCTGATCGAGTGGGACCCAAAGTACGACATCCTGCGAGGGGACCCTGACTTCGACGCCCTGGTCGAGCGAGTTCGGGAGTTGCGCTCGGTGTTGCGATACTTCAAGTTATCATAATAATTTGAAGTGCATGTTCAAAAGATCCCTGGAACTCCCGCAGCCCGGTGCGGAGACCTTCTTCCTCTGGGGCCCGCGCCAAACGGGGAAGACAACGCTCCTGAGGGCGTCGTATCCCGACGGACACTGGATCGACCTTCTCAAGGCCGAGGAGTTCCGACGCTACGTTTCCCGCCCGGAGCTGCTGCGCCAGGAAGTAGCGGTCGAGGGCTTCGACAAGAGCCGACAGATCGTCATCGACGAGGTGCAGAAGGTGCCGGCGCTGCTGGACGAGGTCCACTGGCTCATCGAGAACCGCGGGCTGAAGTTCGCGCTCTGCGGATCGAGTGCTCGCAAGGTGAAGCGAGGCGCCGCGAACCTCCTCGGCGGCAGGGCCTTTCGCTACCAGCTACATGGTCTGACGGCAACGGAGTTGGGGGACGCGTTCGACCTGGACCGAATGCTCAACAACGGGTACCTGCCGAGGGTCTATGCGGCAAGCCGCCCCGAGCGGATGCTCGACGCGTACGTCGCCGACTACCTGCGAGAGGAGATTGCCGCCGAGGGCCTGGTCCGCAATCTCCCGGTGTTTTCTGATTTTCTCGACATCGCGTCGCTGTGCGACGGAGAAATCGTCAACTTTTCCAGCATCGCGCGCGATTGCGGTGTTTCCAGCCCCACGACAAAAAACCACTTCGGCATCCTGGAGGACACCTTGCTCGCCCGCTGGTTGCCGGCCTACCGAAAGCGCCCCAAGCGTCGGGTGATCGGCGCGCCGAAGTTCTATTTCGTCGACGTGGGCGTGGTCAACAAGCTGGCCAGGCGGGGAGCGGTGACTCCCGGTTCCGAGTTGTACGGCAAGGCTTTCGAGAATTGGGTCTTCCACGAGCTGACGGCATACCTGGGGTATCGGGAGATCGACCTTCCCCTGTCGTACTGGCGGCTCGCCAGCGGGATCGAGGTGGACTTCGTCATCGGAGACATGGAGCTCGCGATCGAGGCGAAGTCGAGCTCGCGGATTACCACCGATCACCTCAAGGGCTTGAGAGCTCTGGCGGAGGATCACACTCCGGTGTCGGGCCGCATCGTGGTCTGCCGGGAGCCGCGCCCTCGGCGGACCGAAGACGGCATCGACGTCGTTCCGGCGGCAGAGTTCGTGCAACGTCTCTGGGACGGCAAACTGATCCCGTAGCGGTGCGCGGCGGGGGGGCGGTGCGCGGACGGGGATGCGCGGCAAGGCAACCCGGCTCGCGGGGACCGGCTCCTAGTACTTCTTCGACCAGGGAAACTGCGCGTGCTCGCGCGTCGCTTCCTTGTAGTGCGCCAGCGGCTTCACGTAGCCGAACTCCTTCGGGAAGGAGAGCTCGTAGGTGTCCGGATTGACGTCGTCGTCGAGGAAGAGCTTCTTGGCCTTCCAGCCGGCACGGGTCATCAGCAAGCCGGCGGA
Source organism: Acidobacteriota bacterium (assembly GCA_965216935.1). Taxonomy (GTDB): domain Bacteria; phylum Acidobacteriota; class UBA890; order UBA890; family UBA890; genus CBDCGW01. Next base: position 2,289,709 of record OZ244217.1, read on the forward strand.
CTGGGGATCGTTCTCGGGGGCGCGTGAACACCGGAGCGGGCCGTTCAGGATCCCGGCAGGCTCCAGGTAGTACTGGTACTCGGACCCGTCCCATTCGGCTGCGTGAACGCCGTCCCAGAACGCCGGCAGGCCGATGGCGATTGCCTTGCAGGTTTCCGGGTCGGGCTCCGGCTCCGGCTCCGGTTCCTCTTCGGGCTCGGCGGCCTTCGCGGGAGCGGCGGGTGCTTCCTCCTTGGCCGCTTCCTCGGTCGGTGCCGCCGCGGCCGGCGTACCCGCTGTCGGCGCCTCTGCGGCCGGCTTGTCCGCCTTCGTCGCGTCGGCGGGGGCGGTCGCCTCTTCGGCTACGTCGGTGGCGTCGGTCGGTGTCTCGTCAGCCATCATTTCAATCTCACCGAGTCTGCGGGGTGGAACGAGGGTGGCGGCGGGCTTTGTCCTTCGTACACGCCACCCGGCTCGGTAGCATAGCATTCAGGGCGTTTCTCTGCGGGCGCCGGGTGTCCGGGTCGCCCGCGTTGTTGACAGCGTCGCGACGAGGCTCCAAGATCGGGCGGCGCTTGGGAGTTGAGTGTCGTAAACTCTCAGGCCGCGACGCCCGCGGGACACTTTTGGAACAAAGCTCTAGAGATCTTTCATGACCGTCGACTCCGACATCGCCTGGGATATCGACTACGGCTGCTACACCGATGTCGGGCGGGTGCGTAAGCGCAACGAAGACGCGGCCAAGGTCAGTCCCGACATCTTCTTGTACGCGGTGGCCGACGGTATGGGCGGACATCGGGCCGGCGACCGGGCGAGTCGCATCGCGGTGCAGACGCTGCATGACTTCTTTTCCGAGATCGGGGAGCCGGGAGACGGCGCATCCGAGGATACGGTTCGCGCCGCGTTCATGGCCGCCAATCGAAATATCATCGAGGACGCGAACAACCGCCCTGATCGAATGGGGATGGGCACGACCCTCACCGCTCTGATTGTCAAGAACGGCGGCTATCTGATCGGCCACGTCGGTGACTCGCGCGCCCTGCGTGTCCGCGCCGGTGCTATCGAGCAGCTCACCGACGACCATTCGATCGTCGCTGCACAAGTTCGTGAAGGCGGCATGACCGAAGAAGAAGCCCTGCACCACCCGATGCGTCACGTGCTGAGCCGATGCATGGGGTGCGAGCCCGATCCCGAGGTCGACGTTCTCGTCGGCGCCGTCGAAGACGGCGACGTTTTCATCCTGGGCTCGGACGGGCTCACCGGTGCGATGGACGCCGAAATGGTGGCGGAGACCGTCATGGCGGCGGAGGACGCCGCCGCCGCGAGCAAAGACCTCGTCGAGCTGGCGCGCGATCGCGATGGTAGCGACAACATCACGGCGGTGGTCGTGCGTTGCCGGGCGAGCTCCGCGAGCAGCTAACCTCATCCCACTTCAGGAACCATGAGCCTGCCGGAAAAATTCGGCCGCTATGAGGTCCTGGACGTTCTCGGTCAGGGGGCGATGGGGCTGGTGTACCGCGCCGTCGATCCGGTGATCGAGCGCGCCGTCGCGATCAAGGTGATCCAAACGCTGCCGGGCACCTCGGAGGTGGACCTGGAGCGGATGCGAGCCCGTTTCGAGCAAGAGTTCCGCTCTGCCGGCGCTCTTTCGCACGCCAATATCGTAACGGTGTTCGACGTCGGCCAGGAAGGCGACCTTTATTACATTGCCATGGAGTACGTTCAAGGACGCTCCCTCGACGTCGTCCTTGCCGAACGACGGGTGCTCCCCTTCGTCGAGGTCGCCGACCTCGCCCGCGACCTCGGGCGAGCGCTGGACTACGCCCACTCGCAGGGGGTCGTCCATCGGGACATCAAGCCGGCTAATGTTCTCATCGAGGCCGATGGGTCGGCGAAGATTACCGACTTCGGCCTCGCAAAGCTCGACGCCACGACGCTGACCCGCACCGGAGCCCTGGTCGGGACGCCCGCCTACATGTCGCCGGAGCAGGTCGGCGGCCAGACGGTCACCGGCAAGACGGATCAGTTCTCGCTCGCCATACTGCTGTACCAGGCGCTCACCGGCGAGCGGCCGTTCACCGGTGACAACCCGTCCACGATCATGTACCGCATCGCCCACGAGGATCCTCTTCCGGCAGGGAGGATCAATCGATCGCTCCCGGACGCCGTGGACCACGTCCTGTTGCGGGCGCTGCACAAGGACGTCGCCCAGAGGTTCTCCACGTGCACGGAAATGGCTGACGGCCTGCGGCGGGCGCTGGGTCCGGCGGTGGTCGATACCGTGGCCGAAGGCGGCGACGAGCCTGGCGCCTCTGCCGGGGCACCGGCGACTCCCGCCGGCGACACGGTCGATCCTGCCAGCCCGCTGGCTCCTCCCGCCATTCCGCCGGTCAATCCCGCCGGCGCGCCGATCGGTACTGCCACCACTTCGATCGCCGCACCGGTGACGCCCCGCTGGTTGCTTGTCGTCGGCATCGTTTTCCCGAGCATGGCCTTGCTGGCGATGGTTGTTTGGTTCATGTCGCTCGGCGTGACACCGGGAGCAGACGACGCGACGACCAACCCCGCCGCCGCGGGGCAGACAACGGACGGCTCGGCTTCGCCGGAACCCCCTCCGGCCGATCCCGCCCTTGCCAACCCGGCTTCGTCCGGTCCCGCGGGAGCGATTCCCGACTCCACCAGCGAGTCCGAAGACGCGTCGAACGCCTCCGCCGACGATGCGGCTGAGCGTGGAGCCCGCGGCCGTCGCGGCGCCGAGCGTGCGGAGCCGATACCGGGGATGCCGGCGGTGCTCCAGGAGCTGATGGAAACCGGCCAGCTCCCGTCCGGCAACGTGGTAATCGACAGCCCTTTCCCCGTCACCGTGCGCATCGCACCGACGAGCCGACCGCAGAACCTGAACGCGGCGATCCGTGAGCGGTTGCAAACCGCCACCCCCGAAGAGCGCCAGAGGCTGCTGGCCGGATTCGTCTTCACGCAGAACCGATCGCACGATATCCGGCTGCCCGTCGGCAGCTGGCGCGTCATTGTGCTGTCCCCGCGGGTGTTGCTGCAGCACGAAGAAACGGTCGCGGTGCGTTCAGGGCAAGCGATTACGTTGAGCGACCGTGTACCATCCCGGCTGGTGCGGGTACGCATTGTGTCCGAACCGGCCGGCGCGAGGGTACGCGTCGGAACCTTGCCGGCGGTGCAAACGCCGTTTGATGGACGCATCGTGGCAGGGGATCATCGTTTCGAATTCATCTGGCGCGACGGCCGCGGCGTCGTCACGCAGACCATCGATCGTGACGGCCAGGAAGTCATCGGCCGCCGGCAGCAACCCTGAACCGTGCGTCTACGCAAAGCTGACATCCTTGTCGCCACCCTGGTGGTTTGCCTGTTCGGATCGTCCGTCGCGCGATCCGTTCCCGAGGCGACCGCACATCAGGACGAGCAGCAGCGCTTCGATCAGGCCGAGGCGGCGTATGCCGCCGGTGACCTGGATGGAGCCTTGGCGATGCTCGACGCGCTGGCGGGCGACTTCCCGCGGGCGCTCTATCCGAGATCGCCGTGGCGCGCCGCGGCGTCCGCGCGAGCGGGCGAGATCGCGCTTGCGTTGGGCCGCGGGGATGCGGCGGCCGCACGGTTCGTCGCCGTCATCGATGGTGAAGAGCCCTCTTTGTGGAGGGCGCGCGCCGAGCTCGGCCTGGCGACGACATTGGTATGGAAGCGGCAGTGGGCAGCGGCCGCGACCCTGTTGCAGGCAATCGTTGATGCCGACCGTGCCGATCTCCCGGGGGCCGACGTGGTTGCCGCTCGCCGGGCGGCCTCGCGGCTCACGTTGCTGCACCGCTTGTGGCTGCGCGCCGCGGCGGGAGAACAGCCGTGGCAGCGCTCCGGACGCTTTCCGGCCGGGACAACGCTGGCGCGACCGATTGGGGTCGCCGCGAACATCGACGGCGTGCTGATCACCGACGAGGACCTCGACCAGGCGGTGTTCGTCGATTCGCGAGGCAATGCGGCGACGTTTGCCGTTCGGGATGCGCACAAGCCGTGGTGGAGCAGTCGGGGTGATGCGTTCGTGGCCGCCCGCTCAACCGTGAACGCGCCGCTACGCGTCGAGTCGATTCCATTCGCTTTCCCGGACGGCAGCCGGCAGCGGGTCGTCGAGGACATCCGCGCCGGCGCGGGTACGCCCGCCGGGGGCTGGCTGTTGATGGACAATCGAACCCGCAGCGTAATGAAGTTCAGTGCGGCGGGTGATTTCGAGCGCACCCTGGATCTGGGGCCGGACGGTCGCCCCGTCGACGTGGCCGTCGGGCCACGCGGCCGGATATTCGTTGTCGAGGAGCGGGGCCGCGAGGTCCTGGTGCTCGACGCGGCGGGCAGTCTGACCGGTGGATTCGCCGTCGACGGCTGGCGTCGCCCGGCGGCCGTCGCGACCGACGATGTCGGTCACGTCTACGTTCTCGACCGAGACTTGAAGCGTATCGACGTCTTCGATCCGGATGGCGGTATTCGTTGGAGCCTGGGGCCGGTGCTCCCGGGAGGCGTCGAGCTGGACGACCCGAGAGACCTCGCGGTGGACGCCGGCGGGCGGATTCTGGTTGCCGACAGGGGGTTGTCGGTCGTGGTGGTGATCGAATGACGCGAACGGGCGGCGCTCTCTTCGGCCGAAGGCACGGTATGAGCCTGCTGGGTTCCGCCTTCGTGGTGCTGTTGTGCTGGGCCCCGGCGCTACCGGCGGTGTCCCAGGTCACCGACAATCTGCGTGCCCTGTTCGCCCGGGCGGAGACGATCTTCCGCACGGCCGAGCCCGAGCTTTCCATCGACCCGCTGACGCGGGTTATCGCCGCGCTCCAGCCGGAGGCGGAAATCGGCGGCCTCGATCCCGAGGCGCGCGCCTTGCTGGTCCGCAGCCTTGCTTATCGTGCCGACGCCCGCCTGTTCAACGGCGAACGCGATGCCGCGGACGCCGACCTGGAGTTGCTGTTGACCCTTTACCCACGAGTCGCGATCGACGGTTTCGGCGTCTCCGAAACGGCCCTCGACCGCTTCTCCGGCGCCCAGGCTCGGTTGCTGGGAACGCTCACGTTCGCGCCGGCTCCGTTCAACGCCCGTATCCGGGTCGATGGCGAGGACTTGCCGCCGGACACCACCACCTATCGGGTGCTCGCGGGCACCCACTACGTCGAGGCCTTCCTCCCCGGGTTCACCCGGCACGCGGAGGAGGTCGAGGTTCGGGCGGACCGCAGCACCGAGGTCAGCTTTCTGCTCGACCGCGTCTCGGCCGTGGTCAAGCTGATGACCCGGCCGGCCGGGGCGACGGTCGTTGTCGATGGCAGCGTCGTCGGCCAAACTTCCGGCTTTGCGTCGGCAGACTGGACCCCGACCGGGGATCTCGCTCGATACACCCGGCAGGAGTTTTCGGCCCAGATGGAGATCGAGGGCCTGATGCCCGGCCAGCACGAGGTGGAGATCCTGATGGACGGGTATCGGCCGTTCAGCGCGCCGCTCGAGATACCGGAGCTGGCCGACTACGAGGTCGGCGCCGTTGTCCTCGACCGCAACGTCGGTACCGTCTTGTTGCGCGACCTGCCTCCCGATGCCGATGTCTGGGTCGATGGCCGCCGCACGCAGCCCGAGCCTCCGTCGCGTACCGATCCCTCGGCCGAGCTCGTCTCGACGGCGTACCGACTGTCGCTGCCGCCGGGCGAGTACCGAATCACGGTGAGTCAGGGCGATGCCGGCGTCTTCGAGGAGACCGTTACGGTCGCCGATCGTCGCAGCGTCGCTCTCGGTGTGTCGCTGCGCCCCGGGCTGACGTTCCTCGGTGTTGTCGGCGGCGACAGGCTGGGCGCCGAGTCGCTTGCCTCCTCGCTGCAAAGCTCGTTCGCGGGGCTCGGTTACTGGGCCTTCCTCGACCGCGCCGACGAGGCGTCATCCGTTCTCGAGCGCACCGGAGCCAGCGACACACGGCTGCGCGCGGCGGCTGCCGGGGCGGGATCCGGGGGAGGAGCCGGAGAGCCGGTCGACTGGGCGCGTTTACAGGCGACCACCACCCGGGAGTTGCCGGGCTCGGTTTTCGTTCTTGCGGTGCTGGACGACGACGAGCTGGCCGCGGGGGCCGATCTGTGGGTGTGGCCTGCGGCGCCGGGTCCGGCCGTTGCCGAGCGGATTCAGGTGTCGTTGACCGACACCGCCGGGCTCGACGAGACCGCCCGGCGCATGTCCGATGCCATGAGCTTCACCCGCGCGTGGAGCGGTCTCCAGTTGATCGACAGCGACGCCTCGGTTACGCCCGTCGTCGCCGTGGTGGCGCCCGGCTCCGCTGCCGACGCGGCCGGTATCACGGCGGGGGAGGAGCTGGTGAGCGTTGCGGGAAACACGGTTGCCACGGCCGACAACGCTCGCCAGTGGCTGGCGACGTTTTCTCCCGGGTCGAACGTGGCGCTCGGTCTGACCGGGCCGGCCGGAGATCGCACGGTGGAAGTCCGCATGGGCTCTACCCCGACTGTCGTAGGCCCGGCGGAGGGCGACAGGCTGTACGCGGTCGTGTGGGGCATGGCGGCCGCTGCGGTCGGTCGCCTCGACGCGTCCGCACCGTCATGGGTCGCGGCGCTCAACCAGGCCGCCGTTCTCCTGCATGCCGGTGAATGGGAGGCCGCGGCCGACCTGCTCTCCGGGGTGCAGGCGCCAACCGGGCCCGGCCTCGGCCAGGCAATGGTCCACTACTGGCTCGGCGTCGCGCTTGCCGAGTCCGGCGACGTTGCCGGGGCGCGTGCCGCCTTCGAGCAGGCCTCGAGCGACCCCGAAGCGCGTTACTTGAGCAACGACGGCCCGTATCTGGCCCCCATGGCGGCGGCTCGGTTGACGGCTCTCGACGCCCTGCAGCGCCGGTGATGCCGACGCTCCGCTACCTCGACGCGCGAGCCCTGCGGTCGGCGCTGCCCATGGCGAGCGCGATCGATGCGATCGAGGGCGTCATGCTCGCGGCGTCCACGGGGGAGGCGGAAGCTCCGGTTCGAACGGTACAGAGCGTCGCCCGGCCGGGCCGCGAGGACTTCGTCTTCCTGGTCATGCCCGGCACCTGGGGGGCGCGGGGAGCCGCGGCGGCCAAAGTGATCTCGTACGTGCCGGACAACCCGGCCGAAGGGCGCGCGACCGTCCAAGGCCTGGCGGTTCTGCTCGACGTCGAAACCGGCTCTCCACAGCTGATCGTCGACGCATCGACGCTCACGACCATTCGCACGGGCGCGGTGATCGGCCTGGCGACACGAATCCTGGCGCGTCCCGAGTGTGAGATCCTGGGCGTTATCGGTACCGGCGGCATCGCAGCCGACCTGGTCGCCGGCGTCGCCGAAGCCCGGCCGGTGCAACGGCTGTTGGTCAACGATTTTCGCCCCGAGGCCGCGGCTCGTTTCGCCGATGGCATCGGCTTCCCGGCGCAGGTCGTCGACGACACGGACGAGATCGCGGCGCGCAGCGACATTCTGATCACCGCGACGTCGGCGGCCGAGCCGGTCATCTCGCCGGACACCGTCCGCCCCGGGACGCACATCAACGCCGTCGGCAATTTCTCGCCCACCGGGCGCGAGATCGACGGCGACACCGTGGCGAAGGCGATTCGCTACGTCGACGACATCGAGAACTCGATGGAGGAGGCCGGCGAGCTGTTGCTGGCTGCGGCCGAGGGGTTGATTCCGGTCGGTGTGGACGGCCTCGCGGGTGATTTGCAGGGCCTGGTTCGGGGTGACGTACGCGGGCGCGAGAGCGACGACGAGATCACCCTGTTCAAGACCGTCGGTACGGCGTTGTCGGACGTTGCCGGGCTGGCAGCCGCCGCGAAAGCCGCGGAAGAGCTCGATCTGGGGATCCGGCTCGAGTCGTAGCAGGCCGTGGTGAAAGTGTGATGGGTCTGGTTACGAGGAAAAGAGGCTGGATGCAAGGCGCCGCGACGCAGGCGATGCCGTTGCGCATCGTCGAGGAGCGGGAACGCCGCAGACGGCCTCTTTTCCTCGTAACCCTTTGGGCGAAGGGGGGTTGCGCACGATGACCGCGTTGGGCCTCCTCGACGATGCGCAACGGCATCGCCTGCGTCGGCCCGCCTTGTCCTCTCACGCAACTCCCCTTCGCCAGACCCATCACACTTTCACCATGGCCTGCTAGGCCACCCCTTTCTTCGTTTTTTCGTTCCCGCGTGAAACCCGTCGATCGAGCTCTCCGTAGTAACATGTGCATTAAACACATGTGCAACATGGAGAGGTCAGATGGGGAGACGCTCGAGCACCGACGAAGGATCCACCCTCACACCCTTGATGTTCCAGATCCTGATCGCCGTCAGCGAGGGTGACCGGCACGGCTACGGCATCCTGCAGGAGATTGAAGAGCGCACCGAGGGTGCGTTCCGGATCGGCGCCGGGACGCTCTACCGCGCCATCAAGCAGCTCGTGGACGCCGGCCTGATGGCCGAGGTCGAGGGTGAGGGCGGACACGCCCAGCGACGTACGTACCGGATTACCGAACCGGGGCGTGACCGGGCGGCGGCCGACGCGCGGGTGTTTCGCCGCATCGCCGCATGGGCCGATGAAGCCTCGCTGGGCGAGACGGAGGTGGGCTCGTGACCCGGGTCGTCAGGGCGTTGCTGCGTTTCTATCCGGCCGGATTCCGCTCGCGCTACGGCGCGGAAGTCGTGACGCTCCTGCGCCAGCAGGCCGCCGACGTTCGCCGCCGCGAGGGTAGGCTGGCGGTGGCGCGCCTGTGGCTGTTCCAGGCGGTCGATTTGGTGCGCGCGGCGTTCGCCGAGCGCCGGGGAGATGCTCCCCTCGAGAGCGGATCGGCGTCTCGGGGGCACGGGCGGGCAGCCGCGAACGGGCCACGCCGACGTGGGCACGGGGGCACAGCCGCGAACGGGCCGAGACGACGTGGGGACGGTGGCGCGGCCGCAGACGGGCCAGGCCGACGTGCGCTCCGCGGTCGGTCGGCGGGAAGCCCACCATCCTCGTCGGATCCCGGGATCGGAGGCGTTCCCTCGAGGGCGCCCACCGTCCGCACCTGGGGCGAAGGCGTCGGCCGGGACGTGCGGCACGCCCTCCGCGCGCTGGGGAGAGCACCCGCCTTCAGCCTGGTCGCGACCGTGACCCTGGCGCTGGGGATTTCGGCGACGTCGGCGATCTTCACGGTCATCGACGGCGTGCTGCTCTCGCCGCTTGCGTACCCGGAGGCGGATCGCCTGGTGGCCGTCTTCCACCGTATGCCAGCGCAGGACTTCTCGCGCGTGAACCATACGGACGCGACTTACTTGACCTACCACGACGAGAACCGTTCCTTCGAGAGCATCGGCGCGTGGAGGCCCGGTCAGGCGACCGTCACCGGGTTGGATGAGCCGGAGACCATCCCGGTTGTCGTGATGAGCGAAGGTGTCTTCGACGCTCTCGACGTGCAGCCGATCCTGGGTCGCCGCATTCTTGTCGAGGACACGGTTCCCGGCGCTCCGTTCGTCGTCGTGCTCAGCCACGGCTATTGGTCACGCCGGCTTGGCGCGGACCCGACCGTGATCGGAGACGTGTTGCGGCTCGATGGCATTGCCGCCGAGATTGTCGGCGTGATGGGGCCGGACTTCCGCTTTCTCGACGAGGACGCTTCGGCGTTCCTCGGGCTGCGGCTCGATCGGAGCGCGACGTCGCCCGTGGTGAGCTTCGACTACCGCGTCATCGCTCGACTGGCTGAGGGCGTCACTGCGGAGTCTGCCGAGCAGGATCTTCTGCGGCTGCTTCCGGCCAGTGCCGAGCGCTACGGATGGATCCCCGCCACCCAGCTGGAAGAGTGGGACCTCGGTATCCGCATCGTTCCCTTGAAGGACGCCGTGGTCGATGACATCGGTGAGGTCCTGTGGGTGCTGCTCGGCGCGGTCAGCATTGTGCTCCTGATCGCCTGCGTCAACGTCGCCAACCTGCTCCTGGCGAGGTCCGAGGGAAGGCAACGCGAAATCGCCATGCGCTCGGCGCTCGGCGCGTCGCGGGCACATCTGATCCGGCAGTTCTTTATCGAAAGCGCCGTTCTGAGCGCGTTCGGCGCCGCCGTGGGGCTGGCGCTGGCCTACGCGGCGGTGCCGGCGTTGATCCGGCTGGCGCCGGCGGTCGTTCCGAGGGCGGCGGAGATCCGTATCGATGCGTCGGTGTTTCTCTTCACCCTGGTCGTTTCGACAGGAGCCGCGGCGATCTTCGGTCTCCTGCCGGTCATTCAGCGGCGCTCGACCGCGCTGGTCCCGGCACTCAAGGAGGGCGGACACGGTGCCAGCGCCGGTCGCCGGCGCAGCCGGGTTCGGTATGGCCTCGCCGTTGCGGAGGTTGCGCTCGCCGTCGTGCTGCTGGTCGGCGCCGGCTTGATGGTCCGCAGCTTTCTCCAGCTACGCGGAGTCGACCCCGGCTTCAGCGATCCGCGCCGGGCGGTAACGTTCCGGCTCGCGTTGCCGCGGGCGGAGGCGCCGGACGAAGACGAAGCGATCCTGGTGTATGAACAGATCATCGACCGCATTGCGGCGATCCCCGGGGTGAGCGAGGTGGGCGCGATCTCCGGGATGACCATGGAGGGTCGCAGCAATCAGAATTCTTTCATCGCCGAAGGTGTCGGCTCGGGCGAGAGCGACGGGGCGATCGGCGGTTTCTACAAGGCGATCGCCGGCGACTATTTTTCCGCCGCCGGCATTCCGCTGCTTGCCGGGCGCTCGATCAACTGGCAGGACATACGCGAGCGGCGCCCGGTCGGCGTTGTCACCGAGACGCTGGCGCGTGCCTTCTGGGGGGACGCCCGGTCGGCCATCGGCAAGCGGATCCGCCACTCCGACGACGATCCATGGCGGGAGATCATCGGGGTCGTCGGCGACGTCCGCGACGGGGGCTTGCGCGGATCGCCACGGGCCGTGGCGTACTGGCCCGTTCTGGTCGAGGACTTCCTCGGCTTCGAATCGTGGCTGCGCCGTGAAATGGCGTTCGTCGTCCGGACGGAGCGGGAGAACCCTCTCGACCTCGTTGCCTCCCTACGCCAGGCGGTGTGGTCGGTTCGGCCGAATCTGCCGCTGGTGGACATCGGCACGCTGGAGCGTCTGGTGCAGCGCGATATGGCCGACACCACGTTCATGCTCACCATGTTGCTGGTCGCCGCCGGCGTGGCCGTCGCCCTCGGGACCGTGGGGATCTACGGCGTCATCTCGTACACCTTCGAGCAGCGTCTGCGCGAGATCGGCATTCGTGTCGCCCTGGGTGCGACTCGCCGAGACGTGCTCTCGATGGTCTTGCGGCAGGGAGCGACGATCGGCCTCGTCGGCGTCGCCGTCGGTGTCGCGGTTGCCGCCGGCTCGGCCCGTCTGCTCGCCGCGCGGACCTTCGGTGTCAGTCCACTCGACGGGGCGACCTACGCGTCTGCCGCGGCGCTCGCGGGCGCCGTCGCGATGCTGGCGAGCTACGTTCCGGCCCGTCGTGCCGCCCGATCCGATCCGCTCGATTCCCTGCGGAAGTAGGGGAGGGTGCCGACGAACGCACGGAAGCGCGGCTAGCGACTCCCGCGGCCCATGAAGTAATCTTGTAGACGTGGGCGCCGGCCCGGACGCCCGCCACCGATCATGTCCTCGAAGGAGTTTTTCATGAGTTCCCCCGCCGAAACGCAGACGCCTGAAGCTGCGCCCGCGCTTTCGCCCACCCAGCTGATCATTTTCACGCCCGCCGCAGTACGCAAGGTCATCGGCTTCTCCGAGACGAATGCCGAGGCCGAGGGCAAGCTGTTGCGGCTCTACGTGCAGGGAGGGGGCTGCTCGGGCTTCGAGTACGGCTTCAAGTTCGACGAGCAGAAGGACGGCGACTACGTCCTGCCGCAGGGCCACGGCGACGAGAGCATCGAGGTCCTGGTGGACCCGTTCAGCATGCCGTTCCTGCAGAGCTGCACGGTGGACTACTACGAGGATTTCGCCGGCAGCGGCTTCAAGGTCAGCAACCCCAACGCCAGCGGAACCTGCGGCTGCGGGCATTCGTTCTCGGCCTGAGCGAAACGACCGGTTGGCGCGTCGACGAAGCGCCGCCTCAGAGCTTGACCCCGACGTCGTCGCCGTCGATCCGGGTTTCGTAGCTCTCGACCCCCTCGCCGCGCATGTTGAGGCATTTGCCGGAGGCGATATCGAACTGCCAGCCGTGCCAAGGACACGTCACGGTGGCGCCGGCACAGATCCCGTCGCCGAGCGGGCCGCCGCGATGAATGCAAGTGTTGTCGAGGGCGTAGAACCGTCCCTCGAGGAGAAATACGGCAACCTCGATGCCGCGGGCGTGAAACACACGACCCTCACCCTCGGGGACGTCGGTGATCTTGGCAACGTTGATAAAATCGGACATTCCAGCTTCCTCACCGATCCCTGAGCGTCGAGCAAAGCGCGGATTCTGTCATGGGTGAACTAGCGGGTCAAAAAGCGGACGTGCCGATCGCTCCCGATCACGTCGCCGAGGATGGGGGATCGTTCAGCGGCGCCGTCCGAGCCATGTTCGACGCCATCGCCCCGCGCTACGACACCTTCAACCATTGGGCCTCGATGGGCCTCGATTACGGCTGGAGACGAGCGACCGTACGGTCACTCCAACTGACACGGGACGACCTGGCGCTCGACATCGCCACGGGAACCGGCGACCTCGCCTTCGCGACCGCGAGAACGACCCGGCACACCGTCGGCTGTGACTTCGCCGCCGAGATGATCCGCCGCGCCTACGACAAACGAACACCGCAACGGCGGGCGTCGTTTCATGTCGCCCGGGCCGAGCAACTCCCGTACCCGACGGGTGCGTTCCAGGGCGCGACCTCGGCGTTCGCCATGCGGAACGTCAAGCCCATGCTCACCGACGTGCTCGGTGAAGCATTCCGGGTTCTCGCACCCGGCGGGCGTGTCGGAATTCTCGAGTTCAGCCGGCCGCGACTGGCCCCGGTTCGTTGGGGCCACGGGCTCTACACCCGCGTCCTGATGCCACGGGTCGGCCGGCTGCTCACCGGAACGTCCGAGCCCTTTGACTACCTGTATCGGAGCATCCAGGAGTGGTACTCGCCGGAAGAGTTCGCCACCCTGATGCGCGAGGCGGGGTTCGCGAACGTGTCGTACCGGATGATGGGCTTGGGCACGGTCGCGCTTCATACCGGCTGCAAGCCGACCGACGCCGGGTGATAAATTGGCAGCCATGAATCAACCAACGCGCCCCACTCTCACCGTCGCGGCAATCGCCGTGGTGATCGCGCTGTTAGCCGGAGCGGCCCTCGCCAACTTCGCCACCCGCGGGGCCGCGCATCCCGTCGACACGGGAGCCGATTCTTTCGCAGCGCCCGCGGCCAACCGCACTCAGTTCCTGCGGAACACCCAGAGAGCAAAGATCACGCGCGCGATCGCCAGTCACGAGCCCATCGCCCGGGGCGGTACCCTGAGGATGGCGGTCGAGGTGGAGATGCTCCCCGGTATGCACGTCAACGCCAACCCACCCACCCACGACTGGATGATCCCGGTGCAGGTGTCGTTGGCCGGCGTCGACGGCGTCAACGTCGTCGAGGCCTTCTACCCCGAGGCAGAGAGCCGCAAGTTTCCCTACGACGAGGAACCGTATCTCGTCTACGAAGGAACGTTCGTCGTCGCCCTGATGCTGGGCGTAGCGGCGGATATCCCCCCCGGCGGCCGCGAGCTCGAAGTCGTCCTCGACTACCAGGCCTGCAACGACGAAGCCTGCTTCGCCCCCGCCAAGACCTCGATCACGCTCCCTGTCATGATCGTCACCGACCGGGCCCAGAGCAACGAGGTCGACTCCGACCTCCTCGAGAAGGCTCCGTTCCCCGGCCGTTGAGCCGCTGGCCGCCGAGCCCTGCCGCACGAACCGATTGACCCCGCCGCGGCGCAACCACCGCCCGGCGCCCCGCGGGCCCATTACCCCGCGAAGCGGCGGACCAATGAGGATCCCGGCCCTCTCCCGCCGCCCGGTAACCTCCCGGAGTCAGCCCTAGTGAGCGTCCTCTTCCTGCTTGGCCCTGAGGTCCGCGATCACCTTTTCGGAGATATGCCCCGGCACATCGTCGTAGTGCGAGAACTCGATCGAGTACGATCCGCGGCCGCCGGTGAGCGAGTTGAGGTCGGGAGCATATGTGAGGATCTCCGCCAGGGGGATCTGAGCCTTGATGATCTGCTGGTCCCCCATGGGCTCCATACCTTGGACCCGGCCGCGTCGGCTGTTGAGATCGCCCATGACGTCGCCCATGCTCTCGTCGGGTACGGTGATCTCGATATCCATGACGGGCTCGAGCATTACCGGCCTCGCCTGCGCCGCGGCTTCCTTGAACGCGATGGAGCCGGCGATCTTGAAGGCGATTTCCGACGAATCCACGGCGTGGAACTTGCCGTCGAGTAGCGTGCACTTGAAGTCGACGAGCGGAAAGCCTGCCACGACACCGCGTTGCGCCGCTTCCACGACGCCCTTCTCCACGGCGGGGCGGAACTGTTGCGGGATCGAGCCGCCGAAGATCTTGTCTTCGAACTCGAACCCGGCGCCCGATTCGAGGGGACTCAGCTCGATGACGCAGACACCGAACTGGCCGCGGCCGCCGCTCTGCTTCTTGTGGCGCCCTTCCGCCTGCGCGGTTCCGCGAATGGTCTCGTGGTACGGCACGGTGGGCGGCTTCAGGTGCGTCTTTACGTGGAAGCGCTTTTCCAGCTTGGCGACGGTGACCTCGACGTGCAGCTGCCCCAGGCCGGAGACCAGCAGCTCATGGGTCTCGGCGTCGCGTCGAATCGCGATGGTCGGATCTTCCTCCAACAGACGGGCGAGCGCCTCGCTGATCTTTTCCTCGTCCGCCTGGCTTTCAGGCTCGAGCGCGAAGGAGATCGCCGCCTTGGGGAACTCGACCGGCGGGATGATGACCGGCTGGGCTTTGTCGCACAGTGTGTTGCCGGTGTGCACGTCCTTCAGCTTCGCCACCGCACATAGCTGCCCGGCCACCACGTTCGGGGTCGGCTCGTAGCTCTTCCCCTGGACCAGCGCCAGGTTGGCGAGCTTCTCGGTGCTTCCCGTGCTGGAGTTGAGAACCACCGCGTCGGCAGCGCCGCTGCCCGAGAAGACCTTCAGGAGAGAAATCCGTCCGGCGTAGGGATCGGCCACCGTCTTGAAGACGAGAGCCGAGAAGGGCTCCGAGGAGTCGACGCTTCGGGTTACCTCGCTGTCGTCCTTCGGGTTCGTCCCGGTGAGGTCGGCACGTTCGTCCGGGGAAGGCAGGTAGTGAGCGAAGGCGTGTAGCACCCGATCGGTTCCGATTCCGTGCAAGGCGGAGGTGCACAGCACCGGGAAGATCATCCGCTTGCGAACCGCGGTGCGGAGCCCGGCCTCGAGCTGGTCGGCGGTCAGGTCACCCTCTTCGAAGAAGGTTTCCATGAGCTCCTCGTCGCCTTCCGCCACCATCTCGACGAGCTCTTCGCGTTGGCTCTGCGCTCGTTCCAGAAGGTCATCGGGAATATCCTCGGCGGTCCCCTTGCCGTTGCCGTCCTTCTTATAGGTGAAGGCCTTCATGGATACGAGGTCGACGACGCCCCTGAAATCGTGCTCACGTCCGATGGGGATCTGCAGGGCGACGGCCTCGCGCCCGAAGCGGGCCTGGATCGCGGTCAGCGAGCGCTGGTACGACGAGTTCTCGCGGTCCTGGCGATTGATGATGATGACGCCCGGAACTTCGTATTCGCGTGCGTACTGCCAGGCCTTGTCCGTCATGACCTGCGGACCGGACACCGCGTCGATCATCAGGGCGAAGCTGTCGGCCACCCGCATCGACGCTTTTGCGTCGGGGCGAAACACGGCGTATCCGGGAGTGTCGATGAAGGTGATGTGCTTGCCGTTCGAGGAGCAGTGGGCGAGGGCGGCCTGGATCGAGATGCCGCGCTCGATCTCCTCGGCGTCGTAGTCGGTGGTGGCCGTTCCCTGGTCGACCAACCCCATCCGGTTCACCGTGCCCGAGGTGTACAGGCACGCCGACACAAGAGTCGTTTTTCCGGTGTCTCCGTGGCCGACGACCGCGACATTGCGCAGATCGGCAGTAGCGACTTTGCCCATGGCCTCCCTTTCCTAGCAGAACGCTGAACGGGATCCGCGACGCCTCGGACTTACCTGTCGCGGGCAACAGCCGCGAGCTGGGCTTGCCGGGGGCGCCTTCCGTCCTCGATTCTCAAGAACCACCGATATCGGGGGCAGCGCCGTCGCGGGCTGCGACCCTGTTTCGGCGGCGATACCCATGAAAGGCGCAGTCTATCACGGTTCTTGATACGCGCCGTCCGCCCTGCGGAGCGCCGAGAGCAGCGCCTCGAGGTCGGCTGGAAGGGGGGCGGCGAACTCCAGGCGCGCGCCGCTACGAGGATGTTCGAGCCGCAGTCGGCGGGCGTGTAGCGCCGGATGATCGAAGGACTGTGCCGCCTGCTTCCGCCCGGCATCGCGCTCGTTCTTCCAGCGGGATCCGGCGTAGCGCTCGTCACCAACGCACGGGTGATTGAGGACCGCCAGATGGACGCGGATCTGGTGCGTTCGGCCGGTCTTCGGCCACGCCCGCAGGAGGGCGAAACCGTCGAGGTCTTCGGCCAGCTCCCAACGGGTGATCGCCTCGCGAGGCCGGTCGGTGCGGGGCGAGATCTTGGTGCGGTCCGTGCGGTCGCGGCCGATGGGGACGTCGACCGTGCCGCCGGCCTCGGCCGGGCTCCCGTAGACGATCGCGGCATACTCCTTTTCGACCGTGCGATCGGCGAACTGTCGGACCAAAGCGTCGTGCGTCGCATCGTTGCGTGCGACCGCGATCAAGCCCGATGTTCCCTTGTCGAGCCGGTGGACGATCCCCGGACGCTCGTCACCGCCAGCCCGGGACAGTGTGGATCCGTAGCGATAGAGAAGCGCGTTTACCAGCGTCCGGCCGTGGTAGCCGGCGCCCGCGTGAACCACCAGGCCGGCGGGCTTGTTGACGACCACCAGATCGTCGTCCTCGTGGATCACCTCGAGATCGATGTCTTGCGGACGAGCGGTGTCCTTCGGGGGAGTCGGAAGCGGCTGCAAGACCGCCGTCGCACCGGCGACGGCAACGGCGCTCGGCTTCGAAAGGACGACCCCGTCCACGGCCACCTGGCCGGCATCGATCATCCGGCGGATCGCCGATCGACCCAGGTCCGGCAGCAGGCGGGCGAGGGCGCGGTCGAGGCGTTGCCCGGCCAGCTCATCCGGAATGGTCACCCGGAGGCTCCCGGGAACCGGTGGATCGTCCGAGCTCACGTCGGGCTGTCAGCAGGCCGTGGTGAGCTTCACCACGGCCTCCTAGTTCGCCGTCTCGGCCGGCTCCAGCGGCGGCTGGCTGGCCTTGAGCCGGGCCAACATGCCGAGGGCCACGGTGGCGCCGATGATAGCGATGAACTGGGACGTGGACAGCGCGTCGCCGAACAACGAGCCGCGCGGATCGGCGCGGAGAAACTCGTGCAGGAAGCGCAACACGGCGTAGGCGAGGACGTACATCCAGAAGACCTGACCGTCGAATTGCTTGCGGCGGTGGTACCAGATCAGGAACGCGCCCAGCAGGAAGTTCGTGGCGGCCTCGTAAAGCTGGGTCGGGTGCAGCGGGATATTCAGCGGCACGCCGACCAGGGTTCCGGAGTACGTGTTCGTGTACTCGACCCCCCAAGGTAAGTCGGTGGAGATGCCGTAGCAGCAACCGGCCGCGAAGCAGCCGAGTCGTCCGATCGCGTGGCCGACAGCGACCGAAGGAGCACCGAGGTCGGCAACTTTCCAGAGCGACAGGCCGTGCCGGCGCGTATACCAGATCGTCGCCAGGATGGCGGCGATGAATCCGCCGTAGAAGACCCCGCCGGCCTGCAGCAGGCTCATGGACATGCGCGCCAGGGCGCCGATCGCGGCACCGAAGCCGCCGAGAAAGCCCAGCGCCTCGCCGACCGCTCCGCCGCCCTCGGACATGAGCGTGCGGAACTGCCGCGAGTAGATCTCCCAGTCGACGACCAGGAGCAGGACCTTCGCCCCCACCAGGGCGGCGAGAATGATGTAGACGCCCATGTCCACGACCAGGTCCGGCTGGATGCCGTCGGTCATTGCCAGGCGGCGGGCAATGAAGATGGCGACCAGGAACGACACCACCAGCAGTACGCCGTAGGTATGGATGGTGATCGGTCCGACGACCGGGAGGGGCAACTCGAACAAGGTTGGAAACATCGATTCGTGCCTTCGGGTGGCGTCGTTGGTGTCCTGAGCCAGGACGCTCCTGGTTGAGAGCTACGATGTGGGGGGCGTGGCGTCCTCGGCCGATGGGGTGTTCGCGGACAGGCGACCCAGCTGATCGCCTGCCGGCTCAGCCGCCAGCGGCGCCGGCTCTTCGGTGCCGTGCTTCGCCATCGACACGAACAGTGTCAGGGCGCCGAGCGTGATTGCCGAGTCCGCGACGTTGAACGATGGCCAATGATACTGGCCCCAGGATACGTCGATGAAGTCCACGACGTAGTGCAGCCACAGGCGATCGACCAGGTTGCCGATGGCGCCGCCGAGAATCAGGCCGAACGCGATGACCGTCTTCGGCTCGTTCCAGCCCTCGCGTGCGTAGGTCCAGATCAGCACGACAGCGGCGATCGAGACGACCACCAGCCCGATACGGACGGGCCCTGACGGGGCATCGGCGAAGAGGCCGAACGCGGCGCCCCGATTCTGCACGTGGTTCAGGGCCAGGTATCCGTCGATCAGGGGGATGCGATCGCCGAGCTCGATGAAATTCGCCGCCAACCTCTTGGTCACCTGGTCGAGCGCCAGCACGGCCGATGCGATCAGCACTACCCACATTCGGTCACGCATGATCCAGGCTGTCCCCCGCGGCGGCTCTTCTCGGAGAGCTATTCGATTTCCATCAAGACGACCCGGTACTGCCTGGCCGACTCGGCGGTGGATACGGCGATGGAAGCTGTCTCTTCGACGGAGGCGTTGTCCATCGGCGCGATCATGACGTCGGCGCTGTCCTGCCCGACGACCTCGCCGGCGCTGTTCAGCATTTCCATCGTGACGCGCAGGTTCAGCTCGCGGCCGCTGGGATTGTTCACCGTAGCGGACCAGCGATAGTTGGCGGTATCACCGGACTTGCCGGTCCAGGCGAAGCTGCGGTTTTGCACCGTGATTTCGGTTTGTGCGACCGCCTGCACCGCGAATACTGCACCCATTGCGACGACCATCAGGACCGCGAGAATCGAACGAGTCTTCATTAACTTCCTCCTGTGAGTACTACTGTACCGCTTTTTCGAGGGGGTCCAAGGCGACGACACGCAGTCCTTGTCCTTGGGTCGCGATGAGGGCGAGGCCGGGAGCCTGGGCGCTGACGCGCAGTTTCCATGCCCTGGCCAGGCCGGGGTCGGAGTCGAGGATGAGCCAGTGGCGGCCACCGTCGTGGCCGCGGTACAGGGCGCCGCCGAAGTCCAACGCCAATACCTGATCCGGGTTCGCCGGGTCGATCTCGACGGCGCGCAGGTCGGCCGCGGCCCATGGCAGTTCCAGGCGCAGCCAGCTGTCGCCGTCGTCGTCGGTCCGGTAGGCGCTGTGGCCGCCCACCGCGAACGCCCGTCCCGGCTGTGTGGCGTCGAGCGCCACGGAGGCGACGTTGTCCGGAAGCCCGCGCGCGGCCGCCTCCCGTGTTCCGACTGCGGCGTCCATGGGCTCGAGGTCGCCGTTCACCGCGCGGCCGGGCCCTACGGCGAGGAATCGCGAGCGTTCGACCGAGAGCGAGGTCAGCTCGCCGCCCTCCCAGAGGGGCGTCCATGTCCGCGGGGCGGACTCGCCAAACGGGAGAGAAGCGCGGTTCGTGTCGCCGAGTGTCTCCGCATCCGCGACGTAAACTCCGGTGGAAGTCGCAGCGATCACCTCGCCGCCGGCTTCGTGGGCGATCTCCAGGTCGTGGATCTGCCCGGGGGGCGGATCTACCGGGGACCAGCTTCCGCCCGGCGTCACGTTCCACCAGCCACGTTCCGAGACCACCAGCACCCGATTGATGGGGGTTAACTGGGCCCGGATCAGCTTCACCCGTCCGAGCGGCGGCCCGAAGCCGAGCTCCTTCCAGGTCGTTCCGATATCGGTCGAGTAGTACACCGAATCGACTGTGGGGCCCTCCGAGCGCGCTGCGAACAAGACGCGCGGCGCGCCGGGCAAGGCGTCGAATGCGACGACCCGACTGGCATCCAGTCCGTCGCTGTGCTCCTCGAAGACCATGCCGTCCCGGGTCACCAGAACGCCGCGTTCTTCCGTGCCGACGTAGACGGGGAGCCCGAAAGGTGCGACCTGAATCGAGCTGACCGAAACGCCCGCGAGGGCGATAGCGAAGCTCTTGCCGCCGTCATCGGAGCGATACAACGCACCGCGCGTGCCGGCGTAGAGAATGTCGGGGTTGGCCGGGTCGTGGGCTACCAGGTGGACGCGGTTGTGATCGGCGGCCAGCCCCTTGCGAAGCTCGACCCAGTCATCGCCGCCGGTGCCGGACGTATAGATGAAGTTGCATGTGCCCGCGAGCAAGGAGTCCGGATCGCGCGGATCGATGGTGACCGAGAAGACGTCCCGGTCGATGTGCATCCCGTTGTGCATACGCAGCCAGGTCTCGCCCCCGTCCGTGGTCCGGTATGCCTGCCGCCAAGTTCCGGCGTAGACGCGGTCCGGGTCGCGCGGATCGATGGCCAGGGATTCGACGAACTCGAACGGCTTGCGGTTGTCGCCGACGTCGATCCAGTTGTTGCCGCCGTCGTTGCTGCGCCATATTCCGCCGAGCCCGCCCACATAGATGATGTCCGGGTTCGAGGGCGCGATCGCCATCGCGCGCAGCGACGGATCACCGGGCACCGGGAGCACCGTCCAATTGACCCCTCCGTCGGTCGACCTCACCAGACCGCCACGTCCGTTTCCGCGGTAGTAGGCGGCGAACACCGTATCGTCGTCGTGCGGGTGCACGATCAGGTTGTCGATCACGGCGTCGGAAGGCAGGCCGGCGTACGACAGGTCCCAGGAGGCCGCCCCGTCGGAGGAGTAATACAGGTTCCCGTCGACCGTGCCGAGGTACAGGCGCGACGCGTCCTGAGGCGCGAGCACCAGGGAGCGCACCTCTCCGCCCGGAGGACCGAGGCTGGTGCCAACCCGCGACGCAAGAATCTCCCGGGCGACCTCGAGGTCGCGCAAATTCGGGGATTGCTGCGAGCTTGCCGGTCGCGGCACGGCCGCGGCGCCGACCAGCAGCGCCGCGGCCGCCACCACCGGAAGCTTCCGGAGTGAGCGCACGCCCATATGTGCTCTACTGTGCCGGGATCGTTACGACGACGACGATGCGACGGTTCTGGAGCCGGCCTTCGGCCGTGTCGTTGTCAGCGACCGGCTGGCTGGAGCCCGCCGATGCGGTTTCGATCCGGTTGCCCGTGATGCCGTGGGTGTCTACGAGGTAGGTCTCGGCGTTGTCGGCCCGCTCCATCGACATCCGATCGTTGACGTCTGCAGCGCCGGCCGAATCGCTGTGGCCGGTGATGACTGCCGTGGCCCGCGGGTTCTGGCGCAGCTGCAGGGCGACGTCGTCGAGGATGGCCTTGCAACGGTTGTCGATGCGGGTGTTGCCGGAGGGGAACTCCGAGCAGCTGAACGTGAGCACGCGCGGCTCCGGCGGCGGAGGCGGCGCGGCAACGGTGAGCGTGAGCTCGCAGTCGGCGGTCCCGCCGAAGCCGTCCGAGACCCGCGCGGCGACCGGGCCGCTGCCCGGGCGGACACCCTGGCTGCTCCAGGTGACCGTCTCGCCCTCACGCGGGTTGATCGAGCCGGCCTGGGTGGTCCAGGTGACGGTGGTTGCGTCGCCGTCCGGATCGCTGACATCCGCGAACAGCCGGACGCTCTCACCTGTGCGGACGCTGGTGCGCTCGGCGCGGCAGCTCAAGGTCGGCGGCCGGTTCAGCGGCGGCAGGTCCATCGGGGCCGCGCCTATCAGGACGATCGGCTCGCGGCGGCTGTTCGTGTACGAGAGCTTGGCGAACGCTCCGCCCTTGTTGACGCGGGCGTCGCTCGCCGCGCTCGGTACCTCGAAGTTCAGATTGTGTGTATAGGCGAGGTCGAGAGCGGCGCCGGAATCGTGCGAGACGCGGAATCCCCCGAGCACGACCACGGGGTCGTATCCGGTCACGAATCCCGACTCGAGGTCGAGCGGCGTGGCCCCGTCGGGATCCTGCATCAGCATTCCGCTCAGCTCGAAGATGCCCGAGATCCAGAAGCGGGTCGGGACCTGGACGCCGACGCCGAAGTCGAGGCTGTTGCCGATGGAGAACTCGTCCGGCGATGAGCGAAAGGTGCCGCCGACGTACCCGCCGATGCCGACGACCTCGGATGCCTCTGCGCTCGCCGCTACCCCGACACTGAAATCAACCTTGCCGGTACCGATACCGGCGTCGGTGTCGCTCGTCGGCAGCTTGATCTGGCCGAGAACCGCCACGCCGTTGTACGCATCCGGCTCGCCATAGACTCTGTACTTGGCACCGACGCGGAGGTCGCCGAAACCTGTTCGCCAGTGTTCGATGGCGAACGGATGCAGGTCGAGCCGTGGAGCCAGGAACGGCGCTTCCGCGAACGTCGCCCCGAGGGCTCGTTCCACGTTGAAGTCGCGCTCCACGCCGACACGAGGCTCGAGGGACACGAAAACCTCGAGGCCCTCGGCGCGTTCGAATGCGAACGCGCCGAAGAACGTCAGCGTTTCGACGTTCGAGTCGCCTGGCTCCATCGCGAACATGCTGTAGGACGCGCCGGCGGAAAACTCACCGGGATCCAGGACGGCGGCCAGCGGCACCGTGAATAGGCCTGTCGTGCCGCTGCTCGTGGGGTCGATGTTGAACTCCTGGGCGAGAGCGGGAGCCGGAGCCATAAGCAAGAGAGCGATCGCGAAAGGGGCGGCGAAGCGTGGTTTCACGGCTGAAACTCCTTGGATCTGTGACGAATACGGCCATGGCCGTACTTCATGGTCCCGGGAACTCCACAGGGCTGGAGCCTCGGCGCATGATTCTGCTGCAAGGGTACGTCCAAGTCGCCTCAAACACAAGGTTTTACGGTCCTCATCCGTCCTGACTTCGGGCCGCGCCGATGTTAGTCTCAGCATGCGGCGCGGCCCTGTCGCGTGCGGCCGCTCCCTTCCTTCGAAACGCCCGACCTGTATCCCCTTCATTCTCTCGGAAGAGGAAGACGAACCATGTCCAGAGCCTCCGGATTTGCCCGGACCCGCGGGCACCTGGTCGCGCTTGCCGCGATCGCCCTGTCGGGATTCCCGACCGCCGGCTTCGGTGCGCCCGAGCCTCCCCAGCAGCAGGCCACCGAAACCTCTCGGCTCGAGCTCAGCCTCGACCGCGCCTTGCGGCTGGCGTTGCAACAGAACCTCGATATCGCCGTGATCGACTACGATCGCGACATCGCCCGCGAGAACATCGTCACCCAGCAGGGTGCCTTCGACGCGGTGGTGCAGGTCGGTATCCCGGGGGCGACGGCCGTTGTCACCACCGGAGGCGGCGGATTCGGGGCAACCGCTCCGGCGGTCGGCGGCCTGACGTTCTCCAGCGCGACGTCGCCGTCGACGACCTCGCTCGCCGGCGCCGCCGTCAGCGAATCGGACGCGTACAACACCCAGGTCCGGGTAGCACAGGGTTTCGACTTCGGGCTGACCTACGAATTCGGCTACAACTTCGGCCGCTCGACCTCCAACAGCCTGTTCACCAACCTGAACCCGGCGTGGAACAACACCCTGGGCTTTGCCTTCGCCCAGCCGCTGCTGCGTGGCCGCGGCAAGGAGGCCGCCGGGGCGCAGCTGTTGCTGGCGCGGGCCAACGCCAGCGTTTCCGAGGAAGCCTTCCGGACGCAGGTCAACACCATCCTTTTCAACGTCGTGCAGGCGTACTGGGAGCTGGTGTTCGCCGAGCGCAACCTGGCGGTTGCCGAGCAGTCACTGGGGCTTGCAGAGGAGCAGCTCGGCAGGACGCGTGCCCAGGTCGAAGTGGGCATGCTCGCCCCGGTCGAGGAGACGCAGGCGGAAGTCGCTGTGGCCCAGCGCCGCAACGACGTCATCGTGGCGCGTAACGGCTTCGAGAACGCGGCCGACGATCTGCGGGCGTTGCTCAAGGCGGACGCCCTTCCCGCGGGCTGGGAAACCGAGCTGGACCCGACCGAGGCACCGGAAATCGCCATCGAGCAGGTCGACGTCGGCACGGCCCTGGAGACCGCCATGGCGAATCGCCCGGAAGTGGCCACGGCGCGGGCGCAGATCGCCGCGCGCGGCGTCGAAGTTGCCGCCGCCAACAACGCCTTGCTGCCCTCGCTCGACGTGGTCGGAGGGCTCTCGTACAACGGCATTGGCGGCAACGAGATCCTCACCGAGGGGTTTCCGCCCGTGGTCATCGGTGAGATCGAAGGAGGCTACGGCGACGCGGTAAGCCAGCTTTTCAGCTTCGACTTCCCGACCTGGCGGATCGGCGCCAACTTCAGCCTCATCCTCGGTAACAACACCGCCAAAGGGAACTACGCCCAGGCGACCCTGGCCGAGGACAAGGCCAAGACCGAGCTCGACCGGGTCGAACAGCAGACCACGCTGGAGGTGCGGCAGGCCGTACGCGCGGTGGCCGACGCCGGTGAGCTGGTGACGTCGACACGGGCGACGCGCGAGCTCGCCGAACTGCAGCTCTCCATCGAGCAGGATCGTTTCGACGTCGGCATGTCGACAAACTTCGAGGTGTTGTCGTTCCAGGACGACCTGGCCCGGGCGCAGGTGCAGGAACTGCGGGCGATGATCGACTACCGCCGGGCACGGGCGGCGTTGGCGCGTGTCACCGGCGCGATTGCGACGACCTACGGCATGGAGATACGGTAGGAGGAACCAGCTTCCCAATGGGTGTCAGCTCCGTGACACGGCGGAAAGCCGCTCACGGTTATCACTTGAGGCCGAAGGGACCGGTTCGTATGATCAGGCCAATGAGCAGACGGCGGGCATCTCCTTTGATCGTAACCGCGATGACCATCGTGGGAGCTGCCCTCGTGTCTACGGGCGCCTCGGCCCAGCAGGACGCGCGCCCGCCGCAGCGGACGATACCCGCCGGGCAGCAACTTACCGAGCAGGAGCTCCGCCCGCAGTTCGGCGGCGCGGTGGATCGCGTCCTGGTAGACGTCACGGTCGTCGACGAGAACGGCGATTTCGTTCCCGACCTGACCGTCGACGATTTCGAGATCCTCGAAGAGGGCAAGCCGGTCGACGTGTCCTTCTTCGCCCTCGAGCGTTTCCGCGAGCGTCTGCCGGTTCGTCCGGACGAGAATGGCACCGTCGTTGCGCCGGATCCGGATCCCGGAATGGATCCGGACCTTGCCGAAGCTCCGCTCTTGCCCCGCTACATGGTGCTGTTTGTCGACGGCTTCAACACCGCCCCGAATGACTGGGACCGCGTGCGCTTCGCGCTGAACGACTACCTCGACAACCACCTGCAGGAAAACGATCGCATTCTGTTGGCCACGTTGACGCCGCGACGCCGGCTCATGGTCGCGCCGGAGTTCACCCGGGACGTCGAGAACCTGAAGCGGGCGCTGGCCGACCTGGCGACCAATCCCTCGATCATGGAGCGGGAGCGACAGAACGAGCAGGACCTTCTCAAGATGCTGTACGAGGACTCCAACAGCCTCGCCGTGCTCACCGATCCGCAGGACAACCAGGCGATCGTCACGGCCGAGGCGAACTTGCTCCGGCAAGGCGCCAGCATGGCCGAGGTGTTCGCCGGGCAGCGCAAGGACGAGGTTCTCTACACGCTTGACGCCATGACGGCGCTGGCCGCTCACCTCAATCGGACGTTCGATGTTCCCGGGCCGAAGACGATGATCATGGTGTCGGCTGGCATTTCCCAGAACCCGGGAAGCACATACTTCTACATCCTCGATTCGCGTCTCGACCAGGCGTCCGCCCGCACCCGCGCCAACGCGACGACGGCCGCCGAGCATCCGGTGGCGTTTCGCTCACGCTTCACGCAGACGATCGAGGAGTACATTCTGCGCGCCATCGGGCGCCTGAACCGGCTCAACTACACGCTCTACACGATCGGTGCCCGGGGTAACGCGATCGGTGCCATGCCCGACACGCAGTCTTCGTTCCGCAGCAACCTGACCCCGGGGATCGCGAACATCGCCTGGCGCGATGAGGAAGCGGGCCTGGGGATGCTGTCGCGCGGGACCGGCGGGCTGGCCTTCAGCAACTCCGCCAACTTCTACGGCGCCTTCGAGCAGATCGATCGCGATACCGCTTTCCGCTACGTCCTCGGATACTCGCCGCCGGTGCGACCCGAGAACGTCAATCCGGATCGGTTCTACCGGATTCAGGTAAAGGTCGATCGCGATGACGTCCGCGTACGAGCGCGTCGCGGCTACATGGACGGGTAGACGACCTGAGCCGAGCCCGCGGCAGTAGCGTCCCGGGAGCCTGATGCAAGCCGCCGCAATTCACCGACACGGCACCCTCGACGAAGTGTCCGTGCTCGACGTCGCGGATCCCGAGATCGAGCCGGGCTACGTCCGGGTTCGCCTTCGCGCGGCGGCGTTGAACCACCTCGATCTCTTCGTCATCGGCGGCATTCCCGGCCTGGACCTGCCGATGCCCCATGTTCTGGGCGCGGACGGTGCCGGGGTCGTCGTCGAGGTAGGGGAGGGCGTCGAAGGGGTCGCGCCGGGTGATGAGGTGGTCCTCGATCCGGGCCTCGGCTCGCCCGACGACGACGGTTACGCGCTCCTCGGCGAGATGGTTCCGGGGACGTTTGCCGAGCAAATCGTGGTGCCGGCGGAGAACTGCTACCCGAAGCCCTCCCGCCTGTCCTGGGCCGAAGCCGCCGCGTTTCCACTGGTGACACTGACGGCGTGGCGCATGCTGGTGTCGAAGGCGCGGCTCGGCGCGGGCGAATGGGTGCTGATTCACGGCATCGGCGGCGGTGTCAGCCTGGCGGCCCTGCAGATTGGTGTCCACCTGGGAGCGCGGGCGATCGTCACCAGCCACAGCGACGAAAAACGGCAGCGGGCGCTCGAGCTCGGCGCCGTTGCCGCCATCGACTACGGGGCGGAAGATGTCGTTGCCGCAACGCGCGAGGCCACCGGTGGCGCCGGCATCGACGTCGTCGTCGACAACGTCGGCGAGGCGACGTTCGCCGCCAGCATTCGGGCCTGTCGCAAGGGCGGCCGCATCGTCACCTGCGGGGCGACGACCGGTCCGCGGATACCGGTGGACGTACGACGGGTCTTCTGGAAGCAAATCTCGATCCTCGGGTCGACGATGGGTAATGCGCAGGAGTTCGCGGAGATGCTGGAGGTGGTAGCCGCCGGCGGGATCACACCCGTCGTCGACAGCGTCACACCCTTGGTCGGGGCGCCCGCGGCGCTCGCCCGCCTGCAGCGCGCCGAGCAGTTCGGCAAGATCGTGCTCGAAATGGGCGAGTGATAGCATCGACCCGCGCGCATCCTCCACACGAGTATCTCTGACCTTCCAGCACGGCCTGCCGGCATGAGCGACGCTTCCTCCCGGGTTGCCACGTGGGCTTCCTTCGTCAAGTTCGAGCACACGCTGTTCTCGCTGCCCCTGCTGTACGCCGGTGCCGTAGTCGGCGCGGCAGGGTTGCCGGGGACCCGCACCGCGTTGCTCATTCTGGGGGCAGGCACCGGAGCTCGGACCGCCGCCATGGGGCTCAACCGGATCATCGACCGGCAGATCGATGCGCGGAACCCACGGACGCAGGTGCGCGAGTTGCCTCGCGGAGCGATGAAGCTGGCCGAGGCCTGGGGGATCGTCATCGTCGGGCTCGGTTTGTACCTCGCCTCGTGCGCAGCCCTGTCGCCGACGGCGTTGCGGCTGTCGCCGGTGCCTCTCGCGGCATTCGTCCTGTACCCGTACATGAAGCGGTTCACGCCGCTGGCGCACTACGGCGTCGGCTTGGCGCTGTCGTTCGCCCCCCTCGGGGGGTTCGTCGCCGTCACGGCCAGCACGGCTGACGCCGAGGCGGCGTTGTGGCTTGCCGGCTTCACGCTGTTTTGGGTGGCCGGGTTCGACATCATCTACGCCACGCTCGATATCGAGTTCGATCGCGCCGAGGGTCTCCAGAGCATGCCCGCCCGGCTGGGAAAGAGAGGCGCGCTCATGCTGGCGCTCCTCACCCACACCGCCGCGGTCGGGTGCCTGGTCATGCTGTACCGGGCGGATCTGTCGGGTGTGATCGCCGTCGTGGGCATCGTCGCCACCGCCGGCGTTTTGGGTGCGGAACATTGGATGGCCGAGCGCGTCAACCTGGCTTTCTTCCAGCTCAACATCGTCGTCGGGTTCCTGGTCTTCGGCCTGGTTCTCGCCGGAACGCTAGGCTGGTAACGACGGATGGATGTGCCTGTGCATCTGCCACGGCAGTCGAGGGTGAATCGATGAGCGAACGGAACAGCGCGGCGCGTCAGCGCATTCTCGTCGGCGTGACGGGTGCTTCCGGCGCTCCCTACGCAGCGGCATTCCTGCGACGGGACCTCGGGGAGGTGTACCTGGCACTTTCCGATTGGGGTCGTATGGTCATGCGTGAGGAGACCGGCCTGCGCGAGACCGACCTGCAGCCGTGGGTGACGAAGATCTTCTCCGACAAGGACCTCGCCAATCCGTTCTCTTCGGGCTCGAACGCCTTCGATGCCATGGTCGTCATCCCTTGCTCGTTGACCACCATGGCGAAGATTGCCCAGGGAATCGGCGACACGCTGATTACACGGTCCGCCATGGTGGCGCTGAAGGAACGGCGGCGCCTGGTGCTGGTTGTTCGCGAGGCACCCTGGCCGACGAACGCGTTCGAGAACGCCGCGCGTCTGTCCCGCGACGGCGTCGTAATCATCCCGGCATGTCCGCCTTTCTATCACCGGCCGGAGACGCTCGAGGAGCTGGTCGAGCAGTTCGTCGACAAGGTCGTCGGGGTTCTCGGATTCGAGCCCCGCAGCAAGTGGCGGCCGGAAGAGCTGGAGCCGGGCTCCGGCGGGGAGGATGGCTAGCGTGGGGTACCGCGACTTGCAGAGCTTCGCCCGCGACCTGGAGGCGGCCGGTGAGCTGCGCCGTATCGAGGCGACGGTGGATCCGTACCTCGAGATCGCCGAGATCTACGATCGGGTGATCAAGCGCGAGGGACCGGCACTCTGGTTCGAGAGCGTGCGGGGCTCCGAGCTGCCGCTGATGATCAACCCTCTCGGGAGTCCACGCCGGGTCGAGATCGCGCTCGGGCGGCACCCCGGCGAGATCGGCTCGGCCCTGCTCGAGCTCGCCGAGGCGGCGCAGCCGCCGCAGCCGAAGCGGCTCTGGAGCCAGAGGGGCACGATCCGGGAAGTCCTCTGGGGGATGCGTGCGCGCCGTATCCGCAGGGCGCCCGTGCAGGAGGTCGTCGAGGCCCCCGATCTATCGAAGCTTCCGGTCCAAACCTGCTGGCCGAAGGACGGCGGTCCGTTCATTACGTTCGGACTCGTTGTCACCAAGGACCCGGAGACCGGCGAGCGAAACGTCGGTCTTTATCGCATCCAGGTGTACGACTCGAAGACCGCCGGGATGCACTGGCAGATCCACAAGGGCGGCGGCTTTCACTACAACAAGGCCGAGCGGCTGGGCGTGCCACTGGAGGTGGCGGTTGTCATCGGCGCCGATCCGTATCTGTTGATGGCCGCGATCACGGCCCTGCCGGAGGGCATGGACGAGATCTCGTTCTCCGGACTCATGCGGCGCGCCCCCTGTCGCGTCGTTCGCTGCAAGACGATCGACCTCGAGGTGCCGGCGGACGCGGAGATCGTGCTCGAGGGTGTCGTCCCGCCCGGCGAGCGACGCCTGGAAGGTCCCTTCGGCGACCATTTCGGCCACTACAGCCACGCCGCCGACTTTCCCGTATTCCATGTACGCCGGGTCACGCGCAGGCGCCGGCCCGTCTACCTGTCGGCGACGGTGGGCAAGCCCCCGCAAGAGGACAAGCACCTGGGCAATGCGGTGCAGGAAATGGTGGGTCCGCTGATCAAGCTGATCCACCCGGAGATCAAGGACCTCTGGGCGTACTTCGAGACCGGCTTCCACAACTTGCTGGTGATCTCGATGGACGAGCGGTATTACAAGGAGTCGATGCGAACGGCGCTCGCCTTGATGGGAACGGGGCAACTGTCGCTGACGAAGTGTGGGGTACTCGTCGACGGCGACGTCGATGTGAGCGACTTCGATGCCGTGCTGCGGGCCGTTCGCGACAACTTCGATCCGGCGAGCGACTTCTTGCTGCTGCCCGGTGTGCCGCAGGACACGCTCGACTTCACCAGCTTCAGCATGAACCTGGGCAGCAAGATGGTCCTCGATGCTACGTCCGGGGCGCGGTCGACGCTGCACGGGGCTCCGGGCGCGGACGTCGATGCGGTGATCGCGTCGGCAGGGGGAGCCTTCCCGCAGATCGACGGGGATTTTTCGGGGCTCGTCGTCGCATCACCTCCGGAGTCGCCGGAATCGCCAGGGGCACCGGGGGCGCCCGCAGCAGCGGCGGCGGCGGCGGCGGCGGCGGCGGGAGCCCCGGCGCCGACCGGAGTGCCCGATCCGCGAACGATCGACCCGCGTGTCCTCAGCTACGAGGTGCTGCAGGACTGCCTGATGGTCGTCCGGGTGGAAGAGCAGGGCAGGGAGGTCGTCGAGCGCCTGGTCGCCGAGCCCCTCGGGCCGGTGAAGATCGTCGCCGCGGTGAGCCCGGATGTACCCCTCGCCGACCGCGACCTTCTGTTGTGGGGCATCTTCACCCGCTTCGACTGCGCCCGCGACATCGTCTTCACCGAGGTGAAGCGCCGTGGGGCGTGGACGACCGCGCACGGGGTGATGGGCATCGACGCGACGTTCAAGCCCGGATACCCGGAGCCGCTCGAGATGGACCCGGAGATCGTCGCCAAGGTGGACAGACGATGGGGCGAATACGGGATAGACTAGGCGTGTCCTTGTTTCCCGTCCGCGACCTCGCTGCGCCGGATCCGAAGCGCGGTTGCGGCGGGCTGCCGACAACAGAGCACGGCACAGAGCACGGCAATGCCCTTCGAACGTAGTGAATTCCGCAGTTTCGGTGACCCTGCGCTGGAGCGCATCGCCGACAAGCTTGCTGGCGGCGAGCGGCTCGATCGGCAGGACGGCCTCGACATCCTCGCCTCCGAGGACGTGATCGGCGTCGGCCGGCTCGCCAACCGCATCAAGGAGGAGAAGTCGGGGCCCTACGCCTTCTTCGTCCTCAACCGGCAGATCAACCCGACCAACATCTGCGTCATCTCGTGCAAGTTCTGCGACTACGCCGCCAAGGCAGGCGACGACGACGCTTACGAGATGTCCATGGAAGAGATCGTCGAGAAGGTGCGCGAGCCGATCCACGAGGTCCACCTCGTCGGCGGGCTGCACCCGACCTGGCCCTTCGAGTATTACGAGGAGATGCTGCGTGCCATCCGCAGGGCCAACCCGACGGCGCAGATCAAGGCCTTCACGGCGGTCGAGATCGAGTTCTTCGCCAAGATCGCCAAGATTTCCGTCGACGAGGTCCTCGACCGGTTGATTGCGGCGGGCCTCGACACCATGCCGGGCGGCGGCGCCGAGGTCTTCTCCGAGCGGATTCGGGAGGCGCTCTACCGCGAGAAGATGGGCGCTCGCGAGTGGCTCGATATCCACCGCGCCGCACATCGCAAAGGCATCCGCACCAACGCCACGCTGCTGTACGGGCATATCGAGACGCACGAGGAGCGCATCGATCATCTGCTGATGCTGCGCGACCTGCAGGACGACACGGGCGGGTTCTTTTCCTTCATCCCGCTCGAATTCCAGCTCGGCTACACCAACCTCGTCGCCCGGCAGGCGACCGCGATCGACGGGCTCAAGACCATCGCCGCGTCGCGGCTGGTCCTCGACAACTTTCCCCACATCAAGGCGTACTGGGTGATGCTGGGCGAGGAGACCGCCTCGATGGCGCTGCGGTGGGGCGCCGACGACTTGGACGGCACGATCGGCGAGGAGAAGATCGCCCACGCCGCCCTGGCAACGAGCCCCCTCGGCCTGACGGCCCACAAGATGCTGAAGCTCATGCGCGAGGCCGGCCGCATTCCGGTGCAGCGCGACGCCCGGTACCGGGCGCTGACCGTGTTTCCGCCGCCGCCGGCGCCGACCCACTGGTCGCAGCGGGGCGCCCGCGACCTGGGCGCCGACGTGCCGCTGAAGGTCGATCCCGCCTTGGCCGACACGGCGGCCGTCGGATTGGAAGATGCCGAGCTCTACTCGTGGGATCTGGCCGCAATGCCCCTCGACGAGGTCGTCGCTCGCGGGACCGTGCGCCAGCAGGATGAGCTGGCCGGCTTCGAGCCGGACGCCGCTCCGCAGGGGGTGACGCTGGCCGGCGCCGGCGGTCCGACGAGCGCGGAAGCCTCCTGATGAGCCGTCTGCGAATCGCCCACATTTCCTACCTCAATTCGGCGCCGTTCTTCGCCGGCATGACGGACGAGCACCTGGAAATGGTGGACTTGCACCCGCGGGCACTCGGTGAGGCGGCGGAGCGCGGTGAAATCGACGCCGGCTTGATGTCGATCGCCGACACGTTCCGGATGCCGGACTTCGAGCCGCTCGGCGACCTGGGCATTGCCCTCGATGGGCCGGCCCATTCGGTGCTGCTCTTCTCCGCCGAACCCGTACGGAAGCTGTCCGGCGGGAGAATCGGCGTGACCGGCGAAACCAGCACGTCGTATCCGCTCTTGCGCCTGCTGATGGACGGCTATTTCGACGTTCACCCGGCCGAGTACGTGCGCCGGCCCGACGGCCCGAAGTCGGGAGACGCCGGTATCCTTCTGATCGGTGACGCGGCGCTCCAACGGGCAGCGCGCAGCGGCCTCGTCCCGGGAGCCCGAGACTACGGGCACGGTGTCCTGGAGCTCGGCGGCGATCGCTTCGAGGAGCCTTTCCAACACGTGCTCGACCTGTCGGCCGCGTGGAAGGAGTGGCAGGAGCTTCCCTTCGTGTTCGCTCGCTGGATGGTTCGCAAGGAAGTTTCGCGCGACGATCGCGTGCTGCTCGTCGAGAGCTTGCTCGCCAGTCTCGATCACAACATGCGGCGGTTGCGCGAGGTCGCAGCCGAGCACGCGGACCGAGCCGGGCTCTCTGCCGACGCCGCCTATGCGTATTTGATGGGGTTCGTCTACCGATTCGGAGAGCCCGGAGAGGAGGCGATTCGTCGCTTTCGCCACCTGCTGGAGTCGTCCCATTGGTGGGAAATCGCCCCGCCGCTGGGCCTGCAAAAGGGGAACGCATGAGTACGCCGGAGCTTGTTCTGAAGGCCCGCGATCGCGTTCGCCAGGCGCGTCAGTCCGAAGCAGGCGGCCCGGGCCTCGTTCTCGAGCGCTTGGTCGCGGACGACGCGATTCGGGGGGTAGACCTGCGCACCATCGCCGACAAGGTCGACGCCGGCGAGCGCGTAACGCCCGAGGAAGGCCTGTGGTTGTTGACCGAGGCGCCTTTGCTCGCCCTCGGGGAGATGGCCACCGTGTGGCGGCGACGATACAACCCGGACCCACAGGTGACGTTCGTCATCGACACCAATCCCAACTACACCAACTTCTGCGACGCCGATTGCCTCTTTTGTGCTTTCTATCGCAAGCCGGGCGACGTCGAGGAAGGATATGCGCACGACGTCGACGAGCTCATGACGTTGGTCGGCCGCTCGGTCGACCTCGGCGCGACGACGGTGTTGCTGCAGGGGGGGCTCCACGACGACCTCGAGATCGGCTACTACGTCGACGTCGTCAAGGCGTTCCGCGAGCGCTACCCGGAAGTGCACCCGCACCTGTGGTCGGCGCCCGAGATCGGCAAGATGCGAGAGGTTTCCGGGCTCAGCTACGACGACATCTTCGCCGAGCTGTACGCGGCGGGTCAGCGCACCATGCCCGGCGGTGGTGCCGAGCTGCTCTCGGACCGAGTTCGGGCGCGCATCTCGCCCAAGAAGCAAAGTGCCGTCGAGTGGCTCGAGATCCACCGTGCGGCGCATCGGCAGGGTCTGAAGACCACCGGGACGATGATGTACGGCCATGCCGAGCAAGCGCCCGACATCATCGAGCACCTCGAGTGCCTGCGGGCGCTGCAGGACGACACAGGTGGCTTCACGGCCTTTATTCCCTGGTCGTACAAGCCGGGTCACACGCCGATGCAGGGGCACTTTCCGGAGTACCCCGGTCCTGCCGTCTACCTGAAGGTGCTCGCCCTGTCGCGCATCTATTTGGACAATTTCGAGCACGTGCAGGCTTCCTGGTTCTCGGACGGCAAGAAAGCCGGCCAGGTGGCGTTGCACTTCGGGTGCGACGACTTCGGTGGAACATTGATCGAAGAGAACGTGCTTTACGAGGCCGATCATGATGTCAGCACGACGACCGACGAGACGGTCGAGATCATCCGCGAGGCCGGATTCACGCCGGCGCGGCGGCGCACGCCGCTCTACGATGTGGTCGAGACCTACTGACCGGCGGCCCACCGCTGTCGGCGCCCTCTGCTGCGCGGCGCTCGTGTCGGCGCTTTTGATGGGCGCGTCCGCTTGCGGCGGCGGCGACACTGTGAACGGCAATCCGCCGCTGCCGGACGACGCCCCCCGGGTCGTCATCGAAACCAGCCTCGGAGAGATCGTCGTCGGTCTTTATCAGGAGCACTCTCCGGTGACGGTGGCGAACTTCCTCAACTACGTCGAGACGGGGTTCTACGAGGGCACCGTGTTCCACCGTGTGATGCCCGGGTTCATGATTCAGGGCGGCGGCTTCGTCCCTCAGGGGGACGGGTATCGTTCCAAGGAACGGCTGGCGCCCATCGAGCTCGAGTCGGACAACGGCCTGAAGAACCTCCGGGGCACGGTGGCAATGGCGCGGCTCCCGACGCCCGCCGACAGCGCCTCGTCGGAGTTCTTCGTCAACCTGGTGGACAACCAGCGCCTGGACCGCCTGGGAGACGTCGAGCTCGGCTATGCGGTTTTCGGAGTGGTGATCGAGGGAATGGACGTCGTCGATGCGATCGCCGCGGTGGAAACCACGATGAGGCGGCCGTTTCCCGAGCCGGCGACGCCGGTCGAGCACGTATTCATCCGCTCGGTGCGCCCACAGAACTGACCGTGTCGGGCGCGGCGCGAGGATCATGAGCGTCATCCGGATTTGGTCGAGGAACAGCGTCAGCCGGATTTGGTCGAGGAACGAGGACGGAAACCCGTCGGCGTAATAGCCAAGCGGCAGGCGTGGTTCGCCGCTCTCCGGTATCATGCGCGGTAGGCAGTTCATCCGTGTCCTTCGCCGGCACGGTATTCTCGGCGCCCCGTTCGGGGCCTTCGTCACGCCGACCTGAGGTTGAAGTGCTTGCGACATCCCCTGCGCAGGAATCACGGCAAGGTATGAACCCTCGCGACCTGGGCGAGCGGCGGCAACGTGTCATCGGTGTCTACGGGGGTACGGTTCCCGGGCCGACGCTCGTGTGTACGGGGTCGCTTCACGGCGACGAGCCGTCGGGTGTTCTCGCCTTGCTGCGGGTGTTGCGCTCGCTCGAAGAACGGCAGCTGCCGATGCGCGGCGAATTCATCGGGCTGAGTGGCAATCTCAGCGCCATGGTTGCCGACGAGCGCTACCTCGCGGATGACCTCAACCGCCACTGGTTGGCCGAGAACATCCAACGGGCCCGGTCCTCGTCCGCTGAGACGCTCGATCACGAGGACCGTGAGCTGCGCGAGCTACTCGACACCCTGCACGAGATCTTCGCCCGGGTCAGCGACGGCCTGTATTTCCTCGACCTGCACACCAGCTCAGCGGACGGACAGCCGTTCGTGTGTATCGGCGATACGCTGCGTAACCGGCGCTTCGCCGAGAAGTTCTGCGTGCCCGTGATCCTCGGATTGGAGGAACAGATCGACGGGTCACTGCTGGAGTACGTCAACAATCTCGGCTACGTGACCGTCGGCGTCGAGGGTGGCCAACATCGCGCCGAGACGTCGGTGGATCACCACGAGGCGGTTGTCTGGTTGGCGCTGGTCGGCGCCGGCATGCTCGCCGAAGGCGACCTGCCGGAGGTCGAAACCTACCGGCAGCGGCTGCGCAGCGCTTCGCGCAACCTGAGTGGCTTCATGGAGGTCCGTCACCGTCATCCGATCGTACCCGCCGACGAGTTCGAGATGGACGAGGGTTTCACGAACTTCCAGCACATACAGGCCGGCGAACGACTCGCCCACGATCGCGACGGCGTGGTGACCGCGGCCGAGAGCGGACGGATCCTGCTGCCCCTTTATCAGGGCCTCGGAAGCGACGGCTTTTTCATTGCGCGGGATGTGAACGCTTTCTGGCTCCGTATCTCGTCCGGCCTCCGCTGGCTCGGATTGGATCGCGTCCTGCACTGGTTGCCGGGGGTTCGACGACATCCCCACCGTGAGGCCACGCTCGTCATCGACACCCACTTGGCGCGGTGGTTCGCCCTCGAGGTCTTCCACCTGCTCGGATACCGCAAGCGGCGCTCGGAAGAGGGCAAGCTGGTCGTCAGTCGACGACGCTTCGATCACCGGCCGCCCCGGGCCGGCCAGAACGGCGAAGCCGCGGCGGGATAGAGGAGCGCTACCGGCCGCCTCGAGGCAGTCTCCTCGCCGCCTCGCAACGGCGGTCAGATCAGACGATCAGGTCTGGCGGTCAGATCTGGCGGTCAGGTCAGGCGATCAGATCGGGCGGTCAGATCTGGCGGCCAGGTCAGGCGATCAGATCGGGCGGTCAGATCTGGCGGCCAGGTCAGACGGTCAGATCAGGTCGAGCGGCGGTGGTTCGGCGATCAACCCGGCGGCTGCCGCCCTGGCATAGAGTTGCTCGAGCGCCGCCACGCCATCGTCACCCATGTCCGTCGTGATGTCGTCGACGTACTGGTCGACGAACTTCCTCAGGACGGCCTCCTCGATGCCGCGGCCGTGCTCCGCGGCGAAGGCCAGCGCTGCCTCGGGATGGGCGCGCGCCGCTGCGATACTGGCCGAGAAGCCGGCGGCTGCGCGCCCGGCCAACTCATCCCCCAGCGATCGCTTGACGGCCACCACGCCGAGGGGAACCGGCAATCCCACCTCGCGGTGCCACGCCCGGGCCGGCTCGAACAGCGGGTGGAGGCCGTAGCTGCCGTAGGTGAGCTGTCCCTCGTGGATGATCAGCCCGGCGTCCACCGAGCCCGCGAGAACCGCGTCGATGATGGTGTCGAACCGCATCGGAACCGGCTCGAAGCGATCGCCGGCGTACGTTCGGAGCAAGAGGTAGGCGGTGGTGAGCAGGCCCGGAACCGCGACGCGCAGGCCCTCGACGGCTTCCGGGCCGGGGCTGGCTGCCGGCGACGCGCCGACGACCAGAGGCCCGTAGTCCTCACCGAAGCTGGCACCCGCGCGCAAAAGTCTGTAGGCAGGGGCGACGGCGGGGTAGGCGCCGGCCGACAGCGCGGTCATGTCCAGGCGACCGTCCACCG
This sequence comes from Acidobacteriota bacterium, assembly GCA_965216935.1. Classification (GTDB taxonomy): domain Bacteria; phylum Acidobacteriota; class UBA890; order UBA890; family UBA890; genus CBDCGW01. Next base: position 2,327,233 of record OZ244217.1, read on the forward strand.
CCCACGCGTTGAGCGTCTGGATGTCGTCGAACACGCACTCGACGGTAACGTCGTCGATGCCCACGGTGCCGCTCGCCAGCCCCCACGCCATGAATGCGTCGTCGGGATCGGCGCTCTGGCCGATGGTGATGCGGCGGGCGGGCGATCTCATGGTTTCGGAGGCGGGCACGAGGTTTCGGAGGCGGAAACGAGGTTTCGGTCGGGAACGAGGGGCGGGTGCAACAGTCGGGTCAGGGGCGACAGATGTCGGACGGTATTCTAGCGTGCTTGCCGGGGCGACGAGCGGTGGGGCGATGCGCCGACGGCCGATTCGAACGAACCGGAAAAGGGGTTGCCGCGGTCGTTCGTTCGCAGGCTGGCGCCGCCCTGTTTGGCACCGTCCGGTGAGCCAGGTAGCGTAGGGACCTCGGCGCCGCCGGCCGCCGCTGAGCGAGCTCCGTCCACCCTGTCACCCCAACTACGCCCGAGTCCGTCGATGAGCCGCGATCTTCTTTCCTGGCGCGAAGAATTCCCCATCCTCGAGCGCACCACGTATCTGATTTCGAACTCCCTCGGCGCCATGCCGCGCGGAGTGACGGAAGCACTCGGGAGCTACGCCGATGACTGGGCGGCGGAAGGCGTGCGCTCATGGGAGACACGCGGTTGGTTCACTCTTCCGATCGAGGTCGGCGACCTCGTCGCGCCGCTGATCGGCGCGCCTGTCGGAAGCGTTTCGACCCATACGAACGTGACGCTGGCTTCGGCGGTCGTCGCCTCGTGTATGGATTTCCACCCGTCGCGCAACAAGATCGTCTGCTCGTCGCTGAACTTCCCGTCCATCCTGTACCTGTACCGGCAACAGGAGCGGCGCGGCGCGGAGCTCCACCTGGTGGACTCCCCCGACGGCGTGCACGTGCCTCTCGACGAGCTGCTCGACGCCATCGACGAGCGCACCGCGCTGGTGCCGATCTCGCACGTGATCTTCAAGAGCTCGTTCATCCAGGACGTAGAGGCGATCGTCGCGAAGGCCCGCCAGGTCGGCGCCATGGTGGCCGTCGACCTGTACCAGTCCACCGGCTCGATGGCGGTCGATGTCAGCGGCTGGGATGTCGACTTCGCCGTGGGTGGGACGCTGAAGTGGTTGTGTGGCGGCCCCGGGGTAGCCTATCTGTACGTAAAGCCGGAGATTGCCGAGAGCCTCGAGCCGGCGCTGACCGGCTGGATGGCCCACACCAACCCGTTCGCCTTCGATCCGGGCCCGATCGAACGCAACCGCGGAGCCTGGCGGTTCGTCAACGGCACGCCGGCAATCCCGGCCCTGCGCGCCTGCCGCCCCGGCCTCGAGATCATCAACGAAGTCGGCGTCGAAGCCATCCGCGCCAACTCGATCCGCCAAACCGAGCGGATCATCGCGGCGGCCGACGACCGGGGCTGGACGGTGAACACGCCGCGCGATGCGGCGACCCGGGGCGGCACGGTGACCATCATGGTTCCGGATTGCGAACAGATCAGCCGCGAGCTCCTCGCTCGTGACATCCTCATCGACTTCCGGCCGGAAGCCGGAATCCGGCTGTCGCCTCACTTCTACACGACCGACGGGGAGATCGACCACGCGGTGGCTGCTATCGAGGAGCTGGTGCGTTCGTAGGCGGTTGGGTGGGGAGGTAGCCGGGCGGTCGGGAGAGAGGCCGGGGGCCTCGCGGGTCCCTCCGCTCCCCATGCAAGCGCGCGGCATGAGGAGGATGATGCTGCGCATCGATTCTCAGAGAGCCGCGCGATGCATGGGGCCCCGCTGATCCGCCCGCTCCGGCCCCCGACCTCTCTCCCGCCGCCCTCTGCACCGTTTCAGCAACCGACGCACCTCCCGGCCTCCCGCCACGAACCGCTAAGAACGTGACTCGAGGTGGACGAGCTGCTTCGGAGGCGGCTCAGCGGGAGTGTTTTCCGGCATCCGCTTGGCGGTCCGAACGCTCTTTTCGGAGATGACTACCGGGCATTGGAGACACGCTTAACGCCCGGATGCCGGAAAACACTCCCCCTCGCCGAGGTGGCTTGGTTGCCACGCTCGGTGCTGCGGGTCCCGCCCGGCGACCGGGTTGGTTGGCGGGGCCGCAGGTTTCGGAACGTCCGAGATGGCGGCGGGGCTGGGGTTCGACGAGCTGGGATGGCTGAACGCTCCTTCTTTGACGTTGGGAAGGGCGGTACGGTGGAGCCGATCCGGGCACGGCCTCGCCTCGATGCGAGTGCCTCTCCGTGCTCGTCGTCCCTCCCGGAGAGCAATCCCACCTACGTCAAATAAGGAGCGTTCAGCCATCCCAGCTCGCCAGATCCCCGCCACGTTTCATCGCCACCGTTTCGCCGCCAGCACCCTCTCCCACATCCACCAACCCGAGAAGCTGGCGCCCTCCGTGGCAACCCCCGTCTTCCGGCGAGGGGGAGTGTTTTCCGGCGTCCGGGCGTTAAGCGTGTCGCCGAAGTGGGGTCGTTATCGCCAACAAGAGCGTTCGGACCGCCAAGCGGATGCCGGAAAACACTCCCGCTGAGCCGCCTCCGAGGTCACTCGGCCTCCTCGAGTCACGTTTTTAGCGTTCGGTGGCGGGAGGCCGGGAGGTACGTCGGTTGCTGGGACGGGGCAGAGGGCGGCGGGAGAGGGGTCGGGGGCCGGAGCGGGCGGATCAGCGGGGCCCCAGGCAACGCGCGGCTTTCTGAGAATCGATGCGCAGCATCATCCCTCTTGACGCCGCGCGCTTGCATGGGGAGCGGAGGGACCCGCGAGGCCCCCGGCCCCTCTCCCGACCGCCCGGCCACCTCCCCACCCCGGCTACCTCCCTCAGTACCCCCGCCCCCGATCCACCAGGTTGAGCAACGGCAGGTCTTCGAGATAACGCCGAAAGTTCTCGGCGAACTCGGCCGCGACGACCCGCACTTCGCTCGGCGCCGCGACATGCGGTGTGACGCGGGCGCGGGGTTGACTCCACAGCGGGTGATCCGGCGGCAGCGGTTCCGTGGCAAAGACGTCGAGGATTGCCGCTCCGAGGTGGTCGTTTTCGAGGGCGTCGAGAAGCGCCGCCTCGTCGACGATGTCACCGCGGGCGACATTGATCAGGATGGCGCCACGAGGCAATGCCGCCAGGGCCTCGGCGTCGACCATGGCAACGGTGTCGGCGGTTCGTGGCGCGGCAATCACCAGCGCGTCGCATTCGGGTAGCATCGTCCGCCACTGTTGCTGGGTCAGGACCCTGTCGACGCCGGGCAGCGGATTTCCGGAGCGGCGGACGCCGAGCACGCGGGCGCCGAGCGCTGCGAGCGCCTCGGCGGTGGGACGGCCGAGGGATCCGAGGCCGATGATGCCGACGGTCCGATCGGCGAGCAAGGGACGGGCACCCTGCTCCCAGACACACGCTTCCTGCTGGTGACGGTAGCGGTCGATTTCGAGAAGGTGGTGAAGCAGGAAACCGATGACGTACTCGGCTACCTGTTGCCCGAAACGACCGAGAGAGCGGGTCACCAGCACGTCGGCGGGTAGGTCGGGCCGCTCGAGGAAATGGTCGACGCCGGCGCCGCTTACCTGGACCCAGCGCAGGGCCGTCATCGAGCCCAGGGCCGCCGGCGGGAGTTTCCAAGCCAAAAGCGCCTCGGTGTCCCCCAGAGCGGCGGCGAGGTCGGCGGGCGGGTCGGGGGCCGCTTGGGCGTCCGGGCCGGACGCCGCGATTCCTCTTACCCTCACGCCGGGAAGAAGCTCACGGAGGGCGTCGGCGTAGGCAGCCGCCTGCGCGTGCCACACGATGATCAGAGGTGACCGTTTCATTTGCGGCATTTCCGGGCCGATGATACGTTATGCCCGCTAAACATAGCGTACGAGTCCCCCGGGCAACCGCGCGGGTCGGGATAGCATTCTCTGGAGGCCGGTCGATGAAGTGGAACGAGCGTCGAAACAGCGACGTGGTCATTATTGATCTGAAGGGCAAGCTCACTCTCGGATCCGGGGACGTGCAGCTGCGGTCGATCATTCGCGACCTGCTGGATCGCGACGAGAAGAAGATCGTCCTCAACCTCGACAAGGTGTCTTACATGGACAGCGCCGGGGTCGGCGAGTTGGTGGCCAGCTACACCACGGCATCGAATCGCGAGGCGGACCTGAAGCTGCTCAACCTGACCTCGAAGATCCGCGACCTGCTGCAGTTCACCCAGTTGATCAGCGTCTTCGAGCACTTCAGCGACGAGACCGAGGCCGTCAACAGCTTCAACTGAGCCCGGCCTGAGGGAGTCGCGCTCGAGGCGGCTCAAGGCGCCGTCGTCACGACGCCGGAACCACGGTCCCGAAGAATCGCAGCGGGCCGAACGACTCGGTCGATACCATCGATGCCGAGCCGGATTCCGTCGCGGCACAACGAGCAGGTAGCGTCGGGATTGGAGCAGGGATCCGTTTAGCCCCTCGCCGCAGGAAGCTGCGCGCTTCCACCCGCGCGGCCAGGCGTGTGCGCGTCCGGGGCAAAGCCGGTAACATCCGGAGGACCACCCCTCGGACGAAGCAGCTGGAGTAACGAAAGCCGCGCATGCACGAGTATCGCCTCACGCCGACCGCACCTTTCAGCTTCGAGCTGACGGCTGCGTTGCTGTCTCCCGGCGCCGAGGACCATATCGATGTATTCGACGGCAAGCGCTACACCCGGCTGCTGGATCTCGACAGCCGCATGCGACTGGCGCTGGTCAGCAGCCTCGGATCGGAGCAGCGTCCCGAGCTGATCATCACGCTGATGAACGGCTCCGAGCACGACGAGCGCCCCATTAGCCGGGAGCTGTCGCGCATGCTCGGGATGGACTACGACCTCGGGCCGTTCTACGAGATGTGTCGTGACGACCAGCAGCTCTACGGGCTCAGCCGCGACCACTATGGTCTGAAGCCGGTGCAGAGGCTGTACCCGTTCGAGGCGCTTGCGCTGGCGATTGCATCGAAAGGGCAGGGCGTTCATTTTCTTCGCGCAACCCTGTCGCCGATCGCCGAGGCGTATTCCTACAGCGTCGCCTATGCCGGTCACACGTTCTGCTCGTTTCCGGATCCGGAAACGCTGTTCGAGCGGAAGGTGCAGGAACTGTCGCGTGATCCGGTCGACGAAAAGCAGGCGAACCACCTGCATGGCCTGGCAGACCTGGTGAAGCGAGGAGAGCTCGACCTCAAGGGCATGAAACGCCGCCCGACCGACGAGATTCTCGAAACGCTGACCGGTATCGAAGGGGTGGGCGAGCGGGGGGCTCAGTACACCGCGCTCTACGGCTACGGCCGCCTCGAATGCTTTCCTCTGCAGGACCCGGCTCTTTGCCGCTGGGTGGCCCTCAACGCGCTGGGGACCGATCAGGTTGATCTGACTGCGGTCTCTGCGTGGGCCGAGCGCTGGGGCGCGCTTCGCGGGCTCGTCGCGTTGTACATTTACGCGGAGCTGCTCAAGCGCGGCGAGATCTGAGGGGGAGGACGCGGCATGGCCCCGGGCTCGAAAGCCAAGCACGATCGATATCGCTTGCCCGCCGAGGACGAGCGCCGTAGTCGCCGCCTGGCCGAAGAGCGTTTCGAACGCTACCTGAGGGACCACGATCTCAAGTTGACGGCGGAGCGGCGGGCGATTCTGCGCGCCTTCTACCGCATTCACGAGCACATCGAGGCGGACGAGCTTCTCTTCCACCTGCGGCGCTCGAATGTCCGGGTTTCGCGGGCCACCATCTACCGGACGTTGGAATTGCTCGTCCAGGCGGGCCTCGCGCGTCGCATCCGGTTGGGCAAGGACCACGCCTACTACGAGCACATTCTCGGGCGCGAGGCGCACGAGCACATGATTTGCCTGGGCTGCGATCGGATCATCGAGTGGCTCGACCCGGAGCTGACCAGTCTGGTGTTTCGAAACTGCGCCGCCCAGGATTTCTCGCCGGCGCGCCATAGCCTGCAGGTATTCGGCTACTGCGAGGATTGCGCCACTACGAGCGAAGCGGAAGAGGCGCTCGAGCTGGGAGAGGACGCCAGCCTCGCAGAGGACCTATGACGCCACGGCAGGCCGGCGCGAGGCGCCCGCAGTGAGGTTGCATTGCTCCGGATGTGGCGCGGAGCGCGACTACGACCCGTTTCACCATCGTTGCGACGATTGCAACGAGGCGTGGGAGATGCGCCCGGACCCGGGCGCCAGGATCCTCTCCGAGGCCGAGACCACCACTCCCGGAACGCTCCCGGGCATGTGGCGATTTGCCGACATGCTTCCGCAGGTCGACGCTGAGCTCGTCCGAAAACGGGTCTTCATGGGCGAAGGAGGCACGCCGCTGCTGCGCGCGGGCCGCCTGGAGAAAGAGCTCGGCTGCGGCGAACTCTGGCTCAAAGACGAGACCCGGAATCCCACCGGCTCGTTCAAAGATCGCGGCACAGCGGCGGGTGTTTCCGTGCTTCTGCAGCTGGGGTTCTCCTCTATCGGAACGGTCAGCACCGGGAACATGGCACGGTCCGTTGCCGCCTATGCAGCCCGGGCGGGGCTCGAGGCAAGCATCTGGGTCGGTGCGGAAACGCCGCCCGAGAAGCTTGCTCCGGTTGCCGTACACGGGGCGCGGCTGTTGCGCTTCGACGCGCCCTACGGCGAGATCTACAAGACGAGCATGGAGTGGAGCCGTCGCACCGGCGTGCCGTTCATCAACTCGGACTCCTCGCTGCGGGTCGAAGGTCAGAAGACGATCGCCTACGAGATCGCCGAACAGCTGGGAAACCGGGCGCCGGACTGGCTGCTGGTGCCCACCAGCAGCGGCGGCAACTTTTCCGCCATCGCCAAGGGGTTCGACGAGGCCCGAGAGCGCGGCTGGTGCGAAAGAGCCTGCCGTCTGGTGGCGGTGCAGTCCGCCGGGTGCGCCCCGATCGTCGATGGGTGGCAAGCGGGCGGGGACGAGCCGCTTCCCGTCGATGCGCCGTTCACGATTGCCGGGGCGATCTCCAATCCGTCCCCGCCGAGCGGCGGGCGCGCGATCCGCTGGCTGCGGCGAACCGGTGGGCAGGCGGTCGCGGTGCCGGACGCCGAGATCGTCGCCGCGCAACGGAGGCTGGCGGAGCTTTCAGGGCGCTTCGTGCAGCCTGCTTCGGCCGCCTGCCTGGCTGCATTCGAGCGACTGCGCGCCGACGGTGTCATCGGATCGGATGAGCGGACCGTGTTCCTGCTCACCGGATCCGGCGCGAACGCGGCCCCTCCCGACATTCCGCTAGGCGCGACGCGGTTCCTCGAAGAGGCTTTCCTCGAGCTGCCGTAGCTGCGCCTTCAGCCAGCGAATGTAAGTTCTTCGCGTCGCCCGCTCGTTGATCGCCCGGGCGCACAGATAGGCGACCTTCGGCGCATTGTGCCGCCACGTTCGCCGCAGCCCCTCGGGAACGGGCAGGTAGCAGGGCGCCTCGTCGAGGAAGAGGCGTCCCCGGGCGAGGGTCCAGATGTCGCACTGCACCTCGCCGGAAGGCACGCGCCTGAGCGCCTGCAGCAGATGGGTCAACTCGTGGCCGATGGTGTAGTAGGTGGGACCGCCGCGACGCAGATCGAAGCGTACGGTCATGTCGTCCAGCACGGCGATACCGTCGGCGGCGCGGGTTACGCCGACGGTGACCCGGCTACCGTGGAGTTCGGGAAAGAAGCGCAGTGCCCGGTCGACCCTCGCTCGGAGCTCGCTGGACCGGCGGTGTTTGAGCGCCGGCCGTGTGACGTGGACGTCGGGCTCGAAGAGGCGCCCTTGCCGCGGGGACCCCGCCGGCGGATGCTTGCCGTCTTGCGTTTCGCTGCTTCTCATCCGCCCGTGTTACCACACGCGGGCCGCTGGGGCGATGCCGCCCACGCCCCCGGGCGGCGCGATGTTGCACGCATCGGTTCGGCGTGTTTGCATCGATTCATGCGAAACCGCACGAAGACGCGGTCCCCCCGACGATTGTCGATTGCACTGCTGCTCGCGGCCCTGTCCGTTGCGTGCCAGGGTATGGACAGGCTCGAGCCCGACAGCGTCGTCGAGGTCGGCAGCGCCGAAGAGGGCAGCGAGCGCGGCACGCGCCTGGACCCGACATCGGGTCCGGAATTCGGCAGCGGCGGTCGCCTCACCGAGGATATTGCGGCCCGCTGGATCCGTCAGATCGAGGGCGCTGGAGGGGCGGAGGGACGCCTCGAGCTGGCGGCGCAATTCCTGCGCGAGTATCCGGGTGCGGACGTGATTTCCTACCTACACGAGCTTGTCGGGGATGCGCAATCGGAGCTGGGGAATCCGAAGCTGGCCGCGGATGCCTGGGAACGGGCGGTGGAGATGTCATGGCCCGCACCCGACATTTTGGGGCTCCCGCTGACGAACGTGGAGCTGCCGTATCAGATCGGCTGGGCGCGCTTCGAGGCCGGCGAGCCGCTTCCGGCCACCGAGTGGTTGACCCGTGCGACGCTCATCAGCGACCGTCCTCAGCTCGATCAAGGGCTGCGTTTTCTCCATGCAGAGTTGGGAGAGCCCGGAGGAAGCTTCGAGGATTGGTTCGAGTCCGAGCGGGCGGGGATCGCGGTCGAGGCTCCCGACTTCGAGCTTCCGGGCTACCAGATCGACTCGATCAAGCTCTCCGAACGAACCTCCCGGCTGACCCTGCTGAACTTCTGGACGCCGACGTGAGGGGCCTGCCGTGAGGAGTTTCCTCACCTCGATGCCCTGCACCGGGAGCTCGAAGGTCGTGGCTTCGGCGTGCTGGCGATCGATGTGCGCAACGATCGGTCGGGAACTGCAGCGTTCTATGGCGAGTTCGGTTTCGATGTACCGAACGTATTCGACACGCAGAGCGTGGCGGTGTCACGCTACCGTGTCTCCGCCACCCCGACGACGTACCTCGTAGACGACGAGGGGCGGATCATCTGGCGTCGCTACGGTTACCTGCCGGGCGAGGAAGTCGCCTTGCGTCGCTTCGTCGAACGCGAGCTGACGCGATAAGCGGGCTGCGGACAAAAAAATGGTTCGGGCGCTCGCCGCGATCGGCCTCCCAACGCGAACTCTCCGCTTCTCCTCCAGTGGCTCTCCGCGGCTTGTCGGTTCGGCCGAAGCCTTCACGACGCGCTTTGTTTCACCACCTTCAACGGATCCGCGGCGATTCCCGCCGCTCGGCCGGGGCGTTCGCCCGAACCACCACCAACATATCCAGCCTGGCGAAGCTGTCAACGGATTTCTGCAGCGGGGCTCCGAATTTTTCGCCACGGCTCGCTGTCAGCCGCCTGCTACACTCGCGCCGAAATGACGGAAGCACAGGCGGGACGGGAGCGGTTCACCGGACGATGGGGCGTGGTTTTCGCCCTCCTCGGCGTCGCTGTAGGCCTGGGCAACGTCTGGCGATTCCCCTACATGATGGGCCTGTATGGCGGCGCCGCCTTCCTGCTCATCTACCTTCTGGTCGTCGCCCTGTTCGGGATCCCGGCCCTCGCTGCCGAGCTCGCCTTGGGACGGGCGACGCGCGAAGGGCCGCTGATGGCCTATTCCGCGGCCCGTTTGCGAGCCGGTCCGTCGATCGGCACGGTTCTGTTTATTGGCGTGGGCATGGCGATGTCCTACTACCTGGTCGTCGTCGGGTGGATTGTCGCCTATCTGGTTATCTCGATCGCGTATTCGCTCGGGGCGTCGGAGGATTTTTCCGCCGGGACGTTTTCCTGGCTACAGGTCAACTGGCACGTTCAGGTTGCTTGCGCCATCGTTGTCGCCGCCGGTTCCGCCGAGGTCGTCAGCCGCGGCGTCAAGCGGGGCATCGAGCGCGCCAGCACCTTCTTTGTGCCTGTGTTCGCCTGTCTGATGGTGCTGCTCGCGGTGCGCTCGGTAACGCTGCCCGGTGCCGGAGAGGGGATTCGCTATCTGTTTACGCCCCACTGGGACGAGCTCCGCGAGAGCGGTGCCCTGGCGGGCACGGTCCTTGCCGCGACGGGCCAAGCTTTCTTTTCTCTCGGGCTCGGCGGGACGTTCTTCGTCATCTATGGCTCCTATCTCAAAGCCGAGGAGTCCCTTCCTCGACGGGCGCTCGGAACCGCCGTTGGCGACGTAGCCGCGAGCATGCTGGCGGCGTTCGCGGTGATCCCCGCGGTGTTCGCGACGGGTCTCTCCCCGACCAGCGGCCCGGCATTGTTGTTCGAGGTATTGCCTGAGGCTTGCCTTCGCATGCCGGGTGGGGCGCTGTTCGCGGTGATGTTCTTCGCCGGTCTCGGTTGCGTCGCGTTTCTCTCTGGCGTCGCTGCCGTGGAGGTCCTGGTGGGATCGCTGGTGGATCGCTGGGGTGTGCCGCGCCGACGGGCCGCATGGGGCGTGTGCATGGGGCTCGTCATCGTCGGACTGCCCGCCACGTGGTCGCTCGACTACCTGTTCATCAGCGATCAAATCTGGGGTTCGACGATGCAGCCGCTCGGCTCCGTCATCGCCGTGGTCGCGTTGACCTGGGGTATCGGGCGGCGGCGCGCGGTCGCGCAGCTGGCGGCGGAAGGTGGCGAGCTTCCCGGTTGGGTTTCCGCCTGGTATTACTGGCTCCGCTACGTCGTCCCCCTGGGGGTACTCGGAGCGCTCGTTTCCGGCTGGGTCTGAGCCCCTCCCCGGATACCGAGGGCGGCCGCGGCCCAGACCAGCCCGAACGCCGACGTCGACCGGGTCCGGGAGATCCATGTCGATTCCGGCGCCTACGATGCCGCTGTGGGGCCGCTTACATGCGGCCTAGATACGCCGAATATTGCACCAGCTCAGGAGGTATTGTCCGGACGTAGCGTCGCTCCTGTCAGGTTGTCCTTCCGCGGCTGCGGAGGGCATTGAGACGCGACCGCCTCCCAGGCGTCGCGGCGGGGACGGCGACATGAGGTCTTCCGGAGCTCTTTTCGACGAGCAAACGAAGTACTGGCGCCTGCGCCGATCCACCTTCTTGGCGGTGCTCTCGGACGCCGAAGTCCGGGAGATCGGCGCGCACTGCGAGATCCGTGTCATCGAGCGCGGTAGCCGCATCTACAGCCCCGGAGACCCCAGTGATTCCCTCTATTTCGTCGATTCGGGATCGGTCAAGCTGTGTCGGGTCGCCGTGGACGGCCGCGAGGTCAACGTCGGCGTCGTGGGGCCCGGGGAGATCTTCGGCGAGCAATCGATCGCCGGCGAAAGCTCCCGCACCGACGCGGCCGTGGCGGTCGAAGACGCCGTCGTCTGCGGATTGGTGAGCGACGAGCTGGAGCGCTTCGTGCGCCGTCAGCCGGAGCTCGCGCTGCAGGTCAGCCGGTTGATCGGCGAGCGGTTGAGCGAAGTGGAGTCGCGAATCCAGGATATCCTGTTCAAGGATGTCCGCACGCGGCTCGCCCACGCCATGGCGCGCCTGGCGGAGAAGTTCGGGGAAGACGTTCCGGAAGGTCGGCGTATCGCCATGCGTCTCACCCAGACCGACCTGGCACAACTGATCGGCTCGACGCGTGAGACAACAAGCACCGTTTTCAACGAGTTCCGTCGCGAGGGTCGCGTCGATACCGACGGCCCGTTCATCGTCGTGCACGATCAGGAGGCGCTGGCGGCGTACTGAGGACAGGCGCCGCCGGACGGCTCGTTCGATGGTGTCGTTCGCTCTCGGGTGGGCGTTGTTCGCGGCTCCGGGCTCGGTGCCGGCGGCCGCAGTCACGACGGTGGCCGCGAACCCGCTTGCTCGGAGCTCGGCTGGCTCCCAGCTCGGCATCGGTGATCTGCCCCTCGGGCTGCCGGCCGACCTCGATACCGCCGCAGCGATCCTGGCGGCGGAAGATCGGCGCGAGCTCACCGCGGCACTGGACACCGCCACACGCTCGGCAGACCACGCCGTCCGGGGACGAGCCGCCCTGGCGACGGGCCGTGTAGGGCTGCCTGCCGCCTACCCGCGACTTCTGGAGCTCGTTCGAGACGGCCGTCCGGAAGTTCGTGCGCTTGCAGCCTTCGCCCTGGGGTTGTTGGAGTTGGATCTCGAGCCGGCCACGCAGGTGGCAGTACGCAGCCGCATTGCCGAGCGCGTCATTCCGCTCCTCGAGGACCCGGAACCCGTCGTCGTGAGCCAGGCGGTTCGTACGCTCGGAAGGCACGCCGATTCCTCGGCTGTTCCGGCGCTGGCGGCGATCCTTGGCGACCTATCCCGTGAGCGAACGGTGTTGCTGGCGGCGCTGGATGCATGGTGGCGGATGCCCGGGGCTTCCCCGGAGCCCGCGGTGGCGCACCTGGGATCGCCGGACCCGGCGATTCGCCTCGCCGCGACGACCGCGCTTCGCCGCCTCGACGATCCCGCCGCCTTGCCGGCCCTGGCGACGGCGCTGAACGACCCGGACCCGGCGGTACGCGCGGCGGCGATTCGCGGACTCCACGATGCTCCTCTCGGCATCGTCGGTCAGCATCTCGAGCCGGCGCTCGCCGACGACGACTGGCGGGTCGTGTGCGCCGCTCTCGGGTGGATTACCGAGCTCTGGCGGCGCGACGCCGAGATCGCGGACGCGGCGTTCACAGCCGTCGTGCGGGCCTCGGCGACACGCAATCGATACGTCCAGGCGCTTGCTCTGGAGGCCCTGGCGGCGGCACCCGGTAGGTTCTCCGTTCCGGAGGATCGGCTGATCTTCGGCATTCGGAGCGAGGACCCGGCGGCTCGTGCAGCTGCGGTATCGGCGCTGGCCGGCGGCGACGGTTCGATGGCCGGCGACCTGCTCGGCGATGTGCGCGAAGTCTATGGCATTGCCGCCCCGCCGCGGGAGTCGAGCGCGACGGAGGTTCCGGCCGTCCTGGCAAGCTCGCCGCTCGAGGCCGCCGCGGTCGTGGCGGTTCTCGACGCGGCCGGTAGCGACGACGGCTGGTTCCAGTTGCTGGCGGACCATGGGCCCGAAGCGGCACGAGCCGCAGCGCTGCGGCGCCTCGAGCAGCGGGATCCGGATGCAGCCCGGAGCGCCGCCGCGCGAGCGCTTTCGACCGGTACCCCCGTCTTGCAGGCGGTCGCTGCCGAGGTGATCGAGCGCCTGTGGGCCCGGGGAATGTTGTCTCCCGCTGGCGAGGAGGCGGACTGGACCGGGTTGTTGTGGAACGCCCAGCGAGAGCTTGGCGAGATCGGCAGCTTGGAGCCGCGACTGACGTTGCTCAACACGTTGTCGCTGGTCGATCCGGAGGCAGTTGGCGGGCGGGTCTCCGCGCTACTGGTTGATGCCGACCGTGTCGTGCGCGTCTGGGGCCTGCGCAACGCCCGCCCGGCACCCGGCTCGCGCGCCGCGCAGACGATCGAGGCCGCGCTGGGAGCGCAGGACACCGGGCGGAGCGATGCGGACTATCGCCGCCTGGCGGAGCGCGTTCTGGCGCTGCAGGCGGCGCCGCCGCAACTCCTGGTAGACACCCCGCGCGGCAGCTTCGTCTGGGAGCTCGATGTAAGCGCCGCCCCGCTGGCGGCGCTCGCGTATCTGGAATGGGTTCGGGGCGGCTTCTTCGCCGACATGCGATTCCATCGGGTAGTGCCGGATTTCGTGATCCAGGCGGGTGACCCCACGGCGGTGGGGTACGGCGGCGCGGCCGGCAGCCTGCGCAACGAAGAGGCGCCGATACGCTACGAGGCAGGTGTCGTCGGCCTGGCGCTCGCCGGCAGGGATACCGGGGGTAGCCAGTTCTTCATCACACAGTCCACGCAACCGCACCTGGACGGCATCTATCCGGTGCTCGGCCGGGTGGTCGAACGCGCCCGGATCATCGAGCGGGTGCAGTTGGGCGACCGTCTCGAGGTGCGGATCCAATAGTTACGAGCCATGTCGAGGCTGCCTGGCGGACGACGCCAAGGACGCCCGGCGGGAAGCCCTGGACGGCGGGCGCGAGCATCTCGACCGGAGGCATCGCGCCAGCGCCCGCTGCGGGCATCGCGTCCCGGTCTGCTGGGCTACAATCCGTCGAACCGTGAAACTGATCGTGGACATCATCGGGTGGATCGGCGCCGGCGGCGTCCTCGGAGCCTATGCCCTGGTCTCGACCGGACGCGTGGCGTCGGCCTCGTACACGTATCAGCTGATGAATCTGGTTGGCGCCATCGGCCTGGCGATCAACACCCTGTATTACCTTGCCTATCCTTCGGCGGCTCTGAACGTCGTCTGGGCGCTGATCGCTGTCTATGCCGTCGCCAGGCTGTGGAGAACGCGCGATGAACGGTCATCCTGAGCAGCCGCATCACGGATTGCGGGAGTGAAGATCCGCCTCGATTCCCTCGGTTGCCGCCTCAATATCGGCGAGGCGGAAAGTTTGGCGCGTGCCCTGTCGGCGCGAGGTCACCGGATCGTCGGTCCGGGAGACGAGACCGACCTGATGATCCTCAATACCTGCGCGGTTACCCACGTGGCGGCGCGCAAGTCGCGCAAGCTCATCCGCTACTGGAGGCGGACGAATCCCACGGCGAAGCTCGTCGCGACCGGGTGCTACACCGAGCTCGAGCCAGCCGAGACGGCGGCGCTGGGCGTCGACATGATTGTGCCGAACGCGGCAAAGGACGACATTCCGCAAATCTTGGAGTCCGCCGGGTTGCTCGGTCCGGCCGAGGCGATTCCCGGCCCCGGGGACGGACCGTTCCCCGCTACCGACGGCGCCGGGGCCCGCACCCGCGCGTTCGTCAAAGTGCAGGATGGTTGTGACAACCGATGTACGTTCTGCATCGTTACGGTCGCGCGGGGCGACTCCCGCAGCCTGCCGGTGTCCGAGATCATCGCAGAGATCCGGGCCCTGGTGCGCTCGGGATACCAGGAGGTCGTCCTCAGCGGCGTTCACCTGGGGAGCTACGGCCACGAATGCGGCGAGGACCGGCTGGTCGATCTCGTTCGTGCCATCCTCGAGTCCACGGACATCCCCCGACTTCGCCTCTCTTCCCTCGAGCCATGGGATCTCGATGCGGAGTTCTTCTCGCTGTGGTCCGAGGACGCCCGATTGCTGCCCCATCTGCACCTGCCGTTGCAGAGCGGCTGCGACGAGACCCTCCGCCGGATGGCGCGGCACACCGACCAGGCGTCCTTCCGTCGGCTGGTTTACGAAGCCCGTGACCGAATCGCGGACCTTTCGGTGACCACCGACGTTATCGTCGGTTTCCCGGGGGAGACGGACGGCGAGTTCGAGTCGTCCATCGAGTTCATCGAGGAGATGGAGTTCGCCAAGCTGCACGTCTTTCGCTACTCGCCGCGAGCTCGGACCGCGGCCGCCGGAATGCCGAATCAAGTTCCCCCGGTGGTGGCGCAAGAGCGAAGCCGTCGGATGCACGCCCTCGGCGAGCAGCTCGAAGAGCGGTTTCGCCGGCGCTTCGTAGGACGCACGCTGCAGGTCCTGTGGGAATCGGCGGAGCCTCGCCCGGAGGGCGTTCAGTGGAGCGGCCTGAGCGACAACTACGTCAGGGTGGTCACCGACGCGTCGGGCGATGCGGACCTGGCGAACCGGGCGACGGCGACACAGATTATCGGTCGGGGACCGGGCGTGCTGCAGGGAGTAGCGGGAGGCTAGCAGGCCGTAGTGACTGCGGCCCGCTAGAAGATCGAGCTGACGACCTGCGGCGCTACCCTGGCGAACGCCTCGACCAGATGTCGTACGGTGAGCGCGGCGCGGCCGGGCAGCTTGGCGGCGCCGATCAACAGGTCGATGCCGACGGAAACCGGATAGGCGGCCATCGCCGCCGGTCCATCGTCGCGGCGGTCGAATGGCCGAAAGCCGTGTTCCCAGGCTTCGAAGTCGAGGCGATCCACCTCGAGGTCTACCAGGGCCACGGCGTGAGCGGCCTCTCGGACGGCGACGGTGTGAACGACTTTCGTCAGCGCGACCAACTCGACGTTCTCGGCACGGAGAACGATCGCTCGGGCGCCGGGAGGACAGTCGACCGGGTCGACCGCGGACGCGGATACCGGCGCCACGACAGCCAAGATCGCCAGCGCGGCAACCACCAGGATGCCTGCTCGCTTGCGACGTTCGTGGGTCGATCTCATCTTCCGTCTCTCGTTCCGTCCGCGTCGGGGGCGTTTGCCTCCGCTCACATCGGTTAGGACGTGCAACACTCGGGTTTGGTTGCAAACTTCTGGCCAACCTGTCGAAAAACTGGTCGTTTTCCGGCTGGGCAGGGGGGCACTTCCTCGATAGTAGGGGCCAAGCGGGGTTTTGCGGGCAATCGCCGGCAGCGGGTCCGGCCATGGCGGCGACCTCGACGGACTCACAGGGGGCGGATCTGTCCTTCCCGGCTCGGGACCGATGGCGCCGGAGCGTCCGGGTGTGGGACGCGGCGTTCCGCCCACGAACGCCGTGTCGGCGCCGAATCGGGCCGCCGGGTCGTAGAGTGCGCGCGAGGGCGTCATCGGCGGCATTCCCGGGCTCGTCCGTTTTGGCATCCTCCTTGCTTCATTGAAGCCGTAGGAGCATGCAGGTGATCGGTCGCTGCCCGCAGCGGCCAAGCCGAGAGGATCGCATGGAAAACCTCATACAGGACATCCGGTACGGCATCCGGGTTCTTCGAAACAGGCCCGCGTTCGCCATCGTGGCCGTCTTGACGCTGGCGCTGGGAATCGGTGCGAACACCGCCATCTTCAGCGTCGTGAACGGTGTCCTGCTGCAGCCGCTCCCCTACGAGAGCCCGGATGAGCTGGTGATGGTCTGGCAGGACCATACGCGCGTCGACGGGCCGGCTGACGAGTGGGCCTCGCCGGACAATTTCTTCGACTGGCGCGACATGAACGACGTGTTCACCGGAATCTTCGTCATCGGCGGCTTCGGACCGACCCTGACGGGGGTAGCGGAGCCCACGATGCTCACCGGCGCGGCCGT
Source organism: Acidobacteriota bacterium (assembly GCA_965216935.1). GTDB lineage: Bacteria > Acidobacteriota > UBA890 > UBA890 > UBA890 > CBDCGW01. Next base: position 2,343,997 of record OZ244217.1, read on the forward strand.
ATCGCACGACGCCTTCCGTATCCTGGGTGTGGAGCCGGTTCTCGGCCGCGGATTCCTGCCCGAGGAGGACGCTGCCGCGAGTGAGCCCGTCGTGGTGCTCGGCCACGAGTTCTGGCAACGGCAGTTCAATGCCGACGAGAGCGTCGTGGGCACCGCGATCATGCTCAACGGCGTGCCGAGCACCGTCGTCGGCGTCATGCCGCCCGGTTTCGCCTTTCCGGTCGTCGGCGGCCAGGACGTGTTCACGCCCATCGGGCTCGATGCCACCAACTCCTGCGGCAGGGGTTGCGTCACGCTGAGGGCGGTGGCGCGAATGCGCGACGGAGTCTCGATCGAGCAGGCGCAGGCGAGCATGAGCGCCCTGGCCGCCGAGCTCGAGGCTGAATACCCGCGCGCGAACGGCGGCGTCGGCGTGTACCTGGAGCCCCTGCATGAGCGGGTCGTGGGATCGGTGCGGGCCGGCCTGTGGATGCTTCTCGGGGCGGTCGGCTGTGTCTTGATGATTGCGTGCGCCAACGTCGCGAACCTCATGCTCGCCCGGGCAACCGGGCGGCGGCAGGAAGTCGCCATTCGGGCGGCGATCGGCGCCGGCCGTGCGCGGATCGTCCGCCAAATGCTCACGGAGAGCCTGTTGCTCGCCGGCGGTGGCGCGGCGCTCGGCCTGCTGTTCGCCCTCTGGGCGACGGATCTGCTCGTCTCGCTGAGCCCGGCGGGAGCCCCGCGGCTCGACCAGGTCGGCGTCGATGGTTCGGCCCTCATGTTCACCCTCGTGATCGCCGTTGCGACCGGCCTGTTGTTCGGGGTTGCCCCGGCGCTGCGGGCATCGCGGCCGCGCCTGGGTGATTCGCTCAAGGACGGTGGGCTCGGGTCGGGGGCCGGGATCGGTGGCCTGCGCCTGCGGGGCGCCCTGGTGGTGGTCGAGGTGGCGCTGGCGATGACCTTGCTGATCGCCGGCGGATTGCTGGTCCGTAGCTTCGTCACCCTGATCAACGTGGATCCCGGATTCGAGCCTGACAACCTGTTGACGCAGCAGGTATTCCTGCCGCCGACGCGTTACGACGGAGACGTCGACATGGTCGGCTTCGTCGACGAGATGCTCGAGCGAGCAAGCTCGCTGCCGGGCGTCACCGATGCCGGAATGATCTCGACGTTGCCGCTTGCGGGCGGCAATGAAGACGCCGGATTTCTCATCGAAGACCTGCCTCGTCCGGGACAGGGCGAGCGGGCGCCGGTTGCGTGGCAGCGTCGTGTGTCGCCCGGGTATCTCACCGGCATGAAGATGCGCCTGGTGCGGGGGCGATGGCTCGACGACACCGATCGCGCGTCGGCTCCGCCCGTGGTGATGGTCAACGAGGCCGCCGCCCGGCGGTATTGGGGCGAGCGGGACCCGGTGGGGTCGAGGATTACGTTCGACGGCCAGAATTGGACGGAGGTCGTCGGGATCGCCGCCGATACTCGCCACTTCGGCATGGATCAGTCCGAAAGGCCCGCCGTCTATCTCCCGTTCGCGCAGTCGCCGCGACGCTTCATGAGCTTGGTGGTGCGAACGGACGGCGATCCGCTGCCGCTGGCGCGGGCGGTGCAGGCCGAGGCCTGGCAGATCGACCCGGATCTGGCGTTCTCCGGCGTGGCGACGATGCAGGAGGTCGTCGACGACGCAGTCGCCATCCCGCGATTGCTCACCTATGTACTGGGTGCGTTCGCGGCCGCGGCGATGGCGCTGGCGGCTATCGGTCTTTATGGAGTCATGAGCTACAGCGTCAGCCAACGGGCGCGGGAAATCGGCGTGCGTATTGCCCTCGGTGCCGAGCCGTCGGACGTCCTGAGGTTCGTGGTCGCCGGCGGTATGGCGCTCTTGTCGGTGGGGATTCTCATCGGGCTGGCCGCTTCGCTGCTGCTTTCTCGTTTCTTCGAGAGCCTGCTGTTCGGCATCAGCGCCCGCGATCCGTACACCTTCGCGGTGGTTACGGCGGTGCTGGTCGGCACCGCGTTCGTGTCCTGTTACCTTCCGGCGCTGCGCGCCTCGCGGGTCGACCCGATCATCGCTCTACGGCAGCAGTGAAGCGGTTGGATTTCGGGCCTGAAGAAAAAGGGGCCTGAGAAAAAAAGGGGCCCGCAGTGCCTGGGCTGGGCAACTGCGGGCCCGCGGGCCAACGGAGCGCGAGCCGCTCCGGGCGATGGCCGTCCTTGTCGCGGATGCGCCTCCACCTCGAAAACGCATCGACCGGCCATCACTACCTCAGGCAGGTGGCTCGGGCGCCGTGAAGCGCCCGCGTCCTGTCCTCGTCGACTGCCGAGGTAGTGGAACAAGTCGGATAATACCATCTGATTATTTTTCTATCAACCGCGCTCATGGGAAATTTCTCGGCGCGGTCTTCACGACTTGCCGCCGCGCCCTCCGGCCTTTCGCGAGAGTAGCTGAAGTGGGCGGGGCCTGTGGCGGCCCGGACGCGCAAGAGGCGCCGGCTGCGGCGCCCCGGGACGGCCTCCGCGGGAGCTGTTGTATCATCCTCCGTCGAAGCCCCCGCTGGCGCCTCGTGCCGCGGTGGCTCGGTCCGTTACCCGGCAATTGTTCGCCCGCGAGAGTCGCGATGAAAAACTTCACTTCGAGGAAACGCATGTCCAACGCCGGTTCCGGTATCGTCGCGCTGATGATCGCGGTGCTGCTGTCGGCGGTCATCACCGCAGCTGATGTCGGGGCGCAGATCGATGTGCCGCCGACCCTCGATGGCCGGGTCTACGACATCATCGACGCGGTGTCGGCCGAGCGCATCGAGTCGGACATTCGCAACCTGGTCGGATTCGGCACACGCAACACGTTCTCGGACACGGAGTCGGAGACGCGCGGGATCGGCGCCGCCCGCCGCTGGATCAAGGCGGAGTACGACAACATCTCGGAAAGTTGCGGCGGATGCCTGGAGGTGAGCTTTCACCGGAACGTCGTGCCCGCGGGCGGCCGCGTGCCCCGGGACACGGAAATTGTCAACGTACTGGCCGTCATTCGAGGCACCGAGTTTCCCGACCGTTACGTGATCATGAGTGGAGACATCGACTCTCGCGCCAGCAATGGCGGCGACGGAGAGGTCGACGCGCCGGGGGCCAACGACAACGCTTCCGGCATGGCGGGTGCGATCGAGGCTGCGCGGGTGCTTTCCTCCTACGAGTTCCCCTCCTCGATTCTTCTCACCGGATTGTCCGGAGAGGAGCAGGGGCTGATCGGCGGGAGGTTTCTCGCCGAGACCGCGTTGGCCGAGGGCTGGGACATCGTCGGCGTGTTGAACAACGACATGATCGGCAACATCGAAGGCGTTGACGGCGTCATCGACAACACTACGTTTCGGGTGTTCTCCGAGCCCCGGGCGCAGGTCCCCGAGGGCCAGGAGGGGCCCAACTGGGATACCCGGAGGTTCGGCGGGGAAGTCGATGGCCCGTCGCGGCAGCTGGCTCGATACGTGGCGCGGATGACCGATCTGTACTTCGACAACCTCAACGCGATGATGATCTACCGGCTGGATCGCTTCGGCCGCGGAGGGCACCACACCCCGTTCAACAACGCCGGCTTCCCCGGCGTGCGCATCATGGAGACGCACGAGAACTACGTGCGCCAGCATCAGGATATCCGGGTAGAGGACGGGATTGCCTACGGCGACGTCATCGAGGGCGTCAACTTCGACTATGCGCGCAAGCTCACCGGTGTCAACGCCGCCGCGCTCGCGGCACTCGCATGGGCTCCGCCGGCGCCGACGAACGTGCAGATCGGGGGGGCGGTGAGGCCTTCGACCACGCTCGCGTGGGAGCCGGTGCAGGCCGAAACGCTTGCCGGCTACAAGGTCTACTGGCGGGAGACAACCGCCCCGCAATGGACTGATTTTCGCTACGTGGGGGACGTCACCGAGTACACCCTCGAGGGGCTCGTGATCGACAATTACCTGTTCGGCGTCGCCAGCGTCGGGCACGACGGGAACGAGAGCGTCGTCACCTTTCCGTCGTCGCAGTTGCGCCGGCGACGCTAGTGTCAACTTACTTCCCGCACAGGACACTAGCGAGCCGCATATTGCTCGCGCCGCCCGTGAATCCTCATTCGAGCTGATCGGAGAAGGAACATGAAACCTCGCCATCTCTTTGTTGCCGTGCTCATGGCGCTCGTCGTGGCGGCGGGTTCTGCCGCCGCCGCGTTGCTTTCGGCCCCGCCGGACTCCGCGATGGAGCACCGACCCGCCGGCCTGCAGGCTTCCGGCCGGTACGCGACCGACCGGCACGCCGCCGAACAGCACGGCACAGGTCAGCATGGCACCGCCCAGCATGGCGCGGACCATCACGCAGCCGGCCTGCAGTTCAAGGGCGAGCCGATGGACCTCGGAGCGAGCCCGGCCCGGGTCGGTGAGCTGATCGCGAATCGGCCCTACATCGATCTGCACGGCAACGAGGGAACGCTGTGGGACGCCTCCGGCGAGAACGGCCTGGTGGTGGTGCTTCGCGACGTCAACTGTCCCGTGTCGCGGAAGTACGGCGCCAGGCTCGCGCGGATCGAGGACGAATTCAGCGGCAGGGGATTCGGCTTTCTTTATCTCAACGTCAACTTGGCCGACACACCGGAAGCCGCGGCGGAGGAGATCGACGCCTACGGCTTTGACGCGCCCTATGTCTTGGATCCTTCCTCGCCGATCGCGCGGAGTCTCGAGGCGACGACCTCGACCGAGGTATTCGTGCTCGATCGCGCCCGCACCCTCACCTACCGCGGAGCGGTCGACGATCAGTACGGCATCGGCTTCACCAAGCCCGTGCCGACGGACGAGTACCTGCTTGACGCCCTGGCATCGGTGGAGGCCGGGGTTGCTCCGGAGGTGAAGGGGACGATCGCCCCGGGATGCTACCTGAGCCTCGATGCGGTGGCGGATCTCGAATCTCCCGAGATCACCTACCACAACCGCATCAGCCGTATCGTGCAGGCCAAATGCCAGCAGTGTCACCGCCCGACCGGCGCCGGGCCGTTTCCGATGATGGCGTACGACGATGTCTATGCCCGCCGCCAGATGATTCAGTTCGTCCTCAGCGACGGCATCATGCCGCCGTGGTACGCGGACCGGGGTACCGGGCCGTGGGGCAACGATTTCAGCTTGGCGGAACAGGAGATCGCCGACTTTGTCGCCTGGATCCAGGCCGGAAGCCCCGAAGGTGACCCGGCCGATGCCCCCGTGCCGCGCACCTACGCGGACAAGTGGACGATCGGCGAGCCGGACGCGGTATTTCGCATCGACGAGCCGTTCGAGATCCCGGCGGAAGGGCAGGTGGACTACCAGTACACCTATGTGAAGACCGATTTCGCCGAGGATCGCTGGGTGAAGGCGATGGAGATCCTGCCTACTGCGCCACAGGTGACCCACCACGTCCTCGTCTTCATCGAATCGCCGGACGTGCGCCAGCGGTTGCGCGATGCAGAGACCGAAGAAGAGGAGCGTGCCGCTCGGGCCGAATGGCAGGGGGGGATCGACGGGTATTTCGCCAGCATGGTCCCGGGGCAGGCCGGTATCCGGTTCCCGGACGGAATGGCGAAGAAGCTTCCCGCGGGCGCCTGGCTGAAGTTCCAGCTCCACTACACCGCCAACGGTCGCGAAGCCGTCGATCAGAGTGAGATCGGGTTCATCTTCACCGAAGATCCGGTGCGAACGGAGGTTCGCACCGATTCGGCGTTCGATACCGAGTTCGTCATTCCGGCCGGCGCGACGGAGCACAGGGTGACCGCCACGTACGAGTTCGGCGAGGACGCCGACCTGCTGTCGCTCTTCCCGCATACCCACTTGCGCGGCACGGAGTTCTATTTCGAGCTGATCTATCCCGATGGCGAAGTCGAGGCCGTCCTACCCATCAGCCGGTACGACTTCAACTGGCAGCTCAACTACGAGTTCGCCGAGCCCAAGCGGGTGCCGGCGGGCACGACGATGCGGGTCACCGGCGTCTTCGACAACAGCGACGGCAACCCGGCGAACCCGAACTCTCGTGTGGACGTGGGCTTCGGCGAGCAGACCTGGGAGGAGATGCTGATCGGCTACGTCAACTGGGTACCGGCGCGGCGCTAGCGAGACTGCCGCAGCCGCCTTCTTGACGTCAGTCGCCGTTGCCCGAAGACTCGTCCGGATCGACGTACAGGTCCCCGTACAGCTTCACGCCGCAGTCAGGGCAGATACCGTGGCTGAACTCCGCGTCGGAGCGGTCCGCCAGGTAGGTCTCGACCATCGTCCAGTATCCGTCGTCGTCGCGGATCTTCTTGCAGCTGGCGCAGATCGGCAGCAGCCCGGAAAGCGTCTTGATGTTCGCCAGGGCGTTTTGCAGCTCGACGATCAGCCGCTCCTTCTCCTCCTCGGCCCGGCGTTTGGCCTCGGCGATGTTGCGCTTTTCGATGACCTGGTCGATGACCACCGGCAGCAGCTCGAGGTACCGACCGTCCACATCCTTGACGATGTAGTCCGAAGCGCCCGATTTGAGGGCTTCTACGGCGGACAGCTCGTCACCCGTTCCGGTGAGCATGATCGACGGCGGCCCCCCGTTGGCCGCCAGCGTCTGGATAACGTTCAACCCGTCACGGACGGGCATGTTCTTGTCGACCAGCACGACGGCGTAGTCGCGCTCGTCGCACTTCTCCAGCCCTTCACCCCCATCGCCGGCGACGTCGACCTCGAAACCGGCGAGCTCCAATCTCTTCTGGACGACCCGGGCGGTCAGCCGCTCGTCCTCCATGTGAAGTATGCGGGGCTTGGTTTCGGGCGAATCGTCGGTGCTCGCGGAGGTCGGGCCGGCTTCAGAAGGCTGTCCGCTCATCACACGCGTACACGTAGATCATCATGTGGTCCCCTTGCTTGTCCCGGCGCATGCCGGGACGTCGGCGTTCGCCTCAGGGCCTGGTCCCGGCGGCCAACGGAAGCCGGTACACCGCCGCTTCCTCGGCGTTTCGGACCACCAGGTACGGGCCGTAGAGCGCGAAGTTGTTCCACGTCTTTCCTGACAAAGCGTGAAACTGCCCGAGGACACTATCACGGCGCAGCGGCGTCGCCTCGACCAGGAACACGTCGCCATCCTCGCTCAAGACGAGCAGAAGATCGTGGACCCGGAGGATCTGCCCGTGGTGATACCGGCCCCGTTTCCACACCCTTTCGCCGGTCGCCAGGTCGACACATTCCAGGATGCCGTCGGAGAGGCCGTAGATGTGACCTTCGTACACGGTCACGTTCGAGAACTTCGTCCGCAGGACGCGGTGGTTCGACCAGACCTCTTCGACCGCCATGGTGCCGTCTTGTCGCGGCGTCAGCTCCAGCAACGCTCCACCGAGGCCGTAGCCCTTGGATACGAACACCCGGTTGGGAGCGACCGATACCGCCTGCGACGCATTCGGGTCGGCCGATGTCACGCCAGGCCGTGGAAACTCCCACAGAACCTCGCCGCTTTCCGGGTAGTGCCCGCTGACGCTGGCCTCATTCAGGGTCAGCACCTGCTCGACCCCCGCAACCGTCGCGATCGACGGCGAGCTGTAGCTGGCCTGGCGGTTGCCCCCCTCCCACACCAGCTCACCGGTCTTCTTGTCGAACGCCACCAGCGAAACCATCCGACCCTGTGGATCTCCGCCCGCGGGCACGATGACCAGCGAGCCGACGACGAGCGGGGAGTTGGCCCGCCCGTAGACGATCGTGGATAGCTCGGTCTCCGGCGTCAGGCCGTAGTTTGCCGAGATATCGTGACGCCATAGAAGCTCCCCGGCGGAGCCGTCCAGCGCCAGGAGGGTGCCGTTGCTGGTCATCGCGTAGACGATGCCCTCGTCGATCGTGGGAGTCGCTCTCGGACCGATTCCGGCGATGACGCCCTCGAAGCGTGTTTCGACCGCGTAGCTCCACATCAACTCGCCGGTTCGTACGTCGTAGCAGGTGACCATCTCGAGCTCGCCCCGGGCCTCCTGGGTCACCGCGTATCCGTTGACCACCGCGAACCCGGACCAGCCGGCTCCGATCGGTTGGCGCCAGAGCATCTCCGGGGGCGAGGTGGTCCAGTCGCGGTCGAGCACGACGGCATCCACCGACACATCGCGGTTCGGCCCGAGGAACTGCGGGAAGTCCCACGGTCCGTTGGTTGCCAGGTCCACGGTATCGGCGGCCTTCGCCGCCGGCACCTCCAGCCGCCGGTCGGCCGCCTCGGCGAATCGCCAGGCGAAACGGGGCTCCATCTCGCCGCCCATCCCGGTGATGCGAAAGAGACTGAAGAACAGCAGCAGGAGCCCGACCAGCGTCGCCCCTGCGCCCATGCGCAGGCGACGCTCGTAGGGCGAGAAGAAGACGAACCAGACGAAGGCGGTCAACGCCGACAACAGGACGAGGCCGAACGTCAGCACGTTGCTGGCCCCGCGGTCCCCGGTCACCTCGGTGGACTGCAGGAAGGCGCCGAGACCGGCACAGAGGGCGAAGAGGATCCAGATTCCGGCGGGAAAGACGGCACGCCGTCGGGGCTTCTTGCTCATGTCGACACGTCGGGGGTCGGGGTCACGAAGCGAGAGCCGGGCCGGGGGCCCGTCGTCTCGGGTGCCGGGCGTGCGGGCCCGACAGTCCGTCGATCCACCCGATGATTGTAGTCGATCGGTAGCTGTAAGAAGTGGCGGGGGGCGTTTCGGTGAGCACCGCAGACACGCTTCTCGGTCGCGCCCGGCGAGCGGTTGCTAAATATTTAGCATAGCGTTAATTTCTTCGCATCGGCGGCCGCCCGGGGGAGGGCTGCCCGGGACGCGGCCCGCCAGACGCAACGGGCGCTCCGGCGCCGGACGGAGAAGAGATGGCGGAACCACTCGAACACCAGCTCAGCAGGCGAGAGCGTCAGATCATGGACGTCCTGTTCCAGCACGGCCGGGCGAGCGCAGCCGAGGTGCGGGACGGCATGCCGGAGGCGCCGAGCTATTCGGCGGTGCGGGCTCATCTCCGCATACTCGAAGACAAGGGCTTCATCGTGCACGAGCAGGACGGGCCTCGCTACGTCTACCGTCCGACGGTGAACAAGGACCGGGCCAAGCGCTCCGCTCTCAAGCACCTGGTCGATACCTTCTTCAACGGCTCCCCCGAGCAGGCGATGGCGGCACTGCTGGACGATTCTTCGGCGAGGTTGTCGCTCGACGAGCTCGATCGCCTCGAAGATCTGATTCAGCAAGCACGCTCCCGGGAGGCGTGACAGATGGGCTCGATTCTCGACGCTGCTTTCATCGACGGCGTGCCGGTTTTCATCGATGGCGTGCCGGGCTTGGCCGGGCGGCGATGGCTGCGGCGGGCTGCCCGAGCAGGACCGCGCCGGGGCCCCGTTCGGCGATCAACTTCTCGATGTGCTCGATCAGTGCGCCGCGTCGTTCCATGAAGAAGGCGACCTGGGCCGGCTCGAGCGGTCCGGTGAGAGCGCCCTCGAAGTCCTCGTCGGACAGGCCCCGAAAACGCTGCCAAATGCGATGCGGAACGTTGTTCACCCGCTCGAGTTGGAACGGCGTCGACCTGTCTTGGAAAGCCCGCGTGTGATCGATCATCCAGAGCTTGTAGGAGTGGTCGACCTTGAGGTTCCCCGGGTTGCGGTCGACGTTGTAGATGAGCGCGTCGAAGAACAGCATCGTCGAGTGCTGTAGAGCCCAGCCGAGCGAGTCCGGCGATCGGGCTTGGTTGCCGTCCTCGAACAGATCCTCGACCCAAAGCTGGATACTCCCCTCGTCGCCTCGGATCGTCCGGAGCGTTGTCGGCGGCACATTCGATATGCCCAACAGCCGGGCCAGCTGGTACGCGGCGTATTCTGATCGGTAGTCGTCGCGGAACAGCAGGTACAACTCGCCGCCGACCCTGGCTTCGCGCTGGCGGACGTCGACGACGCGGAAGCCGGCGCGCAGCCGGACGCCGTCCTTCTCGATCAGCAGCCGGTCGATCCCGTTGATGCCGATGTCGACCCACTCTCGCTCGAGAATCGTCCCGGTGCGCAGTGCCTCGAGGATCTCGTCTTCGGAGAAGGGCAGCGGCGAGAGGTCCGGGCCGAGCCATACCTGGGCGCGATCCTGACCCTCCCTGAAGGGGGCCGTCGATGCCGCCGATAGCTCGGACGCTCCCAGCGTGACGAGTGCTGCGAGCGCGACGCAACATCCGGCGCTCGATCGCACCGCGAACGGGCGAATCATGGCGCTCATCGTAGTGCGTACCCCGTTTGTCGACGGCAAGGCCGGGCCTGGCAAGGGCCTGCTAAGGCTCGTCGGGAGGGTCCAACACTACACGGTAGCGACGCAGGTGCGGAACGGGGTCGGCGCTGACGGTGTACAAGCGGTCGCGAGGGCCGACGGCCCAGGGGCGGCCGATATCGGGGATCTGCGACCCGGGTGTGACGCTCGAATAGAGGAAGTGTCCATCGGTATCGAAAAGATCGACCGACGACGACCACTGGATCGGTGGTCGTTGCGCCGCGGGCATCTCGGCGAACGCGTTGGGGTTGTCTACGTTCGTCGGCCAGGACGCCAGTACCAGCCAGTGCCCGGACCCCAGGACGATCGGCGCGGCGAGGCCGCCGAAAGAGATCCCCAGGTAACGATCGCCGATCGTGGCGAATCCGGGGCGTCGCAGGTGATCGACCTCGCGGGTCACGGAGCGGAGTAGCTCACCGGCGCCGCTGTACTCGCGCAGCTTGTAGTTCTCCCAGCCGCCAACGTAGATCTTGCCGCCGTCGAACGAATGGCTCAGTTGCAGGACGACGCCGGGAGGAATGGGCGTCATCGGGTCGGCGCCGATTCGGAAACGGGTTTCGATCGCGGGCTCGTCGCCGAGTCGCAGGACGACGTACTCGTTCGCGGCAGTGGCGTAGACGATATCGGCCAGCAGCGCCACCCGGTCCGACGAGAGGAATCCGCCCATGAAGCTGCGGCCGACACCCGATTCCTCCAGGTCCACCGATCGGACGTGCTCACCGGTGGTGCTCCAGGCGTCGAGGCGGAGCCCGTTCTGGTTCACCACCCAGATGGCTTCGACGCCGTCGTAGGCGACGCCGCGGACGCCCTCGAACTGATCGGGTCCGGAGCCAGCGCTGCCGGCACGCCACAGGACGTCGCCGTCTTCGGAGAAACCGGAAAGCTCCGCCCGCTGCGCGTCATAGATGTAGACGTTCGCATCGCGGTCGACCACGGCTCCGGCGATGCTCTCGACGTGGGAGGCTTCACCGCCGAAGGTGCCGTCCTGCTCGAAGCGAACCGGCGGGCTCGTTGCCTCTTGCCACAGACCCGGGCCGGGATTCCGGATGAATAGACCGCCGTCGTCGGCGGCATCTGTAGTGGCGTGACCGGCGTGGTCGCCGGCCTGCGCGTCGGTCCCTTCCGTGGGGGCGGCTGATTCCGGTGACCCGGTGCTCTCGGGTGCGCCCGTAGAGCATCCGGTCGCGAAGGCGAGAAGGCAGATGACAGGGACGATCCGCGTCGTGTTCATACCGGGATCATCCGCTAGCGGGCGCCGCGCTGCAATACTTCGACCCGCGCGTCAAACGTCGTGGATTCTCCGGCCGGCGGATCGGATACGTCCAGCTGCAGGGCGTACGCTCCGGGCCTCAACGGTGGTAGCACGATGACGCCCCGGTGGATCCCGTCCGGATCACGGTACAGCGGCGTGAAGAAGATCTCGGCGCCGTCGGCGAACGGCGATGACGGATTGTCGAGAGCGCGGATCTCGCCACGCACGGCCGGCGCAGTGCCGTTGTAAACCTCGAGGAACGCGGATACGACCCGACCGGCAGGTACCCTGCCGTCGACGACGGGGTGCGGATTGCTCGTCGCGTCGGCCTCGATCAGCAGCAAGTCGCTGGTGCCCCAGCCGAGCTCGGTCCGATCCGGAATGCTCACCGCCATGCGGGCGGAGCCGACCCGGCCGGTGGTTTCGTCCATCGCCATGACGCGGACATCGTAGTCTCCGGGTGGAAGGGACCATTCCGCCCGGTGGACCAGGAGCTCACCCGGCGGCAGGCTGGGAATCCGTGCCAGCTCCGCGATAGCGCCCGGGCCGCCCCCGGCCCTCGGTCGTAGGCGCCGTCGTAGAGCCCCATGGTGCTCTTCCTCGATGTCGAGCCGATTGTCGAGGGCGGCGGCGTGGATCTCCAGGCCGGCGAACACGACGCCCTCGTCGTCGACACCGAGGCCAACCTCGTCGGCATCCACGGCCACCGACAGCAACACGGTAGCGGTTCCATCGGCGGACCAGCTTCGGGTCGCCTGAGCGCGCAGCGGCAGGTCGGCGACGGTTCCCGGAAGGGAAAGCGCGGCGCTGACGAAGCGGCTGCGGCGATCGTCGGCGTTGTAGTCGAAGTAACCGTCCCGGGCGCGTACGTCGACGTCGTCGCGCAGCACCTCGACGCGGATATCGTGATAGTCCCCGTCGCCCTCCGGCTCGGGGGCGGCATAGGTGAGCAGGTAGTACCGTCCGGTGTCCGTCTCGATCTCGGTCAGGACGTCGGTGAGGTCCGCCCAGCCGATGAACGACCTGCCGCCCGTATCGGCGGATGCCTGCCGCAGGGAATTGCGGATCGCGTCGAGCTCGAGCCCCATGCCGACGTTGCCGGCCAGCGGCGTCGGGCCGCCTTCTGCGATGGGGCCGTATCGGGCGTCGGCCATGCCCAGGGCCTGCTCGATCTTGGGCGTCGGGTCGACGGTGTACACGCTCACGTTGGCGCTGTTCGCGGCGCGGTGAAACGCGCGCTGACGCTCCAAGATCATCGGATTCGGGGAGCCGCCGAACGTCGGCCGTGACTGCCCCAGGCGTCCACCGCCACTGGCCGCGGCCGGCGCGGTGGAGTAGGCGTTCTCGTACATCAGGCTGACGCCGGTGGAGACCCAGACGAGAGCCGTCCGGCCGGAACGGGCGGAGAGCCCGTCGGCGAACTGGGTCAACAGCTCGTAGGTGTAGAGGGCGCGATCGCGATCCCGATACCGGCGCACCATCTCGTCGCCCGGGTTGGTGTCCTCGATGCGCTCGTCACGCAACGACTTGCGCACGTTCGATCGCTCGCTGACCTCGCGCGCCGCGCCCAGAAGGACCTCCGGATCCTGGGTCAGCGGGGCGAGCTCCTCCAGCCGCCCGACCTGATCGATCAGATAGACCGCTCGAGGAATCTGCAGGCCGGCGGTCTCCGAGATGAGATTCTCCCAGGATTCCGTGAATCGGAGCTTGTTGCGGAAGTCGAGGTTCTGGAAGTCGACTAGAAAGACCATGGCGCCGAAATCACTGCTCCGCTCGCTCGGCGTGCCGGCGGCGGGGTCGGCGTTGGCCACCAGCGCAGTGGTCGGTGATTGCTGTCCGGGTGCCGTGCGGTCGACCAGCACGCCGGCCGGCAGGTCGACCATCTGGACGCTCAAGATGCGCTGCTCGTCCCCGTCTTCGAAGATGCGGAAGTCGGCAGCCGTCAGGTCGTCGACGAATGCACCGCCATCGTCCCGGACGATGACGTCGACGCGGACGCGGGAAACCGTAGCTTCGAAGCGTTGGCGCTGGGGGGCGTGGCCGGCGGCGTATGTCGGGTGCGACCCGCGCAACGCCGCAGCGTTGGCAGGGACAGAGGCAGGAGAGGCCGTATGGCCGTCTGCGACAGCGCCGAAGAATGTTCCGAGGACGACGATCGATGCGACACACGCCCTCGTCGGGCCGACGTGGCCGCGGGTCGCACCTGTCGTTCGCATTCTTCTTCCCGGCAGTGTGCCCGGTAATCCGGTCAGCAGATCAGTAGCGGGCGAACACCTCGGTCACGCGTCCTTCGGTGTCGAACGCGAGAACGCGATAGGGCTGCGGAGAGCCGGACATGCCCGGCGAGCCCGGCACCATGCCCGGGACCGACAAACCGGCGAAGTCAGGCCGCTCGTCGAGCATGCGGGCGATGTCGGAGGCGGGTACGTGCCCCTCGATGAAGTAACCGTCTGCCGTCGCCAGGTGGCAACCGTTGAGCGTCGGGCCGATGTTGTTCTCCCTACGAACCGCGTTGATCACGTCACCCGTGACGATATCGGTGGTGACCTCGTAGCCGTTCTTTCTGAGGTGTGAGACCCACACCTTGCAGCAGTCTCACGTGGGGGTCAGCATCACGTGCACGGCTCGGCCTTCGCCAACCGGGGGACCCTGTGTGGATACCCAGGCGGCTCCGGCCAGCGCAACCGTGCCGAGGACCAGAAGGCTGAGTGTCAGCGCTTTCTTGTTCATCGTTGGAACGCTCCGTCGAAGATCGCCGATACGGATGCTCCCGCCTTTCTGTGGCGGTTGCGTCCGGGTGCCGCCTATCTTACCGCGTCGTCGGACGAGGTACAGGCCTTGAACCTCAGTCGCTACTATACGAGAGTGAAAGAAAGAACGCCCGGGCCCTGCGCACGAGCTTTACGGTGGCTGCGTCCGGGCGAGGAGGAGCAGCCATGAGCCCTCGGATTACGGCGCGGCGAGTGCTTCCGGTCGTCCTCGGTTCCGCCCTGATCTGTTCGGTAGCCGCCGCAGACACCATCTATTTGAGGAACGGCCAAGCGATTCATACGTCATCGGCCCGGATCGACGGTGATCGCGTCGTTTTCGTGCAATTCGGTCAGACCGTGGGCATCCCGTTGTCCGAGGTCGACCGCATCGAGGAGAACGACCGCACGGGGCCGACAGCGCGCCGGCCGCCGTCGTCCACGGTACCCGCCGATTCGACCCCAGATCCGGCCGCGGCATCCGCAACCGGTGGGACCGAGGCGGCCACCGCGGGAGACGACGAGCCGGAAGCCCCGGATCCGCGGGAGACGAAGGAATATTGGCAGGAGCGCGTCCTTTCGATCGAGAGCGAGCGCCAGACGCTGGAGTTGGAGCTCCAGGACCTGCGGCGGATCGAACGCGCTTTTCTCTTTTCGCATCGCTCCACCGCCGCCACGCGGATTCAGATCGAAGAGGTGCAAGCGCGAATCGAGGCGAACGAGGAGGCTCTGCCGCTCTTGCGTCGCGAGGCCCGCGCCCTCGGGATTCCGCCCGGCTGGCTGCGCTTGCCCCGGGGGGGTCGCCCGTAGATCGTCGGCGTGGACACCTGACCGTCACGACGCCTCGTCAACGCGGCATATCGTCCTGGCTGCCGCATACCGTCCCGGCTGCGGCCATGTCGTCCCGGCTACAGCCTATGTCGTCCCGGCTACAGCCTATGTCGTCCCGGCTACAGCCTATGTCGTCCCGGCTACGGCCTATGTCGTCCCGGCTACGGCCGCATATTGCTCGGCCGGCCTTGGTAGAATCGACCCCGCCGCTCGTTTCCCCATCTGCTCCCCCCGGATCAGGAGTTGGCAATGTTTGATTCGCCCCGATCGGCCCTCGTACGTGCCGGCGTCGCGGCTGTCTCCGCAGGTCTCTTCCTCCTCGTCGTCGTCGGCTCTGCTACCGCCGTGCAGCAGGAAATCCTGGACGACCCTCACCGAACCGACGCCGAGCGCGCCCGCGACGCCGGCTCCAAACCGCTGGAGGTCTACGCCTGGCTCGGCATCGAGGCGGGGATGACCGTCGGGGACCTCATCCCCGCGGCGGGATACAACACCTTCCTGCTGGCCAAGGTCGTCGGCCCGACGGGCACGGTCCTGGCGGCCGGAACGAACGAGCAGGGCAAACAAGGGCTCGAGGCGCGCTTCGCCGATGCGGGGATCGAGAACGTCGAGGTGCTGGAGTCGATGGCCGGCATCGCCGACAACTCCGTCGACGCCTACATTTGTGTCCGCAACGTTCACGACATGTTGATCCCGTCGGTGGCTGAGCAATACGGCATGCAGCCGGACCCCATTCTCGGGACCGCGTTCGCCTCGCTGAAGCCGGGTGGGATCTTCGGTGTGATCGATGCGCGTACCAACGCCGAAGGCGTCGACGAGGACACCCATCGGATCAACGAGCGGGCGGTCATCGAGGCCATGGAGTCCTATGGCTTCGAATACGTGGGCAGCTCCGAGCTGCTGGCCGACCCGAACGACGATCACAGCTCCGCCAGCTTCGGTGGTGATGGCCGCTACACGCTCGACCGCATGCTGCTGAAGTTCCGCAAGCCTTCGAACTGAAGCGTGCCCGCGGCGGGCGGCGTACACGGGGCGCCGCCCGCAAGGCTGCGGCCGGCCCGATCAGCTGCGAATCACCATCTCGACCAGCCGCAGAAGCCGACGTACGTACAGCGTCGGCAGCCACGATTCCTGGTCACGGAAGATCTGCCGAATGGTCGGCGGCCGCGGGAAGAGCGTCTCGAATGCCGACAGCACCCGACCGAGCCGTCGGTCGCCTCCGTTGAAGAACACCAGCGGGGCCCAGACGGGCAAGCTTCCTCTGGTTCGGCGGCGGGACAGTGCTCGGCGCGACGATGCCGAGGGACGGGGGGTGTTCGTCAGCCTACCCAGGCCCGTGCTACGCGCCGAAGGAACCCCGCCGGGCCGCCTTCCTCCATCGGCGTGCCTCCGTGCCTGAAGCTCCGCGGAAACCGCATGCCTTTCCGAGCTCGCAGGTACGAGCAGATCGGCGGCGAGGTGGGCGATGAGCCCGACCGTTTGCCACTGTCCCGCGGCACGGGCGCGCTGCGAGAACGTCGCGAGGTCGTCCGAGTCCCACGTGGTCATCATCGCGTCGATCTCCAGCAGCCAGAGCAGGCGGCTGGCGTTGTGCTTGAGCAGATGAAGGCAGGCGAACAGCGCCGCGTCCTGCCGATCCAGCCTCCAGCTCTCGGTCTCGGCGACGACGAAGCGCTGTGCCCGGTCGAAGGGTTTCGTCGGACCGTCGGCGAGGATCCGGTCCCGCCCCTTGATTCGCTCCGATCCCAGCAGGCTCGTATGAATCTCCACCGTCACGCAGCCGAGGCGAAACGTATCGGGATAGAAGGGCTCGACGCGGTACCCGAGGGCGACGAGGGCCTGCCGTAGCGCGGGGGCATCGGCTTCTGAAAGCCACAGGTCCATGTCGGTCATGGGTCGCAGGCCCCAGTCCCCATAGACCTCGTCGAGGATCGCCATCCCTTTGAGCACGACCACCTTCTTGCCGCGGATCTCCGGGTGGCGAAGGATCTGCCGCAGCGCGGCGGCACGTCGCAGGTTGGCCGCGGCGGTGTCGACGTAGCGTTGCCGAAGCACATCGGCCGCCGACGCGTCGATGTCGTTTCGGAGCCCGTTGCGCTCGATGTCGCGGTGGAGAAGGCAGCTGACCCCCTCACGGAGAGCGAGCCGTGCAAGGGCGCCGTGCTCGACACGCTCCAGTCCTGCCGCCAGCCGGTCGCGGGCGATCTCATGGGGAATGCGGAGGGCCGCCAGCAGCTCGGCCTCGGGGGGGCGTATCTTCATGACCTTCAGTCGCTGTATCGCCAGGCCACCCGGGTCACCCGATCGAGGGCCTCGCGGGCATCGGTGAATGCACCCGGATTGCGATCGAGGAGAGCCCTGGCGATCCCTTCGAGCGTCCGACGTCCGTCCATCAGCGACAGGATCTGGTTGTCGATTCCGCCCTCCACGGACAACGACGGAACGAAATCGGGTCCGCTTTTCTGCAGGTCGGCGGTCGACAACACGTTTCCGTAGAAGGTGGACTGCCGGAACGATGTCGGCTCGGATGAGCGTTGCGGAAACGTGGTCTCCCAACGCCAGACGTATCTTTCGCGCACCAGGTTGGCCTGCAGCGAAATGTCAACCGACTCGCCGTCCTCCAGGGGCACGGCCTCGGGCCACGGGAAGAAGGCTTGCCCGTAGATCCGCCGCGGTTCCCCCGGGCGGTTGCTCAGAAGGATCTTCTCGGCGAGATCGGACTCGAACCAGATCGCCAGGCCGTGGCCGGATCCCGTTCGACGGGCGCGGACGCTCACCGCGCCGGCGGCGTTCGCCTCGGATATGTTGGCGTAGTCGAGCGTTGTCCAGCATTCCGGGTCGGTCAGAAGCTGTGTGCTCGAAAAGCGAAACTGCCGCCAGGTATTGCTGGCGATCTCCAATCCGGCCCGAATATCGAACCCACCCGGCGAAGAGCACCATGGATTCATGATGTGAGCATGGAGCTCGGGCGCCTCGACGACGGCGACGAAAAGATGGTCGCGCAGGGGTACGAGGTGCCCGGCGGGTTTCAGCAGCCTCTCGCGAATGTCGATCGTCGCCGGGACCAGCCGACGAAACAACGGAAGGATCCCGCGCAGGTCCGAAACGGCAACGTCGACGCGCTCTTCGAGCCGGATGTTCGAGACGCTGTCGTGAATCAGCTCGACGCGGTCGGAAAGCCCGTTATCGTGAACGACGCGGCGTGCCATGTGGATCGACCGCCCCGGTTCGACCGCGATGATCCGGCCGGCGCCGAGCTCCGCCGCGATCAAGGTGAACAGGCCGGTTCCCGCACCGACGTCCAGCACCGTGCAGCCCGGCCGTATGACTTCACGCAGAGCCTCGCGGTAGGCGTTGACCCGGCCGTGATCGGCGACCATCTCACCGTAGGCGGCGAAGTCGTAGATCTCCGATTCGCTCATTCGCCCAATGTAAACTCCCGGCCGTACCGTGTAACCCGGAATGCTCGATTGAGTGTGCGCGAAGCCATTCGGTTCCTCGAAGCCGCCGATGTCGACGCCGTCCTGCGCGAGCGTCTGCGAAGCGCCGGCCTCGGCCTGGATATCGAAGCGCTGTCCGCCCTGGGGGCCGATGCAGGTTACACCTTCACGCCGGACGAGCTTCGCCGCGCGTTTATCAACGACTGGCGTATGCGTCGTCGGTTCTTCGGCACGGTGACCGAAAGAAAGGCCGGGTCAGGCCCTGAACGCCTCGAAGAGCCTTAGCGCTCGCACGACGGTGGCTGTCGTGAAGATCGAGGCCGCGTCGAGCCCGACGAACGAGCCGAAGCCGTCGCTCGGCGGCGAGATGGCATCCACCGGAGGGATGCGCATCAGCGCGGAGGGCGCCCACGAGCCGTCACCACACTGGACATCGCGCAGCCATCCGATGGCACGAACGGCGGCAGGATCGAGATCCGACGCCCGCGTCGCAGTGGTGGCGCCGAGAACGGCGGCGGCGCATGAAGCGGTCGCAAAAGCCGAGGGCTCGCCGCTGAACAACGAGACGACGGCGCCGTCTTCTCCCACGCGTCCTGCCGCCCATGCGGCAGCGCGGGTCGCCGCCGCGCGGGCGCCGGACTCGGGATTGCCCCCGAGGGCCAACGACGCCAGGCCGGTCGCATACTCGTCGTCGCACCACCAGTAGCCTACCCACCGGCCGTCCGCCGCCTGGTGATCACGCAGGTAACCTGCCGACGAACTGGTGCCCGGGAGGAGCGCGGCGGCGGCGGTGACGCAAAGATGCGGGGCGAAGAGGCCGGTCATGCAGACGTCCGGGCCGAGCGTCTCCGCGAGCCGCGCGCTGGCTGCCGGCAGGTAGCTCGCCACCGCGCCATCCTTGGCAGTGTGCTCCTCGAGCCTGGAGCGCGCGGCTCGGGCTCGCGGCGTGTCTTGCTCACCGAGCGCGTGTGACAGGAGCAGCCCCCAGGCGGTGCCGTCGGCGTCCTCGGGGAGCGATGCGCTGAATCCCCAGCCCTGATCGTCGCCGCGCCGGCCAAGAAGCCATCGCCAGGCCCGACGGGCCGGTTGCTGGGCTCGATACCCCCCGATCGCCGCCAGCGCGGCCCCGGCGTAGGCCGTGACCCATTCGTCGGTTCCCCCGGTGACGTCCGCGAAGTCGCACCAGAACCCTTCCGCTGACTGGGCCCCGGCGAGGAAGTCGATGGCGCGGAGAAGGCTCTCGCGTGTGTCCGCGGCCACGGTCGCCGCGGAAGACGCACGCAGCCCGGCGCCGCCGTGGTCGATCTCGTCAGGTGGCGCGGCTTCGGGCCGCAGCCACAGTGGCCCGTACCCGAAGTAGGCTTTCGCTTCACTCAGCCCGGCCGGGCCGCAGGTGATCTTCACGTGGCTCAGTCGGCGGCCGATTACGCTGAACTCGTCGGGCGGCCGCAGCATGGACTCGGCGATCAGCGCCGCAGGCCAGGTCCCTCCTTCGGCGTCCGGCGTCGTGTAGCCGGGCCATGCCAGCAGCGCGTCGCGTATCGGCGCGTCGCACATGCCGCGCTCGACAAGCGTCGTGAGGAACTGCTCCCACTGTGGAATGTCATCGAGGTAGGAGCCGGGGAAATACTCGACGCCCACCCGCGGAAGTGGCGCCGGGTGCTCGCCCGCGAGGTCGAACGACAGGGTCAAACCGCTTCTTGTCGGCACCATGGAGACCGCCGCTGCGAGTGCCTCCCGCTCGCCCGGCCATTCGAGGTCGGACAGAAAGGCCGCGGCGTCGTCGGGCGCGAAGCCGGCGGCGGCCAGGCGAATTCCGTCCGTGGGACGAGAAAGCATCATACCGACGTCCGTGATGCCCACTTTCCCGGTGCAGCGATCGACACAGCGCTCGATCAACGCGATCAGAGCTTCGGTGGGCGGTTTGCCGGCGAACCGCTGCGAGAGGGCGCCGACCAGCCTCAGCAGGCGGTCGGCGTCTCCCCGACCGGCCGGCACGCGCAACGAGATGAATAGGGAAGGCGCCGGTAGGGGGCGAGGTGTACCGCCCGCGTCGAACTCGAGCCAGGCGCCGGCGACCTCGTCGCTGACGATCGTTGCCGGGCGGGCCCAATCGCGTGCGAACCGGCCGAGACTCGGCCACGGAGGGCTCGTTTGTGGCCCGGCTGTCGCTTCGATGTGGTCCGCCAAACGGGTCGGTTCGCCGGAGAATCCCACGATCCGTTGGGCGAAGTCGACGGGCCGATGCTCACCGGCCAGCCTGACTTCGAAGCCGGCGCAGTGGATCGAAGGTAGTGCCGCGGCGAGCTCGTGAATGCCACCTCGGGAAGCGGACGGGACCAGGACCTCGGGCACTGCCTCGAAGACCAGGCCGAGCGAGTCTGCCAGGGTCTCCATGCTGTTCAAACCGCTCCGGAAACCAGGGCGCGGCTGTCGGCCAGCAGGACGTCGCACAGCGCGTCGAGGTGCTCGAAGCCCTCTCGCAGTCGGAACCGTCGCACCGGCACCCGCTGTAAGAGCGTGGCGAGCCGATCGAAGTCGTCCGCCAGCATGCGGCGATCCCGGAGGCGGCGCGAGTAGGCGTTCGTGAGACCTGCCAGGAGGGCCTCGCCCCCGGACATCGGTTCGACGCGCGGGCTCAGCGCGGTCTCGTCCTGCACACCCACGTACAGCACCGACAGCGGCACGGCTTCGGGGCAGAATCGAAAGGGTTCTTCCGTCAGGTCGACGAATCGTTTGTCCCAGTCCGGGTCATCCGGGGTGATTCGGGGGAGTGCTTCCTCGGAACCGAACAGACCTCGCACGGCGTGCGGCCACAGGCGTATGCGGGGATAAGCCGGTTGCACCATCGGGCGGGTGCCGTCGCTGCGGACGGCAAGCAGGTCGTCGGTGAGCACCGGCACGCCGCGTCGGCCGAGTGCGGCCGCGGTCGTCGACTTGCCGTGCCCGCCGGTTCCCAGAACGGCCACCGCGCCGTGGTCGTCGGCAACCGCGGAAGCATGCAGGCAGGTGACGCCGCGTAGTCCGAGGACGAAGCCGAGAACCGGACCGAGCAGATAGACACAGGCTCCCTCGAGTCCGACATCGTTGCTCCAGCGGCCCCGGATCCTGCGGCCGTCCTCGACGAGAAACTCGGTGCCGTCGCCGAAGAGAAAGCGGAAGGCGCGGCCGCGAGGGTCGGACCAGAGGCGCAACGTGCAGCCGTGGTCGTCCGGCGGGTGGTCGAATCGGAGGTGTGCAAGGATCCCGTCGGGAAGGCTCCGGTCGGCGCCGGCGAGGTCGATCTCGACGTCGACAGGCCCGCCCTCGGTGTCGGGTAGGAGCCCCGGAATGGGGACGTCGGCCGCAATTCGCAGGCCGAAGGCACGATGACGGGCCATCAATTCCCGGTCTTGAACTGCATCCCCCCGTAGAAGGAGCCGTCGTGCTTGCCCTTCTTTCCCACAACGTCTTCAGTCAGCGCGCGCACGTCGCCATATTCCCGCAGGCGCGGTTTCGCGTAGCTTCGCTTGGCGGATCGCTCTTGCATCGTGCCCCGTCAGCGGTTCGGTAAGCCCTCTTCGAATTGGCGTAGCCAGAGTGCCATGCCCAGAGGTCGCGTGACTACCTCGTACTCCGAGCTTCGCAACCTCTCCGGCTTTCGCAGGACCGATTGCAGCCGCGGAATGTCGACGAAATCGGCCAGTTGCCGGGCCCGCGTCGCCAGCTCTGCTGCTTGTTGGGGCTGGGTCAGCGTGGCATCGAGTATCGGATACCCGGGAAGGGAGGCCTTTCGCCGGTCGAGGGTAGCTCGCGGCAGGCGCGATGCCATCGCCGCCCTCACCAGGTGCTTTTCCACGCACCAGGGAATCGGCGGCAGGCGCAGCATGAAACGCATGAGCCTCAGGTCCAGCCACGGGTGGCGGACATCGGCCGCGAACTTCGTATACCCGGGGTCGTAGCTCTCCAGGACCGCCGAAAGGTCCGGCGATGAAAGGATCGCGTGGGCCGTCGGTCGCACTGCCCCGGGGGTCGCCGAGGGGGTGTTGAGACGATCGAAGCGGTCGCGCAAACCGAGTCTCTTTTCGAGATCCGGGCGCAGCCACGGCGGGTAGACCGGTCGATAAAGGGTGACGCGGCTCAGCCTTCGCCGCATCGCCGTGCGGAGCCCCGCACGGGGCCAGAGACCGTGCCGGCGCCGATACTGCAGTGCCCGCCACGTTGTCTCGAGCGGGCGGCGACGAAGCCAAAGGGCGGCGTCCTCCGGCGCAAGATGCGAAGCCGCGTCGGCGCCGTGTCCGGTCAGGCCGACGCGTGTGCCGGGCGCGTGATGGCGAAAGAAGGCGTCCATCCGGTGGGTCATCGGCACCGCCACCGGGGCCGGGGTCTGCCCGTCCGCGGTTCGCCATAGCTCGTTCGTGCGGTCCGCGTCGAGGGAAAGCGTGTGCAGTCGAATTCCCAGGGCGGACGCCGCGAGCGCGGCGTACTGTGGTTCCTCGTCGTCGATCAGCTCTCCGTACCCGTAGGTGAACGCTTCGATGCGGCGGTCGCGGCCGGGGAGGGTCGAGGCTGTCGCCGCGACCGTCGTCGAATCGATCCCGCCGCTCATCAAGACGGCGATACGGCGCTCCCGCGAACGGTCGGCCACCGCCTCGCGGATCAGTTGGTGGAAGCGATCCCGGTAGTCCTCCTCTCGGGGCAGGCGCAGCGGCTCCTCCACCGGCAGGCTCCAGTAGCGCCTGGTCTTCGGCACCGTCGCCACCGATCCTCCGGCTACGTCCAGGCACAGCGCGTGTGCCGGCGGAAGCCGGTGGATACCGGCGAAAGCGGAGCGATCCGGATAGCGGTTGTAGCTGAAGACCAAGTAGTCGGCTATGGAGCGCTCATCGAGCTGATCGTCGGCGAGCGGATGCCCCCGCAGGCAGCGGAGCGAGTTGGACACCAGAAATGTGCTGCCGAAGGTGGCGAAGTACAGCGGCTTCACCCCGAACTGGTCGCGGGCGCAGAACAGCCGGCGATTCGCCGGGTCCCAGAGGGCGAAGGAGAAGTCGCCCAGCAGGCGCTCGGTACACGAGGCGCCCCAGTTCGCGTAGGCGTGCACGATGAGATCCGCGTCGCCCACATGGCCTTGGTCGGCACGGGCGGTAGCGGCCCCCACGGATTCGTCTTCGATATGTTGCCTGGTGTTTCGCGCCTGGGCGATACCTGCAAGAAGGCCTCGCCGGTCGTCGAGGCGGGCGTCCGCGACGAGGGCCAGACGATCGGCGAGTCGAGCCGGCTGGAGCGAATCGTGCGTCGGGTCTCCCGACCGCAGCATGGTGTGGGCCAACCCGACCGAGCCGAACGAAACGTCGGTGACGCTGCCGTGCGGCCCGCGATAGGACATTCGCTCGGCGAGCCGGCGCAGCAGCGCTCCGTCGACGGTGGCCCCGCCGAGGTCGAGCATGGCGAGGAAGCCACTCATGCGCCGCTCGCCGAATGCCCGGAGGCGGACGGTTCGGCGGTCCACGCTCCGATATCGAAGGCCTCGTAGATTCCGCGGACACCGGGGACGTCGTTCAAGGCGCGGTCGTTCCACTCGACCCAGGCGTGTGCCTCGAACGGCCCCATGATTGTGCGAACGCCGAGGACGAGTACCGCCGGAATTCCGGCCCGCCGCAACACCCAGAACAAGGCGAGCGACTCCGTCAGGCAGCGGCTCTCATAGGGCAGCAGGCGCCGGTTCACGCGCATCACGCCGGCGGCGATTCGTTCTGCCGCCTCGGCCGGGTCGGCGATGTGGTCCGTGGGGCGCCGTGCTTCCGATCGCCCAAGCAGGAAGAGGTATACGCGCCGAAGTCCGAAAAGGCGGAGCGACAGCGCAATCGCCGGAAGGAGGGCGAGGACGCGGAGCGTAAGCGCCCGGTCGGCCTTCATGCGACGCTAGACCGGATCACCGTGGATCTCCAGCAGGTGCTTCGAGATCAGGTCCTCGACCAGCTCTTCGATGTCAGCTTTGAGCGTGTCGGCATCGACCTCGAACTCTTCCAGAAGAGCGCCGTGCGCCTGGTCGATCGATTCGCACGAAGTCAGCAGGTGCCACATGCGCGTGCCCACCGCGTCGAGGCCGAAGTACCGTTCGCTGTCGAGGTCGAGAATGACCGCCTCGCCCTCGAGCTCGCGGAACATGACGTTGTCCGGAATCGACAGACGGTGCGCGAAGGATATGGCCACGGCCAAGCTCCCGTCCCTCCGTGGGGTCCCGACCCCGCGGATGAGGTTCTTCCGATTCTACGGAAAGGTGACGCGCGTAGGCTACAACGTTCGCGCCGTCAGCTGTGGCTACGGACGGCCGACCCCGCGTGCCGGCGGGCCAACGCCGGCTAGTGGGCAGGCGGGACGATCCGATACTTCTTGACCGTGACCGTCCCCATGTCGTCCATGTGTGTAGCAAGAAAGAGATCGTCCCGGATATAGGGCTGGGGGAACGTGCGGACCCGTTCGGGCAGCGCTGCACCGCCGAGGAAGCGCCCTTCCTCGTCGAAGACCTCCCACGTCGTGTCCTGGCCCCAGCACGCCGTTCCGAACGGCTCGCCGGGTTGGGGGTCTTCGTTGCATTCCTCCTCTACGTGATAACCGGGCCCCGGTCGCCGCACCCAGATACGGCCGCTGAAGTCGGCCAGAAGCTGCGAGAAGGCGGGCTTCGTCGAAGGAATGTCGGCCCCGCTCCAGCTCCAGTCCGCCTGGGTGCTCCGCATGTTCGCGGTGGTGGATCGCTTGCGCCAGGCCGACTCTTCGGGGTCGACCGGGATCGGTTCCCACGACTTGATCACCCGGATCATGGTGCCGTCCGTCCGTCGGATATCGAAGCTGTAGTCGTCGGAAACCCCGCCGATCACCGCCCCCGAGGGAGACAGCGTCCACTGGACCCCCGGTGTGAACGGAACGTTGTTGACCGAGGTGCTGCCTCCGCTTCGAGCGACGAGCTGGGGCGGCTCGTAGTCGTACTCCGGTGGCGAGACCGGCTCCCCCTCCATCTCCTCGTCCTCGTACATCGGTATCATGCCGAGGCTCCAGTCGGTCACATCGGAGCCCCGATTCAGCAGCTCGTAGTTGTATACCGTGCCGTCACGGGTTACGACCATCGGGTTGGAGGTGCTGAACGAGCTGGTGATGCGGATCGTCCCCAGCTCCTCGCCGTCCTTCGAAAGGATCATGATGCGCCCGTTGCGCGGGTCGCGGATGAAGAGGCGGCCCGCCGGGTCGATCACCATGCTTTCAGGGCGCTCGAACTCTCCCGGGCCGTTGCCCTCCGCGCCGATGTCGCGCAGATGCTGTCCGGACAGGTCGTACACACGGATGATCGGGACCTGTTGATCCAGAACGAAGATCTCGCCGCCGTCCTCGATAATGGCGCGGACCGATCCGAGCATGTACGCATCGTCGCCGGACTCCACGCCGATCGACACTTCTTCCACCAGCGTCGCGCTACCGCCCCACACCGATCCGGAAACGGTTGTAACGGTCGTCACGTCGCCCTCGGTGACCGTCTCAGACACCCACTCTGCGGCGGAGGACGCCTCGCCGGACGTGCCGCCGGTCGACCCGCCGCACGCAGCCGCGAGAACCAGTGTCGAGAACAGGAGGGCTGGCGCCGGCCCTGGAATGGTGGCGCAGTGTTTCCCGGTGGAGTTACATCGCTCGATATTTGCAGAGAACATGGCTTTGGGCTCTGTCTCCGATGCAGGCGGACGCCCGGGCGTCCGATGACGATCGTCAAGGTCAACGGGCGAGCGCGATCTCGAGAGACTTCGCCCGCACTCTTTGGACGCGCAGCCGGGGTCTTTGGTTGACCCCGGGTCCGTTCGAGCCGTTCGCCACCGGGTCATCGTCGATCCGGCTCCGGATCCGGCCCGGACGGAAGGCCGTCGCTGTGGAAGCGCCCCGTCGCGCCCCGGAACGGGTCCCGTCGTCCGATTCGCAGGCGTCGTCCCCGTTACCTTCCGCAGACGAAACGTTATCAGGGGGCAGAACCCGTCGGTTCGAGGCCCGCGCGCGGGCCGCCGGGCCATCCGGTCCGCAAGGAGACGATCTGCGAGGAGGCGAGGATGCGACGTTCGGTTGACAGGGCGCTGGAGCACTGGCGCGCCGAGGGATTGCTCGACGGCGAGCAGATACGTGCCCTTGCGATCAGTCTGGAGAGGATGCAACGGCCCCTCGACTCAGCCCGGGCCGCTCGCGTCTTCGGCTTCGTCGGTGCGGTGCTGGCAGGCCTCGGCACGTTGCTCTTCGTTGGGTCCAACTGGGACGGAATGAGCCCGCCGCAACGAACGTTGGTGCTGCTGGCGTGGTACGGGGCGACGGTGGCGGCTGCAGTGCTCAGCGAGAGGCGCGGGCTCCCTCTGGTGGCCGAGGCCGTCTGGTTATTGTCGACCTTGGTCCTCGGGGCAAACATCTTCCTGGTTGCACAGAGCTACAACCTCTCGCTGGCACTCTGGCAGGGGACGCTCGCGTGGCTGGTCGGTACGCTGGCAATGGCGTACGCGCGCAGGAGCGCGGCTCAGGTGGTGCTCGCCGTGCCCCTGGCGATCCTGACGCTCGGCTGGGCGGGCGGCGGCTCGGGGTGGTTCTTCGACGACCAGGCGGCATTTCTCTTTGCCGACTCCGGGCTGCGGCCGCTGCTGCCACTCATGGGGTTGGCCCTGGTGGCGCTGTCGACGCTGCTGGCAAACCGAAGCGACCTTCGCTTCGGCGTTTCGCCGTGCTTTCTGTGGGGCATGGGCATCGTTGCCGCGACGCTGATCCTGACCACCGGGGACACCGACATTGCGGAAGCGTTCTACAGGGCGGCCTTCTCCGCTCGGCAGTTGATCACCGCGGTCGGCTCGACGGTGCTGGTCGTTGCCGCCGTCGCCGTTGGGCGTTTCGCCTCCCCGTACGGACGTGCTGCGATGGGGGCGCTGCTCGCCCTCCTGCTGGCCATCCTCGTGCCGATCGGCGACTCGACCTGGGTGGGGCTGGAGATCAACGGCGCCCACGTCTTCTTCGGCCTGTACGTGCTGGCGGTGATCTCCATGGCCCTTTTGACAGTGTGGCTGGGGATTCAGGCCCGCAACCCTCGGCTGGTCAACACCGGCATGGCGTCGGTGGTGTTGATCATCGTGATCCAGTACTTCGGCTGGTCTTTCGATCTTCTCGACCGCTCCGCGGCCTTCATCCTCGGCGGATTCGCGCTCATTGCCTTGGCGGTCGTCGTCGAGCGGAATCGCCGGCGCATCATGCTGCGTATGGCGTCTTGAAGGGAGGCAACGAATGAACAACAGGACGATTGTCGCGGTTGTAATCCAGTTGATCGCGATGACCTGGGTGGTGGTTCCGCCGGTGTGGCTGGCCCGCAATGGCACCGTCGCGTACCTGGAGACCGAGAAGATGGACCCGCGAGCGCTGTTCCGCGGTGACTACGTGATTCTCGGGTATCGGCAGGCGCAGGATGTCGTCCCCGCCGAAATGGCGCAGGAGGCGCGCCTCGCGGGGAACCCCGTCTACGTCACGTTCACGACCGATCGTCCGGCTCGCTTTGTCGGCGTAGCACTCGAGCCGCCGTCGCTGCGCGAAGGAGAGGTCTGCGTCGTCGGGAGGGTGCGGATCTTTCGCTGGGACCTGGATGCCGACGGCGTACCGACACAGCCGGTCTATGCGGCCGATTTTCCGCAAATTGCGCAGTACTTCGTTGCCGAAGGAGAGGGTAGGGCTCTCGAGGAGGCGCGGGGCGAGGACCTGCTTGCCAGGGTGGCGACGTCCGACTCCTGCAACGCCGTCCTGCTCGGCCTCGAGCCCCGCTGAGCGCCGCCCGCGAGGTTCGCGCCGGGTCGGGTTACGCGCTGCCGATCCCTTTCGCGTGCCTATCGACGACGTCCAGTACGAAAAAGTCGCGGGCGGGCGCAGAAACACGGGAACCCCGGCAAACTCCTGGCATGCACCGACCTTGCGGTTGCCGCCGCGCGGCGGTGGTACGTTTGTCGTCGCGATGTCTCGTGAACAGGTGCCGGCGCCATGAAGTGTCCCAAGTGCTCGAAAGACACGCCCGCGGGGAGCGTGGTCTGCCCCTTTTGCGCCGCGCCTCTGGACGACGCCCCGACGGCGGTTTCCGGCGGAGATGAGCCGACCTCGGGCCACCGGCCCGACACGCCGACCACCTCTCCCGGACTCGACGAGGCGGTCACGGCGCTCGATCCGCAGGGTGGTCTGAGCGAAGCCGTTTCGCTGTCGGACTCGGGTCAGCACGGGCGCTTCCTTCCCGGCACCACGGTCGCCGACCGCTATCGCATTGTAGGGCTGCTAGGTCGCGGCGGCATGGGCGAGGTCTATCGGGCCGACGACCTGAAGCTCGGCCAACAGGTGGCGCTGAAGTTCCTGCCGCACGACGCTGCGGGCGACGAAGGGAGCGTCGAACAGCTGATCGACGAGGTCCGCATGGCACGGCAGGTATCGCACCCGAACGTCTGCCGAGTCTTCGATGTCGGGGAAGCCGCGGGGCACCACTACGTCTCGATGGAGTATGTCGATGGCGAGGACCTTTCCTCGCTGCTTCGCCGGATCGGGCGCCTGCCGGAGGACAAGGCCGTCGATATCGCCCGCCAGCTGTGCGCCGCCCTTGCCGCCGCCCACGCCGAAGGTGTGCTGCACCGCGACTTGAAGCCAGCCAACATCATGCTCGATGGTCGTGGACGGGTGAAGCTCACCGACTTCGGCCTCGCCGGCGTTGCCGAGGTGCGTGCGGGGACGCCCATCTACATGGCACCCGAACAGTTGGCCGGAAAAAAGGTCTCGGTGAAGAGCGACCTCTACTCGATGGGGCTCGTGCTGCACGAGCTGTTCACCGGCAAGCGTGTCTTCGACGCCGACAGCTTCGAGGAGCTCTCGCGACAACACCAGAGCTCGTTGACCTCGTCGCGTAGCAGCACCGGCGAGCTCGACCCGGCGATCGACAGGATCATCGCCAGGTGTATCGAAGAGGACCCGGTCAAGAGGCCGGACTCGGCATTGGCGGTAGCCGCGGGCTTGCCGGGCGCCGACCCGCTCGCCGCCGCCCTCGCCGCCGGCGAGACGCCGTCGCCTCAGATGGTCGCCGAGGCGGGTGGAGAGGGGAGCCTGCCGCTGGCGATGGCAATACCTCTTCTCGCGCTTTCCCTGGTCTGCGCGATCGCCGTCGGGCTGCTCCAATCGCGCGTCAGCCTGGCCGGCTGGGTGCCCTTCGAGGATTCCCCGGAGCTGCTCGATGCCCGCGCCCGGGAGATCGTCGAGGAGCTCGGATACGAGAACGATCACGCCGATACCGCCGGCGGTTTCGTGCCGGATCTCGCCTACATCAACTGGCTCAGGAGGCAGGACACGGACGATGCCCGGTGGGAGGTCGTCAGCGGTGGGCGGCCGCCCTCGATCGCGTTCTGGTGGCGGGGTTCGCCCGCCGTCCTCGTGCCGACGATGCCGCAGAGCCCGGCGTCCACGGTGTCGGTGACCCTTTCGAACCCACCCCGCACGACCCCCGGGATGATCTCGATGAGGCTCGACCCCGAGGGGCGACTGTTGTGGCTCGATGTCGTTCCCGAAAGGGTCGCCGGGCCGGTCGAGGGGGCTGGCGCGCCCACGGACTGGCCGGCGCTTTTCGAGATCATGGGTCTGCAGATTACCGACTTCCGCGAGGTGGAAGCGCGCCTGCTGCCGGATCGGTTCGCCGATGAGCGGCGCGCCTGGGAGGGGGTCCTGGCGGAGGATCCGGAGGTCACGTTGACGATCGAGGCAGCGGCCTACGCCGGCCGGCCGACGTCCGTTCGCGTGTTCGCCCCCTACAACCCGCTCGTTCCCAACACGGTCGTCCCCTCGGTCTCGAGCCTCGGGTTCGCCGCATTCTTCATCGTGGCGCTGGTACTCGGCATCGTGCTGATGTTCCTCACGGTGATCTTCGGTGCACTCTTCGTCGCCCGTCGAAACGTGCGATCGGGCCGGGGCGACGCCCGTGGCGCCCGGCGTCTCGGCTTCGGCATCGCCATCGCTTTGGGCGTGGAGTGGCTTCTCGCCGAGCACACCTTCTCACTCAACGACATCAACGCGTTCATGCACTTGCTGCTGTTTGTCGGCGCCGTCGGTGGATTGACCTGGGCGCTCTACCTCGCCGTCGAGCCGTTCATGCGGCGCCATGCCCCGCGAGCCCTGATCGGCTGGACACGTTTCATGGACGGCCGGCTGGCCGACCCGCTCGTCGGCCGCGACCTCCTGCTGGGGTGCGCTGCCGGAGCGCTTTCCCAGCTTCTATGGGTGCTCCCCATGGTTCTGGGTGAGCGCGGCGATGCGGTCGTGAACTACACCGGCATCCCCCCTGCGACGTTGCAGCAAGCCCTGGCCCAGGTGGCCGCAAACGCCATTACCTCCACCATTCTCGCCCTGGGCCTGCTGTTCCTCTACGGCTTGAGCTTCGTCGCGCTGCGGCGGAAGGCGTGGCTGACCTACGCGGCCTGGCTGATCTTTTTCGGCAGCATCGGGCTCGTCCCGGGCATCACGGTCAACGGCATGAGCCCTTCGGCGACGACGATGACCTCCGTTTTCTGGATTGTGAGCTGGTCCCTTTGGCTGTTCGTTCTCTTCCGGCTGGGGATCCTCGTCTACGTGGTCATGGGGGTGACCTCGGTTCTTCTCCAGATCACCTTGCCGACCTTGGACATGTCGTCCTGGTACTCGAGCAACATCGTTGCCGGCCTGGCGATCTTTTTTGGGCTCAGTGCCTACGCGTTCTACCGCAGCGTCCCGTGGAAGGGGGGGCTGGCAGAGGCGCTGGCGGGAGACTGATCCGGCCTCGTCGCCCTGCTACGGACGGCGTCGGTGCTGCATTACGCAGCGAGCTCCGTGCGCTCCCGCCGCATCACTTCGGTGTGGAATCGGTGGTCTCCGCTGTGGAACCATTTTCGAGTGCGCCGGATCGGGCACTTTCGCGGTCGGAATTCCGGGCGCGCGCTCCAGCAGGGAGAGCCATCGATGAGCGACGAAGTCTCGGTGATGTTCGAGATCGGCAAGAAGCTGGAACCTCTCGACGAGGATTCCCGAGCCCGAGTGATCCGCTGGGCGGCCGACAAGTACGGTGTCGACGTCGGCCAGCCGGCCGCGATCGAGGCGGGTGCCTCGGGCGATGACCAGCAGACCATGTTCATCGGCGTCGACCCCGAGAAGCTGGCGGCAGCGAAGGCAGCTCGCGAATCGGGTGCAAAGAGCCCTGCGGGTGCGCATACAGCATCGCCGCCTGCGCCCGCGGCGGATGAGCCGCCGCCGCAGCGAGATCCGGACAAGCCGTCGTTTCTCGACACGTCGTTCCGGATGTACAGCGGCAAAAAGGAGCTGCGCAAGGCGAAGGGGCAGGCCAAATAGGCCGTAGGCGGCCGGAAGGGGGACGGTCGGGGCCTGGGATCGACGGCCCCGCGTTGCTCGCCATGTCCGTCCGGTTCCCCGGGGCATCGCTCGTTGCGTCGCTCGACTGTGAGCAGGGCGACACCCACTCGGTTACCGGCATCCTCCGAGCGGCGAAGATGGGGGCATGAGACGTTCATCCCCGCCCGGCGCCGCCGGGTACGCCCGTTTCGCCTTCGGCTCCTCTCCTTCCTCCTCTTCTTCCAATACTTCGGCCACCGGCCGCGTCGTGCTCGCCGTGTTCGCCGTGATGGTGATGTCGCTGGTCGCGACGGCTTGTGGTGGAGCAGCAACGTCCCCCGGGAACGAGGCTTCGACCGGGTCCGCACCGGCGGCCGCGGAGGAGCACGATCACGACCACGAGGCGGAGGCCGTCGAGGGTGCCGCCGTCCGCTTTGCCGAGGAAGCCTTCGGTGACAACGATGGCGACTATGGTCTGACCTTCGCGCCCGACGGTGAATCGGTGTTCTTCACCCGGGCGTTGCCGTCCGGCGGCGGTGAAGCGATCTATTCTTCGCGGTTGATCGACGGGGCGTGGAGCACGCCCGAGCCGGCCCCGTTCTCGGGTCGCTTCCACGACAAGGAGCCCTACGTTTCGCCGGACGGCCA
This sequence comes from Acidobacteriota bacterium, assembly GCA_965216935.1. Lineage (GTDB taxonomy): Bacteria > Acidobacteriota > UBA890 > UBA890 > UBA890 > CBDCGW01. Next base: position 2,376,520 of record OZ244217.1, read on the forward strand.
CCGGCTCTACTTCGCTTCCCGCCGGCCGGTTCGCGGCTTCACGGCCCGCGTCGATCTGGATATCTGGTACGTGGAGCGAAACGGGGACATCTGGGGCGAGCCGGTGCACGTCGAGGCTGTCAGCTCGCCGTACAACGACGACTACCCCGCCGTCTCCGGCGACGGCACGCTGGTGTTCGCCCGCAACGACGAGGACGACAACATCGACCTCTGGATCGCCTCGGGTGCCGGAGAAGGCCACGCGGCGCCGCGGCGTTTGGATCGTCCGATCAAGTCGGTGTACGCCGAGGCCGACCCCTGGATCGCGCCCGACGGCCGGATGCTCATCTTCAGCTCGCCGCGGATCTCGCAAGAGTCCCAGGGCCAGGGGGATCTGTACATCGTGCATCGACAGGGCGATGGGTGGACGGCGCCCGTGTCCCTCGGGCCGCAGGTCAATTCGATTGCCCACGAGTACGGCCCCGCTCTGTCGCCGGATGGCGCGACCTTCTATTTCTCCCGCGGCTTCGGCGGGCAGGTATGGACGGTGCCCGTAGCCCGGCTCGATCGCCTTGGCGGGATGGGCTCGCGATGAATTCCCACCGGTCTGTCACGGGACCGGAACAGGGGCACGGTTCGCGACCGAGGCGCGGACCGGCGTGCGGATCGGGACCGGAGCCGGAGGCCGGGGGCGGAGGCAGAGCGTCACGATGAACGGCCGGCGCTTGTGGATGGCGTTGCTCGTCGGCGTGATTCTCGTCGAGGCGGCCGCCATCGGTCTGCTGTCCGCCCGGGAGTATTGGCGTGGCCGTAGCGAGGGTATGCCGGTGGTCCGCGGTCGAGCGGTCGCCGACCGGCTGGGTTGCTTCGGTTGCCACGGCCCCGGCGGCGCCGCGCCGATCCCTAACCCGGGTGCCCGGGGCGGCAAGGTGCCCGGATGGACCGGCGGGACCTGGATGATGTACAACGCGGACGAGGAAGATGTCCGCGGTTGGATACTCGACGGTCATCCAGCCGGCCGCGAGCCGGACAGTGGCGCCCTCATTCCGATGCCCGCCTACCGCGGCGAGATCTCCGACGCCGACCTGGACGACCTGGTCGCCTACGTGCTCGCCGTCTCCCAATTCGGCCGGCCGGAAGGCGCCGAAATCGCCGCTGGCCGCAGCGTGGCGAACCGATTCGGCTGTTTCGGTTGCCACGGCCCCGAGGGTCGCGGACTGATCGAGAATCCCCTGTCGTTCAAGGGTTATATCCCGCCCTGGGACGGCGACGACTATCTCGAGCTCGTCCGCGATGCCGACGAGTTCCGCCAATGGGTGCGCAACGGCATCAGCGATCGGTTCCGCGACAACCCCGCAGCCCGCGCTTTCGTCGACCGTCAGGTCGTGCCGATGCCGGCGTACGGCGACGCGATCACCGACGAAGAGCTGAACCAGCTTCTGGCCTACGTCGGCTGGGTTCGGGACAATCCACGCTAGCTTCTCGGGCTTCCCCCGGATGGTCCTGCGCCGTGCGGATCGGGATGGATGGGACCGGGTTACCGAGCGGTACACCACGCGAAAGGCCCGCCGGCTTGGGCCGGCGGGCCTTGACTCTCGTACTCCGGGTACCTCAGTCGAGGGCCTTCACGTCGCCCACGTAAAAGACCTTCAAGCCGCCGCGCTCGGCGGCCATGCCGGTGATCTCGACCTTCTTGGCGCCGAATTCCTTCACCTTCTCGTACGGCTCGGGATTCCCGTCGGCCATCGGCATCAGCATGATCACGTCGCCGCTCTCGGTCAGGACCGAGGCGGGTACGCCCATGTTCAGGCACATCTCCGTGCAGCCTTCTTCCTCGGCTCCGTGCTTCATGCCGGCGTAGCAGGCGGTGTCGATCACGGTGCCCGTCAGCTTGTCCTGCGGTGCGTGGCCCAGGGCGAACGCCGCCGTGCCGGTGACGAGAACGAGCGCGAGTGCGATTGCGGTGCGCTTCATGGAGGTGAGCTCCTCGGTTGCGGTTGTGGGCCGCCGTCGGCCCAGGGGTACCGTTCGGCCGAAATTCGATTCGGTCGTGGGTGAATTTGCCGCCCCCCGGGGCGTGGTTTTTCTACCGTTGCTCGGCGTCGTAGCCCGTCTTACACCGATGAAGGCCATTGCAGGGCCGCCGTCGGGCGATCCACCGCCGTTTCAGGCCGGCGCGTCCCCCGCGGTCTAGTCGCTGCCGAGGGCTAGCTTGGGATCCACGCGAGTAGCCCTCAGGGCGGGCACGACCGCGGCGATGACCGCGACCAAGCCGAGAGCGGCGACCACGCCGGCGTAGACGACCGGGTCGATCGCCTCGGTCTCGTACAGAAGAGTGTCGAGGAAGCGTGAGAGAGCGAGGGCGCCCGCCAGGCCGAGCGCGGCGCCGACGAGGGTCAGCTTCACGGCGGAACCGAGCACCATGTTCACCACCCGCGACGTGCCGGCGCCCAGCGCCATCCGGACCCCGATCTCGTGGGTGCGTTGGCTGACCGAGAACGCCATGATGCCGTATACGCCGATGCCTGCGAGCAGCAGCGCAACACCGGCGAACAGGCCCATGAGCATCATGTTGAATCGCGGCTGCGCCACCGAGGTGGAAAGGTTCTGCCGCAACGGCATGACGCTGGGAACCGGCAGCGTCGGGTCGATCTCCCAGATCTCCCGGCGGATCGCCCCGGCCAGGTCGCTGGCTTCCGTCGACGTGCGCACGACCAGATTCATGAACACCCACGAGCGCGCCGCGAGCGAGTAGTTGAAGTACAGCACCGGGCGCGGATCGACGTCGACGCTGATGTCCCGCACGTCGGCGACAACCCCGACGACCGTGAGCCAGGAGCCGGGGTCCGGGTTGAGCCCGAACGCGACCCGCTTGCCGAGCGGGTCCTCACCGGGCCAGGTCCGCTCTGCCAGGGTCTCGCTCACGACGACGACCGCTGCCGCTTGATTCCAGTCTTCCGACATTCGGAAGGTCCGGCCTCGCAACAAGGGAACGCCCAGCGTCTCGAAGAAGCCGGGCGAAACGGCGCGCCAATCGAACATCGGTACTTCGTTGGCGGCCCCGCCGCTGCTTCCCTCGACGGTGAACTCCGTCGTGGTCCCGCCGCCGCTGAGAGGAGGGATGTTCGTCGTGCCGACCCCGACCACCCCGGGCAGCGCAGATACTCGTTCGAATGCGTCGACGAAGAACTGCATGCGCTCCTCGCCGGTCTCCGTATATCTCTCTGACGAGAGGCTCAACGGTATGGTCAGGACATGCTCGAGGTCGAAGCCGGTATCCGTGTCCATGAGTCGGGCGAAGCTTCCGATCAGCAGACCGGCTCCTATCAGCAACATGACGGCGAGCGCCATCTCGCTGACGACCATCACGTTTCGCAGGCGCCGTCCGGTGCCGGCGGCGATGCGATCCGCCTTCAGGGCGTCCAGCAGGTTGTTACCGGACGCCTGGAGGGCCGGCGCCAACCCGAAGGTCAGCCCGGTCAGTCCGGCGAGCACGAGCGCGAACAGCAACGCCTCACCGTTGATCGACGCCTCGTCGAGGCGAGGGATGCTGTCCGCCGGAGTGAGCACCCGCACGGCCGGCACGGTCCAGTAGGCGATCAGCAGGCCCAGCACCGCGCCACAGATGCCCAGGATGACGCTTTCGGTCACGAGCTGTCGGACGATGCGCGCCCTCCCGGCCCCGAGCGACGAGCGCAGCGCGATCTCGCGCTGTCGGCTCGCGGCCCGGGCGATCAGCAGGTTCGAAACGTTGGCACAGGCGATCAGCAAGAGGAGACCGACCGCCGCCAGAAGGACGACCATGCCTCGGTTCAGCTCGGGCGGGACCAACCACTCGTCGAACGAGGCGAGACGGATGCCCCATCCGGCGTTGGATGCCGGATACTCACCGGAAAGGCGGGTGGCGATGCTTTCGAGATCGGTGCGCGCCTGCTCGAGCGTCACGGCCTCCTTGAGCCGGCCGATCGCGAACAGTCGGTGGTCGCCGCGATTCTCGTTCGGGTTCGGCGCGAGCGGTACCCAGACGTCCGGGTCCATCAGCGACTCGTACGTTCCGGGCACAACACCGACGACCACGTACGGGGTGCCGTCCAGGGCGACCTTCTTGCCCGACACGTTCGGGTCGGCGGAGAAGCGCTCGCGCCAAAGTTGCTCACTGAGCGCCACGATGCGGGTGTCGGCGCCGAAGACACCCTCGGCCTCGGCGAACGTCCGCCCGACCAACGGCTTCGCCCCGAGTAGTTCGAACATCGACGGGGTGACGACGCCGGCATCGAGCTGGAGCGGCTCCCCATCGCCGACCAGGCTCAGGCTCATGTACGTCCCCGCCGCCATGTCCTCAAAGGTCGTGTTCATCGCCCGGTAGTCGAGAAAGTTGGGCTGCGAGGTGGAAAAATCGCCGCCCGACGGCGTCGTCTCCCACCATCGGACCAGTCGCTCGGGTTCGGGGTAGGAAAGGGGCTGAAGGATCACCGCGTCGATGACGCTGAAGATGGCGGTCGTCGCGCCGATGCCCAGGCCGAGTGTAAGGATGGCGATCAGGGCGAAGCCCGGACGCCGACGCAGCGTTCGTGCTCCGAACTTGACGTCGCTGAGGAGCTCGTCGAAGCGACCGGAGCGAGGCCCACCCTCAGGCGGGCTCGGCTCGCCACTTCCGGAAGGGGAGGGCGCGATCGAACCGGAATCGCTCCGACGTTGACGAGCCGCCCATCGCTCCTTCGGTACGCTCACGAGCAGGTCTTTCAGAGCGATGCGCCATAGCCCCACGCGCCCGCCCGAGCCGGCGCCGCCGGTCGCGTGGCACGCGTCTTCGAAGTCGGCCACCATCGACGCGCCGAACTTGCGCCGGAATCGTCGTGGATAGGCAATCAGCAGCAGTCTGTAGATCGCGACGCTCACCGAGGATCCCTCCCGGGGACGAGTCGCTTCGCCCGGACGAGCTCGGCCAGGCGGGCGACGCGGCCGGATTCGTTCTCGAGCGTCTCGCGGCCATCGACCGTCAGGTCATAGTAGCGACGGCGCCCGTCGCTCTCCCCGACGTCTGCCGCGGCCACCTCCCGGACGAGGCCGGCGTCTTCCATACGCTGAATCGACCCGTAGATCGTTCCCGGACCCATGTCGATGTTGGCCGTCTCCTTGACCGATCGCATGATCCGGTATCCATGTACCGGGCCATCCGCCAGCGCCAAGAGGATGTGGAACACGGCCGGGGTGAGCGGTGAGTTTGCGGGACGGTCGACGTTTCGCTTGGGCATGGTCGCGCTCGACTGTTTCCTTGGCAGATATATCCGTTACAGTAATAATGATCAAACACGGGAGGGGTGTCAATGACGAGGGGCAGGTGGCCGGCAGTCCGCCGTCGACTACGGGTCCGTAGCTTGGCGGAAATCTGCGCTGACGACGCGCCCGGCGCCGACGCCCTCGAGGCGCTCGGTGGCGGCGGCGAGCGAGCCGTCCAGGTCGATGGCGCGGCAGGCATCTTCGATGACGAAGGCCTCGAAGCCTTCCCGCCGAGCGTCGAAGGCCGAGTACGCCACGCAGAAATCCAGCGCCAGGCCGGCGAGAAACACACGCTCGAAGCCGCGCGCTCGCAGGTAGCCGGACAGACCGGTCGGCGTTCGCCGGTCGTTCTCGAAAAAGGCGGAGTACGAATCGAGCGCCGGACGGAATCCCTTGCGGAGCACCAGCTCCCCGGCGGCCGTTTCCAGCGCAGGGTGGAAATCGGCCCCGGCGGTTCCCTGCACGCAATGATCCGGCCACAGAATCTGTTCGCCGTAGGAAAGCTCGGCCGTATCGAAGGCGGCCTTTCCCGGGTGGTTGGAGGCGAACGAGAGGTGGTCCGCAGGATGCCAATCCTGGGTGAAGACACGGTGCGCGAATCGTGTGCCGAGCCGGTTGATCACCGGCACCACGGCGTCGCCGTCGGGTACCGCAAGGGCGCCGCCGGGGCAGAAGTCGTTCTGCACGTCGATCACCAGCAGGCAGTCTCGGCCATTGTCGATCCGCATGGTCGTTCGCTCGGTCAGGACATCCGGTGAACATCTTACGTCGGACCCGAGCCGGGCGCTTGGTCCGGCGCGTCGTCTATGATCGGGGGGGCGATATCGGCGTTCGAACCAACCTTCTCCTTCGCGCATCTAACCGGAAGATGTGTGCGGCAAGGGCGCGGATCGTCCACACCCATGGTGTCGGCGGTCCGGCGCCGTCCGATCACCCCGGTGACGAAGGAGAGAATCGATGGTTCATGAGCTGATCCAGGACGTTCGCTACGCGCTGCGCTCGGTGCGCCACAACGCCGGCTTCTTCGTCACCGCCGTGTTGATCATCGGGCTCGGAGTGGGCGGCAGCACGGCGATCTTCAGCGTCGTGAACCCGATGATGCTTCGTTCCTTGCCCTTCGAGGACCCGGGGCGCCTGGTGTGGATCGCCAATTCCGGCAGCGGTGGCTTGTCGTCGGTGACGTCCCGCACATCGAACCTGATGGACTATCGGCGCATGAACCGCTCGTTCGAGCAAATGAGCGGGTACTTCGCCTTCTTCGACTACATCGGCTACAACCTCGTCGGTGACGGCGACCCGGAGCGGCTGGTCGGTGTCCCGGTGGCGCGGGATTTCCTCGAGATCCTCGGCGTGCAACCGGAAATCGGCCGCAACTTCGTTGACGAGGAAGTCGTCTACCAGGCCACCGAGGCCGTGATCCTGACGCACGGTTTCTGGCAGCGGCGCTACGCGGGCGACCCCGACGTCGTCGGCCGGGTGCTGACCATCAACGGCGCTCCGAGCACGGTCGTCGGCGTCCTGCCGGCGTCGTTCGACTTCGCGACCTTCTTCTCGCCCGGCTCCCGGATCGATTTCCTCACGCCGTTTCCGATCAGCGAGGAGTCCGACCGGCAGGGCAACACGCTGGTGATCATCGGCCGGATGAAGCCGGGTGTGGTGGTGGCGGACGTGCAAGCCGAGCTCGACCTGATGAACCAGCAGCTGCAAGCGGATGATCCCGAGCGGTGGGGGCTCGGTGCGGTGGCGACGCCGATGCAGGAGAAGATCACCGGGCGGTTCCGCCGGGCGATGCTGTTGCTCTCGGCGGCCGCCGGGCTCGTCATGGTGATCGTCTGCGCGAACCTTTCCAATCTGCTGCTTGCCCGCGCTGCGAGCCGACGCAAGGAGATCGCCGTGCGGGGCGCCATGGGGGCAAGCCGGGGGCGCCTGGTTCGCCAGATGCTGACAGAGAGCATGGTACTGGCCGCCAGCGGCGCGGCGGTGGGCGTGCTGGTCGCGGTGGCGATCACCCGTGCGGTTGCCGGGGCCACCGCAATCAGCGTGCCGTTGCTGCAGAGCGTCGCCGTGGACGGCACGGCGCTCGGTTTCAGCCTCTTTCTCGCCGTCGCGGCGGGGTTGCTCTTCGGCATCATGCCGGCTCTACAGACGTCGGTTGGTTCCGAGCAGGCTTCACTCAGCGATGCCGGGCGCGGCTCGAGCGTCGGACGGCAGGGAGCGTGGGTGCGGGAGGCGCTGGTCGTATCGGAGGTGGCGCTCGCGTGCGTGTTGCTGATCGCCGGCGGCCTGCTGATGCGGAGCTTCCTCGCCGTCCTCGATGTCGATCTCGGTTTCGACGAGCAGGGCGCGATGGCCTGGCGCGTCGATACGGCGCGGCAGTTCGAGAGCGGCGAGGAGAAGATCGCCTATTTCGAGCGCGTCGTCGGCAGCGTCGGCGAGGTGCCCGGTGTCGAGGCGGTGGGTTTCTCGGACACGCTACCGCTGGGCCGCAATCGCGGCTGGGGAATCAGGGTCCAGGGAGTGGACTACGGCGAGAACTGCTGCCCCGGCGCGTTGCCGCGGTTGGTGGATCCGGGCTATCTGCAGACGATGCGCATCCCGCTGATCTCCGGCCGCTACTTCGAGCGGACGGATACGCTCGAAACCGAGCTGGTGATCATCATCAACGAGACTGCTGCTCGGCAGCTCTTCCCGGACGAGACCGACCCGGTCAACCGGATCCTGCTGGTCAACGGTGAGGAGTTCCGCCTGGCGGGGATCGTTGCGGACGTTCGCCACAGCTCGCTGGAGGAGGTGTCGGGCAACGAGATGTACATCCTCGTCACACAGCAGCCGTTCTGGTGGGGCGCGGTGGAGCTCGTGGCTCGCTCGTCGTTACCGCCCGAGTCATTGGCCGGCGGGGTCCGCGCCGCGATCCGTGCCGTCGACCCCGACCTTCCCGCCAGCGATTTCCAGACCCTCGGGGACATCGTCGACCGATCCGTCTCGCCACGTCGTTTCATCTTGTTGCTCATACAGGCGTTCGCCCTCACCGCAGCGGTTCTGGCGTCGCTGGGAATCTACGGTGTCCTGTCGTATTCGGTCAGCCAGCGGACCCGGGAGATGGGCATCCGCATGGCGCTGGGGGCGCAGGCTTCGCAGATGCGACGGCAGGTGGTCGTACGCACGCTGGTGCTGGCCGCCGTGGGTGTCGCCATCGGGTGCGCCGCGGCGCTGGCTGCTTCGCGACTGGTCGCCTCGCTGCTGTACGAGATCGAAGCGACCGACCCGATGACGTTCGCCGGTGTGACCGTCCTGCTTCTCGCCATCGCCGCCATGGCGGGGTACTTCCCGGCTCGCCGGGCCTCGAGGATCGATCCGATGGCGGTGCTGACCTCGTAGGGAACCGCTGGTCGCGCGGCGACCTCAACAACCAGACCTCGGCGCTCGCATGTCGATCGCGCCGCATGCCGTCGCCGTACGGAAGCCGCGATCGCCTTCTTGGAACGACACCGAGGCGCCGCGACGTCCGCCGCGGCAGCCCGAGAGCTCGGTGTTTCTCAACGCACCCTGCGTGCATTGATGCGAGACCGCGTGGGAATCGGAGCCAAGCGATTCGCCCGCATCTGCCCCGGTTCCTGGCGCGGGCTTGAGTGGCTGGCCGGCCAGGGGCGGTGCGCCGTGGCGTCACTGTCCCGCGGGTGCCTGCCGCCCCCGATAGCGCGCCACGCCGATCGTAGTGAACAGCACGACCAGCGTCAGCGTGAAGCTCCAGTTGCTTTCACCGTGAACGAGGTGGGTTCCGGTCGCGCCGACCATGATCAGCGCAAGCGTCGCCGCGCCGAGGACCGCCGTTTTCGGAACCAGCAGGAGCACTCCGGCGACGAGCTCGGCGACCCCGACGGCGTACGTGAACCAGACGGGAAAACCCCAGTCCGCGAACATCCGCGGCCACGGAGGACTGAACTTGCCGATGCCGGCCAGGGCAAACCCCACGCCCAGCAGTGCGGACAAGCTCCACAACAACACGGCGCCGACAGTGCGGCGGGTTTTCGTCCATTCCATCTCTTCTTCCTTCCGGCCGCCGGCCCGGTGTCCGGAAGCCGCCTTGTCGACGCGCGAGCGCCGTTCGTGTTAGATTGCGCAGAATCAGGTTACAAATAGTAACATTACATGATGTAATCTTACTGAAATCCATACGCCAGCGAAAGGGCGGGGAGGAGAGAGCTCGTCGATGCCGGAGCGTCCGCTGCCACACTTGCAGTTCGCCGTCCTCGGAGCGCTGGGTACGACCAAGCGCAGCGGCCGTGAGATTCGCGACGAGCTTCGCGCATTGAATCTGGAGAAGTCCGGGCCGGCGTTTTACCGCCTCATGACCCGCCTGGAGGAGGCTGGATTCGTCGAGGGCTGGTACGAGCAGGAGGTGGTCGACGGGCAGATCTTCCGCGAGCGGGTGTATCGTGCGATGCCGCCCGGCGAGCGCGCCTGGCGCCGGACGCGCGACTTCCATCTGGCTGTAATCCAGAGGCACTCCGGGGACGAAAATGAAGCGCCGGCTTGAAGACGGCTGCGAGCCGCCGCTTTGGCGGGCGATGGGGGCCGTCCTGCCGCGCAGCATCCGCGAGGGGGTCTATGAGCCGGCCTACCTCGACCTCTGGCGGTCGGTCGCAGCCGGGCGGCCCCGGCCCACGAACCGGGAGCAGGCTCTCACCTGGTTGCGGGTCGCCGGTTACCTGATGGCGTCGGTGTTCTATTCCATTCCGCGCTATCTCAGCGGATGGGGTTGCACCCCGGCGGCGCGCTGGGCGACCCGGATCACGCTGGCGGTCGTCGCTTTCTTCGCCCTCGCGGTGCTGTTGCTCCCGTGGATCATGGTGCAGCTCGGCTACACGTACTGACGCCTGCAACCCGGGGCCACGGGAGGCCACGGTGGAGAGGCGCCACCGCGGCTTACTAGACCGACATCGTCTTGGCGAAAGCCGCCCCGATTTGTCCCTGGCGGCAGGCCGGCGTGGTCATGAATCCGGCGGAGTGAGCCGCCTGGACGTCGAGCGCTTCGGCGAGCGGCACGCGACAGGCGTGCTCGACGCAATCCGTGATCGCCTTTCGCGCTGCCTCGGTCTGGTCTGAGCCGGGAGGGAGCTGTCGCGACGGGACCGGCGGATCGTCCATGCCGGTCTCGTTCACGGGACGTAGGGGGATTCCGTGGTCACGCCGCTGGGCGATGCTCCATGCCGTTTGCACCGCTTCCTCCAGGGGGCCGGCATAGTCGAGCAGCCAGCCGACGGCATCGCTCGCCGACACCGGGCGGCCGCCGAGCAACAAATCGAAAAGGCGCGGCCATTCGTCGCGAGCCGCCCTTCGGAACGGCCAATGGCAGCCTTCCATCCCCGGAAGCACCGGAAGCGTAACCTCTGGCATGCCGACCACGGCCCCGTCGACCGCAAGCAGGTAGTGGCAGTGCACCATCAGCTCGAGCATGCCGCCGAGGCAGCGCTTGCCGTTGATCAAGCCGACGGAAATCTCGAAGTCGCTGTGCAATCGGCGCGCGGTACGGGACCAGCTTGCGGCGATTCGCGCGCCGTCTTCTTCGTTGTCGAGGGCGGGGAAGAACTCGCTCGTGTCCGCGCCGACCATCTGGGTCGACAGGTGGAAGTCTCCCGTGATGACGAGTCGCCCGACCCCTTCCGCGGCGAGCCAATCGAGGGCCCGGTTCAGCTCCGCGTCGACGTCGCTGTTGTAGCTTTCGCGGCTCAGCGTGACCACGCCTACCTCGCCGTCGTGCTCCGCGTTTACGTAGAGCTGCTGCCCGTCAGGGCTTTCGATTGCGGCGAGCGCGTCGGGATGCCAGCCGCTGCCGGCGGCTTCCGGGTGGGCGCGATGATACGCCTCGACCATGCGGATGCTCCCGTCGATTCCATGGTCGCGGATCATCGCCACGATGCCCTTGCGGAACTGGGCACACAGCTCGCCGATCGCGTTGAGGCTGGCGAGGTCGGCACGACGCTCGTGCAGCATCAAGCTACCCATCTGCAGCAACGGGCCGAGAAGCGCAATCTCGAGCGCTTTCTCGTCGTCGGCCGAGAGGCCCCAGTCGACGAGCGGGCGGAAATGGTTCGGCGGATACCAGTTCTGGCCGGTTTCCTTGTGCTCGTCGAGCGTCTCGGTGGGGGTGAACAGGGCGCCGTACTCGGCCCCCAGATGATGCAGGCACGACCATGTCAAGAAGTTCGCCCCGGCAGCCCCGATCGCGTCGTGTGCGCGAAACGGGTTGGGCCCGACGATCTTTCGAATGAACTTGTCGATCTTCCAGAAGGGCATGTTGCTGGCTTCGTGATAGCGCAAGCCGGCGTGCATGACGCCGCAAAAGAGCACGTCGAGGACGAACGACCACTGGTCGCCGACGGTCACCGGAATCAGGCCGAGGGCCCACAGCAGCTGCGTGACGGCGGAAGGCTCGGGCTCGACCACCTCCCACACCTTGTTGATCTCGTGGGGGAAGGCCGGGTGGGCAATGCCGACGCCGAGCTCGGCGCTCGGAAACCCCGAGGTCACCGAGCGGATCTCGATCCCCGGAAAAGCGCTGCGGAAGATCTCGTAGTGGGCCCGCTTGATCTCGAGGATCTCCGGGATCGCCTCGAGAAGGAATCGCGGCCGCAGGTTGGCCAACTCGGCCGGGAGGTTGGCGCCGTCGTAGTTGAGCTGGACGACGTTTTGCATGATCGCGCCGGCGCCCTCCCGTCCGAAAGCCCGCTCCAGCCCCGGGTAGTGCCGCGAGATACCGTTGGCGACGCCGGCGAAATCGAGCGCCACGATCGGCACCCCGAACGGCTGCAGGCGTGAGCCGAGCTGCATCGCCTTGCCGGAGCCGACGATCCCCTGGGCTCCCGAGATCACCACCGAGCCGCGTTCCGATTCGGTCCCGAAAACGCGCTCGACGAGCTCGTCTGTCTCAGTCGGGAGACGGCCGCGCTGGAAGATCTCGATCACGCTCCCGAGCCCCAGCGTTTGCAGCGTCGATTGCCTCATCGCCTCGCTCATGCGGCCTCGGGGGCTCTTTCGGAAACGTTCAGAATCGCGGCGATGCCGACGTCGCCGGCAGCGCAGCCGAAGACGAGGACGTTTCCGCCGCCGAGCGAGACGGCCTCCTCCAGCGCCTCGATCAGGACGCGGGTCAGCGTCGGCCCCTGCGGGTGGCCCCAGACCAGCGAGCAGCCGGTCTTGTTGACCTCACGCCAGTCGTGCTCGAGCAGCTTGGAGAAAACCACGTCGTTGACCGCGAACGGGTTGTGGTTCTTGATCACCGCCATGTCGGCCATCTGCATGCCCGTTCTCGAGAGTAGCTTCTGCACGGCCAACGCCGGCGCCTCCGGCATGAGGCTCGGATCGGTCCGGACCTCTGTCTTCGCCACGAAGCGAATGTCGATCTCGGGCCGCGGGCTCAGGTCCGCGACCCGATCCACGTTCGCCACCAGCAAGGTGGCCATGCCGTCGGACGCATGCGTCTGGGTCCCCGAGGTGACGCAGCTGTCGAGCGGCCGCATGGAACGCAGGCCTTCCATCGTCAGCCGGCGAACTCCGAGATCGTCGTCGACGCGTCCCAGCGGGCGACCCTGCACGTTGAGAATGTCGAGCGGTACCAGCACGTCGTCGAAGAACCCCGATTCCTTGGCTTCGAAGTACTGCTCGTGCCGGTAGAAGGCAAGCTCGTCGACCTCGCGGCGATCCAGCCTGTACTTGCGTGCCGTCTTGCCCGCCGCGGCGATCATCGCCTTGCCCGTAGCGGGATCGAAGCCGAAGTTGTCCCATACGTCGGAAATCGAGAAGGTCCGCTCGTGGGCCCGCCGCTCGGGAAACACGCCCGCCGGCGAGTCGCTCGTGCGGTCGAATGTCAGGGCACCGACGACGTCGTGGGAGCCGCTTTCGATCTCGGCCCCGGCGAGCAACACAGCCTGCAGGCCGGTGGCGCACGCTTGCTCGACGTGAAATCCGGGCACACGGTGGCCCAGACAGCTTGCCACCAGCGGTGCGTTCCAGAATTTCCAGTGCCACGGAACGGTCGAGCCGATCACCAGGTACTCGATCTCCCGCTTCGGCACGCGCCGCAGGCCGAGAATTCGGTTCATCGCTTCGCCGGCGAGCTGGCCTATGTTCACTTCGGCCAGGGGCGAGGTTTGCCAGGCGGGAAAGTAGCTGGCGCCCCAGGTGCCGTACGGAATTCTGGCCTTCGAAAGCATCGAGGATTCTCCGGCGAGCAGGATCTCCGCTCGCGCGACGGGTCGGGTACCGCCTAAGGATACTCCTACGGGCCCGCCGGCGTGGTCGTGTCGGTGGACCCGGTTCGGCCTTCTCGATCGCACCGGGCCCTTCGCACGTTCGCCGCGGCCCGCTAGTAGATCTGCAACTCGCCGACCGCAGATTCCACCGCCGCGAGGACCTCCAGCTTGGCCACGGCGGTGTGCATGGCGTTGTGGTCCGGATACAGGGGCCGATCCTCATCCAGATACTCGACACGGTGTCGCACGGCAGCGTACGCCGCCTGCGTGCCGATGCCGGCGGCGTAGTCGCGCAGGTCCAGGGCCTGCGCGGCTGCCATGATCTCGATGCCGAGGACGCCGTGGGCAAGGTCGAGGATCTGCCGCGACTTCAGCGCCGAGTTCATTCCCATCGAGACGAAGTCCTCTTGATCGGCGGCCGCCGGAATCGATTGGGTGAACGCGGGAGCGGAGAGAATCCGCTGCTCGACGATCTGCGCGTCGGCGGTGTACTGGCTGAGCATCAGGCCGGAATACATCCCCGCGCCCTTGGTCAGGAACGGCGGCAATCCGGCGCTCAATGCAGGGTTCGTCAGGCGGTTCATGCGCCGCTCCGAGAGCACCGAAACCATCGTGATCGCCGCCCCCAGCGTGTCGATCGGCAGGCTCACCGGCGTGCCCTGGAAGTTGGCACCGGTCAGAACCACGTCGTCCTGGTGCAGGAAAATGGGGTTGTCGCCGACGCCGTTGGCCTCGATCTCGATCTGCTCGCGGGTCCACCGGAGCTGATCGCGGGCTGCGCCGATGACCTGCGGTGTCGAGCGCATGCTGTAGGCGTCCTGGACCTTCACCTTCTCGGCTCCGGTGAGCAGGTCGGAGCCGTCCATTACCCGTCGCAGGTTGGCGGCGGAGGTGACGGCGCCGCGGAAACCCCGCATCTCGTGCAGCCGCGGGTCGTAGGGCTTCATGTTGGCCTTCAGTGCCTCGAGCGACATCGCCGCGGCGATCTCTGCCTGCAGAAGCCAGCGCTCGGTGTCGTACACGAGTAGGGCGCCGATGCCGTTGATCAGGTTCGAGCCGTTGATCGTCGCCAACCCGTCGCGCGCCTTGAGCCCCGGCGCCGTGATGCCGGCGCGCTCGAGCGCCACCGCTCCCGGGTGCCGCTCGCCGTCGAGATAGGCTTCGCCTTCACCCATCATCAGCAGCGCCACCTGGCTCATCGGCGCCAGGTCGCCGCAGGCGCCTACCGACCCCTTCTCACACACGACCGGTGTGACGCCCTTGTTGAGCATGTCGACCAGCGTTTGGGTGATCTCCAGGCGGCAGCCGGAGTGCCCGCTGGCGTGGACGTTGGCGCGCAGCAGCATGGCGGCGCGAACGTGCTCGATCGGCGCCGGCTCGCCGATGCCGGCGGCATGGTTGTAGATCAGATAGCGCTGAAACTCCCTCACCTGCTCGTCGTCGAGCACGACCTCGGAGAACTCGCCGATGCCGGTGTTGACGCCGTACATGATCTCGCGCGCCGCGATGCGCTGCTCGATGAAGGCGCGGCACGTGCGGATCCGTTCGATGGCATCGGGGTGCAGATCGACGTGCGCGCCGCGGCGGGCGACGGCTTCGATCTCTTCGACGGTGAGGGATTTGCCTGTGAGAGTGATTGCCACCGGAGGTCTCCTGTTTGCGTTGCCCGGGTCGGGTTGAGCGAGACCCGAGCAAATGAAGGCTCGGTCGCTCCCACCCACCCCGCAGCAACCGGAGATCCGGTCCGCGTGCGACGGATTATAGCGCGTCGAGGTCGGTTCGGTCCTGACGAGCTCGAACCCGACCGTGACGATCCCGGTACCCGACCGTGACAATCCCGGTACCCGGCCGTGACGATCTCGGACCCGCGCTCTGATAGCTGCCTGCGGCTCGAGCCTGCTCGGCGCCCGAGAACCGTCCCGTTGGTCCTCCGCTGCTTGCCGCGGTAGATTCTCGCCCTCGACATTCACGGCGCGGCCGTCGGCCCGCCGGATACCGGCACCAGGGTAGGGAGACAGATGAACCGGCGAAGCTTCCTCAAGGGTTCGGTCGCGGCAACCGCGGGTGTGACGCTGGTCCCGCGGCGTGTTCTCGGCGGTACGGGGTACACGGCGCCGAGCGACGAGCTGACCAAGGCCGTCATCGGGGTCGGCGGCATGGGGCGTGGGCACATGGACTACGAGGGCGCCCGCTTGCTGGCCGTCTGCGATGTCGATGCCAACCACCTGTCGCAGGCGGTCGAGAAGGCCGGCCCCGGCGTCGACGCGTACAGCGACTTCCGTGAGGTTCTCGACCGGCCTGATATCGACATCGTTCACATCGCCACGCCGCCTCATTGGCACGGATTGATGGCGATCGCCGCGGCCGAGGCCGGCAAGGACATTTGGTGCGAGAAGCCGATGACCCGGACGATCGGCGAGGGCATCAAGGTGGTCGAGGCGGTGCGGCGCAACGACAGGATCTTCCGCCTCAATACCTGGTTTCGATTTCGTTCGAACTTCTACGGCATGGACACGTCGGTGGCCGAGATCAAGAAGGTGGTCGATGCCGGCATGCTCGGTTGGCCGCTGAAGGTGACGGTCAACGCGTCCACCGGATTCAATTGGAAGTTCGAGTGGAGCGGGCGAACCGATCTCACGCCGGAGCGCGTCCCTTCCGAGCTCGACTACGACGCCTGGCTGGGGCCGGCGCCGGTCAAGCCGTATCACCCCCATCGCGTGCACCAGTCGTTCCGCGGCTATTGGGACTACGACGGCGGCGGGCTCGGTGACATGGGGCAGCACTACCTCGATCCGGTGCAGTACTTGCTCGGCAAGGACGACACCAGCCCGGTGGAGATCGATATCGATGCGCCGCAGCAGCACCCCGACGCGGTGAGCTCGTGGCGGCGGATCACCCTGCGCTACATGGATGGTTGCGAGATCGTCCTCGACGGCGCCGACAGCGACAAGGACGCGGCTTATATCGAGGGGCCCGATGGAAAGCTCTTCCAGGGCTTCCGGTCCGACATCCCGAACTTCGAGCGCGAGGTGGCCAGGCTTCCGGAGCCTGCCGATCAGGTAACGGACTTCGCCGAAGCCGTTCGGACGCGGACGCCGTTCGCGCTCAACGAGACCAACGGACACCGTTCCTGCACCCTGGTCAACCTGGGAATCGTCGCCTTGCGACTGCGCCGCAAGCTCTACTTCGATCCGCGGACGCAGCGATTCGAGAACGACGAAGAGGCCAATCGCTTGATCGACCAGCCCATGCGGGCACCGTGGCGGGTATGAGAGGACCGAGCGGGTTTGTAGGCGAGTTGGCGCCACGGCAACGCCGACGCTCCGGCTGGCAAGGAACAGCATGGGCCCGAGCGGTCGTGGCGGGGGCTGCGGCGCTGATGCTCGGGATGCTCGCCGGATGCGGATCGAGCCCACGTCCGGGTCCCGCGCCGACGCCGACGCCGGCACCCGGGGCCGCAGCTGCAGTGCTGGCGGCGATGCCCGCCGACAACGCCGCCGACGAAGCCCGCCTGAGTGCCGAGCTTCTGGCGCTCGGCGACGAGGTGGTGCTGGGTGTTTGTCGCTCGCTGGTGCCGGCGGGAGGCGGCGCCGACGCATCCGCGCGGTTCGCGTTGTCGGGGTTGAGCACCCACGTGACTCGTCCGGGCGCCGACGAGGAGCGTCGCGCATACGCAGCGGTACTACTCCAGGCCCTGCGCGAGAGCGGGGAGCGTGAGGTGCAGGCATTCTTCATCCGACAGCTCCAACTCGTTGGCAGGGACGAGTCGGTCGACGGGATTGCCCACTATCTCGAGGATTCCGAGCTGCGGGACCCTGCCAGCCAGGCCCTGCTGGCCATCGGTACGCCACGGGCGGAGGCCGCGCTTCTGGCTGCGCTGGTGGACACGAGG
This sequence comes from Acidobacteriota bacterium, assembly GCA_965216935.1. Taxonomy (GTDB): domain Bacteria; phylum Acidobacteriota; class UBA890; order UBA890; family UBA890; genus CBDCGW01. The sequence continues at coordinate 2,393,923 of OZ244217.1, forward strand.
GGCGCGGCGCGGACCCCACTGGTGCAAGCCCTCGGGCAACTCCGCACCAAGGCCGCGGTGTACGAGGTCATGCAGGACGTCGCCAGCGAGGACGAAGGGCTGCGCGACGCGGCATTGTTCGCCCTGGCCAACATCGGGCCGGTGACAACCGACGACGTTCTTTCCGAGGCCGCGTCCTCGACCTCGCCGTATCGCCGCTCCCGCGCCACGTCGAACCTCCTGCTGTTCGCCCGGCGCCTGATCGAAGCGGGCGAGCGCGAGCGAGGGGCGCAGATCTGCCGCGATCTCATCGCGACGCGGACGACTCCCGAGGAGCGCAACGTGCGCATCGCCGCCCTCAACACCCTTGCCGAGATGCTCGGCGACGACGCCCTCGACGACCTGGTCGCCGCCGTTGGCGACGATGACGAGGAGCTCGGCGCCGCCGCGCTACGGATCGTCGCATCGATGCCGGGACCCGCGCCGGCCGACGCCCTGCTCGGAAAGCTGCAGCGTACTGAGGACCTCGTCTACGACCGCATCATGGCGGCGTTGTCGGATCGGTCGGCGGCGGACTCGTCGACTCGGTTGGAGAACGCTCGCGTCGTATGGGCGCTGGTGGCGGCACGGAACAACGAGCCGTCGGGGGCCGAGGCGGATGAGGGGTTCACCGAGCTGTTCAACGGCAATGACCTCAGCGGCTGGCAGGGAGACACCCTCAGCTACGTCGCCGAGGACGGCATGATCGTCATTCACCCCGAGGTCGACGGCGGTGGCGGCAACCTGTACACGGAGCGGCAGTACGCCGACTTCGTCCTGCGCTTCGAGTTCCGCCTTACGCCCGGCGCCAACAACGGGCTCGGCATCCGCGCGCCGCTCGAGGGCGACGCGGCCTACGTCGGCATGGAGCTGCAGATACTCGACAACCGGGCGGAGCAATACGCGAATCTGCGACCGTATCAATATCACGGCTCTATCTATGGCACGCACGCCGCGAAACGCGGCTTCCAGAGGCCACCGGGAGAGTGGAACGAGCAGGAGGTCATCGTCCTCGATCGCCGCGTCGTGGTGATCTTGAACGACACAGTGATCGTCGACGCCGACATCGACCTCGCCAGCATGCCCACCACGCCCGACGGCCGCCCCCACCCGGGCCTGGCCCGGCGGACGGGGCACATCGGCTTTCTCGGCCACGGATCGAAGGTCGAGTTCCGCAACCTCCGGATACGCGAGCTCAGCGGCTCCTAGGGTGTGAGAGCGGGGAGGCTCGCGCTGGGGCGACTACCCGATACCCAGATCTCGTAACTCCTCGAGCGCCCGCTCCCGGCTCGACCGCGAGCCGATCGATCGGGCCGCGTCCAGCAGCTCATCCCGCAAGCGAGCGTTCACGGCGCCGGGATGCTGGCGGGCGAAGCCGACCAGGAACCGACCCATCTGGCTCCCGGAGCCGATCTCCTCGGCCCCCACGGCGAGCGCTCTGTCGAGCGCCGCGGAGTTGTCGTTCTTTCCCGAAACCAGCGACAGCAAGAACTCGCTCATCGTCGAGCTGGAGTCGATCTCGCGGGCGGCGGTCCAGAATTCCTCCGTGCGCGGTCCCGACTCCGCGATGTCCGGATAGCGACGCGCGACGGTCAGAAGAAACTCGGAGCGCGTGCTGTTGGAGTCGATGTGGCTGCTCGCTGTATCGAAGACCCTTGCCACGAGCCGCGAGTCGATCGGTTCTCCCTCGCTGATGTCCAGCAGGAACTCTTGCATCGTCGAGTTCGAGTCGATGTGCTCGACGGCAACCCAGTACCTTGACGCCTGATCGCCCGACGTGGCGATGCCGGGATAGGCCCGTCGGAGGTCACGGAGGAACCGGGACAAGGTGCTGTTCGAATCGATGCGGGCCGTCGCCTCTTCGATGACCCGCCCGACCAATGCGGAATCCTGCGGCTCTCCTTGGATCAGCCGGCTCAGCGCGCGGCTTGTCGAGGAGTTGGAATCGACGCTGTCGAGGGTGCGCCAGTAGGCGCTCTCGAGGGCTCCGCCGACGATGGCCGAACGATAGCGGTCGGACACCGCGCCCAGAACGCGCGTCTTGCCACTGTTGGAGTCGATCTCGTCGCGGCTGATCTCCAGCGCCCGCCCGACGTCTGCGTGGCTCACGCCGGGCTGTCCGACGAGGGCGACGAGATAGCGGCTCCGCCCCGAATTGCTGCTCATCAGGCGTACCTCGGCGAAGACGCCCGCCGCTCCCTGCTCCCCGTAGATCCAGGCGACGCGCTCGGCGGCGGCGTATCCGGTTTCGCGGAGCACCTGCGTGAGGATCTGGCTGAACCATCGCCGGGCCTCTTCGTCGAATTCTCGGCCGCGGCCGTCGACCCTCCAGTCGAAGTCGAGGCCACCGTCCGTCGCCTCGGTGATCTCGAGCCGCCGTTCGCCACCGTCTTCGATGATCTCGATGCGGAAGCTGCCACCGGGCGAGAGGCCGACGATGCGGGAGAAGTCTTCATTGAATGTGAGCTCGCCGACCAGCCGGATGTCCCCCCGACAGCCGCGGCTTCTCCAGACGAACGTGTAGATCTGGCGGTCGCTGTCGCTGGCGCTCGTGGAGTCACGCTCGGTGTGCGGCGCCCAGCACTCCGAGACCTGCGCGGAGACGACCCAGGTGGTGGGCGTCGGGGCGGGCCCGCGCGGCGAAACGGTCCCGGAGTCCGAGGCGGGCTCGGGTGGTGTGCCGGCGATGCTGGCGAGGGGCAGGGCAAACGCCATGCCGATCAGCGCGGCCGCGACCACCGTTCGGCGCCGAAGGGCGCCCCGGCGGCGAGATTCCTCCAGCACCGCGAGCAGTCGATTGCTGAGCTGGGAGGGGCGGGCCATCGATTGAGCCGCCAGGGCGGTGCCTTTCTTCGGCTGGAGCGTCGAAGCGATCTCGAGCAACTCGCGGGCATAGCTGGACGGCTTGCCGCCATGCCCGAGGACCTCGTCGTCGCAGGCGAGCTCTCGCTCTAGTCGGAGCCGCCGTAGGGCGACCCACGCAAGCGGATTGAACCAATGAAGCGCGGCGACCAGCGTCCCGGCAATCTGCGCCAGGTCGTCGCGGCGCCGGATGTGGGCGATCTCATGGCGGAGTACGGCGTCGCGTCGGGAGGCGCTCCAGCGATCGGCGGTCGCCGGAATCAGGATCGCCGGAGCCAGCGACCCCCAGGTCATCGGCATGACCTGGCGGTCCGCCAGCAAGAGGCTCGGCGGGTGTTGCAGGCCGGCTTCGTGCGAAAGGCGGAGCAAGGCGTCGAATAGCGGGCCCTCCGTGCAGCGGCGCGCCCGGCGGCGGGTGAGGCCAAGGCGCACACGCTCCGTAACGAGGAGCGTCAGCACGAGCGATACGCCGACGAGCCAGGCTGCCCACAGAAACACGGAACGGCCGGCTCCGAGGGCAGTCGTCCGCTCGCTCGCGGGCGTCCGCGGCTCGGCCCGTTCATCGTTCTGTGCGACGCTGGCCGCGGCGATCGGTGCCTCGGCGCCCGCGCCGATCGTCGTGCTGTTCCTTTTTCCGGTCCTGTCGCCGGATACGGCCCCCACGCTTGGCGCGGAGGAGATTGCCGGCGCGCCGGGTTCTGTTTCCTGCGTCGGCTGGTCTTGCGTGGAACGGTAGTCGTCGATCGCTGCCGTAACGCGTGTCGCGATGTTCTCGGCCACGCCCGAAGCAACCACCGCCCCGGGGAGACTTCGGCGGGGCACCACCGTCACGAGCAGGGGGAGAGCGAGCACCACGACGACGCCGGCGGTCCAGACCAAATGCCGGGTCGCCGCCGAGGCTCGCCGCAACGTCAACGCGGCCAGGCCGGCAGTGGCGAGCACCAGGGCTGCCTTGAAAGCGATTTCGAGCATCATCAACTCCCCCTCTCTTGGGCGCGTTCGATCAGCGCGGCGAGGTCGGCGAGCTCCTCTTCGGAGAGCTCACCGGCCGCGTCGTCGAGGATCGTCGCGACGGTCTTGACCGGGGAGTCGTCAAAAAAGGTCTGCATTATGCGGCGCACCGCCCCTTGGCGGGCATCCGCAAGCGGAACGGTGGCGGAGTAGACGTTCCGCGGGCCGTCTTGCGTGTGTGTCAGGTAGCCCTTCTCCTCCAGCCGGGCGAGCATGGTGCGAATCGCCGGATCGGTCGGAGCATCCGGAAGGCCGTCGCGGATTTGCGCGACGGTCGCCTGGCCGCGTCGGAACAGCGTCTCCATGATCTGTCGTTCCCGGCTGCTGAGGTCCAGGTAATCGACATCCTTCCGCATTCTGCTCTCCGTGTTCGGTGCTATTCGCTACGTTTGTAGCGGATCGCTACAGATGTAGCGCACAGGTGTGGCGCGTGTCAAGCGCGGTCGTTCTATCTGGGCGATCACATGTCCGTTCCGGCGGGGAGCGCGACCGACGACCGAGAAGAAGCCTCGAAACGAAGAATTCTTTACTATTCTGAAACCAACTATAGTGAGATACGTAATAGTCAAGAGCGTGCCGAATTCGGACGCATCCGTTCACATCCGGGGGAGAGGACATGGCGAAGGACGAGCAGCGGCCGGGCCTCGAGGATCGATTGCCGCTGAACCAAACGGTGTTCCGAACGTTGCTGGTCCTCGGCGATCGCGCCATGCACGGATACGGCATCATGCAGTCGTTGGCGGCAAAGACCGACGGGCGGGAAAGAATCGCCCCGGGGACCCTCTACGCAGCGATCTCCCGCATGGTCGACGAGGGTCTGCTGGAGGAATTCGAAGGGCCCAAGGACGACACGAGCGGTGGGCCCAAGCGGCGATACTATCGGCGCACGGAGCTCGGGACGGCGCTTGCGCGGGCGGAATCGGAACGTATGCGGGCACTGGTCGAGTTGGCCCGTCGCGAGAAGATCCTTCCGGAGTCCGGCCGATGAGCCGGTCCAAAGGCAAGATGAGCCGGCGTAGCGAAGAGCTGACGTTGGCAGCTCGCTGCTTCGCGTTCACCCTGCGGGCTTTTCCCCCGCGAGTAAGCGATCGCTACGGGGGGGAAATGCTGGATGCCTTCGTGCGGGAGAGGGCCCAGCTTGTGCGCACCGAAGGTCGGATCCGAGCCCTGCGATTCTCGGCATACGCGTGCTACGACGCCGCCCGGGCGGGGCTGGAGGCCCGCGGGCATCGGTTTTCTGCCGCATCCGGTGAAGGGAACGGTCGGGGTCCTCGGCCCTCCCGGCGGCCGGGGCCTCGGCGCCACCGGCTCGCGAGAGCGGGCGAACAGATCGCCGATGTAGCTGCCGACGCGCGCTTCGCGCTTCGTAGTCTGCTCCGGTCTCCCGCCTTCACCGTCGTCGCGGTGCTGTCCCTGGCCGTCGGTATCGGCGTAAACACATCCCTCGCCACGATCATCGAGGAAGTCTGGTTGAAGCCCGTTCCCGGGGTCACGGACCAAGACCGCTTGGTCGAGACCGTGGTGACGGAGGGCGGGGCGGAGATGGCGTTCTGGAGCTACCCGGATTTCGAGGACCTGCGGCGCGCCGAGGCGCCGTTCGAGAGCCTGGCGGCGGGTGCGGGAGCGGGAGTGACCTTGTCGATCGGCGAGCAGAGCGAGCGCGCCAGTGCGAGCTACGTGTCCGCCAACTTCTTCGACACGCTCGGGGTCTCGCTGGCGCGGGGTCGGGGCTTCGCACCGTCGGAAGACGCGGGAGCAGGGCAGCATCGAGTCGTGGTGGTGAGCCATGATCTCTGGCAGCAGCGGTTGGGCGGCGATGACGACGTCCTCGGGAGGACGATCGCCGTCAACCGCACGCCGTACACCGTGATCGGGGTCACCTCCGAGGAGTTCACCGGTGCGCGCCCGCTGTCGGCAGCGATCGAGCTGTGGCTACCCCTGGTGCAGCATCCGTTCGCTCAGGACCCGGACGAGTTCCGCAACCGGGCGGCGGGGTGGTTGCGGGTCATCGGCCGCACGGCCGAGGGAACGGGCCTGGACGAGGTCAACGCCGGGCTGCAGACGGTCTTCGCATCCCTCCAGACCGAGTATCCCGAGACCAACGATGACCGGAGCGCGCTGGCGCGGACTTTCGGGCGTTTCCCGGCACAGAACCGGCACGGAGACATGGCCGCGGTCGCCGCGCTGCTCGTCATGGTGGTCCTGATTCTGCTGATCATCTGCGGCAACGTCGCCGGAATGGTCCTCGCCCGCAGCGCCGCGCGGGAGCAGGAGATCGCCGTGCGGATGGCGCTCGGGTCCGGTCGCGCGAGGCTCGTGCGACAGCTCATGGTCGAGGCCTCGATTCTCGCTGCCGCGGGCGGCGCCGTCGGGACCGTCTTCGGCTTCTGGGTCTCGAGCCTGGCGACGCCCGAGCGGCTCGGGGTGGCGATCGCCGACATCACGTTCGAGCCGAGCACCCGGGTGTCGGTCTTCTCGCTGGGGTTGACGCTCGCGGCGGCGGCAGTCGTCGGCCTGCTCCCGGCGCTTCGCTTCTCCCGACCGCAGCTCCTGTCCTCGTTGAAAGAGGACGCCGGCGGCGGAGCGCGCCGGGTGGGGCGGATCCACCGCGTCGCCGTTGCCGCCCAGGCAGCGGTGGCGCTGATCCTGCTGGTGACGTTCAGCCTCTTCTCTCGGGCGACGGACCTCGTCGACGGCGAGGGCCTGGGCTTCGAGCCGGAGGGCTTGCTGCTTACTCGGGTCCATGTTTCGGAGCGCGTGCACGAGACGCCGGACAAGGCGATGCTGCTGCTGGAACGTCTCAAGACGACCGTCAGTGCCGTTCCGGGGGTTCGCTCTGTAGCCATTGCCGACGGCATCCCCCTCGATCGCAGCGGCAACTTCGCCCGCGTTTCGGACGCCGGGCAGCCGGTCGAGGAGGGTGGGGGTGAGCTGGTCGAGTTCACCCGTGTCGACGAGGACTTCTTCGACGCGGTGGGGATCCCGGTCATCCGCGGACGTGCCTTCGAGGCGGGTGACGACGTGGCGGCCGAGCGGGTCGTAATCATCACACAGGACCTGGCCGATACGCTTTGGCCGGCTAGTGAGGCCCTGGGGCGTCGCGTGCGATGGCCGGGGACCGATGATCCGGACGCGGCCTTCACCGTCGTCGGCGTCGTTGGCCACGTCGCCGCCAGCCGGGCTACGGAGGACGTGCCGCAGATATTCGTTCCCTTGCGGCAACGATTCGCGAGCTTCGGGCGCTACGGGACGTGGACGATGGTGGTGATTCGGAGCGCCGTCGACGCGTCGGCGATCGTGCCGGCGATCCAAGCGGCCGTCTTGGATGCCGACCCGACGCGGTCGCTTCCGACGATCGTGACTTCGGCGTCTCTCGTTGCCGAGAGCACCGAGCCGCAGCGTGCGACGGCGAACATCTCGGCCGGGCTCGGCGCGCTGGCGTTGATCCTGTGCGCAATCGGCGTTTACGGTGTCGTCGCGTTCGCCGTGGCGCATCGCACGCGGGAGATCGGTGTCCGCATGGCGATGGGTGCGAGCCGCCGGGCGATTCTCCGTGCGGTGTTCACGGAAGGGGTACGCGTAGCCGTGCCGGGCTTGATCTGCGGCGGGCTGGTCGCAGCAGGGCTGGCAGCTCTGCTGAGGTCTCAGCTCTTCGGGCTCAATCCGCTTGACCCTTTGTCGTTTCTGGCCGGCGCGTCGGCGCTGCTGGTGGTCGTCTTGCTCGCCAGCCTGGTGCCGGCCCGCCGGGCCGCCGGCGTGGATCCGATGAGCGCTCTACGCAACGAGTAGTATGAAGGGGCCCGTCAAGTGGGCGACGACGGTGGTCTGAACGGCCCACCGTACGCACCGGCTGGTAGAATCCAGCCCCTCATGTTCACCCAGGAAATCCGCTACACGACCACCGCCGACAATGTCCGTATCGCCTGGGCGTCGTCCGGATCCGGGCCGCCGCTGGTCAAGACGGCCAACTGGTTGAACCACCTGGAGCACGACTGGGAGAGTCCCGTCTGGCGCCACATCATGAGCGGGCTCTCGGCCGACTTCCGCTTCATCCGATACGACCAGCGTGGTAGCGGCCTGTCGGACTGGGACGTGGACGAGCTTTCGTTCGAGGCTTTCGTGAGCGACCTGGAAGCCGTGGTCGACGCGGCCGGCCTGGAGAAGTTCAGTCTGCTGGGGATCTCGCAGGGGTGCGGCCACTCGATCGCCTACGCCGTTCGACACCCCGAGCGCGTGGAGAAGATTGTCCTGCATGGTGGCTACGCCGCTGGGCACCGGTACTGGACCGACAAACATCGGGAGCGTCGGGCCGCCCTGGCTCAGCTGGCCGAACAGGGATGGGGCAAGGACAACCCGGCCTTCTTGCAGGTCTTCTCGGCGATGTTCTTCCCGGACGGCGGCCACGAGACGCACGACGCCTGGAACGAGCTGCAGACCATCGCCACCCCCGCCGAAACTGCCCTGCGGATCAGCGCGGTGAATGCCTCGTCGGATGTTCGTGACATCCTCGCGCAGGTCCGCGTCCCCGTTTTGGTAACCCACTGCCGGGACGAAATGGCCGTACCGTTCGAGTGCTCACGGATCCTCGCCTCCGGTCTCCCGGACGCCCGATTGGTGAGTCTGGGCAGCCGCAATCACCTGTTGTTGGAAGACGAGCCCGCTTGGCCGAAGTGGCTGCACGAGGTCCGCTCGTTCCTCGGCGTCGCGGCGACGGGCGCCGACCCGGTCGTGCAGAAGCACACACCGGAGTCCTTCCGGGGTTCACTCGAGCCGGAGGCCGGAACCGACGAAACCTATCCACCCGGAGAGAAGTTGCTGCACTACCGCGTCATCGAACACATCGCCAGCGGCGGAATGGGCGCGGTTTATCGGGCGCATGACACGAACTTGCGCCGCGATGTCGCCATCAAGGTGCTGCCGAACGACTTTGCCGAAGATGAAGCACGACTCGCGCGCTTCCAGCGGGAGGCCCGCATGCTCGCTGCGCTCAATCACACCAACATTGCGTCCATCTACGGGCTGGAGAGTCGCGGCGAGCGGAAGTTCATCGTCATGGAGCTGGCCGAGGGTGGCACTCTGCGCGACCGTCTTCGTTCGGGCCCGCTACCCATCGACGAGGCCGTCGAGGTCGGCCGGGGCGTGGCCGCGGGCCTGAAGGCGGCCCACGCGAAGGACATCGTCCACCGCGATCTGAAGCCGTCGAACGTCATCCTGACTCCGGACGGCGTCAAGCTGCTGGACTTCGGGATCGCCAAGCCGCTGCCATCCGTCGACCTGAGCCGCGAGGTCGTCGAGGCGGGAGCCGACGACCTCACCGACACGGGCGTGTTGCTCGGCACCGGACCGTACATGAGCCCGGAGCAGGTTCGCGGCCAGGAGGTCGGCAAGCCCAGCGACCTGTGGTCGTTTGGCTGCCTGCTCTACGAGACGCTTCGCGGACGGAGCCCCTTCCGCCGCGACACGTTGGCCGACACGCTCTCTGCCGTGCTTCATCACGAGGCCGACCTGGCGGCACTGCCCGGCAACACGCCGCGGGAGCTGACCGATCTGCTCCGCCGTTGTCTCGTCAAAGACGCTTCGGAACGCCTCGGTGACGTGACCGCCGTGAAGACGGCGCTCGACGATATCGCCGCGGGGCGAGGCGATGGAGGGCGGCGCGGCGTGTTCGGCTGGCTGAAGAAGGGATCTTCGTGAGCACTCGAGGCGCCCGAGCGGCAACGCCACCGCGGCGGCTCGCCGGCGCCCGAACGGCAATGCCACGGCAGCGCCTCGTCGGCGCCGTTGGCGGGCATTGGCGGCCGTACCTCCTGGTGTTGATAGCGGCGGCACTCCTCGGCGGTTGCTCCGGCGAGGCCCCGCGTTCATCGGGAGGCGAGCCGGGCGGGGTGGCCGGTGAGACGGGGACCGCCGGCGACGTCGGGGCGCCCGGGCCCGCGGATCGCGGCGCCGGCGCCGCCGCTTCGGCCCCCTCGCCGGCGGACTCGCAGCGTGGCCACAACCTGCTCCTGATCACCCTCGATACGCTGCGCGCGGACCACCTTCCGGCCTACGGGTACGACGGCGTCGAAACCCCCGTCATCGACCGGCTGGCGCGCGAGGGTGTTCGCTTCGACCGGGCAACCACGACCGTTCCGGTGACCCTGCCGGCTCACGCCTCGATCTTGACCGGGACGAATCCGTTTACCCACGGTGTGCGCAACAACGGCGCCTTTCTCCTGGCGGAGAGCGCCACGACGCTCGCCGAAGTCCTTTCAGATTCCGGCTACGCCACCGGCGGGTTTATTGGCGCCGTCGTATTGGAGGCGCAGTTCGGCATCGCACAGGGGTTCGAGACCTTCGACGGCTTGGCGCAGTACCAGGCGGCGAGTGGCGACGAGAGCGGCGAAAGACCGGGCGAGGTCGTCGTCGATCGAGCCGAAGAGTGGATACGTGATCAGCAAGGCCCCTTCTTCGCCTGGGTCCACATGTACGACCCGCACGATCCGTACACGCCCCCCGAGCCCTACGCGAGCCGCTACCCGGACCAGCCCTACGATGGCGAGATTGCCTACGTCGACGCGATGGTCGGCCGCCTCTTGCAGGTACTGGAGGAGACCGGAATCGCAGATCGCACGCTCGTCGTCCTGACGGCGGACCACGGTGAGGGGCTGGGCGATCACGGCGAGCAGGGCCATTCGTTCTTCATCTACGACAGCACCGTTCGCGTGCCGCTGATCTTCTGGGCGCCCTCCACCGTGCCCGCCGGTGTCGTGCCCTCGGCCCCGGCGAGTGTGGTCGACATCTTCCCGACCGTTCTCTCTCTGCTCGGGGTTCCGTCGCCGGAGGTCGAAGGCGTGAGCCTCGAGCCCCGTTTCGACGACCCCGGCCTGCCAGGGGGGAGTGTCTACGCGGAAAGCCTGATCCCGTATCTCGACTTCGGCTGGAGTGAGCTGCGGGCGCTGATCTCCGGTGACTACAAGTACATCGAAGCGCCGGAGCCCGAGCTCTATCACCTGGGACGAGATCCGGGTGAGACCGACAACCTGGTGGACGTCGAGGTCGAGCGCGCCGACGCCATGGCCGAAACACTCGCCGGCATCGTTGTCGGCGACGACGCTACCGCGGTTTCGGGTGGAGCGATCGACGATGACAGCCTCGCCGGTTTGCAGTCCCTCGGCTACCTCGCCGGTGGTGGCGGCGCGCTACGCGATCGTCGGGACATCGATCCGAAAGACATGATCGAGACTTACGAGACGTTCGTCGCCGGCTTGCTGGATGCTGCCGACGCCATCGAGGACCAACGCTACGGCGACGCCAACGAGGTGTTGGTGCAGATCGATCAGCTCGTCCCCGACCAGTACATCGTCTACTACTACTTCGGTCGTCTCGCTTACGAGGCCGGCGACCCGGAGACTTCGGCCGGCGTTCTCGAGCGCGCCCTCGAGCTCAACCCCACGTACCTGCCGACCTATACGCGGCTCGCCAACGCACTCCACGCCGCGGGTCGGTCCGCCGACGCTCTCGACCTGGTCGGCCAGGCTCGGGCCATGTTCCCGGGCAACTTCTCGCTGACGTTACTCGCCGGTGCGATCGCGCACGACACCGGAGACCTCGACGCGGCGTTGGCGGCGTATCGAGAGGCCGCTGCTCTACAGGCCGACCACCCCGAGCTCCTCGAGCGCCAGGGGCATCTCTATCTGCTCCGCGCGCAGCCGGCCGAGGCGGCATTCGTGCTGCAGCAGCTCGTTCGCGTGACGCCCGAGCGAGCGGGCGCCTGGGCGCAGCTTGCGCTGGCGCAGGCGCAGGCCGGTGAGATGGGCCGGGCGCAACGCTCGTTCGCGCGAGCCATCGAGCTCGATCCGAACGACCCGATGGTGCTGCAGGTCGCCCAGTTGATGCGCTAACAAGCGCGTTGCCGGCACGCCGAAGCTTTCGCGGTTGGCCGATGGGGTTTCCCATCGGCCCGAATCACTCCGGGAACCCCAGCCGACGGACCAGAAGCTCGTAGCGAACATCGCCGCGGAGCGGCTCCCAGTAGGGATATGCCTGCAGGGAGGTGAGCCCGGGGCTTTGGTCCTCTACCGCCTGGTAGAGCCAGGTGAACGCCTCCTCGACGTTCCCCAGCCCGAGGTGTACGAGGGCGATCCCCTCCGCCTGGATTCCAGAGCGTTCCCACCGGCTTTGTAGCCGCTCCAGCATCCCGATGGCGTCGGTGCGGCGGCCTGCGCGAGCGTATGCATGGCCGAGCCACATGCTTTCGGCGCCGGCTGCAGCTGTCTCGAGCTCGGTGATGGCTCGGTCATATCGGCCGCCCTCCAGATACGCGAGACCTAGATGGAACCGGGCTTGGGCGTAGTCCGGAGTTAGCTCCAGGGTGGCTGTCAGTGCAGTGATCGCTTCGTCGAGGCGCCCGGCGAAATAGAGCACGCGCCCGACAGCCGTGTTGACGGCTGGAGACAATGGGTCGAGCTCGATGGCCTGCTCCAACTCTGCGATCGCGGCGTCGAAACGGCCGAGCAGGGCCAGGTTGGTCCCGTACCATTGGCGGCCGGTGAGGTAGTTCGGGTCGATCTCGAGGGCGCGCTGAAACCCGCTGAGTGCCTCCGTCCAGTTCCCTTCGTCGAAGGCAATCCCGGCCAACGTGGCACGCGGTGCGGCAAGGCCGGGGTCGAGCTCGATCGCCTTCAAGGCCGCGTTCCGGGCTTCCCGCAGCATCTCCTGCGAAGGGGCGTAGCCGTAGTTGCGCAGCAGCATGTGGGTGTTGGCGAGCCCCGCCCACGCCGCCGCGTATCGCGGATCGAGATCGAGCGCGGTCTTGTACAGGTCCAGGCTCCGCTCGAAACCCTCCAGCGTCCGTTGATTCCAGAAGTAGCGACCCTTCAGATAGGCCTCATAGGCGGCAGCACTGCTCGTGCCGGGGTGCGCCACGCGAGGCTCCGTCCCCGGCAGTAGCTCGACCGCCAGCGTCAGAGCGATTCCCTCCGCTACCGCTTTCTGGATCTGGATCAGGCCCGTCCAGTCCTTTTCGAAGTTCTCTGACCAGAGTAGCGACTGGTCATCGGCCTGGACGAGTTGCGTCGTGACGCGCACACGATTGCCGTCGCGCCGCACCGAGCCCTCGATCAGATAGTCGGCGCCGAGCTCTCGGCCAATCTCGGTCACCGAGCGCGAATGCCCCTTGAAACGCATGACGGATGTTCGGGCGATCACACCGATGCGTTCGGGGTTCAGCGCTCCGAGTTGTGCGATGGTCTCCTCGGTGAGTCCGTCGCTGACGTATTCCTCCTCCGGGTCGCCGCTCAGGTTCTCGAAGGGCAGTACGGCGACGATCACTCGATCGTCAGGTGGGGGCCGCGGGGTGCGGGACCCGACGAATGCGATCACAGACGCGGTCACCACGATCGCGGTCAGGGCGGACCACGCGACACCTGCAGCTGTCGGGCGTCGGATCTTCGCTGGCGCGGTGGAGTCGACGGGAGCCGGGGTGCCGGCTGGCGCGTCCCGCACGGGAGATGGCGCTGCTTGCTCCCGACCGCGAAGGCTCTCGAGCTCCGCCTCGGCGAGCCTCCGCACCGGCGGAACAAACCGGTATCCGCGCTTCGAGAACGTCTCGATATGGCTATCGGCTGCGCCCTCGTCGAGCACCTTGCGAAGCGTCGAGATGTACTGAGTCAGGTTGGCTTCCTCGACGACGGTGTCGCGCCAGACTGCCTCGACGATCTCTGCCTTCCCGACCACGTGTCCGGCGTGGCGGACCAGCACCAGGAGAACGTCGAGGGCTTTCGGCGGCAAGGGCGCCGGTTCCCCGTCCCGTAAGAGGATGCCCTCTCCAACGAGCAGACGGAATCGGCCGAACTCGTAAGCGTCCTTCTCGAGGCCCATGAGCCCCCTTGGAAATCTTTCGGAAAAACCCTGGATTTTCTTGAGGACGTTTGCCGCGCCCCCATGCTAGCAATCGATCATTCGCTTGAACAGCGAACGATCGTCACCCTCCGCAGCAGTGGTCCGCGGCCGGCGCGATCTGGAACCTCTCCATCTCAAGAGAACGGTGTGCTTCTATGAGCCAACGTCGGGGGCAGGATCACGAGTCAACAAGGAGGCAAGGGCGGGCTGCTTGCGGAGCCGCGCTCGTTCTCGTCCTTTCGCTGCTTTCACCTGAACCGGTCGCCGCCGGAGGGCAAGCAGATGCTTGGATCGACGTACTTTCCGTCCAAATGGACGCCGACGGGCTCATCATCATCGTCTGTCGCGAGCTCGGCGAGCTGAAGGTGGCCAGCGGGACCTTCGAGGCGGGGCGAGCGCTCGAGGCCGTGTTCAGGAGTAGCCGTCTGATCTCGATCAGGGCGGGAGGGCTGACGAGCGAGAGCTTTCGTGTGGCCGATGATGGCTCTCTGATGATGGAAGTGGGAAAGGGAGAGCGGCCGGTCCCCGACGGGACGTACCGGCTCGGGCGGACCCGCCGGGGAGGAGAGGGCAGAGACCTTCACGTGTCGGGGTTCGTCGTGCGCGGCGGCACTGTCGTCAGCGCGCAAGTCGATGACTTCTAGTCGGAGGTAATTCATGCACGAGTCCATACGACCTGTCGCCCGAGTCCGAGCCACGGCGCTGGTTGCCGCCTGCGCGATGGTCTCGTGCGCGGGGCCGGCCATGAGCTTGGACCGGGCGGGCGGCGAGCTCGAGGGCATCTACAAGATCGACAGCCATTCCAGCAATGACGGCGATTGCGGGGCGGAGGGAGCGTCGGTTCTCGAGGGGGCGGCGGCCGGCTTCCTTGCCATCTATGCCAATGAAGCCATGGGCCAGCAAGCCGTCTACGCCACCGCGTGTGGCAATGAGCAGGATTGCAGGGAGAAAGTGGGCCTCTCCCGGGCAATGGGCAGCTATTGGACCGCCTTCGAGGTCACGTTCGTCGAGGTCGACTCGCAGGGCGGGCTCCGCGGCGAGGAGATCAGCACGGGGACGTCCTCGATGTCGGCGGAAGAACCTTGCCACGGAACGGTTTCGGAGAATGGGCTCGAGCGTATCGAAGGCGGAATCAGGATCGAACAACGATCGACCGTGCTCGAGGAGTTCGGCAAGCAGGGTGGCCGCTGCACGTCCGACGCCGCCCGCGCGGCGGCGAGTTCGGCCGCCTGCAACCGATTGACCGTAATCACGGCAACGCGTGTGGCGGAGCTTGCGGCTGGGTCGTCGCAATGACCCGGCGGCCGCGCCCCAACTCACCGACCTGGTCCGAGGGGGCCCGATGTTTGCCCGAATAGCCGATCTTCCCGACAAGCCCCGTCCTACGAGAACGATGGGACACTTCGTCGTGGCGCTGCTCGCGCGTGCTCAGGCCGACCCCCTGGCGAACGCTGAGCAGCGGTAGTCAATAGGGCAACCTCGCCGCCTGCACTACCGGGCCGTTGTCCCAGTCTTGCGCGCTGGAGATGTTCGGCATGTTCCACGAATTGCCGTTCCAGCCGTAGAAGCCCTCCATGCGGAAGGCCCAGAATCCCGAGTTGGCGTCGGAGACGACGATCAACCCGTCGGCGTTGCGCACATCGACGCCCCACACACCGCCGTACTGGAAACCCTGTGTCGCATACGGGGTCTCGGGGCCGAACAACATCGGCCCTTCGCGCGTGATGTAGTACGCCTGGGTGTACGGATCGGTGGGGTCCATCATGTTGATGATCTGCAGGCCGTCGTCCTGTCCTGAGATGAAGGCGTAGGGCCAGCGGATCTCGTGGTTGTGGGTGGCGCCGTTCCACTTCGCCATCCACGCGCCGATACCGGAGCCGGTGATCGTCCGCTGGCCTTCCTCGACGCCGGGTCGCAGATCGAAGGCGCGGATCGGGGCATGCTGATACGTCGGCTCGGAGATGCCCAGGGCGAACTTGCCGTCGGGCGTCGGCGTGAACGTGTGCCCGTCGCGAACGCCGGGTACGCCGACGACCGAGGTGATCAGGTCCGGATCCTCGACCGTGGTGATGTTGAATACGTGGTAGCCGCCGGTGCCGGCGCCGTAGAAGCGATCCTGCTCTGTGTCCGGGTGGTAGCCGACGAACATGTCGTGCCACTGGCGCGTGCGCCGATCCTCCGGCGCGGGTACGGGGATGCGCGCGACCGGCTCCGTGTCACCCGCGGCGATCAACGCCATGTCGTAGACGAAGATGTCGGCGGACATGGTGGCGGCGAACAGGAGGGCGCGGCCGTCGGAATGCTTATAGGTATAGATGTTGTGGAAGCCGCCGGGGTGCTCCGGAACCCGCAGCTCGGCGACCTCACGAACGGTCGATCCGTCCGGCAGCCCGGTGACGTCGAAGACCATCGCGCCGAGGTCCGCGTCGGGCCCTCCCTGCGAGAACTGGAACGCCAGGGCCAGGTAGTAGCGATCGCCGACCTTGGCGTAGCGTGGGTCGAGTCCGCCGGTGCCGATGTGGAGATCGGGGTCGTCGATCGTCCAGCGGTAGAGAATCTGCGGGCGCGAGGGATCCTCGATGCTGATTGCGTAGAAGCCCGACTCGCCGAACCGCTGCGCGATGTAGACGAACGGCCGCGACACCTCCTGCTCGACGTCGATGTCGGCGTGGCTGAAGCGCTCGCCGGGGAGGGGTACGTGGGCGACGACCTCGATGTTGTCGGTGCCGGGTTTGCCCAGCGGATGACCGGTCTCCGGTTGGCAGCGAACCAGCTCGCAGTTGATCTGGGCATCGGCGGTCAGCGGTACGAGGAACAGCGATGCCGCGGCCGTGATCGCGATCGCGTAGGACGCCAGGGGGAACGCGCTTTCCCGTGCGGGATCTCTCATGGTCGGGTCCTCCGGGTGCTTCGGGGTGTGCAGGGAGTCGGCGAACGGCTCACCGGCGGCCGACATGGTCTGTGGCGGGTGTCAGCGCGGCAATCTAACCGCCCCGTGGAGTCGGTACAACGGATGATCAATGCGTATTGCCACTACTTCGGCAAGGGGGTAAGTGCCGGCACGCACGGGGCTATCTCGAAGCCCTCGAAGCCCTCTCGTCTTATCGCGACGTCGCCCTGTTCCCGCTCGGATGGACGTGGGACCGCGCGGCGCGGGCCGCGAACCGGGTACTTACCGGGATCGCTCCAAGCCGGAACTCGGAGGACCCGCACCGGGACCGACCAGCGCGGTTGAGTCCTCCTCAACACCCAACTCTGGCGCCTAACGCGGCAGCATCACCTTCTCGGCGTCGAACACCCACATGCCGAAGCCGTATGTCGAGATCACGATCAGGTTTTCACGCGGGGCGAACTGCAGGTCCGAGACCTGCGTCGAGGGCAGGTTGCCGCCCAGGACTGCCCAGCTGTCGCCGCCGTTCGTGGTCACGAATGCGCCGAAGTCGTTGCCGACGTACAGCACGTCGGGATGGCGCGGATCCTCTCGAATCACGTTCACCGGGCCAGCGGGTAGGTCGCCGGCGATGCTGGTGAACGTCTGGCCGAAGTCCGTCGACTTCCACACGTAGACGCCGAAATCATCGTCCTCACGGCCGCGCTGGGTGATGTAGACGGTACCCGCTGCGTGTTCGGAGGGAATGATCCGCGACACCCAGCGTCGCACCGGAATGCGATCGGTGATCTCGACCCACTCGGTGCCGTCGATCGACGAGTGGATCCGCCCGTCGTCGGCGCCGACGTAGAAGACGTCCTTCTGTACCGGCGACTCCGCCAGCGCGACGATCGTCTGGTACGGGATCGCGGTCGGGTTGACGCCGAACTCCGCCGGGTCGTTGTTGGTCAGGTCGGGGCTGATCGATTCGAAGTTGTCGCCCCGGTCCTCGGACCGGTATACGCGCTGGAAGCCGGCAAAGATGACGCTGTTGTCGTGCGGCGACACGATGATCGGCGCCATCCACTGGGCCCGCAGCTCCTCGTCCGGATCCTCGGGCTCCGGCCGGATGTTCGTGGCGACCCCACGACGGCCGCGTCCGCCGCGCCCGCCCGGCCGTGGCTCCGGCGTGGCCCCCAGGTCGGTACGGCTGAAGTTCCCGTAGAAACCGTGCGAATAGACGATGTTCGGGTTCTCGGGATCGATCGCGTGGTTGGTACCCTCGCCGCCCGGTGCGTTCTCCCAGGCGACGGCCGGGATGTTGTCCCGGCCCTGGCTCAGGTCGATCTGGCCGCGACGGCTACCGTGGTCCTGAATCGAGCCGTAGGCCCACAGCGGATCGCTGTTGTCGATGGTGACGTTGTAGAACTGTGCCCCGCCGGCGCTGACGGCGAATATCCAGGTCTCTCCGTCGTCCGTCGAGTGGTAGAAGCCGCCGTCGTTGGCGTTGTACAGCACGGTCGGGTCGTCCGGATCGATCCACAGGCCGTGATGGTCGCCGTGCATGCCGGAGAGGCGGCTGAACGTGCGACCGCCGTCGGTCGAGCGGTTCAACCCCAGCCCCATGGTGTAGATCTGCTCGGGGTTTTGCGGGTCGACGCGGATCTGGCTGAACACCCAGCCGTACGTGCCCGAGTGGAAATTCAGGTAGTTGGTGGTCTCGTCGTCGAAGCGGCTGGTCTGTCGCCAGTTGGCCCCGCCGTCGTCGGTGCGATAGATGTCGGCGCCCTTGATGAATCCCTCGCCCTCGGGCATCGGCCGACCGTACGCGTCTCGGCTACCCGGTTCCGGATATCGGCCGATCTCGTAGTTGTCCAGCAGGGCGTACAACGTGTCGGGGTTCGACTGCGAGATATCGATGCCGATGCGGCCGCGGAACTCGGGCGCCACCAGGCCGTTGCTCGCATCCGTCCAGGTGCGGCCGCCGTCGGTCGTCTTGAAGATGCCGCCCTCGTCGTAGCCGGGCTCCACCCGCGGGTCACTCCACTTGCGTCGGATCCGCTGCCACATGGCCGCATAGAGCACGTCCGGGTCGCGCGGGTCCATGACCAGATCGTTGGAGCCGGTCCGGTCGCTGATGTAGAAGACCTTCTCCCAGGTGACGCCACCGTCGGTGGTCTTGAACACCCCGCGCATCTCGTTGTCGGTCCACTCGTGGCCGGATGCGGCGACGTAGACGATGTCCGGGTCCGTCGGATGCACGATGATGCGGCCGATCGTCTGGGTATCGGTCAAGCCCATGTGCAACCAGGTGCGTCCGGCGTCGGTGGACTTGTAGATCCCCGTTCCGGCCATCGAGGCGCGGAAGATGTTCGCTTCGCCGGTGCCGACCCAGACGATGTCCGGATTCGACGGAGCGACGGCGATATCGCCGATGCTGGTGGAAGCCTCGTGATCGAAAACCGGCCGCCAGTTCACCAGGTCGTCGGTGACCCACACGCCGCTGGTTGCGTAGGCGGCGTACACGCGCCGGCCGCTCGCGGTGTCGGCCACGGCGATGTCCGTCGCGCGACCGCTGACGTTCGTCGGGCCGAGGTACGACCAGCCGATGCCGCGATACGGCGATGTCGCCATCATTCCGCGGTAGGTGTCGTAGCCCTGGCGCAGGTACTCGGCGTCGAACTGGGTTTGCGACTGGGGCGTTGCCGTGACGGTGATCGGAGCCACCAGGCCGGCGGAGCTGGCGATGGCCAGCGCGACCGCCATTCCCAACAAGCGTCGGTACATGTCGTTCCTCCGGAATCTCGGACAATCTTGCCGACGGGCTCCGGCCGGGCCGGGCACATGCGGCTCGTGCGACCGTGGGGATAGGGCGATCGTACGCCGCATTCACGTTAGGCGCGACCCGCTGCTGGCCTCAACGGTTGGTGAAACCGGACGGAGTCTGCGAGAATCACGACACGTATATCTGCGTTCACTGGTCCGAGGTTCGTGGACTCAGGTCGACGCAATGTGACCGCCCGGGAGGAGCGACTTGCTCGAACAGCTCGACAGTCATCGCACGCTCGACAAGCCGGCGTATCGAAAGGCCGTTGCCCGGCTTCAGCGGGAGCTGTTCGAGCTCCAGCGCAGGTGCTGGGAGCACGGGCTGGGTGTCCTGATCGTCTTCGAGGGATGGAGCGCCGCCGGCAAGGGGAAGGCGATTCGCCGCCTCACCCGCCGCCTCGAGCCACGCGCCTACGAGATCCACTCCGTCCACGAGCCGCGCACGCACGAGTCCCATCTGCCGTGGCTGTACCGTTTCTGGAGGCTGCTGCCCAGCCACGGCAAGCTCGCCGTCTTCGACCACAGCTGGTATCGGCGCACGCTGATCGAACGGATCAGGGGCGAGATCGACGACGTCGAATACCTGCGATCGTTCGATGACATCAACTCCTTCGAACGCACGCTCTCCGACGATCGCTACGCCATCGTGAAGCTGTTCCTCCACATCGACAAGGAAGAGCAGGCGAAGCGGCTCGAGAGGCTCGCCGAACACGAGCACACGGAGTGGCGCGTGCGGCCGCGCGATCGACAGCAGAACGAGGCCTACGAGGAGTACCTGATCGTCACGGAGAACATGCTGGCGCGTACCGAGACCGAGTGGGCTCCATGGACCCTGGTCGAGGCGCAGGACGGTCGGTTCGCCCGGGTCAAGATCTTCGAGACCGTGATCAGCCGCCTGGAGGATGAACTGGAGAGCCACGTGGGCGCGCCCGTCGAGGCGCAGGAAGGACGACGAGCCCGCTTCGATCCGCCAACGCTCGAATTCCGCGCGCCCAAGAGCACCGAAGGCGGCGGCTGATGCTGGACGGGATCGATCTCGACGTCAGCCTCGATCGGGACGAGTACAAGGAACGCCTCGTCGAAGCGCAGCTTGCTCTACGTCGTTACGGGCTGCAGCTGTACGAGCGCAAGCGCACGTTGCTCGTGGTCTACGAGGGATGGGATGCGGCCGGAAAGGGCGGCAACATCCGCCGCGTGACCGAGAAGCTCGATCCCCGCAGCTACAGAGTGTTCTCGATCGGCGCCCCGGGGGAGGAGGCGCGGGTTCACCACTATCTGTGGCGGTTCTGGAACCGTCTTCTGCCCCCGGAAGAAAAGCAGGTGCTGATCTTCGATCGCAGCTGGTACGGCAGGGTGCTCGTAGAAAGGGTCGAGGGGTTTGCCGACAACCGCGAATGGCGCCGCGCCTACCGCGAGATCAACGACTTCGAGCGACAGCTCACGGACAGCGGCATCATGGTGGCGAAATTCTGGTTGCATATCAGCCAGGAGGAACAGCTACGACGTTTCGAGGATCGCAGCAAGACCGCCCACAAGGCGTTCAAGCTCACCGATGAGGATTGGCGCAACCGTGACAAGTGGCCGCAGTACTTCGATGCGGTCAACGACATGCTCCTCAAGACGAGTACCCCCACCGCCCCGTGGACGGTGGTCGAATCCAACTGCAAGCGCTTCGCCCGTGTACGCGCGCTCGAGACCCTGGTCGCGCTGCTGTCCGGCCAGCTCGGCGGAAACGGCTCGCCTTCCTGAGCCGGGTCCTTCGAACGGCAGGGCGCGTCAAACCGTTCATGGGCCCGCGTCAGCGCGAGAGGAACGCTCCCGGAGCCTCACCGGTCATCTGGCTGTCTCGCAGCACGGCGCTTCCGTTGACCAGCACGTGGACGACACCGGTGGCGAAGAGCTGCGGCTCGTCCCAGGTCGAGTTGTCGATGATCGTGTCAGGGTCGAACACCGCGATGTCCGCCGCGAAGCCCTCGGCGATCCGGCCGCGGCCCCCGAGGCCGAGGAACTCGGCCGGAAGGGAGGTCATCTTGCGTACCGCGTCTTCCAGGGTGATTACCTGCCATTCGCGCACATACCGACCGAGGACGCGGGGGAAGGTGCCGGTAGATCGCGGGTGCCCCTGTGGGCGGATGCCGGCGGAGTAGGCGCCGTCCGAAGCGATCATGTTCCATGGCTGTCTCAGGAGCTCGCGAACGTCGCGCTCCTTGATGGCGCCCAATGTGATGCCGACCGGCTCGGCGGCGCCGAGGAATAGCTCGGCGATCAGGTCGAAGGGATCCTGCTCGCGCTCCGTCGCCAGCTCGGAAAGGTACCGGCCGACGAGCTCGGGATAGTCGGCGCTGGACGTGATCCGCATGCTCGAGTATCCGGTGGCCTTGAGCCAGGCGAATCCGCCGTCGACGCCGTTCTCGCTGGCGTCCTTCAATCGCGCCCGAGTCTGCTCATCGGCCAACCCCGACCGCAGGTCGAAGCCCGGAGCCCGCAGGTCGGACGGCACGACGAAGATCCCGCGAAGCGTGGACGTCGCGGCGCCGTCGTAGGGGTACTGATCGGAGACCACCGTCTCGCCACGCGCGCGGGCGACTTCGACCATGGCGATGACCTCGGCGATCGCTCCCTCGTTATGCAGGCCGACGGCTTTTAGATGCCCGAGCTTCACCGGGATGCCCGCCCGGCTGCCGATCTCGATGGCCTCCCGATCCGAGCCCAGCAGGTCGTGCACCGGGTCACGCACGTGGGAATCGTAGATGCCGCCGTAGGCGGCGACCTCGCGGGCGAGCTCCACCACTTCGTCGGTTTCGGAGAACATGCCCGGCGGGTACATCAGGCCGGTGGAGAACCCCAAGGCTCCCATCTCCATGCCTTCGCGCACCATCGCTCGCATCTGTTCCAGTTCTGCATCGGTCGGTGGTCGCTGTTCCTGGCCCATGACGGCTTGGCGGATGCCGTTGTGACCGACGTACATGGCCAGGTTGGTGCCGACGCCCCCGGTTCCGGCGCCATCGATGATTTGGGCCATTGCCCGGGGTGAGAATCGCCCGTCGGCCCCACCGACCACGGTCGTGACGCCCATGCGGATCACGCCTTCGTTGAACCGCTGCTCGAGCCGTGTCGTGATCGCCGGGAGCGTGTGGCTGTGGGCATCGATGAAGCCCGGAGCGACGACCAGGCCGGTCGCGTCGATCGTGTCGGCTGCTTCGGCGCCCGTCGCATCGCCGACGAAGGCGATCTCACCCGCGATGATTCCCACGTCGGCGGGGCGACGTTGCTCGCCGCTGCCGTCGACCACGGTTCCACCGCTGATCAAAACATCGAACGGCCCGGGGGGCGGCTGACATGCGACCGCACCCGAGCTGAGCATGGCAACCGACAAGACCAACCGCGTGCCCCGCCGAGAAGCCGACGTGATGGCCCGTGGGGATAGCCATCGGTCGGGGCGGGCCCGGAATCGTGACGAATTCGCCACATCCCGCGATCCCGCGCCGCCGGTCATCGCGTCATCCGCGGCGCGACGGTGACCGAGCCCTCGCGTTCGAGGGTCATCGTCTGCGCGCGCCCGCCTTCGACCTCGAACGTAACGACCCGATGGGGGTCGTAGTCGAGCACGAACGTGTGCTCACCGACCCGCTGGAGCGTCCCCCCCAGAGCGCGCAAGACGCCTTCCGATTGCAGCACCCGGATCGGGCCGCGGCCCGGGTTGTATACGCCGACGTAGGTGGCCGCGTCTTGCGGCGACAGCGGCAGAACGTCGACCGTCTTCTCTTCGATGCCCAGTAGCTCCCGCGCGATCCGGCTCTCGAGAACATCGGGATGTGCCGAGCCCGTGTTGGTCAGCACGGCAACGGTGAGGCCGTCGTCGGGGTAGTGCGAAAGGTGAGCGCGGAAGCCGTTGATGCCGCCGCCGTGGCCGATCTTCCGGTGGCCTTCCATGGTCGACAGTGCCAGACCGAACCCGTAGGGGTGCGTCGAACCGTCGTTGAGCGTCGCCGGCGTGGTCATCGCGTCGAAGCTCTCGGCGCTGATCGCCTCGCCGGAAACCAGTGCCCGCTGCCAGAGCAGCAGGTCGTGCACGCTCGATCCCAGCGATCCGGCCGCATACGGCAGCTCCATGCTGAGGAACGCGTCGTTGAACACCTCGCCGTCGCGCACCGCGTACCCCTGCGCGCGTCGCCGGATGATCGGGTCGTTGTAGAGGTAGTGGCTGTCCTCCATCCCGAGCGGCTCGAAGAACTGCGAGCGAAGGAAATCGGCGTAGCTGCCGCCGGTGACCTGCTCGATGATCACGCCGAGCAGGAAGAAGGCGGAGTTGTTGTACTGGTAGCGCTCGCCGGGCTCGAACTCGAAAGGTGCCGCCGAGAAGATCGCGATGAGCTCGTCATGGTCGAGGTCGTCGCGGATCACCTCGCCGAACTCGCGCATCTCGGTGTAGCCCTTGATGCCGGAGGTGTGGTTCAGCAGGTGTTCGATGGTGATGGTGCGACCACCGGTCGGATAATCGGGGAAGAAGTCGGTCAGCTCGGCATCGAGCTCGAGCTTGCCTTCCTCGACCAGCAACATGATCGCGGCCGCGGTGAACTGCTTGGTGACCGAACCGATCCGGTAGACCGTGTGCTCGGTGGCCGGCACCTCGTTCTCGACTTCGGCGAAACCGTACCCCTTGGTGAAGACGATCTCGCCATCCTGCATGATGCCGATCGAGACGCCCGGCACCGTATCGGCCCGCATCGTTTCCTCGACGATCGGGTCGATGCGCCCGGCGAGCTCGCTCGATGCCGCGCTCGATGCCACCGCAATCGTTCCGCCCGTCCCCGCGGTTGCGGCCGCGGCCGTTCCGGCGTCATTCGTATCCGTCCCGGATGCACACGCAAGCGTGACGAGGATGGCCGCGCACGAGAGGGCGATGAGGGAGACACGCAATCGAAGTGTCCGGCAACGGCTTCTGCTGGGTGCGCTCATGGGGCGCATGCTAGTCGAGATCGACGCGTCAAGAAACTGGCGCGGGCGACCGTCCAGGTGAGGGTGCCTCTTTCATCGGTGTGGTACGTAGCAGGGCGGCAAAGCGGATTCGTCTACGGAATCGTCAAATGGGCGTCGACGCAGGTGTTCCGGCGTGTGGCCGCGGCCAATCGCGCATCAGCGGTGACCAGCGAGGCGCCGAGCGCTTCCGCCAGGGCGACGTAGGTGGCGTCGTACGCAGAGAAGTTGTCCCGGAGCTCCAGGACGCGGCGCAACAGAGGGCCGTGGTCGTAGCGCACGACGGGCATGCCGTCCAGGTCGTCGAGCAGGAGCGCGGCCTGTTCCGGCGATTCCAGGCGGCCGCGGAGCAGCGCGGCGCGGACGGCGGCGGCGGTTTCCACATCGCATAGGCCGGGCGTGTGCAGGTCGATCCGCGGGTCCTCGAGAAGGGCAACGAGCACCGTCGCGTCACGTGTGCGAAGCAGGAAGTCGACGATCACCGACGCGTCGACGACCGCGTTGCGGATCTTCTGAGCCCCCGTCACTCGCGTCCGGCTTCGCGCCGTGCTTCGTGGACCAGGTCCGCCGCCGTCAGGCCGCCGAGATCAACCGGCTCGCGGCGGAGAACCCGGTCGAGGAACAAGCGCCGATCGTCCCGCGCGACCTCCCGCTCGAGGACTGCCTGTACGTAGTCGGTCAACGACTGACCTCGCGCCTTCGCGCGGCGAGCCAACTCTTTGTGCAAGTTGTCGGGGACGTCTCGTACTTGGATCATTTTGGGCATGCCTCGAGGCTAACGCATGTGAATCACATGCGCCAAGTGCGTCTTCGATGTGAACCCGTACGCCAGGGCGTAGGCCCACATGTGCGGGTCGAATGGCGCCCCCCGACGATTGCGCCTCTTCGCCCTTGTTGGATGGCCACGAGAGGGTCGGAGCCCTCCACCTGATCCCTTTCTCGACGGAATGTCGCTGTGGTCAAAAGAGAGTCCATGCCCGGAAGACAGAGAGGTTCGCCTGCCGAAGAGCGCTCGCAGGGCGTGGGGAATCGAGACGAGTCCGGGGGGCCGACGATGGCGTGGGCGGCGCCCCGCGTCCTGCCGGGCGGCGGTTGGCTACCCGGGCGACGACTCCGGCCGGCGCAGGCGCCGGGCCCAGAAGGCCAGAATGAGCAGTGCCGCCAAGCTGATCATGGCGCCGCGGCGCATCGAGCGAGGGCGGAACTCCAGATCGACGAGGTATTCGCCGGGGGGGACCGGCACGCCCACCCAGCTTCCATTCACCGTGATCACGGGCGCGGGGTCGCCGTGGACACGAGCCGTCCAGCCCGGATAGCTCGACTCCGCCAGTACGAGGACACAGTCGGCAGGCGCGCGGACGGCGAACGTGCGACGGTCGGGTTCATCGTATCGGGTCGTCACGGCGTCGGCCGGGATCGGCGGCGGGCTCGCCCGAGAAGGAGGTAGCAGCGCGGCCTCGTCGGCGCCGATGTAGACCTCGGTGCCGGCGATGACCGTAGGAGATTGCCAGGCGTCCTCGAGCCCGCCGCGGCGCCAGCTGCAGGATAGATACTGGCGCGGAAGCGCACCGTCGAGACGGAACAAGAACGGCGGGGTCGGGCCGGCGACGGGCTGCAGCAACGCGTTGCTCAGCGGCTCGCGGGAAAGGAAGTAGCTCGCCCCGGCGATGCGGATCGAGTCGATCCCCGCCGGTCCGCGGTCCATCAGCTCCAGGATGCGGGCCTGGTTCGCCAGCCGTAGGGCCGGCCCGCCGCGTGTGGTGCGGACGCCGAGGGCCATCGGCAAGTTGCCCATCAGGCCCAGCACGCGCATGCGGGACAGCGGGAAGACGTCGCCACTGGTTGCCGAGGCCGCGTCACGTTCCATGTCCGCGCGTGTGTAGGGGCGTGTGTACACTCGGCCCTCCGCTTGACGGACCGTTCGCGCCGCCTCGAAGTCGGCCAACAGGTCGGCGGCCGGAAGCGCCGGATGTATCAGGGCGTGCGCAAGCAACAGGTCCACCGCCAATGCCGCGGCGAGAAGCTGCGGTGAAGCGCGGCGTGCGGCCAGCGAGAGCCCGATGAGCGTGGCGAAGAGGGCCGCGTGAAGCCAGCCGCGATCGCCCGAGGTAGCGAAGCTTACGCCGCAGGCAACGGCGAACAGGACCATCCCGGCCGCCACTGCCTTGCCCGTGTTCTGGATGCGGTCGACGCCGTGGGCCGCGAGCAACGCGAGGGCCGCCGAGACGGGAAGAATGAACTTCACCGGGTAGCGCATCGAGGCCATCAACCCCGAGCCGTGCAGCAGGGGAAACAGCGGCAGATTGTCGCCGGCGGCGATCAACCAGCCGCCGACGAAGACGGCGGCGGCCACGGCAATGGTGCGCCGCTGCGAGGAGGCGATGTGTGTCCAGCTCAAAGCGGTTGCCAGCA
Source organism: Acidobacteriota bacterium (assembly GCA_965216935.1). Lineage (GTDB taxonomy): Bacteria > Acidobacteriota > UBA890 > UBA890 > UBA890 > CBDCGW01. Next base: position 2,420,780 of record OZ244217.1, read on the forward strand.
GAGCAGCGAGAATCAAGACACCCTGGTACTGCAGCGGCATGTAGATTTGACCGCGCCCGCCAGCTCCGAGCTCGAACGCATCGGGCTCCGGTGCCAGCAGCCCGGACAAATCGGCGATACCGACGGAATGCATCGCCGAGAGCTCGAGCGGCAGCCCTCCGGTGCGATCCGACAGCGACAGCAACTCGGCGAAGGGCAAGACCTGCACACCGATCAGCGCGACCGCCAGCACGCCACCACCTGCCAGCAACAGCGCCCGTTGCCATACCCCGGGGTCCTCCGCGTGCGAATCGCTTGCCGCCGGGGCGTCGGCAGCGGGAATCGGTGACAACCAGCCGAACAGAAAGGCCATGATCGCCCCGCCGAGCGCCGTGTGAGGCTCGCCGCCCAGCCCGAGGCCGGCCACCGCTAGTACGTAGGCGATGAGCGTCGCCGGCCGCGGCCGGCGCGCGAACCGTATGGCGGCCCAGCAGCTCCACGGGATCCACGGCGCCACACCCATGATGCTGGAGAACTCGATCGCGGCCACCACGGGCCCGCCGAGTGCGTAGGCCAACCCGGCAACCATGGCGGCGCTGCGGCTGACCCTGTAGAGGCGGGCCCACGCATACATCCCGAGGGCGGCCATGACCATGTGAAACGCAGTGTAGGCGCCGTAGCTCCAGGCCAGGGGCAACACGCTGGTGAGCAGGTTCGGCAGATAGAAGACCTGTGATTGCAGGTTCGCCATGAACGGCGCCCCGTTCTCGGTGAACGGATCCCACAAGGGCAGGTCGCCGGCCAACAACCGGCGCCCCAGGAAGATCTTCATCGGCAGGAAGAAGACCAGCAGGTCGCGGTGTGCCGGAATCGCGCCGATGAGCGCGGGGACGGCCGCAGGTACGGCGGCGGCAACGGCCAGGAGAATGACAGGGGTGCGTCCACTGCCACGCGCCACCGTGATCGAGCCCTCGCGTTCGACCGTCATCGTTACGCCGTGCACCCCCTCCGATCTCGAACGAGATCACCCGGTACGGATCGTAGTCGACATTGACGGTCCGGCAAACCTCTAGAGGTCCTCGGGACGGCCGGCGGGGCGCTTCATGTCGAGGGGCCGCTTCGGACGGGACTCCTGGCGGTTCGGCCCGCGTCGTCTTATAGTCGCGCCCATTCGAGTGGGCGCGCTGATGGTGCCTGCCGCTAGCCGCGGAGAAACCCGATGAAAGCACTGAGATACGGCGCTGTGGGCGCCGCTCTAGCCCTCGCCGCCATCGCTTGCGGCGGCGGCGCCGGAGACGGCGACGGCCCCGAGGCGCCGCGCGCCGAAGGACAAGAGATCGCCGACATCCTCGCGGACGAGAACGTCTTTCTTCTCGACGTCCGCCGCCCCGAGGAGCTCCCCGAGCAGGGAGCGATCGAGGGGTACACGCTCATACCCATCGATCAGCTCGCCGATCGCCTCGACGAGGTTCCCAAGGATCGACCCATCCTCACCTTGTGAACCGGCGGAGGCCGAGCCGCGCGTGCCGCGGCTTTACTCGAAGAGAACGGCTACGAAGTCGTTGCCTACTGCGGGATCCGCAGTTACGAGGGCGAGAAGATCTATCCCGGCGGCGGGGGCTCGTAGCTCACGGATCTCCGCAGCTGATCTGACGTACTGGGCTCCACCGGCGTCCACCGCTCGCGGGACCTGTGTTCCCGTCACGCCCGACCTGAGCTCCACTCGACCGCTGCGGTGCTCGATGCCCGGGCGCCGGACACCCGGGGCGCCGGCCCGGGCCACTGCCCGGACGCCTCTCGGCCCGCTAGCCCGTAGTCCCGAACCGGGCCTGCGCTCTTGCCCGCGCCTTCGCCGCCTCGACCTCGCGGTCTTTGGCCGGTGCGTTGGTGACCAGCGATCCCATCAGGTCGTGAACGATCGCCGAGACGTCGTCGACGGCCCGATCAAAGACCTCCTGGTTTGCCTGTGACGGCTTGGTGAACCCACTCACCTTGCGAACGAACTGCAATGCCGAGGCGCGGATCTCCTCGTCGGTGGCAGGCGGCGCGAAGTTGAACAACGGTCGAATGTTGCGGCACATGGTTCCTCCCGGCGGTGCGTTGCTGGCCCCGAATACTGTAGCGGGAACGATTGCGGCGGACACGGGAACAGGGGCGAAAGTTGTCCTGCGCGGACACACAAGACGAGCGCCGTACCCCCAGCCAACTAGCGCAGTACCCGGGCAGGATCCACGGCCGTCGCGCGGCGGGCGGGAAGGTAGCTCGCAGCCAGTGCGACAAGAAGCAAGACGCCGGAGACGAGGACCAGGAGCCACGGAGCATCGACCTCCGGCAGCGGCAGAACCGATCCGATCCACGCCCTTGCTCCCGCGAGCAGCACTACGCCCGCGGCGATGCCGCCGATGCCCAGGCGCAGGGCCTGGCCAACCACAAGCGCACGCAGTGAGCCGGCCTCGGCGCCCAGGGCCGCCCGGATGCCGAGCTCTCGGGTTCGTTGGCCCACCGAGACGGCCAGCACGCCGTAAATGCCGATCGCCGTGATGGTGAGCGCCATGGCCGCGAAGATGCTCATCAGCAGGGTGCTGAAGCGTTCGGTCGCGCTGGCTGCGCGGGTGATCTGTCGCATGGTTCCCGGGCGGTAGACGACGCGGTCGCCGTCGATGTCCCCGAGTGCCTGGCGCAGGGCCGGAAGCAGGGCGGCGTCGCTGAGCTCCGACTTCACCAGGTAGGTCATGCTCCAGTTCCGGTCCATTGCCGCCTGCCCGTAGGGCATGTAGACCTTCGGAGCGGTCTCGCCGCGAGAATCGACCGCCGTGTTGCCGACGACTCCCACTACCTGTCGATCGACGCCGGCAAGACGCACGGCGTCGCCGAGCCGGAAGGTCTCCCCCAGGTACTCGTCGATCACTCGCTGGTTGATGAGCACCACGGGCGCCGAGTCGGCGCCCCGGTCGGTGCTGTCGAACAGCCTACCTTCGACCAGTGGGATGCCGAGGGTGGGGAAGTAATCGCCGGCGACGACGCGGACGTCGGTGAGGAATGGCCGCTGTCCTTGCTCGTGGTCCTTTCCGAAAAGTCCCCACATGAAGGATCGGCCGGTAACGGGAAGCACCGATGCGGCGCCGGCATACTGGACGCCGGCGATCGCCTCGACGCGGTCCAGCAGCTGCTCGGCGAACGCGATGCGTCGCGCGCCGTCACCGTAGGCGGCGCCCGGCAGATGGACCTCGAACGTGGCGACTCCGGCGGGCTCGAACCCGAGCGAGGAGCGTTGGATCTCGATGAAAGCGCTCAGCAGTGCTCCGGAAGCGAGCAGGAGGGCGAGCGCGGTCGCCACCTGCCCGACGACCAGCCCGCTGCGGAGCCGCTGGTGACCGCCGCCGGTCGTGCGCAGGCCGGCATCGTTCAGCGCGGCGCTGCCGCTCTGTCGCGACAAGCGCATCGCCGGGACGATGGCGAAGAGCAAGCCGGTGAGCACCGTCGTGCCCAGGGCGAAGGCGAGCACCCGGCCATCGAGGCCGACGCGGCCCGCGCGGGGCAGCGTGTCGGGGCCGAGGGCGAGGAGTCCCCGCACCGCCGCCCATCCCAGCGCCACGCCGACCACGCCGCCCCCGAGAGCACGCAGAAGTCCCTCGAAGAGGAACTGCATCATCAGGCGGCCGCGCTCGGCGCCCAGGGCGGCCCGAACCGCCACCTCGTGCACCCGTTCCGCACCGCGGACCAGCGAGAGGTTCGCCACGTTCACGCAGACGATCAGCAGCACCAACCCGACCGAGGCCATCAGCAAGGTCAGCATCGCTTGCACGTTGCCGACGATGTCGCGGTGCAAGGGAACCAGGTGGGACAGCTCCGGCCGGGCCTCGGAGAACTCCTCGACGAGCGTCGCGTTGAGCGCATCGAGCATCTGGCTGGCCTCGGCGGGTGTGACACCCTCGGCGAGGCGTCCCACCGCGGACAGGTAATGGTTGTCGAAGTTGTTGTTGCCGCCGGGCTGCATGTCGAGCGGTGTCCACACGGCGACGTTCCCCCCACCGGGCCCGACGAAGCCCGCAGGGGCGACACCGATGATGCGCGAGGCGACGCCGTCGAGCACCAGGGACTCACCGATGACCTCGGGGTCCCGACCGTAGCGACTGCTCCACAGGCCGAAGGAGATGATCGCCACACCGGCATCGGAGCCGATTTCCTGCTCGCGCGTGAAGCCCGTTCCCAGAATCGGGGGGGCGCCGAGAATCTCGAAGTAATTCGAGGTGACGGGCATCCTGACGATGCGCTCGGGGCCGGCATCGCCGGTCAGGTCGGCCCCGAGCTCGTCGTAGTCGTAGAACGCGGTGATGTCGGCAAACACGTCGGTGCGCTCCCGGAACGCGATGTAGTGAGAGCCCGAGAGAAACGCGGTTTCCTGCGGCCGCTCGACGCTGGCCGAGTACACGCGGACCAACGCATCCGGGTCGGGGTAGGGAAGTGGATCCAGAAGGACGCCGTCGACCACGCTGAACACGGCGCTGGTCGCCCCGATACCCAGCGACAGCGTAGCGACGACCGCCGCGGTGAATCCCGGCGTTCGCCTCACCTGGCGCCCGGCATAGCCGAGGTCTTGCCGCCAGGCGCTCCAGCGTCGCTCGCTCGAGTTCGGCAGCGCGGCCGAAGCGCTCCTTCGGTGTCGGCGCGCCGGGGCGAGCGATCGAATGGCCTGGCCCCAGTACCACAACGTGGCGCGAAGGCGGCCGTCGCGCTCCACCAGGTACTGCCAACGCTCCCCGAGGTCGCGAAGCACGTCGTCCCGTAGGTCGGCGGGCAGCAACCGCCGGAGCAGACCGGAAACCCAACGAGGCCCCACGGAGTCGACCGGCATCAGCTCCGTCCTCTCTGCTCCGCCGCGCGCCACAGCCGGTCCAAGCCCTGACGAGTCGCCCACAGCAGCGCCTCGGCACCGGGCGTGGCTCGATAGATCTTTCGTGGGCGCGCGTCGCTCGATTGCTCGTCGGTGTGAAACGCCGAAGTGACCAGCCCCTTCTTCTCGAGCCGGCGCAGGGTTACGTGAACTCCGGTGATCGCCAGATCGCGGGATGTCGCCTCTAGGATCGCTTCGTAGATCGCCCGGCCGTGCGCCTCGTCGCCGACGGCGGCGATCGCCAGCAACACGAGATGCTCCAGCTCGCCGAGATGGTCGCCTTTGCCCATGTTCCCTCCGCCCGTAATGAAATTTTGTTTACGCGTAAGCAAAGTTGTATCAACGACTCGTCAGACGCGCAAGCCGGTCGACAACAGACGCGCAACCGGGCCGACAACGCAGCAGGGCGGACGCCGGCTAGACGGAGGGCGGCCGCGCCGTTGATCGCCCGGCGAGCGAGCCTCTACCATGGCTGCCTCTTACCCTCGATCCGGAGGTCCGACATGCGCCGCAAAGCCGAAACCGTCCCCGTTCGAACGACCGGCCGCTTCACCGCCCTGTTGATCACCGGAATCGTTCTGGCCGTGGTCGGTTGCGTCGCGGGGGGAGGCGGCGGAGGAGGCGGAAACGATGACGGCAGCGGAGGCGATCGCCCTGCCGGCGCCGGTCTGTCGCCGCAGGCGTTCGCCACGGAGTTTCCCGCACCCGAGGGCCGCGCCGTTACGATCGAGGACTACTACGACATTCGCAGTATTCGCGGCCCCCGAATCTCCCCAGACGGGCAATGGGTGGTGTACGCGGTTGCGACGCCGATCGAAGAGACAAACGACGACGCCGTCGAAACCTGGTTGGTGGCTGCCGACGGCGAAGACGAACCTGTCCGCGTTCTCCACGACGGCGAAGACGTGACGAACCCCGGCTGGACCGACGACGGCTTGCTGCGCTACGTCGCGGACGGTCGCTGGAGCATCGATCCGAGCAATCCGGACGCGGCACCCGTGAGGCTTTCCGAAGCTGCCGGCGGCGGGGACGGGCCCGACCGCAGCCCGTCGATCGAGAGCCCCGACGGAACCTGGATCGCGACGCTGGAAGAGGTGCCGTTTCCGGTCGAGGAGCCCACGTACGTGTCGGACTTCGAACGCCGCCACCAAGAGCGCTTCGAGGGTGACCAGTTCGACTGGATGTACTTTCAGCGGGATGGCCAGCAGTTCCCGGTTGCCGATCCGCGCACGCGTGCCGCGCTGGAGATCGCCGTCCGCCCCGCCGGCGACAGCGGCGGTGCCGGCAGCAGTCCGGCGCGACGGATCACCGAGCTCGGTCTGCGTCCGGGAGGCCTCGCCTGGCACCCAGACAATTCCATGATCGTTTTTACCGCCGACGCCGACTATCGCAACGAGATGACCTACGGCCGATCCGACCTCTGGACGGTGACCGTCGACGGCGAGATCACGCGCCTCACGGACGATGGCTACAACTACGGCAACGCGGCGGTCTCGCCCGACGGCCGGTTCATCTCGTACACACGCTCCTTCGGCACCGACATGATCATCGAGCAGCGCCTCGACCACGGCGGCTCGCGCGACCTTTTCATCATGCCCGTCGAGGGCGGTGAGCCGGTAAACCTGACGGGCGACTGGGACCTCGATCCCGGCACGCCCCGGTGGGAAGCCGAAGGCAGTTACATCTATTTCACGGCGGGTATCGGTGGCGCCACGCACCTGTTTCGTGTCGCTGCCGGCGGCGGCCCGGTCGAGCAGATCACCCAGGGTGAGCGTCGCATCGGCGGCCTCACCTTCGACCGCGACTTCCGCACCATCGCCTATACGGTGGGACGGATTGAAGCGCCGTCGGAGCTCTACGCCGCCAACATCGACGGCAGCGGTGAGCGTTGGCTCACCGCGGTGCATGGCGAGCTCCTCGACGAGATCACCTTCAGCCGCGCTGAGCGGCTGCTGTTTGCCAGCTACGACGGCACGCCGATCGAAGGGTGGCTCCTGTATCCCTACGGATATCGACCCGAAAACGGCCCCTATCCGATGGTCGTCAACAGCCACGGCGGTCCGCACTCGGCCTCCGGGTACGGCTTCAGCTTCAAGCACCAGTACTTCGCCGCCAACGGCTACTTCGTCCTGCAGACGAATTTCCGCAGCTCCACCGGCTACGGAGACGACTTCAAGTGGGCGACCTGGGGAGCCTGGGGCGACAAGGATGGCGAGGACGTGATGGCGGGTGTCGACTACGCGATCGCGAACTTTGCCATCGATCCGGATCGCGTCGGCGTCACCGGCCATTCGTACGGCGGCTTCATGAGCAACTGGCTGATCACCCAGTACCCCGATCGCATCGCCGCGGCCGTCGTCGGTGCCGGCATCTCCAACTGGATCAGCGACTATGGCACCGCGGACATCGCCCGCACCAAGGAAACCGAGTTCTTCGGCACACCATGGGAGGAAGAGTCACGCGCCCGGCTCATCCGGCAGTCGCCGCTGACCTATGCCGGCAACGTCACCGCGCCGACGCTGTTTGTCCACGGCGCGGACGACCAGCGCGTGCCCTACGAGGAAGCCGAGCAAATGTACTTCGCCATCAAGAAGCAGGGCGTGCCGGCGAAGATGATCCGCTACTCCGGAATGGCGCACGGTATCCGCGGCCACTGGAACCAGGTGCACCGGGCGATCAACGAGCTCGCCTGGTGGGAGCAGTGGCTCAAATAGGCCGGCTCGATCGATCGGGTGGTAGTCGTGGGTGTCAGGGGGCCAGCACAGCGATGCCCGATTCGTGGGCGGCGGCGGCCAGGGCAGTGTCGTAGACGACCATGGCGTCGAGGTCGGCGCCGAGCCGTTTCGCGGCGGCGACATGGAGCGCGTCGAGGCTTCTCAGCTTCCGTGGGTCCACCATCGCGGCCTCGTCGATCGTCTCCTCGTCGATCATCAGCAGGTGCACACCGGCCAGTACCTGGCGGGCTCTCTTCTCGACCGCGGGATCGTCGGATACACGCCTGGCGGCGCGGACCACCTCGACGGCTGCGATGCTCGCGGTGGCACATTCGGGTCCATTCTTCAGCAGGCGAACGAGCGCTTCCGTTTCGGGCTCCGGGAGCACGAGTTTCACGATCGCCGAGGAGTCGAGGTAGAGGATGCCGGCCACGTCTCAGCGATCGGCCCGCTGCTCAGCGAGGGCGTCGCTGATCGAACGGGTATGTGGGCGGTTTTCGGGTTGCCCGAGGGTCGGCAGGCTGATGCGGGCCCTCCGGAGTTTCCCCTGGCGCTCGAGGCGACCGAGCACGGACTCCTCCTCGGGAAGAGGGGCCAGCACGGCGACAGGGTGGCCGCGCTCGGTGACGCGCAGCGTCTCGCCGCGGGTCACGCGTCGCAGGTACTTGCTCAAGTTCTGTCTCAGCTCACGGACTCCGACCATGTCGCCTCGCTTCATGTAGCACAATGTAGCACATCCCTGGAGGCGCCCGGCCGGACTCGTTCTCGCGGTTTCCCCCGGGGCTCCGGTCGCCGCAACCGCGCTTGACCGGTCGCGGTGACCACGGCCGTTGTCGGACGGCGCCTATTGTTCTTGGATGTCCACGCCGTGGGACGGTACCCGCTCGATCAGCTCGGAGAACCAGTTCACGACGACGTGCACGCGGGAGTACATCGAGCCGTCCAGGCCCTCGGGTCCCGAGATCAGGATCCGTCCATCGCGGGCGACGTCGTACTCCGTGCGCGATCGCGGGCGCTCGGCGACGAGCGACTCGACCAGCACTCGGGCGTCGAGGGCTTCGAAGTCGGGGCTGACGCGAACCGCAACCGCTACGAGCTGATCCTCGAAGCGGTAGTAGAGAGACTCGCCGTCGGGCGACCAGCGCGGCTCGTCACCGCCCTCCGCGCCCGACACCTTCCAGCGGCGTCCGGCGACGGTGGGCTCGATCAGCTCGCGCACGTACACCTCGGGCATGCCCGACTCGTCGGATACGTAGGCGAGGAGGTTCGCGGAGGGGTGGATCATCCCGCTTCCTTCGGCCGCGCCGCGTGTATTGAGACCTTCGATCGGTCGGGCCGTCGGTTCGCCGGAGAGGTCGAGGACCCACGAGTCGATGTTGCCGTCCTCGAGCGTGGTGAAGTAGAGGTAGCGGCCGTCCGGGCTGATGGACTCCGGTGCCGAGACGCGCTCGACCGGCGGACCCCAAACGCGTTCGGCCGGGCGGGCGAAGTCGATGGACCGGCGCCAAATCGCGCTTCTGCCGCCGCGGACGGATTCGAAGTACACCGTGGTGCCGTCGGGTGACCAGATCGGATTGGCCCCGTGCCCGTCACTGGTCAGCAGGGTCCAGCTGCGACCGATTTCGTGCAGCCACACCGCGGTGTCGTTGTTGGCCGTTGCGATCGCGGCGATGAATCGTTCGTCGGGCGAGAGTCGCGGGTTGTCGATCCCATCGCGGATGTCCACGACCGTCTCCGTGCCACCTTCCGCCACCCACTTCAGCGAGCGGGCCGGCCAACGGCTGAGGACGCCCCGAAGATAGGCGAGGGTGCCGTTGTCGGACACGGCGTATTCTGCCGACCCGGACGTGAGCTGCAGCACGTCCTCGACGACGAGCACGGGGTCGCCCGTTACCTCGACACGATCCGCGTCGAAGGGGACTCCCCAGAGGGCGTTGTTGCGGGCAAACACGAGATGGCCCGTTGGCACGTAGCGGACCGCTGTTCCGTAGGAGAGCGTGCGCAGCTCGCCGCTTGCGAGGTGGTGGGCGACGATCCGGGCGTCGTTCCAGGGGGTGTCGCCGGCGCCGAGGGTGTAGATGAGCCACTCGCCCCCGGGAAGCAGCTGTGGGTCACGCACCGCTTCCCCGGCATCGGATTGTACGAGCAGTTCGAGCCCGTCTTCGCCGATCGTGTGCCGAAAAATGCCTTGCGAGCTGCGACCGAAGTAGAAGCCGGACTCGGCCCAGTGGCCGCCGCGCGGGCCGCGCGTCGTCGTCAGCGGCGTCGGCATGCCGCCGGCGATGGTCACGCGCCGGAGCGCCGCGTCGCGGTGGAAGATCAGCTCGCGGCCGTCGGGCGAAAAGAAGGGAAAGCCGCCTTTCTCGGTGCCGCCGACCGGAATGATCGCCTCGGCGCCCATCTCACGCAGCCAGATCCCGTCCGGGCGGACCAGCGCCAGCCGGCTGCCGTCCGGCGCGATCGCCAGCACATCGTGCAATGGCTTGAGCGGCTCGTCACCGAGGTCGATGGTGAACCGGATCGGCGGCGCAGTCGTTCCGGGTGGCGGTTCGGACGCACGTTCGGGCCAGCTGAGCGCCACCAGTGCCACGAACAGGGCGCCGGCGGCGGCCCAGGGAAGCAGTTGGGAGCGCCGCGCCGGCGCCGGGCTGCGGAAATCGGTGCCTTCGCCGGCTGAGACAGTTGTCCCGGTTCCGTTTCCCGGGCTCACCGGATCGGGCTCGCGCGCACCGGAGCCGTTGGCAGGGTGCCCGACGGCGTCCGCTACCGGTTGCACGGCACCGATGAACCGATAGCCGCGCCGGGGGATCGTCTCGAGCCAATCGGGACGCTTCGGATCGTCATCCAGGGCGCTCCGCAGCACGCTGACTGCCTGGGTGAGCGATTCTTCGCCGACGTTGGTTCCCTCCCAGACCTGCGCCAGGAGCTCGTCCTTCGTGCACACCTCGCCCGCTCGGGGCAGGAGATGCTCGAGAAGTGCGGCAGCGCGCGGCGGCAGAGGGATCTCCACGCCATCCCGGTACAGGCGCCCGGTGGATCCTTCGTAGCGATGCGCGCCGAATCGATAGTCCGCCATCCTTATATCTCACAGCAGCCTACCCGCGGTGGCAAGAGCTTCACCGGATCCTGAGGAACACCTTTGACGATCTTCAGGATATTCGACAGGAGTTCGACCCTGCGGACTACTCTGACAGTGTCAGGCGGAAGGCGACCATCTCTTCACTGTTGCGCAAAAGCAGGAGATCCCCGACCAGAACCGGGTGGTTCCAGGTCTTGCCGTCCATCGCGGGGAAGCGCGCTTGCTCGGCAAATCCGTCGGGCTTCGCCGAAACGAGCGCCAGCTCGCCGTCTTCTGAGATCACCAGGAGGAGGTCCTGATCGGCCAACAGCAAGAGTTGCCCCTGCCCGTAACGGCCACCTTTCCAGACGCGCGCACCGTCGGCGATATCGATGGCGGCGAGAATGCTGCCGTCGAATCCGTAGGCGTGGCCTTCATGGATGACGAAGTCGCTGAAGTAGGGCTTCAATCGGATCGTCGTCCAGCGCTCCTGCACCGACCACCCGCCCGGCCCGCGGGTGACCGCGATCCGCCGCATCCCGGTCGCCTCGCCGCCGCTGATGAGCAGCTCGCCGTCGGCGGTGATCGCCGGCTGGACGATGCGGGCCCCCGGCGGCCAGTCGTGATTCCACAAACGCTCGCCGTCGGCGACGGCATAGCCGGCGGCGCCGGCGCCGTTCAAGAGCACGATTTGAGGCGTGCCGTCCAGGGTCAGCAGGTGCGGTGAGCTGTACCCGTAGCTGTGCTCACCGATCCAACGGGGTTCCCCGCTGTCGCGATCGTAGGCGGCGAGCTGGCCGGCGGCCGCCACCAGCACGGTGTCGCCGACGACGAGGGGGGAGGCAGCGAACCCCCAGCCGGGGACCGCGACGCCGAGATCGGCAGCGACGTCGCGGCGCCAGGCGAGGGCGCCGGTATCGGCGCCCAGCGCATTGAGAATCCCGGTAGCGCCGAACGTGTAGACGCGGTTTCCGTTGATCGCCGGCGTTCCCCGGGGCCCGGCGCCCCCATGGGACTCCCAGAAGCGGGCCGGGTAGCGATGCTGCCAAACCGGCTGTCCGGTGGCGACGTTGTACGCCGACACCGCCTCCTCGTCGCCTCGCTGCTCCTGCGTGTAGAGCAACGCGCCACGGACGGCGAACGACGACCAGCCGGGGCCGATCGGCCGGCGCCAGAGCTCCACCGGAGGGGAGATCGACCAGTCGGTGTCGATGCTCACGCCGCGGACGATGCCGTCGCGGAGGGGGCCGCGGAATCCGGGCCAGCCCACTCCGGTGTCGGTGATTGCTTCGTCGGCAGGGCCCGGCTCGTCGGCATCGGGGCCGGCCACTCCGGACTCGGTCGCCACCAGCTCGGTTTCGACCTGCGCCAGAAAGCGCTCCTCGGGCGTTTCACTCCAGCGCCAGGCGAAATCCGGGGTGAAGTCCCCCGTGATGCCGTTGATGCGCACCATCGCCCATCCGGCGCAGGTCAGCAGCATCGCGGCGGTGATGGCCGCGAGGCGACGCCCGTCGGGCAGGTAGCGGCTGGCGATCGCACCGGCGACGAAAGCCGCCGACAGGATCGGCGTGGCCAACAAGGGAAACATCATCCCCTGGCCTCCGGTGGCAATCGATACGTCCAGAAGGTTGTAGGTCACCACCGGTGCGACAACTGCCACCCCCAACCCGATGAGTCGCTCGACCACGGTCGCGCGGCTGAACAGCACCCACCAGGCGAGCACCGCGAGGCCAGCGAACAGGCTGCCGAAGACGGCGATGATCATCAGCTCAGGGTTGATTGCGGGCAAGGCGTAACGAACGAGCCATTGCACCGCGACGATCGCCACCCCGGGCCACAGTCGTAGCGGTGTCGGTCTGATGTCGTGGGCGGTTGCCATCGGCCGCTACCGGGCGCTCAGGCGGGAGCCGCGCGGACCGCGCAGCTGATCGGACTTCAAGGCGGTGATCGGATCGACGCGGGAGGCGCGACGTGCCGGCAACCACGAGGCGATCACGGCCACCAGCAGCAGGACGGCCGCGACGCCGGCGAACGTCGCCGGGTCGGTCGGCTCGACGCCGTACAGGAGGCTGCTCATCATGCCGGTCAGAGCCACCGCAGCGGCGCCGCCGAGCAGCAGCCCGGCACCCGTCATCCCCACGCCTTCCCGCAGGACGGCACGCACCAGCCGGTTGCGGTCGGCGCCCAGCGCCGCGCGGATACCGAGCTCGCGTACCCGCTGGCTGACGGAGAACGCCAGCGCGCCGGCGACCCCCACCGCGGCGATCGACACCGCCAGCAGCGCGAACGCCCCCACCAGGGTGGCGTTCAAGCGTTGCGGTGCGATGGCATCGGAGCGGACCTGCTCGAGGGTGGCGATGTTGATGACCGGCCTCTCGGGGTCGAGATCGCGAATGATGTCGAGCGCCGGCCGGACGATAGACGACGGCTGTGCGCTGCGAATGAACACCACGCCCGCCATCGGCACCTGGTGATACGGCTGGAAGATGATGTCGGGAACCGCTGCCCCGATGCCGTAGTCGCTGCTGTCCGACACCACCCCGACGATCGTGCGGGGCTCCAGGCTGACGCCGAGGAAACGGCCCAGCAGCTCGTCGGCCCAGGCGACCTGCTGCCCGAGGGGGTCACGGTCGGGGAAATAGCGCTCCGCCATGCTCTCGTTGATGATCACCACAGGGGCGCTCTCCGCGACATCCGTTGCCTCGAAGTCGCGGCCGGCGACCAGCGCCATGCCCACGGTGTCGAAGTACTCCTCGCTCACCGGACGAAAGTCGGCCCTCGTCGGCGGCATGTCCGGTTCGCGGTCGCGACCGACGACCTCGAAATCCACCGAGAAGCTCAGGGTCGCTCCGTCCGTGCCGGCCTGCATCGGAACCCTGGTACCGAGAGCGGCCGAGCTCACGCCGGGTAGTGCCGCAACCCGCTCGAGAACGGCCGGATAGAACGTGAAGCGATCGGTATCGCGTGTCGGGTCGGTGTTCTTGCGCGGGATCTGCATCGTCAGCACGCTTTCGGTGGCCAGGCCGGCGTCGGCGCGATACAGGTTCACCACCGTGCGCAGAAGCAGGCCGGCGCCGATCAGCAGCACGAAGCAGACGGCCACCTGTGCGGTCACCAGCAAGCGCTGCATCGTCCGACCCGATACACCGGTCGTGGCTCGGGCGCGTGACACCGATCCCGGCAGTCGCGGAATCAGGGCGAAGAAGCCGGCTGCTCCCAGGCCGATCGCGATCGCCACCAGAAACACCGTCGTGTCGATGGAGATCTCCGCCGCGCGGGCCGAATAGCGCGCCGCGTATCGCACCAGAGCGACAAGGCCGAGGCGGGCGATGACCAACCCGAGGACCGCTCCGAGTAGAGCCGGCACCAGGTTCTCGATCAGGAGCTGGCGTCGAAGGGCGCCGGCACCTGCTCCGAGAGAGGCGCGTACGGCGAGCTCGTCGCGTCGACGCAACACCCTGCCCAAGGTCAGGTTGGCGACGTTGGCGCAAGCGATCACCAAGACGAAGCCGGCGACGCCGAGCAGCATCAGAAACGTCGACCGCGCCCGCGCGGCGAGCTGATCGCGCAGCGGCACGGCGGTCACCGCGAAGCCGCGGGACGGGTCGTACACCTCCGGGTATTGCGCGTGGACCCTCGCGGTCACCTGGTCCACCTGCACCCTGGCCGTGTCGAGCGCCACTCCGTCTTGCAAGCGGGCGAACGCCTCGGTCATCCGGTGCCGCCGATCGACCGCCATCGTCGCTTCGAGATGGTGCGGGCTGGCGGCCATGTTGACGAAAAGGTCGGTTTGCTCGGGGTAGGGCGGGGAGGGCTCGGCCACACCGACGATACGCAGCGATCGCTCGTTCATTCGAGCGACCGTATCGACGATCCCGGGGTCACCGCCGAACGTGTCTTGCCAGTACTCGTACGTGAGCACGGCCACGGGCTCGGCTCCCTCGCCGTCGTCTCCTGTATCGATGGGGCGGCCGGCGACGGTCGTCAGCCCCATCACGCCGAAGTAGTTGCCGGTCACGATTCCCGCCCGAACCTGCCGGGGCTCCTCGAACCCGAGCAGCGTGAAGGTCAGGGCCGAGAACTCGGCGATGTCCCGGAAGGCATCGACCTGCTGGCGGTAGTCGTCGATCTCCGGTACCGAGAACAGCGCGTTGCGTACGCCCGACGCCTCGGCAGCGTGGCGCAGGTACACCAGCTCCTCGCCGTCGCGGTGCGGCAGTTCCTTGAGCATGATGCCGTTGACGACGCTGAACACGGCCGTGTTGGCGCCGATACCCAGGCCGAGTGTGAGCACGAACGCGAGGGCGTAGCCCGGTGACTGTGACAACCCCCGAAGAGCCATACGGAGGTCCCGCCATAGTGAGCTCATGATGGTGTCGATCTCCCATCGATCGCCTGGGGGGCGGCGGGCCTCGGAGGCGCCGTGGGGAGATGTGGTTTCGTCGCCGGCCGGCGTCTCGAACTCGACGCCCTCGTACGCCATGGCGACGACCTTCGCCGGGCCGAACCGGTGCAAAGCGGAGCGAGCCGCCTCCGCCTCGTTCGATCCGCGGTCGAGGAACTCGCGGTACGAGTCCTCCAGGTGGGCTCGTGCCTCACGCAGGATCTGGCGGACCGTGCGCGATGCCTCGGTACGGCCGAACAGCACGAAAAGCTCGGAACGGAGCTCGTCGAGGTAGTCGGCGAAGGTGGAATGCGAGGCACGCATCAGCGCGGTTCGATCACGGCCTGGACAGCCTGGGCGAACGCGCCCCACTCGGTGCGCTCCCGCTCGAGTGCGTCCCGCCCTTCGGTCGTGATCTCGTAGACCCGTCGCCGCCGCCCGTCGACCTTGGACCAGTCGCTGCTCAGCAGCCCCGCCGATTGCAGCCGTTGCAGCGCCGGGTACAGGGTGCCCTCGGGCAGGTCCAGCTCATCGCCGGTACGTTCCCGCAGCGCCTTGGCGATGCCGTACCCGTGCGCCGGCTCGGTTTCGATGGCTGCCAGCAGCAGCAAGTCCAGATGTCCCTTCAGTGCTTCGCCTCTCATGCCTCGGAATGCTATACCTCGGAACGCGATGTGTCAACGGAAGCCTGCGCGATGCCCCGACATGCCCTGGCATTCTGCCCGCGGTGGAAGCGATCGTGATGAAGCGCCGAGGGGCCGGTCAGGAGAACGGATTCACGACGCGGACGCCCGCCGTCTCGAAGTGGTTGCGGTCGCGGGTCGCAAGCGTCAGGCCGCGCCACAGTGCGGTAGCGGCGATCAAGCTGTCTTTCACGGGCATCGATTTTCCCGATCGGCGAAGCTCGGCGAGCAGGCGTGCCCACCGCAGTCCCGTCTCGGGCTCCCACGCCAGGCATTCGATGCGCCGAACGCCCTCGTCGAACCAGCGTTCGAGCTCTCTTCGACGCTTGCCGGGGGGCAACAACAGCACGCCGAAGCGGATCTCTCCGAGAATAACGGGGTCCACCGCGATCTCGCGCTCGTTCCGGCGCAGCCACTCGAGGACCCGCGCGTCAGGCGTAGGTTTCGTCGCTTCGCTCAGGACGTTCGCGTCGACCAGGTATTTCACAGCTCGTCGGTCGACTCCGAGTCGATCGGGGCGAAATAGCCGGGTTCGGGACAGGCGAGCAGCCAGTCGACGAGCCCGTCGTTGGGAGGTGGAGATCGCCTCACCAGGCGGTACTCGCCGCGGTCGACGCGTTCGATCTCGAACGTCTGCCCGGGTCGGATCCCGTCCTGCTTGCGGATCTCGGCCGGCAAGACGATCTGGCCTTTCGATGAAACCGTGGTCTTCATGTAAGTAAGATAACGTCTTACTTTGGCCGGGCTCAAGTGCGACGGACGGTCGATACCTCTTGGGATGGCCACCTCCCCGTGGGTTCCCGCTTTCACACGGCCGAGAAGGCGAGGCGCCGCCCATTCCCCGGCGAGCAATCCCGCGGAGATCGCGTCCCGAAGACTCGAGAACGGTTTGGCAGGTGCGCGATGAGGCTCGGCCCCGGTGCGCGCGGTAGAATGCCCCAGTGTCCCGGCCCGCCTACGCAGTTCGTCTCGTTGCCTTTCTGGTCGTTGCCCTTCTGGTACCGGTTCTCGCCGCCGCCGCATTTCAGCGCCGCTACGACACCGAGTACGAGGCGATCCAGTACGCGTCGAGTGCGCCGACGGACAGCGTCGCCCGCCTGCAGCAGCGGGTTCTCGACGGCGAATCAGAGCTACGCTTCGATGCCGACACCGGGTATCTGGCATCCCTGCTGGAGGCTCTCGACATCGACGTCGCCTCGCAGATGCTGGTTTTCTCGCGCACCAGCCTCCAGGTCCAGAAGATCTCGCCGGCGACGCCGCGGGCGATCTACTTCAACGACGACACCTACGTCGCCTGGGTGCCCGGCGGGCTCATCGAGATCTCCTCTGTCGATCCGAAGCTGGGCGTCGTCTTCTACACCCTCGAATCGGACGCTGGGGCGCAACCGCGATTCGAGCGGCACACGGTCCGTTGCCTGAATTGCCACGATTCCTATTCGCTGACCGGGGGCGGCGTGCCCCGACACCTCGTGGGCTCGGGCTTCATCGACGAGACCGGCGCCCTCGCGTCGCACGAGAGTTGGATCCTCACCACGGACCGCAGCCCGATATCGCGTCGTTGGGGCGGGTGGTACGTGACCGGGACTCACGGTGAGCAGGTACACCGGGGAAACCTGATCATCCGCGAAAACCGCTCGGGCGGCCGCCCCGACCCGGCCGCCACCGGCAACGTGACCAACCTGGACGGCATGGTCGATACGGGTCCCTATCTCGGCGACCACAGCGACATCGTGGCGCTGATGGTGCTCGAGCACCAAACCCACGTGCAGAACGTGATCACCCGGGTCAACTGGGACACGCGCACGGCGCTGCACGAGCAGCGGCGGGAGAACCTCGAGCTCGGGCGCGACGAGAGCTTCCTCTCGGAAGCGACGCTGGCGAGCATCGAGGCCGGCGCCGAACCCCTCGTGCAGGCGTTGCTGCTGGTGGACGAAGCACCGTTGACCGACCGGGTCGCGGGCACCTCCGGTTTCGCCGCTCGTTTCGAGGAGCTCGGTCCGTACGATGACGACGGACGCTCGCTGCGACAGCTCGACCTTCGCCGCAGGCTGTTTCGCTACCCCTGCAGCTACGTCATCTACTCGAGGGCTTTCCAGAGGCTGCCGCAGCCGGCGAAGGACTACGTGTACCGACGGATCGGCGAGGTGCTCACGGGCGACGACCGTAGCGAGGAGTTCGACCACCTGTCGAGCGAAGATAGAGCCGCGATCCTGGAGATCCTCGAGCAAACGAGCGAGGGGTTCGCCGCCCGCTCGCGTGCACCGGTTCGAGGCGACCGTCCAGGAACAACCACGCGAACTGGCGGAATCGCGGCTTCACGACGATGAGCGAGCGCGAACGGGAACAGGGCGACGATCCGCGGTGAGCGCGTTCGCAACCGGTCACGATGTGCGCCGCAGGGCCACCATCGGGTCTGTCCGGGCGGCCCGACGGGCGGGCACGTAGGTCGCCACGAGCCCGACCGTCAGGATCGTCGCGACGGCGAGGGCGAACGTCAGGGGATCCGCCGGCTCGACCGCGTAGAGCTGTCCGGCGACAAAGCGGCCGAGGGCCGCCGCGGCGATCAGGCCGAGGATCATGCCGATCGCCACGAGACGGAGTCCTTCGCGAACGACCAGAAGGACGACGCCGGACCGCTGTGCCCCGAGGGCGCGGCGGATGCCGATTTCGCGGGTTCGCTGGGCCACCGAGAAGCTCAATACGCCGTACAGTCCGATGGCTGCCATCAGCAGCGCGGCGACGGCGAAGCTGCCGAACAGTTGCGTGTTGAAGCGCCGGTCGCCGAGGGAGTCGTACAGGACCTCCTCCATCGTCGCGACGCCGGTGATCGGCTGCTCGGGGTCGGCCTCCAGCACCGCGGTCTGCATGGCGGTCGCGAGCTCCGCGCGGCTGAGCGTACCGCGCACGACGAAGGTGGTTTGCGACATCGCCGACTGGGCGTAGGACAAGTACGTCTCCGGCACGGCGGCGGCGTCCAGGCCCTCGAGCCGGACGTCCCGCACGATGCCGACGATCGTTGCCCACTCGGCCGTCTCGCTTTCCGGGTCGCTCCAGGTGATGCGATTCCCCAGAGGGTCTTCGTCGCGGAAGTGCTCGGCCGCGAAGGCTTCGTTGATCAGGGCCACGAACGGAGCGCCGGCGGTGTCCGTGTCCTCGAGCAGGCGACCGCGCACCAGTGGGATGCGCAGGGTGCGGAAATACCCCGGGGTGACGAGTTGGTACCCCGCGAGGGTGTCTTCCCGCTCTTCGTCCCACTTGCCCTCGATATTGACCCTCAGGGTGCCGCGCAGGTTCCAGTGCATCGGCAGGGTCAGGACCGACCCGGCGGACTCGATCCCCGGTGTGCGACGAAGCGTCTCGACGACCCGGTCGAACATGGCCACGATCTGATGGTCCTCGGCGTACCTCGTGTCGGGCAGGGTCACGTGGGCGACCAGGGTGTCGCTCGCGTCGAAGCCGGGCTCCACCGAAGCGAGCGAGACGAAGGTTCGCCCCATCAGGCCGGCGGCAACTACCAGCATCAACGACATCGAGACCTCGGCGACGATGAGGGCCCGGCCGAGACGTCCCGGGCTTCCCGGCGCCGCGAAGGCTCCGGTTTCCTGGCGAACGGACGGGGCGAGATCGGGTCGAACGACGGTGAACGTCGGGGCCAAGCCGAAGAGCACACCGGCGCCCAGCACGGTTGCGAGGGAGAAGGAAAGGACGCGCAGGTCGAGCGCCGCAGTCTCGGCACCCGGCAGCCCTACGGGGGCGATTGCCAGCAGCGCGTCCACGCCGAAGCTTGCCAGACCGACGCCGACGAACCCCGCCGCGACGGCCAGAACCACGCTTTCGGTCAACAACTGGCCGAAGATGCGCCCTCGACTGGCTCCCAGCGCCAGCCGCATCGCGATCTCCGGCCGTCGCTGCATCGCCTTCGCCAGAAACAGGTTCGCCACGTTCGAGCAGGCGATCAGCATCACCAGCCCGACGCCGGCGAGCAGCGCCAGCAGCAGCGGGCGGGCGTCGCCGACGATCGACGTCCGGAGCGGCATGATGTTGATGCCTTCTCCTGCGCTTTCCTCCGGGTGCTCGAGGGCGATCCGTTCGGCCACGAGGCTCATCTCTGCTTGTGCCTCCGCGAGGCTGATGCCGTCAGCGAGGCGCGCGACCGCCGAAAGGTAGCCGGCGCTGCGGTTCTCGGCCGGATCGGGCCCGACGTACACCGGCGGATCCGGGACGCGGAAGCGGGCCGCGGTCCATACCTCGACCGCGGCATCGCGCCGCGCGGGGTAGCCGAACGACGCGGGCATGACACCGACAATGCTGTAGGGCTCGCCGTTCAGCACCAGCTTCTCGCCGAGAACCCGCGGGTCGCCGGCGTACTCTCGCTGCCACATCGCGGAGCTGATGACGGCCACCGGGTCGCTTCCGGGGGCGTCTTGCGTGGGGGAGAACACGCGACCGAGCCGCGCGTCGACGCCGAACACGGCGAAGTAGTCCGGCGTTACCGAGACGGTGGCGATCTGTCGCGGTGCGTCCGCGCCGGTCAGCGTCCACTCCAACACCCGATACGCGGCGAGCTCCTCGAAGGATGTGCTCCGGGTGCGCCAGTCGAGGAAGACGGCGCCGGAGAACGTATCCTGATCGTCCCCCTGTGCGAGGTCGGTCTCGAACAGCCGCACCAGGCGGTCGGGCTCCGGGTAGGGCAGGGGTCGCAATACGACCGCGTCGGCAACGCTATACACCGCGGTTGTCGCGCCGATGCCGAGCGCCAGCGTGAGGATCGCCACGAGGCTGAAACCGGGTTGTCGACGCAGCGAGCGCCAAGCAAACGACAGGTCGCGGCGTCGATCGTCGAAGAAGTTGCGTCGAGGAGCCCCGCGGCCGGGTGGGGGAGTCGGGCCTTCGGAACCGGCGCTTCGCCGCCACCGGTTCGCGATCCGTCGCCACGCCGCCACGTGCTCGCGGGGCGCCGACATGAACAGGTCTTTGCCAACCACGCGCCAGGCACTCAGGCTACGGAACCCGCCGCGCGTTGCGTAGTCACGCTGGCAGTCGAGAAAGTCCGCCACCATCGCCGCGCCGTACTTGCGTCGGAATCGCGCCGGGTAGGCGAGAAGTAGCAGCCGATACAGCAGGGCGTTCAACGGGAGGTCCCCCCACCGGGTAGCAGCTTCTTGTCGCGCACCAGCTCGGCAAGCCGCGCGACCCGGGCCGATTCGGCCTCGAGAGCCATGCGACCTTCTCCCGTCAGGGCGTAGTAGCGGCGACGCGAATCGCTGTCCTTCGCCCCCTTCGGGGCCGTTGCTTCGCGCACCAGGCCGGAATCCTCCATTCGCTGGATCGAGCCGTAGATGGTTCCCGGCCCCATTTCCAATCCGGCCGTTTCCTTCACGGACTGCATGATGCCGTAGCCATGGACCGCGCCGTCCGCCAGGGCCAGGAGAATGTGGAACACCGCCGGGGTCAGCGGCCCACCGTCCGTACCTCGCGACTTCTTCTTGGGCATTGCCACGCTCGTTTCCTACGGTGGAAAATATATCCGTAACAGGAATAGTGACCGGTTTCGACGGGCGGGTCAAGGAGGACAGCTCATGCCGACCATCTATTCTCTACGGGCAAGCTTCACGCGTCGAAGCGAACAGACGGCGCATTTGCGATCGCGCATATAGTACTGCTATAGATATATCCGTAACAGATATAGAACGGTGGGGTTGCCGAGCGTTCGAGTGATGACCACTGACGACCTTCAGGACCCGGAGGACTCCAGCCTGCGGACGAATGCCGCGAGCTCGGGTGCCCTGGGCTCGTCGGCTGTTACCAAGAGGTCCGCCGGGCGTCGATCGCGGTCATAGGCGTCTCGATTCGCGTCCTCATCGGCACGCAACGTCGCCCCCTCCAATGACACGCCCGCGAACAACCCCTTGCTGCGCGAATAGGAGTAAATCTCGGTCTCGAATCTGACGTCGGTGCCGGCCTCGGCCGTCCGGCCGACGGGACCCGCCGAAACCGAGGCGTCACCACCCAGCGTGATCTTGTTGCTCGCGAGGCGCTCGGCGGCACGCCGATTCGCGAAAACGAGGACCATGTCCGAGGCCTGGGCTCCGATCTGCAAGCCGAAGCTGCCCCCGGTGAGTGAAACGAAGGCGGGCAGACTCCAGCCGGCGGAGGTCCGACAGCTCAACAGTCCGCGTCCATGCCGGCCGCCGATTCCGAAGCCGACCTTGATGACGTTCGGAATGACGGCGACGCACTCGGCCCTTCGCAGCAAGTCGGCCGGAATGCCCTCGGGGATTCCGAGTACCTCGTCCAAGACTGTCGATGCGCTCTCGGCCCTCTTTGCGAATTTGCTCTGTAGCTCGCGCGTACCCGCCCGCGGCGTGTCACCGGCAACACGGTTCGGTCCAGCTCCGGAGTCGCGGGTCGGCGGCATCGTGACCTGTTCGGTCGTCGCGGGCTGCTCGATCTCCGCGTCCGGGTCTGCCTCTGCCCCCGGAGTGTCGGTCACTCCGCCGAACATCCATGCCGCCAAGAGAATTCCGACGACGGCGAGCGAAAGGATGGCCGGTCGACGGCCGGCGCCGAGCTTCCGAATCAACGCGGTGCCGTCCTCGAGCACCCGCGTCCACGACGAGGCATCGTGTTCCATTGCCCGCCCCGATCCGTCGCCTGGTACTGGTGCGCTTGGTGATTCTGGCTGGTCCCGCGGCGGAATGCGCTCGGTGGTTTCCAGAACAGCGGATGCTTCGGGCACCGCCGGTGTCTCCGGGGTTGCAGACGTTTCCCGGACCTCGACGGTGGGCGGGGCTGGAGACATTCCGTTGGCTGCAGGGCCCTCCCCCTGTAAGGTCGTGTCGACGGCCGATCGCAGGGCGTCCAGCATGCTGCTACAGGTGCGATAGCGATCCCGGGGATTTTTCGACAGGCTTTTCAGCAGCGCGGTGCTGAGTGCGGGGGGAATCGTCGGGTTCAGCGATTCGGGTGGAATAGGCTCGCTGTTGATCAGCCGATACAAGACCGCCGGGACCGATGCTCCGGAGAATGGCAGCTCGCCGGTGAGCATCAGGTACGTCACCGCCGCCAGCGAGAACTGATCCGAGGCCGGGCCGATCTCGCCGGCCGCCGCCTGTTCCGGCGACATGAACGCCGGCGTTCCGTATGTAACGCCGGCCTGCGTCATGCGTGAGTCCATCAGGTGGGCGACGCCGAAATCGGTGACCTTGGCGTTGGAATCATCGGTCACCAGGATGTTGCCGGGCTTGACGTCGCGGTGGACCACGCCATGCCTGTGCGCGGCGTCCAGTGCGTCGGCGATCTGCGTGCCGATGTCGAGGGCCCGGTCGAGCGCCAGCGGAGCTTCGGCTTCGAGCAGCGACTCCAGGTCGCGACCTTCGATGTGCTCCATGACGATGAAGGCTTCATCGTCGAGTCCTACGTCGAGCACGGAGACGATGCCGGGGTGATTCAGCTTCCCGGCCACCTGCACCTCTCGCTCGAAGCGGGCGCGCCACTCCCCGGCCTCTTCGCCGCCGAGGTCGGGCCGATTGCGCAGCACCTTGACCGCGACCGTCCGGTCGATCAGCGGATCCTTCGCCAAGTAGACGGTTCCGGCCTGTCCCCGCCCCAGCTCTCGGATTATCTCGTATCGACCGAAAAAGAGAGGGTTCTCCGGTGTGGTGACCATGTCGTAACCGTTTCGACGTGGTTTGGCGCGTGAGCGAACGACCGAGGCTCCGGGCGCCTTGGAATCCGCCAATGCGGGGCGAACGGTGTCGCACTGGAGCACGAATGGCTATTGAAACAAGCTATAAGATAGGAACGCCTTGCAAAAGCCTATAAAAGCGCCTGGATTTGCACCGCCGCTCCGTACCAATTACGCTCTGGTCCCTGGCCTTCCGCTGCTCCCCCAGCGGGCCCACAGCCCGACATCGGAGGAGCGTATGCGACCGACCGTAGCCGGAAGCCGATTCCGAAGCGTCCTGGTGGCGCTGCTTTGCCTGCTGGCGGGGGTGACCGCAGGCGCGCAGGCCCAGCTCGACCGCAGCGTCCTGGAGGATCCGTCGCGCCCGGAGGCGGAACGGGAGCGCGACGCAGGCTCCCGCCCGCTGGACGTCTACGCCTTCTTCGGTGTCGAGCCCGGAATGGCCGTCGCCGACATCATGCCGTTCTCCGGATACAACGCGTACCTGCTGGCGCACGTCGTCGGTCCCGGTGGTCGCGTCGTCGCCCCGTACGCGTTCTCGGAGGACGCTGTCGCGTCGCTGAGCAAGCGCTTCGAGGACGCGGGGCTGGGCAACGCCGAGCCGATGCTGAACCTCGATACGGTGGCGGACGAGAGCCTCGACCTCGTGCTCACCGTCCGCAACGTGCACGACTGGTACATCCCCTCGATCGAAGAGCAGTTCGGCTTCGATCGCGAGGAGATCGTTGCCTCCATCATGCGAACACTGCGCCCCGGCGGCGTTCTGGGTGTCGTGGACGCACGAACACCCGAAGAGGGGGTCGACGATCGAACCCATCGCATCAACGAGGGCTTCGTCGTCGCCGAGCTCGAGGCGGCGGGCTTCGAGCTCGTCGAACGCTCCGACATGCTCTCGGTGCCCGACGACGACTACACCGAGATGGGTTTCCCGACCCGCTGGAACGAGGACCGCATGGTGCTGAAGTTCCGCAAGCCGGGAGGACCCCGGTCGCGCTGATGGAACCGCCGGATGGGGCCGAGCGGGTTCCGCTGGCGCTGGCGGAATGCGTCGGCTACCGTCCGAGGGCGTTTCGCTGCTCGATCACCCAGGCGGCAATCGCCTGCACCTGTTGGAGATCCAGCTCGGCGCCGAACGGCGGCATGCCGCGATCGGCCCTTTCGCCACCGAGAACGATCTGGCGGTAGCGGTCGTAGACCTCCGGGTCGGAGTAGCGCAGGTCGGGGAGGGTTGTGCCGCCACCGTGGCACTGCGCGCACCAGGTTTCAAAGAGTGCACCGCCCGCCGCGATCGCCGTGGCGTCGCCCGGCTGCTCGACGGGCGCCGGTGGCTCGCGCGCCTCGAGCCTGCCGGCGGCAACGGCCGCCTCGTCGCCGCCGAGCGCGAATGCGAAGATCTTGCCTTCGTTGCGCGAGCGGGTGGCGAAGGCCCCGCCCCAGCCGGCCATCACGGCGACGTACTGGGTACCGTCGACTTCGTAGGAGACCGGGCCGCCGAGAATCCCCGTGCGGGACCAGCTCTGCCAGAGCAACTCGCCGTCGGTTGCCCGGTAGGCGACGAAGTCGCCGCTGGCGGTGCCCTGGAAGACCAGGTTGCCGGCCGTCGAGAGCGTGCCGCCGTTCCAGTAGTTGTCGTAGTCGATGGCCCAGACGGGCTCTTGGGCGACCGGGTCCCAGGCGATCAGGTGACCGTCGTCGGGAAACGTGTGCCCTTCGAGGGACCGCCGCGTGCGCGCCGCCGAGAGCCAGGAGTTCTCGCGAAACTCCCATCGCGGTAGATGCTCCCAGGCGATGGCGTTGTCCTGGGCGGGTATGTAGACCAATCCGGTCTGGGGGTTGAACGACATCGGCTGCCAGTTGTGGCCGCCGAGCGGCGCCGGGCGGATGAAAGCGGGCTCTGTTTCGTAGCGGGCGCCCGGCGCTTCGATCGGCCGTCCGGTGTCGGGATCGATACCCTCGGCCCAGGTCACGGTGACGTAGTTGTCCGCCGAGATGAACTCGCCGGTTTCGCGATCGATGACGTAGAAGAACCCGTTCTTGGGGGCTTGCATGATGACCTTGCGCAGCTCGCCGCCGGCTGATCGCTGACCGCCGGAGCCCTCGTCGGAGCTGCCCTGGTCCGAGCCACCTCCGCCCGGGCCGGCTCCGCCTTCCGGCGGAATCCACAGGTCCGCCAGGATCATCTGCTGCGTTGCGGTGTAGTCCCAGGTTTCGCCCGGCGTCGTCTGGTAGTGCCACACGTAGCTGCCGTCGTCGGGGTCGAGCGCCACGATCGAGGCGAGGAAGAGGTTGTCGCCGCCGGATGGATCGCGGTGGAGCTGGTTCCACGGCGAGCCGTTGCCGACGCCGATGTACAGCAGGTCGAGCTCCGGATCGTAGGCGAACGAGTCCCAAGCAGTTCCGCCGCCGCCGGCCTCCCACAGCGTGTCCGGGCCCCAGGTCTCGGCGGCCAGCGCCATGGCGCGCTCGTCCGGCGGTAGCTTCGGAGTTCCGGGCGCCTGGTAGTCACCGGGGATCGTGTAGAAGCGCCAGTTCAGCTCGCCGGTCGCCGCGTCGTATGCGGACACGTAGCCGCGTACGCCGAACTCGGCGCCGCCGTTGCCGATGATCACCTGACCCTTCACCACCCGTGGCGCCCCGGTGATCGAGTACATCTTGTCCTGGTCGATCGTCATCGCCTCCCATACGGGTTCACCGGTGTAGGTATCGAGGGCGATCAGCCTGCCGTCGAGCGCGCCGACGAACACCTTGTTGTCGTGCACCGCCACGCCGCGGTTGACGACGTCACAGCAGGCGATGTCGTCGTACTTCTCGTCGACCTGCGGATCGAAGCGCCAGCGCTCCTCGCCGGTGGCCGCGTCGAGCGCCATGACGATGCTCCACGACGCAGAGGTGTACATGACGCCGTCGATCACGACCGGCGTTGCCTCCAGGCCGCGGTCGGTACCGGTGTCGTAACTCCAAGCGAGGCCGAGGTCGGCGACGTTGCCCTCGTTGATCTGCTCCAGCGGCGAGAAGCGATCTTCTCCCGGCGTGCGACCGTTACGGGGCCAATCGCCGGCGCTGATCTCGAGCGACGAAGCGAGCAGCTGCGGCGCGCGCCCGTCCTGCCCATGTTCCGCGCCCGAGGAGCCCGTGTGGCGCGGGCTCTCGGCGCCTCGAGCGTCGAACCAAGCCAGCATCATTAGAGCCAAAAGCACGACAGCCGAGACGTGCCAAGCTGTTGCCGGCCGCGCGGTGCGGAGAACACTCTTCATGGGCGATTCCTCATCGACGGGCAGTAGGTCTCCCGGACGGTGTCATAAGGCCACGGCGTCTTCAACGGTCGCCACGGGTCATCACGATGATCGCCACGGGTCATCACGACGATCGCCACGGGGGTCACAACGATCGCGGAGCACTCGACGACAGGCGTCAGTCGGCGGCCGTCCAAAAGGGTGGGAGATTGTCGGCCCAAAGGCAGGGGGCCGATTCTTTGAGCGCCCATGCCTTCTTTGGTAGCGTATGACGTTGTCATACAGAAAGGAGCTCCGGGTGAGCACACCCCTGACGGTTCGGCTGGACGACGATCTCGAGCAGCTTCTCGAGGACGTCACGAGCAAGAGCGGAAGAAGTAGAAGCGACGTCGTGCGCGAGGCGTTGCGGCGCCAGCTCACGTTGATGAGCTTCGAGAAACTCCGCGAGCAGATCATGCCGTTCGCTGAGGCGCGCGGGTACCTTACGGACGAAGACGCTTTCCGGGACGTTTCTTGAGGGCGTTCTTGGACACGAACGTGCTTGTCAGCGCGTTCGCTACCCGCGGCCTCAGCGCAGACGTCGCACGGGTCGTCATTGCGGAACACGAGCTCGCTACATCCGAAGTCGTCATCGAGGAGCTTCGTCGGGTGCTTCGCGACAAGATCGACGCGAGTCCGAGTGCCATCGACGGCGTTGTCACCCTGCTCCGTAGGCACTGCGTGGCGCCTGCGCCTGCAGAGTCCTTCCCCCTCGATATCCGCGACCGTGCCGACGAATGGGTCGTCGCCAGCGTCGTCGCGTCCGGAGCGGACATTTGCGTTACCGGTGACCGGGAGCTTCTCGGCGCGGGTAGCAGCCTCGAAGGGGTGCCGTTCATGAGCCCACGAGAGTTCTGGGAGATGCTCTCGAGCTCGGGGCCCACATGAGTAGCGCGAAGGAGATGCCCGGCTGCGACGTGGCTGTCATCGGCGGCGGGCCTGCGGGGTCGGCGGCGGCGCGCTTGTTGGCGACGTGGGGGCGCGACGTGACGTTGCTCACGGGCGTCGACGACCGCTCGCGCGATCTGGCCGTCTCCGTACCCCCGAGCGCCGCCAAGCTGCTGGAGCAGATCGGCGTTCTGGACGCGGTGGACGCGGCGGGCTTCGTACGCTCGACCGGGAACACCGTGTGGTGGGGTCATCGGGAACCGCGCTCGCAGAGCTTTGCCGCGGGACACCGTGGGTATCAGGTCCGTCACTCGGCGTTCGACGGGCTTCTGCGATCCGCCGCCGCTGCCGGTGGGGCCTCCGTAGTTGCCGCCGACGTTGCCGCCGCTGACGTCGACGGCGAGTCCGTGCGCCTGCGTGTGCAGCGGGGCGAAACGACTCAGAAGCTCAGCGCCCGCTTCGTACTCGACGCATCCGGGCGCCAGGGTGTGATCGCCCGGCCGGAGGGTCTGCGCCGGGAAGATGGGCCGCGCACGTTCGCGCTGGTCGGCGAGTGGGAGCACCCTGACGGTTGGGATGTGCGCGACGACACGCACACACTCGTCGAATCGTTCGCCGACGGCTGGGCCTGGTCTGTACCCGTTGGGGAGCAGTTCCGGTACCTCACCTGCATGCTCGATCCCGCCACTTCCGACGCCGGCGAGGGGAATCTCGGCGAGCGATACACGACCGCTCTGCAGAGGACCCGGGTGTTTCGTCGCTTGCTGGCCGGTGCCCGACCGGTCGGCAGTCAGTGGGGATGCGATGCGTCGTGGTATCGCTGTCGTCGCGCCAGCGGTGACCGCTTTCTGCTGGTCGGCGACGCTGCGTCGTTCGTGGACCCGCTTTCGTCGTTCGGCGTGCAGAAGGCACTGGGTTCCGCCTGGCTCGGGGCAATTGTCGCCAACACCGTCCTGACATGCGACGAGACCGGCAGCTACGAGATAGCGCGCGCCGCTCGGGAGCTCTTCGACCGTCACGAGCAGCAGGTTTACGGCGCCTGCCGCCGTCAGGCATCTGGCTTTTTCGACCAGGTCGCGGTCCAGGAAGACCACGCCTTCTGGACCGGGCGGGGCGAGGAGGTCGGCGGCGCCCCCGGCGAACCGCAAATCGAGGCGTTTCGCCGGGATCCCGAGGTCCGGGACGCGTTCGAGAAGTTGCGCGCTGCTCCGTCGATTCGTCTGGCGCCGGGCCCTGACGTGTCGGTCGTCCGAGCCCCGGCCATCGGCGAGCGCTCCATCGTGCTGGACGACCACCTGGCGACGCCCGCGTTGCCGGACGGAATCCGCTTCTTGCGCGGCGTCGACGTCCGCCGGTTGGTGGAGCTGGCGCCCGGTCATACGCAAGTTCCCGACCTCTACGAGGCGTACAACCGTGACACCGAGCCCGTACCGTTGCCCGATTTTCTCGGCGCCCTCGCCGTTCTCCTCGCCAAGCACGTGTTACGGCTCGATACGGTGTGATAAAACGTGGCGGGTTTTCTACGGCGTGGGGTAACGATGCACGGTAGGCACGAGCACCTGGTTCGTTTCCTTGTCGTCGCGGCGATCAGCGCCCTGCCGGCGACCTTCTTGATGGTGGAAGGAACGGCGGCCGAAGCTCCGGCGAGAGCTCCGGCGGGAGCTTTCGGCGCGGCTTCATTCGAAGCTCCCTACAAGGCTTCGCCGGGGACGGTGGCCTTCCAGCAGGGGGAATCCGACGCCGAGGAACCCGAGGGTACCGGCATCCCCGTCGATCACGCCCCCACCGTCACGGCCTGTGTCAGCTGTCACGCCATGGACGACGAAGGGCGGATGTCGCGCATCTCG
This sequence comes from Acidobacteriota bacterium, assembly GCA_965216935.1. Taxonomy (GTDB): domain Bacteria; phylum Acidobacteriota; class UBA890; order UBA890; family UBA890; genus CBDCGW01. The sequence goes on from OZ244217.1 coordinate 2,450,186, forward strand.
TTCGAGCGCAAGACGCCCGAGGGATGGCAGACGTCGGTGCGCCGCATGGTGATGCTCAACGGGGTCGAGCTCGAGCCCGAGGTGGCCCGATCGATCGTCCGTTACCTGTCGAACAACCACGGTCTGGCGCCGGAGGAGGCCCGCCCGGGCTTTTTCGACGCCGAGCGGCGGATGATCGTGCACGAGTACGACAACGAGGACACCACCTCTCTGTGCGTGCAGTGCCACTCGATGGGTCGGGTCATCACCCAGCGGCGCACGGAAAAGGAATGGAATCTCCTCGTCGCCATGCACCGGGGCTACTATCCGTTCATCGATTTCCAGGGCGGTTCGAGCCCCAGCGGCCTTTCGTTCCGTCGCTCCGGACCGGCCGAGGATGGAGATTCCCGCCATCCGATGGACAAGGCCATCGCCCACCTGGTCGAGGCCTTTCCGTTCGAGTCCGACGAGTGGACGGCCTGGTCGGCCAACCGCCGGCCGGCCCGGCTCGGCGGCTCGTGGGCGCTTTCGGGCTACGCCACCGGCGGCGGGCCGGTCTACGGGACGGTGCAGGTCACGGAGGTCGACGCCGAGGAGGGACAGTTTCGTACCGAGACCGTGCTGACCAACGCTCGCAACGGCAACACCGTGCGCCGCACCGGGACGGCGGTCGTCTACACGGGCTTTCAGTGGCGCGGACGCTCTTCCGACGAGGTCGGCAGCGGCGATGCCCTGCGCGAAGTCATGTTCGTCGAGCGCGACTGGCGCTCGATGTCCGGACGCTGGTTCACCGGCGCCTACGACGAGATCGGCATCGACGTCACCATGCAGCGGGCGGACGTCCCGTTGGTGACGGGCGTTCATCCGGTGGCGCTCCGGACAGGCGCCGAGATGGAAGAGGTCACCATCTACGGCGCCAACCTGCCGACCGACGTCGATGCCTCCGAGATCGACTTCGGTACACGCGTCACGGTCACGGAGGTGGTCGACGCCAGCCCCGATTCGCTCCGGCTGCGCGTCTCGGTGGCCACCGACGCGGCTCTCGGCAAGCGCGACCTGTTCGTTCGCGGGGCGGCGCGCGCCGGGGCGCTCGCCGTGTACGACCGGATCCACGCGGTGCGGGTGGTGCCCGAGGCGGGCATGGCGCGCGTCGGCGGGGCGGTGGCGCCGAAGCAGCTCGTCCAGTTCGAGGCCATCGGCGTTTCGAACGGTGCGGACGGCGAGCCGGGTACCGATGACGACCTGGACGTCGGCGCCGTCGACGTGACCTGGGCCATGGAGGAGTACGCCGCGACCTACGATGACGACGACATCCAGTTCGTCGGCACGCTGGCCGACAACGGTCTGTTCACCCCGAACGTGGACGGCCCCAACCCCGAGCGATCGGGCAATCGCAACAACATCGGGGACGTTTGGGTCGTCGCCGAATACAGCGGCGCGGAAGCCGAGCGACCGCTGCGGGGCAGGGCGCACCTGATCGTGACCGTGCCCCTCTATCTGAACCTGGCCAACTGGGAGCCGGGCCGGTGACGCTGCGCACGCAGCTCGGCCTCGCGGCCCAGGAAGTCCACACCTTCGAGGCGGCGGGCCGGCGATTCGTTTACATGCCGCCGAGCGCCGCTGTGTTCGGTCTGGACGATGCTTCGTCCGCCGTTCTGGCCGAGCTCTCCGCGGGTGTGCTGTCGGCCGACGACCTGGTCGAGCGCCTGGGCGAGCGCTTCGGCGCCGAGGACGTCTTGCAGAGCGTCAACGAGCTCATGCAGGTGCGCGCCATCGGCGAGACGGGTGTCCTGCAGGAGCCCATGCCGAAGCAAATGCCGCCGACACCGTTTCCGCTCACCACCATGGTGTTGAACGTCACCAACCAGTGCAATCTGAGCTGCGGCTACTGCTACGAGTACGGCGAGGACAAGATCGTCGATACCGACAACGGCCTGCAGCCCAAGTTCATGAGCGAGGAGACGGCGCAGCAGAGCGTCGAGTTCATGTTCGCCGAGGCGGGCGACATCGAGACCGTCCATTTGACGTTCTTCGGCGGCGAAACGCTGATGAACTTCCCCGTCCTGCAAAAGACGGTCGCCTACGCACGCGACCGCGCCGCCGCGATGGGCAAGGGCGTCGATTTCAGCCTCACGACCAACGCCACCTTGCTGCGCGCCGACATCATCGAGTGGCTGGCCGACAACGACATCGGCGTGACCGTTTCGATCGATGGCCCCAAGGAGATGCAGGACGAGCTGCGGGTGTTCAAGGGCACCGACCGCGGCACCTACGACATCGTCGAGCCCAAGGTGCGGGCGCTGCTCAAGCGGCACAAGAGCCGCCCGATCGGCGCCCGCGTCACCCTGACGAAGAACGTCCTGGACGTGAAGCGCATCTATGACCACCTGCACGACGAGATGGGCTTCTGGGAGGTCGGCTTCGCGCCTGTCACCACGTCGTGGAGCCGCGAATGGGCCATCGACGACGCCGGATTTCGCGGCATGCTCGACGCGTTCAACGAGCTCGCCGAGGACTTTCTCGAGGCGGCGCTCGAGAACCGGCACCACGGCTTTTCCAACATCAAGGACAACATCGAGGAGATTCACAAGGGTGTCAGCAAGGCCTACCCGTGCGGCGCCGGGCTCGGCCTGATGGGCGTCGCCACCGACGGCGACGTGTCGCTGTGTCACCGCTTCGCCGGGTCGGAGGACCACAAGCTCGGCACGGTGACCAAGGGCGTCGACCACGGGCTGCAGCAGCAGTTCCTCGAGGATCACCACCTGGCCGAGAAGACCGACTGTCACACGTGCTGGGCGCGGCCGCTCTGCTCCGGCGGCTGTTATCACGAGGCGTACACCCGCTACGGAAGCACCACGGGTCCGAATCTGCACTACTGCGAATGGATTCGGGCCTGGACGGACACCTGTTTGCGCATCTATGGTGAGATTGCCGTTCACAACCCCGGCTTCCTCGCCATCTTCGACGGAAAGACCGCATGAGACTCCTCCAGCCGAGGATGAACAACGCATGAGACATCTCCAGCCGATCAATCAGAAGGCGGGACGGATCGAACGGGTCCTCGAGCACGACGTGGTCGCGCTGAGCGGGCGTCCCGAAGGTTACGCACCGCAACAGACGGAGGGGCCGCATATCCCGCTGGGCTGCTCGCTGGTGTTCTCGCCCGGGTGGGAAGTTGACCGCACGGGCGGTACGGCGGGCCTTTGCCAGCCGGTCGAGCGGGATCTTTTCGACTGCCACTTCGGCTGCTTCTGGCCGGCCCACGTGCCCGATCAGCTCAACCACTCGCCCGATTGGACGAAGAGCTGTGCCGCGGCGCAAAAAGACTGGCGCAAGCTCGACCTGATCTTCCCGTGAGGGCGGGAGCGTTGGCCGGCGCAGCAGTCCCGGTCGCTCTCGTGGCACTCCTCGCTCCCGTCGCCTCAGCCGGCCAGCAGCCTGCCGGGGGCGACGGCACCATCTACATGGCGGGCTACGACGGCGCGATCCACATCGTCGACGAATCGACCATGCAGGTGGTCGACAGCATCGCCGCCGAGGGCCGCATACCGGCCAACCTGATCCTCTCGCGCGACCGCACCCGCTTCTACTCGGTCAGCATGGACTACGAGGAGATCGAGATCTTCGACGTTGCCGCTCGCCACTCGATCGAGCGGCACTCGTTCAGCTCCGGCGACACCCGCGTGCGGATCTGGGGCATCACGGTGCACCCGTCGGACGAGCGGCTGATGCTCGTGACCAGCACGGACACGAAGCTCACCGACCGGTGGGACATCGGCGAGCCGATCATTCGCGAATACGACCTGGGCACGCGCGAGTTCACCCGCGAGTTCCCCTGGCCCGATGGCGAGACCCGCGAGTTCGCGTCGATGATGTACTCGCCCGACGGTAGCCTGCTGTACTTCTTCGCCAACGACCTGCTGGTGTTCGACGCCGACACCTTCGAAGAGATGGACAAGTGGGAGATCTCGAAGCCCTTCGAGACCGGCATGACACGGCTCAATCTCCGTTTCACCCCCAGCCTCTTCGAGGACGAGGGCTTCTACACCGGGCTTTTCAATACGCGTGACCCGGTGAACAACCGGCGCCTGATGGGCATCGCCCGTATCAACCTGGCCGAGCGCGAGGTCGACTTCTACACCATCGGTCCGAGCGCCGGGCTGAGTGGGTTCGCGCTCTCGCCCGATCGAACCAAGGCGTATTCGCTGCGCCAGCAGATCGGCGAGTACCAGATGTGGACGTTGGATCTGGAGAACCGGCGCGTCGAGAGCCGACGCTCCTTCGCCGGTCGGCCGCGCATGGGGATCTCGACAAGCAGCAACGGCGAGCTCATCTACATCCACACGGCCGGCAACACGATCGACATCTACGAAGCCGCCACCTTCGAGTTCGTGCGCACCGTGGAGCTCGACGCCGACATGATGAGCTTCCTCGTCGTCCCGGCGGGAGCGGGAACCCCCTGACCTCCGCCGGCGAGCCCGACCTGCGGAAAGAGAGCCGGCCGGTGCCGCCGGCTCCGCGCGTGGGCTCCGGGAGCCCGCCGACGCCCGGTGAGGAGCCGGACCTGCGCCGCGCCTTCCGTTACGTCGTCCCGTACTGGCGGCGGCTGGCGCTGGTCGTCGTCCTCAGCTTTCTGAGTACCGGGCTGTCGCTGTACCTGCCGTACCTCTCTAAGGATCTGGTCGACACGGCGTTGCTCGGCCGCGACATGACCGCCTTGGTACGCATCGTGGCGCTGTTTGCCGTCGTCACCCTTGCCAGCTTCGCCGTCAACGTCATCAGCGGCATGCGATATACACGGGTGTCGGCCGAGATCCTCTTCGACATGCGACTCGATGTGTATCGGCATCTGCAACGGCTCTCGCCGCGCTTCTACGCCCACACCAAGCTCGGCGACATCGTCTCGCGAATCAACAACGACATCGGCGAGATCCAGCGCGTCGCCGCCGAGCTGGCCCTCGCCTGGGTTGGCAACGTGCTGTTCCTGGTGGGCACGGTCGTCGTCATGGTGTGGCTCGACGTTCGCCTGTTTCTCGCCAGCGTCGCCGTTCTGCCATTGACGCTATGGGCTCTGGTGCACTACCGGCGTCGGCTCGAGGGCCGTGTCCGGACGCTGCGGGAGCGCAGTGCCGAGATCGGCAGTTTCCTGATCGAGACGCTGCAGGGGATGAAGCTGATCGTTGCTTCGAACGCCGAGGAGCGCGAGGCGACGCGTTTCCGGCGCAAGAACGACGAGTTCATCGACGCGCTGATGTCGATGCAGTGGCTGAGCTATCTCTCCGGAGGGCTGCCCGGATTGTTGCTGTCGGCCGGCACCGCGGTCGTCTTCCTGTATGGCGGCAGCCGCGTGATCAACGGCCAGATCACCATCGGAACGCTGGTCGCATTCATGGCCTATCAGATGCGGCTGCTGTCGCCGGTGCAGGGATTGATGGGGCTCTATACCAACTTGGCGGCGGCGCGCGTGTCGCTGCGGCGGGTGCACGAGATCCTCGACGCGCCGATCGAGGTCGTCGAGCGGGAGGACCCCGTCGATCTCCGCGAGCGCTCCGGCGGCGAGACCCGGGGGCGGTTTGGCGAAGCGGGCGGGGAGCGACCTGGCGAATCGGGCGACGAGCGATCTGCCGAAGCGGGCGGGGAGCGATCTGCCGACGCGGGCGGCGGGCGATCTACCGACGCCCCGAGCGATCGGTTCCTCGCCCTGCGCTTCGCCGATGTCACCTTTTCGTTCGGCCGCGGGGCACCGGTTCTGGAACGGGTGAGCTTCGAGGTCGGCCCCGGAGAGATCGTCGCCATCGTCGGTCCGAGCGGGGGAGGGAAGTCGACGGTCGTCGACCTGGCGCTGCGCCACCTCGACCCCGACGCCGGCGTCGTCTCGCTCGACGGGATCGACCTGCGCGACCTTCGGTTGCGAGATTTGCGCCGCCACGTCGTTGCCGTCGAGCAGGCGCCGCACCTCTTCAACGCCTCCGTGGAGGAGAACATCCGCTACGCGCGACCCGATGCCGGCGACGACGACATCCGCGCGGCGGCGCTCTCCGCGGGCATCCACGACTTCATCGAGGCGCTGCCGGAGGGATACGCGACCGTCGTCGGCGAGCGCGGGCTGGCGCTCTCGGCAGGCGAGCGCCAGCGCGTGGCGATCGCACGGGCTTTCCTGGCAGATCCGGCGGTACTGGTGCTGGACGAGGCGACAGCGTCCCTCGATCCGGTCAGCGAGCGTCACGTCATCGAAAGTTACGAGGCCATCATGCGGGGCAGGGCGACGTTGCTGATCTCACATCGCTACGAGATGGCCCGCCGCGCCGACCGCGTCATCGTGATCGATGGCGCGAAGGTGGTTGAAGAGGGGCCCCCGCGGCCGTTGGCCGAGGCGGGTGGGGTCTTCGCCGAGCTCTTCGCCACCGAGACGGCGCGGTGACATGAAGGCGCGCCTCGGGGATGCTCCCTTCGACGGAAACGGCGATGGCGTTCGGATCGCCGTGATCGACAGCGGCATCAACGTGCAGAACCCTCACGTTCAGACCTACGCCGGCGGCGTCGCGATAGCCGATGACGGCAGCCTGCACGACGACGTGCTCGATCGCGTCGGTCACGGCACCGCCGTCGCGGCGGCGATTCAGGAGAAGGTTCCCGGCGCGGAGCTGTTCATCGTCAGGGTGTTCGAGACGACGATGACGACGCGCGCTGTCAACATCGCGCGCGCCATCGAGTGGGCGGCCGAAAACGGAATGCACCTTGCCAACCTCAGCCTCGGTACGACGAAGCCGGAGAGCGCCGAGGTCCTCGGGCGAGCGCTCGAGACGGCGAACGGTGCCGAGACCGCGGTGGTGTCGGTGTGTTCCCATCGCGGCGCGCGCTGGTGGCCCGGCAGCCTTCCCGGCGCGATCGGCGTCGTTGCCGACGCGGAATGCCCGCGCGACGAGCTGCGCTGGGTCGCCAAGGACAGCGAGAGCCAGGTGCTGGCGGCCTCGCCGCTGCCGCGCCCCATTCTCGGCGTGCCGCCTGAGCGCAACGTCAGCGGCATCAGCTTCGCGGTGGCCAATACGACCGGCTTTCTCGCCCGCGTGGTCAAGCGGTTCCGGCCGCTGCCCGAGAATCTCGACGCGTTGATGTCCTAGCCGCACGCGGCCGTCCGGGCGCACGCCGGTTGCCGCGTGGCCATGCTGCGGAATCTCCGGGTGCGTGGCCGTCGCGCAGCACAGGGAATCCGGATGGATTCGATCTCCAAGGCGCGCATCTTGATGACTGCCTGACACACTTCGATGTGTGAAACGCACCACGCTGGCGATCGAAGAGGACCTGCTGCGCGAGCTGAAGGAGCGTGCGGCGCGCGAGGGTCGCACGTTGCAGGCCCTGGCCAACGAATTGTTGCGACAAGCGGTTGCGCGTCCCGAGCGCGAGAGCGCATACCGCCTCGAGTTGAGCGGCTGGAAGGCCCGGACACAGCCAGGCGTCGATCTCCTCGACCGAGACAAGCACTTCGATCTCATGGATGGGCGGTAGGCTTGGGCGCGGTCGACACCAACGTACTGGTGTTCGCCGAGATCGAGAGCCGGCAACGTCACCTTCATCGTCCTCGCCTTTCTTTCCGACGGCCACCGATGTGCATCAATTCACTACTCACAGTGATGCAGTTGGAGATGCACTCTTGGGGATTTCCATCTTGGGCACGAACCCTCTCGAGGGCCGTGGGCCAAATTGAGCCGGCCTGATCGCGCTCGGTCCGAAGAGCTATTCGTTGCGCATGGCGGTGACCGGGTCGACCCGGAGCGCTCGCAACGCCGGGATGACGTTGGTCGCCAGGGCCACCAGCAGGAGGATGCCGCCGACCGTCACAAGGGTTGCCGTATCGGTGGGCGACACGCCGAACAACAGGCCGCTCATGAAGCGGGTCAGCCCGATGCTGGCGACGATTCCCGCGGCGACGCCGACCAGAGCGCGCCCCATGCCACCGCGCACGATGAACCGCACGACGTCGGCGCTCGCAGCACCTAGCGCCACCCGTACGGCCAGCTCGCGCCGGCGCGCAGCCACGTCGCTGGCCAGCACCCCGTAGACGCCGATGCCGGCGAGCAGCGTGGCGATGACGGCGAACGAGGACAGAAGGCCAGTGGTGAAGCGGCGCTCCGCCGAGGCGTCCGACAGAAGACCGTCGAGCGGGGCGACGTCGTAGATCGTCGCGGCCGGATCGACGTCCAGCACGGTGCGGCGTGTGGCGGCGAGGTCGGGGAGGGCGCCGTCGCCACGGACGATCAGATCCATCGTGCGGCTGGGGAACTGAGTCGTCGCCCGTAGAACGTCCGGTCGCGGGTCGACCTCGGGGCCGCCGAAGCGCACGTCGGCGAACACGCCGATGACCTCGGCATCGATGCCGTCGCCGAGGCTGATCGACAGGCTGCGGCCGATTGCATCCTCGCCCGGCCACAGGCGGCGTGCCAGATTCTCGTTCACCAGCACGCGGGCCGGCATGCCGGGGAGGTCGCCACCGTCGAAGGTGCGGCCGGAGATCATCCGCATGCCGAGCGTGGCGACCAGTTCGTCGGAGACCTGACGAATCCCGGCGCTCGGTTTCTCTTCTCCTTCCGGTATCGGAGCGGCGGTGGCCTGAACCGAGGTCGCTACGGTCGCGCCGCCGAACGGCCGCACGCTCATAGTGGCGGCGGAGGCCACGCCCGGTTGCCGGGCGACATCGCTGACGATCCGTTCGAACGCGTTGCTGCGCTGTCCATTGTCAGAGAAGCGCTCCGATAGCGATACCCGCAATGCCAGCACGTCGCGGGTTTGGATACCGAGCTCGGTTGCGGAGAGGTTGCCGTACGAGCGCACCAGCAGGCCGGCTGCGACCGTCAGGATCACCGCCAGCGAGATTTCGGCTACCACCAGCGCCCGGCGGCCGGGGGACTCGCGCCGGGTGGTTTGTGCGCCGATGCCGGCACGCAGATCCAGCCCTCGCGCTCGGATTCCGGGGAACAGTCCGGTGGCGATCACGGCGAAGGCTGATATCAGCGCCACGATCACGAAGACCGCCGGGTTCAGCCGTAGCTCCGGCAGCCGAGGCAGCGAATCGGGAAGCACCGGTTGCACGAGATCGAGCAGCCATATGCCCAGGACGGCGCCGAGAAGGCCGCCGGCGGCGGCCAATACCAGGCCCTCGGTTAGAAGCTGGCGGACGATGCGCCCCGATCCGGCGCCGAGCGCGGTGCGCAGGGCGAACTCCGCGCCCCGCTGGTCGGTGCGCGTGAGCATGAGGCTGCCGACGTTGGCGCAGGCGATCAGCAGCAGCAAGCCGACGCCGGCCAACACGGTCCACATCGCCGTCTCGACGCTACCGACCATCTGCCGGTGTAGCCGCACGACGCGGATGCTCCAGTTCTGGTTGCGGGGGTATTCGGCGGCGAGCGATGCGCCGATGGCGTCGAACTCTGCTCGCGCCGCGTCGAGGCCGACGCCCTGCCGCAGCCGGGCTAGTACGACCAGGGAGCGGCCGTACCCGCGGACCTCCTCCGTGATACCGAACGGCAGCCACATCACCTGCTGCTGCACCCAGCCGATCTTCGGCGGGCGGAAGTCGGCCGGCATGACGCCCACCACACGGTGCGGCGTGCCCTGCAGGGTGACGGTTTTGTCGACGATCCCGGGATCACCACCGAAAGACTCGGACCAGACCGCGTGGCTCAGCACCACAACGTCGGCGCCGCCACTGTCGGCCTCCTCCGGCAGGAGCCAGCGACCGAGCGCGGGTTCGACGCCAAGCATACGGAAGTACGCCGGCGAGACCCGCACCGCGGGCACCCGGAAGCGCTCGCCGTCTCGCTCGATGGTGCTCGATGCGGGCATCAGCACGGCACTGTCGGCGAGCAAATCGGACGCCTCGACCCAGGCCTCGTAGTTGCGCGGGTGGACGACGTTCTCGAGCCGCTCGCGCGGCAGGTTGTGCTCCCACAGCACCACTAGCTCGTCGGGCTCGGTGTACGGCAACGGTTGCAGCAGCACAGAATCGACGACGCTGTAGACGGCCGTGCCCGCGCCGATGGCGACGGCCAGGGTCAGAATCGCAGCGGCCGCGAAGCTCGGCTGCCGGCGCAACGAGCGCGCAGCGTAGCGAATATCGGCCAGGAAGTTGCTCATCTCGTTCCTCGCTTGGGGAGCTTCGGAAACCGGGAGCAATGAGAGCAGGCGCTGCCGCAGGGCTTCGCCCGCAACGTGTGCGATGGTGGCTACGGTGAATCGGACCGGGTCGGTGCGTTCGCCGAGATCGCCGGCGAAAGTGTCGATCATGTCGTTTGCGAACAGGCGCCGGAACTTGCGCGGATACAAGCGACAGGCCCATCCGAAGGCGCGCACCGCGGGACCCGAGCGTGGGTCGGTTCCCTCTGAGTCCCGGCGGTCTCCCGGGCGCGAGCTTGGGTCGCTTCCCTTCGAATCCCGGCGGTCTTCCGGGTGTCGTTGAAGGGCGCTCACGAAGATCCGTCGGTGCGGCGTTCGGCCGCCAGCACCAGATCGCTCAAGGCTCGCAGCTCGCGGGCGCGGGCGCGCACGGCGCGCTTCCCTTCGGCGGTGATGCGGTAGGTCTGCGCCGGTCGGCCCCCGGTACCGGTCTGCTCCTGCACGACCTCGATCCAGCCGTGCTCCTCGGCGGCCGCCAGCGCGCGATACAGCGTCGTGACCGGCGGCCGTTCGCCGCCGGTCAGCTCGCTGATGTGCTCGCGGATGGCCTTCGTGGACAGCTCTTCGCGGGAGACGCTGATCAGAATGTGAAAGATCGACTCGTTCATGAGGCCCTCACCAGGAATCGGCACCCGGCGAAATCCTCACGTCGGCCGCCGCGATGACTGCGTTTTTACCAAAATGGAAAAAAGGGTTCAAGTAAGGACGTCGCAACCGGGCCTACCCGAATGGGGTGCAACGGCGCCCTGGGCGGGTTCGGCACCGTCCTGCTACAATGTAGCAACCATGAGCCCCAAGTACCTCGGTGAGTTCGAACAGGCCATCCTGCTGGCCGTCCTGCGGCTCGGCGACGGTGCGTACGGGCGGGCCATCCGGCAGGAGCTCGAGACCTGCACCGGCCGCAAGGTGTCGCACGGTGCCGCCTACATCACACTCGACCGGATGCAGGCGAAAGGGCTTCTGAAGTCCTGGCTCGCCGACCCGGAAGACGGACGCGGTGGTCGCAAAAAGCGCTACTTCCAGGTGTCGGCCGCCGGTGTGAAGGCGTTGAGCGAGTCGCGCCATGCGCTCCTGACGCTCTGGGACGGCGTCGAGAAGATCCTGGAGAAGCCGTGAGCCGCGTGCGTCCGCCGCGGCTGGCGGAATGGCTCCTGTGCCGCGCCGTTCCGGGCCGCGAGGCGCGCGAAGGCGTCGCCGGCGACCTTGCTGAGGAATACGCCGAACGCCGCGAGGGCCTGGTCGCGGGCCCGGCAGGGCCATTCGGCCTCGCGGCGCACGCCTGGTATTGGCGCTCGGCCCTGATGATCAGCTTGCGCTACGGATGGGAGCGCCGGCGGCAGCGGAATCAGGAGTCCCGCACCGCACCTGAATCCGGAGCGTCACCCGAATCCCGAGTATCGCCCGGCTCCCGGACCAACCCCGACTCCGGAACACCTCCCGATTCCCGAAACCTCACTCCGGCTCCCCGCCGTGGAGATTCCTTCGTGCACACGATCACGAGCGACGTTCGTTTCGCCCTGCGCGCGATGCGCAAATCATTCGGCTTCACCGCCGTGGCGGTGCTCACGCTGGCTGTCGGCGTGGGAGCCAACACGGCCATGTTCAGCACCCTCAACGCGGTACTCATGACGCCGCTGCCCTACGAGGAATCCGAGCGGCTGGTGATTGCCAACACGACCTTCAGCGGCAACATCAACTCGACCTCGTCGGCGCCCGACTACGAGGACTACAAGGCGCAGAACGATACCTTCGAGAGCTTCGCGCTGATGGCGGGTTTCCCGATGTCGATGGTGGCCACCGGCACGCCGCAGGCTCACATGGCGGAAACCCAGTGGGTGTCGTGGGATCTGTTTCCGACCCTGCGTGTGTCTCCGGCCCGCGGGCGCGGCTTCAATCCGGACGAGGCCGAGCTGGACGCGGCGGTCGTTGCCGTAGTCAGCCATTCGTACTGGCAATCGACGTTGGCGGGGGCCGACGACGCTGTGGGCTCCACACTGGTTCTTGACGGCACACCCGCGACGATCGTTGGTGTCATGCCGGCCGACTTCCGCTTCGTCTACGACATCGACGTTTGGCTGCCCTATCGATTGGGAGGCCCCTTCGCGGGTGGGCGGCAGTACCACAACTGGGTGCCCATCGGCCGATTGGCCGCCGGCGCCACGCTCGAGCAAGCGCAGGCCCAGTTCGATGCCATCGCGGCTCGGCTGCAGGCCGAGTATCCGGAGACCAACGAGAACAAGGCGATGCTGCTGCGAAGCCTGCACGAGGCGCTGGTCGCCGGCGCCCGGCCCAGCATGATCATGCTGGGCGCCGCTGTCGCCCTGTTGCTGCTGATCGCCTGCGCGAACGTCGCCAATTTGCTGCTCGCCCGGGGGACCTCGCGGCGAAACGAGCTGGCGGTGCGCGCGGCGCTGGGGGCGGGAAGGGGGCGGCTGGTGCGCCAGTTGCTCACCGAGAGCCTGGTCATCGCGCTGCTTGCCGGTGTGATCGGTGCCGTGCTGGCGCTATCTCTGCAGCGCGTCGTAACGCAGGTAGTTGCCGTATCGGCCCTGGGTGAAACCGAGGTCGGCCTGAGCGCGTCGATGTTGGGCTTCGCGCTGCTGGCGTCGATCTTCACCAGCCTGCTGTTCGGCGTGGTACCGGCGTTGCGAACTGCTCCCTCGAACCTGTCGGGGCAGCTTCGCGGTGGCGCGCGCGGTGGTCGCTCGCGTGACAGCGCCCGGTTGCGCAGCGGATTGGTCGTGGTTCAGGTGGCGCTGAGCTTCATGCTTCTGGTGGGGGCCGGGCTGCTGGTCCGCAGCTTCGCCTCGCTGGCGTCGGTCGACGGCGGGTTCAATCCCGACAACCTGCTGACCGCCGAGGTTCGACTGCCGCCCAGCGAGTATCCACCCGAGCGTCGGGAGCAGTTCTTCTCCATGCTGGCCGAGCAGATCGAAGCCCTTCCGGGCGTGACCGGGGTGGGCGCCATAAGCCAGCTTCCGGTCCGCAACCCGGGCAACAACATCTACGTCTACGACGCCCGCACGCCGCCGGTGGACCCGAGCTCGTCGTTGACGGCGTATACCCGCATCGTCATGCCCGGCTACTTCGAGACCATGGAGATCCCGTTGCTGTCCGGCCGCCCGGTACGCGAAACCGACACCGCCGAATCGCCTCCCGTCATGGTGATCAACCAGACGATGGCCGAGCGCATGTTCCCCGACGAAGACCCGCTGGGGCAGCGCGTCGTCATCTCGGGCAGCGACCCGGTGACCTACGAGGTCATCGGCGTCGTCGGCGACGTGCGGATGAGCGGGCCGGCGAGCACGCCGCGCATGAGCATGTACCGCCCGTACGCCCAGTCGCGGCAGTCGACCATGCGGGTGGCGGTTCGCACGGCTACGGATCCGGCCCCGATCGCCGCCGCCGTACGCCAAGCCATTCAAACCCTCGATCCCGACATCCCGGCCGACGGCATCGAGAGCATGACGTCGATCATCGCCAACTCGGGCACCGTCGTGCAGTCGCGGATGGCGGCGCGCTCCCTCGGCCTGTTCGCGCTCGTGGCGCTGCTGCTCGCCAGCGTCGGCCTGTACGGCGTGCTGGCGTACTTCGTCAGCCAGCGCAACCACGAGATCGGCGTGCGCATGGCACTCGGCGCCGAGTCCCGAAGCGTCACCCGCCTGATTCTGGGCCGCGGCCTCGGCCTTGTCGTGATCGGCCTGGTGGTGGGCGTCGGCGCCTCGCTGCTCGGCACACGCTTGCTCGAGGATCAGCTCTTCGGCATCGGGCAAACCGACCCGGTTACCTACGTCGGCGCGAGCGCGGTCTTTCTGCTGGTTGCCACGCTTGCCTGCGTCGTTCCGGCATGGCGGGCGCTACGGGTCGACCCGTTAATCGCCTTGCGGGCGGAGTAGATGGCCGCGGGGCCGGGACGCCCGTCAGCCCATCTCTCGCCGGCTCCTCGAGAATCGGGGATCGATCTCGGCCCATTCGGGGACAGCCGGATCGCACTCGATCCGCTCTGCCCGCTCGTCGATGTCAGCCTTCCGGCCGGAGCTCGATGAACCCTGCCGACGTGAAATCGCCGTCGAACGCCAGAGCCTCACGGATTCTCATCGAACGCATGAGGGCGAAGCTGGTCGCGTCGACGAACGAGTAGGGCCGCTCGTCGTGACGGCGTAGCCACTCGATCGCTTCGGATTCGAGCTTGGCGGCTACCGGGACCACCTGGGCGCGGGGCGATGCGTCCAAGGCGTCGAGAAAACCGACTGCCGACCGGTGGCCGCCCTTGCGATTCAGGTAGGTCCACGTCTCGCCGCGGACGTGGTTCGTGGTCACCAGGGCACCGTTTCCATGGGTCTGCAGGAGGGCCGCCGCGGCGGCGTGGTGGGCATCGCGAGTGTTGCGCACCGCGACCCAGAACGACGTGTCGACGAAGATCACCCGTAGACCACGTCGTCGATGGGCTCGGGATCGAAGTTGTCGGCGCCGACCATCTCTGCGATCGGGTCCGATTCGAGAGGGGCGACGGCGCCGAGCTGCTCGCGAACGAACCGGCGGATGAGCGCCGCCTTCGACGTTCCGTCCGCCAAGGCCTGCCGCGCCAGGGCTTCGTCGAGCTCTTCTTCGATGAGGATCTGGAGGCGTTTCATGGATGAATGATACATCAATATCCATACACATACATCAACATTGCCAGTCGACCGAATGAGCTCTCGCTGGCGATGAGAAGGCCACGAATCCCGAGATTCCGGTCCTCAGGAGCGAGGGTTGGCGACGACCTCATGGGGAATCGAGTCCTCGATGAGATATCGTCCGGGGATGAGAACCACACTGGACATCGATGATGACGTCATGAGGGCGGCCGACGAGCTCGCCGCGAGGCACGGAACAACCGCGGGGAAGGTGCTCTCGGACCTCGCCAGGCAGTTGCTCGAAGGGCACGGCTCTTCTCGCGCCCGCCATGGCGTTCCGCTACTCCCGCCGCAGGAGGCCGAACGCGCGGTGAGCATCGAAGATGTCGAGCGGCTGCTTCGCGAAGCGTAGAGATCGAACGGTCGTCGTCTCGATGTCGTGAGCACGCGTATGGCTCTGATCTACGGCTTGGCGTTTTTCGCCGTACTTAGCGTTTGTGGCTATGCGATCCACGACGTCCGGGCGCGCAGAGCGCACCGAGTACAGGCCCGCCTGAGAGAGCTGGTTCAGCAGGGGGAGCTCCTGCTGGCGACGGAGCGACCGGATACTCGCGCATGTTGCGCTTGGGGATCCGATGCCGCGGAGCGGGTCCAACGCCTCCTGGTTCCAGCGGTCTCCGAGCAGTTTGTCGGCACGATCCGCGAGCTGCTCGTTGGCGCCGAAGCGATGGCGACCTCCGGATCGAGCGCCGCGACGGGATTCGCGACGAGGGACGTGACCGCAGTAGTTCGCAGCGGCGTCGCTTGGCTGCGTCGGCGTACCTGGATGCTGGGCCCGAATGAAGTCCGAGGCCTGATGCGACGCGGCGGGCGCTAGCTAGCGTCGACGGGGCTCCGGCGGCGCGCCGGATCCCTCGGCCTTCTACCGAACGGCGAAGAAGGTCAGCACCGCGAACGCGATCAGCCCCCCGTCGGCTGCCGCCGTTTACCAAGCGGGCCGCATTGTTCGATAATCCGACGCATGCGAAGTCATATCGTCCTTCGAGGCTCGCGCGTCGCTCGGCTGTGCACGCTTCTCGTTTCCACCCTGGCACTGGCCGGCTGCCAGAACTTCGATCGACTGGAACCCGATCGAACCGTCGCTGGTGGGGGCAATCGCACCGAGCGAGGGACGGTGTTCGTCGACACTCCCCGCGGGGCTGCCGGCGGGCTGACCGCGGAGGTCTACCAGCGCGCTCTACGAGAGATCTCTGCTGCGCGAGGTGAGGAAAGGGTGCGCCTCGCGGAAACGATCTGGAGCGAGTATCCGGAGGCCCTTGCGAGCGGAGATATGCATGAACTCGTAGGCGACGCTCATTCCGAGCTCGGCCGGCACAGCGATGCCGCGGCGGCATGGGAGCGGGCCATCGAAATGTCGTGGCCGGCACCGGACCTTCTCGAGCTACCGCTGGCCAACGTCGAGCTTCCGTATGAAGTGGGATGGGCGCTGTACCAGGCCGGCGAGCCGCGCACCGCCGCGGATTGGCTCGTTCGCGCCAGTCTCATCAGTGATCGGCCGCAACTCGACCAGGGCCTGCGTTTCCTTCACGCCGACCTCGGCCTGCCGCACGACGACTACGACGCGTGGCTCCGCGAGAGGCGTGCCGCGCTGGCGGTTCGCGCACCGGACTTCGACCTGCCGGGATATCGAGCGGATCGAGTTCGACTTTCCGACAGGGCATCACGCCTGACCTTGATCAACTTCTGGTCGCCCACGTGACCCGCCTGCCGTGAGGAGTTTCCTCACCTCGACGCGCTGCACCGTGAGCGGGCCGAAGAGGGATTCTCGGTTGTCGCGATCGACGTCAGCGCCAACCGCCCCGGCACCGCAGCGTTCTTCGATCAGCACGACTTCGCGGTTCCCAACGGCTTCGACACGCAGGGAGCGGCGGTGTCGCGCTACGGCGTGTCGGCTACACCCACGCTCTACCTCGTTGATGAAGACGGATACATCCTGTTCCGGCGGTACGGATACCTGCCGGGCGAGGAGGCCCGCCTCCAGGCGAAGATCGACGGGCTGCTCGCTCACGTGAGCTCGCGATGAAGGGGCGCCTCGTCCATCTCGCTCTCGTCGCCGCTCTGCTCGGGATGGCGTCCTGTGCGGGAAACTGCGGCACGGGTGAGGGTGACTCGCCGGAGGGTCCGGCGGCAGCGACCGCACCTACCGGCGACCCCGCAAACGGAGTCGCCGCATCACCACCCGGTCGCTCGGCGAGCCTCGTGGAAGAAGTGTCGATCGGCGTCGAGGTCGGCGAGGAGCCCTACATGCTCGGCATCGTCTGGGGCGTCGCAGCCGACGAGGAGCGCATCTACGTTCTCGATTCCCAGGCCCCGGCCCTCCGCGTCTACGATTCGGAGGGCACGTATCTGACGACGTTCGGCGGCGAGGGAGACGGCCCGGGCGAGTACAGACGCCCCGACGGCCTCAGCCTCGGTCCGGACGGACGCGTGTACGTTCGGGTCTTCCGGCAGCAGAGGATCAACGTTTACGACCGAGACGGCAACGTTGTCGAAACGCTCAACGAGGGGCCGCGCTTCATGCAACGCGGCCCCCTGCGCGCGCTCGGGAACGGCGTCGTGTACACGCGGGTGCGAGACGGGTACATCGGCCTGTCGGAAGACGGCCGTAGCATCGGGTCGATTCCTTACCCGGAGTACGAGCGCGCCCCGCTCGTGGTTCGGACCCCGGGCAACGAGTGGCTCGTGCCGTTCTCCCCGTGGGCCCATGTCGAGTTGACCCCTGCCGGCGCCCTCGTGGCGGGATTCTCGGATGAGTATCGATTCACGGTGACGTCCCTCGACGGTCGCCGGATCGTTCTCGGACGCGACGTCGAGCCGGTGCCGGTCCTCGAGGCCGAGAGGGAATGGCACCAAGCGAGGTTTCTCGAGCAACTCGGTGATGAGCGTCCGGAAGAAGGCGAGATCCCCGAAGTTCCGGATCACAAACCGTTCTTCTCGGGCTTCGTCGCGACCCACGATGGCCATGTGTGGGTCATCCGGCCTGGCCCCGGGGAGTTGTCGGAGGACTGTGAGGAGTTCCGGCGCCGAGGGATGCCCGACGAGGTATCCACCTGTTGGCGTGACTCGACCTTCGTCGACGCGTCCGAGTTCGACAGCGGCCAGTTCGTCGGGGAGATCTCCCTCCCTGACGGGTTTCTGACGAGCGTTGCTCCCCACATCGAGGGCGACCGCGTGGTGGGTGTCGTGCTCGACGAAGCGGGAACGTACAGGGTCAAGCGGTATCGCTTGGTCTGGTCGGAGACGGGGTAGCGCGCCCGCTTACTCGCCGAGACACGGAACGACCGCGTTGATCCACTAGCGCGCGGTCGAACTCGAGAGCCTCTTCTTCGCTCCAGATGCCGCAGAACTCGTCCAAGTCGTGGCAAGAAGCTGAGGCACGGGAGCCTCCGAGTTGCTCCGTCAGGATCGCCACTATTGTCTTCTCGAGGCTCAGTCCGTTCATCTCGCGGCGCTCTTCGAGGCGGCGAAGGATTTCGGGCGGGATATCTTGCAGCGTGATTGCATTCATTTGCCCCTCCCTTATGCGGCGGTCCCAGGTTGCACCATCTTAGTCGCGAGATGCCCTATGTCGTGGCCGGGTGATCCGCTGACGCCGAGGGTACCCTCTGAGTATGCCACTCGAAGGGCAACGGAAAGCGGCGGGATGATCTCGCT
The DNA here is from genome assembly GCA_965216935.1 of Acidobacteriota bacterium. Lineage (GTDB taxonomy): Bacteria > Acidobacteriota > UBA890 > UBA890 > UBA890 > CBDCGW01. The sequence continues at coordinate 2,468,665 of OZ244217.1, forward strand.
CCGGATCGCCGTCATGATACTCGTCGGCGCGGGATCGCTTCATGGCGGGTTCAACGCGGAGGTCTCCCGAAAGCCCCCGCCCGAATCGGCCTCACACCGCTCCGCTAACCAGAGCGACTCGCCTCCCGAGGTAGAGCTGCTCCGCCCGACGGTCCGACTGGGCGCCGAGGAATCAGCGAGCGCCGCTTCCGAGGCCCTCCTGTACAACCCGCGCGCCGTTGCTTTCGATAAGAACGGCACCCTCTACGTGTTCGATGCCGGCAATCACCGCATCGCGAAGTTCGACATCGGCACCGGCGAGCTCGTCGGAACCATCGGGCGCGCCGGCAGTGGGCCCGGTGAGTTCAATGGCAGGGGAGCGCACCTCTTCAACGACCTAGCGGTTGATGGGGCTCACGTGCTCGCCCTCGAGCCCGAGACCGGGCGTTACAATCTGTTCGACGTGGATGGGGCGGCGATCAGGACCTCCGTGCTGCCCGCCTATGTAACCGGTGTGGACATCTGGCGGACAACCATGTTCGCCGGCCTGACGCCGCGCAGGCCGGGAGACCCCACCGTCGTCGCTCTGCCGCTGTCGGGCGGCGAGCGCGAAGAGCTGGTGTTTGCGAGGTTCGGAGCCGACGTTTCCGGCGATGCGGCGAGAGCCGGTATCGGACCGGCCAACGAAGCAGTGATTGCGGTCGCCGAAAACGGTCTCGTCGCCCGGGCTCACGTCAGATTCCCTTTCGTTGCCGTCTACGACCAAGACGGAAGAGAAGTACACAGCGCGTGGCTGGATTTCTCCTGGTGGTCGACCCCAGCGTTGCAGCGGGTTCGCGTCGACATGATTCCTTTCGAAACGATCGAGAGGCTGCGCGAAGATCCGGACGCCGTCGACACTTTCGCCACGCGCACCGGCTTCAAGCCGGTGTTCCTGGACATCGAGCCCCTGCCCCTTGGTGGCGACGACGGTTGGTTGCTAACGATGAACGGCGGAGTAGTGCAGGCGCTCTCGAGTGCCCTGCAGCCGTTGCGTGCGTATCGTCCCGGTATCGTGCTTACCGATATTGCGCTGAGCGGCGACGGCGAAACACTGTGCGGCGTCGATCCGAGGGAGCACGTGGTGCTCTGCTACGAGCCGCCCGGCTGGGGACGGAGCTGAGATGCGGTCTGGAAGCCACGGAGCATCGGTCGCGCTCCTACTTGTGACCGTCGCGCTGCTCGCCGGGTGCGGCGCGGGCGACGTCCCGGAAGTCGAGTGGTGGTTCGACCTCGGCGAGGACACCGCGGTTCACGTGGTTGTGCCCGAGCAAGAGCGGGGCTTCGAGCGCGGAGAGCTCGAGTTGGACCTCCTGTTGTACTCAACGACGGACCCCAACTATCAGTTTGGCGGGCAACCGCTGATGGTCGATACGGACGCCGACGAGCGAATCTACGTTCTCGACATGGCGGCGAGCGAAGTGCGCGCCTACGACACCACCGGGGAGTACCTGAGGACCATCGGACGCCCGGGGCAAGGACCGGGAGAGCTCTCGTCGCCCGTGTCCCTCCTGGTCGAAGCTGACACCATCGCGGTGACCGACTCGGTGAGTAGCCGATTGACCCGCTGGCGGACGACGGGGGAACTGTTGGAGACCGTCTCGCTGGAGGGAATGCCGTTCTTCCAACTCCTGGGCTCCACGCCCAGGGGCTCCTGGCTGGGGCTCCATTTCTCGATCGTGGAAGGCGGGCGGCGCGGGACGTCGATCGTCGAGGTCGACGCGACCGGGGAAGTGCAAGGAACGGTCATCGAGTTCCCGCGACACCCGCAGGTGCAACTGCCGCGCGGCGTGCCCATGGCGGGGATCTTGGAGATCTACTCTCGCCTGGCGACGCCGACAAACTCGTATGAGTTTCTGCCGCCCGACCGCGTGGCCATAACGCCGGGATCGGAATTCCAGGTCGGGGCGATCTCGCCCGCAGGCGATGTCGTGTGGGCGAGCGCGGTCGCCTTGCAGCGCAGCCCCATCCCATCAGGCGATCAAGAGGACATCCTGCGTAGCATTCGCGAGACCGCACCGACGTTCGTGCCCGACCCGAACACCTGGCCGACCCACTTCCCGGCATACTCCCGGATCTCCGTGGATGGTTACGGGAACGTCGTTGCGTTTCGTTTCGCTCCGCAGTCGTCGCGCGACGATGTGGTCGCGGTGGACGTCTTCGACGCGGCCGGTGGGCACATCGGATCGGCGACGCTGCCCGATATCCGCTGGCTCCACGCGAGCGGGGAGTTCGTGTACGCGCTGACGACGGATCCTGATTCGCTCGAGCGAGGGATCGGGCGCTACCGCCTACGTGCGCCTTGGATCAACTCGTGACCGTCGATCTCGGGCAGGATCTTCTGCAGCACAATCTTCATCATTCCGTCCTGCTTCCGCGACTGTCAACGGCGCGCTCCGTCCCGCGCTCACCGACCGCGCAAGACTCCGGCGCTTTGATCCGATTGTGCCGAGAGCTTCAGTCCCAGAGCGCGGGCAACCTTCAGCACTGTCTCGAAGCGCGGTTTCGCGCCCGGCGTCAGCGACTTGTACAGGCTTTCCCTTCCTAGACCACTTGCCTCGGCAATGCCGGCCATCCCTCGGGCTCGCGCCACGTCGCCGAGCGCCGCAAGCAACAGATCGGTGTCGCCGATCTCGAGGGCGGCGGTGACGTACTCGGCGATCGCCTCGTTGTCGGTCAGGTAACGTGCCGCGTCGAAGGGAACGAGCTCCGACGGATTCGAATCGGTCTTGTGCTCCATGGCGTTGCTCTCCGCTCCTTTATCAGGCGCTGGGCGCTCCAGACGACCCGACCGTGTCCCTACTTCGCCTGCACCAGAAGAGTGTATCCGATCGAATACGAGGTGCGGAGAGATTCACCAATTCTGACTAAGGGTAGGCGCAGCGTCCTCACCAACTGGATCCAGGTTGGGCCAGCCGGGAGCGCTGTTTCTCGGAGAGCGGTGGGTCGGCTAGGTCCGTGGGTTCAACTAAAGTGGATCAAACAAGAAGCTGATGTTAGCCTCATTCGACACTAATACAGTTCGAGTATTGCGGACCAACAAAGCGGGAGTCAGGAATGCCACAGGTTTTCTTCTCCTACTCACACAAAGACGAGGCGATGCGCGATGAGTTGGAGATCCACTTGGCAATGCTGAAGCGCCAAGGGGTCATATCTACCTGGCATGATCGCCGAATTGCACAAGGTGAGGATATCGATTCTTCCGTCGGCGAACACCTGGAGAGTTCAGAGATTGTGCTGTTGCTCGTTAGCCCGTATTTCTTGGCCTCCGAGTATTGCTACGACGTGGAGATGAGCCGAGCCCTCCAGCGGCACGACGAGGGGGCAGCGCGGGTCATACCCGTGATTCTGGACCCGTGTGATTGGCAGCACGCACCTTTTGGCAAGCTTCTGGCGACTCCGACTGATGGCAAACCGGTTTCCAAGTTCGCCAATCGGCACGACGCGTTCTTGGAGATCACCACCGCGATAAGGCGGGCTGCAGAATCGAACGGTTCGGAGGTTCTGACAAACGACGGCCTTGCCCCGACCAGGGATCTGAGCGACTCCGCTTCGCACAAGGAAGTGCCTCGTTCCGCGAACCTGCGGCTGCGGCGACAGTTCACGGATCGGGATCGGGATCTGTTTCGGGACGAGAGTTACGCGTACATCAAGTCCTTCTTCGAAAACTCGCTCGAGGAGCTCGGCAGGCGCAATCCGAGCATAGAAACGCGATTCGAGGAGATCGACGCGCGGCAATTCACCACGGGGATATACATGGGCGGGGAAATGCGCGCGTTGTGCAAAGTGTGGATTGATGCGGAGAGGAGCTCTGGAGGTATCGCGTACGCAGCCGGGGATTCCGGACCAATGATGGGGATAAACGAGCGGCTGACCGTCAGCGACAATGGGTACTCGCTACTGCTCAAGCCGCTGAACATTGCATTTCACAGTCAGCGTGAGGATCAGGGTTTGACCCAGGAAGGAGGAGCTGAGCTGCTGTGGTCGCTCTTGCTCCACCCACTTCAAGAGGGGGTAGCGTGGTGAAGCGTCGTTTCGTCTGCAAACGCTGTGGGTGCCGATTTGAGTTGGAGGTGTTCGAGCCTGGTGAAGCTGAACACCGGCGTATCCCGACGAGGCCCGTTCAATGCCCAGAATGTAGGGGGCCTGCGCAACAGGACGACTGAAAGCAACGGACGGGGTTGGTGTCTACGAAGTATGGCAGGCGCCGGAACAATAGAAGCAGCCATTGACCTGAGAGTAATGCTTCCGCGCCTCACGCACGGCCGGCGCGCACGTCGAGAACTGGCCCAGGTAGATTCTGTTCGCCTCATCCGGGAGCCATGAGCACCCGAACCGATGGACTTCGTGATCGCCGTTATTCTGTGCGTTCTTGTTCACGTAGTAGCGGGCCACGGTAGCTTCTTGCGATTCAACTAACCTTGCTGAAAACATCAGCCCCACTGATCGCAAGCGCCCAACCCCTGTCTTCTTCGGGCTTCCCTTCGGGGATATCCCGCGTCAGGTTCCACAGAGTCTTGAGCACCTGTTTCGTCGGGTCGTGGTCATCAGGCAGGACTTGTCCGGTCCACGATGTCGCTGACGAGACGGGTGGGGACGAGCTCGGAAACCGAAAACTGACGCTGAATACGATCTGGTCGTCGGTCACGAATCCAACCACCGGAAACCGAATCGACGACGGCACCGACCCTTTCGCCGTACGGTAGGTGCCCTCGACTCGATAGTGCTCGGTCCCATCGCTCGAGCCCGTTTGCACGATGTCCACATCATCGATCTCGAGAAGAGACCCCTTGTTGTTCTGCCAGGTTCCTAGCCACAGCCTACGTGCGTCTTGAAGCGACACTGGTCACGACCTCCTTGGTTGACACGCGACTAACGGCATTGGGTGGGGCTGCCGATCACTTGCGATACGAGCCGGCCGTCGTCATCGAACAGCCTCGCCGAGTCGCCATCGTTGTTCCATACGTCATTGCACCACCCGGCGATGCGACCGGGAGGGCTGTGGATAGGGGTGTCGCCCGACGTGACGATGACGGTCGCACCCACGGGTAGGACGAACGCCGAAACAGGCGGCGGACAGGAAACGTCGTCGAAGAAGGTGAATTCGTGCAGGTCCTGATCGTCCCACGAAACAACGCGGGTGCTGCCGCCGCCCGGCGCCGGCGGTATGCCCCGCTCGTTTCCCGGTCGGTGGGCTTCACTCATCGAGTTCTCCATCAAGAAAGACGTATCTCTATGGGAGAACAATCAGCGGAGCCCGTACTTTTCGACGGAAACTCGCAATTAGTGCAAGAAAAGTGGAGCTGCGAACGACGGGAGCGACGGACTTTGTCTGGTGTTCGGTGCAAAACGCGTTATTATTGCCTCGCCTTGAAGGTGGCGGGGCGAGGTTTGGGGACCACGCAACACATCGGGGGCTATCATGCCAAGGAAGGACCATCGCAGCGAGCGTGCGCTCGCTGCCGCGGAGCGCCTCTACAAGCGCAAACCAGACGCGACAACCGAAGAGTTTCGCAAGGTCTGCGAGCGGGCGGACAAAGCGACGATCTCGAAGCTCTCGAACCGTGAGTTCAACGCAAGCTACGCGTTGCCGTTTCGCCGTAGCAAGGCATTGAGAGCGAAGCGGGGTACTTCAACCAAGCGCGGACGAGCATCGCGGACGTCGACACGGTCGCGGGGCACCGCTATTGAGCAGATGGTCCGCCTTGTCCGGGAACGGGATTTGGAGGTCATGAAGTCCGCCGGAGACGCGCGGCAGACGTACCGGATCGCGTCCGAGGTCGAGGACTTCGTCCGCAAGCTGGTGGATCTGGCGAAGCGCTAGGTGTCGGTTTCGGGCTCCTGAGCGGCAGTTCTCACCAATCTCAGGATCTCCTCTACGAACTCCTCGGCGCCGAATTCCCCGGCGCACCGCTGGTCAGCGCCGTCAACGACCTCGATGAGCTTTCGATCTCGGCCTCTGACCAGTCTGGCGACCTCCTCCTGCACCGCCGTTGTGTCGGCGTTGGTCCGCGCGGCCTCGTTTGGCGGACCCCGCCTGTGAGCGACGGGCCGCGGTGTACGGGTCGCAGGTCGGGGTCTTGACGCTCGCCTCAGCGGACGGAACACCGCTCGGCCGCACTCGCCCGTTGGCTCCGGAGGCCTTCGGCCTCCCCGTCCGGAATTCTTGCGATCAGACATTGCACGCTCCTTGGACCCAGCCTCGAGCCCGTTTCTCAGCGTTCTTGCCAACGCCCCGACCCGCCCAATCAACCGACGGAGCTTGGCCGTATTCATGGGATGTCCGGCGACGAGACTGAAGGGATGGCGCATCTAGGCTTTCGCCCACCTCCAACGGGTCACCGAACATCCCAATGCGTTTGTCGACGTGGACACCGCCGCTTTCATGGTGTTGAATCAAGGTGTTCCGGTTTTTTCGGCTGATCGGTGAAAAAAGTTGGCTTTTTGTATCGCCCGGTCCCCTGGCCGCGGGTCTAATCGCGCGAAATCGACGGGCTTTTCGGACCTAGGTGCGAATTCATGAGCCTCGCGAAACTGGTCGAAACAGCGGTCGACGCGACGCACGACTCGTGGTGTCGCTACGCGATGTCGCGGCTCCGTAGGCGCGAGGACGCCGAGGACGCCGTCCAGGACGCGGTCGTTCGAACCCTGCGAGCGAATCCGCAGCTGAATTCCTACGAACAGGCACGGCGGTACATCTGGACCGTTCTGCGCCGGACCTCCGTACGTGTAGTGGGAATCTCCCGGAGCAGGACAATGCCTCTGGAGGAGGAGGCGGCGGCAGCACCGGATTGCTCCTATTCGCGCTCTCCGCTGGACATCGCCCTCGCGAAAGAAGCGGCCGAGGAGAAGGCGCGCGTGCTCGAGTTCGCGTTGTCCGGGCTCGACGAGCTGTCCGAGGAGAGGCGACAAGCCATCGAGCTGCTTGTGCTTCAGGACCCGCCACTCAAGCTCAGGGAAGTCGCGGAAATGCAGGGAGTCGCGATCAGTACGGTACACAATCGTGTCCAGCGAGGAGCCCGGGAGCTCGGCCTCTCCGTCGGCAGGACTCGGAAGAAACGATGAGCCGCCATTTCACGGCAATGGAGATGGCCGACTACGCACGCGGGCTGATCGCCGGAAGCGAAGGCGAGAGCCTGCTTCAGCACTGCAAGGAGTGCGCGCAATGCGGAGACCAGCTTGCCGCCATATTGGTGCTGAGGCGGGCAAAAGCGGCCGGGCATCCCCTTCTCTCGACGAGACAGCGTTCTCGGGTCTCGAGGAAACGATGGCTCGCCGCCGCGGCCGGTGTCGTCGGGATCGGAGTGCTTGCAGTCGGGGCTCAGGTGCTGCGTCCGGGTGTGGAGCCGGACGCGTCGACCGCACGGTCCGCGCTACCCCCGCCCTCTGCAGAGGAACCTGCCGGCGTGGCTGCTCTTGCCACTACGGAGCCGCTGTCTCCGTTGACCATCAAGATCCACACCGATGGCCCGATTTCCGCAGGCGGCGCGGGCAGCCCGGATTGGTTACCGCGGATGAATGCGGCCGGTTCGAAGATCGTCAACCACGACTATGGCGGTGCTGTTGCTGATCTTGAGGGGTTGTACGCGGAGGACCCCACGTCGCAGCTAGCAGCCGCGTACCTAGGCATCGCACGGTATCTGTACGGGGACAACTCGTCGGAGGTCGGTGCACTGCTGGCGCGCGGTGCCACTGGCAACTCTGAGTCAATAGCGAGATTCGCTCAATGGTACCTCGCTAACTACGTCTTGCGGTCGGAGCAAGATATGGATTCGGCTCGCGAAATCCTCAATGAGCTTGCTACCAATAGCGACTGGCCAGGCCGTCGAGCACAAACACTTCTTGAACGGATCGAAGCTCTAGGGACGTAGTCAGGTCGTTCCGGCGAGTTTGGGCGCTCTCGCGCCTGTCCTTAGTCACCGAGGGACCGGCCCAGCTTCCGAGCCGGGAGCGGTGGCATCGAGTTTGCACTTCCTCCACGCAAATGTCCCTCGTCGGGGACTCAGAACCACGGAGGAATCCCTCATGATTCGCGCGCGACGCGTCCTGGTAGTGTCAACCCTCGTTGCAGCTGCATTCGGTGTCGGTCTGGGAAGAGCTTCAGCTGTTGAGGCTGCCGGGGGTTGGTGTGGCGACATCTGCGACACCAGGTGTGCCTCGAAGGGTGGGTGTCATACTGCACAACCCCTGGGCTGCACCTGTAATTGGTGGTGCGAAGATGGCGACGACGGTACTGATGGTAATGGCAAGTAGAAAAGGGACCTTTGCGGCGGGTTGAAAAGGGACCCCCTGATGCGGGATGGGAACTACGTTCGTGGTTCCTTTTTTGGTTGTAGTAGTAGGGGGGCAGGCTGTGGGAAACGCGGAGCGTTTTCCATGGCCTGGCCTCGGGGATGGGGGTACGGGGGAAGGGGCTGTTTTCCACAGCTCCGGCCTGTTGGACGGCCAAGGCTCAGAAGGCGAGGCGCTGGATCGCTCTGTAAGCGCCGATCTCGTGTCGGCCCAGACCTGCGGTACCTCCGGGTCTCGGCCCTCACGATGATTTCGAGGCGGTGGAGCGGCGCCGCTTGCGGGTGGCGGTGCGGAGCCGGTAGCTGTCGCCCTCGGTCTTCAGCACCGTGGCGTGATGCACGATCCGGTCGATGACCGCGGCGGCGGCCGTGGCGTCGAGGAACACCTCCGACCAGTTGGCGAACGGCAGGTTCGTCGTTACCACGAGGCTGCGGCGCTCATACACCCGGGTGATGAAGCCGAACAGCAGATCGGCACCCTGCTTGTCGAACGGTACGTAACCGAGCTCGTCGAGGATGACGACGTCGAAGCGGGCGAGCTGCTCGAGCTTGCGCAGCAGCCGGTCCTGGCTCTTGGCCTCCACCAGCATGTTGGTCAGCTCGGCGGCGGTCGTGAACCGCACCCGGTAGTCGTTCTGGCAGCAGGCCATCCCCAGGGCGATGGCGATATGAGTCTTGCCCGTACCGACCCCGCCGACCAACACGACGTTGGCGGCCTGCGGCACGAACTCGCATCCGAACAGTTCCAGCACGTCGTCGCGGTCCAGGCCTCGCTGGGCCTCGAAGTCGAACGCGTCGAGCGTCTTGAGCATCGGGAAACGCGCTTCCTTGATGCGCCGCTGGATCCTCCGCTCTCGGCGCCCGGTGACCTCCAGCCGCGCCAGGTCCGCCAGGTACTCGGCATGGGGCTGTCGTTTGCTGCGCGCCTCCTCCGCCAGCCGTCGCCACTGCGACGCCATGCTCTTCAGGTACATGCTCTTCAGATCAGCCACCAGGTGCGGGGGCTCCGGGATCTTTGCCTTCCCCATCAGCTGCCGCTCCAGAGCACGTCGTAGGCGGCAAGGCTGGGTTGAGCCACTCGCAGCGTCGCCAGGTCCGACCGCTTCAGCTCTACCGGTTCGACGCTCGTTCGCGGTGCCTGCTTCGCGTGCCTGAGCAACAGCCGGATCGTCTCGAGTCGCGGCGATCCTCGCTCGATGGCCTCTTGCACGGCCGTCTCGAGCTCCTGCTCGGTGACATCCTCGAGCAACTGCAGCACCTGCACCCACTCGCGATCCGGATTGCGCGTATGGGGTCGGAGCTCGTTGCGCAGCTGCGAGATCGTCTCCGGCAACGCCCACTGCCGGATCGCCGTCGCTTCCGCCACCGCCCGGCTCTTGCGCTCCAGCAGCGGTAGCACGTGCAACGGGTTGATCACCTTGTCGCCCACCTTGAACGACCTTGCGTGCTCGGCTACCACCCGATCACGCACCACGATCCGCACGCGGTCGTGATACAGCTTCGCGAACGCAGCTCGGTACGCGTGTTCGATCGGCACCGAGTAGTGCACCCCGTCTTCGCGCACGTGCCCGAACTTGTCCACGACGCGGGATACCGTCAAGCACGCTTCCGGTACATGCGCCGGCAACGATCGCAGATGCTCGCGCTCCTGGGCCCACGCTTCTCGCACCGGCCGGCCATCCTCTACGGTCCGCGCATCCAGGTCGGCCTCCAGCTCTCGTATGATCAGCTCGTTGAGCCCCGCGAAGCTCTCCGCTGGCGGCATCGGTCGGAACGCGTTGTTGCGCACGTACTTCACGCCCGTTTCCACCGAGCCCTTCTCCCACCCCTTCGCCGGAGCGCAGAACGCCACCGCGAACGGATACGCCCCGCGGAACCCCTCGAACCCTTCCGTGATCTCCCGATCGCGCCCCGCCAGCACCTTCTTGACCGCCAACGACGTGTTGTCCAGCACGACCCGCTCCGGCACGCCGCCGAAGTAGCGAAACGCCTCGGTCAGCCCATCCAGCAAGCACTCGAGTCGCTCTACCGGGTACGCCTTCGCGAAGTACACGTTGGAATACGGCAGCGTCGCGACGAAGAACTTCACCTTCCGCACCTTGCCGCCGATCAGCGCCCACGACTCGCCGAAGTCCGCCTCCATGCTCTCGCCCATCCGCCCCGTTCGATGCACGTACGCTTCCCGCGGGAACAGCTCGCCCTTCACCTCTGCGACGAACTCCCGTACCGTGCGCCCCGGCACCCGGCCCGCCTTCGGTATCAACATCCGCCGGATCCGCTTCGCCGTCAGCTTCGGCTCCTGCTTCAACCACCTCTCGACCTGCTCCCGGTGCTCGTCGAGCCGTCGACCTCGCCGCGGCGATCTCCGTTTCGGCGGCTCCGAGCTGTCCAGCGCCCGCCGCACCGTCTTGACGTCCAACCCCAGCCGGCGGGCTACCTCTTTCTTCGGGATTTGTTGCACCATGTGCATGTGGCGTATCTCGGCCCATTGCGTCACGCGGATCACCTCCTTGACCCTCCTGGATCGGGGTACCTGAAACGGTCTTCTCTATCCGCTTCGATACCCCACCAGGGGGGTCTCTGTCATCTTCTGGAGGGGTCCCTTTTCAGTCCGCCACGCGGTCCCTTTTCAGTCTGCCGCTACCAACTGACTACTGCACCGTGTAGCCGTATCGCCATAGTCCTCACAGTCCTCGGTGGATCGAGGTGTGGACGCCCGCGTGCTCGTCGCTTCTGACTCAGAAGGGCCGCGGGATGCGTCAGGGCATCTTGTCCGCGGCCTTTTTTCGCACGGTCTGCAAGTCGACTCCGTGCCGTACAAGCATGTACTGAAGCGTGCTACGCGGGACCCGGAGCATCCTCGCGGCCTCACTGAGGTTGCACTCGGCCGCGAGGAATGTCTCCGTGAGATGCCGCTGGAGCAGCGGTCGCAGCGCGAACTCACGCGAGAAAGGCCTCCCGCCTGACTGGGTGCTCGTGCTCCGGCCGATCACCGATCTTACGTGCGCCGCGGACACGGTCGCGGTCTCGCTCGACACACAAGCCACGAAGACCGCCTGCCTCAACTCCCTGACATTCCCCGGGAACCGCTGTTCCTGCAGGAGGGCGATCGCCGGACCCGAGAACTCCCATTCCGTCCCGTATTTCGCCGTCAGTTCGCTGGCAAAATGCGCTACGAGCAACGGAATGTCCTCGAGTCGATCGCGCAGGGGAGGAACCTCGATCACGAAACTCGACAGGCGATAGAAGAGATCCCGACGCAAGGCGGTACCACGTTCGAGCTCAGCGACCGGGCGGTTGCTTGCCGCGATGAAGCGCACGTCTACGGCCTGTCCTGAAACATCATCACCAACCGGCTGAACCTCGCCCTGATCGACGACGCGCAGGAGCGCCACCTGAAACTGCGTGCTCGTCTCGGAAATCTCGTCGAGAAACAGCGTCGAGCCGTGGGCAGCGCGGATTCTTCCCGCCCTTGATGCGCGCGCCCCGGTAAAAGCGCCGGCTTTGTGGCCGAACAGCTCCGCCACCAGCATGTCTTCGGTCAGTGCTCCGCAATTGACGGTTCGCAACGGCCGGGAGGATCTGCCGCTCAGCGCGTGAACTGCCCGAACCACTAGCTCCTTGCCGGTTCCGCTTTCGCCCACCAGGAGGACCGGCTCTTCGTACGCCGCCGCGAGCCTGATTTGCTCGCGAATTCGGTCCAGAGCTCGGCTCTGCCCGATCAAGCCGAGCGTCGCCTCATCCAAGGTGCTGTCGAGACACTTCTCCCCCGCGGTATGCACGTTGCGCCATCCCTTCGATCTTGACCCGGCCCTTCCGGGACCTCTCCTTGGGGAATCGCTTTCGTCCCGGCTTTTCGACGTCCGTTGGTTGGTTCCGATTCAAGCGCGTCCTTGACGAGAATTCGTCACCTCGGGCAGCGACCGCGCCGGAATGTCGTTAGGCACCCAAACCCCGGTCGGCGGTGCGCGGACCGAAGTGACAACGAGGACCAGGAGGTCCATGCCACGTCACACGGGTCCACTGGTACGGCTCTTGCTCTCTCGAAAGGTGGCTAGAGCAGTTCTGAACCAACCAGGAGGAGACCGATGCTAGGAAGTCAGATGTTCAGAGATCAGAGGATTCGTAGAGTAGGGGAGATCGGTGCAGCCCTGGCGCTCGTGGCGCTATCGCTGACGTTGGGGCGGGTCGCCGGCGCCGCCATGTTCGCTGCTCGACCGGCACCGACGGTTTCAGAAGACGGCTCGATGCCGAGATTCCTCATGGCTCGCGACTCTGACGGCGAGATCACCTCCATTGACCTGGCATCCCGTGCGAAACCGCTAGTGGCCTTCGTCCTATCGGTTGACTGTCCCTATTGTCGGCAGAACCTCCCGTACTGGAGGGAGATCGCGTCGGAATTAGAGCAGATCGAACAGGGTCCCGACGTCTACGTGCTGTCTACGAGCGGTGCCGAGGAAACGGCGGCGTACCTCGAGCGCCACGATCTCCCCGTTCGAGCGATGTTCGTCGATCAGCGCGAGTTGGAGGCGCTGGGGCTTCCGGGCGTACCGGGAACGATCTCGCTGGCCCCGGGATCAACGCGGGTACGCCGAGTGATCGGAGCGCTGGGTGCGGAGGAGACTGATTTGATCATCGCCTGGGCGGAGGCGCATTCGGCCCGATGAGGGGGCGCTCCCACAGCGACCTCCTCCCCCAATCCTTCCTGCCGCTGATACGCAAGACTCGGCGCAGGAAGTCCGCAGCTGGTCGACCGGATCTCACGGCCGCGGCGTTCAGCCGATTGAGAGTGCCCAATCTCTGGGTGCGACGTTGCGCGGCGGAGGAAACGACCGCGGATGTGCCGACCGTCGTGTCCTCGCGTTGACGTGACGTCCGCCTGGCGTGGCGGAAACGCCCAGGCGTGCGCCCCACCGATCGGTGAAGTTGGAAGACGAGAACAGCCTACCCTGACCTCGACTTGGGCTACTCGGGCGCCTCGATCACTTTAGCGATCAGTCTGCGCCCGGCGACGACGCGCTTGTGTGCGGTCCGTACCGACACGCCTTGGGCTCTGGCGACGTCTCGAAACGTCGCCACGCCTGCAGGGTCGTAATACAGTTCCACCGCTTCCCGTAGAGTAGGTTCCATTTCGGCGAGGGCCCTTCGCATGATGCTCCTTAGCCGCTCCGCCTCCTCTGTTGCGACGGTGTGCTCGAAGAGTGCCTGCTCAGTTGCGGGCGGCGAGCGCCGAAGGTCCTCCAGGAAGGTGCTTCGTTGCTGCCGCCTCTTGTGCATAGCGGCAGCGACGCTACGGATCGCCTGCGCGACATAGTTTCTCGCGTGGCGCGGAGAAACTAACGTCGGATTGGCAGAGAGCGTGCGCCGAAGCGCCTCGCCAACCGCGTCCTCTGCGTCAGCTGCATTGTGAGTAATCCTCAGCGCATAGAAGTACCAGTCGGCTCTCCAGCGCTCCCATGCCGCTTCCAGCAGACCTGTGGTTTTTTTCATGGTGCGTTGTCATGGTAAACAAAACGACTATTAAACGGTACTAGTTGGTGAAAGGGTTGTTAGACAGGAGGTGTTCATCGTACACGCCAAGTAGTCGTGCGACGACTAGAGTCACAAAGAACTCGAGACCGAGTCGCACACTAAGGAGGGCAGGCGACTATGCAGACCACGATGAGACGCGTTGGGTATCGTTTAGCATTCGTCATCGCGATAGGCGTTGCGTTCGCCCTTCTGGGTCTCAGGCCCGGTCAGCACGCGTTCCTGGAGTGCGAAAACGACGTGCCCGCGAACATGCACAGGTTCGACTCCTGCCCATCCGAGTTCCTTGGAACGAGTGAGTGTCACGAAGAATGGCGATGGGGCCTTTGCGAGGAGCATCATCCGTGATGAGCGGCGCGAGCTTTGACGAACGGAGGCATAGATGAGGTCCGTGGATACGACGATGAGCGGTCGCATGCAGCCCGCAATCATGGCGCTCGTGGCAATGGGCTGCCTGGCGGTGTCTTCTGAGTGGCCCGGCCCCAGCGGTGCCTGGGCCCAGGGTACGAGTGAGTGCGTTGCCGATGGATGTGAAGTAGTCCTGGTTCGGGAACTCACGGTATCTATTGACGAAGTGCGCGGGGATTTCGGCAACGACTTGATACCGGCGGCCAGAGACCTGGAAGGCCGCGTCTACTTTGGCACACGAAATGGATTCGTCGTATTCGACGACCAGGGCCGGTTGGTAGAACGCGTTGACACAAGCCCGCTAGGTGTTCTCCACATCCCGACGATAGCGATAGTCGGCAAAGATGATTCTGTTCACATGTTTGACCCCTTTGAACTCGTGGGTACAGTCTTCGACGAAGATTTCGAACGACATCGCACCTTCCGCGTTCCATCTCACGGCGCTCGCCTGATCCTTCCCGATGGGTCCTACCTGGTGGCGGGACAGATACTGACGCCCTCACTAGTAGGGTTTCCGCTCCACGTGATGTCCGCGGAGGGGACGATCGTTCATTCCTTCGGCGAAGAGTTGCCACAGTATCGCGCTGATATTCCTCACTTGACACGACGAGTTGTCGGCTTGTCTTCTGATGACACGATCTGGGCTGCGGCGCCTGGTCGCTATGACCTCGAACGTTGGGATCCGCATTCCGGGACGCGAATCGATCGAATAGAGGTGCAGTCGTCGTGGTTTGAGGAGTCGGTACGGCCGATGGACGACTGGACAAAGAAGCCAGTCCCGACGATCAGCGGAATTTGGGAGGATGAAGCTGGTCTCGTGTGGGTCCTCGCCCTCGATGCGTCAAGTGACGACTGGCGGCCGGCGGCTAAGGCCAGAGAGTTCGCGATTACGCCCGCGAATCGAGCGGCGCGATGGGACTCGGTGATTGAAGTCGTTGATCCGACCACGAAGCGTGTTGTGGCGTCCAAGCGGTTTGATACCCCAATGGCGCTGCATCCACAATCCCGTGTATTGACTTCGCACCAGTTGTCAAACAACCCGGAGCCGGATTTTGTAGATGTATGGACCGCCCGGCTCCAAACGAAAGGAGAGGAGGTCCGATGAGACGGACTTACACCGTGCTCGTTCTTGCCGTCGCCGTCGTGTTCGCGGCACCAGCCGCGGTGGCTGCGAATCCTCAGCCGCTTGTTGAAGACAGCCCTGTGTCGCTAGTTGTGCCCGTCGGGGCAACATCTTGCGACACCTGGTGCGGCGGATGCATCAGTGGGCATTCCGCATTCGGGCTTGAGCCTGGAGATGGAGACTATCAGAGGAACGACGGCTGGCACCAGGGATGCGAAGCCGGCGAATGCGAAAACTCGCATGGTCCGGAGTGCCCCGCCCCTCTGTCCACGCCGGAAGGCCCGGCAACGACAGGCCCCTCGAAGCTCGACATCCAGGCCTTGATCGACGCGGTTCGCATGAACGACGGCACGAGCGTCTCGCAGATTCTATTGCGTCACGCCGATCAGGTCACAATAAATCTGTCGCGCTCGGCGATTCAAGTGCAAGGCTGCACCGGCGTGCTCTGGGCCCACTTGCCGATCCCCGAACAGTTGGCCGAGGGACTCAGGTCGACGTCGTAGCGGCGCCCCGAGGGCTCAGACATCAGGTGACGCTGCATCGCCTTGGACCCACACGTCCAAGAAGAAGGGAGAGGGACGAATGAGACGAATGAGAAGAATGAGACGAATGTTCTCATTGTTAGGAGCCATCGCGGTGGCGAGCATACTCTCGGCTGCGCCGGCGGCTCCTACGCCGCTGGCCGTGCGGGAAGGGACAGCGGCGCTAACGGTGCCGGTCGCGGCGGCAGGTTGCGACACATTCTGCGATTGGTGTTGGCTCGGAGGGCATTGGGCCGTGGGTGTAGAGCCAGGGGAGGGGGAGTATGCCAGGAACGACGGCTGGCACATGGATTGCAAGTCCGGTACCTGTTCGGGTGCCCACGGCCCTTTCTGCCCGGCGCCGATCCCCTCCGCCGACACCTTCACGGAGGCGGACTTCACGAGCCTCGTCGAAGCTGTACTCTCGGACGACGCCACACGGATCCGAGCCCTGCTGACGAATCACTCCGGCCAACTCGCGCTCAACATGCCTCGCTCAGCGATCCAAATAGCGGCGTGCACTGGCGAACTCTGGGCGCATCTGCCTATTCCATCGGAGTTGTCCAAGGCGATCAAGGATGCCGAGTAGCCCCAACGTGAGGTCCCTGCCTCCGTGCGAGGAGACATTGGTCTTGAGCCAACATGAACGCTGCGTCCCTATAGTGACCAAGATAGGTTGAAGAGGAGAATGATGAGTCGAAGGCTAACCTTACCGTTGTGCGTCGTCTTGGCGCTTATCGTCGCCGCACCCGCGGCTACTTCGCCGCTGACTGGAGATGGACCCGCTTCGCTCGTCGTACCTGTCGGGGCGACATCTTGTGACACCTGGTGCGGCTCGTGCGCTGGAGGACATCGTGCCTACGGCCTCGAGCCCGGGGCGGGAGAATTTAGGAGAAACGACGGCTGGCATCAGGACTGCGAAGGCGGTGCATGCGAGAACTCGCACGGTCCCGAGTGCCCAGCCCCGGTACCAGTTCCGGACGGTGCGGCAGCCGAAAGCGCTTCGGAGTTCAACGTCCAGAGCCTGATTGACGCCCTTCGTACCGGAAACGAAGCCGCTATCATGGATGTTCTTGCGAATCATAGTGGACAAGTAACCGTCAATTCACGCCGCTCGGCAATACAGGTCGTGGGCTGCACAGGGGAGCTTTGGGCCCATCTGCCGATTTCGCGCCGCCTGGCTGAATCCCTGGCTTCGGACTAGGGTTTGCACACCACTTGGGGGGAGGCGACCTGGGCATGGTCTAATCCTCCCCCCTCGGGGCTTCACAATCTCCCCCTGCCATCTTCGCCTGCCGCGACGTCCCGTTCCGCCGTCCCGGTCGCTATGGTTGCGCTCGCGTTGGTCGCCAGCCCGTCGCGGCTGTCGATCATCAATTGTCCCATGTAGCAGAGCTTCGACGCCGACGCCTTGCTCTTCTTGTACAGGCGCGTGACCGGATCGGTCGTCGAAGCGCGCGATATCGTTGCTACGGCTCTGTTTGTTTCGGAAACCGACGCTCGGGGTTGCCGCCGCCACTATCATCGATGTCGTCCTCGTCCTGATTCTTCGGCCTTGAAGCTGCGATGCCGACCCCTTGATCAGCGTGCCGTCCACCGTGAAGTGCTCATCCGCCTACAGACTTCGGCGTCGCGCCTCCGCCAGCACGTCCTGAAAGGACGACCTCCGCGATGTCGCCGCCAAGCACCCGATCGCGGTTCTTGGTGAACACCGGCGCATTCCCACACGGCGTAACCTGCGTTCAGGCCCACGAACCAGCGAAACAGGCAGGTTGTGATCGATCGAGTTGCTCGATTCAGCGCTCCGACCCGGACCAGCAGCTGTCAAGCGTCGTCACCGCGCATCGGCTCACTCTCGTCGAACCTCGGCTCGTGGAACGGGCTGCGTGCTTCAGAAGCTGCCCGAGAGGGCGGAGTCTTTCGCAGGCTGCTGAGGATGCCCTGATGAACAACCGCCTGGAAAAGCACTCTTAGAGCCTCGTCGACTGAACTGCGTCTTGCGGTCGGGCATGCTGGCCACAATCATCCTGCGGCTAGGCATGCCCCGCCCTTGACGAAAAGCGACGGTACTAAGGCGCTTGAATTTGCGCCGGGCTTCGCTAACATAGAGCAGGATGTTTCTAGCCACTGGGACTAGAGTCGACGTGAGGTGGATCGAACGCCATGGGTCTTCGCGGCCATACGGACAAAGGCCTCCGCGGTCTCGCGGCAGCGCTGCTTGTCGTATTCGGACTCGCCGGGTGCTTCCAAAGCTCTCCGGCACATACTGAACAACCGCCCGAGATCAAGCCGAATGTTGTAGCCGAGCTCATAATCGGAACGGATTCAGGCCCACATGAGTACCTGCTTGGCCGCGTCCAACACGTAGCAGTTGCTCCCGATGGGACGATTTACGTAGGCGAGGTTCAGCCCTTCGCGGCGGGTGGGCGCGAGAGCCAGATCCGGGTTTTCGACGCGAGCGGAAAGCACCTGCGCAACCTAGGCAGAGTCGGTCAAGGCCCCGGGGAGTACGTCTACCCGGAACCGAATGTGCTACCGGATGGCCGCCCGGTAGTTTGGGATGGAGAACGCCGCCGAGTCTCAGTGTTCTCCACGGACGGGACATTCCAACACAGCTTTGCAGCAGATACGGGTCGAACGCCGATGAGGGTAGATCGAGAAGGCAACATCTACTTGGAGACCGCGATTCTTCAGGGAGCCATCCGCCAACTCGCCTTGAGGAAATACTCGGCGGATGGAGTGCTATTGGACACGATTCCGCTGCCTGTTGAATACCCAGACCCGGTCAACCCCGGACCGACCGATTTTCTCTTGGGGCCAGAGGGTGGACTAAGGCCTTTTACCACGATGTCTCTCTTTGCACTGACGCCGCTGGGCCATCTCGTCGTTGGTAGGAACGACCAGTACAAGATCGAGGTTGAGCACCCAGAAGGATCGGTCCGCCTGACAAGGGGCGTGGAGCCAGCTCGTGTGGCGCCGGAGGAGTACGCTGAGTGGGATGCGTTCCGGGAGGTCGTTGTTCGTCGACACCGTGACAGGGGAGCTGATGTCGAGGTCCTGCCAATACCAGCTGTAAAACCCTTCTTTAGGGATTTCAGTGTTGGACAGGATGGACGCATTTGGGTGCATCGCTACGTGGCCGCGACGAAGCGGCACGGCATAGAGGCTATTCCAAGTCGTCCCGATAGACCGCTGCTGACCTGGCGTGAGACAGCTACGTACGACGTGTTCGAGCCCAGCGGAGCCTACCTGGGGACTGTGATGTTGCCCGTAGACTTTCAACCGCATGTGTTCCGCGGCCGTCAGATTTGGGGTGTGAGCATCGACGATAGTGGTGTGGAGACTGTTGTTCGGTTCGGAGTGGCCCCGGATTTCGTTCCGGGGGCCTAGGCGGTTGTCGCGGGCTTGCCCGAAGCTCCGAGTTATTCGAGCGGGCGCCTCCACCCAGGGTCAGGCATCGACAAGAAAGCGGGGCGCCCGGAAAGGGCGGTCCAGGCGTCCTTCGGTCCCTCCCCGTTCTCTCCACAGCGGGTGTTGGCGGAAAGGCGCCGGGACAGTGCCGCCCCCGGCGCCTTCGTTCTCTCCCCGGCCTCTCTCTACAGCATCGGTGACAGTCCCTGCAGGTTGGTATCGAGCTGGTCGAGATCGAAGGGCTTGTCGAAAAACTCGGCCGCGCCCATCGACAGGGCTTCGAACGCCTCGTCGTCGGTAACGCAGCCCGACATGGCCCACACGTGGGACGCGCGCAGGCCTTCGGCCCTCATATGCTCGAGGAGTTGGATGCCGCTGATCTTGGGCATCTTCAGGTCGATCATCACGAGCGCCGGCTCCTCGTGGCGCAGGATGTCGAGCGCCTCTTCGCCGTTGGCCGCGGTCTTGACCCGCAGGCCGCGCCTGCGCAGGAAGCGTTCCAGCACGCTCAGAACGCCCGGATCGTCGTCGACCACGACGGCGGTCGGCTCGGCGCCCTCGTAACCGACGGACTCGCCGGCGGCGGAGGGATCGCCCAGGGTCAGCAACGGCTCCTTGAAGGCGATGCCGACTTCCTTGGAGCCGTTCTCCTTGTGGCAGCTTCGCACCGTACCGGTGGTGTGCTGCACCTCGCCCGTCTCGTTGCGGATGCGCACGTCGCAGGTCGTCCCGATGTCGTATCTCACCGGAAACGCTGCCCGCATGCCGCCGATGCCGATATCCAGCACATTTCCGGCGGCCGGTACGTTGTGTTTGAGGGGGTTGAACAACCAGCGCAGTCGCGGCTTTGCCACCTGCGGTTCGATTTCGACCTGTCGCTGAACCTTGGTACGCCTGTACGCGCGCCGATTGACCATTACGATCCCCTTTTCCGACCGCCAGCATCACGCGCTCGGAGGTCTTCCGAGTGCTTCTCGCTCACCTCACCTGAACAACGGTCTCAGGTGGCCATTTCCGAAAAGAAAACGACCTGAACCGACCTTTATCAATGTGCGGTAGCGAGCGTTGGCCCCTGGTGCACAGCCGTGCCCAGCTCGTGCAGCTTCCACCACCCGGCAGCCGTCTCCTCGGTCCATTCCTCCGCCGCCGGGATACCGGCCAGCGCTTCGGCGAACTCGCGCATGCTCTGGTAGCGGTCGGCAGGGTCCTTCGACAGGGCCCGCAGGATCACCTCGTCGAACTCCGGCGAGATCGGCAGCTCGGTGCGCTTGGACGGCGCGACCGGCTCGGACTTGACGTGATCGACCACCATCGCCATCGGCGATTCCGAATCGAACACGTACTGGCCGGTCGTCAGCCGGTAGCCGACGCAGCCGAGGGCGTAGATGTCGGCGCGGGCATCGACGTCCTTCTTGGCCAGGGCGATCTCGGGGGGCATGTAGGCCGGCGTGCCCGACGTCATGCCCTGCTGGGTGAGCTGGGTGGCCTCCATGTCGTTTTTCGTCTCTTTGACGAGGCCGAAGTCCAGCACTTTGACGAAATCGTGCCGCGTCCCCATGCGGGTGGTGAAGATGTTGGCCGGCTTCACGTCGCGGTGGATCAGGCCGTTGTCGTGCGCGTCGGCGAGGGATTCGGCCGCCTGGGTGAGCAGGTGGACGGCGCGCTCCACCGGCACCGGGCCGTGGTCCTCGATCAGCGTGTCGAGGTCCAGCCCGTTGAGAAACTGCATGACGTAGTAGAACGACCCGTCCATGGTCGTGCCGAAGTCGTACAGGTCCACGGTGTGCGGCGAGGTCAGCGAGGCGGTCGCCTGCGCCTCGCGCTCGAAGCGCTTCATGATGGTGGGGATCTCCTCGGCCTTGTGGGCGTCGTCGGCGAGCACCTCGGGGCGGATCACCTTGATGGCCGCCGGCCGGGTCAGCATGCTGTGCCGTGCGAGCCACACCTCGCCCATGCCGCCGGTGCCGAGCTTCTTTTCCAGCGTGTACTGGCCGGCGTACCCGGCGTTGGCCGCCTGGTGGCGCACCGCGTCGATGACGTAGGTGCCGTATACGGCTACCGCCAGGAAGACGACCATCGTCAGGATGCCGCCGGTGACGATCTCGGTCGTCGCCGCCGCCTGCGCCGCCGCCGCCACCTCCGGGTACACCTGCAGCATGACGAAGCCGAACACCATCGGCACCAGCGCCACCGGGGTCATCGCCACCAGCGTGCGCTTCCAGCCCGCCGGGATGAACACGGTGTAGGCCGCGATCGTCAGCCCCATGTGCAGGCACAGCCGGTACCAGTTCATCAGCATGACGCCACCGTCGCCGGCGCGCGCCGCATCGAGCACCAGCTGCCAGTCGATGTACAGCAGCGAGGCGATCGAGCCGAGAAAGACGAACGCTTCGAACACCCGCAGCTTGATCAGCGGTGGGTTCTTCTCCACCCACAGGTAGATCACCGCCACGGTCAGAATCGCCAGGATGATGCGCGGGAAGGTGAGCGAGACCCCCGTGGTAATGAGCGCGTCGCGCACTTGCCAGATCAGCGACGAGACGACCGCCAGCGCCCCCAGCGCCTTGAGCCGCCCGTGCAGCAGCCGGGCGGTGCGCATGTTCCACTGGCTTTCCCGGGAACCGACGATGCCGCCGTAGGGGCAGAAGCGCTTGGGTTGATCGAGGGTGATGCCGGTTTGGGCTTCGCTGCCGTTGCCGCTCGAGGGCGACCGCGGGGCAGTGGGGGCGAGAGTGGGGCTCTCGGGTCCGAGATTCGTTGATGGCGACATGCTGGCCGTCCTGCTGCTGTCCTGGCGAGGATGAGGTGATTATCGCATCTGGGAGGGAGCGGGGTGGGGGATTGGTTGACAACTCTGTCGCCGTGGCCATCTCATAGGAGGAGCAGCCCCCATTACGAAGCAAAGAAAAGAGACCCGACGCCTTCCCGTCCCCGCAACGTCGCAAGGTCGCGAGCGCGTGGGTCTCGACGGATCAGTTTGAACCCCGACCGCACATATCCCGCCAGCCTACCGGCCGCGTCGAAGATCGTGGCCGAGGGGCACGAACCGGCCGCCCCGATTGCCGACCCCCTGGAGGCCGTCGTCTCGGGCGGCAGCGAGGCCTGGCCGCAGTTCCTCGAGTACTACACGCCGTTCATCCTCTCGTGTATCAGGAGGTTCGCCGGGGACGCCGACGAGCGCATGGAGATCTACGTTCACGTGTGCGAACGACTCCGCGCCGACGATTGTCGACGCATCCGCCAGTATCGGGGCGTGGGGTCCACGGGCCCCTGCAAGTTCACCACCTGGCTTGCCGCCGTTGTCTTCAATCTTGCCCGGGAATGGATTCGATCGACGCGGGGGCGCCGCCGGCTTTTCCGTTCGGTCCGCCAGCTGTCGCGAACCAACCGACTCGTCTTTCAGTACTACTTCTGGGACGGTTACACGCGCGTGCAGATAGCCACTTTGCTGCGCATGAAGCACCACATCGGATGCTCCACGGCCGACGTGACCCAGCGGCTCGCAGATATCGAGCGCCGCTTGAGCCGCGATCATCGGTGGCGCCTCGTGACGGGGCTTCTCCGAACGGCCGGGCCCGTCTCGATCGATCGGCCGCGAACCATGGTTGGGGAGGAGATCGGCTTCGAGCTCCCCGATCGCCGGGAAGGCGGTACTCGCCGGCTCGAGCGAGAAGACGCCAACAGGAAGCTCCAAGACCTTGTCGCCGCGCTGCCCGACGAGGAGAGGTTGGCGATCGTCCTTCGATTCGAGCGCGGCATGCCCGCACGCGAAGTGGCCGCCGCGATTGGAATCCGAAACCACAAGCGAGTGTACGAGATCCAAGGTCGCGCGTTGGAGCGCCTCGCAGAAGGTCTCCGCCGTCAGGGTCTCGAGCTTCGTGACTTTCTGACGTCCGACGCGTCGCCGGTGCGAGGTTCGCGATGAGCGACTACCGACCGCCCGACCACGGTCATTGCGAGTCCTGGGAGGAGATGCTCTCGGCTGCCGAGGCGGGCCGCAGTCCGCCGGAGGAACACCTGCGGACGTGCTCCCGCTGTCGGGAGATGAGCGGGCTGGTCCGGGCCGTCACGATCGCAGGAGCTCGAGCGGCTTCCGCGGCGACGGTAGAAGAGTGCCCAGACGGCCCCGCGTGGGCCGCTCTCGCCGACGGAGCCGTCGATGCTGAAGCGCGGTTGGCAATGGCGGAGCACCTGGCGATCTGCTCCGATTGCGCGCTGCTCTGGAACCACCTGATGAGCCTGGACGACCCGTCGTCAGACGACGAGTGGGAGGTCAGGGAGCCACACGGCGCGCCCGACATCGTCACGCGCGCAGACCCGAGCACGCGGGTGCGGTGGCACCGGGGCCTCCGATCGGTGGCAGCGGTCCTGGGTGGCGCCCTTGTTCTGTCCGTACTGTGGGCGTGGCCTTTCCCGGGTGGCGAGTCTGACGACGGAGAGGTTTGGCGCGGGCCGGCTGCAACGCTTGCGGTCGACTTCGAGCGCGGGGGCGAAGACGGGCCGACGACTTTGGGTTGGCGCAGCATTCCAGGCACGACGATGTTCCGCGTTCGCATGTGGGACTCCGGCGGCGATCAGGTCTCGCTTCAACTCGTCGAGGTGACCGGGGCCGCGGAGTACGCCTACACCTTTTCGGAGGCGGAGCTTCTCCGCCTGGCGATTTGGCAGGTGGATGCGCTCGACGATACGGGAGTACTGGCCTCATCGGGGCCTGTCGAAGTGCGGGACCGGGTGCCATGAGCGGGCCGAGAGACGTGGTGTCGCGGGGCGCGATTCGTCGCCTTGCGACCATGGCCCTTCTTCTCGCGGGCGTGGGTGCGGCCATCGGTTCGGACGGCGGGTCCTCGAGCGTGCACGCGCCGCCCGGACCGGTGTCGTCACGGTCCCCGCTGCCCGCAGGAATGTCGGCTCAACGGGTGGAACGGCTCCTTGCTTCCGGGCAGGCGAGGAGGGTACTGGGAGGCCTGGCTCGAGACTTCAGCGGCAATCCCGGCCGCGTAGACGTAGCCGTCTTGCTCGCGCGGGCTGCCCGAGAATCCGGCCGCATGGATTGGCTGGAGGATTTCGCCCGAGCAGTGGTTCGGCGCCACACCACGGCCGCGACCGAGCTCCTACTTGCCGAGATCGCCTACGAGAAGGGCGGATTCCGAGCAGGTATTGACGCCGCGCGTGCCGCCCAAATGGAAGCACCCGACAACCCCGAGGTCGCGATCTCGTACGCATCAGCAATCGCTGCGTCCGGAAGCCCGGCCCCGGCTTTCTCCCTCGTGTACGACTGGGCCCAGGCGCCGGGTAGCTGGTCCAAGCTCAGTACCACGAGCCTCCGGAGGCTGGCAACGCTCACGGCCTCGGTTGCTTCGTCCACTCTCGGGGACAGCGCGACCGCGGAGTGGCTGCGGAAGAGTTGGGCCTCCGGAGACGCCTCGTCATCGGCTCGCGCCCTCGCGTTTGCCTCGACTCTCGCACGCGCGTCGGAAAACCCTGTGGCCGCCGAGGTCTTCGCGAGACGGGCGGTTGCGCGCGCCGAGATCACGGCCTCTCCGAGGAGCGTGGCCGCTTCGCTCATGAACGCCGCCGACGCATCCGAGGACCCGAAGCCCCTGGTGGCGAGTCTCGGGGGAACCTGTTCCGGTATTCCCGCGTTCGCCCGGGACGCGAGGGCAGACTGCGTTTTGTCGGCGCTGCACCTCGCCTCACGTCGGGGCGATCTGGGCCGCGCACTGGATCTTCACGCGTCGTTCCAGCGCGCCGAGCTCGAGAATCCGCTCCTCGTGCTTCGCGCGGGAACGACGGTCCTCCAGCTGCTCGAATTGACAGGACGCTTCCCCGAAGCGGCGCAGCTCGCCCGCCGAAGCGTCGCCGCCGCCTCCGCAATTGGAGATGACGATCTGCTGGAGAGTTTCCTCGCCCGGCTGGAGAACGCCGAGTACTTCGCCGGGCGCGGAGATCATTCGTCGTCGACGACCGAACCGATCGCCCGTCCGGTTGCCATCAACGCCGCACCGGCCTCGGCTCCGGGCTCGGTTCTCACCGCTCAGACGGCGTCGGCTCCGGGCTCGGCTCTCATCGCTCAGACGGCGTCGGCTCCGCGCTCGGCTCTCACCGCCCAGACGGCGTCGGCTCCGGGCTCGGTTCTCACCGCTCAGACGGCGTCGGCTCCGAGCTCGATCCTCGCCGCTGCGACCCGGGGAATCCGGCTGGAGGAGGAGGGGCGCAATGAGGAGGCCCTCCGCGCATACGAATCGGCGATAGCCTCCTTCGCGGCCATGCGCGAGCGGGCCGGAATGCCAGCGGTAGATCGATCTCTCCTCAACAGCGTCTGGCAGGATATGAGCCGCCGCGCCATAGGCATCTCTCTGTCGACCGGAGATGCGTCCCTCGCCATCGACCTACTGGAGCAGGGCCGATCGAGGGACGACCAGCGCGACCTGCGCGACACTCGCCACGTTCGCGACTCGCGGGACCTCCACGAGCTTCGCGACCCTCGCGGACTTCGGGACCCCGACGGTTCTCGCGGCTCTCGCGACCTCCACGAGCTTCGCGCCCCTCGCGACGTTTCCCACACCCACGACCCCCGTGGCCTGCTCGACCTCCGCGCCGTAGTCGACGGTGAGTTCGGGTTCGCCGCGGAGGCTACCGTGGTCGTCTACGCCTTCGGTCGGGACGGCGTGTGGGCGATCGCCGCGCGCCGCGGAGAAGAGGACCTCTTTCGGCTCCCGGTCCGACCGTCCTCCGTTCGCAGCAAGGTCTCGCTGTGGCGCGAGCTGGCCAAGTACAACGCCAGCGAGGGCATTCGCCAGGCCATCGAGAAGGAGCTCATTGCCACCCTGATCGCGCCGGTGTTCAATTCCGCCCTCTTCGACCAGGACCCCCAGGCCACTGGCAAGCGGACGACCGTCTACGTCGTGCCTGACGATGTCTTGCATCTCCTGCCGTTCGCTACCCTGGTCTCCTCCGCAGTCGGAGGTGGGCCGCAGCCAAGCCGTCCCCCGCACGCCGACGGGCCAGGGGTGATCGTGGTCCAGGTGCCGTCCGTCATGCAACTTGGGCGAGTGCTCGCGACTCCCGCACGCACAGGTCCGCTCGTCGGCTTCGCTCCGAGGCCCGGGCGGGCTGCCCGCGAAGAGATGGCAGCGATCCTACAAAGCGGAGGCGAGGTGTTCGCCGGCGGGCGGGCCACCGAGTCTGCGTGGAACCAGCACACGCCGCGAGCGGCCGTCGTTCATTTCGGCGGGCACGCGCTCGACGCGGGGAACTACGGCGAGCGCGGGATGCTCCAGCTTCACCCCGATCGACAGGCGGACGGGACACTCACGCTGGCGGAACTGGAGACCCTCGAGCTCACGGGTGCGACCGTCGTCCTTCTTGCGTGCGACACCGCGACGCGCTCCGCCGAACCCGGGTCGGCGGGCTACTTCTCCCATCTGCCGAGCCTCGGCGAGGTTCTTCTGCAGGCCGGCGCCCGCTCCGTCGTCGGCAACCTGTGGCCGATTACCGAAGAAGACGCCCGACTCTTCGCGATCGAGTTCTACAAGGCAGGCGGAGCCACGAGGGGCGCGATTGCTCTAGAGGAGGCGAGGGCCGAGCTGCGCCGCCGCTACCCAGAAGTGCCCCGCCGCTGGGCGGGTGCGGTTTGGCTCGGTGCGGCGGACCGCGGAGAGGCGGCCCAGGGACAGCCCGACTTCGACCCGTGACAGCCCGATCCGGGACCGCCGGCCCCCCGGGACAGCGGGATCCCAGGACAGTCGGATCCAGGACAATCGGATCAGGCAGAGCCGGAGCAAGGAGAGCCGGACCAAGCCAGCCCAAGGAGAGCCAAACCAAGGAGAGCCAGATCTAGGGGAGCCAGCCCAAGGAGGGCCAAACCAAGGAGGGCCAGACCAAAGGCGGACGGTGGGAGGTGCACCGCGAGGGAGCCGAGACAACCGAACCCGCGAGCGGTTTCGCCGCTAGCCCGAACCCGGCCCTCGAGCACGCCTCGTGAATAGCCGGCCGATCAATAGAGCACGGCGAGCCACACCGTGTCTTCGGCGGCGCTCGTTTCCTCCACCCGATGTCGGACATGCGCCGGGATCTGCACATAGTCGCCGGGCCCGAGCTCGACGGCATCGGCATCGCCATCGAACCGCAGTCGCGCCCACCCGCTCAGCAAGATCACCCACTCGTTCTGGTCCTGGTCATACCAGAAGCCCTCCGGCGATCGATGTCCCCGCGACACGATCCGCTCGATACGCACCCCGTCGCCCCGAAGAAGATCCTCCGCCAGCTCCTCGGGAAGGTCGGCTGGAATTCCTCGAAAGATGTTGCGAGATCGTTCCATGGATGATGGAGCCTACGGGCTAACGGGTGCTTGTCAATGGTGTCGGTGACGGGCAAGGGCGCCGCCGCGTGCCTACTGTGCCGCAGCTTGCGGACCGTCCCGCAGCTTGCGGACCGTCCCGCAGCTTGCGGACCGTCCCGCAGCTTGCGGATCGTGCCTCTGCTTGCCGACTGTGTCGCTGCTTGCCGACAGCGCCGTTGCTCGCCAACGATGCCCTTGACTGCCAACGCTGCGGCCGCTTGCCGACGGCCCACTTCCCCTCGACGGCACCGGGATCATCGAAAACGAAGTGGACGGCAGTCGGGTTCACAGAGTGGATGTTTTTCGTCTTTTATTCGTGCATTTTCGTATTGTTTGTGATATGATCCAGCAATGATGCCGACACGATCGCATTCTGCGGAAACCTCGCCTCCGAGCCCTCGCGGTATGCCCGCGCACGGCGACGATCCGCATCGCCGAGATCGCGGTGCTCCGCTCCGGGGATGCGTGGCCGCACAAGTTGAGGGCGAACGAGCGCACCGGTGGGTCCTCGACAAGAGCAACGCACCCATTCCCCCCGCCTACCTCGACCCGATCCGCCGGACCGCACGGCTGGACCGTTCCGCCGCAGCCATTCTTCTCGACGAGGCAGCACGAGCTTGTGTCGGCTCGCAGCACATCGGGACACGCCTCGCCGTGATCACGGCGCATCGGATACAGGAGCGCGGCGCATATCGCCGGCTCGGCTACCGATCCGCGCAGGACTATGCGCGCGAGCAGCTCGGCATGGAGCCGCGCGCCTTTCGCGACATGGCCCGCCTGGGAAAGAAGCTCGAGGCGCTTCCTGCCGTGAAGGCGGCGTATCTCGAAGGAGCGATCACCCGCACCAAGGCCGACGTGATCACGACCGTCGCCACACCTGACGACGAAGACGAATGGCTCGCGCTGGCCGCTGCGGCCACGGTGCGGAAGCTGAAGTCCGCCGCGCGACGGGCCCGCGAAGCTCAGGGCACGGGTGCGGCCAGCGGTGTCGATGGCTCCGGAGCCGGTGTGTCAGATCAGAATGGAGCCGGTGCGTCAGATCAGAATGACGATGCCGCGATCGACGCTGAGGACGAGGCGGTCGCCAAGCCCCGGCCGTTGACGCCCGGAAGCGAGTCGGGCGTCGACCCGGAGCCGCGCCGGCGCAGGTCGGTCGATGTCCCCGCCGAGATGCTCGGGAAGATCGACGCCGGCCTGGAGCTGGCCGCACGGGTCGCGGGCGCGCCCATGCCGCCCGGCGCCTTGTGGGAGCTGATCGCCGCCGAGTTCCTCTCGGGCGCCCCGCTCGCGGAAGTCGAGGAGGATCCCCCCGGGAGCGACTCCGAGCGCTTCCCGCAGCGGTCGGCAGCGATCACAACGTCGACCACCAGGCCCGAGTACGCGCAGAGCGTCCAGGCCGCGCTCGAGCGCGAGTCGCACAACTGGACCTTCCTGACCTCGGATCGGCCCGTTTTCGAGCTATGCGGAGAATGGAAGAGCCTGCGCGATCTCTGCGACGACGAATCGCCGCGCTCACCGTGGGACTTGCACCGCGACATGACGTCGGCGCTGGCCGCCGAGCGGCGTATCGCTTGGCAGCTCGGACGCTTGTTGGTGACGATTCGCAACCGACGCCTATGGCGCTCGATGCTGTTCGCCAGCTTCGCTCACTACGTGCGCGAGCGATTGGGGATCTCGTCGCGGGTCGCCGAACGCCTCATCCGCATCGATCGCGCCGGATGGAGCTACCCGGCTTTGCAGAGGGTTCACCAGGCGGGGGAGATATCACCTCTCGTCGCCGACACCCTGGTTCGGGTTCTACGCCACACGGGCACGGACCAGGGCGTCCATCAAGCTTGGATCGAGTTCGCCCAGCAAGCCACGTTTGTTCATTTGGCCGAAACCGTCCGTGCCGCCGAGCGCCTGGCCGCCCGGCCGGCCGGCTTCCCCGTCGGCCCCCCTGCCGACGTCCACCGGGCGATGGAAGAGAGCGCCGCCACTCCGCCAATGTTCGCCGGCACGTCGGATGGCCCTTCGGACCCCGACGCCTCGCCAATGTTCGTCAGCACGGGGTACTCGGTGTTCATGACCGACGGAGAGTTCGAAGTCCTTGAGAGGGCCATTGCCACGGTCCGGCGCGTAGCCGCCGCCGGTTGGGCGAAACCGGTGATCCGGGCGGGCCCTGAGACACCGGCGACCCGAGCGGCCCCGGCGATCCTGGCGACCTCGGCGTCCCTGGCGTCCCTGGCGACCCCGGCGATCCTGGCGACCTCGGCGTCTCTGGCGACCTCGGCGTCCCTGGCGACCTCGGCGTCTCTGGCGACCCGAGCGGCCCCGGCGACCCCATCGGGCTCGGAGGGCTCGGCTCTCGACTTGCCGCTGTGGGCATGCCTCGAGCACATTCTCGACCACTTCTTCCTCGAGTACGGTGGCCAATACGCCGCGGACATGAAGTCCCGCTACGAGCTGTTCGACCGCGACGGGTGGCGCTGCAAGGCCCCGGGATGCACGGCCTACGGCCCGCTGCACTTGCATCACATCGTGTTTCGAGCCCGCGGAGGCGGTGACGAGCCCGAGAATCTCGTGACCCTGTGCGACGTGCACCACAAAGCCTTGCACGATGGACGGATCCGCTGCGAAGGGCGGGCCCCGGACCGGCTCTATTGGGAACTGGGAACCAGCCGCGAGCAGCTCCCGGGAAGAGCGCCCGTGGCCCGCGTGGCCGGTCGTCGCAAACTGAATGATCGCGAGTATTGGGACGGAAGCCGCGTGCGCCAGATCCGGCCAGGCGCTCTCGGCCACGCCGAGTCCGACCCGCGGGTCGCGTAGGGGTCGTCCCGTTTCGGTTCGTGGTTCCCGAGTCGCCGCGCCGCGCCTCTGCCGGCCCGAGCCCCATGGCCCACCCGGTCGCCGGTCCCGGCGGCCGTAGTCTCCTTCCCTTGACACTTTCTCCCGATCGTTCGATAGTCACAGCAATTGGGGACCATGCGGTTACGGCTGCGCAGCAGCCCGCCGCGGGTCCTTTTTTTGTTTGCGTAACGAGGTCCGGGCATTGGCCCGGGCCGTCGCCGCGCGTGGGGACAAGGTCGAGACGGCACCTCTCGAGCTGGAGCGCCGGTCGCAGCCAGCTGCGCTTTGCAAGGGAGGCAAGCCATGGCGAAGAAGAAGGCCGCCAAGAAGGCGGCGAAGAAGGCGGTACGCAAGAAGGCAGCGAAGAAGACGGCGGTACGCAAGAAGGCCGGTAGGGCCAAGGCCGCTAAGGGCAAGGCCGGTAATCGGAAAGCCGCTGGCAGCGCCGCCCAGAAAAAGGCCGCCCGCCACCTCGAGCTCGCACCCGATCAGCACAAGATCACCGAGCGCCGCGCCCGACACCTGGCCGAAATCTCCGGCGTCGAGGTAGAGAAGATCGCCGGGCGCACGATCGCCGAGGCGCACGAGCTTCTGAAGTGGAAGGTCGCCCCGGAGCTGTTGCTGTTCCGGCGCGTCTGCGGCCGGGTGGTGAAGCGTGACCCGGTTACCGGCGACCTGCATCCGGTGCCGAACGCCACCGTCCACGTCGAGGACACCGACTGCAACTTCTGGGGCTTCTTTCCGGGGGGCTCGCCCTGGGTGTGGCTCTACCCGATCTTCTGCAGCCGCGAAGTGCTCACCACCGTCCGCACCGACGAGTGCGGCGAGTTCTGCGTCTACCTGCCGTACTGGGATATCGATCGGATCCTGACCTTCCGCAAGCGGCGCATCTGCTACCTGGACTTCTTCCGCCCGCGCCTTCGCGATCTGCCCGAGCTGATCCCCGATCCGCCGATCATTCGCGATCCGCGGCCGCAGCCCGACCCGCCGCCGTTCCGCTTTCGCCTGGAGGACATCGAGCGGATCCGCGACGTGGTGCGCCCCGAGGTGGTCGAGAAGCTCGAGGTGGCGCTCGAGAGCGGCCTGGCCGGCGAGAATGCCGGCGCGCTGGACGACCTGCTCGACGAGCCCGCGTTCAGCGGCTCGTTCCCGCCGCCGCTGCCGCAAAAGCTCGTCGCGGCGCAATCGTCCGAAAGTGACCTGAAGGACCTGGCCGAGGCGATGTCGTTCGACCTCGATCCCAAGCTCCTGCGGCACTTCGACCACCGCCGCTTCGTCGGGCCGTTCCTGCGCTGCCGCGACATCTTCGTTCCCGTGTGGACCTCGATCCTCGACGTCCCGGACATCACCTTCCGCGTCACCCAGGACTACGATCTGGACGGCGTCGAGGAGGTGATCTACTCCGAAGGATTCTTCGACGTTCGCTGGAACGCGTCGTCGAACCTCAACGTGACACTCGAGGCCTCGGGCAACGCCCTGTCGGTGGAGCATTGCCGGCCGGTCGCCGTGCCGTGCGGCAACACCGCCTCGATCGAAAGCGCCGGTTACCTCGACATCGAGCCGCCGTACCACAACGACGCCACCGGCTACGGCGTGCGCGTGAACCGGCCTACGGCCAACGGCTGGTACCCGGCGAACGACACCCGGGTGAATCCGGCGAACGCCCCCTACACCGGTAACCTGAACCTGCACGGGTGCTTTCGGCTCAAGCAGGCGACCCACTACCGGGTCATGCGCAGCTTCCGCCCGGCGCCGGGTGACCCCTGGGGCCCGCAGATGCCGATCGCCGGCGTCATCTTCACGGCGCCGCGGCAGGGCCCGGGGGCGCCCATCCCGATGGTGCCCGACGCCGACGGCTGGTACCCCATCCACCCCGCGTCGATCCTGGTGCATCCGAACTGGATCATCCCGTGGCGCACCTGGCTGAGCCCCGGCGACGGCGGCTACCAGCTCCGGTTGCAGCTCGGCAAGCAGGCGGGCCCGAACATCAACGTCGTCGACACCAGCGCCCCGCGCACCTTCGAGGTCGACAACAGCAAGCCCGAGTCGAGCTTCCTCGAGGTGCGCTGGCGCGACGCCGGCGTAACCGGCGCCTGGACGAACGCCAACTCCACCGTGGTCATCCCGACGCCGCTCCCGGACACCTGCCCGATCATCGAGCGGCCCACCGGCACGGACATCCATGTCCAGGTGGTCTGGACCGCGTCGGCCAAGCACCTGCGCGACGCCACCCTCGATACCTACGGCTGCGGCGGCGGCTCGATGGAGATGATCGACAGCCCGCCGCCGCCCCCGCCGCCGACGGTCGAGGACTACCGCCATTGGCACACCGGCCCGGCCGACAACAGCGTCACCCAGACCAACCACTTCCTGCTGCGCGGTATACGTCCGCCGGGTTGCTACACCATCCGTATCCGCGCCCACAGTCGCGCCTACAACCCGCAGGACTGGGACGCGGCGTCGACGATGGACTGGTGGGTGGATCAGGCGCCGAATTACTTGAACCGGGCGCGGGCCATTTCGGTGGTCAACGTCTGATGCGCGCCGAATCACAGATCGATTCGGATGGCGGGATTCGAGAGGAAGCGATCGCCCGTGCCCGATGCGAGGAGAAGCGAAAGACCAACGACCGATGCGAGCGGCAATCGCTCGTCGCGGCGTCGGTTGGTGCCGGATGACTGGAGAAGCGATGGACCACTTGTAGGGCGGGGGAATGGTCGGTCGGCGAGCAGGGCGTGCGGCCTCAATGGTCGCGGAGGTCCCGCGCCCTCTCGCCGCCACCGCGTGGGGTCGCGTGCGATCCGGGTTAGTGCCACGTACCGGGTCGCGCGCGATGCCCATTTTGGACGAAACCGAGAACGGGCGGCCGCTCTCGACAACGGCGCTGCAACGCTCGCCACGAGGCGAAACGAACGAAGATGCAAGGAACCTGGCTCGCCGTCGGCATCCTGGCCGTCTGGCGACTGACCCACCTGGTGCAGGCGGAGGACGGCCCCTGGGATCTGGTGCTGCGGCTGCGCCGGCGGCTGGGCGACGGATTCTTGGGCCGTCTGCTGGACTGCTTCCACTGCACCAGCCTGTGGGTGGCCCTACCGTTCGCGGTTGCGCTGGGTGACAGCCTCCTCGAGCGGTTCGTTCTGTGGCCGGCGCTCTCCGGCGGCGCGATGCTCGCGCAGCGGCTCTCCGCTCGCCGGAGTGGGGAGGCCGAGCCGCGCTTCGAGCCGACGCCGGTCTTCTATCAAGAGGGGCAGCCTACGGCTCCCGCGCCGGTGCGCGATGCGGTTTCCCGAGTGGGTTCCGAGCCTGCTGGGTCCGAGCCCGCAACCGGTTCCAAGCCTGCGACCGGTTCCGAGCCCGGCCTCGGTTCCTGGCCAGCGGCCCAGGACGGTCGGCAACGCGGACCCGAGGGAAGGCGGGGAGCGGGCCCCCCCGAGGAGGCGGCCCCGGACACCATTTCGCACGACCGCACCGTCCGCAATGAGCAGGATTCGCCGGACCGCGCCGTCCGCAATGAGCAGGATTCGCCGGACCGCGCCGTTCACAATGACCATGAATGGGTGGTCCGGGAGGTCGGCAATGTCGTGCTGTGGTGATCGGCGGCGGAGCTACGCCGCCAGGCTCGGAGGACCGTTCGCGCGAACGGTCGTCGGCGCCGGCAACGGGGTGCCGAGCAACGCCGCGGCGGGCAACGCAGCGCCGGGCAACGACAAGCCGGACAACGACAAGCCGGGCAACGACAAGCCGGGCAGCGGTAGGCCGGGCGGCCGGGTGACGTTCGAATACACCGGCGCTACATCGCTCATCGTCGAGGGGCCGTTCTCGGGGCGGGTGTATCGCTTCGAGCGTCCCGGAGCGAGGCTGAAAGTGGACGGGCGCGACGAGCCCGCCCTCGCGACCGTGCCGGTGCTGCGTCGTTTCGACGGGAGTTGACAGACACGAGGATTGCCAGAAGTCGCGAGAGGATCGTGCAAACAACAGCGGAAGATCGCAGGAGGGCCCGAACCTCTAGAGAGGAGTCGAGATGGCCGTCGCACTGAGCTGGAAGGGGTACGTCGACACGGACCTGTCGTTCGCGGAGTTCTTCGGCGCCTCGCACACGATCGTGCTGCGCTTCATGCTCCAGTACCCGGACCCCTACGAGGGCCCGATGGTGGCCGAAAACGGCACCGGGACGTTCTTCCTCGGCATGGGCTACTACATGAGCTCGCCCGAGGGCTACAAGGTGCTGTTCGCCGTCGGGAACCAATCGTTCGAGCTGCCGGCCTCGGTGCAGCCGCGCACCTGGTATCAGCTCGCGCTGCGCTGCACCGTCGGCGCCAACCGGACGTATCGCGTCTACCTCGATGGCACCAAGCTCGGCAACGACATCGTCCTGTCCACCGGCGCCCCCGGCATGCCCACCGGGACCCTCCGCTTCGGCAAGCGCGGCGGCGGCAAGAAGACCAACAAGCGCAACGCGCAGTACTACGGCTACGTCGACGACGTCGCGGTTTTCACCCGTGCTCTGAGCGTCGCCGAGATCAACGCTCTGCGTACCGGTGTGCCCCAGCTCACCGGCAACGAGGCCGATCTGCTCGCCGGTTATCGCTTCGAGTCCGGCAAGCCTCCCGCCAAACTGGATCGCCCGCTGACCTATCGAAACGCGGCGCACCGGGTGAAGACCTCGGCCGACCGCGACAGCTTCAAGGACGCCAAGAAGCTGCCGTTGCCCACCGAGCAGGTGGTCATGGACCTGCCGTTTCCTCCCGGCGAGGCATGGGAGGTCATCCAGGGCCCCGAGCAGGGGGGCGGTTCGCACCGCGGTTACGCGGCGTTCTGCTGGGACTTCATCGTCGCCGATCAGCCGCAGGCCGGGGAATATCCGAACGGCTCCGACGGCGCCCCGTTCTACGCCTCGGCGCCGGGGGAGGTGCTGACCGTGCGCCAGATCGCCGACACCGGCGACGGCAAGTACTCCAACTACGTCGAGATCGAGCAGGCGCCGGAGGAAATCTGCGCCTACCTGCACCTGCGCAAGAACAGCTCCGAGGTGGTGGTCAAGGAGAAGGTCACCTACGGGCAGAAGCTGGCGCTCACCGGCGACACCGGCACCGGCGTCGGGGCCCACCATCCGCATGTCGCGGTGGCCGACGGCAAGGACCAGTCGTCGGGCTTCGTCACCTTCCCGGTGGCGTTCAGCGACTACGAGGTGCGCAGCGGCAGCAACTGGAAGAGTGTTTCGCGCGGCATGCCCGCGAAGGACCAGGTCGTGCGCATCCCGCCGACGCCGACGTTCGGATCGAAGTCGTTGTTGCACACCAGCGCCGTGGCCCGCGCCGGTAACCGCCTCGACGTGGTCGCCACCGACGTTTCCGGCCGCGCCTGGATCGCCCACTGGGCGCCGAAGACCTACGTCCGCAACTGGGACCGATGGCGCGCCGCGCTCAAGGACGTCGCGGCGAACAACACACCCGTCGGGCTGGTGTCCCGGCACAAGGACAAGCTCGACATCTTCATCGCCGGCGCCAACGGCAAGACCTACACCGGCGCCTGGGATCGCACCCGATCGAACGAGCAATGGCGCGGCTGGTGGAACGTCCAGACCGGCTGGATCCCGCCCGGCGGCACGGTGACCGGAGTCGCCCGCGCGCCGCAGAAGCTCGACATCTTCCTGGTCAGCAACGACGGCGGCGTCTACACGGCCGCTTGGGACAACAACGTGGCCAAGGGCAAGTGGCGCGGCTGGTGGCGCATCGGCAACCTGAAAGCCAAGCCCGGCTCGCCCGTCGCCGCCGTTGCCCGCGACGCGAACAAGCTCGACATCTTCGTCGCCGGGCAAAACGGCAAGACGTACACGGCCGCCTGGGACCAGAACGTCGCCGACGGCAAGTGGCGCGGCTGGTGGAACATCCAGACGGGGCGTATCCCGGCAGGCGGCACGATCAGCGCCGTGTCGCGGGCGCCGCACAAGCTCGACATCTTTCTGGTGAGCAACGACGGCCGCGTCTACACCGCGGCGTGGGATCAGAACGTGGCGCAGGGAAAGTGGCGCGGCTGGTGGAAGATCGGCAACCGCAAGGCGATCCCCGGCGCACCCGTCGGCGCCGTCTCACGCCACCCCGACAAGCTCGACGTCTTCGTCGCCGGCGCCAACGGCAAGACCTACACCGCCGCCTGGGACCAGAACGTCTCGTCGGGCAAGTGGCGGGGCTGGTGGAACATCCTCGGCGGCGCGATCAACCCGGGCTCGGCCGTCGCCGCCGTCTCGCGTCACCCGAACAAGCTCGACGTGTTCATCGTCAGCACCGACGGCAACATCTATACCGCGGCCTGGGATCAGAACGTCGCCCAGGGCAAGTGGCGGGGGTGGTGGAAGATCGGGGCGTAACGGCGGGATCACTTCGAGATGCCGTGGCGGTGGGGATGGGGGAGGGCAATGCCGTGGGACGGGGGCTAGCGGAAAATACGTACCCGGGTCCGTGGAAGCACTACCAATGGAGTGCTAGCGTTCGGTCGTCGGGAAGCCCGACATGACGTGGCGGGGGCCAACCAGCGGAGGGCATCTCATGGCATTTTCGAAGCGCAAGCTAGCTTTCGTCGTCGTGGTGGCGGCGTTTCTGATTGCGGCGCCGGTGTCCAGTACCGTCCAAGTCGCGAATGCGGCGCAGCGTGGGCACATTCCGGTGACGATTTGCCACAAGGGCAATCAGGATCCGCCCAGCATCACGATCACCATCGATATTCGGGCTCTGCCGATGCACATGCTGCTGCACGGCGACACGATCGGTGCGTGCGACGCGCCGCCGCCGTGTCCTCCGGACATCTGCGACCTGCCCGGCGGAACACCCTGACCTTCGGCGTCTCCGTGCCCGGGTCCCGGCTGCCTTTCCGCCCGGGCCCGGGCACCTGAGGGTCCAGATGCCTCGGATGCCCGGTGTCGCGCCGGGCAGGGTCCACATGCCCGTGCCGTGCCTGCGGACCGGGCACACCTTTCCGGTATGACGCAGGCCGCAAGCGCGACGATCGCGATCACGGCCGTGGCGGCGGCCAACGTCAGCGGGTCCAGGGTCGAGCGGCTCGACGCCGAGCAGTGCTAGCGAGCGGAGGAAGCGGGTCAGGGCCCACGCTTCAGGTCCCGCTGTGCTTGGGGCGTGTATTGACAGCCTCGTCGCCGCCGCTTCCCTTCGGGCCGCCACGCCCTCGGGCCAGCCGCCTCCCTTCGGGCGGCCACTCCCTGGGGCTGCCGCGGTCCCTCGGGCCAGCTGCCTCTC
This sequence comes from Acidobacteriota bacterium, assembly GCA_965216935.1. GTDB lineage: Bacteria > Acidobacteriota > UBA890 > UBA890 > UBA890 > CBDCGW01. Next base: position 2,506,386 of record OZ244217.1, read on the forward strand.
TCGGGCCAGCTGCTTCCCTTCGGGCTGCCGCCCCCCCCTCGGGTCGCCGCCTCTCTCGGGCCGCCGCGGCCCCCCCCAACACTAGTCAGTTGACAATACTGTCAATCGACTAGTATCGTGATGCGGTCGACCCACAAAGATCGTCGACCCACGAGGAACGCCAACCCACGAGGAACGCCAACCCACGAGGAAGAACTCCAGGCGGACGAGGAAAGCCACCATGAGTCCGAGAAACACCGTGCCTCCGGCAGCGGCGACCGCAGACGCCGAGCTGACCCCCGATGACCTGCTGCCGCTGCAACCCCGTGATTATCTGATCCTGCTCGCCCTCGCCGACGGCGGGATGCACGGCCACGGCATCCTCAAGCTGGTCGAGGAGCACTCCGGTGGCGTGCTGCTCGATCCGGCCAACCTGTACCGCTCGCTGCGCAAACTCGAGCGCGACGGCCTCGCCGCCGAGCTGGAGAATCCGCCGCCTGCCGAGGATGCGCGACAGCGGCGCTATTACCGGCTCACGTCGTTCGGCCGCGGCGTGCTCGAGGCCGAATCAACCCGGCTGGCGCGGCTGACCGATGCGGCCCGCGCCCGCGATCTGGTCGCCGACACCGAGAAGGCGCGGTGAACGTGAGCGGCACGTCCGACATCGCGGTTCGCCGGCGGCCCCGCCTTGATGGCCGTTTCGCACGGTCCTACTACCGATTCTTGCTGCTGTCCTATCCGCGCGAGTTCCGCCGGCGCGACGGGGCCGAAGCTGCGTGGTTGTTCGCCGATGCGTGTCACGACAGCCGTGTCGAAGGCGGCATCTTCTCCGTTGTACGCCGCCTGGTCCACGCCCTGGCGGTGGTGCCCCGGCAGGGCCTCACAGAACGCCTCCGCCGAGCTCCGGAGTCCAACCTTCATCGTGTTGGCGGCGGCCGCGGCCGGAAGCCTCGCGGTGGGATCGGCCGGGAGCCTCGCGGTGGGATCGGCCGAGAGCCTCGCGGTGGGAACGGCCAGGAGCCTCGGGGCGGGAGCGGCCGAGAGCCTCGTGGTCGGAGCCCCCGCGGACGATGGTCCCGGCGCGCCGCGATCTTCCTTTCCGGCGTCGCGGCCGACCTGCGCTTCGCTGCCCGCTCGCTGCGTCGGCGCCCCGCTTGGACGGCGACGATCGCCGCCACCCTGGCGCTGGGCATCGGTGCCAACACGGCGATTTTCAGCGTTATGGACGCGACACTGCTGCAGACGTCGCCATGGCCGGATGCCGATCGCATGGCCACCGTAGATGCTCACGCTACGGAGGCGGACCTCTCCGTGGGCGCGACGCTGGCCGACCTGCGGCGTTGGTTCGCCGAGACCGAGGCGTTCGAGCGCCTCGAGGCGTACGAGTCCCGGCCCGTTGTCCTGTCTCACGAAGCGGGTGCGCGCCGGGTGACGGTGCGCAAGGTGACCGCCGGGTACCTCGGTAAGCTCGGTATCGACCCGGTAATCGGTCGATTCCCGAGCGCCGACGACACTCGGTCGGACGCTCCCGTCGTTACCGCGATGCCGGAGAACCTCTGGCGCCGGCTGTATGGCGGTGACCCCGGCGTCGTCGGCGCTACCGTACAGCTCGACGGCGTGACCCACGAGGTGATCGGGGTCGTGCCGGATGCACGGGGCGTTCCGGACGCTTTCTTCAAGTCTCTGCGGGTGGACGAGGAGAACGACCTGTTGGTCAGGGGCTACGTTTGGTTGCGCGATGGCGTGTCGTTCGAAGAGGCGCGCTCGCGGCTCGAAGCAGTGTCGGTAGGCGAGCACGATCGCCTGGGACCCTACGTCGGCACACTGACGCAGCGCGGCAACATCTTCTGGGAGCTCGACGAGTTCCGCGGCGGGCTCCTGGCGCTCATGGGTGCCGTATTCCTGGTGCTCACCATCGCGTGTGTGAACGTCGCCAACCTGTTGCTCGCGGCGGCGCGCACCCGCCGCGGCGAGCTCGCGGTGCGTGCCGCGCTCGGCGCCGGTCGGGCGCGCCTCGTGCGCTTCCTTTTGGCGGAGAGCCTCATGCTCTCGGGAATCGGCGCGGCCCTGGGCGTTTTCGTGGCCTATGGCTGCATGCGCACCATGCTCTGGATGGCGCCGGGCGGCCAGCTCGGCGACGCCCTCGAGCGGGTACGCCTCGACGGTACCGTCCTCGGATATGCGACGTTGATCGCAGCCATCGCCGGGCTCGGATTCGGGCTCCTGCCCGCACTGCAGGCGGCGGGAACCGGCCAGCGTGCCGCATTGCAGTCGTCCGACCCGCGTGCCGGTGGCGGGCGCCGCCGGATGCGCGGCGCAGTGGTGGCGCTCGAAACGGCGCTGTCGCTCGTGCTGCTGGTGGCCGCCGGGTTGACGCTTCGCAGCTTCGTAGATCTGCGCTTCGCCGATCAGGGCTTCGACAGCGATCGGATCATGTCTGTTTACGTCGCCCTGCCGGAAGCGCGGTACACGGACAACGCCGGCAAGGAGGCCTTCTTCGATACGCTCCGCGCGCAGACGGCGCTGATCCCGGGGATCGAAGCGGTGATGCTCGGCGCCGGCGCCGTCCCGCCGAGCGACATCGCCACCGGCGGTGCGATGACCATCGAAGGCCGGTCCGAGCCCGTCCAGGCGTTGGCGACACTGAGCATGGTGGAGTGCGGCTTTCTCGAGTTCATGGGTGTCCCCTTGATTGCCGGTCGTGACCTCGAGGAGGACGACATCCGGAACGTCGCGACGTCAGACGCGGTACCGGTTGTCATCAACCAGGCCCTGGCCCGGCGCTTCTGGCCCGACGGCGATGCCCTCGGGGCGCGATTCCGAATGTCTCTGAGCCGTGACGATCGCTGGCGCCACGTCGTCGGCATCGCGGCCGATGTGCGCCAGCAGGGGTTGGAGGCGCCTGAGGACATGCTGCATATCTACGCCCCGTACGAGTTCGATCCGCGCGTCGCGCAACTGGTGTTGCGCACCCACGCGGGTGTCGCGCCTCCAATTCAGGAAGTGCGCTCGCTCATCCACCGCCTCGATCCGCAGATCCCGACAGACGCACTGGAGGCCGCCGCCACGGGGATGCTCGATTCGCTGTCGAACACGCGATTTCGCGCCGCTCTCTTCGGTGCCTTCGGGCTCGTCGCCGTGCTCCTCGCGGCGGTCGGAATCTTCGGCGTTGTCGCCTACACGGTCGTGCAGCGAACCCCCGAGATGGGCGTTCGCCTGGCCCTCGGCGCGGCGCCGCGTGACGTGCTCCGCATGATGCTGTGGGATGGCGGCGCGGCCGTCGTTGCCGGAATCGGGGCGGGGTTGCTGGTAGCGTTCTGCGTCACCCGCCTGATGGCCGGATTCCTCCACGGCATCAGCCCGTCCGACCCGCTGACTTTCGTCGCCACGGCGGTGATGCTCCTGGCGATCGGCCTGGCGGCTACGTGGGTCCCGGCCCGCCGCGCCACCAAAGTCGATCCGGTGATGACGCTGCGGCGGGGTTGAGGGGTCTGGGGGAATCGTGCCGCCCCGGCGCCCGCGGAATTGGCATGGGTGTGAATACGCTGCCCCCGTGTGGACGGCGCTGCCGACCCATCGACGGCGCTGCGACCTGTCGACCGCACTGCCGGCCTATCGCCGTACTGCCGACTTGCCGACGAGCCGGCGTTCACACGCCTCTAACCATCGAGGGAGGGGCTCGGTCGGATTCGTATTCTCCGTTTCGTCCGTTTCGCGTCGCTCAAACGTCCCAACCAGAAGAAGCCACCGCGAGCCGCCAAACTGGGTCGGTCGGGCCTCCCACCCGCCGAGAAACGGGGGAGTTCAAGCATGTTTACGAGAGTTGTCCGCCGCGACCTGCGCGGCTTGCAGCAGGGGCAAGAGCTGCTCGAGCGCGTCAAGGCGCTGCTCGATTTCTGATGGTGGGCCTCTTGCTGGCGGTCGTCATGTCGCTGCAGCCCGGCTTGGACACGGCAGCCCAGGACGAGCCGCGCCACGGGTTGTGGGGCGGCGGTGGCTTCGCGATCGCATCGGTCGGCTTCGGCGGCGACGCGGGGGAGCGGTCGGTCGATCGCGAGACGGGTGCGGCGTTCAACGGGCGGGCCGGCTTCGCGGTCATGCCGCGGCTGTCCGTCGGCATCGATGCCACGGTGTGGGCGAAGGAGAGTGATGGGGCGACCGCCACCGTGTGGGTGCTCGCCGGAATGGCAACGTTCTATCCGTCCGCGAGCCACGCCGTCTGGATCGAAGGCGGCCTCGGAGCCCTCGTCCTCGACGAAAGGGACATCGGCAACCGTGGGTCGGGTGTGGCGATCAACACCGGCGTGGGGTATGACATCGGCATCGGGCGGAGCTGGGTCGTGTCGCCGTTCGTCCGCGCGACGATCTCGACAGGTGTCGAGATCGAGCAGGCAGGCAGCAGGACGGGCTTCACCGAGAACCCGAACCTGCTGATGTTCGGGGCGACGTTCGCCTGGCGTTGAGGCGCGAGCGAGAGGTATCGCTGCGGCGAGAGGCTCCGTCGCAACGAGAGGGGTCGCCGCACCGACGGGCTTCGTAGCGGCGAGAGGCATCGCCGCGGCGAGTCACTCCGTCGCGTGGTGTCGTGAACGGGATGAGCATGACGGTCGAACAATTCGACGAGCACTTCGCCGAGCTCCGGCCGAGCCTCGTGTCGTTTCTGTTCCGCATGACGACCAACCGAGAGGATGCCGAGGACTGCGCCCAGGAGGCGTATCTGAAGGCGCGTCGGGGCCTGGGTGGCTTCGAGGGTCGCAGCAGCCCAAAGACCTGGGTCTTTCAGATCGCCACCAACCTGGTGCGCGACCGGAAGCGCGCCCGGGCGCGCTGGCGGGAGGATACCCAGGACCGCTGCAAGGTCACGCGTATCTCCTGCGGCTCATGGCCGAGGAGCCGCAGCCGGAATGAAGTTGGTCGAACCTCCGGCTCGACCGGGCGATCGTGCTGGGTGGCTCAGTCCACCGCCACCCGAACCGCCGGATCGCCGACGATGACGTAGCTGCGGGCGTCCATTTGTGCCGACCAGAGACCGGCGAGGTGGCGATCGTCCGGGTCGCACTCGGCGTTCTCGATGGCCAGCTTCTCGGCGTCGATGTCTACCGTCAGCTCGGCGTAGCGTTCCGGGAACTCGTCGATCGCCGATCCCACCGGGTATCCGGCGGCGAGGTGGTTGACGGCCTGCTCGAAGACGCCGAGCTGCACGCCGCCGCCGCGCCAGCGAAAGGAGGCCGGGATGGCCCGGTCGACATGGCCGATGCACGCCAGGGCGCCACCGTGGGGCGATGCCAGGAGGCGTTGCGGCAGGTGTGCGACGAACGGTCGCTGTGCGATCAGGGCGGCGTTGCCGGCCTTGGCGCTGAAGCTGTCGCGTCGCGGTGTGCCGGCGCCGAAACAGGCGAAATGAAAGGAGATCAATCCCGCGATACGGGAGCGATCGCCGAGGGCATCGACGTCGTCTCCGGCGAAGTAGTGGGCACGATCGATCGGCCGGCCGGCGCCGGCGATGGGGCCCGGCCAGTCGCGGCACACCAGCGCCCCTTGATGGGAGCCGGCGACCGTCTGCTCGTACGACAGCCCCAGGCCGTGGCTGGCGGTGAACAGGAAAGCCGGCTTGTCGTCGCTGCACAGCAGGCCCTCGAGCTTGTCGCGGGTGGCGTCATCAGGCCCGACGGTGCGCACGTCCCAGTCCTTGCACTCGCGCGCCATCGTCTCGGCCAGCGGGGCGATCAGCTTGCGTGTGCTCAGCGAGGTGGCGCGGTCGCCCGGGTTGCCGACGCCGAAGAAGACCGCGGTGCGCTGGCGCCGCACCTTTCGATCCTCCGCGGTCACAACGGCGCGGGCGTAGCGGCCGTAGTCCTCGATGTCGTCGAAGTACAGGCGGCCGACACCGTACTGCACCGCCAGCTGGTACTCGAACGAGTAGGGAATCGCCGCGGGCGACGCCGCCAGCAGGATGTAGTAGGGGAGGATCTCGGGTTTGCAGGGGCCGCCGCCGCCGGCGCCCATTCGTTGCAACCACTTGGGCTTGGAATCTCCCCGCCGGTAGCCTTCCTTGCCGTCGAGAATGCGATAGAGGGTTTTGGCGCGGGCCGCGCCGATTTGCTCCTGGCGCAGCTCGAACAGCGGCGCGAGCTGCTCGCGGATCTTCTCGTTGCGCTCGGCGTCATCGACGGCGAACAGGACGCCCCAACCGGACTCGCTCAGCTTCTTGCGGTCGTAGGGGGTCTCGCCGAGCACCGCCTTGCCCGGGTCGCCGTGGCGGTCGCGCAGTTCTTCCAGGTAGGCCGCGTCGGGTTGCCCTCCGAGGGCCATTCGCGCCGCCTGGTCGACGGGCAGGTCGGGCACGAGGTACGTGCCGGTGGCCGCGTCGAGGCCGTTGAAGACGACGTCGTCGAGATCGTCCTCGGCTTCGCCCATCCGCTCGTTGGCTTCGTCGATCACGTCTTCAGGTCCGCCCATTCGGTCGTCGCCGTCGTCGATCCCGGCCTCGGATGGTTGATCACGACGCCCGCGTGCCCGTGTGCCGCTCGAGTCGCGGACCTGCCGGCGATTCGGCGCACTCTGGAGGTAGAGGAACCAATTCAGTATCCTTTCGCCCGTCTGACTTCTCAAGGATCCGCGGTCGGGGACTCCTCCGGTACGTCCGTACGGGTAGCACCGGGGTGCATCGCGGGTTCCTGTGTGTGGGCGGGACATGAGAACACCGAAGCGGTTCTGCGAGTTCCGAATCCGACTCTCCCAGGGCTCGGCCTTCGCCATGTACAACGGCGAGCTGAATATCCCGGGTGTTCGACACGGACCGCCCACGGACCGGATCGAGTTGGTCAACGAGGGTCTGCGCAAGGATGCGATCGAGGTCCTCAGCAACCTCGTCCACCGCGAGGGGGCGGGCCGAGAAGAGATCACCCTGCTGGGAGACTTCCTCTACGACCTGCTGTTCCAGGGCGAGATCCGCGACCAGTTCCTCAAGACCTACGAGGCCGTAACCGCGGACGAGGACTGCGTGCTGCGGCTCGTCCTGGAGTTCAAGGGGGGCGAGGATTTCTCCGAGCTTCCGTGGGAGTACCTGCACCTGACCGACCTCAACGTGTTTGCCGCGGCCGTCTCGCCGATGGTCCTTTCGCGTCACGTCGAGCTCAAGAAGGAGCTGAAGGAGCCCGACGCCCCCGATCAGCTGCGGCTCCTGGCGGTGGTTTCGAACCCCTCCAACGCCCGCGCTCCGGTCATTGCCGCTCCGATCGTCGACAAGATCCGGAAGATGTCCGAGGCGCATCGGCTCGACGTCCGTTTGTTGGAGCAGCCCACCCGCAAGTCCTTCGAGGAGGCGTTCCGGGATCGCGACTGGCGTCCACAGATCCTGCACTTCTTCGGCCACGGTCAGTTCGATCCCGTTCGCGGCGGTTCGCTGGCGCTGTGCAAGCCGATGTCGGAGCGAGAGGACTGGCTGCCCGATGACGACCTGGTCGACATCCTCGGCGAGCGGCGGCGTCTCCGCCTGGTCGTGCTGCAGTCGTGCGAGGGAGCCGCGGGCAACGAGTTCAGCGGCGTGGCGAACAAGCTGGTGCGTGCGGCGGTGCCCGCGGTTGTTGCGATGCGCTACGAGATCGACAACGATTCGGCCACTTGCTTCGCCGAGACCTTCTATCGCCGTTTGGACGAGGGCTGGCCGATCGATTCGGCGGTGCAGGCCGGCCGCGAGGCGCTGGTGCGCCTGTCCGACGATGCGCGTCGGTTCAGCGACCGCCGCTTCGGTACCCCCGTTCTCTTCCTCCAGAGCCGCGACTACCAGACCGATCATCGCCTGATCCGGCCGAGCGAGGAAGGCGCGCAGGGCGCCGAAGCAAGCGGCGCTTCCGCCCGGGATCAGGCGCCGCGCGCCGTGCACGTCAGCTGTCCCTATTGCGGCAACCGCAGCTCGGTGATCCCCGGACGTAGTGTCTACTACTGCTCCAACGACAGTTGTCGGAGCAAGTACCGCTTCTGCCCGTCGTGCGGCGACGAAGTCATCCCGTCTGCCGAGGAGCACTGCGACGAGTGCCTGCGCCTGCGTGTCACCGCCGCGGCGGCGGGGCAGGCCGATCCCGATCGCGGAGAGCGCGGCGTGACGCCCGCGGCGGCTCGAGCTCCGCACGCGCCGGCGGACGACAGGGCGGCCCAGCCGGCCGGCGCGGCGGGCGACCGGCTCTACGTCGTCCGCGGGCAGGACCGGAGGGATCCGGCCGATGGCTGATCCGCCCGACGTAGTGGCCTTGCAGCGCCGTGCGGCGATCGCCGACGCCTATCGGGATGCAGCGCTGGCGACCGCGGACATGACGAAGGTCACAGCGGATCTCGTCGGGCTGCAGCAGAAGATCGACGAGGCGGAGCACTTTCTCGATACCGGCGAGATGCTCGCCGACCTGGTCGGCGCGGCGTGGGCGCGCCCGGAGCTCGATGCCTTTCGGACGCTTCGTGCTCGTCTCCTGCGCGACTACACCCACGCCGAAAGACAGCGGCTGCAGGATTCGGCGTTCGCCACGCCCCGTGCCCGCTGGGAAGAGTTCGTTCGCTCGTTCGCCCGTTGCGTCTCCGCCTGGAAGCTGGAGGTGTGCGCCGCGCTGGCGACCGTGGACCTGGGCGAGGGCGCGGCCGAAGGGCCACTGGACATGTTTCGTGAACGGGTCGAGTACCTGGTCAAGGAGCGCTGGGCCGAGGGATACCCGATCTTCGAGTACCTCGCCGAGGCCGACGAGGTGCCGCCCCGGGACCGCGGCCGGATCAACGCGCTGTGCGCGGCGGTGCAGATCTACTTCTTCGAATCGCCCGACAAGGCCCTGGAGCTCCTGAGCCGGGCCGAGGAGCTGGCTCCGGAGGAATCGATCGTCTACGAGGTCCGCGGCGATCTTTACATTCATCAGTCGAAGCTCGACGAGGCGAGAGTCCAGCTCGATCGCGCCATGGCCTTGAAGCCGGGCAGCGCCGGTGCGCTCGCCTCGATGGGCGACCTGGCGGACAAGGGCGATACCCCCGAGTCGGCCGAGTCCTGGTATCGGGAGGCGATTCGACACCGTCCGGGCAGCTCCACGGGCTACACCCGCATGTGCCGCTTCCTCGGCCGTCCGGACGTCCCGGAAGAGAAGGCCGCCGAGATCTCCGAGCTGGTGGCGCGCTCGGTGTCGGTCGATCCGCTCGGAGAGCACACCACGTATCTGTCCGCCGGCTGGGCGTACCAGAGTCGCGACGAAACAGAGGTCGCCCGGGAGTGGTTCGATCGCGCCATCGCCAACGACCCGCTTCGTCCGGACGGGCACGCGGCGCTCGGCCACCTGCTGCTTGGCAGCGGCGCGATCGACGAGGCGCGCGAAGCGTTCGAGCGAGCCATCGAGGTGGCGCCCGAGTCGCTGGACGGGCACTGGGGACTCGCCCTGCTGGAAGAGCAGGAAGCGAACTGGGCGGCCGCCGAGGCGAGCTTCCGCAGGTCGCTGCAGGCCCGGCCGGAGTGGGGCGGGGCGATCATCGCGCGGGCGGCCTACGCGGCGTTTCGACAGGGGGACCGCGAGGCGGCGGTAGAGGAGATCGTCACCGCGCTGATGGCGGATCCCGACAACGAGATGCTGCGGTCGTATGCCGAACGCATCGCCGACGAGACCGAAAGCGAGTTCGGCGATCTCGAGGGCGCCGACGCGGTCTACGATGCGATCGCCGGGGTGCTCGGCGACACGTATTCCGAGCGGCACGGCGAGCGCATCGCCGCATTGCGCGTGTCCGCCGCTCTGCGCAAGAACCGCGAGGCGAACGCCCTGTACTCGGCGGGCGACTACAGCGGCTCGATCCCGCTGTACGAGGAGGCCATCGAGCTCGACTTCCACGATCCGGTGTATCACGCCAACCTTTCGTCCGCCTGGGAGCTTGCCGAGGACGTGCCGGTCGTCGACCGTCTCGACCGCGCGATCGAGTGCCTCGATCGGGCGGCGGCGATGGCCAACGACCCGGACGAGTACCGCACCCGCCAGCTCCACCTACAGACCATGCGCGAGAGCGCCGCGGTGTACGGCGAGGCGATCAGCAGGTTGCCCGTGGTGACCCCCATCGCCCTGGAGGTGGGAAACACGATCGTGCCGATGGTGGAGGGCGAAGGCGCAGATCTCGCTCCGCTCGCGCAGGAGCTCATCGAACAGATGCGGGAGAGGGTGCGGGAAGGCTTCGGCGTGAAGGTCCCCGGGATCCGGATCCGCGTCCGCGAGGGAGCGTCCGACCCGGGTGAGTTCGTCATCCTGCTGATGGAAGTACCGCTCTTGCTGGGCTCGATCCGCGATGTTCCGCTCGAAGATGATCCGGACGCCTACGAGCGCCACGCCCTCGAGCACATGCTCGGCACGCTCGAGGGGCTCCTCGAGCGGAACCTCGGTGCCTTTCTCGGAATCGAGGCGCTGGACTCCCTGCTGTGGCAGGAGGCGTCGGAATGGCGCGAGAAGTGGGTCGGCGACACGGACGAGCTGAGTCGCTTGGAGCGCGTCTTCCGGGCGATGCTCGCGGAGGGCGTGGGAATCCGCCCGATCGGCCCGATCTGCGAGCGCTACGCCGAGCTCCGCCAGAGCGCCGTGCCGGCGCACGAGATCGTCGAGCGACTGCGCGCCTTGCCGGAGGTGCGCGAGCACCTTCCCGGTGCCGAGGGACATTCCTTCTTCGCCGTGAGCGACGCGTTTCTCGACGTATTCGAGCGTTCGATCAACACCGCCGACGGACATCCTCTGCTGGCGATGCTGCCGGAGGACTGCCAGGCGACCCTCACCGCGGTGCGCAACACGGTGACCGGCGAGCGCCCGGAGGCGCTGATCGTCCACCGCCCGGTCTTGCGGCCGTTCGTGCGGCGGCTGCTGGAGTTGGAGTTCCCGACCCTGCCGGTGCTGGCGGCAAGCGAGCTGGCGGACGCGGAGGCGGCCGTTGTCGACACCGTCCGAATGGACGGCGAGGACAAAGCCCCTGCCGCGACCGATCGGCAGCTCGGGACCGGAGGCGAGGGATGAGCGCCAAGGTGAAGCTGCCCGTCGCCCTGCACATGGGCGAGACCTTGCCGGTCGATCCGGACGGCGTTCGGGCAGCGATCGAGGGCTACGCCGAAACCTTGCTGGACAGCCTGGAGATCCCGGCCGAAGTGACGGTCGAGCTGGTCTCGGGTCCCCTCGAAGATCTTCCTTCCGGCGACGCGTCCTTCATCACCGGCCGCGAGGCGTCGGGCCTGACGCGGCACGACGAGGACGGCCGGCTCACCGCCGAGAGCGCCGCCCAGCTCGGCGCGATGGCCGTGTGCGACGGGCGCTGTCAGCTGGTGACGGCCGCGGTCGTCGACGCCGTGTGGAAGGGCTGGACCGGTGGGGAGTCCGGCGACGCCCCGGCCGGGCTGGCGGAGGCGTTGCGAGACGCCGTCCGCTACGGCGTCTCGCTCGAGAAGGTTCGCGCCGCCTGGGAGGGGTCGGCCGATCCCGACAACGTCGACACGTTCCGCGTCGCCGTCGACCGAGCCCTGGATGCCCGCGGCAAACCGTTGGCGCGCCTGGCCATGGGCCGCGAACTGTACGCCCGCTGCTTCGATCCGGCCACCGACGAGCCGCTGCAGCCGGAGGGCGAAGACGATCCGCTGGACGTCATACAGTCGAACATGGTCGACGGGCTCTTCTACTCGCTCGGCATGATCGTCGAGGTGGAGATCGAGCCCGATGGTGGGCTCGAGCCCTTCGGGTTCTCCACGTCCTTCTACGACCTGCCCGGTCCGCCGATGTCGAACCTCGCCGAGGGGGAATTCCTGGTCAACGAGATTCCCTCGCGGCTGAACATGCTCCACATCGAGGCGCGGGCGGTGGTCAACCCCGCCAACGGGTCGGAGAACGCCGTTGTTTCCAGTGCGCGCGACGCGGAGGCATGCCGCGAAGTCGGCGGGTACACCACATGGGGCCAGGCTTCGTACGCGGTCCTCTGCGCGTCCGCGCACGTCCGCCGCAACGCCGCGGCGTTCATCGACGGTCGATTCGCCCGCCTGTATCTGGCACGGCTGGGGAGTGCCTTTCCGACCCTCGTGCGCGCGATCGACGAGCGGTTCGACCGTGGATTGATCACCGGGGTGCTGCGTGGCCTCATTGAGGAAGAGATCTCGATCCGCGATGCGCGCGGCATCATGGAGGGGCTGCTGGCGGTGCAAGGTGTCAGCTCGGTCGATCACGGCCGTTACATCGTGTTCGATCCGTTCACCGAGCGTCGCTGCCCGGTGCCCGCGGGCAGGACACTGGAGGACCTGAGGGCGCCCGAGTACGCCGAAGCGGCCCGCGGCGCCCTGCGCGATTTCATCTCCCACAAGCACACGCAGGGGGCGAGCTCGCTGCTCTGTTTTCTGGTCGACCCGGCGATCGAGGCCGAGCTGCAGCAGCCCGAGCCGCTCACACCTTCCCGTCGCCGGGAGATCATCCGAGCCGTATACGAGGAGGCCGGAGGGCGGCCGGGCTGGTCCAGCCAGCCGGTCATCCTGACGACCGTGTCGGCGCGCAAGCGCATGCGCCGCCTGGTCGAGGCCGAGTTTCCCGAGCTACCCGTGCTGTCGTACCAGGAGCTTCGACCGGACATGAACATCCAGCCGATCGCCCGCATCAGCGTCGATTGATCGGCGATGGCGTCGCACGGCCGCTCCGGCGGGCGGCGACGTCCACCAACCCGAGCACGAACCGATGACGATCGAACCCGTTCCCGGCACTCCCTTCGACTACTACCTGGTCTCCTACGACAAGCACGGGCGTGAGTACAACGATCCCGAGGGCATGAACGGCCTCATGTCCCTGCGCATCGAGCGGGACATCGCCGATCACGGCATCACCGACGTGTTCTTGCTGTCGCACGGCTGGAAGGGCGACGTTCCTGCGGCCAAGTCGCAATACGAGGCGTGGATCAAGGCGATGGCCGATTGCGGCGAGGACGTCGAGAAGGTCCGCGCACAGCGACCGGGCTTCAAACCGTTGATTATCGGATTTCACTGGCCCAGCTTGCCGTGGGGCGACGAGTCCTACGGCGGGATTTCGTTCGCGGCGGGCGGTGCAGACGCCGGCCCGCCGGTGAGCGAGCCCGAGGATCCCGTCAGGGCGCAGATCGATGCGGCGGCCGAGAGCATTGCCGATTCTGCCGCGGCGCGCCAGGCATTGGAAACGATCTTCGCCGCCGCGCTCGACGACATCGCCCCGGACAACCTGCCGCCTGCGGTCGTTTCGGCCTACGAGACGCTGGCCGCCGAGGCCGGGCTCGAAACGGGCGGGGATCTGGGGGCGGCCCCGGGTGACGACGTGGCGGCGTTCGATCCCGAGGCGTCGTATCAAACGATGCTCGAGCTCGAGGAGGACATCTACTACGGCGACTCGTCGATCGGCGGAGGCATCCTCGGCGGACTGCGCCAGCTGTCCTTCTGGAAGATGAAGAAGCGGGCCCGATCGATCGGCGAGTCGAGCGCCGCGACGTTGATCCGACGCCTGCAAGAGATCGGCACCGACGGCCCGGGTGGTGACAACGTGCGGTTCCACCTGATGGGTCACAGCTTCGGCTGTATCGTCGTGTCCGCGGCGATCGCCGGCCGCGACGGCGACGAGCCTTTGGTGCGACCGATCGACTCCGTGCTGCTGGCGCAGGGGGCGCTGTCGCTGTGGGCGTACTGCAGCGATATTCCGGTCGCGCCGGGCAAGCCGGGGTACTTCTCCTCGATCGTCGCCGGCGGGAAGGTCGCCGGCCCGCTGGTGACGACGCAATCCATGCACGACACCGCCGTCGGTGTGCTGTACCCGCTCGCGGCCGGCGCCGCCTTCCTCGCCGCCGACGCCGTCGCCTTCGACTTCGACCCCACCCGGCCGCCCAAGTACGGGGCCCTCGGCACGTATGGCATCCAGGGGCCGGGCGTCGACCTCGATCGCCGGACCATGGGCCCGGTCGATACCGATTACGAGTTCGTTGGCGGACGGGCATACAACGTCGAGGGCAGCGGCGTGATCAACGAGGGCGGCGGCGCCTCCGGGGCGCACAACGACATCGCCAAGCCCGAGGTAGGGCACGCATTCTGGAGCGCGATTCTGGCCGCTCCCTGAGCCCGGCGTGAGTCGCTCCCTTGACGGTTGTCCCGGCGGCGTGGTCCGATCGGGTCTCCGGCGTTCGTGATTGCGGCGCCCCCGCACGGGTAGCTTCCGATTCGGGCGTCGTTGTCGATCGCGAGGCCGGATTACATGGGGACCGCTTCGGTGTGAGCGCGCTTTCGGGTGCGATCCGGCCGGCGGTCCCTTTTCGATGGGCGAGGTTGCACGGCACCAGCGTCGCCGGAACCCCGGGAGGATCCCGGGTGGGGACCGGAAAGGACTCGTCGTATGGCCCGCAAGCGCAAAGGCAAGAAACGCAGGACGGCGAAGCGCACGGCATCGTCCGGCCCCGCCGCCCCGATGACCGACGCGCAGCTCAAGCGGAAGGTCAAGGCCCGCCCGGCCCGCAAGAAACCGAAGAAGTTGGTGATCCGACACGACATCATGGTGGCCGGAACCGACACCCGGCTTCGACACAAGTCCACCGGGAGGTCGAAGTCGCTCATCGCCCGGCCGCTCGCGAAGGTGCGCTCGGGGCGGGGCATCGATGTGCAGATCGAGATCGCCGGGGCGGAGCTCGGGACGCGCGTTTTCCGTCCGCCGATCGAAGGCAAGCGGGTCAGGGTGCCGAAGATCACCGCGGCGCGGCGCGCCGAGGCCCGGCAGGGGCTGCCCGCGCTGGACGGGTTTCTACCCGACCACCTTCCGCTGCAACCCGTGCCGCCGAAGCTCGAGGCCGCCCTGCGAGTCCCGAGCTTCATCAAGACCGTCGGTCGTATCGGCAAGACGCAACGTCGGGCGACGACGGTGTTCGATCCCGAAGATCGTTACACGTTCTCCGACACGGCCTTTCCGTGGTGCACGGTGGGCCGCGTGGACACCGCCGGCGGCTGGGCCAGCGGTGTGCTCATCGGCCCCCGGCACATGCTCACCGTCAGCCACGCCATTGTCTGGGGGGCGGGGAACAGTGCCGGGTGGGTGCGTTTCCGGCCGTCGTATTTCGACGGCAACGCGCCGTTCGGCGAGGCGTGGGGGACGCGCTGGTACGCCTTCAAGAAGGTCGTTGGTCCCGGCATCGATCTGGACGAAGGGCGGCAGGACTACGTCGTCATCGTGCTCGATCGTCGTATCGGCGACACCTGCGGCTGGATGGGATCGCGGACCTATTCGGAGTCCTGGGACGGCGGCAACTTCTGGCGCCACATCGGCTACCCGGGGGACATGGCCGGCGGACTGCGTCCGTCCTACGAGCGCGACATCTCGCTCGATGGGCGCAACACCTCGAGTCACCGGGAGCTCTGGCACCAGGGTGACGTCTGGCCGGGGCAATCGGGCGGACCGTTCTTCGCCTGGTGGGCCGGCGAGGACTGGCCGCGTGTCGTCAGCGTGCAGTCCTGGGAAAACAGCCAACGCAACGGAGCCTCCGGCGGCAGCCGCATGGTCGACTTGATCATCACCGCGCGCAACGATCATCCCTGAGCGCGGGTGCGGCGCACCGGCGGGGAGACGAGTTCTCGTTTCCCCGCCGGCGGTTTTCTTGCCGGCGCTCTTACCCGCCGGCGCTCACTCTCGCAGGCTCGTTCCACCGTCCGCGTGTCCGCGGCTCTCGCTGTTCGTTCAGAGCGTCACTTTTCGCGCCGCCACGTAGCCGCCGGCGTCGTAGCCGGCCAGCTCGAGCAGGCTCGCACCCGTGGCATCGAGGGCGAGGCTAGTGGTGCCGTCGCTGACGTCGAGCGTGCCCACCGGGCGTCCGTCCAGGTACACGTCCACGCGATCGAGGCCGAGGGTGGTCACCTGTGCCGAAAGCGAGGCCCCGGACCCGCTGGTGGACACGTCGAGGCGTCGCCGCGGCAGCCCATCAAGGATCTCCGCCGCCCGCTCGATCAGGTCCTCGTTGCTGTTGAGCAGGTCGTTGCGGGTCATGAAGTAGCGCTCGTCCGGCTTGATGCCGAGATCCTCCACCGGTGTCCCTGAGCGTTCGCCGACGCGCAACGTCCGGCGCACCGAGACCCGCATGCCGGCCCCCTGCGGCAGGTTCCGGTAGGGCGAGGCGGGGTCCGCGGGCGCGGGGTGTTGCAGTAACGCCTGCAGCAGCCCGTGCGTCCACACGTTGGCCCCGCCCGCACCGGTGTTGTCGTCGACGCCCAGGATCGGGCCGATCTCGTGGTCCTTGAATCCGGCGGCGAAGATGTCCGTGGCGCTGTAGCAGCGTGCATCGGTCACCAGCACCACCGGCCCGTGGTACTGCTGGCCGCGCCCGTTGGCGAAGTCGTCCGGGGTGATCGGGAAGGCGCGCGAGTAGACCGCGCCGGTCTCGACCGAGTCGGCGATCGAGTCGGCCCACGGGCCCAGGTCGATGCCTACCGGATTGCTTTCGTGCCGGCGGGCGATGCGCAGGTTCAGCGGCGTGTTGATGAACTGCACCGGTTCCGCCTCGACGACCGCGGGGGTGAGCGTTTGCAGCAATCCCTCCGACGCCCAGATGTGGCCGCCGCCGTTGGCCCGAACGTCGACGATGAGGCCGTCCTGCGGCAGTAGGCCGATCAAGCGGACGAACTCGTCGACGAAAGCGCCGGGATTATCGACGCTGAACGTGAAGATGCGAACGTAGCCGAAGACTCCCGACGCGGTGTCGACCGACTCCGCCTTGAACACCCCGGACATGGTTGTCGGGATCGACGCTCCGGCCGCGGCGCGCCGATTCAGCGCTGCCTTCGAGATTCTCTTGGACGCCTTCGCCACTACCTTGGGCGCGAACAGCATCTTCTTCGTCCGGCGAACGAAGTCGAGCTCGAGATCCAGCCCGAGACACGCAGCGTTCCGCGACCCCGAGTCGGGATTGACGGCGTCCAGGTCGGGGAGGGGAGGAGAAACGAGCCAGTCGAGCTTGATCTCGCGATCGGTGCCGCCGCTGTCGACGTAGCCGACGATCACCCAGTTCGCGTCGGGCGGCAGCGCCAGGCGCAGTGGTCGGATCGTCAGGCCGTCGACGCCGCGGGCCTGGCGGGCGGCCATATTGCTGCCGGCATGGCGGGCGGCGCTCACCTCGATTGCGCGGCGGATCGGCACGCCGTTCCACAGCTTGATTTCGACGCCCGGGTTGAAGTGCGCCGGCGTGAACCCCTGCACGAAGTGGCTGGCGACGTAGTGGGGCTCGCCGTCGTCGTCGAAGTATTCCTCCACATCGAACGGCAGGAACGCCACCTTGTCGGCGAAGGGAGCCGGCAGCAGGTAGTTGGTGTGCAGGTCGCGCACCGAATTGAAGATGTCCAGCATCTCCCGATGGAAGGCGAACTCGCTTCCCATCGTCGCCGTCGTCGACTCTTCCAGGCGATGCTGCACGAGGCGCAGCCGCTGCACCGGGTCGACGCCGTGCATTGCCTCCTTCAGCGGCAGGTGCACGTAGTTCTCCTCGATGAGCACGAGTGCCTGTTCCACCAGGCGTTTGCGCTGCGAAAGAGACAGCACGCCGGCTTGCCCGAGGAACGTCGGCAGGTCGGTAGCCGCGCTGAGGTGGGAGCGGACGGCCGGGTGGGTCCGCTTGAGGAACGACGGCTTGGCGGAACGCTTCTTCGCCGCCTTCTTGGCCATTGCGCGATGCTCCTAGGTCCCCAAGAGTTCGCGATGAGAGCCGGCTGCCCAGGGTCTCGCGGGAGATCCGAAGCACCCTGCTGCATCTTGGATATACCGTGGCGCGGCGAGTGTCCAGGGGAGCGGGCTGCCGCCGGCCCCGGATCCCTGGACACCCTCTCGCCGTTTGCCCATAATGGCGCCACCCGGGCCGGCGGCCCGGCCCGGTTGGGGACCCGGAACGACGCGCCCGCTTGCCGCGCACACGACAGGTCCGCGAACCGCATGGCTGATCGTCGCGATTTCTTCGAGAATCTCGTCTACCAGACGGTGGATCGGCGGCGGTTCACGCAGCAATCGCCCGTGATGCCGGACGTCTGGATCCACTACGGCATGAATCCGGGCGAGCAGCAGCATCTGCTGATGGTCCCGGACTGGCACTACACGCCCGCGGCCCTGACCGGCGGGATCAAAGAGCGGCTGTCCGGGGACCGCGATAACGCCCGTCTGAGGCGCTTCCGGCTGGTCCCGCGCAACCCGGAGCCGGCCGCGGTGGCGCACAACCAGAGCGCGGTGGTGGCCACGCTGTGGTTCGACCAGCTCATCCGCGCCGTGCTTCCTTTGAGCGGCTGGTGGCGGGACGCCATCGCCGGCACACGTTCGCGTCGCGACAGGGATCGGCTGCACCTCGCCCTCGAAAACAAGGGCGCGCTGGTCACGTCGCTGGTGACGGCATGGGGCGGCGACGACGCGAGGAAGGGGGCGGGTCCGGCTCGCCGCGGCGGAGCCCGTAGCGCCGGAGGCGAGCATGATGATGCCGGCGGCAGGCTTGCCGGAGGTCTCCCGCTCAGCGCCGACGTCCTCTGGCTCACCCGCGTGGCCGGCTTGCTCGCCTTCATCGCGACGAAAGCGCAGCGCGACCGCTTCGGCAAGCTGCGCAGCGAGAACAGCAAGGTCGAGCTTCTGCAGGGCTTGCTGGAAAAGAAGAACCACCGCAAGCTCGCCGGCGCGCTCGTCGACATCCTGACCGAGTCGGCGCCGGCGTACCCCGGCGACAACTATCCGCTGTATTCCGTCAACCGGAACCGTGAGACCTCTACCAGCCTGCGGGACTCGGTTGCGGCGGTGAAGGCCGACGCATCCAACCGGGTGTTCCAGGTCCGCGGCGAGGGCATCCGCTGGGCGGTGATCGACTCGGGCGTCGACGCGCGGCACGTCGCCTTCCGCCGCCGCAACGCCGACGGCGTGCCGCGGCGGCAGCCCTTCAGCCGGCCGCGACGACGGCGTCGGGCCGCGGCGGGCAGCACGCCGGGCGCCGAGGGCTTCTTCGTCAACGACACCCGGGTCGTGGCGACCTACGACTTCGTGCACATTCGCGAGTTGCTCGGCACCGAGCCGGAAGAGGTCGATGCGCTCCCGGAGGAGCGATTCCCGGCGCTCGCCCTCCCCGGAATGCGGCAGAAGCTTCGCGAGCTGATCGAGGACTACCACACCGGCGTCATCGACTGGCAGCGGCTGCAGCCGTTCCTCGAGATCCGCCACACGCCGAAGGCGTACCGGCCGCCGGTCGATCGCCACGGCACCCACGTCGCCGGGATCATCGGGGCGGACTGGCGTACGAGCGACGAAGAGGTCGACCTGCCGGGGCCGCGCCGGGAAATGACCGGCATGTGCCCCGAGATCGAGCTGTACGACCTGCGGGTGCTGGGTGATGACGGCACCGGAAACGAGTTCGCCATCATGTCGGCGATGCAGTTCGTTCGGGCGCTGAACACCGAGAAGGACTTCATGGCGGTTCACGGGGTCAACTTGAGCCTGTCGATCCCGCACGACGTGGCGAACTACGCCTGCGGACGAACCCCGGTGTGCGAGGAGGCCGAGCGCCTGGTCGGCAACGGTATTCTGACGGTCGCCGCCGCCGGCAACAGCGGACGGGCGCGCTACCTGACGCCCTCCAACGAGATCGACGACGGATTTCGCACCGTCAGCATCACCGATCCGGGCAACGCCGAGTCGGTGGTCACCGTCGGGGCAACCCACCGGCGGGATCCCCATACGTACGGGGTGAGCTATTTCTCCAGCCGCGGACCCACCGGGGACGGCCGCCTGAAACCCGACCTGGTCGCACCCGGGGAGAAGATTCGCTCGACCGTTCCCGACGATCGCGACGATCGCCTGGACGGCACCAGCATGGCCGCGCCCCATGTGAGCGGCGCGGCGGCGCTGATCATGACGCGCCATCGGGAGGTGATCGGGCAACCCGGCAAGATCAAGGAGATCCTCTGCCGATCGGCGACCGACCTGGGCCGCGAGCCCTACTTCCAGGGGGCCGGAATGCTCGACATCTTGCGGGCGCTACAGGAGATCTGAAACATGGCGACGGTGTTTACGCTGGAAGCCGTATTCGCGCGCAAGGGCGACGCGCTGCTGCTCCACTACGGGCCGTGGGAAGGCCCCGACTGGATCCTCGTCGATGGCGGGCCGCCGGGAGTCTACAAGAAGTTCCTGCAGCCACGGCTCGAGCAGCTCCGCGACGAGTTCGAGATTCAGGCCGACGACCCGATTCCCTTCGAGATGGTCATGGTCAGCCACATCGACGACGATCACATCGCCGGCGTGATCGACCTGTTCGAGGACATCGACGACGCCAAGACGAGCAATCAGCCGGCGCCGTATCGGGTCGAGAAGCTGTGGAACAACACCTTCGACGATCTTCTCGACAACGACGAGGAGGAGATCGTCTCGCGTATGGCCGCGACGGCGGCGTCGTCCAGCGCCGCCAACGGGTTGCCGCTGCCGAACATGACGCGTGAATCCCGCGCGGTGGTGGCGACCACCAGGCAGGGGCGAGACCTGCGAAACCTGGCCAAGAAGCTGCAGGCGAAGGTCAACGATCCCTTCGAGGGTCTGATCATGGCCCCGGCTTCGGCGGCAATCGCCTTCGATCACGGCCTGACCTTCACGGTGATCGGTCCGCTCGAGCATCGGGTACGTGCCCTTCAGGTGCAGTGGGACAAGGACGTGAAGAAGATCCTCGAGGACGAGGCGAACGCCGGTCAGTCCGCCGCCTTCGGCGACACGTCGCCGTTCAACCTGGCGAGCATCTGCGTCCTCGCCGAGATGCAGGGCAAGTCGATGCTGCTGACCGGCGATGCGCGCGGCGACTTCATCATCGAGGGGCTGGAGGAGGTCGGGCTGCTGCAGGATGGCGACACGTTCCACGTCGACGTGTTGAAGATGCCTCACCACGGCAGCGACGAGAACGTCGAGGTGTCGTTTTTCGAGCGCGTCACGGCCGATCACTACCTCATTTCGGGCAATGGCGACCACGGGAATCCCGAGAAGACCACGCTCGAGATGATCGAAGAAGCCCGCGGGACGGACGAGTACACCGTTCACTTCACCTTCACCGAAAGCGCACACCTGACGGACACCAGCCAGAAGCGACGAAAGGCGCTGAAGAAGATCACCGACTGGGTGGCGCAGAAGCCGGACAACTGCTCGGTCGTGTTCCAGGACGACGACGACGAGGTCCAGTCGGTGTACGTGGATCTGCTGGACCCGCTTTTCGAGGAGGAGTAGACAGGGGGCCACGGGGATGTGGCGCGAGCGGAGTGACACACGGAGGACCGGGCGTGGTCCGATCAGACTGACACCGGAGGAGGCGGGGATTCGGGGGCGTGGCCCGCGAGGAGTCACACAAGGAGGAGAGTTTCATGAGCGAGAATGGCCCTGATGTCGATCCCCGGGTTGCCTCCCCGGTCGACCCGGACAGTGCCGAGAAAGCCCCCAAGCTGCAGGACGGAATCGCCCTGTGCCTGTCGGGGGGTGGCTATCGGGCGATGCTGTTTCACCTCGGCACGTTGTGGCGGTTGAACGACGTCGGCTATCTGCCGCGCCTCGATCGAGTGTCGAGCGTCTCGGGAGGATCGATCACCGCCGGGGCCCTGGCGATGAGCTGGGGAAAGCTGAAGTTCGCCGGCACCGGTCGGGCGTCGAATTTCGTCGGCGAGGTTGTTCGCCCGATTCGCTCGCTCGCGAACCGGACGATCGACGTTGGTTCGGTGATCAGCGGGGCGCTTCTTCCCGGGTCGATCAACGACAAGGTCGAGGGGAAGTACCGTCGGCACCTGTTCGGCGACACCACCTTGCAAGACCTGCCGGACACGCCGCGGTTCGTGTTCAACGCGACGAACGTGCAGTCGGCGGTGCTGTGGCGATTCTCCAAGCCCTACATGGGTGACTATCGGGTCGGGCGGGTCGTGAGCCCGACCCTGGGGCTGGCGCAGGTGGTGGCGGCGTCCTCGGCCTTCCCGCCGGTGTTGTCGCCCGCCGAGCTCGATCTCGATCCGGGCTCGTTCACCTCCGGAACCGACTTGAAGGACCCGGCGTTCCGCCACGAGGTCGTTCTCAGCGACGGCGGCGTGTACGACAACCTCGGCCTCGAGACCGCCTTCAAGCGTTACCAGACGTTGCTGGTGAGCGACGCCGGGGGCCGGATCGCTCCCGACGACGATCCACCGCGGGACTGGGCCCGGCATATGGTGCGCATCCTCGCCATCGTCGACCACCAGGTGCGCAACCTGCGAAAGCGGCAGCTCGTCGGCGCGTTTCGTGCCGATGTGCGCTCCGGTGCCTATTGGGGCATCCGAACGCCGATCCGCAAGTACTCGGCGAAGCACAAGCTGCACGTCCGCGACGACCGATCCTCCGAGCTCGCGCTGGTGCCGACGCGCTTGAAGCGCCTTGAGGCCGGCCTGCAGGAGCGACTGATCAACTGGGGGTATGCGATCACAGACGCGGCGATGCGCACCTGGGTCGATACCGACCTGAAGCCGCCGAAGAGCTTCCCGTACCCGAAGGTGGGCGTGTGAGCGATCCTTCATGCCGCTGACCTTCAAGAAGAACAAGAGCCTGCTGACCGGCCCGGGACAGCGGCGCGGGCTACCGCCCGTCGACCTGGAGCTCGAGGCGACGGCCGACAACGATCCGGCGACCGCCGACGCCTTGTTGCGCAACGATCCCTTCCCGAAGCTTCCGCTCAGGCTCGGCCGGGCGTCGGTCAAGGTCGATGCCGACGAGGAGGTCTCGTTCGGAAACGGCAAGGCGAAGACGAGCTTCTCCGCCGGCGTCGGCGTGTTCGCCGAGCTGGGCGTGTTCATGACCTCGAAGGCGGCGTTCAAGGCGGCGGCGATCAACGGAGCGATGTTGCCGGCGTTGTCCGTCGAGCGGGCCGAGACGGCGGAAGGCGCCGACGGGGGTGGGGCGGGCGGAGAGGCGGGCGGAGAAGCGGGCGGAGAAGCGGGCGGAGAGGCGGGCGGAGAAGCGGGCGGAGAGGCGGGCGGAGAGGCGGGCGGAGAGGCGGGCGGGGGGCCCCGGAAACTTGTCTACGCCGTGATGCAATCGGGGTACTCGCTCGCGGCCGAGGTCGACGCGTCGATCGCTCTGGCTCCGGGATTCGTCCCCAGTCTGGAGACCTCGGCCGGCCGCTCGCGCGATTTCGCCGTGATCCGGGCTGTCGACGCGGAGGCCGGCTCCCGGGACGTCGTCCAGGATTTGCTGGACTCTTGGCGGCTGCCGCGCCAGGTGAACGAGGCATCCGACCTCGAGCCCGGCACGTGGATCGTCGCCGAGGTCGACGGCTCGTTCGCGCTCGGCCTCGAGGCGCGATACGGCTACACGTACAACTGGGTGAAAGCGGCGCGCCTGGGTGGCCTCTCCGGCGATATCGGCCTGAAGATCGAGCTCGGGGCCGCCGCGTCTCTGGGGTTCTCGGCCAGCGGCAAGTACGCCCTGGTGATCGGTCGTGCGTCCATGCAGCAAGACGACGAGCGACTCCGCGTGCGCCTGCATCGCCTGCAGCAGAGTGGGTGGAACTTCGCCTTCGACGCCTCGGCCGGCTTCACCGGTGACACGAGCGGCTTCTTGCCGGAGGAGTACGACAAGCTCGTGGCTGCGGTCTTCGGGCTCGACCCCGGCCAGCTCGTCGACGACCTCCGTCGCTGGACCGATCCGGCCAACGCCCTCCCCGACCTGATTGCCGGGGAGAGCATCGACCTGGCGCACGAGGTGCTCACCGATCTCACCGGAATCGACGCGAAGGCGGAGTTCGCTCGGGCGCAGAAGAAGCTGCGTGAGCTGCTGGATCGCTGGGACGGTCTTCCGGGCGAGGTCGCCTCGCGCATCTGGGAGACGTTGCCGCACGCCGACGAGATCGAGCGCGTCGCCGAGGTCGCCCGGCAGATTGCCGAGGCGGATTCCAACGCGGCGAAGGCCCGGGTGATGGAGCTGATCGAGAAGCTCCTGGAGGAGATCGACTTCTTCGACACGCCGGTCGGCAAGTGGGTGCTTGCCGTGGCGATGAACCGGCCGCTGGAGCTGCTCGCCGCAGGGGTCGACTCCGAGCGCTTCAAGGAGTTCCAGGCGATCGCCGCCAGGACGGCTGCGATTCTCGACGGTTCCGAGGTCGCGGCAATGCTCGGCAAGTTCCACGCGCTGGTGTCCGAGAGGCTGCGGATCGACCTGCTTCGCGACCTCAACAAACGCGAGTTCGATGAGCTCGACGACTGGATGAAGGCGAAGCTGAGCCAGTTCATCGGCCGCAAGATCGACTTCTCCGAAATCGACAAGGTGCGCCGTGCGATCAAGGTCATGGACGACAACGCCGCCGCCTTCTACGAGAAGACGATCGCCGCACTGAACCGCAAGTACGAGCTCGCCTTCGCCTACAGGTTCCAGAGCGCGACGACGAAGACCGCCCTGATCGACGTGACCCTGGATTTCGCGGAGGGCAATCTGGGCGCTGCGCTGCGGCGGATGATCGCGGGAGATTTCGACACGCTGCTTACCCGGCCGCAGAAGGGGATCACGCTCCACGTCGGCGCGCTGACCCACGGGATCGAGCGCCGGACGTCGGTCGATCTGACCATGCCGTGGATCAAGAAGAGCACCGTTTCGCGCTCCGAGGCGGTGGCCGAGCTCGACGTCGTGGACGAGGATGACGGTCGCCTGTTGATGTACGCCGGTGCGGCGAGCAACAAGGTTACCGAGGTAACGACCGTGGGCGCCGCCCAGTCGTACCGGGTCAGCGCGTTCGCCGTCGCTGCTCGACTTCCGGTGATGGTCGGCGGTGCGGCGAGGCGATCTGCTGGGGCGTCGGGTGGGACATCGAGTGGAGCTTCGAGTGGGGCGCTGACCGGCGCGTCGGGTTCGGCGGTCGGTGGAGGGTCGGGTACGGGGCCCTCGCGTGGCCTGCGGGTACATGGCGGGAGCTCGTTGGAGGCCTCCTATACGTACGCGGTGGCCGCTCCCGAGATGGTCATCGAGGACTTCATCAGCCACTTCGGCCCCTACGTTCGGGCTTACTTTCCGCGTCAGTTCGACAACGACGAAGCCCCCCGCTTCGGGGTCTGGGCGACGGAGCTCGACCGCAGGATCGACGCCGACCCGGACACTGCGAACGGGCCGCGCCTGTTCGGCGACACGCTCGTGCGGCTGGCGGTGGCGCTGCCGCCGGATACCGGCTCCGTCTGGTTCGAGGGGCCGACCCGGAAGACGGCTCCCGCGTACCGGGCGATGTCGCTGCGGATTCAGCAGGCCATGCGCGATCTGCTGACCTTCTACTACTTCGCCGACCCGCGGAACTTCCGCAACCGACTCGCCGCCCACGCCCTGCTGATGTACGCGGCGACCCCTCCGGCGAACGGCCTGAGGCTCGAGGGCGACAAGATCAAGAAGACCACTCACGCGATTCACTGGGATTGGCCGAACAACAAGCTACGTCGCGCGGTCTTGAACAGCAGTGCTACCGCCGAGCGCCTCGCCGCCGCCTTGCAGGTGGTTCGCGACCGGTTGGAGGGATTCCCCGACGCCGCCGGGTTCGCCGATTTGTACGACAGCACCGATCGCGTCCGCCGCACGCTCGTCGACCGGAACGCCGTCACCCTGCTGAAGTCGCTGTACCGGATGGAATCGATCGCGACACGCCGGGCCGCCGAGGCCGCAGTGCACGGAGCGGAGTTTCGGCGTGACAAGGATGCGCGACCGGCGGACGCCCTCGAGGCGCTGGCGAAGTTCGGCGTCGTCGTCACCAGGGCGTTCAACGACGACCTGGGCACCGGGAAGGCGTACGGCTCGGCCGCGCTGCGTCCCCTGGGGGCGCTGGTGTACGTCGAGGCGATGCGGGCCTTGCAGGAGCGAACCCGCGGCTCGGCCGCCCCGGGATCCGTCCCGCCCGGAACCGCCGGCCGCGCCGGTGCGTCCGCCCCGCGGGGACTCGCCGGCGGCCCGGCCGGCTTGCCGCTGGCGACGTTCCAGCTCGAGGTGTTGCGGCGGGGCGTCGCCATCCCGGAGACGTTTCCCGACCACGAGCCGTTGCAGAGGGACGCGCTCGCCGTCCGTGAGCGGATCGTCAACGTCTGACGGTCGAACGTTCGACGGCGAGCCGACCTGCGGGACGCCGGCAGAGGCGCTGGCCGTGGTGGGGCCTTCTTGCCGCGTTGGTCCGCCGGGCGGGTGCGCGCGGATCCCCGGGCGAGTGCGCGCGGACCCTCGGGTGAGTGCACGCGGACCCTCGGGCGAGTCCGCGCGGACCCCCGGGCCGGCGGAAGGATTGCCGTCCTTCCAGTAGACTCGCACGGTATGCGCCATTCAGATCTCCCCTTACTCCCGTGGAGAGGACCCATGCGTCGCTTCCTACTTGCCCTCACCGTCGTCGCGATCGTCGCCGTCGCGCCGTTCGCCGCCCACGCCCAGATGCAGGACTACGACGAGGTCGTTCCCGCGTCTGCCGAGACGCAGGAGGGCGTGTTTACCGTCCACCGCGCCGGCGATCAGCTCCTGTTCGAGATCCCGGACGCCGCCCTGGACCGCGACATGATCATCATGAGCCGGTTCGCGCGCGCCCAGCAGGGGCTCTCGACCGCCGGGGCGAACATGACGGGCAACATCACCGTCCGCTGGGAGCGGCGCGGCGACCGGATTCTGGTTCGGGCGATGTCGTACCAGAACATTGCCGAGGACGGCTCGGCCGTCGCTATCGCGGTGGAGGACTCGGCCTTCCCGCCGATCCTTCATTCGCTGCCGATCCAGGCCCGGGGTGCCGGGACCTCGGTGATCGATGTCACCGATTTGTACATGGGCGACACGCCGACGTTCTCGTTGCCGCGTGCCCGCCGCGGACAGCTCGGTGTGCAACGCTACGACCGCGAGCGCAGCTGGCTCGAGTGGGCCCGGACGTTCCCGACCAACGTCGAGATCCGCACGGTGCAGACCTATGCGGCGACACAGCCGCCGTCGAACGCCCGCGGCGGAACGATCTCGTTCGAGGTCAACCACTCGATGGTCATGCTTCCCGAGGAGCCGATGATGCCGCGGCTCTGGGACGAGCGCACCGGTCTGATCTCGATGCAGGTGACCGACTACTCCAGCGCTTTTCAGGGGGTGCGGCCGGTGCGCTACCTGATCCGCAAGCGCATGGAGCCGTCCGATCCCGCGGCCTACGCCCGCGGTGAGCTGGTCGATCCGGTCGAGCCCTGGGTCTGGTACATCGACGCGGCGGTGCCCGAGAACCTGGTGCCGTACGTCGAGGCCGGCATTCTGGAATGGAACGAGGCCTTCGAGCAGGCCGGCTTCTCGAACGCCATCGAGGTGCGGCGAGCACCGGCGGAAGGGGAGGATCCGAGTTTCTCGCTGCTCGACGCCCGGTTCTCCGTCGTGCGCTACAACGCCACGCCGACCCGGTCGGCGAACGCCGGCGCCGACGTCGTCGACCCGCGCTCGGGCGAGGCGATTCGCTCGCACATGAACATCTATCACGGTCTCGCCGAGCGGATGCGCTGGCAGCTCGTATCGCAGGTGGCGACCGCCAATGCCGAGTTCCAGACGCAGGAGCTCTCGGAAGAGGATCTCGGCGAGGCGATTCGCTACGTGGTCTCGCACGAGTCGGCGCACGCCATCGGCTTGCCGCACAACCAGCGCGCCAACTTCGTCTACCCGGTCGAGTCCATCCGCGATCCGGCGTTCGTGGCCGAGTGGGGGCACTCTGCTTC
Source organism: Acidobacteriota bacterium (assembly GCA_965216935.1). Taxonomy (GTDB): domain Bacteria; phylum Acidobacteriota; class UBA890; order UBA890; family UBA890; genus CBDCGW01. The sequence goes on from OZ244217.1 coordinate 2,534,059, forward strand.
GTCGGTCGGTCGCACCCGCTTCAACTACGTCGCCCAGCCCGGCGACGGCGTTCCGCCCGAGCGCCGGGTGGGCGTGTGGGACAAGTTCGCCGTCCTGTGGGGCTACCGAATCATCCCCGGGGCGACCACGCCCGCGGAGGAGCAGGAGACGCTCAACCAGTGGATCGTCGAGCGCGCGGCGGATCCCTGGTATCGCTTCGGCGCCGCGCTGTTCGGCATGGATATCGAGTGGGACCCGCACCGGATGACCGAGGGTATTTCCGACGACCCGGTGCAGGCGGCCGTCTACGGCATGCGCAGCCTGTTCGCCGCTTCGGAGTCCTTGATGGAGTGGGTGCTCGATCCCGGCGACGACTACTACGAGCTCGAAACCCATCACCTGCAGCTTCTTACGCAGTGGAACCGCTACGCCGAGCACGCCGCCGCCGCCGTGGGTGGCTCCTGGACGCACCACAAGCGCTACGGCGAGGAGGGCTGGGTGTACACGCCGATCGAGCGCGAGTACCAGCTCGAGGCCATGGCGTTCATCGACGAGTTCGTCCTGGCGACGCCGCAGTGGGCGTTGGACCTGAACCAGCTACGCCGGCTCGAGCACGCCGGAGCGGTGGAGCGGGTTCGTGCCTACCAGGAGCTGGCGGTACAACGCTTGCTGAACCACGCGCGGCTCGCCCGCATGATCGAGCACGAGGCGTTCCTCGGAGACGCCACCTATCGTCCCGCGGACATGCTCGACGATGCCCGCGAGATGATCTGGCGGGAGATGTACGCCGGCGATGCGATCGACACGTTCCGCCGCAACATGCAGCGGGCCTACCTGCAGCAGGCCGACTACCTGCTGAACGAGGCGGAGTCCGACTTCTGGTCACCGCCGGGATCGGGCAACCTGCGGGTCGGCTCGAACAACGATCCGCCGCTCAACGCCGACCTGCACATCGCCCAGTCGGACATCCGCCCGTTGATCCGCGACCAGCTCACGCTATTGCGCGGTGAGATCGAGGAAGCGCTGGGCGCGGGTGTTACCGACCGCATGACCCGGATCCACCTGCAGGACGCGCTCGTGCGGATCGACGGGACGCTGGGTGGGTAGGCGCGGCCGGCCGATGGGGTTGTCGGCCGGCGGGGTTGTCGCCCGGCGGTGGCCTCTGTTTGATTCGCCCGTACAAGGGGAGGGCGCGCCGCGGCCGGCGCCCCGAGAGAAGAGCTTCGGGTGAAGCCCCGAGATGAGGGGCTCCGGCCGCGGCGCTGACGTTGCTAGGCCGGCTTCCGCGCCGTCAGCACGTTCGACACCATCGGGCCCATGTTCGTGGCGCCGTTGCTGCCGGCGGCGACGATTTGCACCAGCGTGCGGCGGAACTCCGCCTGCCGGTCCTCGGGCAGCGCGCGAAGGGCGGGGCCGATCGGCGTGGCGTATGCTACGTCGGGCGCCTGCTCCGGGCCGTTCTCGAGCATCATGTCGATCGTCACCTGCTCTACCTGGATGTCCTCGAACCCCGCCTGCTCGAAGTGGGATACGAGCTCATCCTGCGGCATGTTGTCGAACGGCACCCGCATCGAGTCGGAAATCTCCAACTCGCCCATGGCCTCGAGCGCGTCGCAGACGACGCCGAAGCCGCGTGACTTGCTCACGGGCTCCCACGTGCTGACGACCACTTTGCCGCCGGCGCGCAGGGCGCGATACATCTCGGCCGCCGCCGCTCCGCGCTCGGGAAAGAACTGGAGGCCCTGCTGGCAGGTGACGACGTCGGCGCTGGCATCGGCCACGTCCAGCGGGAATGCCGGCGTCTCGACGAACTCGATCGTCGCCTCGACGTCGGCGCAGCGGCGCTGCGCCGCACCGAGCATCTGCGGGTTGATGTCGGCGCCGGTGACCTTGCCCTCCGGGCCGACGCGTTCGCCGACGAACTGCGCTACCACGCCCGTCCCGGTGGCGATGTCGAGCACCTGTCGGCCTTCCCACGGCCCGTAGTTGTCCACGAGCTGCTGCGCCCAGGGGTAGAACAGGGTCGGCACGATGACCGCGTCGTAGTCGCGGGCGACGGTATCGTCTCCGAAGTCGAAATCGTTGGCTTCGCTCATGGTTGTCTTCCTCGGCTGGATGCGCCCAACGGCGGCGGATTCTCGTTTCTCGGAAGGGGGCGCGTCCCCTCGCGCCTCTCTGTAGAGGTATACAGGAGGTCGGCTCGATCGGGCTCACCGCGGTGTTCGACGCGGCGGAGCCGGGATTCCGCGCTGCGGATCGAGCGCTGAAGACTAGCCCCCGAATATCAGCCGCCAACCGATCCAAAGCAGCGCCAGGTCGACGATCGCGTGGCTGACGTATCCGGGCCAGATCGATTGGTATCTCCGGTAGCACCACGACCAGATGGCGCCCCCGGCGAAGACACCGGTGGAGGCCAGGATCGTCGCTAGCGGATCGAACTGGGCCCGAAGCGCGACGACGTGGTGCAGGGTGAAGAATGCTGCGGCGAGCAGGACCGCAGCCCCGCTTCTCCCCGCAGGGAGCAGGGCCTCGCACTTGCGGAAGACGAACCAACGCCAGACGTATTCCTCGACCAACGAGTTCACCAGGATCAGGTAGGCGGCGAAGGCCAGAAACATGAGAGGCTCGCCGATGCCCACTTGCAGAGCCCGTGCGCGGACCTGGTCGGGTCGTATGAGCGCCTGCCCGAGGATCTCGGACAGAGCGCCGCCCGGGCCGAGGAGCAGGGAAACCGCGACAATACCGGCGCTCAGCACCAGGCCGAGCGCCAGGCCGAGGACCAGGCCGCTGAGCAGGCCGCTCCTCCGCAGGGGCGACCAGCTGATCCGCCCGCGATCCACCCACAGCAACCAGGCCAGGGGAAGAGTGACGATCCACAGCTTCCCGAGGGCGTAGGCTCCTTGGCCGACCCAGGTTCCCTGGGTGGCGTCCACGGACATGGCGAGGGCTGTTCCGATCGATGGAGCGGGGACGAGCAGCAACAGGGCCCAGGCGGCGCGGCGTCTCTGGTTGTGCGGTTCTCCTGTCATGTCGATGCTGTAACGAAGAGCGGGACGAACGTTTCACGTCCGCCGCATTGGGTTGCGTTCCGTTCCGGGCAGGGGCGGCGATCCGTGCTCGTTGCCGACAGCTGCTTACAACCGCTCCCCGCAGTACTTGCAGTGCGCCGCGTCGACGTCGTGCCCTTCGTGCATACAGTTCGAGCACGCCTGGGTCGAAACCGGCCGCATGGCGATCCGCTGGCCGACGAGCTCGGCCGACACGAACCCCGTCGGCACGATGATCAGGCTGTAGCCCAGGATGATCAGAATGGCCGAGAGGAGCTTGCCGAGGACGGTTTCCGGCACGATGTCGCCGTACCCGACGGTGGTCATCGTGACGATGGCCCAGTACATGCCTTGCGGGATCGAGGTGAACTGGCTCGACGGTCCGTCGAGGTTCTCCACCAGGTACATCGCCGATCCCATGATCGAGACGGCGATCAGCACCGTGGTCAGAAACACGACGATCTTGCCGCGTGCCTCCCAGACGGCCTTCCGCAGGTTGGCGGCCTCGGAAAGAAAGTGCGCCAGCTTGAAGACGCGGAAAACGCGCAGCAGACGCAGCGAGCGGATGACGATGAGCGACTGCGAGCCCGGCAGCAGGATGCTCAGATACGTCGGCAGCACCGCGAGCAGGTCGACGACGCCGAAGAAGCTCTTCGCGTAGCGCCAAGGACTGGCTACGCAAACCAGCCGGAGGACGTACTCGACGGTGAACAGCACCGTGATCGTCCACTCGATCGCCACCAGCGCATCGCCGTATCGCTGTTGCACGGACGCGACCGTCTCCAGGCTGACCGCCAGCATGCTCGCCAGGATGGCGGCCAACAGCGCCACGTCGAACGCCTTCCCGGCGGGCGTGTCGGCCTCGAAGATCACCTCGTGCAGCTTGATGCGCCAGGGGGCGGAAGTGTCGGTAGCGTCGGAACGTGGGGCGTTGTCGACCATGGGCGACACGGTAGCAGTTTCCGTGGCCTGCAAAGGCCGGGAGGCCCGAGTGATACCCTGGCGCCACACGGGAGGTCCGACCTGAACGCGTGATGCGCCGCGTGCTGAAGCCACGCGGCGAATGTGGGGAGTCGCATGATCAAGTGGCGTGCCGCGCTCGTCGTCTCGTTGATCGCGCTTGCTCTCGCGGGCAATGGCGCAACGCCCTCGGCGGCGCCGTCGTCGCCGGGAGCTATCGCCGCCTCGCCCTCGGCGGCGTCGGCATCGCCGGGAGCTGTCGCCGCCCCGCCCTCGGCGGCGTCGGCATCGCCGGGAGCTATCGCCGCCCCGCAGCTCCCGCGCACGGAGCTGTTTACCTTCCACTCCGACGTCTTCATCAACTTCCACCACTTCCTCTACCGCTGGGCGCAAGTGGGCCCGGGATCGGATCCGACCGGTCTCGATCCGCGCATTCAGCTGCAGCCGGGGGATATTCGGCGGTACGAGGAGCTCGAGGAGGCTCAGCGCGAGCGCTGGGACGTGCCCGCCGCCGCCTACCGCCTCGGCGTCATCGACCGCGATCTGCTGTTCGACGACGGCATGGTCAATGTTCGAGATTGCCTGGTGCTGGCGGGCAACTACTGCGACCGCATGGGGGCGGCCGACCAGGCCCTTGTGGAGTTGTTGGCCGAGTATGTCGGCCTGTACCGCAGCACCTTCTGGTCGCGCCACGACGCGGCGAACCGCGTCTGGATGGAAACGATGATCCCGCTGGTCTCGCGCTACGAGAGCGAGATCGCGCGCCGCCTCGAGGCGGCGTACACCGGCTCCTGGTCGGACAATCGGCACCGCGTTGATGTCACCCACTACGCCAACAGGGTAGGGGGATATACGACGTCGGACGGCCACATCACCGTCTCCAGCATCGACCCCGGGAATCAGGATCTTCTCGGGCTCGAGCTGGTCTTCCACGAGGCGTCGCACGGCGAAACGCTCGAGGGGCCGCTGCGCCGGCTGATCCGTCGCTCCTTCGACGCCATTGGCGCCGAAACGCCGCCCGACCTGTGGCACATGACGATCTTCTACACCGCCGGGCACGTCACCCGGGTCGTCCTCGCCGAAGCCGGCGTGAGCCTGCCGCAGACGTATGCCGAGTACGCCGGGATCTTCGAGCGGCGCGAGGCGAACGTCCGCGCCAAGGCGGCGCTGGACGCGCATTGGAAGCAGGCGCTGGAATCCGGCGAGGGCTTCCGCGACGCGATGGCCGGTGTGGCCCGCGCGTGGGAGGCGTGGGGGAGGTAGGGGACAACCGGTGCGCTCCCCGACTCCTTCCAACCCGTCGCGCGATCCGGCCGAGGCGAGCACGATCACGAACGCTCCGTCCGTCCGCTGCGGGCAGGCGGGCGGCGATTCTGCACGAGAACGTGGCAGGAGTTACCGTTCCTGAGATCGCCGTGACGAATGGGGCTACCGCGGCGGGACCCCGAAACAAGGTGCCAGCATGAACCTCCATCTCGAGGATCCCGGGCTCACGGTCGCATTGGCGCTCGCCGTCGGCCTCTCGGCCCAGGCCCTCGGCCGGCATCTGCGAGTCCCCGGAATCGTCGTGCTGCTCGCCGCGGGTGCGGCGCTCGGTCCCGACGGCGCCGGCCTGATCGACCCCGAGGTTCTCGGCGGCGGCCTCGAGATCCTCGTCAGCTACGCCGTCGCGGTCATCCTTTTCGAAGGAGGCCTGAACCTGAACCTCAGCCGGCTCCGCCGCCAGGCCGTGGTGATTCGCCGGTTGATCACCGAGGGAGCCTTCATCACCACCGCGGGCGGAGTCCTGCTGGCGCGGTACGTGATGGGCTGGCCCTGGCCGGTCTCGCTGGTGTTTGGCTCACTGGTCATGGTCACCGGTCCGACCGTGATTACGCCACTGCTCCGCCGCACCCGGATCAAGCGCCAGCTCCACACGATTCTCGAGGCCGAGGGTGTGTTCATCGACGCCGTCGGTGCGCTGACCGCGGTCGCCGTATTCGACGCCGTCTTCTCCGGTTTGGGGCCGGAGGGCGAAGCCTCGGCGGGGGTGCTGGCGGATTTCGTCGTTCGCTTCGGCGGTGGCTGCGTCATCGGGTTGATCGGCGGCGCGCTGATGGTGCTCATCGTGCGCTGGGATCGGGTGGTCCCGCGGGGGTTGGAGAACGTGTTCTTCCTGTCGCTCGTGCTGGTCCTGTTTCAGGCGAGCAACGCCCTGCTGCATGAATCCGGCATCGCCGCCGCAGCCGTCGCCGGCGTGCTGGTGGGCAACACGAAGACGCGGCTGACGCGGGAGCTGCGCGAGTTCAAGGAACAGCTCACCGTCATGTTGATCGGCATGTTGTTCGTGCTTTTGGCCGCCGACGTCGGTCTCCGGGACGTCCTGGACCTGGGTGTTCCCGGATTGATCACCGTTGCCGGGTTGGCCTTTCTGGTCCGCCCGCTCTGCGTGCTCGTGAGCTCTCGGGGCACCTCTCTCGCCCCGAGCGACAAGGCGTTTCTCGCCTGGCTGGCGCCGCGTGGCATCGTGGCGGCGGCGGTGTCGTCGTTGTTCGCCCAGGAAATGACACGCAACGGGATCCCCGGCGGAACCGAGCTGCGCGCGCTGGTGTTCCTGGTCATCGGGGTCACCGTACTGGTGCAGGGGCTGCTGGCCGGGCCGGTTGCCGGCCTTCTCGGTGTGCGCCGGCCGCATCGCGGCTACGTGATCTTGGGAGCCAACGGCCTCGGGCTGGCGCTCGGCGCTGCCCTGCGTGACGGTGGGCACGAGATCGTGTTCATCGACAACAACGGCTCCGCCACCGGGCACGCGGAACAGGCCGGTTTCAAGGCCCTGTGGGGCAGCGGGGTTGACACCGGGGTGCTCCAGCGAGCCGAGCTCGATGGCCGGCTCGGTGGCGTCGGAACGACGACCAACGAGGAGGTGAACAGCCTTTTCGCCGACCTGGCACACGACACGTTTCGCACTCCGGCGTCGTACGCCGCCCTGCAGAAGGGCCGTCCGAGCCTGTCCATGGACAGCATGCGTGATGCGGGGGTGAAGATCCTCTACGGGGGGCCGGTGGACCTGGATCGCTGGGCGCTGAGGTTTCATCGCGACCGCGCCGTGAGCGAGCGCTGGGAGCTGGGAGAGCCCGGGGAGCTGCGGGAGCCGGGGGAGCTGCGGACCGGCAAGGGTGCGTTGGCGATCCCGGACGACCTCGAAAGTGCTCTGCTGCCGCTCGCCTGGGGGCGCAAGGAAGGCGCGGAGCCTTTTCACGACGGGGTTCGCCTCAAGGAGGGTCGGCGGGTGTGGTTCGCCGTCGCCGAGGATCGTGGCGACGAGGCCCGAGCCTGGCTGCGGGAGAGCGGTTGGTCTCCCCGTCCCGTGGCGGCGACTCCTTCGCCCTGAACCGAGGTCCGCTCTTGCGCCGTCGATGGCGATGTGTTCTTATTCGAGCATGTGGTGATTTTTCACCACGTACGACTTCGACACGCGATTTCGACCGAGCGGCGAGGAGACGCCATGAGCAAACCACCGCATTTCGACCTGAGTAGGCGGGAGCGCCAGATCATGGACGTCATCCACCGTCGGGGCCGGGCGACCGTCGGCGAGATCCAGGAGGAGCTCGATAGCGAGGCGACCTACTCGGCGATCCGCTCGGCCCTGCGGCTGCTGCGCGAAAAGGCCGTGATCCGGTATGAACACGACGGCAAGAAATACGTATACCTACCGTCGATCCCTCGCCACGAGGCGCGGGAGTCGGCGTTGAAGCATCTCGTGGACACATTCTTTTCCGGCTCACAGGCCGCCACGGTGAGCGCCATCCTCGAGATGGGCGACACCGACCTGCCGGACGAAGAGCTCGATCGCCTCGACGATATCGTTTCGCGAGCCCGCGGCAAGGACGAACAATGACGACGACCTGGTTCATCGGCCTCGCGGTCAAGGCGACGTTGTTGCTGCTGTCGGCCGTACTGATCGCCGGCGCCGCCCGCCGGAGCCCCGCGGCGACGCGGCATTTCGTTTGGCTTGCCGCCCTCGGCGCCCTGCTCGTGCTACCGGTCATGGCCGTAGTGGGGCCGGCGTGGTCGCCTGGCTGGGCGGCGACGTGGCTGCCGGACTACCTCCTTCTCGACACGCTGGACGTGATCGCAGCGACAGAGCCCGGCGGAATCCCGCAAGGGTCCCCGGATGCCGAAGCAAACGGCGCCCAGGCCTCGGCCGGGGCCGAAACCTCGGACCGAGCCGTTCGATCGCTGACTCTCGTTTTGTCGCAGCAGGCCTCCGGAGAGAGGTCGGCGGCGGATCTCGCCCCGGCCGGTAGGCTAGCGCCGCTCTCCGCGGGTTCGTCGGCGACCGACGTCGCCGGTACCGCGGCACCGATCGTCACCGGGGCCGGGCTGTCGCCGTGGCTGATTCTGTTGTGGGTCGTCGGGGCGCTGACGATGTTGATGCGGTTGGGCGTCGGGTTCGCGCGGCGCGCACGCATCGCCCGGGACGCGACTCCAGTCGAGGCGGGATCGATCGTTTCCGCCAGCGAGGAGGCGGCCCGTGACCTCGGCCTCGGTCGAGGCGCCCGCATTCTCCTGGGGGATTCCCACCTCGTTCCCATGACCTGGGGCGTCCTCCGGCCGGTGCTGTTCCTTCCGTCCGCCGCGCGCAATTGGCCGGGTCGCCGCCTGCGCACGGTCTTGCTGCACGAGCTGGCACACATCAAGCGGCGTGACTCGCTGTCGCGGACGCTGGCTCAGCTCTCCTGTGGCGTCTTCTGGTTCCATCCCCTGGCCTGGCTGTCCGCCTGGAGGATGCTGCGCGAGCAGGAACGCGCCTGCGACGACGTCGTCATCCTTGCCGGGGAAGATCCGCATCACTACGCCGAGACGCTCGTCGCCATCGCCCGCGAGTTTCGTGGTCCGCGTCCGAGCGTCGTCGGTGCGCTGGCCTTTTCACGCCGCTCCAACCTCGAGCACCGTGTGCTCTCCATCCTCGATCCCCTCGAGAGGCGCAGAAAGTTGAGTCCCATACGAAAAGCGTTGTTGTCGGTAGTCTTCATCGGCATGGCGGCCCCGCTGGCCGCTCTTCATCCCACCGCGACGGCGCAGGAGCCGGACAAGCAGGCGAGCGCGACGAACAAGTCGAAGCCTCAGGGCATCGTCGTGAAGCGGCCGGACGCCAAGGTAGAGGGTGTCTCCGTGGTCGTCCCGGGTCCCGTCGGGAAGAGCGCTCCGGGGAGCGACGTGGCACCGCAGGCCGATGCACCGGCGCCGCAAGCAGTCAGGGTGTCGCCGCCGACAGGACGCGCGGCTCCGCAGGCTGACGCCGCTGCCCCGCGAGTTGCCGTGGCAGTTCGGCAGGCCGATGCGCTGCCGCCGGGCGTGGGCGTGGTCGCGCCGCGAGCCGATACGCTCCCGCCGGGCGTGGTCGCGCCGCGAGCCGATACGCTCCCACCGGGCGTGGACGTCGTCGCGCCGCGAGCCGATGCGCTCCCACCAGGCGTAGGCGAGGCGGTGCCGCAAGCTGATGCGCGCCCGCCCGTGGTCGGGGTCGTGGCCCCGCGCGCCGGCGCGTCGGGCATCGGAACGGTCGTCCCGCGGGCAACCTCCGGGGTTGCAGGCACCGGCGTGATAGCGCCGCGAGCGGATGCAGGGGTGCCCGGCATCGGTGTGGCGCCGCGGCCGACCGGCGCTACGGGTACCGGCGTTGTCGCCCCGCGGGCGGACGGCGGTAGCTCGGGCATCGGGGTTGTCGCGCCCGCTGCCGAGCAGGAAGCCCGGGCGGTGGAACAGCGGCGGAGGGTGCGGCGGGTCGATTCTTCAAGCCGCATCGAGGTCCGCGCGGAGCAGGTCGTTCGCATCGCCTCCAGCGTCGACGATGTCGAGCTCGAAGATGGCGGCAGCCTTGTGATCAGCGAGGGCAATCGGCGCCTGGAAATCCGACGCACGTCGTCCGGAGAGCGGCAGCAAAGCTATTCGGTCGACGGCTCCGAAGCCGCATTCGACGACGATGCTCGCGAGTGGGCCGACGGGATCCTCGAGCACGTCGCCCGCATCGGCACGATGAGAGGCAACATCCAGATCACGACGAGTCGCGGCGAGATCGGGGAGATCGCCGACCTCCGGCTCGAGCTGGAGCCGCTGGAGCTGGCGCTCGAAGAGCTTCAGCTCCAGATGGAGCCGTTGGAGCTGGCCATCCAGGGCATCGAGCCGCTGGAGCTGGCTATCGAGGGCATTGAGCTCGAGCCGTTGGAGCTCGCGATCGAGCCGCTCGAGGCCATTGAGCTCGCCATCGAACCGCTCGATATCCGGGTGGAACTTGCCGAGGTCGCCGAGCTCACGGAGCTCAACGCGGAGCGGGTGCAGATAGCGATCGAGGGGATGCAGAAAGAGATGGTGGAGCTCCAACTCGAGCTCGAACGGGCGATGGAGCCGTTGGAGATTGCCATCGAGCCCTTGGAGATCGCCATCGAGCCGCTGGAGCTCGCGATCCATGATCTCGAGTACGCCATCGAGCCGCTGGAGCTGGCCTTGGACTTGCCGCTGATCTCGGACCTGCGTCTGCAGCGCTTTGACCACATCTCCACCTGGACCGAGGGAGGCTCGCGGTTCGTCGCCCTGCGATCGGGCGGGGTGAAGCTCGGCGAGACCGTGGATGGCATCGAGGTCGGCGAGGAAGGTGATCTGATCATCGACGAGCGAACCGCCGACGACCTCCACCGTCGCCTGCACGTGTTCGCGAACGAGAACGGCGAAACCGTATTCGAGTGGCTCGTCGACGGAGACCAGGTGCCGTTCGACGCCGCCGGGCGCGAATGGCTCCAGCCGATTCTCGACTGGTTGAACGACAACCGCTGGGACGAGGCGGCGCTTCTGTTCTGACCCGGTCTGATCCTGCCTGTCCGGCTTGATCCGATCCGGCCTGGTCCGGCTTGATGCGGCCCTGCCTGTCCGGATTGATCCGATCCGGCCTGGTCCGGCTTGATCCCGTCCGGCCTGATCTGGATTGACCCGGTCCGGCCTGATCCGGTCGGCCGGGTCAGGGCGCGTGCCGTCAGTGAGACGGTTCGCGCTTGCCTCCCGGCTTGGCCAACCAGAGCCCGGCGAGCATGCCGAGCAACCACGCAACGACCCACAGCACCCGGTCGTTCTTGCTCGCCAGGCGGATGCCGAGCATGTCCTCGGGGATTTGCATGATGCCGCCGAGGTCGAGCATGCCCATCAGGGTGAAGACCGTCGCCACGACGAACAGTAGCCAGCCGAAGATTCGCAGGAGAGGTTTCATGGAGTGCTCCGGTGGACCTCCAGCAGCGCAACCATGCGGCTCACCGCCTCGTCAATGAACGCCGGATCCTCGGCACCGGCGTCGATCTTCACGATTTCGATCGTGTCCGGCAGGCCCGACTCGAGAGCGTCGAAAAACGCCGCGTCGGCGTCGGGTTCGTGCAGCGGCCCGCCGGGAATCGAGTAGCGGCTGACGCCCCTGAGCGGTAGCAGGAAGGCGGCATCGCCGCGGGTTCCCTCGAGGCGGCGGCATATCTCTTCGGCCACGCGCACGCCCTCCTTTCGGTCGAGCCGTGGAACGAAGATCACCGGGCTGTGAAAGACGTGCAGGTGGTCGCGGTAGGCGTCCGGCACGACGTTCGGTTCGACGAACAGCCCGAGGTGCTCCGCACCGCCGGGGCACAGGACCTGCGGGATACCGAGTCGAGATGCGACGGTCAGGCGCTCGGGTCCGCCCGCCCGGAGGCCGCCGAAAACGTCATCGGCGATCTCGCCCATGGCGTAGTCGAACACGCCGTCGACGACGCCGTCCTTCATGAGTTGCTCCATGGCCCGGCCGCCCGAGCCGACAGCGTGGAAGACCACGACCTCGCACCCGGCCTCACGAAGGCCCTGCATCGCCCGGTTGGCCCCCTCGCTGAGGACTCCCAGGTTGGTCATGGCGATCAACGGCTTGTCATCGCCGCGCTCCTCGGAGACATCGGCGTTCCGCGCCATGCCGTAGGCGGCCGCCGCGGCGTTCGAGAGGATCCTGGCGGTGAACGAATTCACCCCCATCAGGTCGCTCACCGAGAACATCATGGTGATGTCTTTGATGCCGACGAACGGGGCGGTGTCGCCCGAGGCGGCCGTCGATACCATGAGCTTGGGGAAGCCGTAAGGCAGGGCCTGCATCACGGCGGTGCACGAGGAGGTGCCCTGGGTGCCGCCGATACCGAGCAGCGCGTGAGCATTTCCGGCGTCGACGAGGTCCAGGACGATGCGGGTGGCGCCCTCGATCATCACCGGTCCGGCGTGCTCCCGGGTAGGTTCCGCGAGCAGCTCCGCCAGCGGCGTGCCGCCGGCGCGGGCTACGTCTTCCCGCGTCGCGTCCGCCCGCGCGCCCGGTTTGCCGACGACGCCGATGTCCACCAGGATGACGGTGCCGCCGAGTGCTTCGATACGATCGCGCAGGTAGATCGCTTCGTCGGCCTTCGTATCGAGCGTCGCAAGGACGACGACGGTGGGCTTCGCGGCCGACGTGGAGGGCGGAGTCGTGGCGGGGCCGTCCGCGGCAGGGGTGTCCGTGGCGGGGGTATCCGCGGCGGGGGTGTCCGCGGCGTCGCCCGCACTCAAAGTTCGTCTCCGCTCGTAGCGGTAGCGCCGAATTGGAGCGCGGCGAACTCCCCGGCCGCCTTTGATACGGCCCGCTCGATCGGCAACCGCTCGGTCGATGACCCCGTCCAGAAGCCGTGGCCGGTCGTGTGATCCAACATGTACTGCGTGTCCTCCGGTGTTTCCATCGCCGCGCCGTGGCAGACCAGGATGGTGTCCGGGGCGATCTCGCGTACTTTGGCGTAGACCTCCTCGGTGCGTTTCGCCGTTTCCGCGATCGTCTCGCCGGAGTCGTAACCGACAAGACCGCCCTTCGTCGTCCCGGCATGAAAGCAGAAAATGTCCGGCCGCGCCTGCTCGATGACCTGCAGGCTGTCCTCCCGATCGAAGGCCAGGGCCACCGTCACCAGCCCCATTTCCTTCGCCAGCGCCAGCATTTCGACCTCGTTGTCGAAGGTGATGCCGCTCTTGACCAGCACCTTGTAAAGATTGCTGTCCTTGTCGACGTAGCTGATCGACGGGCCGATGTTCGAAACCGACATGACGCCCATCGACTTCAGCCGTTCGAGCACCGACCGCATGTCCCGCAGCGGATCGTTGGCATTGATGCAGGCGCAAACGAACGCGTCGCCAGCGATCGCCGGCATGACGTCCTGCTCGGTGTAATCGAGCGTTTGCCGGTTGGAGTCGAGGATCGGCCACATCATCGACATCGTCCCCATCCCGTTGGCCCGCAGGCGCGCTCCCGAGAAGGTGTTGATGCAATCGACGCCCGCCTTCTCCAGCAACTTCGCCACCAGGCCGCTGCCGGCGCTGGCGATGAAGATCGGTTTGCGGGCGTCGACCTTGGCACGGAGCCTGGCGAGGATCTCCTCGCGGGTGGTGCGCGGAACGATCATTGTCGCACCCGCATGACGCCGCGCATCGTCTGCCAGTGGTTGGGGAAGGTGCAAAGGAAGTCGTAGTCGCCGGCTTCGGTCGGCGCGGTGAACTCGATCATCTGGTACTCGCGGTAGTAGAGCAGCTCGGTGGCGGCGATGATCCGATCGTCGTCGGGCAGGAAGCCGACGGCGAAGCCGATCGGCCCGAGCGCGTCTGCCGCGGCGGCAATCTCGGCGGCCGAGCCGGGTTCGCCGATGATCAGGTTGTGCGGCGAGTAGTCCGGATTCTCGAACCAGATCTTGACGGTCTCGCCCGGGCTCACGGTGAACTCCTCGAGATCGAACCGCATCTGGTCGACCACGGTTCTTATGACGATCGCGTCGGGGTCGGGCTCGGGCATCTCGCCGGCTTCGTCGGCGAGCATGGCGGTGAAGTCGAACGGCTCGGCGGCGTTGTTGTCCCACATCTGGCGGACGCGCTCCGCGGCGATGCGGGCGTGCGGCTCCTCCGAAAAGAGCACCAGGTTGAGCAGGTCGCGGTTCACCACGTTGTGCTGCTGGTGCACCCAAAGCCCCTCGAGCATGTGGTGGGCGTCCTCGGCGCCGGTCGGGTCGAACTTCTGCAGCCACTCCTCGGTTGCGGCAATCACCTCGGCCGTGTCGCGCTCCGACAGCTCGACGCGGGCGCGGTAGCGGACGTTGTCGATCGGGTGCTCGAGCGCGGTGAGCAAGTCGGGTATCGATGCGCCGTCGATCTGGACGTGCTCCTGCAACGGTCGCTCGGGGACCGAGACCCGGTAAATGCGCCCGTGGGCATGGTCGCGTGCCGGGTCACGCACATTGTGCTGCATGTGACCGATGATCGCGTTGGCCCAGTCGGCGACGTAGAGCGCGCCGTCGTCGCCGATCTCGGCGTCCACCGGTCGGAAGTTCGGGTCGCGCGACACCAGCAGGTTGTCGGTCTCCGTACCCCATACGTCACCGGTCTCGGTGTCGTGCTCGAGCGTGTACTGCTTGATGCCGAGGAAGGCGATGACGTTCAAAATGAGAAAGTTGCCCTGGTTCTTCTCGGGGAAGTGCGCCGACGACAGGATGGTGCTGGCCGGCACGGGTCTGACCGTGTGATCGAGCAGCCGCTGCATCTGGAAGCCCCCGTCGCCGGTCGGCTTCACCTGGTAGGCCGATCCGCCCGTGCCGTCGGTGGCGTAGTGGTAGCCCCAGTAATCGAAGCTGACGCCGTGGGGGTTGGGCCGGTTGAGGGCGTGGAAGCTGAACTCGTACGTGCGCGGGTTGAAGCGATACATCGCCGACTCGCCCGATTCCTGGTTGCTCACCCAGGGCGTCTCGATATTCGAGATGTTGAAGACGCCGCGCTGGTAGTAAAGAAAGCCGTCAGGCCCGTAGACGAAGTTGTTGGCGGAGTGGTGCGTATCGGCCGAGCCGAGCGCTCCCAGGATCGGGATGCGCACATCGGCGACGTCGTCGCCGTCGGTATCCTTCAGGAAGATCAAGTCCGGTACCGAGGCGACGATCACGCCGCCGTTCCAGAACTCGAAACCGGTCGGGTTGTGCACGTAGGCGAAGGTGATCGCCCGGTCGGCGACGCCGTCGCGGTCGTCGTCCGGCAGGATGATCAGCCGGTCGTTCATCTCCTTGGTGGGCTCCCACTTCGGATAGGTCGCCCAGGTGGCGGCCCACAGCCGGCCCTTGGTGTCGAGGCCGAGCTGCACCGGGTTCACCAGCTCGGGGAACATCTCCTCGGAGGCGAACAGGTTGGCGTGCATGCCGTCCTCGAGATCCATCATCTCGATGGCCTCCTCGGCGCCGAGGTACTCGAGGTTGCCGGTCTTGCTGATGCCGTCCTGAAACTGCGGCACGTCGATGTTCGAGATCACTTCGACCGACTCGGGCACGTTGCTGTCGTCGGGCTCGATCGACTCGCCGCGCGCCGCCGCCCAGATCACCGCGTCACGGTTCGCCGCCATGACGTCGAGCTGGACGAGCTCCTGCTGCAGCACCTCGTAGTTGGTCTGCTCGTCGGTGAAGGCGAGGGTCGAGCGGGTGCCCCAGACGTCGTTGCCGTCGGTGGTGCGAAAGCGATTGAACCAGTGCCAGTTCTTGTCGAGGACGGCCTGGCGCACGGCCTCGAGAGTGTTCTCGTCGACCTGTGGGTGACGGCCGAGCAACCGGCCGACGATCACCTCGGCGATGGCGCGATTGCCGGCGTGGTTCAGGTGCACGCCGTTGATCGTCAGCGGTGTATCCGAACCTTGGTACAGCTCCTGCGATGGGCCGAAAACGTCGATGAACGGCACGTCGTTGTCGTCCGCGACCGCCTGCATCGTCTCGGCATAGGCGGCGAGTCGACCGTTGTTCTCGCGCCCGTCGGGAAGGTTGGGGTCGTCGAGGTCCTCGTGCGCGATCGGCGAAACGAGCACGATACGCGGCGGGCCTTCACCCGAGTAGTCCTGCTGCCGGGTGTGATCGATCCACGCCTGCAGGGCTGCGCCGAATCCCTCCGGATCGGCGTCGAACGACTCGTTGTAGCCGAACATCGCGATGATGACCTCGGCTTGCGACAGGCCGAGGTAGTCGTCCGGGTTGGGGAATCCCTCGACCCGCGGCCGGTGGTCGATGCGGTCGCCGGCGAATCCCTGGTTGCGAATGACAAGCTGCAGGTCCGGCAGCTCCGCCTGCAGGTAGGCCTCGAGCCAGCCGTCGTGCTGCATGCGGTCGGCGAGGGCGTTGCCGATCAGCACCACGTGATCGCCGGGCTCGAAGAGCGTCTGCTGGGGGCCGCACGCGGTGGTCAGCGTGATTGCCAAGATCAGGGAAGTCACGATCCCACGGATTCGGGCTATCGGCTCGTTCGCCGGCCGCACCGCCTTGCCGGCACGGGTCATCGGGCCGCTCGCCCGTCGCGGCGTTCATGCGGTCGCGACGCCTCCGAGTCCGGATGCTCTCGCCCGTCGCCGGTGGGCTTGTCGGGCGACATGATTGGGGTGTCCCAACCGGCCATGTCGGCGGGTCGTACGCCGAGGCGGTAGCCGTCGAACGCGTAGGTCACGGGGTGATACGGGCCGACGAGCGAGACGTCGAGGTCGGCGGTGATGGCGTCTTCCGCACCCACGGCCCAGAGCGCTGCGTTGACCATCAAGCGGCGAAACGACGGGTCGACGAAATCCTCGGAGGCGCCGTGCGTCGTGGTGAACACACGCGCCGGCGATCCGTCCGCGGCAGCGTAGGTTCGCGTCCAGGCGACCGGCAGCAGCTCCTTTTCGGGATCGGGCGGCGCATCGGCGTTCATGCCGTTGAGGACCTGCCCGCGCAGGAGAACCTCCACGTCCGCCGGCGGGACCGCGTTGTAGCCGCCGGACTGGACGTGGGCGACGCCGACCCCGCGCATGATCGGGTGAGCCGCCGCGGCGGCCACGTCCGCGCCGTCCGCATCGACCGCTCTGAGCAGCGAGCTTTGCTGGTGGTTGGTGCCGTAGTGACCCACCCAGGTCTCACCCAGCACCTGGCGACCGAATCCCCCGGCGTAGGCGGGATCTTCGTTGTTCCAGGTGTACTTGAGAAACGGGCCGTCGGCGATACGGAACGCATGGGTCGACGTGCGGATGCCGATCACCGGGCCGCCCCGGTCCAGGTAGTCGACGAAGTGCCGCATTTCCTCGTCGGGGAAATCCTGGAAGCGCAGGCCGACGATCATGAGATCGGCGGTGCGCAGCGCCTCGAGGCCGCGAATGTTCGAGCTGCCCGGCTCGATGAAACCGTCGTCGTCCAGGGTGAAAAAGACACTGGCCGTGAAGCCGAACCGGCGCGCCAGGATGCGGCCGAGCGCCGGAAGGATCTCCTCGGAACGATATTCGTGGTCGCCGGCGACCAGCACCACGTGCTTGCCCAGGCCCGGGCCGGAGGTGCCTTCGTAGACGACGAGGTGGGGGTTGTCCTGCGGTGGGGCTGTGGCCGGCATCGCCGCGGAGATGAGGATCGATAGCATCAGGAGCAGGGTACGCATCGGAATCTCCATGTCTGTGCGGCGAAAGCGGCCTCTGGGCAGCGCAGATTCTAGCGGCAAACGGGTCCCCGTCCCACCGTCCGTGGGCGGGGTCCGGTCCGAGCTCCGGCGTCCGAACCGCGGCCTGCTAGGATCGCCGGTGCGATGAACTTCAATGGGCTGCGCTCCAAGATCGGTCTCTTCGGCGTTCCGGCCGCCGCGCTGGCCGTACTGCTGTTCGCGGACCTCGACCCCGGGCGTCCAGAGATCACCCGGATGGCGGCGGTGGCGGTCCTGATGGCCGGCTGGTGGATCACCGAGGCCATCCCGATCCCGGCCACCTCGCTGCTGCCGGTGGCCTTGTTTCCGCTGCTCGGCATCCTCGACGGCAAGGTCACGGCGGCCCTCTACTTCAACGACACGATCTTCCTGTTCATCGGCGGCTTCATCTTCGCCCTGGCCATGCAGCGATGGCAGCTGCACCGGCGCATTGCCCTGCGCATCATCCTGACCCTCGGCTCGGGTCCGATGCGGCTGATGCTCGGCTTCATGGTAGCGACCTGGTTCCTGTCGATGTGGATCTCGAACACGGCCACGACGATGATGATGGTGCCGATGGCCATGGCGATCGTGCTGCAGTTGCGCGAGCAGTTCGGTGGCGAGGCGGTATCGACCTATGCGATCGGCTTGCTCCTGGGCGTTGCGTACTCGGCCTCGATCGGCGGCATCGCGACGATCATCGGCACGCCGCCGAACCTCTCCTTCCGCCGCATTCTCACCATCCTCTTCCCGCAGGCGCCGGAGATCACGTTCGCCGACTGGTTCATCTTCGCCCTGCCGTTGTCGGTCGTGTTCCTGCTCGTCTGCTGGGGCTTTCTGGGGAGGTTGTTTGCTCGTGAAACCGGCATCGACGACCACAACACCGACATGTTCCAGCGCGAGTACGCCAAGTTGGGGCCGGTCGGCTTCGAAGAACGCGCCGTGTCGGCGCTTTTCGGACTGCTCGTGTTCCTCTGGATGTTCCGTCGGGATCTCTTCTTCATCCCCGGCTGGTCGCGCCTCCTACCGGATCCCGAACTTGCGTACGACGGCACCGCCGCGATCGTCGTGGCGATCATCCTGTTCCTGATTCCGGCGCGCTCCCGCCCCGGCGAGCGCTTGATGGACTGGGAGACGGCCGTTCAATTGAAGTGGGGGATCGTGTTGCTGTTCGGTGGCGGGTTTGCGCTCGCCGGCGGCTTTGCCGAGTCGGGACTGTCGACGTGGCTGGGGGAGAACCTGTCGACGTTCGCCGACTACCCGCCGATCGTTCTGGTGCTGGTTACCTGTGCAGCGATTACCTTCCTGACCGAGTTGACGTCCAACGCCGCGACGACGGAGATGGCGCTGCCCGTTCTCGGCTCCCTGGCGGTGGCCATCGAGGTGAACCCGTTGCTGTTGATGGTACCGGCGACGCTGAGCGCGTCGTGCGCCTTCATGCTGCCGGTGGCGACGCCGCCCAACGCCATTGCATTCGGCTCCGGCGAATTGCCGATGAGGGACATGGTGCGCACCGGCATCTTCTTGAACCTGATCGGGGTGGTGTTGATCACCGCGGCGATCTATCTGATCGGCCTCTCCGCGCTCGACATCGACCTGACGTCGATGCCGGACTGGGCGGTAACGCCCTAGCTGCGTCTCTTCACGCGCGTCGCCCTAGCCGTTTCCTGCCATTACGCGTCGCCCTGGCCGTTTTCTGCCATCTCGGGTCGCCCCGGCCGCCTCCGTCCATCAGGCATCGCCCTGGTACTCGAACACCTCGTCGACGGTCATTCCGAAAGTGCGAGCGATGCGGAAGGCCAGGGCGAGCGAGGGCGCATAGCGACCCTGCTCGAGCAGGACGATCGATCGGTCGAATCCCGGCAGGGGTAGCGCTCCGATCACGGGGCTCACATTGGTCGCAGGCCACATTCAGGTCCCGGCAGCGCACCCCGGCACGCGGGTGTAGCATCGAAATGCGAGTCCTGCCGACCAGGGGAGGCCACGGTGAAGCCCAAGGACAAGGCGTACATTGGCGACAAGGAGCTCAAGCCGGAAAGTCTGATGATGAGCTACGGATACGATCCGAAGCTCTCGATGGGGGCCGTCAAGAGCCCGATCTTCCAGACCTCGACCTTCGTGTTCGAGAGCGCCGAGGCCGGCAAGGCGTTCTTCGAGGTGGCCTACGGGCTGCGTGAGAAGGGGCCTACGGAAGAGCTCGGTCTGATCTACAGCCGGTTGAACAACCCGGATCTGGAGATCCTGGAGGACCGGCTGACGCTCTGGGATCGGGCTGACGCCGCAGCCGTGTTCGACAGCGGCATGGGGGCCATCAGCACGACCCTGTTCGCTCTGCTCAGCCCGGGAGACGTGGTGCTGTACAGCGAGCCGGTGTATGGCGGCACCGACTACTTCCTCAACCACATCCTGCCGCGCTTCGGTATCGAGTCGGTTGGCTTCCACGCCGGCATCGGCGCCGAAGAGGTGCGGCAACGGGTCGCGACCGCGGGGATCGCCGACCGGATTCGGATGATCTACGTCGAAACCCCGGCGAATCCGACCAACGCACTCGTCGACCTGGAGATGTGCTCAGAGCTCGCCGGCGAGCTCAGCGGAGCCGATCGCGAGGTGCTCGTAGCGGTGGACAACACCTTCCTCGGTCCGCTGTGGCAGCACCCGATCGAGTTCGGCGCCCACCTGGTGCTGTACTCGGCCACCAAGTACATCGGCGGCCATTCCGACATCATCGCCGGCGTTTGTCTCGGCAGGGCCGACCTGATGGAGCAGGTGCGGGCCCATCGGACGTTCTTCGGCTCGATGGCGGGGCCATGGACGGGGTGGTTGCTGATGCGCAGCCTCGAGACGCTGAAGCTCCGGATGACGTCGCAGATGAAGAACGCCCGCTACGTCGCCGATTTCCTCGAGGAGCACCCCAAGGTCGACCGGGTCTACTACCTCGGGCACCTGACCGAGGATGATCCCCAGCACGCCATCTACCGGAAGCAGTGCATCGCGCCCGGCGGAATGGTGTCGTTCGACGTCCGCGGCGGGGAGGCGGAGGCGTTCCGCTTCCTGAATGCCCTGAAGCTCTTCAAGCTCGCGGTCAGCCTGGGCGGCACCGAGTCGCTGGCCGAGCATCCGGCGAGCATGACCCATTCGGACATTGTTCCTGAGTTGCGGGCGCAGCACGGAATCGGCGAGAACCTGGTGCGGCTGTCGATCGGTGTAGAGGCTCCGGACGACCAGATCGCCGATGTCGAACAGGCGCTCGAGGCCGTATGAGCTCGAAACCCGAGCGTAGCTCGCACCCCGATACGAGTCCGCGACCGGACACACGGGTTCTCTGGGACATGGGAACCCTTCCGTTCCACATGGGACCGCTCCCCGAACCTCGTGTCGACGGCTTTCCCGAGCGGATGCGTTTCCGGGTGGGTTACGAAGATGGTCTCGGCCTGTTCACCCAGGTATACGACGAAGACGTGATGGAGGCGCTCCACGCGGTCTACGCGCGCGGTTCCCAGCTCGGGATCCCGATGGGAGATCAGGGCCTGGGCAAGGCGTACGCGGACGACTTCGAGGGCGTCATTCGCGATTGGCAGGGCGAGGGACTGGCCGATAGCGACGTCCTCGAGATCGGCTGCGGGTCGGGACACTTGCTGGCGGCGCTGGCAGCGGCGGGGGCGCGACCGTTCGGCGTCGAGCCCGATCCGCGCTGCGCCGAGGCGATGCGGAGCCGGGGGATCGGGGTCGCCACCTGCGAGCTCGACGAGTTCGAGCCCGACCGGACGTTCGACACCGTGCTGCATTACTGCGTCTGGGAGCACGCTCCGGACCCGGTGGACTTCCTCGCTCGCCAGCGGTCGCTGCTGAAACCGGGCGGCCGCATCATCGCGGCGGTGCCGGATTGCACCGAGGCGCTCGCGGCGGGCGACATTTCGATCTTCATTCATCAGCACTGGAGCTACTTCTCCATCGAGTCGTTGAACCGGGTGGCTGACGCAGCCGGTTTGCGGGTCGATGACCTCCGGCACGCTCGAGTCGGCGGCGTTCTCTACGCGATGATGAGCGCCGACGATCGCTCCGCAGCGGCCGGCGCCGGCGGACCCGATGCGGCCGAGCCCGGCGGAGACGAACAGGCCGAGCAGGGCGGGGACGCTTCGGCCAACCCCGGCGCTGCCGACGCCGGAAGCCGAGCCAGCCAGATCGAGCCCGGGCGGGTGATCGAGCGCGCCCGCCGATCGACCGAGAGCTTCGTGCAATACGTCCGCAAGACAGCCGAGGACGGCCGCAGCCTGGGTATTTATTGCCCGACCCGGGCTTTCAACTTCGTGCCGGAAGGGGACGAGATCGTCGCCGGTCCGCGCCTCTTCGACGACGCGCCGTTGTTGCTCGGCAAGTTCGTGCCACCCTTCCGCTCGCCGGTCGAGAATATCGAGGACCTCGTGGCGCGGCCCGTCGACGAGGTGTTGATCATGTCGCGCTCCTTCGGGCAGGCAATCGAGCGTGCCATCCGTGAGCACTTGCCCGGGTCGGAGCTACGGGTGCGCCACATCGACGACGTGCTGGACGGCGGATGATCCGCGCGCTGGCCGGCGCCGGGCGAGCGCAGGTGCGGACGTGAGACGACGCTTCGGCGGAGGCGACGCGGGCCGGGGCCCGGGTGCGATGGTGTGGGTGACCGGGGCAACAGGGTTTCTCGGGTCGGCCACGTGCGACGCCCTCTGCCGGTCGGGGTTTGGCGTTACTGCGGTGACCCAACGGGTCTTTCGCCGAGACGAAGGCTCGTCGGACGAGCCGGCAGGCGGGGGGCGGGATCCGAGACGCCCCGGGAGCCGCCGCCGGGCAGGCGACAGCGGCCATCGCGTCGTGGTTGCCTGCGATCTTGCCATGGGGCCACCTCCCTGCCGGTCGGAGCTGACGCCGCCGGATGCGGTCGTCCACCTGGCCGCGGAGATTCCCCCCGCATTCGAGGGCAAGGCCGCCGAGCGGTCCGCGGAGCGAAACCGGGCGATCGACCGCAACGTCTTCGACTTCGCCGTCTCGCAGGGAGCCGCGGTGGTGTTCGCCTCGTCGGGAAGCGTCTACGGAGAGGGGCGCGGGCAGGTGTTTACGGAAACGGATGCCGTCTCGCCGCGCGGACCGTACGCCGCCGGAAAGGCGGATTCGGAGCGCCGCGGTGTCGCTCTGACCAAGGGGGCCGGCCTTCCCTTCGCCGCGCTGCGAATCAGTGCGCCGTACGGTCCGGGCCAGCGCACCCGGACGGTCGTGCGGCATTTCCTCGAGCGTGCCATGGCAGGCGAGCGAATCGAGTATCACGGCAGTGGAAGTCGTATGCAGGACTTCGTCTATGTGACCGATGTTGCCGACGCTGTTGTTCGCTGCCTGGAGGCCGCGGCAGACGGTGTTTTCAACGTCGCCTCCGGCCGGCCGGTGACGATGCGCGAGCTGGCCGAGGTCGTAGCCGCGGTGGTCGGCGACGAGGTTGGCAGGGAAGTGGACATCGGACCGTCCGGGCAGCCTGACCCGCAGGAGGGGCTGACGGCCGACTATGCCGTCGACGCGATCCGCTCGACCGGATGGGAGCCCCGTACGACCTTGCGCGAGGGGTTGGAATGCTGGCGAGATGTGCTCGCCGGCAGCGGCAGCGGCGGTGGCGGTGGCTGCGGAGGCGGCGGAGGAGGCGGCAGCGGCGGTGGCGGTGGCTGCGGAGGCGGAGGGTCGTGAAGCTCGCGCTGCTGTCCGACGCCCACTGCAACGCGGTCGGGCTGGCCGTCTGCCTGGCCCGCATCGACGAGATGCAGGTCGATGCGACCTTCTTTCTGGGCGACGCGGTCGGATACCTCTCGCGTCCTGCGGACACCTTGGAGGCGCTCGAGGCCGCGTCCGTGGCCTGCCAGAAGGGTAATCACGAGGCAATGTTGCTGGGTGAGCTGCAGCTGGACCCGGGACGGGATCGCTGGTACCGGTTGGCAGCCCAGCGGCGCGAGCTTGACGACACCGCAACGGGCGCGATGGCCGCCTGGCCCACGGTTCGGGAGCTCGAGGTCGACGGCGCGCGCATCTTGCTGAGCCACGGATCGCCCGCGCCCTCGATCGACGAGCGCGTCCACGAGGACACGCCGTGGTCTCCTCCGAGCGACTTCCTCTACGACGTGGTCTTCATTGGCCATACCCACCGCCCCTTCATTCGACGGGAGGGCGACGTGCAACTGGTCAACGTGGGCTCGTGCGGGATGCCGCGTGACCGCGGTGATCTGGCCTCGTTCGTGGTCTACGAGGGCGAGTCCGGCACGGTTCGTATCTACCGGGTACCGTTCGACGTCGAGCGGACGTTGAGGCGCCACGGAGACGGCGTCGCGGCCGAGGTGAGGTCGGTGTTCGCGCGACGGGAGCCGTTCCACGGCGAGGTTCTCTAACGGGCTCCTACAGAGTCTGTCGTGCTTCTACCGAGTCTGGCTGCTTCTACAGAATCTGTCGTGCTTCCACAGAGTCTGGCGGGCTCCCACAGAGTCCGTCGGGCTTCTCGCTGCCTTCTACTCCGGATGGGCGGTAAACGCTTCGGTCAGGCGCTCGATCGTGTCGTCGACGATACGCCGGGCGCGGTCGTCGCCGACGAGGGCGCGGTCGTAGGTGAAGCTCAACGACGAAGTCGGGCCGACGGACGCGGCCCCCAAGCAAATGGCTCGCGTCCCCTGGATGCCGCTGGATTCCACCACCGAGATTCGCTCGAGCCGGAGGTCGCCATAGCGCTCGAAGAAATCGAGGCGGCCGAGGTTGGCGACGATCGCTGCCGCCCTGGCGCGCTTCTTCAGTCGATTCGCGAAGCGGCGACCATCGTTGGCGTGCCTGCCCGCCGCCTCGGCTCGGCGGGCCAGATCGAAGACCTCGCCTTCGCGCACGGCTGCCCGGATGGCCTCGGAGATCTCGGCGGCGAGGTCGAACAGCAACGTGTGCTCGTGCACCCGGTGTCCCGTCAGCGCGTGAGAGACGAGGTTGCCTGCCGCCGCCGGGCGCAGGTCGCCGGGCCGCCTCAGGTCGACGGGCGTGTCGCAGCCCAGGAACACGTCCGCGCGGCCCTCGTACTTGCGCATGTCCTCGCGAATGGCCTGGAGCAGCGCAGCGCAGAGCGTGCCGTGAACGGTCGTACCGTGAGAACGTGCCCGTCGCCCGAGTTCGTCAACCGCGGCGCCGTCGAGGGCGGCATCGATGAGGCCCGTCTCGGCGTTCGTGGCTCCTTCCCGCGGCGACGTTTCAAGTGGCGCCGACTCGAGCGGCGACAGCACATCCATCCGCGATCCTTGCCGAGCCAGTCGACGCGACGTAAGGAACGCCGCCCAGCGAGAACCGGCGAGCATCTCGGCCGGCGGCGCCAGAACCTCGTCGGCGGCCACCGCCGGGTGCGCCTCGCCGCCGTGGATCCGCAGCATGTCCTCGAGGACGGCCGAGCCGCTGACGCCGTCCGCGACCGCACGATGGAACGCAACGACGAGGTCCGATCGATCATCGCCCGCCAGCAACGTGGCTCGCAGCGGTGGGGCTTCCGATGTCGGAATCCGCTCGGTCGATTGAGCGAGCGCCGTAGCCCGCCAGGCCCCCGGCTCCCACGGCACGACATCGAGGGGCAGGGGAGCGTCCGTCGTTACGAACGCCGGCTCGGGCTCGGTCTCGACGATCGAGCCCAGGTGCGGATACCGGACGCGAATTGCCTGCATCGCCGCCGACAGGCGATGTGGCTCGACTTGCCCGCGAACCGTCGCTACCAGGACCAGGTTTCGTCCCGTCGCCCGGCCGATCAGCCAGTGCCATCGTTCCAAGCCGGTCAGGGGTCTCCGCCACCTCATGCGGAGATACTACTCCCGCGGCATCAGTCGCCGGTTTCCTTCAAGGCGTGGCTCGCATCGGCGCCGAAGTCGACGCCGTAGACGTCGCGCAGCTGGGCGATCTTTTCGAGTGTCTGCGGGCCGAACGCCGAGCGGCCCTCGAAGGCGTGCAGAACGATCCCCTCGAGGAGATCCCCCAGGGTCATGTCCAGGTACTCGGCCAACCCCTTGAGGACCTTGATTAGTCGCTTCTCGATGCGGACGCCGGTTTGGACACGTTCGACCTTCATGCGGAGTGCTCCTGCTGTATGGGTACCTTTGTACCAATATAGCGCAGGTGGCGGGCGGTGCCGCGTCGGGAGCACGATCAGGTTGAGCGGGCCCGGCCGGCTATTCGAACGGCTCCACCAGCCGGTAGCGAACCGGCTCGTCCTCGTCGCTCATCGGGTTGCGGCGGAGCGCGTAGACGAAATCACCGGCGGCATCGGTCCACCGGATCGACGGCATCGTGCCGGCGAACAGACGTGATCCTTCGGCGTCGTAAACGTCTACCGCGACCTCGTCCGGCGCACTGGTGAACGGTGGTTGCATGAAAAAGACATACAGGTGGCCGTGACCGTCGACCGCCAGCCGCTGGACGGAGCCGATGTGGCTCGGCCACTCCGTCTCGCTCGTGTCGAGATCGGGAAAGTTACCCCGCAGCGCATCGATGACGTGCGCACGGTGCTCCTCGGTGAGCGGTGGTCGCGGGCGCGCGACCCGTAGCGCCCACCGGCCGCTGCCATCGGCCGCCAGGGCGAGTATCTGGTACTCGTCGCCGGGAGAGGGGTACACGAGGCCGTCCTTGGTAGCGGTGTAGGTGGCTTCACCGGTGGGGTTGGCCAGGCCGATACGGCCGACCATGAAGTTCCCGGACCGCGGCAGGCCAACGTACTCGTGCAGCAACTCCCCATCGATCGAAACGCCGACGACCGAACGGATCGAGCCGCTCTCGGTTCGTTGGATGGTCTCCGCCAGAATCGTCTCGTTCGCCACGCCGGCGAGGAGTCCCGCGACGCGGGTCTCGGTGATCGAGTGGTCGCCCGAGTGCTCGCCATCGGGCCCCCACACGGAGAAGCGCGACTGCGCCCCGTCGTATGCGACCATCAGGTCACCGGCGACGACGGCGTCGACTTGAGTAAAACCGCCACGGGCAGGACGAAATTCCCCCGGGCCGCTACCCTCGGCGCCCAGCGTGCGCACGTACTCACCGGCGGGATCGAACACCTGAATGCGAGAGTTGCCACCGTCGAGGACGTAGATCAACCCGCGCGAATCGACGCGGACCAGCCGCGGGTTGAAGAAGGTGTAGTTGTCGTCGCCTGGGCGCGCCGCAATGGCGAGGTCTTCCTCGAGCTCGACGCGGTTGCCGGCGCGGTCCGCCTCGGTCGCCTCCGGCAGGCCGATCACGCGGACGCCCTCGGGAACCGCGATCGTCCAATCCGCGAACACGAGAGGATCGGCGCACGCGCACGTGAAGCACGCGATCCCCGCCAGCAGAAGTCGAGAGAGGCAGTCTCGCATGTTGTCTACGATAGCGAGGGCGCGAAGGGAGTTCCAGGCCGGCCCGGTCAGGCCGACCCGGCCAGGCCGACGCGGTCAGCGCCGATCCGGCCCGCGGCGCAGGCGGCACCGATGCGAAGGTGACGGCGCCGCTCCCTCGCCAGACAGCGCTCGGGCGGGGTTCACGGCCCCGGTCGGTTGGTCGTCAGGCGCACCTCGAACAGCTTGGGCCACAGCTTGCCGGTGACGTAGAGGTGACCGTTGTTCGGGTTGTAGGCGATGCCGTTGAGCACGGCGTCGGGGTCGCGCGGCCGCTCGCCGGCGAGCAGCTCGGAAAAGTCCAGTCTTCCGACGACGGCGCCGGTGTCCGGGTCGATTTGCAGGACGTCGTCGCTGTACCAGACGTTGGCGAAGATCAGGCCACCGACGTATTCGAGCTCGTTGATGTCGTCGATCGGTGTTCCGTCTTGGTGGACCGGCAACGTGCCGGTGACGGCGAGGGTGCCCGGATCGAGGAAGAACAGACTTGCCGAGCCATCGCTCATGATCAGCCGGCTGCCGTCGGCGGTCAGCCCCCACCCTTCGGTCTCGTAGCTGAATTCACCGAGCGGCTCGAAGCTGGTGGCGTCGTAGATGAAGCCGCGCTTCGATAGCCAGGTGAGCTGGTAGATGCGATCGCCGAGGAGGGCGATGCCCTCGCCGAAGAACTGATCCGGCAGTTCTGTCTGCTGCTGGACCTCTCCGGTTTCGACATCGACCCGGCGCAGCCAAGACGTGCCGTATCGGCCGGTGCCCTCGTACAGGTAGCCGGCGTGCCAGAACAGCCCCTGGGTATAGGCGGCCGTGTCGTGCGGGTGCTCCGCGACGATCTCGAAGTCGACGGTAGGCGTGGCCACCCCGGTTCGGGGTGGAGGATTCGAAGGAGCCTGCGCCGCATCGGCACCCGGCGCCGTCGCTGAAGGAGGCGGATCGGCAGGCCGCTCGCCGACACCGCTGGAGCAGAGCGCCGTGCTCAGTACAGTGCCGAGAAAGAGGAGCAGGCTCGATGGAAAAGAGTATGGCCGCATGCAGACCTTCTACCGCACTCGCGCGCCAGACTTCCAGGTCCGCGGGCGAAACTTCCGGGGCGTCGATCTCGTCATCTAGTGTGAACCCGTGAGGCTGGACTCCACCATGATGACATTCATTCTCTGGCTGCTCTTGCTGTTCGTTTGCTGGCCGCTGGCGGTTCTTGCGGTCATCGCGTACCCGCTCGTCTGGCTGCTGCTGCTGCCGTTCCGATTGCTGGGTGTGGCCGTCGAGGGGGCGTTCGAGTTTCTCCGCGCCCTTGTCCTGCTACCGGCCCGCATACTCAGGGGGCCGCAGGCGTTCAACGCCTGACGCATTCACGAACTCGCCGCGCCGCAGATACACCCCCGCCGGAGTCGCAGCTTGGTCGCCGGCGGTTTCGGCGCGTCCCGTAGTGTCGCGGCGACGAGTTCGTGCTTCCGGGTTTCGACGGGGAGCCGCCCGAGGCTTTCCATCATACGCTTGAAAGTGCCTCGGAGACACGGCACCCTTTCACAATCCCCACGGCAAACCCTGAGATGCTCCCCGTCCGGCCACTACTACCGGTGGCGGCATGCCTCGCTTCCTGGCGGAGATGATGGTGAAGAAACGCCTGGGCAAGCTGTTCAAAACGACCGCGAAGCTGGTGCTGCTCGTCGGGCTCGGCGTCGCGGCCTGGTACGGATATCAGGCCTATAGTCCGGTCGAAGAAGACGACGGTCTCGGCTCTCTCCCGGTCGCCGTAGCGGAGACCCGGGACATCACCGTCAGCGTCCAGGCAACCGGGGTGTTGCGTCCGATCAAGATCGTCGAGATCAAGTCGAAGGCTTCGGGTGAGATCCTCCACATGCCGGTGGAGATGGGCGACGTCGTCGCCGCCGGCGACCTGATCGCCCAGATCGACACCGAGATTCTCGACCAGGAGCTCAAACAGGTTCAGGCCGACTACGAGAGCGCCGTCGTGCGCCTGGATATCGCCCGGAGCCAGTACGAGCGGGCGCAGTCCCTTTTCGCCCAGGACCTGATTTCCGAGGACGCGCTGGAGAACAACCAGCAGAGCTACACCAGCGCCGAGGCCCAGATGCTTCGCGCGGAAGCCTCTCTCGATCTGGCCAAGGAGCGCCTGGCGGACGCCACGGTTCGTGCCCCGTCCGCCGGAACGATTATCAACAAGACGGTCGAAGAGGGGCAGATCATCGCCTCCTCCACGAACAACGTCTCCGGTGGGACGACACTCGTGCAGATGGCCGACCTGTCGCAAATGGAGGTGCGGACGCTCGTCGACGAGGTCGACATCGGCCAGGTTCGAGCGGGGCTCGCGGTCGACAGCAAGGTCGAGGCGTTCGCAGATGAGCGTTTCGAGGGCGAGGTCGTCAAGATCGAGCCGCTTGCCGAGATCCAGCAATCGGTGACGACCTTTCCGGTGCTTTCGCGCATCGACAATTCCTCCGGCAAGTTGCTTCCGGGGATGAACGCCGACGTTTCGATCATCGTGCACCGAAAGCCGGGCGTATTGACGGTTCCGAACGAGGCCGTGCGCACCCCCTCGGACGCGGCGGAGGTGCAGCGGATGCTGGGCCTGGTTGCCGACACCGGTACCGACCGGAGTGGTGGCGGCCGCGGCGGCGGGGGTGGTCAGCGGGGCGGCGAGGGCTTCGAAGGGCGTGACGGCGGAAGTGCTGGAGCCGGGGACGGCGCGGCGGGCCGAGGCGGGAGCGACGCCGGCCGTGGCGGGCGAGCTGGCGGCGAGGGCCGCGGCGACGAGCGCGGCGGCAGTGAAGGTCGGCGCGGCTCCGTGGGAGGCGCCCCGGGAAATGGCGATCGCGGCGGATCGTCAGCCGGGGAGCGGGGATCGGGAGCCGGCGGTACAGACATGCGTGCCCGGTTCGAGGCGATGGATCCGGCCCAGAGGGCCCGCATGTTCGCTGCGATGCGAGAGGCGAGAGAGGCAACCGACCGGGATCCTTTCGGGATAGCGGGTAGGCGTGAAGACGCCGTCGTCTTTGTCTATGACGCGCAGGGGTTACTCGCCACCCGCGAGATCGTCGCCGGAGCGCGTGACTGGGAACACACCGAGATCCTCGAAGGGCTTGCCCCGGGTGACGAGGTCCTGCTGCTCCCCAGCACCTCGTTGCTGCGCAGTCAGGACAGGTTACGCTCGTGGGCGCGGGGCCGCAGCGGTGTCCCCGGTATCGGCGGCGGCGGTGGCCCCCCGCCCGGCGTGGGTCGCCGCGGCCGGTAGTCGCCGGCGGTGTGGTCCCCCGCCCGGTGTAGGTCGCCGCGGAGGTCGCCGGCAGTGGCCCTCCGCCCGGCGTAGGTCGCCGCAGTAGTCCCCGGCGACTGATTCACGAGACGCCGGATTTCTTCGGCGATCCGCCGTGATGGGAAGCGCAACTCATGAATTTTTTTGGGTACGTCTGCGCATTTTTGATCATATATACGCTACGATAGTCCACGTGCGTGACCGTAAATAAACATTGAACGCCAAAGTAGGCTTGTGTACCTTCTCCTTGGACACAGGAAAACTTCGCCGCGCACGTGCTTCCGCTGCGGATGCGCGGAGAACCCACGTGTGAGCGGCGTCGCACGGCCGCGCGCTGCGTGCGCCATGTGACGGGGTTGGGAATGGGAAACGGCCGCATCGACATCGCTCTCAGCGAGCAACCCCGCCTACCGGTAGTCCTGGCACGTTGGGTCCTGATTATCGGGATCTCCGCCACGCTGCTGTACCGTAGCGGCTCCACGCCCGGATGGCCTCAATCGCTGATCGTCGGCGTGCTGCTGGTTTCCAACGCCCTGCTGCAGGCCTTGTTGTGGCGCGGTGTGGATTGGAAGAAGGTCCGCTGGGGCTTCACCGTCGCCGACGTCTTCATCCTCGCGGTGGTCGTTTCGTTCCTTGACGCGGAAGGTGCGCCGCTCTACTTCGTCTATTTCGCCACCTTGCTGGTCGCGACGATCGTGCCGCGCCTGGGGCCCGTCGCCATGCTCACGCTGTTCGGTGGGCTGGCCTACGGCAGCCTGTTGTACGTTCAGCTGGGGCCGGCAATGTTCCGGGACCCGGGAGTGATGGTGCAGATCCCGTTCCTGCTCGCCATCGCCGTGTATTTCGGTGGCATCGTCCAGGAGGCCCGGCACGAGCAGCAGCGGTCCCACAAGCTCGAGAGCGAGACACGACAGATCGCCGAGCGGGCGAAGCACCTGGCGAAGGAGCAGTACCGGCTGCAGGCTCTGAGTGAGATCGGGCGACTGGGGCTCAGCGGTGTTCGCTCCGACCCCGGCGCGGTGCTGTTCGACATCATCCAACGAGTACAGAAGGTCGTCGGCGTCGATCGCTGCTCGCTGGTCATCTTCGAGCGCGAAGGCGGGCAGGCGTACGTCGCCGCCAGTGGCGACGACCCGAGTGTCGAGGTCCGGGTGATCCGGCTGGAGGAGTACCCGGAGCTCCAGGTGAGCTTGCAGCGCGGTGAGATCACCGAGCTTTATCCGGGCAAGCCGCGCGACCTGTGGAACAAGGTGCAGGAGCACCTACCACCGGCGAATCCGTTTCGCAGCTTCCTGATCGTTCCCGTCCAGAGGGGAACGCGGCTCATGGGCGCGATGTATCTGAGGGACGTCCGCACCGACCGCCGTTTCTCGGAGGACGACCGCAACTTCTGCGGCACGGCGGCGATGATGTCGGCGGCGTTCCTGCATGGGCAGGACATGCTCGAACAGCTGCGCACGCAGAGTCGTCGGGACGGGCTCACCGGACTGCTCAATTTTCAGGCCTTCACCGACGAGGCCGACCGCGCGATCCGCAAGGCCGGGCCCCACGGCGGGCCGTTCACGCTGGCCGTTGCCGACCTCGACAATCTCAAGGAGATCAACGACCAGTGGGGGCACATGTCGGGCAACCGGCTGATCATCACCGCCGGGCACGAGTTCGCCAAGGCCCTGCCGAACGCCATCGCCGTGTGTCGTTACGGCGGCGACGAGTTCGTCGCTATGGTGCCGGGCGGCAAGCAGGCTACGGCGAAGCTGCTGGACGGCTACCTGAACCATCTGTCGACCAACCCGACGGGACTGCCGAAACCTCCGCGGATCTCGATCGGTGTCGCCGAGTACACCGCCGACGGCATGAGATCCGACGAGCTGCTCGACGCCGCCGACCAGGCGATGTACCTGGCCAAGAACGACGGCGGGCACCGCGTCCAGCTCGCCGGGCGCGCCGACGGCACGGATAGCGGCGAATACGACCGCGAGGTCCTGGAAGCGGTGGTCTCGGTCCAGACCCGGCGCTACTTGCCCGACCGCGAGGTCTCGGTGCGCGACATCCTGGCGCCGCTCGAGCAAATCGAGAGCTCGAACCTGGACGATCCCGTCGTTCGCGAGACGCTCAGCGTGCTGATGGAGGCGGTCGAGGCCAAGGATCCGTACACGCACGCCCATTCCCGCGCCGTCTCGACGCTCGCCCGCCGCCTGGCGGGCGCGATGAGCTTTACGCCGGACGACCAGATGGCCATCGAGATCGCCGGACTGGTGCACGATGTCGGCAAGATCGGCGTACCCGAGGAGATCCTCGGCAAGGAGGGTCGTCTGAGCTCTGCCGAACGGCGCGTCGTCGAACGCCACCCCGAGATCGCGGCCCAGCTGCTCGAGCATATTCCACCGCTGCGGCGGGTCGTTCCGCTCGTGTTCCACCATCAGGAGCGCTGGGACGGGAGCGGGTATCCGACCGGGTTGCGCGGAGACGAGATACCCGCCGGTGCCCAGGTGGTGGCGTTGTGCGATGCCTACGACGCGCTGACCTCGTCGCGGGCATTCCGCTCCGCGCTGACCCTCGAGGAGGCACGCCAGGTAATCGAGCGGGATGCCGGATCACTGTGGAACCCGGACATCGTTCGGGTGTTCTTCGAGAAGGTCGTTCCGGCCGAGCTCCCGGCTGCGCACGCCGCGGGCAGCTAGCAGGCCGGGTGGACCGCGTTCACCGCGGCGACTCAGAGCCACGGCGGCGGGTCAGAGCCACCGCGGCGGGTCGGAGTCACCGCGGCGGGTCAGAGCCGCCCGATGGAAGCCACCTGGGGCTCGCCCGTTTCTCTCCCGAGCGACGCTCGAACCCTCCCTGGCGCCCCTCCGCTACTCCGGCGGCTTGTTGTCACTGAAAGCCAGTCAAAGATAGCAATAATCAATCTTAGTTTTTAAAACATCGGGACAATTAGGGTTCGTCGCTGCTGCGCCGTCTTGTACCATTGCTACCTGAGCACGCTGGAGGCTCGAAACTCCAGGGGCGAACACAGGTGAGGCAAGCAATGTCGTCGTTGGCCGTAGGATCACAGACGCAATCCGGGCACGGTGGCGCCGTCGCCGGTGGTACCCGCGTCGGCCCTCCGGGACGCAAGGCCGAAGGCCGGCTTCTGACCGTTTCGGAAGTCGCCGAGCTGCTCCGGATCAACAAGTCGACGGTGTATCGGATGGCCAAGCAGGGCCGCCTGCCCGCCACACGGGTGGGGCGTCAGTGGCGGTTCCGCAAAGACGTGCTGGACGGATTGCTCGACCCGGCCTGACGACCGAAACCGGGCTGCCCGGATACGCCTCGCGCCCGCACGCTCGCGCCCGCACAATGGGACAGAAAAAGCCGGCCCAGGATCGATCTGGACCGGCTTCTCGTTTGTATGGTGCCGCCGGTGGTGGCCAGTGGCGCTTGTCTCGAAGATCTTAGTCGGGGATTTCCAGCGGGATCTGCCTGGTGGTGCCGTTCGGATCCCGTACCCGCAGGATTACCGACCGTCCCGGCTCGACCTGCTCGATCAGCTCGGTGAATTCCTCGACGCTGCCGATGGGCCGGCGATTGACCTCCTGGATGATCGTACCCGCCCCGATATCGAGGGGAGCCACGCTGCTGCTGGGCTCCACGCCGAGGATCAGGATGCCGCCGTTGGCGATGTCATAATCGAGCTCGCCCGCGATCCGCGCCGTCAACGGCGCGAGCGTGATGCCGAGGTTCTCTTCGACGGCGGAGAGCTCATGATCAGCGCGGCCGCCGCGGTTACCGGGCCTGATGATGGCATTCGACTGCCGGTCGGCCAGGACCTGGATCTCCGGAGGACGCTCGCCGAGTGTCACGTCGATCGACTGTCCGCTGACGGTGAACCCGGTGGCCGAGTCGTCGGGCTCGGCGCGCAGGATGTCCAGGGTGATGGTCGCGTCCGGTGGGGTCATGCCGATCCGCTGGAGGAAATCCTGGTCGTCCTCGAGCGGGGCCCCGTCGGCGCCGACGACGATGTCGCCCTCACGCACGCCGGCCAGGTCGGCGGGCTCGCCTGCGTTGACCTCGACGATCTCGACCGCGCTCCGCACCTCACGCCGGTCGAGTCCGTAGACCTCGGCAATCTGCGTCGGGAGCGGCCGCATGCTGATTCCCAGCCAGCCACGGATCGTGCGCCCGTGCTCGATGAGCTGGTCGACAACGCCGCTGACGAGGTTGATCGGGATGGCGAAGCCGACGCCGGCGAATTGCCCCTGCAGGCCGTTGCTGAGGATCGCGGTGTTGATGCCGATCACCTCGCCGCGGAGGTTGACCAGGGGCCCGCCCGAGTTTCCGCGGTTGATGGCAGCGTCGGTCTGGATGAAGTCCTGGTACGCCGAACCGTCGAAGCCGCCGATCTGAGCGCGGCCCTTGGCCGAGATGATGCCGGCGGACACGGTGTTCGTCAGGCCGAACGGGGCGCCCAGGGCCATGACCCACTCGCCCACGCGGGACTGTTCGGAGTCGCCGAGGGGGATGAAGGGCAGGTCGCGGCCGGCGTCGATTTTGAGGACCGCCAGGTCCGTGCCGATGTCGACCCCGACGATTTCCGCCTCGTATTCGTCGTCGTTGCTCAGCCGCACCATGACGCTGTCGGCTTCGACGACCTCGACGGCGTTCACGTCGGCCTGGGACACGACGTGGGCGTTGGTCGCGATGTAGCCGTCCGCGCTGATCAGGAACCCGGAGCCCTGGGATGCCTGCAACTGGCTGTCGGGAACGTCGGGGGCGTTCTCGTCCTCCTCCAGGAAGCGGCGGAAGAACTCCGGAACGTCGCCCAGCATCGCCGTACCGCTCACGGTCTGCTCGGTCTGGATGAACACCAGGGCAGGCTGGGTCCGTTCCGCGACGCGCACGAAGGCTCCCTGCGGAATGGCCTCGTCGAGCGCCGGTGCGTCGGTGTTGACCGCCGGTTGAGCCCGCTGGCCAGTGCCGGCGACTGCCGACCCGAGTTGCGTGATCGTGATGCCCGCGATCAACCCGAGGGCGATCAAGCTGGCGGAGGTGAGGAAGCGTTGCCCGTTCTTGCTCACGTCAGTTTCCTCCTGCGACACATTTCGACGACGATCGGATCTCGGGGAGTCAACTCAACTCGCGTACGCGAGGCTCCTACGCCCTAGTAGACGCTCGAAACCGCCCGACAGACGAGATCATACGGTATTTCGACTTCGGCCCCACGCTCGAGCCGAAACCGAGCCCCCCTAAAGGATAGCGCGTTGCCGCCCGAATCTGTACGGAAACCGGCGCGGGACCGTTGTGTTGCACATGGTACTCCGCTCGCCGGACTGGCAGCAGGCCGCATGCCGCGCCCCGGCGGGGGGGAGAAAGGTTACGGGGCGTGCCGGGCGGGGCAAAAAAATTGCCCGGGCGATCTCCACGACGGCCTCCCAGCGACTGCTCGACTTTCTCCAGCGTGCCGGTCTCCTCAGGGCCTTGCTTCGCCTTTCGACTCAGCCAGTTTCCCGAGGTCCTTACGCGCCATCAGCGATCGTCAGGCTCTCGCGTTTGGCCGGGAACATCACCCGGACACCGCCACCATAAGGGCTGGAGAAAAACTGTCAACAACTTTTTTCGAGATTTACACCGATTCCGGCACGAACCGGGTCAGCGGTCGGCGAGATCCCTGTATCGGCGGGGAGACGGCCCGGTGTACTCGGAGCGCGGGCGGATGAGTTGATTGTCGCCGTACTGTTCCATGACGTGCGCCGTCCAGCCGGCGATCCGGCTGAGGGCGAAAAGCGCCGGGAAAAGGTCCGCCGGGAGGCCGAGGTAGGTGTAGAGGCTGGCGGAGTAGAAATCGACGTTGATCGACAACCCTTTGCGCTCCTGCATGATGTCGATCATTCGCTCCTGGACCTCGAGCATCTTCGGGTCGCCTTCGCCCTTCAAGTTCTCTGCCTGCGCCTTCAGATGCCGCCCGCGTGGGTCCTCGACCCGATACACGCGGTGCCCGAAACCCATGATGCGCTCCTTCGCGGCCAGCTTGGAGTCGATGTAATCGGCCACGTGCTCCGGTCCGCCGACCTCGTCGAGCATGTCCTTGACGCGCTGATTCGCTCCGCCGTGCAGCGGGCCCTTGAGCGTCCCGATGGCGGAGGTGATGGCGGAATGCATGTCCGAGAGGGTGGCTGCGGTTACCCGGGCCGAGAACGTCGAGGCGTTGAACCCATGGTCTGCGTGCAGAACGAGGGCGACGTCGAACGCCCGATTGGCCGACGCGCTGGCGCGCTCGCCGCGGACCATGAACAAGAAGTTGGCGGCGTGATCGAGGGCGGGATCGGGGGCTACCGGCTCGAGGCCCAGACGGCTGCGCTGGATGGCCGCGGTCAACGTGGCGATTTGCGCCGTCAAGCGCGCCGCCTTGGCGCGTTGTGCCCCGGGCGACATGTCTTCACCTTCCGGGTCCAGTTCTCCGAGAGCCGATACCGCGGTTCGCAGCGTCGCCATCGGCGGTGCTTCGGGCGGGGCCTTGGCGATGAGCTCGAGGACTGCCGGCGGCACGGCGCGTTGGCGCGCCAGCATGGTGGTGAAGTCGGCCAGGTCCGCACGCGACGGAAGCTCGCCCTCCCACAGCAGATACGTCGTTTCCTCGAAGGAGGAATGCTCGGCGAGGTCGTGGATGTCATACCCGCGGTAGGCGAGCAGCCCTTGCTCGCCGTCGATGATGCAGATTCCCGAGCGGCCCGCGACGACGCCTTTCAACCCTGCCGATGCTGTGCTCGATTCGCTCATGCGCTCATCCTACCAGCGATACGGCTGCGACGGGCCGGCGAGAGCGCGCGCTCGGGATCGAGCGGGTCGACGTGGTGGTGCCGTTCGTCCCCCCCGGGACGTCATGTTGCGGAGATTCATGCCCCGGGGGGCGTCATCGTGCGGGGGATTCATGCCCCCGGGGGGCGTCATCGTGCGGGGGATTCATGCCCCCGGGGGGCGTCGTGGTGCGGAGATTCATTTCCCGGTGGGGCGTCGGGGTAGGGAGATTCCTGCCCCGACGGCCGTCATGGCGGGGACGGTTGGGTCGGACGCGAACTGGCGGGAGGCGTCGCCACCGGGTAGAAAAGGAGAGAAGCGAACAGTATCCGCCGCCTTCCACGCCCGGGAGCCCCATGCGACCCACATCGTTCTCTTCCGTGGTGGCCGTCGCCGCCGTTATCCTCACGACGGTCAGCTTGTCTTCCGCCGTCGCGAT
Source organism: Acidobacteriota bacterium (assembly GCA_965216935.1). GTDB lineage: Bacteria > Acidobacteriota > UBA890 > UBA890 > UBA890 > CBDCGW01. The sequence continues at coordinate 2,571,380 of OZ244217.1, forward strand.
CCGGCAGGAGGACCAGCAGCGCGATCCCACGGTGCAGGCTTTCTACGATCTTGTCGATCGCGATCCGTTCGTGCAGCGACCCGCCGCCCTTCGCCTGCGAGAGCGCGGCGACCGCGACGCACTGCCGTTCCTGGTGACGACGATGCGCTACGACCCGTTCCGCAACGAGACCCTCCTGGAGGTTCTACGTGACCTGAGCGGGGAAGACCTGGGCGACAACTTCCTACCGTGGTCCGAATGGGTCGTGCGCGAGGAGATCGAGCCGCACCCGGCGTACCGGCAGTGGAAGGCCGACCTGCTCGCCCGACTCGATCCGGGATTCGGCGAGTTCCTCGATCCCGAGCTGCCGTCGACGATCGATTACCTCGAGATCCAATGGGGCGGTGTGCCGCCCGAGGGGATCCCGTCGCTGGACGATCCCGCCGTCATCCCGGCCGCGGATGCCGACTACCTCACCGATGAGGAGCTCGTATTCGGCGTCGCCCTGTCTCCGGAGGGCGCGCTGGCCGGTGAAGCTCCCGTGGGCGACGTCGAAGCCCGTGCCTATCCGCTGCGGATCCTCGATTGGCACGAGATGACGAACGACGTCGTCGCCGGGATTCCCGTGGCACTTTCGTATTGCACGCTGTGCGGCTCGGCGATTCTGTTCGACCGGCGCATCGGCGAGCGGAGCTTCACCTTTGCTACCAGCGGTCTGCTGTATCGCTCCAACAAGCTCATGTTCGACCGCGAATCGAGAACGCTATGGTCGAACATGAGCGGCCAACCCGTGCTGGGGTCGTTGGTCATGGAAGATCTGCAGCTCTCCGTCTTGCCGGTCATCGTCACCACGTGGGCGGACTGGCGCACGCGCTATCCGGATACGACCGTGCTCGATCCCGAGACCGGCTACCAACGCGACTACAGTGTCGGGGCCGCCTATGGGGAGTACTTCGCCAGCGAGAACCTCATGTTTCCGGTGGGTCTACAGGACGAGCGACTCGCACCCAAGGCCTGGGTTTTCGGCCTGCGCTCCGGCGATGACGCCAAGGCGTTCGGCCTCGACGCCCTGCAGGAACAGGGCGTGCTGAACACGGTCGTCGGCGATCAGCCGGTGGTCCTCGTTGTCGGGACCGGGCGCGCAGTGCGGGCCTTCGATCGCGGTGACCTGACGTTTCATCTCGATGAATCCGATTCCGCGCAAGCGCTTTTGCGGGCCGACGACGGCTCGGCTTGGAGGATGAGCGACGTCGCGCTCCATCGCGTCGAAGGGGCCGGCATGCGGATGCGCTTTCCCGGGCACCTGGCGTACTGGTTCGGCTGGTATGCCTTCTTTCCGGATACCGAGCTCTGGATCGGCGAGGGGCGTTGAACGAGGCCGGCCGACCGGCGTCGATCAACCCGTCTTGAGGGTGGCCATCAAGCTCTCGAGCGGGGCGCTGATCGCGATCGGGTAGGCGCCTGCGTCGCTCAGAGCGCGAACGCCCCCCGGCAACGCCGCCGTCTGCGCGGCCGCCCGCTGTTGTATCTGCTTGAGCGAGGGGGAGTCGCCCGCTACCTGGCCGCCGCGCATCGCAGGTTGCAGCAGCGGCTCGACCAGCGACGCTCCCGGCGTGTGGGGCGGAGGAGACGGCTGCTCGTCCTCGAGCCCGATCACATCGCCGATGAAACGCCCGTCCTTGTGGTATCGCCAGACCTGTTTACGCCCGGGGAGCGTCGCCTTGCCGGTGCTCAACTTGATCACCGGGATCTCGGCGCCGTCGGCATTGCGGCAAGCGGTGAGCTTGTACGTGCTATCGAGGGAAGGGGCGTCGCCGCTGGTCCCGAGCTCGGTACCGACGCCGAACGCGTCGAGCCGGGCGCCGTCCGCCAGGAGCCGCGCGATCTCGTACTCGTCGAGCCCGCCGCTGGCGAATATCTTCGTGTCGACGAGGCCGGCGTCGTCGAGGATCTGACGCACGCCTTGGCTGAGTGCGGCCAGATCGCCGCTGTCGAGACGAACGGCGGCGAGCCTGCGACCCTGGCGGGCGAGCCTCCGGGCAATGTGCACGGCCTTCCGGGCGCCTTCCAGCGTGTCGTAGGTGTCGATCAGGAGCGTCGGGTCGCCGGGGTACGCATCGACGAACGACTCGAATGCGGCCTCCTCGCTGCGGTGGAACATGACGAAGGAGTGGGTCATGGTGCCGTACGTCGGTAGGCCGAACCGGGCGCCCGCGAGAACGTTCGAGGTGCCTACGCAGCCGCCGACGTAGGCTGCCCGTGCGGCCAGCAGGCCGGCTTGCGGCCCGTGGTCGCGACGGGCGGAGAAGTCGACCACCTGCCGGCCGTCGGCGGCCAGCACGACGCGCGCGGCCTTGCTCGCGATCATCGTCTGATAGGTGAGCGTCGTGAGCAGGAACGTCTCGACGATCTGCGCTTCGATGATCGGCGCGGTGATGCGCAGCAGCGGGGCCGGCGGGAACGCGACGGTGCCTTCGGGGACCGCGTCGACGTCGCCGGTGAACCTCAGGTCGGCAAGGTAGTCGAGAAAATCCGCCTGGAAATGCGACGTACGCTCGAGATAGGCGAGGGACTCCTGGTTGAACCTGAGATCCAGCAGATAGGCGAGAGCCTGCTCCAGACCGGCGGTCAGGAGGAAGCCGCGGCGGGGCGGAAGGCTGCGAACGTTGAGCTCGAAGGTGGCGACCCGGTCATGCGCACGCTCGGCGAAATAGGCCGCCGCCATCGTGAGCTCGTACAGGTCCGTCGACAGCGCCAATCGGTCCGGGACGATCTGCGCGTGGTGCTTCATGGCCGGCATATTAACCGCCGCGTCGGCCGAACTGCAGGAGGAGTGATGAACGCCGCCCAGCCGGACTGCCGCTTATCCGGTCTGTCGCCTAGCCGGTCTCGTGGATGCCGCGGGCCTTCATTTCCTCGAAGTCGAAGCTGCCCGGGAACGTCGGGCTCTCGGAGTTGTGGCACCCCAGGCAGGTCTGCTCGTCGGGAAGCTTCAAGCCGGCGGCGACCGAGGCCTCGCGGGATTCCATCACTTCCTTATCCTTGTACAGGCTTCCGGGACCGTGGCAGACCTCGCAGCCGACGCCGGCGAGGTTGGGCGTGTCGGCGACGCTGGTGAACCCGGTGGGCTCGCCGTAACCGGTGGTGTGGCACTTCAGGCAGTTGGCGTCGCCCCGGCTTTCCTCCGGCAGCGTCTCCAACGCGTCCGCGTGGGGCGTACGGTCCCAGGCGCGGTATTCTTGCAGGTGGCAGCGACGGCAGCCGGAGCGGCCGCCTTCATACGCCGGATCCTGCTCGGTCCAGGTATGAAATTCTGTTACCGGCTCGGTGACCGGGTGGGCGACCGGAGCAGGGCTCGCGTCGACCAAGAGGGCGGCGCCGGCGATGCCGATCGGAATCGCCAGAAACAACGCGACAAGAACTTGCTTTCTCACCTGATCTCTCCTCCGGAATATCGAGCCCAACCGGTGATGTCTTGCAAATAGGTTGCTCGCATCCTATTTTAGTCGGTAAGGGTGCCGGCATCAAATCGGTGCGCGGCATTTTTCGTGTCATGACCTGAGGGGGGTGGGCCATCGTCGCGGCCCACGAAGAAGGAACGGGCCTTTCTTCCAGACGCTTGTCGACCCGTGGTGTCGGCACGGCGATAGCGGTGTCCCCGCGTGTCGAGATCGAGCGAGGGTGACCAAAGATGAGCGAGCAGGACGAACGCGTTCCGGGTGACGAGGCTTCGGACGAGACAGGGCCGGAGACCGCTTCCGGCGATTCATCCGAGAAGCAGCCGATGAACCTCGGGTCAATCGGGGACGAATCCGACCTCCGCGCCGCGGGGCGCGAGGAGCAACAAAGCGCCGTCTACCGTTTCTTCGCCGCCCGCTTGGGGTTCTTCTTCCGCCTCATGCGCAACTGGGTCGGCCTGATGGGCACGGTGATGTTCGTCACCGCGTTCACGACGTTCCTGTTCTTCTTCCTGGTCGAATTCGTAGCCGGCGAGGAAAACCCGTACCTCGGTCTCTTCCATTTCCTCATCTTGCCGCCCATCGCGACGCTTGGACTCTTCTTCATGCTGGGCGGTTGGTTGATCGAACGCCGGCGCAAGCGCGTGGCGCTGGCATCCGGGCAGATTTGGGCGCCCCTGGACATCCGGCGCACACGGGTCCAGCAGCGACTGCTGCTGACCGCGGGCGGCATGTCCGCCTTCCTCATCTTCATGATGGCAGCGGGAGGGTACCGAGCGTACGAGTTCACCGAGTCGACCGAGTTCTGTGGCGAGGTTTGCCACTCGGTCATGCACCCGGAGTACATCGCCTACCAGGTGTCACCGCACGCCCAGGTCGCGTGTGTCGATTGCCACGTCGGTGACGGCGCCGGCTACTACGTGCAGGCGAAGCTCTCCGGCCTCTATCAGGTGTACTCGGTGATGCGTGGCATCTACCCGAAGCCGATTCCGACCCCGGTTCACAACATGCGACCCGCCCAGGATACGTGTGAGCAATGTCACTGGTCGCGATATTTCTTCGGCGATCGGCGCAAGCGGTTCACCCACTACCTGACGGACGGCAGCGAGGAACCCTGGATCGTGGACATGCTGATCAACATCGGCGGCGGCGATCCGGAGAGGGGCTATACCCGGGGGATTCACTGGCACATGAATCTCGCCAACCGGGTCGAGTACATCTCGCGCAACGGTACCCGCGAGGAGATCCCCTGGGTGAGGAGCTTCGATGCCGACGGCAACGCCACGACGTACGAAGACGTCGAGAACCCGATGACGCCGGAGGAGATCGCCGAGCGTGAGGCCGCCGGGGAGGTGCGTCAAATGGACTGCATCGACTGCCACAACCGGCCCGCACACATCTATCGTGGCCCGACCGAGCTGATCAACCTCGAGCTGGAGCTCGGCCGCATCGATCCGGCGATGCCGGACATCAAGTTCTTCGCGCTCGAGCTGCTCGCGACCGAGTACGAGAGCGCCGAGGCCGGCGTGGAAGCGATCTCGGCAGGTCTGCACGAAGCGTATGAGGGTGATTTTCCCGACTACTACGCCGAGAACCGCGAGCAGGTGGACGAGGTCGCGGGGATCCTGCAACGTCTGTACAGCGAGAACACTTTCCCCGAGATGAACGTTCGCTGGGACTCCTACCCGGACTTCATCGGGCACTGGGATACGGCGGGTTGCTTCCGTTGCCACGCCGGCAACCTGCAGAGCTCGGAAGGCCGGACGATCTCGACGGACTGCAACGCCTGTCACGTGATCTTGCAGCAGGGGTTCGAGTCGGATCCGTGGCCGAGCGACGGCCCGGGGGCTCCGTTCGTGCATCCTGGCGACTTCGAGGAGATGAACGAGCCGATCCTCTGCCACGAGTGCCACGACGGTGCTCTGGGCTTCGGCGGGTAGCTCCAGGGGCAGCCGCGAAAGCGCCAATTAGGACGTCTCTATCTTGATTTAAACGGCCCGATGAAGTAGCGTTCCATCGAGATCTCAAAGCGAACGTGCGGGGCTCTCAGGGTGGGGAAGAGCGTCCGAGAAAACCGCCGAGAATCAACTGGAGGCGTCCATGTCGCGAGGGGCACGTCGCTCGGTGCCAATAGCCGCCGTCCTGGGTGTGGCGATTGCCGGCATGTTTCTGGTAACCGCCGGCGAGGCGCCCTCGGCGCCCGTCGCGATGTTGTCGACGTCGGCCGCGGCGCAGCAAGAAGAAGAACCCGAGTACGTCGGCTCGGATTTGTGCCAGGAGTGTCACACCGAGCAGTCCGAGAAGTTCATGTCGAACCTGCACGCCGGGATCGACTGGGGCACCATCGACTGGCCCCACGAGATTGAAGAGGACGTCGACATCGCCTGCGAGGCCTGCCACGGCCCGGGCATGGAGCACGTCATCCTCGCCGGCGCGGAAGAGCCCGGTTTCCGCGAGGCGATCATCTCGTTCACCAAGGAATCGGCGGCGGTGGGTTCCGAGCAGTGCCTCACCTGCCACGCCAACAAGCCGACGCACCAGGATTTCTTCGGCAGCTCGCACGAGAGCTTCGACGTGCAATGTGCCGACTGCCACGACGGCCACGCCAGCATGGCGGTCACCTCGATGCTCGACAAGCCGGACCCGCTGGTGTGCTACGACTGCCACGGTGACCAGCGCGGCGACTTCGCGTTGCCGGAACGGCACCCGGTGGATCAGGGATTGATGACCTGTTCCGATTGCCATTCCCCCCACGGAACACCCAACCGGCTGAATCTCGTCACGCCCGGGAACCAGACATGCACGGACTGCCACCAGGAGAAGCGCGGTCCGTTCGTGTTCGCCCACCCGCCCGCGGAGACCGACGGGTGCTCGTCGTGCCACCAACCGCACGGCTCGGTGAACAACCACATGCTGAACTTCCGCACCACGGCGCTCAACTGCCTGCAGTGTCACGCCGCCCAGCCGTCGTTTCACCAGCAGCCGGGATTCTCCGAGTGTACGGCCTGTCACCTCTCGATCCACGGGTCCAACCTCGACCCGTACTTCTTGAGGTAAGGGGGAAATGACCATGCGCAACCGAACGAGAGCTTCGATGGTTTTCGGGAGCACGCTGGTCGTGCTGTCGCTGGTGTTCGGGCCGGGTGTCGCCGCGGCCCAGGGGCAGGCGTCATCGGCGAACGCCGACGACGCGCAAACCGCCATCCCGGCTGCCGGGCCCGTTGCCTCCGGCGTTGAGGCGGGCGACGCCGCGCCGCAGTCCGGCGCACAGAACAAGTCCGCTGAAGAGCCGAGCGCGGGTGGGCAGCCGAGCTCGGGCGAGGAGCCGAAGCCCGGCACGGCATCGCCGATCCTGCAGGAGATGGAAGGCCCCGGGCGGGTCTGGGGCTCGATCCGATCCGAAGGACAGATCGCCGTTGGCGTCCGCGCGGTGAGCCAGAACGGCTCGGAGACCCGCTACGCGAAGGACATCGATCTGGACAGTGGCGTGCGGATACTCGACACGCACTGGGTGCTTTCGCCCGTGACCCGAGGGGCCGACGCCGCGTTCGACCGTATCGTGATCGATGTGAACGGCGCTTTCGGCGATCCGTACGAGTACTACGCCGCTCAGATCTACAAGGCCGGAAAGTATCGGATCGACGCGCGCACCCGGAAGGCCGACTACAAGTGGGCCGTTGCCGGTGACCACAACGTCTGGGACACCACCCGCTGGTTCACCGACGTGGCTGCCAATTTCAACGCGACGCAGAACTTCGAGGTGTACGCGAACTTCAACCACGTGTCGCAGAACGGCGACTCGATTCGCACGATCGACATCTCGCGCAACGAGTTCGAGGTCGACGTTCCGGTCGATACGCGCGGCCAAACCTGGGCTCTCGGTGGGCGCTATCGCCGCGGCGGAACGTCGTTCTATCTGCAACAGGAGCACTACTCCTTCAAGAACAACGTCCCGCGTGACACCCAGGACAACACCGGATTGGTGCCCGACGAGGCGGAGATCTTCTTCTTCAGCGAGCAAGAGGTGCAGGCGATCGATGCGCCGGCGACGAAGGGGGGCTTCAGCTCCAATCTGGTGAACAACCGGTTACAGCTCGACGGCGATGTGATGTACAGCAAGCAGCGCCTGGCGTTCTCTTTCGATAGCTACTGGCAGGGCCTGAACTTCCAGCGCAAGGAGCTCGAGGTCATCGACGGGGCGCTCGGAAGCGGGAACCGGGAAGTGCTGCACGGAAACTTCTTCGCCGGCTTCGCCCTGAACCGTGCTGCCAGCGTGACGTTGCGTTACCGGCACCGAAGCTGGGATCAGGACGCCTTCAGCATGGTGGATTCGGCGCAGCGGTTCGCCGACGGCTCCTCGACGCTGACGGTCGACCGCCTCTTCACCGACTACTCGATTACCGACAATCAGTTCCTCGTCGGGGCGAAGGCCAATGTCTCTGTCGGCAGCGTTTATGGCGAGGTCGGGGTCTCGAACCGCGAGCAGGCCTTCGACAACGACGTGTTCGTCTCGGCGGCGGATACCCAGACCGCCGCTTTCCGCATTGGCGGCACGCTGCGTCCCAGCCGGGCGTTCGATCTGAAGGCCAGCTACGACTACGGCGACGTCGACGACCCGTTTACCCGGATTTCGCCCAGCAAGGTGAACAAGTTCCGCGTTCGCATCAACAGCCGGCCGATCAACGGCATGGTCGTGGGCGGTCACTATACCTACCGCAAGGTGGAGAACACGGCGTCGCAGTTCGACTTCAAGCAGAACGGCGTCGGCGTCCACGCCACCTACACGGCTTCGGGCGGCAGCTTCGTGACGGTGAGCTACAACCGTTTCGACATCGACCAGCAGATTCCGGTGACGTTCTGGCTCAGCTTCGCCGCGCCGACCTTGAGCACGGCGATGCAGGACCTGGCCAACAACGTGTTCACCGTCGCCGCCGACGTCACGGTGAGCCAGAGCTTTCCGCTGGCCGTCTACGGCTCGGCGAACGTGGTCTCGTCCGATTCCGAGGAGCTGGGATTCACCGGCACGACGACGCCCGGAGCGGTGATCGCGCTGAACTACTACGACGTGATCGCCGGCGTTCGCTACACGTTCCCGCGCGGCCTGTTTTTCGACGCCCAGGGACGGTTCATCGACTACCAGGACGACAACGTCTTCGTGAACGGCCTGGACGACTACGACGCCGGGATCTTCACGTTGGCGCTGGGGTTCCGTTTCGACTGAGGGGCCGGCGGAACCTGCAAGATCGAGCGAGCAGCTGCGAGGTCGACCGAGGAGCCGCAACCTCGGCAAAGTAGCCTCGGTGCCGAGGAGCCGCAGCCGCAGCCCGTAAGCGCGCCCGCTGTCGGTGGTTCGTCCCGTCTGAAATGTCGTCCGGTTTCGGTTACGATCGCGCCGCGCCATGACCTACGAAATCGTCGTCGTTCTCGCCCTGCTGGCGGCCGCAATGGTCGCGTTTTTCCTCGAACGCCTGCCGATCGACGTGATCACCATGTCGCTGCTGGTCGCGCTGATAGGGACGGGGATTCTGACGCCGGCGCAGGCGTTCTCCGGGTTCGCCAACGAGGTGATCGTCGTGTTGTGCTCCGTCTTCGTCCTCTCGGGGGCACTGGTGCGCAGTGGCATCATGGAGTCGATGGGGAGCGTCATCCACCGGCTCGCCGGAGCCCGCGAGGGGGCCGCCGCGGCGACGATCATGGGCGTTTCCGCCGGGATGTCGGCGTTTATCAGCAACACGAACTCGACAGCGATTCTCATGCCGGCAGTGATGGAGTTCGCCCGCCGGGCGAAGTTCAGCGCCAGCCGACTGCTCATTCCGCTGGCCTATGCGTCGATGCTCGGCGGGGCCTGCACACTGATCGGCACGTCGACGAACCTGGCGTCGAGCGGCCTGATGCGCAGCTTCTCGCTCGAGCCGATCGGGATGTTCGAGCTGCTCCCGGTCGGCCTGGTCATGGTGGTCGTCGGCACCGCCTGGATGTCTTTGATCGGCTACCGGTTGCTGCCACAGCACGCCGGCGCAACCTTGCGCAGCGAATTCGCCATCGACAACTACCTGTCGCAGGTCTCCGTGACGGCGGACTCGGACCTGGTCGGCGTGCCCCTCAGAGAATCGTGGCTGGCCGAATCCGGTGCGCGCGTCCTGGCCGTCGTCCGCGACGACAAGAAGCTGTTCCCTGGTCGGGACGATGTCCTCGTAGCAGGCGACCTGCTGGTCGTGCAGGCGTCGCGAGAGACGCTCCTCGACCTCGACGAGCACCCCGGACTGACCTTCGGATCGTTCGACGCGCTCGACGACGAGGCCCTTTCGGGCGGCGAGGTGAGGCTGGCCGAGGGCATCGTGATGCCTCGCTCGGGCGTCGACGGCAAGACGTTGCGGCAGCTCAACCTGAAGCTGCGGTACGGGGTCTCCGTGCTCGCAGCGTACCGTCACGGCACCGCATACCCGACCGACATCGGCAACCTGCGGCTGCGCGAGGGGGACGTGCTGTTGCTGCAGGGCACGCCGGAGAGCTTCGGCCTGCTGCAGGCGAGCGAGGCGGTGTGGGTTCTCGCCGAGCTGGAGCGACAGCGATTCCGCCGCCGCAGCGGCACCATCGCCCTGGCCTCGCTGGCGGTGGCCGTCGGTGCCGCGGCCTTGGGGTGGGCGCCGGTGTCCCTCGCCTTGCTGGTCGCATCGCTGGTCGTCGTGCTGACCGGCGGGGTCCGTGCCGACGAGATCTACGGCCTCATCGAGTGGCGGGTCATCGTGCTGATCGGTGGAATGACCTCGTTCGGCCTCGCCATGCAAACCTCCGGGACGGCCGATTATCTGGCCGCGATGATCGCCGAACTCGCCGCGCCGTTCGGCGTCTACGCCGTGATGGGGGCGTTCATCCTTCTGACAATGGCGCTGACTCAGCCTCTGTCCAACGCCGCCGCCGCGCTGGTCGTGCTGCCCGTGGCCATGTCGACCGCGACGCAGATCGGGGTCGACCCGCGTTCCCTCGCCATTCTGGTGACGCTGTCGGCCTCGCTCTCGTTCATCGCGCCGCTGGAACCGGCCTGCTTGCTGGTCTATTCGCCCGGCCACTATCGCTTCAGCGACTACGTCAAGGCCGGGATTCCATTGACCGTCATCGCCTTCCTGGCGTTGATGCTCCTGGTGCCGTTGATCTGGCCCCTGATCTCGTGACCTCGTCACCGTGAGCCCCGACTCCAGCCCGCCGCAACGGGAGCGGCTGCCGCCGCGAACGTTGACCCTGATGTACCTGGGATTCGCCTATCTCTGTCTGGGCCTGGCGTTTCTCGTCGTCGCAATCACGCCGCAAACCGTGGGCGGTTTCTTCTACCACCCCAAGATGCTGGCGGTCGTCCATCTCGTCACACTGGGCTGGATCAGCTCTTCGATCCTGGGGTCGTTCTACCTCGTCGGGCCGATCGCCCTGCGTATCGTCATGCCGGCCCGGTGGCCCGATTACGTTGCCTGGCTGTTGGCCGTCGTCGGCATCTCCGGACTGGTGTCTCACTTCTGGATCGACGAGTACAGCGGAATGGTGTGGTCCGCCGGCACGCTGCTGGTCGGGTTCGGCTTCGTCGCCGTGCGCGCCATCAGGACCGTGGCGGCGGCGAAAGTCCCGGGCCCCGTCAAGCTGCATATCATCCTGGCGTTCAGTAACGTGCTGGGGGCCGGCGTCCTGGGGATGTTGATCGGGTTGGAGAAGCAACTCGTACACGTGCTGCCCGGATACATGCTGCACAGTGTGTATGCCCACGCCCACATCGCCGCGCTGGGGTGGGCCACGATGATGGTGATGGGCGTCGGCCTGCGTCTGTTCCCGATGGTTCTGCCCGCCGCCATGCCGCCGGCGTCGCGGAGCTGGGCGAGCGCGATCCTGGTGGAGTCCGGATTGCTGGTGCTGCTGGTGGCCTTGCCGGCGAGCTCGGCGGGCGGAATCCGCGCCGGCGCAATCTTGGTTGTGGCCGGCCTGGCGGCCTTCCTCGCCCAGATCGTGTGGATGAAGCGGCACCCGAAGCCGGCTCCCAAGGACCTGCAGCAGCCCGACCTCGGCGCCTGGCACGCCATTCAGGCGATCGGCTACCTGCTGGTGTCGGCGGGTCTCGGGTTGGCGTTGGCGTTCACGCCGGCGGCGCCGTGGAAGGTGTCGGCGGCGATGGTCTACGGCATCTTCGCCCTGGTCGGCTTTCTCGCTCAGATCGTCATCGGCATCGCCGCCCGCATCCTGCCGACCTTCGCATGGATGCAGTTCTACGTGCGCGGTGACTTCAAGGAGCTGCCACCGTCGCAATACACCATGCACTTCCGGGGCCTGCAGCTCGCCGGCTTCGTGCTCTGGACCGTGGGTGTGCCGATGCTGGCCCTGGGACTCGGCTGGGATCGCTGGACCCTGACATCGATGGCCGCGTGGATGCTGCTCGGCGGCTTGGCCTGCAACGCGGTGAACGCGGTCCTCATCGTTCGGCACGCCTTCGCTGTCCCGGCGGAATGACCTGACAAGTGGCCCGAACGTTGCCGGCGTGGCCGCGACCTCGCGGGCGCTGGTTCAGCTGACGAACGGCGCGGGAGCGACCTCGCGGATGCTGGTTCAGCTGACGAACGGCGCGGGAGCGACCTCGCGGGGTCGGCGGGCGTTCAGCTATGGCCGGCGGCGCGCCGTTTCTTCAACAGCTCGGCGACCATGTCGGCGAGCGTGAGCTCCCCGAAACTGTCGATGAGGTCGGTGCGGAACTGGGTCCAGGTGTTGTGCAGGGGGCACGACACCTCGTCGCTGCACTCGTCGAGACCGAGTACGCACTCGGTCGTCAGCCGGCGGATGTTCTCGACGGCCTCCAGGATCTCGAGGACCTTGACGTCTTCCGGGGCTTTCTTGAGCAGGAACCCTCCGCCCCGGCCCCGTACGGAGCTCAGCAGGTCGGCCCGCGCCAGATCCTGTAGCACCTTTGCCAGGTAGTAGGGTGGGATGTTCTCCGCCTCGGCGACGTCGGCGGCGGAGGCTGGGACGCTCTGATCCTCGCGGGCGGCCATGTAGGTCAGTGCCCGGATCGCGTACTTGCCGGAATCGGTGTAGATCATGAGTGAGCTTCGTCCCCGATCAATCGACAGACTGCGGAATGAGATCCGATAGCCTATTTCAAATCCGGAAAAAAGGATAGCGGTATCGCTTTCGGCCTTCTCTTACAAAACTTTACGGCAATTCCCTTCAATGGCCCTGCCGGCCGCGTGTATAACTTCTGCAAGGAGGTTGTGATGAAACAGCACGCGGACACAGCGACAATCGCCCACGTTTTGAACCGAGTCGCATACGGGCCTCGACGCCGCGATTGGGAGAAGGCCGAGGAGCTCGGCGGTGAGGGATACGTTCGCTGGCAGCTCGAGCCCGAGCGGATCGACGATACCGAAGCGAACGAAACGCTCCACGGGCTGCCCACGCTGACGATGGACATCGGCGAGCTGTACCGCGAGTATCCGCCGCCACAGGTCGTCGAGCGGCTCATGCGGCAGGACGAGGAGCTCGACGAGGAGGCGCGTCGGCGCCTGGCCCAGCAGTCGCGCATCCCGCTCCAGGAGCTCGGTGCGGCGCGCATGTTCCGGGCCGTCGAAAGCCGTCGGCAGCTGAACGAGGTGCTGGTCGACTTCTGGTTCAACCATTTCAACGTCTTCGCCGGCAAGGGGCAGGTTCGCTACCTGCTCTCGACCTACGAGCGCGACGTCATCCGGCCGCACGTTCTCGGTAGCTTTCGGCAGATGCTCGGCGCCGTTGCCCACAGCCCCGCGATGCTGGTGTATCTGGACAACTGGCAGTCCGCCGCCGAAGAAGGTCGCGACGTCGCCGGCGCGGCGCCACGAGCCCGCAATGATGCGGTCGAAGACGCGATCCGCAGGATGCGGGTTTCGGGCGGGCGGGTGGACCCGCGTCGGATGCAGCAGCTGCAACGACAGAGCCAGCAACGGCGGCGCGGCAATCGGCCTCCGGGATTGAACGAGAACTACGCCCGTGAGTTGCTCGAGCTTCACACCATGGGTGTTGACGGCGGCTACTCACAGGACGACGTCCGCGAGGTGGCACGGGCGTTGACCGGATGGACGTTGACCCTCGGCGGACGCTCGCCCGACGGCCCCGGGTTCGTCTTCCGGCCGGATTGGCACGATGCCGAGGCCAAGACCATCCTCGGCCAGGAGTTCCCCGGTGGCCGCGGTATCGAAGACGGCGAGGCGGTTCTCGACATGGTCGCGGCGCATCCGTCCACGGCGAGCTTCGTGGCGACCAAACTTTGCCGCAAGTTCGTCGCCGACGATCCTCCGGGCGACCTGGTCGATACCGTCGCCGGCACCTTCCTGCGCACCAGCGGCAACCTGCGGGCGACGACCACCGCCGTGCTGCTCTCGGACGAGTTCCTCGGCAGCGACTACCGTGCCGCCAAGGTGAAGAGCCCGCTCGAGTTCCTCGTCAGCGCCGCCCGCGCGCTCGAGGTTCCGGTGGGCACGAACGGGCAGCTCGGGCGCGCCCTCCGGCAGCTCGGGGCGCCGCTCTACAGCGCCTCCCCACCGACCGGTTATCCGGATACGGCGGAAGAGTGGACGAGCGCGAACGCGATCCTGGCGAGGATGGAAACCGGTTCCCTGCTTTCGACCGCGGCTTTTTCGAGCGGCGCTCTGCGTGGAGCGCGGCGCGGGCCGGGCGCCGGGGGCGGACAGCGGCCCGACGCGGCCACTGCGAGAGCGGGACGCACCGGCGCGGCCGGGCGCGGGCCACAAGGAACGGTCGAGGAGCGCAGCCTCGCCTTGCTTGCGCAGCTGCTCCCCGGAGGGGTCAGCGGCGCGACCCGCGACAAGATCGTTTCCTGGGGCATGACGCAGGAGCAGACGCCCTCGAATGCCGAAATCTCGACCTTGATACTGGGCTCCCCCGAGTTTCAACGAAGGTGAACAGGAGCATCCGATGACGAAGAACTACTGCTGTGACGAATACGCGCGGTCGTCGGGCTTTTCGCGGCGGGTCTTCATTCGCACCGGCGGACTGGCGATGGTCTCCTTCGGTTTCGCTCCCCGTTTCGTCGGCCGAGCCTTGGGAGCCACGGCCCCGGGGACGGGAAAGAAGGTTCTCGTGTGTGTGTTTCAGCGCGGCGCCGTAGACGGGTTGAACATGGTGGTCCCCTACGGCGACAAGGCGTACTACAAGGCGCGCGAAAGCATCGCGATCGAGGCTCCCGGGAGGGGGGACGGCCGCGCCATCGAGCTGGACGGCTTCTTCGGTTTGCACCCGGCGCTGTCGCCGCTCGAGCCGTGGTACCGCGATGGGCACCTGGCCGTCGTGCACGCCGTCGGCTCGCCCGATGCGACCCGCTCGCACTTCGACGCGCAGGACTACATGGAGACCGGGACCCCGGGCGTCAAGACGACGAAGGATGGCTGGCTCAACCGGCTGCTGGCGGAGACCGCCGAAGCGGAAATCGCCGCTCCGCGGTCGCTGATGCGCGGCGTGGCGATGACGGAACAGGATCCGCGTGCGATCGGGGGGCGTGAGCCGACCCTTACCGTCGGGGATCTGCAGCAGTTTCTCGGGGGACAGGGAACCCCCGTTCGCCGTGCACGGCCCGAGGGTACCGACGACCCGGACATGGCCGGAAACGACATGAACGAAGAGATGGCCGCGCAGCAGGCCCAGGCTCGCCGCCGTGCGCAGGCGGGTCGCAACGCGGGTGACGCCCGGCGCCGGGAGGCGCTGGTGAGTGGCTTCGAGGCGCTCTACGGTAGCGACGAAGATGACCTCGTTCTCGCAACCGGGGCCGAGGCGCTCGACGCGGTCGCCTTTCTGAAGTCGGCCAACCCGTTGCAGTACCGGCCGGCCAACGGCGCGCGGTACTCCGGTGGTCTGGGTACCCAGCTGGCGCAAGTTGCCCAGCTGATCAAGGCGGACGTCGGTCTGGAGATCGCCTTCGCCGATATCGGTGGCTGGGACACCCATCGACAGCAGGGGGCGGCCACCGGGCAGCTCGCCAACCGGTTCAACGAGTTCGGCCAGGCGCTGGCGGCCTTCGCCCAGGACCTCGGCGACCGGATGGAGGACGTTGTCGTGCTGACCATGTCCGAGTTCGGCCGCACGGTCGCCGAGAACGGCAGCCGCGGTACCGACCACGGGCACGCCAACGCCTGCATGGTTCTCGGCGGCGCCGTCAACGGCGGGCAGGTTCTCGGCGAATGGCCCGGCCTCGAGCGCGATGAGCTCTACGAGGGCCGTGACCTGGCCATCACCACCGATTTCCGCGATCTGTTCGGCGAGGTTGCCGACGCGCACCTTTCACCGCGCAATCGCGACGCGCTTTTCCCCGGGCACCGACTCGACCCGTCGAAGTACAAGGGGCTGATCAAGACCTGAGTAGCGGCGGCCGTGTCGCCTAGCGATCCGGAAAGAGCTGCGCGGCGTTGTCGTGCAGGATCGCCTTCGTTGCTTCGGCCGACAGTTCGAGGTCGAGGAACTGGCGCAGGTTGTGGTCCATCGTCGGCGCTCCGGGCCCCGGCCAATCGGTTCCCCAAAGACACTTGTGCGCCAGCTTCTCGAGCATCGGAATGTAGTGCAGCAGGCGCTTCGGCGGGATGCTCGACAGGTCGATGTAGGCGTTGGGGAATCGGCGAATGACGAAGACCCCTTCGGCCGCCCACATGGGGCGACCGCAGTGCGCCAGGATCATTGTCAGCTCGGGAAAATCGATGCCGACGTCGTCGCAGTCCATCGGGTCGCCGTAGCGCGATCTCGCGCCGGGGAAAACCGACGTGCCCGTGTGCACCATCAGCGGAAGCTGAACCTCCTGCGCCCGGGCGTAGATCCCTTCGAGCGCCGGGAGGTGCTCTTCGGCCGCTCCCGGGCGATAGGCGTTGACCCGTAGCTCCTGGTGCGGGGGGTGGATCTTGAGGCCGCGTATTCCGAGGTCCACCAGCCGGTCGACGGCGCCCCCTGGATCCTTGATCACGGCCGCGTCGCGGGGATCGAGGCCGCCGAACGGCAGCAGGCGGCGGGGATCGGCCTTGGCCACACCGGCGATCCATGCATTGACCGCGTCGGTGAATCCCATCAGACGCGGTGCGACGTAGTTGATCATTCCGATCCGGTCGATCCCGGCGGCGTCCATCTTTTCGAGCACCGCCGACGGCTCGTGCATCATCGCCGACAGCTCTTCGTAGTCCGGGCGTCCCCGAGACATCACCGTCTGTGCCCCTGGATGGAGCTGCTCCCAGGGCTGGATGTGCACGTGGATGTCGGTGACCGGATAGTCTGGCTGCCGCACGGTGGGCTCCCTGTGATCCCGGATCTGCCTGGCCCCGGATGGCTGCGGATTCGCGGCGCCAGGATACCGCGCTCGGCGCCGGTGCCGCACAAATGTCGCCGCGAGCGATCGACGAGCCGAAGCCGTATCATGGGGGCCGCCAATTGGTGGCCGTCAGTGCGTCCTCGAGCGGTGAGATCTCGCCGGACCTACGAGGTGAAATCTCGCCGAACCTCCGAGCAGAAATGAAGCGTCCCGACGACAACCCTTTCGTGGAACCCGGCGATCCGGTTTTCGAGCCCGTCGAGGCCGTCGATCCGGCGGCGCTGTCTCGCGAAGCCGAGCACCTGGCCGAGGCCATCCGGTATCACGACTACCGCTACTACGTCCTCGACGCACCATCGATTGCCGACGGGGCGTACGACAAGCTGTTCCGCAGGCTGCAAGCGATCGAGGAAGCTCATCCGGGGCTGCGGGCGGCTGATTCCCCGACGCATCGGGTCGGCGGCGCGGTGCGGGCGGAGCTCCCCTCGATCCGGCATGAAGCGCCGATGCAGTCGCTCGATTCGGGCGCCGACGAGGTTGCCGTGCGCGAGTTCGACGAGCGGGTGCGAAAGGCGCTCGAGGTGGACGAGGTCGACTACGTCGGCGAGCTGAAGTTCGACGGCCTGTCGATCGAGGTCGTTTATCGGCAGGGAGTTCTGGAGTCCGGGTCCACCCGGGGGGACGGCGTTCGCGGCGAGCAGGTGACCGAGAACTTGCGGACGATCGCAAGCATTCCGTTGCGGTTGCGTGACGACGCTCCACCGCTGCTCTCGGTCCGGGGCGAGGTGTACGTGCCGCTGGAGGGGTTCTATCGGCTCAATCGCGAGCGGCTCGAGCGCGGCGAGGAGCCTTTCGCCAACCCGCGCAATCTTGCCGCCGGGGCGATTCGCCAGCTCGATTCGTCGATCACGGCCCGGAGGCCGTTGGATGCGTACTTCTACGACATCCTGGCGGTGGAGTGGGCGACGGAACAGCGCCCGGAGACGCACCGCGAAGAGCTCGACCTCCTGCGCGCCTGGGGATTCAAGGTAAACGACCGGGCCGAAGTGTTCCGCGGCATCGAGGCAGCGATCACATACCATCACGCGCTCGAGGAAGAGCGCGACGACCTGCCGTACGAGATCGATGGCGTCGTGATCAAGGTCGACCGTCTCGACTACCAGGAGCGTCTCGGCACACGCTCGCGCAGTCCCCGCTGGGCGATGGCCTACAAGTTCGCCCCCCGACTCGAGATCACGAGCATCGAGGACATCGTCCTGCAGGTCGGGCGCACGGGGATTCTCACGCCGGTGGCGCAGCTCGCGCCGGTCGAGGTCGGCGGCGTGACGATCTCGCGTGCCTCGCTGCACAACTACGACCAGGTGACCGAAAAGGACATCCGGCCCGGCGACAAGGTGCGTGTCGCACGTGCCGGCGACGTGATTCCGTATGTCGTGGAACGTGTGGACGAACGCCCGGACGACGAACGCCCGCCGCCGTTCGAGATGCCCGACCGCTGCCCGGTGTGCGATTCGAACGTGGTACGCGACGGGGCGCGGTTCGTCTGCACCGGCGGCTTGTCGTGCCGCGCGCAACTCGTCGGTGCGGTGCAACACTATGCCTCTCGGCACGCCCTCGATATCGAGGGCCTGGGAGAAAAGACCGTTCGGCAACTTCTGGACGAGGGGTTGATCAGCAGCTCGATCGTCGACATCTACGGGCTCACCGTCGAGAAGCTGCTGCCGCTCGAGCGCTTCGGCGAGAAGAAGGCCGCCAATCTGGTGGACGCCATCGAAGCTCGCAAACGGACCTCCCTCGGTCGCTTTATCTACGGGCTCGGCATCGGCCATGTGGGGGAGCACGTCGCCGAGGTGCTGGCGCGTGAGTTCGGCGACGTTCGCGCCCTCATGGACGCCGACGTGGAGCACCTCGTGGGGGTCCACGAGATCGGTCCCGGCAGCGCCGAGAGCGTCGTTCGATTCTTCGCCGAGCCGCACAACCGCAGTGTGGTCGAAAAGCTCCTGGATGCCGGGGTATCACCGTATGTCGAGGAGCGCAGCGCCGGCGCGTTCGATGGCGAGCGCTTCGTTGTCACCGGGGCCCTCGAGCGGTGGAGCCGCGACGAGATCGGCGCCCTGCTGGAGGGCGCGGGGGCGCGCGTGACGTCGTCGGTGAGCGGGCAAACGGACTTTGTCGTGGTGGGAGGGAAGCCCGGATCCAAGGCCAGGAAGGCAGCCGATCTCGGCGTCCCGATCCTGGACGAAGCCGGGCTCGTGGCCCTGTTGACGGATCGTGGAGTGCCTCTGAATTGACCGCGCGCCGCTCGCCGGACTGGCCCGTTCGGCCTTCGCCGGACTGACTTGTTCGGCCTTTCCCGGACTGACTCGTTCGGCCTTTCCCGGACTGACCCGTTCGGCGCTCGTCGTACTGATACAATGAGCACCGCCAGGGGCTTGGAGCCCGGGCTTCGACCCGCAAGCGTCGGCTCTCTCGAATCTTCACCACCGACTCCGGCCACACCGAGGAAAGCATGAGCGCTCCCACGACCCATACGACGCCCGACGGTTCGACGTTCCGCATCAGTACGATCCAGGCGGTGCGTGAACAGTCGCTGTTCCGGGGGCAGAAGTTCACCTTCCAGATCGAGCAAGAGAACGGGGAGGGCAGTGGAGGAGCGTTCGAGGTACGGGTCGTGTTCTCTCCCATCGCCATCGCCATCGCCTCGCCGGAGGACCGTCTGCTGACCGACAAGTTTGCGTTGGTTTTGGTAAAGCGAAACCTGGACGGGGGGAACCGGCAGGATGTGGAGATCCGCATCACCAGCGATGGTGCGGTGACGATCGGCGACGAGGTGGTCGACCGGATCTTCCCGCTGGCGGGCTGAAGGGTCTTTCTCGGCGGGTTCTCGGCACTCTGCTGTTCGATGGTTGCGTCGAACTCGCCTACCGGCGTCCCGCGACTGCCCCCCGGTCCCCCCTCCCCGAGCTAGCCGGTCCCGAACGTCGCCTCGTAGAAGTCCATGACCTGGGCGGCGATGCGCTCGGGGGTGAATTGGCGGGCGAATTGCCGCAGCGCTTCCGGATCGACCTTGAAGTGCCCGTCGACGATCTCCTCGATCGCCCAGCTCAGAGTGGCGACGTTCCGCGGTGGGATGACGATTCCGACGCCCTCTCTCGGCACCCAGGCGGAGACGCCGGTGGTTTCGGTGACGATGAACGGTGTGCCCACGGCGGCCGCCTCCATGCAGACCTTGTTGAGCGACTCCAGAGGCGACGGAACGACGACGACATCGGCGGCGGCCAGCAACTCGAGCGCTCGGGCCGGGGGGACGCCGCCCGCCACGTTGACCTTGTGACGGACGCCTTGCTGATCGGCCCGCCGCCGCAACGTCGCTGCGACGTCGCCGAACGGCCGCACCTTCAACGAGGGGCCGATGACCAGGATCGTGGCGTCTCCGATGCCTGCCGCCGCATCCACGAGCAGGTCGATGCCTTTGAACGGGTGCAACCGCCCGAACGACAGCACCAGCGGCCGGCCCGCCGTGCCGAAATCTTCGTCTACCGATGCCCGCGCAGCGCGTCGGTACGCGTCGCGCTCTGCCGCCGTCGTGTTCGCGGCCCGGGCGACGGCGGTGGAAACATTCAGCGGAATCACCCGGCGCGGGTTGTGCGGAGACAAGGCGCTGATGTGCTGCTCGAACATCGGCGAGATGCAGCGGAGCGCCGCGGCGCGTCGCAGGGTCCGTTTGACCATGGCCGCGGGCACCGGGTAACGGCGCATGCCGTAGGAGCGATCCGGAACAACCAGGACGTCTTCGCCCATCGGCGTCACCGCTATCGGTCCCCTCCAGCGGCTTCGTTTCGCGGCCAACGTCCCGGCTGCCGCATGCGGGTACGCCACCTCGAAATGCAGCAGGTCGATATCGCCGCCGTTTTCGTCCAGGTAGCGCGTGAAGGCGGCGGCCGCGGGCAGAAGCTGGCCGGTACGCAGCAGCGGGCGCGCCGCCGCCGTCCAGCGGCGATCGGCGGGTAACTCGGGAAGCACCGTGATTGATGGGTCGGGGCGCGGCGACCCGACGCCCGGCTCCCGGGTGTCCCGGGCAGGCTCCCGGGCGTCCGACCTCGCAGGCGAGGAGCTTCCGCCGGTTGCGGGCGTCGCCCGAAGTTTTCGTGTGCTCTCCGGGCCATTCCCCGGCGGATCCGGCTTCGTCGCGCTCGTCCGGGAGGGTTGCGGCGCGGGGGTGGTGACCAAACGGAATTCGTGGCCCAGCGATTCGACCGCCCGGGCGAAGTCGAGATGGACGTCCCAACCCAGGGCGTCGGGCCCCAGCCCCGGCATGAACATACAGATTCGCATCGCTTAGCCAGTCGTGGTGGAAGTGTGGCTCGGCGCGAGCCAGGCGAGCGCGACGCCCGAGCCGGGAACGTCCGACCTCTTCAGCAAGTCTGCCTCTTCGGGGCCGATGACCCGCGCCAGCCGCAGGCCGGCAGCGTACAGGAGCGCGCCGATCGCCGTCAGCCCGACGGCTTCGGCGACCGACGGAGCCACCAACGACCGTAGCAGCGACAGTACCAAGCCCATCGCCCCCGCGACCGCAGCCACTCTGGCGGCGAACCTCCACGGAAATCGGAAGCCGTAATCCCGGTGGCAGAGAACATATGCGGTGACGTTGACGACGACCCGTGCCCCGCCGAACAGCGCCGCTGCGGCCACGAGCCCGCCACGATCCGCGATGATCAGGAAGAAGGGCACGGCGATCACCTGGATCGATTGCGTCCACAAGACGGCTCGATAGCGTTCGTCGATCGACAGCCAGATGATGCTGAGGTTGAAGGCGGTCTGCACGTACAGCAGCGCCACGAAGACGCGAGCGACGGGGATCGAAGGCATGAACTCGGTGCCGTACAGCAGGGGTATGTAGTCTCCGGCCATGACGAAAAGGCCGACACCGGCCGGAAGCAGCAAGATCAGCTGGGCCTTCGAGATGCCGGAGAAAGCTCGCCGCAGTTGCTCGGGATCCCGGCGGGCGCGCAGGTGGGCGAACATCGGTCGGTACAGGCCGCGGAAGCTGGCGATCATCAGCCCAACGGTCATGAAGGCGAGCGAAAACCCGTACGAGAAGATCGCCGCTTCGTCGCGGCCCAGCACCAGGGCCAGCGCCGGGGTGGCGAACGCCTTGTCGGAGAAATAGAGCGACAGCTCGAACAGGTAGGTGAAGGCGGCGAAACCGGCGAATCGGGCGCGCTCGGCCGCCACCGCGGCGCGCGTAGCGGCCACGTCGGCGGGAGCGAACGCGGAGCCGCGGTGATCGCCCGGGAGCGACCGGAGCATTCCTCGGGCGTAGACAAGGCCGACGATCGCCGTGACGACGGAGCTGGCCACGACCATGCCGAAGACGCCGCCGACGCGCAGCCCGGCGAAAGCAGCGGCCCCGACGAGGATGAGGTCGAGGCTGCCCTGCAGCAGCGATAGAACGTTGGACCGGAGCTGCCCGAAAAACGCATTCAACGTTCGCACACATAGGTCGATGACGGTGCGGGCGACGATCAAAACGGTCGCCAATCGGAGAACGAGCACGCCGTCGTCGCCCATGTCGAGGGCTGCGGCCAGCGGCTCTGCGAACAAGCTCAACGGGACGACGACGACCCCGAGAAGCAGCAACCGGGCAGCGGCGACGCGCCGCAGAAACATCGCCACCGCGGCGGAACCGGAGGTCGC
Source organism: Acidobacteriota bacterium (assembly GCA_965216935.1). Classification (GTDB taxonomy): domain Bacteria; phylum Acidobacteriota; class UBA890; order UBA890; family UBA890; genus CBDCGW01. The sequence goes on from OZ244217.1 coordinate 2,593,820, forward strand.
CTCGATCTCCGGAAGGAACTTGGTCAAGCTGGTGGGGATACCCAGAGCGGTGAACATCACCGCAGATGTCGCGACGCCGATCCCGGTGACGTAGACGCCCGCGTTGAGGCCGAACCGCCGCGCCACGATCATGCCGAAGGCCAGCGAAAGCACCGCCTGAAGGGGCACGAGGACGGCGTTCCAGAAAGCGGCCCTGCCGGTGCGCTGGATGAGCGTCGGAGATGCGTCGGCCACTATTCGGGCCCGTCGCTCAGCTCGGCGTAGAACGCCAGGTAATCGTCCGCGATACGCTGAACCGAAAAGCGGTCCTCAGCCCGCTGCCGGGCAGCCGTCCCGATGGCCTCGGCGCGACGCCGATCCGACAGTAGCGCGGACACCGCGTCGCCCAGGGCCTGGGCGTCGTCCTGCCGCACGACGACGCCGCTCTCCTCCTCGCTATCGAAGATGAAGTCGGTGATATCGGGAAGCTCGGCGACAACGCAGGGGAGCCCGGTAGCCATCGCTTCGATCATCACCGTGCCGAATCCCTCGCGCCGGGAGGGGAAGGCGAACACGTCGGCGGCACGGAGGCACTCGGCGACGTCGTCGCGAAGGCCGAGTCGAACGACGCGGGACCGGGCGCTTTCCGGAAGTCGCGCCAGATGGTCGTCGAGAAAGGCGGCCGCGGCAGGATCGTCGTCGAAGCGATCGGCGCCGATCAGCAGGAGGGTCGCGTTCGGATGCAGGTCGTGGACACGCTTCCACGCCTTCGCCAGCACGTCGATTCCCTTTCGCTCGATCAGCGATCCGACGAAAGCCACCACCGGTCCATCATCGGGCAAGCCGAGACGGTGTCGTACGGCTGCGACGTCTTCCGGAGGGTGGAACTCCGCCAGGTCGACGGCCTGCGGGATGAGCCGCAGCTTGTCCGGTGGCAGTCCGGCGCGCTCGTACGCGCGGGCCAGCGCAGGCGAGATGGCGACGAAGCCGTCGCAGCGGCGGAAGACGGCGTTGCGAATGCCGGCGAGCCGATTCGAGTTGTTCGCGAATGTCGTGGCGTCGTCGGCTCCCATCAAGGTCATTTCGAAGATCAAAGGCCGGCGCAGGATGCGAGCCATGAACCAGGCCGTGTACAGCGCATCGGTTTGGGCGTGCACGTGAATGACCTGACTCCGGAGACCGTGCAGGAGCAGCCAAGAGAGCATCCGCAGGCCGAAGATCTCGCTGCGGAGCCGGCCCGGCCGCAGGTAACGCGACAGCAGCGGGATGTCGGCGCGGAGGCGGCGGACGCGATACCCGTCGATGTCCTCCCACGGCGGATTCGGGCCCTGTCCTGCGGTGACGATTGTCGCCCGCACGCCGCGGCGGGCGAGCTCGCGGCAAAGCACCTCGACCTGGACGCCCTGGCCGGCGAACAGCGGCCGCAGACGCTGGATGACCATGGTGACGTCGGTTGTGCGTGGGCCGCCGGCGGCTGCCTGTCGGACGCTCAAAGCGCTGTACCCATGGGCGCTCGCGAAGCTCGCGAAGGTCTCCCGCGAAGGGGAAGTCAGCGGCAAATACTAGCAGGGAAGACGCGTCGAACGTGCTCCGCGTCGCGTTGGCTGCGCCGATCGCCCGGCGGACTACCCGCCGAGGGCCCAGGCACCACCGATGGCGGTGGAGGCCGGCCGGTCTCCGCCGAGGTCGTCCGAGCGGAAGTGCCCGGCGTCGAAGCGCTCCAGCGGCCGAGTGAAGGCGATGGCGACCTGGTCCGGAACGCCACCGGGGGAGATGGTGCGGGTGACGCGCCCGTCGATCGATTGGGGCGACATCGCACCGCCCGGAATATCGGGGAACGTGAGGTCCACCTTGGTGCCGATCGGGACGGCGAAGTCGATGTCGCAACGGACCCCGCCCTGCGAGATGTCCGCGACGACGCCGCGAGTCAACAGGAGAGCCGGTGTCGTGCCGCTCACTTCGACGCGAAGCTCCACGGACATCGAGCCGTCGAGCTCGTACCGTGGATATCGACGCCGATCGCTCTGCGAGCTGTCGTGCACTGCCGGGTCCTTGTTGTTCCTGCCACTGTCGGAGGCGGCTGGTTTCACGGGGGGCGATCGTCGCCCCACTGCAGGATAACGGGAAGAGCGGCGATTTTCCGCCGCCTGGCGAAATAAACTCGTGCGCTCGCGGAGGGCCGGATCGGCGTGGGGTGGCGCGTTTTTCGCCCCAGGGGTCGCCTACGGTGCGGAAGCCACCCCTACTCGGTGTGGTAGTAACCCGAAAAGCCGCGGATTTGCTCCACCGGAACGACGCGACGCAGCTCTTCGAGTGTCGTCAAGCCACTAAAGACCTTTTGCAGGGCGTCGCCGACGATCGAATTCAGGCCGTTGTCCTGGGCACTCGTGCGAATGGCGCGCTCGCTCTCGCCCGCGCCGATGACCTGCCGGGTGGCTCGCTTGATCTCCCAGAATTCGTACAGTCCCACTCGTCCGCGCAGCCCCTTGCCGTGGCACGAGGAGCAACCGGTGCCGCGCACGAAACGGGCTTGCTCCGGGATGTTCCCGTCGGGAAAGAACTCTCGCAGGATCTGTGGCTCCGGTGTGTAGGGCTTGCGGCAATCGGGACAGTTGCGCCGCGCCAGTCGCTGCTGGATCACGCACAGCAGGGCATCGGCGAGCGACGACGAATCCAGCGACAGGTCCCGCAACCGCTGCACCACGGACACGGCATCGTTCGTGTGCAACGTGCTGAACACCAGGTGCCCCGTCATCGCGGCGCGGATGCACGACACTGCCGTTTCGACGTCGCGGATCTCGCCGACGAGAATGATGTCGGGGTCCTTGCGGAGGAAGCGACGGGTGTACTCGGCGAACGTGTTGCCGATGAAGTTGTTCACCTGGTACTGGGTGATGCCGTCCAGGTGATACTCGACCGGGTCCTCCGCCGTGACGATCTTCAGGTCGCCCGTATTCAGGTGCGATAGCGAGGAATACAAGGTCGTCGTCTTCCCGCTCCCCGTCGGGCCGGTGATGAGAATCAAGCCTTGCGGGTTCTTCACCAGCGCTTCGTAGCGTTCCAGCACGGTCTCGGAGAATCCCAGCTCCGAGAGGCCCATGAGGTTGCGGGCGCGGTCCAGGACACGTATCACCGCGTCTTCGCCGAATTGCGTGGCGTGTACGTTGATGCGGAAGTCGATGTTGCGATCCTTGCCGATCCTCATCTTGAAGACGCCGTCCTGAGCCCTTCGCCGCTCGGCGATGTTGAGCCCGGAGTCGATCTTCAGGACCGAGATGATCTTCTGGATGTTGCCCTTGTTGATCGGCGTGGTGCGCTCGTGGAGGATGCCGTCGATGCGGAAGCGCACCTGCGTCCGCGCCTCGAGGTTCTCGATGTGGATATCGCTCGCTCCCTCGGTGACCGCCTCGTACAGGAGCTTGTTGACGATACGACGCATCTTCGGCAGGTCTTCGGTGATGGTGATCTCGGAGCGATCGTCGGCGTCGTCCCAGTCGGTCTCGATCTCGAGCTCGTTGAGGTCGACCTCCATCTGCCGGTTGAAGTTGTAGGCGTAGCGAATGCTCTCCCGAAGACGGGTCGGCGGGGCGAGTACGAGCCTCAGGCGGGCACCCTGCGTTTCCGCCACGCTGTCGAGCATGTCCCGGACCTGGATGTTCGTAGGATCGGAGACCGCTACTTCCAGCACCTCCTCCTCGTAATCGAGCTTCAGCGGCAGCACCCGGTTCCGCTCGGCGAAGCGCTCCGATACCAGGTAGGTCAGCTGGTGGTCGATATCCTGATGCTCGAAGCGCCGATACTCCATTCCCAGCTTCTCGGCGAGAATGGGATACAGGGCGTCCTCGGTGATGAACCCGCTGTCGACGAGCAACTCACCGAGCTTCTTCCGTGCCGCCGGCTGAGCCGCCAGGCAAGTGTCGAGCTCCTGCCGGCTGATCAAGCCGCGCGAGATGAGGATCTCCCCGAGCCACATTTGCCGGAGCTCGTATCGTTGCCGCATCTGATAGCAGGCGGTGAGCGCGTCCTGCAGCTCGCTGGGGCCGACGATCGTGAAGGAAGGCTCCAGCCCGGTGCTGTGTCTGATCTCATACAGCGCGCCCTCGTCGAGGTGCTCTGAGGCGGCAACGAGAAGGGAGTTCTCCGTCCGGAAGAGGGGAAGAATGTTGAGCTTGCGGGCGAGGGCCTCGGGAACGAGGTGCAGCAGTTGCTGGTCGATCGACAAGACGGGCTGGAAGAACGGGTTGTTCTCGCGCATCTGGTGGGCCAGTGCTTGGCCGAGTTGCTGCGGCGTGAGCAGGCCCAGGTCGATGAGAATCTCGCCGAGCTCTCGCGGGCGGCTCCGCAAGGCGTTGTTGTCGTAGAGCGTCCGCAGGGTGGCGTCGAGATTCGCCACCTGGGACGGGATCGCGCGTACCTCGTGACCGGCCCGGTCGCTCAGCTCGCGCAGCTGATGCTCGGTGAGAGGACGCTCGGAGGCAACGAGCACCGCGTCGTCCATTCGCTGGACGGGGACCACCTCGTACTCGCGCAACAGATCCGGATCGAGACTTCTCAGCAGGCTGCCGGTGACGTGCACCGAGAGGTGAACTTCCAGAGGCTCTCCCTCCGGCCGCGGCGCCGAATCCAGACTGATGGGCTCAGGCTCGGTGGGCGCGTCGGGTTCGGCGATCGTGCCCGCCGGGTCGCGACTGCCAACCCGTTCCTGATCGAAATCGGTGCTCGAATCCGTGCCGGGGCGCTGGCCCTCGGGCGGATCGAGGTCGGGCTCCGCCGGGCTCCCCGGTGCTCGAACGCTGCGCGGGTGGGGCACGACCGTCGGCCGCGACCGCTCCGGGTCTGAATCCGATAGCGCTTGAAGCGCTCCTGCGAGCACCTGGCGTGCCGTTTTCGGTCCCAGCCCCGGGACGCGAGAGAGCTCGTCCAGCGGTGTATCCGCAACCTGACGTAGCGTTCGATACCCGGCGTTGATCAGCGCCTGCGCCTTGGATCTCCCGACTCCGGGAAGCGAAAGCAGGGCGAGCTCGCCGCCCGTGTCCTCGCTGTCCCCGCCCGCGTGGGGAATTCCGTCTGTCGGAACGAACCGGCTCAATGGAATCTCGTCTTTCTCACCGAGCTGCGGCGAGGAACGGCAAACGGGTTCGCTCCTCGGGCCGCGTAGCTCGGCATCCTCCGTTGACAGGGATCGGGCTGCGTCCCCGGGGGGCAAGCTGTCGAGACCGTCATTCTATCGCCCTCGCCAGGGGTGAATGTAACCCCTTTAAGCGTTTGAGAACAAGAATCGGGCATTGATGTGCTTAAGTGCTTCATCCTGATTGACAATGCTCATAAAAAGCTCATAGGATGCATAGGTTATTGGGGGCCGGGAGGCAGCACAGGGTCCATCGACGGCCCGGGGGCGTGACTTCACGCTCCGGGACGGCCGACTCTGTGCCGGCACGGAGATCTCGCAACATGATGGAGAAGCTCGGCAAGACCTTCGGTGTAGCGCGGCCGGAATACGTCATCGTGTTGCTGTTGATCGTGATTCTCGGCCTGGTGGAGTGGGTCGCCGCGGAACAGCGGTTCTTCCTGAACTTCTATTTCCTTCCGGTGGTCGTCGCGGGGTACACGCTCGGTGTGCGCGGCGCCGTGAGCGCGGCATTGGCCTCGATCGCCTTCGTCCTGCTCTTCTACCTCGCCGGGAAGCCCGATCTGATGCCGACGGGGCCGATCCAGGAAGTCCGCTCGTGGTGGGCTGACATCGCCCTGTGGGCCTGCTTCCTGGTCTTGAGTGGCGCCGCTGTGGGGAAGCTCTACGAGCGATCGAAAGAAGCCCTGGACGACCTGCGGCAGGCCTATTCCGGTGTGCTGGAGATCCTGGTCAAGTTCATCGACACCGCGGATCGGTACACAGAGGCCCACTCGGTGCGGGTCTCGATCCTGTCGACAGAAGTGGCGCGCGAGTTGGCGTTGACCGAGCAGGCGATCGAGGACATCCGGGTCGCCGCCTTGCTCCACGACGTCGGCAAGCTGGATGTCTCGATCGACGTCATCCGCAAAGCCGGCAAGCTCGACGACGAGGAGTGGGAGCAACTCAAAAAGCATCCGGAGCACGGCGCCAACCTGGTCGAGCAGATGGGCGGCATGCTGTCGAACGCCGTGCCGATCATTCTGTTTCACCACGAGCAGTACAACGGCAACGGCTACTACGGCCGCAAGGGCGAGCAGATTCCTCTCGGCGCGCGCATCATCGCCGTAGCCGATGCCTTCGATGCGATGACCACGGATCGGCCGTACCAGAAGGCGCGTCAGACGTGGGAGGCGCTCGAGATCATCGAGAAGGGCAGGGGGGAGCACTTCGATCCCCGGGTTGTCGACGCGTTCACGGCCGTGATGCGGCGGCGGCCGGAGGGGGTTATCCGCGTCCAACAAGAACAAACCCGCCTTATCTAGGGGGGCGGAGAGACGCGCGTATACTGCGTTGCGCTTGGTCGGCTGGCCTCCGACGTACTGGTGTACGCCTACGGCCCTCCTCCCGGCGCGCGCCTTGTCTCCGCACGCCTCTCCGCCCCCCTGCGATATTGGCGGTTTGCGCTTCCTCGGTGGGCCTACGACGCCTCCAGCCCCCTTCGGGCGCGCGCCATGTCTACGCGTGCCTTTCCGCTTCCTGCGGCCTTATCGCTCGCGTTTGGGCGGGGTCAGCGGGTGATCAGGGCTTCTAGTTTGTCGGTGATGGTTTTGGTGGCTTCGGGGCGGGCGGACTGGCGGGCTTGTCGGCCCATCTCGACGTAGCGGGGTGGGTCGTGGGAGAGGTCGTTGAGCAGCCAGGCGAGGTGGTCGCCGGTGAGGTCTTCTTCGTGGATTACTTCGGCGGCACGCGACTCGGCCAAGGCGTCGGCGTTGTGGCGCTGGTGGCCGCCGGCGAGCTCGAGGGGGACCAGGATGGCGCCGCGGCCGGCGGCGGCGAGCTCGGCGCAGGTGGTGGCCCCGGCGCGCGAGACGACGATGTGGCAACGGGCGTACTCCTCGTCGATGCTCGGTAGATAGGGCTCGACGCGATCGTCGCGGTTCGCGGCCGCGTAGGCCGCGCGCACGCGGTCGAGGTCGCCCGGCCCGGTCTGGTGGGTGATGGAAACTCCGGGCCCGAGGGATGGGATCGCGGCGATCATCGCGTCGTTCAGGACGCGGGATCCCTGGCTGCCGCCGAACAGAAGTACGCGGAACTCTCCGTCTTCGCGCACGTCCGGCACGGCGGCGATCTCGGCGCGAATCGGGTTGCCGCTGACGAACGCCTTGCCGCGAAAGTGCCGGGCCGTGTCGGGCCAGGCGACCGCCGCCGCGTCGACGAAGCGAGCGAGCCATTTGTTCGTCAGACCCGGGTCGACGTTCGGCTCGAGTACCAACGTCGGGATTCCTCGCCGTGAAGCCGCCAGCAGGATGGGACCGGAGACGTAGCCGCCGACCCCGAGCACGACGTCGGGTCGGACCTCCCGCAGCAGGCCGATAGCGTCGACGAAGGAGGGGATGAGCGCCAGCACGCCCTTGATCCGCCGGCCGATGGATCCGCCCCGCAACGGTTCTGCGCGCAGGGTGCGGACGTCGAAACCGGCGCTGCCGGCGATCTTCTCTTCCAACCCGCGCGACGTGCCGACGAAGACGATGGCGGCGTCCGGGTGGCGCGCGGCGAATTCGCGCGCCACGGCCAGTCCCGGGTAAATGTGCCCGCCGGTGCCGCCGGCGGCGATCAACAGGCGCGGGTTGTCAGGCTCGCTCGGCACGTCGATTGCCCCCTCTGCCCCAGAATGTACAATTTGAGTCACCGCTATTCTTCCCGAGGAGCCCTTCGTGCCGAAAACAGTTTCTGTCCACAGGCGTCTGTCCAAGCTGACCGTTGCGGTTGTCGCGGCGGCCGCGGTGTTCGCCGTCGTCCCGGCGCCCGCGGTGATCGCCGTGGTCCCGGTGCCGGTGGGCTCGCAGGCGAGCGGCGCAGAGTACGACGAATCCGAGCTGCTCTCGCGTATTCGCCAGCTCACGTTCGAGGGGCCGCGCGCCGGGGAGGGGTACTTCTCGCCCGACGGCAGCCGCATGACGTTACAGAGCGAGAGGGAGCCGGGGAACCCGTTCTATCAGATCTACGACCTCGACCTGACCACCGGCGACGCGCGTCGAATCTCACCCGGCGTCGGCAAGACCACTTGCTCGTTCTTCCAAGCCGATACAGGAGCGATCGTCTTCTCGTCGACGCACCATGATCCGATGTCGTTGCAGTACCAGGCCGACGAGCTCGAGTTTCGCGCCAGCGGCCAAGAACGTCGCTACGCCTGGGACTACGACCCGGAAATGGACGTGTACCTGGCTCCCGGACCGGCGATCGAGGCCGCGGGAGCGGACGGCGATGTGGCGCCGGAATCGTTGATTCGATTGACCGATGCACCCGGCTATGACGCCGAAGCGAGCGTGTCTCCCGATGGCGAGTGGGTCGTGTTCGCCTCCAACCGACAGGCCTACGATCGCGAGCTCAGCGACGAGGAGCAGCGGTTGCTGGAGTTCGATCCGGCCTATTTCGCCGAGATCTACATCATGCGTGCCGACGGCTCCGACCAGCGTCGCCTGACCGAGGTGGCCGGCTACGACGGCGGGCCCTTCTTTTTTCAGGACGGGTCGCGCATCGTTTGGCGACGGTTCACCGAGGACGGCTTGATGGCAGATGTCTGGACGATGAATCCCGACGGCAGCGACCAGCGCCAGATCACCGATTTCGGCTCGCTGAGCTGGGCGCCGTACCTGCATCCCTCCGGTGACTACATCCTGTTTGCCAGCAACAAGCTGGGGTTCACCAACTTCGAGGTCTACATCGTGGATACGGCGGGTGAGAAGGAGCCCGTCAGGGTCACGACCAGCGAGGGATTCGACGGGTTGCCGGTTCCGTCGCCCGACGGAACCATGCTCGCCTGGACTTCGAGTCGCCACGGTGACGGTGGGCGTGGATCGGGGCAGATCTTCCTCGCAGACTGGAACCATGAAAGGGCGCTGGAGCTACTCGCGCAGTCGCCCCTACGAGAGAGGTAGACGCCGATGCGTCCAGCAAGGTTCGTTCGAGCGCGACGAAAGGCGGGCCGGGTTGCTTCCGGATCCGCCCGAATCGCTCCGCTCGCTATGGCGGCACTGGTGGCTCCGGGGGCATTGGTGGCTCTGGGCGGCGTGCCGCCCGCGGCCGTGCCCCAGCAGGCGGTCTCGGGAGCGCGCGCCCACGTCGAGTTTCTCGCTTCCGACGAGCTCGGCGGGCGCCTGACCGGATCTGACGAGGCGGCAAAGGCCGCCGATTACATCGTTTCCCGTCTGCAGGCTATCGATGCCCAGCCCCTTCCGGGGCAGAACGATTTCCGACTTCCGTTCGAGTTCACTTCCGGTGTTCGTGACGGAGGTTCGGAGATCTCGGTCTGGTCAGGCGAGGGTGAGAGCGTCTCTACCAGCCGCGATGGCGTCCGGGGCCTGACGTTCTCCGACAGCGGCGGTGCCCGCGGGGCGGTGGTGTTCGCCGGATACGGCATCACCGTACCGGACAGCGCCGGCTATCCCTATGACAACTACGCCACGCTGGATGTCGAGGACAAGATCGTCGTCGTCTTTCGCTACATGCCGGAGGACATCGATCCGGAGACGCGCGCCGTCATCGGCCGCTACACGGACCCGCGCTACAAGGCGATGAGGGCGCGCGAGCTCGGTGCCCGCGCCCTGCTGATGGTTACCGGTCCTCGCTCCGCGAACGCCGGTGAGCTCGTGCCCATGGCGTTCGATTCCGCGGCCGCCGGCTCCGGAATCGTCGCGGCGTCGATCACCGGAGACGTCGCCGCCGGTCTCTTCGCGGGCGTGGACCGTTCCCTCGAGGAGATCCAGGCCGAGTTCGACACCGGAAACCCACACACCGTGGGCTTCGACCTCCCCGGTGTCGAGGTTCAGCTCGACGTCGCCGTCGAGCGGGAGCGGAGCACGGGTCACAACGTCGTCGGCTACCTGCCGCCGTCGGACGCCGCCGCGCCGACTCGGGAGAAGCCGTTCGTCATGCTCGGGGCTCACTACGATCATCTCGGTCGCGGCCGGGGCGGCAACTCGCTCGCCCGCGGCGCCGAGGTGGGGCAGGTCCACAACGGGGCCGACGACAATGCCTCGGGTGTCGCTGCGGTGCTGGAGGCGGGCGCCTTGCTTGCCGGAATGTCCCGCGACCGGGGCGTCGTCCTGGCGTTCTGGTCGGGGGAGGAGTTCGGCCTCCTGGGCGCAAATGCGTTCGTCGACTCGGGACCCCTCGACACAACCGAGCTGGCCGCTTATCTGAACTTCGACATGGTCGGTCGGGTTCGCGACAACGTGCTGACGATTCAGGCAGTCGGCAGCAGCGACGTCTGGCCCCGCTTGATCGAGCGGACCAACGTGCCCGTCGGGTTCGACGTGCGCACGCAGGACGACCCCTGGGTGCCGACCGACAGCACGGCGTTCAACCGTGCCGGCGTGCCGACCTTGAGCTTCTTCACCGGGACGCACGAGGAGTATCACAGCCCGCGTGACGATGCCGACCTGATCAACTACGAGGACCTCGACCGCGTTGCCCGCTTCGGCGCGCTGATTGCACGCCGGGTCGCCAACGAGGGGACCGCGCCGGCCTTCGTCGACGTGCCGCAGAATAGCCAGCAGATGGGCTCGCGAGACACGGCGACGGTTTATACCGGCACGATCCCCGACTACGCGGCGGAGGTCGAAGGTCTGTTGCTTGGCGGCGTGATCGAGGGCGGCCCGGCGGCAGAAGCCGGCCTGCAGGAAGGCGACGTCATCGTCGAGCTCGCCGGGCAGGCGATTACCAACATCTACGACTACATGTACGTCCTCGAGTCGCTCAAGATCGACGTCACCGTGAAGCTCGTTTATACACGTGACGGCGAGCGGATCGAGGGCGAGCTGACGCCGCGGGCGAGGAGGTAGGCGGACATGCCTGTAGACGGCGGCCGAAGGAAGCTCCTCAAGCTCGGCGCCGCCGGGATCGCAGCGAGCTTCGCCGGGATCGAACGATCGTTCGCCCTGCGCCTGACGGAGACCCTCGGCGGGAGGAACGGGATCGCGCCGCAGTTTCACCGCCTGCGCTCCGCGTACGGCTTGTCCCCGGAGATCACCTACTTCAACCACGCGTCGATCGGCACCATGCCGCTGATCGTCATCGAGGCCAGGGAGCAATATCAGCGCGCCTGCGAGAGCAACCCGTGGCTGTACGTCTGGTCCGACGGCTTCGGGGACGCGCGCGAGAGCGTACGGCGGAAGGCGGCCGATTTCCTCGGGTGCGACGCCGAGGAAGTCGCCCTTACTCACAATACGACCGAAGGCATGAACATCATCGCCCAGGGTTTGCCGCTCGGTCCCGGTGACGAGGTGGTGTTCAGCTCGATGAACCACCCGGGCGCCAGCGTCTGTTGGCAGCAACAGGCCGACCGCCGGGGATTCTCGGTCAAGCGCTTCGACCTGTCTGCGGCGAATGCCCAGGACATCGAACCGGCCGACCTGATCGGCGCATACGAGCGGGCGATCACGCCGGCGACGAAGGTGCTGGTGTTCCCCCACGTGGACAACATCGTCGGCTTTCGCCACCCGGTCCGGCAGATGGCCGACATGGCCCGCGCCAAGGGCGTGGAGTTCATCGCCATCGACGGCGCGCAGGCCGTGGGGATGCTCGACTTCCGCGTCGACGAGCTCGGCGTGGACTTCTACGCTGCCAGCCCCCACAAATGGGTGCAATCCCCCAAGGAGACCGGCTTCTTCTACATCCGAAGTGATCTGCAGCCTCTGGTCGAATCGATGTGGTCACGCACCTCGTCGCGGCGGCAGCGCCAGACCGTGCGCAAGTACGAGGACTACGGCACCCGCAACCTCTCGGCGGTGATGGCGCTGGGCGCTGCCATCGACTTCCAGGCGCGGCTCGGAGCGGCAGCCAAAGAGGAGCGGTGCCGGCAGCTGTGGGAGTACTTCCGCGAGCGTGTCGCCGCGTCCGACCGGTTGATGTGGCGCTCGGCGACGTCGTGGGACTTCGCCTCGTCGTTGTTTGCCGTGGAGATCGACGGTGTCCGGGCGAACGAGGCTTTCCAACGGTTGTTTCGCGAGCACGGGTTCGTCTTCCGGGCGTTTGCCGGCGGCGGTTTGAACCACGGCCGGATTTCGCCGAACGTGATGAATACCGAAGACGAGATCGATCGCTTCGTCAGCGCTGCCGAAGCGCTCTGAGCCGCGGTATTCGGAGCTGGCCGCTCGGCCGGCCTTTCTTGTCGCAAACAGTGCGGTCGTGCGCTCGCCAGCGACTCCTAGCGGTGCTCTAGACTGCTGCTAGAGCACCGCGTCCATACGTGCGTCGAGCGGCGTCCGGAGAGCGGAAGACACCCAGGTCGCGACCACCAGCAGCGCGACGACCCGAATTGCGGAGCCGGACGCTTCCGGCGCCCCCAACGCTTCTACGATCAGCGGCGCAGCGAACCAGTAGTAGACGCCCACTGCCGCTCCGGCGAGCAGCGGCAGCATGATCCGTCCCTGCGCGCCGGTGAGCTTGGCGAGGAGAAAGACGCCGGCGTACGAGAGGGCGGACATCGCCAGGATCTGCAGGTACACCCCTCCAGCCTGGCTTATCGGCACGTCGCTGGTCGTGTAGTAGCCGGCGACGAACCCCGGAAACGAGGCGGCGAAAATGCCGAACGGTCGCTGCAACCAGTTCTCTGCGCTCGGTGAGGGGCCGATGGTTTCCAGAAGCGATCGTGTCGGCGAAAGGTCGATACAGGTCTTCGGCGTGCACGCCGTGCACGACGGGCAGCGGGGGTTGTCGGTGGAAAGCAGCGGATACTGACCGTAGAGGCGCTCGACCGGCAGCACCGGGCATATCGCGTTGCAGAAACCGGCCTTGGCGTCGTAGATGAACCCGAGGACGAGCGCCAAGACCGCGACGGCGAGCACGGTAGCGGCCATCATCAGGCCGTTGGTGTTGAAGACGAAACGCCGCGCCGGCACCATGACGAACAGCAGCACGATGCCGACCAGCCCCGCCGCTCGCGCATGGTCGATGGAGACGCCGCGCCGCCCCTTCCACGGGTTGGGCAACATGTTGAGCGTCGCCAGCGGGCACACGCTGCGCCACATGCCGGTGCCGAGCAGGAACGTCAGCGGCAGGATCGGAATGAGCACGCCCCACAGCAGGTTGAGCGACGCGTCCGGCCAAAGCACGAAGCCGCCGATGAGGACAAGCGTGATGCCGAGGACGACCAGTTGTGCCGCTCCCCAGAGCGGGCCCGAAAACGCTCCGGCGTGTGAAATGGTCGACGGCGGGTGGTCAGCGGCGTGGTTGATCATCGGCGAAGCTCCGTCGAAACGAGGTGTGACGGGCGGATTCTACTCGGATTTGCTTCCCGCCGACAGCGGCGCAAGCCGGGCCTGTAAGATGAATACATCTCCAACAATACGGCCCTGCCAGTCGGGAGACGGATCATGCCGAAGCGCATCATCGCCTTTGCCGCCGTTGGCATCGCCATTGTGGGCATTGCCGGTTACTTCGCCTACGCGAGAATCGGCGAGCTCGAAGACCAGGTCGCCAGCCTCGACCGGCAGCTCGGTGCCACCGAGGAGCGCCTTGTTGCCACCGAGGCGCGCGCCGCGTCCGCGGCCGCTACCGCCCAAACGGCGCAGGAACGGGCCGAGCTGGCCGACGCTCGCGCCGAGACTTCCCGCCAGAATGCCGAGGCCGCGGCCGCAGAGGCGGCAGAGGCGGAGGCGCGGGCGCGTGACTCCGACGCCGGAAGGGAAGCCGCGGAGGAGGCACGCCGCAAGGCCGAGCAGGCGCGCGAGGTGGCCGAGGCCGACAGCGCCGAGGCACGCCGATTGGCAGACGACGCGCGTCGTGCCGAAGCCATGGCCGTCGAGCAGGCGCAAGCCGCCCGTGACGAGGCCGATCGAATCCGGCGACAGCGCGAGGTGGAGCTGAACCGTATGCAGGAGGCGCTCGACAGGATCGTCGAGACGCGCCGCACGGCGATCGGCATGGTCCTGAACCTGGGGTCCGATCGGGTCGAGTTCGAGTTCGACAAGGCCGAGTTGCGCCCGGCGGAGAGAGAGCTGCTGGCGCGCATTGCCGGTGTCCTGATCGCGAGCGCGGATCGCGGCTACGCCATTCAAGTGTTCGGCCACACCGACGATGTCGGCACGGAGGAGTACAACCAGGCGCTGTCCGAGCGCCGCGCCCGTGCGGTGATGGACTACCTGGTCGAAGCCGGCGTCGATTCGAACATCTTGAGCGTGCAGGGAATGGGGAAGTCGCTGCCCCTCGTCGCCGATACGACCGACGACGCCCGCGCCCGCAATCGCCGCGTGGAGATCGCCATCATCGATACCCTGATCGATTTCCGCCCGGCGCGAGACTGAGCGTTGGGCGGGCCGACGGATGAACCGCGATGGGCGATCGAGGAGAGAACCCCGAATGACGGCCAAGCGCAGCTAGGCAAATCGTCCGCGTTCAGGACCCGACGATGCGGTAGACGTAGACGACGGCGGTGCCGTCGGCGAGGTCGGTCATGACGGCCAGCCGGTCACCGGCGGTCACGAACGGCGTGATCCCGTTGGGGTTGAACGTGGTGGGAATCTCGAGGACGACCTCGCCGAGGTAGGTGCCGTCCGGTTGGAATACGTCGAACACCGACGTGGTATCGGTGTAGCGCATCGTCAGCACCCAGGTGCGGCCGGCGCCGTCCACCTGCAGTCCGGAGGGGGCGATGTACCCGCGGTTCGGGTCGATCTCTCGCTCGAGGCGTCCGCGCTCGCGCCGGACTCGGTTCGCTTCGCGCTCGGTCTCGAGCTCGGCGGCGGACTTGGGCGGCGGGGCGGTATCGCGGCCGAATTCACGCACGACGTTGCCCTCGGCGTCGACGACCCGAAGCCGATAGGTGGCGGTGTCGGCGACAACGAGCTCACCGGCTGCGGTCGCCCCGAAAGCTAAAAAAGCACGCGAACCGTCCGGGCTGGGCCCGAGAAGCTCCCGCGTGTTTACCACGTGGCCGCAATCGGACTCCCCCGCCTGCTCGATATCGCACTTCAGGATGACCTCCGGCTCGTCGGTTGTCGGGACGAAGGAGCTCCGGAAGTATCTCCCGGTTGCGGACGAGAAGGCCTGTGCGCGGGGTGAGCCGAAAGGTAGATCGAGCTGCTCTCGCTCTACAAAGGCCCCGTCGGCCGCGAACGTCTCCAGTACGGCCGGCATGAGCTCGAGCACCGAGAGCCTGCCATCCGGCCAGGGCAGCAGGTACACACCGGCGAAGTACATCCCGCCCACGTCGTTGCCCAGCTCCCCCGGCCCCTGGCCCGGGGCGCCGAACGACCGCAGAGGTTCACCCTCGGCGTCGAAAACCCGCACGAACGGCTCGTAGCGATCGAGAACCGCGAGCTTGCCGTCGTCGAAAAGCGCGATGACGGTGGGGGTGAGCTGCCGGGCGTCGCCGCAGTCCGCGCAGCCGATACGTGTGACGAGTTCGAGAGAAGGGACGGAGGCTCCCGCCGCCTCCTCGACAGACCCGCCCCCGGCTGATGCGGCCGCGGGATCTTCCGCTTCGGATGCACCGCTGCAGGCGGCAATCCCCGCGACGAGCGCGAGCGCTCCTGCGACGGCTGTCATGTTGGCGTTCCGGCCGCCGACTCTCATTCCATCAGTGTAGCAACGGAGCTGCCCCGCGCGTACAGGCGCAGCCTCGCGTCCGCCCGTCGCGATCGCGCTGCGCGGCAACGTCGCGAACAGTTGGTGTACAGAGGGGCGTTGCGAAGAACCTACAGCGGGAGCGAGAAGGTAGTGGATACAAGGCAACGTCGTAGACGCTGCCTTATCGCTCCCGCCTACCGATAATAGTCGTAGTAGTCGGCGCCGAGATGAGTGATCTCTTCCTCGCCGGCCATATAGCGCAGCGTGTTCTTCAGCTTCATCAACTGGATGAAGAGATCGTGCTCCGGGTACAAGACGGGGCCGACGGTGGGGCTCTTCAAGTAGAAGGAGAGCCACTCCTGAATGCCCGAGAAGCCGGCGCGCTTGGCGAGGTCGAGGAACAGGGCGAGGTCGAGAACAATCGGGGCGGCGAGGATCGAGTCGCGGCAGAGGAAGTCGATCTTGATCTGCATCGGGTAGCCGAGCCAGCCGAAGATGTCGATGTTGTCCCAGCCCTCCTTGTTGTCGCCGCGCGGTGGGTAATAGTTGATCCGCACCTTGTGGTACATCTCGGCGTACAGGTCGGGGTACTTGTCGGGCTGCAGGATGTGCTCGAGCACGCCGAGCTTGCTTTCTTCCTTGGTCTTGAACGACTCCGGATCGTCCAGCACCTCACCGTCGCGGTTGCCCAGGATGTTGGTCGAGAACCAACCGTTCAGCCCGAGCATCCGGGCTTTGAGTCCCGGCGCCAGAATGGTCTTCATCAAGGTCTGGCCGGTCTTGAAGTCCTTGCCG
This sequence comes from Acidobacteriota bacterium, assembly GCA_965216935.1. GTDB lineage: Bacteria > Acidobacteriota > UBA890 > UBA890 > UBA890 > CBDCGW01. The sequence continues at coordinate 2,610,273 of OZ244217.1, forward strand.
CAATGCGGCGCCCCGGTTTGTTTGGCGAGATCGAAGAGGGCGGGGAAGTCGGCGCTCAAGTTGGGGGCGCCGTTGGCGTAGGGAATCCCCATCTTGATCGCCGCGTAGGCGTAGATCATGCTCGGCGCGATGCCCGGGTCGTCGTTCTTCAGGCCCTCTTCGAACGCTTCGATCGACTGGTGGACGTCACCCGGCATGAGGAAGACCTCGGTGCTCCCGCACCAGACCATCACCAGGCGGTCGCACTGATTGTCCGCCTTGAACGTTTCGATGTCCTGCATCACCGCCTGGGCGTAGTCCCACTTGGTGCCGCCGGTTTTCACGTGCGTGCCGTCGAGCTTCTTGACGTAGGCCTTGTCGAAGACTGCCGGCATCGGCTTGATGGCGGAGAGCTCGTCCTTTACTTGATCCAGCAGTTCGTTGTCCAGCACCCCGGCGTTTCTCGCCGCCTCGTAGGCGTTTTCCTCGAAGATGTCCCAGCCGCCGAACACCAGGTCGTCGAGAGAAGGCATGGGAACGAGGTCGCGAATCAGCGGGACATTGTCCTCGGTGCGCTTCCCGAGTCGGATCGTGCCCATCTGGGTCAGCGAGCCGATCGGTTTTGCCAGTCCCTTGCGGGCCGCCAGAACGCCGGCGATGAAGGTCGTCGCCACGGCCCCCATTCCCGGGGTCAAGATGCCGAGTCGGCCCTCGTGGCTTTCGATAGTGACGGTCGGAGCGTCGCCCATGCGGGGGTTCCTTTCGGTGCTTCGTAATCGCGTGATGAGCGCGGCGGGGCCGGCGGTTCGTTGCCGACGTGCTCGCGGCTGACCTTACATTATCGACCGTTTCCGCGCGCCGCGCGATCCGGCCCGAAGGCCGCGGCGGTGGGAAGCGTCCTCGCTGCGGGCATGGGTGCGGAGTACACGGGCCGACAGGAAGCGCGATTCTGACGCTCTGTCAGTTGACTAATAGTCATATGACAGATAACGTTTTGGAGAGCGAGAAAGCGATACGGACCCTCGCCTGATACCCGCCGCATGACGCGTCGGGTTTCGAAAAAGGCATGCCCCGAGAAACCGGTCACCGGGAGAACCAACGATGACGTCCGACAAGAGAGTGCAGGCGGAAGCCGCCTTGCCGGTGAAGCCGCGCGACTTCCTGATCCTGCTCGCGCTCGCTTCCGGCGAAGCGCACGGCTACGGGATCCTCAAAGAGGTCGAGGAGGAAACCGGCGGCGGCGTGCAGTTGGATCCGGCCAATCTGTATCGCGCCCTGCGCCGGATGATGAAGGAGGGGTTGGTGACCGAGTCGGAGAAGCGCCCCGCCGCCGACCTCGGCGACGCGCGCCGGCGCTACTACGGCCTGACGGAATTGGGAGACCGCATCGTCCGGGCGGAGGCTGAGCGGCTCCGGGGGCTGGCCGATGTGGCGGTCTCCAGGAATCTGATTCCGCACTCGCGGCAGCAATGAGTCGGCGATCGCGGGAAATCCAGCGCGCTTCGTTCTCGCGCGGGCTTTATGCCCTCCTGATGCATGCGTACCCGGCCGATTTCCGTGCTGCCCACGGCGCCGACGCCGCCGACGTGTTCGCCGATCTGGCGCGGGCCACACGGGCGCGTGGCGCGGGGCCACTGGCGGCATTGTGGTTGCGCAGCGTATCGCGGGTCATCTCCGGCGGGCTCGAGGAACGACGGGCCATCCGTCACGGCCTACCGGCGGGGAGACCGGGCGGCGGCCGGGATCTCGATGGGTTCACCCGTGAGATCCGCCAGGCGCTTCGGGCCTTGCTGCGGCGTCCGGGGTTCGCGGCCACCGCGACGCTGACGCTGGCCTTGGGAATCGGTGCCTCGACCGCCGTGTTCAGCGTTCTCGACACGGTGCTGCTACGGCCGCTTCCGTTTCCGCGGGCGGAAGAGGTCATCCGGGTGGCGCACGTCGTTCCGGAAATGGCGAGCGGCGAGTGGGGACTATCGGAAGCGGGCTACTTCTATTTTCGCCGGCACGCCGAAACGCTCGAGGACATCGGCGTGTACCGCAGGCGGTCCGCCGTTCTCACCGGCGAGGGATATCCCGAGCGGGTCTGGGTGACCGACATTACCGCCAGCGTGTTGTCGACGGTGGAGGTCAACCCCGAGCAGGGGCGGCCCTTCGTCGCCGGCGACGACACGCCGGGCGCCGCGCCGGTCGTCCTGTTGAGCCACGACCGGTGGTTGAACGCCTTCGGCGGCGCGTCCGACGTCGTCGGCCGCAGGATCGTGCTCGACGGTGTGAGCCATGAGATCGTCGGCGTGATGCCCGAGAGCTTCCGCTTTCCGTCGCCGGCAATCGATCTGTGGGTGCCCTTCCGCCTCGACCCGGATGCCCGGCCGGTCAATTCCCACTATCTCGCCGGGATTGCGCGGATACGCCGCGGTGGAGCGATCGAGGAGACGCAGACGGAGCTCGCCGGTCTCGTCTCGCGCTTCGCCGAGGAAATGCCGACGGCGTACGGCAACCGGTTCATCGAGCAGAGTGGCTTTCGCGTGGTTACGCGGAGCCTCTTGGAGGATACGGTCGGCGACGTGCGGACCGCGCTGGGGATCGTCATGGCGGCGGCTGTACTCGTCCTCGTCATCGCCTGCGCGAACGTCGCCAACTTGACGATGCTCCGTTCCGAAGCCCGCAGGCGGGAGATCGCGGTGCGGGCCGCGCTGGGTGCGAGTCGTGGAGCGCTGCTCCGCTATGCCCTCGCGGAGGCGGCGCTGCTGGCGATTGCCGGCGGCGCCCTCGGTGTGCTTCTCGCAGGGGCCGGTGTGCGGATGCTGGTGCAGGCGGCGCCCGCGGGGCTGTCGCGGGTCGACGAGATCGCCCTGCAGCCTCGCGCCGCAGTTGCGGCCACGATCGCCGTGTTCGCGGTCACGATCATCCTCGGATTGGCGAGCGCGATCCGCGGGCGTCGGGGGCTTGCCGAGCAGCTCAAGAGCGGCGGCCGGGCGGCGTCCGCCGACCGGCGTCGCCTGCGCATCCGCGGCGCGTTCGTCGTCACCCAGGTGACGGTTGCCGTGCTGTTGACCGCCGGCTCCGGGCTGCTCCTGCGGAGCTTCGTGAAGCTGCGCTCGGTCGATCCGGGGTTCAACGCCGCCGGCGTGCTGACCTTGCAGCTCTCGCTGGCCACGGCCGAGTACGACGACGAATCGGCGATGGGATTCTTCGAGCAGGCGGGCGATCGGATTCGCTCCCTTCCGGGCGTGACGGCGGCCGGCGTCGTCACCGGGTTGCCGCTGACGCTTGCCAACGACAACGCCAACGGGATGATCGACCCCGATGGCAAGGAACAAACCATCCTCGTCGATACGAAGTTCGCCGGGCCGGGGTACTTCGAAGCCCTCGGGATGCGATTGCTCGACGGCCGATTGTTCGAGCGGCGCGACATGCAATCGGGGTCCGAGGGAGTGGTGATCACCCGCGCCCTTGCCGAAGAGCAGTGGCCGGGAGAATCGGCCGTTGGCAAGCAGATGCGACCGCTGATGTCGGACTATCCGTGGCACACGGTCGTCGGCGTGATCGACGACGTGCGCACGGAAGACATCAAGCGGGCGCCCGAGCCGACCGTCTACTTTCCCTACACCGACATGGCCGGGAGACGGGCGTTCTACCTCGCGATTCGCGTCGACGGTGCGCCGCCTGCTCAGCTGTTGGCCGCGGTTCGGCGGGAGGTCGCGGCACTCGACGCCGGGGTCCCGGTGTCGTCGGTGGCGACGATGGAGGAGCTCGTCGCAAACGAGCTGTCGCGCACGACGTTCACGCTGACGCTCGTAGGCGTCGCCGCGGCCATGGCCCTGTTTCTCTGCATGGTCGGGATCTACGGCGTGATTGCGGCCTCCGTCGGGCAGCGCCGCTTCGAGATCGGCGTGCGGATGGCGCTCGGTGCGCGCAGCCGGCAGGTCGCCGGAATGGTGATCGGCCAGACGCTGGCGCTTGCCGGCATTGGCATCGTTCTCGGGACGTTGTTGGCTTTCGCCGGAATGGGCGTCATGCAGTCGCTGCTGTTCGAGGTCGACGCCGCCGATCCGCTGACGCTGGCCGCGGTCGCGCTCGGCCTCACCCTGGTGGCCGCCCTCGCCGGCGCCCTGCCCGCGAACCGCGCCAGCAAGGTCGACGCCATCGTCGCATTGCAGCGGGACTGAGCTTTGTGGGCAGAGGCCGCTTGACCGGCGGATCGTTGTGCGCAATTATCGTATACGTAAAATGCGTATATGACCCCCGCGCACCGACAACGGACCGAGCCGATGCCCCGATCCACGAACGATTCGCACCCACCTCTCAAACAAGTGGAGTTCCTCGTCCTCGCGGTGCTCTACGAACAGCCGCTGCACGGCTACGGCGTCGTGCAACACATCGAGGAACGTACCGCAGGTCGCGTACGCCTCCGGCCGGGTGACGTCTACCGGGTCATCTATCGACTGGCGAACCGAGGCATGGTCGAGGAAAACCCGTCCGCCGTTGACGACGCGGCGGCGGCTCGACGCACGTACTACGCCCTGACGGACGACGGTCGGCACGTTGCGCGAGCGGAGGCGGAGATGCTGGCCGAGGTCTCCTCGACACTGATCGCCACGCCGGCGGGGCGGGAGGGGCGGTCATGAGCCGGAGTGGCGGCGAGTCCGCGAGCTTGGTTCTGAAGCTGGCCTTGCGTGCGTTCCCGTCGCGTTTTCGTCGGCGGCACGGCGCCGATCTCGTTCTCGCCTACAGCGACTACCGAGAGTCGGGCCGGCGCCGGGCCGGTCGCTTGGGGGCCGTCTGGGATCTGTTCCGCAACGGCATGGGGGCCCGTCTCGACGACCTGCGCCCGCCGCGTGAGCCACGCCTGCCCGAGCCGCGGCGATCGCGCGCGACGGCGGTCGACTCGATCTGGGGCGACGTGCGCTTCGCGCTCCGCATGCTGCGCAAGGCGCCGGCGTTCACGGCCGTCGCCGTCGTCTCGCTCGCTGTCGGGATCGGAGGAAACACGGCCATTTTCAGCGTCGTGGATGCTGCCTTGTTCCGTTCGCTCGACGTGCCCGACGCCGACGAGCTGGTCGTGCTGGGTTGGCTCAGCCCGGCCGGCACCGAGCTGCCTGACATCAGCACATGGGGGTGGTACCTGACCGACGACGAGGGGAACGGGCTGAGCTCCTCGTATTCGATACCCGCCTACGAGGCGCTGCGCGACCGCAACGAGGTGCTTGCATCGACCTTCGCCTTTGCGTCGATATCCCGCCTGAACGTCCGCTTCGGAGATCGGGCCGAGCTCGCCGACGCCCAGGTGGTGTCGGGGAATTACTACGGATCCCTCGGGGTGCAGCCGCTGCTCGGACGTTTCATCGTCGAGGACGACGATCGCGCCGATGCCGATGCCGTCACCGTGTTGAGCCATGGATACTGGCAAAGGCGCTTCGGGTCTGATCCGGGAATCGTCGGTCGTACGTTGCTTCTGAACGGTGCCCGGTTCACCGTCGTCGGCGTGGCGCCGGCGACGTTCCGCGGCACCCTCCAGGTAGGGGACAGTCCCGAGATTACGTTGGCTTTGGCCCACCAGCCGCTGGTCGCCACGAGCGCGCGCGACATGACGTTGCCGGAGAACTGGTGGCTGCACCTCATGGGTCGGCTGCGCTCCGACGTGTCCCTCGACGCGGCGGAAGAGAACCTCAACGCCGTCTTTCATTCGTCGGTGGCGAACGACTTGTTCGCCGGCACCGTGCCAGGGGCGTTCACGCTTCCCGACGTCGATCTGCGTCCCGGGTTCCAGGGGATGACCGAACAACGGGGCGTGATGCGAACGCCGTTGCGGATCATGGGCGCGGTCGTCGGGCTGGTGCTGCTGATCGCCTGCGCCAACGTCGCCAACCTGTTGATGGCGCGCTCCGGGACGCGGCGTCGGGAGATCGCCGTGCGGCTGTCGATCGGCGCCGGCCGGGGGCGTCTGGTTCGTCAGCTGCTGGCCGAAAGCGTCGTCCTCTCCATGCTCGCGGGCGGCGTCGGCGTGGCGATCGCGGTCTTCGGGCGGGAGGCTCTCCTCGCCGCCGTACTGCCGCGCGAGCTCTTCGTCGAGGGGATCCGTACCGACGCGCGCATGCTGGCCTTCGGCGTGGTCGCCTCGCTGGTCACGGGTATTCTTTTCGGCGTCGCTCCGGCGTTACGAGCGTCTCGCACCGACTTGACGCCCGCGCTGCGTCAGGCCGCGGGCGACAGCGACGGTCGGGGAGGCGGCCTTTGGGGACCACGAACGCTCCTGGTTGCCCAGGTGGCAATGTCGGTCGTGCTGCTGGTCACCGCCGGTCTCTTCGTCCGCTCGGTCATGAATCTGCAGGACGAGGCGACGGGCTTCGACCCCGAGGGGGTCGCCATCCTGCGCGTCGATCCGGGCTTGAACGGCTACGACGGCGCACGTCAGCTGGCGCTCTACGAGGGCCTTCGCGAGCGGATGAAGGCGATTCCCGGTGTCGTGGCCGCAACCACGACCAACCACAGCCCGGTGAGCGGCCGTGTCTCCTTCACGACACTCAAGGTCGCCGGCTTCGAGCCGGCCGACGGCGAACCGATGCGGACGTTCTATAACTTCGTCGGCCCCGAGTTCTTCGATACGTTCCGTATTCCGCTGGTCCGTGGTCGTGGCATCGAAGCGACGGATCGGGAGGGGAGCGGCATGGTGGCGGTGATCAACGAGACGATGGCGGAGCGGTACTTCCCCGGCGAGGATCCGATCGGCCGCCGGCTGGGGCTCGGGCGTGCGGGCGATCCGGCGGAATACGAGATCGTAGGCGTCGCGGCGAACGTCAAGTACCAGCGGCTGCAAGATGACGAGTACGCGGCGGCCCACATCGCTGTCGCGCAGCACGCCGAAGGCCTGGAGCCGATGACGCTGGCGCTGCGCACGTCCGCCGATCCGGGCGACGCGATCGCCGCCGCCGCCGAGCTCGTTCGCCAGGTCGACGCCAACCTGCCCGTGTTCGGCATGCGCACGCTAGAGGAGCAGCAAGCCGACACCCTCGAGCTCGAGCACCTGTTCGCCCGCCTTTCGGTGGTCCTCGGTGCTCTGGCGCTCGGACTCTCCTGTATCGGTCTGTACGGGATCCTCTCGTACGGAATCGTCCGGCGTACCCGCGAGATCGGCGTACGCATGGCGCTCGGCGCCCGGCGTGGCGACGTCATGCGGTTGGTAATGACGGAGCTGGGTTCGGTGGCGCTGGGGGCCGGCATCGGGCTGGCATCCGCGTTTCTGCTGACGCGATACCTGCAGAGTCTCCTGTATGGGCTTTCGAGCAATGACCCGGCCTCCTTCGGGTTTGCCACCGTCCTTCTTCTCGGTGTCGCGTCCCTAGCGGCCTGGTTGCCGGCGCGCCGCGCCGCGGCGGTCGATCCCGTGGTCGCACTCCGCTTCGACGGCTAGCAGTCCGCGGTCCACGTGTGATGGGTCCAGGTCCGAGGGAAAGGTGAGATGGGCGGGTTCACGACGCGAGGAGGCTGGATGCGGGGAAGCTGCCGCGGGTCACCCGTGACCAGTCAAGAACATCAATGGTGCTGAACGGTAAGGATTGAACACGCCCGGCGCCGTGGCCTATTGTTCGGATCATGGACCCGATCTCGCGCCGTACACGTTTCCTGCCCTCGATCCTCGTCCTCACGACGGTGGCCTCTTGCGCTCCGCAGTCGCCTCCGGTCGACGAGATCACCGGCGTCGTCGTCAAGACCCGCGTCGCCGAAACCGATCCGCTGGCGGTTGATTCCGTCTTTCACTCGATGGAAGGCCCGTGGCAACGGGTGGTTCTCGATCCCACCGACATCGGCTGGATCACCGGTTTTCGTACGGAGGTCGTCGACGCCGAGACCGGCGCGCGACTCGGGGACGAGTTTTTCTGCCACAGCCAGATTCAGCTGGCGACTTCCGCGCGTCTGGCGGTGGCTGCCACCGGGATCGACGAGATCCGCTTTCCGGAAGGGTTCGGCCTGCCGATCGAGGAAATCCGCAACGACATGCAGGCGCCGTGGAACGAGATCTCGCTGCTCGGCATGGTTCTCAACAACCATGGCACCGAGCACGATGGCGGCGTGAAGCTTCGCTTCACCGTCGATTACGTTCCGCCCGGCGACTACGGCCCGGACGCGATGCAGAAGCTTTACAAAGCCAGTGTCCCGGTCGTGCCGAACCTGGAGCACCAAGCGGAGGAGAGCGCCGCCTGGGAGCGCGGCGACACCGTTGTTCTGTCCGGCGACGATCTTCAGCCGGCCGAACTGCCGCAAACGACGATGGGGAAGGCCGGCCACTGGATGGTGCCGCCCGGCAAGCAGGTCATCCGGCAGCGCTATCGAAACCTCATCGGCATCGACACACGGGTCCATTACGGACTCGTTCACATGCACAACCACGGTGTGTCGATGAAGTTGACGGACGTCACTGCCGGCGAGGTTCTATGGGAGACCGAGCTGGGCTACGACGAAGACGGCGACCGGGTCCAGATCGTCGAGATCCCGGTTTTTTCCAGCAGAGAGGGATTCCTGCTGCACAGCGATCACGAGTACGAGATCGAATCGGTGTACGACAACTCCAGCTCGGAGCCGGTCGACGCCATGGCGGTCATGTACCTCTATCACCATCCGCTCAAGGACGAGCACATCACCTTTCCGGTGCCGACCACGCCGGTAGGGGAAGCGTCTCACCATCACTAGCGACATGCTGCCGGGGACGGGCCGGGCGCGCAGGGAGAGCCCACGGTGAACGTGAGAAGGTACCGGACCGCTGGGCCGTTGGCGATGGCGATGCTGGTTCTTGTGGCGGCGGCCGGATGCGCGACATCCGGCGTCGGCCGCCTCCCGAGCCTCGGTGTTGCCGAGATGACCGGCAACGTACAGGTCGCCCAGCTCAAGCTCGAGAGCCACTACTTCGAGCCCAGCCGGTTGATGGTGCAGGTGGGCGTTCCGATCCGGTTGGTGCTGGACAACTCGACGTTGATCACCGGTCATGATTTCTCGATCTTCGACCCGGACGCGAACCTCGAGTTGGACGTGTATGTTCCGGCCCGTCAGCAGGTGACCGTGCAGTTTGTCGCCGAGCAAGTCGGCGAGTATCGCTACTATTGCAACATCGACGATCATGCCGAGAGGGGCATGGTCGGGACGCTGGTCGTCGTCGAAGAGCTGGTTCCCGAGGGGTAATCTCGGACGTCAGCGGATCGGCATGGTGACGGTCATCAGGACGTGCACCGGCTCGCCGGAGATGGAGGTCGGCCGGTATTTCCATCGGACAACGGCATTGAGCGCCGCCTGATCAATAGCCGGGGCGATGCCGCGAAGCACTTTGGCCTGGACGACGTTGCCGCGGGCGCTGATCTCGATCTCCATCACGACGACCCCGCCCGCCGGAGCGCTGGCGGGAAACTGCGGCCCGACGTGGCGAAGCCTCTCGGGCGTCGGAGCCTGCGACGGGGCGCGAATACGGCGGACGTTGGCGGGGCTGGGCGGCGGCCCGGAGACGCCGTAGCCGGACCATGGGTCGACCTCGGGTTCGGCCGCCACGGCCGCCGGGTCGGGCTCTTCAGCGTCATCGGCCGCCACGTTCTCGGCCGCCGGGGCGGCGTCGACGACGGCTTCTGCCGGCAGCGGGCGAAGTGGAAAGAACAGCTCGCCCGCGGTGAGGTGGTCGGGGCTGAGACTCTCGCTCGAGAATCCCCATGTCACCGGCTCGTAGCCTTCCAGCTCGAGGCGGAGCGTGTGCGGCGATCCCATATCTACCAGAATAGTGACGGGAGACGCTTGGTCCAGCGCCACGCCGTCCAGGGTGACGCGAGCTCCCGGTGGGCGGGATCCGACGATGAACGATCGCCGCCCCAGGCCATTCGTATCAGACGTCGACTCCGCGACCGATACGTCGGTCGCCGCTCCCTCGGCCGCGCCTCTGCGCGTCGATCCCACGGGCGTGCCGCGGTCCGTCGGCTGGGGCGATGTCAGCAGGTCGGCCTGCTTGGCGCGGGGCGTCGTCGGGGGATCGGGCGTTCTTGAAGTTGCCGCCCAGGCAACGACGGTGAGCAGCACGACCAGCGACAGAGCGGCGCCGCCGAACACGACAAGGCTGCGCGTGTCGCTGGAGACCTTCATCAGGAACCGTCGCGTTCCCTGCCACACGTCGCCGCGTGAAGCCGCGGCAGCAATCCGAGCGACTCGCTGGGAAAGTGCCTCCAGTCGTTCCTGCCATGTGAGAGCGGCGGCGACTTCAACCGTCCCCGAGTCGGAATCGGCTTGCGAGTGGAAGTAGGCGAGGTCGGGATTGGCCTTGGCCCACGCGGCCGCGCCCTCGAGTGCCTGCGCGAACGCCGCACAGCTCTCGAAGCGATCTTCGGGATCCTTCGACATGCCCCGCATGACGACCTCGCTCACCGCGGTAGGAATCAGCGGGGCGAGCTCGTGCGGCGCCGGCGGCTGGGTTTCGATGACTTCGTAGATCACCGCCGTCGGGGAACTGCCGCGGAAAGGCCGTTGACCGGTCAGTAGCTCGTACAAGACGGTTGCGACCGCGAACTGGTCGGATGCACCGGTGAGCTTGTTGCCGCGAGCCTGCTCGGGTGACATGTAGGCCGGCGTGCCGAAGATCTTGCCGGCGTTCGTCAGGGTCGAGCCGAACAGCCGGGCGACACCGAAATCGGTAATCTTCGGGACGCCTTCGCTCGAAACGAGAATATTCGTCGGCTTGATATCGCGATGGATGATCTTGCGTTCGTGCGCATAGGTGAGGGCGCGCCCGATCGGTGCGATCAGCGCGATTGCCCTGTCGGCGGACATAGGGCCGTTCGCCTGCAGCTCGGCCCGCAGGTTGCGCCCGTCGACGTACTCCATGGCGATGAACGGGCGCCCAGCCTGGTGCCCGACGTCGAAGACGGTGACGATGTTGGGGTGCGAGAACGTACCGGCGATCTGGATCTCTTGATCGAAACGGGCTTGCAGACGCTCGACCTCGTCGTCGTCCGCCAGCGCGTCGAATCGGATGCCTTTGATCGCGAGGTGGCGCCCGATCAGCGGATCCTCGGCAAGATAGACCGCTCCCATCTCGCCGCTGGCGAGCGGTCGAAGGACCCGGTATCTACCGAAGTGAGATGGAACGCTCACCCCTATGCCTCCCGACATCGACCGGATGACTATTAATGATTGATAGTAATCATTAATAGCGAATAAAGATCGAGATAAAGTTTAAGCATACTTTAGCAGCATCATGCGGTCGTTTCTACTGTATTCATGGGCGTGGGCGCGTTTCTATGGCCGTGTCGACGCGAGTCCGGCCTACGAGGAGATCTCGGCGGTGAATCTGTAGCCGACGCGGTGGACGGTGTGAAAATGCCGCGGTGACTGTGGGTCCAGCTCGAACCTCCGGCGCAGGCGCAGGATGAAGTTGTCGACGGTCCGCGAAGACGGAAACGCGTCGTGGCCCCAGACGACGTCGAGGATCTCGTCGCGCGAGACGACCTCGCCCTCGCGCTCGGCGAGCAGTCGCAAGATCATGGCTTCCTTGTGCGTCAGCTCGTGCTCGGTGCCGTCGGCGCCGCGGCCCTGGTAGGTACGGAAGTCGACCTCGTTGCCGCCGAAGCGGACGACGGGCTCGGCCGCCGTCGAGCCGCCGTACCAGCGATTTCGCCGAAGAATCGCCGCCACCCGCAGCAGCAGTTCCTTCAGGTGGAACGGTTTGCCCATGTAGTCGTCGCCGCCCTCCTCGAGGCCCCGGATTCGATCGGCGGGCTCGCCCTTCGCGGTCAGAAAGAGCACCGGTACGGAATTGCCCTCACGCCTCAGTTGCCGGCAGACGGCGTAGCCGTCCTTGTGCGGCAGCATGACGTCGAGGAGGACCAGGTCGTATCCGCCGTGCCGGGCGGCCTCCAGCCCGCTTTCGCCGTCGCCTGCGACGTCCGCGGCATAGCCCTCGAGCTCCAGGTTCTCCTGGATCCCGGCTGCCAGCTCGGGTTCGTCCTCGACGACGAGAATGCGCGCCGGGCCGCTCATCCGACGGTCCGTGGCCACACCAGGCGAAACGTCGCGCCGGTGCCGGGGCCCTGGCTCTCGGCTGTAAGCTGCGCGTTGCTGGAGGTCGCGAGGTAGCGGGCGATGTACAGTCCCAATCCCGTTCCGCGGCCCTCCCGTCGCATCTCGTCCCCGGGCCTGTAGAACTTCTCGAATAGCTTCTCTGCCGCCGAAGGGTCGAAGCCCCGGCCGTTGTCCCTCACCTCGATGGTGGCGAAGCGGGGATGTTCCCGAATCTCAACCGATACCGCGCCGTTTTCCGTGCCCGCCACCGCCCCCAAGGCGTTGTCGATCAGGTTTCGCACGATGGCGTTCAGGGCGTGCGGATCGGCGCGGACCTCGAGCCGCTCCGGTGCTTCCACCTCCAGGGAGACGTCACGACTTTGCGCCGTGCTCGACATGGCGTCGATGATCTCCCGCACCAGCCCCACGGCGTCGATGTCGTCGGGCGCCAGCGACAACTTGCCCTCGTCGATGCGGGCAGTGTCCAGGACGTTGGCGACTGTTCCCTCCATACGGTCGAGGCTCGCCAGCAGCCGGCGGATCAGCCGTTCCCTCGACGCTGCATCGGCATCGCGGAGCTCCAGCGTTTCCGCTGCCAGACGCATGGCTGCGAGTGGACTCTTGAGCTCGTGCGTCACTGCGGTAACGAAGTTTCGCTGGCGCCGCTGCAGGCGCGACTCCGACCGCACGGCGCTACGCAGGACGCCGATCGTCGCGAGCAGCACGATCAGGAAAAAGCCGCCCTCCCAGGCGTAGCGGTTCACCCGGCTCCAGCGCTCGTCGTCGGCAGCGGCGAGCACCGTCGCGTCGATCTCCAGGCCCTGCGGGGTGGCGATGATTCCGGGAAACATCTCGGTGATTGCGTCGCTGGAGAATCCCTGTGCGAGCAAGGCCTCGGCAGCGCGCAGGCTCTCCCCGTACGCAGCGTGTATGCGCGCATTCGTTGCCGAGGCGTAGAGCCATTGGTCGATCAACCACCAACCCAGCTGGGCGACACAGACGACGAGCAGGAGCACGAATGCGACCTGCAGACGGCGTGCGTTGGCCAAAGAAGCTTGCATAGCGCCCAAGCGTAGCAGAGCAGAGCGGACGTCCGTGGCGGTAAGATGGGCGCCGGAAGGTCCCTCTCGATCCCCGTTTTCGAGGTGTCCGAAATGCTCGCCTCCAATCCACGAAACGGGTGCCGCGGCCGGCATCGCGTCGTGGCCGTGTGCGTCCTCGCGGCGTTTCTTTCCGGGTGCTACGTGCAGCAACCGTTGCCTCGAGACCCGAGTTACCGGCCGGCTTCGTGGGAGCCGGTCTTGGGGGTCGTGCTCGATGGCGGAGAGGAAGTCACCTTCGACGAGCCCGCTACGCTCGAGAGCGGGCGCGTTGTCGGTCGGGTGGACGGTTCCCGTTTCGTCGCCGAGCAACCCGACCTCGAACGCCTGATCGTCGGGCGCAAGGCGCTCGACAAGCCGAGGACGTTCGTTTTCGGGGCGGTCCTGATTACCGCCTTCACCTTGTTTTTCACCAGCATCGACATCGACTAGGGACGAAGATCGCCCCGCCGGCCTTCCCCCAAGCCGGCGGGGCGTTTGTCGTCCGTGTCGACGAACCGCTCGCCGCATCACGGACGCCCGGACTCCGCGCCGGGCCCCCCCACCGGGCCCGGCGTGTCGTCTACGGCGAACCTACGGTTCGTAGTAGAACGACGTCTGTGGGTTGTTGGCGGACACCGCACCATCGCCGGTGTGCAGGCGGCGCAGCACGCTTAGGGTGACGATGTAGGTGCACTTGTGCATCGTCCCCGGCAGGTCCACCGACGGGTTGTGCAGGTGGTTGACGGTCTCCGAGGTGTTGCCTGCAACCGGGATGTTGTCGTCGCTGGTCGGCGGCTTCGTCGCGGTATCGTCCAGGTTCTCGTTGTAGGAGCCGTCGTTGCTCCGCACGTTGATGTTGACGTCGCGGATGTGCGGGTGATGGGCGGTAAAGGCGACGTGTGGCTTCGCGCCGGAGAGCGGGGAACAGGGGTCGCCGCCCGCGAGGTGCTCGGTCATCGCCACCTTCAGGTACGCCGGGTTGTTGTTCATCACCATCGAGTTGAGCGTCGTGCCGCTTCCCGGCATGCCGTTGAATACGTTGGCCAGCTTGTCGATGACCTCGCGGATCTCGAAGCGCACCGCCTTCTTCTCGATGCCGATACGATCCCCGCCCGGTACCGGGTCGCCGGCCTGGCCGACCGATCCCGGAACGTCGTCTTCGGTGGTCAGCTTGCGGGTGTCGATGGCCATCAGGGCATCGGTGTCGTCGAAGAGGAAATCGCCGATGTCGGCCGGCGTCAGCGTCGGATGCGCGGCGAACGTACGGTTGATCGCCGCGTTGACGTCGAACCAACCGTCGGCGTCGAGGTCGACGAGCTCGGCCCGGATGTTCACCACCGTGTACGGCGAGTAGCGGATCATCTTGGCCACCTTGGTCGGGCTGAAAAGCCCGATGTCGGCGCCGATCCCGACGATGCGGCTGAAGTCCCCCGAAGGCGGTGGCGCGGCTCCGTTGGGGGTCGTCGTGTCGCTGACGAGGAACCGGTACTCGACCGGATTCCCGCCGAGCGTGACGTTCGGGGCGCTCCCCGTCATTCGTGTGACGTGGTGAAAGGCGTAGCGTGCGGCGCCGGCGTAGCCGTCCGCGTCGAAGTCCTGCAAGGTCGTGCCGTCCGGGATGTTGAAGGCGGTGCCGATTCCCGTCCAGGCGCTCGGGATCACACCGACCGGCGGGATGTCGACGTCGACACACAGCTCGACGCAGAAGCAGGGGCCTCGATTCCGGCGTCCGGCGGAGCGCCCGCGCGACGGAGCTTCCTCGAGCAGCACATTGCCGTCCTGGTCCTCGACCTTGAAGTAGACGTCGGGGCCGCCGAACAGCTCGACGTCGATCCACGTTCCCTGGCGGAAGCGCGAGCCCGGATAGTCGATCCGGAAAACGCCGTTCGCGTTCGTCGTCGCGGTTCCGAGGTTGTCGTGCTGCAGCCAGTCGGTGTCGAACGCCGTGACGTCGAGGGCGCCGAGGCCGATGCTTTCTTCCTCGCACGGCGTGACGCGTCCGACAATGACCCATGCGTCGGCCTTCCGGCGGATCCGACACCAGAGCGGATCGGGAATCACCGCGATCAGATACCAGGTGTCACCGAAGCGGAACGGACGAAAGGTGCCCAGATACAGACACTCGGGTGTATCGAGCGGCAGCGACTCGCCCTCGAGGCCGGGCGTCGGCACGGCGCTGACGCACACGTAGATATCGAGGAGCTCGCCGTCGTAGTCGGGGTTCTCGAAACAGAACGCTCCGTTCGTGTCCGTGGCGTCCTGCATCGCGCCGGCGGTGAGCTTCTTCAGCTTTCCCTCGTCGATGTCCCGCACGACCTGCTTGGTGGCGGGGCGGCCCGGCCGCGCCAGGCTGTCGACGTTCGAACCGTTCTCTTCCGACGGTACGGCAAACACATGCGCCCCGGCGATGCGATCCCACACCCGCAGATGGCCGCAGACGACGCCGTACAGATAGCCACGGATGGTGCACTTTTCCCGGTCGATGTCCTGCATTGGTGCTCTCCCTTGAGGTCCCCAAACATGAATCGACGTGTGCTTCTAGGGACGTCGCGGCGTACGCAAACCCCTCACGAATCCGGAGAGATAACGCGGCAAGGAATCAGCCGGCGGGCCGAAGCCAAGGTGGAAGCCTACGTGGGGCTGCCGCTCGTGGGGCCCGGCAGCGCGGCAGGTCTGCTAGCGCTCGGCGCCCTCCGTCGCGTCCAGCGTTTCTGCGACGCGGGTCGGGTAGAAGAGCCAGCCGCCGATGAGAAACAAGGCGCAGGCGATCGGGTAGCCGATGATGGCCAAGACGTAGGGGTGCATCAGCGTGCCCTCGCGCATCGCCACGAAGTAGGTCCAATAGAGCTCGGGGACCGCGGGTACGACGGCGCTCAGTGCGGCGACGAGCCAGGCCCACAGGCCCTCGTTGGCGCTGAATGCGATCCACACCGTCGACAGGTGTATGACGAAACCGAGCAGGAGGAGCATCCAGGTGCCGATATCGCCGATCAAGAGCCGGGCGCGACGAAAGGCGTCTTTCAACCGGAAGTTGTCCCCCGAGCCGACAGGTGATGCTGAGCTCATTGCGATTCCCGACCGTCTGTCGTGTACCACGAAACCAGACCTGAGAAACGGAATATTAGTCCGGGCGCCGCGTCGCGTACAGGGGAGCCCCCCTCCGCCCCGAGGCCCCTTGCGCGCGGTCCCGGTTCGGCGTTATGAACCCGGGTAGGTATGGCGCGGAAAAAACGCATTGCAGGCGTACCGATGCCTGGTCCGGGCGCGGCGGCAGTCGGAAGGACGAGGGGAGAGCATGGATCGATTGGCAGCACTGACCACCGGCGTGCTCGTCGTCGGCTCATTGACATCTTTCGCTCAGCCGGGACCCGCGCGGACGGCGTCGGTCGGGTCGGAGTTTTTTTCGCAGATCGCGTCGGCGTGTGCCGTTTCCGACGATCCGACCTACTCATTGGCGCGGCACCCATGAGGACCGCGCGCGTCCTAGGAGTCCTCATCGCTTCGTTCGTGGTGTTCTCCTGCTCTTCCGAGCCTGAGGGAACGGCACCTCCGGCGGGGTCCGAAGCATGGGTCGGGACGACAACTACCGAGGGCGGGGTGACGAGAGTCGTGAACGAGTCGGGCTCGGTCTGGGCTGGTGAGGCGCGGCTGGTCGAGGAGGTTTCGATCGGTGTCGAGGCGGGTGCCGACGAATACATGTTCGGCGAGCTGCGAGGCGTCTGGGCGACCGACGATCGAATCTACGTCCTCGACGCCCAGGTGCCCGCCGTGCGGGTGTACGACTTCGACGGCGTGCACCTGCTCGACGTCGGTCGCGGCGGGCAGGGCCCCGGCGAGTTCGACGATCCCGGAGGACTCGCGGTGACCTCCGCCGGCGACATCCTGGTTGTCGAGTCGAACACGCAGGTCGACGTATTCGGCCCCGACGGCGTATCCAAGGACACCTGGAACACGGGCGCCAGCTTCCAGATCTTCGGCCCGGAGATGGTCGTTCTGGGGGCGGACGACGTTCCGTGGGTGCCGGCCCTCGATTTCGTCAACCGTCGTAGCGGCTACGCCCGCCTGGGGCCCGACCATATGGCGGGGGAGCCTTCGTATCCTCCCGACATGGAGTGGGAGTCCCATTGCCTGACCTACGAGCGCAGGGGTCAGGAGAACCGCTACTGCGGCGTTCCGTTCCAGCCTTTCCCGGCCAACGCCCTCCTGCCGGATGGCAGCTGGGCTTTCGGAACCACCGACAAGTACGCGTTCCAGGTCAACCAGGCCGACGGCACCAGGTTGCAGATCGAGCGGGCGTGGGATCCGGTTGTCGTGTCCCCGGAGGAGGCTGCCGATCACAAGCGGCGGACGACCGAGATCATGCGCGAGCGTATCGCCGCCGACCCCGGTTGGATATGGAACGGACCCGAGATCCCCGACCACAAGCCCGCTTACCTGCAACTCATGGCCGATCGCAACGATCGCATCTGGGTCCTGCGGGAGCAGCCGTCCCGTCTTTCCACCGACTGCGCCGACGGTTCGCCCGAGTGCTGGGTTCCCGAGGGCTACTGGCTCGATGCGTTTGGCGCCGACGGCCGGTTTCTCGGCTCGGTCACCATCGAGCGCAGGCCCGTGTTCCGGCCGTTCATCGACGGCTCTACCATTGTCGCGATCATCATGGACGAGGGTGGGACGATCATGGTGAAGGGGTACCGACTGGAGGTTTCGCAATGACGAAGGATGTCGCCGCGGGCATCACCGACGATCTCCGCTACGCGGTGCGCGCCATCCGCAAGGACCGTCGGGGCAGCGTGCTGATCCTGTTGGTGTTAACGCTGGGGATCGGCCTCAACGCCGCGGCGTTCAGCATCCTCGAGTACGTCGTTCTGGACCCGTTTCCCGATCCCGTCGACGTGTTGCGCCAGGGGCAGTGAGCCTGGCGACGATTCGACGGCTTCACGCGAAACAACGAGGGATCCCAGGAGCGGCGCCAACCTCTTGGTAGGTCATCTGCCGCGGATTATAGAAATATGGTATTTTTCTATATTAATTGAACCACGATCGGCCAACATCAACCGGGAATGCAGGATCCGGGGTGCCGGTGGCCGTCCCATCGGAGCAGGTGTGTATGCCGCTGAGTATCAAGAACGAGGAGGTCGAGCGCCTGGTGGACGAGGTCGTACGATTGACAGGCGAGAGCAAGACGGAGGCGGTCCGCCGCGCCCTCAGGGAACGGCGAGAACGGCTCGTGCTCCGCGAGGCGTCGCAAGACCGAGCCGCCCGAATCCGACGGGTGCTCGAAAGCGAGATCTGGCCCTCCGTACCGGCCAAGGTGCTCGGCACGACGATCACGCGCCAAGAAGAGGAGAGTATTCTCGGCTTCGGTGACGACGGCGCATGATTCTGGACTCCTCGGCCGTTGTCGCGATGCTGCTGCGCGAACCTGGCTGTGAATCGCTCATCGAGGTTGTGTGCTCCGCCGGCGACGTCGGGATCGGCGCGCCGACCCTGGTCGAGTCCGGGATCGTCTTGTCGGCGCGCACCCAGGATGACGGTCGGGGGCTCCTGGCGCGGTTTCTGGCGGAGGCGAGTGTGGTTTCGATCCCCTTCTCCGATGTTCATTGGTCGACCGCGATCGATGCGTGGTTGCGTTTCGGCAAGGGTCGGCACGCGGCCGCGCTGAACTTCGGCGACTGCCTTGCCTACGCGACCGCTCGGGTCGCCGGGCGGGCGTTGCTTTGCGTTGGCGACGACTTCGCGAAGACAGATCTGGAGACCTGGAGCTGAGGCAGGCCCCTCAAGTCAGCTCGACGTGCTCCACAAAGACCAGCCGCCGGTCCTTGGCCTCGGGAACGGGGTCGTACGGTCGGTCGTCGTCGACCAGGTACTCCTCGTACTCGGCGATGACCAGGCGGTAGCGCTCGCCGTCCTCGGGTGGGGCGGGGAGTGTCACCTCGCCGGCCCATAGCGGGACCACGTAGAAGAGCTTCGCGGCGAGGTTTTCCTTCAGCAGGACGTCGTATTCGCCCTGTTTGCTCAGCTGCATCGCGCGGGCATGCTTGTCGGCGGGGACGAAGCGGGCCAGGCGGTGGAGCTTCGGCTTCGGCTTGTCTTGCGTGACGATCGCGTTGGAGACCCTTTGCCAGCCGAAGTCCTCGCCGCGCCCCGGGTCGAGACGCTCCACCCAGACCTCGATGATGCTCTTCGGCGAGACTTCCGCCGGCGTCAGCGTTCGCGACGTTCCGGCCAGCCGGTCGATGACGCTCATCGAGGGGGCCTGCTCGGCCTCGTCGTGACCGCTCGAACCGGTGTAACCGTGGCCGTGCACGGTGACCCGGCGCTTGGCCGGGTCGTCTGTTTGATTGACGTTGAGCCAGCGGTGGGGAGCGAGCGGCATGAAGTCCGCCAGAACGACGCTGGAGAGGTGGGCTCCGTGCACCGAGACGGGCTGGTAGCGAGCCAGCGCGAGCCGGACGAAGGGGAAGTACGAGCGCCCGTGATCGATCTCGATGTCGCAGTACCACAGCCGACGATCGGCGTCGTAGCGGACGTCGTGCGGCGCGATCTCGACGGAGGAGGAGCTGCTGCCCACCCCCGGCGGGACGAGCCCGGCGATCTTGAACGGCCCGGCAGGCTGGTCCTTCTCGGCCTCGGGGGCGTTCTCGGGAAGCCAGGCGCCGGTCGGGTCGGGGCTCGTGCGGGCGCGGGGGAAGTCGTCGCGCCCGGGCGCGATGCCGTCGACGAAGGGTGACTTCCAAATCGGGTCGTTGCCCCACTGGGTGACGAACTTCTTGTAGGGATAGGCGGCCGGCTGGTCGTCGGGGTCGCCGGAGAAGCCCGCCGGCGGCAGCACCACGGCCAGCATCTCGCCGTAGCCCGTCGCCATCCACGGCCGGTCGAGGTAAACCCTCAGCCCGCCGCCGCGGCGCCAGCGGCGTTCGTCGCCGTCCTCGTCGGTGGTGCGCACCCAGCCGAAGGTGGGGACGACGTAGACGACCTCGGGGGCCGGCGGCGGGGCCGAGCTGGGGATCCAGGTCACCAGCTCCGGGCCCGTGACCTTGATGTTCTTGTCGGTCGGGACGGGGCCGTTGGACGACGGCTCTGTCAGCACGCTCTTGGGCATGTACTCACGGAACCTCGTCGTGGCATCGAGGCGGTACTGGATGCGCCGATAGCGGGTGTCGTGGAACTCGTGGCGCTTCGGCACGACCAGGTCGTGGCCCGGCATACCGATACCGATCTCGTCGTCGGCGAGGATGGTGTGATCCGGGAACCCGCCGCGCGTGTGGCCGTCGGCCTGTGTGGCGTAGTCTTCCTTCGCCGTGACTTTCACCGTGTAGGCCACATCGCCTTTCACACGGTCGGCTGCGATCGCTTCGCTCTCGGTAAGCGCCGGGTCGTCGACAGGCTCGTGCCATTCGGCCAGCAGGTCGAGCTTGTCGGTGCTCTTCAGGCTGCAGGTCGTGATCAGCCGAGGGACGGCGTGGGTGTCGTTGCGGCCGCGCTCGATGACGTGCTTGCCGATCTCGGGGGCGATCAGCGGTCGCTGGGTCGCGTGCACGACATCGACGTTGCGCCACGGCGTAAGCATCCAGTGCTGCCCGTCGAGGGCGGTCTGCTGTAATGCGGATCGATCACCGTCGGACAACCATCGCCAGACGCCGAGGGTGTCGAGGGCGGCGAGGGAGGGTTTCATCGAGAGCCGCAGCCGCGCCCGGACTCCTTTGGGAAGCGGCACCTGAAGCGTATGGGCGGCGGCGTCGTAGGCCGGCGGAGCGGTCGGGTCCTCGAAGACCCGGATCTTGAACGGCCGGGCCTCGGGCCAGTTACCCGATGGGTACAGCGGTACGGTGATGACCTCGCCGTCGCCGATATTGGGGTGCCGGAACACCCGCACCGCGACCTCGGCCGCCAGCGGATCGGGAAGGTAGGTGAGCTCGTGGTCATCGGGAAAGACGCTGAAGACGGTATCGACCGGTAGCGGATCGAGCGGCCCCTGCATCGGCAAGAGCTCCTCGCGCGGCGCCGCGTCTGACTGGCTCGCGTCCTTGTCTTTCTGCAGGGCCAGCATGGCGAACGTGGTGCTGTCGACCTTGCCACCGGCGTCGAGCATGCCGTGCTGCTCGGCGTCACGGGCGCTCGACTGCGGTGGCACGGCGACGCGGCGCGCCTCCTGGCTCGTCGGCACGGTGTTATCCGGCGGCGTGTCGTTGAAGCTACGGATGGCGATGTGCGCCATCGACTCGCCTTCCTGCGGCCCCTCGATGGTGCCGGTGCCGTCCTCCCGCAGCGCCAGCACCGGGGCGGCGATGGGCTCGTACCTGAGGTAGGGGCGGGCGTTCAGCTTCGGGTTCTCCGGTCCGAAGGTCTTCTCGTCGGGAGCCAACGAGTTGCCGGCCAGATCGACGGCGCGGCCGCGGATCCAATAGTCGCGTCCGAAGCGCAGCCGTGGCAGCGAGCCGGGTAGGGCGTTAAAGGTCGTTTCGAGCGGAATGCCGGGCGGTACCTGCGCCTCGGTCTGGTCGCTGCTGGTGTCGAACGTATCGTCCGGCAGGATGGCGCGCCCCGGGGGGGCCGCCGCCAGGCTCCAGCCGCTCCACGACACCAGCGCCTCGTGCAGCCAGAGCTTGTCGGGGTTGCTCGCCGGATCGGGCGAACGGGTCGCGGCCAGCCGGGACGTGCCCTCCTCCGGGTCCGGCGGCGTGATGACCACGTTGCCGCCGCCGATGTCGTAGGTCGCGGTGCGCTGGAACAGCGACCGCCAGACGCCGACCTTGCCGTCCCAGACGTCGAAGCGGAAGCCGCGTACCAGGTCCTCGGCGTACAGGTCCGGCGGGGTGGCGCCGGACTGGTTGGCGAGGACCGCCTCGGCGGCGGTATTGCGCTGGTCGTTGGCGACGAAACGATCCTCGAGGCCCTTGCCCCGCGCTTTCTGCACCAGCATCAGCCCCGCTGTCCGTAGCGACGGTGCGCCGGTTTCTTTCTCGTGCCGGGTTACCGCGTCGACACGCCGGTCGTCTTGCCCCAGGCGCGCCAGCGAGCGGGCGAATCCCATGAGCTTCGAGCCGGCCGCATCGACGTCGGACTGCAGCAGGCTGAAGCGTTTCGGGTCGAGGTCGAGGAGGCCGTCGACGACCCGGAGCTCGTCGCCCGAGGGCGGGCTGGGGTGGGGGACGGCACGGAAATGCCGCTTCGACAGCTCGGCGTGGGTGATGGGCTCGACGCCGGCGCTCGGTGTTGCCGGGCTGCCCGGGAACGACACCGAAACCGACAGGGCATCGTCGGCCGCCGGGGAGAACGTGTCCGCCGGAACGATGAAATCGACCACGATGCCGAGCCGTCGCAGCAGTGTGGGGTACTGGTTCATCGAAGCGACGATCTGGTGGAAGTCGATGGCGGGAGCGAGGTCTTCCTCTCGCGGGAGCGCGGTTTGCTCGTACTCCATCCAGCTCGCCTCGATGCGGTCGTCGTCGAGACGCCGCTTGGCGATGACCGGCTTGGGCTTCGACGCCGGTGTGTGGAAGGCCTGGAACTCCGCCAGCTTCTCGAGGGTGTCCCACCGGGCCGGCAGCTTCTTGGGCTCCAGCACCCGGGACGGATCGCGCAGGCCGGTGTCGCTGTTGACCGTCAACGAATCGAGCGCCGCGACGGACGTGACCAGGTCTTTCCAATCGGGATCGTCGATGAAATCGCTGGCGATCGGCATGTCGCCGGTGGCCTTCGCCGCCAGCTTGCCGTACAGGTCGCGAACGATGCCGTCGACGGCGGCGGCGTCGTAGCTTATGACCTGGTTGCCGGCGAGGTTCTGAAAGGTGTGTGGACGCACGAAGAGGTCCGGGCGGAAGAGCGCCTGCCAGGCGGCGCTGTCGGCCGTGCCCACCGTGTCATCGACGCGGGCGGGCGCCTGGGTCTCGTTGCCGTCGATGCTGACGGCGCCGTTTCCGTAGCGGATCTCGAACTTCGCCTGCCGGAGCGTCGTCGGCCAATCCACCCACTCGGCGAAGCTGTCGAGCTGCGGGGGGTCGTTTTCCGGGTCCAGGCGCGGCGACAAGATCACCGAGACCTTCAGGTCCCCGTCCGCCGTGCGTCCGTTCGGAAGCGTGGTCCAGATCAACGATTGCTTTCCCATCAGGCGGCCTCCTCGGCGAAGGCGTCACAGTATTGAGCCCAGACCGCCTCTTCGGGGATCAGGTCGATGAACTTGGGGTCGGATTCGGAGCCGGCGAACTCGCGGCGACAGTGCACATCGACGCTGGCCGAGAAAAACAGCACTTCGACCTCGATCACCAGCGTCGCCTCTCCCCAAACGAGCGACTCCCCGGCCGCCTGGTCCTTCAGGTAGGAGATCTGCAGGTTGAACGTCAACGAAGCCGAGATCAGCCCCAGCACCGACAGCTCGCCGTACAGGCGAACATAGCCGGTGAGCTCGACCGTGCCCTTGTCGGGAATGGGCTCGAGCCAGTGGAAGTACACCCCCGCCTTGATCTCGACGCCGCCCGAGGCGACGCCCAAATCAATGGCGATGGCGGCGCCGAACTCCAGCGCCGCCTCGATCTCGGTCACACCGCGCGTGGTCAGGCCGATGGCGAAGAAGCCGCCGCCGCCAAGCAGCGACACCGTCAGGCTGAAGGGCTGCTCGCGCTCGGAGAAGTTGAACTTCACCACCGCCGGCTTGGAATCGAACGGCAACGAGAAACCGGCCCCGAGCGACAGGTTCGACAGGGTGAACACGCCCACACCCACGGTCGGCAGCGTCAACGAGTAGCTCGCGCTGATACCACTGGGCGTCACCGAGATCGCCGGCGGATCGGAAAACCCGTTCGAGGGCACCAGGTTGCGCAGCTCGTTGACGAACTCGAGCGGGCCGCCGAACTGCACCGCCTCGTCGCCCTCCCGCATGTCGACGGCGACGTCCGGCTTCTGGCCCTTCTCGGCGTTGAAGGAAAGGCTCTCGAACCAGATGATCACGAACCCGAACAGGTTGACCTTGAAGTTGCTCAGCGAGGCGTCGGCGACGTAGTGGGTATCCTGCGGGTTGGCGATCGGTGTCGTCACCGTGCCGTTCATCAACAGCTTGGTGTTCGGCTTGTTGGTGTCGGCGCGTGGGATCAGCAGGTTGAGCGGGTCCGACTGGGTGATCTCGGTGTCCCAGGTGAACGACGCCTCGATCTTGTCGGGAAGCTCCCGCGACAGCATCTTCGGGACGTCGGCGCCGGTGAGTGTCGTGGCCACCTTGACGATGGTCCCCAGGTCGACGCCGCCGAGGATCTTGGCGTCGTTGAAGAAATCGGCCGGGTCGAAGCCGCCGGCGGCGACGTCGTCCAGCTTCTGGTCCGCCTCGTTCGGCGGCAGCGCCGGGTTGACCGCCACCGGGCCCATTTCCTTCGACAGGGCCCGGATTTCCATTTGCGGCGATGCCAGCCCGCCGATCGAATCGCTCTTCGAGTCGCCGCCGCCACCACCGAAGGCGAGCGGGTGCGGGTTCTCGAGGTGAAGGAACACCCGCCCCTTGTTCTTCGAGGCGTCGGTTTCGCCAAAGCCGAACTTCTTGAAGACGTCCGGGTAGACGACGTCCACCAGGGCATCGGACTGGCCCATGAGCTTCCGCAGCGCCGGTACGCCGACCCGGGCCGAGGCGACCTCCGGGTAGAACTTCGGCTTGGTCGGACCGGCGACGCGCTCGCCGGCCCCGAGCGTGATCCGCTCGGTCGGCAGCCGCGGGTCGCCCTTGTCGGCCTGGTGGAAGGGGGCGTAGGTGACCGTGGCGCCGCCGAAATCCGCGATCCTCTTGCTCTCCGGCTCGCCGTCGTAGATCGTGCGCACCGCCTCCGGATCGCCGTCGTTGACCGTCTCGCCGACGAACAACAGCGGCACGTCCAAGGTGATGCGGTTGCCGTCGATATCCGTGGCGATGGCGTCGAAGCGGAAGTCGACGCCGCTGTTGCCGGCGCCGCCGTCCGGCACCATGGGCCAAAACAGCATGCGGGGCGCGAAGCTCAGATAGATCGTCGAGTCGTTGACGGCGCTGTCACCGGCGCCCGGCTCGACGAGGTCGGGGGTGACCCGGGTGAGGATCTCGACGTGCTCGAAGGGGAAGTTGCGGCCCTTGTGGGGATGCCCGGACCCGTTGTAGCGCCTGACGCGCTCGCGCACGACGATGAAGAAGCGCTGGCGGAGCACGGCCACCCGCCCGCCGGGTGCGTCGCTGGCGTCCTCGAACTTGCGCTCCGTGACCTTGATCAGCGACGCGGCGTGGCCGAACGGGCAAAGGAAGCCGGCGTATACGACGCGCACGTAGTGGTCGCGACCGAGCGTGGCGAGGTGACGCCACTGCTCCAGGTCGACCTCCTCGGGGCGGATCCCCCAGTTGCCCTCGGCGTCGAGCAGGGCGCCGAGCGCGGAGAGGTGGAGGCGCTCGGCGCGTGACGAGCGCGGAACGTATTTCAGCCGCGGGACGTCCGATCGCTGTTGCCCCCAGTCGGCCATCAGCTGCACGAGCATCTTGCGATCCAGCGGGTCGAGCGACATGCGGAACGGCGCCGGCGGGGTCGGCGGCGTGTCCTGCGGCTTGCCGAGCAGCGGGATCAGCTCCGGGACGGAAGCGGGGTAGTCCGGCGACCAGATCGCCCGGATACGGCCGGGGCCGTCCGGGCCGAAGTCGTCGGCCGCGGTGGTCAGGCGGGTGTGCCAGAGCTCGACGCGGTCGTCGTGGTCGGCGTCCGCGACGTCCACGACGTGGGTCCAGCGCCCGCTGCCGACGGGCGACAGGATCAGCCGGTACGGCAGCTCCAGCGCGGTGACGTCGCGCGACGGCTCGTGCGGGAGCAACAACAGCGGGAACAACGGAAGACGCTCGAGATCGCCGACATCCAGCTTCAGGTCGCCACGGCTCGCCGCGGCCACCAGGTGCTCGGCGGTAGCCAGCGACATCGCCGCCAGGGCCGCCTGGCGGGCCCGACCGGCACGCAGGTCCGGGAACTCGCGCGAGAGCCGCTCGAACTGACGGAACATCGCCCCCTGCAACGCCGACGCGGTGCAACTGTCGTCACCGGCAAGGCCGGCTGCCGCGTGCTCGGCAACTCGTTGCGACGACAGCTCCAGCGCTTCGCCGAACCCCACCACGCCGCGCCGCTCGAGGCCCGCGACAAGGCCGGCGCGCAGGCCGACCCATTCACTCAGCTTCCCGAAGGCGGCCTCGGTGCTCTCGACCGCAACCGCCGTTCCCACGCCGGTTGCCGCGGCGACGTACACGGGGTCCGGACGGGCGATGGGGTCTCGCCGCATCGGCCATGTCTTCATCGCCACCAGCACGTCCGGCAGGGTGAACGGCAGCGCGTCGTCTTCGGCCGGCATGGTGAACGCCAGGCGGCTGCGGCCGGACATGCGTACCCGTGAGGTGGGCAGCGCCGTGGGCGTTTCGCCGCTGGTGGCGACGTTCTTCGGCTGATAGCCGCTGTTCGGGTCGTTGAGCGTCTCGGGGAAGGGATCGGCCTGCGCCGTCGCGTCGGCTCTCGAGGTTTCGAGGAACGCTTCCTCGCCGAAGGACTGCGGCGGCAGCTCGACGATGAGCACGCCGGGCGCGTTCGCGTTTTCGCGCTCCAGGCGGGGGGCGTCGCCGGTGACCAGCTTCAGATTGTCGAAGACCAGGTCGAAGACCAGCAGGTCGTCGGGCCTGCGGACCTCGACGCGGAATTCCTCTTCGGGCGTCGGGTACATCCACTCGAGGATGCTGCCGATGTCGAAGGAGACCGCGGCACGGAAGGCGCCGGGTGGTGCGTCGCGGCGCGATCGCGTCTCGCGCTCTTTCTTGCTCATGGGCTTTTACCTTGCCGGAAAGGCAAAACGGAGACCTCGGACGTCCTGGCTCGGTCCCCATGCGAGTGATTGCTCGCAGCCCTTGCTCAGAGAGGGGAGTAAGGCGCGGGCGCCGTCGAATGTCAAGGGTGGGGGAGGCGGGCACTCGCGGCCCGCGGCCTACGTCGCGGCCGCGACTTCGGCCGGGCCACAGCCGCGCACCTCTTGCGCGCGCCGGTGGAAGTCTCTTGAATCGTGAATATGCGACAGATCCGTGGTCATGCGCCGGCCAGCATCGGGTACGCCCTCGCCGTGTTGTTCGTCTCGGCAGGCTGCGCGCCCGAGACGGTCGTACGCGACACAGGGCTCGGCTGGGTCGGTACCACAACGACCGAGGGTGGGACGACCCGCGTTGTGACGACCTCCGGTTCGGTCTGGGGCGGCGAGGCGCGGCTGCTCGAGGAGGCATCGATCGGTGTGGACGCAGGGGCGGACGAATACATGCTCGGCTCGGTCGGCGGCATCGCGGCTACGGCGGACCGGATCTTCGTCATCGATCAGCAGGTCCCGGCGCTGCGAGTCTACGACCACGGCGGAACGTACCTGCGGGACCTCGGGGGACCCGGGCAGGGGCCCGGTGAGTTCGAAAGGCCGTCGAGCGTCGCCGTGGCGGCGGACGGTCGCGTTTTTCTGCGCGACGATCGCGCTCGGCGGATCAGCGTCTACGGTGGCGACGGTGGTTTCATCGAACAGTACGTCATGCCAGGCGGGCTGAATACGTCGACGCCGATGGTGCTCTCGAGCGAGGGCGTTCCCTATACGCCGGTCTTCGTCGATCTGCGGCGGGACGATCCGAACAGGATGTTCGTCATCGCCATGCAGGGCCATGGTCAAGAGGGTGCGTTCGGCGAGCAGCTTGTACCGCCGATCGACGAGACGTTCGTGCCCGGCGTCGCGTCGGATGCCACGGGGTCCGTGCAGAGGCCTGTCCCCTTCTTTCCGGAAGAACACTGGGCCATGGGCCCCGATCTCGCCATGCTCTTCGGCGTTTCGAACGAATACCGGTTCGAGCGGCGGGCCCGAGACGGGTCGACGCTGGTGATCGAGAAGTCCTGGGAGCCGGTTCCGGTCGAGCCGGATGAGGCCGACTGGCACCGGCGCGAGACGACCGCGATCATGCAGTCGGTCATCCCCGACTGGATCTGGGGAGAGACACCAACCGTTCCGAGCCACAAACCGGCCTTCAGCGAACTGATTCCGACCCACTCCGGTGAGATCTGGGTTCTCCGCCCAGGCCCGGGTTCACGACTTCCCGAATGCGACCCCGATGCGGAGACGGCCGATGATTTCGACGCGTTTCCGTGCTGGCGCGACCAGCGGATCGTCGATGTTTTCGCTCCCGACGGCCGTTTCCTCGGATCGATCACGCCGCCGCCGGAGATGCGCTTCACGCCGCGCCCGCACATCGACGGCGATCTGGTTGTGGCTCGGACGGAAGACGAGAATGCCGTCAGCCGGGTGAAGCGCTACCGGCTGATTCGGCCCGATGGCGCGCCCTGACCACGGCGCCTAGCCGTGGCCGATCAACGTGGGGTCGGGGCCTCAGCGGGCCCGCTCGCCCAGCTTTCTGCCGATCTCGCGGATGTGCTCCGCTAGGTCCTCGGCGCTCGCGCCGGTGTCCTCGATTGACCTCAATCGGTGCGCAGAACCGTCATCGGATCGACGTGGCCCGCCCGACGAGCGGGAACGTACGCGGCGACCACGGCCGCAACCGCGACGGTCAGCACGGCCGTCGCGAAGGTCGCCGGATCGCGTGTGTCTACCTCGTAGAGTTGGGCCTCGGCGAGGCGCGCCAGAAGCCGCGTCGAAACGATGCCGAGGCCGACACCGACGAGCGTCGGGATGACCACGTGGCCGATGGTGTGGCGTGTCAGCGAACCCGGTGTTGCACCGATCGCCAGCCGGATACCGAGCTCCGGAAGCCGGTGGGCGACGATGAACGAGACCAAGCCGAAGACCCCGATGGCGGTGAGGCCGAGAGCGAGTCCGGCGAACGATCCCAGGACGATCGTTTGAAAACGCGGGTTGCGGTACCCCGTGACGCCGCCGATCGTGTCGCTCCACCAGGAGGCGACGAGCGGAACGTCCGGGTTCATCGCGCTTATCTGGCGGCGGATGTCGGCGAGAGAGGCGTCGCTGCGGGCGCGCGTGAGGGCGACGAGGGTCATCTGGCGCGTTCCGGCTGCCGGGGGCGCGTACACCGGCGGTTCCATCGCGTAGCCAAGCCCATGGGTCACGTCGGCGACCACCCCCACAACGGTCAGTCGGCGGCCGACGTTGCTCGTCAACGTCTGCCCGAGAGGATCGGTCCCGCCGAAAAGGGCGGATGCCGTCGACGGGGCGATGATAGCGACGTCCGCGCCGGACGCTACGTCGTCCGATGTCGGCAGGCGGCCGCGAATGAGGTCGATGCCGGCGGCCTCGAAATAGCCGGGAAGGACGTGGACGATGCCGGCGTTCAAACGGTCACCGGTATCCGCGGCGATGACGCCCTCGTCGGCGACCGAGCCGCCGAAGGGCAAGGAGCCGACCGCGCCCACTGCGACGATGTCCGAGCGACTTCGAAGCTCTTCGGCGGCGCGCAGGTAAAACGCCTGGCGCTCGAGCGGGTCCTCGCTCGGCGCCGCGATCCGCACGGTAGCCACGTTCTCGGGGCTGAAGCCGAGGGGGATCTGCAGCACGGAAACGAACCCGCGGACCGCAATGACCGCTCCGAATACGAGGACGATCGCGAGTGCCACCTGCGCCGCCAGCAAGGGGCGCCCGAACGAGCGCACGCCGGTGCGGCCCCCGCCGCTGCGCAGCAGCGTTTGGGCGTCCCAGCGAGATGCGCGGATCGCGGGGAGGGTGGCAAACAGGAGCCCGCCGACCAGGCCGAGCCCGAGAGCGAAGGCGACGGTTCGCGGACCGACGCCGACGGGTGCCTGCCCGATGGCGGCCGGCGGGACCTGGCGAAGAAGAAGGCCGAACGCCGCCTCTGCCGCGAGCAGAGCGGCAACGCCGCCGGCAATGCCGATGATCACTCCCTCGATCAGCAGCGGCCGCACGCGACCCAGCCTACTGGCGCCAAGCGCGGCCTGGACACCGATCTCGCGCTCGCGCGAGCGCGTCCGCGCGAACATCATGTTCGCCAGGTTCGAACAGCCGATCAGTAGCACGAGCCCGGCGGCGGCCAGCAGGAATCGCATCACCGGCCCACCGGTCGGGTAGATCATCGAGCGGACGTCGTCGAGAACGGCGATCTCCGCTTCGTCCGTCGGCGCCCGATCGTCGAGCATCGTCGCGAGCGACGCCAATTCGGCATCCGCTGCCGCCGCGGTCGCATCCGGCTCCAACCGGACGATGGGATAGAAGGTGCCGCCGTTATCTGTCGATCCCGGAGGCATCAACCCGACGACCTCGACGTCGCCGCGGAATGGCGTCGGAAATACAAAGCCCGCCGGCAGCACGCCGACGATGTCGAACGTTCGATCGCCGAGCGTCAGCGGGCTCCCGACGACAGACGGGTCTCCGCCGAATCGCGTGCGAAAGGACGACCACGTCAGCATGGCGGCTCGACCGGTGGCGTCAACATCGGCCTCGACGAGGTTGCGTCCGAAGGCGGGCCGGGCGCCGAGCAGGGTGAAGTAGTTCCCGCTGACGGTCGCGACGCCGATCGCCTCGGCCCCGTCCGCGCCGGTCACGGTCAGGTTGAACGGCCCCTCGAACATGCCGACCCCGGCGATCGTGCGTGCCCGCTCATCGATAATTCGCAGGTACGAGTAAGGGGTCAGCGTGTACCGGGCCCCGGTTTGCGGGCTCATCATCCGGATGTTGAACACCCGCTCGGGATCCTCGTAGGGCAGGGGGCGGAAAAGGACCGCATCGGCGAAGCTGAAGATCGCCGTGTTCGCGCCGATCGCCAGCGCCAGCGTCACCACCGCCACGGTGGTGAACGCCGGAGCCTTCCGCAGCCGCCGCAGCGCCAGCCGAAGATCGCGGCTGTTCACGGCCGGCCGTCGGGCTCCGAGGGCCCCAGCAGTTGTTGCTCGATAAGGAACTCGCCGATCATCTGGGCCTTCATTCGTGCTCCGATCGCGTTCATGTGCACGCCGTCGACGAACCAGTCGCCGCCGCTGGGGAAGGCGGCCGAAAGATCGAATAGGGGGACGTCGTTGTCAAGGGCGACCTGCCGGGTGGCGGCGTTCATCTGGTCGATGATCGTGCCGAACTCCTCGGCACCGAAGATCGGCGGCAAGGAGTAGAAGGTCTCCCAGGGGTTGAGCGGCGGCATCAAAAAGAGGCTGGATGCAAGGCGCCGCGACGCAGGCGATGCCGATGCGCATCGTCGAGGAGCGGGAACGCCGCAGACGGCCTCTTTTCCACGTAACCCTTTGGGCGAAGGGGGGTTGCGCGCGATGACCGCGTTGGGCCTCCTCGACGATGCGCATCGGCATCGCCTGCGTCGGCCCGCCTTGTCCTCTCACGCAACTCCCCTTCGCCAGACCCATCACACTTCCACCACGGCCTGCTAGGGTATGCGCCGTGATCCGTTCAAGTCCCCGCGCGATCCTGTCCATGCCTCTGCGAACCGTCACGAGCCGTCTTTCAATTGACTCCGACCCGCCGCGCGCCCGCGTTGCTCGCCTCGCGCTCGCCACGGCCCTGGGTTTCGCGACCCTCGCCTGCGCGGGCGACAGCCCCGTTCCGGTCGCCGACGGCGAATGGGTGGGCACGATCAGCGACGAAGGCGGTGTCACGACGGTCGTCAATCGATCGGGCTCCGTTTGGGGAGGTACCTCCACCCTTGTCGAGGAGGCCTCGATCGGCGTCGAGGAGGGGGCGGAGCCGTACATGTTGGGTCGGGTCTCCGGCCTGGCCGCCGACGAGCGTCGTATCTACGTCCTCGACGCGCAGGTGCCGGCGCTACGGATCTACGACCTCGAAGGCGTCCACCAACTCGACATCGCGCCGATCGGCCAGGGGCCGGGCGAGTTTCAGCGTCCCGACGGGTTCGCGCTGGCGCCGGACGGCGCCCTCTACGTCACCGATATCAACACCGGCCGCCGGCTGGTGTCGTTCGAGCGGGACGGCACACCCCGCGCCACGGTGCGGGTCGACGGGATGTGGCAGGCGGCGCCGTATCGGGTGGATGAGCAGGGCGTCACGACGGTTCTCGTGGGCGCTGAGCTCGCCGAGGTGGCCGCCGACGGGTCGATCCTCCGGCGGCGTACGTTGCCGACGTTCGACCGCAGCCCGTGGACCGTTCAGACGCCGGCCCGGGAGGGAATGTCGGCTTCGATGCACGCGGTCCCCTTCGCTCCGGCGTCGGCCTTCGTCGTCATGGCCGACGGAGGCCTGGCGCGCGCGGTTTCGGATCGCTATCGGATCACCGTGGAGAGCTCCGACGATTCGGCCGGCGAGCTGGTCATCGAGCGAGAGGACGCACGGGTGCCGATTGAACCGGACGAAAAAGAATGGCACGAGAGGGTCTTCCGCGCCCGGGTGGCGGTGTGGGGAACGCCCGAGGGGAGGGTGCCCGAGACGCCATCGTTCAAGCCGGCGCTCTCGCGCCTGGTTGGCAATTCCGACGGCTCGCTGTGGGTCGTGCGCCCCGGCCCGGGAGTCAGGACGGAACCGTGCGCGGCGGCGTCGACTGACATCCAGGAGCTGATGCAGAACCCGTGCTGGACGAACTCGTCGATCCTGGATGTCTTCGGCCCGGACGGCCGGTTTCTCGGGGACATCGACCTGCCGGAGGGGTTTCGCTTCAATCCCCGCCCAGCCGTGAGCGGGGACCGGGTCGTTGCCGCGGTCGAAGACGAAGCGGGGACGATTCGGGTGAAGCGGTTTCGTCTCGTTCTTCCGGATTAGCGCCGGGGGAGTCGCGGCGCCAGCAGCGTGGCCACCCATTGGCACGGGCGTTGAGGCGGCAGCGGCGTATCGACGGCGGGCTGGCCGCTGGAGTCGTGTCGGCGGGCCCGTGTCGGCAACCTCAACGCGCGCGCAGCGTCTCCACCGGATCGAGGCGACTGGCGCGGAGCGCCGGAACGAGCGCTGCGGCGAAGGCCACACCGAGGAGCAGGGCCACCGCCGCGATCCAGGTCGCCGGGTCGAGCCGGGCGATACCGAACAGGCGGCTTTCGATCGCGCGGCTGAGCCACCAGGCTCCCAACAATCCTCCGGCGATGCCGAGGCTCGCCACCGATGTGGTACTGCCCAGCACCAGGCCGATGACGTGCCCAGGTGTCGAACCCAGCGCCATACGGATCCCGAGCTCGAAGGTGCGCTGCGCCGTGGCGGTCGAGACCATCCCGTAGAGACCGACGGCTGCCAGCACCGCGGCCACGGTGGACAGCAGCATCAGGAGTCCGGCCAGCATGCGCGGCTGCGCCATGGCGTCGCGGACCGCCTGCTCGAGCGACTCGACCCGCCCCGGGGCCAACGACGGGCTGACCTTCGCGATCGTCGATCGCAGGACTTCCTGGCCGTTCGTACCCGGCCGGGCCTTCACCATCACGACGGCCCGCGAAGCGGTACGGTTGCGCCCCCGAGGCCTGAAGAGGGTGGGCTCCGGCGCTTCGGTCAGCTCACGGTATCGAGTGTCGGCCACCACGCCGACGACCTCGTGAAACGTCGGATCGGACCGGTAGACCGGGATCTCGATCGTGCGCCCGAGGGGGTCGCCATCGGCGAAGAGAGTGCTTGCGAGCGTCTCGTTGATGATCAGGATCTGTGCTCCGGAACGCACTTCCTCGGCGGTGAACGTACGTCCGCGAAGCAACGGGATCGACAGCATCTCGAGGTAGCCGTTCGAGATCGAAAGGTCGAGCGGTTCCAGGTACTCGCCCTCGGTGTCGTCCGCGTCCCGGGCTCGACCGTAGGACTTGAAGCCGTAGAAGGGAACGTTGCTCGTGAGCACCACGCTGCTGGTCCCCGGGTGGGCATCGAGCTCTCGGTGGAGCCGATCGAAGTACTGGGCCGCTTCTTCAATCGAATAGCCGATGTCCGTGGGGTCGACGTAGGCGGCGGTGATGCCCGTGGGGTCGATACCGGGATCGACGTTCGACATGTTGACGATGGTTCGCGCGAACAGCAGGGCGCCCACCAGAAGGGTCAAGGAAGCGGCGATCTGCGCGGCACCGAACACCGACCGGACGCGGCTCTTCCGTCGCCGCGAGTCGTCGCTTCCCGCCTGCAGGGTGCGGGCCGCATCGACCCCCGCGACGAGCCACGCGGGAAGTAGCGAGAACGCGACGCCGGTCAGCAGCGAGACAACGGCGGCGAAGGTCATCACACGAGCGTCGAGCGGCACCGAGGCGCCGGCCGAGGCGCCGGCGATCTCGACGCCGGCGAACGAACGCATCAGCGCCAGCGCAACGCCGATCCCGGCCGTCCCGCCGATCGCCCACAGCAGCACGCCCTCGGTGAGCTGCTGCCGCATCAGGCGCAGCCGGCCGGCACCGAGAGACTTCCGCACCGCGAGCTCGCCGGCGCGCCGCATGCCGCGTACGAGCAGCAGGTTGGCCACGTTGGCGCAGGCGATGAGAAGGACCAGGGAGCCGGCGCCGAGCATCAGGCGCAGCGTCGAGGTGACGGATGGACGCGACAGCGGATGGGTGCCGATCCCCGGATACAGCGTGAAGGTGACCGCCTCGGAGCCATCCTTGGGGGCGAACTTGTCGTTCACCTCCGGGTACCGCTCGGCGAGCCAGGTGGCGGCCGCCGAAAGCTCGGCCTGGGCCTGCTCGGGCGTCGCCCCTTCGGCGAGACGGGCGACGAACTCGTAGAACGTGCCATCGCTCCGCTGGGCGTAGTGCAAGACGTCCTCGTAGTAGTTGGCCCACGGATACGACGACCCCGGCAACCAGGCCTCCGTCCCCTCGTTCAGATAGGCGCCTTCGAAGCCCGGCGCGGCCACCCCGACGACCTCGAAGGGACGGCCGTTGACCAGCAGGTCCTGCCCGAGCACGTCGGGATCGGCGGCGAACATGCTCTTCCAGGTCCCGTCGCTGATCACGATCACATGGGTGGGAGAGGCAGGATCGTCTTCTTCGACGGTAAACCAGCGGCCGAGCTGCGGTGTCAGCCCGAGCACCTCCCCATACGAAGCGGTGACGAACCGCACCTGCAGGCCCACGGCGCCCTCCTCGCCCACGGAAGCGTTGATAGAGGCGCCCTGAACGCCCGCGAAAGCATCGAGCTGGGTCAGGCGGCCGACGAAATCCGCCATGTTCGGATACGACAGCGAGGCGACGCGCAGCCAGCCGTCGCGGCGGATGCCCAGATTGACCGAGACCACACGGCTTTGCTCGGCCACGCCCGGCACCGGCCGGAGCATGAGCCAGTTCGCCAGGCTGAACACACCGGTCGTGGCGCCGATGCCGAGTGCCAAGGTGATGACGGCCACGGCGACGAAGCCCGGATTCTTGGCGAACGAGCGCAGCGTGAGGCGGAGGTCATTCATCAGCGAGTCGATCATGGAGGCCTTTCCTCTGCCGGATGGGTGCTTCGGCCCGGGTAGCCCCGGGAGCGAGCGGCGGCCCTTCGTGCTCGAGGTGAGCGCCTGTTTCCAGTACCAGCGGGTGGCTCGTGCGTGGCCCTCTTCGGCGGCTCGCATGGCGTACTCCTCCTGCAGGTCACCCAAGACGAGCTCGGCGATCCCCGGATCGAGCGTGGCGGCGAGCAGAGAAGCCGGGAGGCGAGGCGGCGCCGGGCGGCTCATCAGCCCGCCTGCTCATCGAGTGCGTCGACGGCATCGCGAAGCTTCGGGCCGAGCCCCTCGGCCATCTTGGAGTAGTCCAGGTAGGCGGTGCGCAGGGCGCGTGCGCCGGCGGCCTCGAGCTTGTAGTGCTTCTTGCGACGCCCGCCCCGCTCGGGCGTCGGCTCGCCCATGCGCGACGACACCATGCCGCGCTCCTCGAGGCGCTTCAGCGACGTATACAAG
This sequence comes from Acidobacteriota bacterium, assembly GCA_965216935.1. Lineage (GTDB taxonomy): Bacteria > Acidobacteriota > UBA890 > UBA890 > UBA890 > CBDCGW01. The sequence continues at coordinate 2,646,117 of OZ244217.1, forward strand.
GCCCCGGTGGAAACGTCCCGCTGGGTTCGCTCCTCGATCTCGCGGCGCATCGCCAGGCCATACGCTTCCGGGCCGAGGCGCAGGAGCGCCAGCAGGATCAGCTCTTCGAAGCGCCCGAGGGATTCGTTCATGACTTGTTCCCGCCTTCTCTGCTCGCCGCCGTGGTGCCCGTCCGGGCATCGTGACAAGATGATTCCGTTACGACAATGGTTACTGTCGCAGCGTAGTACATATATAAGTCGCACAGCGTAGTACATATGTCAACCAAGAGAGCGACAACGGTGCTGTGGGGGGCGTCCAACGCAGGCGCCACCCTGGTGTTGACGGTCGGCCTATGTGCGTGCTCGGCTCCGCTCGAGTTCAGCGACTGGACGATTCCCGTTGCCGAGGGGACGCGTGTCATCGACTTCGCTCCCGTCCCCATCGGCGAGCGATCCGAGCACATCGGCATCGAGGAGTCTCTCCGAGTCGGCGGGGGCGACGACCCGCAGGGCAGCCTCTACCGACCGATCGATCTTGCGGTGGCCGATGACGGGCGCCTCTACGTGCTCGATGCGGGAGACCACCGCATCCAGGTGTTCGGTGCAGAGGGCGGTTACGTGGCCTCGCTCGGGCGGGAGGGAGACGGGCCCGGAGAGATCCGCCGGGGTGGCGATCTCGTCACCGCGGGGAACGCGTTAGTGCGTGTCGGCGACGGCCGGGTCACGGTGTGGAGCCTCGACGGAGAGCTCCTCTCGGACACGAGCATCGCCGACGGGGGCGCGCCGGACGACGCAGCCGGGCTGCCGGACGGATCCCTGCTTGCGCTACAGAGCCGGCCCTCGCCCGACGACAGTGCCACGGTGATTGCCTCCTTCGTCCGCCTTGGGACCGATGGACGACAGCGCGCTGTCTACGCCGATCTCCGGGGAACGAGGCGCACGGTTACCGTCATGAGCGAGAACGGTGCGACCATCGTCCGCTTGCCGACGCCGGCTCCGGTCGGCACGACGTCGCGGCGGGGGAATGTCTATCTCACCCACGCGGACGAATACCAGATTCTGGCACTGAGCCCCGACGCGGAGGTCCGCTGGGCGTTGCGCACCGCCTGGCCGCGGCTGGAGATGACCGCGGCCGACCGAGAGCAAGCGGTCCTGCGCCGCGTTGCAGGAATGGCGACCGACGACCTCGATGTTGCCTGGCCGTCGCATCACCCGGCGCTGGCCAACGGCGGCGCCGGTCACGCCGCGCTTCACGTGGACGGGCACGGGCACCTCTACGTGTTCCCGTTCGTGAGGCCCTCGGAGAGTCGACAAGATGGAGCCGGGGAAAACGACGAAGCGGCGGCCGGAGGAGCCGGAGCGCCGTTTCCGGTCGACGTTTACGATGCCGAGGGACAACGCCTGTTCACGGGTTTGATCGAGATTCCCGGATGGCGGGACGCGGCCGGCGATTTCGTTTATCGATTCGAACAAGTCCCTGTTTCGGAAGAGCGCGTGGTCGTTCGCTATCGGCTCCGGGAGCCGTTCGGAGAGGGGGGGCGGTGAGGCTGGAGGTGCGAGGTTTCTCCCTTGCCCTGGCGATGTTGCTGCTTGGAGCCCCGCGGGTGGCCGGGTCCTCCGGCGAGCCGACTGCGTCGAGTCTGCGGAGCCCGTCCAGCGGGCCGAGTGCTTCCGTCGCCTCGAGTTCTTACCAGTCTCGGGTGTTGTCTCCTCCGTTGCTCTCGGCCGCGGAAGAGGCCGGTGTGTGGTCCTCTGAGGGGCTCAGCTTCGAGATGGCGATGAATCCGTTCTACCTTCGCGGCGACTTCGACGGCGACGGCAAGTCCGACGTAGCCGTGTGGATCCGACGGGACGAAGACGGCCGGCGCGGACTGGTGATCGTCCACGGCTCCCTCGACGCCGTTCACCTGTTCGGCGCGGGGGAAGCGCTCCCGCCGGAGCTGTCGGGTGCGGCAGGGTTCCGGGAGGATGCCCTGCGCGTCGACACCTGGCGCGTCTTGCCTGCCGGGTACGTGGCGCAGCATCCCTACACGACCAACGAGCAACTGGGCGTGGAAGGCGGCGGCGTGGTGGGGAGGCCGCGGGCCGGCAAGCCGTTTCGCTTCGAGCGGGAAACGCTGGAGCTTCACTACACGGGCAAGTCGGCGTTCGCGCTGTACTTCAGCGACGGCAAATACCACGCTATCTGGACGGCGGACTAACGGATAGCCGGACCGTACCGAACATGCGTCGATCGCCGAGTGGTTAACCGGCCTCCCGTCCGCGCAGAGCCCTGACGAAGTCGTCGATCCGCATCCCGTCGCGAATGTCTACCGCCCCTCCGGGCCATGGGCCGCGGATGCGACCGTTGCGGACGGGGATCATGTAAGACGGACGGAGGGGCGTGAATCGCTGGAACAGCTCGTTCCACTGCAACAGCGCGATGAACTCGTCGCCTACTTCGTAACGGGCTCGCGATGTCCTGCTCGACTCGAATACCCCCGAGTTCCAACGGCCCACCGGGTATTGCACGAAGCGCATCATCGAGTCCGTGAGGTCGAGGGCAACGTGGCCCTTGAATACGTTGAGGACCGACGCCTCGTGCTGGATGCCTGCCAGGCCGCAGTGCCGATCACCCGACCATGGCTGCGGCTCGTGGCTCCTGGTGACCCTGAGGCGGACGACGGCGTCGGCACTCCGAAATGCGGCCTGCGGTGATCGAAGGGTGTGCAAGATCTCCGGGACCACCGCATAGGTCATCGAGAAGGCTTGGTACACCGAAGAGCCGCCGCGCACATGTAGTGCAACACGCCGCTGCGTGCAGAAACCTCTCAGCCGCGCGACCAGCTCGTACTGGCCAGCCGGTAGCTCGATCCGGTAGGCGCCGTCGATCCCCGCGTAGGTGGTGTACTCGCCATGATCCCCCGTCACGCTGAGCGCGACCCCGGGTAGAGCGATTCCCTCCGCATCGGTCACCACACCACGAAGGGAGCCGTAGGCCGGTGTTTGGGTGCCCGGGACGATGAGGACCAGTCCGACGATCGCCAGGTGGCCAAGCCATCCGCCGTGCGAGGTGCTCATTTCGGGATTGCCGCCTTTCGTGGCCGATCCGCTTTCGGTCCCTCGGGCCGGGCAGCCCGACTATCGCCGTGCCGGGCAGCCCGATCGTCCACCGGGCCGGGAAGCCCGATGGTCCACCATGTCGGGCTGTTGATCAATGAGTCGGATGAAACGACGGAGGTCTCGCCCCCAGACGGCCCTCGGTCGGGCCGAAGCCCGTCCCTCCCTTTTTGACGGCCGGCTCGCGAGGCAGGTATTTTCACCGCGTTCGACGATCAGCGCCGGAAACGACCACAGGGAGGTGCCAGCCGATGCCGAGAAGCGATCCTCTGAACGCGCTCAGTTTCCGTGTCGAGATCGACGGCGAGGAGCTCGCCGATTTCAGCGAGGTGAGCGGGCTGAGCTCCGAGACGGCCGTCATCGAGTACCGAGAAGGCACGGACAAGGCGAGGACGGTGCGCAAGCTGCCGGGGTTGAACAAGTTCCCCAGCCTCGTGCTCAAGCGCGGCATCACCGACTCGATGGCCCTGTGGGAGTGGCGCAAGGCGATCATGGTCGGCGACCTTCAGCGCAAGACCGTGCGGGTCATCGTCCTGGACGATGCAGGTCAGGACGCGGCCACGTTCGAGTTCACCAACGCGTGGCCGAGCAAGTACGAGACCTCGGATCTCGACGCCGCCGGCAACGACGTCGTGATCGAAACGCTGGAGCTGGCGCACGAAGGTCTCGAGCGCACGAGCTGAGCGGAGGCGCCAATGGAATCGATATCGCGCCGCGCACTGCTGATGAGCGGGGCCTTCGCGGCGGCCGCCCGCGTGCTGCCGGCCTCCACCTCCGAGGCTGCCCTGAAGATGCGATCGCCGCGGGGTGGCCCTCAGGATCGCGCCTGGGCGGATATCCGATCGCAGTTCATCACGGCCCGCGGCGTCGACTTTCTGAACAACGCCAGCCTGGGGATGCCCCCCGGCGTAGTGTCCGAGACCGTGGCACGCGGCTACGCGGCGCTGTCGGCGGACCCGATCGCGGCGAAGCATGAGCTGACCGATCACATCGCCGGCGTTGTCCGCCCGGCGTTGTCCGATTTCGTCGGTGCCGGTGCCGACGAGATCTCGCTGACGCGCAACGCCACCGAGGCCTTGCACCTGTCTGCCACGGGGTTGGCGCTCGAACCGGGAGACGAGGTGCTCGTGACGAGCCAGGAGCATCCCGCCGGCAGGCGCCCCTGGGACTGGCTGGCGGCGCACCGTGGGATCCAGCTCACCGAGGTGTTCGTGCCCAGCCCCTTGGTGAGCGTCGCGGATACCGTTGACAGGCTTACCTCGCGGATCACGGACCGCACGAGAGCAATGGCGTTTTGCCACGTCACCCGTGGCGGGCACCTCTATCCGGTCGCCGAGCTCGCCGCAGCGGCGAGAGGCCGCGGTGTCGCCACGATGGTCGACGGCGCTCAGGCGCTCGGGATGTTTCCCATCGGCCTGCACGAGCTCGGCTGCGATGTCTATTCGGCCAGCCTGCACAAGTGGGTGCTGGCGCCGATGGGCACCGGCATGCTGTATGTGCGCCGTGGCTTCCGGGGGCGGATGAGGTCGGCGTTCGAGCCGCAGGGGATGCCCTCGACCCGCGAGAACCCGGCCGGTGTCGACCTCGCCGATCCTCGATACGAGCCGTCGGGAACGGCGGATCTGCCGGTCAGAGCCGGTATCGGCGCTGCTGTGGAATTCGCTCGCGCGATCGGCATCGAGGCCATTGGCGTGCGCAACCGTTGGCTTTCGGACACGCTCAAGACGGCGCTTGCCGAGCTGCCCGAGTGCACGCTGCTGAGCGGTACTCGCACCGATACGTCCTGCCCGGGCTCGACGATTTTCGAGGTCGCCGGAGTCGATCCCGTTGCGGCAGTCGCCGCGCTCGCTACCGAGGGCATCCACATCGACGAGCACGTTCGCGACGGCCACAATGCCATGCGCATCTCGACGCACTACTACAACACCGAGCAGCAAATCGCGCGGGTGGTTCGGGCCCTCGGCGTACTGGCGCGCTCCTGAGCCCGATCCGCCGGTAGCGATCGGCAATCGCCGGCGTCGATCCGTACGGCGATCGCGGGTGGTCGGGAGCAATTCGCGCGACGGCCGCCCGCTGCCGGTCCCCGGGGGTGCGTCAGCGCAGGGTCGTTGCCAGCAAGAAAACGTGCTTGGCCGTGCGCATCATCGCCGGCACGTCGGCGTACTCGTCGGGCGTGGCCCGTCCGCCGCCGCGGCCGCCGCCCAGGCCGATCGCCAGCGTGCCGCCGCCGACGGCGACGTTCATGTTCGACGAGCCGCTGTTGGATAGGCGCGGCTCGAAGCCGAGCCATTCGCTGATCGCCACGGATGTCTGTACCAAGGGCGATTCGAGCGCGCCTTCGATCTGGCCGCCGGGGGTGATCTGGAACGGCTCTTTCGCCAGCGTCATCCCGGTCTCGCCGGCGACCTCGGCGAGCACGCCGTCGACGGCCGCTTCCAGCTCGGCGATCTTGTCCTCGTCGAGCGAGCGGATGTCGAGGGAGAACCAGCCGCTTGCCGGCTTGTGGTTGTACACCTCGCCGCTGTGGATCTGGGCGATGTTCAGGACAGTGCGCCGCTCGGCGTCTTGCGCGGAGATCGGAATCTGCAGGATCCGATCGACCGCCCGGCCGATGGCCTGGTTGACGTTCGGCAGCCCGCCGCCGAGCGAATGGCCCGGGGGGCCTTCGACAACGACCTTCCACCAATGGATACCGAGGGCGCCGTAGCTGATGCTCCGACCGTCGCCCAGAATGTCCACGAAACCGACGGCGCGGTCCTTCATCTGCTCGTAGATCGCCTTCATGCCGATCAGGCCGGTTTCTTCCTGGGCCACCGCGGCGAAGACGGTCGTGTACGCCGGCTCCATGCCCGCCTCGGTCGCCTCGACGAGCGCCTGGGCCGCGGCCAGCATGGCAGCGGTCGTCGACGAGGTGTTGGTTCCCGGGCCGACGACGCGGTCGCCCTCGTGGCGCGGCGGTTGCGCTGCTGCTCTCTGGTGCTCGGGCACCGTGCCCAGATCGTCGAGCGTCGAGACGAAGACAAGCGCGCGGTCCGATGCGCCCGGGACGATTCCGACGGCATTCGGCGTCTCGTCGACGCTTACGTTCTGAAGGCCGATCTCCTGCATCCGCTCGGCGACGGCGGCGGCGCGCTCGTGCTCCTGGCCCGACGGCGAGATGATCGCGGCGATCTCGGCCAGGAACCCAGCGGTTTCATCGGTTCGATCGTCGATGCTTTGCAGCGCCGCCTGGGTGGCCGGGCTCAGCACGGCTGCACCCACCGCTTCGGCGGCAGACTGCCGGGTGGGCGCAGCAGCCCCCGATGCGGCCGACACCAGCAGGAACACGAGAGCGAGAACCGGCGAGACTCGACGGGCGAGAGCGTCCATTGCGCAACGGAAGCACGGAATCATGACAAAGGCCACACCGGCGCGGCGGGCCCCCTCTCCGTCCCGGCGTAGGCGACCATGGGCTGGTCGGTGTCCTCGGCCGCCGAGGCGTTGTACTTCGCCGCGGTCTCGTCGACCGGATACCAGAGGGAGTGTTTCGCCGGGCGGTGTCCGACGGCCAGTATGGCGCAGGGTCCGTCGCCGGCTCCGACGAAAACATGCAGCGTCTCGGCGGGACAGTGGACGAAATGGCCGGCACGGAGCGGGCGCTCCTCGCCCTCGATGATCAGCGTGCATTCGCCGGAGATCACGTAGAAGTTCTCTTGCGCAGATTCGCGATGGTACAGGCACAGGGGCTTGCCCGGCTCGAGCACGTTCAGGTTCATGCCCAGGTCCGGGAACCGCGCCTCGCCCTCGAAGACGCACCTCGTCCCGAAGCGATCGCTCCTGTACCAGGCCGCCTCGGAGGCGTGCAGCGTGTACCAGCCCTCGGTGGCGGCGACCTTGCCGTTGTCGGTCTGCTTCAGTTTCGCTTCGTCCATTTCACCCTCCTTCTTCGTGTGCAGGAACGCCCAACGCATTCTACCGAAGCGCATTCGCGACACGTTTTGTATTTGGTGGGCTTGCCGGGACGTGTTTAATCGCTGCGAACGGTTCGCTCCCTCGAACCCGAATTTCCCGGAGAAGTGTTCATGGCTCCCAGGTCCGGTATGTCCCGGTTTCGTCTTTCCGCTGCTGCGCTCGTTCTGGCCGTTGTCGGCCTCGGCAGCCCTGCCTTCGCACAGGAAGGCTACGTGCTGGACGCCTTTGGCGGCGTGCACGCGTTCGGCGGTGCACCCGTAATCAGCCCGTCCTCGCCGTATTTCGGCTTCGACGTGGCGGCGGCCATCGAGCTGGTCGACAGCGCCGGCTTCATCGTGCTCGACAAGTTCGGCGGCGTCCACGCCGGCGGCACGGCATCGACCCCGTCCCCGCTGCCCCCGTACTTCGGTTTCGAGGCGGCCCGCGACTTGGCCCTCGTGCCCGCGTCCTCGGGATCGCCCATTGTCGTCGCCTCGCCGGGGACGTTCGTGAACGTCAACGGCAGCGACACGAAGTTCCAGAGCCTGTTCGGTACCAGCTTCTCCGGCTCGCAGATCGGTGGAGAGAACCTCTTCCCGGTGGCCTGCTCGGCCGGCAACCTCGTCGCCCGAACCAACACCAACACGACGCCCGGGACCCCGCGAGTCATGGTCGGCTCGGAGGCCGTCACGGTGACCGTCGTGATCAACGAGGTCGCCACCGCGCTGGCATGCACGGTTTCGGTGGGGCAGTCGGGATGCACCGCCGCGGGTACGGTAAGCGTCTCCGCCGGCGATCGCGTCGGGTACAAGCTCGACTACAGCAACGTCGACACGGCGGGCAACGGGATCTTCTACATCCACAAGGGATTCACCTGCAGCTGAACGAATCCGGCCGAATGAACGCGGCCGACGAATCCAGCTGAGCGAATGTAGCTGAAAGCAGTACGGCATCATGCCGACCTCCATCGCCCCGCGGGGTCCTTGAAACGGGACACCGCGGGGCGTTATCAATGGTGGCATGAATTCCCGGGTCCAGGGAGCGATGTCCGCTGCGCAAGGAAGAAGGCGCGGAGTTCGTCGAGGAGGTTGTTTGTCTGCGCGTCGTTCCCCACGGGCGAAGAGGTCGATCCTCAGTCTGGCGCTACTGCTGGTCCTCGGCGCCTGCACACCGGCCGGGCCCGAGGATCCGGTCGGCGCGGGTACCGCCGCCGAGACCGCCTGGGTCGGCACGATCACCACCGAGGGCAACGTCACGACGGTCGTCAACGAGTCCGGATCGGTGTGGGGCGGGCCGGCGCGTCTGGTCGAGGAGCTGTCGATCGGGGTCGAGACCGGGGCGGAGGAGCACATGTTCGGAGACATCGCCGGGCTCGCAGCCGACGAGGACCGGATCTTCGTGCTCGACTCGCAGCTTCCGGCGCTGCGCGTCTACGACATGGAAGGCCGGCACCTGCGAGATCTCGGTGGCGAGGGGGACGGCCCCGGGGAGTTTCGTCGTCCGCGCTACGTCGCCGTCGCGGACGACGGCACGATTCTCGTCATGGCCCGCGGCAACCGCCGCATGAACCTCTATGGCCCCGAGTCCGGAGCGACGACAACTTGGTCGTTGAGCCGCTGGGTGCAGTGCTGCATCCGGCCGTTCGTGCTTGCGGACGACGGCACCGTGTGGGTGGAGATCGGCGAGCTGAACGAGGAGCGCCGGGATTTCGATCCCGGAATGCAGCGGCATGGACCCGACGGGCCAATTGGTGAGCCGTTGATGGTCCCGCAATTCGAATACGAACGCTGGACCTACAAGCGCAATGGGCGGGAGATCGAGAGCGTCCAGTATGCCCCCGGCGTCGTGTGGGCGATCGCTTCTCCCGGTCGGTTGGTGGCGGGATCGAGCGATCGCTATCGCTTCGAGATCCACGACAGCGTGGGAGCTGTGACCGTCGTCGAGCGACGAGCCGAGCCGGTCGCCCTGATCGACGAGGAGATCGCCTTCGCCCGCCGGATGATGGAGCGTCGCGGCCGTGGCGAGAGCGGTCGGGAGACGGATTTCGAATGGGACGGGCGTCTTCCCACCCACAAGCCCATGTTCTCGTTCTTCCTGCCGACGAAGGACGGAAGACTATGGGTCCTGCGCGAGGGGGTGGCCGAGCCCGTCCCGGACTGCGATCCGAGCACCGTCGAAGGGCCGCGTGTCGGTCCGATGGAACCGCTGCCGGGCCGCTGCTTCACGCTACCGATGCACATCGACGTATTCGACACCGATGGCCGCTACCTCGGTGAGATCGATCTGACCGGCGTGCCCACGCCGAGCATCGTGGACACCTTCGTTCGCGGCGACATGGTCGTGACCGTCGGTCAAGACGAGCTTGGCACCATCACGGTGCGGCGGTATCGGCTGGAGATACCGGGGGGAGGTTCGCGATGAGAACAGGGGTTCGTCGACGGCTTTGTGCAACGACGTGTCGTGCGCCGAGGCTTCGTGCACCGATGGGTGCGGTGGCTGCGTGTTCGTAGGGTCATCGGCTAACGAGACGGCGAGCCCGATGCGGCGCGGTGTGTTGGCCGGCTCCCTCCTGCTGGCTCTCGTCGCGTGTGCGGAGACGCCGGAGCTTCCCGAGATCACCCTGCCGTTGCCCGAGGGAACGCCGATCATCGACCATCCGGCGGTTCCGCCGGACGAACGCGTCGCCACGCTCGAATGGCAGCGCGAGCTCGCCCTCGACGAGGCGTTCGGGGTGGCGCTGTATCGGCCGCGACAAGTCGCGATCTCGGCCGGCGGAGACATCTTTGTGCTCGACGGCGGCAACGACCGGGTCGTCGTGTTCGATCCGACCGGGGAGCCGCTGCGGGAGTTCGGCCGGTCCGGCCAAGGTCCCGGGGAATTCCGCAGCCCGACCGCCCTGGGGGTTGCGGCAGACAAGGTCGTCATCGTCGACACTCTGCGCCGGCGTATCAACGTTTTCACCACCGAGGGCGAGCACGTTTCCGACCACACCCTCGAGGAGGGCTTCCCGGCGCGGGAGATGGCGGGTCTTGGCAACCAACTCGTTGTCGTCAACGCCTCTCCGACCCCGCTTCCCGTACAAAAGGGTAGCGAAGCACCGATCGTTGCCTGGTCCGTCGGGGTGTACTCGCCGGCCGGGGTCGAGCAGACGCGTCTGATCGAGTTGGAAGACACGGCCCGGGCTCGCTACATGTCCGAAACCCTCGTCGGCAAGCTTCCGATCACCGACGCCCATCCCCGCGGCGCGCTCGCACCCGGTGGAGGGATCTTCGCCGCGGCTGCCGACCAGTATCAGGTGCTCGCGCTCGACGCCGCCGGAGGCGCGCGCTGGGTCCTCCGCGTTCCCTGGCCCGTGGAGCCCGTGAGTGAGACGCTGCGGCAATCGGTCCTCGCCTCCCAGCGCGAGCGCATCGAACAGGCGATCCTCGAGGTCCACTGGCCCGAACGATTCGCAGCGGTCGTCAACATCGAGGCCGATGGCGCGGGCAACCTCTACGTCTTTCCGTACGCCGTCGACGCGTACTTCGAGCCCGACCTCGATCGCCGGCCTCCAGGGACCGTCCCGGTCGACGTTTACGGGCCCGACGGCCGCCGCCTTTTCGCCGGGTTGACGGACATCCCGAGCTGGAATGCCCACCATGGCGACCGAATCTGCCGGATCGAGCCGGACCCGGAGACGGCCGAGGACGTGGTGGCCTGCTACGCGCTGCGGACGTCGTTCGAGTAGTCGGCGAGGGGATCGGCACCGGCGGGAGACGCCTTGACCCTGTCGGCACGGCCGCGTAGAACCGGGCCATCCGATCTCCGACCCGACGACCGAGGCTTCCTAATGCGCCAGACCTTTCTCACGTCTTCTCGCTTCGCCGCGCGCGCCTGCCTCCCTTCCGTGGTGGGCCTCCTGGCAATCTGCCTGCCGATCGACGCCGCCATGGCCCAGGACCTCGACATGCCGCGGCCGATTGACGGCATCGACACGGTCTTCATCGAGGAGATGACCTGGCTCGAGGTCCGCGACGCGATCGCGGAAGGGAAGACGACGGCGATCGTCGCCACCGGCGGAGTCGAGCAGAACGGGCCCTATGTTGCCGCCGGCAAACACAACTTCGTCCTGCAGGCGACCACCGACGCGATCGCGCGAGAGCTCGGCAACGCGCTCGTCGCACCGATCATCAAGCTCGTGCCCGAGGGGAGCATCGACCCGCCGTCCGGGCACATGCGCTATCACGCGACGATCAGTGTGCGGCAGGAGACCTTCGAGATGATGCTCACCGACGTCGTCGGTAGCCTGGCGGCGCACGGGTTCACCGACATCGTGCTGATCGGTGACAGCGGCGGCAACGTTCGCGGAATGGAGGCGGTAGCCGAGGCACTCAACGCCCGCTGGAACCGCGAGCCGGCGCGTGTCCATTACATCCCCGAGTACTACCGCGAGGACATCTATAGCTGCGACTACTTGAAGGAAGAGCTCGGCATCTTCCAGCAGCCCGACCGCTGTGTGGCCACCCGCAACGAGTACCACGACGACTACCACTACGAATCGATCATCGCCACGGTCGACCCCGACATGATCCGGGCCGACCAACGCATCGAGGCCGGCCTGTTCAGCATCAACGGCGTGGACATGAGCCCGCTGGAGACGACGATAGCGAATGGGCGCAAGTTGGTGGCGTACCGGGCCGAGATCACCGCGCGGGCGATCCGCGCGGCGATCGAGGAAAGATAGGGCGGGCCTGGATATGCGCGGTGCCCCGGCGCAAATTGCCGACATGAGACCCATAGAGGTCATGTTCGATGAGGCACTGCTCGCCGCGTTCGACGCCGATCCCGTGGTCAGAGAGAAGGGCCGCTCCGCTGTCCTACGGCAAACGGCGGCCGAGTACCTCTGAGAGCCGCCGACGCGAGGAAATCGTGCGGACGTATCAGGCCGCGTACAGCTTTGCGGACGGCCGTCCTGCCGAGCTCGACGGCTGGGACGGCGAGGGCGAGCTTCCGGACGACTGAGCCGCGGCAGGCGTGGCCTCGCGTCGTGTCGGTGAGTGTAGGTGAGGCTCGGGATCGCGACCGGCTGCGACGGCTGATCGAAGGGGAGGACACCCCGACGGGCGGAGTGTTGGGTGGTGGTCGCGAATAATTCTTCGATATTTCTAGAAATATAGTTGTATTAACTCCGGCGCGAGTGTACAAACAGACCATGAATCTCGATAGCGCAGCCAAACAACTCGAAGCCTTGGGCAACCCGACCCGGTTGGCTATCTATCGTGGCCTGATTCAGGCCGGGCGCGACGGTAGCTCTGTAGGCGCGATCCGCGAGAAGATCGGGATCCCGGCCTCTACGCTTTCGCACCACATCGCGCGGCTGGTGCAGGCGGGACTGATCTCTCAGGAGCGCGAGAGCAGGACACTGGTCTGCAGGGCCGACTTCCCGAACATGGACGCCCTGATGAGGTTCATGGTGAAGAACTGTTGTGCCGACGACTCGTGCGTTCGGGTGTGCAGGTAGGCGGGCTTTTTCGTCGATGTTAATTCGATAATTCTAGAAGTGTAGGGGTCGCCATGGATGGCATGATTGCGGGAGGAGCGGGGCGGATGATGGCGGCGGAGTTCCTCTTCATCATGGATCCGCCGGAAACGCTGAACCTCGAGACGGAGACGTCCTTGCTCCTGATGCAGGAGTTGATCCGGCGTGGTCACGGGGTCCACTGGGTGCAACAGGAAGACGTGTGGCTGGCGCACGACTGCCCCACGGGCATGGCGGCCCGCGTCGTCAGCGTCGAGCCGCTCGTCCGGGCCGCGCCCGTCCGGTCGAGCCTGAACATGTTCGACGCGGTCGTCGTGCGGAAGGACCCGCCGTTCGACCTCGAGTACCTCCACCTGACCCAGATTCTCGATCACCTCGACCCGCGCGTCGCCCAGTTCAACGAGGTGAAAGCCCTGCGGAACTTCAACGAGAAGATGCTGCCGCTGCGCTGGCCGGAGCTCACGCCGCCGACCTTGATCAGCATGAATACCGACGAGATCGAACGTTTTGGCCGCGAGCACGGCAGCCTGGTCGTGAAGCCTGTGAACGACTGCTCCGGCCGGGGGATTCGAAAGGTCGATCTCGAGGTGCCGTCGCGCGGCGAGCGTGGGCAGGCCGGCGAGCGGCGTCAGGGTTCCGCGTGGCGCCGGCTCATTCGAGAGGCGGTGACGGGCGAGGACGGCAAGCCGCGGTTCGTGCTCGTGCAGAAATACCTCGCCGCTGTAGAGGACGGCGACAAGCGCGTCTACCTGGTGGACGGCGAGCCGGTGGGGATGGTCAACCGGATCCCGCGGCCCGGGAGCTTCCTTGCGAACATCCACCAGGGAGCCGTCAGTGTTCCCACGGAGTTGAGCGAACGGGAGGACTTCGCTATCAGGAAGATCGCGCCGTTTTTGCGGAAGCACGGGATCCTGCTGGCCGGCGCCGATTTCATCGGCGGCTACCTCACCGAGCTCAACATCACCAGCCCGTCGGCCGTCCGGCAGATCAACGAGGTGAGCGGCGATCGAGTGGAGCGGCGGATCGTGGATGCGATGCTCGAGCGATTGGGCCGCCGGGCCTGTTGCGACGACCGGCCGATCGATGTCGCCTGGCCGGCCTGCTGCAGAGGAATCGAGAGGGGCCTGAGCGGAGGGTTCCATGGAGGCGGTCGGCAGGAATCCGTATAATCGGGCCTGCGAATCGGTCGGAGAGGCGGGCTCCGACGAGCCGGTTACCCGCCGCCAGGCGGGCGTGCCGGGGGAGGAGATCGCTTGGCGAAGCGGATCAGGGACGTGTTGGCCCGACGTTCCACGGAGTCGTTCGTCGGCCGCGAGCGAGAAATCGCCGCCCTCCTGGAGTGTCTGCAGGATGGTGGGCCGCTGGTCACTCAGGTGCACGGTGTGGCCGGCGTCGGGAAGTCGAGCCTGCTCGCAGCGTTCCACGAGCGTGCCCGCGATGCCGGCGCCACGGTCCTGGCGCTCGATGCCCGCCTGATCGAGCCCACACCCAAGGGTTTCCTGCTCGAGCTCGGGCGCGAGACGGACAGCGATCTCGCCGACGTCGAGGGCGCCGCCACCCGGCTCGATGAGTTCGACGGCCCGGTCGTCCTGTCGCTCGATACGTACGAAGTTTTTCGATTGATGGACACCTGGCTGCGGCAGGAGCTCATTCCCGCGCTCCCGGAGCGTGTTCGCGTGCTGCTCGTCGGTCGTCAACCGCCGGTGCCCGTTTGGCACTCGGCGCCGGAGTGGCAGGGGCTGTTCCGGTCCGTGTCCGTCAATCGCCTCGACGACAGCGAGTCGATGACGTTCCTTGGCGACGCCGGTCTCGACCCGTCCACGTCCCGGCGGATCAATCGCTTCGCCTGCGGCCATCCGTTGGCGCTGCGGCTGGCGGCGGCCGCCGCCGCGGATCGCCCGGACCTGGCCCTGGAGGAGGGTGCGATACCGAGCGTCGTGCAGGAGCTGAGCCGCCTCTTTCTGGCCGACGTCGCCGATGCAACGACGCGGCGGGTGCTGGAGGCGGGATCGGTGGTACGTCGCATCACCCGTTCCCTGTTGGCGGCCATGTGCCCCGACTGTGCCGACGACGACGCCGTCGAACGGCTCTCGTCATTGCCGCTGGTCGAGCGTCGGCGCGACGGTCTACGCATGCACGACGCCGTCCATGAGGCGATTGCCGCAACGCTCTCGGCGGCCGACCCTTCCCGCCATCGCGCCTACCGGCAGGCGGCATGGCACCAGCTCCGTCGTGAGGTCAGAACGGCGTCCCGAGCCGACCTGTGGCGGTATACCGCCGACCTGCTCTACCTGATCGAGAACCCGGTTGTACGGGAAGCCTTCTTCCCCAGCGGCGCGCAGCAGCTCGCCGTCGAGCCGGCCACGCCATCCGATGGGCCGTCGATACGTTCGATTGCCGAGAACCACGAACCACCCGCGGCGGCGGAGCTGATCGGCGCGTGGTGGGATCGGTTGCCGGCGTCGTTTTCCGTCGTTCGTGGAGCGGAGAGCGCCATCGTCGGTTACTACTGCATGTTCGAGCCCACCGAAGGCGGGCCGGATGCATCCCTGGACGATCCGCTCGTGCAGGCGTGGCGTCGCCATCTGGTCGATGACCGGGTCGCCCCCGGGGAAAAGGTGCTGTTCCTGCGCCGATGGATGGGCACCGAATACGGCGAGGCTCCGTCCTCGGTGCAGGCTGCCTGCTGGCTCGACGTCAAGCGCGCATATATGGACATGCGCCCGGAGCTGCGGCGCGTCTACCTCACCGTCGTCGACCTCGAGACCTACGCCCCCGTGGCGGTGGAGCTGGGCTTCCGCCCGCTGCCGGACGCTTCCGCCGAGATCGACGGCGTCCGCTATCACACCGCCATGCTCGACTTCGGCCCGGCGTCGGTGGACGGTTGGCTTGCCACCCTGACGGCCGCCGAGCTCGGTATCGAGCAATCCGGCATCCTCGACCTCGCCACGCACGAGCTCGTGCTCGACGACGTTCGCACGCCGCTGACCCGGCTGGAGTTCGGGGTCTTGGCGTATCTGTGCGAGCACGAAAGCGAGGTCGTGACCCGTGACGACCTCTTGCATCACGTTTGGGGCCAGAGCTACCTCGGCGGCAGCAACGTCGTCGACGCGGTGGTGTACGCGCTGCGCAAGAAGCTCGCCGACCAGTCCGACCTCATCGAGACCGTCCGCGGCGCGGGCTACCGACTGCACCCCCGCTGAGCCGGCCGCGGCCCGAGCTGTCGCCGCACTCCGCTGAGCCGGCCGGGGTCCGAGTTGTCGCCGCACTCCGCCGAGCCGACCGCGGCCCGAGGTATCGCCGCATACCGCTGAGCGGGCCGCGCCCTCCGGGGGGCGCGACCGCGATTCTCATGCACTTCTCATGAAGGCCTCATGCAAGGCGCTCCGGCGAAATCTAGTTTGAGGCCAGTTGATGTCGAACCGCTTCGAAAGGAGGCCGGAATGAAGGAACACAGGCAGTTGATCATCGTGGTCATCGCCCTGGCGGCCCGATGAGGGCCCGCGGCGTAGGGGAATGCAGGCCGGCCCGGGCGGTGTGCCTTGCGAGCCGAGGGCTCATCGCCTTGTTCGTCGCCTCCGTCTCGCTGGCCGTTGGCGCGCAGCAGGTGAACAAGGGCCAGTTCTACGTCCTGGACGCGTTCGGCGGCGTTCATGCCGGCAGCGGTGCTCCGGCGATCTCGCCCGCCACGCCGTACTTCGGCTTCGATGTGGCGCAGGATCTGACCTACATTCCGCAGGGGAGCATCGCGGGACACGGCGACGGCATCCTGGTTCTGGATGCTTTCGGGGGCGTCCATGTCGGCGGGGCATTGACGCTGGATCCGCCAACGGTGGATACGCCCTACTTCGGCTTCGACGTCGCTCGCGCGATCGTGTCCCGGGCGATACCGCCGCGTGCCAACGGCCAGTCGCTCAACAACCCGGTGACGCTCGGTTCCACGTTCGCGTCGTATGTCGGCGCATTCATGGACGTTCCGTTCAACGGCTGGTTGATCGTCACGGCCTCGGCGCAATTCGAGTGCCTGAACGCCGTCAGCGGGACGACGGCGGTCGTCTTCGGGCTGGCGCTGAACGGAGTGGCCCCCGCCAACAGCTACGTGCAGGTTATCGACGACTGCACGGCTCCCGGCCTCGAGGTCGCTTCGATCACGCACATGTTTCCCGTTACGGCGGGCCGGCAAGGCGTCGGACTGGTCCTCGCCAAGCGAGGCGGCGGCATCGATCCCGTGGTGACCAGCCGCGACATCACCATCCTCTACGTCAATCAGAACTCGATCGGGGCTTCATGACGAACCCCGTCCGGGTGGCGAACGAACAGCGCCCGGAGAAAGGACATCACGATGCATGCACAGATCGTCGAGTTCCGGCTTCGGAACATGACGCCGGAAGGCTACGCGGAAATGTGCGACCAGCTGGCGCCGGCGTTCGGGGATGTCCCCGGCCTGCTCGCCAAGGTCTGGCTTGCCGACCCGGAGGAGAACCGCTTCGGCGGCTTCTATCTGTGGGAGGGAATCCGGCGGATGAGGGCGTTCGGCGACAGCGAGCTGTCGCGGGCCGTCGCGACGCATCCGAACCTGGCGGATTTCACATCCCGCGAGCTCGCGGTTCTGGAGCGGCCCACTCGTCTCACCGCCCGCCCGCTTTCGCAGCCGGCGGACTCCGACTCCACGCACCTGTCGACACCGTGGAGCAACAGCCGAAGAGGTGGATCATGATTCGACGCATCGGCGGAACCCTGATGACTCTCGCGCTCGTGACGACGACGACGGCGGCGCCGGGATTCACGCAGTCCGGGGACGAGACTCCAAAGAGCGCCGCCGACGGCCTCGACGATCTCGGGAACGCCGTCTTCGAAGCTCTGAAGGAGGGCTCGTTCGACCGGTTCGGCCCCCATGTTGTCTCGGCAGAGGACTTCGACGAGCTGTTCGACTACGCGGTCCAGGACGGCCAGATGACGCCGGATCAAAAGGACCAGATGGCGGCGCAATTTCCCGAGATGGCCGCTGCGGCCGTGGCCTCGTTGCGACAGGACTTCGCCCGAATTCACGAGAAGGCGTCGTGGAAGGAGGTCTCGTGGGCCGAGGTGGAGCCGGCGGGGTTCGGCATCCTCGTCAGAGATCCGGAGACCGGCGATGAGCGCACGGTCGACGCGGCCACGCTGGATGCCGAGAACGCCTTCCTCGCCGAGATCACGCTGCGCTTCACCGCCGGCGGCGAGGAGCACGAGATCGATCTGGACGCCTGTGCCCGCACCAGCCGCGGCTGGGTGATCCTGGAAAGGATGAACTGGTTCGACGGGTAGGGTAGGGCTCGCCCCATTGAAGGGACGATCGCGTCGTCGTACGGTCGGACCCATGAGATCGTGCCAGATCGTGATCGTCCTCGTGGCCGGTGCCGTCCTCTTCGCCGCCGCTTGTGTGGCAGGGGAGCGGGCGTCCGACGCCCAGGACACCTGGGTCGGCACGATCACGACCGAGGGAGCAGCCACGACCGTCATCAACGAGTCAGGCTCGCTATGGGGCGGCACGGCGACGTTGGTCGAGGAAGCGTCGATCGGGGTGGAGTCGGGCGCCGAGGAGTATCTCTTGGGCGAGGTCATGGGCGTTGCCGCTTCCGATCGAGAGATCTTCGTCGTCGATGGCCAGGTGCCGGCGCTGCGCGTCTACGACTGGAACGGTTCGTACCTGAGAGACATAGGGCATGAGGGGCAAGGCCCCGGCGAGTATCGCTACCCCACCAGCGTCGGCGTGGACGAAGTTGGGCGGATCTGGCTGCATGAGCCGATCGGCACCCGGATCGTCGTGTTCGAGCCCGACGGGGCCCTGGTTGCGACGGTCGAAGCGCGTGGCGCCCGGGGTAGTTTCGTCAACTCGATGGTTGTCGGTACGGGCGGTCGGGCCTGGGTCGTGTCCTTCGTTCGCCCGGAGGACGGGAACATGCCCCGTCGTGCGATGACGCCCTACGATATCAACGGCGTCGCCGGCGAACCGGTGCTGCTGCCGGACCCCGATGAGCGGGCCGAGGTGCTCGAGGCCCGTGCCGGCGACACCACACGTTCTGCCGTCGTTCCTTTCCACCCCCGTACCGTGGTGGCGTTCGCCCCCACGGGTTCTCTGATGGTTGGCGAAGGCGACACCTATCGTTTCGAGATCCGTCACCCGGACGGCCGCCGCACGAACATCGAGCGACGTTGGGAGCCGGTGAGGGTGGGCACTGACGAAGCGGCCGCGCACGAGCAGGCCGTCCTTCGGTACCTACGCGACATGCAGCCCGACTGGCGCTGGAGCGGCCCGCCGATCCCCGACGTGAAGCCGGCGCTCTCGCGCATCGTGCCGGCGGCGAGCGGGGAGACGTGGGTCTTCCGCCGTGGGCCGGCTACGCTCGATCCGGAATGCGACGAAGCTTCGTTCGATCTCGACGGGGTTGCTCATTGCTGGCGCGAGCGCCGCTTGATCGATGTCTTCGATACCGACGGCCGCTACCTGGGTGAGGTCGAAATGCCGCCGGGTCTCTTCTCCGGGCCCCGGCCGTTCACCAACGAGCCGATGCCGTTCATCCATGGTGCCGACGTCATCGCCCGCGTCGAGGACGGCGCCGGGACGGTCATGGTCAAGCGCTATCGGTTGGTCTTGCCGCAGGAGGGCCTTTGAGTAGAGCGGAGCGTGCCTCGCCGGCGCCCTCACCGGGCGCTCGCTTGTATTCGGCCTCCGTGCCCTTACCGGGCGCTCGTTCGCATTCGGCTCCGTTGTTCCTGACTCGCTCGAAGCTGACTCGACCGCCGCTCACGCGCTCCCTGATCGCTAGCTTCGCGCTCGCCTGGGCGCTGGTCGGCTGCTCGGACCCCGGGACGGAGGCCGAATCACTCGATTTCGCCGACTGGACGATCGCGATTCCCGAAGGGACGCCGGTGCTCGAGTATCCGGCGGTCCCCGAGGAAGAACGAACGGAGTTCCTCGGCTTCGAAGCGGATCTCGTCATGGGCGAGGCGTCGGTGAACCCTGACGCCACGTTCTTCCGGCCGCGTGACGTCGCCGTCGACGAGCAGGGACGAATCTATGTGCTCGACCAGGGAGCGTCCCGCGTGCAGGTGGTCGGTCCGGACGGCGAGTTCCTGCACTCGATGGGGCGGGAAGGCCAGGGTCCCGGAGAGTTCCGCTATCCACTGTCGCTTTCGCTTCGTGATGAGCGACTCGCGGTCGCCGATGGCGCGAACGCCCGTCTGAGCTTCTGGGACCTGGACGGAACCCATCGCGCCGACGTGTCGATCGACCGCAACGGATTGATCGCCTCCCGGCTCGCCCTCTTCGGCGATGATTCCGCCCTGGTCGACTACAGCGAGATGTCTTCGCGAACCGAGGCGACGGGAAGGGTGACGCGCATCTTCTGGAGTGGGGGCGATGAGCGCACGTTCGTCGAGGTTCCTGCGGTTGTGCGGATCCCGTTCCGTGAATCCCGCGACGTTGGCGACGGTATCCGGATCGCCGCGCCCATGCCGACGTTCGTGATGACGCCAACCGGTGACTTCTACGTCGCGGGCCGGGACGAGTATCAGGTCCTCGCCATGTCGGCGGCGGGCGATCCGAAGTGGGCGCTGCGGGTCGCGCATCCGAAGCAGCCCTTTTCCGATGCCTACATCGATGCGTACATCGAACGGCTGCGCGCACAAGATCTGGGCCTCACCGCAAGTCACCTGGAGCCCGGCCGGCCCGAGCATTTTCCGGCGCTCGCCAGGATTCTCACGGATGCACGCGGCCGCCTCTATGTCGTCCCGTACGCGGAGGAGCGCCCGGGCGAGCCCCTGCCCGAGCACGTCGCGGTCGACGTCTACACCCCTGAAGGCGAGCGGATCTTCAGCGGCTGGATGCCCAACAAGGACTGGCGCGCCGCGCGCGACAACTTCGTCTACGTGATCGAGACGGACCCGGACACCGATGAACGTGTGGTCGTCCGATATCGCCTGGTTACCCCGTTCGATTGAGGCTCGGGTCCGGGCTCGAGTCCACCTGAGCAGTCGCCTTCGTCCGGGCCTCAGCTTCGGCCGGTAACCCGGAAGACGATGTCCAGCGTCGGGCTGCCGGCGTCGCGGAACCAGGTCTTTCCCTCCTGCACCAGGTCGATCGCGAGAACGTAGTCGCCGGGGGTTGCGGGTGTCGTGATTCGCAGGGAGACATCGACCGCGTCGTCCGGAGGTATCCCGCGGGGTAGGCGGCTGCGCGGTCCTTCGCCGACCTCGCGGCGGTCGGCGTCCAACCAGTGATAGCTGAGCTGGTCGGGATGGGCGTCGTCGTCGCTCGACAGAACGCGAAAGCTGCGGTTGCGCAGTCGCACGCATCCGTGAAGGGTGGCGTCCGCAGGGCCGTGGTCGGGGCCGTCGTACTCGATGAGCTCGACGTCGTAGGCGCCGCGCAGCTCGGCGGCGCCGGACCCGGGCGGCAGGTCATCGGCCGGCGTTCGGTGCTCGGTTTCGGCGCCTTTCTCCGCGTAGATGACGAGATGCTTGGCGTGCAGGTCCGCGCCGGATTCGCGAAGTTGCTCGTCGACGAAGCGATACAGGCGGTACGCAGTGTCGCCGAACGCGCGCCGGCTCGGGGTGTCGAGCGTCGGGTCAGGCGGATACTCGTCGAGCCCGGAAACAGTGCCGCGGACCCGCAAGCCGTACCCGGCGAACATCTTCTCGAACGTTTCGATGCTGTAGCGGTTTTCTACGGGCTCGCCCCGCGGGTCGGGCACGTCGAGATCGGCACCGGCCGGTGGCTTCGGAGCACGGGAGGATGGGTCCGTCGACGTGGATGCCTCGCCGGCGGCGTAGGCAACGTGTGCGCGGATCTTCTCCAGATCGCCGGCCAGCCAGTCGAAGTCGAGATCGCGCTTCCAGCTCCCTTTCCAGTCCCCCTGTGGCTCGATCAGCAGGAGCCGTCGCGTGTGCCGGCCCATCCGGTCGATGAAGCCCCGGGGATCGAGAAGGTGGTGGAAGGCGTCGAACATCACCACCAGGTCGACGTCGGTTGCCGGCTCGAAGCGCTCCATGTCCGCGACCTCGAAGGTCGCGTTCTCGAGGCCCAGGCGTTCGGCGTTGCCTCGTGCCCCGGCAACGCCCGACTCGCTGTGGTCGACGCCGAGGAAGCGGACCTCCGGATGCCGGCGCGCCAGCTCGCAGGTGATCTCGCCGAGCCCGCAGCCGACATCGAGCACCACGGAGCAGCCGTCGACGTGCGGTTCGGCCAGGTCGGCGAACCGGCGGATGGTGATGTTGCCCGTGTAGGCGGGGGAGAAGGCGTCGTGGTCGTGGGCGGCGAACAGGGCGTCGTGAAAGGCGCGATCGGAGGCTCCCGACCAGCCGGTGCGACGAGCACGGAGCCAGGGGATCAGATCGGTGAGCTTGCCCATGCCGCGAAAATAGCAGGCCGTTGCGGTCGCCGCCTCTCGTCCCGGAGCTTCCGGCGTTCCGTGTCCGTCACACAGAGTTGACGTCCATGTCCCGATTCTCCTAACCTTGTCGTATTACGAATTGTATTACCTCCGAGGCGAGACACACCATGAGCATTCGCACCGTGCGACTCGACGCCGAGGCCGAGAAGACCCTCGAAGAAATTCGCAGCGCCACGGGGCTGTCGATCTCCGCGGCGCTGAAGCAAGGCCTGAGGTCCCTGCGCCGCGAGATCCGTGGGGGCACGGCCAGCGCCTGGGAGGTGTACCGCCGGTTGGATCTCGGCCCTGGCGGCTACGCCGCCGCGCCCTCGGACGCCGGTCGCGAGGCCGTCCGCGGCGCGATCGCAAAGCGTTCCCGGCGTTGACTCTGGTCGACACCGGGCCGTTCGTCGCGCTGTTTGACCCGAAGGACCACCTGCACGAGCGTTGCCGGGAGATCCTGAAATCCTTGCGCGAGCCGCTGGCGACGACCGTCCCCGTGCTGACCGAGGTCTTCCATCTGTTGCGGCCGGCGAGCCGGGGGGCTGAACGAGTCCGCGATTTCATAGGGGCCGGGGGGTGCAGCGTCTTCTTTTTCGACGCCGACTCGCTCGACCGCGCATTCCGCCTCATGGAGACCTACAACGACTGCCCGATGGATCTGGCCGACGCATCGATCATCGTCGCCGCCGAGGTGCTCGCGACGCGTCGGGTCTTCACCCTCGACCGCAATGACTTCGCCACGTACCGGATTCGCAAGGGGCATCGGGCGCAGTCGGTGCAGATCGTCGGTTGACCGGCTGCTCCCATGCAGGGTTAGAATCTCTTTGGTCCCCTCCTGACGAAACGACGAACTCTTGCTCGGTAAGGTCATCGTCGTGGCGGTCGCCGCGATCCTCCCCGGGGTCGCCGCAACCGTGCCTGATGCCGTCGGCGCCGACGCGAACGCTGCCGCAACAGTTCCTGGTGTCGTCGGCACTGCCGCCGACGTCGTCGCGCGCCCCCCATTCGCCCAGCGCGGCGGCGGTTTCTTCTCGCTCGGCCAGACGGTCGAGGAACGGGTTTTCGAGGTCGGCGCCGGGGGCACGCTGGAGGTCAACCTCCCGAAGATCACGTTCGTCAACGCCGAGTCGCCGATTTCGGCCGACGTGAGTATCGAGGCGGGTGCCGCCGATGTCGTCGAGGTCGGCGTCTACTTCGTTTCCGGGAGGATGGAATGGGCCCGGGGGATCATCGGGACCATCGGCCCGCGAGCAGAGCAGAGCGGAAACACGGTTCGGGTCGCGCCGGGCGCGGACCGTATCCCCTTCGAGCAGCCGAGCTGGGCCCATTCGATCGAGCTGTTCATCGTGGCTCGAATCCCCGAGCGCTTCAACGTGATCGTGCGCAATCATCACGGGCGGATCCGGTTGGATCGGCTCGACGGGTCCGTGGAGCTGGAGATGGGCGACGGAGACATCGATGTCGGTGTCGTGCGCGGGCCCGAAGTCACGATTTCGGCCGGTAGCGGGAGCATCTCGGCCGAGGATCTCGATGCGGGGGGTGGGCGGATCACGGTGACGAGTGGGAGTATCGAGATCGGCACGCTGCGTGGACGCTTGTACGCCGCTACGTCGAACGGCGACGTTCGGGTGGCGCGAGCCGAAGGCTCGTCAACCACGCTGCGGAGCTTGCTCGGTGACATCTCCCTCGGGATTCACACGCTTGCGGCCACGACCCTGGTCTCCGCCGACGGCGATATCTCGATTCGCGCCTCCGCGTCGCTGTCGGCCGACGTTTACTTCGAGGGCGAAGACGTGCGTATCGACGAAGCCTTCGCCCTCGAGGGGCGCCGGATTCCGGGGGCGGCGGAGGGCTCGATCGAAGGCATGATCAACGGCGGCGGCGCCCGACTGGAGGCCATGGCCGGCGACGGAGTCATTCGTTTGTCGACGTCTGGTTCCTCGCCTGATTCCCGCCGCGGGCCTGTCGAGTATGAATGATCGCCTGGAGCCGGGGGCGCCGGTGTGGGATGTTGATAGGGTCGTTGCGAGCGAGTGGAATCCCCCAGGTATTCTCCGGGCGCGGGGGCCCGCATGAAAACCCTGGCCATGGGTACAGCGGTTGGCGTCATTGCCGGCCTGGTGACGGTGTCGGCGGCGAGCTCGACGCCGAACGTTCCGTGGGGCGCCGACCCGGTTGCCATCGAGAGCGGTGGTGCTCAGGAACGCCCCGCCTATCTCGGATTCGAGGTCGGCGAGGAGCGTCGCTACGCTCTCGGGCCGCCGCAGGAGCTCTACCAGGGAGAGGTGGCCACGTGGTCGATCCGCCTGGTCGAGACACTCGGCAGTGATCCGCCGGACGCGGTTTTCGAGCTGACGCATCTGTGGCGAATGGCGGGCACCCGTAGCGAGGTGCCGATCGGCACGCTTGTGCAGGTCGAGAGCAAGGGTGAGCTGCGGGTCAACACCCACGGATTCCCCCGCGAGCTCCGCTTCGAGACGAAGCGAATCCTGGCCGGTTGGAAAGAGGAGGCCTACACGATCCGCTACCGGTTCGAAGACGGTCGGTTCCTGAAGCACGTCGCCATCGACGGTAACGACCTCGAGCACGTCGTGGCCGTGGCCGGCAATGACGATGTGGATCTTTCGGTGCCGACCGGTCTGTACGCCATGGTTCCCACGCGGGTGAATTGCTCCCTCCCGCTGCCCGCCAATCCGATGCAGGCGGCGCAGGTGACGCCACCTCAGCGCACGCCGGGTTCCACGGGATCCCAGCCGATCGCCCAGCCCGGCCTTCGCTTTTCCGACAACTCGCAATGTCGCGAGCAGCTGTTCGGCAATCCCGGCTTGATCAGCCTGATGCTTCCGGCTCTGTGGGAGGAGGGCACCGGTGAGCACGAGTACGTGATGCTCACGCCGGCCGGCCCTTTCGGTATGCCGGGCTTCAGTGGCGGCACGCAGCTTTCTCAGAGTGCCGGCGGATTGGCCATCGCGGGTGGTAGCCAGCTCGACCATCAAACGGCCATCCACCCACGGACGAACTCGGAGATCGACAATCTGAGATACATCGACCGGGTAAGCGTGCAGGTCGGCGACCGCACGGAAGACGCGTGGCGGTTCGAGGGCTTCCGCGGCCTCGGCGCCGTGTACGTCGATGACGACGGTGTCGTCCTGAGGGTCGACCTCGATCCGTCGACGCTCGCGGGGCTGTCCGTGCGTGGCGGTTCCATAGGCTTCGATCCCACCCGCGCCGAGCGGCGCGATTTGTGGGTGCGCCTGCTCTATCCGAGCGAGTATTGACCGGGGTTGGCATCGAAGTCCGGGCGGTGGAACGAGATCAGAACCGCGAAACGGGCACCGTCTTCAGGTGACCTTCAATGGCTCGAACGGTATCGACCGCGAGAGGGAGGCTTGCCTTCTCCACGTCCCAGTGCTGGTGAAACAGCGATACGGTCTCCCGCGCCGTATCGAGCACCAGCTTCTCCGGGAGCCGGGCCTTCGCGGCAAGATGCGACAGCTCGTCCTCGGAGAAACCGTCGAAGCGCTTCGTCCGGCTGAACTTCAGGGCCGCGGTGTCGTCGGCGATGTACGGAATCGTCGAGACGAAATCGTAGGCCGGGGCGAGCGTCGCTTTGTGGCCGTCCGGATAGATGATCGCCCAGTTTTTCAGGTGCATGTCGCCATTGCCGATCAGCGTATTGAAGGTCAGGCGCCTGATGAACTCGGCGATATCGGCGTCGTCGCCCTCTGCGGCGATGACCGCGGCGACGTTCCGGGCGCTGGCCTTGCGGTACTTGTCTTCAGGGTAGACACGGAAGATCTGCGCGAAATCCTCGAAGTGAACCGGCTCACCGTCGAGCGTTCGGTCGAATCTCTCGATGGCCAGAGCCGAGCCGTCGAGACCTCCGATGTCACGCGGCAGGTTCCCGATCGTACCGGTGTCGACGAGGCGTACTTCCGGGACATCGATCCCGACCAGGCGGGCGAGTGTCATCATCGAGAACTCGTTCTCCGGAACTCCGGCAAATCGTCGGGACGGTAGCTTCACGATCCACCGGCCCCCGACGCCTTCCGCCGGGATCGTCAACCCTCCGCGAGCCTCGTTGACCGCCGAGAACTTCAACTGGATGCCGGCGAGGGAAAAGCGCAGGGCGGTCCGGGCGCGTCGGCCGTCTGTTGCCTCGTCGTCCGCATCTTCGCGGTCCCGTGGCGGTGGCCCCTCGCCACCGACAGGCCGGATCGCGACCGCCCCCGGAAGGTCGGCGCCGAGCGCCCATAGCAGAAAGAACTCGCGATCCGGATTGACGCCGGCCCGCTCCGCCAGGTAGCTGCGCATGTGCCCTTCCGGCAGAAGGTTCGAAAAGAACGGCAGCGCCCGCGTGCGGGTGGGCCGGAAGTCGGTGATCAACTCGCCCCATGAGTCCTTGAAGCCCAAGGAGAGAATCGGACGCTCGGCGTCCTGAATGAAAGCCTCGTTGAAAGCGAAGAGGATGCGATCGCCCGAGACTCGCGTGAGCGTACCGATCGGTTCGTCGCGAAGAAGAACATCGAGGACGAGAACATCAGTCATGAGCGTCCTCGTCGAGGCCATACGCCGGGCGCACGGGGGCATCGTGCGTGTCGGTCCGCACTATGGATTGAGCCGCCGGAACCGCCTTGCGCGGGATGAGCATGAGCTCGAGTCCGAGGGCACGCGCAAGGGCGACCAGGCTCGAGGTCCTCAGATCGACGGAACCGCTCTCGATCCTCGAGATGTGGCTTTGCGGTACACCGGATCTGGCGCTCAGTTCGCGCTGGCTGAGCCCCTGCTGCTCGCGCGACGCCCTTAACGCGCCGGAGATGTACTGGATCGAGTGATCGGACATATCTGATCAATTGTAATATATCGAAAGTTATTCTTGATATATGAAAACATATCATTGTTGTCGGCGGCGTTGTACCGGTTCTTGCCGGCCGACACCGGCTTTTCGTCCGCGAATCGCACGCCAGCGAGGGGTTCGTGGCAATTATTTTCGATTTTTTCTAAGCTGCGTAAGTGGTTGCGTCGAAACGGGTTAGCTGGCGTGGAGGCTCGAATCGAGGCGCCGGCCGTTGTAATCCCCCGAAAAAACCGAACGCTCATGATTTGTATCTAGTAGAGGGACTCCTCCGGCCGCGCTCATACGAGACGACGGGACGCGGCGCACCTCAGAAAAGGGGAGGCGCCGTGGCGCCTCCCCTTTCGACTCAACTCATGCCGCACGGTGTACGGCTAACGGTCGCCGACCGGAACCTCTACTAGAAGTCCCAGGCGCCGCCGATGCGGATCACGCGCGGTGGCAGGATGTCGTCGATCCTGAGCCAGTTCGGGCCGAACCTCTCGTTCAGCTCGGTGATCGTGTTGGCGTTGAACAGGTTGAACACGTCGAAGTAGAAGTGCACCACGCCGTAGCGCCCGATCGTCACCTGCTTTTCGGCTCGCAGGTCCACGATGGTCGTGAAGTCCTCTCGCGCCGGGCGCACGCAGCCCGGGCACTGGTGGGCGTCGGACTCCCCACGACCCATGATGGTGATCGTGTTGCTGCTCTGCCCGGAATTCCAGGGCCCCAGTGCCGTCACCAGGCTGGCGGGGTAGTTGTAGTCGCCGAACATCGGCTCACCGCTCTGGGCGCGCACGAACACTCCGAGATTCACACCGATGGGCTCGGCGAACAGGTAGTTCCCCGTCAGCTTGATGATGTGAAGGCGGTCATTGCCGGACAGCATGCGACGGGCGTTGTACAGGCCCGGGGCCCAGGTGCTCGAGCCCTGGCTTTCGCTCCTGCCGATGTCCCACGAAGCCAGCATCTGCCAGTTGTCCGCCCAGCGCTTCGACACCACCAAGGACACGCCCTTGTAGAAGGTGTTGTCCTCGAAACCGAAGGTGTTCGGGTTGGTGGTGAAGAAATTCCCCGGCCCGCGACCCGGGTCTTGCGCCCAGATCGTCACCGGGCCGCCGTCGTCGCTGGTACCGATGATGCCGTCGTCGCCGGGATCCACCGTCTGAAGCGGTACGTACGGATCCTGGCCGAACGGCAGCGTCGGCGTGCACTCGGCCTGGCAACGCGGGTTGTCGAACATCGGACCGAACGGACGGCCGAGGCTGACGTTGCCGACATCGTCCTTGCGCCCACGAAGAATACCCGTGGCCGACAGCAGGATGTTGTCGAACACCTCGTGCTCGACCCCGAAGGTGAACTCGTCGACCAACGGCGACCTCAACCCGGGATCGACGGCTGTGCCTTCGCTCGGGAAGCTGGCGTCTCTGAACACGGTCTGCTCCCCGATTTGGAACAGGCCGTCGCCGTTTGTATCGGACCAGTCCCAATCCTCGCGACCCTGGCCATTGACGTTGGTGGCGCCCCCGTAGCTGATGCCGAGGTTCTCGGCGTAGCGGGCGTAGTTGAACTTCACGGCCCACGTCCCGTCGCCCGTCACGTCGTAGATGATGCCGATGCGCGGCGTGACGTTCTTCCACAGGAAGGCGCGCTCCTGCTCGGGGAAGGTGCCGCCGCAGAACTGCTCGGGGCTGTTCAGCGGCGCGCCGCACCACGGCGAGTCGAGGCGGCCCTGCTCCGGGTTCCAGTTGAAGGCCCGGTCCAGCCGCACGCCCGCCGAGACCGTGATCCGGTTGTTGATCGTGACGGTGTCTTGCAGGTACAGGTCGAGAGCTCGTCCCCGCATGGTGAAGCCGAAGTCGCCGCCGTCCTTCCAGCAGCTCGCCAGCACGAAGCAGTCCATCGAGCCACCGTCCTCGGCGGCGATCGGCCTGTTGTACAGCCGCACCTCCACCGGCACGCCCAGGGCCCAGTTGGGATTGCCCGCCGGGTCGATGCGCGAGTCGACGTACGGCGTGTGGCCCTTCGGCACGTTGGACGGCGAGAAGTAGCTCACCCACTGTTGCCCGCCGCCGAACTTCACGTCGTGCGAGATGCTCTCGCCGGTGATGTACCAGGAGGCCGTGGCGCTGAGGTTGTTGTTGCGGCGCTCGTCGTAGAACTCCGACGCCGGCAGCGACGGGCGTTCCACGTAGTTGCCCTCGCCGTAGTCCCAGGTTGCAGGCACGTCTGACTGAATCGCCTCCGGCACGGTCACCGTGCCGGGCGACCAGCGGCGCACCAGCGGGAACCCGATGAGGTTCTTGGAAAAGCGCACGTCCGAGAACACGTTCTGGCTGATCACCGACTGCCACTGTAGCTGCACGGTGTCGCTGATCGAGTCCTGCACACGTCCCAGGTACGGCCGCGACCGGCTCGCACCGCGGTTGTTGCGGAACTTGTACGTGTCGAGGTAGCGGCCCGAGACCTTGTTGTTGTCGTCGAGCTGGCCGTTCATGTTGATGGTCCAGTCGCGCAGCTGGGTCGTGTCGCGCTCCTCGAGGCCCAGCACGACCTTTCTGATCTCGAAGTCCCAGAAATCGACGAAGAACCAAGCCCGGTCGCGCCAGATCGGGCCGCCGGCCTGGATGTCGAGGTCCGACAGCAGCTCGTTCGGCGTGCCCTCGGTAATCCCCTCGGCTTCGAGGTCCGCATCGACGTTGCTCGAAACCAGGCTCTCGCCCTCCCAGAAGTACTTCACGCCGGCGTGCCAGTCGTTGCTGCCCGACTTGACCACCATGTTGATGTTGACGCCCGGCGTCTTGGTCTCGATGTCCTGACCCGCAAGCGACACCGACACTTCTTCGAAGGAGCTGGTCGAGTAGTAGGTCGATGACGCCCCGACCGCCGCCATGTCTGAGATGTTGCCGCCGTTGATGTTGTAGGAGTTGTTGCGACCTTCCGAACCCCAGGCCGTGGCTCCTGTCTGCTGGCCGGAATCACCGCCGCCGACGTCGAAGCTCGACACGACGCCCGGGACGTGGTCCAGAACCCCGGCCCAGATGCCCGACGCCGTGGGCGTCTTGTCAAGCAAATCCGAGGTGATCAGGCCCGCGATGTTGGTGCTCTTGACGTCCACCAACGGGCTTTCGCCCGTCACCGTGATGGTCTCCTCGACCGTCGACAGCTCCATGGTGATGTTGAACTGCGTGGTGCGCTGAGCGGTGATCTCAAGCCCCTCGCGGATGACGGTGGCAAACCCGTCGAGCGTGAACGTGGCCGTGTACCCCGTTCCCGGGTACAAACCCGGGAAGCGCGCCGTGCCGTCGATCCCGGTGTATTGCGTCTGTCGACCGACCGGGCCGGCGACCACAACCTGGACGCCCGGCAGCGGAGCGCCGTCCGGATCGAGCACGACGACGCGCATCTGGCCGACATCGCGCTGTGCGAACGCGGGGAACGCGAACGCCAGTGTCACTGCTACGGCAAGGACTATCGTCACCGCGCCTCGCCAGTGTTTGGAAAGCATCATGCTTCCCTCCCTCCGTGCTGTGTCGCCGATTTCGGGGATATCGCCGCACCGGAAAGGACCCGCCGATGGGGCTGGACCGACGACTTTCGGCGCCCATAATGCAGTAAGAAAGGAACCGGCGCCCAGGGGCCCTCCGGCAGTTGTCGGAATTATGAAATCGGTTTCATGAATATCTTTTAGATAACATTGTTTAGGAACATTTCCTCTTCATTTTCATGGAGTGGT
This sequence comes from Acidobacteriota bacterium, assembly GCA_965216935.1. Taxonomy (GTDB): domain Bacteria; phylum Acidobacteriota; class UBA890; order UBA890; family UBA890; genus CBDCGW01. The sequence continues at coordinate 2,676,628 of OZ244217.1, forward strand.
CGGGCAATTTTTTTGATTGTTTTTTGCGCGGAAACTTGGGGATGACTCGATCGCCTGACTGATCGATCAACTTGCGTTCGATGTTTTTGGTGCAGACGGAGAGTTTCTCCGTACGGTAGACGTGCCGGAGGGAGCGATCGTGAGCCCGGCCTCAGGCAAGGCGCCCGAAGCGCAAGCGCCCGCCGACCGCGACTCCTTGAGCCGCCCGAGAGCCCTGTCGTAGCATCCGGCCCATGAGCCTTCGCGAACGCGTTGCTGCGGGCGTCGCACTCGTGGCGGCCACTGTTGTGCCGGCGGGTTGCGAGCTGGCCGGGCCTCCGCCAACGACGCACGGTTTCACCGTCAGTGTCGAGGATGGCGTCGAGATCGCCCTGACGACCGGCGGGCCGAAGTACGAGGGCGAAATCTTCGAGTACGAGCGCGTCGCCGACCTTCGCCCCGATCCGGACGTCGAAGAGTCGTTCATGTACTCGCCGCAATGGATGACCTCATCGGCCGACGGCCGCATCTTCGTGGGTGACATGGGCGACGCCCAGGTCGTCGTTTTCAGCGCCGAAGGCGAGTACTTGGGAAAAACGACCCCACCGGGTTGGCCGCAGCCGAGCCACGGCAAGTTGCTGACGATGTGGGACGACCCGGGGGCCGGTGAGGAGTATCCGGTGGTGTATCGGATCATCCCCGCCGTGCCCGACCTGGAGTACTAGCGGTTTGCGTACGCGCCTCCACGCCGCGCCGTTGTTCGCCGCCGCAGCGCTGATTGTGGGTTGCTCGTCGCCGGCCCCGATCTCCGCGGGCCCGTCAGCCGGTGACGCGACGAGTATCGATCTCGAGCCGCTTTGGTCCGTCGGCGAACGCCCAGGCGAAGAGCAGATCGTCTGCACGACCGACACCATGCTCGCCGCGACCCGAACCTTGGATCGCTTCTACGTGGGCCCGACATGTGTCCCCGGTCAGGTCGCTGTTGTCGACGAAACGGGATCGCTGATCGAGACGTTGGGGGTCGCCGGCCAAGGACCGGGAGAGTTGCTTCCCGTCGCGACCATCTTCGTCGACGAGGTCGACCGCTTGCACGTTTTCCAGTTTCCCCGCCGACACACCACCTTCGACGGCGAGCATCGGGAGGTCATGCGCTCCGACGAGCTCCCGCTTGCCTACTGGGCCGCTTTCAGCGACGGGGGGCGAAGCATTCGCAACTTTCGTCGCCGGTCAACCGACGGCGTGGGCAAGCCGCTCCATCGAGTTGACGATGCCACCGACGAAGTAGTGTTTTCCTTCGGGGAGGCCGACGGCAGCTTCGATCCTGACGACGGCCGCGCGCTGTTTCGTTCGGTGACCTGGAGGGACGGTCGGATCTGGTCTGCGCGCCATTCCGAGTACGTGCTCGAGGAATGGTCCGATACGGGGGAGCGGCTTCGCACCCTGCGTCGCGAGCCGGAGTGGTGGGTACCCGACGCCAACGTGTGGGACGTCGCCCTGCGGGAGGGATTCCTTTGGGTCGTCGCCCTGGTTCCCACTCCCGAGGATGGTTCGCCGTCAGCGGACATCGTCGTCGATCCCGCGCTTGCCGACCACATGGACACCGTCATCGAGGTCCTGGACCCTCAGACGGGAGAGCTGGTGGCGCAGCTTCGGCGTGACGAGATGCTTTTCCGCTGGGTCCGGGGCCTGCTGTACAGCCACCGGAACCTCGAAGACGGCGGCGTGGCGCTGGATCTCTGGCGGGTGAGCCTGTCCGGAACACCGGACTGACCGTTGAGCCAGTGATCGGGTCCGGATTATCGTGTCCTCATGGCTCGACGCGCGCGCGCTTTGGTGGTCCTTCTCGCCGTTGTTTCCCTGCACGGCTGCGCGGATGCCGGTCGCACCGACGGAGGCGACGGAACGTGGGTCGGCACGACCACGACCGAAGGCAACGTCACGACGGTAGTCAACGAGTCCGGATCGGTGTGGGGCGAGGCGGCGCGCCTCGTCGAGGAAGTCTCGATCGGCGTGGATGTCGGCGACGATCCGTATATGTTCGGCGAGGTGCAATCGCTGGCGGTCCAATCGCGGGAGGTCGGCGACGATCGCATCTACGTGCTCGACAGCCAGGTGCCCGTCGTTCGCGTGTTCGACGCCTCCGGCACCCATCTGCTCGACATCGGTCGGCAAGGGCAGGGGCCGGGCGAGTTCGAAAGCCCCGTGTTTCTCGGTGTCGACGGCGAGGGTCGCGTCTACGTCCACGACGGTGGCGAAACGGAGGTGTTCTCTTCTGCCGGCGATCCGGTGGATACCCTTGCGACCCACTTCGCCTACAGGCCCGGCCCGCAAGCGCCCGAGATCAGCGTCAGCCCCGGGGGCGAGCTCTTCATTCCCCGGACCGCGGAACGCGACGTGGAAGGGCCTTGGCGAGCGAGTGTCGAAATCGCCGAGCATGGCGGAGGGGCCGCGCGGGGCGGAGGGGCCGAGCGGGGCGTCCGGCCGCTTCCCGAGCTGGGCCATGAGCCGGTGCGGATCACGGCCGTCTTCCGTGGACGCGGGTTCGAGTCGATCTCCGGGTTCCCACCGCCGTTCGTCCCGGAGCTCGTCTGGACGATCGGCCGGCGCGGCGAGATCGTCGTGGGCCGGGCGGACCGCTACGAGTTCGAGCGCCACGGCGTCGACGGTTCGATCGAGCGAGTCTCGCGCTACTGGGAGCCGACGCCCTTGGAGCCGGGCGAGCGCGATTGGTACCTGCGACGATCGCGCGGGTTCCTGCGCCGCGCCGCCGAGCTTCGGGGCGAAGATCTCGACACCGCGATGCCTTTCCACAAGCCGGCCTTCGTTCGCCTTTTCGCCGGCGTTGAAGGACGCACCTGGGCGCTCCGCCAGGTCGGAGCGGAGCGCATCGACGGGTGCAACGAGTCCGCTACCAGCCCGGCGGAGTTCAACGACAGCCCGTGCTGGCGGGATGTCTGGTCGCTGGACGTCTTCGACACGGATGGAAGGTACCTGGGAGCCGTCGCCGTGCCGCCGGGCGCGTCGTTCATCGACCCGGAGGAGCCCCGCCCCGCGATCCGCGGCGACCTGCTGGTGACCGCGGCGGAAAACGAGGCCGGCACGATCATGGTGAAGCGCTATCGGCTGGTGCCGCCAGGGGAGGAGAGGGCGCGATGAAAAGGCTCGTACTCGCGGTGATCGCCGGCTCGCTGATCGGTTGCACGGCGGCCGGCCCGGAGGGCGCGGACACGGAGGCCTGGGTCGGCACGATCACGACCGAGGGCAGCGTCACCACGGTCGTCAACGAGAGCGGATCGGTCTGGGGCGGAACAGCCACTTTGGTCGAGGAAGCGTCGATTGGAGTGGACGCCGGGCCCCCGGAATACATGCTGGCCAGCGTTGTGTCGGTTGCCGCGACCGACAATCGGATCTATGTGCTCGAGCGCCGCCCGCCCATCCTTCGCGTCTACGATTTCGACGGGACACACGTTCAAGACATCGGAGGCCGGGGCCAGGGGCCCGGCGAGTTCGGCCTTCCCGCCAGCGTGACGATTGCGCCCGACGGAAGGATCCTCGTTCGCGACGAGGGCAACACGAGGTTCAGTGTTTTCGATCGTGACGGAGAGCTCTTGGAGACGTGGCCGAAGGATGCAAGAGCGACACTCGGCGAAACGGTCCTCGCGCCCGACGGCACGCCGTACGTGCCCGTGCCGTTCCGTGTGCCGGGGCAGCGTCGCGTTATCGGATACCGTGCTCATGGCGCGGAAGGTGCATTCGGCGAGCCCGTCATGCCGCGGGAGTTTGCCTACGAGGAACCGCGCTTGAGATCGGGCGGCTCGTCGGGGCCCGTCCCGTATTGGCCTCGCCCGGTGAGCATCCTGTCGCCGGTCGGGGCGATGGTCTCGGGCCTCGGCATCGAATACGCGATCGAGGTCCGGTACTTTGACGGCCGGGTCCGCCGAATCGTGCGGCAGGTGCCGCCGGTGCCCGTTAGCGCCGACGAGGTTGCCTGGCGTGAGCGGGCGGAGACCGCCTACTGGAAAGGCGAGGATCCGTCCTGGAGGTGGGCCGGTCCCGGTGTCCGCGACGAGAAGCCGTACTTCGACGGCCTGTACGCGGATGCTGATGGCCGTATCTGGGTCGAGCGCAGTGGCCCGAGCGTCCGCGTGGCGGATTGCGACGAGAACCCGGTGGCAGGGGCGAGCGTTACGCCGTGCTGGAGGAACACGACCTTCATCGAGGTCTTCGGCGCGGACGGGCGGTTCCTGGGGGAGGCCGATTTCCCGCGCTACCGTGGATTCCAGAGCAACTTCATACGGGGCGACACCGTGATCAGGCGGGTCGAAGACGAAGCCGGCACGATCATGGTGAAGCGGTATCGCCTGGTGTTGCCCGGGGAGGCCGGGGAATGAAGGCCCCGGTTCCGCGCCTCGTCTTCGTGCTCGTTCCCACGCTCATGGTCGCGTTCGCCTGCGCTCCGCCCGACGACTGGCAAGGGACGATCGAGGAGGTCGACGGCGTCGTCTGGGTGAACAATCCGGCCGAGGAGTCCGGCCAGGCTCCGGGCGGGCTGCGAATCTCGCTCGAGCTGGAACAAACGTTCGGCGCCGAAGAGGAGCCGGACGAGGAGCTGTTGGCTTTCGTGACGGGGATCGCCGTGGATGACGAGGGCAACGTCTACGTCGTCGACCGGAGCAGCGACCAGCTCGTGGCGTTTTCGCCCGACGGTGCGGTGATGTGGCGCGCGGGCCGGTCGGGGCAGGGGCCGGGCGAGTTCGACGGCCCCAACTTCGTCACCTGGGACGGTGACGGCACGCTGTATGTGGACAACCAGAGTGCCGGCCAGATCGAGGCGTGGAGCACGAGCGGCGAGTACCTCGACACCCAGAAGCTGTCATCATTCGGGATCTCGCATGGGTGGGTTGCCGGCGTGCCGGCCCCGGACACCGTCGTTCTTCGCTCCTCCAGCCGAACGGAGGGCGATGGGCACGTCATTCACGTGTTCGACGTCAGCGACGGATGGCGCCGTACGGCGGAGTTCTTCGCCCTCGGCGGCCGGGTGGCCGACACGGACGAGCCCGCCCCTTGGGCAGACGCCCCGGTATGCGTCGATGACGGCACCATCTGGATCGGCAACAAGCTGCGCTACGAGCTGCGCGAGTACGCTCTCGACGGCACGCTGCTGCGCGTCGTGACGCGAGAACACCCGGAGCTGATCCCGTACTTCGTCTACCGGGGAACCGGCTTCGGCCTCGGCTCGTTCGCCCCGCCGATGTGGCTGGGGAACGGCCACGGGGTGGTCCCGCGCTACTGGCTGGTCGGTGTGACCGACGTCGAGGAGCTCAAACGCGGGTGGGATCGGTACCTCGCCAGCCGCAACGATGCGGACGACATTCGTTCGTTCGAATCCGCCCTCGATCTCGTCGACGCCGAGGGCCGTGTGCTCGGCTCGTTGCCGCTCGAAGGTATGTACGAGGAGATCGGCTGGCCGGAGCTCACGGGGCCCGACGGAAAGCTGTACACGCGGGTGTTCGAGCCCTACCCGCACGTGCGGCGGTATCGCGTGCAGATCGACGATTCATGAGCCTTCGGACCGTGTCTGGTGCGATCTTGCTGGTGCTGGCGGCGGCCGCCTGCGCCGAATCCGATTCCCCAGGGGCGGACGGCGCTTGGGTGGGTACCATTACCGCCGAGGGCGACGTCACGACAGTCGTCAACGAGTCGGGGTCCGTCTGGGGCGGGCCGGCGACCCTGGTCGAGGAGGCATCGATCGGCGTCGACAACGGCCCGGAAGAGTACATGCTCGGCCTCGTCGCCTCGGTGTACGCGAACGACGAGCGCCTCGCAGTCCTCGACGCGACCACGAACATCGTTCGGATGTACGACCGCGCTGGCCGGTTCCTGTTCAACGTCGGCGGCGCTGGTCAAGGGCCGGGCGAATACTCCGGCGCCAGCACGCTGACGATGGACGCCGCGGGCAAGACCTACGTCTACGACAGCCGCGGTCGCCGCCTGAGCTCCTACACTTTGGAGGGAGCGTTCGAGCGTTCATGGGATTTCTCCGGCTTCGGTTGTTGCGCCTGGAGCATCCACCCGCGGCCGCCCGACCTGCTGTGGCTGCCGATCGTCGAGCGCGACCCCGAAACCGGGGAGCGACGCTACGGCGCCCAGCTTTTCAGCCACGAGACGGGAGAGCGCACCGGTCAACCGATGCTGGTGCCGGAGATCGACTTCCCGGAAACGACCCACGAGATTGACGGCAGGCAGAGCCCGACTCCCTTCAGCCCGAGCGTGCGCTGGGCGACGACGCCCGCCGGAGGGCTGGTCGCCGGGGCGACGGATCGTTACCGGTTCGAGATCCTGCACACCGACGGCGCAAAGACGATTGTCGAGCGCGTGACCCCGCCCGTGCGCATCGAGGCGGAGGAACGGGAATGGCACCGGCGCCTGACAGTGGCCATGATCCGACGGGGCGGCGACGGCTTCGACTGGGACGGCGCCGAAATCCCGTATGTCCACCCCGCCTTCGACTGGTTGACGCCTGCCGTCACGGGCGAGATCTGGGTCAGCCGCGTCGTCGGCAACACGCGTCGCGAGGTCTGTATGGAGAACCCGATCGAGGATCTGGCGGGCGCGTCCTCGATCACGCGGTGCTTCGTTCCGCTGCTGGCGTTCGACGTCTTCGGTGCGGACGGCCGCTACCTGGGCGAGGTCGAGCTGCCGGAGCCGCGACCGTTCCCCAGGTTCGTGGATGGGGACACGGTCATTGGCTATGTCGAGGACGCCGCCGGCACGATCATGGTGAAGCGGTATCGGTTGGTACCGCCGGGGGAAGAGTAGCTGCTGCGGTGTACCATCGGCCGCATGACGACGCTCGAATCGAAACTGGCGGCTTACTTCTGCGACAGCGGTCTTGACGTCGTGTCCGCCTATCTGTTCGGCAGCCGAGCGGGCGACGGAGGACGGCGTTCGCGTGTACTGCGTCGATGAAGAGGCGGATCGTGGCTTTCGCCTGCTGAGCAAGCTGCGCTATATCGATCTGATTCCATTCCTGCGGCGCACTCGGCGCATCAAGCTGGCGGCGCTCGGGTCGTGACGGCTACCGCGTTTCGGAGTGTCCTGATTCACGAATACGTTGCTCTCGACGACAGCTTGGTTGTCGAGGCGCTCGACCGGTTGGAATCGCTCCGGGAGTTCATCGTCTGCGCCGCGGAGGAGCTCAGCGACGCCGACTGACGGAGGAAGGGACGCGGCGCGATGAGAACGCCCATGTTTGCGGCTATCTCCGCCTCGCCGATCGCGTGGACACGACTCGTCGCCGGCTGCGCACTCGCTATGCTCCTGTGCGTTGCCGCGTGTTCGCTCGGGGCCGAGGACCCCGACACGGGGGGTGCCTGGGTCGGGACGATCACCACCGAGGGCAACGTCACGACGGTGGTGAACGAGTCGGGATCGGTCTGGGGCGGTTCGGCGACGTTGGTCGAGGAGGCGTCGATCGGCGTCGACGCCGGACCGGACGAACACATGCTCGCCGCCCCCGAAAGCCTCTACGCCACCGAAGACGAGATCTACATCGTCGAACGGAACCTCGGCACCGTACGCGTCTACGATTTCGACGGGACGTACCTGAGGAGCTTCGGTCGGGACGGACAAGGGCCGGGGGAGCTGAGGGGCCCCAGCTTTGTCGTCGTCGGTCCGGATCGGCGCGTGTACGTCACCAACCCGGGCAACCAGCGGATCAGCGTCTATGGGCCCGACGGTGTCCTGGTCGACGAAATGCCTTGGGCCGGCAGGGCGACATGTTGCCTCATCCCGCTGGCGATCGGTTCGGACGGGAGCGCGTGGGTCGAGGTCACCGAACGGCATCCCGATTCAGCTTCTCCCCAGCGCGGCGTCCTTCGTCACACCACGGAGGGCCCCGTGGGCGACATCCGGCTCTTCCCGGAAATCGAGTTCGATCGGCGGGTGATGCGGATGGGGGAAAGGGAAGTCTCGGGTGTGCCCTTCGCGGCCTATCAGAGCTGGTCGTTGAGCTCCGAAGGGACGCTCATCACGGGCGCCAACGATCGTTACGAGTACCGCTTGATCTCACCCGACGGTGCTACGACCGTGGTCCGCCGCTTCTGGGATCCGGTCCTGGTCACGCCTGAGGAGCTCGACTGGCACCGTCGGTACACGTTCGCCGGGTACCGGCGCCTGGCCGAGGAGCTCGGCGACAGATACGAGCTGGACTGGGATGGTGACAACATCCCTGCCCACAAGCCGGCCTATGTGTCATTCGCGCCGACGACGACGGGTGGGGTCTGGCTCTTTCGCCATGGTCCCGACGCGCCGTCGGACTGCGAGATGACCCCCGAGGCGGCGGCGGCGGAATCCGATTTCACCCTCTGGCAAGATTGTAGTTTCCCGAGCTTGACCATCGATGCGTTCGATCGCGACGGTCGGTATCTCGGCGAGGTAACGGGATTGAACATGTGGCTGCGAACGCCGTTCGTCGGCAGCGACACGGTGTTGAACATCGAGCAGGACGAGGCCGGCACGGTCTTTGTGAAGCGGTATCGGTTGGTGTTGCCTGCGGGCCATTGAACGGGCGGACGAACCGAATTAGCCTCCTTGGCATGAACATCCGGCCCGGCGCCCCCCTGACTGCCGCCGCCGATCGGCACTCGGGAGATCGTTCGCTACAAGTTGGCGGAGCCGTTTTGAAAGCGTTCGACACCTCTCGTTTGAGCGCAGGCACGGTCGTCGCCGCCGTCGTCGCGAGCCTCTCCCTGATCGCCTGCGCCGCCGCCGATTCTTCCCTGGACGACGGCAGCTGGGTCGGCACAATCACGACCGACGGTAGCGTCACCACGGTCGTCAACGAATCCGGATCCGTGTGGGGCGGGGCGGCGAGGCTCGTGGAGGAGTTGAGCATCGGCGTCGAGGCGGGGGCTGACGAGTACATGTTTGGCGAGATCATCAGCCTGTACGCCGACGCCGATTCGATCTTCGTCGTCGATCGGCAAGCCCCGGCCGTTCGGGTCTACGATCACGAGGGCCGCCACCGACGCGACTACGGTTCAGCTGGGCAAGGCCCGGGCGAATACACGCGCCCGAGCACGGTGGGCACGACATCCGACGGCAGCGTTCTGGTACTCGACGACCGGGCCCACCGCATCAACGCCTATGCGTCGGAAGGCGAGCCCCGCCCGGGCGTCTACCCATTGGGTACAGGCCTGTTCTGCTGCCCGGTGCCCTGGCGGATCGATCCGAGTGGCACGGTGTGGGTTGCGCACATCGACTGGGACCCGCGGGGCAGCGTGTACGGTGCGCGCTATACGCTCCGTGCCTACGGCCCGGACGGTCCGACCGGAGCGGTGCGGGAGGTTCCGGACCTCGAATTCGACCGGGCGACGGTGGTGGGGGAGGACGGTCGCCCGCACCCGTTGCCGTACTCTCCCCATTTCGCCTGGAGCGTGGCGCCCGATGGGGCGTTGATCGTCGGGGCGTCCGATCGCTATCGATTCGAGATCCATCACGCGGACGGCAGCACGACCCGCGTCGAAAAATGGTGGGACAAGGTCCCGATCTCGGCCGAAGAAGCCGACTATCACCGCCGCTTTCAGGTAGCCGTCAACAGGGCCCCGCCCGGCTGGGATGGCGCCGAGCTCCCCGAGCACATGCCCGCGTTCATGGACTTCGTTTCGGCGCCGAGCGGCGAGGTCTGGGTTCGCCGCCCCGGGCCGACGCGCCGCTCGCCGGACTGCGCCGACGTGTCCGGCGTAACCCTCGAGGAGCTCATGAGTCGCGGAGCGTGCTGGCAGCGGACGTCCACGTACGAAGTGTTCGGATCGGACGGGCGGTTCCTGGGAGCCGTCGACGTGTCTGCGGAGCTGAGAGAGCTGAACCAGCTCGCGACTCCGTGGATCGATGGTGATCGCCTGATCATGGCGGTCACCGATGAGGCCGGCACCATCATGGTGAAGCGTTATCGGTTGGTGCTTCCGGGGGAGGTGTGACCGGCATGCCCGCACACCGACCGTCGATCACGTGGGCGCCGCTGGTTGCAACGTGTCTCTCCTTGCTGCTGAGCGTCGCGGCGTGTTCCTTCGTGGCCGAGGCTCCCGATGCCGGCGGCACCTGGGTCGGCACGATCACGACCGAGGGCAACGTAACGACCGTCATCAACGAATCGGGGTCGGTCTGGGGTGGGACGGCGACCTTGGTGGAGGAGCTGTCGATCGGCGTCGATGCGGGGCCGAGCGAGTATATGTTCGGATCGGTCGATGCACTGTATCTGACCGAGGATCACGTCTACGTCGTCGATTCGCAGGTACCCGCCGTACGCTCCTACGACAACAAGGGCGTGTTCGTTCGTGCCTTCGGCAAGGAGGGGCAGGGACCCGGCGAGTACACGTGGCCGGAGGCAGTTGCCGTGGACGAGGCGGGGCGGGTGTTCGTCCTGGACATCCGGCTTCGCCGCATCAACGTGTACGGGCCCTCGGGAGAGGTCATCGACACGTGGCCCCTCGAAACCGGGAGCTGTTGCACCGCCCGCCTGTTTCCGCTTGCCGACGGAACCATTTGGAAGCCCGTGGATCGGACCGACGAGAACGGGGATTTCGACCTTGGCGCTCAGATCGTCGGCCCGTCGGGTTCGGAGGCCGTCGTATGGGCGCCGGTCATCGACTACGAGGAGTCGACCCACAAGAATCCCGACGGATACGAGGTGAGGACGCCGTACAGCGCCTCGCATTACTCCAGCCCGGCACCGGACGGCAAGCTGGTCTACGGTGCCTCCGACCGCTACCGGTTCGAGGTGAGGTCTCCCGCCGGGGCGCGAATCGTCGTGGAGCGGTATTGGGATCCGATCCCGATTCCGCCGGAGCACAAGGAATGGGAGCGGCGCCGGAAGCTCGCCTTCGATCGGGAGATGAACGATCCGGACTACGAGCTCGACAGCTCGCAGATCCCGGACCACAAACCCGCATACAGCTGGCTCGTGACGACCCAAACCGGCGAGATCTGGCTGAAGCGCCCGGGGCCGAGCGAGCGACTCGAGGGCTGTGCCGGAGACCCGCTCGAGGTCAGCAGTGCAGAAGCATGGGAGAATCCGTGTTGGCGCGACAGCATGATCATCGACGTATTCGACGCCGAGGGGCGGTACCTCGGAGACGTGGAGGTGCCCGAAGAGTTGATGCCGTACGTGAATCCGCTGACGATTCGTGGGTCGGCCGTGGCGGCCGTCGCGCAGGACGACAACGGTACCTACCGCGTCAAACGGTACCGGCTCGTCTTACCGCGCGGGACGCCGGAGTGAAGGTCCGGGCCGGTGCCGCCGTGTTGTGCCTGATGGCGCTGGGCGCCGTGGCTTGTGGTGCCCCGGAGGGCGCTCCTCGGAGCGACGGTCCCTGGATCGGCACGATCACGACGGACGGCGGCGTCACCACCGTCGTCAACGAATCGGGATCGGTGTGGGGCGGGACGGCTCGCCTGGTGGAGGAATTGTCGATCGGCTCGGATTCGCGCGGCGAGGACTATCTCTTTACCTACATCATGTCGGTGTTCGGCGACGACGAGCAGATCCTCGTTGCTGACGAGCAGACCGACATCGTCCGTCGCTACGATCATGACGGCCGCTACATCGACACGATTGGTGCGATCGGGCAGGGTCCCGGCGAGTATCAGAATCCGTCGATGGTGGCGGTGGCTCCGGATGGGCGGATTCTCGTCTACGACTCACGGGGAGACCGGATCCTCCTCTACGACCGCAACGGCGAACCGCTGGAGACCTGGAGCGTTTCCGGCGTGGCCTGCTGTGCGTGGGACATGTTGTTCGCCGAGGACGGTACCGTGTGGCTCCCCACGCGCGAGCGTTCGCCCGATTGGCCTAACTCGTTCGAACCGCAATACGGTATTCGTGCGTGGGGTCCCGACGGCGGTGCCGGGGACATTGTCCACCTGCTGCAGCGAGAGGTCCCCGAGCGTGAGATCAGCGCGGGCGAGAGAGGACTCACGATCCCGTTCGCGCCCCGGTTCGTTTGGGATCCTCTCGGGCCGGCGGCGTTTGTCGCCGGGGTCGGGGACGCCTACCGCTTCGAGATCCAGCGCAACGGCCAGGTCGTTCGGGAGATCCACAAGTACTGGCAGCCGGTACCGGTCGATCCCGACCATGCCGAGTGGCAACGGCGTCTCACCGTGGCGCGCGGGCGCAGCGCCGAGCCTGGCTGGAACTGGAGCGGCGACGAGATTCCCGACCACTATCCGGCCTTCGCGGACTTCATCCTCGCCGCCGACGGCCAGATTTGGGTGACGCGCTTTGCCGCGCCGCGTCGCCGCGGTGACTGCGTCGAGGATCCACTGGCTGCAGACGACGGCGGCAGGTCGGCGGCGCAGAATAACTGCTGGTCGTACGGCTACGTCCTGGACGCTTTCGACGCGGAGGGGCGCTTCTTGGGGGAAATCGAGACCCCACCGCTGATGGCGCCCTTCACCGGCTACACTCGCGTTGTCGGCGATCGGGTGCTTGGCGTCGAGTTCGACGATTGGGGGGTGCCTATGATCAAGCGGTACCGTTTGGTGTTGCCGGGCGACGAGGAACGCTAGGAGTGTGTCCGAGTAACGGCACGCCGCCCACTACTCGGACACACTCCTAGGTCTGCCGAAGCCGGGGGGGGCGTTGTTCCAGTGTCGGCGGAAACACGGCGAGTGTCCGCGAGCTCATTCGATCCTGAGGGCGCTCATCGGATCGACGCCTGCGGCGCGCCGAGCCGGGATCCAGGCCGCGAGGCAGCCGGTGAGCCCCAGCAGTATCGCGACCGCGGCGAACGTCGTCGGCTCGGTGGGTGCCGTCTCGAACAGGAAGCTCTCGATCACCCGGGTGGCGAAGTAGCCGCCGAGGAGGCCGAACGCGATGCCGGTGACTACGGGCGCGGCGGCGTCGCGGACGATCGAGCGGACGACCTGTCCGGGGCGGGCGCCGAAGGTCATACGCACGCCGATTTCACGAGTTCGCCGGGCGACGGCGTATGCCGTCAGGCCGAACACGCCGATGAGGGCGAGCATCAGGCCGATGCTGCCGAGCAGGCCGAGCAGCACGGTGCGCTGCCGGGGCGTGACGACGCGGTCGCTGAGAAACTCCTCGCCGGTACGGATGCGCTCCACGACGACGCGGGTGCCGAGCCCCTCGGCGACGTTGCGCAGGCTGCGCGCGATTCCCTCGGCGTCGGCGGAGGGGCGCACGACCATGGTCATGCCGAGCGCGAGGTGGCTCTCCGAGTCGAGCGACCGGAAGGGGAAGAACACCTCGGGACGCGGCGCGTACAGCGGGCCGGCGTAGCGGACGTCAGCGATGATGCCGACGATCTCCCAGGGCACGGTGACCTGTTCTCCCTGCTCGTTGCGGGTGAATCCGTTGAAGGTTCTGCCGATGGCCGATGTATCGGGGAACATCTCCCGGGCGGCGGCTTCGTTGACCAGGGCCACGTACGCGCCCTGTTGTACGTCTGCTTCCGTCAACGTGCGGCCGGCGACCAGCGGGACGCCGAGGGCGTCCGTGTAGCCCGGGAGCATCGTTCGCACCTGGAGCCCGTGACGCTCGCCTTGCACTTCGAAGGAAGAGACGCTCGAGGCGTCGCTCATCGGTAGGTGATCGACGGCCCCGGCCGCCTCCACCCCCGGCAGGAGGCGCAGCTCGCGCAGCAGCGCCGGATAGTACTCCGTGTGCACCACCGGGTCCGACGTCACCGGCGTGGCCTCGAGCGTGAGAAACGACGCCGGGTCGATGCCGACGTCGACCGCCATGATGCGGGAGAAGCTGCGCAGCATCAGGGCGGCGCCGACCACGAGAATCACGGCCACGCAGACCTCCGCGGCGATCAGCAGCTGCGACGTCCGCCGGGACAGCGACGAGCCGTGCGTGCTGCCGGCGTTCGCCAGCGATCGCGCCGTGGTCGGGCGCGACAGCCGCACCGCCGGAAACAGGCCGAACAGCATGGTCGCCGCAATCGTCACCAGCGCCGTCGTCGCCAGGACGAGGAGGTTCAGGCTCACCGGCCGGCTCGACGGCAGCGACAACGGCAGGTTGGCGACCAGCGTGCCCAGCGTCGCCCAGGCGGCGAAGATGCCGACCAGCGCCCCGGCGGCCGCCAACACGCCGTTCTCGATCATGAGCTGACGGATCAGGCGTGCCCGACCCGCACCCAGCGAAGCGCGCACCGCCAGCTCCCGGCGTCGCACGGCGCCGCGGGCGAGCTGCAGGCCGGCGACGTTGACGCAGGCCAGCAGCAGGATCAGGCCGACAGCCCCGCTCAGCACCTTGACGGTGGTCCGGCGGCGGCTGGTGGTGCTTTCCACCAGAGAGGTCAGGGTGACGCCGCCCGGCCGGTCGGCGGAATCGGCGAGGGTTTCGTCCATCCTTGCCAGCAGGCGTTCGGCGGCTTGCTCGAACGTGACGCCCGGCGCCAGCCGCGCCACGATGTCGGCGCCGCTGCCGCGTCGATTGGTCTCGGCCCGCCAGGGGCGCAACAGCTCGTTCTCGCCGAAGTGCGGCGGCAGCACGCCGATGATCGTCGCCGCCTCCTCATCGATCCGCATCGTATTGCCGACGACGTCCGGGTCGCCGCCGAATCGGCTCTGCCAGTACCCGTAACCGAGAATCACCACCGGCTCCGCCCCGGGCAGCGTGTCCTCGCGGCGCAGGTCGCGGCCGTGCAGCGGTGCCACACCGAAGGTACGCAGAAGTCCCTCGGTGGCCTCGGTCACCTGCACGCGCTCCGGCTGCTCGCCGTCGACGATACGGCCGAAGACGGCCGTTCGCGACGCCGAGGCGGCGGAGATCACGTCATCGAACGCGAGCCAGCCGCGCACGTCGTCGACCGACGGACTCATGCCTCGCTCCCGGCCGTCGCCCATGGCCACCGCGACGTTGACGTTCACGAGCTGCTCGGGATCCGGGTAGGGAAAGGGGCGAAGGATCGCGGCGTCGATGACGCTGATTACCGCCGTCACCGCCCCGATGGCGATCGCCAGCGTCAGCACGGCGACGAGTGCGTAGCCACGCTGCTCAAGCAGGAGTCGAACGCTGTAGCGAATGTCCTGAACGACGGTTTCCATGACGCCTCCTCCGCGGATGTCATACCCGCGATCCTGGTGTACGGCGATGTTGCCCACCCGCCGCCGGGCCCGGCGGCGCGCGGCGTCGGGAGAGAGTCCCTCGTCCTCGTACTGCTCGATCCGCATGCTCATGTGGAACTGCAGCTCTTCGCGGATCTCGGCGGCCACTGCGTCGCGGTGCATCAAGCCGCGAATTCGAGCCAGGACGATCCGCGGCCAGCGCATCAACTGCTCAGCACGCTTTCGACCGCGGTGGTCAAGCGCGCCCAGCTCGCGGTCTCGGCCTCGAACTGCCGCCGCCCTTCGTCGGTCAGCTCGTAGAAGCGCGCCCTGCGGCCGGTCTCGGTTTGCGACCACGCGGATTGCAGCCAGCCGCGACGTTCCATCCGGTACAGCGACGGATACAACGAGCCCTCCTCGACACGAAGAACGTCGTTGGAGCGCCGCTCGAGCTGCAGGGCGATGGCGTAGCCGTGCAACGCGCCGGAAGCGAGGATCTTCAGCACCAGCATGTCGAGGGTCCCGTGCAGCTGGTTGCTACTGGTTCGGCGTTTTGATTTCATACTTAGAGCATCTAAGCATTAGATAATCTAGGTATCAAGCCGACATGACGCTCACACGCTCGCAAAGAGGGCTGCGCGGGGCCGCGGTTCTTCTCCTTTCAGGGCTTCTCCTCGGGGCCCAGCAACCGCAGCGATTCGCGGCGAGCGTTTCCACGGTCCGGGTCGACGTGATCGTCACCGACGACGACGGGCAGTTCATCGACGATCTACGGGTCGAGGATTTCCAACTCTACGAAGACGGAGCGCGCCAGGAGATTCTCGACGTGCAGCTCGTTGACCTCCCCTCGCGTACCGTGCGAAGCCTGGAAGGGGCGCCGCCGGCGACCGGCGAGGTCGTCGGCGACCGGATCAGGCCGGAGTCCACGGACCTCGGGGCGGTGGTCATGCTCCTGGACGTTCCGGGCCTCTTTCTGCAGAACAAGATCCGCTACGAGGATGCCCTGAAGAACGTGCTCGGGCGGGTGAGCAAGCTCGACCTTCCGCACGCCATCTACCTGATCGACGCGGCGGGAAAGCTGCGGCGGCTGCAGTCGCTGACAACCGATGCCGATGCGTTGCGGCGGGCCGCTGACACTGCGGCGAACGTGCCTGCAGTGCAACAGCTGTACGAAGACCTGCTGTACGAAGGCGCGCTCGACGTCGGTGACAGGTCCAGTGCCTTCACACGACTGGCCCGGGCGGAAGAGCGACGGCGCACTATCTATACGTATCGGTTGCTGCGGGCCTTCGTCGACTCGCTCGCGCACCGCGGTGGGCGCACGGCCTTGGTGTGGGTATCGACCGGAGTCGACATGGCAGATGCCGAGGTGCTGCAGCAAAAACCGTATCGGCGGCTGGACGAGCAGAGCGCCATGACCATCGAGTCGTTCCCGTCCTACAGCCCGGACGGAGAGATCCGCGGGCTCCAGCAGGCGCTGTACGACGCGGCGAACACCGCGGGCGTCAGCATCTACTCTGTCGACCCGACCGCGCTGCACGAGTTCTATCTCATGGGCGGAGGTATCGTGGAGCGGATCGGCAGGGTATCCGACTTTCGCGGCAATTCGCTGCGCCACGCGGCCGCCGAAACGGGTGGCGAAGCGTTCATCGGCTGGACCGATCTCGAACGCGTCCTGGAGTCCATCGAGTCGCACACGGGTCGCTTCTATCTGGTGAGCTATTCCCCGCCTCCGGGGAGCGGTGGGGGCGAGTACCACGAGATCCGCGTCGAGGTGAACCGTCCCGATGTCGAGGTGCGGGCGCGGGCCGGATACCTCCGGTACTCCGATGCGGAGCGTCGCTCACGGATCGTGCAGGGCGCGCTTGCCCTTCCCGGAACCGCCACCGGCTTGGACGTTTCGGTACAGGCCACCCGCGCCCGTGAACCCGGCGGGCAGGCGATCGTGATCGTCGACACGTTCCTCCGGGCCGGAGAGGAGGACCGCCCCGGAATGGTGGGATTCAACCCCGGCAATGGTGCGCGGGTGTACGGCACGGTGCGCGACGAGGGGAGCAACCTCGTCGCACAGGTGCTGAACGAGACCTTCGCGGGCGCGACGGGAGGGCCGGGTGCACAAACGGCCGCGGCCGCCATGGCAGAGCACCGGATGCATCGGTCCGTGCATCGTTTGGACGCAGGCGAGTACCACATTCGCGTCGCCGCGATCGACCCGCTCAGCGAACGGATCGGCGCTGCCGGAATCGATGTCACCATCAGGGACGCGGGCGATACCTGGGACACCAGCGATCCCTGGCTCTCGATCCAAGCCCCGGACGGGTCGAGGACGGCGGTCCGTGACGGCATCGTACCGGCCGGGCAAACGGTGCTCGCCTATCTCGAGGTCTATCGCGGCGTCGCCCCGACCGTCGGCGGACGGGTGGTTCCGGTGGGTTTGCCGGGGGCCTCAACGGGCTCCGGTACGGACCTCGCTCGGGGCGTCGATCGCACGCCGAGAGCGGATCAGGGCTCACCCGTGATCGAGCTCACCGCGGCGGGCGACGTTCACAGCGGTTGGGTGCCTCTCCGCAACCTCCCGATCGGCAGCTACACGATCGAGCTCGACATCGACGACCTCGGCGCCGGGAGAGCGCGGACCTTCCGCATCCCCCTGAGGGTCATCGACGTTCCTCGCGAGCGAGAGCACCGACCTTGAATCGCGGCCTGATTCAGCGGTATCAATCACAAGCATGAGATTCGCCGCCACGCTCGCTCACAGTACTCCCGCCGCCGAGCTCCCTCGAAGTACCCTCGCCGCCATGCTCGCTCGCAGTACCCTCGCGGGCATGCTCACTCGCAATACCCTCGTCGCCGTCGCGGCGGCGTTCATGGCGGTTTCGGTGCCCGCCTGCGCATCCCGAGATGATGCGGCCGAGAGCCGCGACACCTGGGTCGGCACGATCACCACCGAGGGCGACGCCACCAAGGTCGTCAACGAGTCCGGCTCCGTGTGGGGCGGGCCGGCACGGCTTGTGGAGGAGGCGTCGATCGGCGTCGATACGGGTGAGGATCCCTACATGCTGGGGCTCGTTACCGGGGTCGCGGCCCACGGCGACCGGATCTACGTTGCGGATGCGCAGGTTCCCGCGATTCGGATCTATGACCGCTCGGGATCGTTCATCGACAACCTCGGTCGCGAGGGCAGTGGGCCGGGCGAGTACCGCTATCCGATGGGTGTCGGTACCGACGCCGACGGACGGGTCTACACGATGGACATGATGACCGGCCGTCTGCTGATGTACTCGCGGGAGGGAGAGCCGCTGGCAACCAGCGTGCCGCTGCCCTGTTGCCGGAACGACGGAAGCTACCTGATGGTTACGCCAGCGGGACAGCCCTACGTCGTCGGCCTGTGGCGACGACCGGACGAAGCGTCGGCACCGGATCCCGAAGAGGAGCGCATCCGCGGGTTGCTGGCGTTCGATCTCGACGGGGGCATCGGCGAGGTGATCGCGCAGCCGGACCTTCCACGCCCAGCGATCAACATGATGGCCACCGACGGGCGGTTGGTTCGCTACGAGCCGGCGCCGTTTCAACCGAGGCCGGTAGTCGGCTACGCGCAGGTCGGCGCGTTGCTCGCGGGCTTCTCCGATACGTATCGCTTCGAGGTGCGCCGGGTGGACGGCGAGCGCATCCTCATCGAGCGGGCGTTCGAGCCCGCGGCCGTCAGCTCCGAGGAAGCCGCCGCGGCGCGCCGCGGCGCCACCGCCTACATGCGCCAGCGCGACCCCCAATGGCAATGGGACGTCGAGGAGATGCCGGCTACCAAGCCGGCGTACTTCGGCCTTGCCGGCGGCATCCGCGGAGAGGCGTGGGCTGTTCGCCTCGGGCCCGGTGCCGCGATCGCCGATTGTACGTTCGACGATCAGCTCGTCAGCGAGCGCGACATGACGCCGTGCTTTCGCGAGCCCCGCATCGTCGACGCGTTCGATCCGTCCGGACGCTACCTGGGTGCGTTCGATCTACCCGAGGAGTTCCGCTTGAGACCGTGGCCGTGGATCGACGGCGAGACGGTGATCGCCGTGGCGGAGGACGAAGCCGGGACGATCATGGTGAAGCGGTACCGATTGGTGCCACCGGGGGGCGAATCACGATGAAGCGGATAACGACGTTGGTCGCGCTGGTTACGGCGCTCGCGTGTTCGACGCCGTCGTCGGAGGAAGGCGCTTCCGATGCCTGGGTAGGCACGATCACGACCGAAGGCGACGTCACAACCGTCATCAACGAATCGGGCTCGGTATGGGGTGGGACGGCGACTCTGGTCGAAGAGGCTTCGATCGGGGTAGAGGCCGGCGCCGATGAGTACATGTTCGGCAACGTTACCGACGTGTACGTTGCGCGCGCCAGAATCTACATCGTCGACAATCAGGTGCCGGCGGTTCGCGCCTACGACCTCGACGGCGTGCACGTGGCGACGATCGGCTCTCGCGGCGAAGGTCCCGGGCAGTACCGACGCCCGTTCAAGGTGGCGGTGGATCCCTCGGGCCGGATCCTGGTCTCCGATTTTCAGCGGGTCAACGTTTATCGGGAAGACGGTACTGTGGAGCCAACCACGTTTCCGACCGGGCGCTCGTGCTGTGGGAATGCCGCGATGTTTGTCGACGACACCGGTCGCCCGTGGCTCCCCTACGGTGCCTACGACTGCGAGGCCTGCTCCGCGTTCCTGTCCGTACGCGCGCACGATCGCGATGGTCCTGCGGGCGACATGCGGGGCATCCCGGAATTCGATTTCGAGCCGATACAGATCCCGGCGGGTCGATTCTCGATTACACCGCCGTTCGCCGCCCGCGACCTGTGGACGGTGTCGCCATCGGGCACGATCGTTGCGGGCGTGTCGGACGCGTATCGGTTCGAGGTTCACCACGCCGGTGGGGAGAAGCTCATTGTCGAGGGCTACGCGGAGCCCGTTCCGGTCGAGCCGGACGAGGCGGACTGGCACCGGCGCTATACGATCTCGACCGTACGAGGGGATGCCCTCGCCGGATGGGATGGCGAGGAGATACCGGAGATCAAGCAGGTGTTTTCCAGGCTCGTGGCTTCCGTCACGGGCGAAACCTGGGTTGTTCGGCAAGGGCCGGGAGTGCGGCAACAGGATTGCGTCGAGTTTCCGCGCGAACAGCCGCAGGAAGCCGCGCTGCGGCCCTGCTGGCGCGATGAGCCGATCGTTGATGCGTTCGGCGCCGATGGCCGCTACCTGGGGCCAGTCCAAATCCCGGACGAGCTGACCCGGCACGGGTTCTATCCGCCGCCTTTCATTGGCGAGGACGTGGTCGTCGCGGTGGTGGCTGACGAAGCCGGCACGATCATGGTGAAGCGGTATCGGCTGGTGCTAGCGGAAGGAGGCGGAGGTTGAGTCGCGTCGTGACGCTTGCTTGTGCCTCCGTTCTGATCGGCCTCGCCGGCTGTGCAGTGGAGCCTCCGCCCTCGCCGGTCGCGGAGGGGGCTGATTGGGTGGGGACGATCACGTCGGAGGACGACCTGACCCGGGTTACCAACGAGTCGGGATCGATCTGGCGAGGAACGGCCTCGCTGGTGGAGGAGGCCTCGATCGGTACCAGCTTCGGTCGAGATCCGTACATGTTCGGGCGTGTCACGGGCGTGGCGGCGTCGGAGGATCGCATCTACGTAACCGATCGCCAGGTCCCGGCGCTCCGCGTCTACGACCGGGACGGCTCACATCTCGGAGACATCGGTCGGCAGGGGCAAGGGCCCGGTGAATACCAGTCGGCCTCGTCGGTGGGAGTCGACGATGAGCAGCGGGTCTGGTTGGACGACATGTCCGGAGCTCGAGTTCTGGTGTTTTCCTCGGAAGGAAAGCCGCTCGCGACGTTGAGAAAAGAGCCTCCTCTCGTCAGCGGCACGGCACCAATGGTCGTCGTGCCGGGCAGTCTTGCCTACATATTCTCCCTGGTGCGCGACGAGGATGCGTCCCGGCGGAGGCACGCCATGAGGCCCTACGGGATCGACGGATCGGTAGGTGACATCGTCGAGTTCCCGACCTTCGAACGGCAGCCCCCCAGCTTCGATGTCGAGGACAAGGACAGCGGCACCGTCTGGACCATCTCGGCGCCGTACTACCCGCGTGGAGTGTCCGTTTTCACCCCGCATCCGGCGATGCTGAGCGGATTCCCCGACCGGTACGAGTTCCGGCTGGACTATCTTGATGGCCAAACGCTCATCGTGCGGCGTTCCGGAGCCGTCGTTCCCGTGCCTGCAGGGGAGGCGTCCGCTATCGAGCGCGCCGCGACGGACTTCTTCAAGGGTGTCGACCCGTCGTGGCGCTGGCCCGACGAGCCATTACCAGAGGCGAAACCCGCGTATACCGATCTGGTGCCGGCCGCTAGCGGTGAGTTCTGGGTGATTCGCTCAGGCTCCTCCCACCGGATCCCGGATTGTAGAGAAGCGGATTTCGAGCCCAGCGCCAAGCCTCGCTGCTGGAGAGAGGAACGCATCGTGGACGTGTTCGGCTCGGACGGGCGGTTTCTCGGCGACGTCACGGTTCCCGACGAAGTCGCGTTCTCGCCGCGGCCGTTCATCCGAGGCTCGGACGTGATTGCGGTCGCCGAGGACGAAGCCGGCACGATCATGGTGAAGCGCTACCGGTTGGTGCTGCCGGGGGAGGGCGATCGGTGAGGCGCGCGCTGGCCGTTCTCGTCTCGTTCGCGGCGGCCGGCTGCTCGGGGTTTCCGGCAGAGGCCCCGGACTCGGGCGACTGGGTTGGCACCACAGCGGTCGAAGGCGGCGTCACCACGGTCGTCAACGAAAGCGGCTCCGTGTGGGGCCGCCCCGCCGAGCTGGTGGAGGAGCTGAGCATCGGCGTGGATCGTGGCGAGGAGCCCTATATGTTCGGCCGGGTGACGTCGATATGGGTGACCGACGAGCTCATCTACGTCGCCGATGGTCAGGTGCCCGCCGTGCGGGTCTACGATCTGGGGGGAGCTCACGTCCGCGACATCGGGCGCCCCGGCCAGGGCCCCGGCGAGTACGAGCGGCCGAGTGCGGTCGCTACGCTGCCCGATGGGCGGGTCCTGGTTCGCGAGTATCGTGCCGGGACGCGGACCCACGTGTACTCCCCGGAGGGCGCCCTGCTTGATACCTGGCTGGGGGAGAACCTGTTTGGCGTCAGCGCTCCGCCCGTCGTGACCTACGAAGGTGAGTACTTCACGCACACCCTGGGGGGCACACCGGAGGAGCGGCAGGAGCAGCGAGCCGGTCTGGCTCGCACCGGGCCGGAGGGAATCGAAGGCCCGCGACGGCTGTTTCCGCAGCTCGAGGAACCTGTATACCCGGGCCTGCGCGCAGGTAATGCCGGTCTCGCGATCCCTCTGTGGCCGCAGTCGAGCGCCGCGATGTTGCCCTCCGGGGCGATGGTCGCCGGCGTTGCCGACCAGTACCGCATCGTGGCAGACCGGCCCGACGGCACGCGGATGATCATCCAACGGCCGATCGAGCGTGTCCCGGTCAGCGACGAGGAATGGGAATGGCACCGACGCCGGGTGATCCTCCGGGGGCGTAGCTTCGTGCCTTCCTTCAACTGGGACGGTGAAGGCATGCCCCGCGAGCATCCCGCTTTCGTCGCCATCCTGGCGGACCGCAGCAACCGCATCTGGGTGTTGCGCCCGGCGCGAGTCCGCCAGGTGCAACCGTGCACCGAGGACCCGCTCGACGAATCCGTCGACGCGCCGTTACCCTGTTTCTTTCGTGAGGACGTGGCCGACGTGTACGACGAAGAAACGGGCAGGCTTCTCGGAGAAGTCGACCTGCCGTTCTCGTTGGGCCAGGCGGACCTCGCGGTTCCCTTCATAAGGGGGGGCGAGCTCTACACGGCGGTCGAGGACGAGGCCGGGACGGTCATGGTTAAGCGGTTTCGCCTGCTCCTGGCTCAGGGCAAGCAATGAGGAGGACGGCGGGCGCCGGGTAGCAAGATGCCCCGAGATCATCGGAGTCGAGACCCGGACTCGTCACGATGAGCGCGCCCGAGGGTAGGGTCAGAGGCTGAGCTGATCCACCGGATCCGGGCCTGCGCTACCTCCCCCCAACAACCCCAGCGTCGGCAGAGCACGGCGCGGCCGCGGACCGAATGCCGAGCAGGCGCGACATCTGCTCGGACGAGAGCCGCACCGGCAGTTTCCCCCGAGCCTCCCCGCGCGCTCCTCGTGGGGATCCCCGGTTCGCTCTCCTGAGGGCGTTGATCGCCGGGGCCACCGCTCCGGAGGGCAGGAAGAGGTCATCCTGCCCATCGCCGTCGAAGTCGGCCCTACAGGCCCCTAGCGGAGCGCTTCCCTCGAGGAGATCCAGCAAGATGCTCGGTTCCGGAGGGCGGGGGCCCACGCGTTGGGTGACCGACACGATGCACAGCGCGACCAGTACGGTGCTGGTTGCCGCCAGCGGGAACGATAGGCGTGTCGGGCGCGCGAGCCGAAGGCCGAGACCGGTCCGTGCCACGTCGGCGAGCTCGAGAATCACGAGTCGGGCGGCCGCCCCCTTTCCCGAATCCCGGGTGGCCTCGGTCAGCCGGCGAGCGAAAGTGGACACGATCGCGTCGCCGGTCGCTCGGCGCACGTCGGACGGAAACGAATGGAGTGCCAGTCGGTAGAGCGCGACGACGAACTCGCGGGTCCAGCGCACGTGGAGCCTCATCGGCTCGTCGGCTCCGGCGCACCCGTGGGATCGGGGAGCAACATTCGCTCGCGGGCCGCATCTACCACGCGTGACATCCTGACGGCCTCGGCACGAAGCGCCTCGCGCCCCTCCGGTGTGAGCGCATAGTACGTGCGCCGCTCATCTTCGCCGGGGTCTGCGGCCTCGGGAGCCTCTCGGACCAGCCCCTCGGCGTCCAGCCTGTGAAGCGCCGCGTACAGGCTTGCGGTTCGCGGCGACATGGCGCCGTCCGTCTGGAGCTCGATTTCCTTGAGGATCTCGTAGCCGTACCGATCCCGATCGAGCAGCGCCAGGAGGATCTGCGTCGTCAGCGTCGAGATCGGTCTGCGCCGGATGTTCTCGCCGTTCGCCACGCCCTATCGCCTTGTCACCGGTGGGGGATCGCAACGTGTCCACGATCGACAATATCGTCGTTCCACGAGCTCGGGGTGCCGACCGCCGCGATGATGTTGGCGCGAAGGTCGTCGTCGAAACTCGAGCGCGCGATTCCGATCATCACCGCCGCTCCTTCGTCATCGATGGCGACCTCGACACCGCCGGTCTCCAGGTTATTGTACGCGGCCATCGCCTGGCCGCGGGCATCCCCGACCCCGATCACGCCCGAGAGCCGGTCGTCCTCTCTCTCCACCCACACCGTCACGTATCGTTCGTAGGTGAACGACCGGTTTCCGCCCCACCAAGGACTTCCGGTCGACTGGTTCTCGTCGGCATCGATCACCACGTTGACGCCGAAACCGCTGGGCGGAGCCGGAGCGACGAGCTCGAGCCTGATCCAGACCGTCTGCGCGTCGCTATCGAACCAGAAGCTCAGCGCCGTGACATCAGGCCCCGTCGGGCTGGCTCCGTCGCCGGCCGGATCTCGCGCCAGCTCGCGCCACGGGGCAGCTCGGAGGCTGGGCAGGTCCGAGAACACGCGGGTCTCGACAACCTCCCCGGGAGGCGAGACTCGCCCGTCGGAGACCGCGGTTCCCGGTTCGGCGCGGAAGCCACCGTCTGACACATCCGCCTCGTTGATGAATCCTCGGGCGATTGCTTCCTCTGCGGTGATGACTTGCAGGCCCGGGCCGGCCGCGATGGGTGGTTTGGATCCGCCAACGGAGCGTTCCTCGCCATCCCGCAGAACGTCGATCGTGACCGTCGACCCCGGATCGACCTGCAGGTAGAGGTCGGCCGCTTGCTCGCGAGAGGTCACGGGTGTTCCGTCGATCGTGAGGATTCGATCGTGCTCGCGCAGCTCGAGTGCGAAGTCACCCAACACCGCGGCGACCACCACCGCATCTCCCCGCTCGGCGAGCAACACCGGTGTTCCGGGTAGGACCCCGGGGTTCGTGGCTCCCCGCAGGTCGAGTTGCATTTGCTGCTGGGCCAGGAGCACCGAGGCTCCCAGAATCGAGATGATGGTGGTGAAGGCAATTCGGCGATACATGCCTACCTCCTTGCGGTCGAGGCGCCACCGGGGCAAGCGGGGACAGAGGGCCGTGCGCGGGCTTCTCCTGCTGCCAGGCGGCGACGTTAGTATTCCCAACTACGTAGTTTACTGGAGTAGTGTCATGAACACCAGCGCACGCCAACACCACCGCACGACGGGGCTCCGCTCGTGGTTCGGGGCTTCTTCACCCCTTGCCAGCGCCAAGGCAGTGCGTTAAGAGGTTGGTTCTCGCCGGAGAGACGCTTGCCGGACTGAGCAGTAGCTTTCGCCAGAGCGAGACGAGGATGTAGCGATGGAGGTGGTCTCACAGGGAACACGGCGTGAAAGTACGCGTGCCTGGCTGAGCCTTACCCCGAAGGTCGATGAGGCACGATGAGCGTCGGCGCAGCGGCACCGCTCGATCGGATCATCGGCAAGACGTCGCTGCTGGAGGTCGGCGCGTTCCGCGCGCCGGTCACTCACCCTCGATTTCACGACTCCGGTCCCATCGAGCGGCACATCTTCGTTTTCCCGCGGACCGCCGTCTCGATTCGCCACGCCGACGCCGAGCCCTTCGTGGCCGACCCGACGGTCGTCACGTACTACAACCGTGGCGACGTCTACGCGCGCGAGCCGGTGAGTGAGCACGGCGACCAGTGCGAGTGGTTCGCGGTCCCACCGGCCGCAATTGCTTCTGTTGCGGAACAGGTTGGGGGAGCCCGCGGGTCGGCTCCCGACCGGCCGTTTCGCTTTCACTTCGGGCCGTGCGACGGCCGTAGTCTGATGCGCGCACGAATGGTCGTGAGGTACCTCTCGCTCGAGGAGGACATCGACGAGTTACTTGTCGAAGAAGTGATGATGGACGTGCTCAGGCGCTTGCTGAGGCTTGGCCAGGAGGCGCGCGAGGGCGGCGCGCTCGCGACGGGACCGAGGCGATCGCGGCGCGACGCCGACCTTGCCGAGAGCGTGAAAGAGATCCTCGCCGATTCCTTTCATAGACCGCTGTCGCTGGCGCAAATCGCGGCCGCCGTCGACGTCTCGGTCGGTCATCTGTGCCGGGCGTTCAAGCGCCACACCGGCCACACCATCCACCGGTACCGTGACCGTCTCCGTCTCACCCAGGCGCTCGAGCTCATTTGCGACGACGAAGCCGAGCTTCTGCCGATCGCCCTGGACCTCGGTTATTCGAGCCACAGTCACTTCACGGCTGCGTTCCAGCGGGCGTTCGGGCTCTCGCCGTCGGCGTATCGTCGCGCCTTGCACGCGGGGAGTCTCCGTCGACACGCCCGCTAGCAGGCCGGCGTTGCTGTCACGCTACCCGACCGGGGAGGAACCTCGGCGGCCGGCGACGATCAAGATCTTGATAGCGGCCGAGCGCGCGCCATGGGTAGCGTTGGGTGCTGCTCTGCCGCTTACATCGAGAAAGGAATTCCCCCATGTACAGAACGCCCGGGGCGCGCACGCGGTTGCGCGTGCCCACGATCGCTGCCTTCGCTGTCCTCTTCGCGGCGCTCCCGACCCTCTTTGCGGCGCCCGCAGTGGCCTCCGCGGTCCCCGCCGCCCTCCGCCCAGGCGTCGTTGTGATCGAGGCGGACGGGACGGCCGTCTCTGCGGCCCTGGTGGCGGAGGGTGGCGGCCAGACCGGAACAACGCCGCAAGAGCGAACCGCCGAGGCGGACGCCGCGTTCGCCGCGCAGGACTGGGAGGCCGCCAGCCGCGCCTACCGTGCGCTGGTCGAGGCCGACGCGAGCGACGTGCGGTCGTGGTTCCGCCTGGGCCAGGCGTTACAGTCGATGGACGCCTTCGAAGAGGCGGCGAATGCGTACCAGACGCTCCTCGAGGTCGACGCCGCGGCGCCGTTCGCGCCACAGGCGAGGCTGCGCCTGGCAGGAGCGCTGGCGGCCCAGGGTCTTGACGACGAAGCCCTCGAGCAATTCTCGCTGTTTGCCGAGCTCGGCCCCAACCGAGCTGCCCTCACCGCCATCGAAGCGGCGGACGAGTTCGATGGGCTGCGCGGCACCGAGCGTTTCGAGACCGCCCTGGCTCTCATTCGCCCGTGCGGCACGCCGGAGTATCGGCAGTTCGACTTCTGGGTCGGCGAGTGGGAGGTGTACGGCCCGGCCGGCCAGGTCATCGGCCGGAGCGTCATCGAGAGCAAACTGAACGGCTGCGCCATCCACGAGTCCTGGACGGGCGGCACCAGCGTCACGGGGCACAGCTACAACTTCTACGACGCTTCGGAAGGCCGGTGGCACCAGACCTGGATCAACAACAGCGGCGTCCCGCTCTATCTGGACGGAGAGCTGACCGAGGCGGGCATGGTGTTGCGCAACGAAACCAACCGCGTCACCTGGTCGCCGCTTCCGGGCGGGTACGTTCGGCAGCACTGGGAGAGCACGACGGACGGCGGCGCTACTTGGACGACCGCCTTCGACGGGGAGTACCGGCCGGCGGAAGGGCGGACGGAGGGTCGTTCGATCGACGCCGAAGAGCGGACGGGGAGTCGCTCGAATGGCGGCGAAGGGAGCGACGCGCCGGGAAGCTAGCGACAGCGCTGCCCCTTGAAACATGGTCCGGTTCGGCGGTATGAATCACGGACATGAGACTCCGCGTTGCGGCCGGTGCTGCCGACGAGTACCGAGTGCCGCTGTGCCTGCTGGCGATCGCGTCCATCGGCGCCGCCATCATGTCGTGCGCGCCGAGCGGGAGCTGGGAGGGCACGCTCGATGAGCGAGGCGGCGTCACCTACGTGGCAAACTCCTCGACGGGCACCTGGGCCCATCCCGATCGGGCGCCGTTCGCACTCGTCTTGGAGCGGGTGTTCGGCGTAGAGGACTCGCCGGAAGCGGACGCCGGGATCTATACCGCCAGCGAGCGCCCGTTAGCGCAGGTCCGACGCTACCGCGTGGAGGTCGAGCAATGACACGTTGGCTACTACCCATAGGATTCGTCGGCATGCTGATGGCGGCTGCCTGCGCAGGTGAGGGAGGACCGGTCCGATCCGACGACACCTGGGTCGGCACCGTGACGACCGAGGGCGACGTCACGACGGTCGTCAACGAGTCCGGATCGGTGTGGGGCGGCAAGGCGCGGCTGATCGAGGAAGCGTCGATTGGCGTCGAGGCCGGGGCCGATGAGTACATGTTCGGCTTCATCAACTCCATGTACGCGACGGACGATCGCATCGCCGTGCTCGACGAGCACACCAACATCGTGCGGATGTACGACCGTGAGGGGCGGTTTCTCTTCAACGTCGGTGGCGAAGGCCAGGGTCCCGGCGAATACACGGACGCGATCATCTTGACGATGGACCCCGAAGGACGTACCTACGTCTTCGATATCGGCAACCGGCGCCTGACGGCGTACACGCCCGACGGGGCGTATGCAGATTCCTGGCCGTTTCCTGATTTCGGCTGCTGCGCCTGGCAGATGCACCCGCAGCCGGCGGGGCTCCTGCTGTTGCCCGTCCAGGAAGTCGACCGCGAGACGCGGGAGCGACGCTACGGCGTCCAGACGTTCAGCCCGGAGACCGGCGAGGTGGCGGCTGATCCCCTGTGGGTGCCGGAGTTCGAGTTCGAAGAGGCCGTCCACGAGGTCGACGGGCGTCCGATCCCAACGCCCTTCAGCCCGCGCATCGTCTGGCAGTCGATGTCGAACGGCGGACTCGTCGCGGGTGCGAGCGACAGCTATTCGTTCGAGATTCTCCGCACCGATGGCACGAAGCTCGTCGTCGAGCGCCACGTCGCCCCGGTCGCGATCGATCCGGAAGAACGCGAATGGCAGCGCCGGCTCACGGTCGGCATGATGCGAAGCCGTCAGGAAGACTTCGATTGGGACGGGGCCGAGATGCCGCAGCACCGGCGCGCCTTCAATTGGTTCACGCCCGCAGTCTCCGGCGAGATCTGGGTGAGTCGCGAGATTGGAACCTATCGCGTCGACGATTGCCTGGAGGATCCGCTCGAGGACTACGCCGGGGAAATGTCGATTCGACCCTGCTTCCGACCCCTCTTCGCCTACGATGCTTTCGGCGCGGACGGCCGGTTTCTCGGCGAGGTCGAGCTCCCCGATCCGCGCCCGAGCCCCATGTATGTCAATGAGAACACGGTGCTGGGTTACCTCGAGGATGAGGCCGGGACGATCATGGTGAAGCGGTATCGGTTGGTGTTGCCGGCGGAGAACGCTCGATGAGGCGCACCGCAGCGACGTTCCTCTTGCTCCTGCTCACCGGCTGCTCGGCGTCCACGTCAGAGCCCCCGGGTTCCGACAACTGGGGCGGCACGATCACTACCGAGGGCACTGTCACGACCGTCGTCAACGAGTCCGGATCGGTCTGGCGTGGCAAAGCGACCCTCATCGAGGAGGCGTCGATCGGGGTCGAGTCCGGTGCCGACGAGTACATGCTCGGTGCGGTCACCGACGTGTTCGTCCTCCACGATCGTATCTACGCCGCCGACGTTCAGGTCCCGGCAGTGCGTACGTACGATCTCGACGGCTCGTTCATAGCCAACATCGGTGGCGAGGGCGAGGGGCCGGGCGAGTTCGACTACCCGGCGCCCATCGCAGCGGATCCGAGTGGCCATCTGTTCGTTCTGGATTCGCGGCACGGGCGCGTCAACGTCTACACCAGCGCTGGCGAGCCGATCGACACCTGGCCCCTGTCGATTTCACGCTGCTGTGCGTGGCCGATGTTCGCTCTGGGTCCTGAGGAGCTCTGGGTTCCCATCCGAGAGCTGATCCGGGATCCGAACGACCCACGAGACTACCGGGTGGGTATCCAGTCGGTCGGTCCGAGCGGCCCACAGGGTCCGGTCACTTGGATCCCGGATCTCGAGTTTGACCAGCCCACCTACGAGCTGAACGGCCGACCGCGGCCGACGCCGTACGCTCCGGAGATCAAGTGGAACGCGGGCCCGGAACGCACGGTTCTGTTCGGCGTTCCCGACCGTTATCGCTTCGGGGTCATTCGCGCTGACGGTACACAGCTCGTCGTCGAGCGCTATTGGGATCCCGCGCCTTTGACGGCTGAGCAAAAGGAATGGGAGCGACGGCTGACCGTGGCGTTCCAGCATCTGGGGAATGACCCGGACTTCGTTTGGGACGGCGCGTCGATGCCGAACCACAAGCCTGCCTACAACTGGCTCGGGCCGGCCCTCTCCGGCGAGATCTGGGTGCTGCGTGAAGGTCCTAGCGTACGCGTCGCCGACTGCGTCAAGGACCCGGTCGAGGCCGGCTACCGGGACGCGGTCGAGAATCCCTGCTGGGAATCCCGCTGGATACTGGACGTCTTCGGTGCGGACGGTCGCTACCTCGGCGAGGTCGAGCAGCCCTCGGGCATGACGAGCGTTGTGGGCATGGAAGCGTTCGTCGACGGACGCATGGTCGTAGCTCGCGCCGAGGACGAGGCCGGCACGGTCATGGTGAAGCGATATCGGTTGGTACTACCCGGGGAGGATGGTTCGTGAGGGCCCACACAGTACGGATTGTTCGGCGCCGCTTCCCTTGTCTCACCGACCGGCTCAGCGGTCTGAATCAGAGGTGTGAAACGACGCCGCCCGGCGGGAGGGCATGAAGCCATGGACAGCCTGATCCAGGATATTCGTTGCGGCATCCGTCAAGCGCTGCGGCAGCGCGGCTCATCGGCGGTTGCGGTGGTGACGCTAGCGCTCGGAATCGGCGTCTCGACGGCGATTTTCTCGGTGATCGACGCGACCATGCTGCGGCCGTTGCCGTATCCGGATCCCGAGCAGCTGGTCACCGTCATTCCCGAGATCCAGCGCGACGGCGAGGCCGTGCGCCCGACGGCTTCGATGGAGGACATGCGCCTGTGGCAGACCTCCGACGACGTGTTCAGCTCGGTGGCCGCGTGGGGCAGCGCGTTCCGCGGGCGCATCGTCGAGGGGCCGGAGCCCGAACGCATCAGCGTGCTCCATTTCACCGAGGACTACCTTGCAATGCACGGTGTTACGCCGATTCTCGGGCGCGGCTTCGGGCGCGAGGACTGCGAGCCCGGCGCGCCGCTCGTTGCGCTGCTCGGCTACGGCTACTGGCAAAGCCACTTCGGCGGGCGAGAAGACGTGCTCGGCGAGACCATCCGGCTCGATACCGAGGTCGCCACCGTGGTTGGTGTGCTGCCGGCCTGGTTCAATGCCAGAACGCCGCTCTCGATCCCTTTGCGCACACCGGCGGACGAGTATGCGAGGCGGGGCACGGGACGGGTATCGGTGGTCGGCCGCCTGCGTCCGGAAATGACCATCGAGCAGGCGCAGGAGCGTCTGTCGGCGCGGATGGCGGAACAGCCGGCGGGCGAAGGTATCTCCGGCGCCGCGAGGGCGTCGGTCACGTCGAGGCTCGAGCGGGAAACGTCGCGCTACCGGACGACGGTCAACGTACTCGCCGGCGCGGTCGGCCTGATTCTGTTGATCGCCTGCGTGAACGTAGCGGGTTTGCTGCTGGCACGCGGTGCGGCGCGCCGTTCGGAAATGGCCGTGCGGGCATCGCTCGGTGCCCGCCGGAGCCGGTTGATCCGCCAGCTACTCACCGAGGGCGTTGTGCTCGCGATACCGGCGGGAGTACTGGGCGGGTTGTTGGCCTGGCTCTCGCTCGACCTCCTTGTTGCCAACATCCCGTTGCGGCTCCCGACGAACTCTCCGGTTGCGGTCAACCTCACCGCGCTGTCGTTCACGGCGGCGTTGCTCGTGCCCACGGCGTTGCTGTTCTCGCTTGTGCCCGCGATTCGCCTGTCGCGCGTGCGGCTCGGGCCGGCCCTGGCCCAGGGTGGCCGGCAAGCGGGCTCCTCGCTGTCACGGCGTGGCAGCCAGGCGCTGATTGCCGCCGAGGTGGCGCTGGCCGTGGTGCTCGTCGCGGCGGCGGGCCTCATGATTCGCAGCTTCGCGCGCATCGGCGACGTCGACCTCGGGTTCGATGCAAGCGGCCTGGTGACGATGGTCGTGCTGCCGCTGGATCGCTCGCCCGAGGCCCACAAGGAGTACCACACGGCGTTGCTGCAGAGAGTCCGGACGATTCCGGGTATCACTTCGGCCGGCCTGGTGGACAACTTCGTTCTCGGCGGAGGAACGAGCTTCACACGCATCACGGTGGAGGGGACACCGACCGGAGCGAGCATCTTTGGCGTGATGCCCGGCTACTTCGAGACCATCGGCGCGACGCTCGAAGAGGGCCGGCTGCTGACCGAAACCGACTACGCCTCCGGCTTTCGCGGCGTCGTGATCAACGCGTCGGCGGCGCGGGAATTGTTCACCGGCGGATCGGCAGTGGGACGGGAGCTGACCCGCGGCGGGTCGGAGTCCGAGCCGTGGATCGTGCTCGGGGTGGTTGCCGATCTGCGCCACGGCGGACCGCTGAACACGCGAAGCCTGAACCAGCCGGCGGTGTTCTTTCCTTTCGCGCCGACCGAGAACGACCTTGACGAGGCGATGACAGTGGTCATGCGGGTGTCGGACGACCTGCCGGGCTTGGGCGACGAGCTGCGACGCGTGGCCCAGTCGATCGGCCCGCGCGTTCTCGTGGAGCAGATCCGTGGCGTCGACGAGTTGTTCGACGATCGCGTCGTCACGCCCCGACGCCGGACCGTGTTGCTCGGGCTCCTCGGTGGTCTCGGCCTCTTGCTGGCGCTCGTCGGTGTCCTCGGCATGACGGCCTACGCGGTGGCGCGCAGGACCGCGGAGATCGGCGTGCGCATGGCGTTCGGCGCCCGCCCCGAGCAGGTCGTTCGCATGATCGTGCGCGATTCGGCCGTACCGATCGGCGTCGGTACGGCGATCGGCGTGGGTGGCGCGCTGCTCGCCACCCGCGTGATCGAGAGCTTCTTGTACGAGACTGCACCGACCGACCCCGCCACGCTGGCCACGGTGGCCGTTGTTCTCGCCGGGAGCGGTTGCGCCGCCGCGTTCGCGCCGGCCTTACGAGCGACGAAGGTCGATCCGGCGTCGAGCCTGCGCGTCGAATGAAGCGCGGAACCTGAGTCCGGTCGCTCGAAGGGCTTCGCTGCATGGTCGACCCCTAGTGACACATTATCTTTGGATGTGGCACACTCAGTCGGTCAAGACGGGTCGGTCTACAGCCGCCCGCCGCAGGACCCGGCGTCTTCGATGGCCGTCTCACTCTTTCATGGAGAACCAGCGCATGCGTTCGTTGTCGATTCGTGAGATCCGCGCCGCGTTGACCGACATCGAAGAGCTGGTCGAGCAGGAAGGCGAGCTGGTCATCACGCGGCACGGCAGGCCGGTGGCTCGGGTCGTTCCCGTCGACTCGCCGCGGAGGCTTCCCTCGTTGAAATGGCTGCGCGACGGCATGCCGTTTCAGGAGGTTCCGAGCGAGGTCTTGATCCGCGACGATCGGGATGCCCGCTGAAGTGGCGACTTACATCGACACCAGCGCGCTGGCGAAGTGGTACGTGCGCGAGCCGGGATCCGATGCGTTCGAGACGTGGATTCGCTCGGCGGCATCACCGACCGTCAGCTCGTTGACGATCGTGGAGATGCGCTGCCTGTTGGCGCGGCGTCGGCGGGATGCGTCCCTCGACGGACAAGCCGCCGACACGGTCTTCCGGGTACTCAACGAGCACGTCGAGACCCGGTTGCTGGCGGTCGAATCGGTCGCCGACGGTGACGTGCGCGCCGCTGTCCACCTATTGGGGCGTATCGACGAGCATCCGCTGCGGGCACTCGACGCCATCCACCTGACGATCTGCACATCGCGCGGGATCAGCCGGCTTGCTACCGCCGATGCCGTGATGGCGGCGGCAGCCGCAGATCTAGGCCTCGCGGTCGTGCGTTTCGACGGTAGTTGAGGCGGGCCCGGCGGGCGGGCGAGTCCTCACTACGGCGTGCGAGCGCACGAAAGAGCGCCGAACCGCTGCCATACCCGGATTTTTTTCAAGAAAATCGCGATTTCTTTCGAAAAATCCGCAATTCGGCGCTTCTTATCGGGTAGATGCGGAAAAAACCGGGCCCTGGGAGGTTGTATTTAATGAGAGGCGTTGCTGTGCGAGCACAGCGAGCCATCCCGTCGGAGTGAAGGGGCGGAGATCCGCGTGCTGAACATCAACGCCGATGTGGCGTTCCTGCTGGGCGTCGTTGTCGGTGCCACCTACGGCGCCCTGATGATGCACTGGTACTTGGAAAGACGATCTGTCCGAAGGCTGCTCAGGCGCCTGAAGGAGAAACCTCCGCACGGGCGCGGAGGCTTCAACACGTGATCCGGTAAGGGGAGCACCGGATGTCGAGCG
Source organism: Acidobacteriota bacterium (assembly GCA_965216935.1). Classification (GTDB taxonomy): domain Bacteria; phylum Acidobacteriota; class UBA890; order UBA890; family UBA890; genus CBDCGW01. Next base: position 2,711,034 of record OZ244217.1, read on the forward strand.
CCGGTCCCGCTCATTGAAGGGGATCTCGAGCGGGGCCGGCGTCGCTCGATCGGGCCGTGCGGCGACACCCCCGAAGTGATCGGTGGCTGGGATGGAGCGATCCGCCGCTCGTCTCCAGGCGTCGTGTGGTAGACGTATTTGTATGAGTCCCGGGCCGAAGTTGATCTGCGCACTCGGAATCGTCTGCGCGGCGGTAGGGGTGATTACCGGAGTGGGAGCGTATCCCGGCCAATCGTCAAGGGTTCGTGGGACGGTGACGGATCCGGATGGGGCGCCGCTTCCGGGGGCGACAATCGTCGCTGAGAGTGCCGCCGGTCGTTGGATCGAGCATGCCGACGCAGGCGGAGACTTCGCGTTCGGCGCGCTCGCTCCGGGAAACTACGACCTCCGCGCGGAGTTCCCCGGTTTCTGCGCCGAGCTCCAAGCCGGTCTCGAGGTCGAGGCAGGCACCACGATGGTCGCCGACTTCTCCCTATGGTTGGCGGCGCCGGGCTGGAATGACCGGGAGGGGAGCGAACGGCTTCGAATCGTCTTGAATCTGACCGATGCTGTCGTTCACCTGCGTATCCGGGAGCGGCTTGGCGCCACGTCGTGGCGCCTGGGCAATCGCGACGTCGTCGGTACCGAGTATCGTGCCGTTGTGGTGGATGAGTTCGCGCCGGCGGGCGCCTTCGATCAGCCGACGGTCCGCTTTGTTCAATACCCGGCCGGACGCGTCGTGGAAGAAGGGGAAACCCGCTGCGGCACCGAAGCGCCGTTCCGCGACGGTGGGGAATACGTCGTCTTCCTGCGGAGGATCGCCGGCTCAGAGGTCTTTCGCTTTCGCGGCCCGCGCTTCGCGATCCCGGTGGCGGACGGCCGACTCCTCGATTCGTGGCTGGACGACACGGATGTCGCGGGTGTCCACCGGGGCATCGCCGTCGACGCGTTTCTCGAAGCCCTCCGCGACCTCCCGAGTGAACCGGCGACGAGCGGTGACGACGATGCCCGCGTCGCGGCGCTCAGGTACCTGATCAAGAACGAGACCGACCGGCTCGCGGAGGCCGGACTTCCGCGTGCCACGGAGCGCCTGGTGTTCTGCCTCGGAGCGTCGCGTTCAAGGAGCGCCGCGGGGGGCGTGCCCACCGACTACGTTCGCTTCAATGAGTCGTTCGGGCGCCAAACGGACGTGCCGCCGGCCTATCTCGACAGATTGCGGTCCGATGCCTACGACCTCTTTCCGTCTTCATTCTGTGACCGGAGCACCGACATCGGCTCGCCGGTTAACGCGCGAACCGGGAGACATGCTCGGGGCATCGTCCGGGTAGGCCCCGCGTATCACGTGGACGAGCAGCAGATCGAGATTCCGGCGAGTGTGTACAGGCACCTCATGTCGACGGCCGCCCACGTTCTGCGGCTGGAGCGGCGGCCGAGCGGTTGGCAGGTCGTTTCCGAGCGTTTCGTCTGGGGGGCCTGACGGTGCGCGGGAGGTCGCGAATCGAGCGCAGGCAACCGGAGCGGTGTCACCTCGCGAGCCGCAACCGCCAGAGGTCGACCTGATAAGGCTCGCCCTCGGGATACCGCCGCCCGACAACGAACCCGTCGTTGGTCACACCGCCGAGCGCCTGGGGGACCCGTTCGGACAGCAGTAGCCGACCGGTCTCCGGGTCGATCACCTCGATGTGTGTGTCGCGAAAGAGCTCCGGATACTCGACCCACACGTCGTTGAACCCGGACAGGACGACGAGACCCTCGTGCCACTCGGCGGCGCCGACGGAGGTCAAGGTCCAGAGAAGACCGTCGGCGTCCAGCCAGGCGGTCGCCAGATTCGGTTGCGGCGGCTCGTCGAAACTGGCGGGCCGCGACTCGGTCCAGGCCTCGAACCAATCGACGACGCGCTCGAACGTTCGCTGCCGGGTCCCGGTTGCGGGGTCCCATTCTTCGATCTGATACCGATTGACCGGGTGCGCCCAGATCGAGCCGTCCCCGGCGCCGGCGATACCTCGAAGGAGCCGAAACTGCCAATTCTGCGCTGTAAGGTTTTCCATGGCGCCGAACGACCGCACGATCTGCAGATCCACGCCGAGCACGTGGAGCGGCATCCCCACTCCATCTTCCCCGAGTAAGGGAGCTGCCGCGAGAATCCCTCCGTCGACGAACAGCGTCTTCCTGACCCGTATCGGAAGGAGCGTGGTATCGCGGACGTCCAGCTCCGGCGTGAATACGGTCAGGCGCTCGCGGTCGAACGCGTAGAGATGGTCGTCGGCATCGACGAGCAGCGACCGGACAGACGAGAACTCGCCGGGTGCCTGGCCCCGGGAACCCACCGATTGGCGGTACTCTCCATCGGCGGCGAACACGTGAATGCTCGACGCGTCCATGCCGTGAACGTGAAAGATCCGGCCGGTCGAGTCGCGCACCACGGTTTGGGGGTTGCCGACGACCTGGCGACCGAGCTCGGGCCGGTCGCGCAGCGTGACCTCCAGCGTCATGTCGAGGCGGCACTGCTCGCAGTCGGGTTCACCGCGAATCACGACCGAAGCGCCGGTCGTGGGGCCGCCCGTGGATGCGCCGGGCCCGCAGGCCATGGCCGCGATCGAGAAGGCAATCGCCGCTGTCCGGACGATCCGGTCGACCGTCCGACCGATCATGAAGTTCCCGGCGGCACCAGTCGGTAACGCTTCACCATGATGGTTCCGGCCGGATCCTCGAACACCGCCACGACGACATCTCCGGAGATGTACGGCCGTGTCGAGAGCCGCGCGCCGTCGGGGATCTCGATCTCTCCCGCGTAGCGTCCGTCAGCGCCGAAGGCGTCCACGATCACCGTGCGGCGCCAGCAGGGGTTGCTCTCCGGCGTTCCGTCGCAGTGCTCACGATACTCGCCCGGTCCGTCGCGGCGCACCCAGACACTGCCTTGTTGCCCGGCGATCAGCTCGAAGAATGCAGGTTTGAGCTCGGGAATCGCGGCCGGGTCGGCTCCTTCGACGATTCCGTCTCCGCGCACGGCGCGGTCGATGCGCTGGCGGAAGGATCGCCGGGTATAGGCCAGCTCGTCCGGATCGAGCGGAACGCGCTCGACCTCCCGAACGACGAGCATCGTTTCGTCGTCGGGGTGGCGCACCTCGTAGCGGTATTCGTCGCCGATCCCTGCGACCATCGCGCCGGACACCGCCAGGGTCCACGAAGGGGCCGGCGCAAACGGCACCGGGAACGTGCTGGTTCCCTGGCCACGGCGGACGATGACACGCCGGCGCTCGAAGCCGAAGTCCGGCGCGGAAACGATGCCCGCGGGCGTCCCGTCCGGGGCATAGGCTTGCAGGCCGGTTCTTCGCTCCGGGGATCCCGCATTGCCTCCGACGACCACCTCCGTGTGCAGAACTCCGTCGCGGGTGACGACCATGGGCCGGCTGGAGAAGTAGGTCGCGTCCATCGGCCAGGTATCCAAAGATTCGCCCTGGTCGCCGTACACGCTGATCCGGCCCTGTGTCGTGTCGCGGACGAAGACCCGCCCGTCCGCCGATACGGCAACGCTGAACGGACGGTTGAACTCTCCCGGCCCGGCTCCCTCGCCGCCGAAATCGGCAACGTGCTTGCCGTCCAAGTCGTAGACCCGCAGCGCAGGGACCTGCCGGTCGAGAACGTAGATCCGATCGGCGTGCACGGCGATGCCGGCGATCGCCCCCAGCATGTACTCCTCGGCCCCGGCAGCGACACCGATCGACGCCTGCTCAACGAGCCTCGCGGCCCCGCCCCACACCGATCCCGATTCGTTGACGACGGTGGTGACGTTGCCTTCGGTGGTGATGGTGCCTACCCAGCTGCCGTCCGAGGATTCGGGAGGCGGAGGGCCCGAACAAGCCATCGGGAGCAGCAGGACTAACCAGATGATCGACCTCAGACGCATTCTGACCTCATTCGAACGGTTCGACCAAGCGGTACCGGACAAGCACGGGGCCCTGTGAATCGTTGAACTCGACGAATCGATAGACGAAGCCCGATCGGGCTTCCTCCCACTCCCGGAACGGAATCCCACGCGCGGGAAAGTAGCCCGTGAAGATCCGCTCGCCGTCGGCCGAGTAAACGTCCACGGGTTTGTCCTGAGTCGCGGCGGCCGCGGTCGCCGGACTCCACATTCCAGATTCCCGAACCGTGTCGAGCCAGGGGAACACGTACAGGTGCCCGTGGCCGTCGACCTCGAGACCGGCGAACGCCGGAGCTCGTTCCGGCCATTGAAACTCGGACGTCGGGATCCCTGGATACCACTCTTCGTACAACGCCTCCCGCCTTCGCGCATAGGCGCTCGGGAATGGTTGCCAGGGCCCGGCGTTACGCATTGCCCAAAGCGTCTCTCCGGAATCATTTACAGCTCCAATCTGATACAGATAGGCGCCCGGAACGTAGACCACGTCTGCACCCGCCAGGGCGAAGTTCGGTTCCGGCACCGGGCCGGGCACCACTCCGGGTGAGCCTTCGCCGCGCCAAATGATCGCCGAAGGTACCCGGAAGCCTCCCAGGTCTCGCACTTTCTCTCCACGGACGGTGAAAATGCCTACCGAATAGAAGCGGTTTCCCGCCTCTACTCGGTCGAGGTAGCTGATCTTCAACTGCCCTTCCGACGTCCCCGCGATGCGCCATGGGCCTCGGAAGTCCGTGATCCCCAGATCTGCGATGTGCTCGCCCTCGAGCGACCAGAGACTCAACTTGCGGCCTGCGTCGTCGTACACAACGACGTAGTTGCCCGCGATGGCGATGTGAATGGGATGCAGGAACTCTCCCGGCCCCTGACCTTCGCCTCCCATCGTTCGTACGGGCGTTCCATCGACGTCGAACACTCTGATCTGATGGCTGCCGCTGTCGAGGAGATAGATGGTCCCTGAGGCGTCGACGGCGACCGCTCGCGGCTCGTAGAACCCTCGGTCGACACCTTGCTCGGCGCCGTCGATGATCAGGTCCTCTACGAGCTCTATTCGCCCCGTCCGTTGCCGATTCTGGACGGTCGGGTATTCGATAATCCGCGTCCCTTGCGGGACGGGGATCGTCCAGTCGGCAAACTCCAGCGGCTCGGCGCAGGCGCTCAGAGCCGTCGCGAGCAGGAGCGGGATCGCTGCTTTTCTCATTGCGCGTCCGGCGGCACCAGCCGGTAGCGCTTTACCATGATCGTACCGACTTCATCTTGAGTCGCCGCAACCACGGTATCGCCGGCGACGAACGGAGTCTGGGCCAGAGGCGGAAACCCGTCGACGTTTCCGAGGTAGCGACCATCGGGCCCGAAGACGTCGACGATCAGCTTGCCGAAGAGGCACGACGTCCAGGCCATCGGATCAGGTGTCACCGCCAGCTCCTCCGGTGGTAGCGGGCACGCGCCAGGATCGGCTGGTCCGGCTCGAAGCAGCCACAGCTCGCCGGAGGGGGCGGGGAGGATCCACGAGAACGCCGGCTTGTGGTCGGGGATGTTTTCCCCGATCCAACTCAAGCCTTGCCCGCGGCCCAGCTGTGCTCGGACGACGCGAGTCCAGTAGTCAGCCTCGTCCGGCTCAACGGGAACCAGTCCCCCGGAGCGCTCAATGACCAGCGTGCCTCCGGATGGGCGAATAATCTGAAGCTCGTAGCGGTCCGTTGCTCCGGCGACCACGGATCCGTCGTAGGCCATGGTCCAGGTGAAGGCGGCGGCGAAGGGAACAAGCTCGGCCTCACCACCATTGGGCAGCCTGACGACCCGCCGGTCGTACTCGATCTCCGGCACGAGGACCGGCTCTCCGACCGGGCCGTCGACCGTGTGAATACGAAAGCCAAACCGACTCGAGGTCTCGTCTTGGCCGGGCACCCGCACAGGCATCCAAATGCCGCCACCGTCCGCGTGGATCATCCGCGTTCGGTCGACCGCCACCTGATCGAACAGAGGGACCTCGTCGACAGGCTCACCCTCCGCGCTGTAGATGTTGATTCGCCCGTTGCCGGCGTCGCGCACGAAGACACGCCCGGTTGGTCCAACGGCCACATCGGACGCACCGGTGCTGAGCTCTCCGGGACCCTGGCCCCGCCGTCCGATACTGCGGAGGTGGCGGCCGGCAGAGTCGTAGGCCCGGACCTCCGGGACACTTCGGTCGAGAACGTAGATTTCATCCGTTGTTGCGTAGACTGCGCTGACGTTGCCGAACATGAACTCCGTGGCACCGGTTCCGACACCGATCGATGCCTCTTCAACCAGTGTGGCCGTCCCGCCCCACACCGATCCCGATTCGTTCACGACGGTGGTGACGTTGCCCTCGGTGGTGATGGTGCCGACCCAGCTGGCCTCTTTGCCCGGCTCGGGGCCCAGGTTGCTACAGCCGGCAACGACGATGGGCAGCGTCAACACACCGGTGATTAAGGCCCTCATCGTTTCACTACTCGAACGGCTCGATCAGCCGGTAGCGAACCACGGCTGGCTCTTCGGTCTCTGGATCCGTCGACAGCCTGTAGACGAAGTCTCCGAAGGCAACGTGCCAGGGGGTAGGATCGGCCAGGCCGGAGTACAGTAGCTCGCCGCCGGCCGAATAGACGTCGACCGGTCGCGGCTGCTGTGGGGCCCCCGCCTCGACCTCGTTCACAAGGCTCTCGGGGAGCATCGGATACACCCACAGGTGACCGTGTCCGTCGACGCGAGTTGCCTGGATGGCGGGTAGCAGCGGGTCCCACTCGAGGTCGGAACGGCTCGAAACACGCCGGGAGTTGTTGACGAGTGCGTCGATCGAGGCCACTGGCCTCTGCGGTAGGGGCATTGTCGTGCGCAGAGCCCAGCGCGGCGCGCCGGACGCGTCGAGCGCCAGTACCTGGTATTCGTCGCCTGCGGCCAGGTAGAGAGCTCCGTCACGGCCGAGAGCAAAACGTGGCTGGACGTCGCCTTCCATGTCGATGTGGAGTTGGTTGAACCCCTCGGCATAGTCCGCCGAGATTTCCGGTCCGACACGGACGCGAACCCGCCCGCGGATCGGTACCGCGCCGACACGCGCGATCTCCTCGCCTGCCAGCGTGAAGCGTGCGGTGACGTTGAGCGGATAGTCCCCCGCGCGCTCCTCCCCATAGGCGCCCAACAGCGTGTCACGATCGCCGATCACCACCGGCGGCCGAAACCCCCGCCCGTGGGCGTGGTCCCTGAGATGGTCGCCCTCACGACTCCAGAGACTCAGCCGACCGGCGCGGAGATCGTTGATCAGGATTCCGTCGTCGACGAGCATCATGGCCACGGGCAGCATGAACTCGCCCGGGCCCTGGCCGCGGTGCCCGAAGGACCGCAGGAAGGCACCGTTGCTGGCGAAGACCTGTACGCGGTGGTTGCCGGCGTCGAGCACGTAGATGCGCCCGGCGTCATCGACGACAATCTCGCGCGGGTTGAAGAATGCGGCGGCGCCATCTCCAGCTGTGTCGGAAATGACCAGATCGGCGGCGAGGTTGATGTGATCCCCCGCGCGGTCATCGATGGCGGCGACCTCATACTCGCGTGTCGGGAGGCCCTCGGGTACCGGAATCGTCCACTCGGGGAAGACTAGCGGCTCCGCGCAGGCAGTAGCGAAGAGAGTCGCTATGGCTACAAGAGAGCGGAGCCTCATTTCTCGACCCCCGGCAGCACCAACCGGTACCGCTTCACCATGATCGTGCCGGTTTCGTCTTCCAGAATGCCGATCACGGAATGCCCATCGACGTGCAAGCGGGATGGCCAGAGCCCGCGGGGTACCGCCACGTCCCCTAGATACCGCCCGTCGGTGCCGAACACGTCGAACGAGTAGACGGGGCGAAAGCAGGGCACTACTGGCTCCCTTGGTGGATTGGCCAACGGGTCTTCCGTGCAACCTGGGAGCCGTTCGTTGCCAACCTCCCGACCGACCCACATCTCACCCGAGAGCGCCACCGAAAGCGACTCGAACGCGAGTCTGTGCGGCAGCACTCCGGAGCCGTCCCAGCTGAAGTCCTCACGCCGTCCCCAACCTGCCAGGAAGCGTCGGCGGCGCCACTCCAGCTCTTCCGGATCAGCGGGGATCAGAGCCGAGGCCCGCGTGACCACGGTCTTGGACCTGTCGTCGGCAACGATCTCGAACCTGTAGCGGTCGCTGGCCCCGGCGATGACACGACCATCTGGCGTCGGCGCCCAAACAACCCTTCCGCTGAAGGGCACGGGTCGGTTACGGCCCATGGCGTGGTAGGTCGGTGGATCGAACTTCAGGTCCGGTCGCCACGTAACCGGACCCGCGCTGCCATCGTCTCCATACTCCCGGGCGCCGTAGCCCGCTGCGAGCGGGTCGGAGCCACGCTCGGTGACCGGAAACCACAGCGAGCGGGCCCCGCGTGGATGCATGTAGTTCCAGATGCAACAGGCGAAATCCGGGGTCCGCCAGGACGTGACGTAATCGCCCGATGGCGCGAACAGCAAGACGTGATTGCCGCCCCGGTCGAAGACGTACGTGTAGCCCTCCGCGTCCATGGCTACGATCATCGGGTTGTCGTACTCCCCGGGGCCTTGGCCACGGCCGCCGACCGTGAACAAGAATTCGCCCTCCCGCCGAGAATACATGCGGACAATGCCGGCAGTGTCGTCGAGGATCACGATTCGATCGTCGTTTGCATAGACGGAGTAGACGTAGCCGAACATGTACTCGTCAGGCCCCGACGCAACACCGATCGAAGCCTCTTCAACCAGCGTGGCCGTCCCGCCCCACACCGATCCCGATTCGTTGACGACGGTGGTGACGTTGCCCTCGGTGGTGATGGTTCCCACCCAGGTGGCCCCATCGGAAGCCTGGTCCGACCCCGCCGCGCAAGACGTCAGGAGAACCAGCAACGCACATGTACAAGCTGCCGACGCCCGCCGGCTCACGGGTCCTCCCGCTCGCTGAACCTGACGCGGACGACCTTCACGACGCCGTTCTCGTCGGTGAGCGTCCCGAGAGCGGTGTTGCCGGACACCCATCCTGCCACCCGCCCCAGGTTGACGTTCGCGGGCCACACTCTGCGGCCGACGTAGCGGCCGTCGGGGTCGAAGACATCGGCTTTTCGGTCGGCGGACTCCGCTACGGTCAGCTCCACCCACAGGTTTCTCTCCCGATCGAAGGACAGCTGCTGCAGCGGCACCTTCGTGTCGGGAATATCGAAAGGGAGCTGACCGCGGGAAACGCCCGTCCGCTCCAGCTGTAAATCGAGAAAATCGTTGGCACGTTCGAGCTCGCCGGCCGACAAAGGGATCTCGGCGCCCGGGTCGCGGACGATTTCGATGGGCTCGGATCCGTTCCGATGGAGCTTGACGCTGTAGACCGACGAGAGCGCCGCAGCCCAGCGGTCCGGTCCGTGCGCCGTGAGGGGGCTCGCACCGAACGGCTGCCAGAGGAACATCCGCACCTGGTTGCCGTCCCTGTCCCGGTCGACGGTGTGCATCGCGTCCCCCGGATCGGGCTCGACGAGCTCTTCCTCGCTCACGATGTCGCCGGTCGCCGACAGGTGGAGTCGAGCGATGAGCGAGAGCGCGGTGCCCGGTTCGGGGCGGGCGCCGATGTCGACCAGGTTGCCCTGGTCGTCGAACTCCAGGGGCGCAAACAGATTGGGCGATCGCTGGCGCATGGCGATGGCGGCCTCGTACTCCTGCCGGCCATCCCGAACGTCGAAGGCCTGGTAGCGGGAGTTGCCCACGTCGCGCACCCAGAGGCGACCTTCGGGCCCGAAGGAGATGCAACACGGGCCGCTGACCTCGCCGGGCCCCTGCCCGGTACGTCCGAATGCGTGCTGGAACACGCCGTCGCGGTCGAACACGCGAATCTCATCGGCCTGGCCGTCGGCCACGAAGATCCGGCCCTCCGCATCGGCGGCGAGACCGCTGACGCGGCCGAACAGATACGGTGCTTCTCCCGTTTCGGCGCCGATCTCCAGGTCGACGGTGCCGACGAGCGTGGGAGGGACGTCGTCGGGAGGCGCGGCGGGGGCGCATGCTGCAATGAGGCCGAGGAGGAAACACGCGGGCGCAGTGCGACGGGCCGCTATCCGTCGGGCCATCAATGTGAAGTGCTGCTTCATCGTTCCTCGTCTTCCGGTAAAATCAGCTTGTAGCGCTTTACCGTGTAGGTGCCCATCGCGTCTTCGGTGACCATCAGAACCAGATCGCCTCGAAAAAACGGTAGAGAGGCCCAGTTCGGCGGGAACTCCACGTCTCCCAGGTATCGCCCATCGAGGCTGAACATGCTCCAGGAGCGCTCGCTCTCGTAGCAGGGCTCGTTTTCCATGTCGTATGGTCCGGAGCAGTCGTTGACGGGGTGGCTGGGCCCCTCGCTACTTACCAGTAACCGGTCCCCCTGGGTCGGCCGGAAGGAGGAGTAGGCGGTCTTGTGAGCGGGGATCGGAGGTCCGTTCCACATCCATTCCGGGTCGGCCTCGCGCAGACTCGCCGTCTGACGCTTTCTTAAGAACTCGGCGTGTTCGCCGGCGATTGGTACCGGCTTCCAGTCCCGCTCGACCCTGACGATCGTGCCGTCAGGTCGGTGGATCTCGAAGTGGTAGGCGCTGTTGACGCCGGCGACGTAGGCGCCGGAAGGCGTGAACGCCGAGACCAGCGTCGGGGAATAGGCAATGGGAAACGTCCATCCGTCGCGAGTAGCCGTGAGTGGTTCGTACGTCAGATCGGGCGGGGCAAGAAGCTCTCCGGCCGTGCCGCCTTCGTGAATCTGCTGGACGCGTTGTCGGCGCGGACGGGAAACGGCTAGCGTGCCTATCGGGCCTTCCGGGAAGGCGACGGTATGCGTGTAGATGTTGCCGTCGTGACCCAGGAGGAACGTCCCGCCCATCGTGCGCATCTGCGACTCCCACGTCCACGTGTCGAGCGTATTGCCGTCGGGCGCAAATACGTTGATGCGGTTGTTGCCGCTCCCGTCGCGCACATAGATTCTCCCTTGCGCGTCGACGACGAGCCCAGAGGGCCGCAGATACTCGCCGGGGCCTTGGCCGCGGCGACCGATGTCCCGCAGGTGGGTGCCGTCGTGGTCGTAGACGCGGACAGTGGGGACCTGTGAATCAACGACGTAGATCTCCTCGTCGGTCGCCCACAGATGCCTGGGCGAGCCGAACATATACTCGTCGGCCCCCAAATCGACGCCGATCGACGCCTCCTCAACGAGCCTCGCCGTTCCACCCCACACGGATCCGGACTCGTTCACCACGGTGGTGACGTTTCCCTCGGTCGTGATCGTGCCGACCCAGGTGCCATCAGTGTCGGCGCCGTCTTCCGGTCCACAGCCCACGGCGAAAAGGAGAAACGCGAGGACGGCCGAGCCACGTCTCATCGCTCCTCCTCCTCTTCCCCCTCTTCTTCCACTTCCTCCTCGGGCAGCACCAGCCGGTAACGCTTCACCGTGATGATCCCGGCTTCGTCTTCCTCCACGGAAAGCACCATGTTTCCGTCGATGTGAACCGGCCTGAATGAATTGCCGGGGACCGTGACGTCGCCAAGGTAGCGGCCCTCGCCGTCGAACACATCGAGGAGAATCCGGTCGCGCCAGCAGGGCGTCTCGCGCGCCTGCTCGTAGTTCGACTCGTCGGGATCTTCGATGCAGTCGGTGGCGCGTTCACCCTTGCCGAGGCGCACGACCCAGATCTCGCCGGACGGCGCCGCGATCAGGGAACTGAACGCCGGCTTGTGGGACGGAATCTCGATGCCTTCTCCGTTCCATCCCTCTGGTGCCACCTCGGCTTTCAAAGCCGTGACCAGATAGCGACGGTGCCATTCGGCTTCCTCTCGCTCGACGGGTACGGGCGCCCAGTTCTGTTCGATGGCCGTCACGGTTCCGTCCAACCTCTGGATCTCCAGCCGGTAGCGGTCGGAGGCTCCAGCGATGATCGTGCCGGACGGCCCGACCACGGTCTGCGCGCTCCGCGGGGTGAACGGAACCCACACCTGACCGACCCCCCCGCGCCGGGTGGTGATCGTCGTTTCCACCGGGTCGAAATCGATGTCGGGAAGTCGGGCGTCGCCGATCAGGCCGTCCGGGCCGAACTCGCCGACAACATAGTTCTGGCCGCCCGTTTCCGGGTCCCTGACGTAGTGCGGGACCCACACGGTTCCGCGCCCGGTCGCAGTCATCTCGCGTACGCCCAGCTCCGCCGGCCAAACCCCGAGAGGATCTCCGTCCTTGGCGAACGCGTGGATCCTTACGCGAAAAGTGTCGTACACGTAGATGCGGCCGGCGGCATCGACGGTGATCGCGCCGGGCCGCGTGTATTGACCCGGCCCCTCGCCACGACTGCCGATGTCGCGGACATGGACGCCGGAGTGGTCGTAGACGCGCACCTGCGGCACCTGACTATCGACGACGTAGATCAGCTCGTCGGTGGCGAAGGCGTCGGGGACGTTGCCCAGCATGTACTCCTCTGGGCCGGCGTCGACACCGATCGACGCCTCCTCCACCAGCTTCGCCGTTCCGCCCCACACCGATCCCGATTCGTTGACGACGGTGGTGACGTTGCCCGCGGTCGTGATCGTGCCGATCCAGGTTTCCTCTTCCTCGGGCGCGATGTCCTCGCCGCGGCAGGCCGCAGCTACGACCATCAGGATAAGCAACGCGGCGCGAACGAGTCTCATGGCGTGCTCCTCTAATCGAACGGGTAGACAAGCCTGTAACGGGCGATCACCCGTTCCTCCGACTCGGGATCGGTCTCGACGCGATACACGTGGTCATCGAGCGTCGCCTCCCAGGTCTCGATTCCGATCATCCCGGAGAACAACAGGTCGGCGTCCGGCGAGTACACGTCGACGGGGACGGGCCCCCGCGAGGTCCCGCGATACTCGTCGTGCTCCCGATTCGCGTACGGAACGACAAACAGGTTGCCGCGTGCGTCCACCATCAAACTGATGATGGCCGGATAGTGCTCGGGGAAGTGGATGTCGTCGTCGCTGAGGTCGATGCCCACGACCTGTCTCCATTGCTCCCGCAGCTCCTTCGTGACCTTGGTCCGTACTTCCGCCTCGATCGCCATCGGACGATACGTTGTCCGCAACGCCCATCGGGGAGTGCCCTCCGGAGTAAGCGACAGGATTTGGTATTGCCCCGAGTGGGTCACGTAGACGACACCGTCCGGACTGAGGGTCCCGAAGACCCCCGGAGCCAGGATGGGTATCGAGCCCTCGTAGACTCCCGTCGCGACGTGAGCGGACGGGGGCGTCTGGAGCCGAAACGGGAGGCCTAGCTCCTCGCCCGACAACCGATGACGTGCCAGCGTCCAGAGCCTCCCGCTCCCGCCGGGACCGTCGTCTTCGGTGAAGTCCCATCTCAGCGCGAGAAGGCCTCCCGCCCTCTCTCGCATTTCGAGCGTGCGAATCCGTGTCTCCAACCTGTGGTCGACGACGTGCGTTCCGTCTCGCTCGAACACACTGAAACGGACGTTGCGCGTGTCGTTGACAATTATGGAGTCCTCGAGGACGACAAGGTCGGCCGGGTTCGCGAATTCGCCGGGCCCCTGACCTTCGTTGCCAAACTCGACCAGGGGTGTGCCGTCGGCATCGAAGGCGACCACCCGGTGGTTGCCGGCGTCGAGAACGAAAATCGTTCCATCGCTTGCGACCGTCGCCTTGATCGGATTGAAAAAGGGGCGGCCGAAGGCCTCGGCGAGCACGAGATCACGCTCGGTGGCGAATGTCGCCGTGCGATCGGCGTCCGACACCGCGGCGTACTCGACAGTCGGAGTGCCCTCGGGCAGGGGCAATACCCAGTCGGCGTACTCCAGAGGTTCGGAGCAGGCGCTCAAGGCTACTGCGAGGAGTATCAACGCCGTAGCCTGACTCAACGGTATTCCTCTCTGGGCGGCACCAACCGGTACCGCTTCACCATGATCGTGCCGGCTTCGTCTTCGAAGGGCGCCACCACCGTGCTTCCCGAGATGAACGGGAGGGTGTTGTTCAACTGCAGGCCCTGGACATCGCCGAGATAGCGGCCGTCCGGGTCGAAGACATCGAAGAAGAGGTTCGGGTAGAGGCAAGCGATGGCTTCCTGGCTGAAGCCGGCGGCCATGGCGTCCTCGGGCTCGAGGGCACACTCATCCAGATCTCCTGCCCCGTGGCGAAGCACCCAGATTTCGCCGGTCGTCGCGGGAAGGAACTGGATGAACGCGGGCTTGTGCTCGGGGATGTTCTCGCCGTTCCAAGTCACCTCTTGTCCCCGGAATCCGGCGAGCGAGTAGCGTCGCCAGTAATCGGCCTCCTCGGAGCTGACGGGCACGGGCTCCCCGTGGCGCTCCACGAACGTCGTCTCCCCGGTGGGACGGATCATGCGGAACGTGTAGCGGTCGGACGCCCCGGTGATCAGTACCTGACGGTAGCCGAACGTCCAGGGCGCGGCGGGGGAAAACGGTACCGGGAGCCCCTCGCGCCCACCCGTTCGGATGAACAGGCGCTCGTACTCGATCTGGGGCAGGAACAGAGGATCACCCACCAGCCCCTCGGTCGTCAGAACCTGCAACCCCGTGCGCGTCGGCGAACCATCCTCGCCGGGGACGCGAACCGTCCACCAGATGCCGCCGTTGTCGGCGAACACCATTGGCGCGAGCCCCGATGTCGATCGCGCCGGAAGGGGCAGCGAGTCGAGCGCCTCCCCCTCCCGGCTGAAGACGTTGATCCGCTGGTTTCTGAGATCGCCGACGAAGACGCGACCATCGTCGCCGACCAGCAGCCAGCGGGCTCTGGCACCAAGCTCGCCCGGGCCCTGTCCCGGACCCCCGAAGCTGCGCAGGTGTGCACCGGCAAGGTCGTAGACCCGGACCTTCGATACGCTCTCGTCCAGCAAGTAGATCTCGTCGTCGGTGGCGTAAACCGCGGCGATCTCTCCGAGCATGTACTCCTCGGGGCCGACCGCTACGCCGATCGATGCCTCCTCCACGAGGCTCGCCGTCCCGCCCCAGACCGAGCCCGACTCGTTGACGACGGTGGTGACGTTGCCTTCGGTGGTGATCGTGCCGACCCAGGTGTCGCCGGCGCTGCCGGCGTCGTCCTCGCCGCCGCATGCGCTTGCGGCGACCAGGAGAAGTACGAGCGCAACTCGGTGAACCTTCAATGCCCTTCCTCCTCTGGGAGCACCAGCCGATAACGCTTGACCATGATTGTGCCCAGGTCGTCTTCGGTCATCGCAACCACCCCGTCTCCGTGGATCGCCGGAGGTGGGTCAAGCCGGACATCGCCTGGCATGCTCACGGTACCGAGATACTTGCCGTCCGGGCCGAACGCCTCGACGATCCGGTCTTGTTTCCAGCAGTGCGGGATCCCTTCGGGTTCGAGGCCGTGCTCGTCGCATCCTGGAATGACGCTGCCGGCCCCATCGCGGATGACCCAAACGGATCCGTCCATCGCCGCAAGCAGTTTGGTGTACGCCGGCTTCGTATCGGGAATCCTCTCGTCCGGCCAGGCCCAACCGGGATCCGTCAGCCTGAGGTATTCAGTGGCGGCCCGCCGGTGAGCGGAAGCCTCGTTCGGATCGACATCGACCATCGCGCCGGAACGCTCGACAACGAGCCGCCGACCGTCGGCGTGGTCGACTTGGAACCGGTATCGGTCCGGGTGGCCGCTCACGACGGCGGGCGTGGGAGCCACAGACCAAACCCCGCGCCGAGAAAACGGGACGGCCAGACCCGCGACCCTCGCGGGGGTCTCTGCGACCAGAGACGGCGGGCGCTCGAACTCGGGTATCTCCAGCGGTGGTCCGCTGGGGCCGTCCAGGTCGTACGGAATCATGCTCCACCGCGGGGAGTCCGGACCCCGCGTGTAGCTGAAGACGTAGCTGCGCCCGCTAGGCGTCACAACCATGGGGCCCAAGGCAAAGGGAGGTGTCTTGGGCAAAGTAGCAAGCGTCTGCCCCTCGGCGGAATACACCAGAACCCGACCCTGACTCGCATCATCCAGCCAAACCCGCCCGGCGTCGTCCACGCCTACGGAGAAGGCCGACCGGAACTCGCCCGGGCCGCTACCCTCGTGACCGATGTCCATCAGGTGCTCACCATTGCGAGCATAGGCCCGCAGCGCCGGAACCTGACGGTCCGCAACGTATATGCGCTCTCCGGAGAAGGCCAAGCCGCCGATTTGACCGAACATGTAGGCATCCTCACCGGCCTCGACGCCGATCGATGCCTCTTCTACCAGCGCCGCAGTTCCGCCCCAGACCGAGCCCGATTCGTTGACGACCGTGGTGACGTTGCCCTCGGTGGTGATCGTGCCGACCCAGGTGTCACCAATTTCCGCGGCGTTCTCCCGGGTGGCGCAGGCGAGAAACGGCAGGCCCACGATGGAGAGGGTGACCACTGACCGGATCCTCATACTCGTCGAGGTTAGTTATCCGCTCCCCCCGATTCAATGGCATCAGGGTGTCGGAGCGCGAGCCGAGCGCGTACGACTCATCCCGAACCGGGCCGCAGGATCCGATATCGCTTCACGCGCAGGATTCCTTCATCATCCTCCGACCGGGCGATGAGCAGGTCCTGCTCGGCGTGCATCCACTGGGGTACCGGCACGAGGTCGCCGGGCACGTCGATTTCGCCGCGATAGCGGCCGTCATCGCCGAAGACGTCGACGAGATAGTTGGGCCGCCAGCAGGGGTTCAAACGCAATGCCTCGGCGTTGGAGAGGTCCTCGTCGCACTCGGGGACCCGGTCGGCCGGTCCGGCCCGAGTGACCCAGATCTCGTCGGGCGCGGCCGGGGTGAAGGTGATGAACGGTTGATAATGATCGGGGAGGTCGTCGCCGTAGGCCGCGCGATACCAAGTGGCGTAGTCCGGGTCGACTGCGGCGGGCTCCCAACGACGCTCCACCGCCAGGACCGTTTCGCCGAACCGCTGTAGCTCGAATCGGTAGCTTTGTGTCTCCGGGCGGCCGACGATCAGTGCGCCCGGCCCGTAGGTCGCCCAGGTGACCCGTGCGACAGCCGGATCGGGTGCGAGGGATTCACCGGCGAACGTTTCGATCACGGCGCGCTCGCCGGGCACGCCGTCGACGAGCGCCTGGACACCCTGCAACAGCTCCTCGGGGTTCAGGGCCGTTGCCATCGGATACCACAAAACGCCCGCGTCATCGATGTGTAACGAGCCGGACGTCATGGAGGTCATGTTGGCGGTCTGCCACGTATCGAGCGGAGCGCCGCCGGCGGCATAGACGTTGATTCGCTGGGCGCGCGCCTCGCTGACGAAAACCCGCCCGTCGCCACCGACCGCGAGGCGCCAGGGCCGCACATACTCGCCCGGCCCCTGACCGGGCTGCCCGACATCGCGCAGATGCCGACCCTCGTGATCGTAGACGCGCACTGCCGGTAGCTGGGAGTCGATCAAGTAGATCTCGGAGTCCGTCGCCCACAACCCTCCGATCGATCCGAGCATGTATGCAGGTTCGCCGTTCTCGACCCCGATCGAGGCCTCCTCGACGAGTCGGGCAGCTCCGCCCCAGACCGAGCCCGACTCGTTGACGACCGTGGTGACGTTGCCTTCGGTAGTGATTGTGCCGACCCAGGCACCGTCGCTCTCGGTAGCGTTCCTCGGTGTGGAACAACCGGTCATGGAAAGAGCCACACTGGCGGCCGCGACAGCTAGCCGGAGGCTCATGGCGATCGAAGTTCATGGGCCGGCCGTGCCCCGATTCGATCTTTTTGCTCGAATGCGAAGTGCCAACAACCGGGTGCGTCGTCGATCGGCATGAGCAGCATGACCGCATGTGTGTCGTCGCGCTCCCAACTGCTTACGATGACCGCCGCTTCCTGCTCGTTCGTGCGGAGCCAGCCGCCGGCTTCGAGCTGCGCTTCGTAGTGCGTCTGAAGCCCCTCGCGCCCCATTGTCGACGCGATGGCGGCATGAGAAGAGCGCATTCGAGAGTAGTCGGCGCAAGCACCCAGCGCTGCCGCCTCGGTCGGGGGTGGGCGCAGGCGGAATGGGCCGGGAATGCCGGGCGGGCGTCGCTGTGGCCTTTCGGATGCGGGTGATGGTTCCCGGGCCAGGTTGGCGCCTGCGGTGCAGTGGGGCGTTCGATATTCGGTGTGCCGGTCGATGCGCAACCGGCTCTTGCCCTGTGACTCGGTGACCGTGACCAACGCGGCCTCGATACCCTCACCGCAGAATACCCAAGCCAACGCGACGTCGGCGAGCGATCGCGTTAGGCCCGAACGCTCGTCCGGAAGACGCCACCCCAGGTTCTGCATTTCGCTTTCGTACTCGGCCCAGAGGTCATCCGCCGAGAGATCCGTGGTCGCGACGACGGTGAGGTTGCCGCCCGTTCGCACCAGGCTTCCGTGGACCGACGCGTCGGCCGGTAGATACACGCGCTGACGGAAGCCGTCGGGAAGCTCGCCCACCAGAACCTCCGGGTCGTCCATGCCGCTGCGCTCCCACGGAACGTGTGCAACTCCCAATACGAGCTCCTGCCAGTCGCCGTCCTGCTGCGCCGGGCGAGAAGCCAAAGGTGCTTCCAGGGCGCTCAAGCCGAACGCGAGAGCCACCGTCATGATCGCCAGTTTTCGCATGTGCATGTCTCTGTTCCTCGCTGTTGCCGGCGCGGTTCGTTTGATCACGCTTCCGGCTCGGGCTCCTCATTCTCCTTCCACGGGCGGCGCAGCCTGTACCGAACCGCCCGCTGCTCCTCGACGGCACGATCGAACTTCAGGCCGTAGACGAAATCGTCCTCGGCATCCGCCCAACTGATCTCGGGCATCATGCCGGCGAACAGCAGCTCGCCTTGCGGAGAGTAGACGTCGACCGGGCGGAGCAGGCCGGGATCTCGATCGATGGGGCCGAGGACGATGTCGTCGGCAACGAAAGGGAATACGTACAGGTTGCCGTCGCCGTCGAGTCGTAGCGGATGCCGCATGTCCCAGGAGTGAACGGACTTGGACGCTACCGACAGAGCAGGGAGCTGGTCGACCCAGCCCACCTCCGATCTGACCGCGCCATCGACGCTCTCTCTGAGGAGATCGAGGCTCGCCTGGATGAGCTCCTCCGTTACCGGCAGCCGCGGCCAGGCAACGCGCAAGGCCCAATCCCAAGATCCGTCGGCGGAGGCCCGCACGACCTGATACTCGGCTCCCGCGGAGAAGTAGACGCCCCCAGAGGGATCGACCGCGAGATCCGATTCGGGTATCGGGATCCGCGTGTTGGTTCCGTTGACCCTGCTCCCAGATCTTCGAGTCAGCATCAGCGGCCGAGATGAAGGCAGTGAAGAGATAAGTCGGTACTCATCGCTCCCGACCCTGGCTACAGCCCGCAAGGGCTCTTCGCCCGTCCCGTCCCGGCGAGAGTGGATTGCGAACATCTCATCCGCGCTCGTTACACCGAAATCCCAGACGATCGAGCTCGTGCCAATCTCTCCCTTGTGTCCGGCCACTCCGGATCGTCGGTCCCAGGTGGTCACCAACGGTCGGCGGAAGTGATACAGGGTCCTCTGGCTCAACGCGAACTGGCCTGAGGGGAACGACATTTCACCCGGCCCGCCGCCGCGTCGACCGATGCTTCGCAAGAACCGTCCGAAGGCGTCGTACGCTTGGATGCGGTAGTTGCCCGCGTCGAACACGTAGATCGTTCCGTCGCCGGCGGCGGCGACGCCGAGGGCTCTGTAGAACCTGTAGTCGGTGTCGTCCTCTCGGCCGATGACGAGGTCCTCTTCGACCTCGATGAGTCTGCCGGCACGTTCCTCCATCGGGACGGCCGCATACTCGATGATCGGCGTGCCCGGCGGGACCGGAACTGTCCAGTCGGCGAACTCCAAGGGCTCCGAACAGGCCAGAGTGCCGGTGGCGACCACAAGCACGAGTGCGCGTGCGCTCATAGCTCGGAGGCTACGTCGAGGCGACATTGCGGTTCAACCGTCACGGAGGGAGGAACAAAGGACGCGCGTGGACTGCGGACCTACGACCCTGCGCCCTCGCGGAGGGTGATCGTTTGGCGCGCGTCGATCTCGGCGTATCGATCCACCTGGCCGGAAGGCCACATGACGACCAGCTCATCGACGCGGGGGGCGTTGCTCAGGCCGAAATGGAGCTGCGTATCGTCCTGCCCGGCGTAGCCTGTCGAGGCGGTGACCCATCGGTGGCTCCGATGGGTCTGGTCGCCCTCGGTCCACTCAACGGACACGCGAGCGCCGATTCCGAAGCGGTTGGACGCGACGCCGTCGAGCCGCACCTTGAGCCAGGAGCCGCCGACGGTCTCGTTGCGGTAGAGGCGGTCGATCGCGTCCGGGCCATCCCAGTTCGCCACGAAGACATCGACGTCTCCGTCGTTGTCGATGTCGGCGGCGGCGACCGCGGCGGAGATGTCGTCGTGTGTCGAGAGCACGCCCGCATCCTCGAGGCGGAAGGCCCCGTTACCCTCTCCCAGGTACAGGCGGTTCAGCATGGCCGGGCCGGGTGTTCCGCTGCCGACGTACAGGTCGATGCGCCCGTCGAGATTGAAATCGGCCCAGGTGTGTCCTTTGGAGGCGGCGCTCTCGAGTTGTGAACCGATGGTGGTCCGCTCGAGCCGCCCGTCACCGGAATTGCGGAGCAGGACGTTGTCGTCGTCGTAGTTCGCGACCAACACGTCGGGGTGACCGTCGTCGTCGACGTCGGTCGTCGAGAGGCCATAGCCGTAGGCAATGTCCTCCGATAGTGGCGTCGAGCGGTCGAGGCGCATATCGAAACCGCCATGGTTCCGCAGGATCTGATTCGGTTGCCGCGCGTTGGCGATCACGAGCTCCGGTAGCCGGTCCGCGTCGAGGTCAACCCACAGGCACGCCCGAGCGGAGCCATCGCCCTGGGCCTCGGCCGGGAGGGCGATCTCCTCGAACTGCCAGGCGCCGACGCCGCGTAGCAACCGATTCGTGTCGTCCCGGTAGCCGGGCGCGAAGACGTCGAGCCACCCGTCTCCGTCGACATCTGCCCAGCACGTCATGGATGCCGAGATCACCACGCCGTTGAAGGGGTCGGCCCGAGGCTCCAAGCGACCTTCACCCGTGTTTTCGAGCGCGGCCGCGCCCGTCCCTCGTCGAGCGACCACGGTCAGATCCAGGTCGCCGTCTCGATCGAGGTCGACCCACGCTGCTCCCTCCCATGTGCCCGCATCGAGAGGGGCAGCTTCCGGCGGCAACGGAACGAGAGAGCCCCCATCGTTGCGGTACAAGACAGTCTGGGCGGTCTCGGCCTCAGGGTCGGGGCGCGCCACGAAGAGGTCGGGATCGCCGTCCCCGTCGAAGTCACCCCACGCGGCACCGCGCGAAACTCCTCGTAGCTCGGCGGGAGGACCCTCGACAGACGAGAACAGGGGAGGGGGGGCGTCCGATGGTGCCGGGGCCGGGGCGTCCGATGGTGGAGCCGGGGCGGGCGTGTCCGAGCAGCTCGCGAGGGGGACGGCCGCCATGGCGACCAGTGTCGCCAGCGTCGCGCGCGATCGTGAGCACCCTGACATCGAACTCCCTCGTCCTTCAGATTCTCGGAGCAGCCCCTTCGCCGCAGAGGGGGCCTGTAACGACTAGCGCCGCGACACGAACGCTCCCTCCAGCGTCGCCCGGTCAAACCCCTCCGGCACGGTGCCGCTAGAAGCGTATTCATACAGGGCCGTGACCAGAATGGCGTTCAGTGCCGTCGATGATGCCGCCACCAACCCCAGCAGCACTACCGTCACACCGACGCCGACGGCCGCGGCGATTCCGGAACCGGTCATGATCCCCAGCGCCCCGGGGATAAGGCACAGGATCGACGCGAAGAATACGGCGATGCCGATGCCGAAGTTCGACACCAGCGCTTCGCCCCAGCTCTTGCGCATCACCGCTCCCGAGCGCTTCAGCGCCGCGAAGGGGCCGAGGCGCTCGGCCACCAGTACCGGAACCACGAAGTAGGTGGCGATGCTCCAGCCCACGCCCACCAGGCCGACGACGAGCCTGCCGATGCCGTCGATCCGCTCCTCGATCATCCGCAGCGCGAAGCCCACCGTGGCCGACAGCAGGGCCCAGGTGAAGATCTTCGGCAGCAGCGATACGGCGCTGGCGAAGCCGCTGCCCACCGTGGGATCCCCGCCGCGCAGCCGCTCCATGGCGGCCGACACGATGGCGGTGTTGAAGAACACGATCACGAAGTAGTTGACGAAGTAGAAGGCGAACCCCCACACGTAGAACAGCGGGTTGGTGGGACCTTCGTCGCCGGTCTCCAACATCTCCAGGTAGCCGCCGGCGACTACCGGCCCGATGAACGAGGCCGCCACCAGCACCACCGCGATGGTGCTCAGAACGGGGAAAACCAGCAGTTCCTTATCGAGCATCAAGACGCGGAAGCTCTGTTTCGCCAGCGTGAATCCGCGCTCGATGCGGGCGCCGATGCTCATGGTTCGGATCCTCGTGCGTGCGTTTGGTGGAGTGGCGTTTGGTGGAGTGGCTGCAATCTATCACCCATGTGCCGGCCGAAAACGGTTTCTGCGGCCGGATCGAGTTGGCGGGGTGAGGCTAGACGGCATGTCGGCGTACGTATCGGCACCCGCCGGCGGCGCGGCCGACGTGGTCGGTGCAATCAAACTTCCCCGATGTGGCGAGCCGCCCCTCGGGCCCGCCGCAGGATGCCGCGGATGAACTTGCTCTTGGCCCGGGTATACGCTTCGCGGTCCTCGCGGAACTCCTCGGCCAGTCCGCGCTTGAGCTTTCCGTATGCCGCGGCGTCCTCGGGGTTGGCTCGCAGCCAATCACGGAAGAGGAGATGGTCCTGCGCGAACCGGGAGTCGCAGTGCGCCACGTGCACGTGGGTCGGGTTGGGGCCGGGACGTTTGAAGTAAAGACGCTCGGGTAGCAGGTTCTCGCCGCGGTACGTGAACCCGCAACGGGTGATCGCCCGAACGAAGCGCAGGTGCGCCCCGTTGCCGGCCGGCTCGATCGGCGCCTTCGCGGCGCCCTCGGTCCGCTGTTCTGCGGAGACGTCGAGAATCGCGGGGTCGTCCACGACGATCATGATGTCGATGATCGACTTGGCGGCCAGACCGTTGACCGCGGTGCTGCCTATGTGCTCGATCCGATGACTACCATTCAGGCTCGCAGCCAGCCGTTCGGCTTCGGCGGCGAAGCGGGCTGGCCAGGCGGGGTCGTAGTCGACGATGATTACCGGTTCGGACATGGGGCGAGTTTAACCGCGGCCCGGAAGGCCGACGTTGGTGGCCGTCTCTATGGTTTGGACGCACTTGGTTCTCAACCAGCTCCGCATCCGCAGCGCAAGGAGTCGCACACCGGCGCTTGAGGAGTTTCGATAAGATGCATAACATACATATGTTATGTATTCGAGAACGACGATCATGCTCGATGAAGAGACTCGTGAGGCCGCGAAGCGGCTGGCGGCACACTACGGGTGCTCGGCCTCGGAGGCCATTCGCCGAGCGCTTCTCGGTCACCGGGATACCGTGTTCGGTGTCACCGACGAGTTTCGTCGACAGCGAGCGTTGGCGCTCGAGCGCCTTATCGAACTGTTCGACGGGAACGACGCCGAGGAAGAGATCAGCCGGCGGAAAGCGGAGGAGGAGTTCTCGTGAACCGGGTTCATCTCGACAACGATTTCCTCGTCTACGCGCTATCGGTGGACGGGCCGGAAAGGCGGCGCTTGCGCGAGCTGGTTGACTCCGACGCCGAGCTGCAGATGAGCGCCGTTGCCTGGTACGAGTTCACCCGCGGTCCGCGCACGGAAGACCAGCTCGCGGTGGCGCGCTCATTCTTCGCCGAGGACGGAATCGTGCCGCTGTCCGAGCACATCGCACAGGTAGCGGCGCGGGTGTTCCGCCTTCTGGGATCGCCGCGCCGACGAGCCAACGACATCGTGATCGGGGGGACGGCGGCGATCGCGAAGGCTCGATTGATGAGCCGCAACAAGGCGGACTTTGTCGGGATTCCGGGGCTGGAGGTCGACGGCGTTCGGTGAGGTCGCGAACGGTTGGCGTTGACGTGAGTACCCCTCGGCGGGTCGGACCTTACAGGACGCACGAAAGTGCCTACGTCATCGAGGCCCTGAACACGGAGGGTGCCCGCGTAGACCAGTCGGCTTGCCAACGGGCCGGTCAAGGCGCGTCCTCGCCCGGCAGCACCAATCGATAGCGCTTCACCATGATCGTGCCGGCGTCGTTTTCCACCACGGCAACAACACGTTTGCCGTTGCGAAACGGGCGCACGGAGAGGAGCGGATCGCGCATCTCTCTCGGTAGATCCACGCTGCCGAGGAACCTGCCACCGGGATCGAAAGCATCCACCAGGAAGGAATCCTTCCAGCACGAAACGCCGCTGTCTGGCTCGTTGCACGCCAGATCCCGGATCCCCGGGCCTGGACGAAGGACCCACAGGTCGCCGGACGTCGAGCCCTGGAAAGCCAAGAAGGCTGCCTTGTGCTCTGGTATTTGAGCGCCGTCCCATCCCGGCGGCGCCATGCCCTGCTGGATCCACACGCTGCGCATGTAGGCAGCCTCCGCTGGGGCGACCGGTACCCGACTCCAGCCCTTCCTTTCCACGATGATGCGGGCGTCCGCCCTGTGGATTTCGAATCGGTAGCTATCGGATGTGCCGACGACGACGCCAGAACGGGTGAAGTTCCAGATCGAAAACGCGGCGAAGGGCACTGCAAAATCCCGCCCGTTCAATGAGACCGACTGTGGCTCGAAGTCAACCGAAGGTATCTGCCGAGTCGCGACTATGCCCTGAGGCCCTAGCGCCCGAATCGTGAATATCAACGAGCCCGGGTCCGAAGGATCCAGTGCTTGGTAGGCCAGCCACGGGACGTTCTGGTCGTCGATGACGAGGGGTTGGTTGCAGCAGACGACCCGTCCCTCTAGCGGATAGGCGCCGATCGGCGCGCCAGCGGCGTCGAAGACGTTGATCCGCCGCGTCCTGTTGTCGACGACGAACACACGGCCATCTGACGCGGCCGCCACTTGAATGGGCCGGGTGTACTCGCCCGGCCCTTGTCCGCTTCTTCCGATGTCGCGAACGTATTCCCCCGCTGCGTCATACATCCGCACCGCCGGCACGTCCCGATCGACTACGAATATGGCTTGATCATTCGCGTAGATGTCGCCGATGCGACCAAACATGTACTCCTCGGCGCCGGACTCCACACCGATCGTCACCTCCTCCACCAACCTCGCTGCGCCACCCCACACCGAACCCGATTCGTTGACGACGGTGGTGACATTTCCCTCGGTCGTGATCGTGCCGACCCATGTGCCGTCGGATCCCGTCTCCGTCGTGACCGGCGAACACGCGATCGCAAGCACGAGGATGGCGAGCTCGGACCCACGGCGCACGGACTATTCGTCCCCCGGCAGCACCAACCGGTAGCGCTTGACCATGATCGTGCCGGCCTCGTCCTCGACCACGCCGACCACGAGATCACCCTGCAGGAACGGCGCCCGGCCTAGCGCGAACCCCTCCGGCAGCTCGACCTCACCCAGGTAGCGCCCGTCGTCTCCGAACACGTCGACGAGCTCGTCCGCGATCCAACACCGGGTGCCGCGCGGAGGCTCGGGATCGTCGCACGCCGGGTTGTAGCGGCCAGGACCCGATCGCCGGACCCAGACTCTGCCGCTCCGACCGGGCATCAGGCCGTCGAAGGCAGGTTTGGTCGGTGGGACCTCGGGTCCGTCCCAGGTCCAATCGGGGTAGTAGGAACGGAATGTGTCGAAGATGTCCTCGCTGCGCCAAGCGGCCTCTCCGGGGTCGACCGCCACAGGAGCCCAGGTCTTGCGAATCACGATCCGCTCCCCACCGCGCTGCTGGATCTCGAAGCTGTAGTCGTCGGACGCTGCGGTAACGATCGCCCCGGAGGGCGCCAGCACCCAGTGCCGGCGGGGAGCGAACGGGACATTCAACGCGAGTGTTGGCCCGGCGCCACGGGCTACGAGCTGATAGTCGCCGATCGCCAGCGCCGGCTCCTCGAGTACCAGGTCTCCGGCGCCGTCGGGGCCCCAGGAGATCATCGCGGTGCGGCGCTCGTCGCCGGACGTCACGTAGTCCGGCATGAACACGGTCCCGTCGGGAGTAATCACCGTGGGACGGCTCGTCATGCGGCCGCCGTCCATGGGCCAGGTGTCGCGCAGCGTGCCGTCGGGTTCGAAGATCGTCAGCCGCCCCGACATTCCGCCGCGCACGTAGATGGCGCCGTCGGGGCCGATCGCCAGGTGATCCGGGAAGCGGAACTCGCCCGGGCCGTCTCCCGGCCCGCCCATGTCCATGAGATGTCGGCCGTTGAAGTCATAGACGCGCACCGCCGGGACTTGGCCGTCCAGCACGTAGATTCGGTCGTCGCTCGCAACGACACCTCGGACCTCGCCGAGCATGTATTCGGGTGCCCCGGCCTCCACGCCGATCGACGCCTCCTCGACCAACCTCGCCGATCCACCCCACACCGACCCGGATTCGTTGACTACAGTCGTGACGTTGCCCTCGGTCGTGATCGTGCCGACCCAGGTGCCGTCGGTCGACGTTGGGCCGGAAGAAGTACAAGCGGCTGCGCCTGCGAGGAAGGCTACCGCCCATGCGCTTCGCGACCGTGGCCTCATGGAGATTCGCTGTCGATGCGCTTGCGGGTCGACGCGGCGATCCGTTCAGCGCACGGGAAGCACACGGCTGCGCCCCGGCCGTAGGCCATCGCACGCACTTCGTCCTTTGTCGCGCCGCAGAAGGAGCAAGTCGGGTGGACCTCGTCGGCACGGACCGACCGCGCTACCTTCGTCGGTTCCTGCACTTGCCCGACTTCGACGATGCGAATGGTCACCTCCTCGCCGACCTCCAGCTCTTGACGTGGGCGCCACCATAACTGCTCCGTGCGGTCGTCCGTCCGCCGGAATCCGTGAATCGAGACCGAGAACTTTTCCTTGCTCTTCTTTCGACCATCTCCCTCTCGGCCCCAGACGTTCGTGACGATGCACGACAGCGGGAGCTCTCGCGCCGCGACGCCGCCGATACAAATCCGTTTTCCGTCCTTCGTGGACACCTCGAGTGCGAGCATCTTCAGTTCTCCCCCGGTAACACCAGCTTGTAACCCTTCACCATGATCGTGCCGGCGTCGTCTTCGACAAACTCACACACACACCCACCCACATTTCACTGGCGTGAATCTGCACTGACCGTCTTCCGAGCATGCGGCGTCGAGCGTGAGAGTCTGAGAGCATCCTGGCCCTGCGCCCAGCAGTACCCCCAGCGTTCCCCCGTCACGCTCGGCGACGACGGAAAAGCCGCATCGCCAGGATTCGAACGGTACGTTCGGGAGGAGCCGCGTGCTGCACACGGCGGCTAGCTCGCGGCCGAACACCGCGTCGTGCCGCACGGAATCCACCACCTGGAGCAACAAGTCGTCGGACAGCCCGGCCAGATTCAGCACATCGCGCGCCGGAACGGTGCAGGAGGTGGCGCTCGGTAGCGGTTGAATCTCTATTCGGGTCTGACCGAGCACACGAGTGCAGTCCCAGGACTCCGGGTCGGCTACGTATTCGCAGAGCACGGTCCGATACTTCGTAATCCTCGGCAGTCGTTCATGAGGGGAAAGGGTTACGATTACCGCCCTGTCCACGGCGCCAAAGGGAGAGTCCGCTTCCGTCACCGTCCACTCGGTGGCATCGGAATAGACCTCTCGAATCGCCTCCGCTAGCAGCTCTGGAGCCTGGGGCGCCGCGCCCGGGACGTGGTCCTGCACAAGGACGAGGGCGCCCGCCTCGGCGCCGATCGAGGCTTGCTCAACCAGCGTCGCCGTTCCGCCCCACATCGACCCTGACTCGTTGACGACCGGTGTGACGTTGCCCTCGGTCGTGATGGTGCCGACCCAAGTGGTGTCGGATCCCGTTTCCGTGGCGACCGGCGAGCACGCGAACGCAAGAAAGCAGATCGCGAGCAGGAATCCTCGGCGCACGGTCATTCCTCTCCCGGCAGCACAAGCCGGTAGCGCTTCACCATGATCGTGCCGGCGTCGTCTTCCACAGCCAATACCAGCGTCTCCCCGCTCATGAACGGATCGGCAACGACGAGCATGTCGGGGAGGTCGAGCCCTCCGAGATAACGCCCGTCGGCGGCGAACACATCCCAGATGAACGGGCTGCGCCAGCAAGTCGGGATCTCTCTTCCCTGCCGCCGGGCCTCGATGAACTCGTTGGGTGTCGGGGCGTCGGAACACTCGGCGGTTTCGATCCGCTCCCCCTCGCCCTTCCGCCTTACCAGCAGGCGGCCATCCTGGCTGGCGTAGAATGCGTCGAAAGCCGGTTTGCGCTCTCGTATTGGCGGTCCGTTCCATACCCATCCAGGATCTCGGCTTCGAATCCTGGCAGTTATCGACCGCTCGTGTGCTTCACGCTCGGCCGGGAGAACCTCCACCGGAGCCGACCGACGCTCGACGATTAGCTGCGCCCCGTCGGCCGTCTCGCGCGTGAAGCTGTAGGTGTCGCCAACGCCGTAGGCAAACTCTCCGGAGGGCAGCATGGTAACGACAAAGCGCGCCGCGAAGGGCAGGGGAGTGAAGAGACCACCGTCCAGATAGGTGAGCCCAGATCGCAGATCCACGTCGAGGGTTGGGAACTCCCGAAGCTCTCCGGACTTTCCGTCCGGCCCGACGGCCTGCATTCCGCGGCGACTCTGTGTTTCTGTAGGTACATCGCCGTCGACCTCGATCGACTCGAGAAACAAAGTGCCCTCGTAGGTCACGACCAGCTGCTGTCGGGCACTGAACACTGTTGATGTCCAGGCCCAGGTATCCAAGTTTTCGCCGGTCGGCGAATAGACTAGGATCTTTGTCGGGCGTTCTGAAACGAAGATCGCTCCATCAGGCCGGGTGGCGACCCGGAAGGGAGCCACGTACTCTCCCGGCCCCTGGCCTTGCCGCCCGATGTTTCCAAGCCAAGTCCCTCGTCTGTCGTAGACCCGCACAGCCGGTACGTCCACATCCACGACGTAGATCTCGTTGTCCGTCGCCCAAACGCTGGTGATCCGGCCGAACATGAGTTCATCGGCGCCGGCCTCCACGCCAATCGACGCTTCCTCAACTAGCCTCGCCGTCCCGCCCCACACCGACCCCGACTCGTTGACGACAGTGGTTACGTTGCCCTCCGTGGTGATGGTGCCGCCCCAAGTGCTACCGGATTCCGTTTCCGTGGTGACCGGCGAGCACGCGGCCGCAAGAAAGCACATCGCGAGCAAGAATCCCCGGAGCACGGTCTATTCCTCCCCCGGCAACACCAACCGGTAGCGCTTCACCATGATCGTGCCGGCGTCGTCCTCGACAGCGGCTACCACGAGGTCGCTGCGAGCAAAGAAGCTGAAAAACGAGAGTTGCAGCCCGGGGGGGAACTGCACGTCGCCCAGATAGCGTCCTTCCGAGTCGAACACATCCCGTGTCCAGCGTACGACCCAACAGGGATCGGCGCGGGCAGCCGCAGCGCCCGCGGCAATCGGGTCGTCGACGCAATCATCCTGCCGATTGGACGGTGCGCGCCGCCTTACCCAGACCTCGCCCGAAGCCATCGGAAACAAGCCGCTGAAGGCGGGCATGTGATCGGGAATCTCTGCGCCGTTCCAACTCCAGCTACCGGTCGCACCTCCGTACTGAGAAACGGTCACCCGGCGCGCCCACTCGACGTAATCGGGGTCGATGGGGACAGGGTCCCAGTATCGCTCGACAATCCGGACGGTTTCGCCCTCGCGTTGATACTCGAAGCGATACCGGTCGCCCGCACCCACGACGAAGGTGGCCGGACCCGCCGGGGCCCAGTGGTGTCTCGGAGCGAACGGCACGACCTCGCGGTCGCGACCGTTGATCGACAAAACGAGCGGCCGGAAGCCAATGTCCGCGAGCATGAAACGTGGCCCGAACGGACCCTCCGGGCCGTGCGCCTGGATCGCTCTGCGAAAGTCGTCGGGGTCGGGTCCTTCCTGCACCGTGGTCGGCAACCACAGCGTGCCATCGTCGTCGACGGCAATCGGCCAATAAGGAACGCCGCGGGCTGGCCATGTTTCGATGTAGCCACCGTCGCGGGTGTACACGTGGGCACGATTGTTGTGGTCGTCCAGCAGGTAGATGCGGCCAGCGGGCGTCCCGATGATCGCCGACGGGTCCGTGTACTCTCCGGGCCCTTGGCCGGCACCACCGATCGTCCTGCGGAAGGCGCCATCGAACCCGTAGACCCGCACAGCCGGTACCTGCGTGTCCACGACGAAGATCTCGTCTTCGGATGCCCACACCCCCGCGACGCTGCCAAACATGTATTCGTCGGTTCCTGCATCGACGCCGATCGACGCCTCCTCGACCAGCCTCGCCGTCCCACCCCAGACCGACCCTGATTCGTTGACGACGGTGGTGACGTTGCCCTCGGTCGTGATCGTGCCGACCCATGTGCCGTCGGAATCAGTGAGCCCCCCCTGGGCACTGCAGGCGACGGAGGCAAGCGCGACGACGGCCGTACAGAAGACGAAGGCAGGCGCAGAAACCGGCGGCAAGACCAGAATCGAGCGACGTCGGGTCATCATGTCTGCGATTCATACCGCTGCGGCCCGAGTGGCACAAGAGAGGGCTCGGCTTTCGCGACAGGAGCGGTCATCGCCTCAGCGATTACCCACGCACCGATTGGACACCAATCTCATCGGTCCACGCGCCGATGACTCGGTCCGCGGTCGCTCAGCCAGGGCAGACTGGCGGCCGCGAAGGACCTTCTTCTATCCTGTCCCAATGCCACTCGATGGGAAGGTCGCGCTCGTTGCCGGAGCCACGAGAGAGCACGGTTCTTTTCGACGCCTACCGGTCGAAGCCTCACGGAGATGACTATCTGGATTTTACGACCGGTGAGATTCCTGGAAAGTGGGGTAGCA
Source organism: Acidobacteriota bacterium (assembly GCA_965216935.1). Lineage (GTDB taxonomy): Bacteria > Acidobacteriota > UBA890 > UBA890 > UBA890 > CBDCGW01. Next base: position 2,741,815 of record OZ244217.1, read on the forward strand.
GATGCCGATGACTCTTCCGATTGCAGCCCCGTCAGCACCAGTTGGACTTCGACGCATCCAGAGCGGATCAGCGGATGCGCATCGAGCGCTTCTTGAACGAGCACGGGGAATAGTCTGAACAGTGGTGTCTTCGCGCTCGCGTCGCCGTGGGGCTCAGGAGCCGGACGTGCGCGAATGGGCGGCGGAGATCAGCCGCGACGTCGACGCCTCGGTGGATCAGAGTACCCCTGCACTCCGCCGAATCCGCAAGCGCTATTCACGAGCGTTGAAGCCCATGGATCGGTCGGTGGTGATGGGGATCGCCTCGCCTTGCTGGAGACACCGACACCAAGCTGGGTCGCCTTCGAGTTGGTCCATTTCCACCCGGCCTCCCTGTCGGGGTTGGGCGAGGGGGAGTTGAGCGCGCTCGGCTCGTCGCTGCGATCCTGGGGTGAGGTGGATGCGTTTGCGTGCTACCTATCGGGCCCTGCCTGGAGGGAGGGGCAGGTGTCGGATCAATGGATCGAGGCATGGACCCGATCCGATGATCGCTACCTTCGGCGTGCCGCCCTCGTCAGCACCGTGCCGCTGAACTCCAAGGCCAAAGGGGGGAGGGGCGACGCCGCGCGGACCTTGTCCGTGTGCGACCTCCTCCGATCTGACCGGGACGACCTGGTGGTCAAGGCGCTCTCTTGGGCTCTGCGAGAGCTGGCGGTGCGCGACGCCTCCGCAGTGGCGCGATACGTGCGCGAGAACGAACGGAGCCTGGCTCCCCGAGTGAGACGGGAAGTCCGGAACAAGTTGGAGACCGGGTTGAAGAACCCCCGCGCCTGAGGACTCATTCTGCGATGCTGCGCCGCTCCAGCAGCAACCTGCGCACGCAGCTACTCCTCTCCCGGCAGCACCAGTCGGTAGCGAATCAAATGCGGTTCTCGAGACTCCTGCCCACCATCGATCCCGTAAATGAAATCCCCATATGCGGCCACCCAGCTACGGCTCTCGATAAGGCCCGCGAGCAGTCGCTCGCCGTCCGGCGAGTAGACGTCCACCGGACGCTCGCGGCCGTCCAGTAGCCACGGAAGTGGAGTGTACGGAAAGACATAGACCCGGCCTCGCCCATCCGTCTTGATCGCGTGCCCGCCGTATCGGTTTCCCCTCGACAAGGCGGGTTGCCTCTCAGGCCAGGCCACAGCCTCCAGCTTTGATTGCGTCACGCGTTCCCAGCCGTTGGCGGTCGCGCTGATGTCCGAGCGTTGCTGTAGCGCACCGACCGCGAAGTCGATATCAACCTGAGACAACGGCGGCCGAGGCCAGGACACTCGCAAGGCCCATTTGGCATCGCCGGAGGGAGTGAAAGCCAGAACTTGGTACTCGTCTCCCGCTGCGACATACACCTCGCCGGCCGGGCCCGTCGCGAACCACGGTTGCCCGACTCCGATCAAGGGGCCGTAGACATACTTCTTCTCCTCGACCTCGATCCTGGGGCCAGCAGTTCTACGTCTCAATGACGGAAACTGGCCAACAACTTTCGCTTGGCGATCGAAGCGGTAGAGGCGGTATTCCGAGCGAGCACGCGCCGCGCCGATGAGGAAACCCCCAGGTGTTCCATCGAGATGGACAACCTCGAGCGCGGATTCGAACGGCGGCGCACCGACGAGAACTCCATCCTGGTCCCAGATGTTGAGGTGGTGGAGCGTCTCATCCGTTGCTGCAACATACTCGCCGAAAACAGCGACCGCCCCGGGCCTTTGGAAATCGCCGGGCCCTTCGCCTCGTCGCCCCAGCGTGCGGACGTAGCTGCCGTCGGCATCGTACAGCTTCAACGCACGCTGGCTTTGATCGACGACGTACATCCGACCATCGCGGTCTACGGCAACATCGGAAGGAGCTTGGAGCACGGCACCTGGATCCGATTCGTTGAGTCCTACGCGAAGATCCTCGACCAGGCGAATACGCTGGGTCCGCTCGTCTTCTTGCATGGCCGGATACTCGATAATCCGCGTCCCCCCTGGAACCGGGATCGTCCAGTCGGCTGATTCAGGTGGTTCGGTGCAGGCAACCAAGACGATGACCGGGAGCAGACTCAGGCCCGAGAACTTCAGCGGCCTTCCTCCCCCGGCAGAACCAGCCGGTAGCGCTTCACCATGATCGTGCCGGCGTCGTCTTGCGTTGCGGCGGTGACGTGCCCGCGGGCGAAATGCGGTGTGCGGGCGTAGCGCATGATCGCGTCTCGCATCTCGTCATGTACGTCGACGCGACCCAGGTACCTGCCGCTCTCGTCGAACACGTCAAAGAAGAGCACCTCCTGCCAGCAGGGGGCGTTCGCTCCTAGGTAATCTTCGACTGTCTGTGGGCGATCGTCGCAGTCCGGGACCTTGAAGCCCGGCCCCTGCCGCAGAACCCAGGCTTCCCCCGATGCAGAGGCGAGCAGGGCCAGGAAGGCGGGTTTGCTCTCCGGAAGCGGCGCCAAGGTGGCCGGATTCGTGCCGCGGAGAGTTGCGAGGTGGTCCAAATAGTCGGTTTCTCCATGCGACACCGGCACGGGATCCCAGTACATCTGCACCTCGGTTTTCGTCCCATCGTGCCGATGTCGCTCGAATCGGTATTCGTCAGACCTGCCGGTTAGCAACTCACCCGCCGGTGTCAGGTTCCACTGCCAGGACGGATTGAACAGAGACGGTCGCTCTTGTCCCGAGCCCACTTCTACGAACGGAATCCGCCAGGGTTCTCCCTCCGGCCCATCGTCGGTAACCGAACGGACGATGAAGGTCGGAGCTTTCGCCGCCACCGGATCCAGCAGGTCGTAGTCACGGAAAACGAGCAGCGGCCGACCGGCCGGATCGAAGGACAGGGGGATATAGCCCCCCCTGACCAATCCGCGACCAACCGGCAAATCGTCGAGCGCTTCTCCGTCCTTCGAGTAGATGTTGATGCGCTGTGTCCCCCTGTCGAGCACAAAGACACGACCGTCGGGGCCTGTCGCCACCCGCGACGGGCGGGTGTACTCGCCCGGTCCTTCGCCTCGCTGTCCGATGTCGCGAAGGTACTTGCCTCCCGCATCGTACAGCCGCACGGCCGGGGCCTGCTCGTCGACTACCCAGATGCCTGTCTCGTCGACATGGATCGCAGCGATCTCGCCCAGTAGATACTCCGGCGGGCCGCTCTCGGCACCGATCGATACCTCCTCCACCAGCCTCGCCGTCCCGCCCCACACGGAACCGGACTCGTTGACGACAGTGGTGACGTTGCCCTCGGTCGTGATCGTGCCGACCCAGGTACCGTCGGTCCCCGTTTCCGTGGTGACCGGCGAGCATGCGATCGCAAGCGCGAGGATGGCGAACAGGTTGCCCCGGAGCACGGCCTACTCCTCTCCCGGCAGCACCAGCCGGTAGCGCTTCACCATGATCGTTCCGGCGTCGTTCTCGCGGATGAGGATGACGGTGTCGCCGGTGATGAAAGGCTTGCTGCTAAAGCGAGTGGTCTGCGGCAGGTCGACCTCGCCGACGAAGCGCCCGTCGATGTCGAAGAGTTCAAAGATCATCGTATCCTGCCAGCAGGAGCGTATCCGGGATGCCGGGCCCGGGTTGGGGTTCTCGTCACAATCCGGAACTTGGATCCCCGGGCCCCGGCGGCGAACCCAGACACGGCCGTCGAGGTCGGCGTACAGATCCTCGTAGAATGGCTTGTGCTCCGGCATTGGCGCATCGCCCCACGACCAGTCGTCCTGGATGTTCCGATTAATCGCGATACGAGCACGCTTGTGCCAGGCGGCCTCTTCCGGTTCCAGCGGCACCGGTTCGATGCGGCGCTCGACGACGGTGATCGCGTCCGGTCGGCGGATCTCGAATCGATAGCGATCCGAGGTTCCAACAATCAGGGCCAACGCCCGCGACATCGTCCAGACGTACCGCGGCGAGAAGGGGACCGGGCCGTCCAGGCGAACACCGGGACCGACTACCGCCGGGAGGTTGGTTGTAGCGACGGGGGTCCACGGCTCCACAATCGCCTCGCCCGCCGGCCGGCCCGATGAATAGGGCACCATGCCGATCCGCCTGTCGGAGAATCTCTCGCCACGTTCCACGACATGCTGTATGTACAGCCGCCCGTCCACTCCGAGCACCATCGGCGACAGTGTTCCGTAGCCCGACTCCCCCATCGGCCACGTTTCCAAAGGCTGGTTGGTCCCACCCGAGGCCTCGGACGCGGCGAGGTCGAACACGGCGATGCGCCTGAGGGAATCGTCGCGAACGTACAGCCTATCTGCCGAGGAACTGACCTTGATGTCGGAAGGCCGCCGGAACTCCCCCGGCCCGCTCCCTTGTCTGCCGATGTCATACAGATGGGTACCCTCGGCGTCGAAGACCCGTACGGTGGGAATCGAGCTGTCGAGCACGAAGATCCGATCGTCAGTTGCCGCGAGCCCCAGGATGCGGCCAAACATATAGGCCTCTTCGCCGGCCTCAACGCCGATCGAAACCTCCTCGACCAGCCTCGCCGTCCCACCCCAGACCGACCCTGACTCGTTGACGACCGTTGTTACGTTGCCCTCGGTGGTGATCGTGCCGACCCATGTGCCGTCGTCCAGGGCCGGGTCGGCGGATGAGCAAGCACCCGCGATGAGCAACGTTGGCACAAGCAGCAACCTGCGCACGTAGCTACTCCTCTCCCGGCAGCACCAACCGGTAGCGCTTGACCATGTACGTGCCGGTTCCATCCTGGGCGCGGGCAACGACGCGGTCGCCGTCAACGAAGAGAACCAGCGAATACGCATCCGGTATCTCCGGGGGGAGGCTCACTTCACCCAGGTAGCGGCCGTCCTCTCCAAACGCGTCGAGGATTCCTTGCTGCGACCAGCAGCGGTTGGCATTGGCCTCTTGGTGTGGACCCGCGAGGGGGTCCTCGGCGCAGTCGGGTAGTTTCTCACTCGAGCCGAATCGGTAGATCCAAACCGCCCCCGACTGCGTGGGGACAAAGTCCTGGAAAGCCGGCATGTGCTCCGGCATTCCCGACCCGTCCCAGGCGAACTCGTGGTTTCCTTGTGCACGCTCGGAGCTGATCCTGTAGCGCCTTTCGTACTCGCGTCGCTCGGCCGGAATCGGTACCGGGTCCCAGAATCGTTCGACGATGAGCTGCGAGCCGTCGTTGCGGTGGACCTCGTACCGATACTGATCGGAGGTGCCAGCTACGATTCCGCCGCCCGCCGTCGTGTCCCAATCCCCGACTGGCCCGAAAGGTGCGTACTCCACACGCCCTCCAGCGGTGAACGTTGCCGGCTGGTAGTCGGCCTCGGGAACCCACACGATCTCACCGAATGGGCCGTCCGGCCCGACTTTCTGCCCGCCGTACCGCTGGTACGGCTCCTCCGTGAGATGGCCGACCACGGGCACCCACACCGTGTCGTCGCCGATCGAAAAGATCGGCCACATGCTGCGCCAACGGTTGGGCGCCGGCCACGTATCGACGCTCTCACCCGAGGCCGAATAGACGTTGATGCGGCGCAGGTCACCGGCCAGGAGAAACACGCGTCCCCCGTCCGCATCGCTCGCCAGCGCGACCGGGTCCGTGTACTCGCCCGGACCCTGCCCCTCCTTTCCCAGGTTGCCGAGAAAGGCGCCCGCGTGATCGTAGACCCGCACGACAGGAACCTGCTGGTCGATCACGAGGATCCGGTCGTCCGTTGCATGAAGTGCTCGAATCTGCCCCAACATGTATTCATCGGGCCCGGATTCAACCCCGATCGACGCCTCCTCCACGAGTCTCGCCGTACCACCCCACACCGATCCGGACTCGTTGACGACAGTGGTGACGTTGCCCTCAGTGGCGATCGTGCCTACCCAGGTGCCGTCAGCGCTGAGCTCCGGAGCGTTCCCTGAGCACGCGAGCGTCGACGATGCGACCAGGAGAATCAGGAGAAAGCGGCCTGGGCGAGGAATGCAGGTCATCGTTCCTCCATCGAGGGACGGCGGAGCCTGTAGCGAACCTCCCGCTGTTCCTCGACGGGCCGCGGCAGGCAGGGATCGCGGTCGATCGGGCCTAGCGCGACATCGTTGGTGACGAACGCCGTGCAGGCGAAGGCGCCGGCAACCTCAAGCACGAGTGCACGTGTGCTCATCGTCGAAGGCTATGTCGAGCCCGCCTCGCGGTTCAACCGGGGCCGAAGGGCGCGCCCCCGCTACCGCGGGCCGTTCGCTCAGCGAAGCTCCAGATCACGAGCGGCGTCGAACCCGAAGTAGGGCGGTGCGGGCAAGAGCGCCGCGGCTCCGCCGCCGGCATGCAAGCCACCGAATCCGTCCAGCACGTAGTGGCCGTTGCCTCCGGGGTCGAGCTCCAGGTCCCGCGCCACGTCGAACCCGAGGTAGGGCGTCGCCGGGCTCAAGACCGGCGCGCCTCCGAGAGCGTGTACGCCGCCGAAGCCGTCCAGCGCGTAGCCTCCTCCGCCCGCGGCCAGTTCGAGGTCCTTCGATATGTCGAAGCCGAAGTAGGGCGGCCCCGGTGAGATCGGCGTGGCCCCGGCACCCGCATGCAGGCCACCCCAGGCGTCCAACACGTAGTAGCCGCCGCCGCCGAGCTCCATATCCCTCGCCGCGTCGAAGCCGAAGTAGGGGGTCGAGGGACTCAGCACCGGTGCGCCGCCGACCGGGTGAACGCCACCGAAGCCATCAAGCGCGTACGCGCCTCCGCCCGGTGCCAACTCGACGTCCTTCGCGATGTCGAAGCCGAAGTAGGGCGGTTGCGGCGTCAAGGTGGGCTCGCCGCCAGCTGCATGGAGGCCGCCGAACCCGTCCAGCACATGGGCCCCGTTGCCCGAGAGCTCCGCGTCGCGGGCCACGTCGAAGCCGAAATACGGGGGCGCAGGGTTGATGGGAACAACGCCGGTTCCCACGACGTGCAGCCCGCCGAAGACGTCCAGGACGAACCCTCCGGTAGATTTGTCGAAGATGTAGGCGGCGCCGGCCTGGGAGAGCGGATTCCCCGGGCCGCCGTCCTCGAATCGAGCACCGACGATCGCCGTGTCCCCGGAGATTGCCACCGAGCGGCCGAACTCGTCGCCGGCGGCGAGGTCGCTGGGCGCTAGCGTGTTCGACTCGCCCCAGTTGCCCGAGCCGCCCTGGTTGCGCCCGAACCTGTAGGCGGATCCCGAATCGGCGCCCGCCGCGTGGGATCGATAGGCCGCCACCACGGCAGTATCGCCGGACACCGCCACCGCGATGCCGAACTCGTCGCCGGCCGCGGCGTTGCTCGCGGTCAGCTTCTTTGTCTCCCCCCAGTTGTCGGCGCCACCTTGATTGCGCTCGAACATGTAGGCGGAACCGGAATCTTCACCGGCGTCGTCGTTGCGGTTGCTGCCCACGATCACGGTGTCCCCGGAAATACCCACCGAAACGCCGAACTCGTCGAACTCCGCGGCATCGCTCGGCGTCAGCAGGGCGCGCTCGCCCCAGTTGTTCGCGCCACCCAGGTCGCGGTCGAAGACGTACGCCGCGCCGCCGTCGGCGAACGGATTGCCGACCCCACCGTCGGCGAGCAGAGCGCCGATCACCGCCGTATTGCCGTCCAGTCCGACGCTATAGCCGAGCCAGTCACCGGCGGCGCGGTCGCTGGCCGTCACCTTCTTGATCTGTCCCCAGTTGCCGGTGCCGCCCTGGTTGCGCTCATAGAAGTACGCGGAGCCGGTCGATTCGCCCGAGTCGTCGTTGCGTGGGCTGCCCACAAGGACCGTCGTACCCGAGATGGCCACCGCAGTGCCGAACTTGTCGTTGACCCAGGCGTCGCTGGCGAGCAGCTTCTTTTTCTCGCCCCAGTTGTTGCTGCCGCCCTCGTTGCGCTCGAACACGTAGGCGGCGCCGAAGGTGCTGAAGTTGACGGTCGCCGGCGCGCCCACCACCAACCGATCGCCGTCGATCGACACCGCCTTGCCGAAGCTGTCGTTGTCGGCGGCGTCGCTGGCGGTGAGCTTCTTCACGAACCCCCAGTTGTTCGCGCCGCCTTGGTCGCGTTCGAATACGTAGGCCGCGCCCGCGTCCGAACCTGCGCCGTCATTGTTCCAGGCGCCGACGACGATGGTGTCCCCCGAGATCGCCGCCGCGAAGCCGAACTCGTCATCCGCGGCGGGATCGGAGGCGGTGAGCTTCTTCGCCTCGGCGACGGCGACGGCCAGGAGTTCGCTGGTGTCGAGAGGGATCGCGGCCCGTTGTTGCGGCGCCGTCGAGCCCGAAGCGGGGATTCCGGCGTGTGCGGTCGAGGTGCCGATCGGCGTCAAGCCCAGCGTGGCGATGCTCGCGGCGAGCACGAATGCGAAGTAGCGGCCTGTGCGCATGATCAGCCTCCAGGGTCATCATGCGAAGGACTCGAGCTTCAGGTTCTCGGCATGAGCGACCGGTTAGCTGCTACTCATGACCTCTAGAAAACTTCGTTGATTAGAATTAATCACTTTCAAGCTGTATTCCATCGTAAGTCGTGTGATTAATGCTCCAAACACATAGTTTTCCTGTGGCAACCGCAATGAGGTCGTCCACCCGCAGCGCTCGGCGAATACCCGTGCGGGAATGATGTCGATCCGACGACCTGACGACCCTATGCTGACCGCCCCAAGACCACGTCCACGCCCGAGAGAACGAGACCGAGCTTGCCTGTCGGCAGCTTGCCGGCCCGTTCCGTCAAGAGGGAACGGTCCAGGGTGACGATCTGCGAGACGTTGGCGACCGAGTCCCGCGGCAGACCGGTGGTCCGACCGTCCAGCAGGACGTTCCCCGGCGCGGATGCCCAACCGAGATTGCTGGTCAACACGACGCACACGGCCGTGGCGATCCGGCTGCGGTTGAGCGCATTCCCCTGGACTACGACAACGGGCCTGCGAAATCCCGGCCCCGAGCCATGGGGCGCCGGAAGGTCCGCCCACCAGACGTCGCCCTGCGCGATCACCAGTCGGCTTCTTCCAGGATCCGCACTGCTGCCGCGTTCGCGAACCCGTCCGGCTTTGGGTCGAGCTCGGCGACGACCTCGTTCATCCGCTCCGTGACCCGGTCGGAATCGTGGTTCGCGAGGTACTCCGTCAGCGCGCGGGCGTAGAGGGCGCTGCGCGATGTGCCGAGATCGGCGGCCAGACGTTCCGCCTGGTCGAAGACCTCATCCGGTATCGACACGGCGATTTTCATACCGCGAGTATAACTCATGGTCATCCGGTTGACTGCTGGCCTCGATATTCCTTGGAGACGGCCATCCCGGAGTCGTGTCCGTCGGCGTGGACAGCGTGTCTTCGTGGGGGCGGCTGGTCACGACGATTGCGCGCAATGTAACCGCGGCGTTGAAGAAGAGCCGGAAAGCGCTTGCGCCTAACGCGACGTGAGGTCGTATCGTTGACGGCATGAGCGAGGAACGCAGGATCGGCGAGCTGGCGAGGGCAACGGGCTTGACGATGCGGACCCTGCACCACTACGAGGAGATTGGCCTGCTGGTTGCCTCGGGTCGGCGATCGGCCGGGCATCGGATCTACAGCGACGAGGATGTGCGGCGGCTGTACCGGATCTGTCTGCTGCGGCGCATCGGCCTGCCGCTGGCCGAGATCGGGCGCGCGCTGGATGACCCGGCGTGGGATCTGCGTGGCTCCATCGCAGCGCACCTGACGGAGCTCGAGCGCCGGCTCGAGGGAGAGCAACGGCTGCGCGGGAGGCTCGCCCGCTTGCTGAGCTCGGTCGAGGCGGCCGGGAGCGCGAACACGAACGACCTGATCACCGTGCTGGAGGAGATGGCCATGCTGGACACGAACGTGCAACGCCGGATCTCGATCTTGGTCTACGCCGATCTCGAGGGGGCAAACGAGCACCTGGCGCGGGTCTTCGGGCTGGGGCCGGGGAAGCTGAGCCGCGACGAGGAGGGCAACGTCGTGCACGGAGAGATCCAGGCCGGCGACGGTGTGGTCTGGTTACACCGCGAGACGCCCGACTTTGGTCTGGCCTCGCCGAAGGCGCTGGGTGCGGCCACCGGCTGCACCGCCGTGATGGTCGACGACGTCGATGCGCACTTCCGGCATGCGCTCGAGCAGGGTGCCGAGATCGCCTACGAGCCGGTCGACCAGCCGTACGGCTACCGCGAGTACTCGGCGCGCGACCCGGAGGGGCACCTCTGGTCGTTCATGAAGCCGATCGACTGACTCAGTCGACCTTCGAACTCCACAGCACCTCGGCGAGGCCGAGATCGCGCGCCTGAAGCGACCGTCACCCGCTCCAGTGACCTAGCCTGCCGTGAAGGCCAGGGCCCGGAGATCTTCTCGTTTCGATTGGTCCAGAGTCGGGGGGCAGGTCAGTTCTTGCTTCCCGTTGAGCCAGCGCCACCACGAAGAAAGGCTTCTAGATACGTGGCCGAAGTCTCGAGGGAGGCTGTAGTAGGAGCGTGGGCGGGCGAGCCGGCGCAAGACGCGGGCAATGTCACGTGGGTGTTGGAGGCGTGTCTCCCAGGAACTCATGGGTCGATTATCACATTGACCGCGTTCCCACCGTCCGACGCGGGGTCGTGCATCCGGTTGCTACTTTCCGCTGAGATCGTCTGGAGTCTCCTCGTTCCGAAGCACGTGGACAACTGACTCCGTAATGTGGGCCATTTCGTTAACCCCTTCCTTAAAGTCCCGGATACGTGCTTCGCGTTCCTTGTCGTACCTGTGGTAGCGAAACCGAAATCCGGATTCGTTGGTCTCATCTGGGTGGATGACAACCTGGAAGCCGTAGAACGATGCAGTCCTGTCGGTGCCGATTTGAACGTCTTCCTTGGCGAAGATGAATCCGGCGACCTCGACCCCCAACTTCTTACGAAGTTGCTCGCACTTGGCGGCGAACTCGAACACTTCGCCTTGCGGAGCCGAGCTCGCCCAGCGCTTCGACTCGGCAGCCACTACGTTTCCATCTCCGTCCTTCATGAGCACATCGAACGTAATGTTCGTCCACGCAAGGCCTTCGACGCGCACATCGACGCCATCACCGCGGTATGGGAGAAGGTCCGGCGACCGCCTGACGAGGAAGTCTCGGCAGAGTTCCTGATACTCACGATTGCGCCCGCTAGCTTTGCCTGAGCCCATTCTCAGCCGACCTTTATATTTCTAGGAACCCCTCGCCTGGTGAGTTTCGAACAAGAATGTTGCGAGGGTCGCCGCGGCCCCGACGGCCAGGCGGGCATGCCGGGGACGCACGCCCCGCGCTCGACCGTGCTTTCCGTGTCCGGTTCCGTAGAGGTTCCGGACTTCGGCTAGAGCGTTGAGCAGAGTGCTGAGATTGTTTACGAGCACTCGGATCACTTCTGCGCCTTTCGCTGAATCGTCGATATCGCTTGGCAAGAGTGTAAGAACCTTGCGGGTCTCCTTCACGAGTCGCGGGACGTCCCAGGACTTCTCGGGCGGGATTCCTCGGTCCGAGAGAATCGTCTTGCAGACAGTTTCTACTAGCTCCTTGGCGGTGCCAATTGCCAACCCGGGATCGTTGTCGACGGAGCCGCGCATTCGGTCAATCTGGCGTTGTAGTTCAGGCGCATCAAGGGGAAAGAGAGCATCGTCCAGAATGCGATGCCCGGGCAGTACGAGCCGACCTTCGTGTTCCTTGATCCCATCCCGGAGGAGCCAACGGCGCAGCGCCGCGGCAGTCGTCGCCGCCCAGTCGGCATTGTGGCTTCCCGTCGACGCCTCGAGGTCCAGCTCCACAAGAACAGTTTCGAAAACTCTGAGGATGCGCCCAGCGTGGCCGGGATCGCGCCAATCCACCGGACGGTAGTACTGCTCCACAAGTGTCCGACGTTGGCCGCCAACGGGAGGGTCGTACGCAAGGTCGGCTACGAAGTTCTCTGCGCGGAAAGCATCGGTGATTGTTGCCAACGATGTCGAGACGAAGTACTCCCGAAACTCTTGCCTCGTTTTTGCGCTGATCAGGTCTCGCGACATGGTCTGCTCACAGTCTCGTCGACATTGGCCAGCGGAAGCGGCAACGACTCGGCGGCCCTATTTTCGTCTCCTTCGACCGTCCGCGACCGTCCCCCCAGCGTCCCAGAGATCCTCGAGTCCAATGACAAAAGGAGTCGGCGCCGAAGCGCCAACTCCTTTCTTGTCAGCCCTTTCGGGCTAGTAGCGGGGGGCAGATTCGAACTGCCGACCTTCGGGTTATGAGCCCGACGAGCTACCTGACTGCTCCACCCCGCAACCAGAGCTATGAAGGTACGCTACGGCACGAGGGCAGTCAACAATCGGGACCGGTGCAGCGGGCCTCCGGGAGGGTCGTGAGACCAGTCCGTGCGCCCACAAGGGTGGTGAAGAGACAGGGTGGCGCGGCCGTCAGGCGGAGACCGAATCCCACCGCCGCGACACCACGCAGGCGTTCACCCCGCCGATCCCCATCGACAGCTTCCCAGCGAGACCCTCGGGTGCCGGGCGCGACTGCCCGTAGACGTACTCGTAGGGTGACTCGCGGATGGAGGGATTGATCGTCTCCTCCGAGAGAGGTGTGGGTTCGAGGTAGCCGTTCATCAGGCCGAGGTACTGGGCGGTGAGCTCCCATCCGCCGCTGGCTGCCATGCCGTGGCCGAAGACTCCCTTGCGGGCGGTCACTAGCAAGCTGTTGGGGAACACCTCGCGCAGGGTGTTGACCTCCTGGTAGTCGCCTGGAGTGGCGGTGGCGTGCAGGTCCCAGGTGCCGAAGTGGTCTTTCTCGGCGTGGGCGTCGGCGACCGCCAGATGAATGGCGCTGAGCGGGCCTTCGCGCGAAGGCGTGATGATGTGCTGGGCGTCGGAGGTGATGCCGACGCCGAGGATCTCCAGGCCGAGGGGCTTGTAGCCTTTGGCTGTCATGTAGTCGTAGTCGCCAACGATCCAGACGATCGAGCCGCCGGAGATGTGGGTGCCACGCAGGTTGGTGAGGGGCAGCGACGGTTTGCCGTCGGCGGCCAGGACGCGCGCCTGGTAGAACGCGGCGACGAGAATGGGGTGGGGCGCCGGATCCGACATGCCGACGACCACCGCTTTGGCGTCGCCGCAGTTGATCGCCTGGCGGGCGAGCTTGAGGCCGACGCCGAACGACGAGCAGGCGGCGATGGGTGCGTAGGTCGCACCGGTGAGGCCGCCCATCATCGACACCTGCGCCGCCGGCGTGTTGGCGATGTTCCAGATCAGGTTCGGAGAAACCGACAGCCAGGGCGGGGTGGGGCAGTCCCACTTCCGCTGCAGCTTTAGCAGATCGTTCTTCTTCTTGCGGATGACGCGCAGCTTGCCGGCGTCGATGTCGCCCTCGATACCCTGCGCTTCGATCTCCTCGAACTCGCGCAGGTACTCGCGCAGGACCTCGGAGCGGACCATCCAGAACGTGTCCCAGTCGGTGTAGGCGCGCTCGCGTTCGAAGCTGTCCGGCGGCAGCGTGCGCGGGTCGGTCGGCACGCTCCATTCCGCCGTCAGGCGGGCACGCTCGTCGTCGTCGGCGCTCTCCCAAGATTGCCGATCGGCGTTGCGAACCGGGTCGGCCCAGTAGCGGTTCCACTCACGCTGGGCGTCGTTCAGCCCGACGCTCAGATCGTATTGGGTTGGCAGGTCACCGACTCCGGTGCCGATCAGGACCTCGGTTTCGGATCCGAGCTCCTTGAGCGTGTCCTCGATGCCGGGGTTCTGCTGCAACGCCTGGATGAAAGCGCCCAGGGCATAGAGCGTCGTGCAGCCCATCTTTTGCTCGAGCTGCGGGAACTTGCTCGGCGGGAAGCGCTCTTCGACCCAGCCGCGGTAGTCCTCGAAGTCGAATTCGGGCTGGCCGACCAGGAAGGTCGACGGGCCGAAGCCTTCGAACGGCGTCAGCCAGGAGTCACCCTGCTCGAGGTTGCGCTCGAACGCCTCGATATTGGGGCTTTTCGGAGCGACGATGCCCCAGCCGAAGATCCCGACGCGCGCCATCGATCTGCTCAGCGCCGGCGCAGCAACGCAGGGGCCGTCGGCGAGGACGGTTCCGCTCGGTCGGATGGAGCGGGTAGGGGCTCTGCGCGGAGGGGCTCCGCCGGAAGCATGTACACGGTGTCGCCCGGGCGCGCCATGAAGAGCTTTTCGCGCGCGATGCGCTCGATGGCGTCGGGATCGCCCTCGCGCAGCGGCTTGATCGTTGCCAGCAGCTCGCCGTTCTCGCGTTCCATGGCGGCGATCTCGTAGCGCAGCTGGTTGGCCCGGGCGCGCATCTTCATGACCGCGAGCAGGCCGGAATCACCCACCAGCGCGTAGAGGCTGCCGAGCACCGAGACCACCACGATGATCAGTGCGGTCTGCCCGGCCCGCCGGCTGCTGCGACGCGACACCAGCTTCTTGGGCTTGCGCCTGGGGATGAGAATGCGTACGCGCACGTATCAGAGCTCCACAGCCTGGCGAAACGTCGAAGGGCCGGCGAACATGGCGGTCTCGCCGAGCGCCTCTTCGATCCAGAGCAAACGATTGTACTTGGCGACACGCTCGCCCCGCGAGGCCGAGCCGGCTTTGATTTGACCGCAGCCCGAAGCGACAGCCAGATCGGAAATGGTCGTATCCGAGGTTTCGCCCGACCGATGCGAGATCATCGCCCCGTATGCGCGCGAGCGCGCCAGGTTGATGGCCGCCAGCGTCTCGCTCAGCGTGCCGATCTGGTTCGGCTTGATCAGCACCGCGTTGGCGATGCCCCCGCGTAGACCTTTCTTGATCCGCTCGGTGTTGGTGACGAACAGGTCATCGCCGACGAGCTGCACCTTGCTGCCGAGCGCGGTGGTGAGCTTCTTCCAGCCGTCCCAGTCCTCGTCGCCGAGGCCGTCCTCGATCGAGACGAGCGGGTAGTCGGCCGTCAGCCCGACGTACCAGTCGACGAGCTCCTCGGAGCTTGCCTGGTCGAGCCCCTCGCCGGGCAGTCGGTAGGGTGGGCCTTCCTTTGTCCCGACCTCGCCGGCGGCCACGTCGAGGGCGACATACACCTGCTCGCCGGGGCGGAACCCGGCTGCCTCGATCGCGGCCATCAAGAGGTCCAGCGACTCGCGCGCGTTGGACACGTTCGGGGCGAAACCGCCCTCGTCCCCCACGGAGGTGCTGAGGTCCTTGTCCGAAAGCAGCCGCTTGAGCGCGTGGAAGCACTCGGCCGCGGCGCGCAGCGCTTCGCTGAAGGTGTCGAAGCCGGCCGGCGCGAGCATGAACTCCTGCACGTCGAGGGCGTTGTCGGCGTGCGCGCCGCCGTTGATGACGTTGAGCAGCGGCACCGGCAGGACGTTGGCGTGGGCCCCGCCCAGGTAGCGAAACAGCGGCAGCGCGCTGGCTTCCGCGCCGCACTTCGCCGCGGCCAGCGAAACGCCGAGCAGCGCGTTCGCGCCCAGATTCGATTTGTTCTCGGTGCCGTCCAGCTCCAAGAGGATGCGATCGATGAGGATCTGGTCGGTGACCTCGATGCCGGCGAGGGCGTCGTACAAAGTGTCGTTGACGTTGGCTACGGCGTTCAGCACACCCTTGCCGCCGTAGCGGCTCTCGTCGCCGTCGCGCAGCTCGAGCGCCTCGGCATGACCGGTGGATGCCCCGGAGGGGACGGCCGCGCGGCCGATGCTGCCGTCCTCGGCGAGGACATCGACTTCCAGCGTCGGGTTGCCGCGGGAGTCGAGAATCTCGATGGCGTGGATGTGTTCGATCAGGGGCATGAGCTTCCCGCAGATAAGGAGTGGGCGGACAAAGAGTGGGAGGTGCGGCGACGGCGGGCAGCAGCGCACAGGAGTGCGATAGACTCGAATCTCGCTGACGACGCCCGCCGGGAAGCGGTTTGCATCTCGCTCAATCCACGCGTTGCCGCATTCGCCCCTAAGCTCGAGCGCCGTCGGCAGCGCCGTGCTCAGCGAGCCGGATGCTAGCAGGGAAACCCTTGCTGGACAAGCGTTTCGGGCAGAACGGAGAAGGAACGATGGCGGAACCGGTGATGGTCGTCTTGAGCACGGCGCCCGACCAGGAGACGGCAGCGAAGCTGGCCGCGGTCGTGATCGAGCGGCGTCTCGCCGCCTGCGTCAACATCGTGCCCGGCGTCCGCTCGCTGTACTGGTGGGAGGGCGCCCTGCAGGACGACGCCGAGGTCCTGATGATCTGCAAGACCGACGCCGATCGTCTCGATGAGCTGTCCGCGGTGCTGACCGACGAGCACCCCTACGACTGCCCGGAAGTGGTCGCGCTACCAGTCGCCGGCGGATCGGCCGGCTACCTGTCCTGGGTCATCGAGACACTCGGTCGCTGAAGTCGCCCCCGGCACGGCGCGAAGGCGAAAGCGCCGCGAGCGCCGACTCCGCTAGCAGCAGGCCCCTCCGCTTGCAGCGACGGCGCCGTGACCGCGCCGCCTCCGCTAGCAGCGACAGCGCGCCCGCTGCACGCGCTCCAGGTTTCGTCAGACCAGCCGATCGAGAGCTTGCTGCAGATCGCCCACGAGATCCTCGGCGTCTTCGATACCGACCGAGATGCGCACCAGCCCGTCGCCGATGCCGCGCTCCTGCCGCACCTTCTCCGGGATCGACGCGTGGGTCATCGATGCCGGATGCGAGATCAGCGTCTCGACGCCGCCGAGGCTCTCGGCCAGGACGCAGACCTCGACCGCGTCGAGCAACGTCTTGACGGCGTCGTAGCCCTCCAGGTCGAAGCTGATCATGGCGCCGAAGCCCTTCATCTGCCGCTTCGCCAGCGCGTGGTCGGGGTGGGCCGGCAGGCCGGGATAGTAGACGTGTTGCACCGCCTCGTGCTCGTCGAGCATCTCGGCGAGCTGCTGCGCCGTCTGCTGGGCCCGATCGACCCGCAGCGCGAGCGTCTTCATGCCGCGCTGGATGAGCCACGCCTCGAACGGCGACAGCGTCGCCCCGGCCGCCTTGGCGACGAAGTCGAGGCTGGTGGCGAGATCCTCCCGGTTGGTGCACACGACCCCGCCGATGCTGTCCGAGTGTCCGTTCAGGAACTTCGTCGTCGAGTGCAGCACCAGGTGCGCCCCCTGATCGAGCGGCGTCTGCAAGTAGGGCGACATGAAGGTGTTGTCCACCACCAGCAGCGCGCCGTGACGTTGCGCCAGCTCGGCGGCGGCCGCCAGATCGGTGAGTTGCATCAGCGGGTTCGTCGGCGTCTCGACGTAGAGCATGCGGGTCTGCTCGGTCCAGGCGGCCTCGGTGGCGTCCAGATCGGAGGTGTCAACGTAGGTAAACTCCAGCCCGCTGGCGCGGCGCAGGATCTGCTCGAAGAGCCGGTACGTCCCTCCATAGACGGCCTCCGAGCACAGCACATGGTCGTCCGGCCCGAGGAAGCGCAGGCAGGCGTCGATCGCCGCCGTGCCGGAGCCGAAGGCGATGGCGTGCTCGGCGTTCTCCATGGCGGCGAGACCAGCCTCGAGATTCCGTCGCGTCGGGTTGCCGCTGCGGCTGTAGACGTACTTCCCCGGGACGCCGAACTCCTCCTGGATGTACGTGGAGGTCAAGTGAATCGGCGGGATGACCGCCCCGGTGTCGGCGTCCGGATTCTGGCCGACGTGGACTGCCTTGGTGGTGAAGCCTTTGTAGGTCTTGTCGGACGCCACGGTTACCTCTTTCGTTCATCGTGGAAACGGGGAAAGACGGCCGTCCCGTTCTTGGCTCGCCGAACTCCGGAGCCGCGTCCTTCGAGCTCGGCGAGGGGAGACGAGCAGAGCGTAGCCGCGCCCGTACGGGAGGTCAAAACGGCGCTGCCGGGCACCGTTCTTCATAGGCTGCCGGGCGCCGTTCTGCTGCGCTGCCGGGGTACGTAGAGCCCGCTAGAACGATCGCTTGACCTTCAACTTTCGCCTGGGCAATCTCCTCGCATGCGCACGATCGCCCCCTGGTTCGGCCTTTCCGAGAAGCCCGCGGCCGACAAGGCGGCCGACAAGACGGTGGTTGTGGTGGGCTGCCCGTTCGGCAGCCGCGACGCGTTCCGAAGCGGCGCCCAGGACGGCCCTGCGGCGATCCGCGAATGGGCCCGGACGTGCGAGGCGATCAACGAGCTGGGTCATCCGGTCGACAACCTGTGTGTCGTCGACTGCGGCGACGTCGCCGTTCAGGACGACTTCGGCGAGGGCCGATGGGAGGCGATCGAAAAGACCGCCGCCCGAGCCCTGGCCGATCACCCCGACGCCTTCCTCCTCGGCCTCGGCGGCGACCATGCCGTGACCCCGCCCCTGGCCGCCGCGGCCCGCAAGGCCCACGGCGATCTCGGCTTCGTTCTGCTCGACGCCCATGCGGATTGCTTCGACGACTACGAAGGGAACCCCCTGTCGCATGCCTGTGTCGTTTCGCGGGTCTGGGACCGCGCCGGCTACGATCGCGACAAGACCTGCATCGCCGGCGTGCGTTCGTACGCCTTCGAGGAGCTCGAGGTCATGAACACCGCCGGCCTGGTGATCCCCGCACGCCCCTGGTTGAGCCTCGGGGCCGAGGCCCTGGCCACCGAGATCAAAGAGCTTACCGAGGGTATCCCCCTCTACATCAGCCTCGACATCGACCTCCTCGATCCGTCAGCGGCCCCGGGCACCGGCTATCCGGTGGCCGGTGGGCCGGGGACGCGGGACGTGCTGTCGCTGCTGGCGGAGATCTTCCGGATGCAGCCGGTGGCGGCGATGGACCTGGTGGAAGTCGCCCCCGAGGTCGATCCGACCGGGATTACGGCGGCTACGGCGGCGCACATATTGCTCCAGGTTTTCGGGCACGTTGCGGGGGGCGATTAGCTCGGAGGGTGGGGAGGTGGCCGGGCGGTCGGGAGAGAGGCCGGGGGCCTCGCGGGTCCCTCCGCTCCCCATGCAAGCGCGCGGCATGAGGAGGATGATGCTGCGCATCGATTCTCAGAAAGCCGCGCGATGCCTGGGGCCCCGCTGATCCGCCCGCTCCGGCCCCCGACCTCTCTCCCGCCGCCCTCTGCACCGCCCGAGCAACCGACGCAGCTCCCGGCCTCCCGCCACGAACCGCTGGAGACGTGAGTCGAGGAGGCCGAGCGGCTTCGGCAGCGGCTCAGCGGGAGTGTTTTCCGGCATCCGCACGGCGGTCCGAACGCTCTTGTTGGCGATAACTACCCGGCCTCTGAGACACGCTTAACGCCCGGATGCCGGAAAACGCTCCCCGTCGCCGGAAGGCGGGGGTTGCCACGGAGGGCGCCAGCTTCTCGGGTTGGTGGATGTGGGAGAGGGTGCTGGCGGCGGAGCGGTGGCGATGGGACGTGGCGGGGATCTGGCGAGCTGGGTGGGTTGAACGCTCCTTATTTGACGTAGGTGGGATCGCTCTCCGGAGAGGACGAGGAGCACGGAGAGGCACTCGCATCGAAGCGAGGTCGTACCCGGATCGGCTCCACCGTACCGCCCTTCCCAACGTCAAATAAGGAGCGTTCAGCCATCCCAGCTCGTCGAGCCCCAGCCCCGCCGTCACCTCGACCGTTCCGAAGCCTGCGGCCCCACCAACCCGGTCGCCAGGCGGGACCCGCGGCACCGAGCGTGGCAACCAAGCCACCTCGGCGAGGGGGAGGGTTTTCCGGCATCCGGGCGTTAAGCGTGTCGCCGAAGTGGGGTCGTTATCGCCGACAAGAGCGTTCGGACCGCCAAGCGGATGCCGGAAAACACTCCCGCTGAGCCGCCGCCGAAGTGGCTCGGCCTCCTCGAGTCACGTCTTTAGCGGTCGGTGGCGGGAGGCCGGGAGGTACGTCGGTTGCTGGGACGGTGCAGAGGGCGGCGGGAGAGGGGTCGGGGGCCGGAGCGGGCGGATCAGCGGGGCCCCATGCATCGCGCGGCTTTCTGAGAAACGATGCGCAGCATCATCCTCCTCATGCCGCGCGCTTGCATGGGGAGCGGAGGGACCCGCGAGGCCCCCGGCCCCTCTCCCGACCGCCCGGCCACCTCCCCCCCAACCCCTACGGCCCCTCAGCGGACGCCGGTCCGCGCCCTGGTAAGATCGCGCCATGCACGTCCACGCCCACGGAGCCCACGGCCACACGCACGATCACGGCCCCGACTCGACCGGCCGGCAGCGCACCGCCGAGCGGCGGGGGCTGCGGCGAGCGCTCGTGCTTACCGCACTCATTCTGGTGGCGGAGCTCGTCGGCGGGTACGTGTCGAACAGCCTGGCTTTGCTTGCGGATGCCGGGCACATGTTCACCGATGCCCTGGCCATCCTGCTTGCCTACCTGGCGCTGGGGTTTGCCACCCGGCCGCCGACCGAGAGGAAGACCTACGGTTGGTACCGGCTCGAGGTGCTGGCGGCGTTGGCGAACGGCGTGACGCTGGTGGTGATGTCGTTGTTCATTTTCTGGGAGGCGTGGGAGCGGATCGCGGCGCCGCCGGAGGTGTCGACGACGACGATGCTGGTGGTGGCGACGATCGGGTTGGTGGCGAACGGCCTCGGGTTGGCCTTCCTGCACGGACACCACGGGAGCCTGAACATGCGCGGGGCCTACCTGCACGTGCTCGGCGATCTGCTCTCGTCCGTCGCCGTCGTTGCCGGCGGCGTCTTCATGATGGCGACCGGCAACTACCTGCTGGACCCGATTCTCTCGGTGCTCATCGGCGCGATTATCATCGTGTCGGCGTATCGGCTTCTGCGCGAGTCGGTGGACGTGCTGCTCGAGGGGATCCCGCGTGGCATGGAGCTCGAAGAGGTCGGCACGGCGATCGCTGGGGTCGACGGGGTGGTGGGCGTCCACGACCTGCATGTGTGGTGTTTGACTTCGGGGCTCAACGCGCTGTCGTGCCACGTGGAGGTGCGGACGGCGACGCTGGAGGAGTCCGACGCCCTCCTGTCGCGCATCAACGAGCTGCTGCGCAGCCGCTTCTCCATTACCCATACGACGATCCAGATGGAGTCGGAGGAATACCGGCGCTCGGCTCCGATCCATTGGAACCTCTCGGGGTCCGAGAAGGTCCAGTGAGCCGGGCCGCGGCGACGTCGATGGAGCTGGGGCACGGCAGGGGTTCGTCGAGCCGGGACGCGGCGAGGGGCCGTTGAGCTGCGACGGCGAGGGGACATTGAGCCGGGGGACGGGGCTGGAGCGGCTCTCGGCGGAGCAGACCGAGCGCTACCAGGCGCACCTCACGTTGCCGGAGATCGGTGCGGTGGGCCAGCGACGGCTGCTCGGCGCCTCCGTGTTGTTGGTCGGTGTCGGCGGTCTGGGCTGCCCGGCGGCGCAGTACCTGGCGGCTGCCGGGGTCGGCCGCATCGGGCTGCTCGACGACGACATCGTCGACCGGTCCAACCTACAGCGTCAGATCCTCTTCACTCCCGACGACCTGGGTGAAAACAAAGCCGATGTGGCGGCGAGCCGGCTGGCCCGCCTGAGCCCGGATGTCGAGCTCGTGCCGATGGTCGAGCGCATCACGGCGTCCAACGCCGAGAGGCTGGTCGAAGGATGGGACGTGGTCGTCGACGGCTCCGACAACTTCGCCACCCGCTACGTTGTCAACGACGCTTGCGTCTTCGCCCGCCGCACGCTGGTGACCGGCAGCATCTATCGGTTCGAGGGGCAGGTTACGGTGGTGCAGGCGCCGATCGGTCCTTGTTATCGATGCATCTTCGCCGCTCCGCCACGGCAGGAGGCGCCCTGTCGTGAGGCCGGGGTGCTGGCGTCCCTGCCCGGGGTGGTCGGTACGATGATGGCGACGGAGGTGTTGAAGCTGGCCGCAGGGCAGGACTCCCCCCTTGTTGGTCGCCTTCTCCTGATCGACCTCTTCGAAGGCTCGTATCGGTCCGTGCGGGTCAAGCGGGATGCGGGCTGTGCGTTGTGCGGGACGAGCCCGAGCATCGAGCGCCCGACGGCGGTCGCCGTGTGCCGTGGACCGGCGGATTGAGGAAGTGGACGTCCCCGGCGCGATCGTGCGGGCGATTCACCAGGAGGCAGCGGCCGCCTATCCGCGGGAGGCGTGCGGGTTCCTTTTCGGCCGGAAAGAAGGGTCGACCCTGGTGGTCTCCCGAGCGGCGGCGGCGCAAAATCGGGCCGCCCGGTTGGATCGTTTCCTGATCGAAGCCCGCGAGGTCTTCGAGGCCATGAGGTCGGCCCGTCGCGAGGGCGTGGAGCTGGTCGGCATCTACCATTCCCATCCCGACGCGCCTCCCGAACCGTCGCCGACTGATCAGGCCGACACCTGGCTGGAGGGCGTCTACCTGATCGTCTCGTGTCGGCAGGACGGGAGCACCGCGCAGGCGTGCTGGCTCTGGAGCGGCGACGACTTCGCCGACGTGCCGCTCCACGTTACGGAAGACGCCGGCGAGACCGTGTCGTGAGCCCGGCCCCCAGGTGGCCGTACGGTCCGAACCCGCGGCTGTGTGTCAGCCTGGCGTGCGGTGCCCTCGACAAGCTACGTGCGGCGGTGCAGCGGGTGGAAGGCGCCGACCTCATCGAGGTCCGCCTGGATGCTCTCGATGCACTCGACTCCGGCGGGTTCCCGACCGGCGCCGACTTCGCGGCGATCGTCCGAGCCAGTCCCGTTCCGGTCGGGTTCACCCTGAGGCCGGTTTGGGAGGGAGGCGGTTACGACGGCCCGGAAGCCGCGCGCCGGCAAACGCTGCATCGCGCGGCGGAAGCCGGGGCGGCCTTCGTCGATGTCGAGCTGGACGCGGCATGGGTCGGCGAGTTCATCGACACCGCTCCGTGTCCCGTGGTCGTTTCACACCACTGGATGGACGAGCCGGCTGCGGATCTCGATGACCGGGCACGATCCGCCCGCTCTCTCAGCCCGTCGGTCGTCAAGCTGGTCGGTTCGGCGGGCACTGTCGCTGACTCGTTGCCATTCCTGCGCCTCGGCCGTGACCTGAGCGCTTCCGGTCAACCTGCGGCCTGCTTTTGTATGGGGCCGGGGGGGCGCGCCGGCCGGGTGATTGCGGCGGCGCGCGGCGCGGCGATCGTGTACGCCGCCGCCGAGGAGGGGAGCGAGGTGGCGCCGGGACAGTGGCCGGTTCGCCGGCTGGCTAGCGAGATGGGGGTCGGCGCCTGGTCACCGGATGTCGAGCTGTTCGGCCTCCTCGGCGACCCGATCGAGCATTCGCTCTCGCCCGCGATCTTCAACGCCGTGTTTCGGGCACGCGAGCGGAACGCGGCCTACGCGCCGGTCCCCGGCGCGAACCTGGAAGACGTGCTGGCCTTGGTCGAGGAGGCTGGCTTCCGTGGCGTCAGCGTGACGATGCCCTTCAAAGAGGCGATGGCGGCCCGCAGCACTCCGGCGGACGCGGTTGCCGAGGCCACTTGCGCCTGCAACACGGTCGTATTCGGAGAGGGCGGCTGGACCGCCTACAACACCGACGGCGGTGCGGTGGTCGCTGCGCTCTCAGCCGTGCGGGACCTTCTGGGAGCTCGGACGGTCGTCGTCGGAGCCGGCGGTGCGGCGCGTGCCGCGATCGTTGCCCTCTCGGGCGCAGGGGCAGACGTCACGGTGGCGAACCGGAGCCCCGAACGCGCGGCCGAGGCCGCGGCGCGCGCGGGCGCAAGGGCGGCGCCGCTCGACGTCCTGGCGGACAGCGCTTTCGATGTAGTCGTCAACGCCACGCCGGTCGGCATGGGAGCCGAGGCGGGCGACGAGGGACCGACGGCGTTTCCGGTGTCGTGTCTGCGGGGCGATGAGCTGGTGCTCGACATGGTCTACCGACCGCGGCTCACGCCGCTGCTGCGCCTCGCTCGCGAACGCGGCTGCACGGTGGTGGAAGGCCTGGAGATGTTCGTGCGGCAGGCCGCTGCTCAGTACGCCTATCTCACCGGCGACGACGCCTTCGATCCACTGGAGACGATGCGTGCGGTGGTGTTGGCGAATCTGTCGGAAGAAGATGGCCCGACGCAGACGAGTGATGCCGGCGGCACAGAAGAGACGTGAGGTTCCCATTTCCGTCCCAGCAAGGAGATCATCATGAGTGACGAGATCCGGCCCGGCGAGCCGAGCCCTGCCGTCCCCGAAGCGCTGGAACCGGAGCTCGAGGCGCCGACCGGCGTCGGCGCGATCTTCGGTCCGTTCTTGAACGCGATCCTGGCGCCTGGCGAAGCGTTTCGGGCCCTGGACGCGCGGCCCCGGCTGGGCATCTGGGTGGCGACCTTCGTTGCGGCTCTCGTCGCCGTTACCGAGGTTATCAAGCTGCCGGCGACCCTCCCGGCGAGCATCGCCATGGCGCGTCAGCAGATCGAAGCAGCGGGAGGGGAGGTGACCGCCGCGTCACTTTCCAGAATCGAGTTCTTCAGCCGACTTTCCGCCTACGCTTTCACCCCGGTCTGGGTGTTCCTGCTCATCCTCGGAACGGCGCTGGTCTTCTGGGTGATTGCCTCGCTGATGGGGGCCAAGGGCGCCACGTTTGGCCGCGCCTTCGCCCTTGCCAGTGCGGGCGCCGTCATCAAGCCGTTTCTCAACAACATCTACATCGCGATCGTCCTGAGGATGAATCCGCCGGTGATTCGTCGTCCGCAGGACATGATCCAGTTGCAGCCGAGCCTTGGGCTCGACCTGTTTGCGCCGACGGCGGACCTGCCCGTCTGGCTGACAGCCATGCTCAAGCGAGTCGACCTGTTCAGCATCTGGTGGATCGTCGTGATCGCTGCCGGCGCCGTTCCCTTGATGAAGATGTCGAAGGGCCAAGGCCGACTGATGGCGATCGCCATCTGGGTGTTTGGCACGATCATGGCCGTGGTGTTCACTTCGCTGTTCGCTTCGTAGCAGGGGAGTTTCGCCGCGTTCCAGAGAATTGACCGGTGCGCCGCGCCGTTGCTACCATCAGGGCCTCTTCTGCGGAGCGATGATCATGCGCGGTCATATTCCAAACGGTCTTTCTCGAACCGACGCGCCCGCTCCGTCGTGGCCGGCTCCCTGTGCCTGGCGATATTGGTATTGGCGCCCCTAGGGACCGGCTTCCGCTTCTCGCTTTCCCGAAACGACAGGAACTGAACGGAGGCTGGGCCGTTGATCGAACGGTCGAGGTATCTGCGCGTCTTTCCGGAGCTCGAAGAGTTCGCCGCCGCAGCGAGGCGGGGGAACTTCGTCCCGGTGTGCGCCGAGCGCCTCGCCGACCTGATCACGCCGGTCGGCGCCTATCTGCGGGTGGCGTCGCACCTGCGGCGTCCGTTCTTGCTCGAGAGCGCCGAGGGGGGCGAGCACATCGGCCGCTATTCGTTCCTCGGCGGCGATCCGTTTCTCGAGGTCGAAGGTGACGCGCGCGGCCTGACCACCGTCGATGGCAACGGCGACCGCGAGCGCATTGACGGCGACCCGATCGAGCTTCTGGCCGAGCTGCAGCGTCGCTACCGGGCCCAGCCCGTGGCGGGGGCGCCGCCGTTTACCGGTGGCGCCGTCGGCTACGTCGGCTACGACGCCGTCCGCTGGGTAGAGGACATCCCGGCTTCAAACCCGGATCCCGATCTCCCCTGGGTCAGCCTGGCCTACTACGACTGCGTTCTCGCGTTCGATCATCTGCGCCACCGCGTGGTCCTGGTGGCGAACGCCCGGGTTCCGGACGGCGCCGCGGAGGACGAGCTTCGAGAGGCGTACGCGTCGGCGATCGATCGCCTGGAGGCGCTTTCCGCGCTGCTGGACACCCCGCCGGCAGCCGCCGCGCCGCTGGATGCCGTGCTGGGTGCCGTCGGCACCGTGTCGGAGTCGGCCGGCGCGGTTGACGAAAGCCTCGACGAGGAGAGCTTCTGCGACGCGGTGCGGCAGGCCCAGGAGCTGATCGCCGCCGGCGACGCGTTCCAGATCGTCCTGTCGCGGCGGCTCAGCCGGCGGGTCTCGGCGAGCCCGCTGAGCGTCTATCGCGCCCTCCGGGCGATCAACCCGTCGCCCTACATGTTCGTTCTGGATACCGGGATTGCCCACGTCGTCGGGTCGTCACCCGAGATGCTCGTGCGGGTGAACGACGGGGTGGTGGAGAACCGCCCGATCGCGGGGACGCGACCCCGCGGAAAAGACGCGGACCGGGACGCCGAGCTCGAGGCCCAGTTGCTGGCCGACGAGAAGGAATGCGCCGAGCATCTGATGCTCGTGGACCTCGGCCGCAACGACGTCGGCCGCGTGTCGGCGTACGGAACGGTGAGCGTTCCGGAGTTCATGAAGGTAGAGCGCTACTCCCACGTCATGCACATCGTCTCGAGCGTGCGCGGATCCCTGCGGCCGGAGCTCGGCCCGATCGAGGCGCTCTTCGCCGCGTTCCCCGCCGGCACCGTCAGCGGGGCGCCGAAGATTCGCGCTATGGAGATCATCGACGACCTCGAGCCGGTGGCGCGGGGCGTGTACGCCGGCGCGATCCTGTACGCGGATTTCGCCGGTAGCCTGGACTCCTGCATCGCCATCCGCACGATCGTCATGCGCGACGGCCGCGCCGAGGTGCAAGCCGGTGCGGGAATCGTCGCCGACTCGGTGCCACGGAACGAATACGAGGAGACCAACCAGAAGGCTGCGGCGGCGTTCGCGGCGCTGGAGTGGGCCGATCGGGCCGAAACAGCCGATCGGGCCGAAACAGCCGACCGAGCCGAAGCGGCCGACTGGGCCGAGGCGGCCGATCGGGTGGGCGGAGGCGACCGAGCGAAGAGGGCCCACCAGGCGGAGGCGGCCGCCGCGCGCCGAGCGGAGGAGGTCGAGCGATGATCCTCGTCGTCGACAACTACGATTCCTTCACCTACAACCTGGTGCAGGCTCTCGGTGAGCTCGGCGCCGATATCCAGGTGCGCCGCAACGACGAGATCGACGCCGCCGGCGTCGCCGAGATGCGTCCGGTGGGGATCGTGATGTCGCCCGGGCCCGGGCGGCCGGAGAACGCCGGCTCCTGCTGTGAGATCGTCGAGAAGCTTGGGCACGAGATCCCCATGCTCGGGGTCTGTCTCGGTCACCAGGCGATCGCCGCGACGCTCGGTGGGGTGGTCACGCGAGCTCCCCAGGTCGTGCACGGCAAGACGGCGTCGATCGAGCACAGCGGCGAGGGGTTGTTCGTTGGCCTGCCGCAGCCGCTCGAGGTGGCGCGATATCACTCGCTAGTGATCGAGCGCGAAAGCCTACCGGAGTGCCTGGAGATCAACGCCACGACCGCGGACGGTCTGATCATGGGAATCCGGCACCGCGACTGGCCGCTGCACGGGGTGCAGTTCCACCCGGAATCGATCGCCACGCCGGCAGGACCGGCGATGCTACGCAACTTCCTCGTCGGCTGCGGCGAATTGGAGGGGCGAGACCGGTGATCGAGCGAGCGATCGACAGCGTCATCAACGGGAACGACTTGAACCGGGAGGAGGCCCGCGCGGCGATGCAGGCCATCATGTCCGGCGAAGCCACCCCCGCGCAGGTGGCCGGCTACGTGGTCGCCTTGCGGATGAAGGGCGAAACGGTCGACGAGATCGCCGGCAGCGCCGAGGCCATGCGCGCCGCGGCGGTGATGATCGACGCCGATCGCGACGATCTCGTCGATACGGCCGGAACCGGGGGTGACGGCGCCGGGACGATCAACATCTCCACCGCCGCGGCCCTGGTGGCGGCGGGCGCCGGCGTGCGCGTCGCGAAGCACGGAAACCGCGGCGTGTCGAGCAAGTGCGGCAGTGCCGACGTGCTCGAAGCCCTCGGTGTGACCCTGGTCGAAGATCCGGCCCGGCAGGCGGCGATTCTCGAGCAGGCCGGGTTCGTTTTCCTGTTCGCCCCGTACCAGCACCCGGCGATGAAGCACGCCGTCGTTCCGCGCCGCGAGCTCGGGGTGCGCACGGTGTTCAATGTTCTCGGCCCGTTGACGAATCCGGCCGGGGCGCGGCGGCAACTCGTCGGCGTCTACGACGACGCCCTGGTCGAGACGCTTGCCCGTGTCCTCGGTGAGCTCGGCGCCCTGCGCGCCATGGTGGTGCACGGCGCCGGCGGGCTCGACGAGCTGTCGACCGCCGGGCCGACCATGATCGCGGAGTGGGACGGTAACGATATCGCCGTCTACGAGATCGAGCCGGTCGACCTCGGCCTCGAGCCCGCCGCCGTAACCGATCTGACCGGCGGCGACGCCTCCCACAATGCGGCCGCGATCCGGTCCGTGTTGCAGGGCAGGGGAGGACCGCACGCCGACATCGTGGCGCTGAATGCCGCCGCCGCGATCTACCTGGGCGGCGCTGCCGACGGCCTGCAAAGCGGCCTTCAGGCGGCCTGGTTGTCGATCGAGAGCGGCGCGGCTCTGGAGCGCCTGGAAGCGCTCGTCGAGGCGTCTCGGGAGGTGGGCTCGTGAGGCGGCATCGGGAGGTGGGGTCGTGAGGCGGCGGAGGAAGCGGACATGAGCCTGCTGCTCTCGGACCTGGTCGATGCGGCCCGCGAGACCACCCGCCGGCATCGTGCGCGCGTGGACGAGGCGGCGCTGCGCGCCGAGGCCGAGGTGCTTGCGGCCCGGGGCGTCGCGGGTCGATTTCGCGAGGCGCTGGATGCTCCGGGCATTTCGGTGATCGCCGAGGTCAAGGGCGCCAGCCCGATCGCCGGCCCGTTGCGCGATCCTTTCGAGCCGGTCGATCTGGCCACGTCGTACCAAGACGGTGGGGCAGCGGCGGTGTCGGTGCTCACCGAGGAGCATTTCTTCCGCGGCTCGATCGACCACTTGCTGGCGGTGAGCTCGTCCATCGAGCTGCCGACGCTGCGCAAGGACTTCGTTGTCGAGATGTACCAGATCTTCCGCGCCGCGACCGCCGGCGCGAGCGCCGTGCTGCTGATTGCCGAGCTGCTGGACGGCGCGGCGCTGAAGGAGTTCGTCGATGCCGCCCACTCGGTCGCCCTGGACGCGCTGGTCGAGTTTCACCGCCCGGGCTTGTTGGTTCCCGCGGCGGAGGCGGGAAGCGGCGTCGTCGGCATCAACAACCGCAATCTCGACACCATGGAAATCGACGTCGAGCACGCCCTGCGGCTGGCGCCCGAGCTTCCCCCCGGGATCGTCACGGTGGCCGAGAGCGCCATCTCGGTACCGGCAGATGTGCACCGTGTGGCCGATGCGGGCTTCGGCGCCATTCTGGTCGGCACCGCCCTGGTCACCGCGGAGGATCCAGGTGCGGCTCTGCGTGGCCTTGTCGAGGCCGGTTCCGCCGATGGTCTGCGGGATGCGGACGCATCCGGGGGCGCGCAGGGCAAGGTCGCGGCCAAGGGCGCCGGCCAGAGTCCCGCGGCCGGCCGTCAGACGGACGGCGGCCCGGACGACATCGATTTCGACAAGGCGATCCTGCTGTGAGCGCGCTGATGTGGAAGGTTTGTGGCATCACCAACGAGACCGACGCGGCGCTGGCGGTGGCGGCCGGCGCCGACGCGCTGGGCTTCGTCTTCTGGCCCCGCAGCCCGCGGGCGGTGACGGTTGCCCAGGCGGCGGGGATCGGCGCCGATCGGAACGCCGGCGTCCTGCGGGTCGGCGTCTTCGTCGATCCCTCGGCCGATGAGCTGCAGGAGGCCGCCGAGGGCGCCGCGCTCGACGTGATTCAGCTCTCCGGGGACGAGCCGCCGGAGGCGTGCGTCAGTGCGCCCCGGCCGGTTTGGAAAGCGCTCCGGATCGCCCCGGGGACATCGGCGGAAGACGCCGTGGGACGAGCCAACGCCTATGCCGGCAACGTCTTGCTGGTCGACGCCGGTGTGCCGGGAGAGTATGGCGGTACGGGCGAGCTGGCCGACTGGGAGGTCGCCGCCGCCCTTACCTCGCGTGGCCGCGTCGTGCTGGCCGGTGGGTTGGAGGCGGGCAATGTCGCGGCGGCGTTGGATGCGGTCGGGCCCTGGGGCGTCGACGTTTCTTCCGGCGTCGAGGCGGCGCCGGGACGCAAGGACGAGGCGCGCATCAACGCGTTCGCCGCAGCGCTGGAGCCATACCGGTGAGCGATCGAGCGAAGCACGGAGGGGACATGGATACGGGTCTCCGGCACTCGTCGCTGCCCGACGAGCAGGGGCGTTTCGGCGTCTTCGGCGGCCGCTTCGTCCCCGAGACGCTGATTCCGGCCCTTGCCGAGCTCGCCGAGGCCCACGCCGCGGCGATGAGCGACGACGAGTTCCTCACCGCCTTCAACGAGCTGCTGAGCGACTACGCCGGCCGGCCGACGCCGTTGTATCGGGCCCGCGGCCTCGGGCGCGAGCTGGGCGGAGCCACCGTTTGGCTCAAGCGGGAGGACCTGCTGCATACCGGCGCGCACAAGATCAACAACACCATCGGGCAAGCGTTGTTGGCCCGGCGGATGGGCAAGCGACGTGTCATCGCCGAGACCGGCGCCGGCCAGCACGGCGTCGCCACCGCCACGGTGGCGGCGATGTTCGGCCTTGATTGTACCGTGTACATGGGCGAGGAGGACATCCGCCGGCAGAAGCTCAACGTCTTCCGCATGCAGCTTCTCGGCGCCCGGGTCGTGCCGGTGTCGTCCGGAAGCCGAACGCTGAAAGACGCCACCAACGAGGCCATCCGCGACTGGGTAACCAACGTGGAATCGACGTTCTACATCCTGGGCTCCGTCGTCGGTCCGCATCCCTACCCGGCGATGGTGCGCGACTTTCAGGCCGTGATCGGCCGCGAGGTGCGGGCTCAGCTCGCCGAGCTCGAGGAACCGTCGCCGGACCTCCTCGTTGCCTGCGTCGGTGGTGGCAGCAACGCCATCGGGCTGTTCGCCGATTGGCTCGATGACGAGGATGTCTCCATCGTCGGGGTGGAGGCGGCGGGCCACGGGGTCGAAACCGAGGAGCATTCGGCGACGCTGTCGCGCGGTGCCGTGGGTGTGCTGCACGGGGCCCGCTCGTATCTGCTGCAGGACGACGACGGACAGGTGAAGCTGGCCCACTCGATCTCCGCCGGCCTCGACTACCCGGGCGTCGGGCCGCAGCACGCCTTCTTGAAGGATTCCGGCAGGGTCAATTACACCTCGGTCACCGACACACAGGCGGTGATCGCCTTGCAGCGGTTGTCGCGGTGCGAGGGCATCATCCCGGCGCTGGAGTCGGCGCACGCCATTGCCAAGCTCTACGAGATGGCCGAGGCGGGGGAGATCGGCCCCGCCGAGCGCATCGTCGTATGTCTTTCCGGCCGCGGCGACAAGGACGTCGAGGCGATCGCCGAGCACCTCGAGCAGCATCCCGAGGAGGACCTCCGATGAGCGCGTCGCCGGGCCCGATGAGCCCGCGCCCCGACCGCATCAACGACGCCTTCGCCGCCGGCGCTCGCGCCGGCCGGCCGCTCGTCATTCCGTTCATTACCGCGGGGTATCCGAACGCGACCTCGACGGTGACGCTGGTACGGGCGCTGGGCGAATCCGGTGCGGACATGATCGAGATCGGCATGCCGTTCTCCGACCCGCTCGCCGACGGGCCGACGATCCAGCGGGCCTCCGAGACGGCTCTGCGCAACGGCATGACCGTCGCCGGCGTGCTCGACGCGGTGCGCGAGCTTCGCGGCGGAGGGTTGGAGAAACCGTTGATCCTGATGGGGTATTGCAATCCCCTGTATGCCTACGGGCTGGAGCGCTTTGTCCGCGATGCCGCCGTCGCTGGCGTCGATGGCCTGATCATCGCCGACGTGCCGCCGGAGGAGGCCGACGAGCTTCTCCACCGCTGCGCCGACGAGGGCGTGTCGGTGACCTTCCTGGTGGCGCCGAACGCACCCGACGAGCGCATTCGGAAAGTGGATGCTTCGTCGACACATTTTTCCTATTGCGTCACGGTGACGGGCGTGACCGGTGCACGCAGCGAGGTGGAAAATCGTACGCTCGGCTTCTTGGAACGAATGCGAACCCTGGCCGCCAAGCCGTTCGTCGTCGGATTCGGCATCAAGCGGCCGGAGCACGTCGCGGCGCTGGGCCCACATGCCAACGGCGTCGTTGTCGGCAGCGCGCTGATCGATGCGATCGAAGCCGCGGCCACGGACGGCGTGTCGGACGAGTGTGCGGCGGAGGCGGTGGCGTCGGTGACGACGCCGCTTTGCAGAGAGGCGGCGCGGTTGGCGCAAACGACTGACGGGGAGGCGATGCGTGAGTGACGCGAACGAAAAACGCGATCGCCGGGCCATCGAGGAAGCGAGACGGCAGATCGACCGGCTCGACAGCGAGCTCGTCCGCCTGCTGAGCGAACGGGCGGAGCACGTGCGCAAGATCGGCGATGCCAAGCACCGGCTGGGCGAGCCGATCTACCAGCCGGGTCGGGAAGTGGAAGTGTTCAAACGTGTGATCGCTGCGAACCCGGGGCCTCTGGATGATGGTGCGGTCCGGCGGCTGTTCGAGCGCATCGTGGACGAAGCGCGGCGCCTCGAGCGAATGGTCTACAAGGACGATGAAGACGAGTGAGAATGTTACGCGAGCTCTCGTGCGGGGGCTGGGAGGAAACGGGATGGTCGTTGTCATGAACCAGGGGGCCAGCGAGCCCCAAATCGAGCACGTCATCGAGCGGCTGACCGAGCTCGGCTTCGACGCGCATCGCTCCAGCGGCGCCGAGCGCACGGTGATCGGCGCGGTGGGTGGCAACGTCGAGGCGGTGGATCCGCGCGAGCTCGAGGTCCTCGATGGCGTCAAGGAAGTCTTCCGCATCAGCAAGCCGTACAAGCTGGTGTCGCGTTCGTTCCGGAACGAGAACACCGTGATCCCGATCGACGGCGTGCAGATCGGCGCCAGTCCGGTGGTCGTCATGGCCGGGCCCTGCTCGATCGAAAGCGAAGAGCAGATCCACCAGGTGGCCGAGGTCGTCGCCCGCTCCGGCGCTCGGGTGCTGCGTGGCGGCGCTTTCAAGCCGCGCACGT
This sequence comes from Acidobacteriota bacterium, assembly GCA_965216935.1. Classification (GTDB taxonomy): domain Bacteria; phylum Acidobacteriota; class UBA890; order UBA890; family UBA890; genus CBDCGW01. Next base: position 2,774,458 of record OZ244217.1, read on the forward strand.
CGCCGTACTCCTTCCAGGGGCTCGGCGGCGAGGGGCTCCGCTACATGCGCGAGGCAGCCGACGCCCACGGGCTGGGAACCGTCTCGGAGGTGATGGACGCGTCGCAGGTCGAGCTGATGCGCGAGTACGTCGACATCTTCCAGGTCGGCGCCCGCAACATGCAGAACTTCGCCCTGCTCAAGGCTCTCGGGCGCACCGACAAGCCAGTGCTGCTGAAGCGGGGTCTGTCGGCGACGATCGAGGACATGTTGATGTCGGCCGAATACATCCTGGCGGGCGGCAACCATCAGGTGATCCTCTGCGAGCGCGGCATCCGCACCTTCGAGACCGCCTTGCGCAATACCTTCGACATCTCCGCGGTTCCGGTCGTGCAGCAGGCGACCCACCTGCCGATCATCGCGGACCCGTCGCATGCCACCGGGTTCCGCGACAAGGTCGCATCGATGGCCCGTGCGGCGGTGGCGGCGGGTGCCGACGGCCTGATGGTGGAGGTGCATCACAACCCCGAGAAGGCGATGTCCGACGGTCCGCAGTCGCTGTTCCCGGACCAATTCGAGGAGCTGATGAAGCAGCTCAAGCAGATCGCCGAGGCCATCGGACGGACGATCGCCTAGCGACCTCTCCGGCGCGGGCGTAGCGGCCGGGTAGCAGCGACGAATCCGGGGCCGGTGTCCGTTCGCCGCCGTGCTTGACCGGCGGTCGGCCCGTGGTTAGCCTCGCACAGACGCAGGTTTCCCCCTTTTCTCCCGACGCCGAGGGCGCCATGCTTGCCGCCGACCGACAACCGATCGCCGGACGTTCGGCCGCCGCCGCGGCCGCCGTCAATGCCGCGCTGGTGGTGGCTTTCGCCACCGCTATCTTCATTTCCGGACAGATCCGCATCCCGCTGCCGTTCACCCCGGTGCCGATTACCCTGCAGACGTTCACCGTCTATCTCGGGGCGGCCTGGTTGGGCTCCGGGCGCGGCGTCGCGGGCCCGCTTCTTTTCGCCATCGGCGCAGCCGCCGGGATGCCGATCCGATCGGGCTTCGAGTCGGGGCTGACCGGGGCGACCGCAGGCTACATCCTCGGCTGGATGCTGGCCGCGTTCTTGATCGGCCGGGTGCTGGGCGGCAAGCAGGTCTCGCTCGGAAAGACGCTGGGAACCATGGCCGCCGGATCCGTGATGGTGTACACCTGTGGCCTGCTGCACCTCACCCTTCTCCTGGACGTCCCGTTCACCCAGGCCTTGTGGATGGGCTTTCTGCCCTTCCTGCCGGGTGACGCACTCAAGATCGCGGCGGCCACCGGGCTGTATCGCCGTCGCCCTCAACTGCTGAGCTCGCATTGAAACTTCACGAATATCAATCGAAGGCGCTGATGCGCCAGTACGGCATTCCTGTGCCCGAAAGCCAGGTGGCCGACAACGCCGCTGCGGCCGAGGCGGCCGCGGCCGAGCTGGCCGAGAAGGGATACACGCGCTTCGCCGTGAAGGCGCAAGTGCATGCCGGCGGCCGGGGAAAAGGCGGCGGGATCAAGCTCGCCGACAGCCCGGCGCAGGCCGGCGAGCTCGCCGAGGCGATGATCGGGTCGCAGCTGGTGACGCCGCAAACCGACGCCGACGGCGTCGAGGTGCGACAGGTCCTGATCGAAGGCGGTGCGGATATCGCCGACGAGCTCTACCTCGCCATCACCCTCGACCGTTCCAAGCGATGCCCGGTCATTATCGCCTCGTCCGAGGGCGGCATGGACATCGAGGAGGTCGCCGCCAGTGAGCCGGACAAGATCTTCAACGAGTGGATCACTCCGGGATGGGGCCTGCAGTCCTTCGAGGCCGCGGGTGTCGCCTATGCCCTGGGGCTCTCGGGCAAGGCGCACCGGGCGGGGACGGCGGTCATCAAGAAGCTGGCCGACATGTTCGTCGACCTGTCCGCATCGTTGACCGAGATCAACCCGCTGATCGTCACCGCGGATGACCAGGTCATGGCGCTCGACGCGAAGATCAACATCGACGACAACGTCCTTTTCCGCCGTCCCGATATCGAAGAGCTGCGCGATCAGAGCGAGGAGGACGAGCTCGAAATCGCCGCCGCCGAGCACGATCTTTCCTACATCTCACTCGATGGCACTGTCGGCTGCATGGTCAACGGGGCCGGGCTGGCGATGGCGACGATGGACGAGATCCTGCTGGCCGGCGGTACGCCGGCCAACTTCCTCGACGTCGGCGGCGGCGCCTCGGTCGAGCGGGTTGCGGCGGCGTTCAAGATCCTGATGAAGGCTCCCGAGCTCAACAGCGTGCTGATCAACATCTTCGGCGGCATCGTCCGCTGCGACCGCGTCGCCAAAGGCATCATCGAGGCGCTGCAGACGGTGGAGGTGGACGTGCCGGTGACGGTCAGGCTGCAGGGAACCAATGCCGAGGAAGGCAGACGATTGCTGCAGGAGTCGTCGCTCGAGTTCATCGTTGCCGAGACCCTCGACGAAGCCGCCCGCAAGGCAGTGGAGGCGGGCCGATGAGCATTCTCGTCGATGGCGACAGCCGCGTCGTGGTCCAGGGCATCACCGGGACGGAAGGCTCCTTCCACACCCGCCAGTGCATCGAGTACGGCACCAACGTCGTGGCGGGCGTCACACCCGGGAAGGGCGGGCAAACGTTCGACGACAGCGTGCCGGTCTTCAATACTGTCGAAGAGGCGCGCGCCCGCACCGACGCCGATGTTTCGCTGATCTTCGTGCCGCCGGCCTTCGCCGCCGACGCGGTGAAGGAAGCGGCGGCAGCCGGCATCCGCCTGGCGATCTGCATCACCGAGGGCGTTCCGGCCCTCGACATGGTCGACGCGGTCGCCTACAGCCGCGATCGCGGGACCCGCATCGTCGGGCCGAACTGCCCCGGCGTGATCTCGCCGGGAAGCTGCAAGGCCGGCATCATGCCGGGATTCGTCCACCAGGAGGGCTGCGTCGGCGTGATCTCGCGCAGCGGGACGCTGACCTACGAAGCCGTCGACCAGCTCACGCGGGTCGGGCTGGGCCAGTCGACGTCCGTTGGGATCGGCGGCGACCCGGTCATCGGCACCACGTTCAGCGATTGCTTGCAGATGTTCGCCGAGGACGAGGCGACGAAGGGCGTCGTGCTGATCGGGGAGATCGGCGGCACGGCCGAGGAAGAGGCCGCCGAGGTGATTGCCGACGACTACCCGCTGCCGGTGGTGGCGTTCGTCGCCGGGCGGACCGCCCCTCCGGGGAAGCGGATGGGGCACGCCGGGGCGATCATCGCCGGGGGCAAGGGCACGGCGGACGCCAAGATGGCGGTCCTCACCGAGGCCGGGGCCACCGTGGTGGAGAGCCCCTCGGTGATCGGCGACACCATGGCCGGGATTCTGGGTACGGAGTGAGCCGGGACGGCGAGGACTCCCGCCCGCTTCATTTCGATACCCGCGCGGCGCGCGCGGCCAAAGATGTGCGGCCGGCGGCCGGTACGCCGACGTCCGTTCCGATCGTCGCCAGCTCCGGGTTCGAGCAGGCCGACACCAAGGCGATCGATGACGTCTTCGGCGGCGGCTCCGGCTACGTCTACGGGCGCTACCACAACCCGACCGTGGAGGCGCTCGAGAGCGCCGTGGCCGATCTGGAGGGGGCGCCGGCGGTGCTCGCCTACGGCTCCGGTATGGCCGCCATCGCCGGCGCTTTCGCCGCGCTCGAGCTCGAGAGCGGGGCCGTCATCGTCGCCGCCCGCGATCTGTACGGCAGCACCATCACTTGGCTCGAGGCGGAGGCACGGCGGAGCGGCTGGTCGATCCGCTACGCCGATCTGACCGACGCCGAGGAGGCCGCCCGCGCCGCGGCAGACGAGGGTGTTTCGGCGGTGTACTGCGAGACCCTGTCGAATCCGCTCGTCCGGGTGGTCGACCTGGACGCCGTCGGTGCAGCCTGCCGGGATGCCGGCGTCGCCCTGATCGTCGACGCCACATACACGCCGCCGAACCTGATCCGAACGCTCGAGCACGGTGCGACGCTGGCGGTGCACTCGGCGACGAAGTACCTCGGGGGGCACGGTGACGTGGTCGCCGGCGTTCTCGCCGGCCCGGCCGAGATGATCGACGCGGCGCGGGCCCGCCGCACGCTCGACGGCACCATCGCCGACCCGTTCACCGCCTGGCTGGTGCTGCGTGGGATCAAGACGCTGCCGCTGCGGGCCGAGCGGCAGTGCGACAACGCCGCCCGGATCGCCGCATTCCTCGAAGGGCACGACAGGGTGGAGCAAGTCCACTACCCGGGGGTCGGGTGCCGGGACACCGAGCGCGAACGGGACGTCCTCCGGCGGCTGTTCCCGGGAGGTCGCTACGGCGCCATGCTCGCCTTCGACCTCGCCGGCGACGAATCCGACGAGGCCGCGCGCGTCGCGCGCGGCTTTCTCGATGCTCTGCGGGTCTGGGGCAAAGCGACCACCCTCGGCGACCTGGAAAGCCTGACGCTGATCCCGGCAATGACGTCGCACCGCAGGCAGTCTCCCGAGACCCGCGCGGCGATGGGGATCAGCGACGCAACGGTGCGATTGTCGGTCGGCATCGAGAACGTCGACGACCTGATCGCCGACCTGGCGCAGGCTCTGGCCCGGATCTGACGCCGCCGAGAGCGTTGCGGGCCCCGGCCGGCGTCGATCCGTGTCGCATCCTCCGGGCGGCGCGGACCGGGTGCCGCAACTTCCGGCCGCGTGGGCCGGGTGTCGCATCCTCCGGCCGCGTGGACGGGTGCGGGACGCTCAAGCGCTGTCGGGCGCCTCGAACGTTTTCTTGCCGCGGCGGAATGTCGCCTGCGTCCGGATGTCGAGGATCGATTCCCGGGCGGCGGTCAGGGGATTCGCCGACAGCAGGGCCATGTCCGCCTGCGCCCCGACCTCCAGCCTCGATCCTGAGGGGCCGCCGCCGTCGCCACGGTGGAGCGACGTCGCCAGCGTCAGGCTCTCCTCGCGACTCAACCGTTCCTGCGGCTGCCATCCATCGGCTGGATGGCCGGCCCGGTTCGCCCGTGTATGGCCGCAGTAGAAATCAAGCAGCGCCGGCCCCGGGGCGACGTAGTAGTCGGACGAGAACGCCAGGCGGGCGCCGGCGTCGAGCAGGGTCTTCCACGGGTAGGCGCGGGCGGCGTTTTCCGGCCCGAGGCGGTGGTCCTCCATGGCGATCCCGTCGTCGCCCGGGTCGATGAAGTTCGGCTGGGCGACCAGCAGAAAGCCGCGGTCGACGGCCTCTTGCTGATCTTCGAGTGAGCTGTAGCCGAAATGCTCGATGCGGAAACGCCCCGGGTCGACGTTCCCGACGGCGTCGGCGACCCGGCCGTAGGCGCGCAGCACGCGGTGTACGGCGTCATCGCCGATGGCGTGCGTGGCGATGCCGAAACCCGCCTCGATGGCGCGGCGAGTTTCGCGCTCGATCTGCTCGTCGCTCATGCGCATGAACCCGCAGGTGCTCGGGTCGTCGGCGTACGGGTGGGTGAGGGCCGCGCCGCGGCTGCCGAAGGCGCCGTCGGCGTAGAGCTTGATGTGGGTGACACGGATTCGCGGCGAAAGCTCCCGGTAGGCGTCGGGGTCGGCCAGGATCTTTTCCGCCAGTGGGCTCGGCGAGGGCACCATCAGGTTTACGTCGATCGGCAGCGGCTCCTCGGCGTCGGCCCAGGTGAGCAGCTCGAGGATGACCTCGAAGTCCACCCCCATGCTGACGATCGCCGGGCTGGCCATGAAACCGGCATCGAACACCTCGGTTACGCCCCGGGCCGCGAGTGCTGCGGCCGCCAGACGGAACGACTGGCGGATCTCCCAGCCCGCGGCGACGGGGATGTGCGCCAGCATCGGCTCGACCGCACGTTCGACGAGCATCCCGCTTGCCGACCCGTCCGCCTGCCGCAGGATACGACCGCCCTCGGGATCGGCAAAGTCGGCGCCCATGCCGGCTGCAGCCAGCGCCGCCCGGTTCACCCAGGCGGAATGAGCGTCGATGCGGACGAGGAACAGCGGATGGTCGGCGACGGCGCGACTGAGCGCTTCGTTGTCAGGTAGCGAAACCGTCCCCCAGTCGTGTTGGTTCCAGCCCATGCCCAGGATCCAGTCTCCCGGGGGCACTTGTGCCGCCCGGTCGCTTGCCCGGGCGATGATCGCTTCGGCGGAGTCTTCGCCGGCCAGCTGCATGAAGAGGCGCTCGTCCTCCTCCTGGTTCATCAGCGCCAGGCCGACCGCCGTTAGGTGCAGGTGATGATCGATCAGGCTGGGTATCAGGCAGCCACCGCCGAGATCATGCTCGGTGGCGCCGGGGTACGTCGCGCGCAGCCGGTCCACCGAGCCGATATCGAGAATCAGGCCTTTGTCGACGGCGACGGCCTCGACGGCTTCGGCCGACTCTGCGGCGCCTGCCTCGGTGAATCCCGTGGCGGGGTCGGTGACGATCTCGGCGCCGCTGTAGATATCGGTCATAGAAGCCCTCGAGAGGTCGGCGGGCGGAATCCCCGCGAACGGATTCTCCGCCCAAGATCTCCCCCTGGCGGATCTCCGTCGGGCGGGTCTCCGTCGAAGTCAGTGCACGACGCGAAAGTCGTGCGGGTTGTGAACACGTCGCGGTCGGCCGCCGCCGCCCGAGCCGCCGAGGTAGCTGCCGATGAGCAGAACGCCGACGAGGAAGCCGCCGATGTGCGCGTACCAAGCGACGCCGCCGCCTCCTCCGGTAAAGGCGGAAAAGAGCTGGATGGCGAACCAGATCCCCAGCAGCACGGCGGCGGGGAGGTACATGATCCGAATGAATATGACGAGGAACACCAGGGTCAGCACCTGTGCCTGCGGATGCATGACCAGATAGGCGCCCAGGACACCCGCGATCGCGCCGCTGGCGCCGACCATCGGGATGGTGCTCCCCGGCTCCACCAGGACCTGGGCAATTGCCGCGCCCATGCCACACGCGAGGTAGAAGCCGAGATAGTTCAGGTGGCCGAGGCTGTCCTCGATGTTGTCGCCGAAGACCCAGAGATACAGCAGGTTCCCGATCAGGTGCATCACCCCGCCGTGGACGAACATCGAAGTCAGCAGGGTGAGGGGAGCGGGGATCGGCATCTGGCCCCAGGCGGTCGGTGAGAGCAGCAGATCCGGCGTGACCGCCATCGCGTGGATGAACTCTGTTTGAGCGCTCGCGTCGCCCCCCAGCGCCAGCGATACCTGATACAAGAACACGGCCACGTTGATCGCCACGAGCGTGTGGTTGACGTATGGCGTCGAGCGGATCGGGTTCTCGTCGCGAAGCGGGATCACCGGGCGATCAGGCCGCTTCCCGCCGGTCCTGGTGCATGGCGATGACGGCGTCGCGCACGGCGTCGGCCAGACCGCGGGCCTCCTCGAAGCTGGTCGGATCGATCGGATCGCCGATGCGCATGGTGATGACGCCCGGGTCGGCATGCCAGGAGCCTCGCGGCAGCAGCCGTCCGCTGTTGATGATCGCCACCGGTACGACCGGGACGCCGGCCGTGTGCGCCAGGTTCACGCCGCCGCGCTTGAAGCGCTTGACCTCACCTTCCGGGCTGCGGGTGCCCTCCGGGAAAATGAGAACGGAGAGCCCGGAAGAGACGCGCCGGGCGGCGTTCTCGAGGCTCTCGCGCGCCTTCTTGGGGTCTTCCCGCTCGACCGGGATGTATCCCACGCGCGACATGTACCAGCCCATGAACGGGATGCGGAAAAGCGACGCCTTCGCCAGCATGCGAAACGGGAACGGCAGCGATGTCAGCACGGTGGGGATGTCGAACAGGCTGTGGTGGTTCGACATCACCACGTACGAGCCCTCGGGGTCGAGCTTTTCCCGCCCCTCGACCTGGACGCGGACGTTGCAGATGCGGAAGATCGACGCGCCCCAATTGCTGGCACAGGCGTGCACCCAGGCGCCGCGCCGGTCGATGAGCGAGATCAGCAAAGCGGACGTCCCCCAGAACACCGTGGTGGCGGCCGTCAGGACGCATTGCACCGGATACCGAAGGGCCCGGATGCCGTTGTAGTAGAGCTTGCGATCGGGGTAGGCGCGATCCATCGGGGGAGTCTAACAGGCCGTGGTGTTGGGCCGTTGTTCCGTGCGGGACGTCGTCGTAGGTTCTGAGGAATGAACGCTCGGTTCGTTCCCGTCCTTCTGACGATGGTGCTGGCGGCTTGCGCCGATCCGCTCGAGTTTCCCGAGTGGACCTTGCCGGTACCCGACGAGATACCCGTCGCCGAGCACGCGGGCGCCCCGGTGCAGGGGCGAAGCGAGCGTATCGAGCTCGTCGAAGATCTCGTCATCGACAATGAGGGCGCGGGTGGTGAGGTCGTCGTTTATCGCCCTTTCGACGTGGCCGTGGACAACACCGGCAGGATGTTCATCGTCGACGGTGTGAGCACGCAGATCCACCTGTTCTCCCCAAGCGGCGAGTATGTCCGGTCTTTCGGGCGGCAGGGGCAGGGCCCCGGCGAGTTCGAGGCGCTCGGTCGCGCCACCGTTGCCGCCGATCGGCTCGTCGTCTTGACGCTCGGGCGCTTCAGCTTCTGGAGCCTCGAGGGCGAGTTTCTGGACGAGCTTCGGCCTTCCCAACCCGTTGACGCGTGGCGCTTGGAGGGCCTGGCCGACGGCACGTTCGTCGGTATGAACCCGGGTCGTAACCGGTACCGAGTTTCTCGCTTCTCCGCCGACGGCGAGCTGCTGGGTCATCTCGTCGAGAGCGGTATCGAACCGGACTGGCTGCCCGAGGGGAAGCGCCTCCCCTTCGACCGCAACGTCCGCTTCGCCGTGGGCCCCGACGATACCGTCTACGCAACAACCGGCGATCACTACCAGATTGTCGCCATGGATCCGTCCGGAGCGGTCCGTCGTGGTTTGCGGGTCGCCTGGGCGCCGGAGCCCTATTCGGGAGAAGACTTCGACGCCTTCGCGGCGGGGTTCTCATCCGGCTTCGACGCCAGTCGCTTTCTGATCCCGGAGACGTGGCCCGCCCTCGCGGACATCCGCGTCGACGGACACGGTCATTTGTATGTCTTTCCGAGTGGGCACCTCGTCTACGATCGCGACGTTGCGGAGTGGCCGGTCGATGTCTACTCCGCCGACGGGGACGCGCTGTTCTCCGGCCGGATGGACCGACTGCTGTGGCACGCCTACCTCGGCGACTATGTCTACGGTGTGAGCCCGGATCCCGTCGGCGAGGAGAACCGCGTGGTGCGGTATCGGCTGGTGGAGCCGTTCTGATACCGGCTCGACGAGGCGCCCGGGCCCGGCCTTTGACCCCCGTCGGCGCCGCCGCGACGACTCTCGACCCCGGCAAACCCCGATCCGTGAGGCTTGCGGTGACCCCGCTACGCTACAATTCCCGGATGATCGAGCGACTGAAGGAAGACCTGCGGGCGGCGATGAAGCGCCGCGACGAGCTCTCCGTGCGCGTGTTGCGCATGGTGTTGGCCGATCTGCACAATCGCGAGATCGCCGCCAAAGACGAGCTGAGCGAGGAGCAGGTCGTTGGTGCGTTGCGCACCGCGGTGAAGCAGCGGCAGGATGCGGCGGAGCAGTTCGCCGAAGGGGGGCGACAGGACCGGGCTGACGCCGAGCTCGCCGAGATCGAAGTCATTACCGCCTACCTACCGCAGCAGCTCGAAGGCGCCGAGCTGGCCGCAGCGGTCGACGAAGCGATCGCGGCCAGCGGGGCGACCTCGCCCGCCGACATGGGGAAAGTGATGGGGCGGCTGATGAGCCAACATCAGGGCCGGATCGACGGCAAGGCGGCCAACGCGCTGGTGCGCGAGCGACTGGCGGCCGGTTAGGTGGCCGGTCGAGGGACCGGAGAAGGGGGGCAGGTCGCCGGCGAGCTTGTCCGGGTTCGGTGCAGGCTCGCTATCGGTCTTCTCCCCGGATGAACAGCTGACGAACGGAGACAGGACACCCGCATGGACCCGGTCACTCACGGACTCGCCGGCGGATTGGTTGCCAAGTCCGGACTCTCGCACCGGCTGCTGCCGGAGAACCTCGAGGCGCGAGGTGTCGCGTTGACGGCTCTCGCGGCCCTGGCGCCGGATGTCGACGCGATCGTCGAGCTCGGATCCGATCCCTTGGCTTTCCTTCGCTACCATCGCGGTCTGACCCATTCGGTGCTCGGCGGCCTGGGGTTGGCGGCGGTCATGGCGATACTGGTGGCGCCGTTCTTCCCGGGTGTGCCGCGGCGACGTCTGTTCGTGCTCACGACCATCGGCGTCTATATCCACGTGTTCCTCGACCTGCTGACGTCGTACGGGACCGTCCTGCTGTATCCGTTTCGCTCCGAGCGTTTCACCCTGGACTGGATGTGGACCTTCGATCCGACCTTCCTCGGGATCCTGCTGGTCTGCCTGCTGGGCGTCTACCTGCTCCGCCAGGCGCCGCGTCGGGTAGCCAAGGTCGGCCTGGGTGTGGCGGCATGTTACGTCCTCGTCGCCGGAGCGCTTCAATGGGTGGCCGTGCAGGCGTTCGCCGCCGAGGTCGACGCCCTGGGAGTGGCCGAAGTGCGCGAGGTCGCCGTGGTTCCGGCGCCGTTCGTGCCGCTGAATTGGACCGGGATCGTCGAGACCGAAGATGGTTATTACCGCGCCCACATCGAGCTCTCACGCGGCTGGAACACCGACCTCACTTTCGTGCAGGTGCCGAAGATCGGACCTGAAAGCACCTCCGCCGCCATGGAAGCGATGAGTGCCGAGCCGCTGCGCGAGCAGGTGGAGCTCTACGAGTGGTTCGCGCGCTTCCCGGTCGTCGATGTGGCGCGCGAGGAGGGCGGGCAGACGATCCGCTACTACGACCTACGCTTCGACCTTCCCGGGCTCGGGCTGCACCACCGGCCGTACGTGTTCACCATACGGTTGAGCCCTTCCGGCGAGATCATCTCGACGACGATCGAGTAGGCGGCTCGACAGTGCCGACCCCCGGCCGGTGGGTAGGTGGGGACCACGCCAGACACGAGCGGCCCGCCATCCCGATCACACTTTCGCCACGGCCTGCTAGGATGGCGGCTCCATGTCGGAATACGGATGGTTGTCGCTCGTGCCCCCGGTTACCGCCATCGCTTTGGCGTTGGTCACCCGACAGGTGTATCTGGCGCTGTTCACCGGCATTCTGCTGGGAACCACGATCCTGGCGGGATTCAACCCGATCCTCGGCGCCGCGGGCTCGATCGAGCAGATCATCCTGGTGGTCACCAACCGCGGAAACGCCGAGGTGTTGCTGTTCACCCTCGTGGTCGGCGCCCTCATCGTGATGATGCGGGAGTCCGGTGGCGTCAACGGTTTCGCCAACTTCATGGTCACGCGCGGCTGGGTGCGCGGGCCGGTATCCGCCCAGCTCCTGTCGGTGGTGGTCGGCACGAGCATCTTCATCGAGTCGAACATCACCTGTTTAATCACCGGGGCCGTATCGAGGCCGCTCTATGACCGGGTGAAGCTGTCCCGCGCCAAGCTCGCCTACATGTGCGACTCGACCTCGGCGCCCATCTGTATTCTCATCCCGCTCAACGCCTGGGGCGCCTACGTTCTCACGTTGCTGGCGGCCGAGGGGCTCGACCCGATCCCGACGTTGATCGCGGCGGTACCGCTGAACTTCTACGCCATCTTGGCGATCCTCGTGGTGATCTTTGTCGCCGTCACGGGGTGGAACATCGGCCCGATGCGCCAGTCGGAGCAGCGGGCGCTGGAGGGCGACACCGGTGCGCTTCCCGAGCAGGAAGTATTGCTGGACACCGAGGCGGGGGAGGGCGACAGCGGCCGCGAGAAGCCACCCGAGCGAGCCGTCAATCTGATCGCTCCGGTGATCACGACGGTGGTCATGATGATCGTCGGTCTCTGGGTGACCGGGGCGGGTCTGAACGACGCCGGCGTCGCGCGCAGCTTTCTCGAGCGCGTTCTGGCCGGATCCGGCTCCCTCTCCGTTCTGTGGGCCGTGTCCTCCGGTGTCGCCGTCTCGATGATCCTCGCCCGGGCGCAGGGTTTCTTCACCTTCCCGCAGATGGCCGAGCTGGTCATCATCGGGTTTCGCGAGCTCATCGGGGTCGCCACCATTCTGGCCCTGGCGCTGGCCATCGGGGCGGTCTGCCGGGAGCTCGGCACCGGGCCGTGGGTGGCGGCGACGGTGAGCCCCTGGATCAATGCCGTGACGGCGGCGCCGCTGGTCTTTGTCGCATCGGCCTTCATCGCCTTCTCTACCGGAACGTCTTGGGGAACCTGGGCGATCATGTTTCCGATCGCCGTGCCGGTGGCGGTCGCCCTGGATGCGTCCATTCCGCTGATGACCGCCGCGGTTCTCGGCGGCGGCGTGTTCGGCGACCACTGCTCGCCGATCTCCGATACGACGGTGGTCTCGTCACTTTCGGCTGGCGTCGATCACATCGAGCACGTGGTGACGCAGATACCGTATGCGCTGATCGGCGGCGTGGCGGCGACGGTTCTCTATTTTGTCGCCGGCCTGCTCGTCGGGTGACGCCCCCGGGTGGCTTGGCCCACTGACTCGTTTTGACCGGCTCCCGACCGCGTGGTACCCGTTGCGCATGAACCGAAACAACTGGTTTCTCGTCGTACCCACGATCGTTCTCGGCATCTGGGCGTCGTACGCCCTCTACCAGATGCACGCCGCCGGGGACGCCCGCCGCGCCGTCAACATCGTCGGCGAATACCACGCGGAGGGGCAACCGACGCTGGCGGAGTACCTCGGAGAGCGGGGGCCGGTGGAGTGCGAAAGCACCGTGGTATCGAGCTTCTACGGCACCATGGACGTGACCTGCCTGGTGGGTGCGACCTCGCCGCATGTCTACGTCTGGCGCGTCGACGTGCTGCAGAAGATCTTCGCCCCCGCCGACGAGCCCACACGGAAGCTCATGGCCGAGTACCAGCCTTCGATCTTCACCACCCCGGCGGGAGGACAGTCGTGACGGATCGCGCCTCGCGTGTCATCGAGCACCGCCTCGACAACGGTCTCGACGTTCTCCTCTGTCCGATGCACGCCGCACCGCTGGTATCGGTGTGGTGCTGGTATCACGTCGGGTCCAAGGACGAGGGGCCGGGTACCACCGGCGCGTCCCATTGGGTCGAGCACATGAACTTCAAGGGAACCGCCGGCATCTCGCGCGAGGACTTGAAGGTGTGGATCGAGCGCGCCGGGGGCATGTGGAACGGCTATACCTGGATCGACCAGACGACCTACTTCGAGACCCTCGCCGCCGACGCGCTCGATCTGGCGTTACAGATCGAGTCGGAGCGCATGACCGACTGCGTCTACGACCCCGAGGAGTTCGAGTCCGAGCGCACGGTCATCATCTCGGAGCTGCAAGGCAACGAGAACAACCCCGCATACCTGCTCGGCGTGCAAGTGGCGAAAACGGCGCTCGAGGAACACCCGTACGGCTGGCCGACGATCGGCTGGATCGACGATCTGAAGACGATGCAGCGCGACGACCTCTACCACCACTATCAGGCTTACTACGTGCCGAACAACGCCACCCTGGTGGTCGCGGGCGACATCGACGCGGAGGCCGCGCTGAGCTCTGTCGAGCGCTTCTTCGGCGACAAGGCGCCGGGCGATCGTCCCGAGCCGGCGCGGGTGGCGATTCCCGAGCAGGAGGGCGAGCGCAGGGTCGTGGTCGAGCGTCCCGGGACGACCCGCTACCTGGAGGTGGCGTTTCCCGCCCCGGCGTTCGGCGATGACGATTTCATCCCGCTGTTCGTTGCCGACGCGGTACTTTCCGGGGGCAAGGGGGTCAACCTGTGGGCCGGCGGCTTCGGGCGGAACGCCCGGACGACGTCGCCGCTGTACCAGGCGCTGGTGGAGACCGAGCTGGTAGCCGGCGTCTCCAGCGCCCTGCTGCCGACCGAACAGCCCTACCTGTACGGCGTCTCCGCCACGGTTCGGGACGGCGTGCCCGGCGAGGCCGTCGAGCAAGCGCTGTTCGACGCCCTCGATGCGCAAGCCCAGGCCATGCCCTCCGAGCATGCCCTTCGCAAAGCGAAGAACCAGCTGCTGGCGCAGATCGCCTTCGACGACGAAGGGGTCACGCGCACGGCGCATCAACTCGGGTACTTCGCGACCATCGCCGACTGGAAGCGACTCGACCGGCTGCACGAGGAAATCGAGGCCGTCACCGCCGCCGACATCCGCGACGTCGTCGCCCGCCGGCTCGACCCCGCACGTCGGACGGTCGGGTGGTTTCTGCCGCAGGAGATCGCATGACCGCGGCGCGAAGCACCCTGCAGCCGCAACGATTCCGACTCGACAACGGCCTGACCGTCTTGTGCCAGCCGAACGCCGCGTCGACGGCGGTCTCCATAAGCTTGCGTGTCGCGGCCGGAGCGGCGTTCGAGACGGCGCCGACCGCGGGGCGCTCGGGTTTCTGCGCCGCGATGCTCAAGCGCGGAACGGAGCAGCGGAGCAAGGCGCAGATCGGTGAGCATTTGGACTTCACCGGGGCGCTGCTGTCTGCCGGTTCCTCGCGGCACACCGCGGACATCGGTGCGAAGGCGCGGGAGGCGGATTTCGAGTCCACTCTCGGGCTGCTTGCCGAGTGCGCCATCATGCCGTCCTTCCCCGGGGCGGAGGTCGAGAAGCTGCGCGGCGACCTGCTGACGGCGATCCGCGAGGACCGCGACGATACGCGTCAGCTGGTAACCGACGCTTTGCGTGCCGGCGCCTACCCGGCCGACCACCCCTATTCCTGGCGGTTGCTCGGAACCGAGGCGTCGATCGGCGCACTCGGGCGCGACGACCTGGTGGCCTTTCACCGGCGGCACTTCGATCCGGGCGCGGCCGTTTTGGTCGTCGTCGGTGGTGTCGACAACGAACGCGTGCGCGAGGCGGTCGAGGCCTCCTTCGGCGGCTGGGAGTCGGCAGCCGACGGAAACACCGGCGGGCTCCCGGCGGCCCTTCCCGCCATCGACGATGCGGCGGGCCCGACGGGTATCGAGCGCGCGGTGGATACCCTGGCGGACAAGTCACAGGCCGACGTCGGCATCGGCTTCCCCGGCCTTCGCCGCAGCGATGACGACTACTATGCCGCGGTGGTCATGAACATGATTCTCGGCAGCTTCGCCATGGGCGGCCGATTGGGACGGGTCATCCGGGAAGAGAAGGGCATGGCCTACTACGTCTACTCGTCACTCGGCGCGAGCGTCGGTCCCGGGCTGTTCATGATCCGCGCCGGGGTGCATCCGGCCAACGTCGACATCGCGGTCGAGTGCGCCCAGGAGGAGATGCGGCGGATACAGCGGGAGCCGGTCACCGACGATGAGCTCTCCGACGCGAAGTCCGCCATCGTCCGATCGTTGCCGCGTAATCTGGAGAACAACGAGGGCATTGCGGCCTCACTGCACTCGATCGAGCAGTTCGAGCTCGGTCTGGACTACCTGGATCGATTCCCCGGGCTCATCGAGTCGATCACCGCCGAGGAGGTCCAGACGGTGGCGGCTTCCCGGCTACGGCCGGACGCGTGCGTCGTGGCGGTGGCCGGCCCCTATCCGTTACCGGCGGAAGAAGCGGAGCCGGATGTGGCCGCGTCGGACGCGACCGTAACGGATGCGGCTGCGACGTCGAGTTCGTCCGCCGCGGGAGAAGAATAACGGTGGCGGTGCGCGATGACGTCGTTGCGGCGCTCGACGAGATGCTCGACATCCGGTCGATCGCGGACAGCTGCCTGAACGGCCTCGAGATCGAGGGTGGGGCAAACATCGAGCACGTCGGGCTGGCAGTCGATGCGGCGCAGGCGACGATCGACGCGGCGGCGGCGGCCGGTTGCGACATGCTGGTCGTGCATCACGGGCTCTTCTGGGGCCGGCCTGTGGCCATGACCGGGATCAACGGACGCCGCGTACGCGCCTGTTTCGCCGCCGACATGTCGCTGTATGCGGCACACCTGCCGCTCGACGCCCACCCGGAGGTCGGCAACAACGCGCTGCTGGCGCGGCTCCTCGGCGGCCGGGTGGACGGGCGATTCGCCGAGTTCGACGGCACCGAGATCGGTGTCCTCGCCACGCTCGAGGAGCCGGTCGACATCGGTGGCCTGGCCGGGAGGCTGGCTGCGGCAGGGTGCGACGAGCCGTTGATCTGGTCGTTCGGCGACGCCGAGGTCAGCCGCATCGCCGTGGTCACCGGCCGCGGCGGCGCCGCGCTGGATGCGGCCGTCGACGCCGGGGCGGATTGCTTCATTACGGGCGAACCGGTGCAAGAGGCCTATCACGCCGCCCGCGATCACGGTATTCATTGCCTGTTCGGCGGTCACTACGCCACCGAGACGTACGGCGTCCGTGCGGTGGGAGAGTGGTTGGCCGAGAAGTTCGACGTTGAAACCACCTGGATCGACCACCCCGCCGGGATCTGACCGCCGGGCCGCCGACCCCCGAATCCGATGACGTACGTTCTTCGCCGCCTTCAGACGCACGACGAATACAGGGCCTGCGAGCGGCTGCAGCGGAGCGCCTGGGATTTTTCCGATGGCATCGACGTCATCCCGCTGACCAACCTGGTGACGGCGCAAAAGTGGGGCGGACTCGTCCTTGGCGCCTTCGACGACACCGGTGAGTTGCACGGTTTCTGCTACGGCTTTCTCGGCCGCGATCCGGTTTCCGGTCGGTTGCTGCACTGCTCGCACATGCTCGCGGTGGACGAGCGTGCCCGGAACGCAGGGCTCGGCGCACGGTTGAAGTGGGCCCAGCGCGATGCCGCTCTCGAGCAGGGCCTCGACGTGATCGTCTGGACGTACGACCCGTTGGAGTCCATCAACGCATGCCTGAACTTCGGCAAGCTCGGCGGGCTGGCCGACACCTACCACGTCAACCTCTACGGGGAGACCACCAGCAAACTGCACGGGGGCACGGAGACCGACCGGCTGACGCTCAAATGGATGATCGATTCGCCGCGCGTCGCCCGGCGGGCCGCCGGGGAGCGCGGCGGGGTTGCCGCGGCCCTTGCTGCCGGGGCCATCGATGCACCGTGGGCGTTGCGAGCGGACGGCTGGGGTCCCGGCGACCCGGTGTTGGATCTGGACGCCGAACGGGTGCGCTGCCCGATCCCGGTGAGCGTCCAGAAAGTGAAAGAACAAGAACCCGGCGCCGCCGTTGCCTGGCGGGAAGCGACGCGGGCCGTCTTCACAACCTACTTCGAGCGCGGCTATTTCGCCCGCGAATGCGCTCACATTGCAGCCGGTGCGGGCGACGGCGAGGCCAAGACCGTGTACCTGTTCGAGCGCGGTGACCTCGAAACCGACGGGACGGGGGAGTAACGATGCACCTCGACGCGCTGGAGCTGTTCTGGATCAAGATGCCGATGGTGGGGCAGTTCACCACCTCTTTCGGGACCACCCAGGAGCGCGAGATCCTGCTGGTCAAGGTGAGCGCCGGGGGCGCGACGGGGTGGGGCGAGTCGGGCGCCGACGGCGTACCGATGTACTCCTACGAGACGGCGCGCACCGGATGGCACATCATCGAGGATTTCATTGCCCCGGTCGTGCTGGAGGAGGAATGGCCCGAAGAAGGGATCGCGAAGGCGTACGCCGAGCGCTTCTCCTCATGGCGCTGGCACCCGATGGCCCGCTGCGCGGTCGAGGAAGCCCTGTGGGCGCTCGAGGCCGAACGGCGGGGCGTGTCGCTGCAGAGCCTGTACGCCGACGGTCGCCCCATTCGCGACCGCATCCCGGTGGGCATTTCTCTCGGGATCCAGGACGACTTCGAAGTGCTTGCGGATCAGATCGAGCAGGGGTTGGCGGTCGGCTACCAGCGGATCAAGCTGAAGATCGAGCCCGGCAAGGACGTCTCGGTGGTGGAGCCGGTCCGGCTACGCTTCGGCGACATTCCCCTGATGGTCGACGCCAACTGCGGCTACCGCAACGATCCCGACGCGCTCGAGCACCTGAAGGATCTCGACAGCTTCGGTCTGTTGATGATCGAGCAACCGTTGGCGCATGACGACATCGACGGCCATGCACGCATACAGGCGGGGGTCGAGACGCCGATCTGTCTGGACGAATCGATCCACTCCGCCCGGCACGCGGCGCACGCCATCGACATCGAGGCCTGCCGGCTGGTCAACATCAAGGCATCCCGCATCGGCGGCCGCGCCGCGGCGATCGCCATCCACGATCTGTGCGAGGCGCGCGGCATCCCGGTGTGGTGTGGCGGCATGCTGGAGTCCGGCGTCGGCCGCTTGCACAACATCGCCTTGGCCTCTCTCCCGAACTTCCAGATGCCGGGGGACCTGTCCGCGTCGAAGCGCTACTGGCAGGACGACATCATCGATCCGTGGGTGGACGTCGACGCCGAAGGACATGTGGCGGTGCCGGATACCGTGAGCCTCGGCCACGAGGTGCTCGAGGAACGAATCCGGGATCGTGTCGTGCGCTACCAGAAGCTGACGCCGGGCTGACGCTGACGCCGGGCTCGCCGCTGGCTGGCGCCGAGTTGGTGCTGGGCTCGCGCGGAGCTGGTGCCGGGTTCGCGCCGAGCTGCAGCCGGGCTGGCACCCGACGGAAGAAAGCTGAAGGGAGGCGGTGAGACCTTCACCGCCTCCCTCCATTGACAACCAGCGTCGCTCAGTTCAGCGGGCAGCCGAGGTTGTTGGCCCGGTCCAGATCACCTGCCAGCGTCAGGATCGTGCGCCGATCTCCCGTCGCGATGGCGGCGTCGACCATGCTGATGACTTCGGCGACCGTGTAGGGGAAGCTCACGCCGGGATGGGCCGCATTCAGCAGCGAGCCCACCGCCTGCTTCAGCATGTTGCGAATCGCGTCTTCGACGGTCGGGCCGCCGGAGAAATCGAGCGCTTCGTCCAACGTGCTGTTGGCGACCGCCGGGTACGCAAGCGTGCTCGCCCAGACGCTCGATACGAGATCGCTCGGGGCGTACGGCGTCTGCGACCACTCGGCCAGGTGGTTCTTCCAGTAGCCGTGGCTGCAGCCGACAAACCCGGGCGTGTCTTCGAGGCCGAAGTAGTGGCTCGGGTCGCGGTCGGTCACTTCGATGGTCTCGAGCGCGGTGCCGACGACGCTACCGATGTTGGCGTACTGGCCGGCAACGGCGATTCCGGCCGCGCTGCAGGTCATCGACGCGCCGGGAGCGAGGCTCGTCGCCGGGCAGGTGATCGCGCCGATCCGGTTGTCGGTTACGGCGATGTCGAACAACTGCACATTGCCGGTGTTGGTGACCACGTAGGTCCAGAAAACTGGGTCGCCGACGGCGATGACCGGGCCGGTCGGCGCGTCGGCGTCGACGCCGTTCGTCGCTTTTTCGATGTCGATGCCGGGGACGCGGTCATCATCATCATCGTCGTCGTCGTCGTCGGTGACGCCGAAGTAGTGGCTGGGATCTCTGTCGAGCACGTCCAGGTCGCCCGGATCCGCGGCCAGGACGGTGGCGACATTCCGATACTGCCCCGCTTCGGCGGTTCCGTTCGCAGTGCACGTCATTTGCTCGCCCGACAGCAGAGTCGTCTTCGGGCAGGCGATCTTGCCGAGCTTGTCGTCGGTAACCGAGACGCCGGTCAAGGTCGAGGCGCCGGTGTTGGAAACCACGTACGTCCAAACTACCGGGTCGCCGACCGGGATGTGCGGACCGGTGGCAACGTCGGCGTCGACGCCGTTGGTCGCCTTCTCGATATCGATGTGGCTACCGTCGGTGACGGCGAGGTTTGTGCCCGCCGAGCCGCCTGCCGCGACGGGTGGCGGGGTTGTCGGGCTGGTCGGACCGCCCGGGTTGTTGCACGCGTAGGTGAACAACGCGGCGAGGATCGTGACGGCGAAAAGCCGGAAAAAAGGAGTCGCGGTGCGAAACGAGCGGGGCTCGGTCATGGGACTCACCTGGCGTTGCGGCCGGTGCCTGACGGCCGATGTCGGATCCGACGCCGCGTGTGAGGACGCCGTCGGAAGGGTCGTCTCAAGAAACACATAGCACCGAGAACGGCCAGCTCAAAGACTCCGGCGGAAGACGTCTGGCCGTCCCTGACGAACGCTGACTTACGTTGACAACGACGTACGGAGGCGGCGGAAGAATCGAAGCGGTTTTCCGGCCGACGGGTTATCCTCAAGCGGCCCGACGGCGCGGTGAGAGGGCCGTCGGTGACCACCGGTTTCCCGGGCCCGGCGGCGTCATCCGGAGGGTTCGCAGAGCTCCCGGTGGGTCGAAGCACCCGAAGACTCCAGGCCGTTCGCGGCGACGGACGATCGCGACAATCCCAACGAGCCCCTCCGGGGGGCGTGTGAGGTAGAGGCAACCATGGCCAGCGTTCAAGCAGGAATCTTTCGCGCCTACGATATCCGCGGCATCGTCGGCACGGACCTCACCGCGGCGGTGGCGACGCTGGTCGGCAAGGCGTTCGGCACGACGATCGTGCGCAACGGGGGGCGTCGCGTCCTCGTTGGCCGGGACGGGCGGCTTTCGGGTCCGGGGCTCTCGTCCGCCCTGATCGAGGGCATACGCTCGACCGGGTGTGACGTCATCGAGGTGGGCATGGGCCCGACCCCGATGTTCTATTTCGGGTTGCACGAGCTGGAGGCGGACGGAGGAATCCAGGTGACTGGCTCCCACAACCCTCCCGAGTACAACGGCTTCAAGACCTGCGTTGGGACCCAGACCATCTACGGCGACGCCATTCAAGCGCTGCGGGCGATGATCGAGGCGGACGACTTCGAGGCCGGCGAGGGCGGCTACGACACCGCCGACCTGGTGCCGGCATACAAGGCGATGATCCTGGAGCGGATCAAGCTGGAGCGCCCGATGCGGATCGCGGTCGATTCCGGCAACGGCGTCGCCGGCCCGATCGCACCGGCGGTGTACCGCGAGCTCGGGTGCGACGTCGTCGAGATGTACTCCGAGGTGGACGGCAACTTCCCCAACCATCATCCCGACCCGACGGTCGAGGACGCGGTCGAGGACCTGCAGGCGAAAGTGACGACCGAGGGGCTGGACCTGGGCCTGGGATTCGACGGTGACGCCGACCGGGTGGGGGTCATCGACGAGAACGGCGACATCGTGTGGGGGGACCGCCTCACCGTCCTGTTGGCTCGCGACATGCTCGAGCGCCAGCCCGGCTCCGCCGTCATCTTCGACGTCAAGTGCTCGCAACAGTTGCACGACGACATCGCCAAGCACGGCGGCAGGCCGATCATGTGGAAGACCGGCCATTCGCTCATCAAGGGCAAGATGATGGAAGAGGGCGCCCTGCTCGCCGGCGAGATGAGCGGCCACCTCTTCTTCGCGGAGAACTTCTTCGGCCACGATGACGCCATCTACGCCGGAGCCAAGCTGCTGGAGATCGCCTCGCGGCGGCCGGGCGGCTTCTCGCAGCTGCTGGAGGATCTGCCGGAGACGTACTCGACGCCGGAGATCCGCTACGACTCCACCGAGGAGGCCAAGTTCGAGGTCTGCCGCCGGCTGCGCGACGAGCTCGCCGAGGAGTTCGACGTCATCGACATCGACGGCGTGCGGGCGGTGATGGAAGGCGGCTGGGGGCTGGCGCGCCCTTCCAACACGGGGCCGATCATCGTCCTTCGCTTCGAGGCGGAGAGCCCCGAGCGACTCGATGCGATCAAGGATTTGTTCTTCGAGCGCATCCGGCGCATCGAGGCGGACCTCGGCGTGGCGGCGGAGAGTTGATGCCGTGAGCGACGGGTTGCCGACCGGCTCGGGCCAGGCTGACGACCACGTCTTCGCCGTCATCATGGCCGGCGGGGGAGGAACGCGGTTCTGGCCCCTGTCCCGGCGCAGCCGACCGAAGCAGTTTCTCACCGTGGCCGGCGAGCGGTCGCTCCTGCAGGGCACGTGGGACCGTGCCCTCGAGGTGGTGGCCGGGCCGGACCGCGTCGTGGTGGTAACCGCCTCGGACTACGCGGATCTGACCCGCGAACAGCTCCCCGACTTGCCGCCGGAGAACCTGCTGCTCGAGCCGCAAGCGCGCAACACGGCGCCTTGCATCGCCTGGGCCGCGGCGGTCATTGCCGATCGCGACCCAGATGCGGTCATGGCGGT
The DNA here is from genome assembly GCA_965216935.1 of Acidobacteriota bacterium. Lineage (GTDB taxonomy): Bacteria > Acidobacteriota > UBA890 > UBA890 > UBA890 > CBDCGW01. Next base: position 2,796,431 of record OZ244217.1, read on the forward strand.
GATGCCGGCCGATCACCTGATCGGAGACGTGGCGGCCTTTGGCGATGCCCTGGCCACCGCGGTGGCGACTGCGCGAGAGCACGGCGTGCTGGTCACCTTCGGTGTGCCGCCGCGTTACCCGGAGACCGGCTATGGCTACATCGAGGCGGCGAACGCGCTCACCATCGAGGGAGGTGCCGCCGGTGCGGACGTCTTTCGCGTCGAGCAGTTTCGCGAGAAGCCGGACCTGGAGACGGCCGAAGGGTACGTGGCCGCCGGCAACTATTTTTGGAACAGCGGCATTTTCGTCTGGACCGTCGGCTCGATCGACGGAGCACTTCGGAAGCACCTCCCGGACGCCTGCGTCGCCGCCGAGCGTATGCTCGCGAGCTCGAGCCACGACGAGGCGGCCGAAGCGTACGCCGGCATGCCGGCCACGTCGATCGACTTCGGCGTCATGGAGAGAGCGGCGCACGTGGCCACGGTGAAAGCCGGTTTCGAATGGTCGGACGTGGGATCGTGGGCCGCCTTGCACGAGGTCACCGAGGACAACGAGGGCGACAACGTCTCGTTCGGCTCGCTCGTGCACATCGACGCCAAAGGAAACCTGGTGCACGCTCCCGACTCGGTCGTGACCCTCCTCGGTGTCGATCACCTTGCCGTCGTGCAGGCCGGCGACGTCATTCTGGTGGCGTCTCTCGATCGCAGCCAAGACGTCAAGTTGCTACGAGAGCGACTCGCGGAGCTCGGCCTCGAGCACCTTCTCTGAACCGAAAGAACCTTCGCTGAACCGAAAGAACCAGCTCTGAACCGAAAGAAGCAGCCCATGTCCGACGACCGACAACTCGAATCCCTCGACGCCCTCGTGTCGCTGTGCAAGCGGCGCGGCTACATCTTCCAGAGCAGCGAGATCTACGGCGGCCTGAACGGTTTCTGGGACTACGGCCCTCTCGGCGTCGAGTTGAAGCGCAACGTCTTCGACTTCTGGTGGGACCGCGTCGTCGGCCAACGCGAGGACGTGGTCGGCTACGACGCCTCGATCATCATGCACCCGCAGGTGTGGGAAGCGTCCGGACACGTCGGCAACTTCTACGACGAGATGGTCGACTGCAACAATTGCAAGCGGCGCTATCGCACCGACCACCTGATGCACGAGCTGGAGGTCACCGAGCTTCCGGAGAAGTGCCCGAACTGCGGCGGCGAGCTCACCGAGCCGCGCCAGTTCGGCCTCATGTTCGAGACCTACGTCGGGGCCACGAAGGACAGCCAGGCGGTTGCCTACCTGCGGCCGGAGACGGCCCAGGCGATCTTCGTCAATTTCCGCAACGTGCAGATGTCGACCCGAATGAAGGTGCCGTTCGGCATCGCCCAGCGGGGAAAGGCGTTCCGCAACGAGGTGACGCCGCGCAACTTCACCTTTCGCTCGCGCGAGTTCGAGCAAATGGAGATGGAGTTCTTCGTTCACGAGAGTGAAGAGCGCCAGTGGTTCGATTTCTGGTGCGAGGAGCGCATGCGCTGGTACCGCGACCTCGGTGTGCGCCAGGAGCGGCTACGCTTTCGCCAGCACGACGACGACGAGCTGGCGCACTACGCCCGCTACACGACCGACGTGGAGTACGAGTTTCCCTTCGGTTGGCAAGAGCTCGAAGGCATCGCCAACCGCGGCAACTTCGACCTGCGTATGCACAACGAGCACTCGGGGAAGGACCAGACGTACTTCGACGAAGCGCGGCAGGAAAAATACGTTCCCTCGGTGATCGAGATTTCCGCCGGCCTCGATCGCACCGTCCTGACGGTGCTGGCCGACGCCTTCGCGGTGGAGAACATCGACGGGGAGGAGCGCACCGTTCTGCGCCTGGCGCCGCATATCGCGCCGCGCCAGGTCGCCGTGTTCCCGCTCTCGAAGAAGCTCTCGGAGCCGGCGCGGAAGCTTGCCGAGGACCTGCAGCGGCGCTTCAACGTCCTCTACGACGAGCAGGGAAGCATCGGCAAGCGCTACCGGCGCGAGGACGAGGTCGGCACGCCGTTCTGCGTCACCTTCGACTTCGACAGCCTCGAAGACGAGCAGGCGACCGTGCGCGACCGCGACACCATGGGACAGGAGCGGATTCCGCTCGGCGGGTTGGCGGAGTTTCTCGCCGACCGCCTGGCGCGGTAGGCTTCGCCGTGAGCGGCGGCGCGCCGAAGCGCAAGGGTGCCCGAGCGCGCTCTCCGAAACGAACGCTCCCCGGGGACGCAACGGACCCGGCCGGCCCCCGGGCGCTGGGCCCGGCTGACGCCGATCGGGCCGAGGCGATCCTTCTGCTTCACGAGCGACTGCAGCAGCGCTTCGGCACACCGCGGCCCGGATCCCGTCAGCCGCCGCTCGACGAGGTCGTGTTCACGATCCTGTCGCAAAACACCACCGACACGAACCGCGACCGCGCCTGGGCGAGCCTCTGGAGCCGCTTCGACTCGTGGGAAGAGATCGCAGCCGCCCGCGTCGACCAGATCGCCGCGGCGATCAAGGTCGGCGGACTTCACAAGGTCAAGGCGAAGCGCATCAAGGAGCTTCTGCGCCAGGTCGGGCGCGATCGCGGCGGTCTCGATCTCGACGATCTGGAGAAGCTCGATGCCGACGCCGCGCGCAGCGAGCTGAAGAGATACAAGGGGGTAGGGGAGAAGAGCATCAACTGCATCCTGCTATTCTCTCTGGGCCTGCCGGCGTTCCCGGTGGATACGCATGTTCATCGGATTCTGCGTCGCCTGGGCATCATCGAGACCCGCGATCTCGGCAAGGCCAACCGGGACGTCCAGCGGCTGGTGCCGGACGAGGCCGCCTACCCGTTGCACATGAACGTGATTCGCTACGGCCGCGAGGTGTGCCACGCGCAGCGCCCCAAGTGCTGGAGCTGCGACATCGAGGACCTCTGCGCCTACGAGAACAAGAATCTGGAAACATGAGCTTCTACATCACCTGCGCCATCGACTACCCCAACAGCCGTCCCCACATCGGCACGGCCTACGAAAAGATCGCCGCCGATACGATTGCCCGCTACAAGCGATTGGCGGGAGAGGACGTGTTCTTCCTGATGGGACTCGACGAGCATTCGCAGAACGTCGAGCGACGGGCGCAGGAGCAGGGGCTGTCGCCGAAGGCGTTCACCGACCAGATGGAAGAGCTCTTTCGCTCCGCCTGGAGCGCGGTCAACGTCGAGTTCGATGATTTCATCCGCACCACCGAGGATCGCCATCGGGTTGCGGTCGAGGCCATGGTTCAGCGGGCCGAGGCGGCGGGCGATTTCTACGAGGGGTTCTACAAGGGCTACTACTGCGTCAGCTGCGAGGCTTACTACCAGGAGCGCGACCTGGTCGAGGGCAACTGCCCGGTGCACCAAACCGAGCCGGAGTTCCGCGAAGAGGCCAACGTGTTCTTTCGCCTGTCGGCGTATCAGGATCGGCTCGCGGCCCACTACGAGGCCCATCCCGAGTTCGTTCAACCGGACTACCGGCGCAACGAGTTGCTCGCCCTTCTCAACGAGGGGCTCGAGGACATCAGCGTGTCGCGCGCCTCGGATGGGTGGGGGATCCCGATGCCGGGGCGCGAGGGGCAGGCCGTGTACGTCTGGTTCGATGCCCTGACCAACTATCTCGCGGCAACGGGTTTTCCGGAAGAGACCGAACGCTATCGGAAGTTCTGGCCGGCCGACGTGCATCTCGTCGGGAAGGACATCACCCGCTTTCACGCCATCATCTGGCCGGCGATGCTGATGTCGGCCGATCTGCCGTTGCCCAAGGTCGTTTTCGGTCACGGCTGGGTGCTCACCGGCGGCGGGCGGATGAGCAAGAGCATGGGGAACGTCATGGATCCGGTGGCGACCGCGGAGCGTTTCGGCGCCGACGCGCTGCGCTACTTCCTTTTGCGCGAGGCCCGTTTCGGCCGCGATTTCGACTTCGACCACGAGCGCCTCGTGGCGCGGTACAACGCCGACCTGGCCAACGATCTCGGCAACCTGTTGCAGCGGACGATCGGCATGGTCTTGAAGTACGGCGACGGGCGTCTGTCCGGACCCGACGGCAACGACCGCACGGGGCTGGGCGCTCTCGCCGGCGAGGTTGTCGCCGCGTATGGTGCCGCCATGGAGGCGTACGACCTTCAGGGCGGGTTGCTCGCCGCCTGGCGCTTGGTCGCCGCGGGGAACCTGGCGATCGACTCGCACAAGCCCTGGGAGCTGGCCAAGGACCCGGACAAGGCGGCCGAGCTCGACGCCGTGCTCTCCGACGTGGTCGCATCGTTGCGACACCTGGCGATGCTGCTCTATCCGTTCATGCCGGAGCGGGCCGGAGCGATGGCCGCGGCGCTGGGGCTCGAGGAGGATCCCTCGGCCTGGCGGCTTGACGATCTCGGCGATGACGCCCGCGCCCCTCGGCACGTCCACAAGACCGAGCCCCTGTTCCCCCGCTTCGACGTCGACGAGGTCATCGACGGGGCGAGCTGACGCGTCGCATGCGGCCGCGTGGGCGACGCATCGCTTGCGGCCGGGTAGCCGACGCATCGCAGCGGCGGGGTGAGTCGACGTTTCGTTCGGGCGGGATCAGTCGGCGCGTCGATTGCTGCCGCTGAGGCTCAGACCGCGTGCAGGTCGCGGTCCAGGCCGTACGCGTGTCGGCGGGCGCGGTCGATCGCTTCGCGCATCTTCGTTCCGAGGGCCAGCAGGGCCGCCAGCGAAGCGGCCGACGTGTGCGGCTCGGTGCCGTCCTCCGCCGGCTGATAGTCGAGCAGGCCGGAGCCGTTCTGGTCGACGAATACGTCCACACGGCGGGCCTCGTTGGCGACCGCCCGGATCCAGGCTGCCCCAGCGCCGAGCTCGAGCAACGACCTTCCGACTTCGCGCAGCTCGTCCAGGCCGCCGGCATCCCGTTCCATCAGTCCCTTGACGTTGTGCGCCGCGAGAACGACGGCCCGGGCCTCCGGAACGAGAAGGCGCCGGACGGCGGCGAACAGTCGCGCGTTGACCAACGGCACGAGATCGAAGTCGCTCGGCAACGGTGCTAAGACCGATGCGGACGGCCCCCGGTCGGCGAGCTGCTGGGCAATCATGCGGACGTGCCGGGCGCGGCTGACGAGGCCGATCAGGGCCGCCTCCGGCTCCTGGTCGAGGGCCGACGACAGCTGGCGCGCGATGGTGCCGCCCCATACCGGCCGGACCGCCTCCGGCGCGTCGCCGCTGCCGAGCGAATAGGAGGTAATGACCGGAAGCGGCTCGACCCCGAGGGTCTCGGCGGCGCGCATATCCGCGGCGATGCCGTGTCGACCGGTGGCGTCGGCGTGACCGATTACGATGAGTTTCGGACGCATGGATCTCGAGAGCGGGGCCTGGGTCAGCCCACGGTGCCGGGGCCACGGTTGCCCGCGTGGCCGCAGGAGAGAATCGAATCGAGGCGGCCACGGGCCGACGGCGGACCAGGGCAACCTCGACAGGGTATGATAGCAGGAGTGGCGACCGTGCCCGCACGTCGAGGGCCCTCCGGTTGTCCGTTGCTTTCGCTCACGACCGAGGAGACCGCTTCCAATGTGGACCATGCCGCGCTTCGACGTGGTCGGCGTGATCGCGGTTGCTTGCTTGCTGGCCGCTCCGCAGCAGCAGGCTCCGGCCCCCGGGATCGAGCTGCTCATCGAGCGCATCGAAGAGCGCTACGACGACGCCTCTATTCAGGCGCATTTCGTCCAGAACACGCTCACCCGTTTGGGGAGTGTGATGACCTCGAACGAGGGTGAGATCTATATCTCCACACCCGGCCGCGTCCGCTGGGAGTACACCACCATGGATCAACTGGTCGTCGCCGGCGGGCCCGGGCGGGAGACATATCTCTATTACCCCGACTCCAATGAAGTCCAGGTGATGCAGACCGACATGTCGGACCCTTCGCAGTACCCGATCCTCTACCTGTCGGGTCGCGGCAACCTGCGGCGCGATTTCGAGGTGGAAGTCATCGAGTGGGGTACGCCGCTGGCGCGCGGCAACGTGCAGCTCGAGCTCCGTCCGCGCCGTCGTGGGGCGTCGTTCGAGCGCCTCATCCTCGAGGTCGATCCGGTACGCGCGACCATCGCCCGGCTGATCAACTTCGACAATCTCCGCAACACGGTCGATTGGCAGTTCCACGACGTTCAGTATGACGCCGCCCTCGACGACGACCTGTTCGAGTTCGAGATCCCCGAAGGCGCCAACGTCGTTTTCATGGGGGGCTGAGCTTGTCCGACAAGGGATCCCCAAGCTCCTCGACGGCATCGCTGACCGCCTACCTGCTGGTGCAGGAGCGCCTCGGATTGGTCGAGCGCGAGATCGAGCGCGCCTGTCACTCCGAGATCGCGCTGGTGCGCCGGAACGCCGAGTACCTGCACCGTTCGGGCGGCAAGCGCCTGCGTCCGGCGATGGTGCTGCTGAGCGCCCAGGCCTGCGGCTACGAGGGGGACAGCGATGTTCAGCTCGGAGCGGTCGTCGAGTTCATCCACACGGCTACCCTCGTGCACGACGACATCGTCGACGACGCCGAGGTGCGCCGCGGCCATGCCGCCGCCAACCAGGTGTGGGGCAATCAGCTCGCCGTGCTGCTGGGTGACTACATCTATATTCGGTCGATGGCGATGAGCGTGGCGATCGGCAACCTGCGGCTGGTCGAGATTCTCACCGAGGCGACCAGCCGATTGCTGGAAGGGGAGATCCTCGACGTCTCCAGCAACGGCGACACGGATCTGTCCGAGGATGCGTATCTGCGCACGATCGAGCGCAAGACGGCGTCGCTGTTCGCCGCATCGGGGCAGGCAGCGGCGGTGCTCGCCGGCGCGCCGCCGGAATACGAGAATGCGCTCGCCGGGTACGGCAGCAACATCGGCATGGCGTTCCAGCTTGTCGACGATTTGCTCGACTACCACGCCGACCCCGACACGCTGGGCAAGAAGACCGGCGCCGACCTGCGCGAGGGAAAAATGACGCTTCCCGCGATCTATCTGTTGCGCGATGGGGCGGAGGCGGCCCGCGGTCACTTTCTCGATTGCTTTGGCAGGAGCGACGTCAGTCCGGAGGACCTTCGAGCCGTAGTCGAGTCGATGGAGTCGAGCGGCGCGTTGAACGCCGCTCGGGCGGACGCCAAGGAGTACGCCGAGCGCGCCGAGGCCAGTTTGCAGGCGCTTCCGGACTCCGAGGCGAAGCGCGCCCTGGCCGAGCTGCCGGAATTCGTTCTGGCACGGCAGATGTAGCCGATGAGCACGCGTCGGAAGATCCTCCCGTTCGTGTTGATGGCGATCGTCGCGCTCGCCGGTTGCGGCGGCGGGTCCGCCGGAGACGCGGCGCGGCTCGCTCCTCGGCCGGACTACCAGACCGCCGACATCAATACGCTGATCAGTCGGGCGAACGCCTGGACTGCGCCCACGCTTCAGGCCGAAGGCCAGCTCCGCATGTACTGGTCCGGCGACGAAGACAGCCGACACGTCGACGTGCGGCTGTACGCCACAAGCGCCGGGGCGCTGAACATGAACGGGCGCCGCTCGTTGGCCGGACGGATCTTCGACCTGATCTCGGACGGACTCGAGTTCCAGCTCGTCGTACCAGACCACGCGGCCCACTATCTGGGTACGGCCGAGGACGTCACCGAGCCCGACCCCGAACGCCCCTATTTCGCCCTGCGCCCGCATCACATGACCGAAGCGCTGTTGCCGGAGCCGCTGCCGACGGTGAACAGCGAGACGTCCGAGGTCCTGCTGGAGACCTACCCGGAGCGCTACGCCCTCGTTTGGATGGAGGGTGACGGCATGACCACGCGATTGCGCCGGAAGGTGTGGATCGAGCGGGTCGGCTTGACTGTCAGCGAGATCAACGGGTTCGACGCCGACGGGCGGATCGATTTCATCGCCCGTTACTCTGATTACCTCGGTGACGGCCGCGCCGCCTACCCGAGTGTCGTCGAGGTCGAACGCCCCTGGGAGGAGCTCATTTTCCGATTCGACATGTCGGAGGTTGATCGGAATCCGAACGTGCCGGCGATCGCGTTCCGCTTCCAGGAGCTCCCGGATGGCTACCGGTCCCTGACGATCGAAGAGGCGATGGCGGAGTTCCGCCGGGAGCGGGGTGGTTGAGCGTTGTGCTCCACGTCGCAAGGTGCCTCGACCGCGGCATTTCTGCCGCTCCGGACAACTTGACCGCGCTCGCGGATAACGCGATACTGCGGGGCTACGCGAGCCATTCTACGGGCAGCACTGCTCCGATCTGCCTTCCGCTCTCGACGCCGTTCTAACTACCCCCCCAACGTACTCGTATGCCGAGCCTGGTCCGCGCCAATATCTTCCAGCGCAAGACCCGCGCCGCCATTACCATCATCGCCGTCGCGATCGAGGTGACGGCGGTGCTGCTGATCGTCGGCCTGACGAACGGCACCATCGACGAGATCGCCGGCCGGATGCAGGCGGTCGGCGCCGATATCTTCGTCCAGCGCCAGGGGAGCTCCCCGATCATGGGGCTCGGTAGTCTGACGCTGGATGAGCGGTATGTCGACGTCTTGCTCGACGTCGAAGGCGTGGCGGGGGCGGCGCCGATCTACGTGTGGCCGGCCCTCATCGACGGCTCCCCGGTCAACGCCTGGGGGATCGACGAGCGCTTCGAAACGGTCGGCGCGAGCCTGGAGATTCTCGAGGGGCGCTCCCTCGACATAGGCGCGCCCAACTGTCTCGGCGATGCCGCAGGTGGCGACCAGCCGCGTCCATGCGAGATGGTTGTGGACACCCGCCTGGCCGACGCGAATGGTTTCGCGGTTGGCGACGTCATCCGCATTTTGGATACGGATTGGGACATCATCGGCATCGCGAGACCGGGTATCGGCGCTCGGATGTTCGTCGCCCTTCCGGTCTTGCAGGAGTTGATGGGGCAGCCGAACGGCGTCCACGCGGTCTTCGTGAAGGCGGAAGACATCGATCGCATCAGCGAGCTCTCTGGCAGGATCGACGAGGAATTCGAGGGGCTGCAGACCGCCGGGATGGAGGACTTCGCCCAGACGATGAACGACAACATCGGCGGCCTGAATATCTTTCGCGGCGCCATCTCGGGCCTGGCCGTGTCGCTGTCGTTTCTGGTCATCCTGTTGGCGATGTACACCTCGATCATCGAGCGCACGCGCGAGATCGGCATACTGAAGGCGCTGGGAGGCTCGAAGACGTTCATCGTGCTGACCATCATGCAGGAGTCGATGCTGCTGAGCCTTCTCGGAGTTATCGGCGGTTACGGACTCGGCCGCCTCACCGCCTGGATCATGATGCGCTCCTATCCCACCCTGGTGGTCCAGTTCACCTGGGATTGGACGGTGTACGCCAGCCTCCTCGGTCTGCTCGGCGGCGTCCTGGGCTCTTTCTACCCGGCCCTGAGGGCCGCCCGCCAGGATCCGGTGCGGGCGCTGCGGGACGAATGACGATGGCCGACCGCAAGATCGTTCTCGAGACGGTTGCCCTGCGCAAGGAGTACGACCTCGGCAAGGCGAAGGTCGAGGCCGTCAAGGGCATCGACATGGCGGTGCACGAAGGCGAGTTCGTCGCCCTCATGGGCCCATCCGGCTGCGGCAAGTCGACGCTCCTCTACATGCTCGGAGGCATGGTCCAGGCGACCACGGGCGAGGTCCGCATCGACGGCGAGGACATCACCAAGCTCTCGGACAGCGAGCGCACGCTGATCCGCCGCGACAAGATTGGCTTCGTCTTTCAGCGATTCAACCTGTTTCCCACGCTTTCCGCCCTCGACAACGTCAAGCTGGCGCAGGAGATTCAGCGCTGGCGTAACAAGGCGGGCCGGGGCGACCCGGACAGGGCCCAGCTGTTGCTGGAGCGCGTCGGCCTGGCCGAGAAGATCGACAACCGTCCCTACGAGATGTCGACCGGAGAGCAGCAGCGCGTCGCCATCGCTCGCGCGCTGGTCAACCGGCCCCACATCTTGTTGGCCGATGAGCCGACCGGTAACCTCGATACCAAGAACTCCGAGATGGTCATGGAGGTGTTCACCTCGCTGAACAAGGAGTTCGGCCAGACCATGATGGTGATTACGCACAATCCCGAGGTCGCCGATCTGGCGCACCGCACGATCTTCATGCGTGACGGATTGTTGGCCGACGAGGCGTGAGGTCCTGATGGACAGCCGCAGAGGACTGGAAATGTGGGGGCCGGTGGGTCGCTGGGCGTTTCTGAACTGGCCGCGCGGATCGTGGCAATACGACCTGATTTGCGGCGCGATCATCGTTGGGCTGTTCGTGCTGCCGAATCCGCCGTCAGCCCAAATGGACGTCGATGCGGTGTTGGCCGCGATCGAGACCGCCGACCAGCAGGTCGAGAGCTTCACCGCCGAGATGGTCTCGACCGAGCACATCGCGTTGTTCGACGACGAGGAAACCGAGACCGGCACGGTGGCCGTCCTCAAGCCCAACTTCTATCGACGCGATTTGACGTCGCCCGCCCGCCGCACCGAGTCGATCGCCGACGGGAAGATCACCGTGTACGTGCCGCGCATCAAGCAGGCGCAGATCTACTCGCTCGACGGCGCGCTCGAAGACGGGGACGATATGGCGATCCCCATCCCCGGAGTATCCTCCTCGTCGGCGTTGAAGGCCGGCTACGATGTCTCCTTGGCGGAGGTAAGCGAAGACGGTGGCGTGCGACTGTACTCGTTGCTGATGCTGCCGAAGCCGGGGACCGAGCCCGCAAAACACTTCAAGGCGATCACCATGCAGGTGGCCGAAGGCGAGTGGCACCCGGCTCGGCGCATCGTCTTGGAGGATCACGTGGGCGACTCGACGACGATCGTTCTGAGCAACGTCGATCGGGGCGCGGATCTGTCGCCGGACGACTTCCGCCTGGATCTGCCGGACGACACCGAGATCATCAACCACGGCGCCACCGACCGCCCGTAGGACCGCGGGACCCGGCTCTCCCGGGGGCCCCACACTCCTGGGCACTATTCGTTGACAGTGTGCGCCGGTTTTCGTTACTATTCACCGCTAGTTAAGGTTGATGCCTGAAGTGTATCGACCGTCCGCGAATGGTGGCCATCACCCTCCACCTTGGGGGTGGGACCCGCCGGTGGGCTCACACTTTCATTCGAGCTATCGGCGGGCAGGGGGTGGACGCCCAAACAGTCGTGGACGGACGTTTCATAAACAGGGCTCGCCGCGGGCTTATTCGCGGACAAGCTTCAGGGCGCAACCGGGTCTTTCAAGGAGGAGTAATGCATCGTCCCGTAAAGTATTTGGAGCAGGGACTGGTCTACGCGGCGAACGCGGCTTGGTTCGTGTTCGAGCGCGTCAACCGGATCCGCCCCAACCCGGGCTTCATTCCGGCTTGGTCCGACAAGCCGTTGCAGAAGTCTTGGGAAAAGACGCGTCCCACCCTCGGTGTGCCGCGGCGCACCGATTCGTTGTGCCCCAAGTGCGTGCCGGAAATCCGCGCCAAGATTCTCGACGGCGAGCTGCCGGTCGAGGTCTTGAAGGATGAGAAGATCGGCGAGATCAAGGCCGACATCATCGAGCGCGACGGCAAGATCTGGATGGTCAAGGAGTGCCCCAAGCACGGGCGCTTCGAGGACGTCATGTCCACCGATCCGGAGATGTTCGCCCGCCTGGAAGCGCAGTTTCCCGGCCGCGATCAGCGCTCCCACAACGACGAGAAGCTGCACGACCACGGCACCAGCACGGTCAAGTACGGCCGCGGCACGGTTCTGACGGTCGACCTGACGAACCGCTGCAACATGATGTGCGACCCCTGCTTCATGGACGCCAACCAGGTCGGTTTCGTCCATGAGCTGAGCTGGAGCGACATCAAGCAGATTCTCGACAACGCCGTCCAGATCAAGCCGCGGCGCCAGATGTCTGTGCAGTTCTCCGGTGGAGAGCCCACGACGTCGCCGTACTTCCTGGATGCGATCCGCTACTCGCGCAAGGTCGGCTACCTCAGCGTGCAGGCTGCCACCAACGGCATCGCCTTCGCGCAGGATCCCGAGTATGCCAAGGCGGCCGCCGAGGCCGGCCTGCGTTACGCCTACCTGCAGTTCGACGGCGTCGGCAACGCGGCCAACTCGCACCGCCACGTCGGCAACCTGTTCGACGTCAAGCTGCAGGCGATCGAGAACCTGCACAACGCCGGTGTCGAGATCGTCCCGGTGACGACGCTGATTAACGGCATCAACAACGAGCAGGTCGGCCGGATCATCGAGTTCGCCCGCGACAACCCGCGCAAGATCGTCTTCCTGGCGTTCCAGCCGGTTTCGTTCACGGGTCGTGACGAGGAGATCACCGACGAGCGCCGCCACGCGCAGCGCTACACGCTCGCCGACCTGGCGCACGACGTGAAGAACCAGACCGGGATGAGCGAGCCGACCCGCGACTGGTTCCCGCTGTCGTACATCAGCACGTTCTCGGACCTTGCCGATCTGGTCCACGGACCGGACCACCAGTGGGGCCAGTACAGCTGCGGCTGCCACCCCAACTGCGGTATCGGTATGGCGACGATGATCGACAAGATCACCGGCGAGTGCGTGCCGATCACCGCCTTCCTGCGTGGCGATCGTCTGTCGGACGACACCAAGAAGATCAACGACGCGGCCCGCGGCAAGTTCTGGTCGATCGTCGGCTTCAGCCTCGCCGTGATGCGCAACTTCCGGCCGTTCGAGGCGCCGCGCTACTTCAGCGTCTTCGACATGCTGAAGAAGTTCGACAAGCAGTTCGGCGGCACGGGCATCGACTACGGCAACCCCGGTGCGGATCGCACGATGGAAGACATCGAGAAGCGACGCGACGATCGCTGGGGCGCCCTGGTGATCGCCGGGATGTGGTTCCAGGACCTGTTCAACTACGACTTCCGTCGCACCGAGCAGTGCATCATCCCGTACGGCACGCAGGAGGGTGAGATTTCCTTCTGCGCCTACAACACCGGGGTGGGCTGGAGGAACATCATCGAGAAGATGCACATGACGGCCAAGCTCAACGAGTGGTACGAAGAGCACGGTCGGCATGAGATCTGGGCGGGCAACCGCGAGGTCGAGATGGACACGACCGAGCACAGCATGTTGCTCCGGGACGAGATCGTCACCAAGGAAGTACAGCACGATCTCGATGACCTGGGCATCGCCAAGTACGCCCATCAGGAAAAGCGGGCGAAGCGAGACGAGAAGCTCGCCGAGCTGCGCGCCAAGTCCGAGAACGAGAAGATGGCGAAGCTGTATCGCCAGGAGATTCTCGGTGAGGCCGGCAAGGCGGAGGCGCCGGCGGCCAAGTCGAAGAAGCTCAGCCAAATCGAGCTCGGCTAAGCAACATCCTTGAAAGACCCGAAAGGGCCGGTGGGAGTCATCCCACCGGCTCTTTTTTTGTCGGTACCGCTATCTTGCCTGCGCCACGGTCGCGTTTGCGTGTGACCAGTTGGTGTGACACTCGGTCTATTCAGGTATATAAGCGTTAGAGTCTGGATTCTCCGGTGGGGAAGAGAACGGAGGCAGGAATGCTGCAGAACCTGTGGCAACAGATGTTGGCGACGTTGCCCGAGTACTTGCCGAACTTGGTGGCGGCGCTCGCCATCCTCGTGTTCGGCTGGCTCGCGGCACTCATGGTTGCGGCGATCGTCCGGGGGGCTTTGCGTCGAACGACGCTGGACAACCGACTGGCGTCCTGGCTTGCGGGCGAGGGCGCCGGCGAGATCGAGGTCGAGCGCATCGCCGGCCGCATCGCCTATTACCTGGCGATGCTGTTCGTGCTGACGGCTTTCCTCGAGGCCCTCAGCTTGACCGCCGTGACCGAGCCGCTCAACGCGCTGCTTTCGGAGGTCGCCGGGTACGCGCCGCGGGTGCTCGCGGCCGCGGCATTGATGTTCGCCGCCTGGATCGCGGCGACGGTTCTGCGCCGGGTCGTCTCCACGGCGCTCGACCGGATCGGCGTCGATCGGCGGATCGGTGCCGAGACCGGAACGGACACCGAAGGCACGGTTCCGCTGAGCAAGACCCTGGCCGACGCCGTGTACTGGCTGGTGCTCCTCCTCTTTCTGCCGGCCGCCCTGGGGGCGCTGGGACTGGAAGGGCTGTTGGCACCGGTCCAGGAGCTTGTCAGTGAGGTGCTGCGCTTCGTGCCGAATATCGCCGCTGCCGCGCTGATCTTCGCGGTCGGGTGGTTCGTCGCCCGCCTGATTCAGCGGATCGTCACCAACCTGCTGGCTGCCGCCGGTATCGATCGGCTGGCCGACCAGGTCGGCCTCGGGCAGACGCTCGGCGATCGCCGGCTATCCGGTCTGGCGGGACTGGTGCTCTACGTGCTGGTACTGGTCCCCGTTCTGATCTCGGCGCTGCAGGCCCTCGAGCTGGAGGCGGTGACCGTTCCGGCCACCAACATGCTGTCGCAGGTGCTCGAGGCGATCCCGTTCGTGTTCGCCGCCGGCCTGCTGCTGACGGTGGCCTATTTCGTCGCTCGGCTGGTGGCAGAGCTGGTCTCCAACCTGCTGCGGGGTGCCGGCTTCGACAACGTTCTGGCGCACATCGGTCTGAGCGGCACCGTCGGCGAGGGCGCCTCCAGCCCCTCCACAGCCGTCGGCACCATCATCGTGGTTTCGGTGATGCTGTTCGCCAGCATCGAAGCAGCTGCCCTGATGGGCTTCGACGAGCTCGCCGGGCTGTTGGCCGGGTTCGTGCGTTTCGGCGCCGACATCATTCTGGGTCTCGTCGTGTTCGGCGTCGGCCTGTATCTGGCCCGTTTCGCCTCGGAGACGATTCGTGCCACCGGGGCACGCCAGGCGCATATTCAGGCGACGGCAGCCCGGGTAGCCATCACCGTTTTGGCCGGCGCTATGGCCCTCCGCCAGATGGGCCTGGCCGAAGACATCGTCAACCTGGCGTTCGCCCTCGTCCTCGGGGCTCTCGCCCTTGCTGCGGCGATGGCCTTCGGGTTGGGCGCCCGTGATGTTGCCGGCCGTCAGGTGGAACGTTGGGTTGCCGCCGTTGGTACGGACGATAGCCCGCGGAACCCGGAAGGATAGGCGCTGCTGATCGACCGTTCGAGGGTGGGCCCGCGGGCCGGCCCGGGGCCGGGGGTGGCGCGCAGCGCTACGGAGACAGGATTCAGCCGACGTGGATCGCGATCTGCCGGGGTCGCGGTCTGCGCCGGTGTTCCCACAGGTAGATTCCCTGCCAGGTTCCGAGCGCCAGCTCGCCGTCGATCACCGGGATCGACAGCGTCGTCGACGTGAGCGCCGCCTTGATGTGGGCCGGCATGTCGTCGGCGCCCTCGGATGTGTGGGTGAACAGCGGATCGTCTTCGGCCACGAGCCTGTCGAGCCAGGCCTCGAGATCGCGACGGGCTGACGGGTCGGCGTTCTCCTGGATCGTCATGCTGGCAGACGTATGCCTCATCAAGAGGCTGCAGAGGCCGTTCAGGACGCCGCTATCGGCCACGGCCTGCGCGACCCGCCCGGAGATCTCGTGCAGGCCGCGGCCCGGCGCCGTAACCGTGATGATCGCGGTCATGCCGACGTCCGCATTCCGGGACGCCTATTGCTCCACGTAGCCGGTGATCTGCCCGGTGACCTCGCGCAGAATGCGGCCCTTCTCCGGCTCGACCTTGTCGACCTTGATCGCGTCGCCGACGGTGTCGATCTCCAGCTTGTATTTGCGGAACTGGCACTCGTCCGGAAGCAGCAATAGGTCGCTGTGGGTGATCTCCATGAAGGTCACCCGCTTGGAGGACTCGTCGATGTTCGCCTTGACGGCCCGCGCCACCATGCGGTCACCGTGGTGGAAGCTCCACTGATAGATGCCGTTGTCGTCGCGCTCCGACAGCGGGATCGCGGGCAGGTTCTCGAGACGCTCCTGGCGGTGCTTGTGGTCCTCTGCTTTGGCGTCCGCGAATTTCTTCTTGACGGACTGGAAGTAGAGGTAGCCGATGACGGCGAGGGCGACAATCACGCCGCCGCCGATCATCAAGATGTTGGTCATTTTGAGGTCCTCGGATTTCGCAAGGGAAGGTCAGGCACGCGGTGCACGAGAGGGAGGTGCACTTGGAGCCGCGAGGAGCGCGGCCCCTCGGCCAGTGTGGCAGAGGTTCAGCGAGTACGCCGTAGAATCCACCCGAACCGTGAAGGCTGGGCGACCGCACGATGACGGTCGCGACAGGAGAGAAATTACACGGTTTCCGGGGGATTTCAACACCCCGGCCGGGGGGCGCGACAGGCCGCACGGTGGGCAGCGATCGCATTCCGTTCGGCTCGTGTATGTGCGAGAATGGCGCTTTCCCGCAGTGCTTCTTATTCCCCGAAATTCCCGTTGCCGGGCCGAGCGCTCCGGTGACTTCGCGAACCGCGAAGCGCGCCGCCCGTGAGGACAGTCTCGGCGACCTCCCGCAGACGACGATCATCGAGTAGACATTCATGAGTAGCGAAAACAACTCGCCCTTCATGGGCTTTCTGACGCGGCACGACCAGCAGACCTGGTGGTCGGTCGTCCACAGCCTGGCGCCGTCGATCCATCAGGTCGACCAGGACGCCACCAAGATCTGGTTCCACTTTTGGCCCCTGTGGCTCTGCCGCGTGGTCGACGAGCTGGCGACGAATCCGCAGCTCGCTGAGGAGCTCGAGCTCAAGGGCAACCCCGATCTGGCCGAGCAGGTCGACAGCTCGCACCACTTCATCTACGGACACCGGTACTGGCCGCAGGTCAAGGCTGCGATCAGCGCGCATGCCGCTTCGCAGACGGCGCCGGAGAGCCTCGATCTGACCGACCAGATCCGCGCCGTGGCATCGCAGGTTGCCGGTAGCGCGAAGGTGGAAGAATCGTTGCTGCTGGGCATCACGGCGGCCGGCTTCATGACGTTGCAGCAGGTCGGGCCGGAGGCCTTCGATGCCGCACCGGGTTCGATTCACATCAGCGAATGGGCGGTGCGGCGCTCGCCCCAGAAGGTTCTTGCGGATCGGGCGAAGAACGACACCGGAGGCCTGCTCGGGTGGCTGAAGGGCCTGAAGCGCGACTACCCGATCAACTTCAACGAGGGCTACAAGACCGCCAACTTCAAGCTCATCGAGGGCGTGGAGCTGACGCAAGCCTCGATGACCGACCAGGCCGAGCATCCGTACGCCGACAGCCGCTGCGAGCCGGGTGACGGCCCGATTCCGACGGAATGCCGATCGGCCGCCTGCGGCACCTGCTGGATCGGGGTCATCGGCGGCAACGACAGGCTCTCGGCGGTCAATCCGCTCGAACGCCGGAGACTGACCCGATTCGGCTACACCGACACCGACGAGGTGCGACCGCTGGTCCGACTGGCCTGCAAGGCGCAGGCGATGGGCAACGCCAACATCGTCGTGCCGCCGTGGAACGCGGTGGCCGGGAACTACCTCGCCGGCAAACAGATCGCCATCGGCGGACATGCCGCGTCGCCGGACGAAGAAGCCGTTTTCAAGCCGCGTCGGCACTAGCGCGATCGGCTCTACGCAGGCTCCGCAGGGGGGCGGTGCTGGCCGGCTGCCAGGGCCCTGTGGGTGTGCACCAGGCGCTGCAGGGTCGTCAGCCAGGACAGGAACGCGAGCATCCACATGCCTGCTCCCAGCTTGCCGAAGAACAGGGCCAGGAGCATCAATACCATCCGCTCGCCACGCTCGGCGAACCCGACCTTGCAATCCAGGACGGTGTTCTCGGCGCGCGCTCTGGTATAGGAAACCATCAAGGCTCCAGCCAGGGCCACCATGGTGAGAAAGACGTAGAAGGGCTCATCGATCCGGTAGAAGTACAGAACGGCACCGACGTAGATGAAGGCGTCGGAGGCCCGGTCGGTGACGGAGTCGAGCACGGCGCCGAAGGGCGACCCCTTCCCGGTGGCGCGGGCGACGGCGCCGTCGATCACATCGAAAAACCCGGCCGCGATAATCCACAGTCCGGCGACCGACAAGCGACCCTCCGCGAGGTAGTAGGTCGCCAGGCCGGTGGGGATCATCGACGAGACGGTCAGCACGTTGGGAGAGACCGGCAGGGCGCCGATGACCTTGGTGACGGCCGCCTTCAAACCCAGCACGCCACGTTCGATGACTTGGCTGATCATCCGATGTCGTCCATGGTTTCGGCAGTCTGTCCCGAAGCCGGACCGACCGCAAGCTTGCGACACGTAGCGATCGCGCGAAGGGCGCGGTAAAAGACAGAACATGCCCTCGAGAAGCTCCGACAAGACCGCCGCCGACCGACCTGGCCGTGTGGTCATCGTCCTGAACGCGACCGCCGGTCGGGGCCGCGCCCGTCGTTTGTGGAACCGACTGCAGCCGGAACTGGACGCATGGCGGCGCGCGCCGGAGATCACGGAGACGCAGCATCCCGGTCACGGTGCCGAGCTTGCCCGTCGAGCGGTCGCCGCGGGTGCTGATCTGGTCATCGCGGCGGGCGGCGACGGCACCGCCCACGACGTCGTCCAGGGATTGATGGAGGCGGAGGCGACGGGTTCCGGGACGGCCTTCGCGCACCTGCCGTTGGGGACGGGATGTGACCTGGCGCGCGGGTTGGGGCTGTCGACGCCGCCCACCGGTGTCCTGCGACGGCTCGAGCAGGGACGTACCATTCACCTGGACATCGGGGTCGCCGACCTGGCAGCCGGAAACGACACGGTGCGGCGCTATTTCTTCAACGTCGCGAACGTCGGGCTCGGCCCGCTGGTGGCACGGCGGGTAATGCGCAGCGGCCTGCTGCAACGATTCGGAAAGCACGCGTACACGCTGGCGTCCCTGCGAGAAATCGCCGGAGCGCGACCTCACGCCGTTGCGTGGCGCACGGACACGGGGCAGAGCGGCCAGTCCGCGCTCCTGCAGATGTTCATCTGCAACGGCCCGTCGGTTGCCGGCGGGATGCGGCCGGCCCCGGGAGCCTCGTTCGACAACGGCGAGCTGCACATCGTCATCGCCGGAGAGCTCGGCTTCTTCGCCGCGTTGAGCGAGTTTCGCAAGCTGGACCGCGGGATTCCCTTTTCGCACCCGGCGATCGAGAGCTTCGCTTGCCGGTCCATCGAGTTGACCGGCCCGGGCCTCGAGGTCGAAACCGACGGCGAGATTGCCGGTGGGCTACCCGCCCGCCTTCAGGTGCGGCCGGGCGGATTGCTTACGCGGATGCCGGCCTAGCAGCCCGTGGTGAAAGTGTGATGGGTCTGGCGAAGGGAAGTTGCGTGAGAGGACAAGGCGGGCCACCGCCGGCTAGTTTGGTGAACCTGCCCACGTATGCACAATCGTTCCCGGGGTGTATCCTTTACCATCACGCGGGCCTTGGAGACATCATCCTTATCCCTCCGGGCTCGCTCGGGATCTACCGACCCCTTCATACCGCAAATTCGGGATCCCCGCCGTTGCAGAGCGGCCGCCAATCATGAGGAACGGCCGGCCACTGCCTAGTTTATGGAGGACATCATCATGAAGACTGTGCGGATGCTGCGCACGGGACCGCACCCCGCTCTGGACGGGTTGTTCGAGCCCGTGAAGGAACGATTCGCCGCTGCGCCGAACTACAGGCTCCTGGACGACGACAGCACGGAGCCGGCCGACGTCGTCCTCGCATTCATGCCGAACGGCGACGACATCGACCAGCTGGGTATCGAACGTCGGACCTATCAGGATTTCGTTGGCATCTTCTTCATCGGCGAGCCGGTGGAGACCGACGCACAGCGGGTTGTGCGTTCCTACGAGATCGGCCTGCGTTGCATGGCCAACCTGGCCGGGTACACGGAGCTGACCGGAGACGGCCCGCACGACTTCCGCATGACGTTGATCACACCCGAAAGGGGTCACGAGGTTCTCGAAGGCGGAGACAGTGCGGCCGACTGGCTGTTCGACCTGCTGCTGCAGCGCTCGGATGTCACGTACATCGACGAGAACATCGTGCACACGGACCTTTCCGAGGAACTCCGCCAGGGTACGGACGTCACCCGCAAGATGCAGGAGATGGCACGTCGCCTGGACGACCTCGACCTGGTGCCGTCCGCCGTCGCCCTCGACGGCCTCTCGGATCGCGCCCGGCGGCGGTTCTTCAAGGTGCTGGGGCAGAAGCAGGTCAGCTACGGGAACATGAGCGCCCGGCACGACGGCGATGTCTTCTGGATGACCGGCCGCGGCGTCGACAAGGCGAAGCTCGATGTCATCGGCAAGGACATCCTGCTGGTGAGCAACTTCGATCCCGGTGCCCGGGAGATCCACATCACGGTGCCGCCGGGTTTCGAGGACTCGCGGGTCTCGATCGACTCGAGCATCCACGCCACGATCTATCGCGAGTTTCCGGAGATCGGGGCGATGATCCACATTCACTGGTTCGTGGACGACATCGTCTATACGGATGAGCACTATCCGTGCGGCACGATCGAGCTGTGCGAATCGACGCTGGACGGGCTCAAGCTCACGGACAATCCGGTGCGCACGATTCTCGGTCTCGCCAACCACGGGATCATCGTCACGGGCGCCGATCTGGAGGACTGCTGGGCGCAGATCGAAGCCAAGTTGCCCGCTCTGCAGCCCGCCGGCTCCTGACTCTGTCGTCGGGCGACACCGTCGCCGTCGACCGTCCGTATCCCGAGAGAAGCCGTGGCGAATCCCGCTCCTGAATTCCCCCAGACGCTGCCGGAGATCCTCCGCCAGGCCGCCGAGACGTGCGGCCGGCGCGGGCTCATCTTTGTCGACGAGGACGAGCGGCGCTTCACCTGGGCCGAGATCCAAGAGCAAGCCGAGCGGATCGCGGCCGGGTTCCAGGACGTCGGCGGGCGTCCGGGCGACCGCGTGGCCATCGTTTGCCAGGGGCTGCGCCCCCTGGTGACGTCGTTTTTCGGCGCCGTGCTCGCCGGTATCCATCCCTCGATCCTGCCCACGCCGATCAGCCGCCGCCGCTTGAAGGGCTACCTCGGCCACATCGGCGCCATCGTGCGTGTCGCCCAGCCGAGTTACGTCGTCGTCGACGAGGAGGTCGAAGAGGTCGGGGAGCCGCTTTTGGCGGAGGCCGGCCTCGACGGGAAGGCCCGGGTGCTCCGGCAGGACCATCTACTGGCGGCGTCGGCCCGCTTCGCCCCGCACGAGCCGGCTGCCGACGAGATCGCCGTGATCCAGTTCACCTCGGGGAGCACGAGCTCGCCGCGCGGTGTCGTGCTGCCTCATTCCTGCATCGCGGCGAACGTTCGAGCCATTGTCGAGCACCTCGAGGTCGAGCCCCACGATGTCGGCGGCGGCTGGTTGCCGATGTACCACGACATGGGGCTCATCGGGAACCTGCTGGGCGCCACGGCGCGATCCATCGACCTCGTGCTGACCACGCCGTTCAACTTCTTGCGTCGCCCGCGACGCTGGCTCGACGTGATGGAGCGACACAACGTATCGATCACGGCCGGTCCCAACGTCAGCTACCGACATCTTCTCGAGCGCGGTGAGCTCCTGGGCCGCGATCTGAGTGCCTGGAGGGTGGCGATCATCGGTGCCGAGCCCATCGACGCGGAGCTGCTGGCGGCATTCACCGAGGCCTTCGGGAAGGTGGGTTTTCCGCGTTCCGGCTTCATGCCCGCCTACGGCCTGGCCGAAGTCGGTTTGATGGTGACGGGTGTCCGAGCGACTGAAGAATACGAGACGATCGACGTGGATCGTGCCGCGCTCGAAGGTGAAGGGATCGCCCGGCCGGCGCCCGCCGGTGGTGCCGCGAAGAGGATCGTGAGTTGCGGCGTGCCCGTCCGCGAGACGAGTGTGCGGATCGTCGGCGAGGGCGACGAGCCGGTTGCCGACGGCAACGTCGGGGAGATCTCCATTTCCGGGTCCTCCGTCATGCGGGGTTACTTCAACGACCCGGAAGCCACCGCTGAGACGCTGCGCGACGGCTGGCTGATGACCGGCGACCTCGGTTACATCCAGGACGGCAACCTCTTCGTCACCGGCCGCAAGAAGGAGCTGATCATCGTCGGCGGAAAGAACTACTACCCGCAGGACATCGAGCGCGCCGTGCACCGCCTGGAGCTGGTGCGCCCCGGCAGCGTGGTAGCGTTTGGCACCCGCAACGGGCGGGAAGAAGGCATCGTCATCGTCGCGGCGCCGCGCAACCCGCAGGACGGAGAATCGGTTGTCTCCCGCGTGCGTGGCGTCATATCCGAGACCCTGAACCTGCCCGTCCTGGATGTCGTCCTGATGGAGAGCGGCCGCATTCCTCGAACCACCAGCGGGAAGCTTTGTCGGGGGCGCTGCCGCGACCTGTACGAAGAGGGGAGCTTGGCGTGAGCAGCAACGAAACCGTCGAGACAATCGGCCGTCTGATCGTCGAGCTCAAACCGGAAGCCGCCGGCAAGGTTGCCGGGGACGCCCGCTTGCAGAGCGAGGTCGGCCTCACCTCCGTGGAGATCATCGATCTCGTCCTCGCCGCGGAAGACGAGTTCGGCATCGAAATTCCGGACGATGACACCGGCGAGCTCATGGACGCCTCCGTGGCCGATCTCGCCCGCCGCGTCGACACACTGGTCGAGTAGCCGCGGCGGCCCCCGAACCCCTCGATCCGGCGATGCTGGTCGGTCGCGGGGTCGGATGGTATTCTCCTGCGGTTCCTCTACCCGGGTCGGCGCATGGATTGCATCGCCATCATTCCAGCGCGGTTTGCATCCACCAGATTTCCCGGGAAACTTCTCGCTTCCGTGGCCGGTGCTCCGCTCATCCGGCACGTCGTAGAGGCGGCCCAGCGTGTGCCGGGAATCGACCGAATCGTGGTCGCCACGGACGACGAGCGCATCGCCGAGGCTGCCCGGGCCACCGACGCCGACGTGGTAATGTCCACCGGTGAATTCGCCTCGGGCACCGATCGTGTGGCCGCCGCTGCATCGCAGTACACCGCCGACGTCATCGTCAACGTCCAAGGGGATGAGCTGCTTCTTGACGCCGAGTCCGTGGGCGCCGCCGTGGCTCGCTTCCGCGACTCCGCCTACGAGCTCGGAACGCTGCGGGCGCGGCTCGCGGACCGACAAGACCTCTGGGATCCCAACGTGGTGAAGGTCGTGATCGACGACAACGAGCAGGCGCTGTTCTTCAGTCGGGCACCGCTGCCGTTTCCGCGCGCCGCGTGGCAAGCGACGGTGACCTCTTCGCCCGGCCAGGAGGCGGCGGCCGTTTGGCCCCGGCTGGTCGCGGAGGGCGAGATCTCGGCGCCGGTCTATGCTCATATCGGCGTGTACTTCTATCGGCCGGAGGCGCTGCGCCGGTGGGCGACGATGAAGCCGTCTCGGCTCGAGGAGATCGAAGGCCTCGAACAGTTGCGCGTGCTCGAGGCCGGTGAGCGGATGCAGACCTACCCGGTGGCGGAAGCGATACCCGGCGTGAACACACCTGCGGACCTGGAACGGGCGCTCGCCGCGCTGACGGCGGCCGAATCGACGAGTAGCTGACGAAGGAAACGAGCAACCAGAAGCGAGCAAACGGGAGATCAAACAGGGGTATGTCCACCAAGTACATCTTCGTTACCGGCGGGGTCGTATCGTCGCTCGGCAAGGGGCTTGCCTCGGCGGCAATCGGCCGTCTGATGGAGGCCCACGGTTACTCCGTCAACCTGATGAAGCTGGACCCGTACATCAACGTCGACCCGGGCACCATGAGCCCGTTTCAGCACGGAGAAGTGTTCGTCACGGACGACGGCGCCGAGACCGATCTCGATCTGGGGCACTACGAGCGCTTCACCAGCGCCCGCATGTCGAAGAGGAACAACTTCACGTCGGGGCAAATCTACGAGTCTGTCATTCAGAAGGAACGCCAGGGCGTCTATCTGGGTAAGACGGTCCAGGTGATTCCCCACATCACCAACGAGATCAAGGACAGCATCACCGATCTCGCCTCTACGGCCGACATCGTCATCGTCGAGATCGGCGGCACCATCGGCGATATCGAGAGCTTGCCGTTTCTGGAGGCTATCCGGCAGCTGTCGCACGAGGTCGGGCGTGGCAACTGCATGTTCATCCACCTGACGCTGGTGCCGTATATCGCCGCGGCGAAGGAGCTGAAGACGAAGCCGACGCAGCGCTCCGTCAAGGAGCTGCGCTCGATCGGTATTCAGCCGAACGTCCTTCTGTGCCGGACCGACCGCTTCCTGCCGCCGGACATCAAGGAAAAGATCGCGCTGTTCACGAACGTCGACCCGGCGGCGGTCATCACCGCCAAGGACGTCGACTGCATCTACGACGTCCCGCTGGTGTTTCACGAGGAAGGGCTCGACAAGATTGTTTGCGAGGAACTGGCGCTGGAGTGCGACGATCCCGATCTGACCGAGTGGTTGCGTGTCGTCAGGACGTACAAGGCGCCTTCCGATCGCGTTCGTATCGCGGTGGTCGGCAAGTATGTCGAGTTCGAGGAGTCCTACAAGAGCCTCAACGAAGCGCTGATCCACGGCGGTCTGGCCAACGACCTCGGTGTCGACATCGAGTGGGTCGAGGCGGAACGATTCGAGCAAGGTGAGCGCCCGGAGGACGTTCTCGACGGTGTCGGTGGTGTGCTGGTGCCGGGGGGCTTCGGCGAGCGCGGTGTGCGCGGCATGGTCGAGGCGATTCGATTCGCCCGCGAGCACCAGGTGCCGTACTTCGGCATCTGCCTCGGCTTTCAGACAGCGGCCATGGAGTTTGCCGAGAACGTCGCCAAGCTGGGCGATTCCGCCGACAGCAGCGAGTTCGACTTCAAGGGCGAGGGCGCGGAGAAGCTGATCTACAAGCTGCGGGACCTGCTCGGCGTCGACGAGCTCGGCGGCACCATGCGCCTCGGTGCCTACGACTGCAAGCTGATTCCGGGATCCCGGGCGGCCGAAGCGTACGGGGCAGAGATGGTGTCGGAGCGGCATCGGCATCGGTACGAGTTCAACCGCACGTTCGAGCCCGCGCTGGTGGAAGCGGGCTTGGTTCTCAGCGGCAAGACGGAGGACGGCAAGTTTGTCGAGATCCTCGAGCTGACGGACCATCCGTGGTTTCTCGCCTGCCAGTTTCATCCCGAGTTCCTTTCCCGTCCGCAGGCCCCGCACCCGCTTTTCGCCGCGTTCGTTCGGGCTTCCTACGAGCGCGCCAAGACCGACCGCGCCGAGCACGACGGGCAGG
This sequence comes from Acidobacteriota bacterium, assembly GCA_965216935.1. Lineage (GTDB taxonomy): Bacteria > Acidobacteriota > UBA890 > UBA890 > UBA890 > CBDCGW01. The sequence goes on from OZ244217.1 coordinate 2,821,487, forward strand.
CCGCGGACACCGTCGCCGAGACGGAGGTCGAGCCGGCCGGCGGGATCGCTTCGGTCTGACCCCGGCGGAGTGGCGCGATGACGAAGCCAGTGGACATCGGCGAGGGGGCAGCCTTCGGGGGCGATGCTCTCGGACTGATCGCCGGCCCGTGCGTCATCGAGAGCCGCGAGCACTGCCTGCGGATCGCACGCGAGGTCGTTTCCGCCGCGGCGGAGCTCGGCCTCCCGGTTCTCTTCAAGGCCTCCTTCGACAAGGCCAACCGCACGTCGATCGAGTCCTTTCGCGGCCCCGGCCTGGAGGCGGGGTTGGAGATCCTCGCCGAGGTGCGCGCCGAGACCGGCGCCTCGGTGTTGACGGACGTCCACACCGCAGACCAGGTCGAGGCGGTCGCCGACGTGGTCGACGTGCTGCAGGTTCCGGCTTTCCTCTGCCGGCAGACCGATCTTCTCGTCGCCTGCGCCGCGAGCGGCCGCCCGGTCAACGTGAAGAAGGGCCAGTTTCTCGCTCCGGACGACATGCGCCACGTCGTCGGCAAGCTCGAAGCGGCCGAAGCCCGCGGCATCATGCTTACCGAGCGCGGTACCTCGTTCGGCTACAATAATCTCGTCGTCGACTTCAAGGGCGTATGCCGGCTCGCGGACATGGGTTACCCCATCGTCTTCGACGTCACGCATTCGCTGCAGCTGCCGGGGGCGGGTGACGGCGAGACCGCCGGCGAGCGGCGCTTCGCCGAGCCGCTGGCGTGCGCCGCCGCGGCCGTCGGCGTCGACGCCCTGTTCGTGGAGGTCCACGACGACCCGGACGCGGCGCTCAGCGACGGTGCGACCCAGTTGCCGTTGGAGCGGCTGCGGCCGATGCTTCGTCAGGTTTCCCGCCTGCGGGCTGTAGCCCGGGATCACGGCGGAGCTCAGGAGAGCTGAGATGAAGAGCGCCACACCGAATCCTCAGGCCGGAGCGGCGGGAACGGCGCGGGAGAGCGCCCTCGAGCTCGCCCTCGAGGTCCTTCGCATCGAAGCCGCGGCGCTGAGCCGGCTCGCGGATCGCTTCGACGCCGCGACCTTCGACGAAGCGCTCGACATTCTTCTCGGCTGCGGTGGGCGCGTGGTGGTTTCGGGGATGGGAAAGTCCGGCGTGATCGGCCGCAAGCTCGCCGGCACGCTGGCCTCTACCGGGAGCCCGGCGTTGTTTCTGCATCCGGCCGAGGCCGGTCACGGCGACCTCGGCATGTTGATCGAGGGCGATGTTCTGATCGCCATCAGCCAGAGCGGCGAAACCAAAGAAGTCGTGGCGATGCTGCCGTCGATCAAACGGATCGGCGTGCCCCTGATTGCCATCGTCGGCGACACGGGCTCGACACTCGGACGTGAGGCTGACGTCGCCCTGGACGCCGGGGTCGAGAAGGAAGCCTGCCCGCTCGGCCTGGTGCCGACCGCGAGCACGACCGCGGCGCTCGCCGTGGGCGACGCCCTGGCGATGGCGTTGCTGGAGGAGCGCGGTTTCAGCGCCGACGATCTGGCGGCGCACCATCCGAAAGGCAACCTCGGGAGCCAGCTGCTGCGCGTGCATCACGTGATGCATACCGGCGATGGTATTCCGCTGGTGAAAGCGAGCGCCGGGACGGCCGAGGTCCTGGCCGAGATGAGCGCCAAGTCGCTGGGTATGACCACCGTCGTTGACGATGACGGCGGTCTGGTCGGGGTCATCACCGACGGGGATCTGCGTCGGCTCTTCGAGGAGTCCGGGGCTGAGGCGATGCAGCGTGATGCTGCAGCATGGATGACCGCAGATCCCGCGTGCGTGGGGGCCGACGCGCTTGCCACCGAGGCCTTGCGGATCATGGAGGAGCGGCGAATCACTTCGCTACCCGTCATCGACGGCGAACGGCGCCCGGAAGGCGTCGTCCACCTGCATGACCTGTGGCGCACGGAGATGATCTGAATGCCGCGACTGACCCGCGCCGAGTACGAGGAGCGGCTGCGTGACCTCCGCATGCTGGTGCTGGACGTCGACGGCGTCCTCACCGACGGCGGAATCGTGTACATCGACGCCGATCGTGAGGCCAAGAAGTTCTGTGTTCGCGACGGATCGGCCCTCTTCATCGCTCGGCTGATCGGAGTCAAGATCGCCGTCATCACGGCGCGGCGGTCGGAGGTCGTTGCCCGCCGATTTACCGAATTGCCCGTCGATCACCTGCGCCAGGGAGAAAAGAACAAGGTCGGGGCGTGTATGGAGATCCAACGCGAGGAGGGCATCGCCGACGAGCAGGTCGCCTACATCGGCGATGACCTGATCGACCTGCCGCTGCTGGAGCACGTCGGGGTCGGCATCACCGTGGCCGACGGGCACGAGAAGCTGCTCGACAGCGTCGATTGGGTGACGCGTCGGAGTGGAGGTGACGGGGTGGCTCGCGAGGTGATCGACGACATCGTTGACGCCCGCGGCCTGTGGGATGAGGTCCTAGCGGACTACCGGCGTCGACAGCATGTCTTCGCGGGACCTGCGAAAGAAGGAGAAGCGGGGTGAACGCGATCCTCAAGGTGCTGCTGTACCTCGCTCTGGTCATCGTCCTGGTGGCCATCGCCTACGCGAACATCGAGCAGCGCGTCGACGTAACGTATTTCCCCGGCCGCACGCTGATCGACGTTCCCGTCTTTCTGGTGATCCTCGGGTCGGTCTTCATCGGTGTCCTGGTGGCGGGAGTGATCGCGGTCGTCGAGCACCTTCGACACGGGATGAAGGAGCGCGAGCTGCGGCGCAGGATCGCGGCGCTGGAAACGGAAGTGCGAGAGCTGCGCCAGCCGCCCGCGCTGCCCGCGTCGCCCACGCCGCCCACCGACGGCGGCCTCGCCGAGGTCGAAAGCGGCGAGCCCGGCGACCTGCAGGAGTAGCCGATGCAAGGGTGGTCCCTCACGCTCGGGGCCGCGGTGGCCCTCACCATGCTCGGGGTGCTCATCGGCCGTGCGTGGGTGCTCGCCCGCACGAGCCGCCTCGAAGGGCCCCAGTACGGCGATCATCCCCACTATCTGCTGGGGCTCAACTACCTCATTTCCAACCAGCCCGAGCTGGCGCTGATCGAGTTGACCAAGGCGGTTCGCGGCGAGACGGATGCCGTCGAGGCCTATCTCGCGCTCGGCAACCTGTTTCGAGAGAAGGGTCAGGTCGAACGGGCCATCGACATCCACAAGAGCCTGCTCCATCGGCCGGGGCTCTCGGAGCTCGGCCGCACCCAGGCCCTGTTCTCGCTGGCGCTCGATTTCAAGAGCGCCGGTCTGATCGACCGGTCGGAGCGCACCCTTCAAGAGGTCGTCGAGCGGGACCCCGGAAACCTCAGCGGGTGGCTGTGCCTGCGCCGGGTCTACGAGGAGATGGGGCTCTGGGAGAAGGCAGCCGAAACCCAGCAGCGCATCGACAAGCTGGCCGGCTCCCGTGACGATCTCCTGCTGGCGTCCCTGTGGGCGGAGCAGGGGAGAGAAGCGTTGCGGGAGGGCAATCCGGAGGCGGCGATGGGCTTCTACGAGAGATCGCTACAGCTCGATCCCGCCTATGCACCGGCGCTGCTCGGGGCCGGCGACTGCCTGACGGAACAGGGGCTCGGCGACGAGGCGATGGCCCGTTGGGAGCAGGCGCTGAGCGCCGGGCCCGCATGGGCGATCGAAGCGCTGGAACGGATCAGCGCCGTGGCGACGAAGGCCGAGGACTGGGACCGGGTCGAGGCCGCCTGCACCCGGGTTCTCGAGCGCCAGCCGCACTCCTGGCGCACCCAGCTCGTGCTCGCCCGGCTTCATCGTCGTCGCGGCGACCTCGACGAAGCCCGCGAGGCGCTCACCCTCGCGTTGACCGAGAAGCCCGGTTCGATCACCGTCCAGCGCGAGCTTTGGGAGGTCCTCGAGGAGCAGGATGCCCCCGGCACGCAGGTCGGCGAGATGTTCGGCGACGTGGTCGGACAAGCCCGTCTCGTCGACCCGTACATCTGTCTGGAGTGCCGCTTCAAAGCGAGCCGACCCTTTGCCCGCTGCCCCCACTGCCACGACTGGAACACCGTCGCCGACGAGCAAGGCTGACGGCCCCGAGGAGGTCCGCATGTTCGAAGTGCGCGTCGAAGCCGGTTTCGAGGCCGGACACCACCGCGGCCCCGAGGGCGAAGAGATCCCGCTGCACCATCATCAGTGGCTGGTCGCCGCCCGGGCATGCTCCGAAGATCTCGATCACATCGGCCTGGTAATCGACTTCCGCCTGCTCCGAGCGGCCATCGACGACGTCCTCGGCGAACTCGATCAGCGCGTGCTCGAGGACATCGAAGCCTTCGCCGATCAAGCGCCGACCGCCCCCGTGGTCGCCGCGTGGATCTTCCGCCAACTGGAAGAACGGCTCGGTGACGCTCGTGGTGTGGCCAACGGCACGGAGCCGGATCAGGGGCAGCGCTACTGGTTGGAGGCCGTCGAAGTAGAGGCTGATGTTGGCGTGCGGTTCGAGTGTCGCCGGTTGGGGTGAGGAGGTGGCCGGGCGGTCGGGAGAGAGGCCGGGGGCCTCGCGGGTCCCTCCGCTCCCCATGCAAGCGCGCGGCGTCAAGAGGGATGATGCTGCGCATCGATTCTCAGAAAGCCGCGCGATGCATGGGGCCCCGCTGATCCGCCCGCTCCGGCCCCCGACCTCTCTCCCGCCGCCCTCTGCACCGCCCGAGCAACCGACGTACCTCCCGGCCTCCCGCCACCGACCGCTGAAGACGTGACTCGAGGAGGCCGAGCCACTTCGGCGGCGGCTCAGCGGGAGCGTTTTCCGGCATCCGTGGGGCGGTCCGAACGCTGTTGTTGGCGATAACTACCCGGCCTCGGAGACACGCTTAACGCCCGGATGCCGGAAAGCGCTCCCCCTCGCCGGAAGACGGAGGTTGCCACGGAGGGCGCCAGCTTCTCGGTTTGGTGGATGTGGGAGAGGGTGCTGGCGGCGAAACGGTGGCGATGGAACGTGGCGGGGATCTGGAGAGCTGGGATGGCGGAACGCTCCTTATTTGACGTAGGTGGGATTGCTGTCCGGTGGGGACGACGAGCACGGAGAGGCACTCGCATCGAGGCGAGGTCGTCCCCGGATCGGCTCCACCGTACCGCCCTTCCCAACGTCAAATAAGGAGCGTTCCGCCATCCCAGCTCGAAGAACCCCAGCCCCGCCGCCACCTCGACCGTTTCGAAGCCTGCGGCCCCACCAACCCGGTCGCCAGGCGGGACCCGCAGCACCAAGCGTGGCAACCAAGCCACCTCGGCGAGGGGGAGGGTTTTCCGGCATCCGGGCGTTAAGCGTGTCGCCGAAGTGGGGTCGTTATCGCCGTTAAGAGCGTTCGGACCGCCAAGCGGATGCCGGAAAACCCTCCCGCTGAGCCGCCACCGAGGTCACTCGGCCTCCTCGAGTCACGTCCTTAGCGGTTGGTGGCGGGAGGCCGGGAGGTGCGTCGGTTGCTGAAACGGTGCAGAGGGCGGCGGGAGAGGGGTCGGGGGCCGGAGCGGGCGGATCAGCGGGGCCCCATGCATCGCGCGGCTTTCTGAGAATCGATGCGCAGCATCATCCCTCTTGACGCCGCGCGCTTGAATGGGGAGCGGAGGGACCCGCGAGGCCCCCGGCCCCTCTCCCGACCGCCCGGCCACCTCCCAACCCCAACGTCCCAACGTCAACCGATCACCCCGACCGACTCCCCCAACGGCTCGCCGGCCGCAGCCTTGGCCAGATCCGCGCGCAGGAGCTCCGCCAGGATCTGCACTTTGCGTCGCGCGTCTTCGAGCGACTCCGCGTTCTCGATCACGTAGTCTGCCCGGCGTGCCTTTTCGGCCTGGTCCATCTGGGAGGCCATTCGGCGTTGAGCTTCGGGGCCGGTCAGGCCGCGGGAGCGGAGCCGGTCGAGACGGACTCGGTCCGGGGCGGTGACGACCACCATGCGGTGGTAGCGGGCGTCGGCGCCGGTTTCGTAGAGGAGCGCGGCCTCGGTGACGACGATCTCGGATTGTCCGGTGCCGGCGAGCTCGCCGACCAGGGTCTGCTCTCGCTCGCGGATCGCGGGGTGAAGGATTCTCTCGAGTCGGGTCCTGGCCTCTTCGTCGGCAAAGACGATCGCGCCGAGAGCGGAGCGGTCGATGGTGCCGTCGTCACGGCGCACCTGATTGCCGAAAGCGGCGATGACGGCGTCGTGGGCGGACTCGCCGGGTCGCAAGCAGTCGTGGCCGAGGGCGTCGAGGTCCAGGACGTGGAAGCCGAGCTCCGCCAGCCACGCCGCGACGGTCGACTTTCCCGCCGCGATGTTGCCGGTCAGACCGACGCGCAGGATCGTAGGCGGCACGGGGACCTCGGCTTCAGCAGGCTGCTAGACGACCACTCCAGCGCGCAATTGCGCCGCGGCGAGCGTGTTCGACATGAGCATTCCAATGGTCAGCGGCCCGACGCCGCCGGGAACCGGGGTGAGAGCGCCGGCGACTTCCGCAACCTCGGGATGGACGTCGCCGACGACCAGATAGCCGCGCTCCTCGAATTTCTCCCAGTCGGCCTGCTCGCCGAAGATCTCCTCGACCCGGTCGCGATCGGCGACGCGGTTGATGCCGACGTCGATCACGGTGGCTCCCGGCTGGACGAAGTCCCTGGTCACCATCGCGTCGCGGCCGACGGCGACCACCAGGATGTCGGCCCGGCGGCACACCTCGGCGAGCTCCTTGGTGCGCGAGTGGCAGACGGTGACCGTCGCGTTGCGGTGCATCAGCAGCGAGGCCATCGGTTTGCCGACGATCTCGCTCCTGCCGATGATCACCGCGTTCTGTCCGCTGATCTCGATGCCGGCGCGGTCGAGCATCTGCATGATGCCGGCCGGCGTCGCCGGCACGAAACGGGGCCTGTTTTGCACCAGCAGCCCGGAGTTCTCCGGATGCAGGCCGTCGACGTCCTTTCGTGGGTCGATGCGATCGAGCACCGCCTGGGTGTCGATGCCGTCTGGCAGCGGCAGCTGCACCAGGATTCCGTCGACGTTGTCATCGGCGTTCAACCCGTCGACGCGGGCCAGCAGCTCGTCGGTGGAGGTGTCACCCGGCAACAGGATGGTCTCGGAATCGATGCCCAGCGACTCGCACGTTCGCGTCTTCGTGCGCACGTAGATCGCCGACGCCGGATCGTCGCCGACCAGGACGGCGGCGAGCTTGGGCGGCTGCCCGTCGCCGACGAGCGGCGCCAGACCTTGTTTGACATCGTCGAGAATTGCTTCTTGAACCGGCTTGCCGAGGAGCTTGGAGGCGCTCACTTCTCATTCTCCCAATCGATGTGGTCGACGATGCCGACAATCGCGGCGTTCGCCGGTACCAGCCTGCGGTCAATGGCCATGGCCGTCGAACGACCTTCGACGACCACGAGAACGGTTTCGCCGGCGCCTGCGCCGACGCTGTCCACGGCGACGACGGCGGTGCCTTCGTCGTCGCCCCGGAGGGAAATCGGTTGCACGACGAGGAGGGTCTTGCCCTCGTACTTCGGTTCCTTCTGGGTTGCTACGACGTTCCCGACGACGCGTCCGAGGAACATCAGGAGGCCGTGGTGGAAGCGTCGGTCAGGTGGACCCGGTCGACGATGCCTACGATCGACGCGTCGGCCGGGACGTGATCCGGCAGGAAGGCGAAAGAGGCTTCTTTCCCGGTGACGAAAAAGACGCGCTCGCCGGCGCCGGCACCGACCGCGTCCAGCGCGATCAGCGGCTTGCCGGTGTCGTTCCCCGCGGCGTCGATCGGTTGTACGAGCAACATCTTCCGGCCCGACAAAGACTCGTTCTTGAACGTGCACACGACGCGTCCGACAACCCGGGCGAGATCCACGATTCAGCCATCCACGTCGGCGCTGTCGACGATACCGACGATCGACGCGTCGACCGGGTGATCCTCCATGCCGTCCGCCATGCGAGCCGAGGAGCCTCGCACCACGACGACCGTTTCCTTGTAGCCCGCGTCGACCGTGTCCACGGCGACCACGTAGCCGCCCTCGTCGTTGCCGTCGGGATCAACGGGGACGACCAGCAGGAGCTTGTGGCCCTCGAGCTTCGGGTCCTTCCGGGTGGCAACCACCGTGCCGACGACTCGGGCGAGAAACACGCGATGGCCGGCTAGTCGCTCGTACCGATGGGAAGGGTCTCTTCGAGGCTGCCGTGCGGCCGCGGGATGACGTGGACGGAAACCAGCTCACCGACCCTACGCGCGGCAGCTGCGCCGGCGTCCGTGGCCGATTTCACCGCCGCGACATCGCCTCGGACGATTGCCGTGACCAACCCACCGCCCACCTTCTCGTAGCCGATAAGCGTCACCTTGGCTGCCTTCACCATGGCATCCGCGGCTTCGACCATTCCCACCAGTCCCTTGGTCTCCACCATGCCAAGGGCTTCCCCGTATTCAGCCATCTGTTGTCCTCCTCGAGAGGCTCATCTGCAAGCCCGAGATCCACGGTTGCGTCGCATTCTAGCAGGCCGCGAGGGGGGCGTTGCCCGCCCCCGCCGCCCCCACCTATCGCAGGGCGCGGATGGCGTCGGCCAGCAAGGTCACCAGTTCGTCTTTCGTCAGCGTAATCGTGTCTCGGCCGCCGTCGACCGGGTAGCACGCCGGCGGAACCGGGCGGCCGCCGGCCCGCTCGCGCAAGGAAGACAGCCGGTCCACTTCCTCGATACTGAATGCCTGCGGGCCGCCGAGCAGCTCGGCGACCAGGCTTACCTCGGCGAAGTGCTCGAGCTGGTACATCCGCTCCTCGGCCTCGTCGAGGTTGCCACCGGCCGTCAGGGCGCCGTGGTTGGCGAGCAACAAGGCGTCGTAGTTCCGGATCGGGCCGACGACGGCATCGGCGAGCTCGTCGGTCGAGGGGGTGCCGTAGGGCGCGATGGGGATACATCCCAGCGTGGTGACGATCTCGGCGAGGACCGCGGGCGGCAGTTGCCGGCCGGCGACGGCGTAGCCGGTGGCCACCGTCGGGTGCGCGTGCACGATAGCGTGCAGGTCGGAACGCACCCGGTAGATCGCCAGGTGCATGAGCATCTCGGAGGAGGGCTTGCCGCTCCCCTCCGGGTTGCCGTCCAGGTCCGTGACGACCATGTCCTGCGGCTGCATGAAACCTTTGTTGATGCCGCTGGGCGTGGCGACGATCCGGTCGCCGGCCATCCGGATGCTCATGTTGCCCTCGATCGAGGCCAGGATGCGGCGCTCGTAGAGGCGGCGGCCGGCGGCGACGATGGCGGCTCGGGCCTCTTGTTCGGACGACATGGGAGATTCCTGGCGGCGCGGCGAAGCCGCGTGCGACCGCGGCCATCGTCGGTGACGACACGGTGAGGGACGGCGCGGAGTGTAGTCGCCGCCGGGGTCACCGTCAAGACGACGGCGGCCCGTCAAACCCTGTATCCATGCGGGTTTGAGGCGATTTTGCCGCCGCTTGCGGCGATTGACCGAAGCCCGGGCTGCGGGGTATCGTCGTCGCGCCCGCCCGGTCGACCTTCCTTCCTCCACCGTCAGGAGAACCGCGTCTCCATGTCCCGCCGCGTGCAAGTGCTTATCGGCGTCGGTTTGGCGGCCCTGCTGCTGTGGCTGTTCCTGCGCGGAACGGACCTTGCGGTCATCGGCGCCGAGCTCAGGCGGGCGGACTATCGTCTGGTGCTGATCGCGACGTTGCTGACGCTGTTCGCGAACGTCCAGAGGGCATGGCGCTGGCGTCACCTGTTGATGCCGATCAAGGATGTCGGCGTCGGCTCGCTCACCTCGGCGATCTTCATCGGATGGGCGTTCACCGCCCTGCTCGGAGGGCGACTCGGGGAGATCGCACGGCCGGTGTTGATCGGCCGCCGCGAGGGCATCAGCAAGACCGCCGCGTTCGCCACGGTGGTCCTCGAGCGCCTGTTCGACCTGTTCAGCGTGCTGGTCATCCTGGTTGTCTACCTGTTGTTTTTCCCGCTGCCCTCCGGCCTCGACGTCGAGGGCGCCTCGATCATTTCGGGCATGCGCGTGAGCGGCCTGGCGGTGCTCGCAGGACTGGTCGTGGTGGTTTCTTTCCTCGTCGGTTCGCAACTGATGCCCGACCGCACCGACGCGCTGCTGCGGCGGATGACCGGTTGGCTCCCGGGCGGCCTCGGCGATCGCGTCTTGCCTCTGGCCCGCAGCTTCCTCTCGGGGTTCGCCGGCATGCGGGACCCGAAGCTTCTCGTCGCCATCGTCTCCCATTCGGCGCTGCTCTGGCTGAACATCCTGGTGACGTACTACCTGCTGTTCTTCGCCTTCGACATCGAACTACCGTTCTACGCCGTCATGCCGCTGATCGTCATCGTCGTCATCGGGGTCATGGTGCCGACGCCCGCCGCCGTGGGAGGGTTCCACCTGGCGACGGAATTGGCGCTGGTCACGCTCTGGGGCGTCGCCCAGGAGCCGGCCGTCGGCTACGCCATCGTCTGCCACGCGATGGTGTTCGTGCCGGTCACCCTGATCGGCTTGGCGTTGCTGAGCCGCGAGGGGATGTCGATGCGTGGGATCGAACAGCTGGAAGAGGACAACGGCGAATGAAGTGCCCCTTCTGCGGTCATAACGAGGACAAGGTCGTCGACTCGCGCGAGAGCCGCGAGGGGCAGGTCATCCGCCGCCGGCGCGAGTGCCTGCACGCCGAGTGTGGCCGCCGGTTCACCACCTACGAGCAGGTCGAGGACGTCGCCGTCATGGTCATCAAGAAGGACGGGCGGCGAGAGCGCTTCGATCGCAACAAGTTGCTCGAGGGTCTGCTCAAAGCGTGCGAGAAGCGGGCCGTCCCTTTGCAGGAGCTCGAAGCGATTTGTGACGAGATCGAGGTGATGGCGCACGACGCCCCGGAGCGGGAACTTGCCAACACCGCCGTCGGGGAGCACGTCATGGAGCGCCTCCGGCAATTGGACGATGTCGCCTACGTGCGCTTCGCCTCGGTGTATCGGCAATTCAAGGACATCAACGAGTTCATGGCCGAGCTCAAGGACCTGCTCGATGAGTCGGCACAGTGAGCTTCTCCGCGAATTCCTTGCGGTCGCGCCGATGCCGGCGATCGTCGCGGCGGCTGTCGAGCACGAAGATGCGGTACTTTGCGTCGGCGGCGCGGTGCGAGACGCCCTCCTGGGCCGCCCCGCAGCCGACATCGACCTGGCGGTAGCGGGCGACCTCGAGGCGTTCATCGGTGTCTTCGCCCGACATTGCGGCCGCCGGCCCGGAGCGATCGGCGACCGTTGGCGAGACACCCACCGCGTCATCGTCGACGGCACCCAGGTGGACATCGGTCGCATGCTCGGGGACGAGGCGGAGGACCTGGCCGAGCGGGACTTCACCGTGAACGCGATGGCGGTGAAGTTGTTTCCGGCGGCGATGGAAGCGCCGGCGCTCATCGACCTTCACGGCGGCGTCCGCGACCTCGAGCGCCGAACGCTGCGCATGGTGTCGGCGGAGTCGATGCGGCGAGATCCACTTCGCATGCTGCGCGGCTTGCGGTACACCGCGACCCTGGAGGGGTTCGAGATCGAGAATGCGACCGAGGCGGAGATCGTCACGGGATCGGGCTCCCTCACCGACGTCGCGGCCGAACGCGTGCAGACGGAGTGGAGACTGCTGCTCGCCGGCCCGCGATGGTGGGGAGCGGTGCAGCGATGCATACGCCTCGGCCTCGACGAGATCTGCCTCGGTTTCCGTCTCCGCGTCGCGGACGGACGCGCCTGGAGTGAGTTCGAGGACGCAGTGCCTGACGAGGTCGAGTGGCCGGACGAGCTCGCGACCCTGCGTTTGGCGGCTCTTTGCGCCGCCCGCACGGCGGACGAGTCCGAATCCGTGAGGCGCGCGCTGGTCGAGCGTCGCTGGCCGGCGGCCGCTGCCGCGTGCGTCAGCCGGGTCGGTGGATGGGCGCGCCGGGTAGGGGAGGCGTCGGCCGAGGAGCTGGTGGATTGGGCCCTGGCCGACGCGAACGCTGCTGCAAGTGCGGCGCTGGTGGCCCGAGGGCTTGCCGTCGACAACTCCGTCGAGCACGCGGCGGAAAGGTTGGAAACGTTCGTCCGGCGGGCGCGGGAGCCGCGCTGGGTCCGCGGCAGCGACCTGCGTGGATGGGGCATGGACCCCGGGCCGGATCTGGGTAGGCTGTTGCATCGGGCGGCGTGCGGGCAGCTGACGCGACGGTGGGGTAGCGCCGAAGAGTCTCGCGCGTGGGCCCGCGATCACCTGATCCCCGGGAAGGAGGTCTCCGATGGATGAGCGCGGGGCCACGGTCGGTCAGGTCGGAGAGACCGGCGTCGTGGCGCGCATCCTCGAGATCCTCGGGGTCGACCCGGCGGCTCCGCCCGACACCGGCCCGCCGGGTGGCTCGATCGTCGGACCGGGAGACGATGCCGCGGTGCTGATAGGCGGCGAGAACATGGTCTTGAGCACCGACAGCCAGCACGAAGGTGTGCATTTTCGCAGCGAATGGGTCGGCCCCCGCATGCTGGGGCGGCGGTCGATCGCGATCAACGCCTCCGACGTGGGCGCCATGGGCGCCACCCCGGTCGCGTTTCTCGTGTCGTTGGCGCTGCCGTCGGATACGCGGATGGCCTGGGTCGAGAGCCTGGCGAGCGGGATGCGGGACGGGGCTGCCCGGTGGGGTGCGTCTATCGTCGGTGGTGACGTCGCCGGCGTTCCCGGTGCGGTCGCGATCAACGTGACCGCGGTCGGGGAGTGCAAGGGGGCGCCCCCGGTGCTCCGTTCCGGAGCCCGGGAGGGCGACAGGATTTACGTAACCGGACGACCCGGCCGTGCCGCCGCCGGTCTCGAGTTGCTGCGATCCGGCCGTCGTCTCGACGACCCTCCGGACTCGGGCGAGGCCGTGGTCCGCGGCGAGGCCGAGGAGGCGTGCCTGCGCGCGTTTCTGGACCCGTCACCGCCGGTCGTCCTCGGTGGCAGGGCCGCAGGTACGGTGCAGGCAATGATGGATATCAGCGACGGACTGGCGATGGACCTCGGCCGCATGTGCCGTGCGTCGGGTGTCGGCGCGGTGCTGGAAGCCGCCTCCCTGCGCGACGATGAGGTACTCGGATCGGTGGCGGAAACGCTCGGCGTGGACGCCCTCGACTGGGTGTTACACGGCGGCGAGGACTACGAGTTGCTGTGCGCCATCGGCGAAGAGGACGAGGCAGCATTCCGGGAGCTCGCCGGGGCGGTCGGCGTCGAGGTCCGGGACGTCGGCAGCTTCGTTCATGGAGCGGAGCTGATCGAACTGGAGAGCGCCGGTCGCCGGAGGCCCGTATCAGCGGCGGGATGGGATCATTTTTCGGAGTCCGCGATTACGCGGAGGCCGCGATGCCGCTGAGCTTCGCGGTCACCCATCGCGACGCGTCGAGCGCGGCCCGCTGCGGCGTGCTCGAAACACCCCACGGACGGGTCCATACCCCCGCGTTCATGCCCGTCGGCACCTACGGTGCGGTCAAGGGAATGCGTGCCGACGACCTCGAGGAGTTGGGGGCGGAGATCGTCCTCGGGAACGCGTACCACCTGGCGGAGCGCCCCGGTGCGGCGGCGATCCGGGCACTCGGCGGTATCCAGGCGTTCATGGGCTGGAACAAGCCCGTGCTTACGGACAGTGGCGGGTATCAGGTGTTCTCGCTCGCCGACCGGTGCCGAATCGACGATGACGGCGTGACCTTCCAGTCGACGCTCGACGGCAGCGCGCGGCGGTTGACGCCGGAGTCGGTGGTCGACATCCAGGCGCAGCTCGGCTCCGACATCGCCATGGTGCTGGACGAGTGCGTCGCCAGTCCGGCCGATCGGGACACGGCCGAAGCCGCGGTGCGCCGGACGCAGCGCTGGGCAGAGCGGAGCCGGCAGGTCGCGGATCGGCTGCCTGGCGGACTGTTCGGAATCGTCCAGGGGAGCGTCTTTCCGGACCTGCGGGCCGAGCATGCCGAGCAACTCCGGGAGCTGGAGTTCGATGGATACGCCGTCGGTGGGCTCGCCGTGGGTGAAGACAAGGCCCACACCTGGCGGGCGCTGGAGGCCGCGGCGGGCTCGTTGCCCGACGATAAACCGCGATACGTCATGGGGATGGGCACGCCGGCGGACCTGCTCGAGGGGGTCGCCCGGGGCGTCGATATGTTCGACTGCGTCATGCCCACCCGGCACGCGCGCAACGGTATGGCGTTCACCCACAGGGGGCGGATCTCCATCAAGAAGCGAGAGTACGCCGACGATCCGCGCCCCCTCGACGAAGACTGCCCCTGCCCGACGTGCCGCCGCTACTCGCGCGCTTACCTGCGCCATCTGAAGGTGCGGGGAGAGATGACCGCGGCCGTTCTGCTGACCTGGCACAACCTCTTCCACTATCTTGACAGCATGCGGAGCATCCGGCACGCTATCGCTTCGGCGGAGTTTGCCGAATTTCGCCGCGCTACAGCGGCCCGAACGGCAGAGTCGTCCGCATGATCGACGTCGATCTGCCCTCGATTCCGAGTTCTTCCGACTTTCCAATCGCCGGCTCGAAGATGGCGCCTCGAAAGGGTCGATAGTGGACGTGCGTGTGCTCCTTGCGGTGGCTCAGGGGCAGGGGCAGAGCGCCCTGACGAGCCTGGTGCCGCTCGTCGTGATGCTCGGGATCTTCTACTTCCTGCTGATCGCGCCGATGCGGAAACGGCAGAAGCAGCAAGAGCAGATGATTGCCGACCTGAAGACCGGCGACCGGGTCGTCACCGCCGGCGGAATCTATGGCACCATCGTCGGTATCAAGGATGACCGGCTGACCGTGCGCATCGCCGATCAGGTCAAGGTCGAGATCACCAAGTCGAGCGTCACCGGCCTCGACACCGCAGCCAGCCCGTAATTCCCCCGGGAGTCAGCGACCATGCCTCGCAACATTCTCTACAAGCTCGGACTCATCGTGGCCGTGGCCGCGTTCAGCCTGTTTCTGTCCTACCCACCCGAGGAGCAGATCAACCTCGGGCTCGATCTGAGGGGCGGTATCCACCTGGTGCTGGAGGTGGTGGTCGACGAGGCGGTCGCCGGGGAAGTGCGCGGCGACATGGTGCAGCTGCAGGAGATTCTGGCCGACGAAGGGGTCACCGGAACGGCCAGCCTCGAGGGGGACGCCGGTTTCACCCTCAGCTTCGACAGCGAGCTCGCGCGTGACCAAGCAGAGGCGGCCGCGGCGCAGTATTTCCCCGTGTATTCCACCTCGATCTCGTCGACGCCTCCGTCGTTGACCATGCAGCTGGCCGCCGCCGATCAGGCGACGGTGCGCGACAATGCCGTGCGCCAGGCTTTGCAGACGATTCGCAACCGAATCGACCAGTTCGGCGTCGCCGAGCCGGTGATTCAACGTCGCGGACGGGCCGGGTCGCAGATCCTGGTGCAGCTTCCCGGCGTCGAGGACCCCGAACGGGTCAAGAACCTGCTGCGCACGTCGGCGATCCTGCAGTGGCGGTTGGTACAGGCTGGGCCGGCCGCGTCACGCGAAGCGTTGCTCGAGAGCGTCGGGGGCACGTTGCCGCCGAACACCGAGATCCTCGAGGAGCTCCCCCAGATGATCGGGGAGATCGAGAGCGCGCCGATGTTCTACGTGCTGGACCAGATTCCGATCGTGGAAGGGAGCGAGCTCAAGGACGCGCGCCTGTCGCAAAACACCCTCGGACTGCCGGCGGTCGGCTTCTCCCTCGATGCCAACGCCACCAACAAGTTCGCCGACTTCACCGCCGCGAACGTCGGTCGCCAGCTCGCCATCGTTCTCGACAACCGCGTTCAAATGGCGCCGGTCATCGAGCAGCGGATCGCCGGCGACGGCATCATCAACGGCAGCTATTCCCTCGAGGAGGCCGAGGACCTGGCGCTCATGCTGCGCTCCGGTGCGCTCCCGGCTTCGATCGAGTACCTGGAAGATCGCAGCGTCGGCCCGTCCTTGGGCCGCGATTCGATTCGCCAGGGCCTGCTCGCGGCGACCGTCGGTATGGCGCTCGTCGTCGCCTTCATGCTGATCTACTACCGAGGCGCCGGCATCAACGCGGTGATCGCGCTGGGGCTCAACCTGCTGATCGTCATGGGCGTCATGGCGTCGTTGGGGGCGAACCTCACCCTTCCGGGAATCGCCGGCTTGATCCTGCTCATCGGTATGTCGGTGGACGCGAACGTGCTGATCTTCGAGCGCATCCGCGAGGAGCTCGAGCTCGGCAAGACGGTTCGTTCCGCCGTTGACGCCGGCTTCTCGAAGGCCTTTTCCGCCATTCTCGATGCCAACCTGACGACCTTGATCGCCGCCGTGTTCCTCTTCCAGTTCGGAACCGGGCCGGTGCAAGGGTTTGCCGTAACGATCACGATCGGCATCGTCGCCTCCATGTTCACCGCGTTGTTCGTTTCCCGGGTCCT
Organism: Acidobacteriota bacterium; assembly: GCA_965216935.1. Taxonomy (GTDB): domain Bacteria; phylum Acidobacteriota; class UBA890; order UBA890; family UBA890; genus CBDCGW01. The sequence goes on from OZ244217.1 coordinate 2,837,845, forward strand.
GTTCTCCATCTGGACCGCCCGCCGACGCGAATCCCTGAGTATCTGATGCGCCTACTGGGTAAGACTGAAATCGACTTTCTCGGCCTCCGCCGCCCCGCGGCGGTGCTCTCGGCGCTCGTCATCCTGGCGAGCATCGTGTCCATCGTCCTGCACGGCGGCCTGCGCTACGGGATCGACTTTGCCGGTGGAACACAAGTCATCGTGCAGTTCACCGATCCGCCCGATCTCGACCAGCTCCGTCAAACGCTGGCCGACCAGGGCATCGCGGAGCCGACAATCCAGGAGTTCTTGGCGGAGGAGGGTCGCCACGAAGTACTCATTCGCACACCGCAAACCGACGAGGGCGGCGCATTGCTGCCGGAGATCTACGCGGCGCTGGACCGCTATGACCCCAGCGACGCGGGCGGCCGTGAGTTCGATTTCAACACCGTCAGCCGGACGCAGCTGTCGGGTCGACTGTTCGATCTCAACCCGCTGGAGTTCGACACCGTCATCGACCTGGAGGCCGCGCGCGCCGAGTACCGGCGCATTGCAGAGGTTGCCCTCGGGGCTCGCGACGATCTCGGTCTGTTGCCGTCCTGGGATCCGGTCGACGCCGCCGGCATCGACCCGCGGATCACGACGTGGATGAAGGACACGTTCTACCTCGGTACGCATGCGGTTCTCGGGCAGGAGTTCGTCGGCCCGCAGGTAGGGTCCGACCTGCGGCGGCAGACCCTGCTGGCAATGGGGTGGGCGCTGGCCGGATTGCTCGCCTACATCAGCTACCGATTCGAGTTCCGCTTCGGGGTCGGGGCCGTGGCGGCACTGGTGCACGACGTCACCATCGCGGTCGGCGCGTTCTCGCTGACCAATCGTGAGTTCAACCTGCCGGTCGTCGCCGCCTTCCTGACGATCATCGGCTACTCGCTCAACGACACGGTTGTCGTATTCGACCGCATTCGCGAGAACGCCCAGACGCTGCGGCGCCAGCCGCTGTACGAGCGCATTAACCTGTCGATCAACCAGACCCTGTCGCGGACGATGTTGACCTCGGGGACGACGCTGATTGTGGTGGTGGCGTTGTTCCTGTACGGCGGACCGGTGATCAACGACTTCGCCTTCGCCCTTCTCGTCGGCGTCATCGTCGGTACCTATTCGTCGATGTTCATCGCTAGCCCGGTTTACTACTATCTGGCGGCCCGGGCGCTGGCAGCCGCAAAGGCGAAGCGCTGACGGCGATCTCGACCGCGCCCCGGCGCCCGATCCGTACACCGAATCGTCACGCCCCGGCGCGCTCTACGGTGGCCAGGCATCACCAGCTAGGGTGTGCGTGCTACACGGCCGATTGTCGGGCCCCGGTGCTATTCTGACCGGATGCGCCTTCCCGTTCTCGGCACGAAGAAGAAGCGTCCGGTAGGCATCGAGGACGTCCTCGCCAGCCTTTCGGATCGCCATACGGACGCCGAACGCGACCTGGTCAAACGGGCCTACGTGTTCTCCGCCCGCGTCCACAGCGGGCAGGAACGCATGTCGGGCGAGCCCTACATGATCCACCCGTTGGCGGTGGCTCACATCCTCGCCGAGCAGGGATTGGACGCCGTGTCCGTGGCGGTCGGGCTGCTGCACGATGTTCTCGAGGACACCCACGCGGAGCCCGCCGAGATTCGCGATGCCTTCGGCGAAGAGGTTCTCAGCCTGGTCGAGGGCGTTACCAAGATCAGCAAGATCAGCTTCAGAACCCGCGAGCAGGAGCAGGCGGAGAACTTCCGCAAGTTGCTGTTGGCGATGGTCGAGGACATCCGCGTCCTGCTGGTCAAGCTCGCCGACCGGCTGCACAACATGCGCACGCTGGAGCACCTTTCGCCGGCGGCGCAGGCCCGCAATGCCCGCGAGACCACCGACATCTACGCGCCGCTGGCGCGTCGACTGGGCATGGGAAGGGTGCAGGCGGAGCTCGAAGACCTGTCGTTCAAGTACTCCGATCCCGAGGCGTTCGACGCGTTGCTCGCACAAGTGGAGAGCCAGCCGCGGGTGCGGAAGGCTTTCATCGCCCGGGTGCGGGCGCGGATCGAGGCGGAGCTGGCTGACGAGGGTATCGCCGCCCGGGTGGAGTACCGCGTGAAGGGACTGGCGAGCCTGCAGCGGAAGCTCGAGCTCCAGGACCGCGGGCTCGACCGGATCTACGACGTCGTCGCCTTTCGGATCATTACCGACACGGTGCAGAACTGCTACGCGGCCCTCGGGCTCGTGCATGGCTTGTGGCGTCCCGTTCCCGGGCGCTTCAAGGATTTTATCGCCATGCCGAAGCCGAACATGTATCAGTCGTTGCACACCACGGTGATCGACGAGGGCCAGCCGTTCGAGCTGCAGATCCGCACCGAGCAAATGCACAAAGTGGCCGAAGAAGGCATCGCGGCGCATTGGCTGTACAAGGAAGGCAGGAGCTCGAGCACCTCGGACGAGCACCAGTTCCAGTGGCTACGGCAGATCGTGGACTGGCAACGCGAGATCCCGGACGCGCGCGAATTCCTCTCGTCGTTGAAGCTCGATCTGTACCCGGGGGAGGTCTACGTTTTCACGCCGCGAGGCGAGGTGAAGGTCTTTCCGGTCGGTGCGACGCCGATCGATTTTGCCTACGCCGTCCATACCGAGGTGGGGCACCAGTGCACGGGAGCGAAGATCAACGGCAGCCTGGTGCCACTGCGAACGCCGCTGGACAACGGCGACATCGTCGAGATCATCACCAGCGCGGACGGACAGCCGCGGCGAGATTGGTTACGGCTGGTCAAGACCTCTCGGGCGCGCAGCAAGATCCGCTCGCACATCGATCGGCGCGAGCGTGAGCGCAGTATCGACGTCGGCCGGCGCATCTGCGACAAGGAGCTGCGCAAGTATGGTCTCAATCTGAAGAAGAAGATCGCGGAAGGCGCCTTCGACCAGATCGCCCCCCATTTCGGCCTGGCCAAGGGAGACGATGTTCTCGCCGGCGTCGGGTACGGCAAGATCGCCGCCAAGCAGGTCGTCGCCCGCCTGTTGCCGCCGGAGCAGCTCGAGGAGGTCGAGCCCGAGCCGCGCAAGGGGCTGATTCCAGAGCGCGTACGCCGGGTACTGGGATGGGGCGACGAGCCCGTCGTCAGCGTCGAGGGCATGGACGACATCCTGGTTTCGCGCGCCCGCTGTTGCGATCCGATACCGGGAGAGCCGATCGTCGGATACGTCACGCGCGGCAAAGGAGTGTCCGTACACGCTGCAGACTGCTCGAATGTCGAACAGCTTCTGATGAACCCGGAGCGCCAGATTCCGGTCGCGTGGGGCTCAGCCAAGGGCAGTACCCAGCCCGTCAAACTGTTGGTCGAGGTCGAGGACCGCCGTGGCCTCCTCGCCGAGATCACTTCTCGTATCTCCGACGCCGAGACCAACATTCGGCACATCGACTCGCGCATGGAGAGCGGCCGCGGCCGGATCAATGTGATCGTGGACGTTGCCGACGTTGCGCATCTGCGGCGTATCCGGCAGCTCGTCGGGAAGATCCCCGGCGTGCTGCGCATCACCCGCGCCGGGACACGTTGACCCGGGGCCGTCCGACTTCGCCGGGAGCTCCCGGCATGATTTCACCGAACCATCAGGAGGAGCGCGTGGCCGCACACGAAATCGTTGCAACCGACAAGGGCCCGGCGGCAATCGGTCCCTACTCGCAAGCCACCAAGTTACCCGTCGGTGATAAGTCGTTGGTATTCGTCGCCGGTCAGGTGGCCCTCGACCCGGCCACGGGAGAGCTCGTCGGCGGATCGGTCGCAGATCAGACCCACCGGGCGATGCAGAACCTCGCGGCGATCCTCGAGGCTGCCGGCAGTGGCCTGGACCGGGTCGTCAAGACGACCATTTTTCTGGTTACGATGGATGACTTCGTCGAGGTCAACGAGGTCTACGGTGGCTATTTCGAAGGTCCGCCGCCGGCTCGCGCCACCGTAGCCGTGCGCGGGCTTCCCAAGGGAGTCGACGTCGAGATAGAGGTCATCGCCTACTGCTGAGCCATCCCGCGTCGCGGCCGCGTCGGTCGCGGCGGCGGTGAGTCACACCACGGCCTGCTAGGGCGGTCTTGCGCCCAGCGGGGCGCCCTATCTCCGCGCGCCTCCGCCCGGGCCGGCGCCGGGGTCCGCCATCTGCCGATTGCGGCGCGCACGGCCCTTCTTCCCTGTCCATCGCGGGGCAAGAACCACCAAAGCCCAACGTTCGTGTTTCACCCTGAACACGAACGACCACGACCCCCTCTGCACCTCTTCTCATATGTCAAGGCGATGGTACGCCAGTACCACTTCGCGGTACCGATCTAGCATGAGCTATGCGTGCCAAATCGCTCCAAGTTAGGGTATTGGAAAGTGATAATTTGCAAGTATTACTAGGCTAGATGTTGTCTTGCTTGAAAAGAGCAAGAACGACAAAACCCGACAATTAGGGTTCTGGTGAGTGTGATCCTGTGTTATGTTTCGGTTCGCTGATCAACTCTGTGCGAGAATGTGTTGACGAGCCCCGCCGGTTGCCGGACGCAGAGGGTTGGTAACCACGGGGCGCTGCCTGAAGGGTGAGCTCATGTTTGGGCGGAGCAAGGGAATCATCGGGCTGGATATCGGCTCGCATGCCGTAAAGCTGGTCGCGATGAAGCCGCAGCGCGGCAACAACCCGTACCAGCTGACACACTTCGGAGTCGCGGATCTGCCGAGCGAGTCGATCGTCGAGGGAGCCGTTGTGCGTCCCGGTGACGTGGCCCAGGCTATCCGTGACCTCCTGAGCCAAAACAAGATCAAAGGCTCGAGGATCGCCACCGCGGTCTCGGGCCATGCCGTCATCGTTCGGCGGGTCACCATGCCGCGTATGGACGAAGACGAGCTGCGCGAGTCGATCGTCTGGGAGGCGGAGGAGTACATCCCCTTCGACGTCGACGACGTCAACCTCGACTTCGCCATTCTCGACGACGGCGACGACTCCAACGAGATGGACGTCGTCCTGGTCGCTGCCAAGCGGGATCGCATCGACGAGTTCATCTCGGTGATCGAGGAGGCCGGGCGCGATCCGGTCGTCGTCGACGTCGACGCTTTCGCCCTTCAGAACGCCTTCGAGCTCAGCTACCCCGAGCGGCAACACGAGGACGTGGCCCTGCTGAACATGGGCGCTTCGGTAATCAACGCGGCGGTCCTGGAAGAGGGACGGCCGGTGTTCTGGCGCGACATCACGCTGGGTGTGCGGCAGTACGTCGCGGCGCTGCAGCGTGAGTTCATGCTCGACTACTTCGACGCCGAAGAGGTGCTTCGGCGCGCCGGAAGCGGCTCGGTCGAAAGCACCGAGCAGATGGACACCGAGCTCGGCAGCTGGGACGAAGAGGACGACGACGAGTACAGCTACGGCGACGACGCGTCCGACGCGGCCGACCTCGACGACACTTTCGTGCCCGAGCCCGCCGAACCGGTCGCGGCGGCGGACGAAGGCTCCGGCGGCATTCGAGATGCCTCGAACGATCCGCGAGTGCAGGAAGTCGTCGGCGAGGTCTCCGAGCGGCTGATCACGGAGATCAAGAAGACGTTCGACTTCTATCACGCGCAGTCGATGAGGGAGCGGTTCGACGCCATCTTCCTGGCCGGCGGCGGGGCGCACGTCGCCGACCTGACGTTGCGGTTGGAGCAGCGCCTGGGGACACCGGTGGAGCTTCTTGACCCGCTGCGCCGCGTCTCCATTCCGACCAAGTCTTTCGATCCTGAATACGTTCGCAGTATCGCGCCCCAGGCGGCGGTAGCCGTCGGTCTCGCGATGCGCAGCGAAAGCTAGGCGGCGAGGGCCTGATCCGATGATCCGAATAAACCTACTCGGTCACGAGACGGCAAAGCCGAAGCGCCGTTCCGTGCCCGAGATGAACGTGGGCGGTAGCGACAACATGCCCTTCATCCTGGTGCTCGTGGCGACGATCGTTGCCATCGGAGCGGCGTGGTGGTGGCAGTCGCGGACGATCGGCACCCTGGAAGCGCGGCTGGCGCAAGTCACGGCCGAGCAACAGGAGCTTGCCGACACGGCGGCGCGGGTGCGCGATCTGGAAGATCGTCGTGCCGTCGTCAATCAGAAGCTCGGCGTCATCGTCGACCTGAAAAAGGGCCAGATCGGCCCCGTCGTGTTGCTCGATCAGCTCAGTCGGGAGCTTTCCGACAGCCTCTGGTTGACCGACATGACGTTGGCGGAGGGCGGTGACGTCACCATCGACGGCCAGGCGATGTCCGAGCTCTCGATTGCAGATTTCGAGAGCAACCTGCGGGGGTCGTCGTTTTTCGCCGACACGGTCGTTCGTTTCACCCAGGACATCGAGAACGCGGTCAGCTTTCAGCTGGCCACGCGCTTTGTCCCGCTCACCGCGTCGCCGGAGCCTCCGCAAGAGGGTGCGGGCGACGCGGCCAACGACGGACGTTGAGGAGGCCCCATGGCGCTTGAATTCAGTCAAATGTCCAAGAACGGTCAGTGGGGACTCGTCGGCGTGCTGTGTGCGGTGCTCATCGGCGCCTTCTACATGTACTTCTGGCAGCCGAACGCCGAGCAGGCCGTGACCCTCAATGACCAGATTCAACAGATCGAGCTGGAGAACCAGCGGACTCGTCTCATCGCCGGCCAGCTCGAAGATCTGGAGCGTGAGGTCGCGACGATGGAGGGGCAGCTCGAGACGCTGTCGCACATCCTCCCGGAGCAGCGCGAGACGGGGGAGCTTCTCCGCCGCCTGCAGTCCGCCGCGGCCGACACGAACATCGATATGCGTCGGTTCGAGAACCAGCCGCCGATCCTGCACGACTTCTACGCGGAAGTACCCGTGCAGCTCGACCTGGTGGGCAGCTTCCACGACCTGGCGTTGTTTTTTGACAGGGTGAGCAAGTTCGGACGCATCGTCACCGTCGGTGAGGTCTCCATCCAGGCCGTAACCGACGCCGGTCCGGACACCATTCAATCGCAGTGTACGGCGAGCACCTTCTACTTCCTGCCGGACGTAGAGGGCGTCGACCCGGAAGCCGCGCAAACGACGGGGGGATAATGGCACTCGTCCTCCGCATCAAACGAAACACGCGGGCGCTCGCCGTTGCCACGATCGTCGTGGTGACGGGGGCGGTCGGCGCCGCCGGAGCGATCGCAGCCGGTTCGTCGGAAGTGGTCGAGCACGCTTCCGAGGGGCCGTACGCCGGCGCCTCCCGAATCGAATCTTCGACAACTCGGCAAGGGGTGAGGTCGGTCGCCCTGCAGGCTCCGGCAGGAGCCCCGGCGACCGCCCAGGATCCGTCCCAGACGGGGCAGCTCCCGCAAGGCGACCCGGCGCAGCAGACGCCGCCGCCGGCCGCAGCTCAGCAGGAGCTGCTGACGCCCGAGGAACGAGCCGCCTTGGCACTGGTCGAGCAGATCATCCGCGACCAGGAAGGCGTGCTCATGGGCACCGGGTTCTCGTACAACACTGCCGGCCGCCGCGATCCGTTCGTCAGCCTTCTTCGAGGCGTGGGGACGACCGAGGACGGTGTCGAGTGTCCCGCAGGGCGGCTCGAGGGCTTTCTGATCAGCGAGATCGTGCTGAAGGCCATCGCCACGGCGCAAGGCCGCATGCACGCGATGGTCACCGGCCCCAACCAGCGGGCCTACTTCCTCGAGGTCGGCACCCAGCTTTGCGATGGGCACGTTTCCGAGATCACGCCCAACGAGGTGCTGTTCGAGCAGTTGGTTCAGGACATGACCGGCGCACGCCGTTCTCGCGAAGTGACCAAGCAACTAACAACCGATTCAGGAGGCGGTCAGACCCCGTAATGAGCGACCAAGCCAGAATGAGACAACGTAACGACGGACCGAGGTGGCGAGGCTTCGTAGCGCCGCTGGCCCTGGCGCTCTGTCTGGTACCGGCGTTGGCGCCTGCACAGCAGCAGGACGCGAACCGGCTACCGGCGGGAGCCATTCCGACCCAGGCCAGCATCCTCGACGATCCCGCCCAGGATGGATTTCCCATCGACGTCAACTTCGTCGACGTCGACATCCGCGACGTGGTGCGCTTCTTCGGCCAGTTGACGGGTGTGAACATCATCCTCGACCCGGAGATCGCCGGCCCCGTAACGATGCAGATGTTCGGGGTGCCCTGGGACTTGGCGCTGCTGACCGTGCTCGACACCTTCGAGCTCGGCTACACGGCCGACCGGAACATCATCCGGATCACGACGACAGACAAGCTTGCCGCCGCGGCGGAGGCGGTCACCCGCCAGCAGGAAGCCGAGCGGGCAGCGCAGCCGTTGCTGACCCAGCAGATCGAGCTGTCGTACGCCGCCGCTGCGAATCTTGTCGATCTGACCGAGCGGCAGCTTTCGCCGCGCGGTGAGGCGGTGGTCGACGAGCGCACGAACTCGTTGATCATCCGCGACACGGAGGAGTCGATCGCCGGCCTGCGGGAGCTGCTCGAAACGCTCGATCAGCCCGCTCCGCAGGTGAACCTGAAGGCCCGGATCGTCGAGACGACGCGCGATTTCGCCCGTGACCTCGGCGTGCAGTGGGGCTTCCAGGGCGTCGCCGACGCGGCCCACGGCAACTCCACCGGTCTGGTCTTTCCCAACAACATGACCGTCCAGGGGCGTAACCGTCCGGGCTCGGGCATCCAGCAGGCAGGCATCGGCGGCACGCCGTTTGCCGTCAACCTGCCGACCCAGGAGGCCAGCTCCGGTATCGCGCTGACCATGGGTAGCGTGCTCGACTCGTTCCGCCTGGACGTGTCGTTGAGCGCCATGGAGTCGTCCGGTCGAGGCAAGGTGATCTCGACGCCGAACGTGACGGCGCAGAACAACCAGCAGGCGCACATCGAGAGCGGTCAGCGGATCCCTGTGCAGGTGTTGGTCGACAACACGGCGTCGATTCAGTTCATCAACGCCAACCTGCAGCTCGAGGTGACGCCGCAGATCACCGACGAAGACACGATCATGCTCACCATCCTCGTCGACAAGAGCGAGCCGGACTTCACCCGTGAAGTCAACGGCGTGCCGACCATCTTCACCCGCCGCGCGGAGACCCGCGTCCTGGTGCGTGACGGCGGCACGACGGTCATCGGTGGAATCTTCCAGCTCACCGTCAGCGAGGTCGAGAACCGCGTTCCGGCCCTGCACCGGATTCCGTTGCTGGGCTGGTTGTTCAAGAACCAGGCGACGAATCAGAACAACAACGAGCTGCTGATCTTCATCACGCCTCAGATCCTGGAGCAATAACGATGCTGACACCCCTTCGTAGCCTACGTTCATGGCCGACGTCGCTCGGGGCTCCAGTTGCCGCCGTGCGAAGCGGTCGCAACCGGCCGGTTCGCGGCATCGGCAAGGTGGCTCTGACGATGATGGCCGTCGGTCTGCTGGCCGGCTGCAGCGCCAACGGCGAGCTGGACAACTCGCAGAACAACGTCGTCCTGCAAATCGAGGCGATCGAGCTGGTCAGTAGCCCCTGGGGAGACGTACTCACGTCGGGAGGAACAATCCTCGACGACACCGCCGATGTGACCTTCACGGCGGTTCTGAAAGGGCCGATCTCCACGAATCCGCTGAACTCGACGCCGGAACTGCAGAATGTCCAGCTGGAGAAGTACGAGGTCACCTTCACGCGGACCGACGGTGGTACGGCGGTCCCGCCGGGGTTCACCCGGGGCATTGCAGGGTTGGTTCGACTCACCGAGCTCGGCGCTGAGGAGATCATCGATCTCGACGTTCCGGGCGTAGTGATCGTCCCTTCGACGATCAAGGCGCAGCCCCCGATCTCGTTCCTGATCGATCCGGGAACGGAGTTGGGGACCAACTTCCCCAACATCCAGGTCAACGCGCAGATCCGCTTCTTCGGACGGACGATCGCCGGTGACCAGGTAACCGCGATCGCCAATATCGGGGTCAACTTCGCCAATTACGGCGACGACAATTCGTGAGGTACGGAGCAATGGCTAGAACTATGTTTCGCGACGTAGGGGGAGGCCGACGCCGCGGCGACATCGGATTCGTGACGCCGGTGCTCAGCCTGCTCCTGATATCGATGATGGCGGGTTGCGGCCTGGACTCGCCCACATCTCCCAACACGCCCGGTGAGCTGACCGGGCAGACGACCAACCAGGAGTTCTCCTTCTCGGGCAGCGTCAGCGTCGAGTCGATGTCGGCGACGTTGCCGGCCGACGACATACAGACGGTAACCGTCAGAGCCAACGTCAAGAACGCCGCCGGCAATCCGATCCCGAACCTCACCACGGTGACGTTCCGGACGGACCTCGGCGGGTTCCTGGTCGGCGTCGACCCCAGCACCGGGGCCAGCCTGTCGGTGGACACGCTGACGGCGACGACGTTCAACGGTCAGGCCGAGGTGGAGTTCGTCAGCTCCGACCGCGAAACCGGGACCGCGAACATCACCGCCTCGATCGGCGACGTGACCGGCTCGGCGACCGTCGAGCTCGAGCACGCGGTCATCAAGGGCTCGCTGTCGCTCGGTTTCGGTAGCGGCATCGGCCCGATCACCCAGACGGGTGGCTTCGCCAGCCAGAACGCGCCGCTCGACGTCACCGTCGGCGTGCTTGCGCTCGACCTGGCGGGCGACCCGATTCCGGGCGCGAAGGTGCGGTTCAACATCGTCCAGGACACCACCGACGAAGGTAGCCCGAACGACCCGGCGCACTGGGTCACCGCGAGCAGCACCGTCACGGGCTCCCTCGGCGATGCGGTCAACATCCTGCGGGTCTACGGGTCCGGAGTGATTGCGTTGGACGCCGTCCTGATCGACCCGGTGACCGGCGACAGCATCGCCGTCTCCAATCGCATCATCTTGACCACCCAGGCGGTGAAGATCGTCAAGCTGACCTTCGCCGACGGATCGACGTCCTTCACCAAGGGCGCTCCGTTCAACGTCGGTCTGCGTGCCAGCGTCTTCGATGGCACCAACAGCGTGCAGCCGGGGTTGCAGGTGCGCTTCTCGATCATCTCCGACAGCACGACGGGTGCGACCCTTTCGTCCACGATCGGCACGACCGACGCGAACGGTGAGACCACCAGCAGTGTCCGCCTGCCGGATCCGGGTGTGGTCACGATCAAGGCCGGCCTGTACGATGCACAGAACAAGGAGATCGCCAGCGCGACCGTGACGGCGATAGGCTCCTGATACGGAGGTCGTGAACTGACTATCGGCGGAGTGGCGCAGAGAGTGACGGACTACTCTTCGCGCCGCTCCGCCGTTTTGTCTCTACTGGCGGACGAGGCGGACGCGCTTCTGGTGACCGCGCGCACCAACGTTCGCTATCTGTCGGGTTTCACCGGCACCAATGGTTGGTTGCTCTTCTCGGCCGGCGAGGCCGTGTTCCTCACCGACCCCCGGTACGAGCAGCAGGCGCACGCCGAAGTGTCCAACGCCCGCATCGGTATCGAACGGCGGGGCCTCGAGGGTGGCCTGGCCGACGCGCTGCAGGCCTCGGCGGCTCGCCGGGTTGCGTTCGAATCCCACGACGTCAGCGTCGCCGCGCAGGCAAAGCTGGTTGCGGCGACGGGCGCCGATTGGGTGGGGCGCGAGCGCGTCGTCGAGCGAGTCCGCCGCAGCAAAGACGACGGCGAGATCGACGCGATTCGCCGGGCGCTGATGCTGACCCAGGACGCCTTGGCGGAAGTCGCGGGCGGTCTGTCGGCCGGCCGGACCGAGATCGAGGTGGCGGCCGAGCTCGAATACGCTTGTCGTCGTCGCGGAGCGGAGGGAATGGCGTTCGAGACCATCGTCGCCTCCGGGCCGCGATCGGCGCTGCCGCATGGTGTCGCCTCCGCCCGGGTCATTCGGGCGGACGAGCCGGTGATGATCGACATGGGCTGCCGGCTGGACGGCTATTGCTCGGACATCACCCGCATGGTCTGGTGTGGCGCGCACCCGGCGCCGGCGTGGCTGCGGATGCACGAGCTCGTAGACCGGGCGAGGGCTACGGCGCTGGCGGCGCTCGCAGCAGAGCTGAAGGCGAGCGAGGTCGATGCCGCCGCACGGGACGTCATCGAATCTGCCGGCCACGGAGATTCGTTCCGCCACGGGACCGGCCACGGCGTCGGGCTGGAGATCCACGAGGGACCGACCGTGTCGAGCCGGAGTGGCGACTGGCTGGAGCGGGGAATGGTTGTCACCGTGGAGCCGGCCGTCTACTTCGACGGTGAATTCGGCATCCGTATCGAGGACATGGCCGTCGTCTCCGGGGCAGGGCCCGTGCGCTTGACCACCCTGGGTACCGAACCTATCCTTCCGAAAGCTCCGTAGGCCGCGCCTCCGCGGCCGCCAGGGACGGTAAGGGTGGCGTACTCATGAGCACCAAGTCTTCGGATAGCCCGGTGGATCTCGACGAGATCCGTGAGCTCATCGACCTTCTCATCGAAAAAGAGGTAGCAGAGTTCGCCATCGAGCGCGGCGGGATGAAGGTCAAGATCCGCCGCGGCGCCGCCGAGGTCACTGCGGTTGCGGCGCCGGCGCCCACGGTCGTTTCGGTACCCGCGAGTGGCGCGGACGCCGCGGCGCCGCAGCCGGCGGCAGCCGGGGACGACGACGACCGCTATGCCGACTGCGTCACCGTCACCTCTCCGATGGTCGGGACGTTCTACCGATCTCCCGAGCCCGGAGCCGACCCTTTTGTAGACGTCGGTGCGAACGTCGACGAAGGGCAGGCGCTCTGCATCGTGGAGGCGATGAAGCTGATGAACGAGATCGTCGCCGAGACGGGTGGAGAGGTCGTCGCCATATTCGCGAACGACGGTGAGCCGGTGGAGTTCGGTCAGCGCTTGTTCGCCATCCGGCCCAGGGCCTAGCAACGAACCACTGAGACAGGACACAGGCCTCCGTGTTCAAATCCATCCTCATCGCAAACCGGGGCGAAATCGCCCTCCGGATCGTCTGGGCATGTCGCGAGCTCGGCATCAAGACCGTCGCAGTGTATTCGGAGGCCGACCGCGATTCGCTGCACGTCAGTTTCGCCGACGAAGCGATCTGCATCGGACCGCCTCCGGCGACGGAGTCGTACCTGAATATTCCCGCCGTGATCTCGGCAGCCGAAGTAATGGGCGTGGATGCCATCCATCCTGGCTACGGCTTCCTGGCCGAGAACCCCGAGTTCGCCGAGATCTGCGAGAGCTGCAATCTGGTCTTCATCGGCCCGAGCGTCGAGGCGATTCGCAGCATGGGCGACAAGGCCGTAGCCCGCGCCACGATGGAAGAGGCGGGGTTGCCGTTGATCCGCGGCAGCGAGGGCGCCGTCGGGAGTGTCAAAGAGGCCGCGGCTTTCGCCGATGAGGTCGGCTACCCGGTGTTGTTGAAGGCCGCGGCTGGGGGCGGCGGCAAAGGCATGCGCGTGGTGCTTTCAGCCGGGGACATGGCCGGAGCCTTGCGTGCCGCCAGCAACGAGGCGGAGGCGGCGTTCGGCTCGGGGGATGTCTACGTAGAGAAGTACCTGGCTCGTCCGCGTCACATCGAGGTACAGCTCCTCGGCGACAAGCACGGCAGCCTCATCCACTTGGGCGAGCGGGAATGCAGCGTCCAGCGCAAGTATCAGAAGCTGGTGGAGGAAACACCCTCTCCCGGACTCACCGATGCACAGCGTGAGGCGATCTGGGAGGACGCGCTGAAGGGCGCCCGCCATATCGGGTACAGCAGCGCCGGAACCATGGAGTTCCTCGTCGACAACAGTGGCGGGCACTACTTCATGGAGATGAACACGCGCATTCAGGTCGAGCATCCGATTACCGAACAGATCACCCTCGTCGACCTGATCAAGCAGCAGATTCGTGTCGCCGCCGGCAAGAAGCTCCCCTTCGCCCAGGAGGACATCAAGTTTCGCGGCCATTCCATCGAGTGTCGGGTCAACGCCGAACACCCGGAGACACTGCGCCCCAGCCCGGGTCAGATCACCGCGTTCAACGTGCCCAAGGGGCCGGGCGTGCGCGTCGATACGGCGGCTCACGAAGTGTCCTTCGTTTCGCCGTACTACGACTCGATGATCGCCAAGGTGATCGTCCACGCGTTCAACCGCGAGGAGGCGCTGGCCCGTATGCGACGTGCACTGAGCATGTTCGTGATCCACGGGATCGACACCAGCTTGCCGTTGCTGCAGCGGATCATCGATCATCCGGGCTTCGTCGCCGGCGACTACGACACCCATCTGATCGAGGAGTTGCTCCCGGTCATCCGTCCGGCGACGGAAAAGACGGCCTCCTGAGCGCCCCGCGCCCGCTCCGTTCGCCCTCCATTTGACCGGCTCAAAGCCCTGTCGGTCGCGGGCCATGGGGGAATTGACGTGGTCCCGGGCAGGCGCGTAAAGTCCGGCCCCATGACCAAGACCGAAAGCTTCACCTCGAGATGGGCCCTGCTGATCGCTGCCCTCGGCATGGCCGTGGGTACCGGCAACATCTGGCGATTCCCACGGATCGTTGCCAATCAGGGGGGTGGCGCCTTCCTGATCCCCTGGTTGATTTTCCTCTTCCTCTGGGCGATTCCGCTGCTCATGGTCGAGATGGCCATGGGGCGCCATGCTCGAAAAGGGGTTATCGGCGCGTTCGGGCGACTCATGGGGCGGCAGGCCTGTTGGATGGGCGCGTTCGTCGGCTGGTGCACGATGGCGATCACCTTCTACTACTCGGTGGTTGCCGGGTGGTGTGTCAAGTACTTCATCGCCGCCAGCACGGGCGAATTGAGCGGCGTCGAAGGCATGGTGTACTGGGAGGCGTTCCAAGGCACGGTCTGGCAGCCTGTGATATTCCACGTGATCGCCATGTCGGCCTGCGGCTTCATCGTGTACCGCGGCGTCGTGGCCGGCATCGAGCGCGCCAGCAAGGTGCTCATCCCGGCGCTCTTCGTACTTCTGGCTGTTGCCGCCGTCCGCGCGTTGACGCTGCCGGCCGCGCCGGGGGCCGAGGGCCCGGTCGCCGGTCTGGAGTTTCTTTTCAATCCCAACTGGTCGGACCTGTTGAACTACGAGATCTGGCTGCAGGCGCTGACGCAGTCGGCCTGGTCGACCGGGGCAGGGTGGGGCTTGATGGTGACCTACGCGGTCTACAGCGCCAAGAAGGACGACATCGTCGGTTCGGCGATGACCATCGGCCTGGGCAACAATTCGGCCTCCATGATGGCGGCTCTGGCGATCATTCCGACGGTGTTCGCGGTCCTGCCGCTGGAGGAGGCGCGCACCGTCCTGACCGACAGCGGCCCGGCCAGCACCGGCCTCAGCTTCATCTGGGTGCCCCGCCTGTTCGGCGAGATCCCGGGCGGCCCATTCTTCATGAGCCTGTTCTTCCTCGCCCTGGTGGTTGCCGCCTTCTCGTCGCTCATTGCGATGCTGGAGCTCGGTGTGCGCATCTTCATGGACTTCGGCATGACCCGCCACAAGGCGGTGCTGTCGGTTGCCGGCGGCAGCGTCGTGCTCGGCATCCCCTCGGCCGTCAACCTCAGCTTCTTCAGCAATCAGGACGCCGTGTGGGGCATCGGCCTGATGGTCTCCGGTTTCTTCTTCGCCGTCGCGGCGAGCAAGTTCGGCGTCGCCCGATTCCGCCGGGAGCTCATCGAGCCGGCCGACAACGATGTCGCCCCGGGGCGCTGGTTCGACTTCGCCGTTCAGGTGTTGATCCCGCTGCAGTTCACCGTGCTGATCGTCTGGTGGCTGTATCAGGCGGCCACGTCCGGCGAGGCCTGGTGGGATCCCTTCGGTGTGTTCACGCTCGGCACCTGCCTGTTCCAGTGGGGCGTCGTGCTCGTCATCTTCTTCCTGGCAAACGGCCGGATGGCCTCGGCGACGCTGGGCGACGAACCTGCGGCCGGATGACCGGGCCGGTCCGCGTCAGGGGGTAGGCATGCAAGCGACGACGGTGATGTTCATGGTGCTGGTCCTGGGGGTGCTTTGGGGAGGATTCGCCACACTCCTGGTGCGTTCGATGAAGGCGGAAAAACGGCGGTCGATGGCCCGCGGGCACGATGGTGACGGCCATGACTGAAGCGGCAGGTCGAGGGCAGTGGGGATCGCGGGTCGGTTTCTTGCTGGCGGCGGCCGGTTCGGCCATCGGCCTGGGGAACATTTGGCGCTTCACCTACATCATGGGGGAGAACGGCGGTGCGGCGTTCATCCTGGTGTACGTTGCCTGCATCATCCTGATCGGTGCGCCGGTATTCCTGGCCGAGCTGGTTGTCGGCCGAAAGACGCAGCTCAACCCGGTGGACGCCTTCGAGTCCTTGGCGCCCGGCTCCGCTTGGAAATACGTCGGCGCGCTGGGAGTGCTCGCCGGTGCCCTCTTGCTGAGCTTCTACAGCGTGGTCGCGGGTTGGGTCATGGCCTACGCGCTGCAGGCGCCGATGGGGCGAATCAGCAGCCTGGCGACGCCCGAGGCATCGGGCAGCTATTTCGGTGCGCTTTCGCAAAGCACCGGTCAGAGCCTGATCTTTCACGCCCTCTTCATGGTCATCACCATGGTCATCGTCGCCCGCGGGATCAAGGGCGGCATCGAGCGCGCCAGCAAGATCATGATGCCGATCCTCTTCATCCTGCTGGCGATTCTGGTGGTGCGCGGCGTGCTGCTCCCCGGGGCCGGCGCCGGCGTCGATTTCATGCTGCGGCCCGACTTCTCCGCCCTCGACCCGACCGTGGTGCTGATCGCCATGGGACACGCCTTCTTCACTCTGAGTGTCGGCATGGGTGCGATGATCACCTACGGGTCCTACCTGTCGAAAGACCACGATCTGCCGCGGGCGAGCCTGCAGGTTGCGTTCATGGATACGTTGATCGCCATCGCTGCCGGGTTCGCCATCTTCCCGGCCCTGTTCGCCTTCGGTATGGAGCCGAGCGAGGGGCCCGGCCTGGTCTTCGTCACCCTGCCGGTCGTGTTCAACCAGATGCCGGGTGGTGTGATCTTCGCCAGCATGTTCTTCGCCCTGTTCCTGATGGCGGCGCTCACCTCCAGCATCTCGTTGCTCGAGGTCGTCGCGGCGTATTTCATCGACCACCTGAAGTGGTCGCGGGCCAAGGCCGTGGCCATACTGGGTGGCGCGATCTTCCTGATGGGAGTCCCTGCGGCGCTGGCTTCGGGTCCCTGGGCCGACTGGTCGATCGCCGGGATGCTGGGAAGTGCGGCGGGCGAGGGGGTTCTCGGAAGCGTGGGCATCTTCCAGCTCAATTGGTTCGACCTCATCAGCCACATCGTTTCGGACTACATGCTGCCGGTCGGCGGGTTTTTCGTCTGCCTGTTCGTCGGCTGGTTCTGGGATCGCGCCACGGTCGAGGCGGAGGTCAATACCGGGAGCCCCGGATTCAGAGCGCTCGATCTGTGGATCAACCTGCTGCGCTGGGTCGGGCCGCTGGTGATCGGCGAGGTCATGGTTCTCGGAATCCTGGCCGAGTTCCCGGCCCAGTTCTTCCCGCGGCTGGCCGGCGCGGTGGACACCCTGCACACCTGGTTTCTGGCGCTGAACATCCTCGTTGCCGCGAGCGTGATTGTCATCAGCCTCGTTGGTGGGCGGGACCGGTCCGGGCGGCCCGCGTAAGCAGCCGTCGGTCCGACAGGAGCGAGCACGGTGGAGTGGACGGTCGAGCCGGCGCGGTGTCTGAGCGGCGAGATCCGCGTGCCCGGGGACAAGTCGATATCTCATCGAGCGCTGCTGCTCGCCGGCCTGGCCGACGGCGTCAGCGTGCTCGAAGGTCTGGCCGACGGCGACGACGTCGCTTCGACCGGCGCCGTGTTGCGGGCGCTCGGCGTGTCGATCGAGCAAGTCGACGATCGATTCGAGGTCGTCGGCCGCGGGCTCGACGGTTGGCGCGCCCCGACCGAGTCCCTCGACTGTGGCAACAGCGGGACGACCATGCGCCTGCTCGCCGGCCTGCTCGCGGGAAAGAGCTTCGAATCGACGCTGACCGGCGACGCCTCGCTGCGCCGGCGTCCGATGTCTCGCGTTGCTCTGCCGCTCAGGGGCATGGGCGCGAACGTCCGCATGACGCCGGCCGGCACCGCACCATTGGTGATCGCGGGGCGGTCGCCCTTGCGGGCAATCACGTTTCGTCCTGAGGTCGCGTCGGCCCAGGTGAAGTCCTGCGTGCTGCTCGCCGGCCTGCTGGCCGACGGCGACACCACCGTCGTGGAGGCGGCGCCGACGCGCGATCATACCGAGTGCCTGCTGCACGCCATGGGGGCGGATATCCAGGTCGAGCCATCCGCGGACGGGAATCGGGTGACGGTGCGCCCAGCGGCTTCGCTCGAGCCTCTCCACGGCAAGATCCCGGGCGACATCTCGTCGGCTGCCTACTGGATTGCGGCAGCGGCGATCCTGGCGGGCAGTCGCGTTCGGCTTCCCGGAGTCGGAACGAATCCGACGAGGGCCGCGATTCTCGACCTGCTCTCCGGCTGGGGCGCGCGCGTCGAGCGGGAGCCCGAGACGGCGTGGTCCGGCGAGCCCGGTGCGACGATCACGATCGAGGGCGCCGCGGACGCCCTTTCCGGCGGAGAGATCGCCGGTGTCCGGGTACCCGGGCTGATCGATGAGCTACCCCTTCTGGCTGCCCTCGGTCCGTTCACACGCGAGGGCGTGGAGATCCGCGAAGCTGCCGAGCTCCGCGTCAAAGAAAGCGACCGGATCGCCACCACGGCCGCGGCGTTGCGGGCGCTCGGCGCGGTGGTCGACGAGTATCCCGACGGGTTGGCGGTCGCGGGAGGTACGGGGTTGGGCGGCGGTACGGTGGATGCCGCGGGCGATCACCGCATCGCCCTGGCGATGGCCGTGGCCGCGTTGGCGGCCCGCGAGCCCGTGACGATCATGAACGCCGAGGCGATGGCGGTGTCCTACCCGGGCTTCGCCCCCGCCCTGGAGACGGTCGCACGCCGATGAGCGATCTGGCGCCGGCGCTGCTTCCCGACCACCGTCGGCAGATCCATCTGACCGGCTTCATGGGCAGCGGCAAGAGCACGGTCGGTCGCCTGCTCGCGCGCCACTTGCTGTGGAACTACCTCGACCTCGACGGGGTTGTCGAGCGGCATGCCGGCGGCACCGTGGCGGAGATCTTCGAGGACGGGGGAGAGGCTACGTTTCGGCGGATCGAAGCGCACGTGCTGCGGCAAGTGGTTTCGAAACCGGACACCGTCGTGGCCCTCGGCGGTGGCACGTTGATCGACGAGACGAACGTCGAGGTGAGTCGCGGCCACGCCGTGCTGATCTGGTTGGACTGTCCGCTGGAGGTCATGCGGCACCGCTGCGGCGAGCTGGATACGGCACGGCCGCTGTGGGGCGACCCGGATTCGCTGCAGGCGCGCCTCGACGAGCGCCTCCCGGGATACCGTTCCG
This sequence comes from Acidobacteriota bacterium, assembly GCA_965216935.1. GTDB lineage: Bacteria > Acidobacteriota > UBA890 > UBA890 > UBA890 > CBDCGW01. The sequence goes on from OZ244217.1 coordinate 2,857,153, forward strand.
CCGAGCTACGCGTAGATGCGAGCGCCGAGCCGGAGGCAGTCGTCGAAGCCGTGATCAGCGCGATCGGACGCCACGTCGCGCCGGATGCCGATCAGTAGGCCTTGGCGAACACCGCCATGTGCTTGGCCGGCTTGCCGGTGAGGATGCAATCGCCCTCGGGCGTGCGGTCGGCGAGCAGGCAGCGGATTGTCGCCGAGGTTTCGTCTTGTACCCGAGCGGTGACCTCGCCTTCCTCACCCGACCACGGTGCAACGACGAAGCCGCGCGGCCCGGCCATGATGCGCTTGAGCTCCTCGTAGTCGGAGACCTCGTGGGTGTTGTCGTGCACGAACGTGCGGGCGCGCTCGAACAAGCCGCTCTGGATGCTGTCCAGTAGCTTTCCGGCCTCCTCTGCGACCTCCTCGACGGAAACGAACGCCTTTTCCCGCGTATCGCGGCGGACCAGCACGGTTTGCTCCTTGGAGACGTCGCGCGGGCCGATCTCGGCGCGCAGCGGCACGCCCCTGAGCTCCCACTCGTTGTACTTCCACCCGGGAGTATGCTCCTGGCGATCGTCGAGGTGGACCCGGTAGCCGGCGTCGGCGAGCCTGTCCCGCAGGGCACGCGCGGCGGGCAGCACGTTTTCTTCGAACCCCTTGCCGGGAATCGGCACGATGACGACCTGGACGGGGGCCACGCGGGGCGGAAGCTGCAGTCCCTTGTCGTCGCCGTGAGTCATGATGAGCGCGCCGATGAGCCGTGTGGTCACGCCCCAGGACGTCGTCCAGGCGTGCCGCAGCTCCTGGTTCTGATCCTCGAAGCGAATGTTGAAGGCCTTGGCGAAGTTCTGCCCGAGGTTGTGCGAAGTCCCCGCCTGCAGGGCCCTGCCGTCACCCATGAGGGCTTCGAGGGCGTAGGTGCGCAGCGCACCCGCGAACTTCTCGCCCTCGCTCTTCAGGCCGGTGATCACCGGAACGGCGAGGTCGTCCTCGATCAGCGAACGGTAGATCTCCAGGATCCGGAGGGTCTCCTCCTCGGCCTCTTCCTCGGTGGCGTGGACGGTGTGCCCCTCTTGCCAGAGGAACTCGGTCGTCCGCAGGAAGAATCGGGTGACCTTTTCCCAGCGGACGACGTTGGCCCACTGGTTGATCAAGATCGGCAGGTCGCGCCACGACTTGACCCACTTGCTGTAGAGGCTGTTGATGATCGCCTCGGAGGTGGGACGCACGGCCAGCCGTTCCTCCAGCTCGTTGGAGCCGCCCTGGGTCACCCAGGCCACCTCGGGTGCGAATCCCTCGACGTGCTCGGCCTCTCGCTGCAGGTGGCTCTCCGGGATGAACAGCGGGAAGTAGGCGTTCTGATGCCCCGTCGCCTTCAGCCGGGCGTCGAGCAGATCACGGGTGTTCTCCCACAGTCCGTAGCCGTACGGTCGGATCACCATGCATCCGCGCACCGGCGTGTAGTCGGCGAGCTCCGCGCGGCGAACGACGTCGATGTACCAGCGCGAAAAATCCTCGGACTTGGGCGTGATCTCGCCGACGTCCCCGCCGGGCTCCTCGTTCTCGTGCAACTCCGCCTCGTCGGCCATCGGTCCGGATCCCACAGCATGCTCGCCGGTCGCAGCGAGGGTGAAAAAAAAGGCGCCCGCCGGTTCGATCGAACCCTGCCGAAGCGCCGCCTGTGCGAGAAAGCAAGCTAGCACGGGGCTGCGAGACCGGTCAACGCGAGGGATCGCCCGAAAACACGGGTCCGTGGCCGTCTCCAAGAGGCGTCAGGTAGGGGAATACGCCCCGCCAATCTGGCGGCGGGGCGCGAACCGGCGCACCCAACGGGTACGCCTTTTGAGGAGGCAAACGATGTTTATCTCGACGAGCACTTTGGTCGCCTTCGCGTTCGCCGGTGCGGTCGCCGGCCATCCGGTCGCGCTCGAGCTCGACCATGAGCCCGGGGCAGGGTGGCGTGCGGCGACCGGGCCGGCCCCGGCCGCCACGATCTGGTCGGCTCCGCCCGCGGCCCTCGCATCCGGCCAGGAGCAGCAGCAGGAACCCATCGACGTCAATAAGGCGACGGCCGAGGACCTGCAGAAGATTCCCGGCATCGGCGAGGCCCTGGCCCGCCGGATCATCGAGTTTCGCCAGGAGCACGGTCCGTTCGAGAAGGTCGACGACCTGCTGAACGTGCGTGGGATCGGCACGGCCTCGCTCGACAAGATGCGGCCGTACCTGGTGGTCAAGAAGGAGGGCTGAGTCGATGCGGCTGCCGCGCGGAGGGGAGTCGGTGAGGATGCGGACGGATCGTCGCCGGCGTCCCCCGCGCGGCCCGTTGGTTCCGTATGCCCGGGTGCCCGGGTGCAGCGGCCGACGTGGCCGCTCGGGGGGCGCGGCCGGTACCCCGTCGCCCGGCCTGTCCCTGCTCGAGCTCCTGGTAACGCTGGCCGTGCTGGGCACCGTGACCCTCTACGGAGCGCCCTCACTCGTTCGTTGGCGCCAGCAACAGAATCTGGAGGGAGCGCTGCGACACCTCGCCCTGGAATTCCATCGTGCTTGCGGGTTGGCGACGGCCTCGGGCCGGACCCATGCGCTTCGCTTCGAGACCGGCGCCGGGCAACTACGCTGGTTGACGCTCGTCGATGGCGACGGCGACGGGGTGGGGGAGGCGGACTTCCTGGCCGGGATCGACGTGGCGCTCGAGGCGGAAGTCGATCTCGCTCGTCGTCACCCGGGCATCGAAGCAGGTCGGCCACCGGGAGTGGTGACGTTGATGGGAGGCGCTGTCGACCGCGATGGCCTGGCCTTCGGGGGAGGCAAGATCGTCAGTTGCACGACGGCGATGAAGGCCCGCTCGGGGACCCTGTACCTGAGATCACGGTTCGGAGATGCGGCAGCGCTGCGGTTGTACGGGGCGACGGCGAGGCTGTCGGTGTGGTGGTGGGACGGTGGAATCGGGGCCTGGAGAAGGGCCGGATGAGGTCCCGTCGCGGCCTTGGCGGCCGGGTTGAATCAACATCGCTCTATGGTAGCTTGGTGACCGGGTTTCTCTCCTCGTTTTCGGCCTCGACGGCCGCCTTCCCGGCACCTCCGAAGGAGCAAGATGTCCGGCGACCTCAAGCGCACACCGCTGAACGAGTGGCATCGCGATCGCGGCGCCAAGATGGTGGATTTCGGCGGCTGGGACATGCCCATCCAGTTCGAGGGCATCCTTGCCGAGCATGAGGCGGTGCGTCAACGCGCCGGCCTGTTCGACGTCAGCCACATGGGGGAAGTGCGGGTTCGCGGTGCGGATGCGTTGGATTTCATCCAGCACCTGATTACCAACGACGCCGGGACGCTGGAGGACGGTCAGGCGCAGTACACCGTGATGGTCAATCACGAGGGCGGCGTCATCGACGACCTGCTCGTATATCGACTCGAGGCGGACAACTATCTCCTCGTCGTCAACGCCGGGACCACGCCGAAGGACGTCGCCTGGATCGAGGAGAGAGCGACGGCGTTCGGTGGCGCCGTGGAGGTGGCCGACGAGAGCGCCGCATGGGCGCAGCTCGCGCTGCAGGGACCGGTGGCCGAAGAGATCCTGTCGACCGTCCTGCCGGCGGACCTGGCGGCGATCCGCTACTACCGGTCGGCGTTCTCGGAATTCGACGGCACCCGCGTGCTGGTCTCGCGCACCGGGTATACCGGAGAGGACGGCTTCGAGGTCTACCTGCCGCCGGAGCATTCCACCGCGCTGGCGGACGCAATTCTGGATGCCGGCGCGGGAGCCGGTGTCATGCCGATCGGACTCGGAGCGCGCGACACCCTGCGGCTGGAAGCGGGGATGCTGCTGTACGGAAACGACATGGACGAGTCGCGAACGCCGGTCGAGGCGGGGTTGCGCTGGTTGATCAAGCCCGCGAAGGGCGACTTCGTCGGCAAGACGGTGCTGGAAGCCCAGCTAGCCGACGGCACCGAGCAACACCTGGTCGGGTTCTCGCTGCAGGAAAGGGGCGTGCCGCGGCACGGCTACGAGCTTTGTGACGCGGACGGTGGCCCGATCGGTGAGGTGACGAGTGGAAGCTTCAGCCCGACGCTGCAGAACGGTATCGGCTTCGGCTACGTTCCCTCACAGATGAGCGCCGTCGATACGCCGCTGAAAGTCGCCGTTCGGGGACGGACAATGGAAGCACGGGTAGTGAAGACGCCCTTCTACCGGCGTCCCCAGCCCGCCTAGACGAGAAAAGGATCGAGGAACGACGATGGCCGAATACCCGGATGCCTACAAGTACTCCGCTGAACACGAGTGGATCTCCGTCGAGTCCGACATCGGCACGATCGGGATCACCCATCATGCCCAGGCGGAGCTCGGGGACGTCGTCTACGTGGAGCTACCGGCGGTCGGCGAGCAGCTTACGGTGGGTCAGCCGTTTGGAACGATCGAATCTGTCAAGGCCGTGTCCGAGCTGTACGCGCCGCTGTCCGGAGAAGTTACCGAAGTCCACGACGCTCTGGTCGATCAACCCGAGCTCGTCAACGAAGATCCTCACGGTGACGCCTGGATGATCCGGATCAAGGTCTCGAATCCCTCCGAAGTGGACGGGTTGTTGACGGCAGCCGCGTACAAGGACCTGCTGGACGCATCCGCCGGCGATTGAGCCGCGAAACCGCTCGAGCGCAGGCGACCCCTCACCCCCTTTACCCGTAGAGCATCATGACCACGACCAACGATCATCACGGCCCCGGACGGTACCAACCGCTGGGTCCCGAGGACCGCAGCGAGATGCTCGACGTCGTCGGCGTTGGCAGTCTCGACGAGCTCTTCGAGTCGATCCCCGAGGACCTGCGTTACGGCGGCGAGCTGCCGGTAGAGCCGGCGCTGTCCGAGCCCGAGCTCATCCGCCACCTCGGTGAGCTGGCGGGCGCGAACGGGCCCGCCTCCGGGATGTTGAGCTTCCTCGGAGCCGGCTGCTATCCGCATTTCGTCCCCACCCATGTCGATGCCCTGGTGCAGCGGCAGGAGTTCATGACGACGTACACGCCCTATCAGGCGGAGATCAGCCAGGGAACGCTCACGGCGATTTTCGAGTTCCAGACGCTGGTAGCCATGCTCACCGGCATGGACGTTTGCAACGCCTCGATGTACGACGGCGCCAGCGCTGTGGCGGAGGCGGTCCTGATGGCGCGGCGCCTGATGCGGCGCGGTGGCCGGGTCATGGTGTCCGAGGGGCTGCATCCCGCCTACCGCGAGGTGACCGAGACATACGCCCGCTACCTCGACATCGACTTCGAGACCGTGTCGGTGGACGCCTCCGGGCGCACGGAGGTGCCGGTCATCGACGACGACGTGATCGCCGTGGTCGTGCAACAGCCGAACTTCTTCGGCATTGTCGAGGATCTGCGCGCCGTCGGCGCGGTGGCCGCGGATGCGCCGGCGAAGTTCATTGTCGCCGGCGCCGAGCCGGTCGCATGGGCCCTGACGGTCCCGGCCGGCGAGGCCGGCGCCGACATCGTCGCGGGTGAGCTGCAGAGCTTCGGGAACGGGCAGAACTACGGTGGCCCGCTGGTCGGCTTCATGGCGAGCCGCAAGGAGTACGTCCGCAATCTTCCCGGGCGTCTCGCCGGCGAGACCGTCGACGCCGACGGGCGTCGTGGGTTCGCGTTGACGCTGGCCACCCGCGAGCAACACATCCGTCGCGCCAAGGCGACGTCGAATATCTGTACCAATACCGCGCTCTGCGCCCTGGCGACGTGCATCCACCTGAGCACGCTCGGCCGGCACGGAATCCGCGAGCTGGCGCTGCACAACCTGTCGAAAGCCGAATTCGCGCGTGCCGCGTTGACGGCTGTCGACGGGGTCGAGGCGGCCCACACCGGTCCGACGTTCAATGAGTTCGTTGTTCGCCTGCCGCGGCCGGCCGCCGCCGTCGTCGAAGCATGCGCCGCCGCCGGCGTGGTGCCGGGCGTGGCGCTGGGGCATTTCGATTCGCAGCGGGACGACGAGCTGCTGGTATGTGTTACCGAGATCCATACCCGCGGGGACATCGACCGGCTCACCGCGGTGATCACGGAGGCGTGCTCATGAGCGGCGCGGGAAGCGGCAAGCTGCGGGATGACCAGGCGCAGCTGAAGCAGGAAGGATTGATCTTCGAGCGTGGCGGCGCCGGGCGCGTCGGTTTCACGCTTCCGGCGCTGGACGTGCCGCGCGTAGACCCTGCCGCGGCCTGGGGAGAGGACGAGGTGCGCGGCGAGATCCCGGGATTTCCGGAGGTCTCCGAAGTCGACGTCGTTCGCCACTTCACCCGTATCTCCCAGCACAACTTCGGCATCGAGTCCGGCATGTTTCCGCTCGGCTCGTGCACGATGAAGTACAACCCCAAGGTCAACGAGAGGGTTGTTCGCCTTCCGGGTTTCGCCGGCGCCCACCCGTACATGCCGGCGTCGGTCATGCAGGGAGGGCTCGAGCTGATGCGGCGGCTGGAGGCTGCGCTGGCGGCGATCACCGGTATGGACCGGGTCACACTGCAGCCGGCCGCGGGGGCGCAGGGCGAGCTGACGGGCGTCATGATGATCGCCGCGTACCATACCGCCCGCGGTGACGAGCAACGTCGCAAGGTGCTGATTCCCGACTCGGCGCATGGCACGAACCCCGCCACCGCGAGCTTTTGCGGCTTCGAGCCGGTGGAGATCCCGTCCAATTCTCGCGGGACAACGGACATCGACGCCCTGCGGGCGGAAGCCGACGAGACGACGGCGGCGTTGATGCTGACCAATCCGAATACGCTCGGTTTGTTCGAGGATCAGATGGCGGAGATCGCCGAGATCGTCCACGGATGCGGCGCCCAGATCTATTGCGACGGCGCCAATCTGAACGCCATCCTCGGCAAGACGCGACCGGGCGACATCGGCATCGATGTGTTTCACATCAACCTCCACAAGACGTTCACCACGCCGCACGGCGGCGGCGGCCCGGGCGGCGGCCCGGTGGGTGTGCGGGAGCACCTCGTTCCGTTCCTGCCGCGCCCGACAGTCGAGGTCGGCGAGGCGGGCGAAGCCTATCTGGATTGGGATCGGCCCGGGAGCATCGGCAAGGTACAGGCGTTCAACGGGAACTTCGGCATCATGGTTCGCGCCTACACCTACATTCGTGCCCTCGGCGCCATCGGCCTGAGCCAGGTCGCGGAAGACGCCGTGCTCAACGCCAACTACGTGCAGGCTCGCTTGAAGGGTCGGTACCATTTGCCCCAGGATCGTCTCTGCATGCACGAGGTGATCTTTTCCGACAAGCGTCAGAAAGAGCACGAAGTCAGCGCAATGGACGTTTGCAAGCGCCTGATGGACTACGGGTACCACCCGCCGACGGTCTATTTTCCGCTCGTCGTCCCCGGTGCGCTGATGGTCGAGCCGACCGAGAGCGTCAGTCGGGAAGATCTCGACGCCTTCGTCGAAGCGATGGTCGCCATCGCCGACGAGGCCGAGACGGATCCCGAGCGTGTTCGCGCGGCTCCCCACAGCACGTTCGTGTCGCGGCTCGACGAGGCGCGAGCCGCACGCAAGCCGATCTTGCGTTGGGAGCCCGAGACCGCCGAGGAGCGCGAGCCGGCAACGGCCGGGACGGGCTGAGCGGCGCGTGCGAACCATCGGCGTGCTCGGCGGCATGGGGCCGGCCGCGGCCGCCGATTTCTACGCCCGCATCGTCGCCGCCCACGGTGCGCTGCGCGATCAAGATCATCCGCCGTGCATCCTCTACAGCGCCACGCAGGTGCCCGACCGGACGGCGTTCCTGTTGGGTGAGGGCGCCGATCCGACGCCGGAGCTGGTTGCCGCAGCGAGCCTGCTGGAGGCGGCGGGAGCCGATTTCATCGCCATCCCTTGCAACTCCGCGCACGCGTTCCTGGCTGCTATCAGAGAGGGCGTCGCCATTCCGGTTCTGGACATGATCCGTCTGGCGAGCCACGCCGTGGCCGAAGTGATGCCGCGGGCGCGTCGGGTCGGGATTCTGGCCGCGAGCGGCACGGTCAACGCAGGCTTGTACGAGGAACCGCTGCGCGACGACGGGCTCGAGCCGCTCTATCCGACCGCGGAACAACAAGAGCACGTCATGGCGGCCATTAGGGGCGTAAAGGCGGGGGCCGGTCCGTCCATGGGCGCGGTGGGCCCCGAGGACGCGGCGGGGCCCGATTCGGGATTGGTCGCCGTTGCCGCAGAGCTCGGCGCCCAGGGGGCCGATTGCCTGATCCTGGGATGTACGGAAGTACCCCTGGCGATGGCCGTCGAGGATTCCCCGGTCGTGGCGATCGACGGGAACCAGACACTGGTCGAGGCGACGCTGGGACTGGCCGTCGGCCGGCTCGAGCTCGAGGATGTGGCGCATGCAGTTCGTTGACGTGAGCGTCCCCGGGGGACCGGCGCGGCAATACGAGGTGGTCATCGGTATCGAGCTGGCCGACGGCGTCGCGGACGACCTCGTTCGATGGCGGCAGCCGCCACGCTGGGCGGTGATCACCGACTCGACGGTGGAGGAGCTGTACGGAGCACCTCTCGCGGAAGCGCTGCGAGCGCACGGCGCGAACGCGGACTGCGTCGCGTTTCCGGCCGGCGAAGAGAACAAGACCAGGGCGACCGTCGGTGAGCTGCAGGACCGCTTGATCGAGCTCGGCCACGGGCGCGACTCTTGGGTGATCGCGGTGGGCGGTGGCGTCGTCGGTGACGTCGCCGGCTTCGTCGCCGCGACGCTTTACCGCGGCGTTCCCTACGTGCAGGTTCCGACCACGCTCCTGGCGATGGTCGATAGCAGCGTTGGGGGCAAGACCGGCGTCGACACACCGGCGGGGAAGAACCTGGTGGGGGCGTTCCTGCAGCCCCGCCGGGTGCTCGTCGACGTCGAGTCGTTGGCTACGCTTCCCGCGGCCGAGATTGCGGCCGGCATGGCCGAGGTCATCAAGTACGGCGTGATTCTCGACGCGGTGCTGTTCGAGGAGCTGGAATCCGGACTGATGGACGACGCGATGTCCGGCGACGAGGCTGCCCTGTGCCGCATCGTCTCGCGCTCCTGCGACCTCAAGGCGGAGGTGGTAGCGGCCGACGAGCTGGAGTCGGGATACCGGCAGATCCTCAACTTCGGCCACACCGTCGGCCACGCTATCGAGGCGGTTGCGGGCTTCGGCCTGCGGCATGGAGAGGCGGTCGCCATCGGCATGGTGATCGAGGCGAGGCTGGCTGCGGCCAGGATCGAGACCCCGATCGACGTTGCCGAGCGCATCGCCGCCTTGTGCGAGCGCGCCGGCCTGCCGATCGGCGTCCCCGACGGCCTGGAGCCGGACGACCTCGTGGCCGCCGCGTTCCGCGACAAGAAGGTCCGCGACGGCGTCATTCACTGCGCCCTTCCGAGGCGCATGGGGGTGATGGCCGATCAAGCCGGCGGCTACGGGATTCCGGTGAGCGCCGAGGACGTGGCCGGCGCGTTGAGCAGGTAGCCTACTCGGCGTCGTTTCCGTCCAGCTGCGAGCGGAACCACTCGATCGTCGGGACAAGACCCTCGCGCAACGTCACCTTCGGCCCCCATCCGAGCTTCTCGCGGGCACGCGTGATGTCGGGGCAGCGGACCTTGGGGTCGTCAACAGGCAGCGGTTCCTCGATGAGCTTGCTGTCGGATCCGGTCAGCTCGAGAACGGCTTCCGCCATCTCCCGGATCGTCACCTCCTCGGGGTTGCCGAGGTTCACCGGCTCGGACTCGTTGGAGTCGAGCAGCGCAAGAATGCCCCGCACCAGGTCGTCGACATAGGTGAACGAGCGCGTCTGGGAGCCGTCGCCGTAGATCGTGATCGGCTCGCCGCGTAGGGCCTGGGTGATGAAGTTGGGGATGGCGCGGCCGTCGTTCAGCCGCATCCGCGGCCCGTAGGTGTTGAAGATCCGGACGATGCGGGTCGCCAGGCCGTGCGATCGGTTGTAGGCCATGGTCATCGCCTCGGCGAAGCGCTTGGCCTCGTCGTACACGCCGCGCGGCCCGATGGGGTTGACGTGTCCCCAGTAGCTCTCGTCCTGCGGGTTCACCTGCGGATCGCCGTAGACCTCCGAGGTCGAGGCCAGCAGGAAGCGGGCACCTTGATGCATGGCCAGCCCGAGGGCCTTGTGGGTTCCCAGCGCGCCGACCTTGAGGGTGTGGATCGGGTGCTGCAGGTAGTCGGCCGGTGATGCGGGCGAGGCGAAATGAAGCACACAGTCGATCGGCTCGTCCACGACGATGTACTGCGTCACGTCGTGCTCGACGAAGAGAAAGTCCTGCCCGACGAAGGGACTGATGTTGCGGATATCGCCGGTGAGCAGGTTGTCCATCACGATGACGCGATCCCCGGACTCGAGCAGCCGGGTGGCGAGATGCGAGCCGATGAACCCCGCCCCGCCGGTGATCAGTACCGTGCGTTTTTCGCTCATTGCCGCTCCATACGAGGCGCCGTCGGGCCTTTGTTGCGGCCGTCTGCGGCGGGATTCTGCACGCACCTAGTAGGCGTGCTCATGGCCGAGTCCGTTCGCCACCGTCATCCAGAGGATTTTTAGGTCGAGGGTCAGCGACCAGTTCTCGATGTAGTAGAGGTCGTATTGAATGCGGCGCTCGAGGGAAGTGTTACCGCGCCAGCCGTTGACCTGAGCCCACCCCGTCATCCCCGCGCGCACCCTGTGTCGAAGCATATAGCGTGGGATGTTCTCGCGGAACTCCCGGACGAAGTGGGGGCGCTCCGGTCGCGGCCCCACCATGCTCATGTCGCCACGCAGGACATTGAAGAACTGCGGTAGCTCGTCGAGGCTGAACTTGCGAATGAACCGGCCCACCGGCGTGATCCTCGGGTCACGCTCGCGCGTCCACACCGGGCCGGTGCCGCTCTCGGCATCGACCACCATCGAGCGGAACTTCAGAAGCTCGAAGCTGCGGCCGTCGAGTCCCATCCGTTCCTGGCGGTAGAGGATAGGGCCGCGGGAGGTGAGCCATACGGCCCCGGCGATCAGCGGGAACAACGGTGCGAACAAGAGGATCCCGGCGAGCGCGGCGGCGACGTCCATGCCACGTTTTACGAGGCTCGCCATGCCGCGCAACGGCGTCGCCGACAGATTGACGATGGGAACGCCGTCGAGGTCCTCGACCGCGGCGCGCAGGGTGATGTGCTGGAGGAGGTCCGGCACGACCTTGATCTCGACGATCTCGTTTCCCACTTCGTCGAGCAGCCTCAGGATGTCTTCGTATGCAGACAGGGGTAGGGCGATGTACATCTGGTCGACGTCGAACCGGCGGATGAACTCGCGAGCGTCGCCCAGCCGGCCGACCACGGGAACGCCGCGGTAGGACGCGTCGATGTCGTCGCCCAGCATCCCGGTGATGCGAAAGCCGAGCTCCTGGTGAAGGCGCATCCTGTCGATGACGGCGTGGGAGAGATCGCCGGTACCGGCGATGAGAATCCGTTTGAGGTTCCTTCCGGAGCGGCGGACGCGGTCGAGGGCGGCGTTGATCGCGGCTCGGCCGACGAGAATGAAGACGACGTCGAGGGCGTAGAACATGCCGAAGGTCAAACGGGAGAAGTCCGTCGGCCGGGTGAGAAACGCTCCGGCGGCCAGCAGCGCCATCGCCAACGTCGTGGCGATGACGACCTGCACGTATTGCTCCGCCCGAGCCGCCGTTCGTCGCAGCCGGTAGAGGCCGAACGCAGCGAACACCAGCGCCCACAGGGGCAAGATCGCCGGCAACAGCATGAGGTAGTCCGGGAAGCTCAGAATGTCGCCCGGGGCGACGGGCAGGACCTCGTACTCGAAGCGCAACCAGTAGGCGGTGAGAAACGCCGCGGTGGTCATGCCCAGGTCGGAGACGAGCACGGCCACGGTTTGATACAGGCGCATCCGGTGAATCAACGTGCGTGCTCCGCTGGTTGACCGTCGCCGACGTCCGGCCGGGCGGCCCGGCCGCGCAAGCGGGCGCCGGGAAGGGCTCCGGTGACGAACGACGACAGGCGGCCCAAGAAGCGATCCGGTGCGTACCGCAGGGCCGAATCTCGAATCTGCGAGCTATTGAATGCGGTCGCTTCGGCCCTGTCAACGGCGGCCGAGACGGCCTCGGGAGTCGGTTCTTCGATGAGGATTCCGGTGACGCCGTCCTCGATCGCCTCGCCCGCCCCGCCTTGCGCCAGCACGAGCGCCGGACGGCCGCAGGCCATCGCCTCGAGCGGAACGATGCCGGCGTCCTCGACCGCCGCGAGCACCAGCCCGCGGGTGCGTTGATAGAGGCGTTTGAGCTCCTCTTCGTCCACCCAGCCGCGCAGCTCGACCGTCGGCCCGGCGATGGCGGCGAGCCGTTCGGCGTCCGGCCCGGTGCCGACCACGACCAGCCGTCGTCCCATCTTGTTGAACGACTCGATGACCACTTCGTTTCGCTTGTAGGGGGAAAGGGCGGACACGACGAGGTAGAAGTCGTCGGGGTCGGCGGGCCCGCCCGGGACGAACGTCGAGGTTTCCACCGGCGGCGGTACGACCGTGGCCGGACGGCCGTAGTAACGATCGATGCGGCTCGCGACCCAGGCGGAGTTCGCCGCAAACGCGTCGACGCGACAAGCCGTGGCGCTGTCCCAGTGTCGCAGCCAGCTCATCGCCGCGCGAATCAGGGCGTAGCGCAGTCGGCCGTTTCGTTCCGGGCTGAAGTACGTCTCGAACTGGTCCCAGGCGTAGCGCATGGGTGTGTGGCAGTAGCACAGGTGGACCGTTCCGGGATCGGTCAGAACCGCCTTCGCGGCGCAGTGGCTGCTGGAGATCACCAGGTCGTATCCGCCCAGGTCGAGGTGCTCGATCGCCCACGGAAAGACGGGCAGATACCAGCGGTACTTGCTGGCCGCTGCCGGCAGACCTTGCACGAAGGACGTGTGGATCGGACGAGACTCGATCAGTGGGCTCACAGATCCGGGGACATACAACAGCGTGTGAATGTCGGCGGTCGGGAACATCTCGAGCAGGCCTTCGAGGACGCGCTCGCCGCCGCGCATACCGGTGAGCCAGTCATGCACCAGGGCGACCCTCACGGCGTCACCACCGAACGGTAGACATCGAGTACCCGGCGGGCGGCGTCGTCCCACTCGAACTCGCGTGCTCGCCGGCGCCCTTGGGACCCGAGGGCACGACGATAGCTGTCGTTCTCCAGCAGGGAACGGATGGCTTCTGCGATCGAGTCGACGCGGAACGGGTTGACCAGCAGGCCGCTATGGCCGACAACCTCGGGAATGGCCGAGCTGCGGGAAGCGACGACCGCGGTCCCGCAGGCCATTGCCTCGAGCGGCGGCAGGCCGAAGCCCTCGTACAGCGAGGGGAAGACGAAGATCCGGGCCAGATGGTACAGGGCTCGAAGGTCGCTCTTGGGCAGGAAGCCGAGCGAGCGCACGCGACCCTCCAGGCTGCACTCGGCGCAGACCTTCTCCAGGTTCGGGTGCTCCTCGAGGTTTCCGCCGGCGATCACGAGGTCGAGGTCGGTGTATTCGCCGGCCAGCTGAGCGAACGACTCGAGAAGGCGCTTCAGGTTCTTGTGCGGCTTGATGTTGGTGACGCTGAGCAGGAAGGGGCGTTCCAAACCGTGCCGGCTGCGCACGGTTTCGAGCTCCTCGGCATCGACCTCGGCGAGGAAGAACGGGTCGCAACCGTGCGGAATGACCTCGATCTTCGCCGGGTCTGCATTGACCAGCTCCACGAGGTCGGCCCGCGTCGCCTCCGAGACGGTGATGACGCGATTGGCGCTGCGCACGGCGCGTCGGATCATGAAGCGTGCGTAGAGGGCGGCCGCGGGGTTCGGAAGCTGGCCCGGAAACCGTAGGTGGATACAGTCGTGCACCGTTACCACGCCGGGGCAGGGGAGCATGATCGGATAAACGTAGTGCGGTGCGTGGAACACGTCGCCTTCCAACTTGCGGGTCTGCCAGGAAACACTGACGAGCTCGGCGAGGCCGTAGTTGGCGGAGACGTTCGCGGCCCAGGAGATGTTGTCGCCGGTCAGTTTGTGGAACTCGCCCTCCGGCGCGATCGGGCCGACCGGTTTCTCCACTTCCGGGCCGACGTTGCCGAGAAAGACGAACTCGTCGTCGGGCGCCAGCCGGGCGCATGCCGCGCCGAGCCGGCGAATGTAGGTACCGATCCCGTAGTCGGCAGCCTTTCTCGCATCGACGATAACTCGCATCATTCACCCGGCCAGCGAAGCGTCACGCCCAGCAGGTCGCCGGCCAATTGCCGGTCCGCCGCGTTGCGCGCCAACAAACGCTTGGTAGCGAAGCGCAAGGCAAGATAGAGGCGCAACGACCAGGTCGCAAGCACGCCGAAGTGCTTGTCGTAGTAAGCGATCTGGCTGCGCCGATAGTGCAGCGCGGTTACCGCGGGAACGACCGCGCCGCTGGCGCCGCGGTCATGTTCGACGACCGCTTCGGCGACGTAGCGGAGGCGAAAGCCGGCCCGCCGCAGCCTGCGGCAGAGGTCGACGTCCTCGGCGTAGAGGAAGAACCGTTCATCGAATCCACCAACCTTCTCGAAGGCGTCTCTACGCAGCAGGAGACACGCACCGGTGAGCGAGCTCACGTCGCCCGAGCGGTCGTATCGGCGCCGTATCCGCTCCGCTGCCGGCCCGGTTCCGTCCCGGTAGGCAGCCTCCAGGGCGCGGAAGTAGGCCTCGTTCCAGGGGCTGAGCGTGCGGCCGACCGAAAGCTCCGTCTCGCCGGCCGGGCCGAGCAGACGCGGCCCGGCCGCCCCGACGCCATCCTCGGCGAGAGCGGCCACCATTGCCTCGAGGGCGCCCACTCGAAGGCGGGCGTCGTTGTTGAGCAACAAGACAAAAGGGGCGTGCCCGCGTGCGACGCCTTTGTTCACCGCGGCGGCGAAGCCGACGTTCCGGTCGAGCGCCACGACGTCGGCTGCGGGAAACTGTTTGCCCGCCGCTGCAGCGCTGCCGTCGTCGGAATCGTTGTCGACCACGATGAGCCGGGCCCGGGGCGAGGCGGCGGCGATCGAGGCGAGGCACGCCAGCAGCCTCTCGCGTTGCTTGTAGCTGACCACCACGACGTCGCACTCTGCGGCGTCATCGGGCGGACGGGACTCGGCCGAGCTCATGTGATCGCCGCCGGGTTGGTCCGCGCCGCGTGACGGAGCAGGTGGCGCAACAGCCTCGCCGCGGGGCCCCAGCTACGGCTCTGTGCCCAGGGTTGCGAGGCCGTGACACGGCGATCGCGCTCGCCGGGGTCGTCCAGAAGCGCGGCCAGCGCCTCCCTCCATTGCTCGGGTGAGTCGTCGACCAGGATCGCCCGATCGGCGAAGATCTCCGGCAACGAGCCGGCCCGAGAGGTCACCACGGGGGTGCCGCAGGCGAGCGCCTCGAGAACCGGGAAACCGAAGCCTTCGTAGCGAGAGGGATAGGCGACGACGGTGGCGGCGGCGTAGACGGCGGCCAGATCGGAGTCCGGAACGTAGCCGAGCCAGCGCGGCTCTTCGGCCGCGTTCGGCGCGATCGGTCCGGCCGGTCGCGGCCCGACGAAACAGAAGCCGAGATCGGCCCGCGTCCGGCGCAGATCGGCGATGGTGTGGGCCAAGCCCGATAGGTTCCTCCTGCCCAGCGGCGCGCCGACGAACAGCACGTTGGGTCCCGTCAGGTCGTAGAGCTCGCGAGCCCGCTCGATGTCGGCGGGTTCGACGTTGCGAAAGGCGTCGTCGAGTCCGTAGGGGGCTACGACCACCCGCTTGCCGGCGACGCCGTACCACCGCTCGATCTCGCCCGCCGCGAAGCGCGACCCCGTCAACAGGAAGCGGGCCCGGGCGCTGGCGCGGCGGGCGATCCACCGACGCCGACGTCGCTCTCGCCATCCGAACTCCCACGGCGTGGCCTCGCAAGCGCAATCATGCATGCCCACGACGACGCCGCATGGCGCCCGCAGGGGCATGCCGTAGGCGGGGGAGAAAAAGGCACCAACGGAGTCTCGGCTCAGATGTCGGGGCAACACCACCTGCTCCCAGATCGCTCCCGGCATCCCCTTCGGGCCGGGCACGATCCGCGCCCGGCGGCGCCCTCCTAGAAGACGCCAAGGAACCGGCTCACGGGCGTACAAGAAGATTTCGTCGTCTTCAGGCCAGGCGGCCAGGAGCCCGCCGAGGACCCTGCCGACGCCGGTCGGCTGCCCGGTGAGCTCGCGAGCGTCGACACCGATTCTCATTGTTCCCCCAGTCGCTGGTACAGCTCGTGGGTGCGTCGCGCCGTGTCTCGCCAGCTGAAAGCGGTTGCCCGTGCCCGCCCGCGCTCGCGATGGGCGGCGGCGAGCCTGTCGTCGCTCAGGATGTGGCGACACGCGTCCGCCATCGCCGCAGCGTCTCCGGCCGGGGCGAACGCGGCGGCGTCTCCCAAGATTTCCGGCAGGGCGCCGACGTTGCTGGCGACGACCGGAGTACCGGCCGCCATTGCCTCCAACCCGGTCAACCCGAAGCCCTCCCAGCGCGAAGGCATGACCACGAGGGCAGAAGCCCGATAGAGAGCGACGAGACTTTCGGGGGACTGGTGGGCGGCGAGCCGTGTGTGGCGACGGACGCGATCGGAGGCGCCGTTCCAGGTTTCGGCCCATCCCGGCGCGTCCGGGCCGGTCAGTAGCAGTAGCAGATCCTCGCCGGCGTCGAGCAGCAAGTCGAACGCCGCCAGGAGCGTGCCCAGGTCCTTGCGCTTCTCGCGCCGACCGACAAACAGCAGGAAGGGGCGATCGAGGTCGAGATCCTCGAGCAGTTTCGCGTCGGCGCTCGCCGGGGGCTCGAAGAACGAAGGGGAAACGCCGAGGTGGGTGACGGTGATCTTCTCGCGCGGGACGCGGAGCGAATCCTCGACCTCGGCGGCGGTCGTTTCGGAGTTGACCACCACCGCATCGGCTTCCGCGGCGGCGCGCCGGGCGAGAGGAACGTAGTCGCGGAGGACCGGGCCGAAGACGTCCTCCGGGTGCCGCAGAAAGTGGCAATCGTGGACCGTGATGACGGTCCGGGCGGCACGCGCCGGAAGGAGCATGGGCGACGGCGAGTGGGCGATGTCCACCGGTCCGACGAAGCGCTCCACCGCCGGGAGTCGCCAGCGGTGCCAGCTCCAGTCCAGCGCCCGCACGGGGATCTTCCAGTCCGCCACTCGCACCGATTCCGGCACGAGAGAAGGGTCCAGGCGGTCTCGCCAGGAGGCCGAGAACACGGTGTAGCTGTCGTCGGGAAACGATCCGCCGAGCGCCGCGACCAGGTTCCGAACGTAGGTCCCGACCCCGGTGGCGCGACTCAATGCAGGGCGAAAGTCGAAGACGATGTTCATCGCGCGGGGCACCCGCGGACAGCCATGAAAACCCCGATAAAAAAGGCCCTTGCGGGCTCGATGGGGGACACCAATTGGGCGGGCGAATCGGCTGAATACTATCACGGCGCGGGCGCCGGTCTGTGCGCCACGACGGCGGGGTAGAATCGCCGCGATGCCGGACATTCCGACAGACCAACAAAAGAGCGGCGCACCGCAGGCGCGCATCATGCTGGTGGCGGGAGAAGCATCCGGCGACCTCCACGGTGCCAGCCTGGCGGCGGCGATGCGACAGCTTCGCGGCGATCTCCAGATGTTCGGGGTCGGCGGTGACCGCATGGCGGCGGCCGGAGTCGAGTTGCTCCACCACATGAAGAGTCTCGCCGTCGTCGGTTTCACCGAGGTGGCCCGGCACCTGGGCGACGTGCGCACGGCGCTCCGCTCCCTGACGGAGGCGGTTGCCGAACGGGGGGTCGACGCGGTCGTTTTGATCGACTATCCGGACTTCAACTTGACGCTGGCGCGGCGGATCCGGAAGAGCATGCCGGACGTTCCGATCGTCTACTACATCAGCCCGCAGGTTTGGGCTTGGCGGTCGGGGCGCGTCGGCAAGATCGCCCGCCTGGTCGACCGGATGCTGGTCATCCTTCCGTTCGAGAAGGACCTGTACGACGGCACCGGGCTGCAGGTCGACTTCGTCGGCCACCCGCTCCTGGACGTCGTCCGGTTCGGCGATGACCGCGCCGCCTTCGCCGACCGCCACGGATTGCCGCCGAAGGCGACGTGGGTGGCTCTCCTGCCGGGCAGCCGCCGCTCGGAGGTCGAACAACTCCTGCCGCCGATGCTGGAAGCGGCGGAATCCGTGGTCGAGCGGGTGGGGCATCCGCGATTCCTGGTTCCCCTCTCGCCCTCCCTCGAGGTCGGGCTCTACGAGGAGGCGTTGGCACGGTTTCCGGGCCTGCGCGAGTACACCTGCCTGGTCGCCGACGACCACTACGCCACCCTCGAGCACGCCACCGTCGCGGCGGTGTGTTCGGGCACGGCGACCCTCGAGACCGCCCTGGCGAACACCCCGATGGTGGTCGTTTACAGGACTTCGTGGCTTACCTATAATCTCGCCAAATCCATGGTTCACGTGCGCGACATCGCGCTCGTCAACCTGATCGCCGGCCGGCGCGCTGTACCGGAGCTGGTGCAGGGGGAGGTCACCGGCCCCCGCATTGCGGAAGAGCTGACAACCTTGCTCAACCAAGAAGCGCAACGGCGCGCGGTGCTGGCAGCCCTTGCCGAGGTTCGTCGACGTTTGGGCGAGCCGGGGGCCAGCGCGCGTGCGGCGCGGGCCGTGCTCGAGACAGCGGGCTGTCTGCCGTCGACGGAGCCGGCCACGGTCGGGGGCGAGAAGGAGCCATGAGCAATCTCTACCGCCTGCGCCGGTATCTGCGTCCCTACGTTCCGCGGATGATCGCGGCGGTCGCGGCGATGGGCGCCGTCGGGGCCGCGACGGTGATGATCATCTCGATGCTCGAGCCGATCATCGACAACGCCCTGCAGCGCGACGTCACGACCGAGTACCTACAGGGGATGGCGGGCGCGCTGGTGGTTCTGTACGCCGTCCTGGGGATCGCGCGGTTTCTCTCCAGCTATCTGATGGGCGCCGTAGGGTTCGCCATCGTCCGCGATCTGCGCATGGATTTGTTCCGCCACCTGGAGCTGCTGCCGCTCGATTTCCACACCCGACACTCAACCGGCGGCCTGATGTCGCGGGTGACGGCGGATGTGCTCGCCGTGCAGGAGGTCCTGTCCCGGGTTCTCGTCGACCTGCTTCGCGACGGTTTCACGGTGGTCGGCCTGGTCGGCCTGATGTTCTGGACCGATTGGCGGCTGTCTCTTGCGGTGCTCGTGGTGGCCCCGGCGCTGGTGAGCGTCATCACCCGGCTGGGGCGCCGGATGCGCGGAGCCAGCCGGGACACACAAGAGGGACTCGGAGACGTCTCGACGCTGTTGCAGGAGACGCTGACCGGGATCCGTATCGTCAAGGCGTTCGGCATGGAGAGCTTCGAGGGGGAGAAGTTCCGTCGTGCCGCCGAGCGCCTCTATCGCCACTCGACCCGTGCGCTGCGCATCGGCAGTATCAGCTCCCCGTTGATGGAGCTCATCGCCGCCACCGGCGGCGCCGCCGTGCTCGTCTACGGCGCCCTGCAGATTCGCCAGGATGCGTTCAGCGCCGGCCAGTTCTTTACCTTCCTGGCGGCGGCGTTCGCCAGTTATACGCCGATACGTCGTCTGGGCGCCGCCAACGCACGGGTGCAAACCGCTGCGGCGGCCGCCGATCGGATCTTCGAGATTCTCGACGCGCCGGTCGAGGAGGGACACGCCGACACCGGTTACGAGGCTGCCGGCGGCATCCTGGCGGTCTCACCGGCGACCGGCAACGGGGCGCCCAACGGAACGCCCGACAAGCAGCTGGTTCCCATGCCGGCGATCGTGCAAGGGATCTCTTTCGACGGCGTGCGCTTTGCTTATCGCGACGCCGACGACGAGCTCAAGGACGTGCTGCACGACGTCAGCTTCGAACTGCCGGCCGGGCGTGCCGTGGCGCTGGTCGGGCGCTCGGGGGCGGGGAAGAGCACGATCGCCAACCTGATACCGCGCTTCTACGACCCCACCTCGGGGAACGTCACGGTCGACGGCGTCGACCTGCGCCGCATCCGGATCACCGAGCTGCGCAGCCAGATCGGGATCGTCACGCAAGAGACGATCCTGTTCAACGACACCGTGCGCAACAACATCGCCTACGGCCGTCCCTCCGTGCCCATCGAGGCTGTCGAACAGGCGGCGCGGAGCGCCGAGGCGCACGAGTTCATTGCCGACCTGCCGCAGGGATACGAGACGGTCCTGGGTGAGCGTGGGCTGATGCTGTCGGGTGGGCAGCGGCAGCGGATCGCCATTGCCCGCGCATTGTTGAAGAACGCGCCGATCCTGATCCTCGACGAGGCGACGTCCAACCTGGACGAGCGCTCCGAGCGCGAAGTGCAGGATGCCTTGACCAACCTGATGGAGGGCCGCACGACCTTGATCATCGCCCACCGCCTGACCACCGTTCGGCGTGCCGATTTGATCATCGTCCTCGACCGCGGGCGCATCCTCGAGAGCGGCACCCATCACGAGCTCGTCGCCCGCCCGGGTCCGTATCGCGACTTGTACTCGTTGCAGTTTGCCGACGCCGCTCCGGGCTCGTGAGGTCCTGAGCGCTTGTTCGATCGCCTGGTCCTTGCCGTCCTGCCGAATGTGGGAGCCGCGTGGCTGCGTGCGACCCGAATGACGATGCGGCTGGCGTTCCATGGGAAAGAGGACGCTCTTCCGCCGGACGGTGGCCCGATTATCTACGCCTTCTGGCACTCGCAGCTGGCGATGATGCCGTGGGTACAGCTCCGGCCGCCGAGCGTCGTCCCGGTTTCCCGCTCGAAGGACGGCGAGTGGACGGCGCGGCTGTTCGCCAAGCTCGGCGCCGAGACCGTTCGCGGCTCGACGACGCGGGGAGGAGCGACGGCGTTGCGCGGTTTGGTGCGGGCGGCGCGTGAAGGCAAAGACCTGGCGATCACCCCCGACGGCCCGCGCGGGCCGGCCGGGAGGGTTCAACCGGGGGCGGTCGGGCTGGCACGGATCTCCGGGCGGCCGCTATTGCCGGTCGCGTTCGCCTGCCGCCCGTGTCTGCGGGCCCGCTCGTGGGACCGGATGATCGTACCGATGCCCTTCGGCCGCGGGGTCTTCGAATACGGCGAGCCGCTGTGGGTGCCGCGCGATGCCGACGAAGCCGCGAGCGAAGCGGCGCGGAGCGAGTTGGAAAGACGCATCGGTGAAACCACCGGGCGTGCTTGCCGTCGGCTGTCGGCGGAGAGCTGAAGATCTCCGCCTGCCATCACGCGTTCACCACTGCCTGCTAAGATGGCGCGATGATTCGGAGCATGAGCGGCTACGGGCGCGGTGTCGCGGACAGTGAGGGGCTGCGGATTTCCTTCGAATTGCGCTCCGTCAACCATCGATTCTGCCGCGTCGGCCTGAACCTTCCGGCCGAGCTGGCCTTCTTCGAAGGCGCGGCCCGCAAGCTCATCGGAGAGCGCGTCGAGCGCGGCAAGGTCGACCTTTCGGCCACCTTGCGAGGCCCCGGTGGATTGCCCGCGGTGCAGATCAACGAGGAGCTCGCCGCCAGCTACAGGAACTCCCTCGCCGCCCTCGCCGGTGACCTGGGGATCGACCCGGACATCGATCTGGCAACGATCACCAGCCTGCCGGGCGTCGTCAGTGGTCAAACCGCCCCGCACGTCGACGCCGAGCGCGACGGGGAGCTCGTGCGTCAGGCGCTGCTCGACGCGCTCGACGCCCTCGATGCGATGCGAGCGGCGGAGGGCGAGCATCTGGCCGAAGACATGGCGAGCCGCTTCGAGGCGATCGCCGCCACGGTGTCGGAAATCGAGGGCACGACAAAGGACCTGCCACAGCGATATCGGGATCTGCTTACGGCTCGCATCGAGACCCTGCTGGAGGGGTCGAACGGCGAGATCGATCCGACCCGTTTGGCCCACGAAGTCGCCTACTACGCCGATCGTTCGGACATCACCGAAGAGCTGGTGCGGCTGCGGAGTCACATCGACAAGGCGGTCGACATGCTCGGAACGGGGGGATCCGTCGGGCGTTCCCTGGAGTTCCTCATGCAGGAGATGCACCGCGAGATCAACACCATCGGGGCGAAAGCCAAAGTGGTCGAGATCGGTGAGCTGGTGGTCGATCTGAAGAGCGAGCTGGAGCGCGTGCGCGAGCAGGTGCAGAACGTTGAGTGAAGAGGCGTCGCCCCCCTGCTTCGTTCTCTCCGCGCCTTCGGGGGCGGGGAAGACAACGCTGGCTCACGCCGTCCTGCAGCGCGTCGAACACCTCATCCGCACGGTCTCGTGGACGACCCGATCGCCTCGTTCCGGTGAGGTAGACGGCGTCGACTACACATTCGTCGACCAGGAGACCTTCGACCGGGAGCGCGACGCCGGCGGCTTTCTCGAGAGCGCCCTGGTCCACGGCTTCCACTACGGCACGCCGGCGAGCGAGGTCGAGCGCATACTCGCGGCCGGGGGCGTACCGCTGATGGTGATCGACGTCCAAGGGGCCGCGGCGGTGCGTGAGTGCCTGTCGAACCCGGTGACGATTTTCGTGCTGCCGCCCTCGCGGCGCGTACTGGAGCAACGATTGGGCGGGCGGGAGGGCGCCGACCCGGCGAACGACGAAACCCTCCGCCGTCGTCTGGGTGTCGCAGCGGAAGAGATCGCGCAGTTCGTGCGGTACGATTACGTCGTCATCAACGACGATTTCGATCGCGCGGTTCGAGAGTTGGAGGCTATCCTCGTCGCCGAGCCGTGCAAGCAGCCACAACGAAGAAGGTCAGCGAAGGAGATTCTCGACTCCTTTCGCTGACCGACCGGGGAAGACATGCTCAACAACAGCTACTATCTGTTTGTCGAAGTTGCCGCGCAGCGGTGTTCACAGCTCATGCGCGGAGCGAAACCGAAGGTCGAGTTGCGGGCCCACAAGTATTCGACCGTGGCGTGCGCCGAGGTCAAGGAAGACCTGATCCCGTGGGCGACGGCGACCGACGAAGAGCTCGCTGCCGAGATTGCCGCCGCCGAGGCCGAGGAAGAGGTGGCGCAGGAGGAAGAGTAGCCGCGTGCCCGGTCCCCGGGTCCTTCTCGCCGTCACCGGCAGCATCGCCGCCTACAAGGCGTGCGAGGTGGTGCGCCGGCTGCGGGATCGGGGTGTCGACGTCCGGGTGGCGATGACGCCGAACGCTGCGCGATTCGTCAGCCCGCTGACCTTCGCCGCGCTCACCGGTCGGCGTGTGCTTTCCAGCTCGTTCGACGATCCCGAGCCCGAGCGGATTGCGCACGTCCGCTGGGCGGAGGAAGCCGACGTTTTCTGCGTCGCTCCGGCGAGCGCCGACTTCATCGCGAAGATGGCGCTGGGCATCGCGGACGACTTCCCCTCGACCCTGCACCTGGCATTCGACGGGGCGCTGGTGGTCGCCCCCGCGATGGAGGATCAGATGTGGCTGCACCCGGCAGTGCAGGAAAACGTCGGGGCCCTGCGACGGCGAGGAGCCCGCGTCGTCGAACCCCCGACGGGACCGCTGGCGTCGGGTCGATTCGGTCCGGGGCGCCTGGCCGACCCGCCGGTCATCGTCGAGGCTGTGATGGAGTCGATCGTGGCGGCGGGCGATGCAGCGGCGCTCGATGGCTGTCGCGTGCTCGTCTCGGCGGGGCCGACGCGGGAGCATTTCGACCCGGTGCGGGTGTTCACCAATCCGTCAACCGGCAAGATGGGATACGCCGTTGCGGCGGCGGCTCGCCGTCTCGGCGCCGAGGTCGTTCTCGTCAGCGGGCCCACGCAGATCGAGGCGCCCGCGGGCGTCGAGGTCGTGCGCGTCGTCGAGGCCGATGCGATGCGGGCGGAAATGGTAGACCGCGCGCCTTCGACCGACATCGTCGTGATGGCCGCGGCGGTGAGTGACTTTCGCCCCGTCGATCCGTCCGCCGAGAAGTTGCCCAAGTCCGACGCGGACGGACTGTCGCTTCGCATGGAACGCACGCCGGACATTCTGGCGGAGTTGCAGAAGCTACCGGGCGAACGCACCGTGGTCGGTTTCGCCGCCGAGACGGACGACCTCGAAACGCGTGCGCGCGCCAAGATGGAGCGCAAAGGCTGCGACCTCATCGTCGGCAATCTGGTGGGCCGCGTCGGCAGCGGATTCGCCGCGGACACGAACGAAGTCGTGATCCTGGATCGCCTCGGCGGCCGGCGGACAGCCGGTCCGGCATCGAAGTCGGAGGTCGCAGTTGCCATCCTCGAGGCCGTCGTTGCCTTCCGACAGGGCCTTGCGGCGGAACAGCCCGGTCGCGCCGGGTGACCCGCGACCGTGACGCTCCCGACGTGAGGGAGCAGGCGGCAGCCCACCTCGACAGGCTGCGCGAGGAAGGCGTGTGGGGGTTGTCGACGGGCGGAGGAGACACGGCGGACGCACCACTGGCCGCGCCGGGCAGCGATGTAGCCGAGCCCGTGAGAGACCCGGGAAACACGGATCGCGCTGCCAGCACCGCGGGGGAGAGGAGAAGCGGGTCATCGGCGGCGGCGGGCGACCCGTCCCTCGACGTCGTCGAGGCGGAAGCCCTCGCGTGCGTCGCCTGTCGGCTGCACGAGACGCGGACGAAGGTCGTATTCGGCGTCGGTAGCCCTTCGGCTCGCCTGATGTTCATCGGTGAGGGGCCCGGTCGAGACGAAGACTTGCAGGGAGAGCCGTTCGTCGGCCGCGCCGGGCAGTTGCTGAACAAGATCATCGCCGCGATGGGGTACGAGCGCGAAGACGTCTACATCGCCAACGCGGTGAAGTGCCGGCCGCCGAACAATCGCGACCCGCAAGCCGACGAGGTGGGCGCGTGCCGGCATTTCCTCATGCGCCAGGTAGACCTCATCCGGCCGGAAATCATCGTCCTGCTCGGGCGCTCCGCGGTCGGCGCCGTCCTGGATCTGAGCGCCCCACTGTCGCGCCTGCGGGGCAGCTTTCGCGAGTGGAACGGCGTCAAGGTGATGTGCACGTACCACCCGGCGTATTTGTTGCGGAATCCCGGCGCCAAGGGAATGGTCTGGGAGGACATGAAGAAAGTCCGGGACACCCTCGCCGCGTCGGCGGACGACGCCTGAAGCGTGCGCATCGAGGGGATCGATCTGGCGCCGTTGGCTCAGGACATCGGAACACCGTTCTACTGCTACAGCGCCGCGGCGGTGTCTACGGCATATCACGAGTGGCGGCGGGCGTTCGCGGATGTCGGCTTCGACGGCGCCCGGCATCGAACTTGTTTTGCGGTGAAGGCCAACGGGGCGCTGACGTTGCTCCGCCATCTCGCCGCCGCGGGCTCGGGCTTCGACGTCGTCTCGAGCGGCGAGCTGCAGCGTGTGCGCGCCGCCGGAGGCTCGCCTGCCGAGGTCGTGTTCTCGGGTCCCGGCAAGCGGGCCGAGGATCTCCGTGAAGCCGTCGCCGCGGGAGTCGGCCTGATCAACGTCGAGGCGCCGGGGGAGGTGCCGGTGCTGAGCGAGAGTGCCGCCGCCGCCGATCGCACGGTCGCGGTCGGGCTTCGCCTCAACCCCGATCTCGACCCGCGGACACATCCGGCGATCACCACCGGGCCCCGGCAGACGAAATTCGGCCTGGCGCCCGACGAGATCGAGGGGCTCATGGCGTCGGGTGCCTTCGAGCGGCACCTCGAGGTCCGGGCCGTGGCGGTTCACATCGGCTCGCAGGTGACCGATCTCGAGCCCCTGGTCGAGGCCGCGGGGCAAGCGTTGCAGTGGGCGGAGCTGCTCACCCGCAGTGGCCAGCCGGTGCGGTGGATCGACATCGGCGGTGGCCTGGGCATTCCCTACGACAGCGGCGAGAGCGTACCCACGCCGGGGGAGTACGCCGCCCGGATCGGCGAGGTGCTGTCGTCATGGCAGGGCGGACTGATCACCGAGCCCGGCAGGATCATCGCCGGGCCCGCCGGCTGGCTCGTGACAAGGGTCAGCTCGGTGCGCCGGCGGGACGGGCGCGGCTTGCTGGTCTGCGATGCGGGCATGAACGCGCTGCTGCGGCCGGCCCTATACGGGGCGGCCCACGAGGTCATCGTGGTAGGTGCGTCGGACGACCGGACGGCCCGCTGGGATGTCGTCGGGCCGCTGTGTGAGTCCGGTGACGTGCTGGCGCGCGATGTCGATCTCACCGGCGTCGAGGCCGGCTCGCTGCTCGCCGTCCGCGACGCGGGAGCGTACGGCTACGTGATGGCCTCCGAATACAATGCCCACCCGCGCCCGGCACAGGTGTGGGTCGATGGCGACCGGTGGGCCGTGATCACCGCCCGGCGGACCGTGGACGAGATGCTCGAGGGGGAGCGAATGCCGCCGTGGTACGAGTCCTCTGACGACGGCAAAGCCTGACGGTGCGAACGGGCGACCTGTTCGAGAGCTCTCGACGCGACACCTACGCGGAGGTCGCGGTGCCGGTGCCCGCCGATGGTCCGTTCACCTACCGGGTCCCGGAGTACGCCACCGGCCTCGTACTGCCCGGCTCCCGTGTAGCGGTGACGTTTTCCGGCCGCTCGATCCCGGGGGTCGTCGTCGCCACCCGGGACCGGCCTCCCGAGGGGCTCGCGCCCGGGAAGATCCGGGCGTTGGACGATTGCCTGGACCCGACGCCGCTGGTTTCACCGGTCCTGCTGGCGCTGACACACTGGGTATCCGAGCAGACGATGTCGACGTGGGGAGAGGCTCTGCGGACGGCGTTGCCGTCCGGGATAGACCGGGTGTCCCGCCGGCGGGTCACCATCACCGCCGACGGCCGGGAGAGGTTGGAGGGTGCGTCATCCGGCGGTCGGTCGCACACCGGCACGTCCGCCGGGGCTGGTCCCGCCGGCCGAGATGCGACGCCGCCGATCGACGATTCCGCTCGCGCGATTCTCGCGGGTCTCGTCGCGGCCAAAGACGGTTCGCTGACGATCGGCGCGCTCACCCGTGGCGCCGCCCTCGGGCCGATCTGTGGGCGGGTCTA
This sequence comes from Acidobacteriota bacterium, assembly GCA_965216935.1. Classification (GTDB taxonomy): domain Bacteria; phylum Acidobacteriota; class UBA890; order UBA890; family UBA890; genus CBDCGW01. The sequence continues at coordinate 2,884,025 of OZ244217.1, forward strand.
CGCCCTTGCCGCGGGCGGCTTGGTGGCGGTCGAGGACGAGTGGGTCAGCGGCGTCGGCGGTCGCTGGCGAAGCATGGTCGTTCCGGCCCGTCACGTCGGCCTCGAGGTTGCCCGAAGCCGGACGGCCCGGGCGCCGGCGCAGCGGCGCGTCGTGGAAGTACTGTGGGAGGCGGAGGAAGCGATGAGCGTCGAGGCCGTGTGCGGCGCGGCATCGTGTGGCAGGTCCGTGGTGAACGCGTTGGCGGTCAAGGGAATCATCGAGCCCCGCCGCGAATCGATGCCCGACGACGCCCGTGTCACCTGGGACGGCGACGATGACGGCGCCGGCCGATTCACGCTGATGCCGAGCCAGGAGGCCGCCCTCGAGCGTATTCGCGACGCCGGTCCGGGATTTCGGAGCTTGCTCCTGCACGGCGTCACCGGAAGTGGAAAGACCGAGGTCTACCTGCGGGCGGCGAAGCGAGTGGTCGATCAGGGGCGCACGGCGCTCTTGTTGGTCCCGGAGATCGGCCTGACGCCGTTGCTGGCACACCGCGCCCGCGCCGTGCTCGGAGATGCAGTGGCGGTGCTGCACTCGGGTCTGTCCGACGGCGAACGACTGTCGAACTGGTGGAGCGCCCGTAGCGGTCGAATCCGCGCCGTCATCGGGCCTCGATCCGCCGTGTTCGCACCGCTCGAGGACGTCGGCCTCATCGTGGTCGACGAAGAGCAAGACGGCGCCTACAAGCAGGACGAGACTCCGCGGTATCACGGCCGGTCGGTCGCCCTCCGGCGGGGGCTTCTCGAGGGAGCGACGGTCGTGATGGGCTCGGCCACCCCGGCCGTCGAGACGTTCTACGCCGCCTCCCGCGGCGTGCACGAAGTGCTGCCGATGCCGGAACGGGTTTCCGCCCGGCCGCTCCCGCGGGTCGAGATCGTCGACATGCGGAAGGAGTTCAAGCGCTCCGCCCGGACCCTGGTATCGGAGCGGCTCGAACAGGCGATCGACGACTGCCTCGGTCGCGGCGACCAGGCCTTGCTGCTGTTGAATCGGCGCGGCTTCGCCGCGTCCGTGCTTTGTCGCTCCTGCGGCGAGCGGGTGCCATGCCCGGAGTGCTCCGTCAGCCTCACCCTGCACCGGCCGGAGATGGTCCTGCGCTGCCACTATTGCGATCATCAGGACGCGGTACCGGACGCTTGCCCGGTGTGCGGCTCGCCACAGCTGCACGAGATCGGACACGGGACACAGCAGCTCGAGCAGGCCGTGCGGCGGGGTTTTCCGCGGGCCCGGGTGCGTCGCTTCGACGCGGACGAGACCCGCCGGAAGGGCGCCCACGCCGAGATCCTCTCGGCGTTCGGTCGCGGCGACCTGGACGTGCTCGTCGGCACACAGATGCTGGCCAAGGGGCACGATTTTCCCGGCGTGACGCTGGTCGGGGCGGTCGGGGCGGATGACGCCCTCGGATTGCCCGACTTCCGCGCCGCCGAGCGGACCTTTCAGCTGCTGACGCAGATGGCGGGAAGGGCCGGGCGCGGAGAAGATGCCGGAGAGGTGGTCTTGCAGGCCTACCAACCCGATCACTACGCCATTCGTGCCGCAGTGAAGCATGACTACGCCGATTTCTATCGCCGCGAGATCGAGTTTCGCCGGCGCTTCGCCTACCCACCGTTCGCGGCGCTGATCGCTTGTCTGTGTCGCGGCAAAAGCGCCCCCGTCGTGATGGAAGAGGCCGACCGTCTGGCGGCGGCGCTGCGTGATTCCGCCGGCGCAGAGATCCACGTGCTCGGTCCGGCCTCCCCGCCACTGGGCAGGCTACGCGGGTTGCACCGGATTCAGCTGCTGTTGCGAGGCCACGATCGCGGTGCGATGCGGCGGCTTCTGGCAGAGACAATCGCCGACTTGCGGGCCCGGCGCTGGCTGCCGCGGGACCTCCGTCTCGACGTCGACCCGGTCAACCTGATGTAGAGGCGGCAGGCGTCGGCAGGTCGCGGCCCGGCAGGTCGCGGCTCGGCAGGTCGCGGCTCGGCACGTCGTCGGCTGCCTCCGCCTCCCGCGGATTGGTCTCGACCCAGTACTCGATGCGCCAGCTGGCGACCTCGGGCACCTGTTCCCCCTCGACGAGGCCGTCTCCGCGCACCGGTGTCGTCGATTTCCCGGCGACACGGAACGATTGGTTCGCCGCGGCGAGCTGACGCCCGTTTTCGTCCAGCAGTCGAACGACGATGGTGACGCGAAATCCCTCGTCGGACGGGTTGTCGACCCGACAGGCCCACTCGTAGGTGGCCTCGGTCGTCGACGCGTGGGTCCAGGTGAAGCGCGGGTCGAGAATCTCCAGGGGCCCGTCGGTGGCGCCGGGTGCGCGTGCGGCCGAGGCGACGGATCCCTCCTGCGCCATCGGCAGGGGGCCCGCCAGCGTCGTCGGGCCCACCGCGCGCGGCGGGGTCACGCACGCCGCGGCGACGAGGCCGGCGGCGAGGACGACAGCTCCGAGACGGACGAGGACGGGATCGATGCTCCGCATCTTTTCAGCATAACCGATCCGGCCATCGAGGCCGTTTCGTCGCCCGGCGGGTGGTCGGCAGGTGTCCGTCGACGCAGCGGACGAAGGCGGCTCGGCGCGTTCCGAGTCCTCTCGAATATGGCGCCCGGGACAGCTCGGGTGTGGCGGTGGCGCCGCGCCCGGGGTGGGTCCGCCGGCCGGGGCGAGATCGGCTATAGTCGGTGTCGATGAGCCACCAGAAACAGTTCGTCCACCTGCACAACCACACGAACTTTTCCCTCCTCGACGGCGCGACGCGCGTCGACCGCCTGGTGTCGCGCTGCTGCAAGCTGGGCATGCGTGCGGTGGCCATCACCGATCACGGAAACATGTTCGGCGCCGTGCAGTTTTATCGGCAGGCGCGAGAGGCCGGGCTGAAGCCCCTGATCGGCATGGAGGCGTACCTCACGGCCGGTTCGCGGAACGACCGGGGCAACGTCGGTACCGCGCGCGAGCGCACCCATCAGCTGCTGCTGGCGAAGGATCGCACGGGGTACCAGAACCTCATGCGGCTGTCGTCGATTGGCTACCTCGAGGGCTTCTACTACAAGCCGCGGATCGACAAGGAGATGCTCGCCGCCCACGCCGAGGGGCTCATTGCCACCAGCTCGTGCCTGTCCGGCGAGGTGCCGCAGCACCTCCTGCGCGAGGACTACGAGGCGGCCCGTGCAGCGCTGGGTGGACTGGTCGATATCTTCGGCCAGGACAACGTCTACGTCGAGCTTCAAGATCAGGGCCTTCCGGAGCAGCATCAGATCAACCCGGGCCTCGTCCGCCTGGCCCGCGAGCTCGACCTACCGCTGATCGCCACCAACGATTGTCACTACCTGGCGCAGGAAGACGCCCGGGCGCACGACGCGCTGCTGTGCATCCAGACCGGCAAGGGGATGTCGGATCCCGGCCGGATGAAATTCCCGAACGACCAGTTCTACGTCAAGACGTCGGACGAGATGTGGCAGGTTTTCGCCGATCACCCGGAGGCGCTGACAAACACCGAGAGGGTGGCCGAGCGCTGCAACGTGGTCTTGAACTTCGAGGAGAACCACCTGCCGCGGTTCCCCGTGCCGGCGGAGCAAACGCTGAACGACTACTTCGAGCACGTCGTCCGCGACGGCTTCGAGCGCCGGCTGGAGACGCTGCGGCAGGTGCGTCCCGGGGCCAATGGTGCCGGTGGCGCCGGCTGGTCGGGGAAGTTTGCCGAGGATGCCTACAACGAGCGCCTGGAGACGGAGCTCGGCATCATTGCCTCGATGGGGTTCGCCGGCTACTTCCTCATCGTGTGGGACTTCATTCGTTATGCCCGCGAGGCCGGCATTCCGGTGGGCCCGGGTCGCGGTAGCGCCGCCGGCAGCCTGGTGGCGTACGCCCTCGGCATCACCGACGTCGATCCGCTCGAGTACGGTCTGTTTTTCGAGCGCTTTCTGAACCCCGAGCGGATCAGCCTGCCGGATATCGACATTGATTTCTGCATGCGCCGCCGCGGCGAGGTGATCGACTACGTCGCGGAAAAGTACGGGCGCGACCGGGTTGCCCACATCATCACGTTCGGAACCATGGCGGCGAAGGCGGCGATACGCGACGTCGGCCGGGTGATGGACATGCCGTTCGGAGACGTCGATCGGGTTGCCAAGCTGATTCCGAACGAGCTCGACGCCACCCTCGACAGCGCGGTGAAGTCGGTCCCGGCGCTACAGGAGCTGATCGAAAAGGATGCCCGGGTCAGTGAGCTGGTCGATCTCGCGCGGCAGCTCGAAGGGCAGGTGCGGCACGCCTCGACCCACGCCGCCGGGGTCGTCATCGCCGACCAGCCGCTCACCGACTATGTGCCGCTGTACCGACCGCCGGCGGGGTCCGGCGGGCATCAGGAGCAGGCCGTCGTCACCCAGTACCCGATGAACGACGTCGAGGCGATCGGCCTGCTGAAAATGGACTTCCTCGGGCTGAAGACTCTGACCGTCGTGCACGACGCGCTGGAGTCGATACGTCGCGAGACCGGCTCCGAGATGACCAGCGCCGACATCCCGATCGACGACCCGGCGACCTTTCAGATCTTCGCCGCGGGTACGACGACCGGGATCTTCCAGTTCGAGTCTTCCGGCATGCGCGACGCGCTGCGCAAGCTCGGGCCCAGCCGGATCGAGGACCTGATCGCGATGAACGCGTTGTACCGGCCGGGGCCGATCGGGTCGGGGATGATCGACGAGTACATCCGCCGCAAGCACGACCCCTCCCAGGTGAAATACCTGCTGCCGCAGCTCGAGGCGATTCAGCAGGAGACCTACGGCGTCATCGTCTACCAGGAGCAGGTCATGCAGATCGCCTCCGAGCTCGCCGGGTTCAGCCTCGGGGAAGCCGACGTCTTGCGGAAGGCGATGGGGAAGAAGAAGCCCGAAGTGATGGCTTCGATGGAAGAGAAGTTCATCGGCGGTTGCAAGAAGCGCGAGGTGCCCGCGGACCTGGCGAAGGAGATCTGGGACCAGGTCGTGGAGTTCGCCGGTTACGGCTTCAACAAGGCGCACTCCGCCGCCTACGCGTTGCTCGCCTACCAGACCGCCTACTTGAAGGCGAACTACCCGGTGCACTTCATGGCGGCGCTGTTGACCTCGGACCGGGACACCACCGACAAGGTCGTCCGGTATATCTCGGAGTGCCGCGACATGTCGATCCCGGTTCTGCCTCCGGACGTCAACGAGAGCTTCGTGAGCTTCACCGCCACGGGCGAGTCGATCCGATTCGGCCTGGCGGCGATCAAGGGCGTCGGCGAGGGCGCTGTCCTCGCCATTCTGGACGCACGCGACCGGCTGGGCTCGTTCTCGACGCTGTACCAGTTCTGCGAGGAGGTCGACCTCGGCAAGGGGATCAACCGGCGCACGATCGAGAGCTTGATCAAGGCAGGGGCGTTCGACTCGATGGCGTCCGCGGGGTCCGACGAGCCGGACCCGGGCGACACGCGGGCCTGCCTGATGGCGATGCTCGAAGGGGCGTTGGAAAGCGGGCAGCGAAGGCAGCGTGACCGGCGGATGGGGCAGACGAATCTGTTTGCCGACCTCGAAGGCGGCGCCGTGCAAACGGAGACCCCGCCACCGGCGATGCCGGCGGCGAGCTATCGCCCCTGGGAAGAGCGCGAGATTCTGGCAGCCGAGAAGGAGTCTCTCGGCTTCTACATCACCGGCCACCCGCTGGAGCGACACCGCAAGGAGCTGGCGGAGTTCGCCAACGCTACGACCGCCGACCTCGCCGGCATGAGCGGCTCGCGCGAGGTAGCCCTGGGCGCGATCATCGCCGGCATTCGCGATCTCAAGACCCGCAAGGGCGACCGCATGGCCGTACTTCAGGTCGAGGACCTCGAGGGCTATGCCGAGGTGGTCGTCTTTCCCGATGCCTATCGCGCCTGCTACTCGTTGCTGGTCGAAGACGAGGCCGTGATCATCAGCGGCAGGCCGGAAGACGACGACGATGCGGCCCGCATGATCGCCAGCGACATCCAGCCTCTGGACTCGTTCTTCAAGGAGAAAGCGAACGCGAAGACCCGAGAGGTACTCATCTCCGTTACGCTGACGGGCCTGGCGGACGAAGTGCCGGAGCAGCTTCGCGACCTGCTCGAGCGCCATCGCGGAGAGATTCCCGTTTCCCTGCGGTTGCAGCGACCCCATCCCAACGGCTTCCGCGCCCACGTGGCGCCGAATCGCTTCCTCTGGGTGACGCCGAGCCCGGAGCTCGTGACCGAGATCGAGGAGCTTCTCGGGCAGGGCTCCGTGCGGCTGCGTCGATGAGCCCGGAGCCGGAGGAACCACCACCGTATCCCGAGGCCTTGAACATCGCCGCGCGGCTCGCCGACGGCGCCCTCGAAGCCGGGTGGGGCGAGCGCGTCGCTTTTCGTAGCCGCTCGGGGGATCGAACGTACGCGCGAGTGCGCGATGACGCGGCCCGGTGGGCGGCGGTTCTGGCCGAGCTCGGCGTCGCACCGGAGCAGCGGGTGCTGGTGGCGCTGCCCGATACGCCGGAGTTCGTGACGTCGTTTCTCGGCGCGATTTGGAGAGGCGCCATCGCCGTGCCGGTCAACCCCTACCTGCCCGCCGATCGGTATGCCACCTACCTGCAGGACAGCCGCGCCGTGGTCGCGGTCGTCGCTCCTTGGCTTGCGGCTGCGGTCGCGCAGGCCGCCACCGAGCTGCCGTTCCTCCGGCACGTCGTCGTGTTCGATGGCGACGGAGGGGAGGAGCAGCGCGACGGGGCAGGCTCTTCCGGCGGCGATGCGCTGGACGGGTCGGCGCTGCTGGCCGATGCGCCGCCGGTCGAGCCGGCGCCGACCCACTGCGACGAGCCGGCGTTCTGGCTCTACACCTCCGGGAGCACCGGCGCGCCGAAAGGCGCCATCCACCTGCATCACGACATCTGGGTCTCGGCCGAGTGTTGGGGGCTCGGTACGCTGAAGATGGGTCCCGGCGACGTCCACCTTTCCGCCTCGAAGCTGTATTTCGCCTACGGCCTGGGCAACAGCTTGCATTGCCCGATGTGGAGCGGCGGCAGCGCCGTGCTGGTTCCCGACAAGCCCACGCCGCACAACATGTTGGATGCCGTCAGCCGGTACGGCGTGACCCACTTCTACGGCGTTCCCTCGTTCTACAACGCGATGATGGCCGACCCGTCGTTCGAAGCCCGCGTGCAGGAGGGTTCGCTCGCCAGCCTGAAGGCGTGCATCTCCGCCGGCGAGGCGCTGCCGGCCTCCCTGTGCGAGCGCTGGATCGATCGAACCGGCGTGCCGCTCCTCGACGGCATCGGTTCCACGGAGCTGCTGCACATCTTCGTTGCCAATCGCCCCGACGATATCCGGCCGGGTTGCTCGGGCAAGCCGATTCCGGGATACGACGCCCGGGTGGTGAGCGAAACGGGCGAGGACGCCGCTTGTGACGCGGTCGGCGATCTGTGGGTACGGGGTGACTCCGCCTGCGCCGGCTACTGGAACCGGCACGCCGAGACGAAGGCCGCTGTGCGCGGTGATTGGTTCGTCACCGGCGACAAGTACCGTCGGGACGCGGAGGGCTACTTCTGGTACATGGGCCGGGCCGACGACATGTTCAAGGTTCATGGACAATGGGTCAGCCCGACCGTCGTCGAGAGTGTCCTGCTCGAGCACGAAAAGGTACACGAGGTAGCCGTCGTTGCGGCCACGGACAGCGGCGGGCTCGCCTGCGGTGTTGCCCACGTCGTGGCCGCCGGGGATACCGGCCAGGACCTTGCCGACGAGCTGTGCCGATACGCCGCCGCACGGCTCTCCGGCTACATGGTTCCGGCTCGGGTCGAGTGGGTTGACGGGCTTCCCAAGACCCCCACGGGCAAGATCCAGCGCTTCCTGCTGCGGGGCTGAAGCGGGTCAGCTCTGCTGCGCCTCTCCCCGACGTCCGAGCTCCATCGGCCACAGGGTCGCAAGCGAGAGCCCGATGCCGACGTAGAGCATGTCGATGAGGCGACGGACCAGTCCGACGGCGATACCGGCGGCCGGATCCAGGTCCAGGAGCTCGGCGGAAGCCGCGACGCCGGCCTCGAACACACCGAGGCGGGCCGGGACCACGACGCCGAGGGTGTTGCCGAGCTTCGCCCCCGCCTCGAACCAGAGGCCGACCAGACTGCTGTCACTGATTTCCAGGATCGACAGGATCGACCAGGTCGCCCCCGTCAGGGCGACATGCCCGGCGAGATGGATGACGATCATCAGGGCGAAGGGGAGGCCGTGGAGGCGGACCAACCCCATGCGCATGAGGCGCATCGAATCGCGGGCCGCAGCGCTCTTGGAGGGTGGGCTGTCGTCCATGGGCGGCATGACGGCGTGGTGCTGTCGCTGGCCGGCCCAGATCGCCGCCATCAGCCAGCCGCCGGCGCCCGCACCCACCAGCGCACCGCCGATCGCGGCCGCCCACGCGGGCAATCCCAGCCCCACCTGACAGGCGAGCAGGGCGATGCCGACGAAGAGGACGCCGGCGATCGCCGAGGCCGCGGCATCCACCGCGACCGTCGCCGCTCCCGAGCGTGCCGGGATCCCCTTGCGTAGCAGCAGGACCTTGCCGGTCTGCGATCCGATGGCGCCGGTGAACGACAGGTAGCCCATGGCTTCGGCGCTCAGGCGGGTACGCAGGAGGTCGAGGTAACGGGCCGGCTGGTCCATCGCCCGGATGGCGAAGCTCCAGGCGAAGGCACGAAGGCAATGCTGGACGCCGACCAGCGCGGCCGGTACGACAACGGCGATGCCGATGTTGTCGAGGTACTCGGCGACCGAGCCGGCACCGGCGCGCTGCACCAGGTACCCGAGGGCGATCGCCCCCGCGACGAACAGAGCCATTCGTTTCAGCACGGACGCTCGCATGGACGGAGTATAGGCCCAACCGGGCGTCGGGGGTTGCGGCGACCGGCCGCCCGGCCGTTCGCCACCGCGACGTGTGCGCCGATTCCGGCCGGCGCGGCCCGATCGGGGACCGATCTCCGGCCCGTCCCGAAGGCGTCCTCACGCCGACGACCGCGGTAGGATCGATCCATGGGAGCTGCCGATCGTTTTATCGCGGAATCGCTGCTCGAGGACGAGGCGGCGGGGGAGTTCGAGCGCAGTCGCCGACGCGTCGCGGACCGGCACGGGACGTGGAGGGAGAACTTTCCGGCCATCGGTCTGTTGCTGGACAGCGACGAGGACCGCGCGCAGGCTTTGGCCGGCAACTATGCGACCCAGGCGCGCGAGACAGTGGGCGTGTGGCTCTCCGCGCTCGAGGCGAGCGCAGGCGAGGACATCCCGGACGAGGCGCGGGTCGAATGGATCCAGGGCTTCTGGACGGCGTGGCGCCAGGATGTCTACGCCGGCGACGATTTCCGCCGCTTGGACGAGGGCCCGCGTCAGCGCTTTGTTTCCATCTTCGACCAGCTCAGTGATCGCTTCGCGGCAACCGCGGTCGAGTTCGTCCGCCAAGGAGGCGGGCGCTCGGACGCGAAGGCGTCGCTGCTGCAGCGGCTGACGAGTCCGCTGCGATCGGTCGTCCGCGGTGCGCGCGGGTTCTTCTTTCCGTCTGTCGGTCGCTGACTCGCGGTGCCGGCCCACGGCGCAAGTGTCGAGATCTCGTCCGGCTATCGTGCCGCCGGCGCGATCCTCTCGATACTGACCTCCCGGTAGAGTAGGTCGCCGCGCGGGTCGAACTGCAGGTCGGTCGGCGGCGAGGGCAGCACCACGCTGAACTCGGTGACGCCGGGCTCGATCCAGACGGTGCGCTCGAGAGGAGGCGCGGCCTCGAGCGGGATGCGGAGGATCACCGGCATGCGTACGGCCGCGCCGGTCTGCTCGATGGTCCCGTGAAGCTCATAGCGCGAGGCACGCTCGCTGGATGTCCGCACCTCGTAGCGGATAGCGAAGCTCGGGACGTCGCCGCTGCGCAGCCAGGCGTCGAAGAACCAGGAGAGGTCGTCGCCGTACTCGAGCTCGGCCTGCTCGATGAACACATCCGTCGTAACGTCGGTCCCGAGCTCGTGCAGCCGCCGCCACAGGCGGGAGACTCCATCCAGTCCCATGACCTCGCGCAGCATGTGCAGCACGACCGCGGCCTTGTGGTAGTTGAACGCGTAGACGGCCTCCGGTGTCGCCATCTCGAAGCCCAAATCGAGCGGCTCGTCGGACTCCACCGACAGTGCGACGCGCCGCGAGCGATCGAGCTCGAGCCGCATCATCTGGTTGCCGTAGGTGTTCTCCAGGAAGAGCAGGGAGCTGTAGGTAGGCAGCCCCTCGCGCAACCAGGCGTCGCGGGCGCGGGGGATCTCGATGTAGTGGTTCCACCACAGGTGGGCGATCTCGTGGGCCAGGACGCGGTACGGAAAGGCGGCGTTGACGTCCACGTAGCCGCTATCCAAGAAGGTCACGCCGGGGACGGTCAGGCCGCTGATGTTCTCCGGTAGGTCGACGGCAACGAGATTCCAGCTGCGCCGCGAGATCGGGCCGATCCGCTCGCTGAAGAAAGTCGCCGCGTCGCGCATGTACTCGACGTACGGATCCAGCAGAGACCTGCGCTGTGGGTCGAAAAAACCGCGCACGACGCCCACTCTGTCCAGCTTGTCCTCCTCCGCGAACCGGCCGATGACCAGCGGGATCTCGGTGTTCGGGATGGAGTCGCTCCAGGTGTAAGTGCGATTCCGATCGCCGGCGTCCTCGACCCGATTGGTTCCCGACGAGACCAGGACCCAAGGCTGCGGGAGTGTCGCCGTCATGCTCATCGGCATGGGCACGTAGCGTTGGAACTCCGCCGGGTCGGGCGTGACGCGCATGTGCGGATACCACGGTCGCGTCAGCAGGAGCTGCCCGCCCTCCTCGAGCGATTGGTTGAACCGGGCCCGGTAGCGGAACGTCCAGGTGATCACCGCCCCTTCGTCGAGCGAAGGAGCCGACACCCGCACGGCCGTACGGCGCCGGCGATACGTGAGCGGCAGTCCGTCCGCATCCTCGACCGCATCGAGGTTCATGTCCGGTCGGAGGAACCAGAGGATCGAGTCGGTGCTTTCCAGGACGCGAAACGTCAGGTCGGCCTCGATCAACGCCGTCGGGAGAGACGGACGAATGTTGATTCTGAGATCGATCTTCTGCGGCTCGGCCATCCGCCGGCCGATCTGAGCCGCGGATTCGCCCTCGGCCGCATCAGCTGCCGCCGGCCATCGATCGGCCGGCAGGAGAGGGTGCTCGCCGGACCGTGCCTCTCGCACCCCGCCCGCCACCAGCAATGCCGGTGCTACGAGTGCCACGGACACTACGACGGCGCGGCCGCGCATGATCAGAGAGCCTCTCCGTCCAAGGGCAACGACACGAGCGTCGACGGCTGTCGCCGTCGGCGGGAGACCGCCATCGAGGGCGTCCCCACGCTCCGCTAGATCGTGCCGGGAGGGAGGCTGCGCCGCAAGGGAGCGTGCTACCCTTCGCCAGACCCACCACACTTTCACCACGGGCTGCTGACCCCTTCTGCGCCGTTTACGAGCCCCTCCGCGCACATGGACCGCAAAGCGGAAGATTTCGAGAAGCCGATCGCGGATCTCGAGAAGGAGATCCACGAGCTCGGGCTGTATCCGGCGTCGGCCGAGCGCGATGCGAAGCTCGCCGACCTCGAAGAGCGCCTCGACACGACACGAAGGGAGATCTACGACAACCTGTCGCGCTGGCAGATCACCCTGGTGGCGCGTCACCCGCAGAGGCCGTACACGCTCGACTACGTCGACCGGCTGTTCAACGGCTTCATGGAGTTGCACGGTGACCGTCAGTTCGGTGACGACCCGGCCATCGTCGCCGGGTTCGCCGAGTTCAACGGCCGACCGATCTGCGTGGTCGGCCAGCAGAAGGGCCGCACGACGAAGGCCAAGCTGCATCGGAACTTCGGCATGCCCCACCCGGAGGGGTACCGCAAAGCGCTGCGGGTGATGAAGCTGGCCGAGAAGTTCGGTCGACCGGTTTTCACCTTCGTCGATACGCCCGGGGCGTACCCGGGGTCCGACGCCGAGGCGCGTGGTGTAGCGGAGGCGATCGCCAAGAACCTGCGCGAGATGGCGACGCTGCGGGTGCCGATCATCGTGACGGTCATCGGCGAAGGGGGCAGCGGCGGCGCCCTCGGGATCGGCGTCGGCGACCGGGTGAACATCCTCCAGTACTCCACCTACTCGGTCATCTCGCCGGAATCGTGCTCGTCGATCCTGTGGAGAGATCCCGAGCATGCGGAAGAGGCCGCCGACGCCTTGCGCCTGACATCGCCGGACCTGGTCGAGATGGGCCTGGTCGACGAGATCGTTCCCGAGCCGCAGGGCGGGGCGCACAACGACCCCGAGGCAATCGCCTCGGCCCTCGGGGCGACCCTCGAGCGTCAGCTCGACGAGCTTTCGGGCGTCGACTCCGAGGCTCTCCTCGAGAAGCGGTACCAGAAGTTTCGCGGCATGGGAGCGCTGGCCGGGCTCGAGGAGTAAGAGCGCTGCCGCCCCCGTCCTGGCGCCTGCGGGAGCACGATGCCGCGCTATCGGCGCGCCTGCAGGCGGAATTGGGGCTCTTTCCGACCACCGCGCGGGTCCTTGCCGGGCGCGGCATCGACAGCGTGTCCGCCGCCGCGGCGTTCCTGTCGCCGACGCTCGACGGCCTTCACTCGCCCTTCGCCTTCCGCCAGATGGAGGCTGCCGTAGAGCGCCTGCTGGCGGCGATAGAAGCGGGCGAGCGTATCGTCGTCCACGGCGACTACGACGTGGACGGCATCACGGCCACGGTTGTTCTCGTGGTGGCGCTCGGACACCTGGGGGCGGACATCGACTACGTGGTGCCGCATCGCGTCGAGGACGGGTACGGGCTCAAGCCGGCCGGGATCGACAAAGCCAGGGCGATGGGCGCCCGGGTCGTGATCGCCGTCGACTGCGGTATTACCGCCAACGCCGCGGCCGAGCGCGCCCGCGAGCTCGACATCGACCTGATTATCGCCGACCACCACGAGCCCGGCGCCGAGATCCCAGCCGCCGTCGCCGTGCTGAACCCGCGGCTGCCGGACGCCGGCTACCCGGAAGACGATCTGGCGGCCGTCGGCGTGGCCTTCAAGCTGGCGCGCGGCGTGCTGGAACGGCATCCGAAGGGCTTCCGCGGCACGGCACTGCTCAAGCTGGTGGCCCTGGGCACGGTCGCCGACCTGGTTCCGCTCACGGGTGAGAACCGGGTGGTGACGCACCACGGTTTGTCGACGTTGGCGGAGGCCGTCAACCCGGGGCTGCGCGCGTTGATGGAGATGGCCGGCGTCAGGGCGCCGATCACCGCCACGGACATCGGCTTTCGGTTGGCACCGCGGATCAATGCCGTCGGTCGCCTGGGGCATCCGAAGGACGCTGTCGAGATGTTTCTCGCCACCGATCCGGGAGTGGCGCGGCGACAGGCGAAGATCCTGCACGAGACCAACAATCGCCGCCGCGAGATCGAGGCGGAGGTGCTCGAGGAGGCGCTCCAGCAGCCGCCGGCGGAGTCGGCCGCCGTGGCCGTCGCCGCCGGTGAGGGCTGGCACCGTGGTGTCATCGGTATCGTTGCGTCCCGGTTGGTGGAGGCGTGGGGAAAACCCGCTGTGGTGCTCTCGGTCGAGGGCGCCCATGCTTACGGCTCGGCCCGCTCGATCCCCGGGTTCAACATCGTCGGCGCGCTGGGTGCGACCGCGGGCCTGCTGGAGGAGTATGGGGGCCATCGGCAGGCGGCCGGGTTGCAGTTGCGCCGCGAGAACGTCGAGCCGTTGCGGGAAGAACTGGCCGCGACCGGCGGCGAGGAGCTGGCGGCGGCAATGGCGCGGGCCTCGGAGATCGTTTGCGACGCCGAGCTCGAAATCGACGAGACCACCTCCCAGGTTGCCCGCGAGCTCGACCGGCTCGCGCCGTTCGGGATCGGGAACCCGCGGCCGCGGCTGCAAGTTCGCGATCTGGAGCTGGTGCGGGAACCCGAGATCCTGAAGGAGCAGCATGTCAAGCTACGGGTTCGGAGCAGCGATCGGGTGGTGGATGCGCTTGCCTGGAGGCGGGTGGATCTCGCCGAAACGGTGCGCGCCGGCGACCGTGTCGACCTGGTCGCCAAGCTGTCGATCAACGAATGGGGCGGTCGATCCGAGCCGCAGCTCGAGATCGTCGATCTTTTCCGAGCCGAGGGCGCGGCGGAACGCTGACGCCGGCTTCGGCTCCGGGCCGGGGCGTTGCTTGACGGTCGCGGCGGGGCTCCCTAACATTGACCAACGGCAGTCGGGCGTTTGTCCGACTGCGGTGATTCGGCCGTCTCACGGCCGAGGGGCGGCCGTTCTGGCAGCCCCGTGAACGTACGATTTCAACAACGGCGGTATCGATCGGCCTCAGCTTCTGGTGTGTTCTGCGCCAGCTTCCGCGGATTCCGATCGCGACGCCCAGCAGCCGCCGCCAGGCGTGAGTAAGGACGCCGCGGCCTGCTTTCCAGATGGAGGCTTGTCAGCGATGGCAAAGGTTACCCCCTTGGGAGATCGGATCTTGGCACAGCGCCTCGAGGCCGAGGAGGAAGTGCGCGGCGGGATCATCATCCCCGATACCGCGAAAGAGAAGCCGCTCGAGGCCAAGGTCGTCGCCGTTGGCGCAGGTCGGCGGGGTGACGACGGTGAGCGTCTGCCGATGGAGCTCAAGGCCGGCGACCGCGTGCTCATTTCCAAGTACGGCGGCACCGAAGTGAAGCTCGACGGTGTGGAGCATCTGATTCTGCGCGAGGACGACGTCCTCGCGGTGGTGGAGGGCTAACGATGGCGAAGCAAGTTCTTTACAGCGAGGATGCGCGGCACTCCGTCCTCGACGGCGTCACCCAGCTTGCCAAGGTCGTCAAGGTGACCCTGGGACCGCGTGGTCGCAACGTCGTGCTCGGCAAGAGCTGGGGCAGCCCGGTGATCACGAAGGATGGCGTCACCGTTGCGAAAGAGGTCGAGCTCAAGGACCGCAACGAGGACATGGGGGCTCGCATGGTCCGCGAGGTCGCCAGCAAGACTTCCGACGTGGCCGGCGACGGCACCACGACGGCGACGATCCTTGCGGAGGCGATCTACCGCCAGGGCGTCAAGAACGTCGTTGCGGGCGCCAACCCGATGGCCCTGAAGCGTGGCATCGACGCGGCCGTGAAGGCTGTCGTTGCCGACATCGCCGGTCTCTCCAAGCCGGTCAAGGGCAAGGACGAGATCATGCAGGTGGCGACGATCTCCGCCAACGGTGACACGGAGATCGGCGAGATGATCGCTCAGGCGATGGAGACCGTGGGTCGCGACGGCGTCATCACGGTGGAAGAGGCGCGCTCGACGGACTCGTCGCTCGAAGTGGTCGAGGGAATGCAGTTCGACCGCGGCTACCTGTCTCCCTACTTCGTTACCGATCCGGAGAACATGGAAGTCGAGCTCGAGGATCCGTTGATTCTCATCCACGAGAAGAAGATCTCGGCGCTGCAGGACTTGCTGCCCGTGCTCGAGCAGGTGGCGCGGGCCGGCAGGCCGCTGTTGATCATCGCCGAGGATGTCGAGGGCGAGGCGCTGGCCACGATGGTGGTGAACAAGATCCGCGGCACCCTGAAGGGTGCGGCGGTGAAGGCGCCGGGATACGGCGACCGCCGCAAGGCCATGCTCGAGGATATCGCCGTGCTGACCGGCGGCACCTGCATCACCGAGGATCTCGGCATCAAGCTGGAGAACGTGAAGGTAGAGGATCTCGGCAGGGCCAAGAAGGTCAGCATCTCCAAGGACAACACGACCGTGGTCGAGGGTGCAGGTAGCACCAAGGACATCAAGGGTCGCATCGATCAGATCCGAGCCCAGATCGACAATACGAGCTCGGACTACGACCGCGAGAAGCTCGAGGAGCGCCTGGCGAAGCTCGCCGGCGGCGTTGCCGTGATCAACGTCGGCGCCGCGACCGAGACCGAGATGAAGGAAAAGAAGGCTCGCGTCGAGGACGCCATGCACGCCACCCGTGCGGCAGTCGAAGAAGGCGTCGTCCCCGGCGGCGGCGTGGCGCTGCTGCGCTGCCTCAAGGCGGTCGAGGGCGTCGACGCCGAGGGAGACGAGGCGGTCGGCGTCAGCATCGTCCGCCGCGCCCTCGAGGAGCCGGTTCGGACGTTGGCCGACAACGCCGGGTTGGAAGGCTCGATCGTCGTGCAGAAGGTACTCGAGGGCAAGAAGGCCTTCGGCCTCAACGTCGAGACCGGCGAGTACGAAGACCTGGTCAAGGCGGGCGTCATCGATCCGGCCAAGGTGACCCGCGCGGCGCTGCAAAACGCGGCGTCGGTCGCCGGATTGCTGCTGACCACCGAAGCCCTGATCTCTGATATCCCGGAGAAGGAGCCGGCTGCGCCGGCGATGCCCGGCGGAGGAGACATGGGCATGGGCGGTATGGGCGGCATGGGTGGCATGGGCGGCTTCTGATCGCCCTGCGCTCGTCATTGCAGAACCGGAAGGGCCGGCCTTCGGGCCGGCCCTTTTCGCTGGGCGCTCCCGATGGGACACTCGCGACAGGAGGTGTTCCGTGAGCGCGTACGACGTTTCAGACTTTCACGCCGAGGTCATCGAGCGCAGCCGCGCCGTTCCCGTTCTGGTCGATTTCTGGGCGGACTGGTGCGGTCCGTGCAAGGCCCTGGGACCGGTCCTGGAGAACCTCGCCGGCGCTGCGGGGGATCGCTGGGTGCTGGCGAAGGTCGACACGGAAGTGCACCGTGAAGTTGCCGGGCGCTACGGGATCCGCAGCATTCCCAACGTCAAGCTCTTCGTCGACGGCGAGCCGGTGAGCGAGTTCGTCGGCGCCTTGCCGGAGGCGCAGGTGACGCAATGGCTCGACGAGGTGTTGCCGAACGCCCGCTCCGAGGCTCTGCGGGCGGCCCGCGAGCTCCTGGCAAGCGGCGAGTCGAGCTCGGCGGGCGCTGCGGTGGAGTTGCTGGCGGGCCTACTTGCCGAGGACGAGGATGATACCGAGGCGGGGGCGTTGCTCGCCGAGGCCAAGCTCTTCGACGACCCGAGCCAGGCGCTGGCCCTGCTCGAACCGGCAATCTCGAAGGCGCCGCTCGACGTTCACCTCGTCGCGCTGTGCGCCATCGCACGACTGCTCACGCTGGAAGAGGAGGGGGGAGAGGCTCTTCCCGATGGTCCGCTGAAGGTCGCCTACCTGGACGCCGCCGAGGCGCTTCGTCGACGAGACTACGGCGCGGCGCTGGACGGTTTCATCGAGGTGGCAGGAAAGGACCGGGAGTTCGACGCGGATGGGGCCCGCGAGGCCTGTTTGGCGATCTTCGAGGTGCTCGGCCCCGACTCGCCGATCACGCGCGAGGGGCGCAGGGCGCTCGCGCGGGCTTTGTTCGTGTGAGGGCGATCGCTACCGGGCGCCTGCTCGGACTCGCGCTCCTGGCGGGCACTCTGGCGCAGAGCGCGGACGTGATCGCCCCGGAGATCGACGACCAGGACCGAGATCGCATCGAGGCCGCCATACGGAGCGCATTTCCGGGCGTCACGGCCTGGCGATTGAGTGCCGCTTTCGTCGGCCACGTCGACACGGGAATCGACCGCCGCGTGCATGTGGACGTGCCTGCCGATGGTGCGGTAGAACGGATCGCCCGGCATGTTCGATTCGGATGCGAGCGTCGCAGGGCCGATCGGACATGGAGATGCGGCCAGCGGTGGCAAATGCTCTGGCAGGTGGACAGAATCGTCGCCTCCTCCGGGATGTGTGAAGAGACGCTGTTGGGCTTGGGTGCAAGCACGGTGTCCGATCAGCAAGTCATCCTCGATGTGGTCGATCACCTCAGCCTCGCTGCCCGTGCGCCCGTCTCGGTGCCCGGGTGCGGCCGCCTGGAGGCAGAGACGATGTGCCGTGTCTCGAGTATTGATTCCATTCCGGATCGGCTGGGCGCCACCGGCACGGACCTCGAGATCCGTCTACGCAACGGGCTGGCGAGCAACATCGTCGTCGGAACGAACCGGCATTGTGACGGCCCGGGACCCTGCTTGCTCGAGTTCGTCAGGTGTGTCTTCGTCGAAGCCGATTGAGTGAAGTCGATGAATCCGACGGCCTGCTGATGCCTCACCAGGCTGTGTCGGTTGCCACGCCGGGGGCGGGTCCGTTGCTTACTTCCGGCGTGGCTGCACGGCCCACGCGATGAGGATCCCGAAGGCGTAGAGGCCGAGCATCGGCGCCGCGAGGATCGTCTGCGTGGCGAAGTCGGGTGTCGGCGTTACGACCGCGGCGATGACGAAGATCGCCAGGATGGCGTAGCGGAACCCGCGCAGCATGGCGCCGGCGGTCAGCATCCCCAGGCGGGCGAGGAAGAACACCACGATCGGCCATTCGAAGACCAGGGCACAGCCGATCAACGTGCGGATCAGAAACCCGAACAGCGCGTTGGCCGAGAGCAGCGGGCGAAAATCGGTGCCGAGCTGGATGAAAAAACCCGCCATGACCGGGAACAGGATGAAATAGCCGAACGCCGCGCCGCCGAAAAAGAACAGCACCGATGCGACAATGACGGGGATGGCGTACAGGCGCTCCTTGCGGTACAGGCCCGGGGCGATAAACAGCCACATCTGGGTCAACACCACCGGAGACGCCAGGAACAGGCCGGCCATGGCGGCCACCTTGAGGTAGACGATGAACGCCTCGGTCAGGGACAGCACCGCCAACCGGGCGTCTTCCGGGGTCTGCGCGTTCTCCTCGAGGACCCGGGTGACGGGCAACGAGAGGAAGTCGTAGATCTGCTCGGAAACGAACCAGCAGATGATCGCGCCGGTGAGCAGGGCGCCGACCGAGATGAACAGCCGGTGGCGGAGCTCGGTCAGGTGCTCGATGAGCGACATCTCGGCCAGCGGCTCGCGGCCGATTCCGGGGGCGTCCTCGGATTCGTCCATCGGCGTATCGACCGTGCTCATGTCAACCCGTCAACGAGCGCGCGGGACCGTTTCAGGGCCCGTCGCTCGGCGAGTCGATCCGATTGGGGCGGTTTTGCCGCTCTTCGAGGTCGATCTCTTCTTCGAGCGAACGCTTTAGGTCGTTCGAGGCGCGCTTGAACTCCGACAGGCCCTTGCCGATCGAGCGGCCGAGCTCGGGAAGCTTGCGGGGGCCGAAGATGAGCAGGGCGATCACCATGATCACCAAGAGCTCCGTTCCGCCGATCGAGCCGAACATCAGGCCTCCGTTACCGCGCGCAGCGCGCGTGACGGCGCCGCGGAAGCGCGACGCCACCCGTCCATGATACGTGTGCACCCCCCGAATGGGCAACGCCGCATGCGGACTCCTGCCGGTCGTTGGCTCTCCGATACGCGCGGCCACTGCCGTCGTCGCAGCCTTGCTTCCGAGCTCGTTCGTCTCGACACCGAACGGTCAAGCATCCATCGCGGGCGGCCGTCCCCCGCTCGCCGCGAGGAATCTCTTCATGCCGCTGCGATACTTGTAGCCGCTCCCGGTGAGAAAGCTGACCACGGTCTCGTCCTTGTCGAGGTCCCCGCGGGCGAGCAAGCGGGGGATTGCGGCCAACGTGGCGCCGTCCTCGGGCGCGCCGTAGATTCCCTCGTCGGCTCCGAGATGGCGGACGTACGCCATCGATTCTTCGTCCGGGACGGCGATCGCCGTCCCTCCGGACTCGCGCAGCGCCCGCAGGATCTCCTGATCGCCCACCATCATGGGCACCCGCAGGCCGTCGGCGACCGTGCTCGCCCCCTCCCAGGGGGTAACCGAGGTGTCTCCGGCCTCGAAGGCGCGAATCACCGGCGCGCAGCCGGTCGACTGGACCGCGATCATTCGGGGGCGCTCGGCGCCGATGCAGCCCAGGGCCTCGAGCTCGTCGAATGCCTTCCACATGCCCACCAGGCCGGTTCCGCCGCCGGTCGGATAGATGATCGCGTCCGGCATCTTCCAGCCGCATTGCTCGGCGAGCTCGATGCCCATGGTCTTTTTCCCCTCCACCCGATAGGGCTCCTTGAGGGTAGCGACGCTGAAGAAGCCCTCTCGCTCCATGTCCGCGGCGAGGCGTGCCCCGGCGTCCGTGATCAGCCCGCTGACGCGGACGACGGCCGCTCCCAACCCTTCGCACTCGTCGGCGAACTCCCCCGGGGCATCGTCGGGCATATAGATCGTCGCCGGAACGCCGGCACGGGCCGCGTAGGCCGCCAGAGCACCGCCCGCATTGCCCGCCGTGGGGACTGCCAGCGAATGAATGCCGAGCTCGACCGCCCGGCTCACCGCCATGCAAAGGCCTCGGGCCTTGAACGACCCGGTCGGATTGAGGCCCTCGTCCTTCAGCAAGAGACGGGACAGACCCACCCGGCGTCCCGCCCGTGGTGCCTCGAGCAGGGGAGTCCCGCCTTCGCCGAGGCTCAGCCGGAAGCGCGGATCACGGACCGGGAGGATGTCGGCGTACCGCCAGAGTCCCCGGGGTCGCCCGGCGAGGCCGCGGCCCTCGTCCCAGTCGGCGGCAGCCTTCTCGAGGTCGTAGCGGGCGTACAACGGGCCGCCGACGGCCGACAGCGTTTGCGGCACGTCCGCGTCGCAGACGTCGCCGGTTCGCGGGCAGTAGAGTTCGACGAGCGTGGAAGCGAGCATGCTGTGTCCGTTCCCGGGTGCTGGGGCGGTGGAGGTGTTGCGGCTGGAGCGTCCGGCCGACGCTTCGGTCGACGCGAGCCTCATCTTACCCGCCGCGGTTTGCCGGCGAAATCGACGCCAGGAGGCCGGTCGGCGGGCTCGGTCGCGTTGAAAGAAACCAGACCTTTTGTTACCCTCGGACCGTAACTTATTGGGTGTTCGCACGGAGTGGGCCCCGGCCCGCTTTTTTCTTTGCCTACACAACTCGGGGAGGCGACGTGGTCGAAGCGACGACGGTCGAAGAGCGCGTCGCTCCGCTGGCGGAGCGCGTCGCCGCGCGAGCCGGCTGCGAGCTGGTCATGTGCGAATACGTCCACGACGGCGGGCGCTGGTTCCTGCGGCTGTTCATCGATCGCGAGGACGGGATCACGATCGAGGACTGTAGCGCCGTAAGCCGGCAGCTGTCGGCAATGCTCGACGTCGAGGACTTCATACCCCAGGCATACAACCTCGAGGTTTCGTCACCGGGGCTCGATCGGCCGTTGGTCAGACCCGAGGACTATCGGCGTTTTGCGGGCGAGCTGGTGCGCATCCAGACGAGCACACCGGTGCGCGGTAAGCGGCGCTTTCGCGGCACGCTCGAGAAGCTGGAAGACGAGATCGTGACCGTCGCCGACGCGGTCGGTCAGCGGTTCGACATTCCGCTCGAAAAGGTCCGCAAGGCCCGGTTGGACCCCCAACTCTAGGCGTTTGACAGAACATTGATCATGACCGGTTGGCAACGACAATGACGCGAATGTTGCTACAAACGATCGAGCAGATCGGACGCGAAAAGAACATCCCTCCCGACGTCATCATCGAGGCGGTCGAGGAGGCGATGGCGGTAGCCTCGAAGAAGTTCCACAAGACCGAGGAAGACCTGCGTGCAACGCTGAACCGCGAGACCGGCGAGGTGGAGGTGTTCGCCGTCAAGCAGGTCGTCGAGACGGTCGAGGACGCCGACATTGAGATCGGCGAAGAGGCGGCGCGCGAGCTCGACGCCGACGCGAAGGTCGGCGACTTCGTCGAGATTCCCCGCGAGACCGAGGATCTGGGCCGGATCGCCGCCCAGGCCGCCAAACAGGTCATCTTCCAGAAGGTCCGGGATGCCGAGCGGGAGAACATCTTCGACGAGTTCATCGAGCGGACCGGCGAGTTGATTACCGGTCTGGTGAAGCGATTCGAGCGCGGCGACATGGTCGTCGACCTCGGACGCACCGAGGGCCTGCTGCCGCGACGGGAGCAGTCGCGGGCGGAGCACTACAACATCGGCGACCGCATCAGGGTCGTCATCGTCGATGTGCTCAAGGTGTCGCGCGGCCCTCAGGTCGTGGTTTCGCGCGTCGCCCCCGATCTCCTCATCCGCCTGTTCGAGATGGAAGTGCCGGAGATCTACGACGGCACCGTGAGCATCAAAGGGGCGGTGCGCGAGGGCGGCGACCGGGCGAAAGTCGCGGTCCACTCGACCGAGCCCGACGTCGATCCGGTGGGGGCCTGCGTTGGTATGCGCGGTTCCCGCGTCCAGTCGATCATCCGCGAGCTTCGTGGCGAGAAGATCGATATCGTCCAGTGGTCGCCGGACCTGCAGCAGTACGCCATCAACTCGCTCAAACCGGCGCGCGTCAATCGCGTCACGATCATCGACGGCGAGGAGCGCCATCTCGAGGTCGTGGTCGACGACGACCAGCTTTCCCTGGCGATCGGCAAGCGCGGGCAGAACGTTCGCCTCGCGGGAAAGCTGCTGAACGCAAAGATCGATATCAAGAGCGAAGAGGACAAGAAGAAGGAAGTCGAGATCGCCCTGGCGCAGATGGCCACCCGAGAGGAGCCGGTCTCTTCCCTCGAGGGCGTCGGCGACAAGACGGCCGAGAGCCTCGTCGCGGCCGGTATCAAGAGCGTCGGGGACGTCATCGACGGGGGCGCCCAAGCCCTGACGGAGATCGATGGCATCGGCCCTGTCGGCGCCGACAAGATCATCTCCTCGGCGAAGGAGGCCTTGGAGGCATCGTTTCAGGAAGAAGCGCCCGAGGCCGAGGAAGAGGCCGCTAGCGCGGTGACGGAAGATGCGGCGCCCTCGCGCAGCGCACGCGTCGCCGCGCGGCAACCGGCGCCGGCGGCGGTGGACACCGCTGCCGTACTGTCGCGTCTTTCCGGCGCGCCGATGGGTGACATCGAGCCCGCCGATCCGGGCGACGTCACCTTCGAGTCTGCCGGCGATGCCACAGCGGAGGCCGCCGACCACATTCCCGATGGCGCGGCTACTGGGCCCGATGAGGCGGTCGCCGAAGCCGACGAGGAGGTCGCGGAAGCCGACGAGGCGATCGCCGAAACCGACGATGCGGCCGCTGAAACCGACGAGGCGGCCGACGAGCCCGACGACGCGGCCGAACCGGTGGCGACGGTAGCGCCGGGCGACGCCGACGAAGTTGCCAGTGACGCTTCGGAAACCGACAACGACGAAGAAGAGGTCCTAGAGACTCCCGCCTGAGCGAATCCGAGGAGCAACGAGAGCGAATGCGTGTTTATGAGGTAGCGAAAAAGCTCGGGATCGAGAGCAAGGAAGCGCTCGCCGGGCTCAACGAGCTCGGACTCGAGCTCACCAGCGTCCACTCCGCGGTCAGCGATGAGGATGCAGCCCGGCTCGAAGCGAGCCTGGGGAAGGCGTCGTCGGGCGCCGCGACGAAGACCGCGAAGACTGCGAAGAAAGCGAGCAAGAAGAAGACCGCGAAGGCCGCAACCAAGAAGAAGACGGCCAAGAAGACGGCCAAGAAGACGGCGAAGAAGACATCAAAGAAGGCGGAGGCCGAGACGGGCGAGGCCAAGGCGGCCCCGAAAGCCGAGCCGACGACCAAGGCGAAGGCCGAGGCCGAACAGCCTGCCCAGGCCGAGAAGGCGCCGGAGGCGCCGGAGACAACCGCGGTAGAGGACGCCGGAAAGGTCGATTCCGCGCCGGCGGCGGCCGAGCCGGAGCCGGCCCCGGAGCCGAAGCCGGAGCCGAAGCCCGAACCCGCGCCCCTGCCGACGCCGGACCCGGTGCGGTCGGCGGACGGGACGGTGACGTTCGAGGATGGCATCACGGTCAAGGGGCTGGCCGAGAAGCTGGGGCTGTCGCCCACGGATGTTCTTCGCGAGTTGATGCAGCGCGGCATCATGGCGAACGTCAACGCGCCGCTGGAAGTGGCGGCGGCCATCGCCATCGCCGAGCATTTCGGTGTCGAAGCGCGAGAGCTGCGCGACGACGAGGTGCTGCTCGGAGATACGCCGGCGTTGAAAGATGCAGATCTGTCGCCTCGACCGCCCGTGGTGACGATCATGGGGCACGTCGACCACGGCAAGACCCTGCTGCTCGATTCGATTCGTGCGACCAACGTAGCGGACCGCGAGGCCGGCGGGATCACCCAGCACATCGGCGCCTCGATGATCGAGCACGACGGCAGCCGCATCACGTTCATCGATACGCCGGGCCACGAGGCGTTCACCCGCATGCGCCTACGGGGTGCGCAGGTCACCGACATCGTCGTGCTCGTGGTCGCCGCCGACGATGGGGTCATGCCGCAGACGGTCGAAGCGATCGATCACGCGCGCGCGGCGGAAGTTCCCATCATCGTCGCGATCAACAAGATCGACCGGCCGAACGCGAATATCGACCGGGTCAAGCAGCAGCTGGCGGAGAACAACCTGGCTCCGGAGAGCTGGGGTGGCGACACCGTCACCGTCGAGGTGTCTGCGAAGCTGAAGCAAAACCTGGATGAGTTGCTGGAGATGATCGCCTTGACGGCCGAGATTCTCGAGCTCAAGGCCAGTCGTGATACGCCGGCGGCCGGTACGGTACTCGAGGCGCGGCTCGATCGCCAGCGCGGCGCCGTGGCGACCGTGGTGGTGGAGTCCGGAACCCTCCGCGTGGGCGACAACCTTGTTGTCGGCGCCGAGAGCGGCAAGGTACGGGCCATGACCGACGATCGCGGCAGGCAGCAGAAGGAGGCCGGTCCGGCCACCGCTGTCGAGTTGCTGGGTCTCGGGGGCGTACCGGAAGCCGGAGATCATTTCCAGGTCGTAGAGGCGGCGACGGTGGCCCGAAAGGTCTCCGACATCCGTCAGGACCGCCAGCGCCAGGAGTCGCTCGCGGCCGGCAGCCGGTTGACGCTCGACGACCTGCACTCCCAGCTACGCATGGGTGAGCGCATCGAGATGCCGGTGCTGATCAAGGCCGACGCGCGCGGCTCCGTCGAGGTGTTGCGCGACTCGTTGACGAAGCTTTCCGGCGACAAGGTGGAGGTGAAGATCATCCACGCCGCTCCCGGCGGCATCACCGAGTCGGACGTGTTGCTCGCCTCCGCGTCGAACGCGATCATCGTCGGTTTCAACGTCCGGCCGGAGCGCGGCGTTGCCGAAATCGCCTCGCGCGAAGGCGTCGACCTGCGGCTCTACACGGTCATCTACCAGCTCATCGACGAGTTCAAGCAGGCCATGCTCGGCAAGCTGGAGCCGGAGTTCCGCGAGACCGCGCTGGGAACCGCCGAGGTGCGCGACACCTTCCGGATCCCCCGTGTCGGAGCGATCGCCGGGTGCTACGTCACCGATGGGAAGATCTCCCGTAACGCGCGGGTACGGTTGGTGCGTGACTCGGTCATCATCTTCGAGGGCAAGGTCGGCTCGTTGCGCCGTTTCAAGGACGACGTGCCCGAAGTCCAGCAAGGGTTCGAGTGCGGTATCGCCATCGCGAATTTCTCCGACGTGAAGATCGGCGACGTTATCGAGGCGTTCGATCTGGAGGAGCTCGAGGTGCGGCTGTAGCGTCGGAGGCGCCGCCAACGAAGCGGCGATCTGGCGGGCACCGCGGGCAGGGGAGTGTGACAAGCCACCTTCGGGCCCGGACGGCCCATCCGACGCTCAGATGATCATTGGCCTTTGCACGCTCGAGTTTCACTTGCCGGCCTGCCGAAGCTTGAAGGAAAAGCGGAGGTTCTTGAAGTCGTTTCGCGGGCGTGTTTCGCAGAAATTCAACGTCGCCGTGTCGGAAGTCGAGCACCACGACTTGTGGCAACGCGCGACGCTGGCCGTCGTCACCGTCGGGGTCGAGCAGGTGCCCCTCGATCGCGTGCTGCAGAAAGTGCTGCGGGAGGCGGAGCGGCACCCCGAGGCGCAACTCATCTCCGTAAACGTCGAGTTCATCTGAATGGCACAATTCCGACGACAACGAATCGCCGATCAGCTCCGGGCCGACCTGGCCGATCTGATCCAGAACCAGCTGCGGGACCCTCGCGTCGGCTTCGTCACCGTTACCGAGGTGCGGCTGTCTCCGGATCTCAAGTATGCCCGCGTCTACATCAGCATTCTGGGCGACGACGAGAAGACCGCCGAGTCGTTCGAGGCGCTGCAGCGGGCCGGAGGCTTCCTGCGCTCCCGCATCGGCGGGCGCATTCCCCTTCGGCACGTGCCGGAGCTCAGGTTCGTGCTCGACGAGACCCTCGACACCAGCGAGCGGATCGACTCGCTCCTGCGGGAGGCGGGGCCTTCCGGGGACCCGGGTCAGGGCGAGGACGGGGGCGTCGCTCCGCATGGGGACGTTGAATGGCACGGGGACGTCGAACGGCACGGTGACGTCGAGCCGGACCGTGACGTCGAGCCGGCCGGCGACGTCGAACCGGATGGGGATGTCGAACCGGACGGGGATGTCGAATCGGGTGAGCGCCATGATGGATAGGGTGATCGACACACTGCGCCGGCACGACGCCTTCATCATCGCCGGACATCGTGATCCCGACGGGGACTCGCTCGGGTCGTCTTTGGCGTTGGCCCTGGCGCTCGATCAGCATGGCAAGAAGTCGCGCGTGCTGTCCGCGGATCCTCTGTTCGCGTCCTACCTGAGGCTGCCGGAAAGCGAGCGCATCGAGGTCACCACGGCGGCTCCGGAGGGCTATCCGGTTGCGGTTCTGATGGAGTGCAGCGACGTGGCCCGCTCGGGGATCGAGGGGCTCGACGATCGGCTCGTGGTCAACATCGACCACCACGCCAACAACCCCGACTTCGGCGAGGTCAACTGGGTCGACCCCTCGGTTGCGGCCGTCGGTGTGATGGTCTACCGGCTCATTCAGGAGTTGGGGTGCGAGGTGACGCCGGCCATCGCAACCCACCTGTACGTCGCCGTGCTCACCGACACCGGCTCCTTTCGCTATTCCAATACCGACGCGGAGGCCTTCCGGGTTTGTGCCGAGTTGGTGGATTGCGGCGTCGATCCGGCGACCGTTGCGGAGGCGATGTACGACAACGTCCCGCGAGACAAGGTCAGACTGCTCGCCGCCGGCCTCTCCAGCTTGGTGCTCGACCCGGACGGCCGGGTCGCGTCCATGGCGCTGCGCCACGCGACCCTGGCGATGAGCCCCGGGAAGCCGGACACCGAGGGCATCGTCAATCAGGCGCAGGCGCTCGAAGGCGTCAGCGTGTCGGCACTTTTCAAGGAGGTCGAGCCGGAGCGCTTCCGCGTCAGTTTGCGCTCGGACGGCTCCGCCGACGTCGCCGCGATCGCCGGGAGCTTCGGCGGCGGCGGGCACCCGCGGGCGGCCGGGTGCCTGGTGTCCGGCAGCCTCGACGAGGCCAAGGACCGCGTGCTGGGGGCGGTTCGGCAGGCGCTCCGGGCGCGGGATGGGGAAGATCTCCCGGCCGGCTCGGGGACGCCCGGGGGCGCGTCGTGAGCCGCGGACGGGTGCGCGGATTACTGGTCGTGGACAAGCCGTCCGGGCCGACGTCGCACGATGTCGTGGAGCGGGTGCGCCGCATCCTCAAGGAGAGGGTGGGACATGCCGGCACGCTCGATCCGCAGGCGACCGGCGTGCTGCTTCTTTGCATTGGATCCGCCACCCGGCTGGCTCGATTCCTCCAGGGGCACGACAAGGAGTACGAGGGCGTCGTCAGGCTGGGGTGGGCCACGGATACCTACGACGCCGAGGGGCAGCCCTTGTCGGAACCAGTGTCGCCGCCGGATCTGGACGCTTCGCAGGTCGACGACGTCCTGCGGTCTTTCGTCGGTACGCAGCAGCAGACCCCGCCGGTGTACTCCGCCAAGAAAGTGCGTGGACAGCCGTCCTACCGGCGGGCCCGTCGGGGCGAGAAGGTAGAGCCGAAGCCGGTGACCGTTCATATCCACGCCGCCGAATTGATCGAGCTCCAGGGTGACGAGTTGCACGTTCGCGTGTCTTGTAGCGCCGGGACCTACGTCCGGACGCTGGCGCACGACCTGGGCGCGGCCCTCGGGTGCCCGGCGCACCTGGCGGGCTTGCGGCGAACGCGGAGTGGCCCGTTCGATCTCGGCGACGCCGTGGGTTGGTCGGAGATCGAGGACGGCACCGTCGAGGACCTGCGTGACCGCGTGCTTCCGGCGGCCGAGATGGTGCCGCAATGGCCGGCGGCCGTGGTTTCTTCCCGGGGAGCCGACGCGGCGACGAACGGCGGCGTCATCGAGGCCGGTTGGATCGTGGAACGAAGGCCCGGAGTGGAGACCGGGGCGGGGACGGACGTGCCGAACGAGGGCTGGGTCCGCGTCCTGGATGATGGCGGCAACATGATCGCGGCGGGCGAGATGGTTCCCGGCGGTCTGGTGCAACCGCGCATCGTTTTGCGCTGAGCGCGGGGCCGGAGAACCCTTGTCTCGGCCGGTTTACACCCGCGTAGGCCCATGTTACCTTTCCACTCTCCAACGGTGCGGGCGTAGTTTGCCCGGCCTCCGAAGTTCTTTTTGATTCCACCCTTTTTGGAAACGATGACGACACAGGAAACAGTTGCGGAGTACGGACGCCACGAGAACGACACCGGTTCGCCGGAGGTCCAGGTGGCCCTGTTGACGGATCGCATCCGTCACTTGACGGCGCATCTCCAGGAGAACAAGAAGGATCACTCCACGGAGCGCGGCCTGTTGATGCTGGTCGGAAAGCGACGCCGTCTCCTCGACTACTTGCGAAAGATCGACAACGACAGGTACCAGGCGATCATCTCGCGTCTGGGGCTGCGGAAGTAGATCCATATCGGGCGGCGTTGGCGCCGATCCGAGAAGGTGCGGTTGCGGAGCGTATAGCGGTCGATCGGATATCGACTGGCGGAGATTGCGGGAAGCGGAAGCGGCGAAGGGACAATCTGGCGGCAAGACCGCCCTCTAGAAGCACTCCTCGCGAGTTGCTCCTCCCTCCGGCCGGGACCCCGGCATTCTGCGGAAAGCGTTACGCGTTACAAGAGGCCACCCAGAGGTGCGCCCGGCGGTGAGGAGAGCAGAGAGAGCAATGGCAATTCGCGAATCGGTAGAGATCGGCGGCCGCGAGCTGACGATCGAGATGGGCAAGCTGGCGCGCCAAGCGGATGGCGCCGCCGTCATCACGTACGGCGACACGATGGTCATGGTCACGGCGGTTGCGGATCGCAAGCCGAAGGACATGCCCTTCTTGCCCCTGACGTGCGAGTACCGCGAGAACACGTTCGCGGGCGGACGCATTCCCGGCGGCTTCTTCAAGCGCGAGGGGCGCCCGACCGAGGCCGAGATCCTGACCTCCCGGATGACGGACCGGCCCATCCGTCCGCTGTTCCCCAAGGGTTACCGGCACGAGACCCAGATCATCGGCAACGTTCTGTCGTCCGATCCCGAGATCATGCCCGACGTTCTGAGCATCACGGGCGCCTCCACCGCCCTCTATTGCTCGCCGATCGCGTTCACGATTCCGATCGCTGCGGTGCGTGTCGGCATGATCGACGGCGAGTTCATCATCAACCCGACCCGCAGCCAGATCGCCGAGAGCGACCTCGACCTGATTCTGGCGGCACGCCGCGAGGCCGTCGTCATGCTGGAGGCGGGGGCGAACGAGGTTTCCGAGGAGAACATCCTCGACGCGCTGGAGTTCGCCCAGCCCTCGATCGAGGCGCTCATCGACCTGCAGCAACGCCTTTACGACAAGCTCCAGCCGGTCAAGCGTGAGTTCACGCCCTACGAGATCGATTCCTCGATCGTCGAGACGGTGGAGCAGAGCCTGGCGGACAAGGTCAAAGAGACGCTCGGCATCCGTGACAAGATCGCCCAACGCGACGCGATGGACGACCTGCGCGGCTCGTTCCTCGACTCCTTGGACGAGGAGCAGTCGGCGCACGCGGACGACTACAAGGAGGCCTTCTACGGCCTGCTGAAGAAGATCACCCGCACCGGCGTTCTCGACGAGCGCGTCCGTGCCGACGGTCGCGAGTTCAACGAGATCCGGCCGATCGAGTGTGAGGTCGGCGTCGCCCCGCGCGTGCATGGCTCGGCCCTGTTTACGCGCGGCGAGACCCAGGCGTTCGTTACCACGACGCTGGGTACGTCCGACGACTCGAAGAAGATGGAGAACTACGGCGGCGAGTGGTGGAAGAAGTTCTACCTGCACTACAACTTCCCGCCGTTTTCCGTCGGCGAGGCCCGCTTCCTGCGCGGCCCCGGCCGGCGCGAGATCGGTCACGGAGCCCTGGCCGAGCGCGCCGTCGAGCCGGTTCTGCCGGGAGAGGACGACTTCCCCTACGTGCTCCGGGTGGTTTCGGACATCTTCGAATCCAACGGCTCTTCGTCGATGGCTTCGGTGTGCGGCGCGACCCTGTCGATGATGGACGCCGGCGTGCCGATCGGTGCGCCGGTCGCCGGGATCGCCATGGGCCTGATGAAGGAGGGCGACAACTACGCCGTCCTTTCCGACATCGCCGGCGAAGAGGACCACAACGGCGACATGGACTTCAAGGTCGCCGGGACGCCGCGCGGTATCACCGCCATGCAGATGGACATCAAGGCGACCGGGCTGTCACGCGAGATCTTCGCCCAGGCGCTCGAGCAGGCCCGTGAAGGCCGCATCCACATCCTGAAGAAAATGCGCGAGGCGATCTCCGAGCCGCGCCCCGAGACGAGCCGGTACGCGCCGCAGATCCTCTCGATCAAGATTCCGGTCGATCGCATCCGCGACATCATCGGGCCGGGTGGCCGCATTATCCGCGGCATCCAAGAGGACACCGGCTGCCGGATCAACGTCGAGGACGACGGCACCGTGCAGATCGCCGCGACGGACACCGCTTCCGGCCAGAAGGCGCTGTCGATCATCGAAGGGCTCACCGCGGAGGCCGAGGTCGGCAAGCTGTATGCCGGCACGGTGCGCTCGATCAAGGATTTCGGCGCCTTCGTCGAGATCCTTCCGGGCACCGACGGGCTGTTGCACATTTCCGAGGTCGCCGAGCACCATGTCAAGGACGTGCGTGAGTACGTCAACGAGGGCGACGAACTTTTGGTGAAGGTCATCAACATCGACGAGCGCGATCGCATCCGCTTGTCGCTGAAGGCGGTCACCGAGGAAGATCAGGCGAAGATGGGCCAGAAGGTCGGCTCCGACGGGTAGGTAATCATGAGCACACCGTTTCCTTCGAGCAAGACGATCAAACGTGAGTGGCACGTCATCGACGCCGAAGGCCAGGTACTTGGCCGGCTGGCGACGCGCGTGTCGACGCTTCTCATGGGTAAGCACAAGGCCTCGTACACGCCTTTCCTGGACTGCGGCGACCATGTCGTCGTCGTCAACGCCGCCAAAGTCGTCCTGACCGGTAACAAGGTCAACGACAAGGTCTATTACCGGCACACCGGATACCCGGGCGGCATCAAGGAAGCCCGGGCTCGCCGGGTCATCCGCGAGAACCCGGAGCGGATCATCGAGGCAGCGGTGCGAGGCATGGTTCCCAAGACCAAGCTCGGCCGCCAGATGTTGACCAAGCTGCGCGTTTACGGCGGGCCCGAGCATCCGCACGAAGCCCAGCAGCCGCAGCCGTATACCTTCGCAGACTGAGGCACGACATGGCATTGACCCAGCACTACGGAACCGGGAAACGCAAGACCGCGGTCGCGCGGGTTTTCCTGCGTCCCGGCAGCGGTACGACGACCGTCAACGGTCGCCCGTTCGAGGAGTATTTCACCACCGTCAACCAGAGAGAGCTGGCCAAGGAAGCGCTGCAAGCGATCGAAAACGCTTCGCAGTTCGACTTCTACATCACCGTCAAGGGTGGTGGGCTCAGCGGTCAGGCCGGAGCGGTCCGTCATGGGATCGCCAAGGCTTTGGTTGACTTCGACCCGGAGCTGCGTGGCGTGATGAAGGAAAACGGCTTCCTGACCCGCGACGCCCGCAAGAAAGAGCGCAAGAAGTACGGGCAACGCGGCGCTCGCGCGCGGTTCCAGTTCAGCAAGCGCTGAGGAGGGTTACGGCTTGGTCAGCGTAAACATGAGAGATCTGTTGGACGCGGGCGTCCACTTCGGGCACCAGACGAGGCGCTGGAACCCGAAGATGAAGCCCTACATCTTTACCCAGCGGAACGGCATTTACATTGTCGATCTGCGACAGACCGCCGTGGCTTTCCGCGAAGCCCTGGATTTCCTCGGCAACGTGACCAGCAACGGCGGAACGGTGATGTTCGTCGGCACCAAGCGGCAGGCGCAGGAAGCCGTCCGCGAGGCCGCCGAGCGTACCGGCATGTATTTCGTCAACCAGCGCTGGCTGGGTGGCCTGCTGACCAACTTCGAGACCATTCGCAAGAGCGTCGCTCGCCTGAAGAACCTCGAGGCGATGGAAGAAGACGGTCGCATGGACCTGTTGCCCAAGAAAGAGGTCATCAAGCTGCGGCGGGAGAAGTTCAAGCTCTTTCGCAATCTCGAGGGCATCAAGGACATGGAGCGCGTTCCCGACGCCATCTTCATCCTCGATGTCCGGCGCGAGCGGATTGCCATCCGCGAGGCGATGAACCTCGGCATCCCCATCGTCGCCGTGGTCGACACGAACTGCGATCCCGAAGGTATCGACTTCGTCGTGCCCGGCAACGACGACGCCCTGCGCTCGATCCGTTTGTTCCTCGGCGCCGCCGCCGACGCGATTGTGGAAGGCAAGCAGATTCACGAGAAGGCGGTCGAGGAAGCGGCTCTGAAGGCGGTGGAAGAGGCAAAGGCCGCGCAGGCGGAGGAAGCCGCCGCCAAAGCTGCGAAGGAAGGTAAGACGGACGCCGGCGCCAAAAGCGTGGAAGCCTCTGAGGCCGACGCAGCGGTTACCGAACCCGCGCCGCCCGCGGCGGAAGAAGTTCCGGCCGAGGTCGTCGATGATGCGCCGGCCGAGACGGCCGATGATGCGCCGGCCGAGGCGGCCGATGAAACGCCTGCAGAGGCCGCCGATGAGGCGCCTGCAGAGCCGGCCGCAGAGTCGGTCGCCGAACCGGCGGCAGACGCCGAGGCAGCCGATGTCGAGACTGCCGCGGAGGCAGCCGAGGTAGCGTCCGACGAGGTCGCCGATCCGAAGGATGCGCCGGCCGACGCCGACGAGGCGAAGAAGACCGAAGAGTAGGAGAGGGCGCCCCGGCGTCTTCCCGATCCAGATGCAAGGGCGTCCGCCGGTAGCGGCGCGTCGCCCAACGTGAAAAGTCAGGCAAATGAGCATCAGTGCGAGTCAGGTAAAGGAACTGCGGGAGCGGACGGGTGTCGGCATCATGGACTGCAAGGAGGCGCTGCAAGAGTCCTCCGGCGATGTCGACGAGGCTGTCAAGATCCTGCGCAAGATGGGCAAGGCGAAGGTGGCCAAGAAGGCCTCGCGTGCGGCGACGGAAGGCCGGATCGAGACCTACGTCCACATGGGTGGAAAGATCGCGGTGATGCTCGAGCTCAACTGCGAGACCGACTTCGTCGCCAAGTCCGACGACTTCATCGCCCTCGGCCGCGATATCGCCATGCATATCGCCGCGTCCAGCCCCCGCTTCGTTCGGCGTGAGGACGTCGACGAGTCGGCTCTCGCCGACGAGCGTGACGTGTTCCGCTCCCAGGCCGAGGCCGAGGGGAAGCCGGCGGAGATCATCGACAAGATCGTCGACGGCAAGATCGAGCGCTACCTGAGCGAGAGCGTGCTTTACGAACAGGCTTTCGTGAAGGACCCGGACCACACCATCGGCGACCTCATCGGTGAGGCGGTGCACCGGCTCGGCGAGAACATCGTCGTCGGCCGCTTCGTTCGTTTCGTCGTCGGCGAGTCCGGTGGAGAGATTGCCGGCGGCGGATAGCCGGCGTTGGTGAGCGTGTGACCGAAGCGCCGAAATACAAGCGGGTTCTGCTGAAGCTCTCGGGCGAGGCCCTGATGGGAGAGAAGGGCTTCGGCATCGACCCCGATGTCGCCTTGCGGGTGGCCGACGAGATCTCCGAGGTTCACGCCCTGGGGACCCAGCTCGGCATCGTGATCGGCGGTGGAAACATCTTTCGCGGCATCCGCGCCGATGCTCTCGGCATGGATCGCGTCACCGCCGACCACATGGGCATGCTGGCGACGGTAATCAACAGCCTCGCCCTACAGGACGCGCTGGAGAAGCGCGGGATGGCCACCCGCGTACTCTCGGCGATCGAGATCCGCCAGGTCGCGGAACCGCTCATCCGGCGTCGCGCGCTTCGTCACCTGGAGAAGGGTCGCGTCGTGATCTTCGCCGCGGGTACCGGAAACCCGTATTTCTCCACCGACACCGCGGCGGCTCTCCGGGCGATGGAGATCCATGCCGAGGTGCTGATGAAGGGGACCAAGGTCGGCGGGATCTACACCGCCGACCCGGAGACGGATCCCTCAGCGGAGCGGATCGACAGGATCGGCTATCTGGACGTGGTTGAGCGGCGCCTGGCGGTCATGGATGCGACCGCAATCACCACCTGCATGGACAACAATCTGCCGATCCTGATCTTCAACCTGCGCAAGCGGGGCAATATCATCAAGGCGGTTCGTGGAGAGAGCATCGGATCATTAATCAGCGCTTGAGGTGAGATCACGAGGGCCCGCCGATATCGTCGGGACCGCATAGGGAGGAGAGGGCACGATGATCGACGACGTCCTGCGCGACGCGCGCGAGCACATGGAGGCCACGATTAACTCGGTCACCCATGACTTCAATGGTTTGCGCACCGGCAGGGCGAGCATCTCCATCTTCGACGATGTGACCGTCGACTACTACGGCGCCCCCACGCCGCTCAACCAGCTCGCCAGCCTGTCCGCTCCGGACCCCAACCTTCTCGTCATTCAGCCGTACGACAAGTCGACCATCGAGGCGGTCGAGAAGGCGATCCATCAGGCCGAGCTCGGGTTGAATCCCAGCAACGACGGCTCCGTCGTTCGCATCCCCATCCCGGAGCTTACCGAGGAGCGCCGGGTCGAGCTCACCAAGGTGGTCGGCCGCCTGGCGGAGCAGGGCAAGACGGCAATCCGCAACATTCGCCGCGACGCCAATGACGGCGTGAAGAAGCTGCAGGCCGAGAAAGAAATCACCGAAGACGAAGAACACCACGCGCACAAGCAGGTCCAAGACCTCACCGACGAGTTCGTCAAGCGTATTGACGAGCTGGCGGAGCGCAAGAACAGCGAGATTCTCGAGTTCTGACGAACGGCTCGAAGATCCACCTGGCGGCGTTCCTGGCGGCGCCCCTCGGGCTCGCCACATGGGTCGTTCACCTCGGTATTCCTCCGGGCACGGGCCCTGCGTCGGTCGGCGCCGCCCTCCGTGCAACGACAGGCTCGTCTGACTTTCTGCTTCTGGCGGCTGCGTTCGCCGTCCTGCTGGCACTTGCATTCGGCCTGTCATTCGCCTGGTTCCGTCGCCACAGCACGTTGCCGGCCTCCCGGTGGGGGCACGCGGCCGCCCCCCTGGCGTCGGGGATGGCGCTCCCCCTTCTCGCGCCGCTCGCCGACACCGTTGCCTTCCGTTGCACCGCACCGCCGCTGGCGGCGATCGGGATCGGCGTAGGCGGACTGCTCACGGCTCGCCGTCTCGTCGCCGCCCGGGGGCGGCGTAGCAGCAGTGGGCCTGCCGCGGAACGGGTTGCCGTGGCGGTGCTGGTCGGGGCCGTTCCGCTGATCTTGCTCGTCACGGGTTGGAGCCCGCCGAGCGGCGACGAGCCCAACTACCTCGTCGTCGCCCACTCGCTGATCAACGACGGCGACCTGGACCTGTCGAACGACTATCGAGAGAGGGTCTATGAGCCCTTTCACCCGGGGGTTCTGTCGCCCCACTACCGACCCGGATTGCGGGAAGGGACGCGGTACTCGATGCACGGCATCGGCCTGCCGTTGCTGGTCGCGCCGGCCTACGCCGTCGGCAGCGCCGCCGGGGGCGGCCTCGGGGTCGGCTTGCCGCGAACGCTCCTGGCCGTGGTTTACGGCGTGTTCGCCTGGCTCCTCTACGGCTTCCTCGCGGACGTCGGCTCCCGCCGAGTCGCTCGGTACGGCACGCTGGCGACCGGCCTGACCGCGCCGCTGTTGTTCTCACCCCTGTATCTCTTTCCCGAGGTCCCGGCGATGTTACTGGCCCTGTACGCCTTCCAAGGGTTCTACAAGGGGGGCGGGGGGGACTTGCGGCATGGGAGCGCCTTGGCGCTGCTGCCCTTCTTCGGCGTCAAATACCTGCCGCTCGCAGGGGCGGTTCTCGTCGCCGGTGTCTTTGCCACGCCGAGCGGACCCGGATCGGGCGGGCGGGCGCCCCGGTTGTTTCGCGCCGGGTTGCCGTTGGCCGTGGCGATGGCTGCGCACGCGCTGTTTACCTGGAGCCTGTACGGGTCGATCTCGCCCGCGGCGATCTATCTGGGTGCCGGAGACCAGGCCGGAGCCCCGGCGCTGGGGGGAGATTGGGGAGCCTACTTGGCTGCCTGGCCGGGTGCCGTGGCAACCGCGATCGGGTTCCTGCTGGATCAGAAGGAAGGATTGCTCGCGTACGGGCCGCACTATCTTCTGGCCTTCGCGGGAGTGGGCTGGATGTGGCGCCGTCAACCCCGGCTGGTTCTGTGCCTCGCGATGATCGCAGCCGCACACGTGGGGCCCTACGCGCTGTCGCAGCAGCTCGGTGGACAAGGCCCACCGGTGCGGCCCCTGATGGCGGTGTTGTGGGTGCTCGCCCCGTTCCTCGGCATAGCGCTGGCCCTGCGCCCATCCGGGGCCGCCTATCGAGCGCTGCGCGCCGCGCTGCTGGCGCTCGGCGGGATGCTCACGGTCGCCTACGCCGTCCAGCCGGAGCTGCTGCCGCACGACTACCCGGTGGTCGCGTCCCGTTTGCTGCAGAACTACTCACCCTACGAATCAGGGTGGTGGCGGTTCTTTCCGCAATGGGTGAACGTCGAGACGCCCAACACGCTGGTGACGGCGGCCTGGGCCGCCGTCGTGCTCGTCGTCGGGGCCGCGCTGGCGCGGCAGGGATGGGCGACGGAGACGGGGTCGATCGAGGAGCCCACGAATGAGGGGGGCCCTGGAGGGCGCCCGTCGGAGGGTGAGAAGAGTC
This sequence comes from Acidobacteriota bacterium, assembly GCA_965216935.1. Taxonomy (GTDB): domain Bacteria; phylum Acidobacteriota; class UBA890; order UBA890; family UBA890; genus CBDCGW01. The sequence continues at coordinate 2,920,954 of OZ244217.1, forward strand.
CCCCCGTCGACGGTGCGATGCGGCCGCGACACCTGGAGTGGCGCGTGGCGATGGCCGTTGTCGCGCTGATCGGCGCGATGGTTGTTCTCCACAACATGGTCGTGCTGCGCACCGATCGGCACCGGCCGACCCTGATGGGCAGCAATTTGACCGTCTGGCTTCCGGAGCAGCTCCCGCCCGTAGCGTTCGCCGAGGTGGGCGGAATCTGGGCGACGCCGGGCGTCGCCGTGGACGCGATCGTGACGAGCCCGAACGAGCTCGAATCCATCGACGTCTCAATCCGTTCTCTGGTTCCGACAGAGGCGGAGGCGTCGATCCACGGCCAGGTGCTCGCGGGCCGTGTTGCTCCCGGCGACAACCTCGTGGCACGCCTGCGCCCCGGCCCGGCGTGGGCCGACGGCGACCGCTTTGCCTACGGCGTGCGCCTGCGTGCAGCCGACGGCGCATCGCCGGCCGATCTGTTCGGTGGGGACGACGAGCGTCATTTGGCCGTCCTGTTGGAGATCATCGGGCAGGCGACGCGCTGACCGGGCGGTTCGGTCGTCGGGCCGGTCTCCCGTCGCCGCCTGTCTCCGCCGCTCGCTGCGGGAATCGGCGAGGCGGACCTCCTGCTACCATCGGGCCGCAATGTCCATCGAGTACGAGATCAAGCTCCGTGGCGATCGCCGTGAACTGGACCGGGCGCTCGAGCGCGCCGGCGCTCGCCGTCGTGCGCCGAAGACGCTCGAGGACGATCTCGTGCTCGATACGCCGGATCGGCAGATCTTGCGGGCGGGAGGGATGCTCCGGCTGCGGAGCCGCGGCGAGCAATTCTTGTTCACCATGAAAGGCCCGAAGGACCATCGCGAGGACGTGAAGGCCAGGACCGAGATCGAAACCCGGGTGGAGGATGGCCACGCATTGCGCAGGGTGCTCGAAGAGCTAGGCTACGTCGCCGTCATCCGCTACCAGAAGTACCGCACGACCTTCGACTGCGGCGCCCCCGGCTGCGGGTCCGTTGTCCTTACGCTCGACGAGACGCCCGTCGGCGATTTCCTCGAGGTCGAAGGCGACCCGGAACGGATTCACGATTGTGCCGCGGCTCTCGGTCTCGGTCGCGAGCGTTACGAGACACGGTCCTATTTGGAGATCCACGAGGCGGTGCAGGGCGGGGGAGACATGGTATTCGAGGATCTCCGGGAACGGCCCTGGGGTTCGGTCGACCGCTCGGCCGGCGACGAGGCGCCGTGAGCGCCCCGCTGGCCGACAGCTGCTCGGCGATGGTGTTGGCAGCGGGCTTCGGTACCCGCCTGGCGCCGTTGACCGACGATCGCGCCAAGGTGGTGGTGCCTTTCTTGAACCGGCCGCTGCTGGACTACTCGCTGGACTGGCTGCGCCGGTGCGGATTCCGGCGTGTCACCGTGAACCTCCACCACCTTCCGGATACGGTGCTGCAGCGATATCGCGAGGAGACGTTCGGCCTCGAGCTCGATTTCCGCATCGAGGAGACGATCCTGGGGACCGCAGGGGGGCCGCGCAACGCGATCGAGAGTCTCGGCGACCGTGTGCTCATCGTCAACGGGGACATCGCCACGACAATCAGCCCCGGCCCTCTCTGGGATCTTCATCAGGGAGCCTCCGCCCTCGCCACAATGGCGCTGCACGCCGGGGTGGCGGCCGAGAGCTACCCCGGGATCGAAATCGACGCGTCGGGCAGGGTGCAGCACATCCCCGGCGTCGGGCCCGGCGCGGCCGAGGCGACGCCCGCCGGGTGTTTTGCCGGCATCCATATCGTCGAGCGTGACGTTCTCGACCTCGTCCCGCCCGACACGTTTTGCGGCATGGTGGACCCAATCTACGGTGCGCTGCTGGACGAGGGGTTGCCCGTGTGCGGCATGGTCGTACCCGGCTCCTGGTACGAGATCGGTACGCCGCAGCGGTATCTGCAGTGCCAGCTCGAGGCGCTTCGGCGGGAGGACTTCCCGCTCGCGTTCGAGGGGTACCGGCGTGTCTCGACCGCCGGGTACGTACGTGGCGTCGTCGGCTGGAGCCGGGCCGGCCTGGCGCCGCCGTACCTGCTGGACCGGGGCGTGCACATCGAGGAGGGGGCGCTGGTCGAAGGCGTCGTGGCGGCCGCGCGCGCCCACATCGGCTGCGGCGCCACCGTGCGCGACAGCGTGTTGCTGGAGCGCGCCTGGGTGGGGGCGGGGGCGGTGGTCGAGCGCTGTGTCTTGCTCGACGATGCCGTGGTCCCTCCGGCCACCCGGTTGTCGGACACGGTCGTGTCGTCGAGCGCGATGGTGACGGCGACGTGAGCCGGGAAGGACGCGAGACCACCCCGGCGGCGGTCTGGGAGGAGCTCCGGCGAATCGATGGCGTCGCCCGGTTGTCGTTGCCCTTCAGCGTGGGTGGGGCACGGCGTCTCGGGGAACACGCGTCGTTGCGTCGTTTCTACCGGTTGACGGCGGCAGCGCCGGTAGCCGCCGGCCCGGAGAGCGCCGTGCTCGTCCTCTACGAGACCGACGACGAAAGTGCCGTGCGGCGCTACGAACGGACGGCGCGCTGGTTTCTCGACGCCGGCGTTCACGTCCCTCGGATCTACGCTCGTAGCTCCCGTGCGTTGATCGTCGAGGACGGCGGCGATGCGCTGCTGGCGGACGCCGGCGACCAACCTCCTCTCGACGCCCGCTACGTCGAGGCGGCCGGGATCGTGCTTGCCGTGCAGGCGCATGGGGCCGTACAGCCTGGCCCGAATCCGGATTGGAGTCTGGACGAGACCAGGTTGCGAAACGAGCTCGAGTTCACCGAGCGGCATGCCCTGCGCGGCTGGCTCGGGGCGAGCCCATCGAGGTGGCGGGATGCAGCCTTCGATCGGCTGGCGGCGGAGGTGGCGGCGCAGCCCGCTCGCATGTGCCACCGCGACTTCCACGCCCGCAACCTGCTGGTGGGCGAACGACTCATGGTCGTGGATTTTCAGGATGTCATGAGCGGCCCGCTGTTCTACGACCTGGTCTCGTTGCTGCACGATGACTACCGGGATGTGCCGGCGGCGCCGCGCGCCGCGGCGCTGGACTGTTTCTGGTCGTCGGCGGCGATGGAGATCCCGGTGAGCGCGGCGGCGGAGGTGCCGCCGGCGCCGGCGGCTCTGCCCCCGGGAGCGCGCCAGGGCTACGTCGTCACGGCGGCGCAGCGCTCGCTCAAGGCGCTCGGCACATTCGGCTACCAGGTCAGCGTTGCCGGGCGGGGCGAGTATGCCGCCTTCGGGCGTCGTACGTGGGGCCACGCCCGGCGGGCGCTGGCGGCGCTCGGTTGGCACGACCTGATCGACGAACTCGTCGTTTTCAACCGGCTATAATCCGAGCGTCATCCAACCGGCTGCGTTGGCCGGCGGCCACCTCTCGAAGGCGGCTGCCGAGCGGGCGAACCTCGAAGCCGGCAATCCTACACGCGACGACACCCGAAGGACGGCAACGTCCGGACGGCTGACCCCAGAAGGCGACGACGTGGTGAACGCTACCTACATCGAGGACCTCGGCGCCCACGAGGGTGCGACGGTCACCCTGCGAGGGTGGCTGTACAACAAGAGATCGAGTGGCAAGATCGCCTTCCTCCAGGTGCGCGACGGGACCGGCACCGTTCAGGCGGTGGCGACGCCGGCGGATGTTGACGAGGCGTCGTGGGCGCTCATCGGCGAGCTGACGCAGGAGTCGTCGATCGTCGTTACCGGGTCGGTTCGCGCCGACGCCCGCGCGCCCAGCGGATACGAGGTCGGGGCCGAGAAAGTCGAGCTGGTCCACCTGGCGCCGGAGTACCCGGTCAGCCCGAAGGAGCACGGTATCGAGTTTCTGATGGACCACCGGCACCTGTGGCTACGCTCGTCGCGGCAGCATGCCGCGCTGCGCGTTCGCAGCAAGCTGATCCACATCTGTCGCTCCTACTACCACGACAGGGGCTTCGTCTTGATCGACAGTCCGATCCTGACCCCGACGTCCGTGGAAGGAACCACCACGCTGTTCTCGACCGACTACTTCGGTGACCAGGCCTTCCTGAGTCAGAGCGGACAGCTCTACCTCGAGCCGGCCTGCATGGCCCACGGCCGCGTCTTCTGCTTCGGCCCGACCTTCCGAGCGGAGAAGTCCAAGACGCGGCGTCACCTGATGGAATTCTGGATGCTGGAGCCCGAGGTGGCGTTCGCCACGCTGGACGACTGCATGGACTTGGCCGAGGATTTCATCGTCCACATCGTCCAGACGGCTCTCGAGCAGTGCGGCGACGAACTGGAGGTCCTGGAGCGCGACACCGAGGCGCTCGAGCGGGTGGTCAAGCCGTTTCCCCGGATTCACTACGACCAGGCGGTGCAGATCCTGCACGACGCCGGGGAAGAGTTCGAATGGGGTGCGGACTTCGGTGGCGGTCACGAGACGATCATCTCCGAGGCGTTCGATCGCCCGGTGCTGATTCACCGGTTTCCCACCGCCATCAAGGCGTTCTACATGGAGCCCGATCCCGACCGGCCCGAGACCGCCCTGGCGGTCGACATGATCGCCCCCGAGGGGTACGGCGAGATCGTCGGTGGGAGCCAGCGGATTCACGACCACGACCTGCTCCTGTCGCGGATCCGGGAGCACGGTCTGAACGAAGAGCACTATCAGTGGTATCTGGACGTTCGCCGTTTCGGCTCGGTGCCGCACTCGGGTTTCGGCATGGGCCTCGAGCGCGTCGTCGCGTGGATCACCGGGTTGCCGCACCTGCGGGAGACGATTCCGTATCCGCGCATGCTCGGCCGGCTCAACCCGTGAGCAGACCGCCGCTCGAACAGGCCTCCCGGCTGCTGGCGACCGGTTTCGGCGCCGGGTTCCTCTGGCCGGCCCCCGGAACGTGGGGCTCTTTGCTCGGCGTCGTGTTGTTCGTGCCGCTGCTGGCGCCCCTCGGATGGACGTGGCAGCTGGCCGCCGGTGTGGCGCTCACGATCGTCGGCACAGTGGCGGCCGAGATCTCCGCTCCGGGGCTGGGAGGAGACGACCCCTCCGCCGTCGTCGTCGACGAGTGGGCCGCGATGTGGCTGTCGATGGTGGCCATCCAGACGCCGCTCGGTTGGGTTCTGGCGTTTTTTCTCTTTCGCATTTTCGACATCATCAAGCCGTTTCCCGGCCGCCGTTTCGAGGCGCTCCATGGCGGCCTCGGCATCATGGCGGACGACGTCGTTGCAGCGGTGTACACGCAGGTCTGCGTGCGGTTGATCTTCGCCGCCGGCGCCTGGGCCGGGATCGGCGCATTCGCGGCGACGGCCGGGCAGCCGTGAGCCCTGCAGCGGGCGACGAGCTTCATCGCCTCGCCGCGGATGTGGTCGGCCGCCTGCGGGGGCGGGGCGAGACCCTTGCCACGGCCGAGAGCTGCACCGGCGGAATGATCGCCGCAGCGCTCACTGCAGTTCCCGGGGCATCGGAGGTGATCTGGGGCGGCGGTGTCGTCTACACGGAGGCGGCAAAGGTCGCCCTCGCCGGGCTCGAGCCCGAGGTGCTGCGACGGCACGGGACCGTTTCGGACGACACGACCCGCGCCCTCGCCGCGGGCATTCGTGTCCGGGCGGGTTCGGACCACGGGCTGGCTGTCACGGGTTGGGCCGGGCCCACCGCCGCAGAAGGAGGCCGGGTCGGTGACGTGTACGGGGCGGTCAGCGGCGGCGCTGCGGAGCGCTCGGCGGCTTGGCAACTGAGTGGAGACCGCTCGGCGATCCGTCTGCAGGCGGCCTGTGCCGCGCTGGCTCTCTTGCACCATCACCTGGGCGGACCACAGGATGACGACGATGAGTGATCTGCTTGTCGCCATCGCGAGCGATTTCTTCTCGATCGTCGCCGGTGTCCTGATCGGGTTCGCCTGCGGAAGCATTCCGTTCGGATATCTGCTGGTGAAAATGCGCAGGGGCGAGGACGTGCGCGCCACCGGCAGCGGCAACATCGGGGCGACCAACGTCTCGCGCGCCCTGGGTACGTCCGGCGGTGCACTGACGCTGGTGCTGGATGCCGCCAAGGGCGCCGCCGGCGTTCTGGCGGCAGTCTGGGCCGGTTCTCTCGGCGCCGACGTCTCGTCGGCCGCGTTGCCCTGGGCGGGAGCCCTCGGCGCGGTCCTCGGACACTGCTACACGCCCTGGCTGGGTTTTCGCGGCGGCAAGGGCGTTGCCACTTTGATCGGCGCCTTCGGCGTCGCTGCGCCGGGGCCCATGGGCGTGTCCGTGGTTGTCCTCTTATCGATCCTCGCGGCGAGCCGAATGATGTCGTTGGCCTCTCTGGGCGGAACGGTCGCCTTGCCGCTGGCGCTCTGGTGGTGGGCGCGACCCGCCTACCCGGAGTTCGCCGTCGCCGCCGCGGTGGTGGCAGCGGGGGTCATCTTCTGGCGCCACAGATCCAACATCGCCCGGCTGCTCGATGGGCAGGAGCGACGGCTGGGAAAGGAGTCCCCATGAGTGGACGTAGCGAGGCGTCGTCCCCGAAGGATTGGCGAATCGCCGTTGTCGGCGCCGGCTCGTGGGGAACAGCGCTGGCGATTCACGCCGCACGCGCCGGGTACCCGGTGCGCTTGTGGACACGGCGGCCGGAGGCCGCCGAGGCGATGTCCCGGGACCGCGAGAACCGAGCCTACCTGCCGGGCTGCCCGTTCCCGGAGGCGTTGACCGTCAGCGAAGACGCGGCATCCTGCCTCGAGGACGCGAATCTGGTCATCAGTGCCGTCCCGTCGCGTTTCCTGCGCTCGGTCTGGGATGACCTCGCCGGGCTGCTGCCCGCCGGAGCCGACGTCGTATCCGCCACGAAGGGGCTGGAGGACGATACCGGTCTGCGGATGAGCCAGGTCTTGCACGAATACGCAGCCGGCCGGAGCGCGGCGATCATGGCGCTTTCCGGCCCTTCCTTCGCGGCGGAACTGGTGCAGCAGCATCCCACCGCGGTGACCCTGGGCTGCGAAGACCTGGTGGCGGCAGAGCGGGTTCAAAACTGCCTGAGCCACGGCTCGCTGCGCGCCTATCGAAACCCCGATATCGTCGGCGTCGAGCACGGCGGCGCGCTCAAGAACGTTATTGCGATCGCCACCGGGATCGCCGACGGCCTGGGGTTCGGCACCAACACCCGTGCCGCCCTGGTCACACGCGGGCTCAAGGAGCTGACGGCATTGGCGGTCGCGCGCGGGGCTTCGGCCGAGACGCTCATGGGCCTGGCAGGCTTGGGCGACCTGGTTCTGACCTGCACCGGACCGCTCAGCCGCAACCGCAGCGTGGGGCTCGAAATCGGCGCCGGTCGCAAGCTCGAGGACATCATCGGGGGCATGCGAATGGTTGCCGAAGGCGTCGAAACGACAACGGCTGCCTACCACCTCGGTCAGGAGACGGGGGTGCGGATGCCGATCACGGGCGAAGTCCAGGCGATTCTGCACGAGGGAAAGCCGCCGCGCCGTGCAATCGAGGATCTGATGACCCGCGCCCTGGTCGAGGAATAGAAGCAAAAAGGTCTCAATATTGCCGTCTCGTGTGCTACGATCTGGTCCATGAGTTACTTAAAGCAAGTTGTGGGCTCGATAGCGTTCTTGTGCGTATTGTCGATCACCGTCAGCAGCGCGGTTGCAGGGACCGCTCCGTCGGTCCCGGGAATCGCCCAGGCGCAGGATCAGGAGAACATCGATCCGCGCGACCTGCAGATGCTCGCGATTCTGTACATCGAGAACAACCAGGCCAGCGAGGCCATTCCTCTCCTGGAACGGTCCATCGACCTGTATCCGGAGAACGGCGAAACCTACATGTGGCTGGGGGTGGCGCAGACGTTTACCGATCAGTTTGCGCTGGCCGAGGAATCGTTGATGAAGGCGCTGGCACGCAACCCGGCCCTCACCGACGCCCGCAACTACCTCGGACTTCTCCGCTACAAAGAGGGGGACCTGCAGGCTGCGGTGAACGAGTACCTCGCCTGCATCGCCGACCCGGTCTATCCGCCGGTCTCCAAGTCTCGGGTGCGATACAACCTCGGGAACGTCTACATGGAGATGGGCGACATCGAGGCGGCCCGGGAGCAGTTTGCGGCTTCGGCCGCGACGGTGTCGACGCGCGACCAGCTCTTCCCGCCGCTGAACGTCCAGCTCGCCAAGGCTCTGAAGGAGCTGGGCCGCACGCAGGAGGCCATTGCGGCACTCGTCAAGGTGACGGAGGTCGATGAGCTGAACGTCGAGGCTCACCTCGAGCTCGGCCTGGCTTATCGGGATCTTTCCCAAAAGCCGGCGGCACAACGGCATTTGCAGACGGTCATCGATATCGCACCCGGCACGGACGCGAGCGCGCGGGCTCAGGCGGCCCTGGCCCGGTTGCAGGGCTGAGCAGGGCGGCGGCCGTGCAGGGTAGGCGCGTGCGGCACGGGTACGTTCGAACTGCGCCGCGCGGCGGCGTTCTGAAGCGACGTTGATCGGCGCGCTTGGCCGCTCGCTCGGCCGCACGCGGGAGAAGCTCTCCCAGGCTCTCCGTCGGTTCGTGCCCTCGGGCACGCCGGACGAGGAGACGCTCGAGGCCCTCGAGGAAGCGCTCATCGCCGCCGATGTCGGGCCCGCGGTGGCGATGCGCTTGGTCGACACCCTGCGCGAGTCCAACACCGATGCCGAGCCCCGTGAGCAGCTACGGCAGGGGATGCTCGACGTGCTGTCGGGTAGTCGCCGGGAGACGAATGTCGCGGATGCGGGCCCCTCCGACAGGCCGCGGGTGGTGATGCTCGTCGGGGTGAACGGCTCCGGAAAAACGACAAGCACCGCAAAGCTCGCCGCGATGTTCCAGCGTGACGGCAAGAACGTCATTCTGGGTGCCGCCGATACGTTTCGGGCCGCGGCCGTCGAGCAGCTCAAGGTGTGGGGTGAGCGCCTGGATATCCCGGTGATCGCGCACCAGCCGGGTGGCGATCCTGCCGCGGTCGTTTACGATACCTGCGACGCAGGTCGCTCGCGTGGTGTCGACGTCGTGTTGATCGACACCGCCGGGCGGCTGCACACGAAGGACAACCTGATGGCGGAGTTGGCGAAGATCCATCGAGCGGCGTCGAAGGTCATCGACGGAGCCCCGGACGAGGTCTGGCTGGTGCTCGATGCAACGACCGGGCAGAACGGCCTCCGGCAGGCCGAGGATTTCCTCGAGCATGCCGGTGTGACCGGCCTGATCCTGGCGAAGCTCGACGGCAGCGCCCGCGGTGGTGTTGCCCTTTCCATCGCCGATCATCTCGAGTTGCCGATCCGATACGTCGGCACCGGCGAAGCCGTCGAGAACCTGGCCCCGTTCGACGCCGAGGCGTACGTCGACGGGCTTCTGGGCGAGGAACGATAGGGAGCAGTGGGGGACCGCGGTTACCTCGAAGAATGCATCAAGCTGGCGGCGCAGGCGCGCGGAGCAACGAGCCCCAATCCCCTGGTGGGTGCGGTCGTCGTACGCGACGGCGAGGTCGTCGGTAGGGGATACCATCGGTGCGCCGGGACGTCGCACGCCGAGTGCGTAGCCCTGGCGGACGCCGGCGATCGAGCCCGCGGCGCGACCCTGTACGTGAACATGGAACCCTGCAACCACCACGGCCGGACGCCGCCGTGTGTCGACGCCGTCATCGGGGCCGGCATCGCGCGGGTGGTCGTCAGCACGCTCGACCCGGACCTGCGGGTGAACGGCTCCGGTATCGACGCGCTGCGCGCCGCCGGCATCGAGGTCGATGTCGGCGAGCTCGCCGACGAAGCCGCGCGTTTGAACGACGCCTACCTCTCGTACAAGGTGGGCGGTCGGCCGCTGGTGACGGCCAAGGCCGCCGTGTCCCTGGACGGTCGCATGGCGACGAGGGCGCGTGCATCGCAGTGGATCAGCGGTGAAGTCGCCCGGCGCCGCACGCACGGCCTGCGCGCGGAGAGTGATGCCGTCGTCGTCGGCATCGGCACCTTGTTGGACGACGACCCCCGGCTGACGGCCCGTATCGAAGGAGCTTGTGGACCCCGCTATCGCGTCGTTCTCGACTCCGACCTCCAGACGCCGCCGACGGCGGCCCTGTTGCGTCAGCCGGACGGTGTCGCCCTGCTTTTCTGCGCCGAAGGGGCCGCCGACGAGAGCGAGCGACGACTGGTCGAGGCCGGCGCCGAGGTCGTGCGCGTAACATCCTATGAAAAAGGGCTTTCCTGGCGAGGGGTGCTTGCCGAGCTGGCGCGCCGGGAGGTCATGTCGGTACTGCTCGAGGGCGGTAGTGGCTTGCTTACCAGCGCTTTCGAGGCTGATATAATAGACAAGCTCTTCCTCGTCTATGCGCCCCTGCTTATCGGCGGTTCGGCCGCCTTGCCGCTCTGGGCGGGCGAGGGCGTCGACGAACTCGGGGCCGCGCCGCGTTTGCAGCACGTGAGGCGGCTCGATCTCGGCGATGATTGGGCGGTCGAGGGATATCTGCATGTCCCCGAAGCGCCACTCGAGCGTCGCTGAGCGTCGCCGAACGCACCCTTTTTCGGATTCTTCAAACATGTTTACCGGACTTGTCGAAGAGGTAGGGACCGTTACGCGCATCGATGTGGTGCCGCACGGATCCCGCCTGCACATCGAAGCGCCGATGATTGCGCCCGACCTCGGGCTCGGTAGCAGTGTCGCGGTGGACGGTGTCTGCCTGACGGCGATCGAGTTGCTGGACGCCGCCTTCGTTGCCGAGGTTTCGCCGGAGACGATCGCCCGCACCAACGTCGCGAGCTACGAGGTTGGCACCCGCGTCAATCTGGAGAGGCCGCTGGCCGCAGATGCGCGCCTCGGGGGACATTTCGTCCAGGGGCACGTCGACGCCGTCGTGCGGCAGCGTTTCGTACGCGAGGAAGGCGATTTCGTCCGCATCGGCTTCGACGTACCGGAGGGGTTGGGGCATTTCCTCGTCAGCAAGGGCTCGATCGCGATCAACGGCGTTTCGCTGACCGTAGCGTCGCTCGAGGGCGATGGGTTCGACGTGCAGCTTGTTCCGCACACCCTGCAGCACACGAACCTTACCTGGGCCGAGCGGGCGGAGGCACTGAATGTCGAGGTCGACATTCTGGGCAAGTACGTCGCCCGCATGCTCGAGGGGCACCTCGAGGTGGTCGGGCACAGCCCGGAAGGGGTCGAACGATGAGCTTCTCCGAGATCCCCGCCGCCATCGAGGACATCCGGCAGGGTCGCATGGTCATCGTCGTCGACGACGAGGACCGGGAGAACGAGGGCGACCTCACCATCGCGGCGGAGAAGGTCACGCCGGAAGCGATCAACTTCATGGCGACCCACGGACGGGGCCTGATCTGCCTGCCGATGACCCGCGAGCGACTCGATGATCTCGAGATTCCGCTGATGGTCGATGACAACTCGTCCGCGTTCAATACCGCGTTCTGTGTCTCGATCGAGGGCAAGAAGGACGTCTCCACCGGCATTTCCGCCGCCGATCGCTCCGCGACCGTGCTGGCTGCGATCGACGCCCGCACCCGCCCCGAGGACCTTGCTCGCCCGGGGCACATGTTTCCGCTGCGGGCCGAGGACGGCGGGGTGCTCCGGCGCGCCGGCCAGACCGAGGCGGCGGTCGACCTTGCTCGTATGGCCGGTCTGTATCCCGCCGGCGTGATCTGCGAGATCATGAACGAGGACGGCACGATGGCCCGGGTCCCGGAGCTGCGGCGATTCGCCGACGAGCACGGGATCAAGATGATCAACATCGCCGACTTGATCCGCTACCGCCTCGGCACCGAGCGCTTCGTCAAACGGGTCGCTTCGCCGCGGTTGCCCACCCAATTCGGCGATTTCACCCTGCACGCCTACGAGAACGAGTTCGACAGCAAGACGCACGTCGCCCTGGTCATGGGGGATGTCTCCACCGACGATCCGGTCCTCATCCGGGTACATTCGGAATGCCTCACCGGCGACGCGTTCTTCTCCGCCCGCTGCGACTGCGGCCCCCAGCTGGAGACCGCCATGGCGCGGATTGCGGAAGAAGGGCGCGGGATCATCGTCTATCTGCGCCAGGAAGGCCGCGGCATCGGTCTGGTGCACAAGCTGCGGGCCTACGAGCTGCAGGACAAGGGCGCCGATACGGTGGAAGCCAACGAGGCGTTGGGGTTCAAGCCCGATCAGCGTGACTACGGCATCGGCGCGCAGATTCTCAATGACCTCGGCGCGTCCAAGCTCCGCATCATGACCAACAATCCGCGGAAGTTCGTCGGACTTTCGGGGTACGGGCTGGAAATCGTCGAGCGGGTTCCGATCGAGGTCGAAGCGACGGAGACCACCCGCCGCTACCTCGAAACGAAGAAACGAAAGCTGGGCCACGACCTCAGCTCCGTCTGAGCAGACCACCGCCGCCAGATATGTTCGATCAAATCAACCAACGGCTGCAGAAGACCCTGAGCATGTTTCGCGGGGTCGTTCGCGTCGACGAGGCGAGCCTCGGCGAAGCGTTGCGCGATTTGCGCCTGGCGTTGCTCGAGGCCGACGTCAACTTCGGCGTGGTGAAGGACTTCCTCGCCGTCGTGCGCGAGCGGGCGAATGGCCAAGAGGTTCTCGAGTCCCTGAACCCCGGGCAGCAGGTCGTCAAAGTCGTCTACGAGGAGATGACGGCGCTTCTCGGCGGGGCGCGCGTGCCGCTACGGCTGGAGGGCTCCACACCTCACGTCGTCATGCTCGTGGGCCTGCAGGGAGCCGGGAAGACGACGACGGCGGCGAAGCTCGGGCACCAACTGCGGCGCAAAGGTCATTCGCCGCTGCTGGTATCGGTCGACGTCCACCGCCCGGCCGCGCGCGAGCAGCTGGCGCAGATGGCGGCCGGCGCCTCGCTCGCCGCCTTCGACGGCGAGGGCTCGGATGCCGTCGACCTGGCGAGACAGGCGATGACGGCGGCCCGCAGCGGCGGCCACGACGTGGTCGTCTTGGACACCGCCGGGCGCTTGCACCTGGACGACACCATGATGGGAGAGGCGGCGGCGCTGGTCGACGCGATCGACCCGAGCGACGTCGTGTACGTCGCCGACGCGCTGGCCGGCCAGGACGCGGTCAATACGGTCAAGGTGTTTCACGAGCGACTGCCGCTGACCGGGACCATCCTTACCAAGCTCGACGGCGATGCCCGCGGGGGCGTGGCCATGTCGATCGTCGCGGTCACCGGCCTTTCCGTTCTGTACGTCGGCGTCGGCGAGCGCTTCGAAGATCTGGAGCCGTTTCACCCCGAGCGGATCGCCTCCCGGATCTTGGGCATGGGTGACGTACTCACCCTGATCGAGAAGGCGCAGGAAGCTGTCGACGTGGAGAAGGCGGAGGAGATGGAGAAGCGCCTCCGCGAAGCGAGCTTCACACTCGAGGACTTCCGCGAGCAGATGCGACAGATGAACAAGCTGGGCTCGATGTCCAAGCTCTTGGAGATGCTGCCCATGGGCAAGGGTCTCGACACCAAGGCCCTGGCTCCGGCGGAAGACGACATGCGACGCTTCTCGGCCATCATCGATTCGATGACCGTCGAAGAGCGTCGGCACCCGCAAACCATCGACGGATCCCGCCGCCGGCGCATCGCGATGGGGAGCGGGACCCGTGTGCAAGACGTCAACCAACTGCTAAAACAGTTCAACGCAGCGCGGAAGCTGATGAAGAAGCTCGGCCGCCAACGAGGCAACCCGCTCGACATGATGCGCTCTGCCGGGTTCGGGCCTTAACACGGCCGGGTGACCAGCCGTATCACAGGAGGAGAACAGCGTGATCAATATTCATCTACGTAGGACCGGAGCGAAGAAAGACCCGCACTATCGGGTCGTCGTTTCGGACAGCAGTGCGGCCCGCGACGGCGCCTTCATCGAGGTGCTGGGCCACTACCACCCGCGTTTCGAGCCGGCCAAGGTCGTTCTGGACGTGCAGAAGACGCGAGCCTGGATCGAGAAGGGCGCCCAGCCCTCCGATACGGTCAAGAGCTTGCTGCGCAAGGTCGAAGCCGGACAGGTCGATGTCGAGCAGGCGATCGCCCCGTCCCGCCAGCGCGACGCTTCGAAGCACGCCGAGATCCGGGCTGCGGCACCGAAGCCGGAACCCGAGCCGGAGGTCGAAGCCGCCGCCGAGGAGTCCGGTGACGACGCGGCGGACGACGCGGCTGTAGCGGACACCGAAGAGGCGCCGGCAGACGCCGAGGAGACCGAGGAAACAGAGGACAAGTAACGGGCGAGGCGGCCCAAAGGTCGCCCTCGCCGCCCCGGGGCCGGCGGAGGCCTCGGTTCCCCCGTTCACGTTCGAAAATCTCGCATTCAGAGGGGAATTGCAGATGTTCATGGAAGATTTGGTGCGCAATATCGCCAAGGCGCTCGTCGACAACCCGGACGACGTTCAGGTCAGCGTCGTCGAGGGCGAGCAGACCACCGTTGTGGAGTTGCGCGTGGATCCCGAGGACCTGGGAAAGGTCATCGGCAAGCAGGGGCGTACGGCCCGAGCGATTCGCACGCTGCTCGGTGCGGCCGGTACGAAAGACAACAAGCGCGTCCTGCTGGAGATTCTGGAGTAGCGCGTGTCCGCCGGGGCCGATGGCGGTGCGCCCTCGGATCCGGCCGTCGTGGGCCGTGTGGTTCGTCCGCACGGACTGGCCGGGGACGTCGTCGTCGCACCTGACGACCCGTCATCGCCGGTGTGCTCGCCGGGAAGCCGTGTGTGGTTGGCCGGACGCTGGCGCCGCATTCTCGATGTGCGGTCGGACAACAAGGGCCGCTGGGTCATGCGGTTGGAGGCCGTCGAGAATCGCGATCAAGCGGAGGCGGTGCGCGACGAGGCGCTCGTGATCGAGGCGGGTGAATTGCCCGTCCTGGAGGAGGGCAAGTACTACATCCACGACCTGGTTGGTTGCCGGGTGGAGGATCCGCAGGGGCGCGCCATCGGTGAGGTCGTCGGTGTGGCTCGGGGGCCGCAGGATTGGCTCGAGATCGCCCATCGCGGCGGTCGTAGCCTGGTGCCGATGGTGCCGGAGATGTTGCAACAAGTGAACGTGGTCGAGGCAAGGATCGTTCTCGACCTCCCGGAGGGCCTGATGGAGGCTACCCGGGGCTGAGAGACATGACATGAGAGTCGACATCATCACGATCTTCCCCGGGCTTTTCCCCGGCCCCCTGGGCGACGGCATCATCGCTCGGGCGGTCGAAGCGGGGTTGTGCGACCTGCGGGTGCACGATCTGCGCGAGCACGCCGAGGGCCCCCATCGGCAGGTGGACGACGAGCCGTTCGGTGGAGGAGGGGGGATGATCCTCAAGCCGGAGCCGTTGTTCGCCGCGGTCGAGGCCGTCCATGCCGAGCTCGAGGCGGAAGGGGCACCGAAGGGCCCGGTGGTGCTGCTGTCGCCTCAGGGCGAGTGCCTGCAGCAGGCGAAGGTCGAAGAGATGGCCCGCTTACCCCAGCTCACGTTGTTGTGCGGGCGCTACGAAGGGGTCGACGAGCGGGTGCGCGAGCACGTGGTCGATTTCGAGCTCTCGATCGGCGACTATGTGCTCACGGGCGGAGAGCTGCCCGCCATGGTGCTCGTCGAGGCGCTCACCCGTCTGCAGCCCGGGGCGCTCGGCGACGCGAAAGCCGCCGCCCGCGACTCGTTTTCCGAGGGCCTTTTGGATTATCCTCAGTACACTCGGCCGGCGGAGTTTCGAGGGCACTCCGCTCCGGAGGTCCTCCGCTCGGGCAATCATCAGGCAATCGAGGTATGGCGCCGGCGTCAATCCTTGTTGGCGACGGCGCGCAAACGTCCGGATCTTCTCGCCGGGCGGGTGTTGTCCGACAGCGAACAAGACATCTTGAAAAACGAAACGAGGGAGTAGGTACCGTGGACGTCATGAAGATGATCGAAACCAAGGGGGAGAGGCAGGACATCCCCGCCTTCAACCCGGGCGACACCATCAAGGTGCACCAGCGGGTCGTCGAAGGGAACAAGCAGCGCATCCAGATCTTCGAGGGCGTGGTGATTGCCCGTCGAGGGAGTCGCACGAACGCCAGCTTCACGGTGCGGAAAGTGTCGTATGGCATCGGTGTGGAGCGCATCTTTCCCCTGCACTCGCCCAATATCGAGAAGATCGAGGTGACCCGCTCCGGCAAGGTTCGCCGGGCCAAGCTCACCTACCTGCGGGGACGGCGCGGCAAGGCGGCCCGCATCAAGGAGAAGCGGACCCAATAGAGCCTTTCGAGCAGCAACTCACGCAGACCGGCTGTCGGCGGATCGCCGGGCTCGACGAGGCCGGGCGAGGCTCGCTGTTCGGGCCGGTGGTGGCCGCCGCCGCCGTGATCGATCCCGATCGGCCCACCGAAGGCGTCGACGACTCCAAGAAGCTGACCGCGCGCCAGCGGCGAGCGTGCTTTCTGGCGCTGGTCGAGGGATTGGACGACTGGGCCATCGGCATTGCGTCGGCCCGCGAGATCGACCGTCTGAATATTCTTCAGGCCACCCGCGTGGCGATGTTGCGGGCCGTTCGCGGCCTCAAGAGCGCACCCGACCACCTGCTCATCGACGGTCGTATGGAGCTTGACGTGGACATCTCACAGACGCCGCTGGTGCAAGGTGACGCCCGTTGCCTTTCGATCGCGTCGGCATCCATCCTGGCGAAGGTCGCTCGGGATACCCTGGTGAGCGGCTACGCCCGGTCGGTGCGGGGCTATGGCCTCGGCCGGAACAAGGGGTACGGTACTTCGGAGCACCGTCGAGCGCTGGCGCGACGGGGGCCGAGTGTCTTTCACCGGCGCAGCTTCCACGTTCAGGGGAAGCTGCCGTTCACGCCGGCGGACGTTTAGAAACCACCACACTTTCACCACGGCCTGCCCATGATTACCGATCTACGCAACGTCGTCGCCGCAGCCGTGCAAGATGCGGTCTCGGCGGTTACCGGCGAGACGATCGACCTTCCGCCCGTCGAGGATCCGCCGCGACCCGAGTTCGGTGACCTGGCGATCCCCGCTGCACTGCAGTTGGGGCGCCGGCTCGGCCGGCAGCCGCGCCAGGTCGCCGAAGAGCTGCTGGCCTGGCTGGAGGAGCATCCGACGCCGGGCGTCGACCGATGGCACATCGCCGGTCCCGGTTATCTGAACGCATTCTTCAGCCGCGGTTGGGTGCTCGACCGGATCCTGGGCATGCTTACCGGGGCGCCGACGGACGCCGGCGGGACCGTCGTCGCCGACGGGGACGACTCCACCATCATCGTCGAGCACACCAGCATCAATCCCAACAAAGCGGCGCATATCGGACACCTGCGCAACGCCTGCCTGGGAGACACCTTGGCGCGAATTCTTCGCGGCCAAGGCGCCGATGTGGAGGTGCAGAACTACATCGACGATACGGGCGTGCAGGTGGCCGACGTGGTTCTCGGCTTCCTCGACGTTCGCGGCATGGACGCCGCGGCGGTGGCGGCGCTCCCGGAACCGTTCGACCACACGTGCTGGGACCTCTACACCGAGGTGACGGAGCGGCTGGCCGCCGACGAGAACCTGCAGGCGCGGCGCCGCGACGTTCTGCTGGCACTCGAGAGCCACAGCGGTGAAGAGGCGGAGGTAGGAACGCTGGTGGCCGATCGCATCAGCCGTTGCCATCTGGCCACGATGGATCGCTTGGGCATTCACTACGACCTGCTCGTCCGGGAAGGCGACGTCGTCGGGCTCGAGCTTTGGAGCGCTGCCCTGGAGCAACTGAAAGGGTCCGACCGGGTCTACTTCGCCGAGGATGGCAAGCACGACGGCTGCTGGATGATGCGTCTCGAGGGGCTCCCCGGGTTCGAGGATCTCGAGGAGCCCGACAAGGTGCTTGTGCGATCCAACGGCACCGCGACCTACGTTGCCAAGGACATCGCGTACCACATGTGGAAGTACGGGCTGCTCGACGACATCTTCGCCTACGAGCGCTTCGCTTCCGGGCCGAAAGAGCACGTTACGTACCGCAGCGCCCGCCCCGGAGCCGACGGCGCCGGGGCGCCGCCCGACGGCGGTTTCGGTGGCGCCGACCGGGGCTTCAATGTCATCGACGTTCGCCAGTCGTATCTGCAGCAAATCGTCTCCGTCGCGCTGGCGGCGTTGAGCGAAGGCACGGGCCGGAGCGTGAGCCACACGCACTTCGCCTACGAGATGGTGGCGCTGACGCCGCGCACCGCCGCCGCGCTCGGCATTCCGGTGTCCGACGACGACGCCCAGAAGGCCTACGTCGAGATGTCGGGAAGGCGGGGATACGGCGTCAAGGCCGATGACCTGCTCGACGCTTTGCAGGAGCGGGCTGCGGCCGAGGTCGCGGCGCGCAATCCCGAGCTGGCGGAGGAGGTCAGGCTGGAGGTGGGGAGGGGAATCGCCGTCGGTGCGGTTCGCTATTTTCTGGTCAAGTACGCTCGTAACACCGTTATTGCCTTCGATCTCGACGATGCCCTCAGCTTCGAAGGCGAGACGGGTCCGTACCTGCAATACGCCGCCGTCCGGGCGCGAAGCATCTTCGACAAGCTCGAGGCGGAATGGGGCAAGGATGCCGCAGCGATCGTGGAGCAAGCGCGGGAGCTGCTCGACGCCGAGCGCATGTCAAGTCTCCTGAGCGACGAGAGCACGGCGGAGCTTTGGAACCTGGTGCTGCAGCTGACGCGGCTGGAGCGTGTCGCGGAGCAGTGCGTCGCCAAACTCGAGGTCTCGACCCTGGCCAAGTACGGGTTCGGGTTAGCGCAGGCGTTCAACCACGTCTACCACAAGTACCCGATCCTGCAGGAAGAAGACGAGGGCCATCGCTCGCTCCGGATTCTGCTGACGCACGCTTTCCGATTGCGCCTGGCCGAAGTGCTCGACCTGCTCGGAATTCCCGTTCCGGAGCGCATGTAGCGCTTCGCTCCGGGGCGCCTCGGGCGCCGGCCGTGTGGCCAACAGTCACGTTGGATGGCCCGGCAGGGACTCGGAGACGCGTGATACGCTCGCGAAAACCGGCGTCCCCCCGGGGCCGAGTGACCAATGCGTGAGATGACACCAGTCGAACAGCCGGCGCCGCGGACGCCGGGCAGGCGCGGTCTCGTGCGCGCCGTCGCACTGATGGCGGCGGGAATCGCGGTATCGGCAGCCGGCTACGGTTCACCACAGAGCGCAACACCCACGATGCCGCTTTCCGAGCTTCGCGCCGGTATGCGGGGCGAGGGGTATACCGTCGTCCGTGGCACCGAGCCGGAACGCTTTTCGTTCGAGATCCTCGGCATTCTCGAGAACACCTTCCCGAAGCAATCCCTCATCGTTGCGCGGCTCTCCGGGCTCGGCCTGGAAGACGCCGGTATCGCAGCGGGCATGAGCGGCAGCCCGGCCTACGTCGACGGCAGGCTCATCGGTGCGGTTTCGTACCGGATGGGCTCGTTCCCGAAAGAGCCGGTAGCCGGGATCACACCGATCGAGAACATGCTGCGCATCGAAGGTGCCGAGCGCCCCCGCGATGTCGCCGGCACCGCCGCGCCATCCTCCGCTCGCATGCTCCTCGCCGCGGCGGATTTGATGCGCGGCGAAGCTGCGGACCTGGGCGCCCTGCAGCCCGCCTCGACGGCGGGAGGGATCGTGCCGATCGCCACGCCGGTGACCCTCGGCGGCTTCGATCCCGAGGTCGTCCGGCGGGTGCTGCCAATGTTTCAGAGCATGGGTTGGCGGGCGTCGGTCGGCGGGACCTCGCAGAACCCCTCCCTCCGCGGCCCCTTGAGGGCGGGGAGCGCCGTCGCCGCTCAGCTCATGCGCGGTGATGTGACCTTCACCGCCACCGGGACGGTTACCTGGGTGGAGGGCGATCGGTTGTTGGCCTTCGGGCATCCCTTCCTGCAAGCAGGGAGCGTCGATTTCCCCATGGCGGCCGCCGAGGTGCTCACCGTTCTGCCGAGCGTGGCCGACTCGCAGAAGCTCACCGCCGCCGGCACCGAGGTGCTAGGCGCCATCCGGCAAGACCGACAGGCGGGCATCTTCGGGGTCGTGGGTACGTCCCCGCCGATGGTTCCGGTGACGGTGAACGTCGCCGGTGAGGGCTTCGACGAGCGTTTCGATTTCGAGATGGTGGCGGACAAGTCGCTGTCGCCGACGTTCCTGTTTCTCGGTCTCTCCAACGGGCTCCAAAGCGTCGGGGCCCTGTCCGGTGACAGCGCCGTCGAGGTGAAGGGAGAGTTCCGGCTCGACCCTCGCTACGAACCGGTGCGGATCGAGAACCGCTTCTCGTCCTCGATCCAGGCTTTCTTCCCGATGGCGCAAACGATCACCGCCGTCTACCAGTTTCTCTACGAGAACCCGTTCGAGCCGGTCGAGGTGCGATCCGTCGCCCTGGACGTGACCCTGCGAGACGATCTGCGTGTCGCCGAGATCACCCGCGTATGGGCCGACCGGACGGACGTCAGGCCCGGCGAGGTCGTCCGCCTGGCAGTGTGGTTGAAACCGTACCGGCAACCGGAAGTGGAGATCGGTGTCGACGTGCGCCTGCCTGCCGACCTCGCGGAGGGGGCGGTGTCCGTACTGGTGGCGGACGGCGGCGTTGTCGCTGCCGACGAGCGGAGTGCGGGCCGCGGCGCGGTGCAACCGCAGAGCGTGGAGCAGCTGATCGGGCAGCTGAACGAGGCGCGCCCGAGCGATCGCATCTATTATCAAGTCTCTCGCCCCGGCGCCGGGGCGGTCTACGGCGGCCGGGCCATGCCTTCGCTGCCCCCGTCGATCCTCGACGTCCTCAGCGCCGGTAGCACCAGTGGTGAATCCGAGCCGCTCAGCAAGGTGGTGATCTCGGAGGGCTCCGAGCAGGTCGAATACGTCGTGTCGGGAGAACACAGGATCGAGCTCAACGTGCGCCGTCGCTGACGGTGCCTGCCCGAGGTGATCGCCGATGAATCAGCCTGCCAGGCCGTGGTGAGAGTGTGATGGATCGAGCGCCTGCAATCTCGCGCCTCGTCGCGGCGCTGGCGGCCGTCTTGGTCATGGGCGGCGCCGCATCGCATTCCGACGCCGGTGTGGCGGGGACGGGGCCCACCGCGTGGGTGCAGTCGAGCTTCGAGGACTTCGGTGCCGGGGAGCTCGTGTCGGTGTCGCTCGACAGCGAAGGGGACGTTCGGCTGGCTCCCGAGCTGGCCGCCTGGGGCGACACAGGCGAGGCCTATGTCTGGTCCGTCGATGTGCACCCGGATGGCACCGTCTACGCGTCCGCCGGGACCGAGGGCAAGGTGTACCGATACGTCGAGCGGTCGACGGAGCAGGTCGAGCCTTTTTTCGATGCCGACGGTACCGTTCACGCCCTCGCCGTCGGTCCTGACGACCACCTCTATCTGGCCGTTTCGCCCGGCGGTGAGATCTTCCGTGTGCCCCTCCGGGAAGGGGCAGAGCGGCCTTCTGCAGCGTGGGCCGATCTGGAGTCGCGGTACGTTTGGGCGCTGGTATTCGGCGCGGACGGGACCCTGTATGCCGCGACCGGCGGCGAGGGGAAGATCTACCGGGTAGGCGCCGACGGTACGGCGGCCGTCCTGTACGACAGCGACGAAGAGCACGTCACCTCTCTGGCGATCGATCAGGGCGGTAACGTGCTCGCCGGCAGCGCAGACGGCGGCCATCTTTATCGGATCTCGCCGGATGGCGGCGTCTTCGTCCTGTTCGATGCGCCGATGAAGCAGATCACCGGCATCGTGCCGGCGGGGAATAGCGTGTTCTTTTCTGCTCTCGAGCAAAGTCCCGGCGGCTCCGGCGACGACGGGGAATCCGGCGGCGCCGCCATCGCGGGGAGCAGCGGCGAGACGCCGCGCGGTGCGGTGTATCACCTCCGCGAAGACGGTCTCGTCGAGCAGCTGTGGGGAAGCGCGGAGCTATCGCCACACGCGCTCGCGCCACTCGGCTCGGGCGTCGTCGTCGGCACCGGCGGCAAAGGCAGGTTGTTGCACGTAGCTCCCGGTCCGGTGACGGAAATCCTCGCCGATGCAGACGCCGGGCAGGTCACGACGTTACGGGCACAGGGCTCCGGCCTGGTCGTCGGCACCAGCAACCTCGGGCGGATCTATCGTCTCGGAACCGAGCGTCGCTCGACCGGGTCGCTGCTCTCCCGCATCCGCGATACCGAGACGACCTCCCAGTGGGGCCGTGTGCGCTGGCGTGGAGCGACCCCGGAGGGGACGTCGATTCGGCTGTATGTACGTTCGGGCAACACGGCGGAGCCGGATGAAACCTGGAGCGCGTGGAGTGGTCCGTACGACGATCCGCGGGGCAGCCGCATCGACAGCCCGGAGGCGCGATTCGTCCAGTGGAAGGCCGAGCTCGTCAGCGAAGACGCGGCGCGCTCCCCCGTTCTCCAATGGGTCGAGCTCGTTTACGTGCAGCGCAATCTGCGCCCCGAGATCGAGGATTTCACCCTGCACCCCGCCGGCGTGATCTACCGTCAGAACAGCAGCTTCGAGGACTCCCTTCCGATCGGGCGGCTGCCGTCTCCGGTTCGGCAGGCTCTCGACGAGCAACGCGGGCGGGACGCGGCGACCGCCGCTTCGAGCACTTCCTTTCTCGGTCAGGCTTACTACCTGCAGGGCTCGCAAACGTTCAGCTGGGAGGCCGCCGACCCCAACGGCGATCAGATGACGTACTCCCTTTGGTACCGGGGTGAATCGGAAACGGCGTGGAAGCCGGTCGCCACGCGGCTGACCGAGACGACTTACTTGTGGGACACCACGACGGTGCCGGACGGCCTGTACCGTGCCCGCCTCCTTGCCAGCGATGCGCCCTCGAACCCGGAGGGGCAGGATCTGGAAGGGAGCCGCCGGAGCGAGCCTTTCGTGGTCGACAATACGGCGCCGCGGATTGACAATGTCGCGGCGACCCGCGATGGTGGCACGGTTCGGGTGGCCGGCATGGCAGCCGACGACATCAGCTTGATTCGCAGCATGGAGTACGCCGTCGATGGCGGCGAATGGAACGCGGTTCTCCCGGCGGACGGCATCCCCGATGCCACCGTCGAGGAGATCGACTTCGTCATCGACGGCATGGAACCCGGCGAACACACGATCGTAGTAAGGGTGACCGACAATACGCTCAACAGCGGGACCGCAAGATTGGTTGTAACCATTCAATAACCGCGACGAGTACGCATGAGCGAGCAAGAGAACGGATCAGGAGGCGGCACCGGCGCCCTCGGGTTGGTGAGACTGCAGATCGCCAGCCGCCGTGAGTTCCTCGATTCCGTCCACAACCTCTCGGAGCACCTCATCGAAGCCGTCGGCTTCGCGCCGGACGATACCTATTGGATGGTGACGGCAGTGCGTGAAGCGGTCACCAACGCCGTGATCCACGGCAACAAGGAGCGCCCGGGAACCCGCGTCGACGTGCACTTCGAGCTCGGCAGCGACAGCATTCGGATCACGGTTTCGGACCAGGGCGACGGCTTCGATCCCGACTCTCTCCCCGATCCGGTGTCGCAAGAGCACCTGCTGGACTCCTCCGGGCGGGGGATCTTCCTGATGAACCAGCTGATGGACGAGGTGTCCTACGAATTTCCTCCGGACGGCGGCACGACGATCAGCATGATGCGCCGCGTGCGGCGGGAAGAAGACGGCGACGGCGAAAGCTGAGGCCGTTCCGCCGCTGTAGCATCCCTCGAGACGTCGCCCCCTACGCCATCAGCGCCGACCGAAGCGGTTCCGACGGCAGCGATATCGACGATATCGACGCCTACTGCATCGACGCCGAATCGCCCCCGCCGTACTTGCTCGCGATGTAGGCGGCGTCGACCAGCAGCCGTCGGGGCTTCGACCCCTCCGGTGGGCCGACGAGGCCCTCGGCCTCCATCATGTCGACGATGCGACCGGCGCGGGCGTAGCCCAGGCGCAGCTTCCGCTGGATGTTCGAGATCGAGGCTTCGCCGGCGCCCAGCACCAGCTGCAGGGCTTCGTCGAAGAACTCGTCGCGGTTCGCCGGGCCGTCGTCGTCGCCGTCCTTCTTCGACGGCTCGGGCGGAGGTAGGGTGACGTCCTCCTCGAAGGTCGGTCGCGCCTGGTTGCGCCAGAACTCGACGACCGCACGGACCTCTTCCTCGTCGACATAGGCGCCGTGAACACGCTGCAGGCGTGAGGTGCCGGGGGCCAGAAAGAGCATGTCGCCGCGCCCCAGCAGGCTCTCGGCTCCGTGTGCGTCGAGGATGACCCGGGAGTCGGTCTTGGAGGCGACGCGAAAGGAGATCCGCGCCGGCAGGTTGTTCTTGATCGTGCCGGTGATCACGTCCACCGACGGTCGCTGGGTGGCGAGGATGAGGTGGATCCCTACCGCGCGGGCCATCTGCGCGAGGCGCATGATGCAGGCCTCGACCGATGCGGATGCGCACATCATCAGGTCGGCCAACTCGTCGATGCACACGACGATATACGGCAGTGGCTTGAGGTCCGAGGGTCCCATCTCGCCGCGGCCGGCGGCGGCGCGCGACTTCTTGGCTCGCGCGATCATCTCCTCTTCGCCGCGCTGCAGCATCATGTTGAACTGCTCGATGTTGCGGACACCGAACTCGGCCAGCGAGCGGTAGCGCTTTTCCATCTCACGCACGGCCCAGCCGAGGGCGTTGGCGGCGCGATCGGGGTCGACCACGACCGGCGTCAGCAAGTGGGGAATATCCTCGTAGAGACCGAATTCGAGGCGTTTCGGGTCGACCAGAACGAGCTTCACCTCGTCCGGCGTGGCCTTGTAGAGCAGGCTCAGGAGCATCGCGTTCATGGCGACGCTCTTGCCCGACCCCGTCGTACCGGCGATCAGCAGGTGCGGCGCCCGGGCCAGGTCGGCGACGATATTGTCGCCGTGGATCTCCTTGCCGATCGCCAGGCTGAGCTTGGAGCGCGAACGCTGAAACTGCTTCGACTCGAAGATCTCGCGAATGCGGATGATCTTGCGCGAGCTGTTGGGCGCTTCAATGCCGACGGTCGACTTGCCGGGGAGCCGGGCAATACGGATGCTCTCGGCCTTCAGGGCCAGGCTGAGGTCCTCCTCGAGGTTGAGGATGCGGCTGTACTTCACGCCGGCCGATGGCTGGAACTCGTAGGTGGTCACGACCGGTCCCGGGTGGATGGCGACGACCTCGCCCGTCACCTTGAACTCGGCGCCCTTGCTGGCGATGGCGCGTGCCTTCTCGACGAACTCGGATTCGTCGATGTCCTGTTCGGGGCCCGGAAGGTCGAGCAAGCCTGCATCCGGAAGGGCGTACGCACCGTCCGGACCGGCGGGCTGCTCGAACGGCAGCGGATCCAGGCGCGGCGGCGGCTCCGGTGCGGCCTTGCGCTGGATCGGAGGGGCGACCGCACCTGCGGCGGCGATCATCACCTCCGGAACCTCTGCATCGGGGCGGGTGACGGTGACCGGCACCTTGACCTTCAGCACCGGTGCGGCGGAATCGCGCGCGGTCTTCTTCTCGGGCTCGGGGTCGGCGACCTTCTCCTGCTTCGCCGCGTGCTTGTCGATGACCGTACGACGCGCTTTCGCCTTGCGGCGCTGCTCGCGCCGGTGAGCGAGACTGGTCCGGGTTCGGCGGATCGCGCCCACGCTGGCTTTCCAGGCCGCCATCAACATCGCCTCGATCGACAGGCGGGTCGCCATGACGACGGCCAGCATGGCAGCCGTGACGGCAACCAATGGTCCACCGACCGGGCCGAACGCGGACAGCAACGCCATTGCCGTCAGGGTGCCGACGATGCCGCCCGCCGCGCTCGAGGCACCGGCGAACATCGACGCCATGCCGCACACGGCGGCGGTCAGCGCGACAAGACCGAGCGCCTTGGTGAAGGGGGAGTCGACTTTGCGGTGTCGGAGGCGATTCCAGCCGATCAGGGCGAGAACGAACGTACAGAGCCAGGCGCCGAGTCCGAAGAGCGCGTAGGAAGCGGCCGCCAGGGTGGCCCCCACCGGGCCGGCCCAGTTCTGGGTGCGGCCGTTCGCCGAGAAGTCGAAGGGGTTGGGATCGGAGGCGTTGTAGGAGATCAGAGCGACCGCGAGGAACACCGCGGACGCCAGGCACACGAAACCGATCGCTTCTTCACGGAAACGGCCCTGCGAATCGGGGCGCTTGCGTTTGCGAGCCACGTTCCACCCTTTGGATTCATGGCCCCGAAGCGGACTGCGCGCAGTCTTCCACGCCCCCCGGACAGGCTGCCTACCTGCCCAGCGCGAGCCACGCGAGCACCGCCGCCAACGCCCAGAGATACCAGGCGAATCGATGCCACCACCGTTCCTCGGTGGCGCGGTGCACGAGCCCGATACAAACGTATCCAACCGCCCCTGCGCAGAATGTAGCAAAGGCCATGTTGGCGAACAAGACACCCGAACCAAACGGTTCTTCGAGCAGATCGAGCGCCGTGATCAGTCCCGCTCCGAGGATCGCCGGAATCGAGAGAAGAAAGGAAAAGGTCACCGCTTGCCGGCCGGCGATGCCTAGCAGGAGGGCGAGCGAGATGGTGATTCCGGAGCGCGAAACCCCGGGAAAGACGGCCGCACCCTGCGCCACGCCGATCAGCAGCGCCGTCTGCAGTCCGAGGACACCCTGCCGGCGCGGCACGAGGTGGGTGGCGAACAACACGGCGCCGGTAACGGCGAAGCTCAACGCGAGCAGGTCCAGGCGCTGGAACGCGGCGCGTATGTAGTTTTCCAGCGACAACCCGATGGCTGCCGTCGGGACCGACGCGGCGAGGATATACCCGACCCAACGACGCGAGGTGAGGCCGCGCACCTCGCGGTCGTCACCCAGCCCGCGGACCAGATCGACAATGACGTCTCGGTAGTAGAACACCACCGCCGCAGTAGTCCCCAGGTGTACGGCCACCTCGAAGACCTCGCCCGGAAACGCCATTTGCTCCCACAAGATCTGCGCTGCCGCCAGATGCCCGCTGCTGGAGACCGGAAGAAACTCCGTTAGTCCCTGGATGATGGCGAGGACGATTGTGTACAGCAGAGAGGGAATCCCGGACGGGCTGTTCATGGCTCGAGCTCGGGCAGCGCTTCCGCCAGGCGGGCGAATTGCTCGACCTCCACCGCCTGAGCACGCGCGGCCGGATCGATGCCTGCTGCGGCGATGGCGGCGTCGACGTCATCGCGCTGCCAGCCCGAGCGGGTCAGCGAGTTGGCCAGCTTCTTCCGCCGGTGGGCGAAGGCGGCCTGGACAACGGCGCGTCGATGAGGCCCTGCCGCGGCGCACGCAGGAGTGGGGCGAGGTACCAGGCGAACGAACGCGGAGTCGATCGTCGGGGAGGGGCGAAAGGCCCCCGGGCCGAGGCGGCGAACGACGCTGCCGTCGAAGAACCAGGCCACCAGGACGGACAGGAGCGCCCTTTCCGAGGCGCCGGCCGGCGCCAGCATGCGGGAGGCCACCTCGTCTGGCACCATGTAGTGGGCGTCGCGAACGTGCCGGTGGTGCTTTGCCGTCCATCGCAGGATCGGGCTGGCGAGCGCGTAGGGGAGGTTGCCGACGAAGCGGAGTGGAGCGTCCCCGGCATCCGCAGGATCGAAGTCGAGGATATCGGCCTGCACGACCTTCAAGCGCCCGTCGGCCAGCCGGACCGTATCGGCCAGGGCATCACAGCAACGCGGATCCAGCTCGACGGCGGTCACCGTTACGTCGTATTGCAGGAGGGCTCGGGTCATCCGGCCCTCGCCGGGACCGATCTCCAGGAAGCGGTCGCCGTGCGCCGGTCGGAGCTCGCGAACGAGCGCCGCGGCGAGCTCGTCGTTGGCGAGCCAGTTCTGGCTGAAACCACGCAGGGGGACAGGCACGGGGCGTCCGGGGTCAGAGGTGAGCGCAATTATAGCCGCGTTGACAGCGGCCCGGGACCGTTGCTACTTTCCTCTATCCTCTCCGGACGACGCTCGCGGGCGGCGGCCCGTCGAGCGGTCCGTTTGACGCGGCGTCGACCTGCCCACCACCACCGCTCGATCACATGGCCGAAGACAGGAAAACTGCATCGTCCGACGACGACGGAATGGCCAAGGGCTACGACCCGCTGGAGGTCGAACCACGCTGGGCCCGAACCTGGGAGGAGCGCGCCGTCGGCACGCCGGATCCTTCGTCTTCCGGCGAGGTCTACTCGATGGTTATCCCTCCGCCGAACGTTACCGGCTCGCTGCACATCGGCCACGCGCTGGATCACACCATCCAGGACATCATGGCCCGGTGGCACCGAATGAAGGGACATGACGTGCTTTGGCTTCCCGGCACCGATCATGCCGGAATCGCCACGCAGAACGTCGTGGAAAAGAGGCTTGCGGAGGAGGCGACCGGCAGGGTCGAGCTCGGCCGCGAGGAATTCGAACGGCGGGTGTGGGCGTGGAAAGAAGAGTACGGCGGCCGGATCACCCAGCAGATGCGACGCGAAGGGCTCACCGTCGATTGGTCCCGGGAGCGATTCACGCTCGATGAAGGGCTGTCGCGCGCCGTACGCCGCGTGTTCGTCGATCTGTACGAGCAGGGGCTGATCTACCGGGGTGAGTACCTGGTGAACTGGTGCCCGCGCTGCGGTACGGCGATCTCCGACCTGGAGGTCAAGCACCGGGAAAGCAACGGCTCGCTGTGGCGAATCACCTATCCGCTAAAGGGAGTTGACACCGGTGCGGCCGAGGCGGCCGTCGATACCGTCGAGGTGGAAACAACCCGCCCCGAGACGATGCTCGGCGATACGGCGTTGGCGGTGAACCCCGACGACGAGCGCTACGCGCATCTGGTCGGCCGGACGGCGATCCTGCCGATTATCGGTCGGGAGCTGCCGGTGATCGCGGACGAGTTCGTCGATCCCGAGTTCGGTACCGGCGTGGTCAAGGTGACCCCGGCGCACGATCCGAACGACTACGAGGCCGGATTGCGGCACGAGCTCGAGCGGGTCGAAGTCATCGGCCGCGATGGCCGGATGACCGCCCGGGCGGGCGATTTCGCCGGGCAGGATCGATTCGAGGCGCGAAAGAACGTCGCCGCCCGGCTGGAAGAACAGGGCAACCTCGTCGGCAAGAAGGAGCACCTCCACGCGGTAGGGCACTGCGATCGCTGCGACACGATCATCGAGCCGCTGGTGTCGTTGCAGTGGTTCGTGCGCATGAAGCCACTGGCCGAGCCGGCGCTCGCTGCGGTCGAGGACGGACGGATCCGTTTCATCCCCGATCACACCGTCAAGGTCTACCGGGAGTGGATGACGAATATCCGCGACTGGTGCATCTCGCGGCAGCTCTGGTGGGGGCACCGGATACCGGCGTGGCACTGCGACGCTTGCGGGGAGACGATCGTCGGGGTGACGGAGCCGGAAGCCTGCGCCTGCGGCGGCGCCCTGCGCCAGGAGACGGACGTCCTCGATACCTGGTTTTCTTCCGCGCTGTTTCCGTTCTCGACGCTCGGCTGGCCCGACCCGACGGAAGACCTGAAGCGCTACTACCCGGGCGCTCTGCTGGTGACCGGGTACGACATTCTGTTCTTCTGGGTGGCCCGGATGATCTTCATGGGTCTGCGGTTCATGGACGAGATTCCGTTCCACGACGTCTTTTTCCACGGGCTCGTTCGCGACGAGGCCGGGCAGAAGATGAGCAAGTCGCGCGGCAACGTCGTCGATCCGCTCGAAGTGATCGACGAGTTCGGCGCCGACTCGTTGCGGTTCACACTGGCCACCATGGCCGCCCCCGGCAAGGACATGGCGCTGGCCCGTGATCGCCTGGCGGGGTACCGCGCCTTCTGCAACAAACTGTGGAACGCGGCCCGCTTCGTGCTGATGAACCTCGGCGACGACCATACCGCTGAGCAGGCGGCTGCCGATGCCGCCCATCCGGTGGCGATCGGCGTGGCGGATCGATGGATCCTGTCGCGAACCGCGGCGATGCTGCCCGCGTACGAGGAAAACCTCGGCAAATACCGCTTCGACGAGGCCACACTGGGGCTCTATCACTTCATCTGGCACGAGTACTGTGACTGGTACATCGAGATGGCGAAGCTCGCCCTGTGGAGCGAGGACGAGGCGGCACTGCGCTCGACCCGAGCCACCCTGATGGCCGTGCTGGAGCGATCGCTGCAGGCGCTGCACCCCGTCATGCCGTTCATCACGGAGGAGATTTGGAGCCGGCTGCCCGGGGCGCGCGATCTGCTGTGCCTGACACCCTGGCCTCACGCCCCGGAGATCCGGAGAGACGGGGACGTCGACCGGCGGGTGGAGGAGATGCAGAGCATCGTCACCGAACTGCGACGCGTACGCCACGATTTCAACGTCGGCCCGGGCCAGAAGGTGCCGGTGGACGTTCTCTGTGCCGACGCCGGGCGCCGTGCCGGTCTGGCGGAGATGACCGGGTACCTCGGCATGCTCGCCCGCGCCGAGCCGGTGCGCGTGGCTGCCGAGGTCGAAGAGCCAGGAGCCGGAATCCACGTTCCGGTCGGCGAGCTGGAGGCGGTGCTACGGCTCTCCGACGTCGTCGACATCGCCGCCGAGGGCGATCGCATTCGTGCCAAGCTCGAGGGCGTCGAGGCCGACCTCGCCGGCCTCGAGAAGCGGCTGGCGAATCCCGGGTTCGTCGCCAACGCTCCGGAGGAAGTAGTGGCGAAGGTGCGGGCCCGGGGTGAGGAGCTTGCCGTGGAAGCGGATCGGCTCCGCCGGCACCTAGGGTCCCTGGGCAAGTGAGATGCCGGCTCTCCGGAACGCCCCGGACGCCCTGCCGGAGTCCCGCTTCAGCGGCCACGTTCGCTATTTCGAGACGGTCGATTCCACCAACCAGGTAGCGCGCGAGCTCGGCCGGGCCGGCGAGCCCGACGGCACCGTGGTGGTTGCCGACGAGCAAACGGGTGGGCGAGGCCGCCGGCGCCGAACGTGGGTATCACCGTCCGGAGCGGGGCTCTATGTGTCGTTGCTCCTGCGCCCGCCCTTCGGGGTCGAGGAGTCGGGGGTGGCGGCCCAGCTTGTCGGTGGCATTGTCGTTGCCGAGTGCGCCGGCGAGCTTCTGCAGGAGCGGCCGGCCCTCCGCTGGCCGAACGACTGCTACATCGACGATCGAAAGCTGGCGGGAGTGCTGGTGGAGGCGGAGACGACCGGGACGCAGTTCGATTTTCTCGTCTGCGGGATCGGCATCAACGTCAACGATCCCGACGAAGGATTTCCGTCGCAGCTGCGCGATCGGGTCACCACCCTGGAACGGCAGACGGGGCATCGGGTTTCGCGCTTCTTCGTTCTGGCGAGTCTCCTGAGAGCATTCGAGACCTGGGATGACGCCTGGAGAGCCCACGGTCTCGCACCGATCGTCGGCCGCTGGTTGGAGCTCTCGCCGGAGAGCAAGGGCGGACAGGTCAGGGTGCAAACGGAGGGCGGCCTGGTGGAGGGCGTGGCCGATGGGCTGAGCGATAGCGGGCACCTGAGGGTTCGATCGGACGGACGGCTCCATGAGCTCGCCGTCGGCGAAGTCGTGCGGCTGAGGCCGACGTGATCCGGCCGTTCGGCGGCGCCATGCCGCGGGTTGCACCGTCGGCGTTTCTCGCGGAGGACGTCGTCGTCATCGGCGATGTCCAGATCGGGGCCGACGCCAGCGTATGGTACGGCTGTGTTCTGCGCGGCGACGTCGGCCCCCTTCGCGTCGGGTCCGCATCGAACATCCAGGAGGGTACAATTCTGCATTGTGCGCCGGGCCAGGAGCCCACGGTTCTGGGCTCCTGGGTTACCGTCGGTCACGGCGTGATTCTGCACGGCTGCACCATCGGACCGCGCTCGCTCGTCGGCATGGGAGCGACGCTTCTCGACGGTGTCGTCGTCGGCGAGGAATGCATCATCGGCGCCGGTGCGCTGCTACCGCCGGGCGCGGTCGTTCCACCGCGAACGCTGGTGGTCGGCAGCCCGGC
Organism: Acidobacteriota bacterium; assembly: GCA_965216935.1. Classification (GTDB taxonomy): domain Bacteria; phylum Acidobacteriota; class UBA890; order UBA890; family UBA890; genus CBDCGW01. The sequence goes on from OZ244217.1 coordinate 2,952,720, forward strand.
GAAGTTCGCCCGCCGACTGGCGGACGAAGACGTCGAGTGGATTCTTGCCCACGGGCGTCACTACGTGGAGATCAAGGAACAGTACGTCAAGGAAGGCGGCGGGCAGATGATTCCGCCGGAGGCACGCTGGGACGAGGCATGAGCGGAGAAGACGTGACAGGCGGCGGCGAGCGGCGGGCCCTGCGGGCGCCGCGCGGGACGCGCGACATCGTGTCTCCGGAGGTCGAGGTATGGCAACGGGTGGAGGCCGCCGCGCGGACGGCTTTCGGACGCTACGGCTTTCGCGAGATCCGCACGCCGATTTTCGAGGACAGCGGCGTCTTCGTGAAGGGAACGGGCGAGACCTCCGAGATCGTGCAAAAGGAGATGTATCGCTTCCGCGATCTGGGTGGACACGACCTGACGCTGCGGCCCGAGGGTACGCCGCCGGTGGTGCGGGCCTACCTCGAGCACAACTTCGGACACAGTCGCGACGTCGCCCGCTTCTACTACATCGGCCCGATGTTCCGTTACGAGCGGCCGCAAAAAGGCCGCTATCGGCAGTTTCATCAGATCGGTGTGGAGGCTTTCGGCTCCGAGTCGGCGGCCGTCGACGCCGAAGTCATCGACATGGCGATGACGTGGCTCGGTGACCTCGGCGTCACGCCCCTGCGGTTGCAGATCAACAGCGTCGGCGACCAGGACGACCGACCTGCCTACATGGAACGGCTTCTCGATGCACAGCGCGGGTTTCTCGACGAAATGTCCGACGAGTCCCGCCGGCGGCACGAGCTCAACCCCCTGCGGGTGTTCGACAGCAAGGATCCACGAGATCACGCCGTGATCGAAAAGTTGCCGACGATCATCGATCACCTGAGCGCGGAGAACCGTGGCCACTTCGACGAAGTCTGCGGCTACCTCGACGATTGGGGGGTCGAGTACACGGTCGAGCCGCGCCTCGTCAGAGGGCTGGATTACTACCGTCGTACGGTATTCGAGATCACCTCCCCGGCGCTGGGTGCGCAGGATGCGTTGCTCGGAGGCGGCCGCTACGACGGGCTGGTGGCGCAGATGGGCGGTCAGGACGCTCCCGGCGTCGGCTTCGCAGCGGGGCTCGAGCGGATCGTTCTGGCGCTCCCGCAGTCGGAGGCCGCCGCGTCGCTGGATTGCTACGTCGTCACGGTGAGCGCGGACCTATCCGACGAGGCGCTGCGCCTGATGCGCGCGCTGCGCGCCGGCGGCGTCCGTTGCACGACCGATTTTCAGGGCCGCAGCATGAAAGCCCAGATGAAGGCGGCCAACCGCTCAGGAGCACCCGCGGTGGTCATTCTGGGTCCCGACGAGCTCGCCAAGGGCGTTTGCACGGTGAAATGGATGGACAGTGGCGAACAGCAGGAGGTGCCCCTCGACGGGCCGGCCGAGGCGTTCGGTGCCGCGCTCGCCGCACTTCTGAATCCATCGGAGGGCCCGTAGCAGCGCCGGCCTGCAGTCGTCGGTCGCGGACGGTGTCGCCGCGATCGTCCCCGAAACGACCCGAGAACAGAAAAGCCTGAGAACAATGCGTCGAACCCATACATGTGGAGAGCTTCGTGCCGAGAACGCCGGGGAGGATGTCTGCCTGCAAGGTTGGGTCTGGCACCGTCGCGACCTCGGCGGTCTGATCTTCGTCGATTTGAGGGACCACAGCGGCAGCGTGCAGCTGGTGTTCAACCCGGAAGAGTTCGCCGCCGTGCACGCCATCGCCGAGACCTGGCGTCCGGAGTGGGTCGTTCAGGTCGAGGGCAAGGTTGCCCTGCGCCCCGACGAGACGATCAACGAGAATCTCGCTACCGGGGCGGTCGAGGTGCGCGTCGGCGTCGCCGAGACTCTGGCGAAGGCCGAGACGCCGCCCTTTCTCATCGAGGAAGACGCGGCGGCTCTGGAAGAGCTGCGCCTCAAGTACCGCTATCTCGACCTGCGCCGGCCGCCGCTGCAGCGTGCGCTGAGGCTGCGCCACAAGATGGCGCTGGCGGTGCGCTCGCACCTCGACGACGAGGGGTTCTGCGAGGTGGAGACGCCCATCCTGACCCGCGCGACGCCGGAGGGTGCGCGAGACTACCTGGTGCCGAGCCGAGTGACCCCGGGTTCCTTCTACGCCCTGCCGCAGAGCCCGCAGCTGTTCAAGCAGTTGCTCATGATCGCCGGCTTCGATCGTTACTTCCAGATCGCCCGGTGCTTCCGCGATGAAGACCTGCGCGCCAACCGGCAGCCGGAGTTCACCCAGATCGACATGGAGATGAGCTTCGTCGAGCCGGCGGATGTCCTCGAGGTCACCGAGAACATGATGCGCCGGCTCCTCCAGGTGGCGGACCTTCCCGCAGCTCCCGAGTTTCCTCGCCTGACGTTTCGCCAGGCGCTCGACCGCTTCGGGTCCGACGCCCCGGACATGCGCTACGGGAACGAGATCCAGGATGTCACCGAGCTGGTGCGGGACTGTGAGTTCCGCGCATTCTCAGAGGTGGCGAGCTCGGGCGGGGCGGTCAAGGCGCTGTGCTGGCCCGGCGGCGCCGAGGTAGGCCGTGCTCGGCTCGACAAGCTCACCGACCTGGCCAAGGCGCAGGGAGCCAAGGGTTTGGTGTGGATCCAACGACGCAGTGATGAGCTCAAGTCGCCGGTCGGCAAGTTTCTCGGTGATGAGCTCATGCTGGCGCTCTGCGACGCCACCGGTACCGGCGAAGGCGACGCGCTGCTGATCGCCGGCGACGAGTGGGAGGTCGCCGCGACCACGCTCGGAGCCGTGCGCAAGAACCTGGCGGCGGAGGAGGGTTGGATTCCGGACGACGCCGGGTTGCACTTCTGCTGGGTGGTCGAGTTTCCGCTGCTCGAGGCCGATGAGGACCGCGGCCGCATGGTGGCGCGCCACCATCCGTTCACCGCGCCGCATCCGGACGATCTCGACCTGCTCGAAAACGAGCCCTTGAAGGTGCGCTCGCGTTCCTATGACCTGGTGCTGAACGGCGTTGAGCTCGGCGGCGGCAGCATTCGGAATCATCGCGACGACATCCAGCGGCGGGTTTTTGCGGCCCTGGGGATGGACGCGGAAGAGGCGCAGTCGCAGTTCGGATTTCTGCTGGAAGCGCTGCAGTTCGGCGCCCCGCCTCACGGCGGCATCGCGATGGGCTTCGACCGGATCGTGATGATGCTCGCCGGGGAGCAGAGCCTGCGCTCGGTGACGGCGTTCCCGAAGACCGCTTCGGCGACCGACCTGATGACCGATGCCCCGGCCGCCGTCGACGAACGACAGCTCGAGGAGCTGTACATCTCCATGGATCTGCCGACGGAGTAGGGACGGCCGAGCATTTCCACCACGGCCTCCTGGTCACGGCGCCTTGCATCCGGACTCTTTTCGTCGCAACCAGACCCACCACACTTCCACCACTGCCTCCTAGACATGGCTGCACGTCGGCGGCTAGCATTTACCGCGATGGGCATACGACCCTGACAACACCTGGGACCGCGTAGACCTCCTGCGCGAGGTCGCGCGGTCGTTTGCTATATGAGAAAGATCGCCCTCGCCGAGGGGGAGCTGCAGGCTCTCTTTGGCGTACACGACGAAAACCTCCGCCATCTCGAAACCGACCTCGATATCAAGATCTCGGCGCGGGACCGAGAGATCTTCCTCGAGGGTGACGACCAGAACGTCGACATCGCGGCCAAAGTGCTTACCGAGCTCGGCAAGCTGATCTCCGACGGTTACGAGCTGCAGGACCGGGACGTGCAGACGGCGCTGCGCATCGCCAAGGACGCCCCGAGGGTCTCGTTGCAGCGTTTCTTCTCCGGCGCCGGAATCCAAACTGCCCGCGATCGCCTGGTGCGCCCGCAGGGGGCGAATCAGAAGCTGTACATCGAGGCGATCCGGAGCCACGACATCGTCTTCGGCATCGGCCCGGCGGGAACCGGTAAGACCTACCTGGCGATGGCGATGGCGGTCGAGGCGCTGAATCGGCGCGCCGTTCGACGGGTCATCCTGGCGCGGCCTGCGATCGAGGCAGGGGAGAAGCTCGGGTTTCTGCCCGGCGACATGTACGAGAAGGTGAACCCGTACCTGCGACCGTTGCACGATGCCCTGTACGACCTCATCGACGTCGAGCGGGCCAACCGACTGATTGCGCGAGGTCACATCGAGATCGCGCCGCTGGCGTTCATGCGTGGACGAACGCTGGCGGATTCGTTCGTCATTCTCGACGAGGCGCAAAACACGACGGCCGAGCAGATGAAGATGTTTCTCACCCGGATCGGGATGGAATCTCGCGCCGTCATTACCGGCGACGTCACCCAGATCGACCTGCCCTCCGGGAAACCCTCGGGCCTGGTCGAAGCCCGCCGCCTGCTGAAGAAGGTCCGCGGCATCGGGTTCGTCCAGTTCGACGAGCGCGACGTCGTTCGCCACCCGCTGGTGCGTCAGATCATTGCCGCCTATGCCGAGGACACGGAGGCCCGGCGTCTGGCTCGGGAGGCCGAAGAAGCGCTGAACGCGGGGCGGCGGAGGTCCGCGGCGGAGCGTGAGTCCGTCGACGTCGACGTCGACGTCGATGTGGATGTCGACGCCGAGACCGCCGTGGCGGGCACCGCCGTGGGCGGCTGGGAGGCCGACGATGGTTAAGACGCGTGCCCGGTCCCGCCGACGGAAGCGCGACATTCGCGGAGCGCTCGGCGCCGCGCTCGACTACGACCTCATGTGGACGATCCTCGGCGTGCTGGCGATCGTCGTTATCACGGCGCCGGAGATTCGCATCTCGCAACCCGTCTATCAGTCGGGGGACATCGCCCTGGCCGACGTCACTGCGCCCGTCGACCTGCTCGTCGCCGACCCGGATTCGACCGAGCGGCGCCGGGTCGAGGCCGACCGCGGCATCCCCGACATCTACGACGTCGACCCGAACGCCCACGAGTACGGGAAGCAGGTCATTCAGTCGCTCTTTGCCTGGGGCCGTGCTGCCGCGGCCGAGAGCGGAGTCGCCTGGGAGGACATTTCTCGGGAGGCGCGCGTCGACCTCGAGCAGGAGGCGATGGCCGCAGTGGGGCGGCCGCTACCCCCGGGCCTCGTCGGGATCCTCTGGGACCTGGACCAGGGGTTTTCAGTGAGCACGGAATTGGCCGTGGCCGGGCCGTTGATCGAGTTGTCGGAGGAGCGCCTCGTCGGGACGATCGAGCCGACACGGCTGGGAGCCAGCCTGGCAATCACGCTCCGCGATATCACGACGCAGCAGGAAAGACCTCTGCTGGATCGCGAAGACGTTCTCGATGTCGCCGATGCCCGTGAGGTCGCGCAGACCATGGTCGCCGATCGCCTCGAGCTTCCGGGCGCCGAGAGCGTCCTCGGAGAGCTCGTGGCGGGGTTGGTGCAACCCAACATCACCCTGAATCGCAATGCGTCCACCGTGCGCCGTCGAGAGACGCTCGAGGCGGTGCAGCCGGTCTTTTACGAGGTCCGCAAGGGGCGTGTCCTGATCCGTCAGGGCGACGCCGTGACGCCGCAGCACATCCGCGAGCTGGAGGCGTTGCGGGCACAGTACCGGGGCGAGGGCTCGCTGATCTCCTTCGCGGGCACGACGCTGCTGATGACGCTTGCCGTGTTCTCGCTCTGGCGATACGTCGCCCACTACAAGCGCCGGATGAGATACCAGCGAGTCCGTCACCTCTACCTTCTTGTTCTCGTCGTCCTCGTTGGCATGGTGGCGATGACGCGGGGCTCGTTGTTTCTCGGAGAGGCGTTGGCCACAGCCGCACAGCAAGAGCCCCTCACCTCTGCCGAGAGCTACGAGTTCGCCATTCCGTTCGCCGCCGGTGTCGTCCTCTTGATGCTGCTTGTCGACGTCCAGGTCGCCTGGGCGTTCTCCGCCGTGTTTGCCGTCGTCCTGGGTGGAATGACCCAGGACCTGGGGCTCACCGTCTATTCGCTGCTGGGTTCGTTCGCCGCTCTCTACGGCATGAGCCAGTACAAACAGAGGACGGCCCTGACACGGGCCGGATTGATCGTCGGCGGGGTCAACGCGACGGCTGTGCTCGGGCTCGCCCTGACCGCGCAACCGCTCGACCCGCTCTCGGTGATCGGGTTCAAGGTGGTCTGCGCGCTGGTCGGCGGATTCCTCGTCTCGACGGTGGCGACGATCGCATTGCCGCCGTTGGAGCACATGTTCCAGTCGTTGACCGACATCAAGCTGCTCGAGCTGTCGAACATGAACCTGCCCCTGCTCAAGGAGCTCGCGGTGAGCGCCCCGGGGACCTATCACCACAGCGTCGTCGTCGGCACGCTGGCGGAGAAGGCCGCCGAAGCCATCCGGGTGAACCCTCTGTTCGCCCGCGTCGCTGCCTACTACCACGACATCGGCAAGCTCCGGCAACCGCAGTATTTCGTCGAGAACCAGAAAGACAGCCGCAACCCGCACGACAACGTGACGCCCAACATGAGCGCCCTGATTCTCGTCAGCCACGTGAAGGACGGGGTCGCCTACGCGCAGGAACACGGCTTGCCCCAGCCGCTGATCGACGCCATCCCGCAACACCACGGTACGCGCCTGATTCGGTTCTTCTACGAGAAGGCCAAGGAGGCGGGAGCCGCCGAGGGTCGGCAGGTCGACGAGAGCGATTTCCGCTACCCGGGCCCGAAGCCGCAGAGCAAGGAGACGGCAATCCTCATGCTCGCCGACAGTGTCGAGGCCATTTCCCGAACCCTCAGCGACACCGGTCCGACGCGCTTGCGCGCCATGATCCGGCGGACGATTCAGGAGGTGGTCGATGACGACCAGCTTTCGGAATGTACGCTCACGTTGGAAGATCTGTCGAAGATCGCCGACGCCTTTTTGAGCGTCCTAGCCGGGATGCATCACCAGCGGGTCGAGTACCCGGAAGCCACCGATTCACCGCGCTCGCACGTCACGGTCAATCTTTCGGATGAGGATAGCGGTTCGCAACTTCCAGACCAGACCTATCATTGAGCCGCTGCGGCTGCGTCGCATCGTCGAGCGCACGCTGCAAGCCGCCGGTGAGCAGGCCGATTCTCTCTCCGTCGTCTACGTCGACGACCGGTCGATGATCGAGTATCACGGTCGCTTCGTCGACGTGCGGCGGTCCACCGATGTCCTTTCCTTTCCGGCGGATGTGGACGACCCGAGCGGTGAGCGTGACCTGGGTGACGTGGTGATCTGCACGGACCAGGCGGCACGCCAGGCACCCGAGAGAGGTCGCAGCTATCCGCGCGAGTTGGAGGTCTTGGCGTTGCACGGCGTGCTGCACCTCCTCGGCTACGATCACGAACGCGACGAAGGGCAGATGCAACGGCTCGAATCGAAGCTGCGCCCCCTGCTCGTGGGGGGAAGCGCGGCTGCATGAGCGGGAACCAGTGGCTCGGTATCCTGTTACCCGCGGGCGCGCTGCTGGTGGCGGCCGCGCTCGAGATCGCCTCTCGCGCGGCGGCGCGCATCGACCTTCATCGATGGGGGCAACGAACGCTCGACGGCGATGCCGACGAGGGCGCCGTGTGGGCCCGCATCGACGAGGCGTTTACCGCGATCCGGCTGGCCCGGCAGATATCGCTGGTGCTTCTCGTCGTCGCGGTGTCGTCCATCGATCTGCGCAGCGCGCTGCCGGCCAGCGAGGGGCTCGGTCGCTTCGGCACCGCGGTCGTCCTGTCGGTCGCGGCATATTTGCTGGTAGACAAGCTTCTGGCGTTCACCGTCGTTGCCCTGCTCGGCCCGCTGAGGGTGCTCGACCTCGGGCGACCCGTCATTGCAGTGCTGCAGCTGCTTTTCGGTCGACCGGCGCGCATGCTGAACCGCTTTCAACGCGACAGCCGGGCTCGCGATGAACCGGTGGTTCCGTCGCCCGATGACGGCGATCTCGACGCATTCCTCGACATGGCGGAGGAGTCCGGTCTCGTATCCGAGCAAGACGAAGCACTGTTGCGCGGCGTTGCCGAGTTCACCGAAGTGGACGTCGATCACGTGATGACGCCGCGTGTCGATATCAAGTCGATCTCGGAGACGGAGACTCTCGGGGCCCTGGTTGACTTCGTGATCGAGCACAAGCATTCCCGCATTCCGGTGGTCAAGGAGAACATCGACCAGGTCGTGGGTGTGGCGAACATCCGTGAGCTCGTTGCCGCGCTACAGCAGAACGGCGACCAGGTCTCGGTGGCCAGCATCGCCCGCCCGGCGCTCTTCGTCCCCGAGACGAAGCAGGTGAGCGAGTTGCTACGCGAGTTCCAGAAGCGCCGTGAGCACCTGGCGATCGTCGTCGACGAATACGGTGGAACCGCCGGCCTGGTGACCATCGAGGATCTGCTGGAGGAGATCGTCGGCGAGATCCAGGACGAGCTCGAGGACGACGACGGGCAGCCGCTCCTGCTGCTCGAAGACGGTTCCGTCCTGGCGGCGGGGAAAGCCGAGATCGAGGATGTCGAAGAGATGCTCGACGTCACCATCGCCGACGACGAGTTCGAGACGGTCGGGGGTATGGCGTTCGCCCATTTCGGCTACGTCCCGAAACCCGGCGAAGCTTTCGATCGTGACGGCCTGAACGTCGAGGTGCTCGAAGCGGACGAGCGCCGAGTTCACCGGGTTCGCATAACCGAGGCAGAGACGGCGCCGGAATGAGCGGCACGGATCGGACCGGCTCGGACGGGGTCGACACGGGTGGGGTCGGCGCCGGCGAGATGCGCAGCGGCACCGTTGCGCTGGTGGGGAGGCCGAACGCGGGCAAGTCGACGCTGCTGAATACGCTCGTGGGCGCGAAGGTCGCGATTACCTCGGCGCGCCCGCAAACGACGCGCCATCGGGTCCTCGGTGTTCTCACGCGGCCGCGCGGGCAGATCGTCTTCGTCGATACGCCGGGCGTGCACCGGCCGCACTACCGCATGAATCGCCGCATGATGGACGTCACCCGGACGGTGCTGCGGGACGTCGACGTCATCGCCTTGTTGGTGGACGTTACCGAGGATCCCGGCGCCGGCCTGAAGTACGCCATCGATCTCGTCGCCGCGGCGCAAGCGCCGGCGTTCCTGCTGCTCAACAAGATCGACCGCATCTCGAAGGCGAAGCTCCTGCCGCTGATTGCTGCGTTCAGCGAGCGGGCCGAATGGGCCGAGGTCATTCCGGTTTCCGCCCTCAAGGGCGATAATTGCGAGAGGTTCCTCGAGGTCGTGCTCGACTATCTTCCCGAGGGTAGCCCCTTGTATCCCGAGGACGCGCTCACCGACCGATCCGAGCGTTTCCTCGTCGCCGAGCTGGTGCGCGAGCAATTGCTTCACCGGACGCGAGAAGAGCTGCCCTACACGACGGCCGTTACGATCGACGAGTGGCAGGAGCCGAAGAAGGCTCATGGTACGGTGCGCATCTTCGCCACCATTCTGGTGGACGCCGAGTCGCAGAAACCGATCGTCATCGGCCGCGGTGGTCAGATGCTCAAGGCGGTCGGTACGGCGGCGCGGGAGCAGGTCGAAAAGATGATGGGGCGCCGGGTGTTTCTCGACCTGCGGGTGAAGGTCCGGCCGGGCTGGCGTGAGGACGCGCCGATGTTGGATCGATTGGAGATCGAAGGCTGATGGTACGACAGCAAGCCACGATGCTGGCGGATCCGCTGCGCAAACTGCTGCGGCGCGGCGCCGTCGGGCACGCGGCCAACATGCTCAGCAAGCTCCATGCGGCCGACGTGGCCCGCCTGGTGCGTTATCTGAGCGACGAGCATCGCGAGACGGTCCTGGCGCTGATGCTGCGTGAAGCCCCGGGGCGTGCCGCCGATCTGATCTCCGAGCTCGACGTGCCGATGGCGGCCGAGTTGCTTGCCGATATGCCCGACGTGCAGGTGGCCGGCATCGTTGCCGAGCTCGACTCCGACGACGCTGCCGAGCTCCTTCCCGCGATGCCCGAAGAGCTTGCCGAGCGCGTCCTCCACCTGATGCAGGACAGTGCATCCGAGCCCATCGAGGGGCTGCTGTCCTACGCCGAGGAGACCGCCGGGCGCATCATGTCACCGGAGGTCTTCGCGCTGGAGGAGCACGTTCCGGTTGCCGACGCCATCGCGGCGCTTCGCTCGTCTCGCTCGGAAGAGCTGGAGATGATCTTCTACCTGTACATCGTCGACGATCGTCGGCACCTGGTCGGGGTGTGCTCCCTGCGGGAGCTGCTGCTGGCGCAGCCGGCGATGCAGATCGGCGAGATCATGAACTCCCGCGTCATCTCGGTGAACACGAGCACCGACCAGGAGGACGTCGCCCGGCTGGTGGCGAGATATGACGTGCTCGCGCTTCCGGTTGTCGACGACGAGAACAAGCTGGTCGGAATCATCACGGTCGACGACATCATCGACATCATTCGGGAAGAAGAAACCGAAGACATGTTGCTGATGGCGGGCGTCGGCGAGGGTGACGAGGAAGAGGTCCTCCGCGCCCCGGTATGGAAGAACGCCATGCAGCGCTTTCCGTGGCTGCTCGCCGCGTTCGGCGGTGGCATTGCGGCCTGGCAGATCTATGAGCGCTACGCCGCGTCCATGGGGGCCGCCGAGACGGACGCCGGTGTTCCGCCGATCATCATCCTCGCGGGCTTCATGCCGATCATTGCCGGCATGGGGGGTAACTCCGGAACGCAGTCCGCAACGATCGTCGTCCGCGGTCTGGCGACCGGCCGAATCCACGCCGGCCAGGACGCCCGCGTCATGTTTCGCGAGGTCGCCGTCGCCATGATGATGGGGATCACCTTCGGCGTGATGCTGGCCCTCGTCGCCGGGTTTATCGACCCCGATCGGATCAACCAGCAGATGCGTGCGGTCCTCGGCATTGCCATCGCGGTGAGCATGACCACGGCCGCGCTGGTCGGGGCTACGGTACCGATGTTGATCCGTCGCCTGGGGTTCGATCCGGCCATCGCCACCGGGCCGGTGATCACCACCGCGATCGACGTCGTCGGCGTCGCAGCCTATTTTTTGATCGCCTCGCTGCTTCTGGGTTCCTGAGGCCGTCGCGTGCCGTTGCGCCACACACCTGCCTACGCCCTGCGGACCTACGCGCTGAGCGAGGCGGACCTGATTGTCGTGTACTACACGCTGCACTTTGGCCGAGTGCGTTCGGTGGCCCGCGGCGCGCGCCGAGTCCGCAGCCGTTTCGGTAGCGCCTTCCAGCCGTTCACCCGCTCGCAGCTGGTTTTCTTCGAGAAAGAGGGCCGCGAGCTGACACGCGTCTCCGCCGCCGAGGTCGAACGTTCGTTCTACGAGTCGTTGCTGACCCCGGAGGCGGCGGCAAGCGCCGCGTACTTCGCCGAGTTGCTGATGGAGTTCACCGTCGAGCGAGACCCGAACCCGGCCCTGTTCCGATTGGTCGGCGCGGTGCTCGGGGCGGTCGAGGACGGAGTGCCGCTGGGGGTCGCGGCGCGTTATTTCGAGGTCTGGGTGCTGCAGCTGTCCGGCTTCCTGCCGCTCCTCTCCGCCTGTGCCAACTGCGGGCGAACGTTGTCCGCCGAGCGTTGGGCCGTCCCGTTTCCGCCCGAGTTCGTCTGCCGCGATTGCCATTCGGGTATCGCCGGGAGCCGTTTTCTCTCGCCCGCCGGCACCGCTCTGTTGATGGACATCCTGCGCAAGAAGCCGGCCGAGGTTGCCGCCGGCAGCGGTGCGAACGCCGCCGCCGTACGCCGCTTGGGCGGCATCAACCGGATGCTGATTCGCGCCCACATCGACAAAGAGCTACGCTCGATACGCTACTTCGAGCGCCTGCGGCGAGGCACCCGCAGACTGCAGCTCGGCGCCCACGCCGCCGGAGGGGGCGGCCCGGACGGCGCAACCGCCCGATCCTGAATGAGCAAGATCCGCATCCTCGAGCAGTCGGTCATCGACCGGATCGCCGCCGGCGAGGTCGTCGAGCGCCCGGCCTCGGTGGTCAAGGAGCTGGTCGAGAATGCCCTCGATGCCGGCGGGTCGCGGATTGCCGTGAGGCTCGAGGAGGCGGGCATCGGGCTCATCGAAGTAGCGGACGATGGCCACGGCATGGATCCGGAGGACGTCGAGTTGGCCTTCGCCCAGCACGCCACCAGCAAGGTCGAGACGATTGCCGACCTCGACGGCATCGAGACCATGGGCTTCCGCGGCGAGGCACTGGCCAGCATCGCCTCCGTATCCCGCATCGAGCTGCTCACCGGAACGGGCGCCGGCGCCGGCGTCAGGCTGCGGATGGATGGAGGTGAGAAGCGAGTCTTCGAACGCGTCGCGTTTCCGCGCGGCACGACGATCCGGGTGGGGGAGCTGTTCTACAACACGCCGGCGCGACGGAAGAACCTGAAGACCCCGTCGACCGAGCTTCGGCACGCCAGCCAGGTGGTGATCGACTACGCTCTGTGCCATCCCGAGCTCCACTTGACGCTCGACCATGGAAGGCGATCACTGCTGGCGGCTCCGCCCGTTTCCACCCTTGTCGAGCGCATTCACGCGGTTCTCGGGCCTCGGGCGGCCGAGCACTGGCTGCCGGTCGACGGACGGTTCGGTAGCCTGCGGGTCTCCGGAGGGGTCACCTCGCCCGAGCATCAACGGCCGAACCGCAACGATATTCGCTGGTTCGTGAACAACCGCCCGGTCACCGACTACCGGCTGGTCCACGCCCTGGTCAGCGCCTACGACTCGCTCCTGGATGCGCGCCGTTTCCCGGTGGCGGCCCTCTTTCTCGAGATGCCCCTGGAGGACGTCGACGTCAACGTCCATCCCCGCAAGGCGGAGGTCCGCTTTGCCGATCAGGGGGGCGTGTATCGAGCGGTTCGCACGGCCGTCCGCGACGCCCTGGCGCGGCATCTACCGCCGGTGACGATCCGTCCGCGCCACGAGGACGACGCACCCCGCTCGGGACGCTTCGCCGGCGACGTGGGGGGTGGCCGGCACGCCTCCGGGGAGGGGGCAGGCGCGTCGACCGGCGCCGGCTCGGGCTCGCGCCCGCTGCCGGTAGAGGACTGGATCGTTTCGGAGACCGGATCGGCACCTCATCCGGTGTCCGTGCGCTCGGAGCGGGGGCCGCTCGACGAAGCGGAAGGGGGGATTCGTGGAACGGCGGGCGCCATCCGGCCGCTGGCCCAGTATGACAACACCTATATCGTCGCCGCTGATCGCTCGGGCTTGCTCGTGATCGACCAGCACGTCGCCCACGAGCGTGTTCTCTACGAGCAGGTGCTCGGCCAGCTGGCGGCGCGCGGCGTCGAGGCGCAGCACTTGCTGGTACCGGAAACGATCGACCTCACGGCGGCGGAGGTGGCGGCCCTCGAGGCTCATGCCGAAGTGCTCGAGTCGCTCGGCTTCGCCCTCGAGCCCTTCGGCGGGAACAGCTGGGCGGTCCGCACGGTGCCGGCGATTCTCGGCAATCGGGATCCCGGCGACATCGTCCGCGCGCTCCTGGGCTCGCTGACACGCGGCGCCGGGCCCGAGGCGCTGGATGACCTTCGCCACGAGATGGCCGCGTCGATCGCGTGTCACGCGGCGGTCCGCGCCAACCATCCGCTCTCGCGCGAAGAGATGGTGCGACTGATCGCGGACCTCGAGCGCTGCGAGTCGCCTACCCGCTGTCCGCACGGTCGGCCCGTGCTCCTGCGCGTCGATCACGAAGACCTCGAGCGCCGCATCGGCCGACACTGAAGCCGCCGCCCGACAGCTCTGTCGAGCCGGCGACAGCAAGCCGTCAGCGGTCGAACCGGAACCGCCCCGACGATCCTAGGAAGGCTCCGGGCGGCTCCCCGGTTTTTGCAGCGGCTCGCCGGCGGCGCACTGGGGACAGTCGGCGGCCTCGAAGGCGGGGATGTCGAGGTCGATCAACGACACCAGCGGGAGGTCGCCGATCGCGTCCGTTCCGCTGCGGTTCGCGATGCAGGCGACGCCGACCGGCACGGCGCCGTGGAAACGGACCACGTCGATGGTTTCCCGCGTGCTCTTGCCCGTCGTGACCACGTCCTCGACCACCAGAACGCTCTGCTCGGGCCCCAAGACGAAGCCGCGACGCAGGGTCATGGTGCCGTCGACGCGTTCGGTGAAGCAGGCGCGGACCCCCAGAGCACGCCCCACCTCGTGGGCGATGATGAGACCGCCGAGGGCGGGAGAGACGACGGCGCTGATGACGCCGGGAATGGCCTTGCGGCAGCGCTCGGCGGCGGCGACGCCCAACTTCTCGGCGACGGCCGGATGTTGCAGCGCCACGGCGCACTGCAAGTAGCGGCCCGAATGGAGGCCGGAAGACAGGCGGAAGTGGCCGTCGAGCAAGGCGCCGGCATCCGTGAGCAGTTGGGTGATGTTCTCGTCGGTGTTCATTCGGCCATCCATACGATCTCGCCGGCGACGACGGTGAGCTGCGGCCATCCGGTGAGCTCCCAACCGTCGAACGGCGTGTTGCGTGACAGGCTCAAGGATCGAGAAGCATCGACCGTGGCCGTGCGCTCGAGGTCGAGAACCGTGATGTTGGCAATGGCTCCCGGGCTCAGGTCACCCGCGTCCAGACGAAGGATGCGTGCAGGGTTGACCGACATCAACTCGACCAGCCGCCGCAGCGAGATGCGACCGCTGCGCAGCAGCAACTCGCAGGAGAGCGGCACCGAGGTTTCGAGGCCGGTGATGCCGAACGGCGCGTGGTCGAATTCGAGCGCTTTCTCGTCGGCGTGGTGCGGCGCGTGGTCGGTGACGATCGCATCCACCGTGCCGTCTTCGATCGCTCCGATCACCGCGTCCACGTCGTGTTGCGCGCGCAGCGGCGGGTTCATCTTGGTGTTCGTATCGAAGCTGCGCACGGCCTCGTCCGTCAGGGCGAAGTGATGCGGTGTGACCTCGCAGGTCACGTTCACGCCCCGCGCTTTGGCATCCCGAATCATGCGCAGAGCCCCGGCGGTAGAGATATGGGCACAATGGAGGGCTCCGCCGGTGAGCTCCGCCAGGATGAGGTCACGGGCGACGATGATGTCTTCCGCCGCAGCCGGGTGGCCTTTGAAGCCGAGTGCCGTGGAAACGCCTCCCTCGTTCATCGGCGCCCCGCGCGTGAGGCTCATGTCCTCGCAATGCTCGATGACCGGAATGTCGAACATCAGGGTGTATTCCAGCGCCCGGCGCATCAGCTCCGCAGTGGCCACGGGGAGCCCGTCGTCCGACACTGCCACGCAGCCCCCCTCGACCAACTCGCCGATCTCCGCCAGGGCCTCGCCGCGTTGCCCGACGCTGACGCAGCCGATCGGATAGACCGGCACCGTGCCGACTTCGTCGGCTCGTTCGACGATCATCTCGGTTACCGCGCGTTGATCGTTCACCGGGTCGGTGTTGGGCATGCAGGCGACACCGGTGAAACCGCCGGCCGCCGCCGCAGCCGTGCCGGATTCGATCGTCTCCTTGTACTCCTGGCCGGGCTCGCGCAGGTGTACGTGCATGTCGATGAAGCCCGGTGCTACGACCATCCCGCTGACGTCGACGGTGTTCGCTTCCTCGTCGGCGAGATCGGGCCCCAGCGCCGAGATCAGCCCGTCCTCGACCAGGACATCGGTGCGCTCGTCGACGTCGTTCGCCGGATCGACGACGTGTCCCCCCTTAAGCAGCAGCTTCGACATTCTTCGCCGCTCCACTTCCTGCCAGTAAGTACAGAACGGCCATGCGTACCGCGAGGCCGTTGCTCACTTGTTCGAGAATTACGGACGAGGGACCGTCGGCGACGTCGGAGGCGATCTCCACGCCGCGGTTCATCGGTCCCGGGTGCATGACGATCGCGTCTTGCTTGGCCAGCGCCATGCGGGCCTTGCTCAGGCCGAAGAGATTGAAATATTCGCGGGTGCTCGGGAACGCCAATTTGCCGCCCCGCTCGAGCTGGATTCTCAGCGCCATGACGACATCGGCTCCCTCCAACGCCGGCTCCAGCCGGTGGTGCACCTCGACGCCCAGCGCCTCGACATCGTAGGGGAGGAAGGTCGGCGGCGCGGCGATGACCACCTCGGCGCCCAACTTGCGCAGGCAGTGGATATTCGAGCGCGCCACCCGGCTATGAGCGATGTCGCCGAAGATGACGACCCGCAGCCCTTCGACGCTACCCTTGCGATCACGGATCGTCAGGGCGTCGAGCAGTGCCTGCGTCGGGTGCTCGTGCGCCCCGTCGCCGGCGTTTATGACCCCGGCGCTGCAGGTGTCGGCGAGGATCTGGGCAGCGCCGGGGCTGGTGTGGCGGATGACCAGCAGATCGGGATACATCGCCTCGATGTTCTTCGCCGTATCAATCAGCGTCTCGCCCTTGACCACCGCGGAGGTCGAGGCGGAGATGCTCTGGGTGTCGGCGGACAGACGCTTGGCGGCGATCTCGAACGACGTCCGCGTGCGGGTCGAGGGCTCGAAGAACAGATTGATTACCGACTTTCCCCTCAGGGTCGGCACCTTCTTGATCGGGCGTCGCGAGATCTCCTTCAGGTGGTGGGCGGTGTCGAGTATCAGCCGGATCTCTTCGACATCGAGGTGCTCGATACCGAGGAGGTCCTTGTGCTTCAAGGACACCGGCGCCTCGCCTTCCGGCAGCGGCAGCCCGCCGGCGTCGCCGGCGGGGCGCACCGGGGCGGTGCTCTCGTCCCCTTTCATCAGCTATCTCCTTCTGCCGTCGAGGGATCGTCGCCGCGGACCGCGCTGTCGACTTCCATCATGTGAACGCTGTCTTCGCCGTCGATGTCGAGGCACTGAACCTTGATGACCTCGGTCAGCGCCGTCGGCACGTTCTTGCCGACGAAATCGGCGCGGATGGGGAACTCCCGGTGCCCCCGGTCGATCAGAACCGCGAGCTGGATGGCGCGCGGGCGGCCATAGTCGATGATCGCGTCGAGGGCGGCGCGGATGGTGCGTCCGGTGAAGAGCACATCGTCCACCAGCACGACCACCTTGCCTTCGATCTCGAAGTCCAGCTCGGTCGCCTGGACGACCGGGTTCGGTGCGATCTGGGAGAGGTCGTCCCGGTACAATGTGATGTCGACGCTGCCGGTCGGGACGTCGGCCCCCTCGAACTCGAGGATCTTGTCGTGCAACGAGGTTGCCAGGGGGACGCCGCGGCTGCGGATTCCGACCAGGAGAAGGTCGCCCGTACCCTGATTTCGCTCGACGATCTCGTGGGCGATGCGGGAGAGCGCGCGGTCGATCTGTCGGGCGTCCATGATGATCGCCTTTTCACGCATCGTGGGCTCCTCTGTTTGCCGCCCGGGGCGAGCGGAGTGCAAAAAAAACCCGTCCGGCTCGCATCGGGCCGTCCGGGCGGAATCGCGTCGTACGCAGGTTTTCATGGTGCGCCCTTTCTGGCCTCACGGGGCCAATCCTTAAAGGGTTTCGAAGCAGCTGAGGCAGGTTAGCCGGAGGCGGACAGGCTGTCAAACGGCCGGTCGTTACACGGGTTCGACACCTATTGCGCCCGCTTTTGCGCGCCGAAAGGCCCGATTTGATGCGCCGTGGGCGCCATGCTAATTTCCGCTCGACCCCCCCGCGGCTTAGCGCTCTTTTCCCTCGGAGCCCATGTACGATCGGCGTCTGGCCATCGAATCCGTCGCCCGGGTAGGTCCGGGTCAATTCGTTCTCGCCTTCGAGAGCCCGGAGATCGCTGCGTCCTGCGAACCCGGGCACTTCGTCATGGTTTCGACCGCCGACTGCATCGACCCCCTCTTGCGCAGGCCGATGGCCGTCTACCGGGTACTGAGGGACGATGCCGGAAACCGCCGCGGTTTCTCGATGCTCATCGAGGTCGTCGGTCGCGGGACCGCCTTGTTGGAGAAGAAGGTGCCCGGCGACCGCGTGAACGTCCTCGGGCCGCTCGGCGTGCCGTTCTCCCTGCCGGTGACCGACCTCGCCGGGGCGCGCGCCGCCGGACCGCAGTCCGACAATTGCGCGGAGCAGGCCGACACTTCCGGGGAGCACGCCGACGCTTCCGAGGAGCAAGCCGAAACTGTCGGGGAGCACCTGCTGGTGATGGGAGGGGTCGGATCCGCTCCCTTTCCGCTGCTTGCCGAGGAGCTGTTGGCGCGCGGCCAACGGGTGCGCGCGTTCGTCGGGGCGCGCACCGCCGAGGCCCTGCTGTGCGTCGAGGACTTCGTCGAGCTCGGAGTCCCGGTCGAGGTGGCGACGGACGACGGTACCGAGGGATATCACGGCTTCGTCGTCGGTCCCCTGGAGCGATACCTGGGCGGCGCCGACACCGCTGGCACGTTTGTTTACGCTTGCGGGCCGTCGGCGATGATGAAAGCGGTTCACGACATCGCCGAGCGGCGGGACTTGCCTCTGCAGGTGAGCTTCGAAGCGCCCATGGCTTGCGGCATCGGGGTGTGCCTTTCCTGCGTGCTTCCCGTCGTCGATGAGGGCGGGGAAGGCTGGCGCTACGCACGCTGCTGCCGCGAAGGGCCGGTCTTCGACAGTCGCCGGTTGGTGTGGTCATGAGCGCCGAAGTCGGAGGCATGGGAGCCGGCGAGGTCGATCTGAGCGTTCGTATCGGCGACGTCGTGCTTTCCAACCCGGTCATCGCCGCATCGGGAACCTTCGGCTACGGCCAGGAGTTCTCCGAGGTCATCGACCTGAATCGGCTCGGCGGCATCGTCGTCAAGGGCTTGTCGGCGGAGCCCGTGCGCGGGAACCCGACGCCGCGGATCGTCGAGACGCCCGCCGGAATGCTGAACTCGATCGGGCTCCAGAACGTCGGTGCGACGGCGTTCCTGCAGGAAAAGTTGCCGTTCCTGCGGCAGTTCGACACCACCGTGATCGCCAACATCTGGGGGAAGACGGTCGACGAGTACGTCGACGTCGCCGAGCGGCTCGATGGCGCCGAGGGACTCGCGGCGCTCGAGCTCAACATCTCCTGTCCGAACATCAAAGAGGGTGGCATCAGCTTCGGCACCGATCCGGCGCAGACGGAGCAGGTCACGCGCGCGGTGCGGGACGCCTCGAAGCTGCCTCTCTGGGTCAAGCTCACCCCCGGGGTCACCGATATCGGCGAGTTGGCTCGGGCGGCGGAGGCCGGCGGGGCGGACGCTCTCTCGGTGATCAATACGTTGCGGGGGATGACGATCGACGTGCAGACGCGTCGGCCGACGCTGGCGACCGCGTTCGGCGGCCTGTCCGGGCCGGCGATCCTGCCGATCGCGTTGTATATGGTTTACGAGACCCGACGCGCGACCGATCTGCCGATCCTCGGGATCGGCGGGATCGAGAAGCTTGCCGACGCGTTGCAGTTCTTCATTCTCGGAGCCAGCGCGGTGCAGCTCGGCACCGTCAACTTCTACGATCCGACCGCCTCGATCCGATTGGTCGACGAGTTGCAGGCGTGGTGCGCTGAGGAGGGGCTCGCCGGTATCGAAGAGCTGGTCGGGACGTTGCGAGATGATTGAGCGCAGCGCGGAGAGGGCCGGATGAGCCGCCGCCCGCGACTGGCGGTGGCTCTCGACGTGCCGACTGCCGACGAGGCGCTCGCCGCGGCGGTGAGCCTGCGCGGCCACGCCGACATCGTGAAGGTCGGCCTGGAGCTCTTCGTCGCCGCCGGCCCGGCTCTCGTCCAGCAGTTGGTCGATGACGGATGGGCGGTATTCCTGGACCTGAAGCTGCACGATATTCCGGCCACGGTTGCCGGTGCGGTGCGCTCGGCCGATCGGCTCGGCGTCGAGTTGCTCACCCTGCACACCAGCGGCGGTCGCAGCATGATGGAAGCTGCCGTGGCCGCCCGTGGCGCGGGCCGTATGCCACAGCTGCTCGGCGTTACCGTCTTGACCAGCCTCGATCGAGCCCAGATCGAGGAGGTCGGCTTTGGGGGCGGCGCGGCCGAAAACGTCGAGCGACTGGCGCGGCTGGCGCACGCGGCAGGTTGTGACGGCGTGGTTTCTTCGCCGCACGAGATCGCGTCGATCAAGCAGGCGTGCGGAGAGGAATTCGCTGTCGTCAGTCCGGGCATCCGGTCGGCGAACGCCCCCACGGACGATCAGGCGCGCGTGGCGACCGCCGCGGACGCCGTTCTGGCCGGAGCCGACGTCTTGGTCGTCGGCCGGCCCATCATGAAGGCGCCAGATCCGGCGGCGGCGGCCGCCCGGTTTCTGGCCGAGATCGAGGAATCCCATGCCCGACGAGAATGACCCAGCCGTCGGTGCAGCGACGAACCACGAACGCCTGGTTCCATTGGAAGCGAACGTGGGGCACCGTTTCGGTGACCGAGAGTTGCTGCACCGCGCCACGATTCACAGATCGTTCGCGAACGAGACCGAGGAGGCCATCGCCGACAACGAGGTGCTTGAATTCCTCGGCGATGCCGTCCTCGGGCTCGTTGTCAGCGAGCTGCTCTATCGACGCAATCCGGAGCTCAGCGAGGGCGAGATGTCGAAGCTCAAGGCCTTCCTCGTGTCCTCCGAGTCCCTGGCGCGTCGCGCCGAAGAGATCGAGTTGGGCTCGTTCCTCGTCCTCGGCAAAGGCGAGGAAAAGACCGACGGACGGTTGAAGGACTCGCTGCTGGCCAACTCCTTCGAGGCGGTGATCGCCGCGGTATACCTCGATGGCGGGCTGGAGGCGGCGACGGCGTTCGTCGACAGCACCGTCTACCAGCACCTCACCGACGCGATGGAGGAGAACGTCCGGTTCAGCGACTTCAAGTCGCTTCTACAGGAGCGGCTTCAATCCGACGGACGAACCCTGCCCGTCTACGCGGTGGTGGAGGAGCTCGGCCCGGACCACGACAAGACGTTCCGCGTCGTGGTGGAGCTCGAGGGGGAGATTCTGGGGGAAGGGCAGGGCAAGACGAAGAAGGCGGCCGAGCAGGAGGCCGCCGAGCGGACGCTGGCGGCGATGACTCCTGTGGAAGAGGCGTCGTAGCGGAGGCGGACGTCAGACGACCGGGGCGGCCCCGGCACGTTCGATCCAGCCGCCGCCGAGCAGGAGATCACCCTCGTAGAAGGCGACACCCTGTCCCGGCGTCACGGCGGCTTGCGGCTCGTCGAAATCCACCCGGACGCGGTCGGTACCGAGTGGCGTCAGCAGGGCCGCCACCTCTCGATGCCGGTGACGAATGCGGGCAGCGGCCCGCAGCGGCTCCGCCGGCGCCGCGATCGACACCCAGTTGCAGTCTCCCGCCACGAGGTACTCCGTATCGAGGGCGCGTCGTGGGCCGACGATCAGCGTCGACGTCTCCGCATCGAGCTGAAGGACGAACAGCGGCTCCGGATGGGACACGCCCAGGCCGCGACGCTGCCCGACGGTGTACCGATGCAGGCCTCCGTGGTATCCGAGCAAGCGACCGTCGACGTGTCGGATCGGGCCGCTATCGGCTCCGCCGCCGCTGCGCTGCTCGACGAACCGGTCCTTGTCCCCGTCCGGAATGAAGCAGAGCTCGAAGCTCTCGGGCTTGTCGGCCACCGGGACACCCAGCCGCCGGGCGGCGGATCGTACCTCGTCCTTGGTCATGCCCCCCAGGGGAAACACAACGTTCCGGAATCGGTCCGCGGGGACGTCGAAGAGAAAATACGACTGGTCCTTGTCGCGGTCCGTCGCCTTCCGCAGGCGTGGTCGGGAAGCCTCCTCGAGCCGGGCGTAGTGACCGGTGGCCAGGAAGTCGGCTTCGAGGCCGCGTGCCAGCCGCCACAGGACGTCGAACTTGACCCGTCGATTACAGCCGATACAAGGGCTGGGCGTCATTCCCGCGAGGTACTCGCGGACGAAAGGCTCGACCACCTGCTCCTCGAACCCGGCGCCGTGATCGAACACGTAGTGGGGGATGTCGAGGCGATCGGAGACCATCCGAGCGTCGGCGATGTCGGCCGGAGAGCAGCAGCGACCGCGGCCCGAGGCCAGGTTCTCTTCGCTGTAGTCCCACAGCTGCAAGGTCAGGCCGATCACCTCGTGGCCGCGCTCATGGAGCAGGGCAGCCGCGGTCGAGGAGTCGACCCCGCCGCTCATCGCCAGTGCGACGCGGGCCATCAGCGGACCGCTCCGAGCCCGGCCGTTCGTAGCGCCGCGACCGCCTCCGGAAGGACGGCGGCGGTGCGTGTGATGTCGGCATCCACGGTCTCGTATCCGAGCGATAGCCGCAGCGATCCGGCCGCATATTCGTTCGACACGCGCAGGGCGGTCATCACCGGCGATGCGTTGGCGACACCGCTGGCGCAAGCGGATCCGGCGGAAGCGGCGATCCCTTCGATGTCGAGGCGGGCAACGAGGGCGTTTCCGTCGCAGCCGGCGAAGCTCATGTGGCAGGTGTTGGGCAGGCGATCGGTCGCCGAGCCGTTGCGGCGAGAATCCGGCACAGCCGCCAGGACCTCCCGTTCGAGCCGGTCGCGCATCGTCGCGACGCGCGCGCCTGCGGACGATCGCCGCTGCGCCGCGCGCACGCACGCGGCGCCGAAACCGACGCTGGCAGCCGTTGCCTCGGTGCCGCCCCGGCGGCCGCCCTGCTGGCCGCCGCCGCGGATCAAGGGGACGAGATCGAGCCCCGGGCGGACATAGAGGGCCCCCATCCCGAGGGGGCCACCGAGCTTGTGGGAGGAGATCGAGAGCATGTCCACCGCCCGTGTCAGCGGCGACAGGTCGAGCCAGGGGGCCGCCTGTACGGCGTCGGTGTGGAACAGGACACCCGCATCGCGGGCGATCTCCGCGATTTCGACGACCGGCTGTAGGCTGCCGACCTCGTTGTTCGCCGCCATGATGGAGATCAGCGCCGTATCCGGCCGCAGCGCTTCACGGACAGCGGCGGGATCGACGCGAGCCTCGGCGTCCACGGGCACGGCGGTCACCTCGACGCCGAGCTTGCTCAAGGCCACGGCCGGTTCGGTCACCGCCGGGTGCTCGATGGCCGAGATGATCAGGTGTCCGCGCGGCGGCCAGCCGAGAGCCCCGAGCAAGGCGGCGTTGTCGGCCTCCGTGCCGCCGCTGGTGAACACCACGGAGGCGGGCTCGCAGCAGAGGAGAGAGGCGACTTCGGCCCGGCTTCGCTCGATCGCCGCGCGGGCACGCTGGCCGCTCCTGTGTGCGCTCGAGGCGTTGGTCGCGTCGCCGGCAAGCCACTCCTGCATGGCTGCTGCGGCCTCGATGCAAAGGGGCGCGCTGGCGTTGTAGTCGAGATAAACCCGGGTCGAGTCGCTCATGACGAAAGGGTAACAGGAGCGCCGGCGCTCGATTCGCCCCCCCTCGCTGCGGACCTCGGTCAGTGGGCGTGGATCGTTCGCGCGGCGGCGGCGAGATCCCGTTCGACGTGGAAGTCGTGTCCCGGGTTGTGGCAGGCGACGCAGTTCGACGCGGCGTCCTGAAGCCCGGCCGACCGACGTTTCAGCTCGTCGATCATCACGTCGAGGGCGGCGTACTCGGACCCCGGTCCGTGACACGCCTCACAGCCGACGCCGTCTTCGAACGCGCTCGCATCGGGGACATGGCAAGGCTCGCAGGTGGGGTCGAACGTCTGTTCGAAAGAGAGCTTGTCCGCCGAGAGGGCGTGCGGCGAGCGCTGCCATTGCTGGAAGATGGACCGATGGCAGGTACGGCAGGAGGGGCTGCCGAGCACCTGGAAGTCCGTCCCGTTACGGGTCACTCCGCGCCGGTGCTGAGCTCCCCCGATGTCCCGCTCGGCGGTCGCCGCCGCCCCCACGCAAACCACCGTGAGAACGGCGCAAACCGCCGCCAGGAACGGCTTTCCGGCGAACCGGTGCGTTGACCGCCGCCATGCCCGTTGGTACGATCGCATCGTCTCTTCCGGTCGGGCTCGCGCCCTATCTCTCAGCGTGCCGGAGCCCGTGCCGTCGGTATCCAGGCCCCCCGATCCACCGTTCAGGCTACTACGCGGAAGCCGCAGCGGGCGCCCGCAAGGCGCCAGCGAGGAAAGCCATGGCTGTTTTCGAAGGCGTCGACTATTACGCGCTCGATGATCTGCTCGACGACGAACAGAAGCTCGTTCGGGACACCGTTCGTGCGTTCGTCAGTGACAAAGTACTGCCGATCATCGACGAGCATCAGCGCGAGGGGACCTTCCCGCGGGAAGCTCTCGCCGGTATGGCCGAGATGGGGCTCCTGGGCGCGAATCTCGAGGGTTACGGCCTGCCCGGCCTGGACGAGACGTCGTACGGCCTGATCATGCAGGAGCTGGAACGGGGTGATTCCGGTGTGCGCTCGTTTGTCTCGGTTCAGGGCGCCTTGTGCATGTATCCGATCTGGCGCTACGGATCCGAAGAGCAGAAGCAAACCTGGCTGCCGCAGATGGCCAGCGGCGACGCCATCGCCTGCTTCGGCCTGACCGAGCCGGACGCGGGCTCCGATCCCGGCGCCATGCGCACCCGGGCCAGGCTGGAGGGCGACGAATGGGTCCTGGACGGCGTGAAGTACTGGATCACCAACGGCACTCTCGCCCGGCTCGCTGTCGTGTGGGCCAAGACCGACGAGGGCATCCGTGGCTTCATCGTGCCTACGGATTCCCCCGGGTTCACGGCCAACAAGATCACCGGCAAGTTTTCCCTGCGGGCATCCGACACGGCGGAGTTGGTGATGCAGGGCTGCCGCGTCCCCGCCGACAACATCCTGCCGGACGCCGAAGGGCTGAAGGGCCCGCTGACCTGCCTGAATCAGGCCCGCTACGGCATCGCCTGGGGCGCGGTAGGGGCGGCACAGGCCTGTTACGACGAGGCCCTGCGCTACGCCAAGAACCGCGAGGCGTTCGGCAGGCCCATTGCGGCGACGCAGCTGATTCAAGAACTGCTCGTCGAGTGCGTCACCGAGATCACCAAAGCACAGCTCATGTGTTTTCGCCTGGGCCAGCTCAAGCAGGCCGGCACCGTGACCCCGGCGCAGATCTCGATGGCCAAGCGCAACAACGTGGCGATGGCCCTGAAAACGGCCCGTACGTGCCGGGAGATCCTCGGTGGCAACGGGATCCTGGACGACTACCAGGCGTTCCGCCACATGGTGAACCTGGAGTCGGTATACACCTACGAGGGCACCCATCAGGTGCACACGTTGATCGTCGGCAACGACATCACCGGTCATCCTGCCTTCGGCCAACATTGACCGCCGTACGGAGGCGTTGCTAGCATCGGGCGCGGCCGCGCGAGGCGGCGCTCGTCATGGGGCGGGCATAGCTCAGTTGGCAGAGCGCGAGCTTCCCAAGCTTGAGGTCGCGGGTTCGAATCCCGTTGCCCGCTCCACTCACATCCAACCGCCGGTGCTCAGAGTATGTCCATTTTTGGCAAAAAGCCCGATCAAGAAGTCAGCAAGCCTTCGGCGGCCACGCCGACTTCGCCCGCCCCGACGCCGCAGCCGAAGCCGCAACCGGCGACGCCCCAACAGCCGACTCCCCAACAGCCGACCCCCCAGCCGAAAACCGCCCCGCCTGCGCCTGCCGCGGAGAAACGCTCGTTTCTGGGCGCCGGCTGCTCGTTCAAGGGCGACCTTGCCGGTGAGGGCTCGTTCGAGTGCAGCGGAAAGCTCAACGGCAACGTCGAGCTCACCGGGGACGTGGTCGTCGGACACGGCGGGAAGGCGAAAGCGCAGCTGAAGGGGCGTCGGATCAGCATCGACGGTCGCCTCGATGGCGACGCGACCGGCTCCGAGAAGGTGGAGGTAGGTCCGTCGGGCCACGTCGAGGGGGACGTTCGCGCGCCGGCGGTGCAGTTTGCCGAGGGAGCTTTTTTCGAAGGCAACGTGGAGATGCGGCGACCGAAGGGCTCGTCGGACGCCGGCGAGAACTCGAAGTAGGCGGTGCCCCGTCCCGAACAGGGGGCGGCGGCTGCGCGGCCAACCGGAAGAACACGAGGGAATTCCATGCTGATTGGGGTCGTCAAGGAGATCAAGGCGCAGGAGAACCGGGTCGGGCTGACGCCCGCCGGAGTGCTGGCGTTGAAGAACGTCGGCGCCGACGTCATCGTCGAGACGGAGGCCGGCGTCGGCAGCGGGATCTCCGACGCGGATTACGTGGCAGCGGGCGCGACGATGGTCGATACGGCGTCGGAGCTGTGGGAGCGCGCCGACCTCGTGGTCAAGGTGAAGGAGCCGATCGAATCCGAGTACGACCACTTGCGGCCCGATCTGCTGCTCTACACGTACCTTCACCTCGCTCCGTTGCCGGCGCTGACCGCCGCACTGGTGGAGAAGAAGGTCAGCGGGATCGCCTACGAGACGATCGAGTTGGCCGACGGGTCGTTGCCCCTGCTCGAGCCGATGAGCGAGATCGCCGGGAAGATGAGCGTGCAGGTGGGGGCCCATTTCCTCGAGCGGGCGCAGGGCGGCCGGGGAGTGCTCCTCGGCGGAGTTCCGGGTGTGAACCCCGCCGACGTCGTCATCATCGGCGGTGGGATCGTGGGGCGCAGCGCTGCCCGCGTGGCTCTGGGCATGGGGGCCCACGTCACCATTCTGGAGCGTAGCCCGCGGCAGATGCAGGCGATCGACGATCTGTTCGCCGGTCGGGTCACCACGATCATGTCGCAGCCGGTGACGGTCGACGCCTGGACCCGCCGGGCCGACCTCCTGATCGGCGCTGTGCTGGTTCCGGGGGCCGCTGCGCCGAAGGTCGTGAGCCGCGACCTCGTTGGCGAGATGAAGGATGGCAGCGTGATCGTGGACGTCGCCGTCGACCAGGGAGGTTGCGTCGAGACGACAGAGGTAACGACGCACGGCAAGCCGACGTTCGTCGTCGACGGCGTGGTGCACTACGGCGTCGCCAACATGCCGGGCGCCGTACCGCGCACCTCGACCTTTGCGCTGACGAACGTCACCTTGCCCTATCTTCTCGATATCGTCCGCAAGGGCTTCGATGACGCGTGCAAGGAGGACGTGGCACTGGCACGGGGCGTCAACACCCATCGCGGGCACGTCACCTGCGCCCCGGTCGCCGAGGCGCAGGGGCTGGAATTCACATCGCTCGACACCCTGCTGTAGCCAGCCCGTCGCCGCACCTGCGCGTACTGGTTGACGCCCCCGCCACCGGCGCCTGGAATATGGCCGTCGACGAGGCCTTGTTGCGCACCCCGGAGAGTGGCTGGGTATTGCGGTTCTACCGCTGGTTCCGACCGACGGTATCGCTCGGCTACGGCCAGCCGGTGGCTCGCGGCGTCGATTTGGAGGCGGCCCGCCGCCACGGCATCGACCTCGTCCGCCGGCCGACCGGCGGACGAGCGGTCTTGCATGCCGACGAGATCACCTATTCCCTGGTCGGGCCCTGTGACCAGGGCGTGCTGGCGGGCGGGATTTCGGCGTCCTACCGACGCATCGCCGGCGGCCTGCAGGCCGGTCTCTCGCGCTGGGGCGTCGAGGTCGAGATTGAGCGCGGAGGCGCGGCTCCGGCTCCCGGGGCAAAAGGGGCCTGCTTCAGCGCCCGTACGCGGTACGAGCTCTCCGCCGGCGGGAGGAAGCTGGTCGGGTCGGCCCAGCGACGGGTGGATGGGCGCCTGCTGCAGCACGGCTCGCTGCTCGTCGGGAGACCGCGCCTCGACCTGTGGTCGGCCCTCGGCCCCGGCTACGCAGACGCCGTCGAGGTTTCGGTCGGGCTGGAAGAACTGTGCGGGGCGAGGCCGTCGCGAAGGGCGTTGATCGCGCGCATGACGGACGGCATCGGCGAAGCGCTGGCCCTTGCTGTTCGCTGTAGCACCCTTTCGCGTAGGGAACGGCGGCGGGCGCGAGGGTTGGCGCGAAAGTACCGTGATCGGGCCTGGACGAGCCGTTTCTGAGCGTTTCGCGGCGCTTTCCCAGCCGCAATTCGGCACCGTACCCGTGCTATGCTCTGTTTTGCGGGCTGTCCCCGTGTACCCGACGATGTTCTGACCCCAGTTTGCTCCCGTTCTGATCGAACGGGCAATCGCCCCTGAGCAGGCGCAAAGGACGCCCATGCGAAGCGACCGACGGGCACGGTACGGTGACGAGCGCATCACCCTTCGCCAGACCCTGGTGATCGCCGTACTCCTGCACCTGCTCGGCGGCCTGGTGCAGTGGAACCCGGACCTGCTGTGGTCCGAGCCCGTTGCGGCGGAACCGGAGTCGCGACCGCTCGAGTTCCGTTTCGTCGACGTCCCCGAGACCCTCGAGGAGGAGACGCCGAACACCGATGTTATGTCCGACGTCGATCGGGTGGCCGCAGACATGTCGGAGCGCGACGACGCCGAGGACCCGTTTTCGGAGGGCAACACCCCGCAAGAGGTCCTGCGCAGCGAGCCGGAGCCGGTCGAAACCGAGCCCGCACCGGAGACGCCGCCCTCCGCCGTCGTCCCGGAATCCGCCGCCTCGACGTCCGCCGACGAGCCGACTCCGGCGGAGAGCCCGGTCCCCGTCGCCGACGCCACGACGACCGGCGACACCGCGGCGGCCGAGGAGACCGTGAAGCAGCCGGAGGCCGTTTCTCCCGGGCCGCAGCCGCTGGCGACATCGGCCCCCGCGCTGCCGCCGCCTCGCCGCAATACCCTGCGCGACTCGTTCACGCGCGGCTTGCAGCAGTACGTCGAACCCGAGGTCTTCGCCAACTCGGACGGCGGTGCCGACGGATCGCAGGGGCTGGTGTCGTTCGATACCAAGGGATACGACCTCGGGGCCTATACCTCCCAGGTGTTGCGGATCATCGAGCGCAACTGGAAGAGCGGCATTCCCCCGGCGGCCCGCTGGCAGGGTCAGGAGGGGGCTGTCTTCGTCAGCATGTCCATCGTTCGCGACCGGGCGAGCGGCGCCGAGAAGGCGATCATCCAGGTCACGCGGAGCTGGAGCTCGGGCAAACCGGCGTTCGACCAGGCGGCGCTCATGGCTTTGGAGATCTCCAGTCCCTTGCCGCCGCTCCCGGATTTCTTTCCTCACGATCAGCTGGACGGCAGGCTGGGGTTTCTGTACAACCTGGATCCGGCTAACGTCACCTTTCCCTCGCAACGCTGAGCGCGCTGTCCTCGCGTCGTGCTGACCACCTCCAGAGCTTGTTTTCATGATCGAATTCCTACGACAGGGCGGCCCCGTCATGTGGCCGCTGTTCATTTGCTCCGTTCTCGCCGTCGCCATCATCGTCGAGCGGTTGATCAACCTGCGGGCTGCGAAGGTCTTGCCGGCCGATGAAGTGGAGCACCTCGGATCGCTGATCGACGGCGGCCTGCTCGAGCAGGCCGAGGACTACTGCGACCGGCGTCCCGGCCCGCTGACCAACATCGTCGCCGCGGCGTTGGAGGCCCGCGGCGAGCCGCCGGAGGGGATCCGCCAGGTGGTCGAGGACCAGGGCCGCCAGGAGATTCCACGCCTGCAGCGATACCTCGGCGTTCTGGGCACCGTCGCCAGCGTTTCGCCGCTCCTCGGGCTGCTCGGTACGGTTCTCGGGATGATCGAGGTATTCCGGGTCGTGTCCACCCAGGGGATCGGGCAGGCGGAGTCGCTCGCGGGCGGTATCTCGCAGGCGATGATCACGACCGCCACCGGACTGACGATCGCGATCCCCGCGCTGGTGGCCTACAACGCGTTCTCCGACAAGGCCAACGCCCTGATCCTGGAGATGGAACGGCTGGCGCTGGCGTTCATCAAGCAGATCGTGCAGCAGCGCGCCCGCGACGAGCGACAGCGGACGCCGGTGGCCTTTTCTGCCGAGACGGGGGCCTAGGGTGTTCGCCGACAACTCCACAAAGCGGCGTGTGACGCTCGATCTGTCGCCCCTGATGGACATCGTCTTCTTGCTGCTGATCTTCTTCCTGGTGACCACGACGTTCCTCCCGGACGCCGGGATGGACCTCGAGCTCCCCGAATCGACCACGGCGACGGAGGCGGAGCTTGCCCCGACGGTGATCTCCGTGGGCGAGGATGGTGCCATTCAGCTCGACGGCGAGGGCGTGTCGGTCGAGGATCTCGAGCGCGCAGTTGCCGCGTTGCCGGAGGAGGAGCGCCGCAGGATCACCGTGCGTGCCGACTCCCGCGTCGACTATGGCGTCGTCGTCCGCATCATCGACGCCCTTCGCAATGCCGGCGTCGACGGGCTCTCGCTGCCGATGAATGCGGTGCAAGGCGATCAGGGTGCGGGGCGCTGATCGCATTCCGCTGATCATCATCGCAGGGCCGACGGCGGCGGGGAAGTCCGAGCTGGCCGTCGCGGCGGCAGAGTGGTTCGGCGGCGAGGTCGTGTCCGCCGATGCCTTCCAGATTTATCGAGGGCTCGACATCGGTACCGCCAAGGTATCCGCCGCGGTCCGCGCCCGGGTGCCGCACCACTGCCTCGATATCGCCGACCCCGACGAGGTGTACAGCGCCGGCCGCTATGCGCGCGAGGCCGCGGCGGCGATCGCCGACATCCACCGTCGTGCGCTGGTTCCCGTGGTGGCCGGCGGGAGCGGCTTCTATCTGAAGGCTCTGGTCGAGGGTCTGGCCCCGCTGCCGGTTCGCGACGAGAACTGGCGTGCCGCTTTGGAAGCGGTTGCCGGGCGCCGCGGAGAAGGGCACATGCATTCGATGCTGCAGGTCCTCGATCCGGAGTGGGCCGAGATGATCGGCCCTGCCGACCGGCAGCGCCGGCTCCGCGGCCTGGAGGTCACGCTGCGCTCGGGTGTGCCGATGAGCGATTTGCTGCGCCGGCACGAACGCGCCGGCCCGCCGTACGACCCGACCTGGGTCGCGGTGACGCGCCCACGGGAGCAGTTGTTCGAACGCATCGAGCGGCGGGTTGATGCGATGCTGGCCGCGGGGTGGGCGTCTGAGGTCGCCGCGCTGCTCGAGGCGGGCTACGCGGCCGACGCACCGGGTCTGCGGGCGATCGGCTACCGCGAGCTGGTTGCCCACCTGCGGGCGGAGACGACGCTCGACGAGGCGCGCGACCAGATCGTTCGAGCCACCCGGCGCTACGCCAAACGGCAGATGACCTGGTTCCGCGGTCAAACGCCGGCCGAGTGGTTCGAGTTGGAGAGCTCCGCCGAGGGGACGGCGTACCGCGAGGTGCGCCGGCACTTGCGAGAAAAGCTCACGTGCTAGCCTTGTCGCCGTGATGTTCACTCGTTCCTTTCGTACCGCCTCCGCCGGAGCCTGGGCCTGCCTGTTGCTGCTGGTGGGCAGCGCGTGCGCGACCACCAATGCGCGTCCTGCTCCCGTGGTCACCGAGTCCCCGATGCGCCGCTTCGTGCTCGACTACGAGCACGTCCCGCAGGCACCCCAGGACATCTCCGGGCCGGTGCGAGCGGCCTGGGAAGCAACCCGGGAGGGGGACGGTGCGACCGCCGCGCAGGCGATCCAGTCAGCTCCTCCGGGCAGTCTCGAGGACCCCGGCGCATCTACGGTCGAGGGCTTCCTCCGCCTGGCCGCGGGCGCTCCCAGTCAGGCAAGGGCGCGTTTCCACCAAGCGGTCGACGCGGACCCGGATTTCGCCCCGGCGCTCTATGGCCTCGGTTTTGTCGCCGAGGCGACCGGCGACCGGGCCGCCGGCCTGGATTGGTACGGGCGGGCGATCGTCGCGGACCCGACGCTTTCGGCCCCCGCCATTCGTCTCCAGGTGCTGCAACTCGAGCAGGCGCAGGCGTTCCTGACCGAGGGAGAGCGTGCCGAGGCGCGTGGCGACGACCGCGGAGCAATGTCGGCATACGAGTCTGCTCTGGAGCTCGGGCCCGACGTTCTCGAAACGTATCTGCGACTCGCCGAAGCCCAACGCCGCCAGAGTAGGACGGAAGAAGCCGTAACTACCTTGCGGGCGGCCCGCGATCGAATTGGCGACCTGCGGATTATCCTCGAACCCCTGGGACGCTCCCTGCAGGACGCCGGCAGCTACGCCGAAGCGTACGACGTGTTCCGGACGATGGAAGAAGCCGAGCCCGATGATCCGGAAATCAGAGCCTTGGTCGCGTCGGCGCGCGAGCTCTATTTCACCACGTCGTTGCCGGAGCCCTACCGCATGCTCGAGGAGAAGCCGGAGATCACGCGGGAGGACCTGGCGGCCCTCCTGGCCATTCGTATGCCGAACCTCGGCGAGCGCGTCGAGGAGCCGCTCGCCGGCGCGATCATCCTCGACATCGAGGAGTCCTGGGCGCAGGAGTACATTCGCCAGGTGGTGGAATGGGGCGTCATGGAGGTCTATCAGAACTACGATTTCGGCTCGGGACTTCCGGTCAGCCGGCAGATGTTCGCCGAGGTTGCGTACCGGGTGCTCGACTTGCTCGAGGTCACCGAGGACGCTCCCCGGGCGCGCCTGTCGGACGTGTCTCGCGACCACTTTTTTTACGATCAGATCCGCGTCGTGGTGGGCCTCGACGTCCTGTCGCTGGGCCCGCGCGATAGTTTCGGCTTGCTTGATCGGGTTTCCGGCGAGGAGGCCATCGCTGCCGTGCAGCGGCTCGTCCGCCTGGCGCGCTCCGATTGAACTGTCGCTACCCCCGAGATAGCATGGCGTGTCGCCGCATACCCCCCTTTTCAGGCCTTTTCGCCGAGCCGACCGGAGCCGAAGTGTGCAGATGAACGGAGAGGACTTTTCCGCCCCCGTTCCGGCCGCCGAGTCGGCGCCGGCTTCGCCTCCGAGCTCGGCGCCCGGTACGGCACCCGGCTCGACCCCGGAGGTCGGCGTCGATTCTCCCGGCTCCGCGGAAGCGATCCGTGTTCTCGTCGTTTGTGTACTTGCCTGGGCGGTTCCCGGGCTCGGGCACATCGCGTCCGGGCGGGTCGGACGCGGTTTGGTGTTCGCCTTCGTCGTCCTTTGCCTGTTCATCGGCGGGATCGGACTGCACGGCAAGGTCTACCGTCCGGTTGAAGGCGAGCCGCTGACCTATCTTGCCGCTGTCGGCGCTGCGGGGGTCGGGCTGCCGTACGTGGCGGCGCACGCCGTGGGACTCGGGTTCGGTGACATCCGCACCCAGAGCTACGAGTACGGAAATACGTTCACGCTGGTGGCCGGTTTGCTCAACCTGCTGATCGTCCTGGACGCCTACGACGTGGCGGCCGGAAGGCGGTAGGCGCCGTGCACAGCCATTTTCTGTACCTCGTGCTGTTCGCCGCAGCTGTCGGTATCGTCCTCGGGGCGATGCTGCGCAGCAACGCCCGTCAGGCTGCACGGCTGGCGATGTGGATCACCTTGGGCCTCGTGGGTACGGCGCTGCTGATGGCCTGGGTGATGTACTTCATCTCGCCCTGAGACGGTGCCGGACGGAAACCGGGACTGGGTATTCTGGATTCCGGCGGTGGCCACGGCGGCACTGATCGCCTTGCTCTCGCACCAGCCCGACACCGGGTTGCCGGAGGGCTTCCCGGACAAGCCGGCCCATTTTTTCGAGTACGCGTTCTTCACCATGACGCTCGTTTACGGGTTCAGCCGTGGCTTCGATTTCCGCCGGCGAAGCCGCGG
Source organism: Acidobacteriota bacterium (assembly GCA_965216935.1). Lineage (GTDB taxonomy): Bacteria > Acidobacteriota > UBA890 > UBA890 > UBA890 > CBDCGW01. The sequence continues at coordinate 2,985,946 of OZ244217.1, forward strand.
GCGAATCGTCGCGGCGGTCCTGCTCGCGAGCGCGTACGGCGTGACCGACGAATGGCATCAGAGCTTCGTCGGTCGGGATGCGTCCGTTGCCGATTGGCTGGCGGACACGAGCGGCGCGGTAGTGGCGGGAGTCGCCGCCTGGTGGCTCTGGCGCCGGATGGCCGGGGCCCGGCAGCGGGTGTAGAATCGGGACTTCTGGACACCGCGTCGGCGCGGCACGGTTGCCGCCCTTCGCGCCCGCCTCGCGCGTCGTTGCGGGGCGTTCCATCGGAGGTCCGATCGCACCGGCTCCACGCATCCTCGGGGCCGGCGACGACGCGGCGTCTCGGGTCGGACGGGCCGGCAGACGTTCATCAAAGGAGAATCGCTTGGCACGGATTGCCGTAATTCCGGGAGACGGTATCGGCTTGGAGGTAACCGAGGCGGCGATGAACGTCGCCCAGGCCACCGCCGAGGCGTTCGACATTCCGCTCGAGCTCGAGTGGTTCGAGTATGGAGCCGACAACTACCTGGAGACGGGCGTCGGGCTTCCCCCGGGGGCAATGGAGAACCTGCGAGACGGATTCGACGCCATCTACCTCGGTGCCCTCGGCGACCCGCGCATTCCGGACATGGCGCACGGCAAGGAGATTCTGCTCGGGCTTCGCTTCGGCCTCGATCTCTTCGTCAACCAGCGGCCGGTCAAGTTGCTCGACGAGAGCCTCTGTCCCCTGAAGGACCGCTCCGTCGAGGACGTCGATTTCGTCGTCTTCCGGGAGAACACCGAGGGTGCCTACGTCGGCGTCGGCGGCATCTTCAAGCAGGGGACCGAGGACGAGGTCGCCCTGCAGGAGGATGTGAACACCCGCAAGGGCGTCGAGAGGATCATCCGCCACGCCTTCGAGTACGCTCGCCGGCACGGGCGCGAGTCGGTCGTCATGAGCGACAAGAGCAACGTCCTGCGCTACGGGCACGACCTCTGGCAGCGGGTCTTCGAGGAAGTCCGCGCGGAATACGAAGAGATCGAGTCCTGGCATCTGTTCGTCGACGCGCTGACCATGCAGATGGTGAAGAACCCCGGGCAGTTCGACGTCATCGTCACCTGCAACATGTTCGGCGACATCGTCACGGATCTCGGCGCTCAGCTGCAGGGGGGCCTCGGTGTGGCCTCTTCCGCGAACGTGAACCCCCACACGGGGGCGGCGCTGTTCGAGCCCGTTCACGGTTCCGCACCGAAGTACGCCGGGCAGGGTGTCGCCAACCCGTTCGCCGCTATTCTCACCGCACAGCTCATGTTCGAGTTCCTCGGCCACGACGACGCCGGCACGGCGATCGAGGACGGCGTGCGCGAGGCGATCGTGGCGGGCGACGTGACCCGCGATTTGGGCGGAAGTCTGAACACCGGCGAGGTGGGCGCCGCGGTTGCGGCACGAATGACCGCCTGACGCCGGGGGAGGGAGTCGTGATGAGCCGACCTGCGTGGATCCTCGAGGGAGCGCGCACTCCCTGGTGTCGATACCTCGGCAGTTTCTCCGGCGTTTCCGCCATCGAGCTCGGGGCGGTGGCGGCGAAGGGCGCGCTGGAACGGGCCGAGGTCGACCCGTCCCATATCGACCACGTGATCATGGGGAACGCCCTGCAGACCTCACCCGACGCGATCTATGGCGCCCGTCACGTCGGTCTGCGTGCCGGCGTCAGTGAGGCGACGCCCGCCGTGACCGTCAACCGGATCTGCGGCTCGGGGATCCAGTCGATCGTGTCGGCGGCGCACCTCTTGGAGGTCGGCGAAGCGGACGTGGTGCTCGCCGGCGGCATGGAGAACATGAGCCAGGCGCCGCACGTGATCTACGGGGCGCGCAAGGGTTTCCCGCTGGGCGGCGGCGAGATGCAGGATTCGTTGACGATGGCCCTGCTCGATTCGTATTGCGGCTACACCATGTCGCAGACTTCGGACAACCTGTCGGACCGGTTCGACATCAGCCGCGAGGAGCAGGACGGATACGCCTTCCAGAGCCAGCAGCGTGCCGCTGCCGCTGCCGGTCGCGGCCTGTTCGCCGAAGAGATCGTCCCCGTAGAGGTGCCGACCCGGCGGGGTGCCGCGATCATCGAGGCGGACGACCACCTGCGACCCGAGACAACGCTGGACGGGCTCGCGGCGCTGAAGCCGGCGTTCGGGCCGGGCTCCTACGTGACCGCCGGCAATGCCAGCGGGGTCACCGACGGCGGCGCCGCCGTTGTCGTCGCCAGCGCCGAGTGGGCCGATGAGCACGGCAAGGAGCCGCTCGGGAGAGTGGCGTCGTGGGGTGTCTGCGGTGTCGATCCCGCCTACATGGGCATCGGCCCGGTGCCGGCCTCGAACGTGGCGCTGGAGCGCGCCGGGTGGACGCTGGACGACCTGGAGGTGATCGAGGTCAACGAGGCGTTCGCCGGCCAATATCTGGCGGTCGAAAACGAGCTCGGCCTCGACCGCGAGCGGACGAACGTCAACGGCGGTTCCATCGCCCTGGGGCACCCTCTCGGGGCGACCGGGACACGCCTGGTAATCACCGTATTGCGAGAGCTTCGTCGTCGTGGTGGCGGTCGAGGGTTGGCGACCGCGTGTATCGGCGGCGGGCAAGGCATCGCCATGTGCCTGGAGGTGGACGACCAATGAGCCTGCCGGAGAGCAGCTACGAGAACCTGAAGGTGGCCATCGACGGGAGGGTGGCGACCATCACGATCGATCGCCCGAAAGTGCTGAATGCACTGAGCGTCGAGACCACCCGCGAGCTGGGTGACGCCGTCGATGTCCTGGGTGCCGACGACGACGTCGGCGCCATCGTCATCACCGGGTCGGGTGAGAAGGCGTTCGTCGCCGGTGCCGACATCGGCGTGCTGGCGACCTACGGCCCCGTGGCGGCCCGGGACGCCGCGTACTTCGGGCAGGGAACCTTCGACAAGATCGAGGAGTGCCCCAAGCCGGTGATCGCGGCGATCAACGGCTACGCCCTCGGGGGCGGTTGTGAGCTGGCGCTGGCCTGTCACATTCGATTGGCGGCCGACTCCGCGCTGATCGGGCTGCCGGAGATCAACCTCGGGGTCATTCCCGGCCACGGTGGCACGCAGCGGATGGTGCGGTTGCTCGGCAAGGGCAAGGCCCTGGAGCTGATCTGCACCGGCGACCACATCGGGGCGGCCGAGGCGGAGCGCATCGGGCTGGTGAATGGCATTCATCCCGGCGGCGAGCTGCTCGAGCGTGCCTACGAGCTGGCCGAGAAGCTCGCCGGAAAGCCGCCGATCGCGATGCGGTACGCTCTCGAAGCGGTGCGGCAGGGTTCCAACGCTACGCTGAAGGAAGGTCAGGCGATCGAAGCACACCTCTTCGGGTTGTGCTTCGCGACCGACGACCAGACGGAGGGAATGGACGCGTTTCTGCAGAAGAGAAAGCCCGAATGGAAGGGCCGGTAGCGGTGATCCGATGAGCGCTGAAGAGACCGGTCGCGGCAGGCCGCGCGAGTCCGACCTGGTTTTCGACTGGAACACGCGGGAGCCACAGCCCCGTCCCGCTCGCGTGGAATTCGACGATGAGACCCTGCGCGACGGCATCCAGTCACCGTCGGCGCGCGATCCCGGCATCGATGAGAAGCTGCGCATTCTCCACTTGATGGAGGATCTCGGCATCGACGCCGTCGACCTGGGGCTACCCGGCGCGTCCGCCCGGCAGCGAGCCGACGTCAAGCGGATGGCCGAGGAGATACGAGACCAGCGGCTCGGCATCTTCCCCAACTGCGCCGCGCGCACCGTGATCGCCGATATCGAGCCGATTTGCCAGGTCGCCGACGAGGTCGGCATTCCGATCGAGGTCTCCTGTTTCATCGGTTCGAGCCCGATTCGCCAGTACGCCGAGGACTGGAGCCTCGACACGATGCTGGAGCACAGCGAAAAGGCTGTCAGCTTCGCCGCGGAGCGCGGCCTGCCGGTGATGTACGTGACCGAGGACACCACCCGGGCTGCTCCCGATACCGTCCGGCGGCTTTACACCACGGCGATCGAGGCCGGTGCCCGCCGTATCTGCGTGTGCGACACCGTCGGGCACGTCACGCCCCCCGGCGTCCGCTCGTTGATCACGTTCGTTCGTGGGGTCGTCGACGATACGGGGGAGGATGTCGCGGTCGACTGGCATGGACACGAGGATCGCGGCCTCGGGGTGTGGAACACGATGGCGGCGTTGCAGGCCGGTGCGTCGCGGGTGCATGGCACCGCACTGGGTATCGGAGAGCGGACCGGCAACACCCCGATGGACCAGATCCTGGTCAATTGCCGGCTTCTGCGCTGGATCGACAACGACCTCTCGAAGCTGAGCGAGTATTGCGAGACGGCGGCGGAGGCGATCGGCGTGCCGATTCCGGTGAACTATCCGGTCATCGGCGAGGATGCCTTCCGCACCGCGACGGGTGTTCATGCGGCCGCAGTCATCAAGGCCCGCAACAAGGGAGAGGACTGGCTCGCCGACCGGGTGTATTCCGGTGTTCCCGCCGACATGGTCGGGCGGCAGCAGGAAATCGAGGTCGGCCCCATGAGTGGCGCGTCGAACGTCGTTTTCTGGCTGCGCCACCGCGGCATCGAGCCGGAAGAAGCAAGAGTCGCGGCGATCTTCGAGGCGGCGAAGTCGTCCGATCACGTCCTGTCCGACGCGGAGATCGAAGCGATCCTCGCGGCGCTCTGACGGTTTGTGAGCGGCTCCGTACGCCGCCGCGACAGCAAGCGCAATCCTGCCGAAGCTGCGAAGACTGCGAAGACGTCGCGGAGTCCCGGGACGTCCGCTAACGGAAGCCCTGCGAGAGCACCCGCGGTAGCTCCACCGGCACCAACATGAACGACGTCGCGAAGATGGCGATCGCGAGCAGCATCAGCAGGATGCGCCCACCGCCCAGCGAGGGCTCGAATTGGCGCGGCGCGGGGTGCCGGAAGCCGCCGGCTGCCAGGGATAGCAGCGAGATCATCGCGGCGAACACGATCCACCCGGGGAAGTAGTACCAACCGGCGACCAGCAGCAGGCCGAGCACGACGTACGTCCCGAGCCGGTGCAGGTGGCGGGCGCCGGCGTACAGCAAGTGGCCGCCGTCGAGCTGCCCGACCGGCAGTAGGTTGAAGGCGGTGATCAGCAGAGCGAACCAGCCGACGAACGCCAGCGGGTGCATGACGAGCTCCTGCGAGGGACCCACCTCGGGAGCGAAGAGCCGCGACATGGGCCCCCAGATGAGCGGCTCGCCGAGGGTGAAGTAGAGCTGGTCCACGCTGGTTTCGATCTCGACCTTCTCGACGACCCGCGACTGCGACAACCCGTAGGCGAGGATGGGCAAGGCCGTGAGCCAACCGGCGATGGGGCCCGCGACGGCGATATCGAACAGAGCCCGACGGCTGGTGATCGCGCCGCGGATGCGGATTACCGCGCCCATCGTCCCCGGCATGAGCAGGAAGACGAACATGAGCGGCGGCGGAAACGGAATGAAGTAGGGGAGGGACGCGGCGATCTTGTAGTGGCGGCAGGCGAGGTAGTGCCCCATCTCGTGGGCGAGGAGGAACGTGATGATCGCCAGGCCGAACGGCGCGCCGCCGAGCGCTGCCTCCGGTGCACGGAGTGGATTCGTGGTGAACAGGCCACGCAACTCCTCGGCGTAGAACTGCTGATACTGGATGAAGCCCCAGTAGAACGTGCACGCCAGGGTGAGCACGAACAGGACCACGTTGGTGCGGATCCTGGGGGAGCGGGCGATGGCCGGTGGCGGCGGCTGCGGCGGGTAGCCGACTGGGTCGGTGGGCTGCGGCGGGTAGCCGACCGGGTCGGTGGGCTGCGGCGGGTAGCCGACCGGGTCGGTGGGCCGCGGTGGGTAGCCGACCGAGTCTTTGGGCCGCGGTGGATATCCGGCCGGCTCGATCGGCCCTGCCGGCTCGATCGTACGATGGGGCGGCAGGTCGAAATCGGTGTGTTCCTCGGGCTCGACCGGCGTCGGGGGCGCGGCCTCGTTCCGAGGCTCCTCGTCGAGCGGCTGCTGGCCTTCGGGCTCCGACGGGTGTTCGGGCCCGGATTCTTGCGGATCTCGTTCGTCAGACACTGGCGGTACGCCGAGGTGAAAGGGAGGGAGTCGCGAGGACCGATTCATAGTACCAGCCGAAGGAGCATCACTCGCGCGGATGGCAGCGCGCCGGGGAGGGGGCCCTCGGGGCGAGCGGCTAGCTCAGGTCGCCGAGCGCCTTGCCCGGACGGAAACGAGTCGTCTTTCCGGCCGGAATCGCGACTTCCTCGCCGGTTCGCGGGTTGCGGCCGACGCCGCGCTTGCGGGGCTTGACCTCGAAGACGCCGAATCCCCGCAGCTCGATCCGCTCGCCGCGCGCCAGCGCTGCTTTCAGCGTATCGATGATGGCCTCGACCGCGACCTCAGCACGCACCTTGGTGATATCCGCTTCGCGCGCCACGCGTTCGACGAGATCCGCTTTCACCATGGTGTCGGGTCCGGGTTGGGAAGGCCCTGGAAAGGGCCGGATTATAGAGATCGGTGGCCCAGCGTGTCAACCATAACTGCCGTGTTATCATCATGTTACGGTGATGTTCCGGGTGAATCCACCCGCCCCCTCGTAACCCTACGGGCGAAGGGAGGTTGCGCGCGATGACAGCGTTGGGCCTCCTCGACGATCCGCACCGGCATTGCCCTCGTCGGCCCGCCTCGTCCTCACACGCAACTTCCCTTCGCCAGACCCATCACACTTTCACCACGGCCTGCTAGAGCCCTTCCGTCCGCCCGTGAACGACCCAACTCCATCCGTCTCGCCACCCCAGGTTGCCATCGTCGGCCGGCCCAACGTCGGCAAGTCGACCTTGTTCAATCGCATCGTCGGCCGCCGGGAGGCGATTGTCGGCAGCCACTACGGGATGACGCGGGATCGCCACACCGCCGAGGCCGACTGGAATGGCGTCTCCTTCGTCCTGGTCGACACGGGAGGCATCGAGCAGGGGAGCGGCGAGGATCTGATGCAACAGGTCGAGCTGCAGGTGATGGCGGCGGTCGACGTTGCCGACGTCGCGCTGCTGGTCGTCGACGGCCGTGAGGGGCTGTTGCCGGTCGATCGTGAGATCGCTTCCCAGCTGCGGCGGCGGGGCACCGTTCCGGTGCTGGTCGTGAACAAGTGCGACAAGCCGGGCGACGCCGAGCAGGTGCTCGCCGCCTTCCACGAGCTCGGAATGCCGTCGGTGTTCGCCATTTCCGCGGAGGAGGGATTCGGCGTCGCGGATTTGCTCGACGCCGTGACGGCGATGCTGCCGGCGGTCGAGGCGCGCGACGACGTGTCGGACGACGCCATACGTGTCGCCTTCGTCGGCCGGCCCAATGTCGGCAAGTCCTCCCTCGTCAATGCGCTGCTGGGCTCGGAGCGCGTCATCGTCAGCGACATGCCGGGGACGACGCGGGACGCCATCGACACCGTGCTGGAGAGCGATGGTCGGCGTTACGTCCTGGTCGACACGGCGGGAATCCGCAAGCGCGCGAGGATCGACTCGCACGCCGAGATCGCCAGTGTCGCCATGGCCCGGCGACGCTTGACGCATGCCGACGTGGCGCTGCTGGTCGTGGACGCTCAGGATGGCATCACCCGCCAGGATCTCCACGTGGCGGCGGAAGCCGACCAGCTCGGCTGTGGGCTCGTCGTGGTCGTCAATAAATGGGATACGGTCGAAGAATCCCTCGAGATCCGCGGCGATGTGGAGACCTACGTCAGGGAGCGGATGGCACGCATGCGGTACGCCCGGGTGGCGATCACGTCGGCCACCGAGGGGACCGGGGTCGACGGCCTGCTGCCCGTGATCGACGCGGTCGCCGCGGCGCGGGCTCAGCGTGTGCCGACGGCCGAGCTGAACGCCGCTTTCGAGATCATGGTCGCTCGCAACGTCCCCTCCGGCGGCACGAGCGCGACCGCTCCCAAGTACTTGACCCAGGTGGGCATCAAGCCGCCGCGGTTCGTCGCCTTTGCCGGCGGTCGGGGGGCGACCCGCGGCGATTACACCCGGTACCTGGAGAACCGCCTGCGCGAGCATTTCGACTTCGCCGGCACGCCGCTGATCATCAAGCTGCGGACCGCTTCTCGAGGCCGCTCCGGCTCGAAGCGCGGCCGATAAAGCCGGATTGGCCGACAGTCTCCTCGTAAACTATAATGAATACTCGCGAAATCGTTCCATGACAGGGGAGCCGTGAGGGCGTATTTGCCGCGATGAGTCTGGCCAAGAGAGACATCGCTCGGGCGATTCACGAGGCCGCGCCGGAGATCTCCATTTCCGAGGCCGTGAGCCTGGTGGACACCATATTCACCGCCGTGAAGGACCGCCTGGCGAACGGCGAAAAGGTGATGATCACCAACTTCGGCACGTTCCAGGTCGTCGACCGGGCGCCGCGGCAGGGGATCAACCCGGCGACAGGGGGGAGCCTGGTGATCGAGCGGCACCGGGCGATCACTTTTCGTCCGTCGCCCTCGCTCCAGAGCCTGCTGAACCCGGCCGAGCCCGCCTCGAATACGGATCTTGACCCTGCCGAGGACCGGTGACAAGCTTCTAGCGGCGCGCGCCACCCACCCCCGGTGGCTCGTCTGGCGTGCCCTTTCCAGAGACACGGTCGGGACGTGGCGCAGTCCGGTAGCGCACTAGTCTGGGGGACTAGGGGTCGCTGGTTCGAATCCAGTCGTCCCGACCATTACTTCCCGGGTGATACAGGGTTCGCCTGGCCGCAACCTCGCCGCCCGGGCTTTTTTGCGCTCCATGGCATCGATTCTCGTAACCAACGACGACGGCGTTCACGCCGAAGGGGTAGCGTGCCTCGCGGAGGCGCTGCGCCCGCTCGGCGAGGTGGTCGTAGTCGCCCCCGATCGGGAGCGCAGCGCCGCGTCGCACGCCCTGACCCTGCACGCCCCGCTGCGGATTCGCGAGGTCGATCCGGGTGTCTTCGCAGTGGACGGGACGCCTGCCGACTGCGTCTACCTGGGAGCCCTCGAGGTTCTCGATGCCAAGCCCGACTTGATCGTTTCCGGGATCAACCACGGTGCCAACATCGGGGATGACGTTACGTATTCGGGCACGATCGCGGCGGCGATCGAGGGGACGATCCTGGGCATCCCGTCGTTCGCGATCTCACAGGAAGCGAACAGCGATGTGCCGCGCGGTTCGCAAAGCGGCCGCTTCGACTTCGACAACGCCGCGGCCGTCGCTCGGGTCGTGGCGGAGCGGGTACTGGCCGCCGGATTGCCGTCGACCGACATCTTGCTCAACATCAACGTCCCGAACGGCGTCGTTCGGGGTGTCCGCTACACCCGGCAGGGGAAGCGGACGTACGACGAGGTCGTTCATCGAGGCACGGATCCGCGGGGTGGGGCTTATTACTGGATCGGCAGCGGCGCGGCGCCGCACGTCGCCCAGGATCCGGACACCGACTACATGGCGGTGCACGGCGGCTTGGTGTCGTTGTGCCCGCTTCACCTCGACCTCACCCATTATCCATCGCTCTCACAGATGCAGCAGAACCTGGGGGAGCTCGCCGAAGCCCTGGAACGGACGATGGAGGGATGAGCGGTGCGTAACCCGATTCGCGTGACGTACGACTGGGTGTTGAGCTGGGCGGACCGCCCGGGCGGCGTGTGGGCGCTTGCCGGGATCTCGTTCGCCGAGTCGTCCTTCTTTCCGATTCCGCCGGACATCCTGCTGATCCCGTTGTGTTTGTCGAAGCCTCGTCGAGCGATCTGGTACGCCTTTCTGTGCACCGCTGCCTCCGTCCTGGGCGGTATGCTGGGGTACGCGATCGGCTTGCTGTTTTTCGACAGCGTCGGCGACGCGATCATCGAGTTTTACGGACTTCAGGGGCTCTTCGAGCAGGTGGAGACCTACTACGCGGCGTACGCCGCATGGATCGTCGCGGGCGCCGGCTTCACGCCGATTCCGTACAAGGTATTCACCATCGCGGCCGGCTTTTTTCGGGTGAACTTCCCCGTTTTCGTGCTCGCTTCCATCGTCGGGCGCGGCGGCCGTTTCTTCCTGGTGGCGGGGCTCTTGCGGTATTTCGGCGAGCCGATGAAGGACTTCATCGATCGCTATTTCAACCTCCTCACGGTGGTGTTGGCGGTGCTCTTCGTCGGTGGCTTCGCCGTGATAAGGTTCTTCTTCCAGTGAGGCTTTTCCGGTCGGGGCGTAGCGCAGCCCGGTAGCGCACCTGCTTCGGGAGCAGGGGGTCGCTGGTTCAAATCCAGTCGCCCCGACTGTTGAATTCTTCTTCGGCTCGCTCGACGCGCGGCCCTTACCGGCCGACGGCCGCGCATCGTTGCGGTCGCCGATACCGGTAATTCCGGTCGTACAACCGAGGGAAGCTTGAACATGAGCTCCGAGCCGACTCCGCCGGTGGGCGATACGTCCGAAGAGGGAATTCGCGATCGTTTGCGCGCCGCCGTCCGCGACATCCCGGACTTTCCCAAGGAGGGGATTCTGTTCCGGGATATCACCACGCTCTTGCTCGACCCGGGGGCGCACCGGATGGCGGTGAAGGCCCTCGCCGATCCGTTTCGCGAGTCCCCGCCGGACCAGGTGCTCGGGATCGAATCGCGTGGGTTCATCTTCGGGAGCACGCTGGCGTTGGAGCTCGACGCCGGTTTCATCCTGGCGCGCAAGCCGGGAAAGCTGCCCGGTGCAACGGAGTCGGTTTCGTACGATCTCGAGTATGGCTCGGACGCGATCGAGGTCCACAAGGACGCGATCGGCGCCGGCGCCAAGGTCCTGGTGGTCGACGACCTGATCGCCACCGGCGGGACGGCAAAGGCGGCCTGCGATCTGGTCGAGCGCCTGGGCGGTGAAGTGGCAGGTGTCGTTTTTCTCATCGAGCTCACCGGCTTGAACGGCCGGGACATCCTCGGCGAGCGCCCCGTATATAGCATCCTCAGGTACTGATCGTGCGGCGAGCGGCCGGCAGGTGAGCTCCTCGTCTTCCTCTCCGTCTTCCTCTTCCTCCTCGCCCCCTTCATCTTCCTCCCCGCCCTCGTCCGGCCCGGAAGACCCTCGCTCGCGGCTGCGCGCAATCGTGGACGCTGCCCTGGCCGCCGTCGATCCGGAGGCTGCTGTGCACGAGCACGTCGAGAACGTCGACGGAGCGATTCGGATCGGCCGCAGCACGTTCACCCATGGCGACTTCGATCGCATCCTCGTCGTCGGCGCGGGCAAGGCCGGCGTGCCGATGGCGCGGGCGGTGCAGTCGATCGTCGGGGCGGATCGCGTCGGCGGCTGCGTCGTCGTGCCGCACGGCCAGGCAGCCGACCTCGGCGCCATTCGGATCCGCGAGGCAGGCCACCCGGTGCCCGATCGCCCCGGCGTCGACGCGGGGCAAGAGGTGGTCGCGGTCCTCGATGACGTCGACGAGAGGACCCTGGTTCTTTGCCTGATCTCGGGTGGTGGATCGGCGCTGCTGGTGTGTCCTGCCCCGGGCATTGATCTGGATGACCTGCGCGCTACCAACGAGGCCCTTCTTGCCTGCGGCGCGACGATCGTGGAGATCAACACGCTGCGCAAGCACCTTTCGGCGGTGAAGGGGGGGCAGCTCGCCCGCGCCGCCGCGCCGGCCCGTGTCGCCACCTTGGTGCTCTCCGACGTCGTCGGCGACCCTCTCGATGCCATCGCTTCCGGTCCGACGGTTCCCGATCCGACCACGTTCGCCGACTGTGCCGCGATCGTGGATCGCTACGGGCTCGATGGGAAGCTGCCGGAGGCCGTGCTCGAGCGCATCCGCCGCGGCGTGGCCGGCGAGGTCCCGGAGACGCCGAAAGCCGGGGACGCGATCTTCGAACGGGTCGAGCACGTGCTCGTGGCCAACAATGCCCGCGCGGTCGAGGCGGCGGCCGGAGCCGCCGAGGATCTCGGCTATCGCCCCCTGGTGCTGTCCACGACGATCGAAGGCGAAACGCGGGACGTCGCCCGGGTGCACGCCGCCATCGCTACAGAGGCGTTGCAGTCGGGACGACCGTGCCGGCCCCCGTGTTGCCTGATCTCGGGAGGAGAGACGACCGTCACGCTCCGGGGCGAGGGCAGAGGGGGGCGTAACCAGGAGTTCGCGCTCGCCGCGGCCGTCGCTCTGGACGGCGTGGAAGGCGTCACCGTCTGCTCGGTCGGGACCGACGGGATCGACGGGGCGACCGATGCCGCCGGCGCGATCGCCGACGGTCGCTCGGTGGCTCGCGCCGAGGCGGCGGGCATCGACGCTCGCGCAGCGCTGGACGACAACGACTCCCACACGGTCTTTGCCCAACTCGACGACCTGGTGATCACCGGTCCGACCGATACCAACGTGATGGATCTGCGCCTCATTTTGATAGAATAGCGAGACGCGGCGAACCGTCAGGACCTTCCATGCAGCGAATCCGAATCGCCGTCGGGGACGTCACGCTCGACGGCGAGCTCAACGACAGCGACGCGGCGAGGGCCGTCGCGCGCGCCCTTCCGTTGACCGCCGAGTTCCAGGTTTGGGGCGATGAGCTGCACATCGATGTCGAGATCGACGCCCCGTCCCGAGGGCGGCAGGAGACGGCCGTGTCCCTCGGTGACGTCGGGCTGTCCGCCGACGGCGGGCAGTTGTTCGTTTTCTTCGGCCCGACCCCGTTGAGCCCGGAGGAAGCGCCGGTCTCCGCGCAACCGGTCACGGTTGTCGGCAACGTCCACGGTGCCGACAAGCTACGGACACAAAAGCTCGCTGGCACGCTCACGCTCACCGGTCCGAACGGCGACGGCGACCCGTATGGATAACCAGGAGCACCGCTTCGAAGATACGATGGACGTTCTCGAGGCGGATCGAGAGGCCACGGAAATACGCTTCCGCGAGCTTCTCGACGAGCTTTCCCGGCATGTCGGCGACGTCCGTGATGCGGCTGATCGCTCTACGGCTTTGCACGCCGCACGCCGTGACGCCCGGCGCCGCGCTCATCCCGATTCGGGCGGCGGTATCGACGCGACCGACGGTGCGGTGCCCGACGAGCCCGCGCGAGGTTGGCCGCAAGGGCGAGGCGGAGGGCGTGGGTTGCTGAACCGCTTCGCCGCCTGGCTCATGCGGGACTTCCTCGAGACCATCGACCGGCGCGGCGAGGCGCAAGGTCGGCGGCTGGAGGCTCTCGAGGTCGGCGTCGGCTCGCTGAAGGAGTCGGCGTCTGCCGACGAGGCCTCGTATGCGGCGTTGAACGAGGCGTTGAGCGGGGCGCAAGCGGCCCTGCAGGCGGCTCTGTCGACCCAGAGGGAAATGCTCGACCTGGTCAACGCCAAGGACGCCGAGGTGCTACAGCGCGCGGTCGCCGGGCCGCTGCGGCGGATGGAGATACTTTTCGACGAATTCGGTCGACAGCAGGAAGCCCTGCTGTCCCAACTGGTGGGGCGACGCCAGGAGCTGGACGACCTGGTCCGCAGGCTGACGCCGACCCCCGAGGAGAAGACGTGATGCGATCCTTCGAAGGACGCGTACCGCGAGCGCCCCGATGGCGGGCGCTTTGCGGGATAGCCCTGGTGATCGCGGTCGCCGGGACGGCCGCCGCAGGAGCCGGGCAGGGCGCCGAACCGGTCGATCTGGAGGCCGTCTACAAGATCAAGCAGGAGGGATTCCAGCGGTCCGAGGTGATGGACCTGATGAGCTGGCTCACGGATGTTCACGGGCCCCGCCTGACCGGGTCGCCGGGCTTGCAGGCGGCCGCCGACTGGGCCATGGAGTGGCTTCGGGAGCGCGGTATCTCCGAGGTCAACCTGGAGCCGTGGGGCCCCTTCGGCCGCGGTTGGACGAACGAGAAGTTCGTCGCCTACGTCGTCGAGCCGACGCCGTATCCGATCATCGGGTATCCGAAGGCCTGGACACCGGGGACGAACGGTCTGGTTCGCGGCGAGGCCGTGATCGCGATCATCGACGACGAGGACGACTTCGAGGCCTGGGCGGGAAAGCTCGAGGGCAAGTTCGTGCTCACCGCGCCGATGCCCGCGGTGGCCGCGCTGTGGGAAGCGCCGGCCGACAGGTTCACCGAGGAAGAGCTGGAGGAGCGGGCGACGCAGCCGACGCCGGCACCCGGTGGTCGCGGAGGCCGCGGCGGGAGGAGGGATTTCGCCGCCATGCGTGAGTTCAACGCGCGGCGTACGGAGTTCTTCCTGCGCGAAGGGGTCGCCGGGCTGCTCGATCCGGGGCGCGGCTCCGGCGGCACCGTGTTCGTCGGCAGCGGCGGTTCGCGGGACGTTGATGGTCCGCCGGTGTCGGCACAGGTCGTCCTGGCAGTCGAGCACTACGGTCGTATCTACCGGACCCTGGAGCGAGGCGTTCCGGTGGTGGTCGAGATGGACGTCGAGAATCGGTTCCACGACGAGACTCTCGACTCCTTCAACCTCATGGCGGAGATTCCAGGGACCGATTTGGCCGACGAAATCGTCATGCTGGGCGCACACTTCGACTCCTGGCACGCGGGTACCGGCGCGACCGACAACGCCGCCGGCTCGGCCGTGATGATGGAGGCGATGCGTATCCTCCAGGCGACCGGGCTGCCACTGCGCCGGACCGTCCGCATGGGATTGTGGAGCGGCGAGGAGCAGGGGTTGCTGGGCTCGCGCGCCTATGTGAACGACCATTTCGCCGATCGCCGCACGCTGGAGCTGCGGCCGGATCACGAGAAGTTCTCTGCCTACTACAACGTCGACAACGGGACCGGGGCGATCCGCGGCATCTATCTGCAGGGGAACGAGGCGATCGCGCCCATCTTCGAGGCATGGATGGAGCCGTTCGAGAACATCGGCATGACGACGCTGTCGATCCGGAACACCGGGGGCACGGATCACCTGGCATTCGACGCCGTCGGCCTGCCCGGCTTCCAGTTCATCCAGGACCCGGTCGAGTACAGCACCCGGACGCACCACTCGAGCATGGACGTGTACGAGCGGGTGCAGGCCGAGGACATGATGAAGAACGCCGTCATCGTGGCGTCGTTCGTCTATCACACGGCGAACCGTGACGAGCTGCTGCCACGCAAGCCGTTGCCGCGACCGGCCGGGGGCAGGGGAGGCCGCTAGCACTGGCCGCGCGCCGGCGGCGCCCGCTGCGTTTCAAGAAGAGCCCGGGTCGGTACGCCCCGGGCTCTCCTTCATGAACAATCGTTCATGTTCCGGTCAGCATGCGGCAAGACGCTGCTTCGTATCTTTCCATCGAGGTTTCGAGGGCGCCGCGTCCTCGACGGAAAGACAGGAGCTGCGATATGTCGAATCAACGAGCGATCATCACTTCGGTGTTTCCGCGGGTCGCGCTGGGCGCCTTGATTCTGGCGGCCGCCTTCGCCGTGTGGAACGCCAATCCTTCGTATTCCATCGCCAATGAGGCCCTGGCGCCGCGGGCGGAGGGCGATACGCCGGGTAGCTTTGCCAACGTGATCGAGGCGGTTCGGCCCGCCGTGGTCAACATCGCCGTGCGCGGGCGCAAGGCGTCGACGTTCGAGACGGTAGTTCCGGGCGATCGGCTCCCGGACGGATTTCGCTTCCGCCAGGAGCGCCCGTTCGGGCCGGGTGAGCCAGGCGGCACGCCGTTCGAGGAGTTTCTGTGGCGCTTCTTCGACGGCCCGGCCGATCCGCGCGAGTTTCGCGGGCGGCCCTTCGCTGCGGCGGGAAGTGGCTTCATCGTCGACGCCGAGGGCCTGGTGGTGACCAACTATCATGTGGTCAAAGACGCGGAGGAGATCACCGTCACGACAGATGACGGCAGCAGGCACCCGGCGACGCTGCGCGGATACGACGAGAAGACCGACCTCGCACTGCTGGACATCGAAGGCGAGGGTTTGCCGTTCGTGGCGTTCGGTGATTCCGACGGCGTCCGCGTCGGCGATTGGATCGTCGCCATCGGCAACCCGTTCGGCCTCGGTGGAAGCGCCACGAGCGGAATCGTCTCGGCCCGTGGTCGCGACATCCGGTCCGGGCCGTTCGACGATTTCCTCCAGATCGACGCGCCCATCAACACCGGCAACTCCGGCGGGCCTCTGTTCGATCTCGATGGTGCGGTGATCGGCGTAAACACGGCGATCTTCACGCCCAACGGCGGAAACGTCGGGATCGGTTTCGCTATCCCGGCATCGACGGTGGAGCCCATCATCCGCGAGCTACGCGAAAACGGCCGCATCGAGCGCGGCTGGCTCGGTGTGAACGTGCAGGGAATCGACGAGGAGATCGCCTCCGGTCTCGGCCTCGAGACGGCGCGCGGTGCGTTGGTCGCCGGCGTCGTCGACGAAAGCCCGGCGGCGGCAGCCGGTCTGGTTCCCGGCGACGTGATTGTCGGCTTCAACGGCGAGCCGGTCGACGACGTGCGCGAGCTGGTTCGGCTGGTCGGCGCCTCGGATCCGGATGACGCCGCCGATATCGAGGTCTGGCGCTCCGGCGAGACCGAAGTCCTCCGCACCCGCTTGGGCGAGGCAGAGGAGGCCACGCCCGGCCCGATCGTGTCGTCGCGTCTCGACGAAGCATCCGGCCTCGGGCTGAGGGTTGCCGATATCGACGCGGCGACGCGGCGAGGCCAGCGCCTCGACGAGGGCGTAACCGGTGTAGTGGTTACCGGGGTCGCGTCGGGTGGCATCGCCGCCCAGCGCGGAGTGCGCCCGGGAGACATCATCGTTGGCGTCGGGCAGGAGAGCATCGACGGCGCGGAGGCGTTCCGTCGAGCGGTGGAGGACGCCTTCGAGGAGGGCGATGTCGTCGTGCTGCAGGTTCTACGCGGCGGTGCGCGACAGTTCGTTCCCCTGCCCAGGGGTTGAGCGAGCGGCAGTCAGGGCCTCGGCGGTGTTGCCGGAACACCGCCGCGAGGCCGATTCCGGGGGCGGGGCCGGCGCTGTGCTGCCGGGCCTCGCCCCCGGCTCTATAATCGTGCCGAGATGCGGATCCTGGTCATTGAAGACGATCGCGACACCGCGGCGTTCATCGCCAAGGGCCTGACCGAATCCGGCCACGTCGTCGACCGGGCCGCCGACGGCAAGGACGGCCTGTTCCTGGCGCTGGAGGAGTCGTACGACGCCGTTGTCGTGGACCGGATGCTCCCAGGGCTCGACGGGCTGTCGATCGTGAAGTCAATGCGAGCGGCGGAGATTCGCACACCCGTGCTCATCCTGTCCGCCCTGGGAGAAGTGGACGACCGGGTCGAGGGGCTGCAGAAGGGCGGAGACGATTACCTGACCAAGCCGTTCGCCTTTTCCGAGTTGCTCGCCCGGCTGGAAGCCTTGGCACGCCGGGCCGAGGGCGAGGGGGTGGTCACGAGGCTGCAGGTCGCCGACCTCGAGATGGACCTGCTGGCGCGTACGGTGAAACGCGGCGGAAAGGCAATCGACCTGAAGCCACGCGAGTTCCGCCTGCTGGAATACCTCATGCGGCACGGCGGACAGGTGGTCACCCGCACCATGCTGCTGGAAAAGGTCTGGGACTACCACTTCGACCCGCAAACCAACGTCATCGACGTCCACGTAAGCCGATTGCGTCGCAAGATCGACCGTGAGTTCGATGTCGAGTTGCTGCACACGGTCCGCGGTGCCGGCTACGTGTTGCGGTCTCCCGACCCGGGCCCGGATCCTGACCCAGGTTCGAATCCTGACACGGGCCCGGAAGGCGATCCAGGCTTGGACCGGGAGCCGTGAGCGGGACGTTTCGCAGCGTCGCGTTTCGCCAGGCCGTTTTCTACGCGGCGTTGTTCAGCTTCTCGGTGACGTTGCTGTTCGCCTTCATCTATTGGTCCACCGCCGGCGTCATGACCCGGCAGGCGGAGGCGACGATCGAGGCCGAGCGTCTCGAGCTTGCCGATCGATACCGTCGCCAGGGTCTCGCGGGCCTCGATGCTTTCATCCGCAGGCGCCTGGCCAGGCAGCCCGCCGGCCCCGAGATCTACCTGCTCGCCGGCCCGGACTTCGCCCCGATCGTGGGCAACCTCAGCGGCTGGCCGGCGGTCGAGCCCGATGCCGACGGATGGGTCCGTTTTCGCCTCGGAACAGGGGCGGCTAATGCCGACGAAGTGCGCTGGGCGTCGGCGAAGGTCTTTCGCTTGACCGGTGGATTCAATCTACTGGTCGGCCGCGACATGCAGGAGCTCGAGGCGATCCGCTCGAGTATCGTGCGGACGTTGGTATGGGGGCTGTGGATCACCGTCCTGATGGCGCTCGCCGGCGGCGCCATGATGGCCCGCTCGACCGGTCGGAGGCTGCGGGACATCAACGACGCGATTCGCAGGATCATGGCCGGAGACCTGGGGCAGCGCATGCCGCGGAACGATAGCCGCGACGAATTCGATCTGCTGGCGGCGAACCTCAACGGAATGCTCGATCGCATCGAGTCGCTGATGGACGGCGTTCGTCAGGTTTCCGACAGCATCGCGCACGACCTCAAGACGCCGCTGGCGCGTATCCGCAACCGGCTCGAGTCCATCCGTGACGACCTGCTCTCGGGGCGCTCGGAGGCGACCCGAGGCACTGTGGAAGACGCGATCCACGACGCGGACGCTCTGCTGTCGACCTTCAGCGCCCTGCTGCGCATCGCTCGGATCGAAGCCCGGGAGCGCCGCGACGCCTTCGGCTCGGTGGACATCGGGGCGCTCCTCGCCGATGTTGCGGAGCTCTACGAGCCGATCGCCGAGGAGAAGGAGCAGACCCTCGTCATCGAGGCGGCGACGGGTTGCCGGGTGCTCGGCGATCGGGATTTGCTGTTTCAGGCCCTGGCCAACCTTGTGGACAACGCGATCAAATACGCCCCGCGCGCGGGACGGGTCGAGCTTCGTGCCGACGCCGTCGCCGGTGCCGTCCGGGTGACGGTCGCGGACGACGGCCCGGGGGTGCCTCCCGCCCTGCACGACAAGGTGTTCGAGCGCTTCTGGAGGGCGGATGATAGCCGCTCGACGCCCGGCAGCGGGCTGGGTCTGAGCCTGGTGAATGCGGTGGCGAGGTTGCATCGGGCGCGCGTCGAGCTGTCGGACAATGCCCCCGGCTTGTGCGTGCGATTGGAGTTTCCGCCTACTTCGTCGCTGTCGGCTTCAGCGGTGTCCAGCGGAGCTGAACGGCACCCATGAAACTCTCCGTCTGGGGGGCGTAGCCGATGGTGGCGGCCAGCTTCAAGTCTGCGCCGGTGACACCGAACTGAGCATCGACCGCCTCGGTAACGCCGTCCTTCATCATGACGTCGCCGCCGACCCACACCGACTCGCTGATGTAGGAGATCATCTCGGCCTCGAGGACGCTCTGCCGGTCGAGATCGACTTCGCCCAGGCGCGCCCCGTAGCCTTCGACGAGCCACGCGAGCGGGTCGTCGTCGGGGTACAGCGGGCTGCGGATGTTGACCCCGTCGTCGCCGAACACGTCTTCCTCCGGAATGAACCGGATATCGTCGAAGCCCGTATAGGTGTCGGATCCGTCGCGCATGCTGCGCCCGTATACCACCTGGTGGGATGAGCCGTTGCCCTCTGTTCCGCTGCTGGTCTCGTAGCGCAACACGCCGCGAATGACATTGGCGAGCTTGTTGCCGGTGTTCGCCGACCAGCCGAAGCCGCGCCGATCGTGGCGGAGCGCGGCAACGAGATCCAGAGTTTCGAGGTAGTGCCACAGCTGCAGGTTGGCGCCACTGCGCCGATCGTCGGCCACCCAGCTGGCGGAAAAGCCGAAGCCCTTCCCCTTGCGCTCGCCGAACTTGACGCCGGTATGAAACAGTCCGTCGCTGCCGGCGCCGAGGTCGAACGTGAAGGCGCGGAACTTCTGGTTCACCTTGACTTCCCAGTCCGTCTCGCCGCCCGCCGCACGGGTATCGAGCGACAACTTGGTCGAGGCGGTGGCATCGAGACGACCGGCGAACTGGTGCGCCAGGTCACGACCTTGACGGAACGTGTTCGTGTAGCCGGCCGAGTACCGCTTGCTCGAGAAGGTCGCCGTGTCGCTCACTTGCGACCGGCCGCTCACGATCCTGGACTTGCTGCGCAGGTCGAGCTTCTGGGCGTGCGCCGTTTCGATCGAAGTGGCAAAGACCGCCGCTGCGAGCGCCGACACCAAGACCCAGCGTGAGGTCGCGACGGTGCGCAGGCGTGGGCTTCGCGGCATATGCGGTTCGTTCCAGGTGGACGATCTACTATTTTGTAATCCGCGACGGGCTCGAAATCGACCCCTAATGGGCAACAAAATGCAGCATCGCGCCTGTTATCGACGCTCTTGGTGACTCGTGGTCATTGTCGAGTCGTCTCCGGCCGCTATTGACCGCTATAGATCGGCGCAAGCAGGTTCCCGACCGGGGCGAAGTCGTCGGTCAGAATCAGGCCGCCGCTACGCTCAAGAACGGTCGCCATGTCGCCGAACATCTGCCCGTCTTCGGCGTAGGCGAACAGCGTCCCCTCGAACGGATAGTCGGTGTCGCGCGCGCCGAGCTCGAGAACGTCGAGCGGCCGGGTGGCGCATGCGACGACGAAGGTGTCGCGCTCGTCGCCGGGCCCGTCCGCGGTGCTCGAGTAAACGTAGACGTAGGGGAAGCTCTCGAGGGCCGTGCCGACGAAGCTGCCGAGGAATCGGCCCAGCCCTTCACGGTAGATGTCGATGATGTTGATCATGTAGACGCCGCCGGGGCGCAACAACCGGCGTAGTTTCTCGGTGAACTCCCTCGTCGTCAGGTGGTACGGCACGCTGAGGTCGTTGAAGGCGTCGCCGAAGATGAAGTCGTATGAGCCCTCGGCACCGTCCCGCAGCAGGTCATCGACGAAATTTCGCGCGTCCATCGTGTGGGTGGTCACCGCGGTTTCGCCGTCGGCGGGCAGGTAGAGGGCGCGCTGCGCCGCGAGCTTGACCGCCGGGTCGATCTCGGCCACGTCGAGGCGCTCGGCCGGATAGACGGCTTCCATGTAGCGCGGAAATACGAAGCCACCGCCGCCGATAAAGAGCGAGGCGAGCGGGCGCGGGGGCGCCGTCCGGTGGACGATGGCCGCGTAGGTGGTCTCGTACTCGTAGATCAGGTCGGTGATGTCGTCGCCCGACACGTAGCTGTGCACCAGGTTATCGAGTGCCAGGATGCGCGCATTCTCCATTTCCTCGGCGTCGTACACCTGGATGGAGAAGTAGTTGCTCTCGTCGAAGTACTCCAGGTGCGAGTGGTCCGGCCGCAACAGCAGAAACACGCCGAGTTGCTGCGCCCAGGGCCAGGGCCCGAAGGCGACCACGTTCGCACCGCCGAGCAGCACCAACCACATGCCGATGAACGCGCCCCCGGCGCGGTACTGCATGGACGCCAACCCGAGAGCCAGCAGGGCGAGAAACGCCGCCACGCCGGTCACGATCGCCCGCGTGCCGATCCAGTCGATGAGAACGAATCCGGTGGCGAAGGTGCCGAAGATCGACCCTGCTGCCGCCCAGGCGTAGATGTTGCCCATGGTGGATCCCGTCCGCTGGCTACCGTCCAGCGCCATCTTGGCGACTACCGGTCCGATTGTGCCGAGGGTCACCGCGGGTGCGATGAAGATGATGAACACGTTGAACAGGACCCAGCCCGGCCATGAGATCGAATCCGGGCGCCACCAGTGCTCGGCGTACTGGCTCAGCCACAGGACGCTGAAGCTGAGCACGGACGCGGCGAGAAACTGCATGGGCAGGACCCGTATCGGCGGGTATCTGTCGGCGACCTTGCCGCCCAGGTAGTTGCCGACACTGATGCCGGCCAGGATCACGCCGATTACCGAGGTCCAGGTGTAGAGCGAAGCGCCGAGGTTCGCAGCGATGAGGCGGGCGGCGACGAGCTCCAGGACCATGATGCAGGTGCTGCTGGCGAACACCAGTGCGTTGGCAAGCAGCAGGACGCGAGGGGGTACGAAACGCTCGTCCGACTTCATCCGCCGCGCCCGTCCGGCTGCGATCGGCGTTCAGCCGGCAACCGGGGCCTCCTCATGGCGCTTCCGGTGCGCGAACATCCCCGGCTCGTAGGCGGTGATATGGCCCGCGAACGCCGACGCGGCGACCGTCAGCGGTGAGGCCAGGTACAGTTTCCCCGGGCCCGAGCGCCCCTTGTAGTTCCGATTGATCGCGCTGATCGAGACCTGCTCGGCGTTCTCGGAGACCCCGGGCCCGCAGCCGATGCAGGCGCCGCAGCCGGGCCTGATCAGGGTCACACCGGCGCGTTCGAAGTCGTCAATATAGCCGCGTTCGCGGGCATACGATTCAACCGTCTCCGAGCCGTACTGGATCAGGAACTCCACTTCGTCCGGGATTCTCAGGCCTGCGTCGACGGCCTCGCGTACGACGCGGTGATAGAAGTCCAGATCGGCGACTTTCCCGGCGGTGCAGCTGCCGCCGTAGGCGATGTCGATCGGGACGTTTCCGAGGGTGTCGATCACCGCCCCGTTCGTCGGGTCCGACGGGATACCGCGGTCGGGATCTCCCGGGTGAGCCACCATCGGACGGATGGTCGCCAGGTCGATGACGTGCGTGCCGCCGGCGTACGCAGCCTCGGCGTCGGCCGTTACGGCGCGAGCCCTCATCGCCTCGATGTCCGCTCCCGGGCGATGCGCGGCGATCCAGGCGAAGGTGGCGTCGTCGGCTTCGACGATGGCCCCGCGCGCAGAGCACTCGGTGGCCATGTTGGTGAGCGTGGCACGCTCGTCCAAGGAAAGACCACGGACGCCCTCGCCGGTGAACTCCATCACCCGATTGAGCGTCTGCTGCGGTTTGGCGAACTCCAGCAGGATGTACAGCATGACGTCCTTCGCCGTGACGTTCTCCCGCAGCTTGCCGACGAGCTCGAAACGGATTGCCTCCGGGACTTCCACGAAGGTGAAACCGGAGTAGGCAAGGTTGGCGTACTCGGTCGCACCGACGCCCCAGGCCAGAGCGTTGTTGCAGCCGCCCATGCAGGTGTGGCTGTCGGTCGCCTGAATGAAGTCGCCCGGTTCGATCATGCGCTCGCGGGCGACCTCGTGGCAGATCCCGGGTGATTCGCCGTCGTGGGTGAGGAAGTCCCCGACCTGGGTATGCTGCTGGAACTCCCGCTGCAGCGCCCGCATCGTCTCCACCTGGGACATGTAGGGCTGCAGCTTGGCAACCTCGTCGGCGTACACGAGGTGGTCCTCGAACGCGGCGAAGCGTTCCGGATTACGGAGCGAGTACTCGTCTCCGTGCTCCTGCTGCAGGAAGTAGTGCACCTGCGCCGAGGTGAAGTCGTGTGAATAGCCGCCGTCGACGTCGACCAGCACGGCGTCACCGGGCTTGACGAACGCTTCACCGCCGCCATCCGGCACGCTGATCAAATGCCGCGCCAGGATCTTCTCGGTCATGTTCATCGGCCGCGCCGCGGTGTCCGGAGGCGGCACCGATACGCGCCCCTCCGCCAGGGCCCGGGCAAAGGGGAAGAGCCCGCCGTTCTCGACGATGAGCCGGGTTATGGGATCGAAATCACCGCAGAACTCCTGCAGCAGAACTTCCTCCCCGGCCTGCAGGCGGCGAAGCATCTCGTGATCGGCCATCAGCACGCCCTGGTTGATGTTGTTGCGCGCGTGGATGGGCGCGAACGAAGCCGCGATGGCGATGCGAATGCCCGAGTACTTCTCGGCGTGCACCGCGGTCTCGCGCGAGCTCCCGACGCCCTTGCGATGGCCCGAGACGATGACCTCGAAGTTGCCGTTCCGCAGCGCGTCGCGCTCGAAGACCCGCTCGCTCCCGACGATCAGACCGGCGTACGCCTCGCGGGCGATATCTTCCGGGCGGTGGTTGAAGCAGACCCACGCGGGGGTCATCGCGTCGGTGTTGATGTCGTCCAGGAGATCGTCGACCGAAACCTCGTCCATGGTCAGGTCGAGCTCACCCCGGAGCTGGGCCCGAATGATCTCGGGGTCCTTGGTGAGGAAAAGGACACGCCTTCCGGGCGTCAGGCTGACGGTGCTGGCGGAGCTCACAGTTGGTCGAGGGCAGTGCCGGAGAGTGAAAGGAACGACGATTGAGGATACGATTTTATCATTGCCGCAACCGCGACCTCCGCGGAGGGTGCCGGCAGGTATCGTCCAGGGTGCTCGTGGCAAGCTCGCGGGAGCTTTCAACACGCTGCTCGAGGTGGACGTGTCCGAATCCGAACGCCGGCTGATGGATCGTCGCGAGATCGAGGCCACCCGCCGGCCGTTCGCCGAGGCTCGCCCGCTCGCCGGCCCCCCGTACCGGGATCGAGCCATCTTCGAAGCGGAGCTGGAGGTTATCTTCTCCGGCGGATGGGTATGCGTTGCGCACCAGGACGCGCTTCGCGCCGCGGGAGATTTCGTCACCCGCGAGATCGGGGACGAATCCGTGCTTGTGGTGCGGGGATCCGACGACATCGTCCGGGCCTTCTTCAACGTCTGCAGGCACCGTGGCACGCGTCTGCTCGAGGCGTCGAACGGCAGCGGCCTGGAACGAATCAGGTGCCCCTATCACGCCTGGGCGTACGGGCTCGATGGCGCCCTGCAAACGGCGCCGCTGATGGACGGCAACCCCGGATTCGATGCCTCGCGGTTTCCCCTCGCTCCGATTCGGTGCGAGACCTGGGAGGGGTTCGTCTTCGTCTGCCTCGACGATACGGCCGCGCCGCTTGCCACCGTCCTGTCGGACTTTCCCGACCTGTCCGCCTACGGGCTCGCCGACCTCAGATCAGGCGCGACGCACGAGTACGAGATCGCGGCGAACTGGAAGCTGGTGTGCGAGAACTATGGCGAGTGCTACCACTGTCCCGGCAATCACCCGCAGCTCAATCCGATCTCGCACTTCCGCAGCGGCGGCAACAGCTTCGAGGGAAAGGGGTTCTGCGGCGGTCCGATGCGGTTGAACGACGGTTGCACGACCATGACCCTCGACGGCCGATCGAGCCGCCGGCCCCTGCCGGGCCTCGAGGGCGACGAGCTGCGCCTGGTCCACTACTTCAACATCTACCCGGCGTTTCTGCTCAGCCTGCATCCGGATTACGTGCTCACCCACACCGTCTGGCCTCTGGACCTCGACCGGAGCCTGATCCGGTGTGAGTGGCTGTTCGCCGCCGAGGCGTTCGCGCAGGACGATTTCGACCCCTCCGACGCGGTCGATTTCTGGCACATGACCAACGAGCAGGATTGGCGCATCTGCGAGCAGGCGCAGAAGGGTGTACGCTCGCGCGGATTCCGCCCGGCGCGCTACCAGAGCCTCGAGGAAACGATCTATTTCTTCGATAACTGGTATCTGCGGGCGATGGAATCTCGGCTGCTGGGCAACGGCGCGGGAGGGGGCGCCACGGAGAACCCCGCGGGATGAGCAAGAGATACGACGCGATCGTCATCGGCGGCGGCCACAACGGCCTGGTCTGCGCAGCCTACCTGGCCAAGGCGGGCAGGTCGGTGCTGGTACTGGAGCGCCGTCATCTGCTCGGCGGCGCCACGGTCACCGAAGAGATCTTTCCGGGCTTCAAGTTCTCCGTATGCTCGTACGTGGTGAGCCTGATGCGGCCGCGCATCATCAGCGAGCTCGATCTGCCGAAACACGGTTTCGAGCTCTTGCCGCTGGATGGAACGCTGACGCCGATGCCGAACGGCGACCACCTGATGCGCTGGCACGATGCTGCCGAGACCCGCAAGGAGATCATGCGATTCTCGGCCGCCGACGCGGAGGCCTACGAGCGCTTCGGCAAACTCATGTACCACCTGGCAATGACCGTCCGGCCGATGCTCTCGGCGACCGCGCCGGACCCGGCGTCGTTGTCTCCCTCGAATCTGTCGGCGCTCAAGCGACTGGGTACTACCTTCGCGGGCAACGGGGAGCACCTCTACGACCTCGCCAAGCTGATGACGATGAGCTCGGCGGATTTCGTCGAGGAGTGGTTCGAGAGCGAGCCACTGCGCGGCACGCTGTCGTCGAGCGGCATTATCGGCACCTTTCTGGGGCCGCGCTCGCCCGGATCAGCCTACGTCATGCTGCACCACTACATGGGCGAGATCGACGGTCAGTTCCGCGCCTGGGGGCTGCCGCGGGGCGGCATGGGGAGCGTGGCCGAATCGATCGCCGGAGCGGCGCGCTCGTACGGGGCGCAGATTCGCACGGAAGCGCCGATCGAGCGCGTCTTGATCGAGCGGGGCAAGGCTGTCGGCGTGGTCATCGAGGGCGGCGAGGAGATCCGGGCGGACACGGTCGTCTCGAGCCTCGATCCGAAGCGGACCTTCCTCGGGCTCGTCGGCGCCGAGAACCTCGATGCCGATTTCGTCGGCGCCATCGAGCGCTACAAGATCCGCGGCTCTTCCGGCAAGGTCAACCTGGCGCTCGACGCGCTGCCGCAGCCGCTGTGCCTCGAAGGCATCGAAGATCGCACGGGTTATCCGGCCGCTTCGTATCTGCGCGGCGCCATGTCGATCTCGCCGAGCGTCGACTACCTGGAGCGTGCATATCAGGACGCGAAGTACGGCCGGTTCTCGCGGCGCCCGTATATGGACATCGTCATTCCGACGCTGTCCGATCCCTCGATGGCACCGCCGGGCAAGCATGTCATGTCGATCTTCGTCCAGTACGCGCCCTACGAGCTGGCGGAGGGAAGCTGGGAGGATCAGCGCGAGGCCTTCGGCGACGCCGTCATCGAGACTTTGACGGAGTACATCCCGAACCTGCCGGAGATCCTCCTGCATCGGCAAGTGGTCACGCCCTGGGACCTGGAACGCACGATCGGGCTGACGCAGGGGAACATCTTCCACGGGGAGCTATCGCTCGAACAGCTCTTCTTTCTCCGGCCGGTGGCGGGCTGGGCGGACTATCGCACCCCGGTGCGCGGCCTCTTCCAGTGTGGATCGGGAACCCACCCCGGCGGCGGCGTCATGGGGGCGCCCGGGCGCCTGGCGGCGCAGAAGATTCTGGCGGCAAGCCGTTGAGCGGCCGCTACGACATCGTTCTCGTCGGCGCCGGGCATAACGCGTTGACAGCCGCCGCCTACCTCGCCCGCGCCGGGCGTTCGGTCCTCGTGCTGGAGCGATCGGAAGCGATCGGCGGGAGCGCCCAGACCGGCGAGTTCATGGCCGGTTTCCACGCCTCCCCGGGGTTCCAGAGCGCCGAGACGCTTGCTCGATCGGTGCAAAAAGAGCTCAAGCTCACTGCTCACGGTTTGACGTTGTCCGCGCCAAAGGGCGTTTCCCTGGCAAGCGCGGACGGCTGGCTGCGCTTCGATGGCAAGGGCAAGCCGGTCGACGGCACCCACGGCGGAGCCGGCGACGACCGTGCCCCGCTCGCCGAAGGCGACAAGAAGGCCCTGCGCGAGCTCGACCGCTTTGTCGGACGCCTGGCGGGAGCCCTCGCGCCGCTGTACGAGTCGCCGCTGCCCGACCTCGAGGATCTGGGTACCGGCGACAAGCTTGACATGATGCGTGTCGGCTGGCGGTTGCGCCGATTGGGCCGCCGCGACATGCAAGCCGCCATGCGCTTCCTGCCGATGTCGATGCGCGACGTCGTCGAGGAACGCATCGACAGCCCCGGGTTGCAGGCCCTGGTTGCCGGCCTCGGGCTGCAGGGGGGCTGGCGGGGTCCCTACGCCGCCGGGACGGCGTTTCGTGCCGTCCACGATCTGCTCGGTAACCCGCGCCCGCTGATGTCCGGCCCGGTGTTCGTGCGAGGTGGGATGGGGGAGCTGTCCGCGGCGCTCGGTGCGTGCGCCCGTGCGATGGGGGCGGAAGTGCGGACCGAGAGCGAGGTCTCGCGCATCGAAAGCGAGCGCGGCGTGGCGCGCGGCGTGACGCTGACATCGGGCGATCACATCGAGGCGGGCGTGGTGGTTTCCGGGGCCGACCCGCGGCGCACGTTCCTGAACCTGCTGGATCCGTCGGTGCTGGCTCCGGAGTTCCTTGTCGCCGCCCGCGGTATTCGGGCGAGCGCCGGCGTCGCCCTGGTGAGCTTCGCATTGGATGCCCTGCCGCACGGTCCCGCGGGGATCGGTGCTGCGGAAGAGGTCTTTGCCGGACGTATCCAGGTCGGTGCGACGCTTGCTGAGCTCGAGGGCGCGTTCGACGCCGCTCCGGCGGGAATGCTGCCGGCTCGTCCGCTGCTGCAGCTTTTCGTTCCCACAGTCGCCGACCCGGACCTCGCGCCCGCCGGCAAACACGTCATGTCGGCCTGGGTGCAA
The DNA here is from genome assembly GCA_965216935.1 of Acidobacteriota bacterium. Lineage (GTDB taxonomy): Bacteria > Acidobacteriota > UBA890 > UBA890 > UBA890 > CBDCGW01. The sequence goes on from OZ244217.1 coordinate 3,014,045, forward strand.
GCAGTGCCGCTGCGGCTCGTGGAGCACGCCACCGACGGAGAAGGAGACGATCCGGACGGCTGGCTCACGGGTCGCGAGGTTCTCGCCGACCGGGTCACGGGGCTGGTCGAGAGCGTCCTGCCGGGGTTCGCCGAGCGAGTGGTCGGGCGGGCCGTCCTCGCCCCACCCGACTTCGAGAGGCATTTCGCCGCTACCGGGGGAAGCTTGTTCGATGCCGACATGGGCCTCGATCAGTCGCTGTACCTTCGCCCGATGCCGCGATGGTCCGGATATCGCACGCCGGTCTCCGGCCTTTACTTGTGCGGGTCGGGAACCCACGGTGGCGGAGGCATCACCGGACTCGCCGGCCGGAACGCGGCGCGACGCGTACTCGACGACCTCGAAGCCGCTGCCGCCGGGAAGGGGAGATGATGTCGATCGGAACGCCCTTTCACCCCCGCACCGCAGAGCTCAACAAGCAGCTCGTGTGGCGCCATTGGGCGGGGTACTTTGCCGCCGGATGCTACGACGATTTCGTCCAGCCCGAGTACTCCGCCATCCGCAACAAGGCCGCAGTGATCGACGTATCGCCGCTGTACAAATACCGGGTAGCGGGACCGGGGGCGACGGCGCTGGTGCAGCGTGTGTTCACCCGCGACATGCACCAATGCGACGTCATGCAGGCTGTGTACACGCCGTGGTGCAACTCCGCCGGCAAGGTCATGCAGGAAGGGACGGTGTTCCGGCACGACGAGGACGTTTACCAGGTCAACGCCGCCGAGCCGGCGCTGCGTTGGCTGAGCATCAACGCGGCGGGGCTCGACGTCGAAGTAGCCGATTACACGGATGCGGTCGCTGCCCTGGCTGTTCAGGGGCCGGCGTCACGGGCGATCCTGACGGAGTGCTTCGAGGGCGAGGTGGAGGAGCTCGGTTTCTTTCGGCTCGTCGAAGGCTCGATCGCCAACGTGCCGGTGACCATCTCTCGCACCGGTTATACGGGAGATCTCGGCTACGAGCTCTGGATGCCGGCGGAAGATGCGCTCGCCGTCTGGGACGAGCTGATGGCGACCGGTGCTCCCTGGGGGATCGCGCCCTGCGGCATCCTGGCCATGGACATCGCCCGGATCGAGGCCGGCTTCGTCCTCCTGGACGTGGACTATATCGGTGCCGAGCACGCCCTGCTGCCGGAGCACGAGGTAACGCCGTACGAGCTCGGCATGGGTTGGGCGGTGAAGCTCGACAAGGGCCCGTTCGTCGGCCGCGATGCGCTTTTGGCAGCCGCCGAGGCGGGCGTTCGTCGCCGTCTGGTGGGCATCCAGGTGGACTGGGAGCCGCTGGAAAAGGCCCACGCCCGCTACCGGCTGATGCCCGACCTGCCCCTCACAGCGTGTCGCGAATCCGTTCCGCTGTACGCCGGAGGGGAGCAGGTGGGTCGGGTGACCACCAGGTGCTGGTCCACCCTCTTGAAGAAGTACACCGGCATCGCCACGGTGGACGCGCCCCACGCGGAACCGGGGGCAGAGTTGGAGATGGAGATTACGGTGAACTTCCGCCGTTGCCGGGTCCCCGCGCGGGTCACCACGTTGCCGCATTTTCGTCCGGAGCGAATGCGCGCCTGACGCCCTGGCTTAGCGGGTCCCTATTTGTCATGCTGGAACCATGAACCGTTCGCCTCGGCTCCCCCTGTTCGTGTCGCTGGTGCTCGCCCTTGCCGCCGGCCCCGTGGCCGGCGTTCCTGCGCAGGCGGAGGAGTTTCTCGGCTATGAGATCGGCGAGGAACGGCGCTACGTCCTCGGACCAGAGACCTCCTTGGTGCGCGGCGAGATCGGCATCTGGTCGATCCGCCTCGAAGAAGTCTACGAGGCGGCGAGCGGTCGTCCCGAAGGTGTCTTCGCCCTGACGCACCAGTGGCGGGCGCCGCAGCCCGTCGTCGCTCCCCCCCTGGGTGCGATCACCCGGGTGGAGAGCGAAGGGAGCATGCGGGTCAACCGGCACGGTTACCCGCTGATGATCCGCTACCAGACCATCCGGCACCTGGCGGGTTTCGGTGAAGAGGCCTACACGATCGACTTCGAGATCGACGACGAGGGTCGTCGTTACAACAAGCGGACCACCAAAGAAGGAGACCGCTGGTATCAGGAAGTCGCGATTCGCGACCACGACTCGATTGATCGCAAGGGGGCGGCCGGGTTGTTCGCCTATCTGCCGACGGTGCCGGGGTGTCTGGACCGGCTGGTGGCATCCTACGAGCTGCAGGGGGCGACCGTCCTGCAGCCGCGCTCGGCGGACACGCAACCCGGTGCCCAGACACAGCTCCCGTCCACCGTCCGCGTCGTCGACAACGCCGATTGCGAGGAAACGTTGTTCGCCAATCCCGGACTGTTGGCCTTCGCCATGCCGGCTTTGTGGGAGGCGCTGGGCGAGCGCGAGTACGTATTCTTCACCCCGATCGGGCCGGTGGGCGAGCCGCGCACGGGCGTCGCCGTGGCCATGCCCGGCAGCGGCCAGCCCTATGGGCCGGGGGCGATAACCCGTCAGCCCGGGATGGGCGGAATGGGCGTCCCGACCACCATGGGACGTCTGGAGCCCGAGGCGATGAGCTCTTCGACCTACCATGAGATCGAGACGTTGGAATTCATCGAGCGAACGTCGGTGCGTGTCGGGAGTCGGACCCGGGATGCCTGGCTCATTCGCATGACCGAAGACGTCGGCCCCGTCTACGTGGACGACGAGGGCAACGTGCTGCGCATCGACCTGCCCCCGATGCCCGACGCGCCGGAGCGCTTCATCCGTATGCTGTGGCCGAGCGAGTTCTGATCGGGTCTGCGGATCGCCTCGGCCTGGCCATCGGCGCACGGGCGGTCCGGGCTGCGACGACGGTTCGGGCAGCGACGACGGGGCGCCGACGTTGTAGGCTCTTGCAATCGATCCGTCTTCCTTTCCCCCTACCGCGTGAGCCGTGCAACTGGACGAACCCACCTCGTTCCGGGCGTATGGGCTGACCTTCCAGTCTGAGCTCGACCTCCCGGGGACGATCGCCGGCGGCGACGCTCCGGACGTCGTCATTCGCTTCGGTACCGTTGCCGTTGGTGATGACGTCCCGAAGGGTTCGCAGGGCAGCTGGATCCGCTCGGCCCCCGGGGAGATCGCCCTGTACTGGGAGGGTGTTGGTCATTTCCTCACGCGGGGCGGGGAGGAGGTCGTCCTGCAGCCGGCGCCGGGCGTGGCGCCGGAGGTTTTCCAGCAGGCGGTTCTCGGCCCCATCCTCTGCCTCGTGGTGCTGCAGCGGGGCTGGTATCCGTTGCACGCGAGCTCTATTCGCACCGGCAACTCGATCATCGCGCTCGCCGGGCCTTCGGGAAGCGGCAAGTCGAGCTTGGCGGCGGCGCTCAACAAGATGGGATATCCGCTCGTGGCCGACGATGTCACCGTGATCGACACGTCGGCGAGCCCGCCGATGGTGCAGCCGGGTATCACCGCCCTGAAGCTCTGGCCCGATTCCCTGGACACGCTCGGCAAGTCGGCGAGGTCGCTGCCCCGGCTCGACGAGGAAACGGACAAGCGGCGCCTCGAGCCACAAGCGTCCGTGGACCCCTCCGAGCTTCGTGCCGTGTACATGCTCGGGGACGCGGCGAGGCCGTCGATGAGGACGGTGCCCGCGGAGCAGGCGGTTCTACACCTTCTGGACCTGTGTCAGCACTGTGCCCTGATGCACAGCGTCGTCGGCACCGCGGGACTGATTCCGCACGCGGCGCGGATCGCCCAAGGGGTTCCGTTTTATCGGTTCGGCAACCGGAGCGCTCTGGAGGATCTCTTCGAGACTGCCGGGGCGCTCGAACGGCACTTCAAGGCCGGCTACGAAGAGGTTTCCTGACGGTTCCTATGCGGAGGCCTGCTGACGGCTTGCCGGCGACGGGTCAGGAACGCAGCGAAGTCGGGTCGAGCGAGGGGAAACGGGCGTAGCGCTGCATCTGCTCGACGCCTCCGACGACGGCGCGGCCGTCGACTTCCAGCCAGGCGTGGGCATCGAGGCTTCCGCCGCCATCCTTGGCGACACCCACCCTGAGCGTCGCGGGTTGCCCCCTGCGGCGCAGGAGCCACTCGCCGACCATCGCCTGGGCCAGGCACCGTCCGCCGACAACCCGGGCGGAGCGATCGATCGCCCAGGCGGCGGCCTCCACCGTTTGCCAATCGGGCGTCGAAGTGTGGGCGCGCGAGTAACGTCGATGCGCCCAGCTGTGGAGAGTCTCGAAGCGAAAGGTCGCCAGCGCAACGCGGGCGACGGGAAGCAGCACCAGAGCACGGAACAGCAGCCGGCGATGAGTGGTTGGCAGCGCTACGAGCTGCCGGAGCCGCCTCATTCCTCGGTCTTGGCCAGTCCCTGGTCGACCAGCTCCTGCAGAAGGGAAAGAAGATCTCGTTCCCAGACGTCCGGTGGGACGTCCAGTCCTTCAAGCATCGCGTCGTGGATCTCGCGAACGGAGCGCGGCTCCTGGATCAGGCTCCAGATATGGGCGCCGGTCTCGTTCAGGCCGAAGTACAGGTTCTTCGTCGTGCTCAGGATCACCAGCTCGCGGTCGAGGTCTGTCGACAGCAGACCACTTTCCGCAACGACGGTGGAATCGATCGAAACCGAGGCTGACACGTGCCGACCTCCAGGTAGTTCGACGAGCGGCCTGAATTGCCCGCTACGAAATAACGCCCAGGAATGCTGTTCCGGTGGGGCAGAACAGATCGCCTGGAGCGTCCATTTCGTCGCCGAGAAAGCGAACGATCGTTACGACTGGAAGGTGATGATGCCGATCGGCGTTGCGCGTGGGAACGCCGCGTCCGTGAGCGAGCCGGAGCCCGTCAGTTTCGTCACCTTCGAGAAGTCGCCGTACACGACAAGCTCGGGCTTCACGTAGCCGTTGCCTTTCGTGTTCTGTGCCTGATTCTTCATGATTACCTCCCCCGTTTGCGAGCTGCGTAATCGCCGTCTCAACGACCGACGTGGCCTGTTTCTAACAGCTGCAGAAGTGGGCGACAAGGGATTTTTCGTGGTTTTCCGAACGAGGTTTCGAACGAGCATCCAAGACGTAGAACCATTGCGCTCGACTGTGCAAGTTTGCGTCTCGCTAGGTCACGAAGGGCTGGCTTCTCGCGCGCCAAGCCATAGTGACAACGACAATGCCTTCCACAGGGTGAAAAGATCGCGACGCCATTGTTCGCCACTTCGCGACTGCAATCTCGTCCAGGCGTCCGTGACCCGGTCGACGTCGACGAAGTCGGCTGCGGCGTCCAGACGGCGGTCGATGACGAGCTCCTCCGTCTGCTCTCGTTGCAGTGACGTCAGGGCGTGTCGGAGATTCGGAGCAAAGTCGACCTTGCTACGGCGCCAGGCGACCTCGGCCGGCAGCAACCCTTCCATCGCCCGGCGCAAGACGACCCGGCTCCACCCCTTGTCGAGCTTGAGCTGCGGCGGCAGCGAGAGGCAGAGCTCGACCAGGCGCTTGTCCCAGAACGGATGCGCGTACTCGAGGGAGAAGGCCGCCGCGGTCCGGTCGTAGACCTCGAGCGCGAACGGCTGGATACACCCTGTCAGGGCACGGTAGTGCTCCTCGGTGCCGCTCAGAGCCGCCGCAGGGCCGGCCCGCATCCATTGGCGATGCCTCTCGTCCACGTCTACGAGGCGAGCCAGATCGGGATGAATGAACGGGACGACCGTCGACGTCTCCGGCCCGCCCGCAGCCGCCGCCGGCGGGCTCGCCGGCGAGTTGGCCGACGAGTCACCCCGTCGAAGCAGGCGGCCGGCCTTCCGCAGGGCTCGTCCGGGGATGTCCCACGGCGCGCGGGCGGTCAGGGGGCGTAAACGATGATGCCGGTATAGCTGCCACAGCGGCTTCCAAGGCGAGTAACCGTCGATCGCGGCGAGGCCGCGAAGCTCGGTGACCAGCGCCATCCACTGTCCGGCGATTGCCATCTCGTGCAGGTATCCCTGTCCGTGCGACAAGGTGGTGTCGCCGTCGTAGCCGTCGAACACGACGCGGACACCGGTGTCCCGGGCGCGCCGGCAGAGGGCCCACACCATGAACAGATTCGGTGCCTCGTAGGGTTCGTCCTGGTGCCAGCTCAACCGATCCACGTCGCTGAAGGGGCCGACGCCGTCGCCGGCGATGCGGTGCCAGTCCTCGGTCGCGCCGGGGAGCGCGGCTTCGGCGTACGCGCTTTCGTCACACTCGGTGACCGTGTCGAAGGAGGCCGAATAGGCGTGCAGCTGCCCGTGCGCGCCAGGGCCCAGGATGTCCCGGAGGGTGGCGGCGATCGAGGACGAGTCGAGCCCACCGCTCAACAGCACGCCCAGCGGCTGATCGGGTCGCATGCGACATCGGACGGCTTCGTAGAACGTGTCGCGGAAGCACGCTACCAGCTCATCGATCGGGCGCGGGTCCGACTCTCGCACCGGATCGAGAGTCCAATACGTGTTCGTGGACACCCGGCTCCTACGCGCTTCCCGGCCTCCGTTCACGGTGAGCGCCTGTCCGGGCGGCAAGCGGCGGATACCCTCGTAGAAGGTACTGGTGTTGTCGGCGAAGATCCCCGCGAGGTAGTCGGCGATCCGGGTGGTGTCGAGACGATCGGAAGCTTCACCCGAAGCGCGGATGAGCTTGAGCTCGGAGCCGAAGACCAGCGCCCGATCGGTGACCGCGTAGTAGAAAGGACGAACGCCGAAGTGGTCCCGGGCACAGAAGAGGCGCGCGGCGCGCGTATCCCAGACGGCGAAGGCGAAATCGCCGAGGAGATGATCGACACAGTCGGCTCCCCAGCGAGTGTAGGCGGCATGGATGAGCGCCGTGGGCTCCAGGGCGGCGTGTTCGGGTTGCGGCAACCCGAGCGCGCTCGCCAGTTCCGCTTGATTGTCCAGGCGGGCGTCGGCAACGACGACGAGACCGTCGCCGGCGAGCTCTTCCGCCGGCACCTCGTCCGGCTCATCGACGCCCGGTCGGAGTGTCCGCTGCGCCAGGCCGACGTGTCCCCCGGTCCAGATGCCCCGCCCGTGCGGCCCGCGGTGCGCCAGCAGGTCGATCAGCCGGCCCAGCTCGGCACGCTGCGCCGGACGCTCGTCGAAATAGACCAGGCCGCCGATACCGCTCATCTCGTGCCGTCCTGGAAACTCGATCTCATGCGTTCGCCACGAATCACGCTCGTCCGGGCGGGTCGCCCGGAAGGAAGGGCCCCACACGCCGGGGCCCCGCACCGCACCGTAGCATCGGCGACGGGCGTTTTTGACCCCAATGTCGAGTCTGACTCGCTCCTTGCCTTTGACCGCGGCCTGCTAGGCTGGAGCGGTCGCACCCCGCGGAAACGGAGACGCCAGCATGAACCGACGCGACTTTCTCGCATCGAGCGCCGGTGGCGCCCTCGCCGGCGCGCTGACTCCCGCCGGAGGCCCGCGCGGAGCTCGCTCGGGCCGCTCGGCGATCTCCCAGGCGCGGGCGAGTTTCCCGCGCCTCGAGCGGGAGGTGTTCATCAACGCTGCAGGCGGCACACCCCTGGGCTCGTTCGCCGAAGACGGCCTGCGACGGTACGAGGATTTCTGGCGTCTCGGGCCGGGCGAGGGGCGGGGAGAGCTCTTCGGACAGATGGTCGATCAAACGCGGCGGGGCTTGGCGCGTGTGATCGGTGCCCAGCCCACGGAGATCGCCTTCGTGCAGTGCACCAAGCAGGGCGAGCAGATCGTGCTCGATGGGCTGGACGCGCTGCGAAACGGCGGCAACGTGGTTACCAACGATCTGCATTTCGCCGGATCGCTGCACAACCTGATCGGCCTGCGGAATACCGGCGTCGACGTGCGCATCGTCCGGTCGAAAGATTGGCGAACGGATGTCGATGCCATGAAGGCGGCGATCGACGAAGCCACCGCGCTGGTCTCGGTGACCTTGGTCTCGAACGTCAACGGGCATATCGAGCCGATGCGCGAGATCGCGGAGGTCGCCCACGCCCACGGTGCCCACGTGTACGCCGACATCATCCAGGCCGCCGGCATCGTGCCGATCGACGTCGAGGAGCTGGGCATCGATTTCGCCGCCGGGAACGGCTATAAGTGGCTGTTCGGCCCGCACGGCACGGGCTTCTTGTACGTCCGGGAGGAGCTCCAGGGGAGCGTCCTGAGAGACCGTGTCTTCCCCGGCCACGTGCGGCACAACTACGAGCCGTGGGTCGAAGCGCCGGACCCCGACGTGCCGGATTTTCCCTATCTCGCCCGCACCGACGCGGCTCGTTATCAGCCCGGCCACTTCGCCTACCTTTGCTACGCCGCGGTTCACGAGGGCATCGGTTTTCTGGAACAGGCGGGGATCGCCGAACTGCAGACACATTCGGTGACGCTCAACCGTCGGCTGCTCGACGGCCTCGATGCCGATCGCTATCGCTGCATCTCGCCGCACGTCGATCGTGCCCCGATCATCGCGTTTCAGGCCACCGGGCGGCAGGACCTCGAAGCGGCGCTGCGCGCCGCCAACGTCGTCGTGTCTCTGTCCGGAGGCCGGCAATTCCGGGTGTCGCCGGCCGTCTACAACGACGAGTCCGACATCGACGCCTTGATACAGGCGCTCAACCGCGCGTGAGTTAGGTCGAGGCGCCCAACCGCGCCTGCCATCCGCCGGGAGACCGGATGGCGCCTGAGTCCGCCCGAGTATGCGGCGACCTCCGGAGCGCACTTCGGCGCCCGCCGGGAGCTCGTTTTCGGCCGGGCGCTCCAGGCGGGCGATGCCGGTGGCTCTGTCCGGCTACAATCTCCCGGTGAACAACATCCGGAATTTCTGCATCATCGCCCATATCGACCACGGTAAGTCGACCCTCGCCGATCGCCTCATCCAGCGCTGCGGCGGGGTCTCCGACCGCGAGTTCCAGGACCAGCTTCTGGACACGATGGAACTGGAGCGCGAGCGCGGCATTACCATCAAGAGCAACACCATTACGCTCTCGTATCAGGCCGCGAACGGCGAGTCCTACACGCTCAACCTGATCGATACGCCGGGGCACGTCGACTTCTCGCATGAGGTGCGTCGCTCGCTGATGGCGTGCGAGGGCGCCCTGTTGCTGGTCGATGCGACCCAGGGGGTCGAGGCGCAGACGGTGGCGAACGTCTATCTGGCGCTGGAGCAGGAGCTCGAGATCCTGCCGGTGATCAACAAGATCGACATGCAGGCGGCCGATGTCGATCGCGTGCTGGAGGAGATCGACGAGGACCTCGGCCTCGATCCTTTCGAGGCTCTCCCGGTATCGGCCAAGGTCGGCACCGGCACCGACGAGCTCCTGGAAGCGATCGTCGCCAAGCTGCCGGCTCCGGCCGTGGATACGTCCGCACCGTTGAAGGCCCTCATCTTCGACGCCGAGTACAACCCGTATCGGGGCGTGGTCTTGCTGGTTCGCGTGGTCGACGGCACGGTGCGACCGGGGCAGACGATCGAGCTGATGCACAACGGGGCCGTCTACGAGGTCGAGGAGGTCGGGCTGCTGAAGCTCGAGCGCGACAAGCAGAAGGAACTGGTGTCGGGGCAGGTCGGCTACGTGATCGCCGGCATCAAGGCGATCGGTGACATCGACATCGGCGACACCATCACCAACTCGGAGGCCCCCGCCGCCGAGCCGCTGGCGGGGTACGTCGAGGCGAAGCCGGTGGTGTTCTCGTCGATCTTTCCGGTGTCCAACGACGACTACGAGGATCTGTCGCGTGCGCTCGACAAGCTGAAGCTCAACGACGCCGCGCTGACGTTCCAGAAGGACTCGTCGAGCGCCCTCGGCTTCGGCTTCCGCTGTGGCTTCCTCGGCATGTTGCACCTCGACGTCGTTCAAGAGCGGCTCAGCCGGGAGTTCGACCTCTCGCTCCTGCTGACCGCCCCTTCGGTCGAGTTCCGCGTCACCACCGCCGACGGCGTCACCGCCATCGTCGAAAACCCGTCCGAATACCCCGACCCGGCTACGATCGAGCTGGTGGAGGAGCCGTACATCAAGGGCTCGATCCTCATGCCGGATCGTTATGTCGGCGCGGTGATGGAATTGCTCCGCGACAAGCGCGGCGATGACATCAAGTTCAACTACTTGGCGGCAGGAAGGGTCGACATGACCTCGCAGCTACCGCTGGCGGAGGTGCTGTTCGATTTCTACGATCGGCTCAAGACCATTACGCAGGGCTACGGCTCGTTCGACTACGAGCTGCTCGACTACCGGCCGACGGACCTGGCCAAGGTCGACATCCTGGTGAACGGCGAGAGGGTCGACGCGCTCGCCATGCTGGTGCACAAGGACAAGGCGCGCGGCCGTGCCATGCACGCCTGCAAGCAGCTGGAGCGGACGATCCCGAAGCAGAACTTCAAGATCGCTATCCAGGGAGCCATCGGGCGGGACATCATCGCCCGCCGCACGATCAGCGCGTATCGCAAGGACGTCACCGCCAAGTGCTACGGCGGGGACATCACCCGGAAGCGCAAGCTGCTCGAGAAGCAGAAGGAAGGCAAGAAGCGGGCGCGCGCCTTCGGCAACGTCGAGGTGCCACAGGAGGCCTTCCTCGCGGTCCTGAGAGCCGATCCCGACCAGGGATGACCCGCGTTACCGGACCGCTCGCCCCATGACGATCGCGTCCCGCCGGCGCAGGTACGAAGCCGGGCCGAGCTCGAGGGCCGCGCCGTGACGAGCGCCGGGCGCGCGCCCGGGATCTACGTCCACGTTCCCTTCTGTGGGCGGGTTTGTCCCTACTGCGACTTCGCCGTGCGCACCGGCGGGCCGCAGACGCGGGCCGCATTCCTCCAGGCGTTGGCTCGCGAAGTGGAGGAGCAAGCGTCCGACGGATCTCCCGGGCCGTGCGTGCAGCCGTTTGCTGGCGCACCCTTCGACACCCTCTACGTAGGTGGCGGTACGCCCTCGTCGCTGGCCCCCGACGCCCTTGGTGACTTGATCACGAACGTGCGCCGGCGGCTGGGCCTCGCCGAAGGCGCGGAGATCACCCTGGAGGCGAATCCGGAAGACGTCACCCCGGACCGCGTCGAGGAATGGACGGAAATCGGCGTGACGCGCATCAGCCTGGGCGTCCAGGCCCTCGACGACCGCGCCCTCGAGAGGCTCGGGCGGGCCCACACCGGCGAGCAGGCGACTGCCGCGATGGAGTGCGCCCTCGGCGCGGCATTCGACGTGGTTTCGGTTGATCTGATCTTCGCCGTTCCCGGGCAATCGTTGGCGTCCTGGGAGTCGACGCTGCGACATGTCGTCGAGCTGCAGCCGCACCACGTGTCGTGCTACGAGCTCACCGTGCACGAGGGAACACGCTTCTTTCGCGACCGCCAGCGTGGCGCGTTCAGCGAGGCGACCGCCGATCACAAGGCCGAGCAGTTCTTCGCCACCCATCGCCTGCTGGAGGATGCCGGGTACCCGGCCTACGAGGTGTCGAACTTCTCCCGCGCCCCGGAGCTGCGGTCGCGACACAACGAGAAGTACTGGCGGCACGTGCCGTACCTCGGCATCGGCCCCTCGGCTCATTCCTTCGACGGCGATCGCCGCAGGTGGTGGAACGCGCGCTCGTTGACGGAGTGGCGGTTGGCCATCGACCAGGGGCGCACCGCCGTCGATGGCGAGGAAACCATCGCGCCGGAGGCGCTCGTCCTCGAGGCGCTTGCTCTCGGCCTGCGGACCACCGACGGTGTCGACGTCGACGAGGTTCGGCGCCGTTGGGGTGTCGACCTGTTATCGGGTAACGTCGGCCTGATCGAAGATCTGACTCGCCGCGAGCTCCTCCGGCTGGACGGTTCCCGGCTCGTGCCCACGCTCGACGGGCTCGCGGTGGCTGACGGGTTGGCGCGCGATTTCACGATTGGTCGCGCACAGAGCGAGCGGTAACGAATGCTGATCGCCACGACCGAGGTGCGTTGGTTTTTTCGCGGCTCGCCGCCGCCGGAACTGATCCACTGGTTTCGACGAGGCGACCTGTCGGTGACCCAGCCTGCCCGGGTCGACGCTTATCTTCTCTTTCCGGGGTGCTCGACCGCGGCCGTCAAGGTGCGACAGGGCAAGTTGGAGGTGAAGGCGCGCGCTGCCAGGCACGGCAACGTGGCGTATCCGGGAGACGTGGGCGGCGCGGTGGAATCATGGGTGAAATGGTCGCGGCCGCTTCTCGCTACCGAAGGTTCGCACGAGGTGCCCGGGGCCGGACCGGCGTCGGGCTCGGGAGAGGAGTGGGTGAACGTCGGCAAGCAACGGATGCTGCGCGGCTTCTCGCTCCAGGGGATCGGTTCAACGGACACACCGGTCGAGGTTGACGCCGCCGGTGACCGGCCCGCTTCGGGTGCCTGCCTCGAGTTCACCGCGCTGGAAGTGCCCGATGGGGTGACCTCATGGTGGACGCTGGCGTTCGAGGGCTTCGGCGCGGCGCAGCACACGGAGACGTGTCTGACCCGCGTCGCGACGCACTTCTTTGCCGAGAACCCGCCGCCGCTACCGCTGCGAGCGGAAGACTCCGAATCGTACGCTGCGTGGCTTGCCCGCGGCCGCTGGAGGTCCTGAGCGCTGCCGCGTGACGAGGGCGCCTGTTCGGAAGTCGTGAGCGCTTCCGCGTGACGGGGGCGCCCGTTTGGAAGTCGTGAGCGCTTCCGCGCGGCAGGAGACGCAGCCACTTCCGCCGGGGGCCGGGGGGCCCGTTCCAGGTCCCGGTGACCGGCCTACTCGCGGATCCAGCGAATGGTATCGGGCTCGGTGCGCCCACAGGCGATGGTGTCGGTCATTCCCGAGGAGATGCTCGAGCAGGCCTGGGTCGAGGCGGCCCGCATCGCTTCCTCACGGTTGGCGCCGGCCGCGGTGCCGCACGCCCGGCGGCCCTCGAAGGTGATGCACAGTTCCACCTCGTACTGGTGGTAGCCGATCGTCATGTACACCAGCGTTGCGAAGACGCCGACGACCAGTAGCGTGCCCAGAACGAAAACGCCGGCGCGGGAGTTCGTCATACGGTCAATTCCTGTGCGTCAGTACCTGTCGGGAACGATGTTGCGGAAAACCGGTTTCGCCGGCTTCTCTTCCGGGTCGACGGGGTCCGGCGGGTCCAGTTGCTCGTAGGGTAGCTTCTCGTAGGGGATCAAATCGAGCAGCTGGGCCAGGCAATTGAGGCGGGCGCGCCGCTTGTCGTCCGCCTCGACCACGTACCACGGGGCCCAGGCCGTGTCGGTCCACTTGAACATATCGACGTATGCCGCGGTGTAGTCGAACCATCGCGCCCACGACGCCATGTCCATCGGCGAGAGCTTCCACTGGCGCATCGGATCTTCGTAGCGGGTGCGAAAGCGTTTCTCCTGTTCCTCGCGCGATACATCGAAGAAGAACTTGATGAAGTGAATTCCCTCGTCCACCAGGTTCCTCTCGAACCGGGGCGTGGCCTCGAGGAAGTTCTTTACTTCTTCTTCCGTGGCGAAGCCCATCACCCGCTCGACGCCGGCGCGGTTGTACCAGCTCCGGTCGAAGATCGTGATCTCGCCGGCGGCGGGGAAGTGGGCGATGTAGCGCTGCATGTAGATCTGGGTCTTCTCACGGTCGGTCGGCGCCGGGAGCGCGACGACGCGGAACACCCGCGCGCTCACCCGCTCGGTGAGGCGCTTGATCACGCCACCTTTCCCAGCCGCGTCCCGGCCCTCGAAAATGACGATCACGCGGGCGCCGGTTTCCTTTACCCAGCGCTGTAGGTAGGCGAGCTCGGTCTGCAGCCGCTCCAGCTCGCGCTCGTAGTCCTTGCGGTGGAGCTTCGACTTTTTCTCCTTCTTGCTCACGATGACCTCCGGCGCGCCGCCGGCTTTGCGGCGGCGACTCACCGTGCCCGCTCAGGACTCGGTGTCGACAGTGCCGGGCCGCTAACCGATGACGTGCTCGTACAGCCGGTACTGGTTGCGCCCCATGATTCTCTCGATTTCGTCTTCGCTGTAGCCGCGCCCGGCGAGCCCGTCCCAGACCACCGACATGCGCCCGGGCCCGTTGAGCTCGTCGATGAAATACGGGAGCTCGCTGCTGGTTACCTGTGCGCCCTCTTCGGCGCGCAGCTCCGCCTCGTACTCGGGTGTCATCTCGATCACCCGGTGGTCCCGGTCGGAGCCGATGCAGACGTGCTCGATCCCACACGTGTTCACCGCGTGGTCGATGTGGTCGAAGTAGGCGTGCAGGTTGTCCTGCTTCTTGTAGGTGAGGAAGGGCCGTAGCTGGCAGACACCGACAACGCCGCCGTTCTCGGCCAGCAGCTTCAGGTTCTCGTCGGAGGTATTCCGCACGTGCGGATGAACCGCGTCGCAGCCGGTGTGCGAGATGATCACCGGCATGCTCGAATGCCGAATCGTGTCGGCCATCGTCCGGGGGTTGGCGTGCGAAAGGTCCACGAGCATGCCGAGGTCGTTCATGCGGTCGACGAGGTCACGGCCGAACGGGGTCAGTCCGCCGTCGTCGCCCTCGGCGCGGCAGCCGACGCCGGCGAGGTTGCGCTCGTTGTAGGTGATCTGGGAGCTGGTGAGCCCGAGCCGGTAGAACATCTCGATCCGATCTAGGTCGTCGTCGAACTGGGTGGCGTTCTGGTAGAGGTAGAAGACCGCCAGCTTGCCGGCGGCGCGGGCCTCGTCGACGTGCGCCACCGAGGTCGCCTTGATGAACAGCTCGGGGTGGTCGGCGAGATAGCGGTCGTATTCCATCAGCCCGTCGACCGCCAGCTCCAGCGCTTCGGCGCCCTCGGCCTTCGGGTTGCACAGGGTGACGGTGATGGCGTCCATGCCGCTGGCGAGCATCTGGCGCACGAGCGGGGGCTCGTAGATCGTGCGCAGCTCGCCCATTGCATCCATGATCAGGGCGTCGGGGTTCGCCGGCCCCGATGCCGTCACCCGTTCGCTCGGCCCGAGTATCGTTGCCGTCGCGTCGTTGCTCGGCCCGGGCGCCGGGTTCGGCGGTGACGAAAGCAGGCCGATGAGCGGTGTGGCCGCCCATCCGGCCGTCGCGGACGCTGAAGCGCGTTGAAGGAATTCACGTCGATCCATGGCAGCCTCGTTGCGCTGACGGTAGGGGAGCGACCCGCCTTCGGCTGGCGGGCCGCCTTTCGTCGGACTCAGGGTCCGGTGGAGTGATCTCGCTCCTCGCACCAGGTGCGCGCATTCTGAAACATGCGCAGCCAGGGCGAAACCTCCAGCTCGCCGCGCCAGTCCCGCGGTAGCCATCCCCAGTTCCATGTGTTCAAGGTGCGCTCGGGGTGCGGCATGATGGCCAGGTGGCGCCCGTCGGGGGAGCAGAGGGCCGCGATACCGTTGGCCGAGCCGTTGGGATTGAACGGGTAGCGCTCGGTGACCTGGTTGGCGTCGTCGACGAATCGCACCGGGGCCAGGCTCTCGGCTTCCACCCGGGCGAGAACATCGGCGTCGGGAAAGAAGGCGCGGCCTTCGCCGTGTTGCAGCCAGACGCCCAGGGTGGAGCCTTCCATGCCGCGCAGCATGATCGCCGGGCTCTCGGCGATCCGCACCGTGGCGAAGCGCGACTCGAAGCGGCCGGAGGCGTTGTGGATGAACCGCGGTTGCAGCTCGTCGGCGATCCCGGTCCACGGCACCCAGCCGAGAAGCGCGGCGAGCTGGCAGCCGTTGCAGACGCCGAGGCTGAAGGTGTCGTCGCGCTCGTAGAAGTCACGGAACGGGCGTTCGATCTCTTCATGAAAGCGGATGACGCCGGCCCAACCCTTCGCCGAGTCGAGCACGTCCGCGTACGAGAAGCCGCCGACGAAGGCCACGCCGCGGAATCGATCGAGCGTGATCCGTCCGGCCAGCAGGTCCGACATCGACACGTCCCAGGGCTCGAATCCGGCCAAATGAAAGGCGGAAGCCATTTCCCGGTCGCTGTTGCTGCCTTCCTCGCGGACGACGGCCACCGGGATCTTGTGCGCGGCGGCGAGGGTTTCGGCGCCGGTCGCCGTCGGCGTGAACGACAGCGCGAAGGGCGGGGCGGTGCGCTCGCGCAAGCCGGCTTTCTCCTCGGCGACGTGGGCCGGGTCGGCCTGCAGCCGATCGAGAGCGAAGCTCGTGGCCTCCCAGACGTCGCGCAGGTCTCGCATGTCAGCCGCCAGGAGGAGATCGTCTCCCCGGCGGAAGACGATCTCCGACTCCGCCGTCGTGCGGCCGATGGTGACGCAGGGGACGTCGGCGTCGCGGAAAGCCCCGAGGACCTCCGCCTCGTCCTCGTCGGCGACCTCGATCACCAGGCCCAGCTCCTCGGCGAACAGCCAGGCGAGCGGTTCGGCGTCGATCGGCAGCTCGACCTCGATACCCCGATTTCCGGCAAAGGCCATCTCCAGCAACGTGGTGGCGAGGCCGCCGTCGCTGCGGTCGTGGCCGGCTTCGAGCAGGCCCTCGTCGATCAATTGCTGCACCGTCTCGAACCCCCGGCGCAACAGCGCCGCGTCCTCGAGGTCGGGCACCTCGTCGCCCAATTGGCCGAACACGTGGGCGAGGGCCGAACCGCCCAGGCGGGAACGGCCCTCGGCCAGGTCGACGTACATCAGGCGGCCGGTCTCGGAGAGCTCCAAGTCGGGGGTAACGGTCTTGCGGATGTCCGGGCAGGTGACGTACGCGGAGAGCACCAGCGACCCGGGACCTTTGACGACCTCGTCCTCGCCGTCCGGCCCGGGGGCGATGGCTGCCATCGACAGGCTGTCCTTGCCGCCGTCGATGGCGATACCGAGCTCGAGCATGACGTCGCTCATCGCCTTCGCCGCGTCGTACAGCATGGCGCCTTCACCGGGGAGCTTGGCGGCCCACATCCAGTTGGCCGAAACCTTGACGTCCT
This sequence comes from Acidobacteriota bacterium, assembly GCA_965216935.1. Lineage (GTDB taxonomy): Bacteria > Acidobacteriota > UBA890 > UBA890 > UBA890 > CBDCGW01. Next base: position 3,030,839 of record OZ244217.1, read on the forward strand.
CGATGCCGCTGGTCGCGGCCCACACGAGGTTCGTCAGCGCCTCGCCGACGCACATGCGCGCCATGGCCGCCGGATCGAGGAGGCCCTTGATCGGTTGCTCACCGATCGCGGTCGCTGCTCCGGTCGTCGACAGATGGCTCTGCGCGACGACGGCGACGTCCGCGATGGTGAGCTGAAGCGGCCCGGCGCATGGCTGCTGGGCGATCAGGCCGGTCACGGCGCGATCGACCTTGGTGGTCAGGAATCGCTTCGATCCGACCGAAAGCAGCCGCAGCACGCGGTCAAGGGCGCCGGCCACGTCGAGGCCGTCGGGGAGCGTCAGGGGCGTGAGGGCCGGGCTGTGGCGCTGCATGTCGAACGTCTTTTGCGGCATGTCGCCGAGAACCGCGTCCAGGTCGAGATCAACCGGCGTGGTCCCGTCGCGCTGGTCAAAGAGCACGATGCGGCCGTCCCCCGTGACCTTGCCGACGAAGGCCACGGGGACCTTCTCGCGCTCGGCGAGATCGCGGAAGAGCTGGGCGTGCTCGGGACGGAGCAGAAGCGCGTCGTTCTCCTGGTACTCCGCTCCCCAGATCTCCAGGATGCTCAACGTCTCGTCGCCGACCGGTATGGCGCGGGCCTCGATACGTGCTCCGAGCGGCTCGACGATCTCCTTCAGGACGTTGCAGTTACCGCCCGCCCCCTGGTCGTGGATCGAGACGATCGGGTTGGCGTCGCCGAGCTCGACGCAGGCGCGCAGCACCCGGTTGACCTTCTGCTCCATCTCGGCATCGCCGCGCTGGACCGCGTTGAAGTCCAGCTCTGCGACATTTTCCCCCTGCACCATGCTGGAGGCGGCGCCGCCGCCCATGCCGATGCGGTAGGCGGGGCCACCGATCTTGACCACCCACATGCCGGCTTCCGGGGCGTCCTTGCGGGTGTGGGACGCGTCGATCTGCCCGATGCCACCGGAAAACATGATCGGCTTGATCCACTCGCGCCGCTCGCCGTCGGGCAGGCGCAGGCCGAAGGATCTTGTATACCCCTGGATGACAGGCTCGCCGAACTTGTTGCCGTAGTCGGAGGCGCCGTTCGACGCCTCGATCTCGATCTGCAGCGGCGGGGCGAGGTTGTCGGGATAGCGGAAACCCGGATCTTCCCAGGGGAGCTCGTAGCCGGGGATATAGAGGTTGCCGACGCAATAGGCTGCCGTCCCGGCGACCACCAGCGAGCCGCGGCCGGTGGCGTGAACGTCCCGGATGCGTCCGCCCGTGCCGGTCTCGGCCCCCGGGAACGGCGCGACGCCGGACGGGAAATTGTGCGTCTCGGCGGTGAAGATGATGTCGTAGTCGGCACCCGACTCGACCATGGGCGACGGCGCACCGACAACGGAGGGCAGGAGGGTCCGCATCCGGTAGCCGCGAATGGCGCTGGAGTTGTCGCGAAACGCGATCGTGCTGTTGCTCGGCCGGGCATCGAGCGGCGCGCGCACCAGAGACATCAGGTCCTGGGGGGCCTCTTCTCCATCGATGATCAGCTTCCCCTTGAAGAACCAGTGTCGCGAATGCTCGCTGTTGGACTGAGCGACGTCGAAGCACTCGACGTTCGTCGGGTTTCGCTTCATCTGCTCGCGGAACAACCGGGTGTAGTAGTCGAGGTCCCAGTCGTCGAAGGCCAGCCCCATCTCGTCGTTGATGCGCTCGAGGGCGGCGCGCCCCTCGCTCATCACCGGGACGTCGACGACCGGGTCGGGCGTCGCGCCGCTGGCGAAGCTTTCCAGGGGCTCGGCGTAGACGCACTCGGTCATGCGGTCGTGGATCAGGGGCAGAAAGGCGTCCAGATCGTCACGATCAGTGCCTCCGTCGAAACCCAGCCGGTAGCGCCGTGAGCGCTCGATCCGCACGATCTCGTGCAGGCCGCAGGCGTGGCAAATCGAGACGGCGTTGGTGGACCAGGCGGTGGAGAAGTTCAGCCGCGGGCCGACCTCGACGAGCACCGTTTCCTCCGTTGCGGTGTCGTCGCCGTCCGCGAGAAAGCTCGCGCCGCCGAACCGGCGCGGCTCGAACGTCTCGCAAAGAAGCCAGGTCAGCGCCTCCCGCGACTCCGGCCGGAGCTCACCCTCACGGGCCTCGATGTTGAAGCAGAGCTCCGTTTCGATCGAGCGCAGGCGGTCGGTGACCCGCCTGCGAGAGCGATCGAGCAGCGCCTCGGTGGCTGCCGCGGACAGTCCGGGCGTGCGAAAAAAGCGGATCAGGCCCATGCGCGACCTCGGTGATTCAGACCCATGAAGGAGTTCGGCGGGATGGATTCACGAGGGCGAGCCTCGGTGAGCGCGACGGTGGGCGGTCCGACGCCCCGAGGATAGCGCAAAGCGCCGAATCTGGCTTCCACGTCGTTCGGCCGGTCAAGGCGAATGGAGGGGGCAAGTTGCCGCAGCCTCTGAGAGCCCCGAGGGTGTCGTGCTCGGACGGTGGAAACTCCCGAGCACGATCGCGGTCCGAGGCCGTGCGGCAGACGCATCGGCGCATGTATCCTGTGTGCATGTTCCTTCGTACCCGCCGCATCGTCGTCCGTTCCGTCATCTTGATGCTCCTTGTCGCCGGGGTCGCGTCCGGCCAGGGCCAGGCGCCCGGCGAAAATCAGGCGCCCGGCCAGGGGCAAGCACCTGGCGAAAACCAGCCGCCCGGCGAGGGCCAAATGCCTGCCGAGGGGCAAACGCCCGCTGAGGGCCAATCTCCGCCAACGGAGCCGCCCTTCGAGCCTTTGGGATACGCCGGCCTGCTGGCGTATGAGCGAGCCTTCCCGGCGACGCCCGCCCATCCGCTCGTGGTGCAGGCGGCGTCGCGGCGTTACTGGGTTTTCCGCGGCGTGGCCTACAGCGGTACCGAATCGACCGGCGAGGCCGCCTGGGCGAGCCTCGGCCCGACCATCAGTCTGGCGGGGAACGAGAACGTCTCAGGCCGTGTCGCGGCGCTGGCCATCTCGTCGAATTGCACCCTGTTCGGGCCCTGCCGGCTCTGGGTCGGGACGGCGGGGGGAGGCGTGTGGCGCACCGACGACGCGATGAACACCGAAGACCCGAAGTGGCGCTGGGTCTCGCGTGGCCTCGGTACCAACAGCATCGGTGCGCTGGCCCTCGATCCGAACGATCCGAGTGGCAATACGATCTTCGTCGGCACCGGCGAGACGAACCAGCCGAACAACTCCGGCGCCGGCACCGGCCTGTACCGATCGACGGACGGCGGCGACGTGTGGTCCCGGGTGCCGACCATGATCACCGACCTCGCGGTTTCGCCGGTGGCGATGGACTTCACCTTCACCCGCGGGATCAGCTCGGTGGTGGTGCACCCGTCCAACCCCGACATCATCTACGTCGGCACGACCAGCGCCATGCTGGGCATGACCGCGGTGCGCGGTGGGCAAACCCAGACGCCCGGGTTTCCGCAGCCCCGCGTCGGCCTGTACAAGACGACGACGGGCGGACAGACCTGGTCGCTGATCTGGACCCCGCCGCTCGAGCCGGTCATTTCGCCGAACCCGAATCTCGGCACCGGCGTCGGCGACACGATGTTCGGCGTACGGGACATCAAGCTGGATCCACAGAACCCCGAAATCGTCTACACGACGGCGTGGAACAACGCGATCCATCGATCGGCTCCGTCGCTCGAGGGAGGGGACGGGGCCTTCAAGCCGGTCTTCGCGGTGGTCGGCGGACAACGGTTTCGCGACTTGGCGATGTTCGACCTGACGGTCAACAACGGGCAGACGCGCATCTACGTGTACAACGGCACCGAGAGCACCGGCCCGCAGTCGCTGTATCGGCTCGACAATGCCGACGTGCCCGCCGCCTCTCTGGTTGCCGGCAGCGGCGCCAACCTGGTCAACGTCGGTCCGTGGATCAAGTTGTCGTCGAACTCGTCCGCGGATCCGGGTTGGACGAGCCGCGCCATCTGTACGTCTCAATGCTTCTACGACCTCGTGGTCGCGAGCCCCGAAGGGCAGCCGGACACGGTGCTTGTCGGCGGCGTGCGCTCGCCCAATTTCGGCGAGCCGACGATACGTTCGACGAACGCCGGCGTGAACTTCTTCGGCTTCGGCAACGATGCGCAGAATCCGCGTAACACCAGCCACGTCGACGTCCGGGCGATCGTTTTCCATCCGCTGGATTCGCGCATCGCCTTCGTCGGCTCCGACGGGGGCGTGGTGCGCAACGACGGCGTGTTCGTCAACAACACCGGGATTTGTGGCGGCTCGGCTCCGCCGCAGTGCGACACGATGCTGTCCGAGGTGCCGCAGCGTATCTACTTCCTCAACCAGGGGTTACAGACCCTGCAGTTCTACAACGTCGCCCTCGATCCGCGTGACCCGCTGCGCCGCATGCTTGGGGGGCTGCAGGACAACAGCACCATCTGGATGGACGGCACCGATCCGCCGGGCGTATGGAAGGCACTGTTCCCGTTCGGCGACGGGACGTCGGCGAGCGGCTTCCACCCGACCCGCGCGAACGTCCTGTTCGCCAGCTTCCAAAGCGACCGGTTCTTCACCAGCTTCCGAAGCGGTGAGGCGAACCAGTGGGTTCGCACCGACGGCCCGATCCGATCGGCGGGCGAGCGCAACACCGTGACCCGATCGACCGGCCGTCAGTTCATCACCTTCGACCAGGTACGTCCGGACACCCAGTTCACCGGCTTCCAGCACATCTGGCGGACGCAGAACAACGGCGGTGACCAGGCCTTTCTCGAGGCGAACTGCCGCTTCCCGGGCGGAAGCTCTTCGTCGGCGTGTGGCGACTGGGTGCCGCTCGGCGTTGGCTTTCCGTTCGCCCCCGGCTCGACGCCCGAGGACGCCAGCCGCAAGCCGGGCGACCTGACCAGCGATTTCTACGGCCCCGATCGCGTCGGCGGCATCATCGTCGCGGCCGAGCGAACCGTCGGGGATCCCGGGACGCTGTGGGCGGCGACCAATTTCGGCCGATTGTTCGTCTCGAAGAACGCCGACGGACCCGCGGCCGGCGTGACGTTTCGGCGTATCGACGACCCGACGACGCCAAACCGTTTCATCACCCGCATCTTCGCCGACCGTACCGACCCGAACGCCGCCTATGTGTCGTATTCCGGCTTCAACACCCTCACGCCGGGGACCCCGGGGCATGTCTTCCGCGTCGTCTTCGACCCCGCGTCGGGTCAGGCGACGTTCACCTCGATGGACTTCGATCTCGGCGACCTGCCGATCAACACCCTGGCGCACGACCACCTTACCGGCGATCTGTATGCCGCCACGGACTTCGGCCCGCTCGTGCTGCGCGGAGGCTCGACCCAGTGGGCCCTGGCCGGAGTGGGCTTTCCCGAAGCCCTGATGGTCGACCTGGAAATCGTCCCGGAGCAGCGGATCCTGGTGGCCGCGACCCATGGCCTGGGGATCTTTCACCTGCCGTTGCGGGAGATTCCCTAGCGGGCCGTGGTGGAGGTGTGGTCACCACACGTGCGCCACGGCCGGCCGGCGGCGTCGATATTCGTCAGAAACGGACGAAGATCCCGGCCGTGACCAGGACGCGGACCTGTAGCCCGTCGGCGACGAAGGTCTCGAACGACTGCAACGGAAGATCGCCGAGCGACGACTCGCGGCCGGTGGAAGGGTCGTTGCTGAACTGGATCGACGGCGTCGTGAACGACTCGACGAAATCGGCTGGCGACCCTGGTGCCACGGTCGGCTGGGCGTCGATCAAAACCCGGGTTGCGTGCGGGCTGACGAACACGCGCCCGTCGATGCGAAAGCCCCACCGATTGGTCACTTCCCGTCGCAGGCCGGCGCCGCCAACCCCGGTGAAGACCGTTCGCCCCTGGACCCGCACGGTGGCGCGATCGGTCTCGTCGATCGGTACCTGGCCGAGGATGCGGAACTGATAGCGCCCTTCGAGGGTCGCCGAGGCGCCGTCGCCGGCGCCGGTGATGGCGCCGCCGCCGAACGTCAGGTACGGGACGAACCCGCCCGCCTGTCCGAGCTGATAGACAAGCGTTCCGGTGACGGCGAGCTCGAGGGACGATCCTCCGGCCAGTGAGGTTGCGCCGACGGCGATGTCGGTGAACGGGCCGGTGGACAGAAGCCCCTGGAAGGCGGGGGCGAAGCTGGCGCGGGTGGTCTCGCTCGCGGCGATCAGATCCTCGGACAGGTCGGCCGCGCCGGGAAAGAAGTCGAGGCTGACCTCGGCGGCGAATCGGGGGCTCAGGGAACGGCGTACGCGCACGCCGCCGGCGAAGCCGGAGCCGGTCGACAGCGCCGTTCCGCCGAGGGCGTCGTCGAGAGGCTCGATCAGGTCGGCGATACCGAACTGCCCGTTCACCTGGTTGAGAAGCAGCGCGCCGTCGCCGAAGAACCAGGAGGGCACGCGGCGCGACGGGAAGATCGGGCTGGAGGTGGCGATGGGCGCTCCCGCGGGCGGAAGCGTCGCCACGCCGTCGCCGGAACCGCTCGGAACCACGAACCCGCCGTAGCCCTCGATCTCCCAGCCATTCTGGCTCGTCGACGACTGCGCCTGAGCCGGTGCGGCGCCGACGAGAAAGACCGACACGAACAGCAAACTGGCCACCCACCTCTGGAGCGAAATCATCGTCACATCGTAGCAGCCGGGTCACGCGGCTACCCGGCTGCCGGATGGCCGCGTCAGCTTCGCGCGATCGGCGAGGTACGATGCGGAAAGGCCGGGACGGGGCCCGGGACGCCGGCGGTTTGTCGGGACGCAGCACGGGACGCCGGCGGTTTGTCGGGACCTGGTACGGGACGCCGGCGGCGTAGCGGGACAAACCCATCAGGAGGAGGGGAGTGATACTGCAGCTCGAGTCGTGTGAGGTGCGCTCATTCGAGCCCGCCGATGCAGCGTCGCTCGCCGAGCAGGCGAACAACCGCGCCGTCTGGCGCAACCTGCGCGACGCTTTCCCGCATCCGTATCGCGTCGAAGACGCCGAGATGTTCATCACGGCATGTCGGCGCCCGCCCGAGACCACCTTCGCCATCGTCGTCGACGGTCGTGCCGTGGGTGCGGTCGGCTTCGTCCTCGGCCAGGACGTCGAGCGGATCTCGGCCGAGCTGGGCTACTGGCTCGGCGAGCCCTACTGGGGGCGGGGGATCATGACGAGCGTGGTGGCGGCGGTGACCGCGTACGCGATCGAGGAGTTCGACTTGACCCGCGTCTTCGCCACGCCGTTCTCGTGGAACGGCGCCTCGAGCCGGGTGCTCGAGAAGGCCGGCTACACGCTCGAGGGAGTTCTGCGGCGGAGCGCGCTGAAGGACGGCAGCATCGTCGACAAGCAGATGTATGCGTTCGTCGTCAGTTCAAGATGACCCGACCGGTGCCCGTCGTATAGAACGCGGTGGTCAGCTCGACCCCGTCGGAGGCCGCCGCCGTCCGGATGATCTCGGACTCGCTCAGAAGGTGCCGCACCGTTTGTTCGGCGTTCCGCCGAGCCACGGCGTCGACATCCTCGATTCCCGCGCCGTCGACCGACGGCTGGATGTGATCGAGCAGATAGTTCAGGTGAGGGCTGGCCTCTTCGCCGGTAACCGCGGCCGCCACTGCGCCGCAGTTGGCGTGTGCCATGACCACGACCAGCTTGGTGCCGAGCTTGGCGACGGCGAACTCGATGCTGGCGATCGTCGCCTTGTTGGCGACGTTCCCTGCGACCCGGATGACGAACAGCTGTCCGAGGCCGGCGTCGAATACGATCTCGGGCACGACGCGGCTGTCGGCACAGCACAAGATCACGGCACAGGGGTCCTGGCTTTTCGCCAGCATGGCGCACGCGGCACGATCACGTCCTTCGTGCTGCGGCGCGCCGTTCAGGAAGCGCAGGTTTCCCTCCTCGAGGAAGCTGCGGGTCTCGGCGGCTGTCAACTTCATTGTGTGGCTCGGTCTTTCAACGCATGCGTTCCAGGACGGCCTCGAACCGCTGCTTGATCCCCTGTGCAGCAGCGCTCAGCTCGGAATCAGGAACCGGCCGCTGCTCGTCCGGGTCGTCGGCGATGTGATAGAAGGCGCCGTCGTCGTAGAGCTTCCAATCCCGGTCGTGGACGAAGCGACGGTGCGGCAGGTTGTTCCAGTTCGGTGCGTAGTGGCAGAAGATCCACTCCCGGGTGGGCGTGTCGTGCCCGAGAAGCTGAGGGTAGAAGCTGAGCCCATCCGTGACGAATCCATCCGGTAGGTCCTCGCCCGCCGCGTCCAGCAAGGTGGGGAGGAAATCGGTCAGGTCGACGAGGTTATCGTTGATGTCTCCGGCCTGGATCGTTCCCGGCCACCTGGCGATCATCGGGACGTGGGTACCGGCCGCCGTCGTATACCCCTTGTTCCCGCGCACGGCGCGCTCGCCCATCATCGAGGTGACCCGCCGATGTGTGCCGTTGTCCCCGATGAACAGGAGAAGCGTTCGTTCGCTCAGCTCGAGACGGTCGAGCGTCTCGGCGATGCGGCCGACCAGCTTGTCGACGTAGGCAACGTAGCCGCCGAAGAGCTCCGGGTCGCTCCGCTCTCCCGGTTGGAGCGAGGCGTAGCCTTCCTGGTCGGGAGTAGGGAAGAAGGGTGAGTGGGGCAGGATCATCGGGTAGTAGGCGAGGAAGGGCTGCTCGAGATGGCGTTGCATGAACTGCTCGAGACGCAGAACAACCTCGTCGGGGCCATAGGCGCCCTCGTAAGCCTGCAATCCGCCGCCCGAGACGTCCAGAAGCGGGTTCTTGTAGCGTGGCCCCTGGGCCGTGACCTGCCAGAGGGCGTGCTCGTCGAACCCTGCTTGCTGCGGCAGGCTACCGCCGCGACCGTCCGCCAGGCCGCGCTGAACCTCGTTGCCATAGAGCTGCCACTTGCCGAACACCCCCGTCCGGTACCCCGCATCCCGTAGCAGGTGGCCGAAGGTCAGCTCGCCCGGATCGAGCAGGCCGAAGCCGATGTAGTTGCGGAACCCGTATTTGCCGCTCATCAGCTGGACGCGGGAGGGCGTGCACAGCGGCGTGGCGTGGGCCTGGGTGAACCGCATCCCCTCCGCCGCGAGGGCGTCGAGGTTCGGCGTCTCGTAGGAGGTGCCTCCGTTGGCGGCCACGGTCTCGTAGCCCATGTCGTCCGCCATGATCAGGACGATGTTCGGTGGCGCCTGTGATTCGGCCCGCGTCGGTCCCGGCGACGCCGCCCCTTTCGCGGTGAGGCCAACGGTCGCGAGCAATAACACCCCGAGCAGGCCGGGCAGGCCCGCGATAAGGGTGCGAAAGGACGGCTGCACGCTGTTCATCGTCGATACCTCCAGGGAGACGCGGTCACGCGATGCGTCGGCGCCGTACTGTACTACGGCGCGGGATTCGATCTGGCTGGCGGAGTGGTGGCCGGTGCCTCGGAAGCTCCCGGGCCGGTTGACATCGCATCGCACAGGACGGTACACGGAAGATACTGGCCCGCCGGCGTCGGAGACCGTCAACCGCGCGCGAGGCGTTGCGACGAGACAGGCACGGCCAGGTCCCGCGAACCTAACCAAGCCACCTACTCGGGCCGAAAGGAACTCCAGATGAAAACAGGAACGCCGGCTGCTCTCACGCGACTTCGGGTGGTCGCGGCGCTTGTCGTCCTCCCGGCGGTTTCCTTCGGGTCTTCGGCAAGCGGGCAAGCCGACAACTATCACATCCTTCTGGCCAATGACGACGGCATCGAGTCGCCCGGCATCCAGACGTTGGCCGAGGCCCTGCGGGGGGTCGGCGAGGTGAGCATTGTCGCTCCGTGCGGGCAGCGGAGCGGCAGCAGCATGTCGGTGGCACTGGGGGACCAGCTCGCGCTTCGCGAGGTGGAGCGAGACGGGGTCGTTCTCGGCCACTGTGTCGATACGACGCCGGCCGGCACCGTGTTGCTGGCCCTCACGATGCTCGCGCCGGAGGGAGGCTTCGACGTGGTCGTCAGCGGCCTGAACCGCGGCGCCAATGTCGGGTGGGCCTCGCACATGTCGGGGACCGTCGGCGCCGCCATGATGGGCGCCCTGCACGGCGTGCCGGCCGTGGCGGCGTCGGTGGGCGGTGGTCGCGACTTCGACTACCCGGCTCGCTTCGTCGCATCGTTCATCGAGGAGATGCGGCGGCACCCCGCGATGCCCGGCGTGGTGTTCTCGATCAATATCCCGCGGACGACGGAGGCCGAGACAGCCGGGGTGGTCATTGCGCCGATGGGCGGAAGCCACCTTCGCCTGGGATACGAGGAGGTCGAGCCCGGTGACGACGGCCGACGCTTCCGGCCGCAAATCGGGCGCGAGGAAAGTCCCCCGGCCGGCAGCGATACGGCGTCGTATCTGCAGGACATGATCACGATCACACCGCTGCTTTTCGACTGGACGGCGCGCGAGGTCGTAGAGCAGATGCAGGGCTGGTCACTGCGGCACGATATCGCCCGGTAGCATCGAGTAGCGGCGCCCGTCTCGTTCAACCCCTTCAGGCCCGCGACCGCTGTTCGTCGACGGTGATACCGTGCGGGCATCGGTGACCGAGGAGGTCGGAACGCTGCACTCCGGCGACGTTCCGAGAGGGAGAGACTATGGCCGACGACGAACGTAACCGCCCCCCATCGCGTGAACGCGACAGCAAGTTGACCCGGAGAGCCTTCGCAGCCGGCAGCGCCGGCCTGGCCATGACGTTCGGCCCCCTCGTATCCCGCGGCCTGGGATCGGCAATGACCTCGGGCCCGTTCGGGGCCACCGCTCCGCTTGGAAGCGGCAGCTCCGGCAACCCGCTGCGCGGCAACCAGCGCACCGCCGCGGCCGCGATGGCTCGCGCGGAGAGCCACCGCCAAGATCTCACCGGCCTGCTCTCGGCGCTCGTTGCCATCCGGAGCCACACCGGGGAATCGGCGGCGGAGGCCCAGGGGGTGGTCGTCGAGTTTCTGCAGCGGCTGCCGTATCGGGTGGAACAATCCGCGGAAGCACCGAGTCGACTCGCCGATCACCCCGAGTTCATGCCGCCGAACCCGCCGGGGGACGGGCCCTTCGTGAACGTGATCGGGCACCCGCCTGCCGAGCGCGCGGCCAAGGTCGGTATCTTCGCGCACGTCGACACCGAGGCGGCCGGCGACGGCTGGCGAACCGATCCCTATCGGCTGACGAAGGCCGGCAGCAGGCTTCACGGTCTGGGTGCCGCCGATGACAAGGGCGGCGTGGCGGCGATGCTCGTCGCGGCCGCGGCCTTGCACGAATCCGGCGGGCCGTTGCCCACGGTGATGAGCCTGCACGGCAAGGGCGGCGGCAGCCGCGGCAGCTTGCCCGTTTTCGAGCGCACGTCACAGCAGGGGATCGACTTCGATGCCGTGCTCTACGCACATCCGGCCGAGACCGGAAGAGGCCTGGTCGACATCAAGCACGAGGTGCAGGGAGCGCTCGATCTGACCTTGACGGTGACCGGCTGGCGCGGCGAGCCACTGGAGACCAGCGGTCCGGATTCGGCGCTGTATGCCGAGGGAGGAAGCGCGCTGAAGGCCTGTTGGGGTGCACTCGAGCACCTGCAAGCCACGGTGCTCGCCGGACAAGAGGTCAACGTCGGCATCCTTGAAGGAGGAGATCGGGTGGGCGCGGTTCCGGAGTCCGCGCGGGCCCGGGTTCGCGTCCTGTTCACGGTCGACATCCCGTGGCGAGAGCTATTGGAGAGCATGCGTACAGAGCTCGACGCATACCTGTCCCGGTTGCCGGCGGGGGGCGGCACTTACCGCGCCTCTCTGGAGCAAGAAGGGCTGGGAACCAACTTCGGCACGGTCGACTGGGAGTCACCGGCGAGCCGCGAGCTGCGCGATGCCATCGAGCGGGTTACCGGAACGGCTCCGCGCGCCTATCGTAACCACTACGCGGGCGACATCCGGTTTCCCATCCGGATCCTCCAGGCCCCCGCATTCGGTATCGGTTCACTCGGTGGGAATTTCTACGCGCCGAACGAATGGGTCGACGAAGACGATCTCGTGCGCCTGACCGCGGTGATCATCGAGACCGTCACGGCGTGGGCCAACCTGTAGCGGACGAGGCCGCATCACCGGGGACGGTGGGACGCGCATGGGGACAGCGCGCAGCGCGCGACCCCGAGCCCGTGACCACCAGCCCGTGCCCCCGACCCGGTTGGCCTCGGCGTGGCTCCGAATTACGGACCCTTGATGTCAGCGCCCTTCTCGACGCCGTCGCTAGAATATCTGGAGCGCTGGGCTGGTGTACTGGGGGTGGGCGAGTCGCTCGGCCGGCTCAGCGCGAGCCAGCTGGCGGTGATTGCCGGGCATCTGGAGGCGGTGGACCTGGAGTAGGCGCATCTTGCCGCCGGTTTCGATCTAAGCGCCCCTGTAGCTCAGGTGGATAGAGCACGGGATTCCTAAAGGCAAAAGGGCCTTTTCGCGCCAAACCGCTCCAGGGATGAATTTCGGCGTAACCCGTTGGTTCGAAGGGAGTTAAACGCTCCGGGCCCAACGGGACCGACGGGACTGACGGGACTGACGGGACCGATATCGCTGGAAAGTGGCCACGTTTTCGGCCACGTTTTCTCGACGTCGCGGACAAGCTCCTATTTTTCTCGAGCAAGTCGTCGAAAAACCCGGGTCCGGGTGATTCTAGATAAGCGAGGGCAGTAGGGATTTACTTCTCAGCCGACTTTTCTCCCTTGTCCAGATATCGGCGGCGTGATGTGATGCGGGCGCGCGTAAGGGAAAACCGAAACGGGAGGTCGGATCCTTGGGCTACATCGAGAGCAACCTGCTCGCTGGCGAGTCGGTTCGCCACAAGACGGGACTGCACTGGTTCATCTTCCTGCCCGCAGTTCTGACGATCGCTGTCGGCGGGGCGATGCTATTCGCAGGGTCCTTCATCTTGCTTGGGCTCGGAGTGTCGACGATCCTCGCGTCCCTGCTGATCCTCTTCCCGATGGCTGCGGTGCGCTTCCTGACGTCGGAATTCGCGGTGACCACCAAGCGCGTCATCACCAAGCAGGGCCTGATCCGACGTGACGCCACCGAGACGCTGCTGACCAAGGTGGAGGGAATCATGGTTGACCAAGGTGTGTTGGGTCGCATCGCCGGCTACGGCACCGTCCGCGTCACCGGCACCGGGGGCCACCAGACGTCGTTCAGCAGCATCCGGAGCCCGATGGAGTTCCGGCGGCATGTGCAGGAACAGATCGAAGCGCGCAACACAACAGACGCAGGAGGGAGCGGAACAAACGGATGAGCGACACGAAGCAATGCCCGTTCTGCGCGGAAGAAATCAAGGCCGAGGCAATCAAGTGCCGATTCTGTGGGGAGATGCTCGAGGAGAAGAGCGCCACCCCGTCGGCAGACAGGCCGATCGTGATGCCGGACGATTCGCCGCCCGCGCCGTCACCGAAGAAGAAGTCCAACGCCGGCACGCAATTGCTGACCGTGATCATCCTGCTTGCGATCATCGCCTGGGCGGCAAACAGGGTCGGGTCGACGTTTACGTCGCCGAGAGCGTCCTCCCCAGCTGTCTCCGCACCGTCGACATCTCCGCCCCGCACGACTCCACCGCCAAATCGTGCCCCGGCGCTCGAGCTCGGCGAATGGAGCTGGTCGCGGACCGGCTCGAATCAGTTCGTTGAGGCCAGGGGACAGGTAACAAACATCAGTAGCGGGCGGCTCGAGAATGTGATGGCCGTCGTTACCTACTACACCGCGGACGACGAGTTCATCACGACCGCTGACGCGCTGATCGACTTCAATCCGATCCTGCCGGGGCAGACGAGCCCGTGGTCGACGATCGTCACGAGCAACCCGGCGATGACGAAGGCGAGCGTCGAGTTCAAGGAGCTATTCGGGGCGAAGATCAATCACCGCACGAAACAGTAGCCCCGGCCCGTGACCCCCTCGCTGGCGGGGCTGTCCTAGCGAGATGGCCACGGTGAAAGGGATTCCGGAGGAACATGCCAGGCGAAGCGGCACGCACGACCTGACGCTAACGACCTCCGCCCCGAAGGTTCGGGAGCGACTCGGACCGGCTATTCCCACTCCGCCGCCGTCGGCCGGATCATCAGAACTTGACCGCCCTCGTTGGCAAGCGGTTGTCGCCAGGTCTCCAGATCCGTGCGGTACGCCGCTCGATACTGCTGAGTGTTGTAACGAGAAAGTTCCTTGATTCTGCCAAAGAGGGCTTCGAACCCTTCGTCTTGCAGAGCTTTTGCGAGGTCTTCTGGACACCGGGCCGGCGGGAGATCCTGAGCTCGCGCCAATGTCACCGGATCCCAGCAATAGAGTTCTTCCCCCAGCGCCAATTGCGCGATCGGCCGCAGTCGCTGGGCAGACCGTATTTGTTCCCAGGGCCTTGAAGACTCGAAGTCCGGCACTTTGAGATCCGCCGCTGCGAGAAACTCTGCGAACTTTGGCGCGCTGACCACCGCAAGGGTCCGGAGGCAATCGGCATGTACCGCGCTCATGTTGGAAGGCTTCGCATTGGGCTGCGGCCGCGTAGTAAGTGCCTTCTTGAAGGATCTCCCGGCGATCGAGGGGCGGAAGTACATCACCGATGGCGCCGACGAGCTGGACGTCGCGCGAGCAGAGCGGGCGGAGATGATGCCGGTCGAAGAGCTTGGATCGCTCGGCCCCGTCTCCGATGCAGACGGCGACGACACCACCGAAGACCACGACCACGGGGCGTAGCCCGATGCCCGCTACTGCTCCCCTGGCAACACCAGCCGGTAGCGTTTCACCATGATCGTGCCGGCGTCGTCTTCTGTCACAGCGAAGACCGCATCGCCGCGGGCAAAGAGCGACCGGAGGCTGGGCCGCATACCTTCTGGAATCTCGACATCGCCACGGTAGCGACCATCCGGGCCAAAGACATCGAGAATCACTTCAGCGCGCCAGCAAGGGCTCTGGCTGGCCCGGCGAAAATCGTCCATCGGGTCTTCGACACAGTTCGCCAGTCGTCGGCTCGGGCCGGCACGAACTACCCAGACCTCTCCGGAGGCGGCAGGGATCAGTTCGCTGTAGGCCGGCTTGTGTGACGGTGGCTCGTCACCCGTCCACGTCCAGCCCGGGTTGCGCTCCTGGCTGGCGGCTTCTCTCCAGCGCTTGTGCCACTCTGCCTCTGCGGGATCGACGGGGACTGGATGCCAAAAGCGCGACACCACGATGACGTTTCCGTCGAAGCCATGAACCTCGAATCTATACTCGTTCGAGACGCCGGTCACGATCCCCTGTGACATCGCGGCTCGTCGCGGTTCTGCGGAGAACGGCACCATCTCCCACTCTCTGTCGCCGACCTTAATCGTCAACTTCTCGTACGCCATACTCGGCTCCCACAGCACGGATCCCTCGGGGCCAGCGACACCGAACGTCTGGACGCCGTAGCGGAGTTCGTTCGCGTTGTCCTTCTCGTGCCATTCCTGGATCAGCGCTCGGAGCTTCCCACCGGGTGATACCGCCAGGGGCCAAGCACAACACGCAGCGTTCTGGAAGGACCATGTATCGACCGGTTCGCCCCGGGCGTCGTACACGTTCGTCCGGTTGAGCGCATTGTCGTAAACGAACGAGTGCCCATCTGCACTACCTGCCGCCATCACCGGAACAGCGTGCTCGCCCGGCCCCTGGCCGGGCCTGCCCAGGTCACCGACGTAAGCCCCGGCATGGTCGTAGAGACGAACGGCAGGAATCCCGGGTTGGACCAAGTAGGTGCGCTCGTCGTCCGCGTAGAGGAAGCTAATGTCGGCGAGCATGTACTCTTCCGGCCCGGACTCGACACCTATCGACGCCTCTTCGACCAGCGTCGCCGTCCCACCCCACACCGATCCCGATTCGTTGATGACGGTCGTGACGTTGCCCTCGGTGGTGATCGTGCCGACCCACGTGCCGTCGGATTCGGTGCCATCCTCCCCAGGCCCGCAGGCAATCGCCAGGAGGGCGACGACGGACGCGGTGCTCAGGCGAAGGCTCATGACCCGACCGTACGACGGCTAGAGCCAGCGCATCAACCGGGTGGCCCTGGCTGCGCTCTGGCTGATCAAGGCAACGAAGGGCTGCCACGCAATGATGACCGCGCTCCTCCCTGTAGCTCTCCCGAATTCGCAACAGCATCTTTGCCCGATATGCCCGGCATGGTGCGGGACCAGCTGATCGGTGGCCGCAATCTAGCTGAGGCGTTGGTGCCCCAAGTGATCCGAGATCTCCGCCGGGAGAGCCTCGAAGCCACGAAGGAAACGAAGCCAAGGATTGACGCCCTGAATTCGATTCTGGATCGTGGCGGCCTGCCCCCGAGCGAAGGAGCTGGCCGTCTCCGTCTCCGTCTCTGAGGCGCGCGCAGCGTTTGACGATGTGGTCGAGGTGGAGCCGCTAGAGGTGGAGGAGCAGCCGTCGCCGCAGGATCTGCCGGCGATCGAGGGCACGAAGTACATCACCGCAGGTGCTGACGAGCTGGACGTCGCACGCGCCGAGTGGGCGGAGATGATCCCGGTCGAAGAACTCCGATCGCTCGAACCTGTCTCCGACGCAGACGGCGTCGACAGCACCGACGATCACGACCACGGGGCGCAGCCCGCTTGCCCGCTACTGCTCCCCTGGCAACACCAGCCGGTAGCGTTTCACCATGATCGTGCCGTCGTCGTCCTCGATCACGGCGACGACGCGGTCGCCGTCAACGAACGTGCTCGAAGGATGAACGTCCAGTCCGGCCGGAACATCAACGTCGCCGACAAAGCGGCCGGTGGCATCGAACACGTCGATGATCATGCGGTCGCGCCAGCACGGAGCTTCCGCCGCCTCCGCCGGGCTGACCTGGAGCGGGTTGTCGACGCAATCTGCAACTTGCTCCCCCAAGCCTTGCCGTCGCACCCAGATCTCTCCCGTTTTGGCAGGCAAGATGCCACTGAATGCCGGCTTGCTAGTCGGCATTCCGGCACCGTCCCAGGTCCAGTCCTCGGGGACAGTCTCCCATCGGGCCATTGCGACGAAGAAACGAGTGTGCCAGGCCGCCTCATTGGGCAACACCGGGACCGGCGTCCAATACCGCTCCACGGCAAGCGCAGATCCATCGCGTCGTTGAACCTCGAAGCGGTAGCGATCCGAGGCGCCGACAATCATCGTGCCGAAGGGCCCAATCTCCCACATCCAATCAGGACTGAACGGAAGGGGCAGAGCAACCACACGGTCACCGAAACGGGCGTCAGCCTCGACTTCGACGCGATCGAAGTCAGGTTCTCGTGGCAAGTGCGCCTCGCCTATGTCGCCTGCTGGACCGATCTGTTGCAGTGCGTGTTGCAGGCGCCCGTCGGTGCGTTCGATCCCGCGAAGCCTCTTCCGAACCCACAAGCCGCCATCCTCCGTCGACGCCACCGTGCAGCACTGAACATCCTGGGCCGACCATGCGCCTAGGCTCTCGCCGGATTCGGTGAAGACGTTGAGTCGCCGCATGCGGAAGTCCAGCACGAAGACGCGCCCTTCGTCATCGACGGTAATCATGGACGGCCACACATACTCGCCCGGCCCCTGCCCTTCGCGCCCCAGGTCGCGGAGGTGTGTTCCGTCCAGGTCGTATACCCGAATCGCGGGCACCTGAAAGTCCACCACGTAGATGTGCTGATCCGTAGCGTGCACGCCCCGCACCGCCCCGAACATATACTCCTCCGCGCCGGCATCTACACCGATTGAAGCCTCCTCAACCAGTGTGGCCGTCCCTCCCCACACCGATCCCGACTCATTGACGACCGTGGTGACGTTGCCTTCGGTTGTTATCGTGCCGACCCAGGCGCCGTCGGATTCGGCGCGATCCTCCCCGGTTGTCGTGCCTACCCAGGTGCCCTCGGACTCGGCGCGATCCTCCCCAGGGCCGCAGGCAATAGGCAGAATGGCAACGACGAACGCGGTGCTCAGGCGAAGGCTCATGACCCGACCGTACGACGGCAGGGGTGAGCGCTTCAACGGGACGGCCCTGACTGCGCGTTGGCTGAGCGATCGAACAAGAAAGGGCGGCCACACAATGATGACTGCCCTTTTTCCGTAGCTCTTGCCAGGCTCGCACCTTGCAGAGATGGTGCGAAACCTGTCGGCGATCCGAGCGAGCCTTCGCGAGGCGCAGAAGAGCGATTGGATCGAAACGGCTCCCCGGGTCGATCGTTGCAAGGGAGAAGCTAAGCGCTTCATCCATTGCGGCGTGCAGCGTTCCAGGGCAGGGGAGGCACCACCGGCAGCGTCGTGGATGGCTCAAGAGGGGGCCGATGTATACGAGATTGCCCGCGTTCTAGGGCATCGGGACATCGCTTCAACCATGCGCTATGCTCACCTGATTCCTCGGTCGTCGCGGCGTGCCGTCGAGAGCATGCCCACCCTCGGAGAGACCCCCGTAGTGGAGTTTCCAGGTGAAGAATCGGGTTGAAGTGGCCACGTTTTCGGCCACGCCTGGCTGTATCGATGATTTCGCGTTCGAGGCGTCATCGGCGCAAGTTCCGTGTAATCAGTAATTTAGAGCACCGCCCCTGTAGCTCAGGTGGATAGAGCACGGGATTCCTAATCCCGGAGCCGAGGTTCGAGTCCTCGCAGGGGCATTCTTTGATTTCGTGAACTCGTTCCCGAGTTCGTCTGGCATGCCCCTTCGCGTTGGTGTCGCGGAGGAAACGGGGGCGAGGTCGAGAACGGGCGAGAGGCCCTCGGCGTCGAGGTGGAGAACGCGGCCGTCGAGACGTTCGAGGCGCACTTTCATCGTGGGCTGCTTCAGTGCGCCGCGGTGGGGATGTGCCGCGTGGCGGGGATGATAGCGTAGGCCCCTGTGAGCAGATCCCGACTTCCGATTACAATCGAGCCGGGTTTCCTCTGGCCTGGAAACACTGGAAGCGGTCAAAGTGGTTGGCACGAAACTCGCCCATTACGAGATCCTCGAACCGCTTGGTGCGGGCGGTATGGGCGAGGTGTATCGGGCGCGGGACACAAAGCTCGATCGCGATGTGGCGATCAAGGTTCTGCCCGAGGACTTCGCCACCGATCCTGAAAGGCTGGCGCGCTTCGAGCGAGAGGCCAAAGCGATCGCGGCGCTCGATCACGCCAACATTGTCACGATCTATTCGCTCGAGGAAGCGTTCGCGGACGACGGCGAGCCCGTCCGCTTTATCACCATGCAACTCGTGACGGGCAAGACGCTCTCCGCCCTCATCCCACGCAACGGATTCTCACTGGAGAAGCTCCTCGATCTGGGCATTCCCCTCGCCGACGCGATCAGTGCCGCCCATCGGCAGGGCATCACCCACCGGGATCTCAAGCCCTCCAACATCATGGTGTCCGAGGATGGGAGGGTCAGAGTACTCGACTTCGGGCTGGCGAAGCTGATGAAAGACGCGCCCTCGGATGAGGATGCGACTCACGTACCGACGGAGTATCTGACGGAAGAGGGAAGGATCCTGGGGACGGTAGCTTACATGTCCCCAGAGCAGGTTCAAGGCAACCCAACCGACTACCGCTCCGATGTTTTCTCGCTCGGCGTCATCCTTTACGAGGCGATCACGGGGGAGCCACCCTTCGCGGGGGAGAGCTCGGCCGAGCTGATGTCCTCAATCCTGCGCGATCGCCCCAGATCCGTTACGGACCTCAACACCGACTTTCCAGACCAGTTGGCACGAGTTGTCCACCGTTGCCTCGAGAAGGACCCGAATCGCCGCGTTCAGACGGTCCGTGATGTCTGCAACGAGTTGGAGCAGGTGAGGGAGCAGATCGACTCGAAGGATTCCGTTGTCGGTGGCGCCCCGGTTCACGCCGTGCAAGCGGGCAGCCGCGTGAAACCTTGGGCGATCGCAGCCGCCGCTGCTTTGGCCTTGGTCATCATCCTCGTGAGCTTGGCGACGTTCTGGCCGGAGGCGACCGAGCCCGCCAGCCCTGCGATGAGCGAGCCGACCGCCACCACAGAAACCGATCGCAAGCTCATTATCGTGTTCCCATTCGACAACCTTGGGCCGCCTGACGACGAGTATTTTGCGGAGGGCATCGCGGAGGAGATCACGAGCCGGCTGTCTGCGGTGACCGGGCTGGGCGTTATCTCTCGCACCACGGCCGTCGGGTACGACCGCAGCGGCAAGACCCTCAAGGAAATCGGTGCTGATCTTGCTGTGGACTATGTGCTGGAGGGTACGGTCCGTTGGCAGCGACCTGCTGACGGACCGAGCCGGGTGCGAGTCACGCCTCAGCTCATCCGAGTTGCCGACGACACCCACGTGTGGAGCGAACGCTACGAGGAAGACCTCGAGAGGATTTTCGAAGTCCAGTCGGATGTCGCGGAACAGGTCATCCAAGCACTCAACGTTGCCTTGTCGAGGCCGGAGCGGGAGGCGTTGACGGCGGTACCGACTGGCGACATGGGAGCTTATCAAGCCTACCTGGAGGGCTTGGGTGCCGCCGCAGACTGGGAGCTAGAGGACAATCTTCGATTGGCGGCGCAGATGTTCCAACGCGCCGTGGACCTCGATCCCGAGTTCGCCTTGGCTCACGCCAAACTGTCGCTCGTTCATATCGTGACGTATGGGCTCGCCTTCTCTCGCACTGAAGAGCTGCTCGTCGCTGCCAAGCGGTCCGCGGAGCGGGCGATGGAACTCGAGCCGGGCTTGGCCGAGGGACATCTCGCCCTCGGCTATTACCACCTGTGGGGAGGGCAGGATCGTGCCCGAGCCCTCGAGGAGTTCAGTGCGGGGGCTCGGCGGATGCCCAGCAACAGCGACATCCTGAACGCGCTCGCGGGGGTTCAAAGGATGCAGGGACGAGCCCAGGAGGCTCTGGCCAACCTGAGGAAAGCACTGGATTTCGATCCGCGAAACGCCGACCGGTACTACGAGCTCGCCAGCACCTACACCTGGTTGCGACGCTACCGCGAAGCAGGTCCTCTCTACGACCGTGCCATCGAGCTGGCGCCCCAACGCAGCATCTTCTACGGAACCAAAGCGATGAACCAGATCCTGTGGAACGGAGATATGCGGGAGGCTCGATCCACCATCGAGCAAATGCCGAGAGAGGGCGACCCGTGGTCTCTGTGGCTACGCTGGCAGGCGCTGTGGCTGGAAAGAAACTACGAGGAGGCCCTGGCCCTTCTCGCTTCCTCGGAGATCGAGGTGATCGAGGGGCCGTTGGAAATCGTTCCCAAGGCGCTGCTCGAAGCCCGTGTCTACAGGGCAACGGGCAACGCACAGCAAGCTCGCGAACGCTTCGAGGCCGCCAGGGACCTTTTGGAGCGCGAGGCCGAGGCGCGGCCGCAGGACGCACGTGCAAGAAGTGCGCTCGGCATTGCCTACGCCGGTCTGGGCCGCAGCGAGGAGGCAATCAGGGAGGGGCGGCGTGGCGTCGATTTGACGCCGATCTCGGAGTATGGCTTCAACGTGGGTCCCCTGCGGGTCGAATTCCTTGCCCTCATCTATACGATGGTAGGCGAGTTCGACGCAGCCATCGAACAGCTGGAGTATCTGCTTTCGATTCCCTCTTTTCAGTCCGTACCGGCCATCGAAACCAACCCCAACTGGGATCCACTCCGAGATCACCCTCGGTATCGCGAGCTCATTGAGGCCACCGTTCGCACGCACTCGGAGGCCCAATAGTCGGCAAGACCCTCGGCCCCCTACAAGATCATCGAGCGCCTCCGGCGTCCGGGCATGATCTCCGGAGTCCACGAGTTGTAGGATCTGGCGAGCCCTGACCACGGAGTTGAACGCCATGCCCCGAGCTGTCCAGCCGCCGCCCCGCACGCTCACGTCGTTGTTGCTGATCCCAATTCTGCTGCTGGTGGCCTGCGGTCAACCGGAGTCGCCACCGGCCGCGACGATCGACGGTCCGGCTTTCCCCGGCGACCCGTGGCCGGCGATCCGCGCGGAGCGCATCGCCACCCTGCTGCCGGCGGCGATGGACGACGCCCGCCTGCAGGCCTGGCTGACGATCTGCCGCGAGAACGACAACGACCCCATGGCCCGCCACATCGGCTGTGAGAACGCCGGCGGCTCGGCCGCCTTCATGTTCTTCCGCACCGAGGACGGCGTGACCTCGGTGGCGATCTCGCCGGCCGGCGAGGCGACCGCGCTGGCCGAGAAGCGGATCATGGACGAGGTCGTGGAGATCGGGCGTGGCTCGGGCCTTTGGAGTCAGGTGCAGGCGCAGCTCGAGCGCTTCGACCCCGAGCAGATCGGCGTCAACACCGGCAGCAGTCCGATCGCCGACGGGCTGTCGCACTCGCAGTACGCCGCCATGGCCGAGGCGCTGGCACCTCGCTGGATCGCTCGCGTCGTGTCGGCCGAGTCGATGATCCACGCCTGGCTTGCCGTGAAGCTTCCGGCCGAGGTGGAGATCATGCGGCGTGCCGCCGAGCTCACGGCGCAGTGGGAGGTCGAGGCCTACGAGGCGGCGATCGGTGGGGTCACGACCGATCGCGAGATCGCCGACTTTCTCGAGGCCAAGATGGAGGCCGCCGGGGTCGCCGACGGCTGGGCGCCCGAGCAGAACCCGGCGGTGAACTCGGGTCGCGATCGGGGCCACTCCCATCCCACCGACCGTGTCATCCAGCCCGGCGACTTCATCCAGGTCGACTTCGGGATCAAGGTGCACGACATGTGGGTGACCGACATCCAGCGCTTCGCCTACGTGCTCGCTCCGGGCGAAACGGAGGCCCCGCCCGAGGCGCTCGCCCGGTGGCGCGCCGCGGTCGCCGGAAACCGTGCGGCGTTCGAGGCCATGCGCCCGGGGGCCACCGGGGCCGAGGTCGACCGCGCCCAGCGTCAGGTCATGGCCGCCAACGACTCCCTCCCCGTGATGTGGGGAACCGGCCACCCGGTGGGTTACTGGGCCCACGACAGCGGCCCGGCGCTGTCGGGCGGCCGTCCCGGCGGCACCCCCTCGGGGCGCCAGATGCTCGAGCTCCGCCCCGGCATGACCTTCGCCTTCGACGGCTTCCACTCCTGGCCGCTCGACGGCGCCGACACCAAGACCATCTCCGTGGAGGAGATGGTGGTGATCACGGAAGACGGCGCCGAGTGGCTTGCGCCGCCGCAACAGGACCTGATCCTGATCGAGAGCCGCTAGCTGTGCTCTCGATAGCTGTGCTCTTCCAGGACGTTGTTCATCAGGGGCTCCTCTGAGACAAAGGGGTTGTCCAAGACTCCATAGCTCAGAGGGCGCGCCCCCTTGGTCACGGAAGATCTCGCCCAGAAACCGGGTGCCTGCGCGGTTGCGTCACCCCCCCCTTACCGGACCACGATCCCTACCAGGCCCAGCCGGGCCACCTCGGCGTTGAAGGCTTCGATCTCCGCATCCAGCACCGGACGGACGCGGCCTCTGAGCTCCGTCCAGAGCATGTCCAGATCCCGCTTCTTTTCCATGGCGCCCGCGGTGGGCCGGCCCTCGGTGCCCCCGGCCCCGTAGCCGCCGCCGCTGTTCAGGTGGGACATGAGGGCTCCGTACTCCCGGTCCAGGCCGCCACCCTCGGGACGTACCTCGCTGGTGGGCACGGTCGGATCGTCCACCGAGGTCAGGTCGGCCTCGAACGGTCGGAGGCGGGCCTCCAGGGAATCGGCCAGCTCCGGCAGCCGTCCGACGTCCTTTTCCGCCTCTCGGGCTCGAGCGATGATTTCCCGGGTTTGGTTTCGGACGTTTCGGATCCGCTCCGTTGCCTCGCGGATCTCCCTGCTTGTCTGTTGGACCTCCATGGTCACCCGGAACTGTTCCTCGTAGTCGGCCGGGGTAACGGCGGGGTCTGCGGGGTTCGGGAGCACCCGGAAGCTGCGCTCGTCGGATCCGCCGTCCCAGCTGAGGCGAGCACGGTACTCACCCGGTGGCGCCTTCACGCCGCCGTCCTCCTGGTAGCGGAGGGGCCACGCCAGGCGATGGAAGCCCTGATCCGAAGAGAGAGGCCTCTCCTGCCAGCGGGCCACGAGCCGATCCTGGCTGTCACGGATCTCCAGGGTCAGGCCCTCCACTTCCTCCGTCACCACGTAGCTGATGAGGGCCCCCGCAGGGAGAGGATCCGGAAGGGCGAGATCCATTTCGGACATGGGCGGGCTGGACCGGCCCCTGGCGACGTCCCGGGGCGTGAAGAGGCGCGCCGGTGTCGCGGCAGAACCGTTTCCGGTCCCGGCCTCCGCCGCCAGCTCCCTCAACGGCGTCACATCGTCGAGGATCCAGAAGGACCGCCCCTGGGTGGAGAGGACCAGATCCCCTTTGTGCACCTTCATGTCGGTGACCGGAGTGGCGGGAAGGTTCATTTGCAGAGGCTGCCAGTTGCCCCCGTCGTCGAAGGAGACGAAGACGCCGAACTCGGTACCGGCGTAAAGGAGCCCCGGCTGGACCTTGTCCTCCCGAACCACTCTCACCCAGTGGTCCTCCGGGATCCCGTTGTCTCCTGATGTCAGGAGCGTCCAGCTCTCGCCGTAGTCGTCCGTCCGGAAGATGTAGGGGCGCCAGTCATCCATACGGTGCGCTGGACCGCGAGGAAAGCTCGGGCCGGATCGTGGGCCGAGAGCTCGATGCGGTTCACCGTCGCGTACTCAGGCATGTTCTCCGGTGTGATGTCTGTCCAGCTCGCCCCGTCGTCCCGGGTGATGTGAACCAGGCCGTCGTCGGAGCCCACCCAGATCGTCCCGGCCTCATGGCGGGAGGGCTCCAGGGCGAAGATCGTATTGAACACCTCCACACCCGTGTGATCCGCGTGGATCGGCCCCCCGGGAAACTCCTGGTCCTCGGGATTGTCGGTGGTGAGATCAGGAGAGATGGTTTCCCAGCTCATCCCCCCGTCCCGGGTCCGGTGCACGAACTGGGAGGCGTGGTAGACGGTGTTCGGGTCCAGGGGGTCCATAACGATGGGCGCCACCCACTGGAAGCGGTGCCGTAGCTCTTTCGGCGCCAGGTTCTGGTTGGAGGGATAGAGGTTGACGTTGCGGCGGACGTCGGTCTCCACGTCCCATCGGTTGATGATGCCGCCGTAGCAGCCGCTCCAGATCACGCTCGGGTCGTCGGGATCGAAGGCGATGGGCCCCACCTCGCATCCCCCGGCATACTGCCAGGCTTGCTGAGGCCGAAGGTTGTTGTTGCTCCGATAGGCCGGGACGCTGATGGTGGTGTTGTCCTGCTGGGAGCCGTAGAGGCGGTAGGGATCTCCGTTGTCCACCACGACGTCGTAGAGCTCCGCCGTAGGCTGGTTGTAGACCCCCGAGAGGGTCTTTCCGCCGTTCAGCGAGACCTCGGCACCCCCGTCATCCCCGACCACGAAGTAGTCCGAGTTCAGCGGGTTGATCCAGAGATCGTGGACGTCGCCGTGGTGAACCGGGACCATCTCGAAGCTCTCGCCCCCGTCCACGGAGCGGTACATGCGCGTGTTCAGGATCCAGACCGTGTTCTCGTCGCCGGGATCGGCGATGACGTGGTGGTAGTAGAAGGGCCGACCGGTCAGGTTGCTTTCTCCGGTCAGGAACCGCCACGTCTCACCGGCGTCATCGGAGCGCCAGAGGCCGTTCCCCGGCTCCGCCTCCACCATGGCCCAGACCCGGTCAGGGTTCGCCCGGCTGACACTCACGGTGACCTTCCCGACCAGCCCTTCGGGCAACCCGCCGGCAAGCTTGGTCCAGGTGTCGCCCCCGTCGGTGGTCTTGTAGACGCCACCCTCGGGGCTGCCCGAGATGAGCCCCCACGGCTTCCGTTCGGCTCGCCACATCCCGGCGTAGATGATGCGCGGGTTGTGGGGGTTCATGGCCAGGGACACGGCGCCGGTGGAGTCGTTCAGGAACAGGACGTTCTCCCAGGAGGCTCCGCCGTCCCGGGAGCGATAGACGCCCCGCTCCTCGTTTCGCCCGAAGGGGTGTCCCAGGGCCGCCACGTAAACTGAGTCCGGATCGTCGGGATGAACGACCAGGGCGCCCACGGCTCCGGATTCGGGGAGCCCGACGAAGGACCATGTATCGCCGCCGTCCGTGGTCTTCCAGATACCCCGGCCCACGGAGACGTTCCCGCGGATGCACGCCGAACCGGTTCCCACGTAGATGACGTTGGGGTCCGAGTCGGCCACGTCGATGGCCCCCACGTTTCCCACGGTGAGGTAGTCATCTGCGATGGGGAACCAGTGATGTCCCGCATCGTCGGTCTTCCACACCCCGCCCCCGGTGCCGCCGAAGAAGAAAGTGTGGGGTTGTTCGGCGATCCCGGTCACCGCCGTGACCCGCCCGCCACGGAAGGGCCCGACCATGCGGTATTCCATCCCGGCGTAGAGGGATGGATCCACGATCGGTTGCGCTTGAGCGTGGAGGTCGGTGGGGGGGGCGACCACGGCCGAGGCGGCGATCAGGAACGAGAGCAGAAGGGCGTGCCTCATGACGAAACACCTCCGGCCAAGACGTTCTGAGGAAGGTTGACGGCCTCACGATGCCCGGCGGGGCAGGGCATGGCAAGACGGGCAGGCCGCGCTGTGCCTGGAACTGCGCCCGCACCATGGGCGTGACTGCGTCGAGCAATCCGTTGAACGCCGCTGAGAGAGCGCGCTACTCTCGTTGCCATGCACGTCCGACCGGTCGTCTCCGCGTGAACAAGGACAGCGACCTTCCCCTCTTCTTCTACGGGCTTTTCATGGATGAGCAGCTCCTGAGAGAGAAGGGAGTTCGCGCGTCGGTGCCGAGGATTGCGTATCTCGATGGGTATCGGTTGTGTATCGGGCGGCGTGCCACACTGCTGCGCGATCCGGGGGCGAGAGCCCATGGTGTTCTCATGCGAGTCACCCGGGAGGACGCGGAGGCGCTATACGGGGATGACAGCGTCAGGGACTATGTCGCGGAGCCGGTGAATGTGACGCTTCCGGACGGCGGGGTCGAACCGGCCCTTTGCTACAACCTCCCGGACGGCAAGGTCGCGGGGACGAGCCCCGAGTACGCCCGTGCCCTGCTCGAGCTGGCGACAAGGCTCGGGCTGCCGGACGAGTACTTGCGAGAGATCGAAGGCTTCCTGACGGAGCAACGCACCGGTCGCGAGCGCCCGTAGGCTTTCCCGCCCCGGAGGTCCGTCCGGGTCAGCGCTCGAGAGCTTCGCGATCCCAGTTGCCCAGGTCCGCTCCGGCGGCGTAGGTGCTTTCGGCGAAGTCATAGATCGCCTGCGCCGGGTCGGGCAAGGCGCGGATCTCGTCGTAGGGGACCATGAACTCCGAGAACTCGGTGCTGTAGGCGGCCTCCGAAGGCTTGACCGTCGCGGCGGAGAAGCCCTCGGGTTGGGGCGCGGCGTAGGCGTAGAGCACCGGCTCGGGGATCACCGCCCCGGTGTACCAGGCGCCGCCGGGCCAAAACCCGCAGCTGGTCAGCTCGTGCGAGTAACCCTCGCGGGTCACCGGGTCCAACCCCTCCTGCTCGGGGGCACGCCGTCCGGAGAACCGCGTGATCGCCAGGTCAAAGCTTCCCCAGAAGAAGTGCACCGGGCTCGACTTGCCCAGGTAGTCGCCCCGGAACCGGCTCAGGGCGCCGTTCACGCCGATCAGGATCCGGTGCAGTCGCTCCACGTACTCCGGGTCGTAGCTCGCATGCTTGTCGTCTTCCGGAAAAGGTATGGCGTCGGTCGGGATCTCGACCGGCTGGGGCCAGATCTCCACCTCGATTCCGAGCCCTTCGAGGGAAGCCATCAAATCGCCGTAGAAGTCCGCTACGGAGCGAGGCGCCATCTCCACCGAAGCCGTGCCGCCGTCGCTGTCGCGGATGGCCAGCTCGTGGGCGAGGAAGTCGAACTCGATCTCGAACAGACGGTCACGGTACGGGATCGCGGTCGTCGTTAACCCGCGTGGCGAAACGTACAGCGTCGCGTGCCACCAGTGGTTGATCGGCGCCGACAGCTTCGTGCGGATCTTGCCGACCATCTGTGTCCAGCGGTGCAGGGTCGCGTAGGTGTCTTTCCACTCTTCGAGCGGCAGCTCGGGCCAGACATCGCGGTTCGGTTGGCTCATTGGCGCTGATTGCTCCTCGTTGACTCCGTTGTCACACTTGTAGTGCTATGCGATTCGTGGTCGGGAGAGAACGCGCCTCCCGGACCCCTCAACAGTCCAACTATGTGGCGGGCATGAGCGAATTTCAAAAAACACCCGGGGCCGGGAATGAGACCGTCTGGTACTTCGCGTACGGCTCGAACCTCGACCCGGACCGTTTTCGCTCCCGCGTGTGTGACTTCGTCGATCGAAGGCAGGCGGTGCTGCGTGATTACCGGCTCCGCTTCTCCGGCGAGGTCACATCCGCAGGCGGCGGCGGTGCGATCATCGAGCAATCGTACGGCGACAAGACCTACGGCGGCGCCGACCGGATCGATCGGAAGCAGATCGACGAAGTGCGCCCGATTGCCGCGAGTGTGCCCGTCGGGCGGCAGGGCCGAACATGATGCGCACGGCTGACCGAGCGGTGGTTCTCGTGGTTGTCGCGCTGGCCGCCACGTCCGGATGCAGCGTGGCCGAAACCGACACCGCTTCCGTCACCGCGAACGCCGGTTCGGGTTCCACGGGGCCGACCAATGGCGGGGGTTCGGGAGTCACAGCCGAGGGCGCGGGCTCCGGAACGGCGGCCGACGCCGTCCCGGAGCTGCTCGGTGGATGCATTCTGATGTCGCCGATCGGGGAAGTCCCGGCCGACGTCTACGAGATGACCGACGTCACGCCGACGGACCTTTATCCGCCGTTCACCAAGGAGCTCACCTCTCACGGCTTGAAGCTGGTCGCTCGCGACGACGTCTCCGACGACTTCATGCGCCTGGTCGGCAGGACCATCGCCGAGAGCTTCCCGCGCGACGAAGGCCTGGATCTCGAGGCGCAGCGCGAGATTCTCG
Organism: Acidobacteriota bacterium; assembly: GCA_965216935.1. GTDB lineage: Bacteria > Acidobacteriota > UBA890 > UBA890 > UBA890 > CBDCGW01. The sequence continues at coordinate 3,059,580 of OZ244217.1, forward strand.
CCAACCACTACCGCTACAACGCCCTGATTCCGGTACCCGTCGGCGACGACATGAGCTTCATCGAAGATGACGAAGAGGCCTTCAACGCCCTCACCCGCGGCAACACCGTCTGCGACATCATCATGCAGGACGTGCCACGCGGGCAGGTGATGGAGGTCGTCGAGCACATTCTCCACTACGTCAGCGACGTCGGTCTGCACTACACCTTTCCGGACGAGTGGGGCATCACCGAGACCTCGGCACTCGCCCGCGCCATGCAGAAGTCCATCGACGAGGGCTACTACAACGTCGAGCAGTACGATGACATACGCGGCGAGGAGCACCACCGCGTGCTCATGCAGGAGTTCGCGTACTGGGTCATCTCGACCGCCTGGGACCTCCAACAGGACTACGGGCCCGATGAAAACGAGTGGACGATCGTCGATCGGGCCGACCTGCAGGACAAGCTGCCCGAGTTCTACGAGGTGTACGAGCGGACGGTCGGCAGGACGATGGTGCCGCCGACGCCGGAGACGCTGCAGGCGATCGGGCCAACGCGCGCCGAAGAACGGCGCTAGCGGGGCGTTCCGGCGCCGGGCCCTGCCGGCGGCGGACTCTGCCGGCGGCGAGGAGGCGGCCGCGGAGCAGGCCGCATCGAGTCGGAGGGCGGCCCCCGTTGTTCCCCCGTCGGGCAGCGGATAGATTCCGTCCCTCTGGGGTTGGACGCTCGGACGGGATATCGGATGGAATTGGGGCTCTACAGCGACGTGAGGTACGCGCTGCGTTCGCTCGCGAAGCGGCCTGCATTTGCCGCGGTCATCCTCCTGACGCTTGCGCTCGGGATCGGCAGCAACGTGGCGATCTTCAGCGTAGCGAACGCGATCCTCTTCCGGCCGCTTCCCTACGAGAACCCGGAAGAGCTCGTGCTGGTATGGACGCGGCTTCCGGACACCGATGTCCAGCGGAATCTGGTGTCTCCGCCGGACTTCGGTGACTACCAGGCGGAATCGAGGCTGTTCGCCGATCTCGCCGGTGCGATGGCGGTTCCCGGCACCCTCACGGGCGACGGCCCCGCCGAGCAAGTCCAGGTCGGCTACGTCACCTGGAACTTCTTCGACCTGCTCGGTGTGGTCCCCACGCTGGGGCGCGACTTCAATCGCGACGACCCGTTTCCGATCGACCCCGAGGCGTTCGGCGTCCCGAACCCGGAGCTCCCGCCGGGTACGGTTCTCCTCAGTCACGGGCTCTGGCAGCGTAGATTCGGGAGCGATCCGACCGTTGCGGATCGGCGGATCGAGATCGACGGGCTCGGGTCGATCGTCATCGGCGTCCTGCCGCGCGACTTTCGCATCTACATGCCTCCGGACTCACCGATCGTGACCGACATCGATATCTGGATGGCGGCGCCGAGCAACATGACCGAGTTCGCCCGCGAGGCGCCGATTCTCGCCGTGGTCGGGCGGCTTGCCGACGGTGTGAACCCGGCGCAGGCGCAGGGCGAGATGGACGCGATCGCGGCGAGCCTGCGTGAAACCCATCAGTTTCACGCCATCCAGAACATGCAGATCCTGGTGGCGGGGATGCACGACGACGTCGTGAGCCACACGCGGCCGACGTTCCTGGCCCTGTTCGGCGTGGTCGGGTTCGTGCTTCTGATCGCCTGTGCGAACGTGGCCAACCTGCTGCTGGTCCGGGCCACCGAGAGGGAACGCGAGATCGCGGTTCGGGCGGCCCTCGGCAGCGGACGTGGACGCATCGTCCGGCAAATGCTCACCGAGAGCGGCCTGCTCGCCGTCGTCGGTGGGCTGTTGGGCGTGCTGCTTGCCTGGCAGGGGATCCGGGTGATCGTCGCGTTGAGTCCCGGGAACCTGCCGCGCCTCGACGAAGTGAGTATCGACGCGCGGGTGCTGGGCTTCACCCTCGGCGCTACCGCGCTGGCGGCCCTCCTGTTCGGCCTCGTGCCCGCCGCACGCACGGTCGGTGGAAACCTCGCCGAGTCGCTGAAGGACCGCGTCGCCGATGCCGGCCCTCGAGGCAACCGGTTGCGCACGGCCCTGGTGGTCGCTGAGGTCGCGCTGTCGCTGGTGCTGCTGATTGGCGCCGGCCTCATGGTCCGCAGCTTCGCCCAGCTCCGAGCCGTCGACCCCGGCTTCGACGCGGACGGCGTCGTGACATTCACCGTGCCGGCGCCGTTCATGAAGTACCCCACCATGGAACTGCGGGCGAACTTCATGAACGAGCTGAAAACACGCATCGAGACCGTGGGAGGGGTCGCCAGCGTTGGCGGCGTGGGCCCGCTGCCGCTGGCCGGCAACGACATGTACTACATGGGGTCGTACGGCGCGACGGGGATCGCCGACGACGAGTACCGTGCCAACCGCGCCGATTACAAGACGGTCGTGCCCGGGTATTTCGAGACGCTCGGCATCGAGCTCGTCGCCGGCCGTACGCTGACGATGGCCGACGCCGAGGCCACGGCGCAACCGGTCGCGGTCGTCGACGAGAAGCTCGCTCAAAGGGCGTTTGGCGATCAGGATCCGATCGGCCGCGAGCTCGTGCTCGACCATTTCAACGAGGAGACGTTCGAGGTCGAGCGGAAGTCCGTGCGGGTCGTCGGTGTCGTCGCTCCGGTTCGCGCCACGACCCTCGCCGCGGAGAGCCGCGAGACGGTCTATGTTCCGTTTTACTTCGCCGCCTTTCTACCGCCGACGTTCGTCGTGCGTACCGCCGTCGCGCCCTCCGACCTGGTGCCGCTGATTCGCACCGAGGTCGATGCGATGGACCCGACCGTCCCCATCGCGGACGTTGCCATGTTCGAGTCGTACGTGACGAACGCGATGGCGGGGACGCGTTTCATGCTGGCGCTGATCGGGACCTTCGCGGTACTGGCCCTGCTGCTTGCTTCGCTCGGACTCTATGGGGTCATTGCGTATTCCGTCCGGCAGCGGACGCGAGAGATCGGCATCCGCGTCGCACTGGGAGCGGGCGACCGGGACGTGGTGCTTCTGGTGCTCCGTCAGGGCGTGGCGCTCGCCGCTGCCGGCATCGCGGTCGGGCTGATCGCCTCGTTCGCGCTCACCCGCGTCGTGGAAGGCTTCCTCGTCGGTGTCGGGTCGATGGACCCGGTGACGTTCGTCGGGATCCCCGTCCTGCTGCTGGGCGTCGCGGTTGTTGCTTCGTACGTTCCCGCCCGTCGCGCCGCCCGGGTCGACCCCGTGGTGGCGCTCGGCGACGAGTGACGTTCCCGAGGCGGAATGTGACCCGGCGAGCTTCGCTGTCGGTTGTCGAACCAGCTTGATACGGTGGCGGAGTCGGCCGCGTGTTACTGCCCGCTCAAACTGCGTGCCGCCATGGTCACGAACCGATCAGGGTTCTGTCCCCACGTCGCGTCGAGGTCGCTCGTAGGCTTGGCGGCCACGATTTCGTCGATGCTCATGCCGTCGTTCAACATCGTGCGGACACGGTCACGCACCGTGATCAGCATGTCGCGAAAGTCGCGCAAGTCTGCGGGAGTCGACAGCGGCCCGTGCCCGGGAATGATCTGCGTCTCCGAGTTCACCATGGACAGAACTCGATCTCCCGCTTCGATCATGCCATCGATTCCACCTCCGGAGTCGACGTCGATGAACGGGTAGCGTCCGCGGAAGAAGTTGTCCCCCATGTGCACGACGTTTGCTTCGGAGAAGTGAATAATCACGTCGCCGTCCGTGTGAGCTGCTTCCACATGGAAGACACGAATGTTCTCATCGTTCCAGTACATGTTCACGGCGTCGGTGAACGTAACCACGGGAAGGGCCTCCGGTGGCGCCTGCTGGGTTCGGCCCATCACGTCGCGGAACTCCGCCGGGTTCATTCGCCGGCGGACGTTTTCGTGGGCCACGATCATCGCGCCGGCCGTGCCGAAGTTCTCGTTGCCTCCGGTGTGGTCACCATGCCAATGGGTGTTCAAGACGAACCGGACATCTCCGTCGGAGACCGCGGCGATCGCCGCCCTTATCTTGTCGGTCAGGGGCGCGAACTGATCGTCGATGACGAAAGGCCCGTCGTCGCCCACCGAAAGGCCGATGTTGCCCCCTTGGCCGATCAGCATGTAGACGCCACCGGCGACGTGAATCGTTTCGATCTGCACGTCCGACATGTCCTGCTGCGCCGGCGACCAAGCGGCGGTCGCGAGGCTCATGGCTACCACGACAAAGGCTGTTCGCACGATTCGATGCATTGCTCTCCTCCTGGTGGGATTGGCGACGTATTCTCTGTCGCGGCTCGATGATAGGGCAAGGCGTCGCGGAGGGAAGCCCACACTCCATCCGGTGCTCTCTTTGTTTCGCATGCCGATCAACGGGTAGATTCCCTCTTCAGCGTCGCGAACGCCGTTGCCTCGAACGCTCGGCTACGCGAGCTCTTCCGGATGTGCCCGTCGCACCGACTGGACCACCTCGTCGAGCTGCTGAAGGAAGCGGGAGCGATCTTTCTTCTGGAATGGCGGCGGCCCACCCGTCAGCTCCCCCGCGTTGCGCAGGTCGGCCAGAAGATCACGCGTCGCCAGCGCCCCGCCGATGTTGTCTTCGGTGAACGGTTTGCCGGTGGGAGGGATCACGTGTGCGCCGGCGTCCAAGCAGCGGCTGGCGAGCGGGATGTCCGAAGTCACGACGATGTCATGATTGCCGACGTTCTCGACGATCCAATCGTCGGCCGCGTCGGGGTCGTTTCCGACGAGCTGGAGAGCGACCCGATCTCCCGGTGGCGTGCGGATGTAGGAGTTGGCGACGAGCGTCACCTGGAGCCCACAGCGCCGTGCGACGCGAAACACCTCTTCCTTCACGGGGCAGGCGTCGGCATCGACGAAGATGTGCAGCAAGGTGGTCTTCCTTCCCCGTCCGTCCGACCAACGCTCGCGGGGAGTTGAGAAGGATGGGCCAGAAGCTAGTACCGAACCGTTCCCGAAGCAACGAGAGAGTTGCCGATCAAGATTCGTTACCGGGTGCCTGCGGCCAATGGTCTCGATCACGGCGTGTCTCGGGTGATCAGGTGGTCGGCGGTCGGCTCGCCTATCGACCGATCTCGAACTGCCGCGTGTACTTGACGATGAGCTGGCGTCCCTTCGGGCCTCGCTCGAAGCCCGTGTCCTCGAAGGCTCCGAGGTGCTCCGGATTGCCGTCAGCGCCCCGAGCCCACCGCTCGCTATCCGGAGCGCAGCGAGATCATCGGGTCCACGCGGGTGGCGCGGCGCGCCGGAATCCAGCAGGCGATCAGCGCCACCCCGAGCAGGAACAGGGACACCCCCACGTAGGTAACCGGATCGGCGGGCGTGACCTCGAACAGCAGCCCTTGGATGAGCCGACCGGCAGCGGCGGCAGCCGCGATCCCGAGGAGCAGGCCGACAGACACCACCCGTAGCCCGCGGCGTAGCACCATGCCCCGCACCGTGTTGCCGCGCGCCCCCAGGGCCATGCGGATGCCCAACTCGCGGGTGCGTTGTGCCACTGCGAAGCTCATGATGCCGTAGACGCCGATGGCCGCCAGCGACAGTGCCGTCAGGGCGAAGAATGCTCCCAGCGTCATCACCGCGCGGCGCACCACCTCGTCGTCGGCGAGTCCTTGCTCGAGCGTCGAGATGCTGTCGACCGGGAGCTGCGGGTCGATCGCCGCGATTTCGGCACGCAGCGCCCCCGCCAGGTCCATGGGCGATTCCCGCGTGCGGACCATCAGGGACATCTCACGCACCGGTTGCTGGGCGTGCGGAAAATAGGCGGCGGGATAAACCCCCTGGCTCCGGCCGCCGAAGTACACGTCCTCGACGACGCCCACCACCTCGTACTCGGGTGGGCCGCCGGCCCACCAGTTTCCCCATTCGAGGCGCGCACCCAGCGGATCCTGGTCGGCAGTGAAATATTGCCGTACGAACTCCTGGTTGACGATCGCCACCCGCGGCGCATCGGCGTGGTCCGAGTCGGCGAAGGTGCGGCCCCGCTCGAGGCCGATCCCGGCCAACTCGAAGTACCCGGGGGTAACGGGCCGGAACACGGCCGAGGGCGAGTCGCCGTCGGCGGGGTCGGGGCGATCGGCGAAGCCGAAGGCGTTGGTCCAACCGCCGCTGGTGGGCAATTGGTAGGCAGCGGCGGCCGCCTCCACGCCCGGAAGCGCCTCGAGACGGGACGTCGCCTCCTCGAAGAACGCCACGGCCCGGGGCCAGTTTTCGCGATCCACGAACGGCATCGACAGGCGCACGTAGGCCGTCAACACATTGTCGGGTCGAAACCCCGGGTCGACCCGGAGAATCTGATCGAAGCTGCGCAGCAGCAGCCCTGCGCCAACGAGCAGCACGACTGCCATGGCCACCTCGGCGACCACCAAAGTGCCGCGGACCTTTCCGCCACCGCGGCCTGGGGTGCCGGAGCGCGATGCCGAGCGCAGTGCGCCTGCCGCCTGGCCCCGGGTGCCGTGCAGCGCCGGAACCGCGCCCAGTACGACGCCCGCCGCCAGTGCTATCGCCGCGGCGAAGACCGCCGTATTGAAACCGATCGTCGTTTCAGCCAGGCGCGGTACGGAGTCGCCGGCGAGGAGACGGCTGGCCCCGAGCAGGGTGGCGGCGACCGGACCCGCCAGCACGCCGCCGAGGAGTCCGAGCAGCACCGATTCCGCCATCGCCAATCGCAACAGGCGTCCGCGCCCGGCGCCCAGGGCCATGCGAACGGCAACCTCGTGCCGGCGGTTCGCGGCGCGCCCGAGCAACAGATTCGCCACGTTGGCGCAGGCGATCAACAGCACCAGCGCGACCGCACCGAACAGCGTCCACAGGATCGGCCGGACCCAGCCGACGACGGCTTCGAGGGCCGGCCTGAGCAGCGTGCCTTCGCCCGTGTGGGCCTCCGGGTACTGTTCGGAAAGGCCTGCGGCCACGGTGCGGACGTCTTCCTGCGCTTGCTGTAGCGTCACGCCGTCCATCAACTTGCCGACGACGGTGGTGATGCGTAGCCCCCGCTGGTCGACGCCCTCGTTGGTGGCGGAGTTGCGGAACGTCATCCACAGGTCGACGGGTGCAGCGGGCAGCACGCCACCGCCGAGCGAGCCGCTGAACCCCTGCGGCAGCACACCGATGATCGTGTAGGGGCGCTCGTCGAGCCGGATCTGGCGGCCGATCACACCCTCGTCTGCGCCGAATCGCGATCGCCACAGCGCGTGCGAGAGCAGCGCCACGGGAGTGCCGGCGCCGGCTGCGTCCTCCTCCGGTCGAAAGGCGCGCCCGACGGAGGGTTCGACCCCGAGCAACGGAAAGAGGTTCCACGTTGCGCCGACGGCGTTCATACGCAGCGCCGGGCCGCCGTCATCCGCGGCCAGAGCCGGTTCGTACGATTGCCAGGCGGCGAGCTCATCGAACGACGAGGTCTGCTCCTGGAAGTCGAGGTATTGCGGAAACGACGAGTTCCATTCTCCCGGACGGCCGTCCGCGTAGTGGTTGCGCATCAGCACGATGCGATCGGCGTCGGCGAGCGAAAGGGGGCGTAGCACGATGCCGTCGACCATGGTGAATATCGCCGTCGTCGCACCGATACCGAGCGCGAGCGTGAGCACCGCTACGAGGGTCAGCGTCGGCTGCGTGCGCAGCCCCCGGGCGGCGTAGCGAAAATCCCGCACGAGCCCGGAGAGCGAGTCGGCGCGGGGGCGCGGCCGCGGGTGCTCATCGCCGTCCCCGGGCTTTGCATGAGACGCGCCACTCGCTTCGGCTCCACGGGCAAGGACGCTGAGGCGAACCTGGCGCCAGAGCCACAGGCGGGCGCCCAGGCTCCCTCTGGCAGCTCGACGCTCGAACTCCTCGGCCAGATCGCCGAGGGCGAACTCGCATTCCTCTTTCGCGAGGCCACGCTGGATAATCAGGCGGGGCAGGGTAGGAAGCTGGCGGCTCACGGCTCTTGCCTCGCAGAGATCGTCGCCAGCCGACCTTCGATGCCGGCCGTCATGCCGCGGTAGGCATCGAGAGAGCGGGCCAGGGCCGCTTCTCCAGCGGGCTCGAGACGATAGAACTTCTTGCGGCGGCCGCCGCGCCTAGCGGTGGGGGCCCCGATCCGCGAAGCGACATATCCCTGTTTCTCCAGGCGGCTCAACGCCGTGTACACGGCCCCGACGAAGAGCTCGCGCCCGGTTTGCGTCTCGATCTCTTCCTTGATGGTGACGCCGTAGGCGTCGTCGCCCAGGCGCACCAGCGCCAGCAGGATCATCAACTCGAACTCACCCAACGCTCGGGCCATCGGCTTCCCCCTGTCCGCGATTTCAACTTCACTGCAGTTTATATTAGTTAGTACTACAGTGAAGTGCAAATAGGTTCGAGGGTGAGTCGGCGGTCGCCGGGGGCCGGCCGGGCGCTTCAAACGCGAACAGGTACAAACGGCGTTTTGTGCGTTAATAAGCACAAGAATCTTTTCATATTTATTAATACAAATTAGAAGCGCAGCGGTATCGGTATTTGTTCTTGTATGGGTTGAGCCGTCCATCATAGCGTTCGATTAAGCGAAAGGAAGCGGACCCATGACCCTACAAGTCGCAATCATCACGATCGTCCTTTCGGGCTTGCCGATGACGCAGCAAGGTAGGTCGGCGAGGCTGAGCCTTTGTCACTACGACGAGGAGGCAATGGCCTACAAGCTCCTCACGATTGGTGAAAAGGCCGTCGAGGCGCACCTCCGGAACCATGAGCTCGACGGAATCCCGGGAGCGGCAGATCTCGACGATCAGTGCGAGCCGGTGTCCGCGGTCGTCTTTGCGCGCGCCTACATCAATCGCGACGGAATCCCGGGCTACGATCCGTCGGCCGACGTGGAGGTCGCACGGTTGGAGGATTCCAACGGCAGCGGTGTTTTTGACGCCGACGATACCCTCATCACGTCCGTCTTCCCTCTCGATTTTGACGGCAGCGCATTCACACCGGCTCTCGCGACGCACCACGTCGTCTCGGCCGTCTACTGGGTCCACGATAGCGTTCTCTGGTTCGGCGAAGGTTCCAGCAGCTTCTTTTTCTACGACGGCGACGAGAACCCCTCCGACCGCTACATCGAGCTCCATCGCGACGGCGACATCTACCTGGTCGACAATCATCGCCTCGGTAACGACCAGATCTTTCTGCAGGCCGGCGCGCCGAGCCAACCGGCTTTGCCCTGGCTGATTGGCAAGCCGGGAATCGCCGACGATCCCTGGCTCGACGTCGAGGTGGACCTGGCGGGCGGACTCTAGACGCCTGACCCGCCCGCGCTGAAGCTCATGCGCCGGTGAATGTCGGATCGGCAGGTCCCCGAGGCCTCCCGGCGGGCCGCCGAAGACGTCCGCGTAGGGAGTTGCACGGCCCGGTTGCCTCCTTGACGGAACAGCCGGTAGATTCCAGCGCTTACGTGTAGGTGAACCTCGGTGATTCCATGACGAACTCCCGCTTCGCGACCTCGACAGACGGCACGCAGATCTGCTTCGAGGTGTTCGGGGAGTCGAACGCGTCGCCCACGATCGTCCTGACTCATGGCTGGAGCAATGACCGAGCTATCTGGTCCAGGCACTTCGCCAGCCTCGCGGAGACCCATCGGGTCGTGAGGCTGGACCTGGCGGGGTTCGGTGACTCGGAAGCGCAGCGCACGGCATGGTCGATGGACGCCTTCGGTGAGGACGTCGCCAGCGTTGTCCGGACGCTGGAGATCGAGAGGGCTGTGCTGGTCGGCTTTTCGATGGGCGGGATCGCGGCGCTGGAAGCGGCGCTCGACATCCCGGAGCGGGTCGTCGGCGTGGTGTTGGTCGACGTCCTGCAATCTCCGGACGCAAGCCTCCCGGCGGAGGCCCGCGGGGCCGCGATCGAGGACATCCGCGAGAACTGGAATGACCCTGCCTGGGTGCGAGCCTTTGCATTCGCGGAAAACTCGCCGGATTCGCTGATCCGCGAAGCCATCGATCGGCTTCCGGCCAAGCCTCCGGATCACTGGTGGCCGAGCCTCCACGAGGCGCTCCGTTGGATCGACGAGGACGTTGTCGGGACACTCGAAAGAATCGAGGTTCCCGTCGCCGCCATCAACAGCGACCGGGTGCCGACGGACGTCGAAGCATATCGCCGCTACATCCCTTCGTTCTCCGTGCGGCTGATGCCCGGTGTCGGTCACCTGGGCGTCATTTGGGAGGACGTCGAGGATTTCGATCGACACCTCCGTGGGATCATCGAGGAGATGACGGCGTAGCGGATCGGAGGCGCCGCAGGTCCGTGACGAAGATCGAGATCCCGTCAGAGGAGATCGCGGTATCGGCCGCGCGTTGCGCGCGCCCTACCAGGCGATACGCTCCACCAGGCGGTTGAAGCGCTCGTTCGTGCGCAGCGGATCGAATCGCGGCCCCTCTTTGATATAGAGCAAATGGCTGCTGCGCGCATCGTAGGCTTCTTCAAGCCGATCGATCGCCTCTTCGTGCTCGCCGAGCCCGAGGTGAACGACTGCCAGGTGGTAGGGCGACGGATCCGGTGTCTGGCGGAGCTCTTCGAGAATCTGCAGCGCCTCGGCTCGCATCCCCGCGGTGCCGTAGGCGTGACCGAGTGCGGACAGGTACAGGGGGGCGCGGCTCGACAGCTCGATGGCGGACTCGTACAACGCGAACGCTCGGTCGTGTTGGCCCGTTTGCTCGAAGGGCTCGGCGAGATAGTAGTGCAATGAAGGGTCGCTGCGATCGAGCTCGAGGGCCGAAGCGAGCTCTTCGACCGCCCGGTCGAAATCCCGGCTCAGGAAGTAGACCTGACCCAGCGCGTTCCGGACCGCTGTCGAATGCGGGTCCAGGTCTATGGCGCGCAACGTGGGTTCGAGTGCCTCGTCGAACCGCCCCGACTCGGCGTAGAGCCAGGAGAGGCGTAGCAGTGTGTCGATGCTGTTCGGGTTCAGCTGAAAGGCGCGGAGGTACTCGTTCTCTCCGGAGGGCGGATCGAAGTCCAGGTAGTAGCTCACGGCACCGAGAGCGATGTGGGCCTCGGCCGAAGCCTCGTCCAATCGCACGGCCGTCAAAGCTGCCGCCCTTGCCTGCGGCTCGACTTCCCGTGGGTTCACGTACTCGAAGAAAGCCCCGTCGACCAGGCAGAGTGCCAGCTGGGCGTGGGAACCGGAGTCCTCCGGATCGAGGCGTACGGCCCGTTGCAGCAGGCTGATCCCGCGCCGCATTTCCTCCGGGCTCCAGTTGCCGCACAGTTGCCGCCCCTGGAGATAGAGCTCGTATACCTCCGGATCGACCGTCCGCGACGCCGTCAGGTTGGCCTCTTCGCCCGGCGTCACCGTGATCCTGATCTGGTTCACGATCTCGCGCGTGACGTCTTCGTACAGCGCCAGGATATCCACGAGCTCACGGTCGAAGTTGTCGGCCCAGATATGGCGGTCGCTACGGGCTTCGATGAGCTGCGCCGTCACCCGGATGACGTTCCCCGCGCGCAGCACCGAGCCCTCGACCACGGCGTCCACGCCCAACTCTCGAGCGATCTCGGGAACCTGCAAGGAGGAGTCTCTGTAGTGCATTGCCGAGGTCCGCGAGATGACCCGCAACGCGTTGATCTTGGACAGCTCGGTGATCAGGGCCTCATGCATCCCGTCTACGAGATAACTTTGCTCGGGGTCGTTCATGAGGTTTTCCAGCGGTAGCACGACGATCGAGCGGATCTCTCCCGGCGCGACGTCGGGGCCTCCCAGCCAATCGCGCGCAGCACCCAAATAGACCAGCGCGGCGATCGCCACGACCAACCCGGCGACCAGAGCGTTACGGACGGTAGCCTCGCGGCCGGAGGAGTCGGGGGCGTGTGCCTCTTCCATCTCGATGCGAGCGTCGCCGATGTGTTGCAGCCTCCGAGTAGAGTCCTTTTGCAGGGTGCGCTGCAGAAGGCTGGCGACCCGGTTCGGTGTGGCATTCGGAAGGGCGCGCCAGTCGGGCTCCTTCGTGAGGATATCGGCGAGGGTGTCCGACACGGTCTCGGCCGGGAAGGCCCTCCTGCCGGTCAGCATTTCGTACAGCACGCACCCATAGGCCCATACGTCCACCTTGTCGTTCACCGCCTCACCGCGGATCTGCTCCGGGCTCATGTACGGCGGCGTCCCGATCAAAGCGCCTTCCATCGTGAGGTTGGTCGCCTGGGCCGTTTCGTCGATTTCGGCTTGGGTGGCGGCGCTCTTGGCGACACCGAAATCGAGCACCTTCACACCCCCGCGATCCGTCAGCAGCACGTTCGCGGGCTTCATGTCGCGGTGGACGATGCCCTTGTCGTGAGCAGCCTCCAGCGCCTCGGCGATCTGTCGGCCGATTTGCAGGGCCTCCGTAACCTCGACGCGGCCGGTCCGCGCAATCCGTTCGGCAAGCGTTTCGCCCTCCACCATCTCCATGACGATAAAGCTCACGCCGTCGCATTCTTCGAAACCGTGAATCGTGGCGATGTTGGGATGGTTCAGCGACGCCAGGAGCTTCGCCTCCCGCTCGAAGCGGGCCAGGCTGTCCGGGCCGGCGGCGAAGTCCTCGGGCAAGACCTTGACGGCGACCTCGCGCTCCAGCTTGGTGTCCCGCGCCCGATACACCTCACCCATGCCGCCGGCGCCGAGCGGCGCGATGATCTCGTACTGACCGAAGGTTCTTCCGAGCATGCTTCCGTGGATCGTGGTGCCGTTGAGAAAGGGACAGGAGTGGCGGAACGGCGTAAATCTAACGGTTGGTCGCGCGCCAGGACAACGGGGAGATTGCGCCGCGTTTGATAGGCTAGTCGGCGCACCGAGGTTCGACCACGAACGGGAGACAGCACAATGGTCAGGAGCGCGCGGAACTTCACCCTGTTGATTCTCGGCATCGCCGTCCTCTGCGGCGTGGCCGGCTGCCGGCCGGCCGCCGACGGCGCCGCCGACGGAGAACCGGGAGGCATTGCCGACGCGCCGCCCGCTGCCGAGGCGGCCGCCGACCGCGCAGCCTCCGTCATCGATATCGTCACCACCGACTACGCGTTCACCGCGCCGCCGAGCATCCCATCCGGGTGGGTGACATTGCGACTGCGGAACGAGGCCGAGCAACCTCACTTCGTCGTTCTCTGGCGCCTTCCGGACGACAGGGATTTCAGCGACTACAACACCGAGGTCGTCGGGCCCTTCAGCAGTCTCTACAAGGAGTATCGCGCCGGCACGATGGCGCAGCCGGAATTCTTCGAGGCGCTGACGGCGGCTCTCCCCGATTGGTTTCCCGTCGACGGCGCCGGCGGCGTGGCGCTTACCTCGCCGGGCAGGACGGCCGAATCCACGGTCTACCTCGAGCCCGGCGACTACATCATGGAATGCTACGTGCGGGCGCCGGAGCCGGACGGCCACAAGTTCCACAGCGAGCTCGGCATGCTGCGGCCGCTGATCGTGACCGAGGAGTCTTCCGCGGCGGCGGCCCCGGAAGCCGCCCTCCGGATCACGCTGTCGAACTACGAGATCGCCGTCGAAGGAGAGCTAAGCGCCGGTACCCACGCCGTCGCCGTCCACGTCGCCGAGAACCCGGAAGGGCTTATCGGCCACGACGTCAATCTGGTCCGTCTCGAAGCCGATACCAACCTCGATGAGGTGGCCGCCTGGATGAGCTGGGTCGATGGCCTCCAGCAGCCCGCCCCGGCCGAGTTTCTCGGTGGCGCCGAGCAGGTGACCGCCGGCAACACGTCGTATTTCACCGTCACCCTCGAGCCGGGGCGGTACGCGTGGGTTTCCGAGGGGTACGGCGTGCAGGGGATGGTGAGGGAGTTCGTCATCCAGTGAGCGGCGGCTCGGGTGGACCCCGATCCTTGCAGGAAGGCACCAAGGTAGGTCCGTACCGCGTCGTTCGCTTGTTGGGTAAGGGGGCGATGGGAGAGGTGTATCGGGCTCACGATCCGGAGCTCGATCGCGACGTCGCGATCAAGGTGCTGCCGGCCGACCTGGCGGGCGACCAGACGCGCCTGGACCGACTTCGCCGCGAGGCGCGCTCGCTCGCCGCGCTCAGCCATGCCAACGTCGCCACGGTTTTCGGCTTCGAGGAGCACGCCGGAACCCGGGTGATCGTCATGGAGCTGGTCGAGGGCGAAACGCTCGCGGACCGCCTGGAGCGCGGCGTGCCTCCGATCGCCGATAGCCTCGGGTTCGCCCGAGGAATCGCCAGCGCGCTCGAGGCAGCGCACGAGAACGGGATCGTCCATCGCGACCTGAAGCCCGGGAACATCATGGTGACGCCGCGTGGAGAGGTGAAGGTGCTCGACTTCGGCCTGGCGAAGCCGATCCCGCAAACGGGCGACGCGGAATCCAAGGCGCCGACGGCGACCGTGCAGATGACCCGCGACGGGGATGTCGTGGGTACCGCGCCCTACATGAGCCCCGAGCAAGCGCGAGGAAAGGACGTCGACCAGCGTACCGACATTTGGGCCTTCGGTTGCGTGTTGTTCGAGATGTTGGCCGGAAGAAGAGCCTTCGACAGGGAGACGCTGGCGGACACGTTGGCGGCGATCATCGAGGTCGAGCCGAATTGGTCGGCGTTGCCCTCGTCAACACCGGACGGCGCGCGCCGGCTGATACAACGGGCGCTGGCGAAGGATCCCGATCGCCGCCTGCGCGACATCGGCGATGCCCGCCTCGAACTGGACGAGCTGTTGACAGGAGATCCGGCGGCGGCGTCGTCGGCAGTATTCGGCCCGCCTCGTGGCGGGCGCGGAGTCGCCGCGAGGGCGGGTATCGGGCTCGCCGGCGTCGGCGTGCTCGCGCTCGCGACGGCCCTGGTGTGGTTTGCGCTGGGCGGCGGCGCCGGCCCACCGGAGATCACCGACCGTTCGATCGCCGTGCTGCCGTTCGAGACGCTGGGACAGGCGGAAGCCACCGTTTTCACCGACGGCGTGCACGGCGACATGTTGACGCGGCTGTCGAAGATCTCCGGCCTCGAGGTCACCTCGCGGACTTCCGTGATGCGATTTCGCCATCCGGAGGGCAGCCTCCCCTCGATCGCCGAGGAGCTGGGCGTGAGCTGGGTGCTGCTCGGCGAAGTACAGGAGTCCGGCAATCAGGTGCAGGTCAACGCGCGGCTGGTGTACGCACCCGAGGATCGCCAGGTCTGGGCGGACAGCTATCAGCGGGAGTTGACAGCCGAGAACCTTTTCGAGATCCAAGCGGAGCTCGCCGAGACCATTGCGGCGCAACTGCAGGCGCGGCTCACGCCGGCCGAGCTGATCGCCGTAGAGGGCATCCCGACCGCAAGTCTGGAGGCCTATCGTCTGTACGTTGCCGGTCGCGCACGGCTCGAGCAACGCGTCGAGGCGGACATGCGCCGCGCGGTGGACTCCTTCCAGCAGGCCGTCGACGAAGACCCGGACTTCGCCCTCGCCTGGGTCGGGCTCGCGGACGCGCTGATACTCCTGGAGGACTACGGCTATGCGGAGCCGGCCGGCAGCCTGCTCGGGCGAGGGCGCGAAGCTCTCGATCGGGCTCTCGGCCTGGTTGCCGACCTCGCCGAAGCGCACGCCTCGCTCGGGCTGTGGTACTCGCACCAAAAGGAAGGGCCGGCAGCGGTACGTTCGCTCGAGCGCGCCTTGGAGCTGCGGCCGGGCTACGCCGAAGCGCACAACTGGCTGAGCTGGAACCTGATGTTGCTGGGAAACGCGCCGGCCGCGCTCGCCAGCGCCGAACGCTCCGTTGCGCTCGACCCGCTCTCGATCGAGGCCGTGAGCAACCTGTCGCTTTCCGCCCTGATCAACGGCGAGGCGCAGAGGGCGTTGCGGGAGGCCCGGCGGCTGCGCGAGCTGCAACCGGGGTTTGCCACCGGGCGTCTCTACGAGGCGGCGGCCTTGTACCAGCTCGACCGGTTTGCCGAGGCCGCATCGCTCCTCACCGACCTGACTGTCGCGTGGGCCGGATCCGGCCCCGACGGAGCCCTCGCGGTGTCTCTCGTGGCGTCCGGGCAGGAGCAAGAGGTCGACAACTTGTTGGCCCGCTTCGAGCAGACCGGCGATACCTTCAATGTGGGCCTCGTCTATGCGGCGCGGGGACGTCACGAGGAGGCTATCTCGGCCTTCGCCAGCGTCGACGCGTGGGACGCGTGGCGGACGCTCTGCATTCGCCACCTGTTTCCGCGGGCGTTGGGTCCGCTGCGGAGGGACCCGCGTTTCGACGAGCTCATGAACGAGGTCAACGCCCGCTGGGGGCTCGGCGGCAGACCTTGAGCCCTGGCATTCTTCCCCTCGTGCCGTAAGCGCTGCCATACTTGGTGATCACGTTCACCAAGTCAGCGCTCCCTGATCCTTGATCGGCTCCTCTCTGCGACAGCTCGCCTCCGAGATCAAGTTCGCCCTCGGCGTGTTTCGCCGCCAGTTCCGGCTGAGCATCGCCGCCGCGTCGTGTATCGCCATCGGGATCGCCGCCACTGCCGCGGTGGTGACGCTCGTCGACCTGACCGTCTACCAGCCGGTGCCGTTCCCCCGGGCCGACCGGCTGGTGCGGGTGTGGAACGAGCGCATCGCGGACGGCACCCGGGTCGACCTTTCCTGGGGTGGCTACACGGACGTCGCCGGGCTGCAATCCCTGCAGCAGCTCGAGGCAACGGCCCGGGCCCGCCTGATCTACATCGACGAGAACGGCAGTCGCCGGGTCGACGGCGAAGCCGTGACCCCCGGCTACTTCGAGTTGCTGGGCATCGAGGCCCACGCGGGCAGGCTGTTCACGCCCGAGGAGTACCTCGACGGCGCCGAGCGCGTCATTCTCTTGAGCCACGCCGCCTGGGGCGCGATGTACGGTCACGATCCGGGCGCCATCGGCTCCTTGCTGCGCACCAATACGCAGAATTACCGCAACCCGCAGCTCTACCGGATCGTCGGCGTCTTGCCGCCGGAATTCGTCGGCACGGCCGAGGCCGATTTCCCGGACCTCGAGTTCTGGATACCGGCGTACCAGTACATCGGGGCGGCGATGCGGGAGCGCCGTTCGGGGCGGCTGGTGCAAACGGTCGGACGGCTGACGGCCGGGGTGACGCTGGATCAGGCGGGCGAGGAGCTGGCCCTGCGGTCGATCGCCCTGGGGCAGCAGTACGCGAACGAGCGCCGGGACGTCACCCACCGTATCGAGCTCTTCGGCGACAACTGGCGCGAGGGTTTCGTGGCCGGCAACCGCGTCCTGCTGGCTGCGGCCGGCCTTCTGCTGCTGGTCGCTGTTGCCAACGTGTCGGGCTTGATGCTGGCCCGCACCGTCGAGCGCCGACACGAGCTTGCGATTCGGGAGGCTCTGGGCGCGACCCGCGCCGATATCGTCCGCCAGCTCGTCGGCGAGACGATGGTCATCGTGGTCGCCGGCGGGGTAGCCGGGCTGGTGGCCGCGCCACCATTGCTGCGCTTCTTCGTTCGCGCTTCTGCGGCGGAGTTGCCGGAATACGTGGCGGTGGCGCCGGGCGGTGGCGTCGTGCTGCTCTCGACCCTCGTCCTCGCCGCCAGCGGGCTCGCCGCCGGGCTGTTGCCCGCCCTGATCGGAACACGGTCCGGTATTGCAGGCGCGGCGCAGGAGGGAGGCGCGCGCGTGGGCGGAAGCCGGCGGGCGAGCACGACGGCGAGCGTCCTCGTCGTCGGCGAGATCGCCCTTACGGTGGTGCTCGTCGTTTCGTGCACACTTCTGCTGCGCTCCTACGCGACGTTGGCAGACGCGGATCTCGGATTCCGCACGGACCGCTTGTTGCGCATGGGGCTTTTCGTAGATGTTGCGCAAGTGCGGGGAGGCGCCGGCATGCCGGCGTTCTACGACCGCCTGCGGGACGAGATCCTCGCCGCTCCCGAAGTCGAGAAGGTCGGGTTGGTGTCGCCCACGATTCCCGACGCGGAGCCGCTTCCGGCCCCGGTGCATTTCGACGGAATGTCGCCGCAAGAGGTCGAGGACGGGATCCTCACGTCGCTGTACTCGGTCGGCGACGAGCTGTTCTCGACGCTCGAGATCCCCGTTGTTGCGGGACGTGGCATCGAGCGTTCGGATACCCCGGACCTGCCGCTCGTCGCGGTGGTCGGTCGGTCGCTCGCGGAGCGCATGGGCGGGGTCGACCAGGCGCTGGGTAAGTCGATCCGGATGGGTGGTCGCGACCACGGTGTCGTCGGCGTGGTCGAGACGGTTGCCCTAGGCGGTCCGCGGGGAGATCAACGCCACGAGCACCAGGTGTACCTGTCGATCTATCAGTCGCTGCCGCGTCTGGTAAGCATGAGCATCATCACCCGGGGCGACGTGCCGTCGGCGATCGCGCCTCTGCGACAGCGCCTCGCCGGCCTGGCGCCGACCTCCGCCGTCGACGTCGTCGACGATGCCGCGACGGTGCTCGCCGGCACGTACCGGAGCGCCCGATTTTTCGCCCTCTTGGTGAGCGCCTTCACCGCCGCGGCGCTCGCCCTGGTAACCATCGGCCTGTACGCGATTCTGGCCAACCAGGTGTCGTGGTCGATGATGGAGATCGGCGTGCGCAAGTCGTTCGGTGCGACCGCGGGATCGATCCGGGCGATGACCGTGCGGCGTGGGCTGGCGCTAGCGGCAATCGGGTTGCCGCTCGGATTGGCGGCGTCGCTGGCCGCCGCCCGGCTGCTTCGCAGCCTGCTGTACGATGCGGCCCCCTTCGATTTCCTTGCCTTCGCCGCGGCCGGTGCAGTCATCGTCGTGATCACCCTGCTGGCGAGCCTGGTGCCGGCCGGCCGGGCTGCGGCGGTCGAGCCGAGCGAAGTGTTCCGCACGCAGTAACCGCAGGGCCGTGCCGTTGCTTTCGATAGCCCTCAGCGGATAGGTTCCTGCCGTCCCTCCACAATCGACCGAAAGCAGGAACATGATGGGCACGATGCACGCCTCCGGCCGGGTGAGCGGGCGACGCGGTGTCGTTCGCGCCCCCATCTCCGCCTTCGCCCTTGCGCTTGCCTTGGTCCTTTCCTGCCTATCGCTCTTGGTCGCGTCCGTTCACGTGGCCGCTCAGGTCACGTCGGGCGCCGAACCGCCCAACGTGATCCTGATCATCACCGACGATCAGGGCTACGGTGACATCGCCGCCCACGGCAACCCGGTGATCTCGACGCCGAGCCTCGACGAACTCGCTGCCGAATCGGTGCGTTTCAGCGATTTTCACGTCGATCCGACCTGTTCCCCGTCGCGCAGCGCCCTGCTCACGGGTCGGTATTCGACCCGCACCGGGGTGTGGCACACGATCATGGGGCGCTCGCTGATGGATAGTGGCGAAGAGACGCTGGCCGAGGTGTTCGCGGCAAACGGCTACCGCACCGCGATGTTCGGCAAGTGGCATCTGGGCGACAACTACCCGCTGCGGCCGCAGGACCAGGGCTTCGAGCACGTCGTCTGGCATCGAGGCGGCGGCGTGACCCAGGGGCCGGACTATTGGGACAACGACTATTTCGATGACACCTACGAGGTGAACGGCGAATATCGCGCGTTCGAGGGCTACGTCACCGACGTATGGTTCCGCGAAGCGATGTCGTTCATCGACGCCGATGATCATCGGCCGTTTTTCGCCTACCTGTCCACCAACGCGGCGCACGGGCCGTACCTCGTCCCCGAGTCGTACGAGCAGCCCTACCGCGACCTCGGCGTGCCCCCGACGATGGCCAAGTTCTACGGCATGGTGACGAACATCGACGAAAACGTCGGCAGGCTGCGGCAAATGCTGGAGGCACGAGGGCTGGCCGACAACACGATTCTCATCTTCATGACGGACAACGGAACGGCCGAAGGGCGGGCGCCGCGGCGACAGGAAGAGGGTGCCTGGCAGGGCTTCAACGCCGGGATGCGCGGGCAAAAGGGCTCGGAGTACGACGGCGGCCATCGCGTACCCTTCTTCCTTCACTGGCCTGCGGGTGGGATCGATCGGGGCCGGGACATCGGCGCGCTGTCGGCGCACATCGACGTGCTTCCCACGCTGGTGGAGCTCAGCGGACTCTCGTGGGAGGCGCAACGTCCGATCGACGGAACCTCGTTCGCTTCGGCACTGCGTGGGCAGGGTCCGCCTCCTGCCGAGCGCACTCTGTTCGTGCACTCGCAGCGGGTCGAGTACCCGGAGAAATGGCGCAAGAGCGCCGTCATGACCGAGCGCTGGCGGCTCGTCAACGGCGCCGAGCTCTACGACATGGGCACGGATCCGGCTCAGGAAGACGACGTTGCCGGCGCCCATCCGGGCGTCGTTGCGCGGCTGCGCGGCGAATACGACCGCTGGTGGGAGTCTTTGACGCCCGTCTTCGACGGGTTCGTGCGCATCGGTGTCGGTGGCCCCGAAGACCCCGTCGAGCTGATGTCGCACGACTGGCACACGGACAACGCCCCCGTGCCCTGGCACCAGAACCACGTTCGCAATGGCCTGGTGAGCAACGGAAGCTGGGCGCTCGAGGTGCTGGATCCCGGTGCGTACGAGATCACCCTGTACCGATGGCCTGCCCACCTGGATCGAGCGATGGACAGTACCTGGGCCTCGATCGTCGTCGGCGGCATCACCCAGGCCGAGGACATCGAGAGCACCGCCGCCTCGGCGAGCTTCCGGGTTCGCTTGCCCGCCGGGCCGGTGGACTTGCGGACGACGCTACGCCGGAGCAGCGGCGAAGAGCACGGCGCCTACTTCGCTACCGTGCGTCGGGTCGGCTCGTAGCCGTTGGCGGCTGAGCCTCCTACGTCGCCTCGCTGTCGGCGCGATCGTTCGGGTCGGTTTCCGGAAACGCCGCGACGTCGCCGGGCGCCCGGGTGATGGTCTCATTGCGCCGGTGGAGCCCGGCGCGGGCCAGCATGTGGGCGCTCGCGGGAGCGGTGAGAAACAGGAACACGCTCACGAGAACCTCGTGCAAGCTGATCCCGCCGGTGGTGCTGCTGAAGAACAGCACCGAGCTCGCGAGCAAGGCGCCGAGTCCGAGCGTCGTGGCTTTCGTCGGTGCGTGCAACCGGCAGTACAGATCCTGAAGTCGTACCAATCCGAAGGACCCGACGAAGACGAAGATCGACCCGATGACGATCGTTGCGGCGATCAGTGCCTCGAGAATCATCGTCGTTCTCCATTCATCTCGCCGGCCGCGACCGCGGCCGCGCCGTGTGCCCCCTCTGCCACCAGGAAACTCGTTCCCGTCCGCATCAGTCGATGATCGTCCCGCGGGTGACGAACTTGCACCACGCCACCGTGCCGACGAAGCCGGCCATCGCGATCAGCAACGCGGCTTCGAAATACAGTGCGTCGGCCAGCGAGATGCCCACCAGCACCAGCAACGCGATGCCGTTCACGTACAGGGTGTCGGCCGCCAGGATGCGATCCGGCATCGAGGGGCCGCTCAGCAGCCGGTACAGGCACAGAATGAACGACACGCTGACCAGAATGAAGCCGAACCACAGGGCCGCGTTGATCATTCGAAAATCTCCTTCAAAGGCCGCTCGTACCGCTCCTTGATCGTCTTCACGTCGTGCACCGGGTCAGAGCAGTCCAATACGTGCACGAGCATCTTGTCGCGGGCCGGCGTCAGCTTCGCGGTCACCGTGCCGGGCGTCAACGTGATCATGCTGCCGAGCATCAAGATGGCGTAGTCGTTGGTGATATCGAGCGGAATCACGATCCAGTGAGCACGCGGCGTTCGGGCGACGTTCAATACCAGCAGAGCCACGGCGACGTTGGCCACGACCACGTCCCAGACGAACAGAGGAAAGAGCCTCAGCAGGGGACCCCAACGTCGGATGAGGGGCTTCGTCTCCCAGAACCGGCGAGCGAAAAACGGGATCGAAAAACCGAGGACTGCGCCGAAGACGATCGACCCGAGCGATACCGAATTGACCAGGAGCAGCCACACACCAACCCAGACGACACTGAGGACGGGGTGGGGGAAAAGGCGGAAGCGCGGCTCACTCATGGCGTCGGCTCCGGGGCGTGGCCGGCGGCTTCCGGCAGATGCGCACCGCTTTCCATGACCGCTTCGATGTACCCGCGGGGGTCGACGAGCTGACGCGCGGTTTCCGTCGCATAGTCGAACACCGGGCCGGCGAACACCGCCATCGCGATGGCCGCCAGCAACAGCATGATAGCCGGCATGAAGGCGCGCGACGGGACCGGGCCGGCGACGCTCTCGCCGTCGCCGATCTTCCAGAACAACGTGCTTCCGGCACGACCGACGCCGACGATCGCGAGCAGTCCGGTTACCAGCACGACCCCGAAAACCAGGGCCCTCGACGGCGCATCCAGGGCGCTCGACAGGATCAATACCTTGCCGACGAATCCGCTGAGGGGCGGCAACCCGGTAACGGCGACACCGGTGACGAGAAACAGCCCTCCCAGCAGTGCCGGCTGCGCGACCTCGGGAGCCGGCTCCAGACGGTCGTGAGCCTCGCCGCGTTCGCGGCCGATCAGGTCGGCGAGGAGAAAGAAGGCCGCCAGGACGAACGTGCTGTGCGCCATGTAGTAGATGGCGGCGGCGGTGCTTGCGACGCCGCCGAGCGCCACGGCGGTGAGCATGGTCCCGACGGAGGCGATGACGAGGTAGGCGACCAGTCGCCGGAGGTGGCGGGCGGCGACGGCGCCGAGCGTGCCCAATGCCAGAGTCAGGAGGGCGAGGGGAAGCAGCCAGGGCTCGGCGATGCCGCCGGCATCGCCGCCTTCTGCACCGAAGACGATGAAGAACACGCGGATGATCGCGTAGACCCCGACCTTGGTCATGATGGCGAATAGCGCGGCCACCGGGGCCGACGCCGAGGCGTAGGTACTCGGCAGCCAGAAATAGAGCGGCAGCAGCGCCGCCTTGACCGAGAAGACAACCAGCAGGATGAGCCCGCCGGCGCGCACCAGCGCCACGTCGGCCGCCGGCACGGCTGCCACTTTCACGGCGAGGTCTGCCATGTTGACCGTGCCCGTGGCGGCGTAGAGCAAGCCGACGCCGATCAGAAATAGCGCCGAGCCGGCGAGGTTGAACACGACGTAGTGGATCCCGGCGCGAATCTGGTCGTCGCTTCCGCCGTGCAACAGCAGGCCGTACGACGAAATCAGCAGGACCTCGAAGAACACGAACAGGTTGAAAAGATCGCCGGTGAGGAACGCACCCATCAGACCCATGAGCTGGAACTGGAAGATCGCGTGGAAGTTCGCGCCGCGACGATCCCACCCTTGAACGGCGTACAGGAGGCTCATCATCGCGACGACGGCCGTCAGCACGACCATGAAGGCGCTGAGGCGATCGAGCACGAGGTCGATACCGAACGGAGGCGGCCACGCTCCCACCAGGTAGGGCTCGATCTCACCGCCCGTCGCCCGGCTCAGCAAATAAACGGCCACGCCGAGCTGTGCCGTCGTGGATGCGACGCTGAGGCGTCGTTGGGCGGCGAGGTTCTGGCGCGCGAACAGCAACAGCAGCGTGGCGGTGACCGCCGGTATCACGACGGGAGCGATGATCCAGTGGCTGCTCATTCGCGCTCCTGGGGCTCCGGTACGCCGTCGACGTGATCGGTGCCGAGCTCGATGTTGGCGCGCACGGCCAGCACGAGAACGAATGCCGTCATGGCGAAGCCGATGACGATGGCGGTCAGCACCAGGGCTTGCGGCAACGGGTCGGGGTATTGCGTGACGCCGTCGCGAATGACCGGTGCAAGGCCGATGTCGATGCGGCCCATGGCGAAGACGAAAAAGTTGACCGCGTAGCTGATGAGCGCCAAGCCGAGCACCACCGGGAACGTTCTGCCGCGCAGCAGCAAGTACACCCCGCACGACACCAGGATGCCGATTGCCGATGCGAACAGGAGCTCCATCCTAGACCTCCTCTACCCGGGGCATCTGGAGGGAGAGGTCGCGCTCGCGCTCCCGTTCCTGAGCCAGCAGATGCTCGCGCTTGTCGACTTTGGCGAGGTTGGCCATCACCAACATGACGGATCCGACAACGACCAAGTAGACGCCGAGATCGAAGGCCATGGCGCTGGCCACCTCGATATCGCCGATCAGCGGCAGGTGCACGTGATCGTGCCAGCTGGTGAGGAACGGTCGCCCGAAGAACCAGCTTCCGATCCCCGTGAGGCCGGCGATCAACACGCCGAGCGCGGCGACCGGATGGAAGTCGGCCGGCAGGCGCTTCTGCGTCCAGCCGACGCCGAACGCGACGTACTGCAGAATGAACGCGATGCCGGTCACGAGCCCGGCGATGAAGCCGCCGCCCGGGGCGTTATGGCCGCGCACGAAGATGAACACGGAAACGAGCAGGGCCAGCGGTAGCACCAGCCGGGCGACGACGCTCAGCATCAGCGGGTGTCCCGCTTCGTCCTCCTGGTCCGTACGGCCCGGCGAGAGCTTGCCAAGGCCGAACTGATCCACGAGCGCGTAAATGCCGAGCGCCGCGATCGTCAGGACGCTGATCTCGCCGAACGTATCGTAGCCACGGAAGTCGACCAGGATCACGTTGACGACGTTGTGGCCGCCGCCGCCGGGAACGCTGTTGGCCAGGTGGTACTCGGAGATCGACTCGAAGGGGCGCGTCAATACCGCATAGACGAGCGCGGTGGTGCCGCCGCCGGCTGCCAATGCCAGGCCGACGTCGCGGATCCGGCGGAGCGAGGGCGACTCACTCGGTGTGTCCTTGGGCAGCAGGTGCAGCGCCACGAGGATCAGCACGATGGTGACGAACTCGACCGATACCTGCGTCAGGGCCAGGTCCGGCGCCGAGAAGTGCACGAAGGCGAGCGTGACCACGAGCCCGACGACGCCGAGCATCACCAGCGCGACGATGCGGCGCCGATGGAGCACCGCGGTGCCGACGGCCGTGACCACGAGCAGGAGCCAGGCGACGAGCGAAGCGTTGTCCAGCGGGGTCGACGCCGAAGCACCGGCGGAGTAGCCGAGCTCCCAGAACGGCCACAGAGCAACGAGGATGGCTGCGCCGACCAGCAGGCTCAAGTACCGCTGCAACGAGCCGTTCTGAAGCGTCAGCGTCACACGTTCCGAGAGCATCACCGTGCCTTCGATCAGCGCGTCGTACAGTCGCTTCGCGACGACGCGCACGGTCGCCGCCTGGTGCGCCGCCCACAGACCGCGGCGACCCGCGTAGAGCGCCGCACCGCCGGCGATCGCGATCAGGCTCATGATCAGGGGCGTGTTTATTCCGTGCCACAAGGCCAGATGAAAGTCGGGCAGTGCCTGCCCCGCCACGGCCGTCCCGGCGAGCTTGACCATCGGCTCGGCGATGAGCACCGGATACAGCCCCACGGCAACGCAGATGGCCACCAGCAGGCCAACGGGGAGTCGCATGCCGTTGGGCGGCTCGTGCGGTGGGTGCGGGAAGCTCTCCGGCCGTGCGCCGAAGAAGGTGCCGAAAACGAACCGACACGAGTAGGTCACGCTGAGCAGCGCGGCGCCGGTGACGATGGCCGGGACGAGCCAGCCCGGCAGGCTGCCGGCGTGCACGTGCAGCGACTCCTCCAGCAGCATCTCCTTGCTGATGAAACCGTTCAGCGGCGGGATTCCGGCCATCGCGGCGGCGGCAACCACAGCCAGCGTGCCGGTGACGGGCATGAGTCCGTAGAGGCCGCCGAGCTTCTTCAGATCGCGCGTGCCCGCCTCGTGATCGACGATCCCGGCGCTCATGAACAGGGCCGCCTTGAAGGCGCAGTGGTTGAGGATGTGAAAGACGCCGGCCGCCGCCGACATCGGTGTGCCGATGCCGAACAGCAACGTGATCAATCCGAGATGGCTGATCGTCGAATAGGCCAGCAGCGCCTTGAGGTCGTCCTTGAAGATCGCCCAGTACGCGCCGAGCGTCATTGTTGCCAGGCCGGCGCCCCCGACCATCCACAGCCAGAGCTCGCTGCCGGCGAAGACCGGGAAGATGCGCGCAACCAGGAAGACGCCGAGCTTCACCATGGTGGCCGAGTGAAGGTAGGCGCTCACCGGCGTCGGTGCCGCCATCGCGTGCGGCAGCCAGAAGTGGAAGGGGAACTGTGCCGACTTGGTGAACGCCCCGAGCAAGATGAGAACGAGGGCGATGCCGGCGAGCGGGCTGGCGTCGACCAGGCCGCGCGACTGCAGGATGGTCGACAGCTCGTAGCTTCCGACGATGTTGCCGAGGACCAAGACACCCGCCAACAGCGCCAGGCCGCCCATGCCCGTCACGACCAGCGCCATCCGCGCGCCCTGACGCCCCTCCGGCGTGTGGCTCCAGTAGCCGATCAACAGGAACGAGCTCAAGCTGGTGAGCTCCCAGAACACCACCAGCGTCAGGGTGTTGTCCGAAAGCACGACGCCGAGCATCGACCCCATGAACAGCAGCAGGTAGGCGTAGAAGCGCCCCAGCGTGTCGCTCTCGGGTAGGTACCAACGCGCATAGACGATGATCAGCACGCCGATGCCGAGGATCAGAAAGGCGAACATGAAGCCCAGGCCGTCGACCATGAACGAGAGGTTCCAGCCGATCGACGGAATCCAGCCCACCGACCAACGCTCCACCTCGCCGGCGAACACTGCGGTGGAGCGGGACAGCAGCAGCAAGAGCGAAGTGGAGGCCAGGCCGGCGGCTGCAACGAAGGCGAGGTTCCGCTGGGTGCGTGCCAGCAGTGGAGGGATCGCCATCCCGACGAGCGGCAGCAAGACGATGAGAAGCAAGCTCATGTTCGCGGGCTCGATGCCATGTGGTGGTTTCCCGGCGCTCCGGCTCCTGCGTGGTCGACACCGAGGGGAGCGGCGCGACAGTCATGACGGGGCCGCTCGACGTTACCGCCTGCGGGCCGCGGCGGCAATCTTAGCGGAATGAAGTCGGGGCCGCGCCGCGCCGCCGCGAAGGGAGTGTCGCGCTCATCCCGAGCAGGGATCCGTCCACGGAATCTTGTAGAGCGAGTGTCCGCCGTAGATGGGGCCCTGGGAGTCGACGACGTAGACGAACTCGCTCGATGAATCAAAGACGATGCCGTCCGGCCGCGTCATCCCCAGCTCGGTCGGGATGCTGATCGCGCAGAGGAGCGTGCCGTCGTCCTGGTAGCGGAATATCTTCTGGTTGCCGGCTTGCCCGCCGCGGCTCATCGCGACAACGTACAAACTGCCATCGGCGTGCACGGTCAATCCGCTCGGCGACCATCCCTGCATGAGTCCGAACTCGTCCACCCGGGTCACCGTTTCGCCGCCCTCCAGGCTCACGTCGAGCACGACGATGGAACCCGTGCCCTGAATCCCGGCGTAGAAGAAGCCGGTCCGCGGGGAATAGGCGATGGCTTCGATTCCCCGGTCGACCCCGGTCTCGATGCCGACATCGGCCAGGTCCCACTCGCGCAGGATCTCGCCCGTCTCGAGGTCGAGCTCGTAGATCAAGTTGTACTCGTCTCCGACGTACAGGTAGTCCGATGGTGCCGCGAAAGTCAGGGCCTCCATGTCCACCTCGTGCCCGTTGACCTGGCGGAACGGATAGACGCGCATGATCGTGTCGTCTTGCAGCGACGCCATGACGATCGACTTGGGGTAGTAGGAGCTGTAATCACCCCGGTTTACCGGATGAACGCCGTTCACCGCAAAGTACGCGTTGGCCTCTTCGTCGAGGACGACACCGCTGTTGCGGAAGAACTCGTCGATGCCGTTGCCGTCGCCCGCTGTGACCTGATGTGCCAGCGCGGCCCCGAACGTCTCGTAGCCCTCGTATGCCAAGGCAACCTCGATGACGGGGCTCTGCTGCGCCTCCACGTGTGTGCAAGCCGCGAGAACGACCACGGCGGAGAACAGGGCGGGGAGAGTATCGGTTCGCATCATCACGGCAACCTCGACGAGGCTGAGTTGTCGGACCGTCCAGCTGTCGATTTCATCAGGTGTCGCTACGAAAGACCACCGAGCGCGACCCGAATTGCCTCGCCGCTGACGCCCCGCGATTCCTCGGCGGCGAGGAAGGCGATGAGCTCCGCGACCTCCCCCGGCGTGGCGACGCGCCCAGGGGGATACAGCGCTGCCCGCTCGTCCCAAATCTTCTCGGGCGTCACCTGGCGCGAGGCGGCCTCGGCCCGTGCCGAGCGTTCCGCCATTTCGGTGCGGACCCAGCCCGGTAGAACGGCGTTCGAGGTGACGTCGTGCGCGCCGGCATCAACCGCTACGGTACGCATCAAGCCGAGCAATCCGTGCTTGGACGCCGTGTAGGCACTGCCGGCGGGCTCGGCGACCAGGCCGGCGGTGGATGCGGTGTAGACGATGCGGCCGTAGCGAGCCGCGATCATCGACGGCAGCACGAGCCTCGTCAGGTGGAAGGGTGCGTCGAGGTTCACGCGCATTGTCCGGTCCCACGCCTCCGCGTCCTGCTCCCACACGACCCGCTCGTGCGCGGAGCCGACGCCGTGGTTGCACACGAGGATCTCGACGGACCCCAGTCGGCCCTCGGTCTCGCGCACCGCATCGATGCATCCGTCGGTCGTGCCGAGGTCCGCGACCACGTAGTCGAGCCCGGTGTCGTCGAGCTCCGGCTTGCTGCGAGCGACACACATGACCATGGCGCCGCGCCCGGCCAGAAGCTCCGCCGCAGCGCGACCGATACCCCTGCCGCCGCCGGTGATCAACGCTACACGACCTTCGACGCCCGCCATCCGAGACTCCTCACGAGACCGTTCGCCGCCACCGGCAGTATAGCGAGCGCGGCGATACCCGACCGCTACACCTCGCACAGGCCCTCTTGTCGAAGGTCTTGCCGGCGGGATTCACCCGAGAAAGTGTCCTCGGGGACTTCCGCGAGGATTGCACCGCACTGCAGAGGCAGAGAAGTGTTGAGCAGGGACTGGGCGAGCTTCCCGGCGGCGAACGCGACGAAGGGGACGGCGGTGGTCCGGCCGATCGCGCCCGGCGTTGGTGTTGTCCCGGGTTGCCGACAGCGGGTAGATTCTGCGCCGGTCGAGTCGACGAGCTTCCCGAGGAAACGTGATCGGCGATCTCCCCAGTTCACGGACGGTGCCGGCAGTCGGCACCGGTGAGAGCGTGCGCTACGCGCTGTTCGTGACGGCGCTTGCCGCCGTGTTCCTTGCGGTCGGGTGTGCTCGCCCGGCCGACGTGGCGCCGATCGATGGTCGTGGCCTTCCGGTGCATCTCGAGGAGCACATGGACGCGGCGTCGGTCGTCGGCTCGATGCCGCCGGATGACGTGCCGGCCGTGATCGTGTTCGGGCCCGAAGATCTGCGAGCAGATTGGAAACCCGCCACACCGCTGGTGACGACGTTCGGTCCGCTGAAGACGAGCTTCTCCGAAGGCCTCTTGCGCCTGGAACTGGGGGCGGAAAATCGCAATCCGAGCAACCGCCGCCTCACGGGGAGCATCTTCGTCGAGTTACCCGACCTGCATCTTTCCGATTGGGCATACGTAGAGATATCCGCCCGTGCATCGCCGGAGACCCGAAACCTCGGGACGGCCTTCAACTACACCGAAGAGGACCCCCAGAACGCGGCTTTTCCCTGGTACAGCTTCGGAGAGTCGGTTCCCTTGGTCAGTGACGAGACCGAGCAAACGTATCGCGTACCGCTGCGGCCGCAGCGCAGCGTCGACGGGCCCTGGACCGAGTTGGAGATCGGCGTCAACACCCGGGCGGGCGCGGAAAGCGCCTACCTCGACGTGTTCTCTGTGCGACTGATTCCGCGGGCCTTGGACTTCGCCGCCGAGCCGTTCGGCGTTCGGTTGCACGCCCCCGTGGGGCCGGGCGGGCCGTCGGCGGTCGAGCGGATAAGCCTGTACACCCACGCGCCTGCGCGGGTCACCTTCCCTGTGGTGATCGCGCCCGAAGCCCGCCTCGACTTCGGCGTCACGGTGCTCGATCAAGAGAGCTCCGTGGCGTTCCGGGTTCTGGCGGAACGGCCGCAGGCCGATCCGGAGGTCCTTTTCGTGGAGACGCGTTCCGACCCCACGGCGTGGGCCGATCGGTCGATCGACCTGGCCCACCTTGCGGGCGAGAGCGTCGACCTGGTCCTGGAGACGAGCTCGCCCGATGGCGCTGCCGTGGGTTTGTGGGGCGCCCCGACGCTGGTTGGCAGGCGAGACCCGGGAACGCCGAATGTCGTGTTCTACGTCATCGACGGAGCCGGAGCCGACTACATGACCGTGTATGGCTACAACCGCCGGAACACACCGAACCTCGAGCGCATCGCGGCCGGCGGCGCGGTTTTCGAACGAGCGTACAGCAACTCAGGTTGGACCCGTCCGTCGACCGCGTCGTTTCTCACCTCACTGCAACACAGCTCGATGGGGGGATTGCGGAACGGCGTGAATCCGGTGCCGGCCGACGTGCCGACGATGGCCGAGCACATGCATCGAGCGGGATTCCAGACGGCCGCGCTCACCACGAACCCCAACGCCGGTCGTATGAGCGGCTTGGATCGGGGCGTCGACGTTTTCCGCGACGCCGGTGCAGAGGTCACCTCGACGTCTTCGGTGGAACTTCACAAGGACTTCTGGCGGTGGCGAGAGGCGTATCCCGGCGAGCCGTACTGGGTGCATTTCCAAACCACGGACCTGCACGGCCCGCACACACCGGTGCCGCCGTTTGCCGGGCTGTTTCTCAGCCCTGGGCGACGCGCGCTACT
Source organism: Acidobacteriota bacterium (assembly GCA_965216935.1). Classification (GTDB taxonomy): domain Bacteria; phylum Acidobacteriota; class UBA890; order UBA890; family UBA890; genus CBDCGW01. The sequence continues at coordinate 3,090,056 of OZ244217.1, forward strand.
CGATCAATGGGAGGCGCTCCTTGCGGAGGCGTCAGGAGACGGGAGGGGGATCTGGGGAGGTAGCTTCGAGGAGGCCGGGGTCGACCGGGTCGCGTACGCCACCGCGTACCGTGACTACTACGACGAAGGAGTCGCCCATCAAGATTTCCAACTCGGCGCGTTCGTCGATCGGCTGAAGGCTGCAGGGGAATGGGAGAACACGCTCCTGATCATCGCTTCCGATCACGGGGCCGCCGCGGGCTCGCAAGATTGGGGCATGCTGATGCGAGAAGACGCTCCGGCTGCGCTGGACTTTTCCGATCCGGGGACGCCGATCCTCCGCTCCGGAATCAGCAGAATCCCGCTGATCTTCGTTTGGCCCGGGAAGATCGCGCCGGGGCAGCGCATCGATGAGCCGGTTTCGATGATCGACGTGATGCCGACCGTCCTGGACCTGATCGGCCTGCCGCCGGCGGAAATCGCACAAGGGCAGTCGCTCGCGCCTCTGCTCCTCGGCCGAGACGGTTGGGAGTCGCGGCCTGTAATCCTCGACGAGTTCGAAGTCGACCGTGACTCCGGCGAGCTGCGTGGGCGGATCGAGGTGATCGACGGGCGTTGGGGAGCCTCGCTCGAGATCAACGGCGATCCCACGGTTCGCGCTGAGCTGCGCCGACCCGTCCCGCTGCTGCTCTACGACCTTTGGGACGACCCGAACGCGCTCCACAGCCTTCACGAGGAACGGCCCGACCTCGTTGCGGAATACACCCGTTTCCTGGAAAGTCAGTTCGAGGCCCACCAGGCGCTGGCGGAACGCGTCGCCCACGGAGCATCCGGTGCCCTGACCCCCGAGCAGCTCCGAGCACTGCGGTCGTTGGGCTACATCCGCTGACACCCGCGCTGAGCCGCAAGCCCGGAGCCCGCACGGAGCGACAGGTTCGCCGCCGGGACCTTGCCGAGCCCGCCTCCTTGTCGGGGTGGGGTGCCGGCTGTATCGTCCTCCCGTTCTGTTCGGTCACCTTGAAGGAGGCATGCGCAATGAAGTTCTCGATCCGGGCCGTCTCGGCCTTTGCCATCCTGGCGGCAATCGCGGTCTTCGGGGCTTCTCCCGATCTTCTCGGTCAATCGGTCACGACGAACCCGTTTCGACCCATCTATGGCTGGGGCGAGCTTCCGGACGGGCGCGAGTGGGGTTCGACGAGCGCGGTGGAGATCGCGCTCGACGGCAACATCTGGGTCGCCGAGCGCTGTGGCCAGAACAGCTGTGTCGGCTCCGACGTGGATCCGGTGCTCCTGCTCGACAAGGACGACGGTAGCGTCATCCGCAGTTTCGGCGCCGGCCTGATCGCCTGGCCCCACGGTATCGACGTCGACCACGAGGGCAATCTCTGGATTGCCGACGCCTGGGCGAGGGGAGCCGAAAACACCGGTCACACGGTGATGAAGTTCTCGCCCGAGGGCGAGCTGTTGATGACGATCGGCACACCGGGCGTCCGCGGCGATCCACCCAACCATCTCACCATGCCTTCGGACGTCGTGGTCGCGCCCAACGGTCAGATCTACGTCGTCGACGCGCATGACCGCACCGTGGGTCGGGTCATCCGCTACGCCGCCGATGGAACCTACATGGAGACCTGGGGCGAGCTCGGCTACGGGCCAAAACAGTTTCGCGACCCGCACGCCCTGGCGATGGACTCCCAAGGCCGGATCTTCGTCGGAGACCGCTACAACAATCGTATTCAGATCTTCGACCAGGAGGGCGAGTTCCTTGCCATCTGGACGCAGTTCGGCCGGCCCAGCGGCATCTACATCGACGAGAACGACATGATCTACGTGGCGGACTCCGAGTCCAGCCCGGCGCCGAACGAGTTCACCGGACAGCGCAACGCGGGCTGGGAGAAGGGCATCCGGATCGGGGATGCGCGCACCGGTTGGGTGCACCACTTCCTTCCCGACGATCGCGCCAACGTGAACGGCTTCAGCGGGCCCGAGGGCGTCGCCGTCGACAGCGACGGGAACGTCTATGGCGCCGAAGTCTCGCAGCGGCGCATCACGAAGTGGATACGGTTCCGTCGTTGATGCGCTCCGTCCCGTGCACGGCTGTCCTGACACGGTGCGGGATGCGGGATGGGGAGCTGACGGGTAGCAGCGTGTGTCGACCTCAGCCGGGGTAGGGCTGTGTCTCGACGAAATGGGTTTCGGCACTTCCGGGCGATTCATCCGGAAGCTGCCTGCGGATGGCGATCGCGGTGGCGTCGTCGGCCAGTTGTCCTTCGCCGACGAACGCCAGCAGGTCTCGGCGAATCGCGTTGACGATCGTCTCGGAACGGTCACCCGCCATTCCGGCGGCGATGCGTGTCAACCGCTCGGTTCCGTACTCGTTCCCCTCCCGGTCCTGCGACTCGGTGATCCCGTCCGTGTAGAGGATCAGGTTGCCGCCCGGCTGAAGGACGGACGACTCGCTGGCGTAGTCCGGGGACGGGAGAAGGCCCACGGGCGGGCCGCCCTTCCCGAGCCAGTGCACCGAGCCGTCCGGGTCGACGAGGAGGGCGGGGAGGTGCCCGGCGTTGACGCACTCGATCCGCCCGTCGGTCAGATCGACGATGGCGACGAACGCGGTGGCGTAGTTCTCCGGCTCCGTGGCGCGGAAGATGGTGCGGCCGAGCTCGGCGACGATGTCTCGTGGATCCTCGAACTGGCGAACGATCGACCGGAGGGCGATGCGGACCGCCGGCATCAGCATCGCCGCGGGTAGCCCCTTGCCTGCAACGTCCGCGATCACGATAGCGAGCCGGTCGGGACCCAGCTGAAGAAAGTCGTAGTAGTCGCCGCCGACGCCCTTGAGTGGGGCGGTGCGGGCGAAGATGTCGAGGCTGTCCGTCGGCGCGCGGTTGAGCTGCAGGAGCCGGCTCTGCAGGTGTGCGGCAAGCTGGACCTCGGCGGTGAACGCGTCGCGCTGCCGGCGCGCGAGCTCGAAGAACTCGTGACGTTGCCGGCCCAGGCGGCCGAGGTAGACGGCCACTGTGACGAAGCCCGCCGCGATGAGTACGTCGCGGAAGAAGAACAACCAGGGATCCGATGATTCACCGAGCGGGCCGAAGAGCTGGCGCAGGATCAGGCAGCCGACGAAAACCGCGGCCGTCACGACGCGTGACTGCGACAGGGCGGCGTAGCAAAGCGGGATCAGGTACAGCGGGCCCAGCGAGATCCGCGGGCCGACGGCATAGTCGGCGGCGGCGATGGCCGCTATGGACAACACGATCAGAACGCTCTCGGCGCGGCGGATTTTCGTTTCGAGGCTGTGGATCTTCATTTCGCCTGTTTCTCGGGGCTCGCCACCCGAGGCTCGTGCTTTATCTTCCCCACGCGGCGTAAAGGGAGTCGAGGCGGCGACCGGCGCGGCGGGTGCGGTTATCGTCGTCCCCCAGGCCGGCACGATACAGGTCACGCGCTTCGAGCAGCAGCGTCTCGGCCTCGGTGAACCGCTCCTGCCGCATCAGGCAGTCGCCGAGCTCGAGCAGGGCGTCGCCGATGTAGCGGTGCCCCTCCGGCAAGCCGGCACGGCGGATCGCGAGAGCCTGGCGCAACAGGTCCTCGGCTTCGTCGAAACGACCCTGCTCGACGTACAGAGCACCCAGGCCAACGCGGGCGTAGGCGCGGTCGGGGTGATCCTCCGCCATCACCTGGTCGACCATCCGGATCGAGAGCGAATACATGAGCGCCGACTCGTCGTGCTCTCCACGAGCGCGCAGAGCCGCCGCCAAGTTGCTGTAGATGGCAGCGACGCTCGGGTGCGGACCGTCGTAGATCTGCTCCAGAATCCCGAGGAGCGCGCGGTACTCGCCGATGGCTCCGTCGATGTCGCCCTCCCGGTCAAGCAGCATCGCGTAGCTGTTGATCGCCACGGCCACCTCGGGGTGGACCTCGCCGAGGATTCGGCGCCGAATGGCGATGGCCTCTTCGTACAGGACCTCCGCCTCTTCGCTCGCCTCGGGAGTGCGCCGGTCGCGCAGCAGTGACGCCAGGTTGCGCGCCGTGCTGGCGACGGCCAGGTCGTAGTCGGTTCCGAGCGCGCGTTGGGCTTCGAGCGCCTGGCGCAACAAGGGCTCGGCCTCGTCGAGCCGCCCTTCGCGGCGCAGCATGCCGCCGAGCTCCGCCGTCGCTTCGGCGACACGGGGATCGTTGGCCGGCAAAGAGGACCGCGTCAGCGCCAGCACCCGGCGAGCCATCTCTTCCGCCGCGACCGTATCGCCGCGGGTCTCGAGGAGGAAGGCGAGGAGCGAAAGGGCCTCGATCACCAGAGGGTCTTCCTCCCCCAGCAACCGGCGACGCGTCTCGAGGCCGCGGCGCATCAGGGACTCGGCGCCGCCGAGCTCGCCCATGTCCTGCAGCAGCGTGCCGAGCGTGATCTCGGTTTCGGCGACCTCCAGGTTCTGTGTGCCGAAGACGCTGCGGTGGTCGGCGAGCGCTTGTTCGAGCAGGGGCCTGGCCTGGGAGAAGAGCCCGAGCGTTCGGTACACGTCGCCGATCAGGCGCATCATCGAGGCACGAACTTCGGGCTGCTGGGCCAGCGTGCGCTCGACGCGGGCCGCTCCCTGGTCCAGCAACTCGAGGGCGGTGATCGTCTCGCCCCGCGACGCGGACGGGTCCGATACTTCGAACAGCTCGCGCAGGAACGACGCCACCTGTTCTGCTTTGTCCGCCTCGACGCGGGCCCGGTCGCGCTCGTCGGCGAGGCGGGCGAAGTGATAGGCGCCGAAAGCCATGAAGCCGGCGATCACGACCGCGGCGACCGACAGCCAGCCCTTGTTGCGAGCGGCGAACTTTCCGGTGCGGTAGGAAAGAGAGTCGGGCCGCGCCAGCACGGGGAGGCCGGCGAGATTGCGCCGAATATCCTCGTGCAGCGCTTCGACCGACGAGTAGCGGCGGGCGGGTTCTTTTTGCAGGGCCTTGAGACAGATCACGTCCACGTCCCCGCGTAGCCGTCGGCGCCAGAGGGATCCGCCGCTCGGCGATTTCTCGCGTGAGCCGCCGGGCCGGAGACGCGGAGGGACGGTATCGACGCTCGCCGAGCGGACGCTTCCAACCCTGCTGCTCGGTCGCGGCGGGTCGGTCTCGCACACGACGCGCTCGATCTCAGCCGGCGTGAAGCGTTCGAAATCGTACGGCCGGACGCCGGTGAGCAGCTCGTAGAGCACGATCCCGAGGGAATAGACGTCAGTCGCCGTACCGATTGCCTCGCCGCGCACTTGTTCCGGTGAGGCGTACTCCGGCGTCATGGCCCGGACGCCGATCTGCGTCAGGCCGGGCTCCGTGGGCTCGTCCTCGATGACCTTGGCGATGCCGAAATCCAGCAGGCGCACGTGGCCATCCTCGTCCACGAGGATATGGGCCGGCTTGATGTCGCGGTGAACGACGAGGTTCGCGTGGGCGTAGGAAACCGCCCGGCACACGTCCTCGAACAGGCGTAGTCGCTGCTCGAAGCCCAGCCCATGGTCGTCGCAGTATCGGTCGATGGGCTTTCCTTCGACGTACTCGAGGGCGAAGTACGGGCGCCCCTCGTCGTCGACACCGCCGTCGAGCAGCCGCGCGATGTTGGGATGTTGCAGCCGCGCGAGGATCTGCCGCTCCGCCCGGAAGCGCTGCAAGAACAGCTCGGTGTTCATGCCCGGCTTGATGATCTTGAGCGCCACCCGCTGCTCGAACTGCCCGTCGACGCGGTCGGCCAGGTAGACGGCGCCCATTCCTCCCTCGCCGAGCTCCGAGACGATCTCGTAGGGGCCGATACGGGCGCCGTCGAGGCTCGGCTCCAGCAGCGTCGCGGCGGCGTCGGAAATGATGCCGTCGAACAGCGCTTCAGCCTCCCCACCGGGCTCGAAGAGGGTGCGAAGGTCGGCGGCAAGGTCCTCGTCGCCGCGACAGACCCGGCGGATCACCGCCTCCCGGTCGGCGGGCGGTGTATCGACGACCTGATCGTACAGCTCGCGAAGCTGCTTCCAGCGGGCGGGATCCATGGGTCGCAGTCGGTCCGAGGAGGGACTCTAGAGAATAGACGAGCAGGCCGCACGGATGAAGCTCTCCGGCGACCTGGCCGCGGAGCTATCGCTTCTTGCGGCGCGCCTTGCTCTTGTTCCGCTTCGTGGTCGGAAGCTCGCGCGCCGTGATCCGCACCATCTCGCTGAGCCACGCCCGGTCTTCGACTTGGTCTTCGATCAGCAGGCTCGGCTTGGCGCCAGGGTAGGGCGGTGCCTCGACTACCTCCGTCATGTGGGCGCGTCCGCCGGCGGTGGGTTTCAGGAACAGCCGGTTGTCGCAGATCACGCCGATGAATTTGCCGTCGCTGTAGAGGCCGAACTCGCCGAACATCCGCTTGTAGGTGACGGCACAATCTTCGTCGCACTGGTCGACGACGTACTCGACGAAGTCCAGATCAGATGCCACGCTCGCCTCCGGTTGCCGGTTGGTATGGTGTCAAGCACGCGGCGATGATCGCCGCAAGAACCGAGATCTCGACAGGAGCGGGCCGATGAACCTGGGCGCATTCTCGATCAGCCTCACCGTCAAGGACCTTGCCGCATCGCGGGCATTCTACGAGAAGCTGGGCTTCGGAGTGACCGGCGGGGACGCAGCACAAAACTGGCTGGTCCTCCGCAACGGCGACACGACGGTCGGCCTCTTCCACGGCATGTTCGAGCAGAACATCCTGACCTTCAATCCCGGATGGACGAGCCAGGCGGAGCCGCTCGAGGAGTTCACCGACGTTCGCGAGATTCAGCGAACGCTGAAGGATGCGGGTCTCGAGCTGCAGTCGGAAGCCGACGAGGCCAGCAGCGGCCCGGCGAGCCTCGTTGTGGTCGACCCGGATGGCAACCCGATCTTGATCGACCAGCACGTGGGATAGGCGGATCCGAATCGGTGGTGCGATCGCGGCAGCGCCGCCGGAGGGCGGCTGCGGCGCTGAATCGCCCCGCGTACCGCGGACTGTCAGCAACGTGACGTCCGGCCCCTGGCCGGGCCGCCCGCGCAGGAGTAGCGTTCGCACATACGTGTTCCCGTCGACTACGGAGTCCCGATGAGCATCACGCGCGCAGCGCTACTCACGGTCATGATCGCCGCCGGTTCCGGCGCAGCGTCGGCAACGGGCCAATCCGGTCCCGTAGATCCGCTCCTGGTCGAGTCGATTGGCTTCTACATCGGTAGCGGCGGATCCGTGGACGACACCCGCGCCCACGAGTTGTTGCTCGCTGCCGCCGCCGACGAAGATCCGCTGTCGATGATGTGGTTGGCACGCTGCTATTCCGAGGGCCGCATGGAGTTCGATCGCGACCGGCGGCGGGCGCGCGAGATCGCCGCGACGGTGATCGACGAGGTGCGGCGCCTGGCGGAGCACAACGTCGCCGAGGCGGCGTTCCTGATGGGTACGGCCTACGCCGAGGGGCTCGGTGTCGAGAGCGATCAAGAGGCGGCATTCCGCTGGTATTTCCGCGCTGCCAACCTGGACAATGCCCTCGCCGCCCACAATCTGGGCAACGCCTACCGGGAGGGGGACGGCATGCCGCGGGACTCCAAGGTGGCGGCCTTCTGGTACCACCGGGCGGCCGAGCAGGGCGACGCCCTTCCGATGTTCTGGCTCGGCGAGATGTACGAGCACGGTGAAGGCGTTGAGCTCGACCTCGAGCAGGCCCGGCGCTGGTATGCCGAGAGCGCAGATCGGGGGCGAGCGGATGCCCAGGCGGCGCTGGACCGGTTGAGCCGGTAGGCCGACCTCCCGGGTTCACGAGGAGCGGGCGCCCGCCGTTGAACGGCCGTAATCGCGCGCACACATCGAGGCGGTGCGGCCACCGCTGCCCGTCGAACGGGTAGAGAATAGCGCTGGCTGTTTGCCGACCGCTCGCGGGGACCTCGCCGCGAGCACGACCGGAGGCAAAGAAATGCATCGACGAATCGCTTCAGCCTGTATGGCGACGCTGCTCTGTGCCGGTGCCTCGGCCGGCACGGCGGACAAGGCCCTCGCAGTGGCGCAACAAAGCGGCCAGCCGGATGGATACGTGCAGATCCTCCCGCGCGGCGGGATCCCGGCGATCGACGATCCCGTCTACGTGCCGGCGGGCGAGGCCCGGATCCGCGAGGATGCGTGGGTCCTGGGCGTGATCATCGACGATCAGGCGCGCGCCTACAGCCTCGAGCTGCTCAACAGCCACGAGGTCGTCAACGACACGATCGGCGAGACCGACTTCGCCGCCGTCTGGTGACCGCTCGCCAATGCGGCCGTCGTGTACGACCGTAACTACGCTGGCGAGACGCTCAACTTCGAGCCGTCCGGCGGGCTGATGAACGCCTCGCTCGTGATGCAGGACAAGCAAACCGACACCTACTGGTCGATCATGAGCGGTGAGGCCGAGGCGGGCCCCCTGGCCGGCACCGACCTCGTCGAGCTCCCCGTCGGCGAGAAGACCACCTGGGCCGAGTGGGTGGCGGAGCACCCCGAGACGCTGGTCCTTTCAGTCCGGCGCCGTGGCCCCGATGGTGGCGTGGTCCTGGTGCAGGACCCCGGAGGTGACGCCTATGGCGCCTACTTCGCCGCAGCCGAGGGGTATCGGGGAACCGAGGCCACCGACACGCGACTCGAGACCAAAGCTCAGGTACACGCGTTTCTGCACGATGGCACGGCGTATGCCGTCGATCTCGGTCGTGTTGCCGGCGGCAAGGCCTTCGAGCTCGAAGACGGCACACACATCTATGTCTATCGGCGGACCGGAGACGAGATGTATCGGGGAAGCGCGGCGTTCGTCTCCGAGGCCGGTTTCGAGCAGCGGGACGGCGAATGGGTGGAGCGTGAAACCGGAGCCGTTTTCGATCCGGAGCGGCGCGACTTCTACGGTGGCTCCCTCCTGCGTCGCGCCGGCTACTACTTCGGGGGGGCCGGCCCGGTACCACGGCTGAACGGCTTCGATACCTTCTGGTACACCTGGAGCCTGACGCATACCGATACGCGCTTGCTCCGCTGAGCCCGGCGGAGCCGCCGCGGCGGGGAATCACCGCCTGCGACCTGCTCTGTGGGGGTGTCTCCGTTGCTCGGACACACTCCTAGGGTCGTTGACGCAGCAGATCCAACGCCGCCTCGAGGACGTTGTCCGCTCCGCCCCGCAGGAAGTAGTCGGGGGTTGGCTCGACGACGATGTCGGGGTGAACGCCGTTGCCGTCGTACAGAAGCCCATTGGGCTGAAAAGAGGCCATCGATGCCAGACGGAGCGACAGTCCCGATTCGGGCAGCCTGGTTCCGACCGAGCGGGCGCTGCCGCCGCCGCTGGGGGTACCGAGAAGCGTCACGGACGGGACACCCTTCAGTCCGGCGAGGAAGATGTCCGTTGCGGAGAAGCACTTCTCGTCCATCAAGACGATCACCGGCTTGCCGTAGACGTAGGCGTTCGGGTTGTTGTGGCGAGCGAGCACGAGATAGTGCCACTCGCTGAACTCCTCTTCCGGAGGCTGCCATTCCGCGGTGAATGTCTCCTTGAACTGCTCGATCGCCTGGCGCTCCGCAGGGGTCCAGCCCGCCCACGTCTCGCGGTACAGGAAACGGCTGCCGCCGAGGTGGTCCTCGGCGTTGTCTGGATGCAGGCGATACTTCGCGACGTTGGCGATGCGGGGCTGCGCGCTGTCGTCGACGAGGTAGGGATAGAGCGCTCGGAGTGGATGACGGAGTCCGCCGCCATTGCCCCGGACGTCGACGACGAGGCCGCGCGTATCCTGGAAGCGCGCCATCCAGGCGTCGATATCGGTTGCCGCTTCGGGTGTCATCGACGCGATGCGGATGTAGCCGACATCTCCGTCGACAAACCCGCTCGCGTGACGTGGCCACGTCGAGCCGGATGGTGATCGTTCGCCGGCGGGCAGATGGACCTCCGTCCGGCGGGTGCCGTCCGCCGAGGCCAGCTCCACGCGAACGGTTTCCGCCAGCGGCAAGCTCAACTCGCCGCGCAGGAACTGCAATGCACTCAATTGCCGCAGCCCCCGCCGAACCACGTACTGCTTCGATCCCTGTGGATTGAAAGGCCTCGCTGCCTCGATCCACCCGTCTACCTCGACACCGTCGATGGTGCGCACGAAGGGGAAGCCGGGCATCAGGAAGCCACTCCGATCGGCATGAAATCCGACGTAGCGGTCGCCCGCGGCCTCGATGAGAAACGGCAGGCCGCCCGGCGGATAGCGAAAGCCGCCGACGCCCGAGTGCCCATCGATGAACCGGGAGATCAGCTTCTGGATCTCGATGCCGTAGGCGTCGTAGTCCATCCCCGCGGCCGAACGAGCGCGGATCTCTTCGATCGCCGCAACGTAGTCGACGTCGTTGGCCCGCAAGTACGCCCAGCGGCCCTCGAGCTCGACCCGCAAGGCGTCGAGGTCCGCGGAGATAGCCGCCGCGGTGAGCGTTTCCGGGGGTGGGGGAGCGGAGGCGGCGCTGACGCGCATCAATCTCATGACATCGAAAGGCGTCCGGTACAGAGCGAGCCTCGACGCGTCCGCGTTCACGGCGATGCCGGAACCCGATCCGGTGCTGGTGTCGATGCGATGCAGCGTGTCGGTTTGCAGGTCGTAGATCCAGGCGTGCGGGTGTCCCGGGGCGAGCCCCTCGCCCAGGAGGTCCGCGTCGCTGGCGAAGAGGATGGCGTTGCCGTCCGCCGTGATAGACACGTTGGCGGCGTCGGGGTGGGTCACTGCGTTGCTTCCTGCGTCACGTTCCGGAACCCAGATCGAGGTGACGCGCCGGAGAGATGAGGTGCCCACGTCGTACAACCAGACTTCATCCACCGAGTCGGGACGACCCTCGCCCAGGAGGTCGGCGTCGCTGTAGAAGGCGATCCGGTTGCCGTCCGCGCTGATACTCGGCTGCTCGCTGGCGCGCGAAGGGTCGCGCCCGTCGGTGAGGCGCTCGAGCGAGCGGCCGGCGACGCCGTAGCGCCAGATCTCGCGCTGCCCGCGAGGTAGGCCCTGATCGAGCAGGTCGGCGTCGCTCTCGAACGCGAGCCAGGTGCCGTCGGCGTTCAGATCCGGGCTGAGGCTCCTGCCCCGGCCGCGACCGTAGGTGACGCGGGCCAGCTCGCCGCTGTCGACATCGGCCAACCAGATGTCCTCGGACCCGCCCTCGCCGCCGAAGATCGCGCTGCTGGAGAACGCCACGGTGCCACCGTCTGCGCTGATGTCGGGAGTCGCGCTACCGGTACCCGGGGCGGTTGCGTGGGTGAGCCTGCGCATCTCGCCCGTTCCCACCGTGTACAGCCAGATCTCGCGCTGCCCGCTCGGGAGCCCTTCATCGAGGAAGTCGGAATCGCTCTCGAACACGATCCTCGTCCCGTCGGCGTTGATCGCAGGATTCCGGCTGTCTCGGGACGGGTCCGAGGCGCTGGTCACGCGGGTCAATTTTCCCTCGCTTACTTCGTACAGCCAAATCTCGTCCGTACCGTCGGGTACTCCGTCACCCTGTAGGTCGTCGTCGCTGTGGAAGACGATCCTGTTGCCGTCCGCGCTCATGGCTGCCGCAGTGCTTTCGCGCCCGCGGCCCGTGGCAACCGTCAACCGGCTGAGGGATTCGTCCGCCCGGTCATAGAGCCAGATATCGTTTATGTCGGTGGGCTGCTGCGGACCGGGCGAGGGCATGGGGGCGGACGCAACCGCTGGGCTGATCGAAGCGGGTGCGGCGAGGAGTCCCGACAGCAGCGTGATCGCGATCCAGCGTCCTGACCTTGTCTTCCGAGGAGTTCGCATGGAGGCTCCGTCTCCTGGTCTGAAGGGGCCCCCGCAGCGTACGCGGGATATCGGGGGTGAATCAACGGGTCGAGCCGCTCCCGACGGTTTGGTTCAAGGGTCGGCGCACGTCATCAGAGACCCGGCGAACATCGCGCGATGTTCGATCGCGCCTGGTGTCATCGCTTCGCATCGCGTGGAGAGGAATCGGATCTACCGCGCGCGGGACCGGGCCTGGATCGGGTCGGCAGCGGTTCCCTGACGGGCGCGCTGTCGCGCTTCCTCGAAGCGCTCGCGCATGACATCCAGGAGCGAGCGGGATTCGGGATCGCGCGCCAGGTTGCGCAGCTCCGCGGGGTCGTTCACATGATCGTAGAGCTCTTCGTTCGCCCCGGTGGCGTCCTCTCCCCAGCGGTTGTATCGCCACCGGTCCGTGCGCAGAGAAGCGCCACCGGCTCCGGTGATCGTGTACGCCGTCGCTTCGGCATCGACATCGGAGGGGGATGACAGCAGCGGGGCGAGGCTTCCACCCTGCAGGATCGAGGGCGCCTGATCACCGAGCCCGGCGAGGTCGGCGAAGGTCGGGTACAGGTCGACCAGCTCCACGATCGCGTCGGTTCGAGCGCCGGCGCCGACCGCACCCGGCGTCGCGATGATCAACGGGACGCGGACGCTGTCTTCCCACAGGCTCGATTTCTGCCAGCTCGTGTGCTCCCCGAGGTTGAAGCCGTGATCCGACGTGAAGACGACGACCGTGTCGTCGCGTAGCTCGAGCCGGTCGAGGGCGTCCAGGAGGCGGCCGAGCTGCTCGTCCATGAAGCTGACGCTGGCGTGATAGGCGGCGATCGCCTGCCGTTGCTCGGCGGGGCTCATGCGAAATCGATTGGCGTTGCGGTTGCGGGTCGCCTCCGCGGGTACGTCGTCGAGGTCGCCGGCCGGAACCGTCGGCAGCTCGATGCCCGCGGCCGGGTAGCGCTCGAAGTGGCGCTCCGGGGCGATGAGCGGGACGTGGGGGCGGACGAAGCCGACCGCCAGGAAGAACGGCGCGTCCCGTTCGAGTCGCGTTCGGTTGGTGGCTCCGGGCGGCGGCGAGCCGACCCGGGTTTGCAGGATCGCGATCGCCTGGTCGGCGGCGAGGACGTCGGCCTGGGTCGCCTCCTGTCCGTCGGGAAGAATCATGCGGGAGAAGTTCGAGCCGTAGTGGTCGCCACGGGAGAGCTTCTCCAGGGTTCCCGGGGTGAGGGTCTCCGGCGCCATGATGTCGACGGCGAAGTCCCAGGAGTCCGGGTCGTCGGAGCCGACCTCGCCGCGTTCGATACCCCCGGGAACCCCCACGTGGAAGATCTTCGAAACCCGGGCGGTGTAGTAGCCGCGCTGGCGCAGGAATCCCGCCAAGGTCGGGTGCTCGGCAAGGTCGGGGTTGCCGATGCGGTGGTTCGAGGTGGCGAAGGCGTTGCCGGTCACGGCGGTCGTTTCGGGATACAGGCCGCTCATCAAGGACGCGCGCGAGGGTCCGCAGACGGGAAACTGCGCGTACGCGCGGTTGAACGTCACGCCCTCGGCGGCAAGGCGATCGAGGTTCGGCGTATGCATCCGGTGCTGCGGGTCGGCGTAGGGGCCGATGCGGGTGTTCAGATCGTCGGCGATGACGAAGAGGAAGTTGGGGCGAGCCGGACCCTGTGAGCTCTCGATTCCGCTTTCCTCCGTACCCGCGGCGGCGGGGCCGGGTGTTCCGGCGGGGGCGAGAGCGGAGATGGTGGCGAGGGCTGGTGGAAGGGCGGAGGTGGGGGAGAGGACGGAGGCGGGGGTGGGCGGAGCGATGGCGGAGATCCCGCCCACCGCGCAGGCAAGGAAGAGGCGCCCGCGCATCCTCGCGCGGACGCCTCTCGCGGCTACATTCGATTCCGAGCGGGAGCTCAGCGCTGCGAGCGCTGCGATCCCGAGCCGTCGTTGTTGGTCGATACCTCGTGACCCTCGGGGTTCATTACATAGAGGTCCAGCCAGGCGATCCACCGGGCCCACAGGTCCAGGGTCGTCTCCAGCGTCGCCGGGCCATGGTCCTCGAACGGGTAGTTGTACATCGCCGCCGTCTTGCCCAGCACTTCGAGGGCGTGGAACAGGCGCAGCGAGTGGATCGGATGGGTTCCCACGTTGTGGTCGTCCATGCCGTGGTACATGAGCAGACTGCCCGACAAGCGGTCGGCCTGGAAGAACGGCGACATCTCGATGTAGAGGTCCTGCGCCTCCCACAGCATGCGCCGCTCGCTTTGGAAGCCGGCCGGTGTCAACGACCGGTTGTAGTTACCGTCCCCGGCGATGCCGGCCTTGAAGAAGGGCGTCTGGATCATCGCATTGGCGGTACCGAAAGCGCCGTAGCTGTGGCCACCGATCCCCAACCGGCTGCGATCCACCCAGCCGCGCGCGTCGATCTCGTCGATGACGGCGGCCAGTGTATTGCGCAGGTCGTGCGGGTACTCGTCGTTGCGCTGGCCCTGTGGCCCGACGATCGGTACGTCCGGTTCGACCAACGCGTAGCCGAGCTTGGTCAGCATGCTCATCGACCGGGCGCCGACGTTCGGGAAGCGGTTCCGGTTGAACGTCTCGAGACGTTCGTCATACCCCTCCTGGTCGGTGTACTCACGCGGGTAGAACCAGAACATTGCCGGCAGGCGCATGCCCTCGCGGTAGCCGGGCGGCAGGGTCACGGTGACGAGCGACTCGAACCCGTCGGCGCGGGTGATGGTGAACCGCTCGCGCCGCGCCGCGGTGATGTCCGGATGGCGATCTTCGTTGAACGTGACCTGAGTCTCGGCGCCGGTGCTCAGGTTGACGCGCCACTGGTTGGGCACGGTGGTCGAAGACTCCCGCGAGATGATGATCTCCGAGAAGTCTTCGTTCAGCGCCGTTCCGAAGGTCTCGTACATGTCCGCCGAGCTCTCGAAGATGCGCTGCTTGTCGCCGGTGCGAATCTCCACCCGGTCGACAAACGGGCGCGGCGCATCGACCGTCGGGTCTTCGAAGTACTGCGTTCCGGAGAGGTAGACGGACTGCCCGTCGGGCGAGGTCCGCACGGTCCCGGCACGCGGGCCGCTGACCAGCGATCCCATGTCGCCGGTGCGGTCGTCGGTGTCCTCCTCGTAGATCAGGTACTCCTGGCTCGGGTCGTCGAGCGACACGGCATGTACGGTCTCGTCGCTGCCGTCGCGCCGGGTCAGGAACATGAGCCTGCCCGAGTCGTCGAAGCTGACGCTGTTGATCTGATCTTCGGTCTCGTAGATGAGCTCGGTGTCGTCCTCGCCGAAGGGCGGTAGCCAGAACATGACGCGGTCCTTGCGTGGCTCGGGCTCCTCTTCCGTCTCGGCCTCCTGCTCATCCGTGGCGTCCTGGCCGTCGTCGCCGCGATCCGGCCGCGGCTCCCGGTGCAGGTAGACCATCCCGGGCTGCCCGTCGGTGCGCCACCGCAGACCGCGCTTGTCGTCGCCGTTGCCGCCGTTACCACCGCGACCGCCCCGGCCACCGCCGCGGGCGTTGTCGTCCACGACCTGCTCGTTGACGTCGGAGTCGTCGATCTCGGCGAGGGCTTCGCCGGCGTCATTCCAGATCTCGTCGGTGCGACCGGCGCTGCTCACCGGCACGATGTAGGACAGGTCGTCCTTCATCGTGGTGACGCGGAAGAACGAACCGTCCGGGGACGCGTCGATCGACCGGATCATCGCCGGCGCGCCGATCATTTCGGTATCCCCGGACGCCGCGTCGATGCGGGCGAGCTGTCCGGTGGAGTAGTAGGTGACCAGGCGCTTCTCGTAGGGACTCTCAAGCAGGTCGAAGTAGGTGCGCAGCCGGTTGCGGTCCGGCGTGGTCAGACGGACTTGCGGCGTCTCCGGGATCGCCGGGGCAGCCGGGGCGGGGCCGCGATTGTCCGGCACCAACACGGTGACGATGTGGTTGTCCTCGGTCCAGTCGAACGCGGTCACCCAGGTGGCCAGGACCGGCGTCTCCGTGATGCGCCGCGAGCTCCCGGAGCGGGGATCCGCCACGTAGATGTGGCTGGCGTCGTCGAAATGCGCGAAGAAGGCGACGTGAGAGCCGTCCGGGGACCACTGCTGCCCGGTGACCCGCGCCCCGTCGGGTACCTGGATCGTCGAGACGAGGTTGCCGTCGGCGCCGTAGATTTCGAGCCCGGCGCTGGCGCGCGTCGACATACGGCGGTTTCGGTTTGCCGCCGGATCGATCATGAACTGGCCGAGGTCGTAGCTCGGCTTGGCGAAGCTCGCCAGGGTCGGGAACCCGTCGCTGACCGCGCGCAGGAACATCCCGGCGCTCGGGTCGGGGCTGGCGAGACGCAGCGGTTGGTTCTGCGTCGCCATGACCGCATCGAGGATCTCGGGCGGCGGGGTTACGTACGCCTCGGTGGCGAGCAGGGCGAGGCGGGGGTCTTCCGGCTCTGCCGGGGCTTCCTGCCCCTGCTGTGCGGCCAGCGCCGCGGGAACGAAGAGGAGGGCGAGAGCCAGGACGGAAACCGATCGGGCCGTCGGCAAGAAGCGGCGCATAGGGTTGCTCCATTCGTCGCGATGAGAGAAGACGGAGACGCCCGGCATCATACAACAGGTCCCGGCGGTTCTTCGCGGGGGCACGGAGGGTGGCGCAGGGCCCGCTTGCGCGGCTACATAGTGAACACTCGCCGTCCGCGGCCGAGCGGCCGAGTGCTACCGCGCCGACGTGAGCTCCGGTAGTCTCTGCCTTCATGGTTCGATTCCTGATGGCGTTGGTAGCGCTGGCGATCGCCGGGAGTCCGGGCTCGGCCCCGGCTCCCGGAACTGCGTCTGCCACGGATAACTGGCCGCAGTGGCGCGGTCCGGGTGGGCTCGCCGTCGCGTCTGGCGCCTATCCCGAGGCGTGGTCGGCTACCGAGAACGTGGCCTGGAAGACGGCGATACCGGGTAGCGGCCACTCGTCGCCGGTGGTCTGGGGCAACCGTGTCTTCCTGACGACGTCCTTGGAGGGCGAGCATTTTCCGGGCCGGCTGGCACCCGATCATCTCGGTTTCGACCTGCAGCCCGGATACCTGCACCCCGACAGCGTCGGCGTCGATTTCGCCCAGGAGCTCCGCGTGCTTGCCGTCGACGCGACCGACGGCGCGATCCTCTGGCAGCGCACGGTGCACGACGGGCCGGTGCACGACAACCGGCACCGGAAGAACACGTACGCGTCGGCGACCGTCGTGACCGACGGGGAGGGCGTGTACGCGTCGTTCGAGTCCGAGGGCTTGTTCGCCTTCGACATGGACGGGGAGCCCCTCTGGAGCGCTTCGTTCGGCGGCATGGCGAAGGCCGGGCTCGGGCCGGGGACCTCGCCGATTCTCTACGGCGACCTGCTGATCCTGCAGGGCGACCAGGAGATGGGCGCCAATTCGTTCGTTGCCGGGCTCGACCGCACCACCGGGCGGGTCGTCTGGAAGACCGAGCGTACGAACCGCCGCAGCTGGGCGACGCCGCTCATCGTTCACGACGGTGAGCGGGACGTTTTGCTCGCATCGGGCGCCGAGGCCGTCATCGCTTACGATCCGCTGACGGGAGCGGAGCTGTGGCGAACCGAGGGCACCCGCAGCCACCCGATACCCAGCATCGTGTCCGGGGGCGGCCTGGCGTTCGCCACCGCGGGCAGCCAGCGGAAGGTGGCGCTGGCCATCCGACTCCGGGCCGATCGGGGAGACGATCGCATCGCCTGGCGGTACGACAAGGGAACCGCCTACGTTCCATCGCCGATCCTGCTGGGCGAGCATCTCTACTTGATGACCGATCGAGGCATTGTCACGGCGCTCGACGCCGGGTCGGGGGAGCTGGTCTACGAGGGCGGCCGCGTGCCCGTGCCGGCAACCTTCACCGCCTCGCCCGTCGCCTTCGACGACAAGATCCTGATGACCAGCGAAGACGGCGACACGTTCGTGCTGCAGGCCGGGCCGGTGCACGAGATCGTACGTACGAACTCGATCGACGAGCCGGTGTACGCTTCGTTGGCTCTTGCCGACGGCACGATCTACATCCGCGGGGCGCAGCACCTGTTCGCCATCCGGTGAACGGGGCTCGGTGGGAGTCGTCGTCAAGGAGGCGATCGGCAGGACGGCCGCGCGCATGATTCATCCATCCGATGGCCGTAGAGCGCATCGTCGAGCGTGTCCGGGCGGCCCTCGACCGTCGCGACCGTATCGGGCCGCTCTCCTTCGATGCCCCCGTCACCCTGCGCGTCGAGGTGTCTGACGCCGGCCAGGTCGATCAGGTGATGTTCGTTCCGGGAATCGAGCGTGTCGGCGCCCGCGTGTTCGAGTATGTCGCTCCCGATGCGGTCGCGGCGTATCGGGTATCGCGGCTCATCCGTCTGCTTGCCCAGTAGGCGACCACGCTCAGTTGATCGAGTACGGCTCGCTGAGCTCGAAGTCGGCCACCTCGGCTTCGAAGCGATCCCCGCTTATCGTGGCCATCTGGTAGGTGCCGCGCATGAAACCGAAGGCGGTCGGCAGCGGGCACCCGGAGGTGTACTGGAACGACTGGCCCGGAGTGAGCACCGGTTGCTCGCCGACGACGCCCGGGCCCTCCACCTCCTCGACCTCCCCGTCGCCGTCGGTGATCACCCAGTGGCGCCTCAGCAGCTGCACGGTCTCCTCGCCACGGTTGGTGATGGTGACGGTGTAGAGGAAGAACCAGTGGCCGTGCTGGGGCGCCGAGCGTCCGGGGTCGAGCTCGGACTCGACCTGAACGATCACGCCTCGGGTTGTCGCCTCGGATCCGCCCATGGCGGCAAAGACTCCCGCGACACGCTCCGCGCTGCAACTCGGGCGAACCGCTCCGGCCCGCTGCTCCCGTGCGCGTGACCGGGGTGCTCTCTGGTGAGCGCACCGGCTGGGGCGTAGAATCGCGCCCTCGTATGCGCCCGACCCGTGGAGGAATGTCGATTTGAGCGAATCCCGCCGCCTCGTTTCACTGGACGCGCTGCGTGGCTTCGACATGTTCTGGATCATCGGCGGCGAGGGAATCGTCCACACCTTGGCCGACCTGACGGGATGGGCCGTCGCCATCTGGGCATCGGCGCAACTACGGCACGTCGAGTGGGACGGGTTCGTCTTCTACGACATGATCTTCCCGCTGTTTTTGTTCATCGCCGGCGTCGCCATGCCCTTCTCCCTGTCCCGCCGGGTCGAAAGGGGAGAGGACAAGCGCAAGCTCATGCTTCACGTCGTCCGCCGCGGCTTGCTCCTCGTCGCGCTCGGCGTCATCTACAACAACGGGATTCTTCGCACGACGCTGGCGGAGACGCGCTTCCCGAGCGTTCTGGGGCGGATCGGCCTGGCGTACATGTTTGCCGCGCTGATTGTGCTGAACACGAAGCTGCGGGGACAGATCGCCTGGTTCGCCGGGCTGCTCCTTGGATACTGGGCGGCGATGACGCTCATTCCCGTGCCCGGCTTCGGGGCCGGGCAGCTCACGCAGGAGGGGAGCCTGGCGGGCTACATCGACCGATCTTTGATCCCGGGTCGGCTGCACCGCGTTGTGCACGACCCGGAGGGTCTCCTGTCCACGATTCCCGCCATCTCGACCGCCCTTCTGGGGGTTTTCGCCGGGACGCTGCTCCGGGGCGATCTCGTCGCGGTCAGCCGGGAGCGGAAGGCCTTGCTGCTTGCTGCCGGAGGAGGCGCGTGTCTCGTATCGGGCTACCTGTGGGGATTTCTTTTTCCGATCAACAAGAACCTCTGGTCGAGCTCGTTCGTTCTCTTCGCCGGCGGCTGGAGCCTGCTGCTGCTGGCTCTCTTCTATTTCGTCATCGACGTTCGCGGACACACTCGGTGGGCGTTTTTCTTCGTCGTCATCGGGATGAACTCGATCCTGATCTACATGGCGGGACGGGCCATCGACTTCGCCTACACGACCGACTTCTTCTTCGAGGGGTTGCTCTCGCCGCTCAGCGGTCCGGGGGCGCGACTACTGTGGTGGATCGGTTTCATCCTGATCGAGTGGTCCTTCTTGTATTTCCTCTACCGGAAGAAGACGTTCCTGCGGGTCTGACGGACCCGTTCAGCCCGCGGTTGGTGCTTCACCGGCGCCGGCAAGCTCCTGGGGCGTTGCGACGAAGCTCGGGTCCTGCGGCGTGTCGACGGCGTCCTCGGCGGAAGCCTCGATCGTTCCGGTGGCCTTGACGTAGTCGACCAGCTCCCAGTAGCCGGAGTCGAGGAGTACCCACGGCGCCCGCCCGTGCTCGAGGGCGAGCTGGTTCAGATAGCCGTCCTGACGCAGGAACGTTTGGCATTGGAGGTCGCGAGGGTCGGACAACGCTCCCAGATCGATTCCGTGGAAGGACCCGTGCTTGTGATACGTGTCGCCGTTCATCGCGGCCAACCAGCGTCCGGCCGCCTCCGGAGTCCGCGCCCCGTAGGCGAGCTCGAACCAGTGGCGCATCGAGTACCGCGGGCCGACCGGCTCGCGCTCCGACTCGCCCGCGATGAAGGCGAAGAACACGATCATCAGGTCGATGAACATCGCCACGGCGGCAAACACGATGGCTGCGGGTGCCCGCTCCACCAGGAGGCCGTTGACGGCGCGCTGCCAGTATTCCTCTTCCTCGAGGGGGCTGGTATCGAGCAACGTCGGGTGCACCGAAACGGGGCTGAACGCGCCACGCACCTCGCGGATCCGCTCGATCGGGACGGCGGCCGACGCTCGGGCATAGAGGGCTCGGAGGTCGGCGTCGTCGAGCTCGGCGGAAGCCACCGGGAACGGGGCGGATCGTGCTGCCTCGGTTCCAGCACCGGAGGAGTCGGATGCCGGCAGCGAGTCCTCGGCGACCGTCGGGCCGTCGGCCGGCGCCGTGCGCGAGCTGTCGCCGAGATCGACGCCCGTGAGTACCGCCAGTGCCGCGTCGATCTCCGCCAGCGAATCCTCCAACTCCGTCTCGGTCTGCTCGATGCGGGGAAGCACGCTCGAGAGAAACTTGAAGCGCTCGCCCTGGCCGCCGCGAACCTCGCTCAGGTTGATGTCGACGTCCGACTCGCCGATGAGCTGTTGCAGGTAGGGGTTGGACAGGTTCTTCAATCCACCGCCGGAGCCCTCTTCGATCTCGATGCGCTTGATCAGCTCGGCCGATGCCTCGCGCGTCGTTCCCAGCGCCGCGGAGGTCTGCAGGCGCACGTCGCCGAGGTACGAGCGCAAGGACTCCCAGCGTTCCGTGCGCTGCGCGTTGGTGATCGTCTCCTCGCTGTAACCGCGGAAATAGAAAACGTAGGAGGTGAAGCTCGACATCAGCACGGTGAACGCGATGATGAACCCGAAAGCGGGACGGAACTTGACCTGCTCCCGGTAGCCCAGCACCGAGGTCACCATGCCCATCTGGATGATGACGGCGAGGCCCAGCGCGGCCAGTGCCGAGTAGGCGAAGACGGGAAAGATCTCCGAGATCCCGTTGAACGTGCTGTAGCCCGAGACGAGAACGCCGATCACGGCGGCGAGGGCGGGAAACGAATGTGCCGGCGAGGCGATGAATCTTTTTGCGGCCCGAATCATGGGGCTCCCCCTGGTCCTCAGGGTGGCGACGATCCCGCGCGGATGCACACGACACCCTGACTGTCGAACGAAGCGGAGGGTCGCTGCCGGCATCAGGGACGGGAGACGAGGATCGCCGCACCTTTCCGACAACCGGCGCTGACTCTCCGGTCATCAGCGGTCGACGGTCTCCCAACGACGACCTGAGGCGAGGCGCGGCGAAGCGGGACCACCCCCGGGTCCGCGGAGCGAGCGCGTATGTTCGCCTCTCGTTGTGATCGTAGCGCATGAGGTCCATGCCCCGGTAGAGGGTCGGAAGGCGGGATCGACGATTGTGCTGTTGTTGTTTCCCCAGACGGAACCGCGTAGATTCCCGCCGGTTCCTTCCGCACGTGAAAACCGAAAAAGCCGGGGAGATGGTGACCATGACGGACTTTCGAAAGTGGGTGATCGCCGCCGTTCTGATCATGTTCTCTGCCGGCGTGGCCGCGTGCGGCTCCGGCGCCGGGCCAGCGGGCGAGGCGGATACACCGGAGGATGAATCGGCGGCAGAGAGTGGCGCCGGGGCGGGCGCGCCCGGCGCGACGCCCACGTTCGAGGTCGATCCCACCTGGCCGCGCGAGATGCCGAACCTCTGGATCATGGGCGCGGTGACCTCCGTCTTCGTGGACGCCGACGATCACGTCTGGGTGACCCACTTGCCGGAGACGCTGACGCCCGAGGAAACGTCGGCGGTCCAGGATCCGCCGATCGGCACCTGCTGCGTTCCCGCTCCCGTGGTGATCGAGTTCGACCCCGAAGGAAACGTGGTGCAAGGGTGGGGCGACCCGGCGACACAGGACGTGTCGGAGTTCCCCCGCAACTCCCACGGGCTGTTCGTCGATCACGCCGACAACGTCTGGATCGGCACGTACCGCCATCATCGCGTGATGAAGTTCACCCGCGACGGACAGCTGCTGATGACGATCGGCGAGTACGACAACAACGGCGGCAGCAACGACGAGAGCCTCCTCGGTGGCCCGGCGGGGATCTGGGTCGACCCCGGCACGAACGAGGTGTTCATTGCCGACGGCTACCGCAACCGGCGCGTGGTGGTCTACGACGGCGACACGGGCGCGTACTTGCGCCATTGGGGCGCCTACGGGGAGACGCCGGACGACGACTACGATTTCGGTGACCGCGACCCGAACGCCGAGCCGCCGCGGCAATTTTCGACCGTCCACGGCCTGGTGGGGTCGAACGACGGGCTCATCTACGTTGCCGATCGCCGCGGCAACCGTATTCAGGTATTCCGCCAATCCGGCGAGTTCGTTGCCGAGAAGATCATCGCGCCGGAGACGCGGGCTTCCGGATCGGCCTTCGTGATCGCCCTGTCGCCGGATGACAATCAGGAGTGGCTGTACCTGGCCGACGGCACCAACCACAAGGTCTGGATCGTGCGCCGGGAGGGCCTGGAAGTGGTCGGCGAGTTCGGCCGCGGCGGCCGGCAGGTGGGCCAGTTTCTCCGACCGCACGGCATGGGGATCGACTCGCAGGGCAACCTGTATGTCGGCGAGGCTTCGACCGGGCGCCGGGTGCAGAAGTTCACCCTCCGCTGACCCGCGTCGCCGCCGACCGACGTTGGCGCCGAGCTTCAGGGTGACCGCACGTGCAGGCAAGGGCGGGAGTCGGCCTCGTGTCCGGGGGCCTTGACGAGGTCTCGGCGAGGTTGCCGCCCCCGGGACCGCTTGTTACGTTCGGCTGCTGTCGAGAACCTCGACCTCCGGCGATCGTCCCTCGGTCCACAGGAATTCCATGCTTGCTCTTGCCCGATCTTCCGTCATCGTCTTGTCCGCCACGCTGTCGACCGTCGCGATGGCGCCGGCGCAGCAATCGATCGAGTTGCAGGCGCCGGTCGGGTTCGGGAGCACCAGCGCGGCCCGGCAGGCATACTGTGAGGCGCTCTTCCTCGACCTGCCGTCGTCCGATTCTTTTCGCGAGCACCTGAGGGTCATCACGGCGAGTCCCCATCCGGCCGGGTCGCCGGCGCAGGCAGAGGTCGCCCATTATCTCGGGCGCGTGATGAGGGCGGCCGGATTGACCGTCCGCGAGCATCCCTACGACGTCTATCTGCCCCAGCTAACCGACGACGTCGAGGCTCATATCGTCACGCCCGTCGCCATGCCGCTCTCCAACCGCGAGCCTGCCCTCGCGGAAGATCGATTCTCCGGCCATCCGGACCTGCTCAACGGCTGGAACGCGTTCTCGGGAAGCGGCGATGTCACCGGCGAGGTCGTATACGCGAACTACGGTACGCGCGAAGACTACGAGGCGCTCGACGAAATGGGCGTGTCGCTTCAGGACAAGGTGGTGATCGCGCGCTACGGGGGCAACTTCCGCGGCTACAAGGTCAAGTTCGCCGAGGAGCGCGGCGCCGCCGGAGTGATCATGTTCAGCGACGCCCCGGCGCAGGAGGTCAACGCCTACCCCGATGGTCCGATGCTCAACGGTGACATCATCCAGCGGGGCTCGGTGTTGACGCTGCCGTGGACGGGTGATCCGCTGACTCCGTTCGTCCCCGCGCTGCCGCTCGACGGAGTCGTCCAGGTGGAGCGGCTCGACCCGGACGAGGTCGACTTCCACACCATCCCGGTTCTGCCGCTCGGGTACAACGCTGCGGCGGAGATCCTCTCGCGTATGACCGGCGATGCCGCTCCCGAGCAGTGGCAGGGAGGGCTGGACCTCACGTACAGGGTCTTGGGCGGCGAGGATCTGACGGTGCGGGTGAGGGTCAACCAGCCCAAGGCGCTGACCCGCGCGATCAACGTCGTCGGGACGCTCGAGGGGGCCGACTTTCCCGACGAGTGGTTCATCCTGGGCGCGCACTACGACCCCTGGGGCTTCGGGGCCGTCGACCCGAACGGCGGAACGTCGATGTTGCTGGTGCTGGCGGAAGCGCTCGGCGCGGCCGCCGAGCAAGGTTGCCGCCCGCGCAGATCCATCATGATCGCCCACTGGGACGCCGAAGAGTACGGCATCATCGGGTCCACGGAATGGGTGGAGGAGCACCTTCCCGAGCTCACGTCCGGCGCGATCGCCTACATCAACGCCGACAGCGCCGTCTCCGGGCCGAATTTCAACTCCTCCTCGTCGCCCTCGCTGAAGCAGCCGATTCTGGATGCAATCCGGGATGTGTCCTACGCCGGCGAGGATCGGAGCATCTACGAGTGGTGGGCCGCCCGGGCGGAGGACGGGACGCCACGGATGGGCAATCTCGGGGGAGGGTCCGATCACGTCGCCTTCTACACACACGCCGGAATCCCTTCGGCCAGCATGGGCTCCGGCGGGCGCTCCGGTATCTACCATTCGAACTACGACAACTTCGCCTGGTTCGAGCGGTTCGGTGACTCCGAGTGGGTCTTCGGGCCGATGATCGCGCGGGCGGACGGTCTGCTGGCGTTGCGGTTCGCCAACGCCGACTTGCTCCCGTACGACGTCGCCCGCTACGCCGTCGACACGCGGACGCACGTCGACACGCTGATCGAGGTCGCCGAACGGCGCGGTGTGGACGTCGATCTCGGGCGGTTGGTGGCGGCGACCGCGGACCTGGACGACGCCGCGGCCGAGCTGGAGGGCGCCCGGGCAAGACGCGTGGCGGCGGGCCCGGTCCCGTCGGTCGATGCCGCTCGGATCAACGCGGCGATGATCGGTCTCGAGAAGGCATGGCTCGATGAGAGAGGGCTCCAGGATCGCCCCTGGAGCCGGTCGCTGTACGTATCGCCGGATCCGTTCAGCGGGTACGCCTCCTGGATGCTGCCCGGGATCCGCTACGAGATCGAGACGGACGACCCGGGTGCGGTCCCCGAATGGGAGCAACGGTACGTCGATGCGATCGGACGCTTGGCGTCGCGCATGCGCGCGGTGACCGCCTTGATCGAGTCGTCCGGAAGCTGACGACCGGGGGATGAGGCGACTCCTGGCGGTTGCGTTGCGGGCGTGAAATCATCGGCGGCGAAGCCTCGCAGGAGACCAGGAGATACCCATGAGCCGAACCGCCGTTGCGTTGATTGCGCCCCTACTCGCCATCCTCCCCGTATCCAGCGGCTCGCAGGCGGAGTACGTCAATGCGGGTATCCTGCCGTACTCGATGGAATCGGGGGAGATGCGGCTGCTTCTCGGTTACGACGGCGAGAACGAGCACTGGAGTGATTTCGTCGGCGTCTGCACGCCGGGGGAGACCGCCTCACAGACGGCATCGCGCGAGTTCGTGGAGGAGACCCGCGGGGCCTTCGTGGAGGCCGACGTCGCCCAGAAGCTGCGCGACACCGCACCGGTCGCAGTGGGGCCGACGAGAATCTTCCTCATGGAGCTTCCGGCCGTATCTGCCGAGCAGATCGGCCGCTTGACGAGGAGTCGCAACTCCGAGAAGACGAGCTACTGCTGGGTACGGTTGCTCGACCTGCTCGAGTCGGTCGACGACCGGGGCCCCCGGCGCACCGAGGTGCCGGCGAGTTGCGGCGGCGGCAACTCGAAGGTCTTCAACCTGCTGGCGCAGAGCCTGCAGCAAGGCCAGGAAATACGTCAGCGGTTGCTGGCTCCCGACCACGGGCAGGGAGCGGCCCCCATGGGACTCTCCGAGCGCTGCGGCCGCTAGCGGAAGGCAGCGCTGATCAGTCGGTGTCGACAGGCTCGAGCCGCAGGATCGGCGTGAGGCCGTCGTTCTCCTCGATCGCCACGTAGATGTAGCCGTCCGGTCCCTGACGGACATCGCGGATACGGCCGATCCCGCGCAGCAGCGTGGCTTCCTCGACGATCTCGTCGCCGTCGAAGATCAGCCGGGCGAGCTGCTGACCGGACAGGCCGCCGGCGAACAGATCACCCTTCCAGCGCGGGAACCTGTCGCCGGTGTAGAGCATCAGGCCGGAGGTGCCGATCGACGGCACCCAGACGTGCGACGGGGGCTCCATTCCTTCCCGGATGGTGCCCTCGTGGATGGCCGTTCCGCGCCCGTAGTTCACGCCGTAGCCGACCACGGGCCATCCGTAGTTCGCTCCCGGCTTGACCAGATTGACCTCATCGCCGCCCTGCGGGCCGTGCTCGGTGATGAAGATGTTGCCGCTGGCCGGGTCGATCACCAGGCCCTGTGGGTTGCGGTGGCCGTAGCTCCAGATCTCCGGCAGGGCGCCCGCCTGCCCGACGAACGGGTTGTCGTCGGGGACGCTGCCGTCGTCGTGCAAGCGCACGATCACGCCGTGGTGGTTGCCGAGATCCTGGGCCGGATGGGCTTCCAGGTCTCCTCGTGCCGGCGCCTGACGCTCGCCGATCGTCACGAACATGTATCCGTCGGCGTCGAACGCGATCCGCGAGCCGTAGTGGCCGCGTCCGGACGACTGGGCCTCGAATACCTCTTCGACGTCGAGCAGGGCGCCGTTCTCGAACCGTCCCCGAATGACCGCCGTGGTCGAGTTTTCGCCGACCGGCTTCGAGTAGCTGAGGTAGACGAGCTGGTTCGTCGGGAACTCGGGGTGCAGGACAACATCGAGCAGGCCGCCCTGGCCGCGCGCGTGGACCTCCGGGACCCCGGACACGGCGTCGGGGAGCAGGACGCCGTCGCGCACGATGCGCAGCCGCCCCGGTCGCTCGGTGACAAGCATGTCGCCGTCCGGCAGCCACGCCATCGCCCAGGGGATCTCCAGCCCGTCGACGACGGTGACGACGCGAAAGTGGTGGCCGGCGGCGCGGTGAATCTCGGACTGCGCGAACCCGGAGGCGGCGGCCATGAGCGTGAGGCCCAGAGCAATGGCGGTGGTGCGCGTTCGAAGCATCTACATCTCCTCGGTAACGATCGCCGGCGGAGCTCCGGCGCGGTCGGGTTCGTCGGAACGAGTTCACGGGAAGCTTTCCGGCATTGTACGCGTCGGGAAGGGGAGGAGACAGTGCACGCGGGCCGTCATGGTCCGCGGACGTTCTATCATCAACGCAACACGGCCGACGCGGGGCGTTTGCCGGCGGGCCGCAGGGAGGTGTTCTCGATGCGTTGCAACGGACGTTCGACGCCGCGGGCGGTGGGCTCGGCCCGATGACGGCGATGGGCGCGGTTCGGCGCGGCGCCTGGCTGACGGCTTTTGGCGTCGCCTTCGGTGTGCTCGAAGCGGCGGTCGTGGTCTACCTGCGGGAGCTCTACTACCCGGAGGGATTCGCCTTTCCGATCGTCATCATCGACGAGCGCATCGCCGTCGTCGAGCTTGTACGCGAGCTCGCAACGATCGTCATGCTGGGTGCGGTTGCCATGGTGGCGGGGCGCGACGGCATGGATCGATTCTTCGTCTTCGCCTTTCTGTTCGGCGTTTGGGACATCGTCTACTACGTCGGACTGTGGGGCTTTCTGCGCTGGCCGCCGTCCTTGCTGACCTGGGATGTTCTCTTTCTGATCCCGGTTCCGTGGCTCGGCCCGGTCATCTACCCGGTGGTGGTGTCGCTGTTCTTGATTGCCGGATTCCTGGTGCACGAGCGCATGCACGCAAGCGGGCTTGTCCTGCGAATGACGTCGGCGGAATGGTTGGTTGCCTGTGTCGGCGCCGTGGTGATCATCGTCGCGTTCTGCTGGAACTGGCGCACGGTCGCCGCCGAGACGATTCCGACGAGCTTCCCCGCCGGGATGTTTGCCGCGGGTCTGGCCGCCGGTGTTGCGCCGTTCGTGCGCGCCGGCATCAGGGCAAGGCCGTGATTCCCGAGCGCCGTTCGTGACCGGGCTGATCGAGGAGGTGCGCCGCCAGGGCGTCGACAGCGAAGAGGTGCTCGCGGCGATCGCACGGGTGCCGCGCGAGCTCTTCGTGCCGGCGGGAGAGCGTCGCCGGGCCTACGGCAACTATCCGCTGCCGATCGGCCACGGGCAGACGATCTCTCAGCCGTTCATCGTCGCGTTGATGACGGAGTTACTGCGCATCGAGCCGGGCGATCGCGTCCTCGAGGTCGGCACCGGATCAGGCTACCAGGCTGCGGTGTTGGTGGAGCTGGGTGCCGAGGTCTACTCCCTCGAAGTGGTTCCGCAGCTGGCCGAGCGAGCGATCGCCACGCTGGAGAGCCTGGGTTACGAAGGGATCCATGTCCGCCGGGGCGACGGATACAGCGGCTGGCCCGACCAGGCGCCGTTCGACAAGGTGATCGTCACGGCCGCACCGGAGAAGCTCCCCGGTGCCCTGCTCGAGCAGCTGGCGGCGGGCGGAAGGATGGTCGTGCCGGTCGGCCCGCAGGCGGGTGAACAGCGCTTGATCCTGGTGGAGAAGAAGGCCGACGGGGGCGTGCGTCAGTGCGATGTGCTCGGTGTCGCCTTCGTCCCGATGGTGCGCGAGCGTCAGTGACCGGCTCGTGCCCTCAATGAGTCGACGGCATCGATTGCCGCCGCCAGGCGCTTCTCCTGGTCGCCGTGCACCTCGATGAACCGGAGCTCGTGGTCCTGCAGCGCGCGGCGGAAGAGCGTCTGCATTTCCTCCCGCCGGTCCGGGCGGTCGCGCTGGTCGCCGTCCGGCTCCCACGGCACGTCGATACCGGCGAGCACGTAGAGGTCGGCCGGGCGCCCACGAAACGCCGACTCGATCCACTCCGGGCAGGTGCCGTAGTAGTGGCGGCTGTAGACGATCGTGCTGAGCAGGTCCGTGTCGCCGACGATCACGGGCGGCGGGGCTCCCGGAGGGTTCCGCAAGGATCGGTCCGCGTCGTCAGCCGCCTTGTCTTCGAGACCGATCTGGCCGCGGGCGATGGCGTCGACGTCGCCCTGATCCGGCGGAGCGCCTTTGCGGGCGACGAACAGGCGGACGAACTCGGGTACGGGCGCGCCGCCATAGTGGGTGGCGAGGGCGGCGGCGAGAGTCGACTTGCCGGTGCACTCGGAGCCGGTCACGACGACGCGCAGCGGGCCGCCGGGCTTCATGCCGCGGCCCCCTCCGTGTTCCCGGTCGAGACACCGTGCATCGACCGGCGCCACTCGAAGAAGCCCATGGCGGCGAGCGCGAGAAAGACGGTGTAGAGGCCGGCGGTCAGATAGAGGCTCTTGTACAGGAACATCCCCACGTAGAGTACGTCCACGACCAGCCAGACGAGCCAGGATTCCAGGAGCTTCCGGGTCTGCATCCATTGCGCGGCGATCGAGAAGGATGTCAGCAGCGAGTCCATGAACGGAAGGGAGGCATCGGTGAACCGGGTCAGTGTTTGCCCGAGAACGACGCCGCCGATCGCCGCTCCGGCGAAAAGGAGCGCGGCGGTGCGTCGTGGCGTCGCCGTTACGCTGAGCTTGCCCCGGTCCTCGCCCCCGTGGCGCCATGCCCACCAACCGTATGCTGCGAGCAGGAAGTACAACCCCTGCAGGCCGGTGTCCGCGTACAGCCTCGCCTGGTAGAAGACGACGGCGTACAGGGTGACGCTGACCATGCCGACGGGCCAACACCAAACGACCTGTCGCGTAGTCAACCAGACCGCGATCAGCGTCAGCACGACGGCGACGAGCTCGATCGACATCAACGGAGCCGCCGCCGTCGTGTCGTCGGCGCGGCGCCTTGCATCCAGCCTCTTGTCCTCGTAACCAGACCCATCACACGTTGACCACGGCCTGCTAGAACCCGAGCTCGAGCATCACTACGGCGTTGAACGTCGCCAGCGGATAGAAGAACGGAATGCCGTCGAGGGTGTCGGCGCCGCTCGCATCGCGGTTGATGAACTGGTAGCTGTAGCCGCTCGGCAACGCGTCTTCGTTGTTGAGCAGGTTGTTGATGAACAATCGCAGGCGGGGCGACGCTCCCGGCCACCACCTTCCCAGGGAACCGGAGGCTCGAACGTCGAGGGTCGTGAATGAAGGCGCTCGGAACGCCTCGATGCCGGTGTTGTCGAGGTGCGCGTGGCTGACGTACCGGCCGATGATCGCGAAGTCCAGGCGGGGGACGGCGTACTCCAGTCCGAGGTTGAAGGTCGCCGCCGGCGTCAACAGGTGCGGTACGTCGTCATAGGTGATCGGCTCGCTACCGATCCAGTTTCCCGCCGGATCGTAGACGTCGTAGAACTGGGTCCAGCGATCGATGCGGCTGCGATTGAGGTTGAGGCTGTGGAGGACCGCTACGTCGGCCACGGGCATCCACTTGAGGTCCAACTCGAAGCCGCGACGATAGGAGCTATCGACGTTCCGGCGCAGCGGCAATCCGACCTCGGAGAGCTCACCGGTAAGGGCGATCTCGTCGCGGAACTCCATGAAGTACAGGTTCGCGGCCACCGCGATCCGGCGGGAGTTGTAGTTGATACCGGCCTCGATGTCGACGACCGATTCGGGCTTCACCGCCTCGAGATCGTGGGGGATCGTGGCGTTGTCCTCGCCCAGAAGCAGATCGAGGCGGGCCGGCTCCCGTTGCGCCCTGCCGATCGAACCGTACAGGCTCAGCCGAGACGAGAGCAGCTGCCGGATGCCGACTTTCGGATCGACGAAGGTCCAGTCGACGGACCCGAGGTCGATGTTGCCCTCGTACGAAAATCGGGCCCAGCGCCACTGTAGGTCACCGAAAAGAACGGTGTTCGCCAGCTGGTATTCGACCTTGCCGAAGCCGTTCACCGTCTGTTTGTGGCCGGTGTTGGTGTACAGACGTCCGAACGTATTGCTGTCGAGAAAATGGTCTCCGGCGAAGTCGTTGAAGTGGAACCCTGCGGTAGCGGACAGATTGCCCCGCACGGTGCTCACCGTGGCCATGCTGCCGTAGAAGCCCTGGTCGATCCCGAAACGGAGAAGGTCGGTTTGAGCCACCGGGTCGTCCCAGAGCTGGAACCAGCCGTCGGCGCCGTTGTAGTAGAACGACGCCGTCAGCAGCGTCGTCTCGCCGATCGCCTGGCTGTACTTGACCTGGGCGACGTCCTGGCCGAAGGCGTCGCGGTCTTCCTCGGTCAGGGGATTGGCGCGGCGGTTCTCCGCCAGCGTGTCGGGGTCGACGGCGAGATAGGCGAGCTGTGATCGCTCTCGTCCGGAGAACCCGGCGAACTTCACCGAGGCGCGATCTTCCTGCCAACCGGCGTTCCAGAAGAACGTGTCGTGCTCGGTCCCCGAGTTGTCTCGATAACCGTCCGTCGTGGCGTAGGAGAACCTGCCGCCGACCCAGAACCCGCTCGCCAGCAGGCCCGACTCGTAGCCCAGGGAGGCGCGCGCCGTGTCGAAGGAGCCGAACGCGACGTTCGCGTCGCCACCATGAGAGACAGCCGGTCCCGGGCTGGCGAAATTCACCGACCCACCGTAGGCCGGCGAGCCGACCGACGACGTGCCGACTCCCCGCTGTACCTGGATGCTGTCAATGGCGCGGCTGAAATCGTGGAAGTTGTTGAAGAAGAGGGCATGCTCGGCCGGATCGTTGAGCGGCGCCCCGTCGAAGGTCATGTTGATGCGGGTCTGCTGGATGCCCCGAAGGCTGAAATACGAGTAGTTCGCGCCGATGCCGGAATCGGAGTACCAGTTCATCGAAGGCGTGTACTGCAGCAGTTGCGGGACGTCCTGCCCATAGCTGAGCTTGTCGATCTCTTCCCGGTCCATGTTGCGCTTGGTCACCGGGACCGTGTCGCCGGCACGAATCCCCTCGACCGTGACGGACTCGTTGACCGACGTCACCCACTCGAGCCGAAGCTCCAGGGCGGCGTCATCGTTTCCGACCTCGATCGAGCGGTCGAGGCTCCGGTAGGCGGGGTGTTCGACGCGCAGGGCCCAGGTGCCGGTGGAAGCGTCGACCCGGAACCGGCCCTCCTCGTCGGTATCGACGCTCTGTTCGGAGACGCCGATCAACGCCACGCGAGCGCCGGCAACCGGCTCGCCGGCAGGGTCCACGACCCGGCCCCGGACGGAGGCTTGTTGCGCCAATACGGGCAACGGAATCATGACGACAACGACGATCAGCAGCAGCGCACGACGGATTTCGTTCATCGGCCTTTCCCTACGCCGGTATCAACCGGATCAGGTTCGAGGGTTTAGTCTCAGGCCTTGCAGGCCACCCCTAGGCAACGTCTATGCATCAACCCTGCCGCGCGCGGCGCCGCGGGTCAAGCAGCCGGGTTGCGGCCGCGGCGTTTGTTCCGCACTCTATCGGCAGCCCATCTCCTCATGCATCGAACCCGAGGTGACCATGCGCAGCGCAGCTTTCGTTCGCATCGCTACCATTCCCGGCATATTCGCCACCTTTCTCACCGCTCTCGCCGTGGCTGCGCCCACCGCCGGGGCGGCGATCGCACCCGACGGCACCGCTCCGTCGCCACAGGAGCCGGGGCGTCCGATGACATTCATGGACGTGCAGGAGTTCGCCCGTCCGGGGTCGTGGACCCCGAGCCCGGACGGCGAGTGGATGCTCTACACCATCACGCAGCCCGATTGGCAGGCGGCCGAATCGCAGTCCGACATCTACCTGGTGAACATGCGCGAGGGCCTGCCGTCGACGGTCCGGATGACGTTCACCGAGGACAAGAACGAGACCTCCCCGCAGTGGTCACGCGACGGCGCGTTCTTCACCTTCGTGTCGAATCGGGAGGGCGACGAGAATCAGCTCTACGCCATGAGGCCGAACGGCGGCGAGGCACGGCGCATTACCGACGCCGTCGACGGCGTGCGCGATTACGCCTTCAGTGACGACGGCAGCTGGCTGGTGTACCGCAGCGGGCCCGCCGGTCGGGCGCAGCTGTATCGGCTGCCGGTCGGCGACATCCACGCCGGCAATCCGGAGAAGATCACCGACGGAGAGGCGGGCGTCGAAGACTGGCAGATCGCCCCGGGAGGCGAGGCGATCTATTTCATCCGGCCGGACGCGTACGACGAGGACAACGAGCGGCGCATGGAAGAAGGCTTCACGGTCGACGTCAAGAACATGGAAACACCGCTTTCGAGCCTGTGGATGCTCGACCTGCGCCTCCTGGAGCCGAGGCGTGTTGCGGGCGACCCGGCGTACAGCGTCTCCGGATTCACGCCTTCGGAAGACGGTCGTTGGGTAGCCTTCACGGGCGAGTCGGCGAAGCGCTACGAGCGCAACATCACGGGCTCGCGCCTGTACGCGGATCAGTACCTTCTCGAGGTCGAGACCGGCGTGATCGAGCGTCTGACCGACAATTTCGAGGTTGGCGAGGGCGGCGTGCATGTTTCGCCGGACGGCCGTTGGGTGGTGTTCTCGGCTCCCGACGACATGCAGGGCTACTCGATGGCCGAGAGCCGTGTCTACGTGCGTGCCGTTGACGATCGGGGCGGGGACTTCCGCAAGCTCGGCGGAGAGTTCGACCAGAGCGTCGGCGCCGGGTTCTGGTCCGAGGACGGGGGGACGATCTACTTCAACGCTGGGGTCACGGTGACCACGCAGCTACACGCGCTCGATGTCGCCAGCGGGAGGGTGCGGCAGATCACGGACGAACGTGCCGCATTGAACGTCAGCCGGGACGACGACTCGGGTGCCATCCTTATCGGCTACTCGGATCCGCGTACACCCCCGACCGTCTTCACCGTGCCGGACATCGAGCAGGTGGCGGATCGGTCGGCATGGGTGCAGCTGGTCGACGCGAATCCGCATGTTGCCGAGATGGCGCTGGGCGAAGAGGTCGAGATCAACTGGACCTCGACCGACGGCAAGACGGTCGGCGGCATCTTGGTCAAGCCGGTCGGATACGTCGAGGGCCGTCGCTATCCGCTGATCGTTGCGATTCACGGAGGGCCGGCGTCCGCCGATACCTTGCGGTTCAACGGGGGATACAGCGCCCAGGTGTACGCCGGGGACGGCTACGCGGTGCTCAAGCCCAACTACCGCGGCTCGCGCAACTACGGCAACGCGCACCGGACCGACATCGTCGGCGACTACTTCACCCTCGGGTTCGACGACATCATGACCGGCGTCGACCACCTGATCGACGAGGGCATCGTCGATGGCGACCGCATGGGTGCTTTGGGCTGGAGCGCCGGGGGGCACTGGTCGAACTGGATCCTGACCCATACGGATCGTTTCAAGGCGATCAGCTCCGGCGCCGGGACGATGAACTGGATCTCGATGTACGCCCAGTCGGACGTGCAGCGGAACCGTCGTTACTACATCGGGGACGACTTTCTCTACGAGAACTTCGAGCCGTACTGGGACCAGTCACCCCTGAAGTACATCGCCAACGCCAAGACGCCGACGATGATCCACGTGGTCGAGGGAGACCCGCGCGTGCCGAGCCCGCAGTCGGTCGAGCTGCACATGGCGCTGAAGAAGCTCGGCGTGCCGACCGAGCTGTTCATGTATCCCGGACGCAGCCACGGGATCCCGGATCCCCGCAACCGGCTCGTCAAGGCGGTCTCGGAGAAGGCGTGGATGGACCACTACGTCCGCGGGCAGGGAGAGAAGTTCCAATGGCGCGATGTGCTCGAGACCCTCGAGTCGGGTGACGCAGTGTCAGGGTCGGAGCCGGGCGGCGGGCGTGCGCCCCGGCCCGCTAGTACTCGGTGAACATCCGCTGAATCTCGGCGCCGTCGTCGGTGGTGGCGAGGGCCAGCATCAGCAGGATCCGAGCCTTGAGGGGCGTCAGGTCTTCGGCGGCGATGCGCCGGGCGGACGCGGGGTTGTTGCCGCGTCCCCTGCCTCCGCCTGTGCGCGCGGCGATGCGGCCGCTTCCCGTTCGGGTGGAGCTGACGACGAAGGCGCCGGCCTCGAGCGCCGCGGCGACGCCTTGGCGCTGGGTCCCGCTCATCGCGCCCGCACCGGCGACGGCGATGACGACGCCGCGGGCGCCGTTGTCGACGGCCGCCTCGATGAGGTCACCGCTGGCGCCCTGATACACCATCAGGACGTCCACCCGCGGCAGCTCCTCGATGGCGAAAACGTCGAACTCGGCGTTGGCCGTATGTCGTTTGAGCGTGTCGCGGTAGAAGCGGACGCGGTCACGGTCGACGACGCCGAGGACGCCGTATCCCCGGGTCTCGAAGGTCTGCAGTCGCACCGAGTTCGTCTTGGTGACCTCGCGGGCGGAGTTGATCTCGTCGTTCATCACCACCAGGGCCCCCTTGTCGCGGGCCTCGGGCGACGCGGCGACGCGGAAAGCCTGCAGTAGGTTGGCTGCACCCTCGTATCCCAGCGTGCTGGGGTTCCGCATCGCCCCGACGACAACCACCGGGCGCGGGTCACGCACGGTGAGGTGGAGGAAGTAGGCGGTTTCCTCGAGCGTATCCGTTCCGCTGGTGACCACGACGCCGGCGAGATCGTCTTCTTCGCGGAAGAGCTGGTTGATCCGCCGGGAGAGGTCCAGCCACTGCTGCAACGTGATCGAGCTGCTGGCCACGTTGGCGAACTGCTCGAATTCCGGCGTGGCGTAGCGGGTCAGGTCCGGGATCAGCTCGATCAATTCCTCCGCCGTGAGCCTGCCGCCGGCGGCGTTCGAGATCGTCCCGCCGGTTGCCACGAGCCGCACGCGTGGCGAGGCGGCTTCCTGGGCGCGGGGGCGTTCGGCCGCCAGGGTGACGGCCAAAAGGCAGGACAGAACGGCGATCCGGGCGAGACGGCGCATGGGCGACTCCTTCAAGGGCGGAACGTGTCGGTTGGCCCCACAGGATGAAGCACGGTCGCCGTCAGGACAATACCGGGGTCGTCAGAACAGCACCGCAGATTCGCCGCGTTCCGCGATGAGCCCGTCGAGGCGAGCGATCACCTTGTCGCGGCGTTTCAGCATCCACTCGACCTCGGACGC
The DNA here is from genome assembly GCA_965216935.1 of Acidobacteriota bacterium. Taxonomy (GTDB): domain Bacteria; phylum Acidobacteriota; class UBA890; order UBA890; family UBA890; genus CBDCGW01. The sequence goes on from OZ244217.1 coordinate 3,125,983, forward strand.
CGTCAGCACCGGCGACAGCAGCTCGACGAGATGGTCGTGGTCGAGCTCCTTGAGGCGCTCGTACACCTGGCGACCGCACCAGTGGATCTCTTCCAGGTAGGGCATCTTCTCGTCGGTGCGGAGGAACGATCGCGAGTGGTCGATCAGCCAGTGATTCCATTCCTGATCGTAGAGGATGTTGCCGTTGTTTCGATCGACATTGCCGATGACGCTGTCGAACACACGCATGTTCTGGCGCTGCTTCTGAAACTCCATTTCGTCCGGCGGAACGATCTTCCCCTCGAAGCGGTCCCACTCCACGAGGGCGTCTTCGAGCCAGATCTGCAGGCTGGCCTCTACGCCGTTCACACGCCGCAGCGTCACCGGTGGAATGTTGTTCAGGCCCAGCAGTGCGGCCATCTCGTAGGCCGCCAGGTCGAAAAGATACGAATCCCGCAGGTGTGTGTAGAACTCCCGCTCGAAACGCATGCGCTCGTACGTTTCATCGAAATCTCTCAGCGCGGCGCGCATCGTGATGCCGTCCTTGACGAGCTCGACGCGCCGCGGATCGGTAATGCCCACCTCGAGGTCTTCGACGGCCTGGATCTCGGCCGTCCGCATGAACTCGACGATCTCGGCATGGCTTTGGAACGGAAGGGGCTCGCCGAATCGGTCCTTCCACGGAACGTCGTTCCCGCCTTCCGGGGGCGCGGCCCATGACAGCGGTTGAAACAACGCCAGCACCGCGGCCAGGACCAGGATGAGCCGGGCGCGCGCCGCAGGATGGCCGGACGAAGGCGAGGAGGGACGACGGGATCGCCGTCGGAGGTAGGTCATCTCGAGCTTCCCTTTGGAGCGTTACAGGGCGGACTTGATGGTGGGGAAGACGTATCCATTCTACGCCGAAATCCCGCGTGTGGCGAAGCGCGACGACGGGCCGTTCTCGTACGGAAGGCGGCTTGCGGCGGCGAAGGGGTGAAGAAACCTGGCGGTTACTAATGGGGTGGTTTCTGTGAGTAAACCTTTCGTATGATATTACAACTCAGTGATAATTAGTTCTGGTCATTGCTAGTCGATGGAATATACTAAGGGTCTTCGCGCAGCATTAGAGCCTTGTGTAGGCCTGGACACCAACCGGGGTGAGCGACTCATGCTTTCTGTAACGAGCGTAAGGAAACGTGGTTGGGGGATCTCTGTAGTTCTGCTTGCGGGTCTGTTGTTTCCCGCATCCGAGGCGCAGGCGGCGGGCGCCGGCCAGTGGACGCTGGCCGATGGTGGCGGGATGACCTGCTTCAATCTGCTCCTCGACGCCCCCGCTGAGGGGACAAGGATCACCTCTACAAGCCAGCCGTTGCAGGTGGCGATCGGATTGAACGAGGTCGTGCGGGCGGACGCATCCGGCGGCGGGATCGCAACGGGTGATCGTTTCCAGGTGGTGCGCAACGGCGGCATCATGAAGCACCCCGTGACCCTGGCGGATACCGGGCATCTGGTGGAGGTGCTGGGCCTCGTCGAGGTGGTCGACGTCAACGATCGAACGGCGCTGATCAAGGTCGTGGGCGCTTGCCGCGAGATGGAGATCGGCGACTACCTGCGTCCGGTTCCGCAGCCTGCCGAGATCGAGGATCTGCCGCGTTTGCCGGTATTCAACTCGCACATCCTGGTGACCCCGGAAGAGAGCGACGGCTTCGTCGTGATGGGGGCGATGGAGTCCGTCGCGTTGGAACTCGACCCGATGGAGCGGGGACGCCCCGCCGAGTACGAGCTCTATGGCGAGCGCGACCTGCTGGTCATCGATCAGGGGGCCGGCCAGTGGGAGATGGCCGACATGGCGATGATCTACCGCGATCGAGTCTTCGCCGACTCCGACGTCTTTCGCCGGGCGATGGCCGAGCCGCTGGTGCTCGGGCGTGGCGTCGTGGTGAGGGTCGACGCGAACAGCGCGATCCTGCAGGTCACCGACTCGGTCAAGGAGATGCAAATCGGCGACCGCGTGCGCAAGACGGGTTCGGCCCTGATGTACGTCAACCATCCGCCGACCGTCAGTTGCCGCAGCGAGCGAATGCAGGTTCGTACGGGCGAGAGCATTCGCCTGACGGCCGATGCGAGCGATCCCGACGGTGACCCGACGGCGGTGACCTGGGTTGCCTCGGCCGGAGAGCTTTCCGCCGACAGCGGAAGCGTCGTGACCTGGACCGCCGCGGGCCTCAACGACGGCGCGGTCAGCGTCTCTGCAACCGTCGACGACGGGCGCGAGGGCGTTGACGACTGCGAGATCGTTCTGAACGTTGGTCCGGTGCCGGCCGGCGGCATTCGAGCCGGCGAGGAGGGCGCTGAGGTCCTCGAGTTCACCTGCCCCGAGTTCCCCTCCGGAAACACCGTGATCGACAATCGTTGCAAGGCGCTGTTGGATGACGTCGCGCTGCGCCTGCGGCAGGATCCGCGCGGTAGGGCCGAGATCGTCGGCCACAGCGATACGACGGGCTCCGACGAGGTGAATCAGGCAATGTCGCAGGAGCGTGCCGACAACGCCCGCGAGTATCTCGTCGAGACCCACGGCATCGACGCCAGCCGCTTGCAGACCTCCAGCGCCGGTTCCTCGGACCCGATCGCTGACAACGACACGGCGGAAGGTCAGCTGCAGAACCGCCGAGTGGTCATCCGGGTCGTCCTGCCGGGTGGGGACGGTCCGTCCGCACCGTAGGACGGCTCGCGGTCGTCGCGACCCGACGCGGGTCGTGCCGCCGTAGCTTCTCGAGCGCCCCGGTCTCGACCGAGATCGGGGCGCTCTTTCATATGATCTCCGGGATGTACTTTTCCCGCACGAGGCGCCACAGCGACGCCAGGAATGCGGTCAACGGGATGGCCAGGATCATGCCGAGGATCCCGCCCAGCGCCGTGCCCCAGAAGAAGATCGCCACGATGATGGCCATGAAGTGGAGCCCGGTGCGATCTCCCATGATCTTCGGGGTGAGGAACCAGCCCTCGATCTGCTGAACGACCACGATCACCACCATGGTGAGCGCCAGTAGCCTCATGCTCCCTCCGTCCTGCAGCAGGGAAACGGGGATCGTGATCGCCAGGCCGATGATCATGCCCAGGTAGGGAATCACGTTCAGCATTCCCATCAGTAGCCCGATGACGAAGCCGTAGCTCAAGCCCACGATGCTGAAACCGACGGCGTAGAGCACCCCCTGCAGGAAGGCGATGATCAGCTGCCCGCGAAAGAACGCGACGACGATGTCGATGAACTCGCGCACCAGGTAGACGACGTCTTTCCGTGTCTCCGCCTTCAAGAACGGCAGCAGGCTGTCCGTGTCGACGCGGATTCCCTCGGCGGTGAGGAAGTAGGCGAAATACACCGGCAGGATGACCCAGCCGAGCAGCGCACTGACGCTGCGGAAGACGTTCACCCCCGCCGAGAAGGCCTGCACGCCGAATGTCTGCAGTGCGTCGACGATGGCCTCTTGGCGGTCGAGCACGAGGCCGGTGAGGCGCTCGTCGATGCCGGAGGCACGCATCATCTCGACCACCTGCGGCACGCGCTCGGCCACCCAGGCTCGAACGGTCTCGACATATTGCGGCAGATTGGAGGCGAACTCGACCGCTTGGGTAACGACGATATGGCCGAAGAACCAGGAGAACCCGACGACCGGTACGAGCACGGACAGGAATACCGCCGCCACGGCTGCAGCGGGGGGCAGCTTCAGGCGGCTTCGCAACCACTCGTAGTAGGGGCGGCAGACCAGCGCCAGGATTGCACCGACTGCGAGCGGCAGGAAGACGCCGGAAAAGTAGCCCAGAAAGACGGCCAGCAGCCATCCGAGCGCGCCGATGGCCAGCACGATCACCAGCGCGGAAATCGTGGTGATCGCCGCGGCGATCGTTTGCTCCTGTCGTTCGCTGAAGGGAATCCCCATTTGGTCCTCGCTGGCTCGGTCCGATTCGCGTCAATGTCCCATCCGAAGGCCATGTTTTCCAGCGCCGGCGTGGAGGTCCGGTGCCAACGGTTGCGGTCGGGAAGCCATTCGCCCGCCGAGGCATGTCTCGAAACGCCCACCTCGGAGTCCTGATATCGGTGAATCCGGACGTTGTTCTGGCCCGGGACGATCGTCGCACCGTATACTTGCGCCGCGATGAAGAAGCTGACCTACACGATCCTCGGGGCGGGTTTCGTGTGTTTGGGGCTGGCGGTGTCGACGGGGCTCGCCGAACGAGCCGAATCACCCCCCGCAGCCCGCGAACCCGTGCCGCCATCTGTCGGGGCCATGTTTCGCGCCCTGGCGCCCCAGGCTGACTCGTCGAGCGCCGTCGCTGCGGGCACCGTTGCTCCGGGCTCGCCGAACGCGTCGCCGAGCGCGGGCGGCGTCGCTCCCATGAGCTTTCAGGAGCAGAACCAGGCGATCGGTCGCTACTGTTTCCGCTGCCACAACGACGTTCAACAGACCGGCGGGCTCTCGTTGGAGTCCTACGATGCGGCCGAAGCCTACGAGCGGGCCGAGGTCACCGAAAAGATCATCCGCAAGCTGCAAGCCGGGATGATGCCGCCGTCTACCGCCCAACGCCCCGATGCAGCGACCTACGCCGCGTTGATCACCGGGCTGTCGAGCACGGTGGACGACGCAGCTGCCCGCAACCCCGATCCCGGCGGGCGGAGCTTTCAGCGCCTCAATCGGGCCGAGTACGCCCGTTCGATCTACGATCTGTTCGGATTACAGATCGACGCGGGGGCGTACCTCCCGCCCGACACGATCAGCGCCGGATTCGACAACATCGCGGATGTGCAGGGATTGTCGGCGACGGTGATGGACGGCTATTTGCGTGCCGCCGGAGAGATCACCCGATTGGCTCTCGGCGACCCCGACGCGACGGCTCGCGAAGCCACCTACGAGGTGCCCCGGTACGCGTCGCAGCGCGAGCACGTCGAGGGAACGCCGTTCGGGACCCGCGGAGGACTCTCGGTCGTCCACAACTTTCCCGCCGATGGCGAGTACACGTTCCGGATGTCGTTCCAACACGAATCCACCGGCAACCTCTTCGGCAACGGCCGGGGTGCGTTACATACTGCTGAGCAGCCCGAGCAGATCGAAGTATCGATCAACGGAGCCCGCGTCGCCCTGGTCGACATCGATCGCTGGGCGCACCGCCAGGATGCCGAAAGCATGGAGGTCCGCACCGAGCCGGTGCAGGTTGCGGCCGGGCCGCAGAGGGTCTCGGCGGCGTTCTTGCGTCGGTACGACGGACCCGTCGAAGACCTCGTATCGCCGCACGAGTGGAGCCTTGCCGACAAGAAGATCGGCTACTCCTACGGCGTCTCTACGCTGCCGCACCTGCGGGACCTGGTCGTCGGCGGTCCGCACGTCGTCACGGGAGTTTCGGACAACCCGGTTCGGGACCGTATCCTGACCTGCCGGCCGCAGGGCGACGACGCCGCCGCTTGTGCAGAGCAGATCATCACGCGGCTGGCAGCTCGGGCATATCGCCGGCCGCTGGAAGAGCGCGAGAAGCCCGCCCTTGCCGCCTTCTACGAGGCCGGCCGGCGGGAAGGCGGATTCGAGGCCGGGATCCGGACGGCTCTGACGGCGATCCTCGCCAGCCCGGACTTTATCTTTCGTTTCGAGGAGCCCGCCGGCGATCCGGGGCCGGACGGAAGCTACCGGCTGACGGACGTCGACCTGGCGTCGCGGCTCTCATTCTTCCTCTGGGGAACGCCTCCCGACGCGACGCTCGTCGAGCTTGCCGAGAGTGGGCGTTTGTCCGACGACGTCGTGCTGCAGTCGGAGGTGCGCCGAATGGTGGCACACCCGCGGGCCGAGGCGGTCGGCAGTCGTTTCGCCGCCCAGTGGCTGCGGCTGCAGGACATCGACCTGGTGCACCCGGACTCGCTCCGCTTCCCCGATTTCTACCAGCAGCTGGCCGACTCGATGCGACGAGAGACCGAGCTGTTCTTCGAGAACCTGGTGCGTGAAGACCGCAGTGTGCTCGAGCTCCTGACCGCCGACTACAGCTTCGTGGATGAGCGGTTGGCGCGGCACTACGGGATCGAAGGCGTTCTCGGGACGCGATTCCGGCGGGTCACCCTGCCGCCCGAGCGCCGCGGCATCCTTGGTCACGGCAGCGTCCTCACGCTCACGTCACACGCAAATCGGACCTCGCCGGTGCTGCGAGGAAAGTGGGTGATGGAGGTCCTGCTCGGCACGCCGCCGCCGCCACCACCGCCCGACGTTCCGGACCTGGAAGAGAGTGATGCCGCCGCCGACACGCGCACGTTGTCGGTTCGTCAGCAGATGGAGGCGCACCGGGCCAGTCCCGCGTGTATGTCCTGCCATCAGGTCATCGACCCGATCGGCCTGGCGCTGGAAAACTACGATGTCACCGGCGTCTGGAGGATCAAGGACCGCGGCGTGGCCATCGACCCCTCCGGCGAGCTCTACGACGGCAGCGTGCTCGACGGTCCCGAGGGGCTGCGGCAGGCGTTGCTGCGGTACACCGACGCCGTGGTCACGAACTTCACTGCCAACCTCATGTCGTATGCTCTCGGCCGGCGCATCGAATACGCCGACATGCCGATGGTCCGATCCATCGTGCGCCAGGCAAAGGCGGACGACTACCGCATGTCGTCGTTCCTGATGGGGATCGTTGCCAGCCCCGCGTTTCAATACAATCGACAACCGACGAGCACCGACGTGGCGGCCGTCCCCGGGCGGGCGGTCGACGCGGCGGGTGAGCCGCAGGGGAGTAGCTGAGCCATGTTTATCGGCAAGAAGCACGTTTCGCGCCGCACGGTGCTGCGCGGTATGGGAGCGACGGTGGCGTTGCCGCTCCTCGACGCGATGGTTCCGGCGGGCGTGGCGCGGGCCCGCTCGGAATCGGACCCGACCCGCCTCGTCTGCATCGAGATGGTGCACGGGGCGGCGGGATCGAGCGAGTACGGGGCGGCGCAGAACCTCTGGTCACCGGCAGCGACCGGGTCGGATTTCGATCTCACGCCCAGCGCCTTGAGCCCGTTGGAGCCGTTTCGTGAGCACCTCACCATCATCTCCGACACCGATGTCGTGCAGGCCGAGGCGTTCATACCGAAGGAGATCGGCGGCGATCACTTCCGTTCGAGCGCGGTCTTCCTGACCCAGGCGCGTCCGCGTCAGACGGAGGGGTCCGATATTCAGGCCGGTGTGTCGATGGATCAACTGTATGCGCGTCGTTTCGGGCAGGACACGCCGATCCCGTCGATGCAGCTCTGCATCGAGAACGTGGACCAGGCGGGCGGCTGTGCCTACGGATACGCCTGCGTCTACACCGACACGATCTCTTGGGCGACCCCCCAACAACCGCTGCCGATGATCCGCGACCCACGGGTGGCGTTCGACCAGCTGTTCGGCGCCGGTGGCACGGCGGAGCAGCGGGCGGCGAGGCGGCGGACGAACAGCAGCATTCTCGATTACATCACCGACCGGGTGACGCAGCTCAAGGCCGAGCTCGGCCCGGCCGACGTCCAGCGACTCGATCGCTACCTCGAGAACGTGCGCGAGCTCGAGCGCCGGATCCAGGGGATCGAGGCGCGCAACACCTCGGGAGAGCCGCGTGAGCTTCCGGCGGCGCCCGCCGGGGTCCCCGATTCCTTCGAAGAGCACGTGCAGCTGATGTTCGACTTGCAGGCCCTGGCCTTCGCTGCTGACATGACGCGGGTGTTTTCCTTCAAGATGGGGCGCGATTCGTCCGCTCGGGTTTTCCCGGAAAGCGGCGTCGACCGTCCGTTTCATCCGGCGTCACACCATGGCGAGAACGAGTCGAATATCGAGGCGTTCGCGGCGATCAACCGTTATCACGTCGGCCAACTGCCGTACTTCCTGACGAAGTTGCAGGAGACGATGGATGGCGACGCGTCGCTGCTGGACAAGACCGCGATCCTGTACGGCTCGCCCATGGGCAACCCGAACGTCCACAACCACAAGCGCTGCCCGCTGTTCGTGGTCGGCGGAGCCAACGGCAAGCTCCCGGGCAACGTGCATCTGCGCGCGGCTCCCGGAACGCCGATGGCGAACGCCATGCTGAGCCTGATGCACCAGCTCGGGATGGACGATCTGGAGAGCTTCGGCGACAGCACGGGTGTGTTTTCGCTCACGGCGTGAGGCGACGGCCATGATCCTGCCAACCCGGAGCGGACGGGCCGCGGTCGCTTCCTGGGCACTGATGCTGATTACCGCCCTGACCGTCGGCGTCGGTCCGGTCGCCGGCGCGCAGCTGGTGAACGCACCGGTCGCCGACGCGGCACAGCGTGGCGATCTGGGCGCCGTGCGCGCTCTCTTGAGCGAGGGAGCAAACGTCGATGACGCCCAGGGCGACGGCATGACGGGTCTGCACTGGGCGGCGTACAACGCCCGGGCGGACATGGCCGAGGTTCTCATCGAAGCCGGTGCCGATCCGGATGTGACGACCCGCCTCGGTGCGTACACCCCCCTGCACTTCGCCGCCCGTAGCGGAGCGGGCGACGTCGTCGGGGTCCTGCTGGCGGCGAGAGCCGACGCGGAGGCGCGGACTACGTCGGGGGGCTCGACGCCGTTGCATCTTGCCGCGCACGCAGGCGACCCGGTTGCTGTCGGCGCCTTGATCGAGGCCGGCGCGGACGTCGATGCGCGGGAAGAAGCGCGGCAGCAAACACCGCTGATGTTCGCGGCTGCGAGCAACCGAGTTGCGGCGATCGAGCTGCTGGTTGCCGGCGGGGCGGACGTCTCGCTCGCCGCGCAGCCGATCGACATATCGGCGCGCGATGCCGCCGACCGAGCCGACCAGCGGGGCGAGGCGCCGCCCACGGCGGCCGAGTTGCAGCGCCACGCGCCGAACGACGAGGAGCCGCTGTCGTACGCGGATCTGGTCGGCGCGCACGGCGGGTTGACGGCGCTCCTGCACGCCGCCCGCGAGGGCAATGGCGAGGCGGTCGAGGCGCTGCTGCGTGCCGGCGCGGACATCAATCAGGTGAGCGCCGGCGACCATACGAGCCCGATGCTGATCGCGATGATCAACGGCCATTTCGACCTGGCGCTGCGTATGTTGGAAGCGGGCGCCGATCCCGAAATCGCCAGCGATGCGGGGGCGACACCGCTGTTTGCCGCCATCAACCTGCACTGGGCGCCCAAGTCGCGATACCCGCAGCAGCACGCCTACCGACAGCAGGAGGCCACTTACCTCGAGGTCATGAGGAGATTGCTCGAGGCCGGCGTGGATCCGAATGTCCGCTTGACCCGACACCTTTGGTACACGTCGTACAACTTCGACCTGCTCTCGATCGACCTGCGCGGCGCGACCCCGTTCTGGCGGGCGGCGTACGCCCTCGACGTCGATGCCATGCGGCTGCTCGTCGAACACGGCGCGGATCCCGGGATACCCACCCGCAAGCCGCCGCAGCGCTTTCGGCGGCAACGCGACACGGATAGCGATCCATCCGGGTTGCCGCCGGTCCCGGTCGGCGGGCCGGGTGTATACCCGATCCACGCGGCATCCGGCGTCGGGTACGGACAGGGTTACGCGGCGAATGCACATCGCCACGTGCCGGATGGATGGCTTCCCGCGGTGCGCTACCTGGTCGAGGAGCTCGGCGCGGATGTCAACGCACGCGATCTGAACGGCTACAACCCCGTTCATCATGCCGCCGCTCGCGGGGACACGGAACTTATCCGTTATCTCGTCGATCGTGGAGCCGACGTCACGGCGGTGAGTCGGCGCGGGCAGACCACCGCCGATATGGCCAACGGCCCGGTGCAGCGGATCCAGCCGTTCCCCGAGGCCGTCGCGTTGCTCGAGACGCTCGGCTCCAAGAACAACCACAACTGCGTCTCGTGCTAGGCGGCCCCCGGCCCGGGGCGCCTCGGGCCCTCTCAGCCGGCCGGGTGGTTTCTCAGCTGCTCTCTCGGGGCTGCTCCCTCAGGTAGGCGCCGACCCGGGCGAAGCCCTCTTCCATGCGTTCCAGGTCGTTCACCAGGGGGCCGAACGATACTCGAACCGCGCTGCGTAGCGTGGAGCCGAACCCGGCACCCGGTACGAAGATAACGCCGGTGGCGCGAAGCACGCCACGGACGAACGAATCGCCGTCTGTGCCGACGTCCACAACCGTGTAGAGGCCGCCCTCGGGCCTCAGGTACGGAAGCCCCAGGTGCTCTTCGATGCAACGCGACATGTGCCGCGCCGCGCGGGCGTAGAGGCGGCGGGAATCGTCGAGGTAGGCGGCCAGCGACCCGTCGTCGAGGGCCGTCTCGAGATACTCGGCCAGGACCGCCTGATGGACGGTGTCGGGGCACAGGATGACGCTCTGCTGCACCAGCGCCAGCGCATCGACGATGTCCGGGGCAGCCTCGATCCACCCCAGCCGGCGCCCGAGGCCGCGGCACCACTTCGAGTTGGAATGGATCGCAACGAGGTTGTCGTGGCGTGCCGGACCGGCGCCGAAGTGTTTCGGCTGCTGGTCATCGAAGTGTTGCGCGCGGTAGGCGAAGTCGACGGCGACCAGACAGCCGTGCCGCCCGGCGGTCTCGAGGATCCCGTCGAACGCTCCATCCGGGACAATTCCGCCGGTCGGGTTGTCGGGAGACGAGAACAGCATCAGCTTCGGGCGGTGCTCGGCGAGAAGGCGGTCGAGGCGATGAAGAATGGCGGGTTCGTCGACGAAGTAGGACCACGATTCCGTGTCGAGCACCGGCAGGGTCAGCACTTCGATGTCTCCGCGTAGCACTCCCAGCTGGGGCACGTAGTTCGCGTATGCCGGGTCGAACAGAAGTACCTTGTCGCCGGCGTCGAGCACCGCAGTGAGCAGGCAGTAGGTGAGCTGGGTGGAGCTCTGGCCGACGATGACGTTGTCCACACCGAGTCCCGAGCCCCCGTGGATCTCGCGGCTGAACCGGGCAAGCATCTCGCGCAATGCCGGTAGCCCGATCGTCGGCGAGTAGGCGCCGGCCTGGTGGAACCGCGGCCGGTCCATGGCGAGCCGGGCGTACGCCTGCCGCATCGGCTCGGGAGCTTCGTGGTCAACCCAGCCGCCGGCGAACGAGATGACATCGTCCGGATCGAGGCCCATGGCGACGATGTTCTCGCGGTCCGCGAGCTCCATGATCTTGCGGATCGGGGAGCGCGCCAGATCCTCGGCGCGTAGTCGTTCGACGATCGGGTCCGTGGGCCTGAGCCTCTTGTGGGCAGGGAGAGGGAAGCGGTTTTTCTACTGGGGCCGGGCGTCGCTGTCAACCGAGGACGCCTCGGCAGAGTCTCGGTCCGGCCTGCTAGGATCGGGGCCACGGAGGAGCCGATGAATCAAGGAGTGCCGGCAAGGCGGTGGAAGAGAAGCTCGCGGCAGTTCGTCAGCCTCGTGCTCGCGTGTTCGGTCGCAACGGTCACCTGGGGTAGCGCGGTCCTGGCCGTCGAGCCCCAGGGACGACCCGACGTGATCGAGCTCTGGGCGGAGGGGCAGGCGGCGTTCGGCGTCTTCGTTCCCAATGAGCGACCGCGGTCGCCCGGACAAGGGCGCGGGCAACGCCAGCCGCCGTTGTACACAGCCGAGGGCGGGGCTCGGCTCGCCGCCAACCCGCTCTATGACTTCCTGTTTCTGAACCTCGAGGGCGGTTTCGACGCGAGCAACGTCAGCGCGATCGCCGAGGGCTTGGCAGGCCCCGGAGCCGAGGGCAGAAAAGCGCTGCTGGTGCGCATCCCGCCGCTCGAGCGGGACGGGCCGGAGGCGGCGCGCGAGCGGGTGGAGCAGGCCCTCGCGGCCGGCGCCGACGGCATCGTGTTCCCGCACGTCCGCAGCCCCGAGGAAGCCGCGCAGGCGGTCGGATTCATGACCGGCGCGGGAGCCGACGTATGGTCGCCGGCGAACCCGGGCGGCGACAAGATCGCAATGATCATGATCGAGGATCCGGCTTCGCTGGCTCGGGTTGAAGAGACGGCCGACGTTCCCGGGATCAGCATTCTGGCCTGCGGCATCGGAAGCCTGCGCGGTGCGTTGGGCGGCGATCACCAGGCCGCGGAGAAGGGCAACCAGGAGGTCCTGGCTCAGGCGGGGCGAGTCGGCGTTCCGGACATGATCACGGCCGGCACCGGGGACGTTGAGCAGAGGGTAGGGGAGGGCTTCCTCGCCCTCCTGATGCAGGGCGCGGCGGCCGACGACGCCATTCGTCTCGGACGGGTCGCCGCCGGACGGTAGCGTCCGCCAGCCGGAAACCTCGCGGTGTCGGGATGGAACCCGAAGCGCGCGCCGGCAAGCTGCCCTCGGGGCGGCGAAGGGCATTCCCGGAGTTCCGGCGCGACGTGGGCACAAGTATTACAATTCTCGAACAGACGGCGCCCGGCGCGACGGCCGGGCGTGCCCTCCCTTTTCACAGAGCTTGCGGAAGGACGAACAATGACTCGTTTCGTACGTATGATCAGCTTGGTGGTGCTTGTTGCGGCCGTGGCCGGCTGCGCTTCGACGAGCATCCGGGACTCGTGGGTGTCTCCCGATGCGCAGGCCCCGCTGACCTTCGAGAAGATGATCGTCGTTTTCATGGACCCCAACGAGGCGACCCGCCGTGCGGCTGAAGACGCGCTGGTCGAGCGGATGGGGTCCGATCGCGCGGTCGCTTCACACACCCTCCTTTCGGCCCAAGAGGTCGAGAACGCGCAGGACAACGAGGCCGCCGTCCGGCGGAAGGTACAGGATGCCGGCATCGATGCCGCGGTTGTCATGCGGATGGTGAACGAGGAGCAGAAGCTCTCGTATACGCCCGGGATGACCTACCCGTCCTACTACGGCGGCTTCTACGGCTACTACGGCTACGGCTGGGGGATGGCCTACAGCCCCGGATACCTGCGCACCGACACCATCGTCAGCGTCGAGACGAACCTCTATGACGTGGACGATAACGAGCTTGTCTGGGCCGGGGTCACGGAGACCTTCAATCCGAACCAGGTGTCCCAGATGGTCAACGAGATCGCCGACGCGGTGTCGAAAAACCTGCGCTCGCGCGGTCTGGTCGAGCTGCCCTGACCTGATCCGTTTCGATCGGAAAAAAGCCCCGCCGGTTTCGGCGGGGCTTTTTCTGTCTGTTCCCGACTCGTTCCGCGATGGGCGTTTACCGCGTCAGCGCTTGCCTCTCGGCCAGGCCACCCCCTGGTTCTCCGTCTCCGGGATCGGGCCCATGCCCATGAACTTGAACTTCTGCAGGCGCTTCCCCTCGTACGTCTCGGTCGTGTAGATGTTGCCTTCCGAGTCGGTGGCGATGCTGTGGACGGCGAAGAACTGGCCCGGCTGGCGGCCGCCGTCGCCAAAGCTGTAGAGCACTTCCATCGTGGCGCGCTCGATCACGTAGACCTTCATGTTCTGGCCGTCGGCCAGGTACAGGAAGCGTTGCGCCTCGTCGGGGGAGAAGGCGACGTCCCAGGTCGATCCCTGCGACAACGTCTCCGGGGCGATGATCGCCTCGTTGACGAAGGTGCCGTCGGGCTGGAACACCTGGATCCGGTCGGCGCCACGGTCGCAGACGTACAACAGCCGGTCGTTCGAGAGGTCGGCGCAGTGCACCGGACCACGAAACTGCCGCGCCGGCGGATCGTTCGGGTTGTAGCGCGGCTGGCTGGCGGCGACCTCGTCGTCCGGCGGCTCGCCATAGGCGCCCCAGTAGCGCTTGAACTCTCCGGTGTCGGCGTCGACCACCGCGATGCGTCGGTTCAGGTAGCCGTCGGCGACGTAGACCTCGTTCTCGACCGGATCGACGAAGACTTTTGCCACCCGGCCGAAGTTCTCCTGGTCGTGGCTGTCGCGGGTGAAGATCGGGCTGCCGTTGTCGCGCGTACCGGTTTGCCGGGCTCCCGACCGTCCGACCTGCATGAGGAAGTCGCCGGAACGCGAGAACTTCAGGATGTGGGCGTCCGGACCGCCGTTGCCGCCGATCCAGATGTTGTCCATGTGGTCGACATCGAGGCCGTGGTTCGATTCCGGCCACTCGTACTCGGCGCCTTCGACGGCCCCGCCCCAGGAGGCCACCAGGTTGCCGTCGGGGTCGAACTCGAGCAGCGGCGGGGCGGGGATGCAGCACTCGCTCAGCGGCGGATCCTGTGCGGCGCCCAGCTCGGTTCGGCCGGAGCTGGAGAAGCTCTGCGACGGCTGATCGCGATGGACGATATAGACGTGGTCGCGCGAATCGACCGCGACGCCGATGGTGTTGCCCAGCACCCAGTGGTTCGGCAACGGCTGAGGCCAGAAGGGATCGACCTCGAACATCGGCGCCATCCCGTCAGCCGAGTAGTCGGTGTTCATTGCGGTAGGCGTTGCGGTAGCGCCCTGCTGGGCCTCTCCGGTGGAGCAGGCCTGGGCGACGCCCAGGGCAACGACGGCGGCCGCCAGGGCGGCGCCGAGTGCTGATTTGCGTGTCATTCGTCCCTCCGATATCGAGTGCTGGGCTCCCTGCCGGAAGCATCCGTCTGGGTGGCGCGGTCCTCTGGTTACCGGACGCCCGGGCAGTATACTGAGCGTCGCGTTTTCTGCGCGGCCATAGGCTACGCAGTCACGGTCCAATAATCCAGGGGCACGGATCCCGAATCGGCGGAAGGCACCAGACGTTGCGGACGAGAACCTCCATTCGAACCAAGCCTCCCTGGCGAGCGTCCGGGTGGGCGAGCGACGCCGGGCGCGGCTGGTCGTCCAGGCCGGCTACGACCCTGGTTGTTGCCATGCTTGTCGCGGGCGCCATACTCGCCTCCCCGGGGGCGTTGCAGGCGCACGACGTTCCCGCCGACGTGCTCATTCGCGCCTTCGTCGCTCCCGAAGGGAGCACGTTGCGGCTACTCGTGCGCGTGCCGCTGGAGGCCATGCAGGACTTCGAGTTCCCGCTGTTCGGTCGCGGCTACCTGCAGATCGACGCCGCTGACGGTCTGCTGCGCGATGCGGCGACGGTCTGGATCGCCCAGCCGGTCGAGTTGTTCGAGGACGGCGTTTCTCTCGGGGATCCGCGAATCGCCGCGATTCGCATCTCGTTGCCTTCCGATCGATCCTTCTCCGATCTGGAAAGGGCGCTGCGACACGTTCGCGCCGACCCGTTGCCGCCGGCTACGCAGCTTCCCTGGCAACAGGCGATGCTCGACGTCCTTTTCGAGTACCCGATCAGCTCGGCGACGGCGAAGTTTTCGATCGATCCGGGTTTCGAGCGCCTTGGCATGCGCACCACCACGGTGCTGCGCTTCGTCCCGCCTGACAGCCCCGAGCGTGCCTATCAGTTCGCCGGCTACCCCGGGCGCGTGTCGCTGGACCCGAGCTGGTTTCAGGCCGCCTGGCGCTTCGTGGAGCTGGGTTTCTTTCACATTCTCGATGGGATCGACCACCTTTTGTTTCTCCTTTGCCTGGTCATCCCGATTCGCAATTTTCGTCGCCTGGTCCCGATCGTCACCTCGTTCACCGTTGCCCACTCGATCACGCTGATCGCCTCGGCGTTCGGCTTGGCGCCCAACGCCCTGTGGTTCCCGCCGCTGATCGAGACGCTCATCGCGCTTTCGATCGTGTACATGGCGTTCGAGAACATCGTCGGTGCGGACCTGCAACGGCGCTGGCTCATCGCCTTCGCGTTCGGTCTGGTGCACGGTTTCGGCTTCTCCTTCGTGTTGCGCGATACGCTCCAGTTCGCCGGCTCTCACCTGATCACCTCGTTGTTGGCATTCAACGTCGGCGTCGAGATCGGTCAGCTGTTCGTGCTCGCGATCGCTGTGCCGGTGCTGGCCTGGGCCTTTCGGCGGGTGGTGGCGGAACGCATGGGCACGATCCTGTTGTCCGCGCTTGTCGCCCACAGCGCCTGGCACTGGATGGGGGAGCGCTGGGGAGAGCTGCGTGCCTACAGCTTCCGCTGGCCGGCTCTCGACATGCTGCTGGTGGTCGCGTTGCTTCGCTGGGCGATGCTCCTGGCGATCTTGGCGGGCGCCGTCTGGTTGCTCTTCATCGTGTTCGGAGGGGCCGATGTGGCCCGCCGAGAGCCCACGCCGGCTCGGTCCGCGGAGGAGTGAGCCCTCTTCGGAGAGACCGGTCGGACGTTTTCGCCGACTGCTACCATTCCCGCTGCGATGGAGGCGGGACCCGCACGCACGCAGTTCTCGGGAGCGCTTGACATGACAAGACGACGCATCATTCGGGGCACCTTCGCGGCGGGCGTGGCGATATTGCTGGCTGCCGGGCTGTCGATCGCCGGGGTTGGACAAAACCAAGCGCCCAACCCCTACCGGACCGTCGAGGGCATCTGGGGAGAGCTCCCCGCAGGGCGTACCTGGGGCGCGACCAGCGCGGTGTTCCCCGCACGGGATGGCAGCGGGGACATATGGGTCGGTGAGCGATGCGGGGCGAACACCTGCGGCGACAAGCCGGACGTCGATCCGATCTTGCGGTTCTCGGCCGACGGAGAGCTGCTGTATGCCTTCGGTGCCGGGATGATCGTTTGGCCGCACGGGATGTTCGTTGATGCGGAGAACAACGTTTGGGTCGCGGACGCCGTCGGTTTCGGTCCCAACCCCCGTCCGGAGTTGGGGCACGTGGTGCTGAAGTTCAGCCCGGAAGGGGAGCTGTTGATGACACTGGGGCAACCCGGTACCGCGGGAGACGGCGCCGACACCTTTCGCCAGCCCTCCGACGTGCTGGTGGCCCCTGATGGCAGCATCTTCGTGGCCGACGGGCACGGCCCCGACGGCAACAACCGGATCGTCAAGTTCACCGCCGACGGCAGCTTCCTGATGGAGTGGGGAGAGACCGGGGCCGAGGCCGGCCAGTTTCGTGATCCGCATGCGCTGGCGATGGACTCGCAGGGGCGACTGTACGTCGGTGATCGCGGCAACAGCAGGACACAGGTCTTTACCCAGGAGGGCGAGCACGTTGCCACGTGGACGCAGTTCGGTCGACCGAGCGGCCTTTACATCGACGCTGCCGACATCCTGTATTCGACCGACTCGGAGTCGAACGCCCGGCGCAATCCGGGTTGGAAGCGCGGCATTCGTGTCGGCAGTGTGACCGACGGATTCGTCACCGCTTTCATCCCCGATCCGGAGCCCGACCAGGACAATTCGGGTACCAGCGGGGCCGAGGGAGTGGCGGTGGGCGACGACGGCAGCATCTACGGCGCAGAGGTGGGGCCGCAAATGTTGCGGAAGTACGTTCGACGGTAGTTTCAACGCGGGCCGGGGCGCGTGTGCCGTTCCTACCCGATTAACCAGCGGAGGTTCAGGGAATGAAGCATCGCAAGCTGTTCGGCGTATCGGCCTTGATTGTCGCGATGGCTGTCCCCGTGTTTGCCCAACAGGCCGTGTCGGAGGAGGAATACGACGCCTCCATGAAGGCGATTCGGGCCACCCAGCAGGGTGTGAACGGGCACTTGGAGGCGCAGAGCGCCGCGGACGTGGGTGCCGACGGTGCCAAGCTGGTCGAGGAGTTCGCCAAGGTCGAAGCTTTCTGGCAGGCGCGCAGCGAGGAAGCCGCCGTGGAGCTCGCCAGCAAGGCCCTGCAGGCGGCCCGTCAGTTCCAGGAAGCCGGCGCGGCGGGCAACTTCGAGGCTGCGTCGGCGGCGTTCGGCGAGATCCGCAGCACCTGCATGCCGTGCCACCAACAGTACCGCGAGCGCGTCGAAGGGGGCGGATTCCGCATCAAGCAAGGATCGTAGTCTCGACCCTGTGAAGGGTCCGCGCGTCGCGCCGGGGACATCCCGCCGGGGGCGCCGGATCCTGTAAGATCGACTTCAAGGCGGGGACGCCGCGGGCAAGGGCGTTCCCGCCTCGTCTTTCTCTGTCGCAACGTTTCCTCCACCGTCGCAACGTTCGTTCCATCATCGCAGCCGTTGCTCCTCTGCCACTATCGTCTTCGCCTTTGCCCACAGGTTCTCTTCTCCGTCGCAACCCGCTCCTCGCTACCGCAATGATCTCTGTTTCCGGTCTGGCCAAGTGGTTCGGCACCCAAACTCTGTTCAGCGGCGCCTCCTTTCAGCTGAATCCGGGCGAGCGTTATGGGCTCGTCGGTGCCAATGGGTCGGGGAAGACCACGTTGCTGAACGTGCTCTCGGGAGACGAGGAAGCGAGCGAGGGGACCGTTTCGGTTCCCAAGCGCATCAAGCTGGGGGTACTGCGCCAGGACCAGTTTCAATACGAGGACCGGGAGATCCTCAGCGTTGCGATGATGGGCAACCAGGAGCTCTGGGAGGCCATGGAGGCGAAGGAGACCCTACTGGAGTCGGCCGCGGAGGCTTTCGACGCGGATCGCTACGCCGATCTCGAGGATGTCATCATGCGTCACGACGGGTACGCTGCCGAGGCCCGCGCGGCGGAGATCCTCGAGGGGCTCGGGCTTCCGGTCGAGGTGCACCGGCGGCCACTGTCGACGCTGTCCGGCGGGTTCAAGCTCCGGGTGCTGCTCGCCCAGGTGCTTGCCGGTGCCCCCGATGCCCTCCTTCTCGACGAGCCGACGAACCACCTCGACATTCTCTCGATCCGCTGGCTGGAGAAGTTCATGCAGGACTTCGCCGGCCCGGTGCTGGTCATTTCGCACGACCACCGCTTCCTCGACAACGTCTGCACCCAGATCCTCGACGTCGACTACCAGACGGTGACGCTCTATCCGGGAAACTACAGCCGTTTCATGCAGGGGAAGGCGGCGGAACGGGAGCGGCGTGAGAAGGACATCAGCAAGCGCGAGAAGGAGATCGCGCACCACCAGAAGTTCGTCGAGCGCTTTCGCGCCAAGTCCTCGAAGGCGCGGCAGGCTCAGAGCAAGGTGCGGATGATCGAGAAGAAGGCCGAGAGCCTCGAGGAGCTGCCGCAGAGCTCACGCCGCTACCCGGCGTTCCGCTTCGAGCAGGTTCGTCCTGCGGGGCGCGAAGTGCTGGCCGTCGAGGGCGTGCGCAAAGCTTTCGGGGATAACGAGGTGCTGCACGGCGTCGACCTGTCGGTGCGGCGCGGCGACCGCCTGGCGATCATGGGGCCCAACGGTATCGGCAAGTCGACCCTGTTGAAGATCTGTATGGGGGAGCTCGAGGCCGACGCCGGCGAGGTCGAGTGGGGCTATGAGACCCACCCCGGATATTTCGCCCAGGACCACCGGGACCAGTTCACCTCGGAGGAGCAGACCGCCGAGGCGTGGATCTGGGATATCTGCTCGGGCGAGACGATCGGCTTCGTGCGCAACCAGCTGGGCCGCGTCCTGTTTTCCGGAGACGAGGCGAAGAAGAAGCTCGGGGCTCTGTCCGGCGGAGAAGCGGCGCGGCTGGTTTTCTGCCGCCTCGCCATTCAGAAGCCCAACGTCCTGGTGCTCGACGAGCCGACCAACCATCTCGACCTCGAGTCGATCGAGGCCCTGGTCGACGGGCTTCGTGCCTACGACGGCACCCTGATCTTCGTGTCGCACGATCGCTGGTTTGTCTCGCGTCTCGCGACCCGCGTTGTCGAGATCAAGGCCGACGAGATCCTCGACTACAACGGTACCTACGAGGAGTACGTGCACTACTGTGGCGATGATCACCTCGACGCCGACACGGTTGTCCTCCGCGCCCGGCGTGAAAAGCGGGAGGCCAAGAAGGCCGCTCGGGACGCGGCCGGTGGTTCGCCGACGGGCGGGCGCCGGGGAGCGGTGTCGAAAAACGTTCTGCGCAAGCTGCGCGATCGTCGCGACCGGATCGTCGCGCGCATCGAGAGGGCCGAGGCGCGCGTCGGAGAGATCAACGAGACCTTTTGCGATCCGAGCTTCTACGAGCGCACTCCGGCGGCGGACGTTCGCGCCCTCGAGGCCGAGCAGAACCGAATCCGCGAGCAGATCGACGAGCTCACCGCCGAGTGGGAAGAAGCGGAGAGCGAGCTGGCCAATCTCGAGTAGGCAAGCCCGACGAGATCAACGTTCCAGCGGCACCACGAGCACCGATTGGGAAGCCCCCAGCGCGGTGACGTCGCCTCCTTGCACGCGGGCGAGCGTTGCCGTGTAGCGGCCCGTGTCGACCATGGCTCCCTGCCGTCCCCGGCCGCCCCGCCCACCACTACGGCCTCCCCGACCGGCCGGTTGCGGCGGCGGGTCGCGACGCAGGTCCCAGGCGACCCGTTGCACGCCGGTCCGGTTCGGCAAGGAGATCCGCCGGACGAGCTCGCCGCCCTCGTCGCGGATCGTCAGAACGAGCTCGGCTCCCTGCGGAAGGGCCTCTCGCAGGTGGTAGGTGAGGATTGCGCCAAACGGCGGGTTCGGCTCCGTCTTGTCGCCCCAGACGGCCCGCACCTGGTTGCGCTCGTTGAACAAGGGCGCGGGGCGGACGCGGAACAGGGCACCGGCCTCTGCCATCGAGGCTTCGTTGACGTCGCGCAGGGCCGTGTAGTCGTCGAGAATGTAGACGCCGCGCCCGAAGGTTCCGACGACGAGATCGTTCCAGTCGCGCTGGATGTGCAGGTCTCGCGCCTGCATCTTCGGAATGCCGCCGCGCAGCTCCGTCCAACGATCGCCGCCGTCGACGCTGAAGTAAACGCCGAATTCGGTACCGACGAACAGCAGACCGCCGGACAGATGGTCCTGCACGATCGACCAGGTTCCGGAACGTTGCGGCAGGTTGGCGGTGATGTCCACCCAGGTGCGGGCGCGGTCGTCGCTACGCATCACCCAGGGGCGGAAGTCGCCGTTCTGCCAGTTGTTGAAGGTGGCGAAAACGACGTTGGCGTCGCGTGGCGAGGCGTGGATGTCGGTGACGTAGCTGCTTTCGGGCAGCCCGGGAATACTCTCGATGCGGACCCACGACTCGCCGCCGTCCTCGGAAACGTGCACCAGGCCATCGTCGGAGCCGGTGTACAGCAGTCCTTCGACCAGCGGAGACTCATCGATCGTCGTCAGGACGCTCATCGTGGTCGTGTACAGATGCAAGCCGACGGCGTCCTCGTCCTGGACCCGGCCCATGATCGGGATCTCGCGGCGGTCGAGGTTGCGCGTCAGGTCCCCGCTCACGGCGGTCCAGTTGTCACCCCGGTCGTCGCTGCGGTACAGGCGGTGGCCGCCGTAGTAGATGCGCCCGGGTACGTGCGGGCTGACGACCAGCGGACTGTCCCAGTGCCAGCGGCCCCGGTCCTCTTCGTTCGCGGTCGGTCGGATTCCGCCGCTGATCCCCGTGCCCAGGTCGAGACGATTCAGGGCACCGTTCTGCGATTGGGCGTAGACGTACTCCGGTCGGTGCGGATCGAAATACGCTTGAAAGCCGTCTCCGCCGCCGACGCGGTACCAGTCGCTGGTTCGAATCCCGGCGCTGTTCAACGTCCGCGACGGGCCACAGGTGGTGCCGTTGTCCTGCGCCCCGCCACACACGCGGTAGAACGGGCGGCTGTTGTCGGCACTCACGCGATAGAACTGCGACAAGGGCAGGTTGGTGAAGTGTCGCCAGGTTTCGCCGCCGTCGTAGGTCTCGTAGAGGCCGCCGTCGTTGCCGATCCACATGTGTCCCTGGTCGGCTGGATCGAAGACGATCTCGTGGTGGTCGACGTGCATCTCGAAGTTCATCCGCTCCCAGGTTGCACCCTTGTCGGTGCTGCGCATGATCGGCACCTCGATGTTCCAGATCGTGTCCGGAAGGTGCGGGTCGACGAAGATCTCGCCGTAGTATTGCGGGTCGCCTCCGGAGTAGTCGCTCATGCGCTCCCAGGCGTCGCCGCCGTTCTCGGAGACGAAGAAACCTCCCGCATCGCCGCGAGCCACCACCATGGCGTAGACGCGATCGGGATTTCGCTCGTCGACGCCCAGGGCGATGCGGCCCATGTCGACGGTCGGCAGGCCATTCTCGATTCGTTCCCAACTGGCCCCGCCGTCGGTGGAGCGAAGCACGCCGGCTTCGGGCCCTCCGGCGATCGTCATCGCGTTACGCCGCCGTCGCTGGTACGCCGCCGCATAGACCGTGTCGGGGTCGCCGGGCTTGAACACGGCATCGGTGATACCGGTGTCGTCGCCCACGTGCAGCACCCGGTTCCAGCTGCCGCCGCCGTCGGTGGTCTTGTACAGGCCGCGGTCGCCCCCGGCGTTCCACAGCGGCCCGGGTGCGGCAACCCAGACGGTGTCGGAGTCGCGCGGGTCGATCAGAATGCGTTGGATCTTCTGCGAATCGGCGAGGCCGACCCGTCTCCAGGTGGCACCGGCATCGATGGACTTGTAGATGCCGTCGCCCCAAGACGTGCTCCGGTTGTGGGTGTTCTCGCCCGTGCCCAGCCAGACCGTGTTCGAGTCGCGCGGATCAACGACGACGGCACCGAGCGAATACGAGGGGTACTCGTCGAAGATCGGAACCCACGTATTGCCGCGGTTGACCGTCTTCCAAAGACCGCCGGACCCGACCGCGAGATACCAGGTATCGGGATCGTTCGGGTCGACTTCGAGATCGGCGACGCGTCCGGTCGTCAGGCTCGGGCCGATGCTGCGAAAGGCGAGCCCTCGGAACGTCTCCATATCGAACGGATCCGCGCCCGTCTGGGCGTTCGTCGTGCGGGAGTCGCCGACGAGGAAAGCGGCGAGGAGGGCGACGGCAAGGAGGCTGCGGGGCGTGACTCTCATGGGCACTCTCGACGTGGGGATCGGCTGGCCGTGATGGCGACGGAAACCGCCCGGACAAGCTTTCACATGCGCCATGAGCTGACAAGCCGCGGTGCGTCCGCCGAAGGCGTATTCTCCTCGTACCGCAACCTCATGATCGGAGTCGGAGATGAAACGCCTGTCCCTGGTTGGCGCCGCGATGGCGTCCGTTCGCTTCCTCGCCCATCTGTTGATCGTCGCCGTTGTCGGCGGCTCGGCGATGGCTCTGGCGTCCGAGCCCGGCGCGGGTGAACAACCCGCCGGGGCCGACGGCTCCGCCTCCGTCCAGCAGAGACCCAAGGTCGGACTGGTGCTCAGTGGTGGTGGGGCCCGGGGCCTGGCGCACATCGGCGTCATTCGCTGGCTCGAGGAGCATCGCGTGCCTGTCGATCTCGTCGCCGGGACGAGCATGGGAGGCCTCGTCGGTGGCATCTACGCTACCGGGGCGGACTCGTCGGAGATGATGGGGCTGATCGATACGATCGACTGGGCCCTGGTACTGAGCACCGACACGCCTTATCCGCAGAAGGCGTTCCGCCGCAAGGAGGACGCCCGGGAGGCACCGACCACGCTGGAGCTCGGGTTGCGTGACGGCATCAAGTTGCCGCCGGGGCTCGACGCGGGCCATCAGGTCGGCCTGGTGCTCGACCGCATCGCTTTCCCTTATTCGGGTCTCGATTCGTTCGACCAGATGCCTACTCCGTTCGCCTGCGTAGCCGTCGACCTGGAGTCGGGAGACGAGGTGGTGTTTCGCGACGGACGGCTGGCCGAGGCTTTGCGGTCGACGATGTCGTATCCGGGCTGGTTCTCACCGGTGCGGTCGGGAGACCGGGTCATGATCGACGGCGGAGTGCTCAACAATCTGCCCACCGACGTCGTGCTCGAGATGGGCGCCGACGTGATCATCGCCGTCGACCTGGGGATGCTCGCCTCGGAGCAGGCGCCGTTCGACAGCATCGTCGGCGTGCTCAACCGGACGCTCTCCGTGATGATGCGGAACAGCACCGACCGCAACGCCGCGTTGGCCGACACGCTCATCACACCGGATGTTTCGGCGTTCGGCTTCACCGACTTCGATGACGCCGCCGAGCTCGAGTCGATCGGCTACGAGGCTGCCGAAGCGCGCGCGGCAGAGCTCGAGACTCTCGCCATCGACGAGGCGGCCTGGGACCAGTTTCTCGCCGACCGCGAGAGCCGGCGCCGACGCTTCCAGGCCACCCCGGAGTTCATCGACGTCGAGGGTGCGGTGAGCGAGGACGGCGCCCAGGTCCGAGCTGCGCTGCGGCACCATCAGCACGCACGCCTCGACCCGGACGCGCTCGATGTCGACCTGACCAACATCAGCGGATGGGGCCGATACAACGTCGTCGGCTACGGTGCCGGCGAACGCGACGGTCAGGACGGCCTCGAGATCGACGTTCATTCGAAGACGTTCGGGCCGCCGTTCGTGCGCCCGATTCTCGACATTCGCGGCAGCGAATTCGGGGACGCGCTGCTCACCTTCGGCGGCCGTTTCACCTTTTACGACGTGGCCGGCGTCAACTCCGAATGGCGGATCGACGCGACGTACGGCCAAACGACCCAGGCCCGAACGGAGCTCTTCGTGCCGCTCGGGCATGGTGGTTTTTTCGTCGCCCCGCGGGCGCTGGCCGGGTTGGCGACCGAGCGGCTGTACCGGGACGGCGACGCGGTGGCTGAGTTCGACATCAATCGCCTCGGCGTCGGCGCCGACGTCGGCTACCTCTTCGGACCGCGAGCGGAGCTGCGCCTGGGTGTGGACTTGGCCCGCGAGGAAGCGGAGGTGAGCATCGGCGAGCCGCTGGCGCCGAAAACGGAGGGCAGCGCGGGGGAGCTGAGGGCCGGATGGTCCTTCGACGGTACCAACAGCCCGCTCATCCCGACGGAGGGTGTCCGCGTCCGCCTCGGGGCGCGGTGGATATTCAGTAGTCCGGAGACGTTGTCATCCTCCGGCGAGGCTGTGCCCGGATCGGGGGTGCCCGACTACTACCAGGCGGAGCTCGACATCGCGGGTGCGCGCCCCCTGACGGGTAGGTTCTCGCTCATCGGAGGGATCTCCGGCGGGACCAGCTTCGATGCCACGGCCGGCCCGCTGCGACAGTTTCTCGTCGGCGGGCCGCTACGTCTCGGCTCGCTGCATCAAGGCGAGCGCCGGGGCAGCCACTTCTACCTCGCTCGCGCGGGCGTGCTGTGGGGGCTCGCCGACGAGAGCCAGCTGTCGTTCTTCGGCAAGTTCTACCTGGCCGGGATCTACGAGGTGGGGGACGCGTTCGAGAAGAAGACTTCGGCGTTTCACGACGTCACCTTCGGGCTGGCCGGAGAGACGATTCTCGGCGGTGTCTTCGTCGGAGGCGCGATCGGTCAAGCGGGTCGAGGAGGGTTCTTCTTCGCCGTGGGCCGGCTGTTCTGAGGAGGGCCCGAGTTTCCGCGGCAGTGGCCGGAGCTGCCGGTGGGCGCCGGGCGGTCACGATTCGGCCTGGCGCCCGTTGACGGCTGGTCGCTTTGCGAATACCTTTCCGCCGTCCCGTCGATTCACGACAACTCACCCCGGAGGATTGTCATGAAGCTACGCAACCTGTGGATCCTGCTTCTGGTCGTGGCGCTGTCCGCCTGTGGAGGCGCCGCCGAGGAGCCGGCCGCGGAAGCCCCCGCCGAGCCGGCGGCCGAAGCCGAAGCGCCGATGGACGATGCCGCGGCGCTCGATGAGCTGACCGAGTACTACCAGACCCACTACAACATGGGTCACGCCGACATGGTTGCCGACGTGTACGCGGACGATGGTGTGCTCCTGGCGGCGGACGGAGGCATTCACGAGGGCAAGGCGGCAATCCAGGCGTCGCTGGAAGCTGCGATGGCGGGAAATCCGACGCTGGCCCTGGAGGTGGCCGATCGCAAGATAATGGGCGAGAGCGCCGTTTCCCACGGTACCTGGAGCGTCGAGACCACGCCGGAAGGTGCTCCCGGGCCGCTTGCGCTGGACGGGCACTTCATGACGGTCGCGCGGAAGATCGACGGAGATTGGAAGACGACCGCGGTGATCACGAACTACCACGCCGTGCCCCCGGAGGGTACGCCCGTGGGCGAGATGCCCGCCGAGGCGCCTCCCGAGCTGACCGACAGCCCATTGTCGGAGCTCGCTGACTACTACGCTACCCATTTCAACATGGGCCACGGGGACATGGTCGCGTCGCGCTACGCGGGGGATGCGATGGCGGCGATTGCCAACCAGCCGGTTTCGATAGGCCGCGACGCGATTGCGGCGTCGTTGAACGCTCGCATCGAAGAGGGCGGAGGCCCGCAGCTCGCGATCCACGAGGTCGCAGCGGAGGATCTCGGCGACGGTTGGGTCATCGGCGGCGGCTGGTATGAGCTCGCCGGCGACGCAGGCAACAGCCAGGGCGCGTTCATGATGCTTTGCCGGTCCGGTGCGGACGGCAACATGGAGATCCACTGGGTCGTCAGCAACGGTCAGCCCGTGACGGAGTAGGGGTTCCAAAGACCGACCGACGCGCGTGCTGTCGATGGTTCATCTCGGCCCGGCCGCCGTCCTCGGCGGCCGGGCGGTGCCATGAAGGCAGAGAGCGGGCCGACGGCCCGCCAGTTCCGCGAGCTCGTCGCTGAAGCGTTGGACAGCCTGCCGGAGGAGTTCGGCGAGCTGCTGGACAACGTCGCTGTCGTCGTCGAGGACGAGCCGTCGGCGGACGACCTGCGAGAATTGGGGATGGATCCGGACGAGCGGATGGATCTTCTCGGCCTGTACCACGGCACGCCGCTCGATGAGCGCGGCTTCGAGTACGGTGGCCTCCCGGATCGCGTGGTCATCTATCGCCGTCCGATCCTGCGGATCGCGCGGACACGGCGTGAGGTCATCCAGCAGGTCCGCGAGACGGTGCTGCACGAGCTCGGCCATCACTTCGGCCTCGAGGAAGACGATCTGCCGTTCTAACCCGCGGGGGCGAAGGATCTGATGCCGGGGGGGCGGCGCTCAGCCGCGAGCCATGCGGATGATCACGTCGACGAACTTGTCGATCGAGGCGGCCAGCTCGTAGAACTTGCGCGGGTCTTGATCGGCGCCGAGCAGCAGGGCGTCCCGGTCGAGGATCATCTTCTTGATGTCGGTGTGCGGGTCACCCGACTCGCTTGCGACAGGGAAGGGCTGCTGCGCTTCACCGCCGTAAAGGCGGCCCATCGCTCGGTTTGCGGCGCTCGACGTCGTGATGAAGACATTGGGACGCAAACCGGTGGCGAACCGGACGTGCGCCATCGCGACGAAGTCGGTCGGATCGACCATCGCTACATCGATGGAATCCTGCTTCAGTGCCATGGGGATCAGCTGATACCGGCGCGCCATGTCTGCCGGAATCATCTGGGTGACGCGTGGGTCGAGGTCGATGCTCTCGAGGTCGGCCGTCGGCACACCGTGCTGTTCGGCGAGCACGGCCAGCAGATCGTCCTCGGAGACGTAGTCGCCGTTCACCAGGATGCTGCCGAGTTTCTCGCCGGTCTCGAGCTGCTCGCTGAGCGCCTGCGAGAGCTGCGCTTCCGAGAGCAGGTCGGCGTCGAGCAGGAGTTGTCCGAGGCGAGTCGTCAGGCGTCGGGCCATGTGGGCGCTGACGGTCTCGTCCATCGTCGAGCTCTTCCCGACCTGTGGCATCTCTACCGCCCTCGGCCGCTGGTCTTCGTTCCGCTTCGCGGAGATCTCCACAGGCGTGACTTCGGGCTCGGGTGTCGGTGGTTCGTTCATTCGGGCTGTCTCGGGCGTCCGTGCAGACGGTTCGGGGGAGCTGGACGAGGGCGCCGCCAGATCTGCCGGCGGCTCGGATTTGGAATCTGGCGCCTCATCGGTTTTGGTATCTGACGACTCCTCGGTTTTGGAATCTGACGGCTCCTCCGCGTGCGCAGGTGGCTCGGGCTTGCGTGCTTGACGCTCGAGGGTGCGCGCTCGAGGCTCGGCTCGGCGTTCCGGCGTGGTCGTGCGCTCCGAAGCCTCCGGTGTGCGCGACGGCGAAGGGGCCGACAGCTCTGCGGACGGATCGGGTGTCAGCGGTGGCGAAGTGGCCGATGGATCTGCTGACGCCTCGCGCGCGTCCGCTCCGGCGGCTTCGCGCTTGACGGAGACCGACCGGTCGTGTGCGGTCGTCTCGGGGGCTGTTGTGTCGGGGTCGAATGGTCTGTCGGGGCTGTCCGCATTGCGGGGAGATCGCTCCGGACGCTCGTCCGAGGCCGGGCCCTGGCGGGCCGTCGACTGGCCGTCGCCGTTGCTCGACCGCACCGCGTCGGTGCCTTTGGGCGACGCGTCGGGCCCCGGCGACTTCTCCACTACCGGCTTGTCGATCATCGGAGAGGAGCGAGCTTCCGCGGTCGGGGTTTGGGGCTTCACGGGTGGCGTTCGAGGGTCGACAGAGAGCTCCGGAGCGTCCGGCGACGTGGTTTGAGGGCCCGGCGGAGGGGGTTCGGAGCCCATGGAGCGGGGTCGAGAGTCGGTCGGAGAAGACTGGGGGGCTACGGAAGAGGGTCCGGCATTGATCGAGACCGGTCGGGCGTCTTCATCGCCGGGCCGGTGCTCCGACGGGTGAAGGGGGTCGACCTCGCGATCGAGCGAGGAGACCGAGCCACGAGACTCACGGGTGCTGTCGTGCTGACGCTTCAGCAGGCCCTCGAGTTGGGTGAGCATGCGCTCTACGGCGTCGTCTTCCTGCGGATTCTTCACGTCCTGTTCCTGCGCTCGTCGCTCCACACGTGCCGTAAACTTACTCTAAGTACTCGAAAAAACACTATACAGCGTAAGAATGATCAGTCGAAGCAATAAATGCGTTGTTTGAGCTCATAGAGAGCGGAACTATCATGAGGCCGAGAGAAGAGCGGAGAACATGCGTTGCGAAAGCTGGTAACACGGGATGATGAGTGACAATCCTCGTAATCAGGCAGCGGGCGAAGACCCCCAGAGCGTCGCCGTCCGCAACCGCGAGACCGTGCGGCGCGAAGCCCGGTGCAGCGAGCGCAAGGGGATCGAGGAGCTCGAGCGAGGAGCGCTCCCTGCCGCCATCGACGCCCTGCGGGAGGCGGTCGATACCTATGAGAGCCTCGGCGACACGGTGCATCGCGACTCCGCTGAGCAGTACATGGCCCTGGCGATGTACGAGCAGGGAGACGTCGACGACGCGGTGGGTGTTTGGGAAGATCTCGTCGCGCGCGGCTGGGATCGCCCGACGACCCTCAACTTTCTCGTGCGGCATTACGAACGCATCGGGGACGAGGCCACGATCGAGCGCCTGTACGCCTGCCTGGCGAAATCGAAGCGCGAAGGATCCGGGTTTTTCTCCGAGTTTGCCGGCGGCGACGAATTGCGGGGCGCGGCGGCCGCTGGAGAAGGACGACACCGGCTGCTGGTGGCCGATAACGACCCGGCGGTCCGCGGCGTGCTCGGGCGGATTCTGCAGGGGCAGGGGTACGCGGTTCTCTATGCCGAGGATGGTGAAGGCGCGCTGGCGGCCGTCTTTGACGCCGCTCCCGATCTCGTCTTTCTGGACGTCTACATGCCGCGACTCAGCGGCCTGGACGTCTTGTATCGGATGCGGGCGGAGGGGGTCGGCACGCCCGTCGTCGTCATCTCCGGTCGGTCGGAGGCCTCCATGGTCCAGGATGCCAGAGCGCTCGGGGCCCGCTTCGCCGGCAAGCCGCTCGACTTCGAGCAGATCTCGGACCTGGTGCGGGAGGTATTGACCGGCAATCGGGGGTGATCGTCAGCGCCGGCGTCGACGCGGCCGTCCGCGACGACGGTTGCCGCGAGGGCGTGAGTCGTCGGAGCTTCGAGGACGCGACGGTTCCTTGCTGCTGGTGCGACGAGGTTTCCACTCCTGCCAGTCGTCCGGCGTCGGATGCAGGCTCTCCTGGTAGTAGTCGTCCAGCAGCATCGCCATGATCGCGACCTCGTCATCGGTCTCGCCCAGGCTCCGAGCCAGCGGAACGAACCGCTGCATGCGTTCGATCTGCAAGTTGTCGCGATCTCTCAGGCGGGCCTCCAGGAGCACGGTGGCGCGCTCTGCGACGACCCGCTGAACTTCCTCTTCCGTCGGTGAATCGCGCTCGACGAAGTCGATGTTGAATTGCTTCCCGATGCTGAGCAGCTCGATGCGCTCGAGGCCGGCGACCAACGTCAGACCTTCACCGGTGGCACCGGCGCGGCCGGTGCGGCCGACCCGGTGGATATAGGCCTCCGCTTCCTTGGGCGGCTCGTACTGGATGACGTGCGAGAGCTCGAGGATGTCGATGCCTCGCGCTGCCACGTCCGTAGCGACAAGAAACCGGAGCTGCCCCTTGCGCGCCCTTCCGAGCACCTTCTCGCGCGCGTCCTGCGACAGGTCCGAGCTCAGCTCGTCGGCGTCGTAGCCGAAGCGTTTGAGTACGGCGGCGACATACTGAACGTTCGCCTTGGTGTTGCAGAAGATGACGGCCGACGTCGGATTCTCGATCTCGATGATGCGAATCAGGTGTCTGTCCTTCTTCATCGCCGGCACGTTGTACAGCACGTGCTCGATCTCGGCGACGTGCACGCGGTCACGGCTGAGGCTGAGAAACTCGGGATTGTCGAGGAACTGACTCGCCAGCCGCTGCACCCTGCCGGGGAACGTGGCCGAGAACATGTAGCCGTTGATCGGGTGCTTTGGCAGGAACTCCTGCAGGCGTTTCATGTCGGGGAAGAAGCCCATCGAGAGCATCCGGTCGGCCTCGTCGAAGACCAGCATCTTGAGGGCGTCGAACTTCAGATTGCCTTTCAACAGATGATCCAGGATGCGTCCCGGAGTCCCCACGACCAGCGCGACCCCACTCTCGAAAGCGCGAATCTGCGGGCCGTAGTCGACACCGCCGTAGACCGCTGTCGCGCGGACACCGTCGGGGCCCGCCAGGGCCTCGGCCTCCGCCGCGACCTGCTTGGCGAGCTCCCGGGTCGGCGCCAGGACGATCGCCTGGCAGCCGCCTCCGGGCTCGACCCGGTCGAGGATCGGCAGCAGGAATGCGCCGGTCTTACCGCTGCCCGTGCGCGATTGGATCATCAGGTCCCGACCGGCCAGCATGTAGGGGATGGCTTTCGCCTGCACCGGCATGAGCGAGGTCCAGCCGGCGCGCGCCACCGCGGCCTGGAGATTCTCGGGAAGCTTGTCGATGGAGGTTTCGGGAAGGGCGTCGTCGGGTTCGACGACAACGTCGGTGTCGGCTTCGTATTCGTCGTTCATCCCGCCATCATGCACCGTGAACCGCTCCATGCCCAGCCCGCGGCAAAGCTGCTAGCCGCCTTCGGGTCGGTCGCATATCCTTCGGACATGCGTCCGGTCCGCGTGGCAACTTTGATTCTGTCCGTCGCGTTTCTGTCGGTGGCGCTTGGCGGGGTCTTTGCAGCCACTGCGTCGGCCGGGCTCATTCCACAGGCGGTCGCTGCGTCGGGCGCGCCCGTTGCACAAGTAGAGCCTGTCCTCAGCAGCCTCGGCATCGACCTGTGGCCGAACTACGACCGCGCCGGGATCCTGGTGATCTACCGCGCCACGATCGCCCCGGGCGTCGACCTTCCGGCGTCGCTCACGTTCCGCATTCCGGCAGCAGCGGGAGAGCCGAATGCGGTCGCCGAGCGCCGGGCCGACGGTCAGCTCATCATGCTCCCGTATGAGCGAACCGTCGAGGGCGATGTGGCCGTCATCGCGGTCACGGCGAATCGGCCTGCCCTGCAGCTCGAGTACTACGACCCCGCCATCGTGCGCGAGGGCGTGCGATACAGCTTCTTGTTTCGCTGGAGGGGCGACGTCGAAGTGGGAGATTTCAGCGTTTCGATTCAGCAGCCGGACCTGGCGCAGGACTTCGTCATGGAGCCCGCGGCGACGAGCTCCGGCCCGGCCGTCGACGGTCTCGTGTATCACACTCTCTCGGTAGCCGGCGTTGCGGCGGGTGAAACCGTCGACGTGAGCGCGTCCTATGAGAAAGCGACCGACCAGCTCAGCATCGAGACGATGACACCAGCTGCTCCGCCGCCGCCCGTCGCCGGCGAGGCAGAGCCTGCAGCAGACAACTCGACGACCATCACCGTGCTGGCCGCGGCGTTGGTCTTCGCCGCCGCGATCGTCGCCGCCCTCGCATTTCGGTCGCGGCGGGCGCTTGCACCCGGCGACGCGACGACCCGTGGCACTCCCGCTCGGGGCGCCGCGACGACGAGTGGTACGCCCGCGCAGGGCGGATCGCCACCCCGCGCTCCGCGGCGCTCGCCCGCGACCCCACCGGCGTCGGCGGGTGGTACCGGCGCGGATGTCGACGCACGGGAGCAGAAGAGATTCTGCACGCAGTGCGGAGCGGCGGCCGCCGCGGCCGATCGTTTCTGCCACCGTTGCGGGAACGCCCTGCGGTAGCGCGCCTTCCGATGCCGTCACCTGCGGGTGCGGGCAACGTGCTCACCTGGCCGCGCTACCTGCCGGCAGCTTGTCCCAACACCTGGTGTCGTTGCGCTTCTGCCGGTCGTCCGGTGCGCCGATAGAGTTCCGCCAAGGTCAGGTGGGCCATCGGCAGAAGACCCCCAGGTGCGCCCAACGCCAGGGCGCGGGTCAGCGAGGCCTCCGCCTCCGGGTAGGTCGCCGGGTCGGCCAGGAACACCAGCGACCGCCCCAGGTAGATGTGGGCTCGCTCCAGGTCCGGGTTGGCGGCGACGGCGGCCCGCAGGGCGGTGACACCGTTGACATGGTCGCCGCGGCCATCGGTGAGGATCACCGCCATGTTGAAGAGCGAGCGAAAGTCCGCCGGATCGTACTGCACGGCCGTTTGGTAGAGCTGCAGAGCGCCTTCGGGGTCGCCGGCGGCTTCGCGCAGGAGGGCGCGGTAGTAGTGCACCGCGGCGAAGTCCGGAGCCGTGGCTGCGACGTACTCGAACTCGTCGTGCGCGCGACGGTAGTCACCCAGGTCGTAGGAGGCCACGCCGGCCGAAAAGCGCGGCGCGACGACGTCGTCGTAAAGCTCGATGACACGATCGAAGTGGCGCAGTGCCGCGGCCGGGTCACCTTCCTCGAGCGACATCTCGCCCAGGTTGAAGTGCGCGTTGGTGTTGCGCGGGTCCAGCGTCAGGACCGCTTCGAAGTCCGCCCGGGCCTGCTCGGGATCCTCCAGGCGACGGTGGACGACGCCCAGGTCCGCCAGGGCCGCTTCGTAGTCCGGTCGCAGCGCCAGTGCATCGAGCAGTGAGGCCTCGGCACCAACGTAGTCGTCGGTCAGCCGCCGAGCGGTTCCGAGCTGATAGTGGGCGTCGACGATCCGGTCGTCCTGCTCGACGATCGATTCGTACAGCTCTATCGCCTCGTCGAAGCGCTCCTCGCTCATGAGTGAGTCGCCCTCGACCAGCAGGCGATAGATCTCGATCTTGTCCTTGGGGTCGGGGAGGGGGCCGTCGCCGAGGTCGGCCGGGGCAGTGCCGATGTAGCCGAGCGCCCGAAGACGTTGTGCTGCTTCTCCGGCGGCGTCCCCGCGGGCGCTGTCGTCGACATCCGCCTCGAGCGAAGCGAGCTCGTCCTCGAGCGCGTCCGCGACGTCGGTGTCGGTGTCGGCCAGGTTGACCAGCTCGCCGGGGTCGGCGGTCAGATCGTAGAGCTCGGGCTCGGGGGCGAGGATGAACTTGAAGCCGTCCTTGCGCAGCGCGTACAGCTCCTGCCAGCCGAAGTGCCAGCGCGGGTACATCGTCTCGGAATAGGCCGTTCGGGAGGCGCCGGCGCCCACGAGGAATGCCGACATGGTCTCTCCCTTGATGCCCGCCGGGATCGGCAGATCGGTCAGGTCGAGCAGGGTCGGGCCGATGTCGACCAGACGAACTTGCTGCTCGACGACAGTACCGGCGGCGGTGGTGTCCGGAAGCCGCAGGATCAACGGTACCCGTACGACACTGTCGTAGAGGAAGATGCCGTGTCCGGGCTCGCCATGGTCCTCGAGGTCCTCCCCGTGATCCGCCGTCACCATCAAGATGGTGTTCTGCAGAAGGCCCGCATCGGCGAGCCCATCGACGAGCTCGCCGATGAGCGAATCGGTGTAGGCGACCTCGCCGTCGTAGGGCTCGTCGGCGAATCGGGCCCCCCAGGGATCCGGCGCCTCGTACGGAGCGTGCGGGTCGTACAGATGGATCCACGAGAAGAACGGTGCGTCGCGCTGTTGCCGCAGCCAGGGGAGCGCCACGTCGATCACCTCGTCGCCACGACGCTCGGCTCGCCCGGCGCCGCCCACGTCGGCGACTCGATTGATACCGGTATCGTCGTAGTGGTCGAAGCCCGGCGAGAGCCCCCAGCGGGAGTGCAGCACGTAGGCGGCGATGAACGCCGCGGTGTCGTACCCCGCGGCATCAAACGACTCCGCCAGGAGCTCGATCTCTTCGTCGATCTCGAAGTCGGCGTTGTCGCGGACCCCGTGCTGATACGGGTCCAGCCCGGTCATGATCGACGTGTGCGACGGCAGCGTCATCGGCATCGGCGAGACGGCCTGGTCGAACCGCACGCCCTCGACGGCGAGCGCGTCGAGCCGCGGCGTGTCGGCGGCGGCGTACCCGTACGAGCCGAGCCGGTCGGCGCGGAGCGTATCGATCGTCACCAGGACGACGTTCGCCCCCGGATACCCCGGGGTGGCGGGCCCCGGTTGGCCGCACGCTGCGTCGAAAAGGAGAAGGGCGAGAGCGAATCCCCGGAGCGGGAGCTTCCCTGGGAGCGATCCGTCGCCGGATGTCGGACGTTTCATGGGCTCGATTATACCGGGTGACGAACCCCGGGTCGGGTGGCGCCGGGAGCGGGCTGCCGTCCGCGGTCCGGGGTCGCCCGGGCAGCCGACCCTTCGCGGTCGGAAGTCGCCCGGGGCGGAGTTGTCTCCGCGGTCGGGCGCTGCGCGGGACCGCCGCGCGTTCCGATGGCGAGCGGCTGGCGAGCGCCCGCCTACGAGCCATTGCAGGAAGTCCAAAGTGGCGCTTGAAAACGTGTCAATAATCCGTGTTATTGACGCGCGTATCCAATGAACTGAATGTGAAGTTATGGATATTTGGATCTCAATTGGCCGGTTGTCGGAATTTTGAAGATCGTCACGCTCCGGGGCGGAGATATTCCGGAAATCCGATACAAAAAGAAGTCTCGTCTTGGCACGTGCCTTGCGTTGTAAAGAAGGCACAAGTCGTCGAAGCGACGGTCGTTCAACATCTAGGGAAGAGCGACCCGAGCCGCATTCCCATTCGGCGACACAACATGGAGGGTTGGAGGCATGATGCTTTCCAAGCGCTGGCAGGGCCTCATTACGATGAGCCTTGCCGTAACCCTGACGCTGGCGTTTGCGGGTACCGCGTACGCACAGCGTGATACCGGGGTCATGGTTGTGCAGGCCATGG
The DNA here is from genome assembly GCA_965216935.1 of Acidobacteriota bacterium. Taxonomy (GTDB): domain Bacteria; phylum Acidobacteriota; class UBA890; order UBA890; family UBA890; genus CBDCGW01. The sequence continues at coordinate 3,160,911 of OZ244217.1, forward strand.
ATCCGGACGGGGCGCCGCTGCCGGGTGTTCAGGTAGTTGCGCGTGGTCCGGTCGGCACGCAGACCCAGTACACCGGTGTCGACGGATCGGCCCGATTCCCGGGTCTGTATCCGGGCCCCTATGTGGCCACCTTCACGCTCGACGGTTTCTCGACCGTCATTCGTGAGGACATCGTCATCTCGGCGCAGCGCACGACATCGTACGACGTGACGATGGAGCTGGCGACGGTCGAGGAGACGATCACGGTCACGGGTGAGACCCCGGTGGTGGACGTCAAGAGCACCAACATCGCCGGTCTGTACAGCGATGACCTGATCGACAAGACGCCGACGGCGTCGGGTCTGTGGGCCGGTGTTCTGGACCACGTGCCGGGCGTCATGAGCTCGCTGGACGTTGGTGGTGGTGACTCGGGTCAGCAGACCTCGCCGCGTGCGTGGGGTTCGCAGACGACGAACAACTCCTACAACGTCAACGGTGGTGACACGACGGACCCGGCGGCAACGGGCGCGTCGTCGAGCTACTTCTCGGTCAGCTCGTTCGAAGAGGTTTCCGTCTCGCTGGCGGCTCAGGACATCGAGATCCGCACGCCGGGCGTGAACATGAACATGGTCGTGAAGTCGGGTTCGAACGACTGGCACGCCGGTGTGAAGTACTTCTACGAAGGCGAGTCGCTGGTCTCGAGCAACGTCGACCAGAATCTCATCGACCAGGGTGTCACCGAGGGTACGCCGAACGAGCTGCTGTCGGACCTGGACATCCAGGGCGGTGGTCCGATCTGGCGTGACCGTGCCTGGTTCTTCGTCGACTACTGGAACTTCGAAATCAAGAAGGTCGTTCTGGGTCTCGACGAGCGTGACCAGACCAAGCTCCGCGACTGGACGATCAACCTGAACGGCCAGATCAACGACGACAACAAGATCTCGGGTCGTTACATCAACACCGTCAAGTACCGCAACAACCGCGGCGCTTCGCGGAACTCCCCGTATCTTGGCCGTATCCAGGACTCGGGCTCGCACATCCCGCAGCTGCAGTGGCAGTCGGTCATCAACCAGAACGTCTTCTCGGACGTCCGGTTCTCGACCGTGCGCTCCAATTTCCCGTTGGTACGCCGCGACGGTGCAAGCTCGGAAGCGGGCGCTCCGTACCAGGACTGGTCGGCGACGTGGGACTTCTTCGCCGGTCGGTACGTGCGTCGTCCGTCGAACCCGACGTCGGAGTTCTTCGACGAGCGGGACACGGACAACCTGAACGGTACGGTTTCTTGGTACGTGACGGGTGAGAACACCAGCCACGACATCAAGTTCGGTGCCAACTACACCTGGATCAACTACTTCGCCCCGTTCAACTACCCCCACGGCTATCGTCGCTATGTCCGTTCGAATCGCGATGCGATGGGGAACCCGAACTGGATGTACAACGACCCGGAGAACGGCCTGACGCCGATCGTTCCGGTCGAGGTTCGGATCTACAACCCGCCGATCGCTCACGGCAACACCGGCCGCCCGGGCGGCGGGAGCCCGGACTGCTTCGTGCTCGACGGCGGTTGCTGGAAGCCGGACAACGCCTACAACATCAGAGGGCGCGCGGCCGGTCTGTTCGTGCAGGACGTCATCACGTTCGCGAACAAGCTCACGGTTACGGGCGGTTTACGCTTCGACCACCAGTACGGCTGGAACCCGGCACAGAATCGCCTGGACTCGCCCTGGTGCGGCAACGGCGCCGACACGCTGCGGAATCCGGAGTTCTTCTGCGGCGGTACGTTCCCCGAGCAGGACCGTCCGTTCACGTGGTCGGACCTGACCCCGCGCATCGGTGTCATCTATGACATCCTGGGCGACGGGCGTTGGGCGGCCAAGTTCAACTACTCGCGGTACATGGAGTCGTTGGGCGTCCGCTTCACCGGTGCGACGAACGTCAACGACGTGGCCTCCGAGGACTGGGACTGGTTCGATCCGAACGGTGACGGCCTGTTCCAGATCGGCGAGCAGGAGAACTTCCGCTCGCAGTTCCTCCCGGGCCTCGGCACGACGATCGATCCGGACCTGAGCGCTCCGATGACGAACGAGTTCACGTTCGGCATCGATCACGAGCTGTTCGACAACATCCTGGTGTCGGTCACGGGTATCATCCGTGGCCAGTCGGACGACACGGGCGCGGTCAACATCGGCCGTCCGTTCGGCCCGATGATCAACAACGCCAAGTGCCAGGCCGAGTGCACCCCGACCGACTCTGACGGCAACCCGCGTCCGCTGGCGGACCCCTGGGTTCCGGTGCAGTCGGTGGACCCGGGTGTGGACGGCATCATCGGTACCGCCGATGACGGCGGTCCGGTCACCGTCTGGGCGCTGGATCCGGACACGTTCGGCACCGCCGTCAACCTGAACACCAACGTCAACCAGTGGGGCTTCGAAGACACCACGGATTACAAGGGTGTGTCGTTCGTCGTCTCGAAGCGCTGGTCCAACAACTGGCAGGTGCTGGCGAGCTACGACTACGGTCGCGGCTACGTCACGGGCGCTTCGACCAGCCCGAACGGGCTGTTCAACGCCCGTCGCCAGGAGCTGTTCGGCTCGCGTCCGCACAACTTCAAGTTCACGGGTAACTACCTGATCGCCGAGCCGATCGGCGTGAACTTGGGCATGTTCGTGCGTGCGCAGTCGGGCGAGCCGGTCGAGGCGTGGTACGTGTACGACGACTCGGTCATCGAGCCGCCGAACGGCCCGTTCTGCTGCCAGGGCAACACGTCGATTTCGGTCGACGCGCGCGGTGAAGGCAACAACGGACGTCCCGAGCGTGAGGATTTCGTCACGATCGTGGACATCCGTGCGGAGAAGCAGGTGACGATCGGCCGGTACGGCGTTCTGCACTTCTACTTCGACGTCTTCAACCTGTTCAACTCGAACGTCATCACCGAGTTCGACTGGGACCTCGGTCCCTTCTACATGGACATCCAGGACGTCCTCCCGCCGCGGGTTATCCGCCTCGGCGGTGCCTGGGACTTCTAAGGAGTCGATGTAGCCGGTCGGACGGCCCTCGGGCCGGATGATCGGAAGGGTCCTCGGACCCATGGAAGTCGGGGAGGGGAGGTGCTTCGGCACCTCCCCTTCTCTATTTTTCGGGACCCGGCGTGCCGTGGGTTCAGGCCCCGACGTTCCCGCGGGTTGCCCGCGTGTCCGGTTTGCCGGCGCCCCGGAGAACGCCCACCCGCGAGGGGCGCCCACCTCTCGGTCGAGCACATACGGCTCGATTCGAGCTCTCATCGCTCGAGTCGTCCGTGCCGCCGTTCTACCTCCACGCGACAACCCCACGGCTCCCGAACTGCCGCAAGGCGCGTTTTGCGGCGAAATTCAAAAAATCGAAGGAGCACGTCCGTAAATCTGGAAATTTGGAGTTCGGTGCGAGAGCGTGGAGCCCCAAATCCGACGGCGGAGGGCCTGTAACCCGCTTTGAATAAAGGCGTTATGAACATTTCATGTAGCGGAAGGCGGATTTGGCCCGATGTTTGCATTTCCATTGCCATGAAGTCGTCGGCCGGCGGGTCTACAAGCGGTTGGAGCAGGGCCCGACGTTCCCTAGATCGGCGACACAACATGGAGGGTTGGAGGCATGATGCTTTCCAAGCGCTGGCAGGGCCTCATTACGATGAGCCTTGCCATTACCCTGACGCTGGCGTTTGCGGGTACCGCGTACGCACAGCGTGATACCGGGGTCATGGTTGTGCAGGCCATGGATCCGGACGGGGCGCCGCTGCCGGGTGTTCAGGTAGTTGCGCGTGGTCCGGTCGGCACGCAGACCCAGTACACCGGTATCGACGGATCGGCCCGATTCCCGGGTCTGTATCCGGGCCCCTATGTGGCCACCTTCACGCTCGACGGTTTCTCGACCGTCATTCGTGAGGACATCGTCATCTCGGCGCAGCGCACGACATCGTACGACGTGACGATGGAGCTGGCGTCGGTCGAGGAGACGATCACGGTCACGGGTGAGACCCCGGTAGTGGACGTCAAGAGCACCAACATCGCCGGTCTGTACAGCGATGACCTGATCGACAAGACGCCGACGGCGTCGGGTCTGTGGGCCGGTGTTCTGGACCACGTGCCGGGCGTCATGAGCTCGCTGGACATTGGTGGTGGTGATTCGGGTCAGCAGACCTCGCCGCGTGCGTGGGGCTCGCAGACGACGAACAACTCCTACAACGTCAACGGTGGTGACACGACGGACCCGGCGGCAACGGGCGCGTCGTCGAGCTACTTCTCGGTCAGCTCGTTCGAAGAGGTTTCCGTCTCGCTGGCGGCTCAGGACATCGAGATCCGCACGCCGGGCGTGAACATGAACATGGTCGTGAAGTCGGGTTCGAACGACTGGCACGCCGGCGTGAAGTACTTCTACGAAGGCGAGTCGCTGGTCTCGAGCAACGTCGACCAGAATCTCATCGACCAGGGTGTCACCGAAGGTACGCCGAACGAGCTGCTGTCGGACCTGGACATCCAGGGCGGCGGTCCGATCTGGCGTGATCGCGCCTGGTTCTTCGTCGACTACTGGGACTTCGAGATCAAGAAGGTTGTCCTCGGCCTGGAAGAGCGCGACGCGACCTTCCTGAACGACTGGACGATCAACCTGAACGGCCAGATCAACGACGACAACAAGATCTCGGGTCGTTTCATCCACACGAAGAAGTACCGCAACAACCGCGGCGCTTCGCGGAACTCCCCGTACCTGGGCCGTATCCAGGACTCGAACACGAAGATTCCGCAGCTGCAGTGGCAGTCGGTCATCAACCAGAACGTCTTCTCGGACGTCCGGTTCTCGACCGTGCGCTCGAACTTCCCGTTGGTGCGGCGTGACCCGGCCTCGTCCGAGCCCGACTCTCCGTATCAGAACTGGTCGGCGACGTGGGACTTCTTTGCCGGTCGGTACGTGCGTCGTCCGTCGAACCCGACGTCGGAGTTCTTCGACGAGCGGGACACGGACAACCTGAACGGTACGGTTTCTTGGTACGTGACGGGTGAGAACACCAGCCACGACATCAAGTTCGGTGCCAACTACACCTGGATCAACTACTTCGCCCCGTTCAACTACCCCAACGGCTACCGTCGCTATGTCCGTTCGAATCGCGATGCGATGGGGAACCCGAACTGGATGTACGACGATCCGGAGAACGGCCTGACGCCGATCGTCCCCGTCGAGGTGCGCATCTACAATGCGCCGATCTCGTCGGCCGACGGTGGTGCGCAGGACTGCTTCGTGCTGGGCTCCTGCTGGAAGCCGGACAACGCCTTCAACATCAAGGCGCGCTCGGCTGGCCTGTTCGTGCAGGACGTCGTTACGGTAGCCAACAAGGTGACGCTCACAGCGGGCGTTCGCTTCGACCACCAGTACGGCTGGAACCCGGCACAGAATCGCCTGGACTCGCCCTGGTGCGGCAACGGCAACGACACGCTCCGGAATCCGGAGTTCTTCTGCGGCGGTACCTTCCAGGAGCAGGAGCGCCCGTTCACCTGGGCGGACCTGACCCCGCGCATCGGCGTCATCTACGACATCATGGGTGACGGTCGTTGGGCGGCGAAGTTCAACTACTCGCGCTACTCGGAGTCGCTCGGAACCCGTTTCACGGGCTCGACGAACGTCAACGACGTGGCCTCCGAAGACTGGGACTGGTTCGATCCGAATGGTGACGGCATCTTCCAGATCGGCGAGCAGACGAACTTCCGCTCGCAGTCGATCCCGGGCGTCGGTACGACGATCGATCCGGACCTGAGCGCTCCGATGACGAACGAGTTCACGTTCGGCGTCGATCACGAGCTGTTCGACAACATCCTGGTGTCGGTCACGGGTATCATCCGCGGCCAGTCGGACGACACGGGCTCGGTCAACATCGGTCGCCCGTTCGGCCCGATGATCACCAACGGCAAGTGCCAGGCCGAGTGCACCCCGACCGACTCCAACGGCAACCCGCGTCCGCTGGCGGACCCCTGGGTTCCGGTCGAGTCGGTGGACCCGGGTGTGGACGGCATCATCGGTACCGCAGATGATGGCGGTCCGGTTACCGTCTGGGCGCTGGATCCGAACACGTTCGGCACAGCCGTCAACCTGAACACCAATGTCAACCAGTGGGGCTTCAACGACGTCACCGATTACAAGGGTGTGTCGTTCGTCGTCTCGAAGCGCTGGGCGAACAACTGGCAGGTGCTGGCGAGCTACGACTACGGTCGCGGCTTCGTCGAGGGTTCCTCGACCAGCCCGAACGGGCTGTTCAACGCCCGTCGCCAGGAGCTGTTCGGCTCGCGTCCGCACAACTTCAAGTTCACGGGTAACTACCTGATCGCCGAGCCGATCGGTGTGAACTTGGGTATGTTCGTGCGAGCGCAGTCGGGCGAGCCGGTCGAGGCGTGGTACACGTACGACGACTCGGTCATCGAGCCGCCGAACGGTCCGTTCCCGCGTCAGGGCAACACGGACATCTCGATCGACGCGCGTGGTGAAGGCAACAACGGACGTCCGCAGCGTGAGGATTTCGTCACGATCGTGGACATCCGCGCCGAGAAGCAGGTAACGATCGGTCGATACGGAGTGCTGCACTTCTACTTCGACGTGTTCAACCTGTTCAACTCGAACGTCATCACCGAGTTCGACTGGGACCTCGGTCCTTTCTACGGCGACATCCAGGACGTCCTCCCGCCGCGGGTCATCCGCCTCGGTGGTGCCTGGGACTTCTAAGGAGTCGACGTAGCCGATCGGATGGCCTTCGGGCCGGATGATCGGAAGGGTCCTCGGACCCATGGAAGTCGGGGAGGGGAGGTGCTTCGGCACCTCCCCTCTCTTTTTGCGCTCACCGGCGACGGATGTGGCACGCCGACCCTCAGGCGGTGGGCATCGAGTAGGCGGGATCGCATTGCGGACGGCGGCGCGTCTGAGAGCTCAGGGTTCGGTCTATGAGGGTTCGGCGATCAACCGGCGGACTGCCAGTCGCGAATGACTTCGATCGGCCAGGCGAGCATGACCACGTTCAGCAGCAGGCTGTCGCGGATCCACAGGAGCAGAAAGAGCTCCACCGCCGCGAATAGAGCGACTGATCCCCAGGCCGGGAGGAACGCTGCCAGGCCGTAGCCGAGAGCGCAGGCGGTGATATCGGCGAGGGAATTGAGAATGCTGTCCCCGAAGTAGTCCAGCGAGATCGTCGCCTCCCGGTACCGGCCGATAATCAGGTCGGTGTTCTCGAAGATCTCCCACGCGGCCTCGACGGCGATGGCGACGACGAAGCGGCGGGAATGGTCGAAGTGTTTGCCTCCGAGGGCCGCGAGCACAGCGTAGAAAACCAGTCCGTGCAGGATGTGCGTCAGCGTATACGGATCAAATAGGTGCTGGGAGTTGTGGGCCGTGTTGATATCGAGTGCCCAGGGGACGAGGTCCCCGCGGGAGCACCACCAGGGCTGTCCCATGAGGCGCAGCGCGGTGGCCGTTACGGCCACGATCGCAACGGCAGCGATCACCGGCCGCTGATAAGCCCCCCGATGGCTCATGACGGCTCCAGCCTCGTTGGTCGCCCTGCCGTTGTCGACGGCCCCTTCCTTATCGACGGCTCCACACATTCCCCGCGGCCTACGCCACTAGCGCTGCCGCCACCCTCATCGCGGTGAACGGAGACGTAGCCGCGCTCACGCCGGCCGTCATCGCGCCGACGGTTCCAATGGGGGCCGCGCATTCGCAGGGCCGAGGTGCCGAACACAGGCTGTTGACGGGATTGCCGCTCGATCGGCGGCCCACACGTCCTTCGGCACGGCTCATCGGCGGCCGCTGTAGCGCAGCATCTGCTCGGTGAGATCCAGCGGATACGAGATCAGGACGTCGGTGATGCTGCCGTCGGCGGCCCGTACGGCTTCGAGTCTCGGCTGTACGAAGCCCGAATAGGAGGGTAGGTCCAGGGCGTCGACCCGGGCGACGACCTCGTCCCGCAGCGCCGGGTCGAAATGGATGCCGTAGCTCTCGAAGATCTCGCGAGCCCCCTCGTAGTCGCCCGTCGACTTGATCCGCTGGACCTCGGCGAGCAACGTGCCGACGCCTTCGCGGAACGCGGCCACGTCGACGACGACGTAGTAGGTCTTGCCGTCACGCTCGCGTTGCTCGATGGCGTCCGTGTTGTCCATCAGCCAGTGCACGATCATCTGCCGGTTGCGCATGTGGTCTTCTTCGATCTGGTCGCTGTCGCGCATGCGGCGGAGTTGCACGAGCGCGTTCCGCGTGTACCCCTCGTACTCGGCCCGGATCAGATCCGCCTGCTCGTCGGCGGCGACGAGGCCGAGCTCGGCGAGCTTGGGATCGGCGATCCAGTACAGCGCGATCAGGTCGGCGCGGCCTTCCTCGAGCGCGGAGTACTGCTCCCTGAGCAGCTCCTGCGGGCTGGCGTCGAGCCCGTCGGCGGTCCTGCCCGAGGCGTGTCCGATCACTTCGTGCATGTTGGTAGTGAGCTCGCCGGCAAGCGACGCGTAGCGCTGCGAGCGCTGGGCCTCCTCGGCAGACCAGGCGAACTCTGTGCTGAATCCACCGGCGCTGGAGAGGTCGTACGCCTCGATGACGTTGGACAGCGAGACCGACTTGCTGCCGTACTCCTCCCGGACGGTCAGGTCGTTCGGAAGGTTGATGCCGATCGGCGAGATCGGGCCGGAGTCGCCGGTCTCGATCACCACGTCGATGGCGTTGGCGGTGATGCCGGTGACGTCGGCCTTCTTGAACTCGTCGGCCCACGGCATGCGGTCCTCGAAGAACTGCGCCTCGGCCGCGAGGCGCTCGATCGCGCGGGTCTTTTCCTCGTTGACGTAGAAGACCAGCGCCTCCCAGGAGCCCTTGATGCCGCGGGCGTCCATGTACACCTCAATGAAGCCGTTGATCGTGTCGACGGGGGAATCGGTGTCGGCGACCCAGGCGATGTCGTATGCGCGCCGGTCGGCGTCCTCTCCGGTCGTGTACCAGCGTACGAGGGCGCGGAGCGCCTCCGCCATGGGTTCGCTGGCGAACTCCGTCGCCGCCTCCAGGTGAGCGACGATCGCGGCGATCTGCTCGCCGTAGAGGCCGTCGATCTTGTACACCTGCTCGACCAGCCGGCCGCCGTCCTTGACCAGGCGCGAGTTCAAACCGTATTGCTCATCGAAGCCTTCCAGGTCGCCCATCGAGACGGCATCGTAGAGGTTGTTGGCGCTGTCCCGCAGGATGTCGCCACCGGGCCCGGGCGCCTTGTTGGTGACGATCGGGTCGAAGGCTTGGTCGAAGAACATGGGCTCGAGCCTTGCCAACATCTCGTCGAGCGACGCGCCATCTGCGAGCGGCAGGGTGGCGCCGTTCGCTTCCGCGGTTGCCACCGCCTGGGCGAACGCCTCCGGCGTCGTCTGCAGGACGAACTTGCGCGCCGTCAGGTTGTTGTAGGGGCCGTTGTTGAGCCAGAAGAGCTTCGTGTAGCGGGTGATCTCCGCCAGGGTGGGTTCGTCGATCCCCTGCGCGTGCGTCAGGACCTCCTCGAGCACGTCGCGCATCTGCAGGCTGTGCTCGTAGCGCTGGTCGATGAAAATGTCCCGACCGGCGAGGGCGGCCTGGTACAGGTGGAACACGAGCGCCTTCTCGCGCAGTGGCAGGGAGGAGAACCCGTCGGCGTAGAGCTGGACGACGGCGGCGTCGTCGACCCGCTCGAGCAGATACGGGCGTTCGTCGTCGGCCGACGCGCCGGAAGCTTCGGCGGTGGTGGCGGTGCCCTCGGGGGGCGGCGGGTCGCCTCCCGGCGGCGAGCACGCATAGATGGAGAGCAAGAAAACAAACAGGACGAGCCGCGCGACATGGTTGCGCATGCGTTTACTCCTGTACGAAATCGACCTCGATGCCGACGCTGCGTTCGCGCGCGTGCTCGTAGATCAGCCGGGCGAGGGCAACGTCCTGCACCGCGAGGCCGGTTGAATCGAAGACGGTGATCTCATCGTCCGTCGCGCGACCCGTGCGATTGCCGGCGACGATCTCACCCAGGGCAGCGTGGATGCGCTCGCGCGAGAGCGCTCCGGACTCCAGCGGGACGTTCACCTCGCCGCTGGAGCATGCCTGCTCCCAGTCGTCCACCACGACCGTGGCGTCGAGAAGCACCTGGGTGGCCAGCTCCTGTTTGCCGTGGGCGTCCGCGCCCATCGCGTTGATGTGCGTTCCCGGGTGGATCCACTCGCGCCGGACGACAGGCTCGCGCACCGGCGTCGCGGTGCAGACGATGTCGCAGCCGGCGGCGTCGGCGAGGCTTCCCACCCGTCCGTCCGACTCCCGAGCGAACGCCTCGGCGGCCTCCGCAGAGACGTCGGCCGCGACGACGTCGAGCTTGCCGAAGACGACTTGCAGCGCCGCCAGCAGCGTGCGCGCCTGGACGCCGCTGCCGATGAAGCCCACGCTGGAGGAATCGGGTCGCGCCAGATACTTCGACGCCACCGCCGCGGCCGCCCCTGTGCGTACCGCGGTGAGCAACGTGGCATCCATGACGGCCAGCGGCAGGGCGGTTGCCGGATCCGAGAGGATATACATTCCCAGGACCGACGGAAGATCGTGTCGCTCGGGGTTGTGGGGATGGGCGTTGACCCACTTCACGCCGGCAGACTCCCCGAAGTACGCCGGCATGGCGCGGAAATCACCGTCGAATTGCGGCAGGTCGAGGTAGACCTTCACCGGCATCTGCGTTTCGCCGCGCCCGTGGGCGGCGAAGGCGCGCTCGATCGCCGCGACGGCGGCTGCCATGTCGACGAGCGAGCGTACGTCGGACTGCGTCAGGACGATCGTCTTGGTAGATTTCATGTAGAGGAAGTTATACGAGCGACGTGGATTCGCCAATCTGGCGGATCCTCGCACCACCCCGGGCCGGGGAAGCGAGCGAGAGCCACGGCGCTGGCTCCATCCCCGGAAAAGGCCCCTCGGCCGATCGAACCGATGCGTGAACCCGTCTCGCACTTTCGCCACCTCCTGATCCTGTTCGGCGCGGTCGCCTTGGTCGCCATGTCTTCCGGCTTGGCGCGGCTCGGCGCCGTGCCCCTCGCGACCTTGCCCGGCGGGGCCGTTCCGGCGGCACAGAGTGGGCCCGATGAGCTCGCGGCGATCGTCGGCGAGGTGGTCCCGTGTGTCGACGGCCGCGCCGGCATCTTCGAGTGCGACAACGTCGATCTCGTCTCCTTCCTCCCCGTGCGCGACATCGGTGGTGGCGACGGCGTCGGGACCAACGACGTCTGGGGGTGGACCGACCCGGAGACCGGCCGGGACTATGCCATCGTCGGGCTGCATGACCGGACGTCCTTCGTCGACGTGACCGACGTATCGCGACCGGTGTGGATCGGTAGCTTGGAGCGACACGATGGCACGCGGCGGTCGTTGTGGCGCGACATCAAGGTGCGCGACGACGTTGCCTATATCGTCGCGGACAACGTTGGACGCCATGGTGTACAGGTATTCGAGCTGGAGGCTCTACGGTTGTTCGAGGGCACGCCGCTGAACTTCGAGGCGACGGCTCACTATGCCGGCGTAGCGAATGCGCACAACATCGTCATCAATCCGGGCGAGCCGTTCGCCTACGTCGTCGGGGCCAACGGTGGCGACAACGACTGCGGTGGCGGCCTGCACATCCTCAACATCGAGGATCCCCGCAATCCGGCCTTCGTCGGCTGTTTCGCCGACCTGCAAACAGGGCGCCGCGGCACCGGATACACGCATGACGCGATGTGCGTGACCTATGACGGCCCGGACGATGACTACGCCGGGCGCGAGATCTGCTTCGGCGCCAACGAGACCGGGCTGAGCGTCGCCGATGTGACCGACAAGCGACATCCGGTGGCGATCGGGCTGGGTGAGTACCCGAACGCTGCTTATACGCATCAGGGATGGATCAGCGACGACCACACACACTTTTACGCCAACGACGAAGCCGACGAGACCGCCGGTCTGACCAGGGGGACGCGGACGCTGGTATTCGACATCACGGAGTTGGACGACCCCGTGCTCGTGGCGCAGCACATCACCGACAGCCCGGCGACCGATCACAATCTGTACGTCCATGGCGACCGTATGTACCAGTCCAACTACCGCAGCGGGTTGCACATCTACGACGTCAGCGACCCCACCGATCTGGTGAAGGTGGGATCTTTCGACACGGTGCCGTGGGGCGGGAACGAGGGGCTCGGCAACCTCCGCACGGGAGCGCTGGGGTCGTGGAGCAACTACCCGTTCTTCGACAGCGGCGTGATTGTCGTTACCAGTGGGCTCGAGGGCCTGTTCCTGCTGCGCGTCGGTTCCGAATGACCTCGGTCCGACTGCCGGGCAATCGACCGCCGAACGAGCGGTCCGGTATCCCCGCCTGCCGTCGGGCGGCATCGCGGGAGCTCGATTAGTTAGCGCTGCTTCCAGCCGCGGTAGTGGCCAGTCAATAGCCCTACGCGTCGATAGCCGAGGCTGTCGAGTGCCCGCCTCGCCCACATCGCTCGCGGGCCGTGGCCGCAGTACAAGACGATGTGGGTGTCGGCCTCGGCTGCCAGCTCCCGATGCCGGGCGCCGATTCGCCAGAACGGCAGGTGAATCGCGCCGGCGATGTGGTCGGCGGCGTATTCGAGCCGCGAGCGTGTGTCGACGATCAGGGGGGCGTCGCCGCGCTCGATTGCCCGCGCCAGCTGGGCCGCGTCGAGGTTCGGGTTGCCGCGCATCAGCGGCCCGCCGCGTCGGCGAAGACCGGCTCGATGACGTGTCCGGTCGTTGCGACCAATTCCAAGTCCCGGCGGGCGCGGCGCTCGCCGTCGACGAGCCAATGGGAGAATCGACCGTCGGGCGCCGTGAGCTCGATCGTGATGCGCTGCCCGGGGAAGTACATCCCTGCGTAGGCGCCCTCGAGCGCGAAGCCGTCGACGACGAGGCGGGTGCCGGGCGGTGCCTCGATGTTCACCGCCACAGGCGTTTCGAGCCCGAAGTAGCGTGCCAGCTCGGCACGGACGAAATCGGGTCGCCGGCGAAAATACTCGCCGAGGTCGACGCGGCTGTACACGCCGGGGGCCGATTCGAGGTCGCGATATCGGGTGAGCAGGTCGCGCAGATACGTCGGAGTGAGCCGATGGTTCAGCGTGTCGGTCGCGTAGCGGACGAAGTAGTCGCGGTACTCCGGATCTTGCAGCAGGTCGATGAAGAGCAGCCGCCGGATGTCGCCACGGTGGCGGGCGTCGTGACGATCGTCGGTGACGATGCCGTATGCCTCGAGATCGTCACGGGTGCCCTCGAGCGTGATGAGCTCCATGAAGGGTTGTTGCCAGGGCTCGACATCGACGATGCCGCGTAGGTCGAAGCTCTGGTCCATGTCCCAGTGGAGCCAGAACCAGCGCGCCTCGGGATCGTCACGATCGAGGAGGGCGGCCCCTTGGGCCCAGTCGGTGGTGAACGCGAACATCACCGCGAACAGGTGGCCGGTGAGATTGTCGACGTCGATCCGCTCGGCGGCCCGGCGCATGGTGATCGGCGACGAGCTCGCGACCCAGCTGACGAGCTCGTCGTGTGCCTGGCGACTGGGGCGCTTGGTTTCTCCCTTGTAGACCTGCATGAAAAAGTCGCTGTCGCCGAAATAGGTCCGCCCCCAACCGTCCGGCATGACACGCTCGGTGAGCACGTAGATGCCGCGCGGCTCGCCGTTCAGGAAGATCCTGGCCGGGCGGAAGTCGACCGTGGGCAAGTCGAGGGTACGGGCCATTTCGAAGACGAAGATGTTCGGGTAATGGCCGCGCCAGCGCACGACATGGACCACGACGGCGGCCGCCGGTGCCGCGTCCGGGCCCAGAAAGCGGCCGCCTGTTGCCGCGGTGGCGCCGTAGAACGGGCGAAAATGGAGGCGGAAGCTGGGGTCTTCGCGAAAGCGGGTCGAGTCCCCGTGGATCCGCAGGCCGACGCGGCTGCCGGCGGTGAGCTGGCCGTCCTCCCACAACGAGACCGAGGCGAGCCGCTCCCACTCGGGGCCGGTTTCCCGCATGTTCGCCATGATCCCGTGGACCGGATCGTCGAGGTGGTCCGGGTCCGCGGCGATGGATACGATCGGGAACCGTCCGCGACGCTGCCGTGGGGTCAACACGACCGAGCTCGGTAGCGTCTCGATGCTGCCGGAAAATATCGCTGGCGGGCCGAAGCGCTCGATGATCCGGGCGGTTGCGCGTCCTACCTCACCGTCGTCCGGCATCGCCGCCGGGCCGGCCTGGCCGCGCAGCATCGTCCGCGCGTTCGCGAAGTACGGCGCCCGATCAAGAGCGATGCCGGCGGCGAGAAACCCCGCCAGGCTCGCGGCGATGATCAGACCCTGTGCGAGGCGGGGTCGCGTCGGATCAGACATTTCCGCCATGGTGGAAGAAGACGCTCGGCCGGGCTCGCTCGTCCACGGCCCGGAACGCCGTGTAGAGCTCGGCGACGCGATCCTGGCCCAGACCGCGGAAGTTGTAGGCGAAGCTGACCTCGTCGTCGGTGTTGGTGACGCTGTCGATGCCGCCGTTCGGCAGCCTGGTTTCGGCGAGCTCCATCAGCTGGTCGAGTCTGTCCGAAGCCTCGACGGGGAGGCCGACGACGAGCACGCCGTCGCCTTGCCGGGTCGAGAAGATCGCCAGAGGGCCTCGCAGCAGAAGGAGTGCCGCAACGGCGACGATCAGGATCATGCCGAGGAACCCGAAGTTGAAGGTTGCCGCCGTCAGCGACGTGGCGATCACCAGCAGGATGAAGCCGATTTCCTCCGGCTCCTTGATCGGCGTACGGAATCTGACGATGGAGAGGGCGCCGAGCAAACCCAGCGAAAGCGGTAGCGAGAACTGCACGCTGACGAAGATCGCCGTAATCGAGATCCCCATCAACGGGAACGCCCGATACACGTGGCTGCCCGTCGATCGGGCGCGGTAGAACACCTGGTAGAGGAAAGCGATGAAGAAGGAGCTGGCGAGGGACAGCGAGAGAACGCCGGCGAGCGGAACCAGCCCGATGGCCGACACTTCCGACGATCCCAGTCCCTGGAACGACGCCATCAACTGCTCGAGCATGCTACGGCCCCCTCGGCGGAAGACCGCTCGGGGCGGGGCTCAAAACGAGCTCCGACGGGTGAGTTTCAGATAGCAGCGCTCGTACTTCGAGAAGGATTCCGGCCGGCACCCGAGCCGTCTCAGCGGTAGCAGCCACGGAGGCAGCGCGTCGTCGGCGCCCTTCACTTCGACCACTGCGTGGGCCAGGGGCGACGGATGGGCCCAGGGCAACCGGCCAGCGCCCACCGGGCCGGCACGAATCCCCGTGTCGAGCGAGATCCGCGCGCCGCCGAACGGGTCGACGAAGCGGCGCCGGCGGAAGGAGATTCGCAGGAACGGCGAGAGGTCGGCGGGGACGGCGTGGCCCTCCCGGCGGAGCGGCCCCAGCAGCCGGCGCAGGTAGGCGTGGTCGTCGGCCCGGCGGCGGATCTGATTGGCATCGACACCGAGCGGCAGGCGGGTCTTGCGGCGCCGACCGCCGAGCTTGCGCTTGATCTCGACGAATCCCATGCCGGGAGCATGCCCCGTCGCGGGGTCCTCGTACCACCGCAGCCGGACCTTCTCCTTGGCGAAGTCGCTGTTGACCTTCTGGCGCAGCAGTGATCGGTCGGGCGTGTCGAAGTAGATGCTCGTGACCCTTCCGTCCGGGAACTCCGGGTCGGCACGACAACGGCCGCGCAACCAGGCCAGGAGCGCTCTTTGGCGCACGACCGGGAGGGTCAGCTTGAGTTCGTGCTCGGGCGGGGTGACTGAGGCCGCAACGTGCAACAGTGAGGCTCCCTGTCGATCCGAGGACAAGTCGGGGAACGAGTCGCTGCATGTTACCAGGCCATCGTTCGAGGTGGGCGTCGGCGATCGAGCAGTGTCGTCGTCACGACGTCCCCGGGAATCACAGCGCCCGGGTGGACGCCGTTCGGCCATCGTCGGTGCGTGCCGGCGGGCCCGCCCGGGAACGAAAAGGACGGGCTCCGAACGCCGTCCGGAGCCCGCCCTCGTATTCGTCGACCCCTTTGCGGGGGCGCATGTGCGCGCCCCGAGGGGCGCGCCGCTACTAGCCGATCATGAAATCGTGCGCTCGCACGGTCTTGCGGCCGTTTGCCGCCGCGCGCTTCGCGGCCTGCTGGACGTACCAGTGCACGACCATATTCAGCGCGGGAAGCGCGTCACCGCCCACGTTGCACCCGTTGGCCTTCAGGGCTTCTTTGGTCTTGCTTCCCACGAGCAGCATGTCCGACATCGTTCCTCCTTGCCGACGACCTCGTCGCCGGGGTCTAGTGCCGCCCGTACGAGCAACCGTGCCACCCACCCGGCGGCGTGCCCTCGCGCGGCGATCCGTCCCATATCCGGGACATCACACTCATCGTTACAGCGGTTTTACCCACCAAAACGCGATTTCGCAAGCCCTGGGGCGATTTAAGCTACTTCTGACGGTTTACCCGCCGGTCAGCATCGGGTCCTGTCGGATGGTGATTTTCCCGACCACTTCGACACCATTGACGCGCATCGTGACCCGGTGATCGCCCGCTGCAGCCTCCATGCCCTGCGGTCCGCGACCGCCGCGGCCGAAACCACCGAAGCCGCGGCCGCCGCCGCCACCACCGACGTCGCCCTGGCGAAATTCCGGCGCCTGGGTCGCGCCCCCGCCCCTGCCACCGCCGCCGCCGAAGCCGCGGCCGCCGCGTGCGGCGAGCTGCTCCTGGAACTGCTGTATCTGTTCCTCGGTCGGGTCGAAGCGCATGTTCCACTCGAGTACACCGATTCCCGGCTCGGCCGGGAAGGTGAACGTCCGGGTGTGCTCGCCGGTGACGTCGCTGATCTCGATCTCGACGTCGCCGCTGGCGCCGGGCCCGGCGTAGAAGCCGATTACGGCGTTCTTGGTCGGGTTTTCGCCGCGGAAGGCGAGCGAGCCGCCCGTGCCCTGCGGGTTGATGTTCAGCCAACGTGTTGCGACATCGTTGTCGAACAAGTGCGCGGTCGAGTCGAGCACGTCGTCGGTTGCTTGCTGCAGCATCCAGACGTCGTCCATGATCCAGATTCCGCGGCCGTGCGTGCCGATCACCAGGTCGTTGTCCCGCGGGTGAACGACGATGTCGTGCACGGCGACGACGGGCAGGTTGCGCTGCAACGGGTTCCAGGAGATCCCTCCGTTGATCGTGTAGAAGACGCCGAATTCCGTCCCGGCGTACAGCAGGTCAGGATTCTGCGGGTCTTCCTTGACCACGTAGACAGCCTGGCCTTCGGGGATGCCGTTCGTGATCCGGGTCCAGCTCGCGCCGTAGTCCGTCGTCTTGTAGATGTACGGCGAGAAATCGGCGGCCCGATGGCCGTCACCCGATACATAGGCCGTACCCGGCTCGAACCTCGACGTCTCGACACGGCTGATCCACGTATCGCGTGGCATGCCGATGTTCTCGGTGACGTCGTTCCAGGTGACGCCGCCGTCGCGGGTGACCTGCACGTTGCCGTCGTCCGTACCGGCCCAAACCTCATCGGGGCTGAATGACGATTCGGCGATGGTGATCACCGTGCCATGATTCTCCGCACCCGTAACATCCTGGGTCAGACCGCCGGTGACGCGGCGTGTCTTCTCCGGATCGTTGTCGGAGATGTCGGGGCTGACGATCATCCAGCTGTCGCCGCGGTCGATCGACTTGAAGACGTGGTTGCCGCCGAAATAGATGGTGCGCGGGTTGTGCTGCGACAGCAGGATCGGGCTGCTCCAATTGAAGCGGAACGGGTTGTTCCCCCAGCCCCGCTCGCGCATCGATTCCTCGATCTCGGGCGTGATGTAGTCGCTGTAGTTGGTGACGTTCTCTTCCCGCGGGCGGATGCTGACGCGCCGCCCTGTGCGCAGGTCGACGCGGCTGACACTGCCGCCCTGTGATTCCGAATACAAGGTGTTCGGGTCGGTGGGATCGATCTGAACGAAGAATCCGTCTCCACCTCCCACCGAGCGCCAGTCGTTCGTGTAGATCGCGTTGGCCCGGGTCAACGAGGGACCGCACGACGAGCCGGCGTCCTGCAGGCCGCCACAGACGTTGTACGGGTCGGACATGTCGACCCCGATGGCGTAGTACTGGGTGACGTTGAGGTTCTTGAACTCGAGGTAGTTGTCACCCCCGTCGAAGGTCAGGTTGACGCCGCCGTCCGATCCCACCCAGAAGCGCTTGGAGTCGTGCGGGTCGATCCACAGGGCGTGGTAGCAGTGACCGCCGCCGCCTCGCGGCATGTTCTCGAGCGTCCGACCGCCGTCGGTCGACTTGCGCATGCTCGACGTCAGGCTGTAGACGGTCTGATTGTCGTTCGGGTCGAACCACACATGGTTGTAATAGAAGGGTCGGTTGTAGAAGCGGTTCACGTAGGTCCACGAGTCGCCGCCGTCTTCCGACCGGTAGATCCCCGAGCCCAGGATGCTCATGTCCTCGTACTCGGGATTGGGCTCACGGTCCTGGCCCTGGCCGACGAACTGCGGGATCTGGGTGCCGTGCTCGTAGTGGGCCACGAGCACGTCGGGGTCGCTGCGCGAGACGTCGAGGCCGATCTTGCCGGAGGGGCCCTCGGGCAGGCCGTCGGTCAGCTTCTCCCAGCTGTCCCCGCCGTTGGTCGTCTTGAAGATGCCGCCGTTGTCGCCGCCGGATTCCAGCAGCCAGGCCCAGCGGCGACGCTCCCAGAAGGTCACCCAGAGGGTGTCCGGGTCCTCCGGGTGCA
Source organism: Acidobacteriota bacterium (assembly GCA_965216935.1). Classification (GTDB taxonomy): domain Bacteria; phylum Acidobacteriota; class UBA890; order UBA890; family UBA890; genus CBDCGW01. Next base: position 3,179,645 of record OZ244217.1, read on the forward strand.
TGCGCAGGCGCAGGGCACCGGTGAGGCCGTCAGGCTCCGGCAGGCCGTTGGTGAGCTGTTCCCAGCTATCGCCGCCGTCCGTCGTCTTGAAGAGGCCGCGCTTGCCCACATCGCCCCAGATATTTCCCAGGACCGCGACCCACACGGTATCTGAGTCGTCCGGGTGGATGACGATATCGCCGGTTGTCCAGACGTCCTCGAGGACGGCTTCGAACGTCTCGCCGCCGTCTGTCGACTTGTAGACGTGGTCTCCCCAGGTAGCCGAGTTACGCCCGTCTTCCTCGCCGGATCCGACCCAGATAATGTCCGGGTTGCTCTGGTCGATGCGCACCTCGCCGATCGAGGCGGCGCCGTAGCCGTCGAAAATCGGCGTCCAGGTGTTGCCCGCGTTGACGGTCTTCCACACGCCTCCCGACCCCGTGCCGACGACGGCGATGTTGAAGTTGTCCTCCAGGGCATCGATCGACGAGATGCGTCCCTTGAGGTTCGCGTTGCCGATGTTGCGCCACTTCAGGTCCTTCAGCAGACCGTCTTCCATCTGTGCCGGCGCGGCAGGCGCGATGGGTGGCGGAGAGGCGGTCGCCGTCAGCCCGTTGCTGACCAGCGCCATCAATGCCACGGCGGCGAAGCCCGTGTGGGTGAGAAGCTTGAGCGAGCGTGACATCGACTTCCTCCTGTGGGGATGTAGCTGAAGGCAAAGACAACGAGTGCGCCGGGGCGATGGGGAACGCCCGAAAAGGCCGGCGCCGGCGGCGATCATCAGCCCAAGCCGCGTAATGGGCGTCGGGTAGCCCGCTTCTAGCACGCTGGGCGAAACTTCGTCAACGGGAGCCCGGGTGATCGACCCTGTCAAGCGCCCGGGCCAGGAGCTCGACGACCTCGCCGCGGCGAGCGAGAGAGCTTGCTTTTCCCTGCACGATCTCGGCAGATCCTCCGCCGCGTCCCGAAAGCAGCCGCGCCGCCTCTGCGCCGAGCTCGCGCAGGTCGAGACCGGTGTCCGCCGGGGCGCACAGGGCGAAAAAGCTCCCATCGGCGTTCGAGGCGGTGAGCAGGGCAGGGCGGGCGTCGGTCAAGGCGAGTAGCTCGCGAGAGACGAGCTGCAGGAAGGCTCCGTTTTCGTTGTCGAAATGGCGATCGAGCACCGTTTGGTTCGAGGCGACCAGCGCGGCGGCGGAAAGCCCCGCGACGCTGGCACGAAGCGACTTGAGCTCTCGTTCGGCCTCTTGGAGCTTGGCGAGCTTGCCTGCCGCGAGCTCCAGGACTTCTTCGTCCGCCCCTTCGAACAACCGACGAACGTCTGCGGCGTGCCGCTCGCGTTGGTGTAGCCGGGCCCGCACCCGCCCGCCGGCGACCCAGTAGAGGCGGGTCCCTCCACGCATCGGCTCGGTGCCGAGGAATACGACCGATTCGATCTCCGTGGTGCCGGCAACGTGGGTGCCGCCGCAGGCATTGCGATCGACGCCCTCGATCTCGACGACACGCACGTCGCCGCGATGCCCGGCCGGGAGCCCGCGCGTTCGCACGCCGAGCTCCTCGAGCGCCGCGGGCGCGACCGTCGTCGTGCGGACGGGAAGGGCGTCGCGGATGTACATGCCGACCTTGTCCTCCAGGAACGAAAGCTCCTCCGCGGCGATCGAGGCGACGTCGAGCTCGATATCGGAGGTCGAGGCTCCGAGATGGAACGAGCGCGTCTGCCAGCCGAGCTCTTCGGCCGCCACCGCCGTGATCAGGTGCTGTGCGGTGTGTTGCTGCATGTGATCGAAGCGCCGCGTCCAGTCGAGGCGGACGACGCAGTCTCCTGGGACGACACGAGCCTCCAGGTAGTGACGGATCTCGTCGTCCACACGCTGGACGTCGACGACCGGCGAAGCCCCGATCTTGCCGCGGTCCGCAGGTTGGCCGCCGCCTTCGGGGTACATGATGGTGTCCGCAAGAACGGCGAAGACGCCTTGATCATCCTTCCCACAGTGGACTACCCGGGTACGCAGCTCGGCCAGATACGGGTCGCGTTCGTAGGCATTCATCGGCGTCGGTAGGGGTTCATCAGGGCGGGTAAGGGTTCATCGAAACCGGGGGGGCGACGCCCCTCCGCCGGACGGAGAACGCCGCCGCTGAGCGGCCTCCACGCCGGGGAATTTACGTTACTGTTATACCCGATCAGCAACTTGAGTACCCGATCAGAACTTGTGAATCCGGTCAGCAACCTGCGGGCCGCCGTCCACGCGACATCCGCACCCGACCGAGTAATAGCGGTCCATCTCCCATGAGGCCCCGCGCGAAGGGAATTTGGTCGAAATGAGCCAGGTAATCGAGGCAAACGAGGTGCTGGAAGCACTTGATCTGCAGGACGAGAACCTCGGTGGGTTCTCGGGCGAGTGGCTCGGTTCCGGGCCCGCCTTGGAGGTCTTCACCCCGACCGACGGCACGCGCCTGGGTACGGTCGTGCAGGTGACGGAGGAGGAATACGACGGCATCGTCGACCGGGCTCACGAAGCGTTCCTGGCGTGGCGCAAGATACCCGGCCCGGTCCGCGGTGACCTCGTCCGCCAGTTGGGGAACGCCCTGCGCGAGAAGAAGAGCGAGCTCGGTGCGCTGGTGACACTCGAGATGGGGAAGATCCTTGCCGAGGGCGAGGGCGAAGTGCAGGAGATGATCGACATCTGCGACTTCGCCAATGGGCTTTCGCGCCAGCTCTACGGCCTGACGATGCAGTCCGAGCGCCCGGATCACCGCATGTTCGAGCAGTGGCATCCTCTCGGCGTAGTCGGTGTAATCAGCGCTTTCAACTTCCCCGTCGCCGTCTGGAGCTGGAACGCCGCGATCGCGGCGGTGTGCGGTGACGCCAGCCTGTGGAAGCCGGCCAGCGGCACGCCGCTGACGGCCATCGCGGTGACCAAGATCGCGCAGCGAGTGTGCGAGGACAACGATGTCGATCCGGCGATCTTCTCGCTGATCGTCGGCAAGGGCTCGACCGTCGGGGAGCGCATGCTTCACGACCGCCGGGTGCCGTTGGTCTCCTGCACCGGGAGTTGCAGGGTCGGCTATCACGTCGGCGAAGTGGTGGGTAAACGGCTGGGGCGGACGATCCTCGAGCTCGGCGGCAACAACGCGATCGTGGTTACGCCGCACGCGAACATGGACCTGGTCTTGCCGGCGATCCTCTTCGGGGCGGTGGGTACGGCGGGTCAGCGCTGTACATCGACGCGTCGCATCATCGTGCACGAGCGGATCAAGGATGAGCTCGTCGAACGCCTCGTGCGCGCCTACCAGGACATCAACATCGGCGATCCCCGCGACGCCGCGACGCTCATGGGCCCGCTGGTGAACCATGGAGCCGTCGACGATCTGATGGCCGCCGTCGAGCGTGTGCAAGAGGAGGGGGGCGAAATCCTCTACGGCGGCGAAAAGCTCGACGGTCCGGCCCACCCCGGCGGCCACTACGTGACGCCCTGCATTGCGGCTGCCCGCAACGAGTTCGAAATCGTTCAGGAAGAGACCTTCGCGCCGATTCTGTACATCGTCGGATACGGCAGCAGGGACGCCTCGCCGAAGGAGGCCGTTGCCGAGATCGAACAGGCCATTCAGATACACAACGACGTTCCGCAGGGGCTGTCGTCGGCCATCTTCACCGATCACGTCCGCGAGGCCGAGTACTTCCTCTCGCACCGAGGCAGCGATTGCGGCATCGCCAACGTGAACATCGGAACGAGCGGCGCCGAGATCGGGGGGGCGTTCGGTGGCGAGAAGGAGACCGGCGGAGGCCGCGAGTCGGGCTCGGACGCCTGGAAGGTCTATATGCGCCGACAGACGAACACGGTCAACTGGAGCACGGAGCTGCCGCTGGCCCAGGGCATCAAGTTCGGCGACTGAGGTCTTCCCAGCCGCCGGCCCGGTCGATCGCTTCGGACCAGCGGGCGCGCAACGCGGTGACTTCCGTGGTGCCGCGGCCGGGCTCGAAGCGGCGATCGACGGCGCGACACGCGGAAAGATCGTCGACGTCGCTCCAGAAGCCGAGCGCCAAACCGGCCATCAGGGCGGCGCCGAGTGCCGTGCTCTCGGTGACCGCCGGTCGCTCCACGGGAATCTGCAGGATGTCCGCCTGCAGCTGCATGAGGAAGTCGTTCCTCGCCGCTCCGCCGTCCACGCGGAGCTCGTCGACTCCGGCGTCGCTGTCGGCGGCCATGGCGTCCGCCAGGTCGGCGACCTGGAGCGCGATCGATTCGAGGGCGGCGCGAGCGATGTGGGCCGCCGTAGAGCCGCGGGTGAGCCCGAACAGGCTTCCGCGAGCGTGCGGATCCCAGTGCGGCGCCCCCAGGCCGGCGAACGCCGGTACCAGGACGACGCCGCCGTTGTCGGCCACGCTGGCGGCGAGTTGTTCCACTTCGGCGGCCGAACGGATAATGCCGAGCCCGTCCCGCAACCACTGCACGACCGCTCCGCCGACGAACACGCTGCCCTCGAGGGCGAAATCCGAGCCTTCTCCAGTGTCCCAGGCTACCGTGGTGAGCAGCCGGTGTTGCGAAGGGACCGGTATCGAGCCGGTGTTCAGCAGCATGAAGCAGCCGGTGCCGTAAGTGTTCTTTGCCATGCCGCTGCGGCTGCAGGATTGCCCGGCGAGTGCTGCTTGCTGGTCGCCGATGAGGCCGGCGACGGGGAGCCCCCGCAGCGGCGATTCAATGGCCACGTCGCCGATCGTTCCGCTCGACGGCACCACCTCGGGCAGTACCTGGCGCGGGACGTTGAAGATCGCCAACAGCTCGTCGTCCCAGGATCCGCGGTGGATGTCGTAGAGCATCGTTCGCGAGGCGTTCGATGGGTCGGTGACGTGCGCGTTGTTGTCTGTGAGTCGGTACGCCAGCCAGGTGTCGATCGTCCCGAACGCGATCTCGCCATCTTCGGCGCGCCGGCGTGCGTCCGGAACATTGTCCAGCAGCCAGGCGATCTTGCCGGCGGAGAAATAGGCGTCCGGAATGAGCCCGCAGCGTTCGCGAATGGCGCGATCATGCCCGTGCCGCCCCAGCTCGGCGATGGCTTCGGCGGTTCGCCGATCTTGCCAGACAATGGCGCGGTGCAACGGCTCGCCCGTTGCGCGGTCCCACAGCACGGTTGTTTCACGCTGGTTCGTGATCCCCACGCCGGCGACGTCCTCGCCGCCCACGCCGGCTTGCTCCAAGGCCTCTTCCGCGGTCGAGATCTGGGCGCGCCAGATTTCCTCGGGGTCGTGCTCGACCCAACCGGGGCGCGGAAAAATCTGCTCGAACTCGCGCTGAGCGGTGGCCACGACGTTGCCGGATCGGTCGAAGAGGAGCGCCCGGGAGCTGGTCGTTCCTTGATCCAGAGCGAGGATGAGCTGGGGGTCGCGCATGAGCTGGGCCTGGTCGAGCGAGTGTCAGGTCTGGATACGACGAATCGCGGCAAAGCGCAAGGCGCCGGGGTGGCACAGCATCAAGGGGCGGTCATCACTGTCTGAGGTCGTCGAAAGCCGACGAAAACTGCTGAAGAATGGGATTCGTAGCCCTTTGTAGAGCAGCTAAACTCGGAGGTGCCCGCTCTTGGCGGTCGCGCGGGAGTGCGCGGAAAACCGGGAGCACGCGGAAAAACCGGGAGCGCGCGCAAAACTCAACGGGAGGCTCCGATGTTCGAGGTTACGGTCAAGCTGGGAGACAGGCTGGTTACCAAGTTTCGCGGCCAGGGCGAAACGAATATCGGGCGCGATCCGGGCTGCGAGTTGATGCTCGACAACCTTGGCGTGTCGCGCCGACACGCCCAGCTGCGTGAGATCGGTGGCCGATTCGTGGTCGAGGATCTGAACTCGACCAACGGCGTGTTCGTCAACGGGCAACAAATCGCCTCCGCAGCGGAGGTCAACAGCGGAGACGAGATCAAGATCGGCAAGTTCTCCTTGACGTTCGAGCAGGCCCAGGAAGACGCGGTCACTCCCGCGTTCGACATCAATCAGACGATCGCGATGGACGGGATGGCCGTGGATCGCGAGATGCAGCCGTCGCCCCGGTTCGTAGCGTCGGTCACGCGGCAGGTTTACCACCGGACCGAGTGCAACTGGATCAAGGCGACGCCGGCAAGCTACCGCGTCTACTACGTCAGCGACGCCGATGCGCGCAGCGATGGCCGTCGCCCCTGCCGTACGTGTCTGCCTGCAGGTGGTCGGCTGCACTAGCGTCGGCGAGCTACGGCGCCCCCCCTTTTGCCCAAAGGGGAGCGTGAACAGGCAACAGCACGCGCGTTGACCGGAGCCAGCGCAGCTTCCGCCGCCCGGAGCCCGCGCCGATTGGCGGAGAGGTGGCCCGAAGCATTACGATGGGGGCACTCGATCCGTTTCTTCGCCCGGGAGCCTCAGCGTGCAAAGGCCTGTAGCGATCACGGTTGCCATCGTCCTCGCGGTTATCGTCGGCATCGGCGTCTACATGCAGTTCGCTGGCGAAGAGCCGGAGCCCGAGCCGGAGCCGGTCGCGGCTCCAGCGGTCGAAGCGCCGCCGCCGCCCGCTCCCGAACCGGAGATCGCGCCCGTCGTCCTACCTCCTCTCGATGACAGCGACGCCGCGCTGCGTTCGATGATCGAAGGGCTATCGGCCCATCCTCGGCTGGGCGATGCGATCGACGTTGAGGGTTTGGCACGGGCGTTCGTGTCCGCCGTCGTGGCGATTGCCAATGGCGAGAGCCCACGCGGGATGATCGACCATCTCGAGCCGGCCGAGGGATTCGATATCGCCGAACGGGAGGGCAGGGTTGTTATCGATCCGGCCAGCTTTGAGCGCTACACGTGGATCACCGGCGTATTCTCGTCACTCGATGCCACCGCGGCGGCCGAACTGTACGGCCAGGTGGAGCCGTTGCTCGACGAGGCGTATCGCGAGCTCGGCTACCCGGACGGGAGATTCCGCGAGGCGCTCGACATGGCGATGAACCGGCTGGCGTCGACCCCGGTGCCGGAAGGCTATGTCGAGGTCAGGCGGGGCAACGTCTTGTGGGAGTTCCGCGACCCGGCGCTGGAAGCGCTGAGCGCACCGCAGAAGCACCTCCTGCGGATGGGCCCGGCCAACGCCCGCCTGGTGCAGACGAAGATCCGGGAGATTCAGGCGGCACTCGGGCGCTAGGAGTGTGTCCGAGTAATGGGCGGGGTGCCGTTACGGGCACGCTGCCCATTACTCGGACACACTCCTAGCAGGGTCGCCGGCGTCGGCTTCGTTTCCGTCGCAACAGATGGCTTTCGCGAGGTTCGACCTGCCTCCCGCTCCGGACACTCGCTGCTCGAACCGGCCCGGCGCACACCGACGCGCACGCCTTTCTACCCTGGGCGCGGCCGACTATGATGGTGCGTCTGGACGGAAGCTTCTCTTCACGGTCGGCGATATCCGCACCCGGTCGGCCGCAACGACACCCCCCGGAGGAACACGATGCGTTTGTTCTCGGCTGATCCCGGCAAGTTCTCGCTGCTGGCCTTCTCGTTCGCCCTGCTTCTCGCCGCTGCCCCGATCATCGGATGCGCCGGCGCCACCGAAGACCAGGCCGATGCCGGCGCCATGCAAGAGGCCGCAGCGGAAGGCGGCAACGAGCACGCCGGCGGCGAGGCGGCGGGCGAGCACGGCGACGCCGGCATGGACCACGGCGGCGGGGAGATGGACCACGAGGAGGGAATCGATCACGTGCACCCGGCCGGCGACGAAGTCCCGAGCCGTGCCGATGAGGAAGAGCGTGATCAGTACTCCAAGCCCCTCGAGGTCTACGCGTTCGCCGGCTTCGGGGAGGGCGACACGATCGTCGATATCGGCGCGGGTAGCGGTTACAACACCTACTTTCTGTCGGACCTGGTGGGCGGGTCCGGCCGGGTGTATGCGGTCAGCGGCAACGAGGGATTGGCGGCTCGCATCGAGGGTGGCGACATGGCCGGCACGACCAATGTCATCATCCCGGAGAACGCGGCTGCGGTCCCCGACGGCGCTGCCGACGGCGTCTTGCTCGTGCGTGAATACCACCTCGGCGGGGACCAGTCGGCATTCCTCCGCGAGATCAATCGCATGCTGAAGCCGGGCGGTGTCGTCGCCCTGGTCGAGGTCCGCCTCGGTGAGCGCGAGGGATACGACGCCGAGACGCACCGCAACGGTGAGGACACGGTAATTGCGGAGTTCGCCGAGGGCGGCTTCAGCCTCATCGGCGAGTCGGACATCCTGCGCCGGGACGACGACGATTACAGCGCGTACGGTGGCCCGGTTGGCCTCCGCTACGTGACCGATCGGATGCTGTTGACGTTCCGCAAGGATCAGTAAGCAGCACGGTCCGGGACGCGTGGCCGGCACGCCGCTCACGGCTCGGTAGGGGGGGCGGCTGAGCCCTGATCGGAGCCCGGCCGGGCGCCGATCGGAGCGGGTTCGGATAGGTCTTCCGAGTGGATTGACGGCAGTCGGGGTACGGTCTAATCTCGGATACGCGCCTCGAAATATCACATTCGAACCCGGCCGACGCCCGCGCGGAGGTCGGCCGGCGAGCAAGGGGGTGGGGCGAATGCTGAAGCGACGCTGGCGCTTCGTCGGGCTGCTGCTGGTGGTGGGTTTCCTTTTCGTTGCAGGCGGGCAGGCCGTGGCAGCGCCGCAGGACGGCACGGCGGCACAAGATCCGCCCGCGGGGCTCGTCGACGCCTTCAAGCAGGGCACATTCCACATCGGATTGCGCTATCGCTACGAGTTCGTCGGGGACGACGCGATCGAGAAGGACGCCCATGCCTCGACACTACGCACGTCCCTGAACTATCGGTCCGCGCCGCTGCGTGGCTTCGATTTCTTCATCGAGGCGGAGAACGTCTTCGAGCTCGGTGACGATTGGTACCGTGATGCCGGGCGCGGCCCACGGGGCAACGGCGTTACCGGCCGGCCGGTGGTCGCGGACCCTGCCGGCACGGACATCAACCAGGTGATCTTCGGCTACAAGGGCTACGACACCGATGTTCGCCTCGGCCGGCAGGAGATCAACATCGGTGATCAGCGCTTCGTCGGGGCGGTCGGCTGGCGACAGCATCACCAGACGTTCAACGCCATCAACATCGCCAACGCCTCGATCGATCGCGTCGACCTCCAGTATGTGTTCAGCACCGACGTCTATCGGATCTTCGGCGACAAGTTGGACACGCGGAATCACTTTCTCAACGGCTCTATCGACGTCGGGCCGGTGGGGAACCTGAGCGTCTACGGCGTCCTGCTCGACTACAAGGACGTTCAGTTCGCAGGCCTCTCGACCAACTCGTTCGGCTTCGAGCTGACCGGCCGGCAGCCCCTCCGGGATATCGCGACCCTCTTGTACGAGGCGGAGTACGCCCGCCAAACCGACGCGGGGGGTAACCCGAACGACGTCGAGGCGAACTATGCCCACCTGATGGGTGGTTTTGTGCTCGATCGTTGGGTGACGGCCCGGGTGGGCTGGGAGTTACTCGGCGGGAGTCGCGAGAAGGGGCGCTTCACGACACCGCTCGCGACCCTGCACAAGTTCAACGGCTGGGCCGACAAGTTTCTGAACACGCCGCCCGACGGCCTTCAGGATCTCTACGTGCAGTTCAACGGGAGCGTCGCGGACATCGGGTGGACCGCGGTCTATCACCGCTTCACCCCCGACAGCGTTTCCGGTACCTATGGCAACGAGTTCGACTGGCAGTTCACGTATCAGACGAACTGGGCGCAGACGCTCGCGCTCAAGGGGGCCTACTACGACGCCGATACGTTCTCGGTCGACACGCTGAAGATCTGGCTCTGGACGGCGTACACCTTCTGACGGGACGACGGACGATGATCGACGACGAAGCGGGGCCCGGTGAGGCCGCCGAACCAGAGGAGCGCAGCGGTGACGGCGCAGGTGTGCCGGAACCGGCGGTAGCAGAGGACGCCGCGCAGACGGCGGACGCGGTCGAACCCGTCGACCCGCAGCGCCGCCGATTCCTCGGCAACGTCTCCCGAGCGGCGATGACCGCCGGGCTCATCGGCGGCTATGGCGGCCTCGGACTCATTGCCGGCCGGTACCTCTACCCGGCTCGCCCGAGCGACCGTATCTGGCAATACGTCATCGAGATCGAGGGCATGGAGGTCGGCGAGTCTCGGCTGTTCCGGGCACCGTCGGGAGAGGGCATCAACGTCGTCCGCCAGGCCGCGTCGGGCGATGCGGACGACTTCATCGCCCTCTCGAGCACCTGCCCCCACCTGGGATGCCAGGTGCACTGGGAACCGCAGAACGATCGGTACTTCTGCCCGTGTCACAACGGCGTATTCGACCCGGCCGGTGCGCCGACGGCAGGCCCGCCGGCGGAGGCGAATCAGCCCCTCGGGCGCTATCCGCTACGGGTCGAGAACGGGCTGCTGTTCATCGAGGTCCCGGCGCGCCGCCTGGTTGACCAGACCCGCCGCGGCTTGGCGTCGACCGACGATGGCTGCGAGATCAGCGAGCCGGGCCACGATGGTTGCCGGCATCAGCCGTTCGGCGGCGAAAGAGAAGACAAGGCATGAGCGGATCGGGCGGGCAAGGGGGGTTCTTCAAGGACCGACTGCCCCTCGGGGCGGCGCGCGGTCTGCTCGACCCGCTATCGAAGGCACCGCTAGCCGAGTTGACGAACGAGCCGGTGCCGCACCACATGAAGCACTGGTGGTTCGCGCTCGGCGGCACGCCGGCGTATCTGCTCTTCGTGCAGATCGTCACGGGGATCCTGCTGGCGTTCTACTACTCCGCCTCTCCGGAGTCTGCCTACGAGTCGGTGCGCTACATCACCAACGAGGCGGCCTTCGGCTGGTACATCCGCAGCGTCCACAAGTGGGGCGCGACGTTGATGATCGCCGCCCTGATCCTCCATCAGATGCGGGTTTTCTTCACCGGGGCCTACCGCAGCCCGCGCGAGCTCAACTGGATGGTGGGGATGTGCCTGCTGATCTGCACGCTCATGATCGGATTCACCGGGTACAGCCTGGTGTTCGAACAGCTGAGCTTTTGGGGCGCCACGGTCGGGGCGAACATCACCGACACCGTTCCTCTCGTCGGCGGCTTCCTGAAGAACATGCTGCTGGCCGGCGACACCTACAACGACCGAACGCTGGCGCGCTTCTACGTTCTCCACGCGGCGGTCTTGCCGGTCACGCTCATGTTGCTGCTCGTGGTCCACATCTTCATCATCCGCATGCAGGGCGTGACGGAGTTCGAATTCGAGTCCGACCGGGTGGCGAAGAAGAAGAGCTTCAACTTCTTCCCGGATCACCTCTATACGGAGCTCATCCTCGGCCTCTGCCTGATGGTTCTCTTGAGCGCCCTCGCGACGATCTTTCCCGCCATGATGGGACCCCGGGCCAACCCGCTGGCGACACCCGAGATCATCAAGCCGGAATGGTTCTTCTACGTCGCGTTCCGCTGGCTCAAGTTCTTCAGCGGAACGGCCGCCGTTCTGAGTATGGGCTTGATCATGTTCACCATGTTCACCTGGCCGTTCATCGACCGTTACATCCGCAGGAAGACGAGGTTCCAGGAGGCCAGCGTCTGGATCGGCATCTTCGCCGTACTGGCGATCATCGGAATGACGATCTGGGAGGCCTACGTTGCGCACTGACGACCGAATGCCAAAACGTTCAGAGGTAATCGAATGACGCTCGAGCAGAAGCGAATTGTCATCGGGGTCCTGGGAATCCTGTTCCTGGTCTCCCTTGTTCTGGTTCAGTACGCCGAGACGGTGAGACGCGAAGAGGAGGCCGGCATCCGGCCCGCTCACATCGCCGTGCCCGCTGCCTCGGTCGAGTGCGTCGACTGCCACCGACAAGCCAACCCGGGCATCGTCTCGCACTGGGAAGGGAGCCCGCACGCCGAAAAGGGGGTCGCCTGCGTCGAGTGCCACACCGCCGAAACGGAGGACGTGGACAGCTATCTGCACTACGGCGCCACGATCGCCACGGTGGTGACACCGCTGGACTGCGCTCGCTGCCACGTGACCGAGCAGGCCGAGTTTGCCGCCAGCCACCACGCCAAGGCCGGCAACATCCTGGCGTCGCTCGACAACTTCCTCGCCGAGACCGTCGAAGGAGCCCGGATGGAGTTCAATCCGCACTCGCCGACGCCCGGCAAGAACGTCGACATGGTCAACGGGTTCGCCAGTGCATTTTCCGGCTGCCAGCAGTGTCACGGCTCGAAGGTTGCGCTGGTTTCGACCGACGGCGGCACGATCAGCGTCGACGACTTGCAGCCGGACGAGAACGGTCGGCCGACCAACCTGGACGCCGTCGGCCGGGTGGCGAAGGACGACAACGGTCAGCCGATCTATTCGGACTCGACCTGGCCGAACACCGGCATCGGCCGCCTGAACCTGGACGGCTCGGCGGGCTCCTGTTCGGCCTGTCATAGCCGACACGACTTTTCCCCGCGGCGCGCCCGCCAGCCGGAGAACTGCGGCAAGTGTCATCTCGGCCCCGACCACCCGCAGAAAGAGGTCTACGAGGAATCCAAGCACGGCGTCGCCTACCGCGACCTGAAGGACGACATGAACCTCGACGCGGTCGACTGGGTCCTCGGCGTCGACTACTCCGCCGCGCCGACCTGCGCCAGTTGCCACATGTCCGGCAACATCCGCAACGGCGGTCGCGTCACCCACGACCCGGGCGAGCGCATTTCCTGGACGAATCGCCCGCCGGTGAGCCTGGTGATGGACACCGACGTCAACCACGCGATCGTTACGGAGACCGATCCGGAGATCCGCCGTTCGTTGATCGTCGATACTGCGGAAGACAAGCGGAACCGCATGAAGGAAGCGTGCTCGACGTGCCACACACCGGTATACGTCAACGCCTTCTACGCCCAGTACGACGACCTGGTGATCCTCTACAACGAGAAGTTCGCCAAGCCGGGGCAGGACATCATGGCGGTGCTGCTCGACCAGGGGGTCAGAACCGCGACCCAGTTCGACGAAGAGATCGAGTGGACCTGGTTCTATCTATGGCACCACGAGGGTCGGCGGGCCCGACACGGTGCCTCGATGATGGCGCCCGACTACACGCACTGGCACGGCATGTACGAGGTGGCCGAACGTTTCTACATGGAGCTCATCCCGCAGGCGCGGGAGATGGCGGCGCATGCCGCCGAGGTGGGTGAGCGTTCCGCCGCAGCCGCCATCAACGAGGTCATCGACGCGATTCTCTCCCGGCCCGAACACGTCTGGTTCGAGGAGGGCGCCGAGGGTGCCGCGGCTCGCATCCGGGAAGCGATGGAGAGCCGCTACGGACGAGGGGGGCAATAGCTCGACCCGCTCGACCCCAGGCGTCGGAGGGCGCGACCGAGGCCGACGGTAGCCGGGCCGTTTGTTCGCGCCGAGCGCCGCGCCTTCGACGGGGCCCCGCCGGTAGTACCTCATGAGGCCTTCGGCATGACTCGCCGGCGCGGGCTGCTAGCTGCCGCTGAGCGCCGCGGCTCTCTGGAGCCAGTGCATGTAGGCCGTGTTCGCCGCGTCGTGGTCGGCGAACACTTGCTGGTGGAACCGATCCTGCATGCTGCCGGTTCCGACCGTGACCGTTCCGTCGTGCACGCCGTCGAGGCCGACATCGGAGACGTATTGCGAGCCGAGGTCGAGTCGCATCAGCGCGAGCAGGCCGTCGAATGCTTCCGCGTGCTCGCCGGCGGCAAGCAGGTCGTCGATGGCCGACTGCTCATCGACGAACTCGGCTACATTGCGGAACGTGATGGAGTACGCCCGCACTTCTCGGACATCGGCATAGGTCGACATGTAGAAGGCCAGGTAGGCTCGCTCGAGGTCGTCCTTGTAGACCACGGCTGTTTGCTCGGTCGACCCGGCGGGCGCGAAGACGCGCTCGATCAATCCGGCCACTTCGTCGTTCGGGGACTGGCCGGTGGCCCCGGCGATGCTCGCGCCCGCGATTCCGGTCAGGAAGATCGCGATGCAGGCGACTCGCGCGGAGGGAAACGCATTCATGCTGACGGCTCCCGGTTGGCTTTGGGTGTGATGTGCACCATTATACTATATGGCGATAAGAATATCGGGTTTTCTCGAAGGTAAATTTTCGCCGCATCGCGCTTCGGTTCGCTTCTCGTTGCTCGAAAATCTCCAGGGCGCTCCGGCGGTTCACACCGAGCACCTCAGCGGGTACCATGGGGCCTCGAAACAACCTGCCGTCGTCGGCTCCGCCGACGCCGTTGGACACCTTGCCCGTCCCCCTGAGGGGCCACCCGACACGAGGAAAGCATGCACGCTCGCCGTTCACTCCTGTTGATGTCGATGATCGCGCTCATCGCTCTCGGCGCCGCCGATGTGGGAGCGCAGCAATGGACGCCGGAAAAGCGCGGCAGCGACAATATCGAGGTGATCTCCCACATACCGCTCGGTCCCAAGCTGAGCGTCTCCGATATCGAGATCTCGCAGGAGCTCGATCGTCCCTATGCGTTCGTGGGGCGCATGGTCTACGGGCACGAGGGTGAGAAGGGGATCGACATCATCGACCTCACCGACGAGCGCCGGCCGGAAGTGATCTACCGCTGGCGAATCGAGGATCAGGATCTCCACCTGGGCACCGGCGGCATGGACGTGAAGTACTTCAAGTGGGACGACCGCTGGTACGTGGTGCAGTCGCTCCAGTTCCGTCAGGGCGGGCCGAACTCCGACCTCGGTGCGGTGGTCCTCGACATCACCGGCCTGCCGGACCCGAGCACCGTTCGGGAAGCGGGGCGAATCCGGGCGCCGAACGATCCCGGCGGGTTCCACAACATTTTCATCTACAAGCACAGCAACGGCCGCGTCCTGCTTCTCGCCACCGGCGGCCCCTACGCCAAGGTCTACGACCTGGGCTACGTCGTTGAAGGACGGTCGGACGAAGCCCTCGTGGCGACCATTCCGGTGGGCCCGGATTGCGACGGCGGGCGCTGCGGCTACCACGACATGTACGCCGGCTACCACCCGGACACCGAGTCGGATCGCTTCTACGGCGGCGGAACCGGCGGCTACTACGTGTACGACATCACCGACCTCGAGAACCCCGCTCTGGTCGTGTCGCTGACCGGGGTGACCGGCGTGACCTTCGGGCACACGTTCACACCGACGCCCGACGGGCGCTACGTCATCGCCGAGACGGAGTACCAGTACGCGCCGCTGCGGATCTTCGACCTGCAGCCGGCGCTCGACGGGGAAACGCAGAACATCCGGTCGCCGATCTCGGCCTGGACGGCCGACTGGCGCAACCTGGTTCACAACCACGAGGTCCGCTGGCCCTATGTGTTCGTCTCCGGGTATCACGACGGTTTGCAGGTGTTCAACATGATGGACGCCGAGAATCCGGTAACGGTCGCGTACTACGACACCTATATCGGCGGGCCGGCGTTCGATGATCGCCCGGCGATGTTCAATGGCGCATTCGGCATCGACGTTCGCAACGCCGACGGCCTCATCGTCATCTCCGACATGAACACGGGTTTCTGGGCGTTCCGAATGGACGGGTTCCTGGGCTGGGACGGGGCGTCGTGGGGAATGCCCGACATCTCCAGCGCGCAGAAATGGGATTCGACACCGGGAGGAGGCCGCTAGTGAATCATCGTTGTAGCGTCGTCACCGCTTCCTGCGCCGTGGCGTTCGGTATTCTGTCGGTCGGGATGGTCGGCGCGGCGCCGGCGCCCGGAGGAGAGGCGGCGAAGACGGTGCCCCCGGGGGAGACGGTCGCTCCTGCGGAGCGATCCCCGGTAGGCGGCGCGTTCGTCGTCCCCGTGCTCACCGCGGTACCGCGCAGCGTTTCTTGCGGCGCCCTCGGAGCGTTGCCGCCGGGGCCGGCCGACGGCTGGGCGCAGCCCATCGGAGCGCTCTCGACGGAGCCTTCCGACTACTACGCCATCGAGCTGGTGCCAAGCGGTCGCGTGCCCGGAACGCGGCTCTCCACCGGGTTCGCCTATTCGACGGCCGCGACGACGCCGTTCTTCGGCGTAGCGGTGGCCGGCGCCGGGGAGTACGTCCACGATCTCGATATCCGCGTCGAGGGGCTCAAGTCCCTGGACGAGGGGGCGTATGTGGCGTGGGTGACCGACACGAACCTGGAGAACGTTGTCCGCATCGGCGCCCTCGACGCGAACTTGCGAGCGGCCGGGCAGGCGACGTGGAACAAGTTCCTCGTCGTGATCACCCTCGAGGCGGATGACGCACCGGCCGAACGTTGGCAGGGGCCCGTCATCCTGCGCGGCATGTCGCGTAGCGGGCGCATGCACACGATGGCGGGGCATGGCCCGTTCCAGGCGGAGCCGTGCGCCAAGTACGGGTTCCGCTAAAGAGACGGTAGCCGAGGGGAGGCCGAGATGGTTCGCATCCTGCTGATCGCGCTGGCCCTGGCATTGACCGCCGGGGGGGCTCCGCCGAACGCGGGCGCCCCCGGGCAGCAGCAGAGCGGCATGCAGGAGATGCAGCACGAGGGGCACATGATGGGCCCGGTCGAGGAGGGGGCGTGGAGGATGCCCCCGATGGGCGACATGCCGATGATGCCGGGTCTCGAGACGGCGGTGCCTCCCGATGCCCCCTACCTGCCGGGCGCGGGGATGGATCCGGAGATGTTCCCCATGGCCCGCCCCAACGAGGTTCTCGATCTGGCCGACGGCGACGAGATCGATCTCGAGGCGACCCTCGTCCGGCGCCACATCGCCGGCAAGATGTACGTGATGTACGGCTACAACGGCCAGTATCCCGGCCCGCTGATTCGCGCCCCGCAGGGCTCGACCATCGTGGTGAACTTCAAGAATGACATCGAGATGCCGACGACGGTCCACTGGCACGGGCTCCGGCTGGACAATCGTTTCGACGGCGTTCCTGATGTGACGCAGGCGCCGGTCGCTCCGGGCGAGTCGTTCCGCTACGAGGTTCACTTCCGCGACTCCGGCATCTACTGGTACCACCCGCACATTCGCGAGGACATCCAGCAGGATCTCGGCCTCTACGGGAACATGATGGTGGCGCCGCCGAACGACGACTACTACGGTCCGGCGCATCGCGAGGAGGTCGTCATTCTGGACGACATTCTCATGGACGAGCACGGGCTGATTCCGTTCGGCGAGAGCACGCCGACCCATGCCCTCATGGGGCGTTTCGGCAACGTCATGCTGGTGAACGGAGCGACCGACTACAACCTCGAGGTCAGGCGCGGCGAGGTCGTGCGGTTCTTTCTCACGAACGTGGCGAATTCGCGCACCTTCAACGTGACATTCGGGAACGCCCGCGTGAAGGTCGTGGCCTCGGATGTGAGTAAGTTCGAGCGCGAGCAGTGGGTGCGGAGTGTCGTCATCGCTCCCGCCGAGCGCTACGTGGTCGACGTCCTCTTCGACCAGCCCGGCGAGACACTGATCGAGAACACGATTCAGGCGATCGATCACTTCCGCGGCGAGTTCTTCCCCCACGTCGACCTGCTCGGACGCGTAACGGTCGGAGAGGAGACGGTGCAAGAGGATCTCAGCGAACGATTCGGCGGGCTGCGCGAGCACGCCGACGTGCAGTCGGATATCGGGGCTTACCGTGAGCATTTCGACAGGGCCCCGGACATCGAGCTCGAGGCGACGTTGCGGGTTCGCGATCTGCCCCTGCCGATCGTGCTGTCGATGGAGTTCGAAAAGGGTCTGTACGTTCCGCCGATGGAGTGGAACGACACCATGCCGATGATGAACTGGCTGTCGACCGGCAAGCAGGTGACGTGGATTCTGCGCGACCGGAGCTCCGGCGCGGAGAACATGGAGAACGCCTGGTCCTTCGAGGTCGGCGACGTGGTCAAGATCCGCATCTTCAACGATCCGGAGACGATCCATCCGATGAACCACCCGGTTCACATCCACGGGCAGCGGTTCCTCGTTACCGAGATCGACGGGGTTTCCAACCCCAACATGGTGTGGAAGGACACCGCGATCGTCCCCGTGGGCGCGACGGTCGATTTCGTCGTCGAGATCACCAATCCGGGGGACTGGATGATGCATTGCCATATTGCCGAGCATCTCCACGCCGGCATGATGCTGTCATTTCACGTCGAAGAGTAGCCTCCCACCGTTAACCGCACGGGGTTCGATTCGGGTTCGGGGCGGCCCGACGACGCGCTAAGGTTCTTGTATCGCGGTGCGGACGTGTGCCGCGATAGTCGGAGACGTCTGTTCGTCGAAGCAAGGGACCGACTCGGGGGTGCGTCATGGCGATCAATGTGCTCGTCGTGGATGATGATCCAGGGGTGAGAAGCGTGCTCGACCGCTTTCTTTCGCGGCGTGGGTACGATGTTCAAACTGTCGAGGACGGGGAAACGGCGCTGCGGAAGATCCGCGAGCACGAGCCCGACCTGTTGCTTCTCGACGTTTACCTTCCCGGTATCAGCGGCATGGAGGTGCTCTACGCCCTCCAGGGCGAGGGACGCATGATCCCGACGCTGACGTTCTCGGGGATGCCGGACGACGAGATGGCGCGCGAAAGCGTCCTGCTGGGCGCTTCGGATTTTATCTACAAGCCCTTCTCGCTGACCCATCTGGAGGACAACTTCCTCAACAAGCTCAACCAGATGGGCTTCGCCGGAGCCCACTAGGCTCGCCTAACCCGATTTCGCGCCCAGCCTCAGCACGATGCTGCGATGAAGGTGCTCGGGGTCGAGCGGCTTCAGCAGATGGTCGACCGCCCCGAGTCGCAAGCACTCTTGCGCGTCGGACGTGTCGGCATATCCGGACATCGTGAAAATGAGCCCGACGTTGATGTCGAGCTCGCGCATGCGCCGCAAGAGGTCGTGGCCGTTGAGCCGCGGCAGGTAGAGATCCAGCAGCAGCACGTCGGGCGGGTCCAGCCGGAGCATACGAAAGGCTTCCTCGCCGTCGGCAGCGGATTCGATCAAGAAGCCGCGCTCGCCGAGAAAGCGTGAGAGCAGGCCTCGAATACCCGCCTGATCGTCGACGATCAGGACCCGGGGAGAATCCATATTGGGCTCTTCTCGGCCGGCGTGCGGCGCGATGCGCAACCTCTCGAGCGGTGTGTCGAACTCGAAGCCCAGTAGCACGCCGCCATCGTGGGGCGTCGATCGACGCACCTCGCCCCAGACCGTGTCCGGCTCCAGCCGACCTGTGGCCATGGGGAAGCGGGCGATACAGCGGGTCCGCTCGGCGATCCCGGTGTCGGTGACGAGAGCGCAGCCTCCACGGCTGACGTCCCGGGTCATGCCGGTGATGTTCCCGGAGATGCTGACGTCAGCTTGGGTCCCCGGGATCACCGTGAGATGCACCGGCATCTCCAATCCCGTGCGGGGAAAGCTGCGTCGTTCCTGCTTGTCCCACGTGTCCGTCGCCGGGGCGATGGTCGCCTGGCCGGCGAGTGGGTCGTCGGGTTCGTCTTCCATATGGGCAAATGATAGGTGCCCCGAGAGCCGCTTCGAAGATCAATCTTCGACCCCGGGTGCTTGCCGGAAGGGGCCCTGCAACAGAAGATGGGACGATGACCGATCCTTCCATGAGCGCTCCTCCGCGGGCTCCGCGGAGTCCACGAAGATGGGGCGTTCGGCACGGCTGGGCATGGAAGATCACCGTCGCCGCTGCGTGTGCATGGGTGGCCGCCGGATGCTCCTCGCCCGATCGTGAGTCGGCGCCGGTTGCCTCTCCTGCAGAGGGCGAGCTCGCCGAAGCAACGTTCGTCGGCAGGGCGACCTGCGCCGGGTGTCATCCGCAACAGACCGAGATGTGGACGGGTTCGCATCATGACGTGGCGATGCAAGTGCCCGCCGCCGACGCTGTGCTGGGCGACTTTGACGACGCATCGTTCGAGCACCGCGGGCGGACGACGAAGTTTTTCCGCGCCGGCTCGGCCTATGCGGTCGAGACGGAGGGCCCCCAAGGGGGAACGGAAACCTACGAGATCGCCTACACGTTCGGCGCCCACCCGTTGCAGCAGTACCTCGTGGCCTTCCCGGACGGGCGCCTGCAGGCTCTCGACGTGGCCTGGGATAGCCGATCGGCCGAAAGTGGCGGCCAGCGCTGGTTCGCCCTGCAACCGATGGAGAGCCCGGGGCCCGGCGACCCGCTGCACTGGACCGGTATCGCCTACACCTGGAACTTCATGTGCGCCGAATGTCACTCCACGAACGTGCAAAAGAACTACGATCTTGCCGCGGACACGTATGACACCTCGTTCTCCGAGGTCGACGTGTCCTGCGAGGCCTGTCACGGGCCCAGCTCGGTGCACGTTTCCTGGGCCGAAGCGCGGGAAGAGGCGCGGGCGAGCGAATCCGCTCCCGCGCCGGAATCAGGGGGCGCGGCGGAGCCGCAACCCCTCACTGCCGCGGAGATGGGTCTGCAGGTCGGCTTCCCGCGTATGGTCGAGCATTCCTGGGACATCGATCCGGAGACCGGATTGGCGACGCGGAACCCGGAAGGCGCACCGGCTCCGGATGTGGAGGCATGCGGACGCTGCCACGCTCGTCGAGGTGTGTTTGCCGAAGGCTACGAGTTCGGCTCCGTCGTTGCGGACACGTATCGGGTCTCCCTGCTCGAGGACGGCCTGTACTTCCCGGATGGGCAGATCAGGGACGAGGTGTTCGTCTACGGCTCCTTCGTGCAGAGCCGGATGTACCAGCGGGGCGTCGGCTGCGGAGATTGCCACGACGCACACAGCCTGGCGCCCTACAACGACGGCAATGCTCTGTGCAATCGATGCCACCTCGGGGAGAAGTTCGACACTCGCGAGCACCACCGTCACGAAGTCGGCACGGAGGGGTCCCGGTGCGTCGACTGTCACATGCCGTCGACGACGTACATGGTGGTCGACCCGCGCCGAGATCACAGCTTCCGCTCGCCGCGGCCGGATTTGAGCCTGCTGTACGAAATACCGAACGCGTGTCGCGACTGCCATCTCGATGAGGGGGATGCCTGGGCGGCTGCGGCTGTCGAGCGTTGGTTCGGTCCCGAGCGCCCGCCCGCGTACGGCGCTCGGCTGGCCGCCGGGCGCAGCGCCGGACGGGGGGCCGGCTCGGAGTTGCTGACGCTGGCGCGTGACCCCTCGGCCCCCGGGATCGTTCGGGCGACAGCTCTTGCCGAGCTTTCCCCCGCTTCGCAGCCGGCGATCAACGCGATGACCACGGCGCTCGAGAGCGACGATCCACTGGTTCGGGGCGGCGCTCTCTCCGGGCTGACGGCAGCCGATCCGACGACCGTGCTCCGCGTCGCTACGCCGGCCCTTTCCGATCCGGTCCGATCGGTGCGGCTGGAGGCCGCCCGTCTGTTTGCGGCCATCCCGCGACAACAGGTTCCGCCGGCGCAACGTCCCGCGGTCGACGCCGTGATCGAGGAGTACCGCGACGCTCAACGAGTAAACGAAGACCGCGCTGAGGCTCATCTCAATCTCGGCTGGTTGGCGTTGCAACAGGGCGACCTGGTGGCGGCCGAGCGGGAGTATTTGACTGCCCGTCGTCTGGAGCCGATGTTCGTTCCCGCGTTCATCAACCTGGCGGATTTGTATCGCCTGACCGGCCGTGACATCGAAGGAGAGGGCCTCTTGCGCTCGGCACTCGACGTCGCCCCGGACAGTGGCGACGTGCACTACGCTCTCGGTCTCCTCCTTGTTCGCACGGGGCGCTCGGGAGAGGCGACGTCGACCCTGGGCCGGGCGGCGGAGCTGGCGCCCGGCAACCCGCACTATGCCTACGTGTACGCGGTGGCCATTCAGGACGGTGGCGAGACCGAACGGGCCATCGACCTGCTCGACCGCTCTTTGCAGCGCTTCCCCGACGATCCCCAGCTGCTGCTCGCGGCGGCGGCGTTCAGCCGGGATATCGGTGCGCTCGATCGCGCCGTCGCGTACGCTCGCCGTCTCGTCGAGGCGACGCCGGACGATCCGCAGGCAGCGGCGTTCCTGCGCCAGCTCGAGGAGCTCCGATAGCGGCCGCGTCGTCGACGGTTCTTGCACCGCATCGAAGCGGCTGGAGGGCCCGAGTAGCCCCGATTTCGGGAGTGTCCGGGAAGGCTCAAATCAACGCTCGCAGCGGCTTGCTCTGCAGCCCATTGCGGGTGACGATGGCGGTATGACGTCGGTCGGGAAGAAGATCCTCTCGGGAGTCACGGGGCTGGCCTTGTGCGGCTTCATCACCACGCACCTGATCGGCAACCTTTTGCTGCTCGTAGGGCCGGAGCCGTTCAACGAGTACACCCACTTTCTCGGCTCGTTCGCGCACGGACTCTTCCTGCCCGTTGCCGAAACCGGCCTGGTGGTTCTCTTTCTGGTGCACGCCTTTGCCGGTATTCGTGTGCATGTCGACAAGCGGCGTGCACGCCCGCAGAAGAACGCGCGAGTGGGTAGCGCCGGCGGGCCGAGCCAGAAAACACTGGCTTCACGCACCATGCTGGTGACCGGGATCGTGCTCCTGGTCTTTCTGATCGGGCACGTATACGCCTTTCGCCTGGGGCCGGCAGAGGCGGACGGCTACGTCACCATGCTGGACGGGCACGAAGCTCGTGACCTCTACCGCCTGGTAGTCGAGACGTTCAACGACCCGGCGCCGGTCGTCGGATACACGGTGATCATGCTGTTGCTCGGGCTGCATCTGCGGCACGGGTTCTGGAGCGCCTTCCAGAGCCTCGGGGCGAACAACCCCAAGTACATGCCGCTGATCACGTCTGCCGGGGTGATCTTCGCCATCGTCATGGCGCTGGGCTTTCTGTTGATTCCCATATGTATCTACGTGTTCGTCGACCCGCCCGTGGCGGGGGACATCATCGCCGCCGGAATGGAGGCGCGCCAATGAGCGGAGGTCCGCAGACGACGTCTCCGGGGGCGCGGGCCTACCTGCCGGACACGGTGGATTGGTCGCCGGATACGGGGGTTCCCGCCGGGCCGGTTCAGGGGAAATGGGCCAAGTACCGCGAGGACATGAAGCTGGTCTCGCCGGCGAACCGGCACAAGCATACGGTCATCGTCGTCGGCACCGGTTTGGCCGGTGGGGCGGCGGCGGCCTCTCTCGGTGAGCAGGGATACAACGTCCTGAACTTCTGCATCCAGGATTCCCCACGCCGAGCCCATAGTGTTGCTGCCCAGGGCGGAATCAACGCCGCCAAGAACTACCAGAACGACGGCGACAGCGTGTGGCGGCTCTTTTACGACACGGTCAAGGGTGGTGACTACCGCTCGCGCGAGGCGAACGTCCATCGCTTGGCGGAGCTGAGCCTCAACATCATCGATCAGTGCGTCGCTCAGGGCGTTCCGTTTGCGCGCGAGTACGGCGGACTGCTGGCAAATCGGTCGTTCGGCGGCGTGCAGCTGCAGCGCACGTTCTACGCTCGCGGGCAGACGGGTCAGCAGCTGCTTCTGGGGGCATACGGTGCGCTCATGCGCCAGGTCGACGCCGGCAGCGTGAAGCTCTTCGCCCGGCACGAGATGCTCGATCTGGTCGTGGTGGACGGACGCGCCCGGGGCATCGTCGCCCGTGATCTGATCACCGGCCAGATCAGGACGTTCGCCGGTGACGCGGTGGTCCTGTGCACCGGCGGCTACTCGCCGGTGTATTTCCTTTCCACCAACGCGGTGAATTGTAATGCCACGGCCGCCTGGCGCTGCTACAAGCGCGGTGCGTTCTTCGCCAATCCGTGCTTCACACAGATCCACCCGACGTGCATCCCCCAGGCGGGCGAGTACCAGTCGAAGCTCACCTTGATGAGCGAGAGTCTGCGCAACGACGGGCGCGTCTGGGTGCCGCGCAAGAGTGGCGACGATCGGGCGCCGGCGGAGATCCCCGAGGACGAGCGCTTCTACTACCTCGAGGAGCGCTACCCGGCGTTTGGAAACCTGGTGCCGCGCGACATTGCTTCGCGCGCCGCGAAAGCGGTCTGCGATGAAGGATTGGGCGTGGGCGGGACCGGCTACGCCGTCTATCTGGATTTCGCCGACGCGATCGAGCGACTCGGCAGCGATGTTGTCGCCGATCGATACGGCAACCTCTTCGACATGTACGAGGAGATCACGGCCGACGATCCTTATCACACGCCGATGCGCATCTATCCGGCGCCGCACTACACCATGGGCGGACTGTGGGTCGACTACAACCTGATGAGCACCATTCCCGGTCTGTTCGTCGCCGGCGAGGCGAACTTCTCCGATCACGGAGCGAATCGGCTCGGGGCCAGCGCCCTGATGCAAGGGCTCGCTGACGGCTATTTCGTCATCCCGGCGACGTTGCCGAACTACCTGGCGGGGGCCGCCTTGGAGCCGGTGTCGGAGGGCGACGATGCGTTCCGCGCGGCCGGCACAGAGGTGCAGCAGGGGGTCGAGAAAATGCTGGCGGTGAACGGCGAGCGATCTGCGCGCGATTTTCACACCAGCTTGGGAAAGATCATGCTGGACAAGGTCGGGATGTCCCGCTCGGAGCCCGGCCTGCTCGAGGCGATTCGTGACATCGCTGCCCTGCGCGAGGAGTTCTGGCAGAACCTCAAGACGCCGGGGCGTGCCGAGGACTTCAACAAGTATCTGGAATTCGCCGGCCGTGTCGCCGACTTCCTGGAGCTCGGTGAGCTGATGGCGAAAGACGCCCTACTTCGCGAAGAGTCCTGCGGCGGGCATTTCCGCGAGGAGCACCAGAGCGCCGAAGGGGAGGCCATGCGGGACGACGCGAACTACGCCTACGTGGCGGCCTGGGAGTACACCGGGCCGGGGCAAGAGCCGCGCGTGAACCGGGAACATTTGACGTTCGAGAACATCCACCTGGCGACGCGGAGCTACAAGTAACCCCATGAGCGGAGCGACCTACAAGTTGAAGGTCTGGCGCCAGGCCGGCCCCGATGCGCCGGGGAAGCTGGTCGACTACTCCATCGGCGAGGTGCAGCCGGAGATGTCCCTGCTGGAGATGCTCGACCTGGTGAACGAGGATCTCATCGCCCGGGGAGAGGAGCCCATCGCCTTCGACAGCGATTGCCGGGAGGGCATCTGCGGCGCGTGCGGGTTGGTTATCGACGGGGTGGCACACGGTCCGAAGAATCAGGTGACGACCTGCGAGTTGCGCATGCGGAGCTTCGATTCGTCACGGGAGCTGGTCATCGAGCCGTTTCGCGCTGCGCCGTTCATGGTCGTCAAGGACCTGGTCGTCGATCGGACCTCTTTCGATCGCATCATGTCGGCCGGTGGCTACGTTGCCTCCAACACAGGGTCGGCACCGGAGGCAAACTCGGTTCCGGTCCCCAAGGAGGACGCCGACATGGCCATGGACGCGGCGGCGTGCATCGGTTGCGCCGGCTGTGTCGCCGCTTGTCCGAATGCCTCGGCTTCGCTGTTCGTCGGGGCGAAGGTCTCGCAATACGCCTTCACGCCACAGGGACGGGCGGAGCGCGAGCGCCGCGTTTTGCGCATGGTCCAGCAAATGGACGCGGAGGGGTTCGGGGACTGCTCGAACTTCGCCGAGTGCGAGGCCGTTTGTCCGGCCGGTATCTCCATCTTCAACATCGGGCGCATGCGTCGCGAGTACATGAAGGCGACGCTTTTTCGCGGTCCGGAGACGTAGGATCGCGAGACGTCGAATGCAGACGCGATCGGCGGCAGCCCGTCAGCTTCCAACGGGGTGATGGCGGGCTTGCCGACGGTGATGCTGGTGGGACTCGGGCACCTCGGTGGGCCCCTCCTCGATGCCCTGGCGCGTAGCCCGCGAGTCGGCCGTGTGGTGGCCGTCAGTCGGAGCGCCGAAAGCGGACAATCACGCTGCAACCTGGCGCGCCTGAGCGCCGTCGCCGGCGGCGTCGACGCGAAAGTAGAGCACCGCATCACCGACGTTTCTGTGCCGGAGCAGGTCCGTCTGGCCGTGCGAGAAACAGCTCCTGATCTCATCTTGTACGCCGCGTCGATGCAGACGTGGTGGCTCGGGAGCCTCTTCGAGGACCAGGCTCGGGCGCAGCTCGCGCGAATCGGTTTCGGCGCCTGGATATCGCTGCACTTGTCGACGGTCGTGCCCTTTGTCGCCGGCGTCGAGGCTGCCGGCTTCTCCGGAGTTGTCCTCAATGCCGCCTATCCGGATGTCGTGAACGTCGTTCTGGAGCGTATCGGCCGACCGGTCACCGCCGGCGTCGGGAACGTCGACGAGCTGGTGGCGAAGTTGGAGATGAAGCTCATGGACGCGCTCGGCGCCGGCCACGACGACCTCGAGATCCACCTGGTTGCCCACCATTCGTTGCAACGCGTCGCGTTTGCTTCGGCGGCGGAGGGGGCGGCCTACGCGCCGGCTGGCGGCCGGCGGTCGGTGCCGGGGGAGCAGGGCGGCGCGATCTCAGCCGATCTGCCACCGTTCTATCTCCGTGTCTTCTGCCGCGGTGAGGACGTCACCGAGAGCGCCGAGACTGCGGTCGCGCTGCTCGGCCCGTGTCCGTTGCCAGAGGGGCCGGGTTGGGGGACGTTCAGCGCCGCATCGGCGGTGCGTTGCATCGAGGAGCTGCTCTCCACGACAGGGGCGCGATTGCACCTGCCCGGACCGGCCGGACTTCCGGGAGGCTATCCTGTCGATGTCGAGGGTGGCCGTCCGAAGGTCGCGGCCATCCCCGGGTTGACGCTCGAGGAGGCGATCGATATCAACGAGCGGTCGCACCGATTCGACGGGATCGAGAGGGTCGACGAGGACGGAACGGTGGTCTTCACCACAGAGACTGCGGCTCGGATGCGAGAAACGCTGGGGTTCGACTGCCCGAAGCTTGCGCCGGAAGACGCCACGTCCCGGGCTGTGGAGCTAGCGGGTCGCTTTGCGGCGTACGCAGAACGTCACGGGGTGGATCTGGCTGCGGCCGGTCTGCGCCGGGCCTGACGGGATTCTACGAGGGAGACATGCATCGATTCGAAGGTAAACGGGTCCTTGTCACCGGTGGTGCGAGCGGCATCGGAGCGGCGACGGCGGAACGATTCATCACCGAGCAGGGCCGCGTGTTCGTTCTCGACGTGGACGCCGAGGCGTGTCGGAGCTTTGACGCCGATCATCCCGGGCTCGAGGGGTTCGTTGTTGCCGATGTGAGTGACCGGGACGCCGTCGACGCGGCGCTCGATCGCGTCATCGCGACGAGCGGTGGTGTCGACGTGCTGATCAACAACGCCGGCATCAGCATTCGTCACGACTTCCTCGACATTTCCGCCGAGGACTGGCAACGCGTCGTTGCCGTCAACTTGACGGGCGCGTTCCACGTCGCACAGGCGGCGGCCCGCCGGATGACGGAGGACAGCGGCGGCGTGATTCTGAACACGGCATCGACGAACGGCATCATGGGCTACCCGTTCTACGCCGACTACAACGCCAGCAAGGCGGGGCTGATCTCGCTGACGCGGTCGATGGCGCTCGAGCTCGCACCGCGGGTGCGTGTCAACGCCGTAGCGCCGGGCTATGTGCTCACGCCGATGCAGCGGCGCGAGTACACCGACGAGATGCTTGCCGCGGTCGACGCCAAGATCCCGCTCGGTCGGCACGCGCGGCCGGAAGAAATCGCCGGTCTCTTCGCCTACCTGGCGTCGGACGAGGCCGCATTCATTACCGGTCAGGTGTTTGCGATCGACGGCGGCGAGATTAGCGGTGGGCTCGCCAGCCGATGAGCGCCCGGCCGGCGACGCGACGACGTGGCAGCGAGGCAGGGAGTTTCGACGTCAGGGCAGCACGGACTTCGATGAACGGGAGCGGTGACCCACATGAAGCGTGATACCGGGCGATCCGAAGATCTCTTTCGGCGGGCGCTGGAGGTGATGGTGGAGGGCGGCAGCTCGCCGTCTCGCGGGCCGGCGAACTACGGGTCCTACCCGCTGTTCCTGCAACGAGCCGAAGGGGCGCATGTTTGGGATGAGGACGGCAATCGCTACATCGATTGGATGCTCGCCTACGGTGCCTTGCCGCTCGGCCATGCCCATCCGGCGGTCGTCGCGGCGGTTTCCGAAGCGGCGGCCAGCGGGAGCCTGTTTGCCGCCGCCACGCAGATCGAGGTCGAAGTGGCGGAGCTCGTTGCCGCGATGATCCCGGGCGTCGAGAAGGTGCGGTTCGCGAACACGGGAACCGAGGCAACGATGGCGGCGATCCGCCTGGCGCGGGGGATGACCGGTCGACCGAAATTCATCAAGTTCGAGGGGCACTATCACGGGTGGTACGACGACTTCCTCGCCAGCTCCCATCCGCTGCCGCCCGTGGCCTTCGGGCATCGCAACGATCCGGTAAAGGTCCCGGACAGCTCGGGTCTGAATCGCCGCGCACTCGACGACACGATCGTCGTGCCCTGGAACGACCTGGACGCCATTGAACGGGCGGTGGTCGACAACCGTGGCCAGCTGGCGGCCGTTATCACCGAGGGTGTGATGGCCAACATCGGCGTGATCCCGCCCCGGGACGGCTACCTGGCCGAGCTGCGGAAGCTCACCCGTGACAACGACGTTCTGTTGATCCTCGACGAGACCGTGACGGGATTCCGGGTGGCGCCTGGGGGCTGCCAGCAACACTACGACGTCGGTGCGGACATCGTCACGTTCGGCAAGGGCGTCGGGGCCGGTCTGCCGGTTGCCGGGTTCGCCGGCCGTGCCGACCTGATGGACGGCCTCGCGTGGGGCGGCGTGTTGCACTACGGGACACAGAACGCTTCCCGGATCGGGATGTACGCCGCCGCAGCGAATCTGCGCGAGCTTCGGCGTGACGACGGCGCCGCTTTCCGCCATCTGTGGCACATCGGCGACCTGCTCGCGACCGGGCTTCGCGAAGTCTTCGAGGCGCGCGGAGTCCCGGCCATCGCGCAGAGCGTCGGTCCGATGCTGCAGGTGATGTTCACCGACCGCGAGCGGATCTACGATCTGCGCGAGTTCTGCGAGCACGTCGATCGTGATCGCTTTCAGCGCACCGTATGGCGTCTCTTTGACGAGGGTGTGTACATGAGCCCGGCGGCAGCGCTGCATTCCGTCGCCTGCCTGGCGCACACCGAGGCCGACGTTGCTGCGACGGTCGCCGCTTTCGACAAGGTCTTGAGCGAGTGACGGGCAAGGTAGCGGTCGTTACCGGCGCGGCCTCCGGGATCGGACGTGCCACGGCGGCGATGCTGGCCGCCGAGGGCGCCGCCGTTCTTGCCGTCGACGTCGACCCGCGCGGCGAAGATGCCGCGCGAGAGATCGAGGCGACGGGACGCAGGGTCGCGTTCGTGCAGGCGGACATCACGGAAGAGCGTGAGTGCGAGGCGGCGATTTCTGCCGCCCTCGAGGTGTACGGGGGGGTCGACATTCTGGTGAACAGCGCCGGCGTCGTGCGGCGGGCGACGGTCGTCGAGACCAGTGAGACGGACTGGGATCGGTTGATGAACGTCAACGTCAAGGCGATCTACCTGCTCTCGCGTGAAGCACTGCCGCAAATGATCGAAAGGGGAGGCGGCGCCATCGTGAACGTCGGTTCGGGATGGGGACTGGCCGCCGGGCCCCGCGCCGCCGCGTACTGTGCATCGAAGGGCGCCGTCGTGCAGCTGACGAAGGCGATGGCAATTGATCACGCTGCGGACGGAATCCGGGTGAATTGCGTCTGCCCGGGCGATGTCGATACGCCGATGCTGGAGCAGGAGGCGTCAGAGCTCGACGCCGACCAGGAACGCTTTCTTCGGGAGGCCGCCAGCCGGCCGGCCGGTCGCATCGGACAACCCGAGGAAATCGCCCGGGTCGTGTGCTTTCTCGCCGGCGATGCCGCGGCGTACGTCAACGGCACAGCGGTTGTGGTCGACGGTGGCGGGTTGCTGGGTTGAGAGGACCGCGTGGCGAGCACCCCGACGAATCGGCGTGGTCGGAGCTGGGGCAGCTGCATCGGCAGCACACGGCGGCTACCATGAACGCTGCCGCCCTCGAGCGGTCGTTCGGTGGCTAGTGTCCTGTGCGGGAAGTAAGTTGACACTCGTGGCGCCGCAAGCGGGCGAGGTCAAGGAAGGGCGACGTAGGCGATACAGGAGTATCGTCGAGGAGCGATGACGCGGAGATCGGCCGTTTGCGGCGCCACCCGCAGGGCGGGAGCCATCTGCGGCGATGCCGGCGTCGAGCCTCCTGGACGATACCGCCGCATCGCCTGCGTCTGCTCTCCTTGGCCTCACCACAGATGGCTCCCGCGAGTGTCAACCTACTTCCCGCACAGGACACTCGCAGGCCGTGGCAGGGGCTACTAGCTCACAACCCGGAACGAAGGCGCCGCGTGTGCCCTCCGAGAAAGGCAATCGTCGTGCCCTACAGCCGAGTGTCCGCGGCCGTCGCCGCAGTCATGGTCGCCGTGTCCATCTCTCCCGCGGCGAACGCGCAGGATTCCCACTACTGGCACGACCAGTTCGGGAATCGAGCCCTGCTGCTGTCGGGAGCTGTCGTCGGGGAGCCTGCCGACTTGAGCTCGACCTACTACAACCCGGGTGGCCTCTCGATGGTGGACCAGACCGAGTTGCTCCTCGCCGGTCTCGTGTTTACGGCCGGGCGGGCGAAGTTCAACGACGCCCTGGCCGAGGGTGGCGACCTGTCCCAGCGGCACTTCGACCTCGCCCCCTCGTTAGTCGCCGGCGAGATCCCGCGGGAGGCGGGGAAGCACCGTTTTGCCTACGCCGTCTTGAAGCGGTACGGCAGCGAGTTCCGCACCGAAGGCCAGGTCGTTCTCGACGGAGACGAATTCGGCGTCGACGCCGTAACGCTCCTGGGCAACGCGGTCAGGATCGACACGAAGCTGTCCGAGTACTGGGCTGGGGGTACCTGGTCGTATCCGCTGCGAGACGACATCGGCGTGGGCGTCAGCACGTTCATCGCCGCTCGCAGCCAACGGCGTTTCTCCACCAATTCGGTGCAGGTCCTGACGCAGGACAACCGTGCTGCCGTCGCCAACGTGGCGACGAACTACGATTACTACAGCTGGCGCCTCCTGTGGAAGATCGGGGTGCAAGGGAAGTTCTCTGACTGGGACATCGGCCTGGCGGTGACCACCCCGAGCGTCGGGCTATTCGGTAGCGGCAAGGTCTCGAACAACTTGACGCTCGTGGGGCAGGCGGTCGACGCGGACGGGAACTTCCTTACCGACATTGCGACGGATGCGCAAACGGGCCTCAATGCCGGTTACGCGTCTCCCCTGTCCGTGGCCCTCGGTGCGGGAAGGGATTTCGGCGACACGACGCTGCATTTCTCGCTCGAGTACTTTGCGCCGGTGAAAAGCTACACGGTCGTGGACGCGCAACCGTTCGTGGCGCAGACGTCCGGCGTCGAGGTGGACACCGCCATCGTCGAGGAGCTCGACGACGTGGTGAACATCGGCATCGGCGTGGAGCGTGTCTTCAATGACGTGCGCGGCTATTTCGGTTTCCATACCGATTTCAACGCCGCCAGCTCGAATCCCGCCGCCAATCTGTCGTCGACGAAGTGGGACTTCTATCACATCTCGGGGGGCGCGACCCTCAGCGCCGCAGGGCGCAGCTTCACCCTCGGCGGCGAGCTATCACTGGCCAGTGACGAGATCCTCATCGATCCCAACGATCCGTTCGCGCCCATCGGGTTGCCGCCGGAGCTGCAGGCGTCGTCGTACCGCGTGACGATCCTCCTCGGCTTCAGCTTTCTCGCGCGCTGATCCTCTCGACCTTGTAATTCTGCACCGTCCGGTCTTTCATTAGCCGCATCTCGATCGCACGATTCGCCGTTCCCCGGGAGAGTTCACCATGAGTACCCGCCGCTTGGTTGGAAACAGCCACCACCTGGGCTTCTACGTCTTCCTGTGCCTGTTGCTGATCGTGCCGGCGTGTGGGGGCGGAGGGGGCGCTGTCGACGAGACGACGGACGCCGGCGCCGCAGAGGAGGAGACGCCGGCCCAGCTCGAAGCGCGGGCGCGTGAGATTCACGACCGGGTGGTGACGCTGGACACGCACAAGGACATCTCCGGGAGCTTCACCCCGACCGACGGTTCAGAGGGCGAAGATCCCGGTGTGCGCGGGGACCGGCAAGTCGACCTGGTGACGATGGAGGAGGGTGGCCTCGACGTGGTCTTCTTCATTGTCTACGTCGGGCAGCGCGGCGAGCTCAACGACGAGGGCTACACGACCGCCCTGGGGCAGGCGATGGCGAAGTTCGACGGCATCCATCGGATGACGGACGAAGTCTACAGCGAGCGGATCGGGTTGGCCGCGAGCGCGTCCGACGTCGAGCGCCTCGTCGCGGAAGGCAAGCTGGTCGCCGCGATCGGTATCGAGAACGGCTTCCCGATGGGCGAGGATCTTTCGCTTATCGAGCGTTTCAAGGAGCTCGGCGCCGGCTACATGAGCATCACCCACAACGGTCATAACCAGCTGGGCGACTCGAAT
Source organism: Acidobacteriota bacterium (assembly GCA_965216935.1). Taxonomy (GTDB): domain Bacteria; phylum Acidobacteriota; class UBA890; order UBA890; family UBA890; genus CBDCGW01. Next base: position 3,211,916 of record OZ244217.1, read on the forward strand.
ACACCCGCCGACGAGCCGATGCACGGTGGGCTCAGCGAGCTCGGCCGGCAGGCGGTGGCGGAGATGAACAAGCACGGCATCATGGTGGACATCTCGCATGCCGGCAAGCAGACCACGATGGATGTCTTCGAGGTGTCGGAGGCACCGGTGATGGCGTCGCACAGCAGCGTTCGCGCACTGCGGGACCACAGCCGCAACCTGGATGACGAGGAGCTCATGGCACTGAAGGAAAATGGCGGTGTCATGCAGACGGTGGCCTTCGCCAGCTACGTGAAGGACCCGGCGCCGCGCGGCGAAGCGATCGCCGCGTTGCGCGAAGAGATGGGTCTGCCGCCGGCGCGTGGGCGGGGCGGGCGAGGTGGTGGCCGAGGTGGGCGAGGTGGGCGAGGTGGCGGCCAGCCGGAGTTGTCGGCCGAGGAGCAGGAGGCCGCCGCGGCACTTCAGGCGGAGTTCGAACGGCGGGTCGCCGCCGAGATCGATCCCGAGTTTCCGGTCGCCAACGTCGAGGATTTCGTCGACCACATCGACTACGCTGTCAACCTCATCGGCATCGATCACGTCGGCATCAGCTCGGATTTCGATGGCGGTGGCGGCGTAGAGGGTTGGTACAACGCCCTGGAGACGTTCAACGTCACGCACGAGCTGGTCAAGCGCGGTTACACCGAGGAAGAGATCGGCAAGCTGTGGAGCGGCAATCTTCTCCGCGTCTGGCAGGAGGTCGAGGAGGTGGCTCAGCGGCTGCAGGCCGAAGGCGGCATGTGAGCGATCCGACGAGCGAGATCGGGGCGGAGGATGAGGGCGCGGTGGTGCTGCCGATCGACGGTGTGCTCGACCTGCACGCGTTCCATCCCTCGGATGCCCGCGACGTAGTCGGCGACTACCTGGATGCCTGCCGGGAAGAAGGCGTGCTCGACGTTCGGATCATTCACGGCAAGGGGCAGGGTACCTTGCGGACGATCGTCCACTCGTTGCTGCAGAAGCGAGCCGACGTGGTCTCGTTCGGGCTTGCCACGGACGCCGGAGGATGGGGCGCGACACGGGTCCGCTTGGCGCAACGGGATGAGCCCGAGGAGGCGTCGTTGCCGGAAGGCGGCGGGGAGGCGCCGGCGCAGGGCGCGGACGGCTGCGCTTCGTCGCCGATTTCCACTCTGGCGGACACGAGAGTTCGCTCGCTGGTAGGGATTGTCCCGATGCTGTGTGCGGCGCTACTGGCCGGATGTTCCCCGAGCGCCGACGAGGAGAGGGACGTCGCCGAGCCACTGCAGCTATCGGAGGGAGACGGCGGCCCCGAGGTCACGTCGCTGATGGGAGTCCCCCTGTTTCGACCGCTGCTTTCGGACGAGCGTCGCGCCCGGCTCGAGGCGAACCTCGACGAGGCGCGGGCCGAATACGAGGCCGACCCGGAGTCCGAGGGGGCCATCGTCTGGTACGGAAGGCGACTGGCGTACCTGAGTCGTTATCAGGACGCCATCGCGGTGTATTCGCGTGGACTCGAGCTGCATCCGGACTCCTACACGTTGCTGCGTCACCGGGGTCACCGCTACATATCTACCCGACAGCTCGATGCCGCCGTCGCCGACTTCGTGCGTGCGGCCGAGCTGGCCGAAGCCGAGCCGGTCGAAATCGAGCCGGACGGTGCTCCCAACGCCCGCAACATCCCGCTCAGCAACATCCATTTCAACATCTGGTACCACCTAGGCCTGGCGTACTACCTGCAGGGCAACTTCGAGGCGGCACGGGACGCCTATCTGCGTTGCATGGAGTACTCGGACAACAACGACCTGCGGGTGGCGACGAGCGACTGGCTCTACATGACCTACCGACGGTTGGGTGACGAGGAAGGCGCGGCAAGCGTCCTGGAAGGTATCTCCGCCGACATGGAGATCATCGAGAACGACGCTTATCATCGACGCCTTCTGATGTACAAAGGTGAGATCGCACCCGAAGAGCTGCTGGATTTGCGCGCCGACATGGACCCGGATGTGGCCCTCAGCATCGCTACGCAGGGGTATGGTGTCGGCAACTGGTATCTCGTCAACGGCGATGCCGAGGCCGCCCGCGGCGTCTTCGAGCGCATTCTCGAGGGCACCAGCTGGGCGGCGTTCGGCTACATCGCCGCCGAGGCCGAGATCGCCCGCGACGTCGGCCGTTAGGGATGCAGCTTTCCGCACTCGATTGGTTCGTCGTCGCCGGGTACGGTCTCGTCGCCCTCGCCACCGGCCTGTATTTCGCCCGGCGGGCCGGGGCCGGCATGCAGGAGTTCTTCCTCTCCGGGCGGCAGCTTCCCTGGTGGCTCCTGGGGACATCGATGGTTGCCACGACCTTCTCCACCGACACCCCGAACCTGGTGACGGACATCGTCCGTACCGGAGGCGTGAGCGGCAACTGGATGTGGTGGGCGTTCCTGATCACCGGTATGTGCACGGTTTTCTTCTACGCCAAGCTCTGGCGCCGCTCGGGGGTGCTCACGGACATGGGCTTCTACGAGCTCCGTTACTCCGGCAAGCCGGCGGCGTTCCTGCGCGGGTTTCGCGCCGTGTACCTGGGCGTGTTCTTCAACGTCATGATCATGGCGACCGTGACGTTGGCGGCGATCAAGATTTCGGGCGTGCTCCTCGGTGTGGACAAGTTCACCACGGTGCTCGTCGCCGCCAGCATCACCGCCGTGTACTCGGCGACGTCCGGACTCTGGGGCGTCGTCATGACCGACTTGCTGCTGTTCACCATCTCGATGATCGGCTCGTTGTCAGCCGCGTACTACGCCCTGCAGCGACCCGAAGTAGGGGGGCTGGCCGGATTGGTGGCCCATCCGGAGCTCCAGGGGAAGCTCTCCTTGCTGCCCGACTTCACCGATTGGACTGCGGTTTCGGCGGTGTTGATCGTGCCGCTGGCGGTGCAATGGTGGAGCACGTGGTATCCGGGGGCCGAGCCGGGTGGCGGTGGCTATGTCGCACAGCGCATGCTGGCGGCGCGTAACGAGAAAGAGGCGGTCTATTCGACCCTGTGGTTCAACGTCGCGCACTACGCCCTGCGTCCCTGGCCGTGGATCCTGGTGGCGCTCTCGTCGGTGCTGGTGTACCCGACGCTGGATTCCATCCAGGCCCGCTTCCCGGACCTGGATCCCTCGATCGTCGGTCACGACCTGGCGTATCCGGCAATGCTGGTGTTCCTGCCGTCCGGGCTCCTCGGCCTGGTCGTGGCATCGCTGGCGGCAGCGTACATGTCGACCGTGAGCACCCACTTGAACTGGGGCGCCTCGTACATGGTCGACGATTTCTACAAGCGCTTCTTCGCCCCCGACCGAGATGACGCCCACTATGTCGCCGCCGCCCGGTTTTCGACGGTCGTTCTCGTGATTCTGGCGTCGGTCGTCGCCCTGTGGCTGGAGAACGCCCTGCAGGCGTTCCAGATCTTGCTTCAGATCGGCGCCGGGACGGGCCTCATCTTCCTGATGCGCTGGTACTGGTGGCGGATCAACGCCTGGGGCGAGATCGCCGCAATGGTGATCTCGTTCTCGGTGGCTATCTACTTCGAGTTCGTGCACGGCGCCTTGGGATTGGCGGAGATGAGCGCCTCGGCGCGCCTCGTCACCGGGGTGGTGGTGACGACGACGGGCTGGGTCCTCGTAACGCTCGCGACACCGCCGACCGACGATGCCACGTTGCTGTCCTTCTATCGCCGCATCCGCCCTCTCGGCCGCGGATGGGATCGGGTCTCGAGCGCGGCCGATGAGGGGCGCGCTTCGGCGGAGGCCGCCGACGAAGGCAGCGTGACTGCGGCGTTCCTTGCCTGGTTCCTCGGTTGCGTCGCGGTGTACGCCGCACTCTTCGGGGTTGGCTACGTTCTCTACGGGTCCCTGGCTCTCGGTGGCGCTTGTCTGGCGGTCGCCGCGCTCGGGGCGTGGCGTCTGACCACTCTGCTGCCGAGGATCGGGTTCGGGAGCTGATCGCGGCGCGCCGCTGGCTCGCCGGTGTGATGCTTCATCGCTGCCGGGCGCCGCCGTCGCGGGAGGCGCAATGTGCTTCGCCTCGACCGCAGCAGCGCCGTACAATCCAGCCGGGGCCCGGGTCCGACACACGGGCCGCACCCGGGATTCGCACGGACCCACAGCGGCGATGTCTCCCGCACGAACGGGTGCTTTCGGCGAGGCAACCAGGACCAGCATGACGGAAGATCCGGGAGACGATACGGAGGCACGCGCGTTCCGTGGCACGGAGTTGCCGACTGCCGTACGCGTGGAGGTGGACTCGGCACCGCGACAGGTAGCCGAGGGGCGCATCGTCGAGGTCGGCGTCGGTGGGGTCCGTGCCCTTCTCGAAGAGGGGGTTCCCGAGGGCGCCCTGTGCACGGTGCGCTTCACCGATCCCGAGATGGGGGAGCACGCGCTACGCGGCTATGTGCGGCGAACCTGCCGCGGCGACGACGGCTACATGGTCGGCGTGGAGTTCGAGGAGCCCCTTTGTTCGGTGCGGGCGACATCGGCGGCGAAGCATCTCGCGGGCCTCGACCTGAGCGGAGCGCGAATCCTCGTGGTCGATGACGAGGCGGGCGTTGTCGAGCTCCTTTATCGGTTCTTGACCGGGCTCGGCTGCGAGGTCTTCACGGCCCGTGGTGGAGAGGAGGCCCTCGACCTGATCCGGCGGGAAACGCTCGACTTCACCTTACTGGACATTCGCATGCCTGGTATGAGCGGTCTCGAGGTTCTCGACACGATCGTCGAAGAAGGGCTCGATGCCGGGAAGGTCTGGGTGGTTTCCGGATATGCCAACGATGGCGAGGCGCGCAACGCCCTGCAAAGAGGAGCCGCCGACTTCATTGGCAAGCCGCTCGACCTCAGGTATCTCGAATGGAGCATGCGGCTACACCGAGCTACGGCGTAGAACGGCGGGAGGCGCCGCGAAAGCTTCGACGGGTATGCGCTCTGCCTAACGGTACGACTCGGCGATGGTCGGGATCAGATACTCCTCGAAACAGGGCTGCAAGGCGTATTTTGGCGAGAGGCCCCAGTCCTTCCGCGCCGCACTGTCGTCGATTGCGTCAGGCCATGAATCGACAATGGCTTGCCGCCGGGTGTCGGGATCGAAGCGAATGCGGGCCTCCGGATAGGCCGCCGCGACCAGCTCCCGCACCTCCTCCGCCGACGGGTTGAAGGCGGACACGTTGTAGACGGTTTGACGGAGGTCCGCCGCCGGTGCCGAAGTCAGCGCCAGAACGGCGTCGACCGCGTCGGGCATGGCCATGAACGGGATGCGGGTGTCGGGGCGAACGAAGCAGGCGTAGGCCTCGCCTTGGGCCGCCGCGTGGATCATCTCGGGGGCGTAGTCGCTGGTGCCGCCGGACGGGACGGTGATGGCGCTGATCAGGCCGGGAAAACGGAGGGCGCGGAAGTCGATACGGCCGGCGTGAGACTCGGCGTCGAGCTGCTTGTAGTGGCGAGCGTAATAGCGGCCCAGGTGCTCACAATAGAGCTTGTTGCAGCCGTACATCGTCGTCGGCGTGTTGTACTCGTGTTCGCGCACGGCGACGTCGCCGAGTCCCGACGGCACACCGTACGACGCGATAGAGCTCGGATAGAAGAAGAGAACCGGTCGGCCGTGGCTGCGGGCCTGCGACATGGCGAACTCGAGCAGGTGCATCGTCCCCGTCACGTTCACCTCGTGGGCCGTGACCGGAGTGAACTCGCTCCGCGTCGAAAGTAGCGCTGCGAGGTGGTAGATGCGGTCGACCGCATACTCCGCCTGGATGGAGTCGAGGACCGCGCGGTCGAGAATGGACCCGGTGTAGACGCGCGCCACGCGCGAGGCGATCGCCTCGTCCAGTGGCTGCAGGTCGATCGTCGCCAGCTGCGTGCCCTCTTCGTCGCGGGACAATCGGTCGATCAGGGCGTGGCCGATTTCGCCGGCCGCTCCGGTGATCAGGGTGATGGATTGGCGCATCGATCCTCCCTCGGAAACAGGAAGACCGCGGGCGGGTGCCCCCGGCGGCTTGACGATATCACCTGACCGCGAAGCCTACGATCTGCGGGCTCGGCGCCTCGATGTTGGTCGGCCTTGCGGCTACCCTAGCCAGGAGATGGGTACGAGGGTGAGCGGTGAGATCCGAGGTGGGAGATCGACCACGGCCGAGGTCGAGCGCGCCCGCATTGCCGGCGAAATGAGCGAAGGGAGGCAACGCACCGTCGCCCTTTTTCATTCGCTCGGCGATGACGTGCTGGCGCGGCAGATTCGTCCGTTCGTGAGCCCGTTGCTTTGGGATCTCGGCCACATCGCGAACTTCGAGAAGCGCTGGCTGATCGATGCGATCGATGGGCGTGGGGGCGAGCTGGAGAAGCGTTTCGACGCCCTGGATACGCCGAGGGAGCGGCGAGGCGCCCTTCGCCTGCCGGGGAAGCGAGAAGTGTTCGCCGAGCTCGAACGGGTGCGTAGGGAGGTCCTCGCGCGGCTCGCACAGCTCGATCCGGCGAGCGGCGACCCCATCATGCGGCAGGGCTACGTCTACCGCATGGTGATGCAGCACGAAGCCCAGCACCAGGAGACGATGCTGCAGGTTCTCGACATCCCGGACGACGGTTGGGACGATCTGGGTGCCGAATGGACGCGTGCGGCTCCGAAGGAGCACACGTCGCCGGTCCTCGACGCCGACGAAGAGCGTGCCCGGGTGGAGGTCCCCGCCGGTTCCTTCCTCCTGGGTACCAGGGATCGGGAGCGCGCGTACGACAACGAGCGGCCGCAACACGAGGCTGCGACGCCGGCGTTCGCGATCGAACGTTATCCGGTCACGAACCGTCGCTGGATCGAGTTCATCGAGGACGGCGGGTATCGCCGGCGGGAACTGTGGTCGGCGGGAGGAAGGAAGTGGCTGGAGGCGGAACGGATGCGCTGCCCGCAGGCGTGGGTCCAGAGAGATGCAGCTTGGACGACTCGACGATTCGGCCACGAGGTTGCTCTGGATCCGTCGGAGCCGGTACAGCACGTGTCGTTCTGGGAGGCCGAGGCGTTCGCCCGCTGGGCCGGCGGCCGGCTACCGACCGAGACGGAATGGGAAAAGGCGGCTGCCTGGGACCCGGCGGCGGGGCGGTCGCGGTGCTATCCATGGGGAGACGCGCGCGCTGAGTACGAAGGAGTCCGGGCAGGCGACTCTAGCGGAGAGTCGCCGGCGCGCCTGCGTACCGGCCCGCCGCGCGTCGGGTCCCGGCCGGATCGAGCATCGGCATTCGGGGTGCACGACCTCCTCGGGTCGGTGTACCAATGGACATCGACGGAGTTCGACGGATACCCGGGTTTCGTGGCATTCCCGTACGCCGAGTACAGCCAGGTGTTCTTCGGCCGTGGGTACCGGGTCCTTCGAGGTGCATCGTGGGCCTCGGCCGAACCCCTCCGGCGGAACACCTATCGGAACTGGGATCTGCCACAGCGACGGCAGATCTTCGCCGGCGTGCGCGTCGCGTACGACGTCTGATGTGCCGAATAGCCGCATACCTGGGCGATTCGCTGCCGATTTCCTCGGTGCTCTACGATCCGCCGCACTCGTTGGAGCATCAGGCGTATCTGCCACGCGAGATGCTCTCCGGCCACGTCAACGTCGATGGAACCGGCGTGGCGTGGTGGAAAGCGGGCGATGCGAACCCGTTGCTCTACGTCAGCGAGCTTCCACCGTGGTCCGACCCGAATTTGTCGCGCCTGGCCCCGAAGCTCGAGGGATCGCCGATTCTCTCGGTCGTCCGGTCCGCGACTCCCGGCATGCCCTCGGGCGTCGCCGCGGCGCACCCCTTCACCTACGAGGGCTGGGCAGGTGGACACAATGGATACATCACCGGCTTCGACGACCTGCGCTGGAAGCTGCTGGCGGCGATCGACGAGGACGTCCTTCCGGCGCTGGAGGCCCTGACGGATTCCGTGCTGCTGTTCTTTCTCGCGATGAGCTTCGTTCGCCGCGGCGCTTCGCTGGCGGAGGCAGGTCATGAGACCGTCCGTACGGCGGCGCGGCTGGCCGCGGATGCCGGCGAGCAAGCCTCACTCAATCTGGTATTGGCGGGCGAGGGTGAGGTCGTCGGGCTGCGCGCCGCATCCGGCTTGGAGCCCAACTCCCTGTACCACCTGGCCTCCGGGCGTCGATGGCCCGCCGGACGGCTGATCGCGTCCGAGCCCCTCGATGACGATCCGGGCTGGACGGCCGTGCCGCCGGAGCACATGGTGCGGATCACCGCCACGGGCGTCGCGATCGCCTCGTTCGCCGGCTGACGCCCCGCATCCTGCGGACGATCTCGGTCGAAGCGGGTCGTTGCCCCGGGGCCGATGTCTGCACGCGGGTTCGCTGCCGAGCGGCGAGAGGTCGCGGCTGCGTGCTTGCTAACGTGGGGCGCTCAGGAGGAAATCGACGTACAGGAGAACACGTCGGCCGCCGGATACACCTGCCGGGCCATTTCCTCGACCGCGGCTGCCAGCTCGGCCTCGCGGGCCTGCCCGTACGAGACCAGGCCTCCGCGTCGGCGCATTCCCCCGGCGAACAGCGGCTCGGCGGGGTACATGGCTTCGAGCCGGTGGAACATCTGGCGGGGGAAGCGAAGCGGGCCGAGGCTGATCGAGTGCACCGCCGACGCCGGCACGCGGGCCGCGAGCTGCCCGACCAGTTTCCGATAGTCCGCCTCCCATCCGTCGTACCAGAGCAGCGGGTCGAGGCGGATGCCGATTCTCCAACCGGCCATGGCGAGTGCAGCCATCGTTTCGATGCGGGCGTCGACGGGCGGGGCGCCGTGCTCGACGGCCTTCGCCGCCGGGGCCGGAGTCAGGCTGTAGGCGACGATGATGTTCGGCGCCGGGCGCGCGCCCGCCAGCGCGTGCGTCGCCACGCTCTTTGTCCGCAACTCGAGCGTCGTTTCGGGGCGCGCTGCGAAGAAGGGGACGAAGGCTGCGGCGAATCCGGTGATCGACTCGAGCGCCAACGAATCGCAGTCGTAGCCGGAAAAGAATGTGCAGTGACTGTCTGCTTCTGCCTTCAGCGTCTCGTCGATGGCGCGCTCGAAGTCGTCGTAGTTGACGAACAGCACATAGTGGGCGGAACGGAACATCCCCTGCAGGAAGCAATAGCGGCAGTCGTAGAGGCAGTTGAGCATGTGCGAGAAGTAGAAATTGTGCTCGTCGCCGATGCCGAATCCCGGGGGCGCACGGTGAACCAGCTTTCCCTCCTTGCGGGCGAGAATCAGGGCGGGAGCGCGTTTCTGCAACCGAAAGCTCTGTGCCGAGGGGTTGAAGACCTCTCCGTAGCGGTCACAGGTGACCGTACGCGCCCGGGGATACCGCCGCAGCAGGCGGCGGGCGCGTGGGTGCTCGCGGACGCTTTCCTCGACGTAGATCGTGTCGATCATGGCGCGTCCCGCGGTACCGATGCGCCGGGTTGCTCGAATCGAGGGGGCGCCTCGTCGACGTGAGCTTCGAGTCGGGCAATGATCCGGCCCGCGTCCAGCTTCGGGTGCTGCGGGCCGAGCCAGTCGAGAACGTCCGTTCCGGAGTGCAGGGCGGCAAAGCGGCGCAGTAGCCGGCGCAGTTGGCGTCGTTGTGTGGTGCTGAGGCGGACGGTGCCGCGTAGCGACACCAGCCCGGGCGGCTCCGTCCGCCGCACGTGCTCGAGCGCCTGGTCGGTGGAAAGCTCCCGTAGGGCCTCCACCACTTCACCGATCGACTCGAGGTTCCGGGCCACGAGGTCGGTGACCCGTGCCGCTGTCAGGCGGGAGGCCGGGTTTGCGTGATTGTCGGAAATCACCTTGAAGCAATGAACGAGCTCGTGGCCTGAGCGGCGTGACGCGGCGGCGTAGAACCCGGCCGCCTCCATCTCGTAGGCGTCCGGAGTGGGGTAGTCCAGACATGCGCGGTCGACCGTGCGCACGCCGAGGGTCTCCACCGGCGGCGTGAATAGAAGAGGTGGGTACCATGCCCGCCCGGTGGTGTCGTCGACCACGCGATGAGCAAGTACGGGCGTGCCGAGCCGGGTGTCCCGGTGGCCGGCGACGCCGAGATTCAACCAGGCGGCGCCCGGTGCTTCCGGCAACGAGGAGACCGCAGCCGTCGCCGCTTCGCGCCCGACGCCGGAGATCACGAGCCAGGTCTGCGTGGCAGCGTCGCAGAAGACGCGAGGCGACCGACCGCCGGCCGCCGTCCCCTCGAGCTTCCCGTGCGATCCCCCGGCGGGCCGTAACCCGAACCCGTCGATCAGCGGGGCCGCCTCGGCCGGCAATGCGACCACCAGGCAGACGCGCCCGGCCGAGCCCTTGTCCCGAGCTTCCATCACGCCAGCTTGGCGAGGTACTGGTGCGCCTCGTCCAGCCTGCCGCGCTTGCGCGCGCCGGCGGCGTAGACCTTGACCTTCTCCTCGAGCACGCGCCGGGCGGCGGCTCGCTGTTCGGGGGAGAGGCCACCGGTCGCCAGAATCTGTTCGAGGGCGCGGATGCGGAAGCGGTCCATTCCCCAGTAGCGGCGGGAGAGCTGATCGTCATGGCCGCCGTACTTGACCACCAGCGGCTCGTTCACGAGCGCAACCTGATAGCGAGCGGCGACGCGGAGCCAGAGGTCGTAATCCTCGCAAACAGGGAGCGATTCGTCGAATGTGCCGACGCGCTCGAGCACGGATCGGTGCAACAGGATGCTGGACGGCGACATGCAACAAAGGGGCAGGCATCGCTCGAAGACATCACCGTCGGGTTTCCGGTGCTTCCGCCGCGGGTTGACCCGTACGCCGCGGCGCATCCAGATCTCGTCGGTGTGGCAGACGAGTGCATCGGGACGTCCGGCGAGAAGGTGGGCCTGGCGTTCCAGCTTTCGTGGTAGCCACTCGTCGTCGGAATCCAGGAAAGCGATCCAGTCGCTGTCGCTCCGGGCGATGCCGCGGTTGCGCGCCGCGCTCACGCCGGCGGCCTCTTGTCGAACGACGCGCACCTGCGGATACCGCTTCGCCACTACCTGCGCCGTGCCGTCGACGGAGCCGTCGTCGACGACGATGATCTCGCGAGCAGGGTGCGACTGGGAGGAAACGGAATCCAGCGCGCGACCGAGGAGTTCACGCCGATCGCGCGTCGGGATGATCACCGCGACCGGAAGCGTCGCGAAGGAGGACATCCGGCGGCGCCGGCTAGTCGAGGGAGAGCCAGCCGTTCAGGCCGGCCGGCGTCTGCACGTAGAGGAAGTCCCGGAATGCGCCCAGCACCGGCACCTCGACGCCAGGGGAGAGATGTTCGATCACGTCGCTCCAGGTGTCAGGACGATCGAGCACCGGGGCAGTGCCGACGACGGCGGTATTTCGTAGCGGCGTGACGGCCTCGGTGGCGGTCCCGGCGACGTAGCCGCTGCCGCCGTCGGGAAGCGCCACCCGATACCATCGAGCGCTGGCGCCGCTGAGGTACAGCGGCGTGTGCTGCCCGACGCTTCCGAGGACATCCGCGCGGCGATCCGGGGCGGCGAGGACGTCGATGGCGCCCGAAGCGGTTCGCGACCACGTCCCCAGCTTCGCCACGTCGACGCTGATCTCCACCGGGTCGGTGCGTAGCCGCTCGAGAAACGGCACGGGATCGACCGGGCCGCGGGCGTAGACGCCGAAGTGGAGGTGTGGCGGTGTGGTGATCGCGTTGCCGGTGTTCCCGACGGTGCCGAGAACATCTCCCGCACGCACCCGTTGCCCACGCTCGACCGCATGGGAGTCCATATGCGCATAGTAAAGGCGCATGTTGCGGCGCGCGTCGCTGACCCAGACGATATTCCCGCCCACCGGTGTGGTGTTGGCTCGTGTCACCACGCCGTCGGACGCTGCCAGGACCGGGGTTCCACGCGGCGCGAAGATGTCGACCCCATGATGCGAACGGCGACCCCCGTCGCGCTCGGCACCGAAAAAGCTTTGGATCGAAGCGGTCGAATGATCGGCGACCGGAAAGCCGAGGGAGGCGTCGGCGGTAACGCGGACGGTGTACCGGACGCTGCGCAGGAGCTCCGGTTGCACGCGGAGCACGTACACGCCGTCGCGCAGCGGCTCGATATCGAGCCGCCGGTGTGCTTCCGGAGCCGCGACCGGCGCGCCGGTGGAGTCCTCCGGTGGCTCGATCATCGTGGCCCCGGTCGCCACGTGCACCGGCGCCTGGCGATCGTCGTCGACCAGGCGGAACAGATCGACGAAGATCTGGATCGGCTCGCGCGAGTGGATCTGCAACTCGGCGTCGACGCGCTGGCCCCGCGTGACCGAGAACACGTAGCCCATCGCGGTGGCCTCGGCTTCGTCGAAATAGCCCGTCTCTTCGAAAGGTAGGGTGATCCGGACCGGTGAGCTCAGCGCCGCATCCGCCGCCGCCATCCAGTCGCGCCCGATCGCCGCGCCGCTGAGGTTCGTTTGGACGAGGCCGTGACGGTAGGCCTCGTGCGCATTCGTCGGGCGGTAGATCTCTGGAATCCGCTCAACCTCCTGCGTGCAAGCGGCTGCCGCAGCCAACAGGGCGAACGTAAGCATACGGGTGCGTGCTCGGCGCACCCGGCGGAGAACATTCGAGAGATGGCCCGGCGGCGCCATTCAGCGAGCACCCTCGAGGACGCCGAGCCCCTGCTCGAAGACGATATCGACGGGAATGCCCTCGTCGCCGAGCCGGTCGAGATCGGCCTGTAGCCTCGGGCCCACGACGCCCATCTCCTCGACGAATCGCAACACACCGTCGTAATCGCCGTCGCCTTGCAGGCGCAGGATCTTCTCGGCCAGCGCCGTCGTCGCCTCCTGGGCTCGGACGAAATCGAGCCGGTACGTCCCCGAGTCCGCGTCGCGGGTGAATGCGCCCATGCTGTCGAAAAAGTTGAAGCGCACCAGGTTGGCGCGGCCGTGGGCGCTCGCCGGCCCGAAGCGGATGGAGCGGAAGATGCTGGCGAAGAACGTCATCAGGTGCTCGTTCATATCGCCCTCCCATTCCTGCTCCGCGATCAACTCGCGAATCATGTAGAGGCCGAGAATGTCCGCCTTCCCCTCTTCGAGGGCCGAGGCCTGTTCCTGCAGCGCGGAGCGAACGGTCGTTGTGCCGTCAATCGTGTTCTTGATGCCCAGGCCGTGAGCCACCTCGTGAAACATCGTGTTGGCGAAGAAGGCGTCGAACGTGACCAGCTGGCGTTGGTCCTCGTCGAGCAGCGACGAGGCGATCGGCACCATGATCTCGTCGAACTTTGCCCGCATGGCGTTCTTCAGCTGCAGGCGGCGGGTTCCCTTCTGCAGCTGGACCTCTTCGTCGTTCGGCAGGTTGATGGCGATCGTCTTCGACCCGGCGTTGCTGTCGCCGGCGTAGTAGATCGCGTCGTAGGCGTTGAGTTGTGACTCTGCCCCGGGCTCCTCCTGCTTGTAGGCATCCGGCACCGGCAAGCCACGCTGGAGCGCCGGAAGCAACCGGGTATACCGCGCCAGCCGCTGGCTCCATTCCTGGTCCTTGATCAGGACGAATGCTTCGAACGCCGCTTTGGCGCCGAACAGCTGGTCTTCATACGTCTCGATCGGCCCGATGACGAGCTCGATCGTGTTGGTTTTCATGTCCATCCAGGCGAGATCACTGGCCTGGTACTCGTTCGATTCGAGGGCGTCGGCGCGCAGCTCCAGGTAGTGCCTCAGGCCGGTATCGTCCGCGAGCGCGGCAGCTTCACGGAGCTTGCCGGCGGCTGCCGAGAGCTGCTCGGCGAAGAGCACGTTGTAGGGGATCGATACGAGCTCGCCCTCCTCGTCTCTGCGGACCATGGTGTAGAGCCCGAGAAGGTCACGCTCGGGGTGGGCTGCATGGGCGGCCTCGACCTCTTCCTTGGTCACGTCGGCCGGGTAGAGGTTGGCGCCCGGTGACTTCGGACCGACACCCGGCAGGAACGGCGTGTTGTCGTCCAGTCGGTCCCAGGGGCCGTAGTTGATTCCCAGGAACGGGCCGGCGGAGGGATCTGCTGATGCATCCAGAAGAGCCTGCCGTTGCGCCGGCGTGCCGAATGCCTGGATCCAGAAGAGCTCGTCCATGATGTCGGCGGCCTCGATGAGCAACGGAATCATCGAACGCTCGTTCTCACTCAGTCCGGAGATGTCCGCCGTCAGGCGGACGGTCGTGTACTTTTCCAATCCGCGCTCCGCGGCTGTCGGTTCCGGTTGCGGCTCGTTGTTCGGCGGCGCGGGGGCGGCGCAGGCGAGCCAGGTCAGGGCGGGCAGCAGGAGAAATCCTGCGGCGACGCGGGTGCGGTGCCATGGGCTTCCGGCGGGAACGCTCAACGGTCGCCGCACTCGGCCGGGGGGATTCCGCCGAGCCGTTCGATCTGCAGACAGGCTATCGGCACCGTGTCCGAGGTCGAACGCTCGCGGACCAGGTCGATCAACTCGTCGATCGCCTGCGCACCGTCGCCCATCTCGACGAGGCAGCGGGCTGCCTTGAACAGGGCGTCGGGCACCGTCTCGGCGTTGGGGAAGCGGCGCGGAATCTCGAGGAAGGACGTGCGGGCGACCTGGAACTGCTGCCGCCAGAAGTGGCTCTCGCCGATCCAGTACTGGGCGTTGTCGGCGCGTTCACTTTCGGGAAACAGCCGCAGGTACTCTTCGAATCCGCTGATAGCCAGGGGATAGTTCGCCGCCAGGTAGTCCGTGTACGCCGCGGAGTAGAGCGCGTCCGCTTCCGACCGCGGTGCTTCGGGCTGTTCGCGCGCGCCTGCCGCCGGGCGGGCCACAGAGGGTCCGGTCACGCCGCTGGGTGGCTGCGGCGGAGGCATCGCCACTCCTCGGGATTGGCTGGACGTCGCCGGAGCAGCCGAACCGACGCCGTCGGCGATCGCCGCGAGCTGCTGGTTCATCATGGCGAGCTGTTCCTCGAGGGCAACCATGCGCGACTCGATGCCGCGCATGTCCTCACCGTAGTCGGCCAGGCGAACGCGCAGGGGCTCCAGGGTGTTGTCCACGTCGAGACGGATCTGGTCGAGCCGTCGCAAGGTGGTCTCCTGGGTTTGCTCGATCCCCGCCAGCGCGGTCTCGAGCGCGGTTATCCGCTGCTCGGGCGAACTGCGCTGCGACGGCATTGCGCCCATCAGCGCGATCGCGCAAAGCAGGGTCAGAAGGAGGGCACGTTCGAGCTGGATTCGCATCGGGATTTCCTCGGGCTTGCTTCGCGTTTCACCAGCAAAAAAGGTAGCACTCCACCGCCGACGCCGACCAGAAGGGCCAAGCTCGAGCTCAGCCGGCAGTCCGGGACTCCGGCGGCAGTCCGGGCCCCTCCGGGCGGGTACGCGGGTAGCCGCTGGCGGTGTTCCGCTCCTTCGCTTGCTCGACGCAGCGCGGGCATACCGAAACCGAGTCGCGGTCGGTGATCCACAACTCGTGTCCCGGTATCCACTCGTGACCGCCGAACCTCTTTTTGCACAGCGGGCACGGTATCCAGGAATGACCGCGTAGAAACGCCCAGGCGCGATGCAGGAAGCGAGGTCTATAGAACATGCACCGCTCGTCAGCCGATCATCTTCGCCAACCGCTGCGTCACCTCGGCGCGCCGTTCGCGCCATTGTTCGCTGGAGAAGATCTGCGGTGCCGTCTGGATGAGCCGCGGCATCATGTAGAAGACCGCCGTCTGGGTCCATTCGCGCCCCTGCCGGGTGCGAAAGCCCTCGGCGTTGAGTCCTTCGGCCACCTGGGACAGCGGTCGGTCCTCCACGATCATGGCCAGCATCGCCATCATCGCGGCTTTTTCCTGCGGGTTCTCTTCGAGGTATCGGCAGTCGCCCGACACCTGCAAGCCGTACGGAATCTCTTCCTTGATCTCGCCGGCGTCGCCGAAGTCGATGGTCGACGGGCGAGCCCACTCCACCGCGACGAGGCGCCAGCCATCCCGGGCCTTCTCGCGGACGTATTCCTCGGAAGGCGGTACGTTGACCGGTTCGCGGACGCGTTCTTCGTTCGCCATTGACGTCTCCTCGTTCAGGGGCGCGACGTGTCGCGCGTACCACCAACGTGGCCCGCTTCGACACGGATTCTCTGGAGAGACGGCACAGCAGAGCCTACATTATCCTGAGCAAGGAGCGTGCCGTCACCCTTCGCCGCTTTTTCGCACGTTTCCCGCCGTTTTCGTTCGCTCCTGGGACGGCGCTGCCCGTTTCTGGGCAGCCGGATTGCTCGATGCGAAGGGCGCGGTGCCGGGAACCTCGGTGCTCGACCGACCGAGTACGCGGTACACGAGCCAGTCCTCGTGGGACCATGCCGGCTCGAGCCGGCGCTGGGCAGCGACTGCCTCGAGCAGTTCGGGCTCGACGCGGTCCTGCAAGACGATGACGAACCGAACGTCGAGCGCGTGAAGCTCGTCGATGCAGTCGTCCGCCGGAAATCGATCGCGGATGCGGCGCAGAAGATCGATGTTCTCCGGCGACTGGAAGCCGCTGTATCCGACGAGCAGCCGCTTCCAGTGGAAGACGCTTTGGAAGACTTGACGCATGTTGATGGCGTACCCGAACGGGTCCAGGGGGAACTCGACGATAGCGAAGTCGCCGGGCTGTTCTGCCAGGAAGGCGTTGAGCGGGCGCGGTTGCTGCTCATAACGCCAAGTGCGGACGGGCGCGAAGGTCGATTCGCCAGCGAACAGCAATCCGATGACCACGAGGACAGCGGCTCCGGCGGCGGGGCTCCGCGTTCGCGCCACCAGTCGATGCGCCCCGAGCGCGGCGAGCATGGCCAGCGCCAGTCCGGCCGGCAGCATGAAACGGATCGGCACCCGGATGAGCCGGATTACGGGGAAGTTGCCGATCAGCGCGTAGGCCCCGTATGCACCCATGGCCAGGAACACGAACGTGATCAACGCGTACAGCCAGATGCGTTGGTCTCGGCGGTCGCCTCGAACCACCGCGGCGATCCCGACAAGGGCCAGGGCGAGGGTGATGAATCCGGGAAACGCGTAGCCTTTCAGCTCTCGACCGTGCGGGTTGAAGATGGAGCTCGGCCAGCCGGTGATTCCATCCAGCCAGAGGTAGAAGCGAGATCTGGCCGAAAGGGACTCCAGGGGGCGTAGTGACCCGCTGGGAAGGTCGAGACTGACCGCGCGTCCGGCGGCGAGTCGCTCCTCGACGATCAGGTAGGGCCAGAAGATCGGCGCCAGCACGGCCGCGCACAAGGCGCAGAACACCACCGCCCCGGTGACGAGCTCCCGGCTCTTCCAGCGCCCGGCGGGCACGCCCAACACGAGGATCATGAGCGAGGCGAGAATGAAGCCGAAGACCGCGTTGTGAGAGCCCGAGAGGGCGTTCAGGATGAAGAACAGTGCGGCCGCGACAGGCCAGCGAAGGGACGACGTGCCGGTCTCCTCTCGTGGGCGCAACCAGCGCCACAGGGCCCAGGCCATCCACGGCATCCAATGGTCGCCGACGAGCTGAATCTGCTGGTATCGGGTGAAATGCATCGGGTTGAAGGCCCACAGAGTGGCACCGAGAAAGGCGGCGCCGGGGTGTCCGGTGATCTCTCGGGCGAGCAGGTAGAAGCCGAGCCCGCCCAGCGCCAACCCGACGATGAGGAGCACGTTGAACGTCAGTATGGGGTTGTAGAACGCCTGAATCACCGGGAGCATCAGCAGGCTGTGTGCAAGCAGGATGTCGGCGTAGGCGAAGGTGTAGCGTTCCGGGTGGAACATGTTGGCGTGATGCACGCCGAGCGGGTCGGCGAGCATCGCGTGAGCGCCCCAGAAGATGAAGTAGTTGTTGAGGCGGAAGTCGTTCTCGGTCGGGCGCACCGCGCTCAGGTGAGCCGGGTCGCTTGCCAGGGGCCAGGTTGCCGCGACGGCCAGGATCGCCAGGGCGAGCGCCGCGAGCGACGTGTGCCGACGTCGTCGGTTGCGCATAGGGGGAATGCGAGCTGTGCCGGAAACTGGGTGCCGATCGCTGTATTGTAGAGACCTGCGACGACTCTTGGTAGTGAGAATCCCATGGCGGTAGCTCCGGCGCATGCCGGAAACTCGACCCTGAGAACGGCATGCACCCTGGCGGAGGCCGCCGGGGAGCTGCTGCACGAGCAGTACGGACAGCTCCACCGCGGCGACGCGGAGCGGAAACGGGGGCTTCGCCGAGACCTGGTCAGCCGAGCCGATCGCGAGGCCGAGGAGCTGGTTTTCGAGCGCATCCCGTTGACGGACGACGTGCTGGGGGAAGAGGGCAGCATGCGCGATACGGGCGCCGCGCGCTGCTGGATCGTCGACCCGCTCGACGGCACGGTCAACTACCTGCACGGGATTCCCTTCTGGGCCGTCTCCATCGGCGTTGTGGAGGACGGTTTGCTGGCGGCGGCCGTGGTTCACGCCCCGGCTTTGGCCGAGACGTTCACGGCGCTTCGCGGGGAGGGAGCTTTCCTCGACGGTCGGCGCATCGAGACGTCCGCCACGCACGACCTGGCGGATGCGGTGCTGGGCACCGGATTCGCGTACAACAGGGAGACGGCAGCCGACAACAACCTCGACAACTGGTCGACCATGGCGATGGCATCGGCGGGTCTGCGCCGCATGGGGGCCGCCTCCCTCGACCTGGCGTTCACCGCCTGCGGGCGCCTGGACGGTTTCTGGGAATTGCATCTGGAGCCCTGGGACGTAGCCGCCGGGACGTTGCTGGTTCGCGAGGCCGGCGGGACCGTGAGCGACTTCGCCGGCAGCGAAGACCTGGACACCATCCTTCACGGCCGCAACATCGTTGCGACCAACGGCCACGTCCACGATTCGCTGCGCCAGCGTCTCTCACCCCTGCGAGCACTCGGATGAGCAGCTGCGCCACGGGTGCGAAGATCCAGATTCCGAGCGAAGCGGAGTGGTCGACGTTGGTCGGCGAGCGGTACCGGATCCACGTCGACCTGACGGAGTCCGACGAGGCAACGCTGGAAGAGTCCGTTGCCAGCACCCTCACCGAGGATCCGCCATGGTTGCATTGTCGGTGGCTGTACGACCAAACCGGCTCGGAGCTGTACGAGCGCATCACCGAACAGCCCGAGTACTACCTGACCCGCGCGGAGGACAGCATCCTGGCGGCGAACGCCGGGAACATCTACGACCTGGCCGGCGGAGCCAACATCGTGGAGCTGGGTTCCGGCAGCAGCTCGAAGACGCGCCACGTGCTGGAGGCATGGTTGGCGCACGGCCGGACGACCTACGTGCCGATCGACATCAGCCGCACCGCCCTCGAGGGGGCCTGCGGCGAGCTGGCTACTTCTTATCCGGAGCTCGAGATCGAGGGGGTGGCCGGTCGCTACGCCCGTGCACTGCCGTTGGTCGGCTCGTTGTCCCCGTTACTTCTCATGTTCCTGGGCTCCACCGTAGGGAACTTCAACGAGGAACAGCTGGAC
This sequence comes from Acidobacteriota bacterium, assembly GCA_965216935.1. Lineage (GTDB taxonomy): Bacteria > Acidobacteriota > UBA890 > UBA890 > UBA890 > CBDCGW01. The sequence goes on from OZ244217.1 coordinate 3,231,236, forward strand.
GAGTTTCTCGACATGGTCGCGGCCGCGCTGCGGCCGGGCGACCACTTTCTACTCGGCATCGACTTGATCAAGCCGAGCCCGGTGCTGGACGCAGCCTACAACGATAGGGCCGGGTGGACCGAGCGCTTCATGATCAACATACTGGCTCGCCTGAACCGGGAGCTGGGGGCGGAGATTCCGCTCGAGAGCGTCGTGTACGAGGGCGCGTACAACGAGGATCGCGAGCGCGTCGAGATGTATCTGCGCTTCACCGAGGCGGTCGACGTCCGCCTGCCCGAGCGCCAGGTCATACCGATCGCGGCCAACGAGCGGGTTATGATCGAGATCAGCTCGAAGTTCGATGCCGACCGGGTCGTAGAGCGACTGCGTGCGGTCGGTTTCACGCTGCAGCGGTGCTTTACCGACGCACAGGACTTGTTCGCGCTATTGCTGCTGCGTCGGGGCTGAAAGGGCTGTAACCGCGCCCCGACGGTTGGCAAAGTTCACCATGACGGCAATGGATCCGATTTCAGATGCAAGGCTGGTCGAGCTGATGATTGCCTACCAGCGCGGAGAGCTCGAAGCGTTCGAGGGGCTGTTTTCGGCCCTCGCCGTCGGCCTGCGCAACTACCTCGCGTCGCTGGCTCGCAGCGTGGACCGCGCCGACGACCTGCTGCAGGAGACATTCCTCCAGGTGCATCGCTCCCGCCATACCTACTCGCCGCCGCGGCCGGTGAAGCCGTGGCTGTTCGGTATCGCCCGCCATGTGTTCCTGATGGACCGGCGTTCCCAGGGACGCAAGGCGAAGCACGAGACCTTGGCGAAAGAGGACCTTCCCGAGATCCCGGTCACGGCGCTGGCCGAAGATCTGCCGATCACCGACGAGCTTCTCGCCGCCCTGCAAGCGCTCTCCGAGGATCGGCGTGAAGCGGTGGTCTTGCACCACATCCACGGTTTCACGTTCAAGGAGATCGGCGGCATGTTGGGGATCACCGGGCGGGCGGCCAAGCTGCGCTCCTTTCGCGGGGTTCAGGAGCTCCGCAAAGCCTTGGGGCAGGGGGGCGGGAGCTGATGGGTGGATCCATGCGACTTCCCGATTCCTTGCGCGATGCCGTATCCGCCGACCTTCAGCCGGTGCAGCCTCTACCGGCGCCTTGGCTACGGGTCCTGTGGGCCGTGCCCGTGGCCATCGTGCTTTCCGCCGGTACGTTGATCTACTTCGGCATGCGTCCCGATTTCGAGGGGCTCAGCGACATGATGACCTGGGTTCCCGTCGTTCTGCAGGTAGCCCTCGGGATGGCCGTCTTGACGTTGGCGCTACAGGAGGCGATCCCCGGGATGCGCGCGGCGCGGCCGATCGTGTTCTGCGTTTGCATCGGGGCGCTGGCATTGCATCTTGCCGCCAATATCATCCTCTGGCTGCGCGACCCCATGGGGTACGGCGAGTTTCTCTCCAGCTTTTGGGCCTGTTTCCGCTATGAGGTGCTCCTCGGCGTGCCGTTTCTCGTTGTCGTCACGTACCTGTCCGCGAAGGCGCTTCCCGCCCGCCCGCAGGTGATCGGCGCCCTGGCGGGTATCGGCGCCGGCGTGATCTCGGATGCCTCCTGGCGGATGGTGTGCTACGTATCGGTGCCGTCTCACTTCCTGACCGCGCATCTCGGCGGGATCGTCGTCCTGGGCGTTATCGGCTACCTCGTCGGTGTTTGGTTCGAGGGCCGGCGGGCGGGTTCTGCCGGGGCGTGAGCAGCGCGAACGACTTTTCCTGAAACCGCAGGCCTTCGGGGCGCAAAGTCTCCGGTGAGCATCACCTCCCGGATCAATTCACGCACTCGAAGGAGTGAGCGGTATGGAGACCTCCCCCGCAGTAGCGCAGGCGAAGTACTGGCACTTGAAGCAGGTGGCGTTGTTCGCCGGGCTTGAGGCCGGCGAGGTGCGACGCCTGGGGGAGCACTTCGATACCCGGCTTGTCGAGGCGGGCGAAGAGATCTATCGCTATGGCGATCGGGCTGACCGGATTTACGTCCTCAAGTCGGGCCGGGTCAAGATCACGCGGACCTCGAACGAAGGCAAGGAGTTCATCCTCTACTTCATCAGCCCGGGTGAGATCTTCGGCGAGCTGGCCATCACCGGGCGCGATCGGCGTAGCGGCACCGCAACGGTCGTCGACGATGCGTTCATCTGCACCATAGAGCGAGACCACTTCGAGGACTTCATGCTTCGCCACCCCGGGCTCTCCTTGGAGATTTCACGGGTCATCGGGCGCCGAAAGGACGGCACCGAAAGGCGCGTCCTGGACATGATCAGCAAGGATGTCCGCACCCGGCTGGCGCACACACTGGCCGAGTTGGCCCGTGACTACGGCGTCGGCGAGGCGAACGGCACGCGCATCGACCTGCGTCTGACCCAGTCGGACCTGGCCCAGTTGGTGGGCTCCACGAGGGAGACCACCAGCACCGTATTCAACGAGTTTCGGCGTCAGAATCTGGTCGAATCGGAGGGGAAGAACGTCTGGGTCCTCGATCCGGAGGCGCTCGACGGCTATGCTTGGTCGCCGGGCGCGGGCGGTTCGAAGCGCGCCGCCTGAGAGGTTTCCGCGAGAAAGCTCGACGCACCGCACCTGTCACGTCCACCAAGGTCCATCAACGTCCCCTGACGGAGCACGCTCCCGTGCACGAAACTGTCTCGAGAACCACCTCGACGGGGCGCAGAGGCGCTCTGCGCATCGCCGCACCCGCCATCGTTCTGGCGCTCGCCGCCAGCACCGTCCTCGCTTTGCCGGCCGGCTCCGCGGAGCCCGCGGCACAGGCCGGCCGCGTTGCGGTCGGTGACGAGGCAGCGGACTTCACCCTCGAGTCGATCGACGGAGAGACCTACCGTTTGAGCGACCTGCGAGGCGAGAAGAACGCCATCGTCATCTTCTTTCGCGGCACCTGGTGACCATGGTGCCGCGAGCAGCTCGGTGAGCTGCAAGAGAACCTGGGCAGGCTGACGAACGACGACACGGTCCTGTGGACCATCAGCAACGACGACCCCGCGATGCTCGCCAGGCTGCGGGACGCCGAGGGCCTGGAGATGCCGTTCCTGCTGGACCCGGGCGCCGCCGTCATCAAAGAGTACGGCGTCTACAACGATCGGGACGAGCGGATTCTGCCGCATCCGACCGCCCTGATCATCGACAAACAGGGAACAGTCCGGTACGTCCGCGTGGACGAGAACTACCGCGAGCGTCCCTCCGTCGAGGAGCTGCTGGAGGCGCTCGACGGCCTCTAGGAGGCTGCCAGGAGGCCGCGCTGGCTACGGGCGCCGCGTCGCTGCCCGAGGGGGCCGGCCTTGATTCGGGCTGGCGCCGCCACGCCCCGTTCTGCCGGGGCCGAGGCTGGAGCGGGGGCTCGATCTCTAGTAGCGTGTGGGGAACCACGCCGCATCCGGCACCCGCCGCCGGCCTCGTGCCGGTCGTGTGAACTACCGCTCTCGCAGGAGGCTCGATGTACAAGCGTCTCGTCCCCGCGTTACTGGTCCTTTTCGTCGCCATGTCGTCGCTTTCGGTGGCGACCGCCGGGGCTCAGATGGGCATGGAGAAACGCCCGCTGACCCACGACGACTACGATGCCTGGCAGCGCATTCAAGGCGCGCAGATCTCACCGGACGGCGCCTGGGTGGCGTACGTCGCCACACCGCAAGAGGGAGACGGTGAGCTCGTCGTGCGCAACGTCGCCGACGGCACCGAATACCGCCACCCGCGCGGCACGGGGGCGCGGTTCACCGCCGATTCGAGCCAAGTGGTGTTCCTCGTAGAGCCGGCAGAGGCGGATGTCGATGCCGCCCGCGAGGCCGATACGAAGCCTGCAGACATGCCCAAGAACGCGCTCGGGATCATGGACCTCGCCGGCGGCAGCGTTGGGGAGATCGACAGGGTGAAGGGTTTCGAATTGCCGGCTGATGCGGGCGGCTGGGTCGCCTACCTGCATGAAGAGCCCTCCAGCGACGAGCGGCGTGACGAAGCGGAGAGCGAGGAGGAACAGAGCGGGGAAGAGGATGCCGACGAGCCGGACCGTAAGGACAAGGACTACGGCACGACGTTGACCGTTCGGTCGCTGGCCGACGGCAGCGAGTGGAACGCCGCGGCGGTGATGAGCTATTCGTTCGCCGACGATGGCAGCCGTCTGGTGTACATCGTGTCGAGCGAAGACGACCCGGCATCTGACGGTGTCTACGCGTACAGCCCCGCAGACGGTGGTCTCGCTGTTGTGCTCAGCGGCGAGGGCAACTACGAGCGCCTGGCGTTCAGCGAGGCCCAGGATCGCCTGGCGTTCGTCACTGACCGGGACGACTACGCCGCCGACGAGCCGACCTTCAGCCTCTACGGATGGGACCTCGGCTCGGCGTCGGCCGAGCAATGGGTTTCGCACCAGACCACCGCCGGATTCCCCGCGGGAATGGCGGTATCGAACATGTCCGGGATCTCGTTCACCGAAGACGGCAGCGTGGTGATGTTCGGCATCAAGGAGATTCCCGAGCCGCAGCCGGACGAGGACGAGGAGGACGAGGAAAAGGCTGTCTTCGACCTCTGGAGCTGGGATGACCCCTATCCGCAGCCGCAGCAGGAGCAGATGCGGGAGCGGGTGGAGAACGAGACCTGGGAATCGGTCTACCACGTGGATAGCGGCCGGTTCGTGAAGCTCGCCGACGAGGCCGTGCCGAACGTTCGATTGGCGGACGACGGCAGCATCGCGTACGCCCAAACCAGCGTTCCGTACACGAAGAGGGTCTCGTACTACGGCGGCTTCAACGATGTCTACGTCATCGACCCGATGAGCGGAGAGCGCACCCTGGTGGTCGAGGAGATCTTCCGCGGTGCGACCATGTCGCCGGGTGGGCGCTACATCACTTGGTTCGGCATGCAGGACTACGACTGGCACCTCTACGACGTCGCCGAGGGCACCACCCGTAACCTCACCGAAACCTTGGACGTTCGGTTCGACCGGGAGGATTGGGACCAGCCGCAGGCGGCCGGATCCTACGGGATTGCCGGCTGGCTCGAGGGCGACGAGGGCGTGCTGATCTACGACCGCAATGACATCTGGTTGTTGCGACCGGACGGCTCCGAGGCTCGCATGATCACGGACGGCTACGGCCGTGCCTACGACCTGGCGTTCCGCTACGTCCGGCTCGATCCGGACGAGAGCGCCATCGACCCCGACGCCGAGCTTTTGCTGGCGACGACCAATCAGGAGACGATGGCCACCGGCTTCTACCGGGACTCGGTGAACGGGACGGAGTACCCGCGCGAGGTAGTCATGGCCGACAAGGCCTTCGGCAGGCCGACCAAGGCCAAGAGCGCCGATGTTGTCATGTACACCCAGTCCGCCTTTGACGAGTATCCGGATCTGTGGGTCAGCGGCATGGACTTCGCCGGCAAGCGCGTGTCTCATCTCGGGGCGCAGCTCTCGTCCTACCTGTGGGGGAGCGCGGAGCTGCGTGATTTCCGCAGCGCCGACGGCTTGCCGCTGAAGGGGATCTTGATCAAGCCGGAAAACTTCGATCCCAACCGGCAATACCCGTTGATGGTCTATATCTACGAGACGCTTCATCAAGGGCTGCACAGCTTCCGACATCCGTCACCGGGAACCTCGGTCAACGCCTCGTATTACGTCAGCAATGACTACGTCATGTGGATGCCGGACATCGAATACGGAACCGGGTATCCGGGCAAGGACGCGCTCAAGTGCGTCCTGCCGGGGATCAGCATGCTGATCGGTGAGGGATACATCGATCCGGAGCGCATCGGGATCCAAGGGCACTCCTGGGGTGGTTATCAGATCTCGTACATGGTGACGCAGACGAACATATTCGCTGCGGCGGAGGCCGGTGCGCCGGTCTCGAACATGACGAGCGCCTACGGCGGTATCCGCTGGGCCAGCGGGATGGTTCGCCAGTTCCAGTACGAGCAGACGCAGAGTCGGTTGGGTGCGAGCCTGTGGGACGTTCCCCTGCGGTACGTCGAGAACTCGCCGATCTTCTGGGCCGACAAGATCGAGACGCCGTTGCTGATCCTGCACAACGACGAGGACGGCGCGGTGCCCTGGTATCAGGGGATCGAGTTCATCATGGCGCTGCGGCGACTGGAGAAGCCGGCCTGGATGTTCAACTACAACGGCGAGGCGCACGGCCTGCGTCAGCGGGTGAATCAGAAGGACTTCACGGTGCGTATGCAGGAGTTCTTCGACCACTATCTCAAGGACGAGACGCCGCCGCTGTGGATGGTCGAAGGGATCAAGGCGTGGGAGAAAGGGAAGACCGAGAAGTAGTCGAGAGGGGCCGAGGATCGAGAACGCTCCGCCCCAGCGGCCGGGTGCGTCCACCGATCGCATCCCGGTAGCCGGAGCCTGGTACGCCGATGCCCGCGATGTACAGCTTGTACGCGTCCTATCTGGTACAGATCATCGGGACTGCGTTTCTCGCCGTGCTACTGGCCCGGTTCTATCGGGTCTACGGGCATTCCTACCTGCGTGAGTGGTCCTGGAGTTGGGCGGCCCTCAGCGTCTACGTCTCGGGCGGCCTGGCGGCGATCCTCTGGTCGCGCGCCTACGCTCCGGACCACCCGCTGCGCCTGTTGGTCGCAATGGCCACGCTGATCGGCGGCTACACGCAAGTGGCCTGCCTCCTGTTCGGCACCTACTCGGTGGCGCGCGGCCACCCGGTCGAGCCACGGCGTCGGCGGCTGTTCTTGGGTGCGTGCATCGTCGTCGGTGTGGTTTTCGCGTTGCTGTTCACTCGCGATGCTGCGGCCGCCGAAGCCCGGTTCTTCGTTCGCATCGGTATCCGCTCGCTGGCCGCCGGCGTGGCGTACCTGGCGGCGGGCATCTGGCTGGGCCGAATGGGCGGCTGGCGACGAGGAGTCGGACGAGCGATCGTGGTGGCGGCGTTCTTTCTCTACGGCGCCGAGCAGCTCAACTACTTTGCCTTCAACCTGATCGAGTTCCTCGGTCTCGGTTCGGCGGGGCCGGAGCTGGCGCTGCTCGGGTTTCTCGACCTGTTGCTGCAGTTCGCCATGGGGTTGGGCATGGTGATCTGGCTTCTCGAGGAGGAGCGCGACGAACTGGAGCGCACCGCCGACGCCCTCCATCGGAGCGAGGAACGATTGCGGCAATCCCAACGGCTGGAGGCGGTCGGCCGTCTTGCCGGTGGCATCGCACACGACTTCAACAACCTGCTGACGATCATCACCGGGCGCGGGCAACGGCTCTTGCCGCGCTTGCCGCGGGGGAGCGAGGAGCGGGAGGAGGCGCGTCAGATCGACGAGGCAGCGCAGCGAGGGGCCGATCTGGTACGCCAACTGCTGGCCTTCTCCCGCCGCCAGGTGCTGGCGCCGACCCACGTTCAGGCCAACCAGGCGGTGCGCAACGTCGCGGGAATGCTGCAGCGGTCACTCGGTGAGCACGTCAGCTTCGAGTGCAAGCTCGATCCGGACCTCGGCTGGGCGCTCGTCGATCCTTCGCAGCTCGAGCAGGTCCTGGTGAACCTGGCGCTCAATGCCCGTGACGCGATGCCGGACGGCGGCGTTCTCACCATGTCCACGCAGAACCTTCATGTATCGGCGGATCGAGCCGACTCGCTCGCCGGTTTGGCTCCCGGCGATCACGTCGAAGTGGCGGTGCGGGACACGGGAATGGGGATGGATGACGATGTCCGCCGCAAGATCTTCGATCCGTTCTACACGACGAAGGAAATCGGTAGGGGGAGCGGCCTGGGGCTCGCCATGGTCTACGGCATCGTGCGCCAAAGCGGCGGTGTGGTCCAGGTAGACAGCGCTCCCGATGAGGGCACCGAGGTGCGGGTCATCTTCCCGCGTGTGCCCTCGCCGAGCGTGGATGAGGCGTGCAAGCCGGAGAGGGCGAGCGCTGCCCGCGCCGACCGCGTCGAGGAGGCGGAGATCGGCCACACGGTGCTCGTGGTGGAAGATGACGAGCGCATCCGCGGCATGCTCGGCGCGGTGCTCCGAGACAACGGCTACGAGGTGATCGTCGCGCGGGACGGTGTCGAGGCCCTCGACATTGCCCGCAAGGGCGAGCAGCAGATCGATCTTCTCCTCACCGACGTCGTCATGCCGGGTCTCGGCGGGCCCGAGCTGGCGGAGCGGCTCTCGGAGGAGAACGTCGACCTCAACGTGCTCTTCATGAGTGGCTACTCGGAGGAGATCGTTTCGTCGCGCATGCCGGGGCCCTCCGCGGCGCTGCTGGAGAAGCCGTTCTCGCTGCCCGATTTGCTGGAGCGCGTGCGGCAGAGCCTGGGCCCATGACCGCCGGCGTTTCGCCCGCGCAGATCGAGGCCGCCGCCGGGCGGATCGGCAAGCATGTCCGCGCGACGCCGTCGATGACGCTGGAGGCGGACGCGTTCGGCCTCCCGGGACGTTTATCGCTCAAGCTGGAGCTGTTCCAGCACACCGGGTCGTTCAAGCCGCGCGGAGCTTTTCATCGGATCCTCCGGGCGGACGTGCCGGAAGCGGGCGTCATCACGGCGTCCGGCGGAAATCACGGGCAGGCGGTCGCCCACGTAGCGCGCCGCCTCGGGATTCGGGCAGAGATCTTCGTCCCCGAGGGATCGCCGCCCCTCAAGGCGGAGCGCATCCGGCGCAACGGAGCGGACGTCACGGTCACGGGGCGCTACTACGACGACGCGATGGCGGCGTGCCTGGAGCGGGCGGCCGAGAGCGGAGCGCTGCTGGTGCACCCGTACGATCACCCGGACGTCGTCGCCGGCCAGGGGACGGTAGGCCTCGAGCTCGAACGGCAATTGCCCGAAGCCGAGACGATTCTCGTCGCCGTCGGAGGTGGAGGTCTGGCTGCCGGCGTCGCGGCCTGGTATGCGGGCAGACGGCGGGTCGTTTCCGTCGAGCCCGAGGGTTGCCCGGCGCTGGCGTCGGCGATGGTAGCGGGCGAGCCCGTCGAGGTTCCGGTGGGCGGCCTCGCGGCGGACTCTCTCGGCGCCCGCCGCATCGGAACGGTGCCGTTCACCGTCGCTCGCCAGCACATCGCCGCGTCCGTGCTCGTGCCGGATGCGGCGATCGAGGAAGCGCAATGGCGGCTCTGGGACGCCCTTCGGATCGTCGCCGAGCCCGGCGGCGCGGCGTCGCTCGCGGCTCTGCTGTGCGGTGCCTACGAGCCGCGGACCGACGAGCACGTCTGCGCGGTCATCTGCGGGGGCAACACCGCGGTGTTGCCGGAGGAGCCCTGGCTCGCCCGCCCTACGTGACGAACCGCACGTAGGGTCGTAAAATCCCTATCTGTCCAACGAAGTGCGCCGTGCCTGAGTCGCCGCGCACATAACGAGCGTGCCGATGAAGGTCCCCGTGGTCGGCGAACACCTGGGACGCTACGAGATCGTCCGAGCCCTGGGCTCCGGCGCGATGGGGCAGGTGTACGCGGCGCACGACCCGACGCTTGGTCGCGAGGTCGCTCTGAAGGTCCTGCGGGCACAGTTCGCCAACGACTTCGAGCGTCGTGAGCGGTTCGAGCGCGAGGCTCGTGCGATCGCCGCCCTCGACCACCCGAACATTGTCACCATTTATTCGGTGGAGGAGGTCGACGGCACGCATTTCATCACCATGCAGCTTGTCGACGGCAAGACACTGGACGAGATCGTGCCAAGAGGCGGGATGGCGCTCGGCGACTTCCTCGATCTCGCCGTGCGGCTGGTAGAAGCGGTTGCGGCGGCGCATCGGAAGGGCATCGTTCATCGAGACCTGAAGCCCTCCAACGTCATGGTGACGGCTGACGGCAGGCTGAAAGTCCTCGATTTCGGTCTGGTGAAGCTGCGCAGCGACGGCAGCGGAGCGGTGACGCCGGCCGACCCGTCGACGATCGGGCTCACGTTCGAGGGGCAGATCATCGGCACGGTCGCGTACATGTCACCGGAGCAAGCCGAGGGTAGGGCGGCCGACCATCGGTCCGACATCTTCTCGCTCGGCGTGTTGATGTACGAGATGGCGACCGGGGAAGTCCCCTTCGACGGTGACACGCCGATGTCGGTGATGTCCTCGATCATTCGCGACACACCGACGTTGATCACCCGGCTGAGACCCGGTCTGCCGGGCCATCTGGCACGCATCATCCGTACCTGCCTCGCCAAGGATCCGGTGCGTCGCTTTCAGACGGCGATCGACCTGCGCAACGCGCTCGACGACCTCAAGGCCGAGCTGCAGTCGGGCGAATTCGACCCGGTGCCGGAGACAACAGAGGCACCGGCAGCGCCGAACGTCTCCGTTCGGGCCGCACGGCCCTGGCGCGTCGCCACGGCGGCCGCTTTGATGATCGCCGCGGGGGCTGCGGGCGCCTGGTGGGGCACTTCGCGGCAGGTCTCCGGCACGCCTTCCGGGCCCGGCGCGGACGTGCCGGTCGCATCGCGGCTGACGAGCCAGGCCGGACTGATCGGGTCTCCTTCGTGGTCGCCTTCCGGGACGGAGCTGGTATACGCAGCGGACGTCTCGGGAAACATGGATTTATGGCACCAGGAAGCCGGTGGCCGCGCCCGCCAGATCACGGACTTCGAGGGCGACGAGACCGATCCGGATTGGGCCTCGGATGACTCGGCCGTCGCGTATACAAGCAACTTCGGCAACGACGGAATTCAGTTGATTTCGCCGCACAGCGGCCGGCCGGCGCAATTGACGACCTTCGGTGCGCGGCCGAAGTGGTCGCCGGACGCTTCGATGATCGTGTTCGAGTGGCGCGGCGACGTCTATTTGATCGAAGCTCACGCCGGCGCCGATCCGGTAACCCTTGTCGAGGGAACGGCGGGATCGCCCCATCCCGTCTGGTCGCACGACGGCGAGAGCGTCTACTACTGGAGTCGATCGGATGCCGACGTCTTCAAGGTGCCGGCGTCCGGAGGCGAGGGGGTCGCGCTCGAGCTCGTGCCCCCGGGGCAGGAGGTTGCCGGGTTGGCGGTCGCCGGCGACGGCAGCTTCATGGTGATGAGCCTGGGGCCCTACGGCGGGAACAAGGACATTTGGAAGGTGGCGTTGGGACCTTCCGGGCTCCCGCGCGGGGAGCCGGCGCGCCTTACGTGGCCGACCACGGACGACGTCGATCCGGCATTGTCGCCGGACAGCCGCTCGCTCGCCTATGCGGCGCGGCGGATCGTCCGGCACCTGTGGGCGTACGAGTACGAGCCGGAAACGGGAAAGCTGAACGGCGCCGCAATGCAGCTGACGAGCGCCTCGGACAGCAACTACTACCCTTCGGTCACGCCGGACGGACGGCAACTGGTCTGGACGGCGCATCGCACATCGGATCAGGGGCAGCTGTACGCCATGGAGCTGGATGGGCCGCTGCAGGAGAACAAGGCCACGGCCGTATGGGAGCGAGGCGTCCGCGAGGTTGGTGGGGCCTTCTCGCCGGTGGGTGAGGGCATGCTCTTTACCTCCACATCGCGCGGTTCCTACGAGTTGTGGCGCGTGCTGTGTGCGCTCGAATGCGTCCCCACGCGCGTCAGCGAGGCGGCCCATCCGGTGCGCGACGTCATGCCTTCGTGGTCCCCGGACGGCAGCGAGGTCGTCTTCTACTCGAACCGCGCCGGGAACTGGGACATCTGGGCGATGACCCTGGGCAACGGCCGGGAGCTCCGGCCGTTGACAAACGCCGCGAGCTTCGAGATGTATCCGACGTTTTCGCCGTCGGGGAGGCAGGTGGCGTTCTGGACCAATCGGAACGGCGCCGGGGGCGATATATGGGTGGTCGATACGGCGGAGGGCGGCGAAGCCGAGCCGCTGGCCGTCAGCGAGGCGCAGGAGGGGTGGTCGGCCTGGTCTCCGGACGAACGCTGGTTCTTCTTCGCGTCCGACCGCAGCGGTGCGTTCAACATTTGGGCGCAACGAACCGGCGAGGGTTCGGCCCCGTTTCAGGTGACGATGTTCGAGGCCCTGGATCATGGGCTTCCCGAGACGGTTCTGTACACGAAGTTCGCCGTAGCTCCGGGGCGTCTGATCATTCCCGTTGAAGACCGCTCGGGCGGCTTGTGGATGTTGGACGACATTCGATGAAGAATCGGCCGAGAAGCCTGCTGGCGATCCTCGTGCTGGCTGCCTGGCTCTCGGCTGCCACCGCGCCGTCCGCGTTGCCGCAGGATGATCATCTCGAGACGTTCGAGCGCGCCTGGACGATTATCTACGAGACCCATTGGGACCCGGACTTCAACGGTGTCGATTGGCTCGCCGTTCGGGAGGAGCTCCGGCCGCGGGCCGCCGCGGCAGAGACCGCGGCGGAACTGCGCGAGATCATCAACGAGATGATCGCCCGCTTGGATCAGTCGCACTTCGCTCTCTTGCCCCGAGGCGCATTGTTGGCCGTGCGGGGCGACGACGACGATCCCGAGGCCGAGGGGGGGCGCGGCGATGCGGGGTTCGAAACCGTGATCATCGACGGACGCTTCGTCGTCGCGCGGGTCGACCCTGACCTCCCGGCGTACGCCGCCGGAGTGCGCCCGGGTTGGATCCTCGACAGCGTTGGCGGGCGCTCGTTCGGCGTGGGTGAGCTGGAGGACGATGGTCTCGAGGCCGTCGATGCGCACAAGGTCCGGGTCGAGGCGCAGCGGAGCATGGATCTGCGTCTCTCCGGAGAGCCGGGCAGCTCTTTCGAGGCGGAGTTTCTCGACGGCGACGATCAGAGGCGCTCGATTTCGATTCGCCGCGCTCCGCCACGCGGCGAGGTAATCCGTTTCGGCAACCTTCCGCCCGTGTATGCCCGACTCGATCGGCAGGTGATCGAACCGGACGTCGGGATGCAGGTCGGGCACATCTCCTTCAACATCTGGCTGCCGATTCTGTCCCGCCCCTTCGACGAGGCGGTGGACGCGGTACGCGAGATGGATGGTGTCATCCTGGACCTGCGGGGTAATCCCGGCGGGCTGGGCGGTATGGTCATGGGAATGGGAGGGCACTTCGTCGAACAGGACGTTTCGCTCGGGACCATGAGAACGCGCGACTCCGAGCTGGAATTCCGTCCGAACCCGCGACGCATCGACACCCGGGGCGAACGGGTAGAGCCGTTCGCCGGGCCGCTGGCGATCCTCATTGACAACACCAGCGCGAGCACGTCGGAGGTGTTCGCGGCGGGGATGCAGGCCATCGGGCGGGGGAGGGTCTTCGGGCAGCGCTCGATGGGGGCGGTGCTGCCGTCACTCATGGACGAGCTGCCGAACGGGGACGTCCTGCAGCATGCCTTCGCCGACTTCGTCGTCAGCGGCACCGGAGTGAGGCTCGAAGGACGCGGCGTGATTCCGGACGAGGAGGTACGGGTTTCGCGCGCCGACCTTCTCGCGGGGCGCGATCCGGTGCTCGACGCTGCGGTAGAGTGGATCGTACGAACAACCCGCTAGTGAGCAAAGGAGCTTTGAATGCGCCCATCCGCGCGAATCTCACGCTTGTCCGCCGCCGTCGCGCTGGCCGTCCTTCCCGCGGCGACGGCCTACGCACAGGATCTGCCGACGGCCGCGGACGTCGTCGCTCGGTACGTTGAAGCGATCGGGGGCCGGGCCGCGATCGAGAGCTACACGTCGTTGCGCTCGACCGGTGTCGTGGAGGTCGTCGGGCAGGGACTAGTGGGCGATCTCGAGGTGTACATGGCTGCGCCGGACAAGGCGGTGCATACCGTGAGCTTCTCTGCCGTGGGTGTCGAAACCCGTGTCGGATACGACGGCGAGGTCGGCTGGTCGATCGATACGATGATGGGTGAGCGGTTGCTCACGGGAGGCGAGCTCGAGCAGCTCGTGAACGAGAGCGACTTCTACTCGGATCTGCACGACCCGTCCCGTTTCTCTCAGATGGAGACGGTCGGGTCGGAGGAGTTCGACGGTAAGAGCGCCCACAAGGTCAAACTGGTCTATCAGTCCGGGCAGGAGCGTTTCGAGTACTTCGATGCCGAGACCGGCCTGATGATCGGGGTGGAGGGGGTGCAGGATACGATGATGGGCTCGATCAACGTAGTTACCTACCTGCGGGACTATCGGGACTTCGGCGGCGTCCTGCGACCGGCGGTCATGCTGCAGGAGATGGGCCCCGGGCAGAGCCTGCAGCTTACTGTCGAGATGGTGGAGTACGACACCGTGGATCCGGCGGTGTTCGAGTTGCCGGCGGCGATCCAAGCGCTTCGCCGCTGACCCGGCCACTCGGCCCCGCTGGTTCGACCACTTGGCCCGCTGGTTCGATCACTTGGCCCGCTGCCCCGACCACTTGGCCCCGCTGGTCCGACAAACCGGGCCCTTGGGCCGGCGGACCCGCCTGGGAAACGGCCGACGCCGCGCGTAAGATCGTTTCATGTCGGATCATCGATTCTGCCGGCGCGTCCGCGGGGACGCTTCCGTCGTGGCGATGCTCGGCGTGGTGCTGTGTGCGTCCTTCCCGATAGCCGGCGGCAGGGCCGCGGCAGACCCGTCTCCCGTATGGAAGCAGCCGGCGGCACAGGGCCAGTCGCCGGTTCGGCAGGACCAGATGCCGATCTACCGGGCGGGGGTGGAGATGGTCGTCCTCAACGTCTCCGTTCTGGACGACGACGGGGCACCGGTGACCGACTTGTCCGCCGACGATTTCCGCATTTCCCAGGACGGCCAGCCGCAGGAGCTGTCACTGTTCGCGACGTCGGCGGATACGCCCCTCGATGTTGCCCTCGTGCTCGATGGCAGCGGCAGCATCCGGGAGAATGCCCCCAGCGTGCGCGAGGACGCCATGGCATTTCTGCAGGCGCTCGGGCCGCGCGATTGCGTCTACTTCGTACCCTTTCGCGAGAGTGTCGGACGGGCTGCTTGGGCAGCACCGGACGATCCGATTCTGGCCGCGCTGATCGGTGGGATGACGCTGGAGGGCGGTACGGCGCTCTACGATTCGCTGTACGAGGCGCTTTCCAGCATCGATCGAAGCGGATATGCGAGCCCACCGCGTGACCTGGCGGCCTGGAGCGAGGCGGCGTACGACGGTGACGCCTGCGGCACACCGCTGCCGCCCCGCTCGCTCGGGATTCCGGACACGGTACGTCGGACCGCCGTCGTCGTCCTGAGCGATGGCGGAGACGAGCATAGCCTGGCGACGTACGCTGACACCCTGGTCAACGCGTGGAGCTACCCGGCGCCGATCTTCGCCGTTGCCATTGGTGACGCCCTGGGACCGCGTCGGCGTGGGGTGGCGCGGCCGGGGACGCTGCGCGCGCGGCGACTTCGGCGCATGCAGCAGTTTGCCGACGAGCTCGAAAGCCGGCTGGATCATCTCGCCCATATCAGTGGCGGGCGGCTCATACTCGGGCGCGACCGCGACGACGTCCGGGAGGAGTTCGCCGCGGTGGTCGGCATGCTGCGCTCGACGTATCTGATCGGCTACTACCCGCCGGAAGAGGACATGTCGGTGGCTCGTGGGGGCCTCGTATGGCACGGCGTCACGCTCCAGAGCACCCGCGACGACCTCGACATCCTCGTCCGCCCCGGGTATTACCGACGGTTGGTGGACACGCGGGCTGCCGAACAGGCTGTTCGCGTCGCTGTCGGCCTTCTGGACGAGGGACAGCCCGAAGCCGCGATCGAGCGCCTCGAAGGCGCCGTTCTTCTCGACGCCGGCTATTGGCCGAGCTACGTCGTGCGGGGAAGAGCGCACCTGGCGATCGACCAACCGGAACGGGCGCGCGACGACCTTGCCCGGGCGCTGGATTTGCGACCGGGGCTCGGCAGCGTCCACGCGCTACTGGCGCGCACGGCCCACGACCTGCAGGAATACGATCTCGCCTGGTATCACGCGATTCGCGCCCACCAGGACGGGCTCACGGTGGCCGCGCTGCTGCGTGCGCTCCAGGAAACGGCCGACCCGCCGGCGGATCTCGACGAGCAACTGCAAGCCTCGCGCCTGTTCGTCGACGTCGCCCCGACCCCGGATGCGCTCGACCAGGCGACGATGCTCGAGATCCTGCGAGACCTGCGCCAGCAGATCTCCGACGCGCCGGACATCGCCCTGATCACGCGGCAGAACGACGCCGACGCCGGGCTTGTCCTCGCCGTCGACAAGCTGGAGGGAAGCCCGCGGAAGCTGGAAGGAGATCTCGTGCTGTACTTCGCGCCCTACCAGGAGTGGGAACGCGAAAAGCTCGAGATCGCCGACGTGGACGACCCGCTGTCGGTGAGCGACGGCTTGGCGGAGGCGTTGGGTAAAGTCCGACGGCGCCTCGGCGAGCTGCGCTGAGCGTTCGGCCGGGGCGCCGTCCGTTCCTTTGCCGTGCGTCGGTCGCCTTACGCCCCTCGCTCTACGTAGGTGGCTTTGCGGCCGGCGGCCTGCGTCCCCGACGTCCTAGGTCCGACGTCCTAGGTCCGACGTCCTGCCTCAGTCGCGTCCGCCGCTTTCCGTGTCCGTGTAGATGCCGTTGAAGAGGAACTTGAAGGTGCCGTGCGGCTGGGCGCGGAAGTTGATCTCCGGGCCGAACAACAGCACCGTGCCGTTTCCGAGCTTGGCGGACACGGCGGCGACGCCATCCTCCAGGAAGGTCTCACCCCAGGCCCAGCCGCTGCGCAGCGGATCGGATCCGAACCATGCCACCGGCTCGACGCCCTCGGCGGCGGCGCCGGGCCGAAGGCGGAAGACGGGGCTGTTGCGGAAGAACAGATCGGCCGTTTCGTCCATGCCCCACGCCACCGGGTGGCTGTTGTCGATCTGTACCTCCAGCACCGATCCGGGGACATAGAACTTGTCGCTGCTCAGACGTTGCACGCCGCCCGTCGGCGTGCGCTCGGTGAGGTGGTTGTCGACCGGAAGCTCGAAGTGCTCGACGACGCTCAGGGCGCTGTTTCCGATGGCGATCAGCGTCCCGCCGTTCTCGACGAAGGCGCGAAGCTGAGGGATGGTGCGCTCAGCGGTAACGGCGCCCTGTCGGCCGCGGAACTCGGCCGGCAGCGTGCCGTCGTCGATGGCACCACCGCCGCCCCTGCCCCCGCGGCCTCCGCCGCCGGACCGCGGCGCGGGTATCGCGGAGCTCATGAACACCAGCACGTCAAAGCGGGAGTTCAGGTCGCCGGCGTCGAGGGTCGGGGCGTAGACGACCTCGAAGTCGAAGTCGAACTGCTCGAACAACCAGCGCGTCCAGCCGGAGGGCATGTCGCCACCGTAGCGGTCCCACAGGCCGATACGCGTCGGCTTGAGCGCCCGGAGGTCACCGTCGGGGGGAGTCGCCGTTCCGACGAAGGAGACGCCGCGGCTCTCGGCGATCTCGGCGACGCGGTTTGCGGTGCCGTTTCCGCTGCTGACGTAGAAGGCGCCGGCGGGGAACGTGGCAGAGCCCGAGCTCACCGGGCCGGCGAATCGGAACACCGAATCGCCGGCGGCAAGAAGCCTGTTCACAGCGTTGAAAGAGTCATTCTGCTGTGGGCTGAACCAGTATCCGGCGGCGCCGGAGGTGTTGCTGACCGTGCCCGCCGGGGGCGGCGTAAGGTCGGCGAGCCGCTCGAACGGACCGTCGAATCCTTCAAGTACGCGATCGAACTCGACGCCCATCTGATAGGCGACCGTCCAGCCGGCGACGTCGTACGGCCGGGTCGGCGGGGCGCCGGGATAGGCGAAGTCGTCGGGGTGGACCTGCGGCTCGAACATGTCGAGAACGAACGGGCGGAAGGCCTGCGCGGACATCACCACATAGGAGCCGGCGGGGTAGCTCTTCCCCTCGACGCTGAACGAGGACGTCGCGCGATGCACCGTCACGCCGCTCTTGATCAGCGTGTTGACGAACTTCGTCGCCGTCGGGAAGTCGGGCTGGTCCGCCGACAGAATGTATCCGCGGGGATCGCGGGCTTCCGGGTCGCGGAAGTCGTTCTCGTAGAGATCGAGCGGCACACTGCCGCCACCGCGGCCGCCACGACCGCCGCCGGGCGCACCGCCGGCTCCTGGCTCCGATGCCGCCATCGCCTCTTCAACGGCGCGGATTCGTGCCGGCGACAGTGTCCAGTGGTCACGGTTGCCACGCTCGATCGAGTTCATCCCCATGCGCCAGATGTTGAAGAGAAAGTCCTCGCGCAACTTGCTGGCGATGTCCAGGACGGCACGATTGGCGGTGATCGAGTAGTCGACCGACTGGCGAAAATGCCAGCGCTGCGGCGCAACCGGGTAGGGCAGGTCGTTGCTCGGCAGCTGCCGGCGGAGGATGAACGGGATCGACATCGGGTTCGGGCTGCCGATGGTCTCGGTGAGCAGGCCGATCTGGTTGTGCCAGTAGGGCGAGGTCCGCAGACCGCCGTTCCACCAGGTCGAGTAGCTGGCGCCCGACCGCATGGTCGCGCCGGGTTTGTTCTCCCGCACGAAGCGGCTGTGCATCGCCGTGCCGACGGTATCGATGCCGAGGATCAGCAGCGGGTCGAGGTTGTAGTTGAACGGCCCGCGGAAGGGCGGCGCGAACAGGACCGTTCCCGAGGGACCGGTCTGGTGGTGGTTGTAGACGATCTGCGGAAACCACTCGCGGTACAGGATGTTGTTGATCGCGATGGTCTCTTTCTGCGTCGCCATGTAGAAATCGCGGTTGTTGTCGTGGCCCGTGTATTCCTGATAGAGCACCGGCAATCCGCGGCTGGAGCGTTCCTCGGGTACCGGGTTCCGCATGTACCAATCGGCGACCAGATCCAGGCCGTCCGGGTTGACGCACGTCGCCAGGAGGATGACGTCGTCGAGGAAACGCATCGTCTCGGCGTCCGTCCGGGCGTTCATCTGGTAGACCAGCTCCATGAGCTGCTGCGCCCCCAGGACCTCGGTCGCGTGCAGCCCGCCGTCGATCCAGACGACCGACTTTCCTTCCGCCGCGAGGGCCCGAGCCTCGGCTTCATCGACGCCCTCGGCCAGCGCCAGACGGGCGGAGATCTCCTTGTAGCGATCCAGATTGCGGTGGTTTTCCGGCGACGTGATGATCGCCATGTACATCGGGCGACCTTGCTCGGTTTCGCCGATGACCTCGAGCGTCATGCGGTCGGATTCGCGCTCGAGCTTCTGCCAGTAGGCGACCAGCTGCTGGTAGTTGGCGAGGAAATAGTCATCCCCGAGATTGTTGCCGAACTCCTCCATGGGCGTGGTGACACGGCTCTGAGGAGCGGCGAACGCCGAGCTCGTGGTCGGCGCCGGCAGCGCGGTCAGCGAGAGAATGATTGCGGCGGTCAACAGGGTGAGGCGCCGAGGCGATCTCGACATCGGGCGAACTCCTTGCGTGGGGATGGCGCTTGGGTATCTTGCGGTTTCGATTCGCGGAAAGTTCAGGCGGGCAGCCCTTTTTCCGCTACGAGCTCCATGGCGTCGCAGAAACGGTCGAGCTCCTCGAGCGTGGTGCAGACGTTCGGGGTCACGCGCAGTCCGGAGAACTCGGCGTGGTTGATGGGAGTAACGATGATCCGATGCCGGTCCCACATGTAGTTGCCCAGCGCGCTCGTATCGACGCCCTCGATATAGACGTTGCTCAAGCAGCAGGAGAAGCGCGGATCCAGGCTCGTGTTCATGCGGATACGGTCGTTTTGCAGCAATCGCTCGGCCCAGTAGTTGCGCAGGTAGCGGAGCCGGGCCTCCTTCTGCTCGTCGCCGAGGCCCTCGTGGAAGGTCAGCGCGTCGCCGATGGCGAGGAAGTTGGCCTCCGGATGGGTGCCGATCTGCTCGAACTTGCGGATGTCATCCTGTTGATTTTCCGGCGCTGCCATCAGCGGCCAGAGGTCGGCGATCTTGTCGCGCCGCACGTAGAGCAAGCCGGTGCCGTGCGGTGCGTTGAGCCATTTGTGCAGGCTCGTGCCGTAGTAGTCGCAATCCAGGTCCTCGTGCTTGAAAGCAAACTGACCGTAGGCGTGGGCGCCGTCGACGATCACGGGGATGTCGTGACGGCGGGCCATCTGGACGACCTTTTTCACCGGCAGGATCTGCCCGGTCAGATTGATCTGGTGGCACATCAGGATCAGCCGCGTGCGGTCGGTGATGTTCTGCTCGAAGAGGGAGACGACCTCCTCCTCGTCCTCGGCAGGCACCGGGATCGAGAACTGCTTCAAGACAACACCCTCGCGGCGCTCGCGCTGCTTGAAGGTGTTGATCATGCGACCGTAGTCCTGATTCGTCGTCAGGATTTCGTCGCCGCGCTCGAGGTCGATACCGAACTGGCAGATCTGCAGGCTTTCCGAGGCGTTGCGAGTGATGGCGATCTCTTCGGTGTCGGTGCCGAAATGCCGCGCCAGGCGCTGCCGCACACCTTCAGCCTGGGGCTCGAGGATGCGCCACATGCTGTAGACCGGCGCCGTATTGGAGTAGTCGAGGTAACGCTTCATCGCGTCCTGCACGACGATCGGCGAGGCGCCGACGCCGCCGAAGTTCAGGTTCACGATCGATCGATCCGCGCTGTACGCGGCCTGTACCTCGCGCCAGATGCGCTCGTCGGCGGCGGCCTCTTGCGGGGTTTTCGCGGTCGTGCCGAGCTCGGCCATTGCGGCGAGCGCGCGCTCGAGGCCGCCCGGGGAGAGCACGGGCGTCATCGCGGTTGCGGCGGGGAGGCCGACTGCGCCCAAAAACTGCCTTCGATTCACCATGGTGCGTGCCCCCGATCTCATCGGGCTCGAGACCCGGTTCGTAGCCGGGGGCTAGCATACCGCGCCGCGCCGCCATGCAGTACCGGCCGGTCGGCTACGGGCGGCGGCGGACGTCAGTCGGGGTCCCTCAGGACCCGTTCGGCCTGGTCCGGGCGCCCGATCGAGACAATGAAGGGGTCGTCCTCTTGGCGCTCGGCGAACGCCTCGCGCGAATCGATGCCTTGCCAGCGCTCGGCGATCACTACCTGCGCGACAGCGGCCCCGAGGGCCTCGCCCGGCCCCAGCAGGACGATCTGATCCGGGGCGTACTCGCGCAGAGCGACGCGCACCGTGCTGCTGAAATCGAACGTCTCCAGCACCTGGGTGCGCAACGTGTATTCGCACAGCGCCGCCGGGTCCGTCGTCAGCGGGCGCCATTGAAAGCCTCGCCCGTCGACCATCGGCACACGAGGCGCCCTCCAGGGGAGCGATGCGAGCTGCTCGACGCCGCGGTCCGACGACGCCTGCATCAGAGGCGAGTGAAAGGCGGCGTGGCCCGGGAGCTGCAAGGGGTACTTCCGGCTCCCGCTCGTGGTCTCGGGAAGCGCATCGAGAAGCGGAGCCACCCCCTCGTCGTCGGCCCAGACCACGGCGAAGCCGCCGTAGTGGATCGACCAGCCCGCCTGGTGTCCGGCGGCGCGGACAGACTCGATGGCGCCGTCTACGCGCCCCCGCGCCTCCTCGTCGGCGCGCCAGTCGTTCTCCGTGAGCGGGTAGATGACCTGGGCGCCGATCTGGCGGTCACGGGTCATGCCGCCCATCGTCTCGACCAGGTCGAAGGTGTCTTCCAGCGTCAGAGCACCGCCGGTGAAGAGCGCCGAGTACCAGCCCATGCTGTTGCCGCCCACGGCGACGACCTCGACCTTCGCGGGGTCGAGGCGGAGGAAATCGAAGGCAGTGCAGGCGAACGTCAGGCCGGCGGCATTCTCGCCGGCGAAGAAGGCGGGGTCGAACTTGCGCGCGCCGTCCATGGAGCGGATGGTGAGATCGCCCCGGGCGGTTCGCAGCCCGTCGGAACGATCGATCGCGCCGTCGAGATCCTCGACGGCCGCGGTCGGTGCGGGCCGAGACAGGTAGCCGAGCTCGGAAGCGGTATAGGCACCGCGGCCGGGGCAGAGAACGACCGTGCTGCGGCTCACGAGGGGCCGCCTTCGGTCGTGCCGGCAGGGTGCTCATGGTCCGCCTCACCCTCGTCGGTTTCCCTCCGGCACAGCCGCAGGGCGCGATCCACGATCCCGGCCTCGTCGGGAAGCACGTGCCGCCAGGAAGGGCCCAACGGAATGAACGTGTCCATGCCGCAGTAGCGCGAGATCTGCGGAAGCGGGCCGGGGTGGCGGCGCGGGTATTCCTCGACCAGAGCCGTGACGATCGCTTCGCTGGTTCCCCCCGTGCGCCGCCCCTCGTCGACCACCAGGACGCGACCGCTGACCTGCGCCTCGCGGCAGAGGGTTGCGACATCGAGGGGTAGCAGCCAGCGCAGGTCCACGATGCGCGCCCGGATGCCGTGTTCGGTGTACAGCGTGCGGGCGGCGCGCAGCGAGCGCCATAGTCCGTTGGCCCAGCTGACGATGGTCAGGGCAACGTCGCCGTCGGCGTCGTCGGCCGCGTCGTACGCGTGTGCGGTCCCCAGCTCGACGCTGGTTCCGAGGCTCGGAAAGGAGTCGAGCCAGGCGCCGTCGCCGTCCTCGTGCAGGTCGCGCGTACGATACAGGGCGATCGGCTCGAGGAAGAACACCACCCGCCCGTCGATCTTCGCCAGGGCCATCGCCGTGCGCAGCATGCCGACGGCATCGCTGCCGCGTGCGGGACCGGCGATAACCACGCCCGGAACATCGCGCAGCGCCGCGATGCTGTTGTCGTTGTGGAAATGGCCGCCAAACCCGCGCTGATAGGCCCACGCGGCAATGCGGACCACCATCGGGTTCCGCAGCTGTCCGGACGAGAAGTACTGCAGGGAAGCGGCCTCGCCGCGGATCTGGTCCTCGGCGTTGTGGTAGTAGGCGAGGTACTGGATCTCGGGAACCGGCAGGAAGCCCAGCTGCGCGGTTCCCGCCGCCATGCCGAGAATACTCTGCTCGTCGAGGAGCGTGTTGAAGACCCGTCCGGCGCGCGCCTGCTCGCACAGTTGCGCGGTGATGCCGTACACGCCGCCGCGCTTGGCGACGTCCTCGCCGAAGACGAGCATTTCCGGGTACTTCGCCAGCATGTCGCGAAGGCCCCAGTTCAAGAGCTGGGCGAGGTGTTTGGGCGAGGACGCCTCGGGTAGGGCCTGGGCTCCGCCGAAGCGGTCCTCACGCAGCTCACGGTAGTCGTCGCGCTGCGCCTCGGCCCGCACCGATTCCGGGCTGTACGGTGCCAGCGGCGCCATGATCGCGGCGGCGCTGGGGAGGTGCGGGCGGGTCGCCGCCTCGCGCGAGGCCCGGCGGACCCGCGCCTCCGTTTCCTCATACAGGTTCGAGAGCTGACGGCGGCTGGCCAGGCCGGTTTCGACGGCGCGGCGGGTGTTGCGCAGCAATGGATCGCGCGATTCGGCCGCCTTGATCTCCTCGATGTCACGATAGGCCAGCTCCACGTCGGTCCCGGCGTGGCCGAGCAGGCGGACGAGATCGAGGTGCAGGAAGGTCGGCGCACGCCGGCGTCGACAGTGTTCGACCGCCGCCCGGGCGACGTCGAACGTGGACACGAGGTCGAGGCCGTCGGCCGGGAAATAGCGCATACCGGGCTGGGACCCCCAGCGGCGCTCGATCCAGCCCGCGGGGGTGTTCACCGATATGCCGAGGCCGTTGTCCTCGCAGACGAAGAGAATCGGGACCGGAATATGCTGGTAGTTGGCCCACAGGGCCCCGTTCAGGGCGCCCACGGCGGTGGAGTGATTGAGACTGGCGTCCCCGAGGCTACAGACGACGATGGAATCCTGCGGGAAGGGAAGCGGACGTCCGAGGTGCTTCGCCCGGTCGATGGCGATCGCATGGCCGACGGCCTTCGGGAGGTGGGACGCGATCGTGCTCGTTTGCGGGTAGATCCACAGCGGTACGCTGCCGAAGACCTTGTGGCGACCGCCGGCGATGGGATCGTCAGCGGCTGCGGTCAGCGACAGGAGGACGTCGAAGATCGGCGTCTGGCCGGGTATCTGGGCGGCGCGGGCGAGAAAGAACCCTCCCGACCGGTAATGGAGGAACGCCGGGTCCGTCGGCTGTAGTGCCGCTGCCACCGCGGCGTTCACCTCGTGACCGGCGCTGGCGATGGTGTAGTAGCCTTCGTCCCGGTTCTTGAGCTGGCGCGCCTCCAGGTCGAGGTGACGCGTCAGGTACATGGCCTCGAGCAGCGACAGGAAGCGATAGCCGTTCATTGCCGATCCCGGTGCGACGGGATCCGTCAGCGCCACCGGGGCGGGTTCTTCGGCCACCGGCGCGAAGAGCGCACGCAGATTGGCGTCGAGAACTTCGGATCGGCTGCTCATCAGAGAGATCGCGAGAACGACAGGCGGGTGCCGCCGACGGGCCGGCCCCGGAAACGAGTGGATTCTACCAGGCCGGCGGCGGCCGTCGCCGCGGCCGGCATTGCGGTCGGGGACATCGCCCGAAGGAGGTTGCCGTGTCCGAAGTCGTCTACGAGGGACGCATCCGCATCGAGCGGGTCGAGGGGCCGTTGCGGCTCGCGTATGTTCCGGCCGAGCCGAATCCGGTCTACTTCGGTGTGCACGGCGCGATCGCCGAGCACTACGGGGTCTCCGCCGATGTTTCGGCGCCGCACGCGACGACGATCGACTACTTGATCGCCGCGGCGGGCGGCTGACTGCTCGGAACCTTCGGAGGCGCGCTGGAGGCGCGTCAGGTGGATGCAAGCGGTGGACGGCTCGTCGGCGAGGTCAGCGGCGAGGTGGAGAAAGACGATTTCGTCCTGATAGTGCGGCGAATCCACGTCGCCTACGTGCTTCGGAACGAGACCGACGATCGCGACCTGATCGAACGGGTACACGCGATGCACAAGGAGTTCTGCCCGATCTATCGCTCGATCTACAAGTCCATCGATATCGGCACGACGCTGGAAATCGTCGGCTGATCCGCGGGCGCGCGCCGGAGCGCCCGTGAGAGCGAGCACGGAATCGTCGCCGGCCCGGGGCGGGCAACCGTGCGGAGTCCGGCCCGGCTCGTGGCTTGCGCCGACGCCGCCCTGGTTTCGACTGTCGGCTCAGCGCTGGCGCTGACCCGAGCCACGTCCGAGCGAGCGGAAGTACTCCTCCACCTGCTTGCGATAGCCCTCGGGAACCTCGTCCGAGTCCGCCAAGGCCGGGCGAGGTCCGCCGTCGGCTTCCGCCAGCCGTCGCAGCGCATATTCGAAGAGCTTCAGATCTTCGATGACCTGATCGCGCAGCTCGTCGATGCCGCGCGGTGTGCCGTCGAACTCCCAGTCGCGCATCTCGTCGAGGATCGCGTCGAGGTCGGTCACCTGCTCGCCCTCGGCCGCGAGGCGATCGCGTAGCGCTTCGGCTTCGTCGATCCTGCGGTTGTACTCGGCGCTGTACTGCCGCTGCTGCTCGTTCCAATCGCCGCCGCCGCCGAAGCGGTTTCCGCCGCCGCCCAGCCGGTTGTTGCCCTGCCGGCCGCCGCGCTGACCTTCCTGGCCCTGCTGGCCCTGCTGGCCCTGCTGACCCTGTTGGCCTTGCTGACCCTGCTGGCCTTGCTGGCCCTGTTGGCCTTGCTGACCCTGCTGGCCCTGCTGGCCCTGCTGACCCTGCTGACCCTGCTGACCCTGCTGACCCTGCTGACCCTGCTGACCCTGCTGACCCTGCTGGCCCTGCTGACCCTGCTGTCCTTGCTGACCCTGTTGGCCTTGCTGGCCTTCCTGGCTCTGCTGACCCTCTTGCCCTTGCTGGCTTTCCTGATTCTCTCCCTGCTGGCCCTGTCGCTCCAGGCCCTGCTCGTAGCGATCGGCGAGGGACTCGAGGCCTCGGATCAGCCCGCGGGTCTCGTCCAGAGAGCTGCTCAGCTCGTTCTCCTGCGGACCTTCGACGAGATCCGAGGCCTCGTCGATCATCTCGCCGAGCCGCTCGAGGTCTCCGGTGATCTGCTCCTCGAACTGCTCCGCGTAGCCGCCGAGGCGCTGCTGGGCGACACCCTTGGAATAGCGGATCTTGTCCGCCAGCTTCGAGTCGCGCATCCAGTTGGAGGTTTCCTGCAGCTTGCGCGCCGCGTCGCGCTCGTCACGGCGAGACTCGCGTGCCATCGTCTCGACTTGGTCCTCCAGGTCGGCGACCTCGGCGGCGAGCTCGTCCTTGCGCTCGAGCACGCGCTCCATCTGCTCCATCAAGCGCTGCCGGTCACCGCCGCGGGCCGCATCTGCGCCGATCTGCTGCACGTCGTCGGCGATCTTCTCTTGTTCCTCCTGCAGCTGGTCGACCCGATTCTGCACGTCTTCGATGTCCCGCTGCAGCCGTCGGCTCTGTTCTCCCTGTAGGTCGCTGCGGGCCTGTTGCAACTCGTTGAGGGCATTGAGTCCCTCGGCGAGGGCGCGGTCATCGTTCGACGCAGCGGCGCGCTTCATCGCATCGGCAGCGTCCTGCAAGCGACGTGAAAGTTCCTGCATCTGCGGGTCGCCGTTCTCGCGAGCCAGACGCTCGAGCTGCCGGGCGAGCTCCTCCGCTTCCTCGGCGAGCTGCCGCTGGCTCCCGCCCCCGCCACCGCCCTGCTGATTCGGGGGCATCCCGGCAAGACGACGCTGACGCTCGTTCTCCTGCTGCTGGCGACGTGCCAGCTCCTCGAGGCGTTGAAGCGCCTCGTCCACCTGCTCATCGGCTTGTTGCTGTTGCCCGCGCTGAACCTGCTCATATTGGTTCCGCAGCTTCTCCATTTCGAGGTCGAGCAGGTCGGCGAGAT
The DNA here is from genome assembly GCA_965216935.1 of Acidobacteriota bacterium. Lineage (GTDB taxonomy): Bacteria > Acidobacteriota > UBA890 > UBA890 > UBA890 > CBDCGW01. Next base: position 3,257,686 of record OZ244217.1, read on the forward strand.
CTTCGTTGAGAGAGTCCTGCTGGCCGCCCCCGCCACCACCGCCGCCGCCTTGCTGCTGAGCGACCTGGAACTCGCGCATGACTGCCTCGGCTCGCTGCAGGTACTGCAGGGCCCGCTGCTCGGGGGGCAGTGCGGCATCGGCGTCTCCACGCCCGAGCTCTTCCTCGGCGGGGATCATCTCGGTCACCGCGCTACGGAGGTTCTCCGCCATCTGCTCGAATTCGGAGCCCGGCATCATCGCGCCGCGCTGGGACGTCCGGCCGAGCATGAGCTCGACCTGCTCCCGCAGGCGGCTCTGATTCACTGCGAGGGTGCCGAGGTCGCTCTCGAACTCGGCTTCGCCGGTCTTTTCGCGGTCCCTGATGAGGCGGAACGTCGCCGCGACGATCTGGCGCTGCCGGCGGGCGAAGGCGGTGTCCTGCTGCTCGCCACCGCCGCCGCCACCGCCGCCGCCGCCGCCCTGCTGCGACTGGCGGAAGGTGCGGTCGAAGGGCCGGACCTCCATGAAGTAGATGTCGGTGGTGCCGTTCTGGTTGTCGGCGCCATCCTGATTGTCATAGGCGCGGGCGTAGTAGGAGATGAAATCACCCGGCTGCAGCTCTTCCTCCTCGAGATAGAACGTGTAGCCGGCGCTGACGTCCCCGCTGAGCGCGTCGCCGGAGTTCGGTGCGTACAGCGGCACCGAGACCTCTTCGGCGCCGTTGACCGAGTAGATCAGCTCGAGCCCGGTCAGGCCGAAGTCGTCCTCGGCGACGACCTCCACGTATGCCTCGTCGAGGGGAGAGACGGTCGTGTCGCGTCCCGGTGTTTCGAACGCGACCCTGGGTGGCTGGTCGGTGAGCGCATCGATGAAGTAGTCGGGCGAGCCGGCGGCCATGCTACCGCCGAAGCCCTCCATCTCGATCCGGTAGGAGCCGCCGCCGGTAATCTCGAAGGAGCCCGTCAGGTGTCCGTCAGCGGTGATCTCGAGCGGGATTCGGGTCGGCTCCGCACCCAGGTCAGCGTCGTCCCACGAGAGCACCACGCTGCCGGCCGGGACTTGCACGGTCGGCGTGATATCGAGCAGGACTTGGGTGCCCCGGAGCACCGCGATGTCGCCGCCGTCTTCGACCTTCTGCGGCTCGAGGCCGCTGTAGGCCGGAAAGCGGTATTCGTGCGCCATCGTGTCGACGTACGGCAGGTCGACGACGGAGATCTCGTAGACGTTGGAGCGCACTCCCGCGGACTCGACGAAGTATTCCGTGTCGGCGCCTAGATCGAAGGCCAGGAATGCATAGGCGCCGGTCTGTTCATCGAACGTCATCGGCCAGCGCTCCCAGTCACCGCCACCGGACCGCAGGGCGACTTCGATCCGGTCGGAATCGAAACCGACCAGGGTTGCGCCGATCAGCTGGTCTGCGCCGCGGGCGATCTGGGTGTCACCGGGAACGACGTCGATGGCGTACGGGTTGGCGAACGCCGACCGGGCCCAGGGCATGAAAAGCAAGGGTGCGCCGGTACGCAGGAATGCCGGGCTCATGATCGCCGCGAGCATGACGAACGCCATGGCGGAGGCGAGCAGCGTCGAGAATCGCTTCAGCTTGCCGCGCTCGACCCGGCGACCGTAGTCGGTCTCGTGCAGGTGATAGACGGCCGACTGGACGACCTCGCGAGCGAATTGCGGTGACACCGATCCGTCATCGGCGGCGTCTTCGATGCCGGCCATCTCGACCGCGCTCATCAGCTCGGCGCGATGGCCCGGGGCCTGCTCGCCGATATAGAGCGCGACGCGGTCGTCGGAGACCTTCGCGGACAGCGGCAATACGATGAATCGAAGAATCAATGCCAGCAGCCCGGCGTAGGTGGCGGCGCTGAAAGCGAACAGCGCCCAGGGCCGGTAGCGGAGGAAATCGAGCCCCCAGGCGAGGGCGAGGAGCGCGAGGAAGCCGGCGATCAGAACGATGGCGGCGCCGCGAAGAGCGACGCGCAAGCGCCACCGATTGCGTACCCGTCGGACGGCCTTCGTGAGCTTCTTGTGGTCGAGTCGTTCGAACGTATTCAAGATCTGAGCTCCAGCGGGGACGCCATCGAGAATCTCACTACCATATTACGTGGGCCGGGTCGCGGACGAGGGGGAAATCCGATTCGAGAGCGCGGTCTCCGTGGCCAGGACCACGAAAACGACGATCAGCAGATACCACCACCAGGATTGGCTCGCCTCGCGGTCCTCCGCCGTGACCCGGGTGTCGAGCTCGAGATCACCGAGGCCGGCGCCGCGAAAGCTCAGCGCCGCGGCGAGCTCCTCGGGGTCGATCTTGGAGAGATCCGATTCGCTGCGGTCGAGATTGGCTGCGACGATCAGCTCGCGGTCGCCGTCGTCCCCGCTCCAGCTGAGGGAGTAGAAGCCGGCTTCGTCGAGCGCAAGTCGGTCGGTTGTTTCCTCGGCTTCGCCGGCGGGTATCGCTGTGGCGACCAGACCGAGAGATCGGCCGCCAGGGGTGGTCGCCGTAACCTGGGTGCCGTCCGGGAGCTGTACATCCTTCAAGGTGGCCAGCCGAACGGTGCCGCCAACGGTCTGCCAGGCGGCGGCCTCCTGATAGCCGGCGGCGTACTCGGTGGCGCGGTGGATGAACGGGACAAAGACCGGCTGGGTGACCAGGCCGTTCCAGAAACGATCCAGCGTGGACGCCCAGACGAGGACCCGGCCGCTGCCGACGGTGCGGGTCACCAGCGCCGCCGAGCCGTCGTCGAGGCCGGCAAGTACCAGGTCATCCGCGGTCGGTTGCAGGCTCCAGTACCGATAGAACGGCGCGGCGGTGAAGTCGCCGCTGCGGGGCGTTCGAAAGACCTCGAACACGAAGTGGTTCCGATCGAAGCTCGCAAGTGAGCCGCCGAACTCCGTCTCGCGGTCGATGGCGTCCGGAGCGATGGGCGGAACGAGCCGGGCCGCATTACCGCCCTGCCAGTCGCCGGGGCGCGACAGCTCACCGAGGGCGATGAGGATGCCGCCACCGTTCTCGACGTACTCCAGCAGCGCTGCGCCGGCGGAGCCCGACGGGAAGGGCGCGTCGTTGAGAACGACGGCGTCCGTCGCGGCAAGATCAGCTTCCTCCAGGCTGGTGGATGGCTTGCGCTCGATACGGAACGCCGGCCGGGTCCCAACCGAGAGGGCGTTTTCGTAGTAGAAGCTGTCGGTCTCCTGAGCGTTCGGGTTCTCGAGCAGCAGGACGTTGAGCGTTTCGCCGGGATTGATCATGAAGTAGAAGGCGTTGTCGTCGGGAAGATCGTCTTCTCCCGCAAGGACGGCGCCCTCCAGCGCCTCGTTTCCGAGGGGGCGGGCGTCGAACGTGACCGTGGCGGCGGTATTCGCGTCGACGGACACCACGCGAGTCTCGACCGTCTCGCCGTCGATCTGCAGGGCGACTTCATGGTCCTCGATCGCCTCGGCCCCCTGGTTGACCACGCGGGCGTTGACGATGAACTGCTCTCCGGCATCGGTGGCTTCGCGTTGCAGCGTCAGGGTGGCGACGTGAAGGTTCGCGCTCTCTTCTTCGGCGACGTCGATGCCGACCAGCTGTGTGCCCTCCGGCAACTGCACCTGCCGTTCCGGGTCGAACCCCGAGCGCTGATAGTCGGTGATCAGGACGACCTCCTTGCCCGGAAGGTCGGACTCGGCGAGCAGTTGCTGGGCGATGCCCACGGCGGGGGCGTAGCGGGTTCCGCGGGTCCCGGGTCGGATCGCGTCGAAGGCACCGAGCACGACTGTGGGCTCCGGCGTCGAGCGCACCGCGAGCTGCGCGGCATCCGAAAAGACCACGAGAGAGGCTCGATCGGAGGGGCTCAGTCCGCCAACCGTATCCCGTACCGCCTCCTGCGCTCTCTCCCAGCGGTCGCCGTAGCTCATGCTGTTGCTGTTGTCGACCAGGATCACGACTTCGCGGCTGGCGGAAGAGAGCGTCGCGGCGATGCCGGCGTTGTCGAAAAACGGACGGGTGAAGGCCAGGACGAGCAGCGCCAGCGCCGCACAGCGCAGCAGGAACAGCAGCCAGTGACGGATCTTCTGCCGCCGCATCGACTTGAACGGCACCTTCTGCACGAACATCAGCGACGGGAACGGCACGATCGTCGCCTTCTGACGGTGGGTCAGGTGGATGAGCACGGGGATCGCCAGGGCCGCGAGCCCGGCGAAAAAGAGCGGTGCGAGGAAGGACAGACCCATCAGCGGATCCTCCCCAGACGTTCCCGCAGGGTCAGATAGCGGAAGAGGGCTTCGTCGAGTGGCTGGTCCGTGCGTACGAGGCCGTAGTCGATCTGGTTCTTGATCATCAGGTTGGAAATTTCGTCGAGGTGCTCCGCCATCATCTGCTTGTACTGTTCACGCATGCGGCCCGGCACGACCGGAACGGACTCACCCGTTTCGAGGTCCTCGTAAGTGGCCGACTCGTCGAAATCGAACTCGATCTCCGCCGGGTCCAGAACCTGGTAGACGATGACGTCATGGCCGCGGAAGCGGAGGTTGTTGACGGCATCGACGACCGCCCGCGGCTCGTCGTAGAAGTCCGACACCAGGACGATGATGCCGCGACGTCGTGCCGCCTCGGTGATCTTCAGCAACGGCTTCATGTACGCGCTGCGCCCGCCCGGCTTCATCCGATCGATGGCGTGCAGGATGGTGTCGAGGTGCTTCGCCGACGGCGGGACGTAATCGACGATGTCGTCGTCGAAGGAGGCGAACGACACGCGGTCGCGCTGCTTGTTGGCGAAGTAGGTCAAGCAAGCGACGAGGAAGCGGGCATAGTCGAACTTGGTGATCTTCCCGGAGCCGAAGTCCATCGACCTCGAGATGTCCAGGATGCCCATGAAGTTGGTGTTCGACTCGGCCTCGAACTCCTTCACGTAGAAGCGGTCGGAGCGGGCGAAGACCTTCCAGTCGATGCGCCGGATGTCATCGCCCGGCATGTACTGGCGGTGCTCGGCGAAGTCCATCGAAAAGCCGAGGTAGGGCGATCGATGCAGGCCGTTGATGAATCCTTCGACGACGACCCGGGCGAGCAGGTCGATACGGTCGATACGGGCGAGGACCTCGGGGTCGAGGAACCGCGCTCCGGTTTTCATTTGTCGGGTTGCCGGTGCTGGCATTCAGCTTCGATCCTTGGCGGGGGCGAGGCGGGCGTTCAACCCATAGGACGGGCGCATCCCGTGTATTTGCACGGCGCTACATCTGCGAGGCCGGAACGGTCACGGCGTCCAGGAGCTGGCCGATTACCTGGTCGGTGGTGATGCGCTCGGACTCGGCGTGGAAGTTTGTCAAGATGCGGTGGCGCAGCACCGGGTTGGCGAGCGCCCGGATGTCCTCGAAGCGGACGAAGTAGCGCCCGTCGAGAAGGGCGCGGGCCTTGCCGCCGAGAATCAGGTACTGGGCGGCACGCACCGAGGCGCCATACTCGATCCACTGCTTGATGAAGTCGGGTGCCTCGTCGTTGTCGGGACGGGTCTTGCGCACCAGGTCGACGGCGTAGGCCATGACCGCTTCGGAAACCGGCACGCGTCGGACGAGCTTCTGGAAGGCGACGATGTCGGGCCCGGTAATGGCGTGCTCGAAGGTGACGTCCTTGCCGCGGGTGGTCTCCCGCACGACCTCGATCTCCTCGTCGACGGGAGGGTGGTGGATGATGATGTTGAACATGAAGCGGTCGAGCTGCGCTTCCGGAAGCGGATACGTACCCTCGAGCTCGATCGGGTTCTGCGTCGCCAGCACGAGAAAGGGCTCGGAGAGCTGGTACGTCTCGCCTTGAACCGTGACATGGTGCTCCTGCATGGCCTCCAGCAGGGCCGACTGGGTCTTCGGCGGCGTTCGGTTGATCTCGTCGGCGAGGAGGATGTTGGTGAACACCGGGCCGCGAACGAACTCCAGGTTGCGGCGTCCGGTCTCGGCGTTCTGCTGGATCACCTCGGTGCCGGTGATGTCCGAGGGCATCAGGTCCGGGGTGAACTGGATGCGGGCGTAGTCCAGGTCGAGGACGCCGGCGAGGGTCTGCACGAGCAGGGTCTTGGCCAGGCCGGGGACGCCGGTGATGATGCTGTTGCCGCCGACGAACAGCGTCAGCAACACCTGCTCGACCACCTCGTGCTGACCGATGATGACCTTGCGGACCTCGCGGACCACCTGCTCGTAGCCGACCTTGAGGTGCTCGGCGAGGGCGACGTCGTCGGCCGGGAGCTCGGCGCCGTCGGCGTGCGGGTCGGCGGACACGCTCGGCCCGGCGGAAGGGGCGGCGACGGGCTCGAGATCTTCGGGCGGCTGCGGGTACTCGTTGTCCATGTCGGTGTTCCTGTCAGTTTCCGGGGAAGGTTCGTCGGTGCTCAGTGCAGCATCGAGCAGATGATGTAGTTCATGCCGATCTTGTAGGAATTGTTGGCCTGTTCCTCCGGAACGTAGCCGGTATTGGATGCCTCCCACGACTCGCCGATGTCCTGGTTGTGGTTGATCACCGCCAGCAGGCGATTACCCGGGTCGTTGTCCTCGTAGACGCCGTAGATCACCGGCGTGCCGCCGTAGCGCGAGATGTACGCCTGGTTGAAGATGTCCTCCTGGGTGATCTGAAAGAAGCAATTGAAGATCGGGTGGGTGGTATCCAGGATCTCGAATTCCGTCCCTGGAATGGCCTCCTGCATGATCGAGTAGAACGCCTGCGTGTCGTCGAACTCCATGTCGTCGACCATGATGAAGCCGCCCTTGAGCAGGTAGTCGCCGATGTTCTTGATCTCCTCCTCCGTGGGCGACCAGTATCCCGGCTCGCTGATGTAGACGAACGGGTAGTTGAACAGCTCCGGGTCGGTGAAGGAGAAGATGTTGCCGCCCCGATAGTCGACCGTGACCGGGATGCTTGTCAGCTCGTCGAGCATCAGGGACAGGTTGTACTCGGCACGGGGATAGTCGTGGTTCCAGCCCATGTCGACGCCGAACTCGTAGCGCCGCGAGTAGCCGCCGTAGGCCTCGTCGAAGCGCACGCGCAAGAAGGTGAACTTGCCGTCGTAGGGAATGTTCTGGATCGGCAGGTCGGCGGAGGAGGCTATGCCACCGAAGCCGCGGCGCCGTTGGGGAGCCTCGGAGCCGGCAGGCGCCTCGGATCGAGCGGAGAACCCTTCCACCAACCAGGCGGCCGACAAGGCCAGCACACTCGTCGCGGCCAGACCGATCGCCAGCTTGCGGTTCATCGGTTCTCCTCCATGCGGCTGTTCCCCTTCATGCCGCTGCTCCCCTCTGTGCTGCCGATGATCTTCAGCAGAAGCTCCTGTGCATCAGGGTACCCCGGCGCGATCTCCAGCGAGCGGAGGATGCTGCGGCGAGCCGCCGCGAGCTCGTCGCCGTGGTATTCGGCGAGGGCGAGCTGGTACAGGGCCTCGGCCATGTCCACGGGGCGCAATGCCACCACCGCCTTGCGCTCGCGGATCGCCCGCGGGTGGTCTTCGAGCTCACCGTAGAGCGCTGACAACTCCTGGTGCATGGCGATCTCGAGGGGATAGATGTAGATCATGCGCTCGAGTGCCGCCGCCGCCTGCTCCGGCTCTCCGAGCTCCCGGTGGATGACCGCCAGCTCGGCGTTGGCGGCATAGTGCATCTCGTTGATCGAGGTCAACGCCGTGAGCTCCTCCGCGGCGCGGCGTTTGTCGCCCTGCTCGGAGGCGATCATGGCCAGGAACCAGTACGGGCTGTCGGGCTCGGCGTAGGTAGGGAACAGATCCCGGGCGGCCTCGAGAGGAGCGCGCGCTTCGTCGTAGCGCTCCTCCCCGAACAGGGCGATGCCGTAGGCGAGCTGGGCATAGAAGTCCCCCGGGCTCTCCTCGGCGGCGGCCCGCAGGGCGGCCGCCGGGGCGTCGGGCGCGGGCCGGCCGCGACCTTCCGCCTGATCGGCTACCGGGCGCAAGGCGGCCAGCGGTCCGGCGAAGGTCTCGTTCAGATAGGTCTCGAACGCCGCGTCGAAGTCGGTGAGCTCCACGCCGAGAACCTGCTCGAACGCCTCCGCCGTCGTCGATCCGGTGCGGTACGCCTCCAGCAAACCGAGGATCGCCTCGAATCCCCAGTCGCGCTCGATCAGCGCGCACACCAGAGAAGCCTGGTAGTAGGAGTGGATGATCTGCTCGGGGTAGGCCGGCCGGACGAAGCCGTCGGTGATGCGGCTCACCGGCAGCAGCGCCTCCCGCAAATGGGCGACCAGAAAGCTGGCGCGTGCGTCGTCGCCCCAGCTCGGCCGCGCCCGGCGCTCTTCGTACACCGAGAGTCCCTCCGAGAACCAGCGGGGAATGCGAAAGTCGGTCGTCCCCAGCGTGAAGGTGTGGGCGATCTCGTGCCACAGCGTCGAGCCCCAGTTGAATTCTCCCAGCGTCCGGGCCGACGGCGAGTCGATGGCGATGACCGGTCCGAACGAGACGCCGAGCGCGCCGAGGCCGGCCAGCCCGACGGTGCGGACGGAAAAATCGGCGTGGCTCGGGTACACCTCGATGCGGATCGGCGTCGGCGGGGAGTAGCCGTAGCGCTCCTCGAGGTAGTCGTATGCCTCTTCGGCGAGTTCCCCGAGGTAGAGCGACAGGAGCGCGGACTCGGGCTCCTCGATCATCAGGTCGAAGCGCCCACTATTGCTCTCGACGTAGTCGGGGAACGTGTCGAGCAAGTCGAGGGTGTTCTTGACCCAGACGTTGTACGGATCACCTTCAAAGGATGTCTCGAGCTGTCGGCGCCCGCCTTCGATATCGCCCACACGCAGCAGGTTGATGCCGAGAATGCTGTGCCCGCGCCACGATTGGGGGTCGAGGGCGACCGCCTCGCGGGCGAACTCGACGGCCTGGACGTAGAGGCGATTCTGCACGGCGAGGTCGGCGAGCGTGTTGTAGAGCTCGGCGTAGCCGGGGTTGATCGCCAGCACCCGGCCGCGGGCGTCGTCGTAGGCCGCGGTGTTGCCCTTCAGGTAGTGGGCGGCGGCGAGCAGCGAAAGGCTCTCCAGGGATGACGGGTTGATCTCGAGGGCCGGCTCCAGCTCCTCGATGGCGTCGTCGAAACGTTCGGCGGTGAGCAGGCTGCGGGCGCGAAACGCCCGGGCGGCAACCATCTGCGGGTTGGTCTGCAGCGCCGCGTCGGCCATGGCCAGGGCCCCGGCCTCGTTGTCGAACTGCATCCGCCGGGCGTTTCCGAGCAACGCGCCGGGATGTTGCGGGTTGAGCTGCAGCACCGCGGAGAGCTCGGTGGCGGCGTTGCCGCTGTCGTATTTCTCCAGGAAAAGCTCGCCGGTCAACACACGCGGCCTCAAGTCGTTGGGGTCCGCGGCGACCGCCTCGTCGAAGGCCTTGAGGGCATCCTGGAAGAGGACGCTATCGGCGATGCCGAGGTACTGGCAGGCGATGCCAACCGCCGTCAGGTCTGCGGCCGTCGTGGCCTGCCCCTGGTTGTAGACGTCGATGAAGCGGTCGAAGCCGCGCATCGCTTCCTCGCGGCGACCTCGATCGAAGGCCGCGACGGCGAGGTTGAGCTGGGCGGTGAGGCGGTCGGTGGCGCGGCCCGCGACCGCTTGCCGGAACATGGTCTCGGCCTCATCGAGGCGCCCGGTCTCCCAGAGCACCTCGCCGAGGCTGTTGTGCAGCTCGGCGGAGGACGCGTTGTTCGCGATGAACGAGCGGGCGGCCTCTTCGGCCGGGTCGTATCGTCCGACCTCGCGCAATACCCGGATCAGTCCGCGATGGTCGGCGGCGGAAGCGTCGCCGCCACGGATTCGCGTGCGAAACGCGTTGATCGCTTCCTCGTACCGGCCGCTTCGGAAGGCGATGACAGCAGGGTCCTCGCTGCCTTGGGCGAGGATGGTGTGGGGCATTGTGGCGATGGTCGCTGCAGCGGCGACGAAACCCGCTGCCGCTCGCAGCGCGGTGCGTGGGGGCCGCGTCGTCGAGCTCACCGGTCGCCGCCCCGGGCCCGGATCGCTTGGTCCTTCAAGGCCAGAGCGATGAGTAGCTTCTCGAGCTCGGCGTCGTACATCTCCGGGTCCATGCTGTCCTTGAGCAGCTTGAGCTCCTCGATCTGCACCCGGAGCCGTCGCTGCTCGTCGTACAGGGCCCGAAGCTCCGGGTCCTCGCTGGCGGGAGCGGCGCCCGCCGTTGCCGTTCCCAGGGGATTGTCCAGAAACATCAGGCGCGCCAGGGTGCCGTCCGCCTCGCCCCCTTCCGGCTCGTGGCTGGGCTCTCCGTCGCCGTCGTCTTCCAGCTGTGAGGTCTCGGTCAGCATCCGGCCGTCGTCCTCGTAGAACCGCTTCACTTCCCGGCTGGCGAAGTTGTATGCCTCCAGCAGCGAGACACGATCGTCCTTGTCCAGGTCGGCGACGTCCTCCGAGAACGCCTGCACGAAGAAGCGTGGGAAGACGGTCTGGTTGTTCTGGCGAGCGTCACGGGTTGCCGTGATGATGACGCGGTTGGGTGCGGCGAGAACGTCGACGAAGTCGCCGCTGGCGCTGGTCGTGTTGACGAAGCCGATCTCCTGGGTCACGAACAGGTCCAGCAGGGCGTCGTACTCCACCGCGCTGAGGTCTCGCCCCGGGAGGTTGAATCTCGATTGCTCCCCCTCGCCGCTGCCGTGGCCGATCAGAACCACGAACAGGCTGTCGTCGGGTGCGGCGGCGGTGGCCAGCGCCTGGAGTGTCTGCTCGACATTCTCGCGGCGCGACTCGCCGTCGATCGCGGGCGAGAGCTCGGGGTCGGGGCCCAGGTAGGTGACCTGCTCCTCGGCCAGGCCGAGGCGCTCGGTTGCGGCGTCGACGAGTTGCAGGGCCCAGTTGTGGAATACCTCGGCGTAGACCTCGTCCCCGGCAACGCCGACGATGACCAGCAAGTGCGGGCGTTGCCCCTGTGGCGACGGGCCCGTGGTCGCTTCGGTGTGGGCTGCGATCGCCGAGGCCGGGAACGAGGCGGAGACGAGCAGGGCGGCGGAGGCGAACAGCGCCGTCGCTGGCCGGGCCCTCATGCGAGGCCTCGCCACTTCCGGTACGTCCACTCCGTGCCGACGAGCCCGATCAGAAGCAGGAAGATCAGGGGGACATCCCAGAGGTCCTTGACTTCGAGGACGGTGGTTCCCCCCTCGGAGAAGCGCAGGTCGTCCGGGAGCGACGAAACGGTTTGTGGGGTGTACCAGCGGCCGCCGGTCTCTTCGGCCACGCGCTCGAGAAGCGAGGTGCGACGCTCCGCAGCGAACGCCTCCGTAGAGAGCTCGGCAACCTCGATATGGGCCGTGTCCTCGCCGAGAGTGTCACCGCCGCGCGAGGCCAGGACGCGGATTCCATGGAATCCCTGCTCCTCGGGAATGAAGGAGGTGGTGTACTCGCCGTCGGCGTCGATCGTCCAGTCGAGGCTCAGTTCGCGAGTGCGCCCGGAGGGGGCGGTGACGATCGCCGTAACCCCGGCGTTGTTGACCTCGATGAAGTTGTCGTCCAGCACGGTCGCCGTGACCACCACCGACGCGCCCGGCGGGAACCGGTCGACGACTGTGGAAGCCGACACCTGCCCGGGAACGTCGTTCACCAGCCAGCGGAAGATCTGCTGCCAGAGGGTCTCGTGGGTCAGGTCATCGAGCGGGACCTCGAACGCCATCTGCCAGTACCACGGGTTCACCGGCGAAAACGACAGGGCCTTACCGCGCCCGAAGCGCTGGAATGCGAGGACGACCTGGCTCTCGTCGCCGTCGACCGGCGTGCCCTCGAGTACGGTAACGGCGCCGGGTTTCGCCGGGCCGATCCGGTTGACGACGCCGAGCGGTGGCAACGTCTGCCAGTGCTGCAGGCTCAACTCGACCGTGTCGGCCATCCGCGTTACCGGGTGTGTCCGTCCGAAGAGTGTCGGCAGGATGTTCAGGTCCTCGTAGTACGGATTGTCCTCATCCGCGAATGGCGGCTCGAGCTCGACCGGGAGCACGTCGGCTACCGGGGTATCTGCCCAGCCGCCCTCGCCGAATGCGTTGCGGCCGCCGAGCATCAGGAAACCGCCCCCGCGCTGGCTGACGAAGTCGTGGATCATCTGCTGTTGATCGTCCGTGAAGAACTCCGCCTCGAAGCTGCCCACGATCAGGCCCTTGTACTGGAACAGCTCCTCCCGTGTGGTCGGGAAGCCGCCGGCCAGCTCCTCGGGATCCTCGAAGCCCAGGCGGTAGAACTTGTTCTCCGCCATGCGCATGAAGACGCCGAGCTGCAGGTTGGCGTCGGCATCGATGGCATTCGAGCGCAGCTTCCCGATGCGGAAGGTGGGCTCGCCCTCGACGTACAGGACCTTGTCGCGCCGGTCCTGAACCACGATGACGACGTCTTGCTGGTTGTTCTCCCGCACCATCTCGCCGTTCTGAGCCGCGATGCGGAAGCTGTACAGGTGCGCGCCCTGGCCGGTGGCGGTGAATTGTGCTTTGGCGATGGTGGAATCGCCTTGTCGGGGAAGCTCGACCTGCTCCGTGCCGACAACGCCTTCCGGGCCGTCCACGATCAGCAGGACCTCCTCGCCGGCGAATCCCTTGTGCTCGATCACCACGTCGGCCGCCACCTGCGATCCGGCCAGCACCACCCGCGGCGCCTCGACGCTGGCGACCTCGATGTCACGGTCGAAGCGTTCCACGCCGACGCCGACGGGAAACACGGGAACGGAACCGGCGCGCATCGCCTGCAGCGAGGCCGAAAGGCCGTCGAGGGAGTTGTCGGCGCCGTCGGTGACGACGATCAAACCCGACAGCGGCACCGCAGCGAGCTCCTGGCGGGCGAAATCGAGGGCGGGGCCGAGGTGGGTCTGCTCGCCCGCGTAGAGCAACCCTTCGGCGTCCGTGATGCGCTCCGCGATGTCGGAGAAACGGAAGAAGCGGAGCTTGAACCGCTCGTTGAGCGCGGTGATCAGCTCGCTGTCGGGATCACCGAAGGTCTCGTGGACGAAGTCGCTGCGCGGCGAAACGCCCTCGCCTCCATGGTCGGTGATCCGCATGCTGCGGGAATCGTCGATGAGAATGCCGACGAAATTCTCCTGGGGCACCGCCGTGGACACGACCAACGACGGCTGCAGGAGGAGAAAAAGGACCGTGCCGAGCACGCCGACGCGGATCGTGGTCAGGGCGATCCGATCGAAGCGGTTGCTCTTGGCGCGCACGGCAGAGTAGCGCCACAGTACCGGGATGGTGACGCAGGCGAGGACGACAGCGGCGATGCGGGTCGGCCAACCCGCCGCGATGACGAACTCCCCCTGCTCGAATACGTAGGAGCTGTACTTGAAGAGGAACTCGAACACGGGCGCCTCAGTGGCTCATGGCGTAGACGATGGCGTTGACGGCCATCTGATAGGCGTAGTTGGAATACGTCAACGGGTAGAACGGATCCTCGGCCCACTCCCAGGCGTCGCCCAGGTCGGTGTTCCAGTTGATCAGCACGATCAGGCGGTCGTTGTCGTCGAAGATCGCCCGCACATGGGCGACGTACCCGTCCTGCTCCCAGGTGATACCGCGGGCTGCGTTGCCGACGTTCGGAACCTGCAGCACCTCGTCGATCTGGTAGAAGGACGAAAACAGCGGATGGTCGGCCGGGAGCTCGACGATCTGGGAGCCGGGCAACACCTTGTGGATCTCCCACTCGAAGTTCTCCCATTCGTAGGTTCCCCAAAAGTCGTCGATAAAGAGGAAGCCGCCGGCTGCCAGGTAGTCGCGCAGGCCCTCCACCTCGGCGGGCGTCAGCTGCATCCGGCCCACCTCCAGCATGTAAAGGAAGGGATAGCGGCGCAGGTCCGGGTCGGTCAGCAGGACGGCGTTCTCGAAGTCGTAGGCGTCGATGTTGGTCAGGCGCTTCAGACCCCAGAGGAACTGGCGATCAGCCTTGGGGTAGTCGGTCGCCCAGCTGCCGCCGCGGCGATAGCCACGGCTCCAGCTCGAGTAGATGCCGCGGGTGAAGTAGAACTCGCGCAGGCCGCCGCCCATCTCCAGGATGGCCTGACGGTAGCCGCTGTAGCCTCCGGCTCCCTGTGGTGGCGTGACGGGGCCGACGAATGGAGCGCCGACCGATGCCGTTCGGGGGGCGAAAGGCTGGCTCAGCGCATGGGCGGGCGAGGGCGGCGCCGTGAGGTTCAGGCCGTCGCGGCCCTCGGCGACGTGGGGAGGCGTCGGTCCGGGAGCGGAGAGGATCCCGAGCGCCGTCGCGCCGCCGGCGAGCGAGAGCCCGAACGCCGCCTGTGCGAAGATCCGCTTGGACCGCGGTAGTTGCACCGTAAAGTTTCCGCCATTGGGGACATAGCTTCGTGAGGCGCCACCCGTAGACCGACCTCGACGCAGATTTTTATCATACTCCCACGCCAATCTCGCCGAAACCGTGGCGTCTCCGGCACATACGCGACGTTGTGTTGCTTCTGACGATTTTCGGTTCCGCGGCCGTGCAGACTCGGGGGCGCCGCCCGGGTAATATCTGTTCGATTCGTTGAAACTCCTTTCGGATGCCTCTAATGGACGAGATCAAGATCAACTTTGCGATTTGCGGCAACTGCGATCGAGTCTGGCCCGTGGGCGACCTGATCTGCCACGAGCACGATTTCGAATCCGACGAGGGAGAGCTACTCGTCGTGTACGACTACCACTGTGCCGATTGCCGTTCCAAGCTCGTCAGCTGGGGAACAAGATGATGCCGCGCATCGCCGCCTGCCTGGTCGCCCTCGTGGGAATCACATCGCTGATCCCGGCCGCGGCCTATGCCCAGGACGTCCTCGATCTGGACGTCGGGGACCCCGAGCGTCGCGATCAGCGGGTCGGCATCGTGCTGGACGGTATCGTCGATTCCCGCACGGCGGAAGTCATCACCCCCGGCGAGTTGCCCACAAAGCTCGAAGGGGTGCGGCTGCTCCTGCTCGGCGAGACCCACACGAGCATCGAAGCGCACCGCGTACAGCTGTCGGTGATTCGCCGCCTGGTGGAGTCCGGACGAGAGGTCATCGTGGGCCTCGAGATGTATCCCTACACCGAGCAACTCCACCTCGACCGTTGGGTCGATGGGCTGCTGACCGAGAAGGGATTCATCGAGCTTTCGAGCTGGTATCGCAATTGGGGCTACAACTGGGGCTATTACCGCGACATCTTCACCTACGCGCGGGACCAGGGGCTCGACATGGTCGCGATCAATGCGCCGCGGGACGTCGTCTCGGCCGTTCGTCAGAAGGGATTCGACCAGCTTGCCCCCGAGGAAGCGCAGCACATTCCGCCGCGGGTCGACACTTCGAGTGAAGATCACCTGAAGTTGTTTCGAGCCTACATGGGTCCGCCGGGCGGCGGGCACGGCGTGTCTGAAGAGCAGCTCTTTTCGATGTTCGAGGCACAGTGCACGTGGGACGCCGCCATGGCGTTCAACGCCGTCCGCGCGCTGGAAGAGCGCCCGGAGGCGATCATGGTGGTGCTGGTGGGCTCCGGGCACGTGGCCTACGGGCTCGGGATCCAGCGACAGGCGGAGCTTTGGTTCGACGGCGGTGTGGCGACGCTGATTCCTGTTCCGGTGGGCACGGACCCGCACCATCCACGCAACGCCGTGCAGGCGTCGTACGCCGATTTCGTCTGGGGCGTGGCGCCCGAGCCGGCCTCGCTCTTCCCGTCCCTCGGTGTGTCGACGCGGCAGACCGGTCCGGACGATCCGATCGAGGTGATTATCGTGCCCCCCGGGTCGCCTGCGGCCGATGCGGGTGTTCACGTGGGTGACGTGCTGGTTTCGATTGACGGCAGGCCTGTGCCCGATCGCGAGACCGTCAGCCGCCTCGTGGCGGCGAAGCGGTGGGGCGACCGTATCCGCCTCGGCCTCGAACGGGATGGCGAGCCGGCGGAGGCGAGCTGGGTGTTTCGCCGGGTCTCGTCCGGCGTCGTCGGAACCGAGGGAAGCCGATGAAGATCGCCCACACCATGATTCGCGTCAGGGACTTGGACCGGTCGATCGGCTTCTATCGGGATTTTCTCGGCCTGCGTGAGACTCGGCGCAAGGATCTCGGCGACGCGGTCCTGGTGTTTCTGTCCGACGAGGACGAGAAGCACTTCGTCGAGCTCACGTTCAATAAGGATGGGCGCGACTACGACATCGGCGATCAGTTCGGTCACCTGGCGTTCTTCGCCGAGGACCTGGACGCGGTCATCGAGGACGTTCGTGAGCGGGGCTGGGACTACCGCGGCAGCCGTCCGGAAACCGGCTCGCGCTATATCTTCGTGAAGGACCCCGACGGCTACGACATCGAGATTCTGCAGGCCCGTTGACTCTCGCGAGGAGGGCGGATGCCGATCTACGAATATGACTGCAACGCCTGCGGTGAGCAGTTCGAGCTGCTGATCCTCCCGGGCACCGTAGCCCGCTGCTCCGCCTGCGGCAGCGACGACATCGACAAGCTGCTCTCGCTGCCGGCGGTGAAGTCCTCCGCCACCCATGAGATGGCGATGCGGGCGGCGAGGAAGCGGGATATCGCGCAGGGCAAAGAGCAGATCTACACCCAGCGGGAATACGAGAAGAACCACGAGGATTGAGGCGGGGCGCGCCCGCCGGCGGCGCGGGTCTCCTCAGTCCCCCGGCAACTCCAGCGCCACCAGCTCGCGTTCGTTGCGCACATACAAACCGCCGCCGGCGAGCGCCGGATAGGCACGAACGATCCCCGCCAGGACCTGCGCCCGGGCGAGGGGGCGGAACGTCTCCGGGGTGGCCGCGGCGAGAACCAGCTCGCCGTGCTCCCGCATGATGAGGAGCCGATCACCGGCGAGAATCACCGTGCCACCGCCGAATCGCTCCTCGCTCCACATGACTTCGCCGGTCGCCGCGTCGACGGCGCGAAACGCGGGGCTGTACTCCTGGCGACCGTGGAAGCCGTACAGGTAGCCGTCCGCATGAACGCTGGTCGCATAGTGGTTCGTGAGGACGTCGTCGGAGCTCCAGGTCGGCTCGATCGTTTCGCCGTCGAAGGTCAGGAGCGCGGCGCCTGCTCCGTAGCTCGCGGACAGGAACACCCGGCCGCCCACCAGTAGGGGCGACGCGGCATTGACCGAGGACCGGGAGCGAGAGCGCCAGGGAAAGCGTCCCCGTACACGTCCGCTTGCTGGGTCGAGCACGACCAGCCCTTCGCGGGTGAAAAACAGGGCGGATTCCTCGCCGCCCCAGCGCCCCATCACGGGGGCCGAGTAGCTGGCCTCGTCGTCGGTTGCGCTCCATCGTATGGATCCGTCTCCGGTATCGAAGGCGACAATGCCCGACCCGTCGCGGCCACCGACGTTCACCAGGATGGTTCCGTCGTGCACCAGCGGTGCGCTGGCGGCCCCGAAGAATCCCTTCCGCACGCCGAAATCGGTGTGTGTGTCGACGCGCCAAAGAGACTCGCCGGTGGCCAGGTCGACCGCCTGTAGCACACCCTGCGCACCGAACGTGAAGACGCGACCGTCGACCACCGTCGGTGTGGCTCGCGGTCCCTCGTCGAAGCCGAAGTCGTCGCGGTACGAGGTGGGGTAGCCGGTGCGCCAGAGCGTCTCGCCGGTCGATGTGTCCCGTGCTTCGATGACCTCTTCGTTCGCCAGCCGATGAAACAGGAGCAGGCGATCTCCGACGACCGCCGGCCCGGCGAATCCCTCGCCGACCGGGCGGCGCCAGCGTACACGGGGTCCGTCGGCCGCCCACGGGGCGACGGCCTGCGACGTGCCGCCGTTGCGCGACGGCCCGAGGATCTGTGGCCAATCGGCGGCCGGTGGCTCCTGGGCGAAGGCCGGAGGGACGGATGGCGTTGCGAGGGCCGGGATGAAGATGGCCACCAACCACAAGAATACGGATGCCGACGACCTGCGGGCGGCGCGTAAATGACGGCGTGTCATCTTTGCCCTCAGGCCGGCACGCTTCCCACCGGCTCGGTCGCTGCGAAGGGGTCGGGTCCGAGCCGACGCTCCGGCCGCGGCATTGCCTTCGTTGCGGCGAGGGCCTCTCGTGCCAGCCGCTCGATCTCGACGAAGTCCCGATCGGCGAGGACGTCGTCCGGGAACAAAGGTGCGACGAAGCCGACGGCGAAGACGCCGGCGGCGATGAACTGGGCGACGTTCTCGGGGGTCACCCCGCTGGTGGGCACCAGGCGGAGGAAGGGAAGCGGCCCGAGGGCTGCGCGAACGAAACCGGGCCCGTTCGCCGGGGCCGGGAACAGCTTCTGTATCTGAGCGCCGAGTCGGTGTGCCCGGACCATCTCTGTCGGTGTTCGGACCCCGGGCATGACCGCGACGCCGTGCTCCAGCGCCGTGCCGACGACATCTTCGTCGAGGATCGGTGAGACGACGAAGCGAGCCCCCGCTTCGATGGCTCGGCGGGCGTCTTCCGGGGTCATGACGGTTCCGGCGCCGGCGATAACGCCGTCCTGCTTGGCGAACGTTTCGATCAGGTCGAAGGGCTGCGGGCAATGCAGGGTGAACTCGACGAAACGGAAGCCGCCGGCGACGGCGGCGCTCATCGCGTCGCGGGCAAGGTCATGGTCCGAGGTTCGGAGGATGGCGACGGCACGCTCCTCCCACAGTGACTGGATGACGGACTCGGGGCTCACGGGTCCTCCGGCGGTGCTTGGATCGCCGGGGCCATCGGGTGCTCGCCGACACGGCGGATCCAGTCGCCCAGGCGGCCGTATTCGTCGCCCAGGGTCAGGTTCGAAACGAGGATGGCATGGAACAGGTAGATGTCCTGTTCGTCCGGTGGGATCAACGCATAGCGCAGGAAGGGCCAGGCGATGCAATCGGCGGCGGAGAAGCTCTCGCCCATCAGGTAGTCACGCCCGGCGAGCATGTCGTTGAACAGGCTCAGGGACGCCCGCATTTCCCGGTGATACGCATCGATCTTCTCCTGGTCGGGTCGGTCCCCGCCGAGCTCTGCCTCGATCGCATTCGGCGGCACCTTCCAGACGCGATTGAACCAGTCGATGAAGACATTCATCTCGGCCCGCCGCCCGTGTCCGGGTGGGTACAGCGGGAGCTCGGGGAACTCGGCCTCCAGGTACTCGAGGATGTCGGGCGAGTTCGTTACGACGTGGCCGTCGTGCTCCAGTACGGGCACCAGGTCCTGGCCGCTGAGGGCGCGGACTGCGCTGCGATCGTCGTTCGGGACGTAGACGAACTCCGCATCAAGGTCTTTGTGTCCGATAGCGAGCTGCACCCGCTCCATGTTGGTCGAATAGGGAAATCCGTACAGGCGGATCATGTTGATCTCCGATCGCGGGCCGACGTGGATCAGGGGTGCGAGCCGCCCCCAGCATACCCCGTCAGCTCGACATAGCCATGCCCGCGGATCGGGTCGCCATCGGGCCCGGTGCCGGAGACGTCGACCGCCCCTTCCCAGTAGCGAAATGCGAGGTCGAGCTCCTGCGCGGCGAAGACCGGCGTGACCCCCAGCCGGAGGCCGAGCTCGGACAGGCTGAGCGTCCACCGTGCCGGGTACCGGGTACCGTCCAGCGGGCTGGTCCAGGTGTCTTCGATCTCGAGAGCGACGGACCCGGGATCGAGCCGAATCGCGGAGCCGTCCGCCAGGACCAGCGTGCCGGCGCTCTCGGCGCTGGCTTGGCCGTCGGTCTCGCGAAGCTGGTAGTACACGAGGTCCCGTCCGTCGTCGAGTTGCAGGGCGAACCAATCCCAGCCGACCTGGCCGGCCTCGAGAACGCTGGTGCTCCATTCGCGGTCCAGCCAGCTCGCTCCGGTGACGGGTAGCTCCTCGCCGGATACGCGAACCGTCCCGCGGGTGCGGAGGCGGGTGAACGAGTAGTAATAGGAAGCATTCCCGGGAGTCGGCCCCTTTTGGCTCAGGCCTCGGTCTCCCTGCAGGACGATGGGCTTGTCCGGCTCGACGATCAGGTCGATAGCCACCCCGGCGTCGCCGGGCGTAGTTGCCGGCCTCGAAGCGGCTGGGCCTCCGTGGGCCCGAAGGCGCACCGGAAACGATGTGGGGCCGGTTTGCTCCAGACTCCAGTCGTCGAGCCACACCCTCCAGGGGGCGCTCTGGGCACCGGCGAGCCCGAGCGAGCCGCGTTGAAAACGCTCGAAGGCCGAAAAGGTGCCGCCGGCGGCGTCGGTGAGAGCGAAGTGCGCCATCCACACCTGGTCCGTCGCCCAGGAAGAGGGGCGCTCCTCCAGCAGAGCGGGGGGGCGCAAGGAGGTGCGAAAGAACGTCAGCTGGTAGCCGAATCTCCGGCCGTCATCGGCGTCGAGGTTGCCGGTGAAGTACCACCATTCGGCGGCGAAGCGCGGGTGGGCTCCGAGGTCGCTCGGAAAGGCGAACAGGATCGGCTCGAGAGCTCGCTCGAACCCGTCGGTTTGCTCACCGCCCAACACGTCGACGACGTCGAGTCGCCGTCGCTCCGGTGCAGGGTCGGTCTCCGTCGAGCAGGCGATGGAGCCTGCCGCCAGCAGCAGGATGGTTGCGGCACGAAGCGTCCAAACACGGCAAGCGAGCATCATTCCTCCCGTAGCGCCGTGGCGGGCGGCGTTGCCGACATGCGGTACGCGGGGTAGATGCCGGCGACGGCGGCCCCGATGAGGGCCAAGAGGAAGGCCTGCAGCAAGATCTGGGGGGAAGTCTCCATCTCGAGGGTCCAGCCGAAGGAGCGGCGATTGATCACGAAGATCATGATCGCCGCCAACGCCATTCCCACCGGAAGAGCCAGCGCGCCCGACACCAGCCCCATCAACGCCGACTGGGAGGTGCTCAGGCCCCACACCTCGGCCGGGGTCAGCCCGAGGGCGCGGAGCACACCGACCTCGCGCGAGCGCTCGATCTGCAGGGCCATCAGCGCGCTGAGGACCCCGACGACGGCCACCAACGTGACCAAGGTGCGCAGGACCCCGGTGATCAGGAACGTTCGATCGAAGACCTCGAGCGAGATCTGTCGAATGGCGCGGTTCGAGCGCACCACGACCGCCTGCTGCGAAAAGGCGGCGCGAATGCGCTCGCCGATCAACGATGTGTCGGCGCCGTCATCGACGTAGATGGAGAGGGCCGACACGGCGCGGTCGTTCCAGTAGCGCTCGTACGTCGAGCGGTCGAGCGCCACCAGACCTTCCTCGGACGCGTAGTCGTAGTAGACGCCGGCCACCGTGAACATGCGCGGCCCGGTATCGGTGAGTAGCTCGATGGCGGAGCCGGGATAGGCGTCGTGCCGGTAGGCGTAAGGCTCCGTCACCATGACCGCCCCCTCGTTGCGGAACGCCTCCCACACCTCGTCCGGATCGCCCGCGGCGAACTGGAAGCCGGCTTCGCCGCGGCCGTCGATGTCGAACACGGTGACGCGTGTGCGGCCGCCCTCGGGAGTGGGCACCTCCAGGCCACGCACGGAGCTCACCCGTGTGACCCCGCCGATCTCTGCAAGCCGGGCGCGGGTCTCCGCATCGAGGTCGAGAGCCGGCGGTGCCGTTCCGGGAGACAGTGGAGAGACGTACAGATCGGCGACCAGAACCGCGCCCAGCCAGCGGTCCACCGTGCCGCGGAAGCTGTCGATCATGACGCCGACCCCGACGACGACCGAAACCGCGACCGTCAGCGCGGCAATGGCGACCGCGGTCCTGCTCAACGATGCGGTAACGCCGCGGGCGGCGATTCTGCCGAGAGGCCCGAAGATCGTCATCATCGGCCTGGTCGCGAGCCGCATGCCGAGAACGACGGCTGCGGGACTGAGGAGGGCGAAGCCGAGAATGATGGCGAAGAGGGCGGCGAAGCTGAGCAGCAGACTACGGCCGGAGAGAGCCAACAGCGCGGTGCCGGAGGCGAGCAGCGTCAGGCCGGCGGCGGCGGCGGGAAGCGCCCGGCGTCGAGCACGGGCTTCGAGCTGGGAGCGTACGAGAACGGCGCGCGGCGGGGCTCCGGTAGCCTCGCTGGCGGCGGGGAGGGCGGCGAGTACGGCGCCGACGATGCCGAGGGCGCCGCCCTTCACGAGCGGCCAGGGCGACAGAGCCAGGTCGCGGACGGCGACGACGAAGTAGAGGTCGTTGATGGTGCGAGTGACGAGCGAGACGAGCAGGCGCCCGATCGCCACGCCGCCGACGAGTCCGAGCAGTGAGCCGAGGATGCCGATGCCGGCCGCCTCCGCCAGGGTGAGGCCGAAGATCTCCCACCGGGTCACCCCGATCGCGCGCAGGGTGCCGATGAGCTGGCGGCGCTGGACGACCGAGAACGACATCGTGTTGTAGACCAGGAAGACCCCGCATACGAGCGCCAGCAAGCTGAGCGCCATCAAGTTCAAGCGGAACGCCCGGGTCATCTGGCGGGTGGTCTCGGTGCGGGCGGCCGCCGAGATCAGGCGGAGCCCCGGGGGAAGCAGCGAACGGACCTCCTCCTGGCGCGCCGCGCCAGGTTCGTCGTCGTCGAAGATCAGGTCGATGCGCGTGAGGCGGCCGACGACGCCGAGGACCTCCTGAGCTGTGGAGATGTCGCTCACGAGCAGGTCGGCGACGGATTCCTCGGCTGTTCCCGGCCCGGTCGCGAGGATGGCGCCGACGGTCAAGCGGTCGCGCCGGGTTCCGACGCGGACCTCCAGCTCGTCGCCCACCCCGACGCCGATGTCGCCGGCCGTGGCAGCCGACATGAGCACGATACCGGGTGTGGTCAGGAACTCTCCCAGATCGATATCGAGGGGGCCGGTGCCGAGGTCGCTGCGGAAGAGTCCCTCGCTGAACGGATCGATGCCCAGGAGGCGAAGCGGGCGCCCCGGTCGGAATCCGGTCGCGTCCGCGCCGCCGGGAAGAGTGACGTAACTGTCCACCACCGGTGCGGCACGGCGGACGCCGGCCCCGGCGCGAAGCTCGACGAACACGCTCTCGGGCACGCCGCCGGGGCCACCGACGACTTGGTGCGTAGTGCGTCCGGTGACAGCGGTGCTGGAAAGGTCGAATGCGCGAGCGGCGCTGGCGTTCG
Source organism: Acidobacteriota bacterium (assembly GCA_965216935.1). Taxonomy (GTDB): domain Bacteria; phylum Acidobacteriota; class UBA890; order UBA890; family UBA890; genus CBDCGW01. The sequence continues at coordinate 3,280,578 of OZ244217.1, forward strand.
CCAGGTCGACCGACACCACGACGGCGACGCCGAGCGCCACACCGATCACGGAAAGCGCGAACTGCCAGCGGTGCGCTCCGAGGTAGCGGGTGCTGGACCGCGCCAGCAACCTCACAGCTCCGCCTTGGAGATCGGCGAGAGTCGGTGGTTCTCGACCCGCAGCACGCGGTCGGCGGCGGCGGCGAGCTTGTGGCTGTGGGTGGCGACCAGAAGGGTCTTGCCGCGGTCACGGGCGAGACCGAGGAGCAACGCCAGGATGTCATCGCCGATCGCGGCATCGAGGTTCCCGGTGGGTTCGTCTGCGAGCAGGACCTCGGGGTCGTGTGCCAGCGCGCGAGCGATCGCTACGCGCTGCTGCTCGCCCCCCGAGAGTCGATCGGGGAAGGCGTCGCGGCGGTCTCGCAGGCCCACTGTTTGCAGCAAGGAGTCGACGACGTTATCACCGTCTTCGACCCCGTTGAGCTGCATCGGCAAGCGGACGTTCTCTTCGACGGAAAGTGTCGGCAGCAGGTTGAAGAACTGGAAGACGAAGCCGATGTGTCGGCGGCGGAACAGGGACCTCGCTTGCTCGCCGATCTCGTCCAGTCGGGTTCCCGCCACCGTGATCTGCCCGCGATCCGGCACGTCGATGCCGCTGACGAGGTTGAGCAGGGTGGATTTGCCGGAGCCACTACGCCCGATCAGGGCGACAAAGTCGCCGGCGGCGATGTCCATTTCCACGTCGTCGAGAACGACAAGCTGCTTGTTCCCCTCGGCAAAGCTCTTGCTCACGTCTCGCAGGGAAACAACAGTGGCGTCGTCCGTGGCGTCGTCGGGGGTCTGGTGGTCGTTCACGGCTTCGCTTTCCGCGTCAGTCATCCAGTGGCCGGCGCGGGCGTCGCCGGCTCAGCTTCTTCTCGCCCCTGCGCCGCTTGTCGTCCAGCCGCTTTCGTTTCGAGGCCCTGGAGGGCCGGGTCCGGGGGCGGTTCTTGCGCTGCCGTTCGAGCCGCCGTTCCTTCTCGATTGTGGCAAGTTTTTCGGCCAGTCTCTCGAGGGCGACCGTCTTGTTCTTCGATTGCGAACGGCTATCGGCGGCGACGACGACAATGCCGGTGGGGCGATGAACGACGCGCACCGCGGTTTCGACCTTGTTGCGGTGCTGACCTCCCGGGCCGCCAGCGCGGGTGAACTCGATGTCGCACTCGCGCGCGAGTCGATCCAGCTCGGCGGCCACCGTGCCTCAGGTCGCCGCCATGCGGCGCAGGACCGTGTGGAGGATTCCGCCGTTGCGGTAGTAGTCGACCTCGACGGGACTGTCGGCTCGGCAGGTGGCGGTGAAGCGAACCTCGGTGCCGTCGTCCGGGTTGCGCGCGACGACATCGATCGCCTGGCGAGGCTCGAGGTCTTCGGGTATTTCGATGTCGAAGAACTCGGTGCCGTCCAGCCCGAGCGAATCCGCGTTCGCGCCCGCGGGAAAGGTCAAAGGCAACACCCCCATCCCGATCAAGTTGCTGCGGTGGATGCGCTCGAAGGAAGCGGCGATGACGGCGCGAACGCCGAGAAGGAAGGTTCCTTTCGCCGCCCAGTCGCGGGACGACCCCATGCCGTAGTCGGTGCCCGCCAGGACTACCAGCGGGATGCCCGCTTCGCGGTACGAGTTGCTGGCATCGTAGATGCTGGTGACCTCTCCGGTGGTGAAGTCGGTCGTCCAGCCGCCCTCTGTGCCCTCCGCCAGACGATTGCGCACCCGCACGTTGGCGAAGGTGCCGCGGGTCATGACGTGGTGATTGCCCCTACGCGAGCCGTAGCTGTTGAAGTCGGCCCGCTCGACACCCTGCGAAAGGAGGTATTGGCCGGCCGGCGTGTCGACGCCGATGGCGCCGGCAGGGCTGATGTGATCGGTCGTTACCGAATCGCCTACCTTCACCAGGCAGCGGGCGCCGCTGATCGGCGCTATCGGGGGAGGGTCGGCCGCCATGTCGACGAAGAACGTCGGCTCCTGGATGTACGTGCTGTCGGGTGACCAGGCATAGAGCTCGCCGCCCGTGGTTTCGATCGCCTTCCATTCGTCGGAGCCACCGGTGAACACCTCGGCGTACTGCGTCTCGAATTGTTCTTGCTGCACGGCGGCCGCGACGGTCTCCTGGATTTCCCGCTGACTGGGCCAGATGTCGCGCAGGAACACGTCGTTTCCCTTGTCGTCCTGCCCGATCGGGTCGCTGCTCAGGTCGAGGTCGACGGTGCCGGCGAGGGCGTACGCGACGACGAGGGGAGGGGAGGCCAGGTAGTTCGCCTGGATGTCCGCGTGGATCCGGCCCTCGAAGTTACGATTCCCCGAGAGCACAGCCGAGACGACGAGATCGTTCTCCCGGATCGCCGCGCCGATCGGCTCGGGCAGCGGCCCGGTGTTGCCGATGCAGGTCGTGCATCCGTATCCGACGAGGTAGAAGCCGAGAGCTTCGAGATCGTCTGTCAACCCGGCCTTGTCGAGGTAGTCGGTGACGACTTTGGAGCCGGGAGCGAGCGACGTCTTCACCCACGGCTGGCGGCGCAGGCCGAGGCTGCGTGCGTTTCGGGCCAGCAACCCGGCAGCGATCATGACGCTCGGGTTGGAGGTGTTCGTGCAGCTCGTAATGGCCGCCACCACCGTTGCGCCGTGCCGCAGGGAGAAGTCCTGATCCTCGTAGCGAACCGAGACGTCGGATGCTTCGTCTTCGACCGCGAAGGTGTTCTGCAGGTCGTCGCGCCACTGATCCTTCATGTCCGTGAGCGCGATCCGATCCTGCGGGCGCTTGGGCCCGGCGAGCGACGGCTCGACGTCGCGCAGGTCGAGCTCGAGCGTGTCCGCGTACACGACCGTGCGCGTGTCGTCTCGCCACAGACCCTGCGCGATGCAGTACTGCTCGACCGTTCCGATCAGATCTTCGCCTCGCCCGGTGTCGCGAAGGTAGTCCAGCGTCCGCTGGTCGACCGGAAAGAACCCGCAGGTGGCGCCGTATTCCGGCGCCATGTTGGCGATCGTCGCCCTATTGGCAAGCGGCATCTCCTCGAGGCCGGGGCCAAAGAACTCGACGAATTTGCCGACGACGCCGTGCTCTCGCAGCATCTGCGTGACCCGAAGGACGAGGTCCGTCGCAGTAGCGCCGTCCGCCAAGGTGCCGACCAGGCGGAATCCGACCACCTCGGGGATCAGCATGTAGACCGGTTGGCCGAGCATCACGGCCTCGGCCTCGATGCCGCCCACACCCCAGCCGAGGATGCCGAGCCCGTTGATCATGGTCGTGTGGGAGTCGGTGCCCACCAGCGAGTCCGGATACAGGACGCCCGCATGATCCCAGACCACCTTGCCGAGGTATTCGAGGTTCACCTGGTGGACGATGCCGGTAGCGGGCGGGACCACCCGGAAGTTGTCGAAAGCGCTCTGCCCCCACTTGAGGAACTCGTAGCGCTCGCGGTTGCGGGCGAATTCTTTTTCGCTGTTGATGGCCAGGGCCATGCCGCTGTTGAAGGCGTCGACCTGAACCGAGTGGTCGATGACCAGATCGCAGGGGACGAGCGGATTGACCCGGGTGGGATCACCGCCCATTCGCGTCATCGCCGAACGCATGGCGGCGAGATCGACGACCGCTGGCACACCGGTGAAGTCCTGCAGGACGACGCGTCCGGGGATGAAGGGGATCTCGGCCTCCGGCACCCGGCGGGCGTCGTATCTGGCGAGCGCCTCGATGTGGTCGTCGGTGACGATGCGGCCGTCGTGATGACGCAGGCATGCCTCGAGCAGGACCTTGATGGTGTAGGGGAGGGTGTCTTGCTCGCCGAGTCCGCTCAGCGCGTCGAGGCGATAGATCGTGCGCTCACCGAGCGGCGTGACGAGCTTGTCGCGGGCGGTTTCCGGGTAGCTCATGTAGTTTCCCAGGGGTTTTAACGGGGCGGAAGAGAGGCCGGTTGGAGTTTACCGTTTGCCGGTTTCGTGTGCATGTTTCCCTTCCTGTGCGGGTGTTCGGCTCGCAGCTGTCTACTTCCGGCCGGCAACGTCATCGAGCACGCGGGTCCGGGATGAGGTGGCTTGGCCGGGGCGCCTGCGGCGTCTAAAATGCCGAAGACAGCCGAACTTCGACCCGGCTTCGGCCCAGCCCCTGTAGCCGACGTGCTTTCGTGGCGGATACGTGTTGCCGAACTCCGCCCGCAGCCACCACGAGCGAGATGGCCACCAAGAAACGGCAGACGGTAACCAAGGACGATCTTCACCGAGTCCGCTGGGACAATATCAACTGGGCCAGCTTCCTCGGCATCGGCGCGCTCCACGTGGGGGTTCTCTTCGCGCCGTTCTACTTCACCTGGGGGGCCCTCGGCGTTGCCGTCTTTCTGTGGTGGCTCTCCGGCGGCATCGGTGTATGCCTCGGCTTTCACCGTCTGCTGACGCATCGGAGCTTCCAGACGTACAAACCGCTCGAGTATCTGATCACCACGTGCGGTGCGCTGAGCGTCCAGGGGAGCCCGATCTACTGGGTCGGCACGCATCGAATGCACCATCGGGATTCCGACACGGACGCTGACCCGCACTCTCCGAAGCACGGCTTCAACTGGGCCCACGTTTTGTGGTGCGTGACGCGCGATCCCCTCGGCCGGGAGCCGCGCGATCTGGCGATGGACATGCAACGCGACCCGGTGCACCGCTGGCTGGACCGGTACTACTGGGTGCCGCAGATCGTCCTGGCAGCCGGTCTGTACGCCGTCGGCGGTATGCCGTGGTTCATCTGGGGCGTCTGCGTACGGACCGTCTTTTCGTATCACGCCACCTGGTTCGTCAACTCGGCCGGACATACGTGGGGCTATCGGAACTTCGAAACGCAGGAGTTCTCGACGAACAACTGGTGGGTCGCACTGCTTTCATTCGGCGAGGGCTGGCACAACAACCACCACGCCTTCGCCCGCTCGGCGCGGCACGGCCTTCGCTGGTGGGAGATCGACCTCACCTGGTGGACCATCCGCCTGATGGAGAAGCTCCACCTGGCGTGGAATGTTCACGTTGCGGACCCTTGGGGAGAGCAGAACAGGGCCTGAGCACGTAAGTCGGGCAGAGCCTTCGCCGCCTTTCGGTTGCCCGCCTTTCGGTTGCGCACTCCCGGCGGTGAACGGCCGGCTCCCTTCCGAACAGCCCTCTTACGGTCGGTCGATTCTCTCGTAGATCACGTGGGCTCCGACGTGCTGCCCGTCGAGGATGATCGGGGCCGCGTGGAGGCGCACCATCACGGTGGTTCCGTCGCGACGCCGGCGGCGGACATCGGCTCTGACCTGCTCACCGAGTTGGGTCCTTCGGGTCAGCAACCGGGCTTCGTCCTGGTCGTCCGGCCCGGCGACCACCTCGTCGAGGTCATGTCCCGCCAACTCCTCGCGCGATAGCAGGAACAGGCGCTCGAACGCGCCGTTGGCCCACACGACCCGGCTGTCGGGATCCAGGGTGACCATTGCCAGCGGGCTGCTTTCGATCAGCGCGGCGAGGTAGCGACCGTCCAGGCGCGCCTGTTGTTCCATGCGCTTGGTGTCGGTGATGTCGACCACCACGATGCCGACGCCGGTCGGGCTCTCCTGCACCGGGCCGACGGGGAATGCCGAAAAACGCCAGGCTCGAGCTTCGTACGGTGTGCGCGGGTCCTCTGTGGTCAGTTCGACGTTCACGGCCGGGACCCCGCTCGCGAGTACCTGGCGCAGAATGGGCTCGACGATGGCCGAAAGGCCGGGCAGTACGTCGCCGAGAGGGCGGCCCAGATGATCCTCGACCGGGAGTAGATGAAGCTCGGCGAGCCGGTCGTTGATACGGACGAAGCGCAGATCGGAGTCGAGAATCGCGAGCCCGGCCGGGGCTCCGGTGAAGAAAGCGCTCAGCGGCGTGTCTAGCTGGGCGTCTTCATCCCGCTCGTCGCCGGCGAGATCCATGATGCCGTGCAAGGCTTCGACGCTGCCGACATCGTCGCGCTGAGTGAACACGGTGTCGCGGACTCGACGGATCGTTCCGTCGAGGCATCGGATCTCGTAACGATAATCTCGGATCCAACCGTGCTCGGCGAGGAGCCGGCGACGCTCGCTCAGCACGGAGGGGTCGACAACCAGGTCCTCGGAGCGGTAGCGCTGCAGAGCCTCGAGTGACTCGGCACGGAAGATTCGCAAGAGCGCCGGATTGGCATCGACGATCTCACCGTCCGGCGTGACGATATAGATGCCCTGCTCGATGCGCGTTATGAAGTCGCGGAGCGTGCCGCCGTCCTTCAGGCTGAGCTGCGGGCGTCTGGTTTCCACGGTCGTTCCCTCGGGGCGCGAGGCTGTGCCTGATCGTCTAGGGGAGCGACCGTTTGACAGTCGGGGAACTTCCGTGCAACGAAAAGCACCCCACCCAGGCTACGTATAGCGCGATGGGGAGGTGAAAGCTAGTCTCACCGTTCATATGTGCAAAAAGCCACGCGGTCGACACCGCCCCCGCCGCTCGCCGGCGCAGGGCTCGGGACGTCGGCGGGCGGGGGGAATGCGGTGCAGAAAGGCGGCAAGATGACGATCGAGCGGTTGGGGGTTGTGGGTGCCGGAACGATGGGTCACGGGATCGCCCACGTCGCTGCGCTGGCCGGCTACGAGACGATCATGTGTGACATCGATGAGGCCATGGTGGAGAAGGGCCTCGAAAGGATTCGCTCCAACCTGGCCAAGGGCGTCGAGCTCGGCAAAGTCGGCGAACCCGATGCGACGGCCGCGCTGGAGCGGCTCTCCACCACGACCGACCTGGCGGGGCTGGCGGCGGCGGCCGACCTGGTTGTCGAGGCGGTCCCGGAGGACCTCGATCTCAAGCGGGCGACGTTCGAATCGGTCGAAGTCGCCTGCTCGAAGGGCACGATCCTGGCAACCAACACCAGCTCGCTGAGCGTCGGTGCCATCGGCGCGCGTCTGTCGGACCCGGGACGACTCCTCGGGATGCACTTTTTCAACCCGGTCCACCTGATGAAGCTGATCGAGATCGTGCGGCATAGCGGAACGCGTGAAGAAGTCGTCGAGGCCGTGGTGCAGGTGGCCGAGGCGATGGGCAAGACCCCGATCGTCGTCAACGACGTTCCCGGATTCGCCACCAGCCGGCTCGGTGTCGTGCTCGGTCTGGAAGCCATGCGCATGCTCGAGCAAGGCGTCGCGTCGGCGGCCGATATCGATACCGCGATGGAGCTGGGGTATCGCCACCCGATGGGCCCGCTGCGGTTGACCGATCTGGTAGGGCTCGACGTCCGCCTGGCGATCGCCCGATACTTGCACAAGGAACTGGGTAGCGAGTCATTCCGGCCGCCGGCGATCCTCGAAGAGATGGTTCGGGAAGGGCGCCTGGGGAAGAAGTCCGGGAGCGGTTTCTACGAATGGTGACCGGCCATCGGCCGCGAGCGCGGACGCTGCACCGCTCGTTCGCCGGCCATCGGCTGTGCCTGCGATCCTGGGCGATGGCGGAGGGGCGGCGGCGGAATGCAGTCTTTCTGCACAACGGGCTGGGGGCCATCGGGTCCTGGCTGGGGCTCCCCGCGATGCTGGCCGGCACGGACCTCGGCGGCGGGCCGGAGGGAGGTTCCGCCTGTCACGCTTACGACCGCCGCGGATACGGCCGATCGGCCGGCCGCGCCGCGTTTCCGCCGGGATTCATGGAGGCGGAAGTCCCCGCCCTCGTCGAGATCGTCGATTTCATCGGCGCCGTGCCGGTCGACCTCGTGGGGCATTCCGACGGCGCAACGATCGCCCTGCTCGCCGCCGCACGTCATCCCGAACGCATTCGATCGGTCGTCAGCATCGCCGCCCATACGTTCGTCGAGCCCCTGACGACAACGAGCATCCGGGGCCTGCTGCGGGATGCCGCCGACAACGGGCCGCCGGGCTGGCTCCGCCGGCTACACGGGCCGCGGGCCCTTGCGCTACTGCAGGCCTGGGCGGACGTCTGGTTGGGGCAGGTTCATGGCCGCTGGGACATCCGCCCGGAGCTCGGCAGGATCCGCTGTCCGGTGTTGGCCGTACAGGGGAGCGATGACGAGTTCGGTAGCGAGGAGCAGCTGCACGTGATCGGTCGAGAGGTGCCGTCTGCGACGACGTGGCTCATCGAAGGAGCGGGCCACACGCCGTTCTCGAATCAGGCCCCGTTTGTCGATCGCATCGCGGCGTTTTGGTCGCGGACGTGAAGGGGGGCCCCGGCCGCGGTGTCCCCGGGGCTGTTGTTAGGCCGCGGCGACCTCGAACGTCGTTTCCAGCGGGATGTCTTCGCGCAGGGAGTGCCAGACCGAGCAATATGTATCCCGCGACATGTCGAGGGCGCGCTGCACGTTCTTGTCCGGCACCTCGCCGAAGACCCGGAACGACATGGCGGCGGCCACGACCCGCCGGGGGTCGGAGCTGGCACGCTCGACGGTAAGGTCGACGCTCAAGCCGGTCGGGGGCGTGCGCATCTTCGTCAGGATGTGCACGACATCGATGGCCATACAGCCGGCCAGTCCCGCCGCCAGCATCTGGACGGGGGACAGGGATTCGGCGCCGTCACCGTCGATCGTCAGGGGTGTGGCGCCCACGGATCCGGTGAAGCGAAGGTCGGCATCCCATTCGAGGTTCACGGTGACCGTGGGAGCGGAGGCCATGGAGGACCGTTGCCTGTCAGGCGCCGGTGGCGTCCGCTTCGGCCGAGGCCGCGGCGGGGAGCTCGTCGGCCTCGACGACCCAACCGTCGAGCAGGTTGATGATGCGATTACCGTACTCGGCGTACTTCTCGTTGTGCGTGACCTGGATGATCGTGGTGCCCTGCTCGTTCAAGCCCTTCAGCAAGGACATGACTTCTTCGCCCTGCGAAGAGTGCAGGTTGCCGGTGGGCTCGTCGGCCAGGATGAGCTTCGGATCACCGATGACGGCGCGTGCCACGGCAACGAGCTGCTGCTGACCGCCGGAGAGCTGACTCGGATAGAGGTCTTTCTTGCCGACGATTTGAAAGCGGTCGAGAACGTCGGCGACGAGACTCTGGCGCTCCTTCCGCCGCACGTTGCGATACGAGAGCGGGATTTCGAGGTTCTCGTAGACGGTCAAGCTGTCGAGCAGGTGAAAGCTCTGGAAGACGAAGCCGATGTACTGCTTGTTGAGCTCGTTCCGGTGCTTCGGCTTCATGTCGTGGACGGGGTGGTCGTAGAAGTAGTACTCGCCCGTCCAGACGCCGTCGAGCATCCCCAGAATGCTCAGGAGGGTCGTTTTCCCGGCGCCGGACGGCCCCATGATGGTGACGAACTCGCCCTGTCCGACGTCGACGTTGATGCGGCGCAGTACGTACGTACGGCCGTATCCGGTTTCGTAGAACTTGTCGAGGTTTCGAACTCTGATCATCGGCAGGCGTCCGGTGTTTGTCGTGGGGTCGTTGGCGGCCATGATAGCACCGGTGCCGAACGACCTTTCGAGGATACGCGGCGCCGCGGCTGCCCGTCTCGACGCAAAGAAAGAGAGGCGATCAGGGGTGCGCCAGCCTCAGCCCCAGGCCGCTCCCCAGTTTAGTCCACCATAGGGACAGGACTGGCGCGCCGCTGATCGCCTCTTGCCCGGTTATAAAGCAAGGCCCGTGCCAAACCGGGTGGTGGCCTCAAACCGCCCAGACGGCCATTCTGCGCGACTAATCGGGCCAGGCGATTACAGCGGTGTTCGCTTGTGGGAAGGGCCTGTCGCGAAACCGGACAGCCGGGAGCACTCTTCAGCGTATCGCCGCCTTCCGCCGCGCCTGCTAGGCTAGCCGCGACATGGCCCGATCCGGTGAAGAGCTCAAGCGTCTGGCGGCCGAGAAAGCCGCTCTTTTTCTCGGCGGCGTGCGCGTACTGGGGCTGGGTACCGGATCCACCGCGGCCCAGTTCGTCGATGTCGTCGGCGAGATGCTGCGAACCGGTGCGCTGAGCGACCTGATCGCGATTCCGACGTCGCTGGCAACCGAGAAGCAGGCCCGCGGGTGGGGCATCCCTCTTTCCGACCTGGACACCCATCCGGAGATCGACCTCACGGTCGATGGCGCCGACGAGGTGACGCCCGAGCTCGACCTGATCAAGGGGCTGGGCGGCGCGTTGACCCGCGAGAAGATCGTCGCTTCCGCCAGCCGAGAGCTGATCATCGTGGCGGACGACTCCAAGCTTGTCGATCGATTGGGGCAGCTGGCTCCACTTCCGGTGGAGGTCATTCCTTTCGGATCGAAAGTGGTCGAAAAGGCGTTGCGCGATCTGGGAGCCGAGCCGAAGCTGCGCCGGGCCGCGGAAGGTCCGTTCGAAACCGACCAGGGCAACTGGATCCTCGATTGTGGCTTCCCCGCGGGTATTGCCGACGCCGAAGGGATGGCCCGTGCCGTCGATTGCATCCCCGGAGTCGTGGCGCAGGGGTTTTTCCTCGGCATGGCAAGCCGTGCCGTGGTGGCCGGCGAGGACGGCGTCCGCATCCTCGAGGCGGCGTCCGGAGCCTGATCGTCAGGTCAACTCGGCGGCGAAGACGGTGATCGCCTGGCCGCCCAACACCACCCGATCGCCATCGATTCGTACCCGGACGGTCCCGCCGCGCTCGCTGGCTTGATAGCCGACGAGCTCCTGCTTTCCCAGGCGGCGGCTCCAGTAGGGGCCCAGGCAGCAGTGCGACGAGCCGGTAACCGGATCCTCGGGAACGCCGGATTGCGGCGCGAAGAATCGCGACACGAAGTCGTACTCGTCGCTCGCCGAATGGGCCGTGACGATCAGCCCGCGCGCCGTGGCGCGCTCGATGATCGAATAGTCGGGTTTGATCTCCCGAAGGACCTGTTCGGTGGGCAACTCGACGATGTAGTCGAAGGTGCTCCGTCCCACGAAGGTCGGTGTCGCTCCGATGGCGCGCTGCAGATCGATGTTGCATTTGCCTTCTTCGGCGGGTGTCGCCGGGAAGTCCAGGTCGATCCACGCGTCGCGCCGAACGGCGGAGAGCTCGCCGCTCCGGGTGTCGAAGGCGATGGGCTTGTCAGGGTCGGCCTCGCCTGCTTCCCAGAGGATGTGGGCGCTGGCGAGGGTGGCGTGACCACAGAGGTCGACCTCGGTTGCCGGCGTGAACCAGCGGAGCCCGTAGCTCTTGCCATCGCGGCGGAGAAAGGCGGTCTCAGAGAGGTTCATCTCGCCCGCCAGCGCCTGCATCCAGGCATCTTCTCGGGCGTCTTCAAGCACGCACACCGCCGCCGGGTTTCCTTTGAAGCGCTCGTCCGTAAAGGCGTCGACCTGGTATAGCTTCACGGGTGTGGCCTTCCCTGGCCGGGCTCGGCGATCAGCCCGGCGGCCGGCTCAACCGGCGTCGTCGATGAAGGACTGGAGGAAGTCGGACTGGGTGATGATCCCGACCAGGTGCGTCCCTTCCGTCACCGGGATACATCCGAACTTGTTTTCGAGCAACAGGCGCGCGGCGCGCCCCGCCGTCTCGTTCGGCTCGAGGGTGACGACCTCGACGGTCATGACGCTCTCGATCGGCGTCCCGTGCATTGCCGACTCGCGCACGCTCAGCGGCACGTCGGCCTGATCGGTCAGGACGTTGCGCAACAAGTCGCGATCGGAGACCAGGCCGATCAGGTCGCCGTCCGCATCGACGACCGGGACGTGGCGCACATCGTGCCGGTCGAAAAGCTCCGCCAGCGCCGACAGACTGCGGTCGGGTGTAATCGTGTGCACCGGTGTTGTCATCAGGTCGGAAACGAGGATTTCACCCATGATCCTGCCGCGGTAGGGGGTTTCGTGTCGTAGAACGATCCTGCAGGGAAACGTAGCACAGGGAGGGCCCGGACGCCTTCTGAGCGGTATCCGGGGCCGCGCGTCCGCGCCAGCGGTTCATCGATTCGGAGGGCTTCCTGTAGGCACGGCACTTGCAGGCCTTGGAGGGGCAGCGGAAACTGTACGCGGAGGTTGCTTTATGGATATCAAACGGGATACGTCCGGACGTAACCGGAAGCGCGTCCTGTACGGGGTCGTCGGGGTCATCGCCCTGGTGTCGGTGACCGTCGCTCTGTCCCGACTCGAGCGGGCGGCTCCCACGGTCGATTCGGCGACGCTGTGGATGGACACCGTCCACCGCGGCGAGCTGCTGCTCGAACGCCGTGGCGCCGGGACCCTGGTGCCCGAGGAGATCCGCGCTGTGGCGGCGCGCTCGGCCGGACGGGTCGAGGAGATCGTGCTGCTGCCCGGCGCCCCCGTCGAGGTGGACACCGTCGTTCTGCGGCTCAGCAATCCCGATCTCGAGCTCGCGGCGCAGACGGCCGAGTGGGACCTGGCCGTCGAACGCTCCAATTTTCGCGACCTGGAGCTCCGCCTGGAGACCAACAGGCTGCAGCGCCGTTCGCAGGCGGCGGCGGTGCAGGCGGACTACCAGACCGCCCGGATCCAATACCGCCGGGATCTCGAGTTGTTCGAGGAAGGGCTGGCCTCCGAGCGCACGATGTTGATCTCGAAGAACCGCGCGGAGGAACTCGAGGAGCGCCAACGCATCGAGCAGGAGAGCCTGAGCATCTTCGAGGGCTCCGTAGACGCCCAGTTGGACGTCGCTCGGTCGAATCTGCGGCAGCGGGAAGCCCGTAATCAGCTGGCGGCCCGCGACCTGCGTGACCTCGATGTGGTTGCCGGGATACCCGGAGTCCTGCAGGAGATGCCGATGGAGGTGGGGCAGTCGGTCGCGCCCGGAATGGTGCTGGCCCGCGTCGTGCAGCCGGAAAAGCTGAAGGCGGAGCTTCGTATTCCGGAAACCCAGGCAAAGGACATCGTGGTGGGTCAGAGCGCCGTGGTCGATATCCGCACGTCGACGATCCCCGGAGAAGTTACCCGCATCGATCCGTCGGCTTCCCAGGGCACGGTGACCGTCGACGTCAAGCTCCTGGTCGATAAGCTCCCCGCGGGTGCGCGTCCGCAGTTGTCGGTCGACGGGACGATCGAGATTCAACGGCTGCCCGACGTGCTCTACGTCGGCAAGCCGGCGTACGGGCAATCAAATAGCCAGGTGGGGTTGTTCAAGGTGGTCGACGAGGGAGAGTATGCGGTGCGGACCACGGTCATGCTCGGTCTGGGCTCGGTCAACCTGATCGAGGTGGTCCAGGGACTGAACGAGGGCGACGAGGTGATCCTGTCGGACATGTCCCGTTGGGATTCCGTCGATCGGGTTCGGCTGCGTTGAGGAAAGGAGAGCAGGTCATGGCGGATGCGAGCAGCTCGTTGATCAAGCTGGACGGGGTCACGAAGATCTTCTACACCGAGGAAGTGGAAACCCACGCCCTCTCGGACATCAACATGAACATCCAGCCGGGCGAGTTCGTCTCGATCGCCGGGCCGTCGGGCTCGGGTAAAACGACGCTCCTGTCGTTGCTCGGGCTGCTGGATACCCCATCGGGCGGCACCTACATCCTGAACGAGCACCCGGTCGAGAGCCTGTCGGCGTCGGAGCGAGCTCGGGTGCGCAACCGGGAGATCGGCTTCATCTTCCAGAGCTTCAACCTGATCGGCGACCTGACGGTGTACGAAAACGTCGAGCTGCCGTTGACCTATCGCGGTATGGCGAAAGCGGAGCGGCGCGAGCGGGTCGAGGCGGCCCTCGAGCGCGTCGGCATGTCGCACCGGATGAAGCACTACCCGAGCCAGCTCTCGGGCGGTCAGCAGCAGCGCGTCGCGGTGGCCCGGGCGGTCACCGGATCGCCGTCGATCCTGCTGGCGGACGAGCCCACGGGTAACCTGGACTCGGGCAACGCCGAAGCGGTGATGAACCTGATGGGCGAGCTGCACAACGAGGGCGCGACCATCTGCATGGTGACGCACGATCCCCGCTGGGCCGGCTACGCCGACCGCACCGTCAACCTCTTCGACGGCCGGGTCGTGGACGACGACGTGCTTTCCGACCAGGAGCTCGTGCACCACGGCAGCCAGGATCCCGCGGAAGAGAGCGCGGCGGAAGCCGAAGGGGCCGGGGATACCGCCGAGTAGCCGATCTCCGACGGACGCGAGCGTCGGGAGGCCGACCTCCGAACGGTGCCGAAGCCGGCGAGGCGGTGCCGCCGGCGCGGACGTTCGTCCTGGGGCGGGAACCGCCGAACGCCGGACGGGTGTACCCTCTGAAGGAGGTTTCGGCACCTTCCGTAGACCATGGCCGGCGGCCAGGACGCCTTGCCGGCCCGGGGCAGACACGCCCCTCTCACGCGGAGCTTTCTGATGAGCGAATCCGACGCCTATCGCACAGAGCGGGACTCCATGGGGGAGATGCAGGTCCCGGCGAAGGCCTACTACGGGGCACAAACCCAACGAGCGGTAGAGAATTTCCCCATCAGCGACCGTCGTTTTCCGCGCAGCTTCATTGCCGCGATCGGGATGGTCAAGCGCGCCGCAGCCGAGGTGAACCATGAGCTCGGCCTACTGGACGACGACGTCTGCGACGCCATTTGCGCGGCAGCCGACGAGGTGATCGAGGGCGCGCTCGACGAACATTTCGTCGTCGACATCTATCAGACGGGATCCGGCACCTCGAGCAACATGAACACCAACGAGGTCATCGCCAATCGCGCCACAGAAATTCTCGGCGGTGAGGTCGGCAGCAAGCTGGTCCACCCGAACGACCACGTCAACATGGGGCAGTCGTCCAACGACGTCATTCCGACGGCGATTCACATTGCCGTGCTGCAGGGAATCGAGAAGGACCTCTTGCCGGCCTTGCGCGAGCTTCGCGCAGCGCTGGATGAGAAGGCGGAAGCCTTCGACAGCGTGGTGAAAATCGGTCGGACCCACCTGCAGGACGCCACGCCGCTGCGCTTCGGGCAGGAGTTTTCCGGATACGCGCGGCAGATCGAGTTGGCCGTCCGGCGGGCCGCCGACTGCCGCGACGCGGTCTCGGAGCTCGCGCTCGGCGGCACCGCCGTAGGTACCGGCCTCAACATGCACCCCGACATGGCTTCCGGTGTCATCAAGAAGGTCAACGAGATGACAGGCCTCGACTATCGTGAGGCTTCGAACCATTTCGAGGCGCAAGGGGCGCAGGACAGCCTGGTCGAGGCGAGTGGCCAGCTCAAGACGGTGGCGGTCAGCTTGATGAAGGTCGCCAACGACATTCGCTGGCTCGGCTCCGGTCCGCGCTGTGGAATCGGCGAGCTGATCCTGCCGGCGGTGCAGCCGGGCTCGTCGATCATGCCGGGCAAGGTGAACCCGGTGATCGCGGAGTCGGCGATCATGGTGTGCGCACAGGTCATCGCCAACGATCAGGCCGTGACGTTGGGCGGGCAATGGGGGAACTTCGAGCTCAACGTCATGATGCCGCTGATGGCCTCCAACTTGCTTGAATCGATCGAGATTCTGGCCAACGCGTCGCGGAACTTCGCCGATCGTTGTGTCCGTGGACTCGAGATCGACGAGGAGCGCACGGCGTCGATGATCGAGAAGTCGATGGCGATGGTCACCTCGCTAGCGCCCGTGATCGGCTACGACAAGGCGGCGGCGGTGGCCAAGGAGGCCCATCAGTCGGGCCGGACGGTGCGCGAAGTGGTGCGCGACCAGGGCCTGGTCTCCGAGGAAGAGCTGGCGGAGCTTCTCGATCCCATGCACATGACGTCGCCCGGCGTTCCCGGCACGTGATACGGCTTATGGCGGCACCCTACGTCCGCCGCGTTTTCGAGCGGCTCGCCCTCCTGGCGCTGATCGTCATGGCAACGGCGTGCGCCTCGGCACCGCCTCCCGTGGCGAGCCCGGAAGCACCCGACACCGGCGCAGCCGAGATCGAAGCGGCGCACGCGGCCCACCGCGTCGCCGGGCTGGACCGGCGTCAGTTCCAACCGGAGGATTACTGGGAGATCGCCTCCCGGCTGCTGGATACCTCTCCGGAACGGTTTCGCGTCACCCGGATCGGTTCAAGCATCGAGGGACGCCCGCTTCGTCGTATCGACTTCGGCGACGGGTCGACGACGGTGCTGCTCTGGTCGCAAATGCATGGTGACGAGTCGACCGCCAGCCGAGCTCTTCTCGACGTCTTCGACTATCTGCTACGCAACCCGGCGGACGCACGGGTCCGACGTATCGAGAGTCAGCTGGCGGTGACGTTCGTTCCTGTATTGAATCCCGACGGCGCCGGGAGATTCGTCCGGCACAATGCCGTCGGCATCGACATCAACCGCGATGCGAGGGTTCTGGCCACGCCCGAAGGGCTTGCTCTGAAGGCGGTGCGCGACGCGATCGACGCCGAATGGGGCTTCAACTTGCACGACCAGAATATTCGCACGCGTCGCGGGCGGAGCGACGAGGGTGTGGAGATCGCCCTGCTCGCCCCGCCGCCGGGCGATGGTGAGACGAGCCCTGCGAACCAGAACGCCAAACACCTGGCCGCGCTCATCGTGCATTCGCTGCGACCCGTAGTCGGTGACGCGATTGCTCGATACAGCGAGACCTTCAACCCGCGCGCGTTCGGCGATCTGATGACGCAGTGGGGCACCGCGACCGTGTTGATCGAATCCGGCGGCAGCACGGCGGATCCGGACAAGGAACGGCCCCGGCGAGCCAACTTCGTTGCCATCCTGGCGGCGCTCGACGCCATCGCCACCGGCACCTGGAAAGAGGTTTCGCAGGACGCCTACGCCGGGCTGCCGCCAAACGGCCGCTCCGTCATCGACCTGCTGATCGTCGGCGGCAGCATCGTTCTCCCGGGGCGTGAGCCGATACGCGCGGATCTCAGCGTGCGCTTCGCCGACCCGCTCGATCGTACCGGTGGGGTGGTCGGGGAAGTCGGCGACCTGGAGGGGATGGAGTCGCTGGACGTGCTCGACGCATCCGGTCTGTTCGTCATTCCGGCCACCGACACGTTGTCGGCGGCGGGCGGTCCGCACCTGCGCCCGGGTGATACCCTCGACGGCATTGTTGCTCGCGATCGCGAGGGGCGGCAGGTCGTCTGGCGGCTGGTCGAGGGCCGTCCGGTGGCCCCGGGGCGCTGACCCGGCCCGTTCTTCGCGGCCAGCCAGAGGGATCGGTGGACACGCATGGGCGAAATCCGGAGAAGTATCTGCGTTCTCGACTGTCCCGATGCCTGCAGCCTCGAAGCCGAGGTGGAGAACGGGCGCCTGGTCGGCATCGACGGCGGTACGGCTAATCCGCTCACCGAGGGATACATCTGCGGCAAGGTGCGCTCGCAGCTGGTCGAGCACGTCTACGGGGAGGCGCGGCTGCGCCAACCGCTGCGGCGGCGTGGCGCCAAGGGCACCGGCGAGTTCGAACCCGTCAGCTGGGATGATGCGCTGGACCTGATCGTCGAGCGCTTCGGCGAGGTGCGCGACACCTACGGTGGCGAGGCTATCTTGCCCGTCTCCTACGGCGGCTCGAACGGTTTGCTCTCGCAGGACAACATCGATGCGCGCTTCTTTCGCCGCCTCGGGGCGTCGCGCTTGGCCCGTACCGTCTGCGCTGCCCCTAGCACGGCGGCAGCGATCGGCTTGTACGGAAAGATGCCGGGCATCGCGCTTTCCGACTACGCCCACGCCGCCGGGATTCTGGTCTGGGGAGCGAACCCGGCAGTCAGCGGGATCCACATCATGCCGGCGCTACAGGAAGCACAGCGGCGCGGGGCATGGCTTGCCGTCGTCGACCCCAGGCGGACGCCGCTGGCCCGGGTCGCGGACCTTCACCTGCCGGTGCGCCCGGGTACCGATTTGCCGGTCGCGCTCAGCATCATCAACTGGTTCTTCGCCACGGGCCGGGCGGACACGGAGTTCCTCGCCGAGTGCGCCACCGGGGTCGAAGAGCTTCGCCGGCGTGCGGCGCTTTGGGATTTCGACGGCGCTGCGGAGGTTTCCGGCGTCGAGGCGGGGAAGATCGCCGAGCTGGCGGAGCGCTACGCCGAGACCGATCCCGCGGCCTTGCGCTGCGGATGGGGAACGGAGCGCAATCGCAACGGCGGCTCGGCCATTGCCGCCGTCCTGGCGTTGCCGGCCGTCGCCGGCAAGTTCGGGATTCGTGCCGGCGGCTATACGATGAGCAACACCGGCGCCTGGAAGGTCGACGCCACGGCCGCGGCGGCAACGTCGGAGCAGGATACACGCGTCATCAACATGAACCGAACCGGAGAGGCGCTGTTGCGCGCCGACCCGCCGGTCCGGGCCCTGTTCGTCTACAACTGCAACCCGTTGGCGACCCTGCCGGCGCAGAGCAAGGTCCGCGCCGGCCTCGAGAGGGAAGACCTCTTCACCGTCGTGTTCGACCAGGTGATGACCGACACGGCCCGGTATGCCGACGTGGTGCTGCCGGCGACGACGCTCCTGGAGCACGGAGAGCTGGGCAACGGCTATGGCGCCTACGTGCTTCAACGGAGCACGGCCGTGATCGATCCGGTCGGCGAGTCCCGCAGCAACCGGGAAGTGTTTGCCGCACTGTGCGAGCGTGCCGGCCTGGATCGACCGGGCGACCCGGTAAGCGAAACCGAGGTGGCCGATGCGATCCTTCGTGCCAGCTACGGAGACAACGGCGGCGACGCGGCGCTCGACCGGGGCGACGTCGTGCTCCCGGACTTCGGCGACCGTCCGGTGCAGTTCGTCGACGTGTTTCCGAGAACGGAAGACGGGAAGGTCCACTTGGTTCCGGGGGCGCTCGACGAGGAGGCGGTGTCTCGCGGCGGCCTCTATCACTACCAGGGCGAACCCGCGTCCGACTATCCGCTGGCGCTGATTTCCCCGGCGTCCAAGCGCACGGTCAGTTCGACGTTCGGTCAGCTTCGTCGCGAGATCGTTCCGATCGAGCTGCACCCGGACGACGCGGCGGCCCGATCGATCCACGAGGGGGCGCACGTGCGCGTCTTCAACCAGCGCGGCGAGGTTCGATGCACGGCGCGGCTGAACGACGAGATGCGTCCGGGCGTTGCCTGTATTCCAAAGGGGACGTGGGATCACAACACCCTTAGCGGCAACACGGCGAACGTGCTGGTACCCGACTCCCTTACCGACGTTGCCGGTGGCGCCTGTTTCAACGACACGCGCGTCGACGTGGCGCTCGAGGCATGACGGCGGAAGAGGACGACGCACCCGATTTTCGCGATCGCCTGGTGAGCGGCCCGCCGATACTGCTCGATGGTGGTCTCGGTAGCGAGCTCGATCGCCGCGGGGTCGACGTGTCGATGCCCCTGTGGTCGGCGCGGGCCTTGATCGAGGCCCCTTCCACGCTACTGGATGTACACCGCGCCTACGCCGCGGCGGGGGCCGAGATCATCACGACGAACACCTTCCGGACACAGCGCCGGACGTTGGCGAAGACGGGGGTAGGGGAGACCTCCGCCGAGCTCACCGAAGCGGCGGTTCATCTGGCGCGGGCAGCGGTTGCCACCTCCGGTGAGGTCGCATTCGTCGCCGGCTCGATGGCGCCGCTCGAAGACTGCTACCAGCCGGACCTCGTTCCCGAGGCGGCGGCCCTCGACGCGGAACATGGAGAGATGGCCGAGACGTTGGCGGCGGCCGGGGTCGACCTCCTCTTGGTGGAAACCATGAACACGGCACGAGAAGCGGCGGCGGCGGCGCGGGCCGCCAAGGCGACGGGCTTGCCGGTTCTCGTGAGCCTGGTGTGCAACGCGTCGGGCAGGATGCTCTCGGGCGAGAATCCGGGCCGGGTCGCAGCTTCGCTGGCCGGTCTCGGCGTGGACGGCGTTCTGGTGAACTGTGCTCCGGCGCCGGATCTGGTGCAGGCGCTGCAACGGATCGCGGAGGCCGTCGACCTTCCTACGGGGGGCTACGGAAACGTCGGCCACGCCGATGAAGAGGGCGGTTGGGTCAATACCGACAGCATCGATCCGAAGGCCTACGGGCTGCACGCGGCCGCTTGGTTGGACGCCGGCGCCCGCATCATCGGCGGCTGCTGCGGTACCACTCCGGATCACACCCGCACCATGCGGATCCTGATCAACGGCCGTTCGGGGAAGTTTTCCCCCGCCGCGTCGTAGTCGGCGGCCGAGCGGCGATCGACCGCGGCCGCTCGCAAGTTGCGGCGCGCAATGCCAGGATGAGGCGGGCACTACGAGAACGGCTTGCGCCCGTGTCGTGATCGTGCCGGGCGATCTGGGAGGATACTCGGCGACGTGAAGGCGGGAGAGCGACAAGACACTGAGAGCAGGAGCTTGCCTGTGAGACAGCGACGGAAACGATCGATCGTTTTGCTTCTTGCCGCCTGCGGTGCCGTTGCTTCGGCCGGCTCGAGCGCGGCGCATTCGCCCGCGCTGCAGGCCGTGCCGCAGGAGGATCGAATGCGCCCGTCGATCGTCGCCAACAACGCCTTCTACTACTACGCCGACGTCGACGCCGC
Organism: Acidobacteriota bacterium; assembly: GCA_965216935.1. GTDB lineage: Bacteria > Acidobacteriota > UBA890 > UBA890 > UBA890 > CBDCGW01. The sequence goes on from OZ244217.1 coordinate 3,300,866, forward strand.
GTGGAAGTTCTATGCCGACGTGCTCGGGCTGGACACGGTGGCGGACTACGGCTTCGCCAAGATCATGCAGGTCGCCTCGACGTCGTTCCTGACCCTGGTCGATGCCGAGCGCGGCATGCACTCTGCCGACGAGCCCAAGACGGCGACGCTGGCGCTGGTGACCGACGAGGTAGAGGGGTGGTACGCGTACCTGCGGGACGCCGGCGTGCCGATGCGCTCGGAGTTCCGCCCCTCGTCGGGACGACCGCACGTCGGCTTCGTCGCGATCGACCCCGAGGGCTACTTGCTCGAGTTCGAGCGCTTCGAGCCGCACGCCGAGAACGTCGATCTGCTACCGGCCCTGGAGCGTCTGGAACCTGTGTATCCGGACCCGGATTCGCCGGTCGGGAGGCCGGCGGAGCTCGGCGTCCGTGCGACGGTTCAATGGCTCTACTACCGTGATACTGCGGCGGCGAATCGGTTCTACACAGAGTTGATCGGTTCCGGGCCGATCGTCGATCAGGGCTGGGCCTGGGGTTACCTGAGCTCACCGTCGGGGCTGATCGGCATCGTCGACGAGGAGCGCGGGTTGCACCGGGCGACCGAAGAGAAAGGTGTGACGGTCTCTTTCTTCGTCGACGATGTGGACGCCTGGTTCGATACGATGAAGGACGTCGACCATTTCGTCTTCCGCAGCGAGGAAGTGGGAGACGAAAGCGGTCGGGTGCGGGTCTTCGTCGGCTACGACCCGGAGGGGTACTACCTGGAGTGGGACACCTTCCTGGACGTCGCGGGCAACGAGAAGCTGCTGCCCTTGCTGCGCTGGTAGGTCTCGGGTCTGGAAGGCACCTGGTCTGGCAAGCACCTGGTCTGGAGAGCTCTTGGCGTGTGGCGGGTTCGGCACCCGCTACGCGACCTGCTGCACCCCGGTGGCTTGCAGGCTCAGGCCGACACGCTCGACGATCGCGGTGAGCTCGGACTTGGTTCGCTCGTCGATCTGCATCCCGGGTGGGCGAATGTAGGTCGAGTCGAGAATGCCGCGCGCTCGGTAGACGAACTTCCGGTAGGCGAGGCCGATCTTGGGCTGGAACTCGTAGCGGATCAGCGGGACGTAGCGGTCGAAGATGGCCGCGGCGCCGGCCGTGTCACCGGAGCGAAATGCCTCGTAGACGGCGAGGAGGACTTCCGGAAACGCGAAGCCGGTCATGATTCCGTTCGCGCCGCGCTCGAGCTCCTCGAGGAAATAGAGACCGCCGAGCCCACCGAAGACGCCGATCTGATCGGGCGCAAGCTCCTTGATCCGACTCAGCTTCGAGAGCACCGGCGGCTCCTCGAGCTTGATGTAGTCGAGCCCCTGGATCTCCCGCGCCATACGGGCGATCAGGTCGGCCGACAGCGTCGTACCGAACGATTCGGGGAAGTCGTGGATGGCCACCGGGATTTCGAGGGCCTCGGCAACCGCGGCGTAATAATCGAAAATCACGGCGTCGTTCTGCACCGCGATGGGGGCAACGAAGACGCCGGCGGCGCCTTGCTCCTGCGCTTCGAAGGCCTGCTCGATAGCTCCGGCGGCGCCGAACGCCAGGACCCCGACCCAGGTGGGAAAGGCGCCCTCGGCCTGGCCGACGACGGCCGACACGATGTCCCGACGCTCGCGGGTCGACAGCCGGTGCGACTCCCCCATGAATCCGAGAATGCTGACGCCATGAACCCCCACCTCGAGCTCGAAATCGATCAGCCGGCGCAGGCTCTTCTCGTCGACCGTTCCGTCGTCGCGAAAGGGAGTGGGCAGGATCGGAAGAACACCCTGAAGGTTCATACGTTTTCCGGGTCTTGTGCGGGCGCCAAAAAACGGCCGTTGCCGGGATCGACGTCGAACGTCCCCTCCGCGTACACGCGGCGGCCGGCCAGCCACGTCTGCAGGACACGCCCACGAACTTCCCGACCATCATACGGGCTCCAGCCGACGGGGTGATGGAGTGTGCCTTCTTCGAGGATCCAGCGGGCGTCGCGATCGAAGACGACGAAATCCGCGTCGGCCCCGACCTCGAGACGCCCCTTGCGAGGAAGCGCGAATACGGCCGCCGGGCCGGATGCCACGAGCTGCAGGAACTGCTGCAGCTCGATGCGACCGGTAGCCACGCCTTCGCTGTACAGCAACGTCCCGAGAGTCTCGACGCCCGGAAGCCCGGCGTTCACCTCGAAGATGTCGTCGATCTCTTTGAGGTCCAGCGGGTAGGGCGAATGATCCGACGTGACGATGTCGATGGCCCCCTCTCGAAGCTGTCGCCAAAGCCCGTCGACGTGCTCCACGGCTCGCAGCGGCGGATTGCACTTGGCCCTGCCACCTTGTTCCCGCAGCGCTTCCATCGTCAGCAGCAAGTACTGCAGGCACGTCTCCCCGGTAGCGTGCACACCGAGCGAACGGTGCGTCGCAATCAGGTCGAACGTTCGCGGCAGCGTGCCGTGCACCATGTGCAGGTGTGCACCCGTCCAGTAGGCGAGCTCCAGCAGCCGGCCGGCCGCTTCTGCCTCTGCCACCGGGGGGCGGCTCAAGGCGTGGTCGATCGGGGCGGTGGCACCCCGGGTGCGAAAGGCGGCGGCCTGGTCGAAGACGATTTCCTGGTTCTCCTGGTGCGCCGCGACGGGCCGGCCGGTGCGCGCGATCTCCTGGAAGGCCTCATACAGGCGACCGTCCGGAATGCGGGGAAACCGCACCGGGTCGACTTCGATCGTCGACACCTTGAAGCCCGCGGCTCCCGCTGCCGCCATCTCCTCGATGATGCCGAGATCGCCCGCCGGAGGAAACGTCGCGTACAGTCCGACGTCGATCATCGCTTCGGCCTCGACATCCTCGATCTTCTGCGTCAGACGCTGCACCGAGTCGACCGGACGAGCCGGCTTGTCGAAGGGCATGTCGATGATCGTCGTCGTTCCTCCGGCGGCGGCGGCACGGGTCGTCACGGCGATCCCTTCGGCGAGGGACGAACGGGTGTGCACGTGGGCATCGATGAATCCCGGGAGGATCAAGTGGCCCGTGGCATCGAGACGTCGCGTTCCTTCGAGCGGTCCCGTCGAGATCTCCCGGATCACACCCTCATGAACGCCGAGGTATCCGGCCTCCAACAGTGTGCCGTCGGGGAGGGCGAGGTCGCCGCAAACCACCAGGTCGTGGGCTGCTGCGGTCGATGCGCTCCCCGGGTCACGCATCGAGTCGCGGATGGGGAAGACGCTCGGCGATGGGTGTGCGCGCCGTCTCCTCGGGTAGCGAGTGAGCCGGCAGGTGTCTCAATCGAGCTCCCGGATCATCAGGTTCCGCCACCTCACCTTGATGCCGCCGCCCGAGTGGATCTGCAGGGCGATGACGCCATCGGCGATACCGATTTCCGCGTCGCGCAGGTCGATCATCTGCGTGCCGTTGAGCCATGAGGTGACGCGGTCGCCCTCGACCCGCACACGCAGTGTGTTCCAGGCGCCCATGTTCACGTCGGGGAGGCCGTCGGCGGGCTGAATCAACCAACCCCGACCGTACGACTCGTAGATCCCGCCGCTGTTGTCGCCGGGAGGGGCGACCTCCACCTGCCACCCCGTGATGCGCGTACCGTCGAGCGAGGAGCGGAAGAAGACACCGCTGTTTCCGTCCGCCTCCTGTTTGAACTCGAGGGTCAGGTCGAAGTTCTTGTATGTCTTTTCCGTTGCCAGGTATCCGTATTCCGCGTCAGGCCCGCTCTCGCAGACCAGCTCGCCGTTCTCGGCGTACCAGAGCTCGGTTCCATGGATCTTCCAGCCGGTCAGATCGCGCCCGTTGAAAAGCGGGGTCCCGGTTGTCTGTGCTTCGGCGGCAGCGTCGGCGATCACGCCGGCGCCAGCCGCGGGAAGAAGAGGCGGTACGAGCAGAAGCAGTATTCCCAGCGCGGCTGGGGCGCAGGGTAGGGGTGCGCGGCGTCGGGGGTCTCGGACGTGGTCAGGGTTCATCGCTTCCTCCGCTCTTCCGGCGAATCGTGCTCTTCAAGTGCCCCGGCGAAATCGAGACGGGACGGGACATCGCTACTCCTGATCCACGATCCTGCCCTTCAGGACCGCCTTGAGCTCCTCGACCTCGTGCTCGAGGCGGTCGAGCCGCATCGTGATCATGTCGGGGTCGAATGCTCGTTCGACGGGTCGGGACGGACGTGGAGGCGGCGGGGCGTCCCCCTCGGGGTCGTCGAGCCCCAGGCGGTGTCCCCAACGAGCTTCCTTTTGCCCCGGGGCGCGCTCCAGCAGCATGATCACCGGGTCCGGCGGGGCTGCCAGGTCCGCCAGGGCCGCCTCGGCGTCGGCGGCCGACTCGAAGGCGTGTAGGCGGGTGGTGCGGCCACGAACCTCGCCGGCGGTCTGGGGGCCGCGCAGGAGCAGAACGGTGAGCGCCGCCTTCGCCGGAGCGCCGAGGCTCAGGCGCCGGTCGAGCAGCTGGCTCCAGCGGGTAGCGCGGCCGCTGTCGTCTCGTCGCACCAATCCGTCCTCGCCCAGGCGGCGCAGCGCGGTGCTGACGTCGCGCTCGGAGAGGCGGAGGACGGGATAGCGGTTGCTCCGCTGATTGCAGGCCGCGACCAGGGCGTTGAGCGTCAGGGGGTAGTACTCGGGTGTGGCCTGTTGTTTCTCGAGCAGCGAGCCGAGGACGCGAATCTCGTTGCGGTCGAGCTGGCGGGGCATTCGGTCGATCATGGCTGCCAGCCTATCTCAATCAGAGTCTTGCGACAGCCAAGGGAAGCGCAGCGCCGGGGATAGCGCCGCGCTTGGCATCGCCTGCGTCGGCCCGCCTTGTCCTCACACGCAACTCCCCTTCGCCAGACCCATTGCACTCTCGCCACGGCCCGCTAGGTTCCCAAAAGACAGGCAGAACTGTCTTGACAGAAAAAAATGTCTAGAGTACATTCGAGCCATGGAATCGAACGTACAGCTCGTCGATGTCCCCGATACCGCTTCCGCGATGCTCCATCCCGTGCGAAGCCGGCTTCTGGAACGGTTCGCCGAACCGCGTTCTGCCGCCGAGGTAGCTCGCGAGCTCGGTTTGCCGCGGCAGCGGGTTGGCCACCACGTCCGTTTGCTCCGCGAGCAGGGCTTGCTGGTGGGAGCCGGGGAACGCCGCAACGGGAACTTCGTCGAGCAGCTTCTTCAGGCGACCGCGCGCGTGTATGTGATCGCGCCGCAGGCGCTCGGCGGCGCCGCCGGCGACCCGGAGGCGCTGCGCGACCGCTTCTCCAGTGACTACCTCGTCGCCAGCGCCGCCCGCACGATTCGTGATGTCGCCACCTTGCGCCGCAAGGGCGACGAGTCCGGCAAGAAGATCGCCACGATGACACTCGAAACCGAGGTGTGTTTCGCCGATCCGCAGCAGCAGGCTGCATTTGCCGAGGACGTCGCCCGTTCCATCGCAGGCGTGGCGGCTCGCTATCACGATGAGCAGCGCCCGGGTGGTCGCCGATTCCGGCTAACGCTCGGTTGCTATCCGGCCTGTCCCCCCGACCCCGAAACGAAGAGCGAGGAAGAACGAGATGAATCGTAACTGCACATTCCGCGCGGTCGCCTGGCTGCTGAGCGCCGCCGCAACGATCGTCCCTGCGGGCGCCGCCCTGGCGCAAGAGCCGACGCCGGAGGAGCTGCGCGAGCTCACCCGCCGGCACATGGAGGCGGCGCAGCCCGGCCCGGAGCACGAACGCCTGGCCGCCATGTCGGGAACCTGGGAGGTCGAGCTGAAGATGTGGCCGCAGCCGGGAGCCGAGGCCATGACCATTACCGGGACCATGGAGGCTCACACGATCCTCGGGGGCCGTTTCCTCGTCCAGGAGATGGACATCACCGACACGGACTTCGGCGGCGGACAGATGTCGATCCTCGGCTTCGACCGCCGCTCGGACGAGTACACCCTCGTGGGACTGGACACGCACGGCACGTACTGGGTGACGGCGCGGGGACCCGCGGATGAGGGGGGCGAACGGGCAGTCCTGGCCGGCGAGGACTACGACGCGATCTTCGACGGCACGCAGATCTACGATTTCGTCCTGAGCTGGCCCGACGCGGACACCTTCGTCATCGAGATCGTCTTCAAGGACGAGATGCACACGCGTGGTGGAGAGCCCTTCAAGATGGTCGAGTCTGTGGCGCGGAGACGCCGATGAGCGAGAAGAAGGGGACGAAAAGCATCGATCTGACCGTCGAGATCGACGCGCCGCCGGAGGCGGTGTGGGAGGCCGTCAGTAGCGCCGAAGAGCTGCAATGCTGGTTTCCACTCAACGCGGAGATCGAGCCCGGCGAAGGCGGTACGGTGACCATCGATTGGGGCCCCGACGTCCGCGGAACAGCAGATATCGAGGTCTGGGACGAGGGCCGCCGGCTCGTCTACGTCGAAAGGCCCTGGGGCGAGCCCGCCGAGGGAGGGGCCGACGCGGCCGACCCGGTCCGGGTTGCGGTCGAGTACACCATCGAAGCCCGAGGCGGGCGGACCGTGCTGCGCATGGTCAATTCCGGCTTCAGTGCCGACGCGGACTGGAGCGAGTACATCGACACGCTCGATTCCGGCTGGCGCTATTTCCTCTACAACTTGAAGCACTACCTGGAAAACCACCGCGGTACACCGCGGAGGATGGTCTGGGATCGCCGTAAGATCGCGCTGCCGAAGGACGAGGCGTGGCCGGTGCTCTTCGGCCCGGAGGGCCTCGCCGAGACTTCACTGCCGGCCGAAGAAGGGGCCCCGGTTCGGCTTTGGTCCGGGCAGCGTGGAGCCGTCACGATGCTCGCTCCACCGATTCATTTCGCCTGCCGCTGCGACGAGCTCAACCGTGCGCTGCTGCTCGTGGAGCTCGAGCCCGGCGAGCCGCCGTACAGCGTCGGCGTGTGGCTTTCGCTCTACGGCGTCGACGAAGAGACGGCGCGATCGCTGGAGGACTCGCTAAAGCAGCGGATGACGCGCCTTTCCGCCACCGAGGTTTGAGCGGCTGAGTTTGGATCTGCGGCGCGCGTGCGCGAGGGTCGATTCGTCGCGCCGAGCGGCCGGCTCATGGACCGACGCGGTCATCCGGAGGACTGTCGCCGGGCACGTCGTCCGTCTCGTTGCGGGCGGCCTCGCCCCAGCCGCCGCCTCCGGGCGTTTCAATCCGGATGGCGGTGCCGGCTTCGACGCGTACGCTCACCTTGCCCGGGACTTCGCGCTCCGTCCGGGCGCCGGCCGAATCCGGTGTGCATAGGACGTTGCGTCCCCGAGCACCCGGGGCGCCTCCCTGCAGGCCGTACGGCGTTGTGACGCGGCGGTCCGAAAGCAGGGTGATCTCGCCGGCGCCCCGGAGCTCGATCTCACGCCGAATGCCGTCGCCACCGCGGAAGCGCCCGGCGCCGCCCGAGCCGCGCCGGATCGAGTACTCACGCACGTAGTAGGGGTAGGCGTGCTCGAGCGCCTCGATGGGCGTGTTGAGACTGTTCGTCATGTGGCAATGGGTGGCGTCCAGGCCGTCGGCGGTCGGCCGGGCACCCATACCGCCGGCGGTGGTCTCGTAGTAGGCGAAGGGCTCGTCGGTTCGCGGATCGATGCCGCCGATCGTCAGATTGGTCATGGTCCCGTACGAGGCGGCCGGGATGATCTCCGGAATCGCCTGGGCGAGAGCGCCGAGAACGACGTCGACGATTCGCTGCGACGTCTCGACGTTTCCGCCGGCGACCGCGGCGGGGGGACGGGCGTTGACCAGGGTTCCCTCCGGGGCGAGGACCTGAAGCGGGCGAATCGTCCCGGCGTTCGATGGCACCGAGAACGGCACGATGACGCGAAAGCAGTACATCACGGCCGACAACGTGATGGCGTAGATGGCGTTGACGCTGCCGGGAACCTGAGCGTGGGTCCCGTCGAAATCAATCGTCGCTTCGTCACCCGACACCGTAATGGTGGCGACGAGGGGTAGCGGCCCCGTGCCCAGGCCGTCGTCGTCCATACGGTCCTCGAAGCGGTACGTACCGTCCGGTATCCGCTGGATGGCCTCGCGCGTCATGCGTTCGGCGTAGTCCTGCAGCCAACCCATGTAGTCGGTCACGGTATCGGTGCCGTACTTGCCGGAGAGGGCGATCAGCCTCCGTTCACCGGTACGATTCGAGGCGATCTGCGCGGTGAGGTCGCCCTCGCGCTCTCGCGGCGTCCTAACGTTCGTCAGAATGAGTTGCAATACGTCCCGCACGACGTCGCCGCCGCGCACCAGATGGACCGGCGGTATCCGGATGCCCTCCTGGAAGATGGAGCTCGAGAGCGGCATCGACCCCGGCGTGATGCCGCCGACGTCGGAGTGATGCGCCCGGTTGGCGACATAGTACGTGGGCCGCCGGTGGCCTTCGAGGAACACCGGCTGAACGAGCGTGATGTCCGGCAGGTGCGTGCCCCCCCGAAACGGATCGTTGACCGCCACCATGTCGCCGGGGCGCATCTCGGTGTGCTCGATCGCCGCTTCGACCGACAGCGGCATGGATCCGAGGTGGACCGGCATGTGCTCGCCTTGGGCCACCATGCGCCCATCGCCGTCGAAAACGGCGCAGGAGTAGTCGCGCCGCTCCTTGATGTTGGGAGAAAACGACGTGCGGCAAAGGGTCACGCCCATTTCCTCCGCTACCGAGTAGAACAGGTTGCGGAAGACCTCGAGCGAGACCGGATCCCATGTACTCATGGTGCTTCCGTCGACGGTGCAGAGGTGCCTTGTAACGAACCGGGCATGGGGTCGGAAACCGGTTCGAGAAGCAGGTTGAACCACTCGTCGACGCGGGCAGCGAAGCCCGGCGGGACCACGGTGGTCGTGCTGTACTCGATGACGAGCGCCGGGCCGTCGAACGTGTTTCCGGGGCGCAAGAGGTCGCGGTCGATCAACGCTGCATCGTGCTCTCGGCCGTCCGCAACCAGGGCCTGTCGCCCGATGATCGCGGCGGAGGCGTCGCTCCGTTCCAGCTCGGCGCGCGGTAGATCCACCCGCGGAGCGGCACCCACGGCACGCAGACGGACGTTCACCACCTCGGTCTCGCGGGAGGGGTCGGCGTAGCCATAGCGCCGCTCGTGCGTCTGGTGGAACGCAGCGACGAAATCCTCGCCGAAGGGCACGTTCAACTCGTAACCCTGACCGCGGTAGCGCACGTCGAGGCTACGCTCGAGGACCAAGGGTGTCTCGCCCGTGCCGTGCAGGTTTGCACCCCCTTCGGCGGCGAACTCCTCCCGGGCGCGCGCCTCCATGTCCTCGAGCGGGCCCATCAGGTCGTCCTGTGTGCACCCTTCGCTCGGCAGAAGGATCGTACGCGAATAGTCGCGCACATAGTCGGCCAGGAGCATGCCGAGGGCCGACAGCGTCCCGGCCGCCCGCGGCACCAACACCCGCGGGATACCCAGGCCGGCGGCGAGGTCGGCCGCGTGCATCGCGCCGGCGCCGCCGAAACAGACCAGGGTGAAGTCGCGGGGGTCGTGGCCGCGCTCGAGCGAGATGACCCGGATAGCCCGCTCCATGGTGGCGTTCGCGATCCGCAGAACCCCGGCAGCGATCTCGCCCGGTGGCCGGGCGAAACGCTCGGCCAGTGCTTCGACGCCGCGGGCGCTATCGGCCGCTGCCAGCCGCTGCGCGCCCCCGAGGAAATGATCAGCGGAGAGGCGGCCGAGGTAGAGGTTCGCGTCCGTCACCGTGACCTCCCGGCCACCCCGGTCATACGCGATCGGGCCCGGTTCGGCGCCGGCGCTGAGTGGCCCGACCCGCAAGCCGCCGCCTTCATCGCGACGCGCGACGGAGCCGCCGCCGGCACCCACCGTGTGAATATCGATCACCGGCAGGCGAATGGGCAGATCGCCGATGTACGCCTCCTGGGTGCGAGACAGCTCGCCGGGGCAGAGGCACACGTCCGTGCTGGTTCCTCCCATATCGAACGTGATGACGTGATCGAACCCGGCCAGGTGGCCGATGGCGTGACCGCCGACGGCGCCACCGGCCGGACCGGACAGCACCGTCTGAACGGCGTGCCGGCGCGCCGCGTCGATGGAGATCGTTCCACCGTTGGATTGCATGATGCGGACATCCTCGGCCTCGAGATCGTCGGCCAGGCGCCCGAGATAACCGGACATGACCGGGCCGACGTACGCGTTGACAGAGGTGGTCGAGCAGCGTTCGTACTCGCGGAACTCCGGCAGGACATCGTGAGAGACGGTGAAGAATCCGGCGAAGTCGCGTTCCAGCGCCGCGCGAATCGCAGCCTCGTGCGCCGGGTTCGCGTAGGCGTGCAGCAGACACACCGCGACGGATTCCGCCCCCAGATCGTTCAGCTGAGCGACGGCGTCGGCAACGCTGTCGACATCCAGGGCTTGCAAGACCTCGCCCTGGGGGCCGATGCGCTCGCCCACGCCGAATCGAAGCGCGGGCGGGACGATCGCGGGCGGCCGGCTGACTTCCAGGTCGTAGATCTCGGGTCGGGCCTGGCGGCCGATCTCGAGCACGTCTTCGAAGCCGCGCGTGGTGATCAACGCGGCGCGGGCCCCGCGGCGCTCGAGGAGCGCATTCGTGGCCACGGTGGAGCCGTGGACGACGCGCGCCTTCTCTCCCGCGGTGAGCGCGGAGATCCCCTGTCGGACGGCCTCTGAAGGGTCCGCCGGGGTCGAGGGCTGCTTGTGGACGTGCAGGCCGTCAGCGGTGAGCAGGACAAAGTCGGTGAACGTGCCGCCGGTATCGATGCCGAGAAGAAGGGTGCTCATCCTAGGCCGCCGTGATCGTGGTCCGGTGAACGGTGCGTCGGCTCATGTCGCGGCGGGTGTGCCCGGAGCTGCGGCGGAGTCACTCTGCTCTCCGTAGACGAAGCGTTCCAACTCGCCGTGAATGCGCTCGACCGTTTCGTCCGAGGGCGGGTCGGTAAATCGTGACAATGCCATCACGGTGGCGAAGTTCGCCCCCAGCGCCCAGAGGCTGTGGTGGACTCCGAGCGGGTTCGGGGCAATGAAGAGCGTGACATAGAGCACCACCATACCGGCCCCGATCCCTGCAAGCACGCCGGTGGCGGTTCGTGGCCGGCGGGACGGAAAGCACACGCCGAGTACTCCGGGGAGAAGCTGCAGCGCCCCGGAGCCGGAGAGAGCCACGAGGGTTACCAGGAAGCTGTACGTCTGGATCGAAAGGATGTAGCCGATGACGAGCAGGCCGACGATGATGACCCGGCCGATGGCGACGTAGTGCCGGTCGCTCGCCCCGGGTGCGATGTACCGCTGGTACACGTCCCGCGTCAGCACCGTCATGTTCGAGTGCAGGATCGAGTCGAGCGTCGACATGGCGGCCGCGGTGGCGCCCGCCAGGATGAGGCCGGTGAGAATCGGCGGGGCGTGCTCGAACAGCATCAACGGAAAGACCCGATCGGGGATATCCAGCCCCGGCATGACCAGGGCGCCGCCGAGGCCGACCAGGGCAGCCGGGATGTAGAGCGTCATCAGGTAGATCGGGGTCGTCGCGCCGAGCCACTTGATCACCGTGCCCGAGGTCGCCGTGTAATAACGGATCATGATGTGCGGCTGAAGAATGATCCCGAACGACAGTGAGATCGTCATCCCGACCCAGATTCCCGGGGTGAAGAATCCCTCCGGTCCGGGCAGTGCCAGCAGGTCCGGGCGCTCGCTGGCGACCCGCCGCCACAGGGCCAGCGGCCCGCCGAAGAGTTTGTAGGTGAGAGCCAGAGCGCCGATCCATACGGCAGCGTACATCCAGATTCCCTGCACCACGTCGGTCCAGTAGACCGCCCGGAGCCCACCCGCGGCCAGATAGAAGGCGGCCACGGCCAGCAGGATCAATGTGCCGATCTCGAACGGAATACGGTCCCCGGACGCCGCCGAAAGGATGTAGCCGAGACCCTGGGCCTGGACCTGGATGTAGAGGATCGTGAACAGCACCGACACGATCGCGACCACCACCCGGACCGCTTCGCTCTCGTAGAAGTCGGCAAGCAAATCCGCCGGCGTGACGTAGCCGAAGCGTTTGCCCAGGGCCCAGATACGGCTGCCCAGCGTATAGGTGATGGCGCCGACGAGGATCGTCCAGGTTCCGGCCTGCCAGAACCCGATGCCGTGGGTGTAGAAGAATCCGCCGGATCCGAGGAAGGCGAAGGCGGAGTGATAGGTGGCAACGACCGTGAGGTACAGGACGACGAAGCCCGCCTGTCTTCCATAGAGAAGGAAATCCTCCAGGTCGACGGCCATCCGTCGGTTCGCCACCAGGCCGAGGACGATGGTCACCAGCAGATAGGCAAAGATCAGCGCGGTGGCGACGATCCAGGCTTCCATCTCAGAGACGCCGCCGTTGTACCCAAAGGAGGACCGCGATCATCGCCACGTACACTCCCAGGAGCCAGGCGTAGAGAAACGGCAAGCCGAGGATCCAGGGCTCGACGCGATCCGCCACAGCGTGCACGAAGGGCGGCTGGGCCAGCAACATGAGGCCGACGAACGCAACGACGGCGATCCAACCGTCGCGACTCCGGGGAAGGAAGTGGCTTTGCTTCACGCGCATGGGTCTCGATGAGCTCCGCTCAGCGTTCGTCTTGCCGCCCGGCTCCAGCTTCCTCGTTCCCGGCCTCGGCCGGCTTGGCGGGTCGTGGCCGATTGACCTTGAAGGTGACGCCGCCGGCAAACGGTGTCTTGTCGCGCTCGATGACGTGGTTGCCCTCGAGCAGGTACTCGAGCAACGCCTTGTCCCATTCCAGGCCGCCGGTCGCCACCAGCTCCAGCCACTCGCCGTAGGCGGTCTCGTCGGGGGCCTCGGTGGTGCCGGACCAGACCGTCACCCGCGGGTTGGACATCGTGCCGTTGCGGCCGGTGCCGCCGAGGATCGGCGTGTAGATGAGCACGTCGTTCGTGAAGTCGAGCTTGAAGCCGTCCGGATCCCAGGCGAACGTGTAGCGCCGATAGCGATCGTAGGCTCGGTCGTTGAGCGCCCGGATGTTGTCCGCCGCGTTGATCTTCTCGGTGATGCGGTCGCGGATCTCGAAGGCGGCGTCCTTGTGGTCCGGGTAGCGAGGATCGTCGAGGTAGCTGAAGGAGGGCATGAACCAGCCGCGCATTCCCCACCAGCCGCGCTGCTCGGTGGCCCGTGTTCGCACCCAGGCGGCGTACTCGGAGAACACCTGTACCCACTCGTGCGACGGGTACCCGTGCGGGTTCAGGAAGATATCGGGCAACCAGGTGCTCCAGAGCTTCGGGCGGATGTTCGTCTCCGGGTAGATCGGGTCGGGTGAGCCTTGGCCGGACGTGACGTCGACGCCGAGCGAGCCGAGGTAGCCGGCATGCAACATGTGGTCGGGCGTGATCTGGTGCAGATCGTAGGCGAGCTGAGCGCCGTCCGGGTTGGTGATCGGGTGGATGACCACGTTCACCTTGTCGAGGGCGTCGGGGTATTCGTCGCCGGTCAGCAGGATTTCACCGAGCTTCAGCACGTGGCTGGTCGAGCTGACCTCGTTGGCGTGCTGTCGGGCGGAGTAGATGACCGTCGGCTTGAGGGTCGTGGCCTTCGCCTGCGACCAGTGGGAGCCATCGAACGGTGCCATCAGGTCGATGGCCCAGACTTCCTTGCCGAGGTAGCTGCTGCCGGCTTGGTACGCGGTCGCCTGGGCGAAGGTGTTCATCTTTGCCAGCACTTCGTAGGCCTCGTCGGGCGGCATGGGGGTATCCCATTGCACCAGCGGGGCGCTGCGCCACGCGTCGCCGGTGGGTAGGCGCGCGGCGATGTCGGGAAGGGGAGCGGGCGAGCCGCCGCGCGGAAGGGCGGCGACGGCTTCGCTTTCCGAGCTGCGCTCACGCTCCCAGCCGACCGTCAACTCGACGTCACCCAGGCCGGGAAAGGCGAGACCGCGGGGATAGAGGCCGGCAGCGTGCAGCGAAGCAGCGTTTTCGACCGTCCGGATTGTCTGGGCGGCGTTGGTGATACGCGCGTCGATGCTGCGGGTGCTGGTGCGGCGGGCGAACTCGTCCCGACGATCCTGCTCGAAGTCGACTTCGACATAGAAGCCGAGCTTCACCAGCCCTTCCGTGCCGTCGCGCACGAAGGCCTCGAGGGGGGCCGGACGATCGATGGCCACCTCCGGCAAGTCGCGTCGCATGGTCTGCGGCCGCTCGCCGCGCGGCGTGTACGTCAAGCTGACGCGCGGGTGGGGCGCATCGAACCCGGTGAAGGTGATACGGGCGCTGCCCGCAGCGCCGTCCGCCTTCGGCCGGACCACGGGAATAACGCGGCCCGGATAGCTGAGGGCTTGGCCGCGAGCGAGGCGCCCGAGGACATCGAAGAAGTGCAGGGTGCCGAAGTAGATCTCCTCGTGCAGAGCCTCCATCGAGGCGATCTGCTCCTTGTCCACGCCGATTTGATAGTCCGGCTCGCTGAGCGACACGTCGACCCGCAGCTCGCCGAAGTGCGGCGCGTCCGAGGCCGCCGGCTTCCCCTCGGCAGTCTGCATGACGTGGTCGTAGACGCGCATCAACGTGTCGCTCTGGAAGTGGTCCCAGAATCGTTCCAGATCGGTGACGATGCGTTGATCGACGACCGGCGGGTCGTCTCCGACGGAAGCTTCGATCCAACCGGTGGTGACGCGCGCCTTCTCGTAGTCGGGAAAGCGGTCGAAATAGTCGCGCAGTACCCAGCGGGGCTCGAAGGTCTCCCGCAGGATCTCCTCGCCGGTGGGCGACGTGACGACGACCTCGTAGGCAGGCGCGTCCTTCGGCATCTTCTCGAAGGTGACCTGCTCGAGATCGAGGTCCAGGTCCCGCGCCAGGACTTCATCGATGGGGAAGATCTCCAGCAGCCAGCGCGTCGGCGTGTACATGGCTTGCTGGGGCCACTCCTCGGGGGCGCCGATCTCGGCAAAGCGGATCTGGATGCCGCCGACCTCGACGCCTTCCAGGCGGGGTCGGACCGAATCGTAGAGCCAGGAGTACCCCTGCTTGTAGGCGGAGAGTATGGAGACTTCGGATGATTCCGCCGCTCCCGCGTTCAGAAGCTCTGCGCGCGCCCTGGCGGCGATGCCGCTGCGTACCTCCGGTGGCTCGCTCAGCAACGCACGGACCCGGACCGGCTCACCGCGCTGCACCGCGGGGACGACCTCGCCCCGAAACAGCCGCCAGAACTCGTCGACTTCGGACGGGACCTCGATGCGCTCGTCGATGATGGTGCGGGCATTTTGCACGTCGATGTTGTCGACGTGGACGAGGATGTCGTCGGCGGTGAACAGCTCGCCGGCCCGCCTCCGCAGATAAGCTGCGAGCTCGGGGTCCGCCTTCTCGACGTGCACCGAGATCTCGATACGCTCGAGGTCGCGGCCGTCCAGGTCGTCGGCCAGCGTCTCCAGCTTGTAGAGAGCGGTCGCCGCTTGGCCGATCGGCGATCGAGACGAGATCGCCCGCCACATCGCTTCCTCCACGTCCTCCACGACCGGGCGGTCTTTTCCCCGCTCGTCGAGGTGGGGGAAGGTGTGGGCGAGCTGCGTCAGGGCGCGATCGAGGCCGGCTTCGTCGCCGCCGGCCACGACAAGGGCCGTGCGCTCTTCGAATGCGTCGCGGACGATCCCGATCCAACCGTCACCGGCCGCGAGCTCCGGCAGGTTGACCTTCTCGGCCTCGACAAGCTGCCGGACCACGGGATGGTCACCGCCGATCAGGACAAGCGGCGGCTGCCGGCCGGGATCGCCGAGCTCGTCGGCGGTGAGGGCCAGCGGGATCGTCACGCCCGTCGCCTCCAGTCCGAGGCGTGCCCCCAAGTCGAGCGTGCGCCCGCCGCGGTCACCGTAGGCACTCAGGACAACGTCGACGCGGTCGGGGATCAGGTTTCCGTCCGTGTCGCTGAAGAAGCCTTCGTTGCTGTACAGGTTCGAGAGGTCGAGCCCGGCCTTGTTGCCGCCACCCGGGCGTCGACCGCCGCCGCTCGGGGTGCCGGCATCGTTGCGGACCCAGACGGTCTCCGGAGGATCTGCAGGGGAGATCACCGCGAGGCGAAGCAAGCGCAGGCCGGTGAATCGTAGCGTCGGCTCGTCCTCCTGCGCGGCCTGGTCCGGCGCGCTCGGGTCGTCTGCCTGAGCGGCGTCGGCCGGCTGATCGGCGGCCTCGGCGGGCGCGGCTCGGTCGGCCGTGTTTCCGCCCGCTCCGGCTCCGTCGGGGGTCGCCGCCGCCGCGCGCAGCGCCTCGGCAGCGTTCACGGCGCTCCCTGCGGGCACCGTGATGTCGACGTCGGCGCGCTCGAAGCCGGGCGTGTCGGCGTGGACTTCGACACGACTCACCGTGACCGCTTCCGGCTCGATGCCGGCGCCTATCAAGACCGTCCGAACCGTTCCGGTGACGTCGCTCAACGTCGCTCCGGATGGATCGCCAAGGTGGGGAAGATAGGCGGCCAGAGCCAGGGCGGCCGCGCCGACTCCTGCGTCGTCGCCCCCGTCCACCCAGATGACCGGGGCGTCTCCGGGTATCAGCGACACTGCACCGACGCCGGGCTCGAGCTCGGGCGGGGACGGAGGGGCGGCGTCGCGTCCACGACGGCCGATGGCGATGGTCGGCCGATCGCAGCCGCCGTCGCCGGCGCGCGGGATCGGCAGGTCGATCGAGGCGGTCTCGTACCCCAATCGCGCGGCGATGTTCGCCGCCGCTGCGACTTCCCCGTCGGCAGGCTCGTCGGGAAGGGCAAGGCAGGCGTCGACATAGTCGACGTGGCCGTCACCGTTACGGTCGCCGAGCAGGAAGCCCGTTTCGTAGAGGGTTTCCAGGCCGCCCGGCGGGCTCACCTGCTCCTGGGCCTGTCGGGCCGACGTCGGGGCGAGCGTGGTCAAGGCGAGAATCGCGGCGAGGGGCGAAAGGCTGCGGCTAGCGAGGCGCATAAGGCGATCCGGCGGTCAGGCTCGGCGGGAACGGCCCCCGAGGTCGAACGGGTAGCATGTATCTTTACCACAATGTCCACGTGGTCCCGCGTGTGGCGGGCCGACGACGTGAGAGCGCGGAGTGCTGCGAAACCTTCTTTCGGTGCCACGGCACCGCCGGGCCCTTGCTGCCCTGGGGTTCTACACCGTCGCCGCCGCGGTCATGACGGCGCCCCTGTTGCAGCATTCCCTCAGCACGGTCGCCCGCGCCGTTCGGCAGGACGTCTGGCTCAACGTCTGGGCGCTGGCCTGGACGTCGGAGCGATTGCTCACCTCGCCGGCGGGCCTGTTCGACGCGAACATCTTCTTTCCGAACCTCCGCACGCTGGCGTACACCGATCATTTCATCGGCGAGGCGCTGCTCCCGCTTCCGCTGTACGCGGTGAGCCGGGATCCCGTCGTCACCTACAACGTGGCCTGGTTCGCGGCCATCGTGCTGACCGGCTGGGGGGGATACCTGTGGGGAAGGGCGTTGATGGAGGAGGAGCGCGGAGACGAGCCTTCTGCCGAAGCCGCTGCGCTGGTCGTCGGGGCGATATGCATGTTCGTACCCGGCAAGCGGACGGCGCTCTCACACCTTCAAGTCATCTCGCTGCAGGGCGTCACGCTCTCGCTGTTTGCCGCACACCTGATGATGAAACGCGTCTCGGTCAAGCGCTTGCTGGCGCTCGCGGCGGCAGCCGCGTATGCAGCGCTGTCGAGTTGGTACACGGCGGTGTACACCGGCCTGATGATCTCGTTCGTCGCCGCGGCGGGATGGTTCGGCGGCGCTTGGGGTGACCGCCCACGCAGAACGCTGGCGGCTTTTGCCGCTGCCCTCACGATCACGCTCGCGATCATGTACCCCGTATCCGTTCCATACCGCGCCGTACAGGCGGAGATGGGCTTCGAGCGGCCGCTCGCCGAGCTCGTTGAGACCTCCCTGGCGCCGGTCGACTTCGTTTCCTCGTGGTCTCGCGTGCACCGGGGGTGGATGCCACAAGGGTCCGGCGCAGGGGGGTACTTCCCTGGCTTCCTTGCCCTCGTGCTGGTCTGCATCGGGCTGTGGGATGGTCGGCGGCGCCGCGATCGATGGCCGTTGCTCTACACCGCCGGGGCGATCGCGTTCGCGGTGTTGGCGCTGGGGCCCCGTTTGGTCCTGGCCGAAGACGTCGAAGTGCCGTTGCCGTACGAGTTCCTCTTCCGATACGTGCCGGGCGTAGACGCCTTGCGCAATCCCTATCGCGCCGCCTTCTTCGGTGGCATTCTGCTGGCTGCCCCGGCCGGGTACGGGGCGAGGGTCGTGATCGAGCGGGTTCGTCGCCGGCTGCTGTATCGACAGCGGTGGAACACCCATCCGCGGCTCGGCGGGCTGCCGGCCGCAACATGGTCTGTTGCCGCGCTGCTGGCCGTCGTTCACCTCGCCGAGGCATGGCCCGGGCCGCAGGAGATTGCACCGCTGCCGCCGGCGTCCAGTGAGGCGTACGAGTGGCTGGCCGCCGAAGATCCGGGAGGCGCCGCCCTGGTGGTTCCATTGCCGCGGCCTTTCGACGACAACGCCCGTTATCAGCTGTGGACGACAGGAACCTGGGTGCCGCTCGTGAATGGGCACAGCGGTGTCTACCCCAGCGAATTCCTGGAACTCTACGCGGCCGGCGCCGAGTTCCCCGATGCCGCCTTCCTGCAGGCGGTGAAGGAAAGGTTTCCGGTCCGCTACATCGTCGCGCACTACGGCCTCGATCCGGACGGCGAACGGGTCCGGGCGCGTGCGGCCGCGGCAGGCTTGGAAGCGCTATGGGAGGACGGCGACGATATCGTCTACCGGCTTGGCAACGGCGCTGCGGGCGGGTGGCTGACGCGGCGACTGCCGACCCGCATGCTGGGCGAGCGATTGGTCTTCCAGACGGCGCCGACGCCGGGATGCGAGCTTCGTGTGGTTGTCGACGGGGCCCGGATGGGCGGGGCAGGAGAAGAAACGGGCGGTGGTGAAGAGCGCGCCGCGCTCGATATCCCGTTGCGGCACTCGGCGAGCTGGTCGGATCACGTGACGCTGGAGGCGTTCTGGGTGGGGTCGTCCGGACTTCCCCGGGCGGACGTGGCGGCTCGCATGAGGCCGGAGCGCCGGGCGAGCATCACGCTCAACGGCGCCCGGCAGATCAACGGGCCGGTGGTCATCGCCGTCCTGGACGGAGACAGCGGCAGGCTGTTGTTCGCCGGCAGCGCCGCGGCCGATGAAGCGGGCGCCGCCGGCCTGGTGCGGCGGGCGCTGGACGCCGGTGGGCCCGGCGACGAGCTGCTGCTTGCGGTCGCCGAAGACCTCGACTATGGACTCATCGAGCGGTTGCGCCTTCTCCTCGGGGTGGCCGGCGGGCCGGCCCGGCAGGCGACGTTGCAGGAGCTCGGCACCACGTATGCTTTTCGTGGGCGCATCGGCATGCCCGCGGGCGACGCGCTGGAGAGCAGCGGGGACGAGGCAGCCGAACTGCGGGAGGAGGATCTCGCGTCGGATTGCCGGCGGGGCCCGATCGCCGATTTCGTCATGGAAGGCGAAGTCGCCGGCCGATGAGCATTGCACATATTTCGGTGCAGTCCGTCAGGTGCCCCGTAAACACTCCGGGTGCGCCGGAGAGGGCCCGGTTTTGCACAAGCTTTTCCACACGTTCAGTGAAGTGCGGTTTCACCGAACAGTGCCGCTGCTGATCATTTCGAGGACCGTTTGGTTCGCCGGCGGTACGTCGTAGCCGGCCAGCCCATCGAGTGGAATCCAGCGGAGTTGTCGGTGGACGATTGCGCGGGGCTCGGCGGCTCCGTCGATGCCGGCCACGAAGAAGTGGATGCGCACGCTCTTCTCGGGATAGTGATGCTCGATGACGGCGAGGCGTTCGCCGATCGTTGCGACGACGTCCAGCTCTTCGTCGATCTCGCGCACCAGGGCGTCCTCCGGCGTCTCGCCGGGATCGATCTTTCCGCCGGGGAACTCCCACTTCAACGGCAGGTGCTCGCCGTCGTGCCGCTGGCACAGGAGAACACTCCCTGCCCGACGGATCACGGCCGCCACGACCTCGATGGCCTCGCCTGCGTGGCGCGGCCGGCCGGCGATCGGGTCTCCGGAGCTCGATGCTGCGCTCATGCGTCGGGTTCGCTCGGCGCGTCGAGCCGCTGCTGGTTGCCCTCGATCCGCTCGAAGGCCTGCTCGATCTTGTCGGCGTTGGCGCGTGCTCCGGAAAGATACAGCCGGCGTTCACGCTCTCGCTGCGCGTCGTCCTCGACCATCTCGAGGTTCTCCTGCACCACACGGAGCCAGCGGCGACCATCCGCAGCGGCGCCGAGGATGAGCCGAGAGGCGGCTGCGGAACGCTCGAGTTGATCGCGCCTCGCCTGCATCTCGCGGACCAGCTGAAGGCGGAAGTGGAGCCCGGTGAAGGCGGCGAAGATCAACACCGCGAGCGCCAACGCCCCCCATGGCCGCGGCAGGGTCTCGCCGATCGTCGGGCCGCCGGCGAGTCCGAGGGCGGCAGTTGTCAGGGCGGCGGCCGCGCCGGCAATCAACCAGAAGTAGTCGCGGGTCGGCTTCATGTCAGGCTCGTCGCTGTTTCGCCGGGCGGTGCGTCGCGCTCGTGGATGTATCGCCGGGAGATCAGTCGTGCTCGTGGTTGTTTTCACCGGCGGTGAGGCCGAACGACAGACGGCGGTGGGGAGCATCTCCACCGGTGGGGTCCATTATAGTTGCAGCTTCAGTTCCGGTTTCTCGAGCTTCGGTCGGCGGCGTGGTGCCGATCGGACGTGGAAGGATCGTGGATGTCGAGCAAGTACGTAGACAAGGAGCGGTTGGCGAGGCGGGATCGCCAGGAGTATGGATTCGACGATAGCCTGACCGGCCGGTCGGTGCTGGTGGCGGGCGGCTCCGGCGGCCTTGGCGCCGCGGTTTGTGCTCGGTTGATGGCGGCAGGCGCGGACATCGTTCTGGGGTTCGCCCGGGACGCCGAACGAGCGGAGGCGGTCAAGGCGGGGCTCGAGCGTGGCTCGGACCGTAGTGTCGAGCTCGCGCGGGCGGATATCGGATCGGACGAAGGGCGGGAGGCGCTGATCGCCCGACTCGATCCGAGCACGTTCTATGGCGCCGTCGTTTGTGTCGGCGACCCTTCTCGCGTCGGTCCCGAGGACATGGCGTTGGCGCCGCTCGAGCAGGCGATGCGGCGCAACTACACCGGGCCGGTTCTGCTGGCCCGCTCCTGCGCGGAGCTCCTCGGGGCGCAGCAGACGCCGGGCGCCGTTGTCATGCTCTCTTCGATGCAGGGCGTCGCGGCGTTCCCTGGAAGCCTGGCGTACTCCGGCCCGAAGTCCGCCCTCGTGCAAGCGGCGCGAATCCTGGCACAGGAGTACGGCGGAAACCGGAACATCCGCGTGAATGTCGTTGCCCCCGGGGTGACCGAGTCGGGCATGGCGCTGACGTCCATCGGCAGCGGCAAGTACGATCCGTACGTCGACAACGGCACGATTCCACGGTTCGGCTACCCGGAAGACATCGCTCGTGCCGTCGGGTTCTTCATGGCGCCGGACAACTACGTGACCGGACAGACGCTCGTCGTGGATGGCGGGCTGACGCTCCGGCGAGGGACGGTCTGACGGCGCCATGGCCGACGAGATCAGCGTCGAAGTCCTCGTCTTTGCCCGCCTGCGCGAGGCGTGTGGAAATCGCTCGACGATCGCGCTCCGTCTGCCGGCCGGCGCCGATGCGGAGCTGTGCTTCAGGCGTCTGTGCGAGGACCTGGGCGTGCCGGAGTCGCACCGCGAAGGGCTCGTGGTGGCGATCAACGAGGAGTACGGAAGCTGGGCCCAGCGGCTCGCCGACGGCGACCGTGTCGGCTTCATTCCGCCGGTGAGCGGGGGTGGCGCATGAGCGGAGGTGGGTCGTGATCGAAGCCGGGGGAGGCAGGTTCGCCGTGGTGGACCGACCGATCAGCGCCACGGCGTTAGCGGAAATGATCACCGGGCCGGGCGATGGTGGTGTCTGCACCTTCGAGGGGGTCGTCCGGGATCACACCGGAGACACGCCGACGAACCACCTGGAATACGAGGCGCACGAGGCCATGGCGGTGAAGGTGTTCGGCGAAATCGCCGCGGCGGCGGCCGAGCGCTGGCCGATCGGGGCCATTGCCATCCATCATCGGGTCGGTCGGCTCGAAGTGGGCGACGTGGCGGTGGCGATCGCGGTCGCCTGCGAGCATCGCGCCGCGGCGTTCGACGCGTGCCGCTTCGCCATCGATCAACTGAAGGTCAGCGCCCCGATCTGGAAGAAGGAGTTCGGCCCCGACGGCTCGTTTTGGGTCGAAGGGCCGTCGGCCGGGCCGGTGTCCACAGACGGCGAAGGCGACTCGCCGGAGTCCTCCGGATGATAGAATCGCGGCCATGAGTTCGAAGCCATTTCGCCGCAAAGACCTGAAGCACGACGAGTTCATCACCGTCACCGGTCGTGCCACGCATTGGTTGATGGAGCGCCGCCGCCGCATCGGCTGGGTGCTTCTCGCCGTCGCGCTGGCCGTTTCCGTTATTTTCAGCCTGCGGTTCGCCCATCAGCGGCAGGAGCAGAATGCAGCGGCGCTTCTCGCCGCAGCGATGGAGGTGTATCGAGCCCCCGTGATACCGCCGACACCGGAGCTACCCTCGCCGACAGTCGAGACGGTGGCGAATCCGGGGTCCGAGCCCGACGCCGGTGCCCCGACGACCGCGGATCCGACCCAAGATCCGGCGGCCACCGGAGGCGACGCGGGGGTAGAGGGCGGTGCGGGCGGTGATGAGGGAGCCGGCGAAGACGCTACGCCCGCAGACGCAGCGGAAACCCCAGATGATGCTGCCGGAGATACGGCGGCAGACCCCACCACGACGACCGAGCCCGCAACCCCGGCCCCGGTAGTTGCCGAGCCGGGGCTGCGGTTTGCCGATGCGAACGAGAAGTACCGCGCCGCGCTGGAGCGCTTCGTTCCCATCGTCGAGCGATACGGGAATCGGCCCTCCGGCCGGGTTGCCGCCTACTACCTGGGGATTTGCTACCAGGAGCTCGGCGACAGCAGCGCCGCAATCGAGGCACTCACCCGGGCTTCCGAGGCCTCAGGCTCGTTGATCTCCTCGATGGCGCTGTACCGCCTCGGGCAGCTCGAGCTCGGCGCCGGCAATGCCGAAGCCGCTGTGGGTTACTTCGAGCGGCTGGAAGAGGGCGACGGCGGTGTTTTCCCGCGCGAGGAAGCCTTGATGGCGAAGGCCCGGGCCCAGCGCGAGGCCGGCGATCCGCGTGGCGCGCTGGCGACCTATCAGCGCGTGCTGCAGGATTTCGCCGGTTCCTACTCGGAAGTCGAAGCTCGCAGCTTCGTCGAAGAGATTTCCGCCGAGCTGGGCGTCGACCCGAACATCCAGGGCTGACCCGGACGTGGGGAAACACCCCCCGCCGGGAGATCCGTTCCGTCGCTTCATTCTTCTGATTCTCGATAGCGTAGGTTGCGGCGAGGCGCCGGACGCGGAGGCCTTCGGCGACGCGGGGGCCAACACGCTGGCCCGCATCATCGCGGAAGCGGCGCCGTCGCTGCCGAACCTCGCCCGCCTCGGCCTCGACCGGGTTCCCGGCGTTCCGGCGCTGGCTGTCGAGGCCACGACGGAGCCTCCGCTGGCGTCCTGGGGCCGGATGACGGAAAGCTCCGCCGCGAAAGACACCATGAGCGGTCACTGGGAACTGATGGGGGTCGTTTCCGAGCGGGCGTTCCCGGTCTATCCGGACGGGTTCCCCGAGGACGTCATGCGCCCCTTCGAGGAGGCCATCGGACGCGGCTCTCTGGGAAACGTTCCCGCCTCCGGGACCGCCATCATCGACGAGCTCGGCGCCGAGCACATGCGAACGGGGTCCCCGATCGTCTACACGTCCGGCGACAGCGTCTTTCAAATCGCGGCGCACGAGGCGGTGATCGGCGTCGAGGAGCTCTATGCCATGTGTGAGACCGCCCGGCGCCTGCTACAGGGCGAACACCAGGTGGCCCGCGTCATCGCACGTCCGTTCGAGGGAGACGCCGACAGCGGCTTCCAGCGTACGCCGCGTCGACGCGATCTTGCCCTGCCGCCACCCGAGCCGACCGCGCTGGACATCCTCACGAACGCCGGCTACCGCACCTTCGGTATCGGCAAGATCCACGACATCTTCTCGGGCCGCGGGCTGACCGATTGGGCCAAGACGCGAGACAACGCCGACGGCGTGGAAAAGACGATCGCCGCCGCCGGCGGCGACGACGCCGAGCTGATCTTCACCAACCTGGTCGACTTCGACACGGAGTACGGCCACCGACGCGACGTGAAGGGTTACGCCCGTGCCCTCGAGGCGTTCGATCGCCGAATGCCCGAGCTGCTGGCCGCCCTGCGGACGACGGATTGCCTTCTGATCACCGCCGATCACGGCAACGACCCGGGATACTCTGGCTCGGACCACACGCGCGAGCGGGTGCCGCTGCTGGCCTACGGTGGCGGCGTCGCCAACCCGCTGGGAACCCGTGCCAGCTTCGCCGACCTGGGGGCCACTGTGTTGGAGAACTTCCGGCTGCGGGGCGGGGCCGGGACGTCGTTCCTGCACTTGCTACGCGCCTGAGCCTGTGCCGCCGCTGATCAGGCGCGCGGCGACGCCTACTCGCCGAGACGTTTCTCGAGCGAGTCGATTTGCTGCTGCAGGGTCGCCGACCGGCGCGAGAGCATCCACAGGTAGAGGATCGTCGCTCCCCAGATGAGAGCGAAGCCGGCAAAGAGGTATCCGAGGTTGTTCATCGTGAGGTCTCCGCGATATCGAGCCGGCGTCGCAACTCCTGCACGCGCCGCGTTTGGCGCTCCAGGCGCAGACGAAGGGAAAACATTGCTGCGAACAGGGTAAGGGCCGCGATCATCCCGATCGAGAAGGAGGTCAGCATGCGCGGGGCACCAACCAGCCCGGCCCCGAGGCCTCCCTCGGTCATGATGACCGGGTCCGGATGCATCGTTCGCCACCAACGAACCGAGTAGTGCGTGATCGGCATACCAACGAATCCGAGCACACCGAGGACGGCGCAGAAGCGCGCCACCTGCTCCGGGGCGCCGCCGTAGGAACGCATCATGACGTAGGCGACGAAGATCAACCACAGGATGAAGAACGACGTCAGTCGCCCCTCCCACCTCCACCAAGTTCCCCAGATCGGGCGCGCCCATACGGGTCCTGTGATCATCACCATGGTGCCGAACAGAAGTCCCACCTCTGCGGAGGCTGCGGCGACCTCGTCCCACCGCGCGTCTCTCGACTGGAGGTACAGGAGGCTCGTGATGAAGACCATCAGTATGGCGACGTACATGGTGAAAGCCGCCGGGACATGGACGTAGAACAGGCGCTGCATATCGCCTTGAACGATGTCCGCGGGGGCGTACAGAAACGCGGCGTAGAGGGCCGCGATCATCGTGGCGGCGGCGATGCCGACGAGGGCCGCCGAGGGGGTCGGCCGTGCGGCGGGCGGAACGGCGGCGGAGACGGCCTCGGACACTGTCATTCCTCCAGGATTGCCGGGAAGGTCAGGTAGCCCGACGCCAGGAAGATGACGTCGAACGCCGTGAGCAATTGTACCCAACTGAGCGAATCGGCGAGGCCGTCGCCGGCAAGAATCGCGCCGGTGCACTTCACGGAGGCGATCAGCAAAGGGATGGCGACGGGCACGAGAAGCAACGGGAGCAGAACCTCGCGGGCGCTCGTCTTGGAGGCCATCGCGGCGAACGTTGTCCCGAGGGCGGCCAAGCCGAGGCTCCCCAGCATCGCCACGAGGCCGAGCTCGAGCCATCCGCCGCCGATCCGCACGTCGAAGAAGATCACGAAGAGGAACAGCGTTGCGGCCGCCGTGGCCCCGAGAAGAACGAAAAGGCTGACGCACTTGGCGAGGTAGAGCGTCGGTCGATCCACCGGACACGACATCAGTCCCTCCAGGCCGCCGCGCTCGTGCTCGGCTTGAAACAGCCGGTTCATTCCGAGCAGGGCGGCGAACAGGAACGCCGTCCAGAGGATTCCCGGGCCGACGTCGCGCGGGTCGAAGCGGCCCGGCTCGAAGCCGAAGTTGATGACCGTCATCGCGATGATGGCGAAAAACACGGTCGACGAGAGAACCTCCTTGCTGGCCCACTCGGCGCGCAGGTCCTTGCCGACGAGAACGGCGACGGCGCGGAGTGTGCTCATGCGACGCGCGCCCCGGTGTGCTCGCGGTACACGTCCCGCATGCCGCCCGCGGGGATGTCGGCGGCGTCGGCGTCGAAGACCAGGGTTCCGCGGGCAAGGATGGCGACGCGGTCGGCGAGATCGGCGCCGTGGGTCAGGTCGTGGCTGGTCAGGATGATCGTGCGAGGCTTGCCCCGGGGCGCGACGAGGAGGTCCCGCAAGCGCGCCGTTGCGTCGGGGTCGAGGCCGCTGAAGGGCTCGTCCAGCAGCAAGATGTCGGGATCGTGCACCAGAGCCCGCGCTATCGCCGCGCGTTGCTCCATGCCGCGGGAATAGGTCTGGACGGGATCGCCCATGCGGTGTTCGAGACCCAGGTCTGCGAGGATCGCGCGGGCCCGCTCCGCCGCGTCGTGCACGCCGAACATCCGGGCAAAGAAGAGCACGTTGTCGTAGGCGCTGAGCGATGCATACAGCAGGCTGCGGTGGGTGACCAGGCCGATGCGACGCCGTACGGCGGCCGGCGCCACGTGTGTGTCCTGGCCGAAGATCCGTACGTGCCCGTCGCTGGCGCGTGCCAGTGTGGCGATGATTCGCATCATCGTCGTCTTCCCGGCGCCGTTGGGGCCGAAAACGGTGAGAAACTGGCCGGCGGGTAGGGCGAAGTCGACTTTGCCGAGCGCGGTAGCCGAGCCGAAGTGTTTGCTCAGGCCGCTGACTTCGATCGCCGGGGTCGCATCCGTCGGCATACGGCGCTCAGGCCTCCCCGGGACCGCCGTCGATGTCGACGAGTCGGGCGATCGCGCGGGCGCGGAGGGCGTGGTAGTCGTCTTCCGCGATGGACCCGGCGGCGTGCTGATCGTCGAGCCGGGCCACCTGGGCGAGAAGATCCTGGCGCTCGCTGGCCGGATCTGCGGGCACTGTCTCGCTCGCGCCGGGAGCCGGGGCTTTCCGGCCTCCCCACATCGAGACGAGGGCCCCGGCAAAGAGCGCTACCGCCAGCGCCAGCAACGACCACGCGGCGATGGACAACGGAGCCGACGGAGGGCCGAGACGAAAGCGCAGGGTGCCGCCGGCGTCGATGACGTCGCTGCGGAAGTTGGCGAAGTCACCCTGGTTGGGGATCGCCGCCGGTTCGAGCTCGGTGAGTTGATCTGACTCGAGCACCACGGTTCCCAGGCCCGGCCCCACCAGCAAGCTGACCTCGGTCGTCGGGTAGGGGAAGTTCATCGCGATGTCGCTACCGTCGGCTTCGGTCAGAAGCTCGTACTGCACGGCGATCTGGTGCGACCCCGGGGGCACCGGACGGAGGTCCAGGATGCGGCCGGCCTCGACCACCAGCAGCGCCGGGTCCAGCCCGCTGAACTGGGCGATCGGTCCGGCGGCGCGGGCGGTGTCCGGAATCGGAATGACGAGCCCGACGGGCCTTCCGTCGTAGAGCTCACCGCTGAACCCCGCTTGCTCCGCGGGGTTCATGACGCTCATCACCTGCACCGCCTGGTAGAGGCCGGGTTCGATCGTGTTGATGATGACGTGCAGCATCCGGATGTGGAGGTTCGTCGGCGCATCCGTGACCGTATAGACGGTCAACGGCAGGGTCGTCGCGACACCCGGCGTGAGCTCTACCGGCTCTCCCTGGTAGGACGCGGTCTCGTAAATGGACGCCGTCCAGGCGGTGTATCCGGTGCCGATGGCGACGTCCTCGAAGATCGCCGCTCCCTCGGCCGAGGTCGGCGCTTCCAGGCGGTCGGTGATCTGCTGCTCGGCATCGATGATGAAGACGATCACGTCCTGTTCGGCGACCGCTTCCCCACGCTCGTTGACGACGCGGGCGGTGAGCGTCGTCGGGAGCGTATCTTGCGGCGCAGCGCTCGTGGAGGATTGGCTCGCCGGGTCCGCGCTCTCCTGGCCCGCCTGGGCCCCCTGGGTCTCCTGTGCGGTCGCCGAACCCTCGCCCGTCGAAGCGGGTGTCGATGCGGGTGTCTCACCCGCCGCACGTCCCTTCGGCAACGTCGCTGCAGCGGCGGCGCTCGACGTTGCCAGCGCAACGATCGTGAGCAACGCGGCGGCGGCCACGCGGCCCACCGCCGGAGAGAGCGGCGGCGCGGTCGGCCGGCGGAGGCCGGGCCTCGTGTATCGCACGCCACGCCCGGTCATGAGGTCCTCAGGGGCGTCCCACAGCCGGAGCAGAAACGGTCGCCCGTCCGGGCGGCGGTCCCACACTGGGTGCAAAACGTCGGGGCGTCGTCCGTCCCCGCAGCGGGCGCCTGTACGGAGGCTGCGGCGGAGACGCCGCCGGGCCCCGCGGCGGATATCCCGCCGGGTCCCGCGGCAGCGACGCCTGCTGCCGTCGCACCGCCGGGAGCCGTCTGGCGCAGGCGAGCGATTTCCGCCTCCAGGGCGTCCGGACCGCGAACCGAGCGCTGGCGCAGCCCGTCGATCTCGCGCATGACGCCGACGGCCTCGGTCTTCAAGCGCTCGACCTCCTCTTCGTAGTCCTCTTTCTCGAGCTTGTCGGTATGGAAGTCGAAGCCGAGCTCGCGGATGGCGGCATAGAGCTGTAGCTTGCGCTCCTCGAGGGCGGCGAGCTCGGCGTCGGGGCCATCCATGCCGGATACCGTTGCCTCGGCGGGACGGAAAAGCGGGTACGCCACCACAGTGGCGACCACGCCGACTACGAGAACGGCCATCAGGATCGTCATGGGACGGGATCGTGCGCCGGAGCGGTTTTAGCAGGGTGCGGAAAAACTCCCGGGGGTGCCGTTACGGGCACCGTGGGGGCAGATGCAAGGCGCGAGGCCGGAGGCGATGTCGTGCATATCGTCGAGGCGTCGCAACGCCGCAGATGCCCCCACGCTGCCCGTAACCCTTTGGGCGCAGGGGGGTTGCGGCGCATAGGCGGCGTTGCTCGTCGTCGACGATGCACTCTGCATCGCCTTCCTCCTCCCGCCTTGCCTCTGCACCGCAAGACCCCTGCGCGGCACCCCCGGGAGTTTTTCCGCACCCTGCTAGGCGTCGAGGTCATCGAGTTCGCGCTCGAGCAGCTTGCGGTAGCGGTCGCCGTCGCCGGCTGCCGCCGCCGCGGGCTCGGCGTTGCCGTTGCCGGCGGCCTGTGCCGGTGCTTCTTCGGCATGCTTGGCGCGCCAGTGGGAGATGATTCCGGCCATGGCCACCACGCCGACCATCAGGAAGGCCATGGGCGCGAGCCAGGCGAGGAGCCCGACGCCGGAGCCCTCGGGTTTGATCTTGATCGACGCGCCGTACTCGGCGACGAACGCGGCCATGATCTCGTCGTCGCTGTGCCCGGCGGCGATCTCCTGGTCCAGGCGGGCCAGCATGCCGTCGGCGAAGCCACAGCCGCACGTGGCGATCGGACGCAGCGGACAGGTGCCGCAAACGCAGCCGATCTCGGCGCCGAGTCGATCGGCCTGCGACAGGCTTGCGGGCGACCGGGCCAGCCAGATGGAGAACGGGATGGCGAGGAACAATGCGGCCAGGGCGGCGGCGGCGAAGAGGGTGGCGCGGCCACTCTCGTTGGGTCTCGAACCTGCGCTCATCGTTTCCCCGTGATCTCCTAGTAGTTCCGGGCTCCGAGCTCGGCGGAGCGGTCGGGCCACATACAGATGATCGTCCCCAGCATCAGCACCAGGCCGCCGATCCAGATCCACTTCACCAGCGGGTTCAGATAGGCCTTGAGCGTGACGCTGCGCTTGTCGAAGTCCCACGCGGCGAGCACCAGGTACAGGTCGTGGCGCATCGTGCTCCAAATGGCGACCTCGGTCGTCGGGCTGTCATCGTTCGGCGGCGGGTGGTAGTGACGCTGCGGGGCCATACGGAAACGGGCCCGATCGTCCTGGAAGGCGATGATGTCGGCCGAGATGACCTGCACGCCGGAGGAGTTGAACAGCCCCAGGTCGGACAGCTGCAGCCGGTAGCTGCCGATGTCGACCGTCTGTCCCGGCAGCAGCGTGCGCTCGGTCTCCTGCTGGAACGAGCCGGAGCCGGCGATGCCGATCGCCATGAAGACGATCCCCATGTGGATGACGTAGCCGCCGTATCGCCGCTTGTTACGCCAGGTCAGGGCCCCGAGCGCCTTGTAGAACGGTTCGCCGGTTGCCGAGCCGCGCGCCCGCGCTCCGCGCCAGAACTCCTGCGCGATGGTGGCGGTGACGAACGCCGACAGGGCGAACGCCATGACGGTGGCGAAGTCACGCATGCCGACGGCGAAGAGGGCCGCGCCGGTGACGATGCAGGCGAGCGTAGGCTTGGCGAAGGCGCGCTGCAGGCTCGGCCAGGAAGCCCGCCGCCAGGCGATCAACGGCCCGACGCCGGTGAGCAGCAGGAGGAGCAACATGATCGGGATGTTGACGCGGTTGAAGAACGGCGGGCCGACGGTCATCTGGGTGCCGGTGATGGCCTCGGTGATCACCGGGAACATCGTCCCCCAGAGCACCGCGAAACAGGCGACCACGAGGACCAGATTGTTGAACAGGAACGACGATTCGCGCGACAGCACCGCCTCGAGCTTGGCTTCACTTTTCAGCTCCGGCAGCCGGTAGGCGATCAATCCGAATCCGACCGCCAGCGTGACGGCCAGGAACCCGGCAAACATGGGGCCGAGATTCGAGGTGGCGAACGCGTGCACGGACGAGACGATGCCGGAGCGGGTCAGGAACGTGCCGAAGATGCAGAGCGCGAAGGTGGAGACGATCAGCACCATGTTCCAGATGCGCAGCATCTGCTTCTTTTCCTCGATCATGACCGAATGGAGGTAGGCGGTGGCCACCAGCCAGGGCATGAGGGAGGCGTTCTCGACCGGATCCCACCCCCAGTAGCCGCCCCAGCCGAGCTCGACGTAGGCCCACTGTGCTCCGAGGATGATCCCGAGGGAGAGGAAGAACCAGGAGATGATCGTCCAGCGGCGGGTGCTGTGCAGCCAGGCCGTGTCCAGCTTGCCGGTGGCCAGCGCGCCGACGGCGAAGGCGAACGGAATGGTGAACCCGACGAAGCCCAGGTAGAGGTTCGGCGGGTGGATCGCCATCGCCGGGTTCTGCAGCAGCGGGTTCATTCCCTGCCCGTCGGGCGGAACGAAGGGGGTGGGAATCACCTCGAACGGGTTCGCCGCGAAAAGCTGGAGGGCGATAAAGAAGCCCGCCGTGATCAAGCAGGTGGCGTGGACGTAGGGCATCAGGGCCGCATGCCGGTTGCGGTTCTGCACCGCCGCAATGCAGGAGTAGATCACCAGGATCATCGTCCACAAGAGCAGCGAGCCCGCCATGCCCCCCCACAGGGCCGAGATCTTGTACAGGAAGGGCATCCCGATGCGCGAGTGCGACGCCACGTAAAGAACTTCGAAACGGTCCGTGGTCAGCAGGTACAGCAGGCACGCGCCGGCGGCCAGCACCAGGCCGGTGGTCGCGTACACGGCGTTGCGCGCGGATTGCATGAGCCCGGCGTTCTGGCGAGAAGCTCCGAGCAGTGCGGCCGCCGCGCCATAGCCTGCGGTCGCCAGGGAAAGGACCAAACAGATCTGGCCGAGTTGAATCATCGCCTACCGGGGGTCGGGGTTGGTGGAGTCTTCCAGCGACCGGAAGGAAGAGCCCGTGAGCTCAGATCCTAGTAACCCCGAGAGGGGGCGGCAACGCCGTCCCGGCGAGATTGCCCGTAATCGGTTTCCGCCTCGTATTTCGACGGACACTTGGCCATCAGGAAGGTGGCCTGAAACGTGCCGTCTTCATCCAGTGCGCCCTCGACCACCGCTTCCGCGCGATCTTGGAAGGTATCGGGGACGATGTCGCGATATACCACCGGCATCGTCTCACCACCCTCTTCGATGACGAACCTGTGAACCAAACCGGTGTCATCGGTGTCGATGGAACCGGGCACGACCACGCCGGCCACGCGCAGGGCCTCGCCGGTGAGCTCGTCCTGCTGAGCGGCGACCTCGCTGACGGTGTAGTAGAACACCATCGTGTCGCGCATGCCGGTGATGACGACGTAGATGACGGCAACGAGAATGACGCCGACCGCGATGGCGACCTGGCGGTTACGGATACCCATCACGAACCCTCTTGGAATACGGGTCAGCTGCCGAGAAAAAGGCTACCACGGGGTCTTCCAAGGGGCTAGGAACCGGGCTGGCGCCGGCCACACGGGAGGTCGATCTCCAACGCCAGCCGACCGGTGACCTGACGGTCGAACAGCATGTCGTGGGCCCGGGGAGCCTCCGCCAACGGAAGCGTGCCGGCGAGAACGGGTCGAATGTCTCCCGATTCGACCAGGCGGAAGGCCTCGGTCAATTCGGCGGTGGTGGTGGCGAACGAGCCGATGAACTCGAGCTCCTTCAGGATCATCAGACCGGGCATGAACCCGACCGGGTCGGTTTCGAGGTTGCCCACCATGACCAGCCGTCCACCGACGCCGAGGCTACGGACCGACTCCTCGAAGGTCAGCGAGCCGGTGATCTCGAGGACCACATCCACCCCGTGACCGTCGGTGATCTCGCGCGCCGTGGAGCTGAAGTCGAGGGCGGGGGAGGGGATGACGGCGTCGGCGCCGGCATCCAGGAGCTGCCCTTCTTTTTCCGGTGACGACGTGACCGCGATCACACGGGCGCCGGCGAGCTTGCAGATCTGGATGGCGTGCAGACCGACGCCGCCGGAGGCGCCGGTGATCAGAACAATCTCGCCGCTCGCTACCCGACCCCGCTGGGCCACGTGGATCGCCGTGCCGATGGTGCAGGCGCAGATCGACGCCTCTGCCCAGGGAATGGACGCGGGAATATGGGCGAGACCGTGCGCCGGCGAGACGGTGTACTCGGCATAGCCGCCGGCGATCTCCTCACCGAAGAAGACTCCGTCTTTGCACAGGGTCGGTCTTTGCGCCTCGCAGATGTCGCAATCGTTGCAATGCACGCGTTGGACGGTGGCGACGCGATCGCCCGGGGAGAAGCTGCGCACGTCCGTGCCGACGGCGACGACCTCGCCGGCGATCTCGTGGCCGAGGATGCTGGGAACCTTGGTGCGCGGCAGGTTGCCACGCCGATTGATGATGTCGTGGTAGCAGACGCCACAGGCCCGAACTCGGATCAAGACGTCGTGGGCCGCGAGTTCCCGGGGGTTCGGCGCGGGGACTTCCTCGAGCTTCATTTCGTCGGCCGCCCCGAACGCGTGCAGAACCATCGCTCGCATGGTCGCCGGGACGGCGATGCCGGTGTCCGGCGTCAAAGTCGCAACGTCGGTCTTGTCAACGCTCATGAAACCACTCTCTCCGATGATGTTGTCGCTGATTGGGATGATGGCCGAGACGGTGCCCGGGAAGCGAAGAGCCGAAAGCGCTCGCCCTGAGGGTCGAGCTGATGAAGTGCGGCGCGCTCCTCGGGTCTCGGTGGGGGGGTGCGCTGCTGTCCCTCCTCGGTGACCTCGTAGCCGGTGCGGGCGGTCAGTTCCGGCGACGTGACGCCCTGTCGCACCGATTGGGGCTGAAAGCCGACGTCGGTGAGCCGCCAGGTGGCGAGGTCGGTGATCAATGTCGTTTCCTCGTTTCGCTCCGACGGCGAGGACGCCGCGGCGTCGACGTCCTCGACCAGGTTTCGCCGGCTCTGCCGCGGCACGCTGATCAAGACGCGGCGGACGAACGAGCGCATCGACAGCGAGCCGGCCGGCCCCGGCAGGAGCCCCCTGGGTGCGTGAGCGGGTCCGACACGCGAGAGGTTGATGTTGCCGGCGCGGTCGACCTGGGCGGCGCCGAAGAACATCGCGTCGACGCCCCCATCGCGAGCGAGGTCGAAGATGTCCGGCAGCTCGATGGTCTCTTCGCAGGCCTCCAGGAGCCGCGGCTCGACCGAGCTGAAAAACGGTTGCGCGATGCGCGGATTCACCGCGCCGACGCAGTTGATGTAGCGAGCCTTGGGAGCGTGGGTGGCCCGGGCCAGGGTGATTGCCATCATCGGAACGGCCGACGCCAGGCCGGTGACGATCACCTCGTGGTCGCGGACCTGCCGCGCGAGCTCGCACAGAAAGGTGTCGATCCGCTCCCGGGCCTCTGCAGACATCGCATTCCGTGTCGAATCGGGTTCCGATCGCGAGCCCGCCTCCGGAGCCGACGCCGGCCCCGCGCCCGACGTGCCGTCGGGGCCCGACGCTTCTTCGTCGAGCAGCCAGCCATCGAGCGCCTGGGGGTCTCGCGGGTAGTAGCCGAGACATGACGCCGGCGCCGCGCCCGTCGGGACAATCGATACGGCCGCAACTCGGTCCCCGCGAACGACCGGGTCGACGACCCGCTCGACGAGCTCCTCGGCGGTCGCCAGCACGATGCGACCGCCGCCGGCGATCAGCCGGTCGGCGTACGGATCGTCAATGCCGAGGTTGCCCGCGGCGTCGGCGCGCTGTACGTGCAGCAGTGACGCGTCGGCTACCGGGCGATCGTCGGCGATGGCGGCGCGTAGCTCACCGATCGTTTCGTAAACGTCGCGCTGGCGAAGATCCACGGCTGCGGAGCCGACGGCGCGTCGCAGCTGGGCGGGAATCAGGAAGCCGGACTCGTACTGCACGCCGATGAATCCGCAGTCGGCGGAGCGAAGGCAGCCTGCAGCCGCCAGGACCTCCAGCGCCAGCGGGTTCGGGGCGCTGATGGCCGCGAGGTCGCCGGTACCACGCGCTGCGATCGCCCGAAGCAGGGCGAGCGGCACGCGGCTGGCCTGGAAGCCACCGATGGCGATCGTTGTCCCCGGGGCGACACGGGCGGCGAGCTCGTCGAGAGATACGACTTTGCTCATGTCGCTTCTCCGGGAGTGACTCCGAGTCGAGCCAGCGCCGCCAATTCGTCGGCCGTCGGCACCGGTGTCGTCGGGACGTCGTCGGGAACAGCGAGCTCGAACCCGGTGGCGTCGACGACCTCCTCGACCGTGATCCCCGGGTGGACCGAGCGCAACGCCATCCGGCCGTGGCGGAAGTCCATCGTCGCCAGGGGCGTGATGACCAGGCGGGGGCCGCCTTCCAAGCCGGCTGCCGCCCGTCGCTGCCACCCCGGCACCGAGACGTAGTCGACCCGCTCGACGAAGCGGCGGGGCGAGTGCTCGTCGCTGAACAGGATGACTTCCGGAGCCAGGCTGCCGATAGAGGTCGTGCCGATGGAGCCGGGACCCCGCAGCCGCAATTTGCCGTCGGCGCCCTTCAGGCCGATCAGATTGGTGCTGCCTTCGGCGTCGATTTGCATGCCACCGACGAAGAAGACGTCGCAGAACCGCATCGGCGAGCGCGTGTTCGCCACCCGTAGGATCGCGTCGTGATCCTCGCGGTACTCGATGCGTTGCCACGAGGGGTCATCGGCATGGGTCGTCCAGGCTGCCGAGCCGACGATGCGGCCGCGCTCGGCCCGCAACCCGTGGCGGATCCGCAGGTCGGGAGCGTGCAGCAGCTGCGCCACCATCGCAGCCAGCAGCATCCGCTCCGCATGCAGGCCGAAGGCGACGATCTGATTGTCGCGCAGCTCGCGGGCCACGACGCAGGCTGCCATCGTCTCGTTCATGACATCCCGCCCGGCTGCACGAAGGCCTCTACGTAGTCGTGATATTTTGACTGGTTGCCGCGAAGAAGCTCGGAACCGGCCGCGGCGTAGGCTCGCAGCTCGTCGAGATCGGGTGGCGTCATGCCGCTGACACCGCCGGGATAGGCGCCATTCGGCGCATGAACGACCCGGGCGCCCCAGATCTGGGTCCATTCGGGCTCCGCGACCACCTCGTCGTTGTCGACGATGCGCTCGACAGTGGCGATCACCGGGCCGGCGCACGCCTCGGCCAGGGCCCGCTCCGCGAAGGAGCGTCCGAGGTAGGCACGCGGGGAGACGCGGACGTTGCCGAAGCGGTCGGCTTCGGAGGCGTGAACGAACACGACATCCGGCCGCACCGGGCCGACCCGGAGAAAGGACCGTCCGTCGACGATGACCTCTTCCAGGTCGGGGTTGAGGTCGGGTAGGGAGGTGCCGACGCCTCCGGGCCAGAGAAGCCAGGGGACCCCCCACGCAGCCGCCCGCAGGGCGATATACCAGATGCACTCGTCGCACTCCCAAACTTCGAGCTCGCCGCGCTCGCTCCGGTGGCGAAACGCCGGGGCGATACCCGCGACCCCTTCGAGTGCAACGCCGGCGCTGATCAGCCGCGAGACGCACCCGGCACCGATCAGCATGTCGGTTTCGATGCCCGACGTCGGGCCGGAGACCAGCGTCAGGTCGCGCACGCCGCGGCGGATGAGCTCGCGGACGATGGCCATCGGCGGATTCTGGTGGGCGAAGCCCGACAGGCCGACGGTCATGCCAGTTTTCACCAGCGAGGCCGCGGAAGACAGGTCGATCAGCGCGTCGCTGCGCCGGTCGGCCGAAACGCGCCCGGCGCCCGGTGTGCTCCCGGCGTCCGGTGTGCTCCCGCCCGGGGCCTCGACGATCGGATCGACAGGGGAGCTCACGCCGGTACCGGATCCACGGTCGCGGCCTCCGGCCCGACCGCAGACGGAGTGCGCGAGAGCGCCGGACGGAACTTGTAGCCGTAGACGATGTAACCGTTGTCGGAATCGTCCCGGATCTTGCGCGTCACCATCTCGACCCGCATGCCGATGCGCAGCTCGACGCCCTCGACGTCGGTGAGCTGGGTCATGATGAGCGGTCCGTCATCGAGCCGGACCATGCCCACGGTGGCCGGGCCGAGGTTGGCGAAGCCGCGCGGCGACTGGCTCATGCGCGAGTACGAGTACAGCGTCCCGGCGCCCTCGAGGGCCCGTGATTCGAGCTCCGGGGCGCGGCACTTCGGGCATGTGGACCGCGGCGGGAAGTAGTTTCGGTCGCACGCGGCGCAGTGGGTTCCTTCGAGCCGGTAGAACGAGTGTCTCAGTCGATGGTAGCGAGGCAGTTGCATCGGATCGCTCTCCGCCGGGCCTGGCGCTCAGGCCTGCAGGATGTGGGTGACGGCGACCGAACCGGAGCCGCCGACGCTCTGTGTCATGACGGTGCCGACGCCGGGTACCTGTGACGCCCCGGCATCGTTGCGAAGCTGCTCGGTGGCTTCGACAGCCTGGTACACGCCGCTGGCGCCGATCGGGTGCCCACGGCCCTTCAGGCCGCCCCGGGTCGAGATTGGCAGGCGCCCCTCCGGACGGATCGCGCCGTCCTTCGCCCGGGCGATTCCCTCACCGGGCTCGGCGAAACCGCACGCCTCCAGGCTGAGAGCCGAGACGATGCTGAAGGCGTCGTGCAACTCGAAGGCGTCGATATCGTTCGGCCCCATTCCCGCCTGGTCGTAGGCGGCGCGAGCGGAATCGGCGACGGCCTGCCAGCGCAGCGGGTCTTGGCGCTCCGACAGTCCGACCGTGTCGGTGGCGCACGCCGAGGCGGTGATCCGCACGGGCGTACGGGGAGTCTCCCCGGCGTCGTCCAGAGCGCACAGGACCAGCGCCGCGGCACCGTCGCAGATGCCGGCCGAATCGAGGATGGAGATCGGGTCGGCGACCACCGGCGAGCCCATGTAATCGTCCAGGCCGATCTCGTAGCGAAACATCGCGTTGGGGTTGCCGGCCGCATTGCGGTGGCTGTTGATCGAGAAGGGGGCGAAATCCTCGCGGGAGACGCCGTGCTGGTGCATGTAGCGCCTCATCAAGAGGGCGTTGAGGGCGACGAAGGACACGCCATGTCCGGCCTCGTAGTCGGCGTCGGCCGCGGTGGCCAGCGCCGCCGATACCGCATCGTTGAAGTGGTCGGTCATCTTCTCGACGCCGGCCACGACGACGTGATCGTGCGCCCCGGAGGCGACGGCCAGGTAGCCCGCCCGAATGGCGGCGCCGCCGGCCGCGCAGGCCGCCTCGATCTTGAGAGCCTCGATCGGCAGCAGGCCGGCCGCATCGGCTACCGCGGTGGCGACGTTCTCCTGCCCGCTGAGCTGGCCGGCGAGCATGTTGCCGACGTAGAGCGCGCCGATCTCCGGGTTTCCGGCGTCGCGCAGCGCCTGCAGCACCGCCTCTGCCGCCAGGTCGCGCAGGGAGCGGTCCCAGTGCTCCGACACGGGGGTTTGACCGATACCGATGATGCCGACGTCTCTCATGGTGTGATTGCTCCGTGGCCCCGCTTCGCCGGGCCGCGATCGGGTTACAGCATCCGGATCTTGCCGGAGACCCGCAGGTAGTGGCCGTAGTCCGGCAAGGAGTGGGCCCGCCCGATGTAGTCATCCACCGTGGGCGCAGCCGTGCGAGCGGCCGCCAGGCTACCGTTGACCCGCAGGGCGAACGCGTCGCTGCCGGCACCGGACCCATATGAGCAAAAGAAGATGCGGTCGCCGGGCTCGGCGACGTCCAGGATCGCCGCGAGACCGAGGAGCGACGAGCCGGAGTACGTGTTGCCGATGTGGTCGACGACGAGCCCGGGAGCGAGCTGCTCGTCGCTGAACCCGAGGCCGCGCGCCACCCGGCGAGGAAACTTCGGGTTCGGCTGGTGGAAGACGGCCCAGTCGAAATCGCCCGGCTCCGCCCCGACCTCGTCCATCAACGCCTGGGCGGCCCCGCGGGTGTGTGCCAGGTAGGCCGGCATTCCGGTGAAACGATGCCCGTGCTCCGGGTAGTGCATGTGCTGGCGTCGGAAGAAGTCGGGCGTGTCGGTGACGTGCGAATGCGAGGCCTCGACGATCGCCAGAGCGTCCTCCGTGGGGCCGAAGATGTAGGCCGCGCCGCCGGCCGCCGCGGTGTACTCCAGTGCGTCTCCGGGTTTGCTCTGGGCGGCGTCCATGCCGATGGCGAGGGCATACTCGGCCATTCCCGAGCCGACGAAGGCAACGGCGGTCTGCATGGCCTCCGAGCCGGCCTTACAGGCGAACTCCATGTCGGCGGCGCTGACCGCAGGCGTCGCACCGATGGCCTCGGCAACGATCGTCGAGCTCGGCTTCACCGCGTAGGGCTTGGACTCGGTTCCCACCCAAACGGCGCGAATCGCGTTCGCCGGGATGGCGGCCCGGCCGAGCGCATTGCGGGCCGCTTCGATGGCCATGGTGACGGTGTCCTCGTCGATCGAGGGGGCCGACTTCTGCCGCACGGGCAGCGAGCCGTTGGTCGAGGCCCCCCATGTGCCGGCGATGCCGGCCGCCGACATGCGCGGGCGGGGAACGTAGGCGCCGTAGCCAACGATACCTACCGGCTGGATCGTCTTCATGTCGATTGCTCCCTGCCGGCCTGATCGCCGGGCTCGAGAAGGCCGCCGAGAAAGAGATCGATATAGCCCTCGGCGAGGGCCGTGTCGCGGATCCGTCCACCCCGCCCGTACCACTGATAGATCCAGTTGATCATGCCGAGCAGGGCGAAGGTCGCGATGCGAGGGTCGATGTCGCGGGTGACGCCGGCACGGCGCAGCTCGCGGAAGGTCTGGTTGAGGAAGCGGACGTAGCGGCGCTTCCGCCGGTCGATCTTCTGGCGGAAGTCGCCGCGCAAGGACACCGGCTCGTTGAGGATCACCGTGACCTCTTTGGGGCG
The DNA here is from genome assembly GCA_965216935.1 of Acidobacteriota bacterium. Classification (GTDB taxonomy): domain Bacteria; phylum Acidobacteriota; class UBA890; order UBA890; family UBA890; genus CBDCGW01. Next base: position 3,340,418 of record OZ244217.1, read on the forward strand.
GTCGCGGGTCACCAAGAGAACGTGCCCGCGGATGGTCGCGCGCAGGCGTTCCAGTGGATCGCGGATCTGCTCGACGCGGTCCAGGACCCGCTCCTCGAACATGTCCATTCCGTACGACATGATGCCGAAGAGGAGCTCGTCCTTGCTGGAAATGTGGTGATAGATGCCGGCCTTGGTCATGTCCATGGCGGCGGCGACGTCGCTCATCGAAGACTGGCCGAAGCCGCGCTCGCAGAAGACGCGGGCGGCGGCTTCGTAGATCTGTGCCGTGCGGGTATCGGGGTCGACGCGCGGACTCGCATCGCGAGCCGATTTCTCGGCGGGATCCGGGAGTGCGTGCATGGGGTGATTCCTCAGGCGGGGGAAGGAACGGGGCCGAGGCACACGGAAGGTCACGCCAGTGTGCTACCGACCGATCGGTAGGTTAACGCGATTCCCTGGAAACTCAAGCCCTGCGTGGAAAAAAGTTCCCTACCGTCCGGCCAGTAGAGCGCGCTCGAGAGCCTCCGGATCGACGCGATATTTGAACACCTTGCGCTCCCCGATGAAGCCGACCGGAACCTGGTCACCGTAGGCGCTTGCCCAGGCGGGATCGTCGTCGACGTCGCGCTCCTCGACGTGGAAATCGACCTTGGCCGACAGCTCTTCGATCAGCGCCTTGGCGACGTCACACAGGTGGCAGTTCGTCCGGCCGTACACGACCAGTGTCGGTCGCTCGGGGGCCGACGGCGTCGAGTTGTCTGCGTCTCGCGGCATGCCTCTCTCCTGCCTGCCCCCGCTGCGAAATCTTCCGCTTGTTCCGGCGCTCGGGCCTGCGGTCGGCCTCGCGACCGCCGCCGAGAGCCGCCCGGATGTCCGGCCGACAATCTCGAATCTAACCGTTCTGCATCGGGCGGAGGGCCCCGGAAAGGTGTCCGGGGAAACCGAGCACCCATGCTAGTATCGGCCTCCGTCCGCCGGGCGGTTCGATTCTACAGCGCCCCGTCTACACCGATGCGCGTCACCTTTCTCGGAACCGGAACCTCGGTCGGCGTCCCCGTCATGACCTGCGGCTGCGACGTGTGCGCCTCGCCCGACCCTCGCAACAACCGCTTGCGCGCCGGACTCCTGCTGGAATGGCGGGATGGCGACGACCAGGTTCACGTTCTGGTCGATACGACGACCGATCTGCGCCAGCAGTCGCTGCGCGTCGGTCTCGAACGGGTCGACGCGGTGATCTACACCCACCATCACGCAGACCATATCCTCGGGCTCGATGAGCTGCGCATCTACAACTTCGTCCATCGGATGCCGATTCCCCTCTACGGTCGAGCGGAGACGATGGATGCGATCCGCCATACCTTTGCCTACGCGTTCGACGAGACCGCGGTGGGTGTGCCGCGGCTCGAGTTGCACCCGGCCGAGAGCAGCTTCGACTTTCGCGGCGTCCGTATCGTTCCGGTGCCGGTAAAGCACCATCGCTTGACCATCTCGGCGTATCGCATCGGGGATTTCGCCTACGTTACCGATTGCAGCGGCATTTCGGACGATTCCGCCGAGATGTTGCGGGGCGTCGGCGTTCTGGTGATCGACGCCCTCCGCCGCGAGCCGCACCCGGCGCACTTCACCCTCGAGGAGGCGCTGGCGGAGATCGAGCGGATCGAGCCGCGGCAAGCCTATCTGACGCACCTGTCGCACGAGTTCGACCACGCATCGCTGGAAGAAGAAGTACCGGACGGCGTCCACGTCGCCTACGACGGCCTGGTCCTCGATGTCGACGAGGCCGCATGATGAAGGTCCTGCGCGGGTTCTCCGAGGTTCGACTCGACACGCCGGGTTCGGCGGTGACCATCGGAAACTTCGACGGCGTCCATCGGGGGCATCAAGCGGCGATCTACAGCACGGTCGAGGCGGCCCGTCGCCGCGGGCTGACGTCGGTCGTTTGTACCTTCGATCCGCATACGCGGGTGCACCTGCATCCGGATGCCCCGCCGCGTCTGCTGGAAACGCTCGATCAACGCATCGCCGGGTTCGAGATCCTCGGCGTGGACGTCGCCGTGGTCATCCCGTTCGGTCGGGACGTGGCGGAGATACCGCGGCAAGACTTCGTCCGCCGTTTCCTGCGTGCTTCGTTGCGAGCTGTCGAGCTGCATGTCAGCGAAGCGTTCACGTTCGGTGCGAGCGGCAAGGGAGATGTCGAGTTTCTGCGCGACGTGGCGCCCCAGGAGGGTTTTCAGCTGTTCGTCGTCGAATCGGTGATGGCGGGTGGCTGGCCGGTCTCTTCCAGTCGCATCCGGGAGGCCGTCGCGGCTGGCCGTGTCACCGAGGCCACGAAAATGCTCGGGCGTCCGTTCGCGCTGACCGGTGAGGTGGTCGCCGGCGAGGGTCGCGGTCGCGACCTGCGGGCAAGGACCGCCAACCTGGCGTTCGACGGCCAGGTCCTTCCGGCACGGGGCGTCTACGTGACCGAGGTGAGGATCGACAACCGTACCCACCGGTCCGTGACCAACGTCGGCGTACGCCCGACGTTCGGCGACGGGGACGACGTCAGCGTCGAGACACATCTGCTGGATAGCGAGGCCGACCTGTACGGCGTCCGCCTCGAGCTCGCATTCCTGGAGCGCCTGCGAGACGAGATTCGCTTCGACGGCCCGGCCGCGCTGGCGGCACAGATACAGCGAGACATCGAGCAGGCCACCGCCTATTTCTCGGGAACGGGCTGATCGCGCCGCGCGACGCCGGCTTCTCCAATCCCGCCAGGCGCCGATCGCACAGGTGGTGTTCGCGCTGCCGAGAGGCGCCAATCGCGGCACACTCCTTGCTCCGTGACGCGATCGCAGACTGATATACTCGCGACACTTCATCGTGGCTCACGCGGCGCCTCGTTTCGCCGCCACCGGTAGGGGATCATGCACGAGGAGCTGATCGGCCAGCACGCCTCCCTGACGCTGCCGTGCAGCGTCGACGCAGCCAAGCTGCTGCTTGGCTTCATCGAGGAGTTGATGGAAGCGAGCGGCGACGAGCCCGAGGAGCCCGAGCGCCTGGAGGCGGACCTGCGGGGCGCCGTCGCGGCTCTGTGCCCCGCGGGTAGTGACAACGGCGCATCGCACCTGGTGGCCAGCTTCAACATTCACGATGAAGGTGTCGACGTGCGCCTGGTGATCGAGGGCGATACGAGCGGCGGCGAGAAGGTGGTCGTCGCCCGCGAGATCTGATCGCTGCGACCGGCGTGCCCGCCCGAACGATGTCTTCCTTGATGCCGCTTCGGAACCTGACGTGGATGCCGATGTGAGCGTGACCTTCCGTCTGTTCGATTCTTTGCGACGCTCCGTCGAGCCCTTCGAGCCGTTGGCCGCGGGCCGGGTGCGGGTCTACGCCTGCGGGCCGACCGTCTACGACTACGCCCATATCGGCAACTTTCGCTTCAACGTCTGGGTCGACCTGCTGCGCCGGTCGCTCGAATGGGCGGGGTTCGACGTCGAGTTGGTGATGAACATCACGGACGTGGATGACAAGACCATCGCTCGCTCGCTGGAGACGGGCGCGAGCCTGCAGGACTACACGGCGCGGTACACGGAGGCCTTCTTCGGGGACCTCGAAACGCTCCGCGTCATCCCCGCAGCGCACTATCCGCGCGCAACCGATCACATCGCCGAGATGGTGACGTTGATCGAGCGGCTGATCGAGCGGGGAATGGCCTATGAGCAGGACGGCTCGGTCTACTTCCGCGTCAGCGCGTTCCCCGAGTACGGCAAGCTCTCGGGGTTGGATGCGACACGGTTGCGCTCGACCGGAAGAGTGCAGGGGGACGCCTACGACAAAGAAGACGTCCGCGACTTCGCCCTCTGGAAGGCGGCAAAAGAGGGGGAGCCCTCGTGGGATGCGCCCTTCGGAGCGGGGCGCCCGGGGTGGCACATCGAGTGCTCTGCGATGAGCATGAAGTACCTCGGAACCACGTTCGACATCCACGTCGGCGGCGTCGACCTCATGTTTCCGCACCATGAGAACGAGATCGCGCAGAGCGTCGGCGCCACCGGAGAGCCTTTCGCGCGCAACTGGATGCACTGCGATCACCTGATCGTCGACGGGGCGAAGATGAGCAAGTCACTGGGCAACCAGTACACCCTGCGGGAGCTGATCGACGCGGGGCACGACCCGGTGGCGATTCGCTACCTGCTCGCCTCGGTGCACTACCGCAAGAAGCTCAATTTCACCTTCGAGGCGCTGGCGCAGGCGAAAGCGGCGGTGACGCGGTGGCGGGAGACGGTACAGCGCCTCGAGGCCTGGGCGGAAAGCGCCGCGGAAAGGCGACAGGTGGAGGAGGGTGTCGCGATGGAGCGCCCGGCGGAGAAGGCGACCGATCGCAACACGGTGGGTGCCTCGGAAGCGGGCGACGGCGGCACCGGCGCCGGTGCCGGCGGCACCGGTGCCCGTGGCCTCGAGCGAAAGGGTGCCGCAGCGCTGGAAGAAGAGGCTCGCGGCTTCACCGCTGCCCTCGCCGACGATCTGAATACCAGCGGAGCGCTCGGGCACGTCTTCTCCCTGGTCAAACGCGTCAACGCGGCACTCGACCAGGGGAGCATGACGGTGGCGGACGCCGAGGCGATTCTCGAGTGGTTTCGCGACGTCGATCGGATCTGGGGCGTGCTGCAGTCCGAGGACGATGTCCTCGAGCGCGAAGTCGAGGTGGACGGGGTGCGACTGCTGGCCAGTGGGCCGCCCGTTGCCGAGGACGTCGTCGAGATGGTCGTTGCGCGGATGCGCGCCCGCGCCGGGCGCGATTTCGCCACGGCCGACGAGCTGCGTGACCGTCTGCTGGAGAACGGGGTGACGGTCGAGGATACGCCGGATGGAGCACGCTGGCGGACGGACCCGGCCTGACTTGGGGCCTGCCGCTGGTCGCGCGCCCGCCCCGACCTGATTCAGAGCCTGCCGCTGGTCGCGCGCCCGACCCGACCTGACTCGGGGCCTGCCGCTGGCTGCGGCCGACCCTAGCAGGCCGTGGCGAAAGTAGGTTTTGAGGCGCGCGCGGCGGCGCGGCCGAAGATGGCACGGGGATCCGGAACAGTACGCCGCGCCAAGTTGTACATGCGACGAAGGAGCGATCCGAGCCGGTGGGACAGCTCGAGCGCGCACTGAGAAGCCGCGGCCAGGGTCTCGGCGAGCGCCTGCAGGCCCTTCGGCGTGCCGGCACCGTACAAGTGGCGCATCACCAGCCCGAGATTGCAGCCGGCCGTGTGGATGAACAAGCGCTTGTTGATGTTGGCGTGTCCTCGCAGGTGCGTTCGGCGGGTGCCGCCGCGCCCGTAACAGTGCGCGTTCGTTCGCTCGAGGACTTCGCCGCGGCGTCGCTGCAGCGCCTGGCCTTTGGCTCGTCGTATTCGACGACGGTTTCCGTAGGTTGCCTTCTTCTCGGCCGGCTTGCCCTTCCAGTTGCGCCGGCCGCGGTCCGGCTCCGAGATGTACGTACGGATGCCCAGCGCCGCCATGTCGGTCAGCACTTCGTTGCTGTGATAACCCTTGTCCGCTACGAGCTCCATGGCGAACGGTTCGGCCAACTTCTCCGCTGCCGTTTCCTTCTCGCTCACCGCGACCAGGTTCTCGACGGCTTGTTGCAGCGTGCCCTGCACCGTCTGCGTATCTCCCGCGATCGCCGAGCCCGCCGCTACGGCCACCACCGCGCCGCTCGTCATGTCCGCCACGTGCTCGCTCTTGTGCGCCAGGTGCGTGCGGCCGTCCTTCATCTTCGTGATCGTGGCGTCCGGATCGTGCGGGTTCTTCCAGTCGTCGTTGGATCCCTTGCCCTTGCGCTTGCGGTCCAGCTTCGCCAGGTCCTGCCGCGTCGGCGTCTCGATGCCCGACTCCTGCGCCAGCTTGGCCAAGAACTCCTCGTACGCCTGCCCCGTGTCGCGCCGAACGATCGAGCGCAGCGCGGCGTTCGCTTCCAGCGTCGTGGAGTCCACGCCCAAGGTCTTGCCCTCCAGCAGCCCCTGCTCCGCCAGGATCCGCAGCACCCAGATGAACACCTCTCGATGCGTCTCGAGGTCGATCAGTCGGCGGTTGCGCGAGATCGTCGAGTGATCCGGCGTGCGTTGCTGCACCTCGTAGCCCAAGAACTCCCGCAGCGCCAGCGAGTCCGCCACCCGCCACGCGATACCCCGCTCTGAGTCGATCCCCTCGAAGTACCCGATCAACTGCATCCGGAAGTACACCGCCGGCGGCAACGATGGTCGTCCCATCCGCTCCGCGTAGAACGGCGCGCACTGCTCCTCGACGAACTTGTCGAACCCCGCATCGTCCAAGAGCCGATTCAACCGGTCGTAGAACGGATGCCCCGGAGAGCGCGCCATCGATGTCGCCGCTACCCACAACGGCTCCTGCCGCTCGTTGTCTCGCGTTCCCATCGCCATCGGGCCCCACCCCCTCGGCTTATGTCCTTGACCTGCCCCCCGGATCCACGACTACCTTATCAAGGACTTTCACCACGGCCTGCTAGGGGCACCTGACGAGCCCTGCCCGGACCGGCGGACGGAGCAACCGAGACTCGCCATAGCGGGGTCGTCCGGAGTTGCGCGTGTCGGTGTCCATCTCATCCGGGCGTGAGCATGAAACGACAGGCCGTTTTCCCGGAAGCGAACCCACGCAGCCGGCATGCCCTCGGCCGGGCGGCGGAAGACTATGCGGCCCGCTATCTGGAGTCGCGCGGATGCACCGTTCAGGCAAGGCGATACGGGCGCCGCGGCGGCGAGATCGATCTGGTTGTCGATGATGCCGGGGTCGTCGTTTTTGTCGAGGTGAAGGCGCGGCACACGGCGCTTTTCGGCGACCCGATCGAAGCGGTGACGCGCCGCAAGCAGCGCCGAATCGTGGCGACGGCACGCCGATATCTGCAGGAGCATGGCCGGCGCGGGCGCCCATGCCGCTTCGACGTGGTTTCGGTTCGGGTTCGGCGAGGCAAGGCGACGATCGTGTGGCTGCGGGACGCGTTCCGACCGTAGACCGTAGTCTCGGGGCCGAAGGCGTGCTACGCCCCGGCCCACTCCCGCCACAGGCCGGCCACTTCTTGCAGTGTGTTGAGGTGGATCTCGACGGTGTCGTCGACGTTGCGGGCGTAGCCGCCGGCAAGGACGACCGCGACCGGGATCTCGCGTTCGCGGCAGAGGCGGCACACCAGAGCGTCGCGCGCCCGCAACCCGTCGATCGTCAGACCCAGCGAGCCGAGCTGGTCTTCCCGGTAGGGATCGGCGCCGGCGACGTAAAAGACGAGCTCCGGATCGTGTTGCTCCAGCATCGGCGCAAGCCCCTCTTCCAGGAGTTCGAGGTAGGCGGCGTCGTCGATTCCAGCGGGTAGTCCGATATCCACCGTGCTCGGGGGTTTCGGGTACGGATAGATCGCGTCCTGATGGATCGAGAATGTGGCGACGCTGTCGTCAGCGGCGAAGATGGCAGCCGTGCCGTTGCCTTGATGTAAATCGACATCGACCACGGCGGCACGCTCGATGTCGCCTTGTGCCTGGGACTGGCGGATAGCGCAGGCGGGATCGTTGAAGACGCAGAAGCCCTCGCCATGGTCGGCGAACGCGTGATGGAAGCCGCCCCCTACGTGGAGTCCCGCACCGTGATCGAGAGCCAGCCGGGCCGCCATGATCGAGCCCCGAACACAGCGAGAGGCGGCCTCGAACAGCGACGGAGACCAGGGCAGCTCCATGCGGGCCTGTTCGGCAAACGAAAGCGTGCTGTCCCGGCAGGCCTCGTAGTAGCGTTTGGTGTGGACCTGCAGAATCTCTTCCGGGCCGGCGATCTCGGGCTCGACGAAGTCGGTCTCGTCGGCGCCGAGCTCGTCCAAGAGGCGTTGCCGTATCAGGGCGTACTTCGCTGTCGGAAAGACGTGGGGGCCGATGTCGACCCGGTAGGTAGGGGAGTAAACGTAGGTAGCCATGGCTCTTCGGACGAGGATCTCGGGCGCGCGTGTGGCAGTATATGTTCGTCGTCCCGGGAGGGCGAGCATCCCGAGTTGCCGACTCCCGGACCTGTAGAACACCCGGTGTGCTGCGGCTTGCTTGATCGCGGCTCGCGCCGCTACCATGTCTCGACGCCGGGGCGGGAATAGCTCAGCTGGCAGAGCGCAACGTTGCCAACGTTGAGGTCGCGGGTTCGAATCCCGTTTCCCGCTCCATTTTTTCTTTATGCCCTCCTATCGAATCCCGATATCCCGGCGGCGTGGCCAAGTGGTAAGGCAGAGGTCTGCAAAACCTCCATCCCGAGTTCGAGTCTCGGCGCCGCCTCTTCTTTCGACCGGGCTTGTCGCCCTCGCGGCTGTCGTGGCGGTCGCAGCCAGCGCGCTCGCCGGCGTCGACTCTGATCCCGCTGCCACTCCGGGTGGCCGCTTCGGCTCTTCGCTCGCCGCCCCGTCGCCTGATCTTCTCGGCTCTTCTCCCGACGTCGCTGCCGCGCAGCAACTCGGCGTCGAGCCCTGGCCGTTGGATTGGTTCAGCGACCTGCCGGCGGACGACCTCACGGGCAAGTGGGACTTCGACCCGGCCAACAGCGACCCCATGTTGACCGATTGGGCTGATCTCGAGGTCTACTACGAGATCAACCAGCAGGGAGGCTTCATCGTCCTGGATTTCCGGGTCACCGGCGCGCAGTCCAACAACCAGACCCACCGCTGGGACGGAACCATCTCGAGGTTCGAGCGCGCCGGACGCCAGGTCGAGGAAGCGGCCCGGTGGACGGACGCCGGCCGTGTGCTCGAGATCGCCGGGCGTCACTGGGACCCGGGTTCGCCCGAGGAACGCACCTACTACCGCTTCACCTACGAGGTCGACGGCGACGTGCTGACCTTCGTGCAGGAGTCGGACGGCGTGCGCACCGTGTGGCGGTTCAACCGTGACCGCGGAGTTGTCGCGTCTCCCGGGCACTGAACCACTGTTCGGCTTCCTGCGCCCTTGTTCGTACCTGTGCGAACCTTCAACCTCCGTTTTCGGTTGAAGCAATCGCCGTATCCGGATCCGTGACGCGATACGCCCGCAGCACACCGTCCGTGTCGATGAGCCAGAATCGGCCGTCGGGGCTGGTTCCGATGGCCGTCGCCGGTGTCGGAAGCATCAGGCTGCCGCGGTAGGTGCCCCGCCTGTCATAGCGGTATACCTCCCGTCCGATGATCCACTCTCCGTCCGCCGTCCGATCGACGTACCCGGCAAGGACCCAGAAGAGTTGGCGGCCCGCGTCCCAGTGCAAATCGAGGGACGTTCGTGCCAGCAGCGCCAGGCTGGTGTCGTTGACCTCGGCGGGCCTGCGCCCGAGTGGCGCCCAGGCCCCCGCTTTGTACAGCACGGGGATCTCTCGATCCAGCTGACCGCCGACGCGGTAGACCCGAATGCGACTGGCGAAGTGTGTATTGGTGACCGCGACACCGCCCTCGGGCCCCGCCGAGAGCGCCAACATGTTCTCCAGCATGTAGAGCACGCCGATCGCGGAGGGCACCGGCTCGACGAATCCGCCCGTGGGGTTGCCGGAACGGTCGAACACGGCGATCACCGGCGTCGGATCGGGCCCGTACGTCATGCTCGTCTGCGGCATTCGTTGAACGAACAGACGGTCGGGGCCGACGACGACGTCGAGAGGGAAGAACTCGAGCGGCACCGGCTTGGCCGGAGTCCCGTCGGCGGCAAAGGGTTGAATCCGGCGGTTTCGGGTGTCGGCCACCCACACCCGCCCGTCCGGGTGGACGAACATACCCTGTGGGTCACTCAGCTCACCGGGGCCGCCCCCGGGGCCACCGAGGGTCCGACGAAACCGCCCCTCCACGTCGAATACCTGGACCCGGTGGTTCCCGCTGTCGAGGACGAACGTCCATCCACGGTGGTCGAAGCCGAGATCGGCGGGCCGATAGAAGGCTGTCTGCAAGGTCACCGGATCCGCCCAGGGTCGCACCGGGCTCGAGGGCGAGGGTCCATTCTTCGAGATTCGTCGCAGGCGAGCACCCGAAGCCGGTTGCCGCACCGACGAGGACGGCGAGCAGCGCCCAGGCGCCCGGAGCCGTGCGGAGCTCCGGACGCCGAGAGCCGGCCCGGCGACGACACGGCGGCCGTCGACGGGACATCAGAGGCCGCACTCGTACTCGTGGTGTTGCCCCCAGAGAATGCAGTGCATGAGATCGAGGTCGCAGTCGATGCCGTCGACCCACGCGTCGGCCACACCGCCCGGGTCGAGCGACCAGATGGCCTCGAGGAGCGCCTGTTCGGCACAATCACCGCAGTCGCCGAACTCCCGCAAACAGCCTGCGGCCGCCGAGGAGGGAAACGAAAGTAGCGTCACCGCGGCGAGAAGGAGCGCGGTTGACCGGACGGAGAGAGGGAGGGATTTCATGACGCGTCTGCTCCTTGGGTTCAGGGTCGTGGCGGGGCGACGGTGTCGCCCCGGTTGGTCTGTCTGAACGAGATGAGACGGTCACGGCGTAGCACAATCCCCGGATCCGGCGGGTGTCCGCAGTGGTAAGGCCGACGCGGTGTGTTACCGACGCACAACACGTACCCGGCCCGCGGGGCCGAGCGAGGAGGTTCAGGGCGGAGCGGCGTGGGCTCTCGGCCACGAGCGGCCGGAGAGTCGGTCAGGTACGCGCGTAGCCGATATTCGGCGCCAGCCAGCGCTCGGCCGCGTTGGTCGACAGACCCTTGCGGCGAGCGTAGTCTTCGACCTGATCGCGGCCGATCTTCCCGAGGCTGAAATAGCGCGCCTCGGGGTGGTTGAAATACAAGCCGCTGACGGAGGCCGCGGGCATCATGGCGAAGGTCTCGGTGAGCTCGACACCGACGCGATCGGCTTCGAGCAGACCGAACAGCGTTTGCTTCTCGGTGTGGTCGGGCTGGGCCGGGTAGCCCGGGGCAGGGCGGATGCCGCGGTAGCGTTCGCGGATGAGATCCTCGTAGTCGAGATCTTCGTCCTTGCCGAAGCCACAGTCCTCGCGCGCCTGGCGATGCAGTTTCTCCGCCATCGCCTCGGCGAGGCGGTCGGCGACGGCCTTGACCATGATGGCGTTGTAGTCGTCGTGGTCACGCTCGAACCCGGCGACGAGCTCGCGAACGCCGTGACCGGCGGTCACCACGAAGCCCCCGACGAAATCGGCCAGCCCCGACTCGCGTGGCGCGACGAAATCCGCCAGGGCGAGGTGCGGGCGGCCACCCGAGCGCTTTACTTGCTGGCGCAGGGTATGAAAGCGAGCCAGCTCGCGCTCCCGCAAGGCGTCCTCGTACACGACGATATCGTCGCCGTCCGCGTTGGCCGCCCAGAAGCCGTAGGCGGCCTTCGGGGTCAGCAGGCGCTGCTCGACGATCTGGTCGAGCAGGGCGGAGGCGTTGTCGAACAGCTCCCGCGCCGTTTCTCCCACCTTGGCGTCATCGAGGATCGCCGGATAGACCCCGCGCAGCTCCCAGACGTTGAAGAACGGCGTCCAATCGATGTACGGAACGATCTCGTCGACGGCGATCTCTTCCACGACCCGGGTCCCGAGGAACGCCGGCTCGGCGATCTGCTCCTCGGCCCAGGTGATCTTCGGAGCGGCATCGCGCGCCTCTTCGAGCGAGAGAAGCTCTGTCGGCGCGGTGGCCTCGAAGGCCTCCCGTTGCCGCTCCTGCTCGGCGCGGTTGCGCTCCACGATCGCCGGCCGCGTCTCGAGGTTCACCAGCTCGCTGACCACGCCGACGGCGCGCGAGGCGTCCTTGACGTGGATCGTCGCGGCCTCGTACGAGGGGGCGATCTTCACCGCCGTGTGCTTGCTGGTGGTGGTCGCACCGCCGATCAACAGCGGCAGCTCCATGCCCAGGCGCTGCATCTCGTCGGCCACGTGCACCATCTCGTCGAGCGATGGCGTGATCAGGCCGCTGAGGCCGATGATGTCGACCTCGCTCTCACGTGCGGCCTCGAGGATCTTGTCGGCCGGCACCATGACGCCCAGGTCGATCACCTCGTAGCCGTTGCAGCCGAGCACGACGCCGACGATGTTCTTGCCGATGTCGTGCACGTCGCCCTTGACCGTCGCCATCAGCACCTTGGCCTGGGCTTCGGTCAGACCTTCGGCTTCCTTCTCGGCCTCGAGGAACGGTAGCAAGTAGGCGACGCCCTTCTTCATGACGCGGGCGCTCTTGACCACCTGTGGCAGGAACATCTTGCCTTCGCCGAAGAGATCGCCGACGACGCTCATGCCGTTCATCAGCGGGCCTTCGATGACCTCGAGCGGCCGGGCGGCCTGCTGCCGGGCCTCCTCGACGTCCTCCTCGATGAAGTCGGCGATGCCCTTGACCAAAGCGTGAGTGAGGCGCTCCTGCACCGTGCCCTGGCGCCACTCGAGGACCTTCTCCTCGTCTTCCTCTTCGCCGATGTGCTCCTGGGCATAGGCGATGAGGCGGTCGGTGGCCTCGGTGTGCCGGTTGAAGATGACGTCCTCGATCATGTCGCGAAGCTCGGTCGGGATGTCCTCGTAGACGTCCAGCTGGCCGGCGTTGACGATTGCCATGTCGAGTCCCGCCTGGATGGCGTGGTAGAGGAAGACCGAGTTCATCGCCCGGCGCACGGGCTCGTTGCCGCGGAAGGAGAACGACAGGTTGCTGACGCCGCCCGACACCTTCACCAGCGGGAAGCGTTCCTTGATCTGGCGGGTCGCCTCGATGAAGTTGATAGCGTAGTCGTTGTGCTCCTCGATGCCAGTAGCGACGGTGAGCACGTTCGGATCGAAGATCAGATCCTGCGGCGGGAACCCGACCTCCTCGGTCAGGATCCGGTAGGCGCGGGCGACGATGTCGACACGCCGCTCGATGCTGGTTGCCTGTCCCTCCTCGTCGAAGGCCATGACCACGACGGCGGCGCCGTAGCGGCGCAGCGTCCGCGCCTGCTCCTTGAAGGCTTCCTCGCCCTCCTTGAGGCTGATCGAGTTGGCGATCGACTTTCCTTGCAGGCACTTGAGACCGTCCTCGAGAACGCTGAACTTCGAGGAGTCGACCATGATCGGCAACCTCGCCACATCGGGCTCGGAGGCGATCATGTTCAGGAACGTCGTCATTTCCTTCTCGGCGTCGAGCAGGCCCTCGTCCATGTTGACGTCGAGGATGTTGGCGCCGCCCTCGACTTGATGCAGCGCCACCTCGACGGCCTCTTCGTACGACCCCTCCTTGATCAGGCGCGCGAAGCGGCGCGAGCCGGCGACGTTGGTGCGCTCGCCGACCATGATGAGGTTCGACTCGGGCCGGACGGTGAGCGGCTCGAGACCGCTGTAGCGAGACAGCGGCTCCGGTGTCCCGGGCGTGTGCGGGGCGATGCCCTCGACGGCAGCGGCGATAGCGGCGGTATGCGTCGGGGTCGATCCACAGCAGGAGCCGACGACGTTGAGCCAGCCGGCTTCGGCGAACTGGCGCACCTGCTCGGCCATCATCTCGGGGGTCTCGTCGTAGCCGCCGAACTCGTTGGGCAACCCGGCGTTGGGCCAGCAGGCCACGTAGACGTCCGAGACGTTTGCGATCTCCTCGAGATACGGACGGATCAGGTCGGCGCCGAGCGAGCAGTTGATGCCGACGCCGAGCAAGTTGGCGTGCGAGACGGAGTTCCAGAATGCTTCCGGCGTCTGGCCCGAAAGGTTGCGCCCGCTGGCGTCGATCACCGTCAGCGAAACGATGACCGGAACGCGCTTGCCAAGCTGCTCGAAGGCATCCTCGATGCCCATCAACGCGGCCTTGGCGTTGAGCGTGTCGAACGCGGTTTCGGGGAGCAGTAGGTCGACGCCACCGGTGATCAAGCCGGCAGCCTGCTCTCGGTAGTCGTCGCGGAGCTGATCGAACGTAACGGCGCGGAACGCCGGATCGTTGACGTCCGGCGACAGCGAGCAGGTCTTGTTGGTCGGGCCGAGCGAGCCGGCGACGAAGCGCGGTCGACTCGGATCGGCAGCCGCCAGCTCGTCGGCGACCTTTCGGGCGATTTGCGCGGCGACCTCGTTCAGCTCGAAGCAAAGCTCCGGCAGGCCGTACTCGGCCATCGCCACCGGCGTGCCGTTGAACGTGTTGGTTTCGACGATGTCGGCGCCGGCCTCGAAGTAGTCCCGGTGAATGCTCTCGATGACCTCGGGCTTCGTCAGGCACAGAAGATCGTTGAAGCCCTTCAGGTCCTGGGGATGATCGGCGAAGCGCTCGCCGCGGAAATCCGCCTCCTCGAGCTTGAAGCCCTGGACCATGGTGCCCATGGCTCCATCGAGGACGAGGATGCGCCGGCGGAGAAGATCGTTCAGCAAGTTTGCCCGGTCGGGGGCGCTCGAATCGCTCATGGAGCGAATGATACCGGATCAGCGCCCGAGATCCGTGCACTGCTTTGGCCGGTGGGCGCAGCGCTCAGCGTGGCGGCACGAGCCGGCGGAGCTCCGGGAACCAGTTGACGACCACTCGCGCCAGCTGAATGTTGGGGGCTTCCTCGCCGGCGCTGGGGAACATGACGAAGCGGCCGTCCGGAGCGACATCGTAGTCGGCGAAGGTCATGCCGCCGACGGTGACGCCGCCGAGGCCGCCAACGAAGTTGCCGGAGGCGATCAGTCGGGGGCGTGAGGCCCCGAATCCGTCGCCCGTCACCTGGATGTTCACCGCCATCACCCCTTCGTCGGTGCGGTAGTACAGCTCGCTGCCGTCCTTGGCCCAGCGGGCGTAGGCGCCGCCCTCGTCGGATACCTGCCAGCGACCGCCGGCGGGGGGGAACGGGCGGACATAGACCTCGCTGCGGCCGCTCTCGTTGGACTGGTATGCGACCCAACGGCCGTCGGGGGAAAACGACGCTTCGGATTCCTGAAACGGGGTCGCCAGGAAGGGGACGAAGGCGCCGTCTTCCTCCAGGTCGATGTAGCCGATGTCGGCGCCGCTGGCCCAGCCGGCCTCCTCGTCCGCTTGACCGATCCGTAGGGCCAACACGTAGCGGCCGTCCCGGGACCAATCGCTGACGTAGATCTGCAGCTCCTCGTGGGTGAGCTGGACGGCGTCGCCGGAGCCGTCCGCCGGCTTGCGGAACAGGTCGTCGGAGCCGTCCACGTCCGAGGAGTAGATGAGCTCCGATCCGTCCGGCGACCATACAGCCGGGCCCTCGATGCCGTCCTCGAAGGTCAACCGGGTGCGGGTGCCGCGGGCCAGGTCGTAGACCCACACGTCCCAGTTGTCGGCGTTGAGCTCGGTCATCGCCAGGCGCCGGCCGTCGGGCGAGATCCGTGCCTCGACGTAGGTGCGCGCCTCGGGCAGGAGATTCGAAGTTTCGTTGTCGCGCGACAGCCACACCGCCGGGTAGGTCCCGGGGCCCGAGGTGCCGCGGCGGTGCACCAGGACGCCGTTGGCCGAAACGGAGTACTGCGCCCCGCCGCTGCCCGGGTCGTCGGCGACGTCCTCGGCGACCGGGACGGTACTGCCGATGATCTCCAGGCTATCGAGGTCGAAGGGGGCGGCGAACAACGTCCCGGCGTTGACGAACAGCAGATGCCCGGAAGGTACGTAGCGTCCGTAGTAGCCGCCGCGATACACGACGGTCTGCTCGCCGCTATCGAGGTCGACGACCTTCAGAGTGGCTGCGTCGAAGCCGCCGGCCGCCTCCGTGTGGGCAGTGAACAGAACGTGACGGCCACCGGGGAGTATCTGCGGCCAGCGGTGGGTACGCTCGCCGGTCGACTCGTCGAGTGTGGTGACGGCGGCGGGCTCGCCGCCGTCGGCGTTGACGCTCATCAGGCCCGAGCTCGGATCGGGCGCGTACACGACCTGCCCGTCCGCGCCCCAGTCGGCGCCGCGGCTGCGATTCACCTCGACGATTTCCAGTGGTGTTCCGCCGGTCGCGGGGACCTTGCGCAGCGATGTCGATAGGGCGAACCCGACCCAGGCGCCGTCCGGAGAGAAGAACGGGTTGTAGGTGCCGCCGCCGGTCAGGGTGCTGGCCTCGGTGCTGTCGAGCCGCCGAAGCTGGAGCTGCGCGTCGTCGACGGCGCCCGTGGCCATGACGATCTGGCTGCCGTCCGGCGAAAGCACCACGCTCGAGCCGAGCGACAGGTCCCGCAGGTCGTCGGCGACGCCGACGGCCATATCGAGGCGGAGCGTCGGCCCGTCGGCAGGACTGGCAGCGCCACCGGAAAGGAGCGCTGCCGCCAGGGCAACCAACACGCCGGCGGCAACACCCCAGGGCACCAGTCTTTGCCAGGCCGGCTGCGCCGCGCCGCCGCCGCCGTCGAGGATCGCCTCGGCGGCCTCAGGATCTTCGATGTACTCCTCCAGCGATACGCGGGCGTCGCCGATCGCCTGGATGCGCCGATCGACGTCCTTGCGTAGGCAGCGGTGCAGCAGGGCCCGGATCCGCCGCGGCGTCTCCTTCGGCAGCAGATCCCAGTCGGGTTCGCGGTGCACGATGGCACCGAGCACGTCGGTGACCGTTTCGCCGCCGAAGGTCCGGCTGGCCGTCAGCATCTCGTACAGGACGCAGCCGAAGGCCCAGACGTCCGTGCGCCGGTCGACGCTGCGCCCCCGCGCCTGCTCGGGGCTCATGTACCCGGCCGTTCCCAGGATCATGCCGGCCTGGGTCGCCGCGAGCTCGGTGGGGGAGGCGCTCAGATCGGGGAACGACCCGGAGGCCTCGGAGGTGAACGCCTTGGCAAGGCCGAAGTCCAGCAGCTTGACCGAGCCGTCCTCCGAGAGCATCACGTTCGCCGGTTTCAGATCGCGATGCACGACGCCCTTGTCGTGGGCGGACTCGAGCGCCCGGGCGATCTGTACAGCGATTTGCAACGCCTCCTGCAAGGGGATCGGTCCGCTGTCGAGCCGATGGTGGAGGTTCTCGCCCTCGACGAGCTGCATCACCAGAAGGCGGGAGCCTTCGACCTCTTCGAGGCCGTAGATCGCGGCGATGTTCGGATGCTCGAGCTGGGCGAGTAGCTGCGCCTCACGCTCGAGCCGCATCATGCGCTCGCCGTCGTTCGCCAGTGCCGGCGGCAACACCTTGATGGCGACGTCGCGCTTCAGCTTGCCGTCTTCGGCGCGGAAAACCTGTCCCATTCCGCCCTCGCCGAGCAAGGCGGTGATCTTGTAGTGACTGAGCTGGGAACCGATCTGCATGTGGACCTCGGGAGCGGCCTGGGGGTGGTGAGCGCGCAGATAATAGCCGATCGTTAGCGTGGCCGCCGTCGCCCTGTGGAGGAACGTCGATGCTGCGGAGCAGCCTCGACCGGATCAGTGCAAGTCCCAGAGGCGAACTCGCTCGCTACCGTCCTCCAGCGAGACCACGGCGGCGAGGCGATCGCCTCGGAGGAAGAAGGGGGCCACCGTCCACTGCCCTTGTCGAACCTGGGCCGCGACGGCGACCTCGCCGAGGTACTCACCGCTCTCGGCGAAAACGTCAAACACGGACTCCGTTTCGGCCCAACGTTGCGTCAGGACCCAGATTCTGCCGGATCCGTCGACGCCGAGCCCACCCCGCTCGATGTGTTCGCGCAACGGATCGATGTCGAGGGCGTCCGCCGGACCTCTCCATCGGTCGCGCTCTTCTTGAATCTCCTCGTCGCTCTTGGCAATGCGGGATATGTCGCGGCCGGTCTCGACGACGACCGCGCCCTGGGGATCGAACACCCAGATGCGGTAGGTCCCTCGATCGGCGACGACAAGGCCGCCGTCCAGTGTGGCGCCGATAGCCAGGGTGCGGAACAAGGTGTTGGGCGGCCTCGGGTCGGCTGCGTCCGAGAGAAACGACTCGAAGCGGGGGAGAGGCCCGCAGACGGCCCCGCTGGGCTCACCAAGGCGGCAACCGGTGATCCCCGGCCCCCTCCCTTCGGCTGCAGCGTCGAAGCCCGCGCGGAAATAGGTCGCCGTAGCCGCGTCGAACGCCTGGTCGACCGGAACGATCGGAAGCGCCAGGGGATGTTGCGCTATGAACCTCCCCGTTGCGTCGAACGTCTCCAGCTTGGTGTCGATATCGATGATCGCGACACCGCCGTCGTAGGGAAGAATCCAGGTGCCTGGGATCGGCCGCGGCATGCCTGCGTTCATCCCCATCTCACCGGGCCCCTGACCGAGCTCGCCGAAAGTATTTGTCGGGTTGCCGACCGCGTCGAAGATGCGGACGAACGGCTCCCAGCTGTCGAGTACGGCGACGCGGCGATCATCAAGAAGGGCCACTGCCGTCGGCGTGACCTGCCGGGCGTCGCCGCAATCGCTGCAGCCGATCTCGCCGGCCGGGACCAAGGAGGGGAGGATGGCGGCGCGGTCCGCGGAGGTAGGCTGAGACGCGGAACATCCCAAAGGCGCCACCGCCAAGAGCAAGGTGATTCCCAGAGGTAGGGCGCGGTTCTCTTGGGTGACGCCAGCGATCCACTGAGCATTCATGTTCCGGAGGCTACAGCCCGTTGCCGACGTGCCTCAAGGGATTGCGGTCGTGTGTCGGCTCGCCGGCACGATAGCTGGCGAGCCGAGCCTACCGCTCGCCGGGCGGCACCAGCCGGTAGCGCTTCACCATGATCGTGCCCGCTTCGTCCTCGACGACGGCGAGAAGCATCCGTCCGTCGACGAACGGGGGAGTGCGGAACATGGCCGTCAGCGAACGAGCGGCGGCGAGGGCCGCGGGGGTCTCTGCCTGCCCGAGGAAACGGCCGTCGGCGCCGAACACGTCGAAGATCGGCGTGTCGTGCCAGCAGGGGTTCATCAGCATCTCGGCGTGATCGCTCGTCGTCGTCGTGCACGCCGGTCGTTGCGAGCCGGGGCCTGCACGGACGACCCAGAGCCCGCCGTCGGCACTGCTGACGAAGCGTTGAAAGGCCGGCTTGGTTTGCGGCAGGCCGTCACCCAGGTCGTAGCCGCCGACCTTGGTCACGCTTTCGAAGGTGGTCCGCAGCCGGTTACGCGTCAGAAACCAGTCGTGCTCCGCGTCCTGAACCGCAACGGGCTCCCAGTACTTGGCAATCACCATTGTCGGGCTTACCGGGGTCGCGTCCCCCGGAGACGTCACGAACGATGCGGCCGCATACCGATTGATCTCGTAGCGATCCGACCGGCCGACGATCGGCCCGCCCTCGCGATCGATCGTCCAAACCAGATCGGGCCCGAACGTCGGCGGCCCGCCGGCAAACTCCAGGCCGGCGCCGTGGTCGGATTCGACCTCGATGCGCGGCGGTTCGTAGCCAAGGTCCGGGACCAACCCGCGATCCTCGGGAGCTCCGTCGTCTTTCACCGCCAGCATTCGCGACCCGCAACCCCAGGGCAGAGGCCGCTCGCACCGTACCCGGTCGGTCAGGATGGCGGCGGGCTCCGGGGTGATGCCCATGCCGAAGTCGCCCCACCCGCCATGCGGCCGATCCATCGTCCAGGTATCGAGGGGATCGCCTGCTGCGGAGAAGGTCTCGATCTTGTTGGACGCTCTCACGTACAGGCGCCCCGCGGCGTCGAAGGCAATCGCCGTCGGGCCGCCTTCACGTGCCCGCCCGAGCTCGCCCGGCCCGTTGCCGGCACGCCCGATGTCCCGCACATGGGTGCCGGCGAGATCGTAGACACGGACGGTAGGGATCGCCCTGTCGAGCACGTAGATGTGCCCGCCCCGCGCGGCGAGAGAAGCGACCCTTCCGAGCATGTAGGCGTCGTCACCCACATCGACACCGATGGAGGCTTCCTCGACGAGGCGGGCCGGTTCGCCCCAAACGGATCCCGATTCGTTGACGACGCTCGTGGTGCCGCCCTCGGTCGTCACGCTGCCGACCCAGCTGCCGTCTTGCCGGGCAGGGTGCTCGCGCGCCGCGCCGGAAGTGAGGCAGAAGAGGACGACGGACGCGGCGACGGCTCGTCGGACGCTCATCCGGCGAGCGTAGTGGAGCGTTCGCGCGTGTTCAACGGGACTGGTGAAGCGCAGAGTGTCGGGTGCCGTGAGCTGTTGCCCGAATCAACCGCCTTCATTCCTTTAGCAGCTCGTACAAGTACACGCGCGCTACGCCCTCATCGTCCTCTCCCGTCATGAGGACCCAGGAGTCACCAATCTGTCGGACGGTCAGGTCGGGCGGGAGCTCGACAGCCCCCAGCCACGTGCCATCCGCTACGACCACGTCCCACACGGAGTCCGTCACCGGAAAGAAGGGATCGCTGTTCCGGCCCCAGTAGAGCGGCTGGGCATGCTGTAGGCCGAGAAAGCGCTCGACCCACACGTTGTCGTCGTCGTCGACCAACATGTTCCGCCAAGTCGGCATCGTGTCGGGGTACACCATCGCGTCCCGACGCTCGGGCGCGAATTCCTGGCCGGCCTCTTCGTAGTTGTCGAGCGACTTCTGCAGCCAGCGATCGCGATCCTCGGCCGTTACCGGCACGGCTTCACGGTCAATCACGAAGCGCGCGCGCAATGTCCCGTCGATGTCGTAGACGCCGATCTCCGGTCGACGCCCGTTGACGAAGTAGAAGCCACCCTCGTTCGGACGCAGCCACGAACGAGTGCTGAACGGAACCGGCTGGCCATGGCTTTCGCCGATGCCTTCGTAGAAATCCAGTTCTACCAAGAACTCGACCTCGTCGAGCATCGGCGAGTAACGCCACACACCCGCAGGCCGCCAGCCGCGCTCGCCCGCCGGGATGCCCGTCAGCCCGTCACGGGCGTCTGTCATTGCGAGCAGGGAGCCGTCTGAAAAGGCGGCCTGGATCGTGGGGTATTGAAAGAATCGGGGGTTGTCTTGGGGCGCTGGATCGCCGGCGTGAACCACAGTTCCGTCGCTCGCGAACATCGTGACGCGGGCCTTGTAGCCGTCGCCAACGACGATACGACCATCGGGTGTCGCGAACGGATACGAGATCGACTCGAATTCGCCAGGGCCCTCGCCCGTGCCGCCCGCTGTCCACCGGTGCCGACCTTCATCGTCGAACGCGCGAATCTCCTTCGAGCCCCGGTCGGCAACAACGATCGTGCCGTCGGAGAGCCGAAACGGCGTCGGGTAGGTGAACATCTGGCTCGCCTCCCCGGCGTCGACGCCAAGGATCAGAATCGGCTCCGACGAGATCCTCCAGGCGGAGCCCTCCGGCCACCGCGGGGAGTGATTCTGGACGACGCGGACGCCGTCGACTTCCGTGATGGTCGGCTCGATTGCGTCGTCCGGGGTCGCCCCGCCACACGCAAGGACGACGGGAGCGCACATGATCGCCGGGAGCAGCGGACGCAAGGCGGATTGCCGGGGCCTCGACGCGGTCGCCGGCCGTCTCATGGGGAGCGAGAAGGCGAGAAATGCGCTCAGGGTCGGCAACATAGCCCCACCTTTGTACCGCCGTTCCTGTCGCCGGCACAAGGGACCGCCATGTCTTGTTCTGCAACGTGGGAGGCAGGAAGCGCTGAAGGCTGAGCGCGCCAACGCAGAGGCCCGTATCAGAACGGGCGCCTACGCGGCTACACTCCAGCAGTTGCACGAGATGAGCCGACTGGAGGAGCCGATCCTGAACGACGCCTGGGGAAACGCGTTCATGTACACGACCGGGGCTGACACCTACACCCTTTCGTCCATGGGATCTGACGGCGCCATGGGACCCGCGCCGCCGGCCATATGGGCCTTCGGCGACGCCGAGGACGTCGACATCGTCATGACCGATGGAATCTTCAACCAGGCGCCGCGCTTCCCCGCCGACGACCGCTGAGGGAGTGGGGCGTTGCCCTGTAGGCAGGGCACTTCCTGAGTGATCCTGCCTAGTGCTGAGAATGAACGAGGCCAAGCGATGACCGGAGCGCTGCAAGAGAGCTGCCCGAACTGTGGGTCCGTTGAACTCGAAGAGGTCCCGGGTGTCTTCTCGCTGCGGGCCGAATGGCCGGGTCAGATCGCTCCACCTGCCAATTCCACGGTGCGATTCCGGGTCGGGCTTTTCGTCTGCCAGAACGTCGATTGCCGCCATGTTTCGATGTTCGCGCTGCCTCCAGGTGAGCTGTAGCTCGACGTCGTCGAGCGGCCATTGGGTGAAGACGTTCACCTTGGTCCTTGGTCTTCCCGAGGCAGCACCGGCAGGTAGCTCTTCGCCACTATGGTGCCAAGACCAGCCCTCGGTCACGACGCCGTATCGTCTGGCAATTCAAGAACCCACAGAGATGAAGCTCCCGGCGCAACGATGTACACGCGGCTCTCCGCGGGGTCGACCGCAAACCGTCGCGGCGCCGCGGGCGTCCCGGCTTCGTGCAGCGCGGGGAATCGAATCCTATGTAGCAGGGCACCGCCGTGGTCATGTACGGTTACGAGCCCATCCATGCCCTCCCAAGAACCCCACAGGAGCCAGAGGCGGCCGTCGATCTCGATGCCATCGACGACCAGGCCCAAGAAACGGAACCCGCGCTGATTCTCAGGGTCGGCGTACCAATTGAAATACGCCGACTCGATGGCGTCGGCTAGATCAAGCACGATCGGCACCGATGACCGGATTGCACCCTTTGCATCGTATCGGCGCAGCTCTCGTTCCGTCTGGAGGAACAACCACAGGCCACCGTCGCCCGACAGCACAACGTGCACGGCGTTGCGCATCGGTTCCGGCATCACGCCCTTGCCGGCGTCGTCCGTGAACCTCTCCCACTCGGCGTCACCCCAACCCGTGACAGGCTCGCCGATCTCCTGAGGCTCCGACCCATCCAAGCTCACGACCGTCGCCGGCCCGCCGTCGGGCCTGAGACCGCCGGAAGCTACGGCTAGTCGATCGGCCGCGAACGACACCGCATAGCCGGGGACGGGAGTTACGCCCATCGAATGCTGCCGCACGAACGTCCCGTCAAGGTCGAATTGGTCGACGGTCCTTCTTGCGAGGTCGTAAACGAACAGGTTGTCGTCGACGATGCCGAGGTCGATTGGGCGCATGCCGAGCTCACCCGGCCCCTCGCCGGGTCCTCCGATGGTTCTCTCCAGTCGCCCATCGCCATTCAGAACGACGACACGTCGGTCTTGTTGATCGAGAACGTAGATGCGCCCGTCCGCGTCTGTCGCAACATCCGCCGGGCGAGCCAACGTCAGATCTGCTTCGGTGATCAGCGGACGGGCCTCCGGTAGGACGATGTCCTGAACCGTACCGGCGTCGGGGACCTGGCCCCCGAGACAGGCCTGGACGGAACCGCACGCGAGTATCAGCGCCGCAATGGCCGACGCCGGGCGGCGAGCGGAGGGGCGTTTTCGTACACGGGCTGCAAAACGCGAACCGACGCATCCAGGGGCGGCGACCACCCGTCGAGCGCTCATGCGGTCGAGGCTAGCTGGCCTCACCCCACGCCCTCAAGGGACTGGTCGACGTCGTTGTGCTTGGTGCAGCGACGGACTAGCACCCCATCGGCTTGGCTACCGTCTATTTCAGCCGCCTGCCGCGGCGAGCGGTGCCAGCGGGATCTCGACGTCATCGGGATACCGAGCTGTCATCACGAGCTCGCCCCCGGTCGCCTCGATGTACTCGATCAAAGTACTGAGCTTCATGTCGTCCCGCTGCTCCATTTGCGAGATTGAGGCTTGGGTTCGCTGGAGCGCCTCGGCAAGCTCCTGTTGCGTGATCTCGAGCTGCTTCCGAAGCTCCTTCAGCCGAACTCCGGCCAGCATAACCTCGCCTCGGATCCGCGCGCGCTCCTGCGCCTCCGGCGACATCTTCTTGCGTAGCTCATCGAACTTCCTGGTCATTGCGTTCTTCTCCCGGTGCTGTCCGCTGTTACTGCTGCTTGTTGCTGGTCCTTGTGCGCCTAGGCGATCTCTGCCAAGTGCTCGTCGTACAACCGGTCAGCAACCGGAACCATCCGGTCGTAGAACCGATCGTCACCGACCTTGCATCCGCCACAGAGCAAGATCGCGACTCGGCGCGGGTCGAAGCAGTAGAACACTCGGTAGGGCTGACCCGCGTGCTGTACGCGAAGCTCCCTCATGTGGGAGTGCCGCGAGCCTTGGATCTTGGAGCTGTACGGATGCCCCAACCGAACGCCCTCAACTTCGAGCATATGAACGTAAGTGTCCACCGATTCCTGTTCGTTTTCCGTGAGCGTGTCCCACCATTCACCGAACTCACCTGTGAACTCGATGTCCGTCTTGTCCATGAGTGCAATATAATCTGCGCCTAATATTATTTCAAGCTAATAGATAGGGAAATCGGAAGGAGAGTTCGACATGGTCGAAGGGGAAAAAGAGAGAGGCACTTGGGCTGGCTCCCGCTTGGTCGCGAAGCTGTCCGTCTACTACACGGGGACTCCGATGGGGTTCGAGATGCGGCCCCGGAAGTAAGCGGCGTGAGATCCGCACTGCGAGAAGTGGCCGGTGCGCGAGCTGCCCGGGGATATCGAGGGGCTCGCGGCTTGTACTGCTGTCGGTGAAGACCATCTAAGACACCGTCTACAAGAGCCAAATCCCGTTCACGAACGTGGGCCACCTGCTGCGGTCTCGGATATCGGCGAATGGATCGGCGCCAGCACGAAGGAACGGGCGAAGGGTAGGGCGAACGAGTACATGCGCCGCTTCGACGCCGAGTGAGTGGCACTGGGCCCGTCCTCCGTGATCGTCGGCGTCGTTGATGCCACCTGTCGGCGACAAGCGCTTGTTCGGCTCGATCGGAGCTTGGGACATCGAGGCCTAGCGGAGACCGGCATGGTTCGCTGGGACAGCATGCGCTGGGCAGGGCGCGAAACGACACAGCCTTTCGAGCGGTACATTCATCTGGCAGCGACGCGGGAACGCCAGATCGAGCGCGTCCCAGTGGACGAAATCGCGTTCGTCGATTCCCCGATTCTTGACGCCCATGTGTGCCATCCTGTGTGCCAAGGGGGGGAACGCGACCGTGCCGAGAAATAGGGCGCTGGCGAGAATCCGTGCCAACACTGAGTTTCACAACACCTGCCCAGGTGGCGGAATTGGCAGACGCGGGGGACTTAAAATCCTCTGGCCGAAAGGCCGTCCGAGTTCAAGTCTCGGCCTGGGCACTTGCGATACCCTCCGTCGACCCCGTGCGGCTTGCTCGCCGGACGTCGGTATCGCCGAAGCGGTTCACACGAACGGAGAAGATGCAACGATGATCGTGCAGAGGGTCGAGGACATTGTCGGCACGCCGCGAGACGTACACGGCGACGGTTGGAAGAGTCGGCGGCTACTCCTGGCAGAAGACGGCCTGCCGTTCTCGGTGCACGAGACGACGGTGGCGGCCGGCACCGAGCTGCGCTTCTGCTACGGGGATCACTCCGAGACGGTGTACTGCGTCGCCGGAAAGGGCACGGTCGAGAACGTCGCCACCGGTGAGGTGCATCGCCTGACGCCGGGCGTGCTCTACTCCGTCGGCATCGGCGACGAGCACGTCCTGCAGATCGAGGACGAAACGACGTTCCTGTGCGTCTTCTCGCCGGCGCTCGAGGGAGACGAGACCGCCACCTGAGTCACGTCGTGGCGAAACCGTCGGGCTGGTATTCTGTACAGAACAGGCGGCGGTCCTCGCCGCATTTTCCGCCTGAACGGTGTGCGAGCCGCGGCGAAGGCGGCATTGCAGCGCGGAGGCCAGAGGCGCCCGGCGCGCACCATCGCGGAAAGGACGGTCCCGTGTACCGACGACTGCGGCGCGAGCGGGCGCTGACGATGGTCGTCGCTCTGGGCTCGGCGGCCGCGCTGGTCCCGTCGACCGCTTCCGTCGCGACGTCTGCGGGGGCACAGGAGCCAAGCTTCTCGACCTTCTTGGCCGACTCAACGAAGATCGAAGCGATCGACGGCACCGGCGGTGATCACTTCGGTGATTCCATCGGGATGTCCGGGACCACCCTCGTCGTGGGTGTGTACGGCAAGGACGACAACGGGGCGCGCTCCGGAGCCGCCTACGTCTACGATCGTGACCACGGCGGTTCTAATCGGTGGGGACTCGTGCGCAAGCTCCTCGCCCCCGACGGCGCGGAGTTCGATGACTTCGGCTTGTCGGTCGGGATCTCGGCGGACACGATTGCGGTAGGTTCTCTCGACGACAGCCTGGGCAATGCCTCGGGGGCGGTTTACCTCTTCGAGCGCCACGAGGGGGGAAGTGACAACTGGGGCTTCGTCAAGAAACTGACGGCCAGCGACGGCGCGGAGGACGACGGGTTCGGTGGTTCGTTGGGGATTTCGGGCGATACGCTCGTCGTCGGGGCGCCGGGTAACGACGATGCGGGCAGCGAAAGTGGCTCGGCGTACGTGTTCGAGAGGGACCACGGCGGATCGGGAAACTGGGGAGAGGTCAAGAAGTTGGTCGCCGGCGACGCCACGGCGAGCGACAACTTCGGCAGTTCGATCGCTACTTTCGCGGATACGGCTGTGGTCGGGGCCCGCCAGGGCGACCTCGGCGAGGGCGCTGGATCTGTCTATATATTCGAGCGCCACTCGGGTGGTGCGGACAACTGGGGAGAGGTCAAGAAGGTCATCGGCAGCGACACCGCCCCGGGTGACTCTTTCGGCTGGTCGGTGACGATTCATGCCGACACGATCGTTGCGGGGGCTCCCGACGGTCTCGAGCCGGGCGACGGTTCCGGTTCAGCGTATGTCTTCGAGCGCGACCTGGGCGGAGCGGGAAACTGGGGTGAGGCAAGGAAGCTCAACGCCGGCGGCGCCGCCGCCGGCGACCAGTTCGGATACGCCGTCGCGATCGCCGGAGACACGGTGGCCGTGGGAGCTCGACACGACAGCGACGTGGGCGTACGCGAAGGCTCCGTCGTCATGTTCGAGCGCGACCAGGGCGGCGCCGACAACTGGGGACAAACCCGCGAATTGCACGTCAGCGACGTTGGCTCGTCCGCCCACCTCGGTGTCTCCGTGGCGCTTGCCCCGGACGTCATCGTCGCCGGGGCGAGCACACACGAAGGAGCGGTGTATGCCTTCGAGCCGGGGCCCGACTACTACGTGCTGGACGGCTATGGAGGGGTTCATGCCGGAGGTGATGCGCCCGTCCTGACGCCGGCGGCGCCGTATTTCGGCTTCGACATCGCCCGCGACCTCGAGCTCTCGGCCAACGGTGCCTATGTCCTGGATGGGTTCGGTGGTGTTCATCCAGCGGGTGGTGAGGCGGCGTTCGTTCCCGGTCCGCCGTACTTCGGATTCGGCATCGCGTGGGACATCGAGCTGGCCACCGGGGGAGGAGGGGGCTACGTCCTGGACGGATTCGGTGGCGTGCACACGATGGGTGGCGCGCCGGTCTTGACCCCGCAACCACCGTACTTCGGCTTTGACGTCGCGCGCGATCTGGAGCTCGGCAATGGGGGCTTCTACGTGCTCGACGGATGGGGAGGTCTGCACCCGGGCGGCGGAGCTCCGCCGATCAGTCCCGGACCTCCCTACTTCGGCTTCGATATCGCCAAGGATCTGGAGCTTGTACCGGGGGGTGGATATGTGCTGGACGGCTTTGGCGGCGTCCACCCCGTGGGCGGTTTGCCCGCGTTGCTCCCGAGTACTCGGTACTTTGGCTCCGACCGGGTGGAGGACCTCGAACTGCTCGCGGGAGGGGGACATTTCGTCCTCGAAGCCAACGGCGTCATCTACCGCGGCGG
Source organism: Acidobacteriota bacterium (assembly GCA_965216935.1). Taxonomy (GTDB): domain Bacteria; phylum Acidobacteriota; class UBA890; order UBA890; family UBA890; genus CBDCGW01. Next base: position 3,367,886 of record OZ244217.1, read on the forward strand.
CCAGGGCAAGCCGCTCTTTCCACCCCTGCCACCCGCGTTCGGCTTCGATGTCGCACGCGATCTCGAGATTCGCTGAGACGTAGCCGAGAACTGGCTACCTGGCCGACGGCGCATTGTCGTCGCGCAGAAACTCGGCGAGCTCCTCGCGGGTCTCGCGGACGAGATCGGCTCGCTGGTCGCGCTTGACCCGCTCGTAGGCCGCCTCGAAGGCGCCGCGCTCGAAGACGCCGGACTCTTCCAGCACGGCAAGAATGGCGCGAATGCGAATTCGATTGTCGACCGTTTGGCCCATGGCGAAGCCGACGGGCTTGCCGACGATGTTGGCGAATCTCTTCATGAGGCCTCCGTTGGTGGACGCTAGCGGTGAGCGAAGCGGCGCCACCCTACCACCGGTGCGGAGGTTTGCAACCGTGAGGGCGCCAGGAGCGGTCGGCAAGAGGCGTGGGACGCTGGCAGAGGCCGAGGAGGGCCAGTAGGCGTCGAAGGACGAAGGAGGCTGGCAAACGTCGCGCGCGGTTCGGAAAAAGGAAAGGGGGAGGTGCCGAAGCACCTCCCCCTCCTTATTCGATCACGCCCGGCGCGTCGCTGAACCGGGCGTAACCCCCTGGACTAGAAGTCCCAGGCGCCACCGAGGCGGATGACCCGCGGCGGGAGGATGTCCTGGATCTCGCCGTAGCGGGAGCCCAGGGTCCACTCGAACTCGGTGATGGTGTTCGCGTTGAACAGGTTGAACACGTCGAAGTAGAAGTGCAGGACGCCGTAGCGGCCGATCGTCAGCTGTTTTTCAGCACGGATATCGACGATCGTGACGAAGTCCTCACGGTCCGGCCGGCCGTTGTTGCCCTCACCGCGAGCATCGATGTTGATGCTCGTGTTGCTCTGGCTCGGGAACGGGCCGAACGGCGGCTCCAACAGGGAGTCGTCGTACGTGTAGTCGGCGCGGACGGGCTCACCGCTCTGGGCGCGCACGAACAGGCCGAGGTTGACCCCGATCGGCTCGGCGATCAGGTAGTTCCCCGTTACCTTGAAGCTGTGCGGACGTGAGCCGAACAGCTCCTGGCGACGGAGGTTGAACACGGCGTTCGGGCTGGTGCCCTCTTCCGAGTTGAAGCCCTTGCCGTAGTCATAGCTGGCGAGAACCTGCCAGTTGTTCGACCAGCGCTTCGAGACCACGAAGGAAACGCCCTTGTAGTCCATGTCGTCCTGGAAGCCCCAGGTGTTCGAGTTCGTCGTGATGTTCACCGACGTGCCGAACGTGTTGGGGTCGAGCGCCCAGACCGTCACCGGGCCGCCGTCGTCCGGCGTGCCGATGATGCCGTCGATACCCGGATCGACCTGCTGGGTGGGGACCCACGGATCCTCGAGCGGACGCGGGTTTCCGTTGGTGTCCGTCGGGGTGCACTCGGAGATGCAACGCGGGTTGGTCAGCATCGAGCCGAACGGGCGGCCGGAGTTGACCGTGCCGACGTCGTCGTTACGGCCGCGGATGATACCCGTGGCCGAGAACAACACGTTGTCGAAGATCTCGTGCTCGACGCCGAAGGTGAACTCGTCCACCAGCGGCGACTTGAGATCCGGGTCGATCGTGTTGCCGACACCCGGCAGGCTCTGCGAGCGGAAAGTGGTCTGCTCGCCGAACTGGAACTTGCCGTCACCGTTGGGATCGAACCAGTTCCAGTCCTCGAAGGCCACGTCGTTGACGTTGGTGGCGCCGCCGTAGTTGTTGCCCAGCCGCTCCACGTAGCGGGAGTAGTTGAACTTCAACGCCCAGCGGCCGTCACCGACGACGTCGTAGACGACGCCGACGCGCGGCGTCAGGTTGGTCCAATGGAAGGCCGGATCCTGGGCGTCGAACGTACCGCCGCAGAAGAAGGCCGGGTTGCGCAGGTCGTTCGCGCCCGCGCACCAGGGCGAATCCAGCCGGTTCTGCGCCGGGTTCGCGTTCCAGGAGCGGTCGAAACGCAGACCGCCGGTCACCGTGATGCGATTGGCGACGGTCACGACGTCCTGCACGAACAGGCCCCATTCGCGGCCGACCTGGGTGAAGGCGTTGTTACCCGCCCAGCAGTCGGCGTTGCGCACGAAGCAGTCCGGGCTGCCACCGTCACGGCCGGCGATCGGCGCGTTGTAGAGACGAACCTCGACGGGAACGCCGTCGGCCCATGCCGGGTTGTTCGTCGGGTCGAAGTTGGGATCGCCGACGCGGCTCGAGCGGACATACCGTCGGTAGCCGTTCGGGTAGTTGAACGGAGCGACGTAGTTGATGTTGGTGAGGCTTCCGCCGAACTTGACGTCGTGGCTGAGGTCCTCGCCGGTGATGTACCAGGACAGCGTACCGGTGTAGTTGTCGGTGTCACGCTCGTCGAAGAACTCCGACGTCGGGTTGCTCGGACGGCGGACGTAGTCGTTGAGGCTGAAGTCCCACGTTGCCGACTGGTTGATGTAGGCGGGGTCCGGATGCGGGCTGTCCGCATCGCGGCGCTCCAGCGGGAAGTTGATCTGGCTGACGGCGAAGCGAACGTCGGAGAAGACGTTCTGGCTGATGACCGCCTGCCACTGCAACTGCGGCACGTGCGTGCGCATGTCCTGGATGCGGCCCAGGTACGGGCGGGCGCGGGTGGCGCCGCGGTTGTTGCGGAACTTCAACGTGTTGATGTAACGACCCGACACCTTGTGGTTGTCGGAGATCTGCACGTTGACGTTGGTGGTCCAGTCGGTCAGCTCGGTGCTGTCGCGCTCCTCGAGACCGAGGACGACCTTGTCGATCTGGAAGTCCCAGTAGTCGACGAAGAACCAGGCACGGTCGCGCCAGATCGGGCCACCGACCTGCAGGTCCAGGTCCGAAAGCAGCTCGTTCGGCGTACCCTCGGTAATGCCCTGGTCAATCAGGTTCTGGTCGACGTTGCTCGAGACCAGCGACTCGCCCTCGTAGAAGTACTTCACGCCGGCGTGCCAGTCGTTCGACCCGGACTTCACGACCATGTTCATGTTCACGCCCGGCGTGCGGATCTCGATGTCCTGAGCCGCCAGCGAGACGGAAACCTCTTCAAACGAGCCGGTGGAGAAATACGATGACGAAGCGCCTCCGGCAATCGGATCGGTGGTGTCGCCACCGTTCACGTTGTAGGAGTTGTTGTTCGTCTCTGATCCCCAGGCACGCGGCGAGGTCTGCTGACCGGAATCACCGCCACCGACGTCGAGCGAGCTCATGACGCCGGGGACGTGATCGAGAACGCCCGCCCAGATACCCGAGGCGGACGGCGTCCGGTCGATCAGGTCGTCGGTATAGAGGCCGGCGATGTTCGTGCTCTTCACATCGACCACCGGGGTCTCGCCGACGACGGTGATGGTCTCCTCGACACTGGCAAGCTCCATGACGATGTCGAACTGCGTCGTTCGCTGCGCTTGGATGACGATGTCTTCGCGAATGACGGTGGAGAAACCGTTAAGGGTGAACGTCGCCGTGTAGCCGACGCCCGGGTAAAGACCCGGAAAGCGCGCCGAGCCGTCGATCCCCGTGTACTGCGTCTGGGTACCGACGGGGCCTCGGGACACGACCATGACACCGGGGAGCGGAGCTCCATCCGGGTCTGCGACCCGCACGACCATGATGCCGCTATCGCGCTGCGCGAACGCAGGCGTGGCAAAGGTCGTGGCGATGAGTGCGGCAAGGCACATCATGAGGAAGCCTTGCCATCGGTTGGAAAGCGTCATGCTTTCGACCCTCCATGTCTTGGTCACCCTGGCGATTCCCCACCCGGGAAGGCCGATGCGGTGACCTGGGTTCAGGGACCGGCGCCGTCCAGAAGTGCAAGGGGAGTGCCGCGAAGGGTCGATTACATATCTTTGTATGTGAGCCGGAGGGGGTTCTCAGGCGCGGTGGGGGGCGAAATCCCTCGCGACAAAATGTTGGATTCCGAAATTGCAATTCCATGAACCCGCGGCTGCCTCGAGAATCCAAGTTTCCGGCCGGGGATCCAACTGCTCGTACGAAATCCCACGATTCGGTGGCGGGCGTACGCCGAATTGGCGCGAATTCGCCGGTTCGTCGGATTCGTCTCCAGGCCCTTGAAGACGAAGGATCGAAGGGGATATTCCGTCGATACGAAATCCGATCGCCGTCACGACGGCCGCCGGAACCTGTCGCTCGCGACGAGCGTTCCGCCGGCTGGCAGGGTGGGGCGGAGGGTTGTGCGGTGAATCGGTGCGAGGCGTCTCTTTTCGACGGGCACGTGAGAACTTTTCGAGCACGATGGACGTCATAGAAACAGAGCGGCGGTCATCGCATGCGGCCCGAGGGGCCCGGAGCGCACGCCGGTGATGACGCCGCGTTCCCCGCCTGACGACTCCCCCGAATACGACTCGGTTGCTCCCCGAGGAGTAATTGGAATGCGGAAGCTCTGGCGAGCGGCCCTCGCGGCCGTCTTTGTTTGGCTATCCCTCGTTGCCCCTCCGGCAGCTTTCTCGGGCCCGGGGCAAGAGCCGTCCGGCCGCTCGGCGGACGACGTGCGGCGTGCCGTACGGTTCGCCAGCCCACCGGCATCCGATGCACGCTCGATCGCCGACGTGCGGGCTTCGTGGATCGAAGCGGTCAACACACTCGATCTTCACGGGCTGCTCGGTTTGTATGCACCCGGAGCGGTGCTTTTCCCGGCCGCCTCGCCGGCCCGGTTGGGCGTCGGCGCTATCAGCCGATGGCACGGGCGTTGGTCCCCCGACGTCGACGTTCATTACACCGTCGAGGCGACCAGCCTTGATATCGACGGACGCTGGGCGCTCGAAGAGTGGGTGGCGGAGGTCACCGTCACGCCTGGCGCTGCCGATGACACCGGTATCGGCGGTGATCCCGTGCAGTTTCGACAGCGAGGCGTGCGGGTCTACCGACAGGATCAGGGCGGCAGCTGGCGGATCGATCGGGAGACCTGGTCGGAGGACCATCCTATAGCGGCCCACTTCCTCGGCACGGGTCGCGGGGACAAGTAGACGGGCCGGGTGGCCAGCTACGCGACGGTCGGAAGCCGCAACCCGTCGCGCGGCTTCAACTTCCGGCGTCCGTTCTGGGCGGTCGTGTAGTGGCGTGAACTCTCCGGGCGCCCGTCGCGGTGTCAGTTCCGGGGCGTCTGCACTGCGTCTTCGCGCAAGATCTGGTCGATGGCCACGCGCATCTGCCGGATCTTGGTGCCGCCGGCGCCGGTCCAGAGGCCGCGGACGCGCCAATCTCGGTCGATGAGCAGGGTCGTGGGCAGGCCCCAGGGAGGGGCGAACCGGCTCCATAGCTCGTCGTCGCCGGCGACTACCGAATACTCGATCCGGTGTTGCCCGGCAAAGGAGCGCAGGTCCGCCGCGCTGCCCGATTGCACCGCTACCCCGACGAGCCGAAGGCCGTCGCGGGCGTAGTCGCGTTGCAAGGCGTTGTAGTCGTCGATCTCCGCGATACAGGGGCCGCACCACGTGGCCCAGAAATCCAGCACGAGAATGCTGCCGCGGAGCTGCGGCGTGTCGAGTACTTCGCCATCCAGCGAGACGACGGCGAGGTCGGCTGCAACGGGACGCTCCGGCTGCGGGCCGCCGAAACGGGCCCACAGATGCGCGGGCGTGGTCAGGCCGAGCATCAGCATGAGCACGATGCCGACGACGGCCGACCCCAGGATGAGCGACAGTGTTCGCATGATCTACACTTTGCCGGGTCGGGGGCGCGGGTTTCCGTGGGTCCCGTACTTCTTGAGACGACCACGGAGGGGATTTGTCGCTCGCGCTGGCGGTACATGGTGGGGCCTGGAACGTCCCCGATGGTGAGGTTGCCACCCACCGGGACGGGGTTGCCGCGGCCCTGACGGCGGGTTGGGAGTTGCTCCATGAGGGCGCCGCCGCGCTGGACGTTGTCGAGCAGGTGGTGTGCCTGCTGGAGGACGATCCGACGTTCAACGCAGGGACCGGTGCGCACCTCAACCAGGCTCGAGAGGTCGAGCTCGACGCGTCGATCATGGAGGGAACGACCCTCAACGCCGGCGGCGTTGCCGCAGTCCAGCGGGTACGCAACCCGGTCAGCCTGGCGCGCACGGTATTGGAGGAGTCGCCCCATGTGTTGCTCGTCGGCCGCGGGGCGGAGCGATTCGCTCGCGACCGCGGTATCAAGCTGTGTCGGAGTCGCGACCTGTTGACCGGGCGTGAGCTGGAGCGATTCGTCCGCATCCGTGAAGGAGAGACCGACCTGGTGGCCCACGAATTCGACCGGGGGCCCGAGGAAGCCGAGTTCAGTACCGTCGGCGCGGTCGCCTGCGACCGCGACGGGCGGGTTGCCGCGGCAACCTCCACGGGAGGCACGCAGGACAAGTACCCGGGCCGGGTAGGCGATACGCCGATCGTCGGCGCCGGGACCTACGCCGATGACCGCGGCGGAGCCGTGTCCGCAACGGGATGGGGAGAAAGCATCCTGCGCCTGACGCTGGCGAAGGCGGCCGCCGACCGAATGGCCGAGGGCATGAGTCCGGGCCGAGCGGCCCGGGCGGCGATCCGCAAGCTGGACCGTATTGGCGGCAAGGCGGGGTTGATTGCGGTGGACGGCCGCGGCCGTGCCGCGGCTGTTTTCAATACGCCGCGCATGGCTCGGGGGGTGGCGACGGAGCGCCTCGGCCCGCTCGTGGGCGTCGACAAGAACATGAAACGACCGTGAGGGACGACAGACGATGACGAAGACATACGTGGTTACCGCCGCCAATCGCGGCCTAGGGCTGGAGTTCGCCCGCCAGCTGTCCGCCCGGGGCGATCGGGTCATCGCCACGGCCCGTGATCCCGAGTCGGCCGCGGAGCTTGCCGCCCTCGACGTGCGCGTGGAGCCGCTCGATGTGGGCGACGGCGCGAGCATCGCTTCGTTCGGCGCAGCGATCGCCGACCAGAACATCGACGTTCTGATTAACAACGCCGGCGTAGGGGTGAGCTCGACACCACTCGAGGCGTTGGAGCTCGATCAGATGCGCCGGTTCTTCGAGATCAACACGGTCGGGCCGCTGCACGTTTCCCGGACGCTGCTTCCCGGACTGCGACGCGGCGCGGACAAGAAGATCATCAACATCACGAGCCGGATGGGTAGCATCGGGGACAACAGCAGCGGCGGTGCGTACTCCTATCGCGCCAGCAAGGCGGCACTCAACATGGTGACCCGGTCGATGGCGAACGACCTGCAGTCGGATGGATTCATCTGCATCGTGTTGCATCCCGGCTGGGTACAGACGCGCATGGGCGGTGGCAGCGCGCCGGTGGCCTCGGAGGACAGCATCTCGGGGATGCTGCGGGTGATCGACGGGGCCTCGATGGAGGAGAGCGGCGGCTTCTTCGACTTCACCGGCGCGGTAGTGCCCTGGTAGGGCGGTCGGTAGACTAGCCGCGCCGCTTCACGCCGATGACGTAGGCGATCCACGACTCGGTGTTCTCGGCGCTGGTCTCGAGCGTGAAGTTCCCGTCGCCTTCGCCGGTGCCTTCCTCGACACCTTCCCAGTAGACCAACGCGTCGTCGAAGCCGGTTTCGAGCAGGCAGTCCCGCAGCTCAGGAATGCTCCAAAGGCGCCAGTCGTAGGTGAAGGCACGCTTCAGCCGCTTGCCCTTCTTCGACTCGAAATGGATGTAGCAGGTCATCCGGTTGTTGATCGGGTCGAACTCGTCCTGATCCCAGACGTAGGTGAAGTCGTCGTGCTCCGTGCTCTCCTCGACCAGTTGCTGCGCCTCGGGGCCGCCGTAGATATCGAGGAGGAGCAGCCCGTCGTCGGCGAGGTTGGCGTGCGCGGCGGCGAAGTAGCGAAGCAGGGCGGACCGCGTCTGCAGGCAGTAGTACGAGAAGTTGAACGCGGCAACGAGATCGACCGGCTCGTGCCGCACGTCGAGGACGTCGCCCTCGATGAGCGTGAGGCGCGCGGCCTGCTTGCGCCGGAGCGTGGCGACATTGTTCTGGCGTCCCCACTCCAGTGGCTCCGGATCGAGATCGATTCCCCAGGCCCGCCTCTCTTTCCCGCGCTTCACCCACTCGCAGGAAAGGTAGGCGGCGGCGCAGAAATCCTCGCGGAGTGTGGCCGGCGGCCGTCCGAAGTGGTCGGCGAAGACCTCATCCATGAACTCGATGTCGGCCTCGGGTTCCTGCACCGCACGCTGGTACAGGGCGTACTTGTCGAGCTTCCGCCGGCCCATCAGCCGCGCAGCCCTTGCTGCGAAAGCCATTCCTCGACGGCGCCGCGCCGTGGCCAGTGTACGAGCATGGAAACGAGGGCCACGCCTCCGAGAAGCACGACCCAGAGAACCTCACCCGTGAACAGCGAGAGAAGGAACCCCGTCAGGGCGGCCACCTCGCGCAGTGCCGAGGCGACGACGACCGACTGCGTGTAGCGATCGAGATAGGCGGCTGCCCGTTCGGGCGAGCCGGCCGGGCCGCGCTTGGCCGCCATCGCTGCCGCCCTTGAGCGGAGCGAGCGGGAAAGCAGGTAGCCGAGTAAGACGACCAAAATCTGAGTGGCCGCCAGGCCGGCAACGACGGGGAAGGGAAGCTCCAGGATCGGCTCCCAGTCCATGATGCGGGTAAGGAACCAGGCGATCCCGATGTAGACGACGACACTGCCGGTGAAGGCGAGCGGAATCATCCGCAGGGCGGGCATCCGCGGCGCCAGCAACTCGTCGATCTCGCGTTGGTCCATGTCATCTCTCCGGCGGATGTATCATACCCGCCGCGTTGGTTGTCGGTGTCCCCGCTACGGAACAAGCACGGCTTTGGTGCGCAGCTGAAATGAGCTTCTTCGACAAGTTGATCGGGGCGACTGTCCCCCTGGTTCCCAAGCCTGTTGTTCGCCGTATCGCAGCTCCCTACATCGCCGGGGAAACGCTGCAGGAGCAGGTCGATACGGTTCGCGACGTCAACGCCCAGGGGTTCCGGGTCGCATCGGCGATCCTCGGCGAGTTCGTTACGGAGAAGTCCGAATCCGAGGACGCTGTCCGCCAGTACGAGCAGCTCCTTGCCACGATTGACGAGCTCGGGCTCGACAGCAACATTCATATCAAGCCGACGCACCTGGGCCTGCAGCTCAATCGGGAGTTCTGCTACGAGAACATCAAGCGCCTCCTCGAAGTTGCCGGCGGCTACGGGAATCGGGTCCGCATCGACATGGAGGACTCGCCGACAATCGACGACACCTACGAGATCTTCTTCCGCCTCCACGACGAGTTCGACAACGTCGGCTGCGTCGTGCAGGCGTGCCTCCGCCGGGCGATCGCCGACGTCCGACGCCTGACCGACGTGGGGGCGAACGTGCGACTGTGCAAGGGGATCTACATCGAGCCGCGAGAAGTTGCCTGGCTCGATCGTGAGGTTGTCCGGAAGAACTACGTCCTTCTCCTGCAGGAGCTGCTCGCCGGGGGCTGTTACGTGGGCATCGCGACCCACGACGAGTGGTTGGTTTGGGAGGCCTTTCGCATCATCGACGAGCTGGGCCTGGGCCCGGACCGGTACGAGTTTCAGATGCTGCATGGGGTCGACGCCGAGCTGCGCCGTATCATCGTCGCCGGAGGACATCACCTCAGGGTAGCGGTGCCGTACGGGCCCATGTGGTATCCGTACTCCGTGCGCCGATTGCGCAAGAACCCGCGTATCGCGCGTTACGTGCTGCAGGCACTGTTGCGACGTTGAGCGTTCCATGAGCTCCGACGCCGGCTACCTCGCCTTCGTTCGGCAGCACGCCGGTAGCGACCCTGGAGCCGTTGCCTTCGAGCTTTCCGGCGCCGACGGCTCCGTCGTGCTCACCTACGGCGGGCTCGTCGACCGCGTGCAGCGCCTCGGCGAAGCACTCCGCCGGGCGGGCTTCGGCGAGGGCGACCGCATCGCGCTGTGCATGGAAAACCGCCCGGCGTGGCCCGTCTCCTACCTGGCGATCTGGTATGCAGGTAGCGTCGTCGTTCCGCTCGACACGGCGCTCGAGCAGGACGTGCTGACCCGGTTGCTCGGACATTCGGGAGCCGTGGCCTGCATTACCTCGCGGGAGATGGCGACCAAGCTGCGCGCCGCGTGCGCCTCGCTGGACACGCCGCCGCTGCTGTTGAGCCCCGACCTGCGCGAGGGCGAGGCGGGGATGTTCGAGCCGTGGGACGGGCTCGGCGAAGGCGACGTCGAGGGCAGCGCGGGGAGCGTCGGCGATGAGGGGTCGTATGGAGAGCCTCGCGCCGGGCGTGCCGCGAGCAAGGCGCGCGCCATTCGGGCGTCGGGACCTTCCGCTGCGGTCGGACGCGACGACCCGCCGTCGACCGAGCCGCAGCGCGGGGGTGAAGAGGTCGAACCGGCAGAGGGCGAAGAACAGGGGAAAGAGCTCCCCGACCTCGAGCCCATGGCCTCGTTCGATGCCTTCGTCAACGAGCACGGATCGAAGGCCCACGACTGGCGCCCGACGGTGGCCGCCGATGACACCCTGGGCAGCATCATGTACACGTCCGGGACCACCGGGGACCCGAAAGGCGTGATGGTTCGCCAGAACGCCGTCCTCGAAAACCTTCGCGCAGGCGTGGCCCGAGTGCACTTCACCCCGCGTGACCGGATCCTCGGCATCTTGCCGCTGTTTCACGTATTGCCCCTGATCACCAACTGCCTCGGACCGCTCTACTTGGGCTCGCGTGTCATCTTCCTCTCGGACCTCACCGCCGACGCGATCATGGCGGCCTTCCGGCGTCATGACATCACCGTCTTCGTCTGCGTACCCGCGTTCTTCTATCGCTTCCACGATCGGGTGACCGGCGCCCTCGACGGTGCGTCGGGCCTGCGGCGTGCCGTTGTCGGGCTGTTGCTCGGGATCTCCCGCATGACGCGCCGGCGCTTCGGCTGGTCGATCGGTCGGGGGCTGCTGCGGAAGATCCATGCGCCGTTCGGACGCCGCATGCGGCTCTTCATAACCGGCGGAGCCAAGATGAACGCGCAGGTGTACGACGATTTCCTCGATTGGGGTTTCCGTCTCGCCCAGGGCTACGGATTGACCGAGGCCACCGCCATCATCACCGCGACGCCGCTCGACGAGCTCCGCGGTGACACGGTGGGGAAGCCGATCGACGGCGTCTCGGTCCGTATCGACCAGCCCGACGACGAAGGTGTCGGCGAAGTCCTGGCCAGCGGGCCCAGCCTGATGAGCGGCTATTTCCGCAATCCCGAAGCGACGGAAGCCGTTCTGCGGGGCGGGTGGCTGCATACGGGAGATCTGGGCCGGCTTCTGGACGACGGGCACCTGCAAATCACCGGGCGGGCGAAGGACGTCATCGTCCTGGCGTCGGGCAAGAACATCTATCCCGACGAGCTCGAGGGCTACTACGGCCAGAGCGAGCTGGTCGACGAGCTTTGCATCATCGGTGTGCCGGACACGGAGGGGCGCGGTGAACGCTTGCACGCCATCGTCGTCCCCGACCTCGACGCCGCCCGCCGGCGCGGGTACGTGAACGTTCGCGAGATGGTCAAGTGGGACCTCGAGACGATGGGCGCGAAGCTGCCGGGCCCGCAGCGGTTGACCAGCCTCGAGATCCGCTCGGATCCCTTGCCCCGCACGCCGACCCGCAAGCTGAAGCGTTTCGTCTTGTTGGACGAGGCGAAGGCGCGGGCGGCCTCGGATCCCGGCGCGTCCGCGTCTGCCACCGAAGCGGCCGGAGAGGTAGGACGATCGGCGGACTCGACCAAGCCCGGCGCTGCACGGGAGGGAGGAGCCACAGGGACCGCCCCGCGGGCGGACGTGCCGGCCTGGACCGCCGAGGTCATCGAGGTGGTTGCCCGATACGCCAAGCGATCCACGGTTGTGCCTTCGGCGCACCTCGATCTCGACCTCGGCATGGAGTCGTTGGATCGAATCGAGCTGCTGTCGGAAGTGCAACGTCGCCTGGGTGTCCGCCTCGACGATGACGCGGTGGGCGAAGTGCACACCGTCCAGGAACTGCTCGACGCCTTGGATGCGGCCGGCCGGGCCGGCACGGCGGGTGCTTCCGGTGAGGGTGAGACCGGAAACTGGGAGGCTGTTCTCGGAAAGGTGCCCGACGGTATCGAGCCTTACCTTCGGCGTCGCCCGGCGCGGGAGCTGTTCATGTTCATGGTCTTACGAACCGTCCGGGCCTTCTGGCGGGTTTCGGCCGGTTTCCGCGTTCGAGGTGCGGAGAATGTGCCGGGACAGGCGGCCTTTCTTCTTTGCGCCAACCACACGAGCTATGTCGATCCGTTCGTGCTGTGCATGTCGTTGCCTCGGGAGGCGCTCGCGCGCGTGTTCTTCGTCGGTTACAGCGAGTACTTCGAAAGCAGGACAGGGCGCATCTTCGGGCGGGCCGTCCGCAACGTCCCGATCGACCCCAACCGCAATCTCGAGCGCGCCCTGCAGGCCGCGGCAGAGGGGCTCCGCCGCGGCATGGTGCTGGTGATCTTTCCGGAGGGCTCGCGCTCGCTGGATGGCAGGGTGGGGGAGTTCCGGCGAGGAGCCGGGATCATCGCCCGCCACCTCGACGCACCCATGGTGCCGGCCGGAATCAGCGGAGCGCGTGAGGTATGGCCCCGAGAGGGTAAAAAGAGACTCCATCCGATCACCGTGCAGATCGGAGCCCCCATCGCTCCCGACGGCGAGCTGGGGGAAGGCGAGCTGGTCGAGTCGCTGCGCTCCGCGGTCGTCGAGCTGGTCAGGCGCGCCGGCGAAGCGTGACCCTCCTTTGCCTGGGCGAATCTCCGTTGTAGAGTGAATTTTGGTCGGCAAGGGTGCCCGGGTCGGGCGCCGAAGGATGAGATATGACGCTTCTTACGGGGGCAAGGGGGGGCAAGCCCGGGCCGGCGACGGTCGCCGCGTTGGCGCTGGTGGTTACAACCGCCGGCTGCGCGATGGCCGGCTTCGGCGGTGCACTCCAGCTCAACATCACCGACGAGCAGATTCGCCCGCTTGCCATCGAGGTGAGCGGCGGCTCCGCAGACGCACGCCTGCTGGAGATCGACAACGACGTGGAAGTCGAGCTCGGCACGGGAACGGCGCGGATCGAGCGTTACGTTCTGCACCGCGCGACCTTCGGCAGGGATGTGGCGGTCGGCTACTTTCTGTGCCCGAAGCCGTGTTCCGACCCGCTGAGCTCGTATCTGGTGGCGTACTCGCCGGACCGCCTGTTCAATCCCGCCGGGGAGCTCGAGCTGCGCTTTCGCATTGTTGCCGCGGATGGCTCGGAGGAGATCATGCGCTCGGTCACGGCCGAGATGCTGCCGGACCTGTGGGAGTCGCCGACGATCACGGCCGGGCCGCGGCAGTAGCCGGTCAGCGAACGCCCACCATCGACCGGACGTCGGCCATCGTCTGTCCGGCAATCTCCGCCGCTCGTCGTGCCCCGTCTGCCAGGACCTCGCGGATTTGGTCGTCTGAGAGGCTTTCACGCCGCTCGCGGATGGGACCGAGTGTGTGCATCAGGTTGTCGCGCACGGCGGTCTTCAGGTCACCGTACCGGAGCGAGCCGGATTCGTGCTGCCGGCGAAACTCTTCCACCTCGTCGTCCGGCGCCTCGCTCAATCGCAGAAGCTCGAAGAGGTTGGCCACACCCGGGCTCATCGGTTGTCCCGCCTCGTTGCCGGTATCCGTGACCGCGGAGCGGATCTTCTTCCAGGCCGACTCGTCGCTCTCGAGGATGCCGACATAGTGCTTGTCGCCCAGGCTCTTGCTCATTTTCTGGCTCGGGTCGGCCAGCGACATCACCCGCTTGGCTTCCGTGAGCTGCGCTTCAACCTCGGGGAAGTAGTCCTCGCCGACGAGCGTGTTGAAGCGACGCCCGATTCTTCGGGCGAGCTCCAGATGCTGGACTTGATCTTCGCCCACCGGAACCTTGGCGGCACGGTACAGGAGAATGTCGGCGGCCTGCAGGATCGGGTAGGTGAACAGGCCGACGCTGATGTAATCCGAGCGGTCCGCCTTGTCCTTGAATTGTGTCATCCGCTGCAGGTCACCGTAGGAAGCGATGCACGAGAAGATCCAAGCCAGCTCGGTGTGCTCGGGGACGTGCGACTGGACGAAGAGAATCGACCGCTCGGGGTCGATGCCACAGGCGATCAGGTCGCCTGCCATCCGCACCGACATCGTGGCGATCGAATCGGTTTGCGGGTCCTGGAACTTGTCCGACTCGCGGCCCGTGCGGCTGGTAACGGCGTGATAGTCGACGACGCAATAGACGCAAGCGTCGTCATCCTGCATGCGGACCCAATTCTGGATCGCCCCGTAGTAGTTCCCGAGGTGTAGCTCGCCGCTCGGCTGGATTCCGGAAAAGACGCGATCTTGGGGCATTGTTCGATCTCGATATCGTGTGTCGTGGTGTCGCGCGAGGTCGTCGGTGTCAGCGGCGGGAAGCGGCCGCGGCGCCGCGGTAAACCCGATCCGAGGGCGAGCTAGCGAAGTGCGTCGATGACGGCAGCACAGCGCTCGAGCCCGGCCTCCAGCCGCGGCGTTTCGGGACCGAAGCCCAGCCGCACGTAGTGCGGCATGTCGAAATGCTCGCCCGGGACAATAAGACAATCCGCCTCGACGCGCAGCCTCTCGGCCAGCGCCAGGCCGTCGATCGGCAGGTCGTAGTGGGCGTACACGATCGCGCCCGCACCGGGGGCCTGCCAGCGGAATGAGCCGCGGTCCTTCAGCCATTGGTCGAGGACCGGCCAGTTGCGGTTCAGGATGGAGCGGGTCCTGTTCCAGATCCGGCCGCGGACCGCGGGCCGCAGGGCCTCTTGCGCCAGCCGGTCGCTGAGGGCACCCATCGAAATGGAGGTGTAGTCCTTGCGGGCCCAGAGCTCCTCGACCATGTCCGGAGGGACGACCGCCCAGCCGAGGCGCAGACCGGGAAGCCCGAACGCCTTGGAGAGCCCCGAGGTGACGATGACGCGGTCGTAGCGACCCCAGAAGGTCGGGGTTTCGACGCCATCGAGCTCCGCGCCTCGATAGATCTCATCCGCGACGATCCAGGCACCGACGCTCGAGGCCGCGTCGACGATGCGGTCCATCGTGCTTTCCGAAAGGATCGAACCGGTGGGGTTGTTCGGATTGGTGACCAGGATCATCTTGGTGGCCGGCGTCAGCAGCTCACCAAGTGCATCCGGGTCGGGTAACCATCCATCGCTTTCCTGCAGTGCCCAGGGACGAGCGACACAGCCGAGGTTGGCAGCCATGCCCGGGAGTTGCATGTAGTTGGGTGCGGTGTAGACGATCTCGTCGCCCGGAACGCAAAGCTCCCAGGAGACGATGAAGTTGGCCTCGGCGCCGCCGTTGGTTGCGACGACGTTGGCGTCGCTGGCGCCTTCGTACATCGATGCCACTGCTCGCCGGAGCGCCGGCGAACCTTTCGAAGGTACGTATTCGAGGGCCGTTTCGAGAACCTCTTCGCGCTCGATACCGGAGATCTCCACCAGCTCGTCCAGCGTCAGGGGCTCGACGCCGCTCTCCGACAGGTTGAATCGAACGTCGTGCTCGTAGGTGGACTGCCAGCGCTCCATCACGAACGGTTGGAAGCTCATTTCCTCGCTCTCGGTTCGACTCCACCGCCGGCGATTCGGCGGGACGGCGGTCGATAGACAAAGGGATTCCGGTGGGGTGGGCGGTGGGTGGCTCCCGGAATCCCTCGGGCGGGGGGTCGGGTGTGGGGGGCTGACCCCTCCCGCCCGGAAAGGCTACTGCAGACTGCAAGATGATAGGATTCTTCGCGGTTCGCTGCAAGGGAGGCGGGGCGAACAACAGCGATCCGGTCGGAATTTTCCCTGAGTCGCGAAAACGTCGATTTCATCGCAATTTACAAGAGGGGACCTCGGTGCATCCGTATCGCGTTTTCACGCTGGAACAGGCAAATGGTGCCGTTCTGGAGGTCTCCAGGGTGACTTCCGAGGTGCAGGAAAGCCTTGATCGGCTGCGGGATTTGCACGCGGAAGACGAGTCCGGCGCGGGGGGACCGCTCGAGGTCGAGACCCGACAGATCCTGGCCGGGTGGCAGGCGGCCATCCTCGCGATCGGGGCCGAGCCGAAAGGCATCTTTACCGTAGATTTCCGCTCGCCTGATCCGAACGTGCTGTGGTGCTGGACGGTGAGCGAGCCGCAGATCACGCACACCCATTTCACCTGGGAAACGTTCAAAGATCGTGTCGAGATCACAGAGGGAAAGCGCGCATGGCCGGGACGCAACTAGTGTCTGCACGGTGTGACGTCGGGGGCGCACGAGGCGACCGCGGGGGAAAGGTCGGGCGCTCGGGCCGCGGCTGGAGGGCCAAGGCTTCTCAGCACGGGACGGGGCTCTGATCGTGCACTCCGGAGGCGTCAAGGCAGCCGTGTGGAGCGGGTTGTTGGCAACGTTCGTCGCCGCCGCGGCGGGCTACTGGTTTCCCGCGGTCGGTCTACCGGCACTCGATTTTCCGGCGATGAACGGAGCTCTGATCGTATCGGAAGAGATCTCGATGGCCTTCGCCTGGAGCGTCGGGATGATCGAGGTCTTCGGCGGCGGTGTCGTGATGGCCGTGCTTTACGCGTTCTGGGTCCAGATGCACCTGCCGGGCCCCGGGTGGCTGCGCGGCATGATCTGGGGTGGCGTGCTCGGCGTCGTGGTCGGCCTGACGGTGTTTCCCCTGCTGTACGGCGGCGGCATGTTCGGGATCGACTGGGACGGCCGGACAGCCGTCGGCGTGATCGCCTGGCACCTGCTCTGGGGCGGTGTTCTGGGCGTCGCCTATCACAAGCGCTGGCGGCACGACGCCTGACGCACCACGATCAGCCGGTGGATCGGAGGTGCTTCCGGGGTGTCGGCGCAGCCTCAGGCGCGAGCGTCAGACGCCAATGATCTGCGCCATGATCGACCGCTTCTGCGGCCCGTCGAGATCGGCGAAGATGATGCTCTGCCACTGTCCCAGGGCGAGCTTGCCGTTCTCGATGGGCACGACCACGTTGTGCGAGAGAACGGCGGAGCGAAGGTGAGACGTGGCGTTGCTACGGACACAGTCGCTGTGCTCGGGATCGTTGTGCCAGAAGTAGTCCTTGTCGTCGACGATCTCCTGAAGGAACCCCTTCATGTCGTCGAGCAAGGCGTCCTGCCATTCGTTGATCATGATCGCCGTCGTCGTATGCAACGAGTGAAGGTAGAGCATGCCTTCCTTCACCATCGATCCGTTGAACAGCTCGCGGACCTTATGGGTGAGGTCAACGAGATCGAGGCGCTCGCTGCTTTCGACTTCGAACTTGTGACTTTCGACCTTCATGATACCGGGGCGCCCACGTGAAATCGGGCGAAGATCGCCCGTTCGAACAGGCTCGATGGTAGTTCAGGGTAGGGGCTAATGCAACCGCGCCGACGGGCCTCAACCGGCGGCTGAGGCCCGTCTATCGCGCTTTCTGAGCGCGCGGAGACGCGGGTCCAGGGGACGAAAAACCATCCTATTCGGGGGAGCCTCCCTTCGGCCGGGCGCGTCGAACTGCGGGTCGCGAGGCCCCGCCGGAGGAGCGGGGAGGAGCAGCCGGGCGAACGTTGCCTGGAGACGGTCTGGCCGACGGGGCACTACGGACCGCGGGCGAGGGGCGCGAGCCTCCCGCAGAGCCGATCGAGCCGGAGCGGCGCACGGCACCGGATGGGCGCGACGGAGCCGGCACCCTCATCGATCCCGAAGGTCGGGCCGAACCGGAAGGACGAGTCGCGGCCGAGGGTCTGACGGCGCCCGACCGGCGGGCTGTGCCCGACGGTCTGACCGAGCCCGAGGGGCGGGCGGAGCCCGACGGTCTGACCGAGCCCGAGGGGCGGGCGGAGCCCGACGGTCTGATCGAGCCCGAGGGGCGGGCGGAGCCCGATGGTCTGACCGAGCCCGAAGGACGCGCCGCGCCCGACGGTCTGACGGAGCCCGATGGGCGCGCCGACGGTCTGACGGCCCCGGATGGCCGAGTGGTCCCGGACGGTCGGACCGACGTCGAGGGTCGTGCCGATGAACGGGAGAGCGCCGATGGGCGGCTGGACCGGGTCGGTCGTGTGGAAACCGACGGACGTCCGGAGCTCGACGGCCGCGTCGACCCGGACGGACGAACGGTCGGCGATCGTCTCACCGCGCCGGACTGCCGTGAGGGGCCTGTGGGCGAGCTCTGCAAGCGGTTGGTTCCGCTCCGTGAGCGCGCGCTTCGTGCCGGCGGGGACGAGAGCGAGCGACTCGGCGCCGTCGAGCGGACGGCCGGCGTCGAGCGGGACGGCATTGTCGATCGGGACGGCGACGTCGCCCGCGGCGAGCGGACAGTGGGGGTCGCGGACCGGGCGGCCGGGTAGCGCGTGGCGCTCGATCCGTTCCGGTCGGAGCCCGAGCGGGATAGCGCCTGACGCGTTGCGCCGCTTGCCGTCGGACGCTCGCTTCGGGCGGGGGACGAGCTCCGCGTCAACGATCCCGGTGACACAGAGCGGCGAGCTGCCGAGGAACCGCCCGCCTGCACGCCGCGCCGCGTGGTTGCGCGCGCCGCGCCCGTGGCGTTCGGGTCGGTTCCTGTCCTGGTAGTGGGGACGGCGCGGCGCGTAGCCGCTCCTTCGTTGGCCGAACGAGCCGCACCCGGAGCTGTTCGGGCGATTCCGGTCGTCGAACGCGCGGCACCCGGGGCCGTGGCTGCGTTATCGGCGCGCCCCAATGCCCGCCGGGTCGCCCCATCCGCACGACTCTGTGCGCCCGTCGTCACGCGCGCGGCGCCGGTGGCGTCGTTGGACCGCACCGCCTGCCGGACCTGAGCGCCGTTCCGCGCCGTGGCGGACCGTCCGTTGGAGGGCACCATCGTCGCCGGGTTGCGAGCGCGCAGCGACCCGGAGACCAGTGCTTTCGACTGCTGTGCCAGATCGCGAGGCACGGCGGAACGGCCGAGGGCGACGCGGCCAACGTTGCGCGACGAAAAACTGTCAGCGGACACCATTGTCCAGGCCTCAGCCGTCCCGGAGGAATACCCGAGACCGCGAACGACGCGACCCCTGCCGGAGGCGGACCCGTTCGGATAGGCGTCGCCACGGTAGCGGCGGTCGTCGTACTGCGGGTAGTAGACGGGCGTGGCCGCGTAGTAACCGTCGTGCCAGCCGTCTCGGTAGCCCTTTCTGTAGCCGCGCCCACAGCAGGCGTAGTACGGCGGGTAGCCGCCCCAGCCGTAGCCGTAGCGGGGTCGGTAGCCTCCCCAGCCGTACCACGGGTAACCGTAGTTGTAGCCGAAGCCGACGCCGACACTGACGCTGACGCCGCCGCCGCCGATATGGACCCCGAAGCTCACCGCCGGGCGGTTGTAGTAGTTGAGGGGTACCCAGCCAACGTGGCCGGACCCGACGTACCAGTGGACGCTCGCGGGCGCCCACACGCGACCGGGGAACCAGATCCAACCACCACTGCCGTAGTGCCAACGCCCGTAGTGCGTGGTCACGTAGCCCCAAGAAGTCCGCGGCACCCAGCTCCAGCCGGCGTAGGTGTACACCCAACGGCCGTCTCGGTACGGCGTCCAGGAGACGGCTGCGTACGGCTTCCAGTACCAGGAGCCCAAGGTCGGGTGATAGCCCCAGCTCCCGTAGGGCTCGAGATCCGCGGCGTAGTGGACGATTTGCCGCGGGACATACTCGCGGTCCTGGACGTACTGCCGGGTCGTGGCGTACGTCGCGAAACGTTCCTCACGCCAGGCGATGAAGTCGTCGGACTCGGAAGTGTTGAACGACGCCGACTGCGACGGCGCGTTGCCTGCCTGCGCGACGGCACGATTGCCGGCATGTACGCGCTCGGCAATTCCCGCTGCATCCAACACCGCCGAGCCGTCGTAGGACGACAGCCAGACGGTTTGATCTTCGTCGAGGTCGACACGGAAGAGACCGTCGCCGTCGAGCGTCACCGCCCCCGAAGGTGTGTCGAGGCGTACCGGAGGCAGGCCCCCCCGATCCGGGGCCGTCCGTTCGACGAACACGGACCCGGTCCAGAGCCGCAGAATCGTGCCGGAGCCGTCGCCGGAACGCGGCAAGGCGACGAAATCGAGCGTCGTGCCGCCGTCCATCCAGATCGTCGTGCCGTCCTCGAGCATCAACTCGACGCGGCCGTCGTCCGCGCTCCACACGCGGTCGCCGCCACCCAGCGGCAGGTTGATGATGGCGTCCTCGGTCTCGCCGGCGGCCGCCCTCTGTACGGTGACCGTTCCCTCGAGGTGCCGAAGTCGGGCCGGGATCTCCCCGGAAGCGGTGCTCTCCTGAGCGTGAAGGCTGGCCGGCGCGAAGGAGATCGGCAGAAGGATGGCTACGGAGAGCCAGCGAAGTGCGTGCGTGCGCGGCATTGCTTACCCCTTTTCTCGGGCTTCACCAACGGGTGAAGATCCCTCGCGCGTCGGAAGGAGGGGTGTTGTGGAGGGGACCCACACATCGAGCATAGCGTTCCACGACATCGCGGGTCAATGCTCGGGGTGCCGAAGGACCGCTCGCACCCTGGTATTGTCAGCGGGTCGTCGTGGGTGGCGAAAGGGGGGGTAGGGCGTGTGCAGGAAGACTCACCGATGAGCGGGCTGAGAGACTCGCTCGACCTCTCGTCGTACGCCGCACGCGCCGAGGCCTCGGAGGGACGCCGGTTCGCCGAGCCGGAGCACCCCTACCGGAGCTGCTTCGAGCGCGATCGCGATCGCATCATCCATGCCCGGGCATTTCGCCGCCTCGAGTACAAGACGCAGGTATTCCCGAACTACGAAGGCGATCATTTCCGCACCCGTCTGACGCACACTATCGAGGTCGCGCAGATCGCCCGCACGGTGGCCGCCGCGCTGCGTTTGAACCAAACCCTGGCGGAAGCGATCGCACTGGCACACGATCTGGGGCATCCGCCGTTCGGTCACGCCGGTGAAGAGGAGCTCGACGAGCTCCTGGTCGATGCCGGCGGCTTCGAGCACAACCGGCATTCCCTACGCATCGTCGAGGAGCTCGAGGAGCGCTACGCCTCCTTCCCCGGCCTCAACCTCAGCTACGAGGTCCGCGAGGGCATCGTCAAGCACACCACCCGGTACGATCGCTTTCGACACGAGGAGCTGAAGGACTACCGCCCCGAGTTGAAGCCCCTGCTGGAGGCGCAGATCATCGACTTCGTCGACGAGATCGCCTACAACGTTCACGATATCGACGACGGCGTCGAGGCCCACATCATCTCTGTGGATTCCCTGCTGTCCGCTCTGCCGATCTTTTCCGAGCTGTACGCCGCCGAGGTCGAGCGCCATCCCGGGGCGGATTCGCGGCAGCTCTTCAACGAGACGATTCGCCGCCTGCTGGACACCCTGGTCACCGACCTGATCGACACGTCGCGTACGCGGATCCAGGAGGCAGACATTCGCTCCGTCCTCGACGTCCGGGGACACGAGAACGGTCTGGTCGGGCACAGCCCCGCGGTGGTGGAGAGCCTGGGCGCGATCGCCGAGTTCTTGATGGAGGAGCTGTATCGCAGCCCACGGGTCGAGAACGAGATGCAGGAGGCGCGGCGGGTCATCAACGAGCTGGTTGCCGCCTACATGGCGGACCCGGCGTTGCTGCCGGCGCGCCATCACGCGCGCATCCCTGCACTGGGGGCGGCGACGGTGATCGCCGACTATGTCGCCGGGATGACCGATCGTTTCGCCCTGAGGGCGCACGAGCGACTGTCCGGAAGCGGCGGCCGATCGACGCCGAACACCGGCGGGAGACCATGAAGAGACCGGCCGATAAGAGAGCGGGGCACACGGGCCCGCCGGTTCGCCGTTCGCCGCGCCGACGGGGTCAGGTCTCGTCGGCGTCCTCGTCGTCCGCGGGCTCGGCGATGTCGCCCAGATCGGCCGGGTCTGTCGGGACAACGAGGGTT
Organism: Acidobacteriota bacterium; assembly: GCA_965216935.1. Taxonomy (GTDB): domain Bacteria; phylum Acidobacteriota; class UBA890; order UBA890; family UBA890; genus CBDCGW01. Next base: position 3,389,706 of record OZ244217.1, read on the forward strand.
GCCGGCAGCACGATGGGTTGAGCCCACTTGTCGAACTGGATCGAGTAGAAGCGTTCCCGCTGCTTCGGGTGGAAGCCCGCTTCGGCGATCTCGTCGGGGGTCAACTCGCGCTCTACGGTGCCTCTCCAGTCCTTCCGGACGATGACCTTGTGGCCGATGCTGTCACGCAGCTCTCCGGGTGTGCGGACTACCTTGACGCGCATAGACGAGTCCCCATCATGTCCTTGCTTCGGGTGCCGATCGGGCCGCCCGCAGGCCCCCGCTCGGCCGGCCGCCCCACGAGCGTAAACTCTAGCATATGGTACCCTTGGGCCGATTCCTGGCACTCCGCATCGCCGGGGCGCCTTCCCGATTGCGCCATCGATCTGCATTCGTACACACGGAGTTTGTCCATGCCCTGCAGCGCTTTCGCCACCGCGAACCGGAAGGGGACGGTCCGCCTCTCGGGCCCCGTTTCGGGTACGAGCGCGCCCGGCATGGAGGTCTGAGAGCACCTTTGCGCGTACCGCCCGGCGACGCCGGGCAAGGAGAGTAAGCGATGTCAGTCGAGATCGCCGACGCCGTCGCGTCGGCGCCCAGCAAGCTCCACATCGACGGGGAGTTCCGCGACGCCGAAGGGGGCGAGACATTCGTATCGATCAATCCCGCGACCGAGGAACCGATTGCTGACGTCGCGTCGGCCAGCGTCGCGGACGTGAACGACGCCGTCGCAGCGGCTCGGGAGGCGTTCGCCAACGGGCCCTGGGCGCAGATGCCGGCGCGCGAGCGCGGCCGGATCATCTGGCGCATCGGCGAGTTGCTGCGCGAGAACGTCGAGGAAGTGGCCATTCTCGAGACGCTCGACAACGGCAAGCCGATCTTCGAGTCGCGCTATGTCGACATCCCGATGGTGGCCGAAGTATTCCAGTACTACGCCGGTTGGGCCGACAAGGTGCACGGTGAGGTCATCCCGGTAAGCGGGAACGCCCTGGACTACACGCTGCGGGAGCCTCTGGGCGTGGTCGCCGCGATCGTCCCGTGGAATTTCCCGCTGCTTCTGGCGTCCTGGAAGATCGCGCCGGCTTTGGCCATGGGCAACACCGTCATCGTGAAGCCGGCCAGCAACACGCCGCTGACGGCGCTGAAGTTGGCGGAGCTGGCGGCCGAGGCGGGGCTGCCCCCGGGCGTCTTGAACGTCGTTCCCGGGCGTGGCTCGGTCGTAGGCAATGCGCTGGTGGAGCATCCCGGGATCGACAAGATCGCATTTACCGGCGAAACGTCGACGGGGCAGGGGATTCTGCGCAGCTCTGCGGACACGCTGAAGAAGATCACGTTGGAGCTCGGCGGCAAGTCGCCGAACGTGGTTTTCGCGGACGCCGACCTGGACGCCGCCGCCAAGGGCGCGACGATCGGCATCTTCTACGGCAAGGGCGAAGTGTGCGCCGCCGGCTCGCGGCTGTTCGTCGAGCGTTCGGTGGCCGACGAGTTCATCGACCGTGTGGTCGCGCGGACGGAGAAGATGGTTCCGGCTGACCCGATGCACCCGAAGACCCGCATGGGGGCGATCGTTTCGAAAGGGCAGATGGAGACGGTTCTGGGCTACGTCGAGGCCGGCAAGAGCGAGGGCGCCCGTCTACGGACGGGCGGCGATCGCGTCGACGTCGATGGCCGCGGCTACTTCCTGCGGCCGGCTGTGTTCGATCAGGTCGACAACGGGATGAAGATCGCCCAGGAAGAGATCTTCGGCCCTGTTCTGGCTACGATCGCCTTCGACGACGAAGACGACGCCGTGGCACAGGCGAACGACAGCCCCTACGGCCTCGCGGCGGCCGTCTGGAGCCGCGATATCGGCCGCGCACATCGCGTCGCCCGCAAGCTCCAGGGGGGCACGGTGTGGGTCAACACGTACAACCGCTACGACACCGCCGCTCCCTTCGGTGGTTACAAGGAGAGCGGCTACGGACGGGAGCTCGGCGTGCACGCGCTCGAGCACTACTCCCAGGTGAAGAACGTCTGGGTCGATCTCGGCTAACGGCACGAGGGGCGCAATGTTCGACTTTCGCCAAACTCGCCCGATCGTCCTGGCCGGCGCCGTACGCACGCCGATCGGCCGTTTCGGGGGAGGGCTGAGCCCGCTGTCGGCGGTCGAGTTGGGCACGGTGGCCGTGCGCGAGGCGATGGGTCGCGCCGGCGTGGCACCGGATGTCGTTGACGAGGTGATCGTCGGGCACGGCCGCCAGGCGGGGTGTGGTCCGAACCCGGCCCGGCAGATCTCCGTCGCGGCCGGAGTTCCCGTCGGGGCGCCCGCGCACACCGTGAATCAGGCGTGTGCATCCGGCTTGAAGTCGGTCATTCTGGCGGCTCAATCGGTGGCGCTCGGGGCGGCGGACGTGATCGTGGCCGCCGGCACGGAGAGCATGAGCAACACGCCCTTCATGCTCCCGAAGGCCCGCTGGGGTTATCGGCTCGGGCACGACAAGGTGGTCGACGGGATGTACCGCGACGGGTTCATCTGCCCCCTCTGCGATGACGTCATGGGCATGACGGCGGAGCGACTGGCCGAGAAATACGACATCGGGCGGGAGGAACAGGACCGCTACGCGATGGAATCCCAGCATCGGGCGCAGGCGGCCCGCGCTGCCGGGCGTTTCGATGACGAGATCGTGCCCGTCGAGGTGCCGCAGCGGAAGGGCGACCCCTTGCTGATCGACCGCGACGAGCATCCGCGGGACGACGTCACCCTTGAACAGCTGGGTCGGTTGCCGGCTGTTTTCAAGGAAGGCGGCACCGTCCACCCGGGCAACAGCAGCGGCATTACGGACGGGGCGGCGGCTGTCGTGGTGATGGCGGCGTCGCGAGCGGAAGATCTCGGCGTAAAGCCGATGGCCCGCATGACGGCGGCGGCGCAGGGTGGCGTGGATCCGGCAATCATGGGGATCGGCCCGGTACAGCCGACGAGAGATCTGCTCGAAGCCCTCGACATGGACCTGGGCGACATCGACCTCGTCGAGCTCAATGAAGCGTTCGCGGCGCAAGTCCTTGCCGTCGACCGTGATCTCGGCTTCGATCGCGCCACGTTGAACGTCAACGGCGGAGCCATTGCCCTGGGCCACCCGATCGGCTGCACCGGGACCCGGATCCTGGTGACGCTGATGCACGAGATGGCCCGGCGAAAGGTGGCGAATGGCCTGGCGACGCTGTGTGTGTCGGGCGGAATGGGAACGACCGTGCTGGTGGAACGATGAGCGAGCCCGACGTGCGCTACGAGGTGCGCGGGACGGTCGCGTGGATGACGTTGGACCGTCCGGAGAAGCTCAATGCCCTGGCGGGGGAAATGCGCGAGCGGCTGCTTGCCCACGTGGTTTCCGCCGCCCGCGATGACGAGGTGCGCGCCATCGTCGTGACCGGGGAGGGACGGGGGTTTTGCGCCGGCGGCGACGTCGACAACATGGTGCGCCTGCGGGACGCCGGAGACGAGGCCGGTTTTCGGAAGCTGCTGCATGCGGGGAACGAGGTCATGCTCGCCTTGCAGGCCTTCCCCGGCTTGACCGTGGCGGCCGTCAACGGTGTCGCGTCGGGAGCCGGACTTTCGATAACGCTGTCGTGTGACCTTCGCTTCGCCGCCCCCTCGGCGCGGTTCGCGGCGCCCTGGATCAAGCTGGGGCTCGTCCCGGACTGGGGCGCGAGCTTCTGGCTGCCGCGCCTGATCGGATCGGGCCGCGCCCTGGAGATGGTCTTGACCGGAGATCCGGTGGACGCCGCCCGAGCTCTGGAGATCGGGCTCATCACCGGCATCGTGGACAGCGACGATTTTCAGGCCAGCGTTCACCAAACGGTCTCGCGCCTGGCAGCGGCGAGAGGCGCCGTCGCCCAGGCCAAGCGGCTGGTGCGACTGGGGGCGGAGAAATCGCTGGAGTCCGCCTTGGCCCGCGAGTCCGAAGCCCAGGAAGAGTGCTTCGAGAGCGCGGACTTCGCCGAGGGATTGCAGGCGTTTGTGGAAAAACGCCGCCCCGAATTCAGGGGCGAGTAGCCCGCGGCGAGGCGGCGATTTCGACCGCGGGTCATGCTCCCGAGTGTGGGGACGACGGGTATTTGCGCTGCAGAGTGTGTTCGGTATACTGAACGGCGTTCACCGTGAAGAACACTCCTCGCGCCACAGAGCCCAGCCCGCGGGAAACCCCGAATGCCCCCGGCAACCGAACAACTCGTCCCCGCCGTCGACCGGGCGGCGCGCATGCTCTCGAGCCTGCGTGACCACGACGCCGGCAAGGGAATCTCCGACCTCGCCCGGGATCTGGACATTCCGAAATCCAGTGCCTTCCAGATCGCCTCGACCCTGGTGCACCACGGCTACCTCGAGCGGGACGACAGGACACGCCGCTATCGCCTCGGGGCGGCGCTCGGCCGGCTGGCCGGAGAACGTCGGGTGCGGGCGGACTTGCCGGCTTTGGCGGCGCCCCGCCTGCGCGACCTGGCGACAGAAACCGGGCTGACGGCGCTCCTGGGCTTGCCCGTCGATGCAGGCACCCTGCTGGCGGCACGAGGGGACAGCCCGGAACCCCTCGGAATCAGCGCCCCGATCGGTTTTTGTCTGGACGGGCACGCCGGAGCGTTCGGAAAGGTGTTTGCAGCCGCGATCGGCGGGCCGCGCGCGGCGCGGAGCGTTCGCGACCTGCCGGCGTTCACGGCCCGGTCGATCACCGATCCGGAAGCCTTTCGACGGGAGCTCGATCGCGTCCGGAAACGTGGTTTCGCAACGGACTTCGAGGAGTACCTGGACGGCGTCCACGCCATCGCCGCTCCCGTTCGCGACCGGGACGATACCGTGGTGGCGGCCGTCTGTGTCCTCGGTATCGCTGCCAAGCTCAAGCGCGCCCGGGTGCCCGCGGTTGCCCCGGTCGTTTGCGGGGTAGCAGCGGACCTCTCCGAAGACCTCGGCCACGCCGGCGGGGACGGAGACTGCCAATGAGTCATGCACGGGAGCCGGGTCCGCGCGGTGCGCCGGCGGTCAGGATCCGTTTGCGGGTAAACGGCGAGGAGCGCGACCTGATCGCTCCGGTCAACAAGACTCTCCTCGAAGTTCTACGAGAAGATCTGGGCCTCACCGGCACCAAGCATGGCTGCGAGTTGGGGGAATGCGGAACCTGCACCGTCCTGATCGGCGGTGAGCCGATGCTTTCCTGCTTGGTCTTGCCGGTCGAGGTGGAGGACCTGCCGATCGAAACGGTCGAGTCGCTGGCAACCGGGAGCGAGCCGCACCCGTTGCAACGAGCCTTCGCCGCCCTGGGAGCCTCGCAATGTGGGTATTGCACTCCCGGGATCATGATGTCGGCCTCGGCACTGCTTGACCGCATACCGGAGCCGTCGGTCGACGAGATCAAGGAGCACCTTGCGGGCAACCTCTGCAGGTGCACGGGCTACCTGCAGATCATCGAAGCGATCCAGGAGGCGGCTCAGCGGATGCCGGAGCGGGAAGCATCGGGCGACCCTCCGACGTCTGCGGCAGCGAACTCGGTGCCGCAACCGCACGAAGAGCCGGCCGCGCGATGAGCGACCGTAGAAGCCAGATGCCGTACAGCGTCATCGGCAAGCCCCTCCCGAAGGTCGACGGACTGCGCAAGGCAACGGGTCAGGCGATCTACGCCGACGACCTCGAGTTGCCGCGAATGCTGTACGGAAAGCTGTTGGGCAGCCGCCGCCCGCACGCGCGGATCGTCGGCATCGACACGAGCGCCGCCGAGGCCCTCGCCGGGGTTCACGCCGTCATCACCGGAGATGCTCTGCCGGTCAAGTACGGGATCCTGCCGGTGAGCGAAGACGAGTACCCGCTGGAGCTCGACCGGGTCCGCTTCGTCGGCGATCCAATCGCGGCCGTCGCTGCCGTGGACGAGGCGACCGCGGAAGAGGCCGCACGGCTAATCCGGGTCGAGTACGAGGACCTTCCCACCGCCTTCGACATCGAGGAAGGCATCCGTGACGTTGCCGAGGAGGACCGCATCCACGAGTACGGGGCTCGCGGCAACGTCCACAAGGAAGTGCACCTGCAATTCGGTGACCTCGACGAGGGATTTGCCCGCGCCGACCACGTCCTCGAGAACACCTATTTTTATTCGGGCAACAACCATCTGGCGATGGAACTGCATGCGACGGTGGCGGAGTTCGCCGCCGACGGAAAGCTCACCCTGTGGTCATCGACACAAACGCCGCACTATGTGCATAAGGCCATGGCGAGCGTTCTGCAGATGCCGGCGAGCAGGATCCGCGTAATCGCGACGCCGGTGGGCGGTGGCTTCGGCGGCAAGTCGGATCCGTTTCCGCACGAGTTCTGCGCCGCGAAGCTCTCGATGATCACCGGCCGACCCGTGAAGATCACGCTGACGCGCGAAGAGGTCTTCTACGCGCATCGCGGCCGGCACCCGGTGCTCATGCAGGTGAAGATGGGCGTCACCGAGGCGGGCGAGATCACCGCGCTCGATTTCCAGTCTTTCCTGGACGGCGGAGCGTACGGCAGCTACGGCGTGGCAAGCACGTACTACACCGGAGCGCTGCAGACCGTGACGTACAAGATCCCGGCCTACCGCTTCCGCGGGGTACGCGTCTTCACCAACAAGCCGCCCTGCGGTCCGAAGCGCGGACACGGGACGCCGCAGCCCCGCTTTGCGCTGGAATGCCACCTCGATCGGGTCGCCGAGAAGCTCGGGCTGGACCCTGCCGAGCATCGCCGGGCGATCAGCGTCGACGAGTACACGATGACTGCCAATCACATGCGGATCACTTCATGCGGATTGCGCGCCTGCATCGATCGAGTCGTCGAGGCCTCGTCGTTCAGCCGGTTGCGGGGGACGCTTCCGCGAGGCAAGGGCGTCGGCTTGGCGGTCGGCTCGTACCTCTCGGGCGCCGGCCTGCCCATCTACTGGAACAAGATGCCGCACACCTCCGTCGATCTGAAGATCGACCGTGGCGGCGGCGTGTCTGCCAAGTGCATGCAAATCGACATCGGACAGGGCTCGGACTCGGTGCTCGCCATGAGCGTTGCAGAGGTGCTCGGCATCAGCCCCGACGATGTCCAGTTGACCTGCGCGTGCACGGACACGACACCCATCGACCTCGGCTCGTACTCGAGTCGCGTCACGTTCATGATGGGGAACGCCGCCATCGATGCGGCGAGCAAGCTGCGCGACAAGCTGCTGGCGGCCGCCGCGGATGTCTTGGAGGTAGACGCTGGCGAGCTGCGCGCCGCCGAGGGCAAGATCGGACACACGTTGGGCCCGGCTCCTTCCGGGCGGAGCATCGATTTCGTCGATGTCGTTGCGCTCGCCGAGGCGCGCTTCGGGCAGCTGTCGGCAACGGGTTCGTATACGCCGCAGAAGCTCGGGGGTCCTTACAAGGGCTCCGGCGTCGGCCCCACACCGGCATACTCCTACTCGGCCGCCGTCGTGCTCGTGGACGTCGACACCGAGACCGGCATTGTCACGCCCGAGAAGGTCTGGATCGCTCACGATATCGGTCGGGCCATCAATCCGACCCTGGTCCGGGGCCAGATCGAGGGGTCCGTGTACATGGCACTGGGCGAGATCTTCATGGAGGAGCAGGCCTTCCGAAAGGGGCAGCACCAATTCCCGTCGATGCTCGACTACAAGAGCCCGACGATTCTGGACATGCCGCCGGTCGAGAGCTTCCTGGTCGAGACGGAGGATGCGGAGGGGCCGTTCGGCGCCAAGGAAGTCGGCCAGGGGCCGTTGTTGCCGATGCCTCCGGCGGTTTCCAACGCCATTCATGACGCCGTTGGCGTACGTATCGACGAGCTACCGATCACGCCGGAGAAGGTCCTCGCGGCGCTCGAGGGACGCGGGCGGGGTCGCGACGGCCGCGTCGGGCCGGAAACCGTGCCGGACTACGACTGGCCGGAACCGCTCGTCGTGGATCCGGTCTGGTTCGATTGCGCCGCCGAGGATTGGGTCGAAACGAAGCGCAGGCCCGCGCCCGACGCTTCTACGCGCAGCGCGGAGCCACGCGTGGTGGATACCGACTCCGCCACGCCGAAGGAAGGGGCGCCGTAGTGCTCAGGTTGCCGCCGTTCGAGTACATCCGTCCCGGGAGCATCCAGGAAGCCGCTCGAGCGCTCGCCGACCACCCGGGCGAGGCGATGTTGCTTGCGGGTGGCACGGACTTGATCCCCAACCTCAAGCGGCGCCAGTTCGACGCCCGTGCGCTGGTGGGCATCGGCCACCTCGAAGATCTCCGATCGTTCAGCGCGAACGGGGAAATCTCGATCGGGGCCGGCATGAAGCTACGCGACGTGGCGCGAAACATTCGGCAGGCAGGTCACGCTGACGGTGTGGTCGACGCTGTGCTGCAGATCGCCAACCCGCAGATTCAACGGCAAGGGACGATCGGCGGAAACCTGTGCGTGGACACCCGCTGCAACTACTACAACCAGACACACGAATGGCGCGCCTCGATCGGGTTTTGTATGAAGCGGGAAGGGGACGTTTGCCTGGTGGCGCCGGGGAGTCCAACGTGTTGGGCCGTCTCATCGACCGATGCGGCGCCGGCGCTCATGGCGCTCGATGCCCGGGTCGTGCTGGTCGGACCGGAAGGCGATCGGGTCATCCCCCTGGGGGCGCTCTATCGCGACGACGGGATCGACTACCTGACCCGTCGGCCTGACGAGGTCCTCGCGACGATCTTGCTCCCGCGCCGGGCGGGTACTCGCAGTGTTTACCGCAAGGTGCGGCGCAGAGGCAGCTTCGATTTCCCCATTCTCGGCGTCGCCGCGGCGTTGCGCCTTCGAGGCAACGTCGTGGAGCATGCCCGACTGGTTCTCGGAGCCGTGCACACCCACCCGGTCGAGGTGGAGATCGCCGGGTTGATCGAAGGAGAGGAACCCTCCGACGACCGCATCGAGGCGATCGCGGAAGCCGCCTTCAAGGCGGCGACACCGTTGGACAACGCCGATCTGCAGTACCACTGGCGCAAGAAGATGGTTCGCGTCGAGGTTCGGCGGGCGTTCGTGGACTTGCTCGGCGGCCAGGAATCCGGCTAGCGCGTTCTCGCCGAGAAGAGGCCGGGCCAGGAGGCAGGCGGCTTCGACGGCGGCGGCTGGCGCTTGCGAACCGACAGCGACAGGACGCTAGGACGCCGTCGGTGGCACGGCCTCGACCACGATCGGCTGCCGGTCGTCGCGCCGGAAAAAGCCGATAATCCAGCTGAACAGCGCGATCGCGATCAGCAGCGGGATGCCGATGATGACGAGCTTGAGGAAAAGCAAGGCACCCACTATCAGGAAGACGGGCAGCAGCAGAACGCCGAACAAGGCCACGAAGATACCGGCAAGCCCGACCTTGAGCGCGAAGCCGAGCAGGCGGAACAGGAGATAGAACGGCAGGACGACGATGCAGGCCGCCAGGCCGATCGTCCCCAGCAAGAAGAGGACGGCGATCAAACCCATGAGCTCGAACATTTCGACTCCCGTTTGTGCGTTCACCACGGCCTGGTTAGAAAACGTCTCTGCCGAGCGAAAGTTTCACCGCAGGTAGATGCCGGCGAACAGCAGGTAGTTGCCGAGGAAATGCGCCGTGACGGCGGACTCCCAACCACCGCGGATGAACGAGATCCCCAGCACCAGGCCGAACACGGAGGCGGGAATCGGGTTGGTGGCGTGTGCCAATCCGAACATCAGCGCCGAGGCCAGCAGAGCGATGGTCAGCAGGCGACGTGGCATGCGGATCGGTGCCTGTGGTGGTGCCGCCGGGCCGGACTCGAAGCCGAAGCTCGGACGCCAGCCGTAGAACCGCATGCCGAGGGACACCAGGAAGGGAATCGCGAAGAGCCGGAACATCGTCTCCTCGGAAAACGCCGCCCGTGCCGAAAGGGCGAAGACCTCCAGGTGGCTGTCGAGGCTGTAGGTCGAGGTGGGCGGATACGCGGCGGTGGTCAGATACAGGGCTCCGTTGGTCAGCGAGATGAGAACACCGGCGCCGACTCCGTAAACGATGAAGCGGAGCCAGCGTCGCCGAGCCGACTGTGGAGAAAGCAGCAGGAACGAGGTCAGCCCGAGGCTGGATGCCGTCCAGACCGCGAACGCTGCGGTGATCGCGAATGCGCCGGAGAATACCGCCATCATCCAGGGGGCGGACAGATGGTCGGCCCGCGGCGACCGCACGACCCAGTCCAGTACGACCGCCAGCGCACTCACGAACGCAAAGATCCCGATCACCAGGAGCGTCTTCGGTAGCCGTGCTCGCGCTTCGTTGATGGCCGGTTACTCCCCGTGCTAGGTTGCGCCCAGGAGGCTGCGGGGGGCGGTCGCCGCGCACCCGCAGGCCTGAATACTCATTGTAGCGCACCCCCGAAGACATCTTGCGGGTCGGATCGACCCGACTCAGGAGGACGGATTGGTACGTCACACGGCCTGGGACGACATCCCACGGGAAGAGCTGAACTCCAAGATCGATCGCCGGATCGTCACCGGCGAGAAGGTCATGGCAGCCATCGTCGATCTGAAGAAAGGCGCTTTCGTGCCGTCTCACAGCCACGAGAGCGAGCAGATTACCTACGTGGTCTCCGGTTGGCTGCGGTTCACGATGGGGGACGGCAGCGTCATCGACGTCCGTACCGGCGAAACGTTGGTAATCCCTTCGAACGTCGAGCACGCGGCGGAGGCCCTGGAGGATACCGTCGACATGGACTTTTTCAGCCCGATCCGCCAGGACTGGCTGGACGGGGACGACGGGTATCTGCGGGGCGACGATGAAGATTGAGCTCGGCGGGCGTACGGCGGTAGTCTGCGGCGCGTCCGAGGGTCTCGGGTTCGCCAGTGCCCGTGGGCTCGCCCGAGCCGGATGCAATCTGGTCATCTGCGCCCGCACCGAGGGGGTGCTCGAGGCCGCCGCCGAGGAGCTTCGAGCCGAGGGCGGCGACGTCCTTTCGGTGCCGGCCGACCTGACCTCGGTCGATGAAATCGATACCTTGGCCCAGCGGGCGCTTGAACGGTTCGGTGTTGTCGACATCCTGGTCAACAACGCCGGCGGACCGCCTCCGGGCACATTCGACGACCTCGATGAGGCCGACTGGCGGGCTGCCGTCGATCTGACTCTGATGTCGGCGGTCGAGTTGACCCGCCGCCTGCTGCCGGGGATGAGGGAGCAGAGATGGGGCAGGGTGATCAACGTCACCTCGACATCGGTGAAGCAACCGGTCGATGGGCTCATACTCTCGAATAGCATCCGCCTCGCCGTCATCGGCTGGGCCAAGACGCTGGCCAACGAAGTCGGGCCGGATCAGGTCGTGATCAACAACGTATGCCCTGGATACACGACCACGGACCGGCTCGAGCAGCTCGCCGGCAAGGTTGCCGAGCGGCAGGGAATCGATGCCGACGAGGTGTACGCGAACTGGGCATCCGGCGTGCCGTTGCGGCGGCTTGCGACGCCGGAAGAATTCGCCAACGTCGTCGTGTTCCTCGCCTCCGAGCAGGCTTCGTACGTGCACGGGACGACCATCGCCGTGGATGGCGGCCGGGCACAGGCGATGACCTGATCAGGAGTTCCGGGCGAGCTTCTCGAGGGTGATTCCCTGGTACAGGGAGAGGAGTGCCGCCCACCCGGCCAGCCGTATCCAAAGCGCCATCAACACGTAGATTTGGCGGCTGGCGAGCAGGGCGCTGGTCTCCGGAAGCAGCGCCAGCAGCACGCTCGCGATCCCCCATGCGGCCATCGCCGCGGCCACCGCAAGGACCACCCAGGCCAGCAGCAGCGTCAACGTGCGGGGCAGGTTGAGGAGGAAAAACCGGGTCGATCGCAGCACTTCGAGGACCATGGACCTGCTGTCACGCGCCACGGCTCGAACCCGGGCGTAGTCGAGGATCGTCGCGAGCAGGAGGAGGGTCGTGGGCCACAGGACGAGCGGCACACGCGAGGTTCCCGCTGCCGCGGTGGACGCGAACATGACCGAGCTGCCCCGTTGCAGGGCCCAGAACAGAAGGGCGGCGATCGCCAGCAGGCGGGTGAAGCGTCCTAGATAACGCCCGCAACCGGCACCGAGTTGCGGCAGCAAGGCGCCGGATCGCGACGCGTGGAGCCACGCAATGGCCCCGCCTGCGAGCGCAGCGTGGAAAAGAACGAAGAAGGGATCGGCACTCCAGAGGGGCCTCGTGATGGGAGAGAGGCTGATGGCCTGGAAGGCCGAAAGGAAGCCCGGCGCGACGCTCGAAGACGAGGCGGACGCGGCGGCGAACACCTCGTAGGCATCGGTCCAGCCGAGCGGGGCGCGAAGCGCAGCGAGCAACGATGCAGCACCACGCTGCGCCACCAGCAGGTGAGCCAGCCAGAGCCAGAAAAGGAGCACCCGTGCATCAGCCGCGCGCCGCACCCCCCAAAGCAGTGCTTGCAGGGGTGCGGCACGGGCAGCGTCCGGAGATCCAGGATGCCATTCGAGCAGGTCGTCGATCTGTTCCGAACTCGAATCCATCCGCGGGGCTTTCGGGGCCGGGCCCGCTACAGGTTGATGCTCTCTTCGAACTCTTTGAACGACACGTGCAGGCGGTGGGCGTCGTACTCCTCGAGCTTCGTCTCGACAAGCTTGTCGAGAACGTGGTCCCCGAGGGTCTCGCGCATCACGGCCGAGCCGGCCGCGGCGTGCACCGCGTCGTAGAGATCGTGCGGCAACGACTCGATTCCCTGCTGCTCTCGTTGCAGCGGGGTGTAGTGATAGAGGTCGTCCACAACCGGGTCCGCCAGCGGCATCTCTTCATCGAGGCCCTTGAGGCCCGAGGCAAGCATGACGGCGAAGGCGAGGTACGGGTTGCAGGCCGCGTCCGGAAACCGGAGCTCGATACGCGTCGCCACCTCGTTCCCGGGCTTGTACATCGGAATACGCACCAGGGCGGAACGATTGCGCTCGGCCCAGGCGATGTACACCGGCGCCTCGTAGCCCGGAACCAGCCGCTTGTAGGAGTTGTACCACTGGTTCGTGATCAGACACATGTCGCGCGCATGGGCGAGGACACCGGCGAGGAAGTGCCGGGCGGTCTTCGACAGGTGGTTCGGGTCGTCCGCGTCGTAGAACGCGTTGTTCGAGGCGTCGCTGAAGATCGACAGATGCGTGTGCATGCCGCTGCCGTTTTGCCCGGAAAGGGGCTTGGGCATGAAGGTCGCATGGATACCGTTGCGCCGCGCGATCTCCTTGACCAGCCACTTGTACGTCTGCAGGTTGTCCGCCATTCGCAGGGCTTCGGAGTACTTCAGGTCGATCTCGTGCTGGGACCAGGCGACCTCGTGATGCATGTACTCGACGTTGATGCCCATGGCCTGCAGGGCGAACCGGGTGGCCTCCCGGAAGTCGTCGCCAACGTCGACCGGGACCATGTCGAAGTAGCCGGCACGATCGAGTACCTCGGGCGACTTGTCGTCGGCGAAGTAGAAGAACTCGGCCTCCGGCCCGATGTTCATGTGTGAGAAGCCGTGCTCCGACAGGCGGCCCAATTCGCGCTTCAGGATGACGCGCGGATCACCGGCGTAGGGAACACCTTCCGGGCTGCGGATCTCGGCGAACATTCGCAGGCACCGCGCCGGCCCCATGCGGAACGGGATGAACTGCGCCGTCTCGGGGATGGGGAAAGCGACCATGTCGCTCTCCTGGATCCGCTGGTAGCCCTCGACCGAGGAACCGTCGAACCCCATGCCTTCATCGAAGGCGCCTTCGATCTCGGACGGCGTCACCTCGAACTTCTTCACGAAGCCGAGGATGTCGGTGAACCACAGGCGGATCGACGTGATCTCGTGCTCGCGAATGTAGGTGAGCACCTCTTCCTTGGTCTTCAGGTTGAGCCCCTGCGGGACGCCGTGCTCGACCGGAACGTGCTCCCGCGTGTAGGCGACCATTTCGTCCGAAAACTCACGCACTCGCTGAATGAAGTCGTTGCTCATGGACCCCATGCGTCTCCATACCCCAAAGCCCGTCGCGACGGAACGCGGGTACAGCACGGCGAAGAGGCCGGAAATAGCCGGATGCCCTGCCGGAAAACCTGCGAATCGCCCGCGCTTTGGTGGGCCGGGTGAATTGTGTTCAGAGTAAAGAACCGGTTGATGACGGACCGGGTGGGCTCGTGGGGCAGCTTACGGCCGCAATGAGCAAGCGTCAACTCGCTCCACGCGGGTGACTGGGCCCGCCACCGTTGCGATATCGTGTCAGGCGGCTCCGACGCATTTCCACCCCTAAAAGACAGCCCCGCTCGCCATGCTCCAGCTATCCGCACTGGCCATCCTGGTGGCCTACGGAATCGCCCTCGCCCTAGTGGGATTGTGGGCCGGCCGCACGGTGCGGCAGGCGAAGGATTTCTACGTTGCCGGCCGCCGCTTCGGTCCCGGTCTACTCGCCGCCACGGTGCTGGCGGCGAACATAGGCTCGGGCACCACGGTGGGCGTCGCCGGGCTCGCCTACGACATCGGTGTGGCGGCGGTCTGGTGGACCGGGTCGGCCGTGCTCGGGACTGTGGTGCTGGCCCTGTGGGTCGGCCCCAAAATGTGGCGGGTCGCGCGAGACCTGGGCTGCTACACGGTCGGCGACTACCTGGAAGCTCGCTACGGTGTCGCCCTGCGAGGAGCGATCATGGGCCTCGTGTGGGTCGGATCGATCCTCATCCTGATGGCACAAATCGTCGCCATCGGCTTCGTTGTCGAGGCGTTCGGCGGGATCGATCTTCGCTACGGAATCGTGCTCGGCGGCGTCGTGGTGCTGATCTACTACTCGGCCGGTGGCCTGTGGTCCTCGGCGGTGGTCAACGTCGTGCAACTGGTCGTCAAGCTGGTCGCCTTTCCGGTTGCCTTGCTCGCTGCAGCGCGTGTGCTGGGAGGGCTGGATGCCGTACGCAGCGCGTCGGCGAGCGTCGGCCCCGGCTACCTCTCGCCGTTCAGCATCGGCTGGCTCGGCATCCTCGGCTACGCCGCCGTCGTCGGGACGTCGTTCGTCATCTCGCCCGGCTTGTTGCAAAAGGCCTTCGGCGCGCGTGACGCGGCCACCGTGCGCAAGGGGCTCTTGTGGAGCGCCGCCGGACTCGCCGCCTTTGCCTTCATCCCCCTCGCGCTCGGGATTCTCGCCCGCGCCTACTGGCCCGAGCCGCTCTCGATCGAGGACAGCGGCTGGGTCCTGCCGCAGCTGATGGTCCAGGTGCTACCGCCCTGGGTGGGGACCCTCACCCTGGCGGCTGTCGTATCAGCCGAACTGTCCTCCGCTGATGCAGTGCTGTTCATGCTGTCGACGTCGATGTCGCGGGACTTCTATCAACGTTTCTGGAACCCGGACGTCGACGACCGGGGCCTTCTCCGCGCCGGACGAGTAGCCGCGGCAGTCGGCCTGGTCTCGTCGGTCGTGCTTGCCCTGTTGTTCCCCACCATCCTGGGAGGACTGAGCGCGTTTTACAGCATCCTTGTCGTCTCATTGGCCGTGCCGCTGATTGCCGGGCTGTATTGGGCCCGGGCCGACAGCAGCGCGGCGCTCGCCGCACTTGTCGCCTCACTGACCGGATGGGGGACTGCGCTGGTGGTCACGGGCGCCTGGCCGACTCCGGGAAACCTGTGGCCCTCGGTGTTCGGAATCGGTGCCGGGGCGCTCGCCTGCCTGCTGGTGTCTCTGCGCCCGCGGCGGATCGAATCGTGAGCGGGTGATACCGTACGACCCGCATCACCTCGTCATGGAAGCCGCAAGACCGCCGCTTCCGAGAACCGAATACCGAGATGACGGAGCAAGGCGAGAACGGAGGGGCCGAGGTCGACGACGCCGGCCCGCCTGAAAAGGTCTACATCGATGCCGCCCGGCTGTTGATCGACTCGGTCAAGCTGGCACGACGCGTGTGGGACGACGGCTACCGACCCGACTACCTGATCGGCGTCTGGCGCGGCGGGACCCCGCCGGGCGTCGCGATCCACGAGTTTCTCCGAACCCGCGGCCTGGAGCCCTACCACACGACCATCAAGACGCAGTCCTACAGCGCCATGCAACGCGGTGGCAACGGCGTGGAGATCAAGGGGCTGGGCCACGTGATCGACGTGATCAACGCCGAAGACAAGGTGCTGATCGTCGACGACGTTTTCGATACCGGTCACACGATGGTCGCCATCCTCGACGAGATCGCCCGGCTGGCTCGGCGCAACACACCGGAGTGTCGGGTCGCCACGGTGTACTACAAGCCCGAGAAGAACGAGACCGACCGCGAGCCCGACTACTACACCGTCGCCGACAATCGCTGGATCGTGTTTCCCCACGAGGTTGAAGGGCTCACCGAAGAAGAGCTGCGTACCCACCGCGCCGATCTGTACGCAGCCGTCCTGTCGGACGCGGATTGCGCCGCCGATTGATCATCCTGCCGGCTGCAACTGCCGCAAGGCCGCCTCGATCTCTTCCATGACTCCGGCGTCGTGCTCGCGCTCGAACCGTCGTTGCAGCGCCGTCTCGGCGGCCTCGCCGCCGAGCTGCCCGAGCGCCCAGGCGACGTGGCCACGGACGAGTTCGTCGTCATCATCCAGCGCCTCGACGAGAGCGTCCACGTTGCTCCGGTCACGGCTGTTGCCCAGGGCAACGGCAACGTTGCGGACGAATCCGCGTCGCTTGGCACGCAGCACGGGGCTGGATCTGAAGCGGCGGCGGAATTGCTCCTCGTCGAGCCGGAGTAGCTCCGTCAGGGGCGGAGCGGCGTTTCCCGAGGAGGGTGCAAACGCTTTGGCGGCGGCGGAGGCGCGTGCGAATCGGTTCCACGGGCAGACGTCTTGGCAGTCGTCGCAGCCGAAGATGCGGTTCCCCATCTGCGCCCGGAGATGACGGGGGATCGCGCCCCGATTCTCGATGGTGAGATAGGAGATACAGAGGCGGGCATCGACGACATACGGAGCCACAATGGCATCGGTCGGGCAGGCGTCGATGCACGCAGTGCAGGTGCCGCAGTAATCGCGATGTGTGCTTCCGTCGCCGAGGTCGAGGTCGAGGATCAGCGCCCCGAGAAAGATCCACGAGCCGAGATCGCGGCTGATCACGTTGGTGTGCTTCCCGATCCAGCCCAGGCCCGCCTTCTCCGCCCACGCTTTTTCCAACACCGGACCGGTGTCGACATACCATCGTCCGGCGAGCCCGGGAAACGCCGCTTCCAGGTCCGTGTACAGCGCCGCGAGGCGATCCCCCAACACCCGGTGGTACTCCTGCCCCCAGGCGTAGCGGGATATGCATCCTTCGGCCGGATCGTGCGTCGCCGTGGCATCGGTGTGATAACTGAGAGCGAGCACCACCACCGATCGGGCGCCGGGCACCACCAGGGTCGGATCGCAGCGACGATCCAGGCTGCGTTCCATCCAGCCCATCGAGCCGTGCATGCCGCGGGCAAGCCAGTCGCGCAGCCGCGCGTTGGCCGTCAACTCCTCGACCCGGGCGATCGCGCAACGGTCGAACCCGCGTGCCTCGCTGAGGTGACGGACGCGGCGGGCGCGGTCGGCAGGCGTCGCGGAGGGCTCTATGACGCGGCCCTCGTCGCCGCGCGGGAGACGAACACGCGAAGGAGATGCCGCCGGTAGTCCTCTGCCGCGTACATATCCGAACGCACGTCCACAACCTCGTCGCCTGCGGCGGCTCCGGCGGCGTCGCACGCGGCCGTGTCGAGGTTGGTGCCGCGCAACGCTTCCTCGGCTGCGGCCAGACGGACCGGGCGGTCGGTGATCCCCGTCGCCGCGACCCGGGCGTCGGTACAGGTCCCGTCGGCGTTACGCTCCAGGCGCACCGCGACTCCCACCAGGGCGAACCCCGACGCCGGCTGGGCGAACTTCTCGTAGACGCTCGCCGCCGCCGAAGGGGAGGGGAAGCGAACCGCCGTGATGATCTCGGCCGGCTCCAATGCCGTCGTCAGCAATCCGGCGAAGAAATCGTCGATGGGAATCTCTCGTGCGTCCTCGGGGCCTCGAACCTGTACGGTCGCGTCGAGGGCCAGGGCAGCGGCGCCGTAATCGGCGGATGGGTCGGCGTGGGCCAGGCTGCCGCCGAGGGTGCCGCAGTTGCGTACCTGCACGTCTCCGATCGAGGCGGCCGCCTCGACCAGGGCACGATGTGCGGGGTGTGGTTCGCTGAGCGTGGCGATGCCGTCGTGGGTAGTCATCGCGCCGACGGTGAGCCCGTCGTCTTCGTTGCTGATGCCCATCAGCTCGTCGATGCCCCGGATATCGACGAGAAGGCGTGGAAAGGCGAGGCGCAGCTTCATCATGGGAATCAGGCTGTGTCCTCCAGCGAGCAATCGGGCGTCCTCGCTGCTCGACAGGATCCGGATCGCTTCTTCGACGGAGTCGGCGCGTCTGTAGTCGAAATCGGCGGGGATCATTGCCGGCCTCCTTGCATGGCCCGCCACACCCTTTGAGGCGATGCGGGCATGTCGAGGTGCTTCACGTTGAATGGCATCAACGCGTCGACGACCGCGTTGATGATGGCTGCCGCGCTGGCAATCGTGCCGGCCTCGCCGACCCCCTTCGCCCCCAGCGGATTGACCGGGGTCAGTGTCTCGCTGTGGGCGAGCTCGAAATCGGGCAGGTAGGAAGCCTTGGGAACGGCGTAGTCCATCAGCGATCCGTTCACCAGCTGACCGTTGTCGTCATAGACCGCGTCTTCGAACAACGCCTGTGCTATGCCCTGGGCGATGCCGCCGTGCAGTTGCCCCTCGACGATCATCGGATTGATGATCCGGCCGCAATCGTCCACCGCCAGGTATCGCTCCAGGTTCACCTCGCCGGTCTCCGGGTCCACGGCCACGACGGCGAGGTGGGCGCCGAACGGGAAGGTGAAGTTGGGCGGGTCGAAGAAATGGGTCGACGAGAGGCCCGGCTCGATTTCGGCCGGCAGGTCGCTGGCGACGTAGGCCGCGTCGACGATTTGCTGGAACTCCATAGCCTGGGCCGGAACGCCCCGCGGGTAGAGCTTGCCGTCTTCGAAGACGATGTCCTCGACGTCCGCCTCGGTGAGATGAGCGGCGATCCTGCGCGCCTTGTCGCGAATGCTCTCGACGCAGCGCGACAGGGCGCCCCCACCGACCGCCTGGCCGCGGGACCCGAACGTGCCGATGCCTTGCTCGGTCGTATCCGTGTCGCCGTGTAGAACCTCGACATCGTCCGGCGTAACCCCGAGGCCGTCGGCAACGATCTGCGCGAAGGTGGTCTCCTCACCCTGGCCGTGCGGCGAGATCCCCGTCTTGACTACCACCTTGCCGGTACGCCGAACTTCGAGCTCGCAAGCCTCCCAACCGCCGGCCGTCATGGCGGAGGAGGGACCGATGCCACAGATTTCCACGTACGTGGACAGTCCCAGGCCGACCAGCTCTCCGGCGGCGCGCCGGCTGTCCTGCTCCTTTCTGAGGGCGTCGTATCCGGCCTTCTCGAGGAGCATGTCGAGGGTGCCGTGGTAGTCGCCGGAGTCGTACTGCATCTCGGTCGCGCTGGCGAACGGAAAGGCGTCCGATGCCGGGAAGTTCTTCCGTCGCACCTCTACCGGGTCCTTCCCCAGTGCCTGAGCGATGAGATCCATCGCCCGCTCGATGATGAAGGTCGCTTCCGGACGCCCGGCACCGCGATAGGCGTCGGTGGGCGTCTTGTTGGTGAACACGCCGTGGAGGGTGGCGTGAAGGTTCGCCACCGTGTAGCAGCCGGGGAGCATACCGACCGTGAGTCCCGGAATCACCGGCGTCAGGAGCTGGTGGTAGGCGCCGAGGTCCTGGTACAGGGTCACGCGCAGGCCGAGGAGGGAGCCGTCATCCCCGGCGGCCACCTGCAAGTCACAGAGCTGGTCGCGCCCATGGATGGTGGCGAGGATGTCCTCGGTGCGGCGGCCGGTCCATTTCACCGGTCGACCGAGCGCCTTCGCCAGGTGCGCGACGACGGCCTCTTCGGCATAGAAGTTCAACTTGCTGCCGAAACCGCCGCCGACCTCCGGGGCCACGACGCGCACCCTGTTTTCCGGGTGACCGCACACCGCGGCGACCAGCAAGCGGACAAAGTGGGGCACCTGGGTGGACGACCACACCGTGAGCTTGTCGTAGCCGGCGTCGTAGTCCGCCACTACGCTGCGCGGCTCCATGGCGATCGGGATCTGCCGCTGATTCATGATGCGCTCCTCGACGACGACGGCCGCCGCGGCGAACGCCTTATCGATCGCGCCGATGTCCGTGACCGCAGTGAAGGCCACGTTCGTTTCGAGGTCCGGGTGCACCAGGGCGGTGTCGTCGCCCGTCGCGGCGACGACGTCGGTGACCACGGGCAACGGTTCGTACTCCACCACTACGGCGCGCGCCGCATCTTCCGCTTCCGCGGCCGTCTCGGCCACCACGACGGCCACGGCGTCGCCGACGTAATTGACCTCGTCGATGGCAACGGCGGGGTGCGGCGGTTCCTTCAGGTCCTCGATGCTGTGAACACAGGGCAGCGTCGCGATGTCGTCGTCCAGGTCGGCACCGGTATAGACGGCAACCACGCCGGGCATCTCGCGTACGGCAGCGACGTCGATGGTGAGGATCCGGGCGTGGGCTTCGGGGCTGCGGGCGAATGCCGCGTGCAGCATGCGTGGCAGCGTGATGTCGTCGGTATACGTGGCGGTCCCGGTGATCAAGCGCGGGTCTTCTTTCCGCCGTACCCGGGCGCCGATGAACTTCGGAGCGGCCGTGCTCATCCCGTACCTCCCGCGCCACGCATCGAGCGGGCGGCAGTCTGCACCGCCTTGACGATGTTCTGATAACCGGTGCAGCGACAGAGGTTCCCCTCCAACGCCTCGCGGACGACGGCGCTGCTGGGGTCGGGGTCCCGCTCCAGCAGGTCGCGCGCCGCCATGATCATCCCGGGCGTGCAATACCCGCACTGAAGGCCGTGCTCTTCCCAGAAGGCCTGTTGCAATGCATGTAGCTCGCTGCCGGTCGACAGACCCTCGATCGTGACGATCTCGGCTCCATCCGCCTGGACGGCGAGATGGGTGCAGGACTTGACGGCGCGACCGTCCATCAGCACGGTACATGCACCGCAAATGCTGGTCTCACAACCGACGTGAGCTCCGGTAAGGCCCAGCCGCTCGCGCAGGAAATGAACCAGGAGGGTTCGCGGTTCGACATCGTCGGCGTGCTCGATGCCGTTGACGGTCACGTTGATGAGTGCCATGCCGCCCCCTTTCGGGTGTCGATCGAGTCCGGAGCATCGCCGCTGGTTCGGCACCGAGCCGAGAAGCCGGCGCCTCGGAACACCGCGACGGCGGGGACTCCCGTATTTTCGCCGTTGCCGCAACGGACGCTACTTCGCAGAAGCGGTCCGGGCAACCGACGGCAGCTCGGCGGGACGCCTCGGACTACAATGGCGCCATGGAGATTCCGGCAAGAGGGAGAAGCGCAATGCGGCCGTTCGGCCGCTTGACGCCCTATGAAGACGCTCGGGACGTTGCGCTCGGGCTCTGCCCGCCGCTGCAGGAGAGCCGATCCATATCCCTGGGCGAGGCGGGCGGGCGGCATGCCGCCGTTGACGTCGCTGCCCCGGTGGACGTCCCCTCGACCGATCGCGCCGCGATGGATGGCTACGCCGTGATTTCCGCAGACCTCCTCGGCGGAGCACCTGTGTCGCTTGCTCGTGCCGGCCGGGCGATGGCAGGGGAGCTCGAAGAGACCCGCGTCGAAGCCGGCTCGTGCATGGAGGTGGCAACCGGCGCGCGCATGCCGTCCGGCGCCGATGCCGTCGTCCCTGTGGAGCAGACGCGCGCTATCGGAGAGGTGATCGAGGTTCTCGAATCCGTCCCGGCCGGCGCGCACGTGTCTCGACGAGGTGAAGATCTGGCCGCCGGCGACGTCGTCCTGGCCCGTAATCAGCGAATATCGCCGGCCGTCGCCGCAGCGCTCTCGTCGATCGGCGTGTCGACCGTCGAGGTGCTCCGCCGTCCGCGCGTGATGCTCGTCCCCACGGGCGACGAACTGGTGCCGATCGGCGAGCCGTTGCTCCCCGGGCAGGTGTACGACTCCAACTCGGTGGGCGTCCAGCAGCTCCTCGAGAGCAACGGTGCCGTCGTGGAGCGGACACCGATCGTTCGCGACGACGTCAGTGCTCTGGTCCAGGGGCTACGCCGGACGGACGTGGACCTGGTCGTCACCCTCGGCGGTACGTCCGTCGGGCGACACGACCTGGTTGTCGACGTCGCCGCCCAGATCGGCGAGATCCTCGTCCATGGCATCGCCATGAAGCCGGGAAAGCCCGTGCTGATCGCGCGGGTCGGGCGCCTGCCGCTACTCGGCTTGCCGGGGTTCCCGACTTCGTGTCTGTTCTCCGCCCACCTGTTCGCCGAGCCCATGGTTCGGGCGCTCGGAGGCATGCCGATCGACCACCGGCGGCAAACACGGGGCACGCTGACGGAAGGGGTCTCTTCGCCCGGCGGCAAGCTGCAATTCCTCACCGTCACCGTCGACGGTGAGGAGGCCACGCCCGCGTATCGGGCCTCGAGCACGATCACCAGCATGTCCCGTGCGCACGGCTGGATCGAGATCGGCCCGGAGGTCACCGAGGTAGCCGCCGGCAGCACGGTAGAGGTGACGTTTTTCTGATTGGTACGGCTGCGCCCGCACCGCCAGTTCACGCCGGAGATGGCCGCGCCGCCTCGTGAAGACCGTCCGATGTCCGGCGCTGCCGACGGGCTCCGAATAGCCTGCTAAGATCCGCGAAACGACAAGGAGTTGAATGTGGAGAGTTGGGTACTGGAGCGCTTGCAGGAGTTCGTCGGCCGGAACGACCGGGGGAGCTTGGAGCCCCGTGTTCAGGAGTCGCTGACCTTCCAGGCGATGGGCGATCAGTCGAGCTATCGGGTGGCGAAGGAGTTGCCGTCGCTCACTCGCGGATTGGTGGTTACCGAGGAGGGCGTCGTGCCGGACTATTCGCGGGTCCGACGGGTCTTCCACCTCACGAACGCGATCACCAAGTACTACTACAGCCCGTTTTTCCTCGAGGTGCAGGTGCCCGGCTACCACGCCCGCGTCGCCTGGCTCGGCGGACGCCAGGTCGGATTCACCCGTGACGGTCGATACTGCGCCTTTACCAGCGACCGCGCGCCCGACTTCGTGCCCGACCGTTTCTTCCAGGAGAACCCGAACCTGGTCGTCTGCCTGGCGATCGAAGGAAAGGGGATTCCCTACGCCAAGCCCTCGTACAGCGGCGAAGAGGAGGACATCGTCGCCTGGGGCACGGAGATCCTCGAGCAGGGCATCCGCGAGCCAATGGCAACTCAGGACAAGTACGACCTCTTCGAGAAATACGGCATCAAGGCCGCCGAGCACGTCGGCCCCTACGAGGCCGCCGACGTGGACAAGATCGTCGACTGGATGAAAGAGGTGGAGGCCTCGGGGCATTTCGGCGTCGTTTTGAAGCCGTCGGAGCGGCATCATCGCCCGCTGAAGTTCGCCCTGCCGTCGGCCCTGATGAATGACGTACCGGCCTGGCTCGGGCTGGACAACACGATCGACGAAGATCCCTACTTCGAGCGGCTGCTGCAGGCCGCGTGTGGGGCCGCCGAGCTCGGCAGGGCCCCGGAGGATTGGGACTGGGATCGCGTCGGCAAGGCGGTCTTCGCCCGTCTGGCCGGCGTGGTGCGCCATATCGACGACGGCGGCGACCTGACCTCGGAGCACAGCGTCTGGCTGCACCACGAGGGGGCGGCGAAAGAGCTCCTCGCGCAGCTGGAAGAGCGGACCCCGGGAACTTCGATCAAGCAGCTCGAGCTCGCGCCCGAGAACGCCGGCTGGAGGTTGCGCTTCGAGCGTCGTTACGCCGAGGCAACCGCCGGGATGCAGCGACGACTGTCCGGAGCTTCCTACCGCGATTGATCGGCAAGATCGCGCCGGTCGTGCGGCACGATCTTGACCTGATCGACGCGATGGGGGAGGGCGCGCTCGACGATCAGGTCCAGGCCCGACTGCGCTACCCTTTCGCCCACCGCCGGGATGCGGCCGGTGAGTTCGAGAACCAGGCCGGCCAACGTCGTACTTTCCTCGGCCCGCAGGTCGAGTGAGTAACGACGGTTGAGGAACGCCAGCGGGCACGCCCCGGCAACGCGGAGTGAGCCGTCCGCGAGCTCGGCAACGTGGGGCACGCGGGGAATGTCGAACTCGTCGTCGATCTCTCCGACGATCTCTTCCAAGACGTCCTCGAGCGAGACGATTCCTTCGACGCCTCCGTACTCGTCGATGACGATCGCCAGGTGTTGGCGTTGCTGGCGAAACGCCTGAAGTACGACCTGCAGGGGGGCGGAATCGGGTACGAACAGCGGCCTCCGGGTGAGCCGTTCGACCTGAAGCTCCTCGATCCGATCGGAGTAGCGGAAGACGTCTTTCGAATTGAGCACGCCGACGACTTCGTCGAGCGTGCCCCGACACACCGGGAAACGGGTGAAGCCGGAGCCGCGAATGGTCTCGACGATGTCTCCGGGCGGCGTATCGGCGTCCAGGGCGACGACCTTCGTGCGAGGCACCATGATGTCTTCGATCGTCACGTCACCGAGCCGGAAGACGCCACGGAGCATCTGTCGCTTCTCCCGCGCGATGCTGACCTCGTCGTCGCCGAGGGCGATCAAGCTGCGAAGATCCTCCTCCGACATCGCTGTGGATTCGGGGCCCGGTGTGGCGAAGAGTCGCAGGACGCCGTTTGCCAGGAAAACCGAGGCGCTGGCGAAGGGATGGAGCAGGCGGGCCATCAACGAGATCGGCCCGGCGACGAAGAACGACACTCGCTCCGGGTGGCGCGCCGAGAGGGTCTTCGGTGCGATCTCGGCGAAGATCAGAACGACGATGGTCATCAGGAAGGTGGCGTAGAGGGGGCCGCGCTCGCCGGCGATGCTGATCGCCAGGGTCGTCGCCATCGCAGCGGCGGCGATGTTGGCGAAGTTGTTACCGACGAGAATCGTCGACAGGAGCCGTTCGCGATCGGAAACGAGCTCCAGGACGCGTTGCGCCCGGCGGTTTCCGTGACGCGCCAGGTGGGCGATGCGATAGCGGTTGGCCGCGATCAGGGCGGTCTCGGCGCCGGAGAAGAACCCCGACAGAACGAGAAGCAGCACCAGTCCGACGAACGTAGGAACGGGCTCAAGCATGACGGGTTTGTCGAAGGGTCAGTGCCACCACGGGAGGGTAGCATTTGCGGGTGCTAAGATGAGCTTTCCCGCGGCGCCCTGCCGCTCCCACCTTCCGATTTCGACGCTCCCGAAGAGGTACGCCTGAATGAACGCCGACGGGCGTGGCCGTATGGCCGAAGGCTCCGCCGTATTGCTCCTGCTGGAGGACGAGCGGCGTTTCATGATCCACCTGCGCGCGGGAAGCACTTTCTCGACGCACAAGGGCGCGATCGCCCACGACCGGCTCATCGGCGAGCCGTACGGCGGCTCGTTCGAAACCAGCTCGGGAGAGCCCATTCTGGCTCTGTACCCCACCTGGGTCGACCGCATGATGAAGGTGCAGCGACGTACCAACATCATGTATCCCAAAGACACCGCGTACATCATCGCCCACCTGGGGATCGGCGCAGGTGACCGGGTCGTGGAGCTGGGCTCGGGTTCCGGCGCGATGACGATCGCGTTGGCGCACGCCGTCAGCCCCGGCGGGAAGGTCATCTCGTACGATCGACGAGAGGAGCACCTCGAGCAGGCGGCAATGAACTGTGAGCGCGCCGGTGTGGACCCCGCTCTGCTGGATTTTCGCCTGCGTGGAACGGGCCACGCGCTCCCGCAAGGAGTCGTGGCGATGATGTGCGATGTCCCCGAGCCCTGGGACGAGGTCGGCGCCGCGCGCGAGTGCCTGGTGGGCAGCGGGCGTTTCGTGTCGGCGACGCCGACGTTCAACCAGGCCGAGAAACTGGCCGCCGCCCTGGTGGGCGAGGGGTTCGCGATGGTGCAGACGGTCGAGATCCTGGTTCGCGAGATCCTCGCTCGTCCAGGACGCACGCGGCCGGCGCATCGTATGGTCGGGCATACGCAGCTCCTGACCACCGCGATCAACGTTACGGACGGGCAATGAAGGTCAAACACGGCCGGGTCGAGCACGAGTTCGACCGCGAGATGACGGTGCGGCGTTTGCTGGAGAAGCTCGGGATCGTTCCGGAAGGTGTCGTCGTGGCGGTAAACGGTGAGCTGGTGACGGCCGACACGACGATCCGAGTCGACGACGAGGTCGATATCATCCGCGCGGTTTCGGGCGGTGCCTTCGGGAGCGTGAGTGGCGCATGAGATGCAAACGCTGCGGAGAGCGCGCGGTGGCGGAGATCCCGCAACATCGGATGGCGCTTTGCAAGCCGTGCTACCTGGATTGGTTCCCCGGATACGCCGCCAAGACCATTAAGAAGTTCAAGATGCTGCGGCCCGAAGACAAGGTCCTCGTGGCCGTCTCGGGAGGCAAGGACAGCGTCGCGCTGTGGCAGGTCCTGGTCGAGCTGGGATATGCCGCAGACGGCTTGGTGATCGATCTCGGAATCGGCTACAACGGCAAGGCCGCCCTTGAGGGATACGGATATTCGACCGACTCGACCGAGTTCGCCCGCCGTACCGCGGAGCGGCTGCGGCGACCGCTCTGGGTAATCGACCTGCGTCGCTTCATCGGCAAGACCGTTCCCGAGCTGCAGCGAGGCCAGCGCCCGGTTTGCTCGGCTTGCGGCGTCGTCAAGCGTTACCTCATGAACCGCGTGGCGTTCGAGGGCGGATACGACTGCATTGCGACCGGACACAACCTCGACGACGAGGTTTCGGCCCTCTTCGGCAACGTCCTCACGTGGGACGTCGGGTTTCTTGCCCGCAAGGCGCCCGTGTCCGAGCAGGTCGGCGAGCGCCTGATGCGGAAGGTCAAGCCGTTTTGCTATTTCACCGAGCGTGAAACCGCGATGTACTCGATCCTCCGCGGGATTCCCTACATCCATGACGAGTGCCCGAACTCCGTCGGCGCGACGACCATTGCGTACAAGGAGCTCATCAATCAGCTCGAGAGCAACGCCGCCGGAAGCAAGCGGCGATTCTATGACGGTTTCCTGCGCCGGCGCTCACTCTTCCAAATAGAGGAAGCGGAGCTGCCCATGGCCTACTGTGATCGCTGCGGGATGCCGTCTCCTCTGGAGCTTTGCGGCTTCTGCAGGATGGTGGGGGAAGCTCCGGTTACCGAATTCGGGGCACTCGAAGCCGTCCGGCCTGAGGGCGCTCCCGAAGTCGACGTGGTCGGGTGCCGGTGAGCGAAGAGGTCGCCCTCGAGGCGCTACGTCGCATCGAGGAAGCCTACCCGGAGGCGCGGGTCGAGCTGAACTTCTCCAATCCGCTCGAACTGCTCGTGGCGACGATCCTCTCCGCCCAGTGCACGGATCGGCGCGTCAACCAGGTGACCAAGACGCTCTTCGTCGCCTATCCCGATGCCGCCGCGTATGCCGATGCGGATCTCGGCGAGCTCGAGGAGGCGGTGCGGCCGACCGGCTTCTTCCGTCAGAAGGCGAAGAACGTCAAGGCGGCCTGTGCGGATATCCGGGATCGTTTCGCCGGCGAGGTGCCATCCACGATGGAAGAGCTCACCTCGCTGGCCGGCGTCGGGCGCAAGACGGCGAGCGTTCTGCTGGCGGTGGCGTTCGACACACCCGCCATCGCGGTCGACACCCATTGTCGGCGGGTCAGCCAGCGCCTGGCGCTCACCGCAGAGAGCAATCCGGAACGGGTGGAGGCCGACTTGAAGGAGATCTATCCGCGCTCGGCGTGGAGCACGATATCGCGTCTTTTCATCTGGCACGGTCGGTACACGTGCAAGGCGCGCAAGCCCGCCTGTGCGACGTGCGCCCTTCCGGACATCTGCTCGTGGTACCAGGACAACGTTGCCTGATCGGACAGGTTCCCGGAGGTTTCATGACTTGCTCCGCCCAACGGGGAGGCTCGTTCGCGGGCCCCGGCGCTGCTCGGCTGGCAGGCGGATCTGACGCGGCGCCGAAAGGCGGCGGGCGTGATTGTGTACCGTAATAATTTACGGTATACTCCGGATGTCCAAAGGCACTCTTTCCTCGCCATCGGAACGCGGGAATCGTCTGCGGTACCCGCCACGACTTTCCGCCGCCACTCCTTCCCGCACGCCTTCTCGCATGAACACTCAGCTTACGGAAAAACAACGAGCGATCTACGATTTCGTCGTCGACTGCGTCTCGCGCCAAGGCATTCCGCCGAGCTTGACCGAGATCGCTGCGGCGTTCGACCTCGTCTCGTTGTCCGGTGTGTCCGACCACCTTCGCGCCCTCGAGCGCAAGGGCTACATTCGCCGGCGACGCGGCGTCTCACGCGGCATCGAGCTGGCCGACGTGTCTCGGCACCGGAGCGCGCCGGCCACCGCCGTGGAGGTGCCGGTAATCGGTTCGTTGCCGGCGCGCCGGCGCTTGCGGGGGAACGGGCGGCGGCGACGCCACCTGATGTTCGACGGCCGGGTCGCACGCCAGGGGGCGGTTGCCGTGCGGGTGAATCTGCTCGGCCTTGAGTCACACGGCATTCTCCGCGGCGACTACGTCATTGTCGTACGAGAGGCGGCGCGACCCGGCGAGCTGGCGTTGGCGCACCTGCGTCGGACGACCGCGTTGGTGGAGATGCTCCCCGGGCGCCGTGGAGTGCGCCGGGTCGACGACGACGCCGAGATTGGCGACGGATTCGAGATCTGGGGAAAGGTCGTTGCGGTCTTGCGCTCCTTGAGCGCCGGAACAGGAACGGTTTGAGATGATTCGATTCGACAGATTCACGGTCAAGGCTCAGGAGGCCATTCAGCAGGCACAGCAGGAAGCCCAGGCCCGAGAACATCAGGGGATGGGCGGGGCGCACCTGCTGATCGCGTTGTTGGAGCAGCGCGAGGGCGTCGTGCGCAACGTCATCGAGCGCCTCGGGGGCAACCCGGACGCGATTTCCTCGGCGGCCATCGAAACGCTGCAGAAGCGTCCGCGCGTCCAGGGCGACGCCGCCGTCGAGGTGTTTCTCGACGCGGACGCGAAGCAGGCGCTCGCCGTCGCTCAGCAGGAGGCCGACACGCTACAGGACAAGTACGTGTCGACCGAGCACATTCTCCTCGGTTTGATGGGCGCCCCGGGGGACGCGGCGGAGCTCCTGAGCCAGGCCGGGATCGAGCGCGATCCGGTGTTCGCCGCCTTGCAGCAGGTACGCGGCAGCATGCGGGTCACCGATCCGAATCCCGAGGACAAGTACAACGCCACCGAGCAATACGGCGTCGACCTGACCGAGCAAGCTCGGCGCGGCAAGCTGGATCCGGTCATCGGCCGGGACGACGAGATCCGCAGGGTCGTCCAGGTGCTTTCCCGGCGCACCAAGAACAATCCGGTGCTGTTGGGCGAACCCGGGGTGGGCAAGACGGCGATCGTGGAGGGCTTGGCCCAGCGGATCATCAACGGTGACGTTCCGGAGAGCTTGAAGAACCGCCGCGTGGTCAGCATGGACATCGGCTCGATGTTGGCCGGAGCGAAGTATCGGGGCGAGTTCGAGGACCGCCTGAAGGCCTTCCTGCGCGAGATCCAGGAGGATAGTGAGGTGATCCTCTTCATCGACGAGCTCCACACGGTCGTGGGCGCCGGTGCCGCCGAGGGAGCCGTCGACGCGGCCAACATGCTCAAGCCGCCCCTCGCACGCGGCGAGTTGCACGCCGTCGGTGCGACGACGCTGACCGAATACCGCAAGTACATCGAAAAGGACCCGGCGCTGGAGCGCCGCTTCCAGCCGGTGATGGTGGGCGAGCCATCCGTCGACGAGACCATTTCGATTCTGCGGGGGTTGAAGGAGCGGTATGAGGTACACCATGGCGTCCGTGTCACCGACGGGGCGTTGGTCGCCGCAGCTACGCTTTCGGCTCGGTACATTGCCGATCGCTTCATGCCCGACAAGGCCATTGATCTGGTCGACGAGGCTGCTTCGCACCTGCGCATGGAAATCGACAGCCTGCCCGCGGCGCTCGACGAGCTGGAGCGACGGAAGCGTCAGCTCGAGATCGAGCGACAGGCGCTGCAGAAGGAGAAGGATCGCGAATCCGGCGAGCGTCTGGCCAAGATCGAGTCGGAGCTGTCTACGCTCGTTGAAAGCTACGACGAGCAGATGCGTCACTGGCAGGCAGAGAAGGACCAGGTCGCGGCAATTCAGCAGCTCAAGCGCGAGATCGAGGACGCCCGCACGGGCGCCGACCGCGCCGAACGCGAGGGTGACCTGGGACGTGCGGCGGAGCTGCGCTATGGCGTCATTCGCGATCGGGAAGCGGCGCTCGAGACGGCCCGCCGTCAGCTCGAGGAGGTGCAGAGCGGCGGCCGCGCCATGCTGAAGGAAGAGGTCGACGCCGACGACATCGCCACGATCGTCTCCAAGTGGACGGGCATCCCCGTCAGCAGGTTGATGGAGGGTGAAACCGAGAAGCTCCTGCACATGGAGGAGCGGCTGCATGGGCGGGTGATCGGGCAAGACGAAGCGATCGCCGCGGTCTCCAACGCGGTCCGCCGTGCCCGTGCCGGCTTGCAGTCCGAGCAAAGGCCGTACGGCTCATTCTTCTTCCTGGGACCGACCGGGGTGGGGAAGACGGAGCTGGCGAAGGCACTGGCGGCATTCCTTTTCGACAGCGAGGACGCTCTGGTCCGGGTCGATATGTCCGAGTACATGGAGCGTCACGCGGTGGCGCGTCTGATCGGGGCGCCGCCCGGGTACGTCGGGTACGACGAGGGGGGCCTGCTTACCGAGAGCGTTCGCCGGAAGCCGTACTCGGTGATCCTGTTCGACGAGACGGAGAAAGCTCACCCGGACGTGTTCAATATCCTGCTGCAGATTCTCGACGATGGACGGCTCACCGACGGCAAGGGCAGAACCGTTGATTTCAGCAACACCGTGATCATCATGACCTCGAACGTCGGCAGTCCGCATCTGCAGGAGATCGACAGCCTCGGTGAGGCGGTCGTGCGGGAGCGCGTCTTCGACGAGCTGCGGGCCACGTTCCGGCCGGAGTTCCTCAATCGCATCGACGAGATCATTCTTTTCCATCCGCTCAGTCCCGAGCAGATCGCCGAGATTGTCGACCTGCAGATCGGCGATTTGAATCGGCGGCTCTCCGCCCGGCGGATCCGTCTCGATCTCAGCGAGGCAGCGAGGCGGCTGATCGCCGAGCGGGGCTTCGATCCGGCGTACGGCGCACGACCGTTGAAACGCGTCGTGCAGCGCCTGCTCGAGAACGCTCTGTCCCAGGATCTGCTATCCGGGCGATTCGGCGACGGAGACGTGATCCGGGTGGACGTGGACGATTCCGGTAGCGCCCTCCAGTTCGACGCCGTGGAAGGCGCGTTGGAGGAAGCGGCCGAGGTCGAGGCGGGGGCCTGACGAACGATGTCCGCGACCGCCCGAAAGGACTACTACAAGACGCTCGGCGTCAAGTCCGACGCTGACGCCGACGAGATCAAGCGTGCCTACCGGAAGCTGGCCCGGAAGTGCCACCCGGACGTGAATCCCGGCGACGCAGAGGCAGAGGAGCGCTTCAAGGAGATCGCCGAGGCATATCACGTCCTCGGCGACGCCGAGCGTCGCGCCGCCTACGACAACGGCCCGGAGCAATTCGCTCAAGAGTTCGACCTGAGCGACTTTTTCCGCCAATTCGGCCAAGGATTCGGCGGCCGCGCCGGGCAGGGCGGTGTGCACGTCAATGTCGGCGGGTTCGGGGATCTTTTCGACGTCTTCTCCGGGCAGCAAGGCGGCCCGCCTCGAGGGGGACCCGGGACCGAATGGCACGGTGGGCCGGGGGCGGGTTGGCAAGGCGGCCAGCCAGGCCGCGATGTCGAAGTCACAGTGCCCTTGACCTTCGAGGAGGCGGTGAACGGCGTCGAGCGAACGGTCCGGTACCAGCGGCCTTTGCCGGGAGGTAGCAGCGAGGCTTCCTCGACGAAGGTGAGGGTGCCCGCCGGCATCGAGGACGGCAAGCGTATCCGGGTGCGCGGCCGAGGAGAGCCCGGCAGTGGCGGCGCGCAGGCCGGAAACCTGTACCTGAAGGTGCGTGTGACCCCGCACAAGATCTACGATCGTCGCGGCTCGGATCTGACGCTCGAGCTTCCGGTCACGGTGTACGAAGCGGGCTTGGGCGGTACTATCCGGGTTCCGACCCTGGACGGGAAGACGACCATCAAACTCCCCGCGGGGACGCGCAACGGACAGGTGATTCGGCTGTCGGGAAAGGGCGCTCCCAAATCGGGCTCCGGCTCTGGCGGCGGCGGCAAAGGCGACCTTTACGTCACCGTGCGCATCGAGCTCCCCAAGTCGCTGAGCGAAGGGGCCAAGGAGCTCCTCGAGACATTCGCCGAAGAGCAACCCTACGATCCTCGCCGGGATCTCGAATAAGGAACCTCGCATGTCTGAAATCCGGGATACGAATCTGGCGGAGCTCGTCGGCGAATTGAGTGACGCGGAAGACGGCGTCATCGAGCTTCCCGACCGCCTCCCCGTCCTGCCCCTGCGAGGCACGGTGTTGTTTCCGGGGATCGTCACCCCGCTGCTGGTGGCGGCGCCGTCGTCCGTGAGCCTGATCGAATCGGTGCGCACCGGCTCGCGTGTCTTCGCCGCGGCGGCTGTGCAACCGGATTCAGGAGACGATCCGACCGACGACGATCTGTACGGCCGCGGGACCCTTGCTCGGATCCTGAAGATCCTCGAGCTGCCCAACGGGAAGTTGAACGTCATCGTCCAAGGGTTGAGCCGTTTGGATCTGGGTGAGCTCGAATCGGCGGCGCCGTTCATTGTCGCGCGGGTGGCGCCGGTCGAGCCCGTGCCGCTCGAAGAGAGCGTCGAGGTCGACGCGCTCGTCGTGAGCCTGCAACGCTTGCTGCAACAGATCGTCAAGCTACCCAGCAACCTGCCGCCGGAGGTACAGGCGCTCGCCAGCGCATCCAGCGACGCGGGAAGCCTCACGGACCTCGTCGCCGCCCATCTGAACCTCGGCGTGGACGAGAAGCAGGAGCTCCTGGAAACCGATCCGGTCGAGACGCGGTTGAAGCTCGTCGTCCGGCACCTGGCCCGGCAGGTCAAGATCTTCGAGTTGTCGCAGAAAATCGAGACCGAAGTGCAGGACGAGATCGACAAGTCCCAACGCGAGTTCTACCTGCGCGAACGACTTCGGGCGATCCGCCGCGAGTTGGGAGAGGACGACGAAGGGCTTGCGGAGGTCGAGGACCTGACCCGTCGTATCGATGCCGCCAAGATGCCCGAGGAGGTAGAAAAGGTCGCTCGGAAAGAGGTCGACCGGCTGGTTCGCATGTCGCCGGCGGCGGCCGAGTACAACGTCGTCAGGACGTATGTCGACTGGCTGCTCGACGTCCCCTGGGGCAAGACGACAGAGGACAATCTCGATATCGCCCAGGCCCAGGAGGTCCTCGACGAGGACCACTACGACCTCGAGAAGGTGAAGAAGCGCATCCTCGAGTACCTGGCGGTGCGTAAGCTGAAGCCCGACATGAAGGGCCCGATACTCTGCTTCATCGGGCCGCCCGGCGTCGGGAAGACGTCGCTGGGACGATCGATCGCCCGGGCGCTCGGCCGCGAGTTCGCCCGGATCTCGCTCGGCGGCATCCACGACGAGGCCGAGATCCGCGGGCACAGGCGCACCTACGTGGGCGCTCTGCCCGGCCGCATCGTCCAGGGGCTCAAGCGGGCAGGCACGATGAATCCCGTGTTCATGCTCGACGAGATCGACAAGCTCGGCAACGATTTCCGCGGCGACCCGTCGTCGGCCCTGCTCGAGGTGCTCGATCCCGAGCAGAATGACGCCTTTTCGGATCACTACCTCGAAGTCCCGGCCGATTTGTCGAAGGTCCTGTTCATCGCCACGGGGAACGTGCCCGAGCAAATCCCCGACGCCCTCTTCGACCGCATGGAGATTCTCGAGTTGCCGGGGTACACGGCCGAGGAGAAAACGCTGATCGCTCAGCGTTTCCTGGTGCCGCGCCAGCTCGAGGAACACGGGTTGGAGGCGGAACGGCTGCAGTTCGATGACGCGGCGATCTCGGCGATCGTACAGAGCTACACCGAGGAAGCCGGCGTGCGCGGGCTCGAGCGTCGGGTCGCAGCAATCTGCCGGGCGGTCGCGCGGCAGGTTGCAGACTACGTCGACGCAGCGCCGGAAGGACAGACGGGGCAGGGCGATGCCGAGCTGGTCACGCCGGACTCGCTACGCGGGTTCCTCGGTCCGGTGCAGTACTTCAACGACGTTGCCGAGCGCACCGCGATTCCCGGAGTGGCCACCGGACTGGCCTGGACCCCTTCGGGGGGAGACATCCTGTTCGTCGAGGCGACCCGAATGGCCGGAAGGGGGCGGCTGACACTGACGGGTCAACTGGGAGACGTGATGAAGGAATCGGCGCAGGCTGCGCTGTCGTACCTGCGCGGTCGATCGACTGATTTCGGCATCGAGGGAGAGGAATTCGAAAAGTTCGATCTGCATGTTCACGTACCTGCCGGCGCCGTCCCCAAGGACGGGCCCTCCGCCGGCATCACCATGCTGGTGGCCATGGCGTCGCTGCTGACCGGGCGTCCGGTTCACCCTGACGTCGCCCTCAGCGGTGAGATCACCCTGCGTGGCCTGGTGCTGCCGGTCGGCGGCATCAAGAACAAAGTGCTGGCTGCCCGGCGGGCCGGACTGGAGCGTGTCGTTCTGCCGGCGAAGAACGAGAAGGATCTGGAAGAGGTCCCGGAACAAGCGCGCGCCGGCATGCGCTTCGAGTTTGTCAGCGAGATCGAAGAGGTCCTGCGGATCGCGCTCGTCGAGGACCAAACGTCCGACCCGGTTCGACCAAAGGCGTCCGGGCGACGGCGGACGCCGAAGCGGCGACCGAAAAGCGACGGGCAGCCGCCGGCCTCGCCGAGGAGCTCATGACCTCCACCTGCGTCTTCCTGGTGCGCCACGGCGTGACGGCGTCGAACGCAGCGGGTCGGTACATGGGGCGATCGGCGGAAGGCCTCAGCAACGAGGGGCGCTGGCAGGCTCGACAGCTCGCGCTGCGATTGGCGTCCCGGTCCTTCGCCGCTCTCTATGCAAGCCCACTACGGCGAGCTCGGGAGACGGCCGAGATCATCGCGCAGCCGCACGCGCTGCCGGTCGTCGCCGTTCCCGAATTCACCGAGCTCGACCTGCGTCGCTGGGAAGGTCTGACGGCGGCGGAGATCGAGGAGAGGGACACCGCGGATTGGCGCCTGTGGTGCACCGAGCCCTCGCTCCTGCGGATCGAGGGGATCGAAACGCTCGACAATGTTCGCCAACGCGTGCGAAAGGGGCTGCGGTCGCTGCTGCGTCGTCACGACGGCGAGCGTATCGTCCTGGTAACGCACGACGGCATCATCCGCGCCGCGGTGCTCGAGGCGCTGGAGCTGCCGTCCACCCACTATCGATCCATACCGGTCGACAACACCGGCCTCACCGCGCTCGAGGCGACGCCGACCCGCACCTACCTCCGCGCCCTGAACGACACCGGCCACCTCGGCGATGCGGTACACGCGGCGGTGTCCGGACCGGCGGACCGATGACCGCTCGGACCCGCAACCGCGACGACGCCATGCTCGCGATCGCGAGCGCCCTGAACGCCTCCCTGACCCTCGAGGCAGCGATCGAGCAGGTGCTCGAGCTGATCGGCGAGACGCTCAACGCCGATGCGGTGTCGATCTTCGTGCGCAACGAGGAGCCGATCCAGAGTGACGACCTGCGCGTCTCCTTCGCCCGCCGCGGCGAATCCGTGAGACAAGGCGTGGCCTCGATCGCGCTCGGATTGAGCGGCTTCGTGATGAGCACGGGGAAAGCCGTCCTGGTGGACGACGTCGCCCGCGAGCCTCGCTTCGAAGGGAAGCTCGATGCCCAGTTCGGCACCCACACGCGCTCCCTGATTGCCGTTCCGATGCAGCGACGAGAACGTCTGCGCGGATTGATCGAGGCGATACGGGAGCAGCCCGTTCCGTTCGACCGGTCGGACCTCGAGTTTCTCTCCGGCGTAGCGCACGAGCTCGCCGTGGCCGTGGAGAACGGGCTGCTGGTGCGGCGCCTGCAAGAGGAGGTCCGCGAGCGCGAGATGTTGCTGGATGCCGCCCGGGCGGTGAGTGGCAACCTCGACCTCGATCAGGTGATGGCGACGTTGTTGACGACGCTCGACACGGTCGTTCCCTACGATGCCGTCGGCGTCTACCTGATGGACAGGGAGACGGGCGCACTCACCGACATCGAACACCGCGGCTATCCGCCGGGCGCGGTCGAGACACTCAGCGACCGCGCCGGCAGAGGGCTCACCGGCTGGGCGGCGAGGAATCGGGAGAGCGTGAAGGTCGGAGACGTGCGGAGCGATCCGCGCTACATCGAGGCCCGGCCCTCGACCTGTTCCGAGGTCGTTGTCCCGATCATTCGTGACGATCACGTGATCGGCGTCATTACCGTAGAGTCGGACGACGCGGACGCCTACAGCGATCGTCAGGTCGTGCTCCTGGAGATCTTCGCCGAGCACGTGGCGTCGGCAATCACCAATGCCCGCTTGCATCGGCGGGAACGCGAACAGGCTCGCCTCGATTACGAAATCGAGCTGGCACGCCAGATTCAGATCGCCGCGCTGCCCTCCGCAGGGCTCGCCGGGGCGAACTGGGAGGCGGTAGGGGTGAACGTCGCTTCGAACGTCGTCGGCGGCGACTACTTCGACTATTTCGAGCGCAGCGACGGACGCGTCGGGCTCGCGCTCGTGGACGTGTCCGGCCACGGCGTCTCGGCCGCGCTGTTGATGCAGGCGGTCCGCAGCGCCATTCGTTTGGGGGCCGACTCGACCCGTTCGCCGGCCGTGCTGATGACCCGGATGGCCAAGCTGCTGTACGAGTCGACGCCCGCCAACCAATTCGTGGCGACAGTGCTGGCGCGGTTGAACCCGCAAAACGGCAAGCTGGTCTACAGCAACGGCGGCCACGTTCCCCCGTTTCGCGTCGGCAAGAAGGGCACCGACTTCCTGCCCAGCTCCGGGTTCATCCTCGGAGCTTTCGAAAACTCCACCTACACGAACCGAGAAATGCAACTCGAGCCCGGGGATATCCTGGTGTTCTATACCGATGGTTTGACGGAGCTGACCAACGGCTCGAGCGAAGACTTCGGTGTGGAGCGCCTGGCCGAGACGGTATATCAGCACCGCGCCGAAGCCCTCGACGACATCGTCAAGGCCGTCCGGAAGCGGGCACGGAAGTTTCGTGCCGGCGCCCCACGAGAGGACGACGTGACGCTGATGCTCGCCCGCTGGCTCGGGCCCTCGACGGAAGACGTCTCCGCGGCCGAAGCCGAAAATGGGAACTGACGGGCCCAAGTCGTCATCGATCGAGCCGCATGCCCCGGGAGCCGACCTCGGCGCACGCCTGGAGTCCGTGGCGGGCGTGATACGAGGCGGCGGCGTCGTCGCGTTCCCCACGGAGACGTTCTACGGACTCGGCGCCGACCCGCATCAGCCCGAGGCCCTGCGACGGGTGTTGGGCTTGAAAGGAAGAGACGCCGCGGACAAGCCCCTCTTGTTGATCGCCGCCTCGCTCGAACAGGTGGCGGAATGGGTGAGGGACCTGCCGCCTGTGTTCGATCGGCTGGCGGCGCACTTCTGGCCGGGCCCTCTGACCATGGTGCTCCCCGCTCGGGAGGGATTGCCGGCGCCGTTGCTCGGTCCGGGTGGGGGAGTCGCGCTGCGGATCTCGGGCCACACCGTCGCTCGCGCACTCTGCCGTGCGTGCGGGACCGCGATTACGGGAACCTCGGCGAACCCGACGGCGACGCCCCCTTGCGCCGACGCGGCTGCCGTTGAGCAGACGTTCGTGGACGGGCTCGACGCAATTCTGGACGCCGGGCCGACCTCCGGCGGCGAGGCATCGACCATCGTTGACCTCTGCGCGGCGGAGCCTCGGCTGATTCGTGCCGGAGCTACGGAACCCGACGCCCTGCGGGCGATCATCGGGCTGGTATAATTTCGCCCTTGTCGCAGCCGCGGCGCTGACAGCGCGGCGATTACCTTGTCTCGGCGCCGCGAAACGGCGCACTCCCTCGCCCCCGACTCCGATGCCCGAAAACGAACAGAACGTACTGAGCAGCTGCGAGGCTCCGCGCCTACCGGAGACGGAGACCGAGGTCCGCGGGCGCTACTGGATCCGTACCTACGGGTGCCAGATGAACGTGCACGACTCCGAGATCTATGCCGGGCAGATGCGCCGCCTGGGCCTCCTGGCGGCGGAGACGCCGGAGCAAGCGGACGTCGTGCTGGTCAACACGTGCAGCGTTCGCGAGAAAGCCGAAGACAAGCTCTTTTCCGAGCTCGGCAGGCTACGCACGCTCAAGGACAACGATCGGGAGCGGCTGAGACAGGGCCGGCAGCCCGTACGTATCGGCGTAACCGGTTGCATCGCGCAACAACGTGGCGAAGAAATCGTCGCGCGGGAGCGCTCGGTGGATTTCGTTCTCGGGACTCGGGCGCTCCGTGCTCTTCCTGACGTTCTGGACTCGCTCGAGCAGGGAAGAGGGACCCAAGTCATCACGGAAGACTTCATCGATTTCGATGCCTCGGACGCCGTGCGGGTGGACCGCGTCAAGGCCTTCGTGACGATCATGGAGGGCTGCAACAACTACTGCTCGTTTTGCATCGTGCCCTCGACGCGCGGCCTCGAGGTCTATCGCAGCGCCGAGGACATCATCGATGAAGTGCGGGGGTTGAGCATCCGCGGCTTCCGTGAGGTGACCCTCCTCGGGCAAAACGTCAACTCGTGGGTCGACCCCGCCGCCGGCCTCGACTTTCCCGGCTTGCTATGCCGGCTCGATGACGTTCTCGGCGAGATCGGCGGCTCCGGTGTGCGCCGGATCCGCTTTCTCACATCGCACCCCAAGGATCTGTCTCCAGCTTTGATCGACGCGATGGCGGACCGCGAGTCGGTCGCGGCGCACTTGCATCTTCCGGTGCAGTCGGGCTCCGATCGCCTGCTCCGGCAGATGAACCGGCACTACACCCGCGCAACCTACGAAACGGTGGTGGAGAAGCTGCGGGAGCGCGTCCCCGGCGTCGGTCTCTCGACCGACCTGATTGTCGGGTTCCCGGGAGAAACCGAAGACGATTTCGCTGCCACGCTCGATCTGGTTCGCCAGGTGGAGTACGACTCTTTCTTCTCCTTCGAGTACTCGCCGCGACCGGACACCGCGGCGTTGACCTACGACGATACGGTTCCGCCCGAGATCAAGCGCGCCCGCCTCGTCGAGTTGCAGCAGCTGCAGAGCGGAATCCAGCGGCGACGGAATCGCGCCTGGGAGGGGAAGAGCGTGGAGGTCCTTGTCGACGGCTTCAGCAGGCGAACGACAGACGACGTCAGCGGCCGAACGAGCTCGAACCACATCGTCAACTTCACCGGCCCGGCGGAGCTCATCGGTCGTTTTGTCGACGTCAAGGTGACGCGCGCCGCCGCCCGCAGCCTCTACGGATCGGCTGGTTGACGGCGGAAAGTCGCCCGTATCCCCGTGCGTCCGGGCGCCGAAGATCCGCGCCGCGCCACCAACCGACCCGCTTCCGACGACGTTTCTCAGGCGGCGAGAATCGATCCTTGACCGCCCTATTCACCGCACCTATAGTCGAATTCAACGCCGTCAACGAGGATGCCGATGGAAATCGAGATGAAGATCAAGGGCTTGATGGTCGATCCGGTCACCAACATGCCCATCGTCATCCTCAAAGACGAGGCCGAGGAGCGGGTGCTGCCGATCTGGGTAGGGATCTTCGAGGCCAACGCCATCGCGCTGCGAATCGAAGATATCGAGACGCCGCGCCCGATGACCCACGACTTGCTCCGCAACCTGCTGGACTCCCTCCGCGCTAGCGTCCAGAAGATCGTCGTCACCGACCTCAAGGACAACACCTACTTCGCGCGTATCCACCTGGACGTCGAGGGGGTTTCGCGCTCGGTCGACGCCCGCCCCAGCGACGCCATCGCGCTCGCATTGCGAGCGGAAGCCCCGATCTACGTCGAGCAAGCGGTCCTCGATCAGTCGCGGGCGCTCGACGAGGACGGCGAGCCGTCCGACTCCGAGCGGCTGCGGAAGTGGTTCGAGAACCTGGACCCGGACGACTTCTCCAAGTACGAGATGTAGCCGGTCATCCTGCGCCCCGCGCGTGAGGCCGCCCCGGGCCGACAGGTCCCATGACCCTGCATGACCCCGCGCTCGGGCGCGATGTCTCGCCAAATGCGGGCATTTCGGCCCCCCCATTCGCTTGACACTCCGCGCGTACCACGGCTAGCATCGCGGTGCCGGCGCGAGAAGACGCACCGGGACGAGCTTCTCGCCTTCGCAATACGCCCGGCAGGCGTCCTGAGTACCCCACGTGCGAAGCTGTATGATCCTGGCGGTCACGAATCAAAAAGGGGGCGTCGGCAAAACGACGACGTCCATCAACCTGGCCGCCGCGCTCGCCCGCAAGGGACAGCGGACCTTGCTGATCGACCTGGATCCGCAAGGGCACAGCACGTTGTCCTTCCTGGATCTCGAGAGCGTCGAGAAGTCGATCTACGATGTCCTCGTCGAGCCCGACATTGATATGGCGGACATCATTCGCCCCGCCGCCGACGAGAACCTCTTCGTGGCCCCGGCACGTATCTCTCTCGCGAAGCTCGAGGGCAAGCTGCTGGGCGAGTTCGACGGCCACTACCGCCTCCGCGATGCGGTGGCGCCGGTGGCTTCGGACTACGACTTCGTCGTGATCGACACGCCACCGACCCTGGGGCTGCTGACGGTCAGCGCCCTGGTGCTCGCCACCCACCTGCTGGTGCCGATCCAGTCGTCGTACCTGTCTTTGGAAGGAACCGACGACCTGCTCGAAACCGTTGAACGCATCCGTCAGTACGTGAATCCGAAGCTGGATCTGCTGGGCGTGTTGATCACCCTGCACGACCACCGGACGATTCTCGGGCGAGACGTCGTCGCGCAGGTGCGCAAGGTCTTCGGCGGCAAGGTATTCGACACCATGATCTCCAAGAGCGTGCGCCTCGAGGAGAGCCCGGCATACAAGGAATCGATCTTCAGCCACGCCCCCAACTCCAGTGGGGCGCGGCAATACGCGAAACTAGGGGAGGAGGTGATGCAGCGTGCCTAAGCAACGAGGCCTGCCGACAACCGCCCGGATGCGCCACGATCACCATTTCGTCGAGCAACTGGCAGTGCGCCATGCGGAGGGCATCGGGCAGAACATTCCGGTCGAGTCGCTGATCCCGAACCCGCAGCAGCCGCGCCAGGCCTTCGACGCGATCGACGAGTTGGTCGCTTCGATTCGCGAGGTCGGGGTGCTGGAGCCTTTGCTCGTCCGTCGGGAGCCGCGAGGCTTCCAGATCATCTCCGGGGAGCGTCGATTTCGCGCCGCCGTCGAGGCGCAGCTGGAGCACGTACCGTGCATCGTGCTCGATGTCGACGACGCCCAGGTGCTGACCATCGCGCTGATCGAGAACCTGCAGCGCCAGGACCTGTCGCCGTTCGAAGAAGCCGAGGGGCTACGGGCGTTGGTCAACCGCTTCGACCTGACCCACGAAGAAGTGGCGAAGAAGATCGGAAAGGCGCGCACGAGCATCACCGAGTCGCTCTCGCTGGCCGACATTCCCGGCCCGTTGCGGGAACGTCTGGAGTCCGCCGGCATCACGACGAAGTCTATCCTCCTCGAAGTCGCACGCGTCGAGGACCCCGAGTCGCAAGAGGACCTCGTCCGGCGAATCATCGAAGAGGGCCTGACGCGGGACGACCTGCGGGCGCTCCGG
Source organism: Acidobacteriota bacterium (assembly GCA_965216935.1). Taxonomy (GTDB): domain Bacteria; phylum Acidobacteriota; class UBA890; order UBA890; family UBA890; genus CBDCGW01. The sequence goes on from OZ244217.1 coordinate 3,431,490, forward strand.
CGGGGCGAGGGTGAGGGTGAGGTCGCCGAGGCGGACGACCCGACCCCGGCACCCGATCAGGGGCGGAGGATCACCTATCGATCCGGCACCGGCATCACGCTGACGCTTTACCTGAACCGTCAGGAGATTACCGTTCCCGAGATCCAGCAGACCCTGCGCGAAGCAATCGAAGAGCTCGACCACCCGCCCGAGTAAGAGTGAGTCACCGGCTCGTGCGATCGTCGTTCGTTTGTCGGCGCGCCGACACGGTCGCGTCGTCCCCACGCTTCCAGCCGGTGCCCGACCCGCAAGCCGCCGGTCGAGCACAGCCGGCGATGTCTCCGCCACCGCTGCGAGTCCGGCGCCCCGGGACCTACTCGTTGGCGACGCTGATTCCGGTCCTCGTGGTCGCCATGACCGCGGCGGCGGCGGCGACCCCGCAGAGCGAACGGCCCCGCGCTCGGGAGCTCGGGGTCGTTACCGGCAGCCTGACGCCGGGGGCGTTGAACGCCATCACCGACGTCGCTGGCGTCCGGGTCGGGCACTCGACCCTTCGCGAAGGCGATCGCTTCCGTACCGGCGTCACGGCGATCGTCCCTCACGGGGGCAATCTGTTTCGCGAGAAAGTCCCGGCAGCGATTGTCGTTGGGAACGGGTTCGGGAAGCTCGCGGGGCTCAGCCAGGTGCAGGAGCTGGGAACCCTGGAGACTCCTATTCTTCTGACGGGAACGCTCAATGTCCCCCGCGTCGCCGACGCCCTGATCACGCACATGCTCGAGCTTCCGGGCAACGAGCGCGTCCGGTCCATCAACCCCGTCGTCGGCGAGACGAATGACGGTTATCTCAGCGACATCCGCGCGCGTCCACTGGGTCTGGAGCACGTGCGCGTGGCTCTTCGCAACGCCAGCCCGGGGGTTGTGGTAGAGGGGGCGGTGGGCGCCGGAACCGGTACGATGGCGTTCGGCTTCAAGGGCGGTATCGGAACCTCGTCCCGACAGGTTGGGGCTGCCGGCGGAGGGTGGCACGTCGGTGTCCTCGTGCAGACCAACTTCGGATCGCGGCGGGCCCTGCGGATCGCGGGCGTCGCGGTAGGGGAGGAGCTCCGACGTCAGGCGCCCGCGCCCGCTCCCGGCCCCGCTCCGGTCGCTCCCGTCGACGGGAGCGCCGACCGGGCCCCCGGAGATGGCTCTTGCATGATCGTCGTGGCCACGGACGCGCCGCTGGAGCATCGGGCTCTCGAGCGGCTGGCGATGCGTGCGCTGATGGGAATGGCGCGGACCGGGTCGAACTTCAGCAACGGCAGCGGCGACTACGTCATCGCCTTCTCGACAGCCCCGGAGCTGCGATCCGGACCTGACGCTCCGGCTCAGCGGCTCGGCGAGACGCTGACCACGGGCGCGATGTCGCCCTTGTTTCAGGCCGTTATCGAGGCCACGGAAGAGGCGATCTACAACAGTCTTTTCATGGCCACGGATACGACCGGGTTCAACGGGGCGGAGGCCGAGGCCCTGCCCCTGGATCGCGTTCGCGAGATCCTGCGCCAGAACGGCGCGTTGCGCTGACGACGGGCGCTGGAAAGAGAACTCCCGTAGCGCTACTCTGAGCCGAAGCGGCGAGGGTCGTGACGCGGGCGCCGATTGGCTCGGCGGCACGCGCGGCCCGCTGAACGGCTCTGGGGTGCGATGCTGGGCGGTAACGTTCTGGTCCTGAATCGGTTGTGGCAGGCTGTCCACATCTGCTCTGCCCGGAGCGCCGTTTGCCTGCTGTACAGCGGCCGTGCTCGCGCCCTCGATCATGACTACGCGACCTACGATTGGGACGCGTGGGTCCGCCGCCCGGCCGACGAACGGGAGGCTGCCGGGGACTTCGTCCAGGGCGTCAGCACGCGCTTGGTCGTGCCGCGCGTCGTGCAGCTGGTGCAGTTCGATCGCGTGCCGCGGTCTCACGTCAAGTTCACCCGGGCCAACATCTACCTGCGCGACCGTTACCGATGCCAGTACTGCGGCCACCGGGGGAAGAAGTCAGAGCTCAATATCGATCACCTGGTGCCCCGATCTCGCGGCGGAGGCTCGACTTGGGAGAACGTCGTCGTCGCCTGCATTCCGTGCAATCGCCGCAAGGCGAACCGACTCCCCGAAGAGATCGGCATGTTTCCGCAGCGCCGGCCGACGAGACCACGCTGGCATCCCGCCCTTGCGCCAGCGGGCGACGGCCCGCCACATCCACAGTGGCAGCCTTTTCTCGAAGCTGCGTATTGGCCCGGGAACCGCGCCTGACCGTCAACCGGGCGGCGCGCGTCAAACTGTCAGCATGTCGGTTTCTCTGCTACGCTTCCTGTGGGCACCGTCGCAACGATCAACCTCCCTGGAATCGTCATGAGTGAACAGATTCGCGCCCTCGGATTGCTCTCCGGAGGTCTCGATTCGACCCTCGCTGCGCGCGTCATGCAGGAGCAGGGAATCGAGGTCCTCGGGCTTCATTTCTCCACCGGATTCTGCCTCGCCGACCGGCACCGGATCCTCGGGAATCGGAGCAACCCGGACAAGCCGTACCGAAACGAAGCTCTCCGCGCCGGCGCCGACCTGAGCGTTCCCATCGAGATCATCGACATCAAGGACGAGTACCTTCCGAAAGTCGTCCTGAACCCGAAGTACGGATACGGCGCGGGGATGAACCCCTGCATCGATTGCCGCATCTTCATGCTGCAGAAGACGAAGAAGATCATGCTGGAGCGCGGCTATCATTTCGTCTTCACGGGTGAGGTCCTGGGTCAGCGGCCGATGAGCCAGCGGCGGCCGCCGCTCAACGATGTCGAAGCGGAGTCGGGCCTTGCGGGCCTGCTCCTCCGGCCTCTGAGCGCCAAGCTGCTGCCGGAGTCGATCCCGGAGCAGCGCGGCTGGGTCGACCGGGAGGCGCTGTACGACATCTCCGGGCGGTCGCGTAAACGGCAGATGGAGCTCGCGGTCGAGCTCGGCATCATCGACTACCCACAGCCCGCTGGTGGCTGCTGCTTCCTGCCGGACGAGAACTATGCCCGGAAGCTACAGGATTTCCTTGCCCACAACGGCAACGACGTTTCGCCCGACGACATGATGTTGCTCAAGGTCGGCCGACACTTTCGCCTGAACGGAAACGTCAAGATGGTCGTAGGTCGGGACGAGGGCGAAAACGCCTACATGAATCGTTTCGCCGACGGCCGGGCTCAGGTATGGGTCGACGACTTCCCGTCGCCGCTCGCCCTCGTCGAAGGACAGCTCTCCGCCGAAGATCTGGAGACCGCCTGCCGCATCACGGCGCGATACAGCGACGGCCGGACCCAGCCGAGCCTGCCGGTAAGCTGGCGGGTAGGGGAGGATGAAGGCCAGCTCACTGTCGAGCCGCTGCAGGACGACACGATGCTCGAGGAAATGCGGATTTGAGCGGACGCCTGGCGTCGGCGCGCCGACGTCGCGGTGACTCACCGCTGCGGCGACACGTCGAGGGCAGCCTCGACGAGGCGTCGCTGAAGGAGCTCACGACCGAACTCGAGATCGATGCCCTGGGGACGTTCTGCCCCGAGCCGGTGATTCGCGTCCAGTACCGGATCGCGGAGCTGGACCCTGGTCAGGTGCTCGTCCTGCACGCCGACGACATGGGCGTCGAGGTCGACATCCCGGCGTGGTGCCTGAGCACGGGCAACGAGTTCCTCGGCATGATCAAGGACGAGACCGCATACCGGGTCTTCGTTCGCCGTGCGGCCGCGCCCTGATTCGCCGCACCAGGTCTGGTTGGGCGGGGGCACTCCCTGATTCGGAGCACCCGAACGTGGTGCCGCGTTCGGCTCAGCCGTAGCGGTAGGTCACCCCGTACCCACCCTTCGGATTCCGCCAGGTCGTGTAGCGCCGGGCCACCTGACAGGTGCCGCACTCGAGACAATCCTCGAAGTTGACGATGCAGGTGCCCGCCTCCTCGTTCAACTTGAAGACCCGGGCGGGACAGATGAAGAGGACCGCCTGGTCCGGGTCGTTGCGGAACGCGTCCTGGTCGACCTCGATGTGGCTGTCTTCGGCGAACCGCCGCCGCACCAGATCGAGCCGCTCTTCGAGCGAGAGGCTAACGTGGGGTTTGAGATACTCCCTTACGTCAATCGACATCAGTGCCTCCGGCCGTCACAGCAGCGTCTTTCGTGCCCGCCACATTTGCCGGGCCAATCGAAAGAAAGCGATCTCCTCGCGAACCTTCTTGATCAGACGCTGGCGCACGTCCGCTTTGGGGGTGTCGTCGATGGTGAAATAGTCGCGCACCAATTCGACGGTCAAGCGCTGGTAGTCGTCCACGAACTCGCGGTTCGTGCGAAGGAAATGAACCGCGTCCCGGTAGTGCGCGAGATCCTTCATGACCCAGGAATCGTCCAGCTTCTTCCGGTAGCCGGCCAGGGTCGCGGCGGAGAAGTCGCCGGCATCACGGGCCTGGATGAACGTCTCGGCCGCAAGCACGCCGGAGGCCATCGCGAGGTTGGTCCCCTCGTGATGGATCGAGGGGTTGACCAGGCCGGCACAGTCGCCGACCAGCATGACCCCGTCGGCGTACAGGTCGCTCAAATCGTTGTACGAGTCCTCCGGAATCATCTTCGTGGCGTACTCGACCGTCTCACCGCCACGCAACAGCGGCGCCACCGACGGGTGCGCCTTGAAGTGGTCGAGCAACTCGTACGGTGCCGTGCGTGTGCTGAGAAAGTCCTCGATCAGGCAGCCGACCCCGACCGAGATGCTGTCACGGTTCGTGTAAATGAACCCCGAGCCCACCATGCCCTTTACCGCCCCGCCGAAGTACTCGTACGCCGCGCCCTGGTTCCCCTCGAGATGGAAGCGGTCCTCGATAATCTCGGGCGGCAGCTTGAGGACCTCCTTGACGGCATTGACGCGGTTCGTCGGCGACATCTGCTGGCGGAGCCCGGCACCTTCGCTGATCAGCGCGTTGGCACCTTCCGCCAGGATCACGCAGTCGGCGTGGACGTCGCCGTCTTCGCGACCGGTGCGGACGCCGACAACCTTCCCTCCGTCGTACAGCAGCTCCTCGACAGTAGTCTCGCCGATGATGAAGGCCCCCGCCGCTTCCGCCTGTTCGGCGAACCACCGGTCGAACTTCGAGCGCAGGGCGGTAAACGTGTTGTTGTAAGGCGGCGCGTCGAATCGATCGCTCTTGAGGTCGAGAGCAACCTGGGATTCTTCGTTGAGGGTCACCCAGCGACGGTTGACGATGTGCCGCTCGACCGGTGCCCCGTTCCAGAACTCCGGAATCAGCTCGGCGAGCACCCCGGAGTAGAGAATGCCGCCGAAGAGGTTCTTGGCGCCGGGGTAGTCGCCACGCTCGATGACCAGGACCTCCACACCGGCCCGAGCAAGGGTGAGGGCGGCTGCGGTCCCGGAAAGACCGGCCCCTACGACGACGACTTCGAAACGCTCGCTGGACATGCCGCGGCCATCCGGAAGGGAGCGGTGCCGGGCGCCGCTCGTGTTGGTCCGACCGATCTTCAATTCGCCCGTAAGTGACTGAAAATAAAACACTTACGCGCCCAACCCGTAGTACGATCGTAGCATGCGGAGGCCATCTCCTCAACCGCATGTCGGGGCGCCACCGATGCTATAATCGTGCAATGCGCGCCTTGTCTTGGAGACCCGTACGCCCGCGCGCCGCCATCTTCTGGTTGGCGCTGATTCTCTGCCTTCCGGCAGCCGGGAGAGCCGCGTCCGGCGCCCCCGGCGCCGGCGTCCCGTCGCGCGAGCCGGCGATCGCAGCGTCGGCCCTGGCGCCATCCGGCGGCGCCCAGGAGGTCGAAACGCTGCGGCTTTCCAGCGCCCCTGTATCGCTCGTCGCGCCGGCTGACCGCGGGCAATGGGCCCGGCGCCTCGCCGGATTCGCCGACGCCGCCACCCAGACGTTCGCCGGGATCCTCGGCGCCCCACCGCCGCCAGGAACGATTCGTTGGACTCCTGATCCTGCCGCCGCCACCAACACCTCCGCCGATATCAGCATCGATCGAGACCCATCCGGCGTCGTTCTGGGATTCAACGACCCCTTCGCGATTCTCGCCGAGGACTATGGCGTCGCGTTCGCGCAGGGGTACGCCCGCTGGGTAACTGCGTACGCCATCGCGCGGCTCTACTTCTCGGCCGCGGACGACCCCTCCGCGTGGTGGATCGATGGTGCGGCGCTCTACATGACGGAGCTGCTGTCACGCCGGGAGCGAGCGACCACTCCGGTCCTCTATAACCTCGAGGCGGCGTACAACCGGGCGGCGCGGATGGACGATCCCGTCCCGCTGACCGGCCCCGAGCGGCTCGCAGCCGGCGACGCCGCGCGTGGAAAGGCGCTGGCAACGTTCCGCCTGTTGGAGTCCCTGTACGGCGAGGCGGCCGTCGCCAATTTGCTCGTGATGGCGGTCAATTCGCCGGCCGCCGCCGATATTCGCGAGACGGCAGTGGGGAACCTTCCGGCGGACCTCGAACCCGATCCCGGGGAGCTGCTCGATGCCTGGCTCGATCCGCGGGCCAAGATCGATCTGGCTCTCGAAGACGTCCGCATCGGGGGAGGGCGCATCAGCGGCAAGGTGCTCCGACAGGGCGCGGTCCCGGTGTGGACCCAGGTGGAGGTCCGGCTCGCCAGCGGGCAGTTGCTCTATGCCGACATTCCCGCCGGAACCGTCGAGGCCGAATGGGAACTGGAGTTCGATGAACAGCCGGTCGGCGTCCGACTCGATCCGGACGGATTGCTGCCGGACATCAACCGCAGCAACAATCGCTACGGCTTCGGCGATGCCGACCGCGTTCGGGCCTTCTTCCCCCTGGACAACCGCATCGAGATCGGGGAGTTGCATTTCGGCGGCGAGATCGAGCAGGTAGGGCGGAAGCGAGTCGAGGACTTCTCCGTCACGCTGCGCAACTTGGGCTCGGAGCCCCTCGGCCTGGGGTTGTTGGTCAGCGCTCAGTGGATCGACCGGCCCGCAAGCCGAACGCAGCGGAGGATCTTCGTCATGCTGCCGCCCGGCGAGCTCCTCGTCGCCCGCGACTTCGTCGAGTATCCGCGGCGCGGCACAGGGCCGGCGCGCATCGAGGCTCGCTACTGGCAGGCCGACGATCCCGACGTGCTCACGGAGCGTCTGCTGCGCGACCCCGCCGACCTGCTGAACTCCTATCTGATCACCCGCAACCCGGCTCAGGCGACCGGCTCGGATGCCTCGCCCATGGAAAGGCTTCAGGCCGAGCAGGCCATCGAGTCGATCGCTTCGCTGGCCGTCGCGGGCGGCACGGGCACCGGTGCGACATCGGCGGAACAGGCCGATGCAGACTCTTCGAGCAGTGACTCGCCGCAGAACAGCACCGTCGAGCAGCCGACCGCCGAGCCGGTGGCAGCCTTCGGCGTACGGATCATCAGCCCGACGGAAACCGCCACGCCCCTGGGGGAGATGACCTTCGCGGCCACGGTCGACGGGCCGCCTCCCGCGCTCTGGGAGCTCTACGTCAACGACGAGATCATCGGCCGCGGTGACGGGAGCACGGCCCGGGCGACGTTCGATGCAGCGGAAGAGGAGAGCGTGTTCGTCTTGCGCGCGCTGGCCGTCGGTGCCGACGGGCGCATCGCGACCGATACCCGGGTGCTCAGTCGCGGTGCCATCGGTTTCGGCGCCAGCGTCGACGTGGTGACCCTGAACGTCACCGTCCATCAACCCGGTGGCGGCTTCGTCGAGGACCTGACGCTAGACGATTTTTCGGTCGTCGAGGACGGGGTCGTGCAAACGCTCGAGAGCTTCTCGAAGGGAGAAGACACGGCCGTCTCGGCGGCGATGCTGCTCGACAACAGCTCCAGCATGATCGGAGGCGGCATCACCAGTGCGCGAGCGGGAGCCAACCGCCTCATCGATACACTGCTGCGCGGGAACGACCGCGCCATGGTTCTCGGCTTCAACGATCGCGTCTATCTACACGCCGACTTCACCAACGACGTCGCGGAGCTGCGCCAGGCGATCGATACGACGAGACCCGACGGGGCCACGGCCCTGTACGACGCCATCGTGGAGTCACTGCGGAAGGTGAATCGCCGCACCGGCCGCCGCGCGCTGATCGTGCTGTCCGACGGCCTCGATGTCGAAAGCGTATTCGGGTTCGAGGACGTCCTCGAGTACACCCGCCAGTCCGACGTGCTCGTCTACACCATCGGCCTCCAGCTCATGCACGATGCGACCGAATTGAGCGACGCTTCCGACGTCGTCCGGCAAAGCGTCGAGAACCTCCGCTCTCTCGCCGAAGCTACCGGTGGGTCGGCGTACTTCCCGCTGCGGCTCGATGAGCTCGAGGGCGTGTACGCCGAGATCGCGGCGGAGCTCGAGAGCCAATACTCGCTTTCGTACACGCCGACGAACCAAGCCTGGGACGGACAATGGCGCACGCTCGAGGTCAGCCTCAAGTCGCGAGCCGGCAACGTCCAGGCCCGCCCCGGCTACTACGGTGTACGCCCGGGCGAAGGCCGCTAGTAGCCCATGGTGAAAGTGTGATGGGTCTGGTTACGAGGAAAAGAGGCTGGATAGCAAGGCGCCGCGACGAGGGCGATGCCGGTTCGCATCGTCGAGTAGCGGGAACGCCGCAGACGGCGTCTTTCCCTCGTAACCCTTTGGGCGAAGGGAGGTTGGGCGCGATGACCACCGTGGACCTCCTCGACGATGCGCACCGGCATTGCCTGCGCCGGCCCGCCTTGTCCTCCCACGCAACTTCCCTTCGCCAGACCCATCACACTTTCTCCACGGGCTGCTAGTAGTCGGTCAGCAGAGAACAGGCGCGTAGAGAAAAGAGGTTGCCGTGCCGAATTGGACGTTCCTGACGCTGCACTTCTTCCACACCATGGCTCTCGTTCTCTGGGTCGGCGGCATGGTCGCGATCGGCGCGGTCGTTGCTCCGGTCGCCTTCCGCGAATCTCCGGACCGCATGCTCGCCGGCCGCGTGGTCGGGCTGTCTCTGCAACGCTTCGACCGGCTCGTCATCGTGTGCATCGTCGCGCTGCTCGCAACCAGCGTCCTGATGGCGCAATGGTATGGGCGCTGGTCTGCGTGGTACGCGATTCAATACGTCTGCATCCTCATGATGAGCGCGTCGGCTCTCGCGTCCATGTGGATCCTGTCGCCCCGCATGCGCCGCCTTCGGGAGACGCTCGAGCAGGGCGCCGGGGTCGAGGAACGGGCCCGTTTCGATCGCCTGCACCAGCTCGCGACGATGTCGATGCAGTTCAACCTTGCCTGCGGCGTCGTGGCCGTCTTGTTCTCGTGATCGGCGTATCCAGCAGGCTGGCGCTGTGCTGCGTGATCTTCGGGCTCACCGGCGGAACGGGCGCCCAGGAGGGCCTGCAGGACGAGGTCGACGAGGCGCTGCGCCTGCTGAACGAAAGTCGGGAAGAAGCCGGGCTGGGTCCGCTCCAGCTGGACCCGGCGCTGTCGATGCTGGCTGACTACCACAGCCAGGAAATGGCGTATCGCGGCAGGGTAGGGCACTACTCGCCAGAGTATGGGTTGTCGGCCGAGCGGCGGGTTCGCATCGCCTTCCCGGAGGTCCCGCGTCTGGCGGAGAACGTGGCCAGAAACCGCACCGTCGTGCGTCTACACGCTGCTCTGCTGTCCAGCCCGGGCCATCGCCGCAACCGCATGGACCCGGAGTTCTCCCATGTGGGAATCGGACTGGCGCGGAGCGGCGAGGCCGTTCTGTACCTGACGGAGATCTTCGTCACCGCCGACCCCGGTCCGTTGGGGGAGCCGGTCGCGTTCTACTTCGACGCCGAACCCGGCGCCTACGAGGCGCGCCAGGAGCCGCGGGTCGAGGAGGGCCCGCGGACGATCACCATCGGGGCACCCGGGCCGGACGATCCCGAATACTGGACCGGTCGCGGAATCGACGCCTATCGAGAGGGCCGTCTCGCCGAAGCGGAAAGCGCCTTTCGGCAGGCTCTCGAGCTGAGTCCCGAGTACGAGTACGCCAAGTACAACCTCGCACGGGTTCTCATCAGCAACGAATCCGTGGGGGAAGCAGCGACGCTCTTGGATGAGCTCATCGCTCAGGATCCCGACGATATCGATGCGATCGCGACGCGGGGCACCGCAGCGATCTTTCTCGACGATTTCGCCGGCGCGGCCGAGCTCTTTCGCCGCGTTCTTCGCGTACGTCCGGACGACGCCAGCAGCTGGTACAACTTCGGCCTCGCGCTGGAGTATCAAGACCTCCCCCGGGACGCCGCGGTGGCCTACCGGGCGGCACTGGACATCGATCCCAACCTGACGCCGGCGGCGGTGGGGCTCGCCCGCGTCACCCGCCGCTGATCCGAATTGGCGGCCGCAAAGGAGACGGCTACACTTTCGCAATGTCGATACGTGACAGGTTACTCAAGAAGCTGGAAGAAGAGATCGGCCCCCTGCAGCGAGAGCTCAAGGTCGAGCTGCCGCGACAGCTCGCCGAGGCGGCCGCGCACGGAGACCTGAGCGAGAACGCCGAATACGACGCCGCCAAGCAGCGAAAGGAGCTCGTGCAGGCCAAGCTCGCGCGACTCTACGACAAGCGGCAGTCGCTGGCCAACATCAACGAGCGCATGATCCCCCACGATACCATCGGCTTCTGGTCGCGAGTGGTGATCATCGATGTCGACAGTGGCGACGAGTTCTCCTACCGACTCGTCAGCCCGGACGAATCCGACCCCCCGAACGGCAAGATCTCTGTTTCCTCGCCCATCGGGCGGGCGCTCGTCGGTCGAGGCGAGGGAGACGAGGTCGAGGTAGAGACTCCGAGAGGTCGCAAGAACTACGAAGTCCTGGAGTTCACGACCATTCATGACGACGCCGATCCGGACGGCTAGCCGGAATTGATGCCGCCTCTGCAGCGGCCATTCCGCGGTCGCGGATCGCACGAAAGACAGCGGCTGTGAACCAGCGCGAGAGCACCGCAACGCCGATGCTGCGGCTCGCCCTGGCGATGTTGGTAACGGTCATCGTTGCCGGCGCCTGGGCGTACCACGTCTTCGAGGGCTCATCGCTGTTCGACAGCTTCTACATGGTCGTCATCACCCTCAGCACGGTAGGCTATCGCGAGGTCGTTCCTCTCAGCGACGTCGGCAAGCTGATCACCATAGCCGTCATCGGTTTCGGCCTCGGCGCGATCACGCTGTTGGGCGCCAGCGTTACCCGGTTGATCCTCGAGGGCGAGCTTCAGGATGTCGTAGGCAAGCGCAAGATGGCACGAGATATCCACAAGCTCAGCAATCACTACATCGTTTGCGGGTTCGGCAGAGTCGGGCGCGTGGTGTGCAACGAACTGCGGAAGGCCGGCGCATCCTTCGTCGTGATTGACAACAACGAAGCGATGGCCGGCCGCATCGAGGAGGAGGGCTACCTGGTCTGGGAGGGCGACGCCACGGAAGAGTCGACGCTCGAGGCGGTCGGTATCCACCGGTCCAAGGGCGTGATCCTGGCGCTACCGAGCGAAGCCGACAACGTCTATGTCACGCTGCTGGCCAAAGACTTGCACCCGGATTGCTTCGTCCTTGCGCGCGCCATCAGCGACCACGGAGATCGGCGGCTGCTAGCCGCCGGCGCCGACCGCGTCGTTTCACCGAACATCATCGGTGGCTTGCGCATGGCCCACTCGGTGTTGCACCCGAGCGTCGTGGAGTTCATCGACATCGTTTCCGGGCACGTCGAGATGGAAGAGCTCGAGTTGCAGGAGATCTCCGTGCCGGCCGGCGCCGACATCGCCGGGAAGACGATCGGCGAATCGGAAATCCGCCGACGCTTCGGCCTGATGATCGTGGGCCGTCTGACGGGCGATGGGTCGGTTGCATTCAACCCCGCTCCGGCCGACACTATCGATGCCGGGTCTGTGCTCATCGTCCTGGGTCGTCGTGATGACTTGGGTCGCTTTGCCGATTCGATGTCGGCTTGACGGGCCGGCGCCGTGAACATCTGGCCGGTTGCTCGACAGAGTTTGTCGGTTATAGCTATAATCCCCGCGCTCGATGGGAATTTACGTGCGTGACTACGAAGTGAGGACCTCAGATGGCGAGTGACGGACAACAAGGGTCGCGGATAGCGGGAGCTCTCAAAGACCCGCTCAATTGGGCATTGCTCGTTCTGGCAGCCGCGTTCGCCTACTACGTGATGATGGTCCCGTACTGGCAGAACTACTACCTGAAGCAGGAGCCGCAGGTAATGACGCTGCAGGAGTACATGGACAATCCCTCGCATCCGCGTCAGCCGATGGTGCGCACGCTGGGCGCTCCTCCGTCCAGCATCGAGGTCGTCATCGAGCCCCTCACCGTCAAGCACATCGATACCGACTCGATCACGCTTACCAGCGACGCCAGCTCCGTAGGGGCCTCGAGCGCCGGCGGCGCCTGCGATATCCCACCGATGCTGGGCAGCGAGGGCGACGTCTCGCTGAACGACATTCTCATCGGTGGCGACAACATGGACCTGCTCGAAGTCAGCGTCGGCCAGCAGGTATCGCTGCAGACATTCGGATTGTCGGAAACGGACCTCGGCTGGGTGCCGCTCGAGCCGACGCTCGACTCCGACCAGGAGGAGCGCTTCTCGAAGGAGGAGCTCGACGAACTCGAGTTCCTCAAGGTCATCTCGAACGGTAACCCGATCACGGTCCCGTACATCGAAGCGGGCGAATTCCGTCTCGCCAGCGGTGTGCAGGGCGATGGAGCGGACTTCACGCTCGGGGAGCTAGCCGACGACTCGACCTACATCCAAACGGTCAACGAGTTGGGCGTCGGCGGGTTGGCGGACGTCTACGGCGTTCGGTTGGTCGACTGGGAGCAGCAGAACCTGAATCACTACTTCATCGTCGAAGACGGCGAGGGAAACCGCGCCCACGTCTTCTACAACCAGCGCCTGCTGTCCGAGTGGCGTTGGGGGCTCGACCGCCTGCAAGGGCAGTGCGTCGTCGTGCGCGGCGAGCTCCGCCTGATCGCGCCTGCCGACCTTCGAACGCTCGAGGAGGACGGCAACATCCAGGCGCTGATCGACGGGCACTCGATCATGTCCGCGGACGGTTCGGTCGTGATCAGCCTGGAAGATCCGGCGGGTACGCTGCTTGGCAGCGGCGGCTCCTAGCGGCCGACGCCTCGACGTCCCGTTCGACGCTTCTCCCGTACCTCGCGCATGACCTCGACCCCGCAGACATGACGCCGACACGAGAGCAGGCGTACGCGCTGCTTACCGAGCACACCAAGGGCGAGAACCTCGTCAAGCACGCCCTCTGCGTCGAGGCGGCGATGCGTTTCTACGCCGAGCGCTACGACGGCGACCCGGATATCTGGGGTATCGCCGGCCTGCTGCACGACTTCGACTACGAGGAGCACCCCTCGCTCGACGAGCACCCGTTCGTGGGCGCTGAGATCCTGCGGTCGCTCGACTACCCGCCCGAGATCGTCGAGGCGATCCTGGGGCATTCCGACCACACCGGGGTGCCGCGGTCGACGCAGATGGCGCGGACGCTCTACGCCGTGGACGAGCTCACCGGATTCATCGTCGCGTGTGCCCTCGTACGCCCGTCCAAAAGCCTTCTCGACCTACCGGTGAAGTCGGTAACGAAGAAGTTCAAGGACAAGGCGTTTTGCCGCGCCGTCGACCGGCAGCACCTGCGCGACGCCGCCGACGAGATCGACCTGCCGATGCGCGACCACGTCGAGAACGTACTCACGGCGCTTCGAGGCATCGCCACGCCGCTGGGACTCGACGGCGAAGCAGCCGGCTGATATCACCCGAAGCGCTTCGGGCTACGCCTCGTTCCGGGAACTGCCAGTCACGTTCTTCCGGTCGCCGCCGGAAGGGTCGGCGGACACCGCCTCGGCCTGAGGCGCGCTGGCGGCCAGCGGAAGGGAAATCACGAACAGGACCGCCATCAGCACCTCGGAGTCGCTGAAGTTGTATTCGAACGTCCCCATGGCGAGAAAACCGGCAAGCGCCGCCAACGCCGCCCGCGCCTCCGGGCCGCCCGGGCCCGTCGGCCCCGCAGCGCGCAGGACGCGCCAGGACGCCAGCGCGAACGCGGCAATGATCCACAGCCACGCGGCAAGGCCGATGAGTCCGCGTTCGGCGGCGATCTGCAGGACGTTGTTGTGCAGATGGGGATTCTCCGCGTTCACCCGCCACTCGACGGCCCAGGCCGGGTAGACACTCTCCATCACCCCGGGGCCGATTCCGAGCCATGGGTGCGCCGCAATGATCTCCAGACCGGTGGCGGCCATCGCCAGGCGGTCCTTATTGCTGGGGTCTTCGAGGGAGAAAATGCTCGAGGCGCGGTCGTAGAGGGCGTCGGATCCCGCGATGGCTCCGAGCACGACGGCGACGAGGACGAGCCCGACGATTACCGTCGCCGCCACAGCAGCGGGCCCCCGTCGCCGGGTACCGCCGTCGGCAGCCCCCGTCGCCGGGCGCGTCCATCCGGTGGCCAGAAAGACAGACAGCGCCACGACGGCGCCGATCCAGGCACTCCGCGTGAACGTCAAGCCGATCATGGCCACCGCCAGGGCGGCGGTGAGCTGGCCGGCGATGCTTTGTAGGCGGCCTCGCAGCGTCAGGAGCAGCGGGACGGCGGCGAGAAGCACGCCCGAGAACGTCATGTAGTGTCCCAGCGGCCCACTGGCCCGAAAGACGATGTCTCCGGGGGCCGGCTCGAGGGTCGCCGTCTGATAGATGCCGATGAGTACAGCGGCGAAGATTCCGAAGGCGAAGGCCTCACGTCCACGATCCCTCATTCTCGGGTCGCGGAACACGGCCCAGGTAACCAGCGGAGCCGCGAAGAGGAAGACCTCACGCAGCTCGAACAGCGAATCGAAGCGCTCGCGCGACACGAACGCGGAGATGAACGAGACAGTGAAAAACGCGATGATGGGCGCGCCGATCCGGGCGAGCACGTCTCCGGCGGGCCCGGCGCCTCGGTCCTGGGCAGGAAGTGCACCCGGATCGAGCTCCCGCACGAGCCATGCGACGCCGAAGGTGGCGGCGGAGAGCCACAGTGCGCCCTCCGCGCCGGCAATGGAAAACGTGATCAAGGCCACCCAGAGGAGGGCCAAGATGCCGGACACACGTAGGAGCTGCTCGGTGCGGTCGCCGCGGGCGCCGCTGGCTGGGTGAGAGATGACGTCTTCCTCCTGATTCCGCGGCAACGATAGCCGCTCGAAGCGCGCCTGGCCAACCCGCGCCGAGCGGGGGGGCGGTGGATTCGGACGCACCCCGTGTGGTTCATTGGTCGATGTACCTGGGACCGTCGAGGACGGTCGAAAAAAATACCTGCCCATTAGTAACCGATCGTATTCTTCAAATAGCGTAGTGATATTTCAGACACCGTCGATGATGTGGCTCAATCGAATTCTCTGTTTCGATGCCTTGCGATGTGTTTTTCCGCTTGCTGCTAGTCAACCAGATGGACCGGAACTTGATGCGGGCCCGGCAAGGACCGAAACGTCATGGAGCGATCGAGCGGAGGTCCGAACTTCTCGCCGCCAGGCAGCGGGAAGCCTCTCGTCGAACGGAGCGGGGTTCACCCTCCTCGAAGTATTGATCGCCACGGCGCTTCTCGGGCTGGTCGCCTTGGCCATCGCCCCGTTGATGCTGATGGCGGTGCAGACATCGGCCGCGGCGCAGCAGATCAGCGAGCTCACCACGAGCGGAACGGAGCGCGTCGAGTACCTCCGCGCGCTGCCGTTCAATCACCCGGACCTTGCAGCCGGGGGATCGTTGACATCATCGGTCGCGGGTTACTCGCTCGACCCGGTGAACGGCGACGCCAACCGCTACGTCCGCTGGCAGGTCACCGACGTGAGTCCATCGCGCAAGCATATCCAGCTGCTCTCCGGCGTTCGCGATTCGGTATGGGGTCCTCCACGGGAGGTCGACCTGGAGACCTACCGCACGGACTTTCAATAGACAGAGAGCGGGAATGGACAGGGCGCGGGGGCGACGACCGCCCTCGATTCGAGCAGTGGCCACCTCCGATCTATCCGGCGCCGGATCGTAGCTGGACATTCGACGCCCTCGATGACCCATCGCCGAATGACGATCGGGGCGTGGGTCCTTCCACGGTTCCGCTGGTCGTGTCATTGTTACGCTGAGCATCCGGTGGGCGAAGGAATCGGCGATTCTGGCTTCGCGGACGGCGGGCGGGTCGACGACCACTTCGGTCGCCGGGTATCCGCTGGACCCGTTTGCGGGGAATCCCGACCGTCATGTGCGCTTGCAAGTCGTTGACGAAAACCGGCGAGCAGGGCTTCAGCCTCCTCGAGCTTCTGGTTGCCGGGTTTGTCTCGGTTCTGGTCGTGGGCGGGATGTTGCTGGTATTCAGCGGTTTGCGGGACGTCGAGCGCGACCAGATGCAACTGATCGACGCCCAGATGACGGCGCGTTTGGCGATGGAGCGGATGCGCCGCGACCTGCAGGTCGCGGGCGTGGGGCTCGCGGGGATGCTGTCGCCCGTGCCCATCATCGAGCCCCGTGCCGACGGGGGCGTCGACGTCCATCACAATCCCGAGAACCTCACCGCCCGTTTGGTAACGGACATGGCGGGGCCGTCGGCGGATCTGGTCGTGGACAACGCCGCGGGTTTCTTGCCGGGAATGCCGGTGATCGTTTTCGATAGCACCGGAACGTACGACATCGCGACGCTGACGAGCGTCTCCGGCACCTCCCTGGCGCCGAGTGGGTCGTTGTCGAAGGCGTACCGCGCGGCTCAAGGGGCGGCCGTGAAACAAGTGCAGACGATCAGCTACAGCCTGCAAGCCGCCAACGGCGTGTTCTCTTTGTGGCGTCAGGTCGACGCGGGCCCACCGCAACCTGTAGCAGAGAACGTCCGCTCGATGAGCATCGTGTACTTCGATGACGCCACCCCGGCGCAGCCCTTTACGCCGGCGACGATCGCCGATCAGCTCCGCGTCACCGCCGTCGAGATCGCCCTGGAAGTCGAGACGGAAGATGAGCGCCTGAACACTTCGGACGAGCGGACCGTCACTGTTCGTGCCCGCGTCGCCTCCCGATCGTCGATCTTTTCCTCGTGACCTCCGAGGGTTCGTCGCGACGCCCCGAAGACGCCCCACGGCGGCTCTCGGCGCGGATCACCGGCCGGGTCCAAGGGGTTTTCTTCCGCGCCAGCACCGAGCGGCGAGCCCGCGAGCTGGGGCTCGGCGGCTGGGTGCGGAACCGGCGCGACGGGTCGGTCGAGCTGATCGCCGAGGGATCGCCGACGGAGTGCGAGCGTCTTCTCGAGTTCTGTCGTGCCGGACCCGTCGGCGCCCGCGTCGACGGCGTCGAGGCCGAGTGGGGCGCGGCGTCCGGCGAGTTCGCGAATTTTTCGACACGCTACTGACCTGCGTAGAGCAGGGACGGACACCTCGGCGTAGCGCTACCCCGCAAGGCCCCGTTTTGCTCACACCGCTTGCTGCTGCGCCTCGCTTGAACCTCGCCCTCTTCGTTGGGTACGCTCGGAGTTCGAAGGAGCCACGCAATGCAGCCCGCAGCCACTGTGGAGTACCACTCTTTCGGGCCGGCGCCGGGGACCGATCCTGCCCGTCAGCAGGGCACCGTCCTGCTCATGATCCTCCTGTCGCTGTTCGCCGTCGGCCTGATGTCGATGGTGGTAGCACAGGTGGCGACTTCCGAGATCGCCATCTCGGCGAACATCGCCGCAGCGCAGCAGACCCTGCTGCCCGCCGACGGTGCCTCGCAGGTTCTGGTGCGTGATCTCGTCAGCATGACGCGTGCGCTGGGGCGTTTCCCCACGGACGTCGAGCTCGACACGATTCCGGCGCCCTCCTTTTCGGGTGTCAACCTGACCTCGTTCGAAGCGTACGCGGACGGCCCGCCGCGGCAAACGACGCTCGCCGATGGATTGTTCGTCGGGTTGTCGGCCGAAATCCAAGCGTTTCGGGCACGCGCCAAGGCCGCGACCCAGGCCCAGCCCTACAGCGAGACCATGGTCGAGATCCGGGGCGAGTTCGCCTCGATTCCCGTCTACCAGTTCGGTGTCTTGTACGAGGGCGACCTCGACATTCATCCCGCCACACAGATGACCGTTGGCGGGCGGGTGCACAGCAATGCCGATATCTACCTCGACCCCGCCGTGGAGGTGCGCTTCGACTCGACGCTGACCGCCAACGGCAACATCTACAATCGCTCGGAGGCCGGCGAGACGAGCACGGGAGCCGTGTTGATTCAAGACGCCGCCGGGAC
The DNA here is from genome assembly GCA_965216935.1 of Acidobacteriota bacterium. Classification (GTDB taxonomy): domain Bacteria; phylum Acidobacteriota; class UBA890; order UBA890; family UBA890; genus CBDCGW01. Next base: position 3,449,707 of record OZ244217.1, read on the forward strand.
CTTCGAGGAGATGGACGGCCTCGATTCGGAGAGCCCGAGCTGGTCGACCGATGCGATCGGTCGCTGGGACGGTCGTGTGCGCTCCGGTGATCTTGGCGGCAACCGGGTGGACCTGCTCATTTCGGACCCGACGCAGCCGCGGCGAATCATCGAAGCCGGGCGCTCGACCGACACGCCGGCCGAGGTGGCTGCGAAACTGTGGTACGACGCCGACCTGCGGATCGTCAACGGTCGAGGCTACGACGAGGACGGCAACCTCGTATCGATCATCGACCCGGTGAGCGGACAGAGCGCCGTCCGCCACACGGTCCTGTTCGATCAACGAGAGCAAAAGCACATGCTCACGGTCGAGGTGGATATGGATCGTCTCGGACGATCTCCCGGCTATCCCGCCAACGGCGTCCTCTATCTGGGTGCTTTCCAGCCCGACGTCGACATGCCGGCATGGCCCGGTGGAGCCCCCGGAATCGGCCCGCCTGAGTGGACCGGCTATATCTCCCCCTGGGATAGCAACAACACGGAGTTCGCCTTCAAGACGCGTGCATCGACACAGCTGGCCTCCGCGCTGACCATCGTCAGCGAAAACCCTCTCTACGTACAGGGCAACTTCAACACGCTCAACAAGAAGCCGGCGGCGCTCATCTCCGACGCCCTCACCATCTTGAGCAGCGCCTGGGGCGACATGGATGGCGATGGCGCGTTCGACGAAGACCTCGCCTACAGCCTGCTGCCCCTGGATAGCCGCGCCGCGGTTGCGACCTCGATGAACGCGGCCGTCATGACCGGGAATGTCGACGCCGGCGCGTTGCCGAACGGCGGGCTCGCAAACCTGCCCCGCCTGCTGGAACAATGGTCGGGGAACCAGTTGACCCTGCGCGGCAGCCTCATCGCGTTGTGGGAATCGGCGTACGCGACGGCGCCTTTCACCACCGGCGACGTGTTCGGCGCACCGACCCGGGACTGGAGCTTCGATACCGATTTCCTCGATCCATCCAAGGTCCCCCCGCAGACCCCGCGGATCTTCCAGCTGACGGTGACCGGTTGGACACGTCGATAGCCCCCTGAGCATCTCGCCGGACCACTCGCGGCGCGGCGCGTTGAAGGAGCCGGGGGGCGACGGTAGCATCAACGGATGGCGAATCGGCGAATCGGTCTCTGGCTCCTGGCGACGTTCTTTCTCTTGTTCCTCGGCTTCGCCCTGTTCGTATGGGGGCTGAACCGCCTGCTCGTCGGCGGCACACCGACGGTGGCGGGAGGGACCATTCTCAACGTCCGCCTGCAGGGAGCGATCGGCGAGGTAGCCCAGACCGGCCCGTTTCTCGGGCCGGTGACCGTTCGCGAAATCGGCGAAGCTCTCCGCCGCGCCGCCGAGGACGACCGCGTCGCCGCCGTTTTTCTCGAGGTCGGGCCTCTCTCCGGGGGGTACGGCAAGACCCAGGAAGTCCGCGCCGCGGTTCAGCGCTTCCGCCAGACCGGCAAACCGGTGGTTGCTCTGCTCGAGCTCGGGTCGAACCTCGATCTGTACATGGCCTCGGCGGCCGAGACGATCTACCAGGTCCCCACCGGCCAGCTCATCCTCGGCATGCTCATCGAGGAGCCCTTCTACCGCGAGCTTTTGGACCGCATCGGGGTTCGCTTCGAGGTCTTCGCCAGCGGGCCGTACAAGGCGGCGTTCAACGCCTACACGGAAACCGAGCTGGGGGAGGCCCAGCGGGAGATGGACGAAAGCCTCCTCGGCGACCTCTACGAGCAGTGGGTCGGGGACGTCGCCGCCGACCGTGACCTCTCTCCCGACCAGGTGCGCGCGGCGTTCGACGAGGGTCTGATCACGGCGGCGCGCGGCCGGGCGCTGGGGTTGATCGACGAGCTCGGCTACCGCGATCAAGTGGACGCGGCTCTGGCCGAGATCGCCGGGCGTTCACCGAACCGCGTCACCGTGCGGGAATACCTCCGGGCCACGGCACCCGTAGGCCTGCAGTCGATCCTGGCGCAGGACAACGTCATCGCACTGGTTCACGTGAGCGGATTGATGGTTCCCGGGGACATCGATACCGGGCTTTTCGGCGCAAACGTGGCGGCCGGCACAACGATTGCCCGCCATGTGCGTGAAGCACGAGAGGACCCGGCTGTGAAAGCAATCGTCCTCCGCGTTGATAGCGGTGGCGGGGCGGTAACCGCGGCCGATGTGATCGGCCGGGAGGTGGAGCTTGCGGCGCAACGAAAGCCGGTGGTCGTCAGCATGTCGGACGTGGCGGCTTCCGGCGGGTACTGGATCGCCAGCAAGGCCACGCGAGTGTTCGCCAACCCGGCGACGTATACCGGCTCGATCGGCGTGATCATGGGGCGGCTGAGCCTGCGCGAGACGTACGGGAAGCTCGGTATCGGGTACGGGCTGGTCAAACGGGGCGACAATGCCGACCTTCTTTCCACCACGACGGACCTGCGCCCGGAACAAGCAGAGGTACTGCAGCGAAACGTCGCCGACACCTACGACGCGTTTCTCGAGGTCGTGGCGGAAGGGAGGGGCATGAGCGCGGATGAGGTGGACGCCGTTGCCCAGGGGCGCGTTTGGACCGGACAGCAAGCCCTCGACCACGGCCTCGTGGACGACCTCGGAGGGCTACGGGAGTCACTCGCGGCGGCGCGCGCCGAGGCCGGAATAGGTCCCACCAGCAACACCGCCATCCGCGTCTACCCGCGGGCGCGAACCCTGTTCGAGGAGATGTCACGTCTGTTCACGACGGTGGCCACCGTCCGGGCTGCCCGACAGGCATGGGCCTACTTGTTGCCGCCCCAGACGGCTGGGCTTTGGGACCAGCTCGCACGGTTGCCTTCCACCGCGACGGTCTGGACCTTGATGGACGCAGCGCTTCCCGGACCGAGTGGCGGGTAGTGCCCTCACGCCTTCGCCCGGTGATGATCCCTGTGTCCCGCCACGGCCCCCTGGTGCTCGCTGGTCGGCCCCGCAGGCGCCTCCCGGTAGACGCTGATCGGCCCAACAAGCGCCTCCCGGCGGGCCATCGCTGATCGATGGCACGAAGGTTCGTTCTCCCGCAGCGCCCCCACACGGCCCCCGAGATCGATTTCGAGAACGATCTCAACGAGCAGCAGCTCGCCGTCGTCGCGGGCGGAGAAGGCCCGAAGCTCGTCATCGCCGGGGCCGGCTCGGGCAAGACCCGAACGCTGACCTACCGCGTCGCCTATCTCCTGCATCAAGGCATCCGTCCGGACGCCATCCTCTTGATGACCTTCACGAACAAGGCGGCCCGCGAGATGCTGTCGCGTGTCGGAGAGCTGACCCGGCTCGAGCCCCACCGCATGTGGGGTGGGACCTTCCATTCCGTCGGTGCACGCCTGCTCCGACGCCACGGCGGCGATCTGGGCTACAACGAGAACTTCTCGATCCTCGACGAGGGCGACCAGCGCGACCTGCTGCGATTGTGCACTACCGACCTGGAGGTTCCGGTCGAGCAGAAGCGCTTTCCGTCACCGCGGGTGCTTGCCGGCCTCTTCTCCCTGCAGGCGAATACGCGAGAGCCGTTGGAAGACTTGATTGCCGAGCGATACGCCCGTTTCGTCGATTGGACCGAGACGATTCAGGAGATCGCCACGCGCTACCGCGAGCGCAAGCTCGCGGCCAACGCGATGGATTACGACGACCTTCTCAACCGCTGGGTCCAGCTGCTTACCGAGAACGAGCCGATCCGGCAGCGCTATCGGGAGAAGTTCGCCCACGTGCTGGTCGACGAGTACCAGGATACGAACGTCGTTCAGGCCGACATCGTCGAGGCTCTCGCCGGCGGCTCCGACGGCGGAAACTTGATGGCCGTCGGCGACGATTCTCAGAGCATCTATGCATTCCGCGGAGCCAACTACGACAACATCCTGCGCTTCCCGGAGCGCAACCCCGGTACCGAGATCTTCCGCCTCGAGACCAACTACCGCAGTACGCCGGAGATTCTCGAACTGGCCAACGCGAGCATTCGCTGCAACGAGGAACAGTACGAGAAGACGCTGCGGGCCCGGCGGCGCTCGGGGATGCTCCCGGCGGTTGTCCCCTGTAGCTATCCGGAGCAAGAGGCGGCGTTCGTCGCCGAGCGCGTGCTGCAGCTGCGCGACGAGGGTGTGGAACTGGCGGATATCGCGGTGTTGTACCGCGCCCATGCGCACCGCCTCTCCGTCGAGACGACCTTGCTGCGATACGACATTCCGTACGAGGTGCGAGGGGGGCTGCGCTTCTTCGAGCAAGCCCACATCAAGGACGTCGTGGCGCACCTGCGAGTGCTGGAAAACCCGCGCGACGAGGTCGCCTTCCGCCGCGTCCTGCTGCTTCAGCCCGGCATCGGCAACGTCACCGCAGAGCGCATCTGGCGGGCCGCCGGGGCCGACGCGGCGAGCGCTGCCGAGCTCGTGTCGCGGCTGTCGCACGACGAGGTACTCGGCCTGTTGTCCGCGAAGGCCCGGCCGGGGTGGAAGGGGTTCGTCGGCACCCTCAGCGAGGTCCTGGAGGCCCACGACGATCCGGAGACGGCGATTCGCAGCGTCCTGGAGTCTTGCTACGAGGACTACGCCTCCGCGAAGTTCGACAATGCGGAGTCACGGATCGAGGATCTCCAACAACTGGCGATCTTCGCCGGGCAGTACGAGTCGTTGCGGGCGCTCCTCGAAGAGCTCCTCTTGCTCGGAGAGCTGTACGGCCAGGAGGTCGACGGCGGCGGTGCGTCCGGCGACGACGATTCGTCGATCGTCCTGTCGACCGTCCACCAGGCCAAGGGCCTCGAGTGGCACACGGTGTTCATCCTCCATCTCCTCGAAGGCTTCTTCCCCAGCCCGAGGGCGCTCGACGAGGCCGGCGGAGAAGAAGAGGAGCGTAGGATCTTCTACGTCGCCATGACCCGAGCCCGCGACGAGCTCTACCTCAGCTACCCGATCATCCGGCCGGGCGGATACGGCTCGGCCGTGGTGCAGCAGCCCTCGCGCTTCGTGCAGGAACTGCCGGAGGAGTGTTACGAGACCTGGCAGATCGAGGAGGAGCCGGCCGTGATCGAGGACCTAGCCGGCCCCGTGAACCCGACCACCCGCACGGAGGAATTCGATCCCAACGTCGACCCGGTGTGGGACGACGACGAGCCCCTGGTAGAGCCCTGGGCGGATGACTGAACCGCCACGAGCGCCGGCTCGATCGATGGGGCGGGCGAGCTTTGACCGGCGTTGCGCCGAGTTGCTAGCATTACGAGCCACGATGACACTATCGCGTACCCCCGTAGCCGGCCACAGGAGGCCCGACGTGCGCTCACCGAGAACCGTCGCCCGCATCATACTGATGAGCTGTGCGCTGCTCGCGGCAACCGCCTGGGTCGGCAGCGCGTCGGCTCAAGGCGACCCCGTCCGCCTCGACGCCACGTACTTCGATTGGCTCGAAGTCGTCGAAGATCGGGCGACGTTCGAGTGGAGCGTGGACGTCCGCAACGACACCGAGCAACCACTTCGCCTCCGCATCGTGCTGGACATCCTGGATGACGACGACCGTTCGGTAAACCGTGACCCACAGGGGAATCCCTTCGACGCCGTGATCATCACCGTCGAGCCGGGCCAGACGGTCCCGGTGAAGCAGCAGGGCTCGATCAGTTACGACCTGGCTGCCGAGGTGGTCACCTATCGGCACCGGTGGGAGATCATCTCGGGACGGAGATGATGAAGGCATCGCCGCGGCCCCACCGGGCGCCCATGGGGCACCGGCTCCCTTACGCAGCCTTGGCGATGGCCGTCACGGCATGCGCCGTCGGTGCCGGGGGAACAAGTCACGCCGGCACTCCCGGCGCAGCTCCCGGAAACCGCGGCAACGCCGTCACCGAGCTCGCGGGCCAGTCGTTCGACGTGATGATCCGCGGCGGCAACGTGCTGGACGGCACCGGGAATCCTTGGTTCGTGGCGGACATCGGCATTTCGGCGGACAGCATCGTGGCCATCGGGGATCTCTCGGAAGCCCGCGCACCAACGACGATCGATGCCACGGGTCGCTTCGTCGCCCCGGGATTCATCGACATTCACAGTCACGCGGACGAGGGCCGCATCAGTTTGGCGAACCCGGATGCCGCGAGTGCGCCGAATCTCGTCACCCAGGGGATCACGACCGTGGTCGTCGGGCAGGACGGACGCTGCCAGTGTCCGATCGGCGAGCGCACCGCCCTCTATGAGCGACAGGGGGTCGGCGTCAACGTGGTGCAACTCGTCGGTCATGGCACGATTCGACGACAGGTTCTCGGCCGCGAGCAACGCCCGGCGACCGACGACGAGATCGACCAGATGGCCGAGCTCATTCGCCAGGCGATGCAAGATGGCGCAGCCGGTATGTCTTCCGGCCTCGAGTACAATCCGGGCCGCTACAGCGTAACGGACGAGGTCGTCCGGCTGGCATCCGTCGTTGCCGAGCACGGCGGGTTCTATATCAGCCACGAACGGAGTGAGGGGCGGACACCCATGTGGTGGCTTCCCAGCATGGGGGGCGAGCCGCCCGACCTGGTGGACGCGGTGCTCGAGACGATACGTATCGGTGAAGCGACGGGGATGCCGGTCGTCGCCAGCCATATCAAGGTGAAGGGAGCGGACTACTGGGGAACCGCCCCCGCGGTGACCCGACTGATCGAGGATGCGCGGGCCCGCGGGGTTCAGGTCTACGCCGACCAATACCCGTACACGACCACCGGCTCGGACGGCAACACGGTGCTGATCCCTTCGTGGGCCCTGCAAGCGGAGGAATCCGGGGCACCGCCTCGCGGGCAAGGTGAGCCCCCGGACTTCGCCCCGCGGCGTCAGGCGTTCCAGCGGCGACTGGAGAACCCGGCCGAGAGACGGCGCATCCGCGACGATATCCGGCACGAGATCGAGCGACGGGGTGGGGCAGGCCGCCTGTTGATTCTGGAGTCCCACAACCCCGAGTTCGTCGGTCTCAACTTGTCGGACGTCGCCGAGGCCCAGGGCGCCAGCGCGATCGACGTCGCCATCATGCTGCAGCTCGAGGGGCTCGATCGGCCCGGCGGGGCCCGGATTCGCGGCTTCTCCCTCGACGAGCGCGACGTCGAGCACTATATGGCACAGGCGTACACCGCCACGTCGACGGATGCCGGCATCGCGCTCGCCGGACGGGGCTTCCCGCATCCTCGCTTCTACGGCACCTATCCGCGCAAGCTCCGCCGCTACGCCATCGAGAGGGGAATCCTCAGCATCGCCGAGGTCGTTCGGACCTCGACGTCCCTCCCGGCGCAGATCGTCGGGCTGTCCCGCCGGGGCCTTCTGCGCGAAGGATTCGTCGCCGACATTGCCGTCATCGACTTGGACGCGGTGGGCGACCACGCCACGGCCATGGATCCGCATCAGCTCAGCACCGGCATCGACGTTGTCCTGATCAACGGAGAATTCGCCGTCCGCGACGGATTACCGACCGAAGGCCTGCACGGGCGCGTGCTCGGTGCCGACGAGTTCGTCTCGCGCCGCCAAGCGCGGACGTCGCCGAACGGCCCTCCCGCGGAAGTCCTGACCGGCACGATCCGGCCCGCTACCACCCCGCTCATCCTTCCGCTGAACTACTGAGTCTCCTCTCCCCATGGCTTCGTTGCGCACAGCTGCAGACGTCCGATCGTTCGTCCTGAAGAACTGGAAGCAGATGCTTCCGGATCTTCTCGTCGCGAACGCGCGGGTCGGCGTCGCGTACGACGACGACAGCCTGGTTCAGGTCGAAATGAAGCTCGGCCGACCGGTGAAGCGTCTCCTGCTGCTTCCCTTGGCGTCGGGAGAGCCTCGTCTCGTTCGCGGCCTCCTGCCGCGGCTCCGGGAGCTTTCCCAGCCGGAGGACACGTCCGCCGGGCTGGTCGTACCGCACATGGGAGCGCGCGGGTTGAAAGTCTGCCGCGAGGCCGGCGCCGGTTTCATCGACTGCTGTGGGAACAGCTACCTGCGCTTCAATCAGGTTGTCGTGCAGATCTCCGGCAACCGGAACCGTTTCTCGGCCCGCAAGCGGCCGCGGACGCTGTTCAACGACAAGGCGACGATACCGCTGCGTATTCTGCTCGAGCGGCCCGGGGAGCTGATGACAACCCGGAACATCGCCGAGCGGGGAGGACTCAGCCTCGGATGGGTGTCGCAGATCCTGCAGCAATTGCACGCTGAGGGCTACGTCGAGCGGCAGCGCGGCGGCGGCACGCGCATCGTCGACCCACCCCGGCTGGTCGGCGACTGGCTGCAGCAATACGCCTTCGAGCACAACGCCGTCTTCCCGTTCCGGATTCGCGAGGACGATCTCGGCGATACCCTGCAGCTCCTCCGAACGCTGCAACCGCCGCTCTTCGAGCGCTACGCGCTGACGCTTGAGAGCGCCGTGGCGGTCCTCGGTGGCGACCGGAACCCCCGGCAGCTGCACATCTATCTTCCCGACCTCGCACACGACAAGGACAGCGCTCTCGATCTCTGGTCGAACGCTCTGCAGCTGCGACCGGCGGGCTACGACGCGAACTGCTTCCTGGTCGCGCCCACTTACACGCACGCGGCGTTCTTCGGCATGCACCGCGCCGAAGGCCTGCGGGTCGTATCCGACCTACAGCTCTACCTGGACCTTTTCCACTACCCGAGCTCCTCCAGGCCGTCGGCACAAGCGGCGATCGCAGAGCGCTTGCCCTTCGACGTCGAGTCGAGCACCGCGCACTGAAGCCTGGCGTGTATGCCGGTGCACACCGGCGCAGCGCCCCGCGCGAGGCCCCGTCCATGAAGGTCCGTTCCGGCGACCGGGAGGACGCGGCTAGCTCGGGAGGGTGCGAGACAGCTCGATCTCCCGATCGATCACAACCGTATCGGCGTCCCGACGCAAGGTTGCGGCATCGATTACGGGGTCGTGCCCGAACACGACCACGTCGCCACGCTCGGCTGCGCCCGAGAGCCAGCGCCGCTTCTCGTCGAGCGTTCGGAGGGGCTGATTGTCGTAGGCCATGATGTACGGCCAACGAAGGTGCGCCCGCGTCGGCACCAGGTCGGCGCAGAACAGCATGCCGGCGTCGTCGCCGCGTATCGATACCAGTTGCATTCCGGGTGTATGGCCGTCCACGACGTGCACGTGGAAGCCGGCAAACAGCTCCGTCTCTCCGTCCACCAGGGAGAGACGCCGGTCGTTCTCGAGCGCGCCGAAGTCCTCCTCGCGGAACGAGCCGGCGTCCTTGCCACTTGGCGCCCGAGCCCATTCCCATTGCCGCCGTTGCACGTAGTGCGTGGCCGCGGGGAACGTGAGAACCGTACGGTCCTTCTCGAAGCGGGTGGTGCCGCCGCAATGATCGAAGTGCAGGTGGGTCAGGACGACGTCGGTTACCTCCTCCGGAGCGATCCCACGCGCTTCCAGCTGCGCAACCAAGCCGCCCTGGTGCCGGCCGACCTTGAAGATGTCCGTGCGCTTGTCGTCGAACTTGTCGCCCAGGCCGGTTTCGACCAGCACGCATCGCCCGGCGCCGCGCACGAGGAGACAGCGCGCGGCCAGGTCGATGCGGTTTCTTTCGTCAGGTGGAATCGACTTTTCCCACAGCGGTCGTGGAACGATGCCGAACATCGCACCACCATCGAGGCCGAATCGGGCGTCGACGATGCACTCGATCGAGTAGGGGCCGATTTGCATGCCGTATTATCCCCGACCCGTCAGGCGCAGTCGATCGATCACGGCATCGCCGAAAGCAGACGTGCCGACGGGCGCCATCGTGTCTCCCGCCACGTCGGCCGGAAGAAAACCGTCCTCGAGCGTGCGCTCGACCGCGACCTCGATTGCCGCCGCCTCCTCCTCGCTCCCGAGCGAGTGCCTTAGCATCATGGCGACGCAAAGGATCGCCCCCGTCGGGTTCGCGCTACCGGTACCGGCGATGTCCGGCGCCGAGCCGTGCACGGGCTCATACACCGCGGGACCGTCCGTCCCGAGCGATGCCGAAGGCAACATACCCAGCGACCCGCAGAGCACCGAGCCTTCGTCCGACAGAATGTCGCCAAAGAGGTTTTCGGTGAGCACCACGTCGAAGTCTCGCGGGCTGGTAATCAGCCGCATCGCCGCGGCATCCACGAGAAGATGCTCCAGTCGGAGGTCGGAGTGCTCGCGGGCGAAGTACTCCGTGACGGTCGAGCGCCAGAGCCGAGAGGTCTGCAGCACGTTGGCCTTGTCGATCGAGACGACGCGTCCGCGCCGTGCGCGGGCCATATCGGCCGCAACTTCGGCGATCCGGAGAACCTCCTGACGCGAATAGACGCAGGTGTCGAACGCTGCGCCCTCCGCCGTCTCGCCTCGAGGGCCGAAGTACAGGCCTCCGGTGAGCTCGCGCACCACCATGATGTCGACGCCCTGCACGACCTCAGGCCGCAGCGGCGAGAAGTCCCGCAGTGCGGGGGCCGGCTTCAACGGTCTCAAGTTGGCGAACAGGCCGAGCTCGGAGCGCAGCCGGAGGAGGCCTTGCTCCGGACGCGGATCAACGTCAGGTCGGCTCCCTTGCGGCCCGCCAACGGCTCCGAGCAACACCGCGTCAGCCCGGCGGCAGAGGGCCAGGGTAGAGGCGGGTAGCGGATCGCCGTGTGTCTCGATGGCCTGGCCGCCGACCGGGGCCCGCTCGATCGTAAAGCTGAGCCCGAAGCGTCCGCCGACGGCCTCGAGCACCCGCTCCGCTTGCCCGGTGACCTCGGGACCGATGCCGTCGCCTTCCAACAGCGCGATACGAAAGCTCACGAGACAGGCTCCCGGTCGGGTCGGCCGTCCCGGGCTTCGAACGCCGCGATGTGATCCTCCTGTCGCAACAGGTAATCCAGCTCGTCGATACCCTCGATCAGACAGCGGCGAGAGAACGGATCGAGCTCGAAGTCCTGGCCGTGACCATCACCGAGGAGGACGCGCCCCGCTTCGACGTCAATTTCCACCGTGCCGCCGGTGCGTGCACACATGCGATGGTGAAACGGTTGCGGTACAACGATCGGAACGATGCCGTTCTTCCACGCGTTGGCGGCGAAGATGTCGGCAATCTCGGTGCTCACAACGGCGCGAAAGCCGTTCTCCCGCAACGCCCATGCGGCGTGCTCCCGCGAGGATCCACAACCGAAGTTGCGCCCCGCGACCAGCACCTCCGCACCCTGCGCCTCCGGAGCGTTGAGAGCGAACGACGGGTCCTCCGTCCCGTCTCCGAGAAAGCGCCAATCGGCGAACAGGCCCTTGCCGATCCCCGCGCGCGACGTCGCCGTCAAGAAGCGTGCCGGAATGATTTGATCCGTATCGATGTCCTCGCGCTCCAGGACGACGTATCGGCCGAGCAGGTGTCGCGTTCCGCTCATGCGTGCACCTCCCGGGCACTTCCGGTACGGCTGGACGTCAACGCACGCGGGTCGGCAACTCGCCCGCGAACCGCGCTGGCCGCCGCGGTAGCCGGGCTGGCGAGCATCGTTCGAGCGCCGGGGCCTTGCCGTCCTTCGAAATTCCGGTTGCTGGTACTGACCGCCAGCGCGCCGGGCTCGACGCGGTCGCCGTTCATCGCCAGGCACATCGAGCATCCGGCTTCGCGCCACTCGCCGCCGGCGGCACGAACGATCCGGTCGATCCCTTCGGCCTCGGCCTCACGCTTCACCGCCTGTGACCCCGGAACGACGAACAGGCGCGTGTTGCCGGCTACCCTCCGCCCTTCGAGAATAGCTGCCGCGAGGCGCAGATCAGATAGCCGTCCGTTGGTGCAACTGCCGATGAAGACCACGTCTACCGTGCGTCCGAGGACGCACTCGCCGGGCCCGATGCCCATGTAGTCCAACGCGCGTCGCGCAGCCATGGAAACGGGCTCCGGGACGCGGTCGCCGACGGGCATCGACATTCCGGGATTGGTGCCGTAGGTGATCATCGGCTCGATCTTCGAGGCATCGATACTCGAACGTCGATCGTGCTCGCCCGGGTCGTCGGTGCGCAGGCGTCGCCAGCGCGACAGAGCGCGATCCCAGGCCCGTCCGTGCGGGGCGTCGGGGCGTCGAGACAGGTACTCGAACGTGACACCGTCGGGGGCGATCATCCCGGCCCGCGCCCCGGCCTCGATCGACATGTTGGACACGGTCATTCGCTCTTCCATGTCCAGGGCCGAGATACCAGAGCCGTAGTACTCCACCGTGTGCCCGGTGGCGCCGTCAACGCCGATCTTCCTGATGATCGCCAAGATCATGTCTTTGGCCGTAACACCGGGGCTCAACGTGCCATCGACCCGGATTCCCATAGTCGGCGTTTTCCGCTGCAAGAGGCACTGCGTCGCCAACACATGGGCGACCTCGCTCGTACCGATCCCAAAGGCGAGAGCGCCGAAGGCGCCATGCGTCGCCGTGTGGCTGTCGCCACACACGATCGTCTCGCCCGGCCGGGTCCGCCCGAGTTCCGGTCCGACGACATGAACGATGCCCTGGCGAAGGTCCCCGAGGCGGAGCAACTCGACACCGTTCTCCCGGCAGTTTCCTTCCAGGGTTGCCGCCTGCTCCCGGGCGCTGTCGCTGAAAAACGGGAAATCCCCGCCCGGAGGCGCCGCCAGGGTCGGCGTCGCATGGTCCATCGTGGCGAGCGTGCGTTCGGGACATCGTACCGGCACGCCTCGCCGTCGCAGCGTCTCGAACGCCTGCGGCGAGGTGACCTCGTGAACCAGGTGGAGATCGACATAGATGATTGCCGGCGCGGATGCGGATTCCGGTCGAACGACGTGCGCCTCCCACACCTTGTCGTAGAGACGAGCCTTCCGAATCATCGCGACACCTCGGAAGGTTGTGTCTCGGGCGCGGAAGGGCCGGGTTCGGCCGCGGCGACCGACGCTGCGGCCACCCACTGCGTCGGACCCGCAACGCGCTCAGCAATGCGGTTGACCACCCCGAGATAGGCGCGCAAGCTCGCATCGATAATGTCCGTGCTTACCGCACGGCCATGGTAGGTCTCGCCGGCGTATTCGACCTCCAGCGCGGCCTCACCCTGTGCGTCCTTGCCTACACTGACGCTGCGAACGCGATACTCCAGAAGGTGGCCGGAGACGCCGGTGAGACGCTGTACCGCCTTGAACAGAGCGTCGATCGGACCGTCTCCGCAGGCCGCTTCGCGGTGGACGACGCTGTTCGGATCGCGCAGGTCGACCGACGCGAAATGCTGCAGCTCGGCACCGGCCACTGCCTGGAATCGCTCCAGCCGCCAGTGTGGTCGCCGGGCCTCGGCTCGGCCTTCGAAGAGGCTCTCGATGTCGGCGTCGAAGACCTCACGCTTGCGATCGGCAAGCGCCTTGAACTCACCAAAGACCTCCTCGAATGCGTCGTCGTCGATCTCGTGACCCAGCTCTTCCAGCCTGCGGCGGAACGCGTGCCGGCCGCTGTGTTTCCCCAGGACGAGGCGGCTACGATCGACGCCGACGTCCTCCGGCCGCATGATCTCGTACGTCGAGGCGTGCATCAGCATGCCGTGCTGGTGGATGCCGGCCTCGTGCGCGAAGGCGTTGCTGCCGACGATTGCCTTGTTTCGCTGCACCTCCAGGCCACTCAGCTTGGTCAGCAGCCTGCTCGCCGGACTGAGCCCGGGTCCGTGGATCGCGGTGTCGAGATCGTAGAAGTCGGAGCGCGTTCGCAAGGCCATGACGATCTCCTCGAGCGAAGCGTTCCCGGCCCGCTCGCCGATTCCGTTGATCGTGCATTCCACCTGCCTCGCGCCGGCGCGAACCGCGGCCAAACTGTTGGCGACCGCGAGGCCGAGGTCGTTGTGACAGTGGACGGAGATCACCGCCCGATCGATGGCGGTTACATAGGTGCGGAGGTAACGAATCAGGGCGCCGAACTCACCCGGCACGGCGTAGCCCACCGTGTCGGGGATGTTGATCGTCGTCGCGCCGGCGTCGATCGCCGTCTCGACAACCTCGGCAAGGAACGACCGTTCAGTGCGAGAGGCATCCTCGGGCGAGAACTCGACGTCATCACACAGCTCGCGTGCCCGGGAGACCTCATCGCGAGTTCGCCGGACGATCTCCGAACACGCCATCCGGAGCTTGTGCTCCCGGTGAATCGCGCTGGTCGCGAGGAAGAGGTGCAGCCGCGGCCGGGGGCACTCGCAGATCGCCTCCCAGGCGCGCTCGATGTCGTTCGCCATGGTTCGAGCCAATGCCGCGATGACCGGGCCCTCAACCGTCCGTGCGATCGTCCGCACGGCATCGAAATCACCCGGGGAGGCGATGGGGAATCCGGCCTCCAGGATGTCGACACCGAGCTCCGCAAGAGCGCCCGCCATCTCGGCTTTCGCCTCTGTGCTCATGCTGGCCCCGGGTGACTGCTCCCCGTCACGCAGCGTCGTGTCGAATATCAGGACCCGCTCGGGTCCGCCGGGATCGTCGACAACCGGTTGCTTCTCTTTCTGCATCGCTCCGTTCCTCCAAAAACAAAAAACCCGCCGAACATCGGCGGGTCCGAATCGACAAGCTGTGGCTCAGCTCAGATCGGCACCCGCCCCTCCGCGGGAAGAAGCAGAATAAGAAGGAGGCCGAGAGGACGTACCGCTGCCTCGGCGTACGTGTTCGCCGCCGCAGTGTCCCTTTCGATGTGGCCGATCCGATTCATGATCGGGGGACTGTAGCGTAGCGAGGGCGTCTCCGCTAGCCGTAGCGAAGGCATCTCCGCTAGCCGTCGGCGTCGAGGACCGATCCTACGCGGCCGGGTTGCCACACACGAGAAGCCAGCCATCAGGGAGGAGAACCCTGTCGCAGCCCTCGTCGGCCCGGCGAATCGCAGCCCCTCAGAAGGCGCCGCCGCCGCCGCCGCCGAAGCCACCACCCGAGAACCCGCCACCTCCGGAAAACCCGCTGCTGCCGCTCGAGCTTCTCGGCGCGGTGGCCATTGCCGTCCCGAGCGAGCGCGACACGTTGCTCATCCGCTGGCTGAAGTTCGTGGCGGAGAAGTTGGTGTGGTGCGCCCCGCTGTACCACTGTGGCGGTTGCCGCAGCATTCCTTCGAACGCTCGGCCCCACTGTTCCGCGACGCCGAGCGCCATGGCGAACGGAAGGTACGCCTCGAACTTGGCCGGGTCGACCTCCATCTCACGCAGGCGGTCGCCTTCGGTGCGGCCGAGGAACTCCTCGAAACCCTTGATGGCGAACCACTCGTGCGCCCCCGCCCGCGTCCGCGCCGGCATGAACCACGCGAAGCCGGCGACGATTGCTGCCGATGCAACCCCGGCGACCACGCCCGCAACGCTGCCGAGACCGACGCCGGCCGGGATCCCGAGCGCAGCCGT
Organism: Acidobacteriota bacterium; assembly: GCA_965216935.1. Classification (GTDB taxonomy): domain Bacteria; phylum Acidobacteriota; class UBA890; order UBA890; family UBA890; genus CBDCGW01. Next base: position 3,464,984 of record OZ244217.1, read on the forward strand.
CAACCCGGCGATGATGACCCAGGTCCGGCGCACACTCTGCGGAGAGCGACGGAAGTATCCGGCATCGACCAGCGCGTCGTACACCTTGTCGCGAATCGACTCCAGACGGGTGTGGAACTTGTTCTCCAGATCGTCCAGGGTCACGCGGGTGCCTTTCTCGAAGATGCCGGCGAGAACCTCTCGCTCGTGCGGTCGCAGCTCGTCGTCTGCCGGCTTCAACCGCTCGAACGTCGTCGTGGTCGTGTCCCGGAACCAACCATCCTCGACGCTCTCTTCAATCCTCAGGTATCCCCGCACGGCGAGATCGACGACGGTGGCGACAATGTCCCGCTGATCGACACGCTCATCGACGAGGGCGCCGAGCTCCGCCGGCGACAGCCCCTCGGGCGGGTGGTAGACGGGCATCACCGAGCGGCCGAGCTCGGGGTCCTTCCCGTAGCGTCGCCAGGTCGCAAACATCAGCCCGAACACGAGGAAGGGTATGAACAGCGGCCAGTTGTCGCGGAGCAGCCAGCCGGCACGCTCCAGGTTGCCGGGTTCGGGAACAACTCCCTTCGGCCACCCGACGACGACCGTCAGGCCTTCACCGTAGGCCAGCTCGCGCGTCGTTTCGATCGAGACTTCCCGTTCGGACGTTGCCCGCGTCCGCCAGGCGTCGCCTCGGTCGCCATAACGGCCCACGTAGGCGGTCGCCCGCGGCGTTTCCTCCAAGGAGTCCGGCAGAACGACGGTCGCGGTGGCGGCGTGAATCGGAACACCCCACTCCGTCCCGGTCACGTTCCAGTACAGCTCGTCGTGCTCCGGAAAGAAGCGCAACGCCCGCTCGGTCCGGTAGCTGATCCTGACCGTACGGGCCGCGTCCTCGGCGCCGGGGACCCACGCCGTGATGCGTCGTCGACCGCCGCCCGTATCGCTGAGCTCGTAGCGGAGGGGCTCACCGTTCGCGTCGGTGACCGTCACGACCCGCAGCCGCAGCTTGTAGTTGAAGCCGAGGTTGTCGCTGTAGCGGATCGGAATGTCGCGGTAGATGCCGTTGAAGGCGCCGTCGAAGTAGAAGCGGATGACTTCGGTGACGTGAACGACGCCGTCGCCGTCGACGATGATGGTGGCGTCGAAGTCCTCGATCCAGAAGGACCGCGTTTGAGCCCCCGCCGGTGTCCCGGCGACCACCGGGGCGGGGGAGGGGCTCGCGTCGGTTATTGCCACCGCCTGGAGCAGCAGCAGGGCGAGGACACCGACAAAGAGCGTGGCCCGCGAGGGCCCCCACCGGTCTTCCCTCATGTCGCCCCGTCCATGTCTACCTGAACCGCCTGCCGCTCGAGCGGACTGTCGAGCTCGAAGAAGGCCCGCGGCCTGAACCCGAAGGCCCGGGCCACGAGGAGGTTCGGAAAGGCGGCCAGCGCCGTGTTGAAGTCGCGCACGACGGCGTTGTAGTAGCGTCGCGCGTGTTGCACATCGTCTTCGATTTCGGCCAGCTCCGACTGCAGCCCGGCGAAGCGCTCGCTGGCTTTCAAATCCGGGTAGTCCTCCGCAAGCACGAAGATCCCCCGTAGCGCCCGAGCAAGGAAGTTCTCGGTGCGCATGCGCCCCGCCGTCGGTCCGCTCGTGCCCTCCATCGTGCTCGCCTCACCACGCAATCGGACGACATCTTCGAGCGTGCCCTTCTCGTGACCGGCGTAACCCTTCACCGTCTCGACCAACGCCGGCACCAAGTCGTGCCGGCGCTTCAGTTGGGCATCGATGTCGGCGAACGCCTGCAATCCGCGTTGCTGCAGCTTGACGAATCCGTTGTACACCCAGACAACCCAGCCGATCACCACCGCGAGCACGCCGAGGCCCCAGATCATCGATCAGCGGCCTCCCAGCCGGGCTCGAGTTCGACCCCTAGGCCGTCCGCAACCCGGTTGACGAATGCGTAATACGCGGCCACAACGACGATGTCGTGAATCGCACGATCGTCGAAACCCTCGGCCCGCAGCCCGCCGACGTCCGCCTCGTTCATACGCTGCGGCTCTCGTGTCAGCTTGGCGACGAACTCGAGCATCGTCCGCTCGGGTGCATCCAGGTCGACGGAATGGAAATTGCGAGAAAGCCCCTCGACCAAGGCGTCGTCTTCGGTAAGTCGCCGGAGGCCCTCCGCGTGGTGCGTCAGTCAGTAGTGGCACTCGTTCAAAGCAGAGACCACCACGGCGATCATCTCGCGATGGGTACGGGATAGGGGAGAGTGCCTCTTCATCGTGGTGATGTAGAGGTCGTAGTGTTCCTGCAAGCAACGGGGGTGGATTCCGTGGATCCGCAGGATGTGATCGACGCTTCCGTCAGGCTCCGCGACGCGCTCGTAGATCTCCGCGAGCTTCTCGTCGGCGTCCGCCGGCATCGTCTCCCGGATCCAGGCCATCGGCGCCTCGTCGTGTCCTCGGCGACTCCGGCGCCCCGGACGAGGTCCGCGTTGGCCGGATTCCACCAGTGTCAGGAAACCCCGGTCTCCGCCAAAGTGGTGAGGAACTCTTCGTTGTTCTTCGTCTGGCCGAGACGCTTGATCAGCAGCTCCATGGCCTCGTCCGACTGCACCGCCGCAAGTGCCTTACGGAGCATCCATACACGTTGAAGCTCATCGGGCTCGAGCAAGAGCTCTTCCTTGCGCGTACCGGACCGGTTGATGTCGATCGCCGGAAAGATCCGCTTGTCGGCGAGCTTCCGATCGAGCACGACCTCGGAGTTACCGGTGCCCTTGAACTCCTCGAAGATTACCTCGTCCATCCGGCTGCCGGTCTCGACCAACGCCGTGGCGATGATCGTGAGGCTTCCGCCCTCTTCGATGTTACGGGCGGAACCGAAGAACTTCTTCGGCTTTTCCAACGCGTTCGCGTCGACACCACCGGTCAGCACCCGCCCGGAAGAGGGGGTCACGGTGTTGTGTGCCCGCGCCAGGCGCGTGAGGGAATCGAGAAGGATGACCACGTCGGTGCCGTGCTCGACCAGCCGCCGAGCCTTCTCCATGACGATCTCGCCGACGGCGACATGGCGGGTGGCGGGCTCGTCGAAGGTCGACGCCACGACCTCCCCGGCGACCGTGCGCTGCATGTCGGTCACCTCTTCGGGGCGTTCGTCGATGAGCAGCACGATGACGTAGGCCTCCGGGTGATTGGCCTCGAGCGAGCGGGCGATGGTCTGCAGTAGGAGCGTCTTGCCGGCTCGCGGCGGCGACACGATGATGGCGCGCTGGCCGAACCCCAGGGGCGTAAGCAGGTCCAGAACCCGGGCCGCGACCTCTTCTTTGCCGCGCTCGAGTCGAATGCGGGTCTCGGGATGGAGCGGCGTCAGGTTCTTGAAGCGCTTGCGTTGCTGCGCGATGCCCGGCGGATCGAAGTTGATTCCGTCTACGCGTACCAGCGCAAAGTACTTCTCCCCGGGCTTCGGCTTGCGGATCGTTCCCGAAAGAGTGTCTCCGGTGCGCAGGGCGAACTTGCGGATCTGAGAAGGCGAGACGTAGACGTCGTCGGTTCCCGGCAGGTACGAGAAGTCCGGCGCGCGCAGGAAGCCGTAACCGTCAGGCAAGACCTCGAGGACGCCCTCGGCGTAGAGGAAACCCGCTTCGGTGGCCTCTGTCTTGAGAATCTCGAAGATCAGGTTCTGCTGTGAAAGCTCTGCCGCCTTGTCGGCGACCCCGACCTCTTGGGCGATCTCCAGGAGCTTCGCCGGGCGCAGGTCGATGAGCTCGGAGACGGAATGCAACCCCTCGAGGGCGGCCTCCGTCTCCTCGTCGATCGCCATTTCGGGGCCGGCTGGCTTGCCCTTCTGCTGGTTTTGCTTGTTCGGATTGCTGCGGTTGCCGCGGCGACCGCGACGGCGGCGCGGACGGCGCCTGCGCTCGTTCATGGGACACAGACCTGTGTAGAGGAAACGGAGTGCATAGGACTCGAGGGTCAGCGGGCCGCGATCTCGAAACGAGGGGCCCGCCGCGCGCAAGAGTGAGAACGCGCGCAACTAGGGGGCTATTGTGGTCAGGCCACGGCAGCCGTGTCAAGACCCTTACACGGCGGGGCGCTCGAGGGCGCCGGGGCAGGGGAGCGGGCCGCTCGTCCTCGTCGACGGCGTTCCTGCTATCGACCACGCTCTCAGGCGACGCAGCACGGCCGTTTTTGGTTCGGGTCCGTGCGTCGCATCGGTCGCTTCTACCGCGCCCCACCCTCCTGGACGAGCACGTGCACGACGTACGCGGCGACGGCGTTGATCTCCTCGTCCGAAAGCGTTCCCTCGAAGGGCGTCATTCCGGTCTCGTCAACGCCGGCCTTGATAACCGCCGCAACGGCCTCGACGGTGGCGTCGGCGGCGCGCTGGAAATCTCCGCCGGACAGATCGCGCGCCGGAGGGTCGAGAAAACGTGCCGCCGGCCCGTCGCCTTTGCCTTCGGCGCCGTGGCACGACTCACATTGGTCGGTGTAGAGGGTCTTTCCCTGTTCCAAAACCTGCGCGTCCGGCTCCTGCACGCCCGGCTGGTCGGCGGTGACGACAACGGCGAAGCCAGCGGAAAGCGCCGCCAGCGCTACGACTCGGGAAACTCGGGACACCGTACCGGCTCGAAGCATCGTCACATCTCCATTTGCGGTTTCGAAGTCACGCCGCAAGCGAGAACCCCGCCAGGAGGCGTGCGGCGCCGATTATACGCAAACGCTCAGCGAAGGTCATGCACGAGGGGATGAGCGAGCACCGGGGTCGCGTGGTCAGCTGATAGCTGTCGGCCTGGGTCGCCCATGCCCGGCCATGTTAGAAAGTTTCCATAAGAATCATTATCGGAAAAGCGCCGGGAAACGAAGGTGCCTCAGGCCGGCTCGGACGCTCTCTGTCTCGCCTGGTGGGTTCCCCGGGCCGGGTGCTGATTGCCGCCCCCTCGTGTGGGGCTCTATCGCGCCGAAGGAACCAACAACTGCTGTCCGACGCGGATCACGGTGCGGGACCCCATGTTGTTCGCATCCTGAATCGCACTGACGGACGTCCCGTAGCGATTGGCGATGATCGTCAGATTCTCGCCCCGCCGCACTGTGTGGGCGGTGAACTCGGGCTCGACCGGCTCCAGCACGACGTCGATTGCGGATCCTGGCGGCGGCAACTCTTCGGACCACAGTTGATTGTCGCGAATGATGCGCCACGCGGTGGTCTCGAACTTCGACGTGACGTCCGTGATGCTCTCTCCGGCGGCGACGACGTGGGTCACCACCTCCGGCTCTTCTTCCGGCTCATCGTCGGCGTCCTCGGGCTCCCACGAGAGAGGCAGGCGAATCTCCATCCCGGCAGGCAGTGTCTGCAGGTGCCAGAGCTGGTTCTCGCCCCGGACGGCGTCCAGAGGCACGTCGAAGGCGAAGGCGACGCCGAAGTAGTTGTCGCCGATCCGGCTCCGGTAATGGACCGTATCGCCGCGAATCTCGTAGAGGTCGCCGCGCGGCGCTCCCGGGTGCGCAATCAGGAACCCCGGCTCGAGGTCGCGGATCCCGATGTAGGGGTTGAACAACCGCAGTTGCACCAACGGTATTCCGAGGCGCTGAGCCACCGTCCACCAGTCGTCGCCTTCGCGCGCAACCTCGAGGTGGAGATCCGAAGCGTGGCGCCGAATCGGCTCCTCGTACAGCTTCAGCATCGTGCGGTAGTGACCGACCCCGATGACGTACTGCAGCGACTCGAGACGCATCGGCCGGTTCCGACCCACCGTTGCCGGCCCACCGTTGTAGCCCGCCAGCGCATAGTCCTCCCGGTCGAAACGTTCAACCAGCTGCGCCAGGTACTTGATGCCCGCCTCGATGTTGTCCTCGACCCCGAGGAGTCGCTGGGTCGCCGGCATCACCTGGAAATAGCCTTCGGCACCGGCCCACGACGTCAGCCGCGCGTTCCCTCCCGACTCGTAGAGGCACACGGCGCGGGCGAGGTCGTAGTCCAGACCGTAGGCATCCGCCTGCACCCGGATCCGATCCTCGATCTCCATCACTTTGCGATAGAGTCCGAGGAAGCCCGGCGACAGATGGGAGAGCTCGAGCGAGGCGGGGTCGATGACCCCTGCGGGCGTCTGGGCTCCGGGTGCCTGTGCCTGTGTGGTGGTGAGCCGAGCGGCGACGATGACCGGCGCCGGCTCCGCGGTTGTGCCCCCGCCGGGCACCTCGAGAGAGGCTTCCCCACCATCGATCGACGAAACCCCGGGAGCCAACGCGACTCCCGCGAGCAACAACACAGCCACCTTCCAATCCAACCCCATCTCACCCTCCGCGCCCACGTGCCGAATATGAGGCCGTTTATAGCAATCCGCGGTCCCGCGGGGCAACCGGTTATCGTTGGGCGCACTTTTGGCAGCCTGCGATCTGGCTTGCACGCTCTTGCCCACCGTTTTAAAGTGCGGCGACCGCGGGGCTCCCCTTATGCCAACCCGCCCTGGCCCCCTGGAGAAGAGCGTCCGCGCACTCGATGCGACTACCTGATTCCATCCGATACCGCTCTGCTGTTGCCTCCCTGCTGATCGGCGCCATGGGTCTCGCCGGGGTGACGCTCATCGCCCTGCCCCGCCGTGCGGAGCCGCCGGTTCATCTCGCTCGCCTCGGTTTTTCCCCCGCGACGCTGGTTCCGGACCTGCCGCCCGAGTGGCCGCTCTCGCTGGCGGAGCACGCGACGCGTACGGTCGAAGGCGAGTTCCGCAACGGCACGACATTCGCCGGCGCGCTGGGCGAGGCCGGAGTTGCCCCCGAAGTCATCAACGACGTAGCCCGCGCCATCGCCGAAGACTTCGACGTCCGCCGCATCCGTGCGGGCCGCTCGTACAAAGTCTATTTCGACGAGCAGGACGAGCTCTTGTTGTTCCGCTACCAACCGGAGCGGCAGCGAGCCGTGCTTGTCGCGCGAGGCAGCGCCGGCTGGGTGGCCAAGAGCATCGTCGTTCCGTTCGAGATCCGCCCCCGGTTCATCCACGCCGACATCCGCGGCAGCCTCGAGGGCTCGCTGGCGGCGACCTGGCTCGGCAGGGCCGACTCGATCGACCTGGCCAACAAGTTGTCGGAGATCTTTGCCTGGGACATCGATTTCGCCGCCGATCTGCGCGTCAACGACAGCGTCGACGTCATGGTCGAGCAACGCTTCCTGGATGGCGAGTTCGTCGGTTTCGGGGACATCCTGGCCGCGGAGCTTCGCGCCGCCGGCGGCCTCCTTTCCGCCGTTCGGTACGCCCGCAACGGAACGACGGTGCGCTACTTCACGCCCGCCGGCGAGTCGCTGCAGCGCGCGTTTCTGCGCTCTCCGGTGAACTATTCGCGAATCTCTTCGCGCTTCTCCTACCGGCGCATGCACCCGGTGCTCAACGTCGTGCGGCCGCACTACGGGGTCGACTACGTCGCGCCCGCGGGCACGCCTGTTCACGCCACCGCCGAAGGAACCGTGATCTACGCCGGTCGAAACGCGCAGGCCGGCAATCACGTCAAGATCCGTCACGGCGGCTCGTACACGAGCTGGTACCTGCACCTGCGCGGTTTCGCCGACGGCTTGCGCGTCGGCGACCGGATCGAGCAAGGTCAGGTGATCGGCTACGTCGGCAGCACGGGCCTGGTGACGAACACCCACCTGCACTACAGCCTCGAGCGTGCCGGCGAGTTCGTCGACCCCCTGGAGATCAGCTTCCCGGCCGCCGCTCCCCTGCCGTCGGAGCACATGCCGGCGTTCGCCGAGCAGCGTGACCGCTGGACGTCGCTTCTCCGTCAGGGTCAGACGACGCGGATGACGATTCCCGCCGGCAGCAGCGAATAGCTCCTCCTTCCTGGGTACGGCTTTTTTCGAGCCACCGTGTCGTGGCGCCGCATTGGCGGTAAACTCGGCCCATGCGGGCGTTCGCGCTGACTTGTGAAGCGTTGGCGCACCTCGACAGCGTCGAGGGAAAGGTGCAGTGCGCCGCAGCCTACCTGACATCCCGTGCTCCGGATGAGGTCGGCGTTGCCGCCCGCTTTCTCGCGGGCACTCCCCTACCCCCGAACGTATCTGCTCCGAACGTCGGCGCCGCATCCATCGCCCGGGTCGTCGCCGAGCGTGCCGGGGTGCCCGAGGAGTCGGTGCGACGGCGTGCCGTGGCAAGCGGGGACCTGGGTCTTGCCGTCGCCTCGCTTCTCGAAGACGCGCCGCCGGCAGCCGGCACCGGACTTCGTCTTGTCGACGTCGCCGAGGTCGTGGCCGCGCTCGGACCTCTGTCCGCCGGGGCTCGAACGCGAAAGCTTCGGCGCCTCTTCGAAAACGCCGATCCTCTCGAGGCGAAATACCTCACCAAGCTCCTGGTCGGGTCGATGCGCACCGGGATGCAGGCGGGCCGCGTCGAAGACGCCATCGCCCTGGCGTTCCGTCGCCCGGTCGACGACGTACGGCGGGCGCACATGCTCCTCGGTGAGATCGGATTGGCGGCCGAACGGGCCCAGGCGGGCGACCTCGATCGCACGCGGTTGCGCACATTCCGGCCCGTGCGCTGCATGCTGGCGCACACGGCCTCCGATGCCCCGGACGTATTGCAGCACATGCCACCGCCGCTGTTCGCCGAGCCCAAGTTCGACGGGATTCGCGCCCAGCTGCACCGCGACGGCAAGCAGCACCGCGTCTTTTCTCGCAGCCTGGACGACATCACGCATTGGTTCCCCGAGCTCGGGGCCGCCATCGAGGAGCTCGACAGCGACTGGATCCTCGACGGCGAGATCGTCGCTTGGAAGGACGGCCCCCTCCCCTTCGAGCAGCTGCAACAACGTATGGGCAGGCGGCAGGTTCCGTTGACGATGCTGCTCGACGTACCGGTCATTTACATCGCCTTCGACGCCCTGCGTTCTGGCGGACGAGATCTCATCGATGAGCCGGTGAGCGAGCGGAAACGAATCCTGCGGGAGATCGGCGAGGAGGGTGTCGTGCGCGCCATCGAGCACCGCACCCTGCGGGAGGAAGCCGATGTAGCCGACTTTCTGGAGGAAGCCCTCGGGGCCGGGCATGAGGGCGTGGTCTTCAAATCTCCTACCAGCACGTACCAACCGGGCCGTCGCGGCCGGGCCTGGCTCAAGCTGAAACGGCCGTTCGGTACGCTGGACGTGGTCGTCACCGCGGCCCAGTACGGCAGCGGTAAACGCGCCGGGTGGCTTTCGGACCTGACGTTTGCCGTGCGCGGCGATGGTGAGGACCTCCTCGACGTCGGCAAGGCGTACAGCGGTCTGACCGACGAGGAGATACGAAGCCTCACCGACCACTTCAAGTCCACGGTGACCCGGCGGGCCGGCGAGTTGCTCGAGGTCCAGCCGGAGGTCGTGCTCGAGGTGGCGTTCGACGGCATTCAGCGCAGCTTGCGGCACGCCGGCGGGTTCGCTCTACGCTTCCCCCGCATCGTCCGTCGTCGGGCGGACCTCGGCCTCGATGATGTCGACACGCTACGCCGTGTCGAGCAGCTCTTCGAGGAACAGAGAAGGCGGGTGACCTCCCGGCGGCCCTAGTCCGCCGCCCGCCGGGCGAGCCCGCCGCCGATAATCCCACCGAGCGCGCCGGCGACGAAGCCGGCAGGCATGTCCACGGCGTGGTGGTAGCGGGTGTAGACACACGCGATCGTCATTCCGATGGACAGGAAAGTGAAGACCCAGACGGTGCGCCGGTGGCCCTTTGTCCAGGCCAGGCCGAATACCACCGCCCAGGCTCCGGCGACATGACCGCTGGGAAAACAGTTTCCGGAAACCGCTCCATGTTCGATGATCCGGTCCATCATCCAGGTGAAAAACCAGCCGTCGAGGGGCGGCATCCCTGCCATCAGCTCCGGGTTCTCCCACGGCCCGCGGGCCGCCAGCCAGGGATAGAACACGAACGCGATGATGAACGCCGTCGCCAGGCTCCCGATCGTCTCCTCGAACCCCCGGGCGGGGGTTCGCAGCGGCAGGCGGACTTCCGGGCCGACGAAGGCGATGGCGACGCCGCCGATCAAGATGATGTAGTAGGACCAGTAGAAGAAGTGCATGACCTCCGTGAGCGGCGGGCTCACCCACGGGGCCATGATATTCGCCGGCAGCTCGCCGAAAATGAACCGGTCCCAGGCGTACAAATACGGCTCGAACCAGTACGGAGTCTCGGGGAAAATCATGTTGACCGTGAAGCGCCCCTCCTCGAAGAAGAAGAGGGCCAGGGCCAGCGGGTAGGCGTAACGGACGAAGCGAACGAACTGGTGCAGCACCCGCTGCCACAGCCACGGCCAGACGCGCTCCTCCCACGCGGCGCCGCGCGGGGGTATGATGAAGAGAACGATCAGGATGCCGGCGTGAATTGCGACCAGACGCGGCCATTCGGGCACCTCCGCCGCGAACCAAGCGATCAACACGCCCGTCCACAATGTGTACGCGGCGACAATCCAGTCCACCGGCGTCCAGCGCGCCCCGGTTTTCTTCACCTCACTCATTCCATGGTTCTCCGCATCGCAACGGTCTTGGCCAGCATACTTTGCGTCAGTGCCACTGTCGCTCCGGCCGTGCCTGCGGTCGCGCCCGGCAGCGCCGGCGCTCTCGTCCCCGACCTCAAGCCGCACACGCTACGGGCGTTCGAGCGGTACGCCGAGCTGACGCAGGAGCGGGTTCTCCGCCAGGCCAACGGCAGCGGGAACTTTCTCTTCATCGATGCGATGCCCGCCGCCGAAAAGCGCTCGGCCCTGGCGCAGCTGCAACGCGGGGAGATGCTGATGGAGTCCCTGGAGACCCGCGCTCCCGGCGGCGACGAAATCGACGTGCGCGACGGGCTCATTCATCACTGGCTCGGCGCGGTGTTTGTCCCCGGTGTCGGCATCGAGGAAACGCTGGAGCTGATCCAGGACTACGACCGCCACAGCGAGATCTACGCTCCGGAGGTCGAGGCTGCTCGCATCATCGAGCGCACGGGCGACCGATTCGAGGTCTTCATGCGCTTCCGCAAGAAGAAGGTCATCACCGTGGTTATGGATACCGTACACGACGTACAGTACGTCACACTTGCCCCGGATCGGACGTATTCCATCTCGCGCACGACATCCGTGCGCGAGGTCGAGTCGCCCGGGTCCGCGTCGGAGCGCGCTCTGGCAGATGGTGAAGGAAGCGGGTTCCTGTGGCGCCTGAACTCCTATTGGCGCTTCATCGAGCGCGACGGTGGCACGTACATCGAGTGCGAGTCCATTTCCCTCACCCGGACGATTCCGTTCATGCTGCGGTGGATGATCGCCCCGTTCGTCAACGACGTTCCGCGCGAGCAACTGGCCACGCTGCTTCAAACCACCCGCCAGGCGCTGATCGACGATTGAGGGACCCGCGGATGACCCCTCTGGTCGCGGTGATCGGCAACGGCGGCGCCGATCCGGAGCGTGACGAGGTTGCGGCCGGAATCGGCGAGATGATCGCCGCGGCCGGTTGCGGCCTGGTCTGCGGGGGCCTCGGCGGGGTCATGGCAGCCGCATCACGGGGCGCGCGGAGCGCGGCCGACGGCGGTTCGACTCCGATTATCGCGATTCTTCCGGGCACCGACAAACAGGACGCGAATCCGTACGCCGACATCGTCATCCCTACAGGCCTCGGCTACGCCCGCAATCTCGTCGTGGTGCTCGCTGCCGACGCGGTCATCGCCGTCGGCGGGCAGAGCGGCACGTTGAGCGAGATCGCCCACGCCTGGCAGCTCGGAAAACCCATCTGCGCACTGGCCGGCCCGCCGGGCTGGGCTGCCCGCCTCGCCGGTCGTCCCGTCGACGACAAGCGTCCGGACGTGATCTTCGAGGCGAAGAGCGTCGAGGAGGCCGCCGCCTGGCTCCAACGGATCCTCCAAGAGCTGCGGCCCGACCACACTTTCACCACGGCACGCTAGGCCCCTCGCAGCTCCCGCACCGCCTCGGTCAACGGGCCGATCACCTCCATGACGTCGGCTACGATGCCGTAGTCGGCGTACTCGAAGATCGGCGCACGGGCGTCCTTGTTCACCGCCACGATCACGTCGCTGTCCCGCATGCCGACGACGTGCTGGATGGCACCGGAGATGCCCAGGGCGATGTATAGGCGAGGTCGTACCGTCTTGCCCGACGAGCCCACCTGCAGCCCCCTGTCGAGCCAGCCCTGGTCGACGATCGGTCGCGAGGCCGCCAGCGATCCGCCGAGGGCGGTGGCGAGCTCCTTGACCGCTTCCAGGTTCTCCTCGCTGCCGATTCCGCGGCCGGCAGCAACGACGACCTCCGCCTCGGTGATGTCTCCGGCCACGACCTCCGCTTCGTCGAACCCGCGGACGGTCCAACGCACCGAGCCGACATCGATCTGTGCCTGGACGCTCTCGACCGCCGCCTCGGCGGCTGCGGGCTCGCCGGCGAGAAACGCACCACGCTGACATGTCAGCACATGGACGCCGTCGCCCATGCAGCGCTGTTCGGCGACCAGCTTGCGCCGGTACATGAGTCGCCGCGCCAGGATGCCCTCTCGCCACTCCATGTCGATACAATCGCTGATCAAACCGCTATCGAGCCGACTGGCCAGAACGGGCGCGAGGTCGCGACCGAGAAAATGCGAATGCAGCGTCAGGATGGCCGCGGGGCGTTGTTCGTGGGCCAGCGGGACGATCGCCTGGGCGTATCCGTCCGGTGTGAAATCAGCCAGAGCATCGCCCTGAACGGCGAGCACGCGCCCCGCGTGGGCCGACACTTGATCGGCGACGGGCTGCGGATCGGCCGCACACACGACAGCCACCGGCGTCGCTTCGAGCTTGCGGGCGGCGGTGAACAGCTGCAACGAATCCGGGTCGACGTTCCCACCGCGGTGTTCAACGATGCAAAAGACTTCGCGGCTCACAGCACCTTCTCCTTTTCGCGCAGAACCGTCATCAGCTCCGTCACTACCGCGTCCGGCGCCCCTTCGAGCATCTGCGCCAACTCACGCGGGGGTGGATACGAGAGAGCCGTGGTTTCGACGCGCTGTCGCGCCGACCCGTCGAGCTCGGCGAGCGGAATGCGCACCAGCTCCTTCCGCTTGGCCGCCATGATCCCCTTCAAGCTCGGATAGCGCGGTTCGTTCAGACCCGTTTGGATCGTCAGAACCGCAGGGAGGCCGACCTCGATGTCGAGGAAAGTCCCTGCCTCGAGCTCTCGCCGGACGTGGGCGGTGTCGCCGGCCAGCTCCACACCGATCGTCATCGTGGCGCAGGCGAAACCGAGCGCCTCGGCGACGAGGACGCCCACCTGGGACGTGCCGAGGTCGTCGCTCTCCACGCCGGCCAAGACCAGATCGGGCTCGATGCGCCGCACCGCGGCGGCCAGAACCGCGGCGCTGGCGGCGGCATCGGCAAGAAACCCGTCGGATTCGATGAAAACGGCATCGTCGGCCCCCATCGCCAGCCCCTTGCGAAGGCTCTGGACCGCGTCCTCGGGGCCCAGGCTGAGGACCGTTACCTGCGCTTCGTGGGCTTCGGCCAGCCGAATCGCGGCCTCGACCGCGTAAAGATCGTACTCGTTCAACTCGTAACGAAAGTTGCCGCTCTTGACCCGACCCGCCTCATCCAGCTCGATGCGCGACTCGGGTTCGACGACCGCTTTCATGAGAACGGCAATGCGCACAGACACCTTCCTGCATGCTCGTGGATCGTTTCCGGGGCGTCGCGGACTTTCGGGGAGGCCCCTGCGGGAAGTCTAACAGGGGGGGCCCAAACGCGCGGCCGTTCCACCGAACACGTCCGGGCCCCCGAAGAGCTCCGGTGTGACCAGTTCCCGGCGTCAGTCCCGCGGATGCGTCTTCAGCCGCCGTTCGCGCCGCGCCAGGGCGCGCGCGTGGATCGCCTTCTCTTCGTCGGTCTCCGGGATGATCTCCGGAACCTCCGCCGGAACACCGTCCTCCAGCGCAACGAACACCAGGTGGGCCGTCGTCGTGTGCGACAGCTCGCCGGTCACGGGGTTTTCACCGTGCGCCTCGACGCGTACCTCCATGGAAGTACGGCCGACGCACGTCACGACGGCCGCCAGCAGCACCATGAATCCCTCCGGGATCGGCTCGTGGAACGACACCTCGTCCATGGCGACGGTGACGACCTTGCGTCTGCCGTGCCGCATCGCCGCCATCGCCCCGGCGATGTCGACCCAGTGCATGAGCCGGCCCCCGCTGAGCGTGCCGTGCGGGTTCGTATCGTTGGGCATGACGAGCTCCGTCATGCTGACGAGGGATTGGCGCATCGGACGTTGCGGGCGGTCGGGGGTCGTCATGGTCAGACCTGTAGCTCCATCAGGTCGGAGGCGACCTGTACTTTGGGAAAAACGAGCGCCGCCTCGTCGAGCAACGGACGCGGGTCATGGTAGCGGGCTGAAACATGGATGAGCACGAGCCGGGCGACACCCGCTTCGGTGGCCATCTGCGCCGCTTGTCGCGCGGTGCTGTGGCCACGTTTCCGTGCCTCGAGGGTCAACTCCTCGGTAAACGTCGCATCGCAGAAGAACACGTCTGCGCCCCGGGCAAGCTCGATAGCGGCGTCGCAGGGCCTCGTATCGACGCAATAGGCAACGGTACGCCCGGGGCGCGGCGCCCCCAGAACCTGTGTCGGCTCGACCTTCGTTCCGTCCTCCAGGACGACCGGCTCACCTCGCTGCAACCGCCCGAACAAGGGGCCTTCCGGAACACCCAGTCGTTGCGCCTCGACGACGTCGAACCTACCGGGCTTCTCCGCTTCCGCGATGGCGTAGCCGAGGGTGTCGATGCCGTGATCCAGCAGAGCACAGCGGATCTCGTGCCCATCGGCTCGAAGTACCGTTCCTCCGCGGCTCTCGGTCACCGTCAGCGGATACGCCAGCCGCATACCGACGTGCCGTCTTGCAGCATCGAGGAGCCCTTTGATCCCCGGAGGGCCGATTACCTCCACACCGTGCTCGCGGCCGCCGAGTGAGAGGGTCTGAAGGAAGCCGACCAGCCCGTTGACGTGATCGCCGTGCAGGTGGGAGATACAGATCGCCCGCAGCTTGCTGAAACGGAGTCCGGCGCGCCGCCATTGCAGCTGCATGCCTTCGCCGCAGTCGAGCAGGTAGAGATCGCCTTCGCGTTGCACCGCTACGGAGGTCGTCTGACGGTGCAAGGTGGGGAGTGAGGCGCCGCTCCCCAGCACGGTAATGTCGAACATGACGCGGCGATGGTACTACTGATAGGGTTGAATCGTGTCCGTCAGCGTCATCATCCCCGTCTACAACGAGCTCGCCGCCTTGCCGAACGTGCTTCGGGATGCCCGATCTTTGGCCGCCGACGTCCTCTTCGTCGACGGCGGAAGCAACGACGGAACCGTCGAGGCGCTGCAGGCCTCCGGTGTGCGCTGGATCGGAGCGCCCCAGGGCCGCGCGGCGCAAATGAATGCCGGCGCCGCCGCGGCGAACGGCGACATCCTTCTCTTCCTGCACGCCGATACCCGGCTTCCCGAAAGCGCCCTCGACGCGGTGCGGAAGGCTATCCGAGACGGCGCCGACGGTGGCAGCTTCGACGTCACCCTCGATACCACCCGCCCCCTCCTGCGGATCGTAGGACGGATGATCTCGCTGCGTAGCCGGCTGACGGGAGTGGCCAGCGGGGACCAGGCGATATTCGTGTCCCGCAGCGCCTTCGAGTCGCTCGGCGGCTTCGCGCCGATGGCCCTGTTCGAGGACATCGACCTCAGCCGCCGGCTCAAACGCCACGGGCGCACAGTCCGGCTGCGTCCGCCCGTTCGCACCTCGGCTCGGCGCTGGGAGCGCGGCGGCGCCGTGCGCACGATCCTTCAAATGTGGGTACTGCGGGCGCTCTATTACTGCGGCGTCGCCCCGGACGCACTGGCCAGGCATTACAGGGAGGCGAGGTGAACGGCGCCCAGGCGGTGGCGGAAGGGCGGATGCGATCGTTCCGTCTGCCCTCCCCCACCCTGGTCATCTACGTGCTCCGCGAGCTCGCCGCTCCGACGTTGATGGGGTTCGGATTGTTCACCTTCTTCATGTTGATGAACACCCTCCTGCAGTTCGCCGAGATGATCATTCGCGACGGGCTGAGCTTCGTCGACGTCGGCACGCTTTTCCTCTACAGCGTGCCGCACGTGATCGTCCTGACGGTCCCGATGGCCGTGCTCGTCGGCGGCCTCATCGCCTTCGGACGGTTGTCCGCCGACGCCGAGATCATCGCGCTGCGCAGCAGTGGCGTCAGCGTCTACCAGCTCTCCTTGCCCATACTGCTGGTGGGATTCGCCGCCTTTCTCCTCAACCTCTACCTCTGTATTTCGATCCTCCCCTGGGGAAACGACGCCATCAGTCAGCTCCAGTGGCGACTGTTCAACTCCCGCACGCTGACGAACCAAGTACGTCCCCGGGTCTTCGAAACGAAGTTCCCCAACTTCACCTTGTACGTCGATGATGTGACCCAACCGGAGCAACGCTGGGAGCGGCTGCTGCTAGTGCGTACCGACGAGAACCCGCCCCAGGTGATCATGGCGGACGAGGCGCTCGCCACATACCGCAACGCCCAGCGCGAAGCCTGGATCTCGCTCGCCGACGGGTACATCTACGACGGCGGGGCGACCCCGGAGGAATCAACCGTCACGTCGTTCGCCGAGCAGCTGCAGCTCCTGGACAGCCAGGGGGGTGTGGACATCGGACGGATCCCCAAGAACGAGCGGACGATGAACCTCACGGAGCTGCGCGCCGAGGTCGCCAGCCGTGAGGCGGCGAACCAGCCGACGGCGCGCTTCGCCGTCGAGATCCACAAGAAGTTCGCCATACCCGTGGCCTGCTTGGTCATGGCGCTGATCGCCCTGCCGCTGGGGGTTTCGACCACGAGACAGACGAAGGCGACCGGCTACCTGGTGGCAATCGGCGTGATCACCGTCTACTACATGTTCATCGACGGCGGCGAGAAGTTCGCCGAGGAAGGCGCCGTGCCCGCCTGGCTGGGAGTTTGGGCAGCCGACATCGTCATCGCCCTGGCCGCGGGCGTGCTGCTGTGGGTGAAGGCTACCGAGCAGGACTTCGGCATCGCCGATTCCGCGTTGCGCCTTTTCGACCGCGTTCGGGACAAGCTCATGGACACCTGGCACGAGCTACGCGGCGAAACCGGCCTGACCGAACGGGGGAGCAAGGAGAACGCGTCGGCCGAGGGGGCGATCTACGGCGCCCTGCAGGGGCGACGATTTCCGCGCATTCTCGACGTCTACGTACTCTCGCAGTTCCTGCGCATCGGTGCGTTGACGTTGGCCGGCCTGACGGTGGTCTGGCTGATCGGCGAGTACTTCGAGATCTCCGACGACGTGTACGCATCGGGTGCCGGCCGAATGATTTATCTCGAGTACTTCAAGTTCCAGCTGCCGTTCATCTTCGTCATGACGCTGCCGATCGCGACGATTCTCACCGTCCTGATCGTCTTCAGCCTGATGAGCAAGCACAACGAGGTCGTCGCCGTTCTCGCCGGCGGCACGAGCCTTTTCCGCCTGGCCGCCCCGATCTTGATCCCGGCGGTCGGGCTGACCCTGGTGCAGTACGCGGTATCGGACTACATCGTCCCGTACACCAACCAGCGAGCTGCAGAGGTGAAGCAGTCGCTCAACCTCGGCAGCACGCCGTTTTCCGTCCGACCAGCCGGCGGACACTGGGCCCGCGGCCAGGGCGACCACATCTTCAACTACGCCGACTACGACCCCGACACCCGCACCTTCCAGGGCCTTCGCGTCTACTACCTCGACACCGACGCCTGGCGCCTCTCGCGAGTGGACTACGCCACCAGGGCGGTCTACGAGGACGGCCGCTGGCAGGCCACCGATAGCTGGAGGCGACACTATATCTACGGCGAAGACGGCAGCATCATGACGCCGCAGCTCATGCGGATGCCGACGGGCGAGCTCTCCTTCGAAGAGGAGCCGGCTTACTTCGGCACCGAGCAGCGGCTGCCCGAGCAGATGAGCGCGGGTGAGCTGCGCGAGCACATCGACAGCCTCGAGACCCGTGGCTTCGACGCCAGCAAGTACAAGATCGATCTGCAGCAGAAGTTCGCCTTCCCGGCGATCGTCTTCGTCCTGGCGCTGGTCGGAATTCCCTTCGGCTTCCGCATGGGCCGGCAAGGAACACTAACTGGTGTGGCGCTGGCGCTCGGCTTGACGGTGCTCTTCTGGCTGGCGTTCGTCTTCTTCCGCGCCGTCGGCGCGGCCGAGATCCTGCCTCCGGCGATCGCCGCATGGGCGCCGCACCTGCTCTTCCTGGCGCTCGCGGGCTACATCACGGTCGGATTGCGCACCTGACCCGTAAGCGGTCAGCCGACCGCGCTTCCAGGAAGGCAAAGGACCGGGGCGGTCAGTCCGCCGGTGTCAGCACCCTGAAGACCGAGGCAATCAGCCCGCTGGTGTCAGCACGCGGCTGCGAACGGCCTCGGGAACGTCGGCTTCCGCCAAGCCCAGGTCGCTATGCAGCTGTGCCGCGGCGCCGAGCTCCTCCCAGGTGAATCCCGGCTCCTCGCGGCCGAAGTGCCCGTAGGCCGCAGTCTGCCGGTAGATCGGGCGCCGCAGGTCGAGGTACTCGATCATGCCCTTCGGTGTCATGTCGAACACGTCCCGGACGACCTCGGTGATGCGCTCATCGCTAACCCGGCCGGTGCCGAACGTATCCACCATGATGGAGACGGGCTCCGCAACGCCGATGGCATAGGCGACCTGCAGCGTCAGCCGCTCGGCAGCGCCTGCGGCGACCAGGTTCTTGGCTACGTGGCGGGCCATGTAGCATGCCGTGCGATCGACCTTCGTGCAGTCCTTGCCCGAGAAGGCGCCACCCCCGTGGCCGCCGACGCCACCGTAGGTGTCGACGATGATCTTGCGGCCGGTGAGCCCGGCATCGCCCTGCGGCCCGCCGGTAACGAACCTGCCGGTGGGATTGACGTGGTAGACGATGTCGTCGGCTCGCAGCTCTTCGCTGATGATCGGGTTGATGACGTGATCGATCATCTCGCGCCGCAGGTCCTCTGCGGCCACGTCCGGTCCGTGCTGGGTCGAGATGACGACGGCGTTGACCGACTTCGGCGTGTGGCCCTCGTACTCCACCGTGACCTGGGACTTTCCGTCCGGCCGCAGGTAGTCGACGACGCCGTCCTTGCGGATCTTCGCCAGTCGCCGGCTCAGCTTGTGGGCCAGCATGATCGGTAGCGGCATGAGCTCGGGCGTCTCGATGCAGGCGTAGCCGTACATGAGCCCCTGGTCACCGGCACCGCCGGGATCGACGCCCTGGGCGATGTCCGGGGACTGCTCGTCGAGCGTCGTCATCACGGCGCAGGTCTCGCTGTCGAAGCCGTATTTCGCTCGCGTGTAGCCGATCTCGGTGATCGCCCGGCGCACGATCCGAGGGACGTCCAGGGTCGCTGTCGTGGTGATCTCACCCGCGACGATCGCGAGGCCCGTCGTGACCAGCGTCTCGCAGGCCACGCGACCCATGGGATCGACTTCCATCACGGCATCGAGAACCGAGTCGGAAATCTGATCGGAGATCTTGTCGGGATGGCCCTCGGTCACCGATTCCGACGTAAGAAGATGCGTACCTTGATTGGCCATGATCTGAGCGCTCGAAAAGGATAAAAAGGGCGCGCACGAGAGGTAGGCGCGCAAGGGAAAGGACCATGCGAACCTAACATGCACCCCCCGCCTCGTCAATCGGATTCATCCGGCGCAAATCCGCTGTCAGCGCGGGTTTTCGGCCAACCAGGCCTGCACCAATCGGCGCTCGTCGGCGGCCGTTTCCGCTTCTCCGTCGAGGCGTGCGGCGCGCAGTGCGTCCAGGAATCGGCCGAGCTGGGGACCTTCCGTCACACCGAGCTTGATGAGGTCCGCGCCGGCGAGATGCGGCCGCACATAGCGCAGCTTCCGGAGGTAGAGCCAGACATCCCGTGCCAACCGCGATCCTGCCGTTGCCGCCGCCCCCACCACCAACGTCTCGGCAGCCAGCGGGCGTAGGGCGCGCTCGACATCGCTGGCCGCAAGTCCCTCTCCCTCGGCACCTGGATCCGCTCCTCCGGCGGCCGCATCGGCCCCCTCGGCAACTGCGGCTGCGCCCCCGGCATCCGCTCCCCACGCTTGCACGGCCGAGCGCCAAGCGGCCCCACCCTCGATCACGGGCACGCGCTCCTCCCGGCTGAGACGCAATCGGCGAACCAGCTCCCAGCGAGCTTGGGGCGACAGCCCGAACGCGCAGGCGGCCAGGCGCATCAACCAGGGCTGCAGATCGGCTTCCCTCGTCGCGACCGCGCCGGGGGCTTCTCCACTCCTGTCTCGGGCTTCGGCCTTTGCTCCCAAAACCTCCTTATATCTGCCGAGGGCATCCTCCAGGGCGGCGAGCGTGTCCGCGTCGGCCCGCAGGCCGCGGTGTACTTCCTGGAGAACGCCTTCGTCCTGCAGCCGCAGGGGCCCCGCCACCGGCGCCTCCGAGAAGCTCAATCGAATCTCCTTACGCACGCGATCGCCGGATACGTCGACCAGATAGCCGCCGGATACGGCCTCCCGCAGCCAGCCGTGCGTATCCGAATCGATGTCGTAGCCGAAGCGTAGGGCGAACCTCAGGGCACGTAGCACACGCGTCGGATCGTCGGCGAACGAGCGCGAATGCATGACGCGAATCCGGCCCGCGTGAAGGTCGCGGAGCCCGCCGAGCGGATCGAGAAACGTGCCGGGACGGTCGTTCCCGAGCGCGACCGCCATGGTGTTGATGGTGAAGTCGCGGCGCTCGAGATCGTCACGCAGGGAACCGGGTACGACCTGAGGAAGCTGGCCGGGGCGCGGGTAACGCTCGCTACGGGCCGTGGCGACATCGACCCGAAGGCCGCCCAGCGTCGTTACCATCGCGGTCTGGAAGGCGTGGTGCCTCGTGAGCTCTCCGCTCATCGATCGCGCCAGGTCTTGCGCTACACCCAGCCCGTCTCCCTCGACGACGACGTCGAGGTCGTCGTGGGGCCGCCCCAGAACAAGGTCGCGCACGGATCCGCCGACGAGAAACGCACCGGCCCCGCGTGCCGCGGCGAAACGGCCGCACGACAGGAGCAGCTCGCGCTGATCGGTGTCCAGCTTGCCCAGCAGGTCTTCGGTCACTCGGATTCACGCTCGCGGATGGTAGCGATCGTACACCCGCCGCAAGCGGCTGCGGTCGACGTGAGTGTAGACCTCGGTCGTGGCGATACGGGCATGGCCGAGCATCGCCTGCACCGCTCGCAAGTCGGCATCCCCCTCCAGCAGGTGGGTCGCGAACGAGTGGCGCAGCACGTGCGGGCTTACCTTCTCCTCCGATACCCCCGCGTGCTGGGCGTACTTCTTCAGGACCTTCCCGAACCACTGCCGGGTCATCGGCGCTCCCTGCTGGGTGAGAAAGAGGAATGCCTCCTGGTGTCGCCTGCAGTACCGCGGGCGCGAGCGGCCGAGGTATGCCTCGACCCAGCGACGCGCCTCGCCACCGAGCGGAACCAGCCTCTCCTTGCCACCCTTGCCCCGGCAACGGATGAAACCCTCCTCCAGCTCGAGGTCGTTGAGCTGCAACGCCACCAGCTCCGAAACCCGCAGGCCGCTGCCGTACGCCACCTCCAACATGGCACGGTCGCGCAGACCGGCGGGTTTCTCGGTGTCCGGCTGCTCGAGGATTGCCACGACTTCCGCCCGGCTCAAGGCTTTGGGCAACCGCCGCGGGAGCTCCTTCGCCTTCACCAACTCGGTGGGATCCTCGTCGATCCGCCCCGCCGCCAGACAAAATCGATAGAACCCGCGCAACGCGGAGAGTCCTCGGGCCACGGAACGCTCGCTCAACCCGTCGTCGCGTCGGAAAGCGAGGAAGTCCCGCACATCGGCGGGCGCAGCCGACAGGGCGGATCGTTCGCGGCCTCCCATCCACTTCTCGAACGCCCGCAAATCACCGGCGTAGGCGGCCACCGTCTTTGACGAGAGACCCCGTTCCGCTCGCAGGTGTTCGCAGAAATCCGTCAGCCAGCCACCGTAGCCGCTCTCGGGCCCGCCGCTCATGAGCTTGTGCCTTCGCGCTGAGGAGCGCTTTCGGAGTCGATGATCACCGTCACCGGCCCGTCATTGCTCGAGCGTACCTGCATGTGTGCGCCGAATGTGCCGGTCTCCACACGCAGGTCGTTCCGGCGCAGCTCAGCAGCCAGCCCGTCGATCGCCCGTCGGGCGAGGTCGGAATCCGCGGCCCGCGAGAACGAGGGCCGGCGGCCTCGCCGCGTGTCAGCGGCCAGTGTGAACTGGGACACCAGCAAGATATCGCCCTCCACGTCGGCGACCGAGAGGTTCATGCGCCCCGCCTCGTCGGCGAAGATCCGCAGGTGTCGCAACTTGTCGGCGACGTACGCCAGATCGGCCTCGCCGTCTCCCGCCACGACCGCGATCAACACGAGGAGGCCCCCTTCGATGGCAGCGACCGTTTCGCCGCTGACGTCGACGGCGGCGGAGCTGACACGCTGCACAACGCAGATCACAGCGCCCTGCCCGATCGCATCCTGCGCAACTCACCCAACTCCGGCGCCCGCAGCAACACGGTGGCCCCAAGGTATGTCATGAGGCCGAGAGCGATCAGGGCGGCCAGCGCTGCGGCCCGCGGCAGGAACGCGCCCGACTCCGGAAACCACGCCGACCTCGCCAGGTACACCACGGCGCCCATCGCCAGCGAAGACGCCCCGACCCGCAAGCCGCTCGCCAGGAGCATTCTTCCTCCCAGCGGCCCGGCACGACGGCGAAGAAGGAAGACGAGCAACCCGACGTTCACGTAGGCCGCGATGGAGCTCGCCAGGGCGATCCCGGCGTGATCGAGGACCGGGATGAGCAGTAGACAGCCGACGAGATTCACCACCATCGCGACCGCGGCAATCACCACGGGCGTGCGGGTGTTCCGCAGCGCATAGAATCCGGGGGCGACGACCCTGACGCCGGCGAAGGCGATGAGCCCTACCCCGTACGCGGCCAATGCCGAAGCCGTCCGCAAAGTCGAATCCGCGTCAAACGCACCCCTCTCGAAGAGGACCGAGACGATCTCCCGGCGCATCAGGATCAGGCCGACGGTCGCCGGGAGGACGATGAACCCGACCTGGCGCAGGGCGAAGTTCAACGTGGCGAGCATCTCGTCCGCCTCGCCGCGGGCAGCCTGCCGTGACATCAAGGGCAACACGACCGTTGCGATGGCGACGGCGAAGACACCCAGGGGAAGCTCGGTGACGCGCACGGCATAGAACAGGCTGGCGATGCTCCCCATCCCGAGGAAGCTCGCCAAGGACTGCCCCACCAGCACGTTGACCTGGGTGATTCCGACGCCGAAAAGACCCGGAACCATGAGGCTGCCAATACGCCGCAAAGCGGGATCCGACAGCGCCACCCCGGGACGAAACCGCATGCCGAGCGACCACGCGTGCGGTACGAGGGAAAGCCACTGCACGAGGCCCCCGACGACCGCCGCGATCGCCCACACGTAGATCGGCGCCTCGCTCCTGGCCATGAACACGACGGAGCCGATCAAGGTGAGGTTGTAGAGAACCGGTGTGAAGGCGGCGGCGGCGAAACGATCGCGGGCGTTCAAGACCGCCATTAGCGCCGCCGCCGCCGAAATGAAGATCAGGTACGGGAAGGTGATCCAGGCCAGGCGGGTAGCGATCACCCAGGCGTCCCGGTTTCCGGGCAACAGCACCCAGCGAACCAGCAGCGGGGCCGCCAGGATGCCCAGCACGGTGAGCACGGTCGCCAACGCCGCGATCACCAGGTGGAAGGTATCGGCGAGCCTCCACAGGTCCTCCTCTGGCCGCTCCGCCGCCTCGTGTTCGAAAACCGGGACGAATGCCGCCGAGACGTTTCCTTCGCCCACCAGGCGTCGTAGAATATTCGGCAGTCGAAAAGCGGCCACGAAGGCGTCGGCGTATAGGCCCGTGCCGAAGAAGTAGGTCGCCACGATATCCCGACCGTACCCCGCAATGCGCGATACCAACGTGATTGCGGCGACGGCTCCCACCGAGCGCAAGACACGCGCCTTTTCCGCCGCAGCACCGGCGGATTGACCGGGTTCGGGGACCGTCCTATTCTTCTCTTCTGTCGTCAACGGAGCCTATCAAAAATGCCGATTATCAAGTCTGCCAAGAAGCGAATGCGCCAGAACGAGCGGCGCAACGCCCGCAATCGAATGCGTCGCTCGACCCTGCGGACTTCGATCCGACGGTTGCACGAAGCGATTGCCGCGGGCGACCAGGACGCCATCCGGGCGCAATGGGTCAAGACGCAAGGTCTGATCGACCGTACCGCCCGCCTCGGCGTGATTCATCGCAACGCCGCCGCGCGTACCAAGTCGCGCCTGGCGCGCCGTATCCAGCAAGCCAGCGCGGCCTGAGTCCTTCTCGCTCCGCCCCCGCCGCTCATGCGGCGCAGACACGTCGACACAGGCGTTCCAGCGTGCCGCGACTGCCGGCTCCGCGCTGCATCTTGACCGCGCCGTCCGAACGCGAGCAGGCGACGAGAAGGGACTCCAGCGCTGGAAGGTCCGCGGGCGCGGCCTTGCGTAGGATCTGCCTGCGCTGATCCCAGCGCCCGCCGAGTTGCTGCAGCAATTCCCTCTCCGGACAGCCTCGACCGGCCAGGTCCCTCGCCGTGATCAACTGGCGAATGACCCAGCTGACCATCGCCAGGATCCTCACCGGTTCCTCGCCGTCATCCAGCAGGCGGTTGAGCACCCGCAGCGCCGCGGCCGGCCTTCCCGCGATCAAAGCGTCGGTAAGCTCGAACACCGAGTGCTCGCGGCTCCGCCCCAGGAGCTGCTCGAGGTCCCTTGCTTCGAGACGTCCGGCTCCGGCGGCGAACAGCTCCACCTTGTCGAGCTCCTGATGCAATTGCTGCAAATCGAGCCCCACCATTTCGAGCAGATAGGCAACGGCGTCCGGCGCGATCTCGAATCCTCGAGCCGAGGCCGAGCTTTCGATCCAGCGTCGCACGTCCGCCTCCCGTTCCGGCGGATCACACTGAACCTTGGCGGCGTGCGTGTTGAGCGATTTCGACGCCGCTCGGCGCGCATCCAACTTGCGAGCTTCGAACACCAGGCAGGTGGCCGCCACCGGATCGGCCAGGTATTCCTCCAGCAAGCCGCCGTCGGAGCCGGACGGGGGCTCGAACCCGCTCACCAGAACGACGCGCACGGGGCCGTCCTGGGCGGCCAGGAAGAGCGGTAGCGAGCGCGCCTCGTCGATGACGGTCGACAGCGGTGTGGCGGCGCCGTCGAGCCGGAGGACCGTCATGTCCGGGTCCTCGTCTCCGGCGACGGCCTGGAGTATCGCGTCGACAGCGCGGCGCCGCAGATAGTCTTCTTCGCCGACGACGAGGTATACGGGTGCAATCGTCTGTCGCTCCAAGGCGCGGGCCAGTTGCGCGACGGTCATCCCACTGCTGCGCGACGAACGCCGGCGCGCCACGTCAGAAGCCCTCGAGAATGCTCGCGACGACGGAGCGGGCGAACTCGAGGGCGATCTCGTCTACGGCGACGTTGCTGACGTCGAAGAAGGCCGTCGGGTCCGACTCGAGCTCGAACTGCTGGCGAAAGAGAAAGGCGTTGTTCGAGTACAGAACGCGGTTCTGGACGAGGTCTCGGAAGTTCACCTGGGCGCGAATCTGCACCAGAAAGTTGGTTGCCTGCTCCTCCGCACCGATGCCGATCGGCGTGACGATGAAGCTGGTAATGGTGCCGGTGAGCTCGGCGTCCGCCGCATCCGGGTCGGCGATGACACTGAAGTCACCCCGTGAGATGAACTCGCGGGTGACCGCATCGGTAATTCGCACCTCGACCTCGAAGCGCGGCGTGTCGTTCTCGAACGTCGGTATCGCCACCGTCCGGATGTACTCCGGGAGGAAGGACCCGGTGCCCACCAGGGCGTATCCGCAACCTTGCAGCACGAGGAGGACGGGGAGCACGAAAAGAGCTCGGAGAAAAGGCCTACGGCTGCTCATGAGGTGATCAGACTGATGATCTTTCCGGGAACGACGACGCTTCGAACCACGTCCTTGCCCTCCAGATGCCGGGCGACGTTCTCTTCGCTCGCAGCCGCCTCGATCAGGGCTTCCTTGTCATCGAGGTCTGCAGGCACCTCGACCGTCCCGCGCACCTTACCATCCACCTGAACCGCGATACGCACGGTTTCTCGCCGCAGCACGGCGGCATCATAGTCCGGCCAGCGATGGTCGAGCACGTAGCCACGGTGCCCCAACATTTTCCAGAGCTCCTCGCTGATGTGCGGGGCGAACGCCGACAGCAGCGTCACCAATCGCTCGAAAGTATCGCGATACACCCAGGCGTGTTCCCCGGCTTCTGCCGCGGGAATCTCTGCGATGGCCGCGTAGCAGTCGTTGAGCAGCTCCATCATCGCCGCGACCGCGGTGTTGAAATGCAATCGCTGGTCGATCTCCTCGGTTACCCTGCGGGTCGTATCGTGCGCCTTGCGGCGCAACCGCGCCAGAGCATCCGGGAGACCTTCGACGTTCCCGCTCGTGCCAACCCCTTCGAGTGCCAGGCGCGATTGCTCGACGATCGTCCAGGCCCGGCTGAGAAAGCGGGCGCAGCCCTCGATGCCACCCTCGTCCCATTCGAAGTCGCGCTCCGGCGGGGCCGCGAAAAGGACGAAGATGCGCGTCGCGTCCGCGCCGTAGCGATTCACCATCGCTTCGGGGTCGACGACGTTGCCGCGTGACTTCGACATCGCCGAGCCGCCCATCAGCACCATTCCCTGGGTCAGCAATCGATCCACCGGCTCACGCACGTCGAGCAGCTCCATGTCCGCCATCGCCTTGCAGAAGAAACGGAAGTAGAGCAGGTGAAGGACGGCATGGGTGATTCCGCCGATGTAGATGTCGACCGGGAGCCAGTAATCGGCCGCCGCGCGCGCGAACGGCGCGTCGGCGTGGTCCGGGGACAGGTAGCGCAGGTAATACCAGGAGGAATCGACGAACGTGTCCATCGTGTCGGTCTCGCGCCGCCCCGGCCCACCGCACGTCGGACACTCGACGTTGACGAACGACTCCACCTTCCCCAACGGCGAGCCCCCCTCGCCCGAGAGCTCCACTTCTTCCGGCAGGACGACCGGAAGATCTTCGTACGGTACCGGGACGACGCCGCATGACTCACAGTGGATCACCGGGATCGGCGTTCCCCAGTAGCGCTGGCGTGATACGCCCCAGTCCTTGATCTTGTAGTCGACTGCTGCCGCACCGAAACCACCGGAATCCGCGTCCGCAACCATCTTGCTCTGCGCATCGGCCGAGCTCATGCCCGCGTATGCGCCGCAGTTGGCCATCAGAACGCCGTAGATCGGCGCGGCTTGTTCCATCTCGGCGGGTTGCTCGCCGTCTGCGGGCGCGATCACCGGGCGGATCGGCAGGCCGTATTTGCGGGCGAACTCGAAGTCGCGCTCGTCGTGGGCCGGTACCGCCATGATTGCTCCGGTGCCGTAGTCCATCAGAACGAAGTTGGCGATCCAGATGGGCAGCCGCTCGCCGTTGAACGGATTGACCGCGTAGTGGCCGGTGAACACGCCTTCCTTCTCGCCCTCTTCGCCCGGCCGCTGCCTTCGGTTCATCTTCTCCAGCGCGTCGATCCGGGCTGCAAACGCGGCGGCGTCCATGTCCGAATCGGGGCCCGGCCCCTCCTCGTACCAGCTCCGAGCCAGCGGATGCTCGGGGGCCAGCACCATGAACGTGGCGCCGAATATGGTGTCGATCCGGGTTGTGAAGACCTCCAGAGGAGCTCCGGATCGATCTCCGGCGCCGTTGCCCCCACCATCGCCATCGCCTTCTGTCTCGTCCAACTCGTCGCTGCCGGCCGCGTCGCCGCTCGCAACCGAGAACGTGACACGTGCCCCGGTGCTGCGGCCGATCCAGTTCCGTTGCATCGAGCGGACACGATCCGGCCACCCTTCGAGGCTTTCCACGTCCGCAAGCAACTCTTCGACGTATTCGGTGATGCGGAAAAACCACTGCGACAGGTGGCGCTCTTCAACGACCGAGTCACATCGCCAGCACAGACCGTCTTCGACCTGCTCGTTGGCCAGAACCGTCTCGCACGACGGACACCAGTTCACCAGGGCGTCTTTGCGATAGGCGAGATCGCGCTCCAGAAAGCGGAGGAAGAGCCACTGATTCCAGTGGTAGTACTCCGGCGTGTGGCTGGCGATCTCGCGATCCCAGTCGTAGGCGAAGCCCAAGGTCTTCAGCTGAGCCCGCATCGCCGAGATGTTCTGCCGCGTCCACGCTACCGGGTGAACGCCGCGCTGAATGGCGGCGTTCTCCGCCGGCATCCCGAAGGAGTCCCATCCCATGGGGTGCAGGACGTTGAAGCCGCGCAGGCGGCGGAAACGGGTGACGACGTCGCCGATGGCGTAGTTGCGGACGTGCCCCATGTGCAAGCGTCCGGAAGGGTACGGCAACATTTCCAGGCAGTAGTATTTCTCGCCCTCGGCATGCTCGTCGGTGTGAAAGACGCGATCGCGCGCCCAGCGTTTCTGCCATTTCGGCTCGATGGCGCTCGGATCGTACTTCACGGCTCTACCGCCCCACTGCGTTCGCCGACGCTGTGCTTGATTGCGTCGAGAATCCCGTTGACGAAGGGCCCCGCCTCGGGGCCGCTGAAGCGCTTGCACAATTCCATCGCCTCGTCGATGACGACGGCCGGCGGCGTCTCGGGTTCGTACGTCAACTCGTAGGCCCCGAGGCGGAGAACGCTCTTCTCGACCCTGCCGAGCCGATCCAGGCGCCAGTGCTCCGCGCGCGCCGAGATCATAGCGTCGATATCCGCAATATGCGCGACCGTCCCGCGAAACAAGGCCTCCGCGAAGCGCTTCAGCGCCAGATCGGGCGGCCCATGGCTCTCCCAGTAGCCCTGCAGGATCTCTTCCGGCTCGGCGTCGGTAACATCCCACTGGAAGAGGCACTGGATGGCTGCCTCACGCGCCTTGTGTCGCGTGCCCATCGACTGCCCCTCCTCTCGAGATCTCGGCGAACAGGTTGACCATCTCGATGGCGGCAATGGCCGCCTCGGCACCCTTGTTTCCGCATTCGCCTCCGGCGCGGTCCAGGGCTTGCTCTCGCGAATCACAGGTCAGGACGCCGAAGATAACCGGAATACCGGATCGCACCGACACGTCGGCGAGTCCCCGGGCAACCGCCGAGCCAAGATAGTCGAAATGGGGCGTCTCGCCCCGGATCAGGGCGCCCAGACAAACGATCCCGTCTACGCGGCCGTCTGCCAGCCGCGCCGCCGTCATCGGCAGCTCGAAGGCCCCCGGGACCTGGTGGACCTGAACCGTCTCGTCGCTTGCCCCGTGCCCGAGGAACGTTTCGCGCGCCCCGTCGAGTAGTGCTCCGGTGACGTCCGCGTTGAACCGGCTGACGACGACGGCGAAGCGGTATCCCGCAGCGGCGTCGGCGCTCAATTCGATGTCATCGCGTAGCCGGCTCATGAGACCTGCTCGTGGGCGAAAAGGAAGACGGCACAGTGTACAACCGCACGCCGCTCAGCGCCGTCCGGCGGCCGATTCCGGATCACGACGTCCCCCTCGCGAGACCGTGCACACCTTCACCCGGGCTCGTTAGCGCGAGCGCTGGTACCGATTCACGTTGTTGTTGTGCTCTCGCAGAGTCCGCGCGAAGGCGTGCGAGCCGTCGTTGCGGCCGACGAAGTAAAGAAACTCGGTCTCCGCCGGCGCCAGCGCGGCCGCAATGCTGGCCTCGCCCGGGTTTGCGATCGGGCCCGGCGGCAAGCCGCCGACCCGATAGGTGTTGTACGGCGACGGGTTGTCGAAGTCGGCCCGGCGAATGTTCCGATCGGTGCGGCCGTCCAGGTAGAGGGCGTACAGCAGCGTCGGATCGCACTGCAGCAGCATCCCGATGCGTAGGCGGTTGTGGTAGACGCCCGACACCAGGGCGCGCTCGTCCACCCGGCCGGTCTCGGCTTCGATCAGCGATGCGATCGTGATGATCTCCCGCGGGCTGAAGCCGGCCTCCGCTGCCGCCGCAGAGCGTTCCTCGTTCCACACCTCGCGAAACTGATCGACCATCATCGCGACGATGTCGGCGGCGCCGGCGCCCTCCGGTGCGAAATACGTGTCGGGGAACAAATAGCCTTCCAGGTCGGAGGCGTCGGGGTCGATGTCGGCAACGAGCGAAACGTCTCCCGTGGCCTGCCAAGCTTCGTCTCGGGCCCCGAACCCGGCGGCCGCGAGGGCGTCGGCCACTTGCCAGCGCGTCGCCCCTTCGAGAACCGTCACGGAAGCGAGCAGCACCTTTCCCTCCGTGATCACCTCGGCGACCTGGCGCAGCGATGCCGGGCCTTCGAAGCGATAGCGCCCGGTGTGGATACTGCCCTGCAACCCACTGAGGCGCAGCCACCACCGCAGCTCGCGGGCGCTGCGAACGACTCCGTTGTCGGCAAGCAGTGTCGCGACGCTTCCAGCTGTCGCCCCCGCCGGGATGGACACCACAACCGGGTTGCCATCGTTGCCATCGAACGGGGTCTCGAGCGCCGCGACTCCGGCTCCGAGGAGCACCCGGAAAGACAGGTAAAGGACGACAACCAGCAGAATCAGCGGGGTCAGGAGGCGTCGAAGGCTCATGCTGTCGCCCCTCCATTGCCCGGGTTGGCTGCGAGAAATCCTTGCAGGATCAACGCCGCGGCCACCCGGTCCGTCGCCCCCTTGCGCCTGCGCCGCTTCACGCCCGCGTCGATCAGCATCCGCTCTGCCTGCGCGCTGCTGAGACGCTCGTCCCACAGCTCGACGCGCACGTCGAGCTCGCGCCGCAGCCGCTCCGCCGCCTCCTCCGCCGCGTTCGCCTCCGCCCCGTGCGAACCGTCCAGGCGGCGCGGGAGGCCGACGACGATTCCACCGACGTTGCGCTCGGCGACCAGGCGCCGGATCTCCTCCATGGGGAGGGAGCCGAAGCCGCGCGCTTCCAGGGTCGTGTGGGGCTGCGCGATCATGCCGCCGGCGTCGGTTATCGCGACCCCGATGCGCCGGCTGCCGAGGTCGAGCGCGATCCAAACCATCCGGTCAACGTATCACAATGCCCGGCGTCGTGATTCGTGTTACTTTTGCCTCCTGTCGATCCATCTTCACCCGGCGCAGCATGTATCTGACCAAGCGGCAAAAGGAAATCCTCGACTTCGTTCGCGAGCACGTCGAGCGTCAAGGCTATGCCCCGACGCTGCAGGAAATCGGCGCCCGCTTCGGCCTCTCCTCCCCGGCGACCGTGTACAAACACGTCGAGCAGCTGGTGCAGAAGGGGTACGTGCGCAAGGCCCCGCACCAGGGGCGAGGTATCCAGCTTGTCGACCCCGAACCCGTTCGAACGGTCGAGCTTCCCCTCCTCGGGCAGGTGGCCGCCGGTCGGCCGATCGAGGCCGTCGCCGAGGCCGAAACCGTCAACGTCCCGCCGGATTTCGTCGGCCGCAAGCCGACCTATGTTCTGCGCGTCCGCGGGAGCTCGATGATCGACGAGCAGATCCGCGATGGCGACTACGTTATCGTCGAAGATCGGACCACAGCCGAGAACGGTGAAACCGTCGTCGCCCTGCTGCGTGGCGAGGAGGTGACGATGAAGAAGTTCTACCGCATCGGCGAGCGCATCCGCCTACAACCCGCGAATCCCACCGTGGAGCCGATCGTGCTGCCGGAAGATGACGTTCGCATCCAGGGGGTCGTCATCGGCGTCATGCGCCGTTACCGCTGAGCTTGGCGTACAGGTGGCTCATCGCCGCGAGGTAGCCCAGAGGCTGGCCGACGTCGAAGTGCAACCCCTGTAACGCCCGCCCCGCGAGTCCGCCCGTCTTGACCAGCCGCTGGAACGCAGGGACATCGTCCCATTCGCCTTCCTCCGGTGGTCCCGTGGCTTCGAGCGCATCGTAGAAGCCAGGGCCGAGGGCATAGCGGGCGCACCCCCGGAGCACGGGCTGGTCGCCTTCGACACGGAACGTCCCCGGCCGTTTGTCGCCCAACTCGACGATACGAAAGTCCCGTGGCGTCAGCTGCTCGAGCCGGACCCGCCCGACATTGCCGAGCTGTCCCGCGTTTTCCGGCTTCACTTCGATGAGGCCGATCGCGTCCAGGCCGGTGATGCGCCGAGTTTCCGCCACCTGCGCCAGCGCCGGCGGACCGCCGTCGAACCAGTTGTCGGGCACGACGACACCGAACGGGTCGTCCCCTGTCACCGGCCGACAACGCACGAGCGCGTCGCCGAGGCCGAGCGGTTCCGGCTGCTCAACCACCTGCAACGACACGCCATCGGGCCATCCAGGGTCGGCGGCCCGCCGCTCCACGTGCTCACGCACACGAGGCTCCCGGGGAGAAACCACCACGATGACGCCGGCGACCCGCGCTTGGTGCGCTTCCTCGAGGGCCCAATCGAGCATCGGGCGCAATCCGATCGGCAGAAGAACCTTCGGGACGACATCGGTTGCCGGGCGCATCCGCGTGCCGCTTCCCGCTGCGGGGATGACCGCCCAGGGAAGTAGTGAGACAGAACCTTGGCCGCCGCTCGCCGCCCCCGCGTCGGGACCGTGCGTTTCGTCGCCGCTCATCCGCAAAGCACGTTGCCGCCGTTCACGTTGACCACCTCTCCCGTCATGTACGAGGCCAGGTCGCTGGCCACGAAACAGACGACGGCAGCGATCTCTTCCGGCTCCCCTGCCCTCCCCAAAGGTATCCCCGCGGTAATCGCCGGCCCCTCTGCCGCCAGGGCGTCCGCGGCCATGTCCGTACGCACCCAACCGGGCGCGACGCAGTTGACGCGGATCCCGTCGCCGGCCAGCTCGGGCGCCAGCGACTTCGTCCACGAGATCATGCCGCCCTTCGACGCCGCGTAGTGTCCGTGGCCCGCCTCGCCCCGTTGCCCGGCGGTCGACGAGATGTTCACGATCGCGCCGGAAGCGGACTCACGGAGGTGCGGAAGGGCGGCTCGCGTTACCAGGTACATCCCCTTCAGGTTCACGTCGATCATCTCGTCCCAGTCCGTCTCCGACATCGACTCGATCGGAGCGGCTTTCCAGATGCCCGCATTGCACACGAGGATATCGAGACGGCCCCAGCGCTCGATGCACGCCGAGACGATCGCCTCGACGTGCGCGGCGTCGGCCACGTCGCCACCCACGGCGAGGGCCTCTCCCTGTGTCGATTCGATCCTCTCGACGACCTCGGCGGCGGCGTCCCGGCGGCTGCGGTAGTGCACCGCCACCGCCGCCCCGGCCTGCGCCAATCCGAGAGCAATGGACCGACCGATGCCACGCGAAGCGCCGGTCACCAGGGCAACCCGGCCGTCCAATTCGATTCGAGTCATTCGTTACCCCGCCTGAAGGTGACCGCGTACCAGCTGCCGACCGGCGTCACCCGGCGAACGTCCTCGACCCGGATCTGCGCCCGGTCGAAAAGGGGCTCGAGGGGAAAATCGGCGTGAAAGCCCAGAGTCGCGGCGGTCACCTTCGACAGACCACGCTCGATCGCCGCGAGCAGAGGATTGCGGGGGGAGAAGTGGTTGAGCACGATCAGCTTCGCACCGGGCCGGCATACACGGCTCATGTCGTGCAATAGCGCCACGGGATGCGGTGCGGCCGACACCACGAACGGAGCGATGGCGGCGTCGAACGTCGCGTCGGCGAACGGCAAGCGCGACCCGTCGGCTTCCACCAGCGCGGCCTCGCAGCGCAGGCGGCTGTCGTGCAGGCGCGGCAGCGCTTTCTCGAGCATCGCGCGGGAGAAATCAACCCCGGTGAAGCGGCATCCCTCCGGGACGAGAAAAAGGGACAGCCCCGTGCCGACGCCCACCTCCAGGACGCTGTCGCCCGGCTGCAGGTCGAGCATCGCCACGGCACGACGGCGGGCGCCCGAAAGCAGCGGTCCGAACGTCCAGTCGTAGACTTTGGACCAGCGCGAATACGCCGCCTGCACCTGTTCGGTGCCCATCGTGCTCACGGCCGCACCTTCTCGACCGTCTGCCGGGCTTCTCCGGGACCGGGAGGGATCATCCACGTGGCGCCATCCCGCGCCAGCGAGACCGGTCCCACGAAGGCGGCCTGCGCCTCCCCAAGGCACGCCTCGAGCTCCTCATCGCTCCGTGCGCCCAGGTGCATTAGCACGAGGCGCCGGACGCCCGCCCTCGAGGCCACCTCCGCCGCCTCCAGTGCGCTCGAGTGCCCCTTCGAGAAGCCTTCCCTGCTTCGGTGCGGACCGCCGCAGTCGTGCAGCAAGACATCGACCTTCGTCGCCAAACGGGCAACCTCGTCGGACGGCCGCGTGTCCGAGGAGTAGCACACAGCGCCTGCTTCCGAGCCGAAGCGGAGGGCAGCCGTCTCTCGACTATGTGCGGACGGCAGGGCCTCGAACGCCCCATCGGAGAAACGGAATCGCTTTCCGGGCCGTAGATCGATCTCGTGCGTCTGCAATGTCGGGTATCCGTCGCCGTCCACCCGGTAGGCTCGCACGACATCCCGAACGGTGTCGAGTGTTTGCCTCGGGGCCCAGAGCTCCACGGCGTCCGGCTTTCCGGCGATGGCCATCGCCTGAAGCAGGTGCGGCAGCCCGTAGACGTGATCGACGTGGTCATGGCTCAACACGACACGATTCAGCATCTGCGGAGAGAGGCCGAGGCGTTCCAACTTTTGCACGATGGAGCCCGGGCACTCCACCAGCGACCAGCCGTTCGCATCCGCCAGCAGGAGGCCACTGGTGTCCCGTGCGGCCGTCGGCCAGCCGCTTCCCGCGCCCAGCACGTGGACGAGAATCTGCCCGTCGTCGACCGGTGGCGAAAGGTGCTGCGTGGCGGTCAAGCCGGGATTGCAGCGGGATTGCGGATGCCCTTCTCCAGGGCATCTTCGAGAAGGCGGAGCTGCAATTTCCGGAGATCCCCGCCCAGTTCCTTTCGCAGCGCCCGCTGGATCGCCGCGCCGTTGCCGTTCGCCAGCACATCCGAAATCGGATCCAGATAGGCAGCGGTCCCGAGCTTGTCTGCACCCGGGGCCGCGTCGGCCAGCATGCGGCGCACGTAGTCCCGCATCGACATGGCCTCGCCCGTCTCTGCGTCGCAGACGTCAGCATCGAGACCGAAGCGGGCCCCCTTCCAGCGGGAGTCCTCCAGGTAGGCCCAGGTCAAGCGCGGCTCCGGCACGCCCTCCCTGTGAGCATCGCCGTACGCAACAACGAGCGCCTGGACGAGGGCGACGATGGCAGCGGTGCGGGGCAGCGACAGCTGTACGTCGCAGGCGCGAAACTCCACCGTGCCGTACTGTGGGTGCACGCGCACGTTCCACCAGATCTGGCGCGGCTTCGAGATTGCACCCGAGGCGATCAATCCGTCGATCTGGGCGGCGAAGTCGTCATAGCTGTCGAGCCGAGGCGGTATTCCGGCGCGCGGAAACGCACCGAACGAATACACCCTCGCCGCATCCCAGCCGGTATCGAGCCCGTCGAGGAAAGGCGAGTTGGCGGCGATGGCGATCATCGGCCCGATCCATTTCCGCAGCCTGTTGGCGACGTACACCGCCCGATCCCCATCGTCGACCCCGACGTGCACATGCAGGCCGAAGGTGATGTTCCGCTGCGCCACATATCCGAGCTGGTCGTGCACCCACTGGTAGTCAGGCGTGTCGACGAAGCTCTGCTCCTTGGGGTCGGCGTAGGCGTGCGTCCCGGTGAGGCCCAGCGTGCAACCGGCCGCCTCCGCCAGGGCCTGCACACGCCGGCGCTTGTCCAGCAGGTTGTCGATCCCCTCTTCGACCGTTTCGGAGACCTCCGTATTCGCCTCGACCAGGGTCAGCAACAGGTCGTAGCTGAGCCGCTCACGCAGGTCCGGGGCAGCGCTCGACATGATCTCGTCGACTTTCGGTACCAGGTCTCCCGTCTGCGGGTCGCAGATCTGGTATTCCTCCTCGATACCGAGGGTCGGGCGCGGACTGGGCTCGAAGGCGATCGACATGATCTTTCCGGCTGATGTACAGGACAGCTGGCGAGTTTATCAAAGCGCGGCGCCCGCCGCCCATGGCCGTGCGCACGGTCTGTAAGGCCGCACGCCCGACCAGGCTACGACATGCGGGCCTCGATCGCGGCGAGAATCTCGAACGCCGTCGCCAACGCCCGGCGAGCCGACTCGGCGTTTGCGAGAGGCGTTCCGCGACTCTCGCAGCACGCGATGAAATCCCGCAGCTGACGCAACAGCGGTTCTTCGCCGGAGGCGTCGATCTTGTCCATGTCGATACCGCTCGGCTTGCCGTCGGTACGCAGCAGACGGTAGTGCTCGACGGTCTGCTTCGTGTAGTCGACCGAAAGATAGGCCTCCGGTTGAAAGACACGGACCTTCCGAATCCGGTTCACGCTCACTCGGCTGGCCGTCAGGTTGGCGATGCACCCGCCGGCGAACTCCAGGCGAGCGTTGGCGAAGTCGATCGCCTCGGTGAGGATCGGGACGCCGACGGCGCGGATCTCCACCACCTCGTCGCCCACGAGTGCGTGCACGATGTCGATGTCGTGGATCATGAGATCCAACACGACATCCGTTTCCAGGCTGCGAGGAGCCAGCGAGCCGAGCCGGTCGACTTCGATGAAACCCGGCCGCTCGACCCGTTCCGTCATCGCTGCGACCGCCGGGTTGTAGCGCTCGATGTGGCCCACCTGGAGGATCCGATCGGTTGCCCGGGCCGCCGCGATCAACGCGTCGGCGTCCTCCAGGGACGATGCCAGGGGCTTCTCGATCAGAGCGTCACAGCCGCTTTCGAGGCATCGGACCCCGATTTCCCGGTGGTCCGGTGTCGGCACGGCAACCGCGACGGCGTCGACCGCCGCAAGCAGGCTGTCGAGGTCCGCGAAGGCGCGTCCACCGAACTTCTCGGCCACCTGTCGGGTGCGACTCGGATCGATGTCGTGCGCACCGACGAACTGACAACCCGGCAACTCGTGCAGCACGCGGGCGTGGTGCGTGCCCATGGCGCCGACGCCCACGACTCCGGCCCGGATCAACGAGCCTCTCCACGGGACGCAGTCTCGCGACGACGTGCAACGACGGCGATTCCCGCTGCCTCGGCCCGGCTGAGAAAGTCGTCGGCGTCGAGCAGCACGGTAATGTCGGCCTCCACACAGAGCGCCGTCGTCCCCGCGTCTACCATCGCCGTGACGGTCTCGGCCCCGATCACCGGCACGTCGAAGCGCAAGTCCTGGTCGGGCTTGCCGACCTTGATCAGCACCGTCCCGGGCCCCGCGAGAGACCCGGCGCGCCGCAGGCAATCGTCCGTACCCTCCATCGCCTCGACCGCGACGACGGCACGGTCCTTCACGACGACCGATTGCCCGATGTCCAGGCCACCGAGCTGCTTGGCGATCCGCCAGCCGTGATCGATGTCTTCCCGCTCACGATCGTCGGCGCCGCGGGCCGTCAGGGTCCCCTGGCGGACGATGTGTGGCTGCAGGAAATCGGTACACTCGAGTAGTTCGATGCCCGCGCCGGCCATCAGGTTCACCACCGCCTGAATCAGCGAGTCGGTGTGGCGGACCGAAACGGTGGACAGCAGGCCCTTCATCGAAGCGTTGTCGGGGGCTTCGTAAATCTTCTGCTGTTCGACCTTGCCGGCCATCACCGCCTGCCGGATCCCCTCGCCGCGAAAGCTGTTCAGCAGGCTGAGGAAGCCGCTCACATCGCCCCACTCGAGCCAATGGACGCGCTCCGCGATCTCTTCGATACGGGGCTCGGTCACATCGCGAATGGCGATACCGACGACCGAGCGGCCCTGGGCGCGCGCCTCTTCGGCGACGACGTACGGCATGCGGGTGCTGCCGGCGATCAACGCCAGCAGGTCACTTGACGATTCCGTGCTCACTGTTCCGCACGAACTCGACCAGCGTGCCGATCTCCGGAGAAGCGAAGTCCTCTGCCGCGATCGCCTCGAGGGCCTGGGTTGTGTTCAGGCTGCTGCGAAACAGCAGACGGAAGGCTCGCTTCAGCTCGGCCAGCGTGTCGGCGTCGAAGCCGCGACGCTTGAGACCGACGGTGTTGAGGCCGAAGACCTGGCAATGGTTTCCCTGCACGGTGCAATACGGAACCACGTCCTTGGTCACGCCCGAATAGGCCGCGACGAAGGCGTGCTGGCCGACACGGCGGAACTGCTCGACTCCGGAGAACGCGCCGACGTTCACCCAGTCCTCGATAACGACGTGGCCGGCGAGCGTCGCGGCGTTGCCGAAAATGACGTGATCTCCGACGATGCAATCGTGAGCGATGTGGCAGTAAGCCATGAAGAGGTTGTCGGAACCGATGCGGGTGTGCCCGCCGCCGCCTTCCGTCCCGACGTTGGCGGTGACGAACTCCCGAAACACGTTGCGGTCTCCGGCTTCGAGGTACGACACTTCGCCGTGATACTTGAGATCTTGCGGGATCGTGCCGACGCAGGCGTGCGGGAACACCTCGCACTCCTCGCCCAGCGTCGTGTGGCCCTCCACGACCGCGTGGGCGCCGATCTTCGTCCCCGGCCCCAGCGTCACATGCTCTCCGACGGTCGCGTACGGGCCGATGATGACGCCATCGGACAGCTTGGCGCCGTCCTCGATCACCGCGGTGGGATGACACTTCCACTTTCCGGCGACTGCCTGGCTCATGGGCCTGACTGCCCCGCGGGTTGCACCGTCACGCTCCCGTTTTTTTTTTCCAGCTCGGGCACCTCGACCAGAACCGAAAACAGCGTGGCTTCGGCGGCGAGCTCACCGTCGACGGTGGCGCGTGCCAGTACCTGGCAGCTCTTCGAACGCACCCGCAGGACCTCGATCTCGCAGCGTAGTTGATCGCCGGGCACGACCGGGCGACGGAAGCGCACTTTGTCGGCGCCGGCGAAGTAGACGAAGCGGCCGTCCATGTCCTCTTCCTCGTTCAGAAACAGAACGGCTGCCACCTGCCCCATCGTCTCGAGAATGAGCACGCCCGGCATGACCGGATTCCCCGGGAAGTGTCCCTGGAAAAACGGCTCGTTCATCGTCACGTTCTTGATGCCGACGATGCTCCGCCGGGGCTCCATCTCGACGATGCGATCGACGAGGAGAAACGGATAGCGGTGCGGCAGCAGCTCCAGAATACGGCGAATGTCGACGCTCACTCTGTTTCCTTCTTACTCTCTTCCAGCGCCGCTTCGACGCGACGCAGCCGGCGCAACACGTCCGGAAGCGCCTTGACGGCGGCCATGGCGCGCCGCCATCGAGATACTTCGAGTTGCGGATACCCGGCGACGACGTGCCCGTTCGGCACCGAGCTCGTGACGCCGCTGCCACCCGCGATCATCACGCCGTCTCCAACCTTGATGTGCCCCCTCAGTCCGGCTTGCCCACCGATCATTACACCCTTGCCAACGACGGCCGAACCGCCGAGACCCACCTGCCCACACAAGATGCTGTCGGGCCCGACGACGCAATTGTGGCCGATCTGCACCAAGTTGTCGATCTTCGTGCCCCTTTCGACCTTCGTTGTCCCGAGGGCACCGCGGTCAATACAGCTGTTCGCGCCGATCTCGACGTCATCCTCGATCGTCACACCACCGACCTGTGGGATCTTCAGGTGGCGGCCTTCCTCGGTCGCATAGCCGAAGCCATCGGCGCCCAGCACGACGCCGGCGTGAACGATTACCCGGTCACCGATGGTGACGGACGAGTACACCGTGACGTTTGGATACAGGCAGCTGTCCCGCCCGATCCGCGTGCCGTCTGCCAGCACGCACCCCGCCCCGATGTGCGTGTTCGCACCGATGGCACAGTCTTCGCCGATCACGGCCCGCGCCCCGACAGACACGCCTTCGGCAAGCTCGGCGGACTCGGCGATCACGGCCGTCGCGTCGACCGTCCCGGCAGTGGCTGACTGGGGCACGAAGTGGCTCACCACCGTGGCCACGGCCAGGTAGGGATTGTCGACGCGGATCAGCGCCAGGTCGTCCCGGGTGCCCGACGGAACCGTGAAGCTCCGCGACACGATGACACCTGCAGCCTCGGTCTCGGCGACAAGCTGGCGGTACTCCGGCAAGGCGCAAAAGCTGAGCTCATGGGCGTCGGCATCCTGCAGCCCGGCCACGCCGTGCACGGAGATACCCTCGTCGCCCTCGACGGTGGCGCCCAACAGGCGCGCCACCTCACCCAGCGTCGTCGGCCCCCCCGCCGCGAACGCTTCAGAATGTGGTGCCAATCGCGAACTCGAAGGACGACCGCTCCTCGCCGAATTGCGGCAGGGGATCGAAGTTGTAGGCCCAGAAAAACCGGAACGGGACGTTGAAGACCGGCATGAACACGCGGAACTCTACCCCGGCGGTCTTGCGTAGCTCGTCCAGCGGCAGCGAGAAGGTGTCGTCCCAGGCCGCGCCGCCGTCGGTGAATACCGCGATCCGCACCGGATTGGCCAGCTGGAAGATGTATTCGACGTTGTACTGCAGCGCCCGGGTGCCGCCGATGACGTTGCCGAACTGGTCGACCGGGCTGATGGCGCGAAGCTGCGTGCCGCGCACCGAGTTGCTGCCGCCGAGGAAGAAACGCTCGAAGATCGGCACGACTTCCAGGTCGCCGAAGCGCTCGACCGCGCGCAGGTCGACGTTGAACGCGAAGATCTGTGAGACCTGGGCCCCGACGCCGCGGCCTTCGCGTACCGTCGGGATGTACCAGGTGGTCGTGAAGCCCGCCTTCCAGAAGTCGAGCGAGCCGCCCAACGGGCCGCCGGCAAGCTCCAGCGATCCGGTGTGGCGCCTGCCGCTCGACGGATTGAAGGGGTTGTTGATCGTGTTGAAGATGATGTTCGGCCGCACACTGCTCGTCGTCCGCTCTCCCTGCACCAGGAACAGCGAGTTGAAGATCGGGTCGGAGAGGCCGAAGAACGAGTTACTCAGGTTGCCGATGTCGATGAACGTGTAGTTGTACTCGAGGAAAAGCGTGGTGAACTCGGCTCGGTCCAGCGGAAAGCCGATCCGGGTCGATACACCGCTGCTCTTCTGCTGGAAATCGATGTAGTCGAGGTTCGAGCGGAACAGGTCGAATCCGAATCGAATGCTCTTGTCGAACAGATAGGGTTGCAGGAAGGAAAGTCGGGCGGACGTCGTCCTGCCGCCGAACTGGCCGTTGAACGAGAACGTCTGGCCGCGACCAAAGAGGTTGCGCGTGGCGTAGCCGAGCTGCACGAAGGCTCCCTCGAGCGCCGAGACACCACCACCGAAGCTGACCTGGTTACGGCCGACCTCGGTGAGGCGCAGCTTGATATCGACCTCACCCGCCTGCTGCACTCGGTTCTCCATCTCCGCCGGATCGAATTCCTCGCCGGGCGCCAGGGCGGCGCCGATCGGATCCTGGACGATGGTGACCTCTTCCTCGATGTTGTCGAAGTATCCGAGCTGCTGGATGCGGAACTTGCTGGCGTCGACGCGGCTCTGGCTCCACAGATCGTTCTCGTTGATCCGCAGGTTCCGCCGCATGACGTAGTCGCGGGTGTTCGTATTGCCCTCGAACTCGATGCGACGAACCGTGTACAGGCCGTTCTCTCGGATCAAGTAGCGGATGTCGGCCACACCGGCTACCGGATCGGGATCGGGCTGCGGGACAACCGCCACCTGGAAGTAGCCAAAGTCGCTGTAGATGTTCTCGATGGCGGTCTGGGCGTCGACAACGCCCTTGACGTCGATCAGCTCGCCGGGGGCGATCGGCACGAGCGAGGAAAGCTGCTCGTCGGTGAAACGCGTGTTGCCCTCGATGAGGATATCGCCGAGGCGGTACTGCGGCCCCTCGTTGATCGGAATCGTCAGGTAGAGCCGCCGGGTCTCTCCCATCGGCCAGGTCCGGTCGATGTCGTACACGCGTACCTCGGGCTGGCCGATATCGATGTCGAGATAGCCGAGGCGCCGGTACTCCTGCCCGATGTTGATTCCGTCGAACTCGAAGCCGGCGGGCGAGTAGCGGTCGTTCTTCGTCAGGAACGAGAACAGCCAGTGCTCGCCGGTCTTCTTCGCCATCCAGCGGAGCTCCTTCTGGGTGAACTGCTCGGCGCCCTCGAAGTAGACGTGCTCGATGCGCACGGTATCGCCCTCGACGACGTCGTAGACCGCGTCGACGCCGCTTCCCTCGAGGGCGGGCTGCTCGGAGTACTCCACCTGGACGAACTGCAGCCCTTCGTCGCCCTGCAGCAT
Source organism: Acidobacteriota bacterium (assembly GCA_965216935.1). Classification (GTDB taxonomy): domain Bacteria; phylum Acidobacteriota; class UBA890; order UBA890; family UBA890; genus CBDCGW01. The sequence continues at coordinate 3,507,132 of OZ244217.1, forward strand.
GGTGGTGAGCACGTCGCCGGCACGCTCCATCCGCTGCCGGTTGATCGGCTGGTCGAAATTCACCGGCATCTCGAGCAGGTCCATACGCTCGGTGAGTGCGTCGACGTCGCCCTTCTCCGTGCCGGTGATGCGGACTGCCCGAAGAATGGGCCGTTCGACCACCCGGATAATGACCGCGACACCGCCCTCTACCCGTTCCCATGACATCTGAATGTCGTCGAAGAAGTCGGAGTTCAGCAGCGTCAGGAAGTCGTTCTGTGCCGTTGCCCAGTCGAACGGGGACCCCTCGAGCAGTTGCATGAAGAAGGTGACGGTCTCATCCCCGTAGGCCTCGTTCCCCTCGATGCGAACCTCGATGACTGTCTCGCCTTGCGGCTCCTGCGGCGGGGTACCGAGCTGCAGACGCGTCCGCATCAAGCTCGGATAGAGGCTCCAGAAGACGCTTGAGCGTGGCTCGGAGGCCAGTGCCGGGGCCGCGGCAGTACCGGTGGCCTCGACGGTGCCCGAGCTGGTGGCGCTTCCGGCCGCCTCCACCGCACCGACGCCGCTACCGGCATTCTTGACGGTGCTCGGACCGGCGCCGCCGGCCGCGGCCTCCACCGCGGCAGGAGTCAGCGCCAAAACGGTCGCCAACAGCCCGGCGATGGCGAGCGTACGTCGACGGGATACGGGCGATTCGAAACGTGTGCGTATGGGCATCGGAGTCGTCAGGGGGATCGTGCGGGAGCGCCCGAACGAGGGAAATATTAGCGTAAAAGAGGCGCTCTTGCCCGGCCGCGGGGAATCCAGCTTACTTCGCGACCGGCTCCTCCTCTTCCTCCGGCCGGCCTACGTGGAAGGCCAGCTCGTCGTCCCGCATCGTCACCTCGACCCGGTCCCCGGCGCCGATATTTCCGCGGATGAGCTCCTCGGCGAGCTTGTCCTCGACGTACTTCTGGATCGCCCGGCGGAGCGGACGTGCGCCGTAGCTGCGGTCACCGCAGGTCTGGTCGATCATCCAGCGGTAGGCCGAGTCGTCCAGCTCCACCTGGATGTTCTTCGCCGCCAGATTGACGTTCACCTCGTCAACCATCAGGCGGATGATCTTGACCAGATGCTCGTCGTCGAGCGCGTGGAACACGATGATCTCGTCGAGCCGGTTGAGGAACTCGGGGTTGAACGTGCGCTTGACCTCTTCGAGAACGCGGTCGCGCATCTCCTGATACGTCGCCTCTTCGTCGTCGGTACGGAAGCCGAGCCCCCCCCGACGCTGGATGTAGCGGGCGCCGACATTCGAGGTCATGATCACGATGCAGTTCTTGAAATCGACGGTGTTGCCGAGGGCGTCGGTAAGATGGCCCTCCTCGTACACCTGCAACAGGATGTTGAAGATCGACGGATGTGCCTTCTCGATCTCGTCCAGCAATACAACGCTGTAGGGCTTGCGCTTGACCCGGTCGGTAAGCTGGCCGCCCTCTTCGTGTCCGACGTATCCCGGCGGTGATCCGATGAGCTTCGACACCGAGTGCTTTTCCATGTACTCGGACATGTCGAAGCGCAGCATGGCGTTCTCGTCGCCGAACAGGAAGCTCGCCAGCGTCCGCGCCACCTCGGTTTTGCCGACGCCGGTGGGGCCGAGGAACAGGAAGGAACCCATCGGCCGCTTCGGGTCCTTCAGCCCGGCGCGGGACCGCCGGATCGCCCGCGCCACGACCTCCACCGCGGGCTCCTGGGCAACGATCCGCTTGTGCAGCTCCTCTTCCATGTTGACCAGCTTGTCCAGCTCTTCTTCCTGGATCGAGCTGATCGGGATCCCGGTCCAGTTCGAGACCACCCGCTCGATATCGTCTTTCGACACCACCGGTGGCTCCGACTCGTTCTCCTCGTTGGCGAGGCGCGCCCTGAGCGTCTCGAGCCGTTCCCGCTCCTGCTGCTCCTGGTCCCGGTAATAGGCCGCCTTCTCGAACTCTTTGGCGTTGATCGCACCATCGACCTGTTCGGCGATGGTCTGCAACCGTCCTTCGATCTCCTGCAGCTGCGCCGGAGCAGCCGCGGCCGCGAGCTTGACGCGGGCGCCGGCTTCATCGAGCACGTCGATTGCCTTGTCGGGTAGGAAGCGGTCGCTGATGTATCGGTTGCTCTGGTACACGGACGTGGCGATGGCTTCGTCGTCGTACACGACGCCGTGATACTGCTCGTAGCGGTCGCGAATGCCATGAATGATCCGCAACGTCTCGTCTTCGGTCGGCGGGCTGATCTTCACGCCCTGGAAGCGGCGCGCCAGCGCCCGGTCCTTCTCGATGTGCTTGCGGTGCTCCTTCGGCGTCGTCGCGCCGATGCACTGCAGCTCCCCGCGCGAAAGCGCCGGCTTGAGGATCCCGGCGGCGTCGAGAGACCCCTCGGCAGACCCGGCCCCGACCAACGTGTGCAGCTCGTCGATGAAGATCAGGATGTCCTTGTTGTCGACCAGCTCCTTCATGATGCTCTTGAGGCGCTCCTCGAACTGGCCACGGTACTTGGTACCCGCAACGACCGAGGAGATGTCGAGCGCCAGGATGCGCTTGTCGTACAGGAATCGGGGGACGTCGCCGGTGACGATCTTGCGCGCCAAGCCCTCGACGATCGCCGTCTTGCCGACGCCCGGCTCGCCGATCAGTACCGGGTTGTTCTTCGTCCGGCGGCAGAGAATCTGGATGGCGCGCTCGAGCTCCTGCTCGCGTCCGATCAACGGATCAAGCAGGTCTTTGGCCGCCAGAGCGGTGAGATCGCGGGAGAACTCGGACAGGAAGGGCGTGTCCTTCTTCTTCTCGTTGAGGTTCTTCTCTTTCAGTAGATAGAGAAGATCCTCGCGGGCAGTCGTCAGGCGCATTCCCTTTTCCAGCAGAATCCGCGAGGCGAGCGACTTCTTCTCCCGCAGCAACCCGAGAAGAATATGTTCCGTACCGATGTACTTGTGGAACATCTTCTCGGCCTCTTCGGCCGCATACGCGAGCACCCGCTTCGATTCGACGGACAGGGGGATCTCGACCGAGGTGGAGATCTTCTCGCGAACCCGGGTGCGGGCCTCGATCTCGCCGCGGATGTCCTCGGGCTCGATCTTGGATCGGCTCAGAAGCTGCCCGGTGAGCCCGTTGTTCTCGCGAATCAGCCCGAGAAGCAGGTGCTCGGTTTCGATCGTCCGCGAGCCCAGCTGGCTGGCCTCGTAACGCGCGAAGAAGATTACGCGTCGTGCCCGTTCCGTATAGCGCTCGAACATTGCTCGTCGGCCAGGGCTAGTACGGCCCAAATCGACGGCTCCTTGTGGGCGCGCGCCCCTAGCGTTTGCGCGAGCCACCCGCGACGCCTAAGGAGCCGCCGCACATTTCGAGTATAGCGGACGCTCTCGCGCCGCAACAAGACAAGGCTATGGGCCGCGATCACACCGCTTGCGGCGACCGGGCGTCCTCCTCGAGCCGCCCGCGGGGCTGCATGCGAAGGACCCGATCGAACCCCTCGACCAGGGCCTCGTTATGGGTCGCCATCAGGATCGCGGCCCCATGTTCATCCTGCATCCGGGCGAACACCTCCATCACCCGCAGCCCGGTTTCGACGTCGAGATTCCCCGTGGGCTCGTCGGCAAGCAGCAGGCTCGGTTGCCGTACGAGGGCCCGCGCGATGGCGACCCGCTGCCGTTCCCCGCCCGACAACTGGGACGGAAAGTGGTGCGCCCGCGCCTCCAACCCGACCTGGACGAGCAGGTCGGCAGCCCGCTCTCGCACCAGCTTCGTGTCCCGGCCGATCAGCAGCGGCATCATGACGTTCTCGAGGGCGGTGAACTCGGGCAGGAGCTGAAAGAACTGGAAGACGAAGCCCACCTCCTGATTGCGGTAGGCAGCCAGGTTCCGCTCGTCCATCTTCGCCAGGTCGTCGCCCCGAAAAGCGATGGACCCGTCATCCGGATGATCCAGCCCACCGAGCAGGTGCAGCAGTGTGCTCTTGCCGATGCCACTGGCCCCGAGCACGGCAATGCGCTCACCCGCCGCGATGCGCAGATCGGTCCCCTCCAGAACGTGCAACACGTCGTCGCCGGAGGGATACGACTTGCCTATGCCCTGCGCCTCGATGACCGGAACGCCATCTGCGGCCGCCTCCGGCTCCCCGTCCCGCGCCAGCGCCTCACTCATGCCGAAGCGCCTCTACCGGATCCAATCGACTCGCCCTCCAGGCCGGGTACAGCGTCGCCACGAACGACACCAGAACCGCCATCAGTGCAATGACGGCGAAGTCGACCGGGCGGACGACGAACGGCACGTGGGACAGGTAGTAGACCGATTCCTCCAGCGAGATGAGCTGGTAGCGGTCGGCGATCATCGACGCCCCGATGCCCAGAAAAAGGCCGGTCGCCGTTCCCATCAGGCCGATGAAGAGCCCCTGGAAGATGAACGTGTAGAGGATTCCCCGACGGGTCGCCCCCATCGAGACCAGAATGCCGATGTCGCGGTTCTTCTCCATGACCATGAGCACGAGCGTAGCGACGATATTGAGCGCGGCGACGAATACGATCAGGCTGATGGTGACGAACATGGCGAGGCGCTCGAGCTGCAGGGCGGAGAAGAATGCCGAGTTCATCCGCTTCCAGTCGGTCATGATGAACTCGTTGCCCACGTCGGCCTGGATGCGCTCCATGACCGCGTCGGTGTCATAGATGTCCTCGACGCGAACCTCGACGAAGCTGGCGACGTCCGAGCCGCCGTCGGCACCGGCCCCCTCGTAGAACATCTCCTGCGCCGTGCGCAGGTCTACTAGGGCCCAGTTGTTGTCATACTCGTACATGCCGGCTTCGAAGATGCCGACGACCCGCAGGACCACCGTCCGGATCCATCCGCCGGCAGCGAACGGTGTGATCCGGTTCTGGTCGTAGATCATGACGTTCATCCGGTCACCGACCCGTAGTAGCAAGGCGTCCGCCATGCCCCGGCCGATCAGCACGCCGTCATCTTCTCCGCGCACCCGCAGGTCGGCGGCGCTCCCCTGCTCGATCCGGTCGACGAGGTCGGTAGTGGCCGTCTCGACGTCGATACCCTTGAATGTGGCGAAAGACTGCCTGTAGCTCGTATTGATCGCGGCGGGGCGCAGGACGACGGCAGAGGCGTCGCGCACCCCCTCGACGCGGCTCACGACGTCGACGACATCGTCGAACGCCCCGAGCGGGGCCTCCCCTGCTCCCCAGATCACGATATGGGCGTTCGCACCGATGATCTTCGCCTGGATGTCCTGCTGGAAGCCCGTCAGCAGCGCCAGTGCGATGACCAGCGCGGCGACGCCGACGGCGATGCCGAGCACCGACACGAATGAGACGATCGAGGTGAATGCTTGCTTGCGACGCGCCTTGAGGTAGCGCAGGGCGAGGAACAGTTCGTATCGCTTGGCACTCATGCGCACACGTTATCCGATTGGTGACAGCCGTTGGTGGCAGCTTCGCGTAGCCAGGCCCACCACACGTTCGCCACGGGTCGCTAGTCGCCGTCCTTCGGCTTCAACAAGGGGAACAGGATGACGTCCCGGATCGAGGCCGAGTCGGTCAGCAGCATCATGAGTCGGTCAATGCCGACACCGAATCCGGCCGCCGGCGGCATGCCGTGCTCGAGGGCGCAGATATAGTCCTCGTCGACGCGCTGCTCGGACAGCTCCTTGGAACGAGCCCGGCCCATCTCCTCCATGCGGGCGCGTTGCTCGCGTGGGTCGTTGAGCTCGGAGTACCCGTTCCCGGTCTCGAGACCGCCCCAATAGATCTCGAAGCGCTCGACCAGAGCGTCATCCTCCGGCGAAGATTTGGAGAATGGAGAGACGTCCCGCGGAAAATGGGTAATGAAGGTCGGCGAGACGAGCTCGGGCTGCACGAAGCGACCCAACGCCGCATCCCACATGTAGCCGAGACTTAGGTCGTCCGCCGGTACGTCGCGCTCCGACAACCACACCCGTAGCCCGGCCTCGTCATCGAGGATCTCCGCCGGAACGCCGCCGATCTCGACCAGGGCGTCGGCGAACCTCATCCGCTTCCACGGCCGTCGCATCGATACCGGCCGCCCCTGGTATTCGAAGTCGGCCGTCCCCAGAACCGCCTCGGCGGTCACCGACAGAAGCTCCTCGACAAACTCCATCATGCGTTGGAAGTCCCAGTATGCGGCGTAGAACTCCAGCATGGTGAATTCCGGATTATGCTGGGTCGAAACGCCTTCGTTCCGGAAGTTGCGATTGAGCTCGTAGACCCTCTCGAGACCGCCGACCAGCAGGCGTTTCAGATACAGCTCCGGTGCGATGCGCAGGTAAAGATCGATGTCCAGCGTGTTGTGGTGGGTGGTGAACGGACGCGCCAGAGCGCCGCCGTACTGCGGTTGCATGATCGGCGTCTCGACCTCGACGAACGCATTCGCGTCCAGGTGTGCCCGCAAAGCTCGCAGGGCGGCGGCCCGGGCCCGGAAAACCTCGCGAACGTCGTCGCTCGCCGCCAAGTCCAGATAGCGCTGGCGATAGCGGATCTCGGTGTCCTTGAGCCCGTGCCACTTCTCCGGCAAGGGTCGCAGCGCCTTGGACAGCAGCGTGTAGGTGGCGGCCTTGACGGTGAGCTCGCCGCTGCGCGTGCGCATCAGCACACCCTCGACGCCGACGTAGTCACCCAGGTCGAGATCCTTCCAGGCCGCGTAGGCGTCCTCGCCGATATCGTCCCGACGGACGTAGATCTGGATCGTCCCCGTGCCGTCGCTCAGGTCGGCGAAGGAGGTCTTGCCGTGGGCCCGCGAGCTGACGATCCGACCGGCGACCCGGGTCGCCTCGGCAGCGGCGTCCAGCTGCTCGGCGTCGTGATCTGCGTAGCGCGCGCCGAGGGCTCCGACCGCGGCATCAACGTCGTAGCCATTGGGAAAGGGATCTACGCCGGAGGCCTCCAGCGCTTCGAGCTTCCGCCGCCGGATCTCGAGAAACTCGGGCTCGGCCACGGCTCGTCAGTAGCGCTTGAGTAGCAGCGCGGCATTCGTGCCGCCGAATCCGAATGAGTTCGACAGGGCGTACTCGAAGTTGACCTCGCGAGCCTCGTTCGGCACGTAGTCGAGGTCGCATTCCGGGTCCGGCGTCTCGTAGTTGATCGTCGGCGGCACGACCTGGTCTCGCAGGGCGAGCGCCAGGATGCCCGCCTCGACGCCGCCCGCGGCGCCGAGCAAGTGCCCCATCATCGACTTGGTCGAGGACACCGGCATGGTCGCCGCGTGGTCGCCGAAGACCCGCTTGATGGCCATCGTCTCGATGCGATCGCCGGCGGGCGTGGACGTGCCGTGCGTGTTCACATAGCCGATCTGGTCCGGAGTGACGCCGCCGTCGTCGAGCGTGGTCTGCATGACCCGCGCGGCGCCGTCGCCGTCCGGCGGGGGTGAGCTGATGTGGTAAGCATCGCCCGACATGCCGTAGCCGACGACTTCCGCGACGATCGGCGCACCGCGCTTGCGGGCCGATTCCTCCGCTTCAAGAACCAGGACGCCGGCGCCTTCGCCGAGGATGAAGCCGTTCCGGTCGGCATCGAACGGACGGCTCGCCCTCTCGGGCTCCTCGTTGCGGGTCGAGAGGGCGCGCATCGCGGCAAAGCCGTCGATCGCCAGGGCGCAGACGACGCCCTCCGTACCGCCTGCAACCATCACCTCCGCGTCGCCCCGCGAGACGATCTCGAAGGCGTCGCCGATGGCGTGGGCGCCGGTCGTACATGCCGTGCACGTGGCGGAGTTCGGACCCGTGAGGCCGTACTTGATCGACACCCAACCCGCTGCCTCGTTGACGATCAGGCCGGGAATGAAGAACGGGCTCACCTTGCCCGGCCCCTTGTCCAGCAACGTCCGATGGTGAACCTCCATCATGTTGAGGCCGCCGATTCCGGAGCCGATGAGCACGCCCATGCGGTGTGGCTCGTAGGGCCGATCTTCGCCATCCAGGCCGGCCGCCTCGAGGCCGAACTCCGCCGCGGCCAGGGCGTACTGGATGTGGTAGTCCATCTTCTTCAGGTCCTTCTTGGTGGCGTAGTCGAGGGGATCGAACCCCTTGACCTCGCCGGCGATCTGCACCGCAAAGCCCTCGCAGTCGAATTTCGTGATCTTCGAGACACCGGGGACTCCGGCGACGCACTTCTCCCACGTTTCGTCGGTACCGACACCCAGCGGGCTGACGATACCGACACCGGTGACCACGACTCTTCGCTGCATGGAAAAGAACCTGTTCGCTGTGGGCGGCCCGGGAGACGAGCGCCGCCGGCGGATGACCGTCTAGCCCGAGTGCTTCTCGATGTAGCTGACGGCGTCCTGCACCTTGGCGATCTTCTCGGCGTCCTCGTCGGGAATCTCGAGGTCGAACTCCTCTTCGAACGCCATGACCAGCTCGACGGTATCGAGGGAGTCGGCGCCCAGATCGTCGACGAACGACGCTTCCGCCGTCACTTCGTCGGCATCGACGCCGAGCTGCTCGACGATAATCTTCTTTACTTTCTCCAGGGTGTCCATCGGCTACCTCCTGCTGACGCGCTCTCCGGTGCGCTATGAAGAGACAAGGTCGTTCCTCGTGGTACCGCTACATGTACATGCCACCATCAACACTCAAGACCTGACCGGTGATGTAGGCAGCGTCTTCGGATAGCAGAAAACGTACGGTCCCCGCCACATCGGGTCCCGTACCCAGTCGATTCAGCGGAATCTGCTCTCGCAGCTTCTCCACGACCGCTTCGGACAGGCCCGACGTCATCTCCGTGGAGATGTAGCCGGGCGCCACCGCGTTGACCGTGATGTTTCGCGACGCAACCTCTCGGGCCAGCGACTTGGTAAAGCCGAACACACCCGCTTTTGCGGCAGCGTACGCCGTCTGGCCGCCGTTGCCGAGCAATCCGACCACCGAGCTGATGGTGACGATTCTGCCCCGGCGCCGACGGACCATGGATCTTAGCACGGCTTTTGAGCAGTTATAGACCCCGGTGAGGTCGGTCCGAAGCACCGCATCCCAGTCCTCCGGGTCGAGGCGCAGCAGCAGGTTGTCGCGCGTGATCCCGGCGTTGTTGATCAGCGCGTCAATTCCCTCGAACCGATCCAGCGCCGCGGCCACGGCGGCGGCGACGGAGTCTGCGTCGCCGACATCCATCGACACGGCAAGGACCTCGACACCATGGGCGGACAGGCGTGATCCGACTTCCTCGCAGGCCTCCTTGCGGCGCGAGGCGAGGACCAGGTTGCAGCCCTCGGAGGCCAGGCGCTCCGCAATGCTCTCACCGATCCCCTGCGACGCTCCGGTGACCAACGCTACCTGCCCTTCGAACGCGCCCGCCATGTTCTCCCCCTAGGCCGTGGCCAGCGCTTGAACCACGGCGCTGATCTCTTCGACTTCATCGACGGAAAAGATGCCCACGCCACGGCCGAGCGTCCGCTTGACCAGCCCGCTCAGCACCCGTCCGGGGCCGACTTCGATGAACGTGTCCACGCCCTGGGCGGAGAGAAACTCGAGGGTCTCGCTCCAGCGAACCGGGCTGGTGACCTGTCGCACGAGCGCGTCGCGCGCCGCGCCGCCCGCCCGAATCGCGGCGGCGTCGACGTTGCAGACAACCGGAAACGCCGGGTCGGCAAAGTCTGCTGCGGCGAGCTCCGGCTCGAGACGATCCGCGGCCGGCTGCATGAGCGAGCAATGGAAGGGCGCGCTGACGTTGAGGACAACCGCACGACGAGCGCCGGCGTTCTTCGCCTCGTCCACCGCAGCTTCGACGGCCGAACGGTGGCCGGCAATCACTACTTGGCCGGGCGCGTTCATGTTGGCCACCTCCACGACTTCGCCGTCCGGGCGGGCGGCGCAAATCGCATCGACGGCCTCGAGGTCGAGCCCCAGGATCGCCGCCATCGAGCCCTCGCCCTCCGGCACGGCATCCTGCATGTAGCGGCCGCGGTTGTGCACCAAGCCGGCGGCCGTACCTACGTCGAGGACCCCTGCCGCTACCAGAGCCGAGTACTCACCCAGCGAATGCCCGGCCACCCAGTCCGGCTGCAACCCCTTCGCCGCCAGCACCGCGTGCAGAGCGCTGCTGAAGGCCAGGATGGCCGGCTGGGTGTTCTGTGTCAGGCGGAGCTCCTCCTCGTCGCCCTCGAAGCACAGATCGGTGATCGACATCGGCAACGCCGCATCGGCCCGGTCGAAGACATCGCGAGCCTCCGGAAAGCCGGCATACACGGCCTTCCCCATGCCGGCGTACTGCGACCCCTGTCCGGGGTAGAGGAACGCGATCATGCGAGCCCCGCGAGCATCTCTTCGATGCGATCGTTCACGCCATGCTGTCCGTATTCCATGGTCACTCGAATCCCGTTCATGATGGCGCGCGCCGAGGATCTACCGTGGCAGATCACGCTCAAGCCGCGAGCACCGAGAAGCGGCGCGCCGCCGAATTCGGCGTAGTGCACCCGCCCACGGTAGCCCCGAAACGCTCCGCGCGCGATCCGCGCGCCCAGACGATTGCGCGGTGAGCTGGTGAGCTCTTCCCGCAGAAGGTGCAACATCGTTTCGACCACCGCCTCGGAGGTCTTGAGAACGACGTTGCCGGTAAACCCGTCGCTGACCACCACGTCGGCGTCTCCGCTGTAGATCTCGCGGGCCTCGACGTTGCCGAGGAAGTTGAGCGGCGACGCTTCCAGCGCTCCATATGCCTCGCGCACGAGGTCGGTCCCCTTCCCGGCCTCTTCGCCGATCGACAGCAGCCCGACGCGCGGTTTGTCGAGCCCCATGATCGTCTGCGCGAAGAAGCTCCCCATGACGGCGAACTGCACGATCTGACGGGGCTTCGGGTCGACGTTCGCACCGACGTCGAGCAGCACCGTGCGGCCGCGTCGACTCGGCAAGATGACGGCCAGCGCCGGCCGATCCACGCCGGTAATGGTTCCGACGTACAACTTCACGGTGACCATCACTGCGCCGGTGTTGCCGGCGGAGACCAAGCCCTGCACCTCACCGTCCCGCAATAGCCGGGCGGCGACGTGTATCGAGGAATCGCGCTTACGGCGCAAGGCCGTCGCCGGAGACTCGTCCATGCCGACGACCTCTTCCGCGTGCACCACGCTGATCGAAGGAACGGACGCGTGCCGCTCGAGCACGTTGCGGATAGCGTCCTCGCGGCCCACGAGAACCACGTCGGCGCCGAGCTCCCGCGCCGCCATGACGGCGCCGGCGACCGGATGCTCGGGGGCGTGGTCTCCCCCCATGGCGTCAACGGCTATCTTCATCGCGTCCAGCCCGGGGCGCTGCTCGAGGCCGTAGTGCAGATCAGGATCAGGCGGCTAGTCTTCGTCGGCGGCCACGACTGCCCGCCCTTTGTAGTGCCCACAGTGGGCGCAGACGCGGTGCGGTGCTTTGTCCCGGCCGCAATTCGGGCATTTCGACCGGCCCGGCGCCGCCAGGCCGTCGTTCGCACGACGGCGATCGCGGCGCGCGCGCGAATGTCTTTTCTTGGGAAGTGCCACGGTTCGTTCCTTTGCAGGTGTTTGCTTTCAGATCCGATCACGCAGGTCCTTCAGCGCCGCCCATCGTGGGTCGGCGGGAGGATCGCAGTCGCACTCGGTTTGGTTGAGGTTGGCGCCGCACGTGGGACACAGCCCTTTGCAGTCGTCCGCGCAGAGGATCTTCATCGGTACCTCCAGAAGGATCTGCTCGGCGAGCAACTCCTGCCCATCGATCACGCCGCCTCGGTAATAATCAAGATCCAAGTCGTCTTCGTCAAGCTCCACGGCCTGATCCGTCTCACCCGTATCGGCGGTCACGAACACCGCCTGAAACGCACGATCGACGGGTATCTCGAGCATGCGGGCACATCGACTGCATCCCGCCTCCACCCGGGCCGTCAGGCTTCCCTCGAGGGAAACGGTCGAGCCCAGGCGCGTGACCCACAGGTCGTAGCCGACCGGTCCGGGCACCGCGAGGTGATCGGCGTCGCCTTCGGTCACGAGCGCGACGTCGACAGCACCTCGCAATCGCTTACCTTCGGCGGGGACGTCGTCGACGAGGATCTTCACGGCCTTCGACTGCCGAACGGCTCGGAGAGGACGCGGGTCGAGCCCGCCGTCAGGCCGGAGCCTGGGACGCAGCGACCCGGTCCACCATCTTGACGATGGTCTCCTTCGAGCCCGCGCCGACCATCTGGTCGTGGATCTCACCGCCGTTGAACACCAAGATCGTCGGAATACCGCGAATCTGGTAGCGCGCAGCGATCTCGCCGAAGTGGTCGACGTTGAGCTTGGCCACCTTCACGCGGCCGGCGTAGTCCGTCGCCACCTGGTCGATGGTCGGCGCCAGCATGCGGCAGGGACCGCACCACTCGGCCCAGAAGTCCACCAGGACCGGCGTGTCGCTCTTGAGAACCTCTGCTTCGAAGTTGTCAGCCGTCAGTTCGATGATTCCTTCGGTCAACGTCTTTCTCCTGTTACGCGGCCAGATTCCCGGCTCGCTCACGAATGAATTCGATGATGTCCGTCGTCGTCGTTCCGGGAGGGAAGATCGCGTCGACTCCCAGCTCCCGCAGCCGCTCGACGTCCCGATCCGGGATGATGCCGCCGACGACCAGCAGGATGTCTGCCGCCCCTTGCTCCTCCAACAACTCGACGACTCGCTCCAGTATGTAGTTGTGGGCGCCGGAGTGAATCGACAGGCCGATTACCTGCACGTCCTCTTGCACTGCAGCCTGCACGACCATCTCGGGTGTCTGCCGTAGCCCGGCGTAGATCACCTCCATCCCGGCATCGCGCAGCGCCCGGGCGACCACCTTCGCGCCACGGTCGTGGCCGTCCAGGCCGGGCTTGGCAACCAGTACTCGAATGCGTTTTTCGGTCACGGTCTTGCCTCGGTCTCGGGATCCGACAGATTCGCTCGCGGTTGCGCTGCTCAGAAAATCGGTTGCTCTTGATACTCGCCGAACACGTCGCGCATGGCGCCGCAGATCTCGCCCACGGTTGCGTAGGCGTGCACCGCCTCGAGGATCCTCGGCATCAGGTTCTCGTTGCTCGCCGCCGCTTCGCGCACGCCCGCAAGCGTCCGTTCGACCGCATCACCGTCTCTGCGAGCACGCAGATCTTCGAGCGCCGAGAGCTGCTCTTCCTCGACGGAATCGTCGATGTACAGGTACTCGATCGGCTCTACGTCGTCCTCGGCGTAGGCGTTCTGCCCGACGATGATGCGCTCGTTGGACTCGATCTCCCGCTGGTACTGGAAGGCCGCTTCCTGGATCTCTCGCTGCGGATAGCCGTTGTCGATGGCGGCGACCATGCCCCCGAGCTCGTCGACCTTGGCGAAGATCTCCTCCGCTTCGCGCTCGAGATCCGACGTCAAGGCCTCCACGTAGTAGGAACCGCCGAGCGGGTCGACCGTGTTGCTCACACCGCTTTCATGGGCGATGACCTGCTGGGTGCGCAGCGCGATGATTGCGTTTTCCTCGGTGGGAAGCGCGATGGTCTCGTCCAGGGCGTTCGTGTGCAGCGATTGGGTACCGCCCATCACGGCCGCCAGAGCCTGCACCGTGACCCGCATCACATTGTTGCGCGGCTGCCGGTCCAGGAGCGTGCAACCCGCCGTCTGCGTGTGGAACCGCATCCACCAGGAGCGCGGAGATTTGGCCCCGTAGCGGTCACGCATGTAGCGGGCCCAGAGCTTCCGCGCCGCACGATACTTGGCCACCTCTTCGAAAAGATCGTTGTGGGCGTTGAAAAAGAACGAGAGCCGCGGCGCAAAAGCGTCGACGTCGAGGCCGCGTTCCAGGCCGACCTGCACGTATTCCATACCGTCCCGCAGCGTGAACGCGAGCTCCTGGGCCGCCGTCGACCCTGCCTCGCGAATGTGGTACCCGGAGACGCTGACCCAGTTCCAGCGCGGCAACTCGGCGGTGCACCACTCGATCACGTCGCCCATGATCCGCATCGTCGGACGCGGCGGGAAAACGAAGGTCTTCTGCGCGATGAACTCCTTCAGCACGTCGTTTTGGATCGTTCCGGCGAGCAGCTTGCGGTCGATGCCCTTCTTCTCGGCCGCCGCCACGTACATCGCCAGCAGCACGATGGCAGGGTGGTTGATGGTCATCGACGTGGTGACTTGGTCCTGCGGGATCTCGTCGAACAGAGTCTCCATGTCGGCCAGCGAATCGATGGCCACGCCTTGCTTGCCGACTTCGCCGCGGGAGATCGGATCGTCCGAATCTCGGCCGACCAGCGTCGGGTGGTGAAACGCTACCGAGAGCCCTGTCTGCCCCGACGCCAGCAACTTGCGATAGCGCTCATTCGAGTCCTTCGCCGTGCCGAAGCCGGCGAACTGCCGCATCGTCCACAACTTCCCCCGATACCCGGTCGGGTGCACGCCCCGCGTGTAGGGAAACTCGCCCGGGTAGCCGATGTCGGCATCGTAGGAGAGATTGCGGTCCCCGAGATCGTCGCGGGTGTACAGCTCCTCGACCGGACGGCTGGAAGCGGTAATGAAGGGGCCTTCGCGCTCCGGACGCTTCTGTCGCGCCGGCTCGTAGGTCTCCTTCCGCCAGCGAGCCTTGCCGTTGTCGTCAACTCCGGCAGAATCTCCGTCGATCGCGGCGGATTCGGACAGGACCGGGTCGTCGGCCATGGAGTTTGCTCCGGCTGGATTCTGTGCAAACAACGAAAGGGCGGAAACCAAGAAACGTCGCGGCGAACCCACCGGCTAACCGCCGCGGGGCGCAACCCGGCGATTATCCCACACGCCGCTCGCGGCGGCTACGTGAACGTCCTCCGGCAGCTGGTGGCCGTCACAGCGCCCGTTCTCAGCCCGCTGGCTTCAGCGAGTCAGCGCGCGGGCAATCACCAGGCGCTGGATTTCGGATGTGCCCTCGTAGATGGTCGTCACCCGGGCGTCACGATACAAGCGCTCGACGGCGTAGTCGCTGACGTACCCATAGCCGCCGTGGAGCTGAACGGCGTCGTAGGCGACGCGATTGGCCATCTCCGAGGCGTACAACTTGGCGCAGGAGGCCGCCATGGTGTCCGCCTCGCCGGCATCGCGCAGGGCGGCGGCGCGCAGATAGAGCAGCCGCGCGGCGCGAATCTCCGACGCCATGCCGGCCAAGGTCGACTGCAGGCCCTCGAAACGCCCGATCGGCCCTCCGAACGCCTCGCGCTCGCACACATATCGGAGCGATTGAACGAGGGCTGCGTGGGCGATACCGACGGCTTGGGCCGCGATGCCGGCCCGGCCGCCGTCCAGGCTGTGGAGGGCGATCTCCAGCCCCTGCCCGCGGTCTCCCACCATCCACTCGGCCGGAACGCGGCAGTCGTCAAAGGCCACCTGGCTGGTGCGGGAGGAGCGGATTCCCATCTTTTCTTCCTCGTGAACGACGGCGACGCCGGGATGCTCCGCCGGCACCACGAAGGCGCTGATTCGACCCCGAGCCGCGTCGGGGTCGGTCACCGCGAACACCAGCATGGCGCCGCACACGGATCCGTTGGTCACCCACGCCTTCGTGCCGCTGAGAACGAACTCGTCGCCCTCCTTGTCGGCTCGAACCACCAACCCCCCGGCATCGGACCCGGCTCCGGGCTCTGACAGGCAGAAGGCGCCGAGCCACTCGCCCTGAGCGCATGGGCGCAGGAAACGCTCCTTCTGGGATGCCGAACCGTACGCCTGCAGCGGGGCGCAGTACACCGAGTTGGTCACGCTGATGGCGACACACGTCGAGGCATCGCCCCGCGCCAGCTCCTCGAGAACGAGGCAATACGTGATCAAGTCGAGCCCGGCGCCGCCGTTCGACTCGTCGATGGTCATGCCGAACAGACCGAGCTCACCAAGTTGCCGGAACACGTCCTGCGGGAACGTCTTGCCCCGATCCCAGCCGTCGGCATTCGGCGCAACCTCGGCGGCGACGAAATCGCGCACCATGTCGCGGATCATCAGCTGATCTGCGGTCAGATCCCAGTTCATCGGCTGCCTCCGCGGCCGCTCAGCCGGTGGCGTCGGCGAACAAGTCGGGCAGGAGCTGCCGGGCGACCTCGTGACGCTGTGATTCGGCCGCACCGTGGTGCAACTCCAGCGCCTTGGCATCGCGATACAGGCGGCCCGCGACGATCGCGGCGTCACCCGTTTCGGGCCCGAGGATCTGCACGGCGCGGCGGCTGGCGCCGATCGCAGCCTCTACCGCCAGCAAGCGGGCCATGGCCGCCGCCTCGCGGCGCTCCTGCGGGTCGGTTACCGAGCAGGCGTACCAGGTCAAGAGCCGACCGGCTTCGGTCTCCGTAGCCATGTCGGCAAGCATCCACTGCACGGATTGAGCCCTGTCGAGGGCGTCGGGCGACGCGCCGACGTGTGCGGTCCCCACTTCCAGCGCGGCCCTTCCGATGCCGGTGCAGACCGCCGCGAGGCAAACCCGGGCGTAGTCCGCCGCGGCGTCGAGCGTCGCCACCGGGTCGTCCAGGGACAACGATGCCGATGCTGCGGCTCCCTCCAGCGTGACCGTCGCGGTACCCGAGCCGTTCAGGCCGAGTCGCTGCGGCTCCTCGCCAACCGTCACGCCGGCGGCGCCGGCATCGACCAGAAAGATGTCCAGATCACCCGCGTCCCGGCTTCTCGCCGGCACGACGAGGACGTCCGCCCCCACCGCGCCGACGACGCCCCGCGCAACGCCGGTCAACGTCTCGTCCGATCGCACAACCGAAACCGACGGGGCGTCGAGCAACGATGCGCCGCCGTCCAGAACCAACGCCGCCGTCCGTGCTCCGGACAGGAGGTCGGCGAACAGGCTCCCGGAGTCACTCCCGTCGTCCGCTGCGCCGACAATGAGCGCCGCGGCCAGGTGCCCGACGGTCGCTGCCGCCACGCTGGCGCTCGCGGCGCCGATCTCCTCGAGGATCAGAGCGTGATCCGCGTCACCGTCGCCTGCACCTCCACATGAGCCCGGCATTGCCGGGGCCAGAAGCTCTCCCAGGCCGCGTACGAGCGAGGCCGAATCCGCCTCGCCCTGATCGACATCGGCGGCAGCCTCACGTACGGTTCCCGCCGCCTGGAGGGCTCGTTCTTGTAGCGCCCTTTCGCTCTCGTTCAACCTCGGGTCCATCAATCCTGCTCCGGTTCTTGCATCGGGGGAAGCGCGTCGAACATGGGTCGCAGACGGGCGTACGTCCCCTCTGGTGTCTCCGGGATCACGCGGGTATCGGCCGTCGCGCTCATGAAGCTGGCATCACCGAGCCATCGCGGCACCACGTGGAGGTGCTGGTGCTCCCAGATGCCCGCCCCGGCCGCCCGGCCGATGTTCATCCCGACGTTGAATCCGTGCGGACCGTATGCGTCTTTGAGGATCGTCTCACAGACCCGGGCCAGCCGCATCATTTCCGCCAGGCCCTCGTCCCGTGCCGACCCCAGGTCCGCCACGTGCTCGTACGGTGCAACCATCAGGTGCCCGTTGCTGTACGGGTACTTGTTGATGATCACGTAGTTGAGGACGGCGCGATGAAGCACCAGGTTGGCCGCGTCCGCGTCGGGACCGCCGGCGACGACATCGCAAAGAACGCACCCTTCCGCGCTGCCGCCCAGGCCGCTCACGTAGTCAAGCCTCCACGGTGTCCAGAGACGGTCCATTCACCTGCCCGCGTCGCGGAATTGCGGGGCTGTTTCGCCCGCCGGCCCGTGCGTGAAGCTCCGCTTCACGGTCCCGGCGTTCGACGCCGAGTTGCGGAGCCTACTTGTTGACCAACTCCCGCAAGTCCTTGCCGGGCTTGAAGTAAGGCACGATCTTGGCCGGAACCTCGACCCGCTCGCCCGTCTTCGGGTTGCGCCCGATGCGAGCGCGGCGCTGGCGCAGCTTGAACGAGCCGAATCCGCGCAGCTCGATCTTCTCCTGCCGCTGCAGTGAGCCGACGATGCTGTCGAAGAACGTATTGACGACGACCTCGGAGCTCTTCTTGCTCAGACGCGACACCGCCGAAACTTCTTCGATCAGGTCGGCCTTCGTCATCCGGCGCTACTCCTCGTCCTCGCGCTCCTCGTCGGACCCCGACTTCATCCTGCCGAGCCCCGAAAGGTCGATGACGTCGCCGAGCGAGATCTTGCCGTCTTGCTCGTACTGCGTCAGCGGCACCGCGGGGGCCTCGGGCTCCGGATCGCGTCCACTCGAGGGGCTCTCGGCTTCCTTGGCGGAAAGGCTGATCTTGTGCGACTCGGCGTCGATCTTGAGGATCTTGACCTTCAGCGAGTCGCCCACCTTGAGCTCGTCGGCGGGGTCCTTCACGTGACGATCGGCGATCTCGGAGACGTGCACCAGGCCTTCGATGCCGTCATCGAGCTCGATGAACGCGCCGAAGTTGGTCAGCTTCGTAACCTGGCCTTCGACCACCTCGCCTTGCTGGTGCTTCTCGGCGTACTTGTCCCAGATGTTGGGCCGCAGCTGCTTCAGGCCCAGCGAGAGGCGCTGCCGCTCGGCGTCGACGCTGAGAACGGCCACTTCCACTTCTTGGCCCTTCTGCAGCACCTCCGACGGGTGCTCGACCCGCTTGGTCCAGGACATGTCCGAAATGTGAATGAGGCCGTCGATACCTTCTTCGATCTCGACGAAGGCACCGAAGTCGGTGAGATTCCGCACCCGGCCCTGAATGATGTTGCCTTCCTCGTACTTGTCGGCGATCAGGCGCCACGGGTTGGGCTCGGTCTGCTTCATGCCGAGCGAGATGCGGCGGTTCTCCTCGTCGACGTCGAGAATCACCACGTCGACCTCGTCGCCGACCTCGACCAGCTTGGAAGGATGCTTGATGCGCTTGCGCCAGGACATCTCCGAGATGTGAACCAGCCCCTCGACGCCCTCTTCGAGCTCCACGAAGGCGCCGTAGTCCGTCAAGCTGACGACCTTGCCGGGGATACGGGAACCGGCCGGGTATTTCTCGGATACGCCCACCCACGGGTCGGGCATGCGCTGCTTGTAGCCCAGCGAGACGCGCTCACGCTCGGGATCGAAATTGAGAATGACGACGTCGATCTCGTCGCTGATGCTCAGCAGCTCCGACGGATGGGCGATGCGGCCCCACGACATGTCGGTGATGTGCAGCAACCCGTCGATACCGCCGAGGTCCACGAACGCACCGTAGTCGGTGATGTTCTTGACGACGCCCTTCATCAGGTTGCCGGCCTGCAGCTGCTTGAGCGTGTCCTTCTTCTCTTCGGCGCGCTCGGCCTCGAGGACGATCTTGCGCGAGACGACGACGTTGGCGCGCCGCTTGTTCAGCTTGATGACCTTGACCCGGATCTCCTCGTTGACCATCGATTCGAGGTTGCGCACCGGGCGGATGTCCACCTGCGAGCCGGGGAGGAACGCACGGACTCCGATGTTGACGGCCAGGCCGCCCTTGACCCGATCGACGACCAGGCCGGTGATGATCTCGTCTTCCTTGTAGGCATCTTCGATCTTGCCCCAGACCTTCATCTTCTCGGCTTTTTCGCGCGAGACGACGACGTTGCCTTCCTTGTCTTCGCAACGTTCGAGCAAGACTTCGACCTCGTCCCCGGCGGCGACCGAGATGTTGCCCTCGGCGTCGGCGAACTCCGCCCGGCGGACGATGCCTTCAGATTTGTAACCGATGTCTACGATGACCTCGTCCCCCGAAACTTCCAGGACGTGGCCCTTTACGACTTCGCCTTCGACCAGCTCTTGAAGGCTCTCGTCAATGAGTTGCATGAGGGTCTCTTCGTCGAGCAGGTCCTCATCGGGGAGCGTGACGGCGGATTCTTCCGCCATCAGGGGCTCCGCCTCGCTCGACTCGACCGCAGTCTTCCCCGGCATGTTGTTGGGTCCTCCATCAATGAACTCGAAAGCGCCCGCACTTCGGGCGCCCGTCAGAATGGGTAATGCTACGGCTCCACGGGGCAGGTGTCAACGCGCAAACCCCCGTAAATAAAGGCGCTGAGCTACCTCGGGCCGGGGCGAAATCCACCCCTCAAGGGCCCCCCTGGCGCACGACTTTCAACATCGCGTCGACGCTCTCCTGCACCGATTGATTACTGGTATCGATGTGGATCGCGTCGGGGGCGGCTCGCAGAGGTGACACGCGTCGGCTGGTGTCGATGCGGTCGCGCTCCCGCACGTCCTCGACCACGCGGGCACCGTCACGGGTCTCACCCAGCTGCGCCGCGCGACGCGCCATCCGCGTACCTTCGTCCGACGTAACGAAGAACTTGAAGTCGGCGTCGGGTAGCACCACGGTGCCGATGTCGCGGCCCTCGAGCACCCCGCCTTCACGCCCGGCCTCCTGCTGGCGGGGAACCATCCAGCGGCGTACGGCCTCGATCGCCGCCACCTGAGCCGCGGCCTTGCCAACCTCGGGGTCTCTCAGCTGATCGGTCACGTCGATGCCGTCGACCCGGACCCGAAAGCTCTCCGGATCCGCCTCGATCACAAGGTCGAGCCCCTCCAGGCGAGCGACGATTTCGCCTTCTGCTTCGAGCCCCTCGCGCGCCACGACCCAGGCGACGGCCCGGTACATGGCTCCTGTATCCACGTAGGGCAACTGCAGCCGGCGCGCCAATTCCCGCCCGAGCGTGGACTTCCCCGAGCCGCTCGGACCGTCGATGGCGATGCGCAAACGCCCGCTCATCCCCTGGCCTCCGCCCGCCGTCGCAGGGCTTCCACCTCGGCCGCCGACAACTCGCGCGCCTCGCCCTCCTCCAGCCCGGAAAGCACCAGCGGGCCGACGCTCGTTCGGATCAAGCGCTCGACCCGGTTGCCGATATCCCGAAACATCCGCCGGATCTGGTTCTTCTTCCCTTCGTGCAGGACGACGCGCAGCCGGGTGAAGCCCGCATGGGCGCTCCCGGACGCCCCCCCCTCGGGCTCGATGCGCTCGAGAACGTCGATGTCGCAGGGCATCAAGCGTCGGCCGTCGAGCTCGGGGCCTCGTCGAAGGCGCTCGAGGTCGTCCTCGGCCGGGCGCCCCCCGACCACGACTTCGTACACCTTCTCGACGCCCCCACCGGGCTTCGTGATTCGTTGCATCAGCTCGCCGTCGTTCGTCAGCAGCACGAGGCCTTCGCTCTCGAGATCGAGACGTCCGGCCGGATACAGCCGCTCGGACACGTCGTCGGGAAGCAGGTCGACCACCACCGGCCGGCCGCGGTCATCCCGTGCCGCGCTGAGCACGCCGACAGGCTTGTAAACGACGAACGAGCGCGCCCGCTCCGCCTGCAGGGGCTTCCCGTCGAGTGTGACCAGGTCCTCGTCCGGGTCCGCCGTCGCGCCGAGCTCGCGGACCTCGCCGTTGACCGCCACTCGTCCCTCGACGATCAGCGCCTCGGCCTTCCGCCGGGAGGTGACCCCGGCTGAAGCGATGATCTTCTGCAGACGCTGATCGGCCACGGGGTTTGAGCCTAGGAGTGTGTCCGAGTAATGGGCGGGGTGCCGTTACGGGCACCGTGGGGGCAGATGCAAGGCGCGACGACGTAGGCGATTTCGTGCATATCGTCGAGGAGTCGCAACGAAGCAGATGCCCCCACGCTGCCCGTAACCCTTCGGGCGCAGGGGGGTTGCGGCGCATATGCTGCGTTGCTCGTCGTCCCCGATGCGGTCTGCATCGCCTTCCTCCTCGCGCCTTGCCTCTGCTCCGCAAAGCCCCTGCGCGGCACCCCGCCCATTACTCGGACACACTCCTAGCTCTCGAGGAGCTCTTCGAACTCTTCCGGGTCGGGCAGCTCGTCGAGGTCACGAAGCCCGAAGACCTCGAGGAACTGGCGAGTCGTTCCATACGTAAAGGGCCGTCCGACCGCCCGCTTGCGCCCGGTGATACGCACCATGCCCTGGTCGCGCAACGTGCGGAGCGAAGCCGAAGGGTCGACACCGCGGATGGCGGCGATCTCGGCCTGCGTCACGGGCTGACGATACGCGATCACCGCGAGTGTCTCGAGCGCCGCCACCGAAAGCCGGGAGGGCTTCTCCACCTGACGAAGGGCGCGGATCCAGGCGTCGTACTGCGGTCGGGTGCCGAGCCGGAACCCGCCGGCGACTTCGAGAAGCTGCAAAGCACTGCCGGAGGCCTGCAGCCGATCCGAGAGAAGCAACGCAGTGCGCTCCACCATCAGCGCCGAAACTCCATCCGCCCAATCGCGCTCCTGTTTCGAGCCGACGCTCGACATCGCCTGGACGATCTCCTGCACCGGCACCGGCTCCTCGGCCGCGTACAGGAGTGCCTCGAGGACGGGAACGACCTGCTCGGCGAGTGTCTCGTCGCCGACCGTGACGCCGGCCGGGTCTGCTTCCGCTGCTTCTGCCGCCGACATGCGTTGCTCCCGTGTCTCGGCGCTCATTGGGCTTGCTCCACCATCTCCGAGGGAAAGACGACAATTTTGCCGAACGAGGCCTCCTGAAAAGCACGGGCCTCCCCGGAACGAATCAGCTCGAGCAGCGCCAGAAAAGTGGCGATGAGCTTACCGCGCGGGTCGCCCTTCTCGAAAAGCACGTCGAACGGTAGCGGCTCACCGCCCTGAAGCCGGGTCCGCAACACCTCGACGCGCTCGGCCACGGGGTACTGATCGGCGCTCACCGCGAACAGGGACGGCGCTTCCAGGTCGGTCAGCAGCTCGCGGAAGGCGGCGACCAAGGAGAAGAGATCGGCCTCCACCACGTCTGTCTGCTGCTCGACGATCCCGCCCGGCTCGGGCTCGCCACGAAACCACACGGCGGCAACGCGAGCCTCCCGAGTGCGTAGATCGCGCGCCGCGATACGGGTGACCTGATGCTCGACGAGCTGCTCGAGGAGCGCTTCCTCCTCGGCCGCCAGTTGGTCCGCGTCGCCGGCTACCGACGGGCTGGGAAGCAGCGCCTGCGCCTTCAGGCGCACCAGGCTGGCGGCAACCTCGAGGAACTCGCTCACCGGCTCGAGATCGATCTGCTCCATGAAACGGAGCATCTCCAGATACTCTCCGGTGATGTCGGCCAGCGGCAGGTCGCGGATCTCGACCTCGTGGGCGCGCACCAGATGCAGCAGCAGGTCCAGCGGGCCCTCGAATTCACCCACCTGCACCCGATAGCGGTCGTCGATCACCGTCGGTCCCACGTCACGGCGCCGTCATCAGGGCAAGAAGTAGCCGGCGACACCGATCACCGGATTGATGATCTGCCACAGGACCCCCGACCACATCATCAGGATCAGGATGAAGAACCCGTAGGGGCGCAACGACGCGTAGGCGCGTGCGGCGCCGCCGCTGAGGAAACGAGAGAGTATCCACGACCCGTCCAGGGGGTGCAGAGGGATCATGTTGAACGCGGCCAACGCGAGGTTGATCAACATGTTCATCTGCAGGAAGAAGAGCAACGGTGGCGCCCAGGCGTCGCCCATTTCCAGGCCCACGCGCAGCGGCTGCCACACCAGGTTGATCACCGCGATGGTGACGGCGGCGATGATCACGTTGCTGATCGGCCCGGCGGCGGCAATCCACATGTGGTCCCGCTTCGGGTGTTTCAGGTTGGCGGTGTTCACGGGCACCGGCTTCGCCGCGCCGAAGATCACCGGTGAGCGCAGCATGATCAAGATCGCCGGGAAGATGACCGTCATGAACGGATCGATATGGGCGATCGGATTCATCGTCAGCCGACCTTGATCCTTTGCCGTCGTATCGCCCAACTTGTTCGCCGCCCAGGCGTGCGCCATCTCGTGGAAGGAGAGCGCGAACAACAAGACACCCACCTGGATCCCGATGTTTCCGTAGTCGAATCCCATGGCGCGATGCTACACGCAGGCGCGGTGCACGTCATCCGCCCGGAAGGCCCCGTACGCGTCTGACTTGACCCTCCTTGGACCCCGTTCTACCTTCGCCTGAAGGGCGTTTTCGGCGGCTTCCAAGGCCGACGAACGAGCCCGATACACATGCCGGGAGGCCCTCCCCTACCGGGCTCGCCGGCGTCCTCAGACACCCGATCGGAGCCTTTCTGTGCGCGGACAAGTCGCAGTCATCGGCGTCGGTGTCGAAGGGCTTTCTCCCCTCAGTCCCGAGCAGTCCTACCGGGAAATGATCCACGCCGCCGCGGTGCGTGCCTACACCGACGCCGGCATCGAACCCTCCGACATCGACAGTGTCGTGACGGTTGCGGAGGACTTCTTCGAGGGAGTCAGCATCTTCGACGAGTACACCCCCGACCAGCTCGGGGCGGTGCTCAAACCCATTCACACGATCGCGGGCGACAGCCTGCAGGGCCTCGGCGCAGCGGCCCTGCAAGTCGCCACCGGAGCGTTCGACATCATCGTCCTGGAGGGCCACTCCAAGGCCTCCAACGTGTCGGACATCGGCGCTGTCGAGAATTACGCGCTGGACCCGGTATGGAATCGCCAGCTCGGCTTTCCCGCCGAGGCGGTCGCCGGCATGGAAATGCAACGCTTTCTGCACGACACCGGCACGACCGAAGAGGAGTGCGCCGAGGTCGTGGTGAACAATCGTTTCAACGCCCTCGACAACCCCCGCGCCGCCTACGGCGCCGCCATCACGATCGACGATGTCCTCTCCGCTCCGGACCATTACGCCCCGCTGCGCGGCAGCCAGATCGCCGCGGCGGTAGACGGAGCGATCGTCTTGGTTCTGGCCAGCGCCGAGATCGCCCGTTCCGGCGGGCGCGACCCCATCTGGATCGACGGGCTCAGCTGGTCCACCGGCCAGCCGGGATTGGAGGGCCGTGACTTCGGCCACGCCGACTACTGCGAGCAGGCAGCGATTCGCGCCTACGGCATGGCGGGCATCGACTCCCCGGCGCAGGCCATCGATTTCGCCGAGGTCGACGACCGCTTCGCCTACAAGCAGCTGCAGCACCTCGAAGCCCTCGGCTTCTGCGGGCCGGGAGAAGCCGGATCGCTGATGAGTCGAGGCGAGTTCAGCCGTGGCGGCGCACTTCCGGTCAACGTCAGCGGCGGAAGCCTGGGGGCCGGCCATATGTTCGAAGCGGCCGGTCTCTATCGCGTCGCCGAGGTCGTCGAGCAGCTTCGCTACGACGCCGGGCGGCAGCAGCTCGAAGACATCCAGCGTGGGCTGGTCCAATCCTGGCGCGGCGTACCCACCTCGACCGGTGGCGTCGCCGTGCTCAGCAACACGGTATAGCCATGGCAAAGACCGGACTGAGAAGAGTAGCGGCGGTCGGCGCCGGCATGACCAAGTTCATGCGCCGCGCACTGGAGACGCCGAAGGAGCTTTCCTACGCGGCCGCCTCCATGGCGCTGCAATCGGCCGACCTGCGCCGCTCCGATATCGATTGTTGTGTTCTGGGAACCGCGCCGGACGCATTCGACGGCGTTCACATGAACGCCGAGTACCTCACCGACGGCGCCGGCGGGCTCGGGCTACCGACCCTGCGCGGCTATGTCGGCGGCGGAACCGGCGTGTTTTCGGTCATCCAGGGCTGGTACATGGTGGCCTCGGGTGTATTCGACGTCTGCATGGTGTTGTGCGAGGAAAAGATGTCGGCCTGCCAGCCGCATCCGCAGGGCGCCTTCGTTACGATCTTCGACCACACGACCGAGCGACCACTGCAGCCCAACCTGTTGTGGATCTTCGCCCTCGAAATGAACCGCTACATGACCACGTACGGCATCTCGAAGCGCGACATCGCCAAGGTCGCGGTCAAGAACAAGGGCAACGCCCTGAACCATCCCGCCGCACAGCTCGGCGCCGAGCTCACGGTCGACGACGTGCTGGAGTCGGAGGTCATGGCTTGGCCGGTCAACCGACTGGACGTGTCACCGACCAGCGACGGCGCCACCGCCATGATCCTGGCGGCCGACCACGTCGCCCGGCGCATCACCGACAAGCCGGTGTGGGTCGACGGCGTCGGGTGGAACCTCGATACGGCGTACTGGGCCACCCGTGATCTCGCCTACCCGCGCTACGTCGAGAAAGCGGCGCGGGCGGCGTACGACATGGCCGGCATCCGCGAGCCGAAGAAGGAAATCGACATCGCGGAGCCGTACGACCCGTTCACCTACAAGGAGCTGCACCACTTGGAGGGGCTGCAACTCGCCGACCGTGGCGAGGCGCCGCAACTCCTTGCGGACGGCGTTTTCGACCGCGACGGCGCCATGCCGACCAGTCCCTCGGGCGGTCTGCTCGGCGTCGGCAACCCGATCGCCGCCGCCGGCCTGATGAAGCTCTGCGAGTTGTTCTGGCAGCTCCGCGAGGAAGCTGGCGACCGGCAAGTGCCCGGCGCCCCTCGCACCGGCGTGGCGCAAGCCTGGGGTGACCTGATGCAAGTCGGAACCGTGGTGGTGATGAGACGATGAGCGCAGCGAAGAAGAAGAAAAAGACGACGAGGGCTGCCCGGAAACCGGCGGCGAAGAAGACGACGAGGGCGAACACCTCCGCGAAGAAGAGAACGGCGAAGGCTGCTCGCAAGCCGACGACGAAGAAGGCGAAAGCGAACACCTCGGCGAAGGCGCCCGAACGTACCGCCGCGCCCGCGCTGCCCCGCAGGTCCACCGCGTACGCCAAGCGGCCGTCGCCGATGGAGGCCGATTTTCCCGGAACGCCGCTCTCGGGCCGCGATTTCTATGGCGGCAAGGTGATCACCTGGGACGACGAGTACACCGTCGAGTACGACTGGGACGCCGGCGTGGCGATCTCGGCCTACCTCGACGGCCTGAAGAACGGACACCTGCTGGCATCGTACAGCCCCGGGAGCAACCGGACGGTCGTGCCACCGCGCACCTTCGACGAGCTGAGCTGGACACCGATCGACGACCTGCGCGAGTTGCCGGGAACAGGCACGATCAACACGTTTTCGCTCTGCATGGTCAACTGGGATGCCACCCGGCGGGATGAGCCGCTGATGCCCGCCGTCATCGAGCTCGACGGCGCGTCACCGGGCATGGGCATTCTGCACATGCTCGACGAGGTCGACCCCGATGACGTCGAGATCGGCATGAAGGTCGAGGCCGTGTGGAAGCCGGCCGACGAGCGCGAAGGCGCCATCACCGACATCCGCTACTTCCGGCCGCGGGGCAAGGTTCGCAAGAAGAAGGGAGATCGCTAGCCATGAGCAACACTTTCCGACGTGACTTCCGCAACGTCGACGCGCGCGCGTGGCACGGCAACATCCCCATGGGCCACAAGTACACCATGGGGGTCGCCGGCGAGCGGTTCTTCTCCCGTTTGCGCGACAAGGGAGAGATCAGCGCGACGCTTCACGAGGGCAACGACATCCCTACCCTCCCCCCGAGTCTGTACGACCCGGACAGCTTCGCCCCGGTCGAGAAGTGGGTGAAGGTGGGTCCCGGAGGCACAGTCGACACCTTCACCGTGTATGAAGAGGGAGACGACGTGAACGTCCTGGCGCTCATCCGCCTCGATGGCGCCGACGGTGGCCTCGTCCACTGGATCGGCGGCTGCGATCCGGGCGACGTCGAGATCGGCATGCGGGTGAAGGCGGTGTTCGAGCCCAAGAGCAAGCGCACGGGAGCGCTGGCCGACATCAGGCACTTCAGGCCGGAGTAGCTGGGGCCGTAATCCGACCGAGCGCTCGCGCCCCTGCTCGATCCTGCTGGACCCGTGCGCCTACGGCCGACTCTGCTCGTCACCGGAGTCGACCGCACCGGCCTCCCCGGGGAGCTGAAAGCGGAATCGCTTCACCTTCATCGTCCCCCATTCGTCCTCGACGACGAGTAGCAACACGTCGTCACGCCAGAAAGGCGAAAACAGGCGGCCCACGTCGGGACGCAATACCTCACCGAGGTAGTTTCCTTCGAGGTCGAACATGTCCCACACTCGGTCGGGCGGATAGCAGTCTTCTTCGGGGCCGGTATTCAAGTCGAACGTCACGTCACAGCCTTCGAGCCGGTGGCTCGAAGCCTCGCGCACGACCAGCACCCGGTTGCCCTGCGTCGGATAGAACGCGTAGTAGGCAGGCTTGTGCGCGGGAATCTCCCGCCCGCTCCAGGTCCAGTCGGGAATGTCGTCGAACCGGCGCACGTTGGCGACAGTCGAACGCGCCAGGTATTCCCGGTGATCGTCTTCGATCGGCACCGGGTCCCAGAAGCGGTGGGCTCTGACGATACGGCCGTCCGGATAGTGAATCTCGAACGAGTAGCTCCTGTTGTCACCGACGATCCAGGCGCCGGCGGGCGAATATGCTGAGACTTGGGTCGGCGAGTAGCTCACTCCCCGGTCGTTCCCGTCGACTGATATTTCGATGCGCTCGACATCGAGTCTGGGCATCTCGACGAGCTCGCCGACCGCCCCGTCCCGTCCTACCTGAACCATGCCGGTAATACGGTTCTCGAAAACTGGCGGGCCTCCGGGCGGGTAGAGAAAAGCCCGGGTGAACAGCGCGCCGTCGTGCCGCATGACCAGAGTGCCCGCCGACATGCGCATGTTCCCTGCGCCCCAACGCCACGTCTCGAGCGACTCCCCCTCGTGCGAGTACACGTTGATACGCGGACTCGATCCCGACTCGCTGACGTACACCCTCCCATTGGAGTCGACGCGCACCGCACCCGGGCGTTGGTATTCCCCGGGCCCCTGCCCGACGCCGCCGATGTCCCGGAGGTGGACCCCGTTCCAGTCGTACACACGCACGATCGGTATCTGCGTATCGACCACGTAGATCTCATCGTGCGTCGCAAACAGCTGCCCCGGCGAGCCGAGCATGTACTCCGGGGCGCCCGTCTCGACCCCGATGGAGGCCTCTTCGACCAACGTCGCGGGGCCACCCCACTTCGAGCCGGCGTCGTTCTTGACGACGGTAATCGCACCTTCCGTGGACACCGAGCCGACCCACTCTCCGGGACCGTCGCTGTCCATCGCGGTGCCAGCACAGGACACCGAGGCAACCGCAAGACACAAGAAGATCATCGCCTGTCTCATCGCATTTCCTCCCGGTCCCCACAGGAGTTTCCGAGAACCCTTTTAACGGATCTCTTCGGCGCAAACCAGGCGGCCCTTCGCAGCTCGTTGCGGGCTCCCGACCGGTGCGACGGCCGGGGTGCCAGCGCCGGAGACCTCGCATCGCACCCGAGCGCGCGCCGCCGTTTCCTTCATCACAATCAGTCGTTGTCCCGTAGAAACTCAAAGACACCGACCGCCGTCTTCGGCCCGACGACCTCGGCCAACTCCGCTTCGTTGGCTTCGCGGATCCGCTTCACGGAGCCGAAGGATCGCAGGAGGGCGTGCTTGCGGCGCGGCCCGATGCCGGGGATCTCGTCCAGGACGGATTCCCGCACGCGGCGCTGGCGGAGGCTCCGGTGATAGGCGATGGCAAATCGATGGGCTTCGTCGCGAACCCGCTGCAGCAAGCGCATCACCTCCGGGTGCCGCACCAGCGGTACCGGGGCCGATCGCTCGCCGAAGTAGAGAGTCTCCTGCTCTTTCGCCAGGCCGGCGACCGGCTGCGCCGACATGCCGAGGGCGTCGAGCTCGCCTCGAGCCGCGTTGAGCTGCCCGCGCCCCCCGTCGATCAGTAGGAGGTCCGGCGGTTCCCTCTCTCCGGACACCACCCGCTTGAAGTGCCGGGTGACCACCTGCGCGATGGCCCGATAGTCATCCGGACTGTCGAGCCCACGGATCTTGAAGCGCTTGTACCCCGCCTTGTCGGGTTGGCCGCCACGGGTCCGCACCAGGGCTGCCACCATCTCGCCGCCTTGGGTATTCGAGATGTCGACGCATTCGATCACCTCGGGCGGGCGGCTGAGGTCCATGATCTCTTGCAACGTCCGGGCGCCGGCTTCGTCGGAGCTGCGGTCGTAGCGGCCGGCGAACGCCAGCTCGGCGTTGCTTGCCACGAGCTCGAGCAGACGCCGCTTCTCTCCCCGCTGCGGCACGAAGATTCGCACCGCGGCGCCGCGCTGTTGGCGCAGCCACGCCTCGATGGTCTCCTGTCCGGCGACCGGCGACGGGACGCACACCTCGGGCGGAAAGTACCGCTCACCGTGATAGTACTGCTGCAGAAACGTCGCCAGCAGCTCGCCGTCATCCGTCTCACCGATGCTGTCCCAGAAGAACTCCTTCCGATCGACGACGATGCCCCGGCGCATCAGGAAGACTTGCAAGGCGACCCGAT
Source organism: Acidobacteriota bacterium (assembly GCA_965216935.1). GTDB lineage: Bacteria > Acidobacteriota > UBA890 > UBA890 > UBA890 > CBDCGW01. Next base: position 3,537,148 of record OZ244217.1, read on the forward strand.
CGCCGACCCGATGCAGGGCGAAGATGTCGCGGTCGTCCAGAGAGGTCGAGGCAATCTTCTGATCTCTCGAGGTGAGTCGAACGGCTTGCAACAGATCGCGATAGTGCGCCGCCCGCTCGTATTCCTGGGTCGCCGCGGCCTCGCTCATCCGCACCTCGAGGTCTGCCGCCAGCAAGTCGCTGCGACCGTCGAGAAACTGCAGCGCCTGGTCGACGCGCTCCCGATACATCGACTCGTCACAAAGTGCCTCCACACACGGGCCGGCGCACTGGCCGATGTCGTAGTAGAGGCAGGGACGCTCCCAGGAACCATCGATATCGATGTTGCAAGGACGGACGCCGAAGTAGCGGTACGCGAGCTGTTGCGTCATGTGGGCGCTGCTGGCCGGCGCGTAGGGGCCAAAGTATTTCTCGCCGTCGTTCTTCGCCTCGCGCACGTACTGGAGCCGCGGAAACTGCTCGCTCACGACCATTCGCAGGTAGGGGTACTGCTTGTCGTCCCGCAGCAGGACGTTGTAGCGGGGCTTGTTCTGCTTGATCAGGCTGTTCTCGAGCGCCAGCGCTTCCAGGTCGGTGTCGGTGACAATGAAATCGATGTCGACCGCTTCCGCCAGCATCGCCTCCTGTTTCGGTCCCAGGGTGTGCGCTCCGGACAAGTGCGAGCGGATGCGGTCGCGGATGCTCTTCGCCTTGCCGACGTAGATCGCCCTGCCCTTCTCGTCCTTGAACAGGTAGACGCCGGCTGCTGTCGGCAGCTTTGCAACGATGTCACGGAGCGCTGTAGAGCTCATGGGCTAGCATCCAGCCTCTTTTCCTCGTAACCAGACCCATCACACCTCCACCACGGCCTGCTACCGCGCGAACAAGGCGTCGAGTCGACGGGAACCGACGCCCGGCCGCCGTTGAGCCAGCAGCGCGTAGGAGCCCAGCGAAGCAAGGACCGCCGGAAAGATCTGATGGACGGTGGTGGCAATCGGGAAGCGCGGCCAGATCAGCAGCACTGCGACCCCGGCGACGATCGAGACGATCACCGAAGTCCCGTCGCCCTTCCTCCAGAACAGTCCCAGCAAGACGGCCGGCAGGAAACATGCGGCGTACAGCGAGCCGGACAGTACCGTCAGCGCGACGATGCCGCCGGGCGGACGCAGCGCCACCAGCGCGGTGAGCAGGGCGAAGACGACGACCCACAGCTTCGTACGCGAAAGCTCGGCAGAATCCTCCCCCGTGCCTCGAAGGACCCCGACGATGTCGCGCTCGGTCGTCGCCGCGACGACCAGCAGGACGCTGTCCAGTGACGACATGGCCGCCGCCACCATGGCGAGCAGCAGGAAGGCCGTCACTCCGGGGGCAAAGACGTCCCCCCGCGTGAGCAACATCGGCGCCACCTGGTCGGTATCGGAGACACCCTCCGGAATCACGCGCCGGGCATAGAGACCGATCGGAACCAGCAACGAATACACCAGCGCGAAGCTGGCCGTTGATACCCACGTTCCCACGCGCCGGGCTCCGTCGTCCCGCAGGGCGTAGAACCGGGACAGCTGACGGGGCTCGGTAACGAACTTCGCCGTGCCCGCCATCAGAACGCCGAGGGTGAAGATGAACGGCTGCGGCCCGCTCCATTCGAACAGATGACGGGTTTCGGCGGCGCTCCGCAGAGGCTCCAAGGCTCCCAATCCTCCCGCCGCACGAACGGTTCCGGCGGACAACAGGACTGCCGCGAAGATCATCACGACGCCCTGCACGGCGTCGGTCTTCACCACCGAGATGAAGCCACCGATCATCGTGTAGCCGACAACCACGACGAAGACGACCCCGATGGCGGCCCCGTAGGGGATCCCGAGAAACGACTGCACCAACCCACCGATCCCCTTGAACACCGCGGTCATGTAGAACACGGACGCGAACACGACGATGACGGCAGAAGCCACGCGGGCCGTGTCGCTGGCGAAGCGGAAGCCGATGAAATCCGGAATCGTCAACGACCCGAGCTTCTCGGTAAAGCGGCGCAAACGCGGCGCCACCCAGCGCCAGGCGGCGAACGAGAACAGCACTGCCATCGGCGCCAGCAGGAACCAGGCGATGCCCCACTCGTACGACTGTCCCGAGAAGCCGATGAACGAGTTGGTGCTCGAGTAGGTGGCGAAGAACGAGAAGCCGAGGGCCACGCCGCCGAGAGCCCGGCCGCCGATGTAGTAGTCGGCCACGCCTTTCGTCTCGCGTTTGCCGACCCGAGCGTGGTGGACGAGCACGAGCGTGTATACGAGCAGGAGCAAGTGCGCCGGCCAATACGTCCTGAGGCTGTCGATGATCACGTCGATCAACGGGGATCTTCCGCCTTTCCGATCACGAGGGCGCGCTCACGAACAGATCACGCAGGGGCGGCTTGGTGACCTTCCCCATCGCGTTGCGAGGAAGGGCGGGCACCACGATTGTCTGTTTCGGAACCTTGTACGCTGCCATCCGCTCCTTGCACCAGCTACGCAGCGAGCCCACGTCGAGGCTCGCTCCGCCGGTCAGGACCAACGCGGCGCAGACCCTCTCTCCCCACTCTTCATCGGGGACGCCGACAACCGCAACATCATCGATCTCGGGACGCTGCCGAAGCCACGCCTCGATCTCGACCGCCGACACCTTGTAGCCGCCCGTCTTGATGATATCCACGCTGCGCCGACCGAGAATACGCCAGTAGCCGTCGTCCAGGGCGGCCTCGTCCCCCGTTCGAAACCAACCGTCCTCCCGAAACGCCTTTCGCGTCTCTTCGGGGCGGCACCAATACTCGCGAAAGACCTGCGGGCCTCGCACCTCGAGCTCACCCTGCTCTCCCTCGGCGAGGGGGCTCCCCTCCTCGTCGACGGTGCGCACTTCGACCCCCGGAAAGGGCTGGCCGACGGTTCCGGCGCGCCGCTCTCCGTGCAGGGGGTTTCCGAGCGCCATGCCGATCTCGGTCATACCGTAGCGCTCCAGCAGGCGATGCCCGGTAATCTGTTCCCAGCGCTCGAGCAGCGGAACCGGGAGAGCGGCCGAGCCCGAGATCATCAGCCGGACGGCGCGCGCGCCGGACGACCACCGCTTCCGCTCCTGCTCCCCGGCCTGTTCCCAGGCATCGACCATTCGCCGGTAGATCGTCGGCACGGCCATGAACAAGGTCACCTCCCCGCTCGACAGACGCTCCCACACCGACGGCGGCTGCGGCGGCGAGAACTCACAGCACGCCCCCGCCCAGAGCGCGCAGGACATGGCGTTGATGATCCCGTGTATGTGGTGCAGCGGCAGCACGTGCAACACCCGATCGTCGGGGGTCCACTCCCACGAAGCGACGAGCGTGGCGATCTGCGCCTGGACATTCCCGTGCGTCGTGACCACCGCCTTGGGCGCTCCGGTCGTGCCGCTCGTATACACCATGAGCGCGGCCCTGCAGGTGTCGATTCGCGGAAGCGGCCCCTCCCGCTCACCGTTCTCAGCACCGTCGATGGACTCGACGTCGATCACCTCGATGTCGTCGGCACCGGCGATACGCACGGCATCGAGGACACGCTCACGGTGCTGCTCGTCGGCGATCAGATACCGGGGCCGGGCATCGACCAGGAGACGGGCGAGCTCGGGTGCCGGGTGGGACTCCGCCAGCGGCACGGCGACGCCTCCGGCGCGCCAGATCGCCCATTGGGTGGCAACGTGATCGAAGCCGGGAGCCTGCAGAAAGACAACGCGCGATGCTGCGAGGTCCACTTCGCCGCCGAGAAGGTCGGTCGCCCGCATCGCGGAGAGCCGCAGCAGGTCCTCGTAGCGATACTGACCGCTTGCATCGCAGACGGCGGTGCGTCCCGCGGCTCGCCGCGCTCGCTCAATCTGCTCGAGCATCGGGAACCGGTCTCTTGGCTGGCGGGGTTTCACGCGAGGCGACGCCTGCTCGGCGACGGTGGCAGTGCATCGCGCCATGGTGCCACGGATAGGGCGCGGTCGAATTGCTTGACGCCACTACTATAGTTGCGGTACTTATAGTTTCCATGAGCACGAAATCCATCGACGAGCATCTGCCCCTCGGCGACCTCACCTTCCAGATCCTTCTCGCCCTCGGTGAGCAACCGTCGCACGGATACGCCATCGGGCGCGAGATCGAGGAGCGGACCGGTGGTCGTCTTCGACCCACGACCGGGGCGCTATACCAGGCCCTCAAACGACTCCGTGACGAAGGCCTCGTGGCGCCCGATACCGACGCTGCGGCCTCATCGCCCGACGCCCGACGCAAGTACTTCCGGCTCACCGAGCTCGGGCGGCAGGTCACAGCCGCGGAGGCTCGCCGCCTGGACGGGCTCGTTGCAACGGCCCGGGCCCGGCACCTTTTCGAGCGGACATGAGCACGATATCTCGCGCCACGCGCCCCTTGCTCGTCGGCGTGTACGCCGCCGCGCTGCGCCTGCTGCCGCGCGAGAGTCGCCTCGAGTACGCCCCGGCGATGCTCGAGACGTTCACGCGCCGAGCGACCGATCTGCGCGGCGGGATCGTCGTCCACGCTGCCTTCTTGCTACGCGAGCTCCTCGGCCTGACGCGCCTCCGCGGCTGGAGGACACGGCCTGAGTCGACGCCCGCCGTCGGCCCGCCGAATCGAGGCACCCCCGGCCCGGCCCGTCGAGCCATGAGCTGGCCGACCGACCTGCGCCATGCCTTCCGGCGACTCCGGCGGGTCCCGGTATTCACTGCCGCGACCGTCATCACGCTGGCCCTTGCCGCCGGGGGCGCCACCGCGATCTTCAGCGTCGTGCATTCGATTCTCCTCTCCCCCCTTCCCTATCCCGATGCCCACCGACTGGTGGCGATCCGGACCGCGGCGCCCAGCGCCGGGGTCGACGACATGGAGATGACCATCGGTCTGTACCTCCAGTATCGCGAGCACGTGGACTCGTTCGCCTCCATCGCGCTCTACGATCGCGTCTACCGGAACCTCACCGCGGATGGCGAGCCGGAGCGACTCGAGACGATCCAGGCAACCGACGATTTCTTCGCCACCCTGGGTGTCGAAGCCGCCCTGGGGCGGACGCTCGGCGCAGTGGACACCGCGGCGGATGCCGAGTCGGTCGTCGTGCTCTCGAATTCGTTGTGGCGCTCACGTTACGGGGCAGACCAATCCGTGATCGGTCGCACCCTGCTGCTGGACGATCATCCGTTCACCGTGGTGGGCGTCATGCCGGCGGGCTTCGACTTCCCTCGCCCCGGTACCGACGCCTGGACCGCCTGGCACATCGACCCGGGAAACCTGCCCCTGGTGTCGTTCAGCTTCGATGCGGTGGCGCGGCTGGCGAACGGCGCCACGATCGACAGCACGGGGGCGGAGCTGCAGCGTGCGATTTCCACCTTTCCGGAGGCCTTCGGCTGGGATCGTGCCGAATGGGAGCGCATGGGCCTGGTCGGGTTTGTCCGCGATCTGAAGGCCCAGACCGTCGGTGAAGTCGGCTCGACGCTGTGGCTGTTTGCCGGCGCCGGCCTCCTGGTTCTGCTGCTTGCCTGGGCCAACGTGGCGAACCTTTTTCTGGTTCGTGCCGAGGCGCGCGTCGGCGAGGCCCGTATCCGCCGGGCTCTGGGGGCGTCTCGCGGGCAGCTCGTGAGGTACTGGATGGCCGAGGGCCTCTGGATCGCGCTGCTTGCGGCGCTCCTAGGACTGGCGCTCGCGACGGCCGGAATCGACGCTATCGCCGAGCTTGCCCCCGATCTTCCTCGCGTGGGCACAGTCGGCATCTCCGGGCCGACAATGGCGTTCACCGCGCTTCTTACGCTCTTCGCCTCCCTGGTATTCGGCTCGGTGCCGCTGCTCGGTGGCGAGCGGGCTTCCGTCGACCGGAGGACGACGGCCGGGGTGGCCGCGCGGCGCCATCGCGAGATCCTGGTCGGCGTGCAGGTGGCGATGGCGCTCACCCTGTCGATCGGCGCGGCACTGATGCTGCAAAGCGTGAGCGGGATGATGTCGGCCGACCCCGGCTTCGACCGGAGCGACGTGCTGACGTTTCGCATCTCCCTGCCGAGCGCCGGCTATCCCGACCGCGAGGCGGCTGCCCGACTTCATCAGAGCCTCGTCGATCGGTTGACCGCCCTGCCGGGAATCGACCGTGCCGGGATCGCTCGGTGCCTGCCGCTGCAGGGCTGGTGCGGCGGGAATCCGGTTTCGAGCCCCGACTCGCCGCTGCCCGAAGAGGCCTTCCGCGACGTCGTCTCGGTGAAGCCCGTGAGTACCGGCTATTTCGAGACGCTGCGGATTCCGCTGCTCGCCGGCCGGTCGTTCCACCGCACCGATCAGTCTCTGCGCAACGGCGCAGCGGTCGTCAGCGAAGCGCTGGCAGCTCGCTTGTTCCCCGGCGAATCGCCGGCCGAGGTTCTCGGCAAACGGGTATCCCCTCAATCCGATCCGGGCGTGGACGCCTGGTACACGATCGTCGGCGTCGCCGCCTCGGTGCAGCGATCCCGCATCGCGGAGCCCGCGGCGGAGATGCTCTACGTGCCCCTTCTCGGGATCGGTAACGATCAGCACCTCGCGCCGATCCGTGACGTCATCGTTGCAATGCGCACGGACGGCCCGCCGCTGGCCGCCATCGACATGGCTCGCGCGGCGATACGAGACCTGGACGCAAACATCCCGCTGGCACGGATCCGCACCCTCGCCGACATTCACGCCGCCGCCTCCGCCCGCAGCCGCCTCACGTCGCTGTTGCTGGCGCTCGCCGCCGGAACCGGCCTGCTGCTCGGAGCGATCGGCATATATGGTGTCGTCTCCGGGGCGGCGCGCCAGCGCACAGCCGAGTTCGGCGTGCGCGCGGCGCTCGGGGCCCGCGCCGCCGACCTTCTTCGCATGGTCATGGCCCGCGGCCTGGCGGTGATCGCAACCGGGGTGGTCGCCGGTGTGATCGCCAGCCTGGCGGCGGGCCGGTTCGTCGCCTCGATGCTCTACGAGGTCGAGGCCAACGATCCGGCGACGTTCATCGGCGTGATTACGCTCTTGAGCGCCATCGGCGCCCTGGCGACCTGGTTGCCGGCCCGCCGCGCCGCCCGCATCGATCCCGTCGAGGCGCTCCGCTCGCGCTAGCAGGTCGTGCTGAGCGTGTGGTGAATCGGGCGAAGGGAGATCGCGCCCGAGGACGAGGCGGGCCGCCGTCAGGCGACACCCTGCACCTTTTGACGCTTCAGCTCCTGGATCCGATCCCGGAGCGACGCGGCGCGCTCGAAATCGAGCGCTTCGGCCGCATCGTGCATTTCCTTGTCGAGTTGCTCGAGCTTGCGCTCCAGCGCCTCTTCGCTGAGCAACAACGCTGTATCGACCTCCGAGAGGTCGACGTAGTCCTTGCCGAAGAACTCGCCGAAGGCGTCCGAGATCCTGCTGACCACCGTCTCGGGCGTGATTCCGTTGTCGTCGTTGTACGCCGCCTGCAGCGACCGCCGGCGCGCCGTCTCGTCCATCGCCTCGCCCATCGAGCGGGTGACCTTGTCGGCGTAGAGAATGACCCGGCCCTCGACGTTTCGCGCCGCGCGGCCGGCCGTCTGAACGAGCGACGTCGTCGAGCGAAGGAAGCCTTCCTTGTCCGCGTCGAGCACCGCCACCAGGGTGACCTCGGGAAGATCGAGCCCCTCGCGGAGCAGGTTCACGCCGACCAGCACGTCGAAGTCTCCGGCGCGGAAATCGCGCAACAGCTTCACCCGGTCCAGCGTATCGACATCGGCGTGCAGGTAACGCACCCGCACCGAGAGGTCGCGGTAATAGGAGGTCAGCTCCTCGGCCATCCTCTTGGTGAGCGTCGTGACCAGGACGCGCTCGCCACGGGTGGCGCGCTGCCTCACCTCATCCAGCAAGTCGTCGACCTGGCCGCGGGCCGGCCTGACCTCGATCTCGGGATCGGTCAGCCCGGTGGGACGAATCACTTGCTCGACGACGACCCCGCCGGAGCACTCCAGCTCGTAATCTCCGGGGGTTGCCGAGACGTATACGGTCTGCTCGACCAGGTCCTCGAACTCACCGAACGTCAGCGGCCGGTTGTCGAGGGCGGACGGCAGGCGGAAACCGTGCTCGACCAGGTTCAGCTTGCGGGAGCGGTCACCCTCGTACATTCCGCGCAGCTGCGGCACCGTCATGTGGCTCTCGTCGATCACCACCATGTAGTTGGACGGCATGTACTCGATGAGTGTCGGCGGCGGCTCCCCGGCCGCCCTCCCGGTGATATGGCGCGAGTAGTTCTCGATGCCGTGGCAATAGCCGATGGTCCGCATCATCTCGAGGTCGAAGCTGGTGCGCTGGTGCAGGCGTTGGGCTTCCAACAGCTTACCCTCCTCCTGCAGCACTCCGAGGTGCTCGTCGAGCTCGGCCTTGATCGTCTCGATCGCTTCCACCCGGCCCTCGCTGGTCGTCACATAGTGGGAGCCGGGATACAGCGAGATGCTGTCGAAGCTCTCCTCGACGTCGCCGAACAGCGGGTCGATCGTGGAAAGCTCGACGATCACGTCGTCCTCGAGCACCACCCGCAGGGCATCCTGTCCGTACGCCGGAAAGATCTCGATGTCGTTGCCGCGCACGCGGAACTTGCCGCGCTCCAGCTCGCCCGAAGTGCGGGTGTAGTGAACCTCGACGAGACGGCGGAGGAGCTTCTGCCGCAGGAACCTGTCGCCCACCGCCAGCGGAACCAGCATGCCGTAGTACGCCTCGGGCGAGCCCAGGCCGTAGATGCAGGAAACCGACGCGACGATCAAGACGTCGCGACGCTCGAACAGTGCCCGCGTCGCCGAGTGACGCAGGCGGTCGATCTCCTCGTTGATCAGCGTTTCCTTGGCGATGTAGGTGTCGGTCGACGGGATGTACGCCTCGGGCTGGTAGTAGTCGTAGTACGAGACGAAGTACTCCACCGCGTTGTTCGGGAAAAAGGCCTTGAACTCCTGGTAGAGCTGCGCCGCCAGCGTCTTGTTGTGGGCAATCACCAGCGTCGGCCGTTGGACCTCCTCGATGACCTTGGCGATCGTGAAGGTCTTCCCCGACCCGGTCACACCGAGCAGAACCTGATGCTCCTGCCCGCCATCGAGCCCGTCGACGAGGTGTCGAATCGCTTCCGGTTGGTCCCCCTGGGGATCGAACGCCGACTCGACGACGAAACGGCTCACGCCAGCTCGCCGAACGCGGCCGCCATCCGGTCGAGGGCTTCCTCCAAACGAGACATCTCGACGGCGAAGGACAGCCGCAGGTAGCCATCCCGGCCGAACGCCGTCCCCGGCACGGTGACCACTCCGGCCGCGTCGATGACGTGGGTAGCGAGGTCACTGGAATTCCCGATCGCATCCGTGTACAGCTCGGACACGTTGGGAAATGCGTAGAACGCGCCCATCGGGGAGCCGCAGCTGACCCCCGGCATCGACGAGAGGCCCTGCAGCACCTTCTCGCGCCGCTCGGTGAATGCGGCGAGCATCTCGGCGAACTCCGGCTGCTCCTCGGTGAGCGCGTCGAGAACGGCCCACTGGCTGATCGAAGTCGGGTTGCTGGTGAGGTGGCTCTGCAACCGAGCCATTGCCTTGATGAGCTCACGCGGCCCCGCCGCCCAGCCGATGCGCCAACCGGTCATCGCCCACGTCTTGGAGCAGGAGCCGATCATCAAGGTCACCTTCTTCGCTTCCGGGCCGAGGTTCAGCGGCGAGCCGTGCACCGCGCCGTCATAGAGGAAGCGGTCGTAGGTTTCATCGAAGACGATCACCAGATCCCGGTCGAGCGCAACGCGGGCGATGTTCTCCAGCTCGTCGGGCGGGATCACCGCGCCCGTCGGGTTGCTCGGGGTGTTCAGGATGATCGCCTTCGTGCGATCGGTGCACGCCGCGTCGATGTCGGCCGCACGCGCAATGAAACCGTCCGCCTCGTCGGTGTCGACGAACACCGGCCGCCCTCCGGCGATCCGCACTTGCTCCGGAAACGACACCCAGTACGGCGTCGGAATGACGACCTCGTCGCCGTCTTCGACGAGAGCCTGGAAGGCGGCATACAGGGCGTGCTTGCCACCACACGTAACGATCGTCTCGTCGCGGCTGTAGTCGATGCCGTATTGCCCTGCGTAGTGGGCGGCGATCGCGTCGCGCAGCTCCGGAATCCCGGGGCCCGGTGTGTATCGGGTCTTGCCTTCCTCGATGGCGCGGATGCCGGCGGCAGAGATACTAGCCGGGGTGCCGAAGTCGGGCTGGCCCGGTCCCAAGTCGATGACATCGACCCCCTGCTCCCGGAGCCGCGCCGCCTTTTCGGCTGCGGCCAGTGTGGCCGAGGGGCTGATCTGGGCCAATCTCTTGACGATTTCCATGCCGATCGATTCCTTCCCTATTCCGTGTTCTTGCGCGGGGCCGAGACCCTACCGGGGAAACCCGCCGCGCCGCTCGGCGCCCCTCGGGTCATTCTGCGATCTTCGCCGCCAGCCGTGCCTCGACTTCCGGCGGAACCAGTCCGTCGATCGAGCCGCCAAGCGAGAACACCTCCTTGACCAAGCTCGATGAGACAAAGGTGAATTCTTCGTGCGGGACCATGAACAGCGTCTCGATCTGCGACTTCAGCCGCCGGTTCATCAACGCCATCTGCAACTCGTACTCGAAATCGGTCGGCGCCCTCAGTCCGCGGATGATCGCCTGCGCCCCGCACTTCTCGGCGAAATCCACCAGCAACCCATCGAACGCCTGAACAGTGATATCGGGATCGTTTCGGTACAACTCTTCGATCATCTCGAGCCGCTCGGCGACCGTGAACATCGGGTCCTTCTGCGGATTGCGCAAGATGCCGATATGAACCTTGGCGAAGATCGCCTTGGAGCGTTCCACGATGTCGGTGTGCCCATTCGTCATCGGGTCGAATGAGCCCGGGTAAACGGCGACGCGCTCCATGATGGTCTCCGCGCGTTTCGGCTGGATCGGATCCCGGAAGCACCGGGGCGGCCTACGAGTCCGTCAGTATACCGAAGAACGAGAACGAAGTATCGCCGACGCGGAGCACCCGGATGGGCATCCAGCCGGTCGGCGGATCGGGTACGGAGCCGGTCCGATGCTCGATGATCGCGATTCCCCCCGCTGCCAGAATCCCCGCCTCCGCCACGTCCCTCAGCAGCCCGCCGGGGTCGGGACGATCGTAGGGCGGATCGGCGAAAACCACGTCGAAGGCATCGCCCCTGTCGGCGAGGCGGGCAGCGGCCGCTTTCCACGGTGCGCGAAGGATCTCGGCGATTTCCCCGATACGGCAGATGTCGATGTTGTCGGCCAGGATCGCGGCCGTTCGTGCGCGGTTCTCGATGAACACGGCCCGGGCGGCACCGCGACTGATCGCCTCGATTCCCACGGCTCCCGACCCGGCAAATCCGTCGAGAAACCGAGCCCCTTCCAAACGCGGCGCCAGGACGTTGAAGAGGCTCTCGCGAGCGCGGTCGCTCGTCGGACGCACCGTCTCGGAGCGGGGCACTTTCAGCCGTCGCCCCTTGCAGCTCCCGGCGATGACACGGACGCTCATCCCGCCCCCATCCCGCCGCCAGGTCGCCACCAGAGAGCACGCACTCGCCGTCGGAAGGCGGCGCCCTCATCGTCGTCCGCCTGCGCCAATCGGACCGCCTCGACCCGCGTCGCCTCCAGCCAATCGTGGTCGCGGAACGGGTCGCCGACCCGCAACCCGACGATACCGGCCTGGCGGGTCCCCAGCACTTCGCCGGGCCCCCGCAGCTCCAGATCTTTCTCGGCAATGACGAAGCCGTCGCGGGTCGACCGGATGGCCTCGAGGCGTTGCGACGCCATCGGCGTGACGGGCTCGTGAGCGACGAAGACGCATCGCGATGGGCTCGCACCTCGGCCCACGCGACCCCTGAGCTGGTGCAGCTGCGCCAGGCCGAAAGACCCGGCGTGGCCCACGACCATCAGCGTCGCGTTCGGTACGTCGACCCCGACCTCGATCACCGTCGTTGCCGCCAGCACGTCCACTTCCCCGTTCGCGAATGCGCCCATCACCGCCGATCGCTCGTCCCGCGGCTGCGCCCCGTGCAGCAGGCCGACGCGTGCGTCCGGCAGCTGCCGCGACAGATCGGCCTGCAAACGAACCGCGGCGGCGAGATCCCCCTCCCCCGCCTCGATATGCGGCGCCACCACGTAGGCCTGCTCTCCGCGGTTCACGACCTCTCGAAGCATCCGCACCACCCGCGACCATTGGCTGGCCGGGACCACCGTCGACGTCACCGGTTGCCGCCCGGGAGGCGCATCCTCGATGGCGTGCACGTCGAGGTCTCCGTAGACCGTAAGGGCGAGTGTGCGAGGAATCGGTGTCGCCGTCATCACCAGCAGGTCGGGGGCAGCCTGGCCCTCCGGTCCCTTGCGCCGCAAGGCGGCACGCTGCCTGACCCCGAATCGGTGCTGCTCGTCGATGATCGCCAGGCGCAGGCAACGGAATTGCACCGACGGCTCGAGGAGCGCGTGCGTCCCGACCACCAGTGAAGTGTCGCCGCTCTCGATCTTCCGCAGCATCGCGGCGCGCTCGGCCGGCGCCGTGCTTCCGGTGAGGCAACCGATGCCGACGCCCAACGCTTCGGCCCACGCACCGAGCGAGGAGGCATGCTGCCGGGCGAGAATCTCGGTTGGGGCCATCAACGCGACTTGCTGCCCCGACAGAGCGATCATTAGCGCGACAGAACCCGCGACCGCCGTCTTGCCGCAGCCGACGTCGCCCTGCAGCAAGCGGTGCATGGGCTGCGGCGCCTTCAAGTCCGCGAGGATCTGATCGACCGCGGCTCGTTGCCCGCGGGTGAGCGCGAACGGAAGGACGTCGAGAACGCGCTCGAGAACATCGTGCCCGAGATCGGCGGAATCAGCGCGACGGGTTCCCGCCTCACGTCGCTGCAGGCGCGCGGCGACCTGAAAGCCGAGGAACTCCTCACAGATCAAGCGCCGATGCGCGGCCGACCGAAAGCTGTTCAGCTCCTGAAGCGCGTCGTCCTCGCCGGGCTCGTGGACGCCGCGCAATGCCGTCCCGCGCCCGATCAGCCCGAGGGTTTCGAGGCTGGCCGGCGGCAGGACCTCTTCGACCTCGCCGAGGTCTTCGAGAGCGGCGGCGATGAGGCGCCGCAGCACGCCCGGAGACAGATCCCCCACCCGCCGGTAGATCGGCACGAGACGACCGACGTGGCGCCCCGCGGAGCTGTCGAACTTCTCGTATACGGGGTTGGCAAGCTGCAGCTTTCCCTTGTGCTCCCCGACTCGACCGAACAGCAGAACCACGTCCCCCGTCCCGATGTCATCTGCCACGTAGGGCTGTCCGAACCAGACCACTCTCAGGTCTCCGCTCGGGTCCGATACCGTCGCCTCGGCTCGCCCCCGCCCACCGCGCCCGACGCGACGACAGCGCCGCACCTCGGCCTTCACGGCACAGTCTTCTCCGGGCCGGGCCTCAGCGACCCGGATCAACCGCGAGCGATCTTCATAGCGAAACGGAAGATACAGAAGCAGATCTTCGACCGTCTCGATGCCCGCCCCGGCGAGGAGAGCTGCGCGGCGCGGCCCGACGCCGCGGACACGACTGACCGGGGCGGACAGGTACTGCCACCCGCCTGGCTCGCCAACCTCTACAATCGTGTCCATGAATCTCGAGTCTCCGAAGTCATCGCTGCCCACAGCTTCTCCGGACATCCTTCTCGCTGCGGCAGTCGCATTCGAATTGCACCCGTTCGCCCGTCGGGTCGGCGTCGAGCCCCCTGCATTCTCCATCGCGCACGGCAATCATCAGGGCCGCCGCGTCGCTCTTCTATCCACCGGGATGGGCCGTCCGGGAGACGCCGCATTCCGCGATGCCGTACACGAGCTACGCCCCGGCGCCATCATCAACGTCGGCATCGCCGGAGCCCTCGATCTCACCCACCCGGCCGGGGCTCCCTGGCTCGTGACCGAGTGGCGACACCCCGCCCCGCCGCACGAGGTTGCCGCCACGGCGAGCACCCAACTGTCCGGCGAGATCGGATCGACTCTCGATCGCGCCGGCGTTCGCTGGGAGCAGGCTCGTGCGGTCATGGTGGACGAGCCGCTCCACGATACCGTCGAACGCGATCGTATCCGCGACGGCTGCGGGGCGCACCTGGTCGAGATGGAGGGCGCCGCCTGGGCCGACATTGCGGCGGCGGCGGACATCCCTTTCGCCGCCGTGCGGGTCGTATCGGACCACGCCAACCGGCCGCTCCCCGGCCCGAAGCCGGTCGGCGGTGGGCGCCGCGCCTGGCTGCTGCACGATGACGGCACGCCGCGGAAGCTGCGCCTCGCCTGGGCTTTCCTGGTGTCGGGAGCATGGCTCCGGCCGAAGCACAACCTGGCCGAGGTCAAGGAGGCAGGGGGACAGTTTCGTGAAGCCTTGCAAGGGCTCGAACAGGTCGCCGAAGCACTCTTTCCCGATCACCCGGCCGAGCCCGTCTCCTCGGCCGGCCCCGTCGGTCCTGTCGACTCGGCCGATCCAGCCGGGTGAGAGCCGCGCCGGGCGCGGAAGCGGGTGTCATGTCGTCATCCCGGCGTCGCGGACCCCTCGCCGTCCTTTGACTCGGTTTGCGGATTCGCTTAGTGTCCGTTGTGCAACTTTGTGCAAGACTGACAACGAATCACCAACGGGGACCATCTGATGAACGCTCGCCAGCGGCGCTACCTGGTCGCGAGCCTGAAGTCTCTCTCGGTAATTTCGGCCGCCACCTGCGGCGCGTTGCTCCTGCTCGGTTGGATCTTTTCCGCGGATCCGCGCGCCTCCGGGACCGCTTTTTCGCCCGTCACCCTCACCGCACTGCTGCTGGCTTCCGGCGTGCTTTTGTGGCTGGCGCATTTCGTCACCTTGGGCCATGAGGTTCGCCTGCGGCCGATCGTCACGCCGAGCCAGCCGCTGCCGCGGAAGTTCAGCGACGATTGCCCCACCTGGCCGACCATTCTCGCCTGGCTCGTGACCGACTTGAACGACGACGACGCGCATCGGATCAGCACGCACGTGTCCGCCTGCGAGAATTGTCGTCGGCGCCTGGCCTTGATGAACGCGGTTCAGGAGATGAGCTCGGACCGGCGCCGATAGCAAACCTTCTACTGCAGCTGCACCGATACGAGCTGCGAGACGCCGCTTTCCTGCATCGTCACGCCGTAGAGAAGATCCGCGATCTCCATCGTCCGCTTGTTGTGCGTGATCAGGATGAACTGCGTGCGATTCTCGAAGGAGTGCAGCGCCCGCAGGAAGCGATCGACGTTGACCTCGTCGAGGGCCGCGTCGGCCTCGTCGAGAATGCAGAACGCCGTCGGCCGATACTCGAAGATGGCGAACAGCAGCGACAGCGCCACCAGGGTCCGTTCGCCGCCCGACAGCAGGCGGATGTTCTGCAACTTCTTACCCGGCGGTTGGGCGAAGATCTCGATTCCCGTGTTGAGGGGATCCTCCGGATCCTCGAGTCGCATGCCCGCCTTCCCACCGCCGAAGAGCTGCCGGAAAATACGGTTGAAGTACCCGTTGATCGACTCGAAACACTCGGTGAACCGCGTCACACAATCCTCGTCGATGCGCCGAATCGCCTCGTCCAGGTTGGCGGCCGCGTCCGTCAGGTCCTTGCGCTGGGTACCGAGCTCCTCGTGCCGCTCCTCCTGCTCCTCGAAATCGTCGTAGGCCATCAGATTGACGGGACCCAATCGATCGATCTTCCCCTGCACCTCGCCGATCAGCGTCCGTAGGCGGGCGGCGTCCAGAGCTTCGACGTCGATGACGTCGTCTTTCTTTCGCCGCGGCGCATCCGCATCCTCGGCCGTGTCCGCGTCCACCGGGCCGGCCGCGAGCAGGGCTTCGGGCTCCATCGTGAGCCGTTCACGAATCTGCTGCTCTACGTGTTGACCGGCGACTCGCAGCTCTGCCGCTTCGACGTCGTAGGCGGAGCGCGTCTGCTGCGCCTTCTCGAGCTCGTCGCGTGCCTGTGCCTGCGCCGCCTCGAGGCCGTCGACCTCGGCTTCGGCTGCCTTGTCGTCGCTCCCCGCGGCGTCCACGTCGGCCTCCAGCTCGGCGCCCTTCTCGGCCGCGGCCTTCGCCTGGGCCGTGGCCGCCTCGGCGGCACGGGTCGCGTCATCCGCAGCTTGCCGCAGGCTCTCGATCTCCGACAGCGTGCGCTTGCGCTCGGCGGCGAGCCGGCGGCCGGCCGCTTCCGAGACGGCGAACTCCTGGCTTGCCGCTCCGGCCTGTGCGGTCGCTGCGCGCAGGGCGGCCGCCGCTCGATCCCGCGACTCGCGCGCCGCAAGCTCCTCCGGCGAAGTCACCTCGGGCTGGTCCGCCGGGCGCTCGCTCTCGCGCGGCGTCTCCTCCTCCTCCAGCGGCGCGAGCCGCGCCTGTCTGCCACGCACACGGACCTCGACGCCACACGCCCAGCAGCTACCCGTCTGATCGACGAACGCATGGCCGGGGTGCGCTTCCGCCAGCAGGGGCGCGTCGGCCGCATCGGCAACCAGCCAGGTGTCGCGCAACAACGTGTGGATGACGTCCTTGGTCGTCTCCGTGCGGCCGTCGACCCGGTCCCGCAAGGCGCCGATGATCCGCTTGTCGGCCGGCGGCGGCGTGTCAAAGCCACCATCGGCGCGCCGAAGCGCACGCGCCCGCCGGTTTCCGTCGAGCGAGTCGTCGAGCCAGTCACCCAAGCGGGTATCGGGAAGCACCTTGGCGTCGAGCAGATCGTCGAGGGCCAGGCTCAGCGCTGGGAAGTCGGCCTCCTCGACCACCAGGTCGGACGACAAGGCCCGGGGCTCGCCGTCTTCCTCCGGCACGTTGTCGGCCGGACGTAGCGTCAAATCGAGACGCCTACGGGCAGCCTCGAGGTCTTCCTCGGCCTCGTCCAGTACCCGCTGGGCCGCTTGTACGGCCAGACCGGATTGCTCGGCGACCTCCTCGCGTCTGCCCTGCAGGTCTGCCGCTTCCTGCAGGCGCTCTGACAAGTCCTGGGCCCGTCGCTCCAGCTCGGCCAGGCGCTCGCGCGCGAACGTGCCTCGATCGGTCTGACGTTGCGCTTCCGCCTTCAGTCGCTCTTGTTCGAGTTGATTCTGGTACAGCTTCTGCCGCCGCTCCTGCTCGGCCAAGCGACCGGCGCGCAGCGCCTCTCGTGCGGCGGTCAGGCGCTGCGCCGCGACCTCGAGCTTGGCCCGAGCGGTGTTTTCCACCTCCTTGGCGCCGGCGATCGCCGCCCGAGAAAGCTTCAGCCGTTGGCGCGACTCGCAAAGCTCACCGTGCAACCAGGCCCGTTCCAATCGGCGTTGTTGATCGCGAAGCTTCTTGTAGCGGCGAGCCCGACCTGCCTGCCGCTTCAAGCTCCTCATCTGCCGGCCGACCTCCTGGTAGATGTCGTCGATGCGGGCGAGGTCTTGCGCCGTCGCCTCGAGCTTGAGCTGGGTCAGGTGCCGGCGTTGCCGGTAGAGGGTGATGCCGGCGGCCTCCTCCAGCGGCCCGCGCCGCTCCAGCGAGCTTGCCGACAGGATCTGATCGATCTTCCCTTGGCCGATCAGGAAGCAGGCCCGCGATCCGAGGCCCGTTCCCGCCAGCCGTTCGCGAATGTCGCGCAAACGGCACTTGCTGCCGTTCAGGAGGTACTCGGAGTCTCCCGAGCGAAACAGGCGTCGGGTGATCTTCAGCAGGTTCGGATCATCGCACTCCGCAGCGGACGGGTCCGGGACCGCCTCCTCGTCGCCGACCTCTCCGGTATCGATCTCGATGTCCCCGGACGTGTCGATCGCGATGCCCTCCGCCGCCAGGACGGCATCGGCGTCCGCTCCGGCGCCGTTTCCGCTCCCATTCCCGTTCCCGTTGGCACCGTTCCCGTTGGTGCCGTTGGCGCCGTTGCCGGCCTTGCCGTTGCCACCGTTGCCGCCGTTGCCCGAAGAAGCTCCGGCGGCCGCCGCCAGGTCCGCGATGGAAGGATCGTCGGGCACACGCACGTCGCCTGCTGCCTCGAGCTCGGCCAGTGGGTCGAATTCGGAGCCGTCGTCGGCCGCGCCGTTGGTCAGGAACAGGGTGACTTCCGCCAGGCCGATCGCCCTGCGGGTCGCCGTCCCCTGGAAGATGACGTCCTGCATGCGCTGGGCGCGCAACGCACGGGTGCTTTGCTCTCCGAGGACCCAGAGGATGGCGTCGGAGATGTTGCTCTTGCCGCACCCGTTCGGGCCGACGACGGCCGTGATGCCCTGCGGGAAATCGAGCCGCGCGGCGTCGGCAAACGACTTGAAGCCGCGGATTTCAAGCTTGGAGAGTTTCCACACGATGCACGGGCCCCTTTAGGTCCGTGCCTCCCGAAATGGCTGAACGCTCGACGACGGCTGCGAGCGTCGTCATTTCGCCCCTTGCAGCGCGAAGTGTAACACCCCGGCGAAATGCCGCAATAGTCCGACGCCACAACCCCTGGGGGAGGCCCAGTCGTCGAAACCCAAGATTTTGTGGATTTCGGAGCTTCGGGAATCCGGATCGCCGGGGCATCGCGGCGGCGCGGGATGCAGGTGGCCCACTCATCGCGGCGAGCTGGCCGCCTCCCCGTTCGCGTGGTATTGAAGGGGCTGCATCGGTCCCTCCACCCGCTAGATCGGCAGGAAATGGCGACGCCCGCACCCGTACTCTCGGTCATGATGCCGGTCTACAACGAGCGCACCACCCTGCGAAAGATCGTGGAGATGGTGCTCGACTCGCCGTGGGTGGGCGAGCTGGTGATCGTCGACGATTGCTCGCAGGACGGCACCGGGGAGCACATGCGGGAAGAGATCGCCGCTCTCGACCCCCGCATCAAGGTGTTTTTCCACGAGGTCAACAAGGGAAAGGGCGCCGCGATTCAGACTGCTCGCGAGCACATCACCCTGCCCTACTGCATCATTCAGGACGCCGACCTCGAGTACGACCCGCGCGAGTACGGCCGGCTTCTGGAGCCCCTCGTCGACGGCGTCGCCGACGTCGTATACGGATCGCGGTTCCGCGGCGACGTGCGCCGGGTATTGTTTTTCTGGCACATGGTCGGCAACCAGTTCCTGACGCTGCTCTCGAACATGTGCACGAATCTGAACCTGTCCGACATGGAGACCTGCTACAAGGCCTTCCGTTCCGAGATCTTCACCTCGATTCCCCTGCGGTCGCAGCGATTCGGTATCGAGCCGGAGGTCACCGCGAAGCTGGCCCGGCTGCGCGTCCGCCTGTACGAGGTGCCGATCTCCTACCACGGCAGAACCTATGCCGAGGGAAAGAAGATCAACTGGAAGGACGGGTTCAACGCCCTCTACGTCATCTTCCGCGAGTGGCTTTTCGGTGCCCGCGACCTGCCGCACGGCCATCGCACCCTCGAGAGCATCGCCCCGTTGCAGCGCTACCACCGCTTCCTCTGGGACACCGTGTCGAGCTACGCCGGCGAGCGGATCGTCGAGATCGGCTCCGGGATCGGCAACATCACCCAGTTTCTGATCGAGCGCGAAAAGGTGTGGGTGACCGACGTCGGCGAGGATTACCTCACCGGCCTGCGGACCCGTTTCGACGAACGCCCGAACGTCGAGTTGCTGCAGCTCGACTTGATGAAGCCGCTCGGCGTCGACAACGCCGGAGAGGTGGAGGGCCGGGCGGATACGGCGGTCGCTTTCAACGTCGTCGAGCATGTCGAGGACGACAACCGGGCGCTGGCGACGATCCACCAGACCCTGCAGCCCGGCGGCCGGCTGCTGCTCGTCGTTCCCGCCCACCCCTTCGCGTACGGGGCGCTGGACGAGGAGCTGGAGCACTTCCGACGATACTCACGCGCCGGCCTGGAGGAGAAGCTACGGACCGTCGGCTTCGAGATCGAATCCACCAGCCGGGCGAACTCGATCGGCCTGTTCGGCTGGTGGTTCAACGGACGGATCCTGCGTCGTCGCCACGTACCCACCTTCCAGGCGACCCTCAACAACATGCTGGTACCGCTGCTCCGGCTGGAGCGCGTGTTCCGCATACCCTTCGGCCTGTCGCTCGTCGTCGTCGCCCGGCGACCGGGCGCAGAAACGCCGGAACCCGTGGAATAAAGCTCCGTCCCGCCGCGTATTGTCGAACGAGGACGGAGAATGGAGACCGCAAGCCTGGCCATGGGGGAGCACACCACCCCGCCGACGCAGACCTCGGACTTCCGGGACCTTTACGAGGAACACTCGGAAGCCGTCTACTACACCGCGCTTCGGGTCACCGGGAATCCCAACGATGCCGAGGACGTGCTGCAGACGGTGTTTCTGCGGATTCTCGATCGCGAGCCGCGCCTCGATGCAGCTCTGTCGCCGGGCGCCTATCTGCGGCGCGCGGCGGCGAACGCGGCGATCGATCTCTTGCGGCGGAAGAAGACCCGCCGCGAGAACGACATCGAGGGCGTCGGCGAAGCTCGTGCAAGCTTGCACGCGGTCCCGGACGGAGCACGGGCGGAAACGTTCTTCCTCAAGGAGCAACTGCGCGCCGCGCTGTCGCGGCTGTCGCCCGAGAATGCCGAGCTTTTCGTCCTCTGTCACCTCGAAGGCTATTCCTACGACGAGCTTGCCGCGCTGATGAACGTCGAGCGCGGCACCATCGGGAGCCGCCTGCATCGCATCAAGGCGGCGCTCAAGAAGGATCTCAGCGGTTGAAGGAGCACAGCATGAACGACGAACGCTTCGAAGAGCTGCTACAGGACATGCGCGACGAGAGCGTCGATCCCGAACGGGTCGCCGCGGCTCGAGCGCGGGTGTGGGACCGCTTGCAGGAGTCCGCGTCGGCGGCCTGCGCCGAGTTGCGGCCCGCCCTCCCCGCGTACGCTCGCGGCGAGCTCGGCGAGGCCCGCCGGCTGTTGATCGAGGATCACCTGGGCCGTTGCGTCGAATGCCGCCACGAGCTCGCCGTGGTCCGCGGTGAACGCAAGCTCACAGCGGTTCAGGACCACTCCGGCCGCGGCTCGTCGTGGAAACGATGGGCGATTGCCGCCGGTATCGTTTTGGCGGCCCTCTACGTGGGTCGCGACGCCGTCGACACGGCCCTCGCACCGGCCGGCCCGAACGCCACCGTCCTGACCGTATCCGGGACCTTGTATCAACCGACCGGCGAGCGTCTCGCACCCGGTGCCGCGATCAGCGAGGGCGAGATCGTTCGCACGACCGCGGGCTCCCACGCTGTCCTGCGGCTGCGCGACGGTTCCGAGGTCGAGATGAACGAGCGCACCGAGCTCGGCGTGCAGTCGGCGCGGAGCGGCGACTCCATCCGCCTGGAGCGCGGCGACATCATCGTCGAGGCGGCGGACCAGGGCGCGAGGAACCTGCGGGTAGTCACCCGCGACTCCATCGCCTCCGTCAAGGGGACGGTCTTCGCCGTCTCCAGTGGCACGGTCGGCTCACTCGTCTCCGTCGTCGAAGGCTCGGTCGAGGTATCCCAATCGGGCTTCCAGAGCTTGCTGCTGCCCGGTCAACAGGCGGCATCGTCCCCCGTGTTGATGCGGGTGGGCATGAACGAGGCCGTCTCCTGGAGCAGCGAGGCCGCCACCTACTACGAGTTGATCGCCGAGCTCGCGTCCATCGAGGAAGCACTTGCTCAGAGCGGCCCGGCGGCGCGGACCGAAGCCCGACTCGTGGGCTATCTGCCGCAGAACGTCACCGCCTATTTCGCCGCCCCCAACCTCGACGGGACGATCACCGACGCGATCTCCCTGGTCGATCAACAGGCGGCGCAGAACACGACCCTCGGGACCTGGTGGTCTTCTACCGAGGGACAGGAGATGCGCACGGCATTGTTGAGCATGCGCGACGTCGGCACGCTGCTCGGCGACGAGCTGGTCGTCGCCCTCGCCGGCACCCAGGACCCGATGCCCCTATTCCTCGCCGAGGTTCGCCCCGGCAGTCACGAAGAGCTCGGCCGCGTCCTGGACGACCTGGCGGCGGCCGCTGAGGAGGACCTCCCCTACTATCTGACCGAGGATGTCCTGCTCGTCTCGCCGCAGCCGGCCGACCTGGCAGTCTTCACCGCCCAGATCGGCAGCGGTGCTTCCTCGCCCTTCGTCAGCGAGATCAGTAGTTACTACGACAACGGTGTCAGCTGGCTCGCCGCGCTCGACGTGAGCATTTTCGGCGACATCCTGGCACGGGATGGCGAAGAAGACGTAGCCCGGCTGCTCGGCGTCTCGAGCATGCGTTACCTGTTCGTCGAGCAACGTTCCGGAGCCACCGGCGACGAATCGGCGGCAACGCTCTCGTTCAGCGGTACGCGGGAAGGACTGGCTTCGTGGATTGCGGCGCCGGGGAGCATCGGCTCGGCCGAGTACATCTCGCCCGACGTTCTCGCAGCGACCGCGGGCTCGACGCGGGATCCGCGCGAGGCTTTCGACCAGCTCGCCTCGGTGCTCGGGCCCGAGAGCGAGATGATGGCAGGGTTCGACGAGATCGAGAACCAGACCGGCATCGACGTGCGAGACGACGTCGCTGCTGCCCTGGGCACGGACTTCGTCGTCGCCGTCGATAGCATCAACATGGGCCAGCCGACCTGGGTCGGGGTTTTCGAGGTACTGAACCCCGGCAGCCTGGACAGTGTGATCCAGCGCATGGTGGATCGCGTGAATGCCGAAGCCTCGGCCGACCTGGGCGCGGGCGAAACACCCGATTTCGCCCTCACCTTCGCCGAGGAGAACGTCAACGGGCGTACGTGGAAGGTGCTCTCAGGAACGGACGCGGACGAGGCGCTCTACTGGACCTACGATCGTGGGTTCATGGTCGTATCCGCGGACCGCGGTGCCGCCGCGCGTGCCATCAACGTGCGCGACTCCGCATCCTCGCTGATTCGAACCTCTCGCTTCCAGCAGCAGTTCCCCAGCGGCAGCGGCGTGCACAATTCCGGCTTCATGTGGCTCGACCTGAGCCGGTTTTCCGACGTGCTCGCGGCTCTCGGACAGGAGAACCTGGGACTCTCGCCTACTGCCGACCCCGTGCTCGTAGTCGTCACCGGAAGCGACTCGGAAATCCGCTGGGCCAGCACGACGCGCCTGACCAGCTTGATCTTCGACCTGCTGCTGATCTGAGCGCGACCCGCGCGCTAAGCTGACGCCCATGACTCCTGTCGTCGACATCCAGGGCCTGCACGTCACCCTCGGAAAGCGAGAGATCCTGACGGACATCTCGTGCCGACTCGGGGCGGCCGACCGAGGAATGGCCATCGGCCTGCTGGGACCCAATGGAGCCGGCAAGTCGACGCTGATCCGGACGTTGCTGGGGTTCCACAAGGCGAGCGCCGGGACGGCGCGGATCCTGGGGCTCGATTGCCGGAGGGATGCGCGCGAGCTCAAGGCCCGCATCGGCTACATGCCGGAGACGGACGCGTTCGTCGCCGAGCAGACGGCGGTCCGCTTCGTCAGGGTCATGGGAGAGCTGTCCGGGCTGCCACCGCGGGTGGCACTCGAGCGTGCCCACGACGTTCTTTTTCACGTCGGCCTCGGCGAGGCTCGCTACCGCCAGCTGGGCACGTACTCGGTGGGGATGAAGCAGATGGCCAAGCTCGGGCAGGCGATCATCCACTCGCCGGAGCTGGTGATCCTGGATGAGCCGACCAACGGACTCGACCCGGCCGCCCGCTCGCGCATGCTCCAGCTGGTATCGGAGATGAAGGACGAGCACGGCATGAACCTCTTGCTCTGCTCCCACCTGCTGCGCGACGTCGAAACCGTGTGCGACGAGGTCATCATTCTCAACGAAGGCACGATCGTGCACCACGCCGACCTAGTCGAAGAACGCCGCGCCAATCGGCGATTCGTCGAGCTCGAGGTCGCGGGGGACGACAACGGCCTGGCGGCCGCCCTCGGCGCTCACGGCGCGGAAGGCGTCAGCGAGGGCCACGGACACTGGCGCATCGTGCTGCCGGAGGACGTCGAGCTCGACGTCATCTGGAAGATCGTCAGCGCGGAGAACCTGCTCGTCCGCCACCTGTCCCACCGCCGCGACTCGCTCGAGGAGATGTTCCTGAAGGCCGTCGGCCATATCGACGCCTCGCCGCCCGATGGCGGCTCGCCGGCAGAAGAACTGGTGGCACATGGCCGTCTATAGGCAGGGATACCAGCGCTACGACGGCCCGCTCACCGGCCACATCGCCCGATTCCTGGTACTGCCCCGGTTCGCCTGGCAGCAGCTTCTGTCCAAGCGCATCGTGACGGTCGTCCTGGTCATGGCCATGTTCTGGCCCTTGGCCTGTGCGGTGTTCGTCTACATCGCGAACCGGGCCGAGCTGCTGGCCGATTTCGGCGCTCAGATCCCGGACATCCTGGTGGTCGACGCGGGTTTCTTCTTCATTTACATGAACTTCCAGTCGAGCTTCGCGATCATCCTGGCGGCGCTCGCCGGACCGAGCCTCATCGCCCCGGACCTGGCGCACGGTGCGCTACCGCTCTACTTCAGTCGGCCGATCACTCGTTTCGACTACGTTCTCGCGCGCATGCTCGTGCTCGTCGGCCTTCTCTCGGTGGTCACCTGGATCCCCGGCTTGTTTCTTTTCTGGATGCAAGCCGGGATGGCCGGCTGGGGCTGGTTCGCGGACAACTGGGGACTGGGCGCCGCCATCTTCTTCGGCTTCATGCTGTGGATTCTGCTCGTCGGACTGGTGGCAATGGCGAGCTCGGCGTACGTCAAATGGCGCATTGTTGCCGGAGCCGTCATTCTCGGCGCGTTTTTCGTCCTTGCCGGCGCCGCCGAGCTGCTCAACGCCGTCCTGCGTGTCGAATGGGCGTCCGCGTTCAATCCCGGCAGAGCCATGAACCAGGTCTGGCTCTCCATGCTCGGTGACGACCCCCTCCCCGGACCCGACGCGACGCAGTGCTTGATTGCCCTGGGTGTGATGGTGGTCGTGCTCCTGTTCATCCTCGAGCGTCGCCTGCGACCCGTTCAGGTGGTCTCATGAGCGTGGCTGCGGGCGGCAACGGCGCCGGCGACGTGCAGGCGATCGCGACGAACGAAACCACACCCTCGCGCCCCGACTCCGAGCTCATCGTCTTCGACGGCGTATCGAAGTTCTACGGCGAGGTTCTGGGCGTGAACCGCGTCTCGCTGCGGATCCCGCCCGGCATCAACAGTCTCGTCGGCCCGAACGGCTCCGGGAAGACCACCCTGATGAATCTGATGACCGGGCTGATTCATCCGGATCGCGGAACCATCACGGTACGTGGCCGATCGCCACACGAGCCCGATCACCTGATGCGAATCTCCGGCTACGCCACCCAGTACGACTCGGCGCCGCGTGGCTCGACGGGTCTGGATTTCGTCCGCACCGGCCTGCTGCTCGCCGGCCACGGGCTCGAGGAAGCCGAGAATCGCGCCTGGAAGGCACTCGAGCAGGTCGACCTGACGGACGCCGCGGAGCGCAAGATCGCGGGTTACTCGAAGGGCATGCGCCAGCGGGCCCGCCTGGCCCAGGCGGTTGCCCACGATCCCGAGGTCCTGGTGCTGGACGAGCCGCTCAACGGCCTCGACCCGCTCGTCCGAGCCGAAACCATCGCGCTATTCCAGAAGGCAGCGGCCCGCGGTCGCCACGTGATCCTGTCGAGCCACGTGCTGCACGAGGTCGACGTGATCTCCGACCGGGTCATCCTGATCGCCAACGGCACGATCATCGCCGAGGGCGACGTCCGCGGCGTGCGCGACGAGATACACGAGCACCCGCGTCAGTTCGTCATTCGTTGCCAGGACGCCTCGAGCGTCGCCTCGATGCTGTTCAGCTACGACCACGTCACCCAGGTTCAGATCCACGACGATCACGCCGGCCTTCTGGTGATGACCCGGAACCAGCAGGAGTTCTCCCGCGCCCTGGCGCAGGTCTCGCTGTCCGGCCACACGATCGAAAGCGTCATGGCCGCCGACGAGAACGTCGATGCGCTGTACAAGTACCTGATCGGGGGCGGCGGATGAGCCGCAAGTTCCAGCTTCGTCAGGCGTGGATGATCGCCAACCTGCAGCTTCGCCGGGTCTTCTTCGCCCGCCGCAGCCTCTGGGTCTACGTGCTCGCCTTCTTCCCGACGCTGGCGTTCTTCGGCCACGGTCTCGAAGTGAACTTCCGCAGGGCGGACTGGGCTGATCAGATCACGCCCCCGGCGGCGCTGGCCGGCCTGCGTGAGGGGGCGAGCATCGAGAGCGTGCTCGAACGCGCCGGTGAGCCGATCAACGAGTCGCTCATCGCCAGCCGCGTGCTGCGCGACGGCGAGCGGCGTCCGGAGCGGCGCTACCTGCAGTACTTCGACGGCCGCCGCGAATACAACCTGCGCTTCGATGACGGCATGTTGGCCCGCAACAACCAGCGGTTGATCGTCGACTTCGCCGAGGACCGGATGGTCTACGCCGGCGTGTTCCAGTACTTCTATTTGCGCCTGGCGATCTTCTTCGGCTGTCTGGGCATCTTCATGAACCTGTTCCGCGGCGAGATGCTCGACGAGACGCTGCACTTCTGGTTCCTCGTGCCGGCGCGCCGCGACGTCCTGCTGGCCGGTAAGTACATCGCCGGGCTCGTCGCGGCGACCGTGATCTTCACGGCCGGAGCGGCGCTCAGCTTCATGGTCATGTTGTGGCCGCAAGAGGCCGCTGAGCTCGCCAGCTTCTGGCCGTCCCCCGGCCTGAACCATCTCTTCTGGTACTGCGCCGCGGCGACCCTCGCCTGCGTCGGCTACGGCAGCTTCTTTCTCGCCGCCGGTCTATTGCTGCGCAACCCGATCATCCCCGCGGTGGTGCTGCTGTTCTGGGAGAACATCAGCAACTTCTTGCCCGCCATGCTGCAGAAGTTCAGCGTCCTGCATTACGTCCAGGCGCTCACGCCGGTGCCTCCGCCGACGGATTCCGGCGCCCCGATGCTCGTCCAGCTCCTGCTGGCGCCGGCCGAGCCCCCGTCGACCCTGACCGCAATCCTCGGGCTCGCCGCTCTGACCGCGCTCGTCCTGTGGGCCGGTGCCGCCGCCGTGCGACGGTTGGAGATCAACTACAGCACGGACTGAAACGCGCCCTCCTTGCCGGCCCCCCGCTTCCCGGGTACGGTGCCGCGAGGAGGAGGCACCAATGAGTCCATCGCCCGTCGTTTCCCTGCTGCTGCTCGTCATTGCCCTCGCACCGGGCGCTGCGACGTTGCAACCCTCGCCCGCTCACACCGAATCCGGACAATCCCCCTCGGGCCTCGCCGCGATGCTCGACGATCTCGAGTTTCGCAACATCGGCCCGTTCCGCACATCGGCGTGGATTGTCGAGCTCGCCGTTCCCGAGGCGCCGCTGCACGATCACCTGTACACGATCTACGCCGCCTCGCGCAGCGGCGGACTATGGAAGACGACCAACAACGGCAGTACGTGGGCGAACATCTCGGACAGCGTCGATGCTGCCGCGGTCGGCGCCGTGGCGCTCTCGCCTTCGCACCCCGAGATCGTCTGGATGGGAACCGGTGCCAACGACCTGGCCCGCTCGTCGTATTCCGGCACCGGCGTCTACAAGTCGATGGATGGCGGCGCCACCTGGGGCCGGCCGATGCTCCCGGACTCGCATCACATCGCCCGCATCGTCGGGCACCCCACCGACCCCGACACGGTGTGGGTGGCCGCCATGGGCCACCTGTTCTCGCCCAACGAGGAGCGAGGCGTCTTTCGCACCCGCGACGGCGGCGCTACGTGGGACAAGGTGCTGTACGTGGATGACGTCACCGGTGCGGTCGACCTGGTGATCGACCGCGACGAGCCCGACACCCTGTACGCGGCCATGTACGAGAAGCACCGCATGCCCTGGCAACTCGTCCTCGGGGGGCCCGGCACGGGCGTCTACAAGAGTGTCGACGGCGGCTCCTCGTGGGTGCGGCTCGAGGGGCTTCCGACGGGAGACATCGGTCGCATCGGGCTCGATCTTCACCGCGCCACCGGCACGCTGCACGCCGTCGTCGAGAACGTGAATCCGCGACCTTCCGGCTGGCCCGCCCGGCACGACGCCTGCTCGCCGGAGCGTGAGGTCCGCGGCAACACGATCGGCAACGAGGTGTATCGCTCCACCGACGGCGGCGCGACGTGGAGCAAGACCCACACCGACGGCCTCGACGTGGCCGGTTCCAAGGCGCCCTACTCCTTCAACCAGATCCTGACGAACCCCGCCGACCCCGACCACATCATCATCAACAGCGATTCGATGTACGAGTCGCGCGACGGCGGCGCCACCTGGAGCTGCGACTTCTTCCGCTCGGTGTTCGGCGACTTCCGCACCATGTGGTGGGACGAGCAGGACCCGCAGCGCATCATGCTCGGATCCGACGGCGGCGTGAACGTCTCGTACGACGGCGGCCGCACGGCCGACTATCACCTCAATATTCCGATCGGCGAGGTCTACGCCGTCGGCATCGACATGGACGACCCGTACAACGTCTACGCCGGGTTGCAGGACCATGATTCCTGGAAGGGGCCGAGCAACGCGCCTTCGGGCCGGATCACCCTGGAGGACTGGACCACCGTCGGCACCGGCGACGGCATGTACAACCAACCCGACCCGACCGACTCGCGCTGGGTCTACAACACCCTGCAGGCGGGCGGCCAGGCCCGCTTTGACCAGCTCACCGGCCGGCAGACCCGCATCCCGCCGCCGACGCCGCCGGGGATCGACCGGCTGATCTACAACTGGGTCACGCCGATCGTCCTGTCTCCGCACAACCCTCGGATCATCTACACCGGGGCGCAGATCTTGTTTCGGTCGCTCGATCGGGGCGACAACTGGGAGAGCATGAGCCCCGATTTGACCACCGCCGACCCGGACCGCTGCGGCCTCGGCTCTGGCTTCGTCCCCTATTGCTCGATCACGTCGATCTCTGAGTCACCCGTCACCGCCGGAGTGATCTGGGCGGGCACGGACGACGGCAAACTTCACGTTTCCCGCGACCACGGGGCGAGCTGGACGGACCTGACAGAGACCCTCGATACGGCCGGCGGGCCTGCCGACCGCTGGGTCTCGCGCGTGTTCGCCTCACCGCACGACGCCGCGGTCGCCTTTGTGTCCAAGAACGGCTTCCGCAACGACGATTTCCGCCCCTTTCTTCTCGAGACACGGGATTTCGGCGCCACCTGGAGGCGCATCGACCGCGGCTTGCCCGACGCGCCGCTCAACGTCATCGTGCAGGATCGGGAGAACCCGAACCTCCTCGTCGTCGGCAACGATCTCGGTGTCTGGGTATCCATCGATCGCGGCGAGTCGTGGGAACGGCTGCGCGCGAACCTCCCGACCGTGCCGGTGCACGACCTCACCATCCACCCGCGCGAATCGGACCTGGTCATCGGGACGTACGGTCGCGGCGTATACATCGGCGATATCACACCCCTGCGGCAGACGACCCCGACGATACTCGCGGAAAGCTTCCATCTCTTCGAGGTCGAGCCGCGGCCGTACTACGGCTTTCGTGCCCTGGGGAACTTTCATCTCTTCGGCGACAGGTACATCGAGGTGCCCAACGAACCCGACGCCCTGGTGATCAACTACTCGCTGACGAACGCTGGTTCGGGCCCGGCACGCATCGAGGTATACGACCTCGACGGCGTGGCAGTGGCGACCTTCGACGGGCCGGCAGACGGCGGCTTGAACCGCGCCCTGTGGAACATGCGCCGAACCGCCGGGGAGGCTCGAGGCGGCGGCCGCGGTGGTGGCGGCGGTGGTTTCCGCGGCCGCGGCGGCGGAGCCCTGATGCCGGCCGGCGATTATCGCATCACCGTCGAGATCGACGGCGAGAGTCGCTCCACCGTCGGCACGATCCGCGTGCGGATCCAATAGGCGCCGACGTGCCCCTCGCGCAGAAAGGCTTCGCCTGGGTGGCGCATGCGTTCACCGCGAGCGGTGCCGTGTGGGGATTACTGGCGCTGATCGCCACGGCCAGGCAGGAGTGGCGGCTCGCCTTCATCTGGATGACGGTGGCGCTGGCGGTCGATTCCTTCGACGGCATGCTGGCGCGGGCGGCGCGGGTCAAACAGGCGACGCCGGGATTCGACGGCACGCTGCTCGACAACATGCTCGACTTCCTCAACTACGTCGTGGTGCCGGCGTTCTTCATCCACCAGGCGGCGCTGTTGCCCGAGCAGGCGAGCCTGGCCGGCTCGGCGGGGATCTGTCTCGCTTCGGCGTACCAGTTCTGCCAGGCCGACGCCAAGACTCCGGACAACTACTTCAAGGGCTTTCCGTCGTACTGGAATGTGCTCGCGTTCTACCTCTTCCTCGGAGGCCTCGACCCGCGCCTCAACCTCGGCATTCTGGCGGTCTTCGTCGTGCTCGTCTTCGTACCGCTCAAGTGGGTGTACCCGTCGCGCATGTCGCAGGTGCGCGGCATCACCATCGGGGCGACCTGTGTCTGGGGAGCGATGTGCATCGCCATGCTCGCGCTCTTCCCCGACCCGCCGGAATGGCTTCTTCTCGGCTCCCTCGTCTACGTCGTCTACTACATCGTGGTCAGCCTCTGGCTGTCCCGTCGCTGACCACCGCTTCGTCGCCAATCCGGTATGCCCTCCAAATCTCGATCAAGCTCAGCTCGTCGTCTTCAGGCCTGATCGATCGTCGCCAGCCCATCCCTCAGGCTCCGCTCGCAGCCGACTGGCTGCGTCGTCATCCGTCAGGCTTGGTCGATCGCGGTCAAGGGCCGCGGCGGGCACTTCGACGCCGTCAGGCGCGAGACGACGAGGATCGTGACCAGGCCGGCGAGCATCGCGGTCGTCCGGAACGGAAACAACACGGCTCCGGAGCTGGCGTCGATCATCGGGTACGGCAGCAGGCGCGGGATCCCCAGGACCGGCTCACCTCCACCGACCCGGAGGACAAACGACACGGCGAGGCCGGCAATGGCGCCGTACCGATTCGCCTTGCGATCGAACAGCGCCGTGGTCAGCTGGGGAAAGAGAATGCAATAGACCAGATCGGAACACAGGAACCACAGCGCGTATACGCTCTGCACCCGCAACGCGATCAACGTAGCCGCGGTGCCGACGATTACAACGAGACGCCGGATGAGGCGGGCAAGCGCTTCAGACCCCGCATCGGGATGGAAGAGTGGCCGGTAGATGTTCCATGCACCCATCGACGATGCGGACAGTATGGAAGAGTCGACCGAGGACATGACCGCCGCCGCCAGCGCACCGAGCCCGAGGCTGGCGACCACCGGGTTCGTCAGGTAACGGAGCACGTACGGAAGAACCAGCGCCGGTTCCGGCGGCGCGACGCCGTGCGCCTGCCAGTCGGCCGCGGAGCCGATCACGCCGATCAGAACGGCCGGAACCGCCGCGACGACGCACACCCCCGCCGCAAGGAAGGACAGCCGCGCCGCCGTGTTCTCGTCGCGCGCCGAGAGCACTCGTTGGAAGTAGACGTGCCAGGGCACACCCCCGAAGATGAGCAGGAGCGCCGAGTCCCACCAGCTCCAATACTGATCACCCCAGGCGGGGTCCTCCCATCCTCTCCACGGCGGCAGCAGCGACAGTCCGCCGGATGCCGCGGCCTCCCGTGCTTCCCCCGCAAACGCGGCCCAGGCCGCCGCCAACCCTCCGACCTCGCCCGCTGCCAGCGGGACGACCAACCACAGCCCGACGAGGAACAAGGTGAGCTGAAGGACGTCGGTGAACGCCACCGCCCACAGACCTCCCACCAGGGTGTAGGCTACCGCCACGGTGGCCGACAGGATGATCGCCGGCCCGAAATCGAGCCCGAGCACGGTCCCGAACGTCGTGCCCAGAGCGGTCAGGATCGCCCCGGTCCAGAAGATCTCTCCGGACAACGCCGGCACGTACAGCACCGCGGCGACCCGCTTGCCGAACCTCGCGTGCAGCGGATCCAGCATCGTGGTGAAGGCATGCCGGCGCATCGTGCGGGCGAAGAACAGACCGCCGACCACGAGGCTGAGCGCGTAGCCCCAGGGGGCCTGCACCCAGACCAACCCGCTGCCGTACGTCGCCTCGGCGGTCCCGTTGATGTAGCCGCCGCCCACCCAGGTGGCCGACATGGTGAACACCCCGACCCACAGCGGCACGGATCGCCGCGCCAGCATCAGGTCCGCCGCCGTCCCGTCGCTGTTGCGACGGGCGGCGTGACGACCGATCAGATAGATCAAGGCGTAGAAGACGAGGACGGCGATCAGCCCGCCCCAGTGCACACCGCTGTCGGCAACCATGGCGCCATTCTGTACCATGGCGCGGTCGCCCAGGGATCTAGCGAGGACGCATGGCGCGAATTGGAGAGGTCCGTGCCGCCCGCATCGCGGGCACGAGGGATGCGACCAGGCCACATCCGCACACCGCGAGGCCTGCCGCAACGAACAGCGCCCCATCTCCCGTCGAGGGCCCGTACAGCAAGCTGCTCATCAGCCTCACCACACCGGTGGCGAGGACGAGCCCGGCCCCGACGCCGGCCACGATGACCACGGCGCCCTGCCCGATGATCATGCGGAAAACGTCCGCCGCCCGGGCACCGACGGCCATGCGGACGCCGAACTCCTGGTTGCGGGCCGTGACGCCGGCCGCCAACGCCGCGTAGAGCCCGAGGGCGCTGAGCAGCACCGCCAAGCCGCCGGCGTAGCTGACCGCGGCCGCACCCATGCGAAGCGGTCGGAGCCATCCAGCCACGCGTTGCTCCAGAGTCCACGGCTCCGTCAGCGGAACGCTCGGGTCGACGCGAGCGACTTCTCGCATCAGCCGCGGCAGCGCTGCGGCGGCGTCGCCGCTCACACGAACCTGTAGTCGAGCGTCCACGGACTCCGGGTTCTGCCAGTACGGCGTGTACACGTACGGCTGTGGCGCCTCGCCGCGGTTCTGCAGCTGCACGTCGGCGACGACACCGACAACCTGAAAGCGGCGACCTTCGACGATCAGCTCTCGACCCATCGCCTCGCCATCGGGCCACACGGCCGTCGCCAGGGCCTCGTTGACTACGGCAACGGGAGCGGCCGAAGCGTCGTCCGACGCGAAGAACTCGCGCCCGCGCAGCAGGGGTGTGCGCATCGTCTCGAAGTAGCGCGGGCCGATTTCGATGTATCCGGACTCGAGCAGTGCCCGCTCCACACCGGGAAGCCCTACGTCTGCCCGCAAGCCGCGCAGGGCGACACCGGTCCCCACCATGGTCGCCGAAGCCACGTTCGGTAGATCCTCGAGCCGCTCGATCGCCCGACGCACGATCGTCTGCGCCCGCTCCGGCTCGTAGTCCACGAGTCGCGGGCGCATCCGCAGCAGCGCGATATCTTCGGGGTCGAAATTGACACCTTCGAGCAACACACCGGAGCTCGCAGTGAGCACCGCTGCGATGACGACGAACGCAACTGCTGCTGCTGCCTGCCCGCCGACCAGAACCGTTCCCAACCTGCCTCCTCCGCTCAGGTGGGCAGCCGAACGGCGCAACGTTCCGGCTGCGCTGCCGAGTCGCACCGAGGTCAACGCCGGAAGCACACCGAACAGAAGACCGCACAGGATCGCCAGCCCCAGCACCGCGACGACGACGGCGGGTGAAATCGACAGGTCGACGAAGTACGGCCGCCCCGAGCTGTCGGTCGTATAGAACGTGGACGCCAGAACTCGTGTGAGGCCGAGCGAAAGCACCGTGCCGAGCGTCCCGCCTCCCACGGCGAGCAGCACGGCCTCAGTGAGCATTTGCCGCATCAACCGGGCCCGCGGAGCGCCAAGCGAAGTCCGTATCGCCAGCTCGCGCGCTCGCGCTCCTGTCCGCGAGGTCAGCAGCCCGGCGAGGTTGGCGCAGCACACCGCCAACAGCGCCGCCGAAACGGCGCCCAGCAGCTCCAGGAAGCGCCGCGTCGTCTCGTCGATCTCCGCGCCGCGAACGCGCACGACATTCACGCCGGAGTTCTCGCCGGGAGGCGCGCCCCGCCAACGCTCCGGCATCTGCGCCGCGAGCTCACCGCGGGCCGCGTCGATGCCGACGCCGTCTCTCAACCGGCCGAACATCCGCAAGATCGTGCAATCTTCCTCCTCAAGCACGGAGCACCAGCGGTAACCCACCGACAGCATCATCGCCGGCATGTAGATCTGCGGCGCGGTGGTCCCGATGCCGTGGAACCCTACCGGAGCGACGCCGATGACGGTGAATACGACGCCGTTGATCTCGAGGGTCCGCCCGATCACGCCGGGGTCGGCTCCGTACCGGCCGACCCACAGCTCGTACGCCATTACGACGACGGCATCGCGGCCGGGGACCGCATCTTCGTCGGGCCGGAAGAACCTACCGAGAGCAGGCTCGAGCCCAAGAAGCGGGAAGAAATTCGCCGTCACGACCGACCCCGACAACGCCAGCGCTTCCTCGTCCGAAGTGACGAACAGCGGCGCGCCCATGTAGGTCGCGGCCAACCCCCGGAGCGTTCCGGCCCCGTCGCGGAAGCCGACGTAGTCCGGGTACGAAACGAAGCCCGTGCGGCCCATGTCGCCCCGGGTGGCGACGACCTCGACGACGCTGTCGGGATCGTCGACCGGCAAGGGCCTCAAGAAGAACGAGTGCGCCACCGTCAGGAGCGTAGTGACCGCCGCGATCGTCAGCGCCAACGTCACAACCGCCGTCGAGGTAAACAACGGATTCCGCCGCAACGAGCGCGCCCCGTAGCGGACGTCGAGCCAAACACTCTCTGCCAGCCGGGTAACGCGCGTCTCGCCCACTTCCTCCTTGATCGCCGCGACGGCGCCGAACTCGGCGAGCGCCCGCTGCCTCGCCTCCGCCTCGGAGAGACCGGCCGCGACGTGGGTCTCGACGTCACGGTCGATGTGGTAGCGAATCTCCTCATCGAGCTCGGCGTCGGCCTGCCGCCTGCGGAACACGTCACGCCACCAGTGCCGAAAGCCGCTCATCGCCGAGACCACCTCACGGGCGAGCACTTCACGACCCGGCTTGCCTCCACTTCGATTCGCGACCCCGTCGCGGCCCCAGGAGGCCCTCGTTGCCCGTCGAAGCCCCTCGAGGCCCGTGCAAGGACTCCATGACTCAGCCTGCCTCCAGCACATGGGCAACGGCCGCCGTCAGCGCCTCCCACTGCCCGGCCTGCTGCTCGAGCTCGCGGCGGCCCTTCTTGGTGATCTCGTAGTAGCGGGCCCGCCGGTTGTTCTCCGAGACTCCCCACGAAGCCTCGATCAGCCCGCGGCGCTCCAGCCGATGCAACGCCGGATAGAGGGAGCCTTGACGTACCCGGAGCACATCCCGCGAAAGCTGCTGGATCCTCTTCGCGATCGCCCAGCCGTTCTCCGCCTGCAGCGCGACCGTCTTGAGGATAAGAAGGTCCAATGTCCCCTGTGGGAGGTCTACGTTTGCATCCGACATGCCTCTTCCCTTTCACTTCGACAAGAGGGACGATAATCGCTCACCTGTCGAAGCGCAAGGGGAGCCCGTGAAGCGCGTTGCGAGCGACCAAAGCCGCGGTTAGACTTCGGTATCTTCCGGCGCCGCCACCTTCACAGGCCGGCGCTCTCGCGAAGTCTCCAGCCGACGTAGCTCAGTGGCAGAGCAGCTGATTCGTAATCAGCAGGTCGTGAGTTCGACTCTCACCGTCGGCTCTTTGTAAACGCAGTGCTGGCGCGGGTTTCCGGGGAATCACTGGAGGCCTTGCGCCGGGCCGTTCGGAGTCGAGCGGCCACCCAAGCGGCCAGTGCAAGACGCCGGAAAGGGTGGAGCCGATGGATAGGCGGACACGGGAGAAGCAAGGCGTCTTTGTCGCGCACGACGAGGACGGGAACGAGTATCGCCTCGTCGTCTACGGCGAATTCCAACACGTCGAGACCTTCGGCGGCTCCGAAAAGCACGAGGTCATGAAGGCCATCGAGACGGTCCGCGGCGACAAGGTCAACCGGGTCGAGAAGGGCCGCTATCAGATTGCCGCCACCGGCGTAGAGCTCTCCTCCGACGACGCCGGCGCGCCGTGAATTACCTCTACTACGGCGATAATCTCGAGGTCCTCCGTGGCCACGTGAAGGGCGAGTCGGTGGACCTCGTCTACTTGGACCCACCCTTCAACAGCAACCAGAGCTACAACGTCCTGTTCGCCGAGAAGAACGGGAGCGAGGCGGCGGCGCAGATTCAAGCCTTCGAGGACACGTGGCATTGGGATCATGCCGCGGCCGAGGCGTATCAGGAGGTCGTAGAGCAAGGCGGTGACGTGTCGCGCGCGCTCCAAGCCTTCCGGTCCATGCTCGGCGAGAACGATATGACGGCCTACCTGTCCATGATGGCGCCGCGGCTCCTCGAGCTCCATCGCGTGCTGAGTCCCACCGGGAGCATCTACCTACACTGCGACCCCACGGCGAGCCACTACCTGAAGGTCCTCATGGACGCCATTTTCGGGCCTCGCAACTTCCGCACGGAGATCATTTGGAAGCGCTCGAGCGCCCACAGCGACACCAAGCAAGGCCGCAAGCAACACGGCCGTATCCACGATGTCATCTTGTTCTACACCAAGGGCGACGACTGGACGTGGAACCCGCAGTACACGCCGTACGATTCGGACTACGTGGACCGCTTCTACCGCCACGTCGAGGAGGGAACCGGCCGGCGGTACCGTCTCGGGGACATGACCGGCCCCGGTGGCGCCGCCAAGGGCAACCCGCAGTACGAGGTCATGGGGGTAACGCGCTACTGGCGCTATAGCGAGGAGAAGATGGCCGCGCTCATCGAGGAGGGGCGCGTTGTGCAGACCGGCCCAGGCCGCGTGCCGCAGTACAAACGGTACTTGGATGAGATGCCCGGCGTGCCGTTACAGGACATCTGGACGGACATCAATCCGATAGCCCCGCAGGCCGCCGAGCGTCTCGGGTATCCCACACAGAAGCCGGAGTCTCTACTCGAGCGGATCATCAGCGCCAGTAGCAACGAGGGAGACGTTGTCCTCGACCCGTTTTGCGGTTGCGGCACCACGGTCTCGGTAGCTCACGCCTTGTCCCGCAAGTGGGTAGGCATCGACATCACCCACCTCGCGGTGGCGCTCATGAAGCACCGGCTCCGCGACACATTCGGAGATGGCGTCGAGGCGGAGTATGAGGTCATCGGCGAGCCTGTCTCGGTGTCAGGCGCCAAAGAGCTCGCCGCGGCCGACCCATACCAGTTTCAATGGTGGGCGCTTGGCCTTGTGGGCGCGGCGCCGCGACAGAAGAAGAAGGGCGCCGACAAAGGCATCGACGGCCGACTCTACTTCCACGATGACGAGAGCGGTAAGACAAAGCAGGTCATCCTCTCCGTGAAGGCTGGCAAGACGAGCGCCCCTCACGTCCGGGACCTCCGCGGCGTCATCGAGCGGGAAGGCGCGGAGATTGGTGTCCTACTCACGATGCAGGAGCCGACAAAGCCGATGAAGAAAGAGGCCGCGGCCGCTGGCTTCTACACCACGCCGTGGGGCAACCATCCGCGGATACAGATTCTCACCGTTGAGGAGCTCCTCGAAGGCAAGCAGATTGACCGACCGCCCACGCGCGCCGATGCGACGTTCAAGAAGGCGCCGCGCAAGGTTGCCGAGGAAGAGCAAGGGGACTTGTACGGCAAAGGGTGACGGCTCAGGAGGGAGGCCCCGCATGACAATCGGCAAAGACCAATGGGACAACTGGACGGTTGAGGACCACATCGACCACATTGGCGACGGTATCGGCCGCCGGCACGAGCAAGAACACATCCTCGTTATCCAAACCAAGAACGCGAGGTTACAGGCCGCCGCGAGCCGCGAGCTCGCCTCTACCGTGTCGGCGTCCACCGGCGAACTCTCCAACACCATCGACACAGCCGCATCCAAGATTGCCGAGGCTGGTAGGGCTCAGGAGATGTACGCGCGCAACCTTGCGTGGGCAACGTGGGCACTCGTCGCGGCGACGGCCGTGATGGCCTACGCGGCGCTCACAGGTTAGCGCCGCAGCATCACGCGCCGAGCTCGGCGCCAGTCAACGCCGGCGACGGCCCTCCCCCACGATGGACGGGGACCAACGCGGTGGAGAAGCCGCGCCGGCCCCCGGCGGCCGCGCCATTGTCCACACGCGCGCGGCCGGAGCTCTACTCGCCGGCGCCTACCTCGACGGAGATGCTCGCCTCGAGCGCGTGGCCGCCTTCCTCGAGGATGGCCGCGCGGAGAATGTTTGCGGCGCCATCGTAGGCATCGGCGCAATACCGCAACGCCTCGAGCTCCTGAGCTTGCTCGGCAGGCGCGGCCGCAATCGCACGCTCCTCCCTCGATGCCTCGAGTTGCTCCGGGTCGACGAGCGGCGCGAGCGTCGCCTTTCCGTCAACCTCCCGAACCACCGGATGCGAGCTCTCGATGATGTGGCGGACCTCCGGGCTGTCGGCCGACAGATACAGAGCCCAGACCTCGAGCGGGTCCCGCTCGCGGAGCTGGCCCCGGAGCTCGGCGGCGCGCATCTCGTACGCCATCCGCTCGGCCGGGTCCGTGGGTGGCCGGAACGTCGCGGCCTTGAGGATGTCCTCCTCGAGCTGGGCGGCGCGCGAGCGAAAGACCTCGACGCTGTTGGCCTTGAAGATGGTGACCTCCTGCAAGGCGTCACGCTGCGCGTCGCCGGCACGGCGCTTCTTGCCGTCCGCGCTCAGGTCCGCGTCGTTCGATATCTCCTCGAGGCGCTCCGCAAGCGCTCGGCCAGGCTCTTGAAGGCCGCCGGCGAGCGCGTCCCGCGCCGACTTCTGCCACTGCGGGTGTATCCGCTCGAGGTGCTCGACGGTCATCTTGCAGCGTTGGTCCAGCGCATCAAGCGCGTCGGTGAATCTCTTAGGCATCGGTGCTTCCCTCCTCGTTGGTGGTGTTGAGGTACTCCGGTACTCCATCGCGCACGTCCGCCCAGTGCTCAAGCGCGGACGTGCGGTCATCGTGTTCGATGGCGACGGCCAGGCGGCGCGTGAGCTCGGCGATGATCAGGCGCTCGGTGTCGGTCATGAGTTCTTGTCCTCGTTGGTGATGGGGTGGAGCGGAGGCTCGCCAGCGGCCCGGCGAGCCTCCGCGGTTTCAGCAATCGCGCGCGCCTGCCGGAGCTCGTCACAGGATGCCCAGTGCATCCAAGCCGGTGGCTCCCGCCGCGGCGGCGCCTCCTCGAGCTCAACGTGTACGGAGCTGCGCGGGTGGTGTCCCGTGCGGTCAAGGACCGCGACGGCGGCCTTGATCACCGCGTGGATATCGCCAGACTCGAGCGCCACGCTCAGCGCCGCCACCGCCGGCTCCGCGAGCTCGGCGAGACGCTGCTTTGCGGAGCGCCGCACCTGTGGCGCGGCGCCGCCGTGGTAGCGGCAAACGGTCCCGCCTCGTATCGCAGGCTGTCGGCACTGCTCGCCGGTAGAGCGTGCGCGCGCCGAGCATCGGCGCACCGCCATGGGGTCACGGTCCGCCATGGGGTCCTCCCCTCATTCGCGTGCTGGCCGCTCCGCTGGCCGCTGCGGTTTCCGACGCTCCTCGCGGATTCAGTGGTGGCAAGGCTTTCGAGCGACGGACCCGGTGATTGGGGATTACCGGGTCCATTGGCACGCCGCCTCTGGTCAGGCCCGGCCAACGGCACGTGAAGCATCGAGAATCGTCCGGGTCCGCCGGTTGTAGGCCGCCTCCGCACGATGGACACTGGCGCGGCGGAGCGATGGCGCCCGGCGGTTGCCACGCGCCGGCGCCGGCGAGCTCCTCGCGCCGTGGCTCCTCGAGGAGCTCGTCCTCGAGCTCGAGCACCGCCGGCGCCATGATCATGGCCGCCTCCCATCGGCCGCGGTCTCGATGGCCGCGGCCGTGGTGCGCTCCCACGTGGCCAAGGCGCGGTAGAACACCACGTCATCCTCCGGCCGCGCGCGGGCGGATAGCCACAGGACCTCCACGTGATGCTCCGCCGTGCGCACGGCCGCGGTGAGCCAATCGTCCGGCTGGCCGGCGCGCGCGTAAAGCTCGCGGAGGCGCTCCCATGCATCGGCAACCGCGGCATCGCGGCGAAGCTCGGCCGCCACCTCGCGGCGGTGAGCTGAAAGTGCCTCGAGGAGCTCGCCGGCAACGGCATCGGCCGGCCTCCACTCGAGGCGGTCCGCCGTGGCGCGGAGCTCGATGCCGCGGCGCCCACACTCGGCCATGACCTCCACCGGGGTCATATCTCGAATCCTCTCCATAGTCTTGGTGCCTCCTCCTCGAGCTCTACGTCATCGTCGGCGCCGGCGGCCGAATCCCCGTCACCCTCCAAAGGCGCACCGGCCTCGGCGACTCCTGCACCTTGCGCCTTTGCGCCTTTGGGGTCCGTAGAAGCGCCCGTAGCCGCCGATTCTCCGTAAGGTGCAAAGGTGCAAAGGCTCCGTGTGTTGGTCGGCCTTGCGCCTTTGTGCTCGCCCTCGGCGTCCGCGAGGCGCCATACCCACGGCCGGCCAGGTCCTCCGCTCTTCGTCGTAGAGATGCCGGCGGCCTTTCTGGCGAGCTGAAGCGTCCGCTTGGAGATGTGAGGTAGGTTGCGGCGGGCGGCTTTCATGCAGTCCTCTGCGATAGCCTCGCCGTCCTCGTCCTCGAGGTACGCGCGCAACCATGCGGCGGCCTCCTCGGTTGCGCTGCGCTCGCCCGGCTCCGGTGGGTCCAACATCTCGGCCGCGCTGACGCCCTCGAGCTCGCCGAGCAAGGCCGCGCGGCATGTGGGGAGCTCGAGCTCGCCCGCGGTGACCACGATGCCCTCAACGCGGTAGCGGAGCGCCTTGGCGAGCTCCCCGGTGTTGCTCTTGGCGTGCACCAAGACGCGCTCAGCGCCATCGGGAGCGTCGCCGGCGAGGAGCACGTTGCGAGCGGCGGCGCCAAGACCTACGGAGCCGCCAATCCGGCGTACCCAATCGCCTCCGTGAGCCTTGTTGAGATGCGCCACCGCGAGCACGGCGGCGCCGGTCGATTGCGCCAGCCTCGAGAGTGGCGCGAGCGCCTTGCGAATACTCGCGTCCTTGTGACTATCGACGGCCCCGGATAGGTGTGCTGCAACGGGGTCGATGATGACCAAGGCCGCGCCGGCCGCCCTCACGCGCTCCGTGAGCAAGGCAACATCGTCGGGGAGGACGAGGCCGTCATCGTCACCATCCGCGTCCTTGACGCGGACCACAGCCACGTTATCGAGCTCGGCGCCGGCCGCCATCAAGCGCGGTTTGATTACGGCCTCCGGCGAGTCTTCCGCGGAGGCGATGACCACGGACGCCGGAGAGCCACGTAGGCCGCCCTCGAGGTCACCCCTCGAGACCCTCGCGGCCACGTACATGGTGATGGTCCCCTTGCCGACGCCCGGTGCGCCGGCGAGGAGGTTGAGGTCTCCGGCGACTACTCGGCCCGCCCACAGGTACGTGATGGGGCGAGGCGTGATGCTCGAGGCCGGTTGGAGCTCCACGGCGCGCCGGCCGCGGCCGTTTCGAGAGGCGCCGGCCGAGATGGCGGAGATTCGGGCCACGAGCTCGGTGGTGTCCTCGCCCTTGAGAGCATCGGCGGTGAGCTGTTGACCGAGACTGGCGAGCTCGCGGTGCGCCGCCGCCTCTTGGACGATACGCGCGTACTCCGGCACGTTCGGTGCGCGCGGGAGTCCGTCCATGAGCTGGCTAAGATAGAGAGCGCCGCCGGCGCGCTCGAGGTCCTCGCCGAGCTCGGCGGCCAGTGTCGTCGGGTCGATGCCGGCGCCACGGTCATGGAGCCGCCGCATCGCCTCGAGGATGGCGCGATGGCCATCGCGCGAGAGTTCATCCGGCCGCACCGCACGGACCGCCTCGCCATCTCCGAGGAGACCGCTGCCAAGGATGGCGCGCTCGGCCTCGAGGACGGCGGCGCCGGTGCTAGCGGTAGCCATAGCCCACCCTCAAGCGCAGCATCGCAGCGGCCGCCGGCGCGGCCACCGCGCCCAAAACGAGGCCCCGTGGCGCCCCTCTAGATGCCCTCAAATCGCCCCGTAGAGGTTGGCGCGCTGACTTGCAATCAGCAGGTCCGGCCACTTTATGCAGCGCTCCCGGCGTTGACGGTGTTCTCTCGGAGCCAGGCATCGAGGTCCGAGCGCCGGTATCGAACGGCGCGCCGGCTGAGCCTTACGTACGGCGGACCATCGGACCCGCGGGACCATCTCCACGTTTCCAGCGTGGCCGGCCGCAGCCCCATGTAGTCCGCGGCCTGCTCGGTGGTGAGAAGGTGCTCTTCCATCGCGGTCGCCTCCATAGGTCAGCGCCACCGGTCCACCGGTGGCTAATCGGACTGCACTATGGGACGAGCAGGCGAACGCCGCTACAAGTCCACAACGGCGTTGCGGACCCCACATTTCGGAGGCGCCCGGGCCGCGCGCCTCGCCGCACGCTAGTGCGTCGTGGAGTTGACCCTCTCGAGCTCGAGCATGCGGCTCAGGAGCTCGGCAACGGCGCCCCGGAATGTCAGACGGCCGCGGGCGTGCGCCTCGATGAGCTCGCGCACGATGGCTGCGACGCGGGCGGACGGGCTCTCCACGTCCTCGATGTCATCGAGCGTCCAACGGGGCCACCGGCCATCGGCAACGGCGCGATTCGCGTACTCCACGAGAAAGTAGTCCAGCGCATGGTCCCAACCGTCAACCTGAAGTTCGGCGGCCTGCTCCTCGAATCTCAGCAAGGGACGGAGTCCCTCGAGGACCTCCGGCGTCAGCAAGGCGACGAACGCAGGTACTTTCACTGGCGCGCTCTCTTCCGCCGGCGGCAAGCCCCCTTGCCATGGTAGATGTCGCGCACGGTGTTGTACGTGAGGCCGAATCGTTCCGCCGCCTCTTCGAGTGCCGTTTCCACCGGAGGCACGGCCCCTCTCGCGCGCCAAATCTCTGTCACGCGGTCAGTCGCGCGGGCGAGCCAATCGTCACGCGGAAAAGGCACGACGAGCTTGCCTTTGAACCGCTCCGCGGCCTCCTCGATAGCCGCGCGCGACGGCGCCGCCGCGCCCCGGCCGCGGTGGTGCTTCACGCGGCCGCCAACGAATCGGACTATCCGGCGGTGGAGCCGGTGATACTCCACTCTCCGCGTGACGAACCTTTCTATCTCCTCGTGCTTGTGGTCCGTGGCGGCCATGGCTCCCACCGTGTGGCCGCGCGCCCCGGCGATGCCAAGCGCCCGCCCGAGTT
Organism: Acidobacteriota bacterium; assembly: GCA_965216935.1. Taxonomy (GTDB): domain Bacteria; phylum Acidobacteriota; class UBA890; order UBA890; family UBA890; genus CBDCGW01. The sequence continues at coordinate 3,580,169 of OZ244217.1, forward strand.
CAGAGCCGGAGCTCTCCTCGGGCGCCGTGTGCATCGTGTCGGCGGTCTCGTCCACGACGGCCTGCACCCAATCGGGCGGTCGTATGCCAGCCTTTCGCGCCGCGTCGTAGGCGCTCCAAGCGTGCATCCTGTTGCCGCTCTGCTCGTACATTCGGCGGTACCGTTCAATGAAAGCAAGCGCCGGCGCCTGCTTTGTCCGGTGCCAATGTGGCAACGCTCCGTCATGGTGGGCGCACGTGGAGCTCCCAAGCGCCACGGGCCTCTTGCAACGTTTCCCGGTGCTCTTGGCCGTGGCCTCGCAGCGCGTCCTATCAGGCGCCACCGCTCGCCTCCGATGCCTCGAACGGCTCGAACACGAGCGCGCCCTCTTGCCGGGGGTCCGGCCTTTCGTGGAGGTTGTCACCGTAGGCGATGTCATCGGGGATGCCGTCCGGGAACGCGGGGCATGCCCACCGATGGGCGCCGTCGGTGATGCAGTCGGCCGCCAGATTCGGAACGTCGATAATGCCGGTCAGGTACCGGCACTCCCGCTCGAAGCACCGAGACGGGCCGATGAGCGGGACGGCCTTGGTGCTCCTGTTGGCGCTCAGGACCTCGGCGCTCGAGCTCGAGGACCGGGCGGCGCTCATCGCCCTGCCTCGCGATTGATGGGCACCACGTCCGCGCCATCCTCTACCTCGCGCTCCATCGCCTCCGCGATGCGCGCCGCAATCTGCGCGGCCGCGGCGCGCGTCGTCTCGTCTTGGACGTGCGCGTAGCGGTCCGTGCTCTGCATGGACTTGTGGCCGAGCACACCGCCAACGACGCGGAGCGTCATAGGCGCATCGCGGTCCTCGTCGCCAGCCAGGCCGCCGGAGGCGCCCACGGAGCCCACGGTGTGGCGCAGGTCATGGAGGCGCACGTTCTCGAGGCCGGCGAGCTCCACGGCGCGCTGCCACGGGCGCCGGAGGTCCGTGAGCGGTCGGGCCGCGCGGATGCCCTCGAAGATGTAGGGATGCCCCTCCGTGCGCGGTAGGCCGTCGAGGATGTCGAGCACGGGCGACGTGAGCGGGATTGTCTTGGGTGCGTCCGCGGTGTTCGAGGTCTTGTGCTCGCGGATGGTGGCGTAGCCGCGCTCGCGGTCCACGTCCTCCCACCGGAGGCGGAGCACCTCGTTGACGCGGCACCCGGTGATGGCGAGCATGCGGATGGCGGCCGCGGCCTGCGGCGACACCGTGGCCTCGCGTTTCTCGCTCTCCACCCAAGCCCCGGCCTCGAGGCGCCGGAGCGCCTCTCCGAGCCGGGCAACCTCCGCGGCGGATAGGTCACGCCGGCGCGGATGCTCCCGATACCGTTTGACGGGGGCGTGCTTGCCACCGCGCGCCGGATTCTCGCGCGGACTCACGCCACCCTTGTCAATCAACGCTCGCAACAGGAACGCGCAACGATTGAACACGTACGGCGCCTTGCGCATCGAGCGCTTGAAACGACGGACATCGGCCTCGGTGATGCTGGCCGGGAGGCGCTTGCCGAAGCGCGGGAGTAGATGCGTGTCGAGTAGCTGGCGGTAGTTGCGGAGCGTGGACGGCTTGGCCTCGTCCTCGAGCGCGTCCATGTATTCGGCCGCAAGGTCCGCAACCGTCTTTCGCGCCTCACGCTCTCGCCTCGCCGCCTCCTCGAGCGCCTCGCGCTCTGTGAGCGGGTCGATGCCGTTTTGCACCTTGCGCTCGGCCTCTTTCGCGTCCGCGCGCGCGGCGGCGACCGGGTATCCCGGACGAGCGCCTTGCGGCTTGCAATACTCGCCGAGCGTCATGATGCGCCGGCGGCCAGCGAACGAGTAGCGGTACACGAACACCTTGCGCTCGTCCTCGCGCGCCCTGGTAGGCGGGTACACGCGCACGCCGAAGCCTCTCACGGAGCCGGTGCCGGAGTCCTGCACAACGTAGGACGTGGTGGCGTTGCCGTACGGGTACTCGAGTCCGTCAACTTCCTTGTTGGTAAGTGCCATCCGGTGCCCCTTTTCCGGTGCCGTGGCCGCTCGAATCAGCAGGCCTGAAAATCACGAGCGGCCAGTTGAGCGGCCAGGCCAAATAGAACACGACAAGGATTATATCCCGGCTTAAAGCCAATACCAACAAGGGTTTACAGAGTTAACGCCGGGCTACATAGAGGCGAGAAGAGGCTTGTTGAGGAGATTCGTAATCAGCAGGTCCGGGGTTCAAGTCCCCGCGTCGGCTCTTTGGAATCAATAATTTACGGCCCGCCGAGAAGCGGGCCGTTTTTGCTTAGCAATCACAATTGCGCAACTCGGGGGCAAGAAAGCCTCACGCTTCGAGTGTTTCGAAGTACTCCTTCTGCACTTCGCGGAACTCAGTCAACCCGTCGAGCCACCCAAGAAAAGCCGAATCCTCGATCCAATTGCCCGCGTAGTTTCGGCATGAGACGAGGTGGCACTGCTTCCGTGTTCGGCTGAGTCCGACGAGCAAGCAACACACTTCGCTGTCGCTGATGTCCGACGGATCCTTCGGGAAGTGCCCGTTGTTCATCCCAACGATGAACACGTGGTGAGCGGAAAGGCCTTTCGCGCCCACAAGCGTTGTGCACACGATCGGGGCGTAGCCATCACCAGGCTCGTCCTCCTCTGCACCTTCGTCGACTCCGAGTAAACCGGCGAGCTGGTCCACCGGGTACCCCAGGGCGTCTGTCAACGCTCCTTCATCCTCGGCGTCCAGGTCCTCTCCAGCTTGCAGCTTGGCCAGCCGGCCGCTGATCGCCAGGTGCCGTTCCCGATACTCGGTAGCCAACAGCTCTGAGATCTCGAGACCTCCGCCATGAGCCTGTCGAATCACTTCTTCGAAGTTCTCGGGAGGATCCGCTTGCAGGATGATCCGCCAGCCGAGACGGGACGTCTCATCGCGGGCCAGGCGCCGATACCCGTCGATGGCATCCAATTCCAATTGGGAGGATTTTCGCATCACGACGCCTTCGAACTCCGGTTCGAGGACAGCGTGTGCACCACGAACGAAATGACTTGGGCCAATCACCAGCACCGCAGGATGTCCGCCTTTTCGCGCAGTCTCAAAATCGTCGGCGTCAATTTCCCGTATCTGTGCCGCCACGTAGCGGCCGACATAGGGTGCCGCCTTCCGCTCAACGGAGCACCGAGCGTGGATGATCTTTGGGTGTGCCTCGCTGTCAGCGCCCTTCGTGGCCAAGTGGCACTCGAACGGCTTATCGATCCGTCCTTCAAGGTGCCCCCCTGACGCCGCTCGCTGAACGACACGGTTGACCGCCTTGACCACTACGCCGGTACAGCGCGAACAGTACGGAAGCTCGAACGTGGTAACAGCGTCGTCTGCCGCCAGCTCCCGAATGTACCGAGCGGAGGCATTCTTGAAGGCGTAGAGCGCCTGGTCGTCGTCACCTGCAATCAAGGAAGGACTTGCTAGCGAGAGAAGCCGAATGAACTCCGTCTCGAGCGCACTGAAGTCCTGGTATTCATCGACGACGACGAGCGGGAACTCGGGGATGCCGTCGATGTTGTTTCGCAGATGCAGCACAGCGCGGTAGACGATGTCTGTGTGTGATGTCGCGTCGTAGTAGTCGCCTATCGCCAGCGCACGATGGATTACACCGTCGCTCTCATCCATGTCGTGGAGTCGTTGGTCCAGGCCGCTGCCGTCGATCTCCTCTGCATGCATGATCCGGAGATCGTCGCAGAGGAGGGTCTGGAGCGCCGGATAGTAGTCGAACGACGAAGTAAGCCCTTCGACCTGCAGCTGGTGAACCAGGGATTTGCAGAAGCCGTGAAACGTGCTGACGCGCGCCAGGTCGGATAGATCCTGTGCGAGATCATGAACCAGGTTCCGTATGAACGTCAGGACGAGGCCTCCGCCGTTGACAGATTCGAGCGCCAGCCGAAACGTGTAGGTCTTGCCAGTACCGGGCCCGGCGACAATCAGCTTCTTGCGAGCCTCCGAAGTGACGATGGCCTGCGTGAACAGGGTCCGCTCGTCTTCCTGTGCACTCTTCTGGTCGTCGTTCATCGTCGCGAAGGTTCCGCTCGGTCGGGAATTGCGTCTGGAACTTAAGCCCCTTCATCGCTCGTGGATACCCGCCGGCGCTCATCGAGCCACGAATCCAGATCCTCTCGGCGGTACACGACTCGCCGCCCGAGTTTCACGAATGCTGGCCCGCCCCCGCGGACCCGCATCGTCTCGAGGGTGGCTGGACTCAGGCCAACGTAATCCGCTGCCAAGGGTGTCGACAACGCTCCCGGGTCCGATTGCACAGACCCGAGGGATGGATTCGCTGCCGGTCGCTTGCGTTGTCGACGTCTTGGTTCTTCGTTTTGGTTCGGCGCTGCTAAGCGAGATGCTTCGGGAAAAAGCAGCGAGCTGAGGATCTCCTCGAAGTCGCGGAGCTCGTCGAGGATGACGACGTCGAAGCGGGCGAGCTGTTCGATCTTACGGGAGAGCCGGTCATGGGAAGAGCAACGAGGTATTGAAGTACGAGAGAGAGAGCGGTTCGACTGGTCCTCGAGCACGAGGACCAGCGCCCGTCGCAGTGGGCCGGGATCTGCACCGCTCGCCATCCGCGACAAGGAGGTCCCAGAGCAAGGTGTTCAACGAGCCCGCGCCGCGGCACGAGACGGGTTATGCCCGGGCGCTTGTATCCCAGTCACTCCAGTAACCCAATCCGCCATATCCAGACCGAACTTCAGCATTGCAGCAACAAAGACGTCACCGGCCAGCACGCTGAATAGGAATCGTTGGTGGAAATCGAAACGTCCCATGGTAGTCAGCGCATCCTTAGATAGTCCTTTGTCCCGAATTTGCTGAGCGAATTTTGCGACCACGGGATCCCACATCAGAAACGAAGTAACAAACGTATATCCTTTGAGCAGATCTCCACGCTCTTTGAATTCCCTAACCTCGTGGGGCCCAGTCGGGTACGGTTTCTTTCCTTTCCAATACCACAACGCGTTCTTCTTCACCCCGAAGTCTGGCGCCAATTCTGTGCGAACAATCGTCTCCGCAAAACCATCTGGAAATCGGTAGATCCATACGGCAACATTGCCCCAACCGGCGTCCATTTCAATTCGATTAATTAAGCGCCAAGATAAGCACAAGTAGAGCGGGTGCTTTGGCCACGGATGATTCTTCGGATCTGAAAACACACTAAACATTGCTGCATAATGCGAGTCTAGAGTGTCTTGCACCTGGGGGAGCAGCACGCCGGAAAACAACCGGGCCGCGATCTCATAATTTACTTGAGCGAGTTCTTCTTCGTACGGGCCGATAATCTTTGACAGCGCCCAGTCCTGAATCAGCCCGACAATGAGTCCTTTCATGAGTCCCTTTGCGGGCTTAAACGTGCCCCGCCCCACTTTAATCTTGTCTGGGGCGACAGAGCCTGCCGAGGACGCCGCTCCTTTCTTTAAACTCGGTGACTTGGCGGGTGGGCGCTTCAGGTTGGGTTTGGGTGTTTCACCTGAATATCGATGAGACGTCGCGCGAGTCGGTCCTCCCCGCCGTTTCCCCTTGCCGCTGGCTTTCGCTTTGGCCACCTTCGGTGAATCGGGGTCTCCTCGGTAGGTTGTCCCATCGCTCGCCGAGGCTTGACGAAGCTTGCTCTTACCTCTTGGCTTCCTGCGGACATTTTCTGGTGATTTAGGATCGCTGCTCGATGCCTTACGTTTCTGGCCCCTCCTGCGACCGATTTCTGCTTTATCGGGATCCATGTCGGCACCGATATCAACATACTCGTCGGGCACGTCCGGCGGCGGAGCAACCCTTCGAGGTGTATGGTTCCGCCGTACTATTCTTCCTCGAGCTGCGGCTTTCCTAATGCGCTTCGCGAGGTTCGCATCCTCAATGTCCACATGCTCAGCGGCACGTTTAGCTTGCTCTTCCCACGATGGCTCGACGTTGGTGTCTTTTACGGCCCGTGGCTCTTCGGTCCAGAAAGTTTGCGAATCATTGACGAAGATCTTGTCGCTGGCTGGATCGTACGTAATTGAATCTGGCCCACTAACATTTGCACCATTGGGTCCTGCGAGACCGACTTCACCTTTACGAAGTAGATCTCGGTAGTCGGCAACCTCAGCGAGATCTGCATCGACGGCTGTTCGTTGCGCTCTCGGTTTGTTTGGGCTTGCTCTTCCTCCGACGCGGTAGGTCCGTCCCGAGAACTCATCCACATAAAGCCGAGTCTTCTTCAGGCTGGGGAACTTGCGACCGAGTAATTCTCCATTGTAAGCATTCTTCGACTGGACGTTGCCACGCGGTCCGGACTTCGCTGACGCAACCCCGGGATCGGGCCTTCTCGGTATGCCCCGATCATCTGTCCCGCGAGATTTGGTTCCAGTTGATCCGCCCATCTACTCTTCCTTTGTATGCCTTCTATGGCCCGTCCTCTCCGCTTCCGCCCCCGCCACTTTCGCCTCCAGGTTGTGATACAGCGAAGTCCATCTCTGGATTCCCGGTGAACTCGTAGCGGGCATCAGCTTCCGGATCGTCAGTCCGACCCTCAAGCAAACGCTGAGCGTATCGAATCTTTTCCATCTTCTTAAGACGCAGATCTTCTTGCGCGTCTGCCGCGTCAATTTGTCGATGCAGCAACTTAAAGTCCTCCAGTATCGGTCGCGATCCGGGCAGAGCTTCTATATACATCGCGTCCATCGGTACCACGATCTCTTCATCATCGCGAAGCGGTGACTGTAGGAGCTTCTTGAGTTGCTGTGTCAGCTCAGGCACGAGCGCCTGGAAATCGTCTTCTTCCAGGTGCTCCTTCAGGCAGCAGACGTAGTCGCCGAAGTCGTCGAGGTTCATGTTGCCCAATTCGTCTGGATCGGTAATACCGAAAGCGCCCCCGGCTCGTTCGACATACGGTTCCATCATGAAGTCGGTAAGGGCGTTCGCCTCCTTCATCGGAAAGATCATGTAATTCGCGCGAAAACCGATCAGGTCGTCAATGTCGGCGACGCGGTATAGCGGCACAGTCTCAAGCTCAGGTTCCGCAGTGGGAGTCGGCCGGGCCGGCGGTTTGATCTCAGGCCAAACCGTGTACTCGTGGATCGCTGTTTTCAGGTGGGTAACGTTCGCGAGCGAACCGGTAATGGCTTTTTCCTTGATCTTGTACAGACGGTCGATCGCATCAGCTCGTTTCAGAACCGGTACTGGCACATCCTTCAGCCGGAGCCACCGTTGCTGGAATGGCTCGTGCATCCAGATCGACTGCATGTAGTGGGTGATGTTGTCTTTGACGTGGTTTTTGAGCTCCGTGACCCTGACCACGTTCCCGAGGTGTGCGCCGAGTCGGTCGGAGAACTCCTCGGTCGCCCTGCTCAGGGTCGTATTCATCTGGGCCATCTGAGCCTCCAGATCCCTCAGTTTTTGCATCTCTCGCTGATATGCGTCCTGGGCCGCGGCCTCCCGCACGCGTGCGGCCTCGGGGGTCTCGTCTTCACCGCCGATGAATCGGTCTACCAAGTCGCCAACCACTCCGACGGCGGTCAGCTTCTTCGCGAAACCAAGCAACCCGCCGCCGCGGCTCTTTCGCTGCGCGGCTCGAGCCGATCTCTCCATCGAGCGTTGCAGAGCAGCGTAGCGAGATTCCGTTAGGATGCGTGAATCCGCAACGTCTTCCTTGAGCTCCTCGACAATTCGCCGCTGTTGCTCAAGGGACTTCCTCGCTTCCTCAAGGGCGAATTGCTCCGCGACCATGCCCTCTGCAACGTAGTAGAGCGGCTGCTTCAAACCATCGTCGAGCAAGACCCTGTTTAGTATCCAGCGGTTGGCAATCAGCCAATCTTCATCGATGTCAGCGGGACTCGGCATCTCCTGAGCGACGAGCACAACCGACATCATGCGATGCAGACGTTCTTCAACCCTGTACCGTCGCTGCAGCTCGTAGAAGAGATACGTAACGGTTAGGTTCTCGTTCCAGTTCGTCATCTCGCCCGATTCCTGGAACTCCTCCTCGAACGACTCCTCCGTAGTCAACTCGACCTTGATCTCATTGCGATACTCTCTTGCGGCCTTGACCACAGCTTCGTGCATTCGCTTTTTGGTCTCGGCGGACTTACTGGAGGTATCCTGCGTCAGCGAACTCGATCCGCCACCCGACCAGACTCCAACGGTGAACGACCCATTTGCGGAAGCATTGAAGTTCGTCTTGTCCATCGCATCCTGAACGATTTCCGCTTCGGCTCTCGTCGTCGAGTTCGTCTCGCTTTTGAGCGACTCCAGGTTAGATTCGATCTCCTTCTTTGACCGCCGCCTCGTCCGGACCACCTTCTTGCTGTATTTTCGAACTTCCTTAGGCGCAAGCGGGACGCTCTTGATCAGCTCTCCGACCTGATAGGCAGTCGGCGTCCAGCGCTGCCGGTACGTCAACATGAGGCCGAAGTTGACGCTGCGCTGTAGCTTATTTGCCGCAAAGTATTTCGCCGGATAGGCCGACTGGAGCCGGCTTCTCAGCTGTTTCAGAATCCCGCTATTCGGCACTATTGATTTGCCAGCTGCCTGGCGCTCAAGTTCCTTTCGCGCGCTAGCGACGATCCTTTCTGCCTGATCGCGCAGTTCATCCACGCGCGACATGACGTACTCTTTGGTCCGAGTGAACGTCTTCAGGTCCCCGTCCGTAACGCCGTCAGTGAACACATTGCGCTGCAACTTTTCCCCGTAGAGAAAACTCAGTCTTTCATCGATGTCGCTGGCGATATTCGCCAGTTCTACCTGTTGCTCCTGCGTCAGCGCTCCCCACTCTCGTGTATCGATCGTGATATGACGCTGCACGTCCACGTTGATTGTCGATTCGGAGAACCCCGTCAGGACCACATTGGTTGGCTTGACGACGGTTGTCACGAAGTTGGCGGGCGCGCCACCGGCTTCCACGTATTTCTCGTAAATTGCTTCGATATCACCGAGGACGCTCTCGTCCAGCGCTTCCTGCCAAATTTCGCTGAACGCGATCTGCAGGTCGTAGAAGTCGTAGAACGCCGGAACGTCGGCCGGGCCCGGCGGTAGCGTTAGACTGGGAAACGAAGCTGCAGCTTCAATCCCCTCTTCGTCTAGCCGGGACCCAGGTGTCGGCAATTGAGAGTTCCCGGGATCGAGCACCGAGGATTCGTCGAGGACTTTCGCGATATATGTCGGGATACTCTCCTTGAGAGTCTCAAGGCTGACGTTGTCCCCCATGCGATCGCCAGTATCACTCTCTAGCCCGTCTCCTACAGCGGGTTCGCCGTCGGTACCGTCATCGCCGTGGCCTCCTTCGTCATCGGCATTGTCTCCGACTTCGACGACCACTGGATCGGTCTCATCCGAGAGGCAATGCTCTCCCTTTGTCCTGTCTCTGCAAAACGCCTTGATTGCGTCGACGCGATCGACGATCTGGCCGTCCGCCTGTGGGTTTAGGCCCGATCCGCCGTCGCCCATCAAGACAGCCTGGAGGTCCTCCTCACTGACGCCAAACCCGTCGTCGTCACTCTCTGCGTCGATTTTTCTTGCCTTGAGCGCACTCAATTGCTCTGCCGTGAGCGACACTCGCCCACTCAGCGAAAACCTCTTGCTGCGTTCGACGGAGGTGTCCAGATCGGTCGACAGGCGGGTCTTTATGATCGCCTCCGATGCCTTGCGCACAGATTCGCCAGGAGGAACGTACAGGTTGTCAACGGCATCGCCGTTTTTGTCTCGCTCAACCAACGACATGCGCCTTGCGAACTCCGGCGCAATGTCGTTCCTGAAATCCGCCCTCAACGCTTCGCGACGCGCATGCTTCTCCTCGGCTATCTTGTGCCTGATTCCCTTGAGCCGCTCCTTCTCCTCGTGGCTGGCCTCGATGGATTCGACGGTGGGTTTCTGCTCCGCTTCGCCAAGTCGATTGTTTACGTCCTCGTAGTCGGCGGCGAGGCAGATCACGTATTCTTCGTGGTCTGCTGCGCAGTAGCGCACGTCTTTGGACCGGTAGATGAATTCCGGTTCCTGGCATTCGCTTCGGCAAGCCGAAATCGCGAGCCAGAGATTGACGTCTCGTGCCCAGGAGAAGCGCCGACCCTCGCCGTCGGCTTCATGCCTTATCGTGAATTCTCCGCCGGCATCACTCGTCGTCGAACCGAGTCTCCTCGCGCGAATCTCCGACAAGGACCCTCTACTAGCGGCCGACAGGTCGCATTCAGTGCCGCGGCGCACGTCGAACGCCTCGACCAGAAGCCCACGGATCGGCCGCGAACCAGCAGTGATTCTTCCTGTGATAGTTGCCAATCGATCTTCCTCGTGGTTTCTGGGTTCGGTGGACACTCGGAGTCGCATCACCTCAGAGAAGCGATCGCTTTTCCCAGTGCGTCAAGCAACGCGTGGTTCCTTCCGTAGAGATTCGGAGCCCCTCAAGCGAAGAGCTCCCGGGCACGCAGGTGCTCCCGGAGCTCGGTCGCGACCGGGCTTCACGAGGGCTCTCACCTTATCGAAGCTGGTGTGCCGGGTCGTCGGACTGACGCCACTAGCCGGCCGCTTGAGAAACCGAATCTCGTGGAGGCGCCGGTCGGTATGCCGTGCACGTGTGTCCGGGGCCGCAGAGTGGAAAGTGGGTGATTCTCTGCGCCGTTCCCAAAACGGAAAGCTACCGGTGATTACCCCGCAGACATAGAATCTCGAACGCACGCTCACCTCCGGCTTTCGTGGTCCCTTGTCCCCAGGGCGGCCTCATTATGAACGGACTACGAGATTCGGTCCAGGGGCGCTCCGTGCGAGCCTCACAACCCGACCGCGTTGAAAGCAGCTACAGGTGCTTAAGGAGAGGGAGAAAACAACGCGCCTGGGATCTTGGGGCGGTGGAACTCGATGGGGTGACCTCCCTTGAGAATCTGCGAGTGGAGCATCTCATCGGACTATCTTTCTTGCCGCGCCGACAAATGGGCTCCGTTAGCGATGGCGGTTCGCCGATGAAAGTGTGCCTCGACTACCTCCGCAACAAACCGGAGTGTTCGGGGATTTGGACCGTGACCTCCAAGACTCGAACTGAGTGCTCCAGGCAGTTCCGGCACCGCGCTTTCGATCACCGATAGGCGCGCCACTGTGGACCAGATGTCGATGGTACGAAAGCAATGCTGGGGCGGGGCCAGACGTTGCCGATTGGCGGTAGCGAGCCCGCTGCAAGAAGTCGCCTAGTCGCCAGCAGCCTCAACGGCGGCTCGCATAGCGCTTGTGCGCGCGTCAGCAGCTCGCTTCAGCGCATCAGGGGCGAAGTGCTCGTAGATCTCCGTCGCCTGCCGCGATCGATGCCCGACGTTCTTGCCCGCGATCTCCAACGGCACGCCGCGCGATACGTCCCAGCTCACGACGTTGTGCCGCAGGTCGTGGATCCGCAGCGCCCCGAGGCCGTCGAGCGAATGCAACCGCGCCCGTTTTCGAATTTCGTGCCACGGCTTCTTGACCGTCGTCAGGTGTTCCTGGAGATTACGGCCCGGGAAGACGAACGGGCAGCCGGCAACTCTCTCGATCCCCTCGAGGATCTCGATGACCTCGGCCGGGATCTGCCGGTACTCCTCCTCGGATGTCTTCGTGTCGACGAGCCGCGCCACGCCACGCTCGAGGTCGAGATTGTCCCACTCGAGAGCGAGAACTTCGCCGATCCTCCAGCCCGTCCAGAATGCCACGCGAATCGCGTCGCAGGCGGCCGGGCTCGCACCGTTGGCCTGCTCCTTGTCGATCGCTTTCAGAAGACGGCGCATCTGCTTGGCCGTCAGCATCACTTCCTTGCGCGCGCCCCGGCGCCGCTCTGGGTATCGCTCGATGCCTTTCGCCGGATTCGTCGCTTGCGGTCGCCAGCCCCAAGCCTCCGCGAGATCGAACGCGTGCTGCAGGAGCGTCAGCGTGCGATTGGCCACGTACGGAGTGGCGCGCATGCGCCGGTGCATCCGCTCGAGGTCCGCTCTTGCTACCTCGGTGACCCGCTTCTTCCCCAGGACCGGCACAATGTGGCAGCGGTTCAGGCTGTCGTAGCTCCGAACAGTCGACACCTTCGGCGGACGCTTCTTGTTGGGCAGGTAGTCCTCGAGGAACCGATCCATCAGGTCAGCAACGGTGACCGCATCCGACCGTTTCCACAGCAGCGCGGGGTCCTCACCTGCCTTCACGTTGATGAGAAGTTCGGCTGCCAGTTTCCGGGCCTTGTCTGGAGTCAGCTCTCCATGCTTGCCGAGCGTGAGGCGCTTCGGCGGCGTCTTGCGGTGCTGGTGTCGCAGGCGGTACTGGAGGACGTAGACTCTCCTGCCGGCCGGCGTGACCTTGCACCCGAATCCCGTCAGGTCGGTATCCCAGATGAAGTAATCGCGGTCCCGCGGCGCCAAATTGTCGACGGATCGCTTGGTAATCTTCTTTCGCAACAGATAATCACCGGGTCTGCTAGCAATCACATAGCAATCACATCGGCGCAAATCGTCGCATACTCGGGCGAACCGAAACAAGAGAACCTGCTGAAAACAAAGGGTTTTTCAGCGATCGGAGAACTAGAAGAGCAGATCTGTGGCCCGAGATTCGTAATCAGCAGGTCCGGGGTTCAAGTCCCCGCGTCGGCTCTTGAATTCAACCACTTACGGCCCGCCGGAGGGTCGTCGGTCGTGGCCGGCCGTCGTAGACGCTCTGTTGGATGCGCTATCGCATCTCAAGCGGCCGCGTTCAGCGAATGTTGTCCAGGCGAATCAGATCGCTGCCCGCTGCTTGCGAACCGGAGTACAAGAGCCAGCGCCCGTCGGGCGAGACGGTCGGCACGTTGTAGATGTTCCCCCGGACCCCCGAGTGCACAATGGGGATTCTCGCGTGCTCGACATCCTCTCCGGTCTCGGGATCGTAGACCCTGATGCTGGACGTGGCGCCGCCGTCGATCGGGCTCAGATACACGAGTTTTCCTCGCCAAACGTCCCAGTTGCCCGCACCGACATCGACAGGGGCAAACACCCTCTCGTGGCCACCCGAGAGCGCGGCGCTGAGGACGCCGGCGGGACCACCGTGAAAGTAGAGGCGCCCGGCGAACGGTCGGGGCAACAAGTCGCCGCCGTCCGTCACCTGTCTCGCCTCTCCACCGGCTCGCGGAATTCGCCACAGCTCGTACCGATCGCCGCCCTTTCGCACCGACTGAAAATAGATCCACTCGCCATTCGGTCCCCAGCCCGGGTGCGCGTCGTGAAAGTCGCTGTTGGTCAGGTTTGTCGATTTCCCCGATTCCAGGTCGACGACAAAGACATCCCCGCGGGGTGGTCGGGGCATCGGACTGCGCGTGTCCGTGACGGCGGCCGTGTAGGCGATCTCCTGGCCATCGGGAGACCATTGCGGGAATTCCGCGAACCTCACGTCCGTTACCTGTCGCGCGCTGCCGTCGGGAAAACCGGCGACATATACCTCCCAGGTGCCGCCGCGATCAGAAGCAAAGGTGATCTGTTCGCCGCTCGGAGAAAAGTCCGGCCTCCGGTCGTCATAGGTCGACGAAGCCGGGAGCCGCGTGGGGACGCCGGGGCCTTCCGCGGCCGGACCGCCGATGACATACAGGTCGTAGCGCTCCTGCGGCTCCGAGTAGACCAAGTGGCTCATCGTGTCCGCGACCGACAAGCTACGAGCTCGCACACCGACGGCGAGCGCGGACGGCCGTCGGTTGCCATCGGCGGGCACGACGCCAAGGAAGTTCTCTGCCGCCGAGTAATCCAGAGCGAACACCACGTGTTCACCATCCGGCGTCCAATCCAGGTCTTGAATCGGCGTCGGATCGATCACGAGTGACCGTGGATCGTGGCTGCGGTCGAGCGGCACCACGAAGAGCTCGGTGTTGCCGCCACGCGCCTGGGAGCGGCGAAAGGCCAGCATTCCTCCCTGCGGGGAGAAGGCCGGCAGAGCATCCATGTAGGCCACCAGCTCGTCGGCTGGCACGGAGGTCAGTTGCCGCGCCACAGCGTCTTCCAGATCCAACAGCACGATCCCTTGCGGCTTCCCCGCGAAGGCGCAAGCGGCATCTTGCCCGAGATGACCACCACTACTCGGGAATGCCAGGTACCTGCCGTCGGGAGACCAGTCGAGGCCGTTGGGGTAGCGGCAATCGGAACGTGAGTACACCACCTCATCCAGACCGTCACCCAGCGGCTTGATCACGATCTCGTAGCCTGGCCGTCCCGGCGTCCAGCGCACGAACGCGACGTGATTCCCGGATGGTGACCACGCCGGATGTGCGTGCCGCAAGGGTCCCGCGGCGAGGGGCCGCGGCGCGCTGCCGACGCCGAGTTGCATCACATACAGGGCTCGCTGCGCCCGGGGCGACGTCGGTCCCGCGACCCGCTGTCCCCTGCCCTGGTCCCAGATGAACGCAACCCAGGTGCCGTCAGGCGACAGCGCCGGCTCGAGTTCTTCTCCTTCGAGGCTGGTCACCGGGGCCGTCGCCATATCCGCACCCGGCGCGTCGTCGATGGTCTGCGGCGACCAGGCGGTAGCAAGCCACACCAGGGCAAGCGCCGCCACCAAGATCGATGCCGCCGTGCGGAAAACCCTCCGGAGCGCCGCTCCGGAGGGACTGGCGCCGAGCTCTCCGCGCCCGCTCGATGGGAGCGCTGACGACCTTGCCGCTCGGGCCGCTTTCGTGTGGTCGGGTGCAGACTCGACCTTTCCGATGAAGCGGTAGCCGCGCCCATACAGGGTCTGGATATAGATCGGGCTCCCGGCATCGTCTCCGAGTATCTGCCGCAGCGTGCTGACGGTATAGGCGAGCGAACTCTCGGTGACGACGGCACCTTGCCAGATCCTGTCGAGCAGCTCGTCCTTCGTGACTACCGTACCGGCGCGCTCGAGGAGAAGGTGCAGAACCCCCGCGACCTTCGGCGGGAGAAGGATCTCGCCGTCCGCCCGGTGCAGGATCCCTGCGGTGACGTCGAGCTCGAAGGGGGGGAAGCGGATTGTGGCGGGTGCGCAACCGTCGCGATGCCCGCCGGGTCCTGTCTGCCTCACTGCAGCCTCCCTCGGCGCGTCCAAAACACCCAAAACATGGCCCTCCGAATGAACTAAGAGTATCCAAAGAAGCGGCTAAAGATCCACGGAAGCACCGCATTCGAAGCTGAGTGCCACGAAGCAATAGTCGGGTGAAGCATCACCCCGAAGGACTCGACCGAGCTCGCCACGATCCGGGATGAGTCCCCTGCCAAGAGGAGATCGACATGAATACCCGCTTTCGTGCGGCCTGCGCGGTTGTCGCGATCATGCTCCTGACAATGGCCGTTCCACCGCCCGGATCGGCCGCGCCGGCCGCGTCGCCCTCCAGCGCCTTCGTCGACAATGTCGCGGAACCCTTCGGTATCTTCGGCGTCGATTTCGTCCGTTACACCGGGCGGTTCGTCGGAAGCACGTCTCTCGGCGAATTCCGCATGCCCTATGAGATCATCGCGCCGGCGATCCCCGAGCTCGGCAACGGTGTGGTCTTGATCGAGCCACCTCACTTTTCGTTCGGTACGGTGGGGCGCGACAGGACGTTTGGACACGAGTTCTTGTTCGGGAGGGGATTCAGCTATGCGGCCATCGGCTACGAGGAGATGAGCCAACTGGATCCGACCGCGACCGATCTCATCATCGCCGGAGTGCCGGCGGCCGAGGCCGGTTTTGTCACCGACATCGAGATCATCGTCCAGTTCACCCTCGCGCTTACGGGAGACCCCGTCGCGCAGGCGGCACTGGGCAACATCTCGTTGCGGTACGCCTACGGTGCGTCAGGAACGGCCAACACGCTGCTGGCCATCCTGAATGGACAGGCGGGCCAGGGGCTGTTCGATTTGTCGTTGCTGCACGTGGCGGGGTGGAATCAGAGCGTCGATGGCGAGTTCGCCCCCCTTACCGGCGTCGGGCGGGTCATGTTCTTGGCGTCCGAGGCAGAGCAAATCTTTACGGACTCGGAGCAGTTTCGTCGTGCCGCCGACGAGCCCGACTATCGTGTCTACGAGGTCGCCGGCGCTGCCCACATACCGACGCCCTCCCGTTTCCTGCCCGGCCTCCCGATAACCAACCCGCTCGATCATTACCTCGTCGCGCGCGCCCTGTTCGTGAAGGCCGACGCCTGGATGCGGCTCGGGGTCGAGCCGCCACCGAGCCTCCTGATGGCAACGGATCCCACAGGCGACGTCGACCCCGTCTACGGATTCGTCACCGGCATCGCGCGCGACCAGGATTTGAACGCCCTGGGTGGCATCCGCTTTCCGGACCTCGCCGTCGGCCTGGGCCAGTTCATCGCATCGGATTTCTCCGACCCTGGCAGCTTCAGCTTCATATTCGGATCGTTCGTTGATCTCTCTTGCGAGGGAGCTGGTGGCAATCCTCGCTTCCAGAGCCACGGAGACTATGTCGACCGCATCGTGAACCAGGCCCACGAGTTGCGGACGGAGGGTTTCTTGCTTGCAGAAGACGCAGCGCTGCTGAAAAGCGCGGCGGCCGCGTCAGATGTCGGGAAACCGGGCACCTGCCAGTGAACGGTAGTTCCCCGTCCTGCCAGCAATTAACCCGCCATTAGTCAACCAGCCACCAATTACGTTCGCCCCTGATTGGTCCCCGTGATCAGCAGGTTCGAGGTTGAAATCCAGTCACTCGAAGCCACCCCTTCACCCGGTCAGGGTCGTGCTCTCCCAACCTCGGGCCGCGCATGATCGGCAAAACCCTTGGTCATTACGAGATTCGCGCACCGCTCGGTACCGGCGGCATGGGTGAGGTGTATCGGGCACGGGATAGCAAGCTCGACCGGGATGTGGCGATCAAGGTGCTGCCGGGTGACCTGGCCGCCGACCCTGACCGCCTGGCGCGCTTCGACCGCGAAGCCAGGCTCCTCGCCTCCCTGAACCACGCCAACATCGGCTCGATCTACGGCCTTGAGAGAACCGGTAGCGTCCACTTCCTCGTGTTGGAGTTGATCGAGGGCGAGAGCCTCGAACGCCGCCTCCAACGCGGTGCCATCCCCGTCCCCGAAGCACTCGACATCGCCCGCCAGATCGCTCAGGCTCTGGAAGCAGCCCACGACGCCGGCATTATCCACCGGGATGTGAAACCGGCGAACGTGCTCCTGACACCCGAGGGTGGCGTGAAGGTTCTGGATTTCGGCATCGCAAAAAGCACCGCGCCCGACGGAGCCGCCAACGCCGCACCGACTGACCACGTCACCAGCCTGACGATCGACGGGACGTTGATGGGCACGCCGCCCTACATGGCCCCCGAGCAGATCCGTGGCGAGGAAGCCGACAAGCGGGCAGACATCTGGGCGTTCGGGTGCGTGGTGTACGAGATGCTGACGGGGAAGCCGGCGTTTGCGAGGGAGACGGTGGCCGACACGCTGGTGGCGGTGTTGGAGCAGGAGCCGGATTGGAAGGCGTTGCCGAGTTCCGCGCCGGCGGTTAGCTCGCTCCTGAGTAGGTGCTTGCGGAAGGCCGCGAATCGACGACTTCGCGACATCGGCGACGCTCGCATCGAGATCGAGGAAGCGATCGCCGAGCCCGTCGACGCCGTCGTCAGCTCGGGACCATCCACAAGAGATGCGGCGTCCCGGAAGATCTCGCCGGTGCTTCTCTTTGGGATCGGCGTCGCTCTGGGTCTGATTGTCGCGATTGCCGGGACCTTCCTCCTATCACCTGAAACGCCGAGTGATGTCAGCTACTTGGAGCTACCCCTGGAGTCCGGCACCCGTCTTTGGGGCGGGCATACGGACGAAGCACGGATCGGGGGCGACCGTCCGAGCCGTTCCGCTTTCGTGCTCACTCCTGACGGCCGGGCCGTCATCTACGCCGCCACCGACGGTGATACCGGTCGTCTCTACCTGCGCCGCCTCGAGAATCCGGAGGCGACTCCGATCAGCGACACCGAGGGCGGATCGAGCCCGTTTCTGCATCCAAACGGGCAGGAGGTAGGATTCGTCGTCGGTAGGGACATCCGGGTCGCACCCATCAGCGGAGGCGGATCGCGCACGATTCTGCAGAACGCGCCGTTCGACGTCGACGGCCCCTATGGCCTGGATTGGACCGAGGAGGGGATCGTCTTCGCCGGCACGGATGGGATCTACCTTCTCCCGAACACGGGCGGCGACCCGAGGCCGCTGACCAGGGTGCGCCGGGACCAGGGCGAGTCGTTCCATATTCAACCGGAGCTTGTGTCGGGCGGCATGGTGTTGCTCTACACGGTCTTGCGGTCCCGTTTCATACGGGGATTGGATGAGGCGAGTATCGTGGCCCTGCCGCTCGCGGGTGACGCCACCGTCGCCGAGCCGGTGGACCTCCTCCAGGGGGCTGCTGACACCGTGTACATGCCGAGTGGCCACCTGTTGTTCGGCCGGTGGGGGGTACTGATGGTCGCCGGCTTCGATCCCGAGCGACTGGAGCTGACCCACGAGGCCGTGCCCGTCTTCGAAGACGTCATGCAGGCCATGAATGCGGCCAACGGCACGATCGGTACGGGCGCTGCGCAATTCAGCGTCTCGGAATCCGGGGCGCTACTGTACGCGCCCGGGGGTGTCTACCCGGAGCCCGATCACCAACCCGTCTGGGTGTCCCGCGCCGGCGATGTCGATGAACGGATTTCCCTTCCGGCCTGGAACCGCTCTTTCATGTATCCACGGATCTCACCCGACGGCGGGCGGGTGGCGTACAGGGGCCCCACGCAATCCGACCGGGACATAATCGTGTTCGATCTCGAGAGTGAGGGGGCCCATCCGTTGCCGCTGCCGGGTGTTCAGACAACGCCGGCGTGGAGCCCGGACGACACACACTTGGCGTTCGAATCGGATCACGAAACGGGCGATCCGCAGCTCTATACGGTCACCTCCGACCTGAGCGGCGACCCGGAACGCCTCACCGACACGCCAAACTTCCAAGGTGTCGTTGGCTGGTCGGACGACGAGATCCTCTTCAGGGAGGGCAGGGACATCTGGGCCGTCGCTGCTGACGGAAGCGGGGACCCCGCGGCGATTGTCGAGGGACCGGAGAGAAAATGGTGGCCGGCACTATCTCCGAATGGAGATTGGCTAGCCTATGCTTCCGACAGATCCGGGCAGTTCCAAATCTACGTGCGACCGTATCCCGCCGGTGTTCCCGAGTACACGGTCACGGTCGAAGGCGGCACCCGGCCAACTTGGTCCCTCGACAACTCCGAGCTCTTCTACCGGACCGGGACCGACGATCGCTCCGCGATGATGGCCGTGGAGGTCAGCTTTGAGGGAGGCTTTGAGTGGGAAGAGCCGCGCAAACTGTTCGATCGTCCAATGCTAGGCTCGTCGCCTTTGCGCAGCTACGACGTGGCAGCGGACGGCCGCTTCCTGATGATAGAAGAGTGGCAGCCCCCTCCCCAGCCGGTAACCCAACTTCGGCTCGTGCTCAACTGGTTCGAGGAGCTGAACCGCCTCGTGCCAACGGACGGCTCCCGATGATCGGCACGCTGCCGGACGAGCTGCACCGCGCGTTGAAATAAAGCGCCGCTCGCCGCGATACGACCATCGGCGAGCTGGTGGCGGAGAGTCTCGAGTTCTACGGCATCAAGACTTCGGCTGCGGCGGATGAATTGGTGGCAGCGGCGCGGGAGCTCAGCGGTCTTAGCGAGGGCGAGGCCACGAAGCTGGCCGTTGAGGAGACGCGGGCCGAGCGAGCCGGTTGAAGCGTCGTCCGGCGATCATCGACACTAACGTGGTCGTCGCAGGATTGTTGACCGCCGATGTCGATGCACCGCCAGCGCGGATCCTCGACGCCATGATTCGCGGCAGTCTTCCGTTCGTCCTGTCGGTACCGCTGCTCGCCGCGTATCGCCGCGTGCTGACGCGGCCCCGTATCAGCAAACGGCACGGGTTGACGTCCGACGCGATCGATCGCCTGCTGACCACCCTTGCCGGCAACGCCATCGTGCGCGAACCGCCTGCGGCCGCAAGCGCGCCCCCCGATCCCGGCGACCAGCACCTCTGGGACCTCTTGTCCGCCGTCCCGAACGCGGTTCTCGTGACCGGGGACCTGAAGTTGATCGACGGCGCTCCGCACGGACTGTCGGCGATGTCCGCACGCTCGTTTCTCGCGCTCGACTAAGGAGCGCGGCGCTGGCAGGCGCTGCCGTCCGGTTGGTAGCCGAAGCCTCGGGCAGCATGTGGTCAGGCTCCCTCCTCGAACGATTCGGCGAGCGCGAGACCGGTCTGCATCAGATCACCGGCTTCATCGATCGTGAGCAACCCATGGGCCAGATCGGTGTCTCGATCGCCGCCGGCCAGACGAACGTTCCGCGAAAACAGCAGCCACTGCCCGTCCGCCGCGACAATCAGCCCGGGGGTCGCGAGCAGGCGGTCGATGATCTCATCGGTCAGCACACGGTCGATCGCCCCCGGATCGTCGCCGTAGATCTTCATCGCTTGCTCGAAGTCCGCACGTCGCCCGCAGGGCAGCGAGCCGGGCCGTTCACGCATGGCCACGACGGTTTGGGCCAACCCGCGGATCAGACCGACACCGAGCCCGGCGGAATCAGGCCCCGATCGGCCCTTTGCGCCCATCTCGGCGGCTGCCTGCTGCATGGCGACATCGACGAATTCTTCGGTCATCCTGCCGAGGTTCGGCAGCAGTTCGAATCGGGGCAGCGATCGGCCGTCGCGGCGCAAGCAAACCACCGTGTGCCGGCTGCGCTCGGCGCGCGACTCGTCGGACCCGGTGATTTCCGTGTTGTAGCCCATTTCGGTGCGGCCGCTGTTTTCGATGTCGAACACGACGATCCGCTCGTCGCCCCGCGATGCGTCGACGACCTGCCGGACCCGCTTCGGCTTCGGCACGATCGCCCAGGTGGGCATGCCATCCGGGTAGGCCCCCTCCGCGGTGCCGTGGAACCCGAGGCGTCCGGCCGCTTCGAGAATGCCCTCCCACCGTAGCCTCCGTGCTTCCCTCTCACGAGCCACGTGCTTTCGGACCAGTGCGACCAGGGCGGCCAGGCCGACCACGGCGAGGACACTGATCGCCCAGCTCACGGCCGGGCCTCGAATGTCGTCTGAAGGGACAAGCCGGCGGTGCGGTTCATCGTGGACTCCTTGGCGGCGAGATCTCGGGTGCTCCTGCGAGCGATTCTCCCAGCCGGAAGCGAACCACGATCGGCGCGTGCGTTGCCACGTCGTCGTTCTCGAAACGATGGATGAAGCCCCCTCGTGTCTCACCAACCCCACCGCTGGCCACGGATAGTACTGCCGCCTCCCCACTCTCGGCTACGGCCCGCCCTTAGCGCAGCTCCGGCAGGCAAGCATCAAACGCGATGGTGCCGACGATCGCCGGCTGATTGTCCCGTACGGTATCGTATGCGTCACGGGAGCTCGATCGATACCAAGACATTCCCGAACGGTAGTATTAACCTTGCCGAGGACTCAGATCCCCTGATACATTCCCGTTCGGGAATGCGTCGCGGTGTGCCCCAACCAGGACGCGTCGCGCGAGAGGAGTCGGGCGCGAGGAGTCGGGAGATGACGCCAGCACGGCCTTCGGCCAAATCACACGCATCAGCGGAGGCGCCTAGCCGACGGATCGTCACCGCCGAAGACCTCGGACGCGCGATCCAGCGGCGGCGGGCGGATCTCGGACACACGCAGGCCGAGGCCGCGGCGCTGTGCAACGTCGGCGTTCGCTTTCTTTCCGAGCTGGAGCGGGGTAAACCCACCGCGGAGATCGGCAAGGCGTTGAAGGTTGCCCGGAGGCTCGGCTTGGAGCTCGCGCTCGAGGCGCGTGGCGACAGTGCCCGGCAACCGGGCGAAGGACCGTGAGCTCCGTGGAAACCTCGGAGGGCGCCGCCGACGTACTGCGGGTCGGATTCGCTGGTCGCGCCGTCGGCGAGTTGCGGCATGACGGCGACGGACATCTCTCCTTCCGCTACACCGACGAGTGGCTGGATGGCGGGTTCGCCATCTCGCTGAGCATGCCCCTCCGCGATCGCGTCTACGACGATGTGGCCCAACGCTTCTTCGTCAACCTGTTGCCGGAGGGGCAGGTCCGCGCGCTGGTGGCGCGCCGCCTCGGGGTCTCCGAGGACAACGACTGGGAGCTGTTGGTGGCGCTCGGCGGCGATTGCGCCGGCGCGCTGACGTTGACCGAAACCATCGATGAACCGGCGCCACCGGTCTATCGGGAGCTGACCATCGACGAGCTGCGCTCGCTCGCAGCCACGCCACACCCCGGCCTTGCGGCGATCAGCGGCGAACAAGATCTGCGTTTGTCCCTCGCCGGTGCCCAGGACAAGTTGCCCGTGCGGGCGACGGCGGAGGGAGAGTATCGGCTTCCGCTGGGCGCCGCCCCGAGCACGCACATCATCAAGTTTGCGGGCACCGATTTCGCCCATCTGACCGCCAACGAGGTGTTCGTTACCGATCTTGCCCGGCGCCTCGATCTTCCGGTCTCGCCCACGACGCTGGACACGCGGTTCGATCCGCCGTTGTGCGTCGTTGAGCGCTACGACCGCGTCCTCCTTGCCGACGACAGCGTGCGCCGGGTCCACCAGGAGGACCTCTGCCAGGCCTTGGGCCTCCCCTACACGCGCAAGTACGAGGCGGAGGGCGGTCCGGATCTCGCGGCTGTCGTGGCGTTGCTCGATACCCATGCTGCCGATCCCATCGGGGATCGGCGCGCACTGATTCGCTGGCTGGCATTTTGCCTGCTGGTCGGCAACGCCGACGGCCACGGCAAGAACCTGTCGTTGCTGTACGACGGCGCGGCGCCCCGCCTGGCGCCGTTCTACGACCTGTTGAGCACCGCCGTCTACCCGGGAATCAGCCAACGGCTGGCGCTGTCCGTCGCCGGCCAGGCAGACCCGGGCGATGTGAAGCGTGCCGACTGGCTGCGCCTCGGGCGCCAGCTCGACGTTCGTCCCGCATACGTCCTCGATCTCGTCGACGAGATGACGACCGCGCTAGCCGTTGTTCTCGAACGATCCGAGGCGGAGTTTCGCGACGCCTACGGCGAATCGCCGATCCTGCAGATGGTGCCGCCCCTGGTCCGGCGCCGGGGACGACGAGCCCGGAGCATGTTGCGGGAAGCAAAGGGCTGAAGCGCACGCACGATCGCGGCTCTCGTGACCAACTCCGGGCTGGCGGCCGACTGGGGTTTGCCTCGAATCACCGACGTCGCCCGTCCCGAAGTCAGGTCGATCCCAGAGACCGCGCGAATTCGGGGAATGCCGCGAGCAACCGTGCGTCCTCGGTCACCAGGTCGACGGACAAGAGTTGAGCAAGCGCGGCGTACTCGCAATCGTAGGCGGAACAGCGGGATTCGGCCGCCAGGGTCAGCACCAGGCGTGTCGGGACGAGATGCTGGCGGCCACCGAGGACCATCTCCGCGCACGACCAGAGCTCGGCGGCCGCGTCCAGATTCATGTCGCCACGCCGCACATACCTACTCAGTACCTGACGCAATTCGCTCCGCCACAGCAACGGGGCCGCCCACTCGGCGTCCTCACGCAACAACCGCTCTGCGGCCGCGGCCCGTGGCCCCGGAAGCACCAGATACGCCAACACGTTCGTATCGACGACGATCACGGCTCACGACCACGTCGCTTCAGCGCATCGATCTCGCTGTGATCCAGCGGCGCCAGACCATAGCGGCGCTGGATCTCGCGCACCTCGCCCACGATCGTGCGGACGTCGGCGACCGGAGCCAGAGCGTGGGCTTCCAACACGGCGAGCACCTCGCCGTTGAGGCTGCGGTGGTTGCGCCGGGCTCGCTCCCGCAGGATCTCGAGGACCTCCTCCGGTAGGTCGCGCACGGTGAGGGACGGCATCGGGCTCTCCCTTCGCGGATCGTTGAACGCCACCCATGGTTTCAGATTGCAGTCATTATACACCTATGCCGGCCGGGATCGGGGTTCCGGGTGCTTTCCGGTGCCTCGCTGACCTGCAACGTGGCACGATCTCCGAAGTAGCCGTCGAGGATTCCTATCGATCCCCCAAGGCGTACGGCAAGCCGATGTCCACATCGTTGAAGAGCGTCACCCGGAAGGGGCTCTCGGCCGTCGTTCTGACGGTGCTCCTGGGCTCGGCGCCCTCACACCAGCCCGTCACCTTCTGCTCCTGCGCCACGATGGCTTGCAGCGAAATCGTCGACGCCGACGCCGTCTTCGAGGCGACCGTGGAGTCCATCCGAACGGTCCCCGGTGCGCCCGGGATGATCGATGGTTACTCCAGTGATGTGCTCGGAGAGCGCCGACTTCCCCTCCTCGAGGTCGAGCTCTCCGGGATCAATTCCTGGCGTGGAGTCGCGGACTCGGTGGTCCGAACGGCTCCTGCCGAAGAGTCCTGCGGGTACGGATTCGAGGCCGGCGGGCGTTACCTCATTCAAGCAAGTCGCAGGGAGGACGACCGTCTCTGGGTCAGCCTCTGCAGCGCCACACGTCCCGTTGAGCGTGCGGCAGGCTTGATCGAGTATCTCCGTAGCTTAGAGGGTCCGACCGATGAGACGATCGTTTGGGGAGTTGTGATGGTCTTGACGGATACACAACGAACCTCCGGTGACCATCTCCGTCGGAATTTCGACCCGGTACGCGCCGCTGAAATCCTCGTGGAAGGTGCCGAAAGCCGGTCCACAACGACCGATCTGAACGGGCAGTTTTCCCTTCGCGGCCTGCCCACCGGCTCCTACACGATCCGCGCGGTGCCGCGCATGGGCGACGAGGGGCTCGACGACACGACCTTCCGCAGCTCTCCGTTCGTGCTCGAGGGCCCACGTGCGTGCGCAGAAGTCGCATTCCTCGGGCGCCGGCGCTAGCGCCCGGGCGCGGCGCGGTCGAAGGCGTTTCGCGGACATCACCATGGCAGCGGAACGGGCCGTCTCTTCGCACGAGGGTGTCTCGCGAAGTGTGCACCCGCCGTGCTGCATTGTGATGCTTTCGAGCAGCCGGGGGAGACGGTAGCCTCGGACAGCTACTTCCGGCGGTGCAAGGTATGAGCCTGGACCGGGCAACCAGACAGATGATCATCGGCGAGATCGAAACGGCGTTCTCGAGCACGACGCCGCCCGGTGACGCCCGCCTGCGGCACCCGCAGTGCCGGGATGACGGCGATATCGTCGACTTCTACGGAGCGCGGGACAGGCGGGACCTGTCGGACGACGACATCATCGGCAACTATGCCGCCCTTTCGTTCTTCAGCGCCGAGGCCTTCCAGTACTACATGCCCGCGTTCATGATCTGGTCGCTGACTCGCAGCGACTCGATCGAGTACGTGGTGGAAAGCACCCTTCGAGCGTTCGATCCGACGGGCGAAAACCAAGCCCTCGTCGCTTTCCAGGCATCGAAGTACGCCCTCTTCACGGACACTCAGCGGGCGGCGGTCATCCTCTTTCTCGAGGCGTTCACGACCGACCCGGATCTCGGACCCATCGCGCGGGGCGCACTTCGCAGCTATTGGCGTCCGTAAGGCCGGAGCGGCCCGTTCCTCCCTCCAAAGTGCCCCCTACAGGGTGCGCCCGGTGCGCGCGAGCAAGGCACACCCCCGCAAGGGGCACCCCCTGCGGCGAGAAGGGACGCGGGAACGGTCCCCTACCCCCAGCTCAGATCGTGATTCGTGATCGGCAGTGAGCGCACGCGCTTGCCGGTCGCGGCGAAGATCGCGTTGCAGAGCGCCGCCGGCGCCGGCGGCAACGCCGGTTCGCCGAGGCCGCTGGGCGGGAAGTCCGTCTTCAGGAAATGCACGTCCACCGGTGGTGATTCGCGAAGCGTGAGCAGGAAGAAGTTGTTGAAGTTCCCCTGCCGCGTGCGACCGCCGCGGAAGGTGATTTCCTGATACAGCGCCTGCCCCAACCCATCGAGCACGGCGCCTTGCACCTGGTTCTCGGCATTCAGCGGATTGATGATCTGGCTGCCGACATCGCCTACGGCCCACACCTGGTCGACGGTGACTTCCCCGTCCCGCGCGACCGTCGCCTGGATCACCTCGGCGAAGTAGCCTCGGTGGCTGTAGTGGAAGGCGACGCCCTTCGCTGTGCCGTCGGGCAGCGGCTCGCCCCACCCCGACCGCTCGCCGACCGCTGCCACTACCGCCCGCATACGCGCCGCATCCAGCTGGGTCTCTGCTCCCGACGCGACGGCCTGATCGAGCAGATCGAGGCGTACCTGCAGCGGATCCTTACCGGCGGTATGTGCCAGCTCGTCGATGAAGCATTGAATGACGAAGGCGATCGCGTTGCTCGTCGGCGCGCGTAGCGCACCGGTGGGGATGCCCAGCGGCATCCGCGAGGTCACGAGCGAAAAGTTCGGGATGAAGCCCTGCGGGAACTCCCGGTCGCGCAAGCCGGCGCTGGCGGAAAACCGCCCTCCCTGGCCGTACGAGACGAAATGATTGTGCCAGCCGACGATCCCTCCGTCGGCATCGACGGCGCCCTTGAGAAAGTGGAAGCCACCGGGGCGGTAGGGGTCGTGCTGCATGTCGTCCTCACGCGTCCACACCAGCTTGACGGGAAAGTCCACCTCGCTGGCGATGCGCGCCGCCTCGACAACCGGGTCGTTGTAGAGCCGGCGGCCGAAACCGCCGCCCATGCGCGTCAGATGCAGGGTGACGTCGCTCTCGGCAATGCCGAGGGTCTCCGCGCACTGACCGCGTGCCCCCTCCGGCGTCTGCGTGGGCGCCCACAGCTCGAGCTTGCCGTTGCTGAAGTGGGCGGTGCAGTTCTGTGGCTCGAGCGGAGCGTGGGCGATGAACGGATAGGAGTAGGCGGCCTCGATCACGTCCGCTGCGGCCGCGGCGGCGGTTTCGAAGTCCCCGTCGGCACGGAGGGACTCCTCCGGAGGCTGCTGCGCCAGCTCCTCGGCACGCGCCGCAAACCCCTCGCTGCTGTGCTCCGCGGACGGCCCCTCGTCCCATGTCACCTCGAGCTGCCCGCGCGCCTGCTGCGCCGCCCACCAGGTGTCGGCGATGATCGCGACGCCGCTCTGCAGGGCGTCCAGCGGCGAATCGCCGCCCTCGATGACGAAAGCATGGCTAACGCCGGGGGCGGCGCGAACCGCATCGAGATTGGCGGACATCACCTTGCCGCCAAAAACCGGGCACTTCTCGAACACGGCGTACTTCATACCCGGCACGTCGACGTCGATACCGAACAACGGCTTGCCGGTGACAATCGCGTCGTTGTCGACGCCGGCGATCGGCGTGCCGATGATGCGGAAGTCCCCGGGGTCTTTGAGCGAAACGCTGTCCGGTTCGGGTACCGGGCGCCCGGCGGCGTCCTCGGCCAGCTCACCATAGGTGTGGCTCCGGCCGCTGGCGCGGTGGTGCACCACGCCGGCCTCGGTTTCGAGCTCCGACGCCGGAACACCCAAACGGTCCGACGCCGCCGACAGGAGCATGGCCCGAGCCGTCGCACCGGCGCGGCGCATCGACTCGTAGTGCATCGGCGTGGCGGTGCTTCCGCCGGCGAACTGGCCTCTGTACAGATCGGTATCGAGCCCGGCCTGCTCGACGCTCACCTGATCCCACGACACGTCCAGCTCCTCGGCGATCAGCATCGGAAGCATGGTCTTGACGCCCTGCCCGATCTCGGGGTTCTGGGCGATGATGGTCACCGGGCCGTCCGGCATGATGCGGACGAACGCGGTAAGGATCGTCTCGGCCTGCGCGACACCGGCGTTCGCCCCTGCATCGGGCACGGAGAGACGTGCTCCGAGGAGGAAACCTCCGCCGGCGAGGGCGGAGACGCTGAGGAACTGGCGACGGCTGAGGTCGGACTTGGCGTTTTCGTTCGTCGTCACGGTCACGATCCCCTCCTTACTTTCCGCCGGCCGGCGCGGTTTCGCGTCGGCTCGCGCTGGAGTCCGTGGAGGACTGGATCTCGGCCGCCCGATGGACCGCGGCGCGGATGCGGGTGTACGTCGCACAGCGACACAGGTTCCGGATCCCCTGGTCGATCTGCTCGTCGCTCGGACGAGGATTCTCGTCGAGGAAAGCCGCCGTCGCCATGATCTGTCCGGCCTGACAGTAGCCGCACTGAGGCACGTCGATCTCCTGCCAGGCGAGCTGCACCGGGTGGGTACCGTCGAGCGAGAGGCCCTCAACCGTGGTGACGTTTCCGCCCGCGATACTCGATACCGGCATCCGGCAGGTGCGCTGCGCCCTGCCGTCGACGATGACGGTGCAGGCGCCACAGAGCGACGCTCCACAGCCGAACTTCGTGCCTTTCATATCGAGGACGTCGCGGAGCACCCAGAGCACCGGCATGTCGGGCGGGACGTCGACCGTGGTGGGATTGCCGTTGAGCTGGAAACTAATCTCCATGAACAGGGCCTCCGTGGGTCGTCAATGGAATGTCGTCGCACGGGGAGACTAGCAACTCTCGGGCCGAAACGGGACCCTACGGCGCTCTACCGCGCCCGCGGCTCTACCCGCGTGTCGCGCGCCGGTTATGCCTCTCGCGCTCGAACCGTACGGCGACCTCGTCCAGACTGGCGTCGGTACGGCCGATGTGGGCGCGTGCGACCGTAGGATCGCGGCCGCGCTCACCCGGGCTCGGCGAAGCGCGTCCGGCCGGCACCGGCCTGCCGCCTATCGCTGCGGCAAGAACGTGCCGTTGTTGAGGCTCCAGACGTAGGCAGCCAGCGCGCCGACATCCTCGAACTCGAGGTCCATCCCTCCCCCGGGATTCATCTGGAATCGGCGGTTCGGGTCGGCGAAATCCCGGCGACGCACGCCCCAGAAGATCGTGTCGAAAACGTTCTCGAGGCTACCGTCTCCTTGTACCCATTCGGTATCTGTCAGGTCGGGACCCAGGTTGCCGCCACTACCACCCTCGCCGTGACAGTTGGCGCACGAGCCTTCGGCGAACAGCTCCTGGCCGCGGCGGATCATGCGTGCCCAGCGCTGCACCTGGTCGCGTTCCATCCAGCGGGTTACTTCGGCGGGAAGCTCGACGGCTTGCTGCTGTGCCCCGGCATCGGCGATGAAGGCTGCGCCGAAGGCGAGGATCACCGCGACCAATAGCGCAGCTCGGAATCGGAGTTTGTGGATCATCTCGGGCCTCTGATCATTTCGGTCCTCTCGCTCGAAGGCCTCACCCGCTCCATGTCACGTGGACGGGCCGTGTCACGTGGACGGGCGAAACGGTGATCTCGGTGTGCGGCGGCGGAGCCTGCCGCCGCCGCACCCGGGGCCCGCAAGAGCCCCGTTCGAGCCATGACGACGACGCTACCCGCATTCCCGTTCGCCGAGGTGGTGCCTCCGCAAGCGGCCCGCAAGGGGTTCGTGCGCGAAATGTCAGCGAGTTGTCAGAATTGCCGCCATGAAAGGCCCGATGGCGGGAGATCGCTGTTTCCCACCGGCGGGCCCGGCTATCGTTTGGGACATGTCCACTTCTGCGGACAATGGCTCGCGCCGACCTCTGATCATCGTCTGCTTGGCGGCGGCGCTCGTGCTGGTGGTTGCGCTCGGCTACGAAGCCGTTACCGCGGCGCGTGCGCAGCGCGATGCGGTCGAGGGCGTGCTGCAGGACTACGCGGCGCTGGCAGCCGATCAGTACGCCCGCAACGTCGCCGTCACGCTCGAATACGAGTGGTTTCTGCCCGCGCAGCGCTTGCTGGCGGCATACGATTTCGAGGCCGGCCAACCGCCCACCGGGGACGCCCCGCTGAAGGGCCAGCGCAACGAGTACGTCCTGGCCGACGTCATCGGCTCCCTGTACAGGCTCGATCTCGACAACGGCGAGATCAAGACACTGGACCTCGGGGCCGAAACACCGGACTCGTGGCTGCGGGACGCCGTCCGCACGCATGCCGACACGCTCTCTTCGAGCGAGTGGCCCTACACCGCCTTCCTGCAGCACACGAGCGATCTCGAGTTGCTGTTGGTGTACCGGCGCGAAAGCGGCGGGACCGTGCTCTCCGGCTTCGCCGCCGAGGCCGAGACGTTGCACCGGTTCCTTGCCGACGCCGTCGAGATCTACGACCTCCTGCCGGCCACGCTCACCGACGATTCGGGCACCGCCGATCTGGTCCACGTGCGTGTGATCGACCAGCGCGGCCAGACCCGCTTTGCTCACGGCCCGGAGGGTGAAGCGTCGATCAGCGCCACGGCAGAGCTCCCGCCATACCACGCCGGCCTGCGCGTCGTCGCGTCCATCCCCGCATCGTCCGCCGGGCGATTGGTCGTGGGCGGGCTCCCCTACTCCCGCCTGCCCATTATCGCCGGGCTGCTCGCCATCACCTTCGCCTTGCTCGGAATCGGTGTCGTGCTGTGGCGCCGGGAGCAGGAACTGGTGGACCTGCGGGAACAGTTCGTCGCCGGAGCATCGCACGAGCTGCGAACCCCGCTTGCACAGATCAGGATGTTCGCCGAAACCTTGCGGCTGGAGCGGGTGCGCAACCCCGAGGAACAGCGACGCTCGCTCGACATCATCGACCGTGAAGCTCGACGGTTGGCGGTGCTGGTCGACAACCTGCTCCAGTTCTCCAGCTCTTCCGGAAGGGAGCAGCGCTTCGTGCCCGAGCGCGCCGACCTCTGCTCGCTCGCCAAAGACGTGGTCGACGGCTTTCGTCCCCTGTCTGCTGCTGCGGCAACCCGCATCGAGTTGATCGGCGCCGACCGTATCGAAGCTCGCATCGACCGAGACATGTTCCGGCAGATGCTCGTCAACCTGCTCGACAACGCGATCAAGTACGGCCCCGAGGGGCAGACCGTTACAGTGGATATCTCCGCCAATGGCGACCAGGCACGCGTCGCGGTCACCGACCAGGGTCCCGGCGTGCCGGTCGGTGAGCGTTCGCTGGTCTGGCAGCGTTTCTGGCGCGGGCCCCACAACGTGGGCGTGACGGGAACCGGCATCGGCCTGGCGCTCGTCCGCGAGCTCGTCGAGCTGCACGGCGGGACGGTAGGTGTGAGCGACGGGGACGACGGAGGCGCGCGGTTCGAGCTGCGCCTGCCGCGGGAGAGCGCCTGATGGCCCGCATCCTGATCGTCGAAGACAACCCGGACCTGGCGTACGGGCTGCGCAACAACCTCGAGATCGAGGGGCACGAGGTCGAAGTCGCGGCCGACGGCGAGGAAGGACTGCGCCGCGCGCTGGGCGCGTCGGAGGACAACGACCTGATCGTCCTCGACCTCATGCTCCCCAAGCTCGACGGGTTCCACGTCCTGCGCGAGCTGCGTGCCGCCCAGATCGCGACTCCGGTGCTGATACTCACGGCCCGGGGCGAAGAGTCCGACGTCGTTCGCGGTCTGCGAGTGGGAGCCGATGACTACGTCACCAAACCGTTCGGCATCCTCGAGCTGCTCGCCCGCGTCGAAGCCCTGCTGCGGCGCGCGGCACCGGCTACCGGCGACAAGGCGGCGCGGTTCGAGACGTTCGGCGACGTGCACATCGATCGGGCGGCGCGCTCGGTACGTCGCGGCGATCGAGCCCTGGCGCTCACGCCCAAAGAGTTCGACCTGCTTGTCGCCCTCGTCGAACGCGACGGCGCCGTCGCCACCCGCGTCGAGCTCATCCGCGAGGTGTGGGGCTATCCCGGCTCCGTCGTCACGCGCACGGTCGATACCCACGTCGCCGAGCTCCGCCGGAAGATCGAGGATAATCCGTCGGAGCCTCGCTACATTCTCACGGTCCCGCGGGTCGGCTATCGTCTCGAACGGCAACCGACGACGCGGGACTGAGCGGCGACAGCGGCGATGGCGATGGCGATGCCGATGCCGGCGGCAACCTCCGCCACACGGTCCGGCAGTTCTCTTCCAGCCGCTCAGCGCTGGCGGAGCGCCTCGCCCGGGTCGATCGTTGCAACGCGTCTCGCCGGCAACCAGCTCGCCGCGAAGCTGACCGTCAAGAGCACGACCGTGACCCCGCCGACGACGGCTCCGTCCGCAACGCTGACGCCGAATACGAGCGGCTCGGCGGCCCGGCCCGCCATCCACGCCAGACCGGCGCCGACAGCTGCACCCGCGGCGCTCAGCAGCAATGAGCGCACGATCACCATCCGCTGCAGAGTGCCTCCGGTGGCGCCCAACGCCATCCGTATTCCCAGCTCGCCGCGCCGCGCCCTCACCGAATAGGCCAGCACGCCGAACAGGCCCAGCCCCGAGAGACCGGCGGCCGCGCCGGCGAGCGTCATCAGGACGACCATGGCGAGCCGCGGGACGCCGACCGCATCGGCGACCACGGTATCGAGAGCGGCGATGCGATCGACCGGCTGCTGTGCATCGACGGACCAGATGGCCCGGCGCACCGGCTCGATCATCTGCTCCGGCTGCGCCTGCGCGCGAACGAAGACGGCCATGTTCGGGCGTGGATCGCGATGATACGGGACGTAGAACACCGGCGGTGCGGGCTGTCGCACACCGCGTCGCAGCACGTCGCCCACAACCCCGACGATCGTCGCCTCTCCGTAGCTCCTCTTGTGAATCAGAACGCGAGCTCCGATGGCGTCTCCGTCCGGATAGTGGCGGCGAACAAAGGCCTCGTTGACGATGACGACCGTGGCGACGTTCTCGAAATCGCTCCGTTGAAAGCCCCGCCCGGCGACGATCTCCACGCCCGCGGCGGCGAAATACCCTTCGCTGACCCGACGCCACTCCTCGCGTAGCCCCTGCCCCGGCGGCGGAGGCGGGCGATCGAGCAGCGAGATCCCCTCGAAATCGTCTTCGGCCTGCAGCGGTACGTAGTCGTTGACCCCGACGGCCACGACTCCGGGGACCTCCTCGATCCCGTCGAGGAGGCGGCGGAAATGGACCGCGCGCTCGGTCGCGTCCCGGTCATCGAGATCTCCGGTGTACAGCGTGAGCACGCCCTCGGGGTCCAGCCCCGTCTCGACGGCGAAAAGGTTGCGTACGGTGCCGAATGCCAGCAATCCCACGACCAGTAGCAGGGTAGCGAACGCGACCTGCGCGGCGACGAAGAGGTCGTGAGCCCGCCGCGCCGGCGCCGCGACGGAACGAGACCGATCGACCGAGGCAAGCGCACCCCCCGGCTTGCGCGCCGTAGCGCCGAGCACAGCCGTCAACGAGCCCGCCAGCACGATGATCGCGGTGACGGCAACAGCAAACACTGCCGCACGCACGTTGAAATCCGCTCGAAAGCTCACCACCTGGGCCGCCGACCCCGGGATCGCCACGAACGGCGGCGCCATCCCCGGTAAGAATCGCAGCCCGGCGATCGCCGCGACAACGCCGAGCGCCCCGCCAATCCCGCAGACCACGACGACCTCGGTCACCAGGCGACGAGCGATCCGCCAGAATCCGGCGCCGAGGGACGACTCTATCGCTACGTTCGCCCGCTCGGATGTTGCATGGACGAGAAACAATCCGGCCACGTTGGCCGCCGCTACCAGGACCATCGCACCGACGGCCACTGCCAACGAGAGGAGAACCGGACGAACGGCCTCGGTCACGGTTTCGTGGAGCGGCTCGACGGCAACGGTCCAGCCCGTGAGCCGCGGATCCTCCTGGCGAATGCGCTGCATGACCCCTTCGAGCTCGACGGAAGCCTGGTCGATCGTGGCCCCGCGGCGAAGCAGTCCCACAATCCAATAGTCGTACGAGGTGCGGTTGTACGTGGCGAGCTCGTCGTCGTATAGCGGGACGAACAGCTCGGCCCGCGCGGCGAACACGAAGTCTTCCGGCAGCACGCCGACGACGGTGACGAAGCCGTCGTTGGTCTGGAGCCGGCTTCCGATCGCTTCCGGCGCGGCCCCGAATCGTTCACGCCACGCCGCGTGCGTGATGACAGCGACCGGCTCCGAGCCACTGAGGCCGTCACGTCGGACGAATGTGCGCCCCACCGCGGCGTCGACGCCGAGAACGTCGAAGAACTCCCACGTCGCGGTGAGCGTCGGCACGACCCGCGGTCGATCCTCCTCGAGAAGAGTGATGTCATCCGGTTTGATCGCCGCCATGTGTTCGAAGGTGGCACCGCCCGCCCGCAGGTCGATGTAGTTCGATCCGGAGACCACGTCTCGAAGCTGGCCGTTCTGTGCGTTCCGTCCCCAGACGATGACGGTGCGTTCCGGGTCCGCGTGGGGCGATGACCGCAACAGCGTGCCGTCGACGACTGCAAACGCCAGCGTAGCGGCGGTTACCGCGAGCGCCGCCACCGCGCCGACCGTGGCGGCGAACCCCGGCCGGCGCCGTAGCGAGCGCGTCCCGAGACGCAGGTCACGACCCCAACCGGCAAACGGTGCAGCCCTCGCCCGCCTCTCGGCAACGCCGTGGCGCAACGCCCCGAAAAATGCCAAGGCGACGAAGGTCCCGCGGCGCAGCCAGCCTCCGGCCTCGGAGAGACCCGCTTCGAACGTGGCAACCAACTCGTCACGATACCGGCTGCGAAAGTCCGCCGGATAGAGCACCAACACCCGCTCATACAGGGTGGCGAGCCGCCTCCCGCTCCTGGTCATCGCGGGTCCGATCCCGGCTCCGCCATCGCCAGCGTCCCGAGAAGCTCGCGCTGACGAAGGGCCTCTGCGGCCAAGACTTCGGCACCGAAGTCGGTCAACCGGTAGTAGCGTCGCCGCGCGTCTTGCGGATCGACGTGCTCCGGCGCGTCGCGGACGACGCCCTGCTCGGCGAGGCGCGCCAGCGTGCGATACAGGAGCCCGGCATCCATTCGCATGGCCCCATCCGTGCGCTCGCGCATCTGCTTCAGGATGCCGTAGCCGTGGCAGGGCCCGTCGTTCAGGATTGCGAGGATCATGAAGACACGTGGCTTGAGCGGAAGCAGCGCGCCTACGTCGATTTGTGATGCATTTTGCATATATGCATTATGCATAGCACAAAACCCGCGGTCAACTTGTCGAGAGCATCGTCACCGGAACGAACGAAATGATCGCGAAAATCCCCGCGTTCAGGGGAAGAGGTCGGCTACCTCGACCACGGCGGCTGGCTCGTCAGCACGCTTTTCGCCAACCCAGGGATGTGCTACCCAGGGATGCTACCCAGGGATGCTGTAGGCACGGTGGTCCCCTTCAGCAATGGACGAGGATGTGGAACGGCTTGTCGGCCAGCGCGCCGGCGCTGGTGCGCGTGACCACGACAAGGTCGTTGATGGAAAACTGCGATCGATACGCGGCCACCTCCCCGGCGACCCCGTTGTACGAGGTGCTGAACGTCGCGTTCGCCTGGTCACCCAGCGCGGCAAAGAAGTTGCAGCCCTCGATCGAGCGAGCGAACGTCACCAAGTACTTCCCCGTGGCGAGCTTCACCGTCGAGGAGACACCGCGCGCCCAGGAGCTCACCAGGCCACCGCTGGCCGCGACGCTCGCCGAGTAGACCACCGTCGAATTGACGTGAGTGATCGCGCGGGCCGCATCGAAACCGAAGTACGGCGTCCCTCCGGAGGGTGGATTGGCTGCGAGAACGTTGCCGAAGTGCACGCCGCCAAACCGGTCGAGCACGATAATTCCGTCGCGTGCCAACGGAAGCCCGTCGGCGGGAACGACATCGATGTCGACCGCGACATCGAAGCCGAAGTACGGTGTCGCGGGGCTCGGCGCCGGCGCCCCTCCACCGGCGTGGACTCCGCCGAAGCCGTCGAGTACGTAGTAGCCGGCGTGCTGCGCCCACACGGGGCCCGCGGCGAAGAGAACGAGACTACCGAGGGCCGCAATGGCGACCACGAAGCGACGGTTCATAGCGACTCCTGCTCGAGAAGAGGCGATCCGGCAGCGGCGGAGACTGCGAGCGCCCCTCCGCGCAGCCGGAGGTTCTCCGGGCGGTCGATCGGCGACCTACCGCCCGCTGGGCGACTGCACGAACTGGCCGATTGTCAGAATGATGTCCGGGTCGTACGGGGCGTTGACCCAGGGGACCGGGGCGGCCGGCCCCGGATTGCCGTCGGAGCCGTTGCTGGTGATCGTGAACGTGTCGGCGCCGGTGGTGTAGACGAACGGGTTGCCCCACCCGTCGGTGTTGGGTGCCGCCTGCATGTAGCCCTGGGTCGCCAGGGCCGCCAGCGTCGGCGCGTAGCTGCCGAGATCGAGCCGGTGGACGCCGTTCGCGGTCGCCACGCCACGCATGTCCGCCATGCTGCGACGCTGCCGGCCACGGTCCATGGCGTCCATGAGCTGGGGCACGGCGATGGCCGCGATGATGCCGATGATCGAGACGACAATCAGCAGCTCGATCAGGGAGAAACCGGCGGCGCCAGATCGAACGGTGCGCACCTCATGGTTCATACATCCTCGCTTTCTCCACCCTCCTCTCATTCTCTCCGAGCGCGAAGCGACTGTCCAATGGTGTGGCCGCGCTCGGGCCGCGCGGTTGGCCGGCTGGTGCAGTGCGACCAGGTCCGGGCCTCCCCTCCTCAGCGAAGCTCCAGATCGCGGGCGATATCGAAACCGAAGTACGGCGTTCGCCCGGTCAACAGCGGGGCGCCGGCACCCGCGTGAACGCCCCCCATCGCATCGAGAACGTAGAGGCCGGTGGCGACCACCTCCAGGTCTTCGGCGATGTCGAAATCGAAGTACGGCGGAGCCATCGCGGGGTCTACCGGGGTGGCGCCACCGCCGGCGTGGACGCCGCCATACCCGTCGAGCACGTACATGCCCCCGGTGACGAGGAACTCGAGGTCACGGGCGATGTCGAAGCCGAAGTGCGGGGTTCCCGGGCTGATCGGCGGCGCACCGCCGGTGGCGTGTACCTCCCCGTGATCATCGAGGATGTAGTGAGCGGATCCGGACCACTCCAGATCGATCGCTGCGGCCGGCGGAGCAATGTTCGCCTGCCCCACCGGTGCCAACCCGCCACCGGCATGCACGATGCCGTTGTGATCCAGGACGAAATAGCCCGCGGACCACAGCTCGAGATCGCGAGCGGCGGCGAAACCGAAGTAGGGCGTCGCCGGCGTGATCACCGGGGCTCCTCCACCGGCGTGCACTCCGCCCAATGCGTCGAGCACGTACGCGCCCGTCGGCGCGAGCTCCAGGTCGACGCCGACATCGGTCTGCCAGTACGGCGTCGGCGGTGTGAGGGGCGGCGAAGCCCCGCCCGCGTGCACGCCACCGAACCCGTCGATGACGTAGAAGAGGTGGTTCAGGTCCGCGTACTCCACGCTCACCTGGTGAGCCGCACCGGGCATCGTCAGCGTGTTGGTGTTCGCACGGCTCCGGTCGTCGTTGGTTCCGGCCCAGCCATGAACAGTCCACCCTGCGGACGGACTCGCGGTCACGCTGATGGCCTCACCCGGCAGGTATTCACCGAGCGCGCAGCCGGGGGAGCTCGCGGGAATCGCCGCCGGATCACCTCCGGAGCCGACGTGGGTGAGCAGCAGCGTGAAACATGGGATGTACTCGACGTTCCGGAATTCTTGCGCGGGGGTGGCGATGCTCGGCGAGTCGTACCCATCGTAGGCGAGGATCGACAGCAGATTGAGCCCGGGGGTGAGGCGATACGAAACGCTCCAGTTCACCGTCGCCCAGCCGGACACCGGCGGGCCCGCGGCATCGACTCCGTTGACGCTGACCCTGCTTATCCCCGTTTCACCCGATCCGCTGTCAGTCGCTGTTCCGCTCACCGCGATCACCGGTGAGTAGACGACCGCCGGCAGCGGGTCGACCGTCAGGGAAGGCGACAGAACGTCGAAGGGCGCGCCGCGCGTGATCACGGGGACCTCGATCGAATCTTCGCTGACGACGAGATTGGCGTTGCTCACATGCGGCCGCGTCGCCGTGCGGACGACGAAGTAGTACGGCGTGACCGGCATCAGGTTCGGTACGACGAGCGTGGACGTCGACTTGTCGTTCGTCACCAGTGGTAATGCCGGCAGGTTGTACGGCCCCCCCGGGGTCAACGAGTACGCCACCTCGTAGTAACCAGGATCGGCGGTGTACGCCGTCGGCGTCCACTCGAGTCTGATCGTGTCGTGCGTGATGTTGGCGACGCGGGGGGCCGGGTTCCGGGGCTGCACCGTCTGGGTGCTTCGCCAGTCACCACCCTGCTGCTTCCGATCGAGGAAGGTTGCCAGGGAGGTGTCGTCGGTCCAGAGGGCGTTCCACCGAATATCGGACTGCCCGTCGACCAATCCCACCAGCCCGGTCAGTCCTTGCGGCAGAGCACCGCGGAGCCGATTCGATGCCAGCCGCAGCGAGGTCAACGCCGTGAGATTCGACAGCTCGGCCGGGACCGCTCCCCCCAGGTGGTTCCCCTGGAGATCCAGCGTCACCAGGGACGCCAGGTTTCCCAACGACGTCGGGATGACACCGACAAACATGTTCCCGCCGAGCTCGAGGTCGACAAGCTGGGTGAGGTTGCCCAGCTCGTGGGGAATGGGGCCTTGCAGATCGTTGAACGCCAGGTTCAACGAGTGCAGGCTTCGGAGGTCTCCCAACTCCGCCGGGAGCGTGCCGGTCAGGTTGTTGGCGGACAGGTCGATCGCGGTGACGTGGTCCGCCGTCACCGTCACACCGAACCACGAGCTCTCGGTACCCGGACTGCCCAGCCAATTGGCGCTCCGCGTCCAGCCGGCACCGTTGGTGCTGTGGTACAGAGCGAAGAGGGCACGCCGCTCCTCGTCGGGAATGAAGCCGAATGGGGCGATATGCGGAGAGCCTTCGAGACGGGCGTGGGAGCCGACCGCAACCAGGTGCAGGGCGAGCGCAACCAGCACCGGACGGAGTGCCGGCCGACCCGTGATCCGCCAGCCGTGATCTGCCATGTTCGCCCCAGCGTTTGAGCCTAGGCCGCTTCCTCCGCTCGCCGCCTCCCCTGCCCGGCCGTGTCCGGCAAGATCCGTCCGAACACCTCCACCGCGCGCTCCATCTCGTCCATCGTCCCGAGCGAGATGCGCATCCATTCGTCCTGATACGGCGGAAAGTCGCGTCCGACCAGGACATTGTGCTCCGCGCAGGCATCGCGGAACGCGGCGGCGGGCATGCCGGTGTTCACGAAAAGAAAATTGGTCTGCGCATCGGTTGCGGCGTACCCCCGCGCGGCGAACCACTTCGTCGTGAACTCCTTCACCGCGGTGTTGCGGGCGGCTTCCCGCTCGATGCGGCCCGGGTCCTCGATCGAGGCCTTCGCGCCAAGCAGCGCCGGTGCGTTGAGCGTTCCGCCGTAGTGCCAGCCACGGATCTTCTGGATAACGTCCGGCTTGGCGACCAGCCAGCCCATCCGCATACCCGCCATGCCGTGCGCCTTGGAGAACGTGCGCGAAACGATGACGCGCTCGTTCTCGAGGGCCAGCGGAATCTGCGTCTCGTTTCCCGGGTCGGTGACGTAGTCATAGTACGCCTCGTCGACCAGGATCATCGCGTCGGTCTCGGTCAGCACACGATCGAGGAACCCGCCCACGGCGTCGGCGCGATGGAGCGTAGCGGTCGGGTTGTTCGGGTTGCAGAAGAAGACGATCCCGGCCCCCTTCGCGGCGTCGGCCATGGCGTCGAGGTCGATCTTCAGATCGGCATCGAGCGGCACCGACTCGACCGGGTGACCGACGATCGCGGCATACTCCGGCATGGTTTCGAACGACGGCGACGCGGTCACCAGGTGCCGGGTCGGCGAGGTGAACACGTGCGTCAGTGAGCGCAGCAGCTGCGTTGATCCGTTGCCCAGCATGATGTGGTCGCCGGGGATGCCTTGGGTATCGGCAATCGCCTGGATCGTCTGGCGCGAGGGCAACCCGTAGAGGCTGCCGTAGCCGCCGCTCATGGCCTCGTCCATCGCCCGGGTGACGACGTCACCGGGGCCGAGCGGGTTCTCGTTGTTGTGCAGCAACAGCGGCCGCTCCTGGACGGGCAGTGTCATCGACAGGGCGCGTGCGATCGAGCGCGGCCCGTCGAACGACATGATGGCTGCGGCTGTCGTGCCGATGCCCAATCCCTTCAGCGCACTTCTTCGCGTAACGCTCATGCCAGCACCTGCTCGAAGACGCCGCATGCACGCTCCATCTCGTCGAGCGTCCCGATACTGATGCGGGCGTGGGTTTGTTCCATGGGCGGAAAGTTGCGCCCGACGCCGACACCGTGCTCGCGGCACGCGGCGCGGAACTCCGCCGCGGGACGGCCGATGTTGACGAAGATGAAGTTCGTCTCGGAGGGCAGCACCTCGTAGCCGAGGTTGTCGAAGAAGTCCATCGTGTAGCTGCGCGCCTCGGTGTTGCGCGCCTTCTCCTGTGCCTCGCGGGCGCCATCCTGCAGCGCCGCGTAGGCACCGGCGAGCGTCGGCACGGCGATGTTCACGCCGAGGGCCAACGACTGCAGCTTCTCGATCGTGCGACCGGAGCCGATGCCGTACCCAACCCGCATGCCGGCCATACCGAAGCATTTCGAAAAGGTTCGCGAGACGAAGACGTTCTCGTGCTCGATCGCGATTCCCGCAGCCGACTCGTAGTCGGGATGGGTGACGTACTCGTGGTAGGCCTCGTCGACGTGGATGACGGTGTCCGGCGTCGTCCGCCGCAGCGTCTCGGCAAACTCTCCTATGGCGGCGCCGCTGTGGACGGTGCCCGTCGGGTTGTTCGGGTTGCACACGAACACCAGGCCGGCGCCGCGGGCGGCATCGGCCATGGCGCCGAGATCGAGCATGCCGTCGCCGGTGATGGGGATTCGTCGCACCTCGGCACCGAGATACTCGGCCACCCTGCCCGTCTGCGAGTACGTCGGGCTCGCGGTCACCAGGTGCCGCCCCGGACCGCTAAACCCTTGCGCCCCGGTCTTGAGGATCTCGCCCGAACCGGCGCCGAGAACGATGTTCTCCGCCGCACAGCCGTTCCGGCGAGCCAGGGCCGCGGTGAGGTCGGCCATGCTCGGCTGAACGTTCATCGGATACCGGCCGGCGCCGGCGAAACCGTCGTGGATGGCGTCCATCGAGGCCGGAAACGGCCCCAGGGGGTTCTCGTTGCTGGTCAGACGGATCTCGCCATTCTGCGGTGGCGGGATCAGGCCGGACTCGCCGCCTCCCGGACCCAGCTCGGCGACCAGCGCCTCGCGCCCACGAGCCGAGATGAGCTGCCTCAGGTTGGCGCTCGATCGGGGCTCACGAGCAAACAGTGCTCTGCGGGAGAGCGACATGGCTTCCTCCTGCTCCGTTTTCGGATGGGCGGATTCTGTACGCGGCGAAGGAATACGGCAAGGGGGGACGGCCGGATCGAAGCCGTACCCTCCGCCCGTCGCCGTCGGACTCATTTCAACGTCTACCCCGTCAACGACGAACCGCGGTGATCTCCAGAAGCTGCTGACGGACCCGATCGGCGAGGCCACGCTGCTCGAGCTCCCGCCAGAGGAGCGCAACCGCTTCTGCGTCGACCAATCCCGCCGGGGAACCGGACGATCCTGTCCGCAATCCCTGATCGGCGCGGAAGGCATCCACCGCGGCGACCGCCTCGGCCGTGTACAGGCCGGCGTTTCCGCCGCGGGCGAGCTCCGGGCTGTCGGCGCGGAAGTACCCGAGGGCGTGCAGGATTACCTTGAGCTGCCACACGTCCGAGCCGGCAGCTTGCTGCAACACCCGGTGGCCGAGGGTGCCCGAGATCGTGTCGTAGACACGCCGCAGCTCGGCGACCGGCGTGGGGTGCTCGCACACGTTGACGTGCACCGTCAGTCCGTCGGTACGCCGCGAACGGCCCTCGCGCGGATCGGCCACGATAACGGCCGCCGATTGCACCCGGCCATCGCGCGCGTCTCCGCCGGTCGCCTGGCCGGCGGCCAGCGCCTCGATGAGACGGTCTGCCAGATGTCGCGGAGCCCCCTGGCTGCGTTCGAACGCCTCGGCGACGGCATCGACCACCTCCTGCCCTACCAGTGTGTTTCCCTGGACCGCGTAGTTCGGGCCGGAGCGATGCCCCGACCAGCTGCTGGTCTCCGACCCGGTGTGCTGGGCTGTGGTTCCGTCAAGCGCAACGACGCCGACCTGTCGGCGCGACGCCCGAGGGTCCGCGGCCACGAGCTCACGTAAAGCGTCTTCCGGCGCCCTCCCCTGCTGCAGCAGGTCCAGAAGCTCATTTCCGTACTCGGTGCGGGTCGACGCCTGGGTGGCCACCGCGCCGACGCCGGCACGGACCCACGGCACGCCGTTGCCGACGCAGGCGACCCGTGTCGTGACGGCCACGCCCGACTCACCGGTCGCCGGATCGACGGCGGCGATCGAGAAGGTGTGGAACTCGAGCGGGTCGCCCCAGTCGGCCGGCTCCTGGGCGGCTGCGTCGAAGGGGAAAATCAGATGAAAGGCAAGTGCAAGGGCGCCGGCCGCGCCCAGGCTGCATCGGCGTCGTCGTTCGATCACGATCGTCCTCTCGGAGGGGGCTGTTCAGGATCATGGAGCAGCGCGGCCGCCCGGGCCGCCCGGTCACCCGGCCCCAGCGTATTCGGGCTCCGGCTGCCCAATCAATCGAATCCGCCGGAATTCCCGTCGCGGCCTGTGCATTGCCTGCCCCATCACCAATACCCGGCGTAACTACCCGCTCCACGTCGGGCTGACGGAGAGCGAAGACGTTACGGGGTACGCCATGGTCGAGCAGGTCAAATCGATCGACTTCCGAGCCCGGAAGGCAAAGCGTATCGGCCGGGCCTCCCTCCCCGTCCTCGAGGAGGCCCTCTCGATCCTCGATGCCTGCGCCTACTGAAGCATCGCTGGACACCTCGATCGCGATCCGATACTAACGTTGCACGCGCTCGTCCCGCGTCAGCTGTTTCCGCCAGCCCTCTGACCGATCATCGCGAGGTAGCCGTCG
The DNA here is from genome assembly GCA_965216935.1 of Acidobacteriota bacterium. Taxonomy (GTDB): domain Bacteria; phylum Acidobacteriota; class UBA890; order UBA890; family UBA890; genus CBDCGW01. Next base: position 3,622,761 of record OZ244217.1, read on the forward strand.
TGTTCACTGCTCGGACCCTGATTCGACTCGGCGTCTCCGGATGTCTATTCGCCGGCATCGCGCTGGCAAGCGTGACCCCGACTGTGGGCTCGCCGCCATCCGCAGCGCCGCCGTCCGCATCGCCGCCATCCGCCGCAGCCCAAGAGCGCGGCACCCGTTTCCTCCGCCAACCCGACGTCAGTGCCGACGCCATCGTCTTCGTGCATGCGAACGACCTGTGGCGCGTCGGTCGCGACGGCGGCAATGCGATCCGCCTGACAAGCTCCGACGGAGCGGAAACGGACCCGGTGTTCAGCGCCGACGGCCGCTGGATCGCCTTCAGCGCCCAGTACGGCGGCAACACCGACGTGTACGTCATCCCGGCCACCGGAGGACAGCCCCGGCGCCTGACCTTCCATCCCGGCGAGGACACCGCGCAGGGGTGGACGCCCGACGGGGACGTCCTCTTTCGATCGGGACGCGAGGCGCAGCCGACGATGCTGTGGAAGATGTTCACCGTTCCGCCGACCGGCGGTCTTCCCCGGGCTCTACCGCTGCCGCAGGCGTACCTCGGCCAGATGTCGGCGGACGGTCGCCAGATCGCCTACCAGGAGATCGGCTACTGGGACCCCGAGTGGCGTAACTATCGGGGCGGGCAGGCGCAGCCGATCAGCATCGTCCAGATGGGCACGTGGGAGCGGATCACGCCGCCCTGGGAAGGCGAGCGACAGATGGATCCGGTGTGGTTGGACGGGGTTGTCTACTACATGTCGGAGCGCGACTGGGCCAGCAACGTTTGGGCCTTCGATCCCGCCACGGGCACCGAGACGCAGATCACCTTCCACGCTGATTTCGACGTCAAGAGCGTCGGTGCGGGCGACGGCGTCTTGATCTACGAGCAAGCGGGCTTCTTGCACGAATACGATCCTGCCCGCGGCGCGACCCGCCAGCTCGTCGTCAACGTCGCCGGCGACTTCAACTGGGCCCGCCCACGCTGGGAGGAGGTGTCGGCGACGAGCCTTTCCAACCCGCGCCTGTCGCCCACCGGGAAGCGCGCCCTGTTCACGCACCGGGGCGAGATCTTCAGCGTCCCGGCCGAGCAGGGAAGCTGGCGCAACATCACGCGCTCCCCAGGCGTCGCCGATCGCAACCCGGCCTGGTCGCCGGACGGCTCCAGGATCGCCTGGTTCAACGACCGCGGGGACGAATACGAGCTGGTGATTGCCGACCAGAACGGCGCCAATGAACACCGCATCGGTTTCGACGACCCGACCTTCTACTTCCAGCCGGAGTGGTCGCCGGACGGAACGCGGCTGGCGTTCACCGACACCGACTACCGCGTGCTGATCGTCGACGTCGCCACGGGCGAGCTGACCCACGTCGACACGGACCGCTTCGCCCATCCCGAGCGGTCGATGAATCCCGTCTGGTCGCCGGACTCCCGCTGGATCGCCTATGCCCGCCGGCTCGACAACCAGCTGCGCGCGATCTTCGTGCACGACACCGACAGCGGTGAGACCCATCAGCTGACCGACGGCATGGCCGACGCCATCACGCCGGTGTGGGACACCTCCGGCGATTACCTGTATTTCCTCGCCTCGACCGACTACGGCCTCAATACGGGTTGGCTCGACATGACCTCGTACGATCGCCCCGTGACGCGGACGCTCTACGTCGCGTTGCTGGAGGAGGACGTGCCTTCACCTTTTCTGCCGCGAAGCGACGAAGAGGCGGTAGACGAGGACGAAGCAGATGGAGCATCGGAGGAAAGCGCATCAGCCGCCGACGAATCCACCGAGCAGCTTGCAGATGCCGCCCGCTCGGCCGCCGGCGGCGCGGCACAGACCGAATCCGGAGCTTCGCCGGCAGCTGCCTCCCCGGCTGTCGACATCGACATCGACGGCATCGCTCGGCGCATTGTCGACGCTCCGGGGCTACCGCCGCGCAACTACACGGGTCTGCGCGAAGGTCCCGAGGGCACCGTCTTCGTGGCCGAACTGGTGCCGCAGCAAGGCGCGGTGCTGCACAAATACATCCTCGAAGATGCCGAGGCGTCGACGTTTCTCGAGGGGTTCCAGGCGGTCCAGATCTCGCACGACCGCAGCAAGATGCTTTACCGGCGTGGCGGCTCGTGGAACATTGTCGCCACCGCCCGCCCACCGGGTAACGGCGACGGCCGGCTCTCGCTCGACAACCTCCGCGTGCGGGTAGTCCCCCAGGAAGAGTGGGCGCAGATGTTGCGCGACGGCTGGCGTTTCATGCGCGACTTCCTCTACGTCGACAACCAGCACGGCGCGCCCTGGGACGACGTGTGGGACTGGTACTCCGCCTGGCTCCCCGACGTGCGCCACCGCTCCGACTTCAACCAGCTGCTCGACATCCTCTCCGGGGAAATCGCCGTCGGCCATTCGTACGTCCGCGGAGGCGACTACCCGGACCTCGACAACCCGCGCACCGGCTTGCTCGGGGTGGACCTCGAAGAGGTTGACGGCTGGTACCGGATCAGCCGCATCTATACCGGCGAGGATTGGACCCCAGGCACGCACGGCCCGCTCTCGATCCCCGGCATGGACGTGGCCGAAGGCGACTACCTCCTCGCGATCGATGGGCAGAACGCCGCGGCCCCGGTGAATCCCTACGAGCTCCTCGAAGGCACGGCCGGGAGAACCGTCACGATCACCGTGTCGTCGTCGCTTGCCGGGGGCGACGCCCGCGACGTCGTCGTGGAGCCCGTCGGCAGCGAGGCCGAGTTGCGGCGGCAGGCGTGGGTCGCCGCAAACCAACGTCGCGTCGACGAGATCAGCGGCGGGCGGCTCGCGTACGTGTGGTTGCCCAATACCGGCCAAGGCGGCTACACCTACTTCAACCGCATGTACTTCGCCCAGCAGGATCGGCAGGGCGCCGTCATCGACGAGCGCAACAATGGCGGCGGCTCGGCCGCCGACTACATCGTCGACATTCTCGATCGCGAGCTCACCGGATACTTCAACTCCCGCGCAGGCGATCGCAAACCGTTCACCCAGCCTATGGCCGGTTTGTGGGGTCCGAAGGTCATGGTCGTCAACGAGCGCGCCGGGTCCGGCGGCGACCTGATGCCCTATCTGTTCAAGTTCAAGGGCGTCGGTCCGCTGGTCGGCACGCGCACGTGGGGCGGGCTGGTAGGCACGTGGGATACCCCCCCGCTCATCGACGGCGGCCGCTTCGTCGCCCCGCGGGGCGGCTTCATCAACGTCGACGGTGAGTGGGACGTCGAGGCGATCGGCGTGGCGCCCGACATCGAGGTTCGAAACGACCCGTTGCCGGTCATCAACGGAGGCGATCCGCAGCTCGAAGCGGCTGTGCGCGAGGCGCTTCGCCTGCTCGAAACCGAGGCGGTGACACTGAGGCCGGAGCCCGCCCCGCCGGTGCGATATCGACGACCGGGAGGCGGTCGATAGACGGCGTGCCGGTGGGGTTTCACGCTCCGGCGGGCCCGTGTCTTGATTCCACCCGAAGCGACGCTTACTGTCCGCGCTAGCGGGCCGTGGTAGCGGTTCGATGGGTCCGCCCCAGGTGAGACAGACGGGAGGGCCACGGTCAGCGGCGAGTCCGTGGTCGGGCCCGGAGCCCACAGCGCGTCGGAGGTGACAACTTGAGCCCGGTTCACCTCGCGTTCCTCGGCTGTGGGTTCATCACGCGGGTCCACAGCCGGCATCTGCGCAAGATGGGCCGCGAGTTCGTCTGCAGCTATGCCAGCCGCGACGAAGAGCGCGCCGCCGATTTCAGGCGTCGCCTCGGCGGCGAGGGGCACTACGGTAGTTACGAGGCGGCCATCGACGACCCGTCCGTCGACGCCGTCGTCGTTGCCGTGCCCACCCGCTATCACCTGGACCTTGCCCTGCGGGCCCTCGAGGCCGGCAAGCACGTGCTGGTCGAAAAGCCGGCGTTCCCTCGTCTCGAGGATTACCAGACCGTGATCGACGCCCGCGACCGGGCGGGCCGAACCGTGATCATCGGCGAGAACGATCACTACAAGCCGCTGTGCGTGATGCTCCGGCAGTTGCTCGCGCAGGGCGCGATCGGCGAGATGGTCTTCGGCCACTTTGTCACGATCATGAAGAAGCCCAAGTCCGCCGACGACTGGCGCAACGACGAGGACATGGCGGGCGGCGACGCCTTCTTCGAGGAGGGGATCCATTGGCTGCACATCGCCGGCAGCCTGGGCCCGCGAATCCGCTCGATCCACGGGTATCGCCCACCGGCCTCGAAGAACGGACCACTCGCCGGCGACGCGCGGCGAAAGAGCATGCTGGTGTCGTTTCAGTACGACAACGGAGCCGCGGGAGCCCTCTACTATTCGCGGGAGATACCGTCCTTGTTCCGCGGCCTGCGTCTGTCGAAGCTGTTCGGCCGTGAGGGGATCATCACGTTCGAATCGAACGGCGTCGTCCTCCTGGCGCGCGGACGCGGGCTCCCGCGGCTGCGCTTCCCCGGATTCCGCGACATTCGCGGCTATCGGGCGATGTACCGCGACTTCGCCGGCGCGATTCGCGAGGGTCGGCCTCTCGAGATGAGCCTGGAACGGGCCCGCGAAGACCACGAACTGATGGACGCCGCCTACGCCAGCGCAGACGCCAGCGCAGACGCCAGTGCCGACGCCAATGCCGACGCGAACGCCGACGCGGCAGAGCCGCATTCCCCGTGACCGAACGTTTCGACCTCGTTATTGTGGGCTCCGGCACCGGGGGCGGGACCGTCGCCCATGCGCTGGCCTCGAGCGGCGCGCGGATTCTGATCGCCGAGCGCGGGGACTTCATCCCCCAGGAAGAACAGAACTGGGACCCGCGAGCCGTCTGGGGGGAGCTGCGATACCGCGCCAAAGAACGCTGGCTCGACGGGCAGGGCGACGAGTTTCTTCCGTATACGCACTACTGCGTCGGCGGGAATTCGAAGTTCTGGGGCGCCGTGCTGTACCGCCTCCGGCAGGAGGATTTCGGCGAGCTCCTCCACCAGGGCGGCGTCTCCCCGGAGTGGCCGATCAGCTACGAGGACCTGGCTCCCTACTACGACCGCGCCGAACGCCTTTATAGCGTGCACGGCGAGGTCGGGCCGGACCCGACCGAGCCGCCGCGCGTGCCGTTTCCGCATCCCGCGGTCCCGCACCAGGGACGCATCGCAACGATCGTCGAAACACTACGGAACATGGGCCTTCACCCGTCTCCCCTGCCCCTCGGCCTGCTGCGGCCCGGGGAGCCGGACGGCTGCATCCTCTGCGATACCTGCAACTCCTATCCTTGCAAGCTGCGATCGAAGAGCGACGCCGACGTATGCGCCGTGAGCCCCGCCCTCGAGCGGGACAACGTGACGCTGTGGACGAACACCTTCGCGGAGCGCCTGCTGACCGACGACGCGGGCACGAAGATCGTCGCCGCCGAGATGGTTCGAGCCGGCGAGCCGGTCCGCGTCGAGGCACCCTTGTTCGTGATTTCGTGCGGCGCGGTGAACTCCGCTGCCCTGCTGTTGCGCTCGGCGAATCCGTCGCATCCCGAGGGGTTGGCGAATTCTTCCGGGATGGTCGGGCGCAACTACATGGCCCATCTCGCCACCATGCTCGGCGCATTCATGCCGCCGCGGCACGACACCGTCTTTCAGAAGACCGTGGCGATCAACGACTACTACTTGCGCGGCCCCGACGGTGGATACCCGCTCGGTCAGATCCAATCGCAGGGGCGATCGAATGCCACCATCGCCAAGGCTGGCGGGCCGCCGGCGGCCCGCTGGGTGCCAACTTGGGCCTACGACGCCTGGTTCGCCCGCGGCGTCGAATGGCTGGCGATGAGCGAGGACCTGCCACATCCTGACAACCGCGTAACGCTGACGGCGGACGGGCGCATTCGCCTGCGCTGGGAACCCCTCAACGCCGAGGCGCACCGTGAGCTTGTCGACCAGGCCCGGCAGATCCTGCGGCGGGCGGGTGCCTGGTATGTTCTGCCGATCTCGCTGGGGGTCGTCAACACGACCCACCAGTGCGGCACGGCGGTCTTCGGCGAGGACCCGAGGACCTCCGTGCTCGACACCCTTTGTCGCACCCATGACGTCGAGAACCTCTTTGTCGTCGATGCGTCGTTCTTTCCGTCTTCGGCGGCGGTGAACCCGGCGTTGACCATCGCGGCACAGGCGCTGCGGACGGCGGACCATATCAAAGAAACCCACCTGGGCAGGTACTCATGAAGGCACGATCGTTCAGCCACACGGGCGTCACGGTGGCCGACTTCGACACGTTCGTTCAGTTCTACGCTGACAACTTCGGCTGCCGGCTCGTGGGCGTCGGCGACAGCGATCCGGAACGCGTCCGCACCGTCTTTGGCGTCGACCACGAGGCGCCGAGCTGCAAGATCGGCTGGTTGCGGACCCCCGCCGGCGGCATGCTCGAGATCTTCGATTTTCGACCGGACAAGCCCGCCGAGGACATCGTCTGGAGCCGCGTCGGCTTGACGCACATCAGCTTCGACGTCAGGAACCCGTACCGCTGGTACGAGTTTCTGAAGGGAAACGGCGTCGAGATCGTCAGTGAGGTCGAGGAATCCCAGCACGGCCACGCGTTCTTCTTCGTCAAGGATTGCGACGGCAACCTGATCGAGCTGATCGATCTGCGCTACCGCTACCCGCTGCTGCGGTACCTCGGTTGGTTCGCCGGCTGGCTGTTTCGCCGCGGCCGCTACAGCACACACTACGGTCCGTCCTGAGCGACGCCGCGTTCGGAAAACCTGACGACGCCTCGGCGGCCCGTCGGACACACCGATATTCCGGCCGCCGACCGACGCGCAACCGCGAGGGGTGTTCCGGAGCGACGTTGGTCAGCGGCGCTGGCTCCGAACGCCCATTCTGGGAGGCCCGCACCACAACCGACGGTGACCGGCGTTTCGATGCCCTGTTTTCCACCGAACCTGATACGATGCACACAGGTTGTAGCCAACTTGGATGGAAACCGATCAGAGGTCGCCCGCTGCGAGCAACCGGCGGGTTTTTTTGTTTGCACCCAGGAACGCCTCAGACGGGCGAGCGGCTGCGTGTCGAAGCTCCAGTAGATAGGTCGGAGCTTCATGCTGAAGGAGGGCCGAGGAATGGCCAAAGGTACCGTGAAGTGGTTCAACGACGCGAAAGGCTTCGGCTTCATCGCGCAAGAAGGTGGCGAGGACGTCTTCGTCCACCACACTGCGATCCAGGGCGACGGATTCAAGACGCTCGCTGAAGGAGCCGAGGTCGAGTTCGACATCGCCCAAGGTCCGAAGGGCCTGTCGGCGGAGAACGTCCGCACCGTCTAGGCAGCAGGCTGTATCGTGACGACGCCCCGCTCGGGAATCTCCCGGCGGGGCGTTCGCACGTTCCGGGGAAGCTGCAGACTTCCCTACTTTCTCGTCCTGAGCCCCGAATCGGGGGGACTTGCCGTCAAAGCTAATGACGGCCGGTCGCGCCTACTCGTCGACCTCGATAACGACCGTATTGGCGATCTTGTCGCCGAGACGACGGCCGTCGGCATCCACCAGCACCATGACCACCTCGATGATCGCGAGCACCAGCGCCAGGAAGAACAGAGGAATCGCCAAGATCACGCCGATGATCGTCATCAGGAAAAGCTGGGCAATGCCACTGATGGCGAAGATCCAGTTGCGCTTCACCGAGGTCATGATGTCGACCGGCGAACCGTCCAGAGTCACCGGGCGCAGCTTCATGACCTTCTTGCCGAGCGAACGCTGATCCATGAATTCGACGTCCAGGCCGTCGCGAACGAGCCAGTAGCCGGTCGCGATGAGACCTCCGATGATCGGAATGAAACCGATCACGATCGCGATCACCGCGTCGATGATGGCCGCGATGAAGCGCTTGGACAGCTCAGCTTTGGCAGGGGGCGCTGTGCCCCCGCCGGACGGGGCTTCCGCGGCGTTGGCCTCGCCGGACGGGGAGCCCTGAGCGTTGGTGTCCTCGGGTTCTTCTGCCACGGGCATCTCTCCTCTCGAGCGGCCCTTGCGCCGCCCCTCGTTGTAACGATCCCCCACACCGGTACTAGGGTTTATCCCAGCGACCCGGGACATACAAGGGCCGCCTGGACGGAGACCCTCCGGGGACGTCCTACTCGAGCTCGCCGCTCAACCAGTGCACGACGTTGAGAAGGAACTGGAAGTTCTGCCCGGCGTCGGGGTCGTTCATCCCCATCGGAAAACGCTGCTGACCGGAGACCTGCGCGGAGAACATCGCCGCCTCCCCGAACACCGCCACCCTTCCGACCCCGTGTCGAAGCACGGCGCCCTGCAGCCACCCGTCCGCGGGCACGCGCGGCGTCGTCTCCGAGAACGTGGACGCTCTGGTCGGCAACAGCACGTCGACGTCTTCCCCCATGATCAGGATCTCCTCCACCTGGGCCCCCGGACGCGGTCGAAACGCCTGCCCGGTGAACGTCGTCACCGCGTCGATTCGCTCGCTCGCAGACCGCCCGTTGGTGACCGGATGATCGCCCAGGGTCCCCTCGGCGCGTGTGAAGGTGATCCTTCCCCTACGGCCGGAGTCGGCGAGCGCATATCCATTGACGAACAGCAGCCCGAAGCTCTCGGCCAGTTCGGCCGCCGCCCCGGGAAACGGCATGTGGTCGGCGATCAACATGAGAGAGCCTCCGCGCTCGACCCAGGCGCCGATGGTGGCGACTTCGGCGCGAGTGAACGCCGGCGGATTCGGCAACACCCACTCCTCGGCGTCGTCTACGTTGAGCGCGTTGGAGATGACCAGTATCTGCGCGCCGGCGAGCGAGCGCTCCGTGAAGGTCTCCGTGGAGGGGCGGACAACGTAGCCGTCGCGGCGCAGCAACTCGGCAAAAGGCCGGTAGCGCCCCTGGGCGGTGTGGAAGTTGTGGTGCGCCTCGTCGACGAGAACCAGGGGCCCGGCGCCAACATCGAAAACGGGAGACGCGATCGGCGGGCGAAAGTCGAGGTCCGCGGACTGGCCCGGCCCAGACGCCGTGGCGCACGCCTGCGCCAGGATCAAGGCCAAGCAGACGCTCGCTCCGCACGACGGCGATGTAGTCGAAGACATAGCTCCCCTCGAACCTCGCTCCGTTCGCGACATCGTGCAGAACAGAGTAATGCCGGTCGGAGGTCATGTCAGCCGCCTGCTACAGATCGAACCAGCCCCTCAGCCGGGTTTGCGGGTCGGCCTTGACGACAGCATCGGCGCGAGCCGAGCAGCTCACCCTCAAGGAAAACTTCAGCCGTCCGCCCCAGGGCCACCAGGCGGCGTACATCGTCGGGTCGGCGTCCGGCTCGAGCACGAAGAGCTGCTGGCCGGTCATGATCCCTCCCCAGACCCCGGCCGCCCGGCCGATGTGCTCCGGAGCAGTACCGATGTCGTGCGGACCCCATGCGTGCGGCATGGTTTCCGCGACCAGGTCGAGGACCGCTTTCTGATCGTCTTGCTTCACGATCAGGAGCGCCGCCCAGTAGTTCTGATCCCACTGCCACGGCGCCACGTCGCGCGTACCCTCGATCAGCCGGGTCGTCGCTTCGTGCATTCGCTCGAGCGCGTTGAGGGGTCTGGGTCTCATCGAAGTTCCTCGGGGTGAGCCTCTGATGATAGCGGAACAGGAAGCGGCTGAAATCCCGACCTTCTTCGCCGCACGCGGCGAGAACACCGGCCCGCCGGCGACGGGTACCGGCCATCCGGTGCTGTTCCTTACGCCGGCAGAACGAGCTTGCTACGGTTGATGAATGAAGACTCTCACCTGCTCCGCGCTGCTGCTGCTTCTGATTGGTTCGGCCTCGCCGGCCGCGCCAGCGCCTGAGTGGTCGTTCTCGCTCACCGCCGGATCCCTGGTGTACGAGCACCACGGCGAAGATCGCGTCAACATACATCGGTACGTCGCCGGCGACCCCGAGCCGGTCCCGCTGACCTCCCACCGAGCCAATGACCTTCGGCCGCGCTGGTCACCGGACGGAACCCGTGTGGCGTTCCATTCCGACCTCGAGGGTTCCAACGACATCTTCATCGTCAACGCCGACGGCAGCGGCTTGCGGCGAATCACCGACCACCCGGGGGAGGATTTCGATCCGGATTGGATGCCCGACGGACGGCTCGTGTTCGCCTCGGACCGGGACGGCGACCAGAACATCTGGATCATGGACCTGGACAGCGGCGCCACGAGCCAACTGACCCACTACGACGGCGGCCGCACCGGCGGACCTACGCCGTCCGCGGACGGGCGGCGGATCGCCTTTTCGTCGGACCAGCTCTTCTCCTGGCAGGTCTATGTTCTCGACAGTCGCAGCGGCGACATCGAGCGACTCACCGGGCCCATCCCCGGCCGCTGCAACCCGGCCTGGAGGCCGGCCACCGACCTGATCGCCTACATGGCGGGAGGCGATCTCGTGGGTACCGACCTGCGGACGGTCGGGGCGGACGGAAGCGGCGGCGACAACCTTGCCGGGAGCGAGGGCGACAACCAGGATCCGCAGTACGCCGAGGACGGATCTCGGCTCGTGTGGGTTACCGACCGCCACGGAAGCTGGGAGATCTACGAGGCCGCCGGTGACGGCTCTGGCGAGCGGCGCGTCAGCACCACGCCGGAGGACGAGCGCCACCCGGACCTGTTCCTCGGCCCGTTGCCTTCGTCCCGTACCGGCCACGCGTCCCGAGCGGTCGGTATCACCGCGCCCTACCCTAACTCTCGCCGCTCGCCGTAGGGACCGTCCCCGTCAGGAAGGGCGCCTCCAATCGGTAGCGGATGATTCTCTGCCGATCCGTCTCGGGGTCGGTCTCGAGCCCGTAGACCGCATTCCCCAGCGAGCGGATCCAGCTTCGATCGGAGATCAGGCCGGTGAAGACACGCTCGCCTTCCGGAGAATAGACATCGACGGGAACAACGTCCCGCTGCCAGGACCCGTCGGTGTACGGAAACACATACAGGTTCCCCTGCCCATCGACGCGCAAGGCGTGCCCACGCCCCGGCCCTCGCCGGCCCCCCTGCGGGACCGTGAGCTCGGGCGGCGGCGCGTCTGCGGCGGGCGACGAAACGGCGGGTACGTCCACATGCACGATCCACTTCGCCGCACCCGTGCTGTCGAACGCCTGGATCACGTATTCGTCGCCCCGGGTCAGATAGACGTCTCCGGTCCGGGTCGCGACAAAGCCGGGCCGACCTCGGGGCGATGTCGCACCGCGCGGCCGCGGCGAGACGGCTCCGTACGTCAGCCCGTCGTCGTTTTCGATCGCGACCTTCTCGACGCTGTACCAGGGCCGACGGTCTCGGTCCAGCATCTCGAACGAGCCCACCAGGGAACCGTCGGCAGTGCCCTGCACATCGCGGGAAAACGCCCGCCGCATCAGCGACCGGTCATAGAGATGCCGACCATCGAGCGTCCACACGGTGATCTTGTTGCCCGTGCTGATCGCCAGCTTGTCGCCGGCCACGGCGATCCAGCCGTGTCGGAACGGCGCCATCTCGCCGGCCCCACCGAAGGCCCGCTCGAAACCGCCGTCCGCTCCGTAGACCACGATGCGGTAACGACCGCTGTCGTGGATGTACATCCTGCCGGCTTCGTCGACCGCGATCCCCACCGCGTCGTCGAAGTCGAAGCGACGATCCTCCGGGCGCTCGTCGATGACGAGGTCTTCGACCAGCCTGATCAGCTGTCCTTCCCGATCCGCCAGCGACACCGGTGGATAGTGGAGCCAGCGAGCCGGCCCCGCCGTGGGCTCGCCCGGCGCCACATATGGCGGCGGTTGGTCGATCTCTACGCCCCGGGGGCCCGCCTCCGTGGCGGCGGCCGGAACCTCGACCGCCGCGGGCGTCTCCGTGGGGACACCGACGGGAGGGACGCTGCCGGCACATGCAACGCCGGCCGGCACGACGAGGCCGAAGATCACGGCGCGCCACCAACCACCTCTGCAACGGTGGCGCGGCGCCCGCCGGGCAACGGCGCCGGCGCGGCCCTCATACTGCCGCGCGCCGACTCGGCATTCGGCACCCCGTGTACGGGCGTGCGCATGGAGTCTGGCTTCCTTCGACAAGGTCGTCACCTCCGATCCCGACGATACTAGCAAGGCATGGCTCCGATGACCCGGCGTCCGCCCGAGGGCAGGAGCCCCGAGCCGGCCCGCCCTCCCGCTCGCCGACAAACTTGACGCCCGTTCTTGCCGCCACCTACGATCAACGGATCATCTAGCCTGGGGACACTGGCGTGCGCTCAATCGCGGTATGCAACCTGAAGGGAGGCGTCGGCAAGACGACGTCGACCGTGAACATCGGCGCGAGCCTCGCTCGCAGCGGCAAGTCCGTGCTCCTGGTCGACTGCGACCCTCAGGCGAGCCTGACGACCTGGCTGAGAGCCACGCCCCACAACGGCGAGCCGACTCTCTACGACATCCTGCGCGGACAGGCGACCGTACGGACCGCGGCGGTACCCACACGGTGGGAGAACCTCAGCGTGGTTCCGGCCGAGTCGCGGCTGAACGAGATCGACCGCGGGGCGCTCGCCGGCGAGCGGGTTCTCTGGGCCCGCATGAGCGACGACTACGACTACGCGATCTTCGACTGCTCCGCTTCCCCCGGGGTGGTGCTCACGAACGCGCTGACCGCGTCGGACGGAATCGTCGTTCCGGTCCAGGCCAAGGGAATGGCCTTGGGAGGCATCGAGCGGCTGCAGCGCCTGCTCGCCGACGTCGCCAGAGGCAGCGGCAACCTGATCAACCTCGCCGGCATCCTGGTGTGCCTCTTCGACGGCCGGACGAAGATCTCCCGAATGGTCCTGGGCGAGCTGCGCGCAAAGTACTCCGGGCTGGTCTTCGACACCGTGATTCATGAGGACGTGAAGCTCTCGGAAGCCGCCGATCGTCGGCTCCCGGCCGTGGAGCACGCCCCCGACTCGCGCGCAGCGGCGGAGTACGCCGCGGTGGCATTCGAGCTCATGACGCGTAACCTGGGGACCGTACCGGGCCGGGACGGCGCCGGCGCGAGGTCGGGCGGCGTGCAACGCAACCTCATGGGCGACGGTCCGTCGCATGTCCCCTCGCCGGCTGCGGCGGCAACCTCGACTGCGCCGCACCGCGCCGCGGTCACGACCGGCTCGGTCGGCGCGACGGCCCCTGCAGGCGCGGCGATGGCCGCCACCGAGGCGGCCACCGAAGCCCCCCAACCGGGCACCGGCCTGGCTGCCATCGCCGAGGGCCCGAACGAGGCCGAGCTCACACCGGCCACTCCGGCGCACAAAGACACTCGGCCGTCGACGACGCGGACCGCTACCCGCCGTGCCGCCCCTCGGGTGGGCTTGCCGCAACTCCAGTACGGGCACGACTGATCCGCCATCCTTCCACTCGTACGGGGAGCTGACGTGGACCGCTACCATCCCTCCCGCTGGCCGTTGGCGATCTGGGTGGCGTTGTCCATCGGCCTGGGGCTGCTCCGCGTTCCCTACACCCTCGGCTCGTTTTCCTTCGCTCCGGCAGTCGCGCTCCTGTCGGGCACCTGGCTCGGATGGCGCCGCGCCGGCCTGGTACAGGTGCTGGCGTTGGCCGGATCGCTCGCCGTCGTGGCGGTGTTTCCAGAGCTCGGAAATGTCGGCGACTGGGGCTTTCGCCTCGGGCTCGTCGCCGCGGCAATGATCGCCGGGGCGATCGCCCGCCCGGACGGAAACGGCGCCCACCCCACGCGGACGATCCGGCTGGCGGTGTTCGGTGCAGCCGGTGCCACGGCTGCCCTGGTCATGATCGTCGTGCCGAGGCAAACGTCCGGTGTGCTGTTCGCCCTGACGTTCCTGCTGGCGACCTCGATCGCGGTTTTCTACGCCTATCGGATGGTGCCGGAGCCCGGACGGGTCATCGGGTACGCCTTTTGCCTCATTCCGTACTACGCTGCCGGCATCTCGTGGAACCTGGTGGTGTCGCGCTTTTTCCCCGCTCGAGCCGCTCTCGCCGGGATCCCCGACGACTGGGACGAAATCCTGTTTCATGCCTATTTCGCCCACCTCCCGAGCGAGCTGATTGCCGTCGTCGTGATCGCGTACCTGGTGTGCGCGCTCGACCGTGGCGGACTGTCTCGTGGGCCGATGGCGATCGGCTCGTCGCGTTGACCTGTTCGCGCGAGCGCGGCTATAATCCCCGTTTCCAGGGTTTTGCGGTCTACGAGTCCGTTTGGCCGCGGCCGATCCCCGCCTGGGGACGCGGCACAAGGGAAAGAAGGCGCGTAGCTCAGTTGGGAGAGCGCTTCCCTGACGCGGAAGAGGTCGTCGGTTCGAGCCCGGCCGCGCCTACTCATTTCCCCGATTTCCCGCCATTCCTGCACGCCGGCGTCGAAGAAGAATGTCCGAATCCATCGCTTTGAACATCGAAGGTCGGGAGGTCACCGTCCCGGTGGGTACCCGCGTGGGCGAGGTTCTCGAGGAGCACGCGCCCGACTGGCTGAAGGGCGCCATCGCCGTACGGCTCGGCGAGCAGGTCCTCGACTTCCAGATGGCGGTCCCGGGCTCCGGCGAGCTCGTCGCGGTGCGTGCCGGCGACGACACGCCGATGTCGCTCGAGCTTTGCCGGCACACCACCTCGCACGTCATGGCCCAGGCCGTCAAGCAGCTGTACGACGACGTGCAGGTCGGCATCGGCCCGGCGACCGACGACGGCTTCTACTACGACTTTCTGCGCGGCGAGCCGTTCACTCCGGATGATCTACAGAAGATCGAGCAGCGCATGCGCAAGCTCATCAAGCGCAATCAGAAGCTCGAACGGATCGAAATGACCAAGGCCGAGGCCGAGGAGCTCTTCGCCGGCAAGGGCGAGGAGCTGAAGGTCGAGCTCATCCGCGACAAGGGCGGCGATCTGGTTTCCTGCTATCAGCAAGGCGATTTCATCGACTTCTGCACCGGCCCACACCTGGCATCCACCGGGAAGATCCCGGCGATCAAGCTCATGCACACCGCCGCGGCCCACTGGCGCGGCCGCGACGACGCCCCGATGATGCAGCGCATCTACGGCACGGCGTTCTTCTCGGACGAGGACCTGAAGGCCTTCCTCGAGCACATCGAGGAAGCGCAACGCCGCGACCACCGCCGGCTCGGCATCGATCTGGATCTCTTCCACTTCGACGAAAGCGCCGGCCCCGGCATGGCCTTCTGGCACCCGAAGGGCGGCATGGTGCGCCACGAGATCGAAACCTTCCTGAAGGACGAGCAACTGGCGCGCGGCTACGACGTCGTCTACACGCCGCACATTGCCCGCTCGCACCTGTGGGAGACCTCGGGGCACTACGCCTACTACAAGGACAACATGTTCACGCTCGACGTCGACGAGCACGAGTACGTCCTGAAGCCGATGAACTGCCCGGGGCACATCCTGATCTATCAGAAGGGCACCCGTTCGTACCGCGATCTGCCGATCCGTTACAGCGAGTTCGGGACCGTCTACCGCAACGAGCTGTCCGGTGTTCTGCACGGCATGCTGCGCGTCCGCGGCTTCACCCAAGACGACGCCCATATCTTCTGCACTCCGGAGCAGATCCAGCAGGAGGTCTCCGCCGCGCTCGACCTCTGTCTTCACATCATGGAGACCTTCGGGTACGACGAGTACCGCATCGACCTTTCGCTGCACGATCCGGACGACTTCGACAAGTACGCCGGCGACGAGGCCCAGTGGGCGATGGCGGAATCCGCTCTGGCGGACGCCCTCGACGCGATGGGGCTCGTTTACGAGCGCCAGGCCGGCGAGGCGGCCTTCTACGGCCCCAAGATCGACTTCCATCTTATCGACGCGCTTGGCCGCGCCTGGCAAGGATCGACCGTCCAGCTCGACTTCAACCTGCCGGAGCGGTTCGACCTGACCTATGTCGGCGACGACGGGCGGCCGCACCGCACGGTGATGATTCACCGAGCGATCTACGGCTCGCTCGAGCGCTTTGTCGGCGGCTTGATCGAGCACTACGCCGGAGCGTTTCCGCTCTGGCTGGCGCCGGTTCAGGCGATCGTCCTGCCGATCGCCGATGACCGACACATGGACTACGCCCAGAAGGTGGCAGCGGAGCTGGAGCAAGCCGGCCTACGGGTCGAGGTCGATCGTCATAGCGGCAAGTTGGGCGCCAAGATTCGCGATGCGCAGATGCAGAAGATTCCGTTCATGCTCATCGTCGGCGACCGTGACATGGAAGAAAACCAGATCTCCGTGCGTCATCGCAGTGCCGGAGATCTCGGCAGCCAAACCGTGGAGGAATTTCTCACGCAGGCGAGGCAAGACATAGACGCCCGCGCTGTGCGAGAATGGCCCCTACGTGAAGGTTCGGCGACGCCGGCCTGAAGACGTGTCCGCGCCTCTGGGGCGGCGGACCAAGACAGGAGTCATCGTATTACCGAACAGAGAAAACACCGGACCAACGACCAAATCAGGGTGCCGCAAGTCCGACTGATCGACGCCGAAGGCGAGCAGCTGGGCGTCGTTCCCACGGACGCGGCGAGGATTCGAGCCAAGGAGCTCGAGCTCGACCTCGTGGAAGTGGCACCGAACGCGGACCCGCCCGTGTGTCGCTTGATGGACTACGGCAAGTACGCGTACCGGATCGCCAAGGAACAAAAGCAGCGCCCGCACAACACACAGCTCAAGGAAGTGAAGTTTCGTCCGAAGATCGACGAGCACGACTACTCGTTCAAGATGAAACACATCCAGCGCTTCCTGAGTCAGGGACACATGGTCAAGGCAACGATCATGTTCCGCGGACGCGAGGTCGTACATCCGGAATTCGGAAGAAAGATCTTGGACCGCGTCGTCGAGGAGCTCGGTGACGCCGTGCGTATCGACAAGCCGCCGCGCATGGAAGGGCGCCTGATGCACATGATCATCACGCCCAAGCGCGACTGAGCGACTACGCCCGTCCGCACATTTGGCCGTTTTGAAAACAGGGGTACCGAAATGCCGAAAATGAAGAATCATCGTGGTGCCGCCAAGCGCGTCAAGCGCACGGGTACGGGCAAGTTCTCCCGGCATCACGCCTACGCCAGCCATCTGATGGGTCACAAGTCGAGCAAGCGGAAGCGCAACCTGCGGAAGTCGGCGATCGTCAGCGACGCCGACCATCAGCGCCTCGCGCGGCTGCTGCCGGAACGCTACAGCTGACGGTCGACGTCGAATAACGGAGGAATCTCATGGCCCGTGTGAAGCGCGGCAACGTCCACAAGAACCGGCGCCGCCGCATACTCAAGCAAGCCAAGGGCTACTACGGATCTGACAGCCGGCTGTATGCCTCTGCGCGCGATGCGGTCGATCGCGCCATGCAGTACGCTTACTCCGGCCGCAAGCGCAAGAAGCGCGACTTCCGCCGCCTGTGGATCACCCGCATCAATGCCGCCTGCCGGCAGAACGACATTTCCTACAGTCGCTTTATCGCCGGCCTGAAGGCCGCCGGCGTCGGTCTCGACCGCAAGGTGCTGGCGGAGATCGCCGTCGAGGACCCCGAAGTCTTCTCCCAGCTGACCACCGCGGCGAAAGACTCCCTCGCCGCCTGATCCGTCCGGGAAGGCGGCACCGTGGCCGATGACGCGGCACACCGGAATCCGGAAGCTCCGGCCTCCGACCCACTCGCCGAGATCCGGGACCTCCTGCGCGA
The DNA here is from genome assembly GCA_965216935.1 of Acidobacteriota bacterium. Lineage (GTDB taxonomy): Bacteria > Acidobacteriota > UBA890 > UBA890 > UBA890 > CBDCGW01. Next base: position 3,640,339 of record OZ244217.1, read on the forward strand.
TTTCGAAGGCGAAGCGGTCGAGGTGCGCGATCAGCCCGGTCTCGACGAGCTCCGCGCCCGCTACATAGGTCGCAAGCGCGGCAGGCTCACCGCCGTCTTCGACGGCCTGCGCAATGTCGCCAAGGAGTCGCGCGGCGAGGTCGGGCGAGCGGCGAACCACGCCCGCAGCACGATCGAGGCGCGCCTCGACGAGCTGAGCGGCAGTCTCTCGACGACAGCCGACGAGGGCGCCGAGCAACTCGACGTGACCCTCCCGGGCCGCGTCGACGAGGGTGGCTCCCTGCACCCGATCACGCTGGCACTGGAGGAGATCGTCAGCGTATTCACCCGCATGGGATACAAGGTGGTGGGCGGCCCGGAGGTCGAGCACGACTTCTACAACTTCGAGGCCCTCAATATCCCGCGCGACCACCCGGCGCGCGATATCCAGGACACGCTGTACCTGAACGACGACTGGCTGCTCCGCACGCATACGTCGCCGGTGCAGATTCGCACCATGCAGAAGCAGGAGCCGCCGCTGGCGATCATCGTGCCCGGGCGGGTCTACCGTCGCGATACCCCGGACGCCACCCATACGCCTTCGTTCGTCCAGTGCGAGGGTCTGGTGATCGACCGCAACATCACCATGGCCGACCTCAAGGGGACACTCGATCACTTCGCCAAAGCGCTGTTCGGGCCCCACACCGAAACCCGCCTGCGGCCCGGATATTTTCCGTTCACCGAGCCCTCGGCCGAGATGGACGCCAATGCCGGCGACGGCTGGATCGAGATGCTCGGCTGCGGCATGGTCCACCCGAACGTGCTCGAAGCGGTCGGCTACGACCCGCAGGTCTGGCAGGGATTCGCTTTCGGGATGGGGATCGACCGCATCGCCGCACTGCGATTCGGCATTCAGGACATCCGCATCTTTTACGAGAACGACGCCCGCTTCCTGCGTCAGTTCGCCGTCTGACCTGCCATGCTCTTCTCCGCCAATTGGCTGGCACGCTACGTCGACACACCGAGCTCCGTCGAGGAGCTCGGTGAGGTCCTGACGCGCTGCGGCATGGTGGTCGACGCTAGCCGATCGTCCGGCGACGACACCGTGTTCGACCTCGACATCCCCTCGAACCGGGTCGACGCAATGAACCACTTCGGCGTCGCCCGGGAGATCGCTACGGCGCTGCGCACCAGCCTCGGCGAGCCGGATACCAGCGCGCCCGAGGCCGCGACACCGATCGGGGACCTGACTTCGGTCACCATCGAAGACCTGGAAGGCTGCCCCCGCTACGCCGCCCGTCTGATCCGTGACGTCCGGGTGGCCCCCTCGCCGCCCTGGATGGTCAAGCTTCTCGAAGCCATCGGGCTGCGACCACTGAACAACGTCGCCGACATCACCAACTTCGTCCTCTGGGAGCTCGGACACCCGCTGCATGCGTTCGATTTCGACCGTCTGTCGGGCCGCCGGATCGTCGTGCGCCGGGCCCGCGAGGGCGAATCTCTCGAGACGCTCGACGGTGTCGAGCGCGAGTTGGCGACCTCTGACGTGATTATCGCCGACGACGCACGTCCGGTAGCCGTGGCCGGAATCATGGGCGGGAACGATACGGCAATCTCCGATCTTTCGACCAACGTCCTGTTGGAAGGCGCGTGGTTCGATCCCGCTGCGGTACGGGCAACGGCACAGCGCCTCAACCTGCACACCGACGCAAGCCATCGCTTCGAGCGCACCCCGGCGCGTGACGGCATGCTGCGGGCGCTCGATCGCGCCGCCACCCTGATCATCGAGCTCGCCGGGGGCGAGTTGGCCGCCGGAACCATCGACGAGAAGGGCCCGCTCCCGGAACCGGTAGCGACCGAGCTGCGTGCGGCGCGCCTCGCCGGAATCCTCGGGATCGAGGTCGGGGCCGAGGATGTCGAGGATATTCTCGAGCGGTTGGGCTTCCGGGTCTTGGCCCGGGAAGGCGGGTTCGAGGTCCAGGTCCCGACCTATCGTCCCGACGTCACCCGTGAAGAGGACCTGATCGAGGAAGTCGGGCGGCACGTCGGGTACGATCGCCTGCCGGCAACCTTACCGGTGATCCCGGCATCCGAGGAGGCCGGCACCCCCGAGGTTCTCGGCGAGCAGCGCCTCAAGCGCCGCCTTTCCGCCGCCGGCTGCTACGAAGCGATGTCGAGCTCCTTGAGCTCGGAGTCCGAGCAGCGCCCGTTCCTGGACGACACCGACGAGCTCGTCCGCATCGGCAATCCGATCTCCGAGGGCTTCGCGGTGTTGCGTGCGCACCTGATTCCGGGCCTGCTCAACGCCGTGGCCTTCAACATCAACCATGGGCAAACCGACCTGCGGCTGTTCGAGCTCGGACGCCGATTCGGCGGCCCGCTGACGGACGACGGTATTACCGAGCGTTGGGGGCTGGGTATCGCCATGACCGGGCGTCGCAACCGGCCGCACTGGAGCGGACAATCCTCTCCGTTGGATTTCTTCGACCTGAAGGGAACCGTGGAAGATGTCAGCCGCCAGATGGCCTGGCCGCGGTGGCACTGGGCCGCCGGCCAGCGCGCCGGACTGGATCCGGCCGCAACCGCGCTGCTGCACGCCGGGGGCGACGGTTCCCCGGCGGCGAGCGGATGGGCCGGCAGGTTGGACCCGGCCGCGGCGGCGGCGTTCGGCATCGAGGCGGACGTCTGGGTCGCCGAGCTCGATATCGAGGAGCTCCTGGCGCAGCCACATCCCACTGCCCGCCACCAGCCGATATCACGCTTCCCGGGTGGGACCCGCGATGTAGCGCTCGTCTTGCCGCAAGACGTTCGATTCGGCGATCTGCGGGATACTGCGCGCGCCACGGCAGCGGATCAGGGGCTGCCGCTCGCGACGCTGACGTTGGTCGAGGTCTACGTCGGTGAAGAGATTCCCCCGGACGCGCGCGGCCTGACGCTGCGATTCGGCTTTCGCGCCGACGATCGCACCCTGACTGCCGACGAGATCGACGCGGCCCAACGAGCCCTCGTCGGCGCGTTGACTACGGCTCACGACGCCCGCCAACGCTGAAACGGGCCTTCGGCCGCCTTCATCGTTGCAAAACAGCCGCGGCTCCCGCACACTAGGGTCAGTACCTGACCGAAATGATACGCACCGGCTCGCCGGTGAACTGACCAACAAAAGCTATAGCCCCTCGATGAACGGGAGGGAGAAGAACTCGAACCGGGTCCGGAAGTTGCCGACGCTCCGGATCTTCTTCAACGCCGAAAACCTTACCGTCGGCACCAAATCCACGACGAGAGCAAGCAGATCGCGAATATTGCATGGTTACGGTGACTTCATACCGTTTCTACACCGAGGGGGCTCGCTAGCCTAGGCGTCCGCGTCCCCCCGCTGCGCGCTGCAACATCTCCCGTCGCTTTCGGCGACCGGTTCGGCGGCTACGTGTGTCGCCCCCCTTCTCCCCCTCGTGACCGAGGCTGACAGGGGGTGATCATGCACGGCACCAGCATCACCGGCACCCTCGGCCTCGGCCTCCTGGCGCAAGCCGGTATCTCGCCGACCACCACGACCACCGCTGTTGCACTCGGTGTTCTCGTCGGCGGCTCGATCCTCATCGTCGTCTGGTTCCTGACCCGACGGCGCTTCGCTGATCGCTTGCTGAGCGACGCGAAACAGAAGGTCGATGATCTGGCCCGCGACAGCAAGAAAGAGGCCGACGGCCTGCTCAAGGAGGCCAAGATCGAAGCACGCGAAGAGCACCTTCGCGCCCGCCAAGCGTTCGAGGACGAGAGTCGCGATCGACGTCGTGAGCTGTCGAAGCTCGAGCGCCGCATCGCCCGGCGAGAGGAGAAGCTCGAGCGACGGACCAGCGCCTTCGAAGACCGCGAGAAGGAGCTCTCACGCCTCGAACGTGAGCTCCGCCGAAAGGTCGAACGGGTGGAGTTTCTCGAAAAGGACGCCAACCAGAAGCGCACCGACGCCGTCGCCCGCCTGGAGAGGATTGCCGGGCAGACTTCCGAACAGGCGCGGCACGCGCTGTTGCAGATGATGCAGCGGGACGCCCGCGAGGAAGCTGCCTCGCTGGTCCGACGCATCGAGTCGGACGCCAAGGCGACGGCTCGCAAGAAGGCGGAGCAAGTCATCGCCCTGGCGATCCAGCGGGCGGCGAGCAATCATGTCGCCGAGCACACCGTATCGGTCGTGGAGCTCCCCTCGGACGACATGAAAGGGCGGGTCATCGGCCGCGAAGGGCGCAACATTCGCGCATTCGAGATGATCACCGGCGTCAACCTGATCGTCGACGACACACCCGAGGCGGTACTGATCTCCACCTTCGACCCTCTCCGGAGGGAGGTCGCGCGGCTGGCCCTCGAGCAGCTCGTCAGCGACGGGCGCATTCACCCGGCCAGGATCGAGGAGGTCGTCGAGCGCATCCGGGCGGACATCGACGAGCAGATCCGTCAGGACGGAACCGATGCGGCGCACGACCTCGGGATACACGGCCTGCACGACGAGCTCATCCGGCTGCTGGGCACGCTGCGTTTCCGCACCTCGTACGGACAGAACGTGCTCAAGCACTCCATCGAAGTGGCAACCATCGCCGGCATCCTCGCCGCCGAGATCGGTGCCGACCCGCAGGTCGCTCGACGGGCCGGTCTTTTGCACGACATCGGCAAAGCCATCGACCACGAGGTCGAGGGGACCCACCTGACGATCGGTATCGACCTCTTGCGGCGGTATGGAGAAGCGGAATCGGTAATCCACGGGATGGAGGCGCATCACTTCGACGTCGAGCCGAAGACGGTGGAGGCCGTGCTGGTGCAAGCGGCCGACGCGCTGTCCGCGGCGCGTCCCGGCGCCCGCCGGGACATGCTCGAAACGTACGTCAAGCGGCTGCAAAAGCTCGAGGAGATCGCCGACGCCTTCAACGGCGTCTCCAAGGCGTACGCCATCCAAGCCGGCCGCGAGCTGCGCATCATCGTCGAATCCGACCAGGTCAGCGACAACGAAGCGGTCTGGCTGTCGAAGGACATCGCCAAGCGGATCGAGAAAGAGGTCCAGTACCCGGGGGAAATCAAGGTCACCGTGATTCGAGAGACCCGCGCCGTCGGGTTCGCTCGATGAGGCTGCTGTTCATCGGCGACGTTGTCGGCAAACCCGGCCGGCGTGTTCTCGAGGCCCGCCTCGGGGACATACAGGCAAGCCGCGATGTCGACTTCACCATCGTCAACGCGGAGAACATCGCTGCCGGCCGCGGCATCACCCCGACGCTGGCCGACGACCTGCTCGCCATGGGCGTCGACGTGCTGACCACCGGGAACCACATCTGGGCACAGCGCGGCATCGACACCTACCTGGACAACGAGCCCCGCCTCCTCAGGCCGAGCAACTACCCGCCCGGAAGCCCGGGCACCGGCGTATTCCACGGCCGCGGCCGCAACGGCAGGGCCGTCATCGTCGTCAATTTGCAGGGGCGCGTGTTCATGCCGCCGATCGATTGCCCGTTTCGCGCCCTCGACGAGATCCTCGCCGAGATCGCCGATCCGAGCGCGGTCGTGTTGGTGGATTTCCACGCCGAAGCGACGTCCGAGAAGCTCGGCATGGGATGGTACGCCGACGGCCGGGTGAGCGCCGTGCTCGGCACCCATACCCACGTCCCGACGGCCGACGCCCGCCTGCTGCCGGCGGGGACGGCCTACTGCACGGACGTGGGCATGACCGGCCCGTACGATTCCGTCATCGGAACCCGCCCGGACCTGGCTCTCAATCGTTTCCTCACGGCTCGACCGACCCGCTTCCAGGTCGCCAACAGCAATGCTCGTGTCGCCGGCGCCGTCGTCGATGTCGATGTCGACACCGGTCGGGCGACCGCGATCGAGGCGTTCCTCGATCCACCCGGCCCACTGCACACCCGCCAGGGCGAGGATCACGACGTAGCCGGACGTATCTTCGACACGTGAGTTCCGCCGGAGAGGATACGCGCGAGATCTGGTCGGTAAGCCGATTCGTCGGTATGTCTCGCGATCTCCTGGTCGACGCCATGCCTTTCGTCTGGGTGCGCGGTGAGATCAGTGGGTTCTCCGCACCCTCGAGCGGACATTGGTATTTCGACCTCAAGGACGAGCATGCCCTGGTGCCGGTGGCGATGTTCAGCCGCGCGAACAGCCAGGTTCCGTTCGAGGTGGAAGCCGGGATGGAGATCATCGTCGGCGGCGAGGTGACGATCTATCCGGTGCGCGGGAAATTCCAGATTGTCGCCGAGATGCTCGAGCCGGTCGGCTGGGGGGCGATGCAACTTGCCTTCGAGCAGCTCCGGGCCCGGCTCGCAGAGGAGGGCCTCTTCGATGCCGACCGAAAGCGGCCTCTCCCTCTTCTGCCGACGACCATCGGCGTGGTCACCTCCCCTACCGGCGCGGCGTGGCGCGACATGTGCCGCGTCTGGCACAACAACCAGGTACCGATTCGCGCCGTCCTCTCCCCTGCCCGCGTCCAGGGAGCGGGGGCTGCCGAACAGATCGTCGCGGCGATCGAGCGCCTCAACGCTAATGGCGAAGCCGACGTGATCATCGTCGGTCGTGGGGGTGGCTCGCGCGAGGACCTGTGGGCCTTCAACGAGGAGCCTGTCGCCCGCGCCATCGCCGCTTCCGCGATTCCTGTCGTTTCGGCGGTCGGCCACGAGATCGACCAGACCATCGCAGACTTCGTCGCCGACCGCCTGTCGGCGACCCCGACGGCGGCGGCGGAACTGGTCGCGGCCAGCCGCAAGACCCTCGTGGCACGGCTCGACAGTGCCTGGCGCCGGACGGAAGCGGAGATCGCCCAACGCCTGCTCCGGAGCCGTTCGCGCCTGCAGGAACCGCGGCTGCAGCGCAACCTCCGCCAACCCGCTCGACTCCTCCAGGTTTATCGGCAGCGACTGGACGACACCTTCGCACCGTTGCGGCGACAGATCGATCGTCGCCTTGCCAGGCACCGCCAGACCCTGGACGGGGCGGCGCGGTTGCTGAGCGCACGGAACCCGGCGGCACTGGCTCTGCGACGCCGGCAGCGGGCGGACAACGCCGCACGCAGGGTGGAGAACGCCGCGAAAACCGTCCTCGCCGACCGCAAGGCACGCCTGCAGGCTGCGGTCGCCCGTATCGATGCGCTCAGCCCGCTTGCCGTCCTCGGCCGCGGTTATTCGATTTGCGAGCGGGCCGAGGACGACCGGATCGTCCGCCGAGGCGCCGACGTCGCTCCGGGTGAGGCAGTCCGCGTGCGCCTTGCCCGCGACGTGATCGATTGCACCGTGGACGCTGTCCGCGAGGGCACGGAGGGGCGCGGAGTGTGAGAAAATCCCGAACCGATGAGCAAGCCTGAAGACACGCAGACCGATCAAGAGACGCTCGCCTTCGGCGACGAGGACCTCACCTTCGACGCCGCGCTCGACAAGCTCGAAGAGTTGGCGGCGCAGCTCGAAGAGGGCGACGTGCCGCTGGAGAAGGCCCTGGAGGTCTACGAGGCCGCGGTGCACCTGTTCGCCTTCTGTCGCGGCCGCCTCGACGGAATGGAACAGCGGATCGAACAACTCTCCGAGACCCTCGACGGCACGCTCTCGGTCGGACCCGCACCGATGCTGGCGGACGACCCCGAGAATGGATAGCCCGGAATCCCCGTCGGAAGTGCCCCCGACTGCCTCGGCCGAGGTGCTCTTTGCCGGCTACCGCGCCCGCATCGACGACGCCTTGGAGAGCGTGCTGCCGCCGGACAGCGAGCCGCCCGCCGGGCTACACGCCTCGATGCGCTATTCGGTCTTCGCCGGCGGCAAGCGCCTCCGGCCGATTCTCGTGCTCGCCGCCGGCCGCGCCTGCGGCGGTGACTTCGACGCCCTGCTTCCGGCTGCTTGCGCCGTCGAGCTGCTGCACACCTATTCGCTCATCCATGACGACCTGCCGGCGTTCGACGACGACGACCTGCGCCGCGGTGTGCCGACGAACCACGTGGTGTTCGGCGAGGCTCAGGCGATCCTGGCCGGCGACGCGCTTCAAACGCTGGCCTTCACTGTCATGGCGGAGGCGGCGCGGGCGTCGGACGCCCCATCGGCCTGGACGGCCGCGATATCGGAGCTCGGCTCCGCCGCCGGCAGTTTCGGTATGGCCGGTGGCCAATGGCTCGACGTCGAGGCCGAAGGCAACCAGCTCGACCGCGCCGCGCTCGAAACGATGCATGCGGCCAAGACGGGTGCTCTTCTTGCCGCCTGCGTCCGCATCGGCGGCTTGCTCGCCGCCGCCGGCGCCGACGAGCTCGAGCGCCTCGGGGCCTACGGCAAGGCGATCGGCTTGGCGTTCCAAATCGTGGACGACATCCTGGATGTGGAGGGCTCGGTCGAATCGCTGGGGAAGACGCCCGGTGTCGACGCCGATCGGGGCAAGCCGACCTACCCCGCCTTGCTCGGAATGGACGAGGCGCGGGCCACGGCCGAGGGCCTTCGGCGGGTGGCACACGAGAGCATCGCTCCGCTGGGCGAGGCCGCACATCCGCTTCGGGCGATTGCCGATTTCGTCATCGATCGCGGCCGGTGACCTCGGCACGCCGGCGCCTCGACCAGGCTCTGGTCGAGCGCGAGCTCGCCCCCACGCGTAGCCGGGCAAGAGCCCTGATCATGGCGGGGCAGGTCCGCGTCGCCGGGCACACGGCGTCCAAGCCCGGCACCCTGGTCGACGCGGGTGTCGCGATCGAAGTCGCGACGCCACCTCGCTTCGTCAGCCGGGGCGGCGACAAGCTCGATACCGCGTTGAGCGTCGCCGGCCTCGACGTGGCGGGTCGGACATGCATCGACATCGGCGCCTCCACCGGAGGATTCACGGATTGCCTGCTGCAAGCCGGAGCGGCCTGCGTGGTCGCCGTCGACGTCGGCTACGGCCAGCTCGACTACCGATTACGGAGCGACCGACGCGTCCATGTGCTCGAACGGGTCAACGCACGCTATCTCACCCCGGCCGATCTGCCGGCCGGCGTCTGCCCGCCGACGCTGCTGGTCATCGACGTCGCGTTCATCAGCGCAGCCAAAGTGCTTCCGGCCGCGACCGACGTATGCGCCGAGGCGGCCGATGCGCTGGTTCTGGTAAAGCCGCAGTTCGAGTGCGGCCCGGAGCAAGTCGGTACCGGCGGCGTTGTGACCTCGTCGCGGGCGCGCGAGGAGGCTCTGCATCAGGTGGCAGCCGCCGCGGTGGCCTGCTCCTGGGGTATCCTGCGCGCGATCCCCAGCCCGATACGCGGCCCGGCCGGCAACTGGGAATGTTTTCTGCAGCTGTCTCGTCCCCCCGCGGGACCGGAGTTTGCTAGCCTCGACACTGCGGCAATCGACATCCCGGAAGGCTGAGGAGACCCGATGAACGACGTTCCCGAGAGCACCGCGTTCCGCCGTGTCGGCCTGGTCGCCAAGGGACACGAAGAGGACATCTCCACCGACCTGCGCCGGATCGCCGACCGGCTGACCACGCACGGCTGCGAGGTGGCCTGCGACCAATCTGCTGCCGGACTGATGAACGGCGAGGTTCGCGGCCTCGAACGCGGCGATCTGGCGAACACCGTCGACGTCATCGTCGTTCTCGGGGGCGACGGCACGCTGCTGTCGGTCGCCCGCAGCGCCGCCGCGGCCGGGGTCCCGGTAATGGGCATCAACTACGGCAGCCTGGGCTTTCTGACCTCGACGGTTCGGGAAGAGAGCGAGCGCGCCATCGACGATCTGATCGCCGGCCGCTACGAGCGCAGCAGCCGCATGATGCTTCGCGCCAGCGTCGAGACTGAGGACGGAGCAGCCGACCCAAACCGTGTGCGCGACGTCCTGAACGACGCCGTGGTGAACAAGACGGCTCTCGCCCGCATCGTCCGCCTGCAAGTGACGATCGACGATGCCTTCGTCTCCCGCTATCGTGCCGACGGCCTGATCGCCGCCACCCCCACGGGCTCCACCGCCTATTCGCTCGCCGCCGGCGGGCCCATCGTCTCCCCCGAAGTCGAGGCCATCGTTCTGTCCCCCATCAGCCCTCACTCGCTCGCCGACCGCCCGCTCGTGCTCCCCGGCGAGGCACGTATTCGCGTCCGCCTTCTCTCGGAGGCGCTCGACATCGTTCTGACGCTGGACGGCCAGGAAGGAATTGCGATCCACCCGGGGGAAGTCGTCGCGATCGAGCGGAGCCCGCATCGCTTCGAGCTGTTGCTCACCGGGAAGCGATCCTACTTCGAGGTGCTGCGGACGAAGCTGCGGTGGGGAGAGCAGTAGTCCGCGGCTCGCGGAGTCAGTCTTGCGCCAGCTCGCCGTTGAGGCTGCCGGTTCGGTAACCCTCGAGGTCGAGGGTGACGAACGTGTAGCCGAGGTCCTTGAAGATCTCGACGAAGCTCGCCGTCATCTTCTCGTCGAGGGCACGCGGAAGTTCGGCAGGGTCGATCTCGATGCGGACGGTCGAGCCATGGTGACGAACGCGGAACTGCAGGAATCCCAGCGTGCGGAGGGCCTCTTCGCCCGCCTCGATGCGACCGAGGACGTCTTCGGTGACCTCGAGCCCGTAGGCGACGCGCGACGACAGGCAGGCGGCCGCCGGCTTGTCCCAGGTCGGAAGTCCGAGGGCATGCGACAGCTCGCGTACGTCGCGCTTGTCGAAGCCGGCGTCCCGCAGCGGGCTGATGACACCCTGCTGCTCGCCGGCAGCGATACCCGGACGGAAATCGACCGCATCCTCGGCGTTCGTTCCGTCCAGGACCACGGCCATCCCCCGGCGGCGTGCCAAATCGCGCAGCTTGCCGTAGAGTTCGGACTTGCAGAAGAAGCAACGGTTGGCGGCGTTCTCGCGATATCCCGGATCGTCGAGCTCGGCCGTCGCAATGACTTCGTGGGCGAGGCCGAGCTCCGCGGCGAAGGCGCGGGCGTCCTTGATCTGACTTCGCGGCACAGCGGCGCTATCCGCGGTCACCGCGACGCTTCGATCGCCGAGCTCCAGGTGGGCAATGCAAGCAACCAGAGCGCTGTCGACGCCGCCCGAGAAGGCGACAAGAGCCGAGTCGACCGAGCCGATGGCCCGTCGCACGTCGTCGTACTTCTGGCGGATCGGAGAGCCCCGTCGGGGTGGATGCACTAGAGTAGGCATGGATCAACGATGAGGGTGGAATCAGTGGACAAGCAGGTGGTGGAGCCCGGGATCGAGAGTAACAGTCGGTTCGCGCGAGCAGCAATGCGATATTCCATCGTCGCACTGGCGTTGGTTCCGCTCGCCGTCGGCTGCGGCGGGGTGCCCCCCGACAGTGATCCCCTCGCCTCGATCGCCGCGAGCGTCGACGAGAGCGAGCGGGCCCCGGCCCGTCTGACGGAGTCCTGGCGCCGCACACCGGAAACACCGCTGACGTTTCGGCCCGCCGTAGGAGAGAACGCCGTCTATTTGGCCCAGGGCGACCGGCTCGCCGCTTGGAACGTCGCCGACGGACGCTCCCGCTGGCCGGCGGTCGTGCTCGAAGCCGATATCACCGCCGCCCCGGTCGCCGTGGGCGACCAGGCCGTCGTCGCCACGGCCGGAGCCCGGGCGCGCGTCTGGTGGCTGGGGAGCGATAGTCGACTGATCGAGCAGGCAGCCGTCGACGCCCCCATCACGCAGCTGAGCGCTCTTGGCGGCATTCTCCTGTATGTCGATGAGCACGGCGTCGGGCGCCTCGGCGCGTCCTCCTGGCACACGACCATCGAAGGCATCGAGAGCGTCGCTCTGGCCCCCGGCCACGGGCTGGCCCTGGCGACGACGTCGACCGGATCGCTCGCCGCACTCGACCTCGATGACGGATCGGACCGCTGGCAGCAGGATGTCGGCGACACGATCAGCGGCGTCGCGGTGGGCGGCGACCGAGCGTTCGTCGCCACCAGCGAGCGGGGACTCTTCGCCTTCCGGGTGGCCGACGGGCGCCCGTTGTGGACCCGCAACCTGGGCACGGCGATCGAGGGCGCGCCGGCCGTTGCACAGGACCTCGTCTGGGTAGCGGCCTTCGACGCCCGTCTGCACGCCTTGAAGGCGGGCAACGGCACGCTGATGGGGAACTTGTCGGTCGACCTGTCGTCGCGCAACTACCTCGACCTGGCCAGCTACGATCCCTGGGTCGTGGTGGGAGCGTTGTACGGGCCGTGGCTGGCCGTCCGCGGCCCCACCCGAGCAGAGCGGCCGAACGCCGGCGCTACGAGGGTAGTGGTGCGGCAGCCGAACACGGTCGGTCGCCCCGACCTGTCCGTGCCGGCCGGCGTCGGTCCTCCGGGGGTCGCCGTCGTCAACGGCGACGGAACCGTGGCGTTCCTCCAACCCCAGCGCGCGCGCTGACAGTCGGCGGCCAGCAGGCCGTGTTGAACGCGTGGGCGTCGGGCTAGTGTCCTGTGCGGGAAGTAAGTTGACACTCGCGGGAGCCATCTGCGGTGAGGCCAAGGAGAGCAGACGCAGGCGATGCGGCGGTATCGTCCAGGAGGCTCGACGCCGGCTAGTCCTTCCGCTTTTCCTTGAGCTCGAGAAGGACGCCGTCGAGCGCCCGCGGGTGCAGGAAGGCGATGCGCGCTCCGGCGGCGCCGGTCCGCGCAACCTCGTCGACCATCGGAACGTCGGAGTCGGAAAGGCTCGACAGGACGGCGTCGATGTCGTCGACGACGACGCAGATGTGGTGGATCCCCTCTCCTCGCTTCTCGAGGAAGCGCGCCACCGGGCTCGACTCGCCCAGCGGCGAAACCAGCTCGATCCGGGTTTCGCCGGGAAGCCGCAGAAACACCACTTCGACCCCCTGCCCTGACACCACCTCGCGCGACTCGACCTCCGCGCCCAGAAGCTCGCGGTACGTCCGGCACGAGCGGTCGAGATCTCGCACGGCAATGCCTACGTGGTCGATCGGACCCGGCGGGACGGCGCTCATTCTCCGAGCACCTCGGCAACAACCTGCTCTGCCGCCGAATGCGGATCCAGCTCGCCGCCGGCGATGGCGTCGATCAGCCGATCCTCCGCCGCGATGTCGAACCCGCGGCTGCGCGCGACGGCGAGGAGGCGCTCTCGCAGAAGCGTTCGCAGGCGCATCTTCGCCAGCGTGCGCCGTTTGGCTTCCGCCCGCCCGCTGCTGCGGTACCAGCTCTCGTGCTCGCCGATGGCTTCGGCGAGCTTCCCGACACCCTCGCCCTGCGCCGCGACCGTCCGCACGATCGGCGGCGACCATTCGTCGTCCGCAACGCGGGTCACCCAGGCGTGCAACTGAGCCTCCGCCCGGTCGGCGCCCGGCATGTCCGACTTGTTCAATACGAAGATGTCGGCGATTTCCATGATGCCCGCCTTGATCGCCTGGATCTCGTCGCCGCCCACCGGTGTGAGCACGACGCAGGTCGTATCGGCAACACCCGCCACGTCGACCTCGTCCTGACCGACGCCCACTGTCTCTACCAACAGGCGATCGAAGCCGGCAACGGCCAGCAAAACCAGCGTGTCGTAGACCGCCGCTGCGAGCCCGCCCATCGCACCGCGAGTCGCCATGCTGCGAACGTAGACGCCGCTGTCCTGACTGTGGCGTTGCATGCGCACGCGGTCGCCGAGCAGAGCGCCGCCCGTGAACGGGCTGGTCGGATCGACGGCCAGGACGCCGACGCTGACGTCGTCGTCCCGGTACGCCTTCGTCAGGGCGTCCACCAGTGTCGATTTCCCCGCCCCGCTGGGGCCGGTGATCCCGACGATCGGAGCGGAGCCGACGCGCGGGAAAGCTTCACGGACGAAGTCCTCACTCGCTTCGGTGCCGTTTTCGACCGCGCTGATGGCCCGCGCCAGGGCCCTGCGGTCGCCCGCGGCGATCCGCTCGACGATCTCCGCCGGGGCGGCCTCCGCTCCGGGACCGCGCTCCGGATCAGCCACGCAGTAGCTCGCGGGAAATGACCAGTCGCTGGATCTCTGAAGTACCCTCGCCGATCGTGCACACCTTGGAGTCGCGGTAGAGCTTCTCCACCGGATAGTCCTTGACGAAGCCGTAGCCACCGAAGACCTGAACCGCCTGTTCCGCCGCTCTTACGGCGGCCTCGCTGGCGTACAGCTTCGCCATCGACGCCGCCTGCTTGAAGTCCTCACCGGCGTCTTTCATGGCGGCCGCCCGCCAGACCATGCAGCGAGCCGCCCGCACCTGGCTCGCCATGGTAACGAGCTTCGCCTGGATCGCCGGGAACGTCCCGATCGGTCGGTCGAACTGATGCCGCTCGCGGACGTATCCGAGGCAGGCGTCCAACGCCCCTTGCGCCAGGCCGACCGAGAGAGACGCGATGCTGATCCGCCCGGCGTCGAGAACGCGCAGCGCGTCGACGAAGCCCTCATCCTGATTTCCCAGTATGGCGTCGGGCTCCAGCGAGACGTTCTCCAAGATGAGCTCGACGGTGTCGCTGGCGCGGCACCCGAGCTTGTCTTCTTTTCTGCCGACGCGGAACCCCGGGGTGTCGCTCTCGACCGCGAACGCGGTGATTCCGCGATTGCCTTTCTCGGGGCTGGTCACGGCGTGCACCACCGCCAGGCGCGCACGTGCCCCGTTGGTGTTGAAGGTCTTGCTGCCGTTCAGCACCCAGCGTCCGACGGATTCGTCCCACTCCGCGGTAGTGCGGGTGCCGGCCGCGTCGGAGCCGGCCTGGGGCTCGGTAAGACCCCAGGCGCCGATCCAATCGCCGGTGGCGAGCTTCGGGAGATACAGTCGCTTCTGCTCTTCACTGCCCGCCAGGAGGACGTGGCCCGTGCACAGCGAGTTGTGGGCTGCGACGCTCAAGGTCACCGAGGGGTCGACGCGGGCCATTTCCTCGATCACCGTGGCGTATTCGACCGTATTCAAGCCGGCGCCGCCGTACTCCTCGGGCACGAATCCGCCGAGAAAGCCGAGCTCGCCGATCTGCCGCATGACCTCGTCGGGGAACGCTTGTGCCTCGTCCCAATCCCGCACATTCGGGAGAATCACGTCGCGAGCGAAGTCACCCACCGTCTCGGCGACCAGTCTCTGTTCCTCGCTGATGACGAACTCCAAGGGGCCTCCGGGTGTCGTGACGGTCCTGGGAAACTGCCTTCCGCCAAGAATGGCCCCGTGACGGGACCCGGCGGCGCTCTCCACGCTATTATAGGCCCCCTGGAAGCCGGCGGTGGACGAGTCTCTCCGCTGCCCCGCAACGACGCCGGCAGCCAGACCGTCGAGGCCGAGCAGGACGGCCCTTTCTTCCGCAGCTCCTGCCAACCACTGCGAACCGAGCGGAGGTCCCCATCTCCGAGGTAACCCAGCCCAAGGCCGAGCTTCACGCGCATACGACTTTCTCGGACGGCGTCTTGACACCGGCCGAGCTCGTCGCCGAAGCACTCCGCGTCCGCCTCACCGCTCTCGCCGTCACCGATCACGACATCGTCGACGGCGTCCCGGTCGCCCGAGCAGCCGCCGAGGGAACCGACCTCGAGCTGATTCCGGGCATCGAATTCTCGACCAATCTCAACGCCCACGAAGTACACGTGCTCGGACTCTTCATCGATGAGCAGCACGATGAGCTGGTGGCATCGACGTTGCGCTCGCGCGATTTCCGTCGCCAACGCGCCATCGAGATCGTCGACCGCCTGAACCGGCTCGGCGTCGAGGTCGATTTCGATTCCGTCGAGGACGCCGCCGCCGGCGGCAGCATCGGCCGGCCCCACATCGCCCACGCACTGGTGCGGCGAGGCGCCGCCACCGACCTGGACGACGCCTTCAGGCGCTACATCGGCGTCGGCCGGCCCGCTTTTGCACCTAAACCGACGCTCGACGCCGAAGAGGTGATCGGTGTCGTGCACCGGGCCGGCGGAATTGCGATACTTGCACATCCGGCGAGCAGCCGGGTAAGCAACACGAGTATTCGAAGGCTGATGGAGCTGGGGCTGGACGGGTTCGAGATCGACCACCCGAAGCACAGCGCCGCGGCGCGGCGTAAGCTCGGCAGGCTGGTCGAGGATACGGGGCTTCTGCCTTCGAGCGGATCGGACTTCCACGGCCCCGGAAGCGGCCGGACCCGGCTCGGCACGCACGCCGTGCCCATGGAGTGGCTCGAGGCGATGCGCGCTGCCGCGGCGGTGCATCGCGACGCAAATTGAATCGGAGTTACCTACAGAGAAAGCTCCGAACCCGGAGAAACGACCTTTGAGCATCAAACCCGACCACTGGATCCGCAAGATGGCGCTCGAGGAGCGCATGATCGACCCGTTCGAGGAGGGCCAGGTCAGCAGCGGCATCGTTTCGTACGGCGTCTCGTCGTACGGCTACGACATCCGCATCGCCGACGAGTTCAAGCTGTTCACCAACTTGAACACCAGCGTCGTCGACCCGAAGGCCTTCGACCCCCACTCGTTCGTCGACATCAAGGGCGACGTCTGCATCATTCCGCCGAATTCTTTCGCCCTGGCGCGCTCGATGGAGTATTTCCGCATTCCGCGGTCGACGCTGGTGATCTGTGTCGGCAAGTCCACCTACGCCCGTTGCGGCATCATCACGAACGTGACACCGCTGGAGCCCGAGTGGGAGGGACACCTGACCCTCGAGATTTCCAACACAACGCCCCTGCCGGCAAAAATCTACGCCAACGAGGGCATCGCGCAGCTGTTGTTCTTCGAGAGCGACGAGCCGTGTGAAACCTCCTACGCAGACCGCAAGGGGAAGTACCAGGCGCAGACGGGCGTCACCGTGCCTCGCATCGATCGGAACTCCGCATGAACATCACCACGACGAAAGCGCCCGCCGCCGAGCTCGAGACCGAGGCGCTCATCCTCGCAATCCCCCAGGGGGCAGAGAAACCGACACCA
The DNA here is from genome assembly GCA_965216935.1 of Acidobacteriota bacterium. Classification (GTDB taxonomy): domain Bacteria; phylum Acidobacteriota; class UBA890; order UBA890; family UBA890; genus CBDCGW01. The sequence continues at coordinate 3,657,115 of OZ244217.1, forward strand.
TGGGAAGCCGTCGATGCCGCTTTCGGCGGCGTCGTCTCTGCCGCCATTGCGGGAGACGGCTTCCACGGAAAGACGGGCCAGACACTGGCGCTCTCTGCCACGGGAGGTCGCGCGGCAGAGCTCATCCTCGTCGGCCTCGGCCGACCTGCCGACATCGACCTGGAAAGCTGGAGACACGCCGTGGCCGCCGCGGCAGCTACCGCGCGAGCCCGCGGCAACCGGCGCATCGGTGTCCCGGTCCCCGAGCTCTCGGCCGCCGACGCGCCCACACTGGCCGCCGCCGCCACGGAAGCCGTTGTCCTGGGCGCCTACCGCTACGGGGAGTTCAAGCCCGCTCCGCCCGAGCGTGTCGAGCTCGACGAGCTGCAGATCGCGGCAAACATCGACGTCGGTGACGCCGTCGAGCGGGCCCGGAACGTCGCCGAGGCGACCTGCTGGGCACGCGACCTGATCAATACACCCAGCAACGAGAAGCGGCCCGTCGCTCTGGCCGCACGGGCCGTTGCGATGGCCGAAGAGTTCGGCCTGCGACACGAGGTCATCGACGAGGAGCAGGCGCAGGAGATCGGCCTCAACGCTCTGCTGGCTGTCGGCACCGGCTCTTCGGTTCCACCCCGTCTGGTCATCCTGGAGCATCGTCCCGACGGCGCAGAAGGCCCCCCCACCGTGGTCGTCGGCAAGGGCATTACGTTCGACACCGGCGGCATCTCCCTCAAGCCGCCGGCCAAGATGGCCAACATGAAAGGTGACATGTCGGGCGCCGCGGCGGTCTTCGGCGCCATGCGGTCGCTGGCGGCAAACCGTGCCGACCGCTGGGTTGTCGGGGTAACGCCGTTGGCGGAGAACATGCCGAGCTCGAACGCCTATCGGCCGAGCGACATCATTCGCGCCTACGACGGCACGACGATCGAAGTACTCAACACCGACGCCGAGGGGCGCGTCGTGCTGGCCGACGCCCTCGCCTACGCTCGCAAGCGTTTCGAGCCCCGTTGCATGGTCGACCTGGCGACGCTCACCGGTGCGTGCGTCGTCGCCCTCGGTACCCACGCCGCGGGGTTGATGGGGAGCGACGATGAGCTGTGCGACGCCCTCATCGCGTCCGGAGAGGCGACCGGCGAGCGCCTGTGGCGCCTGCCCGCGTGGAAGGACTACGACCTGATGGTCGACAGCGACGTCGCCAACGTGCGTAACTCCGCCGGCCGCGAGGCCGGTGTCGTCACCGCCGGCATGTTTCTGAAGCGCTTCGTTGGTGATACCCCTTGGGCGCACCTCGACATCGCCGGAACCGCGTTCATCGACAAGGCGAAGCCCTACCGCCCCAAGGGGGGGACGGGCTTCGGCGTGCGGCTTCTGGTCGACTGGCTGGAGCGTTGAGCTCGAATCAGGCGCCGACCGACCCGAAGGAACGCGTCGAGAAGCTTCGCGCCGCCTTCAACGGCGCCGAGCGCGTCCTGACCCTGGCGCACGACAATCCCGACCCTGACGCCCTGGCGAGCGCCTTCGCTCTCAGCGCCATTCTCGAGCACCTCGGCGTGCCGGAGTGCGTGGTCGGTTACGGCGGTATGGTTGGCCGGGCGGAGAACCGCGCCATGATCCGCGAGCTCGACCTCGACCCGATTCGCGTCGAGCCCACCGACCTGGAGAACTTCGACGCCATCGCTCTGGTCGACACGCAGCCGGACTTCGGCAACAACTCTTTTCCCGCCGGCGGCCATGCTGCAGCGGTGATCGACCATCACCACGGGCGCGGGGAGCTCGAAAACGTCACGTTCTTCGATCTGCGCGAGGGCTACGGGGCTACCGCGACAATCGTCTACGAGTACGCCCATGCTTCCGGCGTGCCGTTGCCCGAGAACATCCTCACGGCCCTGTTCTACGCCATCAAGTCCGAGACCCAGGAGCTCGGCCGCGAGGCCGGCTACGCCGACCGCGAGGCGTACCTCAGCCTGCTGCCACGCGCCGACAAGGCAGCCGTGGCGCGCATCCAGCGGGCCCGCGTTCCGCGCAGCTACTTTCGCGCCTTCCGGCTCGCCGTCGGCAACGCCCAGGTTCACGGCCGGACGGTCCTCAGCGACCTGCAGGAGGTCGACAGCCCCGACATGGTGGCCGAGATGGCCGATTTCCTTCTCCGGCTCGAGGGCGCCGACTGGGCCGCGTGCATGGGGCACCACGAGGACGACCTGGTGCTTTCGGTGCGCTCCGCCGAAGAAGACGCGCACGCAGGTGAACTGATCCGTCGTGTCGTGGCAGGGCTGGGTCGTGCCGGCGGGCACGGCACCATGGCCGGTGGCCGGGTGCCGCTCGACGGCGCTCCCTACGCCGAGGTTGCCACTGAGATCTACGCCCGGCTCCTCGACCGCCTCGCCGACGGCGCCAAGGCAGGCGAGCCGCTCGTCGATTGACGCTCAGCTGGACAGGCGCTGCATTCCCCCCTGGATCCGACCGGGGGCAACGATTCCGCCGCTGACGACGAAACGCAACGCTTCCTCGACGCTCATCTCCAGGAAGGTCAGCTCGTCGCGGCGCGACAGCACCAGCACGCCGGAGGTCGGGTTCGGCGTCGTCGGCACGAAGACGTTGACGGTCTCTCCCGGCGTCCGCTGCTGCAGCTCCCCGACCGTCGGTGCGGTCACCAGACCGACGGTGTAGATGCCCTTGCGGGGGTACTCCACCAGAACCACCGACTCGAACGTCTGCTCGGTGGTGCTGTAGAACGTCTCGATCAGCTGCCGCGCCGAGCCGTACACGCTCTTGACCAGCGGAATACTCAGCGCCAGCTCGTCCATCTTCTTGACCAGGCGCCGGCCGATGAAATTGCCGCCCAGGAGCCCGACCAGATAGATGGCAAAGAGGGTCAGCACGACGCCGATGAAGCTTGCTGCCGCCGTAGCCCCCGGCACATCCAGCAGCGCACCGAGCCCGGCCGCGCGGATCAAGCCCATGACCGCTGGCGTGGCGAAGCGGTTGATCGGTCGCAACAGCAGTGCCACCAGCCAGATCGTCACCACCGTGGGCAGAATGATCAGGATGCCGGTCAAGACCGAGCGACGAAAATGTCCGAGAATCGGGCTCACCGCGGCTCGTCTCCGGACAAGCCGAGGCGACGCCAGGAGTTGACGAAATACTGGCCGGCGGAGAGCAAGGAGAGGATCACGACCAACCACAGGCCGATCTCGCCGATGAAGAAGTACTCGCCGAGAAAGCGGGGGCCGAGAATCAGCAGGACGACGGTCACCATCTGCACCGTCGTCTTGTACTTGCCGAGCGAAGACGCCGGAATGGACACCCCCCGGTCGGCCGCGATCGTCCGCAAGCCGCTGATGGCGATCTCCCGACCGATGATGATTACCACCATCCACGCGGGCGCCAGTCCCAACTCGACCAACGAGATGAAGGCCGCCGAAACGAGAAGCTTGTCGGCTATCGGGTCGAGCAGCTGTCCCAGGGTGGTGATCTGCTGCCGGCGGCGAGCCAGGTAGCCATCGAACCAATCGGTGAGCGACGCGAAAATGAACACCGAGAGCCCGACCAGGGTGTACTCGGTGAGCAGAAAGACAACCAGCAGCGGAACGAGGAAGATACGCAGAACCGTGAGCGCGTTGGGCAGCGTCCAGTTGCCCGTTGCGCCCTCGGTCAGCCTCGACGTCGCCTGTCCGGGGTGTGGCGTGTTGGCCATGTTCCGCCTTGAGTGGTGCCTGCGTGCAAATGACAGTTTAGCAGGGCGCCGCCGGCACTCCGGGGGCGTCTGGCGCCGCCGGCTCCCCGGGAGCGTCCGGCGGCGCCGCGGGGTGCGTTACCATGTTCCCTGATCGATTCGTTCCCGCCCGGTATCTCATATGCGCTTCTCCGTCCGCTCGTCGTTTCCCGCAACCCACCGGATCCGCATCGACGCCCGCGGCACGCTGGAGCCGGCGCACGCCCACAACTGGCGCATCGAGGCGTGGTTCGATGCCGGGGACGACGACACCCGCCTACCCGTGGAAGCCCACGCGTTCCTGCTCTCCTGGGTAGCCCGCTACGACGGGAAGAGCTTCAACGACGTGCCGCCTTTCGACGTCGTCAATCCCACGGCCGAGGAAGTGGCTCGGGTCTTCGCCCAAGAAAGCGCCGCGGCGTTGCCCGACGCCCGTGTCATCCGCGTCGAGGTTGGCGAGGCGGCGGGCTTCAGTGCGACCTACCGACCAGACTCGGGGCGGAACAGCGCCTGACCCGGCCACATGGCGCACGACGCACGACGAGCGCTGCGGTCCGTTCCCTTCAGCGGTTGCTCGTGACCGTCGACTTGCGCCGATCTACGTAGCTTTGCAACCCGATTTCGAGCGCCTCCGCCAGCTCCGCCCGGTAGTCGACCGTCTTCAGCCAGGCCTCTTCCTGCTCGTTGCTGACGAACGACGCCTCGACGAGAACGGCCGGCATCTTCGCTCCCACGAGAACAGAGAACGGAGCCGTCTTCACGCCCAGGTCGTGGACGTTGTCGTAGTGCTTCGCCACGTGCATCACCAGGCTGTTCTGAATCGAGGCGGCGAGCTCGCTCGACGCCCCCTTGAACTCGTTCTGCACGATGAGCTCGAGGGTCTCGTCCAGGTCACCCATGCTGCCAGCGCCACCGGGCGCGTTCTCTCGCGCCGCCGTCTCGGCCGCGGTCGGGTCGTTCGCCAGGTTCAGGTAGTAGGTCTCGAAGCCGCGGAGGCTGCGGTTACGCGCCGAGTTGATGTGAATGGACACGAAGAGGTCGGCGTCCACCCGGTTGGCGAACTCGGTTCGCTCCTCGAGGCTGACCGTGCTGTCGTCTTCACGCGTCAGCAGGACCTCGTAGCCCGATGCTCGAAGCCGGGAGGCCAGAGCTTCGGACAGCTCCAAGGTCAGGCTCTTCTCGGTCACACCGGAGCGTCCGATCGCGCCCGGATCGTTACCACCGTGTCCCGGGTCGATAACCACCCGCCGGACGCCCAACCCCAGTTGCTCGGCGAGGGACTCTCCGGTCGACTCCGGCGGTCTCCGGTCGGCCTTGATCTTCGACGCCACCGTGGCCGTCGGAACGTCGATGACGATACGGAACGGCTCGTCGTCCTTGTTGTCCAGGGTGAAGAGTGTGTGCTGCGAGCCGGCGTCGAGATCGACCACGACGCGCACCACCCCGGGCCGGTTCAGACCGACCCGCACGCTTGAGACAGCCTCGCCGTTGACCGGGATGATCTGCTCGAATCCCTGCAACGCCGCACCGTCGATCTCGTCTGGACGACTGACCCCCTGCAAGTCGATGAACAGACGCTCGGGGCCGTGCGCCGCACCGGTCTCGAAGCGAACCGGCCGATCGAGATCGAGGACGACGCGCGTGTGCGCCCGATCGCTGTAGTACCGCACGCCGGTGAGCCGGGCGAGCGCGCCGACGTCCTCCACCCCCTCGAGCGCAGCCGGATTTGCCGGCGCATCGGACGGCGTCGACGCAGCAGGACGCGCCGGAGCCGGGACTTCCGGCACCGGCGTAGGCTGGGTAGCGCCGGAGCGCTTCATGCTCTGATCGTCCGCTGCGGCCGGCTGGGCAGCGGCCGGCTCGGCAGTAGCCGGCGCCTCAGCTGCCCGTTCCGCGAGATCGGGATTCGCCCGGATGACCTCCGCCCGACGATTGCGGGCCAGCGAAGCCTGCGGCGTCGCGGGGTATCGCAGCAAGAGTTCGTCGTATAGCTCTGCCGCCTCCGCGGCGCGTTCCTCCTCGGCCTCGACGGCGAGGAACAACAGCGCCTCCGGGGCGTGCGGGCTGTCGGGGTAACGCTCCACGATCGACTGGTAGACACCGAGTTGCAGCGCCGAGGCGCGGGCGTCCCCGGAGCGGCCGCGACGGCCGTAGATCCACGAGATTCGCCAGAGGGCTTCGGAAGCCAGCGGGCTGTCGGGGTACTCGATGGCCACGTCCCGGAACGCTTCGGCGACGCGGTACCACGATGGTTCCTGCCCGGACGGATCGACCACCTCGAGCTGGCGATAGAGGGTCTCCGCGCGCTCGAACAACTCCTGCGGCGACGACGGGGTCGCCGAAGCCGGGGCGGCGATCAAAAGGATGGTGGCGGCGAGCAACAACACGCCGCGACGGCTCGCAGACTTCATCATGGCACGTCTCCCGACGCGCCCCCCCTACCCCTGACTGAATGCGATTCACCCCTGAACCACGGCCAGTATAAGCAGCTGCGCCGCCAAGAAGCAATGAGCCGCTGCACACCGCTCCCCCGAACCCAGCGCTGACCACCGGGAGCTACGAAAGGACGCCGCAGGAGACGGACGTCGATCGGCCGGCGGCTTCAGCCGCCGATATTCCGGTAATAGGTCAGGACGCGATCGATGTATTGCCGTGTCTCGTTGTACGGCGGCACCCCGCCGTACTTTGCGACGGCACCTTCACCGGCGTTGTAGGCCGCCAGGACGAGACTCAGGTTGCCGCCGAACATCTCGATCAAGGTTCCGAGATAGGCGGTTCCACCGGCGATGTTGTCGGCTGGATCCCAGACGTTCCCGACGTTGAACCGGTCGGCAGTGTCCGGCATCAGCTGCATCAGCCCCTGGGCTCCCTTGTGCGACAGAGCCCACGGGTCGAAGGCCGATTCGGCTGCGATCACCGCTTCGACCAGCTTCGCGTCGACGCCCTCGCGGGCGGATGCCTCCGAGATCTCTTGACGGAACGGCAGATCGGCGCGCAACGCCAGGTTCGGATCTGCGGTGAACATCGTCTCGAGGAAGACCTCGGCCCCCGCCGGCGCCTCATTGGTGAAACGACGTGTACCGTCCGAGTCGACGACGACGTAGATCTGGGCAAACGCCGGCGCGGCGCCGAAAGCGGCCAGGACACCGGCCACAGCAATGGCGCGCAGCCAGGCCCCCGGCTGAAAGATCGTCCTCGCAGGGCACGAGGCGAAGCGTGTATCTCTGGTCATCGGGCACACGGGTCGAGAATCGATTCGAAGAAAGGCTACCGCAGCGCGAAACCGGCAAACTAGCCCAATATTCGGGCCACCACTTCCGCAGTCTGGTCGAGCGCGTCGCCGAGACGAGACGCGTCAGGCCCCCCTGCCTGCGCCATTTCGGGGTTTCCGCCCCCTCCGCCGCCGACAACCGCGGCGAGCTCACGAACGACGTCGCCCGCCTTGATGCGAGCGGTGAGATCCTTGGTGACGCCCACGACGATCTGCGCCTTGCCGTCGTTGCGGGCGCCGAGCACCACGATGCCGGAGCCGAGCTTGTTCTTCATCGAGTCGGCGAGGTTCCGCATGCCGGCGGCGTCAAGTCCGTCCACCTCGCGTCGAACGACGTCGACTCCGTCGACCTCGATCGAATCCTCGCCGTCGCCCCCGCCGGCCGTCTGCGCCGCCAAGCGCAGGCGCAGCTCTTCGTTTTCCCGCTCGGCCGCTTTCGCCCGCTGGACAATGGCTTCGACATGCTCGTGCAGGTCCTCTTCGCCGGATTGCACGTCGCTCATCACCCGGCGCAGCACCGCCCGCTGGCGTTGCAGCGCGTCGATCGCTCCTTCTCCGGTAATCGCCTCGATACGTCGCGTTCCCGCGGCCACGCTTTCCTCCCGGGTGACGACGAACGTGCCGATCTCGCCGGTCCGGGCCACGTGCGTTCCACCGCAAAGCTCAACGGAGACCCCGGGAATCTCGACGACGCGGACGACGTCGCCGTACTTGTCGCCGAAGAACGCCAGCGCGCCCTTGGCAATGGCGTCGTCATACGGCATTTCTTCGATCTCGGTGGCGATGTCTGCGCGAATGGCCGCGTTGACGTCGCGCTCCAGCTCGGCGAGCTGGTCGGCGTCGACAGCCTCGAAGTGGCTGAAGTCGAACCGCAGCCGGTCCGGCGCCACCATCGACCCCGCCTGCCGGACGTGCTCACCGAGCCTCTGGCGCAACGCCGCGTGGAGCAGGTGCGTGGCGGTGTGATTACGGATGGTGCGGGCACGCCGCTCGGCATCGACCTGCAACGCCACCGCATCGCCGACCGCCAGCGCCCCCTCGAGGACCTCGACAGAGTGCAAGACGAGCCCGCCGGGAAGCCGGCGTGTGTCGGCTACGGCGGCGCGGCCCCCCGGCCCGGCCACCTCGCCCGTATCGCCGACCTGGCCGCCCGACTCGCTGTAGAACGGCGTCGCGTCGACGATCAGGCCGCCCGATTGGCCCTCCTCGAGCGCATCGGCCGGGTGGCCGTCGTATAGCAGGCCGACCACCGTAGCGTCCGTCTGCTCGAGGTCGGTGTACCCGACGAAGCGCGTCGAGGCGATCCCCTGCTCCGCCAGCCGGGACACGAGCTCTTGCGCGGCGGCCGCCTGACCTCCACCCTTCCACGCGGCACGGGCCCGCTGGCGCTGCCCGTCCATCGCCTGCTGGAAAGCCGACTCGTCGACCTGCAGGCCGACGTCTTCGGCGAATTCGCGCGTCAGCTCGAGGGGCAGTCCGTAGGTATCGTACAGACGAAAAGCCTCATCGCCGGGGATGGCGCTGCCTCCCTCGGCCTTGACCGCATCGACGACCTCTTCGAAGACCCGCGTGCCGGCGGCGAGGGCGCGGAAGAAGCGGTCTTCCTCGGCCGTGGTGACGCGCGCGATCAGTTGCTCCGCCTGACGCAACTCCGGGTACACGTCGCCCATGTGCTCGACGACGGCCCCCGCCGCGTCGTTGAAAAACGGTGCATCGAAACCCAACTTCATGCCGAAACGCACTGCCCGGCGGATGAGCCTGCGGAGCACGTAGCCGCGCCCCTCGTTGGCCGGACTGACACCGTCGGCAAGCAGGAAAGCAGTGGCGCGGCAGTGGTCCGCGATCACCCGCAGGGCGACATCGCCGGCCTCGTCGTGGCCGTAGGCGCACCCGGCGCGTTCGGCGACCGCGTCGATCAGCGGGCGAAACAGGTCGCTGTCGTAGTTGCTACGAACACCCTGAACGACTGCCGCGAGCCGCTCCAGGCCGGCCCCCGTGTCGATGTTCGGCGCCGGCAACGGCTCTGCCGCTCCGCTACCGTCGGCGTTGAACTGCATGAACACGAGGTTCCAGAGCTCGACGAAGCGGTCGTCGTCGAGGTCGACGTCGTCGGGCTCGGTGTACCCGCCGGCGACGGGCCAGACGAAATCCCCGATGCCGTAGTCGAAGTGAATCTCCGAGCACGGCCCACACGGCCCGGTGTCTCCCATCGACCAGTAGTTGTCCTTCTTCCCCAGGCGCAGGATGCGATGGTCCGGCAGCCCGACGATCCGCTTCCACAGGTCGAAGGCTTCGTCGTCTTCCTCGTAGACGCTGACCCACAGTCTCTCGGGCGGCAGCCCGTAGCCCTCGGTCAAGAGCTCCCAGCCCATCTCGATCGCGCCCTCTTTGAAATAGTCGCCGAACGAGAAGTTGCCCAGCATTTCGAAGAAAGTGTGGTGATACGCGGAGGGACCGACGTTCTCCAGGTCGTTGTGCTTCCCCGATACCCGCATGCACTTCTGCGAGGTCGCCGCGCGCACATAAGCACGTGACTCGTGCCCGAGGAAAACCTCCTTGAACTGGTTCATCCCGGCGTTGGTAAACAGGATCGTCGGGTCGTCGCGCGGGATCAGGCTGCTCGACGACACCACGGTATGTTCGCGAGAGGCGAAGTAGTCGAGGAATCGCTGCCTCACCTCGTGAGACGAGAGCCTCTCGATCGGAGAGCCGGCATCGTGTTCGTTGTTCGACATGCGCGTCGCTTCGGGATCTCGCGGCTCAACCCCCGGAAAGGTCGTCGAGCCACGGTGACAGCTTCTGCAGCACCAGGTAACGCGGGAAAGAGCGTCGCAAGAGGTGGTCGTAGCAGCGCTTCGCCGGCTTCAGCCCGTCCGGCTCGCCGTGCCGGGCGACCCAACGCTCGAACGCGTCCTCGAGCACGGCCCGCTCGCCACCGGCTTCTTCGAACACCTCTTCGGCGACCGACGTGCTCATTGTCACGGTCAGACCCTGACGCTGCAAGTCACGCACGACATCGGGAATTCCCCCCGGCCGCCGCCGCAGTCGCGCCTCCACCCGACTCCGGCCGAACCGGCGGTCGTCGACGTACCCCCACCCGACGCACGCCTCCACCGCCTCCTCCACCTCGTCCGCCGAGTATTCCTTCGCCCCCAACTTCGCCGCCAGCCCGGCCCGGCTGTAATCCCGCCGCGCCAGCATCGCCAACGCCTCCGCCCGAGCCGACCGCTTCTTCCGCGCCATTCCATCCCCTCTACGAATAGGACGTCCACGAGCCCCATACTAATCTGCAGAAAGAAGCGCGGGCGAAGCGAGCGCAGTCCACCCACGCAACTCCGAGAAACAAAAGAGCAGCGCGAGCGAAGCGAGTGCAGCCCCCACGCCACAACACCGACGGACAGAAAAGAAGCGCAAGCGAAGCGAGCGCAGTCCCCACGCCACAACACCAACGGACAGAAAAGAAGCGCAAGCGAAGCGAGCGCAGTCCCCCGCCACAACACCGACGGACAGAAAAGAAGCGCAAGCGAAGCGAGCGCAGTCCACTTCAGACAGGGAGCCTGCGTGCTAGACCCTCGCGGCGGACGCTCAGCGGCGCGAGTACAAGGCGCACGCAGCCTTCGGGAGCGGACGCGTACACCCGTACGCGGGAGCGAGCGAAGTAAGTGCAACGCAGTAATCGCGTCGCTGAGCGTTCGCCTACTCCCGAATGGTTTCCATCGTTTGCTCGGCGGCTTCCCCGGAAGTAACGATCCCGCGCATCTGCAACTTCATGTCGTTCGGGTTCGTCGCCGCGGAGAGCGCCTCTTCGACCGAGATCAGGCCCTGGCGGTTCAGCCACAGCAGCGATTGGTCGAAGGTCTGCATGCCGTACTGGGAAACACCGGCGGCGATCGCGTCGCGGATCTCCACCACGCGGTCGCGGTCGCGAATGCACTCGCGGATGAACGTCGTCGCCAGCATGACCTCGATGGCCGGGACGCGGCCCTTGCCGTCCTGGTTGCGCACCAGACGCATCGACACGACGGCACGAAGCACCTCCGCGAGCTGCGCTCGGATCTGCTCCTGCTGGTACGGCGGGAACACCGCGATGATTCGGTTGATGGTCTCCGGAGCATCGAGCGTATGCAGCGTCGACATGACCAGGTGGCCGGTCTCGGCCGCGGTCATCGCCGTCTCGATGGTTTCCTTGTCACGCATCTCACCGACGAGGATGACGTCCGGGTCCTGCCGCAACGCGGCGCGCAGGGCGCCGGAATAGCTGGAGGTGTCCTGCCCGAGCTCTCGCTGGGTGATGATCGACGTACCACCGGTGTGAAGGAACTCGATCGGATCCTCGATCGTGACGATGTGCTTGGCGCGGTTCATGTTGATGTGGTTCAGCATGGCCGCGAGCGTTGTCGACTTACCCGAGCCGGTCGTCCCGGTGCACAGCACCAGGCCGCGCTCCTCCAGCGCGATCTTCTCGATGACCGGCGGCAGGTTGAGATCCTCGATCGTCTTGGTTTGACCCGGGATGACGCGCAGAACTGCGCCATGCACGCCGCGCTCGACGAAGACGTTGCAGCGAAAGCGGCCGAGTGCGTACAGCGCGTAGCTGGAGTCGAATTCCTTGATCTCGTCGACGTTCACCTCGTGGTCTTCGAGCAGGCGGACGGCAAGCTGGCGGGTATCCGCGGCGGTCAGCGGCGGATGATCGAGCGGGCGGAGGTTGCCGTCGATGCGGAGATACGGTGGCGTATCGACCTTGAGGTGAAGGTCCGACGCACCGCGGGCTACGGCGTCGCTGAGCAGGGTATCGAGATCTACGGCCATGATTTCCCGTCTTCGCGGTCAGAGTTCGAGCGTGCCACCAAAAAGCATCTGTGCGCACGTTTAGATACAGCGAAACAATAATGACCGTCAGGGGCAGGCCATACAACCTCAAAACAAAAGGACCGCCGAAAACCCTCTTCAAAGGGTGCTCGGCGGTCCCCGAATCTCGGGCCAGCAGGCCGTGGTGAAAGTGTGTCAGCTTCCGGCGGGCACCTCCGCGGCCACGTCCCTGTAGACGGACGTGCGCCAGCCGTACTTGTCCTCGACGCGGCCTTCGACGTGATCGAAGTAGAGCTCCTGGATCGCCGCGGTTACCGGGCCGCGGCTGCCGATGCCGACCGCGATCTTGTCGATCGAACGGACCGGTGTGATCTCTGCGGCCGTCCCGGTGAAGAACACCTCGTCGGCGATGTACAGGCTCTCGCGCGGAATGTCTTGCTCGACCACCTCGTAGCCGAGCTCACCGGCGAGCGTGACGACGCAGTCGCGAGTAATACCGGGGAGAACGGACGCGGAGAGTGGCGGCGTCACCAGCTTGCCGTCGCGCACGATGAAGATGTTCTCGCCGCTGCCTTCCGAGACGTAGCCGCGGGCGTCGAGCGCGATGCCCTCGACGTATCCGTTCTCCAGCGCCTCCATCTTGATCAGCTGGGCGTTCATGTAGTTGGAGGCCGCCTTCGCGATGCCCGGCATCGTGTTCGTCGCCAGGCGATTCCACGACGAGACCATCACGTCGACCCCGTCCTCGATGGCCTCGGCGCCCAGGTACTTACCCCACTCCCAGACCGCGATGTAGGTCTCGATCGGGCACGGATTCGGATTGACGCCGAGCGAGTGATAGCCACGAAAGACGATCGGCCGGATGTAGCAGGACTCCATCTTGTTGGCGCGGATGGTCTCGAGGCATGCCTCCTCCAGCGCCTCGACGCTGAAGTCCAGCGGCATGCGGTAAATGTGCGCCGATGCGTGCAGTCGCTTGATGTGCTCCGGGAGGCGGAAAACCGCGGAGCCGTCTTCGGTCTTGTAGCAGCGGATTCCCTCGAACACCGCCGACGCGTAGTGCACCACGTGGGAGCACACGTGGATCTGAGCGTCGTCCCAGGGAATCAGCTCACCGTTGTGCCAAATCTCTGCCGACGGCTTCAGTCCGGACATTCGCACCTCTCCATGATTCGGAAAAACGGTTGGCCAGGTCGAATTATACCCCGGGAACGATCGTCCCGAGTACCCGCGGGCCGGCCGCTCCGGTCGCCGCGGGGACGTTTCCCGCCCTACCCGCGAGGGTCTCGTGGGCCAGCAGGGCGAACAGGACGACTTCCTTCGCATCGCCGGGGATCGCCGGCTCGATGACCTCCGCCTCGCGGACGCTGGCAGGTGAGAGCAGGACCTCGAGCCGCCCGCGAAGCGCCCGGTTGTGCACGCCGCCTCCGGAGACAAGCACCTCGTCGACCGATTGACGGACGGCGATGAATCGCTCGATCGCCTCGGCGATCGTCCGCGCCGTGAGCTCGGTCAGCGTCGCCATCATGTCGGCATCGGAGGTGGCCGACGCCTCGTCGAGGATCTCCAGCGTGCGAGCATCGAGAAAATCCGTCGTGTCGGCGGACTTCGGCGGCTTGCGCTGATAGAAGGGGCTGTTCCGTAGCCGCTCGAGCAGCGGCGGCCGAACCGCCCCGCCAATGGCGAGCTGACCGTCGCGGTCGTAGCCGGCGTCAATTCCCCGAGCCCGGGCCACCGCGTCCAACAGAACGTTTCCCGGTCCCGTGTCGAACGCCACGACGCCTTCGAGCCCGGCCCCGGGCGGAAGGCCGGTAACGTTGGCGATCCCGCCGACGTTCAGCGCCACCCGGCCGAGCTCCGGATGGGCGTACAAGCGATGGTCCAGGAGGGGCACCAGGGGCGCCCCCTGTCCTCCCGCGACCATGTCCCGCAGGCGGAATCCCGACACGGTCGTCCGGCCGGTGCGCTCGCTGATGACGGTAGGCTCGCCGATCTGCAAGGACGTCCGGGCAAAAGCACCGGCGCACGACCGCGGCTCCGGAACGTGGACGACGGTCTGCCCGTGCGAGCCGATCGCCGTCACCTCTTCCATGTCGACGCCTGCCGAATCGACCAGGTCGAGCGCCGCCCGCGCGAACGCCTCCCCCACGATGACATCCAGCAGGGCCAGCCGCGTCGGCGGCACGTCGTCGACGAGGGCTCGCAACGCCCCGACCAATTCGCCGTCGTAGGGATAGGTGTGAAACGCCACCACCTCGAGCGGCTCCTCCGTATCGGAGGGGATCTTCACCAGCGCCGCGTCGATGCCGTCCATGGACGTCCCGGAGGACAATCCGATCATCAAGCTGCTTTCGTTTGCACGTGCCATGGACCGATGGTAGCGTGGCGCGCCGAAAGGTTCTGCCCCTCCGCCGGATCCGCGTCGATCATTGTCGGCGGGCCTCCCGCGCCGACCGGATGCCATGGACAGCGTCGTCATTTGGTTTCAAGAGGCCCTCCTGCCCTACGGGGTCTGGGGCATTCTCCTGCTGGCGGCCCTCGATTCGTCGTTCATCCCGATGCCGGCGTTCATCGATCTCGCGGTCATGGGCGCCGCGGCGATGTCGCCGCAGAATGCCGTAGGCTACGGGCTCGCTGCCGTAGTCGGATCGACCGTCGGGGTGTTGGTCGTCTACGGGCTTGCCCGCAGCGGCCGGTACGCGTTTCGCGGCGGTGGCAAGCGAATGGGCTGGGCGGAGGAATTCCTCCGCAAGCGAGGCGCCATTGCCCTCATGGCCGCGGCCCTCATGCCGGCACCGTTCCCCTTCAAGGTCGTCATCCTGGCCGCCGGGTACCTCCGCCAGCCTGTGGCCGGGGTGATCGTGGGGGTCGGGGCGGGTCGGCTCCTACGCTTCGGTGCGGAGGCCTTCCTGGCGGCCCGCTACGGCGATCAGATCGCCGCAACGGTACAGGCCAACGCGCCGCTGTTCGGCCTGGTGACCGCCGCCCTGATCATCGTGGTCGGCGTGATCTTCTACCGCTGGCAGGCGTCGATGGCCGACTGATCGGCCGTGCGGGCCGCGATCGCACCGGCCGACGCCGCCGGGCTCAGGACTCGTTCTCGCCCCATTTCGCCTTCCATTCGGCGAGCAGGTTGAGCGCTTCCAGCGGCGTCGTTTCCTCGAGTCGGTGCGCCCGGAGCGCCACCAGCAACGGGTGGTCCGGACCGGTGAACAGATCCATTTGCGCCGGCGCCGGTCCGTCCTGCTGCTGAGCCCAGGCCGGGCCGGCCTCGCTCGGCGCATCCGTCGCCTCGAGGTTGTGCAGAATCTGGTCGGCCCGATCCACGACCGCCGCCGGCAAGCCCGCCAATCGGCCGACGTGTATCCCGTACGAGCGGTCGGCCGCTCCCGGCTCGACGCGGTGCAGGAAGACGACGCCTTCGGCGGTCTCCTGCGCGGCGACGTTCAGGTTGCGAACGCTCGCCAGAACACCTTCCAGGCTGGTGAGCTCGTGGTAGTGGGTGGCGAACAGGGCGCGCGGCGCGACGTCCTCCTGCTGCTCGAGAAACTCGACAACAGACCAGGCCAGCGCCAACCCGTCGTAGGTGCTCGTTCCCCGCCCGACCTCGTCCAGGATGACGAGGCTCGCCGGGGTGGCGTTGTGCAAGATGTTCGCCGTCTCCTGCATCTCGACCAGGAACGTCGAGGCTCCGCGGGCAAGATTGTCGCTCGCGCCGACGCGCGTGAAGATGCGGTCGACGACGCCGATGCGCGCCGACTCCGCCGGGACGAAGCCGCCCATCTGGGCCATGATGACAATCAATGCAACCTGCCGCAGGTAGGTCGACTTGCCGCCCATATTCGGCCCCGTCAGCAGCTGGATGCGCTGCCCGCCGTCGTCGAGGTAGGCATCGTTGGGCACGAAGCGATCCGCCCCCTGCAGACGCTCGACGACCGGGTGCCGGCCCTGGTGGATCTCCAGAACGCGGCTCTCGTCCACGACCGGCTCGACGTAGCCGTTTTGCGCCGCCACCTCGGCAAGCCCGGAGAGGACGTCGACGGCGGCGAGCGCCGCAGCGGTGCGATGCAGGCGGGCCGCTTCTGCGGCGACGCGCGAGCGCAGCTCGACGAACAGGCCCAGCTCGATATCGGCGATCTTCTCCTCGGCATTCAATACCGTGTGCTCGAACTCCTTCAGCTCGGGCGTGATGTAGCGCTCCGCGTTCGTCAGCGTCTGCCGGCGGGTGAAGTCCTCGGGGACCTTGTCGGCGTTCGCCTTCGATACTTCGATGTAGTAGCCGAAGACCTTGTTGAACCCGACCTTGAGCGATCCGATGCCGGTACGCTCACGCTCGCGCGCCTGCAACGCGGCGATAAAACCCTTGCCTTCGCCGCGGGCCTGGCGCAGCGCGTCGAGCTCCTCGCTGTAACCCTCCCGGATGACCTGACCGTCCGACACCGCCACCGGTGGGTCGTCGACCAGGCGCTCCTCGATGAGCGCCGCGATCTCCTCGCACGTATCGAGCCGATCCAAAAGCTCCTCGCCGATCGGTGTCGTCTCGATGGCCTCGAGCTGGGCGCGCACCATCGGCACGCGCTCGATCGACGCGCGCAGCGCCCCCAGATCGCGCGGCCCGGCGCTACCCATGGTGACCCGGGTCGTCAGACGCTCCAGATCGCGGACACCGCCGAGCGCCTCGCGCAGGTCAGCGCGGGGCCGCGGCGAGGCATGCAGGACAGCGACGCTCCGGAGCCGCCGGCGGATCGGCTCGGGATCGCGGAGCGGACGGAGGAGCCACTGCCGCAGCAGACGCCCCCCCATTGCCGTCACCGTGGCGTCGACAACGTGCAGCAGCGAGCCCTCGAGGGTGCGGTCCTGCCAGGATTCCAAGAGCTCCAACGTCCTGCGCGTGGTGGCGTCCAGTTGCAGGAACTCCCGATCGCGGTGCCGACGCAGTGCGTGTATGTGATGCAGCGGCGCTTTCTGCGTCTCGGCGGCGTACGTGAGCAACGCGCCCGCCGCACCGACGGCTTCGTCGCACCCGTCCAGGTCGTACCCGACAAGCGACGCCACACCGAAGTGGTCACAAAGCCGGCCGCGTGCTCTTTCGGGCTCGAATGTCCAGGCGGGCAGCGGGCTCCAGGTCGACGTCGTCGACGACGGCGAATCTCCGTTCTCTCCCGCCAGCCAGTCGCGCACGTCGCCGCCGTCGGGAATACAGATCTCGCGCGGCGCCAACCGCGCGACCTCCTCACGAGCGGTACGCCGGCGATCCTCGCCGACGAACTGGGCCGCGATGAACTCCCCGGTCGAGAGCTCGAGGGCGGCCGTGCCAACGGCGTCGCCCGTCTCGACCACCGCCACCAGGTAGTTGCTGCGGCGGCTGGCAAGCAGGTTGTCTTCCACCAGGGTCCCGGGGGTCATGACCCGGACGACCTCGCGGTCCATGGCGCCCTTCGCCGTCGGTTCGCCGACCTGTTCGGCGATCGCCACCTTGTGACCGGCGTCCAGCAGTCGAGCGATGTAGGCGTCGGCGGCGTGCGCCGGGACCCCGCACATGGGCGCCTCCGACGGCTTTCCCCGGTTTCGTGCGGTCAACGTGATCTCCAGCAAGGAGCTGGCGACCTCGGCATCTTCGAAGAACATCTCGTAGAAGTCGCCGAGACGGAAGAAGACGATGGCATCCTCGTGCGCCGCCTTGATGCGGTGAAACTGCTGCATCATGGGGGTCTTCGATTCCGCCGCGCACATGGGCGCCAGAGTAGCACGGGCCTTCGTTTATGATGTCCTCGACACCGATGAGCAGATCGCCCCGAATCCTCGCAATTGATTGCGCCACCGTGCCGGCGAGCGTCGCCACCCTGGCGGCCGACGGCTCGACCCGACAGGTGGTTCATCGAGACGAACGTCGCGCCGACGCCTGGGTCGGGACGGCGGTACGGGAATGTCTCGACGGGCTCGGGCTCGACCTCGAGGCCATCCAGGGCTTCGCCGCCTGTATCGGCCCCGGCACCTTCACCGGCATCCGGGTCGGGATCGCCACCGCCCTCGGGCTCGCCGCTCCGCGCGACCTGCCCGTCTGCGGCGTGCGCAGCGTCGACGCTCTCGCACTCCTCGGGACGGAGCGGGGCGCGGCAGCGATCGCCGCCTGCATCGACGCCCGACGGTCGCAGGTGTACGCGGCGCTTTTCGAGGCGATCGACGGCGCTGAAGAACCACCGCTCGCGCCGACATGGGGGCCGGTGGTATGCGCTCCTGACGAGCTCGAGGCCCGTACTCGGGAGTATCCCCGCGGGACGCTGCCGATCGGCAGCGGCAGCGCCGAGCACAGCGAAGAGCCGCTGGCAGCGGCGATTTGCCTGTTGGCCGCTCGCGGCTGGTCGGCGGCTGGTCCACCGCCGAATTGGCCGGCGCCGGAGCCCCTGTATCTGCGGCCGCCGGACGCTCGACCGCCCCGCAACCCGCTGCGGGAGGCCCGCCGCAGGCGGTTGTTTGAGCAGCCGTAATAACGGTGCTAGCATCGATTCCGGTCCGAAATTCACCAAGCTCGCAACCATCGGAGGAGCTCACATGGAGCTGGCCGAACCCGAAGTTCGGAACATCCTGCTCGAGAACAGCGACGCCTTTCGCGCCCTCGCGGAACAGCACGCATCGTACGAAGCCAGACTGGAAGAGCTGACCAGCAAGCACCTTCCCACCGAGCAGGAACGGGTTGAAGAAACCGAGATCAAAAAGCGAAAGCTGCACCTGAAGGACCAAATGGCGGCGATGATCCGCGACTATCGCCGCGAGAACCTCACCGCCGTCGCTCACTAGGAAACGCTCGCGAGCCCTGCCACGGGGGACCGACCCCGAGCGCGTCTCCGAGGCGCCAGCCGGCAATCGAATCGCGCGGAGCGCACCCCCCGCTGCGTTCGTTGCGCGCGCGAGAGCCATGTCCATCCGCTCGGCCGCCCTGCCCTACGTGCTTCCCGCCGCCGTGGCCTCGGCGGTCCTGGCGGCCGCCGGGCACCTGCTCCTCGCAGCCGCAGGCGGCATCCTCGCGATCTGCCTGGGGGCGTTCTTCCGCGACCCGGAGCGTCAGTCGGACAGCCCCTCTCATTGCGTTCTCTCACCGGCCGATGGTCGCGTGGTCGAGGTGCGTCAGCACGACGGTGGCGTGGATCTGGCGATCTTCCTCTCGGTGTTCAACGTGCACGTGACCCGCTCCCCGGTTGGCGGCGAACTGACGGAGTGGGAACGGATCGACGGTGGATACGCCATGGCCTTCCGTGACGCGGCATCGCAGAATGCCCGCCACAGAGTGCTCATCGATACCCCGACGGGGGCCGTTGAGTTGTCGTTGATTGCTGGAGCGGTGGCGCGCCGTGTCATGCCCTTCGTCGCCCCTCCCGCAGCCCTTCGCCGGGGTGAGCGGATCGCCTTGATCAAGTTTGGCTCCCGCGCCGAGCTTCGCCTACCGAAGGGTCACGCCGCCGTGGTATCCGTAGGGGACCATGTCCGGGCTGGCGAGACGGTCATCGCCGAATCGGGCCGGGAGGAGGCGCCATGAAGCGGAAACAGCGGGCCAAGAACCACCTGAAGCGAGGCATTCCTCTGCTTCCGTCGTTGTTCACCGTCGGCAACCTCTTCTGCGGGTTCTACAGCGTCATCGCCACACTGCAGGGGAACTACTCCCCGGCAGCACTCGCCATCGGCATCGCCATGGTGGCCGACGGGCTCGACGGCCGCATCGCCCGGATGACGAACAGCCAAAGTGCTTTTGGTGAGGCACTCGATTCGCTCGCCGACGTCCTCACCTTCGGGATGGCGCCGGCGGCACTGATGTTTGCCTGGGCGCTCACCGATCTCGAGCGCCTCGGTTGGATGAGCGCGTTCTTCTTCCTCGCTTGCTCCGCCACCCGGCTGGCGCGGTTCAATGTTCAAGCCGGGCATCACGACAGGCGCTACTTCGTCGGATTGCCGGCGCCGCCGGCGGCCGCGATGCTGGCGGCGATGGCCTTTTACTCGCCCGCGCCGGTCGACGCTCCGGTGGTTTCCTACGGCGTCGTGGCAATGATCGGCCTGCTCTCCCTTTTGATGATCTCGAAGGTGCGCTACCGGTCTTTCAAGAACATCGACCTGCGCGCCCGCCGCCCCCACCCGCTCGTCGCATTGCTAGCCGTCGGCTTCGCGCTCATCGCCAACGCGCCGCAAACAGTTCTCTTGCTGATGGCCGCCGTGTACGTCGCGTCGGGTCCGGCCGAGCGCCTGTGGGCCCAGTTCCGCCGCCGCCAGCAGGACACGAGCACCGCCGCATCCGAGGCCGAGATCGATACAACGGCGGACATTGCCGACGAGTCCCACTGAACACCCGAGAGCCCCGTGTCCGACGAATCGCCCATCGCAGCCCCGCGCCTCGCGCTTCTGGGAGCCAACGCTCTGCTCGGCCGCGAGGTCAAAGTGCAGCTTGCGGCGGCCGGCTTTCCCGCCGACGCCCTGACGCTGTTCGACTTCGAGGACGTCGCCGGCTTGCTCACCGACTACGGGGACGAGGCCCGCGTGGTCCTCGAGACCGTTGCCGACGACGTGATCGAGCACGACGTCGTGTGCCTGTGTGGCGATCGTCAGACCGCACACGACTACCTTCAGCGGCTGAGAGATGCCGAAAAGCTCGGCGTGGACTGTACCGGGGCGTGGCTGGCGGAAGAGGGCGTGTTTCCATGGATTCCCGGTATCAGCGCGGCCCCGAGCATGACCGAGAACCGCGCCGTTGTCGTGCCGCAGGCTGCGACTCTGGTCCTCGGTGCCACGATGGCAGCGTTGGGCGACCTCGCCAAGAACGCCGCCGCGAGCGTGTTCATCCCCGCATCGGAGCACGGTGACGCCGGGCTGCGGGAGCTGTCGCAACAATCCACCGCGGTAATGAACCTGCTGGAGTGCGACACCGACGTCTTCGGCCGCCAGATGGCGTTCGACATGTGGGCCGCTCCCGATGCACCACCGGGGGACCCGGCGACGGTTGCATCGGTTCTGTCTCGCCTGAACATCCCCGCACCGGCGATCTCCCAGGTCGCGGCACCGATCTTTCACGGCATGACGATCTCGATGTTCATCCCCGGCGGCGACGAAGCGGCGCTCGCGGAAGCCTTGCAGAGTGCCGGTGTGATCGGCGACACGCCTATCGAAGGAACGATCGACAGCCCGCTGACGGTGGTCGGCAACGCCGGCCTGCATGCCCGCATCCGCGCCGACGCCGCGGGTTGCTGGATCTGGATCGTCGCGGACAACCTGCACGTCCGAGCCGCCGCGGCCGTGGCGGCCGTCCTGTCGATGACCGGCAGCAGTGTCAGCGACGCTGTTCAGTAAAGCGCCGCGCCACGTCGCGAACGTATTCGTCGTCGCTGTCCACGAGCCCGCGCAATGCCGCGATGGCCGTGTCGTCGTCGAATACCGCCAGCGCCTCGACCGCGTTCCGCCGCAAACGAAGGTCGGCGTCCGGGTCGCCCGCCACGGCGGCCAGCGGCGCCACCGCCCGCACGTCCCCGAGAGCCGCCAACGACTGTGCAACGATGCCGCGCACGGCGTCCTCGACAGTCTCGTCGGTCAACTTGTCGACGAGCGGCTCGACGCCTGCCGGGTCGCCGAGGTCGGCGAGCCCCTGGGCGGCGATGGTCTGCTTCATCGGGTCGGTGCCGCCCAACCGGACGAGGAACGCCGAGAGGGCGGCTTCCGGATCGAGAACCACGATGCTGCGAGCGGCGGCCTCCTGGACGCTGCGAAAGGGATCATCGAGCCCCGAGACCACCCGCTCGACGTCTTCCGCCAGACCGATACGAGCAACCGAGTCCAGCGACCACTCCCGTACCGTCGGGTCCTGATGCTCGAGCCCTCGACGCCAGGCCGGAGCCGCGGCGGGACTGAGAAGCGTCTCTTCTTCGGCACGGTACCGCGCCGTTGCGGTGCCGAAGCGCTGTGCACCGAGGTCGTCGATAATGGCACGGACGATCTCCCCGGCCGGATCCGAAGAACAGCCTGTGGACAGGATCAGAGCCCCGGCGATTGCGCCGGCGACGAGGTCACGAACCGACATAGCGCCCCAGCATCAAGACGACCGTCCCCAGGAGCAACGCGGCGAACCCGAGCGCGCGAACGACGACGGAATCCATCTCCTCGAGCCTCCGCAGGGCGCGCAACGCGCCCTCGGGGTGGAGGAAATAGGGTAGCCCTTCGAAAATGAGGGCGAGACCGACGGCCATCAGCAAGAGCTGCCAGTTCATCGGGTGCGTTCCCGGAGTGCGGTGCGGGCGGGTCGACCGGCGGGGTCGCGCCCAGGTGGAAACGGGTCGGGATACTAGCCGGACACTAGCATGCGCCGGGGCGCGGGGTTCGGCGGATCGGAGGCTGCTTGTCGGCCGTTCATGCGGTTTGGTACGATCCGCTTGTCTTCTTCTTCCCGGTCCGCGACCCCCCTCTTTTTTCGACCTGTGCGGAGTACGCCTGCATGTCCAACGTCATTCTTCTGGGCACCCAATGGGGCGACGAGGGCAAGGGCAAGATCGTCGACTGGCTGACCCGGCAGTTCGATGTCGTCGCCCGCTACCAAGGCGGCAACAACGCCGGCCACACCGTCATCATCGACGGTGAAAAGACCGTCTTGCACTTGATCCCCTCCGGCATCCTGCGCCCCGGACGATCGTGCGTCATCGGCAACGGTGTCGTGATCGATCCCGAGGCCTTGTTCGCCGAAATCGATCACCTCTCGGCCGCCGGAATCGACGTCGAGGGCCGGCTCCTGGTCTCGGAGCGCGCCCACGTCATCCTCCCCTACCACCGCGGCATCGAGCTCGGCAGCGAGCGTCGACGCGGCGAGGACAACATCGGAACGACGAAGCGCGGCATCGGCCCCTGCTACGAGGACAAGATGGCACGCTCGGGAATTCGCGTGGTCGACTGCGCCGACCCGGACATGCTCGCCCACAAGGTACGGGCGAACGTCGTCGTCGTGAACGAGCTGCTCGCCAGCCTCTACGACCATCCGCCGTTCGATGCCGAGGAGATCATCGAAACCTACGCGGCGTACGGCGAACGCCTGCGAGAATACGCCGCCGACACGGCGCAGTATCTGAACCAGGCCATGGACGAGGGATTGCGCGTTCTCTTCGAGGGCGCCCAAGGAACCCACCTGGACGTCGATCACGGCACCTATCCGTTCGTCACCTCGTCGAACGCCACCGCCGGAGGCGTCTGCTCCGGGCTGGGTATCGGCCCGACGCGCGTGGACGGCTGTCTGGGCGTCGCCAAGGCGTACACGACCCGGGTGGGCTCAGGCCCCTTCCCCAGCGAGCTCCACGACGAGCTGGGTGAGAAGTTGCGCGCTGCCGGCAACGAGTTCGGTGCGACGACCGGCCGCCCCCGCCGTTGCGGGTCCTTCGACGCCGTCGCCACCCGCTACGCCGCCCGGATCAACGCCTGCGACGCGCTGGTGCTGACGAAGCTCGACGTTCTCGACGGCCTCGACGAGGTGCCGATCTGCACCGGTTATCGGGTCGGCGGAGAAGTGCTCTCGGAGATGCCGGCCAAGACTTGGCTGCTCGACGACGTCGAGCCGGTGGTCGAGCGCCTGCCGGGCTGGAAGCAGCCGACCGCCGGGGTCGACGACTGGGAGGACCTCCCCGCCGAGTGCCGCGACTATGTCTCCCGGGTCGCCGAGCTGACCGATTGCGAGGTCGGGCTGCTGTCCGTCGGCGCGGAGCGCAAGGCGATTATCCCGGTCCCGGGCACCAAGGTCTCCGACTGGCTTGACGCCGGGGGCGGCTAGGCTCCCGACCTGCTCGGACCCGGCTTCACGTCACCGACCTTCCGGCGCAGACCTTCCCGGACAACTTCCGGACCAATCCTCCCGGGGTGGCCCTCCCGGTCCCGTCTTCTCGATCTGCCTATTGAATCGAGACCACCCGGAAGGCCTGAGAGCTGCCGATCGGCTCGACGACCTCGTCGTCGCCTTCGCCGGTCTTGATCCCGAGGCTCGCGTGATACCTACCGGGCTCGACGAGCGGACCTTGGCGCGGACCTCGACCGCCGAAACCACCGCGGCCACCGCGTCCTCCCTCCCCGGGCTCCGGCGGCGGCGGCGCGTTTTCGCGCAGGTTCCACGCCACACGGTGGAGCCCCGGCCCGGCGTCGAGATCGATCTCGCGCACCTCTTCGCCATCGTCGTCGCTGATGGTGAGCACCAGGGTCTCGCCATCGGCGACCCCGTCGCGCAAATGGTAGGTCAGCACGGCCCCGAACGGCGGGTTCGGCGTCGTGTAGTTGCCCGACAGGCTCTGAATGCCGGCGGAACCGGGCGGTGCCTGGCCGGTGGAGTTGAACAGGTAGGCGTCACGCAGGCCGTAGAGCTCGGCATCGAGCGCCAGGGAATCGACGGTGATCTCGCGCAACGGCGTGTAGTCGTCCAGCACGTAGAACCCGCGCCCGAACGTTCCGAGCACCAGGTCGTTCTCTCGACGCTGCACGGCCATGTCCCTGACCTGCATCACCGGAATGCCGCCCTTCAGCTGCGTCCAGTGGTCGCCGGCGTCGACGCTGACGAAGACACCGAACTCCGTGCCCGCGAACAGCAGATCGCCGTTCTCGTGATCCTGAATGATGGAGTACACCGGGTGGCGGTCCGGCAGGTCGCCGACAATCGACGTGAAGGTGTTTCCACGGTCCGTGCTCTTGAGCAGATACGGGGCGAAATCGCCCCGCTGCCAGTTGTTGAGCGCAACGAAGACGGTGTCCGCGTCACGGGGTGAGGCGAACACGTCGGTCACGTAGGTCCAATCCGGAATGCCTGGAAAGCTCTCGACCCGGCGCCAGGTATCGCCGGCGTCCTCGGTGACCTGCAGCAGCCCGTCGTCGGTACCGATGTACAGCAGCCCCTCGCGCAGGGGAGACTCGTCCAGCGTTACGACGTTGGACAGCGCCGTGGTCGAGGCGTTCAGGCGCACCGCGTCCTCGGGCCACACCTTGCCCATGATCGGCAGCTCGGAGCGGTCGAGGTTACGCGACAGGTCGGCGCTGATGCGCTCCCACGAGTCGCCGCGGTCCTCCGACACGTACAGGTAGTTGCTCGCCCAGTACAGCCGCGTCGCCTTGTGCGGGCTGATGATGTACGGGGCGTCCCAGTTCGTCCGCTCGCGCCGGCTGCCGCGGCCTCCGCCGAACTGTCCCTGCTGGTTGTTTTCTTCCTCGTCGCCCGGGAACGGGATGCGCGGCCGGATGCTGACCGACTCCCCGGTGGCCTTGTTCAGCCGCCGGAGACCACCGTTCTGCGACGTGGCGTAGACGGTGTTCGGATCGTTCGGATCCACCCGCGGCTGGAAACCGTCGCCGCCTGCGACGACGTACCAGTCACTGGTGCGGATGCCCCACGGCTTCATCGTGCGCGACGGGCCGCACTGCGAGAAATTGTCCTGGGTGCCGCCGCAGATGTTGTAGAACGGCCGGTCTTCGTCCACCGCCACCCGGTAGTACTGGGTGATCGGCAGGTTGGTGAAGAAGCGCCAGGTTTCGCCGCCGTCGTACGTCTCGTACAGCCCGCCGTCGTTGCCCAGTAGGATGTGGTTCGGGTCGTCCGGGTTGAACGCCAGGGCGTGGTGATCGACGTGCACGCCGACCTCCTCGACGCCGGCCGGGCCCCAGGTCTCGCCGCCGTCCTCGCTCTTGTCCAGGCGGGTGTTCACCGAATACATCGTCCCGGGACGGTTCGGGTCGAGAAACAGCTCGTGGTAGTACTCGGGATTGCCGCCACGGAACCAGTTGACGCGGGGCTCGTCGCTTTCATCGCCGCCGTCGCCGCCGCCGCCGCCCCCGCCACCGCGGCCGCCTCCGCCGAAACCACCGCGGCCGCCGCCCTCGCGGGTGCCGATGCGCTCGAAGCTGTCGCCCTCGTCCGTTGAACGGTACAAGCCGGTGGCGTCGCCCTGGGCTGCAATCAGTGCGAACAGCGTCGCCGGTCGGGTGTTGCCGTCGATCGCCAAGGCGATGCGCCCCATGTCGCCATCGGGGATGCCGTCGGTGAGCTCCTCCCAGTCCTCGCCGCCGTTGGTGGACTTGTAGATGCCGCTCTCGGGGCCTCCCCCGACCAGCTGGCCGACCCGGCGACGTCTCTGGTACGCCGTGGCGTACAGCGTGTCCGGATCGTGCGGGTCGAGCACCACCTCGTTGACGCCCGTATCCTCGCTGATCGTCAAGATCGCTTCCCAGCTGGCGCCGCCGTCGGTGGTCTTGAACAGGCCGCGCTCGCCGCCCGCAGCAAACAACGGGCCCTGGGAAGCCACGTAGACCACATCCGAATCACGCGGATCGAGGACGATTGCACCGATGTGCTCGGAGGTCTCGAGTCCGACGCGCTCCCAGGTCTCCCCGGCGTCGGTGGACTTGTACAGGCCGTCACCGAAGTGGGCACTTCGCTGGCTGCCGTTCTCGCCGGTGCCCAGCCAAACGACGTCGGAATCACGCGGATCGACGACGACACAGCAGAGCGTGAACGAGCCGCCGTCATCGAAGATGGGCTCGAAGGTGATTCCTCGGTTGACCGTCTTCCACAGGCCCCCGAACGCCGAAGCCACGTACCAGGTGTTGTTGTCGTTCGGGTCGATCTCGATGTCGGCGATGCGGCCGGTAACCAGCCCGGGGCCGACGCTACGGAACGCCATCGCTTCGAGTTGCTCGGCCGTCGGCGCGGCGAGCTGCTGGCCGATGCCCGGCGCGGCAAGAGCGAGGAGACAGACACCCAGGAACAGGACGGCGACTTTGGATCTCATGCGCGACTCCGATGGGGATGGAGTGGATCCATGCTACGTGCCGGCGGCTAGCGTCTCAACCAGCCGGGTAACCGCACTCACGCAACCGCACACGATCAACCGCATTCGAGCAAACGCACCCGACCAAGCGCGCCCGGGCGGCCTGCATCTCGGCGATCTGGACCCTTACACGTCCAGTCCGACGGAGCGCATGAGCTCCAGGGCGTTGCTCTTCTGCACCACACCCGGCCGCATGCGGTAGTCGAAGCGCATCCTGCCGTCCTCGAGGTGGTCCTCGAAATGGACGTTCGCGCCCAGCTCACCGAGAGCGTCGGCGATGTGGGTGAGCGCCAGATCATGGGTCGTCACCAGGCCTATGGCGCCGCGGTCGACCAGCCCTCGGACGATCGCTTCCGCGCCGATCCGGCGATCGTGCGAGTTGGTGCCGTGCAGGAACTCGTCGATGAGAAACAGCACCGGAGCCGCGGCAGGCGAATCCGCGGAGGACCCGGCGGAGGTGCGTGGAGCCGCGGAGCCAGGCGCCGAGGACACTGCAGCCACGAGCTCCTCGCCGGCACCGGCGGCTTCGACGATGGAGCGGAGGCGGAGAATCTCGGCGTAGAAGCGAGACTCGCCGTCCCGCAGCGAATCGGACACGCGGATCGACGCGCCGACGGCAAGAGCCGTCATGCGCAACCGTCGCGCGCGCACCGGGGCGCCCGCCTGCGCCAGCACGGCAGCAACGCCGACCGTCCGCAGCAGGGTGCTCTTGCCCGACATGTTCGACCCGCTCACGAGCAGGACTCGATTCTCCGAGGCCCCCAGGACGATGTCGTTCGCCACGGCCTCGGCTCCCAGCAGCGGATGGGCCAGATGCTCGGCCGCGAAGCTCGCATCAGGATGCTCTGCCACGAGGCTCGCATCAGGATGCTCGGCCACGAGGCTCGCGTCCGATCGCCGACCGCCCTGCTCTGGGGACGCCGATGCGGAGGCATCCGGTGCCGGAACGACCTCGGGAAACACGTCGCCGGGGCGCTCGTAGTGATACTCCGCCAGCGACGACAGGGCTTCGATCTCACCCACCGCCCGGAGCCAGCGGCCCATACCGGGGCCCGAAGCGGCGCGCCAAGCCTCCAGGGCGTAGGCGAGGTGCACGTCCCACAGGACGAGCGGGCCGATGAACCGCACCATCATGTTGTCGCGCTGGTCGAGTCGGTCCATCAGACGGTGCAGGCGGGCAATCCGGCGGGACGGCGGCTCGCCCGCCGTGTCCAGCTCGGCGCGCAGCGACGCCAGCCGTACGGATTCGAAGCGCTCGGCCTCGATCCGCCGGAGCACGTCGGCGAGGAGGTCTACGTCGCGCGCCGCCCGGCCGGCCGCTCCGAAGACCTCCTCGGCACGGGCGTTGAAACGCCAACTGACGAAGCCCAGAAGCAACACGGCAGAGAGGAAATAGGCTCGGGCGGCGGCCGAGACCTGCGGCGCGAACTCCACATCGACGCTCAAAGCGCCCACGTAACCCAGCGCGGCGGCGATCGTGACCCCGCCGAGAATCGACAATCCGACGGCGACGAGGCGAAATCCCGACGACTTCAGAAACGGCGGCGCATCACCCCAAGCCGCCAGTTCCTCGGCGTGAACGCCGGCGCCCTGCGCTTCCCCCAGCACCGCGACGTCCTCGCGCAAGTCGAGATTCGGCGCCAGCTCACGCACCGACTCCTGCCGGGCGACAACCTCGCCCGCGGCTGCCGGATGCAGCAGCCACGCGGCAAGCGTTTCCTCACCCATGCGCGTCCGCGCCCCGCAAGAGAGCTCGAACAGCGAGCCTTCGCCGAAAAGGTCCAGATCCCGGGCGTACAGATGCTCCTCGTCAACGAACCGCTCGCCACGGTTCCCCGTACCGGCCCACTCGCCGTCCAACCGGGCCAGGCCGCGCTCGTAGAACGCCTCGGCCCGGCGCAGGCGACGCGACTCCTCCTCCATCGACTGAAGGCGACCGCCGAGCACGAAAAAGAGAGCCAGCGGGACGACCAGGAGCCAGCCCGGAAGCAAGCCGTAAGCGATCCAGAGGTAGAGCAGCAGCGCTCCGCCCAGGAACGTCGCCAGGCGTGTGTAGCCCACCAGCAGGCGCCGCCGATCATTCGCCTCTCGTTGATCGGTGCGCGCCCGGAGCCTGCGAGCGTATTCGTCGGTCGGAACAGAAGGCATACCGTGCGGCGGTGAGAATCGCGGAGAAGGGTGTTCGCGGACAAGCGTGTCCGCGATTGTACCGTCAAGAGGCTCCGGTGAGGACCAATCGGTAGCGCTTCACCCGTCCGACACCGTCTTCGTCTTCAACGTAGCCGATGACGTCGTCCGCCCGCATGACCGGGCTCGAGAGCAATCGGCCGCCGGGAGCCTCCACCGGCCCGAGCAACCTCCCCTGCGGGTCGTACACGTCGTAGCCGTAGCGATGCCGCCAGCAGCTTCTCGCGTCCCTGCCGGCAGGCCGGGTCGGGTCGGGGTCGCAATCGTCGATTCTCACCGTGTCGATGAGGCGCCCGACCCAGATGCGCCCGGCCGAGCCGGCGTGGAAGCCCTCGTACGCCGGCTTGTGGGCCGGGATATCCGGCGCCGTCCAACGCCAGCCGGGGTCCTCGCTTTGTCGGGTGTGGATAATCCAGGAGCGCTGCCACGTGGCTTCTTCTTCGGTTACCGGAACCGGCTCCCAGGAGGTTTCAACCCGGGTTATCGAACCGTCGAGAGCATGGATCTCGAAGCGATACGCGGACGGAACGCCGGCGACGATGGCGCGCGTCGGCGTCATCACCCACAGCAGCCGGGGCGTGAACGGCGGGCGCTCGTTCATGAACCCGCCGCCGGGGAATCGCCGGATGTTGCCCTCCCGCCGCCACTCGAAGGGGGGTACGGGGATCGGTCTCCCCTGCGGGCCCTGCGGCCCGGCGGCAACCATCCCGTGTCGCCATGACATGACGTCGAGTGTGTCGCCGATGAGATCGTCGAGGTAGAGCTTGCCGTCATCGGCGATCACCGGCGGCGTGACCGAGTCCAACCCGGTGGCATGCGGCCACGTGGCGATCGACTCGCCCTCGGCGGAGAAGACGTTGACGCGCGAGTCGGCGAACACGTAGATGCGGCCGTCGGAGCCGACGGCGACGCTGCGAAGGCCGTTGAACTCACCCGGTCCCTGCCCGGGGCGACCGACATCCATGAGATGGCGCCCCTCGGCATCGTAGGCTCGAACCGCGGGAACGGACGGGTCCGCGACGTAGATGCGATTGTCGGTGGCGGCAATGCTGATGCGATCGCCCAGCATGTACTCCGCCTCCCCGGCGCCGACGCCGATCGAAAGGACCTCTTCCAAGCGTCCCGCCCCACCCCATCGGAATCCCGCCTCGTTGACGACGGAGGTCACATCGCCTTCGGTGGTGATGCTCCCCTGCCAGGCAACGGGCGGACCCGCCACGTGTCCGCCAAGCCGGTTGTGATAGATCAGGCTGCCGAGCCACACCGTGCCCACGGCGACGGCGGCGAGCAGAGCTGTGTTCAGGAAACGGCCGCGCACGGGTACGCCCCTACCCGCCGCAGATTGTTCCGCCCTGCGCTCCGCTCTGGCAGGTGAATCGGCAATTGCATCCGATCTGGCGGAAAAGGCGGCATCCACCCTCGCCGACGCAAGTACGGGCGCACAGCGAGCCGCAGTCGACGTCGAGGTCGTTGGCCACGGCCTGTTCGTGGACGATTCCCGCCGCCAGCAACGCCAGGAGAACGAGTAACACCAGCCGATATCGAGTCATCGGGCCTCCGCCTCCAAACGCTCGAGAAGCGCCCGCGCCCGGCTGCCGGCGACGTCGGGCCAAGAGGTGAGCTCCTGCAAGGTTCGTGTCGCCCCCGCCACGTCTCCACGCCGCACGTAGAGGTTCGCGAGATACCAGACGGAATAGCCGCGCAGGTCCTGACGCCGGACCGAAGCACCCTGCCGGAGCATCCGCTCGGCCCTTTCGCCGTCGTCGCCGGACAGGTACAGCGCCATGCCGAGCAAGGCAGCCGCCTCGCTGTCGGACGAGTCCGCGCCATACAGGCCTTCTAGCCGCTCCATAGCCACCGCGTAGCTCCCGTCGACAATCAGCGTGAGCTCGGGCCTCTTGTAGCGGCCCGCTGTGAAGCGAGCGTCCATGTCGGGCGGGTAGATGAAGTCCAGATCGACGCGATTGGGAGCCTCGGTCGTGGCCAGGTTGCGGATCTCGCCGGCAACGGCGGCCATCAGGACGTCCGAGGAGCCGGTCACGGCATCGTTCGGGGCAGCGGCGGCCGCATCGCCCGGGGCGCCGGAGGAGGCGCCGAGAGTGTCTTCCGCGACCGCCGACATCTCGGAGGGAAGGCGCAGAGCGCCCGACCACGTCGCGCCGACGAGGAACAAGGCGAACGCGGCTGTCGCCGCCACCGCGGCGACGGTGCGACGCGTCCGGGCAGCCCGCAATTCTTTGACCTCGACCAACAGCAGGATCATGGCCAGCTGATCGCCGCACGAGGCGCACGCACGACAGTGCTCGAGGATCGCCTCGCCCTCGGCGTCCTCCACGTCCCCGCGCGCGTACGCCGCCAGACCGACCAGGTCGAAGTGGCCTCCGGTCGGCGCCGGAGGGGCGGACACCGCCTGGGACCGAACGTAGTCGTCCAGCGAGATCACTTCTCCGCTGTTCATCGGGACTCCTCCCGCACCAGCCGTGCCAGCTTTTCGAGCGCCTTGCCGAGCCGGTAATGGATCGTGGGTGTCGTCACCCCCTGGAGCTCGGCCATTTCCCGGAGCTTCATTCCCGGCGTGCGCAGGAGCATGTTCTCGACGATCTCGCGGTGGTCGGCACCCAGGTTGGCGATGTTGCGCTCCACCGATCGGACCAGGCGGCGGCGGGCCGCCGCGTGCTCCTGGTCGAGGACCGTATCGAGCACCGAAGCAGTGCCGGGGAGCGATTCTTCTGCGGCGGAGCCGGCCCAGCGCCGGCGTCGCTCGATGAGCGAGAGAGCGGTATTGCGGATCGCCCGCTGCACGTAGTGGTGCACACGGATCTCGCTATCGATATCAGGCGCGAGCCTTAGCGTATTGGTAATGGCGTCTTGCACCACGTCCTCGGCGTCTGCGTCGTTGCGCGTGAGCGATCGTGCATAGCGTCGCCACTGGGCAAACCGGTTCTCGGAGGTCTTCTCCAGAAGACCGTGGAAATCGCGCTCGACCTGAGCACCCATCTCGATCGACGCCTCCTTGGCACCCGCAACCGCGGAGCCAGGTACGGTCCCCACCGACCCAAGAGAACCGGGGCCTGCACGGCCGCTCCCATTCGCCGCATCCGCAAGCCCGGGCTCCCTTGCTTCTTCTACTAGAGAAAACCGCCGAACCACGGTT
This sequence comes from Acidobacteriota bacterium, assembly GCA_965216935.1. GTDB lineage: Bacteria > Acidobacteriota > UBA890 > UBA890 > UBA890 > CBDCGW01. The sequence continues at coordinate 3,689,046 of OZ244217.1, forward strand.
TTTTCGAAGTTTCGGGCAAAAAAAGCGCCCGATCGCCCGATTCGGCCCTGAAATCAGGATTCCTACCGTCGTCTTGCCCGCTGTTCAGGCCGAATATCGGCATGAAACCGGCGGGAACGGACCGAGAAGGAGCTGCGCGCGCTCTCAGGCGGCCCCGGCTAGGTCGAGGAGCTCTCGCGATCGCGCACGCGGGCGTTGCGGTGGCAGCGGACGCAGAGGGCCTCGAGGTTCCACAGGCTGAACGAGGCGTCCGCCTTCTTCTTGCGCACGTCCCAGCGGGAGCCGAGCTGGACCCCGCAGCGGTCTTCGTGGTGGGCGCATCCGTCGTCCAAGCACTGGCAGCGGCCGCCCGCGCGGGAGCGTACGGCATCACGAATTGCGTCTTCTTCGGTAGCCTTCCGCGCCATCTCCCCTCCTGTGCCGCCGTCCTTGCCCCGGTCCCGGTCGGGAACAGGCGCGTTGCCCTGCCCTGCCGCCCGCGCTACATTCTAGCGGGCCGTTAGCTCAGCTGGCAGAGCACCGGCCTTTTAAGCCGGGTGTCGACGGTTCGAGGCCGTCACGGCCCATTCTCGAGCCTCCTTCGCAGGCTCGCACCCGCTCAGGTGACCCTGTCGTCCAGCCTGGTCTAGGACGCCGGCCTTTCAAGCCGGTAACACGGGTTCGAATCCCGTCAGGGTCGCCTTTTTTTATCTCTCGTGAAATCAAGCAGTTACGGCGAATCGTTGCGGCCTGGCCTCGTCAGCGTGGAAGCACCGTTTGCTTACCTTTTGCTTACCTTTTGGTGAGCTTCCATCGCCCTTCAATCTCTCGCGACCACGGTGTCATACAGCCCGTAGCGGGTCAGCCCGGAGTGGCTATCGATACCGGTGTAGCGGAGAGACGCGTCTTCGTACCGCCGGAATGCGAAGACGGCCTGATTCATTTGCTCGGTGTTGAACACCCTCAGCTGCACGAGAAGGTGGAAGTCCTTCACCGTCAGGCCTGTGACGGCCTGGAAGAGCTCGGGTTCCAGCTTCGTGATGACATCCTGCAGCGTGTTCTCGCGGAAGTCGGTCAGGTACATGAAGGCAGGAATCCGCGTGGCAAACTTGATCAGCTTCTCCTGGACGAGTTTGCGCTTGGACTTGTATTCCTTTTCTTCCTCGGTGAGCTGCTTCTTCTGTTTGGCCGTCAGGTCCTTGTCCTTGGCTTTGTTCTTGAGCTCCTTGACCTTCTCGCTCTTGTTGATGATCGTTTCAATTATGTTGTCGCCCAACGAGCGCCATCCTTCGATGCCCTCCACAGCGGCCATTGCCTCCGGGTTGTCGAGGATGCGGCGCAGCGTCTGGTTGTCAACGTTCACGAGGAGCGCGCTCTCCCACTTGCGGGCCAAAAGGGTCGCGGAGGTGCCCGCCATCGCGACGTCGAGAATGCCGCCCGCGTCAATCTGCGTCATGTTCGCGCCGTCGTAGGCCAGCACGGGCAGGAACGCGACGAGATCCTTGACGGCGTTCTCCGGGTTCGGCTCGTTGGGCGACAGGCCGATCCCGTACTCGGAGAGTTGTCGCAGCGCGCGCGTTGGAGCGAAGTCGAATACGAAGCAGGCGGGTTTGAGGTTCTCCTCTTCGTTGGGGTCGTCGCCGTTGGGGTTTTCGATGGACCACGGCGACTGCACGCGAAACGCGGCCTGAAAATAGGTTTCCGGCGACTTGAGGTTGCGCAACATCAGGATAGATGACCACTGCGGTACCGTGATCCCGGTGGTGAGCTTGCCGCACGAGAGCGTGAGGGTCTTGGTCTCGAATCCGCTCCCGATCGCCTTGCGCACTGGCGGTAACGCCTCCAGTCCGATGCCGGCCGTGGCGCCAGCGGCGACGACCACGTCATAGTCGTGCCAGAAAGCGTTGTGCTTCTCGCTCAGCAGGTTCGCCATCGCGTGACAGGCGGCGACGTTCTGAAAGAACCAGAACGAGTGCTGCAGGTAGGGCAGCAGGCGCACATCCGAATACGGAAACGGTGGCCGCGTGCCCGTCTTCAGATGCTCGACCGCCTTGGGTACATACCCGCCTCGGATGATGTCGAGCCACTTCTGCACTTCGCTCTTGTGTTTGAACTGCGCCTCGGCGCCCCTGCCCGACGCCTCGAAGAACGCGTTCAGGTCAAACTCGTCGAACTCCCCGGCGCTCGCGATCGCCAGCAGTTCGTCCGGCATCTGGTAGGTCAGCAAGCGCATCTGGGGCATCGCGCCGTAGGGGTTCCACTTGCCCGGGTTGTTCGCCGCGAACTCTTCCTTGGCGTGCTGTTCGTCGGTGTACGTCCAGTTGAAGATCTGCTCCTCAATGAACTCGCCAGTGGACAGGGCCCTGAACGGCGTGCCGGAGAGGTAGAGGTAGGCCCTGGTAGTGATGGGCAGGAACTCGGTCTCTTTCTCGGAAAGCTCGCTGAGGTCCTCGTTCACCGTCTTCAGGCCGGTGGCGTACTCCAGCGCTGTCTCCTTTTTAGCAACCGCTTTGTCCTCTCCCTCGAATAGCTCCTGCGCGGTCTCCCGCCAGGCGCCGAAGTGGTATTCGTCGAAGACGACTAGATCCCACTCCACCTTGTGGAGCCATTCGTTCTTGGGCTTGATATTCCCCGCCGCATCGCGACCAAGAAGATCCTGGAAGGAGCCGAAATAGATAACCGGATCCCCCGGATTGATCTCTGTCGGATCACGGTCAGAGTTGCGGGAGAGGTACTGCCACCCTTCGAAGTCCACATGGGACTCGAGGTCCGTCTGCCACGCGTCTTCGACAGCGGGCTTGAAGGTGACCACGAGCACCCGCTTCGCGCCCAGCTTCTTGGCGAGTTGGTACGCGGTGAAGGTCTTACCGAAGCGCATCTTCGCGTTCCAGAGGAAACGCGGGACAGCGTGCATATCCTCCTTCCAGACGGAGTGGAAATAGTCGTGCGTCTTGTTCACCGCTTCGGCCTGCTCGCGGCGCATCGGGAAAGTCTTGTGATGGGTGCCGGTGAACTGTTCCCCCGTACGGAACTCGGCCAGCACGGTCCTCACGTCCTCGACCGAGCAGCGCATCCACTCAAGCTCGGTATTCTCGAAGCCCTTCCTAACAAGCGCCGCACGCACGGCGTGGTCCGTGAGTATCGTGCCGTCATCGCGCTCTGCGGGCTCGTCGAGCTCGATCCTGTAGTTCTTAATAGCGGCTGTCTTGACTTGCTCGGCCACGCGCTGCTTCACGTCGCGCGTGGTCTGGCCCACCTTGAGAAGACCCTTGTGCGCTTTGTCCTCAATGGAGTAGGCGTAGATGCGCGGGCGCGCTTCCGACTTGGGGACGAGGATTTCTTCGATGGGTTTATTCATAGGCGGCGCCGTCAATCCGCTCCGTCGTCCCGCTGAATGTCATCGTGCTCGGCGACCTGCGACTCGATGAAGGCGATCTCCTCCTTGGAGAGCCCGTACCGCTTGTAGAGCTTGGTGTCGGTCCACTCCTGGCTCAGCGGAAGGTCGGGCACAAAAGCGTAGACATGCTTCGTCGCGTGTTGTGTGAACTTACGGAGGGACACAAGGAAGCGGACGAAACGTGAGCGTAGGTACACGGCGTAGTTTGCCGCCTCAGCTTCCGTCTCGAAGAGGCCCGCTACGAGGTATGTCTCGCTGCAGGCGGAGCCGGGTCCAGCGATGATGGGCTTGCTGAGGAACTTCGTCTCTACTGCCGCGCTCGTACCTTGGACCGCCGTCATGAGTACTTTCCACTTGTCGATCCACTCACCGTTCGTTGGGATCTCTGACCGTTCGACGTAGGTGATCCTTTGCGATCCGAACAGCTTGACGGGATTCTTGAGGCCCTTGGACTCCGGCTTGCCGTGAAAATTAGTGGGAAGGCCAAACGGCTTTCGACTGGAAACCCGAAGGTCGAGGTTCGGCTCACCCTTGTCCTTAACCTTTTCCAAGATTGGCACCGCTTCATTGCGTCTTACGAGGACGTCGTAGGCGTCGAGGTGGCGCGCAATTGCAGGCCCCGTTGGCTCCCCGTCCCAGATGGTCTGTACTTCGCACGGCCCGCCGTAGTCGCGATCCCATAAGAAGTAGGAGATGCCGCCACGAACCTTCACGCCCGGAAAGGCCTCGTAGAGCTTTGGGTAGTCCACGATGTTGCGCAGGCGCTTATCGGAGAGCATCCGTTCCCGGTACTTGTTGAGACCCTTGCCACCGGCCATCCAGCGCGACGGGGTTACAAACACCGCGTAGCGTGGATCGAGGTCAAGGGCCTTCTCCACGAACAAGTGATAGATGGGGGCCGCGCTTGTCCCATGGCCGCCATCGTCCAATTGGTACGGTGGATTACCGATGATCACGTCAAACTGCATTTCGCCTCCAAACAACTCGGCAACCCGAGTCGCGATGTCGTCCGTATGGATGAACGCATAGGCGTGCGTCTCAAGCCCCTCGCCACGGTCAAGGATCTTCTTGCTGGCACGGCAGTAGGTGCACTTGCCATCGACCCAGGTATGGTCGGTACGCTCGAACCAGATGTTCCCTTCATCGCTGGCGAAGCCCTTGGCGATGGAGTGCTTGCCTTGGGCGTGCTTCGAGCAATACACGCTCCGTCGCCCTAGCAAGCTTGTGAGATACGTGATCCCGATGCCGAAGACCTGCTTCGTCAGGATGTGGTCAACGCGCTCCTCGATGTCTGGTATGTCGTCTTCCAAACCCTTCGTGAGGCGGCTCGTAATCTCGCGCAGGAAAACGCCCGACTTGGTGCAAGGGTCCAGAAACCGGACCGAACTATCCGCCCAGAGGTTCGCTCCGTCGTTGTTAGCCGCCCAGGCCTCGGCCAGCGTGTCGAGCATGCAGTTCGCAAAATCGGGCGGCGTGAATACCTCGTCGTTGGAGAGGTTCGCGATGCACGTCAGCACATCCGGGTTGCGGCCGCGGAGCGCAAAACCAGCCTGTGCACTCATAGGGGCTCCTTCGAGGCGTCGCGGATCGGAGCCGTGGCCAACTCTTTCACCGTCATCGAGGGGTAGTCCCTTGCAGGCGTGAAGAGTTCATGTTTCCCGAGGCTGGCGAAGAGCGAGCCCTCCGCGCTGAATGTCGACGAAAGGGCGAGGGCATCTAGCCTGAAGTCGCGCCGCTGGAATCTGCCCTTGCCGAGGTACCCCCACTCGGCGAAGGTTATGGGCTGGCCCTCGTGCGTGTGCATCGTCAGCGCGTCGCCGTGCACGAGGTTCTGCGATAGCACGTAGGACGCGGCGCGAAACAGATCGTCCGAGTCGTCCAGATTCAGGTAGTCGGCGAGAATCTCCAGGACATTCGCTCGGCACTCGGCGATGTTGTCCGCCAGCAACTCGATGCCGTAGATACACATCAGCGCGAGCAGCGCATAGTGACGTCGCTCAAAGTCGGACTTGCTGTACTTGAGTTCCACGGCGGCGAGCTTGCGTCGCAGGATCTGCACGAGAAAGTTGCCGCTCCCACACGCCGGCTCGAGGAAGCGAGAATCAATCCGCTCGGTCTCGCCCTTCACCAGGTCGAGCATCGCCTCGACCAGCCATGCCGGAGTGAACACCTCCCCGTGGTCGGCGACACGTTGTTTGGACTTGACGCCCTTCATAGGCCGAGTGGGATCCGCCGCAAGACGCCTTTCTTTGTGGTCATTGCGGGCTAACGAGAATTCAGTGGAGTCTCGGCCACACGATATCCGGCGTCCACCCGACGAATACCCGTGCTCCTTGGTTCTCATCGGATAGGCGCACGCGCGCCGCACTCACGTTGGATCTTACGGATTCCGAAACCAAGGGGCCAGGGAGAACAAGCAACGAGCCAGCGCAGCCTATGGTCGCCAGCGGAACGCGCCCATCGGCTCACGATAGTGGAGGAGGGGCAATGCCCAGGAAGCGCCGCCGGACCGCGCGGCCGAAAATGCTCTCACGCGTCGCGGAGATTACCGGTTACACGCCGAGTATCAGCATTCGGGCAGACCATCGCCGGGGTGAGGAGCCTGAGATCGACAGCGGGCCGTGGCTGGAGTTGGAGGGGATCCTGACTGAGCCGGTCAAGGACGTGCATGTGGTTCGCTTCAGCCTATACCCGAAAGATGAGCTACGAATCGGCCCGGCTCGGCCAGCGGGAATCGGCGCCATCGTCGGGCTCAAGCCCGAGATGTCCGTGGTGATCGCCTGGTCGCACCGCGACTTCGACCGGCTGTGGGCGATGGCTTTCGCCGGTCAGATCAGCTACGCGGATCTTTACTTTACGAAGCCTCACTACGGCAAGGCCCGAATCGTGAACGCCTCGTTTTCGAGCGAGCCGGAGGAATAGGCGCTGCGGCGCCACGAAGCTCGCGTCGGCACCACCGATCACAGGTATTCTCTGAGTAAGTTTTTTATACGAATAGATAGAAATATTCGATGGAAAGACTTGAATCATCGATCCTCCGCTGTAATCATTAGCTGCCAGAAGGCTCGCTGAATCGGCGGGGTAAGCGTTGGCGCTTGTGACTGCACAGCGTGACGCCCAGGTGAACCATGAGTCGCGTCTCTGACAACCGGGAGTTTCCCGGGCATATGGCCAGGCAACCGCCTGGCCGCGAAGGGGTGAGTGCTCCTTCGTCGCTTGCTGCCAGATGGAGTCCGTCCCGCCACCACGGTACGTGTCGGCGAGTCGGCTGGGCAGCAGAGGCGGGCAGCTCCTGCCCGCGTTGGCCGATAACAGGGGATACCCGCGGTGGGCTCTTTCCTTTTCGGGACGCGGCTCTACTGGGCAGCGGGGCCGTCAAGCAATCGACAGAAGGTCGATGCGCGAGCTCCGGGAAAGCGAAGCAGCACGATGCGCAAACGCGCACGCGCCACGATTGCCAAGCTTCAGGCGATCGTGGCGAACGAAGAGCTCACCGCAGAGCAGGAGGAGCAGTGGGACGGAGTGCTTCGGCACGTGAGACGCACGTACTCGAAGGTTCGTACAGAGGACAAGGATTCCCTCGACGCTGTCGAGCGGGTTGCCGAATTCCTCTGGCGCATCTACAGACGGTAGGTGCCTCCGTGCGCCGGTGCACCTGGACCTGGTCAGGGTATCCCCAGTTAAGGCGTCGACCATGAAGTACGGCAGATCTCTGAGAATTTGTAGAAGCATAGCCGGCATGTCCCAGACAGAATTGGCCGCGAGAGTTGGCCTGACGCCCGGCTACGTCAGCCTTGTGGAATCCGGGGCGCGGACACCAAGTCTTAAGGCCCTCGAAGCCCTGGCCGGCGGCCTCGGGATTCCGATGCACGTCGTTCTGCTCTTGGCGTCCGAGGAGACCGATGTGAGAGAAGGCAAGCACGGCGAACTTCAGGCTGCAGCCCACGCCCTCATCGACTTGCTTCAGAGGAGGGAGTCGGAGACGACGTAAGGACATGCGCCAGAAGTTGCCCCAGCTGAGCATCACATACCCGAATGCCCTGGCGTGGGAGCATCTTGGAATTCCTCCGAACAGGCTCCGCTCTTGGGCTCGAAAGGCCGAATGCGAATATCGACCCTACGTTGACCGGGGCAAGGAGAAAGAGCGCGAAATCGACAACCCCTCTGAGGGCCTAAAGTCGGTTCAGAAAGCCATCCAGCGGAAGTTGTTCAGCCCTCTGGACCTACCGTTCCATATACACGGATGCGCCCGCGGTCGATCGCCCAAATCCAACGCCAAGCTACACGTACGTTCGCCGATGCTCGTGAAGCTCGACATCGTCGACTGCTACCACAGCATCACCCGGCAGCAAGTATTCGCGACGCTTCGGGCGATGGGTTGCAGTCGCGACGTCGCGCGGCTACTTACCCGGCTTACTACATTTGACGGCTCGTTGCCGGTCGGGGCGCCGACCAGTCCGGCACTCGCCAATCTGGTGTTACTGCATGGCCCTGATCAGGAACTGCTGGCGGTCGCCGCGCAGCGCGAGCTGAGATTCTCGCGGTACGTCGATGATGTCGCGTTCAGCGGAGAGCGCGCTGTGACAGCCATTCGACCGGCGGTTGCCACTCTCCGGCGACACGGATTCCGCGTGTCGCATCGAAAACTCTCCCTTGCATCTCGGGCAGTGCGCCAAGCGGTGACAGGCCTCACGGTTAACGAGAAGGTGAACCTGCCGCGTAGCTTCCACAAGCGGCTGCGCGCTCTTGAGCACATCGCGAAGAACCTACCAACACCGGCTGCGCGAGGTGCCTACGAGGTACGCATCAACGGCCACGTGTCTTATCGGGATTCGATCCTGGGGGATTGACCTCGCGTGTGCGATACGAGTTCCCGCTCGATGCTTCTCTTTCAGCGAATCGCAACGCCCTTCACCCATCGATGCGCTCAGCGCGGCCCGCGGCGTGAAAACGCTGGAATTCGTCGTCGGTCAGCTCCGCGACTTCGCCGACGGCAAGCCTGCGGAGTCGATCGCCACGCCACACGTGGCAATGGGGGTGGTTGATCTTCGCCTTCACGGTTTCTGACTTCGTCTTCTTGCTCATGCTGCCTCGTGCAATCTGCGGGCGGCCGCCAGGTCACGGTCCACCGTCTCTCGGATCGCCTGTGAGTACCCCACCGACTTCACCAAAGCGCCCTGCAATCCGGCGAGCGTCGCTTCCGTCCTCGGTACGCTCGGCAACTCCCACATCGGATCCTCCACGTCGAATTCTTCTGCTAGGACGCTCGCCTCACGTTGAAGTTGTCGAGCGTCATGCATCGTGGCGACGACCGCGCGTCCTACCGTCTCGGCTTTCCCTAGGTGGTGGAGGAATCGCTGCCATTCCTTGCCGAACCTGCCGACCGCTGCTTCTGCCTCGGTGCGCAGCTTTTCGAGCCGCTCCCGTGCGGAGGCAACCTCCGCATCGCTCGGCAGTCGACGTTCCAGGGCGCTGACGCGCTCGTCGAGGTCGGCGAGTTCCGCGTCGATCCGTTCGAGCTGCTCGCGATGGTGCCTGCGTTCGTGCACCGTCGTCTCGAACTGCTGCGGATCAGCCGCCAGCAGCTCGCTCAACCTCGAATGCGTTTCCTCGCGCTCCTTCGCCAAATTGTCCTTCCGGGCGCGGCATTCGGCGAGCGCGAGCCGGATCTCTCGGGCCGTCACCGTGCACCCGCCCGGCTTTCAGCCTCCTGGTGAGCGGCGCGCATGGCAACGGCAGGAGGATCACCGGCGCGCAACCGCCGCGAGTAGGTCGCTGCATCCGGCGGCGGCGGCGCGGTGTCGTCGCGATTCGCCCGGCCGAAAGCTGAACCTGCCGCGGCGTTGCGGCGCCCCCGAGCCAATTGAGCGCTGGCCTCGTGCGCGTCTCGCATGGCGTCGTCCCTGCCCTTCCCGGATTTGAGCGCCTGACTGTACGCCACCTGATCGGGCGGCGGCGGCGCGGCCTCGGTCTGCTGCTTCTGATTGCTCGGCATCGCTTTGTCCTTTCGTCTAGCGGCAACCTTCGGCCGCGCGTTGTTGCTGCTGACGCATCGGAAAACTGCTGGCATGTTTGCCTCCGTTCATAGGTTCAACCGGGCGATCGAACCTCTCGGCCTGATCGCGCCGACCCGCACCAGAAGAGTGCGCTGATCGAGGTCGCCCCGATGCAACATCGAGACGAGGGACTCCAACCATGCCTTCGTGCCTTCGTATTCCTTCCTTCGTTCGGCGGCGTTGAGCGCGTCGATGTCGAGCCGCCTTCCTTCCGTGTGGGCCCTCAGCAGGACGTGCGCAGCGCAGACCGGAAGCCGACACTCGCCCTCTCGCATCCCGAACAAGTAAAGCTCGACGTCCTCATGCCGTTTGCATCTGCCCGCGAGCGCCTTCACTAGCATTCGTGCCTTAGCCTCGGCGCGAGTGAACGCGCCCGGCCACTTCACCTTCACCCTGTTCATCGCACGACCCTCAAACCCGTCTCCCGCCGTCCCCACGTTCCGCCACGTCGCTTCGTCGACGATGCGAGTGCGGCGACGAGCGCGCCGCACGCAGCGTTCGCCACATCGTCGTGCGCCCCCGGTGCATGGTCGATGCTGTCCCGTCCTCCCCGTGCGACGCGCCGCTCCAGCGAGGCGAGCTGAGCCCGGAGGCAGCTGAGATCGAGCAGCGACACGAGCCCGCTGTTGATCAACGGCAAGACCTCTTTGTAAATGCCCGACTTCGTCCGCTCGCTCGCCGTGACGTTGACTCCGTGACGCGCCATCCGTTCGACCGGCCAATCAGCCGCGTACCGATCCGCCGCCGCGCGCGTGATCCCGTACCGCTTCAAGAGCCGCGCGAAATCCGAGCACACCTGATCCGGCGAGAAAGGAGGACGCACTTCCCGGACCGCATCCAGGACCGCGATGCCCTGTCCGTCGTCGTGCTCTTCTCGATGAGCTATTGCGAGCGCCGAACTGTCGCCCCCCGAACCACCCGCGAAGTCCAAGAAGGCTACGTAGCCGACGCCAGGGACCGGAGGCAACTCGCGCCGGTCAACGACCGTCGATGCATCGATCGCCTCAGCCGCAATGAACCCCTCGACGTCGGCCCGGAACCTGATCTCCCCGTCGCGTCCGTACTCCGACCACGCTGCCGTATCGTCTTCGCGGAACGCGCGCGCGATCACTGAAGGATCGACTGTAGGATTCATCGTCGCCGTGTCCGCCACCCACACGAGCGTGTCCGTGTCCTCAACGCCGAAGTACGCCCGGTGCGCCTCGTACAGCGACCCCCGTCGTGCGTACGGCGAGCTGATTGCCAGCAACAGCCCGTCCGTCGTCGCCATCGCAGGACGCAGCGCAGCCAGCACCTCAGCGTCCGCGTCCGCAGCGTCGTCATGAGGCCAGAACGCGATCTCGTCGCAGATCGCGCCGACGACCGTGTACCCGCGCACCGCCGGGTAGCTCGACGTGTGAATCTCGATGTCGACCCCCGTCCGCAACACGACAGCGTCGCCCGTCTCTTTGAAGACCAGCGCGCTGAGCATCGGCACGGCCCGCAACAGCGCGCCGACGTACCTACGCACCACCCGAGCCTGGCGCCGGTCGCTAGCGATCACCATCAAGACGCCACGCTCGCCCGGGGCCAGCGGATAGCGGCGCACGGTCGCGAGGAACACGGCGAGCAGCGCCATCACGTACGACTTTCCACCACGACGCCCGACGATGAAGAAGCCCTCCTTGGCGGACGCACCGGGCGGCTTTTGCCTCCCCGTTGCGCGCCTGTAGAGTTCCAAGTCCTCGTCGTCGACCGAGAGCGCAAACAGCGCCCGGAGCGCGACCTGCCACGCCCGCCACGAGCCGCCCCGAAGCCGCGCCACGTTCGGAGCCACCACTTCCTGCCAGAAGGTCAGGACGTCGACCGCCTCAGCTTTCACGGCGACACCTCGTCAGCCATCAGGCGGTCGATCGGAACCCCGTCGCTAGACACCGGGCCCTCTTGTGCCCCGCAGGCCGAGGATCGCCCGAGGACGACTGACAAACACCCGGGCTTGCGTAGCTCGACGCCCTCGAGATCGCGAGTCTCAGATGGATTCAGCACCGGTCGTGGCCACCAGTTCCTCGGGCTCCGGCTCCGCGAGTTCTAGCGATGGCTTGGCCTCCGGTCGGTGCTCGACGAGCAACTCGACATCGTCGAGCGGATATGCGATGACGCGGTCTGCCTCACGCCCACGGAGGTGGTCCATAACCACCCACACCCAAGGAGAGCCGTCGACATCACTGGCGTAGGTCCATGACACGACGCCCGTTTTCCCCACGGCCGTTTCGAATATTTCCTCCGTGCTTGCACGAAATGCCCACCCTTCGACCTCCTTGCTTTCTTCATCCTCCACAGGCTGGCGGCTGTTCTTCCGGACACGCACCGGCGTTCCCTTCTCGAAACCCTCGATCTCCATTCTCGGCATTGCTACGTCCTCCCTTGGTTGTTGTCGACGTCACCGACCGCCGGCGTCGCCGTTTCTTCCATCCCCTACGCGCTCGCGCAGAAACTCATCTAGAGAAGGCACCGGAGCGCCCCGACGCTCCGTCCCGATTCGCGCAGCCAGTCGTTCGAGCCGCGCGCTCGCCCGATACCAAGTGTCGACGGCGGCTCGCCTGCGCCCGCGCTTCGTCAACGGGCCGACCGCAGCCAAATGCGCACTCAGCAGGCGCGTCAGCACCACCGCGAAACTGAAATCGTCAACCAACGCCCGCAGGGCTTCGCTCACTTCTCCGCAGCCGCCCAGGTCCGACAGGACCGCATCCCGCACCGCCACGCGCTCCGACTCATCCATAGGCGACCGGCCGTCGACAAACCGACGCCCGCCGTGAATCAACGCCGCGCTGTTCGCAGGCAAGAACGAGCCGCAGCCCTTCGCCTGGCAGTGATCATCGTCGCCGGATGCCGGCGTGCCGCACTTTGGACACAGACGCGACGTTCCAGCCCCTTTGTCGCGCTCGTCAGCGAACGTCGTCCCGTCGCGTCCCGCTTCGTCGCCCCCGCGACCAGCACTCGAAGGTAAGCAGTTTGTAAGCCGTTCGTCCGTCATAAGCCGCTACCCGCGCTCTCCCGTGCGATCCCCGTTCTTGTTACGAACTTGCTAAGTCGATACCCGCTCCCGATTCGCCGCGCCGCGACTCGAACCCAGACCCCGCTACGTGCGTGCGATCCGCAGTCTCGACCTCCGGCACCGAGTGAGCCCGCCCCCGTACTCGATCCGCATGAGCAGCGCTCAGGATCCACTCGACCGCCGAGAGTGATTCGACGCCGCGCCCCCAGAACAGCGCCAGAGCATCGAGCGCGTCGTCGTGATCCCACTCGTGCTGATCGAAATGCGCCACCAGATCGACAGCCCCGAGAAATTGAGCCCGCGAGCCCTCGATGCCGAGCAGATCTGCAAGATCGCGATCCGCCGTTGTCGCAAGAAGATTCGCGCCGCGCCGCGAGCCCTGTCGCGTTCGTGTCGCATTGCTTGTCGCGTTCTTGTCGACACTTTGAATCCGTCGAAGTGCTTCCATTGCTGCGTCAGCCGCCTTCATGCCTGCCCTCCTTGTCGCGCTGCTGTCGCGTAAGCCGTCGCGCTCCCGCCGGGTAGCAGTCGCATGTCGCGCGCCTCTATAGGCGCGCTCATGCGACACGCGACTCCGCACCCGCGACCCATCAGCCGTCGCCTTCCTCTTTCAGGTCCCGCAGCCACCGATACGCAGTAGCCCTATGCACGCCCAGCGCCTGCGCAACGGCGTTCGGTCGATCGCCCTCCCGCAGCATCGCCATGCCGAGCGTCTTCCGGTCTTCCCCGACGTCGCTCATCGTCCAGACCGCCCGGCCCCTCATCGACATCCAGGCGAACCTCGATCGGCGCCACGTCCTTGCCTTGCAGGCCCCGGTTCTTGTCGAACCTCACCAGGAACCGCGCCCCTTCCTCGGCCTGATAGTCGTCGGGACGCGAGAGCTTGATCACAACGTCGAGCACGTCTTCCCGGCGCGATGTGCCGCGTTGCTGACCCGATTTACCCGCGTGATGAACCAGGAGAACGGCCACGCCGCGCCGCCGCAGGTCGAGCAGATAGCGTTGCGACACCCCCCAGGCCTCCGCGTCGTTCTCCGGCCCGGAGCCCATCAGGGTCGAGATGTTGTCGAGAATGACGAGCTTCGCGTCGCCGATGTGCGCATTCAGGATGCGCTGCCCGTCGATCGTGTCGAGTGCAGGGAGCGCCCGCTCCTGCGCATCCGCCGCGAGAATCCGCAACGGCACATCGACGATGTCGAGGTCCGGGTTCATGCCAGCCAGCAAGGACGCGATGCGTTGCTGAAGGACGCCGACAGGCATCTCGCCGTCGACGAGCAGAACCGGCGCAGATTGCCGGCCCTGCCAGGCCCACAGCGGCGCTCCCGTCGCAACAGCGAGCGCGATGCTGATCACCGTCCAGGTCTTACCCTCGCCACGCCGCCCGAACACCATCGCCAAGTCCTTTTCGCCCAACCACGGATCAAGAAGCAGGCCGCGCGGCGGCAATTTCAGCGAGAGATACTCGGCAACGTCGAAGACCCGAAACGCTCCAGCGTCAGAGAACGATCCGGATGCCGCGATCCTCTCGATCAGGTCGCCCGTTTCCTCGCCGTCGAGAGCAGCAGTCGCGAGATTCCCGGCATCGCGTGCGAGTCGCCGACGATGAGCCGCCTCTGCGACGATCGTCCCGTAGGCCGATACATTCGCTGCCCTGGGAAGGCCGTCGATAAGCGTCGACAAGTAGTCGAGTCCGCCGACGCTTTCGGCGTCGTCAACCGCCGCCGCGATCGTGACCACGTCGATCGGCTTCCCGCTCGCCGCGAGCCCGAGCATCGTCGAGAAGATCATCGAGTGCTCCCCGCGAAAGAAGTCCGCAGCGGACACCAGCTCGACGGCGTTCGAGAGAACATCGTTGTCGAGCAGGATCGCGCCGAGCAGCGCGCGCTCAGCTTCGAGGTCGTGCGGCGCGGCACGCGAGTCAGCTACCGCCGTTGCCATTCCGCTGCTGCTCCGCCTCGAGGTCCGCGAGCCAGCGTCGAAGCGCCGGGATCCGGATCAGCCGTCGCCGCTTGCCTACGATGACCGTAGGCGGTCCCCAGCCCTCTCGGATCGCCTGGTAAAGGAGAGTTCCGCCGATACCAGCGATGCGCGCGGCTTCGCGAACGCTGACGGCCTCTCGTCCAGCCTCCATGAGAACCTCCGTACGCTGTGAAATTCGTGAACGTACGGAAGGTCTCTCAAGGACGGCGGCGTTGCTTGCAGCTAATCCGGGCGAATTAGATGCGACCGGTGAAGCGCAGGCGCAGCAGCGCCATCAGCTCGTCAGGTTTGAGGCGAACCGTCGTGGGCGCACCAGCAGTCCTGAGTGGGGCGCTCAACTGGCCACGCGAATGCGCGATGCTGCTGACCGAGACTTCGAGGAACTCGGCGGCGAGGGCGTCGGCCTCCGTTCGGTTGCCCTTCGCGGCCCTTACCCGGACTTCGTCGCCCTCCGGCGCTGGATAGGCACCGCAGTAGAGCGCGTCGGACGTCCAGGCCCGAACTACCTTGCGCAGCGCGCGGGCGTCGGCGGGGGCTGCCGATCGGCCACGCTTCGGCTGAGCAAGTCGTTTGAGCGCCACTGCGACGCGCTGCGCCTCGGCATCATCGACGTCGAGCAGGCGCTCCGCCAGCGCAAGAATCTTGTCGCGGTCGATCTCCATCAGCCCCTCTCTCTCGTGGCCCGCAGCCAGCCATCCCGCCGAGGACGGCTGAGCAGCGCCTACCCCGACTTGGCCTTCGTCGAGCGCTTCCGAGTGCCGCTCTTGAGCCGCCTCACGTTGCCCGGCTCGATTCCGAGCGACGGAGCGAACCGCCGCGCCTGTTCGGCACGCCACTTGTCGGCGAGGTGACCGTAATGCTTCTCGACCATCCTCGTGGTGCTGTGGCCGAGCTGCTTCGCCAGGTCGATGAGCCCACCGCCAGCCATGAGGTACAGGCTTGCGTAGGTGTGACGCAGCTCATGAAAAACGAGCCGCGGCTTCAGCTTCGCCGCCTTGCACGCCTCGTTCATACGACGCTGCTGGTGATTTTTCCCCCAAGGTGTTCCGTCCGCCTTCACGAACAGGGTCGCCGTGCCAGAGCGACCGGCCGTCTCGGCCTCGAAGAACGTGCGCGCCTCGTCGTTGAGGAAAACGTGGCGGGACTTGCCGCTCTTCGTCAACGGGAAAGCGACCGCGCCCACGTCGAGGTCGACGTCGGCGACCGTCATCCGGGCCAGCTCGCCGTACCGCGCGCCGGTGTAGAGCGCCCCGAGCACGAGCTTGCGGAAGTCCGGCTCGCACGCGTTGAGCAGCCGCTCGGCTTCGTCGTCCTTCAGGTACCGAGCACGCGAGCGCTCCACGTCCTTGAACGGCGAGACCTTCGACCACTCCCCGACTACACGACCGCTCTTGCCGTGGAGCCACTCTCGATGAAGCGCCGCCTTCAGGACGCGAAGGATGTTGTTCGCCGTCACCTTGCGCGCGCGCTTCTCGTCGTCGGTCTTGGCAACGCGGGTGCGCCGCTTCTTTTTTCCGTACTTCGACGTCCGCACGTGGGCTGGCTTCTCGGCCAGCCGCTCATGCCAAGCGCGCAGGCGACGGGACGTCAGGCGATCGAGCGGAACGTCTCCGAGATCCGGCAGTACATGAGCCTCTAGAGTCCGGCGCACACCCTCCGAGCCGCGCCGGTGCTTCTTGCTCCACCTGATGTACTGCTGGCAGACGTCGCCGACCGTCCCCTCTTCGTAGCGCTGCTGCTCGTCCGCGTCCTCGTCGTCGCCGTCGTCGCCGTGCTGGTCGCCGTCCTCGGGCTCCGGCTCATCGTACGGATCCCACCGTCGCGCCGCGTCGAACGCTTCGGCGTACGACAGAACCTCCTCGCCATCCGCCTCGACGTGCGGCAAGTCGTCGGCGACGCCGAGGGCCTTGAACCGGTAGCGCGGTACGCCGCGGACATGAACACGCGCCTGCCACCTGCCCGGTCGGTCGCTCGGCGTGGCGTAGTAGCCGAGCGCCTTTCCCTTCGCGATCTTCGTCCAGTAGGGAGCGCTGCGAGGTTTGAGCTTCTTGCGCTGGTTGGCAGTGCTGAGATCGCTCATCGACACCTCCCACACGTTACCGATCCGGGCGAGCGCGCAACCTCTTCTGCTTACCTTCTGCTTACTTTTTGCTTACGTTTCGTCGCCGAATCGTCGCGTACTGCTCCGAACGCACTTGAACATAACTGCGATGAACAAAAGACTATAGTGCAGTACGCGAGGATTCTAGCACGTACGGAAAAGTACGACTTATGCTTCTTTCAAGCCGGTAACACGGGTTCGAATCCCGTCAGGGTCGCCTTTTTCATTTTCACCCCCTGAATCGCCCGCGAGGTGCGGAAAGCGCTGGCCGGACGGGGTGTTCGAATCCCTTTGTTAGGGGTCGGAACACCTTCCGGAGATCAGGCGCTGCAAAGCACGCCTAGCAGGCTGCGGAAAAACGACTCGCAGGAGCGTTTTCGAGTTCCCGTCGGCCGTGAGGGCAGCCTGATCTGACCTGCCGAGGCGCCTCGGTCGCCGCTGGCGCCGCCGCAACGCGGGTCGTTGGCCCCGGCAGCGTCACGTAGCCCCCTCGAGGTTCCGCATTCTGACCAGGTTGTACGCCGCGGCCGTGAAGACGAACATCCAGTCGACCCTCTCCGTGCCTCGGTGTCGGGTCTTTCGCATCAGCCCGACGGTCTTCGCCCAGCCGAACATCTGTTCCACCAGCTTGCGCTTCTTCTGGCTCATCGCGTAGCCCGGGTGACGTGTCGTGCGCCGGTCGATGGCGCTGCGGCGGTTGGTGTCGTTCTGGGCGACGTGCGGCGTGACCTTCCGATCTCTCAGTTGCTCGATACAGGCGCGCGTGTCGTAGCCCCTGTCGGCCGCCAGCGTCACCCGAGACATGCCCCTGATCTCGCCGGCCATCTTCACCGCTACCTCTCGCTCCGCCGTCCCCGTCGCGATGCTCACGCAGGCGTTTGTCGCCAACCCGTGCCGGTTGTCGATCATCAGATGCCCCATGTAGCAGAGCTTCGACTCCGACCCCTTGCTCTTCTTGTACAGCCGCGCGTCCGGATCGGTCGTTGATGCGTGCGTATCGTTGCGACGGCGCTGTTTGCGGAAGTCCACGCTCGGGTTGCCCCCGCCGCCTTCCCCCGTATCGTCGTGATCCTTCGGCTTGAAGCTCTTGTGCGATGCCCACGCCTCGATCAGCGTGCCGTCCACCGTGAAGTGCTCATCGGACAGCAGCCCCCGGCGTCGCGCCTCCGCCAGGACCTCCTGGAAAAACACCTCGGCGACCTCGCCCCCGAGCACCCGGTCGCGGTTCTTCGTGAACACCGTCGCGTCCCACACGGCGTCGTCCATGTTCAGCCCCACGAACCAGCGAAACAGCAGGTTGTAGTCGAGCTGCTCCATCAGCATCCGCTCGGAGCGGATCGTGTACAGCACTTGCAGCAGCAAGGCCCGCAGCAGCTTCTCCGGCGGGATCGACGGTCGGCCCGTGTGCGAGTACAGCTCGTCGAACAGCGGCGACATCCGCCCCAGCACTTCGTTGACGATCGCCAGCACGGGCCGCAAAGGATGGTCCTTCGGCACGCGTTGCTCTGGAGAGATGTAACTGAAGACCGCCACCTGTCCCGCGTCGTCACCACGCATCGGCTCACCTCGTCGGATGCTTCGGTTCTCGTCACGGGCTGCGTGGTTCAGAAACTACCCGAGTGGGCGGAGTTTTTCCGCAGCCTGCTAGGGGGTGTTTCATCGTCCCTCCTCCCCCGGCAGAACCAACCGGTAGCGCTTCACCATGATCGTGCCGGCTTCGTCTTCGACGGGCGTATAGACGGCATCGCCCTCGATGTATGCCTCGCGAAGCGTGACGCCGTCAGGAAGCGCGACCGGACCGAGGAACTTACCGGTCGCCTCCTCGAAGGCGTCCGCGGTGTATTGCAGTGCCCAGCACGGGACCAGGTCCGCCCGCTCGACCGAGAGCGGGTCCTCGGTGCAGCCCGGTACCTTGCTGACCCCGGTGCGGCGAATGACCCAGATGCGACCACTGCGGTCGCCAACGAAGGCTCCGAAGGCCGGGTGCCGATCCGGCATCTCCGCGCCGTCCCACTGGAAGGACTCGTTCTGGCGCCGCCCGAAGGCGACCACGTCGCGACGGCGCCACTCGACCTCTTCTTCGCTGGCGACAAGTGGCTCCCAGTGTTTCTCGACCACGAGCACCGAGCCGTCGGGACGATCGACGATGAACCGGTAGGCCGAGCTCAACCCGGCCAACATGGCCCCGGAGGGCAGCATTGCGGTGTCGACGCGAGGCGCAAGCGGCACGTTGATCAGCCAACCCTCGCGGATCGTTACCAACGGCGACTCGAAGACGATCTCTGGATAACGGAGCGGCTCGCCATCGATGCCCTCGGGGCCGACCTTCCCCATCACTCTCGTCCGGTCGGACGTATCGTCTGCGTCGCGCAAGTTGGCCTGGGTATAAAAGTCGCCGTCGTAGGTCAAGGTCGGCCTGACGCTGCTGCCGAACATCGGATCGCCGCGCCACGTCTCCAGCGGCGTACCGTCCGGCGCATACACGTTGGTGCGCGAGCCCGGGCGCCCCTCACGCACAAGGATTCGGCCGTCGGGCGTCACGGCAACCGCGTTGGGCAACTGAAACTCGCCCGGACCTTCGCCGCTACGACCAACGTCCATCACGTGTTCGCCCTGGTGGTCGAAGGCCCGGACAGCCGGCACCCGCCCATCGACCACGTAGATCCGATCGGCCGTGGCCCATACGCTCGAAACCGAGCCGAACATATACGGGTCCTCGCCCTGCTCGACGCCGATGCTGAGGTCCTCGACAAGCGTTGCCGTCCCACCCCACACCGATCCCGACTCGTTGATGACGGTGGTGACACTGCCTTCGGTCGTGATCGTGCCGACCCAGGTGGCGTCGGTGTCGCCGGCATCCTCTGGGGTCGCGCAGGCCGTCAACGAGACGACCGCGAGGAAGGCGAGCCCGTTCCGTGAAAGGCGTTTCATCGTTGGTCAATCACTACCCGATACCGGCGCACGTGTGGATACGGATCCATCACGTTGGTGTAGATCTTGCCGTCCGCATCCACCTCGTCAGGAGTTCCCATCTCGGCCATTGACTCGATCCGAGACGTCAGGTACCGGCCCTGGGTGTCGAACAGATCCAAGTGGGCGGGGCTGTCAACGTACGCGACCCCATCGCGCTCTTCGATCGTTCCTTGCCATTCCGGGGGAGCTGTACAGGCCACGGACCCGGCGAGGACAACAACGGCTACAGCGGCGATCCTGAGGTTCATGATCCCGAGCCTATGGCGATCCGCTCGACGCTTCAATGTCGGCACGCGAAAGCCGCTATGGCGAAGATAGTCCCGCCGCTCGCGCAGCCGGCCGACCGGCCCCCCACCGCGGTCGTCTCGCGACTCCCTGGACAAGTCGGACTCTCGATCGACGCGGCAGAGTTTGCCGTCGAGCTCAGAGCTTCCGCCGGAGGGATGCCAAAAAAAAACACGAGGAGTTCGTCGGCCAAACCCACGCATTTGCCGTTCAATCTCTTGAACGCAATCCGTCTGCTCACCCCGTGCACCGGAGCCCCATATGCGCCCTAGCGGATCCGCCTGCCCCGTCCTTCTCCTCGTGCTCGCTGCGGCCAGCTGTGCCGTCGGCAGCGGTGAGTCTGCCGCACAATCTTCCTGGGAGTCAGAGGTCTCGACGCAAGGCGACGTCACCACAGTGCGCACCATATCGGGCTCGGTGTGGGGCGGCATTGCCACCCTGAAAGAGGAACTCTCGATCGGCGTCGAATCCGGAGACCGAGGCTACATGTTCGGCCAGGTACAGGCGCTGGCTGAGCATTACGACGAGCTCTTCGTGCTCGATCAACAGATGCAAGCGGTACGCGTCTACGATCTCCAGGGTCGACACCTTCGGGATCTCGGGAAGGAGGGACAGGGCCCCGGCGAGATGAAGCGGCCGGAGTCCATGGTGATCGGCCAGGATGGGCGGATATGGCTTCGCGACCCGCCCAACGGCCGCATCATGATCCTCCGTCCCGACGGGACCGAGGCCGGTGTCGTCAAGATCCGTTCGGGCTTCTCGACTGCGATTCCGATGGTGATGACGGCTGACGGCACCCTGTACAACAGTCAGCTCCTCGATCCGGAAGCCCTGATGACCGAATGGGTAACAGGGTACGTTCCATTGTCCGAGGACGAGTCGATGACCGGAGATCCGATCACACCACCGGACTTCGATCTCGAGCCGGCGACGCTGGAGGCTCGTCGTGGCGGTTCCATGTCGACGGCCGTCGTTCCCTTCACCGGCACGACGGTCTGGACCTTGTCGCCGAAGGGCGTTCAAGCAGCAGGCGTTTCGTCCGACTATTCGTTCGACCTTCTGCATCCCGGCGGAAGGGTATTCCGGGTGATCAAATCGTGGGAGCCCGTACCCGTCCTCCCGGAAGAGGCCGACTACCACCGCAAACGTATAACCGCGAACATGAAGAACACGGATCCCGACTGGACATGGGACGGGCCACCGATCCCCGACCGGAAGCCGGCATACTCGACATTCGTTCCCGACCATGCCGGTCGCATCTGGATCAGCCGGCCGGGCGCAGGCAGCCGCGCCGTAGCGGGATGCGTCGAAGACCCGATGACCGCCAATGTTCGCGTGTCCGTGGCGAACGCTTGCTGGCAGTCCGAAACAATCTGGGAGATCTTCGACGACGAAGGACGCTTCCTCGGCGGAATCGAGATCCCGGAGGGCGTCCAGATGTTCCCGCGGCCGTTCATCAGCGAGAATCACTACCTGGCCGCGTTCATGGACGAGTACGGAACGCCGATGGTCAAGCGGTACCGCATCGTACGCCCCTCCGGCTAGCGTCCGAATTGCAGCCTCGCCGGAGCACCGTCTTGCCCACTACGCAGGCTCCTCAGCGCTTCAACGTCGGGAGATACCAGCCGTGTGATCGGTCGCCGGCTAGTCGAAAGGCTCGACCAGACGGTAGCGAACGACCACCGGCTCGTGACTGCCGGCTTCCTCGGACAGCACGTAGATGTCGTCACCCGAGGCCGCCATCCACCCGGTGATCGGATCGACGGCGATAGTCCCCGCAAAGAGGGCTGTTCCATCGGGCGAATACACGTCAACGGGGAATCGTTCGGGTGGCGATGACCGGGTGTCGATGTAAACGTAGGGAAAGACGTACACATGACCGTGGCCGTCGACCTCAACATCGCGTAGTGCCGGCTGAGGTATTACTGCGGGCCATTCGGAGCGGTTCAACCCGCTGGCTGGAGCAGGATCGAAGCCACGCCACACATCCAAGATTCCCTCGATGATCTCTTCCGAGACGGGTGGCGCCAACCAGTCGGTACGAAGCGCCCAAACCGGTTCATTGGAGGCATCCATCGCCAGCAGTTGGTAGCGATCTCCGCCGTAGACGTACAGACGGCCGGAGGGGTGGACAGCGATCCCGGGCCGCGCGCGGATGTCCCAAGGGGCATTCGTGACCCTCGGTTCCCAGTCGAGGTATCGCTCGAGGACGTCGCCTGACGGGGAAACTCGAACTACCGACATGTGCGTCGGCGATTCGACATCATCGTAGAAGGAACCGACGAAAGATCCGTCCTCGAGCCCGTCAACATCGAGAATGCGCTCGAACAACGAAACGGCTGAAATCAACCCTCCCGATTCGTCCCACGACTGCCAGCGGTTGTTGATGACGTCCGTGATCGCGAGGGTGTCCTCGGCCACGGCCATCGACCGCGGGACCATCAGCTCGCCGGGACCTTGCCCGCGGCCGCCCACGCTCATGCGGAGCGCGCCGCTACGATCAAATACCTGGACGCGGCTGTTTCCTCCGTCGAGCACGTAGATCCACCCCTGCGACCCAACGGCAATGCCGCGCAATCCGTAAAAGACCTGCGCAGGATCGACTTCGGAGCCTCCCAACACGATCTCCTCGACCAACTCGATGCGCGCAGATCTTTCCTCGTCCGGAACGTGGGCGTGCTCGACGATCCTCGTTCCCTCCGGCACGGGGATCGTCCATTCGGCGAACTCGAGCGGCTCGGAACAGGCACAGGTGCCGATCGCGAAGAGTACGGCAGCGATTGCTCGTCCCATTGCCTCTCCTCGCCCGGAAGCACCAGCCGGTAGCGCTAGGTCGTGCTCGACGCGCTCGACGATATCACTTGCCAAGCGCCTCGCACGGGAAGGCCGCATGAGCGGGCGTTCTCAAGACCCTTACAAAGCGACCGCCCGGCCGAAACGTCACGGGCTGCGGGGACAGAGCTCGCCGATGAGCCGGGCACCCTTCGCAGCGGCAATGTCTCCGTGCTCGACCAGTTCGACGGTGATCTCGGGCTCGTCTGCACGCGTTGCCGCGATGGCGGCGACGTAGGCGTTTGTCGCATCGACCAGGTTCCGGGCAGCCGGCTGCAGCCTCGGCTCGATCACACCTTCCTCGATACGGCGCTGGATCTCCCCGCCGATCACCTCGAAGTCATGTTCGTACTCGAGTGGGGTGTTCGCCGAGGCAGCCATCACCCGGGCGAGCTCCTCGCCTTGGCTCCGCAACCAATCGCATCCCACGATCGCAGACTCTCCACGCAGCGACTCCGCGCCCGCTTCCGAACCGGAGTCGAGTATCCCGAGCGCCCAACCGACGGCGATCGCGAGGACAAACAAGATGAGGCAAGCCGCCGCCCAGTGCGATCCGCTCGCGCTCTCTACCGTGCGCGTGTGTATCGAAAGCTCTTCGGGAGGAAGCATTGCCGGCGGCGAGCCCGGCAGCGTCTCGCCGCAGAATCGACACCTGATGGCCGCGACATGGATCGTCTCGGCGCAGTACAGGCACTGCTTGCTCTTGTCGGTCATCGAGGGCCCCCTCCCGAGCCGTTCCATGCAGCGGAGGCCACCCACGCGGGAGCATCCTTCAGGAAAGCGAGACCCTCCGAGAGCCTCGCCTTCCCGGCTGCGGCTATAGAGAAGGACCGATTTCCGCCGAAAAAGTCAGGTGAAATAGGCACTTTTCTCCTCAGCAGCCTGCTGGGGAAGTACGGGAGATCCGAAACGACCGTGGGACCTGTAGCCACGATCAGCCAGGGCACCCCGGCCGGAGCAAGCGGCGGAGCCCCGTGGCCTCGTTGCTGCTATCCTCGACAGAAGGTGAAGTACTCGGTCGGGTCGGCCCCGCGGCGACCCCGACCGCGCCGGAGGCTCTCCGTTTGCTCGGCGCACGAAACGACACTGCCGCGGTCCCCTGAGGAGAGCGATGATGGTAGGCGCCTGTGTGCATCCCCGCGAATCGTCGGAGGGCGGATTGATCCGACGCATCTTGCGGGGTCCCGCCCTGGTCGCTCTGTGCGCAACGGTCGGCGCCTGCACCGCGTCGGGGTCGGGAACGGCCCCGACGGAGACCGCCTACGGCACGCTGGAGGCGCCGACTGCTCCTCTCGCCGGCGCCTCTCCCAACGTGGTGGTTTTGGTCATCGACTGCCTGCGCGCGGACCACATGGGCGCCTACGGATACGATCGCGACACGACGCCGCACCTCGACCGGCTCGCAGCGGAGGGTGCCCGCTTCGAGCACGTGCTGGCCGCGTCGAACTGGACGCGCCCGTCGGTGGCCTCCCTCTTCACCGGTTTGTCGCCGTCTCAGCACCAGGTACCCGGCATCGAGATATCGCGAGACGTCGCCCAGGAGCAGATCGAGGCGCGTAGGGCGGAAGCGGACGAGCAACGTGTGCTGGCGGGCAACGCTCTGTCAGACGAGTTGCTCACGCTCGCCGAGGTCTTCGCCGCGGCGGGTTTCGACACCGGAGCTTTCCTGCATCAGGCGCAGATGCCCGACTATCTCGGATTCGATCAAGGCTTCGACCGCTACGACCTGGTTCAAGGCAAGCGCAATGTGGTCGACGAGTTCGGGCGCTGGGCCGCCGACCGCCCGGGCGAGGGCGCGCCCTTCTTCGCTTACCTGCATGTCCTCGCGCTGCACTATCCGTACATTCCGGCGCCGCCGCAGGACCTGTGGCGCACCCGATTCGAGCTGCTGCCCGCCGCGGAGCGAGGAAGTGCCATCGCCCGAGAAATGCGACGGCGCGAGCTCGGCGCCGAGGACCGCCAGGAGCTCATCGACCTGTACGACGGCGTCCTGCTCGGCGTTGACGAATTGGTACCCCACATCGAGGACCTGCTGGAGCGTCTCGGGTCCGGGGACAACACCTTGTTGGCCGTCACGTCGGATCATGGTGAGAGCTTCTACGAGCGCGGGCGCTACAAACACGCCGGGACCTCGTTGCACGCGGAATTGGTGCGAATCCCATGGCTGCTCCGGCATCCCGGTGCCTCGTGGTCCGGCACCGTGATCGATACGCCCGTGGCCCTGGTCGACATCATGCCCACCCTCACGGATCTCGCGGGAATCGGCATACCGAGTGGAATCGCGGGACGGAGCGCGGTCCCCCTGCTCTTCGGCGAGGCGCTGCCGAACCGGCCGCTGCTCGCGGAAACGACGACGGACGCCGCCATCAAGGCACTCGTGTGGAAGGGGCGGAAGTTCGTCTTCAATCTCGCCACGGACGAGGTCGAGATCTACGACCTCGAGAAAGACCCCGGCGACCTCCACGACCTCGCCGCCCACTTCGCAGACGCGGACATCGAGGCGGCGCGCGCAGTACTGGCCGACCTGCTGCTCGACAACGCCGACTTCGCAGCGAACCTGGACCCGGAAACGGTGACCATGAGCCCGGCCGAGGTGCGCCGGCTGCGGGCCCTCGGCTACCTACGCTGACGCCCTCGTACTACCTATCCGGGCGATCGGGGGGCTTCGGCGGATCAGGGGCTTTGTCCGGCTCGGAAATGACCGGCGTGACCACCTCGGCCGTGGTCGTCTCGGACGACTTGCCCCAATTGCGCAGCCGCTTGCCGAACTCCTTCAAGCGCGCGTCGACGGCCGCGTTTATCGACCCTTCGCTCCATTCGCCGTCGTCCGAGAGCTCTCCGGCGGGGACGCCGGTGAGCACCTCGATGCCCTCGTCGACGTGGCTCACGGCCCAGACGTGGAAATCGCCCTTCTCGACCGCCTCGATGACGTCGGGACGCAGCATCAGGTGCTGCACGTTGGCCGTCGGGATCATGACGCCCTGCTCGCCGGTCAATCCGCGGTGCTTGCAGATGTCGAAGTAGCCCTCGATCTTGTGGTTGACGCCGCCGATCGCCTGGATTTCGCCCTTCTGGTTGACCGAGCCGGTCACTGCGATGCTCTGCTTGATCGGAACCTCGGCAAGGGCGGACAGCAGACAGTACAGCTCGGTCGACGAGGCCGAGTCGCCGCCGATCTCACCGTAAGACTGCTCGAAGGCGAGACTCGCCGACAGCGACATCGGCCGCTGCTGCGCGAATCGATCGCCGAGAAACCCCGTCAGGATCAGCACGCCCTTGTCGTGGGTGCTGTGCGAGAGGCCGGAGCGGCGCTCGATGTTCATGATGCCCTCGCGACCCAGGTGGGTCGAGGCAGTGATCCGCGACGGTCTGCCGAAGGCATAGTGCCCGAGCATGTGGACAGCCAGCCCGTTGACCTGCGCCACCTTGTCGCCCTCCGTGTCGACCAGCAGAACATCGCGCCGGATGAGCTCCTGCACCCGCTCCTTCACCATCCCGGCGCGGAACTCGTCCTCCTCGACGGCGCGTTCGACGTGCGCCGCGGAGACGTAGTCGGACTCGTCCTGACGGGCCCAATACGCCGATTCGCGCATCAGGTCGGTGAGCTCGGAGAAGCGCAGCGACAGCTTCTCCTGGTCCTCGACCATGCGTGAGGCCTCGTCGAGGATGGCCGCCACCGCCGTTCTGTCCATGTGCGGCAGGTCTTCCTCGTCCACGAAGCGGTGGATGAACGCGGCCAGCTGCAGCCCGGTGCTCTCGTCGCGATCGGTCTGATGGTCGAAGTCCGCCTTCACCTTGAAGATCTTGGCGAAGTCCTCGTCGTAGGCGAACAGCAGCTGATACCACATCGGGTTGCCGAGCAGGATCACCTTGGCATTCAGCGGGATCGGCTCCGGCCGCAGCGTCTGGGTGGCAAACAGGCCATAGCGCTCCGAAAGGTCTTCGATGCGCACTTCGCGGTCACGAACCGCGCGCTTCAACGCCTCGTACACGTGCGGATTTCGCAGCATGTCTTCGACGTTCAGCACCAGGTAGCCGCCGTTGGCCTGCGCCAGCGACCCGGCGCGAATCATGGTGAAGTCGGTCAACAGGGCACCGAACTGCGCCCTGCGCTCGATCCGTCCCACCAGGTTGGTAAACGTCGGGTTGGACTCGAAAACCACCGGAGCTCCCTCTGTATGGGAGTTGTCGACGACGACGTTCACCTGGTACCGGGAGAAATCCGGTTCCTGGCGTGGAATCCGCAGCCCCGGAATCGGCATCGGCTGCTCTTCGCTCTCGCGGAAGTGCTCGATGTTGTCGACGATGTCCTTCTGCACGGTTTGCAGGTACTCGCTCACCTGCGAGAACTCGGCGTAACTGCGCTTCAGGTCGAGCATGAGCGTGCCAAGCACGTTCATCGCCACCTGCTGGTTGAGGTCGCGGAGCTTCTCCTTCATCCGCTGGTCGACCTCCTTGACCTCGCCCATCACCTCGCGGACCTCTTTTTCGAGCTCCTCCATCTGCCGGTCGAGCTCGGCCCGATCGGCCTCCTCCATGGCCTCGTACTCTTCCTGCGTCAGCGGCTTGCTGTCGCGGATCGGTACGGTACGAAAACCCATCGGTGTGCTCTTGAGCTCGAAGCCGCGCTCGCGCGCCACCCCCTCGAGCTTCTCGAGCAGCTCCGCCTTGTGCTCCTGATGGCTCTCCGCGGTGCGCCGGCGTTGCTCCTCGTAGTCCTTGCCCTCGAAGGCCTTCGGCACCTGCTCCTGCAGGTCGGAGATGAGCTCCTCCATGGCGTCCCGCAGGCGGTGCCCCTTGCCCGCGGGCAGAAACAACGCCCGCGCGGTGTCCGGGTTCTCGAAGTTGTGGACGTAGATGACGTCGTCCGGGACCGGCTCGTCGGCGGAGAGCTTGGTGAGAAAGCGGCGAACGATGCTGCCCTTACCCGTTCCCGAGACGCCGGCGACGAAGACGTTGTACCCGGGGGACTGGATATCCAGGCCGAAGCTGATAGCGCGCACGGCCCGCTCCTGGCCGATGATCTCCTCCAGCGGGCTCAGCTCAGCGGTGGTCTCGAAGGGAAACTCAGCCGGATCGGTACGCCGGCGAAGTTGGTCGGGCGCGAGCTCGTGGGTACCTTGCGACATGCGGATCCCTTCGGCTCAGCCGGCGTACTGCAGCGCCAAGCCGACGATGACGACCAGGCCAATGATGGCAATGAGAGCCTTGATCGCCCATCCTCCCGAACGCTCGACCATACGGTCGTAGCGCGCGGCGAATCCGTCTGCTTCGGGCGTCATGTTCACAGAAGGCTTGTCACTCATCCTCGAAGCTCTCCCCACGAACGGGCCCCTCGGGGCCGGCTTTCTCGTGCGCCCCGGCCGGCCCCGCTTCCGGGGCAAGCGCCAAGCGCATGAAGTCATCTCGCAACGCCGCATCTTCCGCGAAGCGGCCGCGGAACGCCAGCGTCTGGACTCGGGAGTCGCGGTGTTCCAGCTTTCGCGCCCCGACACAGTCGTGCGAGGCGACGATCAAGCAGGCAGCACCGATGGCACCGACTCCTTCCATCAATGCGTCGCACACCTGCTCTCCCAACCGCTCCTGGATCTGCAGCCGCCGAGCCAGGCAGTTGACGAGCGACGCCAGTCGGGAAAGGCCCGTGAGCCGTCCACCGGGAAGGTAAGCAACGTGTGCTTCGCCGTAGAAGGGTAGCAGATGGTGCTCGCACACGGAGACGAACGGAATACCGCTGACCGCCACCATCTCCTGGGATTCGAAGTCCCAGGTCTTGCCTACCACCTCGAGCGGATCGGCGGCGTATCCGGACAGCAGCTGCTCCGCCCACGCCTCGGCCGCCTTCGCGGGTGCATCTCCCGCCGCCGCGTCGGCAAGGCCGGCGGCTCGCAGGAAGCTCGCCAGCGCCGCCTCCATGGCGACCCGGTCGATCTTCGCGTCGGTCTTCGCTCGGTCGTTCTCGTCCATGCTCTCTCAGGCGTAACGCGGCTCCCCTTGCGTGTCAATCCGGGCTATCGCCGACGCCGGCCGACAAAGCGGCCAACACCCTTCGCCGGGTATCTTCTCTCCATACTTCAGGATCGGAGTCGTCTTTCGGGCCCGGGATCGGGTCGCAAATCTCTACGGTCACCGGGCCCGGGTGGATCACCTTACCGCCCTTCGGCATGATCTCGCGGGTGCCGCGAACGCGCACCGGAACGACCGGCACACCACCGCCTTCGGCAAGGAAAAACGGCCCCTTCTTCAGCGGCAGCAAGCGTCCGTCACGGCTGCGTGTGCCCTCCGGGAAGACAACGAAATCCAGCCCGGACCGCAGGCACGTCGCCGCCCTCTCGACGGCCCGGATCGCAGCGCGCCGATCCGCGCGCTCCACCGGAACGAAGCCCGCAACCAACATCACCTGGCCGAACACCGGGATGCGGAATAACGACGCCTTGGCCATCATACGGGCGCTACGGCGCAGCGCCGCAACGACCACGGGCGGATCGACGTTGCTGATGTGGTTCGGCATGAAGAGGTAGTTCTGCCGCGGGTCGAGCCGCTCGCCCCCGGAGACCACGATGCGAACCCCGGCGGCCCACAGGCCGAAGCGGGCGGCCGGCACGGACAGGCGGAAGAGCATCTCCCCCGAGCCCAGCAGCCAGGCGACGACGATCGCCGGTGGGCCGACTACGAGCAGGTACGGCACCAGAATGAGCGCGACGAAGAGGGTGCGAAGCCGGGGAGCCAAGCAGCCGTCGGACGGCTAGTGAATGCGGAAGGTGACCGTAAACAGCGCGATCACCGGCACCGGCTGGCCGTCCTTCATCCCGGGCTTGAACGTCCACTTGACGATGGCCTCGAGGGCTCGCTGGTTCAGCTCCTCGTCCGGCAGGCCGCGAATCAGCTTCGGTTCGGCGACCGATCCGTCTTCCATCACCACGGCCTCGATGTAGACGTCACCCTGGATACCGTTGCGGGTGGCAGACGGCGTGTACTCCGGCAGCACCGTGCTGATCTGCACCGGGGCAATCAGGCCGCCCGCGCCCATCGTCACGGCTCCGGTTCGCGCACCGCCGGGCCCCGGGGGCGCGTTCGGCAAGCCGACGTCGAACTCGGCGTCCGGGTCGCCGAAATCGACGTCCGATTCCTCGTCCATCACCGGCTCGGGATCGTCCGGCGTCGGATCGGGAATGGGAACCGGGTTGAGGTTCTTCTTCTTCGTCTTTTTCGGCTTCGACGGCGGTGCCGGTGGCTGGTAGCGCTTGACGATGGTCGCCGCCATCGTGTCGGTCAGCGGAATCGGCTCGACTCTGGCCGTCGGGATGACGATGAAAAAGAGAATGAAGTGGAAGACGAACGCCCACACACCCGCGACCTTGAGATCCTTCTTGTCGACCTCTTCTTCCAGGTATTCCCGCATGAGCTCCGGCGCCAGCGAGTCGTACTGCGGCGCTCTCGGATTGTCGGGATCCGGTAAGGGTCGGGTCGACCGCTTTCGCCTTCGTATGCTGGCCTTGTTCATAGAGCGCGTGGATCGCGGGGATTCGAGGGAGGTGCCTGCCTTCAAGTATACGCAGCGACACCCATGCAGGTCTAATGTTCCCGGCAACTCCTTCGGCCGATTTGGACTTGGCGTCGGGCAGCTGTTACCTTCAATTTTTAGCACGGTGCGGTGGCAAAGTGTCGGCGTATCCGTGAAAACGTTAACGCCCCTGTGCCGGCACCCCCACGAAGATCACCATGGCCAAGGCCGCGAAGCGCCCGAAGAAGAGATCCGCCAGCATCGCCATCGTCCGCCGCGACGAATGCACCGGCTGCGAGGCGTGCATCGTATTCTGTCCCGTCGACTGCATCGATCTCGTCCAGGCGGAGGAGAACCCGGCGGAGAAATACGTGCTCATCGACAAGGAAACGTGCATCGGCTGCACTCTCTGCGCACGCTACTGCCCCTGGGACGCCATCGACATGATCAGTCGCGAGCCCTTCGAGGAACGGGCCGAGGTGGTGTTCATCTAGGAGCTGTCTTGCGGCGCCTCGACGGGGCTTTCTAGCGTCCGCCCGGCTGACAGTCGGGTCCGGCCATCTCCAGCGCCGCCGCCGACTCCTCGGGCATCTCCTTCTCCAGGTAGGCCGATGCAAGACTGCATTGCGCCTGCGGCAGAAGATAGGTCGACACGCCCGATAGCTCCAGAACGAGCGTCAACGTGGTGATCGCGCGGTCGGCGTCGCCGCGTTCCAGGTAGGCATTGCCGAGGCGCAGGTACAGATCCGGGATCTGCGGTCGCTTCGCCGCCGCCGCCCGGTACTGGGCGAACGCCTGATCCGGCTCCCCCTTCTGCTCGTACAGCATGCCGAGCTCGTACTGCGCCGCGCCGCTTTCCGGGTTGATGCCGATGGCACGCTGCAGGACGGCTTCGGCCTCTTCGAATCGCGCCGCCTCGACCGCGACCTGTCCCTCGCGGATCAGCATCACCGACAGCAAACCCTGTACGTCCTGATCGGAGGGGCGCATCTCGTACAGCCGATCGAGGTTCTCGATGATCGGCGTCCGGTCGCCCCCGTCGTAGGCCCAGCGCTCGCCGAGGGTCAGGGTGTACTCCTTCAAGACCTCGAAATCTTCGGGATTCTCCTCCAGGTATGCCTGGTAGAGCCCGACTGCGCGCGTCACATCACTGTCGCGGATGGCCCGGCGCGCGGCCTCGAGGGAATCGCCGTCGGCAGCGCCGCAGCCCGACACCAGCAACGAAACGGCGACCGCCACCGACATCGCCCACCGTGCCACGCCACCGTCTCGGCCGCTCACGGCTTCACGATCCGCGATCGTTGCTCCTCGGCCTGGAGCTCGCGCTGCTTGTCCTGGTACGCCAGCCATACTCCCCGGTGAACCAGGGCCCGGGCGAAGGCGTGACCGCGGAACAGGTCGTCGGTTTCCGTCAATCCGACCGCCGCGGCCAGCAACTGCTTCGCCTCTTCGGTTTGCCCCCCGTCCCACAGCATCTCGGCCATGACCTCCAGGCGCGAGCGATAGAGCCTACGCGTGTCGCCGTCGAACACGGTGGAAACCGCCTGGCGAATCGCGTCCTGCATCCGCTCCTGGCGTTGCTCGTCGGAGACCATCAACGTACTGGTCTCTGCCTGCTGAATCTGGTCGGCGGCATCGTCGATCGTCGCACCCTCCATGGCCCACGATTGGAAGTGGGGCTCGCGCAGCTGGGTCATGGCGGCGTCGATGAGGGCTTCATCCCCGCCCACCTCTACCCCTCCGAGATGCTCGTAGATGCCCGGCTCGCCGGCAACCCGGGGCTCGAGGCCGATCGCCTCCGCCCAACGCTCGTAGTCCGCGGGCGGCGTGTTGCCGGCCTCTCGAGTGACCGCGGCCGCCGCGGCGAGAAGGTCGGTCGCCCGCTCCACAGGCGCCTGTTGCAGCAAGACGGTCGGGTTCTCCTTCATTTGCTCGACGTATTCGCGAAACCCCTGCCGTGTCACCGTCGCCACGTCCGCTTCTCGCACGCCGGCGACGTCGTCGATCACCGCCTGCAGCAATCGGCTCCCGCCGCTGGGGACCCGCCACAGCAGCCAGACCAGACGGGCGCCGCGCCCGTCGACGCTGGTGACGTAGGCCCGCGCATCCTGCAAGGCGTCCGAATCAATGGTGAGTGAGAAGCCGCCGGCATCGGGCCCGACCGGTGACTCGTCGATCTCCACGCCCTGCGAGCGCAACCGGTGCAGGGCTCGCTTGACCTGCTTGATGCGATCCTTGTCCTCTGCCTGCTGCAGGAACCGCAACAGGACCTCACCGGCCTCGCTCGAACCGAGCGACGCGATCCAATCGAGCAACCGCGCATCGAGCTCGGGCTGGATCCCGATCGCGATCTCGACCGAGGAGAGAAGAGACTCGTCGGCGGCCGCCAGCCACCGATCGAGGGCGGGCTCGCGCCAGGGCATCGTCCACTCCAACAGTTCCGCCAGCGAATCGCTCGACGGAGCTTCGGCCAGTGCCTCGAGCCTTGCGAGCTTCTCCGTGATCCCGTCGCCCGGTTCGACGCCACAGCGACGCAGTGCGTTCACGGCTTCCCGCTTCGCCTCGAAATCTGCCGGGCGCTCGAAGGCGATCTCCAGGACAACATCGGCGAGGCTCGGGCGCGGCATCAGCGCGACCAGGTGCAGGGCCGCGGCAAGGTCGTCCGGGCCGGCCGAGGAGACGACTTCCCGGAGAGCGGCGTCGAGCTCGGCCTCGTGCTCTCCAAGCGCCTCGATCTCATCGATCGGGCGCGGTCCGTCGATACCGAAGCTGCGAATGCGGGCGACAGCGCGGCGCGCAGCGCGCAGCGCCTCCTGGCTGGGGGACTGGCTCATCCGTTGAACTCTCGAAGGTATTGCCGCAGACGCCGTGGACGGAGGATGGTGTGGGCGTCGCGAGATGCGTGAGCTTCGATTATAAGGTCCCGCCGACGCCGCGACCACTTCGCCGAACCGGAATCGACGGGAGCGCACGAGAGGCGCGGGTTCGGCGGGAACGCTCGCTTGACACCCGGCGAAAACCGTTGCTATAAAGTCGCGCGGAGTAGATGGAAGCAAACCCCATACTCAAGGTTCGGAGGGCACTTCCGTAGATGAACAAGGCTGATTTGATTGACAAGATGGCGAGCGACGCCGACATCACCAAGACGGCCGCAGCGGCAGCGCTCGATTCGCTGCTCGGAGGGATCACCACGTCTCTCAAGAACGGCGGCAAGGTCACGCTCGTAGGGTTCGGCACGTTCGCCGTGTCGCATCGCAAGGCGCGCACGGGCCGCAACCCGCAGACCGGCGCGACCATCCAGATCGGCGCCAAGCAGGTTCCGAAGTTCACGGCGGGCAAGGCTCTCAAGGACGCCGTCAACTGAGCTGAAAACATCCCTGGGGACCGTTTCGACGGAGGGACGGCGCGGTGAAAGCCGCGCCGTTTTCAGTCTCGCGCCGTTTCGAGCGGACGGCGTCGGCCCGCTCAGGTCCCGTAGCGATTCGCAATCAGCCGCAGGCCGCTGAGCGTCAGCAAGGGGTCGACGTGGTCGATCCGACCGGTCTCCGTTGCGATCGACGACGCCCAGCCTCCCGTCGCCACCACCACCGGCTCAGCTCCCAGTTCCTCCGCCAGCCGGGCGACGAGGCCGCCGACCATGTCGACGTAGCCGAAGAAGATCCCCGCCTGCATGCTGCCGACGGTGTTGCGGCCGATCGCCACGTCCGGGCGGGCGATATCGACCCGCGGCAGTCGGGCCGCGCGGCGCGTCAAGGCGTCGGCGGAAATGCCGATCCCGGGCGCGATCGTGCCCCCCATGTAGGCACCGTCCGCGTCGATGACGTCGAAGGTGGTGGCGGTACCGAAATCGACCACGATCGCCGGCTTGCCGTACAGCTCTCGCGCCGCCAGGGCGTTGACGATGCGGTCGGAGCCGACGTCCGTCGGCGGCTCGTACAGCACCGGCATGTCGTGCACCAGGCCCGGGGTCACGAACAGCGGCTGCACCCGGAAGTACTCGATGCCCAGATGCTCGAGCGCGTTGTCCAGCGGCGGCACCACCGAGGAGATGACGATGCGGTCGACATCGCCCGCCTCCAGGCCATCGAGATTGAACAGCGTTCGCGCCAGGATGCCGAACTCGTCGACCGTACGCGCCCTGTCGGTCGACAGCCGCCAGTGAAAGGCGAGCTCCTCTTCGACGTAAACGCCCATGAGGATCTGCGTATTGCCGACGTCGATTGCCAGAAGCATGTTGGCGCTGCCCTACAGGTCTCCGAAATCGGTGAGCAACTGGAACGCGCGGTAGCGATGCGCGATCCGTTCCTCGTCCAGGTCGACCAGGCCGTCGAGGCTGAACTCCTCGACGCAGAACGAGGCCATCACGCTGCCGGCGATGACCGCTCGCCTCAAGGCGGCGGGCCCGTGGTCGCCGTGCTTGGCCAGGTAGCCGAAGAAGCCGCCGGCGAACGTGTCACCCGCTCCCGTCGGGTCGGCGACCTTCTCGAGCGGAAACCCGGGAGCCGAGAACATCTCGTCGCCGAAAAACGACAGGACACCGTGCTCGCCACGCTTGATGATCAGGGCCGCCGGGCCTCTGTCCCGAATGATCGCCGCCGCTTCGACGAGGTTGTACGAGCCCGCCATCTCGCGCGCTTCGTCGTCGTTGATCACCAGGATGTCGACGTCTTGAAGCAGGCGACGCAGCTCGTCGGGCTTTCCTTCGATCCAGTAGTTCATGGTGTCGCAGGCGACGAGCTCCGGCGCGTCCACCTGCTCCAGCACCGACATCTGCAAGGACGGATCGATGTTCGCCAGAAAGACGAACGGAGCGTTCTTGTGCGCCGGCGGCAGCTTCGGATCGAACGTCTCGAACACGTTCAGCTCGGTGAAGGTCGTTTCCCGCTGGTTGAGGTTCCAGGAATACTCCCCACCCCAACGAAAACTCTGCCCGGCTTGCCGTTCGATGCCGCCGGTGTCGACCCCGTGACGCTCGAGCAGTTCGATGTGTTCTTCCCCGAAGTCCTCGCCGACGACCGCGACGACGTTGACCGGCGAGAAGTAGGACGCGGCGAGAGAAAAATACGTGGCCGCCCCACCGAGCGCGTCTTCGACCTCCCCGTAGGGTGTCTTGACCGTGTCGAATGCGACCGAACCAACCACGACGATGCTCATTGTTGTTCCCCCCCGGCAAAGATCGGATCGAGCAATAGCGCCAAGCGCTCGCGAGCCTCGGCCGGAATGGCATCGGGGCTGGTGAGAACGGCGTTGCGCAGCGCACTGCGACAGCCGCAGTCGCGCTCGTGCGGGAAACGGTCGACGGCGGCGCGGATGATGTTCTGCGCGTCGCGCACGTTCTGCATGAGGTTGGCGATGATCATCTCGGCGGTGACGCTGTCGTGCTCCGGGTGCCAGCAGTCGTAGTCGGTCACCATCGCCAGTGTGGCGTAACAAATCCCCGCCTCGCGGGCGAGTTTCGCCTCGGTGAGGTTCGTCATACCGATGATGTCCATGCCCCACGATCGGTACAGCTCGCTCTCGGCGCGGGTCGAGAACTGCGGCCCCTCCATGCACACGTAGGTGCCCCCCATGTGGTGGGTGCAACCGGCCGTGCTCGCACCCGCCGCGAGGCTCTCGCGCAACACCGGGCAAACCGGATCGGCAAAGGCCACGTGCGCAACCACGCCGTCGCGAAAGAACGTCGCCACGCGTCCCCGGGTGCGATCGAAGAACTGGCTGGGGATCACCACGTGCAACGGCTCGATGTCCTCGCGCAGGCTGCCGACGGCGCTGGCGGACAAGACGGCCGAGACGCCGAGGCTCTTCATGCCGTAGATGTTGGCGCGGAACGGCACCTCCGACGGGCTGTAACGATGGCCGCGACCGTGGCGGGACAGGAAGACGACGTGCTTCCCTTCCAGCGTACCCGCGACGAACGTGTCGGACGGATCTCCGAACGGCGTCGAAACCTTGATCTCTTCTCGATCGGTGAGCTCCTCCATTTCGTAGAGGCCGCTGCCCCCGATCACGCCGATTCGCGGCTCAGACATGTTTTCTCCTGGTCAGCATCTCGCGAGCGTTTTGACGGGTGGTCTCGGTGACTTCGAGGCCACCAAGCATACGCGCTAGCTCGTCGACGCGCTCGCCCTCGCCGAGTGCGACCGCCGTCACGGCGACGCGGCCGTCGGCGGTCTCGGACTTGTGGATGGCGACGTGGGTGTCGGCATAGGCGGCCACCTGGGGCAGGTGTGTCACCACCAACACCTGGTGGGTGCGCCCGAGCGCCGCCAGCCGTTGCGCCAGCCGCTCCGCGACACCGCCGCCGCCGATGCCGGAGTCGACTTCGTCGAAGACCATGGTCTCGATCGGGTCGCCTTCTGCGGCGATCAGCTTCAGCGACAGCATCACCCGGGACAGCTCCCCGCCCGAGGCGACCCGCGCCAGCGCCCCGGGGCTGTCGCCGGGGTTGGCGGCGAGCATGAACTCGACACGATCGCTCCCCTGCCGCCCGGCGCCCTCGGGCAGGCCGACGGGCGCGGCGCGGCGGCGGGGAGAGACCGTCGCCTCGAAGGCGGCCCCCTCCATCCCCAGCTCGGAGAGCTCCCGAAGGACCTGCGCCTCGACGGCCCCGGCCGCCCGGCGTCGCGCGGCGCCGAGGTCGGCCGCCACCGTCGCGTAGGTCTCCACCGCGGCCTCGAGTGCCTGGTGCAACGCCTCCAGTTGCTCATCGTGCCGCTCCAGCGCACCGATCTCGTCGCGCGCGACTTCCCCGTGCCGGATGATCGCGGCGATGTCGTCGCCGTACTTCCGTTGCAAGCCACGCAGAGTCGAGAGCCTCTCGTCCACGGCGGCCAGGCGAGCGGGCTCGACGGCCAGCCCCTCGACGTATCGCTGCAGGGCGCGGGCCGCTTCCTCGACGGCGAATCGGGCGCCGCCGACGGCGCCGGCGTCGTCCGGCGCCTCCGGGTCCAGCTCCCGCAGCCGCTCGATCTGACGCTCGGCCTCCGCCAGCAGCGTCGCGACCGAGCGGTCGGTCTCGTAGAGCGTCTCGACCACGGAGCCCGCGGTTCGCAGGATCTCCTCGGCGTTGGCGAGGCGACGGCGCTCGGCCTCGAGCTCTTCGTCCTCGCCGGCGACGAGGTCCGCCGACTCGATCTCGCCGGCCTGAAAGCGCAGCAGATCGAGGCGCTGTACGCGGTCGCGCTCGTCGAGCGTCAGCTCCGCCAGACGCTCGGCCGCGCCGACCGCTGCGGCGAACGCGTCGGCCACCTCGTGACGCAGGTCCCCGGCGCCGGCAAATCGATCCAGCAGGTCGCGGTGCGCTCCCCGGGCCAGCAGGGACTGGTGCTCGTGCTGCCCATGCAGGTCAACCAGCCGGTCGCCGATGCGCTTGAGGATCTGCAGCGACACGAGTTGATCGTTGACGTAGGCGCGGCTGCCCGATCCGGTGATGACCCGGCGTACCACGATGCTGCCGTCGTCCGCCGCGACGCCGGCCTCGTCGAGCTCCTCCGACAGACTCGGGTCTCGGGGGGCCGTGAACGCCGCTTCGACCACGGCCCGTTCCGCGCCCGCGCGTACCCTGTCGAGCGAGGCCCGCTCGCCGAGAACGAGGCCGAGGCCGCCCAGAATCATCGACTTGCCGGCACCGGTCTCGCCGGTAAAAACGGTCAGGCCGGGCGACAGCTCCAGCGCCACGTCGTCGACAACGGCCAGATTCTTGATGCGCAGGTAGGCAAGCATGGAAAAACGGTACGCGGTCGCAGGCGGCGGCAAGGAATGAGTATGCGTCTCGACCAACGCCGGTCAACCCGCACTCCCCGGTGAGACGGCCGCCGCCGCCCGCGACCGACCCGCCGAGGCGCCTCGGACGATCTCCACGCCCCGGGGCGCACTCATTTACAGCGACGCCCCAGCGTGCTATTTTGCTGCCCGGTGGTGGCAAGTGAGCAGAGACGCTCATCTGTGTTCGGGAACGCTTCGGCACGCGGCCGTCAGGCGTTGTTCGCGTTTCCCCATAATCCCCTCGAGTAGATAGAGTCCCGAATTGGACGCTTTGCTGGTATTGCAAGGCACCGGGATGATCGACCTGGTACGGGGCGCCGGGTGGATGGCCTGGGCCTTACTGTTGATTCTCGCGGTGTTCTCGGTCGTTTCGTGGTCGATCATCCTCGACCGCGTCATGCTGCTGCGGAAAGCGGACCGCGAAACCGACGAGTTCCTCGAGGACTTTCGCACCTCGGCGAAGTTCTCCCAGGCCAAGAACGCCGCCGAGGAGCTCGAAAACAGCCCGTTGTCGGGGATGTTCCTGGCCGCCTACGCCGAGCTCGCCACCCAGATGGAGGGCGGCAAGGAAGCGGGCGGCGCCAAGGCCCCGATCCAACTGTCCCCCCTGCAGCGGGCCATCCAGCGCGCCGCGCGGGCGGAACGCGGCCGCCTCCAGCGGATGATGATGTTCCTCGCCACGACGGCCGCCGTATGTCCGTTCATCGGCCTGTTCGGCACCGTCTGGGGGATCATGGATTCGTTCTCCGCCATCGGCAGCTACGGCTCGGCCGACATCGCCGTCGTCGCGCCCGGCATCAGCGCCGCGCTGACCACCACGGCGGCCGGCCTTGCCGCGGCCATTCCGGCGGTGGTTGCATATAACTACCTGCAGACGCGCATCCGCGGCATGGCGGCACGCATGGAGGACTTCGGGCTCGAATTTCTCGCCCTCATCGAGCGCAACTTCCCCACCGAGAGCTAGCCACATGGAATTCGGTTGGTTCCACGACGACGAGGACGGCCTCTCGGAGCTCAACATCACTCCGCTGGTCGACGTCGCGCTGGTCTTGCTGATCATCTTCATGATCACCGCCCCGATGCTGGTGCAGGGAGCGAACGTCAACCTGCCGCAAACACGACCGATGAACCGCCTGCCGAGCGGCAACGTGTTCCTCACCGTGACGGCCGAGGGTGATGTGTTCATGAACGACGACCCGGACGCCCTCGAGCTCGACGACCTGGAGACGCGGCTCGTCCCCCTCGTCGAGATCGGCCAGAGCGTATTCATCCAGGGCGACGTCGAGGTGAGATACGGCCGCGTCCTCGAAGTGATGGACGCCGTCATCGGCGCCGGCCTGGAAGCCGTGAACCTCGTCACCCAACCGCGACCGCCGAACGCACGCTGACATGAGCCTGAGCGACTCCCTGCACGCCGACCGCGTCTACCGCGTCCTCGAGGAGCGCGAGCAGCAGGAGCTCCGCTTCCGATCGGCGATGATCACGTCGACGGCGATGCACACCGGAGTGATGCTGGCGATCTTGATCGGCCCGCTGTTCATTCCGGCGCCCGTGATTCTCGACTTCACCCCGGTCAACATGGTGCGGCTCGATCCGACGCCCCCGGCCCCTACCCCGGCCCCGGTCGAGGAAGAGCAGGCCCCCGAGCCCGAGCCGGAGCCCGAGCCCGAGGAGATCGAGCCGCCGCCACCGGAGGATGTCCCGGAGGACCTCGAAGCGCAGCGGCAGAAGGAAGAGGAAGAGGCCGCGCGCCTCCGCGAGGAGGAACGCCAGCGGCGAGAGGCACTCGAGGC
This sequence comes from Acidobacteriota bacterium, assembly GCA_965216935.1. Taxonomy (GTDB): domain Bacteria; phylum Acidobacteriota; class UBA890; order UBA890; family UBA890; genus CBDCGW01. The sequence goes on from OZ244217.1 coordinate 3,728,741, forward strand.
GCAGAGAAAGGCTGAAGAGGATCGCCAGAAGGCTCTGGAAGAAGCTGAGCGCCAGCGGCAACTCGAAGAAGACGCGCGGCGTGCTCCGCAGGAAGCGACGCGCGAGACGCGGCCGCCGCAACAATCGGCGGAGGTCGTCCAGCAGGCAGAGCGCGGCGAAATGGGTATGCAGTTCGGCGAGGAGCTGTCCGCGCAGGATCTCAGCTATCTCGACTTCTGGATCAACCGTGTCCTGACCAACATCTCGAGCAAGTGGGAGCAAGCCTCGCGCCCGGCCGGGTCGCGCGAGATCGTCGCCATCGTGCACTTCCGCGTCGGCCGTAACGGACGGTTTATCGTGGACCCGGACATCCTATCCACGAGCGGCGATCGACGTTACGATGCCGCCGCCGTCCGCGCCGTCCTTGGTGGCCAACCCTTCCCCCCCCTGCCGCAGTCCTACAGCGGCAATACTCTCGCCATCAACCTGGCGTTCCGACAGTGAGACGGATCATGGAATCCCGACGTCCCTCGACCGACCGCACCCTCCGCGCCCGAGACCGCCTCGGCGGCGGCGCGTTCCTCGTTGCCATCGCGCTCGCGATCGTGCCGGCGGCCGCCTCGTTCGTCTCCCCTGCCCTGGCCGCCAACCTGGCATCAAGCGCACCGGCCGCGACGACGACCGTGCAGGACCAAACGGTCAACCTGAATCTGTTCGGGCGCGCGGACAAGCCGATCACGATCGCCGTGCCGCCCTTCTCGATCATCCGCGGCGCCGAAGGCGAAGCAACGATCCTGCACGACGTGCTGGTGCAGGACCTCGAGCACTCGATGGTGTTCGACATCGTCGACCCGGCGCTCTATCCGCCCCTGGCTTCCGGCGACCAGCCCCCCGATTTCCCCGCCTGGCAGCGCAGCGGCGTGGAATCGTTAATCCGCGGGTTCGTCCGCCGGGCCGGCGACGACGTCATCGTCGAATACAGGCTGTACGACGTCGGCAGCGGCGGGCAGGTCATCGGCAAGCGACACCAGGGACGCGTCCCGATCTCATCGGCCAACGCCAGCAACCCTGCCCTGCGCAAGCTGGCGCACGAGTTCAACGACGAGGCGATCCTCCACTACACCGGGATCCCCGGGGTCGCCTCGACGAAGATCGCCTACGTATCCGAGCGGCGTGGTCCGAAGGAAATCTACGTGATGGACTACGACGGCTACGGCCAGCAGCGCATCACCAACGACGGCGGTCTGGCGCTGAGCCCGGCGTTTTCGCCCAAGGGCGACCAGATCGCCTACGTCTCGTACCGGATCCATAACGGGATTCCCAATGTCGACATCGCGATGCTGAACCAAAGCGGCGGCATTCCCCCGGTGGTCGGGCGCAGCGAGGGGCAGGACAGCGCACCGGAGTGGGCCCCGGACGGCAGCCGTATCGTGTTCGCCTCCACCCGCGACGGCGCCGGCAGCGCCAACGCCGAGATCTACACGATGAACCCCGACGGCAGCGACTGGCAGCGGATCACCAACAACTCGGCCATCGATACGTCGCCGACCTTCTCGCCCAACGGCCGCGAAGTCGCCTTCATATCGACCCGTGCCGGTGGCCAGCACCTGTACAAGATGAGCATCGACGGAGCGAATCTCACCCGCCTGCGCGTCGAGGGAACGCAGATCGACTCACCGGCGTGGAACCCCAACCCGATGTTTTCTGACCTGATCGCGTACGCGGCATCAGAAGGGGGTAACAGGTTCCAGGTTTTCGTGTACAGTCTTAGATCGCAACAGAGTGCCGCGCTGACCCGTGGTTACGGACGCGCCGACTCGCCGAGTTGGTCGCCCGACGGGCGGCAGATCGTTTTCGAGTCACAGCAGGGTGACGAGACCCACATCTACGCGATGGGGTTGGACGGCTCGCGCCTCCGTCGCCTGACGAACGAAGGAAACAACCAGAGCCCCTCGTGGGGCGGTAGATGAGCCCTGACGGCTCACCGAACGGAGGAAGAAGTCGATGAAAGCTCTCGCACAGCGCACGGGATTTGCCGCACTCCTGATCGCGGTCAGCTTGTTGCCGGCTTGCTCCAGCAGCGAACCGCCCGAGACGACCCCTGCCCAACCGGAGACGGTCGAGCGCCCGACCCCGACCCCGCGTGACACGGCCGAAGCCCCGGATGCGGGCGCATGGGAAGAGAACGAAGGGGCCAGCGACATCCTGACGATCGACCAGATCAACGAGGGTGGCCTCCTCCAGACCATCTACTTCGACTACGACCAGTCGGAGATTCGCCCCGACCAGCGCGCCAAGCTGCAGGCGAACGCCCAGTACCTGCGTGAGAACACCCATTTCCGTCTGCTCATCGGCGGCCACGCGGATGAGCGCGGCACGCGCGAGTACAACATGGCCCTCGGCGAGCGCCGCGCCAGCGCGACGATGCAGTACCTTGTTTCGCTCGGCGTTCCGCGCGAGCGGATCGAGATCATCTCGTACGGCGAAGAGCAGCCCGCTGCGTCGGGATCCACCGAGTCGGCCTGGCAGCAGAACCGAAGGGCACAGTTCCAGGCGATCGCCGGCAACGACAGCTGAACGTGACATTCCGAGGGCGGGCCGGCTCCGCTGACGCCGGCCCGCCCTCAACGACTTCATAGGCCTCGTGAGCAAACGGCGGCAACATCTCGCATTCCTCGCCGCGTTGGTCCTCGCATCCGCCCCCGGGTGCGCCTCGATGCAGCAACGGGTCGACGACACGGAGAGGCGCTCCGCGACGCTCGAGGCCCAGGTCGCCGATCTGCAGGCGACACAGCAGGAGATCATCACGCGCCTCGTGCAGCTTCGCGAGGACCTGGAGCGCCAGATCGACCCGGTGAGGGCCCAGCAGGCCAGCGGCGGCGCCGACGTCCGCTCGCTGCAGGTGGAGATCGACAACCTGCAGGAACAGGTACGGATCCTGACCGAGCAACTCGCCGCCTTCGAGGCCGCTCGGGCCACCGAAGGCACCGCCAGCCCGGCGAACCCGGCCATGCCGCCGGCTGCCGAACGACCGGTGACGGAACCGCCGGCCACCGAACCACCCGTTACCGACCCGGCGCAGACCACCGAACGACCGGAAGTCAGGCCGAGCCCGACGACGACCACCGATATCCCGGAAGCGTCGGATGTATCCGAGCGCGAGGCGTTGTTCGTCGCTGCCTACACGAACTACACCGCCGGCGAATATGTCACCGCGGTGAGCGGCTTCGAGGAGTTCGTCGCTCGATACCCCGGCACCGAGCGCGCCGCCGATGCCCTCTACTGGATGGGCGAGTCCCTCGCCGGCCAGGACTTGCATCGCGAGGCACGCGCGCGGTTTCTCGAGGTCGTCGAGTCGTACCCGGATGCGCCCAAGGTTCGCGACGCGATGCTGCGGGCGGCGCTCGAGGCCGTCGCCCTGGGCGAGCGGGATGCAGCGGTGCGGGAGTTGCGCGCGCTGGTTTCCGCCCACCCACGCACCGATGCAGCGCTCGTCGGATGCATGCAGCTGGACCGCATGGGCGTGGCGCTGCCGGCCGACTGCCAGATTCCCTGACCTCTCGCCGCTCGCCGCTCGCCGACGGCTTCGACGAGGCGCGTTGCACGCGGTCGCGCCTTCGCCGGGAATCCGCCAGCGTGTGGCCGTCTCACGGGTGTGGTACATAACAAGGTGCCGCCTCCGGCGAGCTCGCCGGAGCGTCATCGGCAATCGCGGAGTCGCAACTCGTTCGACCGGAACCCCCCGGGCGGAATCAGTCACGTAACACGCAAAGAACACAGAGAGGTACGGAATGGCACGGGGAGTCAACAAGGTGATTCTGATCGGCAATCTGGGCAAGGACCCGGAGATTCGCTACACCCAGAGCGGTACGGCGGTAGCGAACTTCTCCCTCGCGACCACGGACAGCTGGACCAAGGACGGAGAGACCAACGAGCGCACCGAGTGGCACAACATCGTCGCCTGGGCTCGCCTGGCGGAGATCTGCAATCAATACCTGTCCAAAGGGCGGCAGGTTTACATCGAGGGACGGATCCAGACCCGGAAGTGGGAAGACCGCGACGGGAACCCCCGCTACACGACCGAGATCGTGGCCCAGAACATGCAGATGCTCGGCGGCCGCGGTGATGGCGGGGGCGGCGACTTCGGTGGTGGTGGCGGTGGTGGCGGCGATCGCGGCCCATCCGGCCCCGCGCCCGGGCCGGACGCCGGCGTCTCGGACGACGACATCCCGTTCTGACCCGGCGGCAGGGAGCCCCGTCGCAATCAGAGAAGAAGTGACAAGAGGGCGGGCACCGCCGAGGCGGCGCCCGCCCTCCGTTTTTCGCGACTCACGAGGCTCGTAAGCGGGATCCTGTTGCCCCGGACCAGCCGGGGTGGGAACCATGAATCTGGGACGACGGTTGCCCGCCGCCTCATGCAGCCTACCCGGGAACGGGGCGGGTCCTCCCCAATGTTCCCTGCTTGGCCTTGCTCCACGTGGGGTTTACCGAGCTACCGACGTCACCGCCGGCACTGGTGGGCTCTTACCCCACCGTTCCACCCTTACCGCCCGGCGAACCGTATAGCGATCGCCGTGATGGGCGGCGGTATTGTTTCTGTGGCACTAGCCTGGGGGTTTCCCCCACTGGGCGTTACCCAGCACGCGGCCCGTGGAGTCCCGACTTTCCTCCACCGGTTGCCCGTGGGCCCCCGGCAGCGGTTCCCCTGCCTCGTGAGTCGAGGTCGTTGTTGCGTTTGTCAGAGTCGGCGGCCAGCAATCACTCGCCGCCGGCATTCACCATCGCGATGTAGCGATCCGTCGCGTCGATCGCATCGGCGAAGAACAAGATGCCCTGGATGCGCGTATCGAGGATCAGATCGAACCCCTCTTCGTTCGCCAGCCGCTCGACAGCGGGGATCAGGACGGCATTGATGCGATCCTGTGCTTCCGCGCCGAGGCGATTCATCGCCCTCTGGGCGTCGTCCCGGAGTCGCTGCAGCTCGACGTTCTTCTGCTCGATGTCCTGCTGGATGCGCGCCAAAGCCTCGTCCGTGAGCGTCAGGCGCTGCTCCTGCCCCTGCGCCACGAGCGTGTCGATCTCGGCCTGCTTCTCGGCGATCTGGCGGTCCCAATCGGCCGCCGCCTCCTGGGCTTGCTGCGAGACCAGGGCGCCGATGTTCGACTCCGCGAGCACCCGTTCGCCATTGATGACGGCGATCTTGAGCGGACGGCCCTCCTGGCCCACGGCCATCGGCGTTTGCGCACCGGGCGCCTGCGTCGCCGGCGCCTGGGCTGCCGCCGGAAGGGCGCCTAGCAGGCTCACTGCGACCGCGATACCCAGCCCGCGGACGAAACGGTCTCTTGCCATCATCGTTCACCGATCTCCTTGTTGGGGGACTTCTACAGCAATGAAAGTGTGCTTTTCCGAGACGAAGAAAATCGCGGCCCGAGATATGGCCGTCGATGAAGGGAGGGTAAGGAAATGGTAGCACAAGGCCCGGGGATGGCACCCATCCCCGGGCCCTTGAACCCGTCGCTACGGGGCGGTCTGAAGCCGCCCGTCGGCGCCGCCGGCGCCGGCCGAAACCGGGCCTGCGGCGCCATGAGGAACGATCAGAAGTCACCCATGCCGGCGCCGGGACCATGTGCGTGGCCGCCACCGTCATCCTCGTCGGGGAGGTCGGAGATCAACGCCTCGGTGGTCAGCAGCAATCCGGACACCGACGAGGCGTTCTGCAGCGCGTGCCGGACGACCTTGGTCGGATCCACCACGCCCGCCTTCACCAGATCGGTGTGCTCCATCGTCTGTGCGTTGAAGCCCTTCGTGGCGCTCTTCTCGCTGCGAACCTGCTCGATGATCAGGTCCGGGCTCGGAGCCCCGGCGTTGACCAGGATCTGCCGGATGGGCTCCTCCATCGCACGCCGTACGATCTCGGCGCCGACCTGCGCGTCACCCTCGAGCTTCAGCTTGCCGACGGCCTCCTGGGCGCGCAGCAGCGCGACGCCGCCACCCGGGACGATACCTTCCTCGACCGCGGCCTTGGTGGCGTGCATGGCGTCCTCGACCCGAGCCTTCTTCTCCTTCATCTCGGTCTCTGTCGCCGCGCCGACATTGATCACCGCGACGCCGCCGACGAGCTTCGCGAGGCGCTCCTGGAGCTTCTCGCGGTCGTAGTCGGAGCTGGTGTTCTCGATCTGCTGGCGAATCTGGCCGACGCGACCCTCGATGTCCTTGCCGTTGCCGGCGCCCTCGATGATCGTGGTGTCGTCCTTGGAGATGATCACCTTCTTCGCCCGGCCGAGGTCCTCGGCCTTGACGTTCTCCAGCTTGACGCCGATGTCCTCGCTGATGGCCGTACCGCCGGTCAGAACGCCGAGGTCACCAAGCATCGCCTTGCGGCGGTCACCGAAGCCCGGCGCCTTGACCGCAGCGGCGTTGAGCGTGCCGCGGATCTTGTTGACGACGAGCGTCGCCAGCGCCTCGCCCTCGACATCCTCGGCGACGATCAGCAGCGGCTTGCCGAGGCGCGAAACCTGCTCGAGCAGGGGCAGGAGGTCCTTCATGGACGAGATCTTCTTCTCGTGGATGAGGATCAGCGCATCCTCGAGAACTGCCTCCATGCGCTCCGGATCGGTAACGAAATAGGGCGATAGGTAGCCGCGGTCGAACTGCATGCCCTCGACCACGTCCAGACCGGTCTCGAGGCCCGACGCCTCCTCGACCGTGATGACGCCGTCCTTGCCGACCTTCTCCATCGCCTCGGCGATGATCTCGCCGATGGTGGCGTCGTTGTTGGCCGAGATCGTGCCGACCTGGGCGATCGCGTCGCCCTTGACCGGCTTGGACATCCCGCGGATGGCCTCGACGGCCGCACCGACGGCGGCGTCGATGCCCCGCTTGAGCGCCATCGGGTTGTGGCCGGCCGTGACCTGCTTGACACCCTGGGTGTAAATCGCTTGGGCGAGAACCGTCGCCGTGGTCGTCCCGTCACCGGCGACGTCCGAGGTCTTGCTGGCGACCTCTTTGACCAGCTGGGCACCGAGATTCTCGGTCGGGCTCTCGAGGTCCAGCTCCTTGGCTACCGTGACCCCGTCCTTGGTGATCTGCGGGGCGCCGAACTTCTTGTCCAGGACGACATTGCGTCCCTTCGGGCCCAGGGTGATCTTGACAGCGTCGGCGAGCTTGTTGACACCCCGCTGGATGTCACGCCTCGCGTCCTCGCTGTACGTGATTGCTTTCGCCATCGTTTCCTCCGTAGGTATGGATCAGCCGTCGTCGAGGACGGCTTCGCTGCTCCCCTTGCGTCGACGAGGCTGATTCAGCCGACGATGCCGAGGATCTCGTCTTCCTTGAGAATGAGGTACTCGTCGCCGTCGAGCTTGATCTCGGTTCCGGCGTACTTGCCGATCAACACGGTGTCGCCGGCCGAAACCTCGAAGGCCGCCCTCGACCCGTCTTCGAGCCGCTTGCCCTGCCCCACCGCGACGACCTCTGCTTCCATCGGCTTCTCTTTGGCCGTATCGGGAATGATGATGCCGCCGCGGATCTCCTCCGCCGCCTCGAGGCGCCGCACCAGGACGCGGTCGCCGAGGGGGCGGACTTTCACACCGGACTTTGTCTTGGTTGCCATCTACGCACTCCTTGCGCTGGTTGAAACGTGTTGCACGAAGCTCTTTGATGTCTTGGGTATTCCGGGAATCCAGGCACCGAGGGGGCGCAGGCGACTCGCTCGGAATCACGCCGCGATGGAGGCCGAAGGGGCGTTTCGGCGGCCCGCTTAGCACTCCAGTAAATCGAGTGCTAAGTCTAGCAACGGCTTTGAAAAGCGTCAACTTTTTGACCGGCGCCCGGAGCACCGGGACGGACCGCCCCCGGCTACGCCGGGCTAAAGGAGGTCGCAGCGCCGCATCTTGTTACGCAGGGTGTTCCGATGAATCCCCAGCGCCTCGGCCGTTCTGCTCTGGTTGCCGTTGTGCTGCTCGAGGACGTGGCGCAAGAAATGCGTCTCCAGGACCCGCACCGCCTCATCCATACGGATGCCGCCGGCGACCATGTCGGCAACCAGCGCGTCGAGGCGCTCGCGCAGGTTGGACCGGCTCATCCGCCGGAGGTGTCGATCCCGGGGAGCGGCTCTCCGGTCAGCTGTTCGTACGCCTCCAAGTACTTCGCCGAGGTGGCCGCAACGACTTCCTCCGGCAGCTCGGGTCCCGGCGGATTCTTGTCCCAGGCGATCTCGCTCAGATAGTCGCGCACGATCTGCTTGTCGAAGGACGGCGGGCTGATGCCGCTGCGGTACTGGTCGGCCGGCCAGAAGCGCGACGAATCGGGGGTCAATAGCTCGTCGATGATCGTCAGCTTCCCATCGACCCGGCCGAACTCGAACTTCGTGTCGGCGATGATGATTCCACGCTCTTCGGCGTATGCGCGGGCGGCGGAGTAGATGTTCAGCGACAGGTCACGCAGCTGGACGGCGGTGTCCTCCCCTACCATCTCCACCATGCGATCGAACGAGATGTTCTCGTCGTGCCCGTCGTCCGACTTGCTCGCCGGCGTGAAGATCGGCTCATCGATGCGCCCGGCAAGGGGCATGTCGGCGGGGAGCTCGATCCCACAGACAGCGCCCGTCGCCTGGTAGTCCTTCCATCCCGAGCCGATCAGGTAGCCGCGCACAACGCACTCGATGTCGACGCGATCGGCGCGCCGCACCAGCATCGACCGGCCGCGCAGCACGTCCGCGTGCTCGTGCAGCGCCGCCGGAAAGTCGGCGACGTCGGTGCTGATGAGATGATTCGCGCAGACGTCGATGCGGTCGAACCAGAACCGCGAAATCTGTGTCAGCACGCTGCCCTTGTGGGGTATCCCGTTGGGCAATACGACGTCGAAGGCGGAGACGCGGTCGGTGGCGACGATCAACAGCTCATCGCCGAGATCGTAGACGTCGCGGACCTTGCCGCGGCGCGCCATGGGAATGTCGGGAATCTCGGTACCGGTAACAACTCTCGCGCCGTCAGTCATCGCTCTCGATCAGGTTGCGGGTCACCGCGTCGGCACGCTCCGGATCCGACACCTTGAACACGCCGAAGGCGCGGTCGACACCCGGCGCGACCGCCGAATAGAAGTACTCGATGTTGATCCGCTCGGCCGCCAGGCGCCCGGCCACTTCGCTCAGGGCACCCGGCGCGTTCGGGAACTCGACGATCAACACGTCGATCGTCGTATGCGCCACCGCCGCCTCGTGAAACACCTCGCGCGCCTTGTCGACGTCGTCGACGACCAGACGGATGGCGCCGTACTCGCCGGCTTCCGCCGTAGCCAGCGCTTCGATGTTCACGCCGACGTCGGCCAAGACGCGGCAGACGTTGGCCAACTCTCCAGGCCGGTTTTGCCAGGCCACAGTGAGCTGCTTGCGTACCGACATAGGTCCAAGACTCCGAAACAGGGTGAGGGATCTCTTCGGGGTGGCCCTCGCGACACGGCAGCACCGCAGCCGGCTCGCGGGGGCAGGCGTATTGAACCACATCCCGGAGATTCGCCAAGCGGGGCCCGGCTGGCGCAGCCTGGGCAGATGTCGGCGTGTCGGTGCGGCGGCGGGGCGACGTGCCTACTTGAGGCCGAACTCGGCCATGTCTTCGGGAGACATCGGCTTGAAGACGTACAGGTGCGGCGTCGCCATGAGGTCCAGATAGCGCGGAGACTCGAGTTCCTGCTTCTGGGAATCGATGACCACCTCCACCTCCGGGCGCATCGGGTTCGTCGACCGCCCACGGAGGACCCGCGCGACCTCGCCGCTGTTGAGTCGAACAAAGGTGCCAACGGGGAACAGGCCAACGCTGCGAACGAGCGCCTTGAGCACGCCGTCACCGAACTGGTGCGAGAGGCGCATCAGGTTGTCCACTCCGTACATCGCCGCGGCGGGCACCGTGCGCTTGTAGGGCCGCGAATGGATGAACGCGTCGAAGATATCGACCGCACCGAGGATCGATGCCTCCAGGGCGATGGTGTCGACCTGAAGTCCGCGCGGATATCCATTTCCGTCCAGGCGCTCGTGCACCTGATGGGCAATCTCCGCCACGGCCCGATACGCCGGCCCCATCGACCGGATGATCTCGGCGCTGAACGTCGGACGCTGCCGCATCATCACCCACTCGTCATTCGACAGGCTGTCGTCCTTGTAGAAGGTCTCCTTGGGGATTCGCACCGTGCCGACATCGTGCAGCAGGGCCGCCACCGCTAGCGTGTGCAACTCCTGCCCCTCCAAACCCAGGTGGGCCGCCACGCGCTGGGACAAAACGGTGACGTTGACGCTGTGCGGAACGATGAAGCTCCCCTCGTCGGGGTAGGCGCCGACGGCACACGCGACTAGCCCGTCGCTGACGTGCTCCTGAGCCATTCCCGACACGAGCTTCGCAGCGGCGGTCTCGACGTCGGCGATAGGCAAGGGCCCGGCACCACCGCCCTCGCTCAGGTCTCGGGCGGCGGAGAAGAAGCGCCCGACCGCCTGCAGAGCCTCGTTGTAGACCGTTCTCGTGGCGGCGTATGCGGCCTCCCGCTGGGCGGCGGTGGGCAACAGATCGCTGATCTGAGGCTGATCTTCGCGGGGTTCGCTCGAAGCTTGTTCCGCCGGTGCGTCGGCAGGCAGGACCGGGGCGCGCTCCGGCTCAGGCGGCGACTCCGGCGTCTGGGTCTCCACGGGACCTGCGGCGCCCTGCGCACTCGCCGGCGTCGGTGCGGCTTCCGCGGGGACGGGCGGGTTCGTCGGCTCAACGGCAGGCTGCTCCACGACGGTCTCGGCGACGACAGGCTCAGGAGTGCTTGCATCCGCGGGGAGGTCCGCCGCGGTCTCGGGCGCTGCAGATTCGGCGGCGACCGGCTGCGGAACCGTCGACGGCGGAACGGCCGCCTGGGCTTCGGCGGCGGGCGCTTCGGCGACGGTAGGCTCGGTGACGATCGGTTCCACGGCTGCTGGCTCCGCCGCGGCCGGCTCAACAGCCGGCGGCTCGACGGCGGCAGGCTCCGCCACGGCCGGCTCAACAGCCGGCGGCTCAACGACGGCAGGCTCCGCCACGGCCGGCTCAACGGCCGGCGGCTCGACGGCGGCAGGCTCCGCCACGACCGGCTCAACGACCGGCGGTTCGACGGCCGCAGGCCCAGCCGCAACCGGCTCGATGGCCGGCGACTCGGCGACGGCGGGCTCCGCGGCAGCCGGATCGACGGCGGCGGGTTCGGGCGCAGCCGGTTCTTCAACAGCCGGCGGCTCGGGGGCCTCGTCGGGCGTCGCTTCCGCGACCACCAACTCGGCGTCCTCGACCGGCGGAGATGCGGCTTCGGCCTCGACCGGCGCCTCGACGGCCGCCGCGGCCTCGGGTCCGCCGTCGGCACCTTCGGTCGCTTCGCCCTCGGTAGCGTCCTGCGGAGGGACCGGCGGTACCACGTCGAGTGGCGGAACCGGCTCGGCAGCGGCGATCTCGATCACCTCGCCCTCGGCTCCCGCGTCGGGCTCATCGCCGTCGGGGGCCGGTTCGGGGGCGGGCTCGGCACCCGCAGCGACCCCGATCGCTTCTTCCTCCGGCGGGCTGCTGCCTCTTTCCGGGTCCATGATGTCCGTGATCGAGACGCCTCCCGCGGCAGGGGTCTCGGCCTCGGTCGTTTCTTCGCCCGCCGCAGACGACGGGTCTTCGGACGCGGCGTCGACGCCGGAGTCCTTGTTCTTTCCCGCGGGGTCGGCAGGAGTTTCGTTCGCAGCCACGGCCGCTTCCGAGGATCCCGCCTGCTCGCTCGATTCCGCGGTCTCTTCGATCTCCACTTCTTCCGCGGTGGCCTCGGCCTCCGCGGCGCGTGCCTCGGACCGCTCGATCAGGGTGCCGATCGTGCGACGCTCGACCCCTGCAGGTTCCGCTGCCGAGCTCGGCTCTGCGCCGTCCGCAGACGCTTCGACCGAAGCACTCTGTGCTACCAGGTCCTGCGGCGTGCTCGCGTCCGCCGCCGCCACCGGCTGCACCGGCATTTCCGCCAGGGAGCCCTCGCGACCGTTCTCCGGTGAATCGGGAAGCGCCGCCTCGAGATTCACCCCGTCTACCTCGACCTCACCGAGGAGCTCATCGGCAGCCATCGTGGCGTCGCTGTCGGGGTCGTCGTCTGCCCTCTTGCGGGACCTGAAGAAACTGAGCGGATTAGCCATCTTGTACGCCCCTCGACCCGCGCCGCGCACGCGGCATTGCCGCGCCGCCAGCTCACCCCGTCGATGTGGGGTCGAAGGTCACATCGACGCGTGCTGCCTACGAAAACACATTACAACGCCTTCGTAATCACAGCCTGCCTACTAAGGATACTCATTCTCGCAGGTTCTCCACCCAAATAGCGAGACGAAAAACACGGACACCGAAGGAGCGTGTTAGACGCTACTGAGCAGTTCTCAGTTTGCCGGGACTGTCCGTCCTCGGGACCACTCGCGGAGTCGCGCGACGCGCTCGGCCATCGTGACGGCCAGGGGTCGTGTGCGACGGCACTCGGAGGCGAGGGTTTCGGCCGTGAGAGGCTCGCCGGCGGCGAAGGCGGTGTACAGGCCTGAGATCACGACCTGCTCGATTTCCGCCCCGCTAAAGCCGTCCGTCAGCCCCGCCAGCGCGGTAAGACCGAAACTATCCGGCTCCTGCGCCCGTCTCGACAGGTGAATGCGGAAGATCTCTTCGCGTATCGCGGCGTCCGGTAGATCGACGAAGAAGATCTCGTCGAATCGCCCCTTGCGCAGGAATTCGGCGGGAAGCCGCTCGATATCGTTCGCGGTGGCGACGACGAAAACGTCGCCTTTGCGCTCCTGCATCCAGGACAAGAAGCTTCCGAGGATACGCTGCGACACGCCGCCGTCCTCGTCGCCGCCGGCGGCGAACGCCTTCTCGATCTCGTCGATCCACAGCACCACCGGCGCCATCTTCTCCGCCGTCGACATGGCACGCTTGAAGTTCTTCTCGCTCTCGCCGATGAACTTGTTGTACAGCGTCGAGGTGTCGAGCTTCAGCAGCGGCAGCCGCCACTCGTGGGCGATCGCTTTCGCGGACAGACTCTTGCCGCAACCGGGGACGCCGAGAAGCAGCACGCCGCGAGGAAACGGGAGTCCGAACTCCTCCGCCCGCAACGGTTCAGCGACCACGGCACGACGCTTCTCCAGCCACGTACGGAGGCTACGGAGATCGGCGATCTCCGTCTCGCTCTGCTCCACGGGGTAGTACTCGAGCAGTCCTTCCCGCTCGATGATCGCCCGCTTCGCTTCGATCACATGGGTGATGTCTTCTGCATCCAGCCGGCCATCCTCGACGATCGCCTTCGTCAGGATCTTCTCGGCCTCGAGCAACGTCAGACCCGCGAGGTGGTTGACGAGCATCGCTCGGTCCTCGGCATCGAGGGCGACGTCGACGTCCCGCCGACGCACCAGGTCACGAACGATCTGGCGCAACAGGCGGTCGAAGTCCTCTCGACCAGGGCCGGGGAGCGTAACGCGGGCTACAAGCGGACGGGCGCTGTCCGGCACGCCGAATTGATCGCCGGTCACGACGATGGCCCCCCGGACTCTCTCGAGGCTTCGGATCGCCTCGCGGAGCTGCTCGGCCAGCAGGGCGTCGCCGGCCACGTCGCCGACTTCGTGGAAATGGTAAAGAGCCGGCAGCCCCGAGGCGGCGATATGTCCGAGCGCCGGGCCGAGCTCGCTCGTTCCGTAGATCGGCCCCTCCCCGCCTTCGAGCGCCAGCCCGTGTATGCGCGACCAGCGAAAGAACGGAATACCGAGGTCGTCGGCGAGATGACGTAGCAACGAGGCGGCACGTTCCGACTCACCGGTGGGCACGTGGACGAGCCCGTAGCGCGACCGCAGCAGCAATTCGAGGTCCCGCATGACGTCCGGCGGAGCGCCTGACGTCGGTTTCTTGCTAGCCACCTTCTCCGGCCCTCGCAGATGCCGCCCGAGCGCCGGAGCGAGTCGACATGGAGCAGGTGGGCTCGGGCGGAATCGAACCACCGACGCCCAGATTTTCAGTCTGGCGCTCTACCGACTGAGCTACGAGCCCACCTGATAAACGGTGCGTCCGGCGCGCGGTCGCCCGCCGGCGGAGCGCCGAGCACGAACGGCGCGGCACCGTCAGAGGATAGCAGCTTCCCGGTGCGCCGAAAACTCGCCGGATCCCCACCAATGAGCTGCAGGACGCCTGTGATAGCATCCCGAGCGCTCGACGCGGCGTGGTCCGCGTCGGAGCAAGCGTGGGCGGTCGGATCCCGGCGACATGGGGGAGGTCTATGAGCGAACAGGAGAAATGGGCCACCAGAGTGGGGCTCGTTTTGGCGATGGCGGGAAATGCCGTGGGGTTGGGTAACTTCCTCCGCTTCCCCGTGCAGGCTGCCCAGAACGGCGGCGGCACGTTCATGATTCCGTATTTCATCTCCTTCCTGCTGTTGGGGATCCCGATGATGTGGGTCGAGTGGGCCATCGGCCGCTACGGCGGCAGTTACGGCCACTCCTCGAGCCCCGGCATGTTCGAGCGCATCTGGGAGAACCCGATGGCCAAGTACCTCGGGGCGCTCGGCCTGTTCATGCCGCTGACCGTCATGGTGTTCTACACCTACGTCGAGTCGTGGTCGCTGGGGTACTCGCTGTTCACCGCCACCGGCTCGTACTGGGGCACCGAGACGTTCGAGGGCATGAGCGCCTTCCTCGCCGGATACCAGCAGAACGCCAGCAACCCGTATTTCGCCGACAGCGGCCAGTTCTTCGGCGGCATCGGCTGGGCGTACGGGCTCTTCATCGTGACGCTGGTGATCAACGTCTACGTCCTCTCGCGCGGCGTCTCGGGCGGTATCGAGCTGGTTGCCCGCTACGCCCTGCCGGCGCTGTTCCTGTTTGCCATCATCCTCGTCGGCCGCGTCCTTCTGCTCGGAACACCCGACCCGGCGCAGCCCGACTTCAGCGTGAACGCCGGGCTGGGCTTCATCTGGAACCCCGACTTCAGCCAGATCACCAACTCGCAGGTATGGCTGGCGGCCGCGGGCCAGATCTTCTTCACGCTCAGCCTCGGCATGGGCACGATTCAGTGCTACGCCTCCTATCTGTCGGAGAACGACGACATCGCCCTGACGGGCCTGGCCACGGCATCGACAAACGAATTCGCCGAAGTCGTCCTCGGCGGCACGCTCGCCATCCCGGCGGCAGTGGTGTTCTTCGGCCTGGACCGCACCCAGGAGCTCGCGGGCAACGCCTACGACATGGCATTCGCCGTCATGCCGGCGCTCTTCCAGCAGCTCCCGGCCGGCCAGCTCTTCGGCACCCTCTGGTTCGGCCTGCTGTTCATCGCCGGAATCACGTCCTCGCTGGCGATGGGGCAGCCCTTGATGGCGTTCCTTCAGGACGAGCTGAAGATGACCCGGCAGAAAGCCGCGATCACCCTCGGGGTGACGGTCTTCGTGCTGGTTCAGCCGGTGATCTTCCTGATGCCCCACTTCATGAACGAGTTCGACTTCTGGGCCGGTACCTTCGGGCTCGTCATCCTCGCGGCCATCGAGCTCATTCTGTTCACCTGGATCTTCGGCATCCACCGGGCCTGGGACGAGATCAACCGGGCCGCAGACATCAAGGTGCCGGTGTTCTTCAAGTACGTGCTGCAGTTCGTCACGCCGGCGATGCTGTTCATCATCCTGGGTGACTACTTCTACCGCACACTCCCGGACGTCATCATGCTTCGCGGCAGCTCGGCACCTCCGACGCCGGAGGCCGGATGGTGGATCCAGATGGCGCGGCTCACGTTGGTCTTGATGCTGGTCGGGATCTGCGCCCTTGTCGCCTACGCCTGGCGAAAGCACGGTGGCACGGGACGGGACACCCCCGGTGATATCGAGGAGCTGATCTGATGACGACCGCCGGATACGCGTTCATGGGCCTGGCTTGGGCGGTGATTACTTGTCTGACCGCCTTCTGCTACAAAAAAATCCTTTGGGATTAAAGGGCGGCCGATAAGCGCACGTCTGCGGCGTTGCACTCGCTTCGCTCACTGCCGCGTATTGGGGTACGCGTCCGTTCCCGAAGGCTGCGCGCGCCTTGCAGCCGCACACTTCTCGACCCCCCTGCGGGGTTTGGGTGGTTTGGCGTAGCGGCGAGTCGACCTACCGCTGGCCGGTGGGCGCGAGCTCTTTGGGCCTTCGATGCCCTAGCCGGCCTTGGCGGCGGCTTTTGATTTCGCCGGTGGGGCGGATTCGTCCGGAGGGCTTTCGGCTTCCGGGGCGGCTTCGGTCGGTTCCTTGACCAGGCCGAGGGCGACGCGGAGCTTCGCGTAGATGGCGTCGGCCACGTCGGGGTTCTCTTCCAGGAATCGGCGGGCGTTCTCGCGGCCCTGGCCGAGGCGGTCGTCTCCATAGGAGTACCAGGAGCCCGAGCGCTGCACGATGCCGTTGCTTTCCCCGAGGTCGAGAAGCTCGCCCGCGCGCGAGATGCCCTTGCCGTAGATGACCTCGAACTCGGCGACGCGGAACGGCGCCGCCACCTTGTTCTTGACCACCTTTACCCGCGTCCGGTTGCCGATGATCTGGTCGCCGTCTTTGATCGAGCCGATGCGGCGGATGTCCATGCGGACCGACGAGTAGAACTTCAGGGCGCGCCCCCCCGGAGTCGTTTCCGGATTACCGAACATGACGCCGATCTTCTCTCTCACCTGGTTGATGAAGATCATCGTCGTGCGGGATTTCGAGACAACGGCGGTGAGCTTGCGCATCGCCTTCGACATCAGCCGGGCCTGCAAGCCCGGCTGCATGTCACCCATCTCACCCTCGATCTCGGCCCGCGGCACCAGGGCCGCCACCGAGTCGACGACGAGCACGTCGAGGGCGCCGGATCGCACCAACGTTTCGGCGATCTCCAAGGCCTGCTCACCGGAGTCGGGCTGGGCGACGAGGAGCTCGTCGAGGTTCACGCCGAGGGCCTGAGCGTATTCGGGATCGACGGCGTGCTCGGCGTCGATGAAGCCGCAAATGCCGCCCACCTTCTGTGCTTCGGCCACGACGTGGAAGGCGAGCGTCGTCTTGCCGGACGATTCCGGGCCGTAGATCTCGATCACCCGCCCGCGCGGCATACCACCGACACCGACGGCGACGTCGAGATTGATCGACCCCGTCGAAATCGACGGGATATCGACGACGCTATCGGCGCCCAGGCGCATGATCGCGCCCTTGCCGTGCTGCCGCTCGATCTGCGTGATCGCAAGCTCGGCTGCTTCCAAACGGTCGTTGGTTTCCTTCGCCATCGTATGCTCCTCAGCGCGCCGCGGTGGTTAGGTGCCTCGATCGGATTGAGACGGCCATCGGACCGAGGTTTCCGCGATTCGGCGGGGGCACGAGCGCAAGACGCCCGCCGCCCGCCCGGGCGCTTACCGCGCCAGGTACATCCAAAAAACTTGTAGTCCGAGCTCGCGAATGTCGTCCGAGCCGGGCTCCACCTGGGCCGGAACGAACGTCTTGTCGACCTCGACCGTCATGTCCACCCAGTCGCCGTCACCAAAGACGTCGCCGGCGATCTCGAAACGCATCGTGTAGGGCGTCGATTCCGTCACCTCGAACTCGGCGATGACATCCTCACCACTCTTGATGGTCACCGTCTGGGATCCGTCGAGGTTGCCGACCGAGCTGAGCGCTCGCAGGTGCAGCGTCGAGGGGCCGTGCGGGTTGCCGAACGCGACGCTGCCCGTCTTGCCCATCCACCGCCAACGGCGAATCGCTGGGTCCTCGCTCGCCAGTGACCGTTCCCACTCGCCGAAGCCCTCGACGAAAACGGGAATGCCGCCCTGGTCTTCCGTCCGCATGACCACCGAGTGCACCAGCGGGCGATTCTGCAGCCCGCCCTCGGCCAGGGTGGCGATCTGTCCGTCGTCGTCGTAGATGCCGACGAAAAAATCGTAGTAGTCGGCCTGCTGCTCGGGATCGGGATAGATCCAGCGACGGTAGGTGACCGGCTCTCCCGCCTGCCACTGGCTCGTGGGCACCGGCGGGTAGTGGTCGTCCTGTACGGCGATGTTGCCGTCGGGGTCGACCAGGTGCACGAAGACGAGGTAATCATCCGACGGAGGATCGAAATCCGCCGAGGGCGTCCAGGTATAGCCGATGTCGAACGGGCTGCCTGCCGGAAGACTGTCGGGAAGGTCCAGCGATACAGATGCCGCGACGGCCCGACTGACGTCCTCGCCTGCACACCCGCTCAAGGCCAGAACGGCGCAGAGCGGCACGAAGCCGGCAAGGTGCGTGCGCGCACCTCGGTTCTTCAAAATCGCAGGCATCTTCGAGTAATCTCCGCGGACCATCGTGGCGGGCGACCCAGGTCGGAGTCTACTTTGCTCCAAGTGTCCCTTCAAGCTGGGCGGCCGGCCGGCCCCGGAGGACGAACACCGCCAGTCCGTCCGGTTGCGAGCCCCGCCGGTATCTCGCCACGCCGAACCGCGAAGTCCGCGGTCGATCGGGCGCAAGTCCCCTGCCGGCGCGGGGTTACGCCGATGCCGTTCATTGACCGTCGACACCCTCCATGCTAACTTCCGCGCCGGCTGCACCATGGTGTGTGATGGAGGAATCCCATGTCGTTCGAAGCCCTCGGAATGGTCGAGACCAAGGGTCTCGTCGGAGCCGTCGAGGCGGCCGACGCGATGGTCAAGGCGGCGAAGGTCGTCCTTGTCGGCAAGGAACAGGTCGGCGGTGGCCTGGTGACGGTGCTCGTCCGCGGTGACGTCGGCGCGGTGAAGGCCGCGACCGATGCCGGCGCGGCGGCCGCCCGCAGGGTCGGCGAGCTGATCTCCGTGCACGTGATCCCGCGGCCGCACGAAGAAGTCGAGAAGCTCATCCCCCAGGCACCCCAGGAAACAGCAGCCGCCGGCGCAGGCCGCAAGCGCAAGTAGCGAGCGGGTCAACGCGCGCGTCGCTCAGGATGCTCACGTCCTAGCCCGTCGCGCCGCGGGATCCGACGGAGCCGCCGATGTCCGAGGTGGAACGAGACCGCGACCTCGAGTCGATCCACGAAGCCCGCCAGCTCGGGCGCGCCGCCGGGCACGCCCAGTCGCAATTCGAGAACGCCACCCAGGAGCAGGTCGACGCGATCGTCGAGGCCATGGCGGCGGCCGGGTTGCAGCACAGCGAGCGGCTGGCCGAAGCGGCGCACCGCGAGACCGGCTACGGCAACGTTCCCGACAAGGTCCGCAAGAACAACTTCGTCCTGGAGAACGTCGTCGAGGCGATGCGCGGCATGCGCACGGTCGGTGTGATTCGCGAGGATCGCGAGCACGGTGTGCGCGAGATCGCCGAGCCGGTCGGCGTGGTGGCCGGGATCATCCCGTCCACCAACCCCACGTCCACGGCGATGTTCAAGTGTCTCATCGCGGTCAAGGCGCGCTGCGGCATCGTGCTCTCACCCCATCCCAGCGCCGCCGGGTGCGTCCTGGAAAGTGCCCGCGTCATGCGGGATGCCGCCGTGGAGGCGGGGGCGCCGGACGCGCTCATCGGGTGCATGACCAACGTCACCATGCAAGGGACCAAGGAGCTGATGAACGGGCGCGAGAGCGACCTGATCCTGGCGACCGGCGGCACCGGCCTGGTGAGGGCGGCCTACTCGGCCGGAAAGCCGGCGTACGGCGTCGGCCCCGGAAACGTGCCGTCCTACATCGAGCGTAGCGCCGACGTCGCCAAGGCGGCGCGGGACATCATCGCCGGAACCACCTTCGACAACGGCACGTTGTGTTCCTCCGAGCAGGCGATCGTCTGCGATCGGGAGATCGAGGCCGAGGTCATCGAGCAGGTGCGGGCGAACGGCGGGCATTTCCTCGACGCCGAGGAGGCCGATCGCCTGGCGCGCCTGCTGATAACCGATAAGTTCCTGGTCAACCCGGCGTTCGTAGGCCGACCCGCCGCGACGATCGCCGCCGCCGCCGGAATCAGCACTCCGGAGGGAACGCGCGTGCTCGTCGCCCGGGTGGACGGCGTCGGCAAGAAGTACCCGCTGTCGCACGAGAAGTTGTCGCCGGTCCTCGCCTTCTACGTCGTCGAAGATTGGCGCGAGGGCTGCGCCCGATGCACCGAGCTGCTGCGCTTCGGAGGGCTCGGGCACACGATGTCGATCCACTCGAACGACGACGACGTGGTGCTCGAATTCGGCCTGCGCAAACCGGCCCACCGGGTCCTGGTGAACACCGTTTCGGCCCTCGGCGCGGTCGGCTACACGACCCATCTGTTCCCGTCGATGACGCTGGGATGCGGATCGTGGGGCAACAACATCACGTCGGACAACGTCGGCCCGCAGCACCTGCTCAACGTCAAGCGACTGGCATACGAGACCCGGTCCTACGCCGCCGACGTCACCGCGTCGACCGTCACGTCGGCACAAGCGGGCCCCGCCGGCTCGGCCCCGCCGGCGCCGGCGAGCGCTCCGCGTGGTCCGGACTCGCGCGCGACGCGATCCGCGAACATCGTCGCGCCGGGCTCCGGCGGGATCGCGGCGGCCGGCAGCGAGCTCGAATCACGCGTCCACGCGTTCCTCGAAAAGCGCGGCCTGACATCCTCGCGCACCACCGCTTCGCCGCCGGCGGCCGGCCGAACGGCGGTCGTTCCACGCACGGACGGCGGAAATGCCGCTGGCGTCTCCCCCGCCCCGCTTCCGCCGCGCGGGCGCGCCCGGGCACCTTTGAACGCCGAAAAGCAGGTCGAAACGGCCGCCGGGCCGGTCTCCCGACTCGAGCCGGTGGAGTTCGTCGCCGAGTCGGATGTACGCGCCGCTGTCGATAAGGGCAGGAAAATTCCGATCGGACCCGATACAATCATCACGCCCTCGGCCCGAGAGCTGGGCGAGGAGCACGGCGTGTTCCGCCGTCATTGACCAGACTCTTGATCGCGGCGGGGCGGCCGCGACGAATCGCAACATTGTGTGTGGGGGGCTTTCGTAGCGAGGGCCGAATGATCGACTCGAGGGCAAGCTATCGCCTGCGCCGGAGCAACGGCGTCAGGTTCCTCTTCGTGGTTCTTCTCGTCGGAGCCACCGCGGCATGCGGCCGCTCGGCTGCGCCCCCCGAAACCGCCCCTGCGGTTCCCGAGCCCAGCAGCCAGCCTTCCGCCATCGCGGCGATCCAGAACGAGGCGGAGAGCTACTACGACTTCGGCGAGGCGGCCTACCGACGCGGTGAGTTCGCCACCGCCGACGACCGCTTCCAGCGCGCCCTCGACGTCTATCTGAACGCCAGCGTGGCGGAAGAAGACCGCGAGGCGCTGCGCACCTCGTTCAACGAGCTGTTCAACCGCATCCACGCCCTCGGCTTCGAGGGACTGGTTCCGGTAACCAACGACCTCGTCTCGCTCGACGACGAGGAGCTGCGCCCGCCCTCCGAAGAAGACCTCGCCAACCTGCGCTCCCGGCTCGAGATCGAGCCCATGGAGTTGCCCAAGTTCGCCATCGAGGTGCCGAGCCCGCTGGAGAACGAGCGCGTCGCATGGGCGCTCGCCTATCTGACCGGCGACCGCAAAGAGGTCATCGAAGAAGGGCTGTCGCGCGCAACCCGTTACATGCCGATGATCGAGGAAACCTTCGACGAAGTCGGCGTTCCGCGTGAGCTCGCCTGGTCCGCCCTGATCGAGAGCCTGTTCAAGACCGGAGCGTATTCGCGGGCCGCCGCCGTCGGCATGTGGCAGTTCGTCTCGGGCACTGCCCGGCTGTACGACATGGAGGTCGGCTCGAACGTGGATGAGCGCATCGACCCTGTCCGCTCGACCCGCATGGCGGCCATCTACATGAAGGACCTCTATGCCGAGTTCGGCGATTGGGCCCTGGTCATGGCCGCTTACAACGCCGGCAAGGGCCGCGTCGGGCGCGCCATGCAGCGCACCGGCCACGACGATTTCTGGTCGCTTTCCGAGGCCCGCGCCATCCCGCGCGAGACCCGCGACCACGTCCCCAAGATCTACGCCGCGATGCTCATCGCCAGCGACCCGGAGTACTACGGCCTCACCGTCGAGCAGCAGCCGCTGTACGAGTACGACGAATCGCTCATGGACGCGAACACCGATCTCCGCCTGGTCGCCGACCTGGTAGGGATCAGCTTCGACGAGATTCGCGAATACAATCCGCACATCCGGGCCTGGGTGCCGCGTAACTATCGGGTGCGCATTCCAAAGGGCTCGAAGGCCGCTTTCGAAACAGCGTTGGCCGACGTCCCGCCGGCGGAGCGCATCGAGTTCATGACCCACGTCGTGTCGCGGGGCGATACGCTCGGCGCGATCGCATCTCGGTACGGCACCCGCATCGCCTCGATCGTGGAGGTCAATCAGCTGCGCAACGCCAACCGATTGAGCATCGGGCAGAGCCTGATCATTCCGGTCGGTCCCGACACCCGCCCCTACCGCCCGCAGCCGGTCAGCGGCTTCGAAACCGGGGAGCGCACCGAGTATCGGGTTCAGCGTGGCGACAGCCTCTACGAGATCGCCCTGAACTTCCGTACCGATGTGCCGAACCTGATGCGCTGGAACGACCTGGCAACCAACCGCATCTACCCCGGCGACACGCTGATCGTCTACTACGGCCTGCGCGGTAACGTCACGCCGCCACCTGCCGTGACGAACACGTCGTCGACGGCATCCTCGTCGGCCGGTGCGACGGGCGGATCGGAGACGCCCCGCGGCCTGTACACGGTGCGCCGCGGCGACAGCTGGTACGAGATCGCGCAGAGCTACAACGTCTCTGTCGACGACCTGAAGCGGTGGAACAATCGCCGCAGCAACACCATCCACCCGGGTGACAAGCTGGTGGTCTACTCCCCCGCCTTCGCCGGCACCGGCGGGGGCAACGGCGACGGGGTCACCTCGGTGGTGCGCTATACCGTCCGGCGGGGCGATTCGCCCTACGAGATCGCCCGCGATCACGGCGTCGAGCTCGACACCTTACTCGCCGCCAACGGTCTCTCGCGCCGCAGCAGCATCTACCCGGGCGACCAGCTGTTGATCCCGGGCGGCGGCGCTTCGGGTGGACGCGGCACCGCCTACACGGTGCGCCGCGGCGACACCCTCGGCGCGATCGCCAGCCGCCACGGTGTCTCGCTGAGCAACTTGCTACGCGCCAACGGCCTGTCCTCGCGCAGCGTAATCCACCCGGGCGACACGCTGACCATTCCGGGGCGCTGAGCCTCGGAGTCTCTCGTCCTTCCCCGTTGAGCGCCTGATCGCGGAAACCGCATCCGCGTGACCGTCTCCATCTACCGAGAGCCCGCCGCTTTCGGCTGCGGCGCCCAGCTCACGGTCCGACGGAGACACGATGGCCTCGCCCTCACCGGCGCCTCTCGGCGCGATCCAATCGGCTGTCGTCAGCGGCGTAGAGGCAACGCTCGTCACCGCCGAGGTTCACCGCGAGAACGGAATCCCCAACGTCAGCATTGTCGGGCTGGCGGGGGCGGCGGTGCGCGAAAGCATGGACCGGATCCAGAGCGCTTGCCGCCGGAGCGACGTCTCGCTACAGCCCCGTCGGACAACAGTCAACCTGGCTCCAGCCGATCATCCCAAGGCGGGCTCCGGTCTGGACCTACCCATCGCGCTCGGCATGCTGATCGCCGACGAGCTCGTCCCCCCGGACCGTTTCGATGGAACGATATGCCTTGGCGAGCTGCAGCTCGACGGTTCTCTGAGGTCGGTCCCCGGCGCTCTTCCGGCGGCGCTCGCGGCACTGCGGTCGGGCGCCCGCCGCCTCCTGGTGCCCCGGGGCAACGCCTCGGAAGCCGCAGCGGTCGACGGCATCGCCGTGGTCCCCGTCGCCTCGCTTGCGGACGCGATCGCCTGGGCTCGTGGCGAGCTCGAACCGCCCCCTCCGCGACCACGGGAACACCGGGCGGCCAACGCAGACGTCGACCTGCACGAGATCGCCGGTCACCTCGTCCCGCGCCGTGCGCTCGAGATCGCCGCCGCGGGAGGGCACCACCTGTTGATGATCGGGCTGCCCGGGGCAGGCAAGACCATGCTGGCGCGGGCCCTCCCGAGCATCCTGCCGCCGCTGTCCGACGACGAATCACTCGAAGCCAGCGTCGTCTACTCGGTCGTCGGCAAGCTCGACGGCCGCGGCTTACTGCGACAGCGGCCGTTCCGCGCGCCGCACCACAGCGTTACGCCGGCTGGCCTGGTGGGCGGGGGCGTGCCGCCAAAGCCGGGAGAGGCGAGCCTGGCCCACTGCGGCGTTCTGTTCCTCGACGAGTTGCCCGAGTTTCGCCGGACGGCGCTGGAGTGCCTGCGGCAACCCCTCGAGGAAGGAAACATCAGCTTGGTACGAGGCGGCAGGTCGGCACGGCTGCCGGCGCGGTTCCAGCTCGTGGGCGCGATGAACCCCTGCCCCTGCGGCAGCGGCCCGCAATCGGACAGGTGCCGGTGCACGCTCGGGCAGATCCGCGGCTACTGGCGACGACTCTCCGGACCTCTGCTCGATCGCATCGACTTGGTGGTGAGCGTCGAGCCGGTGAATCTCGACGAGCTCATCGCCGACGAAATCCGTGGCGAATCGTCATCGGCAGTACGCGGCCGGGTGGTCGCCGCCCGGGCGGCTCAATGCCGGCGCTGGCAAGAGCTCGACCTTCCGGAAACAACGAGCACGCGTACGAACGCCGCCTTGTCCGCGAAGCTCCTGCCCCGCGCATGTCGACTCACCGTCGAGCAGCGAAAAGAGGCGCGGGACCGGGCTGCGGGCCTCGGCATCTCGGCGCGTGGCTGGCACCGGGTCTTGCGCGTCGCCCGGACGTTGGCCGACCTCGATCGCCGCGACGAGATCTCCGAGGATGATCTCGCCGAGGCCTTCCAGTACCGGCAAAGTGGCGCCGAGCTCGCCAATTCCGCCGCGTTCGGTGATTGACCTGCCGGTGATCCGGGGGCGGGCCGCACCAGGCGTGCGTTAGAGCAGCCGTCAGCGAAGCTCGAGCACCGCGGCGGCCCCCTCGACGAACCCTGCTGGCGGCAGGGTTGCGCGCTCGCCGTCGAAGGCGACATAGCCGTAAACGACACCATTGCCATCGAGCACCAGTCCGCCTCCCGGCGACAGCTCGAAATCGCGCGGCAAGACAGGCTTCGGGCACCCGAACGTGTTGTATCGGGAGAAGATAAACGGCGCGCCGTCGCCTTCGACGATGCGCCCGTGCTCGTCCATGAGGTAGTAGCCGACGGGCGCCAGCTCGATGTCGCGCACCACGTCGATGCCCCAGTAGTGCGTCGTCATCGGTACGCTGGCGCCGCCGCCCGAATGAATTCCGCCGAAGCCATCCAACACGACGAACCCTCCCGAGGACACAAGCTCCAGGTCACGTGCGATGTCGAAGCCGAAGTAGGGCGACACCGGTCCGGGCAGCACCGGGCCGTACGAAGCGTGGATACCTCCCCAGCTGTCGAGCATGTAGTAGCCCGGTACGCGCATACGGGCGCCGAAGACCTCGAACTCGTCGTCGGCGAGGGGCGGAGTGCCGAAGTCGGCGTCGTCGGCCTGCCAGACGAGCATGTAGCGACCATCAGCCGACCCGAAAGCGATCGCCGGGTGACTGGCGCCGCACGACGTCGGAACCCGCAGCGGGCTTGGGTGCCGGCGGTTCGTTTCATGTTCCGACTGAGATGGTCCTTCGGTAAGATCAACGCATATCCGCAAGTCCTCGAGTACTCCGAGAAAACGGTCTGGGGGGGCCGACACCGATGACCCGCCGTGCGTCCGATGAGCTGCTTCTACGAGCCTTCGCCAAGTTCGACAAGGTTTCGCTCGGCGTTGCCGTGGGCGCCGTCGCCGGACTCGCCATTTTCGTCGCCACGGCGACGCTGGTCATCAAGGGCGGCGACGTCGTCGGACCTAACCTCGTCCTGCTGAACCAGTTCCTCTTCGGTTACCGGGTGACCTGGCCCGGGGCTTTCGTCGGCCTCGTCTACGGCTTTGTTCTCGGCTTTGGCCTCGGATACCTCGTCGCGCTTTTCCGCAACGGGTTCGTGTTCACCTACCTGGCCGTCGTCCGAGCACGTGAAGAGCGCCGGGCGCTGCAGACGTTTCTCGACGAGATGTGATCGTGACCACTGCGCCCGACGAGCAACGCAGCGTAGTCATCATTGGCGGCGGGCCGGCCGGCCTGACGGCCGCGTACCGGCTGATGAAGTCGGATGTGCCGTCGATCGTCCTCGAGAAGGACTCGGTCGTCGGAGGGATTTCGAGGACGGCCGAGTACAAGGGCTTCCTGTTCGACATCGGCGGACATCGTTTCTTCACCAAGGTGAAGGCGGTAAACGACATGTGGCACGAGGTTCTCGGCGACGACTTCATCCGCCGCAGTCGCCTGTCCCGCATCTATCACAACAAGAAGTTCTTCTACTACCCGCTGCGTCCGGCCAACGCGCTGGCGGGCCTGGGCCTGTGGAACAGCATCATGATCGTGTTCAGCTACTTCAAGGCGCAGCTGACACGAGGCGGGCCGGAAGACACCTTCGACCAGTGGGTGACGAACCGGTTCGGCAAGCGGCTCTACGAGATCTTCTTCAAGACCTACACCGAGAAGGTGTGGGGCATTCCGTGCACCGAGATCACGGCGGAGTGGGCGGCGCAGCGCATCAAGGGTTTGTCGCTGATCTCGGCCGTCCGGAACGCCATCATTCCGAGCAAGCCGAAGAGCAAGCAGGACGTGGTCAAGACGTTGATCGGCAGCTTCGAGTATCCGCGCCGTGGCCCGGGGATGATGTGGGAGCGCGTCGAGGAGCTCGTCGAAGAGGGCTGCGGACGGGTGCGGCGAGACTCCGATGTCGTGCAGATCAATCACGACGGAGGCCGCGTCGTCTCGGTGGAGATCGACACGGAGACCGGTCGGCGAGAGTTCGCGGGGACCCACTTCATCAGCAGCATGCCGGTGCGTGAGCTCATCCAGAAGCTCTCGCCGGCGGCGCCCGAAGAGGTCGTCGCAGCGGCCAACGCGCTCAACTATCGCGACTTCCTGACCGTCGCCCTGATCGTCAACCAGGAAGAGTCGTTCGAAGACAACTGGATCTACATCCACGACGCCGACGTCAAGGTCGGTCGCATCCAGAATTTCAAGAACTGGAGTCCCGAGATGGTCCCGGACCCTTCCAAGACGTGCCTCGGATTGGAATACTTCTGCTTCGAGGGCGACGGGCTGTGGACCATGCCGGACGACGAGCTGGTCGCCCTCGGCAGGGAAGAGGTGGACAGGCTCGGTCTGGTCCGCGCCGAGGACGTCGAGGATGGAGCGGTCGTCAGGATGCCCAAGGCCTACCCGGTCTACGATTCGGTCTACAAGGAGTCGCTGCAGACGGTGCGCGATTACCTCGAGACGCTGCCGAATCTACAGCTCGTCGGTCGCAACGGCATGCATCGGTACAACAACCAGGATCACGCGATGGTCACGGCGATGCTCGCCGTGGACAACATTCTCGGCGCGAACTACGACCTCTGGAACGTCAACGAGGATCAGGAGTATCACGAGGAAGTCACGAGCGAGGAAGCTGAGCGCTCCGACGATCTTCGTACTCTCGCTTCCACCCAGCCGCTGGTACCCGAACGCGTGGAGCCTGTCGCGGTCGAGGTCGCGCCGCTCTCACCGAACCCCCCAGCAGATCGATGACCACACCCGAATCCGTAGACGAACAATTGGCCCGATCGCTTCTCCGGCTCAACGGCACGATGGTCGGTATCGCCTTCGGCCTCGCCGCGGGTCTCGTCCTTTTCGCCGCAACGCTGTTTCTGGTGATCAAGGGCGGGCCGAACGTCGGCGCCCACCTGCGGCTTCTGAACCAGTTTTTCCCGGGATACACCGTCACGGTGATGGGGAGCTTCGTCGGCTTTGCCTACGCGTTTGTCACCGGCTTCATCGGCGGTTGGCTGATCGGCTGGATCTACAACCGCGTGGCGCTTCCCAGAGATTGACGACGATCCTCCCATCACGGCGGACCTCATCGAACCTGCTGGCCTATTTCTACCGCCAAATACCGGGGAGCACACGTACTAGGGCGTGGACAACTCAAGACAAGGGGTTACGTTCGCGCACGAACCGGAACCATGCCGGAATTGACCGTCCCCCATCGTAGGGGTCCGTGTCAGGACCGTACCGCGAGAACTGTCGAAGGAGGGAAGATGATCACCGGCCTGATTCGCAAGGTCGAGAGAATCGAGGTTTTCCGCTACGCAGTCGCGGGGGCGATCGCTACTGCCGCGGAATGGGGAACTTTCTATCTGCTAGCGGTGGCGGCGGATGTCTACTATCAGTTCGGAGTCGCGATTTCACTCGTGACCGGCGCCGCAACCAACTATCTCGTAAACAAGACTTACACTTTCAAGAACAAGTCGCGGGAAATTGTGAGCCAGTTCACCCTGCACCTTGGAGTATCCGCTTTCTCATGGTCGGTCCACATGGGAGTCATGTTTGTCCTAGTTGATCTCATCTCCGTGGACAAGATGTTGAGCAAGGTAGTGGCAACAGCCATCATGCTCCTCCCCAACTACGTGATGTACAAGTACACCGTTTTCAATCCTCAGTTCTTTGGCGGGGGCGAAACGCAAGGTCGCTAATTGGCGGCTACGCGTGTTGGCCACGAACGCGTTTGAGGGCCGACAGCGAGGTTTGCATCCCGCTTCGACGTGGGTGCGGCGGCAGGTTTTGTTGAGCTAGGGTCGAAGGGCAGGAACTCTGTGGATTTCGGCCAAGCTCCGAGCTACGTAGATGGGAAGTGGCACCAACCGTAGGGTCAGGTCAGACACATCGATCGCGGGGCGACTCGCGTACGATCGGCTTCCTGAGACGATCGTGGTCGACGACAGCCCCGAGTTCGCCGACGAGCACTTGGACACCTGGGTGCACCATCGGAGCGTGAGACTACGCGTTGTCGGACGCGACATCCTCGCGGAGAACTGCATCGGCGAAAGCGGCATCGAGGCGCGGCGGCTCGACAACAACCGCGGCCGGCCCCACAGCTCGTTGGACAACCTGACGCCCAGAGAGTTCGCTGCGGCAGCGTCGCTGCGGGGAGGCTCCGGCTACCTCCGAATCGTCGCCGTGGCTAGTTGCCCCCCCGAAGAAACACACCGGGACTGTCATCGTGAGCTGACTAGTTCCAGGCGGCAGGTCAAGGGGAGTAGCGCGAACATGGCTCGGAATTCGGTGTACGGTAGGGCCCCCACGAGGAGCTAGCAATGCGAAATATCTCCCGAGCCGAGGGCTACCTGGCCGGACTCACGGCCTTCATGATGCTGGCTATAGCCCATGCCTGGCTAGTCTGGGGCTACTCTTCTGTTTTCTGGGGAGACGCGGGACGTTGGCTCCACGAGATCGATCGTTTCGCGAACGGTGAAGTCCTGTACCGCGACTTCGTTTGGCCGTTTCCGCCGCTAGCGATGTGGTTATTTGGCGGAGTCGCGAGACTTATCAACAGCGATGTCGCTGTCGTATGGTCATCCACTACCGGCGTGTACCTTGCCCTGTGTGCGGCCTACTACCACTATGTAAGGTGTCTTGTGCCACCCCGCCTTCGGTCGCTGGTGCTCCTCGTGGGGTTCTTGCTCGCAGTGGCGTATGCCAACACCGGCGGAAATCCGCTGCCACTCGGCACCTATTCACCGGCGGCACCCCTTGGTGCGTTGCTTCTCCTACTCGCGGTTCTCTCAGCCGTGTCTCTCAAGACGTCCCTTCGGAGTGGCACCGCTGCACTCGTAGGGCTGCTTTGCGGACTCTGTATTTTGAGCAAACAAGACTTCTGGCTACCCGCCGGCTACGTGGTCGCTCTTTCTTCGACGCTCCTCCTGATGCAGGGGCGGAGAACCGCCGCGGTGGCGACATCGTCCGCGTTCGTGCTCACGATAGGATCGGCGTCAGCGGTCGTCATCGCGCAATCTGGACTTGACGCCCTTCCCGGAGTGATCAGCGGTTTCGGCCACGTTCAGGAGTTCGGCGGCCTCGGCCTGCCGTCGTGGGAACGCTTGACCGTCGAGCTCCTTGTCAGCTGCTGGATTCTGGTGCTCGTCGCTTCTAGCGCGACACTAGTATTGCCGCCCAAAGAGCGGCGGCGGGCATTGAAGTGGACCGGTCTACTTGCCACGTGCGGCATCCTGGCGATGGCTCTCCATGTAGGCATGACTCTACGCACCGGTGCCATGCTGACTGCTACGGGACTACCTGAAGTGCCAAGCCACCTGCAACGGAATCTGTGGTGGCATGTCGAGGCTGGCTCGCCCCTCTGGAGGCCTGCCCTCGGGCTCTTGCGATCGGCAATCGAGGCTCACCTCCTGCCAATACTCCTGCCCGTGATTCTAATTGTCACAATAGGCATTCGCTGGCGGACGTTGCCAAGAACGCCGCTTCGCTCGTGGGCTCTCGCATTCCTCGGGTTCTGTCTCGCTGCCCGGATGCGCAGACTGTTTCAAGGTGTCGACTGGTTCCATTTCCTGTTGGAGATCCCTGTTTACACGCTGGTGCTTGAGTTGTTCGTAGGCTCGACGGCGCGACAGCTGCGGAAGCTCGCGACTCTCATCTTGATCCCGACGCTGGCAGTGAGCGTCCACGCCTATTGGGGTTTCGGGAGAGGACCTCTTACGAGAGCGGGGACGTTACCGGAGGTGGTGACACCGCGTGGAATTGTCCATATGCCCGCCGACGAAGCGGCGGACTTTTATTGGCTCATAGGCGTGCTCGATCGTGTCGACCCCGGGCGAGAGCGCCCAATCTTTGCGTTCGGCTTCACCGGTGGGTTCAGCTATTTTCTGAGCCGAGGCAACCCCAGCCCGACCACCCTCGGGTTTCGGTTGTCGCGCTGGCCAGGTGACAGCGTGGTTGCATCGATTTCTGCTAGCGACCCGGCCCCGTTTCTCCTCGACACACACGCGTACGACAGTATCGGCACACCAGCACTCGGAATCGATCTCAAGAGGTGGGAGCAGCGCCTGGTGAGGAATCACCTCATTCGCGTCGATCGCCCCTACTTTGAGCGCCTCCTGGCCGGGTGCCACGAAATCAGCCGACGGCCGGACACGCGAGCGCCATTCTTCGTGCTTTTCGACTGCGGGTAGCCATCGAGCCCCACTGACCTGTGCCCTGGAGACTGGACCGTCGATAGATCAGGGAACACTTCATTCGGTGGTTTTGGGTCAGCGACGTTCACCCGGCGAGGTGCTCCGGGCCGGCTCCAGCGCGAGCAAGACACGGCACTCAGGCGACGAACAGCGACTCCACCGCCTGGAACACCACCGCCCCGACAATCCCGCCCAATAGAGGCCCGGTGACGGGAATCCAGGCGTAGCCCCAGTCGGATCCGCCCTTGCCGGGAATCGGCAAGAACGCGTGCGCGATGCGCGGGCCGAGGTCGCGCGCCGGATTGATGGCGTAGCCCGTCGGCCCGCCGAGACCGAGGCCGATGACCCAGACGAGGAGGCCGACCAGCAGCGGCGCGATGCCGGTACCGTACACGGCTGACAAGTCGATGTCGCTCGCGGCCTGGATCTCCAGCGTGTTCGCACCGATAGCAAGGACACCGAACACGAGGGCCGCGGTGGCGATGGCCTCGGTGAGCAGATTCGGCAACCGGGCCGGGATCGCCGGCGCGGTGCAGAAGACCGCCAGTTTCGCCGCCGGATCGTCAGTCACTTGCCAGTGAGGCAGATAGGCCAGGTACACGAGCACCGCGCCGAGCACCGCCCCCGCCATCTGCCCGGTCATGTAGCTCGGCACCGCTGCCCAGGAGATGCTCCCGATCGACGCCAACCCCAGTGTCACCGCCGGGTTGATGTGCGCGCCGCTGATCCTTCCGACTGCGTACACCGCCATGGCAACGGCCAGGCCCCAGCCCGTCGTGATGACGATCCAGCCGGAGCCGTGCCCCTTGGTCCGGCCGAGCACGACGTTCGCCCCCACGGCGTTGCCCAAGAGGATGAGAAGCGCGGTGCCCACCAGCTCGGCTACGAAGATCTCCATCGAAACAAGCTCCTTGCTATCGGATCGAGCGGGCGCGTACGTCGACGAGCCGGTCGGGAAAGTTGGTGAAGATTCCGTCGACGCCGAGGTCGATCAGCCGGTGCATGTCCGATGCTTCGTCGACAGTGTAGGGGTGTACGAGCAGGCCGTGGCGGTGGGCCGCGGCAACGAGCTCGGGAGTCACGCCGCCGGCCGACGGGCCGATCCCCACGGCGTAGGCGGCGACGGCGCGGAGGGCGGTGTCCGGGTCTTGTGGAATGTCGTCCCCTCCGATCAGCTGAATGAGCGGGACCTCAGCGTTCAGTCTGTGCATCTTTTCGAGACTCGAACGGCTGAAAGACTGCACCAACACCCGCCGATCGGCGCGCGATGACGGAAGAAGCTCGTGCGCCGCCAACGTCTCGAGCAACGCTTCCTCCATCCTGGACGCATCCTCGGGCTGCTTCGTCTCGATGTAGTAGCGGGCACCTCGACCATAGCGCTCGAGGACGGCATCGAGCGTCGGGATCTCCTCGGTGTCGCGGGCCTCGCCGGCGGCACGTGACGTACCGGCGGTAGGTGTGTCGCCAGGGGCCGGCGCTCCGTCGCCGCCGGGCCGGTCAGCATCCGCCTCCCACCACCAGCTCGTTACCTCACATCGACGTAGCTGCTCGTACGACTTCTCGCTGACCTCCCCGGAGCAATCCTCCGCGGGGCCCCGGACGGTGCGCTCCAGCGAGCCGTCGTGCAGCACGACGAGGACGCCGTCGCGCGTCATCTGCAGATCCTGCTCGATGAAATCCGCTCCCATCTCGAGAGCAAGATCATAGGCAGAGATCGTGTGCTCGGGCGCATGCCCCGACGCGCCCCGATGCGCAATCACGTCGAAGGGAGCCGCATCGCGGCAACCTGTCGATGCCCCGGAGGCCACGGCGGCGAGCATCACTGCCGCCGCGAAAGGGCGACGCCGGCCGTCACAACCAGCGTCGCACGCTCCCCTTGTACCGCCTGTATTCTTCACCGAAGGCGCTCTCCAGGTACTCCTCTTCGTGAACGACGACGGCCCACCGGAGCAGGGCGAGCATCAACGGAGCCGTCAGCGCGGGAACCAGGCTGAGCCGATGCAAGCCGCCGCCCAGGATGACCAGGAACCAACCCAGATAGATCGGGTTGCGGGAAAGTCGGTAGATCCCGGTCGTCACGATGCGGGTGGTTGCTCTACGAGGATCGATCGTCGTCCCCGCGCGAGCCATTGCTCCATAGGCAAGCACGAGCGTCAAGATCCCGGCGCCGCCGACGAGCGTTCCCAGACGGCGCACGGCGAGGAGGAGCCAGCCCGGCTCGAGCGTCGGGTCGAGCACCCAGAGGCTCCGGCCCGCCGCGGCGACACCGAGCGCACCGAGAACCACGAACGCCGGATGCAGCCTCACACTCGCCACCGTCGGACCGCTGCCGGAGCCTGCTTCTCGAAGTTCCGCGCCG
Source organism: Acidobacteriota bacterium (assembly GCA_965216935.1). GTDB lineage: Bacteria > Acidobacteriota > UBA890 > UBA890 > UBA890 > CBDCGW01. The sequence goes on from OZ244217.1 coordinate 3,762,116, forward strand.
GCGACGCCTCTCGCTCCTTGGAATCTCCTACCTGCAGCGACCTCAGGTCTCGTCGCCCCCGATGAACCGATACGCAGCCGCCCCGATCACGGCGCCGATGATGGGCGCCACCCAGAACAACCACAGCTGGCCGATCGCCCAACCACCGGCGAAGAGGGCCACGCCGGTGCTCCGCGCCGGATTCACCGAAGTATTGGTCACCGGGATGCTGATCAGGTGGATCAAGGTGAGGCACAGACCGATGGCGATCGGCGCGAACCCCTGGGGCGCACGGGCGTCCGTCGCCCCGAGTATGACCACGAGGAACATCATCGTCATGACGATCTCGGTGACGAGCGCCGCCAGCAGCGTGTAGCCGCCCGGCGAATGCTCGCCGTAACCGTTCGACGCGAACCCGGCGGACACGTCGAATCCCGCCTGGCCGCTGGCGATGACGAGCAACACACCGCCTGCCGTTACGGCGCCCGCGACCTGTGCGATTACGTAAGCGGGAAGCTCGTTGGCCGCGAAGCGTCCCCCGGCCCAGAGTCCCACGGACACCGCGGGGTTGAGGTGGCAGCCGGAAATGTGGCCGATGGCGTACGCCATGGTCAGCACCGTCAGGCCGAATGCCAGGGAGACACCGAGCAGGCCGATGCCCACCTCGGGGAAAGCGGCGGCAAGCACCGCGCTGCCGCACCCGCCGAGGACCAGCCAGAACGTCCCGAAGAACTCCGCACCGTACTTCTGCACGTCTTCCCTCCTGTCTCATGTTGCCCCCCGCACACGAGCGCGGACGAAACCGTCCGCCGACCGAGATCATCGCCGATACCGCGGCGAGTGTGTAGGGAAAGTTGGGAAAGTGCGGATTCCGACGATCAGGGCCCGCGATCGCGGCGAGACGGCCCGGATCCCCGAGCGGTCGCTCGACGATCGTGAGCAGTCACTCGAAGGCGCGTCGGCGCTCGGCCTATCTTCGTTCCCGATACCAGCGAGCGAAGTTCTCGATCACGTTGACGTACGAGATGCCCTCGGCATAGCGCTGGATCGTGAACACCGCGTCCCCGTCGTCGCGGATATCCCACGAACGACTTCCGAAGCGTGCGAAACGGGTGGCCGCGTCGCCTTCCTCGAAGAGCCTCTCTGGCGCCGCGAAGGCCTCTCGGCCGTGGCTCGCCCGCGTATCGACACCTACCGACCACAGCGTGTCGTCGCCGTCGTCATAGATGAGCTCGTCGCCGCTGCCGCTCCAGCGAACGTTCCCGCCGCCGGCGACGGACACCCGGACGGGCTCGCTCGGTTCAGGGAACGTGTCGACCCAGACCTCGTTCGAGCCCGAGGTGTCCGAGATGTAGGCAATCAGATTTCCGTTCGGAGACGGCGCGGGCTTCGTTTCGTTGTCGTCGGTCGCGCGATAGACGACGGGGGCGCTGTCCCCCGGGCCGACGTAGTAGATGTTCCACACCGGCCGGGACCCGCCCGTTTCGCCGGGATCGCGGCGGCCTCCGTCCTGCCCCGGCTCGCCCCGCCCTCCGTCCGAGCCACGCCCGCCTCGACCTCTGTCGCCACCTTCCAGCGGTGAACGGAACTCGCCGCCGTTCGAAAGAGCCTCGAAGGCGACGAACCGGCCGTCCGCCGAGCTCGCGGGGTGGCGGAACAGGCCGCCTTCGGCGATCACTTCGGGGTCGCCGGCCCCCGAGGCCGCCTGCTCATACAGCGTTGTCGCCCTGCCCCGCTCCAACGATCCCACAAAGACGAGCCGGTCGTTGCCGCGCCACGCCGGCATGTCGCCGGCCCCCGGCTCCGCCGTGATTCGTGTCTCGGCGCCGCGGACCAGGTCCAGGACCCAGAGATCCGGCGCCTGACCGGCGGCCCGCGGCGCCATGAAGGCGACCTGATCGCCACCCGGGGAGAGCGCCAGCCAGCGAACGTCGCGCTTCCCGGACGGCTCGGTCTGCGTCGCCCGCCCGCTCCGGTCGATCCACCGAAACGGCTCCGTGTCGAGGCGGTTCTCCAACGATCGGTAGGCGAACGTCCCGTCTCGCGACAACGTCATGTCCTCGCCGTTCGGCAGCAGGGGCTGCGGAATCCCGACGTTGCTGCCGTCGGGTGAGAGCGGCACGCTCCAGATACCGGTGTAGAGGCTCTCGGCAAGCAGCACCTCGAGCTCCTCGACGTAGTGAAACCCGACAAACTGATCTTCGTGCTCGATGATGATCTCGGTCGGTGCGTCCTCGGCCAAGCCGCGCTGGACGATCACCGTGCCGTAAGCGACGGCACCCTCCCGTCGCTCTCCGAACTCGTACACCAGCGTTTGGCCGTCCGGCAGGAACGCCGGGTGACGTAGCACTCCCGAAGCGTTGCGGGCGACGTCCCGCCACTCCTCGCTGTCAGGATCGAGCATCACCAACCTCCCGCCACCTCGACCCGGCGCGCTGGCGACGATTCCCTCCGGGCCCCAGGTCGCCGTGCTGCCGGAGACGCGGACGTCGTGTTCGAGCCGGCGCGACGTCCCGTCGTCGGTCTCGGCGACGTACAGGCCACCTTGGGCGAGAAAGCCGAGGAACCGACTGTCCGGCGACCAGAACGGGCGACCGCGGTGTTCGTTGGAGTTCTCGATGAAACGGACGTCGAGGGAGTCGAAGTCGCGTACCCACAGCCCCTCGCCGATGTGCACGGCGAGCTTCGTGCCGTCGGGCGATATCACGCCGCTGCGCGCCGCCGGCGGGCCGAGGTCGCCGAAGATGCGCACGTCCCGATCCGGCGGCGCCACCCCCGGCGTGGCGATCACCCCCACGCCGACCCCGGCGGCCAGTAGCAAGGCACCGGCGAGGGCGTGGAGCCAGGACAGGGTGAATCGACCACCGCCGGCATCGTCCGCCGTCGCGTCTTTCTTCATTTGCGACGCGCCGAGCAACTTCTCGACGTCGCCCGCATCCTCGCCGAGCAGACCTTCCCGCGCCTCGTCGATCTCGAGAACGCCGTCGGCGATGTTGTGCAGGCGGCGATGCACATCCCGCCGCAGGCAGCGGCGCAGCAACCGCCGCACCGGCAGTGGCGTGTTCTCCGGCAGGGCACGCAGCTCGATCTCGTCCTTGAGAACCGCGGCGAGCGTGTCCGAAACCGTGTCCCCGTGAAACAACCGCCGGCCGGTGAGAAGCTCGTAAAGGAGCACACCGAACGCCCAGATGTCGGTGCGTTGGTCGACCCGCTGCCCACGGGCCTGTTCCGGACTCATGTAACCGGCAGTGCCCATGATCATTCCCGCCTCGGTGGCGGCGAGCATCGTCGGCGAGGCGGACGGATCGCCCTCGGAGTCCTCGTCCTCGGCCTGGTAGACCTTCGCCAACCCGAAGTCCAGAACCTTCACCTGCGGCCGGCCGCGATCAAGCGCGACCTTGACGTTGGCGGGCTTGAGGTCTCGATGGATGATGCCCTGCTGGTGCGCGGCGTCGAGCGCCTCGGCAACCGCCGCAGCGATGGAAAGCGCCTCATCGAGCGGCAGGCCTCGATAGCGTAGCGACGCCCCGTCTGTTTCCCCGGCGCCCATCGTCGGCGACGGGACCGCAGTCACCGCGTCCGACTGGACCCTGCCGTCGCTCGGCGCCCCGCCCCGACGATCGAGAAGAGCTTCCAGCGTTTCGCCTTCCGCGAGCTGCATGACCAGGAAGCGGACCTGATCGACCCCGGCAACATCGGCGTTCGCAGCGGCGGCATCGACGTTCGCAGCGGTAGCACCGTCCCCGCCCGGCGGGCATTCCGGAACTGCCTCTTCGATGCCGTAGATGGCGGCGATGTTCGGATGGTCGAGGCGGGCGAGCACACGCGCTTCTCGGACGAGGCGGGCAAGTCGATCCTCATCGCCGGCGACATCCGGCGGGAGCAACTTGATGGCCACATCACGCTCGAGCCGCGTGTCTTCGGCCCGATAGACCGCACCCATCCCCCCCTCGCCGAGCTTCTCGACGATGCGATACTGCGCCAGAATCGTGCCGTTGTTCATGAATCGCTTCCGGTCAGCCCCCGGTATTGTCGCAGAGTGACGGCACCCGTGGCGACCGGGACGGGTCACGCCCGTTCCGTACGGCGCCTGCTATGCTGCCGCATGATGGACCCGGTCCTGGTCGTTCTGGCGTGCTCCACAGGCGCGGCGCTTCTTGCCGCGGTCGGCATCGTGCCGCTGCTCGGGCGCGACAGCGTCCCCCACCGCTGGCTCGGTTGGTCGAACGCAGCGGCGGCCGGCGTCATGCTGGGGGCCGCTTACCTCCTGGCGGCGCGCAGCATGCCGGGGAACCCGCTGTCGCTCGGCGGCGGAGCCATCCTCGGCATCGGCTTCATCTGGTGGACCCACGACGTCTCCGGCACGGCGGAGCTCGATCTCAACGTCCAGGGCTCGGCGCAGGACACCTACTCCTCGGACGTTCTTCTCGTGAGCGCCCTGCATTCGGCGGCCGAGGGCATCGCCATCGGCGCGGCGATGGCGGCCGATCTGTTGCTGGGAACCTGGATTGCCGCCGCGATCGCCGTGCACAACGTACCGGAAGGCACGCTGCAGGCCGCGGTGTTTCGCTCACGCGGCACCGGCAACGCCCGCGTCCTGTTGCTGACGCTCGTCGCCAGCGCCACTCTCGTTCCCATGGCCGTAAGTACCTACGCCGTGCTGGCGGCGGCGCCGCAGGTCACGCGCTGGGGACTCGGGTTCGGCTCCGGCGCGCTCATCTATCTGGTCACGGTCGATCTGCTGCCGGAGAGCTATCGCCAGGCTGGCGCCACCAGCATTGCGCTGGTCGCATTGCTCGCTATGGGTATGGTCGCGGTATTGGAAGGGCTGTTGCCATGATGGAACCGCACACGATGGAGCACCGCCGGTGAATCCTGCCCTGGTGGTGTTCTTCTATGGGCTGATCACGGCCGCCACGACAGCCCTCGGTGCCCTGCCCTTCGCCTTCGTTCGGACGGTGTCGGACCGCGCCGCAGCCTACGCGAATGCCGTCGCCGCCGGCCTGATGCTCGGGGCCAGCTTCCAGCTCGTCGTCGAAGGTTCGGGGCACGGGACGGCGCAGACGGGCGCCGGTGCGCTGCTGGGCATCGTGTTCATCCTCGTGGCGCAGCGCCTTCTCGGGCACCACGACGTCGAGATCGAGGAAGTGCGTGCCGCCGATGCCCGCCGAATGGTGCTGATCGTGGTCGTTATGACGGTGCACTCCATGGCGGAGGGTATCGCCGTCGGCGCGGCCTTTGGCGGCGGCCGCGACCTGGCTATCCTGATCACCACGGCGATCGCGGTTCACAACGTTCCCGAGGGCCTGGCGATCAGCGCCGTGCTGCGTCCGCGAGGAGCCAGCATCGCCTCATGCGCCTGGTGGAGTTTCTTCTCCTCGATCCCGCAGCCCCTGCTCGCCGTTCCGGCTTTCCTGTTCGTCGACACGGTACGGCCGGCCTTGCCCTACGGCCTCGGGTTCGCCGCCGGCGCCATGATCTTCATGGTGCTCGTCGAGCTGCTGCCCGAGGCTTACGAGGAGGGCCGTCGCCCGGCCGTCGGACTGCTGGTGAGCTCGACGCTGGTGGCAATGATCGTCGTGCAGCAGTATCTCTAGTCGAGGGGGCACTCCGCCGTCGCCGGTGACTCGTCCGCTGATCGCCGCACGCCGGCTCGTCTTCCGCCCGAAGCTCACCCGCGCCGCTAGCAGCCCGTGGTGAAAGTGTGATGGGTCTGGCGAAGGGAAGTTGCGTGAGAGGACAAGGCGGGCCGACGCAGGCGATGCCGGTGCGCATCGTCGAGGAGGCCCAACGCGGTCATCGCGCGCAACCTCCCTTCGCCCAAAGGGTTACGAGGGAAAGAGGCCGTCTGCGGCGTTCCCGCTCCTCGACGATGCGCATCGGCATCGCCCTCGTCGCGGCGCCTTGCATCCAGCCTCTTTCCCTCGTAACCAGACCCATCACACTTTCACCACGGGCTGCTAGCGCAGTGCCGGCGGGAGATCGAGCGCTTCTCCCCAGGTGTGGCGGGCGAACCACTCCTGGTTGTGCCAGACGACGCCGAGATGCTGCTTGAGCCCCGTGGGCCCGTGACCGGGGCCGCGATACTCGATGAAGCGCGTTTCGACGCCCAGGTTCTTCAGCGCCCAGTGCAGCTCGTAGGCATTGAGAACCGTAACGACCGGGTCGCCGTCGACATGCTGGATCAGAGTCGGCGTTTGCGCTCCGGCGATGTGGGTCATTGGCGACGCCGCATCCCACGCCTCCGGGTCTTCGTACGGCGGCACCCCGAAGGAGAACGTCAACGTGGTGATGTTGGCTGCCTCGCCGGCGTAGTGCGTCGGCCAGTCGGAGATCCCGGCGCCCACCGAGATCGCGCGGAACATATCGCTGGTCGCCGTGAGGTAGGCCGACACGAACCCGCCGTAGCTCCACCCCATCAGACCAATGCGGTCCTCGTCAACGAAGCCTTCGGCGAGGAGGTGCTCGACCCCCGCCAACACATCGTTCGCGTCCCCGGGCCCGACGGTGCGGTGGTGAGCCGTGCGGAACTCGGGCCCGTAGCCGACCGATCCCCGATAGTTCGGCATCATCACCAGGGCACCTCGAGCCAGCCACTGCTCGACCGGATAGAGCCCGCCGGCCACCAAGCGCGGCCGCGACACCGCCCGCGGCCCGCCGTGCACGACCACCATGAGTGGATACCGACGCGTCGGGTCGAATCCGTCCGGCTTCCACAAGACCCCTTCGATCCGAAGCCCGTCGGAAGCGTGCCATTGGATCACCTCGCGACTACCCAGGGGCCAATCGACCACTTGCTCGGTGAAACCTGTCAGGACGCGCGGTGCCACCTCGATCGCCCCCCCTCCGCCGGCCTCGATATCGGCCACCAGGATCTCCGGCAACGCCGTGCGCGACTCGGCACGCACTGCCAGCGCGGTCGCTGACGCCGGCATGGATCCGCCGGTGACGATCTCCGGCAAGCCCTCTACCGGTCGTATCTCCAGGCTCTCGGGATCGAGACGATAGACGTGCCTGGCGGTCGCCCGGTCGGCGAGGAACCAGACGCCCGCGTCGTTCCAGGCGAACGGCTGCGGCTCGGTGTCGAAGTCGCCCGTCAGGATGCGGGCTTCGCCCCCCGCCGCAGGCACGACCAGCAGCTCCGCGGGGAGATTCGATACCGCGACGTCGAGCAACGACGAGTACAGGATGGCACTCCCATCCGGCGACCAGATCGGGCCGCGGTCCCTGCCGACGTTCGCCGCTACCCTACGGAGCTCACCGGTATCGACGGAAACGACCGAGATGTCTGCCGCATAGGCGCTGTTCGGCCGCGGGTCGGGGGCGTGATCGAAGGCGATCGTGCTTCCGTCGGGCGACCAGGCGAACGCCCCGACGGTGAAGTCGCCGTTGGTCAAGCGGCGCGGCGACGGGCTCGGGGCGTCGACGTCGACGAGCCACAGGTGCGTGTTACGGAACCCTTCATCCTTGATGTCGAGGTCACCGAACAGCTGCCGCTGGTGAGCGTGCCCGGGGGGCTCCGGCGCGCGCACGGCGATAGCGACACGATCACCGGCCGGAGAGCAGGCCACCGCACCCGATCCGTCGGGCAGCGGCCCGACGTCACGCACCGTTCCGTCGCTACGCAGGATGCGAAGCACGTTTCTGTTGTCGCGAGCCGGGTACGCCATCTCGCTGCCGCAGTACAGCGCCCGGCCGCCGAATCCGGGCGCGTCGACGCGTGCGGGTGAGCCGAACGGCTCGCCGACCGCTCCCCGGCGCGCCACCCAAAGGGTCGCCGTAGACCGATCGCTTGCCCAGTCGTTTTCCGAAACCGTGAAGAGGACCGTTCGCCCGTCGGGCGAGAGCATCGGAGCCCCGGGCTGCCGCAAGTCCATCACCTGGCGCAGCGTCGGACCGCCCTGCGTCGCTTCCGGGCTCGCCGGCACAGGAGCCGGGGTGTGGAACGGCGCCGCCTCCGGCGCGGGACCCGGCGTCGACGTCGCGGCGACAACGAGCATGCCCGCGGTCGCGATCATCGGCCACCGCCGAACGATTCGTTTCCTCCCGCCACTCCCAGGGTGTGTACTACACGTGCCGGTGGATCCGATGAGCCGCGACTCGTCGGGGCGCTTCCGAATAGTGTTCATCGTTGCTCCCGCGCTGTCGGCCGCCCGGATGATGCCCCGCAGCCGCCGCCCGAGTATAACCGCGGGTGACTCGCTCATCGTCGAAGCGCCGACCCGGTCTCGACGCGAGCGGCGACCCGTGGCATCTTCTGGCGTCTCTTCCATGACCGGTACGGTGCGACATGACACTCGATGCTGCCGAACCCCCTGCCCACGATTCCCTGCTCGACGTCGGCGATACGCTCTGCGGCGAGCTCGCGCTGATGCTGAAGGTCGAGCTCAACAAGCTCGATGCCGGCCAGGTCGTGAAGGTCATCGCGCGCGACCCGGCTGCGCCCCAGGACATTCCCGCGTGGTGTGCCCTCACCGGGAACCCCCTGCTTTCCTCCGAACATCCCCACTACTGGATCCAACGAAAGACCGAGTGAGCTGACATCATGCCCGGAAAATTCGTCGTCTCCTGTTCCCGCGCCAAGGATGACACCGACCGCGCCACCGTTTCATTCACCCTGGCGAACGCCGCTGTCGGTTCCGATCAGGAAACCGTCGTCTTTCTCAGCAGCGAAGGCGTCCGCCTCGCCGTCGAGGGCTATGCCGACGACATCGCCGAGGAAGGGCTGTCACCGCTGAAGGAGCTGATGACGAGCTTCGCGGCCGCCGGCGGCAAGATCTACGTCTGCCTGCCCTGTTTCCACAAGCGCGACCTCGACGAGAACAACCTCGTGGACGGCGCGGTCATCGTGGGCGGCCCGATGCTGGTGGCGTTCATGGCCGACGGCGCCCCGAGCGTGAGCTACTGACCGCGGGCTCGGCGGCGCGGGAATCCGCTCCTCGAATGATTGCTGCCGCAGGCGATCAACGAATCTCGAAGTCCCGCGCCGCGTCGAAGCCGAAATACGGCGGCTCCGGGGAGATCTGCGGCGCCCCGGCGGCCGGATGGAAGCCACCGAAACCGTCGAGAACGTAGTACCCGCCGCCCGGCTCGAGCTCGAAATCGCGGGCGACGTCGAAGCCGAAGTACGGCGCCGCCGGCGACAGGACCGGAGCGGATCCGAGGACGTGGACTCCACCGAAACCGTCGAGCGCGTAGCCTCCTCCCGGGGCGAGCTCCAGGTCCTGAGAGACGTCGAAGCCGAAGTACGGTGGGCCGGGCGCGATCGCAGGGGCGCCTCCGGCTGCATGCAGACCGCCGAAGCCGTCCAGGACGTAGTAGCCGCCGTTGCCCAACTCCATGTCGCGGGCGACGTCGAAACCGAAGTACGGCGCCGCCGGACTGATCACCGGGGCACCGCCGACAGCGTGCACGCCTCCGAAACCGTCCAGTACGTAGCCGTTGCCGGCCGGAGTCAGCTCCAGATCTTGGATGATATCGAAGCCGAAATACGGCGGCCCGGGGCTCAGGTCGGGCCCGCTCCCGGCGCGGTGAACGCCGCCGAAACCGTCCAACACGTACCCACCGTCGCTCGTCAGCTCCAGGTCGCGGGCAACATCGAAGCCGAAATAGGGTGGCGGCGGGGACATCTTCACCACGCCGCTGCCGATCGCATGGACGCCGCCGAATGCGTCCAGGACGTAGGCCCAGTTGGTCCGATCGAACACGTAGGCCGCGCCGGCCCCCGATATGGGGTCGCCCGGGCCGCCGTCCTCGAACCGCGCACCGACGACCGCCGTGCCGCCTTCCAGCGCGACCACCTCACCGAAGCCGTCATCGGTCTGGGCGTCCCAGGCCGTGATCTTCGAGGTCTCGCCCCAGGCGCCGAATCCGCCCGAGGACCTCTCGAACACATAGGTGGCCCCTGCCCCGGGAAGCGGATCACCGAAGCCTCCGTCTTCCATGTCGGCGCCGACGATGGCGATATCGCCCTCGATCGCGACCGAGATTCCGAACTGGTCGCCTATTTGAGCATCGGACGCGGTGAGCTTTCTCAGCTCGCCCCAGTTGTCTGCGCCCCCGTGGTCTCTCTCGAAAACATAGGCGGCTCCGGATTGGAACACCGGGCCGCCGGGGCCGCCGCTTTCGAGGTACGAGCCGATGAGCACGGTGCTCCCGGAGATCGCCACGTCGACGCCGAAGCGGTCGAACTGCTCGGTGTCCGAGGCGGTGAGCTTCTTGATCTCGCCCCAGTTCCCGGCCCCACCGTGGTTGCGACCGAAAACGTACGCCGCACCGGTCTGGCTCAACGGGATGTACGGCCCGGCTTCGTAGAAAGCGCCCGCGACGAGCGTGTCGCCTTCGATCGCGACCGAGTTGCCGAACCGATCGTCCATCTGGGTGTCCGAAGAGGTCAGCTTCTTCGTTTCGCCCCAGTTGCCCGGGCCGCCGTGATTCCGTTCGTACAGATAGACTGCGCCTGCACGCGGCCTCGGGTCGCCGGCGCCGCCCTCCTCGGAGTAGGCGCCGATGGCCATAGTGTCGCCGTCGATATCGACCGCGACGCCGAAGTTGTCCAACGCCTGGCGATCTGAAGCGGTGAGGATCTTCACCTCGCCCCAGTTTCCCGGCCCGCCGTGGTTCCGCTCGTACACGTAGGCGGAGCCGGCGCTGTCCAGAGGCCCGCCGGGCCCCTGATCGGCCAGATAGGCGCCGACGACCGCGGTGTCGCCGTCGATCGCGACCGAAACCCCGTACCAGCTGTCGGCCGCCGCATCCGACGCGGTCAGTTTGGCGACCTCGCCCCAGTTGTCGACGCCGCCGTGATTGCGTTCAAAAACGTAGGCCGCACCGGCGAGAGAAAGCGGGTCTCCCGGCCCGCCGTCCTCGAACCAGGCGGCAACGATCGCCGTGTCGCCCGAGACCGCCGCCGAGATGCCGAAGTTGTCGTCGATCTGAGCGTCCGCCGCCCGAAGGATCCGTCGTTGCACGAACGGGTCGATGGTCAGGGGGTACGAGGCGCCGTGATCGTCCACTTCGATGCGAATCCCCGTGTCCGTCGCCCAGAGCGTTGCCGGAACGTCGATGCCCTCGCTGTCCCACGCCACCAGGCCCCGATACTGAAGCACTTCGTTGCCGGCCGGGGTCGTGGCCACGACCGATTTACCCGCGATGTCCTGTCGCGTATCCAGCCCGGTCGTGCGGAGCTCCAGTACGAGAGGACTCGTCGAGCGACCGGCTCCGACGCTGACGGGCGGTACGCTTGCCGGCCGCGACGCGACCGTGAAGCCCTGCTCGAGCCCACGCGGCTCGTTGATGTACCACTCGACGAGCGCATCTCGACGATACTCGACCCGGTTCCCGGCCCGGACCGGGATCTCCTCGCCGACCGCCGTCACCTGTCCCGCGTAGCCGAAGCCCACGAGTCTCATCGACCACCCCCAGTCGGCGTCGGCAGCCACGGCCGAGCGGACGTGGACGCCGCCCCCATCGAGGGTGAACGTGAGGGCGTGTTCGCGGTTGTACGCCCGGTAGGCCGTCTCGCTGTCCGAGCTCCGGCGTCGGAACGCGTAGGTATCTTCTGCGACGCGTTCGAGCAACGTCTCCCGATCGGCCCGCGTCATCGACTGCGGCCCCGCCGGCAATCCGTCGCGGCCGTCGCTCTCGGCTCGCAACGCCTCGTGGACAGGAGCAAAACGGGCCGCGGACGCGAGCGTCGTCGACCCTACGGGCGTCTCGGAATGCCTCCGGGATCCCGGACCACCCGGACCTGTGGCGAGCAGCGCCAAGGCTGCTGCAGCGCAGGAAAGCAAAACCGTCGATCGTTCGCGCACTTCGTGACTCCCGGGGCTCTCGCGGGCTAGCTTGAAGAAGAGCCCCGCGCGGCCGAATGTGCCGTCGCAACACTCCCCTGCGTGCCCTCGATCTTTCGAGGCGATACTTGAGAAAGCTACCGGATGGCGGAGCGAGTCACGAGCAGAATCTGCGGGGCGATTCGGCGCCTCTGTCAGCCCTGCTCGCGGCTGAACAAACCTGCGCTTTCTAGCCAAGCCGTGGCATGATCCGAGGGGGCAGAAATCGCTCCCTTTTTTTCGCGGCCCTTCGCGGAGCATGCCCGCGATCACCTTGGAGAAGGTGCTGATCGTCGTCTTCGCCCTCTACGGAATCCCGTTCTGGCGGCTGCGATATCGGTGGCTATCGACGACCGACCGGATGTCGGATTGAGCACCGACCAGGCCGACGTAGCTCACCGCCCCCGCGCACGGGCGCAGTTTACCGGCGGCGGACGCGGCTGCTACGATGAACGATGCGTATCGGTCGTGCCTCCAGGTGGGTTTCGCCCTCGCGCGCTGCGACGCCGCGATGCCCGTCGGCACCCCTCCTCCCCCTGAACGAAGCTGCCCTATCGGGGCGCCCCATAACCACCTCATGCTCAACAGCGTTCTGACCAAGGTCTTCGGCACCCACAACGATCGCGAGCTCAAGCGTATCTCGGAGAGGTATCTGGGCCCGATCAACGACCTCGAGCCGGCGATGGAGAAGCTCTCCGACGCCGACCTGCGGCACAAGACCGAGGAGTTTCGCGGGCGCCTGGCCGACGGTGAGACGCTGGACGATCTGCTCGTCGAGGCTTTCGCCGCCGCTCGTGAGGCGGGCAGGCGAACGCTGCAGATGCGTCATTACGACGTTCAGCTGATCGGCGGCGTCGTGCTGCACGAGGGCAAGATCGCCGAGATGGCCACCGGTGAGGGCAAGACCCTGGTCGCCACCCTCCCCGCATACCTCAACGCTCTGGAAGGCAAGGGCGTCCACATCGTCACGGTCAACGACTACCTGGCGCGTCGCGACGCCGAGTGGATGTCGCCGTTGTACGAAATCCTCGGTCTGACAGTCGGCAGCATCCAGCACGACATGCCGGACGACGATCGCCGCGCCGCGTACGCCTCGGACATCACCTTCGGCACCAACAACGAGTTCGGCTTCGACTACCTGCGCGACAACATGAAGTTCCGGCTACCCGACATGGTCCAGCCGACGCACAACTTCGCCATCGTCGACGAGGTCGACTCGATCCTCGTGGACGAGGCCCGGACGCCCCTGATCATCTCCGGCCCGGCGGAAAAGTCGACAGAGCTCTACTACAAGATCGACCGCGTCATTCCGGCGCTCAAAAAGGACAGCGACTTCGAGATCGAGGAAGAGAAGCGATCGGTCGCCTTCACCGAAGAGGGCGTGGAACGCCTGGAGAAGTTGCTCGGCGTCGAGAACCTCTACGACGCCGCCAACATGGATCTGGTGCATCACGCCCAGCAGGCCCTGAAAGCGCACGCCCTGTTCAAACGCGATCGCGACTACATCGTGAAGGACGGCGAGGTTGTCATTGTCGACGAGTTCACCGGCCGCATGATGCCCGGACGTCGCTGGAGCGACGGCCTGCACCAGGCGGTCGAGGCGAAGGAGGGGGTGAAGATCGAGCGCGAGAACCAGACGCTCGCCACCATCACCTTCCAGAACTTCTTCCGCATGTACGACAAGCTTTCCGGAATGACCGGTACCGCCATGACCGAGGCGGCGGAGTTCGACAAGATCTACGAGCTCGAGGTCATGGCCATTCCGACCAACAAGCCACTGATCCGCGAAGAAATGCCCGACGTGATCTTCCGGACGGAGCCGGAAAAGTGGAAAGCGGTCGTCGACGAGATCGCCCACCAGCACGAAACCGGTCGACCGGTGCTCGTGGGAACGACCTCGATCGAGAAGTCGGAGAAGATCTCCAAGATGCTGACGCGGCGCGGCGTCAAGCACGTCGTGTTGAACGCCAAGCACCACGAGCGAGAAGCGGAGATCGTCGCCCTTGCGGGGCAGAAAGGCGCCGTGACGATCGCAACCAACATGGCCGGACGCGGTACCGACATCGTGCTCGGCGACGGCGTCAGGGAGGTCGGCGGCCTGCACGTGCTGGGCACCGAGCGCCACGAGGCCCGCCGCATCGACAATCAGCTACGTGGCCGTACCGGCCGCCAGGGGGACCCGGGCTCGTCTCAGTTCTTCCTTTCGCTCGAGGACGACTTGCTGCGCATCTTCGGCATGGACAAGCTTCAGGGCTTGATGTCGCGTCTCGGCATGGAGGAAGGCGTTCCGATCGAGGATCGCATGGTCACGCGGGCAATCGAGCGGGCGCAGAGGCAGGTGGAGGGCCGCAACTTCGAGACCCGCAAGCACCTGCTCGAGTACGACGACGTGATGGAGAAGCAACGTCAGGTCATCTACACGACCCGCACGGAACACATGAGCAGCGACGAAGCTCCGCGGGCATTCATCCTGGATACGGCCGAGGAGATCCTCGACTGGCTGCTGGAGACCCACTGCGACCCCGAGATGGACCCGCTCGACTGGGAAACGGCCGAGTTACAGACCCAGCTGACCCACTTCTTCGGTTTGACGCCGGAGGACCTGGACGTCGACCTGGAAAACGACGGTATCGGCGAGATCCGCGAGGGCCTGCTTGAATCGGTCCGGCAGCGGTACGAAAGCAAGGTCGAGCGGATCGGTGAAGTGATGCCGCAGTTCGAGACGTGGATCAGCCTGCAAGTCACCGACGCCCGCTGGAAGGAGCACCTCTACGCTCTCGACCGCCTGAAGGAAGGCATCGGGCTGCGCGGATACGGACAGCGAAACCCGCTGGTCGAATACAAGCGGGAGTCGTTCGAGATGTACCAGGAGATGCACGAGCGCATCCGCGGAGAGGTCGTGCGCTACGCCTTCCAGCTCGAGCCTATGAGCGAGGAGGAGCGACAGGCCCAGCTGGCACGCCAGCGCGCCGAAGCCGAAAGGGTCCAACGCGTCGCCGCCGCCGCGGGCGGCGGCCCCACCACCCCCGACACGGTGGTCCGAGAGGTCAAGAAAGTCGGCCGAAACGACCCCTGCCCCTGCGGAAGCGGCAAGAAATACAAGAAGTGCTGCGGCCGCTAGGAGACCGGCGTCGCCGGAGGGCGTCGATCGCGGCGTTGCGCTTGCTCGCTCGGCTCCGACGTACGGGTGTACGCCTCCGCCTCTCTGCGCGGCGCGCGCCTTGCGCTCCACGCCCTCCGGCAACGCTGCCACTTCTGCTTGCTTTGTAGCAGCGCGGCGGGACGATCGACGTGCTGCGGCAACGCTGGGGCCCCGACTTGCGAATTAGCGCTGGTGGTGTACCTTGCCGCAAACGTCCCACACAGGAGTCGAGATGCTGGTCGAGAATCCGCCGATTGCCCTCACCTTCGATGACGTGCAGCTCGTCCCCGCCCGCTCTCGGGTGCTGCCCTCGCAGGCCGACACCAGCACCCGTCTGACGGCGCAGATCGGCCTGCGAATCCCGCTGCTGTCGGCCGCCATGGACACGGTCACCGAGTCGCGTATGGCCATCGCGCTGGCGCAAAACGGCGGCCTCGGCATCCTGCACCGCAACCTCGGCATCGAGGAGCAGGCCGACGAAGTCGACAAGGTGAAGCGCTCGGAAAGCGGCATGATCGTCGACCCGATCACCGTCGGCCCGACGACCCCCATCCGCGACGCCCTCGACATCATGTCGAAGTACAAGATCTCCGGCGTCCCGGTGACCGACCCGGACAGCCGTGTGGTCGGCATCTTGACCAACCGTGACGTCCGCTTCGAGACCAACCACGACCGGCGCGTCGAGGAGCTGATGACGCGCGACAAGCTCGTCACGGTTCCCCCGGGAACCACCATGGACGAGGCCGTGGCCATGTTGCAGCGGCACAAGATCGAAAAGCTGCTGGTGGTCGACGAGCGCGGCAGCCTGAAGGGGCTGATCACCGTCAAGGACATTCAAAAGGCCATCGATTACCCGCACGCGTCGAAGGACGAGCTCGGCCGCCTGCGCGTCGGCGCCGCCATCGGTGTCGGCCCGGAGTCGGTCGAGCGCGCCGAGGCGCTGGCTGCGGCGGGCGTCGACGTGATTGTCGTCGACACGGCCCACGGGCACTCCGAGGGCGTGCTCGAAACCGCCGGCGACATCAAAAAGAAGTTCGAGGGGATCTCGGTGATCGCCGGGAACGTCGCCACGGCGGCGGCAACCCGCGACCTGATCGAGGTGGGCGTGGACGCGGTGAAGGTGGGCATCGGGCCCTCGGCGATTTGCACGACGCGGGTCGTCGCCGGCGCCGGGATTCCTCAGGTCACCGCCATCTCGGAGTGCGCCCGCGTCGGTAAAGAGCACGGCATCCCGATCATCGCCGACGGCGGGATCAAGCATTCCGGCGACATCGCCAAGGCCATCGCCGCCGGCGCCGACGTCATCATGGTCGGATCGCTTCTGGCCGGCACCGACGAAAGCCCGGGGGAAATCGAGCTCTACCAGGGCCGCGCCTTCAAGGCCTACCGCGGCATGGGCTCCGTCGGCGCAATGCGCATGGGCAGCAAAGATCGCTACTTCCAGCGCGACGTCGACGAAGACGCCAAGCTCGTCCCCGAGGGCATCGAGGGCCGCGTCCCCTACAAGGGTCCCGTCTCCGAAACCGTCCACCAGCTCATCGGCGGCCTGCGAGCCGGCATGGGCTACTGCGGCTGCGCCGACATCCCGACAATGCAGGCCGACGCCCAGTTCGTCCGCGTCACCGTCGCCGGCCTCCGCGAGGCGCACGTCCACGACGTGCAGATCACCAAGGAAGCTCCCAACTACCGCGTTGAGTAGTAGGGGGAGTCGGAGGACGCCGATCGCCGCGTTGCGCTTGCTCGTTCGGCTCCGACGTACGGATGTACGCCTGCGCCTCTCTGCGCGGCGCGCGCCTTGCGCTCGACGCCCTCCGACTCCCCTGCCGGTTCGGACGTTAGGATCCACTCGCGGCTCACCGCTCGGCCGACGGGGAGAGAGGAACCGGCACGCGGCGACCGTCCTCTTGTGACGACGCCTAGCCCCCGTTACCTGCGGTCGTGAAGACGTCGACGGCTTCGAGGACGATCATGCGGGTGTCTTCTTCGCTGGGGTGGTAGTCGATCTCGACGATGACGGCGTCGCCCAGGTCCCAGCCGGCTTCTTCGAGTCGCTCGGCCCACTCGACGGCGACGACGCTGCCCTCGCCGTAGAGCTCGTCGAGGCCGAGCTCGACCAGCGACTCGGGGCTGAGCCGATAGAGATCGGCATGGAAGAGGCTCAGCTTGCCGGGGTGCTCGTTGATGAGCGTGTACGAGGGACTCTTGATCTCTTTTCCGCTCAACCCCAGGCCCTCGGCCAGGCCGCGGACGAACACCGTCTTGCCCGCCCCCAGAGGCCCGAACAGCAGTACGACCTCGCCGCCGTGAAGGCGTTCACCGAGCTTGCGACCGACCTCGAGGGTCTCCTCGGCGTTGCGGGTGACGTAGTCGCGCGACGATCTCACCGATCCCCCAGCAGTTCGTCTTCCGGTTGGCAACCGGCGATGGCCTCCGGAAGCGCGCCGATGATGTCCGAGGCGATCAGCGAGATCTCCCCGACCGACGCCGCCGCATGATCCCCCGCCGCTCCGTGGAGATACGCGCCGAGCCGCGCGGCGCGAAACGGCTCCACGCCCTGTGCGATGAAGGCCGCTACCAGGCCGGTGAGCACGTCGCCGGAGCCTCCCGTGGCCATCCCGGGGTTTCCGGTGAGATTGATGCCGACGTTGCCGCCGGGATCCGCCACCAGCGACCGGTGTCCCTTCAGGATCACGACGGCTCCGCTGCGCTCGGCAAGATCCCTCACGGCGGCGAGACGGTCGCTCTGGACCACCGCCGTATCGACGCCGAGCAGGCGTCCGGCCTCGCCGGGATGCGGTGTCAGGACGAGGGGCGGTCCGACGCCTCGCAGCGCCTCGCAGTCCCCCGCGAACGCGTTCAACCCGTCGGCGTCCAGCACCACGGGGACGGGAGCGTCCGCGACGATGTCGCGAATCAGCTCGCGGGTCTCGGCAAACGACCCGATACCGGGACCGACCGCCAGGACGTCCGCGCGGCCGGCAAGCTCGTGGATCTCCGTCTTCGCGGCCCGTCCCAGACCTCCGTCGCTGGACGCCGCCGCCCGGCGAACGAGAGCCTCGGGCACCATCCCCGCGACGATATCCGCGATCGTCGATGGCGCCGACACGGTCACCAGACCGGCGCCGCCACGGAGAGCGGCGCGAGCGGCCAGTGCCGCGGCCCCGGACATTCCGGGAGCTCCGGCGAGAATCAGGACGTGACCATAACTGCCCTTGTGCGTATCGGGCTCTCGTACCGGAAGAGCCTCGGCGCACTCCTCCGGCGTCACCAGCTCGAGCGCGCTGCCGCAAGCGGCGATCTCCTGCGCCGGGATGCCGATGTCGACCACGCCCAACGTCCCGACCAGCTCACAGGCCGGGGCGAGAACGTGACAGATCTTGGGTGCAGCGAACGTCACGGTAAGGTCCGCCGCCACGGCCGGCCCGGCGATATCGCCGCTGTCCGCCGAGAGTCCGCTCGGTAGGTCGACGGCCACGACCGGCACACCGCTTTCGCAGATCGTTTCCACGACGCTACCGAAATGGCCTCGCAGCGCTCCGCTGATCCCGGTCCCGAACAGCGCATCGATGATGCAATCGAAGCCGACCAGCTCGTCTTTCCGCCCGTTCCAGGCGCTCTCGTCCGGGACCTCGATGATCTCGACTCCCAGATTCGAGGCCATCTGATAGTTGGCAGACACGGACCCGGCCAACTTCTCCGGCGCCGCGAACAGGTAGACACGCACGGCATGACCCCGGCTGTGTAGGTGGCGGGCCACGACGAAGCCATCGCCGCCGTTGTTGCCCTTGCCGCAGAGCACGGCGACGAGATCAAGGGCCTCCTGCCCGAAGAACTCGTCCAGCGCTTCGACGACTTGCACGCCGGCGTTCTCCATCAGCACGAGCTCCGGGATCCCGTGCTCGTTGATCGCCGCCTGGTCGCACGCCTGCATCTGTCGGGTGTCGAGAACCTTCATGATGAAGCGATTATAGCCCCGAGCCCCGCTGCTATACTCCGACTTCGCCACCCGTTTTCCGACTCCCGCAACGCCGAGCCATGCCGTTTCGAATCCTCCGTCTGATGACCGCCGGTGAATCCCACGGTCCGATGCTCGTCAGCATTCTCGAGGGATTGCCGGCGGGCGTGCGTATCGATCCCGCGGCGGTCGACGCGGACCTGAAACGCCGCATGGGGGGCTACGGACGCGGCAAGCGCATGAAGATCGAGAGCGACCGCGCCCGTATCGTCGGCGGGGTCCGCCGGGGCGTGACCCTGGGCAGCCCGATCGCCTATCTGATCGAGAACAAGGATTGGCCGAACTGGGAACACGTCATGGGTGTCGAGCCCCCCGGCGCGGATGGCGACTGCGGCCGCGACGACGGCGGGAACGACGCAGATGCCGGTGCGATTGCCGACAGCGGTAACCTCCCCGCCGCCGAACCCGACCCGCGTCGCGTCTCGCGGCCACGCCCGGGCCACGCCGACCTGGCGGGCGGTTTGAAATACGACCGCTCCGACCTGCGTGACATCCTCGAGCGTGCCAGCGCCCGCGAGACCGCCAGCCGGGTCGCCGCCGGAAGCCTGTGCAAGCAGTTCCTTGCAGCGCTCGACATCGAGATCGCCAGCCACGTGACCCGAATCGGATCCGCCGCGGTCGACGAAGAGACCAGCTTTGCCTTCGACGAGATCCGCGACCACGCCGACGCGTCGCCGGTGAGATGCGTCGCCAACGACGCTGCCGAGCGCATGATCGCGGCGATCGACGCCGCCGCGGACGATCTCGACACGCTCGGCGGAGTCGTCGAGGTCGCCGCCCGCAACATCCCTTCGGGCCTGGGTAGCCACGTCCAGTGGGACCGCAAGCTGGATGCCCGGTTGGCCCACGCGATGGTCTCGATCCCGGCGATGAAGGCGATGGAGATCGGACGAGGGGTCTGGGCCGCCGGACAGCCCGGCTCGGCCGTTCATGACGCCATCACGTTCGATCGCGACCAGCGCGCCTGGGGCCGACCGACGAATCGCGCCGGTGGCACCGAAGGCGGCGTCACCTACGGGGGTGAGATCCGGGTGCGCGTTTACATGAAGCCGCTTTCTACGTTGCGCAAACCTCTGGCATCCGTCGACATCGATTCGGGCGAGCCGGTCGAGGCCGTGGTGCAGCGCTCGGACGTCTGCGCCGTGCCGGCCGCCGCCGTCGTCGGCGAGGCGATGTTGGCGTTGGTCCTGGCCGACGCCTGCTTGGAGAAGTTCGGCGGCGACAGCCTGGTCGAGACCCGGCGGAACTGGAACGGCTTCCTGGAGCAGGTCCGCAGCTTTCCCCCGGATCGCTAGCCGCGCATCAGGAGACGGCATCACGGGCCGCCGCGACGGCCCGGTCGACCGCTTCCGCGTCGATGCCTCGATGGGTTACCAACCGAATCGTATGCGGCGCCGTCTTCAGGCAGAGAACCCCGCGCGCCTCGAGCTCGGCTACGAGCTCGGCGGCCCCCAGGCGGCAGGCCGACACGTCGATCACCACGATGTTCGTGTCGACGTGACCGAAGGCGAGCTCGATACCGGCGAGGTCGGTCAACCCTTCCGCCAGCCGACGCGCGTTGGCGTGATCCTCGGCCAGCCGGTCGACCATCTGGCCCAGCGCCACCCTACCCGCGGCAGCAACCACGCCTGCCTGTCGCATACCGCCACCCATCATCTTGCGGACGCGGCGCGCCTCTTCGATCAACGGTTCGCTTCCCGCCAGGATCGATCCCAGGGGCGCGCTCAGCCCCTTCGACAGGGACACCATCACGGAGTCGAACCCGGACGCGAGCTCCCCCACGGGCGAGCCGCTCGCGACGGCGGCGTTGAACAGGCGGGCGCCGTCGAGATGAAGCGCGACCTCGCGACTACGGCAGGTCCGCCTGGCCTCGTCGAGGGCGGCCCGAGGCCACACCCGGCCCCCGGCCATGTTGTGGGTGTTCTCGACGATCACCATCGACACGCGCGAGCGGATCGCCGGGCGCGGCGCTAACGCCTCGGCGAGCGCCTGCGGGTCGAGAACACCCCGGTCGCCGGCGATCAGCCGCGGCTGAACTCCCGAGATCACCGCCATGCCGGCAAGCTCCCAGTCGTACGAATGCCCGCTGCCTTCGATCCCGACCTCGTCCCCGGGGCGGGTCTGCAGGTGAATCGCGACCTGGTTGCCCATCGTCCCGGTCGGGACGAACAACGCCGCCGGAAAGTCGAGCATCTCGGCGCACTCGCGCTCGAGGGCGGCGACCGTCGGGTCTTCCCGGTAGACGTCGTCGCCGACCTCTGCCGCCGCCATCGCCCGACGCATCTCGTCGGTCGGCTGGGTGACCGTATCGGATCTGAGGTCGATCACGACTCCGGCAACGCCCCTTTCAGGAACTCTCCCGTGTGCGACAGCGGCACGGCCGCTACCTCCTCGGGCGTGCCCTCGGCGACAATCCAGCCACCGTCCTCGCCCCCCTCCGGGCCGAGATCGATGATCCAATCGGCCGTCTTCAGAAAGTCGAGGTTGTGCTCGATGACGACCACGGACGCGCCCGCATCGACCAGGCGGTTGAGCGCGAAAAGCAGCTTCGAGATGTCGTCGAAATGCAAACCGGTGGTCGGCTCGTCGAACAGGTAGAGCGTCTTTCGACCGGCGCCCTCGATCAGGTGGGCCGCCAGCTTGACCCGCTGCGCTTCGCCCCCGGAGAGGGTCGTCGACGGCTGTCCCAGCCGCAGGTACCCCAATCCGACATCCTCCAGCACCTGCAGGCGTCGCGCCGTCGGCGGGATGTCCGAGAGGAACCGCCGCGCCTCCGAGACAGTCATCTCCAGGACCTGATGGATGTTCTTGCCGTGATACTCGACCTCGAGCGTATCGGCGCGATATCGGCGACCTTCGCATTCCTCGCACGGCAGCCGGACATCGGGAAGAAACTGCATCTCCACGATCACCTCACCGCTGCCCTCACAGGACTCGCAGCGCCCGCCGGAGACGTTGAAGGAGAAATGGCCGGCGGCGAAGCCGCGCGCCCGCGCTTCACGCGTCGCCGCGAATGCCGCTCGAATGCCGTCGAACGCCTTGATGTAGGTCACCGGGTTCGAGCGAGACGACCGCCCGATCGCCGACTGGTCGACGAGAACGACGGTGTCGATCTGGTCGGCTCCGTCGATGCGGTCGTGCGCTCCAACCTTCGCCTTCCACGGCCCCATTCGCTGCTTCAACCCGCCGTGTAGAACATCGTGAATCAGGGTGCTCTTGCCCGATCCGGAGACGCCCGTCACACAACACAGGACGCCGAGCGGCACCCGCACCTCGATGTCTTTCAAGTTGTGCTCCCGCGCCCCCTTGATCTCGAGGTATCCGGCCGCCGGCCGCACACGCGGCGGTTGCGGAACCTGCCGGTCGCCGCGCATGTACTCGGCAGTCAGGCCTTCCGCGGCGGCCAACTCCGCGGCCCCCCCGGCGAACACCACCTCGCCACCGTGCACACCGGCGCCCGGCCCGAGGTCGATGACATGATCGGCGACGTCGATCATCTCGCGGTCGTGCTCGACGACGACGACGCTGTTGCCGAGGTCTCTCAGGCGCCGCAGGATGCCGATCAGCCGCTCGTTGTCGCGTGGATGCAGGCCGATGCTGGGCTCGTCCAGCACGTACATCGCCCCCACCAGCGCCGAGCCCAGGCAGGTCGCCAGGTTGATGCGCTGGGCCTCGCCGCCCGACAGCGTCCCGGTGAGCCGGTCGAGGGTCAGGTAGCCAACGCCCACCTCCACCAGGTAGGAGAGGCGTGATCGGATCTCGGTGACCAGGCGATCGGCGACGGCCTGATCTCCGGCCGACAGCTCGAGCTCGCGGAAGAACTCCTCGGCCCGATCGATACTCAGGGCCGAGAGATCACCCAGGGTCAACCCGCCGACGTGCACGTTCCGCGCCTCACCACGCAGGCGAGAGCCCTCGCAGGCGGGACACGGCACGTAACCGCGATAGCGAGCCAGCAGGACCCGCACGTGGAGCCGGTAGCTCTTCTTCTTGAGCTTGTCGAAGAATCCGAGGACACCGGCGAAGCCGCCCCGCCCGCTGAGCACTGCGTCTCGCTGCTCCGCCGCGAGCTCCTGCCACGGCACGTCCATCGGGATCTGTTCCGCGGCGCAAAAGTCGCGCAGGCGTTTCCGCCAACGTCCGCGGCTGGCCTTGTCCCAGGGCTCGATGGCGCCGTCTTCGAGGGTCGCCGTCTTGTCGGGTACGACCTTGTCGAGGTCGACCTCGATGATATTGCCGAATCCCTTGCACTCGGGGCAGGCGCCGTAGGGATTGTTGAACGAGAAGAGGCGGGGCTCGGGGCGGAGGAAATCCCGCTCGCAATTGGCGCAGCGGAAACGGCGGTCGAAGGCGTGCTCGGTGCCGACGCCGTCATCCTCCAGCACCGACACCCGCGCCCGGCCGTCGCCTTCGTTGAAGGCGATCTCCATCGAATCCACCAGCCGGTCCCGGGCCTCCGGATCCAACTTGGATCTGTCGACGACGACGTCGAGCGGGCCCTCGCCCAGCTGCTTGGCGGCTTCCGCCAGGCGGCGCACCGACAGCTCGACGACCTCATCCTCGTGCCACACCCGTCGGAAGCCCTGCTGCAGCAGCCCCAGAAGCACCTCCTGCCGTCGTTTGAGCACACGCGGGAGCGCCGTCGGGAACGTCACCACGGCGCGCTTCATCGGCGACGCGGCGAGCAGACCGTCGATCGCAGCGCCCGGAGAGTCGGCCGCCACCACCTCGCCACAGGAAGGACACACGGTGACGCCGACACGGGCGAACAGAAGGCGCAGATAGTCGTGGATCTCGGTCGTTGTAGCCACCGTGGAACGAGAGCTGCGCGGCGGCACCTTCTGCTGGATGGCGACGGCCGGGCGAACTCCCTCGATGCTGTCGGCCGCCGGCTTCTCCATCCGCTCGAGGAACTGACGGGCGTAAGCCGACAGAGACTCGACGTAGCGTCGCTGTCCTTCCGCGTAGAGGGTATCGAACGCCAGGCTCGACTTGCCGGAGCCGGACACCCCGGTAATCACGACCAGCTCCCGGGTGGGGATGTCGACATCCACGCCCTGGAGGTTGTGGACGCGCGCCCCACGGATGCTGATCGGGTCGCCCGCGGCGACGGCTGCTTCGGAAGCGGATCGAGAAGGCATCGACAACGCCGGAAAAGGGGTAACCCCGAAGACGCGGAGCAGCCGGGTACAGTGCGCGCCCGCGCCGAAAGAGCAAACGACCATGTTAGAGTCTCACCCTTTGTCGGACAATCATGCCTGCTGTCGATCCTCCCTCGTGCCGTACTGTTCTGGTCGTGTGCTTCGGTAACCTCTGCCGCAGCCCCATGGCCGAAGCACTTCTGCGCGCCCGCCTGCCGCGGGACGCATGGCGGGTAACGTCGGCCGGGACGCACGCCATCGGTGGTGATCCCCCGACCGAAGGCGCCATCGACGCCGTTTCGCGCCTCGCCGGACTGGACATCTCGGCGCAACGCTCCTCGCCGCTGGTCCAGTTCATGCTTTCCGAGGCGGACCACGTGCTCACCATGTCCCGGCAGCAGGCCCTCGAGACCGCCGCTCTGTCGCCGGCGGCCGCCTCCAAGACCCGCCTTCTGGGGGCATTCGCGCCGGCCACCGGGAAGTCCGCCGGGCCTGCGGACCCGTTCGGCCGGCGTGCCGACGCGCTCGAGATCGCCGACCCGATGGGGCTCGATCAGGCTGCCTACGACGCGTGCTGCGAGCGCATCGTCGCCTGCGCGGACGCCGCGACGGCCTGGTTGCTCGACGAGTCGACAACCGCGGATCCCCCTTCGCCGGTGGCCGACTGGCCCGAATACGCCTGAAATGCTCACGGAACGCCGGAACCGTGTGCATCGCGGCCGTCTCATCCGTACAGAAGCCCATGTCTGAGGCGCTCGACGAGCAGTACTTCCGCCGGGTCGAGCAGCACTTCGGCCAACGCCGCGGCGGCCCTCTGGTCTTGTCGCCCAAGGATTGGCGGTTGCTGGAGACCTGGCATGAGAAAGGGATCCCGCTGTCGGTGGTGCTGCGGGGCATCAACAACGCCTTCGATCGATTCCTGGCTTCCGGTCCCCGGCCCGACCGGATCAACTCGCTGCGCTATTGCGAGCAGGAGATCGAGGCCGCCTGGGAGCTCCACCGCGATGCTCAGGGGCGCCTCGCCTCGACCGAGGACGACGCCGGCGACAGCGGATCTGCCGCTGCCAGCCGACACCTCGGCGAAGTCGCCGAGGCCTGCCGCAAACGTTCCACGGATCACCCCGAGCGCGTCGCGGAGTGTCTGATCAAGGCGGCGAACGAACTGGACGCGCTGGCGGAGAGAGCGGTGAAGGACTCCCTCGACGCCCGCACGGTCGACGCCGAGGCCACCGCGATCGAGACGCGACTGCGCCGCGGCTTGGACGATACAGCCGACCCCGAAGCGGGCTCGGGTCAGGCAGCGTCCGCTCCGGTCGTCCAGTTGCCCCCGTTCAGTCCTTACGAGGTCTGAACGCCGCAGCTCCCCTCGGCCTGCCGGCGCTGGCCTGGATCGCGGGGTGTTGGTGGGGAACGTCGCCTCGATCATGGCCGGTGCCCGAGCCTATCGGGACCCCGATCGTGCTCACCGTCGTTCCCCTCGCCCTTACGCTCCTCACTCTTGTCGTCCTCGCCGCCCGGGCGGCCGCGCGGACGTCGATCCGGGGGCGGCCCGCCTGCTTTCTCATGATCGTCGGCGCTGCCGGTTATCTTTCGGGGGCCGCCGCGGCCCGCCCTATCGCGGCCTCGGCTCTTGCCGATCACCCGTCGGGCCCGGGCGCGATCTGGAAGGTTCGTGGACGTCTCGCCGGCGACCCGCAGCGGATGTCGTCCTCGTCGTGGTCCGTCGAGCTTGCCGTCGACGGGATCCTGGTCGACGGCACGTGGCGCAACTGGCCACTGCGGGTGCGGGCCTCTGTCTACGATCCTGTCGACGAAACGCGATGGCGATCGGGGGACGGGTTCGAGGCGTTTCTCGGCCTGCGCAACGATCGTCCGTCTCGCAACCCGCTGGTGAGACCGCGTCCGCCGCTGCGGGCGTCCGGGGCCGACGTGCGCGCCTCGCTGAAGAGCTTCCGCCAATTCCGGGAGCGCCCCCGCGGCGGCTTCCGTCCACCGGGACTCGGCGCAGCACGCTCCTGGCTGCGAGACCGGATCAACGCCCGCTTCGGGCATACCGCGCCGCTGGTCAAGGCTCTCCTGCTCGGCGAGCGAGGCGAGGTGCCGGACGACGCGGTCGCCGTCCTGGCGCGTACGGGACTCATCCACCTGGTGGCGATATCCGGGCTGCACGTCAGCATCGTCCTCACCGCGCTGTTCGGATTCCTGCGCGCCGCCGGCTTGCCCCGACCACGTGCGGCGACCCTCTGCATCGCTTCCCTGCCCCTCATCTACGGGATCGTGGTCCCGCGCCCACCGGTGGCCCGCGCCTGCGTGATGGCCGCCGTGGTCCTGGTCGCCGTCGCCCGCGGTCGGCGCTCCGCACCGCTCAACGGCCTTGCGGCCGCAACGCTGGCGCTGACAACCGCTGACCCGTGGGTGGTCCGAAACGGCGGATTCCAGCTCAGCACGGCGGCAACCGGCGCGATCCTGCTGCTGTGCAGGGTGCCCCGCGAGCGCAGCGGCCCACGCGGCGCGCTGGGGGCGCTGACGGGCGTCTCCCTCGCCGCGGGGATGGGCATTGCCCCGCTACTTGCCGCCAGCACACACCGGCTCACGCCGATCTCTCTGCTGCTGAACCCGATCGCGGTTCCCGCCCTGGGCATCGCCCTGGTCGGCGCCATGACGGTCCTGACGGCCGATGCGATGGGCGCGGCGCGGCTCGCCGACGGGTTGGCGGCCGCGGTCACCGCCGTCCTCGACGCCCTCCTTTGGCTGAGCGCCGCCGTCGACCGACGGGTGCCCGCCCTGGTCGTGCCCGCTCCGGCCGTTCCATGGGTCCTTCCGAGCGTTCTCGGCATCGGGGGCGCGATCCTGTTGTGGCGGACCGCCGGCAACCTAGAGCTGCGGAGACGCGTCGCTGCTCGTATCTCCGCTGCTGCAATATGCGGCGTTGTCGGCGTCGGTTTCGCCGGCGCGCTCGGCAGACCGGCGGCACCGCCGCTCGAGGCATTCCGCTTGGTGGCGTTCGACATCGGCCAGGGCGACGCTCTGTTGCTGGAGACACCCGGAGCAACCCTGATGGTCGACACCGGTGGGAGTCCGATCGGCACCTTCGATCCCGGCACCGCGCTACTCGCCCCGGCCCTGCGGGCGCGGGGCACCCGCCGCCTCGACGCCGTCGCCATCACGCATCTTCATGCCGACCACGCCGGCGGCCTCGCAGGCCTGCTGAGCGAGATCCCGACCCGAGCGGTGTGGGTTCCGAGCTTCGCTCCGGACTCTCCCGCCGGCCTGAGGCTGCGCGCGGACGCAGGCGATGCCGCGCTCGTCTCTCTCGCCGCCCATCACCGCACCCGCCAGGCCGCATGCGATTGGAGGGCACTGCATCCGCCTGCCGCGGCGGCACCGGCCGGCGGCGCTGCCGTCGCCAACGACGGCTCTCTCGTCCTGTCGCTGGATTGCGGAGGGCGCACTCTGCTGCTCACGGGCGACACCGAGAAGCCCGCCGAGACCATCTACGTCGGCCACCTGGACCGGCGTGCCGACGTGCTCAAGTCGGCCCATCACGGCAGCAACACATCGAGCTCGCCGGCGCTGCTGGACGCCGGTGTCGGGCGACACGCCGTCATCTCCGCCGGTTGGCGCAATCGCTTCGGGCATCCCGACGCCGGCGTGCTGGAGCGGTACCGGAGCCGACAGATCGCCGTCTACCGAACGGATCGCGACGGTGCGGTGACCGTGTCGGCAGGGGCTCGAATCCGCGTTCGCGCCGAGCGCTGGTCGGCCGGACGTGGACGCTATCGTGTCGGCGGTTGGTTGAGCTACTGACGGTGAGCGTCGTCGGGATCGAAACAGGCGCGGCAGCGCGCCTCGTACACGTCGTCGGCACCGACAACGACGCGCTCGCCGCTGGGGATCAGGCGCTGGGAGTGATTCGCCGGAGCGCCGCACTTGACGCAGATCGCCAGCGTCTTGGTGATGTACTCCGCCAGTGCCAGCAGCTGCGGGATCGGCTCGAACGGCCGGCCGAGGTAGTCCTGATCGAGCCCCGCGACAATGACACGGCGGCCTTCCGCGGCAAGCCGCTGGCACACCTCGATCAGCCCGTCGTCGTAGAACTGCGCTTCATCGATCCCGACAACCCGCGTCTCGGGCAGGACCGCGGCGTAGAGCTCCTCCGACGTCGTCACCCGCTGGCTGGGTAGACGCTGGCGTGAATGAGAGACGATGTGATCCTCGTCGAAGCGATCGTCGATGCGTGGCTTGAACACCTGCACGTGCTGGTGGGCGATCTGGGCGCGCCGCAGCCGGCGGATCAGCTCCTCGCTCTTGCCCGAGAACATGCTGCCGCAGATCACCTCGATCCAGCCGCGTCCCGGGCTGCGGCCCGACGCCTCGGAGCCCCGCATGTCGGTCGACTCCGCCGCGGCTGCGCCCTCGAGGGCAGCCAGGTCGGCTTGTACTTCGCTGTCCACGGATCGTCCCCCTGCGGCTTGCAGGACCGTGGGATCTTCGTAGCCGATGCTATAATTCGGCCTCCCCGGCCCGATTTTCCTCACAGTAGCCCGTCCCTTTGGACACCGCCACTTCCTCACCTTCCGACGACGCTCCGATCCGTTGGGACCACGTCATCGACCGGCTCGACGAGGTCCGCCGCGGTCTCGTGTGGGTGGTCATCACGCTGCTGGCGGGAACGGCAGCCTCTTGGGCTGTCGCCGACCGCGCTTTCCGCTTCCTGTCCGCGCCCTTGACGGTAGCCATGGGCGAGGCCGGGCGAGACTCTCGGCTGGTTTTCACACACCTCACCGACCCCTTCGTCATCTACTTCAGCATTTCCTTGCTCGGTGGCCTCGTCCTGGCGATGCCGGTGCTGATGTCGATGGTGTGGCGCATGGTCGCCCCGTTCGGCCTCGGCCGGGGGTTCGTGAAGGCGACGCTGTTCGTGATCTCCGCGACGGTTCTGTTTCTCGCCGGTCTGGCCTTCGGCTACTGGGTCTTGCTGCCCTTCGTCGTCACCTACCTGCTGGGCGTGGCGGACGACTTCCAGTACGCCGTAACGGTGCGGGAGTACCTGCGCTTCTCGCTGCGCATGCTGCTGGCGATGGGGATCTCGGCCCAGCTTCCGCTGATGAGCTTCGTCCTGGCGCGCTTCGGCCTGGTTACCGCCGGTCGGATGCTGAAGTGGCTACCGTACTCGGTGCTCGTGTTCTTCGTCCTCGCTGCCCTGATCACGCCGCCGGACGGTATCAGCCAGGTTCTGGTGGCGGTGCCGATGATCGCGCTATACCTGCTGGGCGTATTGATCGCCGCGGTGGCGAGTCCGCGCCGCGCGCAGCTGGACGACGAGCGCGAGCCGCCGCAGGAATGAAGCCGATGACCGAGCGATGACCGGTGGACAACGGCGGAAGCTCAGCCGCCGTGCGCGACGTCCTCCGATCGCTTGACCTCGTCCCAGAGCGCGTCCATGGCCTGCAGGTCGGCGGCCTCTCCGGAGGCAATGCGCGACTCGATGGCGCGAAAGCGCCGCTCGAACTTCGTGCTCGCCGATCGCAAGGCAACTTCCGGTGACAGGCCCATGTGCCGGGCAAGGTTGGCGACGGCGAAAAGGAGGTCGCCGATCTCTGCCTCGACCTCTGCCGAGCGCTCCTCGTCCCGTTCGCGGGCGGATGCAACCGCGGCCTCTACTTCCGCGAGTTCTTCCCGCACCTTGAGAAGAACGCCGTCCGCGTCCGGCCAGTCGAAGCCGACGTTTGCGGCTCGCCGGCCCAGCTTTTCGGCCCGCGCCAGAGCCGGGAAAGCCGCCGGGATGTCGTCGAGCACCGAGCCCCCGCCACGTTCGTCGCGTTTCGCCGTCTCCCAACGCTGGAGCACCTCTTCGGCATCCTGCGCCGACCCGTCGCCGAACACGTGCGGATGCCGTCGGACCAGTTTGTCGTTGATCGCCTCGGCGACCTGTTCTACGTCGAAGAGACCTTCTTCGGCCGCCAACTGGGAGAGAAACACCACCTGCAGCAAGAGGTCGCCGAGCTCCGACGGGAGTCCCTGCATGTCGCCGTCGTCGATCGCCTGTACCACTTCGTGAGCCTCTTCGAGGACATACCTACGGAGCGACCGGAGGTCTTGCTCTCGGTCCCACGGACAGCCATCCGGGCCACGAAGGGTCTTCATGATATCGATGAGGCGCCCGAAGGCCGCCTCGGCCGCTCTGTTGTTCGACACGGCACGCTCCGGGCCGGGGTTTCGCGGGCGAAAGCCGCCGGTCTTT
The DNA here is from genome assembly GCA_965216935.1 of Acidobacteriota bacterium. Lineage (GTDB taxonomy): Bacteria > Acidobacteriota > UBA890 > UBA890 > UBA890 > CBDCGW01. Next base: position 3,792,468 of record OZ244217.1, read on the forward strand.
GGAACGCGCCGGCGGTCGGGCCGGCAACTTGGGAGGCGCCGGCTCGGACGCGATTCTAGCAGGCCGTGGTGGAAGTGAGTTCGGTCTGGCAGCGAGGAAAAGGGCTGGATGCACGGCGCCGCGACCTGCGCCGGAGCACTCCAGGCGTCCCTGATCTCGCCGGGCATGCGCGGGCGCATCGCGCGCCCCCCGGACCATGCCGGCCGTCGCGAGCGCATCGGACACCCCTGCTAGAATCCTCCCCGACCGACCTCTCACCTCACCCGAGCGGACGCCATGGACAACGACGACAGCAACAAGAGCGACGACGATCGCCCGCGCATCAAGGTTACCGATCGACGGAAGTTCGCCCCGGACGGTACGCCGCGCCCCGACGCCGCCGAACAGACGACAACCGAAGCGGCGCCGGACAAGACGGCGTCATCGGAGGCGGCCGAGGAGCCCACCGAGGAGCCCACCGCGGAGCCGACCACGGCGCCGGTGGCGGAAAGCGCAGCGGCGCTGGATGACCCCTCTCCCGAGCCCCCGGACCGACAGGCGGAGCGCGTGTCGGCACGGCCGCCTTCCGCAGAAACCACCGAGACTCCCGTCGGCTCGAGCGAGGACGCCGGCGAGACTCCCGTCGGCTCGAACGAGGACGCCGACGAGGCCCTCGACGAAATCCCGGAGGGCGCCGAACCCGATGAGGCCGCCTCCTCCGATCTCGACCCGACGATGGCGGCGGGGATCTCTCGCCTGCCACGGGACTTCGGCGCCTTCGTCGAAAGCATGTACCTCGAAGCGATGCTGTACATGGGAGCGATCGCGGACCCGCGCACCGGCGAGACCATCGAGGACACCGAGTTGGCGAAGTACAAGATCGATCTCCTGATCATGCTGCGGGAAAAGACCGAGGGAAATCTGACCCCGGACGAAGAGCGTCAGCTCGAGGAAGTCCTCTACCAGCTGCGAATGCTCTACCTGCAAAAGACCAAGACCGCTCGCCTCTGAGCCGGCGTCGGCGGCTCTGGAGAACTATTGGCCGAGGCCGCGACCGCCGACCGAACGGCGCGGGCAACCTCCGAGATGGCGCCAGAAGCCTCGTACAGGCCCGTGGAATGCGCCCTGCCATGGTTGACAAGCCTGCACTCAAGTTTTATTCTTACGGTCAGCTAAACTGAAGCTGCAGCGGCTCCTGCCCGATTCGATGCCGGGCGCCGCTACCGAACGACCCCCTACACCGAACGAGTACGTTTTTTCCGCGGGATTTGCCTGCGTCGAGCCGTTTCACTGCTCGACGCGCGATCGCGGCGACAACGGAGGAAGCACAGATGTCCAAAATCATCGGAATCGACCTCGGCACGACCAACTCCGTCGTTGCCGTCATGGAAGGCGGCGAGCCGGTCGTCATCCCGAACGCGGAAGGCAACCGGACGACGCCGTCCGTCGTCGCCTTCACCGAGAAGGGCGAGCGCCTGGTCGGCCAGGTCGCCAAGCGCCAGGCAATCACGAACCCCGAGAACACCGTGTTCTCGATCAAGCGCTTCATGGGCCGTCGCTACAGCGAGGTCAATGAAGAGATGAAGATGGTTCCGTACGAGGTCGTCGAGGACGGCAACGACGTACGCGTCGTGGCCCGGGGGAAGAAGTACTCCCCGCCGGAGATCTCGGCCATGACCTTGCAGAAGCTGAAGTCCGCGGCCGAGGACTATCTGGGCGAGAAGATCGACCGCGCGGTCATCACGGTACCGGCCTACTTCAACGACAGCCAGCGTCAGGCCACCAAGGACGCCGGCAAGATCGCCGGCCTGCAGGTGGAGCGCATCATCAACGAGCCCACCGCCGCTGCCCTCGCCTACGGGCTCGACAAGCAGGCGGACGAGAAGATCGTCGTCTACGACTTCGGTGGCGGTACGTTCGACATCTCGATTCTCGAGGTCGGTGACGGCGTGGTCGAGGTGAAGGCCACCCACGGCGACACCCACCTGGGCGGCGACAACCTCGATCAGCGGATCATCGAGTGGATCGTCGATGAATTCAAGAAGGACCAGGGAGTCGATTTGGGCGGCGACCGGATGGCGCTACAGCGCCTGAAGGAGGCCGCCGAGAAGGCCAAGATCGAGCTCTCCAGCGTCTCGGAGACGGAGATCAACCTGCCCTTCATCACCGCGGACGAGAGCGGCCCCAAGCACCTGTCGCTCAAGCTGTCGCGCTCGAAGTTCGAGCAGCTCGTCGCCGACCTGCTCGAGCGCACCATTGCGCCCGGGAACCAGGCGTTGAAGGACGCCGGCATGAAGGCCGGTGACATCGACGAGGTGGTTCTCGTCGGCGGCTCGACCCGCATCCCGAAGGTGCAGGAGCTGGTCACGGAACAGTTCGGCCGCGAGCCCCACAAAGGGGTCAACCCGGACGAAGTCGTCGCGGTCGGCGCAGCGATCCAGGCGGGCGTTCTGGCCGGCGAGGTCGACGACGTCCTGCTGCTCGACGTTACGCCGCTTTCGCTCGGCATCGAGACGCTCGGCTCCGTCACTACGGTGCTGATTCCGCGCAACACCACCATTCCGACGCGCAAGAGCGAGGTATTCAGCACCGCCTCCGACAGCCAGACGAGCGTCGAGATCCACGTTCTCCAGGGAGAACGGGAGATGGCGGGCGACAATCGCACGCTGGGCAAGTTCCACCTCGTCGGAATTCCGTCCGCTCCGCGCGGCGTGCCTCAGATCGAAGTGACGTTCGACATCGATGCGAACGGCATCTTGAACGTTTCGGCCAAGGACCTCGGCACCGGCAAGGAACAGAAGATCACGGTGACGTCGTCCAGCGGCCTGTCGTCCAACGAGATCGAGGACATGGTCTCCGACGCCTCCGCGCACGCCGACGAAGACCGCGAGCGGCGCGAGCGCATCGACGCCCGCAACCAGCTCGACTCCACCGTCTACCAGACCGAGAAGGTGCTGGGCGAGAACCGCGAGAACATCGACGCGGCGACCGTGACCCAGGTGGAGGAGGCGCTGACGGCGGCCAAGGAAGTGCTCGAGAACGAAGACGCCGACACGCCGGCGCTGACCGCCGCTGCGGAGCGCATTCACTCCGCGTCGCACACCATGGCCGAGGCCATGTACAAGAACGCCGGCGACCCCGCCGCTTCCGAGCAGGGCGGATCAGCGGCGGACGACGAGGAAGTTCTCGAGGCGGAAGTCGTCGACGACGATAACGAGAACTGAGGCACGGCGACGGGGGTGGGGCCCTGCCCCACCCCGCCGCCAAACAGGTGATCAGCCATGTTGTCCCGAGATCATTACGCGGTGCTCGGGGTCGCGCCCGACGCCGACGACGAGACGATCGAAGCGGCGTACCGGAGGTTGAGCCGGCGCTATCACCCGGGCCTCAATCCCGGGAACGCCCGAGCCCATGCCGCCTTCGAGCGGATTCGCCTTGCCTACAACGTCCTGACGGACGCGAGCGAACGGCAACGCTACGATCGCGAAGGTCGACCAATCGCCGACGAGATGCACCTCGTCGGCGGTCCGCAAGCCGACGAACCGACGACCTCCACCGCCGGCTTTCCGGAGCTGTTTCGTCGCCTCTGCGATCACGCCCGCCGCTCCCGCCCACAGCGTGGCGACGATGTTCGCGCGACGGTAGCTTGCCGACTGGTCGACGCCGAGGTCGGTCGTCGCACCGCGGTGGAAGTGCGTCGCCTGATTCCCTGCGACGAGTGCGGCGGACGCGGGCGGACACGCATTCGCGACGCGGTCGTCTGCTCGACCTGCGGCGGCGTCGGGCGCGAGATCTTCGGCCGCGGCGCCCTCAGCGTCGCCGTCGCCTGCGCCGACTGCAACGGCGACGGCATGCGCACGGGGAGCCGCTGTACCGACTGTCAGGGCGCCGGGCTGCGAGGCGAAACCGAAACCATCGTGGTTCAGATCCCGGCCGGCGTGCTCGACGGCCAGGAGATCCGCGTCGAGGGCCTCGGTCACAGCGGGTTACGAGGCGGCGCGCCCGGCAACCTGATCGTTACCGTCCGCGTGCAGGACCATCCCGAGTTCGAACGCCAGGGGCCCCATCTCACCCTGCGCGTGCCGGTATCGGTCAGCGAAGCGGTCCTGGGAGCTCGGATCCGAATTCCGACACTCGGGGGCGGCACGGCGAGCGTACGTATTCCGCCCGGCGTCCAATCCGGACAGAAGCTGCGGGTGCGCGGCCACGGGTTGGAGATGGCGAACGGCCGCCGCGGTGACCTGATCGTCGTGGCCGACATCTGGATCCCCCAGGCCGTCGACGAGGATGCCAAGCGCCTGATTCGCGAGTTCGGCGAGCGCACACCCGCCCCGGCTCGGCGCAGAACCGGACGTGCTACGGTGCCCCGATGAGCAGCGACGGAAGACAGCGACGCGGAACCTACATGATCAGTGCCGTCGCCGAGCTCTACGACATCCATCCCCAGACCTTGCGCCTGTACGAGCGCGAAGGGCTGCTACAGCCGGACCGATCGGACGGCAACACGCGACTGTATTCGAGCGAGGACCTCGAGCGCCTCGAGCTCATTCTCACGCTGACGCGTGAGCTGGGCGTGAACCTCGCCGGCGTCGAGGTGATTCTCAACATGCGCGAGAACATGGCTCGGCTGCAGGAGGAGGTGACGTCGCTGATGTCGTACGTCCGCGACGAGTTGCTCAAGAACGAGAGCGAGCTCAAGGGCCGCTTCGAGCAGGCCCTGGTTCGGGTGGAGCGTGGGCCCCTGATGGTGCAATCCCGCCGAACCACCATCCGTGTACAGACAGGGGCACAGCCCCCCGGCAAGCGGACGTCGACCGGCGCCGGCGAGGAGCCACCGTCCTCGTGAGCACGGCGGATTCCTCCCAGGCCCCGGCCGACACCTGTGCGGATTGCGGCGGTTCCGGCTGGCGGCCGGTGGCCGACGAACCGGGGGCTCCGGTGCGGCGTTGCGAGTGCTACGCCCGTGCCGACGCGCAACGCAGGCTGCAGGACACGTTGATTCCCCGCCGGTACGTGCAGGCCAACCTGAAGAACTTCGATATCCTCCCGCACATGGACGCCTCCCTCGATGAGGCCAAGCTGATCGCGGAGAAGTTCGTCGCCTCGTACCCCGACATCGATACCGGGCTACTCTTCGAGGGCCCCGCGGGGGTGGGCAAGACGCACCTCGCCGTGGCGGTCTTGCGCGAGCTGGTCACCCGCCACGGCGTCACCGGGCGGTTCGTCGACTATCGCGACCTTCTCGGCTCGATCCAGAACTCCTACAACCCGGTTTCCGAGACTTCCGAGCTGGACATCCTCCGTCCCGTTCTGCGGGCGGATATCTTGCTGCTCGACGAGCTCGGCACCCGCCGGCCGACCGCCTGGGTTCGCGACACGGTCACCCAGATCCTGAACGACCGTTATCGCAGCCAACGAGTGACGCTGATCACGACCAACTACGGCGACGCCGGCGCCGACCGCGGCGTCGACACGCTGGAGGACCGGATCGGCCCGTACGCCCGCAGCCGGCTGTTCGAGATGTGCCGCAACGTACCCATGCGCGGCGAAGACTTCCGCAAGCAGCTGCGGAGCGCGTCGGACCGCCCGATCTCGACGGCGACCGACCGGGCTCACGCTTCCTGACGCACGGCGACGAGCAACGAGGACGCGGCTCCCCCTCCCCCGAATCTCTCAACCGGTCACGGGTGCGCGAGGACCGTTGCGCGGCGATACGACGTGCCGCTTCCTTCGCGTCAGCCGCCCAGGTCACCCCAAAGGAACTGCAGGATCGCGATCGCCACGGCGCCGGCCGTGTCCGCTCGCAGTGTCCGCGGCCCCAAACGCAGCGGTAGCGCCCCCTCGCTGATCGCCGTTTCGACCTCCGCCGGGGCCCATCCCCCTTCGGGGCCGACAAGAACGGAAAACGACGCCGCCTGCTCGGGGCGCCGAGCCGAGCCCACGCCGGCGTCCGCAAGAAACAGCGGCCGCGGCAGCCCGGCCCAGTCGAGGTTCGCCAGCGGAACGACGTCGTCGACCCGAGGCAGCCTGGTCCTTCCGCTCTGCTCGGCGGCGGCGGCGGCAACCCGTCGCCAGCGTTCGGCGCGACGCTCGAAGGCCGCCTCTGCACGCTTCGACGCCTGGCTGCGCTCGGCGATCACCGGCACGATCCGCCCTACCCCCAGCTCGGTGACCTGCCGGACAATGGTCTCCATGCGGGACAAGCGGGCCGGAAGGGCCTGGATCAAGCAGCTGTCGGCGGCGGATTCCAGCGACCGCTCGACCCTCTCGACAACCCGCAGCGAGGCGCTCTCGTCATCGATCGCTTCGATCGTCGCTTCGACCTCGGCACCTTGTCCGTCGAACAGCCGCACCCGAGCGCCCGGAGCCAACCGCAGGACACGCAGATGACGATGCACGCCCGCATCGACGTGGAGCAACCCGGCGCCGTCAGGCTCCAGGGAGGCGACGCGAAAGCGGCGCGCGGAAGGCACGGTCAGCCGACGAGGTTACGCAGACGATCCCACCAGCTCTCCGGCTCGTCCTCGATCCCCGGCTCTTCCGAGACCTCCGCGAGCTGCTCGATCAACGCCCTCTGCTCCGGCGTCAACCGTGACGGCGTCACCACCTGAACGGCGACACGCAACCCGCCGGCCCTGCCGCCGTTGAGCGACGGCATGCCGCGTCCGCGAACCTCGAACACCTCGCCGCCTTGCGTGCCGGCCGGAATGTCCAGTTTCGCGGGCTCACCGAGAATGGTCGGAACCTCGACACTGCCTCCCAGGGCCGCCTTGTGGAAAGACACGGGAACGCGGGTGAACAGGTCCTTGCCGCGGCGGACGAACATCGGATGTTCGCGCACGCCGATCACCACCTCGAGGTCACCGCTCGGCTGCCCCCGCAGCCCGGCCGAGCCCTCACTACGCAACACCAGGCGGGAGCCGGTATCGACGCCCGCCGGAACCCGCACGGTGATCTCGCCGGTGTCGGCCACGCGGCCCTCACCCGAGCAACTCGAACACGGATCCGCGACGGTCATACCGGTGCCGCCGCACGCCCCGCACGGCCGGGCAATGGCCAGGAACCCATGGCGCTGCTGCACCGAGCCGCTGCCGCCGCAGCGGCTGCAAGCGGTCGCCCCGCCGCCGCTTTCCGATCCGCTGGCGTCGCACGTCGGACAGGCGACATGCCGCCGCAGGCGGATGGTCTCGTCGGTACCGGTAGCCGCCGATTCCAGGTCGATCTGCACCTCGACACGCAGGCTGGCACCGCGCCCGGAACGGGCCCGTGGCCCGCCCCCCATGCCGCCGAAGCCGAAGCCGAAGAGGTCGCCGAGGATGTCGGAAAAGTCGGCGAACGCATCGGCGTTGAACGGTTGCCCGCCCTTCAACCCCGCCTCGCCGAAGCGGTCGTAGGCGGAGCGCTTCTCGTCATCCGAGAGCACCGCGTATGCCTCGGCCGCGGCCTTGAATCGCTCCTCGGCCTCGGCGTCCCCGGGGTTCCGGTCGGGGTGGTACTTCATCGCAGCCTGTCGGTAGGCCTTCTTGATCTCGTCCTTGGAGGCGTCCCGGCGGACCCCGAGGATCTGATAGAAGTCACGCTCAGACATTGTCGAAACGGGTGGTTTCGTCGGCTGCGGAGTCGTCGGAACCGGATCCTACCGCTTCCTCGGCCGACTCCTCGCCGTCTTGCGCAGCGCTACCGGCTGCACCGTACGCTACGACCACCGTGGCCGGGCGAATCAGCCGCTCACCGAGGCGGTACCCGGGCTGAAAAACGTCCAGGATCTGCCCCTCCGGGACTTCGTCGGTCTCCTGCCGGGCAATCGCCTCGTGATATCGCGGGTCGAATGCCTCGTCGCGCGGCTCGAAGCGCTGCACGCCGATCTGTTCAAGGACCTTGTGCACACCCCGCAGGATCGCCTCGACCCCTTCGCGGTAGGTGTCGACGTCGGCCGACTCGGCCTCGACGGCGCGCTCGAAATCGTCGATCACCGGCACCAGGCCGGCCAGCAACCGAGCTTGCGCCACCGCCGACAGTTCCGCCTGCTCCTTCTGCACCCGGCGGCGGAAATTCGCCAGCTCGGCCTGCCGTCGCAGCGATTGATCCTGCAGTCGTTCGAGCTCCGCGGCGGCGGTCGTCAAGCGGGCCTCGAGCTCCTCGCGCGAAAGATCCTGGAGAGTCGGATCGGCAAAGGGAATCTCGGCGGCACCGGACTCGTCCGCGTCGCCCGCGGGAGCGCCGTCGGCACGGGTGCCGGCGCCGTCTCCGCCTCGTCGGTCCGCCTCGGTCATGTCGTTCACGTCGGTCGCTTCCGTCTCTTTGTGGGAAGCGCCGCTGTTCCGTTCGTTCATTGCTCGCACATCACTTCTTTCATACGGCGCGGTTCCGGTCCGGCCGTTCGTGTTCTAGCGGGTCGTTGCGGGCACCGCCCGGAGGGCAGCAAGCCCGACGCTCGTCGCGTCGCGGGCCGATGCGAAGCCGTCCTCAGGGCGTACGTTCAGGCGCATAAGCGGGTTACCAGGTCGCTGGTGACCCGCGCCATGGTCGTGACCATCGGGATTGTCTGTTCGTAATGCATACGTGCCGGGCCGAGCACGCCGAGCGCCCCGAGCGGTTGCGCGCCGGAACCGTACCCCGCCGCCACCAGGGCACATCCTCCGAGCACCTCGGGCAGGCCGTCGCGCCCGATCAACACGCGGGCACCGCGGGCCGTGCCGCACTGCGCCAATAGTCGGCTCAGCTCGCTGCGCTCTTCGACCACGGCAAAGATCTCCGGCAACGCCGCCCGATCCGCCAGCTCGGGGCTGTCGAGAAGGTGGAACGCGCCTTCTACGAGCACTGCCGCCTGGTCGATGGCGTCACCGAGCGAGCGCTGAACGAGACGGACCGCGAGGAACTCCCCGCGGGCAGACTCGCCGGGCGTCCGGCGAAGATCGGCCTGGTCTCGTAGCTGCCGCAAGGTCCGGCCGGCGGAGCGACGCCGCAGATAGCGTGCGGCGAATTCGAGCTCCTCGTTCGCCAGGGGCTCCTCGAAGGCGACGGTGCGGGCGTGGACTCGTCCTCCCGTCGTGACGAACACCACCGAGACACGATCGCGGCTCAGGCGAACCAATTCGACGTGACGGATGTCGGCCTCGGCCGGCGGCGGCGCCAGGACCATCCCGACGTGCTGGGTCATTTCGGCGAGCACCGAGCAGGCGCGCCGCAGGACGGCATCGAGCGCCGGCTGGGCCTCATCGAGTTGTTCGCGAATGCTGCCCTCGTCGATGGGCTGCAGATCGCCCTGAAGCATGAGATGCCCGACGTAGGCAACGTAGCCGCCGGCGGTCGGGGTCCGCCCGGCGGACGAATGCGCCTGCGTCAGGTAGCCTTGCCGCGCCAGCTCGGCCATGGCGTTCCGCACCGTGGCCGAGCTCACCTTCTCGGCAAGCTGCCGGGCGACGGTGACGGAGCCCGCCGGCTGCCCGGTGGCGATGAAATGTCGCACCACGACGTCGAGAATGGCCGCGCCGCGGGGGGAGAGATCCGTTGTCATCAGGGCTGCTCGTGAGCGTTTAGCACTCGAATGGGCCGACTGCTAGAAGCTATGGAACACCGGCCCGGGAGGCCTGTCAAGGCGGGTGCAGGCCGCCTCTGGCGCCGCAGGACGGCACGTTCACCATGCTATCATGGGCCGAAATGTCCTCCTCGTCAGAAAAGCCCGCAAAGGGCCGAAAACGCCCGCAGAAGCGGTCTTCCGAACGGCGTGCTGCGTCCGCAAAGGAAGCCGCACCAGCGCGAAAGAAGGCCGCGGCGGCTTCCGCCGGCAGCGACGACGGCAGCGACAAGAGCGCCTTCGGCCGCATCACCGCAACCCTCCTCCGGCCCCGCAACATCGTCCTGGCAGCCGTCTTCTCGATGCTGGCCGGCGCAGGCATCGGCGTGGCCATGGTCTACCTGCCGGATCCCACCCAGGTCCGCGTGCTGGAAGACTACGAGCCCAGCATGCAAGTCATTCTCTACGACGACCAGGGGGAGATGTTCGCCGAGCTGGAGGCCATCGAACGGCGCAAGCTGGTGGCGTATCACGATTTCCCGGAGCAGCTCCGCAACGCCCTGCTGGCGAGCGAGGACAGCCGCTTTTTCTGGCACGTCGGCGTCGATCCTATCGGCGTCTTGGGGGCCGTGCGCGAGAACATCGTCGGTGGCTTCGGTGAGCGGGGCGCGAGCACGATCACGATGCAACTCGCCCGCGGGATGGGCTGGTCGAGCCTGGAAAAGACGGCATCGCGAAAGCTCGTCGAGGCCTTCTACTACGCCCTGCAGACGGAAAGGTATTTTTCCAAGGAGCGGATCCTCGAGCTCTACATGAACCAGGTGTTCATGGGCCATGACGCCTACGGCTTCGGTGCCGCGGCGGAGCTGTACTTCGACAAGGAAGTCGACGAGCTGACGCTGGCTGAGAGCGCCCTGCTGGCCGGCATCGTGCAGACCCCCAACCACTACTACCCGCTCGAAGAAAACCAGGAGCGAGCGTTCCGCCGCCGGGATGTGGTGCTCGCCCGCATGGTATCCGAGGGCTATATCACCGAAGAAGAGCGGGCAGTGGCGCGGGTCGAGCCTCTCGACCTGGCCGACAACGACCGCAGCGAGGAGCTCGGCGCGTACTTCACCGAGGAGATCCGCCGCAAGCTCATCGAGCAGTACGGTAGCGGCGACCTGTATCGATCGGGTATGCGCGTTTCAACGACACTGGACCAGCGCATCCAGGCGGCCGCCGAAAAGGCGCTGGACGCGGGCCTTCGCCGGACAGACAAGACGCAGGGTTGGCGCGGCGTGGCGCGTAACCTGCTGGACGAGGGAATCGACTTGCAGGAGCACGGCGAGCCCCGCTGGGATCGTCCCATCCGGCCGGATGACTACGTCCCCGGCGTCGTTCTCGAGTCGAGCGACGAGCGCGTCGTCGTCCGCGTCGGCGCGTACACCGGCGAAATCGTTCCCGAGGGCGCGGCGTGGACCCGCTTCGACAACCGGGTCGATCGCATCCGCCTTTCCCAGCTATTGCGTGCGGGCGACCACATTTCGGTGCACGTCCTCGACGTCCTCGACGACGCGACACTGGCGCTCGAGCTCGACCAGGAGCCGGAGATCGAGGGCGCCGTTCTGGTGATCGAGAACGTCACCGGCGAGGTCAAGGCAGAGGTCGGCGGCCGACGCTTCGACAACAGCGAGTTCAACCGGGCTCACCAGGCGGTACGGCAGACGGGGTCCGGGTTCAAGGTCTTCGTCTACGCCGCCGCGCTCGACGCCGGTCACACCGCCGCCGACCTGATCGTCGACATGCGGATGGCCTTCGAGGACGGCAACCGGCAACCCTACGAGCCGAAGAACCACAACGACGAATACGTCGGCATCACGACTTACACCGAGGCCCTCGCACGCTCCCGCAACGTCGTGGCAGTCGCGGTGCAGGAGGAGATCGGGGCGGGACGCGTCATCGACATGGCCCGCGACCTCGGCATCACGGCCAACCTGCAGGAATACCTGTCGCTGGCGCTCGGCGTCGTCGACGTCTCGCTCTGGGAAATGACCCGTGCGTACGCCGTCTTCGCCAACGGCGGCGTTCGCGTAGAACCCCATCGGATCCGGGTGGTCGTCGATCGGGAGGGGCGCCCGGTTACCGTGGCGTCGGTGGCGCAGCGGCAATCGCAGCAGGTGATGGACGCCGGCACCGCCTACCAGATGGTGCGTATGCTCAACAACGTCATCGAGTACACCTTCGACGGCAACCGCCAGGGCGGCAGTGGGCGCCGGGCCCGCACTCTGCGCAACGAGCTGGGCATGCCGCTTGCCGGCAAGACCGGAACCACGGACGAGTACTCGGACGCGTGGTTCATGGGCTTCTCGCCTTACCACACGATCGGCGTCTGGGTCGGCAACGACACCAAGAAGCCGATCGGCCCCGGCCGCGAGGGCGCCAACACGGCCCTACCGATCTGGATGGACGTGATGCGGGCCGCCAGTGAAGGGCTCGAGCCCAGGGAATTCGTGAAGCCCGACAACATCGTGCTGCGAACGATCGATGCACGTACCGGGCTGCTGTCGAGCAACGCCTGCGGCGCCTCGGTTGTCGCGGCGTTCATCGAAGGGAGCGAGCCGACCCGGGTTTGCACGGAAGAGGAAGCGCGCATCCTGGCGATGAACGAGTACCAGCAGGCGTATTTCATCGACCAGATCCGCAACGGTGGACGCTGACCCTCAGCGGATCGCCCCTCCATCGGGCTGGAAGCCCATCGGGTCGCGCTGAAGTCGACCGGACCGCCCCGTCGGCGGCTCTCCCCCGGGCCTCGGACGACTCCCTCACACCGCGCTTTCGGTCAGTCCTCGCCCGCTGTGTCCCCCACAGTCTCGCCGGTGGCATTCCAGCGCAGATACGCCTCGGCGAACGAGTCGAGGCGGCCGTCGAGCACCGCGTTGACGTCGCCCATCTCCAGCCCTGTCCGGTGGTCCTTCGCCATCTGATAGGGATGCAGCACATACGAACGGATCTGCGACCCCCAGCTGATGTCCTTCTTCTCCCCCTGCTTCTCGCTGATCGCCTCCGCCTGCTTGAGCCGCTCGAGCTCGTACAAGCGGCTGCGCAACACGGTCATGGCCATGGCTCGGTTGCGATGCTGTGAGCGCTCGGCCTGGCACTGCACCACGGTTCCGGTGGGGATGTGGGTGATCCGTACCGCGGAGTCGGTGACGTTGACGTGCTGCCCGCCGGCGCCACTCGAGCGATACGTATCGACCCGTAGGTCCTTCTCGTCGATCTCGATCTCGATCGTGTCGTCGATCTCGGGCGAGACCATCACGGAAGCGAACGACGTGTGCCGGCGGCTGCTGGCGTCGAAGGGTGAGATGCGCACCAACCGATGGACGCCGATCTCGCCCTTCATGTAGCCGAAGGCGAACTCCCCTTCGACGCGCACGGTGGCGCTCTTCAGGCCGGCCTCTTCACCCGGGGTCTCGTCGATCACCTCGACGCTGTAGCCGCGAGCCTCCGCCCAGCGGACATACATCCGGAACAGCATCGCCGCCCAATCCTGCGACTCGGTCCCGCCGGCGCCCGGGTGCACCTCGAGCAACGCCGGCCGTTGATCGTCCGGATCGCCGAGAAGGTGAGCCACCTCGCGCGTCGAGAGCTCGGCATCGATCTGCTTGATCGCGTCGGCGAGGAGCTTGAGAGCCTCGTCCTCTCCCTCCTCCGCCAGCTCGAGCATGGCCTCGGCGTCGTCGAGCTCGGACTCCAGCCGCTCCCCGGCGCTCAGTTTCTCCTGCAGCGCGCTGCGCTCCCGCTGTACGGTCGGGTCACCGCCGTCGTCCCAGAAGCCGGGGGCCGCCATCTGCTCCTCGATGGCGGCAAGTCGTTCCTGCGCCCCGGTCGGGTCAAAGATGACCTCCCAGGGCGGCGTAGCGGGAACGCAGCTCTTCGATCTGGCGTCGGAGGTCGTCGATCATTGCTCTCTCTTCGGGGTTGTGCGATTGCGCCAAGCGACATACGCGCCGGTCACAGCCAACAGTACACAAAGCCGCGGCAGCACGTCGCCCCAGGCGGCATACAAGGTGAGGTCGGTGCGCGGTTCGATCGTTCCGGTCGCCCGGGCCATGGTGTTGAGCGATGTGCGGGTCAGGGTGCGCCCCCACGGGTCGACCACGCCGGACAGCCCGGTGTTCGCCGCTCGAACCAGGTAGCGGCGGTTCTCCACCGCCCGCATCCGCGCCATGTCGAAATGCTGATAGGGGGCGAACGTCGTGCCGAACCAGGCGTCGTTCGTGATCGTGGTGATGAACGTGGCCCCGCGGGCGACCTGACGGCGAACGTGGTCCGGGAAGACGATCTCGTAGCATATCGCCATCGCCAACGGCGGCACCCCCGCATCGTCGTCGGCGAATAGCGCCTGGTCCCGGTCTCCGCGACGAAAGTCGGCGATGGCCTCGACGAGCGGCGCGACAAAGCGGAACAGCCAGCTCACCGGAACGTACTCGCCCCAGGGCACCAGATGGACCTTGTCGTATCGGCCGGCCCAGCCGCCGTCCGATTGCACCAGGAAGGCGGAGTTCGCCGCCCAGGGTTCGCCTTCGGGGGGGAACTCGTAGTGCGGACTACCGACGATCAAGGTCGTGCCGTACTGGCGGGCAAGCTGGGCAAGCAGTTGGCGGGTCGACGGGTCTCCCTGCAGGCCGCCGCGCACCGGCACCGACGACTCGGCCCAGACGACCAGATCGGGATCCTCGACCAGTGCCTCGAGCGAGAGGTTCACATGGGACTCGAGGATCGATCGCAGTGCATCGGGATCCCATACCCTCCCCTGCTCCACATTGCCCTGGATCGCCGCCACGCGCAGCGTCTGGGCGCCGTCGCCGCCACCGTCACGGACGCCGAGCGCCGGCGCGCCGGCGAGTTGCGTCACGCCATAGCCGAGCACCAGAAGCACGCCCCCCGCCGCCACCGACGCAGACACCAGCGCCCGGCTGCCGACGACGATCCTCTGGGCAATCGCGACGTTGACGAATACCGCCAGGAAGCTCAGGCCCCACACACCCGCCACGTCGGCCGCCTGCATCATGGCCACCGTCCCGCCGGCCGCGTAACCGAGCAGCGACCAGGGAAAACCGAAAGGAAGCTGTGTTTGCAGGTACTCGAGCGAGACCCAGGCGGCGGCGAACACCGCCGCACCGGCAACTCCGCGGCGCAGGGCGAACGGCGCCAAGAAACAGACCACCCCGGTGTTGAGGGCCATCCAGCAGGCAAGCAGCCCGGCGACCCCCATCCCCACCGGCACCGGCATTCCGCCGTGGAGCACCATCACGTGGGTGATCCAGTACAGCGAGACCGCCCGCCAGACGAACCCGGCGACGAATCCCGCCCACCAGCGACGCCCGACGGAGGCGCCGTCGAGCACCACCAGCAGCGGCACCAGGGCGACCCACACCAGCAGGTGGAAGTTCGGAGAAGGAAACGACAGCGCCAGCGCCAGGCCGGCCACGACCGCCCACGGCCAGCGTCGCCGCCGGGCTACCTCGGAAACAGTCGAGTCGGGGGTGTCCCCCGTCGCGGGTGCTCGGTCGCTCAGCCTTCCGTCACCCAGGTCGTGTCGATGTCGGAACGACCGAGCAGCTCTCGCTCGATCGTCTCGGCATCGCCGCGCGAGCGGTAGCGCCCGACGCGAACACGATAGTACGTCTGCCCGCTGACCTCGGCCGATACCACGAACGCCGGAAATCCGGCTGATGCCAGCGCCGCCTGCAGCGCGTCGGCGGCCGGCTTTTCGGGCGTTGATCGAACCTGCACGATCCAACCGCTCGGCAAGGAGGCGTCGGGCGACGGCAGCCCGGCCTGGCTCTCAGCCTGCACCGGTGCCGGCTGCTCCTGCACGGGTTCCGAAGGTTGAAACTCGGGAGCCGCGATCTCGCTACTCGGCGGCGGTGTCGTCGCCGGCTCCTCCGCAACGGGCTCTTCGGCCACAGGCTCTTGCGCCGGCGGCGCGGAGCCGGATGCTCCGTCCTCGTCCTGCCCTTCGCCGACGGACTCGTAGAAGCCGAGAGGCTCACCGTCATCCCCGGTTTCACTCTCACCCGGAACCGCCGCCTGCCAGTCACCGGACATCGTCGGCTCGGTCTGTCCGCGGCCGATGACGACACCGAGCCAGAAGACCGCCACGCCGACGACGGCGGCACCCAGGACTGCGAGCACGAGATGGGGCGTGTTCAGCTGGATTTCGTAAAAGCTCTGTTCGTCATTCATCGACTACAACCCCTTGACTCGTCGGCGCGGCTGAGCAGCCGCTTGCTGACTGCATGGCACCGGGACTGGGCAACACCGCGCAGAGCCGTCGCGTCAACGTCAGCGACGACACCGTACCACCATGGATGCCCATTCTATGCCACCGCGAGTTCGGATGGGGGGCGACCCTCCGATTTCCTCGAATTCACTGCCGAGCTGCCGGTTTCGGGTGGCCGATCGCCGCAGCTACTCCCTCTCCCAGAGATAGGCGGAGTCCTCGATGCGGCTCTCGCCGCCGTCGTTGACGGCGAAGCGCGACGGCCGAAAATTGGCGCCGCCGTACTCGCCGACCTTGTTCAGGGCGTAGAAGTTCAGCGAAAAGCTCGGCGTCCCGTCTTCACGCAGCAGGCGCGGATCGACGGTCTTGCCGGCAACTCGCCGCATCACCTCGAGGCACGCGTCTTTCGGGTGCATTCCCTGCCGCATCAGCTCCACCGCCAGAAATGAGCAACAATCGAGGAGGTTCGCCTCGCCGCGCCCGGTCGACCCGGCCGCACCGACGTCATTGTCCACGTACAGACCGGCACCGAGGATCGGCGAGTCGCCGACCCGACCCGGGATCTTCCAGCTCAGCCCGCTTGTGGTGGTGACACCGGAGATCTCGCCGGCCTCGTTGACGCAGTTGCAGTTGATCGTCCCGTGGTGGCGGAAGAACGGATCGAACGGATTGTCTTCGTCGGGATCGACGGGCGCCTCCGACTGGCCCCCTCTGCCGCCTCGACCTCCCCGGCCGCCGCCGGGAGCCGGCAGCCAATCGTCCCGCTCGGACATGTTTTCCTTCCACTGCAGCCAGCGCTCGCGGGCCCGGTCGGTGAGGAGGTTTTCCACCTCGAAGCCATGCATCCTGGCGAAGTCCTGCGCCCCTTGGCCGACGATCAGCACGTGGTCGGTTCGCTCCATCACCAGCTTGGCGACCTTGGACGGGTTCTTGATTCCCTCGATCGACGCAACCGCACCGCCGTTGCGGCTCGGCCCGTGCATCACGGACGAATCGAGCTGCACCACGCCCTGCTCGTTCGGCAAGCCGCCGTACCCGACGCTCGTATCGTTCGGATCGTCTTCGACGATGTTGACGCCGGCGATGACGGCATCGAGGGTGTCCGCCCCGGCCTGCAACATCTCCATCGCCCGCTTGCACGCTTCCTGGCCGTTGGCGCTGGCGATCACCAGCGGTCGGGTGCCCTGCGCCTTCCTCAGGTGAACCGCCGGAGCAGCGACGGCGTTCTTACCCCCGAGCGCGCCGATTCCGGCGACCGCACCGACCTTCATTACTCCTCTGCGACTCCAGCGCTTGCTCACCTTGGCCTCCTTGTGCGAGCCGCTCATTCGGCGCGCCCGTAACGATCCTCGATGCGAACGACGTCATCGAGGTGCGGCGTCGAGACTTCGAACACGTCGCACGTCTGCAACGCTCTCATCCGATGGACGGTGCCCGGCGGAATGTGGCGAGAATCTCCGGGGTTAAGCACATGCGCGACCAGCTCATCGCCTTCCTTGAGCTCGAGCTCGAGCTGCCCGATGGACACGTAGATCGTCTCGTCCTTGAGCTCGTGGTACTGCAGGCTGAGCTGCTCGCCTTCTTCGACATGAAGGATCTTGCCGACGTACTTGTCCGTATCGGCGAAGATCAGCTCGTAGCCCCAGGGTTTCTCAACGCGATGCATGCAACCTCCCATCGGGTCGCCGGTCGTTGACCCGTGTCAGTTCTCCGCCAACCCGGGCAGCACCTTCAACAACTCCGGTAGCGCCAGGGCTTCGATCTCGTCGGCCGTGCCCAGCTCGAAGGCACGCTCCAATATGGCACGCGCCCGCTCATGGCTGAGGCTTCGGATTACGTTCTTCATCAATGGAATGGCGCTCGGGCTCATGCTCAGCTGGTCGATGCCGAAGGCAACGAGAATCAACGCCGAGAGCGGCTCGGCCGCCATTTCGCCGCACATGCTAACCGGGATTCCCTTGTCGCGCGCGGCCTCGACGATGTGACGCAGGACCCGGAGCACGGCGGGATGCAGGGGCTCGTAGAGATGGGCTACCGCGTCGTTGGTGCGATCGACTGCCAGCAGATACTGGATCAGGTCATTGCTGCCGATGGCGAGAAAGTCGGCCTCCGCGGCCAGCAGATCGACCGCCATCGCCGCCGCCGGGACCTCGAGCATGACGCCGACGGGGATCGTCTCGGCAACCTCGTGCCCTTCTTCGACCAACCGCTGGTGCACGGTGGCGATCAAAGCGCGCGTGTCGCGCAGCTCTTCGAGGCCCGAAACGAACGGCAACATGATGCGCAAGTCTCCGTGCGGACTGGCGCGAAGCATGCCTCGTAGCTGCGTGGTGAAGATCTCCCGCTCCCGCAGAGCCAAGCGCAGCGCCCGCAACCCCATGAGCGATTCCGAACCGTTGTCCGACGCGCTGGCGGGATCACGCGGCAGGAGCTTCTCTCCGCCGATATCGAGTGTACGAATGCTGACCGGCCGCGGCGCCATCTTCTCGAGGGCGGCACGGTACTCCCGGTAGTGCTCCTCCTCGGTCGGCAGCACGCCCGGGTTGCGCAGATACAGGTATTCCGAGCGGAAGAGTCCGACGCCCTCGCCACCGTTTTCCAGCGCCGCATCGGCCCCTTCGGCGCCCTCGATGTTCGCAAGTACCGAGACCTCGAACCCGTCGGTCGTCGTCGCCGGAAGCTCGCGCTGGGCGAAATAGGCGGCGGTCTGGGTGGCACGCTCGGCGCCCTGGGTGCGATGGTCCTCGAGATCGCTCTCGCCGGGATGGGCGATGATCACGCCCGCGTCGCCGTCGATCATGACCTCCTCGCCGGACTGCACCGACGAGGTGATGTCGTGCAAGCCGACGACCGCCGGGATGCCCAACGAGCGCGCCACGATCGCCGTGTGGCTCGTGCGGCTGCCGACATCGGTGGCAAAGCCGAGGATCAAGCTGGTGTCGAGCACCGCTGTCTCGGAAGGCGTCAGGTCGTGGGCGAACAGGACGACGGCTTCGGAGAGCTGGTCGAAGCGGTGGCCTTCCTCACCCAGCAGGGCGCGCAGCAAACGCTCGGTGAGGTCGTCGACGTCCGTGCCGCGCTCGCGCAGGTAAACGTCGGAAATACTCGACAGACGGTTGCTGAGATTGCGGCCGACCTGGCGTACGGCCCACTCGGCGTTCTGACGCCGCTCCCGAACCCGCCGCTCGACCTCGCCGAGAAACATCGGATCCTCGAGCAACAGGATCTGGGCGTCGAAGATCTGCGCCACGCCGGAGCCGAGAGCCTTGTCCGCTCGGGCCTTGAGATCGACCAACTCACCCCGAGCCCGCTCGACCGCCTCCGCCAGCCGGCCGAGCTCAGGCCGCTCCTCCCCCGCCGGCAGCGTCTTCTCCGTCACCGGCGTTCTGCTGCGCTCGAGAACGTAGGCAGGGCCCACGGCAAAGCCCGGAGAGACCCCGATCCCCTGCCGGGTGCCGTCCTCGGGAACCATCAATCTTCGCCGAACTTGTCGTCGACCAGCTCGGCCAGGGCGTCGATCGCCGCGTCTTCATCGGCACCGTCGACGATGACCTCGAGCACCGTCCCCTGTGGCGCTGCCAGCAGCAGCACGCCCATGATGCTCTTGCCGTCCACACGCATCTCGCCGCGGACGATCTTGACGACGCTCTTGAACTTTCCGGCGCAGCGGACGAACTTCGCCGCGGCGCGGGCGTGGAGTCCGAGCTTGTTCTTGATCACGAGGTCCCTGCGGATCATCGGATTCGGCGCTCCTGCCTCGGGGCTTGCCTGCCGTGTGGCCCTCGCGGCCGGCGGAGGGTTTGAATGGGTCTTGGCCTGTCAGGCCTCTTCGCGTGACGAGAGGATCTCGCTCGCCACGTAGATACTGTTCTGGCCGCGCTCGCGGAGCTCCTGGGCGATCTCCAAGAGGGTACCGTCGCTGTTCTGCACGCTGGTCAGCTTGATGATCATCGGCAGGTTGACGCCGGTGATGATTTCGACGCCGTCCTGCTCCAGAAAAGCGAGGCTCACGTTCGTCGGCGTGCCGCCGAACATGTCGGTGAAAATCAGCACACCGCGGCCGCCGTCGACTTCCTTGATGGCCGCTTCGATCTGCTTGCGCGCATCCGAGACCTCGTCGTCCCAGTCCATCGAGACGGCGCGGATCGAGTCCGTCCGTCCGACGATGCGCTGGGCCGCGTCCAGTATCTCTCGCGCCAGAAGTCCATGGGTGACGATGACCGCGCCGATCATGATTTCTCCTCGACGGGCGCCGGCGAGCCCTCGGCCGGCGGCAAGTCCCTGTGCGTTAGGCCCACCTGGTAACCCATCTCGCGGAGAGCGTCGGTAATACGGCGTGCAACCGCCACGGAGCGGTGGCGACCGCCGGTGCAGCCGATGGCCAGGGTCAGGTAGGCCCTCCCCTCGGCCCCCAACCGGGGCACCAGGAATCGCAGTAATTCGGTGACGTGCGCGAGGAATTCGCGGGTTTCCGGGCGCGATTCTACATACTGCGAAACGGCATTGTCCATTCCGGTGAGCGGCTTGAGCTCGGGGACGTAGTTGGGGTTGGGGAGGAAACGAACGTCGAACACCATGTCGGCGTTCTTGGGCAAACCGGAGCGGAAGCCGAAGCTCACGACGCGCACGCTGGCGAGCTCGCCGTGGCGTGCGCCGTACAGCTCGAAGATGAAATCACGCAGGTCGTGGGGCGTGTACTGGCTCGTGTCCACCACACGATCCGCCAGCTCCCGGATGGGGGCGAGCATCTCCCGCTCCCGGCGTATGCCTTCCAACACGTCCCCGTTGACGGCGAACTTCTGCGGCCGGCGCGTCTCCGAGAACCGTTGCATCAGGACGTCGTCGTCCGCGTCGAGGAACATCAACTCGACCGGCGAGCCGCGCTTCCGCAGCACTTCGTAAACGGGCGTGAACTCTTCCGGGCCGCCCAGTGCACGAGCGTCGATCACCAAGGCCACCCGGTCGAGATGATCGGCGCGATCGCAAATATCCGCGAAGGTCTCGATCAGCGCCGGAGGCAAGTTGTCGATGCAGTAGTAGCCGAGGTCCTCGAGGCCGTGTAGCGCGGCGCTCTTGCCGGCGCCACCCAGCCCCGAAACCACCACGAGTGTGGTCTGTCGATTCACTATTCGAGGTCGCCTTCGTCTCGGTCCGCAGCGTGAGATACGTAGCCCTGCTTCTCGATCGTCTCCTGCAGACGCCGCGTAACTTCCTCCGCCGGGTGGTAGCCCGTCAACTTGAGAATCAGGTTGCGCACCGCCACCTCCACCAGGTTCGACAGGTTGCGTCCTGAGGCGACCGGCAAGCGAATGAACGGGAGCTCGATCCCGAGGATCTCGTGCGTCTCCTCGTCCAACCCGAGGCGGTCGTATTCGACATCCTCGTTCCACTCCTCCAGCCGGACGACGATTTCCACTCGCTTGCGGTCACGCACGGACGCCGCCCCGAACAGGTGCTCGATGTTGAGTATACCGAGGCCGCGTAATTCCATATGGTGCCGGATCAGCTCGGGCCCCCGCCCCATGAGGATCTCCGAAGCCCGGCGGCGAATCTCGACGATGTCGTCGGCCACCAGTCGATGTCCGCGCACGATCAGGTCGAGGGCGCACTCGCTCTTGCCGACGCCCGACTGCCCGGTGATCAGGACCCCGACTCCGTAGACGTCCACCAGCACCCCGTGCACGGTCGTGCCCGGCGCCAGGTGGCTGTCGAGGTAGAGGGTCAGGCGGTCGATAAACGTCGACGACATCAGATCGCTGCGCACCAGTGGCAGCCGGTTCTCGTCGCAGAGGTCGATGAGCTCCTCCGGAATATCGAGCCTCTTGGTGATGGCGAGGCACGGAATCGGCAGGGCGCACAGGCGCGACAGAATGCCGCGCACCTCCTCTCCCGGGAGGCTGGCGATGTAGCGAATCTCCGATTCTCCCAGCACCTGGACGCGGCCGCCACGAACGAAATCGACGTACCCTGTCATCGCCAATCCGGGCTTCTGGATGCGATGGAAGGTGATCTCCCGATCGAGCCCGTCCTTTCCGGCGATCAGCTCGAGCTGAAGGTGGCGACCGTCCTCGGTCAGCAACTCGCGAACGCTGATCCCGCCGCTCTCGGAGGAGGAATCGCGCCCGTCGCTCAACGGGGAGCCCGTCTCGTCTTCGAGGCCGGGATTCCCATCTCCTCGCGGTACTTGGCGACCGTACGGCGGGCGATCTGCAGCCCCTCGTCCTTCAGGGCGGTGGCAATGCGGGCGTCGGAGAGCGGCTTCCGGTCGTCCTCGCCGGAGATCAGCTTGCGGATCTTCTCTTTCACGGAGATCGACGAAACGTCGGACCCGCTGCTGTGTCCCAGAGCACTGTGGAAGAAGAACTTCATCTCGTAGATGCCCTGCGGCGTATGCATGAACTTCCCGTTCACCACCCGCGAGACGGTCGATTCGTGCATCTCGATGTCGTCCGCGACGTCTCGCAGCACCATCGGGCGCAGAGCGCCGACGCCATCTTCGAGAAACGGCTCCTGATGCTTGACGATGCTCTCGGCGACCCGCTGAATCGTGCGCTGGCGCTGACCGTACGATTTGATCAGCCAGAGAGCGGATTTCAGCTTCGTCTGCAGGTAATCCGCGGCGTCCTTCGATAGCTCCTTGCGCTTCCGCAGCATCTGGCGATACAGCCGGGAGACCCGCAGCTTGGGAAGCCCGTCCTCGTTCAACACCACGCGGTACACGCCGGCATCCTTGATAACGGTGACGTCGGGGACGATGTAGCGCGACGGCTCGGTGGCGTACACCGCGCCGGGCTTGGGGTTGAGCGTTTGGATGATCTCCACGGCGGTTTCGACATCACTCAGGCGGATTCCACAACGCCGGGCAATCTCGCTGTGTCCGCGTGCCTTGAGCAGGTCCAGGTGCTCGTCGACAATCCGGTACGCCAACGAGTCGGCCGCTTCCAGATGGCGAAGCTGCAGCAGCAGGCATTCGCGCAGGTCGCGCGCCGCAACCCCCGGCGGGTCGAGCTGCTGTACCTTGTCGAGCGCCGCCTCGACGGCCTCCTGCGGCCAGTCGCCCATCGCCTGCAGCTCCTCGATCGAGGCGGTCAGGTACCCCTCCTCGTCGAGGTTCCCGAGGATCGCCTGACCGATCTCCATCTCGAGCGACGAGTGATCGTTCATCTCGAGCTGCCAGAGGAGCTGTTCCTCCATCGTCGGGCGCGCCACCAGAACGTTCTCGAGCTGGTACTCCGGACGCTCCTCGGACATCGAGGGGGTGCCGGAGCCGGCGTCGTAGTAGTCCTGAAAATAGGACTCCATGTTGATCTCGTCGAAGGAGTCGACCTCTTCGGGAACGACTTCCTCGACCTCGGACTCCTTCGCGACGGCGCCTTCCTCGCCCGGGTCCGCGGTGGCGTCGACGCCCTCCTCGCGCTCTTCGCGCTCCTCCAGCATCGGGTTCTCGACCATCTCCTGCTGCAGGACGTCTTCGAGCTCGAGCTTGTTGAGCTGCAGAAGACGGATCGCCATCTGCAGCGCCGGAGTCATGACGAGGCGTTGCTGCAGACGCGGAGATAGCTTTTGCTCGAGGGCCATGCTCAGTCCAACCGGAAGTTCCGGCCGAGGTAAATCTCGCGCGTTTCTTTGTCCTGCCCCAGCTCTTCGGGAGTGCCGGAGCGGAAGATCTTGCCGCCGCGAATGATGTAGGCGCGGTCGGTTATCTGCAGCGTCTCGCGAACGTTGTGGTCGGTGATCAGCACGCCGATACCGCGGTCCTTCAACTTGCGGACGATCTTCTGGATCTCGGCGATGGCGATCGGGTCGATGCCGGTGAACGGCTCGTCCAGGAGAACGAATGCCGGATCCGTCGTCAAAGCGCGGGCAATCTCGACGCGACGGCGCTCACCACCCGACAACGTATAGGCGGCATTGTTCGCCAACTCCTTCACGCCGAGGTCTTCGAGCAACACCTCGCATCGGTGCGCCCGCTCCTTCCGGTCCAGCCCGAGGCCCTCGAGGATGGCCAGGAGGTTCTGCGAGACGGTGAGCTTGCGGAACACGGACGGCTCCTGCGGAAGGTACGAGATGCCGTATCGGCGCGCTCGGACGAACATGGGCTCACGGGTGACGTCGACCCCACCGACGCTGATGTGGCCATCGTCCGGACGCGTCAGCCCGACGACCATGTAGAACGACGTGGTCTTGCCGGCTCCGTTCGGTCCGAGCAGTCCGACGACCTCGCCCTGGGCGATGTCGAAGCTGACGCCGTCCACCACCCGGCGGCCTCGATACGCCTTTACCAGGGAATCGACAGCGAGCCTTGTGCCGGGAGATCCGGACACGTGTTCAGCACCGGATTGGCGTTCTACTGGCGTGACCGTCGCTGAACCCTCGAGCATCCTTCCATCCTAGCAACGTGTCGGGAACACCGTCAATGCAGGAAAGGCGCCCCGGGAAGTTCTCCAAGTGCTTTATTTGCAAATACTTACAGGGATCAACCGACAGGCCGCGAGTCATCCCGTCGATGATCATATCAAGATTCGTGCCAAAGATGTCGGCAATCGGCACGCCCGCTCGCGAAAACTGCGCTTCATTTCCTATGTGATATCGAGGCACTCCAAGTCAGGCTTTGGAAGCCTGAAGGAAATTACAGCGCTCTTACTCTGAGTTTTCGTATGTAAAACAATGCATCAATTATCGTGAAACACGAACCGTTATCATGAGCTCCGTTGACAGATCATCAGAGCCTCCGATAGACTCCTCGCTTCGTCCGCCTCACAGGCCTTCCGACAGACGCCGCGATCGGGGTTCGCTACCCGAGGATTCGACGTTGGAGCCAGAGGCCGACTACTACGCCGTGCTCGGCGTGCCCCGCGATGCCCCGGCGGGGCAGATCCGCAAGGCGTTCCGCGAACGCGCTCGCGCCTGCCATCCCGATCGGGTGGCCAACCTCGACGACGACCTGCGCGGCCTCGCCGAGGAGAAGATGGTCGAGCTGAACGAGGCGTACGCCGTCCTGCGCAACCCCGACCGGCGGGCCGCCTACGATGATCACGCAGCCCGCGCTCGCCGCTCCCGCACGAACCGCACCGCACCGATGCCGCGGACGGCAACGCCACACCGGCGCCCGGGACGGACGCGATCGGCCGGGGCCGTGCCACCGCCACGATGGCGACCCCGGGGCCCGTTGATCGATCCACTCGAGGCGCGACATCGCATCGGCGAGCAGCAGTTCGTCGCCCGCGCCGCAGCGGAAGAGTTCCAGGCTGCCGTTCGCCGCTGTATGCCCGGCGCCCGCTGGACGAACATCGCCTTCCCCGGATCGACCACCGCATTGCGGGCCCGCAGCGGTCGCCGCGCGCTCAACTTCGTCCTGCTGGCGGGGCCCCTGATCGACGACAGCACCCTACGCTGTTTTCTGGGCGCCTTGAAAGCAACGGCACCGAGGCTCGAGCGCCGCATCACCCGCTGCGATCACCTGTTCGGTTTCGCCGGCGCACTGGAGTTCGTGCACCATGAGCGACTGAAGGCAACCCTGGAGCGGTTCAACGAGCGTCTCGGGACGGGGGCCGCAATCCGGCCGGCGACCCTCGTGGACCTGGTCAGCTGGCAGGTGGTCCCGGGCGAGATCTCACTCCGGGAGCGCCTGGAGAACCTCACTCGGGGGATGTGACACGGCGTGGGGAATGAGCGCCGCCGAAGGAGCGCGCCGTGAGCCGTAAGGGCGCCCCGCCAGCGGCCGGCGTCAGCCGCCGCGCCGAACCGTCTGCGTCGTGCCGTTCTGCATGGCGTTGACGCGCAGGTTGTCGCCATCGAAGCTCAGCCGCAGGCCCTCGCCGTCGCGGATTTCCATACCGCCCTCGGGCAGGAACGTGGCCGGTTTCGATTCGCCGGCGTAAATGACGATCAAATCGGAGTCACTTCGGTACTCGAGTCTCTCCCCCTCCCCGGTGCCCGCGGAATCCTGCATGACGACACCGCCGACGACCTCCATCGCGTCCCAGCCGCCGTCTTCCCCGAACGAGACCAGGATCCGATCGCCGCCGATCGTCCGGCTGCTCTCGACCAACTCGAGCAGCGAGTCGCCCGACATCACCAGGCCGAGCGGCTGCCCTTCCACCAGGAGCAGGGCACCGATCATCACGACCGTTGTCGTCGACGCAGCGCCCTCGCCCGCCTCCTGCTCCGCCTCCGCGTCGGCCTGCGGGTCCTCGCGGTCGCCTGCCTGCTGCTCCGCATTCCCACCGGCGTTCCGGCCGGAATCGACCAGGCTGATGAACACGTCGCCTCCGGCCCGCAGCTCGTTGGACGGCGCCAGAACTCGGATCTCGTCGGCGCGCATCCGATAGTCCCCCACTCCTTGCCAGATGTTGGCGTCGCCGCTGAACGTGAGCCGGTTCCCATCGCGTACCTGCAGGGCGTCGGACGACGCCTCGATCTCGGGAGCACCGCCGAACAGCGGCCCGATCGTGCTTACCAGATCACCGCGAAGCTGCGCCGACACCTCCTCGTACAGGTCGATGCCGCCGTTGGGAAGCAGGACGATCGATCCCGCCTCGACGTCGAAGTCGGTCGAGCGGAAGCGGGGTCGCGGCTCGCCATCGAGTACCCAGTTTCCGGTATCCGGGTCCAGGGAACCGCGTCCGGCAGTGACCTCGCTGCCGTCCTCCGCCTCATGACGGATCCCCTCCGGCCACTCCGCCGCGGCGATGTCACCGTCGCCGTAGGCCAACACCGCCCGCGGGCCGCGGAACGCCATCGCGCCTTCTTCGCCCGCGAGAAGCACCTCGACGTCGCCGCTCGCGGTCAACTCGTCGAGCTCGCCGCCACCGGCGGTGAGACGCTCGGCGCCGATGTGCTCGAGGCGGGCGTCATTCGCGCTCGGAAAGAAATATGCCTGTCCCGTGGCCTCGATCGCCGCAGCCTCGCCGAAACCGAGGTCGAAACGATCGGCCCGCAGCTCGCCCGAGTCGCCCAGCTGGAAACGCGGGCGCGGGCCGCCGGCCTCGACATCGTGGGTGACCTGCAGCCCATCGGGTGTCTCATCGACCAACTGGACGGAGATGAGATCGCCTGAGACCACGTGATCGCCCGGCGCCGTCGCCCCCAACCACGCCGCCCGGGCGTCGACGCGCGCCAGCATCGAGTCGACGCGGCCGCCTACCTGATCGAGCCCGAGGGCGATCTCCCAGCCGCTCAGCAACGCCTCCTCGAGCGACAAGCTCGGCCCGTCGCGCAAGACCAGCTCGGAGTCCCGCAGGTTGAAGAGCATGTCCCCGGCCCATCCGTCCACCTGCAGGGCACCGGCACCACGCCTCGGTCCGGCCCCGTCTGCCGCTTCCGACCACAGTCTCACCGGGCCGTTGAGCTCCGGCCGCAGCGAGTCGGGGTGAGAGCCGGTCAGCAGCCCTTCCTGGTATTCGGGGTCGTAGTGCAGAGTGCTGGCCTCGAGGACCAGGTCAGCGGCGCGGACAAGCACGCCGCTGTCGGTGAAAAGCCCGCCGCCGCTGTAGGTGATGACGTCGCTGAGGACCTCGACGCCGTCCGGCAAGATGGCGCGCACCTCGCCCATGATCCGGACTTCCTCGTAGGCGTCCCCTTCGATCGCCACCGGACGCTCGATGAGCGACATGCGCTGGCCGGAGACGCGCGTGACCCGCACCTCGCCGCCCTCATGCTCGTAGAGGATCAGCTCGACGCCCCCGCTATACTCCGAACGGTTCCCCGTACGGCTGACGGCTTCGGCGGCCGACACCTCGTAGATGATGACGCCGTTGACGTTGGCGACGTGCCGCAGGCCCTCCGTGGTGGCGACGAGATCCGGCTCGTCGTCCGGCGTCACCGCGCCGTCGAGCTCCTCTTCAACCGGCAGCTCGGGGCGTCCCTCCCACGACGTCACGACAACGACGACGACCAGCAGGGCGATGCCGACCATGGCGGCGCGGATGATCGTGCGGGCGGACATCGGTCAGGTAAGCGCCGCCCGCGCGGGCCTCATTCGCGCGGCGGGCGATGCTTCTCGATTTCCTCGTTGTAGTACTGCTTGTAGAGGATCTCCCACTCTCGCCCTCCCTCGGGGAAGTCGCGTTTCTGCGAGGCGATCTTCTGGCGGACGATCTCGTCGACCATCGCGTCCCGCTTGACCTCTTCGGTGATGATCTTCACCACCTCGAGACGGGTCGCGTTGACGTCCTTCCGCAGGCGGACGCCGAGGTCCTCGTCGAGTGCGTCAACGACCAGCTTGGAAAGGTAGTTGATCTTCGCCCGAGATAGCCGCATTTCAGAGGATGATGTCCCGTTCCTTCGCGAGCCGCGCTTTGATGACCTTGAACATCTCGTGGTACTCGACGTCGGCGCGCCGGATGCGCGCCATGTGCTCCCGCATCAGCTCGCGCACCTCGTCGTTGAGCTTGTCTTCCACGCGCAGCTCGTCGGTGATCACTTCCTGCACCATTGCCTCGATCTCGTCGGCGTCGTCGACGTCGAAGAAGTCGCGCTTGGCAAGGCCGCGAACGATCCGGTTCGCGATGACCTCGATTTGATCGCTGCTCAGTCGCATGGCTCTGGGTTGTACGGAGACAGGGGAAACCCCGAACACTCGTCCCGCGGCGGGCGCCGAAAGCTCGGCGGAGCTTCGAGTGACCCGCCTCTGACGGGACACTAGCACGGGTTCGAAGCGGCCAACAATCGACCGGCCGATCGCCGCCGAGCCGGCCCCGGATCGCCTCTACGTCCGGGTCACCCGCCAATCTGCACGTTGGTCGAGGCGGCGTCGCGGCCGGCGCCGAAATCGACCCGCAGCACGTACTCACCGGCTTCCAGCTGCGGGATTCGCGCCGTCGCCGTCAGCGGCCCCGCCGCTCCCTGCAGCCAGCTGACCTCTTCGATTTCCAGCACATGTGCCGCTCCGTCGGCGGCTTCCAGCTGGATGGACAGGGCGTCGGGATCCCCTGCCTCTCCGCGAATCCAGGCGCCCAGCGCCAGGGCGCCGCCCGGTTCGAAGCTCTCGTCAGCGGCCATCAGGATGGCGACCGACGACGGGTCCGTCGAGCTGAGCGGCAGCACGGTCTTGCCGACGACGATCGAGGCGCCGGGCGCATCGCCGACCTGAACGGTCTGCGTCCACTCGGCGTCGCTGGCTGCGAGCGGGTGCGAGACAACCAGCGAGAGCTCGCTGGCGCCGGCGGCCGCTTCGGTCGTGATCGCGGTGACGAACGATCCGTTGCCCAGCTCGAGCAGGTCCTGCTCCGCAAGGCGGACCTCCCACGCCGCGGAGGCGGAGCTGGACGATCCTCCGGAGGCGGGCTCCACCTGCAACGTCGCGTCCAGCCGCGCGACAAAGAAATCGCCGTCTGGCTGGAAGAGCAGATCACCGAGCTTGATCTGAACCGGCGCCGAAACCATTCCGCCGGCGCCGAGGTCCGCCCAGATGTCGACCGGGACCTCTACCGGGAGGGTCCCCTCGGTGATCTCACGAACGAAGTCGCCCCTGGCTTCGCCGGCCTCGAACTCCATGATCGGGTCGATGATGCTCGCTTCGATGACGATCTCGAACGCCAACCGGATATTGCGGTCCCATACACCCGGCCCCCAGCGGTAGTCGTAGATCTCGTACTGGCCGATCCGGGTCTCGACGAAATAGACGAGGAACTCGCCCCCGGAAGCCTGGAACGCCCGGTTGTTGCCCAGGTTGCTGTAGCTCCAAACCTCGAAATCCGGACCGTTACCGCCGCCGAATATCATGCCCCAGGTCTGGCGGCTGGTTCCGTCGGGTCGTCCGAGCAAACCGCGCACCCTCCCCCGGTCGGACTTCCAGCCGCGCGGAAAACCGCGGAAACGCTCGTTCGCGAAGGCGATGTTCTCGTAAAACTCCTCCTGGAAGGCGTTGCCCATCGCGCGGCCGTCCGGATCCCGCCGGGCCCAGAACCACTCGATGAATCGCTCCTTCTGACCGATGTCCTCCAGCGATCCCCAGATCTCCCGCTCGTCCACGGTCATGAGCATCTCGGCCGGACCGTCTGTCCAGTCCTCGATCTGGTTCTCGTAGTAGCGGCGCGCCTCCCCGGCCATCGTCGGAAACTCTTCCTGTACACCGACCGCGGGCGAGGCAGATGCCGGCGCGACCAGGGCGACAAGAAGGGCCGCCGATACGGCCGCCGGAAGTCGTGTTCGTTTGCCCATGAGATCCAACATCGGTTTCTCCGCGGCCTGGTGCCGAGGTGGTGGCTCTGCCGCAAGTCGTCAGTCGTGCGCTCTCGTGTCATTCTACCGGGACAGCGCACCGACGGTAAGGAAACGCGCATGGCGAACGTGGATCCCGATACAGGCGAGGTGTTCGATCGCATCGCCGCGCTGCAGCCGCGCGTGGTCGACGAGTTGCGGAACCTGATCGCCATACCGAGCGTTTCCGGCGACCGCACTGCCGCTGAGGCCGCCGCGCGGGCGGTCGCCGGGCTATGCGCGGATGCGGGCTTCTCGTCGGAGGTCTGGGAGACCGCCGGAATGCCGGTCGTCTTCGCCGAGATCGAAGGCCCGCAGGGCGCACCCGTCGTTCTCTTCTATGGCCATTACGACGTGCAGCCGGCGGATCCCGTCGACGCGTGGCACTCCCCGCCGTTCGAGCCGACGGTGCGCGAAGGCGCCGTCTATGGCCGCGGTGCGGGCGACAACAAGGGCCAGTTCCTGGCACATATCTACGCCGTTCAGGCGCTACGTGAAACGACCGGCTGCCCGGTCGGTGTGAAGCTTCTCATCGAGGGCGAAGAAGAAAGCGGCAGCCCGAGCCTACCGGCACTCGTGGCCCGGCAGAAACACCGACTCGACTGCGACGTCGCCGTCACCGCCGACGGTCCGTACCACCCCGACGGTCACCCCCTGGTCATCCTCGGCGTGCGCGGATTGCTGTATCTCGACGTCGAGGTACGGGGCGCCTCGCGCGACATGCACTCGGGCTCCTCCGGCGGCATAACGCCGGCACCCGGGCGCACGCTGGCACGGGGGCTCGCGTCCCTGTGGGGCGCCGACGACCGCGTCGCGGTCCCCGGGTTCTACCGTGACGTGCTGGCACCCACCGCCGCCGAGCTCGCAGCGGCCGACCGCCTTCCACCCTTCTCGCTGCAGCCCGGCTTTTCTCCCGCGGGCTCGAATCCCTGGCACCGCGTGATGTTCGAGCCGAATCTGAACATCGCCGGCATCCGCTGCGGCTACTCCGGACCCGGAATGAAGACCGTCGTCCCGCACCGGGCATCGGCGAAGCTCGACGTACGGCTGGTCGCCGAGCAGGATCCCGACGACGTTTTCGAGCGGCTGCGCTCGTTTCTGGCCGACGCCGGGCTGAAAGCTACGCGCCGGGCGGCCGTTCCCCCTTCCCGGACGCCGCTCGAATCGTCGTACGTTCCCCCGATCCGGAGGGCGGTCGATGTTGCCTGGGAACGACCGTCCTTCGTGCAGCCCCGCCTGGGGGGCACGACGCCGGACTTCGTCCTGACCCGGGAGCTCGGCGTCCCCAGTGTCATCGTCCCGTACGGCCCGCCCGACATGCACCACCACGCCCCCGACGAGCGCATGGACCTGGACGCCCTGCATCGCGGTGTGCGCACGTCGGCAGCTCTTTGCGTTCACCTCGCGGCGACCCACGGAAGCTCGACGACAACCTGAGTTCCGCAACCTGAGTTCCGCGGCCCGCCGCATCGGCCTGGCGGAGCCGTCGCCCGCCTGAACCTCTTTCGCGCGATCGGGTCAGCGACCGCAGAGGGCCGGAACATCCGGCCGTGGCCACGGGTCCTCCGCGCTCGCCCCCATGACCTCGGCGGCAACCGCGGCCGAGGCACACGCCGCCGCCGGGACCGACGACAGCGCCATCGCGCCGCTCCCGGGGAGATCGGCGAGCCACCGGAAGGCCCGGTGAAGCGCCGGCAGCGATGCGAGCAGCGACTCCAGGTCATCGATCCGCACCGGCGCATCCATGTCTACCCGCCCGTGCCAGGCTCCTTGCGCCGCCGGAACCCAGCCGAGCGTCTCGCCATCGAAGATCCCCACGTGCCACCAGCCGGGGGCGCCGTCATCGAGTGTCTCCGGTGCCAACACGGCGTAGCCGAAACGGAGGCTGGCGGACGCCTGTGCCCGTACGGCCTCCGGCCACGTGGTCGGCAGCTGGGCCGTATCGCGGTACGCCGCCAGCGGGCGCCGGGTGCCGATGGCACGCAGCGTGACGTCGAACGCGGTTTCCGGCGCTCTCTCGGCGACTCGGTTGAGCACCTGGCTGACGACCGCAGACTGCAGCACGCCGTTGGCGGCGCGCAGGGACGCGGCGGACGCCTGGCCTCGAAGCGCACCGATGGTCACCGGGTCGCTGAGCCGGATCTCCATCGACCCGCTGCCGGAGCCCGCTACCGGGCGCCAGCGCACCGCCGCCAGGCGCAACCCCTGCCGGATGACCCGTCCCGAGGGGCTGGCCTCCGAGACCCTGTCGACGCCCTGCAATACCGCCCACCCGAGCACGCGGGGCGCATGACGGGAGAACGCGTCCCACCCGTCGCGGGCGCCGGCGCCGAGGCTGTCGGAGGCGCTGCGGTACTGGACCGGCGGTGTCATGGCGCTACGCGCCTCCTGTTCGAGGGTCGCGAGGCGGTTGATCGATCGATAGAACGGCTCCGCCTCCAGGGCCAGTCGCGCGTCCGAGACACGCCCGGCGGCGAGGACGACCGACAGGCGACCGTCGGCGCCTCCGCCCCAGGGAGCCCGCAGTACGTGAGCCGGAACCAGCGGCGCCCGGACGCTGATCTGCAGCTCGAGAGAGTCCAGATCGGAGCGCTCGAACGGCCCCGCTTCGATCGTCCTTCCCGGGACCTCCAGGCGTGCGATCCACGGGCCGGCCTCGGGATCCAAGAGGATTCTCTGGAAGGCGGAGGGGCGTGGGCTGCTGCGGGCGAGCTTCGTACGGGTCCACCCGAGCGCCCTCGCCAGATCGTAGGCGGAGTACCCGAATCTGCGGGCGGCACGCTCCGACGAATCCCACAAGGCTACGACCCGCTCGGAGCGGGCGGTGAAGCTCAGGTCGATGCTCTGCCCCACGACGGCGTCCGCCGGCAGCGTCACCTCCGCGAGCACCAGGTCGCCTCGGCGCAGAGAAACGTCGACCGCGGCCCTGAGCCCCTCCGGCACTCGCTCCTGTACGGCAGGGTCCGTACCGGGCGTCTCACCGGGTAGCGACGAAGGAAACGACGGGTCGAGATCGACCCAGCCGTCGTCGGCCTGCGCCTGCACCCACCAGTGATCGGCGGCGGCCTCGAGCCATCGCGGCCAGGGGTCGTCGTTCCGCGGAGCCTCCGGCGACGGCGTTCCGACGGCCAGCAGGGCGGCGTCTTCCCATCGCAACCGGCCGCGCACGAGGCGCGCGGGCACCCCCCTGGCTTCCAGCAGGCGTTGCAGCAGGAGAGCCTGATCGAGTGCGTTCCCCGAGCCCGCTTCGAGGGTGCCACGGGCGCCCCGCACGCTTCCGCTGTAGGGAACGTGACGTATCGCTCCTTGCACGAACAGAAGCGGCGCCTCCCAGTCGGTCGGCATGGCCGAGAGCGCCGCGTCCATCGTCAAGGGCACCGCGGACGCCGACCGCGACACGCCGGTGGCGACGCCGCTGACGTCCACGCGCTCGAAGAACGCCCGCAGCGCCCGCAGGTCGTCGAACTGCACCAACGGCCGCAACTGCTGGAACGGGTCGGTTTCTTGATTCGCGGTCGGCGAAGGCGCGGGCGAATGCGGTGCCGCAACGGTGGGCAGCGCAAGCACCGTCGCCAGAAGCGCCGTTCGCAAGAGGGTTGTTCGAGGGGTTGGTGTGCCGGTTCGGGGCATGGCAGAGAAAGTAGTGACGGTGACCGTCGCTGTCAATCAGGCCACAGGGAGCCCTGGTAAACTGCGCGGATGCGGAAAACAGCGACTACTTGCGTCGCGGTCGTTGGCTGCGTCGCGCTCGCGAACGCCTGCGCCCGCGCCCCGTCGAACGATCCTGACCTGCTGCTCACCGGCGGTGTGATCTATCCCCTCGGGAACGGCAGCGAGCCGGTCGAAGCACTCGCCATACGTGGCGACTCGATTATCGCCCTCGGCACCGATGCCGAAGTGCTGCAGCTCGCCGGAGCGTACACCCAGCAGATGCCGCTCGAGGACAGCGTCGTGCTGCCCGGGGGGTTCGACGCCTGGGTCGACCTGGAAGCCCTCGGCCGTTGGGGCGCCGCCGACCCGGACCTGCGCCGAGCCTCGTCGATCGCCGAGGTGCAGGCGATGGTGCGGAACGCCGCCGGGGAGGCTTCCGCCACGGAAGGTTGGGTCGTGGGTTGGGGCTGGGATCAGAACGACTGGTCGACGCCGGCGCTCCCGAGCGTTGCCGATCTCGACGCGCTCGGGCTCGACCAACCGGTCGCTCTGGTGCATCGCAGCGGGCTCATGGCCTGGGTAAACGGGGCGGCCCTCCGCGCCCTGAATACATCCGGGGGCTCGGCGGCTACCGGGATCCTCACGGGCGATCAATTCGAAGCTCTGGTCGACGTGATCGCCGGCGACGCCGAACAACGCGGCACCTGGTTCGCCGACGGCGCCCGTTTCGCCGCGGCGGGCGGTATCACGCGCGCGGCGACATCGCCGCTGGACCTCGGGGCCGTCGAGATCCTGCTCGAACTGGAATTCCGCGGCCTGTTACCCCTGCGTGTCGACGTTCGCCTGCACCCCGCCGCCGTCGGAACCCTGGAGGCGGGGAGTGTACAGCGCCGCCTCGACGAGAGCGCGCTCGTCCGTATCATCGCGGTCGGTGCCCGTCTCGACGGCCCGCTCACCGCGGGTCTGGCGGCACTCGAGGAAGCCGGCGAGAGCGCCGGCGGCGCGCTCTTGCTGTCCCCAACCGAGCTCGCCGAGGCGGGGCGCGTAGCCGCCGCCTCTTCCCTTCCCCTCCACCTTCAAGCATCCGGAGATGCTGCCGTCGCCCGCGCTCTCGAGGCCGTCGGAACGGCTCCCGGGGGCGGCATGATCGTCGGTTTCGACCTCCTCCCTTCTGGCGGCGTCTCCGCCGACACCGGTGTCGACGTCGCCATCGCCGCGGCGAGGTTTTCCCGTGACATCTACGGCCTGGATTCTCTCCTCGGACCTGGGCGGGCGCGGCGCGCCCACGCCTGGGCGGACATCGCCGCCCTCGGCCCCACGATCCGGCTGGCGTCGGACGCTCCTGCATACCCTCTCCGACCCCTTGCCGCCGTGGCTGCGGCTACCACCCGTCAGGACGCCGAGGGATACCCGGCCGGCGGCTGGAATCCCGACCAGGCCCTGCCACGGGAACGGTTGCTGCGGGCCCTGTTCGCCGATCCGACCGACGACGCTGCGGGAATGCAGTCCGGGGATCCCGCCGACCTGGTCGTTTGGAGCGAAGACCCGGTACGCGGCGACGCCGGTGCGCTACTGCGCGCCGAGGCCCTGCTGACGATCGTCGCCGGCCGGGTCGCCTACAGCCGTGCGCTCGTCGAGCTCCCGATGGATACCGAGCGGGCACGCTGACCGCGCGGAGGGTGCCCCATGCTAAACTTTCGGTGCTGTCTCTCTCCCCGACATCGACGTGGACCGATGAAGACCCGAATTCGGGCGCTCCCGCCCTTCCTCGCCGTTTTTCTTCTATTCGCCGGCGCTGCTTGCGGCCCTCCCGACGAGCCCGAAATCGTCGCTCTTTCGTATATCCGGGCGGTCAGCGGCGGCGATCCCGACACCGCCGTCCAGTTGCTGGACATCGAAGGACTCGCCGACAGGGTTGAGGAGCAGATCGTCGTGGTAGACAGTAGCGGGAGGGAGTCCTTTCTCGAGGATTCGATCGAGTCGCTGTTATGGGGATTGTTTCGCGAAACTCGCCCGGCCGACTTCATCTACGACGCCACACCCGCGGAGATCGACGGGGATACGGCCCGCGTCATGGTGACCAAGACATCGGCCGACGAAACATCCGAGACCATCGCTGTGGACCTTCGTCGCAGCGACGCGGGCTGGAGGGTCTCGGGCGCGACTCTCGACCCTCTGGTAACGGTTGTCGTCCAGCGACTGCAGGAAAAGTACTGAGAGACGTAGCGAGGCGCGCCGGTCGCTCCCCTCAAATTCGTAGGCCCTCGACTCCACTCGCATCCTTCAGCATGGAGGAGTTCATCATGTTGCGTCGCATCGCCTTGGTTTGTGTCCTTGCCGTGCTTGCCGTCGGCTGCTCCGGAGGCGGCGGCGGCGCCCTCGACGACCTGATCGAGCAGGTTCGCCTCGACGACCCGCTGTCGGATCGTACCTACGCCGAGAATCAGGCAGAAATCGAGGTCGCGGCTTCGATCCCGAAGCTGACCGACCACCTCGCCAACGACGAGTCGGCCAAAGTGCGCCAGTACTGCGCCCTGATCCTCGGACGTATCGGCGATCCGCAGGCCGTCCCCGCCCTGACGGCCGCCCTCAGCGATGCAGACCAGGGTGTCCGCGGCCGCGTCGTCGACGCCCTCGGCCAGCTCGGCGAAGATCACGCCGAGACCGCGTTCATCGGCGCCTTGCAGTCCGGCTCCGATATCGCGAAGAACACCGTCCTGGTCGAGTTGGAGCGCGCCGCCAGCGTGACGGCCATCCCGGCGATCGCCGAGCTCGCCTCGTCGAACTCCGGCATGGTCAGCAAGAACGCCATCGATGCACTGGGCGGAATCGGCGACCCCTCGGCCGTCGCCCCCTTGAGCTCGATCGCCCTGGATGCCGCCGCCCCCGATGACCTGCGCCGTGCCGCGATCCGCAACCTCGGCCGCATCCCCGGACCGGAGGCTGTTGCAGCGATCGCGGAGGTGATCACCGGCCTCGGCGAACAGGAAGGAACGGAAGAGCTCGTCCTGTTGGCCCGAGACCAGGGCTGAGCTCCCCGGGAACACGGCTGCCGACGCGGTGATCTCGCACCGCGGCCCTCACGCCGGTTTCGTGCACCCTCCGCTGGTTCCCAGACCGGTGCGGGAACCCACACCCGCGCTGGGGCCCACGCCCGTGCGGGAGCCCACGCCCGTGCTGGGGCCCACGCCCGTGCGGGAGCCCACCCCCGCTCTGGGGCCCACGCCCGCGCGGGAGCCCACCCCCGTGCGGGAGCCCACCCCCGCGCTGGCCCGGCGACGATGGTCCCTGTGCGTTGCTGCTGCCGTCATCTCGTTCGCCGCCCCGGCGATCGCGGCGGCGCAGGATGTGAGCACAGAGGACGTCAAGCGGTTCCTCGACCCCACCGTGATGGTGAATCACGTCGACTACACGTTCGGCGCCAATTTCCTGCCGCGGGAAGTCCGCGCCTACCAGCACAAGGTCGGGGGCTTCTGGGCCGTCAATAGCTGGACCGGTTTCTGGGCCGACGTCCCGATTCGCGACTTCAGTTTCCCGGACGCCGAAGGACCCGCGGGTGTGGGCGACATCTTGCTCGGCTGGGGCATCGTCACACACGAGAACCTGGAGCGCAGGGTGACCACCTCTGCCCTGCTCGTCGAGGTGCTCGCACCGTCCGGCGACCCGAAGAAGGGGACGGGCGCCGACGCATGGGTTCTTTCACCGACCGCGGCGCTCGTCTTCAATCCCACCGACGTCTTCCCGGTGTACGTCACCGCTCGCTATCTGCACTCGTTCGGCAGCCTGGGAGGCGGAGACGATCCGGACGACAGGCTCCGCAGCTTGGAGCTGTCGGTTCGGACAATCCACATCCTGCCGAAGGGCTTCTTCCTGGTGGCCGCCCCTCAGCTACTGGTGAACTTCAACCAGGAGTTCAACGTCTTCTCCGTGGCCCTGGGCGGCGGCAGGGCTCTGACGCGGAGCTTCGCCTGGAACGCCGCCTACGTGCAGCATGTCGCGGGCAAGCAGACGTTCAACCGCGGCTTCGCCTTCGGCATCCAGTACATCTTCGGCCAGCGCAAGGACCAGTAGCATCGCCTGCTACTTGTTCGCGGCGCGATTCTCGATGAGGTCGTCGACCACCGAAGGATCGGCCAGGGTGGACGTGTCTCCCAGGCTCGAGACGTCGTTCTCGGCCACCTTGCGGAGGATGCGGCGCATGATCTTCCCCGACCTCGTCTTCGGCAAACCGGGGGCGAACTGGATGACGTCCGGCGAGGCGATCGGACCGATCTCGGTGCGTACCCAGCCCACCAGCTCCTTTTGCAGCTCCTCATCCGGCGTCTCCCCGGCGTTCAGGGTGACGTACGCATAGATCCCCTGCCCCTTGATGTCGTGCGGAAACCCGACGACGGCGGCTTCGGCAACCTTGGCGTGGGCAACCAGCGCCGACTCGACCTCGGCCGTGCCCATCCGGTGGCCGGAGACGTTGATCACGTCGTCGACCCGGCCGGTGATCCAGTAGTAGCCGTCCTCGTCCCGCCGGCATCCGTCGCCGGTGAAGTACTTGCCCGGATAGGTCGAGAAGTACGTCTCGATGAACCGGTCGTGGTTGCGATAGAGCGTCCGCATCATCCCGGGCCAGGCGTCGGTCAAGCACAGATTGCCCGAAACCGCGCCGTCGAGTGGATGCCCGTCGGCGTCGACGAGCGCCGGCGATACGCCGAAAAACGGCCGCGTCGCGGAGCCCGGCTTGAGCGCGGTGGCACCGGGAAGCGGCGTGATCAGGATGCCGCCGGTCTCGGTCTGCCACCAGGTGTCGACGATCGGGCAGCGGGAGTCCCCGACGACCTCGTAATACCACTTCCATGCCTCGGGATTGATCGGCTCGCCGACCGTTCCGAGCAGCTTCAGGGTGCTGCGCTCGGTCTTCTCGACAAACGATTCACCCTGCCGCATCAGGGCGCGGATCGCCGTGGGCGCCGTATAGAAGATGTTGACCCCGTGCTTGTCGCAGACCTCCCAGAATCTCGAAGCGTCCGGATAGGTGGGGACGCCCTCGAACATCATCGAGATGGCGCCGTTCGCCAGCGGCCCGTAGACGATGTAGCTGTGTCCCGTCACCCAACCGATGTCGGCTGTGCACCAGTAGACGTCGCCGTCGTGGTAGTCGAACACGTACTGGTGCGTCATCGACGCGTACACCATGTAGCCACCGGTGGTGTGCAACACCCCCTTCGGCTTACCGGTCGAGCCGGAGGTATACAGGATGAACAACGGGTCCTCGGCACCCATTTCTTCGGCGTCGCACTCGGTGTCGGCGCCCTCCATCAACTCGTGATACCAGCGATCGCACTCGTTCCACGCGATCTCGCCTCCGGTGCGCTTGACCACGATGCAATGCTCGATCGTCGGACACGACTCCAGCGCCTTGTCGACGTTGGCCTTCAGCGGGACCGCCTTGGTACCCCGCAGCCCTTCGTCGGCGGTGATGATCATGTTCGAGTCGCAGTCCTGGATGCGTCCCGACAGAGAGTCGGGAGAGAATCCCCCGAACACGACCGAGTGGATCGCGCCGATGCGAGCGCACGCCAGCATCGCCACCGGCAGCTCCAGGATCATCGGCAGGTAGATCGTTACCCGGTCGCCCTTCCTGGTGCCGAGCGACTTGAGCACGTTGGCGAACTTGCATACCTCCGCGTGCAGCTCGCGGTAGGTGAGCGCCTTGCTCTCGCCCGGATCGTCACCTTCCCAAAGCAGCGCGACTTGGTCGCCCCGCGTCTCGAGATGGCGGTCGAGGCAGTTGACCGAGGCGTTCAGCGTGCCGTCCTCGAACCAGCGGATGTGGACGTCGGGGGCGTCGAAGCTGACGTCCTTTACCTTCGAGAACGGCTTGATCCAATCGATGCGGCGGCCGTGCTCGGCCCAGAAGCCCTCCGGGTCGTCGATGGAGCGCCGATACATGTCCTCGTACGTGTCGTTGTCACACCACGAGGCTTCGGCAAGGCCGGAAGGTACGGGATAGACCTGATCGGACATGACGGAGTCGACCTCCACGCGGAGATGGCGGATCCGGGAAGTTGCGGATCCAAGCGATGGCGAATTCGGCGATACGCCCTGAATGCTACCACCGGAACCGATTTATTGCGGACCGCGACGTCCGATTTCAAGCTTCCGGACGGGCCTGTCCGACACCCCCTCGCTTGCCACTCGCGCAGCGGCCCGGCCGCTGCCCCGAGGCCCGCCGGCGCCCTCGACTGCCTTTCGCAAGCGCCGGGTCCGGTCAGCTCCCTTGCGCCTTCGGTCGGATCGCCATACCCGCGATGGCGCCGTCGGGTTCAAAGACCCACTGGACGATGATCTCGCCCGGATACTTCTCGAACATCGCCGTGCGCACGAAGACGTCGAGCCCTTGCTGCTGCGACTCTGTCTCGTCGACGATCGAGGTCTCGGCGCCGAGCTGCGTGTTCACCGCCTGCCAGAATCCGGACAACCCGCCCATCGTGGGCAGCGCCTCTTGCATCGCCTCGTTGAAGCCGAGCGCCTCGATCTTGTCGAACTCCTGCGCGTAAAACCACTGCGTGCAGGCGCGGCCACGGCCCAGGGTCGTGCTCAGATCGACGTCCTGCTCCTGGGCGTGGGCAGCGGGCGACGCGCCGAGGACGCCGACGCCGAGAAGCGCGAGCACCAGCCCGCAGGCGAGGCGCCTGCTCCACGTTGAATGGTCTCCGTCGTACCGGTGCATCGCTCCTCCTCGGGTCTGCGATTCGCGGCGGCACCGTGCCCCCACGCTTCCACGCTAATCGTCCGCCCTTTGAAAACCAAGGCACGACGAGACCGAACGAGACCTGTCCGCAGAGCGGCCGGCTGCGAACTCATGAGTGTGCCTCCTCGAGGCATGCGCCGGCGTAGTGCCCGGTTTCAGCTCGTGAGAATGACCTTGCCGATGTTCCGACGCTCGTGCATGTAGCGGTGCGCCGCGGCCGCACCCTCAGCGGTCAACGGGAACGTACGGGCAATGATCGGCCGGATCTCGCCCTCGACCACGAGGCGCAGCACGTCGGCGAAAGCCTCGGCGACGAGCTCCTTCCTGCGCTCGAGGTGGGCAAGGTGAAAGCCGAACACACCGACGTTGCGTCCGATCATGTTGACGGGATCGAAGCGCGGCGTCCGCCACCACGCCAGCAAAGACCTCGGCACGCTTCGCCCCGGCCCCGAAACCGCCTCGGACAGACCGAAGGAGACCAAACGCCCGAGCGGAGCCAGCAGGTCGTACCCTTTGCGCAGGGTCTCGGCGCCGACGCCGTCGAGGACGAGGTCGATGTTTCGCCTCCCGACCTGCGAGCGGATCGCCTCGGCGAAGTCGACCGTCTTGTAGTTGATCGGATGCTGCGCGCCCAGCCCGCGGACGAAGTGGGCCTTCTCGTCGGATCCGACGGTGGCGTATATCTCGGCGCCCGTGACCCGCGCCAACTGCACGGCGGCCGTTCCCACACCACCCGCCGCCGCGTGAATCAAGACCCGCTCCCCTGCCCGCAGATTGCCCATCGTGAACATGCAGACCCAGGCGGTCAGGTAGTTGACCGGAAGCGCCGCCGCCTCTTCCAAGCCCACCGCATCGGGAAGCTCCAGCGTCACCGCGGCCGGCGCGCAGGCCTTCTCCGCGTAGCCGCCGAAGCGGGTCAACGCGACAACCCGGGCGCCGATGTCGAAGTCCTCCACCCCATCGCCCACCGCCTCGACCTCGCCGGCAACCTCGAAGCCGGGGATGTAGGGAAACGGCGGCGCGCCTCCGTAGAGCCCGAGCCGCTGCAACAGATCGGCGAAGTTGACCCCCGCGGCGCGCACCGCGATGCGTACCTCGTCCGGCCCGGGCTCCGGCACATCGACCTGCTTCTCGGCCAGGACCTCCGGCCGACCCGTCCGCTCCAACATGATCGCTTTCATGGCCCGATACTACCGAGCTGAGGTCGACGGCGCGCCAAGCGCCGCTACCTGATGCCACCGAAGTCAGCCGTCGGGACCGGCCGCGGGCCGACTTCCGTTCCCCGTTGACATGCATCGAATTCCAATGCATCATTGCCTCGAACTTCGATGTATCGACCGGAGGCCGCTCGATGAATCTCAAAGGCACGCTCCCCGTGCTCATCTTGCAGGTTCTCCGCGAGGGTGACCGGCACGGCTACGCGATCGCGCGCGAGATCAAGGTGCGCTCGAACGGCGTGCTCGACTTCAAGGAAGGCAGCCTCTACCCGGCCCTGCACGCGCAGGAAAAGAAGGGGCTTATCCGTTCGTTCGAAAGGACCAAGGACGGCCGGCGGCGACGCTACTATCGCCTCACCCAGGCCGGGGCGAAGGCCCTGGAGACTCACGTCCGCGAGTGGCGCCTCCTTTCCGGCGCCGTCGACACGATTCTGGAGGCCACCTGATGGGAGCCTCCCCGGCGACCCGGAAGTTCCGCGCCTGGCCCGAGTACCGCTACCTGTCGCAGTGGATTCGGATCGCCACCGACGGCCTCTCGGACGAGTCCCAACGACGCGTCCTCGAAGAGATCACCGCCCATTTCCACGACGCCGTCGAAGACGGCATGTCCCGCGGCCAGACCGAAGAAGCCGCATCCGAAGAGGCGGTGAAGAACCTCGGCAACCCCAGGGCCGCCCGCCGTGCCTTCCGTCGCACCTATCTGACCCGCTACCAGGACCGCATCGTCCGCGACCTCATCGCGCCACGGAAGATCATCTGGCTGCTGCGTATCTACCTGACCGTCGCTGCCGCGGGGCTCGTGGCGTTGGAGATGCGGCGTACCACCGCCGAGCTCGATACTGCCTACTTCCGAGCCGGCCTGGCCGTGCTGATGGCCCTCGCCGTCCTCACGGCCACCCGAGTCCCGCGCCTGTTCCGACGCGGCCGCCAACGCGCCGCCGTCGCCCTGGGAGCCGCCGCGGACACGACCCTGTGGGCCTGTTGGATCGCGACCATGGAGCTCCGGCCCTCCGACCTCAGCGTTGGCAACCTCTGGCTCACACCAGCAGCGGTGATTCTGCTCGCCGCAAACTACCTGCCCTTGCTGCGGAAGTTCGGCAACCGAGCCGACGCGGCGTAGAAACCCCGCACCAGAGACCCGAGCCTCTCTCCGATTCGCCGAGACGAAGGGGCCCGGATCTGCTCACACGCTCGCCGGGCGGTTCGCCGGGCAGTCCCCGTACACCACTCGGCGGCCCGGCCTCCGAGCGCTCTAAGCCGGCGTGTCCGTACGATAGAAACGAATCGTCACCTTCTCGACCGTGGCGAGCCCCTCGCGGATGGCGTGGTCGATCTGCGGCAGAAAGGCGTCGATTCTCTCCACCGTGTCGACGATCTCGATGACCACCGGAAGGTCCTGCGACAGACGCAGGATCTTCGCCGTATGCAAGCGGCTGCTGGCTCCGAAACCCTCCATGCCACGCAGCACGGTCGCACCGGCGAGGCCCTCCTTCCGCGCCGTGTGAACGATCCACTCATACAGCGGCTGCCCCTCGTGCTTGTCATCCTCGCCGATGAAGATGCGCAGCAGCCGTCCTTCTTCGGGCAGCGTCATCGAACCTCCGGAAGCGTCATCGATCCCTCCTCACACCCACCGGGAGAGCGCGTAGCCGAGCCAGACTCCCAATATCCCGAGGACGACGTTGGCCGTCGCGTTCAACGCGGCCGAGAACAGCTGGCCGTCGCGCAACAGCTGAAAGGTCTCGTAGCCGAAGGTGGAGAACGTCGTGTAGCCGCCGAGAACACCGATGAAAAGAAACGCACGCGTGTCCGGCGCCAGGCCGCCACGCAGCTCGGCGAGGCCAGCCAGAAGACCCAGAACAAGGCATCCCGAGACGTTCACGACCAGCGTACCGATCGGCTGGCTCCCCGCGTCCAAGACACGGTGCACCCAGCCGCTCGCCGCATAGCGCAGCACCGCCCCGATGAAACCGCCGATCCCGACCCAAAGTACCCGCATGCACGCTTCTCCTCCCTACCGCGGACTGCTAGTCGAACGGCGCCACGATGCGGTAGCGGACGACCTCCAGCTCCTCGCTGACCTCGTCGCTACGAATCGCGTAGACGTGGCCCTGATGTGCCGCCCGCCACTCGACATCGGGCATTGTCCCGACGAACAACCGCTCGCCGTCGGCGGAAAACACGTCCACCGGCACGTCAACCTCCGACGGGCGATAGACCGCTGCCGGCGTGAACGGAAACACGAAAATGCGCCCCCGCCCGTCGACGGCGACTCGCGACAGCGCCGCGAAGTGCTCCGGCGTATCGTAGTTTGCCGTGTTCACCGTGGGAGCCTTCCACTGCTCACGAGCCCGCGTCGCAACACCATCCTCGCCCTCAAGGAACAGAGGTCGCCGCATCGAGACCCGCACGGCCCAGCGCGGCTCCCCCGCGAGATCGACTGCAAGTAGCTGATACTCGTCGGCGCGGGCCAGATACAGCCGGTCCGGCGCGACGAACCCGACACCCGGGAACTCGAAGGGTAGCTGCAGAGCAGGAGCCGTGGTCGTCGCCCCGGCGCGGGGCATCGCCATCGGCGTGGTCGTGACCTCCAGGTACCGCTGCAGCTCCTCGCCTTCCGGCGAGAGCCTC
This sequence comes from Acidobacteriota bacterium, assembly GCA_965216935.1. Classification (GTDB taxonomy): domain Bacteria; phylum Acidobacteriota; class UBA890; order UBA890; family UBA890; genus CBDCGW01. Next base: position 3,836,681 of record OZ244217.1, read on the forward strand.
GCGACGACGAACGTCACATCGGGCATGCCGCCGAACGCGAAGCGCGCCAGCAGATCTCCACCCGGAAGTCCGGTGAGCCGGTCGGCGTTGAGCTGCTGCCGCTCCGCCGGGTGGTCGGCGAGATGATCACCGCCGAAGCTCCAGGTGCTGAAGCGCCCGTTGCCGTTGTCGGCGACAACCAGACGCTCATCGGCAATCGCCAGCGAAACCGGCGAGCCGAACTCGCCGGGGCCCTGCCCTTCCCCGAACCCGATCGTGCGCAAGAAGCCGCCGTCACCGTCGAATGCTTGGATGCGGTGATTGCCCGTGTCGAGGACATAGATGTTGCCCTCGCCGTCCACCGCAAGATCCCGGGCGCGGTAGAAGCGGCCTTCCTCGCTATCTCCGCCGATGACGAGATCCTCGACAAGGTCGATCCGCTCCGACCGTTCCGCCTCGGGCACATGACGGTACTCGTGAACCGGCGTTCCCTCCGGCACCGCAATGCTCCAGTCGGCGAACTCCAGAGGCTCGGAGCACGCGCTCACGACCAAGACCAGCGACGCGAGCGTGATCCCGGATAGCGGCGCCCTACCCCGCCGTGATACCGATCCTCGCTGCGGCACCCATCCTCGCCGTGCCGCCAATTCCCGCCACGGCGCCAATCCGCAAAGCGACGCCGGCCTTCGCGGGCTCATCGCCTGACGCGCTCTACTGCTGCGCGAACACTCTCGAGGAACGAGCTCGAATCCGGCCCTGCCGAGATCTGCGGCAGCGCGTGTCGAAGCGTGGACGATGCCTCGAACTCTTCGGTATCTCTGGACCAGTACATCGTCATTTCATTCGGGCCATCTCTGATGGTCAGGAAGGACCGTTGTCGCTTCAGCTGGTGCTCCAGCTGAGACCCGTACGGGAACAGGAACATATAGTCACCAACCGCGGGCGCTGCCTTGAACCCGCCGAGGACAATGCACAGCACGTCGTCCCCGACGGGGATGCGACCGCCCTCGAAAAAGACGAACAGCGGGGCGCCGTCCGTCCAGGACACCGCCCCGGTCAGCTCCTGCGCCCGGATCTCGAGCATGATCCCGGCTTTCTCCCCGACGTATCCCGGCTCGGCGGAAACAACCTCGCCGGCCACGACGACGGAGGCGGCCGGTCACCACCTCATCAAGTGTGCCGGGGCGGGGGTTGACCGAGTTGCCGCTGTAGATGTTCTGCCCCAGGATGCACGGCTCCCCGAAAACGGCGCGACCGCGCGCACGCGCTATCTCGAGCACCTCCTCGGACAGATCGGGGCGCCCGGGGAAGTCGCTCGGGTCTGCCAGCGCCGATACCGGCGTCCACTCGAGCGGATCGGGTCGCGTGACCGACGGAAGGCCGGCGGCACCTTGCCCCGCAAGCTGTGCAGCAATCGCCAAGCCGAGAACAGCCACATGGCAGGTCTGCCAGACGTGCATCAGACGATCGTACCACTCACGAACTGCCCTCCAACAACTCCGCTATCCGCACGATCACCGGGCGAATCCGTGGGATCAGCGCCACGAGCTCGTCTTCGGGGAGGATCGGACTCAACTCATCGCGGATGGCATCGTCGGTCAGCGACTCGAGCGCCGCGCGGAGCTCCGAGGCAAGCTCCTCGCGAGTCGTGCGGGTTTGTTTCTCGAGCCGGGGCAACCGGGACTCCACCCGGGATGGGCGCCGGTCGAGGGTCTCGAGATCGGGCTTTTCGCCCAGCCGACCGGCGAGGAAGTAGCAGTCGTACAGGTCTCGGAGCAGGCGCCTTTCGTTCCAGGCGGCAAGTTTGTTCGCCAACGCGACGTCGAGCGCCATGACCCGGACAATGCGCGACGGTTGCCCCTCGGCAATCGCCATCGCCTCGGTCGGCACGGGAATTGCCGGGCATTCGGTATCGACGTTGACCTCGACCTGGATGACGGCCGAATCGACGCGCACTCTGGCGCGCAACATCTTCGAGTGAGTCGCCACCTCCACAACTGCGCCGTCGATCTCGCCGAGGATCTCCTCGATCAGGCCGCGGGCGTCCTTCTTGGACCGGAAAGGAACGAAGACGTAGTCAATATCCGTGGTCGAGCGGGAGCAACCAAACAGGCGCAGGGCGATCCCGCCCTTGAGAATCGCGTGGTCCTCGAAGGCCTCGGCGAAGCGGTGCATCACCCAGAGAAACAGGCCGTCGGAAGTGGCAGGACGTTGCAGAGGAACAGTCATGTCGGCTCGAGCACGCCGCGGACAAAGGCGACGAACTTCGGGTTGCGGTAGCGATCAAGGTAGGACTCCAGCCGCCCGCGATCGAGCTTGCCGAAATCTATGTCGGCGTAGATGTCGAACGGGTAACGACGCCCGCGGAGGTGGAAGTAGAGAACGTCGAGGACGGCCTTCTCGGCATCGGCGAAGCGGACTCCGCCCGACGCGGCGAAACCGAAGGCCAGGTGCGGGGCGACGTGCAGTTGGACGACCTCGTAGCCGAGCCCCGAGTATCTGCGCGACTTGCCCGTCTTCACAGCCATCACCTGCCGCTCGGGTCGGGTTCCGATCAACAACTCCCGCGCCAGCACCGTGCCGAAGCTGAGGTACGAATCGGGTGCGATCCGCTGGCTCAATGTCGGCAAATCGAACGACTCGGCTACGTAGAAGCCACGGCAGAAGCGGCGCAAGACACCGTTCGCCTCGAGAGCCCGGAACCTCCGAGCAAACCCGGCGGGGTGCGGCTCACCGAGCAGGGTCTGCAGGTCAGCCTTGGAGAATACTCCCCGCTGAGAACTGGAGGCGGCCCGGATTGCACGGACGTCTGCGGCGTATTTCATAACGACGAATAATATACATTAATGTGATGTTTCCGTCTATATGAACTACGCTGTGCCGGAAAACGAAACAGCACGACCGCCACGATCAACCAGCTGGCCGGTGCGCTGGGCGTGACGGTAGACGATCTCGTGGCTGACGGCTGAATCCCGACTCAACCGATCGCAGCCCTCCCCGGGCCCGCCGGTCGAATCAGGATCACCATCGGACGATCAGAACTCACTCGGCCACAGCATCCGGATCCATCGCTGCGGCTGTTGCTCGTCCTCTCGCGGCAGATCGACGCCGTTGTCGTCGACATAGATGGCCGCGAGCCGCTTCAGCCCATCAATCCTCCATGCCTCGACCTCTCGGTCACCGACCTGTATAAACGCGCGCTCGCGGCTGACGCGGAGCAACTCGGTCTCGTAGTAGCTCCCCACCGTGACCGGACTCCCCAACACTCGCGGCAACCCTCTCATCACCCCCTGGGAGCCGCCCGCGAAGATGCCCCGCAGGTCGGTGCCGTCGTCCTGGACCGGACCGATGGGTGTGAAGAAGAGGAACTCGCGATTGCCGTTGGCTTCCCAGAAAGCCGGCATGGCCAGGCTCAGCAGACCGGGGTTGATGAAGAGCGACTCCTCGCAATCCGCGTTGTCGATGACCTCGCTGCGCATCGGCATCGCGATATCGCGGCTCGACATCGGGCTCGGGTTCGCCGCCGACCGCCGCTCCGGGAGCTGTACGATGTTCTCCTGCTCGAACCGAATCAGCCGGCGATCGAGGCAGCCCGGAGCCGACGGGAAGAACGCGAACAGTCCCGCCGGTATCTCCTCGTCAAGATGCTCGTGACCCCGCAGGTCAACCGGATCCCGCCACAGGGCACCCATCATCGTGGTCAGCTTCTCGTAGATGCCGGCACCGTACACGTAGTCGATCGTGTACGCCTCCTGGCCCAGACCAGCGACGCTTCGCTGAGTGCTCAGCTGGATCAGCAACGGGAAGCCATACGGATTGACCCGCAGCAGCGCATCACCCTGGACGGCATTGATCCAGCGGTACGGCACAGCCCGGGTCTCCAGCGGAGCGCTCCACGCATGCCCGAGCTCGAACACCGCCTCGGCCGCCGGCGTTCCCTCGTCGTACACCTCCTGCAACCGAATCGCCCAGGACCCCGATTCGCCACGACGGAGCGCATCGGGCGGGCCCAGCACGTATCGCCGCTCCTCGCCGATCTGGTAGCCGAGCAGCGCCGTCGTGCGGTCCTGCCCCGCTTGATCGCCTGCCTCAGACGGGTCCAACGGTCCAGACGACGAAACAGCGACGCCATAGTCGGCCAGGACGGCGACCGCGAGCAAAGCGACAACGCCCACCCGGTGCAATCCATTCGCGAGCATGCCAACCCTCCGCAAGGACGGGGACCCCTGCCTATATTCCCGCTCGACGCGCAGCAGCTCGACGGAAACTCAGCGCCTCGTGTCTACTTTATCGCCGCCGCTGCGCATACACCACGGGCGGCACCGAGGTTCCCGAAGCGGGTGCTGCTACGGCTCGACCAACCGAAAACCAGCGACCTTCGACAGCCCCGATTCGTCCCTGGCGCTCGCGCGGCTCAGCTGTCGTCATCGCCCGGTAACACCAGCCGGTAGCGCTTCACCTTGAACGTGCCCTCGTCCTGGGCGACGGCCACGACCATGCGGTCGTGGATCACCGCCCGCGTCCCAACCGGCAGCGCGTCCGGCGGAGCCTGCACGTCGCCGAGATAGCGACCGTCCTCGCCGAAGGCGTCGATAAGGATGTCGGACTCCCAGCAGGGTCTCTCGCGAGCAGCTCGCTGCCCCTCATCCATCGGGTTCGCCGCGCAATCGGCCACGCGCCGGCTCTCGCCTTCGCGGCTGACCCACATCTCGCCGGACAGCGTCGGTGTCAGCCCGGTGATCGCCTGCTTGAAGTGCGGGATCTCGGCGCCGTCCCAGTTGAACTCGGGCTCGCGACCGCGTCGGCCGACCACCGTCACTTGCCGCTCCCACTCCCTCTGCTCCTCGGGGATCGGAACGGGATCCCAGAAGCGGTGAACGACCATGCGGGAGCCGTCGCGATGGACGATATCGAAGCGGTACTGATCCGAACCCTGGAACGCCGCGCCACCCCACGGCGTCGGCGTCCAGACCTCCCACCCACTCAGTGGAGCCCGCGCCTCGCGGCCGTCGTAGGTATACGTCTTCGCCCCGAAATCGACGTACGGAACCCAGATGATCTCGCCGTGGGGCCCCTCCGGACCGACAGCCTGCACGCCGTTACGGTAGTTACGGGTCTCCTCGTCGAGCTCACGCACCGGAGCCCACAGGGCGTTTTCGACGGTGGGGTATATCGGCCACGCGCAGCACCGGGGAGCCGGAAGGGGCCAGGTCTCGATCGACTCGCCGTCGCGCGAATACACGTTCACCCGAGAGAGGCGCGAATCGAGCACGAAGATTCGCCCCTCGGAATCCGTCGTCACGAGGCTTGGGCTGGTGTATTCCCCCGGCCCCTGACCGGAGCGGCCGACGTTCCCGAGAAACACACCGTCGAGGTCGTACATCCGAACCACTGGCACCTGCACGTCCACCGCGAAGATCCGATCGAGCGACGCATGGACGGCCCCAACGATGCCGAACATGTACTCCTCCGCCCCGGTTTCGACCCCGATCGACGTCTCCTCGACAAGCGTCGCCGTGCCACCCCACACGGAGCCCGACTCGTTGACAACCGTGGTGACGTCGCTCTCGGAGCTGATGGTCCCGACCCAGCCGTCGGCGACCGCAGGAACCTCCTCGGGGGCACTACAGGCGCTTGCCAGCAGAGCGACCGCAGGCACAACGGCAATCGGACGAAGGTTCATCCCTCAGAGGCTACGCCGATGGCCCGAGTCCATCAACGGGACTCTCGGAGAAAGCCTTCCCGCCGCAACGTCACCTGCCGCGGCTCATCGCCGCACCCTCTCGACGGCAGCGCGCACGCTCCCGAGGAACGAGCTCAGGTCTCGATCGGATGAGATCTCCGGCACCGCAAGCAAGAGATCGGAGGACGCGTGGAACCCTCCGAGGGCCTCGGACCAGAACATGGTCCGTTCGTTGGGACCGCCGTCGATCGTCAAGAAAGACCGTCGTCGCTCCAACTGCCGCTCCAGGTCCCACGGGAGCGGAAACAACAGTAGGTAATCGCCACTCTGGGGCGCCGTCGAGAACCCGCTGAGGATGACGCACAGCACCTCATCCCCGACCGGGATGCGACCGCCCTCGAAAAAGACGAACAGCGGATCACCACGCGTCCAGCTCACCGCCCCGGTCAGTTCCTCCGCGCGAATCTCCAACATGATGCCGGGCGTCTCCTCCACGAAACCCGGCTCCGCAGAAACGACTTCACCAACCACCACGACCGCGGCACTGCCCACCACTTCATCAAGGGTGCTCGCGCGAGGACCGCTGTTGCCATCGAGGATGTTATGCATCGGAATGCACGGCTCGCCGCGAGTGGCGAGCCCTTTAGCACGAAGCACCTCGAGAGATTCCTCCGACCGTTCGCTCCAACGAGGCCAGTCGTTGAAGCCCACCAGCTCCGATGCTGGTGTCCACTCCAGCGGATCGGGCCCGGCAACCACCGGAAGCCCTCCGGTGTACTGAGCCGGGACATGCGCCGAGATCGCAAAGCTCAGGATAACCACGCAGTAAATCTGCCGGACACTCATCGCCCCACGGTACCACCGCGATCAGACGTCCTCAGGAAAAAGCCCGAGTCGTGCAAAGCACGCTCGGGCCCTCAATCCGCGGAATCTATGGAGAAATGGAAGGGTGGTGTCGCGGAGATGGTCGTCGGAGGCGTGAGCGCCGTCGGGTCAGCTGCAAGGCGGCGCGACGCAGGCGATGCTGGAAGCATCGTCGAGGAGCGCCAACGCAGCAGATGGCCCGGCGCCGCCACGCATGGGACGGCCAGATCTGCGACACCACCCTTCTTAGGAGTGGACCGTGGGGGATTCGAACCCCCGACCTCCGGCATGCGAGGCCGGCGCTCTCCCAACTGAGCTAACGGCCCGAGAAACTCGGTTCGGCAGGGTTGATGGCCCTGCTAGTCATCGCTCCCGGCGGCGCCGACCATCTCGATGATGGCCATTTCCGCCCGATCCCCGGCGCGGGTGTCCAGACGCATGATGCGCGTGTAACCACCCGGCCGCTCGGCGTAGCGCGGCGCCAACTCGTTGAATACCTTGCGCACGACCAGGTCGTCGCGGATGACCCGCGCCGCCCGGCGGCGTGCATGCAACGTGTCGCGCTTGCCCAGCGTCACCATGCGCTCGGCCACGGGGCGGACCGCCTTGGCTTTCGCCAGGGTCGTGGTCACCCGCTCGTGCCGCAGCAGGTCGGTGGCCAGGTTGCGCAACATGGCGTTGCGATGGGCCGCGTCGCGACTCAGCTTGGCGCCCTTCTTACGATGACGCATCGCTTATCTCCCTATCGAATCTCTTGCTGGCTACTGGCCCGCTCAGTCCGCCGTCATGACCGGCAGGTCCGACAGGTCCATGCCCAGCGTCAGGCCCATTTCGGCCAGGACTTCCTTGATCTCCTGCAACGACTTCTTGCCGAAGTTCTTGGTCTTGAGCATCTCCGGCTCGGTCTTCTGGACCAGGTCCCGGATGGTGCGGATGTCGGCATTCTTCAGGCAGTTGTACGAACGCACCGAAAGCTCGAGCTCGTCGACCGGGCGGTTGAGCGTGGTGTTGAAGGCGGTGAAGTCCTCGTCCACCTCTTCGGTGTCGACGTCCGGCTCCTCGTCGAAGTCGACGAAGATCGCCAGATGGTCGCGCAGCAGCTTGGCGCCCAGCGCGACGGCGCGATCCGGCGTTACGGTGCCGTCGGTCCAGCACTCGAGCACCAGGCGCTCGTAGTTTGTGTCGCGGCCCAGGCGGGCGCGCTCGACCTCGTAGTTGACCTTACGCACCGGCGAGTGCACCGAGTCGATCGGAATCCACCCGACGCTCATCTCTTCCTCGAGATTGCGGTCGGCCGAGATGTAGCCGCGGCCCTTGCGCAGGCGCAGCTCCATCGACAGCTTGCCGCCCTTCGAGACGGTGCAGATGTGGGCCTCGGGAGCGAGGCACTCGAAGTCGGGATCTTCTTCGATGTCTGCGGCGGTCACCTCACCGGCCTTGCTGACGTTGAGAACGAGCGTCTTCGGCTTGTCGGTCTCGAGCCGGAACGGAATGCTCTTGAGGTTGAGAATCAGGTCCGTCGTGTCCTCGACGATGTCGGGTAGCGAGCTGAACTCATGCAGCACGCCGTCGATCTTGATGGCCGTAATCGCCGCGCCCTCGATGGACGACAGCAGGACGCGGCGCATCGAATGGCCGACGGTCGCCGCGAAGCCGCGCTCGAAAGGCTGGGCAAAGAACTTGCCGTAGCGGTCGGTCAGTGACTCTAGATCGAACTCGAGCCTCTTGGGCCGCTGGAAGCCAGTCCAAAGCATCCGTTTCGTCCTTCCTGATTTCCCCGCCGTTTCCGGGCGGGGATTCGATGTTCGCCGGGTTGCCGAGTTGCTCGTTTACTTGGAGTAGAGCTCGACGATGAGCTGTTCCTGGATTTCGATGTCGATGTCTTCGCGGGTCGGCAGCTGGGCGACGGTGCCCTGCAAGCTGTCGTGGTCGACCTGCAGCCAGGCCGGCGTGTGCCCCGATGCCGCGTTCCCCGCCGCCATCTTGATCTCGGCGTTATTCTTCGAGCCGGAAGCGACGGAGATGACGTCGCCCTGTGCCACCTGGTACGAGGGAATGTCCACGCGACCGCCGTTCACCTGGATGTGTCCGTGTCGGACGATCTGCCGTGCGTGCGGCCGAGACAGCCCCAGGCCCATGCGGTAGACGACGTTGTCGAGCCGGCGTTCGAGCGCGATCAGCAGCGCCTCGCCGGTGATACCGCGACGCTGCGCCGCTTCCTTGAAGTACTTGCGGAACTGGCGCTCGAACACGCCGTAGATACGCTTGACCTTCTGCTTTTCGCGCAGCTGGACGTGGTAGTCGGACGGCCGGCGTCCACGCCGGTTGCCGTGCTGCCCGGGCGGGTAGTTGCGTCGCTCGATGGCGCACTTGTCGGAAAGGCAGCGGGTGCCCTTCAGGAAGAGCTTGGCGCCCTCACGCCGGCAAAGCTTGCATACGGGACCACTGTAGCGAGCCACTGATTCCTCCTCAGACTCTGCGGCGCTTCGGCGCGCGACATCCGTTGTGCGGAATCGGCGTCACGTCGCGAATGGCGATGACGTCGAGGCCCGCGGCCTGCAGTGCACGGATCGCCGACTCGCGCCCCGAGCCGGGGCCCTTCACGCGGATCTCGATGCGCTTCATACCATTGTCACGGGCCTTCTGCGCGGCATCCTGGGCGGCGATCTGCGCCGCGAACGGGGTGCCCTTGCGTGAGCCCTTGAATCCCTTCGAGCCCGAGCTCGACCACGCCACCGCGTTGCCGTCGGGATCGGAGATCAGAATGAGGGTGTTGTTGAACGTCGCCTGGATATGGGCGATCCCCTGCGGGATGTTCTTCTTGACCTTCTTTTTCGTCTTCGTCTTACGCTGCTTGGCCATTCAATTCGATCCTAGTGCCGGGCGACTTGCTTCTTCTTGATTGCCAAGCCCTTGGGGCCCTTGCGGGTACGGGCGTTCGTCTTGGTCTTCTGGCCGCGGACCGGCATGTTGCGCCGGTGACGGAGCCCACGGTAGGAGCCGATCTCGATGAGGCGCTTGATGTTCATCTGCACCTCCTTGCGCAGATCACCCTCGACGCGTCCCTGACGATCGATGATCTGGCGGATGCGGCTGACCTCCTGCTCCGTCATGTCCTTGACCCGGCGATCCGGCTCGACCTTGGCACTGGCCAGGATGTCGAGCGCCCGGACGCGGCCGATTCCGTAGATATCGGTGAGCGCGATCTCGATGCGCTTGTCCAAGCGCAAGTCAATGCCGGCGATACGAGCCATCTAAAATTCTCCTCCACTGCTCATGGGGCAACACGCCCCGGCGGGCAAAGACTCCCGCGCAAAACACTCCACTGACGAAGGTCGGTCGCGGCTCGGGCGAGCTACCCCTGGCGCTGCTTGTGCTTGGGGTTCTCGCAAATCACGTACAGCCGCCCTCTGCGCCGAACGATCTGGCACTTGTCACACATGCGACGCACTGATGCACGAACCTTCACGACTTCACCTTTCGGGAGATCGTCCTGAACGGACGAGAAGACGGGTATTTTAACAGCAGCCGCCCTCGTCCGACAGTCTCCCCTCCCCTATTTGTACCGGTAGACGATCCGTCCCCGGGTCAGATCGTAGGGCGACAGCTCCACCAAGACCTCATCTCCCGGAAGGATGCGGATGAAGTACTTCCGCATCTTTCCCGAGATATGCGCCAGTACCTTGTGCCCGTTCTCGAGCTCGATATTGAACTGCGCATTCGGCAGGCACTCGGTGACCTTCGCCCGGACCTGAATTGCCTCTTCTTTTCCTGACATACGCTCTCGAGGGGTCGTTCCTAGTTGTAGCCGCTGGCCTTCCGCATGCGACGCTGCGAAGCGCTCAGCACCCAGGGCCCCTCCTCTGTGATCGCCACGCTGTGCTCGAAATGAGCCGACGGGCGACGATCCTTGGTGACGGCGGTCCAGCCGTCGTCCAGAACCTCGACCTCGTGGGAGCCCATGTTCACCATGGGCTCGATCGCCAGGACCATTCCGGCCCGCAGGCGCTGGCCGACGCCGGGTCGGCCGAAATTCGGAATCTGCAGGTCTTCGTGCAGCACCGCGCCGATCCCGTGACCGACGAACTCACGCACGATCGAGAAGCCCTCCGCCTCGACGTGGGCCTGAACCGCGTGCGAGATATCGCCTACCCGCTTGCCCACCCGGCACTGGTCGATGGCACGCTGCAGCGACTCTTCGGTGACCCGCAGCAGGCGCTCGATCTCGGCATCGACCGGCGGCACCGCGACGCTGGTGGCGGAGTCGCCGTAGAAGCCCTCGAGCTTCACGCCGATGTCCATGCTGACGACGTCGCCCGGCGCGATCTTACGCTCGTGCGACGGAATGCCGTGCACGACCTCTTCGTTCAGCGAGGCGCAAACGCTCGCCGGAAACCCGCGGTAGCCCTTGAACGCAGGCTCCCCGCCGAGCTCCCGGATGCGCCCTTCGGCGTGCTCGTCGAGCTCGCCCGTGCTGACGCCCGGGCGGGCCATTTCGACCAGCTCGCCGAGCACCTGGGCGACGATCTGGTTGGCGCGGCTCATGATCTCGAGCTCGGCCTTCGACTTGCAGATGATCATGTCTGCACCACCGCGCGCATGGCGCCATCGAGGCGGGCGAAGACATCGTCGATGTCGCCCTCCCCGTCAATCTCTTCGAGAACACCTTTGTCGCTGTAGTAGTCGGCCAGCGGCTCCGTGTCGCGCCGGTAGACTCGCAGGCGCTCGCGCACGACCTCTTCGCGATCGTCGCTGCGCTCGCCGTCCGACTCGGCCCGGCGGCCCGAGATGCGGCGTACGAGCTCCTCGTCCGGGACCCGCAGAAGCAGTACCGGGTTCACCGCACCGAGGCCGATCTTCTCGGCCATCGGATCGAGCGTCTCGGCCTGCCCGCGGGTGCGCGGATAGCCGTCGAGAATGGCCCCGCCGCTGCAGTCGGGCCGGCGCAGGCGATCCTCGACGACATCCAGCATGACGTCGTCGGGAACCAGCTCGCCGGTGGCCATGATTCCCTGGACACGCTCTCCCAGCGGCGTACCCGCCTGCACGGCTTCGCGCAGCATGTCTCCGGTGGAGATGTGCGGCAGCCCGTACTTGGCGGCGATGCGAACGGCCTGCGTCCCCTTGCCGGCACCGGGTGGTCCGAGAAAAACGACGAGCATCGGCAGCGCGCTCCAGGTCACTACGAGTACCGGCGGGCCTTGATCCGCCCGCCTTTCAAGAAGCCCTCGTAGTGCCGCATGATGAGCTGGCTCTCGACCTGCCGAACCGTGTCCATCGCAACGCCCACGAGGATCAAAAGAGAGGTCCCGCCGAAATAGAACTGCACACCGAGGCCTTCCGTGAACCAGAGCGGCAGCATGGCGTCGAGCGCGGGCCCGATGAACGGCAATGGCGCCACCTGGAAGCCGGCCATCAGGAACTGCGGCAGCAACGACACCAGCGTCAGGTAGACGGCGCCGATGAAGGTGAGCCGCGTCAGAATCCCGTCGATGTACTCGGCCGTACGCTTGCCCGGACGGATCCCCGGAACGAAGCCACCGTACTTGCGCATGTTGTCGGCAACGTCGACCGGATTGAAGATGATGGCGGTGTAGAAATAGCAGAAGAAGATGATGCTGGCCGCGTACAGGATCGTGTAGACCGGGTGTCCCCAGGTCAGCGCTGCGGTCACCGCCTGAGCCCAGGGGTGGGTGATGAACTGGGTGATGGTCTGCGGGAACATGATCACCGACGAGGCGAAGATCACCGGGATGACGCCGGCCGTGTTGACCTTCATCGGCAGGTGCGTGCTCTGACCGCCGTACATGCGCCGTCCGACCACACGCTTGGCGTACTGCACCGGAATGCGGCGCTGCGAGCTTTCCATCAGGACGACGAAGCCGGTGACGAAGACCATCATGGCCACAAGCAGGCCGACGGTGAAGACGTTCAACGCTCCGACCTGCATCTGCCCGTAGGTTCCGATGATGGCGCTCGGCAGGCCGACGGCGATACCGGCGAAGATCAGCAGCGAGATGCCGTTGCCGATGCCGCGCTCGGAGATCTGCTCACCGAGCCACATCAGGAACGCCGTGCCGGTGGTCAGCGTCAGGACGGCCATCAGGCGGAAGCCCCAACCGGGGTTGAGCACGAAAGGCTGGCCTCCCGTTTGCGCCGGTGCCTCGAGCGCAAAGGAGATTCCGGTCGCCTGCACCAGCGACAACACCACCGTCAGGTAACGCGTGTAGCGCGTGATCTTCTTGCGCCCCAGCTCACCTTCCTTTTGCAGCTTCTCCAGATACGGCCATACGACCGTGAGCAACTGCAAGATAATCGAGGCCGAGATGTACGGCATGATGCCGAGGGCGAACACCGTCATCTGGCTGAGCGCCTGCCCCGAGAACAGATTCACCAGGCCGAAGAAATTCCCCGCCTGGGCGTTGAAGAACTCCAGGATCGCCTCGGAGTTGACGCCCGGGATGGGGATGTTCGCGCCGACGCGGAAGACCGCGAGCAGGGCGAACGTATACAGCACGCGATTCCGCAGATCGGGGATCGCGAAGATGTTGCGAACCGTATCTTTCACCCGATGACCTCAGCGGTACCGCCGGCGGCCTCGATCTTCGCCGCGGCGGACTTCGAGAAGCGGTGTGCCCTAACCGTCAGGGCCGCCTCCAGGTCGCCGTTGCCGAGGATGACGATGCCGTCGTGGCGGCCCTTCACCAGGCCCGCCTGGGCAAGCGCCTCCGGGTCGACCGTCGTGCCGGCAGCGAACTTCGCCAGCTGGCTCAGGTTGACCTCGGCCCAATCCTTGCGGAAACCGTAGTTGCTGAAGCCGCGCTTCGGGATGCGCCGAACGAGGGGCATCTGGCCGCCCTCGAACGTCGCCTTGTGCTTGTAGCCCGAACGAGACTTGGCGCCCTTGTGCCCGCGCCCGCTGGTCTTGCCGGTACCGGAACCGTGTCCGCGGCCGACGCGCTTGCGAGGCTGACGGGTGCCGGACTTCTGTCGCACGTCGTGCAGCTTCATGAGCTTTCTCCGCTCGCCTTCTTCTTGCTTGTCTTCTTCTTCGTTGCGGCCTTCTTCGCGGCCGACTTCTTCGTCGTCTTGGCGGCCGTCGACTTGGCGGCGGCCTTCTTGGCGGTCTTCTTCTTGGCCGGCTTCTCCTCCGCCGACGCCTCGTCCTTCGCCGCCTTCTTCGTCGTCTTCTTCTTCGCCTTGGCGTCCTCCACAGGCTCGATGCGGACGAGGTGATTGACGACCACGACATTGCCTCGAACCGCCGGGTTGTCCGGCTGCTCGACGACCTGGCCGATGCGCCGCAGCCCGAGCGTCAGGAGCGCTTCGCGCTGCTTCTTCGACTGTCCGATGTTGCTGCGGACCTGTCGGATTCGCAGAACCGATGAGCTGTTGGCCACTTCCGTTTCCCCTGTACTTGCTGTCCTGCTCTAACCGCTGGTATCGCTGTAGCTCTGCAGCGGCTGCACGTTGTCTGGATGTAGCCCGCGAACACGCGCCACTTCCTCGTGATCACGCAGCTCTTCGAGGGCGGCGAACGTCGCTTTCAGCATGTTGTGCGGGTTATGCGACCCCAAGCACTTGGTCAAGATGTCCTGGTAGCCGACCAGCTCGACGACCGATCGCACCGCCGCTCCGGCGATCACTCCGGTTCCCGGTGCGGCCGGCTTCAACAAGACGCTGCCCGCGCCGAAGCGACCGGTGACCTCGTGCGGAACCGTGGTCCCCATCATCGGCATGCGGCGGACGTTCTTGCGCGCCACCTGAACTGCCTTACGGATCGCCAGCTGGACTTCCTTCGCCTTGCCGAGTCCGTAGCCGGCGTGCCCGTGCTTGTCTCCCACCACGACCAAGGCGTTGAACCCGAGGTTCTTGCCGCCCTTGACGACCTTGGTGACACGATTGATCGACACGACGTTGTCGTGCAGCTCGTGCTCCAGGGTATCGGGGTCTACTCGATCGACATGACGCATTCTTGAACCTTCCTGGCTAGAACTCGAGACCGACTTCGCGGGCGGCGTCCGCGATCGCACGCACGCGGCCGTGATAGGCATAGCCGCCGCGGTCGAAGACGACCTTGGCGACACCGGCGGCCTTGGCACGCTCGCCGATCAGCTTTCCGGCAGCCTTGGCGGCCGGAACTGTGGCGCCATGCTGGAAGCCTTGCTCCTTGAACGACGCTTCCTGCGTCGACAACGACGCCAGGGTCTTGCCCTCGATGTCGTCGATTACCTGCAGGTGCAGGTGGCGCTCGGAACGAAACACGGACAGCCGGGGCCGCTCGGCGGTGCCTCGGACGCGCCGGCGGACACGCTGGCGCACCGCGTTTCGACGGTTTTCCTTTTTCTTGCGTCGCTGGTTCAACATTTTCGTTTACCCCACAGCGCCAACGCCGGACTTGCCGACCTTCTTCTTCACGATCTCGTCGGCGTACCGGACACCCTTGCCCTTGTACGGGTCGGGAGGCCGGAAGCGGCGGATCTGGGCTGATATCTCGCCCACCTGCTGTTTGTCGATGCCCCTTACGGTGATCTTCGTCTGATCCTGCACCTCGATGTCGATACCTTCCGGAACTGGAAAATTCACCGGGTGGGAAAAACCGAGCGACAGGACCAGGCTCTTGCCTTCCATCTTGGCGCGATAGCCGATGCCCTCGATGAGCAGTTCGCGCTGAAAGCCCTCGTGCACGCCCCGCACCGCGTTCGCCGCCAGGGCCCGCGCCAGACCGTGGTAGGCGCGCGTCTGCTTGTTGTCGTCGGCGCGCTCGAAGCGCACGGACGCATCGTCCTCGACCAGGCTGATGCCCGGCGGGATCGGCGTCTCCAGCTCGCCCTTCGGCCCGCTGACCGACAGCGTGGCGCCGTCCGACGAGATCTTGACCCCGTCCGGCAAGTCGATCGGTTTGAGTCCTACTCGTGACATGGCTACCAGACCCGGCAAATGACCTCACCGCCGACGCCGAGCTCGCGGCACCGTCGATCGGTCAGAACGCCCTGTGAAGTGGATACGATGGCGACGCCGAGACCGTTCAAGACCGCCGGAACATCGTCCTTGCCGCAGTACACGCGGCGGCCGGGCTTGCTGACGCGCTCGAGCCGGCGGATGACCGGCACGCGGCCGTCGACGTACTTGAGCGTCACTTCGATCTCGCGGCCGGATTCGCCCTGATCGGTGGATACCTCGCCGACGAAGCCCTCTTCGCTCAGGATGCGGGCGATCTCCTTCTTCAAGCCCGACGACGGGATACGGACGACGTCGTGCTTCGCCCCCAATCCGTTGCGGATGCGGGTGAGCATGTCGGCAATCGGGTCAGTCATCATGATGGGTTCTTCCTACCAGCTCGCCTTGCGGACGCCCGGGATCTCCCCCCGAAGGGCACGCATCCGGAAACAGATCCGACACATCTGGAAGCGACGCAGGTAACCGCGGCTGCGGCCGCAAGTGCGGCAGCGGTTGTACTGGCGAACCTTGAACTTCGGTTTGCGGTTTGCCTTCGCCTTCCATGCAGTGGTCGCCACGCTTCTGTCCTATTCCTGTCGGCGGAACGGAACGCCGAGGCCCTGCAGCAGTGCTCGGGCCGGCTCGTCGCTCTCCGCCGTGGTGCAAATCGTCACGTTCATGCCCCGAACCCGGTCGACCTTGGTGTAATCGACCTCGGGGAAAATCAACTGGTCCTTCAATCCCATGGTGTAGTTGCCGCGGCCGTCGAAGGCGTCGCGCGGCACGCCGCGGAAGTCGCGAACGCGCGGCAGAACCACCGACACCAGCCGGTCGAGAAACTCGAACATGCGCTCGCCGCGCAGCGTCACTGTCGCGCCGATCGGCATCCCTTCGCGCAACCGGAACGACGCGATCGACTTGCGCGCCCGCCGGATGCTGGGCTTCTGGCCGGTGATCATCGCCAGCTCGTCGACGGCGCGATCGAGCTCTTTGATGTCCTGGGTGGCGCGCCCGACGCCGACGTTCACGACGATCTTGATCAGGCGCGGGACGGCCATCGGGTTCGGCAATCCCAGCTCTTCCTGCAGCTGGCCCCGCAACTCGGAATTGTATCGCTCTTTCAGACGTGCAGCCATGACTACGCCTTGTCCAGCACGGCGCCGGACTTCGCCGCCACGCGGACCCGGCTGCCGTCCTGCAGGACTTTGCGGGCCACGCGCGTGGGCGCGTTGGTTTCGGGACAGATCACCGCCACGTTGGAAATGTGCAGCGGCTGTTCACGCTCGACGATGCCCCCCTTGACGTTCTTACCGGGGTTCGCCTTCACGGCCTTCTTGACCATGTTGACGCCTTCGACGAGCACCGTTCCTTCGGTCGGCATCACCCGCATGACGCGGCCTGTCTTGCCGCGGTCCTTGCCGGTGATCACGTAAATCTGGTCGTTCTTGCGTACCTTCACTCCGCGGGCCATGGCTACAGCACCTCCGGCGCGAGCGAGACGATGCGCATGAAACGGCGGTCGCGCAGCTCGCGCGCCACCGGCCCGAAAACACGGGTGCCGATGGGCTCGTTGTTGGCGTTGATCAGCACCGCCGCGTTCGTATCGAAGCGGATGTAGGAACCGTCCTTGCGCGCCGTCTCCTTGGCGGTGCGAACGATGACCGCACGCACGACCTCGCCCTTCTTGACGGTGCCTCGCGGCACGGCTTCCTTCACCGACGCCGAGATGATGTCGCCGACACCGGCGGTCTTGCCGACGCTGGATCCGCCGAGGGGCTGGATACACGCGATCTTGCGCGCGCCCGAATTGTCGGCGACCTCCAGAATGGTTTGCATACGGATCATGACGAATTCCTCAGCGACCGCGGGTTACGCGCGCGGGGCGCGCTCCATGACCTCGACGACACGCCAGCGCTTGCGCCGGGACATCGGCCGACATTCGATGATGCGGACCCGATCGCCGGCACGACAATCGTTCTTTTCGTCGTGGGCGACGAACTTGCGCCGTACCCTGACGACCTTCTTGTACAACGGGTGCGATGAGGCGCGCTCGACGGCTACGACGATGGTCTTGTCCATCTTGTCGCTCATCACGACTCCGATCTCCTCGCGGCCTTGGCCACGCTGAGAGGAGCTAACCGCTTCTTCGGCTGCCATCATCTGCTTCCTTCAATCCGTTTCGTGTTCGTTGTCATTCCGCCGACTCGGTCGCCGACGACTCTTCCGCGGCGGGCGTCGCCGCCGGGGCAGCCGACGTTCCGAGCTCCTTCTCGCGCCGGACCGTCATGATCCGGGCAATATCCTTGCGCACCCCCCGCAGCATCTGCGGGCTTTCGATCTGCCCGGTCGACTGCTGGAAGCGCAGCTTCAGCAGCTGCTCGCGCAGCTCCTGGGCCTTGGTGTCGAGCTCGGTCGTCGACATCTCGCGCAGCGTGTCGGCCTTCATTCGAGCTCCTCCTCGATGCGTCGGGTGAAGCGGGTGCGGATCGGCAGCTTGGCCGACGCCAGGCGCATCGCCTGACGGGCAAGCTCCTCCGGAACACCCTCCATCTCGTAGAGAATGCGCCCCGGCTTGACCACGGCGACCCACTCTTCCGGCGCACCCTTACCCTTACCCATGCGGGTCTCGGCCGGCTTCTTGGTGATCGGCTTGTCGGGGAAGATCCGGATCCAGACCTTGCCGCCCCGCTTGGCGTGGCGGGTCATCGCGACACGCGCGGCCTCGATCTGACGGCTGGTAATCCAACCGTCCTGCATCGCCTGCAGGCCGAACTCACCGAAGCTGACCGTCGCGCCGCCCTTGGCTCGGCCACGGCGACGGCCCCGGTGCATCTTCCGGTGCTTGACTTTCTTCGGCATCAACATCGTTATCTACCTTTTCGTCGGCCTGCTCGGCGCGCCCGCCCGTCAGAGGGTCGTGCGCTCCTCGACGTCCAAAATCTGACCGCGATAAACCCAAACCTTCACGCCGATCTGGCCGTACGTCGTACGGCTTTCGGCAAACCCGTAGTCGATGTCCGCACGCAGCGTGTGCAGCGGCAGATTCCCCTGCAGGTACCACTCGGCCCGGGCGATCTCGAGGCCACCCAGCCGACCGCCGCAGCGGACCTTGATGCCCTCCGCACCGAAGCGCATCGCCGTCTCGACCGCACGGCGCATGGCGCGGCGGAACGCCACGCGGCGCTGCAGCTGAAGCGCGATGTTCTCGGCAATCAACTGCGCATCGAGCTCCGGCCGGTGTACTTCCTGAATGTTGACGTACACCTCACGACGGGTCTTGGCCTCGATGTCCTTCTTCAGGCGATCGACCTCGGCGCCGTTACGGCCGATGACGATGCCCGGCCGGGAGGTGTGGATGTCGACCTTCAGCTTGTTGGCGGCCCGCTCGATGTCGACGCGCGACACACCGGCGTGGTGGAAGCGCTTGCGGATCATGTCGCGCAGCTCGATGTCCTCGTGCAGCAAGTCGGCGTAGTCGCGCTTGGCGAACCAGCGCGAGCGCCATTCCTCGGTGTACCCGAGACGGAAGCCGACCGGATGTACTTTTTGACCCATATCAGTCCTTCTTCCCGGCCAGCTTCACCGTGATGTGGCTTGTCCGCTTGATGATCGGATACGCCCGGCCCATGGGCTGGGGACGGATCCGCGTCGGCAGCGACGGCCCCTGGTCCACGTACACCTCCGCCACCACCAGATCATCGACGTCGATACCGGGGTCGATGTCCTCGGCATTGGCGACGGCCGACCGCAGCACCTTCTCGAGGTGCTTGGAGGAGCGCTTGGTGGAAAGCTCCAAGGTCCCGAGCGCCTCGGGCACCTTGCGCCCACGGATGGTGTCGGCGACCAACCGAACCTTCGTCGGAGCGCCGCGTACGTAGCGTGCCGTTGCTTTACTGACCATTTCCATCTTTCGCAGGCCTCCCGTCGCCTAGCGCATGCCGGCCGAACCCGACGACTTGCCGCCACCGGCGTGGCTGCGGAACGTCCGGGTCGGCGCGAACTCGCCGAGCTTGTGACCCACCATGTTCTCGGTGATGTACACCGGGATGAATCGTTTTCCGTTGTGCACGGCGAGCGTGTGCCCGACCATCTCGGGGACGATCGTGGAGCGTCGCGACCAGGTCTTGATCACCTGCCGCTCGCCACCCCGATTCATCGCCTCGATCTTCTTGCCCAGCGAGGGCTCGACGTACGGGCCTTTCTTCAGCGATCTCGCCATGTTCTTCCTCTACCGCCGCCGGCGGCCCTGATTGCGCCGCCGCACGATGTACTTACCAGTGCGCTTGGTGGACCGGGTCTTGGCACCCTTCGTCTTCTTACCCCAAGGGGTCGAAGGATGGCGTCCACCCGAAGACTTCCCTTCGCCGCCGCCCATGGGGTGGTCGACGGGGTTCATCGCCACGCCGCGAACGTGCGGCCGGCGACCGAGCCAGCGTCGGCGTCCCGCCTTGCCGTAGCTGACGTTCATGTGGTCGACGTTGCCGATCTGCCCGATCACCGCCTTGCAATCCATGTGGATCAGGCGGACCTCGCCGGACGGCAGGCGTACGTGGGCGTACTTTCCTTCCTTGGCCATCAAGGTGGCCTCGGCGCCGGCGCTGCGGGCGATCTGGGCGCCCTTCAACGGCTTCATCTCGATGCAGCAGATGCCCGTACCCAGCGGGATCGAGCGCAGCGGCAAGGCGTTACCGAGCCGCGGCTCGGCGGTCGGGCCGGACCGGACGCGATCGCCGACCTTCAACCCGCGCAGCGCCAGGATGTAGCGCTTCTCGCCGTCGGCGTAGTGCAGCAGGGCGATGTGCGCTGACCGGTTCGGGTCGTACTCGATGCTGTGGACCTTGGCCGGGATGCCGTCCTTGTCGCGGCGGAAGTCGATCTGGCGATACAGGCGCCGGTGACCGCCGCCACGGTGCCGGATCGTTACACGACCCTTGTGGTTGCGGCCCGAGATGCGCTTCTTGCCCGATGTCAGCGACTTGAGGGGCTTGTTGCCCTTGGTGACCTCGGGGTACTCCGGCGCCCTGCGGAACCGTGTGCCCGGCGATGTCGGCTTCAGCTGTTTCAAACTCATCGGGCTACACTCCCTCGAAGTACTCGATCATCTTCTGATCGGGCGCCAGCTTGACGTACGCCTTCTTCCACGACGACCGGTATCCCTCGAAGCGGCCGAGGCGCTTGCGCTTGCCGCGCACGTTCAGGACACGAACGTCCTGCACCTTGACCTTGAACACGGTCTCGACCGCGCGCCGGATGTCGGTAGCCGAGGCACGGCTGTCGACCTCGAAGCACAGCGTCTGGTCGTACTCCTTCATCAAGGTCGCCTTCTCGGTGATGACCGGCCTGCGGATGATGTCGTACGCGTTCATTTCAAAGCCTCGCTGATGCGCTCGATGCCCGGGGTCGTGGTCAGCAACCAGTCGTGCAACAACAGGTCGTAGACGTTCAAGCCGTAGCCCGAAGTAACGCTGACGCCGGGGATGTTGCGCGCCGCGCGGGCGAGCTCTTCGCTGCCCTCGATGTCGTAAATCAGCACCCGCCCGTCGAGATCCAGACCGCTCAACATCGCCGCGACGTGCTTCGTCTTCGGCGCCTCGATCGAGAGGTCATCGACGACGACGATCTGCTCGTCGCGCAGCTTGGCGGTCAATGCCATCTGCAGGGCGTGCCGCTGCTTCTTCCGACCGAGCCGGTAGCTGTAATCACGCGGCATCGGACCGAAGACCGTGCCACCCTTGCGCCAGATCGGCGTGCGCGTCGAACCCACCCGGGCCCGACCGGTTCCCTTCTGCCGCCAGGGCTTGCGACCGCCGCCGGAAACTTCGCCGCGACCCTTGGTCTTGTGCGTCCCCTGCCGCTTGCCCGCCTGGTAATGCACCACGGCTTCGTGCAGCAGGCTGCGCTTGACGTTGCGATCGAATACCTCCGACGCGACCTCGACGTCGCCAACCGACTTGTTGCTGCGATCTTTGACCGGAATCGTCGGCATTTCCCTACCCTCTGATCGTCGGGCGAATGAATACGTAGCCCTTCTTGGCGCCCGGAACCGACCCCGCCACCAGGATGAGGCCCTGGTCGGCGTCGACCTCCACCACCGGCAGACCGATCTCGGTCACCCGCGTGCCGCCCATCCGGCCGGCCATGCGCGTGCCCTTGAGGACCTTGGCCGGATACGCCGCCATACCGATCGAACCCGGGCCACGGTGGTGCATCGAACCGTGCGTCGCCTTACCGCCGCCGAAGCCGTGACGCCGCATGACGCCCTGGAATCCGCGGCCCTTCGTCGTCGCGGTGACATCGACCTTGCCGACTTCGGCGAACTGCTCGACGGTGAGCCGGTCGCCGGGATTGATCTCGTCGTCACCCTCGATCTCGAACTCCCGGATGACGCGGACCTCGGTTGTTCCGGCGGCCGCCAAATGGCCCAGCATCGCCTTCGTGTGGCGCTTTTCCTTGACCGTCTCGTCCAGGAGGCCAACCTGGGCGGCGCGATAGCCGTCCGTCTCTTCGGTCTTCACCTGCAATACGACACAGGGACCGGCCTTCAGAACGGTAACGGGAACGTGATTGCCGGAATCGTCGAAGACCCGGGTCATCCCGACTTTTTGACCTATCAGTCCCTTGACCATGACTCTCTACCTGCTCTCGTACCCGCTCAGTGCTCCGGCCCGAAGGCCTTGATCTCGACGTCGACGCCCGCCGGCAGATCGAGCCTCATGAGGGCATCGACCGTCTGCGGCGTGGGCTCGAGGATGTCGACGAGCCGTTTGTGGGTACGGATCTCGAACTGCTCACGCGACTTCTTGTCCACGTGCGGCGAACGCAAGACCGTGTAGATGCTGCGCTCGGTCGGCAACGGAATCGGCCCCGCGACGCGCGCACCCGTGCGCTCAGCCGTTTCGACGATCTCGTGCGCCGACACGTCGAGCACCCTGTGGTCGTACGCCTTGAGGCGAATGCGAATCTTCTGATCCATTTGATCGGCTCCGATGCCTTTCCGCTTCGGCGTTGCTGCTCCTTACTCTTGGATGTCGGTGATGGTTCCGGCGCCGACCGTGCGGCCACCCTCGCGGATAGCGAATCGCAGGCCCTTGTCCATCGCGATCGGCGTAATCAGCTCCACCTTGAACGTCACCGAGTCACCCGGCATCACCATCTCGATACCTTCCGGCAGCTCCACCGATCCCGTCACGTCCGTCGTGCGGAAGTAAAACTGCGGCCGATACCCCTTGAAGAACGGCGTGTGCCGCCCTCCCTCTTCCTTCGTCAACACGTACACCTCGGCCGAGAACTTCGTGTGCGGCGTAATCGACGCCGGCTTCGCCAGCACCTGTCCGCGCTCCACCTCGTCCCGGTCCGTTCCACGCAGCAGCACACCGACGTTGTCCCCTGCCTGACCCTGATCCAGGATCTTGCGGAACATCTCCACGCCCGTGACCACCTTCTTCTGCGTGTCCCGGATCCCGACGATCTCGATCTCTTCGCCGGTGTTCACCACACCCTGCTCGATCCGGCCCGTCACCACCGTGCCGCGCCCCGAGATCGTGAACACGTCCTCGATCGGCATCAAGAACGGCTTGTCCACGTCCCGCTCCGGCTGCGGAATGTAGCTGTCCAGCGCATCCATCAGCTCGCCGATGCACTCCGTCGCTTCGCCTTCTCCGCCGGCCTCGACCGCCTTGAGCGCCGAACCCTGGATCACCGGAATGTCGTCGCCCGGGAAGTCGTACGCGCTCAAAAGCTCACGCACCTCGAGCTCCACCAGCTCCAGCAGCTCCGGATCGTCCACCTGGTCCGTTTTGTTCAAGAAGACCACGATCGCCGGCACACCCACCTGCCGCGCCAACAGGATGTGCTCCCGTGTCTGCGGCATCGGGCCATCGGCTGCGCTCACCACCAGGATCGACCCGTCCATCTGCGCCGCACCCGTGATCATGTTCTTCACGTAGTCGGCGTGTCCCGGGCAGTCCACGTGCGCGTAGTGGCGCTCGTCCGTCTCGTACTCCACGTGCGCGATCGCGATCGTGATGCCGCGCTCACGCTCCTCCGGAGCCTTGTCGATATTCGAAAACTCTACGTACTCCGCCAGGCCCTTTTTGTGCTGCACCAGCGTGATCGCTTCCGTCAACGTGCTCTTGCCGTGGTCGACGTGCCCGATCGTCCCTACGTTTGCGTGTGGCTTTGTACGCTCGAACTTCTCTTTCGCCATCAGTTACCTCCGCTCCCGCCCGCGGCTAGACCTTGTTGCCGCGCACGCGTAGAACGACTTCTTCCGTAATGTTGGCCGGCAGCTTCGAGTACCGGCTGAAATGCATGGTGAAGGTGGCGCGCCCCTGCGTCAGCGAGCGCACGTCGGTGGCGTAGCCGAACATCTCTGCCAGCGGCACCTGTCCGACGATGATCTTCAAGCCGTCGCGCGAATCCATCCGCTCGATCCGGCCGCGGCGACTGTTGAGATCGGAAATCACGTCGCCCATGTACTCCTCGGGAGCGACGACTTCGACGTCCATCACCGGCTCCATGAGGACCGGCGCGGCCTTCGCCGCCGCGTCCTTGAAGGCCATGCTGCCGGCGATCTTGAACGCCACTTCGGACGAGTCGACGTCGTGGAACGAGCCGTCGTACAGGGTGACCTGCACGCCCTCGATCTCGTAGCCGGCAACCGGGCCGCACTCCATCGCCTCGCGGATCCCCTGCTCGACCGGCTTGATGAACTCCTTGGGGATCGACCCGCCGACGATCTTGTTGACGAAGAGGAAGTTGTGGCCTTCCTCCGGCGGCAGCGGCTCCACCTCGATGACGCAATGGCCGAACTGGCCGCGGCCACCGGTCTGGCGGACGAAACGCCCTTCGCCCTTCGCAGGCTTGGTCAGCGACTCGCGGTACGCGACCTGCGGCCGGCCGACGTTGGCCTGCACGCCGAACTCGCGCAGCATGCGGTCGACGAGCACCTCGAGGTGCAGCTCGCCCATGCCGGAAATAATCGTTTGGCCGGTCTCCTCGTCCCGATACCGCTCGAAGGTCGGGTCTTCCTGAGCCAGCTTGGCCAGCGCCTCGGCCAACTTCTCCTGGTCCGCCCGGGTCTTCGGCTCGATGGCCATCGAGATGACCGGCTTCTGAAACTCCATCGACTCGAGCACCACGGGGTGGGCCGGGTCGCAGACCGTGTGCCCGGTCGAAACGCTCTTCGGCCCGACGACCGCAGCGATGTCGCCGGCACGAACCTGCTTGATCTCCTCGCGCTTGTTGGCGTGCATCTTCAGCAGGCGGCCGATGCGCTCCTTCTTGCCGGCGGTGGCGTTGAACACCGTGCTGCCGGACTGGAGCGTGCCGGAGTACACCCGCAAGAAGGCGAGCTGACCGACGAACGGGTCGGTCATGATCTTGAAGACGAGGCCGGAGAACGGGGCGTTGTCCGACGGCTCGCACTCGACCACATCGCCCGTATCGGGGTGAACGCCCTGGACGTTGCCGATGTCGATCGGCGAAGGCAGGTAGTCGATCACCGCGTCGAGCAGCGGCTGTACGCCCTTGTTCTTGAAAGCCGTGCCGCACAGCACCGGGGTCAGCTTGAGCTGCACCGTACCGGAGCGCAGCGCGCCGATGAGAAGCTCGGGCGTGATCTCCTCGCCCGACAGATACTTCTCCAGCACCTGGTCATCGACCTCGCTGGCGACCTCGAGGACCTTCTCCCGGGCGGCTTCCAGGGCCTCCTGGAACTCCTCCGGAACCTCGACCTCTTCGTAGTCCGCTCCGAGCGCCTCGTCGTTCCAGCGCATTGCGACCTGCCGGACGACGTCGATGACGCCGACGAAATTGTCCTCGGCGCCCCACGGAAGCTGAACCGGAACGGGCTTGGCGTGGAGCCGCTCGATCATCATGTCGACGCAGCGCTGAAAGTTCGCGCCGACCCGGTCCATCTTGTTGACAAACGCGATGCGCGGAACGTCGTAGCGGTCCGCCTGGCGCCATACCGTCTCGCTCTGGGGCTCGACGCCGGCAACGGCGTCGAACACGGCCACGGCGCCGTCGAGAACGCGCAAGGAACGCTCTACTTCGGCGGTGAAATCGACGTGGCCCGGCGTATCGATGATATTGACGCGATGATCGCGCCACTCACAGGTGGTCGCAGCCGAGGTGATGGTGATGCCCCGCTCCTGCTCCTGCACCATCCAGTCCATCTCGGCATTGCCATCGTGCACCTCACCCAGCTTGTGGGTGATGCCGGTGTAGAACAGGATGCGCTCGGTCGTCGTCGTCTTCCCGGCATCGATGTGCGCCATGATGCCGATGTTGCGCGTCTTCTCGAGCGGTACTTTGCGGGCCACTGTCCAGATCCTCGGGCTTTCTTACCAGCGGTAGTGCGCGAAGGCCTTGTTGGCCTCGGCCATCCGGTGGGTGTCTTCTCTCTTCTTCACTGCCGTGCCACGGCCGTTGGCCGCGTCCAGCAGCTCACCCGCCAGGCGGGCGTCCATCGTCTTTTCGCCGCGGTTGCGGGCCGCGTCAACGAGCCAGCGCAGTGCCAGCGACGTCTTCCGGCGCGGATATACCTCGACCGGAACCTGGTAGGTCGAGCCACCGACGCGACGGGACTTGACCTCTACGGAGGGACGAACGTTGTCGACGGCCTTCTTGAAGAGCTTCAGCGGCTCGTCGCCGCCCTTCTGGCCGACCGACTCGAGCGCGGCGTAGAAGATCTGCTGCGCCGTGCTCTTTTTACCGTCCAACATCATGTGGTTGACGAACTTCGACACGAGCCGGCTGTTGTAGACCGGATCGGGCTCCGTCTGCGACGTCTTGATCTTGGCGTTCTTGCGGGGCATACCCCCACACTCCTCACGTCCGGGCGGAACCGGAGCCGAGACTCCGGCGCCACACTGACTGGTCAACCTGAAAGGTCGGGATCGGGAGACGCCGACGAACGTCGGCGTTCAGGCGGGCAGGGTCTACGACTTCGGCTTCTTGGCTCCGTACTTCGAGCGACCCTGTTTTCTACCATCCACTCCGGCGGTATCGAGCGTGCCACGAATCACGTGGTAGCGAACGCCCGGGAGGTCCTTTACGCGGCCTCCGCGGATCAGCACGATCGAGTGCTCCTGCAAGTTGTGTCCGATGCCCGGGATGTAGGTCGTGACCTCGATCCCGTTGGTCAATCGCACACGAGCAACCTTGCGGAGCGCAGAGTTCGGCTTCTTCGGCGTCGACGTGTACACGCGCGTGCACACACCGCGCCGCTGCGGCGACCTCTGCAGTGCCGGGCTGGAGGTTTTGGAAGCTTCCCGCTTCCTCCCCTTCCGAACCAACTGGTTGATCGTCGGCAAATTCAGCCTCCGAAAATTAGCCCCTCCCACGCGCACAAGCCCCGCGCCCGATAACGGACGAACAAAAACAGGGAATGTGAAATGGAAGGGATGGGTAAGATCCGGGGGAACGAGAACGCAATTCCCCCTCCTTGCTGTGACGAATTATAGCAGCGTTTCCGGCAGCGTCAACGTTGCGATAGGCCGAATTTCGGCTCTTTTTCGCGACCGAGAAAGGGGCCTCCGGACCGAAGTCCGAAGGCCCCTCGAGATTCAGTTAGTGCGCGCCGGCAGGGTGCGGAAAACCGCCGTAGCCCGCGGCTAGATTTCGGCGCCCTCCTCGCCCTCTCGGGTGGCGATCTGCGCCGCGTCTGCTTCCGCCGCCGCCTCCGCCATCCCGGCGAGGATGTCGGCAGGGCGACGCCGCTCGGCAACCTCTTCGATCAGGCGCACGCGCTTGTAATCGGAGAAGCCCGTACCGGCGGGAATCAAACGACCCATGATGACGTTCTCCTTGAGGCCGCGCAGGTGATCCACGGCGCCGCTGATGGCCGCCTCGGTGAGCACCCGCGTCGTCTCCTGGAAGGACGCCGCCGAGATGAACGAATCGGTCGAGAGCGAGGCCTTGGTGATCCCGAGCAACAGCGGACGGCCCGTTGCCGGCGATTCCTTCAGGCCGAGCACGCGATCGTTTTCCGCCTGGAAGCGGAAGCGATCCACCTGCTCGTTGATCAGGAACTCGGTGTCACCGACCTCCTCGACCTTCACCCAGCGCATCATCTGACGCACGATGACCTCGATGTGCTTGTCGTTGATGTTGACGCCCTGGAGTCGGTAGACCTCCTGGATCTCGTTGACCAGGTACTCCTGCAGGGCGCGCTCACCGAGCACGTCGAGGATGTCGTGCGGGTTGATCGGCCCGTCGACCAGCGGCTCACCGGCGCGGACGTTCTCGCCATCCCGGACGTTCACGTGGGTACCGCGGGGCACGGAGTAATCGCGGACCTCGCTGGTCTCCTTGTTGGTGACGACGACCTTGCGCAGACCCTTGGTAACCTCGCCGAAGTGCACCTGCCCGTCGATCTCCGTGATGACGGCCGGCTCCTTCGGCTTGCGCGCCTCGAACAGCTCGACGACACGCGGCAGACCACCGGTGATGTCGGTCGTCTTCGTCGTCTCACGCGGGATCTTGGCGAGCACGTCACCCGGATGCACGTGGGCGCCGTCCGGCACCGTGACGTGCGCCCCGGAAGGCAGGTGGTAGGCGCGCAGCGCCTTCTTGCGCTTGGCGTTCGGATCGAGGATCTGGATCTGCGGCTGCTTCTCTTCCGGCGAGTCCATGACCACGAGGTGAGACAGGCCGGTGACCTCGTCGACTTCCTCGCGGGTGGTAACGCCGTTGACCAGGTCCTTGTAGTCGACCGTTCCGTCCTCCTCGGTGAGGATGGCGAACGAGTACGGGTCCCACTCGACCAGGACGGAGCCCGGCGCGACCTTGGCCCCTTCCTTCACCTTCAGGTGGGCACCGTACACGACCGAGTAACGCTCGCGGATGTTGCCGTCCTCGTCCTCGACGGCGATGGCGCCGTTGCGGTTCATCACCACGAGGTCGCCCTTCTGGTCGGCAACCGTACGCAGGTTGAGGAAGACGATCGTCCCGCCGTTCTTCGTTTCGAGGGTGCTCTCCTCGCCGACGCGCGAGGCGGTACCGCCGATGTGGAACGTCCGCATCGTCAGCTGCGTGCCGGGCTCACCGATCGACTGGGCGGCGATCACGCCGACGGCCTCGCCCTTCTCCACCAGCTTGCCGGTGGCGAGGTTGCGGCCGTAGCACTTCTGGCAGACGCCGCGCACGGTCTCGCAGGTGAGCACCGAGCGGATCTTCACCTTCTCCAGACCGGAGTCCTGGATCTCGGCGGCGAGCTCGACGTCGATCTCCTGGCCGGCCCCACACAGCACGTCGTCGGTGAACGGATCCTTGATGTCGTCCAGCGCCACGCGACCGACGATGCGATCACGCAACGGCTCGATGATCTCACCGCTCTCGACGATGGCCGCCACGAAGATGCCGTCGAACGTGCCGCAGTCGTCGGTGGTGATGATCACGTCCTGGGCGACGTCGACCAGGCGGCGGGTCAGATAGCCGGAGTCGGCCGTCTTCAGCGCCGTGTCCGCCAGACCCTTGCGAGCACCGTGCGTGGAGATGAAGTACTGCGCCACGGTCAGGCCCTCACGAAAGTTCGCCGTGATCGGCGTTTCGATGATCTCGCCCGAGGGCTTGGCCATCAGGCCGCGCATGCCGGCGAGCTGACGAATCTGCTGCGCCGATCCTCGGGCGCCGGAGTCCGCCATGCTGTAGATCGAGTTCGGCGATCCCTCCAGGTCCGTCTCCTCCATCTGGCGGAACATGGCCTCGGAGACCTTCTCCGTGACGTCCGACCAGATGGCGATGACCTTGTTGTAGCGCTCACCGTTGGTGATGGCGCCCTCGAGGTATTGCTGCTCGACCTCGACCACCTGCTGGCGAGCATCGTCCACCAGCGTGGTCTTCAGGGTCGGCACCGTCATGTCGTCGACGCCGATCGAGAAACCCGCCATGGTGGCGTAGGTGAAGCCGAGGTCCTTCAGCGCGTCGAGCGTCTTGACCGTCAGATCGTCGCCAAAGCGGATGTAGCAGTAGTTGACCACCTGGCCGAGACCGCGCTTCTTCAACACACCGTTGATGAACGGGAAGCCCTCGGGCAGCGCCAGGTTGAACAGCACCCGGCCGACCGTGGTCTCGATGACCCGGTTGGTGCACTCCGTCACCTCGGCGTGGACGACGTCCTGATCGTCCGGCGCCTTCATCAGGTCGATGAGCTCGCCCGTGTAGCGCAGGCGAATCTGGGTCTGCGTCGCCACCAGTCCGGCCTCGACGGCCATGACGACCTCGTCGAGGTCGGCGAACAGCCTTCCCTGCCCCTTGGCGTTCTTGCGCACCTTGGTCAGGTAGTAGCAGCCGAGCACGATGTCCTGGCTGGGAATCGCGATCGGACGACCGTGCGCCGGCGACAGCAGGTTGGTCGTGCTCTTCATCAGCACTTCCGCCTCGATCTGCGCCCGCGGCGACAGCGGCACGTGGACCGCCATCTGGTCACCGTCGAAGTCGGCGTTGAAGGCCGTGCAAACGAGCGGGTGGATCTTGATCGCCTTGCCCTCGATCAGCACCGGCTGGAAGGCCTGGATGCCGAGACGGTGCAGCGTCGGGGCGCGGTTCAGTAGGATCGGGTGCTCGCGGATGACCTCCTCGAGGATGTCGTAGACCACCGGATCGTGCTGCTCGACCATCTCCTTGGCGGCCTTGATCGTGGCCACCAATCCCCGCTCCTCGAGCTTCTGGTAGATGAACGGCTTGAACAGCTCGAGAGCCATCTTCTTCGGCAGGCCGCACTGGTCCAGCTTGAGCTCGGGACCGATGACGATCACCGAGCGGCCGGAGTAGTCGACGCGCTTGCCGAGGAGGTTCTGACGGAAGCGACCCTGCTTACCCTTCAGGGTGTCCGACAGCGACTTCAGCGGCCGGTTGTTGGCACCGCGCAGCGTGCGCCCGCGGCGGCCGTTGTCGAACAGCGAGTCGACCGCTTCCTGCAGCATCCGCTTCTCGTTGCGGACGATGACGTCCGGCGCCTTCAGCTCGATGAGCTTCTTGAGCCGGTTGTTGCGGTTGATGACGCGGCGGTACAGGTCGTTCAGGTCGGAGGTGGCGAAGCGGCCGCCGTCCAGCGGCACCAGCGGGCGCAGCTCGGGCGGAATCACCGGAATGACGTCGAGGATCATCCACTCGGGCTCGTTGCCCGACTTCAGGAAGGCCTCGACTACCTTGAGCCGCTTGGCGAGCTTGGCGCGGTTCTGCTTCGACGTCTCCGTCTTCATCTTGGCGCGCAGCTCGGTGGCGAGCGTGGCGATGTCGATGCGCTTGAGCAGCTCCTTGACGCCCTCGCCGCCCATCATGGCGAGGAACGAGTCGCCGAACTCGGCCCGCAGCTCGCGGTAGCGCTCCTCACCGATGAGCTCGCGCTCCTTCATGTCGGTCGGGCCCGGGTCGATCATCACGTAGGCCTCGTAGTACAGCACCCGCTCCATGTCGCGCATGGTCATGTCCAGCAGGTGACCCATGCGTGAGGGCAGGCCCTTGAAGAACCACACGTGAGAGACCGGGCAGGCCAGCTCGATGTGTCCCATGCGCTCGCGACGGACCTTCGACTGGGTCACCTCGACGCCGCACTTGTCGCAGATGACGCCGCGATGCTTCATCCGCTTGTACTTGCCGCAGAGGCACTCCCAGTCGTTGACCGGGCCGAATATCTTGGCGCAGAAAAGCCCGTCCCGCTCCGGTTTGAAGGTGCGGTAGTTGATCGTCTCGGGCTTGGTTACCTCGCCGTGCGACCACGAGCGAATCTTGTCCGCCGACGCCAGACCGACGCGGATCGCTTCGTACTCATTGATGCTGACCGGCTTCGTCTCAAAGAAACCCAGCGCGCTTCTCAATGCCTACCCCTCCCGAACCGTTGCATTCGTTCGGCTGACTGAACCCGTTCGCTTCTTCTTCGTCTTTTGCTCGTTCGAAATCACGTCTCGCTCGACCGTCAGATCGCCGACTCCACCTCGGCTTCGCCGCTACGGCGGCGCCGCAGCTCGACGTCGAGGGCGAGCCCCTGGAGCTCCTTCAACAACACGTTGAACGACTCCGGCAGGCCCGGCTCGATGTCACCCTCACCCTTGACGATCGACTCGAAGATCTTGGCGCGCCCGTACACGTCGTCGCTCTTGACCGTGAGCAACTCCTGCAGGGTGTGCGCCGCACCGTACGCCTCGAGCGCCCAGACCTCCATCTCACCGAAACGCTGGCCGCCGAACTGGGCCTTACCGCCCAGGGGCTGCTGCGTGATGAGGGAGTAGGGTCCGATCGAGCGGGCGTGGATCTTGTCGTCGACCAGGTGCGAGAGCTTCAGCATGTAGAGGTACCCGACGGTGACCTCCTGCTCGAAGACCTGTCCGGTAATGCCGTCGTACAGCTTGGTCTTGCCGTGCTGCGGTAGCTCGGCCTCCTCGAGGCGCTCCTTGATCTCGGCCTCCGAGGCGCCGTCGAAAACCGGCGTCGCGAAGTGGATGCCGAGAGCGTTCGCTGCCCACCCGAGGTGCGTCTCCAGAACCTGACCGACGTTCATTCGCGACGGAACGCCGAGCGGGTTGAGGACGATCTCGACCGGTGTGCCGTCCGGCAGGTACGGCATGTCCTCTTCCGGCATGATCTCGGCGATGACGCCCTTGTTGCCGTGACGGCCGGCCATCTTGTCGCCCGCCGACAGCTTGCGCTTCATCGCCACGTACACCTTGACGCTCTTGATCACACCCGGCGGCAGCTCGTCGCCGACGCGGCGCGCTTCCTTGCGCTCCTCGACGTTGTCGCGCAGCTGCTGGATGCGGCCCTCGGCCTCGGCGACCAGCTCGTGCAGGTCCTTCTCGGCCTTCTTGTTGCTCTTCGCCAGGCGAAGCTGGCCGAACGCGCCGGTCGGCAACGTCTCCAGCAGCTCGGCGTTGATGCTGTCGCCGGAGCTCGCCAGCGTCTCCTTGCCGTCCGGATCGGTGACGTCCGCCGACAGCGTCATGCCGCTGGCGATCTTGTCGATGTCCTTCACCAGCGAGTTGCGGATGATGCGGATCTCGTCGCCGAGGTCGCGCTCCATGCGGGCGATCTCCGCCTCTTCGATCTCGATGGCGCGCTGATCCTTGTCGACGCCCTTACGGGTGAAGATCTTGACGTCGACGACCGTCCCCTCGATGCCCGGCGGGCAGGTCAGGGAAGCGTCCTTCACGTCGCCGGCCTTCTCGCCGAAGATCGCCCGCAGCAGCTTTTCCTCCGGCGTCAGCTGGGTCTCGCCCTTGGGCGCCACCTTGCCGACGAGGATGTCGCTGGGCCCGACCTCGGCGCCGATGCGAACGATGCCGCTCTCGTCGAGGTCCTTCAGCGCCTCTTCGGAGACGTTCGGGATGTCGCGGGTGATTTCCTCGGGGCCGAGCTTCGTGTCCCGCGCCTCGAGGTCCAGCTCCTCGATGTGGATCGAGGTGAAGGAGTCGTTCTTGACCAACCGTTCGGACACCAGGATGGCGTCCTCGAAGTTGTAACCGCGCCACGGCATGAAGGCGACGAGGATGTTGCGCCCCAGCGCCAGCTCGCCCTGGTCGGTCGCCGGACCGTCGGCCAGTACCTGCCCTACCGAAACCGTGTCACCTTCGACGACGAGCGGCTTCTGGTTGATGCAGGTGTTCTGGTTCGAGCGCTTGAACTTGATCAGCCGGTAAATGTCGGCATCACGCTCGTCGTCGCCGCTCTCCGCGGCGCGCACGATAATGCGCTCCGAATCGACCGAATCGACCACACCGGCGCGCTTGCAGATCACCACGGCGCCGGAATCGCGCGCCGTGACGAACTCCATACCGGTGCCGACCAGCGGCGCTTCGGGCTTGTACAGCGGCACTGCCTGGCGCTGCATGTTCGAGCCCATCAGAGCACGGTTGGCGTCGTCGTTCTCGAGGAACGGGATCAGCGAAGCGGCTACCGAGACGACCTGCTTCGGCGACACGTCGATGTAGTTGACTTCCTCGACCGGCGAGAGCTTGAACTCACCGCCGACGCGGGCCGTCACCCGGTCGCGCTCGAACTTGCCGCTCTTGGCGTCGATCGGGGCGTTCGCCTGGGCGATGACGGCCCGATCCTCCTCGATGGCGGACAGGAAGAACGGCCGCGCCACATACTCGGCGGCCTTCTTCTTCGCCTTCGTCGCCTTGCGGTTCTCGCGCTCGGCCTCCTCGACGGGGACGTTGTCGCCCGGCTTGAACGTGGTGCCGCCCTTGTCGGTGATGACGACGTGGGTCTTGACCTTCGAGTCCTCGACCTTGCGGTAGGGGCTCTCGATGAAGCCGAACTCGTTGATCCGCGCGTAGCAGGAAAGCGACGAAATCAGGCCGATGTTCGGGCCTTCGGGGGTCTCGATCGGGCAGATGCGTCCGTAGTGGGTCGGGTGCACGTCGCGCACCTCGAAACCGGCGCGCTCACGCGACAGGCCGCCCGGTCCGAGCGCCGACAGGCGGCGCTTGTGGGTGATCTCCGAAAGCGGGTTGGTCTGGTCCATGAACTGCGACAGCTGCGACGAGCCGAAAAACTCGCGCACGGCGGCCATGACCGGCTTGGCGTTGATCAGGTCGTGCGGCATCGCCGTCTCGATCTCCTGATGAACGCTCATCTTCTCGCGCACGGCGCGCTCCATCCGAACCAGGCCGATGCGGAACTGGTTCTCGAGCAGCTCGCCGACCGAGCGCACGCGCCGGTTGCCGAGATGGTCGATGTCGTCAACCCGGCGCGGATCGTCCGGAATCGAGAGCAGGTAGCGCACCACGGCGACAAAGTCCTCGGAGTCCAGCAAACGATCATCGAGGTCCTTCGGCGATCCGAGCTTGAGGTTGAACTTCAGCCGACCGACGCGGGAGAAGTCGTAGCGCTGCGGATTCTGGAACATGTTGGCGAACAGGTTGCGCGAGCTCTCCGCCGTCGGCGGGTCGCCGGGGCGCATCTTGCGGTAGATCTCCACAAGCGCTTCCTTGCGACTCGAGACGTTGTCCTTGCGCAGCGTGTTGCTGATGACGATGCCGCCCGGGTTGGCCTCGGGGAAGAACACCTCCACCTTGTCGGCCGTCGCCTCGGCGAACCGGTCCACGACGCTCGGCGTGATCTCTTCATTGGCCTCGACCAGCACCTCGCCCGTCTCGGGATCGGCGACGTCGTGCATCGTGTAGCTGCCCTCGAGATCGGCGACCTCGAGCTCGACGCGGTCGATGCCGGCGTCGATCAGGCGCTTGAGCGAGCCACGGGTCAGCTTGTTGCCGGCCGGCAGGATGTCCTTGCCTTTGCCCTTGCCCTTCTTGCCGGTGAGCGTGTGCGAGAAGCGGCGCCCGATCAGGCCCTCGTCCAGGCCGACGTCGATGGTGCCGCCGAAGCTCACTTCGACCGGTCGATAGAACGCCCGCAGCACGTCCTCGGAGGTCTCCAGGCCGAGGGCCTTGAGAAAGACGGTGGCGGGGAACTTGCGCCGGCGGTCGATCCGCACCTGCACCAGGTCCCGGCTGTCGAGCTCGAACTCCACCCAGGACCCACGGTACGGGATCACCTGGGCGATGAACATCGTCCGGCCGCTACCCGGGTGGAAGAAGATCCCCGGAGAGCGATGCAACTGCGAGACGATGACCCGCTCGGTGCCATTGATGATGAACGTGCCGCGGTTCGTCATCAGCGGGATGTCGCCCAGGTAGACCTCCTGCTCCTTGATGTCGCGGATGGTCTTGCTACCGGTTTCCGGATCCTTGTCCCAGACGACGAGGCGGATGGTGACGCGCAGCGCCACGGCATAGGTCATGCCGCGGCTCTGGCACTCCTCCTCGTCGAACGGCCACTCCCACTCACCGATCGAATACTCGACGAACTCGAGGGTCGCGGTCTCGCGGAAGTCGCTGATCGGGAAGATCGTGCGGAACACTTCCTGGAGGCCGAGGTCTTCCCGCTCTTGCGATGGGACGTCCATCTGCAGGAAGCGGTCATACGACTTCCGCTGCACTTCGATCAAGTTCGGCAACTCGATCGCAGCGGGAATCTTTCCGAAGCTCACGCGTTCGCGCAGGGGCATCAGAGAGGTCTCAGCCATGGGTACAAGACTCCTTGGCGGAACAATCCGCAATCAATGAAAACCGGGGCGCACGGGGTCGTTGGGCACCGCACTGCGGTGCCCGGATCAGCTGGCTTGGTATCGATCGAAGCAAGGCAGCTCGTTTACTTGATCTCGACCTCTGCGCCGGCGTCCTGGAACTTCTTGGCGATCTCGTCGGCCTCTTCCTTCTCCACGCCTTCCTTGATCGGCTTGGGAAGGTTGTCGACGACATCCTTGGCCTCTTTCAGGCCGAGGCTGGTGACCTCACGTACCACCTTGATGACGTTGATCTTCTTGTCGCCGAACGAGGTCAGGACGACATCGAAGTCGGTCTTCTCTTCGGCCTCGGCACCGCCACCGCCGGCTCCCGCAACCATCACCGGCGCGGCCATCGCCTGGGCGCTGACACCGAACTTCTCCTCGAGCTCCTTGACCAGGTTGGCCAGCTCGAGAACCGACATCGACTCAATCTGCTCGATCAGGTCCTCGCTCGAAACTTTCGCCTTTGCCACGACTTCCTCCGTTTTTTACGTCGGCTGCTGACGCGACGTCAGCCTTGTACGACTCGTTATTTTCTTCGTTGTTGCGAAACGGGCGCCGCTCACCAGGGAGCGGAGACGGCGCTCAGGTCTGTTCCTTCTCCGCCGCGTCCTCGTCGGCGGGCGCCTCGTCCGATTCTGCTTCGTCGGCGGACTCGTCGGCCGCTTCTTCGGCAGCTTCCGGCTCTTCGGCCTCGGCCTCTTCCGCGGCCACATCGGCAGCTTCAGCTTCCGGCGCATCGTCCTCGGCAACCGCCTCTTCGGCGGGCTCCTCGGCGGCCGGCTCTGCCGCAGCTTCCTCGGCTTCCACAGATTCCGCGGCTTCCGCGGCTTCCGGGGCCTCCTCGGCTGAGGCTTCTTCGGCCGGAGCTTCCGCGGCCGCAGCTTCCGCGGCCTCCGGCTCGGCCGTCTCGCCCGCAGCTTCTTTCTTCTCGCGGATCTGGTCGAGGGCCACGACGAAGCCCTGCAGGATGCCGTTGAGCGCGGTGACCAACCCGGTCAACGGGTAGTTCATCAGGTACAGCGCCTTGGCGATGAGCTGCTCGCGCGGCGGCAGCTCCGCCAGCGCGTCGAAGTCTTCGGCGCTGATCGGCGAACCGTCCACGATGCCGGCCTTGAAGTTCGGCGTCTCGAACTCCTTGGCGAAGTCACGCAGGGTCTTGGCCAGGCTCACCACATCGCCGTCGGTATAGGCGATTGCGGTCTGGCCGACAAAGACGTCGGCCAGCTTGTCCAGCGGCAGATCCTCGATGGCGCGCAGCGCGGTCGAGTTCTTCACCACCTTCAGGCTCGCTTCGCCCTCGCGCAGCTGGCGCCGCAGATTCGTGGCGCCCTCGACATTCAACCCCTGAAAATCGACGAGGATGGCGTGCGGAACGTCGGCCAGCTCCTCGCGGAGCTGCTCTGCGTCTTCCCGTTTTTGCAGTCTCGCGGTCGACATCGTCTTCTATTTCGGTAGCAGGTCGCCGGTGTCGATCGAGACGCCGGGACCCATGGTGGATGCGAGGTGGACGCTCTTGACGTACTTGCCCTTCGCCGAGGCGGGACGGACCCGAATGACGGCGTCGACCAGCGCCCGGATGTTCTCGGCCAGGGAGGGCTCGTCGAACGAAACGCGCCCGACAGGAGCATGAATGACGCCGTTCTTGTCGACGCGGAACTCCAGCTTGCCGCCCTTGATCTCTTCGACCGCACGGCCGACCTCGAACGTCACCGTGCCCGCCTTCGGGTTGGGCATCATGCCGCGTGGGCCGAGCACGCGACCCAGCTTGCCGACGTCCCGCATCATGTCGGGCGTCGTCACCACGGCGTCGAAGTCGAGGAAGCCCTCGGCGATCTGTTGGCACAGGTCAGCGCCTCCGACGACGTCGGCGCCGGCGTCTTCGGCTTCCTTCAGCTTCTCGCCCTGCGCGATCACGGCGACACGCTTGCTCTTTCCGGTGCCGTGCGGCAACACGACCGTCGATCGAACCATCTGATCGGCATGCTTCGGATCGACGCCCAGGACCATGGCCACTTCGACCGACTCGTCAAACTTGGCGTACGAGGACTTCTTGACCAGCTCGACGCCGTCGTCGAGAAGGTAGTCGCGATCCTCGACGGCGGCGCGCGCTGCTTCGTACTGCTTTCCGTGCTTCGGCATGATCAGGCTCCTTCCAAGCCTTCGATCTTGATGCCCATCGAACGCGCCGTGCCGGCGATAATCTTCATCGCTGCCTCTACGTCGTAGACGTTGAGGTCCGGCATCTTCGTGCGCGCGATCTCTTCGACCTGGTCTCGGGTCACCGTACCGACCGTTTCCTTGTTCGGCTCCGCCGCTCCGGAAACGATGTTGGCCGCTCGCTTCAGCAAGACCGCCGCCGGCGGCGTCTTGGTGATGAAGCTGAACGTCCGGTCCTGGTAAACGCTGATGACCACCGGGATGACGAGGCCGTCCTTGTCCTTCGTCTCCGCGTTGAAGGCCTGGCAAAAATCCATGATCGCGACGCCGTGCTGACCCAGCGCAGGCCCGACCGGCGGGGCCGGTGAGGCCTTGCCGGCGGGGATCTGCAGCTTGATCTGCGCCAATACGGGCTTTCCGCTTGCTTTAGCCATTTTTCAATGTCCGCTCGCCTGCTTGATCAGCCGGCGTGTTAGACCTTTTCAACTTGAAAGAAATCGAGCTCGACGGGAGTGTTGCGTCCGAAGATCGAAACCATGACCTTGAGCGTGTTGCGACGGTCATCAACCTCGTCGACCTTACCGGTGAAATTCGTGAAGGGGCCGTCGATGATGCGTACGGACTCGCCCTTGCGAAACTGAAACTTGGGCTTGGGAGCTTCGACCGACTCCTCCATCCGGTTGACGATCTTGTCGACCTCGTACTGCGGCAGCGGGATCGGCTTGCGCCCCGAACCGACGAAGCCGGTGACCCGCGGCGTGTTCTTGACCACGTGCCACAACCGGTCGCTCATCGCCATGCGGATGAGCAGGTAGCCGGGGAAGAACTTCTTCGCCGTGACCACCTTCTTGCCGGACTTCATCTCGACGATGTCCTCGGTCGGGATGAGCAGCTCGGCGACCTGATCGCCCAACTCGAGCGTGCGAATCCTCTCCTCCAAGCTCTGCTTTACCTTCCGCTCATAACCGGAATACGTGTGGATGACGTACCAGTGCATGCCGTCGTCGGGATCGCTCGCCGGCGCCGGTGCGGGCGGCGCCTGCGGCTCCGGAGCCGGCTCCTCAGCCTCGCTCTCGCCCTCGGCGGCCAGAGCCGCGAGATCGACGGCAGCCTCTTCTTTGTCGACGTGCTCGTCCTGATTCACCAACACTCACCATCCCGGCGGGTACGGTCGCCCGCCCGATTCCGCCCTACCCGAAGTAGCCGTATAGCCAAGTGACCACCCGACCCATGACGATGTCGACGGCCCAAAGGAAGAAGCCGAAGACAAAGCAGGTGATGATCACGACCAGCGTCGTGCCGTACACCTCCAGCCGCTTCGGCCAGGTGACCTTGTAGAACTCCGCGCGGACTTCCCGCAGGAACTCTCTGAATCGGTTGATCATGCTGTCCCCAGAGCCTCTCGCTCGCGTTCGCCCGGCTCGAGTGCGTCGTCAGCCCGCGCCGGGCGGCGCCTCCCTCGGCTCCAGCTGTTTTTCTGGCAGGCCAGGAGGGATTCGAACCCCCAACCCCCGGATTTGGAGTCCGGTGCTCTACCAATTCGAGCTACTGGCCTCCCAGATCTCCGTACCTCGGCGTTGCTGCTCCTTACTCTTGGATGTCGGTGATGGTTCCGGCGCCGACCGTGCGGCCACCCTCGCGGATGGCGAACCGCAGGCCCTTGTCCATCGCGATCGGCGTAATCAGATCCACCTTGAACGTCACCGAGTCACCCGGCATCACCATCTCGATACCTTCCGGCAGCTCCACCGATCCCGTCACGTCCGTCGTACGGAAGTAAAACTGCGGCCGGTACCCCTTGAAGAACGGCGTGTGCCGCCCTCCCTCTTCCTTCGTCAACACGTACACCTCGGCCGAGAACTTCGTGTGCGGCGTAATCGACGCCGGCTTCGCCAGCACCTGTCCGCGCTCCACCTCGTCCCGGTCCGTTCCACGCAACAGCACACCGACGTTGTCCCCCGCCTGACCCTGATCCAGGATCTTGCGGAACATCTCCACGCCCGTGACCACCTTCTTTTGCGTGTCCCGGATCCCGACGATCTCGATCTCCTCGCCGGTGTTCACTACTCCCTGCTCGATGCGGCCCGTCACCACCGTGCCGCGGCCCGAGATCGTGAACACGTCCTCGATCGGCATCAGGAACGGCTTGTCCACGTCCCGCTCCGGCTGCGGAATGTAGCTGTCGAGCGCATCCATCAGCTCGCTGATGCACTCCGTCGCTTCGCCCTCGCCGCCCGCCTCGACCGCCTTGAGCGCCGAACCCTGGATCACCGGAATGTCGTCGCCCGGGAAGTCGTACGCGCTCAGCAGCTCGCGCACCTCCAGCTCGACCAGCTCCAGCAGCTCCGGATCGTCCACCTGGTCCGTTTTGTTCAAAAACACCACGATCGCCGGCACGCCCACCTGCCGCGCCAACAGGATGTGCTCCCGTGTCTGCGGCATCGGGCCGTCGGCCGCGCTCACCACCAGGATCGAACCGTCCATCTGCGCCGCACCCGTGATCATGTTCTTCACGTAGTCGGCGTGCCCCGGACAGTCCACGTGCGCGTAGTGACGCTCGTCCGTCTCGTACTCCACGTGCGCGATCGCGATCGTGATGCCGCGCTCACGCTCCTCCGGAGCCTTGTCGATATTCGAAAACTCTACGTACTCCGCCAGGCCCTTCTTGTGCTGCACCAGCGTGATCGCTTCCGTCAACGTGCTCTTGCCGTGGTCGACGTGCCCGATCGTTCCTACGTTTGCGTGTGGCTTTGTACGCTCGAACTTCTCTTTCGCCATCAGTTACCTCCGAAGGCGTTAGCAATCATGTCGGTGCATGACACCGATCGACAAAGTTGTTCCGGCGGTGGGAATGGAGCCCACGACCGGGATTGAACCGGTGACCTCTTCCTTACCAAGGAAGCGCTCTACCACTGAGCCACGTGGGCCCCACTTGACGACGCATACTGCTACCCCTCGATGTCAGCGGCCCGTGGACACGACGACTTCAAGAGATGGAAAAGCGGGAAACGGGACTCGAACCCGCGACCCCCAGCTTGGAAGGCTGGTGCTCTAAGCCAACTGAGCTATTCCCGCCCCGGATGCCGGACGACGCGCAAACCCCGCCAGTGTAAGGCGCAGATGTTAACAGTAGACCTCACCATACGCCAGTCGGCGGGGATCGATTTTAACGCGATCCTCCGGACAAGCTCGAAATGTCTGGTGGGGAGTGGAGGATTCGAACCTCCGTAGGCATGCGCCGTCAGATTTACAGTCTGATCCCTTTGTCCACTCGGGCAACTCCCCAGATCAACAGGACCCGGAATTCCGACGGGAGTTCCGCGCCCTGTTCATGTGGAAATGACCGACAAAAATCGAACCCCGAGCCCTCGGATCGTGAGGGAGGCGGGGTCGCTCCTGTGCGGCTCGCCCGGCTGGCCGCAGAAACGGATACTAGCACGCTCAAGGGAATCGGCGAGTCACCGGGCGGTGGTTTGGCGGGGAGAGGTAGCGGGGCGGCTGGTGCTCGAACCGTTCCGCCTGGTGACTCGGTTGGCGGGCCCGGCAGCGTCAGCGCGGGGTGTTACGGCGTTGCCAGATCTCGGTGAAGGCGATCGTGAGGGGCCCCGGGACGTCGGGGGGTATGGGGCCGATGAGAGAGTCCGATTCGGGGGCAGAGAGGCGAAAGGTGGCCGTGTAGCCGGCGAGGCGGAGCTTTCCTTCCGGATCCGTGACGCTCGAAATCGTCAAGGCTCCTTCGTCGAGGGCCGTAAGGCGGACTTCGATACCGTAGGTACCTTCGACGGAGAGTGGCCGGGGAACGACGACGATGCCGGGCTCGGCGGCCAATTGGAAAGTCAGCAGTCGGGCGATCCGGGCGGCTTGCTGCTGCAGCGGCAGGTCGGTGTGCTCGTCGGCAATGATCCAGACGCGCGGCAGGCGGGCCTGGGCATCGAGATCCAGTCGGACGCCGTGGATGTCCTCCAGGACGGCTGCGGCGCCGCTGATGTCCAGTCCGAGGTGGGAGGCGGCAACGGCCGACCTCGCCGCCGACTCGGGAGAACCCTGCTGCAGCAGCGCGTCTGCCAGCAGCGCGTGGGCGTCGGGCGACAGTGGTCGCAGATACACGGCGCTGCGAGCGGAGGCCACCGCTTCGTCGAACCGACGCGCCTCGATCCCGGCGATGGCGCGCAGGAAGTGCGGCTGCCAGAACTCGGGGTCGTCTTCGACCGCCCGTGCAAGGATGTCGAGCGCCACAGGGGCACTGCCCTCGTCCAGCGCGCGGTACGCCTCGAACGAGCGAGCCGCCGCATCGGCGCGCCGCGCGGCGCTCAGGAAGACGCCTTCCGGAGCCATCACGGTGACGTCCGGGCGTCGGGTGCGGACCTCGATGGTGTGCCATTCCGGGACGACGTTCGTCGGCGCCTCGGGCAAGACCGAGGCCACGACGTAGGTGGATCGGAGCGTGTCGAGGGCGTCCTCGAAGATCCGCTCCCGCTGCTCGCGGCCCGCAGCCCGGATGAAGCGTCCCCCTGCGGTCCGCACCAGGGCGTCGAGCTGCGCAACGAAGCGCTCGGCGGCGCCCCCTCGGCCCGGGTCCGCTGTGCGCGGATCGGCGGCCGCCTCGCCGACGCCGAGCACGATGAACGGGATGCGCGCCGACCAGGCACGCAATAGCACCTCGCCGGCTGTGGCGTAGCTCCCCCGGTCGCGCCCGTCGGTAATCAGGACCGCCGCTCGCCGGCGTCTTCCCTGCACGCCTTCCGCGCTGCCGCAGCCGTCAGCGCGGGTCGGCCCGGGGTCGATGGCCTCCTCGGTGCCCGGCGAGATGAGGCGAAGAGCCTCGATGAGCGCGTCGTTGAGCCTGGTGTTACCGCGAAACTGCAGATCGTCGACGAACGACTCCGCGTCGACGTTCCAGGACCCGGGTCCGACCTCCTCCCCGAACGGCAACATGAGAACGCAGTCGCGGTCGTCGAGGGACTCGAGAAGGACGCGCATGTCGGCCTTCAAGTCCGGGACGTTGCGCCGGATGCTCTCGCTCGTGTCGATCAGGATCGCGATCTCGAGCGGCACGTCGGCCGGGGCGAGCACGAAGGAGATGTCCTGCTCCTGACCATCCAGCCAGAGCTCGAAATCCTCGGCCACGAGGTCGCCCGCGGGCAGCCCGTCGGCGCCGGTGGCCGTGACGGTGACCGTGTTGATGTGCGTCATCGCCCGGAAGGAAGCTTGCGGTGTCTCCGCCTGTTGCGGCGCGGCGACGGAAGCGCACGCCAACCCCGCTACGAGCGAAGAAGCGCGGAGCAAACCCCTTCGGTATTCGTGAGCGATCCCCATCGCATCGTCCGCGTTCCATGAAGGTGGGCGAGTCCTCGCCCCGGCGCCGATCGCGTGTCGATAGACGCCCTCACCCAACGAATATCTCTTTTCCGCGGCGAAATCCGCCCCAAAAAACGCACGTCGCCGCAATCCGTTGGTCGGCGAGCAACGTTCGGCCGCGAGGAAGCGATGACGAAGCCGGTGGGATTCCGGCCGCGTATCGGTAGTCCGGGCTCGGCGAAACCGGCTCGCTAATCCGAGTCCAGGCGCGGTGAGACGGCCCCGGTACTACGAGTCCGGCCCCGGTGCTTCGTCCTCGTCGGGAGCGAACCTCGCCGGCGGGCTCTCCTCCCCCACCCCGAGCTCGAGCGCTTCGTCGACCAGGAACAAGTCGGTCAGCAGGGCGCGCAGGTGAATCGACGCGTTGAGGTTGTCGATCAGCTGCGAGCTGATGGCGTCGCGCGCCAGGACCATGCCGATGGCCGCACGCGAGGCAGCGGCGTCGCCCTCGAGAATGTCGACAAAAGGACGCGCCGCGGCCGCCGCGTCGGCGTCTTCACCCTCGTCGAGAACGGCGCGCGCAACCGACTCGATCCCATCAAGCGCGGTGGCCGCTTCCTCGAGATGGGTGCGCAGGGGCGACGCGCCGTCGGACCTCGCCCCGCGGGCGGCGTACGAAAGCATGAACTCGTAGGCCGACTCGACGGCGTCAATCCGGCTCTTCAGATCTTCACGGGACAATGCGATCGGCTCCGGCTCAGTCGCGCGCCGGCCAGCGCTGCGGGTCGTGGTGCTCGACGTACTTTTCGCGGCTGATCCAACCGTTGATCATCGACTTGGTGATCCAGCGCTTCTCCGGCAACACGGCGAAGTACACGTGGCTGATCACCAGCGCCACCAGGGCGACCGACGAGAGCCCGTGCACCACGTAGATCCAGCCCCAGGTCTGTTCCGCGAACATGTACGGGTCGCGCGTGAACACCGGGGTGTCGACGCGGAACATCATCAGAATGCCGGTGATCATCACGCCGAACCCGGCGAGGGTCACGGCGTGGTGATAGAGCTTGTTCTCCAGCGGGTACTTCCCGGGGAGCTGCGGCGCCTCGCCGCCGCGGCCGAGGCTGCGTGACATTCGCCGGCCCAGGTCGCGGAAGTCGGACGGCCCCACCGAGACGGCCTTCAGGTCCATGAAGAACGTCGCGTGCACGATATGGAAGAGCACGGACGCGACCAGCACGAGGCCGGCGATCCAGTGGATCGTCAGCCAGGCGAACTGGATCCCCACGAGCGGGAAGAACGCGGTGATCAGCAGCGCGAACATCGCAGCCGCCATACCCCAGTGGAAGAGCCGTGAACCTAGCGAGTGGCGCCGGACCCGGGCGGGCAGGTCCCCTGCGGAATCCGCGCCGACAGCATCTGCAGCGCCCGCAGCACCGACGGCCGATTCGGAAGCGTCGGCCGCCGCCTTCTCGGCCGTCTTGCCGTGCGCCGGAAACCAGACCTTGCGCAGCACCAGGTGCCCGACGACGAACAGGACGCCGAAGATCAGCGACGCCCACAACAGGTCCCACGAGATCCTGACGAGGATCTCCTGCCCCCATGGATTCGCATCGTATTGGAAGAAATCCATGGCCTACTGCGCCCCGGCTTCGCGGACCGCGCGCTGAACCAGGTTGCGCAG
Organism: Acidobacteriota bacterium; assembly: GCA_965216935.1. Taxonomy (GTDB): domain Bacteria; phylum Acidobacteriota; class UBA890; order UBA890; family UBA890; genus CBDCGW01. Next base: position 3,881,360 of record OZ244217.1, read on the forward strand.
CAGCGGGATCTTGTAGGCGTTGTGGCGCAGCGGACGGGCGCCCCGGATGGCCGTCTCACCGGCCGCCCGGGCGTTCTCGTCGCTGATGGCCTGGCCGCGGAGCTGATCCTCGGCCGCGGTGAGCCGCACCGGGTACGGCGCCACGGCGTTGGCCGCCAGGCGGATGTCCTCGATCGTCCCGCCGCTCGTCTTCACCGCCGCGGCGACGTTGACCAACGGAAAATCCCACGACTGACGATCGCGGGCCTTCTCGAAATAGAAGGAGGCTCCCGACCAGTCGGCGGGGATCCTGATCTCCGTCACCAGGTCTCCCGGCTGCAGCACGGTCATGCGGGTGATGTCGGTGCTCGGGCCGATGTAGAAGTCCTCCGCCGCGTAGACGTTCTCGCTCGCTCCGCTACGAACCACGACCTGCCCGCCGAGCGCGATCAACGCCGGCGCCGTGTCGGACGGATTGACGGCGACGCAGCGCGACGCCCCGAAGAGGCAGTGCTCGCGGTTCATCGACGTCGGTGTGTCGGCGTAGCAGATGTTGCCGCCGGCCCGGTAGCAAGGCCAACCACCGCGGTAGTACCAGCAGCGCGTGTCCTGCGCCAGGTTGCCGGCGATCGTCCCCTGGTTGCGAATCTGCGGCGTCGCCACCGCGTAGGCAGCCGTCGCCAGAATCCCGAAGTTCTGCCGGACGGTCTCGTTGGTGACGATCTCGGTGAGCGTGGTCATCGCGCCGATTCGCAGGCCGCCACCGTCCTCGCGAATACCGGACAGCTCGGCGACGCCACTGACGTCGATCACGGCGCTCGGGCGCAGATGACGCTCCTTGAACCACTCGAAGCTGTCGAGACCGCCGGACAGCACCCATCCGTCCTCGAATCGATCGAGCAGATCGACGGCCTCGTCGATGCTCGCCGGCTGGAAGAGCTCGAAGGCCGGCATCATGTCGCGAATAATTGCCATCGTTCCCCTCCTTTCCTAGATGTGGGCCGTGAGACCGCGGAACGGCTGCGGGCGGTTTTCCAGAGCGGCCATGATCATGTCGGTGGTGATCGGCGTGCGGTTGAAGCCGACGCCGCCGAGCGCATCCTCGATGGCAGCGGCGATCACCCCCGCTCCGGCTCCCATAGGCGGCTCACCGATCCCCTTGCATCCGACCGGGTTGAACGGGTCGGGCTCGTCGACCGCGACGACATCCGCATCGAGCGGCACGTCGAGAATCGTCGGTGGCTTGGCCGTATGGAACCCCTTGGTGAACGGCACGCCCCACTGCGGGTCGTACACCCACTTCTGACTGCGGGCGACGCCGAACCCCTGGATGCTGCCGCCGAGCACCTGCGCCTTCAGGCTACGCGGATTGAGCACCGTGCCGCAGTCGGTGGCGCCGACGTATTCGACGATGTCGACCATGCCGGTTTCGACGTCGACCTCGACGCGGGCGAAGCCGACGACCCACGACTGCAGCGGGTGGGGTCGCTCGAAGTTATCGCGCGACACGCCCATCAGCCCCTGCCCGGCGAGGGCGGTGGCCGATGCGACCGTCATGTCGTTGAGGTCCTGGGGCAGCTCGTGCCCGTCGAAGATCCCGCCGAGCTCGATGGCTCGCTCCGCCGCGCGGGCGAAGCTCAGCGTGCGGGAGCGATTGCTCGCGTGCACGACGCGCCCGCCGGTGACCTCGTAGTCACCCGGCGACCCACCCAGGTCCATCGCCGCGATCTGCTGGAGCTTGCGTTGCAGGTCGAGGCCCGCGGCCCAGTTGGCCCGGGTATGAGCATGGGTCGTCTGGCTGCCGGCCTGCACCGAGCTCCACGGAAGCTGTCGGCTCGTATCACCCCAGATGACCTCGCACTGATCCCAGGAGATATCGATCGCCTCGGCGGCCGCTTTGCCGGTGTCTGCGATCGAATGGGTGCCGAGGTTGCCGATGCCCTGGTGGATCCGCAGCCTGCCTTCGGGTGTCAGGACCAGCAGCCCGTCGAATCCGGAGCTCCCGGCGGTGTACGGGCTTGCGGCCACACCGATTCCGGTGACCTTCGTCCCCTGGCGCGAGCCCGACAGCGCCGACTTGGCAGCCCAATCGAAGCGCTCGACGCCGAGCTCCAGAGCCTCGCGCACGAAACAGCTGGACAGCTCGGTCAGACCGGGGCCCATCTTGGCGTCCTGGCCCGGCAGGTTGGCCCGCAGGTGATCGACGCGGTCGATGCCGAGCTCGCGGCACGCCCGGTCCATCAGCGGTGTCACCATGGCGATCGCCTGCACGCCGCCCGGGCCGCGCTGGGCGCCTCGGGGCGGCGTGTTGGTGAAGATGGTGATGCCCCGGAAACGCATGTTCTCGGGCTGGTAGGTCAGGTGCGTCATGTTGGCGGCGGTGCGATGGTCGCCCTGGCTGCCATAGGGGCCGTTGTCCTGCACGATGTACATGTCGATGGCGGTCACCCGCCCGTCGCGGCGCATGCCGACCTTGATCCATCCCTGGTGGCCGGGCCGAGCCCGCCCGAAGTAGTTCTCCTCGGCGCGGGTAACGCGGAGCATCACCGGCCGGCCGGTCTTGCGGGCCAGCAATGCCGGGATCGGCATGTTGACGGTGCCGGAGATCTTGCTGCCGAAGCCGCCACCGCAGTATTCGCCCACCAGCACGACGTCATCGGTGTCGATCCCGACTCCCCGCGCCACCGATGCCACGGTGCGCGCGGTGCTCTGCGTCGACACGTAGATGTGAAGCTTTTCACCCCTCCAGAAAGCCATGCAGGTGCGCGGCTCCAGCGGGTGGTGGGTCTGGGACTGGTGAAAAACGCTCTCCTCGACGACCACGTCGGCCTCGGCAAACCCGGCATCGATGTCGCCGATCGACCACTCCGTCGTCGGCTCGCCCATCGGCAGGCCGTCTTCGCCGGCGGCGTCCCATATCTCCTGGGACCACTTGTGCGACTCGAACGACATGCTGCGGTCCTCGCCGCGCTGCGCCAAGTTGCCGCCAACCCGCGCATCGGGGCCGTCCGGGCGCAGGCTGTCGAGCGGATCGATGACAAAGGGCAGCGGCTCGAGATCGACCCTGATCTTGTCGATGGCGTCGGCGGCCGTCGTCTCGTCCACGGCCGCGACCGCCAGAATCGGCTCGCCTTCGTACAGGGGCTCCATGGTCAGCGCGCGCTCGTCATTCGGAGCGCTCCCACCCTCCGGCAGGTCCTCGGCCGTCAGGATGGCCTCGACGCCCGGCATCGCCAGTGCCTCGCTGGCGTCGATCCGGGTGACCCGGCAGTGCGGCATCGGGCTGACCAGCAGCTTGGCGAACAACATGCCCTCGGCCTTGAAGTCCTCGGCGTACTTGGCCCGGCCGGTGATCTTCGCCTCCAGGTCGGGCGGGGCGAAGCTCTGTCCGATCAGTTTGAAGTCAGCCATCGGAGATCACCTCCGTCGGGATGCCCTCGCGCACGTAGTCGGCGGCGCGCATGCAGGAGTCGAGGATCTTGTTGTAGTCGCAGCAGCGGCAGAGGTTGCCCGAGATCCCCTCGGCGGCCTCGCGCCGGGTGGGGCTGTTGTTCGTCTCGAGGAACCCGACCATCGCCATGATGAATCCGGGTGCGCAGAACGCACACTGGAAGCCGGCCTCGTCCATCACCGCCTGCTGCACCGGGTGCAGCTCGCCGCTCGGGCTCGCCAGCCCCTCGATCGTGGTGACCTGGCGACCGCGGACGCTGTGGGCGAGCAAAGAGCAAGCGTAGTGCGGCACACCGTCGACCAGCACGGTGCACGCGCCGCACTCGGCCCGGTCGCAGCCGAGCTTGGTGCCGGTGAGGCCGAGCTTGTAGCGCAGGACCATGGCCAGCGTGTCCTGCGGCATGACATCGACGCGCCGCTGCTGGCCGTTGACGCTCAAGGAGACCAGCCGCTCGACCGCTCCTTGCGCACCGGCCTGCGCGTATACCGCGGAAGCACCACGAAACAGGTAACCCGCCGAGTAGGTGGCGGCCCCGCTGGCGATCACTCCCTTGATAAAGGATCTCCGCGAGACCGCTCGATGGGTCGCTGTGATGATTTCGACGTTGGACATCCGAAATCCCCCGGTTCGACGCCCCTCGAGGCAGGGACGTCATGGACCCCCACTTCCTACCATTTCGGGGGCGTATCTTCCACGGATCCCGGGCATTCTCCGGTCCGGAATGGAAGAAATCGTCGCCGGCCCGTCAGCGGCCAGCGGCCGACGATCCGGCCGGGCGTCGCGGGCGCGCTACAAGTGTCCGTTTCTCGTCATCTCGCCGAACAGGCGACCGACCCACCAGCCGACGAAAAGCCAACCCCAGAACCAGATCACGACCTGCAAACGGACCTCCGCGTTCGTCACCCTGACGAGTATTTCGCGGATCGTAGCACCACATACGCATATAAGTAAAACCACGTATAACTCGCTCGACCGTGCCGCCCCGTCGCACCATCGGGATCCGGGCGCCTCGACGATGTCAGCGCATTCACCCATTCGTTCGAAAGCGCCGGGCGCTAGTAGCCGGGGCATCTCAACTCGAATTCCGCCGCCGCGCTGATCGTTTCCGCTGAGCCCGGCCACCAGGCCGTCATGACGACGGTATGAGTCCCCTCGGCCAGAGAATCATCGAGGGAATAATGCGACCAGTGGTCGGCGGGCATGCAGTTCGCGAACAGACGCTCCGTGCCCTTGCCGGTCCAGCTCGAACCGACGGCGGTATCCCGGCAAGTATTGACGCTCGGTCGCCAGATCCGGTCGCCGTCCACATGGACGGTGTAGAGCAGCCCGTTCCGCATCGGTTCGAGTTCCGCAGGCAGGGTCAGGGATACGTCGACTTCGGCGACGTCCACTTCGGCGGAACAGCTGGGGACGGCGGCAACCTCGCGGCGTGTCTGCACGAGCTCTCCGACAATGAGCTCGACCGGACCTGCCGCGGCAAGGCGCGGGGCCACGGGCTCGTCGTCGACGCGTAGCAGAATCTCGTTGATGGTTCGCCCGTCGTACAACGAAGTCGCCACGTACTCGCCCGCGGACGCGAACCCCGCCCGGGGCACGATAAGTACCAGCGCCTGGTACTGGTGACGACCTCTGTCCGCGACGAGCGGCCCGCGGAACAACTCGACGTCGTGCTCGACAGTCGTTCGCTCCCCGCTGACGATGCGCTCCAGCCGGAACGTATTGCGCTCGTGGAGCCGCGGCGCGCCGCCTCTCTCGGTCACCGTCAGATAGCCCCACCAGGGAACGCCGCCGCTGTCGAGCGGGATTGCGGGTCCGTCGGAAACAACGAAATGGCCGCCGATCGCGATGCATTCGCACACCCCCGTGGCGCACAAGACACCGTCGCCCACGGGAACCAGGGACGCGAGCAGCAAAGCAACGCCAAGCCGTTTGAGGTTCACCCCCTGAGGCTACGATGAGGTCGTGAGCACATCAACGGGGCGCCCGTCCCGGGCGGCCTTGTCGAAGAGCTGGCGGCCGGGATCGAACCGACGACCTGCTGATTACAAATCAGCTGCTCTCCCAACTGAGCTACGCCAGCGTTACCGACAGGATACGGCGCGGCGGGGTTGGCGGCTACCGGTCGGAGGAAGTCCGCTGCCGCACGACCTCGTACATGACCGCGGCGAAGGCGGCGCTGGCGTTGAGCGAATCGATGCGGCCGCGCAGCGGCAGGGCGACGCTATGGTCGCAGCGCTCGCGGACAATGCGCTGGACGCCTTTGCCCTCGGCGCCGACGACGAGCGCGATGTGGCCGCGGTAATCGACCTCGTCCCAGCTCTCGTGTCCCTCGCCGTCGAGGGCAACGGTCCAGTAGCCGTTCTTCTGCAGCCACTTGATCAGCCGGGCGACGTTGCCGATGCGGAAGACGTCGATGTGCTCCGTGGCGCCGGCGGCGGCGCGTGCCACGGCAGCGGTCACACCGGCGGCGCGCCGGTCCGGAATGCACACGCCGATGCAACCGGCAGCCTCGGCGGTGCGGATAATCGCGCCGGTGTTCTGGGGATCTTCGAGGTGGTCGAGAACGACGAGGGTGCCGGACCCACCCGGGGCCGCCGCCGGGACGTCTCCTTCGCCCTTGTAGCGAAACGGCCCGCAGCGAGCGGCCACGCGCTGCGCGTCAGGAAGATCGAGCCTGGCGAAGTCGGCGGCCTCGAGCTGCTCGACCGGCACGCCGCGCTCCGCCGCCGCCGTCTCGATGGCGTCGAGCGGGCCGCTTCGCGGTCCGGCCTCCAGGTAGACGGCCTCCACGCTACGGTTCGAGCCGCGCAGAGCCTCGGCGACGACCCGCCGACCCCAGAGCAACTCGCTCAACGGCCAGTCACGACGATTCCGGGGGGGCCGGAGCGTCCGGCGATTTCGCAGAGTCGGGCGTACCCGAAGAGCCGGCAGGGCTCGCGGAGCCGGACGTATCCGAGGAGCCGGGAGAGCTGGCAGGGTCGGGCGAATCCGAGGAGCCGGGAAAACTCGCGGAGCGCGGGAACTCCGTAGGAGCCGGACGATCCGGGGGATCCATCGAGTCGATCGGGTCGGGCTCGGGCAGCACCGCTGCCGCGTCGGCGCTCAGCGCCCGATCGATGCGCTCCACGATGCCGGCGACCGGCGGCTCGAGCGGAGCCCGGGCTCCGGCCTCGAGCAGGGGGATCAGCCGCTTGAGCTCGGGGCCGGAGTCGGCACCGCTGATGGCCAACCGCAGCGGGTGAAAGATGCCGCGACCGGTCGCCCCGGTGGACTCCTTGATCGCCTGCACAGCGGCGAGGTAGCCGTCTTCGGTGATCAGCTCCCCTGCCCTGCCGGATTCGGCGAAGCCGGAGACCACGGCGATAGCCTGTGGGTCGTCGCGGATCTCGGCGGTCGCCTCGACCAGCTCGTGCCAGTCGGGATAGGCAAGGGCGCGCAGCGGACCGGCGATCTCCGTCAGGCGGCGGCTGCCGATCGCGACCAGCTCGACCGCATCGGCCCACCACGCACGGGCGTCGGGCTCCACCGGAATGAGCAGCCCCGACGGCGCCAGGAAGGGCTCGGCGCGGTCGAGCAATTTCCGGCCCGGCAGTCGAGCCATGTGCTGGCCGTTGAGCCACTCCAACTTGGTGACGTCGAAAACGGAGTTGGCGGCGGACAGGTCGGCGATGTCGTAGGCCGCCTTCAGCTCCTTCATCGAGAGCACCTCCTGCTCGTCGGGCGGGCTCCAGCCCAACAGCGCCAGGAAGTTGCACAGAGCCTTGGACAGAATGCCGCCCTCGCGCATCTCGGCAACCGACGTGGCGCCATGCCGCTTCGACAGCCGGGCCCGGTCGGAGCCGAGCACGAGCGGTAGGTGGGCGAACGCCGGCGGCTGCCAACCGAGCGCCTCATACAACAGGATCTGCTTGGGCGTGTTGGGCAGGTGATCCTCGCCGCGCACGACACGATCGATGCGCATGTCGTGATCGTCGGCGACCACGGCGAGGTTGTACGTCGGGCTTCCGTCGGCGCGGGCGACGACGAAGTCGCTCATCTCCCCGTCCGCCATCCCGGTCGTACCGCGCAGCTCGTCGACGAAGCGGACGTCGCGATCGGGCACCTTGAAGCGAAGGGCGGCGCCCCCACGTTCGAACAGGCGTGCGGCCTCGGCCGCAGGAGCGTCGCGGTGCTCTCCGCGAAACCGCAGCGACTCGCCGCGCTCCATCGCCGCCTCTCGCAGGGCGGCCATCTCCTCCGCCGTTTCGAAGCACGGATAGACGTGGCCTTCCTCCAGCAGCCGCTGGATCACATCGGCGTACCGCGCCGCTCTCTCGGACTGCCGGTACGGACCGTGGTCGCCGCCAACATCCGGGCCCTCGTCCCAGTCGAGGCCGAGCCAGCGGAGGTCGTCGAGGATCGTGCGCTCGTTGGCAGTATCGGAGCGCTCGGCGTCGGTATCCTCGATCCGGAGGATCAGCGATCCGCCGTCCTTCTGCGCGACCAACCAGTTGACCAGAGCAGTGCGCGCGTTGCCCACGTGCAGGCTGCCGGTCGGGCTCGGCGCGAACCTCAGCCGCTCGCTCATCGAATAGCCTCCATCTTCAGTTCACACCCACGGTGGCGACGGCGTGCGCGGCGATCCCTTCGCCGCGCCCGATGCTTCCGAGCCCCTCGCCGCGGGTCGCCTTCACGTTCACGCACCCGACGGGCAACCCGAGCCGCCCCGCCAGCGCCTCGCGCATCGACGCGAGATGCGGCAGCAAGCGCGGCTCCTCTGCCAGAATGGTGGCATCGACGTTCAGCGGTCGGAACCCATCCGCCGCCAGGTCGGCCACGGTCGTGGCGAGAAGCTCGAGGCTGTCGGCGTCTTTCCAGCGTTCCTCCGACGCCGGGAACTTCTGCCCGATGTCGCCCCGGCCCGCGGCCCCCAGGAGCGCATCGATGATCGCGTGCGTGAGCGAATCGGCGTCGGAGTGGCCGTCGAGCCCGCGGTCGTGCTCGATCAGCACGCCGCCGAGAACCAGGCGACGGCCGGGAACGAGCGGATGGACGTCGTAGCCCAAGCCGACGCGAACCGGAGCCGCTCCGCCGCCGCCGGCCAGGCGCCGGGCGACGACCTCGAGGTCCTGCGCATCGGTCACCTTGATGTTGTCGCCTTCACCGGCGACGGCGACGACCCGCCGACCGGCACGCTCGAACAGTGCCGCGTCGTCGGTCAACTCCTCGCCGAACGAAGCCGATGCCAGGTGGGCCTCCAGCAGGGCGCCGAAAGCGAAACCCTGTGGCGTCTGCACGCGCTGGACCGCGGATCGGTCGACCGAGCGCACGATCTCGCCGTCGCGCACCTCCTTGAGCGAGTCCACCGAGGGAACCACCGGGACGGCGCCACGCGATCGCGCCGCCTCCGCGGCAACGCGGCGCCATAAATCGGGCCCGGCGCACGGGCGCGCCGCGTCGTGCACCAGCACGACGTCGGGTGGCGCCTCGCCGTCGCGCTCGGCAGCAGCCTGCAGCGCGAGCAGCCCGAGTCGCACGGACGCCTGACGCGTCTCGCCGCCCGGCACAGCCTCCACGGTCCGTCCGGAGGCGATCTGCCCCACCCTGTCGATCCAGCGCGCCGCATCATCGGGGGGCACGGTCACCACCGTGCGGGACGCCCCGATCCGGTCGACCGTCGCCATCGTCCAGGCCAGCATCGGCTCGCCCGCCACCGGCACGAAAGCCTTCGGGCAGTCGGCACCGAGGCGCGTGCCGCTGCCCGCCGCCGCGATGACGACACCGATCGAATCGGGATTCGCAGGTTGCCCGCTCATGGTCCTTCTCGTGTGATCGACCGCGGTCATCCCGCGGGTCGCCCGACGCCGCAACCGCCGCTCGTCGGGGCGCCGCGGGTATGGTCGCACTTAAGTACAGGGGGCCGGCCAACTCAAGTCGTGGCGGTGGATGTCGGACCGCCGCCCGGCTGACCTACCGGACGACGCCCCGCCAACGTCCTGCCGCCCCCCCGCCGATGCCCCCGCGATGTCCCGGCGATTCTCCCGCCAATTCTCCCGCCAACAGCGCGGCTGGCGTGCTTCGAAGATCGCGTGCATAATCGACTCGGTCGCCACTCGGCGGCTTCTTTTCCCGGCCCTTACACACCGTCTGGCAGGTGACCCCTATGGACGTACTCGTTGTCGGCGGCGGCGGCCGGGAGCACGCGCTGGTTTGGGCGCTCTCCAACAGCCCGTCGGTCGACACCCTCTATTGTGCGCCCGGCAACGCCGGCATCGGCGCCCTCGCCGAGCGCTGGGACATCGCTGCCGGCAACGTCGACGCGCTCACGACCGCGGCGCTCGATCACGCCGTCGACCTGGTCGTCGTCGGCCCCGAGGCGCCCCTCACGGCCGGTCTCGCCGACCGTCTCGTGTCCGAAGACATCGCCTGTTTCGGCCCCTCGCGCAAAGCGGCCGTGATCGAAGGCAGCAAGGCGTTCGCCAAGGCCTTCATGGCACGGCACAACATCCCCACCGCCGGCTTCGAGATCTTCGACGACGCCGACGCCGCGGCCAAGTTCGTCGCCGACTCGCCCTGGGGATACCCCGTGGTGATCAAGGCCGACGGTCTCGCCGCCGGCAAGGGCGTCGTCATTTGCGAGGACGCCGAGCAGGCGGTCAGCACGGTTCGCGACGCGATGGAGAAGTCCGTCTTCGGTCGCGCCGGCGACCGTTTGGTCGTGGAGGAGTTCATCCACGGTGTGGAGGCGACCTGCATGGCGATCTGCGACGGTTCCCGCGCCCTGCCGCTGCTGGTGTCGCAGGATCACAAGCCGGCGTTCGACGGCGACAAGGGACCCAACACCGGCGGCATGGGAGCGTTCGCGCCCGCCGATCGGGTCATGGACGTCGCCAGCGTCGACCGCGTCATGCGCGAGGTGCTGCAACCGACCGTCGACGGCATGGCCGCCGACGGCCGGCCGTTCAAGGGAATCCTCTACGCCGGCCTGATGCTGTCCGACAACGGCCTCAGCGTGCTGGAGTTCAACTGCCGCTTCGGCGATCCCGAGGCGCAGGTCGTGCTGCCGTTGATCGACGAGGACTTCGCCGTCCGGCTCGAGTCGGTGGCCCAGGACGACGACGTCGGCGGGCCGATCAACTGGAGCGACAACCACGCCGCCTGCGTCGTGCTCGCCTCGCCCGGCTACCCCGGCAAGAGCCCGACCGGCGCGCCGATCAGCGGTTTGGACGAGGTCGCCCAACGCGACGACGTCATCGTCTTCCACGCGGCGACCGCACGCGAGGACGACAACCTGGTCACCAGCGGCGGCCGGGTGCTCGGCGTCACCGGGCTGGGCGGCTCGCTGGACGACGCCCTGGGTAACGCGTACGCCGCCATCGACAAGATCCACTTCGAAGGAATGCATTACAGGCGCGACATCGGGCGCCGCGGAGAAACACAGGCATGAGCACGCAGGTTGCAATGGTGATGGGCAGCATCTCGGACCTCGACGTGATGATGAACGGCGTCAAGGTCCTGAAGAAGTACGGCATCGGCTACGAAGTGCGCGTGCTCTCGGCGCACCGCGCGCCAAAAGCCGTCGGCGAGTTCGCCGCCGAGGCCGAGGAGCGCGGCGTCAAGCTGTTCATCGCCGGTGCCGGCGCTGCTGCTCACCTGGCCGGAGCGCTGGCCGCCTACAGCCCGCTGCCGGTCATCGGCGTGCCGCTGGTGGCCTCGTCGCTGGCGGGCTTCGACGCCTTGCTGGCAACCGTCCAGATGCCCGGTGGGGTCCCCGTCGCAACCGTCGGCGTGGGCAAGGCCGGTGCGGTCAATGCCGCCCATCTCGCCGCCCGCATGCTCGCGGTCAGCGACGAAGGACTGGCCCAGAAGGTCGCCGAAGAGCGCACCGCCCAGTTCGACAACGTCATGCGGATGGACGGCGAGGTCCCCGCCCGCCTCGAGGAAGAAGGCCTCTAGGGGCGGGTCGAGCGAGCTCCGCGCGGAGAGGAATCTTCGCACGGAGAGCGAACCGAACGCCGCTTCTACGCCGAGGTCTCCTGGGCCGCGTGTAGCTGCCCGCAGGCTGCGGCGATATCGGCGCCCCGGCTGTAGCGGACCAGCGCGTCGACGCCGCGTTTCCGGGCCGCAACCCGGAAGGCCTCGATGCGCTCCGGGCTCGGCCGACGGAACGGTAGATCGTCGAGCTGATTCCACGGGATCAGGTTCACCTTGGCCGGAAGGCCGTGCAGCAGCGTGGCGAGGCGGCGGGCGTCTTCCGCCGTGTCGTTGACGTCCGCCAGCAGTACGTACTCGAACGTCAGCTTCTCCCGCGGCCGCCACGCCATGCGGCGCAGGGCGTCGAGCAACTCGGCGATCGGCCACTTGCGGTTGATCGGCATCAGCCGGGAGCGCACCTCGTCGGTGGTCGCGTTCAACGACACCGCGATGCGCGGGCGCGCGGCCCCCATTTCGGCCAGCCGCTGCAGCTCGCTGACGACACCCACGGTCGACACCGTGATACGACGCCAGCCGAGCGCCGGGCCCTTGGGGTCTTGCAGCGCTTCCACCGCTGCCACGACCGCGGCCGCATTGTCGAGCGGCTCGCCCTGCCCCATGAACACGACGTTGACCGGCCGATCCAGACGGGCGTGCTCGGTGCGCAGACGCAACACCTGCCCGACAATCTCGCCCCCCGATAGCGAGCGGGTCAGTCCCATGACCCCGGTCATGCAGAACTCACAGGCGAAGCGGCAGCCGACCTGCGAGGAGATGCACAGGGTGACGCGGTCGTCGTAGGGCATGTGCACCGCCTCGACCGTTCCGCCTCCCGCCAGCTCGAGGAGGAATCGCTCGGTGCCGTCGACCGAGGAAAAGCGCCCGGCGATGCGCGGCGGCTCGACCGAGAAGCGGCCGGCGAGCTGGTGGCGGGTGGCCTCGGGCAGATTCCCCATGTCCTCGAAGCGGAACACGCCGTGCCGGAAGACCCAGTTGGCCACCTGGTCTCCCCGGTAGTCGTCCCCCGTCACCGAGCCGACGGCTTCGCGCCAGCGGCTGGCCGGCAGATCGAGCAATGTCTCGGTCGCGCTCATGCGCTGATTGTGGCACCTCCGCACCGGCGCCGCGGGCGGCCTTTCGCAGCCCACCCGCACCTACCTATAATCGACGCGCCCGCCCGAGACCGCCGGCGATCGCCGGCCCCGTCGCGAACCTTGCCATGTACGCCGTCTACACCGTCCTGTATCTGATCGGGCTGTGCCTGTACGCGCCGCGGGCGCTCTGGCGTATGGCCCGCAGCGGTCGCTACCGGCGCGGCATGGGCGAGCGCTTCGGGGAGGTTCCGGACGACGTCGATTCCGTCGGGCCGGGGGCGATCTGGATCCACGCCGTGTCGGTCGGCGAGGTTCACGCCGCCAAGGGCTTGATCGCGCACCTGGGTCAGCTGCGGCCGGACGTCCCGGTGGTCCTGTCGACCACGACCGATACCGGCCAGGCGATGGCAGCGGGCGCCGGCGCCGCCGCCTGCTTCTACTGCCCGTTCGATCTGCCGTGGGCGGTGGCGCCCTTCCTCGACGCGCTCCGACCGCGCGCCGTCGTGCTCATCGAAACGGAGATCTGGCCCAACCTGCTGAGGGCGTGCGAGCGGCGGGACGTGCCGGTAGCGCTGGTGAACGCCCGGCTGTCGGCATCCTCGCATCGCGGCTACCGCAAGCTGGGACGGGCGTGGCGCGGCGTGCTCTCGGGCCTGGCGGTCGTGTGCGCCCGGACCGAGCGCGAGGCGACACGCTATCGCGACCTCGGCGTGCCTCCCGATCGCGTCTTCACCACCGGAAACCTCAAGGCCGACGCCGCGGTGCTCACCTCGCCGGTCAGCGCCCGCCAGGAGCTTGCCCACCACCTGGCGCTGAACGGCAACTCCCCGCTGCTGGCCGCCGGGTGCACGATGCCCGGTGAAGAAGAGCTCGTACTGGAAGCTTTCCGGGCCGCTCGCGCCGCGGCGCCGGAAGCTCGGCTGCTCGTCGCACCGCGGCACCCCGAGCGTTTCGACGCCGTCGCCGCCACCATCGCGTCGTCCGGATTCACCTGCCGGCGCCGCTCGAGCGGCGGCGCCCCCGACGCCGACGTCCTGCTGCTCGACTCGATCGGCGAGCTCCCGGCGGCATACGGCCTGGCGGTGGCGAGCTTCGTCGGCGGCAGCCTGGTCGGCAGCGGCGGGCACAACCTGCTCGAGCCGGCCATCTACGGGCAGCCGGTCATCTTCGGACCCCACATGCACAACTTCGCCGATCTGGCCGATGACATGCGCAGCTCGGGCGGCGGCATCGAGGTTGCCAATGCCGACGAGCTGGCCGGCGTCTGGTCCCGCATGCTTGCCGACGATACCGGCCGGCGCAAAGTGGGCGGGCTGGCCCGGCAGGTGGCGCTGCGCGACGCCTCGGCCGGCCTGCGTACGGCCCGAATCACCGCCCGGCTCCTCGGTTCACCGGGCGGGTAAGATACGAGCCATGCTGAGGATCCTGGCTTCCACCTGGGGCACCGTCGCGGGCGCCCGCACATCGCTGTACGAGCACGGCTGGCTGCCGCGAAAGCGCCTCGACAGGCCGGTCATCAGCGTCGGCGGCCTGTCCGTCGGCGGCGCCGGCAAGACGCCCACCGCCGCACTCGTGGCTTCGCTGCTGTCGGAAGCGGGCGTTCGCCCGGCAATCCTCAGCCGCGGGTATCGTCGCAGCGGCAACGAGCCCCTCCTGGTCGCTGCCGGCGACGGACAGGGCCCGCAGGTCGATTGGCAGCAGGCCGGCGACGAGCCGTTCTGGCTGGCGTCGGCCTTGCCCAACGTCCCCGTCGCCGTGGCGGCGCGGCGCGAGGAGGCCGCCCGGATGGTCGCCGGCGCCGGCCCGGTTGACGTCTTCGTCCTCGACGACGGCTTCCAGCACATCCGCGTCGCCCGCGACGCCGACCTGCTCGTGGTCAACCCGGAGGCACCGTTCTGGGACGACCAGCCCATGCCCGCCGGCCGCCTGCGCGAACCACCGGCGGCCGCGCACCGGGCGGACGCGTTTTTGCTCGTCGGCGAGGACGCGGACGCGGCTGCGACGCTTGCGAGGCGCTTCCCCTCCCGACCCTGCTTCACGTTGACGCCGCAGCCCGCCCGCTGCTGGGATCTCGCCGACGACGTCCCGCCCGCCCATGCCACCGCAGGCACCCCAGTAGCTGCTGCGGCCGCTACGGGCACGACCTCTGCAGCCGCCGACGATTCCTCGGGCACGACCTCTGCAGCCGCCGACGATTACTCAGAGAGCGCCGACGCTGCATCTCCCGAGGGGGCCGGCAACATCGCCGAACACCTGGTTGGGCCCGTCTTCGCCTTCGCCGGCATCGCGCGCCCCGAACGCTTCTTCACCGATCTCGAGACCGCCGGCGCCACTCTCTGCGGCACGCGGGCGTTCGGCGACCACCATGCCTACGCCCTCGACGACCTCCGCGCCCTCGCCCAAACCGCCCGGGATGTAGGCGCGACCCGGTTGCTCACGACCGAGAAGGACGCCGTCCGTCTGCCTCGCAACGGAACCGACCTTCCCGTGAGCGTTTGGAGCTACCGCCTCTCGGCCACGGCGCCGGACGAGCTGCGGGACTGGCTGATGCGTCGGGCCGGCCTGACGACTACCGAGGCGACTCCCGAGCCCGCGTCCGCGTCAGGCGCCGAGCCGGCGGCCGGCATGAGCCCGCGATGAGCGTCGCGTCCGGGATCACCGGGGTTGCCGCCGCGCTCTTGCCCAAGCTCTCGTTCCCGGTGGCTTCGAACGTCGGCCGCGCCCTGGGCTCGCTCGCCTGGGTGTTCGATGCCCGCCACCGAAGGGTTGCCGTCGACAACCTCGGGCACGCTTTCCCCCGCATGTCCGAGTCGCAGCGCCTTCACCTCGCCCGGCGCGCCTTCCAGCAAACCGGACGGACCGCGGTCGAGACGTTGTGGAGCTCCGCCCTGAACGAGGACAACCTCCCGGCCGTCGCCGCCTTCGAGGGCAAGGAACACCTCGATGCCGCGCTGGCCGAGGGCCGCGGCGCCCTGATCACGACGGCGCACTACGGCAACTGGGAGCTGATGGGCGTCGCGCTCGCGCTGGTCGGTGTGCCGATGAACGTCATCGCCCGGCGGATCGACGACCGCGGCGTCGACGAGGTGCTCAATCGCCTGCGCACCCGCACCGGCGCGAGGGTGATCTTCAAGGAAGACGCCGTGCGGACCGCGCTGCGAACTCTGCGCGCCGGCGAGGTCGTCGGGGTGCTCATCGATCAGAACACCGTCCCGGACCAGGCCAGCTTCGTGCCCTTTTTCAACCGCATGGCGGCGACAACCCGTATCAGCGCCCAACTCCACGTCCGCACCGGCGCCCCGGTGGTCATGCTGTTCGCCGTCCCCGACGGCGACCGCTACCGCTTCGTGATCGAGCCCCTCGAGCACGACGTCGGCACAACCGGCGACGCCGGAGCCGACACGGACACCCGGTTGGGCGACGAAAACGAGGTCGAGCGGCTCACCGCCTCGATGACGGCTCAGATCGAGCGCCACATCCGCGCCTGCCCCGAAGCCTGGCTGTGGATTCACGACCGCTGGCGCACCCGTCCGCCGGACGGCGCCGCGTCAGGACCGGCCGCTGCCGCACCGGGCGCAGCCGGTGGCAACGACTCGGGCGAACTCGACTCCGGCGAACGGTGAGCGACACCTGGGTCATCCGGTTGCCGACCTGGCTCGGCGACACGATCATGGCGCTTCCGGTGCTGCGGGCGGCGATGCGCGAGACCGACGCGCCACCGATCTTCTGGGGGCCGCCGGGCCGCGACGACCTTCTACGACTTTGCGGCGTGGACGCTCCCTTCCTTCCCTATCGCCGCCGTCGCGGCCTGCGCGGCGCCAGCGACGCGCTCCGCATGACCAAGGAGCTACGCCACCGGAACGCGGACGCCACGCTGCTGCTGCCGAACGCCTTCGAGCCGGCCCTCATCGCCCGCGCCGCCGGTGTCCGACGGCGGGTCGGCTTTCCGACCGACGGCCGGGGAGCGCTGCTGACCGATCGGGTCAGCGAGCCCACACCCCGGCACGCCGTGCACGAAGCGGACCGGTTCGCCCGCCTGGCCGAGCACCTGGGGTGGAAGACGGAACCGGACGATCACCTCGTCGAGC
Source organism: Acidobacteriota bacterium (assembly GCA_965216935.1). Classification (GTDB taxonomy): domain Bacteria; phylum Acidobacteriota; class UBA890; order UBA890; family UBA890; genus CBDCGW01. Next base: position 3,897,925 of record OZ244217.1, read on the forward strand.
CGAGCCCAGCGCTCCGCGAGCTCGCCGCGGACGTCCTTCCGGCCGAAGGGCGCTACATCGGGTTTGCGGCAGGCTCGGCGAACACCCCGGCGAAACGCTGGCCGGCAGAGTCGTTCGCCGCCCTCGCCGCCGAGGCGTCGTCCCGTCACGGTGCGGCCCCGGTGCTTTTCGGCGCCGGCCCGGACCGCGAGATCAACGATCGAATCGTCGCGATGGCCGCAACCACCGGCGTCGAGTGCATCGACCTGAGCGACTGCGATCTCACCGACCTCGCCGCCGCCATGCTGCGCTGCGCCGTCGTCGTCAGCAATGACACCGGCGCCGCCCACCTCGCCGGGGCGCTGGGCCGCCCGACGGCGGTTCTGTTCGGCCCCACCGATCCGGCGCGCAGCGGCCCGCGCGGCCCGCGGGTGCTGAATCTCACCGCGCAGACGTTCTGCAGCCCCTGCGGTTACGGCGATTGCCCCCTCGAGCACCGCTGCGTCTCCGAGCTGACCGTCGAGGACGTCGCCGATTCCCTCGGCCCGTTTTGGCAGGCCGGCGCCTGAGGTTGTACCCTTGCCGCCGATACGGCGGCGGTCGCCGCCTCAGCCTCCTTCGACGGCACCGGGTCCCGCGGTGCCCTGTACCCCATACCGATGCCGGTCCCGACACCCACAGATTTGCCGCCGCTGGACAGCCTCGCCGTCTGGGTCGAGATGTTCCCCGAGGCCCGCATCGTCGTGTGGGGCGACGTCGTCGCCGATCGATTTCTCTACGGCTCCACCACCCGGATCTCCCGCGAGGCGCCGGCCCTCGTCGTCCGGCGCGAGAGCGAGGAGTTCCGACCGGGCGGCGCCGGCAACGCGATGATGAACACGGCGGCGCTCGGGGCCCAGGTGACCGCCGTCGGGTTCCTCGGCAACGACGAGTGCGGCCGCAACCTGCGCCAGGCGTTGGAAGCGGCGGGGGTCGGCACCGCCTGCCTGATCGAGCGGGACGACGCGCCGACGCCGATCAAGACGCGGGTGATGGCCGGCGGGCGCCATACGGTGCGCCAGCAAATCCTCCGCATCGACGCCGATGACCCCTGGCCGCCCGCCGACGGTTTCGACGAGCAGCTCGACGCCTGCCTGACCGCCGCGCTCGAGAACGCCGACGCGCTGTTGCTGTCCGACTACGACATGGGAACGGTTCCCGCCAACGCCGTCGCCTGCCGCGGCACGGCCCTGCGCGCCCGCAAGTGCCAGGTGGTGGTCGATTCACGCAGCGCGATGATGCAGTACCGCGGCGTCAGCGTCATCACGCCGAACGAAGACGAGGTCGAGCAAGCCCTCGGCCTCGCCCCCGGCTCGCTCGACGACCAGCTCGACGAAGCCGGCCCGCGACTGATCGGCGAGCTCGGCTGCGAGGCCGTTCTGATCACCCGCGGCTCGCGCGGCATGGCGCTCTTCGAGGCGGACGGATCCGCCACCCTGCTGCCCATCCACGGCACCGAGGAGATCGCCGACGTCACCGGAGCCGGCGACGCCGTCATCTCTGCTTTCACCACTGCCCGCGTGGTCGGCGCCTCGCCCCTCGAAGCCGCCCGCATCGCCAACGTCACCGCCGGCCTGGCGGTGATGAAGCGTGGCACCGCGACGGTCCCGGCAGCCGAGCTGCGCGCCGCCCTCGAGGGCTCGGCGTGAAACCCTCCTCCCGCGCCCGGGTAATGTCCGCCGAGGATCTCGCCCGCGAGCTCGACGAGCGCCGCAGCAGCGAGGGCTGCACCGTCGCCCTGGCGAACGGCTGCTTCGACCTGCTGCACCCCGGCCACGTGAGCTTCCTGGAGGGCGCGGCGAAAGAGGCGGACCTGCTGGTCGTCGGGATCAACGCCGATGCCAGCGTCGAGCAGCTCAAAGGCCCCGGCCGGCCGGTCATGCCCGCCGACGACCGGGCCTGCGTCGTGGCAGCGCTGCGGGTTGTCGATTACGCCACCGTGTTCGAGGAACCCACCGCCGACCGCCTGATCGAGACCATCCGCCCCGACGTCCACTGCAAGGGGCCCGACTACGCCGGCGGCGTCCCCGAGCAGGCGACCGCCGACCGCGTCGGCGCCCGCGTCGCCCTGGTCGGCGGGCCGAAGATCCACAACACGACCGATATTCTCCACGGCATCCGCGGCGACGATGCCGGCGCCCCCCAAGACGGAAGCAGCGACGACCGCGAACGGGGCGAAGGCGACGAAGGCGACAGCCACCGACCGGACGATACCGAAGGCGACAGCCACCGAACGGACGCTACAAAAGGCGACAGCCGCCGGGGCGGGGCCTGAGCATGACAGCGCCGCGCAATGCCCTGATCGTGCGCCTCAGCTCGATCGGCGACGTCATCCACACCTTGCCGGCCTATTGCGCCCTGCGGGACGGGTGGCCGGAGACGTCGTTCGGCTGGGCCGTCGAGCCGGCGGCGGCGCCGCTGGTTCGCCGCCTGTGCCCCAAGCTGCGGGTGCACGAGATCGATACCGCGGCCTGGCGCCGCAAGGCCCTGAGTCCCGCGACGTGGAGCGACATCGGTCGCGCCCACCGCGAGCTCGCCGCCGGCAACTACGACGTGGCGCTCGACTTTCAGGGGCTCATCAAGTCGGCCCTCGTCGCTCGGCAGGCCAACGCTCCGGTAATCGGCCTGGCCCGCGCCGACCTGCGCGAGCGGCTCGCCGCCCGCTGGTACAACGAGCAGGCGCCGGCCACGGCCCCCGGTAGCCACATCATCGAACGCAGCCTCGGTATCGCCCGCACCGCCGGCGTCCCCCTGTCGCAGCCACGCTTCCCACGGCTGTGGAACGACGACGACATGTCCCACGTCGACCGCCAGCTCGAGCGACACGGCCGGGAGGCGTTCGTCGTCGCACACGGTGCGGCCAACTGGCCCAGCAAGCAGTGGCCGATGGCGCGGCAGGCGGCCACGGGGCGCGACCTGTTCCGCCGCACCGGCCTCCCGGTTCTCTGGCTGTGGGGCCCGGGCGAGGAGGAGACCGCCCGCCGCACGGCACTGGCAGCCGGCGAGGGCAACCACGCGGCCTTCGCCACCACCCTGCCCCAACTCGCGGCGCTGATCCATCGCGCCCGCCTGTTCCTCGGCGGCGACAGCGCTCCGTTGCATCTCGCGGTCGCTTCCGGCACACCGATCGTCGCCGTGTTCGGCCCCACGTCGCCCCGCCGACTCGGCCCCCTGGACCCGGCGGATTCCGTGGTCACCAACCCGCAGCCGTGCTCGTACTGTCACCGTCGCCGCTGCCCGCTCGGCACCCGCGCCTGCCTCGAGACCCTGCAGCATACCGACGTCGTCGAAGCCGCTCTGAAGCGGCTGGCCGCCGAAGTGGCCAAGGCCGGATAAGCAGCCGATGCGCGAATGGACCCGAGTCTGGCGGCGGTGGGCGGCGCACAACCGCGTCCGCGTGACGATCGTCGTGGGCCTCGCTTACATCGCGTTCAGCCAGCCCTACTGGCGTGCTCTCGCAGCCGGCTCGGCCATCATCCTGATCGGCCAGGCGATTCGCTTCTGGGGCGCCGGCTACCTGGAAAAGAACGTCCGCCTCGCCCGCGGCGGCCCCTACCGTCTGGTGCGCCATCCGCTGTACGTGGGCAGCTTTCTGATGGGGCTCGGTCTGGCGGTGAGCGTCCAGAACGCCGCCTGGTGGGCGCTGGGCTACGTACTGCTGTTCGTCGGCTTCTTCCTGCCGGCGATCCACGTCGAGGAGCTGCGCCTGCAGTCGATCTTCGGCGCCGAGTACCAGGACCTGATGGTCGAAGTGCCGGCTCTTCTCCCGCGACTGAAGCGACCCTCGAGCCCACCCGAGGCCCCGGTCGAGGATGTGACGTTCTCGTGGGCGCGGGTCCTGGGCAACCGCGAGGCCCGGTCGGTGGTCGCGATGGGCTCGATGATCGCGGTGCAGGCGGCGAAGATCTTCCTGGGTTGACACCTGCACCGCCCGCGTTCGGCAGGGCGAGCGCCGAAGATTCGCTCCGGTCAGAAGGCCCCCGTCGCCCCTAGCTCCCGCAGAATTCTGATCTGATTGACCACCTCCGTGACACCGCGGATCCGTGTCACCCGCCGGAGAAGATCGCTGATCGGGGCGCCCTCCTGCTGGACTCCGGACAGGGTCACGACGCCGTCGGTCGTCGACACCGTGATGTCTTCGGCAACCAGGTCCTCTTCCTCCTCGATGACCCGCATCACTTCCTCGGTGATCCGCAGGTCCACCGAGCCGGGCTCGGTCTCGATGTCGGGCCCGCCGGCGCATCCGGTCGCCAGACCGAGCACGAAGACGACCGCGAGGAACTGCCCCGGGGCCCGCCTCATGACGGGCCCTCGGACCTGCCTGTGGACCTGCCGGTGGATCTGCCGGTGGATCTGCCGGTGGACCTGTCCGCGGACCGCCCGCGAACCGCGTGGAGAGCCACACCGAGAAGTCGGGCGGCGGAAGCCAGACACGCGCCCCCGCGCCGTTTCGACATCGCCTGATCCCCGGTTTTCATCATCCGTCGTCCCCCGAGCCCTGCCCTTCCGAATACGCGTCATCCCTTACCCATACCGGGTTTTAGCGGACCCGGCGAGCCCGTTTTCGGCTTTGGCTGCCCCCTAGCCTGTACTAATCTTCACTCGAATTCACCCGGAGGGATGGCTCCCGTGGCGCAACCAGAAGCACAACAGCAACTCGAGGGGATCGACGGCGAAAATCGCCGCCAGCACCAGCGCGTGAAAGTCTCGCAGCAAGTGAAGCTCGAGGCCACACTGCGCGGGCGTTTCATCGACATCATGCGCCTGGAAATGACCGGCGTAACGATCGACATGAGCAACGGCGGCTTCTGCGCCAACGTCGATCAGAGTATCTCCCCCGGCGTCCGCTGCCGGGTGGAGCTGGCCGACGACGAGAACGGTGCCGGCAAGAGCCTGTGGGGGCGGGTCCGGCGCACCACCAAGGGGCCGCAAGGCTACGTCGTGGCCCTGGAGTTCGACGAGCCGGTGGAAGCGGCCGAGCTACTCGGTGACGGCGGCAAGGCAACGGTCATCGAGGTCGCCGAGCAAGAGGCCTGACCCCGTCATGGCCGCATCCCGGAGCTCCCCGCCTGCCATGAAAATGGCGGAAGCGCCTGGGAATCGAACCCAGCGACGCCGCCTTTCGACGACGCCCGTCGGATTTGAAGTCCGAGAGGGCCACCAGACCCCATTCGCTTCCCCGTTATCGGCGTCTCCGCGCCTCCATTGTGCAAGCCCCACACGGCGCGGGCAAACTTTTCCGCCCCGATTCCGTTAGTATGAAGAAAGCCTGCCCTCAGCAAACGCATACCCCCCGGAAAGCGCGACCCGAAAATGACTCACTCCGAAGAGACTGAAAGCCCGCAGCCCGGCGCCCCGACCAGCAGCCGTCAGTTCAGTGACGGCGTGGAGCGCATCTGGATGGAGATCAAGCAGATCTCCAAGCAGGTCGAGCTCGAGACCCGCCGCAGCGGCCTTTCCGCCCGCCTCCGCCTCGAGATCCGCCGCCTGCGCAAGGAAGAAACCGAAGTGCGCGCCCGGCTCGGCAAGGCCGTCGAACAGGCTCACCGCGACCACGGCCCCGACATCGCCTTGAGCGAGGTCGAAGGCTTCGCCGGCGGCATCGCCGCCCTCGAATCCCTGCGCGAGCAGATCGCCGCCAAGGAAGAAAAGATCGAGTCGCTGCGCCACCGACCCGAAGCCGACCAGCCCCTCGAGGGCTCCGAAGAGGTCGCCTGAAACTCGTTTTCCGAGTAAACTCGCCCTTCCGATCGTCGATCGCGCCCCCACGCGCATCCGATCGCATCCCATCTCAGGTGGGGCTGTAGCTCAGCTGGGAGAGCGCGTGACTGGCAGTCACGAGGTCAGGGGTTCGAGCCCCCTCAGCTCCACCAATTACAACACTTTGGCGATTTCTAGGTCCCGCATAGGTCCCACGGAGACCTGGCAATAGGGCGTGTGTCGCGAACAGCTCGCCGGCCTCGAAGGGGGTCGGAGCGGGAGGAACGGCCGAATTGAAGGCGCTGGCGGAAGCCGATGACTTCGGCGCAATTGACGCGGATAATGACGATCTTCTGCTGGAGAGCTTCGAGGACCATCCAGCGTTCACCAGCCTGCTGAAACTCGATCACTTCCTGGTGGTTGGGAGGAAGGGCGCCGGAAAGACGGCGATCTTCAAGAAGCTGATCACGCAACACGGGGCCGAGTTCTTTTCTTTCGGACACACGTTTTCGGACTATCCGTGGCACCACCATGCGCTTCAGGCGCGCTTGGGGATACCGGATTTCGATAAGTACACCCACAGCTGGAAATATCTGATCCTCATCACCCTTTCGAAGATCTTGCTAAATCAGGATCAGTCGGTTCCGTTTGACGACGCCTCCCTCGAAGCTAGTAGCAAGCTTGAGCGCTTCGTAATCGATTCATACGGATCTCGAGATCCCGACGTCACGCAGGTCTTCGCGCCTACGAAGCGCCTCAAACTCAAGCCTCACTTCGAAATCGATTTCGGGTTGCTAAGTGCGGGCGTCTCGCCCGAAGCGGTGCCGATGCAAGAGCTCCCGAGCATCGTTTCAGAGGTCAATCGAAACCTCACCGAATGGCTGGTTGCGTGCCTGAATCCAGACCACGAGTACTTCGTGGCGTTCGACCAACTGGACCTGGGCTTCTCTCCCGAAGACGACGACTATCGCGATCGACTCATCGGACTGCTTCTCGCAGCTCGAGATTTGAACCAGGCGGCTCGCGACGCCAGGCGATCAGCGCTGGTTGCCGTCTTCCTCCGCGACGACATCTACGACCAGCTCCATTTCGAGGACAAGAACAAGCTCACCGAGAACTCGCTTTCGATGATCGAGTGGGACACCGACGAGAGCTCTCCCATGCTCATGTCCCTTATGGAGAAGCGATTCACCGCGGTCTTGGCAAGTGAGGCCGGGGAACGAGTGGCATGGGCAGACGTCTTCGACGAAGAACAGGAGATGCCCGGCCATCAGACGAAATACCAGCATGTGCTGGACCGGACCTATCTTAGGCCCCGCGACATGATCAAGTTCACCAACGCGATTCTCGAGCGATACAAGTGGCGCCTCTCGCAACACGCGGAGAAGGAGGGTCAGCGTTTCGAGAACGCCGATCTGCACGAGGCCCGGGTCGAGTACTCCGACTACCTGCGGGCGGAGCTCGACGACGAGGTGCACAAACACCTTCCCGAATATGACCGTTGGCTGGACCTCTTCACCGCGATCGGCGGCTGGCAGTTCGACAAGGAGACTTTCGCAGCAACCGCAATGGATTGGAGTCTCGCGCAGGCTCCCCAGGAGGCCGTCGAGACGCTGGAGCAGCTCTTCAGTTTTTCGATCGTAGGCTTTTATCGTCCAGGGGGAAGAGGGTATGGCGGATCAGAGTACGTGTTCCGCTATAGAGAGCCGAAGGCCCGCTTCGACCCGACAGCGAGCTTGTTTCGAGTCCATCCGGGCTTGATCGAAGTCTTGGGTCTCAAGAGGACGACGGCTCGGCGGAGCGAATCGCGGCCCGAGGCCTCAGACACACTGCCGCTCGAGTAGGCCCAAAGCGAAGGCGGCTTGGCCTCGGTGATTGGCTCCGAGTGAGAGCGTGACTCTGGAATGATCGAGTTGGATGCCGACGCAATTTTTTGGACGCTCAGCACGATCGCCCAGGCGCTGGTCGGCCTCGTCGCCCTGGTGAGCTTCATCGCGATCTGGCGGCTTCAGAGTATCGATACAACGCGCAGCGAGTGCCGCGCGTATCTCGCAGCGATTCGAAGAGAGCGTGTCCTCGTCGGCAAGTACGGACTATCGGATGCGCGGCTTATTGAGATGGGTCGTCACCTCGCGGCCTCGGAAGGGATCGATCACGATCAACGCGTCGAGCTCGAGAGGAACGCTCTGACCCTCAAGTTCTTCGACCAAGATGCAAAGGACCTGAGGCGCAGGCTATTCCCCATGAACACGGCGGGCCTCGCAACGACGGTGGCGGCGATCGCGGCGCTTCCTGTGACGCACAAGCTGGTTGAGCACCCACTTGTTGGGACAGCGCTCGTCGTCTCAGTCCTGGCGGGAGTCGCTGTGACGGCGTTCTATGCCTACCGCCTCCTCGACGCCCTATTGACCGCGACGAAATGGTTCGAGGAGCCACCGGCGGGAGAACAGTGATGCCCGGGAGAACGACCAGAACCGTCCACACCCACGTGATACTCGACGGCGCAGCCCACGAGGTCTGACGGTGTCCCGATGTCAATCCGTGTGATGCTGCCGGAACAGCGACCTGAATGACGAGAAGCGCGAGGAGTGTGACGCTGGAATGAGAGACAATCGGCCGCCGCGCAGTCCGGCGTCCAAGCAACAGTTGGATGCCGATTGGGTCTCCGTGATACCAAGGCGACAACTTCGGGTGATCGGGCCCTTTGCGGCCGAACTTAGCGCAACGCTAATCGCCTCTCCCGAAAGCTCCGACAAGCGGAACGAGGCTATCTCTCTGACGCTCTGGAGGATTTGCGCTTGGACGAGGACCTTGGACGCAGTCGCTTCGACGGAACACGTACACGCGGTCGCGGCCGGCGCCCGTGCGATGTTCGAGCTGAATCTGGACATCCGCGTGCTTCACCGGGATCCGGACGGGCGAGCCGCCGAGCGATTCGGATACTTCCCGCTTGTGGCGCAGGCGCGATGGTCGCGCAACATCGTCGAGTCTGCTGGCCAACGACCGGACCCGAGAATCGGTGTGATCGTGGAGGCTCATCGGTCCCGGTTGGATGAGCGAATGTCGGCGAGGAACATCGAGACCCGGGTCCAGGAACTCTGGGGCGCATCGAAACGTTCTCAATGGCCAAAACACTGGTCAGGCATGAGCGTCGCCACTCGCGCTGAGCGCTTTCTTCAACCCGAGAGGAGCCATCGGTACAGAACGGACTATCCGCTCGTGAGCTGGTTCGTTCACGCCGGCCCGGAAGCATACTCAGGGAATCCAACGCTCCTGCCGGCTGTGCTCGCCGCATCGCTCGGTTTGGCGAACGAAAGCTTCATCGACAGCCTCGCAGTTGCCAACGACGTCCTCCTCATCGAGGAGCAGATAACGGACTACGCGACGAGGGTAGGCCAACTCCAGGCCCTCTCCGTCGCGAAGGCGATGGCAGCTGAGCAAGGTGGCCGCCACCCCGGGTGAAGAGCTGGGGTGCTGTGCGTCACGCTGGCCGACCTCTTCGTTGACGGAAAGCAGGTATCAAGTGATCAAAGAGAACACGGTTCTGATCTTGGGAGCGGGGGCCAGCTTCCCTTACGGCTATCCGCTGGGCACCGCCCTGGTGAATCAGATCATCGAACGCCTTCGGCACCTCAGGGACGAGGAACGTCATCACGTTCTAACAACGAGCCTTCTGCGCGCTGGGAACACGACCCTCGCGATGATTCGGGAATTCCGCGACACGCTGCACCAGTCTGGGCAGTTCTCGATAGACGCCTTCCTCGAAAACCACGGTCGGTACCTCCGCATGGGCAAGCTGGCGATCGCTCACACTCTCCTCGACGCTGAGCGCGGTCAACACCTGCACAACGCGGGAGAAGGCCGTTGGTATCGCTACCTGCTTAACGAGATCACCCGGGGTTCGACCGGCCGCCTCTCTGTAATCACGTTCAACTACGACCGATCCCTTGAGAAGTACCTGAGCACCGCCTTGGCGAACACATACGGACCCGATAGCCCAGGCCGTTACCCACACGACATAGAGTTTGTGCACCTCCATGGAAGCATCGGTAGCCAAGGGCCACCCGACGACCCGATGGACCCTCCGATCGAGGCAGCGAGAAACATCAGGATCATTCACGAAGCAGACGGGCTTGGGCCTGACTTCGCGCGGGCGCATGCGCTCCTGGAAGAAGCGGCAATCGTGGCGTTCATCGGATTCGGCTACCATCCCGACAACGTCCGCCGCCTCGCCGTCACAGAGCACTACACCGGTGATCGTTTGTATGGAACGGGCTATCGGCTTGGCCGCGATGAAGTTCGCAGGAGCAATGACCTGTTCGGAGGCCGGGAAGTGGTCGATAGTATCGGGTACGACGCACTCGACTTCCTGGCGAGTATGCCCGTATTCGACTAGCCTGCTCCATTGCTCCTGCCCCCGCGGCGGAGAGTAGATGAGATGAGAAGGCCAACCTCCTGACGCAGTAGCCTCGCGGCTCTGCAAGCAACAACGGGCTCTGAGCCCAAGGAGGTTGGCCGATGGACAGCGTAACGGTTGGATTGGATTTGGGCGACCGGTATAGCCGGTACTGCGCGATCGACGCAGCGGGCGAGATCGCTGACGAGGGTCGGGTGCGGACGGAGGTGGACGCGCTGCGCGCATGCTTCAACAGAAAGCCAGCGAGAGTCGTCTTGGAGGTAGGAACGCACTCGCCGTGGGTATCCCGGACGCTTGAGGAGTTGAGTCACGAGGTGATCGTGGCGAACCCGCGACGGTTGCGGTTCATCTGGAGCGAGTCGGTCAAGACAGACCGTAGGGACGCCGAGCAGCTCGCCCGGGTCGGGCGGATGGACCCCGCGTTGCTGCAGCCGATCCAACACCGCGGCAAGGAAGCGCAGATGGACCTGGCGGTCTTGCGGAGTCGGGATTTGCTGGTGCGAACACGGTGCTCATTGATCAGTCACGTGCGCGGATCGGTCAAGGCGTGGTAGCGGCAGACTGAAAAGGGACCGCGTGGCGGACTGAAAAGGGACCCCTCCAGAAGATGACAGAGACCCCCCTGGTGGGGTATCGAAGCGGATAGAGAAGACCGTTTCAGGTACCCCGATCCAGGAGGGTCAAGGAGGTGATCCGCGTGACGCAATGGGCCGAGATACGCCACATGCACATGGTGCAACAAATCCCGAAGAAAGAGGTAGCCCGCCGGCTGGGGTTGGACGTCAAGACGGTGCGGCGGGCGCTGGACAGCTCGGAGCCGCCGAAACGGAGATCGCCGCGGCGAGGTCGACGGCTCGACGAGCACCGGGAGCAGGTCGAGAGGTGGTTGAAGCAGGAGCCGAAGCTGACGGCGAAGCGGATCCGGCGGATGTTGATACCGAAGGCGGGCCGGGTGCCGGGGCGCACGGTACGGGAGTTCGTCGCAGAGGTGAAGGGCGAGCTGTTCCCGCGGGAAGCGTACGTGCATCGAACGGGGCGGATGGGCGAGAGCATGGAGGCGGACTTCGGCGAGTCGTGGGCGCTGATCGGCGGCAAGGTGCGGAAGGTGAAGTTCTTCGTCGCGACGCTGCCGTATTCCAACGTGTACTTCGCGAAGGCGTACCCGGTAGAGCGACTCGAGTGCTTGCTGGATGGGCTGACCGAGGCGTTTCGCTACTTCGGCGGCGTGCCGGAGCGGGTCGTGCTGGACAACACGTCGTTGGCGGTCAAGAAGGTGCTGGCGGGGCGCGATCGGGAGATCACGGAAGGGTTCGAGGGGTTCCGCGGGGCGTATCCGTTCGCGGTGGCGTTCTGCGCTCCGGCGAAGGGGTGGGAGAAGGGCTCGGTGGAAACGGGCGTGAAGTACGTGCGCAACAACGCGTTCCGACCGATGCCGCCAGCGGAGAGCTTCGCGGGGCTCAACGAGCTGATCATACGAGAGCTGGAGGCCGACCTGGATGCGCGGACCGTAGAGGATGGCCGGCCGGTGCGAGAAGCGTGGGCCCAGGAGCGCGAGCATCTGCGATCGTTGCCGGCGCATGTACCGGAAGCGTGCTTGACGGTATCCCGCGTCGTGGACAAGTTCGGGCACGTGCGCGAAGACGGGGTGCACTACTCGGTGCCGATCGAACACGCGTACCGAGCTGCGTTCGCGAAGCTGTATCACGACCGCGTGCGGATCGTGGTGCGTGATCGGGTGGTAGCCGAGCACGCAAGGTCGTTCAAGGTGGGCGACAAGGTGATCAACCCGTTGCACGTGCTACCGCTGCTGGAGCGCAAGAGCCGGGCGGTGGCGGAAGCGACGGCGATCCGGCAGTGGGCGTTGCCGGAGACGATCTCGCAGCTGCGCAACGAGCTCCGACCCCATACGCGCAATCCGGATCGCGAGTGGGTGCAGGTGCTGCAGTTGCTCGAGGATGTCACCGAGCAGGAGCTCGAGACGGCCGTGCAAGAGGCCATCGAGCGAGGATCGCCGCGACTCGAGACGATCCGGCTGTTGCTCAGGCACGCGAAGCAGGCACCGCGAACGAGCGTCGAACCGGTAGAGCTGAAGCGGTCGGACCTGGCGACGCTGCGAGTGGCTCAACCCAGCCTTGCCGCCTACGACGTGCTCTGGAGCGGCAGCTGATGGGGAAGGCAAAGATCCCGGAGCCCCCGCACCTGGTGGCTGATCTGAAGAGCATGTACCTGAAGAGCATGGCGTCGCAGTGGCGACGGCTGGCGGAGGAGGCGCGCAGCAAACGACAGCCCCATGCCGAGTACCTGGCGGACCTGGCGCGGCTGGAGGTCACCGGGCGCCGAGAGCGGAGGATCCAGCGGCGCATCAAGGAAGCGCGTTTCCCGATGCTCAAGACGCTCGACGCGTTCGACTTCGAGGCCCAGCGAGGCCTGGACCGCGACGACGTGCTGGAACTGTTCGGATGCGAGTTCGTGCCGCAGGCCGCCAACGTCGTGTTGGTCGGCGGGGTCGGTACGGGCAAGACTCATATCGCCATCGCCCTGGGGATGGCCTGCTGCCAGAACGACTACCGGGTGCGGTTCACGACCGCCGCCGAGCTGACCAACATGCTGGTGGAGGCCAAGAGCCAGGACCGGCTGCTGCGCAAGCTCGAGCAGCTCGCCCGCTTCGACGTCGTCATCCTCGACGAGCTCGGTTACGTACCGTTCGACAAGCAGGGTGCCGATCTGCTGTTCGGCTTCATCACCCGGGTGTATGAGCGCCGCAGCCTCGTGGTAACGACGAACCTGCCGTTCGCCAACTGGTCGGAGGTGTTCCTCGACGCCACGGCCGCCGCCGCGGTCATCGACCGGATCGTGCATCACGCCACGGTGCTGAAGACCGAGGGCGACAGCTACCGGCTCCGCACCGCCACCCGCAAGCGGCGCCGCTCCACCGCCTCGAAATCATCGTGAGGGCCGAGACCCGGAGGTACCGCAGGTCTGGGCCGACACGAGATCGGCGCTTACAGAGCGATCCAGCGCCTCGCCTTCTGAGCCTTGGCCGTCCAACAGGCCGGAGCTGTGGAAAACAGCCCCTTCCCCCGTACCCCCATCCCCGAGGCCAGGCCATGGAAAACGCTCCGCGTTTCCCACAGCCTGCCCCCCTACTACTACAACCAAAAAAGGAACCACGAACGTAGTTCCCATCCCGCATCAGGGGGTCCCTTTTCAACCCGCCGCAAAGGTCCCTTTTCTACTTGCCATTACCAAGGCGGCGGGCTATCGGATCCCGACGTGCTCAACGCCATCATTTGCGAAGCGGGCAGCGGATCACGTTCCGGAAGTGCTGAAGCCCGCCCTCGATCCGGTGCTCGAGACGATCGCAGGATTGACGCGGCAGATCCGTGCCTACGATTGGCAGATCGAGAAGCTGTGTCGGGAACGATATCCAGAGACCGAGCGGCTTCGGGGACCGAGAGGAGTCGGGGCGCTCACCGCGTTGGCCTTTGTGCTGATCGTGGAAGACCCTTATCGGTTCAACACATCGCGAGCCGTGGGGCCCTATCTCGGATTGAGGCCGAGGCAGCGACAGAGCGGCGAGTCCGATCTCCAGCTAGGCATTACCAAGGCGGGAGACGTCATGCTGCGGCGCTTGCTGGTGGGCTCGGCACAGTACATCTTGGGGCCCTTCGGGCCCGACTGCGAGCTCAGACACTGGGGGCTTCAGCTGGCGGCCCGCGGCGGCCGCAATGCCAAGCGTCGAGCTGCTGTGGCCGTGGCCCGCAAGCTGGCGGTGCTCTTACACCGACTCTGGGTCACCGGAGAAGAATACGAACCGTTTCATAGCCAACGGTCGCTCGTATCGGGTGTCCGCATGAGTCCTTCGAGCAGATAGCCAGGAGGGGAACCACCGGACAGCGGCAACGGTGCTCGACGAGACGTTTCTACCCGACCCCCCGGTCCGGGTGACTGCGACGGACTCTATGGTCTTCCAGACCGCCGAGTAGATGGCAGCACCCCGATCGGGACGGACCCCAACTTGCACCGGACGACCTGACAGCTCGTCTCCTCAGAGTGCGGATAGAAGCATGGCGCGCGGGTCGAAACTTCTTCCTCGGGCACCACGTTGCCCTTGACAGGAGGCAGCCTTCTCATAGAAGAGTCCGCGGACGTGGTGTACGAAGCGGAGCGAGACGAACGCTCCTCGCGCTACCGCTCCCGTTGATGGAACACGGCGCATACCGCTAGTCTGACGCCGACACGCCCTCGGAGCGTGCGCTGCACCACGCCAAATCCTCGGCGAACCGACCCGGAGAACAAACATGCGCCGCACCTCCATATCGAGCCTGGCCATCGCCACCTTGATCGTCGTCGGCAGTTGGACGCTGCTCGTAGCCGGCGCAATCGCCACACCGCAGCGCGACACCCCGGAATCCGTCGGAATGTCCTCGGCGCGACTGGCGCGGATCACCGACCTCATGCGCCGCTACGTCGACGCAGGTGAGCTGGCCGCCGTCGAAACGATCGTCGCGCGCGATGGAAAGATCGTGTACCACGAGGCCGTGGGTACGCTGGACCTCGAGACCGGGGCGGCATTCGAGCCCGACTCGCTGGTGCGCATCTATTCGATGAGCAAGCCGATCGTCTCGATCGCGGCGATGATCCTGTACGAGGAAGGCCGCTTTCAGCTCGACGATCCGGTGGGTGACCACATTCCCGAGCTTGCCGATCTCAAGGTGCTGGTGAACGGCAACGAGGTCGATCCCGTGCGCCCGATGACGGTACGGCACCTGCTCACCCATACCTCCGGTTTCCGCTACGGATTCGATCCCGACAACGTCATCGATCGGCAGTACGCGGAAGCCGAAATCCTGAAAAACACCGACCTCGACGAGATGGTCGAACGACTTGCCGATATCCCCCTGGCCTTCCAGCCCGGGAGCCGCTTCAACTACGGCATCTCCACCGACGTGCTCGGCGCCCTGGTGGAGCGGGTGTCGGGCGTGCCGCTCGACGAGTTTCTCGCCGAGCGTATCTTCGTGCCGCTGGAGATGAGCGACACCAGCTTCGCGGTCCCCGACAGCAAGCTCGCCCGTTTCGGCACCAACCACCGCATCAACCGCGAGACCGGCGAGCTGGAAGTCGTCGATTCGGCGCGCGGCGGCCGGTTCGTGGGCGACGTGACGTTCTTTTCAGGCGGCGGCGGAC
The DNA here is from genome assembly GCA_965216935.1 of Acidobacteriota bacterium. Classification (GTDB taxonomy): domain Bacteria; phylum Acidobacteriota; class UBA890; order UBA890; family UBA890; genus CBDCGW01. Next base: position 3,913,247 of record OZ244217.1, read on the forward strand.
TGGTATCGACGGCGTCCGACTACATCCGATTCTGCATGATGATGCTCAACGGCGGCGAGCTCGACGGCGCCCGCATCCTGAGCCCCAAGACGGTCGAATTCATCCAGGAAAATCACATGCGCCCCGAGATCGACTACGGAAACGGCGGTGCGCACTGGGGCCTGGGATTCGCCGTCATGACGCGACCCGGCTCGAACGAAATCGGCTCGGTCGGCACCTACCAGTGGGGCGGCGCGGCCGGCACGATCTTCTGGATCGACCCGGTCGAGAACCTGGCCGTGGTGACGATGATCCAGCTCATGGCCTCCCCCTACCCGCTGCGGGAAGAAATGCAGGCGCTCACCTACGGGGCGATTACCGAGCTGAGATAGGAAGCGAACATGCTCGATAATCCGTTCGACGACGAAGACGACCCTGCAGGGACGGCTTGGGCGGGTCCTCTGGCACGACCCCACCGACGAAAAGCCAAGAAGAAGGTCGCGCGAAGGAAGGTCAGGAAGAAGGTGAGAAAGAAGGCCAGAAAGAAGGCCAAGAAAAAGGCCAGGAAGAAATAGAACGCAGGACGCGACACGCAAGGATGAGCGACGCCCGTGGCTTCCAAGAAGGAGATCCTGGATCGGCTGGACAAGGCCACTTCGCAGATCAGTAGCCTGACCAGGACGATCGCCTTCGCCACCCTCGGGACATCGTTTGCGGTCCTGATCGGAGAACGTGGCGCCGAGCTCGGCCTGACGCCCGGCGAGCGCCTCTTGCTTTACGTCGCCTGCGCCGCCGCGCTCCTGGCCTTGCTGGCGGACTACCTTCAGTACGTCGGTTTCTATCGGCACACGTTGGAAACCTTCGAGACCCTCGAGCGCACGAAGGCGCAAGAAGCAGACTTCCGGAAGGACGCGTTCGGGTACCGGCTCCAACAGCGGACCTTCCTGTTGAAGCAGGTGTTCGCGCTGGCCGGCGCATCGAGCGCGGTCGCTGCGCTGGGGCTTGGTGTCTGGCGATTGGTCGGCTGACCCGGCGCGCCACTGCTCCGGATCGCCGTCAGTGATCTCCAACGCCAAGATGTGTTCACCGCGCGACGCCTGCCAGTTGACATTTGGCATCATCGCCGCGAGAAGAAAGCTGCCGTCGGAACCGTAGATGTCGACTGGCCACAGCCGGTCATCGGAGTCCGGAGCGTGCCGGCGAAATCGCCGCCCCGTCAGGCCGGTCACGGTGGAATCCGGCTCGCACTTGGTACAATCCTGGCCCCCTGGAGAAAGCGTGGCCGGTTAGGTGACGTTCCGGAGCACAATCGTACGAACGGGGTTTCGTACGATGACGACGATCGCGCTCGGGAGTTCCGTTCTATCCGTTGGGCAACAGCTCGAGCACACGGACCAGGTTTACCGCGCCGCGGTCGCCATCGACACGATAATGGTTACCGCCACGGGGCCCGACGGGATGCCGGTGGTCGACCTGACCGCCGACGATTTCGAGCTCTCCATCGAGGGCGCTCCCCGCGACATCGCCTTCGTGCTCAACCCGGCCGATGTGCGCCTGGAGATCGCCGTGCTGGTGGATTCCAGCAGTAGCATCAAGCGCACCGCAACCGAGCTCAGACCCGAGCTCTCGGGCTTCCTGTCGGCGCTCGACACCGAGGACTGTGTGTTCGTGCTGCCGTTTGCCGACACCGTCGGGCCCGGCTACTGGAACGTCGATGTCGCCAACTTCGTCGAGAACCTGGTGCTGGACGGCAACACGAATCTCAACGACGCGGTGATCTCGGCACTCGATCTTCTGTCGCCCGGCACGAGCGACGTATTCGAGGGCTTCTCCCGCGTCGAACGATGCGGCCAGCCTGCGCGCGCCGAAGAGCGCCGCCGGCAGGCGGTGGTCCTCATCACCGACGGCCACGATCAGGGCAGCCTCGCCGGGTCCGGCGACGTGCTGCTGCGGGCGTGGGCGGCTCAAATTCCGTTCGTCGTGCTCGGTGTCGGGGAGGCCGCGACTGACTATGTCCCGCGCACCATCGCCGCCGAGAAGCTCGCGGCCGAGTTCGTCGCCCAACTCGAAGCCCTGGTCCTTACCGCGGGCGGGCGTTTCATCCGCGCCGGCCACGACACTCCGCTGGAACGAGTCTTCGAGGAGGCGTTTCATGCGCTGCGGTCGAGCTATGTGCTCGCCTACGAGCCGGATGACTCGGCGCGCAACGCCCTACCCCAACCGCAGCGGATCGAGGTCCGCAGCCGCCAGGACGCGGTGACCCTGGTAGCCCCCGACGTCATCTACACCGGCTCCGCGAATCGGACGACCTCCGGCATGCTGACGCGCGACGGTAGCGCCGAGCTTACCGCCGGCCGCGCTCTCGCCGCCCTCGATCGGCTTTCTCGAGCCACCGAGGCCGACCCCGAGTACGCGGCGCCCCACTATCTGCTTGCCCTCGCTGCGGCTCAGCTGGGCGAGCTCGACCAAGCCGAGACCGCTGCGCGCCGCGCAGCGTACCTGCAACCCACGGCACCCGAGCCCCAGGCGTTACTCGCCGAAATCTTGCTTGCCGCCGAGCGTCCGGAGGAGGCGATGCAGTCCGTGGTCCGAGCCGGCTTCCTCGGAGCGGACATCGGGCCGGCGGCTGCACTGCTCGAGAGCCAGCACGGCATGCGGGTCGACGTCGAGGCGTTGACATCCGTTCCGAAGCTGTGGATCACCCACCTAGCGAACCCCGATCTGCCCTTCGAGCAAACCCTCGCCCGTGCAGCCCGAATCCTCATGCACCACGCCGGCGCCGATCCGGGAACCGCCCTCGTCGGCCCTGGCTCGCCTGCCAACATCACGCACCGCCTCGTGGTCGACGCGAGGGAAATCTCCAGCGACGGCTCGCTCCGCGGAATCCTTCACCTGTGGAAGCCCAGCCCAGGGGGGAGGTTTCGGCCGGAGCCACGTTCCAACCCCGCACGCTTCACGATCGAAGCCGATGAGCTCGCTTCGCTGATTGGCGCCGACGCACCGGATGTGCCGGAAGGCCTCAGGGTGGCTTTCGAGAGGCTGTGGGCTGGACGGCGACGCTAGGAGCGGGTGCGAACGGACGACCGGGTCGGCGTCGATGCCGAGATACGCGTACGAATCTACACCCCCCAATCTGCACCCGGAGAGGCCGGCAGCCACCAGCATGACCACCGGGAACGCCCCCAGCGTCACGAGCAACCCGCTGCGCGCGCTCGAGCCGCCGTCGAGCGAGTCGAGGGGTTTCGGTCAACTGCCTGCGGAAAGTTCGATTGACGCGTCTCGTGAGAGCCGCTTGCCATTCAGCGCCATTGAGCCCGACGGACTACCTTGACCCGTCTCCGCCAACGTCCATACGATGGCTCCGAGCCCACGAAACCTGCCCCTCAACAGGAGGTTGTCTCGTGACGTTATTCGGTAGACTTGCAGCGATCCCGACGGCGCTCGTCCTAGTCGGCTGCTCACCAGCGGTGCAGGAGGCAACTGTCGATACCGGCCCGACCCTCGATGAGGCGAGAACCGCAGTCACACAGATCGTTGAGCGCTTCGATGCGGCGCTCGGCGCCGGCGACACCGACGCACTCGCACAGCTCTACGCCGACGATGCTGTTCGCATGCACCCAGACGTGCCAACATGGATCGGCAATACGGCAATTCGCGAGGGCTTCGAGGGAACGAGCGGCGAGCGTCCCGGCGGCCAGCAAGGCTCGTGGGTCGTCGACAACACGGTCAGCAACGTAGTCGTTGCCGGCGAGTTCGCAACTGCCCGCGGCGAGTTCTCTGCCACCTTCACACCCGAAGGAGGAGGGGACCCGGTGCTCGACTCAGGCAAGTGGATGTCCCTGAGCCGACGCCAGCCTGACGGCACGTGGAAGATCGTCTGGGACATCTGGAATAGGGATGCCCCGTTAGCCGAGCAACAATCGGAGGCTCGCGAAGGATCTCTTCTCTCAACCTCCGAGCCCTCGGGGCGCCATCAGTAGAGCCCATGACCGTGGCGGATTAGGCGCAAGGAGCAACGGGAGTCGCGCTGATCGGCGCCGACGCACCGGATTTGCCGGAAGGACTCAGGGTAGCTTTCGAGAGGCTGTGGGCTGGACGGCGACGCTAGGAGCGGGTGCGTAGTGTAGAAGAGTCCCAACGGCGATCAGCAAGCCTGCCGCCCATCTCAACCCACGAGCGAACTGGCGCTGGCGACACGCACTGGCCTAGTGTCGGTACTGATGCACCGACGACTTTGTCGAAAGGCGCGACGCTCGATCGTCGCTGATCGACGGTCAGGCTGACCGGCGGCCATGGACCCGGCACGATTCGAACCCTCGTACCTGCTCGGCCTCGCGCTCGAACAGCAGTGGCCGGCGATGTTCCTCAGCTTCTCCCTGTGCGCCGTGGCGTGGCTGAGCCGGATCGAACGGGTTCCCGAGTCGCTCCGCACCCGGTTTGCCTGGCTCACGGCTCCGGGCGTGTTGATCGCGGCGCCGGTTTACTCATGGGCGTGCGGGGCGGCTCTCGAGTCGATCCGCGTGATGGAGATGCTCGCCCGCTCGACGGTAGCCTGGCCGCAGGCGATCAGCTTCATCGACACCATCTGGGCCATTCATCTGAGCCAGTTCGTCGCCCTCTTCTGCGTGTTCCTGCCGGTGTTCGCTACTGCGCTGGCAGGAAAAGAACCGATCAAGACGAGGGACGTCGCCGGCATCGTCTGGGCTGTCGCCGCGGTTGCCGTGGACACCCTTTTTCTCCTACGTGTCGTCACGCCGATCGGCCCTTCGGCTACCTAGAGAGAGCGTTCTTTGGCGGCTCTACTGTTTGCACATTTCTTAATAATTGTTAGGGTAATATTTACCTAACATTTCTATAATAAATGAGGCCAGATCATCGGTCAGGCATGCCGATCGATCCTCGCTCCCCGCGGAGGTCGTCAACCATGCGAACATCAGCCTCGCCCCCGCCTGCTTTGCTCGTGCTGGCGGCCGCAGTCGTTATCGGATGCGCCGGCGGCCCGCAGATTCCCCAGGATGAGCGGCACCGGGTGGAGACGGTTCCCCTGTCGGCCGAGCTCGAGTCGCTCGGGGGCATCGGCGGCCTGTCGGTCGAGGCGAACGGCGATGTCGTCATGGCGAACTTCGATCGGTACGTCTGGCGCATCTCGCCGAGTGGTGAGGTCTCCGTGGTGGCGGACGACTTCGCCGCCGCCTCCGGCAACACGGTACTCCGCGACGGCGACATCCTGCAGGCCGACTTCGAACGCCAGGCGGTCGTGCGGATCAGCGGAACGGACGGGACGATGACTCCCTTTTCCTCGGCCGGCCTCGACGGGCCGGTGGGGCTCGAGGAAGGGCCCGACGGCTCGATCTACGTGGCGAATTTCACCGGTGGTTACATCGCCCGGATCCCGGCGGGGGGCGGCCCGGCCGAGGCCTTCGCGCGGCATGACGAGATGAACAATCCCAACTCGATCGTGCGTCACGACTCGGGCGACTTCTACGTAGCGGATCTGCGGAACCCGACGCTGTTTCGCATCTCGGCGGGCGGCGAGGTCAGCGAGCTCGTCACCGTACCTGGCCAGGCCAACGGCCACCTGACCATCGCAGACGGCGCCCTCTACGTCACCCAGCTGATGGACCACAGGGTGCTGCGCGTCGAGATGGACGGCACGTTCGCCGCCGCGGCGGGTACCGGCGAGCGAGGCTTCGCCGACAGCGGCGAGAGCCCGGCCACCGTCTCGTACCCGAACGGTATCGCCGCGGACCCGAGCGGGAGCCTCCTGTATTTCAACAATCACCGCGGCGTGATGCGAGGCGGCGAGCGGGGAGACATCTTGTTGCGCCGCCTGCACATCGGGCAGTGACGCCTCGCGCGCCCGGCCCCGACGCGCGACGAATGACGATCCCGATGAAACCTGTCCCGCTTCGCCGCGTATTCCTTACAAGTTGTTAGGGTAATCACCGATGAACGTGCCGTCGACCAACGGAGGCCCTGCGTGGATCCGAAAGCCTCGGAACCCTACGGCTCGGAATCAAGAAGCCTGGAGCCTACGGCGCAATGAGTCGCCCCCTCCACCCCCCGCGGCTCGCCCGCGAGTTCCTTCAGCGCGTTCTGCCCGCGGACTGCGTCGGCGCCATCGACGAGCTCGACGAGAAGTTCTCCGCCTACGCCGCCTCGGCGATGGGCCCGCGGGCAGCGCGCCGCTGGTACTGGCGCCAGGCGGCCGGGGTCCTTCATCCACACTACTGGCGGGCGACCGGCGTGATCACCGCCCCCGAGCCGCGAACGAAAGGTAACCGCGACATGGCCTCGAACCTCCTGCGCGATCTGAAGTTCGGCATCCGCATGCTTGCCAAGAATCCGACCTCGACCGCGGTGATCGTTCTCACCCTGGCGATCGGCCTGGGGTTCAACGGCGCGATCTTCTCGCTGGCAAACACGATCGTGCTGAACGACATCCCGATCGAGGAGCCGGATCGGGTCCTGTACCTCGATTCGCACAACCGGTCGGAAGGGCGCGACAGCATGCAGTTGTCGTACCTCGACTATCGCGACATCGCCGAATCGGTCTCGGTGTTCGGCTCCTTGGGGGCGATCTACCGGATCAACGCGAACCTGAGCGACGGCGTTGAGGTGCCGATCCGCTACGTCGGGCTGTCCGTTGAGCCGAGCGTCTTCGACGTTCTGCGCATCACGCCGGTGCTCGGCCGGCGCCTCATGCCCGCCGACTCCGAGCCGGATGCCGAACGGGTGGCGATGATCGGCTACGCCGTTTGGCGCGCCCGCTACGGTGGCAGCGATGACGTGATCGGGCGGGTGGTGCAGGTGAACGACCGGCCGACGACGGTGGTCGGCGTGCTGCCGCCAGAGCTCGAGGTGACGCCCTTCGTCCCCCACGTCTGGCTGGCGATGCAACCGACCGAGCCGATGCGGACGGAACGCGACAACCGCTTCCTCCTGGGGATCGGCCGACTCGGCGAAGGGAAGATGCAGGCAGACGCGCAGGCGGAGATCGAGGCGATCGCCGGGCGGCTCGCCGACGCCTATCCGGAAACCAACGAGGGCGTCGGCGGCGCGGCGCTCACCTACGGCGAGACCTTCACCGACCCCGGTAATCGCGCCATCATCTTCATTCTGCTGGGAGCGGTCGGCTTCCTGCTGCTGATCGCCTGCGCCAACGTCGCAAACCTGCTGGTGGCGCGCGCCATCAATCGCTCGCGCGAGGTCGTGATCCGCACCGCGATGGGTGCCAGCCGCTGGCGGCTGGTTCGACAGCTCCTTGTCGAGAGCTTGCTGTTGAGTGTGCTTGCCGGCGTGACCGGGTGCCTATTCGCCGTCGGGGGAGCGGGAGCGCTCGCTCGGGCCGTGCAGGTGGATTCGCCGCCGGCGCACTGGGACCTTTCGGTGCGGCCCAGCGTGTTCGTTCTCATCTTCGTGCTCGCCGGAGCAACCAGCGTCATCTTCGGCCTGATGCCGGCGCTGCACGCTACCCGTCGTGACGTAAGCGAAGCCCTCAAGGACGGCGGCCGGGCCTCCGGCGGCGGCGGCACCCGCCGGCTCACCGGGGCGCTGGTGGTGGCTCAAGTGGCGCTTTCGCTGATCCTCCTGGCAGGTGCCGGCGTGATGGTCCGCTCGACCCTCAAAATCACCGAGCTGGAATGGAGTATCGATCCGCGCAACGTCATGACGGCGCGGTTCCTGTTGCCGACGCCCAACTACCCGGAACCCGAGAACATCCTCGCGTTCCACGACGAGCTGCACACCCGTCTGTCGCAACGACCCGGCATCGAGACGATGGCGGTCGCGTCGAGCTTGCCCACCCAGGGAGGAGCGGAGGTCAGCGCCGAGCTCGAGGGCACGGTCGTCGACGACGGCGATGCGGCGGCGTTCTTCAGCCGCATCGTCGTGTCGCCGGAGTACTTCGAGCTCGCCGACGCTGGAGCTGTGAGGGGAAGATTGTTCGATCGCACTGATGATCTGGACACTCCGCCGGTTGTCGTGGTCGAGCAGCGGGCCGCCGACCGCTACTGGCCGGGCGAGGACCCGGTGGGCAAGCGCTTCCGCTGGACCGATGCCGCCGAAGAGGGCTGGGTTGAGGTGGTCGGAGTGGCGCCGACCCTGCGTCAATCGCTCGGCCTGGAGCAATTCGAAGATCTCCACCCGATCGTCTATGTCCCGTTCGGGCAGCAACCATCTCGTGCCGTGAACCTGATCGTGCGCTCCCCCACCCCGCCGGACGTGCTCGCCGCCGAGCTGCGCGAACAAGTGGCGGCCGTCTACGCCAACCTGCCCCTGTACGGCGTCGCCACGCTCAACGAGGTCATCGACGGCCGCACGTTCGGCTGGCGCATCGTATCGGTCCTGTTCGGCCTGTTGGGCGGCGTCGCCCTGCTGCTTGCCAGCATCGGCATCTACGCCGTGATGGCGTTCGCCGCCGGCAATCGGCGCCAGGAGATCGGCATCCGGATGGCGCTGGGCGCGCGGGAGAACGGCATCATCGCGCTCGTGGCCCGAAGTAGCGTCGTGCAGGTTGCGCTGGGCCTCGCCATCGGTTTGATCGGCGCGTACTTCCTCAACCGGCTGCTCGGGATGTTCATGTTCGACGTCAGCCCGACCGACCCGTTGACGTTCGCGCTCGTGTTGGTATTGCTCACCGCGACCTCCGCGATCGCGTCGATCGTTCCGGCTCGACGCGCCAGCCGGGTGGACCCGGTGGTGGCGCTCCGGCCGGATTAGGAAAAGCAGCGGGCTCATCGCCCGGCTCCCGTCCGCAGCGTTTGAAGTCGGCGGCGCCGATGTATGTTCCCGCCGAGCCGCTCAGTCGCCGGGGAGAGCCCGCATGCCCGGACCACAGTTGAACCGGTCGGGGGCTCGGCGTAGCCTGCGGTCATGAGCGCACGTCGAGCCGCTGTCGTGGTCGTCGCCGCCGCGCTCGCCGCGGCGGCGTGTGGAGACGGGAGAGGCCAGCAGACCCCGGACGGAACCTGGGTGGGGACGATCACCACCGAGGGCAAGGTCACGACCGTCGTCAACGAGTCGGGATCGGTGTGGGGCGGAGCAGCGAAGCTGGTCGAGGAGCTTTCGATCGGGGTCGAGACGGGCGACGACGAATACATGCTCGGCTACGTTCCCGGGATGTACGCGGACGACGACGAGATCTTCGTCATCGACCGCCAGATCCCGATCGTGCGGGTCTACGGCCACGACGGTCGCCACCTGCGAAACGTCGGCGGCGAAGGTCAGGGGCCGGGCGAGTACACGAATCCGTGCCAGATCACCGGATCTCCGGACGGCAGGATCTTCGTCCTCGGGCCGGCCGCCAACGCCGGGCGCATCAACGTCTACGATGCCGATGGCGAAACGATCGACACTTGGCCGGTGCCTCGAGGGTTCCAGTGCCGGGCCCGCACGGTTGCCACCGGCGATGGTCTCCTGGCTCTGTTCAATCCGATTCGACAGCCCGAGTACAAGATCGCCGTCGGCATGGTCGGCCCCGACGGCCCGGTCGGTGAGCCCGTGCCGCTGCCGGAATTCGACTACGAGCGCTGGACGATCGTATCGCGCGGCGAGGTCGTCGATACGGCGATCCCGTGGACTCCGCAGGTCGCGTGGGCGATCGGGGCCGAGGGCGCCCTGGTTGTCGGGGCATCGGACGAGTACGCCTTCCAAGTCCTCCACCGGGATGGGCGTGTGATCCACGTATCACGTGCCTACGATCCGGCTCCGATCACCGATGCCGAGCGGGAGTACTGGAGGCTCCTGCTGCCGAGCCGCAATTCCGACGACGAGACGTTCTCGTGGGACGGCCGGTTGCCGGACACGAAGCCTCCCTTCGTGTCGTTCCTGACGGCCCAGTCGGGCGAGACCTGGGTACTGCGCGAGGGGCCGGCCACCGTCCTGGCGGATTGCGACCCGTCGGCTCTCATCGAGGGGCGCCGAGGCCCGCGGCCACAGCCGTGCTTTGAACGCACGTGGACGATGGACGTGTTCGAGGCCGACGGTCGTTATCTCGGCGAGGTCGGGATGGAGGGCAGCGGTGCGCTGGGCGGGGACACGTTCGGCTTCGAGGACGCATTCGTGCGCGGCGACACCGCGCTCGCGGTCGCCACCGACGAAGCCGGCACGATCATGGTGAAGCGCTACCGGTTGGTGCCGCCGCGGTAACCCGCAGGCGGGCGGGCGCCAGAGTCGCTGCCCTACCCCACCTCGAGCGACTCGACGCTACCGGCGATGCGCCCCTCACTGCCGTCGCGAAAGAAGAGCTGCAGCCTCAGACGGCCGTCCTCGACGATCGTCCCGCGCACCCGCGCGCCATGGCGCTCGTCGCCGATCCGCACGCGGGCGACGGCGGCGAACCGAAGCGCCTCACCTTCTTCGCGCAGCGCGGCCCGACGGACCTGGGCTCGCACGACGACCTCCCGATCATCGGCGGTGCGGGCCCGCAGCCTGAGCTCACCCTCGACGCGGTGGACATCGCCGCTCTTCGCCGCGGACAACTGCCACGTGCCGCGGGCTCGACCCGCGATGCCGAGCGATTCCAGATTGAGTGCGATGACGTTTCCGGAGGCGTTCAGGCGGGAACGCACGTCGCCGCCCTCCACAAAGGAAACGTCGTCCGAGGTCAGCGTGGCGCCGTCGAGCTGAAACTCGGGCGGAGGGGGCGAGGTGGGCTCGGTCGGGCTGCCCGAACACGCGGTCGCCCCGACGGCGAAGGCGACCAGCAAACAACGTATCGCCTTGTTCATCATTCGCTCTCCCGGTCCGGCGACCAAAATACCATGGGGTGTCGGACCAATAGCACGCCATAGGCTCCCGCGGCGGCAACGATCACGAAAGCTCCGCGCGCCCCTGCGTCAGGGGACTCGCTGAAATCGCCAGAACGTGAAGCCACCGCGTCCCTCGGCGCCATTCTGAATCGGCGTCACGACCCCGAGGCTCCCGTCCGCCAGAAACGCCACCGGGACGTACTCCCCCGCCGGCTCACGGACACGCCGCCCGCCGGAGACAATCCAGGCATCCTGCGGGAACGGCTCTGCCATGGTGATGCGCGACCCCACATCGGCCGGCCCAGGCACCTCGATGAGAGCGACGTTCACCCGTAGCGAATCCCCCGATCCCGAGAACCATGTCGCGGCCAGCTCGCCCGAGCCGCGCGCGACGAGGTAGGGAAAGAACATCACCTCGTCGTCGCGATGGATGTCCCAGATGTCCCACCCTGCTCCGTCGTCCCGCGAGCGCCCGAGACGCATGACGTCGTCCTCGCTCCACAGGTAGAAGAGCGAACCGTCGGCATCCCAGGCTATCGGCTCGACCCACCGGCTCACCGCAATCGGGTCGGCCAGGTTCGGAGACCAGGCTCGGCGCCCCGGCGCCGGGTGCTTCCGCCAACTCACGCCGTCGTCCGTGCTGACGGCCATCAGCTCGACGTCCTCATCGAACTGCTGACCCGAGGCGGAGATCGGCGTGATGCGAACCGCCAATTCGCCGGCGGGACCGACCGCCATGTGGCTCGAGCCGCCGCGCGGATGTATGCGAGGTCGCTCGGCCCACGAGCGGCCGGAATCTTCGCTGACGCTGTGGCTCACCCCGTTCCCGTCGTTCCACACCACGTGCAGCGAGCCGCTCGGCGTCTGCCGACCCCACGGCCGATCGACCCGCGGATCGCGGCTCAGGTAGCTCCAAGACCACGTCGCGCCGACGTCCCGGCTCACACCCACGGCGACGTGTGTGCCCTCGCTGACCGAGCGGTCGAACCCCATGGTGATGAAGTACAGGGTGCCGTCCGCCCCAACGGTCAGATCGACATCGGAATTCCCCTTGGCGCCGTCGGCAACCGTGCCGACGTCCACCCGCGTCCAGCTCTCGCCGCCGTCGCTGCTCTTCCACAGCCGCGGCGGCTGCTCGGTCGTCGGAACGTCGCGACCGTAACCCGCTACGAAAAGGGTGCCGTCCGGATGCTGCACGAGCATCGGCTCTCGGGCGTCGACGTCGAGGTGGTGCACCGGTTCCGCCGCCACGAGGGTCTGTGACTGCGGCGACGCGGGAGATAACGCCCGGATCGCCGGCGGCGATATCACCGCGGCCGGCGCGGAAATGACAACTCCCTGGAGGATGAAACACAGCGCGAAACGGGACGGGAACCTGCGGGTCATGTCGCCTCCGGTCGTTGACGTAGCCGCCAACGTGTACCACGCGCGAACCGGCCGGGCGAAGGGGCCGGAGATCTACTAGGATCCAGCCATCAATCCATCCAACCGGAAGATCGCCATGGCTCTACACGGAAACTGCCTCTGCAAGGGCGTCCAGTTCGAGGTCGACGAAGAACCCACGATGATGGGTACCTGTCATTGCACCCGCTGTCAGCGGGTCACGGGGAGCAGCAGCGGCACCGCCGTGCTCGTGGCCCCGGACAACTTCACCGTCACGCAGGGCGAGGACCTGATCAAGGAGTATGCCGAGGAGGGCTTCACCAGCCGCTTCTTCTGCTCCAACTGCGGCTCATTCCTCTACGGCCGGGGAGAGAACATGATGTACGTCGGCGCCGGCGCGTTCGACGGCGACCCCGGGGCGAGACCGCAGTTCCACATGATGGTCGACCACAAGGCCGTCTGGGAAGAGATCCACGACGACCTGCCGCAGTTCCCTGAATACCCGCCAATGGGCTAGCCGGCCGGCCCGGGGAAAGCGTACGGAGCTGCCCGCTCAGCGCGAGAACAACCCCTGCAGCACCACATCGTTCCGATTCCGCCAGCTATCCCAACCCGTGCTGTCGGGCGCCTCGCCACCGGCCACCGTGTAGCCACGGGATCGCAGGAACTCGGCGAAATTGCTCGAGTACACGCGCGTGTCCCAGGCTTCCTGCGGGTTCTGCAGGTCCAGCGCTCCCCAATCGACGTAGACGTCGAGGGGAAGCTCGGCGGCAGTGGTGATGAGCGCTTCCAGCGGGACCCGCATGTTGTCGAGCATGAACATCGACTGCGCCGCCACCGAGCCGATGAGGCCCGGGTTGTCGAAGGCCACGTAGACGGCAGGATACGAGAACCATCCGGAGCCGACGCTGGCGCGCCCCTCGGCGGTGGCGAGCGTCCGGAACTCGGCATCGACGAACGGCACGACCTCGTCGGCAAACACGCGCGAATATTCCACCGGCACCGGCGAGTCTGCGTCGGGAGCGACGTGGACGAACACGGCGATCATCGGAGCCATTCCCTGATCGATGAGGTTGTCGAGGCTCACGTCGATTCGGCCTTCTGGGCCCGCCAACATGCCGCCATGTACATATGCGACCGGGTAACGTTGATCTCCATCATCGTATCCGGGAGGCAAGTACACCTTCACAGACGCCGGCCCTTCCAGATTGCCGATGTCGACCGGTCTCTCGACGAAGCGACCCCGCGGCACGCCCGCCGCCGGCTCACGCAGGTGCGCCGGCGGCTGCCACGCGGGCATTGCCATCCACGACATCGCGCTGCTGTCGTCGGGACCGGCGATTGCCATGTCCGCCGCGTGCACATAGCTGATCGTCTCGCGCGGGTTGCGTGGATCGAGGATGTCCTCGTAGTCACGGATGAACCGGTAGTTGAGCCGCATCTCGGGTGCGAGCGCGGCGGAGAAATAGAAGAGGTCCGTGCCCTCGACATGGTGCATGCGCGCCTCCTGGCGCGAGCCGATCATGTCGCCGGCGACCGCCAGGTCGGCTCCCGGGCCCCGGTAGACGAAGTGAGCCAGGCTGTCGCCTTCGGTGAGGGGAAACTCCTTGCCGGCCAGGTAGTCGTCGATCACGCCGGCCTTGTCGGAGGCGACGTCGACCCGGGCCAAGAACGCGGCGAACTCGCTGCCGGCCGGCGGTAGCCCGGCTTCATAGGCGACGCCCTCGGTTCGACGGGCGCCGCGACGAATGTCGACGCGGGCGATCTCTCCGGTGCTGCGCACGAAGACGCTGCCCATGCTGAAGCTGGGATGCACCCAGGCGAGGTCGTCGAATACCTGGATCGAGGCCTTCTCGCGATACTCCTCGGGCGTCGCCTCGACGATGTGGAGGCTGCCGTCCTTGGTAAGAATGACCAGGTGGTCATCCACCAGGATGGGGAACCCGTCGCCGGGCGGGCGCGATTTCCACGCCGCCTCGCCGGTAGCGGCATCGACCGCGGTGAGAAAGCGGCTGCTGAAGCCGTACACGTAACCGTCACGATGCACGGCAACCGAGTAGGTGTTGCGGATGGTGCGATCCTCCCAGAGCGACGTCGGCCCGGCCGCCGGGCCGGCCGCAGCCGGGCGGGCCGCAGCCGGGTCGATGGCAACGACGGTGGAGGATTGGTCCTTGAAGGCGAGGAAAATGCGGTCGTCGCCGACGCTCACCGGCACCAGGCTTTGCGCGCCCAGGTATCCGTCGCCGCCGTGGGTCACCTCCCAGAGGACCTCTCCGCTCGACGGATCGACGCCAAGGAGCTCGGTCAACCCCGCCGCCACCACCTGTTCGCGGCCGCCGATGCTCATCGAAACGGGCGACTGATAGGCGATGGCGTCTTCGCCCGCCTTCCATAGCAGGTCGCCGGTCTCGGGATCGAACCCGGCGAGGGCGCCGTCCGGCGCTCCGATCTGCACGACCAGTACGCCATCCTGCAACAACGGCGAGGTGGCGAAGCCATACTCCGGCTTCACCGCCCCGTGATCCTCGGTGAGCTGCGTAGACCACACCGGCTCGCCACCGAGCCGATCCACCGCGAACAAGCGGCCCCACCCCGAGAGCCCGATCACCATGTCGCCGACCAAGAGCGGCGTCGACATCGGACCGTCGAAGGAGCCGTCGTGCCCCTTGTACGTCGGCCCGAAGGGGAACCGCCACAACTCCGCGCCCGTGTCCGGGTCGAACGCCGCCAGCGTGTCCTGGTCCCCGTCGACGAACATCGTCACGACGAGATCGGCGCTCACGCTCACACCCGAATAGCCGCTGCCGATCGGGCGCTTCCAGGCGACCTCGAGCGAGAGCGCGTCGGCGTCGGACAGGCTGCTGGCCACGATCGCGCCGTCCGCGCCGGGGCCGCGGAACCCGGGCCACGAAGCTGATTGTTGGGCGACCGCAGCCACCGGCGCCGACAGCGTCAGAACGGGCAACAGCATCGCAACGATGGCGATCACCCACACAGGATGGTGCAGCACTTCGTGGACGGCAGGTCGGCGGGGCCGCTCGGCGCAGTTCGACGCAGTTGTGGCAGAGAAGCGGATCATGGGGTCCCCTGGACTCGGTTCGGCGCTGACGGCGCACGGTCGTAACGGCGCGGTCCCGTGTGAAACACGCGCGCCGGGACTATATCAGCCCCGATTCTCGCCCGCCTCGGCGCATCCCCCGGACCCCGACCGGCCGGCCGCGGACCTACTTCTTTTTCGTCGCCTTCGGCTCCAACGTGCCGATCCACTCGTAGGCCTGGTCGAACCAGCCGACCATCTTCTTCGTGTCGGCGAACAGGTCGTCCGGCACCTCGACGTAGCCGCGCATGACGCTGTTGTACTGGATCACGGGGCCGCTTCGAGCTCGCTTCGGCCTCGCGACAGGCTCGCATGACCACGGTGCCGATCTCAACTGAGCGGCCACCTCACACGATCGGGGCGTTGACCGGAGCGGCCCGGATGATTAGATTATCTTTGCTATTAAAATCAACGGAGATCAGGCCCCATGGCCCGAACCGCCCTCGGAGACGTCGAGCACTTCGTTCTGATCGCCATCGTCCACCTGGATGGCGAGAGCTACTCCGTCCCGATCATGGAGGAGATCCGCCGACGAACCGGGCGAAAGATCGCCAAGGCCGCAGTTTACATCGCCCTCCGAAGGTTGGAGGAGAAGAAGCTGCTTGTTTCGCGGATCGGCGGAGCGACGCCGGAGCGCGGCGGCCGGGCCAAGCGCTTTTTTCGTCTGACGCCGGCCGGGGCCGAGCGACTGACACAAGCGCGGGAAGCGTTCACGCAAATGTGGGCCGGCGCCGAGGATCTCGTCGTGGAGGCGCCGCGATGAGTATCCGTTGCGACGAGTTACCGGCCGAGAACATCGGAGCCCCGCGATGAGGCGACCTCCGCGTTTGGCCACGTGGCTTCTGTCTCGACGGATCTGGTCCGACGAGCGCTCCGCCGTCCTCGGCGACCTCGAGGAGCAGTTCCAAGGGCAGGTTCGGGCAAAGGGCGCAGCGCGCGCCGCCCTTTGGTACTGGGGCGAGGCGATACGCCTCGCCTGGGGCCTCTGGTGGTGGGCACCCGGCGGTAAGCGTACCCGTAGGAGCTTCATGGCGACGGACGACCTGCGCTTCGCCGCACGCCGCCTGCTGCGACAACCGTTGACTTCGGCGGTGTCGGTGCTCGTGCTGGCATGCGCGATCGGCGCTGCGGCGGCCACCTGGTCGCTCGTGTCCGCGGTGCTGCTGAACCCCCTGGACGTGGCCGAGCCGGAGCGCTTGGTGCAGATTTTCCGCCGCTGGGAATCCGACCGGGGGATTCGGCTGAGCTCCGGCTACACGTATCCGGCCTATCGGCGCCTGCTCGATAGCGGCCTGATGCCGTTCGCCGCATACGGGAGCATCAGCTCGAGCACGCCGCTGCTGATCGACGGGGCGGGCGCCGACCGGCCGCGCAGCGTCATCTTTGCCACCCACGACCTTCTGGAGCACCTCGGCCTGCAGCCGGCGCTCGGCCGCTTCTTCACCGCCAGCGAGGACCAACGCGGGGCGCCCCTCGTCGCCGTGGTGTCGGAACACTTCTGGCGCAGCGAGCTGGGCGCGAACCCCGGCATCATCGGCCAGGTCGTCTACCTGCGCGATCAACCGGTGCAGATTGTCGGCGTCGCGCCGACCGGGTTTCGCGGCCTGGAGGTCGGGGGCGAGCCCCATCTGTTCATGCCGATGCACTCGATCGAGCGGGTCCAGCCGTACGAAGGGCTCTATGGCGACCGACCGCCGCTCTACTGGATCCGGCCGATCGGCAGGCTCCCCGACGGCGTCAGCCTCGAGCAGATGCAGGAGCGAATGAACACCTTGCAGTCGGGCGCGGGCGACGATCGCGAGCTCGTCCTGATCGATGTCGCGACGGCCGCTGTGGGGGCGAACTCGCGCGCAGCCGTGCAACAGTTCAGCAGCCTGTTGGGCACCACCGTGGGGCTGCTGTTGGCCATCGGCAGCCTCACCGTCGGCATGCTCCTGGTCGTGCGCACCGAGGCTCGCAGCGGCGAGCTGGCCATGTGCCTGGCGTTGGGTGCCTCACGGGCGCGGCTGGCCGCCGGCGTCGTCGCCGAAGGCGTGCTGCTGGCGACGGCCGGCGCGATCCTCGCCCTGCCGGCCAGCCGGGCGCTGTTCGCCGGCCTGCGCTCGTTCGAGCTGCCGGGCGGCATTCGGGTCGATCGGCTCGACCTGGCGATCGACGGCCGCCTGCTCGCCGGCATCGCCGCGGCGGCTGTCGCCAGCGTACTGGTTGTTGCCACCCTGGCGAGCCTCCTCGGGATTCGACGCCACATCGCCGACCAGCTCCGGGCCCACTCGGGCGCCACACCACGATTCGCCCGGCGCCTTTCGAGATCGGCCCTGGTGACGGTTCAAGTCGCGGTCACGCTCGTGCTGGTGACCGGGGCGGCGTTGTTTGCCCGCAGCATTACCCGCGCCTTGACCCTCAATCCCGGCGTCGACGCCAGCCGGCTGATGTCCGTGCACCTCGACCTCGAGGGCTTCGGATACGACGCATTGCGCGCGGCGACGTTCGTCGACGAGCTGCATGCCCGCCTGGACGGGCACCCCGCAATCGCGTCGCTCGGGCTGTCGTATTCGCCAGCCGGCGGCGGCGTCGTCGTCGACGGCACACCGCTCGACCTGCCTACGTCCGTCACGTACGTCGCCATAGACAACGCCTACCTGGACACGGTCGGCCTGCGGATCACGGAGGGCAGGAGCTTCACGGCAGACGATCGTCCCGGGGCTCCGCCGGTTGCCCTGGTGACCGAGGCGCTGGCGCGGCACCTCGCGAGTGAAGGCAGCGCGCTGGGGCACCGCATCGTCGAGTCCTGGGACGCCGGCGCCGCGGCGGAGATCGTCGGTGTCGTCACCGCAGTCCGGGGAGTGGGCAACCTCGAGCCCCTGCGGATGTACCGGCCGCTTGCCCAGTACCGGGTGCGAACGCCCGAGGCCGGCACGGGGTGGGTCGCCGGCCGGACATTGACCATTCGCGCGTCGGACGACCCGGTGGATGCGGTCGCCGCGGTCATCTCGACCGTCCGCAGCATGGACCCGGGCATTCGGCTCGATCCGATGACGACCATGGAGGCGAACGTCCTGGACGGCATGGCGCCGCAGCGATTCGGGATGACGGTGATGGGCACGCTCGGCGCCATCGCGCTTTTTCTCAGCGTCCTGGGCACCTATGTGCTGGCCGAAACGATGGCCGCGTTGCGGCTGCGGGAGATCGGCATCCGGGCCGCCCTCGGTGCGCGCGGCCCGCAACTGCGAGCGCTCCTGCTGCGGGACACGCTCCGACTGGTGGGAGCGGGGCTGGTCGTAGGGTACTTCCTCGCCTGGCTCGGCGCCGGAACCGTCCGCGCGTTCCTGTTCCAGGTCGAGCCCTTCGACCCGCTGGTGACCGCGGGGGTGGCGCTGACCATCGTGGTGTCGGCGGTCGCCGTCAGCTTACGTCCGGTGCTCATCGTCACGCGGCTCGACCTGGCCGAGGTGCTCCGCGGGGACTAGGAGTGTGTCCGAGCAGGCCGCCGCCCGATCGGATTGCCGTTCCTTACAAGACAGCGCGATGTTCCACGTTGGAGAATGGCGCTGTTCCCCGCGAATCGCCGGCGACCTCGCGTCGGTGCCGCGGCCGGCGCGCAGGGGTGCTGCCGGGATCTACGAAGGAGAGATGCGATGCGGGCCACGCGTGTGAGGATGATCGCAACCATCACGCTTCTGGCGGCCGGGCCGGGCAGCGCGGGAGCGGCGGGAATCCCCGTTCAGGACGACTCGGTCGTGACCTCAACGGCACGGTTCGAGCTGCGGAGCGACCCGCGTGTCGCCCTGCACCACTTCCTGATCGCCTGGGCGAGCGCCGACGCCGGGCAGTGGCCGCCCTACGCGCTACAGCTGAACGAGCGCGATGAGGCGGCAGCGCTGCTCGACGAGACGGAGCAACGAGTGTGGTCCGCGGCCGTGCGGGCCTACGGCGCGACGGTCGGCCGGAGCCTGCTGTTCGACCCGGGAATGCTCGCGGTGCGCTCCTGGGCCGCGGGCGAGCGAACGATCGAGGAAATCCCGCACGCCGATCGACCCTTGGCCGAGGCCGTCGACCGCGCCATGCCCGTCTACCAACGCCACTGGTGGCCGGCCCACGACGCCCGGGTTAGAACCTGGATCGAATCCGTCACGCCGACACTCGCCGCCGTTGAAGAGGAGATGATCCGCCGGTTCGAGGCCGCCTACGGCGGAACCTGGCCCGACACCACGACACCGGTCGACGTGATGGTCCACGCAAACCCGGTCGGCGCCTATTCCACCGCCGGCCGACTCACGGTATCGAGCGCGCCGCTGGGCATGCAGATGCCGCAAGCCATCGAGATGGTGTTTCACGAAGCGTCCCACGCCGATCCGCTCGAAGGACCGTTGCGTGCCGCGTGGGACGAGGCTTTCCGCACCGCCGGTGGCGAAGCGCCGGAGCGCTTCTGGCATGACGTGATCTTCTTCACCAGCGGCGAGATCACCCGGCTGACGCTCGCCGGCCAGGGACAGCCCGGCTACGAGCACTACGGCACGCTGGGTGTCTACCGGCGGGGCGAGCGATGGGCGACCCTACTGCCGATCTTCGAGGCGCACTGGCGGCCGTTTCTGGAGTCGGACTCACCGGACGCGGTGCGGCGGGTGCGGGCCATGGAGGCGGTAGCGGCCGAGGTCCTGGCTGGCCCGCTCGGCGAACCGGGCAACCCGGTGGTATCGGGCGCCTCCCCCGCGCCCGGACTCCCGAGTACCGCTTTCGGCGGAGCGAGATAACTCGGCGACCTTCAGTGGCCCTTCGCCGGTCGCCATACAAGGGGCCCGTGGGTACTCTCCGCCCGCCGGCAGCCCCGGGCGATCCGGGGCCACCGGGTGCCGGATGGCCGCGTCAGCGAGAGATACCTAACCCATTCATGGCCGCTTCTGAGGGCGACGGCGACGGCGCCGCCACATGGGGTGCGTTCAACATCCCCGCCTCGTCGGCGGCGACGAACTGTGCCGTCAAGGTCCGGGAGAAGACCCTGAAGACGCCCGTTCCGGCGGCTTTGCGTCCCAGCAAGTTCACGGTGTGTGTTCCTGCTCCGACGGGAAACACGGTGGATACCGTTTGGTTGTTGGTCGGGAATCCGTGGCCAGAGGTGTTCTGACAATCCCTGATGACGGCGAGCCCTCGGCTCTCAGCCGGGCCCGCCGCGGTCGAGTTCACGTTCGTCGAAACGAAGCCGGACGTATTGTTGCCTGCGCCACTGGGGCAATTCACATTGGCGTTGCCAATGACGTGCAAGTAGCCGTCGGTTGGCGCGAAGATGGTCAACGACGCCAGCGTCGTGTAGTTGGCCGAGACCGTCGAAAAGTCCACGTTGTTCGTGGACGTCACGTACGCCAATCGCGGCGGCGGGTCACGCATCACCAGGCCCCGGGTGGCGTCAAAGCCGAAGTAGGGCGTCGGCGAGCCTCCGGGCGGGTGCGCTGCGAGCGCGCCGCCATAGTGCACGCCGCCCCACTTGTCGAGGACGATGATGCCGTCACCTGTCGCGACGGAGGTGCCGACAGCAACGTATTCAATGGTCGCTGCGACGTCGAAACCGAAGTACGGGGTTGCCGGAGCAACCACCGGTGCTCCACCTCCGGCGTGCACACCGCCGAACGCGTCCAACACGTAGTACTCGGCATGAGCCTGAGCCAGTGCCGGGCTGGATACCACGAGAACGAGAATGGTTGCTGCAAGCGCCCTGAACCTCAAGCGAGCCTCCTGTCGCCGTGAGCCCCTCCCCCGCAAGGGGGGGACCCGGAACGGTAGGACGCGAAGCTACACCTCGAGCGCGTGGGAAGACAAGGCTGGCGGCCCCTGGGCCTCCGCAGTCGTCACCGGTTGCGTCTGAGGTCCAGCCCCCTCGCCGATGCTGCTAGGTACTCGCCGCGCCGAGCACATGCTTTGAAAAGTAGACGTGCTCGTAGTCCTGCATCGGCACCGAGCCGTCGCCACGCCCTTCGGGGGTCATGTCGAGCAGGTTCCAGTACAACCAGACGACGTCCACGTGGCGCGGGTGTCCGCTGTCCATCGGGTGGCCGACCAGCTCCGAGCCCCAGGTATGGAAGATCCCCTCGGGTGTCTTCTGGAAACAGTTCATCATGGTGACCATGGCGGGGTCGTCGGCCTCCTCGCGGGCGAAGTAGTCGAGGATGTACGTGCTTTCCGCCGCGGAGTAGACGGGGATCGAATCCCAGCGGCGGAAACGCGCCCAATCGCGCACCTGCTCCGGGGTAGCGGCGGCAACCGCGGCCATGGCGCAGCGACGCGACACCGGGTAGTGGTTCGCGTTGAAGCCGTCGACAAGTGAAGTGCACGACGGACAGGCCGCGTCCCAGTCGGGGCCGAACATCATGCTGTACAGCAGCAGTGAACCGTGCTCGCCGAAAAGCTCGCTGAGTCGCACGTCGCGGACCTCCCCGGAAGCGTCGGCCTGCCGGAAGACGTAGTCCTCCTTCAGCCGGCCGCCGAGCGGCAGCTCCTGGCGCTTTGCCGCCACTGCCCTACCCAGCTCGCGCAGCTCCTTTTCCATCTCGAGAAGCTCGTTGCGCCGGGCGCGGTACTCGTCGGGTTCATTCGGAAAACGATAGCCAGCCACGCTCAGCCTCCTTGTGAAACCGTAATCACGACCTTGCCCCGGTGCTTCGCCTCACCGAAGTACTGCACGGCCGCGGGGACCTCGTCGAGACGGAAGGGACCGTCGATGAAAAACGACAGCTCCCCGGCCTCGAACAATTCGTTGATGTAGGCGAGGTCCTTGTTGACCCGCAGCGACACGATTCTCAACATCTTCTTGCTCATCGCGCGCAGCAGCGGCCCGGTGAGGGCGAGCTGCAGCAGACGGTGAAGATGCCCGCCGACGGTCGCGTATGTCCCGCCGGGCGACAGCGCTCGAAGGTACGCGAACGGAGAGCGCGTCGTCTTGGCATCGAGGATCAGATCGTAACGCTCGCCGATACGGGTGAAGTCCTGCTTCCGGTAGTCGATGACGTGATCGAATCCTGCGTCCCTCATCATCTCGGCCTTTTCGCCACTGTCGACCCCCGTGACCTCGGCGCCGTGCTGCTTGGCGATCCGTATGCCGAACATCCCGACGCCGCCGCCGGCACCATTGATCAGAACCTTCAGCCCCTCTCGCTGCCGCTGTCCGATCCGGCCGACGTCGATCATCCCCTGCATCGCCAGCATTGCCGCATGCGGGATCGTCGCCGCTTCCTCGAAGCTCATCGTGGCCGGCTTCGGCGCCAGCGCGCCCTCCGGCGCGCAGACGTACTCGGCAAAGGCGCCGAACCCGGACTCCGAGAGATCACCGTAGACGTCGTCGCCCGGGCGAAACCGGCCCACTCCCTCCCCCACAGCCTCGATGCGGCCAGCGACGTCGGCCCCGAGGATGTTCACTTTCGGCTTCCGCAGGCCGAAGATCACCCGCAAGGCCAACGGCTTGCCCCGTACGAAGCTCCAGTCCCAGTCGTTCACGGCGCTGGCCCGCACCCGGATCAATACCTCGTCGGGGCGCGGGACGGGCTTGGCCACTTCCTCCAGACGGAGAACCTCCGGGTTCCCGTAGCGCCTGAAGACGATCGCTCTCAACGAACAACGCCGGGCAAGACCAGCCGATATCGCTTCACCATGATGGTCCCCGCTTCGTCCTCGACGGCAACGAAAACCTGGTCGTCACGGATGAAGGGGTTCAGGTTGCGCATCACGACGGGGAAACCCCTCGCATCGAAGATCTCGGGGATCTCGATGGTCCCGAGGAAGCGGCCATCGGGACCGAAAGCATCGATCGTCGACGTATCGCGCCAGCAGGGCGAGGCTCGCATGGCGTTCGCGTCCGCGGCGTCCTCGTCGCAGGCGACGAGGTTCTCGCCGGGGCCCGCGCGCAGCAGCCAGACGCCGCCGTCTCGCGTGGCGATCATCTCGCGGAACGCCGGTTTGTGTGCGGGGAGCCCTTGGCCGAGATCGTAGGTGCCGACGTAGGTGGCTCCCTCACGCGCGGCGTTCAGGCGCTCTCGGCGGAGGTACCAATCACGCTCGTCGGGAAGAACCGGGACGGGCGCCCAGTACCGCGAAACCCTCGACACGGCGCCGTCGAAGCCGTGGCGTTCGAACTCGTAGCGATCGGCCCGCCCGACGAGAACGTCGCCGTTCGGCCCGATGGTCCAAACCAGCGCGGGCACGAACGGCGGCGCTGCCGCGAACCACGAGATGCTCTGACCGAGCTTGATCTCGATCGCGGCGTCCGGCTGGTGGTAGCCGAGGTCGGGGATCGGTTCGGCCGCGGTGGCGAGCACGCCTTCCTCGACCGACCGCACCGCCATGCCGCAACGCGAGCGGATGTTCTCGTCGCAGGGCGCCCTTTCGGCCAGCAACACCAGGCCGGGCCGCGGCACGACCAACGCTACGCTGCCCTGTTGGGCGCGAGAGCGATCCAGATTCCAGGTGTCGAGGAGTCGGCCTTCGGCGTCGAAGATCTCGATCTTGGAGCGGGCGTGGACGTAGAGACGCCCGACTTCGTCGAACGCCAGTCCTACCGGCGCCTGGAATCCGGTGCGAAACTCGCCCGGACCTTCGCCGGCCCGGCCGATGTCGCGGATGTGGACGCCCGCCTCGTCGTAGACCCGCACCGTCGGGATGTCGCGATCCAGTACGTAGATGTGCCGCTCGTGCTCCGCGATCCCGCCGACGTCGCCGAGCATGTACGGATCGTCGCCGACGTCGACACCGATCGACAACTCTTCGACCAGGGTCGCCGCCCCGCCCCACACCGATCCCGACTCGTTGACAACCGTCGTGACATCGCCCTCGGTATTGACCGTTCCGACCCAGGAGGAACCCGCGACCTCGGCTTCGCCGCTGTCCTGAAGAAGGCCGCACGCCATCGCGCTCACGGCAACGAGGGCACCGGCGACGGCGGTGCCCGCGGATCTCGCCTGTTTACCCGTAACCCCGATCATGGGTCCGAGGCTACCTCAGACCCAGGCCGTTGTTCACTTGTTCCCTTCGCCGGAACGGTGTTGACTACCGTAGACGCGCCCGAGTCAGGCGGGATCGGCCACAGCAGGTGGATTCGAGTGATCCGCCGACCTTCGATCGAATCTGGGGACCTCAGCGGGGAGGCTCACCATGATTCGCTACCGTCGCAACATCAACTGCCTGACGCCCAGCCAGCTTCACGATCTGCGGGAAGCGCTGGCGATCCTCTACAAGCTGCCGGCGAGCTCGCCGAACAGCTGGCTTCATGTCGCCGGTATTCACGGAGAGCCGGCACCCACGTGGTGCATCCACGGAGCACCGGGGTTCGCGACCTGGCACCGGGCCTATCTGCTGGCGTTGGAGGAAGCGTTGCAATGCCTCAACCCGGCGGTCACGGTGCCGTTCTGGAACTGGTCCTCGGGACCGACCGCCGGATTGCCGGCGGCATGCTCGTCGCCGACATATGTGAACACCGACGGCGATATCGTGCCCAATCCGCTCTTCGCGGGACCGCTTCCGCCGGGCGGGCCCGGCACGATGACCGAAAGACGCGCGCGAAGATGGACATGACGATGATGCGGGGCGACGACTTCGACATGCAGATCGATATCACCGAGGCCCTGCGCGAAGGCCTCGGCAAGCGCGCCGCCCCTTCGATCAAGCTGGTGCCGGTGGACGCGAACGGCAAGCGGGTGCCCAAGACGAGGCTGGCCTTCGACAGTGTGGAACTGCATGTGAAGTAGCGATGCGATCCCGGTGGGTCCGCCAGGCCGCGGAGGGGCACCGGACTCGCCGGGCGGGCCGGGCGGGCTGTGCGGGCCGGGCGGGCTGTGCGGGCCGGGCGGGCAGCTCCCGAGGATTTCCCGCGGGACTCGCTCGCGCCGGACGGGCATGGCGTCTACGATTCTCGGAAAGCGCGTTTCTGCGTGCAAACCATCGAGATTCCCGACGCTGCACCGTGGCCGCGCCCGCGGGCGCTCTGAACACCCCCTACCGGAGGAACGATGTCCGACACGAAGCTGGTCAACTACGAGGTCGACGAGGGCGTCGCCATCATTACCCTCGACGATCCGCCGGCCAACACCTACACCCACGAGATGATGAAGCAGCTGGACGAGGCCATCCTGTCGGCGCGCTTCGACAACGACGTCTGGGTGATCGTGCTGACCGGAGCTGGCGACAAGTTCTTCAGCGCCGGCGCGAACATCGGCATGCTCAACGAGGCCGAGCCCGGCTTCAAGTACTGCTTCTGCCTGCACGCCAACGAGACCCTCAACCGTCTCGAGCACACGCCGAAGCTCAGCATCGCGGCGCTCAACGGCCACACGGTCGGCGGCGGGCTGGAGATCGCCATGGCCTGTGACCTGCGCGTGGCGCGGCGCGGCGGCGGCAAGATCGGCCTGCCCGAGGTCAACCTCGGCGTCCTTCCGGGGACCGGCGGCACACAGCGCCTCTGCCGGCTGATCGGCAAGTCGAAGGCGATCGAGCTGATGGTCAGCGGCGGCACGTACGATTTCGACGACGACGAGTACGCCGGCGCCATCAACAAGGTGATCGACGCCGAGGATTCCGACGACTTCAAGGCCCAGGTCATCGCGCACGCCAAGCAGTTCACCCCGCCGAACAAGGCGGCCCGTGCCGTCGGTCACATCAAGCGGTCGGTGCAGAGCGGCGCCGAGGTGCCCTTCGAGTCGGGGTTGGCGATCGAGCGCGAGCTGCAGCAGCAGCTCTTCAAGAGCACGGACGCTTCCGAGGGAATCGCCGCCTACGTCGAGAAGCGCAAGGCCGAGTTCACCGGGAACTGACGGCACGGGCTCGGCGTCGCCGTGTACTACCGGCTGCTATTGGCGCTGATCTCCATCGCCCGGGCTCGCTGGTCGATCTCGGCCCGAATGCCCTCGACCCGGTCGGAGGCGACGGCGAACCGCGCCGCGAGCTCTTCCCACCCGTCGAGCGCCGACCTGACCTCGTCGATGATCGTCGTCGCTCTGCGGATGTCGAATACGGCGGCGACGGCATGCACGTCGTCGAGGGTGATTCCGGCCGTCTTGTCCTGCACCCGCATCTGGTGCCGGGCGGTGAAGCCGCGCCCCTTGACGAAGGTGACGTCGTAGGCCGGCGTCAGCGCCCATCGCCCGTCCGGGCTCAGGTGGAATGACTGGTTCTTGACGTGGTCGTCCTGGTTGACGGCCAGCAGGTTGAACACCATGCGGCGAAAGCCCTCCTCGACCGACGCCTGGGGCATGCCGAGCCGGTACATCGCCCGCAGATACTCCTCGTACGAGGCGGCTCCCGGCTCGTGATAGTCAACGTGCACCAGGCCCCCGAACGTGTGCTGGTGGATGCGCTCGGCTCCGGCCCCGACGCCCGCGGCGTCCCGGCCGTCGGGCTCGACCAGGTCGAAGCGCGGGACGATCAGGTGGGCATAACCGGCGCTTTCGAGCACGTCGACGGCGGCGACATCGATCCCCGCCGCAGCCGCCATGCTCATGTAGGCGGCCTCGACGCGGTTGTAGGGTTGCGGGTGACCCAGCTCGTCGGTCGTGGCGCCGTCGCCGGCGCCGTCGAACTTCAGCAGCGCCGGCACGTCGCCGGCGCGCGGCTCGGCGTACCCGGAGCGGATCTCGCCGGCCGCGGCGTTGTAGAGCACCACTGCCTTCGGCCGCATACCGCCGGCCGAGGCACTGATGCGGTAGATCTCGGGAATGGTCACGTCGGCGTCGCCCTCGACAATGCGGCGGGCGTCGGCGACCAGCGCAGCGATCTCGATCGCCGCCTGGACAGCAGGATTGATGCCCAGGCGTTCGGCCGGATGAAAGGTCAGGGCGCCGAGTCCCCGCTCGCCGACGTATAGCAGCCGTTGCACCGGACGCAGCGCCCGCTCCCCCTGTCCCCGGGCTTCGAAGTAGCTGCGGATGACATTGTTGCCGAAACGGTCCGGTAGCGCGTCGGCCAGCACACCGGGTAGCCCTTGAAACGCCGGGCTCCCCTGCAGCTCGTCGAAGCTCCGCGGCCCGGCGAGTGAAAGCGGCAAATGCACCGGCGAGATCTCCAGGCCGCTGCGTCGGAAATCGTCGGCGTACTCGAAGATGATCCGGCCGTTGTCGAGCTCGACAACGGCGCCCACGGTTCGGCCCCAGAGGCGAACCTCGGCCTCGACGAGAACCTCAGCCACGGCGGCGCCGGCGCGCTTCCAGACGCTCCATCGGCGAGACCTCGGGCTCGGGCAGGAACGCCTCGAGCGCCGGCAGGCGTCCGTAGACTCGCAACATCCGCAGCAGTGTCAGCAGCGTCGGGTTGTCGCCCTGCTCGGCACGGGACACCGTCGTGCGGTCGAGGTCGGCCAGCTTCCCGACCTCGATCATCGTCAAGCCCCGCCTGCGCCGGAGCGCGCGCAGCCGCGTGCCGATGTCGCGCATGAGCTCGCGGTCGGTTGCAGTGTCGGGTATTTCCATCTTATAGACCGCTATTCGTTCATTTCGACGGATAAAAACAACGCCACCAAAGTCTCACATCACGAGCCCGTCTGCAACAACCAATGCAATGGATTTATCCATCACTAGACGCTTGAAGATCCCCAATGATGGATTTAGCTACTATCTCATTGCTTCTCCTCGCTACGTGACGCCCGCAGGCGCGAGCTTATAGCCGAGTCCTCGGACCGTCAGGATGTACTGCGGCTCCGCCGGCCTCGGCTCCAGCTTCTGACGCAGTCGCGCAATGTGCATGTCCACAGTTCGCGTCGTGGGCAGCGCGTAGTACCCCCATACCTCGTCGAGCAGCCGGCCGCGCGAGACCACAGCGCCGCGATTCCTCGCCAGATAGTGCAGCAGCTCGAACTCGGTAGCCGACAGCGATATCGGCTCGACTCCGCGGTATACCTCCGCGCTACGAAAATCGACGGTCACATCGCCGAGCTCGAGCACGTCCCCCGACGGCGCGGCAACCGCGCCATCCGTTCGCCTCAGCAGAGCCGTGATCCTCGCGAGCAATTCGAGGAACTCGAAGGGCTTGGTCAGGTAGTCGTCCGCGCCGCTGTTCAGGCCGACGACCTTGTCGGCAACCTCGCCACGCGCTGTCAACATGAGAATCGGCGTCTCGAGGCCACCTCGACGCACCTCGGCTGCGATCTCGAAACCGTTTCTGCCCGGCAACATCACGTCCAGAATGAGCAGGTCGTAGACGCCGGACAATGCTCGCCGGGCGCCCTGATCCCCGTCGAGCGCCTGATCCACACGATATCCCTCGCGGGTGAGGCGGTCTTGCAGCGCGAGAAGTTGATCGCCGTCGTCCTCGACGACGAGAATGCGGCGAACCGCGGTACTCACGACGGTCCCGGCGTCGGCCGCTTGACCGGCAGAAAGATCCGGAACGAGGTGCCTCGGCCCGGGTCGCTGACGGCGATCACGTTGCCGCGGTGGGCGTCGACAACCTCTTTCACGAGGCTCAGCCCGAGCCCCGAGCCCTCCGTCTGAGCCGCACGCGCACCACGCCCGCGATAGAAGGGCTCGAAGACGTGCTCCAGCTCCGCCGCATCGATCCCCTGGCCGTCGTCGTCAATGCGCAGCTCCATAGTGGGCTCAATCCCCTCGGCTTCGGCGAGCGTCGCAGCGATGCGAATCTCACCCCCGTCCTCGCTGAACTTCATCGCGTTTCCAACGAGATTGCGTACTGCCGACTCCAATGCTCGCCGGTCGACGGAAAGCGTGGGCAATCCGGCGGCGACCGATCGGCGGATCGAGAACCGCTCCAACGCATGCGGGTCGAGCGCTGCGAGGGCCCCGTCGATGATCTCGTCGACATCCAGGTCTTCTACCTCATAGCGGTAGCGTCCCGACCGAATGGCGGACAGATGCAGGACCCGCTCGACCATGGACTCCAGGCGTTTGCTCTTGCGGTGGATTCGTTCCCCGTAGTCCGTCGTTCCCTCGCGCCCCAGAACGACGCCGTCGGCGAGGTTCTGACTCAGGGACGAGATCCCCGCAATCGGCGTCCTCAGCTCGTGAGACACACCCGCGACGAACTCGATCTGGCGTTCGGCCAATCGCTGGGCGCGGCGCATGGCGACCGCGAGCGTCGCTACGCTCGCCGCAAGGACCAGGAAAACACCGAAGCTGAACAGCAAGTTGCGGGTGCGAAACTGGGCCACCGCCGCGTCAATCGACCCCGAGGTCGGCGTCACGGCCACGGCGAGTGTCCGTTCGGCATCCACTCCGCTACCACCCGGAAGACCACCGAAACCTCGAAGATGCTGCACGAGATCCGGCGGTGGCACCGCTCCCGGACAGGCTTCCGGTGCCGTCGCGTACAGGACGACGCGGTCTCCCGCATCGTCGAACACGCAGACGTCGTAGGCGCGCTCCTGATCCGGACCGAAGTTCTCGCGCACAAGAGCCGGAAGGAACTGATCGACGAGCACATTCCGCCGCAAAACCACTGCTGCCCATGCCTTCGAGTCGTGATAGGGCTGCTCGACGACGAACGCGACGTCTCCTTCGTCCAGCTCCACCGTGAAGTTGTCGGCACCCTGCTCCCGGCCCGGCCTTAGCGCCGCCTCGGCCAGCGACTCGCGCAGGGCGCCAAGCTGCGGCGGCCATCCGATCGGCGTCTGTTGACCGTCGGCGATCGAGACTTCCCGAATGACGAAGTCCCCGATCTCGGGCCCGATGTCATGCCCTCTGCCCTCGCCTTCCGAAGTGTCACGCGGCTCCGTTTCCTCGCGGCCATGCTCTGCGCCCGCACGTTCCTCACCGGCCGCTTCCTCGGCGACACGAACGGAAACCCAGAACACGCGGTCGACCATCTCGGGGAATTCGAACCCCTCCGCCCACTCGGCGAAATCCCGGGAAATTTGCAGACCGCTGTCCCGATCCCCCTGCACGCGGAATACGTACCAGAGCCGCTCGAGCTCCCGATCGAGGCTGCGGGCGAACCGATCGGTCGCGGTGGTGGCGCTCTGCGAAACCTGCTGGCGCTGGAATCCACTGAGCTCGCCGATCCACCGGTACTGCAATCCGGCGAGCGCCACCATCAGGATGGCGATCACGGTGACGAGCAGCGTCGGACGAGAGGGGCTCGAGACAGGCATCGGATCCAGATCCAGGCCGAGTCGGGCAGTTGTGTCGCACGACGAGGTTCCCACGCGATTGTAACGACGGCGTCACAGAGCGGTCAAAAGGTCGTAAATTCGGCGTCGGGAGCCCCTTCCGCCGTAGCGGGCACTGACTCGATGCCCTACGTTGCTCTCAGGATCCTGACAACGACGACCGCCGGGCGGGTGGGCCGCCCGGCCGAATCGAGGAGATGTGGACATGCAACGAACGACCGACAAGTGGCTCGCGATCGCGATTGCGATCATCTTCCTGGGAGGGATCGCCGCATGCGCACGGGTGCAAGACGGCGACTCTGCGACTGCGCGTGATACCGGGGCGATGAGCGAAGCAAACGGAACCGAAGGCGGCGAACAAGCCGGTGAGCATGCCGAGGGCCGCGAGCGCGGCGGCGAAGAAGCCGGCGAGCACGGCGAAGGCGAGGGCCGCGGCGAGCATGGAGAAGGCGGCGGAGGCGAACACGGAGAGGGCGGCCACGACGAAGGCGGCGAGGAGGGCGAAGAGTCCGGCGTCTACATCGCACGCGCCGACACCTGGGACCGGACGCGACGCGGCGCCCGCCTGGTCTTGACGTTCGACACCGAGAAGGGCGCCTTCGTCGGGACCGTGGAGAACACGACCGACGCGACGTTGTGCGCCGTTCGCGTCGAGGTTCATCTGGACACGCCGCGCGAACTAGGACCGACGGCGAGAACCGATGTGCCCGCAGGCGAAACGATCGACGTCGAGCTTTCGAGCGAGGGTCAGAGCTTTGAGACGTGGACAGCCCATCCCGAGCTCTCGGCCTGCGGGGGGTAGCCGAAACCTGCGGGGCCCGGCCGACTAGCGGCCGCGCAACAGAACTTGCCCTGGGAGTAACCCGGTGAGCTCGCCGTCGGCCATCACGGAAAGGCCGTTGACCAGGACGTGGTACACGCCGTCGCTGGGCTCACCGGGCGCCATGATCGTCGCGTTGTCGTGGATTTCCTCGAAGGAGAACACGACGATGTCGGCCTTGTACCCCTCCCGCAGGTAGCCTCGGTCGGTCAGCCCGATGATCTGGGCGCCGAGGCCGCTCATCGAGCGCAAAGCGAACGGCAACGAGATCACGCCACGCTCCTTGACGTAGTGGGCGATCTTGCGCGGGAAAGCTCCCCATGTCCGCGGATGCGGGCCCGAGGCACCGCCGGGCTCGGTATCGACGCCGGCGTCGGTCGACGTGGCGGTGTAGTCCTGGCGGATGTACTGGTCGTTGTCGTACTCATGCATCGACAGCGGCCGGATACGGATGCCGGCGCGATTGCCACGCTCACCCTGCAAGGCGAGATCGACCATCAAGTCGGTCATCGCGACGCCACGCTCGCGCGCAACCTGCTGGACGCTTTTGCCGATCATCGACGGGTCGATCGAGTCGGTGATGATCAGCCGGCCCGGTCCCCCACCCTGATCGATCATGTGCTCGAGGTCGATCAAGAGGGTGGCGCGAACCTGTGGGTCGTCGAGTCGAGCCTGCAGCTCGGCCGCCCCGCCCTCGAGCGCCCAGGCCGGAAAGACCGTCTGAGCTCCCCCGTTGTTGGTCTCGTACGGGTAGTGATCGAGGTAGACCTGGACGCCCTCGGCGCGGGCGAGCTCGATGAGCTTGGTGTCCATGTACGAGCGCCCCCAACTCGAGCGGCCCTTTGCCTTGACGTGCGAGCCGACCACGCGGATACCGGCCTCGCGGCCGATGCTGATGGTCTCGTTGAGGCCGTCGATGCCGTCCCACGTCGGCCCGTCGACCGTGCTGGGAAGCTGGAACAGCGGTAGCCGCGCCTGCGATCGCTGATGGGCGTAGTAGAAGCCGTCGTATTCGGCAACAACGCGGCCGAGCTCGACAAGCTCTTCGGTGGTGCTCCAGCGTCCCGGCGAGTACTCCGGACCGGCGCCGATTCCCCAGGCGCCTTCTTCCATTCCCTCTCGTACCAGCGCCCTCATGCGTTCGATCTCGTCGGCCGAGGCCGGGCGCTGGAAGTCGTCGCCCATCACCTCCTGGCGGACACGCCCATGACCGACCATCGGCACGACATTGATCGCCACGCCCGGGTCACGAAAGGCTGCGATCTCTGCGGACAGAGGCCAGGTGGTGTTGCGCCCATCGGCGCCGAATACCACCGTGGTGATTCCTTGGGTGACGAGGTTGGGAGCCCGCCGCGCCTGGATCCGGTCCGAGGCGAACGCCCGGTCGGCGTGCGAATGCATGTCGATGAAGCCGGGGGCGACCTGCAGGCCGGCGGCGTCGATCACCCGGTCGGCAGCCGCACCCTCGAGCGCGCCGATCGCAACGATGGTGTCTCCGACGATCCCGATGTCGACCGCCACCGCCGGGTTCCCCGACCCGTCGTGCACCATTCCGTTCTCGATGAGGATGTCGAAGCGCTGCTGGTGGGGTGCGGCACCGGCCGTGGCCACGGTCAGCAACGGCAGTAGCCATAGAGACAGCACGCCTGGCGCTCTCCCCCAACGAGGCGCGGGCGCCACGCCGCTGCCTCGTCCACGGTGGAAGAATCGCGGCGAAGGGCTCGAAACCGGCAAGTCCGACATGAGCGAATCTCCTTTACTCAGTTCTCGCTTCAAGCCACGGTCTCCCAGCCACCGCTGGCAGCCGAGCGAAACAGGGCGTCGATCCAGTGCATGTTGTACAACGACATCTCGAGCGGGTAAGGAACGTCGGTATCCTCGAGAATCGCGCGGGCGAACGCGTCTCCCTGCACGCGATACTGGTCGCAGGCCTCGATCTCCACGGTTTGCCACGTCCCGTCGAGCACATCGCCCTGCCGATCGATCCGAAGCCGGCACGGCCGGTCCGCCGGGGCATTGAACGGAATCTCGACCTCCAGCTTGCCCTCGGTGCCGAACACCTGCACGCGTTGGTGGGGAACCATCTGGGTGCTGCAGGTCCCGATCGCGTGCCCCGATGGATAATCCAGCACCATGGAGGTGAGCACGTCGACGCCGAAACGCGGGTCTCGCTCGATCAACCCCAGGGCCCTCCGCGGCTCTTCACCGAGGATCATCCGCGACGTCGTCAGTAGG
The DNA here is from genome assembly GCA_965216935.1 of Acidobacteriota bacterium. GTDB lineage: Bacteria > Acidobacteriota > UBA890 > UBA890 > UBA890 > CBDCGW01. Next base: position 3,946,600 of record OZ244217.1, read on the forward strand.
TAGCAACCAATGTCCATCAGCGCGCCGCCCCCCATCGTGGCAACGTTGCGGATGTTGTCGGGATCGTCGTTGAAGTAGCTGAAATAACCCGCGTATGAGCGCACCGCGCCGAGCTCGCCGGACCTGCAGATCTCCACCGCTCGGCGCCACTGCGGATGCGTCCAGACCATGAACGCCTCCTGGATCTTGACGCCGGTACGATCCCGCACGGCGATCAGCTCCCGCGCCTCGGCGGCGCTCATACCGATGGGCTTCTCGCAAAGCACGTGCCTGCCAGCCTCGGCGGCGAGCGTGGTCCATTCGAGATGCAGGTGATTCGGCAACGGGTTGTAGATCGCGTCGACCTCGGGGTCGCCGAGCAGTTCGGCATACGATCCGTAGGCTCTCTCGATACCGAGCTCTTCGGCGACACGCGCCGCGGTCTCCTGGTTGCGCGAGGCGATCGCCACGACCTCGGTTAGCTCGCCTCCCTGCATCGCCGGGATGACTTTCTCGGTTCCGATCTTCGCGGTAGAGATAACACCCCAGCGGGTCTTGTTCATTCGCCCCTCCGGTGAAAGCCGTTCGGGTGTCGAGGCAGTTGTCGTGGCTCGGGGCACGATAGTAGCCTGCCGCCTCGCACCACGTTCCGACCGATCGATGCGCCCTGAAGGGAGACCCCGAAAATGCGTAGCTTCTCGAGCACCCGAAGCCCTGCCGCGACCATCGTCGGCCCTCTCCTCCTGGCATCCGTAGCCGTTGCTCATCATGTGGATGCCGCCACACCGGCAATCGGCGTGCAAACCCAGCTTCCCAGCAAGCTCGTCCTGACGCTGACCGCGGCCGCGCGGGTCGCGGATGCCGCCCAAGCCGAGGCCGAGCGCAACGGTTGGGCAGTTTCGATCGCGGTGCTCGATGACAGTGGACAGCTGGTGCTATTCCGACGGATGGACGGTGCCAAGCTCGTCGCCACGGACATCGCCGTGCGCAAGGCGCGCACCGCCGCCTACTTCCAGGGGCCGACGGCGGACCTCGAGCAGGAGGTCGCGGGGGGACGGACAGCGCTGCTGCCGATCGACGGATTCATGCCCTTGCAGGGGGGCGTTCCGCTGACCTACGAAGGCCAGCTGGTCGGCGCGGTCGGTGTGAGTGGCGTGACCGGTGCACAGGACGAGCAATGCGCCCTAGCCGGAGCCGCTGCTCTCTAGGAGACTGGGGAGAGCGCGTGGGGGCGGATATGACTTTCTCGCATTTGATCCAAGTCGCACCGCGCGCGGCTCTCAGAATTGTCCGCTGCGATGACCTGACCTGGCCGAATGATGAGGCCGCAAGACCTGGGCGCCGGATCGCGATTCCCGTGCAACTACAGTGCTCGCTGGTGGAGCACTACTCATGAACAGCAGGTGTTTGGCCGGAGGGAGCTGCGACGGCGCCGGAGTCACCCCCTCGGAGATACCAGTCGCCATCTCGTGGCTCGTTCAGAACCAACCCGTGCCCTCGCGCAACGGCCAAGTACTTCTCTGAGGCCCGAGTGGGTACGTCGTGTAACCTGACCTCAAGTTCGCCGGTCTTGCCGTGACGGTTGAGGAATAGGCCTCCGAGGAGCTGGTCCAAGAACGAAGGAGTGATCGCGACAATCCCCTGCAGGCTGAACTCAATCGCGTCCTGATCATCCACGTACTGACGCCCCACGGCCGCGACGACTTCGTCGGCTGCGCTGCGAGTCAATAAACTCGACTTTCCAGCTAAGTCACGAAGATCAATCATTTGCGTCGACCTGCTACGCGGACAGGACCATGGCACCGAGTGTTCCTGGGAACAGATTCGTTCTCCTTGACTCTTGCCGGACATCTTCTGATATTTGCAGAACTCCGAGGCCCGAGTGAATGATGAGCCTCCGATTTCCAGTTCGGGCATCCTCGGCTACTCCGAACAATCCGATACCCCTGGTCGCGTCACCCGTACCCGAGACGCGTTCCCTCGCCGCCAACTCGATCGCCGTCCAGTCGTAGTGAATTCTGTCTGCCAGCTCCGGGTTGTTGCTCAGACCGGCGCGGATTCCGATCCCGCCATCGGCGACCACTATGGTGAACTGCGGCGCCTGGCTGTAGTCGAAATACTGAATCAGACCAAGCCCACCGATCGGTGATTCCGCATGCTGCGCGACGTTGAAAGCAAGCTCGGCGAAGTTTTCCGTAACGGTGGGGTACATGTTCGCCGCACCGTGCCCCATCTCATCGAGTCGCTCTAATGCCGAATTGGCGGCTTGTTCGGCGCCCGACTCCGTCCAAAAACGAGTTAAGCGAAGAGCCGTCTGGTCTGACGAGGCAGTGCCCAATCCGCGATCATCAATCCCCACTGCCGCCGCCTGAAGCAGATTGAATAGCTCGGTCGACTTGAGGTATGTGGCGACACCAATGTCCTCCGGAACCAACAGTTCGCAGGTGATCCCCCTTTTGACCAACAAGAGGGAGTACACAGCGCACCAAGCCACGGCAGGAGGCCAGATGAATTCGCACTTTCGCAGATCGACCAGAACATGCTTCGGCTCAAAGTCCGGTTTCCGAGGATCATGACGTGAGTACCAGCCGGGTAGGCTTCCGGCGTGCCTGAACTTCTTGGGTGCCACAATCCGCAGTAAATCCATGGTCTGAGTCTCTGGGCCTTGGCGAACCAGCGAGTCCTGCTCTGATGCTTTGCTAGCCCTTCTTGCGCAACTGTAGAGTGTAACGAATGGGGCGTGGGTCCAAGTGTAAAATCCAGCACGCCTGTGTAAGGGCTGCCGCAGAACTACGCCAGGATCTCCTCGATCGCCGCGCCGTGCACGTCGGTCAGCCGCATGTCTCGACCGTTGAACCGGTAGGTCAGGTTCTCGAAGTCGAGGCCGAGCGCGTGCAGGATGGTGGCGTGCAGCTCGTAGATCGACTTGGGGTTCTCGGCGGCTGCGTAGCCGTACTGGTCCGTCGAGCCCACCACGGTGCCGCCCTTGATGCCCCCGCCGGCGAGCCACACGGAGAAGCCCTTGTTGTTATGGTCGCGGCCATCCATGCGCTCGGAGATCGGCAGCCGACCGAACTCGCCGTGCCAGACGATCAGCACGTCGTCCCACATGCCGCGTGACTTGAGATCCTTGATCAGGCCGGCGAGGGGCTTGTCGGTCTCGGCGCAGTGCAGACCGTGGTTGCCGACCAGGTCCCAGTGGGCGTCCCACGACGGTTCGAAGTTGCCGCCGCCGGAGAAAATCTGCACGTAGCGCACGCCCCGTTCCACCAACCTCCGCGCCATCAACGCCTGGCGGCCGAAATAGTCGGTCGGTTCCTCGTCGACACCGTAGAGCCGCTTGGTGGCCGCCGTCTCCGAGCTGATGTCGATCGCGTCGGGCGCGTGGTCCTGCATGCGATAGGCCAGCTCATACGAGTAGGTCCGCGCCGAGAGCTCCGTATCGAGCGGATTTTGCTCGGCGTGCCGCTCGTTCATCTCGTGCAGGAAGCGCAACCAGCGCTGCTGTTCGTCTCGCGTGCGTGGACGTGACGGCTTCAGGTCGACGATCGGCGTGTCGCCATCGCGAAACTGCGTCCCCTGGTATGCCGCCGGAAGGTAGCCGCTGCCCCAGTTCGGCGGCCCGTTGATCGGCCCGCCCCGGTGGTCGGTGAAGACGATGAAACCGGGCAGGTTCTCGTTCTCCGAGCCCAGACCGTAGGTAACCCACGAGCCGACGCTGGGATTTCCGGCGAGGATGCTTCCGGTGCTCATCTGGAAGATCGCCGGGCCGTGGGCCGGGCTTGTGGAGTACATCGAGCGGATCAGCGCGATGTCATCGACATGCTCGGCCATGTGCGGGAACAGCTCCGACACCTCCATGCCGGACTCCCCGTGCTTGCTGAACTTCCACGGCGAAGGCATCAGCCCGCCGGGGTTGCCCATCACGGTGCGCACCTCTCCGACGCCTTGCATCGTCTCGCCTTGCCATTTCACCAGGTCGGGCTTGGGATCCCAGGTATCGATCTGCGATACGCCGCCGTAGCAGAAGATCGAGATCACCGCCTTGGCCCGGGGCGTCAGTGGCGGGTCCTTCGGCGCCAGCGGGTTGTCGGGCGCGAGCGCGGCCTGCGCTTGAGGGCCGGACGCGTCCTGCGCCTGGCTGGCGTACGCCCGCGGGACCAACAGCCCATCCTTGTGGAGCATGTCGGTGAAGGCGAGCCCGGCGATGCCGCCGCCGATCCGCCCGAGCAGCTCGCGGCGCGACCAGATCGCCTTTTCCTGGTGGCCACAGCCGTGATGGCAGTCTCCGCGTCGCCGCTTCATTGTCGGTACAAGAACTCGTTCAGGTTGAACAGCAGATGGCAGAACTCCTCCAGCGAGTCGCCTTCACTGATGAACTCCACCGCGTTGGAGCGCTCGATGTCGTCGGGCCGGCGAGCCAGGGCCAACCGGAAGGCGAGGTCGACCTGCGCCGCGACATCGTCTCCCGCTTCGGCGCGAAGCCGTTCGGCAAACTTGCCCGCCTGGAACAGAACCATCTCGTTGTTCATCAGGATCAACGCCTGCGGGGCGATAGTCGTACGGTTGCGGCGGTCGATGGAGTTGATCAGGTTGGGCTGGTCGAAGGTCTCGAACATCGGGTAGCGGATGCTGCGCTTGCTGTAGATGTACAAGCTTCGCCGCCACGTCGTCGGGTCGCTGTCCGGTAGCCCGGCCCAGTCGCGCTTCGAGCTCTTCTCGAAAAGGTCGGGGTCGATGTAGGGAAAAACCGCCGGCCCCCCGACCGTTCGATCGAGTGTCCCGGAGACGGCCATGACGGCGTCGCGGATGATCTCGGCCTCGAGGCGCACCCGTGGCATGCGCCACAGATACCGGTTCTCCGGGTCGATCTCTAGGTTGGCCGCGCTGTCGACGCTCGACATGCGGTAGGCCCGCGACGTGAGCATCAGGCGGTGCATGTGCTTCACGCTCCAGCCGCTGTCCATGAACTCGACGGCAAGCCAGTCGAGAAGCTCGGGATGGCTCGGCGGGACGCCCATCTTGCCGAAGTTGCTCGGGGTCCGCACGATGCCTTCGCCGAAGTGGTGCTGCCACAGGCGGTTCACCATGACGCGAGCTGTGAGCGGGTTGTCACTATCAACGAGCCACTCGGCGAACCCACGCCGGCGCCAGCTGGACGGCGCGTCGGCCGGTGGCTCCGGGAACTCCCACTCGCCATCGATCGCCACCGACAGCACGCCGGGCGTCATCACCGAGCCCTTGGCGTCCGGGCTCCCTCGATGGAGGAAATAGGACGGCTCCGGGACCCGCCCTTCCTCGCGGATTGCCCGCGCGGTCGGCAGATCTTCCGGCATCTGGTCCTGCAGGGCTTCGATCTCGGCCTGAACCTCGACGTGCTCGGCCTTGACGTCCTCAGGCATCAAGGCGACGACGTGCTCTTCCTTCACCAGGTCACGAAGCGATCCCACCTCGAGCGTCCTCATGATCTGGATAACGTTGAGCCGCTGGCCCTCGGTGCGCTCGTCCTCGGGCGTGTTCCATGCCTCCTGCATGTACTCCGGGAGCTTCGCCACTTCCGCCGCCACGATGGTGTCGTGATACGGCTTCTCGATCGCCTTCTCGCGTTCCTCCAGCGGCCCGATGAGACCGCGCAGTCGCTGACGCTCGGCCCGGTGGGCCGCGATCGTCTCGTCGGAAGCGAGCGGGTGCGCGTAACGCTCCGTCGGCCAGAACACCGCCTGCATGCGGTAGTAGTCTTTCTGCGGAATCGGGTCGAACTTGTGGTTGTGGCAGCGGGCACAACCCACGGTGACGCCCATGTAGGTCAGCGACGTGGTGGTCACCAGGTCATCGAGGGCATCGAGTCGATTTCCACCACCTTCCGGACCGAGCCGCAGATAGCCGGTGGCGATCATCGCCTCGTCGGATTCGGGAGCGAGCTCGTCGCCGGCAAGTTGCTCCTTGACGAAATCGTCGTACGGCTTGTCGTCGTTGAACGCATTGACGACGTAGTCACGGTAGCGGTACATCTCGGGGCGATCCGTGTCGAACTCGAAGCCTCCCGAATCCGCGTAGCGTACAAGGTCCATCCAGTGACGCGCCCAGCGCTCGCCATAGTGGGGCGAAGCCAGCAGCTCGTCGACGAGACGCGACCAGGCATCCGGCGATTCGTCGGCGAGGAAGGCCTCGACCTGCGCGGGGGTCGGCGGCAAACCGAGGACGTCCAGGTAGACGCGCCGCACGAGCGTGCGCTTGTCCGCCGGCAAAGACGGAGTCAGCCTCCGCTGCTGCATGGAAGCGAGCAGAAACGCATCAATGGGATTCCCCCGCCAGGCGTCCTCTTCGACGTTCGGCGGCTGGTGCCGCACCGGCTTGACGAACGCCCAGTACGCCCGCTCCTCGTCGGTGATCGGACGCTCCTCGCGTGCCGCCAGCTCCGCGGCGTCGGGTCCCTCGTTCGGCTGCGCCTCGGGAACGCCGGCGAAGGAGGCGCCGGCGAGGATCCACTGGCGCACCAGCTCGATCTGATCGGGCGGCAGCTGCGGCCTGCCGAACGGCATGTACGGCCGTGATTCGCGGATCAGCTGGGTGAACAATGGGCTCGCGTCGGGGTCGTGCGGCACGACGGCCTTGCCCTTGATCCCACCCCGTTGAAGCCCCTCGTCCGTCCGCAGGTCGAGCTCGCTGGCCGGATCCGGCAGATCACCGTGACACTCGAGGCACTGCTGCTGGAAGATCGCGTAGACCTGCCGTGCGAGGACGTCGCTCTCCGCCTGGGGGGCTGCAACGACTGAGTTCCCGGAGGCCGTCCTCGAACCGAGGCCCAGCGTTGCCGCGACCGCGGCCACGGTAGCGACGAGCAGCGCGCTACGGCAGAGCCTGATGGACTTGACCGGCATTCTTGGACGTGTGGGAAGAGGACGATGCTGAGGACGGCACAATACTTTCAGTCCGTGCGGGTCCTCGTCAATGACCTCATTTCCGCGAGCGACGCTAACGCCCCGCCCCCTGCACCGGCCCGATCAACCGCCCCGGCGTCCACGGCACGCCGGCCGCATCGAGCGCCGCCCGAAGCCGTCCCAGATCCTGTTCGAGTACGTCGTTCACCGCGTCGACTTGCGCCGCCAGTAGCTCCCGGCTGCGTTCGGTCAGCTGCGCCTGCTCGGTGGTCGGCAGCGCCGTCGAGGCGCCGACGGCGGAGTAGAGCTGACGGACCTGCGACGAGAGCGGTGGTGCCCCGGGCTGCGTCGCCCCACCGCGGGTATCCCGCCCGAGCATCTCCTCGTCGATATCCCGCAGCTTGCCGTCGATCTCATCTAGCAGGTCGTCGAGCGTCGGTGCCGCTTCCGCACGTGACCGCAGGATCTCGCGGACCTGCTCGACCTGTGACCCGAGCTGGCCCGCGGTGGTCACCACGGCGTGCGCGACACCGATCATCTCGTGCAGCGAGCGCAAGGTGTCGTGCCACACGCGGCGATCGGCCTCGCTGATATCGACGTCCGGGTCGCCGACGATGCGGAGGGCTCGTCGTTGCTCCCGGTCGCCGAACCGCAGCCTGACCTGGTAGTCGCCGGGCAGCACCCATGGGCCGCGTGGCCCCTGGTCCATGTCGCCGTCCGCGCTCGCCAGCAGCAATGGCTCGTAGCGCATGTCCCAAACCAGGCGATGAACTCCCGGACGGCCGCCCCCGGACGGCGGATCCAGTCGCCGGACCCGCTCTCCGCCGGCGTCGAGGATCTCGACAACGACCTGCGAATCGCCGCCCCCGGCGCCGCCGGCCGTCGCATCGGGTCCGATCCAATAGCTGATGACCGCGCCCTCCGGAGGGTTCGACGCGGTGAACCGGGAGTGACCGAGGCTGGAGCGGCCCCGATTGAACCAGCTCAACTGGCGGGCGGGTCGCGGGGCGGCGAGATGCATGTCCGACCGGGCCACCTGCGCGGTCAGCTCCTCGAGAATGCCGATGTCGTCGAGGACCCAGAAGCCGCGGCCGTGCGTGCCCAGCACAAGGTCGTTTTCGCGCGGGTGGATGACCATGTCGTGGACCGGCACGGTCGGCAGGTTGTTGTCCAGCGGCAACCAGCTTCCGCCCCCGGTGAACGACACGAAGACGCCGGACTCGGTGCCGACGAACAGCAGGTCGGGATTCCGCGGGTGCTCTTCGAGCACGCGTACCGGCCCGAAGTCCGGCAGCCCGGAGCCGATATCCGCCCAGTTGGCGCCGTAGTCGCTGCTCTTGAGCACGTAGGGGCGGAAGTCGTTGTCCTTGTGGGCCTCGAAGGTGGCGTACAGCGTGCCCTCGTCGTGGTGCGACCACCGCACCCGGGACACGTAGGTCATGTCGGGGACGGCGGCGGACGTGTCGGCCTGCTGCCAGGAATCCCCGTCGTTACGGGTGATCTGGATCAGCCCGTCGTCGGTGCCGACGGCAAGCTGCCCGGCCTGCAGAGGCGACTCCGACAGGGCCGTGATGTTCCCGTAGTCGGACGTCGCCCGGTGCAGCATGAAGGCGTCGAGCGGCTGTACCTCGCCCTGGAGCGGCAGGTCGAAGTGGCTGACCTGGCGGCTCAGATCGGGGCTGATGACCTCCCAGGTATCGCCCCGGTCGGTGCTCTTGAACACCACGTTGGCGGCGAAGTACAGCGTCCGGTTGTCGAAGCTCGAGATGATCACCGGCGACGACCAGTTGTAGCGGTACTTTCCGTCCTCCGGGTGGGCCGGCTGGATGAGGCGGCGTTCGCCGGTGACGGTGTCGAACCGCTGCAGGCGGCCGTACTGCGACTCGGTGTACACGACGGTCGGATCCTGCGGATCGATCTGCACGTGGAAACCGTCGCCGCCGACCGTGATGTACCAGTCCTCGTTGGCGATGCCGTCGCGGTATCGCGTGCCGCTCGGGCCGCCGAGCGTGTTGTTGTCCTGTGTGCCGCCGTAGACGTAGTAGAAGGGCTCCTGCATGTCGACGGCAACGGTGTAGAATGGGTCACGGGCAGGTTGGCGACGAACCGCCAGTTGTCGCCGCGATCCTCGGTGATGTAGACGCCGCCGTCGTTGCCGATGACGATGTGCTCGGAGTCGTCCGGGTCGATCCACATCGACTGCTGATCGACGTGGACGGTGTTGTCCTTGTAGGGCTCGGCGAAGGTGCGACCACCGTCGGTCGAGACGCCGGCGCCATCGGTCAGGATGTAGACGCGGTCCGGATCGGTCGGATCACATCGGACCTTCGACGCCGCAGCGGGGTTCATCCGTTCCCAGCTCGCGCCGCGGTCGTCGGACCGGTACACACCCTGCTCCGCCGGCCGCGCGGTGACCGCCGCGTAGACGCGATCGGGGTGCGACGCGCAGATCGACAGGCCGATCTTCCCGGCATCTCCTTCCGGCAACCCGCCGGCAAGCCGCTCCCAAGTGGCGCCACCGTCGGCGCTCCGGTACACGCCGCTTTCGGGGCCGCCGCCGAGGAAGCTCCAGGTCCGCCGCTCGCGCTGAAAAGCGGCGGCGTACAGCAGGTCGGGGTCACGCGGATCCATCGCCAGGTCGACGACGCCGGTCAGCGGGCTGACGTGCAGCACCAAGTCCCAGCTCTCTCCGCCGTCGGTGCTCTTGTACACGCCGCGTTCCTCGTTCGATCCCCACAACGCACCCCCACCGGCGACGTACACGACGTCCGGATGTTCGGGATGGATCAGGATACGGCCGACGTGGCGGGTCTCCTCGAGCCCTTTGTGCTCCCAGGTCTTGCCGCCGTCCTCGGACTTGTAGACACCGTCTCCCCACGACACGCTGCGCCAGTTCCACGTCTCTCCCGAGCCCAACCAGACGACACTGGGGTTGGAAGGGGCGACGGAGACCGAGCCGAGCGACGCGGTGTTGCCGTCGGTGAAGATCGGCTCCCAGATCACGCCCCGGTCGGTCGTCTTCCAGGCGCCGCCGGTGGCGGTGGCGACGTACAGCGTGTCCGGATCGCCGGGCACGCCGGCGATGTCTGCGATACGGCCCGAGGTCAGCGCCGGCCCGATCTCACGCCACTGCAGCGCAGCGAGATGCTCGGCGGTAACGCCGCCGGAACCGGCGCTTTGCCCGTGCGCACCGACCGTCGCCGGCAGGGCGATCAGGGCCGCGAGCGCGACCCCCAGGGCAACGCGCAACGCGATCGGCGAGCGGGCACGGCCCCGACGGAGGGGTGCCGGCAGCGAGGGAGGAAACGCGGGACGACGACGACGCGGGGAGGTTGCCATGGAACGTCTCTCCGGTTTCGAGCGGTGCGAAGAACGGCATTCTGACAGAAAGCGGATCAACGTCCGAAGGGAGGTGTCAACAGCCCCGCGAAGGGGGGTTTGTCGACGAACGCTTCGAACGAGCTCGGCTGCGCCGCCAGCTCGAGGATCTCGTCGATCTCGATGGGGATCACCCGGCTGAGCCATTCGTATCCGTCCGCGGTCACCAGGACATCGTCCTCGAAGGCGACACGCGGGCCGCCGGGCGGTGCGACGCCTTGCTCGATGGAGAGCACCATCCCGGGGCGCAGGGGCTCGAGGTAGTCGCCCTCGTCGTGCACCTCCATACCGATGAAATGCCCGATGCCGTAGGTGTAGTAGGCGTCGTAGCCGCCGGCGTCGCGCAACATGGCGACGGCCGTGTCGTGCAACTCCCACCAGGTGACTCCGGGCCGCACCATCTCGATGACCGTCCTCTGCACGTCGAGAGCGATCTCGTAGAGGCGCCGCTGCTCGTCGGTAAAGGTCCCGTCGATCGGCAGGTTGCGCTGGACATCGGCGGAGTAGTGGTTGAACGCCGCGCCGGTGTCGGTATGCAGCATGTCGCCGTCCTGAAACACCGCCCCCCCGGAGCGTGGAACGAACTCGATCCATCCCTCCGGCACGGCCCGACGCTCGGCACCGCCGCCGGGGCCATGGCGTCGCACCGACGTCGGAAAGCCGAGGATCGCGCCACGATAGCGGTACACGAAGTCCATGATCTCCATGACCTGCTTCTCACTCACGCCCGACCGGGCCGCCCGGAGCGCCTCGATGACGCCCTCCGCGGTGATGTCGACGGCGCGGCGCAGGTTCGCGAGCGACCACGAGTCCTGGTACATGCGCACGACGTCGAGGATGTCGGCGGAGTCGCGGAGCTCCATCTCCGGAGAGAAACGCTCGATGCGCTCGAAGGTCTCCAGGCGCGCCGGCTCCGGCATGCCGAGGCGGAAGAAACGGGGGTAGTTCAAGTACAGCACCTTGTCGTCCGGCCCCCAGGCGCGCGACAGCGCCGCGGCCAGCGGCCAGCGCCGCACCTGGGTGACACGCCAGTCGCGGAAGTCGGTCATCGCCACCGAAAGCTCCTGCTCGAGCTCGGCGAAGGGGCGAACGGACTCGATACCGGTGCGCGCCGCGAGGGCCTCGGGATCGCCGGAGGTGAACAACACGGCGCGATCACGGTCCGGCTCGTCGAGCCGCCCGGCGGCGTCGGGCGCCGCCGGGATCAGCAGCAGCGCCGAATCCAGGCTGTCGATCCCGTCGAGGCCGGTCAGGTAGATGAAGTCGTGGTTGTCCGAGTGCGGCACCTGGAACTCGAGCCGCCGCTCCTGCGCCCGCTCGACGGAGAAGATCAGCATGGCGCCCTCGGGCATCGCCTGCATCACGCGCTGGCGCCGTTGCGCAAAGACGCCGCGCAGGCGGTCGGGATCGGGATTGTCGATGTCGATCTCGGTGGCCAGCGCCGCCTCGGCTGCGTAGTCATAGTCGAAGCTCAACGGCGATTGGGGCGCCACGCCGCTCGTCGGCGAGGACATGATCAGCAGGATCGCGGCAACGACAACCGGCAGACGCATGGGGGACCTCCTTAGGCTCGAATCCGAGAACGGCGCCGACGGGCGCGGAGACAATCAGCGGGCGTCGTACTTCGCCCGCGCCTGCTTGACGGACTCGAAGCTCTCGTCCGCCCAGATCGCTAGCGGCCGGTACAGGGCCACTAGCGTCTGACCCGACGATGTCAACTCGTAGCGGACCTTGACGGGGGGACCTGGATCAACATGCCGCGTCAAATGGCCGTCGCGCTCCAGGGTCCGAAGCTTCTCGGTCAAGACTCGGGATGTGACATCGCCAATGGTGCGCTTTATCCAGGAGAACCTCTGCGGCCCATCCTCCAGCGCCAGAAGGATCAGTGTGCTCCACTTCCCCAGCACGGGAGTGAGGACGCTTCGGACGGGACAGAGCCCAGTTTCTTCATCTGTCGTGACGGTTATCTGCAGCATACTTGGTTCCCAGGAAGTGCGTAGAAGGAACTTGGTTTCTATGTGATACTGCCGGGGCAGGACATGTTCAACCATACTGGACGCTTGCCGCGCAGTGGCACTCCGATCGTCCGACCTCGTCACCGGACGCCCCTCCAACAACCAGGAACGAATGGGAAACCTCTGATGAACAACCTCAAGCTCTCGGTCTACGGTGGCGTGGAAGCCAACGTGAACTCATACCTCTTCACCGACGATAGCAGCGCAATCCTCGTGGACTGTCTGCGCAACAGCGAAGAGGCGAGGAGTCTGGCGTCCTTTGTCAAAGCCGAAGGCAAGAACCTCACACACATTCTCATCACTCACGGGCATGCTGACCACTACATTGGCGCGGGCGTGCTCCGCGTTGAATTCCCCGATGCCGCGATCATGGTCACGCGACCGGAGGTCAAGAACGACATCATCGATTTCTCCACGTTCATGGAAGACATCGGCTGGTTGGACAACGAGCCAGCCATGAAACCAAAGAGCACGGAGAACCCGGATGGTTTCGACTACGAAGGCAACATCGAGGTTCTGGATTCACCCATGTTGCGCCTGGCGAGCGGAGCGACTCTCGAGCTCGACAGCACCTTCGACAGCGCGGAATGCGACCATCTGACGACGATCTACAGCGAGGACCTGAACGCTTTCTTTTCCGGAGACTTCTGCTACAACCGCGTCCATCCATGGCTCGCGATCGACCGAAAGAGCATGGTGAACTGGAAGCGCCAGTTGGATGAGTTCTCGAAACGCTTCGAAGCGCTGAATCCACGGGTCTACCCGGGTCACGGCGAGCCCTCGGATATCAGCCTATTCGCCGAGGTAAAGAAGTACATCGAGCAGTTTGAAGACACCATCGACGGTGCAGCGACGAGAGCTGAGGCAATGGAAACGATGAAGGCGCTCTACCCCGGGCACGCTCAAGCCGACTTCTTGTTGTTGAACTCCGTGAACGCAGCAATTGAGGAGTAATCTGGAGTCGGCCGCGTAGCCGGATTCGCCCGAGCGACGTGTCTACTGCTCGGCGACGACGCCCGCTTCGTCTTCTCCCTCTGCGTAGGGGTCACCTGCGTCGACGTCGTAAATCCCATACGAAACGACCCTGCCGCGCTCGAGGATGAACACGGCGTTCAAATGCGGATACAGGTAGGCGCGGCGCAGGTCGTTCGAGAGGTGGATGACCCGTGACGGGTCACCGACCCGGTCGACGAGGCGGCCGGCGTCGAACCCCTCGCGGACGCCGAACAGGAAGGCACCGCTGCCCAGCCCTGATGCCGACATCGCGACGACGCGAACGACCTGGTCCGTGTCCTCGAAGACAACGTGATACCTGCCCTCGCGGCCGGCCTTGTAGACCCATGTTCCGGGTTCGACGACCTCCAGCGGTTCGCCCTTCAGGAATCGCACGTCGCTCTTGCTCGCGCCCAGCGAGACGTCCCAAAACTCCGACACGGGCGAGGTGGGTGGCAAGGAATTCCAGTAGACGCCACCGGCGAATCCTCCCAGCAGAAGGACCAACGCCAGTACGAGCCGACGCATGAGCTTCGTCCAGTCCCACCGGTTGCGCGTTGCCAGGTACAGCGCGGCAAAACCGATCAGCACGGTCAAAAAAAGCATCGCGGCTCGAGCGCCCATCGCCATTGCCTCCTTCAATCGCGTAACGCCTCGTTCGTCTTTCCGCAGTTACGATCATAGCCGGGCGTCGCCCCCCGGCCGTAACACGTTCCCGATCGCACCGGCGCTCCTTCCGATTGGCCCGGCACGCTTTCCCGGTCCTGCCGGCACGCTTTCCCGTTCAGGCCGGCGCACTATCATCGGCGGGGACCTGCCCTTCCCTCACCCGCCATGTGCTACCCGGGCGGGTTTTCTGCGACGCCGTTCGGCACAAAGCCGTGGTCTCTCCGACACGGCACGGCAGGCCTGCACATCGCGACCTGGTCACCACGGCCCCGTACCCGATAGTCTCGAAAGGTGAACGCTCGAGAGTCGCCGATCCGAGCCGCGGGTCGTGACCGGAACGTTGCCCGAAGAGACCTTGGAGAGACCATGCGCCGCGTGACCGTGCACTTCGCCCTGGTATTGACCGCTCTGACGGCTGCGTTCGTCCCCCCGAGCACCGCGACGGCCCAGCAAGACGAAAAGCCTCCCGGACCCGACCTGAGCCAACCTCTGGGCTCGGCCGAAAACCCGGTACGAACGCCACGCGGCGGCCAGCCCGGCTACCTGCAGCGGCTCCGTTGCCCGGACGGCGAGCCGCCGACGCTCGGGGGGCGCGGCAGCGTCGGCGTCGGCCCGTACGGCAACATCATCGACCTTTGGACGATTACCTGCGGCGAGACGAAGCACTCCGTGTACATGGACCACTATCACGCCGGCTACGACGAGAAGCTCCCCATCCCCGGTTTCGAGCTCGCCAGCCGGCACACGCCGCAGCTCATCGTTCGTGACGACCTGCTGTACCGATTCGGCAGCTCCGAGCCGTTCTCCGGAGAGATCACCGACGAGACCGACAGCGGCGAGCCCGCCGCTCGGATGACGGTGGTCAACGGACGCATCGAGGGAACGCTGACCCGCTACTACGAAGGCGGCGAGCCGGGGCTGGAGATGCGCTTCGTCAACGGGCGGGAACACGGACCGTTTCATTCCTACTACCCCGATGGCGTCATCCGGCAGGAAGGAACCTACGTGCACGGGCGCATCGACGGGGTCCTGGCCGCCTACGATCAGGCGGGGCGCCTGCGCGAGGTGCGGAGCTATCGCGACGGGCTCCTGCATGGCGAGGCCGTCCGCTGGAGCGACGACGGCGGGGAGACCCAGAGGCGCTGGTTCCTCGAAGGGCAACCGATATCGGCGTCGGTAGCCGATTCCCAGGGGCTCGAGGCGATCGACATGTTCGCGCCCTTCGTCGCCGAGCCCGGCGACGAGCTATGGGAGCTCGCCGTTCCGGTGGGCGCTGACCTAACCGAGCCCGTCCGGGTCCACGGCGTCGAGCCCACCGGCGCCGAGGCAGAGGCCGGCGCCCGGGCCGAGCTGGAGATCGTGGTGGCGACCGACGGCGCGGTGGGGGCGATCCGGGTGGCGACCTCCTCCGGAAATTCCGCGTTCGACGAAGCCGCGGCAACCGCGGTTCGGCAGTGGCGCTATGAGCCGACGATTGTCGACGGGAAGGCGGTTCCTGTGTCGATGACAATCTCGATCGAGAGCGGGCTCTTCTAGATCAACGACCCGCGGACCGCCGATCGCGCGCTCGGCGACCGTTGCGCCGGAGACTGCCGCGCTGGATGCCCCTGCGATGCTAGCGACCGAATCGCTCTTCGAGGATCTCGAGCACCCGGCGGCCTCGCGGATTGAACTCGAGGATCCGGCCGTCGGTATCGATCAGGTAGTGGGTCGGCCAGGTCCAGTTGCGGTACAGGTCGTGGATCGGACGTCCGGACTCCGACTCGCGCGCCTGCGGCCAGGTCATGCCGTACTCCTGCATGAACGCCGTCTGCGCCTCGACGCTGTCCTTGTAGTCGATGCCGATGATCTCGAAACCGTCGTCACGGAAGCGCTCATAGGCCTCGACCATGTGGGGCGCCTCGCCGCGGCACGGACCACACCACGCACCCCAGAAGTCGAGCAGGACGAGCTTGCCGCGGTAGTCGCTCAAGCGGCGCTCGACACCGTCCCTGTCGACGAAGCTGAAGTCGGGGGCGATGGCGCCCTCGTCCAGGGTCGCACGCAGTGGGTAGTCGCCCGCGAGGGGCGCCATCCAGATCTTGTCGCCGTGGCGATCGACCTCGAAACGCCAGTTGGCTCCATCGATGGTGACGTAGCCCTCGTACATGTGCACCAGCTCCGAGGAATTACGCGTCGTCGAAAACCGGCCGTCGCCGTCGAGATCGAAGTAGACGCGGTCGTACCAGCCGTTGAAAACGCCGAAGTCCCCGGTGACGGCAAATTTCATCTCGCGACCACCGATACGGACGACGCCGCCGCGACGCGCGAACGGGTAAAGCCGCACGCGTGCGAGTGCGTCTTCCGGGTGCAGGGCGAGTCTCAATGACATCTCCCCTCCGCTCTCCTCCGGCAGCATCATCTCCGTGGTGAGCACGAAGCGTTGGCCGTCCCGGGCGAAGCGTAGCTCCGTCGGCTCGCCGACCGCCGGCGGCACGGCGTACAGGTCGAATCCTCTGCTGAAGTTGCCGACGATCGCCACGACCGGACGTGACGGCCCGAGCGGCAGCTCCGCAAGCCGGGCATCCGGATCGGCGGCGAGCTCCGGATAGCGCGACAGCACCGGGACCTCACCGGCGCGCCGGAGGTACTCCGCCGCTGCGGACAGGCGGGCGTTCAGCGTAGTCGTCGTATTGACCACCTCGACGGGCCCGCTGATGCCCTCGATCGCACCTTCGAGGGTCACCGGCGTTGGCACTCCGGTGCGCGACAGTGACAGCGTCACGGTGGTGCGCTCCAGACGATCGGCACGTTCCAGCCGCACCACCACCTTGGTGCCGTCGGGCTGGCGTGCGGGCTCCATCTCGATCCGCTGACGCGGCGGCGGCCGGCGGCGCCCACGCGAGGGGTTCCCGCCAGCGGCGCTCGCCGTGCCGCTCCGGCCTCCGCCGGTACCGAAAGGCTGCAGGTACTCCGACGGAAGCCGCGCCGCGATCTCCTCGGCGCTGAGCCCGGGCGGCAGGCTCGTGCCATCGAACCCCAGCTCGCCGTAGCCGGCGCTCACGTGGGCGTAGACGCGATACAGGGCCGAGCTCATCGCCTCGATGTCGGCGCCGTCGAAGGCCACGATGTGCACGCCGGCAAGACCGCGGTCGTCGAAATCGAAGGAAATCTTCGCCCTCTCTCCCTCGAACCTGCCGTTGAGGGTCTCGAGGCCGCCGGTCTGCTCCACCGGGAGATAGGGGCCGAACTCTCGGACGCCCGCTACCTGGAAGTGACGCATGCCGAACTCCCACGGCCCGTAGCCGTTGGGCGCCGACGCGATCAGGCGGCCTGAAGCGGCCATCACGGCGGCACACACGAGGCACCCGACCAACGACGCCATCCGATATTCCGTCCCCGTGCGCTCCCTGCGCCGCCACTGTGCGTTCATGACCCGTTTCTACAACAGTCAGGCACCGCCAACCAGAGGAACGAGGGGCAAACCGCCGGCTCGTGGTTACACCACGCCGCGGGCCATGCGACCATCTCGGTGGCATCGCGATCGAGAGTAGAGAAGCCCCTGACACCGGTCCCGCTCGCGGCGGCGACCAGCTTGATAGAGGCGGGACATGAAGAACAGACATGATGCAATCCGGTCGGCGTCCGTATTCCTGCTCGGGGCAGGCTTTCTGGCCGCCGCGATCGCCGCGCCCGCCTTGGCCCAAAACACCGCCGTTTCCCGCTTCGCAGGCAGCGTCGAAGAGGGCATCTACGAGGTCGACTACGGCAGTATCGCGTACACCCGGGCGGCCGAGGCCGACCCAAGCGTCGAGCGCGTCGAAGGGGCCCTGGTCAGCCGCGTTTTCACCAAGCCGGAGGACAAGACGAACCTGGAGGTGTTTCGCAGCTACCAAGGCGAGCTACGGGCGGCCGGATTCACCATTCACCTCGCGGCCGAAGCGGGCAACAGTACGGAGCTGGCGGTTCGGACGCTGTACGCGGAGCCCCACACTCCGGCGTTCGATGCCCGTTCGTATCGGGCCACCGAAGGCCGTGTCGGCCGCGTTGAGCTGGGCCGGCTCGGGTCGCAGGCCGAGTACTACCTGATAGCGAGCCACACGTCGGGAGGTGCCGAACGTTGGGTCGCGGTCGTCATCTGCAGGTACGAAAACCTCTACATGATCGAGGAGTTGACGACCGCCGCAATGGAGACCGGAACGGTGACGCTCGACATCGACCGCCTACGCGCCGCGATCGCCGAGTCAGGCAAGATCGCCGTCTACGACATCCACTTCGCTACCGGAAGCGCGGTGATCGAGCCGGAATCCGCCGACGCCCTGTCGGTCATCGCCGCCTACCTCGGCGAGATCGAGGGCGGCTTCTACATCGTCGGGCATACCGATGACACCGGCACGCTGGAAACCAACCTGACGCTCTCGGAGCAGCGGGCAGCGGCCGTCAAGGAAGCCCTCGTCAACGACTACGGTGTCGATGCGGCACAACTGGAGACCCGAGGAGTCGGCCCGTTGGCGCCGGTCTCGACCAACACGGACGATGCCGGCCGGGCAATGAATCGCCGCGTCGAGATCGTCCAACGCCTGCGCTGAAGCGCTCGACCTCCCGGAGCGCTGCCCGCTCAGACCAACTATCCGAACGGCTCGTCGAGCCGGTATCGGACCACCGCCCATTCGCCCGTATCTTCCCGTTCCTCGTAGAGGTAGACGAAGTCACCGTCGGCGGCGTCCCACGTGGTTCTTACAGACCCGGAAAACAGAAGCGTGCCGTCGTTCGAGTACACGTCGACGGGCCGATGTCCGTTCTCCTCGACGTAGGACGATCGAACATACGGAAAGACATACAGGTGATCGTGCCCGTCGACCCGGACACTCGCCAGAACCGGTAGTCGTTCCGGCCAGTTGAACATCCCCGCGTGGACCGTGGGAAACTGCTCCTGCATGCTGGCGATCTGTCGATCGATCGCGTCTTGTGGATACGGCGCCGCCTCCGACGCCACCCGAAGAGCCCAAACGAGCTCGCCCGCCGGGCTGAGTGCTGCAACCTGATACTCGCTCGCCGGCGTGACATAGACACGCTCCCCGGCGGCTCCTACCGCGAAGCCTGCCTCCGGCCCTCTGTGGCTGAGAACCAAGTTGCGGCCCGATACCTCTACCGTGTCGAATCGCGTGCCGGGCGCTTCGAGGTACCTCCGGACTTCCGTACCTTCTTCGTCGATGCGAGCCAGCACAACGACGGAGTTCTCTTCCTGCCGCTCCTGAAATCGGACGATCATCGAGTCATCCGCGAGCCCCGCGATCGAGCGCGACAGCCGCAGAGGCGGAGTGGTGACGTCGTCGATGTGCTCCCCGGTCAGCGACCAGAAGCTCAGCTTCTGTCCGCGAGTGTCCACGACAACCAGCTTGCCGCCACTGATCGCGACATGTGCGGGCCGCTGAAACTCCCCGGGGCCCTGCCCTTCGGCACCGAGTGAGAACAAGTACCGGCCGTCGTTGCGGTCAAACGCCCGAACGCTCGCGTTACCGTTGTCCAGGACGAACACCTTCCCCTCCGCCAGGGCGATGGCACTATCCGTGTAGCCTCTCGGGTGCAGGAGTGCGCCGTCATCGGTCGGCACACCGCCGATCACGAGATCCTCCACCATGCCGATCTGCTCGGTCCGCTCCTCGATCGGGACAGCCGCGTATTCGACGACCCGCGTCCCTCGAGGCACCGGGAACGTCCAATCGGCAAACTCGAGCGGCTCCGAGCAGGCACTCGATGCCACCGAAACCAGGGCGATTCCCATCGTCCATTTCGACAAACGCCGTCCACCTCGCCGTCGACTCGCACTCCGCATGATCCCCTCCGCGTGGCTCAGGACTTCAGGTTTCGCGTGATCTCCTCGTACCGTTTGGTCGCGGGCACCGAGGGTCGGCCCTTGGCGCAGAAAGCCAGCTTGCCCAGGCCGCGGTGAGGCTTCTCCACGACGACCCGCCCGTCGCTCAGCTTCGACTCGAGCGCGCCTAGTGCCGCCGCAAAGCGCGAATCGCCTTTCACCCGCGGGTAGAAGGACAGGACGTACACGTAGAAGAACAGGTTGTAGCGGACGAACGGGTACTCGATCTGCAGGAAGCGTGTGCCAATGCCCCAATGACAGGGGCCGACCGGCTCACGCGTCTCCCAGTGATCGAGCAGCGACTCGACCGCCGCGTCGATGACTTCGTTCCCCTCGAGGTGCTCGGGGAAAAAGCGCAGGGTGTCGAGGGCATACAGGGTCGCTCCCGGATTGGCGTACTCGGTCTCGGGGCCGCGACCGAAGCGGGTGAAGTTGCAACGCCAGCCACCCGTCGTATGAGCGTTTTCCAGCAGGTAGGCAACGGTCCGCTGCACCGCCTCGTCCCGCCCGCGACCGAAGCGACACAGCATGCGCGCGGCCTCGGCCGTGTAGCACGGGTACATCGGGGCTTTCGGCGCTACGCGAATACGGCCGTCGTCCCGACAGGCGCTGAGCAACAAGTCCACGCCGCCGGCCACGGCCTCGTGCTCCGGCGGCACGCCGATCTCGTGGAGCATGTTCAACGCACCGATGGTGCTGAACGGATTGCCGACATAGATCCGGCCGTCGGCCGACGCCCAGTAGTCGCCGCCGTTGTGATGGCGCCTTTCGAGAATCGCTTGGATGTCGGCTTCGTACACGCTCACAGAAAGTCCTCCCAACGCCGCGTTCCCTCACACTGCCGAGCACGCCCTCTAGCAGCGACGCGCCCATCACGGTGACCGGGTCGACACATCGCCGCAGTCGACTTCGACCGACGAGTCCGTTCCATCCCGCCGCAGTCCAGACGAGGTTGGTATCACGAAACGAATCGTCGGCGAAACACAGGTACGTTGAACGAGGAACGGCTCACCTTCCGGATCATCGTCGCCGGACCTGTAGAAGGAGAGCGTCGGCGCCTCCTCGGCACTCGGTAACCATGAGAGCACGCCCGTGAGGGTGCCGCTCATGCCCCCCCAGTCACTGTCGAACTCGTAGTGAAACGGCTCTCGCGCCGCGAGGGCGGCCGCAACGCAGTCGACCTGCGCCTGCCCTTCGGCGTCGTCGACGGGGTGGGTGGCACTGTGCGTGCCGCAGTCCCTACCCACGCCGACGTCTTCGCGGAACTCTGCCGGCGTAGGAGCCGGGCCACACTGAACGAGGGGGTTCTCTCCGTCGAGGAAACGGGGTTCCACGCACGGTGTCTGCACGATGCGGGCTCGCGGCCGCCCCCAGAGGGTGCTCCGAGAGTAGTGGAATCGATGCTCGGCCCCACGGCCGAAGGAGGCCAAGGCTTCCCTTTCGAAGCTGTCATAGGCGCCGGGAAAGTAGAAGAAGTAGAAAGCCTCACCGGCTTCGAGAGCGGACGCCGCACATTCCCTGCCACTCGACGGATCGCTTCCGGGACCGAAGGTGCCGCAGTCACGCGGCGACTTGTCGCCACGCAGACCTTCCGCGTAGTAGATGACGCGGGCGATGAAGTCCTCCTCGGTCGGCAGGAAGTCCGGCAGCGAGTAGTCCGGAGCCGTCCACCGCTCGTACCAACTCGGCGCCGTCAACAGGACCAGGCCGGCGGCCGCACCGACGAGCGGTGCAAACACCCAGCGGGACATCGGCAGGTCCGGGGCTGCCAAAGGCTTGATCATCATACCCATGACGAAGAAGCCGAGGGGCAACGACAGAGACCTCGGAACGTAGAACCATTCCTCTGCAACGAACTTCACCGCGAGGAAAACCAGGACGGACGCGGTGAAGATCAAGAACTTCTTGGCCGCGTCCGCTTCGGCGCTCATCAGAACGGCTCGACGAGCCGGTAGCGGACGGCGAGCTCCTCCGCCGACCCCGGGTCGGTCTCGATGAGGTAGACGTGATCGCCGAAGGCGGAGTCCCACTCCTCGATCGGGCTCATCCCGGAAAAAAGCAGCTCTCCGTCGCGCGAGTACACATCGACCGGGACCGGGCGGTTGGCTTCGCGCCACTCTGTCGGCCCCCGATCGGCATGCGGGAACACCCAAAGATGGCCGTGCCCGTCCACCTCCAGGTTTTCGATCGCGGCGTACCGATCCGGCCAGTGGAAATGCTGGTAGGCGAGGCCTTCCTCGGACATCGACTCCCGCAGCAACTCGACGATCGCGCGCTTGACCTCCTCGGGCACGACAGGAACGACGTAGTCGGTGCGCAGAGCCCAGGCGACGTTGCCCTCGAGGTCGATCGCCCTCACCTGATACTCGATCGCGTCGGTGACGTACAGGCGATCGGCGCCCAGGGCGCTGCGCGGGAAGGCGGCACGCAGCGGGACGGTCCCTGCCATGCCTTCCTTTTCCCACTGCACCCCGTAGGTGTATTCGAAGTCGGCGAGAGCATCGAAGGTATCGTTCGCGGGATCAAAGAAACCCACCCGGAAGAACGTCGGTGGCGCCTCTATGTCAGCGGGCAAGGCGAACGAGGGGTCTGCATTGACCATCAGAAGGCGTCCGCCGGCGTCACGCGTGTCCCCCGGGTAGATACGATCCTCCAGTCGGTAGTCGGCAACATGGGTTCCGTCGTCGCGGTACACGCTCCACCGGACGCTGCGGTCGTCGTACGCGAGCACGAGGTCCCCCAACAGACCGAGATCTCGAACGCTCCGGAGCTCCCCCGGGCCCTGGCCCTCGCCGCCCATCTCGACGAGTGGCTTGCCCCGCGCGTCGAGTACAACGATGCGATGGTTGCCGCCGTCGAGGACGAAGAGCCGCCCGTTCGTACCGACCCGGATCGTCTGGGGGCGATAGAAGGGTCGCCCCAGGGCTTCCGCGACCGCCAAATCTCGCTGCGCCCCGACCTCGTCGGTGCGGTCTTCGAGCGGAACCCAGGCATACTCGACCATCGGCACTCCGTCGGGCGGCGGCATCGTCCACGCTGCGAAGGTCAAGGGCTCACCGGCGCATGCGGCCAGCAAAAGAACGAGAATCGAGACCGTTCGTGCCGAGCGACGCTTCATCCGAACGAGGGTACGACGCTGTCACGAGCCGCTTCAACGCCGCGATCCGCGCTGCGTTCGCGTTGCGCCCGCGACACGGATCCACGACGATGACCGCGAAAGGAAAGGACTGAGCCCATGAGATCATCCGGAACCGTCGCGGCGGCGCTGTTGCTGTTGTTGTCGATCGCCCCGCTGCCTTCGCCGGCTGCGCAGGACCGGCCCGCCGCCGACTTCATTGCCGCCATCGAAGCCGCCCAACCGGAAGCCGACGAAGACGGCCTCGGGGCGTTGACGGTCGAGGAGCTGATGGAGCGTTTCTCCGTCCCCGGAGTGAGCGTCGCCGTCATCCGCGATTTCGAGATCCACTGGGCGAAGGGGTACGGGATCGCCGACGTCGAGACCGGCGCCGCGGTGGATACCGAGACGATGTTCCAGGCGGCGTCGATCAGCAAACCTGTGGCGGCGATGGCGGTGCTGCGGGCAGTGCAGGACGGGCTGTTCTCCCTCGACGACGACATCAACGACATCCTCACCTCCTGGAGGCTCGACGGCGGTGAGTTCACGGCCGATCGGTCGGTCACCCCGCGGATGCTCACCAGTCATACGTCCGGCCTCGGTGACGGCTTCGGTTTCCCGGGCTACGACCCGTCGGGGCCCGTTCCGACGGCCCTGCAGATTCTCGAGGGGCACGAGCTGTCGAACGTCGGCGTGCTGTTCATGGAACGCCCGCCGATGTCGTTGATGGAGTACTCGGGCGGGGGCGTCACCTTGATGCAGCAGGCCCTCAGCGACGCGCTCCGCCGGCCGTTCGCCGAGATCATGGCCGACGGCGTTCTCGGACCGATCGGCATGAACAACAGCTCGTTCGTCCAGCCCCTGCCTCCGGAGCTCGACGCCAACGCCGCCCGGGCCCACTCGCGCAGCGGCGAGTCGATGGGACCGAAGTGGCACGTCTACCCGGAGATGGCCGCGGCGGGGCTGTGGACCACGCCGAGCGACCTGGCCCGTTTCGCCATCGAGGTGCAGCTGTCGGCGATCGGCCGATCGAACCGCGTGCTCGACCGAACCATGGTGCAGGAGATGCTGTCCCCCGTGGGTGTGGGCGACTTTGCCGTCGGCTTCGGCATCGGAAAGGTCGGCCAGGGCTGGTACTTCTCCCACGGCGGATCCAACTGGGGGTTCCGCGCCACGCTGATGGCACACAAGGTGAAGGGCTACGGGCTTGCGGTGATGACCAACGCCGATCAGGGCGGCGCCGTCGCCGGCGAGATTAGCCGGCGGATCCAGGCAGCCTACGAATGGGATTCGATCGCCGAGCCGGCGCCACGGGGATATCGCCCGCCGGTGGAGCGAACGGAGGTCGAGGTCGCCGAAGAAATCCTGGCCGACTATGTCGGCGAGTACGAGCTCTCTTCCGAGTTCGTCCTGACGATCACGCTCGAAAACGGCGGCCTGCAGGTGCAAGCGACCGGGGAGCCGAAGTTCGCGCTTTTCGCGGAATCCGAAGAGAAGTTCTTCCTGCGCGAGGTCAACGCGCAAATCTCGTTCCGGCGGGCGGCATCCGGGGAGGTGACGTCGCTGGTGCTGCATCAGGGCGGCCGCAACCAGCCGGCACGGAGGATCCGCGAGCCCGAGGTTCGGGGACGCCGCGATCCGTAGAGCCGCGAACGCCCCCTTCACCGGCCCACCAGGGATCGGCCGGCCTCCTCCTGGCAGGCTGCCGGGCCGCAGCGCTCCCGCTTGTAACCCGAGCCTCGATCGCGGCAGACTACGCTGTCCTCATCACCTTTGGCACGCGCGTGCCGGCGCCCCGACCTCGGAGCCGAAAGACAGTCACGAGCTCCCCGGAGATGAAATGAGCCTACCGCCGCGATCTTCGACCCTACCCAACTTCTTGCTGATTCTCGCACTCGGCACCACGATCGCCTGCGGCGGCGACGCTCCGGACGACCGCGTAGCGGCGGCCCCGGAGACACTGCGCGAGATCGCCAGTCGCGGAGAAGCGACTCCGCACGAGGGCTACACCCTGTTCAACCCGCTTCGCTCGACCTCCGTGTATCTCGTCGACATGCAGGGCGAGCTCGTTCATCGGTGGAAGACCGAGTACAACACCGGCCAATCGGTGTACCTGCTGGAGAACGGCAACCTGCTGAAGTCGGTGGACGACCCCGAGCCGGAGGGGGTGTTCCGCGGCGGCGGCGAGGGCGGCATCGTGCAGGAAATCGCCCCGGACGGCACCGTGGTCTGGGAGTTCAAGTTCTCCGACGAGAGCAAGCGTCATCACCACGACATCGAACCGATGCCGAACGGCAACGTCCTGCTGATCGCATGGGAAGGCAAGACCTACGAGGAGGCGGTGGCGGCGGGCATCAACCCGTCACGGATGGAGGACGACGACATCTGGCCGGACTTCGTCGTCGAGATCGAGCCCGTTTACCCGGACGGCGGCAACGTCGTGTGGGAATGGCACGTCTGGGACCACCTGGTGCAGGAGCTGTATCGGGACAAGGACAACTACGGCGTCGTTGCCGATCACCCGGAGCTCATCGACATCAACGCCGCGCCGGCGCACCGCGAGCAGCAACAGATGGCGGCCCCCGAGACCGTCGAGTCACTGCGGGGGCTCGGCTACATCGCCGGCAGCGCGGCAACGGACAACCGGCCGGAGATCGGCAACGACTGGCTGCATTCGAACAGCATCGACTACAACGCCGAGCTCGACCAGATTCTGATCAGCGTTCGCCACTTCAGCGAGATCTGGGTGATCGACCACAGCACGACCACCGAGGAGGCCGCCGGCCACGAAGGCGGCCGCTACGGCAAGGGCGGCGACCTACTGTACCGCTGGGGGAACCCCGAGGCGCACGGCGTCGGCGACCCGGAAGATCGTCAGCTCTTCGTCCAACACGACGCCCGCTGGATCCCGGAAGGCTACCCGGGAGCCGGCAACATCACCGTGCTCAACAACGGCGGCGGCCGCCCCGAGCCGCACTGGTCGTCGGTAGACGAGATCGTTCCGCCGATGAACCCGGACGGCAGCTACGTGATGGAGCCCGGTGAACCAACCGGGCCCGCGGCTCCCGTGTGGACGTACACCGCGCCGGAGCCGTCGGATTTCTACGCCAGCTTCATATCCGGCGCCCACCGCCTGCCGAACGGCAACACGATCGTCGGCGACGGGGCAGGTGCCCGCATGTTCGAGGTCGGCGCCGACAACGCCGTGGTCTGGGAGATGGACAACCCGTTCCTCGAGGACGAGGGCCCGCAGGCCGAGCAACGCGAGCAGCGGGCGGCCGAGCGTCGGGCCGAACAAGAAGCGGAGCAGCAGGCCGGAGAATCTGGCGGCGAACCAGCCGAGGAGCCGGGTGAGGGCCCGCAAGAGGCCGCTGAGGGTCGCCGAAGAGGCGAAGGCCGAGGCGACGGCGAACGCGGCGGCCGCGACGGACAGGCGCGTGGCGGTGAGGGCAGGCGCGGAGGACGTGGCGGTGACGGCGGAGATCGCGGCGGCGAAGGAGGCGGTCGTGGTGGCGGCGGTCGCGGACCGACCCCCGGAACGTTCTATCGCGCCACCCGGATCAGCCCCGACCATCCGGGGCTGGCGATCGTGCTGGCGGTCGCGAACGGCGGTGACATCGATAGTCCGGCGCCCAGACGGGACGATTGACGCTTCGCCGCCCCCGGGGAGGCGTCGTCACTCCCGGCCGGCGTCGCCACTCCCGGCCGGCGTCGTCACTCGTGGCCGGCGCCGTCCTGGAGAATCCGGGCCGCCACGGTATCGCCGACCAACCGGTAACCCGCGGGCGTGTAGTGCGCTGCCGGGTGAGACCACAGGGCCTTGGGATCGTCCTGTCGGCGGAAGATCGGGTCCATGTCGATGAGCTTGATCGGCAGACCTTCGATCACCTCGAGAACCTCACTGCGCTCGGCACCCGGATCGCCGATCCAGGCGCGGTAGCGGGAGAACGTCGGCAGGTAGACGAAGTACAGATCGCCGCCCCACCCGCGCACAGCGTCGGCCGCCTCCTGCATGATCCGCGGGAAGATCCCCAGCCGTGAGCCCTTGGCGGGCAGCGGAACCTGCGCACCGAAGAAGAGGTTCTGCATCCGCCCCAATCGCAAGACGGACGGCCCCCCACCGGCCGAGAGTCCGAAGATCCCCCGCAAGGGGTTGTCCGGATCGGAACCCGTGCGCTCTCCATCGACGAGCGCCTGCAGGCGGGGACGTAGCGCCTCGGCGATCAGGTCTTGTCGCGCCACCAGGTCTTGCCGGAAGCCCGGCTCCAGGTAGCTCATCAGGATCGGGTCGCCGACCTCCTGACTCAGGTCCGGAATGTCGTTGCCCTCGTAGTAGAACCAGACGACGACCGGTGGCCTCAGATCGACGAGGTACTCCCGCAGGATGGCGAGCTCGGTCAGGGGTCCGGATGCGGTGACGCCGAGGTTCAGCGCGCTCGGCCAGGTCTCGCGCAATACCGCGGCGAACCCCTCGTCCCCCGGCAAGCAGAATCCCTGAGTGTAGGAGTCGCCGATCAGCGCCACCGCAGGCGTGCCCGCACTCCACGCTCCATGCGGGTTACGGAACCCGCGCTCGTCGGCGCGGTAGGTCTGCCAGATCCCGGACTCGTTGCAGAAGACCGAGCGCGCTCCGGGGACCGCTCCCGGAAGCGGGATCACCCGCTCGCCCTCGACCCTCAAATCGAACTGCCGCGCGGCGCTGGCGCTCAGGTGTGGATAAGCGGGCTCTCCATCGGCGGAAAGGTCGACGGCAACGCCCAAGGCCGTTCGCGTGTCCGGTTCCCGGCCCGACGCCGCCGCGAGCTCGACCACCGGGTCAGTTGCGGGGAGGCGCGAGAGGAAAACCTCCCCCGCCAGTAGCGCAACGCCGACCGAGACCACCACGAGGGCGAGGTTGGTCTTCAGCCCCGGCGACCGCGTCAGCGCCCAGGCTGATCCGAGCACGGCGACCGCCGGAAGGACGTAGTAGAGGGCAACCTGGGCATTCGAGAGAGCTTGCGGGAACCGCGTGACCGCGTACGCCAGGACCGCGGCTCCGGCCAGGATGACGCCACCGAAAACCGCGTTGCCGAAGAGACGGAGCGCTGCCGCAACCGGCGCGCCCCGCCGGCCGCCGGCCGGGCTCATCGCTTGCGCGGGCGCATGCGGTTTTTCGCCGCCACGAAGCTGGGCAGGTGCTTGCGGAAGAACGGCTTCACGTGTCCGTCTTGCATCCAGCGCAGGCTGCACGGGACGGATGGTTGGGAGAACACGCAGAGATCCTGATACTCCCGATGGCCCGTCGCCAGCTCGTTTTTCCAGCGCGACTCACCGCTGAGAAAGTCGAACACCTCCACGCCGGAAGCAAACGCGTCGCGCAGGGCGTAGCCGAACATCAGGGCGCCCGGCGAAAAGCGCGCGTACGCTTGATCGTACGACGTGGTCAGCGCCTGGAACTCGCCGTTCGTGGTCAGCCCGCATATGTGCCCGACGGGCTCCCCGTCGATGTACAGCAAGTAGATCCGCAGGCGACCTCCCCTCGCGGCCCGCCGCGTCAACGTCGCGTAGAAGCTCCGGCTCTCCTCGACCGCCGTGATCGTCAGGCCCTCGGGCGCCTTCCACGAACGCTCCTCGATGCCCACGATGTGCTCCATGGTGTCGGCCAGGCTCGGCTCGTCGGTAATGACCCGAAAGGCAACGTTCGCCTCGCGCCGCGCACGTGCCTCTTTTCGCCGCAGCTCGTGCCGCACCCGTGGCGAACGCGAATCGAGGTAGTCGTCCCACGTTTTCGAGAGTCGTGCGATCGGCCAGGCTCCCTTGTCCCGCGAGAACGACCAGAGCCCGTACTCGGGGATGAGCCGGCGGAGGGCGACGACGGTGTCCGAGTCGCTGCGGATGTACCCGAGATTCATTCTTACGGGTGCTCCTTCGAAGCGCAGGTGCTCGATGATCGCCCGCAAGACCGACTCCGGATCGCCGTCGTGCAGGATGTTGCAGGCGCCGTGCGAGTTCACCGGCAACGCCAGTCCGGCGCCACAACACATGGTGCTCTCGCGGTCCTGTACCAGGGGGGCGACGGCGCGCAGCGCGTCGCCTTCCCAGACGAAAAAGAAGGACAGGGGCTTGTCGCGCCAGAAGGCATCGAGCCACGAGCTCAGCCACTCGTAGCTTTGGAAGACGTCTCCCTCGGGGGAAACAGAAAGAAGGTGGTTCCAGGCGACCTGATGCCGGTCGAGACCATGACGCTGGGTCACCACCTCCACGGAAAGACGGTGATGGTCGCCGGGAACGACCGTCGGACCGGAGGGGACGAGTCGTGGGCCACTGCCAGAACGCTCGAGGCGTAAGGGGGGCCTCCTCTCCACCCGATCGACCAGGGGTCGGTCCACCATCAAACCCGTTTCGTCGGGCGAGTCGGGTACGGATATCGCTGCCTCGAGCCCTTTGTTCAAACCGGGTCGCCTATGTTCAGCTGGTGATGCCGGAATCCGTCCGCCGGCGGGCCGTCCGGACCATCCCGTAGCTCCTTTCTACGGCCCGGGCCCCGGAATCAAGGAGATTGTCCCACGCGGATATGAGCCGCCGAAGTCGAAACCGGGCAAATTCGAGCGCGACGAGCAGAAATCGAAGACCCCGATGTCACCTTTCGGCGCCCGGGTGTGAGAGAATGCCGCCGTCCCGCGCCCGACGACATCGAGACCCTCGGCAGGAGCAGACGGATGGCTTCATCGGACCGGCCCGACAACTCGGCAGAGCATTCCCGCTGGCAGCGACTCACCCTGCCCTATCAGAAGCCCGATGTCGCCCGCAGTCTGTGGCAGGTGCTCAACTCGGTCGTCGGCTACGGCGTCCTCTGGTACCTGATGTATCGCAGCCTGGCGGTTTCGTACTGGCTCACGCTGGCGCTCTCCGTTGTCGCCGCCGGCCTCCTGATCCGCACGTTCATCATTTTCCACGACTGCGGTCACGGCTCTTTCTTCCGCTCGCACAAGGCGAACGATCTGGTCGGCTTCATCACCGGAATCATCACGTTCACGCCCTACGACAAATGGCGCCGCGAGCACGCCGTGCACCACGCCACGTCCGGCGACCTCGATCGACGTGGCATCGGCGGCGACGTCTGGACGATGACGGTCGACGAGTACCTCGCCGCTCCGTGGCGGACGCGCTGGGCTTACCGCATCTATCGCAATCCGTTCGTCATGCTGCTGATCGGGCCGTCGTTCCTGTTCCTGATCCGCAACCGTTTCACCTCCCGGGCGGCGCGCCGGCGCGAGCAGATCAACGTCTACGTGACGAACATCTCGATCGCCGCCGTGGTGACCTTGCTCATCGCCACGATGGGGTGGAAGGAGTACCTGATGATCCAGGCACCGATCATGATGCTCGGCGGCGCCATCGCGGTGTGGATGTTCTACGTGCAGCACCAGTTCGAGGAGGTGTACTGGGAGCGCCACGAGGATTGGGAGTACTTCCCTGCCGCGCTCGAGGGCAGCTCGTTCTACAAGCTGCCGCAGATCTTGCACTGGTACACCGGCAACATCGGCTACCACCACATCCACCACATGAGCCCGCGGATTCCCAACTACTTCCTGCGCCGATGCCACGAGAAGAACCCCGACCTGGCCTCCGCCGCAACGATTACGCTGCGCACCAGCCTGCGCTCGCTGGCGTTCCGGCTCTGGGACGAGCAGGCGCACCGCATGGTCGGCTTCGGGCACCTGCGGTCGCGGCCGGGGGCGCGGACCTCGTAGACGCTAGAATCTCTGGTATGCGGAAGACGATCCAGCAACCGAGCCTCGCCCTTTGTCTCGTGGCGGTCTGCGCCGGCGCTTTGCTGGTGGCGTCAACCGCCGGCGCCCAGCAGTCGGCCCACGAGCGTCAGGGCCGTATCGCTCAGGAGCGGCAGAGCGTCATCGTCGAGGCCGTCCGCCGCGTGTCTCCTTCCGTGGCGTCGGTCGTCATCACCGGGACGCAGCGCGTTTCCATCTTCGACGATCCGTTCTACCGGGAGTTCTTCGGCGGCTACGCCATGGGCCCGTCGAGGCCGCGCAGGTTCGAGTTGCAGTCAGGCTCCGCGATCATGATTTCCGCCACGGGCGAGTTCCTCACCAACCAGCATGTGGTCGGCGGTGCCGATGCGGTGAAGCTTCTGCTGCCCAACGGGGAGACGCGGCCGGCGGAGATCGTCGGCGTCAGCGCCAAGCTCGACCTGGCCTTGCTGCGTACGGACCCCGAAGGCCTCGTGCCCGCCCCACTGGGAAAGGCGGACGACCTCTTCGTCGGCGAATGGCTGGTCGCGGTCGGCTATCCGGTGGGGGGCCGGGGCGTAACCGCAGCGAGCCGTTTCAATCCGACCGTAACCGTCGGCGTCGTCTCGGCGCTCGAACGATCGTTTACGCCCTCGGGCGCCCGGGCCGGTCGGCAGCAGCTCTTCTACCCCGACATGATCCAAACCGATGCGGCGATCAACCCCGGCAACAGCGGCGGCCCGCTGGCCAACGCGGCGGGCGAGATCGTCGGCATCAACACCTTCATCCTCACCGACAGCGGCGGATCGCAGGGCCTGGGGTTCGCCATCCCGATCGAGCGTGCACTGAAGGCGGCGGACGAGATACGCCGCTACGGCCGGGTTCGCGACGCGGACTTCACCGGGCTGGAGGTGTACGACGACCTCAACGATGACGCGGCTCGCGAGCTCGGTCTCGCGGAGCCGCGCGGCCTGCTGGTAACCGACCCGGGGGTCGCGGCCGAGGCCGGCCTGCGGGTTGAAGACGTCATCCTCGACATCGACGGCAAGAGGGTCGATTCCACCAACGAGGCGCGGCTCGCGTTGCTACCCCGATTCGTCGGCGACCGGGTATCGCTCGGCGTCTGGCGTGACGGGCAGCGAGTCGACCTCGAGCTCACTCTGCGCGAGGTACGGACGAGGCGATGAGCGGTTTCGACGAAGGCGAAGGCAACCTGGAGCGTCTGGCAGCCATCCAAGACATGGAGCGGCTGACCGAGACGCTGCGCGACCGGCCGGCCGGTGATCTTTTCCGCGCCGACTTGGAAGAAGCGCGCGCCATGGCCGAACGTGACCCGCGGTTCGCCTCGTTGGCCGCGGGGCTGGAGTGCGAGACCCTCGGCGGCCGGATGGAAGCGATCAATCGCTTCTTCGACGAGATCCCGCCGGTCGAGTTGGCGGCGCTGATGCTGCCGCCGAACCTCAGCCAGCTGCGCGCAATCTACCTGAGCTCGCGGACCTGACGGGCCTGGGGACGAGCCTCGCCGTCCGTGTCAGGCGTGATGAACCGGCCTGGTGGCCGAGCTCACCCCTCGCTCGTGCCGCCACCGCTCCCACCGCCCCCGTCTCGAGGCGCACGCAGCCACCCTGCAGGAACTCCGGCCCTGCGGGCCTCGGTCTGCAGGTTGCGGTACTCCTCGTCGAGCTCGGTCAGGCGCTGCTGAGCCTCTTCGATCTGGCGGCGTGTGTCGGCCGTAGACCGATGCGAGAAGAGGAACGCCTGCTCGGTGCGTCTCAGATCGGCGATCTGGTCCTGCACCTGCTGCCGTTCCGCTTCGAGCGAGAGCACGCGCTCCTGCCAATACTCCTGGGTCTGCTCTTCCGGGGCCTCTTCTGCTTCGCCCTCGGCGTCGGATTCCCCCGCGCCTTCGGTGGGCTCAGCGGTCTCGATCGGTCCCGGAGCAGGGCCGGTTGTCGGCGCCGGTTCCGCGCTGGCGTCCTTTTCGATACGATCCACCAGCTCGAGCGGGAGAGAAACCTCGCCGCCGTACTGGGTGAAAAAGACCCGGTCGCCTTCCGTGCGTACCTGCGCGCTGCGGATGATGCGGCCGTTCTTCAGGTAGATCGTGTCGGCAAAGGCGGCGCCGGCGATCGACAGAGCGATTGCGAGCGTCGCGAACGTATAGGCGATTCGCTGGAATGTATGCTTGTTGACCATGCGATCAGGCTATCATGGGGTGGCACTAGATCCGAAGAATTCTTTCGCATGACGTCGAAAAATCGCTCCAGCTATCAAAAATCGGCTTGAGCCGCTGAATGCACAAATGAAGTCACCAAACGATACTAATGCCCACCTAAGCGTCGTCATCCCCCTGCTCGACGAGGAGGACAACGTCGAGCCGATGTTGCAGGAGCTGTTCGGTGTTCTCGACGATCTCGACGTTCCTAGCGAGGTCATCTGTATCGACGACGGCAGCACCGACGGCACGTTCGCCTCGCTGCGGAAGATCTCGCAAGACCGGCCCGACCTCATCGTCATCCGCTTCGTCAAGAACTATGGGCAGACGGCGGCGCTGTCGGCCGGGTTCCACGCCGCATCCGGCGATGTCGTCGTCACGATGGACGGCGACATGCAAAACGACCCCGCCGACATCCCGCGGTTGCTGGAGGTTTTCGACTCCGGGTTCGACGTGGTCAGCGGCTGGCGCAAGGACCGCAAGGACGGCTTCCTGCTGCGAACCCTTCCGTCGAGGATCGCCAACCGGCTCATCTCCCGTATCACCGGCGTGCACCTGCACGACTACGGCTGCACCCTGAAGGCCTACCGGCGCGAGATGCTCAACCGGTTCGAGCTCTACGGACAGCTGCACCGCTTCATCCCGGCGCTCGGTGCATGGGCCGGCGGCGCGGTGAAGGAAGTCGTGGTCAACCACCGGTCGCGCCAACGCGGGACCTCGAAGTACGGCATCGGCCGCACCGTGACCGTCCTGCTCGACCTGGTGATCGTCAAGTTCCTGATGAGCTACGGCTCCCACCCCATTCGGGTCTTCGGCATGGCCGGCGTCTATTCGTGGGCGGTCGCCTTCGCGTCGCTGGGCGCGGTGATGTTCATGAAGTGGGGACTCGCGGAGCCCGTCGACATGACCGGAAACCCGCTCCTGTACCTCTCCGGGCTCGGCTTCGTCGTCGGCGTCCAGTTCCTGCTGATGGGCGTTCTGGCGGAGATGCAGATGCGCACCTATCACGAGGCGCAGAGCAAGCGACCCTACGTGGTAGCCGAACGGCTCAACTGAGACCCGGCGAAGCGGCGGTCGATCGGCCGATCAGCCGCCGGTGAGATCGCGGATGCGCTCCTGCGCCTCCTCGACGAGCTCGCAGTTCGGATACTCGTCGATGACCACTTGATAGGCCGCGATCGCGTCCTCGACCCGCTCGCCCTGCTTGTACGCCTCTCCTTTGACGAAGTGCAGGTCGCACTTGATCGAGGTCTCGGGGTAGTTCTCCAGAGCGAAGTCCACGCGGTCGACGGCGGCGTCCCAGTCCGCTGAACGACCCGACTGCCAGCCGGCCACCTGCAGCTCGTGCCGGGCCAGCAGGTCGATCGCCTCGACACGGCGCTGCTCCGCCTCCTCGTAGAGGTGGCTTTCCGGGTGGGTGTCCATCAGCAGCTCGAGCGCCTGGATCGCCTGTCGCGTCGGCGTCTGGTCGCGATCCGCGGTGCGCATCTGCGCGACGTAGGTCATCGCCACCATGTACTGGGCGTAGTCGACCTCTTCGTGCGACGGGTGATAGGTGAGAAAAGACTGGAACGAGTCGATCGCCATGATCAGGCTCTCGACCTTGCCCTGCTCGTAGTACGCCCGGCCCATGCCCAGCCGAGCCTCGGCCAGGAACGGGCTCGACGGGTAGTTGCGCAGCAAGGTGTCGAACGCGGTGACGGCGTCGCGCCAATCCCCGGCGACGAGCGCGTCCTGCCCCTGCTCGAACAGCACCCTGCCGGTGGGGTCGGCGGTCAACAGTGGTGCGGTCCCTTGCCTGCACCCCGCCACCAGAACGGCGAGGCACAACGAGACAAGGATCCCGGTTCGCGAAAAGGTCTTCTGTGAAAGCATGATCAGGATCCGATTTCCCCGGACTCCAGAAAGCGCCAGTGGCGGCTGAGGCCTTCCTCCAGAGAGATCGTGGGGATGAATTCGAGGACATCACGGGCGAGCCGGCAATCCGCCTCGGTCGACCGCACGTCGCCGGGCTTGCCCGGCTCGCGGTGAACGTTCAGCGAGGCCCCCGATACCGCCTCGATCATCGAGATGAGGCCGTTCAAGGTCACCCGACTGCCACCCCCGATATTGTATACGGCACCCGGCTCTCCCGTCTCGGCGGCGCAACGGGTCCCCTCGACGATATCCGCGACGTACGTGAAGTCGCGGCTCTGCAAGCCGTCGCCGAAAACACGGATCGGCGTGCCGTCTCGCGCCGCCGAGAGAAACCTCTGGATGGCCATATCCGGGCGCTGGCGCGGGCCATAGACGGTGAAATAGCGGACGCTCACGGTCGGCAGGCCGAAGTTACGGCTGTACAGCCGCACCATGTGCTCGGCGGCGAGCTTGGTCACGCCGTAGGGCGAGTACGGTCGCGTGATCGCGTCCTCCCGCATCGGCAGCACGTCGGTGTCCCCGTAGACCGAGGACGACGAGGCGTAGACCAGTCGGCCGATACCGGCCTCCTTCGAGGCCTCCAGGAGGGCCTGGGTCGAAAGTACGTTGTGGGTCAGGTAGTCCGCGAACGCCGTGCCCCAGGACGGCCGCACGCCGGGAAGCGCGGCCAGGTGGAAGACCCGGTCGACGCCTGTCAGCGCCTTCGCCAGGTCGAGGTCCAGGATGGTCGACTCGATGAGCTCGAAGCCGGCGTGTTCCCGCAGCCCTGCGATCTGCGCCTCTTTGATACCGCGCTCGTAGTTGTCCAGGAAGCAATCGACGCCGACGATCTCGTCACCGCGCGCGATCAAATCCTCGCACAGGTGGGAGCCGACGAAACCGGCCGCGCCGGTGACCAGCGTGCGCATCAGAGCGCCGATCGCGCTGCGTGGAGCAACGCCCGCGCCGCCTGTCGAGGGTCGTCGGCGCCGTAGACCGACGATCCCGCTACCAAGATGTCGACGCCCGCCCCGACGATGTCTGCGGCATTCGTCTCGTCGACACCGCCGTCGATCTCGATCTGTACCGAGGCCAGGCCGTTGTCGTCGAGGTGATGCCGCAACCGCTCGATCTTCTGCAGGCTCGAACGCAGAAAGCTCTGGCCGCCGAACCCCGGATTGACCGACATGACCAGGACGAAATCACGTTCGGTGAGCACGTACTCCAGGCCGGTCGGAAAGGTCCCCGGGTTGAGCACGACGCCCGCCCTCGCCCCCGACTCGCGGATACAGCTCATGGTGCGCTCGAGGTGAGCCGCTGCCTCGTAGTGCACGCTGAGCCAGTCGGCCCCGGCGTCTCGATACGGCCCCACCCAACGGTCGGGATCCGCCACCATCAGGTGGACGTCGAGGATCTTGTCGGTCCGCCGGCGAAGTGCCTCGACGATCATCGGCCCCATCGTGATGTTGGGGACGAAGTGCCCATCCATGATGTCGACGTGAAAGACGTCGACCTCGTCGTCGAGCATCTCCACGGCACCCGCCAGATCGGCGAAGTCCGACGCCAGCAGCGATGGTGCGAGTTGAATGGTGCGATCGGTGCTCATCGTTTGCGCATGGTGTGGTGCGTGCTCATCGATTGAGGTAAAGCCGGATCACGTTGCCTGCCTCTACCGGAAACCCCTGGGACGGATCGGTCGAGATGATCGTCGACGCCGGCCTACCCGGAGCGCGGCTCGCCGACGGCAGGAGCTGCACGTTGAATCCGAGCCGCTCCAGCCGCGGCGCGATACGATCGGCATCGCGGTACGCGAGGTCCGGCATGACGTATTTGCGCGGCGGCGGCCCGTTCGAAACCAGCAGGCGCACGGGCACGGAGTCCCCCTCCGGAAGCTCCGTGTTGCTCGGCTGCTGGCCGATAACCCGGTCGCGGGCGAACTCCGTCGAGTACACGCGTGCAACGTAGTCGACGTCGAGGCTCTCCTGCTGCAGGGCGATCTGGGCTCGCTGCAACGCGTTACCGACGACCATCGGCAAATCTCGTCGTGGCGGCCCGGACGAGAGCGTCAGGCGGATTCCCCGCTGGCGCTTGATCGCCGTCCCGGCGAGGGGGTTCTGCCGCAACACCGCCCCCTCCGGGATGATGTTGTCCGTCAGGGATTCCGTGTCGAGGTCGACGATCAGCCCTTGCGCCGCCAGCAGCTCCGTCGCGTCGTCGAGCGCCATCCCCTTGACGTCGGGCACCTCGAACTCCTCGGCGCTCAGCGACCACTGAACACCCAGGTAGCCGCCGACAATGAAGAGCACGCCGCAGACGGCCGTAACGATGCCGAGCTTGAGGACGTTCGTGAGCGTGGAGACGAAAGCGGACATGAGTCGCGGACGGATTCGGGCGCGGCTGCCCCCGGGGCGAGCCTTTGTGCGTCTTTTATAGCACGGTGGGCCTACGACGGCCTGCCAGCGGTCTTGACCATCGATGCGGCGAAAAACCCCTCGAGCTCGGGGAAGTTCGGGAACGTTCGAAAGTATCCGTGCCGGTCTACCAGGTCCGGATCGGTACACTCTGGAAGCTCCACCGGCTGCAACTCGAGGTCGCCGCGGCGCTCGATGACGGCCTGGACGACATCTTCGTTTTCCTCCGGCTCGGTGGAGCAGGTGACATACAGGAGCCGGCCGCCCGGCTGCATGCAATCGGCGGCGTTCGTGAGGATTTGCTCCTGCAGACGGGACAACCGCGCCAGACGCGCCGGGTCGTTTCGCCACTTGAGCTCGGGCCGGCGACGCACGGTGCCGAGCCCGCTGCAAGGGACGTCGACGAGCACGGAGCCGAAGCAGGCGCCGAACGGAGCGGGTACCGAAAGATCGGCGACCAACGGCATCACCGTGGGCAGGCCCGCGGCTCGCGCCGCGTCCCGACAGGCGGCGACGCGCCACGGGGCGACGTCACTGGCGATGACCGATCGCGGCCGGGCGTCCTCGGCGATTTGCAGCGTCTTGCCGCCACGGCCGGCACAAGCGTCGAGCACCCGATCGTCGGGCCCTGGCCGCAGCAAACCGGTGACCAGCTGCGCCGCCTCTCCACGCAGGGAAAAGCCTCCCTCGCGCAACACATCGGTCGCGAGCGGGCTACCGGAAAGCACGCGCAGCGCCCCCGGCGCCACCGCGGACATGGTCGTCTCGACGCCCTCATCAGCGAGCCGCGCCGCGAGAGCCTCCGTCGAAATGCGTCGGGGATGGGCGCGCAGCGCCAGCGGTGCCGGCTCCAGTGCAGCGGCGAACCATGCGGCGGCATCGGTGTCGCCATAGAGACGCCGCCAGCGATCTGCCCACCAGGCGGGCACATCGTCGAAGGCGCCGGCGACGGTCCCCTCGCCTTCCCGCAACAGGTTTCGCAAGATCGCATTGACGAAACCGGTGGCGGGCGCGGCGTGCGGCTTCACCGCCTCGACGGTGGCGGCGACGGCGGCGTGCGCCGGAATCCGGTCGAGGAAACGAATCTGGTAGGCGCCCAGCCGCAGGGCTTCGATCACGGCGACGTCGAGCGCCCCGAGCGGCCGCTTGCTCAGGGGTTCGAGCATGGCATCGAGACTACGGCGACGGCGCAGAACCCCGTAAACCAGCTCTGTGGCCAGCCGCCGCTCACGATCATCGAGCCGGCTCCGCCCGCCGATCCGGAGGGCCCGGTCGAGGGCCCGATCGCTCGCAGCACCCGAGGCAACGCGGATCAGAACCTCGAGTGCAACGCCGCGGGCCTCGCGGGCCTTCAACCGCCCTCGTCTCCGAGACGCTCGCCGACCTCCACACGGTTTCCGCGCAGGAACTCCGCCGCTGACTGGCGTCGCGATCCGGCCCGCTGCAGCGACAGCACGTCAACGGCCCCCTGCCCGCAAGCAACACGAAACGAGTCCGCCCCGACCTGGATCACCGTGCCGGGAGAGTGGTCGGAGGGAGCGTGATCGGAGGGAGGGTCGTCTGAGGGGGGGTCGGCTGAGGGGTGGCCGACCGGAGACACCTCCCAGACGACCAGACGATCCCCGCCGTGGAGCCGGAACGTGAACGATCCCGGCCAGGGCTGCAAGGCGCGGACGCGGCGATCCACCGCGGTGGCATCCGCGCTCCAGTCGATCGCGCCGTCGGCCTTCTTCAAGCTCGGCGCCAGCGTGGCACCTTCCGCCGGTTGAGGCTGCGGGGCGAGCTCACCCGATTCGAGTGTCGCAAGCGTTTCGATCAGCAGGTCCGCGCCGATCGACGCCAGCGTCTCGGTGACCTCTCCAGCGGTGGCGCGGGCCTCCAGCGGCAGGCTGCGCCGCAAGAGCATCGGACCAGTGTCCAGGCCCTCGTCCATCAGCATCGTGGTGATTCCCGTCTGCTCGTCGCCCGCCAGGATCGCCCATGCCACCGGCGCCGCACCGCGGTGGCGCGGCAGCAGCGATGCGTGCACGTTGACACACCCGAGCGGCGGCATCTCGAGAACCTCTTTCGGCAAAATCAATCCGAAGGCGGCAACAACGAAGACATCTGCGCCGTACGCGGCGAGACGGGCCTGCACGTCGGCGTCGCGCAGGGTCTTCGGTTGCTCGATCGCGAGCCCCGCCTCGGCGGCCCACTCCTTCACCTCGGAGAACGCCGTACGGCGGCCGCG
This sequence comes from Acidobacteriota bacterium, assembly GCA_965216935.1. Taxonomy (GTDB): domain Bacteria; phylum Acidobacteriota; class UBA890; order UBA890; family UBA890; genus CBDCGW01. The sequence goes on from OZ244217.1 coordinate 3,985,966, forward strand.
GCCGCGACCCTTGTCGGGTCGGGTGACGACGGCGACGACATCGTGCCTCTCGGCCAGGCGCCGGAGCGTCGGGACGGCGAAGGCGGGCGTCCCCATGAACAGGACGCGCAACGGCTACCAGTCCCCCGCGCGAATCCGCTTGGCGATCCGCCGACGGGTCATGTCGCGCTTCAATGGACTGACCCGGTCGATGAACAAGACGCCGTTGAGATGATCGATCTCGTGGTGCAGGCAACGCGCCAGCAATCCCTCGGCTTCGATCTCGACATCGTTCCCCTCCAGGTCGCGCCCGGAGACCCGCACGCGCGCCGGGCGCGGAACGGCAAGGATGATGTCCGGAAACGAAAGACAGCCCTCCTCCTCGCGGATCTCGCCCTCTTCCTCTTCGACGCGTGGGTTGACCAGCCGTATGAGCTGCTCCGGATCACTGCCGCCGGAAAGGTCGATGACGGTGAGGCGCACCTGCTGCCCGACCTGCGGCGCCGCCAGCCCGATGCCGGACTCGGCCCGCATCGTTTCGATCATGTCGTCCGCCAGCCGGCGGAGCTCTTCGTCGAACTCCGCAACGTCCGCACAAGACTCCTGCAGACCGGGATCGGGGTACTTGACGAGAGCGCGAGGGGCCATGCGGCAAGGATACCGAACGACACCCTAGGCCGCATCCTGCGCGGTAGCATGCCCGGCCATGCGCATTCGATCGACCCTCTCCTATCGCGGCACGCGATACGCCGGGTGGCAGATGCAGCCCGACGCGCCGAGCATCCAGGGGGAGCTCCGAGCCGTGGTCCGGCGCCTGTGCGAAGCGGATCATCAGGTGACGGGCGCCAGCCGGACCGATGCCGGCGTGCACGCCCTCGGCCAGGTCTGCCACTTCGACCCGTCGCGCGAGCTGCCCCCCGAACGCTGGCAGCGCGCCTTCGACCGCATGCTCCCCGAGGACATTCGTGTGTTGCGGTGCGAGATCGCAGAAGACGACTTCCACGCCCGCTACGCGGCCCGTCGAAAGACCTACCGTTACTACGTCGACCCGGCCCCCGTCGCCTCGCCGTTCTTGTCGCCCTTCGCCTGGCATCGGCCGGATCTCCGAGCCGTCGACGAAATGCGCCGGGCCGCGGCAATGCTCGTCGGCCCTGTCTGCCAGCGGGTGTTCGCGTCGCAGCCGGAGGGCGATCGCCCGGTGCGGGAAATCGATCGCTTCGATGTCGATGTCGGCAGGGTGGTGGTCTTCACCGTGCAAAGCCGCAGCTTCATGCGGCACGCCGTTCGCGGGATGGTCGGCAGTCTGCTGGAGGTCGGGTACGGGCGACGGACGCCGGAGGAGGTTCGCGCCATGGCCCAGCAGGCTCCGGACCACCCAACGATGGTCAAAGCACCGCCCCACGGGCTCTTCCTGGCGCGGGTCGAGTACGAGGTTTAGGAGGCGAGTAGCAGGCAGGTCGCGTGATAAACTGCCGACCCTGCAAGGACACGCACCGCCCTCACACACCCCAGAAGATCCTCATGCATATCCTCGTCACCGGTGGGGTGGGCTACGTCGGTAGTCACCTCGTCAGAGCGCTCCTGGACGCGGGTCACGGCGTCGTCGTCGTCGACGACCTTTCGGCCGGGCATCGGGAGACACTTCCCCAGGGGGTCGACCTTCACGTAGGCGCCTGTGGAGATCACGACGTCCTCGATCGCGCTGCCGCGGACGCGAAGCCCGACGCCGTCATGCACATGGCGGCGAAGTGCTCCGTCGAGGAGTCGGTCAATGATCCGCAACGCTACTACCGCGCCAACGTTCGCGACAGCCTTTCGCTGATGGACTGGATGGTGGAACGGGGCGTGCCTCACCTGGTGCACTCCTCGACCTGCGCCGTGTACGGGGATCCCGAAACCGAAACCATCGACGAGAGCGTCTGTCCTCGTCCGGTCAACCCCTATGGCGCCAGCAAGCTGGCCGTCGACCTGGCGCTGCGCGCGTACGAGACCGCCCTGCCGCTGAGCGCCGTTGCTCTCCGCTACTTCAACGCCGCCGGCTCCCACCCGGACGGCACCATCGGCGAAGACAAGAAGCCGGCCAGCAACCTGATCCCGATCTTGTTCGACGCGGCGCTGGGAAAACGCGACCACGTTTCGATCTTCGGAACCGACTACTCGACGCCGGACGGTACCGGGGTGCGGGACTACATCCATGTTCTGGATCTCGCCGCGGCACACATCGCAGCGCTGGATCGGCTCGCTGCCGGCGAGCCGGGTGACGCCTACAACCTCGGTACCGGGCGTGGCTACAGCGTCCTGGAGATGCTGGAGCTGACTCGCGAAGTCACCGGCGAGGAGATCCCCGCGATCGAAGCGCCACGCCGGTCCGGCGATCCGGCCCATCTCGTCGCCGACCCCGGCCGCGCCGCCCGCGACCTCGGATGGACCGCCCGGGCCGACATCCGGCAGATGCTCAAAGATGCCTGGCGCTGGCGCCGGGCCCACCCGAACGGTTACGAATCCGCGGAAACCGCATGAGCCAACCCGTTCGCGCCGACTCGTCCCGCGCACCGGCCGACCTGGTCGAGTACGTCGAGTCGACCCCGGGGGCGGGACCTCTCCTGGAGACCATCGACTGGTCGCGCTTGCCGCGGCACGTCGCCATCATCATGGACGGCAACGGTCGATGGGCGAAGGACAGGGATCTGCCGCGCGTGGAGGGTCACCGGGCCGGAATCACGGCAGTGCGCGAGGCCGTCGAGACGGCCGCCCGCGCCGGGCTCGGGGCGCTGACGTTGTACGCCTTTTCGGTCGAGAACTGGAAGCGGCCGCGCAGCGAGATCGACGCACTCATGGAGCTGCTCAAGGAGTATCTCGCGCGGGAGTTGCCGACCCTGCTGAAGCATTCGATCCGTTTCAGCGCCATCGGCCGGTTAGAGGGCCTGCCCGACGACGTCCAGCGTGACATCCGCGATGCGACCGCCGCGACCGCGGCGAACACCGGCCTACGGTTTGTCATCGCGCTGAACTACGGCGGCCGCTCGGAGATCGTCGACGCGGTCGGCGCCGCCGCGGCAGAGATCGCCGCCGGCTCGCTCGATCCGGACAGCCTGGACGAGGCGAAGCTGAGCGAATACCTCTACACGCGGGACCTGCCGGAGCTCGACCTGCTCATCAGGACGAGCGGCGAGCTACGTGTCTCGAACTTCCTCCTCTATCAGATCGCCTACGCAGAGATCTGGGTGACCGAGAAGCTGTGGCCCGATTTCCGCCGGCTCGACCTGTTGCGGGCGATCTGTGACTTCCAGCGGCGAGAGCGCCGCTACGGAGGCGTCTCCCCCGACGCCGGGCAAACCGGACGTTGACCCGTATTCTCACGGCAACCACGCTGCTGGCCGTTCTCGCCGGTACTTTGCTGCTGCCACCGTATGCGTTCGTCATCGTGCTGGCTTGTTTCCTCTTCGTTGCCTGGGGCGAGTACGCGGCGCTCGCGGCGGAGGCCGGGGCGGCACCCGTGCGCGGCCTCGGAGCCCCTCTTGCCGTGGCATGCGCTGCTTCGTTCGCGGTGCCGGAACCGGGCGTTCCGGTCCTTCTGACCGCTTTGTCCGTGCTTCTGGCGGCGTTGTTCGGGCTGCTCGCGGGGTCGGGGCACCCGGCTCTGGCCATCCGGCGAGCGGTCGCCACCGTCGCCGGCATCTGCTGGCTCGGCCTGCTCCCGGGGTTCTACGTCGCACTGCGCTACGAAGCCTCGGGTGTGGCCCTGATCGTCATGCTCTTCGCCGCCGTCAGCTCCGGTGACATCGCCGCCTACTACGGCGGAAAGACGTTCGGGCGACACCCATTGGCGCCGCAGCTGTCCCCCAAGAAGACGATCGAGGGCGCCGTCTTCGGCCTCATCGCCAGCGGCGCCGGTGCGGCGCTGGTGGCGCACTACTGGCTGCCCGAGTCCGACTGGCTGCGAGGTCTGCTCGTCGGCGCCGCGCTCGGGGCGGTAGGCCAGGTTGGGGACTTGTTCGAGTCCTCGCTCAAGCGCGCCGCCCGCACCAAGGACTCGTCCCAGCTCCTGCCCGGGCACGGCGGCATCCTCGACCGCCTCGACGGTCTCCTCTTCGCCGGCGCGGTGTTGTACGCGGCGGTCTTTTTCGGTCTTCTCTGAGGCTCATGCCCGGCCCCCCGTCGTCGTCCAAGCGTCTCGCCATCCTCGGATCGACCGGATCCGTCGGCACTCAGGCCCTCGACGTCGCCGCCCGCAACGCCGATCGCATCGAGGTCGTAGCCCTTGCCGCCGGCGCCAATACCAACCTGCTCGCCGAGCAGGTGCGACGGTTCCGCCCGCTCCTCGTATCGGTCGCCACCGAAGCTTCGGCCACCGAGCTCGCCGAGAGACTGGCATCGGCGCCTGCCCCGAAATCAGCCGTTGCGCCTGCCGGGCAGACGGCCGGGCAGCCTGCAGCGGAGATCGGCGCCCGGCATGCCGCGGAGATGGGCGCCCAGCGGGACGATTCATGCGGCCCGACGATCCTCTGGGGCACCGATGGTCTCTTGCACGCCACCTCCGGCTGCGATGCCGACGTGGTGCTCAACGCCGTTGTCGGCGCGCCCGGACTGGCCGCCACCCACGAGGCAGTGGCGCGGGGAATCGACGTGGCGCTGGCCAACAAGGAATCTCTCGTCATGGCGGGAGATATCGTGATGAAGGCGGCACGGGCTTCCGGCGCCGCCGTACTGCCGGTCGATTCCGAGCCGAACGCGCTGCACCAGTGCTTGCGTGGTGCCGACCTGAGCGACGTGCGCCGCTTGGTGCTCACCGCCAGCGGCGGGCCCTTCCGCGGCTGGGATGCCGATCAACTCGCGGGGGTCACGGCGCAGCAGGCCCTCGATCACCCGACCTGGAAAATGGGTCCGCGGATCACCATCGACTCGGCGACGCTCATGAACAAGGGGTTCGAGGTCATCGAGACCCACTGGCTGTTCGGTATACCGGTGGAAAAGATCGACGTCGTGATCCACCCGCAGAGCATCGTCCACTCGCTGATCGAGCTGATCGACGGGTCCCTGATCGCCCACGCGGGACCGACCGACATGCGGCTCCCGATCCAGGACGCCCTCTCCTACCCCGAGCGCTGGGACCCCTCCGTCGAGGCCCTGGACCTGCCGGCGAGTGGCCCGTGGACGTTCGAGGAGGCCGAGACCGACCGTTACCCGGCCCTCGGCCTCGCCCGCGACGCCCTCGAGGCCGGCGGCACCGCCCCGGCCATGCTCAACGCCGCCGACGAGGTGGCCGTGGCCGCTTTCCTGGGCGGCGCCCTACCCTTCGACCGCGTCCTCCCGACCGTCCGCGCCGCCGTCGAGTCGCTCGAAACCGAGCCCGCCGACGGCCTCGAGGCCATCTTCGAGGCCGATCGCCGCGCCCGGGCGGCCGCCACCCGACTTGTCGGCAAATAGGTTCCGGCCGGAGCACTGCGCCCACAGCCTCCCCGAAACCTCAGCGTTAGCGCCTCCGTAACCCCAACTGTTACAGTTACCGGACCATGTTCGATCTCCTTACCAATGCATTGGCGCTCGTCTTCGTGCTCGGCGTGATGATCTTCGTGCACGAGCTGGGGCATTTCGCCACAGCCAAGTTTTTCGGCATCTACGTCGAGGTTTTCGCCCTCGGATTCGGCCCGCGGCTGTTCGGATTTCGCCGTGGTGACACCGACTACCGCGTATGTGCGCTGCCGCTCGGCGGTTACGTCAAGATGAAGGGTGAGAACCCGGACGAGGAGATCACCGGAGACGACGACGAATTCTTATCCCGGCCCAAGTGGCAACGTTTCTTCGTCCTGTTCAACGGCCCGCTGATGAACGTGGCGCTGGCGTTCGTGCTCCTGACGATGGTCTTCATGCGTGGAATGGCCGTCGATGCTTACCAAAACGAGCCGGCCGACATCGGCCTCATAGGCCCGGACACACCGGCCGCCGAGGCGGGTTTGTTGACCGGCGATCGGGTCATCGCCATGGATGGCGATCCGGTGGAGACCTGGCAGGAGTTCCAGCTCCAGGTGCTCATTTCCGGCGGCCAGGAAGTCGAGATGACCGTCGAGCGCGCGGGGCGCGAGATGACGCTTTCGGCGACGCCTGACGCCGTCGGCCCCTCACGGCAGGGCTCGCTCGGCGAGGTCTACCCGTTGATCGAGCCGCTGGTCGCCGAGGTCGTCGAGGACACGCCGGCGGAGCGCGCGGGGCTACAGCGCGGAGATCGTTTCATCGAAGCCGAGGGCGTTCCGATCCTCGATTGGCTGCAGCTGACTTCGATCATCGAGGACCGGGCCGGGCAAGAGACGACGATCGCGGTCGAGCGCGATGGCGCGCGTGTCGACATGGTCGTCACCCCCGAGTTGGCAACTAGGGAGGCCGCCGGTGGCGTTACGGAAGAGTACGGTGCCATGGGCGTCCTGCGCCCACCGAACGAGACCGAGCTGATCAGTTTTTCGTTCGTGCCGGCAATGGGGCGCGCGCTCACCGAGATGCGCAGCCAGACGGCGCTCGTCGGCGAGATTCTCGAACGGCTCTTCACCGGCCGGATGTCGATGCGTTCCCTGTCGGGGCCGATCGAGATCGCCCGCTACTCGGGCGCCGCGGCCCGCACCGCCGATCCGTTCATGCTGTTCTACTTCATGGCGGTCGTCTCGCTACAGCTCGGCCTGCTGAACCTGCTGCCGATTCCCGTGCTCGACGGCGGCCACATCGCGGTGCTCGCGTTCGAAGGAATCACCCGCCACGACCTTTCGATGCAGGTGAAGGAAAACATGATGAAGGTCGGCGTGGTCCTGCTCGTGACCCTCATGCTGGTCGTCATCACCTTCGACATCCTCAAGAGCTTCGGCAGCTAGCGCGCCCCCGAGGGGCGCCCCGACGACATACCCCGAATCAGAGCAGTATCGCTTTTTGTTCCGGAAATTTTCCGGCACAAAACGGAGACCTGGCCGTCTCACCCCTACATGAGGAGAGGCCGGCTCAACCGCATCGTCGTCGAGTTCGACTGGCCGACGTTCGTCAACACGCTCCGGGAGTTGCACATCGGGTGCAGCCAGGAGTCCCTCGCACGCGAGCTGGAAGTGTGTACGCGGACCGTGTGGAACTGGGAAAACGACGTCGTGCGCCCCAGTTGGCGCCACCGGAGCAGGCTGCTCCGCCTGGCGGTCTCCTACAAATACGACCGTCGCCAGTGGCCGGCCAAGTCCTGGGCGGACAACTGGTGCGACGACGCCATGCCGCGGTCGCTCCAGCTCCGCGTTCCCTATGACCGCCGAAAGCGGGAGTACAAGGACGCCCCGCCCCACCAATGGTATCGGTGACCGCCCGCCGGGATCAGCCGAGCAGGTCCCGCTGGGCGAAGAAGAAGTCGATCTCGACCGCCGCCGTCTCCGGAGCGTCGGATCCGTGCACGCTGTTGGCCTCGAGGCTCTCGGCGTACAGGGCGCGGATCGTTCCCTCCGCCGCCTCTTCCGGATTCGTCGCGCCCATCACCTCGCGCAGGTGCGCAATGGCGTTCTCGCGTTGCAGCACGAGGGCGCAAATGGGGCCCGAGCTCATGAACTCGGTCAGGCTCCCGTAGAAGGGTCGTTCGGCGTGCACGGCGTAGAAAGCTTCCGCATCCTGACGCGACAGACGAAGCTTCTTCAGCCCGACGATCTCGAATCCTTCGGCTTCGTAGTGGGCGATGATCTTCCCGATCAGGTTTCGCCGGACGGCGTCCGGCTTGATCATCGCAAGAGTTCGCTCAACAGCCATGGTTCACCTCGATATTTTCCCGCGCCGGACTACCGGATACACGGGTGTTCTTGCGTTGGTAGTACTCCAAAGTGGCGCCAAACGGTATAGCGGGCGGCAGAAGACGGCGGGGTGCCGGAAAATCCGCGTTGCGGAAACACGCAGTGCCCTCTAGCGGCGCATTGCCGGATGAAACGCATTGCCGGCAAACGGCGCATTGCCGGAAATACGGCGCGGTCTCGACGAGCCCGCGACCTGCTATTCGTTTATCTTGGCGATCAGTTCCTTGACCTCGGCCACGGAATCGTCGAACGAGACCCGCTCGTCGCCGAGGAGCTCGATCTCGAACACCTTCTCCATGCCGCCGGCGCCGAGCACGACGGGCACGCCCACGTAGGCGCCTTCGACGCCGTATTCCCCTTCCAGCAGCGTTGCACAGGGGAGGATTTCCTTCTTGTCGTGCAGGATGGCCTCGACCATCTGGGCGACCGACCATGCGGGAGCGAAGTATGCGCTCCCATCGCCCAGCAGCTTGACGATCTCGCCACCGCCCTGGCGTGTGCGCTGGACGATGCGGTTGATCTGCTCCTCGCTCATCAACTCGGTGATCGGTACGCCCGCGACGGTCGAATAGCGCGGCAGCGGCACCATGCTGTCGCCGTGGCCGCCGAGCACGAAGGCGTGGGTATTGTCTACGGAGACACCGAGCTCCATGGCGATGAAGGTGCGGAAGCGGGCGGAATCGAGCACGCCGGCCATACCGAGAACGCGCTCGCGCGGGAATCCCGACTTCTTGTAGGCCAGGTACGCCATGATGTCGAGCGGATTCGTCACCACGATGATGATCGAGTCGGGCGAGTACTTGACCACCTCGTCGACCACGCCCCCGACGATCGCGGCGTTCTTGAACAGCAGGTCGTCCCGGCTCATTCCCGGCTTGCGCGCCAGGCCCGCCGTGATCACGACGATGTCGGAGCCCTGGGTGTCGACGTAGCTGTTCGCACCCGTGATCTGGGCGTCGCGCCCGATCAACGGCGTCGCCTCCATCATGTCGAGCGCCTTGCCCTGCGGCATTCCCTCGACGATGTCGGTCAACACGACGTCGGCCAATCCCCGGTTGACGATTGCCAGACCGGTGGTGGCACCGACGTGGCCGGCACCGACTACGGTTACCTTGTTACGCGCCATGGCGTTGACTCCAGGTTGGAGATGATGGCTTCACCGGACTCGAGTTCGCCGCTCGCCGGCAAGTGCGGAACTGATGCCGATGCGAAAGCGGATGCGGAACCACGCCTCATCGCGAACAAAGCCGCAAGCGTCAGGCCGGCGTGCGATCGGAAGCGTCCTGGATGACCTCGGACAGTGTGCCAACAGGTAATGCGGAAGCAGACGAACGGGCTCGGCGCGATGTCCGAAACGGAGAAAAAGCGCCCTGCCGGATGCCCGGAATTCTTACACGGAGACCCTATTCGGGCAAGAAAACGGCCAGCGCTGCCGGGTCCGGTGTCCCGGAGCTCAGCTCCCCGAATCAGAGCTCCAGATACCGGGCCCACTTGATCACGTCGAGGGACTCGAACTCCTGCAGCATGTCGTCGCCGAGCGGCTGATCGAGGGTCATGACGGCGATCGCCGTCTCGGCGCCCTCGGCGCGGGCGAGGCGGACGTCGGCGATGTTGATGCCGTGCTCCCCGAGGAACTGGCCGACCGCGCCGACCACCCCGGGTCGATCATCGTTGGCGAACATCAGCAGGTGGCCTTCCGGAGCGAGCTCCACCGGCAGACCTTCCAGCTCCACCACGCGTGAGCGCGCCTCGTCGAAGACGGTTCCGGCGACCGAGCGCTCCCCTGCAGCGGTGCGCGCCGTCACCCGCACGAGGTTGGCGTAGCCATGGCCGACGGTGCTGGTCGACTCCTCCACTTCGATGCCGCGGTCGCGGGCGACGTTCCAGACGTTGACCGGATTGACCTGCTCGGCGAGGTGAGGCTCGAAGAAGCCCACCAGGACCGCGGCGCTCAACGGCTTCGTAGTGAAGGACGCGATGTTGCCGGAGTATTCGATCCGCAGCGCCTCGATGCCCGCGTGGGACTGCGACACGATCGAGCCGAGCCGGCGGGCCAGATCGATGTACGGAAGCATCGGCCGCTGTTCCTCGGGCGGCAACGCCTGCACGTTGATGGCGTGGTGAATGGTGCCGTCGCTCAGAAAGTCGGCGATCTGGCGGGCGATCCCCTCGCCGATCTTCTCCTGCGCCTCGAGGGTGGCACCGCCCAGGTGCGGGGTGCCGATGAACTGCGGCTGCGCGAGGAGCTCCGGATCCGCATGCGGCTCATCCTCGAACACGTCGAAGGCGGCGCCGGCAATGTGGCCGGACTCCAATGCCGCCAGCAAGGCTTTCTCATCGATGAGGCCGCCGCGGGCGCAGTTGATCACCCGAGATCCGGGCCGCATGCGGGCCAGGGCATCGGCGTCGATCAGGTGATGCGTCTCTTTGCTCAAGGGCACGTGCACGGTGAGCACGTCGACCTGCGGCAGCATCTCGTCCAGGGAGACGAGCTCGATACCGAGGTCGGCCGCCACTCTTTCGGACATATAGGGATCCGACGCAATGACGTTCATTTCCATGGCCTGGGCCCTCCGCGCCACCTCCCTGCCGATCCGGCCGAAGCCGACGACGCCGATCGCCTTGTCCTTCAGCTCGACGCCCAGGTAGGGCTTGCGATCCCAGGTACCGCCGCGCAGCGCCGCCGATGCCTGCGGGATGTTGCGGGCCAGCGCGAGCATCAGCGCCACGGTGTGCTCGGCGGCGGTGACCGTGTTGCCCCAGGGCAGGTTCATCACCAGAACGCCGGCGCGGGTCGCCGCCTCGACGTCGATGTTGTCCACGCCGACGCCGGCGCGGCCGATGACGCGGAGGTTTTTGCCCGCCGCGATGGCCTCGGCGTCCATCAAGTGAGACGAGTGCACGACGACGCCGGCAAACGGCTCGATGACATCGGCGAGCGAGCCCGACTTTCGATTCACCTGATGATCGACCTCACAACCGGCGGCCTCGAGGATGTCCATGCCGCGACCCTTGAGCGTTCCGCAGACGAGGATCTTCGGTGCGGCGGCGCTCATTCATCTCCTCCGAGCGACCGCGCGGCGGCGGCAACCCCGGCGCCGGAAACGACGCGATGGCCCAGATCCGAAAGGACCCCCTCGAGGGCGGCGAGCACGCCGAGCAGGTCGAGGTCGTCGACGTAGCCGATGTGGCCGATGCGGAAGATGTGGGGCTTGAGGTCGCCCTGCCCGCCGGATAGCTGCGCCCCGTGCCGATCTCTCATGGCGGCAACGATGTCGGGGCCACCGCCGGGTCGGGGCGCCTTGATGGCGGTCACGGCGGGGCTCGGAGCAGACGACAGCAGCTCCAGGCCGAGCTCGTCGGCCGCCGCGCGGCACGCCCGTGCCAGCCGATCGGCGTTGTTCTCCAGCGCAGCAATCCCGCCGGCCTCGTCGATGGCATCGAGTGAGGCCTCGAGCGCCAGCAGCAAGCCGATCCCCGGCGTGAACGGCGTTTGTGATTTCTCCGCCGAGGCGGCGTACTTGCGCAGGTCGAGGTAATAGCGCGGCGTCGCGTGGTCGTTGGCGACCAGGTCCCAGCCGCGCGGCGAGCAGGCCACGAACGCCAACCCGGGCGGCACCATGAAAGCCTTCTGTGCGCCGCCCACGACGGCGTCGAATCCCCACGCATCGGTGGCGATCGGCAACGCGCCCACCGAGGTGATGGCATCGACGACCACGACGACGTCGGGGGCAACCTCGCGCACCGCATCGGCGATGCCTCGCGCGTCGTAGATCGTCCCGGTGGACGTCTCGCTGGCGGTGAGGAACAGGCCACGAACCGGAGCCGAACGCTCGACCAGCTCGGCGACCTCGGCCGGCGCTACCGCGGCGCCGGGCTCGACGGTCAGCTCGACCACATCGAGGCCGTAGGCCCGCCCGATCTCCCCCCAGCGCTCGCCGAACTTGCCCCCGGCGACGGTCACGACACGATCGCCGGCGGCAAACAGGCTGGCGAGCGCGGCTTCCATCGCCCCGGTACCGGAGGTCGTCAGCACCGCCACCGGCGCCTCGGTGCGAAAGGCGGCCTTCAATCCGACCTGGACCCGCTCGAAGCGCGCTGCAAACGCCGGGGTTCGGTGATACGGAACCGCACCGGACGCGGCGCGCATCGCGTCGGGATGCAAGGGCGTGGGTCCTGCGGTGAACAACCGGGGTTTCTTGAGCATTGGCGCATTGTTGCACGACCCCCGGATGCGTGCTATTCGCCTACGGATGAGCCTCGAATTCACCTGCTCTCGATGCGCCGCCACCACCCCGGCGATGGTCCCGGCCGGCTGGCGGTGCGCTTGCGGCGGGCCGTGGGATCTGCCTGATGGACCGGCATTCGATCCGCAGGCGATCGTTCCCGACGCCGGCGGTGTCTGGCGGTACCGCCATCAGATCCGGCTTCCGCAGGGCAGCGTCCTGCCAACGCTGGGCGAAGGCGGAGGCCCCTTGATCCGCCGGGCGGACGGCCCGGCGCTCGCCTGCGCCCACGTCGAACCGACCCTCTCCTTCAAGGATCGCGGCATCGTCACGATGCTCGCCTGGGCACTGGCGGCCGGCGCCCCGGCGCCGCTGATCGAAGATTCGTCCGGGAATGCCGGCGGGTCGTTCGCCGCCTACGCCGCCTCGGTCGGGATCCGTTGCCGCATCTATGTACCGGCTTCCGCGCCGGAGGCGAAGAAGGCCGCCCTGGCGGCCTTCGGCGCCGAAATCGTCGAGGTCGAAGGACCTCGACCCCGGGCGACCGAAGCGGCGCAGGCCGACGGCGGCGGAACCTACGTCAGCCACGCCTGGAACCCCTTCTTCCTGGAGGGAACCAAGACGCTGGCCTTCCAATGCTGGGAGCGCTTCGGCACGAAGCTGCCGCCCCGGGTCTTCGTCCCCGCCGGCCAGGGCTCGCTGGTGCTCGGCCTATGGAACGGGTTCGCCGAGCTTAAAGCGGCCTTCGACGACCTCGCCGTCCCCCAGATCGTCGCCGTGCAGCATCGCACCGCCGCACCGCTGTGGGAGAAAACGGGCATGCCCGGCGACGCGCCGAAGGTCGAAGCCGACGACGAGCCGTCCGTCGCCGACGGCATCGCCATCAACGAGCCCGTTCGCCGAGACGCCATCGCGGCGGCGATCGGCGCCTCGGGAGGTCGTGTCGTCGTGGTCGGCAACCGTGAGATCCGCACGGCGCAGTCGACGCTGTGCGCCCGCGGTGTATGGGCCGAGCCCACCGGGGCGGTCGCCTACGCCGGGTGGCGGCAAATCGGAGGAACCGCCGAGGATCTCGTCGTCGTCACCGGCCACGGACTCAAGGCGGCCGGATGAGCCGGGAGAGAACGCCTTCCGACGGCGCGAACGCCCATTCCATCGAGGTCCCCGCGCCCGGCGCCGCAGGCGCTCACTCCGTCGAGCTCGCCGTGCCCGGCGCCGCACTGGGCGCGCTGCTTACCGGCGGCAAGAGCCAACGCATGGGGCGCGACAAGGCGACGCTCGAGCTTCGCGGTCGCACACTCGCAGAGCGCTGCGCCGCCACGCTGTCGCGGGTCGCCGCAGAGATCGTCCAGATCGGTGCAACGCCGGTCGACGGGCTCGACGTCGAGCATCTGCAGGACCTGCGGCCGGACACCGGCCCGGCCGCAGGCATCGAAACGGCGCTCGTCCACGCTCGGGATCGAGCCGTCATCGCCCTGGCGGTCGACGTCCCGCTGGTGCCCGCCCGTTTGCTCCGCGCCGTCCTGGCGATGGTCGCAGACGGCGCTCCGATCGCCGCCCCGCGGACGGCCGGCGGCTGGCACCCGCTGTGTGCCGCCTACGCCGCCGAGTCGCTCACCGCACTACGCCCCCGACTGGACGCGGGTGCGTTCGGCTTGCAGTCGATGCTGGAGGAAATCGCGGTACCGCTAGAGGGGCGGGCTCTGGCAAACCTGGGCGATCCCGAAGAGATGCTCCTGAACCTCAACCGCCCGGGCGACCTGAGCCGCGCAGCGGAGATCCTCGCGTCGCTCGAGGATGATCCGACTGGGTGATCCGACTGAATGATCCGCGCGCCGGCGCCGTGAACCCTGCCTCAGGCTCCGTACTTGCCGAGCCGGCCCGCGTGCGCCAGCACCAGCGGCAGAAGGTCCATCCCGCGCATCATCCCGAGGGCCCCCGTCAGACAGGCCGTCTCACCGAACCCGCCGGCCGATGCGTTCGCCCGACAGTCCGATGCCCAGATCAACGCCGGCACCGGATGCCAGGAGTGCGCCCGCAGCGTCGCGGGTGTGGAGTGATCACCGGTAACCATCACGGTATGGAAGCCGAGCTCCAGCAGTGCTTCCAATGAGGCGTCGGCGCGCTCGACCTGCTCGACCTTGGCATCGAAGTCGCCGTCTTCGCCGCGGCTGTCGGTCGCCTTGAAGTGAACGAAAACGAAGTCGTGCTCCGCCAGTGCATCGCGGGTCAGCGACACCCTGCTTTCGAGCGTGTCGTCGGCTGCGAACACGGTCATGCCGACCGCCCGGGCGACACCCCGATACATCGGATAAGCGGCAACGGCGGCCGGCCGCACCCCGTAGAGATCGGCGAAGCCGGGCAGCGGGTTGTAGGAATCGAAGCCGCGCAACAGCACCCCGTTTGCCTTGTCCTGATCGGCAAGGGCCGCGCCGGCACGTGCGATGAACGTCGCCGCGAGGGCCGCAGTGTCCTGCGCCTCGGGCGAAAGAGCGCGCGGCTCGAGCGGCGGCACGCCGGTTGCCTGCGGGTCGGTATCGGCGATTCGCCCGTCCAAACCGGCGCCACGGAAGATGACGCAAGCGCGGTATTCCTTGACGTGGCGAACCAGGCACTCGACCCCGGCGTCGAGCTCGATCCCGTCCAGTCGCTCCGCCAATGGCGCACCGATCTCGGAGCCGATACGGCCCGCTCGCCGGTCGGTGACGTTCCCTTCACCGTCGAGGCTGCAGAAGTTGATCCGGGCGGCGACGTCGCCGGGCTTCAGATCGAACCCCACCCCGAGCGCAGCGAGCACTCCCCGCCCCACGGTCGTCTCGAGGGGGTCGAAGCCGAACAAGGCAAGGTGCCCCGGGCCGGAGCCCGGCGCCACACCGGGGGACACCGGCGTGATCAGCCCGGTCGAGCCTTCGTTCGCGAGCCGGTCGAGCGTCGGCGTGCGAGCCGCCTCGAGCTCGGTCGGGCCTCCGGGCTCTCGAGGGAGCCCGCCCAGCCCGTCGATGACGTAGTACAAGATGCGGCTTTCGGCCGGCCGGGCCAGGCTCTGGTACAGGCGGAGTCGATCCATCTCGGCAACCCTTCATTGATCGGGCGAAGCGATCACGACGCGATCACGGAACGAAACGAGACACGCCGGAAGGATCCCATATTACGGCGCCCGGCAGCGGCCTCCTTGGGCGCCCGCCGACCGAATCGCGCTTTCACCACGGGCTGGTAGCAGCCCGTGGTGAAAGTGTGATGGGTCTGGCGAAGGGGAGTTGCGTGTGAGGACAAGGCGGGCCGACGCAGGCGATGCCGGTGCGCATCGTCGAGGAGGCCCAACGCCGTCATCGCGCGCAACCCCCCTTCGCCCAGAGGGTTACGAGGGAAAGAGGCCGTCTGCGGCGTTCCCGCTCCTCGACGATGCGCACCGGCATCGCCTGCGTCGCGGCGCCTCGCATCCGGCCTCTTTCCCTCGTAACCAGACCGATCGCACTTTCACCACGGGCTGCTAGACTCCCGGAATGTTGACCGCTGCCGTTTCCATGCTCCTCGTTCACACCGCCGTCGGCATGCTCGTGTCGGCGGCGATCGCGCGCTCGCCGGCGGGTCCGGGCTTCTATCGCCTCAGCCTCTTGGTGGGCTCGGGCTGCCTGGCGCTCGGGTTCGGCCTTCGCTACGGCCCGGCGGCCGGCACGATGCCCGGGCTCTCCCCGGTGGCCGTCGTCGCGTACGCGGTGGCCGCCGCGGCCACGGTGGCGTTCCTGGTCGGCGTTCAGCGCGACACCGAGCCGCGATTCGGCGGCCTCATCGTCGCCGCCGTCGCCGGTGTCGTCGCCGTTCTGACCGACCCGGCCGTGCTCACGGGGGCCGCCGAGATCTCGGCGGGGGGGCGGGCGCTGTACCGCGCCGGGTTGCTCGGCGCCGTACCCGCGGTGGGCGGGGTGCTGTTCGCCATGCTGCTGGCGCACTGGTATCTGATCGAGCCGCGCATGCCGACCCTGCCGCTGCAACGCGTCCTGGTGTTGTTCACGATCACCCAGGCGGCTCTGCTGGTATCTCTCGCGGCCATCGTCGCCTTCCACTGGACGAGCTGGACCACAATGGATGGCGGCCTGCTGCGCGCCTTCACCCTCGGCAACGCGCTGTTCGTCGCCATGCGCGGGTTCCTCGGCGTTCTCGCGCCCATCGGCCTCGCCTGGATGACCTGGAAAACCGTCGAGATTCGCTCGATCCAGTCGGCCACCGGCATCCTCTACGCGGCGGTCGTCTTCGTTCTTTTTGGCGAGACGATCTCGATCTACCTGTCACTCGTCACCGGACAGCCCTACTGAGGCCGCATCCGCATGAGATATAGCCTGGATTGGCGATGCGACGCTTGCGAGCGTCCGAACCAGCACGACTTCGTCAACGGCACGACCCACCAGGAGCTCGCCTGCGCCCACTGCTCGCACCACCGGCCGATGACGCCCGCCGGGCACAACGACGCGGGGGAGCCGCTCGATCCGCTGGAGGTCTGCCTGTCGTGCGGCTCCGACAAGCTGTTCACGCAGAAGGACTTCAATCGTAAGCTCGGCCTGCTGATCGTGATCATCGGCGCCGTCCTGTCACCGTGGACGTACGGCCTCAGCCTGGTCGCCTGCATGGGGATCGATTACGGCCTCTATCATTTCGTCCCCGAGATCACCGTTTGCTACGCCTGCGACGCGATCCACCGCGGTTTCACCCATAACCCCGCCCACCGCGCACACGACCCCCTTCTGGCCGATCGATTCCGGCGCGAGGCACGCCAAGAGATGGGCCTCGAGCAGCTTGAGACTGAGCCGGATTCCGACCACACTCGATAACAGGGGAGGAAACCCGCGTGCGCGTGTTTGACCCCCTCCGGCGCGCCGAACGCGGGCGGAAGGGCGAGCCGGCCGCCGCTCGAAAACGCAGATTTTTCGGGGCTTCCGGGCGGATTGACAGCCGTAGGGGTGTCCAGTAGTTTTCCCTCTGGGCAGGCACTCCGACAAGACGATGAACGAGACAAGTGCGCTGGATGACATCGAGCGTCCGGAAGACGGTGACGACTCCGCGAGTTCCCTCCGGGTCGCCCTCGGTTTTTTCATCGTGCCCATGCTCCTGGTGTTCGCCGCGGTCGGCGTCTTCCTGCTGTTCGGCCTCATCGCCCACGAAGACAAGTCGGTGGACGAGTATCTCGCCGAGGTCACGGGCGGCGGTATCAACGAGCCCTGGCAGGGAGCGTTCGGCCTCGCCAACAAGCTCGTCCAGGACGAGAGCCTGCACGGAGATCCGGCCATTGCGCAGCGGATTGCCGACACCCTCGAGAGTCCGAACGCCGAGGCGGACCCGCAAGTTCGCGCCTACCTGCTGCTCGCTCTGGGGCGCATCGGTCACGAATCGTCGATCCCGGTGCTCATCGAGCATCTCGGTGACCCCGACGCCGACGTGCGGCTCAAGTCGCTGTGGTCGCTCGGCAACATCGGCGCCGCCGGCGAGAGTGACACGTCCGAGGCGGTCGCTGCCATGCTCGACGACGAAGACGAAGGGGTGCGCGGATACGCTGCCTACGTCCTCGGCACATTGGGGAACCCGACGTCCGGCTCCGCCCTCGAAATCGCCCTCAACGACCCCGCAGGTCAAGTCCGTTGGAACGCCGCGGTTGCCCTGGCGCGACTCGGCTCCGATGCCGGCCGCGAGGAGCTGCGCCGTATGATCGACCGCGACTACCTGATCGGCAACGGCGAGCTCAACGCACAACAGCAGCAGGACGCCATGGTGGCTGCCATCCAGGCGATCACCATGTTGCAGCTGCAGGATTTTCAGGACGAACTCAGCAATATCCGAGACAACGACCCCGACGCGCGCGTGCGTGAAACGGCGCGAGCCGCGCTGGTTTCCCTGGGCCGGCTGGCTCATCGATGAGCAGCCTCACCCGATAAACCACCGAGACGAGAAGATGGCCGACAATACGGGCGAAGCCACCATCGACAAGGCCGGCGCTCCGGACAAGCCGGAACGCCGCGAGTTTCTCAAGTCGCTCCCCCTGCTGGGCATCGCCTGGGGCTCGTTCGCGGCGGCGATCGGCGGCATCCTCGCGGGTACCGTCCGCTTCCTCTACCCGAACGTCCTGTACGAGCCGCCACAGCAGTTCAAGGTCGGCTTTCCCGACGATTTCCAGATCGGCGCCGTCTCGACCCAGTTCAAGGATCGCTACGGCGTCTGGGTGGTGCGCTCCGACCAGGGCTTCTACGCCCTGATCACGGTCTGCACGCATCTCGGCTGCACGCCGAACTGGCTCGCCAACGAAGCCAAGTTCAAGTGCCCCTGCCACGGAAGCGGTTTCTACATGACCGGCATCAACTTCGAGGGCCCGGCGCCGAGGCCTCTCGAGCGAGCCGCCATCTCGCTGGCGGACGACGGTCAGATCGAGGTGGACAAGTCCCAGAAGTTCCTCTACGAGCAGGGCGGCTGGGATGACCCCAATTCATTTCTCAACTACGCGTAACGGCCCCCGGGAGCACAACACCCCGCCAGACGGAGATCTCGCCCATGAGTCGCCTGAAAACCTGGTTTTCGGATTTCACCCGCACTCCCGCGTGGAAATCCGTCTTCCGCCACAAGATGCCGAAGGACCCGAAGAACCGGGCGCTCGTGGTACTGACCAACGTCTTTCTCCACCTGCACCCGGTGCGCATGCGCAAGCAGGGGCTGCGGATCTCCTACACCTGGTGCATGGGCGGGCTGTCGTTCTTCCTCTTCCTCGTCCTGACGGTCACCGGCATCCTGCTGATGTTCTACTACCGGCCGACGGCGCAGCATGCCTACCCGGACATGCTCGACCTGACGGAGTCGGCGACCCTCGGCTTGATGCGCGAGATGCACCGCTGGGCCGCCCACCTGATGATCATCACGGTGTGGCTGCACATGCTGCGCGTCTTCCTCACCGGCTCCTACAAGCCGCCGCGGGAATTCAACTGGGTCGTCGGCGTGGTCCTGCTGGTCCTCACCCTGCTGTTCTCGTTCACCGGTTACCTGTTGCCCTGGGACCAGCTCGCCATGTGGGCGGTCACCGTCGGCTCGAACATGGCGCGGGCCTCACCCGGTATCGGCGTCGAGGGTCCGGGTGCGCAGTTGATGGCGATCGGCGACGTTCCGCTGATTACGGCCGGCTCCGACATGCGTTTCGTCTTGCTCGCGGGTAGATTCGTCGGCGAGGGGGCGTTGCTGCGCTTCTACGTGCTCCACTGCATCGGCATCCCGTTCATCTTCGTCATGCTTCTCGCCGTCCATTTCTGGCGTGTCCGGCGTGACGGCGGCATCTCCGGCCCCGGTAAGGGCGGGCCGCTGGCTCTCTAGGAGGAGTACGCAGTGGAAAGCATTCAGAGCTTCCTGAACTTCTTCTTCCGCCCGGAGGTGCTGCTGGCCCTCTCGATCCTGGCGCTGTGGGGCTTCTGCAAGTACCGCAAGTTCTGCACGCAGAACAAGATCATGAGCGCGCTGATCCTGGGCTTTCCGATCGTCTTCTTCGCCCTCTCGGCGATGGAAGAGAACTTCTGGATCCAGTTCAAGCGACCGGACAACGTGCCGATCTCCTTCATGCTCTGGTTCGTCGTCTTCTTCACCTGGCTGGCCATGAAGAAAGGCGTCGAAAACGACGAGCGTGTCGAGGAAGGTCGCCCGGTATGGGAAGCGGAGCCGGAAGAGGAAGAAAAAGTCTTCGTCTGGCCCGATCTCGTCTACACCGAGATGCTCTGCCTGCTGATCGCCAGCGTCCTGCTTGTCGCCTGGTCGATCATGATTCCGGCGCCGCTCGAGGAGCCCGCCAACCCGCAGTTGACGCCGAACCCGTCGAAGGCGCCCTGGTACTTCCTCGGGTTGCAGGAGATCCTCGTCTATTTCGATCCCTGGCTGGCCGGCGTAGTCATCCCGACGTTCATTATTGTGGGGCTGGTGGCCATCCCGTATATCGATCCCAACCCCAAGGGCAACGGCTACTACACCTTCGCCGAACGGAAGCACGAGATCTTCATCTTCCTGTTCGGCTTCATCATCCTGTGGGTGCTTCTGGTGTTCCAGGGAACGTTTCTCCGCGGTCCGAACTGGAACTTCTACGGCCCGTACGAGTACTGGGACCTGCACAAGGTCGTACCGCTGACCAACGTCAACCTGTCGGAGATCATCTGGGCGCGAGGGCTCGGGGTCGGCCTACCCGGCTTCTGGCTGATCCGGGAGATCTTCGGGCTGCTGTTGCTGGGGGCCTATTTCGTCGCCCTCCCCGTCTGGTTGGCGAAGACCTCGTGGAAGAAGTTCTACGTGCAGATGGGACTGCTTCCCTATGCCATCGGCTCGCATCTGATGCTCTGGATGCTGCTGGTGCCCATCAAGATGTACCTGCGGTGGACGCTCAACCTGAAGTACTTCGTCGCCATTCCGGAATTCTTCTTCAACATCTGACATGAACTCGATCCGAGATCTCACAACACGCAACGAGGCTGCCGATGGCTAAGCGCAAGGGCGTTTACGCGCGCGATATCGACAAGCTCAACATCATCTTCGCCGTGGTCGCCGTCAGCTGTCTGCTTTCGGTCGTGTGGATGATCTGGGACGACTATGCCCGCGAATGGAAGCGATACCAGCGACGCTTCCAGGTGATCGAGCAGGAGGTCACGCAGCGGCAACTCGACGACACGGCGGCGGCGATCGACCAGCAGCAGCTGGCCCAGCTGCAGCAACAGCGTGAGACCGCGGAGCAGGCGCTGGCCGGACAGCAGGACCAGATCGCGACGCTCGAATCGCAATTCGCCGACATCCAGACGGATCTCGACCTGGCGACGCAGGAGTTCCGCTTCGCCCGCTCGATCTTCGATACGCGGCGGTGGGAGTACGAAGAAGCCCTGCAGCACGGTGGTGACGCCTCTGGCGAACAGGCCGCCCTGGCGGAGGCCGAAGCACGCGTCGCCGAGACCGACGCCCTGGTCGAGGACCTGACGATCCAGTCGGAGAGCACCCAGGCGGAAATCGACACACTGCGCGCCGACCTGACCGCGGCCGAAACCGGCCTGACGTCGCTGAATCGGGAGATCGATCGGCTCACGGCGCGGCTCGAGTCGCTCCGCTTCGGTTTCGCGTGGGCGGTCCGCAACGCCCCCATGCTGGACGCCTTGAACCCGTCGCTGCGAATCCGTCAGGCGGTGATGAACGACCTGACGCTGGATCTGAACTTCGCCGAGGCCCCCCGCGTCGACCGCTGCCAGAGTTGCCACCTGGGCATCGCCGCAGACGCCTACGCCGAGCAGTCGCAGCCCTTCAGCAGCCATCCGCGTCTGGATCTGTTCGTTGCCGACACGTCGGTTCACCCGGCGGGCGAGTACGGCTGCACCGTCTGCCACCAGGGCAAGGGCCGCGCCACGTCGTTTTATTCGGCGGTTCATACGCCGACGAACGAAAGCGAAATGCACCGCTGGGAAGACGAGCTCGGCTGGGGCCACATCGAGCTGTGGGAGTGGCCCATGCGTCCGGTCGGCGAGACCGAGGCTTCGTGCCTGAAGTGCCACGTCGACGACACCTGGATGCCCGACGCACCGACGCTCGAGTACGGCCTGTCGATCATCGAGAACGTCGGCTGCTACGGCTGCCACCAGCTCGATCGCTACGACGACGCCCGGCGACCCGGTCCGAGCCTCGAACGCATCGGCGTGAAGACCACGCCCGAGTGGGCCTTCAACTGGGTGATGAACCCGAAGGACTTCCGCCCGAACACGCCGATGCCGCAGTTCTTCAACCTGGCGAACAACTCCGACGAGTACTGGACGCGGCGCAACGTCGTCGAGGCGGACGCCATCGTCGCCTACATCTTCGGCTCGTCGACGGATGTCGAGCTGCAGACAGCCCCGTCAGGCGATGCCGCGAACGGCCTGCAGGTGATCAACGAGGTCGGCTGCCTCGGCTGCCATATCGTCGATGAGCCCGGCTCCCCCGGCTACCCGACGGACGAGCCTCGCTTCACCGGCTACCGCCAGCAGGGGCCGAACCTGTCCGGAATCGGCAGCAAGGTCAACGCCGACTGGATCTACACCTGGGTGCAGAACCCGAGCCACTACTGGCCGGACACGACCATGCCGAGCCTCCGCTTGACGGAGCGGGAAGCAGCCGACGTCACCGCGTACCTGATGAGCTCGACCCGGAACGGATGGGACAACCCGACGATCCCGGCCGTCGACGCCACCCTGCGTGATGAGGTCGTTCTCGAGTACTTGAAGAACACCCGCACGAGCGTCGATGCGGACGCGGCTCTGGCCGCCATGGGCGACGAAGAAAAGCGCCAATACCTCGGCGACCAGCTCATCGGCCGCTACGGCTGCTACGGGTGCCACGCCATCGACGGCTTCCTCGACCGCGGCCGCATCGGCACGTCGCTATCGGACTGGGGCAGCAAGGCAACGGCGCAGATCGACTTCGGCTACCTCGATATCGAACACACCCGCGACGCTTTCCTACGCGCCAAGCTCGCCTCCCCGCGCAGCGTCGACGACGGCAAGATCAAGCTGCCGCAGGAAAAGGCGCGCATGCCCAACTTCGGCCTGACGCCGGAGGAGCTCCAGGCTGTCGCCGTCGCCATTCTCGGCTACACGGACGAGGAGATCGGTCCGGAGAACAAGCCGGAGTTGACGCCGCGAAAGGTCGCCGCGGAGGCCGGCCGCGCCATCGTCGACGACTACAACTGCCGTGCCTGCCACATCATCGAGGGCCGCGGCGGCGCCATCGAAACTCCGATCATCGCGCTGCGCGCGGAGCGGGGCGAGAACGCCGCCGTCGCCGCCGCGTACGCACCGCCCAACCTGAACACGCAAGGTGCGAAGACCCAGCCCGACTGGCTGTGGCGCTTCCTGAACGAACCGACCGAGGTCCGCCCGTGGCTCGACGTGCGCATGCCGTCCTTCGGCTTCGACGACACCGAGCTGAACGCTCTGACGGCATATTTCTCGGCGATTGACGATGCCTCCTACCCGTTCGACCAGAAGTTCACCGTCGCGCACGAGTATCCGCGCGAGATGGTCCAGGCTGGGGATACGCTCGCCAACGGGCAGCTCCAGTGTTTCCGCTGCCACGTGCAGGGGGGAGTGAGCCCGGCTGGAACTACGCCCGATCAGTGGGCTCCGGATCTCGCGATGGCCGCGGATCGGTTACGATTCGAGTGGTTGCAGGACTGGATCACCAACCCGCAGGCGATCTTCCCGGGAACCAACATGCCGCAGTATTGGCCCGACCCGGACGCTCCCAGCTACATGACCGACGTCCTGGACGGCAATACGCGGGCGCAGATCGAGGCGCTTGCGGCATACATCATGTCGCTGGGACAATAGGAGCTTCACACGCGGCGTTCGCCTCGTCGATTTCCACACCCTCACTCGGGCATGAACGCGTAGATTCCGCTACGACCGATCGATTGAAAATCGCCCCCGACGGCGTTAGTCGTTTCGATCACCTTCCGAGACACGGCGATCCCCGCCGCCTCGGGCCATTGGAGGAAGCAACGATGCAGAAGAAGAACCTCACGGCCACCCTGGCCGTTTTCGCGGCGGTCTCGTTGGCCGCCTGCGGCGGCGGCGGCGACGCCCCTGCCAGCGGTGGAGATTCCAGCGCTGGGACCGCAGGTGGCTCCGCGCCGGCCGCAGCCGGCGCCATCGACCCGGCATCGATCACGGATCCGGGCACGATTCAGGGCAGCATCACCTTCAGCGGTGCAGCCCCCGAGGCGCAGGTGCTGCAAATGGCGGCCGACCCGTTCTGCGTCACGGCGCATGCCGGTTCCGAGACGCTCTCGCAGCGCCTGGTCGTCAACGACAACGGCACGCTCCGCTACGTCTTCGTGTACGTGAAGAGCGGCCTCGAGGGCCAGACGTTCACCGGCGCCAGCGGCGCCGTGCAGCTCGAGCAATCCGGCTGCATGTACGATCCGCACATGATCGGCGTGCAGACGAATCAGACGGTGACGATCGTCAACAATGACGACACGCTGCACAACGTCAACGCACAGCCGACCGCTTCGGGCAACCCGAGCTTCAACTTCGCCCAGCCCGTCCGCGGCATGACGACGGACCAAACCTTCGGCAGCGCCGAGATCATGATCCCCGTCAAGTGCGACGTGCATCCCTGGATGCAGGCGTTCATCGGCGTGGTCGAGCATCCGTACTTCGCCGTCACGGCGGAAGACGGTGGCTTCACGATCGCCAACCTGCCCGCCGGCGACTACGTCATCGGCGCCTGGCACGAGAGCCTGGGCGAGCAGGAGCAGAACGTCACGGTGGCCGCCAACGGCACCGCCGAGATCAGCTTCGACTTCGGTAGCTGAACAATTCCGCAGTTCTCTTCACCCCGGGGTGCCTCGAGGCCCCCGGGGTGAAGCCCTCTCGGGCGGCACGGCCGAATTCGACGCCGGTTTCGACGCCGATCCCGTGCCGCAAGGAACCCCACGGTGAACCAAGCCACCGCGAACGAGGCGTGGCAATGAGCACGGCCCCCGCGGCCGATCGCCAGGAAGGTTCCCGCTTCGCCGACTATCTCGAGTTGGCAAAGCCCCGCCTGACCGCGCTCGTCATCGCCACCGCCGCGGTGGGCTTCTACGCCGGATCACCCGATGACGTCGATGGCCTCGCCGGCCTGCTGATGATCCTCGGGATGATCGGCGTCGTCGGCGGCGGCAACGCCCTCAACCAGTACTGGGAGCGGGACGTCGATGCCCTCATGCGGCGCACGCGCCGGCGACCGTTGCCCGCCGGACGACTCACGCCCACAGCGGCCCTGCTGTTCGGTAGCTTGATCTCGGCCCTCGGGCTGGCGCTGCTCAGCTTCGCGGTCACACCCGCCGCGGGGATCACCGCGCTGGTGGCGTGGGTCTCCTACGTCTTCGTCTACACGCCGCTGAAGCAGCACACGTCGGCGTGCACGCTGATCGGCGCCGTCCCCGGGGCCATCCCACCCCTTGTCGGATGGGCCGCCGCCCGCGGCGCGGTGGATCCGGCGGCGTGGTCGTTGTTCGGCATCATCTTCGTCTGGCAGATCCCCCACTTCTTCGCCATCTCGCGCACGTTCCGCGAGGACTACGCCCGCGGCGGCTATCCGATGCTCGGCGTGCGCGATCCGGACGGCGCCGCGACCGGCGCCCTCTCCGCCGCCTACGCCCTGCTGCTGATCCCGCTCGGCGTACTCCCCGCAACCCTCGGTTTCGCCTCCCCGGTTTACCTCTGGGGCAGCCTCGTGCTCGGCGTGACCTTCTTCGCCGTCACCGTGTGGGCCTTGCTCGCGCTCGGCGTCGGCCGCGAGCGCTGGGTGTTCCTCGGATCCCTCGTCTACCTGACGGTGCTCATGGGCATGCTCGTCGCCTTCCGCCTCCCGGTGAGCTAGCAGCTTATGCCAGACTGGGTCCACTCCCTCCCGACGCTCAACGCCAGCCTCAATGCGATCGGCACGGTCTTTCTCGTCAGCGGCTACGTCATGATCCGAAGGCGCCGCATCGACGCACACAAAGCCTGCATGCTGGCCGCCTTCGCCTGCTCGGTCGCCTTCCTTGCCTCGTACCTGATCTACCACTACTACGCCGGCTCGCGACCGTTCACCGGGACCGGAATCGTGCGGCCGATCTACTTCTTCATCCTGATCACCCACATCGTGCTCGCGGCGCTCGTCCCGCCGATGGCTCTGGTGACGCTATGGCGGGCGTGGAAGGAACGCTTCGAGGCGCACGCCAAGCTGGCCCGGTGGACGTTTCCGATTTGGCTCTATGTGTCGATTACCGGTGTGGTCGTCTATTTGATGCTCTATCAGATGTAAGGGACAGGGGACTCCGAGCTTCGGGCTGCAGGAGAGCGAGGGGAAACGTTCGGGTCCCCACCCGGCTCCTGCCACCCGAGAGGCCCCCGTCCCCCACGCGGCCCCTCCGGAAAGAAAGCCGCCAAGCTACCCGGCCCGAAACTCCCCCTCGGTTGCCACCACCCGACCGTTCTTGACCACGATCGAGGGCATCAGCTGCCCGAAGCGATAGGGCAGCTCGGCGTACTCGTCGGCCGGGTAGACCTGCAGGTCCGCCTGCTTGCCCGGCTCGAGGGTCCCTACCCTGCCGCCGCGTCCGACGGCGTACGCAGCGTTGCGGGTTGCGGCTACCAGGGCCGCGGCGGGGCTCATGCGCATCGCCAGGCAGGCGAGCGCGACAATGACTCCCATGGAGTCGATTGGCGAGGTCCCGGGGTTGAAGTCCGTTGCCAACGCCAGAGGGACGCCGGCGGACTGCAGGCGGGCCGCGGGAGCCTGACGGCGGGCGCCGACGTACAGCGGGACGCTCGGGAGAAGCACCCCGATGACGCCGGCCTCGGCGAGCGCGGCCATACCTTCGACGGAAACGAAGTCGAGGTGATCGGCGGAGACGGCGCCAAGCTCGGCGGCCAGCATGGCACCGCCGCTGTCCGAGAGCTGGTCGGCGTGGAGCTTCACGCCCAGGCCGGCGTCTCTCCCCTTCTGCAATACCTGGCGGCACTCCCTCCCGGTGAACGCCCCGATCTCGCAGAACGCGTCGACGTAGGCGGCCCGGTCGGCCAAGGTGTCGATCATCTCCTCGACCAGGGCCACGTAGCCGTCACGATCCTCGGCCAACTCGCCCGGTAGGGCGTGGGCCCCGAGCAGCGTCGGTATGACATCCCACGGCCCGACACCGTCCAGCCGCCGGGCGACGCGCAACAGCTTGGCCTCGTCCGCCAGCGTCAATCCGTACCCGCTCTTCGCCTCGACGGTCGTCGTTCCGCAACAGATCATGTGCTCGAGCCGGTTGCGGGCGCGCTCGGTCAGAGCTTCCTCACCGGCCTCACGGGTAGCGGCGACGGTGCTGAGGATGCCGCCGCCGGCCGCCAGGATCTGCTGGTAGCTTGCCCCGGCGATGCGCTGGCCGAGCTCGCCCGCGCGCCAGCCGGCGAACACCAGGTGCGTGTGGCAGTCGACGAATCCGGGCAGTGCCAGCCCCCCGCCGGCATCGACGTGGACCGCATCGGCCGCGACACGAACCGCCGCGGGCATCTTGTTGGCCGGGCCGACGTACACGAGCTCGTCTCCCCGCGCCG
Source organism: Acidobacteriota bacterium (assembly GCA_965216935.1). Lineage (GTDB taxonomy): Bacteria > Acidobacteriota > UBA890 > UBA890 > UBA890 > CBDCGW01. The sequence goes on from OZ244217.1 coordinate 4,013,062, forward strand.
CGATGGCGGCGTCACGCAGCTCGCCGACGTTCTCCTGCTCGGGCCCGGCCGCCGGGCCGTCCTCCGTGCCGGCCATGGTCAGACACGACCGGATGCCGGTGACGACCAGCGTCGCGTGGGGCTTCTCGCCGCCGGCGCTATCGGCGCGCTCGTCGGTCAACGGTCGCCGCCCGGGCTGGAGGGCAGCTTCACGTCGTGACGGGCCGCGGCGTCGATCGCCTCGACATAGCCGGCATCGGCGTGGCGCGCCACCCCAATGCCGGGGTCGGCGGTGAGCACCCGGTCGAGCCGTTCGCCCCGCCCCTCGGTGCCGTCCGCGACAACCACCATGCCGGCGTGCAGGGAGTAGCCCATGCCGACACCGCCGCCATGATGGAACGACACCCAGGACGCGCCGGACACCGCGTTCAGGCCGAAGTTCAGCAGCGGCCAATCCGCTACCGCGTCGGAGCCGTCACGCATCGCCTCGGTCTCGCGGTTCGGCGAGGCCACGGAGCCGCAGTCCAGATGGTCTCGTCCGATGGCGACGGGCGCCGACACCTTGCCGTCGGCGATCAACCGGTTCATCGCCTGGCCGAAGCGAGCGCGGTCGCCGTAACCCAGCCAGCAGATGCGCGACGGCAGACCGAGTTGGGGCACGCGCTCGCGCGCCATCCTCACCCAGCGGTGCAGCACCGGGTCGTCGGGAAACACCCGCAGCAGCTCGTCGTCGAGCGCCGCAAGGTCGCCCTCGTCGCCCGACAGGCAGGCCCAGCGGAAGGGGCCCTTCCCCTCGCAAAACAGCGGCCGGATGTAGGCCGGAACGAACCCGGGAAAAAGGAAGCTGCCCTCGCCGTCGCGCACCGTCAGCCCGCCGGCCTCGGCCTGGCCGCGCAGGTTGTTGCCGTAGTCGAAGCAGACGGCGCCGTGCGATTGTAGGTCGATGATCGCCTGGGTGTGTCGCATGATCGTCTGCACGGAGCGGCGCTTGTACTCCTCCGGGTCGTCGCGGCGCAACGCGTCGAGCTCGTCGAGGTCACCCGAAGGCACGTAGTCGAGCAGGTCGTGCGCCGACGTTTGATCGGTGACGACGTCCGGCGCGATGCCGCGGGCGGCGAGCTCGCCGAACACGTCCGCCGCGTTCCCCACCAGGCCTACGGAGAGTGCCTGCCGAGATTGCTTGGCCTCGTCGATCCAGCCGAGCGCCTCGTCGAGGTTCTCGCTCATGCGATCGCAGTAGCCTTCCTCGACCTTGCGGGCGATGCGCTCGGCCCGTACCTCGACGATCAGGATGGCGGCGCCCGCCATCGTCCCGGCCAGCGGCTGGGCGCCGCTCATGCCCCCCATGCCGCCGGTGAGGACGAAGCGACCCTCCAGATCGTCGGCATCGAACTCGCGCCGCGCCAGCGAAGCGAAGGTCTCGTAGGTTCCCTGCAGGATCCCCTGGGTACCGATGTAGATCCACGACCCGGCGGTCATCTGCCCGTACATCATCAGGCCCAGGGCATCGAGCCGATCGAACTCGTCCTGCGTCGCCCAGTGGGGCACCAGGTTGGAGTTGGCGATGAGCACCCGCGGGGCATGCTCGAACGTCCGGGCGACGTACACGGGCTTTCCGGACTGCACGCACAGCGTCTCGTCGGGAGCGAGTGACTCGAGCGCCGCGACGATCTGCCGGTAGCACTTCCAGTTGCGGGCGGCCCGACCGCTGCCGCCGTACACGACGAGGTTCTGCCAGTCGACGGCTACCTGCGGGTCGAGGTTGTTCATCATCATCCGCATCGCCGCTTCCGTGTCCCAGGTGGAGCAGCGACGATCGGTGCCCCGCGGCGCCCGGATCGGCCCGGAGGGTCTGTCTCCTTCGAACATCGGCCGCCCCGCTGCGGAGCTCACCTCGACCATGCCAGCCTTCTCCTCGTTCGTGCCCGTTACCCCTTGATCACGCCCATCGGTCGGAGCCGGAACACCTTGTCCGAAACGCCGGCGCCCGCCATCACCTCGACGACGTCGGCGACATCCTTGTAAGCGTACGGCATCTCTTCGGCGACCGTGCGCTTGCCGGCCGCCCGCACGGTGACGCCACGATCCCGCATCTCGCCGAAGATGTCGCGCCCGCGGCTCTCGCGCTTTGCCTGCGCCCGGCTCATCCGCCGACCGGCGCCGTGGCAGGTCGAACCGAATGTCTTCGCCATGGCCCCGGGGGCACCGATCAAGACATACGAATACCGGCCCATGTCGCCCGGAACCAGCACCGGCTGACCGATGTCTCGCAGCGACGTGGGAATGCGCGAGTCGCCGGCGGGAAAGGCGCGCGTCGCCCCTTTTCGGTGCACGCACAGCCGCTTGGTTTGCCCATCGACCTCGTGCTCCTCGAACTTCGCCACGTTGTGACACACGTCGTAGATCAAGCGCATGCCCAGATCGCGCGGACCGATGTCGAACACCTGCATGAAACAACCGCGGGCCAGCTCGGTGATGGTCTGCCGGTTGGCCCAGGCGTAGTTCGCGGCGCACGCCATCGCCCCGATATATGCACGCCCTTCGTCGGAATCCAGCGGCGCACAGCAGAGCTGCCGGTCGGGGAGATCGATGCCGTACTTGCCCACGGCCCGGTTCATCACCGACAGGTAGTCGGCGCAAACCTGGTAGCCGAGCCCGCGCGAGCCGCAGTGGATCAACACACAGACGGTGTCCTCTTCGACCTCCAACGCGTCGGCGGCGTCGCGCCGGTAGATCCGATCGGCGACGCCGACCTCGAGGAAATGGTTTCCCGAACCCAGTGTTCCGAGCTGGCGCCGGCCGCGCTCGATCGCACGGTCGGAAACATCCTCGGGGTTCGCTCCCGCCAGGCGCCCGTTCTCCTCGGTGTGCATCAGGTCGTGTTCCGTGCCCATACCGCGATCGCCGACGACGTGGGCGGCGCCTTCTTCCAGCACCCGGTTCATCTCCGCGACCGACAGGGGCTTGATCGCGTTGGCGGAACCGACGCCCGTCGGCACGGCACCGAACAGCGCGTCCATCAGGCGCGGCATCCCTTCTTCCACGTCGCTGCGCTTGAGCTCCGTCCGGAGCACCCGCACGCCGCAGTTGATGTCGTAGCCGACGCCGCCCGGCGAGATGACCCCGTCATCGTCCGGGTCCGTCGCCGCAACGCCACCGATGGGGAAGCCGTATCCCCAGTGGATGTCGGGCATCGCCAGCGACGCGCCGACGATACCGGGCAAGTAGGCGACGTTGGCCACCTGCTGGGCGCTCTGATCACCCGCGATGTCCCGCATCATCGGTTCGCTCGCGAAGATCCTTCCCGGCACCCGCATGCCGTCGCGACGTGGGATCTCCCAGCTGAACTCGTCGATGCGACGAAGCTCGACCGCCGGCGGCGGCACCGTTCGCCCGGCGGGACGGGCGCGCTCTCTTCCGCCCCTTCGGCTGCGCCCGCCCCGACGCGAGCGCCGATCAGACATCGACCACCACTGTTGCCCGCCACAGGGCCTCCTCGCGCCGCACGGCGAGCCCGTGATAGGTAATCGCCTTGATCTCGGTATGGATCGTGTGGCGGGCACGGTCGAAGGGTTCGCCCCTCAGGGCGCCGGACACTCCGCCCTCCCGAACAACGACGTCGGACGCCGCCGCCGTCAGCCACATCTCCGCCTCCAGTATCAAGTACACATCCTGCAGCCAGCGCACCAGCAACTCTTCGCGATCGTCACCCGCGACAACGATTCGCCGCTGCTCTCGCGGCCGCACCGCCGCGCGGTCGTAGCATACGTCGGCCAGCGCCAGAACACCCTCGGCGAACAGTTCCTCGGGCGTCGGCGCCCAGATCTCGAAGCCCTGATCCGCGGTGTGATCGACCTCCCGGTGACCAGCGGTCACGGCACCCGGTCACCGTCGGCGAGAAGCGCCCCGTCCAACGGGATGCGATAGACCGTGATCCCCGAGAGAAAGGCCTCCTCCAACGTCATGTCACGCAGCGGCTCGAAATAGCCGCCCAGCAGCCGATCGCTCGCGCCCAGGACTCCGTCGCCCGGCCCGCCGGGACCGCGATCCTGGTACAGCACGCCGACGTGGTCCTCGATCGACAGGAGGTCGCCGACGGCGACCTCGTCGAACGTCACGGGCCTCTGCGGATCGTCGGTGTGATAGTAGATTCCGTCGTCGCCGAGGAACATGTCCGCAACGACGATCTCCGCCACGTCCGGGAGCTGCTGCCAGTCGAAGAACTCCATCTGCTCGCTGCCCAGGCCGCGACGGGTTGCGATCCAGAAGTCGAGGATCGTTCCGCCGATGAAGCGAGCCGTCGGATGCTGCCCGGCCGGAGCGGGGCTCAGGGGCACGTACGGCAAGCCGCAGTAGCCTTGCAACACGCCCAGGACATCGGCGCTCGCGCGCACCGTCACCCGATGGGGCTGCTCGTCGACACCGGCGGCGTGAACGCCCCCGGGCCCCGGCGAGACAGCCTCGTCGAGCACCCGGTCGCTGAGGTCCCGGACCACGGCCTGGGCCTTGAAGCGCATGGTGCCGACATCCAACCGCGGGTACGCGTCGCCGGTGGGCCGGATGTCCGCGGCATGCTGATCGCGGAACCCCCAATCGAGCAGGAAGGTCTCGCTGTAGGTGATCGTGGACGGGTCGAAATCGGTCTCGAAGTTCTCGTTGTAGAAGCCGTAGATCGGCTCGACCTTGAACCAGAGGATCTCCAACGCATTCCACCAGGAGCTCCAGGGCTCGACCTCCACAACCTCGGCGCCCTCGTCGCCGAGCCGAATGCGGTCCACCGGCCCGTAGAAGGCACGCCGTCCGCGGCGGGTGGTCTCCACCACGGCATAGAGGCTGACGGGCGAGCCGGCGAGGACGTCCTTCGGAGCCGCAGAGGCCATCTCGTCACCCAGGGTCGACGACACCACCCACACCCGCTGGAGCCGGGGCGTGTTCCAGCTCTGGAAGCGTGGGATACCGAACCAGATCGAGAGCGCCGCGGCAATGACGCTCGAGCCGATCAACGCCAGGCGAAGCTTGTCGCGGTTCAAGACACTACCGAGGAGGCACGGTGAATTCGATGGTCTGCCGCTCGTGCGGCTCCCCGGGAGAGGGGCGTCGTTCGATCACGATTTCGACCTTCGTGCCGCCCGGAAGGCGTGTGAAAGCACGCCATGCCGCCCGCCGGTCGGCGTCCGTGTCCCCGATCGGGTCTCCGCCAATCGAGACAACGCGGTCGAGGTTTTGGAAGCCGGCCTCGCCAAGCGGGCCGTCGGGATCGACGAGGGTCACGAAGACGTAGTAGTTGTCGGGAAACCCGATCCGCGCGCCGACGTTGAAACCGGGGTTCGCCGCGGCGTCGAGGATCTCCGCCAGGTTCTTGTCGAGATACAGCTCGATCGCCAGACTGCGACGACCACCGGCACCGGGCGATTCCTCGATGTCCTGGCCGACGATGACCGCGACGACGCTCCCGTTCGCGTCCAGTACGGGGCCGCCGGAGTCGCCGCGCTCGACCGCGGCACTGGTCTCCGTGAGGGTGGCGCGCGCCGCGATACGGCGGATGTAGAGTCCCTTGTCGGTCACGTCGCCGGCGTTCGCCACCGCCTTCGGTGAGCCGTCTTCCGACAACCGCGCCGCCCAGGCAACGATCGAATCTCCGATCGCTACCTCGGCCGAGCCGGTCACCGGCAGAGGGACCCGCTGATCGGCGCCGGGAAAGCTCACGACCGCAAGATCGAGCGCGTCGTTGGCAGCCAGCACCTTGCCGGGAACACCGGGGCCGCCGGTGGTGAAGAAGACGGAAAGGTACGTCTCGTTCTGGACGACGTGCTGGTTCGTCAGCAGCACGTTGCCGATATCGCTGGAGATGACGAAGCCGGTGCCGACGCCGGCCGAATAGCCGCTCGCATCGAAGCTCTGCAGGAAGGCCAACGACCCGTCCAGATCTTCGGCCACGCGTCGCATGGGTGACGCCGGGCCGGCTACCGTGCGCACCGTGAAAGAACCCGCGAGGGGCGCCGCGTCCGCCGTCGGGCCGTCCGCCGACTCGAGCCCGCCGTCCCCGATCAGCCGCTGGGCGACGACCCGCATTACGTTCACGGGAATCGCGAAGCCCACACCCGAGAACCCGCCCGGACCGCGGCGGGTGTCGTCTTCGCCGGCGATGATCGCCGTGTTGATCCCGATGACCTCACCGCGCAAGTTGACCAACGGGCCGCCGGAGTTGCCCCGGTTGATCGGCGCGTCGGTAACGATGAAATCCTCGTATTGCGCAATGCCCAGGCCGTCCCGGTGCAGACCGCTGACGATCCCGCTGGTTACCGACGCCGCCAGCCCGAAGGGCGCTCCGAGCGCCAGCACGAACTCGCCCACCTGGAGGGCATCCGAATCACCCAGCGCCGCCGGGCGCACGGGCTCGCTGGTTCGGAGCTTGACCACCGCCAGGTCGGTGCTCGCGTCGACGCCGAACACCGTGGCCTCGTACTGGGATCCGTCGTCGAACGCGACCGTCAGCGTGTCGGCGCCCTCGACGACGTGGGCGTTGGTGACGACGAATCCAGCCTCGTGCACGACCACCCCGGAGCCGCTCCTTCCGGGTCCGGGTCCCGTTCCCGGCACCAGCAGGAAAGCCACCGTCGGGCCGACCGCATCCATCACCCGAGCGATCGTCTCGTCGGGCGCGTCGGTCTCCAGGCCGACCGGAGTCGATCCACCGAGCTGCAGCGTCACGCGGCTGACCGGTTCCGGCCGCCACAGGGCGCTACCGCCGATGGTCACGGCCAGCAGCACCAGTATGAGCACCGCTACCAGGACCGGTCCGCGGTGATCGCGCCGCGAGCTCGCGACCGGCTCCGGACTCGTGAACGGATCCACCGAACCGCCTCCACCTCGTCGTGCACGTCTCGGGAGGGCCATCGGCGCCTGTGCGCGGGCGCCTGAGACGGATTCTAGCAGGCCATCGTCAGGGAGTGTGGGGTTTGGCCCCGGAATGGGGCTCAGGGAGCCGCTCGGCGCACCTGGGGGAGCTTCGCAGCATCTCGGGTGCCTCTTGCGGTGTCTCGGGGAGCCACTCGCGGCCCTTCTCGCCGCACACCGGCCGCCACTCACCACCGTCAAGAGCCCACTCGCACCGGTAACGGCCCGTCCAGCGGCGCTCGATTGCGACTCACCCGCCGGTATTGGACCATTCAATCGACGAAATGCGGCGCAGATTGCGGCCCTTGGCGGCACAACCCGAACGACGGAACGCATGATAGAATTCACGGGTTCTTCGGTCGCACCTCCGCCGCTCTCCCCGGTGACCGAAGCCCCGCCCAGACGACCCGCGAGGTAGTCCTATGTCTGTGAAAAAGATCCTCATCGCGCTCGTCATCGTGAGCGTCGCCGGCGCCGGTATCGCGGCCAACGTCTGGTGGCGCGAAACGGATGCTCCGGAGGTACAGGTCGAGAACGCCGAGTTCCGCGACCTGACGGCGACGGTGTCCGGTTCGGGCGCCATTCGGCCTGCACGTGAGGTCGACATCTCGTCCAACGTCATGGGCCGGGTGACCCGCCTCGATGTCGAAGAGGGCCAGGTGGTCAGCGCCGGTGATTTCCTCCTCGAGGTCGATCCGCAGCGCCTGCAGAGCACCGTTGACCAGATGGAGGCGAGCCGGCAGTCGGCACTGACCCAGGTACGCCTGGCGCAGGAGGATCTGCAGTACGCCCGCCAGGTGCTCGACCGCCGCGAAGGGCTATTCCGGCAGGACCTTCTTTCGAGAGAGCTTTACGACGACGCCGTACAGAACGTCGCTCGCGCCGAGCGTACGGTCGAGGTGCGCGACCAGGAGGTCAAGCGCATCGAGGCGCAGCTGGAGCAATCGCGCTACGACCTCACCCAGGTGATCATCGACGCACCGATGGACGGCATCATCACCCGGCTGAACATCGAGCAAGGTGAGAATGTCGTCACCGGAACGATGAACAACGCCGGCACGGTGCTGCTCACCATCGCCGACCTGTCGGTCGTCGAGCTCGAGATCGAGGTCGACGAGACGGACATCGTGCAGGTCGAGCTCGGCCAGGACGCCACCGTGCGCATCGACGCCTTCCCCGACGACGAGTTCGCCGCCATCGTCACCGAGGTCGGCAAGAGCCCGATCAGCACGGCGGCGAACCAGGCAATCAACTTCAAGGTGGTCGTGCGGCTCACGGACACCGTCCCCGGCGCCCGACCGGGGCTCTCCGGAACAGCCGACATCGTCACGGCGACGCGCGAGAAGGTCCTGGCGGTTCCGATCCAGGCGCTGATCCTACGCGAGGTCCGCATCGACGAGAAGGGCGAGATCATCCGCGAGGTCGACCCGATGTCGCTCGAGGATCTCGCCGCCCCGCTCGAGACCGAAGAGGGCGAGCTGGTCGAGAGAGAGGGCGCGTTCGTGGTGCGCGACGGGCGGGCGGTGTTCATGCCGATCGAGATCGGCATCGCCGGCGAGAGGCATTTCGAGGTCCTCGACGGCGTCGACGACGGCGACGAGATCGTCATCGGCCCCTTCGACGTCATCCGTACGCTCGTGGACGGCGAGCCGGTGGAGCGTGAGAGCGAAGGCGGGCCGGGAGGCCTGGGCACGGTCGCCGCGAGCCGGTGACCCCACGGGTGATTCCGCGGCAGTAAGGACGAGGACGACCGATGGCAGCAGCGGCAGCGACAAAGGAACAGCGCCGCGCCCGGCGAAAGAACGTTCTCGGCATCGGCGAGGGGATCTTCATCGCGTTGGAGGCGATCTGGGCCAACAAGCTGCGCTCGTTTCTCACCGTGCTCGGCAACGTCATCGCGGTGACCTCGATCATCCTGGTCGTCTCGATCATCCAGGGCCTCGACAGCGAGGTCTCCGACATCTTCTCCTCGCAGGGCACGGACGTGTTTCGCGTGGTGCGCTCCGGCCAGCTGCTCTCGCAGCTCGACGAGCGCCTGGCGCGTAACAACCCCCGCCTGCAGCGGAGTGACGCCCGGCTGTTGCGCGAGGAAGGCACGACCTTCGGTGCGGTCGTCGAGACCGCCTCCGGCAACGCCGCGGTGGAGTATCGCGACGTGCGGCTCGATCGGGTCAACGTCTCCGGGTACTCGCACGAGTACAGCCTCACCGACACCTTCGGCATCGAGGCGGGTCGCTATTTCTCGTTGCTGGAGTCGCGGCGAAACCGGGCAGTCGCCGTCCTCGGCGCGGAGACGGCGGAACAGCTCTTCCCCGGGCTTCCCCCGTCCGCGGCCCTCGACAAACGGATCATCCTCAACGGCAAGCACTTCACCGTCGTCGGCGTGCACAAGGCGCGGGGAGCGCTGCTCGGCATCAGCCAGGACGAGTTCATCAACGTGCCCATCGGCGCGTTCGAGCGTATGTTCGGCCGCCGCGGGATCGATTCCATCGTCATTCGCCCACGGGACGTCGACCAGATCGACGCGGCCCGCTCCGAGGCGCGTTTGCTGATGCGCATCGAGCGCCGATTGCGCCCGGGCGACAACGACAACTTCGGTCTCACCAGCGCGGACACGTTCATCGACATCTACCGGCAGGCCACCAGCGGCATCTACTCGGTGCTGGTGTCGGTCGTCGCCATGTCGCTGGTGGTGGGCGGCATCGTCATCATGAACATCATGCTGATGGTGGTCACCGAGAGAACGAAGGAGATCGGCATCCGCAAGGCCGTCGGCGCGACCTACCGGGCCGTGCTCTGGCAATTCCTCGTCGAGGCGGTGACGCTGTCGCTGGCCGGTGGCATTCTCGGTCTCACCCTCGGGTACGCGGGCGCCTCGCTGGTATCGGCGTTCACCCCCCTGCCCTACACCCTCGCCTTGTGGTCGGTCGCCATGGCGATAACCGTGGTCACCATCGTCGGCGTCATCTTCGGCATCTATCCCGCCAGCCGCGCCGCCAAGCTCGACCCGATCACGGCGCTCGGCTACGAGTCCTGATGATGAACAAGACGCTCTTATCCGGCAGGAGCCAGATTCGCACCAAGCCCCGGCTGGGGCGTGAGGTACGGGCGACGGAGGATGGCCATGGGCGTCCGTAGGGGCTTGAGCGGCGAGATCATCGCGATGGCGTGGGAGAGCCTGCGGACCCACAAGATGCGCTCGGCGCTGACCGTCCTCGGCATCGTCATCGGCATCACCATGGTGGTGGGTGTCACCAGCCTGATCCGCGGCTTCGATTCCACCATCACCGGCCAGATCCAGGGGCTCGGCCCCGATACGGTCTTCATCGCCAAGTTCTCGATCCAGTCGTTGACCTCGGGTGAGGGCTTCCGCGAGATCTTCAGCCGGCCCGACATCACCGAGGAGGATGCCCGGGCGATCCGCGAAGGCCTTCCTTCGGTGCGAAAGGTCTCGATGATCTACCAGGAGCAATCCGCATCGGCCTGGTACCAGGGCAAGCGCACGGCGCGCCCGCTTACCCTGCAAGGGGTGGCGCCGGAGTTCCTCGAGGCCTCCGACATCGAGATCGAGTACGGCCGCATGCTCTCGGCCATCGACGAGCGCCAGCGCGCCGACGTCGCCTTGCTCGGCGCCACGCCGGCGCGGGCGCTTTTCGGCGCCAACCAGCCGATCGGCCACCGCATCCGCATCGCCGGCCGCGAGTACCGCGTCATCGGTGTCCTGAAGGAGCGCAGCATCTCCAGCCTCGCCGGCAGCGGCGCCGACAACTTCATCCTGGTGCCGTCGACCAACTTCCGCAAGCTGTTCGGCCCGGACGCCGGGAACCCGAACATCGTCGTCCGTGCCACCGAGGGCGTGCCGACCGAGACGATGGTCCGGGACGTCGAAGCCCTCATGCGCATCCGCCACGGCCTGCGCGCCGATCAGCCGAACGACTTCGACGTGCTGACGCAGGAATCCATCATGGAGCTGTGGCGGCAAATCTCGACGGCGTTCTTCCTCGTCATGGTGGCGCTCTCGTCGGTCGCGCTGATGGTCGGCGGCGTCGGCGTCATGGCTATCATGCTGGTGTCGGTCACCGAGCGAACGCGCGAGATCGGCATCCGCAAGGCAATCGGCGCCCGCCGGGGCGACATCCTCTACCAGTTCCTCGCCGAGTCCGCCGCCCTGGCCGCCGCGGGCGGCGCCATCGGGGTCGCGGTCGGCTCCGGCATCGGCTACGCGATCTATCTGGCGACCGGTTTTCCGGTGTCTTTGCCCTGGTGGTCGTTCGCCCTGCCGGTAGCGTTTTCCTCCCTGATCGGGATATTCTTTGGCATCTATCCGGCGAGCCGCGCCGCCGGGCTCGACCCGGTGGAAGCACTGCGGTACGAATAGGTGGCGAAACTCGCCGGACCTCTCCCCGTCAAAATATCGAAGCCTTCGCGCGCTGCGCGCGTATAGTGTCTAGGATTGTGTTGTCCCCTTTTTCATACGTTGCGGACGTAGCTCCCGAACCTCGCTCCCGAGGAGGTTGCGAACCGATGCTGAGCCGTATTCCCCTACCGTCTTTCCGACGGACCGCTGCGCCCCTGGCGCTCGTGTTCCTGGTAGCCACAACACCCACAACGGCTCTCGCCGCCCAGACGGGCGCCGGCCGTCCCGCGCCGCAGGCCGCTTCACCGCCGCAGGCCACCTCGCCGCCACAGCAGGCAGCCGAGGTGTCGCTCTCCTCGGTCGGCCGCGACAGCGAGGTGATCAAGGACCTGGTCTACAACGCCGAAGGCCGCATGCCGCAGGACCAGCGCCAGGCGTACGAGCTGTCGCTGCTCGAGGCGGTCGAGATCGCCCTGCGCAACAACCTGAACGTTCAGGTGGCGCGCTTCGGGCCGCAGAATTCGTTCGAGGGCATCAGTGCTTCCCGCTCGCCGTTCGACACCACCCTGTCGTTCCAGATCCCGGCGGCGTTCTCTCGGGGCACGTCGCCGACGACGTTGCAGACCGCCGGTGGTGACGTGATCACCCAGCAGGGCCTCAGAGGTGGGTTCACGTGGTCGGAGAACCTTGAGTGGGGGACAAACTACTCCATCAGTTGGAACTCGAATCGGAGCTCGACGAACAACGAGTTCTCCACGTTCAACCCGAGCTTCGGATCCAACGTAAGCGGCACGATCTCGCAGAACCTGCTGCAGGGCTTCGGCGAGGTCAACCGGACCGGTATCCGGGTGGCGATGAACAGCTACGACCAGAGCATCGAGCAATTCCGCGGCCAGGTGCAGGGCGTCATCGCCCAGGTGGTCGGGGCGTACTGGAACCTGAGAAATCAGGCCGAGAGCGTCTCGATCAGCCGCAGCAGCCTCACGCTGGCGGAACAGCAGCTCGAGCGGAACAAGATCCAGGTCGAGATCGGCACGCTGGCGCCCATCGAAACCGTGCAGGCCGAGACCTCGGTGGCAAACAACCAGCTGAGCCTGATCCGGGCGCTCAATACGCTGGAGACCGCGCAGGATGCCCTGAAGGAGCTGCTGAATTTCGACGTCCTCGTCGATGACCCGTTCGCGTACGACATCGTCGCGACCGAGAACCCGGAGGAGACCGTCGCGCCGATTGATGTCGAAGAGGCCGTCCGCATCGCCCTCGACAACGATCCGAATCTCACGATTCAACGCATCGGCTTGCGCAACGCAGAGCTCCAGCTCACCCAGGCCAAGGACGGCTTGAAGCCGCGCCTCGCGGTGAACGGCTCATTCAACCTGGCGGGACGCGGCGGCACCCGCATCATTCGCTCGGGCGGCATTGGCGGCGAAGAGGTCGAGATCATCGAGACGGGCTTTGGCACCGCGATCTCGCAGATTTTCTCCGGTGACTTCAACACCTGGAGCATCGGCGCGTCCCTGAGCTTTCCGCTGCACAACTACGCCGCCAAGGCGAGCGCGGCGCGCGCCGAGATCGGCCAGCGCCAGGCGTTGCTCTCGTATCAGCAGCAGCAGCAGCAGATCAGCTACGCCGTCCGCCAGCAGGTACGAAACGTCGAGAACCTGGTGCAGCAGGTACAGACGGCCACCCGGACCCGGGAGCTGGCGGATCGGCAGCTGCAGGCGGAACAGCGCAAGTTCGAGGTCGGCACGTCGACGAACTTCAACGTGCTGACGTTCCAGAACCAGTTCTCCAACGCCCAGCTCAACGAGCTCTCGGCGATCATCCAGCTGCAGACGGCGATCGCCCAGCTCGAGCAGACCAAGGGGACGCTGCTGCAGTACTTCGGCGTCCAGATCGGCGATGCCGGTACCGGGGGCGGTCGCTGACGGACCGACTCCGCTGAGAGGAAATCGAGAGCCGCGGCGCCCGGCGCGCCGCGGCTCTTTTCGTTCGGCAAGGCTTCAAGGGGTGATGGCCGGCGCGCCCGTGGCTTCGGGATGCGGTCCCGCCGTACGGCCATGCCCGAGGCTTCGCGTGCCGGCCCAGAGGTACGGCCGTTCCCGCAGGCTCGGCCGGCGGCGTGGCCCTACGGCTACGTCTCGGCGATCAGCGCGTCGAGCTCCCGGCGCAGCTTCGGCAGGATCTCGTCGTAGGAGAACGCCCCCACGACCTCGCCGAAGCGCTTCAGGTTGACGTGGGTCGGGCCGCACCACAGGCCGAGGTCGGCGTCGTCCGTTTCGCCCGGCCCGTTCACCCTGCACCCCATCACCGCGATCGTGATGGCGTGGTCCTCGGCGTAGCGCGACAGCTCGCGAACATCTTCGGCGAGTTCGACGAAGGCTTCGTTCTCGACCCGGGAGCACGACGGGCAGGAGATGATGTTGAGCTTGCCGTTACCGAAGTCGGGAACCGAGCGGAAGCGGCCGACGGCGATGTCATCGAGGATCTCCCGGCCGATGCGGACCTCCTCGGGCTTGCGCGGGTTCGGCAGCGTCAGCGAGACGCGTATCGTGTCGCCGATGCCGTGGGTCAGCAATTGTTCGAAGGCGATGCGGGTCTTGATCGCACCGTCGGGAAGCAGGCCGGCCTCGGTGACGCCCAGGTGCAACGGCACGTCGGGCCGCTCGGCGGCGAAGCGCGTGTTGCCCTCGATCACCTTGTGGGGATCGGAGTCCTTCAGCGATACGACGTAGCGGTGGAACCCGGCGTCGTCGAGGTAGCCGCAATGCTCGACCGCGGAGGCCACCATGGCGCCGACCGAATCGTCGCCGAACTTCCCGGCCACCGCCGGGTCGACCGAGCCGCAGTTGACCCCGACGCGCACGGCGCAATCGTGAGCGCCGGCGGTCTCGGCGATGAACACCGCCTTGTCCCGGGCGCTCTTGGACTTCTCGTGGTGGTACAGGTGTCCGGGGTTGTAGCGCAGCTTCGCCACCGCCGGTGCCACGTCGGTCGCCAGCCGGTAGCTTTCCTGCAAGTCGATGCAGAGGTTCGCCTCGGTGCGACGGGCGATCTCGACGACGGCCTGGGCGTCCTTTTTCGAATCGACCGCCAGGCGAACGACTCCGGCGCCGGCCGCATGCAGGGCCGTCGCCTGTTCCACGGACGCGTCCACGTCCTGTGTGTGGGTTGCGCACATCGATTGCACGACCACGGGATGGCCGCCGCCGATGGTTACCGGCCCGACCTCTACCGCTCGGGTGGGGTTGCGGGGGAATGGCGCCGAACTCTCGCTCACGGGTACCTCGGGACTCGGTCGGGAAAGGCTGTTGGTCGGGCAAAAGCTGTCGGTCGCGCTCCCGATCGGGAAGCACCGATGGAAACCGGAGCCGGCCGCGAGCACTCCCAACAGGATGACATCAGCGCCGGCTCAAGTCATTCCCCTCCCCGCTTACCCGCCAGATGCCCACTCGCTACTGCTAGAATTCTACGGCTTCGGCGTTTGGGCCGGACCGGCACCGTCCGTCGGATCGGCACGCCCCACCGCAGGGGCGGGATCGGCACAACCCGCCGCTTCATCCGGAAAACATGACCGCCGGATCGATCCGGCGTAGGCGCCGTCACAACTCCCCGCAATCATCGAGAATGAAACGCTCTTCACATACCTTCGGCTTCCTTCTCGCGCTCGTCGGCGTCGCCACAGCGCTGTCGCCGGCCTCCGCCGGCCCGTTACCCCAACGTGGGGGCCAGCGGGGCCGCAACACGACGCTGGAAGAGGCCATGCGTGTGCCGCAGGAGGCGACGCCGCAACTGTTCGGAGCCACCGTTGCGCGGGTGCGCGTCGACGCCGTGGTCACCGGCAGCGACGGCGACTTCGTCGCTGACCTGACGGCGGCCGACTTCGCCCTCTACGAGGACGGCGAGCGGCAGGAGATCGTCGATGTCCAGCTCGTCGACCTCGCCGCCGGCGAGGTCCACCCCCTGTTCGGCCGCAACGACTCCGTCACGGTGAGTGCCGGCGACGCGTCGCCGGGCGCCGAAACGGACACGTCGGGCGCGGTGGCCGAGGCCGCGAGTGCGGCGGCAGAGGACGCGGGTGCGGAAAGTGCGGACACCTCGTCGCGGGCCAGCGAGCTCGGGGCCGTGATCTTCCTCATCGACGGGCCGGGGCTCAGCGTTGAAACGCGGGCCCGCTTCGGCGACGCCTGGCAGACCCTGCTCGAACAGACGGGCAACCTGCGGGTGCCGCGTGCCGCCTACATGGTCGACAACACCGGGCAGCTCCGCGAGCTCGCACCGCTGGGGCACGACCTGGAGGCAATTCGGGGCGCCGCCGATTCGGTGCGCGAAGCCTCGTTTTTCGGCGACCGGACCCGGCTACGGCTGATCGAGCTGGCCAACGATCTCAACGATGCGACCATCGACCCCGAGGTCCGGCAGCGGCTGGCCGCGGCGAAGGCGCGCTCGTACGAGGGTCAGGAGCGCAGCCGGTCGCTCGCCACCTACGAGCTGCTGACGAGCTTTGCCGATGCCCTGTGGAGCCGCTCCGGGCGAACGGCGGTGGTATGGGTATCCACCGGGATCAAGCTCATGCAGGGCGGCCCGTTCTCGACACTCGTGGGCGACCGCTTCGACAGCTTCTCTCCCGACGCGACCATTTACGCCGCCCAGGAAGAGCTGACCCGGGCGGCCAACGGCTCGAACGTCAGCTTCTATACCGTCGACCCTTCGCTGCTAGTGGGCAGTCGCTTCGTCGGCTCCGACGTCGAGATGCGAACCGCCCTCGGCGCGACGATGCTGTCGACGCCCGAAATGCAGCAATCGCTCGACGGCCTGCGCGACGCCATGCGTACCGCCGCCGCCGACACCGGCGGGCGCTCCTTCATCCACGCCACGGACCTGCGCATGGTGCTGGAAGAGATCGAGCAGGACACCAGCCGCTTCTATCTGATCACCTACGAGCCGCCGGGGCCCCACGGCGACGGCGAATATCACGAGATCCGCGTCGAGGTCGACCGCGAGGGCGTCGACGTCCGCTCCCGCGGCGGGTACGTCGATCACGCCCCGGCCGACCGCGCCAAGCGGCTCATCGCGGCCGCCCTCGCCCTGCCCGGCAGCGTCACCGACCTTCCGGTGCACGCCGAGGTGGTGACGTCGCGCCCGGCCGCCGGCTCGCCGAACGCGCTCATGGCGGTGGCGGTGGAGGGCGCAGACGTCGGCCTCATGGTCACTCCCGACGGCGGCCGGGGCGTCTCGCTCGACATCCACGCCGTCGCGGTCCAGGGCGATCGGGTCATCGACGCCTCGCATGAGCAGCTCACGGCCAGCTCCGGGCCGTCGTCCACCGCGCCGAGCGACCCGGTCGGCGCCCTGGTGCCGACGCTGGTCGGCTATTTCGCCTACCAGCACGAGTGGGCCCTGCCCCCGGGCGAGTACAAGGTGAACGTCGCCGTGCTCGACAACGTCACCGGACGCGTCGGCGCCGCGTCCGTCGACGTCGAGATCGCCGCACCGCAAAGCGGCTGGGGGGTGAGCGATCCACTGCTGGTATCGGTCGACGCCGCCGGACGGATTCAACCCGTCGTCCGCGGCCGGGTGGTTCCGGGCCAGAGCGTCGCCGCGTTCGCCGAGGTGTACGGCGGCCAGCAACCCATCCTGTCCGGCCAGGTGCTGGCCGCCGACGATCCCGGGACCGACGAGACGCATGGAGCGCGGCTGTTTCCGCTGGCGCTGCGACGCGTCGCCGTCGATATTCACCGGGGATCGCTGCCGCTGCCCACCGGTATGCCACCGGGCGAATATGTCGTTCAGTTGGTGATCACCGACCCTCCCGCCGGCGAGCATTCGGTCGTTCGGCTACCCCTCGAGGTTGTGGCGCCACCCGGAAGGTAGAGCGATGACTCCGAACGACGCGTCGCGCATTCTGTTCCGAACATCGCGGCCCGTCACGCGGATACCTCGGATCGCCCTGACCGCCCTCGTGCTGACCTCGATCGCCTGCAACGGCGGCCTGTTCGACGGCGGCGTGGGCGGGCCGGGCTCCGACGACCCACCCCAGGTGGTGTTCCTGACCAGCGGCCCGGCGGAGGCCCTACCCCCTGAGGAGGCCGCCGCCTGGGCCTGGATCGAGGCCAACGGCGCCTTCGCCGCCCGGCAGGTGCAGATGATCGACCTGCCCGACACAACCCTGCCGCGCGACGCGGTCATCTGGTGGCACTACGCTGCGGAGGAGGCGCTTCCGGCGATCTCCGTCCACCCCGACGTGCTCGATCGGGTGTCGGCGCACCTGCGCAACGGCGGGTCGGCCCTGCTCACGCTTATCGCCGCCAGCTACGTCGTGCCGCTCCGCCTGGAGCCGGCGCCGCCGGACAACCTGTCGACGCGCGCTCGTTTCGTCGGCGATGGAGCCGAATTCGGCGGGCCGCAATCCCGCCGCGGACACCCCGTCCTCGACCGCTTCTGGGGTGGCGTCCTGAGCGCCGGTGACATCGACTACGAAGGCTTTCCGGCCGCGGCCTATTCCGGCGACCGGTGGCCGGTGGGAGGCCGGGTCTGGGCGGTGCACCAGTCGGAGCGCGGCGTCGATCCGAGCCTCAAGATCGGCGTCGAGTACGTCGATGTCTTCTCCGGCGGGGGACGGGTCCTGACGCTCGGTGCGCATACCTACTTCAGCGCCGCCAACAGCAATCGCCCCCAACTCGAGCAGCTCGTCGCCGACGCCCTGTCGTACCTCGGGCGTGGGTCCGCGGGATCCGACGGTACGATCGTCCCGGTATCCGGAGTGACACCGGGCGCCGGCGTCGATGACGCCGTGGCCTACTGGGACCCGCCGGCCGGCAGCTTTGCCCCGATGGATGTGCCCCCTTCTCGCCTGCCCCCGGAACCAGATCCGGGGACGGCGCTGAACCGAGTGCAGGGCTCGCGTTCCGGCATCGAGATCAACCGGTACGACGACGACACGCCGTTCACCTTGGCCGTCCCGCGCGCCGTCTTGCGAGGCTCGCAAGCCGGCTCGATCGACGAGTTCCGCGTCCACCCGTCAGCGCTCCTGCACGATCTACGGTTCGGCATCGTTCGTCCGAATCGCGGCGTGACCTGGCTGGATGAGGGAACCGGCTCGCGGGAGTTCACCGCTCGACCCGAGGGCGACGAGCTGTACTACAACGACGGCGAGCTGGAGATCTCGCTTTACCTCACGGTCGACCGCCGTTTCCCGGCGCTCGTCGGGCTACTGGCCGTGCGCAGCCCAGCACCCGTGCAACTGATCGCCACGTGGCAGGCCGCCGCCGGCGAGCCGGGCGTCGGCACCGACACTGCCGGTGAACCGCGCATCGGCTGGGACGACGGCGCCCAAGCGGTTGTGTGGACGGCCGCCTCCGGCACCCGCACGAAGGCGGGATTCGGGCGCGAAACGGCAACCCACATCATCGGCTTCGACCCCTCGTTGCACCTCGATGAAAGCGGCCTCGTGCCCGAGGGCATTGCCCCGGTCGGGGCGGCACTCGATGGTGCCGGAACGGCTGGATCGGCGGCCGCAGGCGCTGCCGGGGACCCGGCGACCGGATTTCCTGGTGACGAAGCAGGGGCCCAGAGAGCGGAAGCTTCGGGGGTCGCTGCCGACGACGATGACGACGGCACCGCCGCGGCTGCCGTGACCGACCCCGTCGAGCCCACCCCGCCGGACCTGGGCCGGGTCGCTATGCAGGTGGCCATCGGTACCGGGGCGCCCGCCGTTGTGCCGTTCGTCGTCGTCGGCGGCCCCGCGGAAACCGTGAACGTCGACGCCGCGTTCGCCGAGCTCGTCGCCGCCCCGGGTCGAGCCTGGGTCGACAACGCCCGCCACTTTCGCGACTTCCTCGGCGCGCGGACCATGGGGTTGCTGGCGCCCGATGCGCCGCTAGAAGACGTCTACAGGTGGGCGAAGGTGGGGATCGAAACCCTGCGGCTGTCGCAGCCCGGTATCGGCACGGCCATCGCCACGGGCTACGGAGCCACGGAATCGGCCGGCGAACGGTCGCTCACGCCGAACGCGCTCGGCGGCGCTGGCGCGTTGTGGGCCGCGATGGCTGCCGACGCCTACGGCGACCGCGAGCTTGCCGCCACCACCCTACAGCTCGCGGCCCGCTACCAGGGCATCGACGGGCGCATCGCCGACGCGATCGGGGCCGGGGGCCGGGTCGTCGGGCACAGCGTGCAGTCCACACTGGTCTTCCTGATGGCGCTGGACAACCACGTCCGCACCTGGGGCGACCTCGATCTGCTCGAACGTTTGTGGCCGAACGTCGAGCGGGCCGTCGATTTCGCCCTGGCCGTCGACCCGGACGAAGACGGCCTCGTAGATGGCATCAGCCGATTGGATCGGTTCAGCACGGACCACGCCGTGCGTACGACGATCCACCTCGCCGGTCTTTGGGGGGCCGCGCTCGAAGCGACTCAGCGCCTCGCCGCCGCCCGCGGCGAGCAAGGGAACCTGCCCCCGCTCGAAGAGGCCCTGGCGCCGATTCGGACGATGCTCAACGAGTCCTTCTGGAACCCCAACGATCGCCGCTTCAGCTTCGCCAAGCGCATCGACGGCTCCTACGCGGCGGCCAGTACCGTGCTTCCCGCCGTGCCGATGATCTTCGGCATGCTCGACGCCGGGATCGCCAACGCGGCGCTCGATTCCCTCGCCAGCGCGGAGCTGTCACACGACTGGGGCGTCGGCCTCGTCGGCGAGCCGATCCCCACCACCGAGGTTGC
This sequence comes from Acidobacteriota bacterium, assembly GCA_965216935.1. Lineage (GTDB taxonomy): Bacteria > Acidobacteriota > UBA890 > UBA890 > UBA890 > CBDCGW01. The sequence goes on from OZ244217.1 coordinate 4,033,016, forward strand.
CGGCGAGGCCGCCAGCACCCCGGCCGCTCCCGTACCGGCCTCGTCCGTCGGTCTGCCGAGCCCCGGAGCGAAGGGCGTCAGCCCGGTGTTCACCGGATGGGCGGCGCTGGCCGAGTACGCCGGACAACGGCCGATCGCCGGATTCACCCACATGTCGACGAACCTCCACCTGCTCGAGCACGGGAACGCCGGCTACGCCGTCGACGGTTACGGGGACACGACCTTCGACCTTCGAGAGGGCCCGCCCCACTCCGCTGCTTCGCAGGCGATGACGCTGCTGCCGGTCGTCTGGGGCATGCTCGGCATCCGTCCGGATGCGGTGAATCGCAGGGTCTACATCAGGCCCGATCTGCCCGCCGGCTGGCCGCGGGTCAACGTCAACGGCGTACGGGTCGGCGACGTGACGTTCTCGTTCCGGATTCGCCGCAGCGACGGGCAGACCCGTTTCGAGGTCATGAACTGGAGCGGACCGCGTGACCTGGAGCTCCACCTGTCGACACACGTCCCGGCCGAAGTCGACGTCGCGCCCGACCCCGAGGTGGTCGGTTTCGACCTCGTCAGCAACGAGACGCTCGAGGAAGGCGTCCGCCGGGCTACCACGGCCGTCGTCCGCCCCGCCGAGGGCGCTGCCCAGGGCGCCGTCACGTTCGAGCACGGCCTGTTCCCACGCCTGGTCAATCCACCGGTAACGCTACGCCCCGGCGAAACGTCGAGCGCCGTACGTATTGTCCGCACCACCTATCTCGGCGGGATCCTGCGAATCGAGATCGAGGGGTTGCCCGGCCGCGAATACATGCTTACCCTCGCCACGCCCTGGAACATACGTCAGGTAACCGGCGTGCCGGAGCCCGTCGTCACCCAGGAAGCCGGCATCGCGACGGTGCGGGTGACAATCCCGGGTAGCGGCCCGCGATATCGCCGGATCAATCTGGAGGTCTCTTTCGCGCAATGAGCAAGCCCGACAGATCGCATCCCTGGTATTCCCTCGAAACCGGCGAGACCAACCGGATCACGTTCAACGGGTGTGCCGAACCCACCCTCGGCATCGAGGTCGAGTACCAGATCATCGACCCGGAAACCGGTGAGCTGGCGCCCGGCGGGCCGGCGATCCTCGAAGCGTTCGACCAGCCGACCTACGCCAAGCCGGAGCTGCTGCAATCGACGGTGGAGCTGAACGTCGGGCCGCACATCGACGTCGCCGGCGCCCGCGAGTCGCTGCTATCGCGCCTGGCTGCGTTGCGGGAGGCCGCCGCCGATCTCGGATACGGCCTGATCGCCGCCGGCACCCACCCGACTTCGCACTGGGAGTCGCAACACGTCACCGACGCCGACCGTTATCGCAACCTGCTCGACCGCATGCAATGGCCGGCGCGCCGGTTGATGATCTTCGGCGTCCACGTGCACGTCGGCGTCAGCAGCGGCGAGAAGGCGATCGCCATATCGAACTCGCTGACGACGTTCCTGCCGCATATGCTGGCGCTTTCGGCCTCGAGCCCGTTCTGGCATGGCGAGGATACCGGCCTGGCGTCCGTGCGGGTGAAGATCTTCGAGTCCCTGCCGGCGGCAGGCCTGCCCTACCGGATGATCAACTGGGGTGAGTTCCAGCGCTTCATGAACACGCTCACGCAGGCCGGCGCCATCGAGTCGATTCGTGAGATCTGGTGGGACATCCGACCGCACCCGATCTTCGGCACGATCGAGGTTCGCATCGCCGACGCCCTGCCCACCGTGCGCGAGACGATCGCCCTGGCGGCGCTGATCCAGTGCCTGGTGGCCCGCCTCTCGGAGCTGTACGACTGCGGCGAGTACCTGCCGCTGAACCGCCACTGGATCGTGGCCGAGAACAAGTGGCGCGCCGCCCGCTACGCCGACGAGGCGATGGTCATCGCCGACGACTCCGGCGAGCTGCGTCGGCTCGACGAGATGGTGCGCGAGATGGTCACCAACCTCGAGCCCGTCGGCCAGCGGCTGAACTGCCACGCCGAGCTGCTCGACAACCTGGCGATCCTCGACGCCCGCCCGGCCTTCCAGCGGCTACGGGACGTCCACGCGGAAACCGGCGACATGCGCGAGGTCGTCCGCTATCTCGAGCGCCAGATCGAGGACAACGACCCGTTCTGAGGACTGAACCGGTCGCGGTTGACGAAACTTGCTCATGTCGCCGAAGTCAGGACGGCGGCGAACGTGCGGTGGATCTGACTACGACGCCATCAGGTCGTCGAGGTCCCGGCAAAACGCTACGGGCTCGGGCATCCCCTCTTGCATGCAAGCGGCGGCCCCGGCAGCGACGGCCCGCGCCACGGCCTTGTGGGCACCGACGCCATCCAGCCACGCCGTAACGTACGCGGCGCCGAACGCGTCGCCGGCGCCGGTGGGATCGGCCGTCGGCACCACCGGAGCGGGAAACCGGGTGATCGCGATGCCGGCCGGACGACGGCGAAAGAGAACCGCGCCGGCCGCCCCCAGCGTCAACAACCAGACCGATACGGCCGGAGGCGGGCTCTTCGCGACGTTGTCGCCGACCGCCGGAGGCGCGGCACCCTCCGCGCCGACCCCGGCACCCTCCGCGTCGGCCCCGGCAACCTCCGAGCCGACCTCGGCACCCGCCGCCTCGGCCCCAGCACCCTCGAGCAAGCGTTGCACGGCCGCCATGACGACCGCTTCGTCCGCGTCCGTCAATCCGCATATCGTGCCCGCTTCGGCGAGATTGCACTGCACGACGTCGGCGAACGCCAGCCACGCCTCCCAGTCTTCGCGCCCTCGATAGAAGCGCTCGCCGTCGGCTTTCATTCCGAGAGCCAGGCTGTGCACGTCGAGGTAGCGTCGCGCTCCGCAGCCGGCCAGCCGATCGAGCCCGGAGGGCGAGACGTCCGCTCCGGTGATGCAGTTCAACAGAACGAGGTCGGTGCCGGCAAGTGCGATGTCGAGCTCCGCGGCTTCCAGCGGTGCGGGCAGGTGGCTCAGCCGCTCGACCCGCTCGCCGCAGCGCTCGGCGTCGCGATACGACAGGCGCACGCGCGGTTGCGGTCCGGCATCCGGTATCGCAGCTGCCAGCGAAACGCCGGGCAACCCGGCCGCCCAGGATTCAATGGCCTCCCGACAATCGGCTCCCACCCGGCACACCGGGAGGATCGTCCGGCGATCTCCGGCGAGGGCGGACAACGCAGAGATCGTATGGGCGATGCCGCCGAGGCTCTCGGTGACGGTTCCGTCCGTGTGCTCGATCGTGTCCGCGACGATCGTGCCGACGACCACGATCCGCATCCGTTCAGCTCTCGGCCCCGGTCTCCGCCCGGCTCCCGGAACGACCACCTCCGGCCGCCGCCAGAGCGGCCGCGATCGAAATCGTGACCAGCGCCCCCAGGAGGGTGAACCAGGTCCAGGCCAATCCGCCACGGACCTGCACGGCCGCCAGAACGACGATCCCCGCGAGCATCGCGATGGAAGCCTGGTTGGCGCTCAGCCGTAGCGACGTCTGGCCGACGAGAAAGATCCCGAGGACGGCGCCGAACGTGATCGACGTGATCGTCAACCCGGCCTCGAGCACCGAGCCCCACGCCTGGGCCAGGAAGGCGACACCCGCAAGACCGACGGCCCATATGACCGTGAACCTCCGCGACAGCAGCAGCGCGGCGTCGGGGCTCGGTGAGATGTCGGCGCTCTCCGTTCCTCCACGCCGCGGCCATAGGTCCAGAGTGCAAGCCGACGCCAGCGAGCTGAGCGAGGACGACAGCGTCGACATGGCGGCGGCGAACACCGCCGCGATCACCAGCCCCCCGAGTCCGACGGGCAGCTCCTCGGCGATGAAACGCGGAAACACCGTGTCGTTGGCCTCGAACGGCTGTGCCGGCGGAGCCGCCTGGTAGAAGGCGAACAGCAACGTACCGATCCACAGGAACAGCGCGATCTGCCCGAAAACCAGCACGCCGGAGGCGATCACCGCCTTGCGCGCCCCTTGCAGCGATCCGGTCGCCAACAGCCTCTGCACGAACATCTGATCGGTGCCATGCGTCGCGGATGTAAGCACGGCGCCCCCGACGATGCCGCCCAGGAACGTATAGGGCACGGAGAAATCGATGGCGAAGTTCAGCCACTGCAGCTTCCCGGCCGCATCGAGCTGGGTGCTGGCGGACTCCCAGCCGCCCGGAATCCGCGACAGCAGCAAGACGGCGGACACCAGCGCCCCGCCGACGTAGATGATCTGTTGCACGACATCGTTCCAGATGACCGCGCGCAAGCCGCCGCGCAACGTGTAGTAGAGCGTCACACCGATAATGAGCCCGATCGAGACCGGCAGGCGGAGAGGCTCCGGCAGCCCCAGCGGCAGGAGTGCCACCAGCACGAGCGCCGTGGCGAAGAGGCGGACGCCGTCGGCGAGCACACGGTTGACGACGAAGATCAGCGAAGCCGTGGTCTGGGCGTTGCCGCCGAAGCGTTCCGCCAGCACCTCGTAGGCGGTGTTGAAGCGGCCGTCGAAGTATCCGGGGACCAGCACGGCCGCGACCAGGAAGCGGCCGACCACGTAGCCGAGAGCCACCTGCAGGAAGGTGAGATCCCCGCCGAAGGCGATTCCGGGGAGCCCGATGAACGTCAGCGTCGAGGTCTCCGTGGCGACGATCGAGAACGCGGCAGCCCACCACGGCATGTTGCGACCGGCAAGCAGGTAATCGTCCAGCGATGCTTGCGGACCGGCGAAACGGCGCCCGATCCAGACGGTGAGCGCGAAGTAGACGGCGACGATGGCCGCGTTGATCGTCGCCGGGCTCACGACGCCTCGCCGGCGAGCAACAATGCGCGATGGACGTTGCCGTGTGCCCGCCGCAGCAGATCGAGGGCGGCGTCGCGATCGACTCCGCTACGCGCCATGACCAGGGCGGTGGGCAGATCGCCGCCGGCGGCAAGGAGTAAAGACCGGGCGGCATCGTCGTCGGCGCAGCCGGCAAGCTGCCGCAGGATTCCCTGGGCGCGCCGCCGTAGCTTCTCGTTGCTGGTGCGTACCGCGACCATGTGACGCCCCCAGACCCGTCCCAGACGAATGAACGACGCCGTCGACAGCGCATTGCACACGAGCTTCTGCGCCGTGCCCGCTTTCAACCGCGTGCTTCCCTCGATGATCTCGCCGCCGACCGGAAGGACCACGGGAATGGCCGCCGCGCCGGCCAGCCGGCTTTCCGCGGCGCAGGTAACGGCAACGGTGACGGCGTCGCGCGCGGCCGCCTCCTCCAGCGCGGCACAAGTGAACGGCGTCGCCCCGCTGGCGGACAACCCGACGATCACATCGCGGTCTGAAACGTCGGCGTCGGCGATCGCCCGCCGTCCCGCCTCCTCGGAGTCTTCCGCCCCCTCGACGGCGCGGGCCAGCGCCTCGGTCCCGCCGGCGAGCAGGGCGCGAACGCGATCCTCGTCGATCCCGAACGTCGGCCGGCATTCGGCCGCGTCGAGGGCACCGATCCGCCCGCTGGTGCCGGCGCCGACGTAGATCAATCTCCCACCTTTCGGCCAGCAGGCGACGACAGCGTCGACCGCCTGCTCGATGTGGCCGGCGGCGGCGTGCGCAGCCGCCAGGGCGTCACGATCGGCCCCCTGCAGGACCTCGACGAGGTCCGCGGTCGAGAGCTCGTGAAGGTGGTCCGCCATACCCGTTCAGCGCTCCGCGCCGACCCGGTCCACCGCCTCGACGATCGCCCGGTGGAAGGCGACCCTGGCGTCGCGAATCTGGGTGTTGTCGCGCGTCGGGTGCACCCGGTTGGTCAGCAGGATGACGAACAGGTCGCGTTCCGGGTCGATCCAGACGGACGTTCCGGTGAACCCGGTGTGCCCGTACGAGCGCTCCGAGAACATCGACCAACTCTGACTCTGGTGCGCCGTGTCCCACCCGATCGCCCGGCTGCTCCCCTCCGGGTCGTTCTGCCGCCGCGTCCAGCGGGCCACCGTCGCCCGCGACAGCACCCGGCGATGATCGAGCGTTCCGAGGTTGAGCATCATCTGGGCGAAGCTCGCCAGATCACCCGCGGTCGAAAAAAGGCCGGCGTGCGACGAGACACCGCCCATCGCCGCGGCGTTCTCGTCGTGTACCTCGCCGTGCACGATCCGCCCGCGCCAGGGATCGAGCTCGGTGGGCGGGATGCGGTCGCGCCATGAATCCGGTGGATTCCACCGCGTGTCGCTCATACCCAGGGGGGCGAAGATCTCCCGCATGGCAAAGGACTCGTAGCTCTCGCCCAGGGCACGGTCGAGGATTTCACCCAGCAGGATGATCCCGAGGTCGGAGTACGAATAGCGCTCGCCGGCCGGGCTCTCGAGGTCCGTCGCCAGGATACGGCGGAGGATATCGGCGCGGGTGTCGGGGCCGACGGCCGCCGGATCGTAGTCGCGGTAAAACGTCACGAACGGGGGTAGCCCGGAAGTGTGGAGCAGGAGGTCGCGAATGGTCACCGCCTCACGACCCCCGCCGGAGAACGCCGGCAGATACGCCTGCACGGGATAGTCGAGGCGCAGACGGCCCGCTTCGACCGCCTTCATCGCCACGGTCGTCGTGGCGACGACCTTGGTAACCGAGGCCAGGTCGAACACGGCATCGGCCGGCATCGTCGCCGCGCCCGCGTCGTAGCTCATCCGGCCGACCGCGCCGAGATCGACGAGCGTGCTGCGGTGACCGACCGCGTACACCGCTCCCGGAAAGCCCTGGGAATCGACGAATTGCTGCAGCACGGCGCGCGCCGGCTCGAGGGCGTCGGCCGAGAGCACGTCGTCGCCGGACGCGCGAGCCGGGGCCGTGGCGACCGCCGACGCGTCCGTCGTGGGCGTCGTGGGTGTCGCGTCGGCCATATCCGCGGCGCCCGCGGGAGCAACAGACCCGGCGACTCGGAGCGACGCGTCGAGCGCGGGCCGTTCGAGCCCGTATCCCAACGGATAGAGACCGGGGACGGTGACGGGCAAGTGTCCGCGCCACGGGGTCTCTCCGGTCAGCGCTGCGGCGACAGCCCGCTGCAACGGATCAGACCACCCATAGGCGACAACCGCCGTCTCCGCGTCAGGGAACGCCCCGACGACGTACGGGCTGCCGAGCGCCACCATGATTACCGGCACGTCGAGGCCGGTGATCATCTGGCCGTAGCGTTGCTGTCGGTCGGGCAGCGTGATGCGCTCCTGGTTGGAGCGCACCCTGGCGCGAACGGCCATCACCACGGTGGTCGCGCGCGACGCCTCCGAGAGGATCCCGGCAGCCTCGTCGCCGGTCGTGCGGCCGTCGATGCTGGCGCTGACCACGCCACCGAAACGCCGACGGAGCGCGCCGGTCAGCGTGGCAACGTCGACCGGTGTGTTGGTATCGGAAATACCCACGACCACCACCCGGTGAAAACGGCGCGCATCCAACGGCACGATGTCACCGCGATCCCGCAGCAGCGTCACCGCGTCGGCCGCCACCTCCTCGGCGCGAACGGCGTCGGAGCGCGGCGCGAAGCGCTCCGGAAGCTCCGCCAGCAAGGGCTGGGAGTGCTCCCGGTGCAGGCCGAGCCGTGCCTTGGCCTGCAGCACCCGTCGAACCGCCTCCTCGAGCCGCGCCGCCGGCAGCTCGCCGCTCCGCACACCACGGACAATGGCGCTGCGAACGGCGTCCGGAAACGGCGGCAGGAGCACGACATCGGCTCCGGCAGCCAACGCACGGACAGCCGCCTGCCCGCTCCACCAGCGCTCCGTAATGCCACCCATCTCCATGGCGTCGGTAACGATCAAGCCGTCGAAATCGAGCTGGTTGCGCAGCAAGTCGGTGAGCACGGCGTGCGACAGCGTCGCCGGAAGCTGCTCGTCGGCGGTGATCGCCGGCACCGAGAGGTGCGCCGTCATCACCGACGAGACACCCGCCTCGATGGTGTCGCGAAACGGCGCCAGCTCGACCGATTGAAGCCGCTGGCTGTCGACCCGGAGCACCGGCATCGAGATGTGCGAGTCGACGCCGGTGTCGCCGTGGCCGGGGAAGTGCTTGGCGGTGGCCATCGCCCCGGCGGCCTGCGCACCGGCGACGAACGCGGCCGCCAGTCGGCCGACCTGATCGGGACTCTCGCCAAAGGAGCGCACGTTGATGACCGGATTGCGCGGGTTGTTGTTCACGTCCGCCACCGGCGCGAAGATCCAGTGCACCCCCAGGGCCCGCGCATCGCGACCGCTGGCGCGTCCCATCCACTCGGCGGCTTCGACGTCGCCGGTCGCACCGACGGCCATCGCCGTCGGGTACGGCACGGCGCCGCCAACACGAAACTCGGCGCCCCACTCGAAGTCGGCGGCGATCAGCAAGGGCGGTTGCCCGGTCCCGGCGGCGGAACGCTGCAGGTCGGCTACCAGCGCCGCCGCCTCGTAGGCCTCGGAGCGGAACAGCACGACGCCACCGAGCTCGAGCGATTCCACTTGCCGGGTCAGCTCCTGGCGCTGCGCCGCATCGGCGGCGTAATACTCACCGAAGGCGCGCACCATCAGTACCTGTCCGGCGCGTTGCGCGACGCTCATCCCGGCCAGCGTGCTCTCGACCCAGGCGGCGGCCTCCGGCGGCAGCGGCGTGCGCGGGTCGAGCGGAGCGGTCAACTCCGTCAGTTGCGGCGGCTCGGGCTCCGGCTCGACAAGAGCGGGTGCCGGGGCCGGCGACGTCGGCTCGATCGGCAACAACGCCAGCAAGCCGAGGAGGAGAGCGACGGCGCCCGCCAGGCGCCAGCCGCGTGGGTTAAGATCCGCCGTGGAGGAAGGACTCATACAAACCACACCTGAGGAAAGTCAAAAGCCTCCGTGATCACCGCCGCCCCGAGAAAGTCAGTCTAGTGCCGTGTTCAGCGGCTAACAACACCCTCTTGCGGCTTCGTTCGTTCCGCGGCCGGTTCGCGAGGTCCGCGGCTCCGCTGTTTGTCGCGTTGGGCGCCTTGTGCAGCGCGCCGTCGCTACCCGCCGCGACCGCCGTGCCGGCGGGCGTTCCCGGCGGAAGCGTGCTTCAGGATGAGGGCGCCTCGGTGCGGGTCGGCATCGACATGTGGCGGCAACAAGGGTTCGCTCCGCTCGCCGGAAAACGCATCGGCCTGATCAGCAACCTCACCGGCCGTGACGCGGGCGGCCGCCTGACCGCCGAGCTACTACGCGACGAGACGTCCATCACCCTGGCGGCGCTGTTTTCGCCCGAGCACGGCTTTCGCGGTGTCGAGGAAGGCGCCGTCGAAGACAGCAACGACGCCGCCACGGGGCTGACGATCCACAGCCTGTATGGCGACACGCGTCGCCCGACCGCCGAGATGCTCGCCGGGCTCGACGGCCTGGTCTTCGATATCCAGGACATCGGCACGCGCTTTTACACCTATGCAACAACCATGGCGTACGCGATGGAAGAGGCGGCTGCCCACGGAATCCCGTTTGTCGTGCTCGATCGCCCGAACCCGATCACGGGAACCGACGTGCAAGGGCCGGTGCTCGACGAGGCGTCGCTTTCGTTCGTCGGCTACGCGCCAATCCCGTTGCGGCACGGCATGAGCATGGGAGAGCTGGCCCGCTACTTCAATCGCGAGCGGGGCATCGACGCCGACTTGACGGTCGTCGAGGTTGCCGGCTGGAGCCGCGGCGACTGGTACGACGCCACCGGGCTCAACTGGGTGAACCCTTCGCCCAACATGCGCAACCTGGTGCAGGCGATCCTCTACCCCGCGGTCGGCCCGCTGGAAACCACCAACGTCTCGGTCGGCCGCGGAACCGACGAGCCCTTCGAGTGGTTCGGGGCGCCGTGGATCGACGCCCGCCGCCTGGCCGCACGCCTCAATGCCGCCGCCCTACCCGGAGTTCGCTTCGTCCCCCGGGACCGCACGCCGGACACCAGCGTCCACGCCGATATGCTGTGCCACGGCGTCGACCTGATCCTCACCGACCGCGACGCGTTCCGCGCCGGCCTGACCGCCATCACGCTCGCGCACGCCCTGCACGACCTCTACCCGGACGCCTGGGAGATCGACAACCTACCGCGCCTCTGGGGCCGCCCCGAGGTCATCGGCCAGCTCCGCGACGGCCTCACCCCGGCCCAGATCGCCGCCACCTGGCAACCCGACCTGGAGGCCTTCCTCGAAGTCCGCCGCCGCTACCTGATCTACGACTAGCCCGCGGAAGCTTCACTCCGTTCCCATCCCGGAGGCAGGACGAGAGGCACGCGTTTGCGGCGTTGCGCTCGCTTCGCTCGCTCCCGCGTACGGGTGTACGCGTCCGCTCCCGACGGCTGCGCGCGCCTCGCAACCGCGCGCCTGTCGCCCTGCCAGGCTACGGAGTATTCGCAGGGGTCACCAGGCGGTACTTCTTCACCAGGATCACGCCCATCTCGTCTTCCATGCGCGTGACGATCTCGTCGTTCTCGATCCAGGATTGCTGCGTGACGCTGAATTCTTCCGGGGCCTCGATCGCTCCCAGATAGGCCCCCTCGATGTCGAAGACGTCGTACGTCGTGCTGTTGACCCAGCAAGGGGGATCCCAGACGCCGGTCTCGGGGTCCTTCTCGCAGTCGGGGTTCTCTTGCCCCGGCCCCAACCGGCGCACCCAGATGCGCCCGCTACGATCGGCGACAAACTGGCTGAAGGCAGGCTTCACCGTCGCCATCTCGGGACCGGACCAGGTCCATTCGGGATCTCCCTCGCGCATCTGGGCGGTCGTCTGCTCGATGTGCCAGTCGCGCTCGGCGCCGCTGAGCGACACCGGATCGAACGCCTTCTCGACCCGCGTGATCGCCCCTCCGGGATAGATGATGTCGAAGCTGTAGGCGTCCGACACGCCGGAGATCATCGCTCCGCTGGGTGAGAACGCCCACGGAATGTCGGCGGCGAAGGGCACACTGCGCATCATCACCATCACGTTGCCGCCTTGGCGCCGCTCCTGCGTGAATCGCGGTGGCTCGTAGTCGAATACGGGGCGCGGTATGGGCTCGCCGTCGTTGCCCTCGGGACCGCGCGGCACCATCCCCATCTGGATACGGCCGATCGAACGCATGTCCATCTGTTCGGGCATCTCGCCGACGCGCCCGGGGCTGTAGACCTTGCCGTCGGCCGTCTGCACCATGGCGCTTCCGCCGATGACGAACCCTTGATCCAGCGGCCAGGTCTCGATGAACGTGCCCTCCGCGTCGAAGATCGTGATCCGTCCCTGGTTGGAATCGCGCACGAAGATGCGGCCGTCGTCGCCCACCAGCAGCGCATCCGGCCGGCGGAATTCACCCGGGCCGTCCCCTTCGGCGCCGACATCCGACACGTGCTGCCCGTGGTCGTCGTAGATACGCACGGCCGGAATACTCGCGTCCAGGACGTAGACCCGATCGCCGGTGCCGGCGACACCCTGGATACGTCCGAACATGTATTGCTCATCCCCCTGATCGACCCCGATCGAGAGGACCTCCTCGACGCGTGCCGGGCCGCCCCACACCGAGCCCGCGATCGTGCGAACCGTGGTGACGTTCCCTTCGGTGGTGGTTTCAGACTCCCACGGTACGCCCGCGACCGCCGCGTCTCCGTCGGATCCACCGCCGCAGGCGACGACGGCAAGGGAAAGAAGGCCGGCGAGAGCCCGACTCGCGGCGCTCCGCGAGACGTGCCGTTCCGCGACATGGGGGCGGCGGATCAGAGAGGGTTTCATGTACTCGGCTCCAGGGGATTGCGTTTTTTCGGTGTGGCTTCGAACCGGGGCGACAGAGAGCGTCCGGACGCGCCACGAGCGTCAGCCCGGCATCTTGTTTAACGGTGGAGGTGGCTGTTTTGCCGCACCCTGCGCGGTTTTTTCTTCGCCGCCCGTTGCGGCGCCGCCCGCAGAGGGCCGGACGGCCACACAGGGTACCGCGCCGGGCCGCGCGAAGAGACCCCGGCTCAGGCGACCGAATCGGCCTCGTCGGCTTGCGGGAACTCGCGCTCGCCGCGATCGAAGAGGCTATAGATGACCGGAATCACCACCAGCGTCAGCAACGTTCCCGTCGACTCTCCGCCGATGATCGCGATCGCCAGGGGCCGTTGCAGCTCGGCGCCGGCCCCCAACCCGAGCGCCATCGGGATGAGGGCGAACGTGGTTGTTACCGAGGTCATGACGATCGGCCGCAGTCGCAGTGCCGACCCTTCGAGGACAGCCTCCCGGCGCGGCATCCCCCGCCGGCGCAAGCGGTTGATGGTGTCGACCTTGACGATGGCGTCGTTGACGATGATTCCGGTCAGCACCACGGCGCCGATCAACGCCACCACGTTGATCGATTGCCCCGTGAGGTGCAGGCCGAGCACGACACCCACCCAGCCGAGCGGTAGCGAAAGCAAGATGATGAACGGGTGCTTGAGCGACTCGAACTGGGCCGCCATCACCATGTAGACGAGAAGAGCGGCGAGCCCCAGCGCCCACGCCAGCGAGCGGAACGAGCTCTGCACCGCTTCCTGCTCGCCGGCGACGACATAGCGATACCCGGGGGGCAGGTCGAGATCGGCGAGAACCTCCTCGGCGCGCTCGATCGCCTCCGAGAGCCGCAGGCCGCTCAGCGTGGCGGTGACGGCGATCTCGCGCATGCGATCCGTGCGCGAGACTTCGGTCGGCCCGGCCGTCACCACCTGCTCGACGAGCTCGCGCAACGGCACGCCTCCGTTGGAAGTGGGGAAGGTGCGGTCGAGCACCTCGTTCAGGCTCTCGCCATCCGTGCGCGATGTGATTCGAATCGGCACCCGGCGGTCGAACTCCGCGAACTCGGTGTCGGCCAGGGCCCCCTGCAGGGCTCCTTCGATGGCGGCGGTCACCTGGTTCATCGACAGCTCGTAGCGTGACACCGCGTCCCGGTCGACGCGCAGGCGAATCTCGGGGTTGCCGCGCGAGTTGTGCGCCAGCACGTCGTCGAGGCCTTCGATGGTTCGCAGGCGCTCGGCCGCCTCGGCCGAGAAGCGGTCGAGGAGGTCGAGGTCATCGCCGCGTAGGGCGATGCGGAAGCCGACCGCCTCGCCGCCGATCAGCATCTGCAAGGGCGTGCGCTCCGGATCGATCAGGACGGTCGCATCGCGGAACCGCTCGGATACCGCCCGCACCGCCGCCATCGCCTCTTCCTGGCGGGCGGAACGCACCCGTGAGCGTTCGCCCCCCATGACCACGGTAACGAAGGCGCGCGTCGGTGAGAGGTCCAGTGCGCCGGCCGCCGCTCCCGGAGCCGTTGCCGTCTCGAGCCCGAGCGTCGCGAAGGTCGACTCGACACCTTCGACCGACCGGGCGGCCTGGTCGATCTCACGCACCATCTGCTCGAGCCCCTGAAACGGTGTCCCCGGCGGCGCGTCCAGACGCACCTCGAAGCGGCCGGTGTTGACCGGCGGCATCAGCTCGAACGGCATGTGATAGGCCGTGTAGCCCCCCGCCGCCACCATCAGGATGGCGCCGATCACCGTCACGACGCGATGGTCGAGGGCCCACTCGAGGGCGGCATGGTAGACGTGCGCGAAGGCGTCGTAGACGGCAGAGAAAGCGGCGCTGATCGGCCGCAACAGCGTGGTCAGCAACCAGAGGAGCCCGCGTATCCAGAACAACGGTAACGCCACCAGCAGCTTCCCCAGGCTCGCCAGCATCGAGCGCACCGGGGCCCATGCCGCGGCAAGGATCGCGGTCGGCCGCCGGCGGCGGGTGGGCGGGGTCCCCTCCTCGTCACCGTCGGTCTTGCTATCCGTGTCGCTGCCCTCGGCAGCGTCCGGAGCGCCGCCCGCGGCGCCGTCTGCGGCACCCGTGGCAGCGTCCGTGGCGCCGTCCGCGCCCCTGCCCGCGGCGCCGCCGGTCGCCCGCCGCGACGGGTTGCCGGTCGGCGCGGCCACGCCGTGCTCTCCGTTCGGCGGTTCGGTCGCCTCGGCGAACGGGTCCCGGAACACTTCCCCTTCCTCCAGGCGCATGAAACGTGCCGCCAGCATCGGAAGCACCGTCAGCGACACCAGCAACGACGCCACCAGCGAGAACGTCACCGTCCACGCCTGCGGCGAAAACAGCTCCCCGGCCACGCCCTGGACGTAGGCGATCGGCAAGAACACAGCCACCGTGGTGAACGTGGCCGCGGTGATCGCCATGGCAACCTCGGTCGCCCCGGTTTCCGCCGCCTCGTTCGCCGAGGCGCCCAGCTGGCGATGCCGGAAGATGTTCTCGAGCACGACGATGGAGTTGTCCACCAGCATCCCGACGCCCAGGGCCAGGCCGCCGAGCGTCATGATGTTGAGGGTGATGCCGGAGAAGTAGCAGAGCACGAAGGTGGCGATCAGCGACACCGGGATCGACACGCCGAGCAGCACCGGATTGCGCGGATCCTTCAAGAACAAGAACAGCACCGCGAAGGCCAGCACGCCGCCGAGACTGATGTTCTGAACCACCGAGTCGATCGCTTCGCTGATGAACGAGGCGTTCTCGAACGCCAGCGCGATGGTCAACGCCGGGTACTGGGCCCGCAGCTCGTCGAGGGCCTCGTTGGCGGCGGTCACCGCTTCGATCGTGTTGATGCCGGACTCCTTGTACATCAGCACACCGACCGCGGGCTCACCGTTCAGCAACGCCCCGGCGCGGCGCTCTCGAGCGCCGTCCGTGACGGAGCCGACGTCGGCGATGGTCAGCAGCGCTCCCTGCGCCGTCTGACCGACAGGGACGTCGGCAATGTCGGCGACCTCGAGGAACTCGCCGATGACACGCACAGCGTAGGCGAAGTCGCCCTGCAGGACATTGCCGCTCGAAACGCTGGTGTTTGCCTGTTCCAGCGCCGACCGGACGTCCGAGACCTTGACGCCGAACAGCTCGAGGCGATCGGGGTCGAGATGCACGACAATTTCGCGCTCGGCGCCACCGGTGACCTGCGCCCCGGCGATTCCCTCCACTTGCTCGAGGCGCGAAACGACCACCGCCTCGACCAGCTGCCGCAGTCCGGCCAGGCTGGTGGGACCGGCGACGGCGATGCCCATGACCGGCTCGCTTCCGGGATCCCAGCGCAGCACCGTCGGCCGGTCGGCGCTCTCGGGCAGCCCTTCGAGCACGCCGTCGATCGCCTCGCGCACGTGCAGCGCGGCGAGGTCCAGGTCGACGCCCCACGGAAACGTCGTGGTGACGACCGACATCCCCTCGCGAGATACCGAGGTCACCCGTTGCTGCCCTTGCACGGCGCTGACGGCGCCCTCGATCCGGCGTGTGATCTCGGATTCGACTTCGAGGGGCGCCATTCCGACGGCGCGGGTGATCAGGGTGATCCGCGGCGTGCCGATGTCCGGCAGAAGGTCGACTGCCAGGCCTCCGTAGGAGACCAGCCCGAGCAGAATGACGCCGATGCACACCATCGTGGTGGCAACCGGTCGTTGAATGGAAATCCCGGTAAGCGACATGCGTCAGCTATCGTCGCCGGTCTCTTCCGGCTCGATGACGTTTACCGGAACATCGTGCGCCAGGGTGAAGTGCCCGCTGGTGATGACGACGTCGCCTTCCTCGAGCTCTTCGCTGTGGACCTCGATCCACTCCTCGTTCTCGAGACCCGTGCTGACGTACACCCACTGCGCCCGCCCGTCTCGCACGACGAACACCAGTTGCCGGTTGTCGCGCAAGAGCACCGCCTCTACCGGAACCAGCAGACGGTCCTGGAAGATCTCGGTATCGAGCACCACCTGGGCGAACATGCCCGGCTTGAGGCGACGATCGCCGTTCGGCAGACGTACGGTCACCGAGAGCGTCTTGCGATCGGCGTCGACCACGGGGTCGATCGCCTCGATCGTCCCATTGAAGATCTCGCCCGGGTACGCCGGGAAGGTCACCTCGGCCCGGCGCCCTTCACGCACGAACGAGATCTCCGACTCGATCACTTCGACGCGGACGCGAATCGGATCCGGATCGACGAGCAGCATGAGATCCGTGCCGGTGCCGACATCTTGCCCCACGACCGGCCAGCTCTTGTTGTTCGGGCCGCTGCTGGCTTCCAGCCCCGCAACCTGCCCGCTGAACGGCGCCGTGATGCGCGCCCGCTGCAGATCCAGCTCGGCGCGCTCGAGGGCGACGCGCTGCGCCGTAAGCTGGGCACGTGCCGCGAACAGATCCTCGCGCGACAGCTTGGAAAGCCGCTCCTCGAGGCCGGGCTGCAGCAGCATCGTGTTGTACGCCTCGTCGTTGATGAAGCTGCGCAGAAACTCCAGCGCGTTCTCGCCCTCGCCGGCACGATTCACCACCGCACCGCTGTCGCCGGGAACGACGATCTGATCCTGGGCGAAGTTCATCAGGTTGTAGATGTATGCCTCGGCGCTGCGATCGCGCTCGAGAAGGAGCTCGGTGTCGTCGAGCTCGACGAGCACGTCTCCGGCGCTCACCCACTGCCCTTCGACCACGGGCAAGCTCCGGATCTTGCCTTCGACCTCGGCCCCGACCGTCACCAACCGCTCGGCCTCGCCGACGCCGTTGGCGGTGATGCGCTTGACCAGGTCGCCACGGTGCACCGCCTCCGCGGTAACCGAGACCGAGCCGGCCGCAGGCGCCTGGAAGTTGGCGGACTGGCCGGTGGCGCCGCCGTTGTCGCCACCTTCGGCGGCCGGGTCCGCACTTTCCCCTTCGGGCATGAATTGGTAGATGCCGAGCCCGATGAGGCCGACGGCTAGGATGCTGGCGATCAGCATTCCGGGACGGCTCATCTCGCCTCCTTTGCTCACGCGTATTTTCATTTGTCGTGTCATGGATCAGGCTGGGAGCTCTTTCCAGACCTTCCCTACCCAGGCGCTGAAACGGCGGGCCCGGGCACGCCCGCGCTCCACCAGCAGGTACAGGATCGGCGTCACGGAGAGGGTCAGGAGGGTCGCCACGGTCAAGCCGCCGATGGTGGAAAGCGCCAGGTTCGACCACATGTCCTGGTTCCCCGAGGTCTGCTCGGAGCCCTGCACGACGACCAGCGGCAGCAGGCCGCCGATGGTCGTGATCGAGGTCACCAGGATCGGGCGGACACGCTCGGCCGCGCCGGTGACAATGGCCTCGAACAACTCCAGACCCTGCCTTCGCCGCAGGTTGATGTGGTCGACGAGAATGATGGCGTTGTTCACCACGATGCCGGATAACAGCACCACCCCGATGCGGGCGGACGGATCGAACGCCTTGCCGGTGAAATAGAAGATCAAGAACACACCGATCATCGCCGACGGCACCGTCAGCAGGACGATGAACGGCTGCACCAGCGATTCGTACAGCGACGCCAGGATCAGGAAAATGATGACCAGCGCCGTGTACGCGACGATGCGAATCTGCAGCTCCTCCTCCTCGGTGAGGAAGAAGGCCGAGTTGCCCTGCTCGGCGGAGTAGCCGGGCGGCAGCTCGAGCGCCTGGAAGATCGAGTCCTCGTAGTTGGCCCGGGCGCGGCTGGATCCGCGATACTCCCATTGCACCTGACGGTCGTAGCGCTGGTCGTCGCGGGTGATGACGCCGGGGACCTCCCGCATCTCGACCGTCATGACGTCCCGCAGGCGCACGCCGCGAGCGTTGGCGCCACGCAGCGGCTCGTCGAGGACCTCCTGCAGCGTCCGTTCGTCGACGCCCGAGTCCTTCACCCGCAGCTGCCATTCCTCGGCCCCGAGCCGGAGCGGGAACCGCAGGGTGGATCCCCGTACCAGCGTATTGACCTGACTGATCACCTGGTCGACGTTGATGCCATGAGGAACGAGTGCCTCGCGATCGATCGTCAGGACCAGCTCCGAGCCCACCGAGCGGCCACCACGCCCACCGGCGGTGACGATGGCCTCCTCGACGCGCGGGTGGCGGCGCGCCAGGCGGACGATCTCCTCACCGATCCGCCCGAGCTCGTCGTAGTTGTAGCCGAAGATCCGGATGCGGGAGTTGTAGCTCGGACCGTAGCTCAGGCCGCTGTTGTAGTACGGGTCCTGATCGAACCCGTTGACGCTGATGCTGACGCCGGCGTAGCGCGTCGCCATCCCGACCATCTCGTCCTTCACCAGCAGCGGATATGCGGTGGTCTCGAGCTCCTCCGGGAAGTTGACGATCAGGCTGGCGCGGTTGTTCGTGACGTCGACCAGGAGCTCGACCCGCTCGGTGTCCGGGATGCTCAGCGCGTATTCTTCGAAGGGGCGGATCTCTTCCTCGATGCGCGCCGCCTCCGTGCCCTCCGGCAGCGTCAACCCGACCGACAACCGATCCCGGCTGATACCGAAGCGGAAACCGCCGCTGGCGACATTCTCGTCGAACAGGTGCCAGGAGTAGTAGCCGACGCCCGCGACGATGGCCAGGATGATGATCGGATGCCGCAAACCGAAGCCGAGCGCCTGGCGGTAGCGTTTCCCGGGCTCGCGGCCGAACCGTGGTGCACTCAGCACCCAGCCGCGCCCCGCCGCGGCGGGCATCAGCGTCATGGCGACGAAAAACGACGAGGCCAGCGCGAAGGTCACCGCCAGGGCCAGCGGCAGGTAGTAATCCCGCAGCCGGCCCTGGAAGATGGCGAACGGGCCGAACACGGCGACCGTCGTGAGCGTCGCCGCGAGCACAGGTACCAGCACTTCAGCGGTACCGCGCTCGGCGGCCTCGAGCGCCTTCATCCCGCGCTCGCGGTAGCGGACGATGTTCTCCAGCACGACGACGGCGTTGTCCACCAGCATGCCGAAAGCGAGCGCCAGGCCGGTGAGCGTCAGCAGGTTCACCGGCACCTCGAAGTGATAGAGGGCGATGATGGTGAGCGACAGCGCCGCCCCCAGGGAGGCGCCGAGAAACACCGGCGTGCGGAAGTCCCGCAGCATGGCCAGGAGCAGGACGCCGACCAACACCAGGATGATCAGGAGCCTCCGACCCAACAGCGCGAGCTCCTCCTCCAGGTCCTCGGCCTGGTCGGTGTACGGCTCCACCGTGATGTCGGGCGGCAGCTCGGCCTCGACTTCCGCCATCCGGGCACGCACCGCCTGGGCGACGTCGAGCGTGTCGGTGCCCGGCCGCCGGAACACCGACAGCAAGATGCGCTGCTCGCCGTTGACCCGCACGAATTGCTCCGCCGGCTCGTGAACCGTCTCGACAACGGCAATGTCGGATACCCGGACGATGGTGTCGCCAACCTTGGCGATCGGCAGCTGCCGCAGCCGGTCGAGGTCCTCGACGGTGTGCTGGACCCGCACGGCATACGCGGTCCCCAGCACCTCGACCTGGCCGAGCGGCATGGTCAGGTTCACCTGCTGAATGGCGCTGTAGATGGAAAACGGCTGGATGCCGTAGAGATCGGCGAGCTCGGTATCCACCGTGATCCGGATGAACGGATCCGTGCCGCCGCGAATCTCCGCCCGGCCGACGCCGTCGATCGATTCGAAGCGCACCTGCAGCTCCTCGAGAGCCCATTGCCGCAGCTCCGAAAGCTCCCGCGGCGAGAGCAGGAGATATTCCACCAGGGCCGATTGCTCCTGCGCGAACTGGCGCGGCTCGTCACGGGTGATTCGTGGCGAGTCGGACCCGGGCGGCAGGTCTTCACGAAGCAGCGAAATCCGATCGGTGATCTCGAAGACGACCAGATCGACGTTGGCTTCCTCGTCCAACTCGATGTTTATGAACGAGGACCCGCGCGAAGAGCGCGATTGCACATGGGTGACACCGGGGATGGTCACCGCCAGCGCCTCGATCGGACTGGTGATGAGGGCCTGTACGGCTTCCGGCGCCGCCATACCCCAGCGTGTCGTCACCGTCAGCGACGGGTAGCTGCCGGTGATCTCGACTTCCATCGGTAAATTGATCCACGCCGCCGCGGCGAGCAGCCCGAGGGCGACGTAGATCATCGATACCGCCACCGGGCGGCGCGCGGACAAGGCGATCAGCTTACGCAAGGTTCATGTGCCTGTGATGGATCGGTTGCGGTCCCCGCCTGCCTATTTAAGACGGACGCGACCGACTTTTGTCGAAGTTCATGAAAAAAATCTTCGATTCCAACCTCCATGGCGATCATGGCGATTTGTCGACACCGTCCGGATGGCCGGGCCAGATCGTCCAGGTGCCGTGCGCCCGGGCGACGATGCGGTCACGCGCATCGGCAACCTCTCCTTCCGCGAACGCGACCCGGAGCCCGCGCCGCACGACCCGACCGGTCGCGGTCAACGGTCCGTGGCGAGCCGGATCGTTGTACTGGATGGAAAGCTGCAAGGTGCCGCACCATTCCTCCGGCTTGATCGAGGAGATCACGGCGGCTCCCAGGGCCGAATCCAGAAGCGAAGCCACCGCGCCGCCGTGCGCCACGCCGCGCCGGTTGCACAGCTGCTCCGAGAGGGTAAGACGCACGGAGGCCGCGCCGGAAGCAGCCTCCAAGATTTCGATTCCCAGCAAACGCCCGAAGGGCGTCGGCGTATGCGTCGACCGCTCAGATCCCGTCACGGTGCTACGATAGCGCGCCCGACGCGATTCCGTAACGGAGCTTTCATGGCCTGGCCCCCGGCAATTGTCTGCAGACGCATCGCCCTGGTGATCTTCGGGCTCTCGCTGATGCTGTACATGGCGCTTTCCGGGCTGCTGTTCGCCCTCGGATTGGGCCCTCGCGCGACCGTCATCGTGGCCCAGTTTCTCGTCCTGTTCGGGCTGTCTGTGGCCCTGGCTCGCCTCATCCGCGTCCCGTTGCGAGAAGCGTTCGCCTTGCGTCCCGCGTCCCGGCCCCATTGGGTCATGGTCTTCGCCGCGGCGCTGCCCGTGCAGGTCGCCGGCGGCGCGATGCAGTTCATGTTCGTGCGCCGGCTGCCGGAGGATTCCGAGCTTCGCCGGCTGATGGAAGAGGACCTGAATCAATTCGTCGCGGTCGAGACGCCGGTCGATCTGTTGTTGCTTTTCCTCGCGGCGGTCGTCACCGCGGCGATTTGTGAGGAGTTCCTGTTTCGCGGCCTGCTGATGCACCTGATGCTCCGGCGCGCCGGGTGGCGATCGGCGATCGTCTGGAGCTCGGTGATGTTCGCCCTCTATCACCTCAACCCTCTGGTGATCCTGCCGATCACCCTGGTGGGCGCCTATCTGGCCGTGCTGGTGTGGCGTTCGGGGTCGCTGTACCCCGCCATTCTGGCGCACGCGCTCAACAACGGGTTGGCGCTGTTCGGCCTCCCCTACCTCATTGACGAGACGACCTACGCGTCCTACCTGGGGCTCATTCTGACGGTGTCGACCATGTTGCTGGCGGTAGCCCTGTGGGTGTACATCCGGGCGACACCCGATCCACCGCCTCCGTCAACCGGTGCGCTCGAGCCGGCGGCGGCGCGGCGGCCAGGCGGCCTCGAGGGCGACCGGATCGACGGCGGGCTCGGCGACAGCGAGCAACCCCAGCATTCCGAGTAGCCCGAACAGCAGAGGCGCCATCAGCGGCGCCTGCAGCACCATCCGGCCGATGAGCTCGTCCGGCGGCCCCGCCATGTTCGCCGAAAGGTGCAGTGCAAGACCGGCGAAGCCGACGACGACGTCGGCAAGCATGATGGCGACGTAGGCAAGCTTCAGGCGGTCGGAGCCGCGTCCGGGCAGCATCCACAACACGGCGACGAGGCTCAACGCCGCGGCGAAAACCGGCACGAGCTGGGTCCAGCGCCAACCGGTCGCCCCGTGGTCGATCACGGTCGCTCCGAGGAGCGCGGCAAATCCTCCGGCGGTAACCAGCAGCAGGGCGCGCCGTCCCGGTACGGGGGGCGCCTTGCCCAAGGCGATCGCATCCGGAACCCGGCCCACACCGAGCGTCTCGTCGCTCCATGCCGCGATCCAACCGACAGCGGTGGCGGCGACGAACGAAAGAGGCGCCATGGTGGCGTGGCCGAACAGCGCGGCCGCCTCGCCGCCCTGCCGTCCGGTGGCCGCGGCATGGAGAAGCGCGCCCGCCAGGCCGACGCCCCACCCCGCAGCCATCGCCACCGCGTGAACGCGGTACGCCCATCGGCTGGGGTGCCGCCGCAGGGCGAGCACGAAGCTCGTGAGCGCCGCGGCGACGCCGTAGGCCAAGGGGACCCAGGCGGTAGCGCGGAGAGAAACGGCGCCGCCGGCAACAGCGTGCGACAGGGTCGCGCTCAGGCCCAGGAACAGCAACGTACACGCCACCCCGAGGTGTAGCAGGCGGTCGCGCGGGATCGGCAGCTCGACATGAGCGAACGGCGAGCCCGTCGGCGATGGGCTAGGATCTTCGGGCGACTCGCCGAGTCCCGGATCCCTGCCGGCGCGGCCGTCGTATCGACGGCCGGTTCCAGATCGGTCCATTCCCTCAGTATAGCCACGCCACGCGCGCGATCCGCCTGGAAAAGCTCATATGCTCTCGCTGGTTCTGACAGCCACCCTGTTGGCACAGGCGCCGCCGCCCCCGAACGGCGCTGTCTCTGCGCAGGTCGCGGCGCCGACCGCGGCGGCGCAGGCGACGGCCGCCGAGGCGCAGCCGACGACCGCCGCATCGCAGGCATCGTCCGGCGAGCCGTTCGACGCCCCGAGCGCCGGTGCGCTCGAGGTCGGCATCCTCGGCGGCTACGCCGTTGGCAAGGTGTACGACCCCGAACGGACGCCGACGAGCTTCGCGCAGGCGCTTGTCCGCCTCGGCGTGCACTTCGGCGCCACCTTCGAGGGCCGTATGCGCGGCAACTTCGCCCTGGTCGCCGAGGGAGTCGGGATCGCCATCGACCAAGACCCGCGGGCCACGGGCGGCGGCATCAACCTGCTGATCCGCTATACGTGGGCGGGAAGGCGATGGCGACCGAGCTTTCTCGGAGGCGCCGGTGTGATCTTCACCGACGAGCAGGTCCCACCGGGCGAAACGACTCACAACTTCTCGCCACAGGCGGGGCTCGGGCTGACGTACGTGCTGTCCGATGCCTGGGCACTCGGCGGCGAGTACCGCTTCCATCACGTGTCGAACAAGGGAGCATCGGAGAGCAACCCGGGCATCAATTCGCACCTGTTTCTCTTCGGCGTCTCCTGGTTCCCCTGAGCCCGGTTTGGTTCCGACTGCGCCTGAACCTACTCTGTCGCGATGCGTTACCGCCTTGGTGCTGTCCTTGGCGGCGCTGACCGGCACCCCCGCCGCCGCCCAGGAGGCGGAGGTACCGCCGGCCGATGCTCCGACGGCCGTCCGGCCGCCCCTCATCGACGATGGCGGTGGAAGCAAATGGAGCTTCTTTTACGGCTACGGTTTCAACCACGCCTTCTTCGAGTCGGCGAAGGACGTCGACATCACCACGGCGGGGGTGCGTTGGACACACCTCTGGGAGACCAAGGGAGAGGGGTTCGTCCGCGGCAACCCGGGGTTGGGTATCGAACTGGTGCCGGTGATGCAGTTCGTCGAGCCACACCGAAGGACGTGGGCGCTGGGTGCCAACCTGATGTACGAACACCATTTCGCCGCGCACGGCCGGGTCGTCCCCATCTGGAAGATTGGCGTCGGCGTGCTCTATGCCCAGGAGCCGGTTCCGGAACAGGTGACCCGACACAACTTCAGCCTGTTGACCGGGCTCGGGGCCGACATCGCGATCACCGAGCGCAGCGCGCTATTCGCGGGGTATCGATTCCACCACGTTTCGAACGCGTCGACGGGAGAGTTCAATCCCGGGATCAACGTGCATAGCGTGTTTTTCGGGCTGTCGCTCTACCGCTGAGGTATCCGGCCAGCGCGTCGCGGCTGCTGAAGCGCGGCTCGAAGCCGAGCTGCCGGAGTCGCGCCGTGTCGGCCACCCATGGGTAGCGTATGTAGTCGAGGAAGCCGCGGGGGAAGCGCAGCAGGCGCAGCGTCCAGCCCAGGCCTACGAGCGGCGACAGCGCCGCTGCAGGCAGGCTGACGCACGGCCTGCCCGCCATACGACAGACCTCCTTGTACGAGACGACACCGGCTCCGGCAGCGTTGAAGGTTTCGGCCGGCGCCTCGGCGAGCATCCACCACATCAAGTCGATCGCGTCCTCTTCGTGCAGAAACTGCAACGGCGGGTTGGCTCCGGCGACGCGGAACATCACCGGCCAGTCCGTGAAGCGGGTGACGACGTTGCCGGCATGCGGCCCGAGAACGACGCAGGCGCGGGTGACGACGAGCTCGATGTGCGGATGGGCGGCGCGAAACTCCGGTAGCCAGAGCTCGACCTCGGCCTTGAAGCGGCCGTAGGGATAACCCGGGTTGGGCACCGTCGGATCGTCCTCGTGCAGCGCCCGGCGCCGACCCGGGTCAATTCCGTACGCCGTCGTGCTGCTGGCGTAGACAATTCGCTTGACCTCCGCGTGCACCGCCGCAGCGAAGGTGTTCCGCGTTCCTTCGACGTCGACACGGCGCTCACGCTCGATGTCGTGGACGGGGTCGAATACCCAGGCGAGGTGCACGAGCGTGCGGGGGCGGAACGCCGCCAGGGTGCCGGCGAGCCCCTCGTCGGTCACGTCCGCCGGGGCGAACTCGGCGTCAGCCGGCCAACGGTGGCCGGGAGCGCGAACGTCGAGTCCGAGGACGGGATGACCGGCGGCCGAACAGCGCCGGGCGAGCTCGGTACCCAAGTACCCCGCCGCTCCGGTGATGGCGACCCGGCCGGGCGAGATCAACGACCGATCGTACGCCGGAACGCCGGTAGTACGTCGCCGACGCAGTTGGTGGCGATCCCATCGACACCCAGCGCCAGCAGGCCGCAGACGTGTTCCTCGGAGTCGGCCACGTACGCCCCGACCCGCAAGCCGGCATCGTGCGCCCGCGCGGTGATGGAGGGATCCGCAAACAGACGCGGCGCGTAGGCTACGAGGTAGTCGGCCCCGACGTCCCGGGCCTCTTCGACGAGCCGACGCTGCCTCCACCAGCGAAAGACCAACCCGAGGGGAAACCGCGGCGCCGCGGCGCGCACCCGCCGTAAGGCCCCGGGAGCGAACGACAGCACCCCGACGTTGTCGCTCATCCGTGTCCGGCGAGCGGCCTCCACGACACTCCTCTCGACGCCGCCGTCAGTGTCCGCAAGGGCCTCCGGTTTGATCTCGACGAAGACCGACGCACGTCCGCGAGCGAGGTCGAAAAGGTCCTCCAGTCGAGGAACCCGCTGGCCGGCAAAGGCCTCGCCGAAGCGCGACGGATAACCGGCGTCCAGGCTGCAAATCTCCTCCCAGAGCAGCTCCCGGGCAACGCCCCTTCCGTCCGTCGTGCGGTCGACGCGAGGGTCATGCATGACGATCGCAACGCCGTCGCGCGACACCTGCACGTCGCACTCCAGGACCTCGGCGCCGGCATCGAGGGCACGCTCGAAGGCCGCGAGCGTGTTCTCGGGCGCGCTGGCCGAATAACCGCGATGCGCGATCAGGAAAGGAAGCTGGTCCCAACCTTCCATGCTCAATGCTGCTGGGGTGCTCGGCGCGGGCCGCCGAATACGGAGGCCCGGCACAGGCGGCACATTACGGAGGCCAGGCGCGGGCGGCCGAATGCGGAGGCCAGGCGCGGACGGCGCATCACGGAAGCCAAGTATGGGCGGCGCATCACAGAATCCCGAGGCTCGTGCCGCCGTCGACGGTAATGATGGCGCCGGTCAGATAGTCGGGCGCCTCGGCGACGAAACACACCGCGTCGGCAACGTCCTCCGGCCTGCCGATCGCGCCTCCCGGTATTTGGGCGATGACCCGGCGGCGGTGCTCCTCCGACGTATTCTCGGGGAACATCACGGTACCGGGGGCCACGCCGTTGACCTGGATCTCCGGCGCCAGCGCTTGTGCCATGCAACGCGTCAGCATGTCGAGACCCGCCTTGGCAACGCAATACGGCGCGTAATCACCCACCGGGCCGACACCGGCCGTGCCGCAGATATTGATAATCCGACCGCCGCCGGCCGCCGACATCATCCGGGCGGCAGAACGTGCCACGTAGAACGCACCGTTCAGGTTCACATCCAGGGTGTCTCGCCAGAGAGCATCGTCGACCTCGAGGAAGGGACGCTCGTCGAACACGGCCGCGTTGTTGACGACGAGATCCAGACGGCCGTAGCGCTCCGCCGCCGTCGACATGAGCTCCTCGACCTGTTCGCGATCGCGCACGTCGGCACGCACGGTGATTGCCTCGATGCCGGCGGCGGTCAACTCTCCGACGAATTCGTCCGCCGCGGGCGACGAGGAATGGTAGTTGACGACCAGCCGGTAACCGGCTTCGCCCAGCGCGCGGCTGATCGCACGACCGACCCGCACCGCCCCACCCGTCACCAACGCCACCCGATCCTGTTGCAACGGTAGCTCCTCGTTCGCTATTGTGGTGCCCGATTCTACCGTGCTTCCCCGACGACGGTCGTTTACGTCGTGCGACGATAGGACGATTCTTGGACCGCGATCCCCGTTTCCCCAGGTCCAGAAACATTCAGATCCGCAACGGTGTTCCGAACGGCGGCGATCCGCCGGAGCCGCTGGCTCCGGACGCACGGGTGCCTCTGCTCGAGAGCAGCGGCGAGTTCACTTGCCCGCACTGTGGCGATACAATCAGGCTCGAGGGCATCGGACTTCGCTTCGAAGGCGCTCAGAACGCCGCCACGGTTCAGCTCGATTTGCGCCACCCTGACGACCCGCTGGACGCCGTCGTCGACGACGTTCGCCGGGTGCTGGTGATTCGCGCACTCCGGGAAGCGAACGGAGTGAAGGTGAAGGCGGCTGAGATCGCCGGCATGAAGTACACGACGTTCTACGAGCTGGTTCGTCGTCTCGGCATTACGGACGAGGACATCGAAGGCTAAGGAGGCCGTGGCCTCCGGATAAGCCGCGGCCTCCGGGCGCGGCATCGAAATCGCCGCGTCTCCCTGACGGGCGATCACTCCGAGGAGCAAACCTTGCAGGACCCCCGCAACGTCATCATTCTGGGCTCCGGCTGCGCCGGACTGACCGCCGCCATCTACACCAGCAGAGCGGGTTTGCAACCTCTCGTCATCGAGGGGCTGGAGTTCGGCGGCCAGCTGTACACAACGACGGACGTCGAAAACTTCCCCGGTTTCCCCGAGGGAATCATGGGCCCCGAGCTGATTGACCGGATGAAGGCCCAGGCGGAGCGCTTCGGGGCCGCGTTCATTCCCTATCAGAACGCCACCGAGCTCGATTTCAGCGCCACGCCGATCAAGGTCACTCTCGGCAACGGCGAAGTGCACGCGTGTCACGCCTTGATCGTCGCCACCGGCGCTTCCCCGAAACAGCTCGGCCTCGAAAACGAGATGGAGTTGCGCGGCTACGGCGTCTCCACCTGCGCCACCTGTGAC
This sequence comes from Acidobacteriota bacterium, assembly GCA_965216935.1. Classification (GTDB taxonomy): domain Bacteria; phylum Acidobacteriota; class UBA890; order UBA890; family UBA890; genus CBDCGW01. The sequence goes on from OZ244217.1 coordinate 4,060,168, forward strand.
GGCGCCTTCTTTCGAGAGCAAGAAGTTGCCGTCGTCGGCGGTGGTGATACGGCGATGGAGGAGGCCCTCTTCCTCACTCGATTCGCCAGCAAGGTCCACCTCATCCACCGCCGCGACGAGCTTCGCGCCAGCAAGATCATGCAGGACCGGGTCCTGGCCCACGACAAGATCGAGATGCACTGGAACACCGAGGTGGTCGCCTTCCAGGGCGATTCGAAGAGCGGCCTTACGGGCTTGCGGATCGCCGACAACGTCAGCGGCGAGGAGCGGGACCTGCCGGTTCACGGCTGCTTCATCGCCATCGGCCACGATCCCAACACCGAAATCCTGCGGTCGTCGCCGATCAGTCTCGACGACCAGGGCTACGTGTCGGCCGACGGACGGCACTTCCCGCTGACGGCGATCGACGGAGTGTTCGTCGCCGGCGACGTGCACGACCACCACTACCGCCAGGCGATCACCGCGGCAGGCGCCGGCTGCAAAGCGGCGATCGACGCCGAGCGCTGGCTGGAGGCGACGCGCGGCACCGCCGACGCCTGAGCGCCCCGCACTCCGCTCGCACGCCGCGGCGAGTGGTGAAAGCGTGGTAGCTCACACTTCATAGCGTGGCGCCAGCAGAAACGGGTTCGAGGTTCTTTCGATCTCGATGGTGGTGGAAGGCCCGTGCCCGGGATAGACCCGCACGTCGTCACCGAGCGGGAGCATCACCTCCCGGATCGTCCGCATCAGGATCTCGTACGACCCGCCGGGCAGATCGGTCCGCCCGATCGACCCGGCGAACAGAACGTCGCCCGCAACGACCAGTCGGGACGCGGGGAACCAGAACGCGACGTGGCCGGGGCTGTGGCCCGGGACGTGGAGCACCTCGACATCGTGCTCGCCGAGCCGCCGCCGCTCGCCCGCCGCGAACCACGCGCCCGGATCGGGCAGCGGTTCAATGGGAAAGCCAAATGCCGCGCCCTGCTCGGGGGCGGCTTCGTAAAGCCGCTTGTCGTCCGGGTGGAGCACAACCGGGGCGTCTGTCGCCGCGGTTGCCTCGTGCACGCCGAGAACATGATCCAGGTGTGCGTGGGTGAGCCAGATCGCCTCGATTCGGAGCTCTTTTTCGGCCGCCAATCGCATCAACGCCGGCACCTCGCCGCCCGGGTCCACCAGGACTCCGGTGCCGCTCGCGGCGCAACCGACGATGTAGGAGTTTTCCTGGAACGCGCCCACGGTGAGGTACTCGACAATCAGATCTGTGCTCATCATCCGCTCGAGGGTGGAAAGGGCCCCTGCCGGGCGTGACACGTCGGCAACGGTGCGTCGGTCAACTTGTCGATCCCGCCGCCGCGAGGCGGTGAGCCAGCCGGGTACAGCGCCGCAGCGGGGCGGCGTTGGCTACCGCACGGCCGACGGCCCGGCGACTTCCCACCAGCACGGCGAGCTTCTTCGCACGCGTCAGGGCGGTGTACAGCAAGTTCCGCTGCAACATCGGATAGTGCTCGGGCAGCAGCAGCACGATGACGGCCGGATACTCGCTACCCTGGCTTTTGTGCACGGAGATCGCGTACGCCAGCGAAAGGTGTCGCGCCGCTTCCTGATCGTACTCTACCCGGCGACCATCGAACTCGACCGCCAGGTCCCCGTCAGGGTCGGCCTCGACCACGCGCCCCACGTCGCCGTTGAAAACCTCGCGATCGTAGTCGTTGCGCTGCTGGATGACGCGATCGCCCGGCCGCAATTCATAGTCGCCGACGCGCCGACCGCCGCGTCCGGCGTTGAGTCGCGCCTGCAAGGCGTGATTGAGGCGGGACACACCGGCCTTGCCCCGATGCATCGGGGCGACGACCTGCACGTCGCGGCGCGGATCGAGGCCGAAGCGCGCCGGCATCCGATCGGCCGCCAGGGTCAGGGCGATCTCGCGGGCCCGGTCGGCATCGTTCTCCGACACGAAGTAGAAGTCGAGCGGGGCGTCGTCTTCCCATGCCGCGGCACCGTCGAGACCCTCGGGCATCTGTCCGCGATTGACACGGTGGGCGTTGCGGACGATGAGACTGCGCTGCGCCTGCCGATAGATCTCTTCCAGCCGGGCTGTCGGTAGCGCGCCCGAGGCCAGCAGGTCACGCAGCACGGCTCCCGGGCCGACCGGCGGAAGCTGGTCGGCATCGCCCACGAGCACCAGCACGGCGGCCGGCGGGATCGCCGCCACCAGCGCATCCATGAGAAACAGGTCGATCATCGACGCCTCATCGACGATGATCACGTCCGCCTCGAGCGGATAGTCGGGCCCACGGGCGAAGCCCCCATCTCGCGGACGGTACTCGAGCAAGCGATGCAGTGTCAGACTCGCGTGACCGGTCGCCTCGAACAGCCGCTTCGCCGCTCGCCCGGTCGGCGCGGCCAGATTGATCGTAGCCCCGACGGCAACGCTGCAGCGGACCAGGGCGTCAATCAGCGTCGTCTTGCCCGTACCCGGGCCGCCGGTCACCAGCAGCACCTTGTGCGACAGCGCCACCCGCAAGGCCTCGCGCTGGTCGGTCCCGAGCTCGACCCCGAGCTGGCCCTCGACCCAGGCGGCCGCCTTTGCGGCACGATCACCGGTGAGGGCACCGGGCTTGCCGTCCGACGCCGGCGAGGTCACGACCTCGCGCAGCCGCCGCGCGACCCGCTTCTCGGCGTCGCGAAACGCCACGTCGTACACCGCCAGGCGGGCGTCCTGACTCGTCCCGTCAGTCTCGACCTCGCTCGAGCCCGACGGGCTCAGCGCGGCCACCTCGTCGTCCTCGAGAGCTTCCGCAACCAGTCCGCCGTCCGCCAACAGTTCGTCGACGGCACGGCGCGCTCCGGCGTCGTCCTCCAAGCCCAGCACCTCCCGCGTCAGCCGTACCAGGCGCTCGTACGGAACGAAGCAGTGGCCGTGCCCGGCCTGCTCGACGATGACGTGTTCGACCGCTGCCCGAGCCCGGGCGCCGGCGTCGGCCGCCCAACCCGGAAGCTGACGGGCGATCTGGTCGGCGCGGCGAAAGCCGATCCCGGCGATCTCCGAAGATGCCGCCAACGCATAGGGGTTCTGCCGCACGCGGTGGCGGGTCTCGTCGCCCCAGGCGCGGAGGATCTTGTCGGCAAGGAAGGGGCCGAGCCCGAGCCCTTGGAGAAAGATCCGGTTCTCGCGCTCGGCCGCCTGCTCGGTCCAGCAGGCCTTGATCTTCTCCAGGCGCACCTTGCCGATGCCGCGCACGGCGAGGAGCTTCTCCGGGGTCTTGTCGAAGACCTCCAGGGTCTCGTCGCCGAAACGTTCGACGATCCGCGCGGCGATCTCCGCGCCGATCCCGGGCACCACGCCGGACGCCAGGTATCGCTCGATCGCCGCCGACTCGGCGGGTCGAACCGAAACCGCACGCTCGGCGCGAAACTGGCGCCCGAAGCGGGCATCGTCGACCCACCCGCCGTCGATCTCGAGCCGCTCGCCCTCGAAGACCGGCGCCAGATCACCGACCGCCGTTGCCGTGGCCCCGTCGTCGAGACGCAGGCGGACCACCGCCCAGGAACCGCCCTCCTGCACATAGACGATGCGCTCGACGGTGCCGACGAGCCGTGTGCTGAAGAGGTTTTCGATGGCGGTTTCCTCGCCGCTCAGCCGGGCTGAGATGGCTCCGGGGAGTGTTCGCGTTCGCCGGCCGGCAACTTCTTACCGGTGGGCCGGCGGCCCCTAGCAGGCCGTGGTGAAAGTCTGATGGGTCTGGCGAGTGGACCTTGCGGGTGCGGACAAGGCGGGCCGACGACGGTGATGCCCCAGTGCATCATGGAGGAGGCCCAACGCGGTCGTCGCCGGCAAGCCCCACTCGCCCAAGGGGTTACGACGGAAAGAGGCCATCTGCGGCGTTGCCGCTCCTCGGCGATGCGCAGGGGCATCGCCCTCGTCGCGGCGCCTTGCATCTGACCTCTTTCCGTCGTAACCAGACCCATCAGACTTTCACCACGGCCTGCTAGTGCTAGATATGCAGCGCCCGCTCGTCCACCGCCAGGGCAGCTTCCTTCATCGCCTCAGAGAGCGTCGGATGGGCGTGGACGGTCAGCGCGATGTCCTCGGCGTAACCACCGTAGGCCATGGCAACAACGGCTTCGTGGATGATGTGTCCGGCTTCGGCGCCGACGCAGTGCACCCCGAGGAGCTTGTCGGTCTCCGCGTCGGTGATCATCTTCACCCAGCCCTCGACGTCATCGCGCGCCCGCGCCCGGCCGATGCCACGATACGGAAACCGCCCGATCCGCAGCGTGTGCCCGCGCTCGAGCGCCTCCGATTCTTTCAGGCCGACCGAGGCCAGCTCGGGGTGGGTGAACACCACCGCGGGGATGGCATCGTAGTGCATGATCGACTCCTGCCCGGCGATGCGCTCGGCTGCAACGACGCCCTCGTCCATCGCCACGTGAGCCAGCATCGGCGTCGGCACGACGTCGCCGATGGCGTAGATACCCGGCACGGAGGTGCGCATGCCGTCATCGACGGCGATGAAGCCGCGCTCGTCGACGCTCAACCCGGCGGCCTCGAGACCCAGGCCGTCGACGAAGGGCTTCCGCCCGATGGATACGAGGACCTTGTCCGCCGTGATCCAGCGGTCGTCGCCCTGCAGGTCGTAGCGGACGATGGCCTTTTTTTCTTCGAGGTCCACCGCGGTCACGCGGGCACCGAGCTGGAAGGCGAGGCCCTGCTCCGCCAGCAGCCCTTCCGCGGTCGAGGCCATCTCCTGGTCCATTTCCGGCAAGATCGTGTCCATCATCTCGAGCACGACGACGCGACTGCCGAGGCGGCTGTAGACGCTGCCCATCTCGAGGCCGATATACCCGGCACCGACGACCACCAGCTGCTCCGGGATGGCATCGAAATCCAGTGCTTCCCGCGAGGACACCACCTTGTCGCCATCGAAGGGTATCGACGGGATCGCCGCCGGGACCGAGCCGGTGGCGATGATGACGTTGGCCGCCCTCAGGGTCCGGGTGCCGCCGGCCGACAGCTCGACCTCCACGACACCCGGTTCGACAAAGCGACCGCTGCCCTCGACCAGCTCGATGCCGCCCTTGCGCAGCAGTCCGGCGACGCCGCGGGTGAGGATCTGCACCGTCTTCTTCTTCTTCGCCTGCATACGACCGAAATCGACCGAGACGTCGCCGACGTCGATACCGACCTGACTGGCGTCGCGAATTCGCTGCAGCAGATGGGTGGCCTCCAGCAGCGCTTTCGACGGAATGCAGCCGACATTGAGGCACGTCCCGCCGACGAACTCCTTCTCGACGACGGCGACGGACAATCCGAGCTGGGCGGCACGGATGGCGGCGATGTAGCCGCCCGGGCCCGAACCGATGACGACGACGTCCAGGTGTTTGTCTTCAGGCATCGTTCCTCTCTCCGAGCGGGAGTTGTTCAGCACCCACAGCGGCCTGAGCACCCGGCCTCACCATCGCCCGACGCGGCGCGGGGGTCAAAGGCTGGCAAGCAGCTGCAGTTTCGGATCCTCGAGCAGGCGCACGAGGTCGCGCATGAATACGGCGGCGACGGCCCCATCCACCACCCGGTGATCGCAGGACAACGACAGGTTCATCATCTGGCGGATGACGATCTCCCCGTCGCGCACCACCGGGCGCTCGCGGATCGCGGTGACACCGAGGATCGCCACCTCGGGGAGGTTGATCACCGGCGTGGCCAGGAATCCGCCGATGTTGCCCGTGCTGGTGATCGTGAAGGTGCCGCCGTGCAGATCGTCGAGCGAGATCTTCCCGTCGCGTGCCTCGTCGGACAGGCGGGTGATCTCGGCTGCCAGCCCGAAGAGGTCGCGCTGATCGGCTCCCTTGATGACCGGCACCATCAGCCCGCGCTCCGTATTCGTCGCGATGCCGACGTTGTAGTAGCGCTTCAAGACGATGTCGCCGGCGTCCTCATCGAGACTCGCGTTCAGGTAAGGATGGTCCCGGAGCGTCAGGACGAGCGCGTGGATGATGAACGGTAGATAGGTCAGCTTGACGCCGTGGTCCGCCGCCTTCGGCTTGGCCTGCTGCCGTAGCGCCACGATTTCGGTCATGTCGACTTCTTCGACGTAGGTGTAGTGCGGCACGGTGGTCTTCGCAACGACCATCCGCTCCGAGATCGTCCGTCGCAGGCCGCGGAGCGGAATCCGCTCCTCCGCCCCGGCCGGGGTCCCGGGAGCGGCGGCCTCGGCGCCGACGGGAGGCACCGAAACGTCGGCCCCGGCGCTCGGCGGGCCGCTTGTCGCCGGAGCCGATGCTGCGGGCGCGGGTGCGGGGACCTCCGCCGGCTCCGGTGCCGGGTCGGCGGCAACCGGCGGATCTGCCGGCGCCTCGACAACCGGGGGCGCCTCGGCTACTGCCGCGGCCGCGAGCTCCGCGGCCTGCCCGCCGGCCGCTTCCTGCACGGCAGCCGCCGCTCCGGATGCCGCTCCGGCGATCGCCGCAGAGGGTGCCGTGGCCTCGACGGCGTGCGAGCCGTCGGCGAACGCCCGAACGTCCTCTTTCGTCACCAACCCGCCGCGACCGCTTCCGGGAACGTTCGACACGTCGACGCCGAGCTCGGCGGCCAGCCGACGAGCCGCCGGGGCGACGGCGCCGCCGGGGATTGCCGGCGCCTCCCACGGTTTCCGTTCCCCCGCGGCCTCGGCGGCGCGCCGCTCGGCCGTGGCGATCTCGCGCGCCTGCTCGATCTGGTCGGACGATACTCCGGCGTCCGCGGGCGTGCCGGCGGCCGCTTCATCGGTGCCGGACGCCTCTCCTCCAGCGCCGGACTCGGCGGCGACAGCCGCTTCTCCTGCCCCGCCCTCGCCGAAAACGAGGATCGTCGTGCCGATGGCAATGATCTCGCCTTCGGAAGCGGTCAGCGCGGCGACCGTTCCGGCTCGCGGCGAGGGAATCTCGACGGTCGCCTTGTCGGTCATGACCTCCACGAGAGGTTGGTCTTCGGCGACCGTGTCGCCGACCCCGACCAGCCACTTGACGATCTCTCCCTCGGCCAGCCCCTCACCGATGTCCGGTAGCTTGAAGTCGTCAGCCATGTTCTCCTCAGTATTCCGCCACCCGCTCGATCGCATCGAGTACGCGGTCGTTGTCGGGCATGTAGGTGCGCTCGAGCGCGAATGGATACGGTGTGTCGAATCCGCCGACACGCAAGACGGGGGCCTGCAGGTGGAAAACCGCCTTCTCGGCGAGCACCGCGGCGAGCTCCGCAGTGTAGCCGCAGGTGCGTGGCGCCTCCTGGACGAGGACGGCGCGGCCGGTCTTGGCGACGGACTCCAACAACAAGCCGATGTCGAAGGGAACGAGGGTGCGCAGGTCGATCAGATCGACGCCGATTCCGCGTTCCGAGGCGGCGTCGGCCGCCCGTGCAGCGTCCGGCATCATCCCGCCGTAGGCCACGACGGTGACGTCTGCGCCCTCCCGCACCCGGGCACCGACCCCGAACGGAATGGCGAACGCGGAATCCTCGGGGACGTCGTCCTCGACATCGTAGAGAGCCTTGGGTTCGAGAAAAATCACCGGGTCGCTGCCGCGCGTCGCGGTTCGGAGCAGCCCCAGGGCGTCGGCCGGTGTCGATGGCGCCGCGACGATCAATCCCGCCGCGTGGGCGAAGTAGGCCTCCGGGCTCTGCGAGTGATAGTGCCCACCGCGGACACCCCCTCCGTACGGCATCCGCAGCACCGCGGGGCAGGAATACTGACCTGCGGACCGGTAACGCAGCTTCGCCAGCTCCGAGACGATCTGATCGAAGGCCGGGTAGACGAAATCCGCCAGCTGGATCTCGACCACGGGACGGTCTCCGTACAGGGCCATACCCACCGCCGCCCCGACGACGCCACCCTCGTCGAGCGGCGTGTCGATGATGCGCTGGTCTCCGAATTCCTCCAGCAGGCCTTCGGTGGTCCGGAAAACGCCGCCCATGCGGCCGATCTCTCGGCCGAGCAGCACGACCCGCTCGTCGTGCTGCAGCGCTTCGCGAAGTGCCGAGCGAACCGCGCCGGCCATGTCCATCGCGCTCATCAGCCGTCGTCCCCTTCCTCGGGAAGGCTTCCCCTCTGTTCCTGCAGCATCCAGGGGACTTCTTCATAGACGTCGTCGAACAGCGAGGCGCGCGACGGTGCCGCCTCGGCTCGCGCCGCCGCCACGGCTTCATCGATCCGGGTACGCAGACCCGACGTCATCTCTTCCTGCCGCGCGCCGTCCCAGGCTCCGCACTCTTCGAGGAACTCGCGCAGGACGGTCAGCGGGTCGGACGGAGACGGCGCGTCGCCTTCGGCTTGGGCGCCGGCACCGAAGAGCGCCGCGATGTCGAGCACCGTCTCGACCAGCGTCGGGCCACCGCCATCGACGGCGTTGTCCCTCGCCTCGCGCGCCGCCCGGTAGACAGCCAGAGCATCCGCGCCTTCCACCCGCGTGGCCGAAACGCCATAGGATTCGGCGCGCGCAGCGACCGTCGCGGTCGTGCCGACGCGCGCCCCCGACTCGCGCCGCTCGCTACGGCAGATGAATACGAGTGGAACGCGGTACCGGGCCGCCACGTTCATCGCCGCGTGGAAGCTGTCGCCCTCGCAGGTCTCTTCGCCAAAGGAGGTCATGACGCATGCCTCGTCGCGACGCAGCTTGATCGACAGCCCGCACCCGGCGGCCTGAACGAGTTGCGCGCCGACCCGACCGGAAACCGAGACGAAGCGGCCGCCGGGAAGCGAGTGGTGCCCGGGAAGCTGCCGGCCGAGCGTCAGGTCGGCTGCCGAGCCGAACAACTGGTCGAACCAGCTCCGTATGGACCCACCCCGCAACAGGTACATGCCGACGTCCCGATGCGAAGGAAACAACCAATCCGCCTGCCCGAGGGCGAAAGCGGACGCAACCGACACCGCCTCCAGGCCGCCGGAGCCGACGTAGAAGTCGATATCGCCCACCGCGTGAAGCCGTGCCGATTCCTGGTCCACCGCCCGCGCCGTGGCCATGGCTTCGTACATGCGGGCGAGCTCGGCGTCCGCGAGCCCCACCGATTCGGTCTCGACGGAGGCGGAATCACCCGTCAGGACACGTTGAACTTCGTTCATGCCGAAAAACCTCTCACGGGCCCGGCGCGATCCTGTTCCGGAGCAGACGCTCCGGCGCGGTCCGTCCCACCCGTTCTGATCAGCGTGCGGATGAACAGCTCTCCGGCACGGTACGAGCTACGCACCAACGGACCCGCGGCGACGTAGCGAAAGCCCAGCAACTCCGCCCGGCGGCGGTATTCGTCGAAATCGCCCGGCGACACGAACTCCTGTACGGAAAGGTGGCCCCCGGTCGGCTGCAGATACTGGCCGAGGGTCAGAAAGTCGACGCCATGCCGGCGCAGGGCGCGCATGGCCGCATCGACTTCATCCGGCTGTTCCCCCAGCCCCAGCATGATGGACGACTTGGTGTAAGGGGATCCGGCGTGCCGCCGCGCGTGGGCCAGCACATCGAGCGACTGCGTGAAGCTGGAGCGTTGATCACGAACGAGGGTCTGCAGGCTCTCGACCGTTTCGACGTTGTGGGCCAGGACGTCGGGGGCGGCATCGCAGACGATGTCGACCAGGTCGGTGCGGCCGTTGAAGTCTCCGATGAGGGCTTCCACCAGCACGTCGGGTGATCGACGCTTGATCTCGCGGATGCACGAGGCAACGTGCGACGCTCCATCGTCGTCCAGGTCGTCGCGATTGACCATCGTCAAGACGACATAGTCGAGCCCCATGGCGCGAACCGCGTCGGCGACCTTCGCCGGCTCGTCCTCGTCGACGACCCCCCCGGGATTGCCGCTACGCACGGCGCAAAAGCGGCAACCTCGCGTGCAGACGTCCCCCAAGACCATGAATGTCGCTGTCCCACCGCCCCAGCACTCCGCGACGTTGGGGCAGCGGGCCTCCTCGCAAACCGTGTACAGACCGCGCTCGCGCAGGACCTGCTTCAAGTGGGCATAGCACTCGCCGCCGGGAGCGCGCACCCGCAGCCAGTCCGGCTTGGGCTGCCGGCCCTTGGTCGCCCGCGGCCGCGCCACCACCGGGAGATCTGCCGCCGGTGTCTCGTCCATCGGCGGGCGGTCAGACATCAGGGCCTCCGCGTTCGCCGGCCTTCGGAAACGGTTCGGCTACGACCGGGCACACCGGCAGTCCGGCGACCCCGATTCCGGCCGCCGCGCCAGGCGCTCGGTTGTCGACGGGCCCCAGTATTTCGGCGATGGCGGCGGCAAGGGCGCTTTGCAGCGCTCCGGAGCGTCCCCGCCAACCGAGATCATGCAGGCTGGTAACCGGCAGCCGCAGCCCGCAGGGGACGATGTGATCGAAAGCATCGAGGTCCGGCCGAACATTGAGCGCGAAGCCGTGGCGGGTGATCCCGCGGCGAACCGCGACGCCGATCGCCGCGACCTTACCGGCGTCGGTCCACACGCCTGTAAGCCCCGGCCGAACGTCGCAGGCGATGCCCTCGTTGCCCAGCACCGTCGTCAGGGCGGCCTCCAGGCATCGCAGGTACCGACGGATTCCCAGGCCACGCCGCCGCAGGTCGACGATCGGGTAGCCGACGATCTGACCGGGACCGTGATAGGTGGCGCCGCCGCCACGATCGGTCCGTGCAACCGAGATGCCGCGCTCGGACAGCTCGCCGGGAGCAAACAGCAACTGATCGGCCGTAGTGCCGCGGCCGAGGGTAATCACCGGCGAGTGCTGCACGAAGAGCAGCTGGTCGCGGCCTCCGGCCTGGACCGAGCGAGCCGCCTGTTCCTGCAGTACGCACGCGTCCGCGTAGGCCCGCCGCCCCAGCCGACGAACGCGCAAGGCCGCAGCAATGCTTACGCCGGGCTTTCGGTCGATTGCGGGGTGCATGCGCGACTCCATCGAGCGCCCGGGTGCGGCCGTCCAGCCGGCCCGCCGAGGGCGGCCCTGAGATCACGCGATTATCGCACAGCCATCCCCTTGGAGCAACGAACCGAAGGCCACCCCTATCGCCCTAAGTGGCCTAAAAAAAAGGACTTTTCTATGGGCGGCCGGAGGGAGACCAGGCTGCCATCTCGTTGACGTGACAGCGCCCCCGCCACTAGAATTCGCTCCGTTCGGCACCCGCATCGGAGCCCGCATCGGCGTATCGTGTCGGCGGCGTCCGGCGAATCGTCCGGCCGGCGGCCGGACCGGAGCCTTCGCGCCACGCCGCGACGGGGTCCCGGGGGCGTGCGGCCGGCTGATCTGCTGCTATTGTGTACCGGCTTTCCCGATCGATCGGCGTCGGACACGGCCTCTGCTACGCCCGGGTTCGCGAGCGGCAAAACGAATGGGACCGGAATGGAAGACTCGCAAGAGCGCAACGTACAGGACGGACCGCACGTAATCGTGCAGAGCACGGACGGTCAGGACCTGCACCGCGGCGTTACCGCGGACGCGATCAGTGTCGGCCGCCGGACCTCCAACGAGATCCAGATCCTCGACCCGACGGTATCGCGCGAGCACGTTCGCATCGCGCTCGACGGCGAGAACGCCTACCTCGAGGATCTCGGCAGCACGCACGGCACCTTCGTCAACGACATCCGGGTTACCGGGCGCCACCCCCTGAGCCACAACGATCGGATCCGGCTCGGCCGAGCCAACAGCAACACGATGATCTACCGGACTCATCGTGAGTTCTCGGACCTGATGGAGACGGCCGAGGAAATCGAGCCGACGGCCGAGAACTTGCGCAACTTGTGGGCCCTGCTCGAGATCAGCAAGGCGCTGAACTCGTCGCTACGCCTCGACGACGTGCTCGAGAAGGTCATCGAGGCGGTACTCGCGCTGACGCGGGCCGAGCGCGGCATGCTGCTGTTGGGCGAAGACGCCGACCACATGGAGACGAAGATCCAGCGCAACTTCGACGCTTCCGGCTCGGACGACTCGCGCTACAGCTCGAGCGTCGTCCGCAAGGTGGTGACCAGCGGCGAGCCGTCGATCGTCACCGATACGGCGCAGGACAAGAACTTCAGCGGCCAGGACAGCATCGTCGGCCTCAACCTGCGGACGGTCATGTGCGTGCCGCTGCGCCTGGGCCGCAAACGGATCGCGCCCATCCGCACCGCCTCCGACGACGACGCCACCGCCGCCGCCGACTATGTCCAAGCCGCCGCCGTGGCGACGGCCACTTCGACCGAGGCCGGGCCCGAAACCGGCATGGACGTCAACTCCGCCGCCGACATGAACATCATCGGCGTGATCTACGTCGATCGCCGTTCCCCTACCCGTTTCTTCACCGCTCAGGACCTGGCGCTGTTCGAGTCGTTCGCGTCACACGCCGCCCTGGCGATCGAGAACGCCCGCCTCTTCGAGGAGGCGCTCGAAAAGAGGCGGATGGAGAACGAGATGGAGGTGGCCCGGGAAATACAGCAGATCCTGTTGCCGCAGGAGTTCCCGGAGCTTGAATGGGCCTCCATCTACGGACACAACCAACCCGCTCAGCAGGTCGGAGGCGACTATTTCGACGTCTTCGTCCGCGGCGACGGGGCTCTGGACTTCGCCGTCGGGGACGTATCGGGGAAGGGCGTTCCGGCCTCGCTGGTGATGTCGACGCTGCAATCCTCGTTCGTGGCCCAGTCTGCAGCGCAGGAGGACCTCGCCAAGGTCTGCGAGCACGTCAACGAGTTCCTCGTGCAGCGAACGACCCCGGAGCGATACGCCACCTTCTTTGCCGCCCGACTGGGCACGGACCGCAGCTTCACCTATGTCAACGCGGGTCACAATCCGCCGATGCTTCTGCGAAACGCCGAGGTACACCGGCTGAGCGGCGGGGGCCTGCCCCTAGGGCTCTTCAAGGGCCGCCCGTACGAGCTCCAAACCCGTCAACTCGAGCCCGGCGACCTGCTGCTCGTGTTCACCGACGGGGTCACCGAAGCGAACGATCCGGCCGAGAACGAGTTCGGCGAGGATCGTCTCCTCGAGGTGGTCCGGGCCCACATCGACGCCGACGTGCGGACGCTGACCGACGAGGTGTTCGGGGCGATCGAGGAGTTCAGCCGCGGCCTGCACAACCCGCACGACGACATCACCTTGGTGTCGGTGCGAGTCCACTGACGGCTTGGCACCCCTTTTCCACCGGCGAACCCCGGAAGCCCTCCCGCTCGTGGTATAGAAGGGGGCCATGTTCAGAGCGCTGTTGACCCTTATCGGCGGAATTGTCATCGGGTTCGCGGTCGCGCACTTCTTCTTCGGCCCCATCGATTGGACGGGAGTTCGCGACAAGACCGGTGACGTGGTCTCGGACGCGGCGACGGTTACCGCGGTCCGCGCGGCCCTCGCTCTGCAGAAGGACTTCGCCCTGTTCGGCGACATCGAGGTAACCGCCGACGACGGCAAGGTGACGCTGCGCGGCCGGGTCGCGAACGAAGAGCAACGCGAGTTGGCCGGCGTCATCAGCCGCGGTGTCGAAGGCGTTCACGAAGTGATCAACGAGCTCGAAACCACACCCGGAACCCCCGACGGTAAAACCTCCGAGGTTGGACGATGACCCCTCTCATTGCCGCGGTCCTGTGCATCGCCGCGTACATTGTCGCTTACCGGTTGTATGCCCGGCACCTGGCTACCAAGCTCTTCGAGCTTTCCGGCGACAGGCCGACGCCGGCGCACCAGCTGCGCGACGACGTCGATTACATGCCGACCAACAGGTTCGTGCTATTCGGCCACCACTACGCCTCGATCACCGGCCTTTCGCCGATGCTCGGCCCGGCCATCGCGGTGATCTGGGGCTGGGTGCCGGCGATGCTCTGGGTGGTGCTGGGGGCCATCTTCGTCGGCTGCGTGCACGACTTCAGCGCTCTCGCCGTGTCGATCCGGGCCCGCGGCATGTCGATCGGCAAGGTTGCCGAAGGCCTGGTCGGCAAGCGAGCCAAGAGCCTGTTCCACATCATCATCTTCTTCCTCATCGCGCTGGCGATGGGGGTTTTCGTCGACGTCGTGGCAACGTTGTTCTCCGGCGATTTTTATCCGGAATCGGTGTTGCCGACCGGTGCCCTGATGGTCGTCGCCATCATCATGGGCGTGCTGGTGTACCGCTACAACTGGACGCTGACGCGGGTGACGATGGGCGGCTTCGTGCTCATGCTCTTCTTCGTCTGGCTCGGCATCCGCCTGCCGATCGTCGGGCCGTCGCTGTCGGAATGGAAGTGGCTGCTGCTGGCCTACGCGTTCGCCGCCAGCGTGCTGCCGGTGTGGATGCTGCTGCAGCCGCGCGACTACATCAACAGCTTGCTGCTCTACCTCGGCCTCGGCGGCATGTATCTGGGGCTGGTGGTGAGCAACCCGCAGTTCGTCGCCCCGGCGATCGATACGAGTCCGGCCGGAGCCCCGCCGATGTACCCCTTCGTCTTCATCGTCATCGCCTGCGGCGCCGCCAGCGGCTTCCATTCTCTGGTCTCCTCGGGGACGACGGCAAAGCAGCTGGACAAGGAATCCGACGCCGTGTTCATCGGCTACGGAGGCATGCTGGGCGAATCGCTCCTTGGGCTGATGGCGGTCCTCGCCTGCACCGCGGGATTCATCTCGCGCGAGGACTGGCTCGGACACTACGCCAGCTGGGACTCGGCCCAAGGACTGGGCAACAACATCGGGGCGTTCATCAGCGGGACGTCGCATTTTCTCGAGGGCCTCGGCGTGCCGCTGGCGATCGGGTCGACGTTCATCGCCGTCGTCGTGGTGTCGTTTGCCCTGACGACGCTGGACTCCGCCACCCGCCTACTGCGCTACAACATCGCCGAGATCAGCGAGACGGTCGGCGTACCCTTGCTCTCGAATCGCTACCTGGCCTCGCTCGTCGCCGTGTTCGCCATCTCGATGTTCGCCTTCTACCAGGTCGACGGCCGCGCCGCCGGCATCGTCCTGTGGCAGCTGTTCGGCACCACCAACCAGCTCATGGCCGGCCTGGCGCTGCTCGCCGTCACCCTGTACCTCCTGCGCCGCGGCAAGCCGATCGTCTACACCGCTGTGCCGATGTTCTTCATGCTGGTCTCGACCATGGTGGCGATGGTCGAGAAGCTGGGGGATTTCTGGCGCGCCAGCGACTGGCTCCTGCTGGTGACCGGCGGCGTCCTGTTCGTGATCGCCGTGTGGCTGTCCGGCGAAGCGATTGCGGCGGTGCGCCGGTACCGCAACGAGGCGCCTGTCGAATCTTTGGAAGTTCAATTCGACTGACGCGAGGGCGTGAGGGAGAGAGAGCCTTCCTTCCCTCTTCCTCTTCTTTTTTTGAATGCCCGCCACCCGCCCCCGACCTCTCGGCGCCTGCGGCGCCTTCGCTGCCCGCTAACCGCGTAGGTGGGAGGGTGGTGGTGGATTGGAGAGGTGCTCGTCGGAAGCGGATCGGGGTGGACGGGCGGTACTAGGCGGCAATGGGCGCCGGTCGGTGGGGGCGCATTCTTTTTCAACGCCCGCCACCCGCCCCCGACCTCTCGGCGCCTAACGGCGCCTCGCTGCCCGCTATTCGCGTAGGTGGGCGGTTGGCGCTTGACCTTCTTGCCCGTCCCCCGGCGATTGCGGTTGCTGACGACCACCTCCCCACGCCACCTCCGCCCCTCCCACCTGTGAGAGTAGCGGGCAGCGAGGCGCCGCAGGCGCCGAGAGGTCGGGGGCGGGTGGCGGGAAATCAAAAAAAGAAAAAGCGCCGTTAGGCCCCGAGAGGCGGAGGCAAGTGGCGGGCGCCAAGAAAGAAATACAGAAAGGCCGGAGAGCAAGCTCTCCGGCCTCTCGATTCTCGCGGAGCTTCTGCTGCTCCGACTTACGGTCCCTTTCGGAACCGCCGGGCTGACTCAGGGGTAGTCGACCCCGGACAGGGCGTAGTTGTAGGCGGTGAAGCTGGCCCACTTCTCCGGCACTTCCTCGTCCATGAAGATCGCGTCTACCGGGCAGACTGGCTCGCAGGCGCCGCAGTCGATGCACTCTTCCGGGTGGATGTAGAGCATGGCCTTGCGGCCCTCTTCGGCGGTGGCGCCGTGCTCGGTGTTGCCGTCTTCCGGAATCTCATAGATACAGTCGACCGGGCAAACCTCCACGCAGGCCTTGTCCTTAACGTCGACGCAAGGTTCCGTGATGATGTACGCCATGCTTGAGCTCCTAAAGGGTCGTACTTGATCGCGTTGCCAACGTGCCGCTCGCGACAACCGGGCACGGTCGCAGCATAACACCCTACCGACGCGTTGCAAGCCGTTGTCAGGCCCTGTTTGCGCCACCCGCTCGACCCGCCGCGAAGGCCTGCCGCCCGGCCCTGGCCGGCCCGTCACGCCGGCTCGGGCCGACGTCTCGATCGATCGATTTTCGGCGCCCCCGGCGCCGCCTCGGCCGAGCCCCCGGCATCACGTCGGCCGAACCCCGGCGCCGGGCTCGGCCGGTGGCTTCGACGGCGTC
This sequence comes from Acidobacteriota bacterium, assembly GCA_965216935.1. Classification (GTDB taxonomy): domain Bacteria; phylum Acidobacteriota; class UBA890; order UBA890; family UBA890; genus CBDCGW01. Next base: position 4,076,550 of record OZ244217.1, read on the forward strand.
CTCGGCGGGTCGGACAGGCGGCGAAGGCGCTGATGTTCGCCTCCCTTTCGCCTTCGGTGAACACCCTATATAGTGAACGCTTGGCGGGGTGTCCGCGCCGCGTTCCACAGGTTTTCCACAACTCCTAGGGGGTGTGGAAAAGAAAATCCCCAACATATTGTGGCTCGGCGCTTGACAACGTTTCGGTCGAAACGTATAACGGCGTGGTTTCCGGCACCGTAAATCGTCTCGTCGCCAGGACAGCCCCTGACTGAGCAGACGGGCACCAGCTTTGCTATTGGAGGTCCAAACATGGCCGCTGAAGATTATTCCGAGCCTGATAGCCAGGCGGCCGACACCGAGGCGCACGACCCCGCGCCCCAACCCGCCGCGGACGCCGAAGTCCACGTCGAGGCACCCGCACGGCCGTCCACCGGCCGCGGGCTCCGGTTCAAGCGCTTCTTCACCGCCGACGGCGTGCACCCGTACGATGCCGTCGAGTGGGAGCTTCGCGACGCGGTCATACTGAACGCCGAGGGCGAGACCGTCTTCGAGCAAAACGGCGTCGAGTTCCCCACCTTCTGGTCCCAGCGGGCCACGAACATCGTCGCGTCCAAGTACTTTCATGGGCAGGTCGGCACGCCGGAGCGCGAATCGAGTTTGAAGCAGCTCATCGGTCGCGTCGTCGGCGCCATCGCCCAGTGGGGCATCGACGGCAAGTACTTCGCCACTGCGGAGGACGCCGAGATCTTCTCCGACGAGCTCACCCATCTGCTGCTCCACCAGATGGTCTCTTTCAACTCCCCGGTTTGGTTCAACATCGGCGTCGCCGGCGAGCGCCAGCAAGCCTCGGCCTGCTACATCAACCACGTCGACGACACGATGGAGTCCATCCTCGAGCTCGCCAAGACCGAGGGACTGATCTTCAAGTGGGGCTCCGGCGCCGGCGTCAACCTCTCGCGCCTGCGCGGCTCCACCGAGCGCCTTTCCGGCGGCGGTATCGCCTCGGGCCCGGTCTCCTTCATGAAGGGCTTCGACGCCTTTGCCGGCGTCATCAAGAGCGGCGGCAAGACGCGCCGGGCGGCCAAGATGGTCATGCTCGACGTCGACCACCCCGATATCGTCGAGTTCATCGAGTCGAAGGCACGTGAAGAGCAGAAGGCCTGGTCTCTGATCGAGGCGGGCTACGACCCGGCTCTCGACGGCGAGGCCTACTCATCGGTCTTTTTCCAGAACGCCAACCACAGCGTGCGCGCCTCCGACGCCTTCATGAAGGCGGTCGAGGCCGATGGCGATTGGACGACGATCGGGCGCGTCGACGGCGCGGGGATGGACACCTACCGGGCCCGCGACCTGATGGAGAAGGTCGCCGAGAGCACCCACCAGTGCGGCGACCCGGGCCTGCAGTTCGACGACACGATCAATCGCTGGCACACGTGCAAGGACACCGACCGGATCTACGGCTCGAACCCGTGCTCCGAGTACATGTTCCTCGACGAGACGGCGTGCAACCTGGCCTCGCTGAACCTGATGCGGTTCCTGCGTGAGGACAGCTCCTTCGACGTCGAGTCGTATCGCCGTGCGGTGGACGTGACCTTTACCGGCATGGAGATCATCGTCGGCTACGGCGAGTACCCGACGCCGAACATCACCAAGAACTCCTTCGACTACCGCCCGCTCGGCCTCGGCTACGCCAACCTGGGCGCCCTGCTGATGCACCAGGGGCTGCCCTACGACTCCGATGGAGGGCGTGCCTGGGCGGCGGCGGTCACGTCGATCATGTGCGGCGAAGCGTACGCTCAGTCGGCGCGCCTCGCGGCGGTCAAGGGGCCGTTCGCCGGCTACCCGCGCAACGGCGAGCCCATGCTCGACGTCATGCGGATGCACCGCGACGCTTCCTACGAGATCGACTCGACGCTGGTCCCCGAGCGCCTCTCGACGTGGGCGAGCAAGGTCTGGGAGCAGGCCGTCGAGCTCGGCGAGGAGCACGGCTACCGCAACGCCCAGGCGACGGTGCTGGCCCCGACCGGAACGATCAGCTTCATGATGGACTGCGACACGACCGGCGTAGAGCCCGACCTGGCGCTGGTCAAGCACAAGCGCCTCGTCGGTGGCGGGACGCTTCGTATCGTCAATGACACCGTCCCCGCCGCGCTCAAGAACCTCGGCTACAGCGAGGAGCAGGTGCGGGAGATGATCGCCTCCGTCGACGAGACCAGCACGATCGAAGGAGCTCCGCACCTGCAGGAAGAGCACCTGCCGGTTTTCGACTGCGCCTTCCGCGCCATCGGCGGCAGCCGGGCGGTCCACTACATGGGCCACCTGAAGATGGTCGCCGCGGTACAGCCGTTCATCTCCGGCGCCATCTCCAAGACCATCAACGTGCCCGAGTCGGCCACCGTCGAGGAGATCAGCGAGGCATACGTGGAAGCGTGGCGCCTCGGCACCAAGGCGGTCGCCATCTATCGCGACGGCAGCAAGCGGACCCAACCCCTGGCCACCGCAGGAAGCGCTTCGGCGAACGCCAGCGCCGCCAGCGCCGGCGCCCAGGCCGGTGCGGCACTGGTGGCCGAGTACACCGATCAGCCGGTCCGCCGGAAACTGCCGGACGAGCGTCAGTCGCTGACGCACAAGTTCAGCATCGGCGGTCACAAGGGCTATATCACCGCCGGGCTGTTCGAGGACGGCACCCCGGGCGAGATCTTCATCACCATGGCCAAGCAGGGCTCGACGATCGCCGGCTTGATGGACTCGTTCGCCTGCATGACGTCGTTCGCGCTGCAGTACCACGTCCCCCTGAAGTTCTTGTGCGGCAAGTTGAGCCATGCCCGCTACGAGCCGTCGGGCTGGACGGGGAACCCGGAAATTCCGTACGCCAAGTCGATCACCGACTACGTCTTCCGCTGGCTGGCCCTGCGCTTCCTCACTGCAGAGGAGCGCGCCGAGATCGGCATGCAGACGGAAGAGGACCTGGAGCTACTGGAAGAGCTGCAGGCGGACGACGACATGGTGGATGAAGTGGTCGAGAACGACGCCACGCCGCTGGCCCGCAGCATGGGAGCGGCGGCGCCGGTGGCATTCGAGCCGCAGCCGGACGCCCCGCTGTGCCAGGGGTGCGGATCGCTGATGGTTCGCAGTGGCGTTTGCTACAAGTGCATGAACTGTGGAGCTACGTCCGGATGCTCGTGATCACGGGTCGCCACGGACGTGGCACGAGAAAAACACGGCAAGGGATCAGTTTGCCTCGTCAGCGAGCGCGCCGAGCGGGCCACATTGGGGTGGGCGGTGGTCATGCTCGTCGCGCCGCTGGCGGGCGAACATGAGATAGCGGGCCGGCCGGGGCCGATGGCTGCCTCCCGCCGTCGGTTGAGGGCTGCGCCGGCCGGCCCGCTTCTAATACGCCAAAAGGGACGTTGATCTTACCAAGATCAACGTCCCTTTTGTCTACTGGGGCGCGTGGCAGGGGGACGAGGCTCGCGGCGTTGCTCGGGCGCGCGGACACTCCGACGTACACCGAGGTACGACTCCGTGTCCGCGCTTCCCTCGCGCCTTGCGAGACTCGCCCCCCTGCCACGCTTTGTTGGCGGTGGGCGTCTTTCTTGGACGGTTCCTGATGTTGCGGGACGGGCGAGCATTGGCCTTCGGCCTCGCTCGCTTGGCTCCGCTGGGTTGTTCTCGTCTTCTGGGGGGGCGAGGGCTTGGCAGGTTGCGTCGCCGACGAGAGGGACCTCGTGATGGCGAGTACCTGTAGCGCGTGGACGATCAATCGTTCAATATGATTTCGGTAGGCTCGCCGGTTTCGTCGGCGCAGCTACAGCACCCACGGTCAACGGAGAATCGCGATGAATACATTGGGGAGATACCGCCAGCGCGCACGCGGCGTCTTGGTGCTTGTGGCAGCGATGCTGGCGCTGACTCTGATGGCTACTCCGTCGGTCGCTGCCGGACAACGCAATGCGGCCGTGCGCCGGGCGTTGTTCGACGTGCTCGAGCAGAGGCTCGCGGCGGCGGAGACCGCCGATCTCGAGCTGCTTTCGCCGAAGAACTACGAAGAAGCGCGCAAGAAGTACGACGCGGCGTTGGAGGACTACCAGCGGGGCCGGACCCTCGAGCAGATCGAACGGAACATCGCCGAGAGCTCGGCCTATCTCGACGCCGCCAACGCCTCGGCAGCCACGGCGCGCCAGTTGCTGGAAGAGCCGCTGGCGATGCGCGGCGAGCTGTTTGCGAATGGCATCCCGCGAGACCATCGCGAATTGCGTGACGCGGACCGCAAGCTTGTTGAAGCCGCCCGCGAAGCCGAGGACGGCAGCATTCCCAACGTGCGCCGCAAGTCCGACGAGGCCGCTCGCGAGTACCGCAAGGCGACGCTGAAGATCCTCGAGGACGAGTGGTGGAAGCAGACGCGAGACCAACTGAGACAGCGCCGGGACAGCGTGCCGCAGGAGCAGTACCGAAACGCCGAAGCGTCCCTGAAAGCCATCGAAGAACACCTCAAGAGCCTCGACGACGAAGATCCGTTCTCCGTAGGTGCACTCTTGCGCGACACCCGCCGCGACCTCGACGCCGTCCTCGCCCAGGTGAGCACGAGCCCCACGTAGTCGCCGCTTTCGCTCTCCTAGTAGGCCGCTGCCGCTCCGTTTCTTCGCGGATCCGCAACCGCCAGGCGCGTTCCGTCCGGGAGGATGTACACGGAGTGGGCGTCGCCTTGGATGCCGCGGCGCTCGGAGAGGTTGTGGCCCATGCTCATCAGGGCGTCGAAGGTTTGCTGGGGGAAGCCTTCTTCCAGGGTGACGCGGTCGGGCATCCACTGGTGATGGAGGCGGGGGCCGGCGACCGCTTCCTCGAGACCCATGTCGAAATCGACGACGTTGACGACGAGGCGCAGGACGGTGTTGATGATCGTCTTGCCGCCGGGGCTGCCGATGGCCATGATCGGGCGGCCGTCGCGGGCGACGATGGTGGGGGTCATGGAGGAGAGCATGCGCTTGCCGGGGGCGATGAGGTTGGCGTCGGTGCCGATGTTGGAACCCCAGGTCATGCCCGGCCAGGTGTTGAAGTCGCCCATCTCGTTGTTCAGCAGAAACCCGGTGCCCGGGGCCATGGCCTTGGAACCGTAGCCCTGCTCGAGCGTGTAGGTGGTGGAAACGACGTTGCCGGCGGCGTCGACGACGGAGTAGTGGGTCGTTTCGGGCGACTCGGGCGGCGTCAGGATCGCGGCGCCGAGCTCCTCGCTGCTGCGCACCTGGTCCATGGCGATCAGGGCGGCCTTTTCGGTCGCGTAGTCCTTCGAGGTCAGCCGGTCGACCGGGACGTCGACGAAATCGGGGTCGCCCAGGAAGGTGGCGCGGTCGAGGTAGCCCTGGCGCATGGCCTCGATCATCAGGTGGACCGTCGCCGGGTCGGTGGGGCCGTGCTGGCTCAGATCGAAGCTCTCGAGGATGTTGAGCATCTCGACGAGAGCGACACCGCCCGAGCTCGGCGGCGGCATCGAGATGATGTCGTAGCCGCGGTACTGACCGCGGATCGGCGTGCGTTCTTTGGCCTCGTAGGCCGCCAGATCCTGCATGGTGATCAAGCCGCCGTTGGCGGCCATGGCGGCGGTCAGGCGTTCGGCGATCTCGCCTTCATAGAAAGCCGGCGCACCGCCATCGGCGATCTGCTGCAGGGACCAGGCGAGGTCCGGCTGCACGAGGGTCTCACCCTCGGCATAGGCCGTGCCGTCCGGCTTCGTGAAAGCCTTCGTCGAGGCCGGATAGGGCTCGAAGCTGCGCCCCGACCGCTCCAGGGACGAGGCCAGGTACGGACCCAGCTCGATGCCATCACGCGCCAACGCGACGGCGGGATCGACGATCTCGTTCCACGGCAGACTGCCGAGCTCCTCGTGGACCAAGGCGAAGCCCGCGACCGTTCCGGGCACGCCCACGGCGGTCCACCCCGCGTGACCACCACGACGATCCTCGGTGCCGTCCTCCAGCAGGTACATGTCGGGCGTCGCGGCCAGCGGCGCCTTCTCGCGGAAGTCGAACGTCGTGTAGCGGTCCTCGTCGGCGATGTAGATGGTCATGAATCCACCGCCGCCGATGTTGCCAGCGGCCGGGTGGGTCACCGCGAGGGCGAAGCCCACGGCGATCGCGGCGTCCATGGCGTTGCCGCCCTTCTGCAACACCTCGACGCCGACGCGGGTGGCGTAGGCGTCGACGCTGGCAACCGCCCCGCTGGGACCGCTCGCGACCTTGTCGGCATCAATGAGGGACGCGGCGCCGGCAGACGACGCGGCCGCGGACGTCGCCGCGGTGGCGGGTGCGGCTGCCTCGTCGCTGGAACCGGCGGGCGCTCCCGGAGCGCAGGCGATCACCAGGATCGCCAGCGACAAGGTGGCGGCGAAGAGCTTCGAGAGGGACTTCATGAACGTTCTCCGTGGGGGTCTTGCAGGGTTTGAGCTGCAAGCCTAGCAGGCCGCGCGGAACCGCTGAAAGGCTCCCGGCAGCGGCCGTCGACATCGCCTTCCGATGGTGCCGCATCGCCCTTCGAACATGGGAGGCGAGAGCCCTCCGAGAGCGGCGCCGAGCGCACGAGAAGGCAGGCGGCGGTGTTTTCATGCCCTTGTTGGCCGCAAAACTTGACGCCCACCGAAGCGCTGTTCCTATAATCGAGACGCAGCCGTTGGAGACCACCCGAGGGGAGCCCGCAGCCGCTCGAGGCACCCGAGGAAAAACCCGCAGCCGTGGGCCCGCCGTCCCGTTCGAGCCCAGGGGAGGCCACTGCGTCATGCTGGAACCGGAAGCCGACTACGCCGAGCGTCTGCTCTGGGCGGCCGTTATCAAGCGCGCCATCGATGATTACCGGACGGTGATGCGTTATCGCTCTCAGGGGAACCTTTCCAAGGCGGAAGAGCAGCGGTTGTCGAAGATCTACAACCACGGCAGCGATCCGGAAAAGTGGATCTTCGACCAGGACTCCGGCTTCGAAGACATCTGCCGCTACGTCGGTCTGAATCCGGATCACGCCCGCGCGAACCTGCCTCGCCCGGTCGGACGAGAGGCCCACTGAGGTCCTTCGACAGGCCAATGGCCGGGAGGCTCCCTGGGGTCCTTCGAAGGGCCGGTGCCGCAAGGCTCACTGGGGTCTTTCGAAGGGCTCGTCATGGCCGATCGAGGCGCGCTCCGAGACCGACCGGAACGCCTCTCAGCCCAGTCTGTCGAGCGAGAAGTCGATCGGCTCGGCGTCCTTTGCCTGCAGGACGGCGCGGTGGGCATCGCCGATCTCGGTGAATAGCAGGTGCCTCAGCCCGAGGTGCCGGCGCATCTTGTCACCGGACGGCGCGTCGCCGTCAGCCGGGAGGGCGGCGTCTGCCGCGGCGCCGAACCCGACCAGAAACGCCGCCAGGCTCAGGGTGCCGATCTCCGCGAGCCCCACCTCCTCCCCTGCCCGGCGCAGGTTGCCCAGGTCGACGTGGGCGGTGATGTCCTGCCGGCCGATGCGCTCGAACGGAGAGGCGCTGAGCTGGTATCGATACTGGCAGACCAGCGAGCCCTCCGGCCGGCCGGCCCCGTAGAGGGAAGAGGTCTCGGCGCCGTAGTCGACGGTGAGAACGAATCCGCGGCGCAGGATGCGCGCCACAGCGGTGATCCAGGGAGTCACCGCGAGGCAGATCTCCGCGACCTGTCCCTCGTCCAGGCTGATTCCATTATCGTCCATGTAGCGGCGCAGACCCGGGTCGGAGAGCTCACCGGGGCGCTCGACGAATCCGTCTCCGTCGTTTTCGACGTACAGCTCCCGCGGTCCGCCGGCGGAGCCGACGACCCGGTGGACCGGGAGGGCGTCGAGCAGCTCGTTGCTGATCACCAGGCCTTGCAGCGAGGCCGGCTCCAGGGCACTGCTGTCTTCGAGCCATTCGACCCGCGGGGCATGGCGCGCCAGCGTCCGCCGTTGCTGCTCCCGCGCCGCGCCGCCCTGCTCGATGCTGTAGGCCCGGAGCCGCTCGTAGAGCGCCGGTGCCGTTCGTTCGATCGCGTCGCAGGTATCGCGCAGCAGTGCGCCGTCGCCGCCGCCGAACTCGACGAGGTCGAAGCGCGACGGGTGACCGAGCCGGGCGTCGCACTCCGACGCGAGTCCGGAGACCGCCACGCCGAACGCCGCATCGACCTGCGGCGCGGTTACGAAGTCGCCGTCCTCGGCCCACGCCGTGTGCGGCCGCGCGTAGTACCCCTGGCCCGGCTCGTAAAGAGCCCGCTGCATGAAGGTGCGGAAGGTCATCGGCCCGTCGCGGCGAATCGCCCGGGCGATCCTGTCGGCCAGCTCCGTCGACCCGTCCTCGGCTGCTCCATCCGGCCGAAAGCCGCTGTTGACCGGTTCCTGGGTTGACACTATATTGGCGCCACGTATCAAGGGAGAGGTGTCTTTTCGGCGCATCTTAGCAGGGTGGCAACGGCCCGCTACGGCAGCTCGCCAGACTTTCCCGCGGCAGGGGGCATACCGCGCGGTATGGCACAAGACGACAAAGTAGAGGAGCTGCAGCGGCTCATCGAAATGGGCAAACAGCGCGGCTACCTCACGTTCGAAGAGGTCGACGGCGCCCTCCCGGATACGGCCTCGACGAGCGTGTCGCGCACGGCCCTCGCCTCCATGTTCCAGGACATGGAGATCGAGTTCGTCGAGGAAGCGCCCGACGAAGACTTCGAAGAGGACGAGGTCGACGACGAGGACGACGACGACGAGGGCAACGGCGCCACCCCGCGCCGCTATGCCGCCGCCGGCGACCTCGACGATCCGATCAAGATCTACTTTCGCGAAATGGGCGAGAAGCCTTTGCTCGACCGGGAGGGCGAGGTTCGGCTGGCGCGCGGTATCGAGGAAGGGCTCGAGGGGATCGTCAAGGCAGCGCTGAGCTGCCCGGTGGCCAGCGAGTACCTGCTGGAGATCGGCGATGCGATTCGTTCCGGAGAGATGCCGCTCGACGAGGTTCGGCGCGACGCGGAAGAATTCGACGACGAGGCGGCCGCGGTACGCGAGATCTCGAAGGTCCTTACCCGGCTGCGGAAACAGCGCCAGGCACTCGGCGCGCAGCGAACCAAGCTCAACCGGAAGCTCCTTCCCGAAACCGAGTTGCAGGTGCGCCTGGAGCTTATCGAGGTCCAGGCCGCGATGGCCGCCGGCATGGCCGAGCTCAATCTGTCGGAGGAGGTCATCGACGACATCATCGTGCGAATGCGCCAATTGCAGGCTCGCTTCGCCATTGCCGAACGCGACGACGACACGAACCGGATCGACCGTCTGACCAAGGATCATCTGGTGACCCGCAGCGAGCTGACGTCGTACCTGCGGGCGATGGAGGAATCGGAGGCTCAGCTCGAGTGGTCTCGTAGCGAGCTCACCCAGGCAAACCTCCGCCTGGTGGTGTCGATCGCCAAGAAGTACGTCAACTACGGCCTGCCGTTCTCCGACCTGATCCAGGAGGGCAACATCGGCCTGATGAAGGCGGTCGAAAAGTTCGACTACAAGAAGGGCTACAAGTTCTCGACCTACGCGACCTGGTGGATCCGGCAGGCGATCACCCGGGCGATCGCCGACAAGGGAAAGACGATCCGTGTGCCGGTGCACATGATCGAGACGATCCGCAAGGTCTCGCAAACGTCGCGACGGTTGTTCAAGCTCACCGGCCGCAAGCCGACGCCGCGGGAGATCGGCGCCGAGATGGACATGCCCGCCGACAAGGTCAAAGAAGTCCTCCGCGCCGCGAAAAAGACGCTGTCACTGGAGACGCCGGTGGGCGACGGCGAAGAGTCGTCGCTGTCGGACTTCATCGAGAACGAGGCCGTCGTCTCGCCCCTCGACATCGTCCTGTCCAAGAACCTCTCGGACCAGACGCGCAAGGTGCTCTCGACGCTCACGCCGCGGGAAGAGAAGGTCCTGAAGATGCGCTTCGGCATCGGCGAAGAGCGCGAGTTCACGCTCGAGGAGGTGGGCGAGTACTTCAACGTCACCCGCGAGCGAATCCGCCAGATCGAGGGCAAGGCGCTGCGCAAGCTGCGCCACCCGCTGCGTAGCAAGAACCTCAAAGAGCTGCTGCAGGAATAGGCGCGATCAGCGCCGCTGCAGCCACTGCGCCGGATTGATCGCCTCGGACCCTTCGCGGATCTCGAAGTAGAGACTCGGCCCGATCAACGATCCAGTCTCCCCTACCGTGCCCACCTCGGCTCCCGCGTCGACCCAATCGCCGGTTCGCACGCGGAGCTCGTCGAGGTGCCCGTAGATGGTCACGAACCCGTTCCCGTGGCCGACGATGACGACCTGGCCGTAGCTGGCGCCGGGGAACCAGTCGGCGAACGACACCCTGCCGGGGAAGACGGCGAGGACTGGGCCTCCCTCCTCGGCGGCGATCTCGATGCCCTTGAACAGGGTCACGGTCCCGTAGACCGGATGGACCTTGCGGCCGAAGGTCTCGGTGACCGTCCCCGGCGCAGGCCACGGCAAAGATCCCCGCGCTGCCGCGAACGTCGGGCGCTCCTCGGTGGTCGGCGCCGCGACGGGTGTGTCTCCCACCTCGACCAACAGGTCCTCCATGACCGCCGCGCTCTCCTCTTGCCGTGCGAGCGCCCGGCGCCCGGCCGCCGCCTCGACGTCGATGTCGCGGATGAGGCGCTGACGCTCGAGTTGCTGGGAGGTCAGTCGCCGGATCGCCAGGGTCTCTTCGGCCCGCGTCTCGGTGAGCTGTTCGGTGGTGTCGGCGAGCATCTCGACGGCGGCCTCGTGCTCCCGCAGCCGCCGGTCGATCGAGACGACCAGCGAGCGGTCCTGGGTCGCCAGCCGGTTCACCAGCTGGTAGTTGGAGAGGATCTCCTCGGCATCGTCCGCCGCCAGGAGGAAGCGTGAGTACGAAAGCGGCCCCATTCGATACATCGCCACGACGCGGTCGGAGAGGTTCTCGCGCGCCGCGACGAGCTCCTCGTTCAGCCGGTCGACCTCGGCCTGTTGCTCTTGCGACTGCTGGAACAGGACCAGCAGCCGAACCTGGACGACATCGAGCTGCCGACGGCTGAGCGCGAGCTGAAGGTCGACGGCCTCGAACTCGTCGATCAGGCTCTCGCGGCGATCGCCGATCGCCGCCAGGCGCTCCTCCATCGAGCTGATCTGGCTGCGCAGCCGGTCGAGATCGAGGCGCAGCTGTGCGGCGCTGGGCTCTTGCGCTTCGACGACCGGTGGCGGTCCCCACCACCCCGACAGCAGGAGACAAAGAGCCGTGAAACGCAGGAATCGCCCGGCGCCGGCTCGTCCACCCCCGCGGCGCGTCGTCGAGCGCACGGCTTCAGTAAGCGTAGAAACCGTGACCGGTCTTGCGACCGAGACGGCCGGCATCGACCAGTCGTCGCAACAACGGACACGGCCGGTACTTGGGATCGGCGAAGCCGTCGTACAGCACCTCGAGGATCGCCAGGCAGACGTCCAGACCGATCAGGTCCGCCAGCGCCAGCGGCCCCATCGGGTGGTTCATCCCCAGCTTCATGACACCGTCGATGTCCTCGGCCGTCGCCACACCTTCGTACAGACAGAACACCGCCTCGTTGATCATCGGCATCAGGACGCGATTCGACACGAAGCCGGGCGCGTCGGCGACGGTAAGCGGGGTCTTACCCAGCGCTTCCGCCGTCGCAACGACGGTGGACAGTGTCGCTTCGTCGGTGAGCTCGCCGCGAACGACTTCGACCAGCGGCATCAACGGCACCGGGTTGAAGAAATGCATGCCGACGACCTTCCCCGGCCGGCCGGTGGCCGCGGCCAGGCGGGTGATCGAGATCGAAGACGTGTTCGACGAGAGAATCGTCTCGGCCGGGCAACCCTGGTCGAGCTCGGTGAAAACGGCGATCTTCGCCGCCTCGTCCTCGATGATCGCCTCGATGACGAGGTCGGTGTCGTATAGGTCGGACAGCTCGGTCGTTCCGCGAACCCGTCCGCGGATCTTCTCGGCTTCCTCCTCACTGACGACTTCCTTCTTGACCCAGCGGGCAATCCCGCCGTCGAGTCGCGACAAGCCCGCGTCCACCAGCTCGGCGTTCGGCTCGCGCACGACGACATCGAGACCGGCCCGAGCGCATACCTGGACGATCCCCGCCCCCATTGTTCCGGCGCCGATGACACCGACCCGTTCGATTCCCATCAGGCTCTCTCCACCGCCACGGCGACGCCGTTACCGCCGCCCATGCACATCGCGGCGATACCACGCTGCGCCGAGCGGGCCTTCATGGCGTGCAGCAAGGTGGTCAGGATGCGGGCACCGGAGGCGCCGATCGGGTGCCCCAGCGCCACCGCGCCGCCGTTGACGTTGACCTTCTCCGGATCGATCCCGAGCTCCCGGACCACCGCAACGGACTGCACGGCGAACGCCTCGTTGAGCTCGTACAAATCGACTTCGTCTCGATCCCAGCCCGTCTTGGCCAGCACCATGTTGACGGCCTCGACCGGCGCCATCATCACCAGCTCGGGCTCGATGCCGCTGGTCGCGTAGCCGACAATGCGCCCGAGAACGGGCACGTCCGCTTCGGTCGCGGCCTCCTCACCCATCACCACCACCGCGGCGGCACCGTCGTTGACGCCGGGTGCGTTTCCGGCCGTGACCGTACCGTCGGCGCTGAACACGGGCTTCAGGCGAGCGAGGGCGTCGGCATTCGTGTCGGCGCGAATGGTCTCGTCGGCGTCGAACTGCAGCGCCGGTCCTTTCCGCTGCGGCACCTCGACGGGAACGATCTCCGCATCGAAGGCACCCTCTTCGCGCGCCGCCGCCGCACGCTCGTGCGACCGCACGGCCCAGGCGTCCTGCTCCTCGCGGCTGACGTCGTACCGCTGCGACACCAGGTCACCGGTGCACCCCATGTGGTAGTCGCCGAAGGCGCACCACAGGCCGTCGTGGACGGTCGCGTCGAGCAACGTACCGTGCCCCAGCCGGTATCCCTGCCGCGCCTGCGGCACGAGGTACGGACCGTTGGTCATGCTCTCTTGTCCGCCGGCGACGATGCAGCCGGCGTCGTCGAGCGCGATCGCCTGCGCCGCCAGAACAACCGCCTTGAGCGAGGAGCCGCAGACCTTGTTGATGGTCATCGCCGCGACGCCGGGTGGAAGACCGGCGCCCAGGGCCGCCTGGCGCGCCGGGTTCTGCCCCGTGCCCGCCTGGACGACCTGCCCCATGATGACCTCATCGATATCTTCGGGGGTGCGCCCGGCACGTTCTACGGCGGCCTTGACCGCCACCGCGCCGAGCTGCGGAGCACGCAATGGAGAGAGGGAACCCAGCATCTTTCCACTGGGCGTACGGACGGCGGAAACAATCACGGGACGTGTCATTCCTGGACAGTAGCAATCGCCGCAAAACGTTGCAAGCCAAGGGCTTAGGCTGATTTCGGCAACTTGTTGCCGGGGTCGGGGGCGGCTACACTTCCGGGCGAAGGCAGGGCGCTCATGGCAGAAGCGAAATACCGGATCATCGGCACGGCCGGGCACATCGACCACGGCAAGAGCGCGCTGGTGCGCGCCCTCACCGGGACCGATCCGGACCGTCTGCAGGAAGAGCGTGAACGGGGCATCACGATCGACCTCGGGTTCGCCCACCTCGCCCTCCCCGGGGACATTCTCGCCGGGTTCGTCGACGTTCCGGGGCACGAGCGATTCGTCAAGAACATGCTGGCGGGGATCGGCGGGATCGACGCCGTGATGCTGGTGGTCGCCGCCGACGAATCCGTCATGCCGCAAACCCGCGAGCACCTGTCCATCTGTGAGCTGCTGGGGGTCGAGCACGGCGTCGTGGCGATCTCCAAGTGCGACACGGTCGACGACGAGCTCGCCGACCTGGTCGAGCTCGAGGTACGCGAGTTGCTGGCCGGCACGGGCCTCCGCGATGCACGAATCGTTCACACCAGCGCGGAGACCGGCGAGGGGCTCGACCAGCTCCAGGAGGCGCTCGTCGCGGCGCTCGACGCCGCGGCCCGAGCGGAGGCCGGCGCTTTGGTTCGTCTGCCGGTGGATCGGGTCTTCACCGTCCGGGGATTCGGAACGGTCGTCACCGGAACACTGCTTTCGGGATCGATCCGCACCGGCGACAAGCTGGAGCTGCTGCCGTCGCGTACACCGGTGAACGTCCGCGGCGTCCAGGTGTACGGCGAATCCGTCGAAGGCGCCACCTCCGGCCAGCGTACGGCAGTCAACCTGCAGGGCATTCAGGTGAGCGCGGTCACCCGGGGCGACCTGCTGGCGAGCCCGGGCGGGATGGAGGTCACCTACATGATCGACGCCCGCTTGGAGATGCTCCCAGGACACGACCTCGAGCAGCAGCAACGGGTGCGCTTCCACCACGGGGCCGCCGAGATCCTCTGCCGCGTCGCCGTCCTGCAGGGCGATCGCATCGAAGCCGGCGCCCCCGGGTTGGTCCAGCTCCGGCTCGAGACCCCCTACGCATGCGCTCCGGGGGACCGTTTCGTGATCCGGCGCTATTCCCCGATGCTGACGATCGGCGGCGGAATCGTCATCGACAACCTGCCGGCCAAGCACCGCAGGGACGACACCGAGGTCCTGGCGCGACTCGAACGTCTGGAATCCGCAGCCCCGGGAGATCGCCTGGCGCGGCTCGTCGCCGCCGCCGGCACGCGAGGCATCGACGACGTGATGCTGCGACATCGGTTGTTCGTCACCCGTGCCGAGCTGCATGATCTCGTCGCCGAAACCGCCGACCCCTCGTGGGTCGTCGCCCGGCAGGAGCCCTTGCTCCTGGTCGACGCCGAGGCAATCGACACCCTTTCGCGAACGGCCCTGCAGGTTATCGAGGAGCACCACCGCGAGCAGCCGCTCTCCCCCGGCCTGGCGAAAAGCGGCCTCGCTGCTGCAATGCCCGCTGACGTGCCCGACGCCGTCCTGGAGGCGCTGATCGGCCGGCTTGCGGATACGGGAAAGATCAAACCCGAGGTCGCCCTCCTTGCCGCCATCGACCACGAGGTCACGCTGAGCGCGGAGCAGGAGGCGATCCGTAGCCGGTTGATCGAGCTGTACGACGCCTCCGCCTTCGCCCCCCCTTCGATCGCCGAGGCCCTGGCGGAGCTCGGCGTCCCGGCCGTCGACGGAGAGGCCGTCTTTCATCTCCTGCTGCGCCACGGCGCGCTGGTCCGCCTCCGTGACGACCTGGTGTTCCACGAGGCCCGGCTTGCGACCCTCGTCGATCGGCTACGTGAGCACTACGGGGCCGGCGAAGCGTTCAGCGTCGCGGACTTCAAAGAGCTCGCCGGGGTCAGCCGGAAGCACGCCATCCCGTTGCTGGAGTACCTCGACCAGCAGCGCATCACCCGCCGGGAGGGGGATCTCCGGGTCCGTGTTTGAGCGGGGGACGCCAGCCCGTTTGGGAGGGACGGCGCCTGCCGCGACGACAATCGGAGTCGTTCCCACATTGACCCTGCCAGCAGCGGCCACCTATCATGTCTTCAGTACCTCAAAGGAGGAAAAATGCTGGGCAGCATTGGATTCACCGAGCTCCTGTTCATCTTCTTGATCGTGGTCATCCTGTTCGGCGCCAGCCGCATCCCCGAAATCGGGCGCGGCCTGGGCTCCGGAATCCAGAATTTCAAAGCCGCCATGAAGGGCGGGGCCACCGCGGACAGCGAGTCGTCGGCCGATTCCGACAAGACCGCTGCCCACTAGCAGGCTGCTCGAAGCTCATCTCACCTCCCCTGGTCGTGCCGCGGAGGATCCACGCGTGGTCTTTCTGAACCGTAGTTCCATTCGCCTCGTCGCCGCCGTCGTCTGCTTGTCGTTCCTGCCGGCGTGCACCGTCACGTTCCGGCGCAAGCCGATCGAGCCGATCGACAACGATCGCAACTACGAGGTGGCGCTGCCGTCCTGCTGGGACACGTCCCGTAACGTCGTCGCCGACTTCGCCAACGGCGTCGAGAAAGAGGACTTCGACAGCGAGAACAACACCGGCCTGCTGGTGAGCCGGTATTCGGTGTTCGCCGACACGGGTGACGAGGACTGGCGCCACCTGCGCCGGGTTTCCTATTCGCAGGGCGCTCCGTTCATCGGCGGGCGCTATCAGCTCACGCTGACGACCCGCGAGATCCGCGGCGGCGCCTGCAAGGTGCGGGTCGTCGCCCGCATCGAGGGATACATGGGCGAGGAGTACGGCTATCAGGCCCTGCGATCGACCGGCGTGCTGGAGCAGGAAATATTCGACCGGATCAGTGGTCAGCTCGGGGTCGAGCCGGTCGGCAACTGACCCCCGGCTCCATCGGAACGCGCACCTCGGGTTCCCGCACGCACTGCCTCAGAATCGGTAGGCCAGAGGACCGAGCTGTCCCACTGCTCAGCAGCGGTAATACCAGACGACCGAGCTGTCCCATCCCACCGATCAGAAGCGGTAGGCGAGGCCGATCGTCCAGAGAAACTGCGTCGCCAACGCGTCCCGGTCCTCGACGAACTGCTCCAGGATGCCGCGCACGAGCAGCGCCTGGTCGACGTTCGAGCGTAGCCCGCGGACGTCGCCGCGCAGGTGGAAACCCTCCACGATGCGAACCTCCAGCCCACCGCCGAAAAGGAAGCCGGGATTGGTGGCGCTCTCGGAACCGGTCGCGTCTCCGGCAAACGGCGTCGCCACCGGCGCGTCGTAGCTGGTCGAAACCACCGCCACGCCGCCGAGCAGGAACGGCGTCACCCGCGCGTCGACGAGGTCGACGCGGGCGCTGACCCCGAAAAATACCTCGCTCAGGTCGGCCCACTTCGAGGTGGTGATGTTGAGGCCCTGCAGGTTGGTCTCGGTGACCTCGGTTCCGGGCGAGGCGTAGCCGAACTCCGCCTCGACCCCCAGCCGCCACCACACCCTTCGCGCCACCCGACCGCTGATCAGGACGCCGCTGTCGATATCGAAGGTGAAGATCTTGCCGTTCTCCTCGTCGACAATCGAGCCGATGGGGTTGGCGCCCGATGCGGTGCCGACGCCGAAGCTGACATTCCAGGTGTAGGGGGCGACGAACGTCGGATCGGTCGGCTCTTCAGCCGCCTGCATTCCCCCGGACTGCGACTGCATTTGTCCGCTTCCGCCGGCCTGACCGCTCTGCTGCGCCCACACCGGAGCGGCGATCAAGAAGCTGCTGAAGACCATGGCGGACACAAGAATCCGGCAAACAACACGCGATAGGTTCATTTTTCCCTTATTGCCCGTAGTAGCCCGGCTTGGTGCGGGCGTCTCCCCGTCTCGTCCGCACCTCGATCTCGCGATACTCCCCCGGTGCCGCGGTCGAGTCGGGACGGTAGCTCAATGAATACTGGCTGCGCAGCTCGGCAGCGATCTCGTCATACGCTCGTTCCAGCTCCCCCAATGAGTTGAGAATGAAGGTGCGACCACCGGTTCCGTCGGAATAGGCCCGCATCGAGACCTCGCCTCGATTCAGGGTGTCGAAACCGGAGCTTCGCGCTTGTGGGAGCGTATCGAAGATACCGATCGTGTAGAGACGGACGTCCTGGCCCAGGGCGTACTCGATCGCCTGCCCTTCGGTTACCGACTGCACGGTGTCGAATCCGTCCGAGAGAATGATGAGGGCACGGCGCTCGGGCCGGTCGACGAGGATGTCCGTCGCCTCGACGATGGCGAGGTTCAGCGACGTGGCGCCCTGCGGTTGCATCTGCTGGATGGCGTCGCGTAGAAGGGCGCGATTCGGCGTCAGGTCCTGCATGAGCCGCGGGAAGGCATCGAAGCCCATCACGAACGCCTCGTCCTGGTTTGTGACGTGCTCGAGGAACGCGCTGGCGCCCTGCTTGGCCCGCTCCATCTTCAGGCCCTCCATGCTGCCGGAGGTATCGATCAACAGGCCCAGCACCACCGGTCGCGGATTGCTGTCGAAGTGGAGGATCTCCTGCTTCTCGCCGTCCTCGTAGACCTCGAACTCGTCGGCGGTCATGTCCGGGATGTAGACGCCGCGATCGTCCGTGACGTTGACGAAGAGGGGCACGACATCGACGGCGGCGCTGAACACCGCGGTCTCGAGATCGAGCGTCAGAATCGTGTCTTCGGCCAGAGCGCCGTTCGAATCGGTCGCCGCCACGCGGATGATGCGGCGGGCGAAGGTCGCGCCGGCATCCCACTGGAGCTCCCAGGGCGGCTCGGTACGAACGCCGACCTCCACATCGTCGACGAAGAACTTCACCTCGGTGATGCTCGTGCCGGCCGCCGCAACGACGGTTGCAACGATGGTGGTCATGCCGTCGACGTACGATTCGTTCGCCGGCGAGGTGATCTGCACCGATGGTCCGGCGGATTGCTGCTGGGCGCTCGCGACCACCGAAAACAGCAGGGCAAGGGCGAGAAGGGATGCAGTGCGCTGAATGGGCGTCGCTCTCACGATGCCTCCGAAAGGCTGGCACGCCGCTACGAAACGACGGCGCAACAATACATCTGGTCGTAGTTCTGGGAGCGGGGGAGCAAATCTCAGCGTATCACGGTTTCGGCGACCCGGACAAATCCACGCAAGGGGCTTTCTGCCGCTCTCGTGGGCAGTTGCGAGGCCATCGACGGTCACCGACGCCTACCTCGAAAACACGAGATACGGCGTTCCGGCGGACCGACTTCGGCATTCAAGGGAATGACGGTGCCGGCCCGGGAAAACTTCCTTCGGACCACGTTTCAGCGGAGGTTTTCGTCCCAGAATGCCTCGATTCGGCGAAAGGCATCCCGCCAGGTGTGCGCCCGGACGAAGGCGTGCTGTTCTCCCGGGTAGATCATCATGTCGAACGGCCGGCCGGCGCGCAGCAACGCGTCGGCGAGCTTGACGCTCTGCAGCACCGGGACAGGGCCGTCGGCGGTCCCGTGCAGGATCAGCAAGGGCGCCGACAGCTGATCCGCCAGGTGGATCGGGCTGCGCTGCCGGAAGAGCTCTCGGTTCGCCTCCGGATCCCCCATACGCCCGTCGATCCACAGCCCACCGGGATCAATCGACCAATCGACCCAGTCGGCCACCCCGGCGATGTCGATGCCCGCGTCGAAGGCGCCGGGCGCCTGCATCAAAGCCTGCAGGGTGAGATAACCGCCGTACGAGATCCCCCAGACACCGATGCGACCGACCTCGAAGTCCTCGACCCGCCGCAGGTACCGGATCGCCGCCAGCACGTCGTCGAGATCCCGGCCGCCGAGATCCATGTATTGCCCCTGGCGGAAAGCCCGCCCGTACCCGATGCTGCCGCGGTAGTCCACCGTCACGACGGCGTAACCCTGCTGGAGGAGATACTGGTGGAAGCCGTAGAACACGGCGTAGGCCCGCAGCGGGTGCCAGCCGTAGCGATTCTGCCGGATCCCGCCTCCGTGGACCCAGACCAGCGCCGGGAGCGGCCCGTCGGCACCCTCGTGCCCGGGAGGCACGAACAGCTGCGCCGGGATCAGCTCGCCGTCGGCACTGGAGAAACGCACCGACTGCGGAGCGACGAGATCTTCCTCGCCAGCGTCTTCCGGCCAGGCGTCGGTGAGCTGCTTCGCGGAGCTCGGCGCAGGCTCCTGCACCCAGAGATCGAGAGGATTCTCCGGGTCGGCGTGCAGGAACGCGATGGCGCCGCCGTCGGGCCGCCAGCGAGCATAGGTCGAGGTGCCGCGAAGCCGGGAGATCGGTTCCAACACCGGCTCTGCCGGTTCCAGCACCGACTCTACGGGTTCCGGCGCCGGCTCTCCCGGTTCCGACGCCCGCCCGGGCTGTGGCCGGCCTGGCGCGGAATCCTCGCTGCCACCCGGAGGCGGAACGTCGAGCAGGTGCAACCCGCGCTCGGTACGCGAGCCCTTGTTGGCACTCAGCAAGATCTGTCCGCCGTCCGGAGACCAGGTGGGCTCCTCGACCTCGAACTCACCGGACGTAAGCTGGTGGGCCTCGCCGCCGTCGACATCGGAAACATAGAGATGGGCCCAGCCGTCGCGCTCGGAGATGAACGCCAGACGGTCGCCCGTCGGGCTCCAGCGGGGCCCGGCGTCCAGGTAGGTCAACGTCCACCAGGCCTCGTCGCTCTCCTCGACAACGGTCCTCGGGGACCAGGCGGGAGCGGACGCAACCAGGATACGCCGGCCCTTGCCGTCCGCGGTGAGCTCCTGCCACGCCAGCCGGCCGTCGCCGGCGAAGGTCTCGTTGCCCGCGTACGCGTCGCCCTGCTCTACCCAGTGGAGGGTGCGGGCGGCGACGTCGATCAGCGCGAGGTCGGCTGCGCTGCTGTCCCGGCGCGAAAACGACACCTTGTCGCCCACCAGCGCCGCCGTCTCCTCGACGACACGGCGGGAGTCTCCCGCCGTCAGGGCGAGGAAGCGGCCGTCCGGGCTCCAGGACAACCCGCCGAACGTGGCGTCCTCGTCGAGGACGTAATCGCCGGCGAGCTCGGGGAAGCTACCGATCCACGGGCGGCCATCGCGAAGCATCGCCACACGGGTCCCGTCGGCGGAAAGCACCGGCGCAGCGACGGACGCCTCGTCGCCGATCAACATCGTCGTGCCGCCGGCCGCGATCTCGTGCCGGAAGAGGTCCCCGCCCAACACGAAGACCAGCTGGTCACCGTCCGGCGTCCAGGAGAACGCCGTCACCGACCGCGGCGTCGGCCTGCCGGCCTCCCGGGTCACCGCGATGGGGTCTTCCCTTTCCTCGTCCGTCCACCAAAGATCGACGGCGCCGTCACGTTCCCGGACAAAGGCGATGCGCTCACCTCCCGGCGACCAGACCGGCGGGCCGGGGTGCGCAATGCTCAGAAGATGCTCGATGGTGAGGCCGGTGTCTTGAGCCCCGAGACCGGGCGACCTGGCCGCGGACAGCCGCGCCGGGGCCGGCGGCGTGGGGGACAGCGGCGTGGGGGACGGCGGCGCCGGAGACAATCGCGCCGGGGAAAACGCGGCAGCGGACTCCGGCGAAGGCGCGGAACCCGACAGGACCAACACCCCGACGGCGACGCTCGCGATCACCCTCGCCCCTCGCCCCGAACCTCTCGCGGCCCCGTACCGGCGTGGACCGCGGGCGGCGTTCACGACTCCGGCTGATCGGCGAAGGGGTTGATGGTCAGCCCGGCGATCACCTTGGGGAAGAAGTTCGTCGACTTGGGCGGCAACACGTCGCCGGCCGCGACGACCGCCTGGACCTCGGCCACGCTCAGCGGGTTGATCAGGAACGCGGCGCCGCGCTCTCCCCGGGCCACGGCGGCGACCGCCTCGTCGTATTCGTTGCTGTAGTCCAGCACGCCGTGGTCTTCGGTTTGCCCCTCGATGGCGTCCGCCATCCACGGATCCAGCATGAGGCTGTGGAGCACGGGCACGTCGAGGACGCGCCAGCTCGCCGGCACGTCCACCGGCCACGGAGCCTCGGTGAGGCTCCCCCGGGCGGCGCTCACGAGATCCGCGGCAACGCCGCCGTCCGCGGGCCGGACGTGCACCACGGCGTGGTCGGCGACGTGCTCCGCGAGGGCCGAACGTGCGGCCGCGGCAACGGCGTCAACGTCGCCGGACGACGCGATCGGTCGTATCTCCAAGCCGGCGCTCCGCCACCCCGCGACGTCGGATTCCGTCGGCGCCGGGCCGGTCAGCCGATGCGTCGGCAGAATG
Source organism: Acidobacteriota bacterium (assembly GCA_965216935.1). Taxonomy (GTDB): domain Bacteria; phylum Acidobacteriota; class UBA890; order UBA890; family UBA890; genus CBDCGW01. The sequence goes on from OZ244217.1 coordinate 4,098,109, forward strand.
TGCAGGCCCGGCGATGCCGCCGAGACCATCGCCGCCATGACCCAACCTGCCGGGTCATCAGCCGCCCCTCCCCTGCCGAGCCAATGCCCCAAGGCCGCGGTGTAGCGATGGTGCCCGTCGGCGATGAACCCGGCGGCCGCCGCGAGTTTCCGTTGTACCTGGTCGACCGGGTCCGCCCCGTCCCACTTCCACAAGGCGTTGGCGGTACCGGTCTCGTCGGCCGCCTCGAAGAGCGCCTCGGCCCGGTCCGCCTGCCGGACGAGGGCGTCGATGCTGCCGTCCGGGTCGTCGTAGACGACCAGGATCAAGCCGAGGTCGGCGCCGACAAGCTCACGCAGGCGGCTACGCTCCCCCACCGTGTCCGGGTAGGTGCGCTCGTGCGGTTTCACCGGCCCGCTCTCGAAGGGCGTCAGGCGAAGGCGGGTGATGAACCCCCACCGCTCCTGCGGGTCGCCGTCGTGCCCGCCGCGGAAGCGTTGGCGATACGGATAGATGGCAGGCGCCGGATCGGCCGCCAGGACCCCGTCCCGGCGCCACTCGGTGAGGGTCCTGCGGGCGACGTCGTGCGCCGGCAGGTCCGCTTCCGGGCGGGGCTTGATCAGCCGGACGGCGTTGTGCGGGTGCCGCGCGTAGCGCTCGTCACGCCCTTCGTCGCCAAACTGGTCGTAGGGCAACGAAACGCAACGATCGATCTCGCCGGCACGGGTGTCGGCGTAGCGCAGTGCGGAGAACGGTGCGATATCCATGGTGAGGGCGAATATACTCCAGCGAACGAACCCAGACGAGACGCCCGCCGAGCCGGCGTGCGTCCGCTTCGACCGGGACGCGTCGACGTGGTCTTTCTCGAGCTGATTGAAAAGAAGCGCGACGGCGGGGAGCTGGACGACGCCGAGATCCGCTGGTTCATCGAGCAGTACGTCACCGGCGAGATTGCCGACTATCAAATGTCGGCACTCCTGATGGCGATCATGTGGCGCGGTCTGAGCGACGACGAGACCGCCTGTCTCACGCTCGCCATGGCCGACTCGGGGGTTCGCTTCGACTTCTCCGAGCTCCCGGGGCCGAAGGTCGACAAGCACAGCACCGGCGGCGTCGGCGACAAGGTCAGCCTGCTGCTGGCGCCGCTCGCCGCCGCATGCGGCTGCCTGGTTCCGATGGTCTCCGGCCGCGGACTCGGGCACACCGGCGGCACCCTCGACAAGCTGGAGTCCATTCCCGGGTTTCGCACCGACCTGAGCTACGACGAGTTCCGCCGGCAGCTTGCGGACCTGGGCGTCGCCATGGGGGCACAAACCGAGGACCTCGTGCCCGCGGACCGGCGCCTGTACGAGCTCCGTTCGCTCACGGCTACCGTGCCGCAAACCGGGCTGATAACCGCCAGCATCCTGAGCAAGAAGATCGCCGAAGGGGCGGAGGCGTTGGTGCTCGACGTCAAGGTCGGCAGCGGTGCGTTCATGCAACAGCTCGACGACGCTCGCCGCCTGGCCGAACGCCTGTATCGAACCGCTCACACCGCCGGCCTGCCGTGCTCGGTGCTGATCACGGACATGGATCAACCTCTCGGAACCGCCGTCGGCAACGCTCTCGAGGTGGCCGAATCGATCGACGTTCTGGCAGAACGCGGCCGGAGCGCCGCAGATCTGCGAACGCTGACGGTGGAACTGACCGCCGAGATGCTCGTCAGCGGCGGCCTGGCGGACGATCTGGGAGCGGCGCGCACCCGGGTCGAGGATGCGCTCACGAGCGGCGCCGCTCTGGAAGTCCTGGGACGGATCATCGAACGCCAAGGGGGTGACCCTCGGGTCATCGACGATCGCACCCGCCTGCCGCAGGCCCCGGCCAACACTCCCGTCATCGTACCGGACGGGGGCTGGATCGAGCGTCTCGACGCTCGCCTCGTCGGCGATGCGGCGATGGCGGTCGGCGCGGGAAGAAGCCGGCGAAGCGACCCGATCGACCCGGCGGCGGGCGTGATCCTGCACGCCAAGCGCGGCGACCGGGTCGACCGCGACGCTCCGTGGGCGACCCTGTACCATGGCCCGGGCGCCGACATCGAGCGCGCTATCGCGAAGCTCGAGGCGGCGATCTCGATCGGCACGGAACAACCCCCGGAGGTGGAATTGTTCAAGGAGCGACACCCGTGATCGGCCTCGTCGGCCTGGTGGCGCTGTACGGCATCGCCTACCTGTTGTCGGACAACCGCAGCGCCGTCTCGCTGAAGCTGATCGCCTGGGGCTTCGGCCTGCAGCTGGTCTTCGCCCTGCTGATACTGCGTACCGACTGGGGCGGCGCCATCTTCACCACCATCGGCGACGGCGTCCGCGCCTTGCTGGTTTATGCCGACCAGGGCTCCCTGTTCGTCTTCGGCGAGGCCGCCGACCCTGCCGGCGACCTCGGCATGGTCTTCGCCTTTCGCGTCCTGCCGATCGTCGTGTTCATCTCGTCGCTTTTCAGCGTCCTGTATTACATGGGCGTGATGCAGCGCATCGTGCTGCTCATGGCCAAGGGGATGCACCGGCTCATGGGCGTATCGGGGTCCGAGTCGTTGGCCGCGGCAGCCAACGTGTTCATGGGGCAGACGGAAGCGCCGATCATCGTCTCTCCGTATATCCCGGCGATGACCCGTTCCGAGCTCATGGCGCTCATGACCAGCGGCATGGCAACGGTCTCGGGGGCAGTGCTCGGCGCCTACATCGCCCTCGGCGTGCGACCGGAGTACCTCCTGTCGGCGAGCGTCATGGCCGCACCGGCCTCCCTGGTGATGGCCAAGCTGCTGATCCCCGAAACGGAGGAATCGAAGACCGCCGGAACCGTCACCATCGACGTCGAGCCGACCGACGTGAACGTCATCGACTCCGCCGCCCGTGGAGCCGGCCAGGGAATCACGCTGGCGCTCAACATCGGCGGCATGTTGATCGCCTTCATCGCCATCATCTACCTGATCGACGGCATCTTGGCCGCCATCGGCAACGCTTTCGTCAGCGGGCGGAACCTCGCCGTCCTCGTCGGCACGATCGTCGCCCTGACGGCCGCCTACGTGTTCGGCTGGGGCCCGACCGCGCGCACCCGCACGATCGTGCTGGCGGGCTCCGGCATCGCCGTCGTCGCCGCCTTCGGAACCTTCGCCTTGCGCGGCGGCGCCCCGCTCGAGTTCGGACTGGAAACGATCTTCGCCACCGTCTTCGCCCCCCTGGCGTTCGTCATGGGCGTGCCCTGGGCGGAAGCGGCCACCGTCGGGCAGCTGTTCGGCATCAAGCTGATGCTGAACGAGTTCGTCGCCTATACGGAGCTGTCCGGGCTGCTGGCCGAGGGAGCTCTGTCACCGAAGTCCGAGCTGATCGCATCCTACGCCCTGTGCGGCTTCGCCAACTTTTCGTCGATCGGCATCCAGATCGGCGGCATCGGCGGGTTGGCGCCGTCACGCCGCAGCGACCTGGCCCGGCTCGGCCTGCGTGCGGTGCTCGGCGGCATGCTGGCGTCGTTCACAGTGGCGACCCTGGCCGGAATCATGTCGAGCTTCTGATCATGCCGGAGCGACCACCTTCCGACTATCACGCCTCGTTGCAAGCCGCTGCCGCGGCAATCGGCGACCGCCTCGACCGGGGCGAGCGGGGGCGCCCTGAGGTGGCGCTGGTGCTCGGCTCCGGCCTGGGGGCGTTCGCCGACACCCTGACCGACGCCGTTTCGATTCCGTACGAGGACGTGCCCGGCTGGCCGGTCTCGACCGTGGAGGGACATTCCGGACGGCTGGTGATCGGCTCCCATGCCGGCGCGGTCGTCGCGGCGATGCAGGGCCGCGTGCACCTGTACGAGGGCTACGAGCCCTGGGAGGTCGTGTTCCCGGTGCGCGCCCTGTCGCTCATCGGGTGCCATTCGGTCATCGTCACCAACGCCGCCGGCGCCATCAACGCAGACTTCGCCGCCGGCGAGCTCATGCTCATTCGCGACCACCTCAACTTGCAGGGGACCAACGCCTGCATCGGCTCGAACATCGACGACCTCGGCGAGCGATTCTTCGACATGACCTACGCGTACGACCCCGAGTACCGTGCCCTGGCCCACCAGGCGGCGGCCTCCCTCGGGTTGACGCTGCGCGAGGGGGTGTACGCCGCGATGCTCGGCCCGGCCTACGAGACGCCGGCCGAGATCGAGATGCTCCGCCGGCTCGGCGCCGACGCCGTCGGCATGTCCACGGCTCCGGAGGTCACCGCGGCGATTCATGCCCGGATGCGCGTTGTGGGCATCTCCTGTCTGAGCAACATGGCGGCGGGCGTGCTGGACCAGCCGCTGAACCACGAGGAAGTGATGGAAACCGCCGAGCGCGTGCGCGAGTCGTTCATCGGTCTGATCGACGAGTTGCTCCGGCTGATGCAGCTACAATGACCTCGCCATGAGCGATTCCGCACCCGCCCACGACGAAGCCGTGATCGGCCTGGTCGCAGAAGCAACCCGTGCCCGCGATCGCGCCCATGCGCCCTATTCGGGGTTCGCCGTTGGCGCCGCCCTGCGGGCGCCGGACGGCCGCGTGTTCGCGGGCTGCAACGTCGAGATCTCCTCCTACGGCCTGACCATGTGCGCCGAGCGAGTCGCCCTGTTCGCCGCCTACGCCGCCGGGGTGCGAACGTTCGACGCACTGGCGGTCGTCGGCCCCGGGGACGGCGAGACGGCGACGCCGCCGTGCGGAGCCTGCCGGCAGGTGATCTGGGACCTGGCGGGCGACATCGACATCCACCTGGCAACGCCCGGGGGGGCGATCGAGACGCGGCGCACGTCGACGTTGTTGCCGGAGCCGTTCGGCCCCGAGCAGCTCGAGCGGGCGAGAACGGCCGCGCCGGGCGTCGTCCCCAGCCCCGGGGACGAACGACATTGAGACCCACTCCTGAGCGCCGTACGCCGACGTGGCGGAGCCGGCCGCTGATCCTCGCCGCCCTGGCGCTGGCCGCCTGCTCGGGGGCAACCGACGCCGGATCCACCGTGCTCGCCCCGGGCGTGGAGGAGCTGCAACAGGAGACGGCGGACCTGCTGCTGTTCGGCGGCACGGTCGTCACCATGGATGCCGAGCGTCGGGTCATTCCCAACGGCGCCGTCGCGATCGTTGACGGTGTGATTGCGGCGGTCGGGCCGGCCGCCGATGTCGCTACCCGTTACGTCGCGGAGCGAACGATCCGTCCCGGACCGCACGACATCGTGCTCCCCGGGTTGATCAACGCGCACAACCACGCCGCCATGACCCTGCTGCGGGGCGGCGCCGACGACATGCGGCTCATGGACTGGTTGGAGACCTACATCTTCCCGGCCGAGTCCGCCCTGGTGACCCCCGACTTCGTCCGCACCGGGACCCAGCTGGCCATGCTGGAGATGATTCGCACAGGTACCACGACGTTCGCCGACATGTACTACTTCGAGGACGACGTCGCCTGGGTGGTCCGTGACGCCGGAATGCGCGGTGTGCTCGGCGAGACCCTGCTGGACCTGCCCACGCCCGACGCGCCGACCTTCGACGAAGGCCTCGCTTACGCCGAGCGCTACCTGCAGAACTGGGTCGATCATCCACGCGTCACCGCCGCGATCGCGCCGCATGCGCCGTACACCCTGGGCCCCGATTCGCTCCGCCGGGTCGCCGAGCTGGCACGACGCTACGGCGCTCCCCTGCTCATCCACCTGGCGGAGACCAGCGACGAGATCGACCAGATTCGCGCGGACTACGAGCTCTCGCCGGTGGAACATCTTCAGCGCATCGGTTTTCTCGGCCCCGATGTAATCGGCGCCCATTCGATCTGGGTCACGGGGCCCGACATGGCCGTACTCGCCGAGTTCGGCGTCGGCGCGGTCCACAACCCGGAGAGCAACATGAAGCTCGCCTCGGGGACGATGCCGGTCGACGCCCTTCACGACGCCGGTGTCGCGGTCGGACTGGGGACCGACGGCCCCGCCAGCAACAACGACCTGGACATGTTCGGCGCCATGTTCACCGCGGCGCTGCTACACAAACACGCGACCGGAGACCCCACGGCGATGCCGGCGGGAACCGTCGTCGCGATGGCGACGATCGACGGGGCCCGGGCACTGCACATGGACGACACGATCGGATCGCTCGAGGTCGGGAAGCAGGCCGATCTCATCGTCGTCGACGGATCGGCGCCCAACCTCGTGCCGCGTACCGACGTCTACTCACACCTGGTGTACGCGGCGCGCGGCGACAACGTGTCCACCACCGTGGTCGACGGCCGGATTCTCTACCAGGAAGGTGCCTTCCTCACCCTCGACGCCGACGCTATCCGCGAGGCGGCCTGGCAGGCGGCGGAGGAAGTGCGGCAGGTGGTCTCGGGCGCGGAGATACGCTAGCTCGCAAGGCGCTCGCCGCGGGCTTCCGCCGAGCCTTCGCCGAACCTTCGTCGAGCCTTCGCCGGGCCTCTGCCGGGCCTCCGTACGGCCTCCACGGTGACGAAAAACCGCCGTTCTGCATCGAAACTTAACATTCGGGCCTCCTCGAAACGTTGACTTTCCGGGCGTTCCAAACGACCATGAGCGCAGGACCCAAGCATCCGATGCCGTCCCCGAAATGGGCTCTTGATTCACGTCCCGATGGTCACGTCGATGCAGCATCGGGTATGCCGAAGGCGGCATGCTCCGGGGGGTCCTCGTCGCTGTTCCCGCAAAGGTAATACCCACTTGGACGAAACGTTCGCGGCGGGGCTACGTTCGTCCGCACCCTCTTTCGGAGGAAGGCCATGAATTCATTCGCCAGGTCCCTGCTGTGCGCGGGGCTCGTTGCGATTTTCGCCTTGTCGTGGGCCCCATCGGCTTTCGCGCAAGGCGCAACCACGAGCTCGATCACAGGCACGGTGACCGACCCCGACGGCGTACCTCTTCCGGGCGTAACGATCTCGATCGTTCACGAGCCGACCGGCACGCGCTACACCTCGTACACGCGCGGAGACGGCCGCTTCAGTGTCTTCAACGTTCGCGTCGGCGGCCCTTACTCGGTCACGGCGGAACTGCAGGGTTTCGCGCCGCTGACGCGCGAGGAGCTCAACGTCGCCCTGGGCGAAACACTCGCCGTCTCGTTTGCCCTCCAGCTCCAGGCGGTCCAGGAGACGGTCACCGTCACGGCGACCTCGGACCCGATCATCAACCCGGGCCGCACGGGCGCCGAGTCGCTGATCTCCGAAGAGGAGATTGGCGTGTTGCCGACGCTCGATCGCTCGATCGCGGACTACGCCCGCCTCGACCCCTACTTCAGGCCGAACTCGTCGAACGACGGGCCGACCTCGATCAGCGTGGCGGGGCGCAACAACCGCTACAACAACATCCAGATCGACGGCTCGGTCAACAACGACCTGTTCGGCTTGGCGGCCCAGGGTACGCCCGGTGGCCAGACCGAAACCAACGCCATCAGCCTCGACGCGGTGAAGGAGATCAACCTCCTGGTTTCGCCCTACGACGTCCGCCAGGGCGGCTTCACCGGCGGCGCCGTGAACATGGTGACCCGCTCGGGTGCCAACGACTTCAACGGCTCGGCCTACTACTACCGCCGTGGCGACGGCATGGTGCGGAGCGAGCTCGACGGCCAGGAGTTCGGCAAGTTCTCCGACAACAACTTCGGCGGCCGTGTCGGTGGCCCGATCGTTCGCGACAAGGCGTTCTTCTTCGGTAGCTACGAGGGCGTGCGGCGATCGACGCCGAGCGGCTTCTCGGCCGACGGCTCGAGCGGCCAGGACCTCGGTGCGCAGGCCGAAGCCGAGCGCTTCCGCAGCATCCTGCAGAACAACTACAGCTACGATCCGGGCGGCCTTTCCGAGGTGTCCCGCAAGATCGACAACGACCTGCTCTTCGTCCGCGTCGACGCCAACGTCGCGCCGAACCACCAGCTGACGCTACGCCACAACTATGTCGGCGGCGGCAACCAGATCCTCAACCAGAGCCGCACCTTCTATCGCTTCCCGCAGAACCTGTACAACATCGACATCACGACGAACTCGTTTGTCGGTCAGCTCAACAGCGTCTTCGGCGAGGACAAGTACAACGAGCTGCGCTTCACGGCGCAGACGATCCGCGGCCCGCGCTTCGGTCCCGAACCGATCTTCCCGTCGGTGACGGTCGATATCGGCGGCGGTATCGACCTGCAGGCAGGTACGGAGGACTTCTCCACCGCGAACAACCTCGACCAGACGATCTTCGAGATCACCGACGATCTGACGTTGATGGTCGGAGACGATCACACGGTGGTGCTCGGTACCCACAACGAGTTCTTTGACTTCGAGAACCTGTTCATTCGCCAGAACTTCGGCGCCTACGACTTCGACAGCCTCGACGACCTCGAGCGCGGATGGGCGCAGTCGTACGACTACAGCTTCTCGAACACGCCCAACCCGAAGCAGGCGGCGGCGTTCGGCGCCATGCAGCTCGGCTTCTACGCCGGCGACACCTGGAACCTCGACAACAACGTCGTGCTGACGTACGGCTTGCGAATCGACATCCCGGTGCTGCCGGATTCCCCGAGCTTCAATCAGGACGCCTTCGACGTCTTCGGCGTCGACACGACGCAGGTTCCCTCGGGCAACGTCCTGTGGTCGCCGCGCGTCGGCTTCAACTGGGACCCGCAGGGCAACGGCGTACAGCAGATCCGCGGTGGCTTCGGCTGGTTCAGCGGCCGCACGCCCTACGTGTGGATCTCGAACCAGTACGGCAACACCGGGAACGAGTTCACCCGGATCTCCAGCTTCCTGCGGCGCCCGATCAACGCCGGCAACAACATCACCTTCATTCCGGACCCGCTCAACCAGCCGACCAACATCGGCAACGCGGCGACGAACGAGGTCAACGTCACTGACCCGGACTTCAAGTTCCCGTCACTGATGCGCTTCACCGTGGGTTACGACCGCGAGCTCGACATCCAGGACCTGACGTTCACGACCGAGTTCATCTACGCGACGAACCAACAGGACGTGTTCTGGCAGAACCTGAACCTGCAGCCCGACGGCAACACGTTCTTCGACGGTCGCCCGCAGTTCACGCGCGTCGACTCGAGCTTCCGCGACGTCATCAACATGACGAACACGCAGGAAGGCAGCCAGTGGAACCTGCTGTTCAAGGTGCAGCGTCCGTACCGCGGCGGCTGGACGGCGAGCGGCTCGTACATGTACGGCGAATCGACTGCCGTAAACGACGGCCTGTCGTCCCAGGCTCGCTCGAACTGGCGCTTCAACTACACGGGCGGGAATCCGAACGATCCCGAGGTCGGACCCGCGGTGTTCTCACCCGGACACCGGGTGAACTTCACCGTGGCGTACGACGTTCCGGTGTCGACGACGGCGGTTCGCCTGTCCTTCTTCTACGACGGGCAGCAGGGCCGGCCCTACTCAACCACGTGGCGCCGTGACATCAACAACGACTTCGAGAGCAACGACCTGTTGACGATCTTGCCCTCGAGCGATGTCATCGTCACCGGCGGCACCCCGGAAGAGTGGGACGCCTACATCGCCGGCGACCCCGGCCTGGCCAACAACATCGGCAACATCATCCCGCGTAACGAGTCGCGCGCCCCTTGGCGCAGCTTCAGCGACTTCCGCGCCGCGATCGATGTGCCGGTCGCGACGACGAACGTGGAGTTTTCGCTCGACATCCGCAACCTGTTCAACCTGTTGAACGAGGACTGGGGTCGCATCGAGTACGCCCGTTTCGACGAGATCTCGCCGGTGCAATTCGGCGGTATCGACGCGGCCTCGGGCAAGCCCATCTATCAGCTGCAGCGTGCGGCCACCGATCCGGATGGACGGTTCTCGGTGGACGACCTGCGCTCGCGTTGGCAGATGCGCTTCGGCGCGAGGGTCAGCTTCTGATCGAATCATCGATCTGAGCTCGAAACACCACCGGGGGGCCGCCCGAGCGGCCCCCCGGTTTTCGTTTCGGGCTAAGATCACCGCATGTCGGACTCCAAACACCGTAGCCTGACCGGCGCCGATCTCCGCAACCTGGTGCAGCAGACGGTTCTCCGCCTGCGCGCCGGCGACGAGCTCTCGGCCGATAACCCCGGCGGCCTGCTGCCGACGGTGACACGCCGGGGCCGCACCTCCATCACAGCCGCCGATGTCGACGCGGCGACCGGCGGGCGCCTGCAAGTGCCGGCCGATGCGATCATCACTCCTGCCGCCCACGACCGGGCGCGGGAGCGCGGCATACAGATATCCAGCGCTGCCCCGGCCGCCGGCGAATCTCCGCTCGCACCGCCGGAGGAGGCGTTGGTGGCGCGGCTCAGCAAACAGCTGGCGGCCGACATGGGGGCGCAATCCGCCGACGAGATGGCCTGTTGGTGTCGCACCGACTGCCTGACGAAATGTGCCGACCGCATTGCCGTGGTGGCCCACGCCGGTGCCGATCGCATCGGCCTCGATGTCTCCACCCCGCCGACCAGCGACGCGATCGCGCGCCTCATCGACCACACCGTCCTGAAGCCGCAGGCGACCGAGGCCGACATCGTCCGGATCTGCCGGGAGGCGATCGAGTACGGCTTCGCCAGCGTCTGCGTGAACCCGTACTACGTGCCGCTCGTCGCCGACCTGGTTCGCGGCTCCCGCGTCCTGACGTGCACCGTCGTGGGTTTCCCGCTCGGGGCCAACATGCCGGAGACCAAAGCCGCCGAGACGGCCCGCGCGGTGGCCGACGGGGCCGAGGAAGTCGACATGGTGATCAACGTCGGGGCGCTCAAGTCCGCCCGCTACGACTGGGTGCGCCACGATATCGAGCAGGTGGTGCGCACCGCCCATCAAGGCGACGCGGTGGTCAAGGTGATCCTCGAAACCGCCCTGCTCACCGACGAGGAGAAGATCATCGGCTGCGAGATCTCCCGCGACGTAGGCGCGGAGTTCGTCAAGACGTCCACCGGCTTCGGCCCCGGCGGCGCCACCAGCGACGATGTCGCCCTCATGCGGCGGGTCGTCGGCGCAGCGATGGGCGTCAAGGCATCCGGGGGCATCGGCTCCCGACAGGATGCCGCCGCGATGATCGCAGCGGGCGCGACCCGCATCGGCGCCAGCGCGGGAGTCCGCATCACCCGAGACCTGTAGGCTCGAGATCGAACCAGCCTCACGACCGACGAACCCACGAAGAACCGAGTACTCACCGGAGGAACGATGTCCAACGAAGTGTTCTGCATTCGCCACGGGAAGAACGGCCCGGCGATCGAAGGCCACATCCCGTTTCGCGGCGAGCTGAGGGACAAGGTCCAGGCCAACGTCTGCCAGGACGCCTGGAACGAATGGCTCACCGAGCAGGTCAAGATCATCAACGAGCTGGCGCTGAACCTGGGCGACCCGCGTAGCCACGACATCATCGAGCAGAAGGCGAAGGAGTTCTTCGGCTTCGAGGGCGATGGCTACGAGTCGATCGAGCCGGAAGAAGCCCCGGAGCACTGACGACCAGCCAGGCTACGATCCGCCCGATTCGGCGCTTGCGATTCCTCTTCGCGGCCGTCCATGATGGAAGAAAGCGGATTGCTTGACCGGTCGTCGCGCCGGTCACTAACATGGCGCGGATTTCCCATCGTGCATTTCGCGCCAGGAAACACCGCCGATGCAGGTAAACCGAAAGTCGGTCGAAGACGCGGTCCTCGAGCAACTGACGTTGCCCGAGCTGATCGACGTATGGGCCGAGGACGAGATCTACCGGCGGCTGCAGGAGATCGACCTCTTTTCGGCGACCATCGTCCGCGAGGCGCAGCGTAGCTCCGACCTGCTGGTGATGCCGCTGCGCGGTGGCTCCTGCGAGGACAAGGGCGTCGTCGAGGTGCTGGTCGAGGTCCGTGACCCGCTGGCGCACCGCCGCTGTATCGGCGCCTGGTCGGAACGCAAGCTCGACAGCGGCGACCGGCGGGCCTTCGATCGCGCCTACGAGAAGGCGACCGCCCACGCCATCATCCAGCTACTGCCCGCATCGACCTGGCGCCCCTGGATCGGCACCCGGCTCTAGCTGGCTCAAACCCGGTATCTCACGGTAGACTAGGCGACCGACGAGGTGCGTCGTCCTCGCGACGCCGCGTCGAACCCGATTTCGATTCCGACGCAATTCATCATTGAGGGAGATTCTGTCCATGAAGGACGCCACGTTCGATTTCGCGCTCGCCATCGGCGGCGCCGCCGGCCAGGGTATCGCCACACCCGGCAATGTCCTCGCCCGCATGTTCGTGCGGCGGGGGCTGCACATCCATGCGTACAACGCTTATCAGTCGATCATTCGCGGCGGCCACATCCTGCTGACGGTGCGGGTAAGCGACGTCGAACCGCCCTGTCACGGCGACAAGATCGACCTGCTGATGTGCCTGAATCAGGACACCATGGACCGGCATCTCCCGATCCTCGGCCCGGGTGCCCGCGCTATCTTCAACAGCGATACGGTCGAGCCCGGCGAGGCCCCCGAGGGCGTCAATCTGGTGCCGATCCCGGTGGCTGACCTCACCGACAACAACCCCAACAAATTGCTGCAGAACACCGCCTTCATCGGTGTGACGATCGCGTTGATGGGGATCGAGTGGGAGACGCTCGAGGACGCCCTCACCCTGATGTTCCAGCGCAAGGGCCAGGAGGTCGTCGATCTCAACGTCAACACCGCCAAGGCGGCGTACGACTACGCCCGCGAAAACTTCGAGTCCTTCCCGGATCCCGTGCCGACGACCGACACCAAGCTCGGCGTCTGGAGCGGCAACGACGCGCTCGGCATGGGGGGCGCGGCGGCCGGCGTGAAGTTCTACGCCGCGTATCCGATGAGCCCCTCGACCGGCGTCCTGCACTGGATGTCCCGCAACGCCCGCGAGCTCGACATCATGGTGCGTCAGGTCGAAGACGAGATCGGCGTGGCCAACATGGTCATCGGTGCGGCCCACGCCGGTGCCCGCTCGATGTGCGCCACCTCCGGCGGCGGTTTCGCCCTGATGACCGAGGCGATCGGCGCCGCCGGGATGATGGAGATCCCGGTGGTGTACATCAACGTCATGCGAGCCGGCCCGTCGACGGGCGTGCCGACGAAGACCGAGCAAGGCGACCTGTGGCAGATGTTGGGCGCGAGCCAGGGTGATTTTCAGCGTTTCATCGTCGCCCCGACGTCGGCGCTCGACGCCTTCAACTCGATTCCGGAGATCTTCAACCTGTGCGATGCAGCGCAGTGCCCGGGCATCGTGATCTCCGACCTGCTCATTTCCGAAGGGACGTTCAGCGTCCCGCTAGAGAAGATGGACCTGCAGCCGGAGATCGACCGCGGCGCGCTGATCGCCGAGGACGCCCCCGCCGCCGACGGCGGCCTGGCGGATCCGGCGACGCGTGAGGGCAGCGGCTACAAGCGCTACGAGCTCACCGACAACGGCATCTCCCCACGGGCCATCCTCGGCCTGGAGGGCTACGTCCACGTCGTCTCTACCGACGAGCACGACGAGGACGGCGTGCTGATCTCGGACGAGTACACCAACCCGCACAAACGCCAGGCCATGGTCGAGAAGCGAGCCCGCAAGTTCGACGGCGTCGCTGCCAAGGTCGCCCCGCCGAAGCTGGAGGGCCCGGCCGACGCCGACGTCACACTGGTGGGTTGGGGATCGACCTGGGGCGTCATCCACGAGGCCTGCGAGCAGCTCGCCGACCTCGGGATCACCGCGAACCACCTGCCCGTGAAGTGGATCGTGCCGCTCCACGGCGACGAGATCGTCGAGACCCTGTCGTCTTCCAAGCGCGTCATCATCGTGGAGAACAACCACAGCGGCCAGTTTGCCCGCTACCTGCGCAGCGAAACCGGTTTTTCCGCCGACGGCCACATCCGCAAGTACGACGGCGAGCCGTTCATGCCGCACCACATCGTGGCCGGCGTGCAGGAACAACTCGCGGACAAGACCGACCTCTACGTGCCCCGACACGAGATCATGGTCTGATCGGCGGCAGCCCGAACGCGACGCGCCGGTACGAAGGCGCGTCCGGCACTTGACGAGCGAACGAAAAGAACGAGGCGAAAGACAATGAGCGACACGAACGTGGCAGAGGCGGCGGCGGTTACCTCGAAGGACTTCAAGGGCAAGGTAGACCCGGACTGGTGTCCGGGGTGCGGCGACTTCGGCGTGCTGCGCTCGCTACAGGTGGCGGTGTCCGATCTCGGGCTGAAGCCGCACGAGATCGTCACGATCAGCGGCATCGGCTGCTCGTCGAACTTCCCCGGCTTCTTCAACGCCTACGGGATGCACACGCTGCACGGCCGCTCGCTGGCGGTCGCGACCGGCGTGAAGATGGCCAATCACGAGATGACGGTGATCTGCACCGGCGGTGACGGTGACGGTTACGGCATCGGCGGCAACCACTTCACCCACATCTCGCGCCGCAACGTCGACCTCACCTACCTGGTGATGAACAACCAGATCTACGGTCTCACCACCGGCCAGATCTCGCCCACCAGCGAGATCGGCATGAAGACGAAGTCGACGCCGTTCGGCAACATCGAGAAGCCCCTCAACCCGATCACCCAGGCGATCATGGCCGGCGCTACGTTCGTCGCCCGCGGCTTCTCCGGTGACCAGAAGCACCTGCAACAGCTGATGAAGGAGGCCGTCTCGCACCGCGGCTTCGCCCTCATCGACATCTTCAGCCCGTGCGTCACCTTCAACCACGACAACGACTACGCCTTCTTCCGCCCGCGCGTCCGCAAGCTCGAAGACGAGGGTCACGACTCCTCCGACTGGAAGACCGCCTGCGAGCGCGCCATGGTTTGGGGCGACGAGATCTACATCGGCAAGTTCCTCCAGGTCGATCGCCCCACCCTCGGCGACCAGGAGCCCGTCCTCGAAGAAGGCGGCCCGATCGGCCGGCGCGAGATCGGGATCACGGACGAGCAGGCGGAGCGGATCATCTCCCGCATGACTTGAGACGGCGGGGAGCGATATCACGGCGTCTGCGGCGTTGCACTTGCTCGTTCGACTCCAGCGTACGGGAGTACGCTTGCGTCTCTCTGCGCGGCGCGCGCCTTGCATCCACCGCAATCTCGCTCCCCGCTGACGGATTGGCGATGAGGGTGGATCGAGCGTCGCTTTGCTCGCTCGTTTCTATCTACCGGGGTTGGAGGGGAGGCGAGCGTCGCTTCGCTCGCTCGTTTCTATCCATCGGGGTCGGAGGCGGGGCGAGCGTCGCTTTGCTCGCTCGCCGGGCGAAGGCTCTGGGGACGAGCGAGGGTCAGAAGGGGCGGTCCAGGCGGTAGCGGACGACCTGCTGCTCTTCGGTCTCGGGGTCGCGTTCGATCCGGTAGACGTGGTTTTCGTGCGCCGCGAGCCAGCCGTCGATCGGGAGGGTGCCGGAGAACAGGTGCTCGCCCTCGGGTGAGTAGACGTCGACGGGGAACGTCGTCGGCAGCGGCTCCAGCGGGGCTCCGTTGCGGGGGTCGTGGGGGATGAAGCGGTAGGGGAAGACGTACAGGTTTCCGTCGCCATCGACCTCGATGTTCCCAATCGCGGGCATCGTCTTCCGCCATCGATCCCGCGGATCCTCGGCGGTCGGGTTTCGCTCCCTCATCATGGCAACCACCCGGTCGAAGATCTCCTCCGGCACTGGCGGCGTCGGCCAGTCTGTTCGCAACGCCCAACGGGTCTCGCCCGCGGCGGTCAGGGCGAGAACCTGGTAGTGGTCCGCAGCGGCGACGTACACGCGGCCCGAAGGCGTCGCCGCCATGCTCGGCGAGGCATCGGGTACAGCGACGGAAGAATCGGGGAAAATGGGCGGCGACGGGTACCGTGTGGGTTCGGAACCGTCGGCGGAGATCCGCACGAAGGCGTGCTCGAGCCGGCGCTCCTCCCGAAGCACGACCGTCGACAGGCCGACGAAGCTACCGTCGTCCAAGCCCACCAGGAAGGCCAGCGAACGGCCGCCCAACGGCACACTCGACGCCGACGATCCGTCGAGCGACCATCTATTGACGCGTGAGGTGCCCGCATCGGCGACCAGGAGTTGATCGGCCGCTACCGAAACGCTCACGGGCGATTGGAGCTCTCCCGGCCCCTGCCCTTCCGCACCGAACGTCCGCATGTACTTGCCATCGGCGTCGAACACCTGAACACGGTGGTTGCCCGCATCGAGTACATAGATCCGTCCCGACGGATCCACGGCGACTCCCCCCGCTCGATAGAAATCGTCCCGGTCGTCGTCGGTATCGCCGCCCAGCAAGAGATCACGAACCGCAGGAAGTTCCCCGGTCCGCCCATCGAACGGAACGTGCGCATACTCGAGCACGCGGGTCTCAGCGGCTACCGGAAACGCCCAGTCGGCAAATACCAGCATCTCGCCGCATCCCGACGCCGTCACCGCCACCCCGAGAGCCACCCCAACCCCGGCAAGCTGTCGAATGGCCATGCCGAGATTTCTAGACCGAGAGTCGGCAACAGGTCAAGGACCGCGACCGGCCGCGGCAAACCGCCCGCCGATGTAGGCCAGGTGATTGTCCGTATCGAGGGTGAACGGGAAGGACCAAGGAACGACCCCTCGAACGGCACGCACAACGCGTTGATTGTCCCGACCACGCCTATCCACCAGCGTGGAGCGAGAACGGTGTGGATGCAAGGCGCGCGCAGCGGAGAGAGACGGAGGCGTACTTAACGTACGTCGGAGTCGAACGAGCAAGCGCAACGTAGCAGACGCGCCGTTATCGCTCCACGCCGGCGACATACCAGCGTTGGCGGAACCCCTCGATCGCCGTCTCCGGGTCGACCTCGCGCTTGTCGAACTCCTCGACGAACTCGACCGGGAGGGGGAAGTGCACCCGTTCTTCCGGACCGTCGATCTCGCGGACGGCGCCTTGCGGGCCGCGCAGCGCCTCGACGATGTCCATGACGAGGGTCTCCGGAGCCGAAGCACCGGCGGTGACGCCGACGGTGCCGACGCCGGCGAGCCACTCGGGTCGCAGCTCATCACGGGTCTCGACGAGATAGGCCGGGACGCCCTCGGCGCGTGCCACCTCGACGAGGCGATTGGAGTTTGAGGACTGCGGCGCACCGACGACGAAGATCGCGTCGACCTCTTCGGCCATGCGCTTGACCGCAACCTGACGGTTCTGCGTGGCGTAGCAGATGTCGTCCTTGGCGGGACCGACGATCTGGGGAAAGCGGCGCTTGAGCACCGCCAGGACGCCGGCGACGTCGTCGACAGAGAGGGTGGTCTGCGTCAGATAGGCGACCTTGCCGTCACCGGGGACGTCGACCACCTCGGCTTCTTCCTCGGTCTGCACCAGGGTGACGTCGTTCGGCACGTGGCCCATGGTGCCCTCGACCTCGACGTGCCCGGCGTGCCCTACCAGAAGGATGTGGTAGCCCTGCTCGACGTAGCGCAGCGCCTCGTCGTGCACCTTGGTGACCAGCGGGCAGGTTGCGTCGACCGATCGCAGCCCCCGCTCCTGTGCTTCCTGGCGCACCTCGGGGGGAATCCCGTGCGCCGAGAAGATCACCACGCTGTCGTCCGGCACCTCGTCGATCAGGTCGACGAAGACCACGCCGCGGGACTCGAAATCACGCACCACGTACTGGTTGTGGACGATCTCGTGGCGCACGTAAATCGGCGGCCCGTACATCTCGAGGGCTAAGTCGACAATGTCCACCGCCCGCACGACGCCGGCGCAGAAACCGCGCGGCTTGGCGAGAAGAACCTGGCGGGAGTTGCCCTTCGTTTCGTCTGACACGATGTACTCCGGTAGCGAGGCAGTTGTCGCCCAGCCCGCATCGGCGCGCCAAGGAGAGCGCTGCAGGGAAGGGCTTCGACAAGGCCGATGATACCGCACGCCCCGAGGCCGGAGGAGCGACGCCGGCCGGCGGCTACCTGCCGAACACCAAGAAGAGTGTCGATCCGACCGTGAACACGGTGCTGCCCACCAGAACGACCCAGCCCAGGCGACGATCCTTCTGCTTGCGCACGTACCACAGGTAGACACCGGTGCCGGCGAACGCCAGCATCGACAGGCTGACGATGTCCACCATCAGCGCCCACAACCAGAACTTGGGGCCACCGCGGTAGCCGTCCAGGTGGTGCAGTCGATTGAGGGTCGTCCGCAGGCTCCCGCCCTGGATGGTGAGGCGGACCGAGGAGCTGCCCGGCTCCCAGACGACGGTCTCGAGCGTCCCCGGGCGCAGGAACCCGAACTGCTTCGCGCCATCGACGTCGGCGAGTGTGTCGAGGCGGCCACGCAACGCCAGCTCGCCGGCCACGATGGCGGCCACGTCGCGGAGATCGTCATCGGTGAGGCTCGCCGCGGCGGTGGCATCCGGCAGCCCGGGGACCTCGACGGACACGTCCGAGAAGGTCTCGATGGTGGCCCACCGATCCGGAATGACCGAGGGAAAGACAATGACGATTCCCGTGATGGCGTACATGGCGATGAACACGGCGAGCACGAACGCCGCCCACCGGTGAACCACGAGCATCTTGGCGTAGGTGTTCTTCACCGGCTCACCAGATGATGTACAGCATGAAGGCCATCGCCACGCCGGAGCCCCAGAGCAGCGGGCCCCAGCCCGTCTTTCCCGCTTGCGGCCGCCTCCACCACAGCCACAGGCCGGTGCCGATCGAAAACAACAGCCCGGCGATCGAGATCACCGTGTACATACCCCATGCCCGCGACCAGAGCGAGTCGTCCAGACCCCACAGCCCGTGCATGTCGCGCAGCGCCCCCCACAGGCCGGAACGGGTCTCGATAACCGATACGGCGGCGGCCGGCTCCGACCAGGTGATGTCGTATTGCTTGCCGGGGCGCCAGACGAGGAACCGCAGGCCGTCGTCGGCCGGGCGGAGCTCCCAGTTGGGCAGCATGCCGATCAAGCCGAGGGAGTCGCGCAGCCTTGCCGCCGTCTCCGTGGCGTTCCCCTGCCCCGGGTTCTCTACGGTTTCTTCCCACGTGCGCGTCTCCTCGACAGGACTCATCCACGCCCAGTCATGGTTGAAGCTGATCGTGCTGATCCCGTAGAGCACCAGATACGGCGCGCACAGCAGGCTGATGTAGAGGTGGAGATCGACGAGACGGATCTTCATGGGCGACGGGCAGGGAGTTCGAGACGGTGCCGAAGGAGCGGCAGAAGCCGATGATAGCGCAACTCCCTCGCCCGCTTGAAGAACAGATGGTCAGCGGCTCGAGAGAACCGTTTGGCCCGGCAGCGTTAGTCGATAGCGAACCGCCGACCGCTCGTCGGTTTCCGGATCCGTGCGAACTCCGTAGACGAAATCGCCCCGAGCGTAGCTCCACACCTCGGGCAAGAAGCCGGATGCCAGGCGATCGCCATCCGGAGAGTAGACGTCCACTTCCCACCGGTCGGGGTTCTCCGGGAAGGGCATTCCGTGTTGGAGAAACACGTACACCCGCCCGCTGCCGTCGGTGCGGATGTGATCGATAGCACCGAACTCATCGGGCCAATCCACGTCATCGATCGAGATCCCGCCCGCGCCGCCCGTGACACGTTCGATCTCGGCCTGTTTCTGCGCGACCGACCACGGCGGCGGACGCATGTCCGTTCGCAACGCCCAACGCACCTCTCCCTCCGCTGACAGAGCCAAGAGCTGGTATTGACGCACAGGGGACAGGTACACCAGGTCTTCCTCGCCCACCGCAACGATCACGCTCGGCCGCCGATACAAGCCAACCATTGCCCGCATCATGTCCTGCGCGTCCCAGTCGGGCCCCGGCATGACACTCGGCCCGATATCAAGCTCGACGAACCGTAGCATCTCTTCGCCCTCCAGCGAGTAGCGGGCGACAATGCGACGCCCGCCGTCCATCGTCTGGTTGTTTACGGCCGACACGAACGTCCGATCTCGCAACCCTTGAGTGGAAAAAAACGTCGCCCGCGTGGATTTCGGATGTTCGGCGACATGCTCTCCATCCAGTGTCCAGAGGCTGAAACGGTCGTTGCCGCGGTCATCGACAACGAGCCGATCACCCGCAATGGTCATTCTCCAGAGCGATTCAAACTCGGCCGGTCCCTGCCCCTCCCGGCCGAGGGTCCTCACGTGGGTGCCATCCGGCGCATACATTTGAATGCGCTTCATGGCGAAGTCGGAAACGAAAAGGTCCCCTTCCGGCGAGGCTGCAATCTGAGACGGTTGGAACAGGCCCGTGTCGGGATTCGTCAGGTCCGTCCCCACGACCAGGTCTTCGACGAGACTGATGGCGCCGGGATCACGCTGGTCGCGCGGCACATGGGCGTACTCCCGCATCGGCGTGCCCGCGGGCACGTCGAGAAGCCAATCGGCGAACTCCATGGGCTCGGAACACGCCGTCGTGACGAGCGCACACGCAATGGACAACGCGAGAGCTGGAGATCCTTTCATTCCTCTCTCCTTCCCAGGGCCCGGGGAGGTTCCGAGTGTCCGGACGGAATCACGGGCCACCGCTTCGTGGAAACGGCGGGCGATTCATCTTTTCGATCGTCGCACCTACATCTGGGACGCCGCGCGATCGCGGCCCCAGAGCCTGGACCAGTGTCATCCGAGATCGGCAAAACGAACCGGGCTTCCCGAGCACAGCAAGGCACTCGGCGATGGCCGTCACTGGCCACTCTCATCGAACGGCTCGACAAGCCGATACCGTGCGACCTCCCAGTCCTCAGTCTCCGCGTTGAGGGAGAGGAAGAACATGAAGTCGCCACTCGCCGCGTATATCCCGGTCCACGCACCCGCGGGCAGGGAGATCAGGCCGGCGAAAAGCCTCTCGCCGTCCCTCGAGTAAACGTCGACCTCGCGTTCCTGCGCCTCCAATTCGGGCGGTGCATACGGCAGGACGTACAGATGCCCATGCCCGTCTATCAATAGACGGCTCAGGGCGAAGGAGGCAGCCGGCCAATCGACCATGGCCTCCGTGGCGCTCGGGTAGCGGCTCCGCACGCTTTCCAGCGTGCGCTCGATATCACGCCGGAACAACGGCGCTCGTGGCATGGCGACCCGCATGGCCCACCGCGCCGCCCCCTCCTGGTCGAAAGCGAGGATCTGATACTCATCGGACTGCGTAACGTAGACGTCGCCTTCGCGACTGGCCACCACGGAGGGCCATGATTCGCCCGTTCCGATAACGACAGGACGATCACTATCGGCATTCGGGTAGAGCGAACTGATCGGGTGAGACAGGGTCGGGTAGGCGGCTAGCTCAACCCCCGCTTGATCCCAACGGGCGAACCTTGACATCTGCTGCCTCGTGATCTCCTCGATCGCCGGGTAGTTCACAACGAAGGTCCCATCGGCCAGGCCGAGCATCTCGGCCGGTGCGAACGATTCGAGTGCGATGTCTCGCACGTGGTCGCCGCCCATCGCCCAGACACTCAACTTCGCCTCGTCAGCAACCACGAGGTTCGGTCCCGCAATCGTCAGGCCGATCGGCCCGACGAACTCGCCAGGCCCCTGGCCCTGACGACCAAGGCTTCGAACGAGGGATCCATCGGCGCCGAAAACCAAGACCTGGTGATTGCCAACATCGGCCACGTATACGCGCGCGTCATCGTCGCTGGCGATCGCGAACGGTCGATAAAGCAAGCCGTCAGGCTCCCCATCTTCGCTGCCGACAACAAGGTCGAGTCTGAGGTCAATCCGTTCGGCGCGATCCTCGGACGGTACGTGCGGGTATTCGATGATCCGCGCTCCCTCGGGAACGACGACGGTCCAATCGGGGTAGTCAACGGGGCCGGCGCAAGCGAGGGCCGAGAACGCAACGACGAGCACGATTGCCCGAGTCACGTGCTTTCGGCGCGAGTCAGTAACGGCCTCATCCTGGTCCCTGGCGTCGGGCGGGCCTGCTTGCCCTCCCCTGCAACTGAGACGCCCGTGGAGCGAAGATAGACGAGGGCTTCGGTTCCTAGAGGCTCGCGGCCGGTAGCACTGCCCGGCGCCGGGAATCGCTACGATCGGCAAATACAAGAGAAGAAATGGTGCCGAGGGGGGGACTCGAACCCCCACGGGCCGAAGCCCACATGGCCCTCAACCATGCGCGTCTGCCAAATTCCGCCACCTCGGCGCTCGATCTCGAATTGCCGGAGTCGAGTACGAAACTACCGGCGACCTCAGCGGCCGCCCTGTTCCGATTCCTGTTCCGATTCCTGTCGCGCTTACCGCTGGCCTTCGCCGCCCTGGCCGGTGCCCTGGCCCGCGTCGTCCTGCCCACCGGTACCCTGGCCGTCCGTGGACGGGACCTCTTGCATCGGGGCACTGACCGGAGCCTCCAGGTCGTCGATGACCGACGAATCGGAGCGGCCGGCAATGCCGAGCGCCAACGACGTGAGCATGAAAACGATGGCCGACGCCGTGGTCAGCTTCTGCAGCAACGTGGCCGCGCTGCGCATGCCGAGGGCGGTCTGGCTGCCGCCGCCGCCGAAGGCTCCGGCGAGGTCGGCAGCCTGCCCTGACTGCAGCAGGACGACGAAGATCAGGAAGAAGCAAACCAGGACGTGCAGGACAATCAGTATCGTTTCGATCATTTCCAAAGCCTCTCACCGGAGCCGGCTTGTTTCCGCAAGCCACACGTACTCATTTCGAGGGCGCTGCTCCGAGGACACGACGCGTCGAACGACGCTCGCAACTGTAACAATCTAGCAGAGGCACCCCCGGCCAACAACGCTCTCTGTCGCTCCCGGACGCTCCCGACGCCCGGCCCCGGGGACACCGCGACGAGGCAGCCGACCCGCACCGGGAACGCCGTCCACCTCTCGACTGGGCCGGCCGCAGGTCTGTTTTCAGCCGGCCGCCGCCGACACGATGGCGGCGAACGAGTCCGGATCGAGGCTCGCCCCACCGACCAGCGCCCCATCGATGTCCGGCTGAGCCAGCAGCTCGGCGGCGTTGCCCGGCTTCACACTGCCTCCGTACTGGATCCGGATGCGCTCCGCGACCGCCGGCCCGAGCAGGTCGCCAAGATAGTCGCGGATATTCGCGTGCACCTGCTGGGCCTGTTCGGGCGTCGCCGTGAGGCCGGTCCCGATCGCCCAAATCGGCTCGTACGCGATCACGACGCCGGACAGGTCGTCGGCCTTGACCTCGGCCAACCCACCGCCAAGCTGGGAGGTGACCACGGCGACGGTGGCGCCGGCCTCACGCTGATCCTGCGTTTCGCCGACACAGAGAATCGGCACCAGCCCCGTGTCCAGGGCTGCCTTCATTTTACGGGCGATGAACGCGTCGTCCTCGCCGAGGATCTGGCGTCGCTCGGAATGTCCCAGGATGACGTGCCCGGCGCCCGCCGCCTTGAGCATCGGCGCCGACACCTCGCCGGTGAACGCCCCTTCGTCTTCCGGGTAGAGGTTCTGACCGGCGACGGCGATGCCGCTGTTCTCGAGAATCTCGGCCGCGGTGGCAATGGCCGGGAACGGTGGCGCCACGCCGGCGTCCACTCCCTCGGTCGATCGCAAAGCGCCGCGCAGGACGGTAAGCGCGTCGCGGGCCTCGGGAATCGTCTTGAACATCTTCCAATTACCGACGATGAACGGCGTTCGCTCGCTCACGCTTCCCCCTGTTCCGGAATCTCGAGCGGGCCACGGTGCAGGCGGCCCGCTACGGTTGTCTGAATCGAGTGAGGCCATCCCTCTGGATGGCACGGTTCCCTTGCTGGTGGACCATGGCAGCATGGTCAGCCCTCGGACCGGCTCCCACGGTCGGTCAACGCGGCGATCCCCGGGAGCACCGCGCCCCGGAGCAAGTCGAGTGAGGCCCCGCCGCCGGTCGAGACATGGCTCATCGCCGCGCTCAGGCCGGCCGCCGCGGTGGCCGCGGCGGTGTCTCCGCCCCCGACGATCGAAAGCCCGCCGCGGTCCTTCACGGCGGCGATCGCCGCGCCGACCCGATCCGTCCCCGCGGCCAAGGCTTCGACCTCGAAAACACCCATGGGCCCGTTCCATAGGACCGTGCGGGCATCGGCCAAAGCCTCGGCAAAACGCTCGGCAGTCCGGGGCCCGATGTCGAGCGCCATCTCGCCGTCGGGAACGTTCTCCACCGGCCGCGCCCGGTCGAGGTCGTCGAAACCGGGGGCGACGACGAAATCGTCCGGCAACAGCACGTCCACACCGTTCTCATCCGCCTGCTCGAGCAGCCTGCGGGCCAGGTCCAAGGAGCCTTCCTCGACGCGCGACGCCCCCATCTCGACGCCGCGACCGGCGAGCACCGCGTTGGCCATGGCGCCCCCGATGATCAGGCGATCGACCAGCGGCATGAGATTGGCGACGGCGTCGAGCTTGTCGGAGACCTTTGCGCCGCCGGCGACGAGAACGAACGGCTTGGCCGGATCGTCGAGACAGCGGCTCAGCATGTCCACCTCGAGCTGCAGCAACCTGCCGGCTGCGGCGCGTGCAACCAGGCCGGGCACGCCGGTGACGGACGCGTGCGCCCGGTGGGCCGCACCGAACGCGTCGTCGACGTACAGTTCCGCGTGGGCGGCGAGCTGCGCGGCGAACTCCGGGTCGTTGCCGGTCTCACCCGGGTGAAAGCGCAGGTTCTCGAGCAGCGCCACGTCACCCGCCGCCAGGCCCTCGACGCCGCCGGACACTTCCGCGCCGACGCAGTCCGGCATCAACTGCACATCTCGACCGAGCGCTTCACGCAACGCCGCGGCCACCGGCTGCATGCCGAACTCGGCGTCGGGCCGACCCTTCGGCCGCCCCCGGTGCGACATGATCACCGGGATCGCGCCCGCATCCAGCAGGGCGTGCAACGTCGGAAGCGTGGCGACGAGGCGGGTGTCGTCGGTGACCACGCCCGCCTCGACCGGCAGATTCAGGTCGGCCCGAACGAGGACACGCTGTCCTTCGACATCGAGGTCCTCGAGCCGGAGCTTGCCGGCCAGCGCCTGCGCCGAACCGGAGCTCACAGCTGCGCGGCCACGTACTCGGTCAGGTCCTTCAGCCGGGTGGAGTAGCCCATCTCGTTGTCGTACCAGGACATGACCTGCACGAGCGTGCCGTCGACCACGCTGGTGAAGCCCGCGTCGACGCTCGACGATGCGGGATTGCCATTGAAGTCGACCGAAACGAGCGGCTCTTCGCAGACCTGGAGAATGCCCTGCAGCGAGCCCTCCGCGGCCGCCGCCCGGAACGCGTCGTTGACCTCGTCCTTCGAGGTGCTCTTGCCAACCTGGGCGACCAGGTCGACCATCGACACGTTGGGCGTCGGCACCCGCACCGCACAGCCGTCGAGCTTGCCGACCAGCTCCGGGAGCACGAGACCGACCGCCTTGGCGGCGCCGGTGGTTGTCGGGATCATCGACACTGCGGCAGCGCGGGCGCGGCGAAGGTCGCCGTGAGGCAGGTCCTGGATGCGCTGGTCGCTGGTGTACGCGTGGATGGTGGTCATCCAGCCGCGCTCCAGGCCGAAGGCATCGTTGATGACCTTGGCCACCGGCGCCAGGCAGTTCGTCGTGCACGAGGCGTTGGAGATGATGTGGTGGCTGTCGGCGTCGTAGCTGTCGGCGTTCACGCCCAGGCACAGCGTGACGTCCGGGTCCTTGGCAGGCGCCGAGATGAGCACCTTCTTCGCGCCGGCGTCAATATGCTTCTGCGCGTCCGGGCGGGCACTGAAGAAACCCGTGGACTCGATGACGATGTCGATGCCGAGCTCGTCCCAGGGAAGGTTGGCCGGATCGCGCTCGGACAGAACGCGGATCGACTCGCCGTTGATGTTCAAGGCGCCGTCGCCCGCCTCGACACTGCCCTGAAATGGCCCGTGGACCGAGTCGTACTTGAGCAGGTGAGCGAGCGTCCCCGGGTCGGTCAGGTCGTTGAGCGCGACGATGTCGATATCCGCGTTGTCGCGAACCGCGGCTCGCAGCGTGTTTCGGCCGATTCGTCCGAAGCCGTTGATGGCCACACGGGCGGGCATAGCAATCTCCTTGATGAAGGTTTCTCAGGCGTCGCTGGACGCGGTTCATTCGCCGCCGACATGCCTCGAAATGAGTGCCGGCCGCGTCGCGCGCGGGGCAATGAAACCCCGAAAAAACGTCACGTTACAGGCATTATCGGGGCGCGATGCGGAACCTGTCAACTCGGCCCCTGAGCGGTGCGTAGGAGGCGGAATTCGGCATCCTGAACGCTTCGATTCTCGCCTATTTCTGATCTCTTCTAGTCACCTAAAAGCATCAAAAGGTGCCTTTGACCATGTTGTAAGCTATCGCGTCATTCGTGGTCAGTTCCGTTCGGTCGGACCCTTGCGAGGGGTCATTCGGCCCCCTAGAATTTTCGTAACTTCACAACTTCGGCTCCTCGGTAAGAGACAGGAGGAGTCGGCCACCGAGTCGTCGATTTCCGACCCGCCCAGCCCCTCGGTGGACACGAGTTCCGGACCCACTCATCGTCCGGTTTCCTCGCGAGATTCAAGTGATACAGACGACGTCGATCTGCATCCATCGCTGATACCGGTGCATGCGCGGCGGACAACAAGGAGTCATCACAATGCGTAGTCCAATGCGGTGGTTGACGCTGGCGGCGATGGGGCTTTGCCTCATCCTCGTGCAGGCGTTGCAGTACCAGGCCGCCGAGCTGGACGAGCTGCGACGAAGGAACAAGGCCCACTACAGCGCCATCGCCGAGGTGGAGTCTGATCTGGAATCGCTGCGTGTCGAAACCAGCGTCCGTGACGTGCTGGACGCCAACAACATCAACGTTCCGCGCTACAAGCAACGCGAGATCGCCCGCAGCATCCTCGAGGTCAGCAGCCACTACGACCTGGAGCCCGAGCTGATCCTCGCGATGATCTTCACCGAGAGCCGCTTCGACGTGTTCGCGGAGTCGGAGGCCGGCGCCATCGGCCTGATGCAGCTTCGTCCGGCGACCGCGAGGGCGGTGGCGGACGAGCTCGAGCTCGAGTGGAGGGGGCAGCGCCTGCTGACCGACCCACAGATCAACATCCTGCTGGGAACGTCGTACCTGCACTCCCTGCTGCAACGATACGACGAGCACGGGCTCGACTACGCGCTGGCCGCGTACAACGTCGGCCCGACGAAGTTCGACCGCTTGCTCGAGGAGCGCGGCCGCCCACCGGCCGTCTACGCACGCCAGGTCAAGCGCATGACCGAGAATCTGCGCTCCAACTATTTCGGGTCCGATCCCAACCGCTGACGGCACGACACCGCGCGGGGCGGCGGCGAGAAGCTCGACGTGGACCTGTCGGTAATCCAACGCCTGGTGGAAGAGCTCGACGAGCAGCTGCGCGGTCGCCGCATCGACCAGGTATACGCGCTGCCCAAGAACGACGTCGTGATCGTGGCCGGGCGGCGCAGCGGGCCGCGGCTGTGGTTCTCCGCCGAGCCCGACGACCCTCACCTGTACATGCGACCCGGGCCCCACCCCACGCCTCGGCGCCCGCCCGGATTCGCTATGGCTGCGCGCAACGCCCTCGTCGGCCGGCGTGTAGCCGCGGTAAGCCTCGTCGGGAGCGACCGGGTCGTGGAGTTGAAGTGCTCGGGCGACGGTGTGCGTGTGGTGTTCGAGCTGATACCGCGAAGGGCTACTGCGATGATCGTCGACGAAGACGACGCCGTCATCGCCGTATGGCAGCCGCGGCGAGGGAGACCCGGCCTGTCCGACACCTACGAGCCACCGGGCGGCGCCGCCCGCCCGCAGGTCGGAGCCGTCGAGGACGATGTGTGGGAACGTCTCGATGCGTCGGCCGACGACGACGATCTCGTCCGCGGCCTGATGCGATCGATCTCGGGGATGTCCCTGCTCATCGCTCGGGAGATCGCTCACGGAGGCGTGGCGGGCGGACCGGAAGCGGGTGATCCGGCGGCGACCGAGTCGACTACGGGTGAGGCGGCAGCGACCGGTTCGATCGCGGGAGAGCCGGCTACGGGCGGCTCGACGACGCGCTCGAGCCTGCGTGAATCGGCCCTTCGCGAGATCGAGCGGAGCGCAGCCCAGACGACGTCGGCCCGGATCTACGCCCCGGTCCCCCTCGACCGACTCGAGGCACCACCGCCACCGCGCGCCTTCTTCGTTGCCCCCTACGAGCTGAACCATGCCGTCGATCGCGTCCGGCAGGGCACCCTGGTGGAAGAGCCCTTCCCCACCCTGATCGACGCGTTGGCGACCTACTACCCCTTGCGCGCCTCCCTGATCGCGCTCGAGGCCGCCCGTAGCAGTCTCGTCAATGCTCTCGAGATCGGCATCGCCCGTACCGAGCGCACCCTCGATGCGGTCGCCGAGGATGCGGGCGGGGCCGGCGATGCGGAGCAGCATCGAACGTGGGCCGACCTGCTGCTCGCCTACCCGCACGCCGAGCGCACCGGGGCCATCGCCAACGTCCCGGATCCCTGGTCAGCCGACGGGGCAACGCTGGAGATCCCGCTCGACCCGGCCCGCTCGCTGGTCGACAACGCCCAGGCGTACTACAACCGAGCCCGCCGAGCCGAGCGTTCGGCGGCGCGCACCGCAGCACGCCGGCGCCGCCTGCGGGAGCGCGCAACGGACCTGCGCAAGTTGGCGGAAGAAGCGCGGCTCGCCGGCGACCCGGGCGCATGCAAGCGCCTGGTGCGGGCGGCGGCCGAGCACGGGGTAGTCGTCAAGACCGACCGGTGGGCAGTACCGGAAGCGGCCGGCTCCGCCGCGGAGCACCACGGGGATGAGGCCGACTCGGGCCCGGCCACGGAGGTCCGGGCGACGAGGACGGCGAGATCCTTACCCGGCATCGACCGCTACGTTTCGAGCGACGGCAGCGAGATCCTCGTCGGGCGCAACGCCCGCGCCAACGAGCGCCTCACCCATCGCCTCGCTTCGCCGCACGACTTCTGGCTCCACGCCGAAGGCCCCGGGTCCCACGTCGTCGTCCGGAACCCGAACCGCGAGGACGCGCCCAGCGAGGTCGCGCTGCGCGAAGCCGCGTCTCTTGCTGCGCACTTCAGCTCGGCCCGCGGCGCAACCAAGGTGAACGTGCGCTGGACCCAGGCCCGGCATGTGCGAAAGCCGCGGGGCGGCCCGACCGGGCAGGTCGTCTTGAAGGCAGCACAAACCTATCTGGCGGAACCGCTCGAGCCGGAAGTGCTGTTCGCGTGCCCCGACGACGGAACCGACAGCGCCCGCTGAACCGGCAACGTCAGCTCGTCTTGTCGTCGTCCTCCGACATGTCGCCGGAATCACCGGTGCCCTCCGGAATCTCGTCGGCGCCTGCGGTCTGCTCCGGCTCGGGCTCGAAGGTGATCTCGCCGAGGCCCGGCTCCTCATCGAAGGTGACTGGGCCTTCGTCCGGCGCTACGGGCGGCGGCGAGGCGGGCGACCCCTCGGGGGCTACGGGGGGGGCGACGGAGGGGGCCCCCGGCGGTGGCACCGCGTGCGATCCGCCCGGCGGAACCGGTGAGGCGCGTCTCATCCACGGACGCCCGGTGCCGAATCGGGTGGCGAACACAGACCCGATGGCAATGGGCACGATGACAAACCACCAGAGAAAAAAGCCCAGGATGGGAACGAAAGAGGTCAAACCGTACGCCACGAGGCATCCCACGAGGATGATAGCGGTCTGCGACGCCTCCGGACGCCCGACGGCATTCACCACCCGTGTTCCGACGGCCTGGAAAACCGCAACCACGCCGAAGATGTACGCGACGAAGCCCAGAAAGAGAAGGAAGAGCGTGATCGGAATGCCGATCAATAGTAGCCAGAGAACGAGCGAAACCACGTGAGCGGCTGTGAGACACAGGAGCCCGAACACACCAATCGCCCAGAGGCGCAGCGGATCACGCGATATCGAATGACTCGCAGAGGAGACACGGTCCCCAACGAGTGCGATGGTGACCAGCGAACCAAGTAGCCAGAGCACAAGGAAACCCACGGACAACCCGGGCCACCAGAGTCCCCACGCCCACGGGACGAACACGGGGCCTCCGACCCATCCGTCGAAAGGCGAGTCAATCGAAACGTTGACAAACTCGCCGTCGATGCGGGCGGAATCCGACCGCCTGAGGCTCGCCGCAACGGCAACCACATCGCCGTTTACCCGGGCGCCGGGGCCGAGTATTAGTGTCCCGGCAACGCAAGAGACGCTGCCGCCCACTTCTCCGTTGATCTCCAAGCGACCGCCGATGACGACGACATCGCGGCGGGCCCTGCCTTCGATGCGGACGTTGCCACCGACGACGACGACGTCATCGCGTTCGGAGTCGCCCCTGCGGACGACGATGTCATTACCGACCGCGAAGGCGCCGTCGCCAGCCTGCACTTGTACGCAGCCGGCAACGGCGAGCAGCGACGCGACGAGCAAGAACAGTCCTACGGATCGCCGCGCCCCCGGCAACCATCCGTTACGTTTCGTGACTGCCACCATTACCGATGCCTCCTCGCCCGCCCACGAAATCGGCCCGCCATGGACCGATCCTCTATTGCCGCCGCTGATAATTCAGAACCATCCGCGTAAACGCGTAGTTGAGCGCCACAGTAATCAGCAGCAGCACAAGGTTCACCATCAATCCCGCGTTGCGGATGAAATCGAAGATGCCGGCCAGTACGGCGAAGCCGACCATCATGATGGACCAGACCCCTTCCATTTGATCGACGCCGAAGAAGTAGACCTCCTTGGCCGTCGCGAAGAACCAGGCGATCCCGCCGGAAACCGCGGAGGTGCTTTCTGCCCCTTCGGCCGGCGCGCCGGACACGAGCACCCAGCCGACGAACGCCAGCAAAAGCACGAGCGAGGCGGCGGCGGATCCTATCCACACGCCGGCACGGCGCCACTGCACCTCGGGGGCCGGCTGGTAGGCGGGATACTGCGCCACCCGCGCCATGACACCCTGAACGAAGTCGTCTGGCGGCGTCACCGCTTTCAAATCACCGAGCCGATCGAGGAAGGCTTGCTCCTGATCGACCTTGGCGCGACAAGAGGCGCAGCTGTCGAGATGCTGCTCCACCCACTGGCGGGCATCGATCGACAGCGCCTTCTCCAGGTAGGCGCTCAGGCTGTCTCGGTCTGGATGCTGGTTACTCATTGCACGTTAGATCCGGATTGGGGATCCGTGTCGGGCTCCTCGAACAGGTCGCCGAGCGATTGGCGCAAGGCGTCGCGAGCTCTGAAAATTCGTGTTTTCACCGTGCCGATCGGCAGCTCCAACGCCTCGGCGATCTCCTCGTACGACAAATCGGCCGCGTGCCGCAGGACGATCGGCTCGCGGTATTTCTCCGGCAGCTCGTCGATCGCCGTCGAGATTCTGTCGGCGAACTCCAGGCCGAGGAAGGCATCCTGCGGGTCCAGCCCCGGCGACTCCACGTCGCGGCCGGCGGCACCGTCTTCGAACTCCATCGGCGCGTCGAGTGACACCGTCGCCAATCGGCGCTTGCGGATCTCGTCGATCGCCGCGTTCCGGGCAATGCGAAACAACCAGGCCGGAAAAGGATACTGCGGCCGGTAGCTCCCCAAAGCCGAATAGGCTTTCAAGAAAACATCCTGCGACAGGTCCACGGCATCCTCGTAATTGCCCAGCATCCGGCAAACGTAGTTCACGATCTGCGTCTGGTAGCGCTCCACCAGCTCCCCGAAGCGGTGTTGCTGCCCGTTGAGCACCGCCGCCACAACGCTTCGATCGTCGGCATCCATCTAGTTCGCCACCACGGGTATTCAGTACGTTTCCGGGGTCGCGATTGTTTCGCCACACCCATCCTGGATTAGCAGTCTCGAGCGTCGGCTGCCAACGGCCGGGGAGCCTTCGCGTGGCGCTTGCCCGCGGCACCCCCCCGGCGCGCCGCCTCGGCGGCCCGATGCTACCATTTGCCCCTCGTGCGCAGTCACGAAAGCAACGAAAACTCCTTGAGACCGCGGGAGCTTACGCGGCGAGGCCGGGGGCGAGCAGGCGATGGCTGAAATCGGCGAGAATCTCGCCGCCGTGTACGACCGGATCGCGGCCGCGGCGGGGCGCTCCGGGCGAGATCCTGCGGAAATCACCCTGCTGGCGGTGTCCAAGCGCATCGAGTCGCAGCGAATCGAGGATGCCTTGGCGGCCGGAGTCGAGGCGCTGGGCGAGAGCCGGGTGCAGGAAGCGGAAGCCAAGATCCCGACGATCATCGGCGAGGCCGAATGGCACTTCATCGGCCCACTGCAAAGCAACAAGGCGACGAAAGCGGCGCGTCTTTTCGACGTCGTCCACTCGGTGCGACGTTCGAATCTGATCCCCCGCCTGTCTCGCGGCGCGGAGGCCGCCGGCAAGACGGTGCGAATCTATGTTCAGGCGTCGCCCGAGCCGACGCCGCCGACCTCGCAAGGCATAGCGAATGCCGCGGCCCTGTGCGCCGAAGTGCGCGACGCCGAGGCGCTGCAGTTGGCCGGGCTGATGGCCATGGCCCCGTACGATCCGGATCCCGAAGCCGCGCGCCCCTACTTCGCCCACCTCAGGCAATTGCGCGACGAGCTCGCCGGCCGCGGCTTCGACAACCTCGGCCTGTCGATGGGCATGAGCGGTGACTTCGAGGTCGCGATCGAAGAAGGCGCTACAATCGTCCGGGTCGGCACGGCGATCTTCGGCGAGCGCCCCAGCTAGAAGGCCGTGGTGAACGTGTGATGGAGGCCCACGGCCTCCCGAACGCCGGCACGAACTTCAACGGAGGAAGCGGTGTTCGTACTCGCGAACCTGATCGATGCAACGGCCTACGTCGTCAACATGGGACTGACGTTCCTGCTCATCCTGGTGTTCGCCCGCGCCGTCATCTCCTGGGTCCAGGCCAGCCCCTACAACCCGATCGTGCAGTTCCTCTACACCGCCACCGAGCCCATCCTCCGCCCCATCCGCCGCCGCCTCCCCCCTACCCCCGGCATCGACCTCTCCCCCCTGGTCGTGCTGCTGATCGTTGTTTTCATGCAGCGGTTTCTGGTGCAGTCGCTGCTGCAGCTGGCGCAGACGCTTCGGTAGTTGGAGGGGGCCCGCAGATGATGCGGGGGCTGGTTGGGGAGTTCCGTTCTTCTTGGATTCTCGCCAACCGGTTTTCCTTATCGGGCGGGCGGCGGTAGGTGAGGGATGGAGGCGGTCCGGACGGCGCGTTTTTTCTGATTTCCCACCACCCGCCCCCGACCTCTCGGCGCCTGGCGGCGCCTCGCTGCCCGCTATTCGCGTAGGTGGGAGATGTGAGGCTGCTTGGAGAGGTGCCCGACCAAGCGCAAGGCGAAGAAACCACAGGGGGCGGAGAGACGTGGGTCTACAAGGCGCACGCCGGGAGGAGGACCGTAGGCGTACATACGTACGTCGGAGGTCAGCCGACCAAGTGCAACGCCGTAGACGCGCGTCTCTCCGCGCCCCGGCGCTAGAAAATGGGGCCTTCGTGCCTGTGGGAAAAATCCCAGTCGTAGTTATATCCCCCCGCAAGCTCGACGGTCACCGTGTATCGCGCCTCGATGACGATGTACTTGTTCGCCGATCGCACGATGCTGATCTTGTCGCGGGTGATCGGGAGGTTGAGCATGACGGCGCGGTCCAGGAGGTTCTGCATGATCTGGTCGTCCGGCGTGCGGCGCCGGCCGCTGACGGACACGACCTCATCCTTGATCGCGTCGTTGAACTGATAGGCCGCGGTGCGGACCGGGATGAACTTGTAGCTCAGGTACACCATGCCGACGATGAGAACCAGGGCGATCAATCCACGGATCGAGCTTTTCCCCGTCTCGTCGTTCCAGCGCAACGCCGACCGCCGCGGGAGGCCGCCGGAATTCTGTCGCTCGTTCATGCCCAACTCCTTCCTTCGCTTCGGCGGCCGTCGACGCCGCGTTCTACGCACCGGCTACCGGATCACCTCGAGCGTCCGGTCCCACCGGGTGCGGGTGAAGAAATACAAGACCACGTTGCCGAATTGCTTCAGGCGCTCCGACACGCTGGCTGCCGAAAATGACTGCTCGTTGGACTCGTACGACCAGTAAACAAGCATCGCCTTGCCCTTGATGTACGGGATCGGGACGCCGCCCCAATAACGCGAGTCGCGGCTGTTTTCCCGGTTGTCGCCCATGACGAAGTACTCGCTCTGCGGTACGTCGAAGGGCTCGCGGGTGTCGTGGAAGCTACCGAAAGAGGCTTTGTGGTTCGCGTGCGGGTCGTCCAGCGGTTCCCCGTCGATCACCACTTCTCCTCCCTCGACAACCACGTTCTCCCCCGGCATACCGATGACACGCTTGATGAAGTCCTTGTCCGGCTCCTGCGGCGCGCGGAAGACGATCACGTCTTGCCGATCCAGCGGGCGTACCGGCAGCAGCCAATCCTCCAGCGGCGTTGCCGTCGGTCCGTAGATGAACTTGTTCACCAGGATGTGGTCGCCCACCAGCAGGTTGTCCTCCATCGAGCCGGTCGGAATCTTGAACGCCTGGAAAACGAACGTTCGAATGAACAGTGCCAGGATCGCCGCGATCAGAATCGACTCGGTGTATTCCCGCAGGGTTGATTTTTGCATTCTCTGACAGTTTCTTGACTAAGCGTGCTCATCATGAAGCAACAAAGATCAGCGCACTCGTCTTGCGGTTAATGTAACGCAACAAAGACCGGCCCCAAAAGCCTTCTCTCCGCTCCCCTCGCTCACGCCTCTTTTTATTCGATCAGCAACGCCGCGCCGATTGCGCCGGCTCGGGAGCCCAACTCGGCGGGCACGACCCGGCAGCACTTCCACGCTTCGGCCCAAGCCCGGCGCTCGCCCTCGGCACGTGCGGCGGCCAGGTACCACTCGCCCGCACCCGCAACACCGCCGCCAACGACGATGCGCTCGGGGTTGAGCACGTTGACCAGGAGGGCAAGGACGACACCGAGGCGCCGACCGCATCGCGCCAGCGCATCTTGAGCACCGGCGTCGCCGGCCGCCGCGCGCGCGGCTACCGTCGCCGCGTCGAGGCCGTCCTCCGGCTCGTCCGATCCCTGTACATAGTTGCGGACGATCGCCGCGGCACCGACGTCGTACTCGAAGAAATCGGCCGGATCCTCGTTCAGGCGCAGGCGGCCTACTTCGCCGGCCATACCACTGAAACCCCGCCACAGCCGCCCTTCCTGGATGATAGCACCGCCCAGCCCGGTCCCTACGGTGAGGCAGACGGCACTGTGACACCCCGCCGCCGCGCCCAATCGAGCCTCGGCAAGCCCGGCAACGTTGGCGTCGTTGTCGAGCTCGGCCTTCAGGCCGAGGGACTCCTGCAATGCGGCTCGAATATCGAAGCCGTCGAGTATCGGGAGGTTGGGGGCGCGCACGACGCAGCCGCTGCGATCCACGAGCCCTGGAACGGCCACTCCCAGGCCCGCCGGCGGGGGCGAGTCCCGCGTCCACGCACGGACCGCCTCGACGATGCCGTCCGTCAGCGCCGCAGGCGTCGCCTGACGCGAGGAAATCCGGGTGCTTTCCACCACGGTTCCCGGGTGCTCCAGCAGAACGAGCTTGGTGCGGGTCCCGCCAACGTCTACGCCGATCGATCGGAGCGCCATCAGGCTTCCGGTCCGCCCAGCGGCCATGTCGCCCGCACGGTGATGTCGAACCCATCGGCGCCACCGGCCGCCAAGCGGCGGTACGCCTGCCCGGCAACCATCGCGGCGTTGTCGGTCGAAAGCGCCGGCGGCGAAACGTACAACGGCACGGAACGGGCCCCGGCGAGCTCGCCCATGCGGGCCCGCAATCCGCGGTTCGCCGCCACGCCGCCGGCGACGACCAGCCCGCGGGTCGGGAACGCGTCGATGGCCGCTTCCGTCGCTCGGGCGAGCATGTCGATGACCGCCGCCTGGAAGGAAGCCACCGTATCGAGCACCGCGGGATCCTCCGGGCGACCCGGCTCAAGGTCGGCATCGAGAGCGTGGCGGCGTACCGCCGCCTTCAGGCCCGAAAACGAGAAGTCGAAGGCGCTCTCGAGCCGGGCCCGCGGAAAGCGGACGGCGGTCGGGTCACCGGCGTCCGAAAGCCGGTCGATCACCGGCCCGCCCGGATAGCCGAGGCCGAGCAGGGTCGAGACCTTGTCGTACGCCTCGCCGGCGGCGTCGTCGAGCGTATCCCCGACCCGACGGAATCTGTCCTCCGCGGGAACGTGGTACAGGGTCGTGTGCCCGCCGGAAACGACGAGTGCGAGCAACGGATAGTCGATCCGCTCGCCCGCTTCGAGCGCCGGCATCAGGGCGCCATGGACGTGCGCGGCGAGATGGTTCACGCCGACGTAGGGAACGTCGAGAGCACGCGCCGCCGCGCGCCCGTAGCACCAACCGGCGAGCAACGCGCCGACCAGACCCGGCCCCCGCGTAACGCCGATACCATCGATATCGTCCCAGCCGACGCCCGCCTGCCCGAACGCGGAGCGCACGACCCAGGGCAGGCTCTCGACATGGCGACGTGCGGCGAGCTCCGGAACCACCCCACCGTAGGCTGCATGGTCGGTCTGGCTGGAGACGACGTTGCCGACGACGTCGCGCCCGTCGACAACCAGGGCGGCGGCCGTCTCGTCGCACGACGTCTCCAGCCCGAGAACGAGCATCGGCGTGGTCGACCTCAGATCTTCTCGGCCGCGGCCGCGCACAGCGCCGCCAGGCTTTCCTTGTACGGGGGCCGCGCCACGCCCTCCTCGGTGATGATGGCGGTGACGAGCTCGGCCGGGGTGACGTCGAAGGCCGGATAGGCGGCGGAGACGTCTTCGGGCACGATGCGGACGTCGTTGACGACGACCACTTCGTCGCTGGTGCGCTCCTCGATCGGAATGGCCTCGCCGGACTCGGCCTCGAGGTCGACGGTGGACGTCGGCGCGGCAACGAAGAACGGGATGCCGTGCTGTTTGGCGAGAACGGCGA
The DNA here is from genome assembly GCA_965216935.1 of Acidobacteriota bacterium. Classification (GTDB taxonomy): domain Bacteria; phylum Acidobacteriota; class UBA890; order UBA890; family UBA890; genus CBDCGW01. The sequence goes on from OZ244217.1 coordinate 4,134,820, forward strand.
CTGTGTAGGTGCCGATCTTGTTGGCGACATCGCCGTTGGAGGCGATCCGGTCCGAGCCGACGACGACGCAGTCCACCCTGCCCTTCTGCATCATGTGCCCGGACATGTTGTCGGTGATCAGGGTCACCGGGATGCCGTCCTTCTGCAGCTCCCAGGTGGTCAGGCGGGCCCCCTGAAGGAACGGGCGGGTCTCGTCGGCGAACACGTGCGGGTTCTTGCCGGCTTCCTGGGCGGCGCGAACCACACCGAGGGCCGTCCCGTAGCCGGCCGTCGCCAACGCACCGGCGTTGCAGTGGGTCAAGATGACGGCGTCCTGCGGCACCAGGGCGGCGCCATGCCGGCCCATGGCCCTGTTCATCTCGATATCCTGCTCGTGCATCAGCCTGGCCTCGGCGACCAGCCGCGCCTTGGCTCCGGCCACGCCTTCCTCAGACAGCGCTTGCTCCGCCACCCGGTTCGCCCGTCGCACGGCCCAGCGCAGGTTCACGGCGGTGGGGCGGGCGGCGTTCATCCGCTCAGAGAGCTCGGCTAGCTGCTGCCGGAACGTCTCCGGCTCGTCGTCGAACGCCTGCGCGCCCAACGCCATTCCCATCGCCGCCGCCACCCCGATCGCCGGGGCGCCACGGATCACCAGATCGGCGATCGCCTCGATCACCTCGGCAGGATCGGTGAACGTCAGGTACACCTCCTCGCCCGGCAGCAGTCGCTGGTCCAACATGACGACGCCGTCGTCGGTCCACTCGATGGTCTTGATCATCCGGTACTGGCTCCTTGGCGGGATGCTGAAAACGTGCGCGCGCCCTCTTCTCGCAGCGGCGCGGAGGGGCGCCCCGGCGGCCTCTCGCGGCCACCGAACGCGGCCCTTTATCGGGCCACAGTAGCAGGCCGGAAGATGCACGCAACGCGCTTGACGGCGGCTCCCGGCTGTCGATAGCATCCCGGCATGCTCGCTTCCCTGCGGATGCCTCCCTGGCGGGACATCCTCATCGCATCTTCTCGTCTCGCGCCGCGAGCGCGAGCTCGAAACTGATCGCATGGCCTGGTTCCGCAACAAAGGCGGCAGCAAGCGCCCGGTAGGTGATCGCAAGGTCGACATGCCCGAGGGGCTGTGGACCAAGTGCAACAACTGCCGGGAGTTCATCTACCGCAAAGAAGTCGTCCGCAACGCCAACGTCTGCCCGAAGTGCAACTACCACTTCCGCATTTCGGCGCGCGAGCGTCTGGAGCTGCTGTGCGACGACGGCGTGTGGGAGGAATTCGACGCCGGCATCCGCCCCGTCGATGCGCTGGGGTTCATCGACACGAAGCCCTACACCGGACGGATCGAGGAATACCAGCAGCGCACCGGCCGTAAAGACGCGGTGGTGTCTGTCGAAACGACCGTCGACGGCGTTCCCGTGGTGCTGACGGTGATGGAATACGCCTTCATGGGCGGCAGCATGGGCTCGGTGGTCGGCGAGAAGATCACCCGCGCCGCCGAACGCGCGCGCGAGCTGCAGCAGCCGCTGATCGTGGTTTCGAGCTCCGGCGGCGCCCGCATGCAGGAGGGCGCCCTCTCGCTGATGCAGATGGCGAAGATCTCGGCGGCGCTCGCCCGCCTGGCCGAAGATCGCCTGCCGTACATCTCCGTCCTCACCGACCCGACGACCGGAGGGGTGACGGCGTCGTTCGCCATGCTCGGCGATCTCAACGTCGCCGAACCGAAGGCGCTGATCGGCTTCGCCGGGCCGCGGGTCATCGAGCAGACCATCCGCGAGAAGCTTCCCGAGGGATTCCAGCGCAGCGAATTCCTCCTCGAGCACGGAATGCTCGACCTCGTGGTGCCGCGTTCTGAGCTCAAGGAGACCCTCGGCCGGGCGCTCCGTTACCTCTTGCCCGCCGACCTGCTGGCCTCCGCCATATCGGAGGTCTACACCGAGGTGCCGACGGAACGCAGCGAGCGAAGCGACGTCGAACCGCCGCCTCGGTAAAGGATGGCGGACGGGAGCAGCATTCGGCAACGCCTCGAGTCGATCGACCCGAACCGGGTAACGCCGGGGCTCGATCGAATCCGTGCGCTTCTCGAGGCGCTCGGCAACCCGCAACTCTCGTTCCCTACCGCGATCATCGGAGGGACCAACGGCAAGGGCTCGATCGCGGCGATGCTCACCGCCATCGTCCGTGCCGCCGGCCATCGGGTCGGCCTTTATACGTCCCCACATCTGTCGACGCCCGAGGAGCGCTTTCAGGTGGGAAGCGCCCCCATCAGCTCCGGGGGGCTCGACGCCCAGCTCGGCGTCGTGTTGGCCGCGGCCGACAAGCTGGTCGCCGACAAGCGCGTCGACGAAATGCCCTCGTATTTCGAGATCCTCACCGCGGCCGCCTTTCGCTACTTCGCCGAGGCGCGGGTCGAGCTCGCCATTCTCGAGGTCGGGCTGGGCGGCCGATGGGACGCCACCAACGTCACCCGCCCGCGGGTCGCGGTCATCGCCCCGATCGCCCTCGACCATCAGGAGTACCTCGGCGACGACATTCTCTCGATCGCCGCGGAGAAAGCAGCCATCATCCCGCCCGGCGGAATGGCGGTGACCGCCTCGCAGGCTCCCGCCGTCATGAACGTCCTGCGACGGCAGGCCGAAGCGGTCGGCGCGATGCTGTGGGAGTCGGAGTCGTTTCCCGCCGTGGTCCGGCGCAACGACGAGCGTCTACGACACACGATCGACTGCGTCGGTCGGGTGCGCGACTACGTCGGACTCGAGCTTTCGCTCCCCGGCGCCCACCAGGTCGAGAACGCCCAGTGCGCCATTCTCGCCGCCGAAGCCCTCGATCGCCATCGCTTGCGCATCGGCTCGGACGCCATCTGGGCGGGCCTGCGCAGCACCGAGTGGCCGGGGCGATGCGAATGGCTGGAGGAAAGCCCGCCGATCGTGCTCGACGCGGCGCACAACCCGGCCGCCGCCAAGGCGCTGGCCGCCTACCTGTGGGAGCTGCGGCGCCGCCGCGCTTTCGACCGCATGCACCTGGTGTTCGCCACCCTGTCGGACAAGGACAGCGACGGGATCGCCGAGGCCCTCTACCCCCTGGCCGACCAGCTCCTCGTCACCCGTGCGCCGACACCGCGGGCAACCCCGGTCGACAAGCTGCTGGCCATCGGCGAAGGCTCCGCGCCGGCCCAACGGAGGGCCGTCGAGGACCCTGAAGAGGCGATCGAAACCGCCCGCCGCAGCGCCGCGCCCGAGGACCTGATCTGTGTGTGCGGCTCGACGTACTTGATCGGGTCGGTGCGACCACTCCTGATCGAGTCTTGATGTAGAGTAGCGGCACTTACCGCCTCCACCAGGGCGCTGTGCGACTCGCGGGAGTCACGCGGCGGCTGCGGGGAATCGATGGGACGGAGCACGCCAATCAACACTTCGCTGCGGCTTGCCGCCCCGGCGATTGTCGCCGCGCTCGCAGTGCTCCTGCTGCCCGCCGGCGCGGTCGCCCAGGAGGAGCCGCAGGCGCAGCAGCAGATGCTTCCGGTCGACATCCCCGGGCTTGAAGGAGTCGGCTGGGATGACATCTCTTTCAACGATGACGGCACCTGGACGCTGAGCGGGTACGTCGACATCGACGGCGGCGATCAGTTTCGTTTGCAAGCAGACGAGGTCGTGGTGACGCCCCCTCCGGATCCCGACGCCGAGGGCGCGGACTGGTATTTCGTCGCCACGGGTAACGTCGCCTTCGAGGCCGGCGAGATCAGCCTGCTCGGCTCTCGCATGTCCGGCTACTTGCTGGCCGGCACCGGCGAGATCGAAGACGCGTTCGGCATCGGGCCGGGGGACGTCTTCTTTCGCGGCGAGCACATCTCGCAGGTGGACGCGGGCGTCTATCGCATCGAGAAAGGCGTCGTCACGCCGTGCACCCAGACGCTGCCGATCTGGGAGTTCTCCGCCTCGTCGTTCGATCTCTACGTCGACGACCACGTCACCATGAAGATGCCGGTGTTCAAGGTGAAGGGCGTCCCCCTGATCGTGCTCCCGGCGCTGTACTGGCCGATCGACGAGGACCGCCGCTCCAGCGGGCTGTTGCTGCCCTCCATCGGCACGTCGTCGCGCAAGGGCTTCACCTACAGCCAGCCGGTCTTCTGGGCCATCAACCGCAGCATGGACGCGACCTTCTCCTACGACTACTACTCGAAGATCGGCTCGGGCTTCGGGGCCGAGTTTCGCCACGAGGCGACTCAGTCTTCGACCGGCAATGCCCGCTTCTTCTGGCTGCAAGGCTCGGATTTCACCGACGAGGAAATCGCCGCCGGCGCCGAGCAGGTCCCCGGCGGTTGGACACTCGACGGCTCCCACCTGCACAACCTCTCGCGCGGATGGCGGCTGAACGCCAACGCCAACTTCTTCTCCAGCAAGGAGTTCATCCAGGCGTTCCAGGACAACTTCAACAACTATCTGCGGCGGAACTCGTCCGTCGGCGTCTTCTTCACCCGCTCCTGGAGCAACTACACGTTCAACGTTGTCGGCGACCACAACGAAACCTACTTCGGCAACACCGCGTCGGTCGTCCGGCGCCGGCTGCCGGAGGTCGAGTTCCGCATCCGCCGGCGGCCCATCGCCGAGCCGCTGTACTTCCAGTTCGAAGGCTCCTACGCGGGGCTCCTGCGCGAGGAGCGCGACATCGGGGTAGACAGCAGAGGCGGCCGCTACCAGCGTATCGACGCGTTTCCCGAGGTCTCGCTCGCCTTCTCGCAGATTCCCTGGCTGACCTTCAGCCCGTTCCTCGCCTGGCGCTCGACGTACTACAGCCAACGCTACGACGAGAACCTCGACGGCGGCTTCGAGGCGGACCCGATCTTCCGCAACGTCTACGAGACCGGCATCCAGGTGATCGGCCCGAGCATCTTCCGCATCTTCGACACGCCGACGAGCGAATACTCGCCCCGCTACAAGCACGTGCTGGAGCCGCGCTTCACCTGGGGTCGGCTTTCACAGCTGGAGAACCTCGGCTTCGCCAACCGGGAGATCATCCAGTTCGACGAGATCGACCGTTTCGGCGGCGACCGCCACTTCGCCCGCGCGTCGCTCACGAACCGATTTCTCGCCAAGCGGTTCAACAACCCCAACGACGAGCAGCGCGGTGTCTGGGAGGTGTTCAGCGTCGAGTTGGCACGCGACTTCGACCTGCGGGAGACCAACCCGAACGTGGAGTTCCCCCGCATTCCCCTGCCCTGGTCCGTCTCCGGCCGCTTCACGCCGACCCCGGCGATCAACTTCGGCGGCAGCGTCCGCTTCACGCGCCAGTGGCAACCGGGCGGCTTCACGCTCAACGGCTCGATGAACTGGGAGAACGCGCTCGCCAACATCACCTGGTTCCGCAACGCCCGCGCCTTTCCCGACGAGGACGATCCGTCGCTGGTCGACCTCGAATCCACCGACCGCCTGACCGGCAGCGGCCGCGTCAACCTGCTCCGCTCCCTGATTACGGTGACCGGAAACCTCACCTGGGACGTCAGCGAACAGGTCCTGCAGGCCTACATGATCGGGGCCACGTGGAACACGCAGTGCTGCTCGATCGGCGGCCAGCTGGCGCAGAACCGCTTCTCGTTCCGCGACGACATCCAGTTCTCGATTCTCATCGAGCTGCTCAACGTCGGATCGATGGGCTTCGGCAGCGACAACCAGTAATCGTTACGTGGTGGTGGAGCACGGCAGCGAGGGTAATCGACCGGTGATGAAGGGACTGATCCTCTCGGGAGGCTCGGGCACGCGTCTTCGCCCGCTGACGTACACGTCGGCGAAGCAGCTCATTCCGGTGGCCAATAAGCCGGTCCTGTTTTACGGCATCGAGCACCTGGTCGAGGCGGGTGTCCGAGACATCGGCATCGTCGTCGGCGACACCGCGGCCGAAATCGAGGAAGCCGTCGGCGACGGTGCCCGCTGGGGCGCGCGGGTCACGTACATCCGACAAGAGGCCCCCCTCGGCCTGGCGCACGCGGTGAAGATCGCGCGTGACTTCCTCGGCGACGAGCCCTTCATCATGTATCTGGGCGACAACATCCTGCGCGACGGCGTGCGCGAGTTCGTCGAAGCATTCGACGGGGCGGCGGTCAGCGCCCAGATTCTCGCCGCCAGGGTTCCGGAGCCGGAACGATTCGGCGTCATCGAGCTGGCCGGCGACCGCGTCGTGCGCGTGGTGGAAAAGCCGGCCGACCCGCCGTCGGACCTCGCTCTCGTCGGCGTCTATCTCTTCGACAAGGAGGTTTTCGCCGCGATCGACAGGCTGCAGCCGTCCGCCCGTGGCGAGCTCGAAATCACCGAAGCCATCCAGGGGCTGATTGACGCCGGGCGGGAGGTCGGCTGGGAAAAGGTGCGTGGCTGGTGGAAGGACACCGGCCACCTCGACGATCTGCTCGAGGCCAACCGGGTCGTGCTTTCCTCGCTCAGCGGCCGCATCGAGGGCGAGGTGGACGACGCCACGCGCATCGAAGGCGAGGTCATCATCGAGGCCGGGGCATCCGTTCTGCGAAGCAGGATCCGCGGCCCGGCCATCATCGGCCGCGACTGCCGGCTGGAGGGCGCCTACGTCGGCCCCTACACCTCGCTCGCCGATGGCGTGCATGTAACCGCCGCGGAGCTGGAGCATTGCATCGTCCTGAGGGGCGCCCGCATCGAGAACCTGACCCGGCGGCTCGACGCCAGCCTCATCGGCCGGGACGCGCACGTATTCGGCGCCGCCGCCAAGCCACAAGCGCACCGGCTGATGATCGGCGACGGCTGCAGCGTCGGCATCGGCGAGTAGGAACGCTACCCCGGCACGCTGCCAGCGGACGGGGCGAAGTGACCCGTCGTTCGCGAGACGCGACACCCGGCGTAGCGTGGTAGATTTTCGCCCGTCATTCCCCCCGGCAGCATTCGGCGCAGACGCCAGAGGCACGTCTACATGAAGGTTCTCATCACCGGTATCACAGGATTCGTCGGCAGCCACCTCGCAGAGTACTGTCTCGGCCGCGACGACGACGTCGAGGTGGTCGGCATCCATCGCTGGCGCTCGCGACGCGAGAATATCGATCACCTGGGCGACAGCATCGACCTGCGTGAGTGCGAGCTACGCGACCCCGCTTCGGTCATGAACCTGCTCGACGACGTGCGCCCCGAGCGCATCTTCCACCTGGCGGCGCAATCCTACGTGCCGACGTCGTGGAACTCGCCGGGCGACACGCTCGCCAACAACGTCCTCGGCCAGGTGAACATCTTCGAGGCCATGCGCGAGCTGGACCTCGACGCCTCGATCCAGATCGCCGGCTCGTCGGAGGAGTACGGCCTCGTCCACCCGCACGAGGCACCGATCGGCGAGGACAACCCGCTGCGCCCGCTGTCACCGTATGCCGTCTCGAAGGTGGCGCAAGACACGCTCGCCTACCAGTACCACCAGTCGTACGGCCTCAAGGCGATCCGCACCCGTGCCTTCAATCACACCGGCCCGCGCCGGGGCGACGTGTTCGTCACCAGCAACTTCGCCAAGCAGATCGTCGACATCGAGACCGGCAAGCGCGATCCGGTCATCCATGTCGGAGACCTGACCCCCGAGCGCGACTTCACCGACGTGCGGGACATCGTCCGCGCCTACTGGCTGTGCCTGGAGCACTGCGAGCCCGGCGAGGTGTACAACGTCGCCAGCGGCAAGGCCTACCGGATCCAAGAGGTCCTGGACATCCTGCTGAGCCACACCGACGCCGACATCGAAGTGCGCGAGGACCCCGCCCGCCTGCGCCCCTCCGACGTGCCCCTGTTGCTGGGGGACAACCGGAAGTTCTGCGAGGCTACCGGTTGGGAGCCCGAGATCCCCTTCGAGCAAACCGCCAAGGACCTGCTGGACTACTGGCGCGAGCAGGTTCGCGCTTGAGCCGGAGACGGGCGAGCAGATGCGCGGCCTGATTACGGGCATCGGCGGCTTCGCCGGCGGCCACCTAGCGCACGCGCTGATCGACCGCGGCGACCAGGTCGCCGGCATCGATCGGCAGTTCGGCCCCCAGCTGGATTCCATCGCGGACCAACTCGTCCGGGGCGAAGGCGACATCCGTGACGCCGCGACGATCCGCGACCTGGCGACGGAGTTTCGCCCGGACACGATCTTCCACCTGGCGGCCATGACCCACGTGGGCGCCGCCTGGCAGAACCGCCGCGAAACCCTCGAGGTCAACGTCATCGGAACCTCGGCGGTGCTCGAGGTCGCGGCCGAGCTCGACCCGCAGCCGCGCGTGATCCTCGCCTCGACCGGACAGGTATACGGCCTCGCGCCCGAGGATTCACGCCCGCTAACCGAGGACACGCCGGCCAACCCACGTAGCCCGTACGCCGTCAGCAAGGTGTGCTGCGAGCTCCTCGCCCGCCAGGCCTGGACCGGCGAGGGCGTCGAAACGGTGATCCTGCGGACGTTCAACTACACCGGTGCGTGGCAGTCGCCGCAATTCGTCTGCAGCGACTTCGCCCGCCAGGTGGCGTGGATCGAGGCGGGCCTGGCCGAACCGCTCATCCGCGTCGGCAACCTGCAGACGCGGCGCGACTTCAGCGACGTGCGGGACATCATCGACGCCTACCTGCTGGCGGCCGAGCGTGGCGCCCCCGGCGAGGCCTACAACCTCGCCAGCGGCGACGCCGTGTTGATCGCCGATATTCTCGATCGCCTCCGCGATGCCGTGGACATCGACATCGAAGTGCAACAGGATGCAGGACGAGTTCGGGCCATCGACCTGGCCGCCCTGGTGGGCGACGCGACGCGCGCCCGCCGGGAGCTCGGCTGGAGCCCGAAGTTCGACTTCGACGAAACACTCGCGTCCGTACTGGACTTCTGGAGACGGCAGGCCGCCAAGGAGAAATGACATGCCGGGAGTCGGCGCCCTCGTCACGCTGGTGATCGGCGTCTTCGCGCTCCAGGGCATCGCCCGCCTGGTGGCATCACGGGCCGCGGCGAGGCCGGCCACGCCACCCGAACCCGCGGCCACCCTGCGCCTCGCTGCCGCAGCCGCGATCGGCTTCGTCCTGGGCGTCGCGGCGCCGACCCTGTCACAACCGATGTACTTCACCGCCGCGGCCGTCTCCGCCATCGGCACCGCGGCGGCCATCGGCATCGCGGTGACCATCCGCAGCGCCTACGCCGAGCCCGCCTACGCCGTCCCCTCGCTCCGTCCGCGACCGGCCGAAACGCCGGGGGCCCTCTCCGCCGAAGCCGCCGCGGCGGCCGCAGCGGCAGCCGGGCTCACGGCCGCACTGGCCTTCGGCCTGCGCTTGATCGGGCCGTCGGACGGGGGACTCGTATTCCTTGCGTCGTTCATCGGCATGCTGGCCGAGCGCTCGATCGACGGGGCGTGGCGGCCTACAGGAGCGGCTCGGGTGGTGCCGGCGATCCTCGGTGGCCTCGTTGGAGCGTTGGCTGGTGGTGGGGCGGTGTTGCTGTTGCCGTAGGGGTCGGGTGCTCGTCGGGCGGGCGGGGGGACGCAGGTACGCTCGGAGCTGAAGGTGCGCTTGCGGACGTCGGGGCACGAACCGACGGCGAGCCGTGCCCATGAAGGCGTCGCCCCTCCGGATCTCGCATATGCGCAATACAGCCCTGCGCGCACCTACGTCCCCCCGCCCACCCTCTGCTCCGTCCCCGCAACCGGCGAACCGGCCCGCCTCCCGCCGCCAACCGCTGAAGACGTGGCTCGAGGAGGCCGAGTGACCTCGATGGCGGCTCAGCGGGAGTGTTTTCCGGCATCCGCTTGGCGGTCCGAACGCTCTCAACGGCGATAACGACCCCACTTCGGCGACACGCTTAACGCCCGGATGCCGGAAAACCCTCCCCCTCGCCGAGGTGGCTTGGTTGCCACGCTCGGTGCTGCGGGTCCCGCCTGGCGACCGGGTTGGTGGGGCCGCAGGTTTCGGAACGGCCGAGATGGCGGCGGGGCTGGGGTTCGACGAGCTGGGTGAGCTGAACGCTCCTTATTTGACGTTGGGGGGATTGCTCTCCGGTGGGGACGACGAGCGCGGAGAGTCACTCGCATCCAGGCAGGGTCGTGCCCGGATTGGATCCGCCGTTCCGTCCTTTCCAACGTCAAATAAGGAGCGTTCAGCTCACCCAGCTCTCCAGATCCCCGCCACGTTCATCGCCACCGCTCCGCCGACAGCACCCTCTCCCACATCCACCACTGCGAAAAGCTAGCGCCCTCCGTGGCAACCCCCGTCTTCCGGCGAGGGGGAGTGTTTTCCGGCATCCGGGCGTTAAGCGTGTCTCAGAGGCCGGGTAGTTATCGCCAACAAGAGCGTTCGGACCGCCAAGCGGATGCCGGAAAACGCTCCCGCTGAGCCGCCTCCGAGGTCACTCGGCCTCCTCGACTCACCTCTTTAGCGGTCGGTGGCGGGAGGCCGGGAGGTACGTCGGTTGCTTGGACGGTGCAGAGGGCGGCGGGAGAGAGGTCGGGGGCCGGAGCGGGCGGATCAGCGGGGCCCCATGCATCGCGCGGCTTTCTGAGAATCGATGCGCAGCATCATCCTCCTCATGCCGCGCGCTTGCATGGGGAGCGGAGGGACCCGCGAGGCCCCCGGCCTCTCTCCCGACCGCCCGGCCACCTCCCCACCCAGCAGCGAACCGTCTAGCTGATGATCGGCCCCGCCCGCTTCATCAGTCGCTCGATACGATCCTGCATCGGCGGATGCGTCGAGAAGAGGTTGCCCAGGCCGCCCGCGAAAGGCCGAACGATGTACATGTGGGCCGTGGCCGGCGAGGCCGGGGACATCTCGGCCGGCACGCGCTGGTTCACCTGCTCGAGGCGACGCAGCGCGCTGGCGAGGCCCTGTGGGTGGCCGACCATGTCGGCGCCCGTGGCATCCGCCTTGTATTCGCGGGTGCGGGAAATCGCCATTTGCACCATCATCGCGGCGATCGGGGCGAGGATGGCCATCGCCAGGACGCCGAAGATGTTCCCGTCACGATCGCGGCCTCCACCGAACAAGGCGGAAAATCGCGCCATCGTGGCGAGCATCATGATTGCGCCGGCGATGGTGGCGGCGATCGATGAGATCAGGATGTCGCGGTTCTTGACGTGTGCAAGCTCGTGCGCGACCACGCCCTCCAGCTCCTGCTCGTCGAGCAGCTCCATCAGGCCTTGGGTCACCGCGACGGCTGCGTGCTCCGGGTTGCGCCCGGTTGCGAACGCGTTCGGAACCTTCGTCGGAATGATGTACAGATCCGGCTTGGGCAGCCCGGCACGCTGGACCAGTCGCTCGGTCATGCGGTGCAGGCCGGGGTACTCCGCCTCGGTAGCCGGCTGCGCCCCGGACGTCCGCAGGACGATCGAGGCCGAAAACCAGTAACTGCCGACGTTCATGACGACGGCGATGACGAAAGCGATAACAATCCCCTGCTGCCCACCAAAGAATCCCCCGAAGGCGATCAGCACGGCGGTCAGAAGGCTCAACAACAACGTCGTTTTCAGAGTGCTCATGCCTCAATTTTAGCAAACAAGAAAACGTCGCGTTCGGCCACCGCGGAGGGCGCTCTCCCCGCCTCCGGGCCCCGCTTCCGGGGCCCCAGCTCCCACTCTCCCGAACTCTCCACCAGCGATCACCCTGCCTACCACCCCGCGAAGCAAGGAGCGTCCAGCTCCCCTAGCTCGCCCGATCCCGCTGCCCGCGCCATCGCAGACGTTTCGAGACGTCTGATCGCACCAACCGGCCGCCAGTCGGGATTCTGGAGCGTCGAGCGCGGCAACCAACCCACCTCGGCGACGGGGAGCGTTTTCCGGCATCCGGGCGTTAAGCGTGTCTCCGAAGCCGGTAGTCATCGCCAATAAGAGCGTTCGGACCGCCAAGCGGATGCCGGAAAACGCTCCCGCTGAGCCGCCACCGAAGCGGCTCGACCTCCTCGAGCCACGTCGCGAGCGGTCGGTGACGGGAGGCGGGCCGGTTCGTTAGAGCAGGTCCGGAGCCAGAGGGTGGGCGGGGGGACGTAGGTGCGCGCAGGACTGTATTGCGCATATGCGAGATCCGGAGGGGCGACGCCTTCGTGGGCCCGTTCGCCGTCGCTTCGTGCCCCGACGTCCGCAAGCGCACCTTCAGCTCCGAGCGTACCTGCGTCCCCCCGCCCGCCCGACGAGCACCCCCCTTCCCGTGAATCCGGTCCACTTCCGCCCACCCGACCCGCGAGCCCGCCTCGATCGGTCGGTAGCCCTTACAGGAAGTGGATTTCCGCCGATTCGAGACAATTGTTGTCTTTTTGCTATTTCGAGCTTGACACTCTATTCGGGGGATTCGTATAGTCGCGAGTGGTCAGCAGTGGACCAAAGTGGTTGACCGTCCCTGAATCAGGGGGAAATGGGAGATGAGGGTGAGATGCTTCGCGGAAACCAGCCGGCGACGGTCGACGACAAGGGGCGTATCAAGATCCCCACGTCGTTCCGCTCGGCCATCCGCGACGCATACGGCGCCGAGGTCTTCCTCACCAGCGTCGACGGCAAGAACGTCCGCGTCTATCCCCTCCCCGTCTGGGCCGCTGTCGAAGAGCGGATCAACAGGATTCCGGCCATGAGCCCCGCACGGCAGAAGTTCATGGATCGGGTCAACTACTTCGGTCACGTCACCACCATGGACAAGCAAGGCCGCGTGCTCGTCCCCGCCCTGCTGCGGGACGAGGCGCAGATGAACGGTGAAGTGGTGGTGATGGGCCAAATGGACTACCTGGTGGTTTGGAACCACGAAATCTTCCGCAGCCGCCTCGATAGCGAGCCGCTGACGAACGACGATTTCGAGAAACTGGCTGAGCTGGGCATCTGATGATCACCGTAGCCCCCATCCAGACGCCCGCCGGCACGCTGCGGCTTCCCTGGCCGCAAGAACTGGACGCGCGCGCGAATATGGAGCCTGGCCCGATTCACCGCCCGGTAATGGTCGATGAAGTTCTCGATCACCTCTCTCCCGGCGGCGGGCTGACCATCGACGCGACCGTAGGGGCCGGCGGCCACAGCGCCGCGATCATGGCCTCCTGCCCCGATTGTGCCGTCGTCGGCCTGGACCGCGACAGCGAGACCCTCGAGGTCGCCCGTCAGCGCCTCGAGCCCTGGAGCGCCCGCGTAGAGCTCATCAGCGAGGACTACCGCCGCCTGCCGCAACTGGCCTTCGAGCGCCGCTGGTGGCCGATTCAGGGAATTGTGGCCGATCTGGGCGTTTCCTCTCTGCAGCTCGATTCGGCCGAGCGAGGCTTCTCGTTCCGCCGTTCCGGGCCCCTCGACATGCGAATGGATCGCACCTCCCCGCTGACCGCTGCCGAGCTCGTCAACGAGCTCGACGCGGGCGAGCTGGCCTCGGTGCTGCGACGCTACGGTGACGAACGCTACGCCAGCCGCATCGCGCGGGCGATCGTCGCGGCGCGCCGCAGCAAGAGGCTGCGCACGACGGACCAGCTCGCCCAAATCGTCAGTGCCGCGATCCCGCGCGCGCCGGAGCGTATTCATCCGGCGACGCGCACCTTTCAGGCCCTCCGCATCGCCGTCAACGACGAGCTCAACGGCTTGTACGAGTTTGTCGTCGGCGCCGCACGCTTGCTGGCGCCCGGCGGTCGGCTGGTCATCATCACCTTCCACTCGCTCGAAGATCGAGTGGTCAAGCAGGCGTTTCGCTACCTGGCGAGCGATTGCGTATGCCCGCCGAAGCTGCCGCGCTGCGCCTGCGACAAGTTCACCGAGGTCAAAATCTTGACGAAGCGCCCGCTCGGGCCCAAAGCCGACGAGATCGAGGTCAATCCCCGATCCCGCAGCGCGCACTTGCGCGCGGTTGAGCGGCTGTGAGCCGGCCGGGTGCGCCGTCACAACAGAAGGAACGAGTGTCCGGAGTACGTGGTCCCGTCGCCTTAGCTAGACCAAAATGAGTTGTAAACTGCCTCCCTTTACAACCCTGGCTAGCATTCGCCCCTGGCTGTCGGGACCACGCTCCGGCTTTTTTCTTTCCCTCCCCCATCGGGAGAGCTGAAAATGGCGCCGATTCGTCGCCCGCGCGTGGTCAACGGTCCCCTGGTGAAGCCGCGAGAGCCCGGCCGCTTCGGCGACCTGGCCCGGATGACGCTTCTGGGCCTCTTGATCGCGGTTCCCGCCTTCACGTACGCCGGCCTGCAGGCCAAGCTGCACGAATACCGTCGCGAGGTGGTGGCGCTCGACGAACGCCTCAACGAGCTTGCGGAGGACCGTCAGCGGCTCGAGATCGAGCTCGCGTCGGCCAGCGACCCGAAACTCATCGGGGACCTGGCGCGCGAGGAAATCGGCCTGGAGGTAGCGGGCCAGGATCAGGTCATCTATCTGCCGCGGACTCCTGTTGCACCCGCCCGAGACCTCACGTTCCTCGCCGAGGCAACAGGAGACGCCGATGGTCGTCAACGACCGTAGCAACCCCGCCATCGGCCGCATCCAGCGCCGCCGTCTTCTCCTTCTGCTGATCGGCGCCGGTCTGTGGACCGGCCTCCTGCTCGGCCGCCTCGGGCATCTGCAGATCGTCCTGCACGAGGACCTCGTCGAGCGCGCCCGGATCCAGCAGGAATATGAAGTCGCCATTCCGGCCACTCGCGGCCGCATCTTCGCCGCCGGCGGAGATCTGCTCGCCAGCAGCATCGAAGAGCAGGCGATCTACGTCCACCCCCACCTCCTCGACAACCCTGTCGAGAACGCCAAGGCGCTCGCCCCCGCGCTGCAAATGCCGGTCGAGGAGGTGACCCGCCTTCTGCAACAAGACTCCCGCTTCGAGAACCTGCGCCGCTGGGCGGCCCCGGACATCGTCGAAGCGGTGCAGCAAGTGAAGCGCGAGCGCGGTTTGCACCAGTCGATCGGCATGTACCCGACGAGCCGGCGCTACTACCCGAACCGCCAGCTTGCCGCGCATGTGCTCGGCTTCGTGAGCAACGAGAACAAGGGCGCGGCCGGCATCGAGTACGCGCTCGACGAAGCGATTCGTGGCCAGGATGGGAGATGGTTGACCCTCAAAGACGGCGGACAGACACCCATCGATCCGGATGGGTTTCTCCGTGAGGACCCTGTTCCTGGCCACGATATTTTTCTCACCATCGAGCCGGTGATCCAGGAAGCGGCCGAGGCGACGCTGCAGCGCGTCGTCGAGGAGCGCGGCGCACAGGGAGCGACGGCGGTGGTGATGGACCCGCGCACCGGTGCGGTGCTGGCGCTGGCCTCCTACCCCACCTTCAACCCCAACGTGCGCGACCAGGCCCTGGTCGACCTTTCGCCCAAGAACAGCGCCGTCAACCACGCCTACGAGCCCGGTTCCACGTTCAAGATCTTCACCGCCGCGGCCGGTTTCCGAGACGATCTGGTCTTCGAGGACGAGCTGATCGACTGCCAGGGCGGCGCGATGCGGGTCGCCAACCACACGTATCACGATTGGCGCAGCGGCTTCGGCATCATGCCCTTCTCCCAGGTCGTCGCCAATTCGAGCAACGTGGGGATGATCAAGGTCGGGCTGCGGATGGAGCCGGATCACTTCTACGAAACGCTACGAACGTTCGGGTTCGGCGAAAAGACCGGGATCGAGCTTCCGGGAGAAGCCCCCGGCCTGCTGGCGCCGCCGAGCCGATGGTCCGCCCTTTCGCAAAGCTCGATGATCATCGGCCAAGAGGTCGGCGTCACGCCGCTGCAGCTGGCAACGGCGGTCTCGGCGATCGCCAACGGCGGCCTGCTGATGAAGCCCTACCTCGTATCGGAGATTCGCGACGCCAACGGCACACTGCAGATGAGACGCGAGCCCGAGGTTCGCCGCCGGATTCTCGACGAAGAGACCGCCGCCCGCGTCATGGGTGTTCTCGAAGGCGTCGTGAATCCGAACAACAACACCGGAAAGGCCGCCGGCATCCGCGGCTATCGGATCGCCGGAAAGACCGGTACGGCGCAGAAGATCGGGCCGAACCGGCAGTACAGCCAGTACATGTCGTCTTTTGTAGGAATCTTGCCCGCATCTGAGCCCGAGCTCGTGATCCTGGTCGTGGTCGACAACCCGGACAAGAGCAAGGGCTACTATGGAACCGAGGTCGCCGCTCCAGCCTTCCGCGCCATCGCCGAAACGGCGGTCAGAGTATTGCGCCTGGCTCCCGACGCACAGACCGCGCCATTGCAGATCGCGGGTAGCTAGCAGCCCGTGGTGAAGGTGTGACGGGACTACCCCGTCGCATGCTCGTCGCGGGCCGCTGATAGGAGGCTGTGGTGAAGGTCCGCCGGACCGATCGGACCTTCAGCACAGCCTCCTAGGGGTCCTGAAGGCCGGACGCCGAGGATTTGCCCGTCAGGGGTGACGGGCATGGACTGTGGTCCTCAACGGCTCCGCGGCGCGCGACCGCGCCTCCGGAGCCAGAACGGCAAGGGGAGGCCGTGCACACGAGGCATACCCTCGCGTCGCTTCTGTCCGGGATCGCCGCGTCATTCAGCGGCGATGCCGAGATCGAGGTGACCGGAATCGCATACGACTCGCGGCAGGTCCGCCCGGGCGACGTCTTCGTCGCCGTGCCGGGCTTCGTCCACGACGGCCTGCGCTTCGTCGGCGACGCGGTTTCCGCCGGTGCGGTCGCGGTTGTTGCCGAGGCGGCCCCGAGCGCCGCGAACGTCCCCTCCCCGCCCGCCGCCTGGGCTCAGGTCGACAACGCCCGCGCCGCCCTCGGGCCGATGTCCGACGTCTTGTTCGGCCACCCCTCCGGCGAGCTCACCGTCGTCGGCGTCACCGGAACCAACGGAAAGACCACGGTCACCGCGCTCCTGGAGGCCATTCTGGCGAGCCGCGGCCCGGTGGGGCGCTGGAGCACGACGACCGTGAGCGTGGCCGGAGAGCCCTACCCCGCCCACCGCACGACCCCTGAGGGTCCCGACTTGCAGGCCGTCCTGCGGCGTATGGTCGACGCCGGTTGCTGGGCGGCGGCGATCGAGGTGAGCTCCCACGCCCTCACCTTGAACCGCGTCGACGGCACCGCCTTCGCGGCGGCGGCATTCACCAACCTGAGCACCGACCACCTCGACTTTCACGCCGATATGGACGCCTATCTCGACGCCAAGTCGATGCTGTTCGAGCGCCTGCCGGCCGACGGCGTCGCCGTGCTCAACGTCGAGGACCCGGCGTCCGCCGTGATCGCCGACCGTACCCCGGCGCGGATCGTCGGCTACGGCTGGAAGGACGACGAGCCGGTGTCGATCCGCGAGGCGCTGGCGCTCGACGAGGACACCTCGGAGGTCGACGAGCTGGTCGAGGAGGCGCGCCGGCAAGCGCGTCGCGATCCGGTGATCGACGTGCCCACCTACTGGATCCGTAAGTGGGGGTATCGGGGTGACGGCAGCGAGCTCCGCCTGCAGACGCCGCGCGGCGACATGGACTTCGAGAGCCCGCTCTTCGGTCCGGCGAACGCCGAGAACCTCGCCGCCGCCATCGCGCTGGCCGCCGAGATCGGCGTACCCGCGGCCGACATCACCGCTCCGGTCGCCGGCTTCCACGGAGCCCGGGGGCGCTTTCAGCGGCTGACCGAGGGACAACCGTTCGGTGTCATCGTCGACTTCGCCCACACTCCCGACGCCCTGCGCGCCGCCCTGGCGGCGGCCCGCGACCTCGCCGGCCCGCATCGCGTGATCGTGGTGTTCGGCTGCGGTGGCGACAGGGATCGGGGTAAGCGCCCGCAGATGGGGGCGATCGCCGCAGAGGCGGCCAACCAGGTCCTGGTCACCTCCGACAATCCCCGCAGCGAGGATCCCGACGCCATCATCGACGAGATCGTTGCCGGTATCGATGACGACAGCGGTGCGCAACTCGAGCGCGAGGTCGACCGCAAGCGGGCCATCGAGCTCGCGCTGGAGCGGGCGCGACCCGGAGATTGCGTGCTGATCGCCGGCAAGGGACACGAGACCGAGCAGGTCTTCGCCGACCGGACGATTGCCTTTGACGACGCCGGTATCGCCGGCGACTGGCTGCGCCGGCAGTTCCGCATCGCGGCGGATCCGGCCGGTGAGGAGTCGAGCCGATGATTCCGCTGACGGCGCAGCAGATCGCCGAGATCACCGGCGGAAACGTGGTCGCCGGCGCCCCGGAGGCCGTCGCCGGAGCGGTGAGCATCGATTCCCGCAAGGACGTCGCCGGCGCCTGCTTCGTCGCCATCCTCGGCGACACCCACGACGGTCACGCATTCGTCGGGAAAGCCATCGAGGCGGGCGCAACGGTCGTCATCGTCGATCGTCCGGTTGACGACGAGGGTGCGGCCGTCGTCCGGGCGGCGGACACGACGTCCGCCCTGCAGGCGTTGGGTGGCTGGCTGCGCCGCAGCCTCGATCCGATCGTCGTCGGCATCACCGGCAGCCTGGGAAAAACGACCACGAAAGAGATCGCGGCGGCGCTGCTTTCAAGCCGCTATTCGGTCCACGCCACCCCCGGAAACCTCAACAACCACTGGGGCTTACCGCTCTCGCTTCTCGGTCTCGAGCCCCAGCACGAGGTCATGGTGGCGGAGATGGCGATGAGCCGGGCCGGAGAGATCCGCGCGCTGGCTCGGATCGCCGCCCCCGAAGTGGGTGTGATCACCAACGTCGCCCCGGCCCACATGGAAGGGTTCGACGACCTCGACGGTGTCGCCGCCGCCAAGGGAGAGCTCGCCGCGGAGCTGCCGGCTTCGGGCACGCTGATCGTCAACCACGACGACCCGCGAACCACGACGATGCCGGAAACGCTTGCGCCCCACGTCGGTCGTGTCGTCCGCTTCGGGCGCGGCGTCGGCGCCGACGTGCGCGCCGGTAACCTGGTTCCTTCGGCGTCCGGATGGCGGCTGCGCCTCCACCTCGGCGAGACCGGCCGCGACATCGAGCTGAGCCTGCCCGGCATCGGCGGCCTGTCGAGCTTCCTCGCCGCGGCGGCCGTGGCCTGGTCGATGGAGGTGGCTATCCGCGATATCGCCGCGGCAGCGCCCGAGCTGCGACCGCTCGGCAACCGCGGCGCCATCCGCCACATCGACGGCCTGACGCTGCTGGACGAGAGCTACAACGCCAGTCCCGTGGCGATGCAAGCCGCTCTCGAGACCTTCGCCGGGATCCCGGCCGACGGCCGCCGCCTGGCGGTGCTCGGCGACATGCTGGAAATGGGTGACTGGACCGAGCGTGTCCACCGCGAAGCCGGACGGGACGCCGCCGCCGCGGGGATCGACGTGCTCGTCGCCGTCGGCCGCTGCGCCGGCCTCATCGCCGAGGGCGCCATGGCCGCCGGTATGCCGGCGGGCGCCGTGCACGAGTTCGCCAGCGCTGCCGAGGCGGCCGCCTGGCTGCCCGGACAGCTCGCCCCGGGCGACGCCATCCTGGTGAAGGGCTCGCGCGGGATTCATCTGGAGCAGGTGGTCGACGCCGTGACCGCTTCCTCTGTTGCCTCCAACGGCGTCGTGGATCGCTGACATGCTCTACGAGTTGCTCTTCGGCCTCCAGGGCGCCGTTTCGGCCTTCAACGTGTTCGGCTACATCACCTTCCGCACGGCGCTGAGCGCGGTGACGGCGCTCCTGCTCACGCTGGTATTCGCCCAGCCGCTGATCCGCTGGCTTTCCGAAAAGCAGGTCGGCCAGCGCATTCGCGAGGAGGGCCCGCCCGAGCACGGCGCGAAGGCGGGAACACCGACCATCGGCGGCATTCTGATCGTCGGCTCGGTCGTCGTCAGCACCTTGCTCTGGATGGACATGAGCAACCCGCTGGTGTGGGTTGCCCTGGCCTCGATGGTGGGCTTCGCCGGCGTCGGCTTCATCGACGACTACCTGCACGTGATCCACCCGCGGCGGCGCGGCCTGTCGGTGCGCTCCAAGTTCCTGTGGGAGATCGGCGTCGGCCTGGCCGTCGGCGGCATCCTGCTGTGGATGTCGAATATCGGCCACTTCTCGACCCAGCTGCAGTTCCCCTTCTTCAAGGAGGTCTCGCCGTTCCTGGGCTGGGCCTACGTTCCGTTCGCCGCCCTGGTGCTGGTGGCGGCATCGAACGCCGTGAATCTCACCGACGGGCTCGACGGCCTGGCCACCGGGTCGATGCTGATCGCTGCCGGCACGTACACCGTGTTCGCCTATCTGGCCGGCCACGCCATCATCGCCGAGTACCTGAACATCCTTTTCGTCCCGGACGCCGCAGAGATAACCGTGTTCGTCGGCGCCCTCGCCGGCGCCTGCCTCGGGTTCCTGTGGTTCAACTGCCACCCGGCGGAGGTTTTCATGGGCGACACGGGCTCGCTCGCCCTCGGCGGTGCGGTGGGCACCGTGGCGTTGCTGATCAAGCAGGAGCTCAACCTCTTCTTCGTCGGCGGGCTGTTCGTCGTCGAGGCCTTGTCGGTGATCATCCAGGTGGGCTCGTTTCGCTTCCGCGGCAAGCGCGTCTTCCACATGGCGCCGTTGCACCACCACTTCGAGATGAGCGGCTGGCCGGAATCGAAGGTCGTCGTCCGTTTCTGGATCCTCGCAATCATGTTCGCTTTGATGTCACTGGCCACACTCAAGCTGCGATGAACGACGTGCAGACGGTTCGGGAACACGCCCGCGCCCGCTGGGGCCACCGCCGTATCGTCGTCGTCGGCGCCGGCTGCAGCGGCGTCGCCGCGGCCCGCCTGCTGCTGGATTGTGGCGCCCGCGTAACGCTGAACGACTCCCGGCCGGTCGAGCAGATCGCTGATGCCGCCGAGATCGCCGCTCGGGGTGCCGAACTGATCGGCGGCGGCCACCCCGCCGATATCTGGCAAGGGGCGGACGTGGCGGTCTTTTCCCCCGGCATCCGGCCTGACGCCGAAGTTTCCCGGGCGGCCCGTGACGCCGGCGTGACGATCATCCCCGAGATCGAAGTCGCGGCGAGCGTCGTCGAGGCGCCGATCATCGCCATCACCGGGTCCAACGGCAAGAGCACGGTCACGTCGATGGTCGGCGCCATGCTGAGCGCCGCCGGTCTGAACGCCCCCGTTTGCGGCAACATCGGCCGGGCGCTTTCCGACGCCGCCCACGACGAGGTTGTCGGCGGCACGCGGCCGGACGCCTACGTGGTCGAGATCTCCTCGTTCCAGGCCCACGGCATCATCGACTTCCACCCGCACCTGGCCGCCCTCCTCAATCTCCAGCCCGACCACATCGACTGGCACGGCTCCTTCGAAGCCTATGCCGACGCCAAGCTCCGCCTGATCGGCAACATGGAGCCGGCCGATTGGGTCGTCTACAACCACCACGACGAGGCGATCGTGGGCCGGTTGGCGGGATCCGCGGCCGGAAAGGCCCCGTTCGCGGATCGACCCGGCGGCATGCACCCACCCGCCGCCTGGATCTCCGACGGCTGTATCTGGTGGTGGGGCGCCGACGCCCAGCCCCGCACGGTGATCGAGATCGACGCGTTGCCGGTGATCGGCCCCCACAACCACGCCAACGCCTGCGCCGCCACCGCCCTCGCGGCCCTGTTCAAGGCGCCGTTCGAGGGCATACTCGCCGGACTGACCCGGTACCGCCCCCTCGAGCACCGGATGGAGCCCTGCGGCTCGATCGCCGGCGTCGCCTGCATCAACGACTCGAAGGCGACGAACGTCGACGCCACGCTGGCGGCGCTCTCGGGCTTCGAGCGGGGCGTCTGGTTGATCCTCGGCGGCCGCGACAAGGACGCCGACTTCGCCCAGCTGGCGCCACTGCTGGATGCACGGGTGTCCGGCATCCTGCTGATCGGCGAGGCGACCGACGCCATCGAGGACGCGCTTCGCCGCGCCGAGGCGCACCGGGCGGGCGACCCGGCCGGCCGGGCCAACCCGGCCGGCCCGATCCGCCCGGAAGGCCCTAGCGACCTGACCGACGCGAGCGGCTCGACCGGCTCCACCGGTCCGACCGGGCCCAGCATCGCCGATCGGCTGCACCGCTGCGAGACCATGGAGCGAGCCGTCGAGCTCGCGCTCACCGCTGCCGCCGCCGGCGACACGTTGTTGCTGTCGCCGGCCTGCACTTCGTTCGACCAATACCCCAACTTCGAAGCAAGAGGGCGCCACTTCAAGGCGCTGGTGGCCGCGCGTGCCGCCGGCGCCGAAGGCGCCGCTGTCCCCGTCCCGGAGGCTCCCTGATGGCAAGTCGTTGGCTCGCCGTCGACAAGCCGCTGTTCGCCACCAGCGTGGCAATGATCAGCCTCGGCCTGTTGATGGTCTATTCGTCCTCGTACCCCGCATCGCAAGACACCTTCGGCAATGGCACCCACTTCCTGTTCCGCCAGGCGATCGCGGCGATCGTCGGCCTGGGTGTGATGTTCATCGCCCTGCGCATCGACTACCGCTTCTACCAACAGCGCCCGGTCGTTCTGCTGGCGGTCGGGGTGACGCTGGCCCTGCTGGTCGTCGTGCTTCTGGTAGGGACGGGTGCGGGCACGCGGCGGTGGCTGGCGCTGGGCCCGTTCCGGCTGCAACCGTCCGAGATCGCCAAGTTCTCGATCGTCGTCTTCCTCGCCAGCTACCTGACCCGCAAGGACGATCAGCTCAACGACTGGTGGCAAGGGTTGTTCCCGGCGCTGTCGGTGATCCTGGTGTTCGCCCTGCTTATCGTCAGAGAACCCGACCTCGGCACCGCACTCGCCGTCGTCATGGTGTCCGGTATCATGCTGACGGTCGCCGGGCTGGGGTGGCGCTACATCATCGGATTCGGCTCCCTCGGCGCCGTCGCGGTCGCGGCACAGATCATGATGACGGGCTACCAGACGCGCCGTATCGTCGCCTACCTCAACCCGTGGGCCGACCCGCAGAACGTCGGCTTCCAGACGGTGCAATCGCTCATCGCCGTGGGTACCGGGGGTATCACCGGCCAGGGGTTGGCGGAGGGCAAGCAAAAGCTGTCCTTCCTGCCCGCACCCCACACCGACTTCATCTACGCGGTGATCGGCGAGGAGCTCGGCCTCGTCGGCTCGGTGCTGGTGGTAGCCGGATTCATGGTCATTCTGTGGCGCGGCGTGCACGCCTCGATGATGGCGCCGGACAAGTTCGGCTTCTACCTGGGTATCGGATTGACATCCGGCCTGCTCATGCAAGCCTTACTGAACATGAGCATCGTGGTGAACCTCGTCCCCACCACCGGCATCACCCTACCCCTGATCAGCTACGGCGGATCGTCCCTGGTGGCGACCTGCGCCGCTATCGGGGTGCTCTTGAATATCTCTCAACACTCCTGAGGTCTGCATGCTCCAGAAGATCCGTCACCTCCACTTCGTCGGTATCGGCGGCATCGGCATGAGCGGAATCGCCGAGCTGCTGCTCAACCTCGGCTACGACGTATCCGGCTCCGACCTGCAAGCCTCGCCGATCACCCGCCGCCTCGAACAGCTCGGCGGCACCATCCACATCGGCCACGCCGCCGGTCACACCGAGGGCGCCCACGTCGTTGTTACCTCCTCGGCGGTCAAGCGCGACAACCCCGAGGTGGTCGAGGCGATGCACAATGGCATTCCGGTGATTCCCCGGGCGGAGATGCTCGCCGAGCTCATGCGGATGAAGCACGGCATCGCGGTCGCCGGCTCACACGGCAAGACAACGACGACCTCGATCCTCGGCACGGTTCTGGAGGGTGCGGGGGTCGACCCGACGGTGGTCATCGGCGGCCGCCTGGAGGCGTGGGGAACCAACGCCCGGCTGGGCTACGGCGACTACCTCGTCGCCGAAGCGGACGAGTCGGACGGCTCGTTCCTGCGCCTGTCGCCGACGTTCGCCATCGTCACGAACATCGACGCCGAGCACATGGACCACTACCGCGACTTCGACGAGCTGCGCGGCGCCTTTCTGACGTTCCTGAACAGCGTGCCCTTTTACGGCGCCAGCATCGTCTGCCTGGACGACCCGACGATCCAGGAGCTCATTCCGCAGATCACCCGCAAGATCATCACGTACGGCTTCAGCTCGCAGGCGGATATCCGCGCCGCCGACGTCGTCGTCCAGCCTGAGGGAACCGAGTTCGTCTGCTTCGCCGGCGGCCAGCTTCTCGGTAAGGTGCGGCTGCGGCTGCACGGCCGCCACAACGCTCTCAACGCGCTAGCGGCCATCGCCGTCGCTCGCGAGCTCGACGTGGACTTCGAGACCGCCACGGCCGCACTGGCGGACTTCGGCGGCACCGATCGCCGCATGCAGCGGATCGCCATGGTGGACGACGTCCTGGTCATCGACGACTACGGCCACCACCCGACGGAGATCCGTGCCGTCCTGACGACCGCCCGGGACGCCTGGGACCGGCGCACCATCGTGTGCTTTCAGCCCCATCGCTACTCGCGCTCGGAGCACCTCAAGGAGGAGTTCGGCCGGGCGTTCTACCAGGCCGACGAGGTCGTCGTGCTGCCCATCTACGCTGCCGGCGAGAAGCCCATTCCGGGTGTCAGCGGCGAAGGCCTGGCGGCCTCGATCGTCGAGCACGGCCACAAGCACGTCGAAACCGTCGCCGGCATCGAAGAAGCGACCGAGGCCCTGGCGGCGCGGGTGCGACCGGGCGACCTGGTGATCACGCTGGGGGCCGGCGACGTGTGGAAGGTGTCCCGAGACCTGGCCGCCCGACTCGAGGACGAATCGGCGGCACCGTCCGATTCCACCGACTCGACCGCCAGCGGCAACGGAGGCCGATGATCGCATGAGCTGCGCCCCCGCAGACCGCCCGACGACCGGAGCCGCCTGGGATACGGCCGCCCTCCGGGATCTGGAGGCGGTGTGTGCAACCGAGGGATGCTTGACGCGACGCGACGAGAAGCTCGGCCGCCATATGTCGATGGGCGTCGGCGGCCCGACCCCCTTGATGATCTGGCCGCGCCACGCGGAGGCCGTCGGTACGCTGCTGGAATGGTGCGGCACCCGGGGCCTGGGCTGGCGGGTGCTCGGCGGCGGCACGAACGTGCTGGTGTCGGACCACGGCGTCGCCGAGCCGGTCCTGAGCGTGGCCTCGTTGACCGAGGGCGCCCGGCTCGAGGGCACGACCGCGTACTTCCCGGCGGGTATCACGATGGCCGAAGCCCTCAAGAGCGCCGCCCGCGAGGGATTGGCGGGGCTCGTATGGGCCACCGGGCTGCCGGGTACGGTGGGTGGCGCCGCCGCCGGCAACGCCGGCTGCTGGGGCGGCCAGATGGCCGACGTCGTCGCCCGCCTGGACGTCATCGACACCTCGGGCACCTGGCGGGAAATGAACGGGACGTCGCTGCACTGGTCCTATCGAAGCTCCCCGCTTCCGGCCGACTTCCGCGACGGAGCCGTGATCGTAGCCGCGACACTGGCACTGGAGCCGGGCGACCGCGAGGCGCTGCAGCGACGCTTCGAAGAGCTGCACGCGGCGAAGCGCGCCCAGCAACCGATCGGCGCGCGCAACGCCGGCTGCATCTTCAAGAACCCCGACCCGGCGCATCCCGCCGGCAAGCTGATCGACGAAGCCGGGTGCAAGGGGCTGCGCATCGGCGGGGCCGAGATTTCGGGGCTACACGGGAACTTTCTCATCAATCATGGCGACGCCACCGCCGCCGACGTCGACGAGTTGATCGAATCGGTCGTCGGCGCCGTACGCGACCACAGCGGGCAGACGCTGCAAGAGGAGATTCATCGATGGTGAACGAAGAGTTCCGCAGAGGTTCGGGAACCCCGCGTAGAGCCGCGCGTTCGTACTCCAAGCGCCGCCGCCAACATCGGCTCGGGGCCACCTCCACGGGCAGCGGATTCCGCAGCGTCTCGCCGCAATTCCTGCGCCGGGTCAAGAACCGCCCGGCCTTACGTCACCGCTCCAGCATGCATGCTATGATCCGCGCGATCGCCGTGGGGGGCGTGCTCGTGGCTCTCTTCTACGGCGGGCAGTATGGCTATCAAAGAGCTCTGACGTCGCCGGCCCTCTCGATCCAGAGCGTGAGGTTGCATCAGGTACCCACGATGCTGATCGAACCGGTGCGCGCTCGTTTGCAGCCGGCCTACGGGCAGAACCTGCTGGCCCTCGACCTTCCGGCCCTGCGCCGATCGGTCGAGGAGCTGCCTGCCGTTCGTACGGCCGCCGTCCGCCGCGTCCTTCCCGACGAGATCGTCGTCAGCGTCGAGGCGCGTCACCCGGCTGCCCGCATCGTCGGCGATCAAGCCACCTACGTGGTCGACCGCGACACCGTCGTGCTCGACACCTACGAGGGGCGCCCCGCCCGCCTGCCCGAGATCCGCGTCATCGATGAGGGCAGCCTGCAGTCGGCGCCCGGGCACCTGCTGACGCAGGATCCCGACCACGGCCCCGCCGTACGCTCGGCCCTGGCCGTCGTCGAGTGGCTGGCAGCGGCGGACGGTGCCTTGCCGCGGTCGGTGCAGCATCTGCGCGTCGACGGCACCGGCGTCGTTTTGGTGACGGGACGCATGGAGATCGTCGTCGGCGACGAGCAAGACATGGAATCCAAGATGTCCGCCGTCCGCAGCCTGCTGTACGCCAATCCCCCGGCCGACCCCTCGGTCATCGACGCCCGCTACGCCGACATGCTGGTCGTGCGGACGTTGCCCGACGGCGCCGAGTAGGAGGGGCCGTGGCGCGGCGCGATCCGTACATCGTCGGGCTCGACGCCGGAACAACGAAGGTCTGCGCCGTCATCGGCGAACCGACCGACGACGGCGGATTGGAGATCATCGGCGTCGGCGTGGCGGAGTCGCACGGTCAGAAGAAGGGCTCGGTCGTCGACGTCGATACCACCGTCGAGAACATCAAGGCGGCGGTCGAAGAGGCCGAGCTGATGGCCGGCATCAGCGTCGACCGAGCCTACGTCGGGATTGCCGGCGGGCATATCCGCGGTTTCAACAGCCGCGGCTCCGTGACCGTGAACGGGCGCGCCCGGCAGATCACCGAGGAGGACATCCGCAAGGTGATCGATGCGGCCCGCTCGCTCGAGCTGCCGGCCGACTGCGAGATGCTTCACCTGCTGCCGCGTGAGTTCTCGGTCGACGAGCAGGGCGACATCGTCGACCCGCTCGGCATGTCGGGCAGCCGCCTGGAGGTCGATGTTCACCTGGTCGTCGGTTCCCTGTCGACGATCCAGACGCTGGTGACCTGTGTGAACCGCGCCGGCATCGAGGCCCACGCCGTCGTGCTCGAGCAGCTCGCCGCCAACGAGGCGGTGCTCACCGATGACGAACGCGAGCTCGGGGTCGCCCTCATCGACATCGGCGGCGGCACCACCGACCTGATCTGCCTGATCGACGGCAGCGTCTGCCATACCGCCGTGCTGCCGGCGGGCGGCGACCACCTCACCAACGACATCGCCGTCGGCCTGAACACGCCAATCGCCGAGGCCGAGGCGCTCAAGTGCCGCTACGGGTGCGTCGAGCCTTCGCTCATCGACCCCGAGCAGGCCATCGAAGCGCCCGGGATCGGTGGGCGCGGCCCGCGCTTGCTGCCGCGCGGGCGCCTGTGCGAGATCTTGCAGCCGCGGGCGATCGAGATCCTCGACATGGTCGGCGACGAGCTCGCCCGCGCCGGTTACCTGGAGCACCTCAACGCGGGCATCGTTTTTACCGGCGGCGGGGCCCTGGTGGAAGGGCTCCCCGAGCTCGCCGAACGCCGCTTCGGCCTGCCGGTTCGGCTGGCCGAGCCGGCAGGAATCGAAGGGCTCGTCGACATCGTTTCCAGCCCGATTTACTCCACCGCGGTCGGGCTGGTGCTGTACGGACACTACAACCGAGACGTGAATTCTTTCTTCGGTCGGGACGGTGGGGGCATTTTTGCCCGCACCGCCGGGCGCGTTTCCCAGTGGTTCAGCGATCTGTTCTGATGCGTCGGGTTGACTCTCGAACCGACCGGGATAGATTGTGGCAACCACGCAGGGCCAGACAGGAGATTTGAGCATGGCGGACGAACAGAGAGGTTGGCAACCCGAGCTTCACGAAGAACTCCGCCGTCTGCGGAAGAACGACGCACAGCCCGTCCCGGAGCCTGGTCCGGCTGACACCGACCCCGCGGAGCTCGCCGAGCAGTTGGCCGCCGCTGAAGCTTCGACACCCGTCGACGACGCCGTGGATCCCGACTCCGACGAAATGTCCGAGAGCGACGAGGTCGTCGACGCCGAAGCCGCCGAGCAGGCCGAAGAAGAGGAAGCCGACGAAGAGCTCGACGCCGCACTGGAGGAGCTCAAGGCGATCGCGAGCGATACCGAGAGCGAAGGCAGCGAAGGCGCGACGGAGGAACAGCAAGAGGCCGCTGCGGCGGAGGAGCAGGAGGAGGCCGCTGCGGCGGACGAGGAAGAGGCCGCTGACGCGGACGAGGCTCCAGACGCGGAAAAGCCGGCGGCTCGCCCGGACATCCGCGTCGTCGAGGACGAAGCCGAGGTCGAGTCGACCAAGCGGGCTGAATTCGACGCGCCGGTGATCACCTCGATGCCGTCGTCCCTCGACCTGCTCGCCGACTCCATGCTGCGTGGCGCCAACATCAAGG
Source organism: Acidobacteriota bacterium (assembly GCA_965216935.1). Taxonomy (GTDB): domain Bacteria; phylum Acidobacteriota; class UBA890; order UBA890; family UBA890; genus CBDCGW01. Next base: position 4,163,204 of record OZ244217.1, read on the forward strand.
TGGTCGGCATCGGCGGCGGCGGCGGCAACGCCATCGGCCGGATGATGCGGGCGGGCCTGGGTGGCATCGATTTCATCGCCGCCAACACCGACTTGCAGGCGCTGCAGGCCAACGCCGCACCCGAGAAGTTGCAGCTGGGAGCGAATCTGACCCGCGGGCTCGGCGCCGGCGCCAACCCCGAGATCGGTCGTCAGGCAGCTCTCGAGAGCACCGAGGATATCGTCGATGCGCTCGAGGGCGCCGACATGGTCTTCGTCACCGGAGGGTTGGGCGGCGGCACGGCGACCGGCGCGGCCCCGGTGATCGCCCGTCTCGCCACCGAGCTGGGCGCGCTGACGGTTGCCGTCGTCACCCGCCCGTTCCGCTTCGAGGGCCGGCGGCGGATGCAGCAGGCCGAGCAAGGCGTGCAGGAGCTGCAGGACGCGGTCGATACGCTGATCTCGATTCCGAACGATCGTTTGCTGGCCACCGTCAGCGGCGACACGCCGTTGGAAGAGGCGTTCTCCGTCGCCGACATGGTGCTGCACCAGGGCGTGCAGGGCATCGCCGACCTGATTCTCGTTCCGGGCCTGGTGAACCTCGACTTCGCCGACGTCCGCACGGTCATGTCGGGCATGGGGATGGCCATCATGGGCACCGCGACCCAGCGGGGCGACGACCGCGCCATGCAGGCGGCGACGGCGGCAATTTCCAGCCCGCTGCTCGAAGACACGTCGATCGACGGCGCCCGCGGCGTGCTGATCAACGTAACCGGCGGCCCGGACATGACCCTGCACGAGGTTTCCGACGCGGCATCGATCATCTACGAGGCGGCCGACGAGGATGCCAACATCCTGTTCGGCGCGGTCGTCGACGAAGGGATGGGCGACGCCGTGAAGGTGACGGTCATCGCCACCGGATTCGAGACCGCATCGCCGTTCACGTCGCACGTGACGATCGAGCACGAGGGTGTGGGGACGCAGGATTCGAGCGCCGGCCATTTCTATCGGCCGTCGACGTCCACGAGCGGCGAGACGGCCAAGGTTCTCGAAGAGGACCTCGACGTGCCGACGTTCCTGCGCACCCAGGACTTGCCGGTCAGCACCGACGACTGAGGGCGAATCACGCCGCCGCAAGAACCGCTTGATCTGCTCGACCGCACCAATCAAGCGCGACGCGGTCGTTGCGGATCGTTACGCACGCGGAGCTGTGACCCGGTGATAGTATCGAGGGAGGTTTTCGCCTCGCGTTCTCCCTCGTCCTCGAGCTGAGGCCCGCTCCACGGGTCGATCCTTCGCCATGTCGTCCGATCTCGTCCAGCGCTTGCGGTCCCGAGCCGCCCGGGAAACCCGCCTGGTGCAGCCCAATCCGGGCGGGCGCCTGCGGGTGGTGCTGGCGTATCCGAACACCTATGCCGTCGGCATGAGCAACCTGGGAATGCACGCCCTGTACCGGCTGCTCAACGGGCATCCCGACGTCGTCTGCGAGCGCGCGTTCCTGCCGGACGACGACGAGATGGCCGAATACGTCCGCCGCGGAGCGCCGCTGATGACGGTCGAGTCGCAGCGCCCCGTATCCGACGCCGATGTTCTGGCGTTCTCGGCTTCGTTCGAGAACGACTACGTCAACGTCGTCCGCATGATGCAGCTCGCCGGCCTGCCGCCGCGCGCCGTCGATCGCGACGAAGCCCACCCCCTGGTGCTCATGGGCGGTGCGACGGTGTCGATCAACCCGGAGCCCGTCGCCCCGTTCCTGGACGTTTGCTGCGTCGGTGAGGGAGAGGAGATCGTCGGGCCGCTGCTCGAAACGATCATCGAATACGGCAGCGGGAATCCTGCGGGCCCGCTCGACCGCGATACTCTCCTTCGCCGTCTGTCTCGGCTCGACGGCATGTACGTCCCCTCGTTCTACGACCCGGTCTACGCCGACGACGGCTCCGGTTATCCCGCGTTCGCATCCCTCCGTCCGCGTGACGACGCCCCCCAAACGATTCGAAAGGTGCGCGCGTCTTTCGACGGCCCCGGGTCGGTCGCGCATACCTCGATCCTCACGCCCGATACCGAGTTCGGCGACCGGATGATGATCGAGGTGGCCCGCGGCTGCACCAAGGGATGCCGCTATTGCTGGGTCGGCTACAACGTCCTCCCCTTCCGTGTTCATGCGGTCGACGACATCCTGGCGGCGGCCGAGGCATGGGAGCCGCACACCCGACGTGTCGGCCTGGTGGCGACCGCGCTTCTGGACCACCCGGATATCGAGGCGATCGCGACCAGCTTGCGGGCCGGCGACTTCGAAGTGTTCTCGCCCAGCCTGATCATCTCGACGTTACGTGAGCCGCTGTTGCGCGCCGTCATCGATTCCGGCCAGCGCTCGATAACCGTCGCGCCGGAAACCGGCTCGGAGCGCCTGCGCGAGCTCGTCATGAAGCGGATCAGCAACGACGAGATTCTCGAGAAGGTCCGCATGATCTTCCGCGCCGGAGCCCGAAGCCTGAAGAACTACGTCATCGTCGGTCTGCCGGGCGAGACCGAAGCCGACCTGCAGGACCTGGTCGACCTGGCAACCGACATGCGCGCCGTGATGATCGAGGAGGGCCGCGAGCGGGGAACCATCGGAACGATCACGCTGTCGGTCAACTGCCTGATACCCAAGCCGGCAACACCCTTCCAGTGGGCCGAGCAGATCCGGCCGGCGGAGTATCGCCGCCGGCTCAAGTGGCTACGCCGGAAGCTGACCAAGGTGCCGAACGTCCAGATCGAAGCAATGCCTCCGCGCACCCTCGAGATCCAGGCCCTGATGTCGCGCGGTGACCGGCGTGTCGCGGAGCTGCTCGAGCGCTGGGCAGAGGATGGCTCGTGGCCCGCCGCGGTGCGGGACTGGGAGCGCGCCGGCGGATCACTGGAGCATTTCGCCTATCGCCCCCTGGACCCCGAGACCCCCCTACCCTGGTCCCATCTGCGAACCGGGGCCTCCGCCACGGCCTTGTCGAACCAGTGGAGCAAGGCCTCCGGCGGCGATGTGGACGCGGCGGCGTGATCCGTCCGCTACCCGACGTCGAGGGAGTCCTGCAGCTCGAGAACCTGCACGCCTGCGATGGCTTCCGACACGGGTTCGCCACCCGCCGCGCCCGCCTCGCGGACGCGCTACCCTCGCCCATCGCCCGTCTCCGCCAGGTTCACGGCGCCGAGGTTCACACGCTCCCCTCCGAGCCGGGCGCCCGCGGGCCCTACCTGCGGGACGCCGTCGACGAACGCCCGCCGGCAGACGCGCTGGTCAGCGACGCCGTCGGTGTCACCGTCGCGGTCGCGGTCGCCGACTGCCTGCCGGTGCTCATCGCCGATCCCGGCACCGGCGCCTGCGCCGCCGTACACGCCGGCTGGCGCGGCCTGGCCGCCGGGGTGGTCGAGAACGCCGTCGCCGCGCTGCAGTCCGGCCACGGTAGCGACCCTGCCGACCTCGTCGTGGGGATCGGCCCGGCGATCGGTCCCTGCTGCTTCGAGGTGGGCCCGGAGGTGATTGCCGCCTTTGCCGCCCGCGGCTACGAAGCCGAGGCAACCGTACCGGGACCGCCCGATACCCGGCCGCACGCCAACCTGCCCGCCGTAGCCCTGGCCATCGTGCGCCGCCTCGGCGTCGCGGAACAGAAGGTTGCGGACGCGGCGCTGTGCACGATGTGCAACAGCGACTGGCTGTGGTCTTACCGGCGTGACGCCGAGGCGGCCGGACGCATGCTCTGCGGCATCGCTCCGATCTCGTAATGCGGATCGCGGGCCGCTAGCAGCCCGTGGTGAAAGTGTGATGGGTCTGGCGAAGGGAAGTTGCGTGAGAGGACAAGGCGGGCCGACGCAGGCGATGCCGATGCGCATCGTCGAGGAGGCCCAACGCGGTCATCGTGCGCAACCTCCCTTCGCCCAAAGGGTTACGAGGAAAAGAGGCCGTCTGCTGCGTTCCCGCTCCTCGACGATGCGCATCGGCATCGCCCTCGTCGCGGCGCCTTGCATCCAGCCTCTTTTCCTCGTAACCAGACCCATCACACTTTCACCACGGGCAGCTAGCCGAGCGAATCCTCGACCGGCCCGCGGGCGTCCATCGCCATGTTGGCCAGCCGGTCGGCCTCGACGTTGCCCTCGCGGCGAACGTGCTCGATGACGAAGCGGGGGAACTCTCCGGCCCTTTGCTTGGCCATGCTGAAGAGCGGCTTCAGGTTCGGGCTCTTGACCCGATACTGGCCGTTCATCTGGCGCACCATCAGTTGCGAGTCCGAAAGGACGTGCAGCTCCTGGACGTCTTCCTCTCGGGCCCACTCGAGCGCCGCCAGGAGGCCGGAGTACTCGGCTTCGTTGTTCGTCATGGTGCCGAGAAACCGGCCGAATGCCGCCACCGGCCGCCGCTCGGCGTCGCAGGCGTACACGCCGAACGCCGCGTCACCCGGGTTGCCGCGCGAGCCGCCGTCGATGTAGACGACCGCCTTGTCCATCCCCCAGAGCCTCAAGTGGCGATGTCCGCCGGCGCCGCGGCCGACTGCACTTCCGCTCCCGCCGCAGCATCCGATCCCGCGACCGCCTCCGCTTCCGTCGCAGCTTCCGCTCTCGCGACCTCCCCCGCTCCCGGCGCTGCGTCGGCCCCGGCTTCCGCTTCCGCGGGCGCGTCCGTCGCGGCCGCGCTGCTCGGTAGGCCCAGGGCGTCGGCAACGAAGATGATGCGACGGCAATTCTCGCACTGCATGACGTTGTCGAAGTTGTGCGTCTCGACGTAGAGCTGCGGTCGCACCTTCGTGTTGCACGCCAGGCAGTACTCGTCGAGCACCTCCGCAACGCCGATACCACCGCGCAGACCTTTGATTCCCTCGTACTTGCTCATCAGGTCGCCCGGTACGCGGGCCGACAGCTCCGCGACGGCCGCGGCGACCGCGTCCCGCTGCGACTGCAGCTCGGCCTCGCGGGCGTCCGCTTCCGCCACCAAACCGTCGATGCGCTTCTGCTCCGTCGCCAGCTGGGCCTTCTTGTCGCCGATGACGGCGTCGAGCGAATCCGCGATCTCGAGCTGTTCGAGGATCTGCGTCTCGACCCCGCCCACCTCGGACTCGGCGTGCCCGATCTCTTCCTGCAGGGCCCAGAGTTGCTCGTTGGTCTTGACGTTGTGCATCTGCTCCTTGAACTTCGAGACCTTTTCCTCGGCGGTCTTGAGCTCGAGGTCCAGGCGCTTCGCCTCGGCGCGGGCGTCCTCGGAGTCTTTCTCCGCCTTGGCGACCGTCGCCTCGGCGGCGGCAATCTCGGCACGGGCGGCCTCCCGCCCGGCGCCCACCTCGGCAATCTCGGCGTCCAGTCCGACGATCTCCAGCTCTCGGGCCTGCAGCTGCACCAGGGCCCTCAGATCTTCCTTGATACTCATCGCTCAACCGCCGTCGTTGCCGGCTCCGCGTGCCCGGAGCGGTCAAAAGGCACAAAAAAACGGGTGGGCAAGAGCCCACCCGAGCGGCCGATGGCGGCGCCGACGCCCGCACCCAGCGGGGGCGTCTTCACACCCTCCCCTCGCGATCGTCGTCTCCAACCCATCGTCTAGCTCCTCCCACGCCCCACGAAGGGGGCGCTTGACGCTGCTACCGCGCCTTCGAGAGGTTCTTTGTATACTCCGGCCCTGCGATCCGCAAGCTGGTCCCGCGTTGGCGCGACCGGCGAGTACTGCTTGCACACAACCACGACAGGGGACAGAAACGATGCCTCACGGACACCCGATGCATCCGCCCATTCCGGTCGCCGCCGTAGGCGCCGACGCCCGCGCGACCTTCATCACGCGAACGTACCTGCACCTGCTCGCCGCTATCATCGCGTTCGTCCTCGTCGAGGTCTTCCTGTTCACCTCGGGAATGGCCGAGACGATGGCCCGGGCCATGCTCGGCACCAACTGGCTGTTCGTCCTCGGTGGCTTCATGATCGTCGGCTGGTTCGGCTCCCGCATGGCAACCGCCGGCGGCTCGCAAGCGAAGCAGTATGCCGGCCTCGGGGTGTATGTGCTCGGCCAGGCGATCATCTTCGTGCCATTGCTCTACATCGCCCAGCTGTACGCGCCCGGCACGATCGAGAGCGCCGCACTGGTGACGTTGCTCGGCTTCGCCGGGCTCACCGCCGTGGCGATGACCACCCGCAAGGACTTCTCCTTTCTCGGCAGCATGCTGCGCTGGGGATTCGTCATCGCGCTGGTGCTGATCGTCGGTGGCGTGCTCTTCGGCTTCCAGCTCGGGACGTTCTTCTCCGTCGCGATGATCGCCTTGGCGGGGGGCGCGATTCTGTACGACACCTCCAACGTCCTGCACCATTTTCCGGAGGACCAGTACGTCGGCGCCTCGCTGCAACTTTTCGCTTCCGTCGCGCTGATGTTCTGGTACGTGCTGCAGCTGATGATGTCGCGGCGGTAGCCAAGCACCGGAGCCCCGCGGGCAGACGCCGATCTTGGCCAACGACCGTGTTACCGTTCCCGCATGCGAGCATTCACCTTGAATCGACGCCCGCGGCGCCACTCCGGCGCTGCCGTGGTTTGCGTGCTCTTCGTCCTCGTCCCGGGCCTATGCGGAGCAACGGTTCCCGGCGCGGTGAGCCCGGAGGGTTCAAACCATGCGACGGCGAGCCGTGGCACAGCGGAACCCGCCGACGGGTTGGCGCGACATGGCGCGGAGCATGGGAACGTCGCGCCCGCCGGCCTGCCTTCCGGAACCTCCGGAACTGCCGCGTCCGGGCACGCCGGGCACGGCGCGCACGGAGCCTCCCCGGAGAGCCCTTCCGGCCCCGAGGGCAGGCACTGTGATTCGCACGAATGCTGTGTATCCGCGGCCAAGAACACGGCACGACATTTCGTCTTCCCGACGGCGGTCGATGCGACGACCTACGGGGGCACCGCCGACCAACTCGCCGAAACGCCGCGGGCTTCGACCGTGAACCCACCCGTGGAAGCGCCCGCGGGCACTCCGGGGCTTTCGTCGACGCCCGTTCCGCTGCGGCGCTGATCCTCCGGCGCCGGTCGAGGCGCTTCCGGATCCTGACGACGTTTCTTTCCCGCCTGTCCGGCGGTCCCGTTTTCTTGGGTCCCCGCTGAGGACCTTGCGCAGGATCGCTTCCCGCCGGTCCGGGATCAACATGTTGCTTGCACGTTCCACGAGCCATCTCCGATGACATCCCGTAACCCGTTCATTCCGCGACGGCGTCCCATCAGCCGCCGTCGATTCGTGACGCGCGCCTCGCGCGGCCTGCTGGGCGCAGCATCCGCCGCCCTGCTGCCACGGTGGGCACTTGCGGCCAATGGCCTCGAGCGGTCGGCCGTGGGCGGCGCTCCGACAAACCAGGTCGATCTGCGCATCCGCCACGAGAGGCTCTCCTTCGGCGACCTCCAGGGCGATGCGGTGACGATCGACGGCTCGGTGCCCGGCCCCCTGCTGCGCCTGCGTGAAGGCGAGCCGGCTGTCCTCCGGGTGCACAACGAGCTCGATGAGCCCACCTCCGTGCACTGGCACGGGATTCTCCTACCCCCCGAGATGGACGGCGTCCCCGGCGTCAGCTTCCCCGGTATCCCGGCCGGAGAGACCTTCGAGTACCGCTATCCCGTCCGGCAAAGCGGCACCTACTGGTACCACAGCCATTCCGGGCTACAGGAGCAACTCGGCCACTACGGGCCGCTGATCATCGACCCGGCCCAACCCGACCCGTTCACCTACGACCGTGACCACGTCGTCATCCTGTCCGACTGGACCTTCGAGAACCCCCATCGGATCCTGGCGCGGCTCAAGAAGCGGGCCAACTACTACAACCACGGGCGCCGCACCTTCCCCGACTTCCTGCGGGACGTGTCGCGGGACGGCTTCGGCGACGCCGTCGACAGCCGTGCGATGTGGAACCGCATGCGCATGGATGCCACCGATATCGCCGACATCACCGGGGAGACCTACACCTATCTGGTCAACGGCAAGGCGCCGGATGACAACTGGACCGGTCTGTTCCAGCCCGGTGAAACCGTCCGACTCCGTTTGATCAACGCCGGCGCGGCGAGCTTCTTCGACGTGCGGATTCCCGGCCTGGAAATGACGGTGGTCCAGGCCGACGGCCAGAACGTCGAGCCGGTGACGGTGGAGGAGATCCGCGTCGCCACGGCCGAGACCTACGACGTCCTCGTTCGTCCGGCGGACGATCGCGCCTACACGATCTTCGCCGAGGCGATGGATCGCAGCGGCTACGGTTGCGGAACGCTGGCACCGCGGGAGGGAATGCAAGCCGCGATACCCGAGCGGCGCGCCCGCCCGCTGCGGACCATGGCCGACATGGGGATGGGCGACATGTCCGAGATGGACATGGGGATGGACATGGACATGGGGCACGCCGCGTCCGGTGCGGCCGCCGCCGGCGGCGCGGCAGGCGCACAGGCCGGCGATCCGGCCGCCCACGCGGGCCACGCGATGCCCGGCATGGACATGCCGCCCGCGGATCCGGCGCCACCGACCTCGGCAATGCACGGGCCGGACCACCACGGCCCCGGCAACGCAGGCGTCGCCATGATGCCCGTGAGTCGTTTGCACGAGCCCGGCATCGGCCTCGGCGACGACGGACGGCGGGTGCTGCTGTACAGCGACCTCAAGGCGCTGCGGCCGCTGTATGCGCATCGCCCGCCGGACCGCGAGATCGAGCTTCACGCAACCGGGAACATGGAGCGGTACATGTGGTCGTTCGACGGCAAGAAGTTCTCGCAGGTCGACGGCCCCATCCGCTTCGTCAACGGCGAGAGGCTGCGCATCAACTTCGTCAACGACACGATGATGGAGCACCCGCTGCACCTGCACGGGATGTGGATGCATCTGGTCAACGGCAACGGGGAGCACAACCCACGGAAGCATACGGTCAACCTCAAGCCCGGCGAGCGCATGTTCGTCGACATCGAGGTGGACGCTCCCGGCCGCTGGGCCTTCCACTGCCACATCCTCTACCACATGGACGCGGGGATGTTCCGCATCGTCGAGGTCGTGGACGGGGATGAAACGGAGAACGACGGTGCGGGCGGCACGCCAGGGGCTGCGGCTGACACCGCTGGCTCGGCGCGGACGAACGACTTGCGGCGCCGAGGCGATCGCGGGGAGGCGCCGGTATGAGCCTCCTCCGAGGGCCCCGATGCCGCTTCTCCACCTGTTGCCTCGCCCTGGCGATCGCCATGCTGGCGGCATGGATGGCGCCGGCGGCTGCCTCCGCGCAGAGCGCGGACCTTCAGCCGCAGATGCACGACGACCGGATCTTCTGGCTCGTGCTCGTCGACCAACTCGAGTACGCGCAGGGCACGGACCACGACCCGGTCGCATGGAACGCCAAGGCCTGGATCGGTGGGGACTTCAACCGCGTCTGGATCAAGTCGGAGGGCGGTCGCGCCACCAACCGGCGGGGTGGCGAGTTCGAGATGCAGGCGCTGTACAGCCGCCTCGTGTCTCCGTTCTGGGAGGCACAGGCGGGGATCCGCGTCGACCGGAAGCTGGATGCCGACATCGACACCGGTACCGGGGCCGCGGCCGACGTGACCCGGTTCCACCTGGTACTCGGCATGGAGGGGCTTGCCCCGTACTGGTTCGAGGTCGAGCCGGCGCTGTTCATCAGCGACGCGGGCGACGTGTCCGCCCGCATCGAGGCCACCTATGACTTGTTGCTGTCGCAACGTCTGGTCCTGCAGCCCGAGCTCGAGCTCAACCTCGCCGTTCAGGCGGTGGAGGAGTGGGAGACCGGCAGCGGCGTGGTCGACGCCACCATCGCGCTGCGCCTCCGCTACGAGATCCTCCGGGAAATCGCACCGTACGCCGGGGTCGAGTGGACGCAGAAGTTCGGCGGCACGGCGGACCTCGCCCGCCAAGCCGGACAGGCGGTGGTGGAGTGGTCCGCTCTCGGCGGCGTGCGGATCTGGTTCTGAGTGCGGGGCAAGGAGGCCGTTCTAGTCGAAAGGCTCGATCAGCCGCCACTTGCGCACGACGGATTCCTCGGTCGCCGGATCGGGCCCGATCTCGTAGACCAAGTCGCCCTCCGCATGGGACCAGGACAGCGACGGCATCAGGCCGGCGAACAGCCGCTCTCCGTCGCTCGCGTAGACATCGACCGGAACCCGTGCGTCCTCCTGCTCTGCGGGCATGTAGGCGTACGGAAAAACGTAGAGGTGCCCGTGGCCGTCGACCAACAGCGTCGCCAGCGCCGGCTGCCGCTCGGGCCAATTGATCTCGGACTCGACGGCGTCTTCGTATCGTCTGCGCACGACCTCCATGATCTCGTCCCTCTGCTCTTCCGGCAGGCCCGTCGGGGTGGCCGCGACCCGTAGCGCCCACCGGGCCGAACCGTCAGCGTCCAGCGCCAGCACCTGGTACTCGTCGCGCATGCTCCAGTACACGGCCCCGTCCCGCGACGCGGCCGCAACCGGGTACAGCGCGGGCATCACCGAGAAGAAGGAGCTCCGCGAGCCGCGCTGGATGGTGGCGATATTGGCGTAGCTCGTTTCCCCCAACGTTCGCAGCCGCTCTCCCTCGAGCGAGTAGACGCTCACCGTCCAGTCGAGAAGCTCCGGGGTTTCGGCCCGCGTCGTCTGCGCCACGAGCTCGCCGCGCAGCGTTCCGTCGGTCGGCCGCATGTTGTCCAGCCGTTGCAGCGGGTGGTCGGCGATGTGATTCCCCTCCATGTCCCAGTGGCTCAAGCGAGAGTTGGCCGTGTCGCCGATCACGACGATGTCCTCGGCGGCGACCACCGCGACCGGGCTCTGGAACTCGCCCGGCCCCTGCCCCTGCCGGCCGAGCGATCTGACGAAGGTCCCTTCGGCATCGAAAACCGTAACGCCGCTCGCCTGGTTGTCGACGACGTAGATCTGTCCGGACCTGTCGACAACCACGTCGATCGGCCGCCCGAAGGCGTAGCGGGGATCCACTTCTCCTCGGTCTCCGATCACCAGCTCCAGGGCCGTCTCGATCAGCCGCCCCTCGCGCTCGGCGCGAGGAACCTCTGCATAGCCGACGACGCGGACTCCCTCCTCCACCGGAATCGTCCAGTCTGCGAACTCGAGCGACTCCGAGCAGGAAACGGTGGCACCGCACAGCAGCGCCAGACCGAGGGCAAGGTTGCTGTCCCGTCGGCGGGCGCCTCCGACCGCCCCTGATACCAATAAATGCGACGAATTCGCCATGCTCGACCCTCCTCGAGAAGCAACGCTGACGTGAGAGTAGAGCACCACGGCATGTTTTTTTCGAAAATTCCCGGATTCGAGGCTCTTTCTATACAGAGCCCCTGTGGCTCGTGGAGCTTCGGCTCCGAACCCTGACCTCCAGTACCCGTCAACGAGACCGTAGCGCCGCCGCCTCCGCGGCCGCGGCGCGGGTTCGCTCCCCGCGAACGGAGGGGGTCATGAGCATTCGAGCTCGCCTTTCGCTTCTCGTACTCGGTGTAATCGCGGGATCGGTCGCACTCGGGACCGTCGCCACCGCCGACGCTGTCGTCGAAACCGCCGCAGCACCAGCCGCCGGCGACGTGGCAGCCGACGAGGCAGCACAGCGGCTGGCCATCGCCCGCGGCAAGGTCGTCGACCAGGACGGGAACCCGATTCCAGGGGTCACGGTGTGGATCGAGTACTGGTACATGGGGCCGCGCCTCAGCATCGGCGCAACCGGTGCCGGCGACCGGGAGAGCATCAACGAAACCAGCAGGCGGCGATCCGGCAACGAGCGCGAGACCAAGGACGACGGCACGTTCTCGTACCCGGACCTGACCGCGGACGACGAGTATCGCGTGCGGTTCGAGAAGGAGGGATACATCCCTCGTGAGGAGAAGCGGATCTTTCACGTCGCCAGCAACGACATGGGCACCATCGTCATGCTCAGCGGCAACGTCGAAGCTGCGCGCAAGGCGTACGAGACCGGCTACGACGCCTTCCAGCAGCGCGACTTCCAGACGGCGATCTCGTCGATGGAAGAGGTCGTAGAGGTCTATGGCGAATCGGATTCGTCGGACGAGATGCTCACCGTCGCACTCGGCGTCCTGGGTCAGGTCTATCTGCAGGTCGGCCGCCCGGACGACGCGCAGAGCGCGCTCGAGCGATTGCTGGAGATCCGACTCGACAATCCGATCGCCCATCGAGGCCTCGGTCAGGTCGCGGCCATGCACGGCGACATGCCGCAGGCCCTGCAGCACTTCGAAAGCGCCGTCACGCTGGAGCCCGAGAACGCCGTCGGCCGCTACCTCTTGGGACACGCGCTGCAGCTCTCCGGCAAGCCCTCGGAGGCGGTCGCTCAGCTCGAGGCCTGCCTGGAGGCACAGGACAACTTCGTGCAGGCACACAAGAGCCTTGGTATGGCCCTGGCGGACCTGGGCGAAACCGAGAAGGCGTTGCAGCACCTCGAGACGTATCTGCGCGCCGCGCCGACGGCGCCGGACGCAGCGGAAGTCCAGGCAAAGATCGCCGCTCTACGGCTTCCTTCGTGAGGTCGAGGCCCGGGTGGGGTGTTTCGAGGTCAGGGAGTAAATCGACCGCCCTGCCCGGGCCCGTCTACCGAGCCCGGTAAGCCGCGATCGGCGACCGAGATCGCGGTCGCGAGCTCCTCGAGCGCGCGGCGGAGCCTATAGCTCACGGTGCTCGTCGCCACGCCTTGAAGGTCCGCTACTTCCCGGAGCTTCAGCGGCGGTACGCGCAGCACCATCAGCTCGACCGCCTCACGATGCTCCCGGCGCAGGTCGACCAGATGCCCTCGCGCCCGGGCACACAGTGACTTGCGAAGCGCGCGGGCCTCGTCCGAAACGGCGACCTGAAGCGGCGACGACGCGTGACCGCCATTGGCGGGACCCGCGCCGTCGACATAGGCGATCTCCCTGCCCCGGCCGCGCACCACGTTCAAGGCGATGTGCCGAATCGCCGTCGTCACGTACGCGTGCAGCCGGAGCTCGGAGTCGAGATCGGGACACGTTTCGAGGGTTCTCGCCGCGGCTTCCAGGACCACGTCGTCGGCGTCCGCCGGATTTCGCGTCAGGCGGAGGGCATAAGCCCACCACCCGTTCGATCGCCTCTGCCACGCTTCCTCGAAAATCTCCGAGAGCGAGCTCGCAGCCATACGCCGACCAGACTCCAGGGGAATGGAGTTGCTGACTTCGACATGTTCGACAGCATACGGCGACCGCCGGTCCCCGCGGCAGCGTCGCAGCCGCGGCGGTCTTTCTGTAGGACGCCCCCGGGATACAAATTGTTGAATTTTCGATGCGAAAAGTTGGATAAAACATCGTCCCGGCGAAAATCAGCGGCCCCGACCGAGCGTTCGGGCCGCCGCCAGAGAGTCCCGCGGGCGTCCGAGGATCCGGGTGTTCCGCCGGAGATTCCGGGCGTGCCGCCGGAGCGTCATGGCTTGCCGCGGGAGAGACCGGGCGGTCCGGCGGAAAGGTGTCCGCTAGGTTCCCGGCAACGCCAGGCGGTAGCGCTTCACCACGATCGTGCCCGCTTCGTCTTCCGTTTGCATCAGCACCATTTCGCCGCGTATGAACGCCCGGCGCAGGTCGTAAACGCCGTAGCCCACTGGCATCGTCAGGTCGCCGAGAAAGCGACCATCGGCGCCAAAGATGTCGACGATAACGCTATCCGTCCAGCAGCGGACAATTTCGGCGCTCGGGCCCGGCACGGGATTCTCGTCGCATGGCTCGGCGCGAATCCCGGGACCGTTGCGCGACAACCAGACGCGGCCGTCGGCATCACCGACGGCGAACTCGAAGTATCCCTTGCGATCGGGGATGTCCGGTCCATTCCACGACCAGGTCGGGTCACCGTTGCGGCGAAGCGCGGTGATATAGCGACGCGTCCATGCCGCCTCCTCGTCGACGACACCCACCGGCTCGAGTCGTCGCTCGACGACCAGCGTCCGACCGTCGAAGTATCGAACCTCGAAGCGGTACCGATCACTCGTGCCGGAGATTGTCGCCCCGACGGGCGAGAAATCGGCGATGGCTCGGGGCGAGAACGGCACCAGGCCGCCTCCCGAAGAGCGCACGCGCCCATCGCTGCTGGTGACGGTCGTCCGGCCGAACCTCAGGCCTTCAAACTCCGTCGACTCCGGATTGGGAATCGGCTCACCGGGTTCCCCGTTCGGTCCGTAGGGCACCATGCCCCAGATCGCTCGGTTGTCCGCATCACGCCCGATCGGCTGGGGCGAGTACAGGGTGCCGTCGGGCATGACGAAGGAGGCCCGCGACGTCCCGAAGCCGCCCGAAAGCGGCCAGCTGTCGAGAAGCTCGCCGTCCGCGGAAAAGAAGCTGATGCGGGCGTTGTCGTCATCGCGAACCATCAGCCGTCCGTCCGGCATGATCACCAGGCTCGACGGAAACGAGAACTCGCCGGGGCCCTGCCCCTCCCGGCCGATGTTCCGGAGGTGCACGCCGTCGAGGTCGTAGACCCGAACGACCGGCGGGCTCCGCTCGAGGACGTAGATGTGCCGGTCGTCGGCGGCGAGCGCGCCGATGCGGGCAAACATGTACGCCTCGTCTCCGGCATCGACGCCGATCGACGCCTCCTCGACGAGCTCCGCCGAGCCTCCCCAGACGGAGCCCGACTCGGTCACGACGGTGGTCACGTCACCCTCGGACGTGATCGTGCCCACCCAGGCGTCGTCGCCGCCCGTTTCCGAAGCGCGGCCCGAGCACCCGCCCGCGACGAGGATGACGGCACACGACGTCGCGGCAACCGATGAAAGCGCGAACGATCGAAGCTCCATGGAACGAGCGTACGCCGTTGCCATCCGGACGTTCAACGGGCAGGCGCTCTGATGGCGGCGGACGTCGGCGGCCGGCGGCGGCCCCTTCGGCTCGCCGTCAGCCGGCTTCGGCCTCCACCAGCTCCTTGAAGCGCCGCAAATCGCCCTCCTGCCGCTCGCGCACCTTGCCCTTGAACAGCGGCATCATCACTTTCATCATCAGTCCCTGCGGCTCGAAATCGGAGCTGAACCGCACACCGGTGCGGGCGCCGCTTCGGTATCGCGCACCGGAAGGTGTACGTGCACGTCCGGGTTGCGGAACCCGACGTCCCAGGCAAGGTGGGTTATCGGCGTGTCGCTGGCGAGCAACAGCAGCGCGGCGCGCTCGAGTCGCAGCCGCTCGACGAACGCCGTCGGCGTCTCGCCGACGGCGGCGCGGAAGGCCCGGTGGAAGTGAAACG
Organism: Acidobacteriota bacterium; assembly: GCA_965216935.1. Lineage (GTDB taxonomy): Bacteria > Acidobacteriota > UBA890 > UBA890 > UBA890 > CBDCGW01. Next base: position 4,178,360 of record OZ244217.1, read on the forward strand.
GCGAGTAGCCTGTAACCTCGGCCATGTCCGCCAACGACCAGGCACGATGCAGCTCCGCCTCGACCCGGTCGGTCGTATGCACGAATGCGGGCTCCAGCCAGCGCACCTCGCTGATCCCGCTTCCTTCGCGTCGGGGTTCCATGCGCCGCAACCTATCACCCTCGGCGCCGGGAAGACTTGACGATTCTTGCGGCCTACCAGACGGCGGCAGGCCGCCGGCTCGGATGATCGAGGAGGCCGCGATCCTTGGTCACCAGGGACAGGATCGCCGTCGCCGAAGGGACGATTCGCTCCGGCTCCGCCGACCACCATTGCAACACGTGGGTATCGACAAGAACGGTCGTCACGGGAGGTCCCACGAGAGCCCGGTCGTGAAGAGGTCGTCTTCCTCGCCGACGCTGCGCGACTTCCCGGCCAGTCGACCATGCAAGGCCCCCGGACCCGCTGCCGGGACGAGGCGGGCCACCAAGCGCCCGTGCTTCGTGATCTCCACCTCCTCGCCGGCTGAGACCTCATCCAGCACGGCCAGGATCTTCGCTTTGATCTCCGTTGCCGTCATGCGTTTCGCCATACTGGCCATTCTAGTGGTCATTTCTACAAAACGGAAAAGAAGGGCAGCCTCACCTCATGTGAGACGGGCGCCGTGAGAGAGGACGCCGTCGCGAAGATCGTGTTTCAATCTTCTCGAGACTCCGGCGGGACCTCGCGGCTCGCGCGGCGCCCGCAGCGAGCGCGAACGACACGCGACGTGGAAGCGGCGACATGAACGCCTACTCCATCGATTCGGCCTGGACGAAACCTGCGGCCGAGGTTGTCCGGATCCTCGGTGTCGACCTGACCGAGGGGTTGTCCGAGCAGGAAGCGACACGCCGGCGGGCCTCGGTCGGGCCGAATCTGCTGCGCGAGCCGCCCGGCATCTCCTGGTGGCTCATCCTGGCCAGCCAGCTCAAGAGCCTCGTCGTCGCCCTGCTGGGAATCGCCGCCCTGGTTTCCTTTGCCTTCGGCGAGGTCATCGAGGGCGCCGCCGTCATCGCCGTGCTGGCGATCAACACGACGCTGGGCTTCGTGGCGGAGCTGCGCGCGGCGCGCTCGATGCAGGCACTACGCCGGCTCGGGGGAGAAAAGGCGCGCATCCGCCGGGGCGGGCAGGACAAGCTCCTGCCTGTCGAGCGGATCGTGCCCGGCGACGTCGTGCTCTTCGAGGGCGGCGACCGCATTCCCGCCGACCTTCGAGTTGTCGAGGTGGCGCAGCTCGAAACCGACGAGTCGATCCTCACCGGTGAGTCTCTTCCCGTCGCCAAAGACTGCACACCCCACCCAGCCGACACGCCGCTGCACGCGCGCGCGAGCATGCTCTTCAAGGGGACCACGGTGACCCACGGGGCGGGAGTCGGCGTGGTCGTAGCCACCGGGATGAGCACGGAGCTCGGCCGCGTCGCCGAGCTCGTCGCCAGCGCCGAAGACGAGGTCACCCCCCTCGAAGAACGGCTCGACGAGCTCGGCCGCCGCCTGATCGTCGCCACGCTGTTCATTGCCATCGGCGCCGCGGTCGTCGGGGCAGCCGCGGGCAAGGACACGCTGCTGATGGTGCAGACGGCGATCGCCCTGGCGGTCGCGGCGATCCCCGAGGGCCTGCCGATCGTGGCGACGATCGCGCTGGCCCGGGGGATGTGGCGCATGGCGCGCCGCAACGCGCTGATCAACCGGCTGTCGGCGGTGGAGACCCTCGGCGCAACGACGCTGATCCTGACGGACAAGACCGGAACGTTGACCGAGAACCGGCTGGCGGTTCGCCGCGTGATCACGAGCGCCGGGACTCACGAGCTCGACGGGCGGACCGTCGACGTCTCGCGGGAACCCCTCCTGGCGAAGAGCCTCCGAATCGCCGCCTTTTGCAACGACGCCTCCATCCGCCGCCGGAGCGGGCGGATCGAAGGCACCGGCGATCCGCTCGAGGTCGCCCTGCTGGAGGCCGCGGCGCTGGCGGGCATCGAGCGAAACGAGCTGCTGGCCGAGTGTCCCGAGGAGCGCGAAGAGGCCTTCGACGCCGCCCTGCGGATGATGGCGACCTTTCACCGGGTCGGCGACGAGATCCACGTCGCCGTGAAGGGGGCGGCCGAGCCGTTGCTCGAGCACGCCGACGCGATCCTGGAGGCGGCGGGAGCGCGGGCGATCACCGACGACGACCGCCGGGCCTGGGACGCGACGAACGACGCGCTGGCCGCGCAGGGCTTCCGCGTGCTCGGCCTGGCGACGAAGAAGGCCGCCACGCTCGACGAGGATCCCTACGAAGGGCTGACGTTCGTCGGGCTGGTGGCGCTGATCGATCCTCCACGACGGGAGGCCACCCGGGCCCTGGCCGCCTGCCGCGCGGCAGGCATCCGCGTGGTCATGGTCACCGGGGACCAGGCATCGACCGCGGCCTTCGTGGCGGCGGCGGTCGGCATGACGGGCAACGACGCCGCCACAGCCGTCGTCGGCACCGACATCGCGGCCGAAGGCAGCCTGGACCACCTGCGGGAAACCGACATCTTCGCCCGTGTCGGCCCCGAGCAGAAGCTCCGGCTGATCGCCATGCACCAGGAGGCCGGCGAGGTCGTCGCCATGACGGGCGACGGCGTCAACGACGCGCCGGCGTTGAAGAAGGCGGACATCGGTATCGCCATGGGCCTGCGCGGCACCCAGGTGGCGCAGGAAGCCGCCGACATGGTGCTGACCGACGACGCGTTCGGCTCGATCGTCGCGGCGGTGCATCAGGGGCGGGTCATTTTCGGCAACATCCGTAAGTTCGTCCTCTACCTGATGTCCTGCAACGTCAGCGAGATCTTCATCGTCACCGGGGCGATCGGGCTCGACCTGCCGCTGCCCTTGCTGCCGCTGCAAATTCTCTTTCTGAACCTGGTCACCGATGTCTTTCCGGCCCTGGCCCTGGCGCTGGGCGAAGGAAACCCGCGCCTGATGGACGCGCCTCCCCGCGACCCGAGCGAGCCGATCCTGACGCGGAGCCACTGGATGTCGATCGCCGCCTACGGCCTGGTGATCACCATCTCGGTGCTGATCGCCCTCGGGATGGCCATCTCCTGGCTGGGGTTCAGCGCCGCCGAGGCCGTCACCGTCTCGTTCGCCACCCTGGCGCTGGCGCAGCTCTGGCACGTGTTCAATCTCCGCGACCGCGGTAGCTCGCTCCTGCGCAACGACATCGTCGGGAATCCGTGGGTCTGGGGCGCGTTGGCGCTGTGCGTAGCGCTCATCGGTGCCGCCGTGCACCTCCCGGGTTTGAACACCGTGCTGCACACGACGAACCCGGGACCGAGTGGGTGGCTGCTGATTCTCGGCATGAGCCTGGTTCCCTGGCTCGTGGGACAGGTATGGGCCGGCCGGCCGGCGGCGTCGTGAGGCCGGCATCAGCGAGCCGGCCCGTATCGGTCCGCACCCCGCTCGGATCCGGCTCACCCGCCAACGGCGAGTCAGCACACGTGGCCAGGAATCCCGGCCCACTCGAGGTGCCGATTCCTGGTACCTTGGACCTGAGGGGGACGCCATGGTGTCCGCGAAGCACTTCTTCACATCGCTCACGAGGATCACCGGGCTTCGCGACCGCGCTTTCGAGCTGCGGAACCTGAGTCGCGAGGCGTGGGAGAGCGGCGACTACGTCGTTGGCGAGGTCGCCGAGCCTGCGCGAATCCCCGTCGAGCTCGATACCGGTCGTATGGTCGAGGTGGTCCCCGGCGACCACGTCATCGGAGCCCTGGGGGATCGACGTGCAACCCTCGAGGTGGTCGGGAGCTGGCGCGACGTCGGCGCCGACGGGCGCCTCGAGATGCTCACCGGGGCCGGCCTGCTCGGCAAAGCGACCTCGCTCTCGACCTTCCTGCCGCCCCTCACCCGGCTCGACTACCGCGGCCACGTTCATCTCGACGGATCCGCGGCACGGATGAGGCAATTCGTCCCCGAGGCCGAAGAGCACGTCTTCCGGCACCCTCTCGTGCTCGTCGTCGGAACTTCCATGGCCGCGGGCAAGACGACGGCGGCCCGCGTCATCACCCGCCTGCTGTTCGAGGAAGGCCGAGCGGTCATCGGCGCCAAGCTGACCGGCGCCGGACGCTACCGGGACGTCCTGTCGATGCGCGACGCCGGCGCCGCTCACATTCTCGATTTCGTCGACGCCGGGTTGCCGTCGACCGTCTGCTCCCAGCAGGAGTATGCGGCCGCGCTCGACTACCTGGTGCGCCGGATGGCGGCCATCGAAGCTGACGTCGTCGTTGCCGAGGCCGGCGCTTCACCGCTCGAGCCCTACAACGGGGCGACGGCGTGCGACACGTTGGCCGAGCACGTCCGCTGCATGGTGCTGTGCGCCGCGGACCCGTACTCGGTCGTGGGGGTGATGCAGGCGTTCGATCGCGAGCCGGACGTGGTCTGCGGCCTGGCGACGAGCACCGAGGCCGGCATCGACCTGGTGAAGAAGCTCTCCGGCCTGCCCGCCCTGAACATCCTCGATCCTGCCGATCGGCAGAGCATGAAGGACATCCTCGACACCCTGCTGGACGAACTATGAGACCGGAGCGATGCGCATGAACGCCCGACTGCCTTCCGGAGTCACGCCGCTGGACCTCGGCCCCGCCCTTTGGGACCGCTGCTACACCGTCGCACCCTTGATCCTGGTGGGCACGCGGGAGGAAAACGGCGACTATGACCTGGCGCCCAAGCACATGGCGACGGCGCTCGGTTTCTCGGGGTACTTCTCGTTCGTCTGTACGCCGCGCCACCACACCTACGGCAACGCCGAGCGCGAGGGGGCCTTCACCGTCAGTTACCCCCGCTCGAGCCAGATCGTGCTTACAAGCCTGGCGGCCGCCCCCCGGGACGGCGAGAGCGACTGCAAGCCTTCCGTCGGGGCAATCCCCACTTTCCCGGCCACGACGATCGACGGCGAGCTGGTCGAAGACGGCTACCTGTTCCTCGAATGCCAGCTGGACCGGATCGTCGACGGGTTTGGCGAGTACGGCCTGATCATCGGCAAGATCGTCGCGGCGCACGCCCGCGTCGGCTACCTGCGCCAGGTGGACGTCGACGACCAGGACCTGATCTACAATGAGCCGCTGCTGGCCTACCTTCACCCGGGCCGTTTCGCGAACGTCGACAAGAGCCTGCAGTTTCCGCTGCCCGACGGGTACGGCAACTAGCAAGCCGGCACCGTCGCCAACGGCTTCCGATCGCACCGGTCAGGCGAGCGGGTCGATGCGGCTGATCCTCGGCCACGCCTACTCTGGCCCAATGCGACGGCCCGCCGCGCAGGTCTCGCGGCCCGCTGACGACGCCACCCGCCTGACACATTTCACGGCGGCGCCTTCTCGGTGAGCCCCTTCGGGCGCGGTTCCTGTACCCCTAGACAGGAGAACCACTCGGCAGAGACCGACCATGGCTATCGGAACCCGACTGAACCAATACGAGGTAATCGGGCGCATCGGCGCCGGCGGCATGGGCGAGGTCTACCGCGCCCGCGATACGCGCCTGGGGCGCGACGTCGCGCTCAAGGTGCTCCATCGTCGCTTCTCCGACGATCCAGCGAGCCGGGAGCGCCTGCGGCGCGAGGCCCGGCTGGTCGCCCAGCTCGCGCACCCGAACATCGGCGCGATCCACGGGCTCGAAGAGGTCGACGGCACCGTGTTCCTGGTGTTGGAGATCGTCGACGGCGCGTCGCTGGCGAAGGTGCTCGAGGACGGTCCGATACCTGTGCGCGAGGCGCTCGAGATCGCAGCGCAGATCGCCGCCGCGGTCAGCGAGGCGCACGGCCACGGCATCCTGCATCGGGACCTGAAACCGAGCAACATCATGGTCGACGAGCGCGGCCGGGCCCGCGTGCTCGATTTCGGGTTGGCGACATGCGACGACCCGGAAGGGCGTTGTTTCGAGCGGATCGCCGCAGCGTCGACGGGCGTCGTGGGAGCCGGCGCGGCGATCGCATCGACCGCTCCCCTCGCCTCCCCGCCAGTATCGGCCGACGCACCGACCGCCGAGATCGATGCTGCCGCCCTCGACCTGCCGGCGCTCGAGGTTGCCGGAAAAGCCGGCCTGGCGCCTCGCGAGCAGGCCGCCGTTGTCAGCGGCACCGCCGCCGCCCCTGCCGACGCAGCCACCCATCCGCCGGAAGCCGCAGTCGTCCGGGGCGCCCGGTCCGTAGCCGCTTCCGCAACCGACATTTCCGTCGCCGGCACCCCCGTCTACATGAGCCCCGAGCAGGTGCGCGGCGAACCGCTGGACCGTCATTCGGACGTCTGGGCGGTGGGCTGCATTCTGTTCGAGATGCTGACCGGGAAGCGACCCTTTCAGGCGTCCTCGATCGCCGCCACGTTCGATCAGATCATCGAGCGCGAGCCCGAATGGGAGGACGTCCCGGAGGACGTCCCCGAGAGCGTCCGCGTCCTGCTGTACCAGATGCTCGACAAGAACCCGCGGCGGCGCATCGGCGACTTGAAGGACGCCCAACTGCTGCTGGAAAGCGCCCTTCTGCTGATGACCGGGGGCTTGGCCGCGCCTGGAGCGCGCCGGCGTCGACGCACCTCGATCGGCGTCGGGGCTGCCCTGGTCGGGATCGCCTCCGTCGTGCTCGGGGCGGCACTCAGCGGCTCCTCGCTGAGCGGAGATCCCACGCCGGGCTTCGATTCGATTGCCGTCCTGCCGATCGCCAACCTCACCGGCGATCCGGCCCGCGAGACCGCGGCCGCCGGCATGACCGAGGAGCTGACCACCGAGCTGGGCCGTGTCGAGGCCCTCAAGGTCGTGTCGCGCTCATCGGTCAACGCGCTGGACGGGCGCGGCGTGGCGCTACCGGAGCTCGCCCGCCGACTCGGCGTCCGGGCGCTGGTCGAGGCCTCGCTCCTGGAGGGCGAGCAGGTGCGGCTCTCCGTGCGGCTGTACGACGCCGTGGAGGATGCCCAGCTCTGGGCCGAGATCTACGAGGAGGACGCCGCCGACATCGAGCTCCTTCAAGCCCAAGTCACCCAGGCGGTCGTCGCCCGGTTGGGCGTCGAGCTGAGTGCCGAGGAAAAGGCGCACCTCGACGCCACCCGCGCGGTCGATCCCGAAGCCTCGATGGCCTACCTGGACGGCCGCTACTGGGCGGCGGCCGGCCGGAACGTATCTGCCATCGAGTCCTTCCGTCGCGCGGTCGAGATCGACCCGGGATACGCCGCCGCCTGGGCCGGATTGGCGAACGCCTACGTGTACCGCCTGCCGAGCAACGAGAACATGCCGCGGGCGCGACACGCGGCGCAAACGGCGCTGAATCTCGACGAGACGCTGGGCGAGGCCCACGCCGCCCTCGCCCAGGTGCGCTTCTTCTTCGACTGGTACTGGGACGGCGCCGAGGCGTCCTTTCTCAGGGCGCTGGCCCTGGCCCCGAACTCAGCCGCGATCCGACAGCGCTATGCCGGGTTGCTATGGGCGCAGGGGCGAATCGAGGAGGCGCGCGAGCAGCTATCCCGCGCCGAGCAGCTCGATCCGATGTCGCTGTTCGTCAAGCTGGAGCTGGCCCGCACCGACTACTTCGCCCGAGATTACGACGCTTCGATCGAGGCCTACCGAGCCCTGCTGGACCGGGACCGGGACTTCTGGTGGGCACACATGTTCCTCGGCATCAGCCTGCAGCAGTCCGGCCGCCTGGCGGAGTCCGCGAACGAGCTCATCAAGGCGCACACGATGTTGAGCGAAGAGCTCGGTGCGGCGCTGAGCACCGGCTTCGACGATTCCGGCTACGACGGGCTGATGCGCGCCTGGATCCGCGAAGGTGAGGACAACCCACGCGTCCAACCCACCAGCCTGGCAGCGCAAAACGCCTTCATCGGCAACATCGACGAGGCCATCCGCCGGCTCGAGCTCGCCTTCGAGCAGCGCACCCGGGCGCTGGTGTGGATCGCCGTCGACCCCCAGTACGACCCGCTCCGGTCGGACCCGCGGTTCCGCAACCTCCTGCAGCGGATGGGGCTGGAAAGCTGACACGCCGCGAGCGCCGGCCATCTTTGCGCGACCTTCGCTGCAACGGCGATTTTTCTATCTATCGCCAAGACACTCCGGCAAACGCCACGCCCGGCTCGCGCACGTCCTGCGAGACTCCGGCTCGCAGGGGGCTCCACGTGTGGCTGACGCGCAGCGACAGGACACCGGCTTCCTCGGCGTCGACCGGAAGTCGAAACGCGGCCTCCAGCCAATCGCTGGTGGTCAACGACACACTGCCGACCAGCTCAGCGCCCCAGAAGAAGTCCACGTCCACGGCACGCTCATCGATGTCGGGATGGATCGCCCGTATTCGCACGACGGCGTTCCGGCCTTGTGCGTTCAGCGGTAGCGCGGCCCAGCGTCGTGTCCAGCGGTATTCGACGCCGTCGGGGTCGAGAACGGGCGGCTCGAAGCCGACACCCGAGGCGGGTAGCTCGTCGATCCATGCGATCGTCGCGATGCCGATACTCGTGGCAGTTGCCTGCGGGGCAGCATTTCGTCCCGCATGTCGGCATCGTAGGTGAAGACCGCCGCCCAGGTCGCCCTCGAGAATCTCGACATCGCGGATCGGCTGCAGCAGCGCTATCCTGCTCTCGAGGCTTCGGCGATACTAGTCCAGGTCGCTCGCGGTCACCAGCCGTCGCCGCGGGCGCGACACGCTGCGTACCGGCGCTGAATCTCGATGAGTGCCTCGGCGCCAGCCTGCTGGAAGGCTGACGCGCCGGCCGCGTCCACGTGGGTGGACTCGCCCTCGTACCTGGCGACGACCTGTCGTTGACACTCCCTCGGGCCGCTGTAACTATTTGTCTCAGGAGCTGGAGACTCGCTCACGGGCACGCGAGTCGAAGGCGAGTCCTCGCTCGTTCACCGGCTCCCCGACATGCGTGTTTTCCACCTCGATCGACTCAGGGTTGGTGTGTCGATCCAGACCTCCCCCGCAGCCATTCGTAATGATCAAGAAGCCTCTGATTCTCTGCACCACGATCCTCACGGTCGCCGCCATCGCCGCCCCGGCCATGGCGCAGGATGCCCAATCGGCCGATGCCGCCGCCGAGATGGCGCGCAAGCTGCAGGACCCGCTCGCCAACATCGCGGCCGTGATGACCGACAACGACATTCTGTTCCGCACCGGTGACCTCGACGACGAGGTCAGCTACCAGTTCCAGATACAGCCGGTGAAGGCGATCTCGTTCGAGAGCTTCAACTTCATCGCGCGCGGCGTGATCCCGATTATCGGCGCCGCGCCCTCGGCCGACCTGCCGCCGATCGGCGAACCGTTGCCGCCGGGTGACGCCACCACCTGGGGCCTGGGAGATATCGCGACGCAGTTCTTCGTTTCTCCCAAGACGACCTCCGCATGGAAGTTCGGCGCCGGCCCGCAGTTCACCTGGAAGAGCCGTACCAACTCCAAGCTCGGCGGACCGGGCTGGGGTGCAGGCCCGGTCGGGGTGGTGGTCGGCAGCTTGAGCACCAACACCTCGCTGGCCGTGATCACCGGCAACACCTGGGCGTTCGACGGCACCTTCAATACCTTCCTGGTCCAGCCGATGGTGTTCTACAACGTCGAAGCGGTACCGGGCATGGCGATCGGATACAACGCGGCCATCACCGCCGACTGGAAAGCCGAATCCGACAATCGCTGGAACGTGCCGCTGGGGCTCTCGGTCAGCAAGACGGTCACCGTCGGCGACGGCTACGGCGTCGACTTTTCCATCGGCCCCTATTGGAATGTGGCGCGACCGAAGGGCGGCGCCGACGCATTCATCAAGTTCGGTATTACGCTGCTGCTTCCCTCCTGAGCCGGGGTATTCACTCCGAGAGGCCCAAGGAGGGGATCGGAATGAAGCGGATCGAAACGAAGAGGATCGAAATGAAGAGGATCGAAATGACGAGCAACGAAGTGAAGAGCAACGAACGTCCGAGACGTCCCTTCCCTTGCTTCCGGGCACTGACCGCCGCGGCCGTGCTGCTGTTCGTCGCCGGTTGCTCGACAACATCCGATACGGCGGCTCCCGGAGACAGCGGGGGGACGGCGGCGGACACCGTGTTCACGAACGGCAAGGTGTACACGTCCAACGACGCACAGCCATGGGCAGAAGCCGTCGCCGTTGCGGGAACCGACATCGTCTACGTGGGTGACAACGCGGGCGCGGCAGCCTTCGTCGGTGACGACACCGAGGAGGTCGACCTGGCCGGCAAGGTGTTGATGCCGGGGCTCATCACCACGCACGATCATCCGCTGGCCAGCATGGCGATCTCTTCGGGCGGTGTGCTGTCCTTCTCGCAGGACGCCGACGTCATGCTCGCGGAGACGCGCGAATACGTCGAGAACAACCCGGATGGGCCGTTCTTCACGTTCAACGGTGCGCAGGAGAACACCGTCCCGATCACCAAGGAGCGCATCGACGAGATCGTCTCGGATCGACCCTTCTTGATGGTCGCCAGCACGGGCCACGGCGGCTGGATCAACTCGGCCGGCCTCGAAGCGCTCGGCATCCGGGCGGGTGAGCCGGATCCGATCGACTCGTTCGAGCGCGACGAGAACGGCGAGCCGACCGGAAATATTCCGTCTTCGGCCGCCGTCTTGTACTCCCTCGTGGAGCTGAACCTGTTGACCCGCGACGGCGCCATGGCGCAGGCCGACGCCATCTTGGGCAGCCTCTCGTCGCTCGGCATCACCGCCGTTTACGATCCCGGAACGCCGGTGGGTACCGAGGAGATGATGTTCTCGGTCATCGAGGAGCTCGAGAACACGGGGCGGCTGCAGATTCGCATCGTCGGATCCGCGCTCACCCAGCGCGAACGGCACCTCCCGGGAGCGATCGAGGTACTGCGGACCTACGGGCCGCGCTACTCCTCGGAGATGTTCAACATCAACGTGCTGAAGCTGCACGGCGGCTCGCCCGACGGGTACACGTCGGCGCTGCTGGAACCCTACGCGGACCGACCCGATTTCTACGGCGAGGTGCCGTACTCGCCGGAAGCCCAGCGTGATGCGGCGCTCACCGTGGCCGAGATGGGATACGACATCCACACCCATGTGATCGGCGACAAGAACACCCGCCAAGCGCTCGACACCTATCAAGCGGTCCGGGAGGCGGGCTACGACGAAGTTCGGCTCAGCACCGGCCACACCGGCCTCGTGCACCCCGACGACCTGCCCCGCTACGCCGAGCTGGACATCATCGCGAACACGTACGGCTTACGGAACGCGGAGCCCAACGCCGGCGCGCTACCGGCGCGCTTCGGCGAGGAACGGCTGCAGTACTTCCAGCCGATGAAATCGTTCATCAACCTGGGCGTGCGCCTGACGGCGAGCGCCGACTGGCCGACCTCGCCCATCGAGCCGTTCCAGCAGATCACCGTCTTCATGACCCGGAGCACGCCCGACACCGACGAGCACATGCCACCGCTCAGCGAGGTGATCACCCTCGAGGAAGCCCTCCGCGCCTACACCATCGACGCCGCCTATCAGCTGCGGTTGGAGGACAAGATCGGCTCGCTCGAGGTCGGCAAGCGCGCCGACCTGATCGTTCTCGACCAGGACATCTTCGAGCTCACGCCGGACGAGATCTGGAACACCAACGTTCTCACGACGATGTTGAACGGCCGGATCGTCTACGAGAGGTGATCGCCCAGAAGACATGGTCGCGCGTCCTGTTCGCGCTTCTGCCCCTCTCATTCGTCGCGCCCGTCTGGGCCGACGGTGGACAGGTCGGGAACAAGGCGGCGGCTCCTGGTCCGTCTCGCCAGGGGTCGCCGTTGTCGAAACCCCTGCCGCCGCCGGGGATGCCGGTGCCACCGGCGGTGGCGCCGGCGCCGCCACCGCCGCAGCAACAAGGCCAACCCGAGGTCACGACGACCCCACAGGGCACCCGCATCTCGGTCGGCGGACACATCAACCGGGCGGTGAATACCGCCAACGACGGCAGCGCGACCAAGGCCTACTTCGTCGACAACGGCAATATCCCGACCTTCGCTTATATCAAGGGATACAAGGACGTCAGCTCCGACCTGACCATCGGCGGGCACATCGAGATCGCGCTGCGCGCCAACTCCGCGACGGCGGCCAGCCAGGACAACCCGACCCCCGGATTCAGTACGGGTGCCCGATACTTCGAGCTCACCGTCGACAGCAAGCGCTGGGGCAAAGTGTCGTTCGGCAACGGCCTGTCGTCCGCCTTCTTCCTGGCCGACCTCGATCTCGTCGGCATGCTTCCGTACAACATGCTCTCGACGGGCGGGGCTTTCGGTGGGCTCAAGTTCGTCGATGCCGGCACCGGCGCGCTGTCCGACCAGTCGATCGCGGGCGCCTTCTTCGACCTCGAGGCGATCAACCTGATCGGCCGGCTCCGCTACGATCTGCCGGCGTGGAAAGGATTCCGCCTGTCCGGGAACGTGGGCGAGAACAGCTACGCGGCCGTCGCGCTGCGCTGGAACGGTCAGCTAGGTGATTTCGATCTCAACGGCGTGACCTCGGTCCAGAGCAACCCCCAGGGAGGGAGGATCGACAAGCGCATCGACGGAGGCTTCGGGGTCCTCCATCGCCCGACCGGCCTGAGCTTCATCGCTGGCGGCGTGTCTCAGGACTTCGTCCGGGAGCTGGCCGGCTCCGATCCGAGCTCGTCGGGATTCTCGATCCGCGGCGGTTGGCGCCGGCAGGCATTGTCCTGGGGAGAAACGAAGCTCGCCCTCGACTACCAGCGCTCGGAGAACATCACGGCGGTCGGCGACCGCCCCACAACGATGGGGCTCTTCTTCGGACAGAGTATCCAAGGCTGGAATACGGAGCTCTACGCGGGCTACCGCTTCTATTCCCTGGACCGTCCCGACATCGATCTCAGCGACATCCACGGCTTCACGGTCGGCGTGCGGATCGTGCTCGACGCCACGTTCACCGCCGGACGCTGACCCGTCACGCTGAGCTACCGACGGCCGCCTACGATCGTGGCGAAGTGTCGGAGGCGATCGTCTTTGAAACAACCGGCATTCACCACTCGTAGAAGCCCTCAAGGCAATTACTCATACCCGCTTTTCCCGCCGACTGCTCGCGATGATGCTCCCCGACCGCTACCGCGAGCAGCATCTGGGCGATCTCGAGGAGGGGTTCCACTACCGAGCGGGCACGCTCCCCGCCGCCCGGCGCTGGTACCAGCGCCAGGTCTGGCGTTCGATTCCCGCCGCCATCGCCCTTCGCTACCAAGCCCGCAACGATGACCGTCGTCCGGATCGGAGAACCGCCATGGAACTGCTCACCCAAGACCTACGCTACGGCCTGCGGGCCCTGTGGAACAGCCCAGGCTTCGCGATCGTCTCCACCTTGACGCTGGCGCTGGCCATCGGCGTGAACACCGCGATCTTCTCCCTGGTGAGCGTCATCGTCTTCGCCGACCTGCCGATGCAGGACTCCGAGACCGTGCACCTGATCCGATCGGCGAACGCCGAGCTGGACATCACCCAGGGTAGCCTCTCCGCCGCCGACTACCTCGACCTGGTCGAACGGTCGCGCAGCTTCGAGTCGACGGCGGCGCTATCGAGCGCCCAGTGGGTGCTGACCGGTCTCGACGAGCCCCGGCGGATCAGCGGTATCCGCTTCACGGTCGGGCTGACGGAGAACTGGAGGTTGCCGCCCATTCTCGGTCGCAGCTTCATCGAGGGCGAGGATCGACAGGGCGCCGAGCCGGTGGCCATGTTGACGCACGGATTCTGGCAGGAGCAGTACGCTCGCCGCGCCGATGTGATCGGCGAGACCATCAATCTCGACAACGTCGAATACACGATCGTCGGGGTGACGGATCCGCGGCTCGAGTTCGCCTCGTTCGCGACAGCCCAGGTAATCACGCCCCTGGTGCTCGACAACGGCAACCCCGATCGGGCGTCCCGCTTCCTGTTCGTGTCCGGCAGGCTTGCCGAAGGAGTCACCGGCGAAATGGCCACCGCCGAGGTGCGCCAGATCGGCATCGATCTGGCGGAGGAATACCCGGCGCAAAACAGCGGCTGGGCCTTGGCGTCGACGCCGGTCATGGAGGGCCTGATCGACGACGAGGGCAACACGATCCTGCTGCTGCTGCAGTTGACCGTGGGCATGGTCATCCTGATCGCCTGCGCCAACATCGCCAACATGCTGCTTGCCCGGGCCACCGCCCGGGCGCGGGAGTTCGCCGTCCGCTCGGCGCTCGGCGCCAAGCGCACCCGCCTGGTGCGCCAGCTGCTCACTGAGAGCCTGGTGATCTCGGTTGGCGCCGCGCTGCTCGGATTCGGGTTCGCATACGGCCTGATCGAGATGCTGATCTGGATTTCAGCGGGCGTCGAGCAGGTCTTCCTGATGGCCGAGTTCGACGGCAAGGTCATGGGCTTCACGCTGCTCGTGTCGCTGGTGGCGCCGCTGGCCTTCGGCCTCTTCCCCGCCCTGCGGGCGTCCTCCTCGGGCCCCGTCGCCGCCTTGCGCGACGGTCGCTCCGGCGACGGCGGCCGATCCGGCAAGCGGGCACGCGGCGTTCTGGTGGGGGCCCAGGTGGCCCTCGCTCTGACGCTCATGATCGTCGCGAGCCTGTTGACCCGCACCGTCATGGCCATGCAGACGCGACCGTATGCGTTCAACCCGGCCGGCGTCCTCACGGTGAGCATCGACCTGCCCGAGAACAACTACGAGGAGCCCGAATCACGGCTGCGTTTCTACGATCGCGCGCGTGAAGAGATGGCGGCGGTTCCCGGGGTCAGCACCATCGAGCTCACCAACGTCATCCCCGGCGCCGGGCAAGGATCGCTGCGTTCGATCGTCATCGAAGGCCGTGAGACCGCCGAAGGCCGCGCCGCACCGACCGGCCTTTTCATCAATATCTCGCCGGACTACTTCAGCTTCCTCGGCCTGCCGATGATCCGCGGCCGGGTGTTTTCGGGATCGGACATCGCCTCGTCGATCCCCGTGGCGATTGTCAGCGAGGAGGTCGCCCGCCGCTACTTCGAGGGCCAGGACCCCATCGGCCGTCGCCTGCAGATCGTCGGCAACGAGGACTGGATCGAGATCGTCGGCGTCGTCGCCAACGCGCGCGAGTCCCTCGACGGCCTCGACGCGCCGCGGAACATCTACATTCCTCACGCGCAGGAAGCCCGCGGGCGCATGTTCCTGCTGACCCGCACCAGCGCCGACCCGGGCAACCTGGCCGGCCCGATCCGCGAGGCCATCTGGCGGGTCGACCCGAACCAGCCGGTCGACGCCATTCGAACGATGGAGCGGGCCCAGTACATGAACTCCGCCAGCAACTGGGCACTGTTGACGCTGTTCATCGCCTTCGCCGTTTTCGCCCTCCTGATGGCGGGCATCGGCATCTACGGGGTGATGGCCTACACCGTGTCGCAACGCCGCCAGGAGATCGGCCTGCGTATGGCGCTCGGCGCCGAGGCCGGCACCGTCCGCCGCATGATCGTGACCCAGGGCGTGCGGATCGTTGCGGCCGGAATCCTGGTCGGGATGCTCGGAGCGTTCGGGATCAGCCGGCTTCTGAGCAGTCTGGTCGTCGGTATCAGCGCCACCGACCCGCTGACCTTCATCGGGGTGCCAATGGTGCTCGCCGCGGTGGCGCTGGCGGCGAACCTGATTCCGGCTGGCAAGGCGACACAGATGAACCCGGCGGATACGCTGCGGGCGGATTGATCGCGCGTTCGGACCCGGCGGCACGTTGCGGGCGGACCGATCGCACGTACGGACCCGGGCAGGCACGCAGCGGGCGGATTGATCGCGCTCACGGAGCCAGCGGAGGCGCTCCGCGCAGCCAGCCTCAGCTACTTCAGGATCGACTCGCACGCATCGGGCAACAACTCGACTCGCCGCAGAACGAGCTCATCGCGCCCGGTGTCGATGCGCATTTCCGCGCCGGAGGCGGCGACACTGTCGGTGCTCTCGGTTACCGCGCCGTCGGCACCGGGAATCGACCAGGTCACCTCGGATCCGACCAGCCGGCCCGTGTAGCGGGCTAGCCCCCCGGCCGTGAATACACAGCGCAGGGCTTTGCCGTCCGGCGCGAATTGCAGCCAGCCTTGCAGGTCCTCGAACGCCCAAGTGCCGCTCGCCGGGAACTGATGGATCCGTTCCACCTCCGCGAGCTCTTCTTGCGCGACCTGATAGCTGGGCGCGAGCCGCAATGCGGCCTCGAGCGCCGCCTTCGCCTCGAGGATCTGGCCGTTGGCCTTGGCCGTGATTCCCTGCGCCACCAGCGCGTAGGGATCGGTCGGACTGAGGCCCGCGGCGCGGCGCGCGAGCGTCAGCGACAGCTCGACCTGGGCCGGCTCGTAGACATACATGAGCGACAGTCGCGAGAGCGGGGGCGCGTGGTAGGGGTTCATCTGCACGGCGCGCTCGAGGCGCGATTGAATCCGCTGCACACTTTCCAGGCTCGCCATTGGGGGCTCGAGCAGCGCCAGGTAGAAATGTGGCAGGTGGAGAGTGCCATTGAGCGAGGCCGCCTTCTCGAAGCTGGCTCGCGCCTGCTCCTGCTCGCCGGCTCGGTAGTGCAGCACCCCGAGGCTCTCGTGCGCGAGGGCGTTGTCGGGATCCTGGGCTAGTGCCTGGTCGAGCTCCGCCCTGCCCTCCTCGATGTCCCCACCGTGCACGAAGTAGCTACCCAGGCGGGCGTGCAGCTGATCCGGAGGAAGGACGGCCACCGCGTAGCTGTCCCCGTCGATGCCCTGGGGCCTCTCGATCTCGAGCGCCTGGAACCGGGTGCGGCGCAGGTACTGGCGCAGGTCGCGTTCGACGTCTTCGACGGCGCCGAACGCCGCCTCGAAGGCCGGAACGCTCACCCGGCCGTTCATCATGGACTGCAGGTACGGCGTGATTCTCTCGCGCATCTGCCCGGTTCGTTCCCCCAGCAGCACGTAGTGGAGGACGAACCACGACTGGGCGTAGAACACGCCCGTCCTCCGGGGAGACATCGCCGCGACTTCTTCACGATTCGCCCCGACCAGCTCTTCGAGCGGAAACCAGCGCTCCTGCTGCAGGATCTGCATCGACAGCTCGCTCGGCCGACCCGTCTCGACCGAGTCGCTCTTGATGATCGTGTGCCCCCAGAACTCGGCGATTCCTTCCTGAAACCACGGCGGCGCCCACGGGATCACCGGCGTCGCCAGCGAGTGGAAGTACTCGTGGAACACGGTCTCGTAGGGATTCTCGGTCCGTGCGTCCTCGAGCAGGACGATGAAGTCCTTGTCGCCGGTACGCACATAAGCCCCCAGCGGCATGTTGCGGGCGTCCCTCTCGGCAAATCGCGGCAGCAGCTCGCGCAGGGTGTCGCGGTCCTTGGCGGCGAACACCTCCAGCGGCGGCCCCACCCGCGGCTGCACACCCGGCAGCGCGTTCACGTAGACCTGCTTGATGGTTTCGAGCAAAGCGGCGATCCGACGGGCGTCGTCCTCGTCCGCGTTGCTGACAACGGCGAAGTGCTCTGAGCGAACCTCGATCCATCCGTCCTGGGCGACGACGCCGGCGGGGTGCATCAGCGCAAGAACCAGGGAGGCTACGACGACGGTGTTTCGATGCCGGCTCTGCATGCGCATGCCCTCCGAGCCTCGTAGATCTCGCCCGTGCAGAGATGCCGGGGAGGTACGTGGCTGCTCTCTGGTGTAGGTCTTAACGGAAAGGGGCAGCGCCTACAAGGGGGGCACGTCGGGAGCGGAGCTATCGATGCGGGAGCTGTCCAGCGCTGACGCGCAACCATCGGCACAGAGGGCTGGCCAAAACTCACACCGCGGCTGTTACCGGTCCCCGGCACCGGGCGCGGTGATCCGATACAGGTAGCTTTCGAACCCGCTCGCGTCCTTCCGCCACCCATCGCGGACGCCACGGATCTTCTCCACGGCCCGCTGCGATCGCACGTTGTCGGGCCCGACCAGAAAGACGACGTTGTCCACGAACCGGAAGGCGTGATCCAGCATCAGGCGCTTGACCTCGCCGTTGTAGACGCCTCCCCAGTGCGAGCGAGCCAGGAACGTCCAGCCGATCTCGACCTCGCTCTGGTCGGGGTCGTACGCGTGGTAGCGCGAGGAGCCGATGATGGCGCCGGTGCTCTTGTCGATGATCACGAGGGTTCCGCCGGAAGCTGAGTGCCTCTTCGAAGAAGGTTTGGAAGCCGGCCTTCTCGTGGCGGTCGTTTGCAGCGTGTTGCTCCCAGATGAGGGGGTCGGCGGCGACGGTGAAGAGGGCTTCGTGGTCGTCGGGGCGAAGCGGCCGCAGCTCGACGAGGTCTCCCACAAGGACTGGTTGGAGGTCAAAGCTCACAGGTCACAAAGTACACGAGGATCGAGGGGTCGTGCCCGTCTCATTCTCTCGAGGAGACTCGCCATGCTATCGTGAATACGTGTTCAATACGTATTCACGGACATGTACAAGAAGCTGACCATCACCGTCGAAGAAGAGATCTACGAGGGACTGCACCGCGTGATCGGTAGGGGCGCCATCAGCCAGTTTATCGCCGAGCTGGTGCGGCCTCACGTGGTCGGCACGGCGCTCGACGCTGAGTACGCCGACATGGCGGCCGACGAGAGTCGCGAGCGAGAGGCGCTCGACTGGACCGAAGATCTCGCCGAGGACGTTTTCGGCAGCGGCGGCATTCCCGCCGACGACGGCGAACGCTGATGCGACGCGGTGACATCTGGTGGATCGCCGCCGGGCACGCAACCGGCGGCGAAATGCGTAAGAAGCGCCCGGCCGTCATCGTGAGCAACGACGCGGCCAACAAGCACCTCAATCGGGTACAGGTCGTTCCGCTGACGAGCAACGTGGATCGCCTGTACCCCAGCGAAGCCTACGTGACCCTTCGCCGCAAGAAGAACAAGGCGATGGCCGATCAGGTGACGACGGTCTCCAAAAGGCGCCTCATCAACAAGGCCGGTGTCGTGACCGCCGCCGAGATGCGGCAGGTGGGCCGTGCGCTGCGGGTGCAGCTCGGGTTGGAGTGAGCGTCATTCGAAGAAAGTCCTCACCGTTGCGGCCGCCCTGCTCCCTACCTGACGCGCCGGGCTCAATTCACCCTCGAACGCCAGGTCCTCGACCCACCCGCGCACCGCGTCCGCCGTGATGCGGACGGGAATCTCGCGCGGGATCTCTTCCCACGACACTTGCGTGTCGGGACGAATCGAGGCGAGAACTTCGGCCATCGCCAGTGGCAGCGAGCGGACGTGCAGCGCCGGCGGCAGGCCGTTATCTCAATTCGAGATCGCGCGCGATGTCAAAACCAAAGTAGACCGTGAGACCGCTGAGGAGAGGTGCTCCTCCACCAGCGTGGATGCCGCCGTGGGCATCGAGAATGTAATAGCCGGTCGGAACGATCTCGAGATCTTCGGCGAGATCGGCCAAGAACGGCGGCGGCGCAGTCGCCGGATCGACACCGGCTCCCCCGCCAGCGTGTACGACCCCGAGCCCATCCAGAACGTACACGCCGCCGGTCGGGACAAATTCGAGGTCTCTTGCGGTGTCGAACCCGAAGTACGGTGGGCTCGGGCTGATCGGCGCTGCGCCGCCTACCGGATAAATGGTGCCGTAGTTGTCCAGCATGTAGTAGCCCGACCCGGAAAACTCGAGGTCGATCGTCTCCACATCCGGTGGGATGTTCGCTACCAAAATGGTGGGGGCGCCTCCTCCGCCGTGCATCACGCCGTTGCTGTCCAGGACGTAATAGTGGTTCGGCCCCAGTTCGAGATCTCTTGCAAAGGGGAACCCGAAATAGACGCTCGGCGGGGTCATGAGCGGCGCGCCGCCCCCAGCGTGCACGCCGCCGAACAGGTCGAGAACGTAGAAGCCGGTCGGAGCGAGCTCGATGTCGACGGCGAAGTCGGTGCCGAAGAACGGTGTCGGCGGGTTGGGCGCGAAAGAGGCGCCGCCTGGGTGCACCTCTCCGAAACCATCGAGCACGTAGTAGAGATGGTCCAAGTCCACGTATTCCACAACAACCGCGTGTGGAGCGAGCGGCATGGTTACAGTATTGGTTGGCTGCCTGCTTGCGTCGTCGTCGGTTCCACTCCAACGGCGAACCGTCCACCCCGGTGCTGGCCCCGCCTTCAATTCGAGTGACTGTCCGCCTGCATACTCCCCGACCGGGCAGTGATCTGACAGCTGTGGATCTATCGGCATTGCTGTTGGATCGCCGCCGTCACCAATATGGCCCAAGGACAGGGTGTAACAAGGTACGGCGATGGAGAACGTCGCCGCTCCAATCGCCTTGCCTACGTTCGCCTGAGAGCTTGAATCAATGGCGGTTATGTCGATCGAGTAGAAGCCGGTCGCGAGCCCCGTCGAATCGAACGAAGCCTCGTATGTCCCGCCGCCGAGCAACGCCATCGGAATAGGCGATCCTACCGCCACATAGGTCGCATCTCGGGGCTGGACGGTTACCGACGCCACGCCGGTGTCGCCGTCGACGACTGTAGCTTGTATGGAGAATTGCGTTCCTTCCGGACCCGCAAGCGGCATGATCGCCACGCCACTGATGACGGGCGGCGTCGTATCGAGGAGTAATGTGACGTTGAGCGGGAACGTTACTGTATGGCCCAGCGTGTCGGTCGCTTCGTACGTAATCACGTTCGGACCCGGCAGGAGGTTCACATCGTGTGAGAATCCGCCCTGCGCATCCAGCGAAACAGGCAGGCCGTTGATCGTGAAAGAGGCAATTCCTGACGCGTCCGTGACGGTACCTGTAGTCGTCAACTGCCCCATGTTCGTCGCGAAGTTGTCGCCCGGCGGGGATGTGAGAGTAATAACGGGAGGGTCGAAATCGAGTGGCTTGAAAATGAGAACACCACCGCCCCTGGTACCAACAGCTAACTCCTCCGTGGAAGGGTTCCAGTCGATCTCCAACGCAGACCCAGGAATGTTGGCAACGGCAAAGCTTGTCCCGGATGGATAGTTGAGAATCTCCATCTTGCCAGCTGCCCCGATAGCGATCTTTGTGTCGTTGTCCAGGAAGGTCGCTCCGTAGTACTCGTCGGTAAGGGCGGCGGCGATGAAGGACTGCGCGCTCCACGTCGAAGTGTCGAAAACTTTTACCGTCTCGAAACCGAGCGCGACGAGTGCGCTCCCATCGGACGAGAAACTGGCGTCTCCACCATCGTCACCGGCGACGGAGATCGGCGACCCAATGGGATTTCCGGTGAACCCGTTCCAGCGATGGAGGAACCCATCGCGCGACACCGTGACGACCAGGTTCGTCCCTTGTCCATCACTGTAGTGAGCCAAGCGGCTGTACTCCCAGAATTGATCCGGATCAATGTTGTCCTTGGTTAACCCGGTGTCACACAAGGAGCTATGAAACATGAGCTCTACGCGGCCGGTATCTATATAGGTCGAGTTTGAAGTGAACGTCGCCTTGATTCCCCGCCCAATCGGATTAACGACCGTTCCACCACACAACTGTGCCCCGTCACTGACCTGGAATAGTTCCGTACCATCCCGATTCGTGAACAGGACCTTCGTGCTGTCTGGACTGATTGACACCTGCGCACCGTTGTCTTCTTCGGCAGTCACCGACCACCTCTCCGACCAATCGCTCGTGTTCCACGCCGTCAGTACTTGGTTTTCATTCCCCGCTATCAGGACGCTGCCGTCGGGGGAAAACTCCAGCCCCCAAACATGGGCGGTCCCGAGCGAGAACGACCGCACCGGAGTGATCGTGTTACCGGGAGGAGCGCCGACCTGTGCGTAGAAAACCGTTGTCGCCGGAACGCCCCTGGCGGTTGCCGTAACCAACACATTCCCGGAGCTGGTAACCGTCAGGTTGGTGCTTGCCGTTCCCGTGGACGATCCCGTGATATCCCAATCCGTCGACAAAGTCCCTGCCGACGTAGTGAAGTCAACCCGCTCGTTGCCTATCGGTACTCCGGCGAGATCCGTGACTCGTGCTTCGATCCGATATGTCGAGGAGGTCTGCCCAATCTGTTGCGGTTGAATTGCCAGCGACACATTGATGTTGGTGCTGAGCGGGTTGATCTGAACGGGAAGGACCTGAGGGGTCACACCGGGCACCGAGACTGTCAGATTCGCGAGCCCCGTCGTCCAGCCGGTGAAGTTGACCCATGTCTCCCCATTTGCGTCCGTGAGGACCGTAGAGGGAGAGAATGGGGAACTCGCTCCATTCCCTTGGAAAGACCCCGAGTGCGTCGTGCTGAAGGTCACCGGCAACCCCGCGCCCACAGGAGCGCCGCTTGCCTCGAAGACGCTGGCGGCCAAGCGGGAAGCGGAACCTACGTCCACGGGGTTCGGGTTCGCAGAAAGGGCGAGCTGCCCGGGGGCGACGGTAATCGTCGCGGTGTCTGAGCCGCCCGAGGATGCTGTAGCCGTGAATGCGAACACGCCGGCGGCACTCGATGCGAACTGGATCTCTGCGATCCCTGCGGAATTGGTCGTCGCCAGGCATCCCGACCCCATCTGAATCACGCAGCCTAGGTATGTACCTGCGTATATGGGAGAGAAAACGACCTCCTCACCGATACCAATGGGGCCGCCGTTGGCGTTTGAAACGACAGCCGTGAGTGTGGCGGTGCCGCCGAGCGTCGTCACCGGTGATGGAGAAGTCAGCCGAACCGTCGTCGAGAAGTCCAAGTCCAATGTCAGAAAATACGGAGAGAAAGTGGAGTCACCCGTGGCATTCGGGTCGATGTTGCAGGCTTCGTCCCACGGAGCCTCCACTCCGTTCCCTTCAACTCTCACGTAATATCGTTTGGTAGTTCCCTCGCTGAACTCAAGTCGATATGTCCACGGAGCCGGGTTGGACACGGTCACTTCTTGCCCAAGATCGTCTAGCACCTTCAGAGAGTTGAACCCGGCGGCAGGGGCGAGCGTAATCTCCGCAACCCCGTTACCACGCACTTCAAACGAGAAAAAATCGACATCCGTGGGGTTGCCGATCTGCTGGTAGGTCGTGAACCCTGCGGTTCGCTTCCCAACCTTGAGCGGCCAAGCCGCCCCCTGCCAATCGGGTTCGTCGAGCGCCTCAACAAGTGGACTCACGGCCTCGACTTGTCCGCAGCTACAGACAGGGTCCGGGATAAGGTCTACATGACACGCTTGGATCGTCTGCTGCTCCCCGGGCGCGGAGAGATACTGTCGAGACGCACGCACCAAGCCGTCTCCGTCTGGGTTGTCAAACCGGTCGCCGACTAGCCAGACGTACTCCACGTCCGACGGTAGCGGCATGAGCGAGTTGTCCTTCAGTGGGTCGGCTGGATGATTCAGCCCCGGGAAGTCCGGTACCGGTTGGCCATTGCTGTCCACATCGGTTGACTCGAAGCCCCACTGAAGAACCGGAATTGAGGGTACGTCGCTTTCCGGCCCGCCATAGAGAAAGACCCCATTCCCTGGGCCAAGAATGCTGCCCGTATCTCGCGGTATCGGGATCAAATTGTAGTCATATGTCAGGTCGCGGGCTGCGTTACTCGTGGGGTCGTTGACGGTAACCAAGCCGAAATCGGCCGCCAGGCTCCCGTTGTGAGGCGTCCCAATCGTAACCAGTTTCGCGACATAGTGGTCCGCGACTTGGTTTTTGGTAACCCAGAACCTCCCTAGGCTTCCGGGCGCACCCGTTCGCCCCCATTGAAGGTACATCCGCGCCGCCAACCCACCCATACTATGTCCGACGACAATCACCTTTTCGTGGCCCAAGTCGTTGACGAGAAAGTGCATGACCTCGCCAAGAACCTTTGCCTGCTTGATGATGGCCTCGGAGTTGCTGCGGATCGGGTCCGGGCCCCACGGCAAGACACCGCCAACTCTGAAGTTCAACCTGTACAGGAGGCTGGAGGTCTTGTTGCCTCGGTTCAGGTTGATGCTGATGTCCTGGCTCCCCTTCGGTGTGCCAGACTCTTCATCCCAGACGTCAAGGTTATTGCTCCGGGTGTCACCATCAAGGTTCAGATTCGCGTCAAAAGCCGCCCGAACGTCAAGTGCTGGGTCAAGCTGATAACGGTGAACAAGTTGCGAAACAAGGTAGTCCCAAGTGCCTCCACTTGAGGCGATCCCGTGTACAAAGAGTATCGGGTGCGCTATTCGTGCTGGAGCCTGTTGAAGCGAGAAGCTCGGCCGCTCGGTCCCTACAGAGTTCGATACCAGTGGCGAAGAGTTCCCGGCAGTCGCCGCTTGCGCGAACAGGACGACCACAACGCCCCGCAAGGCCATTCTGCTGGCCAACTCCCATGAACCGCATGGCCCTCTGTTCGACCCTAACAGCCGATTCCGTTGGGCGAAGCTCATCGGATCACAGCCCGTTGTCCAAAGTCGCTGATCCGTGTATTTGGCGTCCTATCAAACTCGAACACGTCGAGGCGCGTCCTCTTGAGGTGTGACGCGTCCGCCTCTCCGCAGAGAAGCTGCGGCATCTCGGAGGTCTTGATCGAGTTGCTACACGTCGAGCAACTCCCGCTCGTCATTAGGCATCTCCAAGCTTGAGTTCCAAGGGTCTGTAAGACTTTGCGAAATACCGAGGCGCGGGGGCAAGCGAAGGCAAGTGAAAGGACACGAACGCAGACGAAATCGAGCGCCAAGAAGCAACGGAGACACGAGGAATGGACCGCAGGTCGGAGCACCGCCTGGTAGCCAGGGGCTTTCCCGGCGCCGCGGCAGGCACCCATGGACCCGCTGCAACTGGAGCCACCGGAGTATCGAGAGCTGCAAGGGACAAGCTACGAGGCGATTGCCTGAGCCAAATTTGGTCCCTGAAGCCCGCCGGAGCCTAAGAACATCCGACAGCCTCGGAGGAAGGAATAGACCGAGCCGAGACCGCAACCTTCGTCAGGAACCCTGCCACCGGCCGCGCATGTCCGGCAGCACCAAGAGGTTGCAGCGGAGTGAGGCCACGCACCCCGGGTTCTTCGTTTCCGCGTGTCCCGCAATCGTCGTTGGTCATCGATCCGGCCGAGTATCTCTTCTCGGCTTGACGACTTCGACCCCCTCCCGCCGCAGCCGCTCGAGTTCCTCCTCGACGGTTAGATCGACGTCGTCTTCCTCTCGATACAACCGGTCATGCACCTGTTCGAACAGATCCGAGGGGTTGATCTCGATCAGCTCGAGATCGGCGGTGAGGTCGTAGTGGATGACCGGGACGTAGTCGGACATGTAGTCCTCGGCCACGCCGACCCGGAGCGTATCGCCGGTCGGGAAGACGCCGGTCGCGGCGTTGTAGACGTTGTCCATCCGCTGATTCAGCGTGCTGCGCGGGAAGAACACGCGCGCCAGCTCGACGCCGGTCTGGAAACCGAGAAGCTATTTTTCACGCGGCTCGGCACTCGCCCCGCGCATGGAATCCGGATCGAGGACCACCAGGGTCGCCTGGCCACGGATTTTGTTGATGCCGGCCACTTAGATCTCCTTGAGGCCATCCCTATTCAGATCGGCCAGCCGGAGCGCGGGGTGCTCCGTGCCGATGTGCCCGGAATGCCAATAGTCGGATATCAGCGTCCCGTCGTCGGCCGACAGCATCGCGATCTGGGTGGGCTCGTCGAGGTAGTGAGTGCTGGCGACGACCACCACGCGGCGCCCGTCGCCGAGGTCGGCGGCCTCGAGGTTCTGCACGTGGTAGACGTTGGTGAACGCCTCGCTCTCGTGGCGAACGTCCGCTCCCGGCACGAACCGCCAGAACTCTCTCCGGTCGCCGTGAAGCAATAGAGGATCTCGGACACCGCGGGCTCGGCGTGCCGCTGCGCGAACAGCACTTCGACGACGCCGTCGCCTTTGATGTCGATAAACCACGGCGGGGAGTCCGGCTTGCGATACCTCCAGTCGTCAATCCCGCCTTCGAACTCCCGGATCCAAAGCTCCATACCGTCGGCATCCTGGATGCAGAGCCTGTTTCCGCTGATGTAGCCGCAGGTCGGCAAACCCGGCGGAGCGATATCGCGGCCCGACCACGCTGCGACTGACCCGACGATGAGCACGAGAGCTACCGTGGCGGCGGCAAAAGTCGTTCGAGCGAGTCTTGGTTTGCCCCGCGGCGCGGCTGCGGGCACGGCCAGATCTCGGGAGTGCTCGCCGTCGCCGGCAGGACCAGACGCCCCCCCCCCACAGCACCGCGATCACCATCCCGCCCAGCCCCCGTCTCGGCTTCCGCCTGACCCCCAGCCAGGCTTCGTACTCGTCGACGCGCAGAAACACCCGGCTGCGCCGTCCCGGCATCCGTCGCACGGGGAGGCCACGCTGCTTCTCCCAAAGTTGCGCCGTCCGCACGGTCACGTCCAGGAAGGACGCAATTTCCTTCCACGACGTGAGCACTCGGGTGTCGTCGTTCGTCATCGGTCGACCTTGACGGGGAGAAAGAGACCGACGAAACGAGAATGGGTGCCTGACTGCCGGTGCCGGATGGCGGTCCCCCGACCACGAGGCTACTAAGATGAGCGGGTTTCGGTCCACCGGAGATCGGACGTTCAGCGTACCCCCGAGGCTTGCTCTGCAAGGCAAGGGCCGACGCGCACAAGGAAGGCAACCAACTCTTCCTCTGCGTGAACCCCCACTATCGTCATAACGTCCTCCCTAGCCCGATTCGGGAAGGATGAGTGGGCTGACGGTCAGAAGGGGCGCACGATCCAGCGACCTTGACCGCTTCCTACAGCGGCGCCTCAGGGGTCGCGTTACCTGGTCCATCGAAGCTGGAGACCGGTCTTTCTTGACTCGAGGGCCTCGATTACGCCCGACTTCATCTCCTCGCGCGTGGTTTCGTCTGAATTCGCTTGAGGCCAAATCCGTGCCGCAGCTAGGTTCCATCGGTGCGAGTTTGAGCGCGCGGAGACCAAATAGCGGTCGCCCCAACCACCCGGGTTTCCCGGTTCGATCGGAGGAAAGCTGTGCAACCTCAACGCCTTGTCACACTGATCGTTCGATCCGCCCTACTCTGTATCCTGGCGGTATTGCTGTCGGCGTCTTCTTGCCTCGACACGGGGGACTCAAGTGACAGCCCGACCGCTCCCACAACCACGGCGCCAACCGGGGGAGCGGGAGCTGGCGGTGGCGGTGGCGTTCAAGCAGATACCGCTCGGATAGTCTTTCGCAACGGCGAGACTTTCACTGTAGAACTCAACTCCCTGCGGTGGCGCTACGCCTTCGGGCTAAGCACGAGCACGGCTGCGGAAGTCAGCTGGAGGTGGCAGTCGAATTGCTCCAGCAGCCGTGTCAGCATCGTCCAAGACATTGCCTACGCTCGGCCAATTCGCTTCGCGGGGGCGCGTGGGACTGAGCCCCCATGCGGGGGTGGTGACTACGTCTGGGAGCTCCGGGTACCAAGTCAAGGTCGCTTTGAGCAAGCCGCGTCCTCCGTGTCCGGCGTTTACTACACTCGCCTCAACGGCACCCGAGAGTCGGCGTCATTCAGCTCAATCCGGGAAATCATTATTCCTTAGAGCCCCACGCCCCCCCATCGGGCTCACGCCCTGCGCGGCCCGACCCTCTATCGGCTGTCAAGACCTCCGCCGTCACCAACCAGCTCGGCGTGCTGAACGTCCACTCCCAGCTCATTCAACCTGCGCTCTTCCGCCGCCAACGGGGTCGTGACAACACCATCCTCGAGCAATCCCCTGTACGTTGCGATGAACGTGTCCGAGAGCGAGATCTTCAGGAGGTCCAAGCGGGCATTCAGGTGATAGAAGACCGACGGCGCCCCCGGTTCCCGCGGCCCTTCCAGCACTTGCACGGCGATCGAGCCTCGGTTCATCAAGACGTTGACGGCCTCGTTGAACCTGTGTCTCGATTTGTTCATCGACGTGCGCGGGAAGAAGACACGAGCAATCTCGTTGTCGGTCTCCATTCCCACGAACGAGTAGTTGGCGGAGTCTTCCCGCCCGGCGCCTGCCATGGTCGCCGGGTCGAGAAGCACGAGGGTGGCGACTTCGCGCGCGTTGTTGATTCCGACGGCGTAGATCTCCTTCGATCCGTCGTCGTTCAGGTCGACAACTCCTAGTGCCGACCGAGTTTGGCCAATATGTCCGGCGTGCCAGTAGTCGGCTATCTTCTCCCCGCCCGGCGTCAGGAGCGTGATCTGTGTCGGGTAGTACAAGGAGTGGATGCTGGAGACGAGGATCGCCCGGGAGCCTTCTCGCAGCTCCACTGCACGAGCCGCCACGACTCGATAATTGTCCTCGAATCGTTCGGCTCTTGTGGCCACCTCCCCGCCGGGAACGAACCGCCAGAGCTCTTCGCCGTTCGCGGAAAAACAGATCAGTGTGCTCGAAATCGCGTAATCGGCCGGGCGCTCGATGAAAAGGACCTCAACCTCTCCGTTGCCATCAACGTCGACAAGCTGTGGCTGGAAACGGTCATGCGCGTAGGGCTCTCGGTCCAGAACCTCATCGAAATGTCGTCGCCAGAGCTCGTGCCCAGCGGCGTCTTCGATGACGAGCTCGTTGCCTGCGACGCGACCCTCGGCGGGCTCTGGCTGGAGCCTGACCGTCGCGGCGATCGAGTTCATCTGCCGCGGCAAGGGAGTCTGACCGCCAACGTACTGTACACCCGCCATCAGCTCGCGTTCCCGCGCCTCGGAATCCTGGATCTTCCCCTCGCGGATCAGCGCTTCTTCGACCGCCAGGAAAGAGGACGACAAGCTGACCCTCTCGACGACGAAGTCGTGTCGGAACACATAGTGAACCGCCAGGTGGTCGACCGATGCCGGACCCTCGTGAACGCCGACGACGATCGCATCCTCGGCAACGGATACATCGGCGGCGACATTGAAGGGAAACGCCGGGAACTGCCAGCTCAAGGAGCTGCGCCCGAGCACAATACGCGCTAGTTCGCGAGGCTCGGCAAAGCCGCGTAGCTGGTAGTCAGCGGTCTTCTCGCGCGACGCACCCTGCATGGTCTCCGGATCGAGCGCGACGAAGGTTGCGAGACGGCGCTCGTTGTTTACGCCAACCAGGTAGATCTCGCTCCGACCATCGCCGTTCGCATCGGCGACCTGCAGCTGCGCGGGGGAGGCCCCGATATGCCCGGAGTGCCAGTACTCAGCGATGGTCTTGCCATCGGTTGTGGATAGCACGGCAACCTGGGTCGGGTACTCGAAAGAATGAAAACCCGTGACGACCACGCCACGGCGCCCTTCGCCCAGCTCGAGAACACGAAAGGCACCGACACCGAAGACATCGAGAAACGGCTTCGTAGTTTCGACCGAACGTCCGGGTCGGAAGCGCCATCGCTCGTCGCCGTTTTCGTCGAAACAGATGAGCTCCTGAGATCGGCCTTCGCCGTCGTAGCGAGCGAGGAACAAGGTCTCTATCCGTCCATCCCTCTCGAAATCGACAAACTCGACGAGGCCTTGAACCGTTTCGTAGTCGGCGTCGCGCAGGTCGTCGTCCAAAGAGGCGACCCAGAGATCGCGCCCGAGCTCGTCTTCGACGACCAGAGAGTTACGGACAACCCGCCACGCGGCCGGCGACGATGGCTCCGTGTTGAGCGACAGCGCAACCAGCACGGCCATGATCGCGAAGGCGCCGCTTGCGAGGACGAAACCCACCCGCCTAGGCCCAAGCCGCGCCCGAGCCCGCGAAGTTTCCCGCCGACGGTCGGTCCGCGGGTTCGGGTCGACTCCCGCTCCGGGGCCATCGGCCGCGCCCCGCGACTCGCTCGCTTCCTCGTCTCCCTGCCCCTCCAGCCAGGCCTCGTATTCATCGATGCGCAAGAACACCCGGCTACGTGGGCCGGGCATCCTCCGGACGGGGAGCCCACGCTGCTTCTCCCAGAGCTGAGCGGTCCGCACCGTCACATCGAGAAAGGACGCGATCTCCTTCCACGACGTGAGCACTCGGGTGTCGTCGTTCGTCATCGACCCGTCCGTGCTTCGATTCTCGGCATGACGACGTCGACTCCCTCCCGACGCAGCCTCCCCAGTTCCTCGATGGGCCGACCTACGCTCGCATCCTCCCGATACAGCTCTTCGTGCATCGTTTCGAACAGGTCCGAGGGATTGATCTGGACAAGCTCGTACTCAGAATTGAGATCGTAGTGGACGGTCGGGACGTTCTCCGACATGTAGTCCTCGCCTATCCCGACCCTGAGGGTCTCGCCGTTCGGATATACGCCGATCGCAACGTTGTAGGAATTGTTGGTCCGCTTGTTCAAGGTGCTCTGGGGAAAGAACACCCGCGCCAATTCGACGTCGGTCTCGAAACCGAGAAGCTGCTTCTCCTTCGGCTCCTTGCTCGCCCCCTGCATGGCATCCGGATCAAGGACAACCAAGGTCGCCTGGTTGCGACTGTTGCTGACTCCCGCAGCGTATATCTCGGCGACACCATCGCCGTTGAGGTCAGCGAGCCGAAGCGCCGCTCGCTCTCCACCCAGGTGACCGGAGTGCCAGTAGTCGGAAATCAGCACCCCGTCGTCGGCGCGCAACAGGGCGATCTGAGTGGGCTCGTCGCTGTAGTGGCTGCTCGCTGCGACCAGCACGCGGCGTCCGTCACCGAGGTCTCCCACCTCGAGGTTCTTGACGCGGTAGATGTCGGCGAAAGACTCGTTCTCGTACCGTACCTCCGCACCCGGTACGAACTGCCAGATCTCGTCTCCGTTCGCCGCGAAGCAGTACAGGACCTCCGACATACCGGGCTCCGCGTGTCGCTGCACGAACAGCACCTCGGCCGATCCGTCTCCGGTGACGTCGAGAAACCACGGGGGGGCATGCGGCGCGGAATACCTCGGGCCGTTCAATCCACCTTCGAATTCTCGATTCCAGAGCTCCTCGCCGGCGGCATTCTGAACGTAGAGCCGATTCCCGCTGACGTAGGCCCGCGTTGGTAAACTCGGAGCCTCGTCGTCCCGCACCAACGACGCCGCAGCCACGGCCACGACGAAAACAAGAGCCAGCGTCGCCGCGACGAGCTGCGTTCGAGGACGCGATCTACCCTGCCCCGATGTCGCAACGAGCACCGGCCCGTCTTCGGAGTTGCCGCCACCACCGTCGAGATCCTGCCGGCCGGCGAAAGAGCCTGCCACGAGACCTTGTCCGGCTGAAGGTGCAGCCTCGGACGATTGGCCAGACATCCAGGCTTCGTACTCGTCGAGTCGCAGAAACACCCGGCTGCGTCGACCCGGCATTCGCCGTACCGGGAGCCCACGCTGCTTTTCCCAGGCCTGAGCGGTCCGAACCGTCACATCGAGAAAGGACGCGATCTCCTTCCACGAAGTAAGGACCCGAGTATCGTCGTTCGTCATCGGTCAATCTTGAATCAGGGCGCAAGAGACCGACGGAGGAAGATGGGTGCCTGGTCAACGGTGCCGGATGCCGGTCCCCGTCCGGAGATTACTAGACCCGCGGCGTAGGGGTCCACCGGAGAAGAGGTTTCGGTCAGTCGACCGCCCGCGAGGACGCCTACGGCATGCAGGGCTTCAGTTCAACGAAGTCGACGCCTTCGATCGCCAGGCCTGCGTACGTGAGACCGGTCAAGGTCGCTTCTGCGTCGCCACAGCCGAGGCCACCAGGGTTATTGACAACCTCCGATGTCTCAAAATGAAGCACCAGATCCGTATTCCCGTCGCCGTTCACGTCCTCCCAGTGCCCCAGCGGCTGATTCGGATGCACCTTACTTGCTCCGGCAAATCGAACGGTCGCCGGGTCCACGCCGTTGACGACGTCGAGCGGATCGAAGTCGGCTGTCGCGAGAATCGCGACGGCGATTAGGCCTCTGCTTCCGGCGTTGATGACATTGGGATAGGCCCCTGGCCTGATGTCGATGGCCACAGGCGTGATGATCGACCACATGGCGGGATGTAGCGGACCTGCCAGCGTGGTGCTCTCTCCCACAATCCGACCGACGTTGTTGATCGCGAGCGCCCGACTGTAGCCCTGGTCGCTGCCGATGCCGAAAGCTAGGGAGCCCAGGTCGATCATCGTCCCTGACTGCCACAGAAAGGCGTGCTGGCTGTAGATGTTGTTTTCACTCTCGCCCACGATCTGCCCCGCATCATTGATCGCATAGGCGTAGCTACCTTCCGGGGCCGGGTCGTCGCGACCGATATTTCGCAAGGTTCCCAGGTTCGTAATCGCCGTGGATTCCCAGAGAGCGGCACGCCGATCAGAGAGAGGAGTCCAGCTCTGCCCCACGACGTGTCCCGCGGCATTGATATCCGCAGGAAAGCTGTAGAACCCGCCGAGAGTATCGAGCGCGACCATCGACCCGTCCTCCCAGACGAAGACTCCGAAATCTCCGAGCGCCGTGTCGCTGTACCCCGCAATCCGCCTCGCGTCAGTGATCAGGGTCGCACTACTACCAAGCCCGCCCAGAGTGCCGAGATCGGTCATCGACCCGTGCTCCCAGAGGAACGCGTGCATCGCGCCCGATGACGTTTGGCTCTGTCCCACGACCGAGCCGGCGTTGTTGATCCCGTGAGCGAAACTCGTGTCTCCGCCCAAGGTTCCCAAGTCGATCATCGTCCCGGATTCCCACAGGAACGCGTGCTGGTCACCCGAACTCGTCTCGCTTACGCCTACGACTTGCCCGACCTCGTTGATGTGGGGCCCGCCGCTAGAGTTGCCACCCAGAGTGCCGAGGTCGACCATCGTTCCGGATTCCCAGAGGAACGCATGCATGTCACCCGACAAAGTGCGGCTGATCCCGACGATCTGCCCGGAAGAGTTGATCCCGACGGCGCTGCTGTAGTTACCACCCAGCGTGCCAAGGTCAATCATCGTTCCGGACTCCCACAGGAAGGCGTGTGTCTCCCCGGAGCTCGTCGAGCTGATCCCCACGACCTGACCTGAGTCATTGATCGCAACGGCCCTGCCGAAATTGCCACCGAGGGTGCCAAGATCTGTTGCCCTGATGAACTGCCCGTTCGGCAACGAAGGAGGCGTGGTTCCTCCCGCAGGAGCCGCCGAGATCAACACCGCAAGCAGCAACAACCCGAATCGCTTCAATGTTCTCTTCCCGTCCTCCGCGAACCCAATGCGACCCGAGAAACGAACCCCGTGCCGAGGATGGGCTCGACGACTATCAAAACGTGGTAATCCTCCTCCGCTCACGTGGCGCGGTCCGACCAACGCTGCGCCCCGTTTTGCCTCTGTCAGAGTGTCGGAGACTCCTGTACTTGGGCAATAGAAACGAAGTGAAGAGAAGCGAAATCCCTTTTCATCCACACAGCTTCAATAGACCTGGGTGATCGACCAGCTCACGCCCTGGGAGAACTCCACGCGCACGACCCCGCCGGTCACGAGGTGCACGCCGCTGTAGGTCGTCGATGGCCACAGGGTTCCGAGGATCGTGTTGACGACCAGGTCGTTGTCGACCCAGACGACGAAGTTCTCGCTCAATCCGTTGTAGACGGCTTCGATGCGGACACGACGCAGGTCGGTCGGCATGTCGAACACATTCGCCCCGGCCCCGGTGCGCCGCCACGGCGTGTCGCGGGCCAGCGAAAAGCTGATGTTTGCCGTGCAGCCCGTGCTGGTGCACGGCCCCACCCCACTGCGCACGGACTGATACCCGGTGTGGGTCGCCTCCATGTTCATGTTGCCCTGCGCGCCGGTCAGCGTGAGCGTCCCGTCGTCCGCCACGGTGTGGGTCGAACCGGTGAATTGGCCGTCGAGCACGACGACCTGGGCTGCGGCGACGCCGGCGCCGGAAACGGCGTCGGTCACCCGGACCGCGATGTTGTAGGTCACCGGCCCCGGGGGTGGCGGGGGTGGCTGGGTTGGAGCGGTGGGCGAGCTGTCGTCGCAGGCCGAAAGTGCGCCCGCGAGAACGACGGTTAACAAGGCGGCGATCGTCCGACCACGGTACTTCGACGTCATGGCAATCCTCCCGAGTGTTGTGCCTGATACTCGGGCGGACGCTAACAACCGAGTGTGACGGAACCTGTCACACGTCAGAAATCGGGGAATTCGGTGAATTCGAGGGCTGAACGGGTCGCGCGCGGGCGCGCCGCCCGCTAGTCAGGCCGCTCCGTCGATCTCGCCGCCGGCGGCTCGGGTGCGGCGAGGGCCGCTTGCTGCCCGGCGACCCGCCTTGCGCTTCGCCTTCCTCGCGGACTTACGCGCCGGCTTCCGATGCTCCACCAACACCGCCGAAGCCAGCTCGGCAACCCGCTCCCGCAACGCCGCCGGCGCAATCGCCCGCGCCCGACCCTCGAAGCCGAGAATCCAGCGCGCCACCTCGTCGAGATGGCTCACCCGCGCCTGGTATTCGAGCTCGCCGCTCGGCAGGCGCTTCTTGCGCTCGCCCTTGTGGTGGCGGGCGTTCTCGATCAGCGGAGCGAGGGCGGCATCGAAGCGGATCGTGACGTCCTGGGGATCGGCGCCGCGGTACACCGACCAGGAATCTTCGACGTAGCTTTCGAGGCGGAAGTCCACCGGGCGGACGAAGCGCCGGCCCGAGAGCCGGGCCCGGCCGATCCGATCCAGGCGAAACGTGCGCGGCTCGTCGTTCTGGTGGCAGCGGCCGACGACGTACCAGGCCTCCCCACGGTGAAAGACCTCGTACGGATCCATCCCGCGCCACTTCCTGTCGCCGCTGGAAAGCGACTGGTAATGAAAGCGCACTTGGCGCCCCTCGCGGATCCCCTTGTCGAGAACGTCGGTGACCTCCTCCGGAACCGGGCCGGAACGATCGATCGACGCCAGCCGCAAGGCTCCGGGAGCTTCCTCCACCGCGCGCGAGGTGGCGCGCAGCTTGTCGGTGAGCGAGCGAAGCGCCGGCGCCAGCGCCCCATGCCGTGCGATCACCGGATTGTCGACGGCCAGAAGGAGCACGGCGCGCTCGGCCGCCTCGAGACGTAACGGCGGCGTCTTGCCGTCGTCCAGCAACCGATATCCGCGCCCGTCGTGATACACGGGGATCCCGCATGCGCTGAGCTCGTCGAGATCCCGGTAGATGGTGCGCCGGGTCATCTCGAGCTCCTTAGCGAGATCGACGACGCGCCAGGAGCGCCGGCCGGCGAGGAGGTGGGTGAGCCGGAAGAGGCGGGCGTGGCGGCTCATTCCGACCACCCCACCGTACCGCCGCCCCGCAGCGGATGCTGCCAGCGCAGCCCCGGGAAACGATCGAAATCCGAGTCGGTCGTCACGAGGGTGCACCCGTGCTCGACGGCAATCGCAGCGTGCTGCGCATCCGCAACGAGCTTGCCGGACGCACCGGCGGCCTCGCACAAGTCTTTGAAGATCCCCATGTGCTCGCGGCCGGGGCCGAGGACGCGGGCCGTGGGGCGCGTCGTGAGCTCGTCGATGAACGCGAACACATCGTCGAGGCGCGACGGGCGCCGAAACACTCGCGGATTGGTCGTGATACGAACCACGCCGGAGAGGGCCAGCACCGACAGCGCGAAGGGCTCGGGACCGGTCGCCAACCGGGTGAGCCACTCGGCGTAGCGCTCGTGCTCGACGCCGGAGTCTCGGCGGTGGGCGTACACCAAGACGCTGACGTCGGGCAGAAGCATCAGTCGGCGTCCGGCGGACCGTACTCGGCCTCGTCTTCCGCCACCATCAGAGTGCCGGGCTTGTCGAGGTCGATTCCGGGGAGCACGCCCCCCTCGCCCACCGTCACCAGCCGGAAAGCGGGCGCCGGCCTGGCCTCGGTCCGCTTGAGGGCATCGTCGAGCACGCGCGCGATGTAGGCGCTCACGCTCAGGCCCTCGCGGGCGGCCTTGCGTTTGACCCGCTCACCAAGGCGGTCGTCGATCGATATCGTGGTGCGCATATGATGATCATATATTAGATCATAACTTCATATCCACGTAAGCGCCCGGACCTGGAACCGATCCGGGCGCTCCGGCCAGGGGACGGCATGCGCTCGTCACTCGATCCAGCCGATGCTGCCGTTGTACTTGTCGCACCAGGCGGCGAATCCTCCGTAGGTTCCGAACCGCTCGGCGAAGCTTCCCCCATAGAAGTACGCACCGATTCCGGGTACGAGACAGTAGTTGCCGTGCCCGTCGGCCTCCGCCGGTGCCGGTGGCGACAGGACATCGGCCGGGGCGGATCGCGTTTCGACGGAATCGACTTGGCTCCAGGCCCACCCCATGGCCGCAATGGCTAACAAGACGACGACCAACGGATGCAAGTTGCCGGTCGCATTGCCTTTCATGATTCTCCTCCTCGAGGGTTGCCGGGAGGCCCAATTGCCTCCGCGTGTCTCACTCTTGAACGCGGCTTTCCGGGACCATTCGGACCACGGCCGTTCGCCCGTCGCTTCATGGTCCGTTTCGCGCCGAAACTCCGCGTTGCAGGGTAGAGGCAACTAAGCGTGTGAGGTTGAACCTGAGGTTGGAAACGTTTGAGGTCGGCAACCTGGAGGACGAGACACGGCGTCGGCTACGATCACGCCGGCGCATCCGACCGATTCCCGTCAACGATGAAAACTGAACAACAGAACGTGACCGGGCTTCTCGTCCAGTGGTGCGAAGGCGACCAGCTCGCCTCGCAGCAGCTGTTCCCTCTCGTGTACGACGAGCTGCGCAGGCTGGCACGCTCCCACCTGCGACGTGAGCGCCCCGATCACACCCTGCAATCGACAGCCCTGGTAAACGAGGCGTACCTGCGCCTGATCGACCAGAGGCGGGTGCAATGGGAGAGCCGCGCCCACTTCTTCGGCATCGCGAGCCGGATGATGCGCCGCATACTCGTCGACTACGCCCGGGCGAAGAAGGCATGTCGCCGTGGCGGCGGTGCGCGCAAAGTCACGCTCACCGACGGCGTGAGCCCGGCCGATAGTCGGAGCATCGAAGTGCTCGAACTGAACGATGCACTCGAGACGCTCGCCAGCCTCGACCCGACCGGCGCCCGCGTGGTCGAGCTACGCTACTTCGGCGGCATGACGATCGAGGAGACGGCCGAGGTTCTAGACACGTCGCCGTCAACCGTGAAACGGGAGTGGCGAGCGGCTCGGACCTGGTTGTTTCGCGAGCTGAACCGGGAATAGCGGCGAGGACTCCATTGGGATCCGCTCGCCGACACTGCGCCGAGTCGCATCCGCGCCGTCAACACCGATAGCTAAACAGACACGGAGCAGCTGCATCTGCCGAACGCGCCGCTCGATCTCATCGGTTCGCCAACAACAGGAGTTCTTCCGGCGCGCTGCGGGTCGCCGCCTCGCTACCACTCCAATAGACCTCGACCTCATCGGGCTCCGGGTCATCACGGGGTCGCAACAAATCGCGATTCGGGAGAAACGCGAGGAGACGGAACGGGTCGCCCGGAAAGACCATCGTGCTCAGGAGATCTGTACCATTCAACACGATAAGTGGCGTGGCGGCCCGAGGCGTCGGGTCGATCGGTTCCGTCAGCTCGACCTCGATGGCGACCGGGTCTGTAGCGTCTCGGACAAACTGCTGTCCGGCAAGATCTCTCATGCTCTCGTCGAACACCAGCTCCCTCGCTCCCTCCTCGACGATCTTCATCCGTGTCGTCAAGGCTGACCGGTTCGCCACTGCCGGCCGCTGCGGTTGGGGAGCCGCAATGGCTTCGCTGGGGCTATCGGCCGGCGTCGCCTGCGGCGACCCGGCGGTCTGCGGAACGGTGCACGACACCGTGCCGCCGATCGCCACTGCGACGATCAGGCGATACGCGAGCCTATCGTTCCTAACGGCCGAATTCGATGTCGTCAACATACACCTGCCCTTCGGATAGCACGTCGAACCTGAATCGAACTTCCTCTATGCCATCGAGGTCTACTCCGGAATTGTTCACGGTGAATGCTCGCAACGGAATTCGCACTGTCGTCATGACGTAGTTGTCGGTTTCCCCGGTAGGGGCGCCGTTGACATCGGTCTCGCGATTGTAGGGCTCCGGGATTGCATCGAATCGTGCCGCGTACGTCGCCATGGCGCAGGGGGTTGCCGCCCCTCCGATCACGCACGGGCCGCCGCCGATGAGCTCGACGGTGAAATCCGTCCCGCCGTTGATCGGGTTCGTCGTTGGATCCGTCGTGAACTGGGCCGCTCGGAACGACAGCACTTCGTGCGCGGAGACCTTCCGCGGCGCCGAAAAACGGTAGATCAGCTCGTTCCCGCCACTCGACCAGGTGACCGCGAGAGCCCTCGTCGAATGGACCGACGGATCCGCTTGGGAGGTGAACTCAGCGGTCGAGTCGGCCGACGCCGCCCCCGCTCCGCTTTCCACCCGATCATGCTCGGCCTCATGCCGGAAATGATAGATCTTGAACCCTGCGGTCGATGGAAAGACCAGCCGCCCTCGGAACATGTCCTCGTAGACGACTTCGTCCTTCAGGTGGATCCTGGCGAAGGCGGCAAGATAAGACTCGCCGAGCACCTGCTGCTCGGCGCTGCCGATCTGGTCTTGCCGGGGCACCC
Organism: Acidobacteriota bacterium; assembly: GCA_965216935.1. Lineage (GTDB taxonomy): Bacteria > Acidobacteriota > UBA890 > UBA890 > UBA890 > CBDCGW01. The sequence continues at coordinate 4,216,605 of OZ244217.1, forward strand.
AAGAGTCGTCCAAGTTCTGAGCCCAGACGCTGTTGAAGAAATTGTGGTTGGCTCCGTACACGTGGATACCGCTCTTGGTCGTCGAGTCCACAGTGATGCCCGGCAGCAGCGCACCGTCGGGGTCGACCCCGGTCGATACTGATCGGCCGGCCCGGTCGTAGATTCGCATCCCCCGAAGATCGCCTTGATCCCCATCGGCGGCGGGCAAGATCACGAAGTACGGAACGTCGGGGAGCGTCCTCTTTTGAAGGTCGGTCGGCGCGATCGACGACACCGAACCGATGGAGAACGGGTTGGCTGACGAGCTGTTCAGGAGATAAGCCACGACCGCCGCCTCTCCTGCTTTCGAATGGCCCGACACCGAGATTCGCGACATATCGACATGGCCCTTGAAGCGGTCGGTGGGCGGGTTCCCGAACTCCGTAAACACCCGCGCGTAGTCCGTGAAAACCGATGGATCGTCCAGGTGGGCCCAAAACTCCATGTGCTTCAGAATCAAGGTGGCCCGAGCGCTCATGGTCTTCAGCTTCTTGTTTTCTACCAATGTCACATCGTAGCCATCCAACGACACCGCGATGATTCCGTGGGTCGCGAGAGTCTCCAGCAGGCCCATGTAGCCCTTGTGGTTCTCGGTCCGCTGGTCCTCCGGGCAATCACTGTGGCCGTACTTGTTGGCATCGAAAGCTTCGCGGAGAGCCCGTTTGGCGTTCTTGCAAGCCTCAGTGTCAGGGTCGCAGCCCAGCGCCTCCACATCCTCGTGATACTTGCGGAGAGCCTCGTAGTAGGGCGTCCCGTCTCGTTGCACGTCGCAGTACGCGTGCGTGCCGTGCAGGATGAAGAAGATCGGGTGCTGACCCGGCGCGACAGCCGTGCCAGCTCCCGCCTCGACCGCCGGGTATCGGACGACAGCGCGAAGATCGATATCGGAGACTTCGTCGAGCACGGGGAAGAAATCAACGGCATCGTACTCGTACTCGCCGGCAAAGTGAGGGCCGTCGTCGTGCGGATCGGGGGCGACAATAAAACCGGCCTCGACAGCGCCATCCAGGAAGTCCACCGTGGCATTGTATTGAAGGTCGGTTTGATAGTCTGGTTTCGTCTCCGCCGGAGTTGCGCCGAAATCGACGACGACGTCATATTCGCCGAGCGACAGGGGGCCATGCCAGATCGGGATGATCGTGCCGTTGATGCAGCCGGGTTTGATCGGTTGGATCTCGATGCCGCCGGAGACATCGACCAATTCGAGCGATCCGCCGGCGGCGGGGTCCCAGCCATCTGGATCACGATGCTCGACCACGTAGTATGCAGCGTACCTACCGCCGGAGTGTCCCTCGGGGCGGTCCGTCGGATCGACCGCACCCCACACGACATCCCCCTCGTGGGCAAACGAGTCCGCGAACTGGAAATAGGGTCTGCCCGAAACGGGGCGACCGGCGAGATCCATCGTCGGGATCGCGCTGGTTGAGGCCAAGCTGTAGATGACGTAGCCCGTGTCTGCAGCGTACGACGCGATGTCCTGCGCACGGATCGCCAACAGATCCGGCGAGCGAACTGCCACCAGGTCCGCGACAGGCAGCTTGGGCTGCGCAACGAGGTCGTACACTCCTCGACGTTGTCGCGCCGCTTCCCAGACGTTGGCGGTAAAGCGCCCCAGCTCGTCCGCCTGAATCGTCACCGGCTCTCTCGTACCAGCCTCGCCCGTCAGGTCGATCACGGGGTCGCCGACAGACCACAGGCGCTGATTCTCGACCACGGAGAGAACGATCTCTTGATGGGGCGCGAAGTTGCGCCCGCTCACGAACATGTCGCGTTCCCTGACGGCCGCGCTATTCAGGAGACATCCGGCACCATCCGATGGATAGATGACCGGATCTGTCGCGTTGGCGACAGGCAGTAACAGGAGATCGATCGCGTCGCCGACCGCCAAATCCGCCGGCCGTCGTCGCCCGGTCGGGTCGATCTCCACCTCGTGGACCGTGACGTGCAGCTGAAGCCCGGCAAGGGCTTGTTCCGCGCTGTCGAAGCTCCGGAACATGAACGGCGCGAGCTCGGCGGTCGAATCTCCGAGCGAACAACCCACTACTCCCGTGTGGTACCAGAGAATGAACGGAGCGATCTGGCCGTTTCCGTCGGCGCTGACCCTCGCGAAGCTGACAGCTTCGGCGGCGGTGGGCGCCGGCCGATCGACGCCGAGTCGAAACTCGTACGTGCGACGCGGTGCAAGGCCGTCGGCCACCACGTGCAGGGTTGATCCCGCCTGAATCGCCTCGATGCCGCGCCCGCCGGCGTCGCGCGCGGCGAGTACGGGCGGGCTCTGGGAAACGCTCTCCGAACCTCGCGTAACGAGCGCGCTCACGGCCACCATCGACAACGCGACCACGACGAAGCTGACACGGCTCATCGCTTGCTCCTTCCAGCCGCCCACAACATTGGATACGTCTTGCGACTTGTTCCTGTCAAGGGCCGGGCCAACGCCTGCCTCGGTGAGAAACTCCGAGATCGATTGGCTGCAGTCCCTACTCCTCGAGCGGCAGTCCCTACTCCTCTACCCTGCAGTCCCAACTCCCCTACCTGAGTACGCGCCATAGCTCGCCGAATCGGGTCAGGCTTTTCGTTGTGGCCACAGGGGGGCATCCCCTACAGCGCGGGCGGACGATCTTTTAGAATCGACGACAGGCATCGTTTCGAGATCCATGACGTCCCCCCGCACAAGGACATCTGCGGGCGGCGAGCTCGGCAGATTCGCACCGGCGCACAAGGTCTCTGAATGAGTGACCCGAGCACCAACCAGTCAAGGTACCAACGAGCAAAGGCCGTCCTCGAAGCGGCGCTCGAAAAGTCCGAGGACGAACGGGACGACTACGTCCGCAAGGCATGCGCCGGCGACGGACCGCTGAGGGCAGAGGTCGACTCACTTCTGCAGGCGCATGACGGCGCCGACAGTGGCTTCCTGGTGGAGCCTGTCGCATTGGCTCCGGACGGGGCGGATTCCGATCTCGAGCTGACGGATCTCAGAGGGCAACGGGTCGGTGCCTATCGACTCGAGCGTTTGCTCGGCCGCGGAGGGATGGGTGCCGTCTACCTTGCTGCCCGCGACGACGGCGAGTTCGAGAAACGCGTCGCCGTCAAGTTCGTTCGCACGCGCCTCGCCACGCCGGCGCTGCTGCGACGTTTCCGCAACGAGCGGCAGATCCTCGCGGCTCTCGAGCATCCTAACATCGCCCGTCTCCTCGACGGCGGCACCGCGGAGAACGGCCTGCCGTATCTCATCATGGAGTATGTCGAGGGCGAGACGCTGGCGAACGCGTTGAAACGAGGAGCGCTCCCGTTTCGGGAGGCCCTTCGACTGGCGAGAGGCGTCGCCGAGGCTCTCAGCGCGATGCATTCGCAGGGCTTGGTCTTTCGCGACCTGAAGCCAACGAACGTCATGCTGACGCCTGACGGACGGGTGAAGGTCCTCGACTTCGGCATTGCCAAGATCGTTCGACAAGATCCCGAGGACTCGCGCACGACGGTGACCGCGCCCGGGTGGATCGTCGGAAGCCCGAGCTACATGGCGCCCGAGCAAGCGATAGGCGCGCAGGTTGATCAGCGCTCGGATGTGTTTGCCTTCGGCATCTTGCTCTTTGAAGCCCTCACCGGCCGCTTGCCCTTCAAAGGAGATACGACGCCGGCCTATCTGCACAACCTGACGCATGCGAAAGCGAGCAAGTTGCCGCGGTCCTTCTCGCCGCCGCTGCGGCGGCTCGTCGACAAGTGCCTGCGGAAAGACCCCGCGAGGAGGTTTCAGTCCGGCGGGGATCTGGCCCGGGGAATCCGCTCCATCTCGCGAAGCCACGGAGCCGACGGCAAACGGCCCCCTGTTAGAGGCAGCGTCCCGGCCTGGGCTACGGGCGTCACTGCATTGGTGCTTGTCGCGTATCTCGTCGTTACTGGTGGATTGTTCACCGGGGATCGCGAAGGCCCCGTGCCGGTGCCGGGGGCCCCGACGCCCGTCGCTACCTGGGCCAGCAACGAGCGCGATCCGCGAATCTCCCCAGATGGCCGGTGGTTTTCTTTCGTGTCCGACCGTGAGAATCAACCGAAGATATGGCTGCGGGCTACCGCCGGAGACGCGGAGATCGACATCGCGCCCCGGGGTGGCAGACTTCAAGGTCACGTCTGGTCGGCGGATAGTGACCGCATCGCATACCTGACCACCACGGCCTCGCGGAAGTTCCTCCACCTGGTTTCGATCTCCGACCCGGATGAGCACGACGCCTACGAGGTCGATGTTGACAACCCCGCCCTCGTGCGGTGGATCGGCGATCGCGTCTACCTCTTGGCGGACTCATCGCTTTGGCGACTCGACCTCGGCGAACGTCCGCAACTTCAGGAGGTAACCAACAGGCGGGGGACCTTCCGGTTGCGAACCGTGGACGTCAGCGCGGACGAACAACGGATCGTGTTCGCCGCTCTCACCGATGGGCTCTCGAGCTTGTGGGTCGCCGACCTGGACGGAAGCAACGCAAAGCAACTCACTTTCGAGCGTATGGACCCGAAATTCCCACGCTGGATCGGTGCGAGCGACGAGATCGTCTATATATCCGGCCAGAGCGGCCAGATCGACGTGTGGCACATGCAGGTCGCCACAAGGAAGATGACCCAGTTGACCTTCGGCCAGTCGAAGGACGCACGCTCGGATGTTTCGCGGGACGGGTCACTGCTCCTGGTCGAGAGCATCACCGAGAATGCCGATGTCGCGATCGTCGACCCGGGCAGTGCGTCGTCGCGGGTCGCGCCAATCACACGCGACAGCCTCAGCGACCTCCTTCCCAGCGCCTCGGGCGACGGGCACATCGTCGCGTTCCAGCGAGCGAACCATCTGGACTTGGCCGGCGGCCACTACGACGCCACCATCCGCGTCGTCCGCGGAGAGTCTCAGGCAACCGACGAGATCATCGCCGATGGTTTCGCCCCGGAGGTCTCTCCGAGCGGTAGCTGGATGGCCTACCTGACGACCGCCCGTTCGGGTCGCGCTGAGCTCCGGATCAAGAGCCTCGAGGACGATTCAGAGGTTTTGGTCCCCGAGCGCTTCGTTAGGGCCGGCCGGAGCGACTTTCCGATCAACTTCGTGTCGACAAACCTGGCCCGGTCGCCCACTCGGGAGGAGTTCTATTTCCTCGCCGAAACCGACGACGGAAAGAAACAAATCCGCAGGGTCGTCTTGCCGGGTGCGCTCGAGCAGGGAACGAGCGAGCTGGTTTTCGCCACCGAAGCAACTTCCGATGCCATCAGCGATCTCCGCCTCTCAGAAGACGGCGCCACGTTGAGCTTTCTGGTGGAATCGCAAGCCAGAGCACAATGGGAGCTCTACGAGCAGAACCTGGCAACGGGCGATAGCAAGCGGCTCTACTTCGAGAGCCTCGGCTCGGTGCCCACGTTTCTCGGACGGTTGACGGCGAGCCGCGAATACGTAATTCTACGGATCGTTGCGCGGCGCGCCAGTACGGTCGAGCGTTCAGAAGTGGTGATCGTGGCCCCGGACGGCGCCTCGCGCGAATTGACGCACCTGGACAACGTCACTCTCGGAAGCGCCGTCCTCGATACCACGCGCGGGCTCGTTTATTTCGTCCGCGTCGAGAACATGATCCACAAGCTCTATACGCTCGCGCTCGAGGACGGGAAAGAACACCTCGTCGTCGACGCCGGGATGCCGGGGCGGACCTTTTCGGGCCTCCGCATCCTCGACGACGGTCGACTGCTGTTTTCGGACCACGAGAGGAACCAAAACCTATGGCGAATCGAGATCACCAAATAGCTCGTTTCGCCGCGTCCGGAGGAGGCCAGCATGGCTGAGCAGAAGGGAAGCAAGCTCGACAACCGTAGGGCTTTCGTCAAGAAGTCGGCGACCGCGGCGGCCGCGCTCGGCGCGTCCGCGCGGATTACCAATGTCGTCGCGCAGCCGCAAGACCGGCCACCTCCGCGAGTTCTTCTGACAGATCCGTTGGACAGGTTCTTCTTCAAGTACCGAAGCCTCGTCCGCGAGGGCTGGCTCGACGAAGAGATGAGAGCGGCGCTCCGCGAGATTGCGATGGACGCCTTCAAGAACTCCTTTCGGGTCGTTCGCCCGCAGGAAGTCTCGGAGGACTGCCAACCCGGCGATTGCGATCAAGACGAAGTTTGCGACGAGGGCATCTGTGTTCCCGATCCGGACGCCACGTAACGTCTGAGATCTACCGGGTCATGGCCCGTCTCGTTGTGACGACGGGAGATCGGTCTCCGCAGACGCCGCGGCCGGTACCGTTCGACGGACCAGGGGCGCCCGCCGACCAGGGACGCCGCTACCGATCCTCTTTACACTCCCCGTCCCCCTCCGGCTTTCCCCGCTCCTTTTCCGGCTCCACCGGAAGATCATCGATCCGCGGATTGAGCACCGGCCGGCCGTGACGATCGAAGTGCAGCATGAGCTTGCGGCCGAAGCGCTCGTTCCAGGGGGCGTAGATCACCCGGATGGCGGCGTACACGTCCATGACGAAGCCGGCCGCCGGCGAGTGCACGATGCCTGCCTCGATACTCTCGGGGCTGGCGCCTTCCTGCGGCGGAGGGTTCCAGCCGCCCTTCACCCGGTGGGCGAGCTCGCAGACCTCCTCGACGATCGCCGCCGGCACCTCCGGCCAGTGCGCCTGAAGGAACGCGATGCGGCCGTCCTTGGCGAGCCGCAATACGACGTTGGACGACCACACCGGGCAGCCCGCCAGCACCCGCTCGACACGCAGAATCTTGGCTCCCTTCTGCTCCTTGCCCAGCTTCGCCTTGCCCTTGCGATCGACCTGGGCGGTGCGGGACCGCTCCTGCAGGATGGCCTCCGCGCCGACCTCGTCCTTCGGAATGCCGAGGACCTTCAGCACCTTGCGTCCGCGCTCGCGCAGCGCCCGGTCGGAGCCGGCGTAGAAGTCCGACGCCGCCCTCTTCAGCGTGTCGGGCTGGTCCTGCACGAACCAGGTGCGGGAATCGAGACGCCGGCTGATCAGCACCGACTGCGATCGGATGCCCGCCAGGTTGGCCTCCGATCCGGCGCGCTCGTGATCTCCCACCTTCAATCCCAGGCCCTTTGCGACGCGCGCGATCCGCGCGATCTCGGCGTCCTGTCCGTATCCACTCTTTTCAGTAGCCATGATGACTCCTTACGTTCGCGATCTCTGCGGCGAACTTGATCGCCGCTCCCGTGCCCGATTCCGCCTCCGGACGGATCTCCGCCGCAAGACCGACCTCAACCGCAGAGCCGTCCTCCGCGGCAAGCCCGTCACGAGCGGCAGACCCAACGCCAGGCGAACCAGTTGGGAGTCGGATCGGAGCGCTCGTCTTTGACGCGCTCGTTTTCGCGCCGGTCGATGGCATCGTTGCGGTTGTTGCCGGCGGCCAAGGCAACGGCGCAGCAACCCGACTGGACGTCGTCGATGCCCACCGCCATCCACGCATCCCCCACGCTCAGGTGGGGGAACAGCCACATCCATCCCGAGGTGTAGGCGCCGAGCCCGTTGCCGCGAACGTCGCTGTCGAGGGCGTCGGAGGTCGATGTACCGGAGTGCCCGACGGCCATGTGCAGGCCGCGGAAGGCGGGAAACCAGGAGTTGCGGATCGACACGAGGTCCATCGGGCAGCTCGCGTCGATGAAGGCGAACCGCAGGTTGCCGGCCCCGTTACCCCAGCGCGACTGGGTGCCGATGGTCGTGGTGTTGGGCGTGCCGAAGTTGCCGCACACGGTGATGAAGTCGGGGCTGGTGGCATTCGGCGGGTTCTGGCAAATGCCGTGTCCGGCGAAGAGATACACCTCCGGAACGTCGCTGCCGCCGTTCGGCTCCAGGTCGCCCGTGTCGCGGAAATCCGATCCCCAGACGTCGCCGTTGTTCCAGGCGCTGAAGAGGTCGAACCCGCCCAGGTTGTACCAGGTACGGAACTTCTGCCCCTCCGGGATGGTCGCCGGCAAGTCCGGTCCGGCACACCCGTTCGGAATGTAGTCGCGAACACAACCCGTCGAATAACGCATACCCCGCCTCCCTGGACTGCGCCGGCACCGTCGCTCGGAGTCCGCCATGCGGCGTCGCTCAAGGCACGCGGTGCGGGCGCATCCCATAGAAAAAGGGGACCGTCGGCCGTGGATTCTCGGCCGATGCGGTCCCCAGATGTCTCATGCTTTCGAGGCTGTTACTAACGCGATTGTGGGAAGGGAGTCAAGGGAAGCAGAACAACCTCCGCGCAACGACCGATTGGCGTTGATATACAGGGTGTTTTTCGCCGAGGTTGCCTCGTCGTCACTCACTCGCGATCGACCCAGTACATGGGCCGACGCTTCGCGTGCGTGACGGCGAGCAGGCGAATCTGGTCGCGGCGAATCGTATACAGGACGCAGTAGGGGAATCGGCGACACAAGCCTCTACCGCGTCAACGAAAGCGGTGCCGAGCCCCGCGCACTCGCCCTCGAAGTATTCCGCTGCCTCCAGAAGCTCGCGCTCGGCGAGCCGGTGGAAGCGAGCCGCTCGCTTCACTTCAAGTGATTGCGAACGTCGCGAACCACCTTTTCGGCCGGGCTGGTTTCCTGGGGATTCCGTTCCCAAGCCAAGTCCCGACGGGCTGCCTCTTCCGCCCAGATCCGGGCGTTCTCTTCTTCGGACAAGTCTTCAAGGCTGGCGAGGAGCTTCTCAGCCAAACGGGCCCGACCCGATGGATCCAGCTTCAGCGCCTCGGCTTCTAGGGCCTGTTAACACTAATAGGCGGATCCGTGATACGATCCCAGCATGGAAATCACAGAGGAGCAGTATCGTCGAATCGAAGGTTGTTTCCCGCGGCAGAGAGGCAACGTAAGCATCACGAATCTCCAGGTACTCAACGCGATCCTGTACGTCGCCGAGCACGGGTGCAAGTGGCGTGGGCTGCCGAAGAGGTTCGGAAACTGGCATACGATCTACACGCGAATGAACCGCTGGGCGAAGGCCGGCGTGCTCGATCGAATCTTCGCGGCGCTGCAGCAAGAACAGATCATTCGCATCAAGATCGAGGCAATGTCGTTGGACAGTACGATCGTGAAAGTTCACCCGGACGGCACGGGGGCGTTAAAAAAAACGGCCCGCAGGCCATCGGGAAATCGCGAGGTGGTTGGACCACCAAAGTTCATATGGTTGCCGCAGATGCTCGGACAGCCATAACGTTCTCGTTGTCCCCAGGGCACGCTCATGACGCGCCGGAAGGACGTAAGTTACTGCGCTCCCTCGAGTATCAGGACGGCGAAGTGGCGCTGGTGATGGATCGAGCGTATGAGGGCGAGGAGACGCGGCAACTGGCGCTGGATCTGGGGTTTACGCCCGTTGTGCCACCGAAGAAAAACCGCGTTGCCCCTTGGGAATACGATCGCGAAATGTACCGACGTCGCAACGAGATCGAGCGGCTGTTCCGCCGGCTCAAAGGCTTCCGCCGCATCTTCTCTCGCTTCGACAAGCTCGACGTTATGTTCCTCGCGTTCATCCACTTCGCCCTCATCGTGGATGGACTGCTGTAGTGTTAACAGGCCCTAGTTCGTCGATGCTCATCTTCCTCTTCCGGCAAGTCCTTCGCGGCGCCTATGGTTTCCTCTTCTCTCGCGCGCTGTCAGCGTGATCGCGCGACCAACGACGACCCGCAAACCCACGCAAGGGTGTCATCGAAAACCCCGCATGCTCCTCAGTGTGCTTCGAAATGGGCAACGTTGGCAACGCCCGTTCCTCCCGGGTCTAGGAGACGGCCAGCGAGGTGGCGTTTCCGGTCGGCAAGCTGATCGCCGGAGGAGCACCTCCGGCCGACGATCGAACCGCGTCCCGCCGCAGGTATTTGCCCCACCCTCGGCTCACCGGTAGAGTCCGGACCTGAGACGATTCTCGAGCTGCGACGCGCGCAGCGGGCCCATCACGGCCACCCATACCGAGTCGGAGTCAGCTCACCGAAACGCGGGAGGCGTTCGGAGGCCGAAGGCGGGGAGGTTTCGTGGGGCGCAAGCGAAAAAGCTCGGACGCCGGCGGCAAGCTGCGCATCGGCGATGACTGGAACGCCATCACGATTATCGCGCTGTCGCAGGACAACCCGCTGAAGGCGGTGGCGGAGTTCGTCGAGAACGCGATCGACGCCGGGGCTCGCAGCGTCACGATCACGCGCGGCAAGGAGGGTGGCGAGCAGTTCCTGACGGTCAGCGACGACGGCGAGGGGGTGCGCCGCAACGCCGACGGCGAGCCCGACTTTCACTACGTCGCCACGCACATCTGCGACTCGATCAAGCGACGGCTGAAGGCGCAGGGGGCGCGCGGAATCCAGGGCGAGTTCGGCATCGGGTTGCTGTCGTTCTGGACCGTGGGTGAGCAGCTCGCGATGAGCTCGGCCGGCGCCGACGGGCGCACCTACGAGATGCACATGCGCAAGGGCGATCCCACCTACGCGGTCGTTCGCCGACGCATTCTGCACGCCGAGCCCGGCACGCGGCTCAAGATCAAGCCGCTGCTGCCCGGCATCCGGCAGCTGTCCGGCGACAAGATCCAGTGGTACCTGGCGGGCGAGCTGCGGGAGCGGCTGCGCGAGTCGGGCGTTCGAGTGCAGGTTATCGACCGCACCGCACGCAAGCAGTTCACCGTAACGCCGCGGCAGTTCAGCGGCCGGCTGCTGCACGACTTCCCGGCCGTGCGCACGGCACACGGCGACGCCCACGTCGAGCTGTACCTGAACGAGCCGGCCGACGATAACGCCATCGGCCTGTACCGCAACGGCACCCGCATCGTTGCGGACATCGCCGCTCTCGATGCCTTCGCCCACAATCCATGGACCGGCGGCTACCTGCAGGGCATCATCGACGCGCCCTTCCTGAACATCACACCCACCACCCGCACGGGGATCGTGCACGACGCCGCGTTCGAGGCGTTCGCCGCCGCCCTCGAACCTCTGGCCGAACGGTTGATCGCGCTCATCGAGGAGCAACGCCGCGCCGAGGAAGAGAAGGTCACCCGCGGCACCCTGCGGGCCATCCAGCGCGCCTTCCGCGAGGCCATGCTGGCGCTGCCCAGCGAGGAGTACGACTTCTTCGAGATCGCCACGCGCCGCCGAGCCGGCACCACCGCCGCCACGCAACCCGACGGCACGCTCCCTGGCGGCGCGCAACCGGGCGACGCGCACACGAGCGAGGCCGGCGTGGAGGGCCCGGCAGGCATGGCGATCGACGAGCCCGCGCCGCCGCCGCAAAAGCGCTTCTTCGAATACGCCGGGCCGCTGCACTCGGTGCGCATCTCGCCGGCCTCGTGCACGCTCCCGGTAGACACCTCGCGGGCTCTGCGAGCGGTCGCGCGCGACCGGAGCAAGCGCGCCATCGAGGAGGGCGTCGTCTTCGCCTGGCACCTACTCGAAGGCGACGCGCGCCTCGAGAACGACGACGGCGAGTTCGTCACGCTGCATGCGGGCGGCGAGCCCAGCCTGGTGCGCGTCAGGCTGATCGCCACGCAGGAACGTACCGGCAAACCGGTCGCCGGAACCGACGACTCCGACAGCGCCAACAGTTCGGGAAGCTCCGACGGTTCCAACAGCTCCGACGGTTCCAACGGTTCCGACGGTACGATCAGGTGCGAAGCCGAGGCGCTCATCACCGTCACCGACAGCATCGTGCCGACCTCGCGCACCGATGCCGCCAGCCGACGCGGCCTGCCCGGCTACACGCTCCAGCACGCCCCCGGAAAGCTGTGGCGCTCGCGCTACGACGGCGACAACAACGTCATCGTGGTCAACAGCGGGCATCGCGACTACGTCTACGCCGCCGCCAAACGGGCGCTCAAGCTGCGCTACATCCTTCGCCTGTTCGCCAAGGAAATGGTGCGCAAGAACTTCCCCGGCCTGCCGGCCGACGAGATGCTCGAGCGGCTCATCGAGCTATCGCTGTACGCCGAGGAGAATCTGCGGGCCTGACGGCGACATGACCGGTGCGGCCTTGTCGCCGTCCGTCACCGCCCGGCTGCGACGGGTCGTGTTACCGGGCAGCACGCTTGCTGCGCATCCGTGCTTCACGACCATTGCCCTGCACGGGTCAGGTGCCAGCCCCTACCGTGCGGACATCGATACACCGTCAAAGCCGTTCCCCGTTCCTTCCTGATGAACTCCGCCCGACGGACGGCATCATGCTTCGAGCGGTACACCGCTTTGGGCTCACCGACGGAAGACGTGCAGAAGGAGCAATCGTCGCTGGGCGTGCTGCGGTCGCGCGGAGACAGGTGCCAGAAGTCGCAGCGGGGACAGCGATAAGGGACAAGGTCGAGTCGACGCTGGGCGGCTACGTACTTCGCGCCGGCCGACGCGTCGTGTTTCGACGGATACTCGGTCAGCGGCTCGCCCCTCGAGCTTTGGCAGGTCTGGCTTTTCGGGAACATCGGATCAACTCGCCGCCCGCGTCGGAATCGCCGCAATCTCCTCGGCGAGTTCCCTGCGCGCCGTCCACAGATCGTGGGCGCTCTGCATGTTCACCCAAAGCTCCGCACCGTTGCCGCAGTACTTTCCCAGCCGCATCGCCATCTCCACGGTAACCGCGCGATGTTCCCGCAGGATCATGTAGAGCTGCTGCCGGCTTACGCCCATCTCTCGGGCCGCCTGGGCAATGCTCACGCCCATCGCGGGGAGAACGACCTCGCGCAGGAGACTGCCCGGATGGGTGGGTTTTCGCGCGCCCTGGTGTGGGTTCATCGAGGTCGCCGTCTGCTTCCGGAAATCACTCGGAGTGTAAACTCACAATTGACATGTGTCAACTATGAGTTGACATTGAGGGAGCAGCTATGACGCGGATAGTTGCCTCCCCGTGCTCCGGCACATGTACTGTCGTCGCAGTGCGGTCTTCGACTGCTCCGGCGGCACGGTAGTAAGACACGGCAGAAACGTGCCACCGGTGGTCACATCCGGCGGGGGCGTTGTCGATTTAGAAAAAGTAGTATATTTTTTCTAAATCACGGGATCCACCCATGCCGACGAAACGAGACAAGATCCTCACCCGCATCCGCCGCTGGGGAAGGGGTGCAGCCTTCACACCCAAGGACTTCGTCGATCTCGCCCCGCGGGGCACCGTCGACATGACGTTACGTGCGCTGCTGGACGACGGCACCATCCGCAAGCTCGCCCGCGGCTTGTACGACTACCCGCGGTACAGCGAACTGCTGGAAGCAATGGAGTCACCGGACATCGACGAGGTCGCGCAAGCCCTGGCCCGCAGGTACCGCTGGACCATTATTCCCGAGGGGCCGTTGGCTGCTCACCTGCTCGGCCTTACCACGCAGGTGCCGGCACGGGCCGTGTACATCTCGGACGGCCCGACGAAGAAGATCGCCGTCGGCCGGCAGACGATCCACTTCAAGCACGCTCGACCCAAGGAGACCGGCGTAGCCTCGGTGCGCGCCGGAGCCGTCATCCAGGCTCTCCGCTACCTGGGCAAGCGCAGGGTCGGCACGGAAGTCATCGACAAGCTGCGCAGCATCCTGAGCGACGATGAAAAGGGCGCGCTCTTGCGTGACGCCCGCCAATCGTCCGAATGGATTCTCGCGAGCGCGCAAGAGATCGCGGGAGAACGCGCCTGATGGATGAAGTGGCACGCCTGCCCTCCGAACAGCGGGCGGAGCTGTTTCGAGAGACCGGCGCCCGACAGAACCTCGCCCCCGCGCTCATCGAGAAGGACTTCTGGGTGTGCTGGACGCTGGGAGAGTTGTTCGACATCCCGGAGACGCGGGACGATCTGATCTTCAAGGGGGGAACCTCTTTGCTCAAGGTCTTCGGGATCATCAAGAGGTTCTCGGAGGACATCGACCTGGCCGTTGACTATGCACCGCTCGGGTTCGTCGGCGACCGTGACCCGGCGGTGGCGGAGATGTCCCGGAGCAGGCGCGATCGGCTGTTGGGCGAGATGATGACCGCGTGCCACGGCTACATTGCGGGGCCCTTCATCGAGGCGGTGCGCGTTCGCTGTGATCAGAAGATCCCCGGGTCGGCGGCCTGGACGTTGAGCATTGCCGACGACGATCCCAACGTCGTCGAGTTTGCCTATCCGTCCGCCGGACTACAGGCGCTCGAATACGTCAAGCCGCGCATCCTGCTCGAGCTCGGTACCCATGCCGAGCTGATCCCGAGTGCCGAGTACCGGATCACGCCGTTCGCGGCTGAGCAGTTTCCGGCCGTATTCAATGACCCCTCGGTTGGCGTCAAAGCGATCAAAGCCGAGCGAACGTTCTGGGAGAAAGCGACCATCTTGCACGCCGAGCGCCACCGTCCCCTCGATCGGCCGATGCCGCAAAACTACGCCCGCCACTACTACGACATGTTCGCGCTGGGACGGTCAGAAGTGCGCGACTCGGCGCTCGACGACCTCGAGCTACTCGAGCAGGTGGTCGACCACAAGCTGAGGTTCTACTATGCCGCTTGGGCCCGCTACGATCTTGCAGTTTCCGGCACGCTGGCCCTCGTGCCGGCGCAGGAACGCCTCGCCGAGCTGCGCCGCGATTACCAAGCGATGTCGGTGATGTTCTTTGATGACCCTCCGCCGTTCGGGGATATTCTTGCGGGGCTGGAGACGCTTGAAGCGAATATCAACGGATAGTCCGACGGATACACATGGCAGCTACCAGCCGCTCGCCAAAAGGGCGTATTTCGGTGATTGTGATCGCTTGTTTCGGGGGAAGCTGATCAGACTGTTTCGGTTAGCGGCTCGAAGGTGCCTGGGGGTCTGAACTCGACGCTGGCGCCTAGGGCGTCGCCGACGGCCAGGCCCAGGAGGGAGCCGGCGAATCTGTCTTTGCGGGATCCTGGTTCGATGGCAATCGGATTCGTTGCGGTCGCACTCATTGGTCTAGGTGATCATGCCGCTTCCGCGTGTACAACCGGGGTGGCCGACCTGTACGGTGAACCTGCCTACTTACCGATGTTCGAGCCCCAAGAGGCCTGCTGATGGCACGAGATAAACGCACTCTCGAACCGAGCTCCCGGAAGGCTCGCGTCTGGAACAAGACGCCGCACATGCAGCTTTGGAAGCAGACGAAGCCCTTGAAAGCGAGCCGCAACAAGTCGAGAGCCACGCGGACGTCCACGCCCTTCTCCCGCGCGCGGCCGCGAGCGTCGTAGCGGAGCGGGATTCGGATCGCGACGGCATCCGCCCGTTCGTAGGCCTCGAGTCGACGCTCCACGAGCGAGTGTCCGCGCGGATTCCGGTTCGGGTCGTGGATCCCGGTGTAGTACCGCACGCCGGCCAGCACATGGCTGCCACCGCTCTGGGCACGATCCTGCTCAACAAGCGCCTCGGCGAGACCTCTCGGATGAATCCAAGGATGATCGAAGTGATCTCGGCACCGGTGGTACAGGTTCTCTCCGTCCACGAACACCATCACGCGGGTCGGGATGGGGCGGGCCGGCGCCTTCATTGCCCCAAGAAATAAACCCCGACCTCCGGCACAAGGCCGGACGATCGGGGCGGAAAAGTCAGCGTCATTGTAGCGTCACGGCGACGTTCAAGTAAGGGACGAGCGCGATAGATCTGGGTTCTCCCCCAATGAGACGGCCACCGGTGGCGCGCTCCCGTCACATCTTGTTACGGTCGCGCCCGAACTCTCGAAAACGCCGTGCGCTAGCCCCAGTTCCGTACGCTTTCTACTGAGCGACCTTCATGAACCAGATCCCCAACCAGCGGGCCCTCCGCACCGGCACCTGGAACACCGAGTGGGCGAAGCCTGGCAGCGCTCGCGGCGAACGCGTCCGTCGTGCTCTCGCCGCACCCGATTGCGACATCCTGTGCGTCACCGAGGGATTCGCGGGACTACTCCCGCCTGACGGTCACCTCATCGACGCCGGCCCGGATTGGGGTTACCCGATCCGCGAAGGTCGCCGCAAAGTGCTCCTCTGGAGCAAGCGGCCCTGGAGCGATGTAGACGCGCTCGGCTCAGACGACCTTCCGAGCGGCAGGTTCGTGGCTGGTGCCACCGAAACACCCGTGGGCCCGGTCACCGTCGTGGGCGTTTGCATCCCCTGGAGAGATGCCCATGTTCGGGGCGGCACGCGGAACCGCAAGCGGTGGGAGGATCACCTGGCGTGACTGAACGGGTTCGAAGCTCTGCCCTATCGAAACGCCGCGTCGCGCACGGTGATCCTCGGAGACTTCAATCAGCGGATTCCGCGCAAGTTCACGCCGAAGTATGTGCACGCGGAGCTGCTCCGGGTGTTCGCGCCATTCAACTTCCTCACGGAAGGCGAATTGGACGGCGCGCCGGGCCTGGCGAACCCCCTCGGCGACCCAGTCGTGAGCAACGGTCTGTCCCTGTGCAAGCTGCACCACGCCGCGTTCGACCGGCACTTCATCGGCATCCGGCCGGACTACATGGTGGAAGTCCGCCGCGACCTGCTCGAAGAGGAAGACGGCCCCATGCTGCTGCATGGTCTGCAGGGAATGCACGCGACGCGGATTCAGGTGCCGCGCAAGGCGGTGGAGAAGCCGGATCCGGCCTTGTTGGAGCGGCGGTACGAGGAGTTTCGTAGCGCGGTGTAGGTCAGCTCGCACCGCGTCGGCGCCGTCGGCAAGGAGCCAAACTACATCGCCGGATCAGATGGATCCCGTCGACCAGCCCCTCTAGACCGCTACCGAACCACCCCACCCTTCCACCAACCGCCGAAGATCGGCGACACGATCCGGCCAATCGTGCAACATCGCCGGATCGAAGTCGGCGCCGTTGGGCCAAACGAGCGTGTGGGTCTCGGCGTCGATTTCGACTTGGTCGAAGACGGCTTCGTCGGCTAACGGCCCATACAGCTCACCGCGGAGAATCGGGCTGAAATCGATGACTCGCGCAGTTCGGTCGTCGAATTCGACACAAAGGGTCCGTGGCGCAACCTTCTCGAACCCCGTCACTCTGTGGATTCCGTGACCCATGACCTCGCTACCTCAACGGCTCGACCTTGAACGGTCGCCGACCCGCCTGGAGCCGATCCCAATTTCTCCCGAGCTCCTCGCGGTGCAGTTCGGCCCAGGCCAGTACCAATCGCTCCTGTCGTCCCGGCAATGATCCCGCAAGCAGCCGCACGTTGTCGATAGCATAGCCACCGACGGCATCTTGGTAGTAGGCATGAAAGTGTGGGCGATAATGCGGACCGCCCGCTCCGACGTACATGCGGACGATGATCCCGAAGAAGCGACTGATTTCAGGCACGATCTGATCCCATGCCTGAATGGGATGGTCGCGAGACTGCCAAGAGCGCGGCGTCATTCGGAGGCCCTCGCTGCTCCGACGACTTCGTGCGGCTACGCTTGCGAACAAGGGGACCTGCCAGTCTGCGCGGTAATACTCACTAGCATGAGTATCCAGTCACGTTTCAACAATGAAAACTTGTCACTATGCATATATATCACTATATTTAGTGATCATTATTGCTCATATGAACAAACCCATGCGATCCACGGACTTCTTCGCCACCCACCCCGTCTTCACGCACGCGGAGTACGTCGCGGCCCACACGGCTACCGGCAGGAGCAGCCGCACCAGCAACAACCTGCTGGCCAGGCATCTTCGAGCCGGCCGGCTCGTGCGTGTGCGGCGCGGCCTCTACGCGGTTGTGCCTCCCGGTGTGGATCCGCAACACACGGCGGTCGACCCCTTCCTCGTAGCGACGAAGCTCGCCGACGACGCCGCCGTTGCGTACCACGCCGCCCTGCAATTCCACGGCAAGTCATACTCCGTGTGGCACCGCTTTCACTACCTCACCGGTGTGCGGGCGAGGCCGACGCGGTTCCGCGACCTGGAGTTCCTGCCCGCCCAGGCCCCGGCGGCCATCCGGTCGCTTCCCGATATGGGTGGCGGTGTCGTCGCGCACCGGCACGCCGGCGGCGTCGTTCGCGCGACCACACTGGAGAGGACTCTCGTCGACGTCCTCGACAAGCCCGACAAGGCCGGCGGTTGGGAAGAGGTCTGGCGCTCGCTGGAGATGGTCGAGTTCTTCGACCTCGACCCGGTCGCCGACTACGCCCTGAAGCTCGGCTCCGCCTTGACCGTCGCCCGCGTCGGGTTCTACCTGGAGCAGCACCGCGACGCGTTGATGGTCGAGGACGATCACCTCGAGGCGCTGCGCCCGCACGCACCGGCCCGACCCCTCTACTTCGACAGCAAGCGCGAAACGGGACGGCTCGTATCCGGATGGAACGTGATCGTTCCGCAGCGCATCCTCGAGCGAAGCTGGGAAGAGGCGGCTTGATGCTGACCGGGCCGGAGCTCGCGCGCGAGGCGGCGAGGACGGGGTTCCAGGTGGAGCCGCTCGAGAAGGTCATTCGCCTCACGGAGCTGCTCGAGTCGCTGCGGAGCCACCCGTTCCTCAAGCGACGCATCGTCTTGAGGGGAGGCACGGCGCTCAACCTCTTCGTCTTCGACGTCCCTCGCCTGTCGGTCGACATCGACCTCAATTACATAGGTGCACCCGACCGTGACGGGATGCTCGCGGATCGACCCAAGGTCGAACAAGCGGTGCAAGCCGTATGCGGCCGGCTCGGCCTGCGGGTGCGACGAACCCCGCACGAGCATGCGGGAGGCAAATGGCGGCTCTCGTACCAGACGGCTGCAGGTCGTCCGGGAGGGCTCGAGCTCGACATCAACTTCCTGCTGCGCACGCCGCTGTGGCCGCATACCGTCCGGGACTCTCGGCGGGTAGGAGCGTTCGTTGCCAAGCAAGTCCCCGTCCTCGACGTTCACGAGCTCGCCGCAGGCAAGCTCTCCGCACTCTTCAGTCGTAACGCGAGTCGGGACCTATTCGACGCACACCTCATCCTGCAGCGTGCGAACGACCTCGACCGATCGCAGCTTCGCCTCGGTTTCGTTGTCTACGGAGGAATCAACCGCCGGGATTGGCGAGAGGTCGGACTCGACGATGTGAGCGCCGATCCACGCGAGGTGGATCGACAGCTCGTGCCGATGCTGCGCGGCGACATCGCCCCCGCCCGCGGCGAGCTCGATGCGTGGACGCGGACTCTGGTTGCCGAATGCCGCGACATGCTCTCTGTCGTCCTCCCGCTGACGTCGGCGGAGCGGGAGTTCCTCGACCACCTGAATGATCGTGGCGAAATCGTGCCGGAGCTGTTGACGGATGACGAGGATCGGCAAGCAATCATCCGTTCGCATCCCGGGCTGCTGTGGAGGGCACTCAACGTGCGGGAGCACCGTGGAGTCGAGGGACTCAGGTAGCCCGATCTGACGTTGAGGCATCACCTACTCCCGCCCCTGGAAATACTCGCTTGCAAGAAGCGAGCGACACGGTGGAGGGTGTGGGCGAGGCGTCGAATCGTGAGCCCGAACGGCGAACCGGAGCTCGCCGAAGCGGTGGCGCTGGAGGGCTACGGAATAGATCGAAAGATCACCTCAACGCACCGGCCGCCCCGAAATCGGCGGCCGCTTGCCGGCAAACGACTCGAGCGCATCGACCAGGAGATTGAACTTCGTCGTCAGGTCGTTGACCGCGGTACCGTCGGGCATCGCCTTGTGCCGTTTCTTCCCCTCGATCGCGTAGACGACCATGCGCCGGTTCCTGGCAGATTCGCGGTCGTCTTTGGAGACCTCGGGTTTGATGCTGACCACCCGGCGGCCTCCCATGTGGACATTGGTGCCGAGTCGCCCGCGTCGCGCGTCGATGGCCGCCTTCCTTCGCAGGTAGTGCGTGTGGACGGTGCCGATCACCCGGCCGTGAGCCGCGGTGGGCCTGCCATTGTTATCGCACGGGAAGTAAACCCTCTGCCCGTCGATCTGCCTCTCTACGAGGCAAAAAGTGAAGTCCTTGCTACTGGTGGCCACGGGCCTCGCCGTCAGCAAGTAGAGCCGCGCCGTGCGGTTTCGTTCGTGCAGAACAATGTAGGCACCCTGCTCGACGTCGGTCCTCTTCGCCGCCGACAGCATCCGTGCCAGGTGCTGCTTCTGAAGGTGGTTGGGGGTTACCCGCAGAATGAGGCCTCTCGCCACCGATTGGCGTTCAATCCTCTCGTGGTCGAAGGACCCGGGAGCGTGGAGCCCGGCGGCTGCCGGAAACAGCTCCTCCACGAGCTCGTTTCCGGGGAAGTTCACCGCCATATCGGATGGGAGCGTTGCACGTGAGGCGGTGCGGTTGTCGCTGAAGATCCTCCTCAGTTCCGCGCGACCGATGAGGCGAATCTGCCAGCGGTCGCGCGGCGAGCTTCGCGTCAAACGACCGAGATATCGCAGCCTGGGATCGTCGCGGTCGTAGAAGTCCACCCGGAACAGGCCGGCCCGTGTTGCCTGGGCGGTACGAACTCCAGGCTGGGGTTGGGCGGGGCCGGCGGCGGGACCGCTTCCGCCGGTCGCCCGATTGCTGGTGGCGCGATGGTCTGAGTTGCTCATGCCAGAGGCCCGGTCGGCTTCGGACTACGTATCGGGATCACCGGCGCCCGGCCCCCCGGGCGGAACGATCGTCGCGCTGCCCCCTCCTTCGAACACGTACTTCGCCTCGATGTCGGGGTCTTCGAGATCGTCTCCCAGGATGCGGGCTGCCCGACGAATGCTCTCGAGCTCCGAGGTGCGCAGCTCGCTTTGTGCTTGCTTCACGTCGATCTGCCGGTGCAGGTGCTTGAACTTCTCCATGATCGAATGCGCTCCCGGCAACGCCTCGATGTACAGGCAGTCGCACGGCACCACGATTTCCTCGTCGTTGCGCAAAGAGAGCTCGAGAAGCCTCTTCAATGTCTCGCGGAGGAACGGCTTGAGCTCATCGAACCGATTCCCGCCGGACGCTACATCGTCGCCACCGACGTCGTCGCCGGCGCGATCGTCCGGCTCTTCCTCATCATCTCGGTCGCCATCATCTCGGTCGCCATCATCCCGGTCGCCATCATCCCGGTCGCGATCCTCTGCCTCCTCCGCGAAGTGCTTCCGGAGACAGCAAACGTAATCGGAAAATTCTTCCAACGTCATGTTGCCGAGCGGATCGGGATCGGCGACGCCGTATTCGCCTTCGGCCACCGTGACGTAGGGATCCATCATGAACTCGGTGATGGGATTGGATTCGACCAGCGGGAAGATCAGGTAGTTGCCCTTGAACCCGAGCGGGCGGTTGAGATCGGCCACCTCCGACAGCGGCTTGGTTTCGATTCGCTCCGCATCGGAGGGCGGCGGGTCGATGCCCAGATCGACCGAAACCTCGTAGTCGTGCAGGGACGGCCGCTTGATGCCGGTGAAGAACATCTTGCGGCTGCCGGGATCGAGCACGTAGCGGCGGCGTGCCTTGTCTTTGCGGAAAATCGGCACCGGGACGTTGCGCAGCCGCAGGAACCGCTGGTCGTCGGGCTCGTGGGCCCAGATCGCCTGCATGTAGTGGAGGATGTTCTGCGACAGGTGCGTGAGCAGCCGCTCGCACTGCGTCAGCTCCCGCAAGTGCTGCGCCAGCCGCTCGGTATAGGCGCGCTGCATGGAGTCGAGCGTCGAGAGTGCGTTCTGCACGCGCGAGGCGAGGTCCTGCTCCTCCCGGCGCTCCCGATCGAACGCGTCGCGGGCGGCGCCTTCGCGTATCTGTGCCTCCTCGGACGGGCCTCCGCCGCCCGTAATCAGGTCCAGTCCCCCCTGTATCAGGTCGCCGGCGACGGGAATCCCGCCGACGATATCCCCCAGGCCGCCGAGCAAGCCGCCGCCCGAATCGGCGGATTGCGCCGTACGCTCGATCTGACGCTGCAGGGCGGCGTATCGGAGGCCCGCCAGAGCGCGGCGGTCGGCGAGGTCTTCCTTCAGTTCCTCCACCAGTTTGCGCTGCCGGAACAGCGCCTGCCGCATGTCCTTCAGCGCCGTCTCCTCGCTGACCAGCGTGGTGGAGACATAGGTCAGCGCCGGACGGAACGAGTCGTCCAGCAGCACCCGATTCAGAATCCAGTCGTGTCGGATGACCCACGCGGTGTCGATGGCGCTGGGCAGCGGTACTTCCTGGGCAACCAGCACCACGGACTGCAGCCGGTGGATCTTTTCCGAGACGCGAAACCGGCGCTGGAGCTCGTAGAACAGGAACGTGACGGGGATCTCGTCGTTGGGGTTCTGGATCTCGCCCGACTCCGTGACCTCCTCCTCGAAGCTCTCCTCGGTGCTCACCTCGATCTTGCGCTCGTTCTTGTACTCCTCGGCGCTCTTGAGAATGGCCTCGCGAAACTCCTTCTTGATGGACTCGGAGTGCTTCTGCGCCTCGCGAGAGAAGGTGGACGTCGTCGTCGCGCTGCCGCCGATCGCCTCCTCGCCGCCAATACTGACGGTCCCCGTGTTGGTCAGTGAGAAGTTCGTCTTCGCCTCGGCTCGCGAGACGATCTGGGCCTCGGCGCGGCTCTTCTCCTCCGATTCGCCGCGCCGCGATATCAGGTTCGACTCGATCTCCTTTTGCGCGCGCTTCGTCGTCACCGCCGTCCGCTTGCTGTATCGACGGACTTCCTTGGGCGCCAGCGGGATCGTGTCGACCAGCTCGCCGACCTGGTAGGACGTCGGCACCCACTTCTGCCGATACGTGACCACCAGCCCGAAGTTGACGCTCCGGTGCTTGGCGCTGGCCGCAAAGAAGCGGAACGGATAGCCCTGATTCCGGCGGTGCCGTAGCCGCTCGATAATGGCGTGTGTCGGCCGGAACGGCTCGTTGGCTTCACGCTCGAGGATCAGCCGCCGCGCGTGCGCAACGATACGCTCCGCGTCGGTCGTCAACAGCTGGATCTGCGCCCGCACGGCGATGGCTTCTCGGTTGTTGGCCGCACGCAGCAGATCGCCGATGTTGAACAGATCGATGTCGGGGATGTTGTCGGGGTCGATGGCAGCGATGAGCTTCTCGCGACGCGTGGCGACGCGGGTCGCGAGCAGCGACAAGTGGCTTCTGGACGGCGGCGGCAGGATGCGCCACTCCTCCAGCGAGATCAGCACCATGCTGGCGACCGCGGCGGGGACTTCGTTTTCACCCGCCGTGCCGATGTCGAAAAGGCCGTCCAGAAATGCGTTGAAGAACCCACCGCCCAGATTGGCGGCGACGATGGCGCCGATGCGGTCGAGGGCGGGGGCGCCGCCCCGTTCGACGAAGCGATCGTAGGCCGCCTCGACATCCTCCAGGAACTTGTCGTCGAGCGCCTCCTGCCAGACGGGCTCGAAGGCAATCTGCAGGTCGTGGAAGTCGTGGAAGGACGGCACGTCCGCCGGTCCCGGAGCGAACATCACCTGGTCGATGGCACTCGAGACGCCGCCGGCCGTCAACGGTTGCTCGAACGCAACGCCCTCGGCGCCGAACTCGACCGGATCCTCCGGCGCGGTCTGGCGCCGCATGACGTTGGCAACGGCCCGGTCCTGATCGAAGGTGACGCCTCCCCCGCCCTGGTTCCCGTTCGTGTCCGATCGGCCGGACGAGAACACGACCGGCGTGCCGTCGTTGTCCCCGCCTCCGCTCTCGGTATCGTCCCCGTCGGGCTCGGTGTCGTCGCCCGGCTCGACGTCATCACCGCCCGGCTCAACGTCATCACCGCCCGGCTCGACATCGTCACCGCCCGGCTCGACATCATCACCGCCCGGCTCGACATCATCACCGCCCGGCTCGACGTCGTTACCGTCGGGCCCCGGCTCGCCGTCGCTCGGGTCAGTGTCCTCGGCGTGCGGATCGATGTCGTCCAGACAGTGCTCGGCGTCGGTCCGCGGCCGGCACGGGTCAGGTTCGAGGTGCGTCCGGTAGATGACCGGCGGCTTGTCGAGGGAGGTGCCGAGCTTTTCCTCGACCTGGGCCTCGGTGAGCGTAACGGGCTCCTCACTGCCGCCGGTGAGCGCCTCTCTCTGCGCATCGCTGAGCGACAACCGGCCCGTCAGCCGGAACTTGCTCGCCGGGCCCCCACTCTCCCCGCTCTCCCCGCTCGCCCCACTCTCCTCACTCTCCTCACTCTCCCCGCTCTCGGGAGTCGCCTCTTTCTCCGTCAGCTTGACGACGTCGGCCTTCACCGCCTCGATGTGGACCTTCGCGATGTCGTCTGCCGTGGGAACGTAGCGGCCGGAGTCTCGCTCCTTATCCGAAACCTCGGACAGCTCTTCGGTCAATCGGCGAAGAACGTCACCGCGAAAAAGCGCTCGCCGCGCCTCGACCGTCTCGAGCGTCGAGCCGAATACGTCATCGATCGCCTTCTGGACCTTTGCCTGCCGGGCGTGGGCTTCCGTGATCCCCTCGGCGGCGAAACCTGCCGCCGCGGCATCCGGCTTCTCGAAGTCGATCCCGGCCGCTTCGAGGGCGTCCCGGGGCAGCTCGATGCGGAAGTGCTCGGAGGTGCCGGCCCGCTCGCGCACCTGGGAGAGAAACAGGAGCCGCTCGCAGCGATCGGCATCAGGCCCTTCCGCCGCCAGAACGGCGAGCTGCAGGTCCCAGGACGGACGCGGCCGCTGCCACCACGATCCGCCTTGCGCGGTGGGTGACGCGACCTCGAGCCGGAATCCTCCGAACCGATCGGTGCACACGGACCCGAGCCGGGCGACGGTGTGGGCCTCGGCCACATGGAGGACTTCGACGACGAGGTCCGAGATGCCGGTATCGGACTGTGGCAGCGTGATCTTCCCGGAGATCGTCGTCCGTGTAGGCAGGTCCCGAGGACGCGGTGGCGGAGACCGATCAAGCTGCTTTTCCATGGTGCTCCTCCCGAAAAGCGTGCCTGGTCCCCAGCAGACGGGTGCGATTCTGCCGAACGTTCGAGGCATGTTCAAGGGAGACGCAGAGCGGGCCGTCGGCCATCGGACCTTTCGCCCCCGTCCTCGGTGCAACCCTCGGAACCGGTCGGTTAGGCTTTCGGCCGCAGGCGCCCAACGCACGACGACAACGAAAGATCCTGAATCTGGATGAGCAACGGCGACCAGGACCGCGCCACCAAGGACCGACGCACCGGCGAGGAAGCGCGCGGCAAACAGGCGGCGCCGAAGCGGCGATCAGGCCGGCGGGGCTCGAAGCGACGCCCACCGCGCAAGGTCAAGATCCTCGAGGCAAGGCCGTCGGGGTCATTCGTCCTCGAGTTGGATCGCGACGTCTCGGCGCTCGACGCGGTGGACTTCTTGTTCGAAGGGGGGATCCTACCGGACGGAGCCAAGCTCGAACCCGGAGACGGCGCCCGTCAGTGGAAGCTCGAAATCAACAGTTCCGCCGCCCGCAAGCTCAGCAAGAAAGCACGCGCTATCCGGCGGAGATTCAAACAGCTCGCCTCCTCGATGACGCAGAGTCTGCATTTGCACCTGCATGAAAGGTACCTCACCAAAAACAATCAACATCCGGCCGACGCCTGGTACAAGAATTGGATCTTGGGGCCACCGGTTGGGCGCAGCGTGCTGACCCGCTGGGACGCACTCGGAATCACACCCGCACACCTGTCGAACCCCGACACCTTCGCGCAGGACTTCAAGCAGTCCCTCAAGACCCCCGGCGCGGTGGTCATCTATTTCGGCCACACGATGTTCCTGGCGAACGTCGGCCCGATCGGCCTCATCCCGCGAAACCTGCAACCACCCAAGAACTTCCGAAACGTGGATGCCGCGAAGCGTTGGCTCGTCAAGAACCACGGTATTCCCAACGGGAAGCTGCGATCCCTGCTGAAGGGTGCGAAAGCCAAGATCGTGTTGCTGGCGAACTGCCAGTCGAAGGGCTGCGTCAAGGCTCTGCCGAAAGAGCACAAGCTCGCTATCATCGCCACCGACTCGGGCAAGGACCAGGTGACCGATTTCCTGCAGTGGCAACCCGCCGTGCGGAAGTTCCTCGACGTGCTCAGCGGCCAGGTCGTGTCCGAGAAGCCCTACAAGCTCGTGTCCCGCAAGGGCGGGGCCGGCACCGTGGGCGACGCCCTGACAGAAGCCAATAAGTCCTTCATCGGCACGGACAGCTTCGTCTGGGTCAGCGGCGATCGCTCGGCGCGCATCGTGCCGTAGGTGCGCCTGTCGGACGAGCTGAAGAAGACCCCTGAGTTCGAGAGCGAAGAACAAGAACGTGAGTTCTGGTCCAAGCACGACTCGTCGGAGTACGTGGATTGGTCCCGTGCCGAACGGGTCACCCTGGCCAGCTTGGAACCGTCCACGAAGACGATCTCGGTTCGCCTCCCGGCGTCGTTGCTGGAAGAGCTCAAACTCCTGGCGAACAAGCGGGACGTACCCTACCAATCGCTCCTGAAGCTGTACTTGGCCGAACGCGTCAAGAAGGAGCTGCGATCCGCCTGAGCAGACTCGCTCCCTTTGAAAAAGTGGGCCCTCCAGGATTCGAACCTGGGACCTACCGGTTATGAGCCGGCGGCTCTAACCAGACTGAGCTAAGGGCCCTGATCTCGATTCTTGTCGCGCTGCGCGGCGCGGCGCTCATCCCGCTTCGCAAAAAGCTGCTTCGTCCGCGAGGGCTGCCGCAGTTTGCGGAGCGCCTTCGCCTCGATCTGCCGTATGCGCTCCCGCGTGAGCTCGAAGCGGGAACCGACGTCTTCGAGGGTATGCTCTTCACCGTCCTCCATTCCGTAGCGCAGGCGCAAGACTTCTTTCTCGCGGCCGGCCAGGGTGTCCATGACGGTGTGGGTGCGTTGCTTGAGGTTGACGTCGACGATGGTGTCGACGGGCGAGCGGGCGTCGCCGTCCTCGAGCAGGTCGGCGAGGTTGGTGCCGTCCTCTTCGCCGACGGGGGTGGCAAGAGAGACGGGCTCCTGGGCGATCCGCATGATGCGCTTGACCTCTTCGGTCGAGATGCCGAGCTCGGTGGCGATCTCGTCCGGGGTGGGCTCGCGGCCGCGGTCCTGGACCATGCGGCGGGAGACCCGCAGGACGCGGTTGATCGCCTCGATCATGTGGACGGGCACGCGGATGGTGCGGCCCTGGTCGGCGATGGCGCGGCCGATGGCCTGGCGAATCCACCAGGTCGCGTACGTCGAGAACTTGTAGCCACGGCGGTAGTCGAATTTCTCGACCGCGCGCATCAGGCCGATGTTGCCCTCCTGGATCAGGTCGAGGAACTGCAGGCCGCGGCCGGTGTAGCGCTTGGCCACGGAGACGACCAAGCGCAGGTTGGCCTCGGCCAGGTCCTGCTTGGCCTGGGCTTCCTGGCGCTCGCCGGACTCGACCTCGTGCAGCACCCGTTTGAGGCTGGCGGCGGGCAGGTCGTAGCGCTCCTCGATGGCGACGATCTCGGCCCGCAGCTCGCGGATTCGCCGCAGCGTGGAGGCGCCCTCCTCGGAGCCCAGGATCTCGCGGCGCTCGAGCTTGATGGCGCTCTCCACCAGGTAGACGCTACCGACTGCCTGGCGCAGCTCGGCTGCCAGGGCGTGCCGCACCTCCTCGCGCAGGCCCAGCCCGTCGAGAATCTCGCGCACCCGATCCCAGCGCCTCCCCTGCTCCTTGGCAAGCTCCTCGCTGGCGGGAACCTGGTCGCCGAGCGTGGTGAGCAGCCCGCGACCCTCGGCGAGCGCACGGGACAGGTGCTTGAGCTCTTCGCAGGCCTCGACGAACTCGCGGGCGCGGCCGGAGAGCTGCTCGTCCTCGATGTCCGAGCAGTCGACGATCGAGCGCAGCCTCTCGGGTTTGGCGGCGACCTTGGGGACCTTGCGCAGCACCAGGCCGAGCGCCAGCGGGGTTCCGTACAGCGCGCGGACGGCGCGGGTGCGGCCCTCCTCCATGAGCTGCGCCAGCTCGACCTCGCCCTCGCGGTCCAGGAGTGCGTGCGTACCCATCTCGCGCAGGTACATGCGCACCGCGTCGGTGGTCTTGTCGACGGCGCCCGAGCGGATGGCGCGGCCGACATCCTCCGACACCTCGGTGCTCTCGTCTTCGACCTCGTCCTCGTCGGTGTCGGGAGCAACCGGCTCCTCGCTCAGCAGGATCCCGGCCGCGGCGATGCGCTCCAACAGGCCCGAGATTTCCTCCGGCGCGGTGATCTCGGCCGGCAAGGCGTCGTTCACCTCGTCGTACAGCAGGAAACCCTTGCGCCGCCCCAGGTCGATGAGCGCGCCGATTTCTGCGAAGCGTTCTTCCAGTTTCACTACCGCCACCCTGAACGTGTTCTACGAAGCGTGTTGTAAGCCGACCCGAGCTGCTGGGCCGCGAAACGTGTTCTCTACCGACCCGAGCTGCTGGGCCATGAAACGTGTTCTCTACCGACCCGAACCGCTGGGCCGCGAAGTCTGTCCTATGCCGACCCGAGTTGCTGGGCCAGCGAGATCTTTTCTTTGTTCAACTCGGCGAAGCGTTCGCGGTCGCCGGCCGCCAGCGCTTCTCGAATGTCGTTGGTCATCTCGCGGATTCGCCGCCGCAAGCTGTCGTCGTGGATACCGAGAGCGCAGTTGCGCGCCCCATCCCAATCCAGCGCCGGGGCGTCGTCGAGCCGCAGCCGGGACATCAGCGAGGCGCACCCGGAAAGCTCGCAGCGGGCGAGTACGTTGCCGGTATCGACCTCGACACCGTCGGCCTCGCAGGCCTCCACCGCCGCCAGCAAGGCGCGCACCCGCGCATCGCGGATCGCCTCGCGGGCGCAGACGCGTTCGAGCGGTTCCAGCCAGCCGGGGTTCTCGAGAACGGCCCGGAGCAGGTCGCGCTCGGCAAGGGGGACCTGATCGAGGTTTTCTTGCCAGCCGGCGGCTCCTGCGGCTCCTGCCGAGCCACCCGCGCCTCGTCCGCCGCGTGCAACGCCACCGGGACCGGCGCCAGGGCCCGGGTCGCCGTAGGCACTTGGGTCGACGGGATCACCCGGATCGCCGGCATGGCCGGGATCGCCGTACGGGCCCGATCCTGCCCCTGGGCCCGGATCACCCGAACCCGAGCGTCGCCGCCGCATCACCTTTGCCCGCACATCGCGCGCCGCTTCCTCGACCAGCCGCGGCTGCAGCTGCAAGCGTTCGGAAAGCCTGCCGATCCACTCGGCGCGCTCCACCCGGTCGGTGATCGGGACGACGAACTCCAGCAGCGACGAAAGCGCCTCGGCCTTGCCGCGCGGCGTGTCCAGATCGGTGCGCTCGCCGGCCCGCCGGATCATGAACTCGAGGCCGGAGTCGGAGTTCTGCAGCGCGGCGCGAAAACCGTCGTCGCCCTCGGCGCGCAAGAACGAATCGGGATCGTGCCCGGATGGAAGGCGCACTACGTTCACCTGGAATCCCTGCCCTAAAAAGACGCCGACAGTGCGCTCGGCAGCCGCCTGGCCGGCCTTGTCACCGTCGAAAACGATCACGGCTTTGCGCGCGAAGCGCGCGAGCAATCGGGCGTGGTCTTCCGTGAAGGCCGTGCCCAGCGGCGCCACCGCGTTCGGGAAACCATATTGGGCGCAGGCGAGAAGGTCAAAGTAGCCCTCGACGAGCACGGCGAAGCCGCGCTCGACGATGCTGTCGCGGCCCTCGTAAAGGCCGTAGAGCGTGCGGGATTTGTGGAACGTCGGGATCTCGGGAGAGTTCAAGTACTTGGGCTCGCCCTCGCCGATGACCCGTCCGCCGAAGGCGATCGTCTGGCCGCGCAGGTCGCGAATCGGGAAGACGACGCGGTGGCGCAGGCGGTCGTAGGTGCCCTTGCCTGTCTCGCGCTTTTTCACCAGGCCGGCGATCTCGAGCTCCTCCTCGGAGAACCCTTGACCGGACAGGAACTGCTGCGCCGCGTCCCAGGAATCGACCGCGAAGCCGAGGCCGAAATGCTCGACGAAGGCGCTCTCGAAACCGCGCTCCTCGAGAAACGTGCGGGCCGACTTGCCGGCGTCGCCGGCGAGCTGATCGCGATAGTAGGAATCGGCGGCGGCCAGCGCCGAGAGAACGCGGCGGCGGTCGATCTCGCGCCGGCGCTGCGGCGCGCCTCCGGCGTCGCCCGCCGGGATCGGCACACCGGCCCGGTCGGCCAGCGAGCGCACCGCCTCCGAGAATCCCAGCGCTTCCTGATCCATGACGAATCGGAAGATGTCGCCGCCTTCGCCGCAGCCGAAGCAGTGCCACAGGCCCTCCTCGTTGACGGTAAACGAGGGGGTCTTCTCGGAGTGGAAGGGGCACAACCCGACCCATCGGGACCCGCGCCGCTTGAGCGCCACGACCTCACCGATGACCTGTAGCGAATCAACGCTACGACGTACTTCATCGATGAACGATCGTGGGTAGGCCATGACCTCCTTTGATACCGCGCCGGGTCCGGATGGGCAAGGAAAAGCCGCCGGTTCGGGCAAGTTCGGGTTAGCCGACGATCCGATGAACCTGCCGTCGGGAGACAAGGAGGCGTTTTCCGTGCACGTCGACCTCGACCTCGTCGCTCGAATCGGTCTCCGGAGCCCAGTTCCGGGCGATCCGA
Source organism: Acidobacteriota bacterium (assembly GCA_965216935.1). Taxonomy (GTDB): domain Bacteria; phylum Acidobacteriota; class UBA890; order UBA890; family UBA890; genus CBDCGW01. The sequence continues at coordinate 4,246,892 of OZ244217.1, forward strand.
CCGCGCAGGTTCAGCGGCATGACGGCGACCTCGTCGCCGCGCTCGAGGGGCGAGGAGACGTCGTGGTCGAGGGAGGCGTCGGCCGGAACGTCGGTGTCGGCTGGGGACGGACCGGTCTGCGTCGGCCCCGCCGCCACCGATGATCCCCACGCCGCTGATGATCCCGGCGGCGCTGATGATCCCGGTGGCCCCGAGCCGGCATCCGGTGACGCGGCGTCCGCGGTGGCCGATCGTACCGCCGCGGCGGCGGAATCCGCCGTCTGCTGCAAACGCTTGCGCGCCGCGGCCTCGGCGCTGCCGACCTTGGCCGCCCATTTCGCCTTGCGGTCCTGGGCGGCGCGCGACTTGCGGGTCTCACCGAGCTCGCGGGTGAGCTCCTCGAGCATCTCCTCCCCCGCCGCCCGCACCTGGGCGATCGCTTCCTCGGCCGCCACCCTTCCCTCGGTCGCCAGCTCGTCGCGCATCTCGGCCAACCGCTTGTTCAGCTTCTCGTAACGCTCGTGGGCGTGGGCAAGGCGGTTCTGCTCGTGCTGCACGCCCTCGCGATCCGAAGCGAGCGCCTCCGCCTCGCCCTCGACGCTGCGGATGAGCGAGTCGAGCTGGGCGGTGTCACGGCCGATGAGGCCGCGCGCTTGCTTCACCAGGTCCGGGTCGAGGCCGAGCCTCTCGGCAATATCGAAGGCGTTGCTGCGCCCCGGCATCCCGACGCGCAGCTTGTACGTCGGCTGCAGTGTCTCGCTGGAAAACTCCATCGCGGCGTTGAGGGCCCCGTCGGCGGCGTGGGCGTAGGCCTTGAGGGCGTCGTGGTGGGTCGACGCGATGGTCAACGCCTCCAGGCGGGCGAGGTAGTCCAACACGGCGATTCCCAGGGCGGCGCCCTCGGCCGGGTCGGTACCGGTGCCGAGCTCGTCGAGCAGAACCAGCGATTGCGGCGGGGCGTCGTCGAGGAACGCCTTGATCCGGGTCAGGTGGGCGGAAAATGTGCTCAGGCTGGCGACGATGCTCTGATCGTCGCCGATATCGGCGTGCACCCGCGGGCAACAGGGCAACAACGCCTCGTCGGCCGGCACCGGAACGCCGCACTGAGCCAGCACGACCCCCAGCCCGAGGACCTTCAACACGACCGTCTTGCCGCCCGTATTCGGGCCGGTGATCACCAGCGAGCGGGTCCCCGTGGGTACGGAAAGGTCGAGCGGCACCGGCTCCGGCGGATCCTCCGGCACCTCGGCGAGGGCATCAACGTCGGCGGTCATCGCCGCCACCGCAGGAACCATCAGCGGGTGCCGGGCGCCGCGTAGCGTCAGCTCCCCGTCTGTGAACCGAGGACAAACGGCCTGGGTCAAATCGGCGAATCGCGCGATCGCCTGGCGGGCATCGAGCTCGCCGATGGTCTCCTCGACCGCCTCGAGCGCCCGGGACGCGGCCCGCACATGCCCGGTGAGATCGGCCAGAAGGCGCTGGATCTCGTGCTGCTCGGCCCGATCGGTCTCGATGACGGCGTTCTGTTGATCGAGCGAGCCCAGCGGCTCGACGTACACCGTCTGTCCGGAAGACGAGACATCGTGCACCACCCCGGGCAGCGCCCCCTTGCGACCGGCGCGCACCGGAACAACGTAGCGCCCGCCGCGCTGGGTGACCAGGCGGTCGCGCAGCACGCCGTCGAGCTTGTCGTCGTGCACCAGCTTTTCGAGTGAGTCCATCAGCTTCGTCCGCAGCTTGCGCTTCTTGCGCCGCAGCGCGGCGAGCTGGGGCGAAGCCGAATCGCGCACCTCGCCGTCGCGATCGAAGACCTTCTCGATCTGGGCGACGAGGGCGCTCAAATCGGGCATCCCGGAGCCGATCTCGGCAAGCAGTGGCTGATCGGCACGCGCCGCGATCCGCCGACGCACTGTTTCCCCGACCTGCGCCGTGCGGTACACGGCCACCATGTCCTGGAAGTCCATCACGACGCCCTCGACGGCCGACGCCCGCAACGCCGGCGTCACCGGCCGCGCCGGCGAGAGTGCCAGGGACTGCCCCTCGCTCAAGAACTCGCGATACTCCGCGATCTCGGCATGGCGCGCCTCGATCCTGCAGAGATCGGTTTGCGGCGACAGGATCTCGAGCCGGGCCCGGCCCATGGGGGTTTGCGCCTGCCCGGCGAGAGCTCCGAGAACCAACGGGAAGTCGAGCGCCTCGAGCGTGGCCGGATCGGCGACGACTCCGGATGCTGCGCCGGGTGCGGTTCCAGAGGAACCGCCCGAAGCCGAACCGGTCTCAGCGCCGGAACCAGCGCCAGATCCAGCGCCAGAACCAGCGCCGATGCCAGCGCCGGAACCAGTGCCGGACGCGGCGCCAGAGGACCGCTTGTTCACCGATCTGCGCCGGTGTTGACGAGGTGGGCCATGTAGCCGGCACCGAAACCGTTGTCGATGTTGACGACCGACACACCCGGGGCGCAGCTGTTGAGCATGCCGAGCAGCGCGGCCAGGCCACCGTAGGAGGCGCCGTAGCCGACGGACGTGGGCACGGCGATGACCGGAACGCTGACGAGCCCGCCGACAACGCTCGGCAGGGCCCCCTCCATACCGGCGACAACCACTACGGCCCGGGCATCGTCGAGCTCGTCGCGGACCGACAGCAGCCGCTGCAGGCCCGCGACGCCGACGTCCCAGTGCCGGATCACGCGGGATCCGAAGGCCTCGGCGGTCACGGCGGCCTCCGCGGCCACCGGGATATCGGAGGTGCCGGCGCACAGCACCGCCACGCAACCGCGGGCTTCCGGCGCCGCGCCGATCACGAGGACCGAATCCTCCGCGTCGGCACGCGCCTCGGTGAATCGCGCCTCGAGGGCAGCCTTGCCCTCCGGCGCCAGCCGGGTCACGAGGACGGGGTTACCGGTCTCGGCGAGGGCGTCGACGATCTCGACGAGCTGATCCGGCGTCTTGCCGGCACCGAACACAACCTCCGGATGCCCGGTGCGCAGGGGCCGGTGGGTATCGAGCTTCGCGAAGCCCAGATCACGGAACGGCAGCGAGCGCAGGTCGGCCAGCGCCTCCTCGACCGACGTATCGCCACGGGACACGGCAGCCAGCAATTCCTGGAGTCGCCCCGTGTTCATTGCTCGGCTTCAGCTCGCTGGGTGTCCGCGAAAATCCGGTTTCGCTCTTTTTTCATGAAAGTTTCATGTCGTTCGGTTTCATGAAAGTTTCGCGCCAAAAACACGAAACGCAAGAACTTCGGGCAGTACTCCGGTCACAGCGAAACCTCAGCGTTCCATCTCGGTCGCCGCCCCGAAGGCGAGCAGCGCCCCGATTACACCGGCGGCCACACCCGAGCCGACGATGCCGACGAACAGCACGGGATTGAAGAACCGGAGGGGAACGATGGAGAGAAACGGCCCCCCCCCGGCCGTGATGAAGGCGACCGCCACCCGGAAAACGCCGTACAGCACGGTTACGGCCAGGACACTGCCGAGCACCCCCTGGATGGCGCCTTCGGCCAGGAATCGCCCCCGCACGACGCTCTCGGTGGCGCCGACCAGCCGCAGCACGACGATCTCGCGGCGGCGGGCGACCACCAGGACGCGGATGACGTTCGCCGTCGTGATGATGGCGGCGATCAGAACGGCGCCGCCCAGGACCGCGCCGACAAAGCGGATCGCATTCACGCCGAACTCCAGCCGACGGATCACCTGCAGGTCGTACTGCACCGCGTCGACGCCCGGCATCGCCGCCCAGCGATCGGTGAGGGCGACGAGCGCCTCCTCCTCGCGCGCGTCCTCGCGCACGGTGATGACGAACGACGCTGGCAACGGATTGTCCTCGAGGAAGGCGAGCAGGTCACCGAGCTCGCGGAAGTCGCTGCGGAACTGGGTCGCCGCATCGTCGGAGCTCATGTAGCGGAAGGTCTCGACCTCCTCGCGGGCGCCGATCGCGTCGGACACGGCCTTGCGCTCGGCCTCGGTGATGTCCGGCTCGAGGAACGCCTGCACGTGACCGCGCTCCCGCCAGCGCACCAGGATGCCGTTGAGATTGTCGGAAACCAGCATGAAGCCGCCCAGCACGATCAGCGACACGGCGATGATCAGAACTGCGGGCGCCGCGGTGCGGCGATGTCCGATGAGCCCGCGCGCCGCCTCGCCGATGCAGAGCCGCAGGTAACGGTCCGGCCGCACGCCTAGACGGCTCCCGCGAGTGTCGACCTACTTCCCGAACGGAGCATCAGGACACCTCGCGATCTACTTACCGGACGGAACATCAGGAGACCTTCCGCTCGGCGGTGAGCGTGCGCATCAGGCCGGCCTCGAGGATCAAGGTGCGGCGGCGCATGGCGGCGATCAGGTCGGGGTCGTGGGTCGCCACCAGGACGGTTGTTCCACGCTGGTTGATGGCGCGGAAGATCCGCATGATCTCGATGGCCCGGTCCGGGTCGAGGTTGCCGGTGGGCTCGTCGGCAAGCAGAAGCTGAGGCGCGGTCATCAAGGCCCGGGCGATGGCGACGCGCTGCTGCTCACCGCCGGAGATCTGCGCCGGCTCGAGTTGGGCCCGGCCGTCGACCCCCACCAGACGCAGCAACTCGTTGGCCCGCCGCTGGCTCTCGGTTGTGCTCAGCCCAACGACGCGTCCGACCAGGGCGACGTTCTCGAACACCGAGCGGTCCTCGATGAGCTTGAAGTCCTGAAATACGAGCCCGAGCCGGCGGCGGAACCGCGGCACGTGGCGCTTGGCCATCGTGGCGAGGTTGCGGCCGGCGACGATGAGCTGGCCGCTGGTGGGCAGCTCGGCCCGATAGAGCAGGCGCATCAGGGTCGTCTTGCCGGAACCACTCTGCCCGGTGAGAAAGACGAACTCGCCTTCCTTGATGTGCAGGCTGATGTCGCGCAGCGCCGTGATCGCGCCGTAGCGCTTGGTGACGTGAAAGCAGCGGATCATTCGCCCAGCCGTTGTCGCAGCAGGGTACGAATGACGTCGGGGTTGCCCTTGCCTTGCGTCGCCCGCATCGCCTGCCCCATCAGGAAACCGAACACCTGTTCGCGCCCACCGCGAAAGGCGGCCACCTCGTCGGGGTGTGCCTCGAGAACCTCGTCGATCAACGGTGCCAGCTCGTCGCTCGACGAGACCTGCTCGAGCCCTTCCCTGGCGATGATATCGGCCGCGGCGTCCCCCGTCTCGGCCATCCGGTCCAAAACTTCGCCCGCCACCCGCGCCGGCACCTTGCCGTCGCGAACCGCGCCGATCAGGGCGGCAAGGCCGGCGGGCTCGACCGGAAACGCCGCCATCTCGGCGCCGTGGTCGTTCAGCCAGCGGCGAACCTCGTTGCGCACCCAGTTGTTGGCCTCGCCGATGGCGGCCCCGGCGTCGATCAGGGCCTCGAAGTACTCCGCCCGGGCCCGCTCCTCGACGAGCACGGCGGCGTCTTCCGTCGAAATCCCGTATTCGTCGACGAAGCGCGTCCGTCGCGCCGCCGGCAGCTCCGGGATCGCCGCCGCGCTGGCCGCGATCCGCTCCTGGTCGAGCACGATCGGCACCAGGTCGGGCTCGGGGAAGTAGCGATAATCGTGCGCTTCTTCCTTCTCACGCATCGGCTCGGTGACCCCTCGATGCTCGTCGAACAAGCGGGTGCCGTGCTCGGGAATCTCGCCGGCGTCCAGCAACGCCGCGTGGCGCTCGATCTCGTAGCGCAGCGCCTGACGGACAAACCGGAACGAGTTGAGGTTCTTCAGCTCGGTCTTCGGGTTCAGCTCGGTGGCGCCGGGCTCGCGCAGCGAGATGTTGGCGTCGCAACGGAGAGAACCCTCGTCCATGTTGGCGTCGGTCACGCCGACGTACAGCAGCGTGCGGCGCAGGTGGGTCAGAAAGGCGAACGCCTCCTCGGGGGAGCGGATGTCGGGCTCGGTAACGATCTCGATCAGCGGCACGCCGCAGCGGTTCAGATCGACGTAGCTCGAGTTGTCCGAGCGGGGCATGCCGTCATGGATCGATTTGCCGGCGTCCTCTTCCAGGTGGACGCGGGTCAGGCGGACGGAGGCGGGGATCGCAGCGGGATCCGGCGTGGGCTCCGCGGCGGGCTGGCCAGGATCGTTGCCGTTCGCGGCCGCGGTCTCTGCGGCGCCACCGGCCCCAGCGGCGGACTCGGTGGGCCGCCCCATGGGCCCATCAGCGATCTCGAAAGCGAACGTACCCTCTCCCGCCAGCGGCTGGTCGAACTGGGAGATCTGGTAGCCCTTGGGCAGGTCCGGATAGAAGTAGTTCTTGCGAGCGAAGCGGGACCGCGGGTTGATCTCGCAGCCGATCGCCTGCGCCGCCCGCATGGCGTACTCAACCGCGGTCTCGTTGAGAACCGGCAGCGCTCCCGGCATGCCGAGGCATACCGGACACGTGCGCGTGTTGGGCTCACCGCCGAACGCGTTCGCACAGGCACAGAACAGCTTCGTCGCCGTTTGCAGCTGCACGTGGATCTCGAGGCCGATGACGGTCTCGAATCGGTCCGAGCTCGACATGCGCTTGGCAGCCCGTGGTGAAAGTGTGATGGGTCAGATTGCGACTTGAGAGCGGCTGTAGGCGGCCTAGAGGTCGGTGAGGTAGGGATTCACCTTCGGGCGCGGCTTTTCCTGTGGCGGCGCAGTGGTTTCCTTGCCCGTATCGGGTTTCTTCGATGCCGCGGCCGCCGAGCCGGCGCCCGCGCGTCCGCCCCGCCCGGAGCGGGAAGGCTGGCGGCTGTCGGAACGCGATGACTGCCGGCTGTCGGAGCGCGACGACGACTTGCCGTCGGGGCGCCCCCGTCCGGAGGTCTTCTTGCCGTCCGCCCGGCGTCCGGTGGACTTGCCCGACGCCGAGCGCGTCTTGCGGCGCCCGCCGGCGTCGTCATCCTTGGACTTGGCGGTGGAGCGTTTGCGGGTCGTCTTGGTCGTCTTGGCTGCCTGCTTGCCGTCGTCGCTGCCCTGAGCGGCTGCGGCCTTGCCCCGGCCCCTGCCGCCGCGGGAACCGCGACGCCGGCGTCGGGTGGGCTTGTCGTCCGCGGCGGAGCTTTCGTCGGACTTGCCGGCGTCGGCGTCCTTCGCCTTCCCCTTGGCCGCGCGGGGTGATTCGGACTTCTCGCCCTTCGCCCCCTCGCCCTTCGCCCCCTCGTCCTTGGCCGCGGGCTTGCGCCCCCGGCGGCGGCGCGTCCGGCGCCGGCCGGTGCTCTCCTCGTCCTTCTCTTCGGCCGCCGCTTCTTTGGGAAGCGGCTTGATCGCCACCTCGAGCGGCCCTTCTTCCAGGTGGAATTCGAGCCGGCGGCGGTCCTTGTCGACCCGCGCGAGCTGCACCTTCACCCGGTTGCCGAGCGTCAGCGTCCGGCCGCTGGTCTCGCCCTTGAGCGTGTGCTTGCGCTCGTCGAACCGGTAGTAGTCGTCGTCCAGCGACGAGACATGCACCAGGCCCTCGACGAAGAAGCTCTCCAGCTCGACGAAGAAGCCGTACGCGTGCACGCCGGTGATGAACGCCTCGAAGCTGTCGCCCTGCTTGTCGGCCATGAACTGCACCTTCTTCCAGTCGACGTAGCGGCGCTCGGCCTCCTCGGCCGTGCGCTCGCGCTCCGAGCAATCGGTCGCCAGGGCGGCGAGGCGGCCGGCGAGCGCGGCGGTGTCGAACTCCTCCTGCGTCACCGCGTCCCGGTCCGCCTTCACCAAGCGGTGAACGATCAGGTCGGGGTAGCGACGGATCGGCGAGGTGAAGTGGGAGTAGCGCGGCGAGGCCAACCCGAAGTGGCCGATGTTGTCGGGCGAGTAACGAGCCTGCTTCATCGACCGCAGCATCAGGTAGATGATCGTGCGCTCCCCGGGCTGTCCCTCGAGGTGCTCTACCAGGCGCTGGAAATCGGCCGAAGAGGTCTTTCTGCCGCCGCCCAGATGCAGGCCGAGACCGCCGATGAACTCGCGGAACTGCTTGACCTTCTCCGGGTCCGGGCCTTCGTGCACGCGGTACAGCGAGGCGACCTCTTCCCAGACGGTGTGCGAGGCGACCACCTCGTTGCAGCGGATCATGAACTCTTCGATCAGCCGGTGCGCCTGGTTGCGCTCCGAGCGGAAGATGTCCTCGACCTCGCCCACCATGTTGATGCGCATCTCGGGCTCGGGCAGATCGAAGTCGATGCTGCCCCGCTTGCCGCGGTACTTCCGCAGCACGTCACACAGCTCGGACATGAGCTTGAAGTGGTCGACGTGGTCGGCGTACTTCTTCGCCAGCTCCTCGTCGGCGCCGTCCAGAATGGCGGCGACGGCCTTGTAGGTCATGCGCTCGGCCGAGCGGATCACCCCGTCGAAAAACTCGAAGTTGACGGTGCGCCCGTGCTTGTCGATCTCCATGACGACCGACTGCACCAGACGATCGACGCCGGGCCTCAGCGAGCAGATCTCGTTGGAGAGCTTCTCGGGCAGCATCGGCACGACACGATCCGGAAAGTAGACCGACGTGGCGCGCAGCTGCGCCTCCTTGTCGATCGCCGATCCGACCGGAACGTATGCCGAAACGTCGGCGATGTGGACCGCAAGCTTGTAGTTGCCGTTCGGCAGCTTCTCGACATGGACGGCGTCGTCGAAGTCCTTGGCGTTTTCACCGTCGATCGTGACGATGGGCAGCTCACGGAAATCTTCGCGCCCTTCGAGATCGTCTTCGGTCACCTCGGTGGCGATGTTGTCGGCTTCCGCCAGGACCTCGGCCGGAAACTCGTGTGGCAGGCCGAACTCGCGGATGATCACCTCGACGTCGAGCCGGGGATCGTCCAGCTCGCCGAGGACCTCGACGATCTTGCCCTCGGGATTGCGGCGGCCCTTGCCGCCCGGGTAGCTGGTGATCTCGGCGGTGACGAGCTGGCCGGGCTTCGCGTCGCCGGCATCGCCGGGGGCGACGTACACCTCGTAGCCGATGCGTGTGTCGAGCGGAGCGACGTAGCCAAAGCTCTTGCCGGGCTCGAACCTGCCGACGACCTGGGTACGGGCGCGTTCGAGCACCCGGATGATGCGGCCCTCGGTCTTGTGCCGGCGGGTCGATTCACGCCGCGCGACGACCCGGTCGCCGTGCAAGGCGTTACCGAGCTTGCGCCGCGGAATGTAGAGGTCCTCCTGGGAGGGATCCCCGGGAATGACGAATCCGAAGCCCTTCTCGTGGCACGTCAGGCGGCCCACGACCAGGTTCATGCGGGTCGGCGAACCGAACCGTCCGTCGCGGGTCTCGATGATCGCGCCCTTCCCGGCGAGCGCCGTCAACGACGACTTCAGCGCGTCGCGCTGCTCGTCGGCTGCGCCCAGGCCGGTGGCCAGCGTGTCGAGATCAACGGGCCCGGGGGCCTTCTCGAGGAAGGCGACCAGGGAGTCGGAATCGGATGGGTTGAAGGAAGGAGTTGCGGATGGAGCGGTATTCGATTTTTCTTCGGTCATGTAATGCAGTTATGTCGGTGATACGCGGGCCGATGTGCTCCTGGGCAAGGCGCCGGGTCGGTACGCATTCGACTGCCAGTCGGATCGCGAGGATCGAATGTCGCGTGACGCTGGGGCGTTGCCTCGAGGGCGGCGGCTTTGAGCCGTAGAGCGGTGTGCCGGACGGCCTCCCGCGTGTGGAAACTTTTCAAAACAGTATCACGGGCGACAGCAGGCAGAAAGCATGCCGTCACCTGTTCTCATTTGTGGCCGGCGGTGAGCAGAAGTGGCTTCTCGCCGCGGAAGCCGGTCGTTATGCTGTTCGGATGAACGAGAATAGTAACGACGGCGGAGCCCCGGAAGCTGCTCACGGGAGCGGCGGGACGGACGCCGACCTCGACGGCCTGAAGGCGCGCGAGAACGTGGTTTCCCGTGAGGTCGACGGCGAGTGGGTGCTCTACGACCCGGTATCCGAGAAGATGCACGTATTGAACGTGACGGCCGGCCTGGTCTGGCACCAGCTCGACGGCACGCGCTCGATCGACGAGATCGTCGTGCAGACGCACCAGTCGTTCGACCCACCCGAAACGCTCGAGGTGGTGGCAAAGGACGTGCGCGAAGTCCTCCGGCAGTTTCTCGCCGAAGATCTGCTCGACTGATTCGAGCCCGCTCGACTACCTCTTTTCGGCCGGTCCCAAGTAGCGAGGATCGGACGGTCCCGAGGCGGCCGCCGACATGGATGCAACGGCGGACATCGTCAGAACGGTCGGCGCGACGTAGGCCATCTTCTTGACGAAGAGGCGCTTGGAAAGGTCCTGCGGACTGTCATGCTGTGGCATAACGATACAACTCCCCCGAACTGTACCCGAGGTGCCTTTCGAGCTTGCTGCTCCTCCAGCACCCAAAATGGTTGTGCGAGCCACGTGTTCTCATGATACACGACGGCGGGGGCAAAAGCTGGAAAAAAGTTGGTCCCCGTCGCACGGAAAACCGCCCGCACGGTGTCTATATCGAGGATAGCGGAGCGAAATCGGCTCCCGAAGCCGAAAAAACGGCTCTGCGGCCCCGTTTCCGGGGGGTCGGTACCTACGGCGAACCAGGAAAACGGCCATCCGGGCCCGTTACGGCAGCGATACCGGCGGATCATCGAGACAGGCCGATCATCGAGACCGCGCGATCAGCGATTCAGACCCATCAGCGACTTCGCCCGGCGTAGCTGAAAGCGCAGGCTGAAGCGTTCCTCGTGGCGGGGCGGAAACAGGACGTTTCGCGGTACCGAGTAGAGATTCGCCAGCGCCGGTGTCGGGAACAGGAGCGTCTGCCAGACGATCTCACGGACCTCTTTGGACCCGATACCCTCCCCGAACGTCCCCGTCAGGCTGCGATCGACGGTGCGGAACAGGGCCCGCCGTCCGGCTCGGCCGACGGCCTTCGGGCCGCCGGCGATGCGACGAACGACTCCCGGGTCGAGCTCGACGAGGTCGTTTTCCCGCAGGTAACCGAGCATCACCCACAGAGGCGTCACCACCTCCCGCTCGCCGGTCCAGCTCCCGACGAGATCCCAGTCGATCGTGTCGGCTTCGGCACGGAGCAACATGATCACGTCGATCAGGCCGAAAAACACCATCGGCAGGTGCATGTCGTAGGCCCAATGGGCCGCCGTGTAGGCGAGCGCCATCTCTGGGCCGAACCGCTGGACGTCGCGCCCCTCGAACGTCGCATCGACCAGCTGGGCCCGCACGTTTGCAAGCCCCAGCGGCCCATCCTCGGCGACTCCGCAGTGGGGCGGAAACAGGGCGCGGTGCGTCTCGATGCGTACCCCCGTGTCTCGATGCACGAACGGGCACACGTGGTGGTGGTCCTCGTAGAAGCCCGGCGCCATGCCGAAATCCCCCGGCCGGTAACCGAGGTCCGCAAGAATCCGCTCCACCGCGCCGAGCGAGCCGGGCGGAACGAGCAGGTCCACATCACCCATCTGCCGATGATGACGCTGCGGATAGTGGCGACAAATCGAGATGCCCTTCAAAAGGGCGATCGGCCCGGCGGCGTCGCGGGCGGCGTCGAGCACCTCACACAGCGCATCGACCAGCCGCCCATGAACCGCCCTGCCGGCCAGGTCCGACCCCGCCGCCCGCAGCCGATTGTGCTGCTCGAGGGCGTGCGGGTCGTCCTTCGCCACGTGGAAGAGCAGCGGCCCGAGTCCCAGCGCCAGCGCGAAGTCGACCTGCTCATCGTCGAGGCGCCAGCCATCGCAGTCCGAGCGACCGTCCGCCACGGCACGCAGCAACGGCATCAGCGATGGCTCGTTTGGGGACATACAATACTCGGACGAAGATTGACGGTGTGGCGCGATTCTAGCAGGGTGTCGAATCCGCACACCCGGAGATCCGGTGACCGCCGGCGGACCCGCACCGAGCAAGGAGAAGGACGCCCTGCACAGAACCGTGGACTTGCGGATCCTGGGAAAGGCGTTCCGCATCGAGTGCCCCGACGAGCGTTTCGAATCGTGGATGCGGGGCATCTACAGCGAGATGGATGCGGAGGCGGCACCCGGCGCCGACGGCCTGCTGTCCGGCGGGACAATCCCGGCCGCTCCCGTCGTCGTGTACCGCATAGAGCGCACTCCGGGCGGGTCCGGCCCGGACCAGGCCCGCTACCGAGTCCACGGCGGCCCGGTGGAAGGCAGCGACGACGCCGACAGCATCGATCTATCCACGGCAACGTCCGGCGAGGCGCTCAGCCGCTTCGAGGACGCTCTCACGATCGCCCTCCAGCTACAGCGACCCGACCTGATGTTCGTCCACGCCGCGGCCCTCGTGGGCGAGCGCGGCGCCGTGGCAATCGTCGGAGACTCCGGCGCCGGCAAGTCGACCCTGGCCTGGGCCCTCGCGCGGCGCGGTTTCGCCTATCTGAGCGACGAACTGGCGCCCTTCGACGTCGACCGCGCCGAGATAATCCCGTTCCCGCGCGCCATCCATCTCAAGGTCCCGCCGCCGGGACTGCCTCCCCTCCCCCACGAAACGATCGTCACGCACACCTCGTTGTGCGTCCCGGTCGAGCTTCTCGCCGGCGGCGTCGCCAAGGCCCCGACCCGCCTCGACGCCCTCTGCTTCCTCGCGCCCTCGCCGCGACCGCACCAGCCGGTGCTGCGCCCGCTGACCGCCGGCCGCGCCGTGCCCCGACTCTTCTCCCACACGCTGAACGCCCTCGCCCACCCACACTACGGCGTCGACGCGGCGATACGGCTCGCCCGCGAGGCCCGCTGCTTCGAGCTTGCCGCCGCCGACCTGGACGAGACGTGTGACCTGCTGGCGGCCGCGCTGGCCGCTGACTAGCCGTCAACAGGGCCCGCGAGCTTCGTCGGCTAACTCGACCTGTCGCGCCAGTACAGCACCGCGCCGACGACCCACAGCACCAGGCTCAGGCCGAACACCAGCAGGCCCAGGCTGAAAGCCGTCGCCTCGTCCATTCCGGCGCGGCCGAAAAACCACACGAACGCGCCTTCCCGAACGCCCAGGCCGGACAGGCTCACCGGCAGCAGCGTGATCACGGTGGTGACCGGCACCAGCACCAGGTAGTCGAGCAGCGGCACGGTGGCGCCCAGCGCAACGCCGGCGTAGTAGATCGTCAGGATGCGCAGAAACTGCACCAGCAACGATACGAGCGTCGCCCCGACAAGCGCCGACGGCGCTCCCCGGTACGCGTGCAGGGCATCGTGCAGCTTGCCGAGAACCCGGCTCAACGGCTTCAGTCCGACCGCATCGAGAATCGCCGTGGCCAGCTTCCGCGGCCCCTCGGTGAGGCCGATCGCCAACGCCCCGGCGCTCCCGCCCAGCAGAAGGATCGACAGCAGCAGGGCCTCGAAGGGAACGCCCGTCGGCAGCGCCCAGATGCCGGCCACCGCGAACAGCCCCAGCCCCAGAAGGTTGATGAACCGCAGCAGCAGCATCGAGCCGACCGCCTCGTAGCCGCTGACGTGGCGTGCAAGGTAGTACGTGCGGACGAAGTCCGGGCCGACGCTCGACGGCAGCCAGGTGCCGAGAAAGAAGCTCAGATAGAAGATGTGGATCACCCGCCCGAGGGAGACCTGAAGCCCGCGGGCCCGCAGCAGGACGCCCCAGGTCATCGCCGTGAGCGTCTGCTCGGCGAACATCGCCACGGTGGCCGCCGCCAGCCAGACACCGCTGGCCTGTAGCATGAGGTCGAGCACCCCGGACAGGTCCTGGGTCGCAACGAGAACGACGAGGAGCCCGGCGCTGACGGCCAGCTTCCACAACCAGCCCAGGTCCCGGGACGAACCCGGCGGCGCGGCATCGATGATCGGATCGGACATTCGCCAGGATGATATGCTGCGAGCCGAATCGCGCAATCTCGCGACCCCTTTCCGACCCTCACCGAACGCCACACCGCACGCCACCCAGCGCCGACTGGATCCGCGCCCGTGACCGAAAAGCTCTCGCTTCGCGTTCTCCTGGTCGTCTCGCTCTCCATCGTCGGCTTCGCCCTGACCGTCCCGGTGGCGTCCCACAAGGGCAGCTTCTTTTCCGACGAGGCGACCTACTACGCCATGGCCTACAGCCTGGCGTACGACGCCGACATCCGCTACGAGGCGCACGACCTCGAGTACGTTTACGACCGCGGTTATGAAGCCGGCCCTTCGGGGATGTTCCTGCGTCGCGAAGAAGGGACCGGCCGCCTGTACTACGCCAAGGCGTTCATCTATCCGCTGGCGGCGGCTCCGTTCGTCTTCATCGCCGGCGACAACGGCTTTCTCTGGTTGCACGCCCTGCTGCTGGTGACGGTGTTGTGGTGCGGCTACGCCTACCTGCAGCGAGTGCTCGATCCGATCGTCGCCGTCGCCTGGGTGCTGGCCTATTTCATCGGCTCGATCGCGTTTCTGTACTACTTCTGGATCACGCCCGAGATCTTCAACATGTCGGTGGGTTTTCTGGCGACGTTCCTGTGGCTCTATAAGGAACGGCCGCCGGGCTGGCCGGCCGAAGCGCCCTGGCAGCCCACCGGGGCGCTCACCGGTGCGTGGACGAACTACGCCGCAGCCGCGCTCTACGGCGTGGCGGCGTACTCGAAGCCACCGTACGTGATCCTGCTAGGCCCGCTGCTCGCCTGGATGCTGCTACGCGGCCGCTTCAAGCAGGTGGTCGCGGTGGGCCTCGCCGCCTCGCTCGTGATCGTCGCCCTGTTCGCCGTCACCGAGGTGAGCACGGGCGACTGGAATTACATGGGTGGCGACCGCCGCTCGTTCGGCGGCCCCTACCCCTTCCAGTACCGCGACCGGACCTTCCAAAACATCGGCGAGGACATGTCCACCGATGTCAGCGACTACGGCGACCGTTTCCCGCGGTTCGATCATCTGGCCGCCGACCTGCTCGCCTATCTGTGGGTCGGCCGCAACGCCGGCCTGCTGATCTACATGTTGCCGGCCGTGCTCGCCTTGATCGGCTACGCCGCCAACCGGCACCGCCGCTGGAAGAGCCCGCACACCTTGTTGATCGGCGCGACCGCCGCCTGTGCCCTGGCCCTGATGACGGTCATCCAGGCCAACTGGATCGGCGGCGGCGGGGCGATCGGCTCGCGCTACTTCATCGGCCTCTACTACGCCCCGTTCTTCGTGATTCCGGCGGGCGCGGCTCTGCTCGGCCCGGTGCTGTCCTGGGCAGTCTGGGCGCTGTTCCTCTCGCAGATCGTTCTCACGCCCTTTACCTCGTCGCGTGCACCCGGGCGCCATACCCAGCACATGCCCTTCACGATGCTGCCGCCCGAGATGGGCATGCTCAACGACCTGCCGTTCAATACCGATCCCCTTGCGCGGCGCGTCACCCTGACCGAAGGCGACACGTTCGACGTCTACTTCCTCGACGACAAGACCTACAGGCAAGAGGTGGGGCTCCCGGGGTTCTGGGTGAAGAGCCGCTCCCGCGCCGAGATCGTCGTGCGGGCCGCCGAGCCGGTCGAGGAGCTCACCGTAGAGCTGACCAACGGACCGACCGACAACGAGATCACGGTGCTGATCGACGGCAAGGCCGAAACCGTGAGCCTCGACGCGCAGGAGCACGCAACCGTCGTCCTTCAGCCCGCGACCCGCTTCACCTTCGGCAACAACTATGTGTACCGACTAGTGATCGACTCCCGCTCCGGCGGCGTGCCGATGGTGCGGTCCGAGTCGAACGAGGATTTTCGTCGGCTGGGTGTGTTCGTCGAACCGACGATTCGCTGAGTCGCCGGCCCCGGCGGTCTGGGTCGGGCGCCTCGGCACCTCCTTCGGCAGCTCGGCCTCTACGACAGATGCTTGAGCACGTCCTTCGGTGCCCTCGCTGTGACCGGCGACGCGCGGAAGTCGCGCGTGTTGCGGGTCGCGATGACATCAGCGTTGCACGCCTGAGCGGCGGCCACCTGCATGGCGTCCTCGAAGTCGCGCATCGGTAGCCGACCGGCAACACGTAGACTCTCGGTGTCCGTCGGCGCCACGTCTACGAATCGGGACAGCTCGACGAGCATGGAGCGCGCGTCGTCGCGACCGTGCCGCGGCACCACCAGGTAGTAGAAGTTCGATACCGTGTGCCACGACATGAAGCCGATCCCGGGGCGTTGCTCGAGGTGATCGAGCAGGGCGGCGGCGTCTTCCGCGTGCGGTCGGCGATCCAGCGCTACGTCCAGGAGGACGTCGGTGTCGATGAGAACGCGCAGGTCTGCCATGAACTCCAACCGTTCGCAGGCTCTAGCAGCCCGTGCTAGGCCTCCAGGTACTTCTTCGCCAACTGGGCGAAACGTTCGTCGCCGCCGGCAATGGGACGGAATCGCCCACGCCAGCGCTCGGAAAACCCCTTCTCGCTGCCGGCGATGACGCCACGCAGCTCGTCCTCGACAAGCTGCGACAAGGATTTCCCGCGCGATCGCGCGTAGCGCTTTGCTTCGGGGATCAGCTCTTCATCCACGGTGATTGTCAGCTTTGCTTTCATGAGACTATACGTATAAGTTAGGCGAGTATACGTATAGTACGACTGTCGCGAACAGCCCGCAATGGGTATGAGACGGCCGCGCGCCCGCGTTGTCCCTCACCAACATCGCCCCCGGTGCGCTTCCGTCCCCCGCCTGGTCGTCCTGCCCGGTTGTCCCACGTAGCCCGTTCGCCAGACGCTTCACACTTTCGCCACGGCCTCCTATAGGCTTGGCCGATCCAGGTATCAAATCCGACAAAGGCGAGCATCATGATCAAACATGCGGCGAATCCCTTTCTCTCGTGGGGCTGGCGACTCCGCACCGTGTTGCGCGGCGCGGCCATCGCCTGGGTGGTCGTCGCGGCGACCGCCGCGCCCTCGCTGGCGCAGGCCCCGACGGAAGGTGCCCACCTCTACAACGTCACGATGTTGCGCGCCGCACCCGGGCAATACGCCGAATTCATGGCCGCGCTCGAGGAGACCTTCGAGCTCGCTGAACGCGCCGGAGACGACGCTCCGTTCTGGATTCGCCACTCGCAGGGTGACCAGTGGGACTTCATGGTGATCTACCCGATGGGCAATTTCGCCACCTACTATGCTCCCGGCCGGGTGCAGCAACGTGCAGCGGTTTGGGACACGGCAGAAGGCGTGGCGCTGGCGCAGAAGCTCACCACCCTCACCTCATACCGCGAGGAATGGTTCGCCCGCTCGGTGGACCTCGCCGAAATGACCCGCCGCTTCGACGGCATGGGCCTCTTCCACGTCGAGATGTTCACCGGCATCGCCGGCAAACGGGAGCAACTCTACGAGCAGCGCCGCATGGAGAACCGCTACTACGAGCACCTCGAGCGCCAGCAGAACCTGCTCTTCATCGGCGTCGGCGGATCCGACTGGGACGCCATGACGATCGGCTTCTACGAGAGCCTGCAGGCATACGCCGCGGCCGGCGTGCGGTACACCGAGCAACAGCAGAACGAGGCCGCCATCGTCGCGGGTTTCGATGGCGTGAACAGCATCAGCCCCTACCTGCGCTCACTGCTCAGCTCCCACCACGACACCCTCGCCGTTCCGGCCCGCTGACGGATCACGCCACCCCGATCCGCTGCTATAATTCCCGCTTCGCTGCCCAAGTGGCGGAATTGGCAGACGCGCTAGGTTCAGGACCTAGTGGGCTTCGGCCCGTGGGGGTTCAAGTCCCTCCTTGGGCACTCGGTTGAAACGCAATACCAGCAAGGGGTTCGGCCGAATCGGTCGGGCCCTTTTCTGTTTGCCGGATCCCTGAAACGGACGGCCCATGTAACACACATGTAACAGTTCCAATTCGATCAACATCGGAGTGTCTACATTTGGAAGCGGGCGCCATCATCGCCGCGCTGGCATTGCTGGCCTATCTCGTCGTCGAACACAAGCGGCTCGCGGAGTTCGGGCGAAAGATCGCTGCGAGCTACAAGCGACGTTTCAATGGCCTCTCTAAGGGACCCGATGAGCGGAGCAACTCGCCGTCAGGCGTGGACTACTTCAGCGGAGCGACTGAGCCGGCCGCGCAGAGTGAGGACGTCGACGATAATGCTCACTCGATCGTCGCGGAGTGGGTCGACGGTTCGGTTGAGGGCTGGTCGCGCGCCAACTGGCAGCTCGACATCTACGCACGAACTCCAGGTCCGATCCGAATCAACGGCGTCACCTTTCACTATTGGCCGGTCGGTGCTCGCGCGCTGAAACGCAGCCTCGGTCAAGGCGCTTTCTCTCCGCGGCCCATCGGCGAGGGGCGAGAGCGGGAAGGTCTCACCGCTGAGTTCCCACTCGACTGGATTCCGGGCGAGCACCGAAACGAGCAGCCGGACGCAGCAGGCCTTGTCGAGATACACGCGGAAGTGAGCTACACCGATGAGGCCACCGGACGTAGCGGTACAGTGACCGCCGGGCCCGGTTGATCCGGAACGTACCTCCGCTGCCGCGAGAGGCGCGCCAGTTGCTCTTGGAAGCTGCCAACGACGGAACCATCCTGCGAATTCCCGCGGGCCTCGGTGATTCGACAACAACGTTCCAGGCAAACCGCCAGGAGTTCGGTACGCGTGGAGACCGCCGATCAGAAGCGCGGTGGGAAGCCGCTTTTGAGCGACTCGAGACCCTCGGCTTGGTCCGCGACAGCGGCCACAAGAGGGAGGTCTTTCAATTGACAAACACCGGCTACGATCTGGCCGACGCGATTTCGGGCCAGAGCGAAGGCCTGGCGACTGCGCGCGACGAAGGCGGCGAGCCTGATTGAGCCCGCCGCCTGGTCGCTGGGCGCCTCGGCCGGCCGCGATCAGCGAGGGCTTCACCGGCCGACCCTCCGCTGCTACCGTAAACAAATCAGCCGCCGCGGACCTCCACGACGCTCTTCGGAGCATCGATGCGACGAGGTTCGCGGCGGCTGTCTTTCTCCTACTCGGTGGCGCGCCTTCGCCTATGGATCGGGATGCTCAGATCCATTCGAACTACCACTCACCGCCAGAGTCCCGATGCCTCGCTCACTGCGGCTTCCGCTCGCCTGCGCTCCTTTTCAGCGCAGCTGTTCCAGGTGCGATAGTCGAAATACGCTTCCACGGCCTCAGCTCCCCCGGATGCGGGGATAGACGCAGAAAGCGTACCGGTGTAAACGATCAGGGTCCCAGCGATCACGTGTTTCTCAATGGATGCACCCTGCTGTTCCGCCAGCTTACGGTCCCGGTTGATCTTCCCGAGGTCAACCTCCCATCCGTCACACTCTTCGCCCCATGGGCCGTGGGTACAAATCCAGGATAGGCAGCCAAGATCGGAACAATGAGGGTATCCGTCCGGGCCGTCACATTCCTCAAGCCAAGTTTGAAAGGGAATGCCGCACCACTTGCACCTCTCGCATTGCGCTTCGGCTGGACCGGCCGGAACGAGTACGACTACGACCACGAGCAACCCCAGAAGGTAAAGCGGGCTGTTCTTCATGAACCCCGTCCCTTCGAAATGTTGATAGTTGAACGAATGACCTCAAAGTCCCATTCGTGCCAGAGTCCATACAAGCGACCTTGGAGGTCTCGAACTGTGTAGAGCAGTGGATCGGGTACATCGAATCGAATTCTGCGTATAGGGCTATCTCCTTGGACCTCGATCAGCTCGAAGACACGTTTGTAGAGGACGCGCCTTTCTGGCGCGTCGTCGGGGGGGTTGAAGATGATGTGCAGGTACAACCCGTCGTCAACTGGAATGACCGGTCCCGAAACCGCGTAGCGTCCTACTTGAAGGCGGCCAGCCGCATCCGGGATCGCGGAAGCAAGGGGCGGCGGAACCAGGTCGGGGTCGTCGATTCGCCAGCGAAGCGATCCATCCCGCGAGTACTTCCTAACGCTGTACGGAGCCATTTGGTTGAACAAGATGCCTCCGTCCAGATCGATGTTGGCGTAGCCACGGGCGAACATCTCGTAGAAGGCGGGATCAACTTCCGGTATTTCGGCAAAGGATCTGAGGTGCTCCGCATCGGATCCACCAATGGAAAACATGTGGACCCCGAGCCCGTATCCGGGTTCCGCAAGTGTTGTCCCGCCCAACAACACAACGTCCGACCCAACCACGTGCATCGAGGTGCCTTGGATCGAAAAAGGAAGGCCGGAGCTCCGAACATACTCGTAGGAAGTGCCATCGAACACTTCAATCGATCGCTTGGTGCGATCCCAGACGTAAATAGTCTCGTCTTCCGGTGAGAGGGCGACGAGACGTGGGGATTGAAACTCGCCCGGACCTTGGCCCTCCGCACCGATGTCCACGAGGTGTGATCCCGTATCGTCTAGAACGTGGACGACGTGGTCGCCAGAGTCGACGTAGTACTGGCGTCCGTCCGGGCCAATCGCCGTATGGCCGGGCACGTTGAACACCGTGGAAACGTCGGGGTCGTTGATCAGCTCGTGGACGAACTCGATTCGATAGACATCGCCTTCGTGGGCAACCTCCACAGACGATCGCTCCGGTAGCGGGGGCGCCGCGTCGTCGGCCTGCTGCAGGTCCGAGGCAACCGCAGAAGCAGCAACCAAGGCAATAGTCCAGAAGATCCCCAAGCGGCACAGGAGATCGGACCTTCGAGTCGCGGAATAACTCACGCTATCGCTCTTTCTGGTCCCCAACAGAAAACGGCGCGGCACGCCTGCCGAAGGCGGGTGCCGCACCATCGGTTAGTTTATACACTAGCGTTAGTCGCCGGCACAAGGGAACCCTCCGCGCCGGACTACCCTGATGTGAGATTGGGCACTCGCCCTTGGTCTTCGCTCATCTTCACCTGCGACCTGTGAATAAGGTGTTTGTGGCGCGCCGAAAAAAAGAGGAAAAACGAACGGCGGCGGGCCCAAGCACCCCGGAGCCCGCCGTCTGGTCCTTCGGTCCCCAATCCCCTTGCGTTCGTTACTCTTCCTCTCCCGTCCGCTCTACCCTGCCGTTCAGCTCGGCGACGATGTCCCGCAGAAGCGGCAGGGCACCGGATCGAAGCCCTCCGTTGTTGAACGGGCGCACGTAACCTGTCAGCTCCGGCGCCACGGCGTTGTCGACACCGACGACGAGATCTCGCGCCAACGGTCCGCAGCGCTCCAGGTACATCGACGCGACCACCTCGAGCAACCCGCACAGCTCCCGATCGTCGACCAGGCTCATGACGCTCGCGTCCTCTTGCTCCTCCGTCCACGGCCGGGTGAGCAGCTTGTAGATGTGCACGTGGTACGTCTCGAAGTGGATCATGACGCGGGCTCCTTCCCCTTGCCGTCGGCGCCCTCGACAAACTCCGAGGGCTCCTCGCCGGCGACCAACTGCAGCATGGTCCGCTTGTCGAGCTCGCCACCGTGAGCGACGACGAACGCGGCATCGGGCTCTGCCAGTAGCTCCAGCCGCGTGCCGCGCTTGCCACGCCTCGTCGCCGCCGTCAGGTCCAGCGACGGACCCCTCATACCGCCGGCGGTGAGGGATACTTGCGCATCATCGGTGTTCTGATCGCTCATCCACAGCTGCGTGATGCCGTGGCACTCGCCGCCGTCGACGACGGAGAGAAGCGCCAACACCTCGCCGTGCTGGTCGAAGATTCGGAACTGCGGGCCGGTCTCTCCATCCCGCTCCACCGTCGCGTCGATCCGAACGTTCCCGTGGTCGTCGACGATCTTCAGGTGCTTGGTAACGAGGGTCTCGGCGGCTCTGACCTTGTGGGCTTTCAGCTCGTGGATCTTCTCGGTCTTGAGCTTCATCGCGACACCTTCCTTCCCGTGTCCTGCTCGTGCTTCAGGACGTGCGCGACATCCTGCAGGAGGTCATCGGGGTCCTCGTCAAGCCCGAACGCCGGGTACTTGCGGGCGGCCGTGAGTACGGATCCGATGAAGTCGGACCAGCGACCGAATTCCTCACCGCGAAGGACGTAGGTTGGCGAGCATCCCAATCGACCGCGCTTGCCGAAGTACCGAACCCGCGGTGGCCCTCCGAGTCACCGGACTCGATGCTGGCTGCGTGATGGACGGAGTGCTTCCCACGTCCGTCCAGGCCGGCGTACCCGATCGAGAAGTATGTGTGGCCGGCCGCGTCGACATGCACAAAGAACGATCAAGACGCTCGCGGATACCATGGAGTCTGCCGTCGCCGCCACCGTTTCCTCGGTGGTCGACGGGGCAAAAGCCGACCTGGACATGCTGATCAGAAGCTTCGGTGTACTAGCAGGCCGTGGTGAAAGTCCTTGATAAGGTAGTCGTGGATCCGGGGGGCAGGTCAAGGACATAAGCCGAGGGGGTGGGGCCCGATGGCGATGGGAACGCGAGACAACGAGCGGCAGGAGCCGTTGTGGGTAGCGGCGACATCGATGGCGCGCTCTCCGGGGCATCCGTTCTACGACCGGTTGAATCGGCTCTTGGACGATGCGGGGTTCGACAAGTTCGTCGAGGAGCAGTGCGCGCCGTTCTACGCGGAGCGGATGGGACGACCATCGTTGCCGCCGGCGGTGTACTTCCGGATGCAGTTGATCGGGTACTTCGAGGGGATCGACTCAGAGCGGGGTATCGCGTGGCGGGTGGCGGACTCGCTGGCGCTGCGGGAGTTCTTGGGCTACGAGGTGCAGCAACGCACGCCGGATCACTCGACGATCTCGCGCAACCGCCGACTGATCGACCTCGAGACGCATCGAGAGGTGTTCATCTGGGTGCTGCGGATCCTGGCGGAGCAGGGGCTGCTGGAGGGCAAGACCTTGGGCGTGGACTCCACGACGCTGGAAGCGAACGCCGCGCTGCGCTCGATCGTTCGGCGCGACACGGGGCAGGCGTACGAGGAGTTCTTGGCCAAGCTGGCGCAGGAGTCGGGCATCGAGACGCCGACGCGGCAGGACCTGGCGAAGCTGGACCGCAAGCGCAAGGGCAAGGGATCCAACGACGACTGGAAGAACCCGCACGATCCGGACGCCACGATCACGAAGATGAAGGACGGCCGCACGCACCTGGCGCACAAGAGCGAGCACGTGGCGGACATGACGAGCGGCGCGGTGGTGGCCGTAGCGGCGGGCTCGGCGATCGCGGGAGATACGCAGACGGTGCAGGGCACGCTGCAACAAGCCGTCGAGAACCTGGTCGCGGTGAGCGAGAAGGAAACGGCAGCGGAGAAGTTGGCCGAACCGTTCGCCATGGAGCTCGTAGCGGACAAGGGTTATCACAGCAACGAAGTGCTGACCGACATGGCGGCGCTGGGCATCCGTACGTACATCTCGGAGCCGGACCGCGGCCGGCGCAACTGGAAGGGCAAGCCGGCCGAGAAGAAGGCAACCTACGGAAACCGTCGTCGAATACGACGAGCCAAAGGCCAGGCGCTGCAGCGACGCCGCGGCGAAGTCCTCGAGCGAACGAACGCGCACTGTTACGGGCGCGGCGGCACCCGCCGAACGCACCTGCGAGGACACGCCAACATCAACAAGCGCTTGTTCATCCACACGGCCGGCTGCAATCTCGGGCTGGTGATGCGCCACTTGTACGGTGCCGGCACGCCGAAGGGCCTGCAGGCGCTCGCCGAGACCCTGGCCGCGGCTTCTCAGTGCGCGCTCGAGCTGTCCCACCGGCTCGGATCGCTCCTTCGTCGCATGTACAACTTGGCGCGGCGTACTGTTCCGGATCCCCGTGCCATCTTCGGCCGCGCCGCCGCGCGCGCCTCAAAACCTACTTTCGCCACGGCCTGCTAGGCCCGCGGGGAGCCGAGCGCTCGGCCGCGAGAAAGCTCAACGTGGATCCGGATGATGTGTTGGCGGCTGCGTTGTCTCTGTGGGGGCGTTCGCTGACTGAAGAGCGCGACGCTCGCGCCGAGAAGGAGGTTGAGGAAAGCGTGTCGCGCCGGAGCCTTCAAGCCATCCGCGGTCATGTGACCCGCGAACTCCTAGACGAACTTCGCCAGGTCCTTGACGGAAAGGGAGCCAAGGAATGAGAGGATCCATCCACAAGCGCACACTGAAGGACGGCAAGACAGTCCGCTACGACTGCTCGTGGCGTGACGCTTCGGGAAAGCAGTACCGCAAGACGTTCACGCGCAAGAAGGACGCCGAGAACTTCTTGAACGAGGCGAGCAAGGACGTGCACGACGGCGCTTTCGTGCGGGTCACCCCTACCCCGATGAAGACTGTCTTCACCGAGTGGCTCGAGCAGCTCGAGACCCGGCAGAAGTCGGGCGAGCTGAAGGCGAGCACGGCGGCGACCTACACCTGCAACGTAAAGGTGCACCTGAAGCCGGCCTTCGGCGACTACCGTAGCGACAAGCTGGCCGCCCGCGCGGTCTCCCGCTGGCGGGCCGAGTGCGCCGAGAAGATCGCGAGCGGCGCGATGAGCGCGAAGTCGTTCAACAACTTGTTGAATCTGCTCGCTTCAATTCTCTCGTGGGCGCGCCACCCGGCGCAGGGATACATGCGCCACGATCCGCTGATCGGTCAGAAGCGGCTCAAGGTCAAGCGGCAGGAAGCCGAGTTTCTCGAAGAGGACGACATCGCCCGGCTGCTCGGCGCTGTTGTTGGCGACGTCGAAGCCGATGCAATCGTCCAGCTCGGCCTGTTCGCTGGCATGCGCCGTGGCGAGGTCTTCGGATTGCAATGGGGCGACATCAACTGGAACGACGGGCAGCCCGGCGGCCGGGTCCACGTGCGCCGCTCCGTCTATCAAACGAATGTACAAACACCCAAGACGGAGCAGTCAGAGCGCGCCATCGACGTGCCACGGCGGGTGCTGGAAGCCCTCGCTGCGCTTCGCACGGAGCGCGACGAACCGACCGCCGGCGACTTCGTCTTCTGCACCAGGACCGGAGCCGCGGTTGACCCGAACTCCTGGTACCGCCGCAACTGGCTCGCGATCCGCAAGCGTGCCGAGCTCGCCGATGGCGTTGGCCTTCACAGCTTGCGGCACACATACGCTTCACTGCTGATCCGCCAGGGCGAGAATCCGAAGTACGTCTCCACCCAGCTCGGACACACGTCGACGTCGTTCACGATGGATCGCTACGGCCACCTGTTCCGCTCTACGGGTGAGGAGGCGATGCAGCGGCTCGAAGCCCTCGCGCCTGAGCCGAAGACACCCGACCTCCACGTCGTCAACGCCTGATCGATGTAACCCGCATGTAACAGACCAGGCCAAACTGGCACGAATCAGCGGGAACCAGGCCGAAAGTGAGGGCCTCGTAACCAGCTGAAAATAAGAAGTTTACGCACTCACACGAATGAGCGGGAATCAGCCGCAAATGGCCTGACGCAGTTCAGGACCTAGTGGGCTTCGGCCCGTGGGGGTTCAAGTCCCTCCTTGGGCATTTGGTGTACGTGGTTCAAGCTAAAGCAGGATTCGAGGGGACCGAGACGCTACGTCTCGGTCCCCTTTCAGCGTTCCAAGGGTGGAGTTGAGCCCGTGGGCCGCTACCGACGGTTTGGCCACCGCCGACGGGAATGTTCGGAAATCCAAGCCGCCGCGGCCGTCAGAAGATACAGGCGACGACCAGATCCGATTCACCGCTCGACGCGTTCGCGCACAGGATGGACTGTGAAGTCTGATGTTGAGTATGATCCACAGTATGGAAACGATCCAGGTAGTGCTCGACGAGGAGCTGCTCCGTGCCACGGACCGGGCGGCGAAGCGGGCGAAGCAAAACCGCTCGGCGCTGATACGGACGGCGCTGCGCGAGCATCTCAAGAGGACTCACTATCAGGAGCTCGAGCGCCGGGACCGACGGGGGTACGCGAAACACCCGGAGATCGCCCAGGTTCCCACGTGGGAGGGCGTAGCGGCGTGGCCCGAGGACTAGAGCGCGGCGAGGTGCGCCTTTACCGGTTTCGCCGACCCGACAAGGCTCGTCCGGTCCTGGTGCTCACGCGGGGAAGCGCGATCTCCTACCTCGGCAGCGTGACCGTGGCGCCGATTACTTCCACGATCCGCGGCGTTCCGTCCGAAGTGGCTCTGGACACGAATGACGGCATGAAGAGCCCCTGCGCCGTCAACCTCCACAACCTCGTCACCGTCGCGCAGGCCAGTTTGGGGCGGCGGGTTACGTCCCTGAACGACGGTCGCATGCGGGAGGTTTGCGCGGCGATCGCGTTCTCGCTGGGCTGTGAGGGGTAGCAGCGCATTCCTCGTCGGCGCCTAGTCTAGGCGCCAATCACGTATCGCGATCATCCAGCCTGCTACAAGCCCGGTCGAGGAAGGCCACGCGTCCTGCGCGAGGTGAGACCTGGCCCAACGCGCGGATACCGTTGAACACGCGAGCACTGCTGACTAACCTCGACGCCATGAAGGTACGGGCAGCAATCGTCGCCTCCGCCGTTGCCCTGTCGCTTACCGCCTGCTCCGCGCAAGAGGATGCCGCGGAAAGCGACGGCACCTGGGTCGGCACGATCACGACCGAGGGCAACGTCACCACTGTGGTCAACGAATCCGGGTCGATGTGGGGTGGGACGGCGACTTTGGTCGAAGAGGCATCCATTGGCGTAGACCTGGGCGACGACGCCTACATGTTCGGCTATGTCCATGGGACCTACGCTACTGACGATGAGATATTCGTTCTCGATACTCAGGTCCCGGCGCTTCGTGTCTACGACATGAACGGCAACCACCTGCACGATATTGGCGGGCAAGGCGAGGGGCCGGGAGAATTCCGCTACCCCGCATGGGTCGCCGGCACGCCCGACGGACGTGTGTTCGTGCAGGCAGGGGATCGCGTGAATGTGTACTCAGCCGAAGGTGAGGTGCTCGATCCCATCCCTATCGGACTGGCGGATTGTTGCGTCGTTCCCACGACCGTGACGCCGGAGGGCGTCGCGCTCGTCGCCTCTCGTCACGTCGATACCGAGACCGAGTCCGTCGCGTTCGGTCTGCAGAGGTTCAACACCGACGGGCCGATCGGGTCGTTCATCGTACCGCCGGGGATCGGATACGAGCCAATACAGGTATCCGTCGGGAACCGGGCAGCGTACGTCCGCTTCGTCCCCAGCCACACCTGGGCGCCGGCTCCGTGGGGCGCAGTAGTGGGCGGCATACCGGACCGCTACCGGTTCGAGATCCAGGCCTTTGACGGCGACACAATCGTGGTGGAACGAGCCGTCGAACCCGTTCCGGTGCACCCCGGCGAGCGTGAGTGGTGGCGCCGCTACACCGTCGCCTCGACCCGTGCACGTCACGACGCCGGATGGACCTGGGACGGGGCGGAGATGCCTGACGTCAAACCCGCCTACTTCGCGCTGATTCCAACCTATGACGAACATGTGTGGGTCACCCGCGAGGGGCCGGCTACCCAAGAGCGCGAATGCATCAAGGAGATCACGCCCGAAAACCTGGCGGAGGCCGTGGACAACCGCTGCTGGCGCGAGGAATCCATTATCGACGTGTTCGACGCCGACGGCCGCTTCCTCGGCCAAGTCGGTCACCCCGGCGGGAACCCGTGGTTGATCGCCCAAGGCCTCTTCGTGCGAGGCCGCATGGTCCTCATGTGGGACACCGACGACGCCGGCGTGCATCGGATGAAGCGCTACCGGCTGGTGCTGCCGGGAGAAGAAGGGCAATGAGAGGCCGGGTTGCGCACATGGCGTCTTTCAAGCAAGCAGTTGCGGTCCTGTCGATTGGCTTTGTTGGCTGTTCTTCGCCCTCGCCCGACGTGCCCACGGAAACCGCATGGGGAGAAGCAAGGGTCGTCGAGGAGCTCAGCATCGGTGTCGAGTCCGGCCCCGACGAGTACATGCTGGGCCGCGTGCGTGATGTCTCGGTTGCGCCCGACGGCACGATCTACGTGTACGACCAGCAGCCCTCGATCATCCGAAAGTACGACAGGACCGGCAACTTCGTGGGCAACGTGGGTCGAGCAGGTCAAGGGCCCGGCGAGTACCAGTTCCCGGTGTTGCGGGCTCTGACGGACAACCGGCTGGCGGTTTGGGACTATCGGAGCGGACGCGTTTCTTTCTTCTCGCCGGAGGGAGACTACGAGCGCGGGGTAAGCGTCGACGGCTCGATCGCCGGCACCTTCCAAACCGATCCCGATGGCAACCTCGTCATCATGAAGCGCACCGACGTAGACGCTCGTCCGCAGGACGTCCTGTGGAAGTACTCCGTCGACGGTGAGCTTCTCGAAACCCTGCCGTTGCCACCCCTGGACATCGAGAACCGCTACTTCGGACTCTCCTACGAGGGGGCCATCAAGTCCTTCCCCGTCGAAAACGTGTGGGCTTGGAGCCCTCTCGGCTACGTGGTGGTGGGGCGCAATGACCGCTACCGGATCGAGCTCCAGAAGCCCTCGGGCACCGAATACCTGGGCCGCGAAGTCGGCCCGGCCGCGGTCGGGTCGGCGGAGCTCGCCGAATGGAACGCCTTCCGCAACGAGCTCGCGCAGCGGGAAATCGAGCGCGGCCGTGACGCCGAGCTCAACCCGATCCCATCGGAGAAGCCGTTTTTCCGCACTTTCCACGCCGCCGACGACGGCCGCATCTGGGTCTTCCGATACGTCGCCGCGGCGAAGCGCGACGACGTCGAACCCGTTCCGGAGCGACCCGAGCGCCCCCTGCTGACCTGGCGCGAGCCGTGGACCTACGACGTCTTCGAGCCCGACGGCACCTTCCTTGGGTCCGTGGTGGTTCCCGAGTTGTTTCAGCCGCATGTCTTTCGCGGCGAGCAGATATGGGGCGTGCTCGTCGACGAAGTGAGCGTCGAGCGGATCGTGCGGCTGCGGGTCCTTCCGGAGGCCAGATGAGGAGAGCCGCGTGCACGCTGCTATTGCTCGCGGTTCTCGCTTGTGCGTCCGATCACCGGGATGCGGCGTCAGACGGCACCTGGGTCGGGACCATTACCACCGAGGGTAACGTCACGACGGTGGTCAACAAGTCGGGGTCAGTCTGGGGTGGGACGGCCCGGCTCGTCGAGGAGGCCTCCATCGGAGTGGATGTGGGCGCCGAGGAGTACATGCTGGGATCGGTTGGCGCTCTGTGGGCGACCGATAGCGAGATCTATGTCATCGACCGGCAAGCTCCTGCCGTTCGTGTGTACGACTGGGATGGGCGGTATTCACGTGATGTCGGCGCGCCGGGACAGGGCCCGGGCGAGTACATCAGGCCGAGCAGCGTGTATGTCGATCCTTCCGGGCTCGTCTACGTTCACGACACGGGCTCCGATCGGATGACCGTGTATGGGGCGGACGGCGCCGTCGTCGACACCTGGTCAGACTCCGACGGATCCAGGCTTCTCTCGGGCTCCCTTCTGGTCACCGTGGACGGCAGGTTCTTTGCGCGTGTCACCCGGTGGCTAGACATGACAGACCCGTCGACGAGGAAGGGGTTTCAACAGGAAGTCGGCCCGGAGGGGCCGATCGGCGCCGAGATCCCCGAGCCATCTCTCGACCATGTGCCCGAGACGCTCGTCATCGAACTGCCGGGCAGGACGGCTACGTGGGGTATCCCGTTCATGCCATACGAGATCTCGCGGTTCCTCCCGACTGGGGCGTGGGCCATCGGAGTGCCCGATGACTATCACTTCGAAATCCGCCGGGCCGACCGGGGCGTCACGCGGATACGAAAGTACTGGGAACCCGTACCGGTATCGGCCGAGGAGGCCACCTACCGGAAACAGTGGACACTCGCCACTGTCCGCGCCCAGGTTCCCGACTTCGCCTGGAATGGGCCGGAAGTCCCCCGAACAAAACCGGCGTTCGTGTCCTTCACAGCGACCTTTGACGATAGGGTCCTCGTAGTCCGCGAGGGCCCAAGCCGGCCGGTCCAACCGTGTGACGAACGCTTCGAAGATCGTGGACCGTCGACCGAGTTGTGCTTCGAGCCGACGTATTCGTGGGACGTATTCGAGCAGGCCGGCCGGTACCTTGGGGAACTCGAACGCCCGAGAGGTCGCGTGACCCGGTCGTTCTTCCGCGATGATCTGGTCCTTCTGGCCGTCGAAGACGACGCCGGCACGATCATGGTGAAGCGCTACCGGCTGGTGCTGCCGGGGGAGGAATAGACCGTGCGCCGAAGGTACTTGCTCGCGATTCTCGTTCCCGCGATTGCCTGCTCGCCGGCCACCACGGAGACGGGATCTGACGGCACCTGGGTCGGCACCATCACTACCGAGGGCGACGTCACCACCGTCGTCAACGAGGCGGGGTCCGTGTGGGGCGGAACAGCGACGCTGGTAGAAGAGACATCGATCGGGGTCGACATCGGCGAGCAGCACTACATGTTCGGCAATGTCGTTGCCATAACCGCAGACGATGAGCGCATCTACGTGGCCGAAGGCAGTCCACCGGTCGTGCGTGTCTATGATCGTATGGGTAACCACTTGCTCGATATCGGGTCCGAGGGGCAAGGGCCCGGCGAGCTCAAGCTCCCGACCAGCGTCTCGCTCCTTCCGAATGGAAACGTGCTCATTCGTGATGACGACAACAGCCGGTTCACCGAGTTCTCGCCGCAGGGTGAACTCATCAGGACTTGGCCCGGGTGGACACGGGCATTCGGCTCGCTGCTGCCGACGTTCGTGAACCCCGACGGCACCGTCTACTTCCGAGCCGTGGTCGGGCGCGACCCGGAGACCAACGAGAGCGTTTGGGGATACTGGCGATGGGGCCCGGATGGAAAGACGGGGGAAGACCTGGTTGATCCCGAGATCGACTACCAGCCGCCGACACTTGACGTTGGAACGCGGCGGACCCCGGTTCCGATGTCTCCCGAGGCGGTGACGCAGTTCGCTCCATTCGGCGCATGGATCACCGGCGTCAGCAACGAATACCGCTTCGAGATTCGGCACTTCGACGGCCGGGTGACGATTGTCGAGCGACGCGTCAACCGGGTGCCGATGACCGAAGAGGAGCGCGAGTGGAGGAGGAAAAGCGTCACCGCGTCGTTTCGAACACAGAATCCAGACTGGACCTGGACAGGGCCTCCGATCGCCGAGCGTCTGCCGACCTTCGCGGGATTCAAGGTCGACAACGACAACCGCATCTGGGTTTTGGCCTATGCCCCGAGCTCCCGGATTCCCGATTGCGACGCGGACCCTCAGCCGGGCGTGCGAAATGTCCCTTGTTGGTGGCTGGCGTACCAACTGGATGTCTTCGCGGTCGACGGCAAGTACCTGGGCCCCGTCCAACTGCCCCCCGAGATCGCCGCGTCGCGGTTGCGCGAAGCCTACATCGGGAACCGCGATCTGATCGCATCGATGCAAGACGAAGACGGCACGATCATGGTGAAGCGCTACCGGCTGGTCCTGCCGGGAGAAGAGGACCGATGAGGCGACCGGCGGGTGAGCCGTTCCTCAGGGGATTTGCTCTCTCCGGCTGCATGCTCTTCGCTGCGACAATCTTGCCCATTGGCCGGGGCGCTGAACCGCTTCGGCAAACTACTCCCAGAGTGCTGCAAGTGCATCAGTGGGGCTGCGCGGACTGCACTGGGCCGGAACAGCTCAGCGCAATCCAGGCGATGTCGGTTGCACCGGAGGGAACGGTGTTGGTCGCCGACCAATACGCACCGTTCATTCGTGTGTGGCGGCGTGACGGGAGCCTAGC
The DNA here is from genome assembly GCA_965216935.1 of Acidobacteriota bacterium. Classification (GTDB taxonomy): domain Bacteria; phylum Acidobacteriota; class UBA890; order UBA890; family UBA890; genus CBDCGW01. Next base: position 4,278,230 of record OZ244217.1, read on the forward strand.
GGCAACCTTTGGGCGCGAGGGACAAGGCCCCGGCGAACTACAGAGAATTCGCGTGCTCTCGATGATGTCGGGAGACTCCGTCTCGGTGGTCGACACGCGCCTGCTGCGATGGACCGAGTACAACCTCTCCGGTGAGCTGATTTCCAGCGCGCCCCTGCGAGTGCATGGCAATAGCATGGCGTTCTCATCGGCTACAAGAGCAGTTCTTAGCGTGGGCAACGCTGCAACACCGTGCACGCCACCCGCCGTCCTGGCGGTCAGCGTCGACGACGGCGAGAGCTCCCGGTTGGCGGAGCTCGAGGACGTGCCAACCCGGGATCCTGGGAACTGTCCCCAGGAGGTGTATTCGTTCGCTGCGGCGCCCGATGGTGGCTTCGCCGTGGGCTTCTCCGACCCGGACTACGTCATTCGCGAGTATGGTCCTGACGGTACGTTACGCAGCGAGAGCCGCCGCTACGTTCCGAGAGTGCTCAAGTCCGAACAGGAGCTGGAACAAGACCGGTTGGCCGCGGAGCGCTTCGGACGCAAACTCGATCCGCTTCGACGTCACTTCTACGGCGACGCGTTGCGGTACGACTCTGCGGGCCGCCTGTGGGTTCGCACGGCTCGTGCTGGGCGGGGAGAGTCCATCTTCGATGTTTTCGAGGGCGGCGAAGTCATGGCGGCCGTGACCGTGCCAGCAGGGTCACCTCTACGGGGAATAGCCATGTTCGCTGTGGCGGGCGACTATCTCGTCCTGCAGAGCCCGGGCGAGGAAGGCAATCCGCGATTGACGCTGTTCGAGATTCGTTGGGAGTAGCCATTGCACGGAGCTCTGGGCACCGCGAACCGGTCCAACACCGTGGAGACCATTGAACCCGCGAGCGCGGCTGACTAACCTCGACGGCTATGAAGGCACGATCGGCAATTGCCGGCTCCGTCGTGGCCCTGTGCCTTGCCGCCTGCTCTCCCCAGGACGATGCCCCCGAAGGCGACGGCACCTGGGTCGGCACCATCACCACCGAGGGCAACGTCACCACGGTGGTGAACAAGGCGGGATCGGTGTGGGACGGGACCGCTACCCTCGTTGAGGAGGCGTCCATCGGCGTTGAAGTAGGGCCGGATGAGTACATGTTCGGGTACGTCGACTCCGTTTGGGCAACTGACGACCGTGTCTATGTTGTCGATCGACAAGTGCCAGCGGTGCGTGTCTACGACACCACGGGTCGACACATCAGGGATATCGGACGCCCTGGTCAAGGTCCGGGAGAGTACGAACTGCCAACCGCCGTGTTCACTACTCCCGATGGTCGCGTTCTCGTCCAGGAGTTCAACCAGCGGGTCGGCGTCTATTCCGAGGACGGCGAGTACCTAGACACATGGCATGGCGATCGAGACCGCGGGACGGACTTGGCCGGCACGCTTACACACGGTGGCCGTCTGTACACGCGTACCTGGAGCCGGGGCGTGCGTTCTCCAAGCTTCCGCATGGCCGAAGTTGGGCCCGACGGCATCGGGGACAAAACGATCGAGTTCCCCACGTTCGACGTTCCTGTTCGTCCGACGTTGCGGCCATCCGCCGAGGCGGGGTTCTTCGTCCCCCTCTGGCCGGGTATCCGCCGCGTCATGATGCCCTCGGCAACGGTGGTGGCTGGGGTCAACACAACGTATCGGTTCGTCATGGCGAGGCCCGATGGCAGCCGTGTCCTCGTCGAAACGGAGGCTGAGCCTCTCGTAGTCTCCGCAGAGGAACGGGAATGGCGTAGGCGCAACCTCGTTTCGTCGGCGCGTCGATTCAATCCGGATTGGAATTGGGATGGCGCGGAGATCCCAGTCCACCATCCGGCGTTCACCGCCTTGCTGCCGGATCGCAGCAATCGCATTTGGGTCTTGCGGCCAGAATCCGTCGAGCGCGTCGCGGTGTGTACCGAAGACCCGCTTTCTGACCCGTATGGATCCGTCGTGCCTTGTTGGCGCACCGTAGATCGAGTCGACGTCTTCGAGGAAGCTACGGGGAAATTGCTTGGCGATGTGGAGATTCCGCCGAACATCTCCTGGGACCAGGGATTCATCAATGGGGCCACCGTATACGCGCCAATCGAAGACGAAGACGGCACGATCATGGTCAAACGCTACCGGCTGGTGCTGCCGGGAGAGGAATAGACCGTGCGCCGGGCTGCCCGCTCGCCATCCTCGCCCCCAACTCCCGTTCGCCAAGCCGACACAGAAGAACCAGCGCCGCAGCCTCGTGTTTCTCATCATCTGGTACCCGCCGGCCGTTTCAACATATCCTTCGTTCGATCGTGTCGACTTCCGACATTCGGGCCGATCCTGGAATGAGTCGACTGAGAGCGGCGGCGTTAATTCTGTGCGTGCCGATGACGGCGGCCGCGTGCACGTCTGAGCGGGCCGCCACGCCGACCGGTGCCGGGGCGCAATCTCGCGCGGTCGCCACCATCTCCGAGCCCAATCGCTTCGCGCCCGAGGAAATACTCGACCTCCCGTCCGAGCCTGTCTGCGAGACCTGCCGAATCGAGCTCGGAATGCCGTTCGAGCTGATCAGCGGCGAGGCGGACGGCGCCATGCCCGGGGGGCTTGGAGCGCTCGAACGGCTGGCCGACGGCCGGTTCGCCGCTTCGTTCTGGGGTCCCGCTCCGATCTACCTCTTCGGCGCAGATGGAGTGTTCGAATCAACGATCGGGCGCGAAGGATCCGGGCCCGGGGAGTTTCGCGGCGTCGGCAACGGTCTGTTCGCCGACGGCTCCACGCTGTACGCATTCGACCTGCGCAATGGACGGCTCTCCGTGATCGACGCTGACGACGGAGGCGTTCTCAGGAGCGCGCTGCTGCATGCCAACGTGCTGAACGCCACATTTCCGTCGGGGGATTCGATCGTGATTGCCGGGCGGCAAGCCGTCAGCGACCAGCCCGGCTACCCACTGCACATCCTCGATCGTGGAGGAAACTGGCTTCTTTCGTTCGGCAGCGCCGAGCCGTATCAGGAGCAGGGGGACGGCTGGCCGCTGCAGCGGTATCTCGCCTCGGCCGGCGACGGCACGTTCTGGGCGGCTCCCATGCGCGAGCTGGTGGTCGAGCAGTGGACCATCGAGGGAAAGCGCCTGCGCGCCTACGCAGGCCAACGCGAGCGGTTCGACCCCGGGGAATACGGCAACTACACCGAAGCGGGCCGGCCGACCTCCCGGCTGTACGGCATTTCGATCGGTTCCGATGGTGTGCTGTGGATGCTGTACTCGATGGCGAGCGTCGACTGGGAAAGCAATGCCGAGACCCTCTCTCTCGAGGACGCTCGCGCGCGCGGACTACCGCAAACGCGGGCGCTGCCAGGGCGTCGCATCCGCGACTTCGTGTTGGAAGCGATCGACGTCGATCAGGGCAACGTGCTGGCGCGGGAGTTGCTTCCGGAGTCGTACTTCGCGTTTGTTGGGCCAGGGATGCTGGTGCGCGGTTTCGACGACCCGGAGACGGGAAATTCTCGTCTCGAGGTCGTGGAGCTGCGACTCGTTCGATAAAGGAGTGCTTGACGTGACGAAACAACGGCGACGCGACGGCCTGCTGCTGGACCTACGCTTCGCGGTGCGGATGTTCTATCAGAGGCGCGGCGTGGTCTCAGTAACGATCGTTGGGTTGTCTCTCGCGATCGCCGTCTGCACCGTCGCGTTCGGGCTCGTCCAAGCCATCCTGCTGATCTCCTGGGACGTTCCTGACCCTTCGACATTCGTTGAGGTAGAACGGCTGGTCGCGAACGGCAGATCTTCGTCGATGTTCTACGAGAGTCGCTTCCGCGAACTGGCGGACGCCGTGGAGTCCGTCGAACTCCAAGCCTGGTTCGACGAGCGCGCGCCGTTCGGCGACACGAATCAGGAAGAGGTCGGCGTCGGCGTGGTCACGGGCGGTTTGTTCGAGACCATCGGTATCGACGCGGCGGTCGGCCGTGTCTTGACGGAGGAGGACGACGACTCGGCCCGACCGCCAGCAGCAGTTCTGACCTACGGGTTTTGGCGTGACCGGTTCGGCGGCGACGAGTCGTTGGTCGGACAAACCGTCCGGCTGATGGGGCAGCCCTTTTCGGTTGTCGGTGTCCTCCACGAGGGGTTCACGGGGTTTCCGCGTCAGGGCATTCCGGCGATTTGGATTCCAGTGGCGTTCCGCGACCAGATCTGGCGCCGTCAATCGGCGCGAGAGCCGATCCTGTTGGTAGTCGGTCGCCTCGTCGAAGGGACAACCCGAGAGCAGGCGGAACAAGAGGTCTCTGCTGTCACCGCGGCGTTGGGATCGCAGTGGGCGACCAAGGAGGAACCTCTGACCGTCGGAGCCCGGCTGCGGGGCGTCGAGGGCATCCTCTCGGGGCCGGGGGCAGGGACAATACGTTGGGTCCTCGGTGTCATCGCGACGATCCTCGGTGTCGTCCTGCTGCTCGCGTGCACCAACGTTGCCAATCTATTGCTCGCAAACGCGATGTCGCGTCGTCGGGAGATCGGAGCTCGGTTGGCTCTGGGGGCGAGCCACGCCAGAATCATCCGTCAGCTCCTCACCGAGAGCGTCTTGCTAGGCGCCGTCAGCGGCGCACTCGCGCTGCTCCTCGCCTACTGGCTTCTGCACGCCTCAGGTGCGCTGCTCGGATTGCCTTGGACAAACCCGGTTTCGCTCGACGCCGGCTCGTTTGCGTTCGCGGTTGTTTTTACGCTCATTGCGGCGATCGGCGCTGGACTCGCGCCGGCACGCTACGGTGCTCGCGGCGATCTGGCGACACCGCTCAAAGGCGCCGGCGGTTGGCTCGAATCCGGACGGCCCAATAGAATGCGTGCTGCCCTTGTGGCCACCCAGGCCGCTGCCGCTATGGTGCTACTGGTACTCGCGGTGCTGCTTGCCCGAGCCGTGGCTCACGCGACGGACTACGACTTCGGGCTCGAAGTCGATCGACTCGTAACTCTTGAGCAGACACTCGACGCCGCCGGGTACGATCCGGTGGCTGCAAGCGAATACTGGCGCCAGGCATTACAGCGCGTCGGGCAGCTTCCGGGTGTGGAGAGCGCGGCGATCGTCAGTTACCCGCCGTTCGGCGGTAGCTACGGCCGAACCACGCGGTTCAATCGAGACGGCCGCGAGTACCGCGTGTATTTCAACTACACGTCGTCGTCCTACTTCTCGACGACTGGAATGAGATTGCTGCGGGGGCGCAGCTACACGGATGCAGAAGTGTCATCGGGAGCACCGGTCGCGGTCGTCACCGAGCGCTTGGCCCGTAGGCTGTGGAACGGTGATGATCCGCTCGGGGCGACGCTGGGAGTGCTAGCGGAGGATCTCTCCGAGACTCGCGTGATCGGGATCGTCGACAACTCGCCCATGCGGCTCGATTTCGAGGCCGACGTGCTCTACAGACCCGTCGTGCAAACGATGGGCGCGGGGACCGTCGTGAGAGCCCATCTGATCGCAAGGGCTCGAGGTGACGCTGAGACCATCGTGCGTCCGTTGCACGAGGCGATCAGCGCGATGGACCCGAACACGGTCCCGCGGACGACGCCGTTGAGAGCCGCCATGGCGGAGAGGTTTCTGCAGGTGCGGCTCAATGTGATCGTCGCAGCGATGCTCGGCGTTGTTGCCTTCGCGCTCGCCTGTATCGGTGTCTTCTGTCTGACGGCGTTTTCGGTCGAACAACGCAAGGGAGAGATCGGTGTCCGCCTCGCCCTCGGCGCGAGATTCGGCGATATCGTCCGCATGACACTGCGCGACAGCCTTCGCCCCGTGATTGCAGGGCTCGTGGTGGGATTGTTGATCGCCATCGCGGGCAGCCGCGTGCTGATCGCCGTTCTGTACGGCGTCAGTCCCTACGACCCTGTCGCATTCGGCGCCGCAGCGCTGGTACTCGTGTTGGCGGCGGCGTCCGCTGCCGGGCTCGCTGCGCGACGAATCGGAGCCGTGGATCCGGTGATCACGCTCGAGCGGGGCTGAGATCGGTGTCCGAAATGCCACCGGCGCTGCTGAGCCGCCCCAGCGCGGCGGCCCCAGCCGCGCCGCCGCCCAACCGCGACGCCATGGCGTCTCGGCCCGCGCGCGCGAACCGAACCGTGGCCACCAACTGAGCCAGGTGCTGTTCCGGACTGAGCGCGAGATACTGTCGAACGAGGCTCCACGTGTCGGGCGGTTCCTTCATGACGTATCGCAGCTCGAAGCCGCAGGCCTCAATGAGTCGCCGCAGCCTTCCGATCGACGGCGTGCGCGGCCAGCCGATCATCGAAGCACCAGCTCGGTGTCCTCGAACGCACGAACCTCGGCCTCGCCGCTCAGGGAACGCCCATCCGACGTCTCCACCACGACCCGATAGCGACCGGGGACCAGGTCGGTGACGAGATGCTGTGGGCCTTCGCGCCAACGAAAATGCCTGTGTGAAGTTGCGAAGCTGTCGGGCACGGGGCGCCCTCTGGCATCGAACACGCGAAGCGTTGCGAAAATCGGACGATGGTCGACGAACTCGGGAACGACCACCTGGATGCCACCCGAGGGGGCGAGCACGACATCGATCGGAGCATCGCCGACCTCGACCTCGAGGCGCGCGGCCAGGTCGAGGCGCGGAGCCGTTACCGACAGCACGCCCCGTCCGGTCGGGCCGTCCGGCCAGTGGAAGGTGGCCGGTTCGTCTGCGGCCGGGACGCGCTGTGTCGAAACCACCTCACCGGTGGCCTCGTCGAACCAGGCTGCGTACAGGCGGTCGATCTGCGGGCCCGGAGGACCCTCGATTCGGATCTCCAGGCCCCGGCTCGGTTGTAGCTCGATGACATAGTCGTCGATATCGACTGCCCCGATGTTCAGCTCGGGCGCGCGGGGAGCGTACCCGGGCGCCGACACCTCGAATCGCCACGGACCGGCGGGAAACGGCCCGGCCGTGAACACGCCGTTGCGGTCGGCACGGCGGGATCCGTCGTGCGCGTCCCAGACGAGTTGGGGTATCGGATCGGACGTGATCCACGCACCGCCGATCGGCGCGCCGGTCTCGGCATCGACGACCACGCCGTTGACCGCGCCGCCTTCGATGACGATGTCGATGTGGCTGTCTCCGTCGATGCGCGTATACACGAAGTAGGGGCTACGCAGACCGGTGCCGCTGACCTGGATCTGCTGCTCACCGGGCTGGAGGTCGGAGATCTCGAAGGCGGCAGGGTCCGACAGCTCCAGGCTTCGGGTCCAGCCGGCGCTGATCCAGGCCCTTTCGGGCGGCTCTCCCCGCCAGGTGATCGTCCCCGTGAGCGTGAAGCCCGACGGCATCGCCAGCTCGATCCCGGACGCCTGTGCACCGGGGGACAGCTCGACCGTTGCGCTCGCCCTGCGACCGGCGCGGTCGTCCGCGCGCACGTTCCAGGTGCCCGGCGCCAGCTCGGCGAAGCGGAACGCCCCGTCCTCCGCGGCCGTGCCGCGCACGCTGACGTACTGGCGCGCTCCGCCTTCCGTCTCGAACTCGGACGACGCCGATACCGAAACGCCGCCCGGCTCGCCGGACTCGAAGCCCGACACGGTGCCCTCGATGGCGCCGAATGCGGGAACCACGATCTCCACCGTCCCTGGGGCGGCGGAGCCGACCTCGAACGGCTCAGGGTGAATGACCGGCGGCAGATCTTCGTGCTCCAGCAACAGTACGTAGCGACCGTAGGGCAACCCGGCGAAGCGGAACGAGCCGTCGGGCGCCGTGATGGATCGCGCCTCGCGCCGCCGCCGGTAGGTACCCGCGGCGTGCACTGTCGCCCCGGCCACGCCGCGGCCGTCGCCGTCGACGTAGCGGCCGTACAGCTCCCCGAGAGGCGGATGCTCCGGCATTGTCAGGATGGTCGGCAACCCTTCGGCCTGCACGCGATGATCCGCGCGCGTCGATCCGTAGTCATGGTTCTTGGGCGCCCGGGAGGTCATCCTGTAGGTGCCGGGAAGCAACTCGGGAAAGATGGCGCGCCCGTCGGCACCCGTGAAGACGTCATCGACATCCGGAAGTCGCAGGTCCGGGTCGACATCGCGAGCCCAGGCGTCGACTCGTGCCTCGGGCTCGGGAGCCCCGCGGGCGTCGAAAACGACCACCTCGTGCCACACGTTGGGCACCAGCCGGTGCATCGTGACGTCGAGAGAATAGAGCTCCGCATCGGGCGCCCGGGTCAGGGGTGAGTCGGCGAGAACCTGGTCGACGCGATCGGCGGAGGGGTCGCTGGGCAGCGGACCGATGGCGAGGTCCCGGAACGTCGCGTTCGCGTGCCCCGCCGCCCGAATCGACATCGAGTAGTCACCGAAGATCAGACCGTCGATGACGAACGATCCGTCGGAGCCGGCGGTGACGACCGGGATCTCCGGCAGCCGCAGGTAGCCGCCCGGGCGCTGATGGCGGCGCAGGTTCACCATGGCACCCGCAACCACCTCGCCGAGCTGGTTCACGACCCGTCCGCTCAGCTGCGCCCCGGGCGCGAGCACGATGGGAGACAGGTCGTCGCAGCCGCCGTCCGATGACGACGGTACCGGACGATCGGGTCGCTCGACCTGGACGAGGCGCGAAGCGTAGCCCGGCAGAAAAACGTCCAGGAAGATCTCGCCGGGCAACGCTGATCGGATCGTGTAGCAGCCATCGTCATCGGTCTGCATGAGGTAGTAATCATCCGGCATGGCGAAACTCGGCCGTCCGCGAAAGTAATTGGACGGGCCGAGCGTCACCCCGGCGAGACCGTTGCCCTGTCCATCCACCACGCGCCCTCGCAACGAAACGTGCGGCTCGAGCTGGAGTCGTGCGTGGTGGGTCGCCGGCTCGGCTGCAACGACGTGGACCGAAGTGCGGACCAGACCGGCCGTCGGGTGAAACACCTCGAGGGAATGCTGGCCCGGGGCGACCACGAGGAAGACCTCTCCTCGTTCATTCGATACGACGCTCTCGTGACGGAAACGGTCTTCGACCCGAGCCTCTCGCCCTTGACCGTCCCTGGGCAAACGCATGGAGTCGGAATAGGACACCGACACGGCGGCGCCGGACACCGGCTCGCCGGCTGCGTCGGTCACGATCCCCTGGAGCCGCACGCGGGAAGGCAACTCGATGTCGCCCATCTCGTAGTGTCGCGGCTCGAGCGGTTCGCCGAGCTTCGCCAATTCCTTCGACTCGGCGACCCCGCCGGCGATGAACACCAACTCGCGAAACTGCTCCGGTCTGATGCCGGCGAGGTGGAAGGTCCCGTCGGCGCCCGAAGAGGTCTCGGGCGTCGGCGTGCTCGCCACGCTGTTGCGGCGGTACGCAAGCGCAAGAACCGACACGCCTTGCACAGGCGACCCATCCAGCAGCACCCGTCCGCTCAACGAGAGCTCATGTCGCATGACCAAACGACCGAGATCGTTGTCGCGTCCGGCATGGAGGAGCACGAAGCCGTCGAGAAACCCCGGCGCGGACAACCGCATGCGGCCGCCCGGCAGTGCCTCGAAGGCGAATCTCCCGTCCGTACCGGTGATCGCGATCGCATCTACACCAGGCGAGGAAGTATCGGTATCGCCGTGCAAGCCATCCTCGGGCAGGGGCTCAACACGAATGCGGACACCCGCGATGGGCTCGAGGCCGTCCTGCGCCAGGACCTGACCGAACCATTCTCTGGACGCGACCACGGACTGAATGGCCCCGCGACGATCCGAGCTTTTCGGATCGACATGCGCAGCGATGGCCGCTCCCGAGACCGCTCCGAGAGCCAGTGCCGCGACCGCGACGACGAAGCGCCCCCTTTTCTTCAGACGCCGTGTAGCCATACCCCAACAATAGACGAAACCGCTAAGCAAGACGCGGCTGCGGTCGTCCCTGCGTGCCGGACATCGGCAACGACGCCTGCGGCGAGATGCGCAGAAATCGGGCCGGCGGGTTACCCCTGTATACTCCGGGCCCATGGCCGACACCGCCGCACTCACTCCGCTCGACCGGTTTCTCCGTCTCTTCACGGACATTCGCGCCGGGGAGGGAGTCACGGCGGTCCTTCTGTCGTCGAACGTCTTCCTGCTGCTGTCGTCGTACTACATCCTCAAACCCATCCGCGACGGACTCATCCTTGCCGAATCCGGCGCGGAGGCGAAGGCATATACCGCGGCCGTGCTGGTCATCGTGCTCGCCGTCGTCGTGCCCCTGTACGGCAGGCTGGCGGATCGGGTCCCGCGGCGGCGCCTGATCAACGTCGTCACCCTGCTGTTCGCGGCCGTCTTCGTCGGTTTCGCCGCGATTGTCCGGCTCGGCTTCGAAATCGGCATCGTGTTCTTCGTCGCCGTTTCGATCTTCAACGTGATGATCATCGCCCAATTCTGGGCCTTCGCGAACGACGTCTACACGCGGGAGATCGGTGAACGGCTCTTCCCGCTCGTCGCGTTCGGTCAGTCGCTCGGCGCCGTCGTCGGCACCACCTACGTCGCGCAACTCACAGAGCCTTTCGGAATACCGATTCTGATCGTCGGGGCCGCCGCCATGCTTGTCGGCGCGTTGTTGTTGACCAACTACCTCGACAATCGGGAGCGGCGGCTCAAGGAGGCGCACCTCCCCGCCGAAAAGACCACCGCGGTGATGCCCGCGACGCGGGCGATCAAAGTCGAGCAAGCCCGCCAGATGCTGTCGCATTTCACCGGTGATGCGGTCGAGCCGGAGGACCTCGGCGCCGCGCCGTCCGAGCCGAAGAGCCGGGGCGACGCGGCTGCTGAAAAGGACGAGGGCGGCGGCACGCCGGCCTTCCGGCTGGTGATGGCGAGCCGCTACCTGCTGCTCATCGGTCTTGTCATGATGCTGTTGAACTTCGTCAACACCACCGGCGGGTACATCCTCGACCGCCTGGTTTCGGACACCGCGGCCGATCTGATCGCCTCCGGGGAGGCCGGGAGCATGACCGAGGGCGAGTTCATGAGCGCCTACTACGGTGGGTTCTACCAGATCGTCAATCTGGCCGGCCTGCTCATGCAGCTGTTCCTGGTCTCGAGGGTCGTCAAGTACCTCGGCGTCGCCGTCAGCTTGATGATCCTGCCGCTGATCTCGCTGGGCGCCTACGGCCTGATCGGCCTCTATCCCGTGCTCGGCCTCGTACGTTGGGCGAAGACGGCGGAGAACGCCACCGACTACTCGCTCAACAACACCGTCCGCAATATGCTCTTCCTGCCCACGACGCGCGAGCAGAAGTACAAGGCGAAGCAGGTCATCGACTCGTTCTTCTGGCGGGTCGGCGACATGGGCTCGGCCCTTCTGGTGCTCGTAGGCAGCAGCTGGCTCGCCCTGAACACGAGCGGGTTCGCGTATGTCAACATTGTCGCGGTGCTCGTGTGGCTCGGACTCGTCGTCTGGATCGGCCGCGAGTACAAGCGTCTGGTGGCAACGGGAGAGACACCGCAGTAGGCGACTCGGCGAGTCGTCGACCGAAGCGGAGGACGAGATGGTGTTCGAGCCGAAGTTCGATCTGACCGACTTGTCGGGTCCCGCCTGGGTGCTGCTGGAAGGTGGATCCTTCCGCATGGGGTCGGACGACGGTCCAAAGGACACGCGACCGGCCCGCGACGTACGTGTGTCGCCGTTCCGGATGTCCCGCTTCACGGTCACCAACGACCAGTACGCCGCCTTCGTGCGCGAAACCGGTCGAACCGCGCCGGAGTATTGGTCAGGCACGGAGGTTCCAGACGGTCAGGGGGACCACCCGGTGACCGGCGTGTCGTGGAACGATGCGCAGATGTTCTGCGGCTGGCTCACGGAGCGGGCCGGGCCGGGCGAAGGCGGCGCGCACCTTCCCACCGAGGCGCAGTGGGAGTTCGCCGCCCGTGGCGCCCAGGGGCGCCTGTACCCGTGGGGCGACGAGGCTCCCTCGCGAGAGCGAGCGAATTACCAGGAAAGCGCGATCGAAGGTACGGCCCCCGTCGGTGCGTACCCGAGCGGGGCCACCCCCGAGGGCGTGCACGGGTTGGCCGGCAACGTGCGGCAGTGGTGCCTGGACTGGTACGGGCCCTACGGCAGCGAGCCCGAGGAAGACCCCGCCGGGCCGGAAAGCGGCACGGCGCGTGTCTTGCGCGGCGGCTCGTTTGTCGACGCCCCGGGAACGTTGCGGACCTCGTACCGCTTCATGGTCGATCCGGACAGCCGCTTCGGCTTCGTCGGCTTCCGCATCGCCTGGCGGCTGCGCGGGTAGGAGCGGGGGCTCGAAGAGCCGGTTCGACACAGGATCGCGGCCTCGGGCATGACGGGCCCGGGCCGTGCGCGGAGAAGCGGCCGCGGGATATGCTGAGCACATGATCGAGCGACCGTCGCGCCGCGGCGGGAGGGTGCAGCACTATCACGTCTCCCCGGTTCGCTACACCCTCTCCGCGGGAGGAGACGATGCGACCCGCCAGGGGGCTCGCATCGCCGGGTTCCTCTATGTCGTCGCCGGCGCCGCGCTGATCGCCGTCCTCGCCTGGCCCCTGCTGGGCTTTTTCGGAACCGTCCTGATGATCTTCTCAGGGCCGATCTTCGGTGTACTGGGCCTCGTGACGGTGATCCCGGCGAGAGCCGAGCCGTGGGTCGTGATGAGCTTCGCCGCGGTGTTCTTGACGGTCGGTTCAGGGATCTTGAGTCGCTGGCGGATCGCCCACTGGGCCGGGATCCTCGTGGCCGTCGCGGCCTTCGCTCCCGCGTTCTGGGCCGGCTCCGTCGTTGGCGGCTTCCTCGTCGTCGCGCTCTGGCGCGGTCAAAAGGGCCTTCCCTGGTGGCCGTTCGGCCGCCGGCACTCGATCGGGCAACGCACTTCGCGAAGCTCCGCGGATTCGTCCGCCGATTGACCGCCTTTCACGATCCGATCGATGAGTAGCCCCGATTGCGATCGCGACCCAGTGCGAAGTCTCGAGTGCGGCGGGCGCCGGTGTCGGGGCTCGCCGGCTATCGGCGAAATCCAGCGTCCGATGGTTGTTCCGATCACACCTCCTCTTATAGGTAGAACACTTCCAGAAGCCGCCCGACCCCTCCGATCACGGCGTGAATCGGTCCGCTCAACGGGGTGAACACCAGTCCGATCGACGCCAGCTCGACCGCGACCGAGGCGACGAGCCCGCGGACATAGACCGGGTGGACGGCGCCCTTGGCCCGTTTGTCGTGAATCATCGCGGCGACGATGAACAGGTTGCTCAGCATTCCACCGATCCACAGCGTGTACGGGATCGGAACCGGCGACCGAAGCAAGACCCGGAAGGTCGCCGCCCCCAAGACGGCCGCGCTCGCCAGCACGATGTAGCGCTTGTGGATCTTCGGTTTGGTGCGGTTGACCAGGGCGAGGCTGTAGAAAGCGGTGAACAGCACCAGCGCGACAAACACGAACGGGCCGTTGGCGAACCAGAACTCGCTGCCGCCGGCGATCTGAACGGCCACCACGATGAATCCGGTCACCACCATCACCGCCGCCAGGGCCAGCGACGCCATTCCGAGGGTTCGGTGCACGTTCACACGGCGTCCGGCCACCAGTCCGGCTTGCAGCGGCAGCAAAAGGAACCAGACGAAAAACGACCAGCCGTGCAGATGAACCGTCGGCGACAGGCGCGCGGCCAGGTCGGTTGTCATCACCGGAGAGAAGTACGTCAGCCAGAAGCCGTAGAAGCACGTGAAGCTGATCGCGAGAGTCAGCCAGAGATAGAAGCGCGATCGCGCCGGGGCCGCGACTGCAGGGCGTTCCATCGCTACATCGACGCTATCGACCATTTCGTCCTCGGCGGTCTCGTGGGCAGCGGGAGTCTAGACGGGGACGACGTGCGGAACCAGGATTGCCCGCGGCCGTCCGAGTGGTCGCTCGTGGGCGTCACGGTGTCGAGACGCGGTGTGCGGCCCCTCCGGCAACAACCAACACCTCCAGCTGCTCGTAAGGCTGCGCGCCCACGACGCCGCGATTGCCGACGACGAACGTCGGAACGCCGGTGACACCGAACTCGGCTGATCGCTGCCAATCGTCGTCGACGGCCGAGCGAAAGAGGCGCTGTTCGAGCATCTCCCTCGCGGCGCCGCCGGGCAGGCCGACCTGCTCGGCGATCGACACCAGGTTGTCGACCTGCGCGAGGTTCACGTCGCGCACGAAGTACGCCTCGAACAGCGCCCGGTGAATCTCCCCTCCCCCGGGCTGTGTCTCCGCCCATTTTCCGAGCTCCTGGGCGAGGCGGCTGTTGTACGTCATCGACCGGTCGCCGTACGGGAGGCCCTCGGCCGCCATGAGCTCAGCCAGCCGGGCCTGCGCACCGGCGACGTCGAAACCTCGTCCGGCGAAAAGCTGCTCCAGCGTCAGCCCTTCCTCCGGCGTGTTCGGATGCAGGGGGAAGTGCGTGTAAGCGACTTCGATCTCGAACGCCTCGAGCAATCGTTCCACACGACCCGTGCAGAGATAGCACCAGGGTCATATGTAGTCGGAAAAGACTTCGAGCGTCACCACTTCGACACCTCCTACGTTGTCTGACCCGCGGCGACCGGCGGTGTATAGAGCTCGAGCCCGGGGAGATCAGCGAAGTCGTCCGTGTTGAGCGTCCAGAGGGCGGCCGCCCGCACAATGGCGCAGGCGGCGATCGCCAGGTCGATCTCGCGACCGCGTGGCCGTGCAGCCTCCGCGTACAACGCCGCGGCAAGGGCGGCCTCGCGGTGAGCGAACGGCAACGCGCTGCGGCGAGGGAACAGCGCTTCTTGGGCCTCCAGCTCCGGTACCGCACGCGGCCCTCGCAGCCACTCGAAAAGCACCAGCGTCGGAATCCCGATCCGCTCCCCATCCGCTATCGTGCGCCGCAATGCCGCCGCCGAGCGCATGGGTCCCGTGAGCGCATCGATCAGGACGGAGGTATCGAGGACGATCATCTCGCGTCATCCTCTCCGACACGGCGACGTGCCCCGCCCTCGCGGACCTGGCGCCCACCGGCACGGCGTGCCGCGCGAAGCTCATCGAGCTCGCGATCGACCTCGGCGGCCGAACGCTCGGGAATCCGTTCCATCACCTCGTCGAACGTCCGCAGCATCCGCAGGCGCTCGCGCTCGCTGAGCCTGCCGATACGCGCGGCGTACTCGTTGATCGCCTCGCGTACCACCTGGCTCTTCGGCTTGCCTACCCGCTCCGCGGCATCTTCCAACCGTGAGACCGTCAGCTCGTCGAGCGTGTAGGTGACCTTCCTGGTTGCCATAGCGATGCCATACTACCATACTTCACCGCTACGCCCGGGCGACCGAGCGGCGCCCTCCCATCCGGCATGCTAGTCGAACGGCTCTACCAACCGGTAGCGAACAACGCGATACTCCTCCGTCTCGGGGTCGGTCGCGAGGCCGTACACCCGATCACCACGCGCCGCATCCCAGCGCATGATGGGCATCATTCCGGACAACAGACGCTCGCCATCGGGCGAATAGACGTCCACGGGCTGGTCGGGGCCGGGCCAATCGTCGGGGATGAACGGGAAGACATAAATGTGCCCATGACCGTCGACGCGGATCGGCTCGACGAACCGGTGCGCGGACGGTGTCCCGACCAGTGCCGGCAGGGTCGCGGGCCAATCGACCTCCGAGCGCCTTGGCGGCGGCGACAGGGGCTGCCCTCCCGGGGCTCTCTCCGCGATCCGCTCGACAGCCGCTTCGATACGCTCGTCCCCCAACGGCGGGCGCCTCTTCGTCGTGCGCAGGGCCCAGCGAAGATCACCAGCCGGCGCAAAGGCGAGTACCTGATATTCGTCGCCCGCGACCACGTAGATGTTTCCGTCGCGCGATGAAGCAAACATCGGCTCGGGCATCGGAATCATGGTGTTGATGGTCATGGACCGCGTTCCCGAGCTGCGTCTGAGGCCGAGAAAGCCGGGGTCCGGCACGTCCGTGTACACCCGCTCGAGCTCACCCGTGACGGTGACGGAGACCACCCGGCTGTGCCGAGTGCCTTCGTCGTCGCGCCGCATGAAGGCACCGTAAAGAGCGCCGTCGTCAGTGCCGGAAAACGGCAGGAGAGAGAACTGCAGGAACGTCATGCTGGGCGCCTGCACGAGATCGCCGTCGGTCGTCCAGACGTTCAACCTGTTCCGCGAGGCGTGCACCAAGCGATCACCGGCAATGGCTATACGGCCACCGCCTTCGATCTCTCCGGGGCCTTGGCCCGGCCCTCCGAACGTACGGAGGTAGCCACCGGCAGCGTCGAAGGCAACAATGTTGGAATTACCCGAATCGAAAGCGTAGATGTTGCCCTGCGCATCCGCCTCGACGTCGATCAGCCGGTAGAACGGCTCGGTCCCCTGAACGATGCGGAGATCCTCGACCACGTCGATACGCTGCGTACGCTCCTCGATGGGAACGTATGCGTATTCGAGGGTTGGCGTTCCGTCCGGTACCGGAACCGTCCAATCGGCGAACTCCAGCGGCTCGGCGCACGCTGCGAGCGCTACCAGCGCTGTCACCGCTGCAACCACTGCAACCGGACGAATGCTCATGCGACACAAGCTACGACGCCGGCGATGACGCTTCAACGGCGCCCGGCAGTCTGAACGACCCGGCGAATCCGAGCATTGGGGACCCTCGGATCAAGCAAGCGGGTCCTACAACCGGATCCGCCGCGATGCGCGGATAGTTGCCGTCGCACGGCGCGAGGATCTAGAATCTATCTTGTTTTCTATAATCTATTGATCCAAATGGCACTCAGTATCAAGAACGAGAAGGCTGATCGGCTGGCCCGGGAGCTCGCCGAGCTGACCGGCGAGGGGCTCACCGAGGCCCTCATCATCGCCCTCGAAGAGCGTCTGAGGCGTGAGCGTGGGAGGGTCTATCCGGTGCCGCTGCGGGAGGAGCTCGCGCTGATCCGTGAGCGATGCTCCCGCCTGCCCGTCCTCGACGAGCGCCGTCCCGACGCGATCATCGGCTACGACGACGACGGGATCCCGGACTGATGGTTCTCGACACGAGCGCGGTGCTCGCCGTGATGTTCGACGAGCCCGCGGCACCCTCCATCGAGGCGGCGATCGAGAACGACCCGATACGCCTGATGGCCGCACCCTCCGCCCTCGAAGCGGCGATCGTCGTGGAGGTCCGTTACGGCGAAGCCGGAGGACGTGAGCTCGACCTGCTGATGCACAAGGCGGGTATCGAGCTGGTGCCGTTCGACGGCAAGCAGATGGAGCTTGCCCGGCACGCGTTTCGGCACTTCGGCAAGGGGCGTCACGCTGCCGGGCTCAATTTCGGCGACTGCTTCGCCTACGCCCTCTCCCGCCATAGCGGGGAGCCGCTTCTGTTCGTCGGCGACGACTTTTCCGAAACCGACATCTCGGTGGTGGATCTCTAGTACGGCGGAGGCACCCCGACTCGCGCCTCGGATGCCGCCGTCGTCTTTGCTGCCCCTCGGTGCGTCCTACAGACAGGTGTCGGACGCCGGCAATCGATCGTCGAGGAGACCGTTGAAGGGAAGCTTCCTGATTCGATCCGCAGTAGCGGCAGCGATGCTGGCCGGCACCATCCCCTCGACGGGCGCTCCCCAGGAGCAGCAACTCCAGATCAGTGCAGCGGTCGACGTCGTGCGTCTGCGGGTTGCGGTGGTTCACACGAACAGCGGCGTGATCCCTCCCCTCGACGCCGATGATTTCGCCGTCTACGACAACGGTGTCCGCCAGCAGGTTCGGCTCCTTCACAGACCAGAGGACACGCCGCTGCGGGTCGCCCTGCTGATCGACTCGAGCCCGAGCCTGCGGCCGTGGTGGCGGACGGTCCAGCGCACGGCGATCACGTTCCTGTCGAAACTGGGCATCACGGGATGTGCCTACGTGCTGCCGTTCTCCGACGGCATCGGGCCTGGTCGCTGGGGGCGCTACACGGCCAACGACTGGCGCACGTTTCTCGCCCGGGCGCCGCGGGGTGACGGTACATCGTTGCACGATGCCTTGATCGTGGCCCTCGATCAGCTCATGCGCGCCGACCGGATGGCGATCGAGGCGAGCCAACCCGAGCGGGAGGACGGCCCCGAGGCAGAAACGAAGCCGCCAACCGAACCGGTGACTGCCGGCGGAGCCGCAGACGCTCCGCCGATACCCCCTCCACCTCTGACACCTCCGACATCGCCGACATCCGCGGCAGCCCCTGAGGCAGCACGCCCGCCGGACGCCGAGCCTCCCATGCCGTCGCGGGCCCAGCTGATGTCCTCGATGGCTCAGGTCCTGGCGGCGATCATCCGCGTCACCCCGCCCACCCATGTGGGCAACTGCGATCTTCGCTACACGCCCGAGGACCCCGCGCCGGGGAGCGAGGTCGCCTTTCCCGAGGACGAGTCCATCAAGGCGGTTCTCTTGCTCAGCGATGGGGCCGACACGACGAGTATCGGGACGGCGCAGGCGGCAATCGACGCGGCGAACGTCGCCAACGTACCCGTGTTTCCCGTTCTACTGGGCACGGCCGGCCACGACCCCGGGCTCGAGGCGCTGCTGGGCGAGATCGCCCGCGCGACCGGAGGGTTGGTGACGCGCAGCGCGTCGGTGCGCAGCCTCGGCGGCGACTACGACCGGATTCTCTCGTACCTGAGGTCGTCGTACGTGCTGGTGTACGAGCCCGAGTTCCCCGCCGAAACAGCCGTCGAACGCTCGGACGCACCTTCCTCGTGGCATGACGTCCGCGTCCAGCTCCGCCGGCCATTGTTACGAGCGATCGTGCGTCCTGGCTACTACCGTTGACTGTCGAGCACCGCCTCCTGACGTTCTCAATCGCGCGGAGCTGGTGGTCACCGTCGGCCTCTCTTCGTAGGGCTCGTCAACCCCACTTGTCCCCCCACAGTCGCGGTCGATGACCCCGGTGTCGCTCGCGGCGCAAAAAGAGGTCCCAGATCATTCCGTAGTAGGGCGTGGCGCCCACGAATCGCCGCTCTATTTCACACGCCGCCCTTCCACCCAGAAGCCGGCCTGGTCGGCGGGGATCGTCATGTCGGGCGCATCGGTGAGCGGATCCGGGCAGAAGAAGGTATCCGGACAGATCCACATGTGCTGGGTCACGACCGCCGTGAATGCGTCGTGGCCGGCTTCGAGGTCGATCTCGATCTCGGTTCCCAGGATGTTGACGAGCTGTCCTTCCGATCCCGCCACGCGGCTGAAGCTGAAGATCAGCCCCTTGGCGAGGTACTTGTTGCCGCCGAGCCACTCCCAGGTGCCGTACTGGCTGGTCTGGTTGAACGGCAGGTCGGGCAACGCACCGAAGTCTCCTCCGTCGACGGCGCTGAAGGTGCCGTCGGCGTGGAAGACGAGCAACGCAGGCAAGTGGAATTCCGGCGGCGTGTTGTCGACGCGGAATCGAACGTACCAGGTGTCTGTCAGGATCGGTACCGGGTCCGGGGATGGGCGCTGCGGGACGACAGCGGCCGCCGCGGCAGGCGTCTCGACCGCGGCTACCGGCAGCGCCAGAAGCGTCTCGAGAGCGGCCGCAGGCTGCCCGGGAAGGATCGAACCGAGGTTCAGGCTGAGGGTGAACACAAGCAGCGACATCGCGAGTCGCATCATCTCTCTCCTATTGCTGGAGATTGAAGGGAGTGGAGTGCGGTCAGGCTACGGGCGGCGCGGCTGAGGCGGCAAGCGACATGGTGCGACATCGTTCGGTGGCGTAGATTGGCGCGCTCGGAGAGAATCGGGCGTCGCTAGGCGATGACCGAAACCGGTCGAAAATGAGGAGTCGCGGTGTCCGAGCAGCGCCTCAGCTCGTGGAAAGAGATCGCCGCCCACCTGGACGTCTCCGTGCGCACCGCGCAACGATGGGAGGCTACGGAGGGGCTGCCCGTGCGTAGGCACCGCCACGCCCGGCTCAGCACGGTGTACGCGGACGCAGTCGAGCTCGACCAATGGTGGGACAGCCGTCCGGAGACCAGTCCGCTCCCATCCATCGTGGTTCTACCCTTCGCCACCCTCGACCGCGACGAGGGGACCGAGATCGTGGCCGACGGCCTGACCGAGGACCTGATCACCGCGCTCAGCCAGGTTCCCGGGATCCGTGTCGTGGCGCGCGACTCGTCTTTCCTGATTCGGGACCAGGCGACGGACGTCCGCGAGGTCGGCAAGCGCCTCGGCGTCGGAAACCTCCTTTCGGGCAGCCTCAGGCGCTCGGGGCGGCGCTTGCGGATAACGGCCCAGCTCGTGAACACCGCCGACGGGTGCAACCTTTGGGCGCACCAGTTCGACCGCGAGCTGGAAGATCCTTTCGACCTACAAGAGCAGCTCGCCGACGCGATCGTCCGCAGGTTGGAGGTCCGTTTGCTCGACAGGGCCCCGGTTCGCCGCCGGACCCGTGACGTCGAGACCTACAACACGTTCCTGCGCGGCCGGTTCTTCTGGAACCGGCGTACGCACGGCAACCTCCAACGGGCGATCGCGTGCTTCGAAGACGTGATCGCCAGGGAACCGGACTATGCCGCAGCCCACGCGGGCTTGGCGGACTGCCACTGCTTTCAATGGGCCCATGGACGGATGCGTCACGCGGAGGTAGTGGCGTCGGCAGAAGCCGCAGTCTCCCGGGCGCTCGACCTGGATCCGACACTCAGCGAAGCGCATACTTCCCTGGGGCTGCTTCGACTGACTCTGTTCGACCTTCGCGGAGCCGAGGCCGCCTTCGAGCGGGCCCTCGAGCTGAATCCCGGCGAGCATCGCGCGCGTCACTGGCGCGCCATGGCGCGCTGCATGCTCGGACGTTTCGACGACGCCCTGAAAGGAATCGAGGCGGCGCTCGAGCTCAACCCCTTCGGCGCCACCGTCAATCAGGACGTCGGACGCATCCTGTACGGGGCCGGACGCTACGAGGAAGCCATCGCTCGTCTCCGGCACGCTCTGCAGATCGCGCCCGAGGCCCGCTGGGCCCCTGCTTACCTGAGCCTGTCGTACCTCGAGTCCGGGGAAACCGATAACGCGCTGACGGCGACCAGCGAGCCTTTCCTGCAGGCATTGGTCCGCGCCCGCATGGGCGACCCCACCGTCGCCGGCAAGCAGCTCGAAGCCGACCCGGCCCCCGCGGGAACTCACACGAGGCAGGCCGTCCTCCACCTCGCGCTCGGCGAAGCAGAGCGCGCCCAGGCGTCACTCGAACGGGCGGCGCGAGGTTTCGAGCTGGAGTTTCTCGAGCTCTGCGTCGGATTGCTGCCGCTCCTGCGGGAGGCCGGATTAGAAACGACGTTCGAATCGATTGTCGCAGGCGCAAGGCGCGATACGAGGTCCTAGGAGTCGGCGTGAAAACGCGCCCCGTTGACGCCCCTTCGCATTATTCGTCGCGCAAAGCGCACATCGGATCAATCGAAGCCGCGCGGCGGGCCGGGATCAGGTTGGCCAGCACCGCGACACCGATCAGCAGCACGGTGACACCCGTGTAGATCAGCGGGTCGGTCGCTGCCACGCCGAACAGCAGGCTCGACAGTGCACGGGCGGCGAACACGGCCCCGAGCAAGCCCAACACGACGCCCGCGCCGAGCAGCACCAGACCGCGGCGCATGACGCTACCGAGGACATCGGCCCAGCGGGCGCCGAGCGCCATGCGGACACCGATCTCGTGGGTGCGCTGGCCGACCGAGTACGAGACCACGCCGTAGATACCGCTGGTGGCGAGAAGCAGAGCGACGCCGGCGAAGATGGCGAAGCTCCACGAGGCGGCCCGCCGCGCCCAGAGCGACTCGTTCAGCCGCTGGTCCATGGAATTGACCGCGTAGATCGGCAGGTCGTCATCGCGGTTACGCACGAGGGTGCGGGCCTCGTCGGCAATGCTCAGCGGGTCCACCGCCGTGCGGGCAACGATCGTCAACGAAGCCGCCGGAACACGATCGTTCAGGAAGTAGACGCCGGGGCGCATGTCCTCGTCGAGCCCGTAGTGCTTCACGTCCCGGGTGAGTCCAATGACCTCGATCCACGTGGGCTCGTCGCCGGTGAAGGCAAAGCGCTTGCCGACCGGGTTCTCGCCGGGCCAGTGGTACTCGGCGAAGGTCTCGTTGACGATACCGACCGGAGGCGCCCCCTCCGCCGCGTCGGCGTAGACGAACGTCCGGCCGGCGAGCAGGGTGATGCCGGCGGCTTCGAAGTAGCCCGTGGTGGCGTAGCGTGTCAGCGTCACGGGGTTCGGCTCGTCCTCACCGCGCGGCGCGGCACCCTCTGCCTGAAAGAAGTTCCCCGTGTGACTGCCCAGCGGTTCGTGCGTCGTGGCGCCCACGGCCACGACGCCGGGCAACCTCTTGACCTCGGCGAGATGCGCGTCGAAGAACGCGAGTTGCTTCGGGTCATCGTCGTAGATGGAGGTCGGCAGCGAGATCTTGTAGGTCAGCAGGTTTTCCGGCTGAAAGCCCGGATCGACAGATTGCAGCTTCTGGAAGGCGCTCATGAACAGGCCGGCGCTGATCAGCAACAGCAGCGCCAGTGCGACCTCGGCGACAACGAGTGCGCTGAGCGTCCGCTGCCGGCCGGCTCCGAAACCGGACCGCGACGAGCTCGCCTGCAGCGTGCGCTGCGGATCGACGCGGGCGGCGCGCAGCGCCGGCGCGAGGCCGAAAAGCAGCGCACTACCCACCGTCATCACGATGCTGAAGGCGAGAAAACGCGTGTCCATGCCGAAGCTGATCCACCGGGGCACGCCGTCGGGGATGGCGCTCAGCACCGCGCGCAAGCCGCCGTATCCGAGCGCCACGCCGAGCGCTGCCCCGGCGGTCGCGAGCAGGAGACTCTCGGTCAGGATCTGCCGGATGATTCGTCCACGACCGGCGCCGAGCGCCAGGCGGATGCTGATCTCTCCGGTGCGCGAGGTCGAACGCGCAAGCATCAGGCCGGCGACATTCGCGCAGGCGATCAGCAGCACGACGAAGACACCGCCCAACAACGCGGTCGCGCCCAGGCGCATGTCGCCGAGAATCCGTTCCGTCGCCGGCAGAACGACCGGAGAAGTGATCTCGTTGACGCTGCGATCCTCGATCATGCCCTTGTGGATGGCATCGAGGTCGAGCCGTGCTTCTTCGAGCGTGACACCCTCGCGCAAGCGTCCGAGACCGTCGAGCCACCAGCTTCCCTCGTTCTGGGTCGGATCGGTCCGCAGCGGGACCCACAGGTCGGTGTCGATGAACACCGCTTCCGGCGGCAGCACGCCGATCACGGTATGGGCCTCACCGTCGAGCATCAGGGTCTTGCCGAGAACGCCTTCGTCGGCGGCGAAGCGGTCTCTCCACAACGCATTGCCGACCAAGACGACACCCTCGGCCCCCGGCACGTCTTCATCGGCGGTAAACCGGCGGCCGATCGCCGGATCGAGCCCCAGGACGTCGAAGATGCCGTGGGTCACCGCGGTGCCCTCGACGCGGACGGCCTCGCCGTCCAGCGACAGGTTGTAGCTTTCGCTGTCGTACACCGCCATCGCCTCGAAGGTGCTGTTCTCACGCTGCCAGGTGTCGAAGTCGGTGTAGTTGACCGCGACGAACTCGAGGTTCCACTGCGGCGCGGTCTCGTCGACGTTGACGATCCGGTCGGGGTTCTCGAAGGGCAGCGGGCGCAGGAACAGGCCGTTGAAGACGCTGAAGATGCCGCCCGTTCCGGCGACGCCGAGCGCCAGGACGAAGATCACCGCGCCGCTGAACAGGGGCTGGCTCCTCAGCGTGCGTACGGCATATCGGATGTCACGAAGCAAGACGCTCATCGAACGGTCTCCTCGGGGGGAGCGAGGGGTTTCAGGGCGTCGGTCAGGGGATCCCGGGGGACCCTGGGGTCCCGAGGTTCCCGCGGATCCCAGGGGACCCGGGAGAAGCCCCGAGAATTCAGGGTCCCGGAACGAACTTCTTCGGTGCCACGGGGCGCGCGGGCGGCGGGGTGAAGCGCCCACGCCGAGTGATCGACCCCGGCGACGTTCGAGGCGCTCGCCGACGCCGTTGCGGGCGACATCGCCGAGCGTGCGCACGCCGAGGCGAAGCAGTCCGCCGGCGCCATTCTGTTGCATCTCGTGCAGACAAAGATCGTCGAAGACCTCGACCATGTCGGCCCCGACGCGACTTCGAAACTCGTGCGGATAGGCGTGCAAGAGGACCCGGTACGCGGACGAGAGCCACCGGCGCAGCGTCGGCTGGGGGGCGTGCATCAGGCTTCCTCGCCGTCGCGAATTAGGTTGCTGACCTGGGCGTCGGTCACCAACCCGGACATACGCCGGGCCTCCGCGCCGGCGACTTCGCGGCCAAACGCCGTGATCGCGTAGTACCGCCGACGCTTGTCGTCGAGATCTTCCGCGTTGCGGCGGGATGCCTCTGCGAGCATCCCTTGGTCGGCGAGCCGCACGATGGCCCGGTAGAGCGTCCCTGGATCCAAGCGGACCTGCCCCTGCGAACGCTCCAGCGTCGACTGGATGATCCCGTAGCCGTGGCTGTCGCCTTCGGCGAGCGCAAGAAGTACGTAGAACTCCACGGGGCGCAGCGGCAGGAATCGCTGTGCAGGTGAGCTACCCATGCTGATCCATCCTCTTTCCGGTCGGCGGTCGATTCGTTCGGGAGGGCGCTGCGAAAACTATGTGTAACACATATATGTGTTACGCGACAGCGCTCTCGTCCCTATGACGCCGGAATTGCCGGATGGGTTTCATCAGGATCGCTGCGGATCCGACTACAGCGACCACCCGGCGCGATAGGGAGGATCGATCAGGCTGTCGGCGGCGTTGGTGTTCGTCACCTTCATGGCTTCCGCGTCCCAATCGATGACGCGGCCGGTCCGCAGCGCCAGCGCGCCCAGCTGGGCCACCTCTGTCATCTCGATGCCGAGCTCGACCGGGCACACGGTCGTCGCACCGGTCTTACACGCCCGGGTCCACTCGGTGTAGTGATCTGCCTGCTCGACCCTGCGCAGAGACGGCGTCGGCTGCTCGAAATCCCTGAAGTCACCTTCGGGTAGCAACAACCCACCGCTGCGCGGAGTCCCGCGCGGGCCGAACGAATAGCCGCCCTCGTAGCCCGTCAACAGCTTTCCCTTCTCACCGACGAAGAGGACACCGGTCGCCGGCAATGCCAACCTGTGATCCAGCTCGGCCGGTCGGTGGGGCTTCATGCCGCCGTCGTACCAATGGAGATTCAGCGGGGGCAGGTCGCCGCGCGCCGGATACTCCCAGGTGACCATGTTGGCGACGCTGGCGCATTCGACGGTCGATTTCTCTTCGAACCAGCCCTCCTGCCGGGTCGAGCCGGTGCCGTAGACCGTGGCGGGGGATTCGAGCCGGAGCTCCTTGAAGTAGAAATGAAAGGTGTGACAGGCCATGTCGCCCACGGCCCCGCTGCCGAAATCCCACCAGGGGCGCCACGTCAGCGGGTGATACGTCGAGTGGTAGGGGCGATATGGGGCCGGGCCGATCCACAGATCCCAGTCCATGCCGGCCGGCGGGGTCTGGACTTCCTCGGGGCGCAGCTGCGAGGCGGGATAGGCCGGATGGTCGCACCAGACGTGCACTTCTTTCACCGGGCCGATGGCGCCCGACAACAGCAGCTCAGAGGAGCTTCGAGCGTTTTCCGTTCCCGACGACTGCACGCTCGACTTGGTGACCAGATGTGGGTTGTCGCCGAGCGCCTGCTTGATCTTCCTGCCCTCCCCGACGGTATGGGTGATCGGCTTGGCGCAGTAGATGTGCTTGCCGAGCTCGATCGCCGCCTTGAGGATGATCGCGTGTGTATGGTCCGGCGTGGCCACGATCACCGCGTCGATGTTGTTCGCCTCCCGATCGAGCATCCTGCGGAAGTCGTGGTACCGGGTCGCCGCGGGATAGGTCTCGAACGTCTCGGCGGCGCGCTGGTGATCGAGATCGCACAGCGCCACGATGTGCTCGTCGGCGCAACCCCTCAGATAGGCCTTGCCCATGCCGCCGACACCCACGGCGGCGATTCGCAGCGTATCGCTCGGGGCCTGGTACCCCGTCCCACCGAGGACATGGCGCGACACCATGAGCGGCGCCGCGGCGAGCCCGGCCCCGAGAACCTTGCGGCGCGACACGCCCCGCGTGCCACCAGCCGATTCGGTCTTTTCTTCCTTGGATGCCATGAGTTCAGCTCCCTGGCTTCAACGGGTAAGCGGCCGCAGGGGCCTGACGTAGATATTTCGATAGGCGATCTGTTCGTGGTCGCCCTGCAGCATGAGGGGATTCTCGCGGGCCTCCGGTATCTTCATCGGCGCCTGGGTCGGGCCCTCTCGCTCGACGTTTTCGTGAATCAAGATGCCGTTGTGGAGCACGCGGAGGAATCGGGCGTTTTCCACCTTGTTTCCCGCCTCGTCGAACCGCGGGGCTCGGAACCAGACGTGAAAGGACTGCCACTGTCCGGGCGGACGGTCGGCGCGGACCCGGGGGCCCACGCCACCGATGTAGTTGTCGCCGACCGGGACGTAGCTGTAGATGGCCCCGGTGATCGCGGTCTCGACGGAGGGCACCCTGCCGTAGCTGTCGAAGATCTGAATCTCGTAGAGGCCGTGCAAATAGACGCCGCTGTTCGACCCCTGGGCCAGCATGAACTCCAGGTAGAGCTCGACATCACCGAACGTTTCCACCGTGTACAGATTCGACGGCCGGGGATCCAGATCGTTCATCGTGTTGACGATGCGATCGCCGGGCCCCGGCTTTCCCTTGAGCAACCGTGGATCATCCGGCCCTCCCCAGAACACGCCGGCCGTCGTCCCCCACCCTCCTCTGTCCGGGTCCTGAAGGGCCCACCCGTCGAGGTTCTCGCCGTTCAACAGGGGTTGCCAGCCTGCCTCGAGCAGGAACGGCGGGTCTCCATGGTGATGGCCGTCGTTGACGGCCCGTGTCCCTTCCTGGAACACGGAGCCGGCCAGGAGAAGAAACAACGGCACGACAAACAAGCCCGCGATCTCATGGACGCGGAATGCGCTCATCGGACGTCTCCCTTCTCCGCGGCTACGCCAGGACCTCGTGCACGACCCGGGCCGGCTCCACCCCGGTCAGCCGGGCGTCCAGTCCGCGATGCTTGTGGGTGAAACGTTCGTGGTCGATGCCGAACAGGTGCAGGATGGTCGCCTGGAAATCGCGAATGTGCACCGGGTCCCGCACGATGTTGTACGAGAAATCGTCGGTCTCGCCGTAGACAATGCCGCCCTTGACGCCCCCGCCGGCCATCCAGAGGCTGAAGCACCGCGGATGATGGTCGCGGCCGTAGTCGGTGGGTGTCAGCTTGCCCTGCGAGTAGATCGTGCGGCCGAACTCGCCGCCCCAGATGACGAGCGTTTCGTCCAGCAGGCCGCGCTCCTTGAGATCCTGAACCAGCGCCCAGGCGGCCCGATCGACGTCGCGGGCCTGGGCGGGCAGAACCAGCGGTGCATTCGCGTGCACGTCCCAGCCCCGGTGGTAGATCTGCACGAACCGGACGCCGCGCTCGACAAGCCGCCGGGCCATCAAGGCCGCGTTCTGGAACTTGCCCGGCTCCCTCGCCTCGTCACCCCAGCGCTCGAAGGTGCTGTCGGGCTCGCCCGAAAGGTCGGCCATCTCCGGAACCGATGACTGCATGCGGAACGCCATCTCGTACTGCTCGATGCGAGCCAGCGTCTCGGGGTCGCCGACCTGCTCGTGGCGCAGCCGGTTCAGCTCGCCCAGCCCGTCGAGCATCTGCCGCCGCACGTCGGGCGATACGCCCCCGGGATCCTTGAGGTAGAGCACCGGATCGGCCCCGGTCCGCAGCCCGACGCCGGCATACTCCGGCGACAGAAAGCCCGCGCTCCAGAGCTTCGCCGAAATCGCCTGCACGTTCGATCGGGGATGAGACTTTTCCGCGTTCATGACGACGAACGTCGGCAGGTTCTCGTTCATGCTGCCGAGGCCATAGGCGAACCAGGCGCCGATACAAGGGCGGCCCGGGATCTGCTGACCCGTCTGGATGAATGTGATCCCCGGCTCGTGGTTGATCGCCTCGGTGTGCATCGACCGGATGACGGCGATGTCGTCGGCCATGCTGGCGGTGTACGGGAGCAACTCCGAAAACCACGCTCCGCCCTCGCCATGCTGCGAGAAGTCGAACACCGACGGGGCGATCGGAAAGCGTGTCTGCCCGGAGGTCATGCCCGTCAGGCGCTGTCCCTGCCGGACGGAATCGGGCAGATCAACGTCGTAGTAGTCCCTCATCATCGGCTTGTAGTCGAGCAGGTCCATCTGCGGCGGAGCGCCCATCATGTGCAGGTAGATGCACTGCTTCGCCTTCGGCGCGAAGTGCGGCAGCGACGCCAGGCCACCGACCGCCGAGGGCTCCTGGGGCAGAGCCCACCCGTCCCGAGCCAGAAGATCGAAGAGCGCCAGACCGCCGATGCCCCGGGCGGCCCGGCCGAAGAACTGGCGCCTCGTCTCGGCGCGAATCGCCTCCTTGAAGGGGTGCACGGTCACCTCGTCGCTACTTGTTCAGTACTTCGTCCAGGTTCATCAGTTGATTCGTGATCATCGTCCAGGCGGCGGACTCCACCACCGGCAGCCCGGCGTCGTACGACGACTCACCGACCTCGAGAAGCCCCGCAGCGGCGGCGGTGTCGGCCGCATACAGGTCGACGAAACCCTCGTAGGCCTGTCGTACGACGGCGCGCTCCGCATCGATGAAGCTGCGGGCCACCAGCCGGGTCGTGAGGTAGTCGAGCCGCAGATCGAAATCGTCCCCGACATCGCGCATGGCGCGCTGGGCCAGGTAACGAGCGGCCTCGATGAACTGTGGGTCGTTCATCGTCACCAGCGCCTGCAGCGGTGTGTTGGTGCGCTCGCGGCGGACCGTGGAGTGCTCCCGGGTCGGGGCATCGAGAATGTCCATCGACGCCGGTGGTGCGGTGCGCTTCCAGAAGGTGTACATGCTCCGCCGATAGAGCTTCTCGCCGGTATCTCGCTGGTACACCCTCGTGTCGCTCTGCGGCATCGCCACCGTCGACCAGACGCCCTCCGGCTGGTACGGCTTGACGCTCGGACCACCGATGGTCCGCACCAGCAAACCGCTGGCGGCAAGGGCGTAGTCGCGGACCATCTCGGCATCCATGCGGAACCGGGGCCCGCGCGAGAGCAGTCGATTCTCCGGGTCGCGCTCGAGCTTTTCCGGCGTCGTCGTGGCCGACTGCCGGTAGGTGGCCGACGTCACCAGCGTGCGGAAGACATCCTTGACGTTCCAGCCCGACGCGCGGAACTCGGCCGCCAGGTAGTCGAGCAGCTCCGGGTGGGACGGCAGCTCGCCCTGGGCACCGAAGTCCTCGCTGCTGGCCACGAGCCCGGTGCCGAAGATCTGTTGCCAGAAGCGGTTCACCGTGACACGGCTGGTCAACGGATTGGCCTCGTCGACGAGCCATTCGGCCAATCCCAACCGGTTGCGCGGCGACGACTCGGCCATCGGTGGCAGCACCGCGGGGGTTCCCGCAAGCACGCGCTCGCGTGGCTGGTCGTACATGCCGCGAAACAGCACGTGCGCCTCGGGCTTGCTGTCCGGGCGCTCCTGCATCACGTGGGTGATGCTGCCGCGGCGGCGCACCTCGCGCCATTCGTCATCGATCTCCCGGCGGCGGTCGATGAGACGGCGGTATTCGTCGTCTTCGGTGGCCAGGAATCGAAGTCGCAGGGCCTCGCGTTCCTCCGGGCTCAGAGCCTCGGGCGACTTCGCGGCCGCATCGCGGATAGCGGGCCAGGCGGAAACGACCCTTGCTTCCTGGACCGAGAGCGCCCGGTCGAAGACGCGGAAGTCAGCGATGCCACCGCCGTCGAAGTACCGCGTGTCTGCATCGCCTGTCACGTCGCCACGGCCGAGATACAGCGGCCGGTCGGTCAGCATGCTGCCCTCGGCCTTGGCGAAGAATCCGCTGCCTCCCTCTTCGACCACGTCGCCGTCCCGGTAGACGTGCATGCCCGCGCGCTCCCCGGAGCCGTCGTACGTCACCACGACGTGCGTCCATTCGCCGATCGCCATGGGCTCGGTGTAGACCGTGCCGATCCGGGCGCTTCCCCGCTCGCCGGTCAGACCGAACGATAGCTGCTGGGAACCGATCGTCATCGACCAGCCACGATTGCGATCTTCAGGGTCGTATTGACCGGCGACCGTGAAAGCGGCGTCGCCCTCGGGTTGATAGATCCACAGCGCCATCGAGAACGGTGTATCGGTGTCGATCTCGAGTGACGGCAGCTCCGCCCAGGACTCGTCGCCGAACATCAGGGCCGGGAGACCTTCGGGTCCTGCTTCGGAAGTCGTTCCGGGCTGCACGACGACCGCGTGGCGCTCCTCACCGAGGAATACCGCGGGACCACCGGCGGCATCGAGCGCCAGCGTCAGCAGCTCGGCCTCCGGCTCGAGCGGCGTCGAGAGCTGGCGATACACGCCGTCGGCGAGCCAGGCGGCAAAAGCATCCTCGGGCTCTGCCGGGCGCGCCGCCAGCGTCGCGTCGATGTCGGCAGCCTCCGCACGCAGAGAGCTCCACAATTCGCGGTCTTCCTTTTGCGGAACGACGAGGATCGGCGGCGGGTCTTTGACGTTGCCGTCGAGCACCCGCTGCGTCGTGTTGCGGAAGAACGCCGTCATCGCGTAGAACTCGCGCTGCGCGATGGGGTCGAACTTGTGGTCGTGACAGGTGGCGCAGCCGACCGTCAATCCCAGATAGACGGAGCCGATCGTCTCCGCCCGATCCTTGGCGTAAATCGCCTCGTACTCCTCCGGCAGGACGCCGCCTTCGTTGGTGGTGATGTTGTTGCGCTGGAAGCCGGTGGCGATCAGCTGATCGAGCGTCGGGTCGGGCAACAGGTCGCCGGCAACCTGCTCGACGGTGAACTGATCGAACGGCTTGTTATCGTTAAATGCTCCGATCACCCAGTCGCGATACGCCCACATCTCGCGGTAGTTGTCGATGTGAATGCCGTGGGTGTCGCCGTATCGCGCCGCATCGAGCCAGTAGCGCGCTCGGTGCTCGCCCCAGTGCCTCGACGCGAGAAGCCGCTCGACGAGCGCTTCGTACGCGTCGTCGGACGTATCGGCGAGAAACGTCGCCAGCGTGCCGGGGTCGGGCGGCAATCCCGTCAGGTCGAGCGCCACGCGTCGCGCCAGCGTCCGCCGATCCGCCTCGGGCGCCGGCTGAAACCCCTCGTCCTCGAGCCGCGCGAGCACGAAACGGTCGACAGGGTTGCGCACCCAGGCGTCGTTTTCGACCTGCGGAGGCGTCGTCCGCTCGATCGGCTCGAACGCCCAGTGTTGGTCCCAGGATGCGCCCTCTTCGATCCATCGCGTCAGAACGACAATCTGCTCGTCCGTCAGGGCCTTGTTCGTCATCATCGCCGGCGGCATGCGACGGGCGGCAACGGAGTGGGTGATGCGCTGCGCGAGGAGGCTGGCGTCCACGTCGCCCGGGACTACGGCGGCTCCCCGCGGCCCCCGCCCGAACGCGCCCTCCCGCGTATCGAGCCGCAGGTCGGCCTGCCGCGAGCTCTCGTCGGGGCCGTGACACTGGAAACACCTGTCCGCAAGGATGGGGCGGACGTCGCGTTGAAAGTCGATCCTCGGTAACGACTCGGCCTGCGGAGCCGCCGCCGATTGCGCGTGGAGGGCCGCCGTCGACACAGTCCGCTCGGCCGCCGTCCGTTCGGTATGCCCAGGGACGGTCGATTCGGCTTGCTGGGCCGCGATCGACCCTGCGGCGAGGATGAGAATCGCCGCGGTCAGGCAGAGAATGCGCCGACCCAGATTGGCCATACCAACGACTCCGGGGCTAGCCGTGGAGGGCTTGGTTCCCGGTGTTGCACCGGGTGGAAACAACAGCTGGACGCGACGAGTATTGCCGAGGCCGCACGAAGGAACAAGAGGTCGGCAACGCCGAGAGGATTGCAGGCCGACGCCGCACATCCGCGTGGGAATGCGTGACGCGTCAGTTCCGCCGACTGCGCCCGGCCTGCCGGTATTCCTCCAGCAGGGCGCTCAAACGCTCGACGATCTCGGGTCGCTCGTCGATCACGTTCGTTTGCTCGCCGGGATCTTCCTCGAGGTTGTAGAGCTGCCCGGGCCGGCCGGGATCATAGGGATCGTCGCTCGGCTCGACCCAGCCTCCCGACCCGTCGGTCCCTATGATCAGCTTCCAAGGACCCTGGCGGATCGCGTACGACCCGTTCTCGGAGAGCGATACGATCGCTTCGCGGATGGGCTCGTCGCCGGACTGTCCGAACAGGGCCGGTGAAATGTCGTAGCTGTCGGGGCCGGCGTCGGCCGGAAGCTCGACGCCAATGATGCCCGCCACGGTCGCCATGAGGTCGGTGAGCTCGACCGGCTCGTCGCTCACCGCCCCGGCTTCGATTCGTCCCGGCCAGCGGGCGATGAAGGGTACGCGGTGCCCACCTTCCCAGATGTGCGACTTGTAGCCGCGCAGCAGGCCGGCCGACCGGTGCCCGTTGGTGCCGATGCGGGGTCCGTTGTCGGAGGCGACGATCAGCAGCGTGTCGTCGGCAATTCCCATCCGGTCGAGGGCGGCAACCATCTGGCCGACGGCCCAGTCGGCAACTACGACCATGTCGCCCCGATCGCCGTCGCCGCTGACACCCTGGGCGAACGTCGGTGGCAGCCACGGTGTGTGCGGCGCCGACAAGCCCATGTAGACGAACACCGGACGCTGCGGATCTTCGACCAGGCTGCGCCCGATGAAGTCGACGGCACGCTCGGTGAAGTCGATGTCGACGGTCTCGAGGGAGAACCCCGGCGCGATCCAGCCGGGGCGCGGCCGCCGGTCGGCATCGACGTCGGGATCGACGAAGACCTCGCGAACCGGCAGCTCGGTCGGCCGGTCGTTCTCGATGTAACAGAACGGACCGTCGATCGTCGAGCACGCCGAGGTGAAATAGGCGTAGTCGAAACCCAGGTCCGTCGGCCCGCCCTGGATCGGCTGGGTGAAGTCGACGTTCATGCCGGTAGCCGCAGCGCCGTCTTGCCACGAGCCGCGCCAGTGATCGGCGGCGTTCTCGGCGGTGCCGACGAAGCCGTTGGCGCGCACCCATCCGACGCCCAGGTGCCATTTGCCGATCATCGCCGTCGTATAGCCGTTGTCGCGCAGAAACGATGCGACGGTCGGGCGATCGGGCTCGATCAGCGGCGGTGTGTAGCCGCCAACGACCCCGCGCTGCAACCAGGTCCGCCAGGGATAGCGGCCCGTCAGGATGCCGTAGCGGGTCGGTGAGCACACCGCCGACGGCGAATGCGCGTCCGTGAACCGGATCCCCTCGCTTGCAAGTACATCGATGTTCGGCGTCGGCGTCAGCGAGTCAGGGTTGTACACGGCGACATCGCCGTAGCCCATGTCGTCGGCGAGGATGAAGACGATGTGGGGATGCGCGGGAGCCTCCGCAGCAGTCCCCTCGGAAGCCCCCGCAGGGGCCCCCGCGGGAGCATCCGGCTGCGACCCCGGCGTCTCTCCCGTACAGGCCGAAGCGACGAGCACGAGAACAGCGATCGAGATGATCTTCTTCAACTCCAACCTCCAACCCGGGCATCGACGTCGACGTCGTGTCGCGGCCCCAGGATGGGCGATTCGATCTTCTGGAAGGTCAGCTTCCCGCCAGGGTGAACACGATCACCGACACGCCGGTGGCGATTGCCACGCACTGGCGGCCGTCGATCATGAACGTGATCGGATTGGCGTGCACCCCGCCGCCCGTCTGGAACTCCCATAGAGCCTCGCCGGTGGTGTCGTCGAGGGCGAAGAAGTTGCCCTCGTTGGAGCCACCGAACACCAGCCCGCCGGCCGTCGCCATGACGCCGGCCCAGGGCGGGCTTTGCAGCTCGAACTCCCAGCGCACGGCGCCGGTCTGCATGTCGAGGGCGCGCACGTAGCCCTGGGCCTGGTCGCCGCCGTGCGCCTGTTCGCCGCCACCCAGGAACGGCTCGCCGGGCTCGAAGTCCACGTCGGTCTTGAAGTACGTCGCCCCCATCTCTCGCGTCGCCACGTAGAAGAGCCCCGAGTCGGGGCTGTACGAAGGAGAAAACCAGTTGGTCGCCCCTTGCAACGACGGCCACACCAAAACTCCCTCCTCGGTCGGCTCCGTCCCCGGAATGACGATCGGGCGACCGTTCTCGTCGAGCCCCTCGGCCCAGGTCTGCTTCGCATACGGCACACCGAGCAGGAACTCGCCGGTCTCGCGGTCCAACAAGTAGTAGAAGGCGTTCCGGTTGGCCATCGCCAGCAACTTGCGTTCGCGCCCGTCGATCGCGGCGTCGATGAGGACCGGGATCTGGTTCGCGTCCCAATCGTGCGTGTCGTGCGGTGTGAACTGGAAGTACCAGCGCAACTCTCCGGTGTCGGCGTCGACCGCGACCACGGACGAGGTATACAGGTTGTCGCCCGGCCGTACGTCGCCGTTCCAGTCCGGACCGGGGTTGCCGATGCCCCAGTACAACAAGTCGAGCTCGGGATCGTACGAGCCGGTCAGCCAGGTCGCCCCGGCACCGGTGAGGTAGGACTCGCCACCCCAGGTCTCGACGCCCGGCTCGCCCGCGCCGGGAATTGTCCAGAAACGCCATACGAGCTCCCCGGTGGTCGCGTCGTATGCATCGAAGAAGCCCCGTATACCCGCCTCGCCACCACTGATGCCGACGATGATCTTGCCGTCGATGGCCAGCGGCGCCATCGTGATGGCGTGCCCGAGGTCGTTGTCGGCGACGTGCGTCCGCCAGCGTTCGGCCCCGGAGCGTGCATCGAGCGCCACCAACCAGGCATCGACCGTACCGACGTAGACCGTGTCGCCGAGGATCGCAACGCCGCGGTTGGTTTGCGGAAAGCCGATCGCCTTCACGCCGCTCGGCATGCGGGCCTGCCACCGCCAGAGTCGCCGACCCGTGCGGGCATCGAGGGCGCTGACCGCCGTGGGCGGCTCCGTGACGTACATGATGCCGTCCACCACCACCGGCGTCGTTTCTACGGGAGCCGTGCCGATCTGGTAGACCCACTCCGGTCGCAACCGGCCGACGTTCGTGCGGTTGATCTGATCGAGCGTCGAGAAACGGGTCGAGCTGTAACCACCGTTGTAGCTGTACCAATTGTGGGGCTCGTCGGCGGCGGCGACCAGGCGCTCGTAGGGCACGTCGATGGGGACGGGAACTTCTTCGTTGCGCGATTGCTGCGCGACTACCCCGCTCGCCGCAACCACCCCGCTCGCCGCAACTACCGCGCTCGCGGCGACGAGCAGCAGACACACCGCCAACAGGAACCCGCGGCGCAGCCTCACGATTCCCCCTTCAGCGTCGCCAGATAGGCCACCAGGGCGTTGACGCCATCCTCGTTCAGCCGGTCCGCGTAACTCGGCATCAGGCTCTCGCCAAAGTGCTTCTCGAGTTGGATCCCGTCCTTGCGGATCGAGTGGTAGATGCCCTCCTCGTCCAGAATCTGGATCGTGAAGGTGTCCTCGTTGACCCGTAGGCCACGGACACGCCGCCCGTCGTCGGTCCCGACGGTGACCGGAAGGTAGCGTGAGCCCGCGAGCGGGTCCGGGTTCTCCGGCAACGACGCCCCGGGGTCGATGAGAGATTCGCGAAGATGCTCGAGGCTACGCAGGTAGCCAATCTCGGTGAGCACCGGGCCGAGCGGACCTCCTTCGCCGTTGATGACGTGGCACGCGTCACAGCCCATCGAGGCGTACAGCGCCTCCCCTTCGAGCGGATCCCCGGGAAGCTCATCGGCTGCGACGTCGTTGCGGCCCATCGACCAGACATAGGAGGCGACGTCAGCCACGTCGCGGTCGTCGAGCATCCACATCTGCCCCATCGGCGTTCCCGGGATGCCGCCGGCGATGATCGCCCGTAGCGCCTCGACGTCCGCGGCCTGCTGAAGGTCGGCCACCGCGAGCCGCGGTCCTTCACCGCCGCCGCCGTCCATTCCGTGGCATCGTGCGCAGTGTGCGACGTACAGCCTGCGTCCCCGGGCGGGGTCCGGCGATTCTTGCGAAGCAACGATCTCGGGCTCTTCGCCGATGACGGCGAGGATGGCCTCGGTCGCGCCAACGGGGGCCGCAACAGAGGCAGCCAGGCGTTGCCCGGCGCCGGCAGCTCGGTCCGTGCCGGGAAGGTACACCAGCCACGCCATCAACAGGGCGGCACCGAGCTGCGCAAGCCGTTTCACGGCCGGAACGATAGCGAGAAGTCAAGATATCCACAACGGAGCGCGTATGCGCCAAACCCGGACAAAGGCACGCTGGAGGCGCCGGCGCGGACCCCCTCGCCGCTGGCTCGTAGATCGAGGCAACCGATGTAACACAACGATCACATGTGGTATCTTGCCTCCATGGACACCACGATTCGCAATCTCGACGAGAAGCTGTACCGCGAGCTCAAGGCGCGCGCAGCGCGAGCGGGCAAGACGATGGGCGACGTCGTGAACGAAGCCATGGAGGCGTATCTCGGCAGACCGATCGACCTGCCACGCCGGGGCAGCCTGGCCGCTCTGCGACCTGAGGACTATCCGGACGGAAACGAACGTCTGAGCGAAGAGATCGACACGATCGTGTACGGGGCGTAGCCCGTGGTCGTCCTCGACTCGAGCTTCCTGATCGCGTTCCACAACCGCAACGACGTTCACCACACAGCCGCGGCGGAAGCGATGGAGCAAATCCTTGCCGGCCGATGGGGTCAGGCGCTGCTGCTGGAGTACGTGTTTCTCGAAGTCATCACCGTCCTACTGGTGCGACGCGGCCATGAGCCCGCGTCCCGTGTCGGCGGATTGCTGCTCGATGCTCCGGAGATCGATTTCATCCCCTGTTCGGACTTCTTCGTCGACACGTTCGAGGCGTTTCGCACCGAACCCGGCGGGCGGCTGAGCTTTGCCGACGCGGCCATCGTGACCGCTACACGAAGGTTGGGCGCCGACGGCGTGGTCACCTTCGACCGTGATTTCGCCGGCCTTGAAGGTGTTCGGGTCCTTCCTTCCCCTTGACCGCTCATCAACGGACCGGCCCCTGACACCGAACCTGGTCAGTGCCATCTCGGCAGAGGTTCACCTCGTAGGATCGAGACCCAGGACCCGCCGCACCCCGACCTCGACGTCGGCGAGGACGTCGCGCGGGATCTTGCCGATGTGCTCCTTCAGCCGGCCCTTGTGCACCGGGCCGAGCGACTCGCACTTGGCGTAGCTGCGTTTCTCGAGGCCGGTCGTATCAGCAGGCGCGGCAAGCTCTATGCGCAGCGGGCCCGGCCTGGTCGTGATCGGGATCAGCAGGACGTCGGGACACAGCTCGTTGATCGGATTGACGCTGATGACGAGGGCGGGTCGCGGCTTGGGGAAACCGGCCGGCTCGACCGTCCACACCTGCCCGCGCCGAATCTCCCGGGTGGACCCGCTACCGTTCAATCTCGCCACTGCGATTCCGCCACGGTGAGCTCCCAAGCTTCCCGGTCGCGGCGCTCCCCGTCGTCCTCGTAGTACCCACGGAGCTGATCCCGCAGGTCGAGCTCCTCCGTCAGTCTCTTGTAGCGGGACAAGACGAACTCGAGTTTCTCCGAGCGAGTCTTCCCCGGCAGAGAATCCAGGAACTCGATCAGCGGTTCCTCGACGGTCGCCGATAGCTTGCCCTTCATCCTGGCCTCCCTCCGACGCTGTTGATTGCACCAACCGATCCCGTCAGGAGCGTGATCGGCGATGACGGACCGGCTTTCGTCACACCCAGTATCGGATATGGTATCAGATACTCTATCTGATACGCCGTGCGAGCCGAGAGCCGCCAGGCGGGGTTCTCCTCCCGGGTCAGTCCCGGACTTCGAGCCGGAAGCGCTTCACCATGATCGCGCCGGCCTCGTCCTCGAAGACCGCCACGACGATGTCGTCGCGGATCTCGGGAGGCACGTCGAGGCGGAGGCCGTCGGGAAGCTCGACGCTGCCCAGGTATCGGCCGTCGGGGCTGAAAGCCTCCATCACGTAGGGCTGGCGCCAGCACGGGCGCTCGAAGTACGCGCCGAGATCGGCGGGATCCTCGTCGCAACCGGCGAGCCGCTCGCCCGCGACTTCACGGACGACCCAGACGCGGCCGTCGTGATCGGGGAACAGAGCGAGATACGCACGCTTGTGGCCGGGCACGTCGGCGGCCTGCCAGACGAACTCCGGAATCAGCTCCCGCCAGAAGGCCATCAGGCGGTCGCGGTACCAGCGAGCTTCGTCCGCGTCTACGGGAACCGGTTGCCAGTTCTTCTCGATCCGCATCACGGTGCCGTCACGGTATTCGCGCTCGAAGGCGTACGTGTCGGGATACCCGGAGATCATCGAGGCGTCGTTCGCCAGCGTCCACAACGGGTACGGCAGAAACGGAATCTCGTTCACGTTGATGGTGATGCCCTGCTGGGCGGCAGTAGCAACGGCCAGCTCCATCAAGCGCCGGTCGACCGGTACGTACTCGGGCTCGAGCGGTGGCGATGGAATGGGAACCGGCTCACCCGGACCATCCCGACCGTGGGCAAGCATGCCGAGCCTCCGCTCCTCGCCCTCCGGCACGGGCATCCAGCCGTGCACGTAGACGTCGCCATCGTCGGTGAACGTCGTCCGCGCGGCACCGGTGGCCCGAAAATCGCCGAGCAGCTCGCCGCTCAGGGAGAGCTCGTGCACCCGGCCCTGCGCCCTGTCGCGGACGAAAAGCCGCTCGCCGTCCACGATCCCGAGCGTCCACGGGCGGCGGAACTCTCCCGGGCCATCGCCCTCGCGCCCGATGTCCATGACGTGCGCGCCGTCGGCATCGAAGACGCGTACGGTCATCCTCAGGGTGTCGAGCACGTAGATGCGATCGTCTGTCGCCGCGACGCTGCGTATCTGGGAGAAGACGTACGGATCGTCGCCCTCGAGCGTGCCGATCGAGGTTGTTTCGACCAGCTCCGCCCTGCTCCACACCGACCCCGAGTCCGTCCTCACCGTGGTGACGTTGCCTTCGGTCGCCTCGCTCCCCTTCCACCTGGCGGGAGACCCCGCGTCGTCGACGTCCGCGCACGCGAGCTGCATGCAAAGGAGGGCCGCTACGACCGCGACAGCAAACCGACTCATCGCGGCCACCGTAGCCGATGCCGAACCACCTGCCATTCGCTCGTTTCCGGATCCATCGCCACGCCGTAGACAAAATCGCCCTGGGCCGCCTGCCACGCCCGCGACAGCATCGGGCCGTTCGCCGGCGGGGCCTGCCAGGAGAGCTTCGCCAGCTCGCCGGTCATGACGCCCGAAAAGAGCAGCTCGCCGTCCGGCGAGTACACGTCGACCGGCCGAGCGTCGAGCGAAGATCCGCGCGGCACGTAGGGAAACACGTAGAGCCTGCCCTGCCCGTCGACCTGGATGTCGCCCAGGGCGTACTGGGTTTCCGGCCACTCGATCGCGGCGCGGCCGCGCTGGGGAAAGCGGATGCTGTGGTAATCCATCAGCCAGTCGACCTCGATCTCGGCCAGCGACTGCGGCGATCGAGGGACACGCAGCGCCCAGCGAACCGTACCGTCCGGCGCGTAGGCGACGATCTGGTACCGATCGAGCGTGCTGACGTAGACACTGCCATCCGCCGCCACCGCCACACCGGTCGCGGTCGCACCGGCGTAGAAGGCGTTTGGTTCGGTGCGCGGAATCTCGCCGAAACCCGGGTCGATGATCCGCTGCGGCCAGGGCGCCTGAACGTATTCGACGAGCGGTTCGATCTCGTCATCGACCCTCGTGATCGCCAGGAATCCCGAGTCGAACTCGCCGCTCGGGAGATTGATTCGCCGGGTGCCGACGAGCGAACCGTCCGCCAGGCCGCGCACGGATCGGAAACGGCGCAGCGCGTCGACGGAGCGGCCATCGAGCAGGTCGCCGGCTGCATTCCACACCGTGAGCCGGGCTTGACCCGGGTCGAAGACAAAGAGACGGTCGTCGACCCACTCCACCGAGAACGGCTGCAAGTATTCTCCCGGCCCCTGGCCGGCCCTGCCGATCTGGCGGACGAACTCACCGGCCGCATCGAAGACGAGAACGCGCCCGGTCCGCGGAATCGGCTCGGCGACATAGATGTTGCCGTCGCCGTCCACGTCGACGCTCGGCGGGCGGGAACCGAAAACGTAGTTGAGGTCGTCGCCGCGCTCGGCAATGACCAGATCGAGCACCAGCTCGATGCGCCGTTCGCCCCGTTGTGCGTCGGGCGCCGGCTCGGGTTCGAGGATCGCCGTGCCGGGCGGGACCGGGAGCGTCCAATCGGCCTGCCACGGCGACGGCCCGCCGATTTTCGACACTCGCACCGACGCCAAGCTTCGCTCCGCCGCCGCCGACACCGCCGTCGGTGATTGCGTCGGCGACGGCTCTACAGGTAACGGCGGGACCAGAGCGACGCTGGCCGCACACGCGAGCAGGGCGCACGACACCGGCAATCGATCAGCGATACGACGGAACGCTGCCGCTGCTCCGGTCACGTCCTCCTCCCAGCTCAGCAAGTACGGACGCCCCCGACGCTACCAAAGATCGACCCGCTCTGGCATGGCACCGCGGGCATTTTGCGCTCTCGGGGCCGGAATTCCGTGTGCTAGCATCGCGACCGACCGAGACACTCGTGTCATGCAAGGGGGACCACATGAAGCACAGCACCCGATCCGCGCTCGTCGCAGCGATCATGGCATTCGTCCTGGCTACCGCCGCACCGGCGTCGCCTTCCGTCACCACCAACGTCAAGATACCGCTCCACCAGTTCCGCTTCGTTCCGTGCGCGGCGGACGGCGCCGGCGAGATCGTCGAGCTCTCCGGCACCCTTCACATCCTCACCAGGGTGACCGTGGACAGCGCCGGCGGCGTGCACCTGACGACCCATTTCCAGCCCCAGGGTGTCGGAGGTATCGGGCTGACAACCGGCGACCACTATCGCGGCACGGGCGTGACGCGGACGACATCGAACGAGCGCTCGGCAGGATTCCCGGCTTCGAGCACGTTCGTGAACAACGTCCGGGTTATCGGCCAGGGGCCGGGGAACAACTTCGATCTCCACCAGACCGTCCATGTCACCGTCAATGCCAACGGTGATGTGACGGCGAACGTGACCAACAGTCGGACGACCTGTCGCTGAAACTGGGCGCCCCTGGGGCGATCAACGAAAGCCCGATCGGCGCGCCTGCAGGTAGCCAGACACCCTCGCGAAGGGTCTCGCGTGCCGGCTTCGGGGTGCAGGCCCTTGGACTTCCGAGGCTGCTCAGTCCCCGCCGAAGCAATACAGGCTGGTGCCGGTGCGCACGTAGATTCGTCCTCGATCGGCGTCGATTGCCGGTGTCGCGTAGACCAGGTCATCGAGATCGGCCGATGACACGACAGTCAACCGCGGCCCCGGACGAAGCACGCTGACGAGTCCCAGCTCGCTCACCATGTAGATCTTCCCGTCGCCAGCGACCGGCGACGCGTAGTAGCTGTCGACTGCGCCTTGCAGCCTTCCCTGGTCCAGCCGTTCGCCGGTATCGGGGTCGAGAATCGTTACGACACCGCCGTCGTTGACCATGTACAGGTAGCCCTCGTACAGCAGCGGCGACGGAAGTTGCGGCACCGAGCGGCTATACCGCCAGAGGAAGTTCTCGGCCGTCATGTCGCCGTCGCCCCCGAGCCGCACGGCGAACATCCCGTTGGTCATGGCCATCGAGTTGCGGAAGTAGTTCCAATCGGCCTCGTCGAGGACATCGTCGCGGTTCAGGTCGCTCATGCCGACGCGCCGACGCGCGCGCGACCCTTCCGGGAGCTCCTCGCGACTCAACAGCCCGTCGCCATTCGCGTCGTATTGCAGCGCATCCGCGAACGACCCCACTTCCATCGTGTTGCCCGGATCGTTGAGCGGTGAGCCGTAGCCGTTGACGAAGGCGACGCCGTCGGCCAGCACGGGCACCGACTTCATCTCGTGGATCATGCCCCGCACCCACCACAGGCGCTCACCGGTGGCGATGGAGTAGCCACTGAACAGAAACGAGCCGACAACCAGGAGCTGCGGCTCACCACCGTCGGGCCGCCACACGATCGGCGTGACGTGCGAGCTCGCGGCTTCGGGACGA
This sequence comes from Acidobacteriota bacterium, assembly GCA_965216935.1. Classification (GTDB taxonomy): domain Bacteria; phylum Acidobacteriota; class UBA890; order UBA890; family UBA890; genus CBDCGW01. The sequence continues at coordinate 4,320,133 of OZ244217.1, forward strand.
TCGACGCGCCAGACCACATCGCCCGACTCGCCGTCGACGGCGATCAGGAACGAGCCGGTCCGTTGGTCGCATACCAGCAGCACCTTGCCGTCCGCGACCACCGGCGAAGCACCCATGCCGTAGAGGTTGTCGAACGGGCCCAGCGCGAGTCGCCACAGCTCGGCGCCGTCGTAGTCGTAGGCGATGAGGCCGAACTCGGCAAAGAACACGTAGACCCGCTCGCCATCGACAACCGGGCTCGGCGCGGCGGGGTTGTTGCGCGGGTCGAGACGCTCGACGCGGGGGCGTGGAGCTTCCCGGCGCCAGATCTCGTCGCCGCTCTCGACGTCGAAGGCCAGGGTCAGCAGCCGGTCGTCGTCGACCGCGGTCATGAAGATGCGATTCGCCGACAGGATCGGCGAGGAGAACCCCTCGGGAACGTTCACGCGCCAGACCACGTTCGACTCTGGGCCCAGCTCGGCGGGCAGCCCGGAACCGTCGGCGACGCCGGAACCGTTCGGCCCGCGGAAACGGGACCACGCCGTCTCTACCTCGGCCTTTTGCGCTACAGCGGACCCGCCGGCAAGCGTTGCCACGACATACGCGATAACGACGCAGGTGGAGATCATCGAAGCTCTGCGCCCTCGATTTCGCTCGTCATCGCAACCTCTCTTCCGCTCCGCCACGCGCTCGATCGGACCGCCATGCGTCCCGCCCGCCGCTTCGGCGGTCTGAGGAACCGGTGCCCGGCGGCATTCTAGGAGGCGTGGTGCCCGCGTGGTAGGTCCCGATCCCTTGACAGGTTTCGGAGCAGGTCGATACCTTGCGGCCCATCAGAGAGTCATTCTCGATTCGGAGGTGTGCCGCCAATGAGCCCTACACGCCGCGCGTTCCTGCAAGGGGCGGCTTCCGCGGCCGGGGGCGCGGGCGTGTCGGTGCTCGGCGGCAGCGGGACGACTAGCCATTCGCCAACGACCGCATCGCCGCCAGAGCCCGGGCGATCCTTCGCCGCGTCCTTGGCGAGCCGGTCGCAAGTAGCGGCCGACCGATTCGACCCGTGGATCGAGGTCGACGCCGACGCGTTCGTCGTCAACGTCGCGGAGATCCGGCGCCTGTCCGAGAACCGCCCGATCCTCGCGGTCATCAAGAACAACGCCTACGGCCTCGACCTGACGACGACGGCGTCCCTGCTCGAGCCCATGCCGGAGATCGCCGGGTTCGCCGTGGTGAAGGCGGAAGCGGCGATCGACCTGAGAGAAGCGGGCATACGTAAGCCGGTCTATCTGATGGCGATGTTCCCCGCCTCGCTCGGTCCGCAGCTCGCACGCCTCGACATTCGCCCGTGTCTTTACAGCGACGACGCGTTGCGATTGGTCGAGCCGATGGCACGAGAAGCGGGCGGCCCGATCGACGCGCAGATCTACGTGGACACGGGCATGAGCCGGATGGGGATCCCTTACCACCGGGCGCTGCCGTGGATCGAATCTCTCCACGCCGGCGGCAACGTGCGTGTCGAAGGCGTCTTCACCGGCTTCACCGAGGATCCCGAGTACGACAAGGAGCAGTTGCGGCGGTTCCTGTCGGTGGTGAACAGCGCCGGAGAAGCCGGGTTCGACCTCGGCACCCGCCACGCGGCCTCCTCGAGCGCCGTCTTCGAGTTCCCCGACGCCCACCTCGACATGGTGAGGCCGGGCATGGCGTTGTACGGCGGCTACCCCAACGATCCGACGCTGCAGCGGGAAGCGGCGACGCTTCGGAGTACCGCCCATCTCAAGGCCCGCGTTGTCCGAGTTCAGCACCTTCGGCCCGGTGACAGCGTTTCGTACGGTCGGAACTACGTCGCCGAGCAGGCCACCTGGGTGGCGACGTTGCCGGTCGGCCACACCGACGGGTACCCGCGGGAAGCCGTCAACGGTGCGCGGGTCCTGATCGGGGCGCGGACCTATCCGGTGATCGGCGCGGTGTCCGCAAGCCACACGATCATCGAGGTGGGACCGGACCCCGCAGTCGAGGTGGGCGACGTGGCGACGCTGATCGGCTCGGCGGCGCCGGAGATCGATCCGAACCGGCTTTCGGCCGACCTCGGCGTCTCGATCTACGACCTCTTCATGCACCTGAATCCCGAGCTGCCGCGGGTGATCGTCTGATACGCCGCGCCGGGAGCTCCCGGACCCAACACGAGCGGGCGCCTCGCCGGACCCACGGCGGCGCCGAGAGACCGAGACTCCATGCTTCTCCTGACGGAACAGGAAATCCGCAACAGCGTCGACATGGCGCTCACGATCGACGTCGTCGAAAGCGCCTTCGAGGCGCTCGGGAACGGCCGTGTCACCCAACCGCCGCCGATCGGTCTCGACATCCCCGAGGTCGACGCCGAGGTGCACGTCAAGGGCGCACACATCCATGGCGACGACCACTTCGTCTTCAAGCTCGTCAGCGGCTTCTACCGCAACCCGGCGATCGGGCTGCCGATGGCCAGCGGGCTCGTAATCGTCTTCGACGCCAACCATGGCCAGCCCGCCGGCCTGTTGCTCGACAACGGTTTCCTCAGCGACTTGCGAACCGGCGGCGCCGGAGGTGTCGTGGCGCGCCACCTGGCACCGACGGAGCTACGACGCGTGGCCGTCGTCGGGGCAGGCATGCAAGCTCGCATGCAGCTCCGGGCGTTGGCGCAGGTGCGCACCATTCCCGAGGTGGCAATCTGGAACCGCAACCCCGGGCGGGCGCAGCAGTGTGCCGCCGAGATGAGGGGAGAGCTCGGCGTCCCGGTTCACGTGGTCGACAGCATCGAGGAGGCGGCGCGTGACGCCAACCTGGTCATCACGGTGACCCCGGCCCGCGAGCCTCTGGTGCACGCCGCGTGGCTCGGCCCGGGTACCCACGTTACCGCCGTCGGCTCCGACGGCCCGGACAAGCAGGAGCTCGACGTGGAGCTCCTGGCCCGTGCCGACCTCGTCGTGGCGGATCGGTTGGCCCAGTGCATCGACCTCGGCGAGATCCATCACGCCGTGGCCGCCGGCCGTCTGGATCCGGCCTCCTGCGTCGAGCTGGGCGACGTCGTGACTGGTACGGCTCCGGGCCGCGAGAGCGACGAGCAGATCACCGTGGCCGATCTCACCGGGGTCGGCGTGCAAGACGCGGCCATCGCCGGTGCGACCCTCCAGGCGGCCGCCGCAAAGGGATTCGGAAGCCGGCTCGAGGCCTGACCCCGGCAGGGCAGCTACGCTTCGGAGCGCAGCACCTCGACGGGATCCACGCGCGAGGCACGTCGGGACGGGAGCCAGGACGCCAGCACGGCGGTCGACAGGACCAAGACCGGCACCGCGACGAAGGCGACCGGATCGAGCCAGTGCATGTCGACGAGTAGTCGGCCCATCGACAACGACGAGAGGCCGCGAGCAAGCGGTATCGCGCCGGCCAGGCCGAGCACCACGGCGAGGAGCGCCAGGCCCGTTCCCTGACGCAGGAAGAGCCGGACGATATCCGGGGCGTCGGCGCCCAGGGCCACGCGCACGCCGATCTCCCGGTGCCGTTGTACGACGTGATAAGCGATCACGCCGTACAGGCCGACCAGCGCGAGCATGACGGCGAGTCCGGCGAAGGCGGCGAGCAGCGCCAGCAAGAACCGCTGGGTTTCGTAGGTTTCCTGAAAATACGAAGCCAGCGTGCGCACCTGATCGAGGGGGCTTTCGCCCACTTCCCGGATGATTCCCCGTAGCGGTTCGATCAATGCCTGGGCCGGCGCCTCGGTGCGTAGCAGCAACGACATCGAGGCGTGCGGGTCGGCCGCATGTGGTACGTAGACGATGGGAATATCGAACGATGTCGGTCCCCATTCCTGCACCGTCTTCACCACGCCGATGACGCGCCATTCGCGCTGCTGATCGGTCGCCTCGAGGCCCATCGACGGTGCTACCGAGATGGCCGTGCCGAGCGGGTCGCGACCAGGAAGGAAACGGCGGGCGAAGTCCTCGTTGATGATCGCCACCGGTTCGCCCTCGCTGTCAGCTTCCGCGAAGAGGCGCCCCGCGGTTCGCTCGATCGACAGGGTCTCGAAATAGCTCGCGCTCACCCGTCGGTAGTCCGCGCCAAGAGCGCGCTCCTCCTGCATGCGCTTCCCGTCGACATATACGCGCACCCAGTCCCCCCGGCCGTCCATCGGAGCGGCATCCACCAGCGCCGCCGAGGTCACGCCGGGCAACCCGGCGGCCCGCTCCAGCAGGTCGTCGAAGTAGGCGTCGGCCCCTCGATTCTCGAGATTCGTCGTCACCCGGGCGCTCACCACGCCGCGAAAGTCAAAGCCGGTGTCGGCGTTGACGATGTTGAATACGCTGCGCACCAGAAGGCTGGCGCCGACCATCAGGACGATCGCCAGGCCGACCTGGGCCACCACGAGGGCACGGCGAAACCGCAGAGAATCGACCGAGCCTCCGGCCGCCTTTGCGGCCCTGCCGAGCGCCGCTCCGGGCCGCGGAAAGGACATTCCGAGGGCGGGAAGAACGCTGAACAGGACCAGCGACGTGGTGGTCGCGACGGTGGCGAAGGCGATCCCGCGCAGGGTGAGCGTGCTCTCTCGCAGGACCAGCGGCCATGCCGGCGCGAGCGGCAAGATGGCAGCAATGCCCCAGACGGCGATCACCACCCCCAGCACCATGCCGCCGGCCGCGATCATGGTCCCTTCGGCCAGGAACAGGCGCACGAGGCGGGCTCGTCCCGCCCCCAACGTCGCACGCACGGCAAGCTCCGTCTGACGGGCCGCGCCACGGGCCAGAACCAGGCTAGCGACATTGGCGCAAGCGATCAGAAGAACCAGGACACCGGCGGCGGCAAGAATCAAGTACATGCTGCGGCTGTCCTCGAGGTAGATCTCCTTGAGGCCGAGGACGTTGACGCCCCCCTCTTTCGATGCCGGGAAATCCGCCTCGAGCGCCGCGGCGACTCCCGTCATCTCGTCGGATGCCTGTTGCTCGCTGATGCCCGCCTTCAGTGCCGCCAAGACGGTTAACGAACGCGTCGAGCGGTCCGCAGCCGCGGTGGGCCCGAGCGTCAGCGGCCGCCACATCGCCGCCGTCGCCGAGAACGGATGCCGAAAGCCGGCCGGCATGACGCCGACCACCGTGTGGCTCTCGTTGCCCAGGCGGATCGTCCGGCCGAGGACATCGGGGTCGGCCCCGAACAGCCGCTGCCACGCGCCGTGAGACAGCACGACATCGGTGGGGTCGGAATCCTCACTCAGCGGGGCCCCCAACACCGGGGAAATGCCGAGCAAGGCGAAGGCACCGTCCGACACCTCGGTCACGACAACCCGCTCCATATACGATCCGCCGGCAATCACCAGCCCGCGCGAGCGGCCGGCAACCAGCCGTTCGAAGCTCGTGTTTCGCTCGCGCCAGTCGAGAAAGTCCCCCGGCGTGGTCGGCAAGCGGCTGTCGGGCCCGCGGGTGAGATCGGCGGCGAACAAATAGACGATCCGATCGGCATCCGCGTAGGGCAGTGGTCGGACAACGACGTTGTCCACGACGCTGAACACGATCGTCCCGGCGCCGATACCGAGGGCCAGCGTCAACACGCTGATCGCTGTGTACCCGCGCCGCGCCGCGAGACTCCGAGCGGCGAAGCGGATATCGTCCGCCACCAGGCCTGCGCGCTCGCGCAGCGGAAGCTTTGAGGAAGGCGTTTTCGGGCCACCTCCCCACGCCGGTCGCCCGACGCTCTCCCGCCGGGCCGGGGACCGGTAGCGACGCGCCTTCCAGCCCGCCGCCACGACGTCGGCGGATTCCCGCAGCACCAACCTCCAGCGAGCACCAACCGACGGCGCGCTCGCGAGCAACTCGTCGAGATCGTTCCTCATGCGTTCCGCGAACCGACGACGAAAGTCCGCCGGGCATGTCGCCAACGCGAGCCGGTATATCCAACGGGTCATGGTGAGCTCCTACTCGCGGGGGGCGGCGATCAGGTCGTATTGCTCGGCCAGTCCGACGAGCCGCTTGAGCCGGGCGCCTTCCGCACGCGCCACCTCGCGACCGAGGGGCAGCAGTCGGTAGGTGCGACGGCGCTCGTCGCCCGAGTCGGTCTCGCAGATGAGCTCCTGATCCAGCAGCCGGCGGATCGCGGTGTAGAGCGTCCCCGTCCCCAAGCGAATCTCACCGGCGGTGCGCTCGCCGACCTCGACGATGATCGCGTAGCCGTGCTTCTCGCCCTCGGCGAGCGACAGCAGGATGTGGAAAACCGCCGGCGTCAGCGGCAGGTACGAGCTCGGGTCGTTCGGATCGACGCTGCTTCGATTCATGGAGGTCCTCGTCGGCCATATCTAGATTAGACGTATCTAATATAGACATATTTGCTTGATCCACGTCAACCGTCGCCGGCCCGTCCACCGTCTTCCGGGCGTAACCTCCCGGTCGCATCGCTTCATGAACGAGTAGGACGCTCTGGTGAGGCAGCGCCTCGCCGGAGCACTCGAAGCAAGTACGATAGGGATCAAGGCAACATGGGAGAGTTCGCATGAACGTGAGTGATTCGGTATCCGGGGGACTCCACACCGCGCCGGCCGCAGGCCCGGCGGGGCCAGGGACGATCAAGACATGGCAACTCCGCTGGGCGGGACGCCTCATCGGCGTGATCTCGGCCGGGTTCTTCGCCATGTTCGCGATCGGCGAGATCGTTACCGGGATACAGACAGGTGAGTTCAACCCCGAGGGGATCGCACCGGTGTCGCTGATCCTGGTCGCGGCGCTCGGGGTGCTCATGTCCTTCTACTGGGAGCGCGCCGGTGGGTTCCTGACGCTGGTCGGCGGACTGGGGATGGGCCTGCTCGTCCTGATGCTCGGCGGGATCAACGACGCCCGAGTAGCGCTGATCTTCGCCGCTCCTCTGGGAATCGCCGGGGCACTGTCCTGGATCTGTGGCACGCGCGCGGCGGCGGCTCGGAGCGGTCACGCCGACTGATCGCCCGCAGCGGCGCGATAGGATCTCGGCGTCGTGGAAGCTGAACTATCGCCTGAAGACGTCGACGAAGGCCGCTTCGACTGGGCCGATTGGGAATCTCGCATCCGAGCGGACGGTATTACCCTGGACCGGCCGCGCGGCGCGACACACCCTCGCTTCCCGGAGATCATCTACCCACTCGACTACGGCTACGTGAACGCAACGCGGAGCACCGACGGCGAGGAGGTCGACGTCTTCGTGGGCACCGCGGGGACCGGCCTCGTCGGCCTCCTGGTGACGACGGACTTCCGCAAGGGCGACCGCGAGGTCAAGCTCCTGTACGACTGCTCCGCCGAGGAGATCTACCTGGCGAACGGCTTCATCAACTTCGATCGCTCGCTGATGGAAGGAAGGCTCGTTCTGCGGCAGCCGATGTCGGCGTTGCGGGGCCCCTGATCAGCCGCTTCGACCCCGTCCGCCCGGAAGGCGGCGCCGGTGCCGTCAGCCCCATCCGCCCCGTTGACCGCGTCGACCCCGGTGGCTCCTTGCGATCCCTCGTCGGCACGACCGGATGAGACGGCCTTGCCATATATGTGTAGATACACTATTCTTTCGGCATGGTCAAAGACGCCGACACATCCACCGAGGCGGGAAGCCATGTTTCCCACTGCGCCTGCTACAACACGCGCAGGGCGGCGCGACTGCTGGCCCAGGTCTACGACCGAGCGCTCGAACCCAGCGGGCTGAACAACACCCAGTTCTCTACGCTCGCGGCCATCGACGGAGCCGTCGAAGGGCTGACGATCACCGAACTGGCCACGACGATGGACGTCGACCGCACGACGCTCACTCGTAACCTCACTCTGATGCAGCGCGACGGCCTTGTCCGGATCGATCCCGGCCGCGATGCGCGATCAAAGCGCGTCGCAGCCACTCGTTCCGGCAAGAAAGCGCTACACGCGGCGCTGCCGCTGTGGCGAGAGGTACAGGAGGCGATCACCGGTACGGTCGACTGGGGCCCGCTGCTCGGTGATCTCCGCAAGCTCGCCGACGCCGCCCGGGAGGCGCCCTGAGTCGCCCTTTTTCTCGACATGATGGGTGTAGTTACACTACTTCTGCTCCTCACAAACAGGAGGTCCCGATGGCAAAGCAACGATTCAAGGGCAAGGTCGTCCTCGTCACCGGCGCGTCGAGTGGCATCGGCGCGGCAACGGCGAAGGCATTCGCCCGCGAAGGCGCCACCGTCGTGCTGGCGGCCCGTCGCCGGGACGAACTGCAACGCCGGGCCGCGGGAATCGAGCATGCCGGGGGCCGGAGCCGCGTCGCGGTGGTCGACGTGCGTTCGACCGATCAGGTACGGGCGATGGTCGCCGAGGTCGTCAATGAACACGGGCGTATCGACGTGGTGTTCAACAACGCCGGCGCTTCTATGGTCGGCCCGATCGCCGGGGACGACTACATCGCCAACGTCCGGGAAATGTTCGAGATCGACTACCTCGGGCAGGTGCGAGTGGTACGAGCCGCGCTGCCGATCATGAAACAGCAGCGCTCGGGACACATCATGAACATGTCCTCCGTCGTCGGACACAAGGCGTTCGCCCACTTCGTCGGATACTCCAGCGTCATGCACGCCGTGGCGGGATTCACCGGCGGTCTGCGAGCCGAGCTCGAGGGAACGGGTATCCATGTGTCCACGATCCATCCGGCGCTCACCCAGACGCCGCTGCTCGCCAGGGTCGACCGCGACGATATGCCGCCCTTCTTCCGCACGCTCTCGCCGATCCCGGCCGAGGAGGTGGCTGCCGCCGTGCTCGACGGCATCGCACGGAATCGCAGCCGGGTCGTGGTTCCGTTCCAGCCGACGTTCTTGATGCTGGCAGAGGCGCTGTCCCCACGGCTCGGCGACCTGGCCATGCGCGCGCTGCAGGTAAAGACGATCGCCCGCCTGCTCGGGACCTATCGCGGGTCCGTCTACCAGCATCAACCCGAGATCTAGCACCGGCTAGTCCAATCCGCCGCCCTGCCCCTTCTCGATCCGATAGCGGACAGCCACCGCCTCGCCATGCTCGTCTCGCTGCGCGGTCCAGATGTAGTCGGCATGGAAGAGAATGATCGGTGCGCCGTGGGGCATCTCGATCGTGCCGAGGAACTCCGCCTCCGGCCCGTACACGTCGTAGGTCGGGTACTGCCACCAGGTGATCCGGGGACGTGGGTTTTCGGTGTCGGGCGGCGGCAGATCGGTGCGCTTGTGGGCCCGCGCGTAGCGCCGCACCCAGAGCGTCCCGTCTTCGCCCGACCACAAGTCCATGATGACCGGTTTGGTTTCCGGGATCGGCGGGTATTTCGGGTTCTGCGGGAAGTCCACCGGCACCTCCGTGCGTATCGGCGTTCCGGCAATATCCGCTTGTTTCGCCACCCACTCGGCGTGCTCCTCGGGATTCATGCGGAGTCGTGTCCAAGCCCGCTCGATGCGATAGCGGACCCGGTCACCGTCGGCAATCTCCAGCGAGTAGCCATCGTTGGCGCCCGACACGACCAGGCCGTCCGTGGTGATCATCGAGACGACTTCGCGGCGAAACACGGGCTGGATACCGTCGCTGGGAACAGACCGGCTACCTGTGTAGACCCAATCCGGGCGTGGCCCGCGAGTCCGCGGCAACGTGATCTTCTCCAAGAGGTCGCCGGCCGGAGAGTATTTCAAGTAGCTGGTTATCCGATCTGCGTTGGGATCCTCCGGATCGGGATCGCCTGTTCGAACGTAGAGATTCCCTTCGCCATCAACCAGCAACATCTGCCTGCTGTTGAGACCGGATTCTGCGCGGAAGCTGTCGACGAAGCTGCCGTCCGGCTCCATGATGGTGATCCGCCGCAGCTGGGTGTCCCACAGCGCCACGTTGCCGTCGGGGGTCGGCTTGATCGCCTGGACCCGCTGAAACTCGCCCGGCCCCTCCCCCATCCGGCCTATGTTGTTGAGAAAGGCGCCCTCGCTGTCGTAGCGGCGGACGATCACACGCGCGCGACTCGCATCGACAATGAAGATGCTGCCGTCCGGATGCTCGGCGATCGCGTTGATCGAGGCGAACATGTATTCGTCCGGCCCCTCGTAAACGCCGATGCGGAGGTCCTCGACCAGGCGGGTTTCGCCCCAGGAGCCCTCGGTCGCGACGACGGTCGTCGGACCGCGGTCACAAGCCGCCAGCGCCACGAGGCCGATCAGAACGACGTAGCTCGTCACGCCGCGTCTCATGAGTTCGCGAATTCCTCCCGACGGGACGGCGGGGCATGTGCTCATACGGTCCGACCTCTCTGTCGGCGGCATCAACGACGGAACACAGCTTGGCTCAGGCGCGCGCCGCCGTCGATGGTGTACGGAACCTGCAGGTAGATCGGGTTTCCTTCCGCGTCGTCTTCCCGCACATACAACACTCGCCTCCGAGGATCCACGGCGGCCGGGGTGAGCCAGCCGTTCGGCGCCGGGAAGCTCGCGACCAGCTCCCCGTCGTGAAACAGGTCCCAGACCGAAGCGTCCGATGCCGTCAGAACTCCGGCGAGGATCCAACCGTCTCCCAAATCCTTGGCTCCCAGAGGGTGAGGAACGAACCTGGGTCGCCCCAGGAAACGCGCGCCCCGCGCGGCCGTCGTAGCCGGCTGCGCATCACTCGGACCCTTCGCGAACTCGTACGCACGTCGGATCGTCATGAGCAGCCCACCATCACGGGAGAACCACGATACCTCGTACGGGAGATTCAGCGTGAACAAGAAGTCTGGTCCGGATGGTTCGAGGAACCCGGCAGGCCAGTCGCGAAGCAGTAGCTGATCCTCCACCGGCGGCAGCGGGCCGAAGGAGAAGATGTTCTCTCCTTCGGCGTCGAAGACGTGGACCGAATGTCGGGGTGCGTTCGGCAAATAACCAACCAGAGCTACGAGGTCCTCGCCCATGAGCTCGAGGGACATCGGTGTGTAGACGCGAGGACGGATGTTGACCTTCCGAACGAACCTGCCGTCCGCTTCGAACCACGACAGGCTACGGTCCCGAAGGTCGAAGGCAGCGACGCCGCCGCCTTGTCCGACAGCAATCCGGTAGAGATGACGGAATTCGCCAGGACCTTGTCCCTCTCTGCCGACACGCCAAATCACCTCGCCTTCAGGAGACAGCTTGATGATCTCCTGGGTACCGGAATCACCGATGAACACCGCACCATCACGGCCCACCTCGAGACCGATGGGTCGATAGAGGCTGATCTTGGCGGTGACCTCCGTCGCATCTCCCAGGGTCAGCGCCGGATTCTGTGGAAACGGGTCGTGTAGCGAGACAGCGAAGGCGAACAGCGCCAGAGGCACAACGAGGAACCGGGTCACCGCTCGGCGCCGGCCGGAAGCACGAGCCGATAGCGATAGACAACCTGTTCGGCGGACGCCTCATCGATGCCGATCGCGTAGACATGATCGCCGTGAGATGCAGCCCAGCCGATCGGCTCCACGGTGCCCAGGTCGCGGACGATTCCCTGCCGAACCGGAATGAGCCCCGAGAGGATCCGCTCACCGTCGGCCGCATAGACGTCAACCGGGCGCTCGTGTCCTCTGTCGTCCTGCGCAACGCGCGGAAACACGAACAAGCGTCCGCGGCCATCGACGCTGATTCCCGCCAGAGCGGGATTCGGGCCGAGGATGCCGACATCGTGGTCGAGAACCTCGCGGCCCGGGGGCCGGCTCGCCCTCAGCCTCTCCCGCGCACGGTCCACCTGGTCGGCAGACACCTCCTCGCGGGCCCAGCTGGCACGCAGCGCCCAATCGGGTGCCGGGGCCGTCGTCCACGCAACGACCTGATACTCGTCACCGGGGGAAATGTACACGTCTCCGGCCGGGGTCACGGCGTGCAGCGGACCGTAGCTGCCGAGAAGGATCGAAGGCGGACGGACCCTTCCGGTTCGGGGATCCTCGTGCAACGGACGCGGAGGATCCATCTGGTCGTGGAAGACGCGCGGCGCCGTTTGCCCCTGCGACAGCATCGCCAGCCGCGTCTCCCGGCGGTACTCCGTTTGCCAGGTCGGGCTATCGAGACGGTAGACGGCGAAGATGCCACCGGGAACACCGATCAGGTCCCAAACGTTCACGTGGGGCTCCGCAACCCACTCGCCGACGTACCGCCCGTCGAGCGACCATTCCCGGAACGAATTGCGAGCACCCGGCACGATGACGCGGTCGCCGGCCACCGTGACGACGTTCGGAGGCCGGGCAAACTCTCCCGGCCCCTCGCCACGCCGCCCGATCGTACGGAGGTACTCGCCGTCGGACCCGAAGACCTGAATCCTGAAGTTGCCGGTGTCGGCGACGTAGATGTTGCCCGTGGCGTCAACCGAGAGATCGAAGGGGCCGTTGAACGCGTGATTCGCGTCGGGCTCCCGCCCGATCACCAGGTCTTCGACCACTTCGATTCGCGCCGTCCGCTCTGCAAGCGGGACGGCGCGGTACTCGATGACCGGTGTTCCCTCCGGGAGGGGGATCGTCCAGTCGGCGAACTCGTGGCGCTCGTAGCACCCGCTCAGCAACAACGCCAGGAGCCCCAGCGCGATACCCCGGTTCAACGCTCGCGCTCGATCCGATACCGCACCGCGACCAACGACTCCCTGCACCCCGAAAGGGCGACCACGACCGCACACGCGAACAGCACCAGCGGCTTGCGGTTCATGCGATAGACGTTACGCCGGTCTCCGCCTCCGGATCAACGGCCCGGGGAACCGACGACGGCCCCATGGCGATCAGACGTGGGACGCGCGGCGGCTCTACACCGGACCGCCGGGGCCTCCCGGACCTCCAGGACCTCCCGGCGCCGGCCCGTCGTCACCGCGCCGGCACTGCGGCAACCACGGCTTCACGAAGCAGATGTCGGGCTCCTCGGGATCATCGATCGGAGCGAATACGCGCACCTCGATGGAGTCGCGCGCCTCGACCCCGTCGGTGTCGGTGACGGTTACCGAGACCGTCTTCGACACGAATCCGCCGGGTTCGAGATCGGGAACGTCGAAGCTGATGTCGGTCGACGCGTCCGACGGACTCCGCACCCGCCCATCCGCCCGCCAGGCGATCGTCAGCGGTGCTCGCAAGTCGGTCGTTCGGACCCGATACGTGCGGATCACCCCGGCCGTATTTCGCGCAACGACTTCCCGCGCCCCGGAGATCGTCGCCTCGGCCTCGCGCGCGACCAAACGCATCTGGCCGCCAGCAAACACACCGCCCTCGGTCACGTCGACCCGGCCGTAGGCGAATACCAACTTGAGCGGTAGCGGAACGAGCATGGACACGGGCAGCTCGTCGGCGACCGCGCAGCCCAATCCCTCGGTGCCGCCGCCACCGCCCCCGCCGCCGCCGGACTTCTCCAGCAGCAGCCCCTTTCCCAGAACGAACAGGTTGAACGCAAGATTCCCGGGCACGAGGAACAGCGCCAGGATGTTCTTCCAGCCGGGAAGGACGTCGAGCTCGTCGTCGGAACGGCATTCCACCCGGTCTCCCGATTCGAAGAGCTCCTCGGTGATGACGATGCGGAAGTCGACATCCGGCCACGGGCGCTCGTCGAAGCCCGACACGGTCGTGACGATGCGGCCGGTCGGCTCGAACCTCGCCGCGATCCCGGTCAGGTTGACGGGCCCGTCGCCGTCGATATTGCCGCTGCCGTCGTAGCGCTTCGGCATCGCGTCGAACTGTTGGCGAAGCTCGCGCCGCAAATGCGCGCTGCTGAGGAACAGGCCGAAGTTCTCTCCGTCCTCGAGCAAATCGAGGCGCTCGAGCCCGCGGGCACGCGCCTCGTCGGTGACGCCGGAGAGCCCGGAGGTCACCCACACGCCGGCGGTTCCGCGATTGTCGATGCAGGCGTACTTGGCCACGGCCTGCGGGCCGAACTGCTCCGCCAGGGATCCCTCGAGCGAGGCCGGCTCCAGGCCGAGCGTCTCGAGGCAGGGGCGGAACTGAAACGCGACGTCGGGGACCGAGACTCTCTCGGGCTCCTCCTCGGGCGGATCGAAGGGAGGGTCGAAGTCGTCGTCGATCAGCGGGGAAAGCCGCTCCAGTGGCAGGCTTCCGAGCAGCCTCCGCCCGGTGTGTCGTGGGCTGATCGTCCCTACTTCATAGGACGGATACTGCTCGTCGCGCTTCGGCATGCTGCACCTCCCGAGGGTTCTCACGGCAAAGCAAGTGATGGCCCCCGCAAGGGGTTTACGCCGGAGGGAGGTCGAAAGTCAATTCGGCCCCCCGCGCTACTCGATGTCCAGAGCCGGACTCCTGCCGAGGCTCGATTCGAGCACCAGCTCGAACGGCATGTTCTCGCCGCAACCCTCCCCGGCCTCCCGGATCACACCCTCGACGACGGCGCGGTTCCCGGCGATCAGGCTCCCGGTGGGACCGACGAGCCGGTAGTGGATCCCGTCGTCGCCCTCCAACACGGCGCAGCCGGGGCCGGCGGACCCGACGGTGCCTTCACGCACGACCCGGCCCTCGGCGTCGGTGACGTGGATGATCCCCGACTCGGCCAGGACACTGGAAAAATAGGCGTTGAACACGATGAAGCGGTGGGGCTGATCGCGGTGGGTCCACTCCGGGATCGCCACGCTGGCGCGAAGATCGCCGTCGATGCTGGTCTGGGCAAGCACGAGACCCTCGAAGCCCGATCGGGTGGCACCGATGACGATCTGCACCGGGGTCAGCGACGGCAGCCGGCTGGCGGTCAGAGTAACCAGCGTTCCGGCCTTTCCGATCTGCGGTGACAGCTCCACCAGGCGAACGACGCGTTCGGCGATATGCGGCTCCTGGCCGGCGGACTGCTGCTGCGCGAACGCCGCTCCCGCCATACCTGCCGGGGCGAAGGCCGTGGCAACGACCGGCGCGACGGCCGGCACGACAACCGCGAGCAACGCCGCGATAGCGATCGACGCCGGCGCCAATCTTCCCTCGTCGATCCTGCGGGCAAGCAAGCGTTTCGATGCTCGATCGATCACGTTCACGACTGCCTTTCTGGCCGGTGCGGTTGCAGATCCTCGGCCCTTGGAACGCGGGTCCCTCCAGGGCGACGGATCCGAGCGCCGCCGTCGCCTCACCCGCGGCGGCCGACGCAGGGTCAGGCGTGTATCAACGCGGTCAAGGTATCACGTGGTCCGTGGAAGCTCCCCGAGCCGATCGTGCAGGCGCGACCAGCTCCTCCACACCCGCTCGTCCTCGAGCCGGTTGAGGCAGCGATTGTCGCGACAGGCCTTGTACAGGGGCGTTCCGTGGCAAAACTGGCATTCGGCCTCGCCCACCAGAAGCTCGACGGGCGCTCGGGATCGCGGCGCGTAGCGCGCCGGGTCCGTGGGACCGAAAACCACCAGCAGCGGGCACCTCACCGCCGCGGCGATATGCGCTGTCCCCGTATCGACCGAGATCAGCGCCGCCTGCTCGGCCAGCACGGCCGGGAGAAGATCGAGGCCGACGTCCTCGGTGAAGTCGTGGCACCGGTCGCGCAGGTGTTGCGGAAGCCCTTCCACCAGGCGACGGACGAGGCGTTGCTCGCGGGGCGAACCGTGGAAGATCACCGCGTCGGCGTGCTCCTCCTGCAGCAGCCGGGCGACGAGCGCGCGCCACTGCCCCTCATCGAGGGTCTTGAGGTTCGGGCGCTGGCCGGCCGGACGCCGCACGTGCGTCCGCTGGCTGCCGGTTTGCACGCCGACGACCCTGTCACCCATCGCCTTCATGCGCCGGCGCGCATCGCGTCGGGTATCGGCGTCGACGTCGAGCTCCGGAATCTCTCCATAGGCGTCCATGTCGCAACCGGCGCTTTGAGCGCTCGCCCGGCAGACCTCCGACTGATGCCGGCCCGAGCCATCGGGGCGATCGATCATGCGGACGCGTCCGGGGAACAACCCTTCCAACCAGGCGCGAATGACCTCCCGTTCGTGCTCGTAGATCAACACCTCGTCGAACCCGTCGGCGACCAGCCGGCGGCCGAGTGCCCGCCGGTGTCCGCCCAGGAAGATCCGCCCGAGCATCGACCGCCCGCGGTTCGGATACGGCAGGCCGTAGACGCGCTCCACGTAGGATTGCGTCCCGAGAAGCGCCGGTCCGAACGGCCGGGTCAGAAGCGAGAGCGACCTCCGGCGCGCCAGGGCGCGGAACAGGGGCGTGCTGACGGTCATGTCGCCAATACGGTGGAAGGCGACCAGCAAGGTTCGCGTTTCTGGCGTCGAGTTCATGGGTACGGCGGCGGTGGCAATTGGCCCGGGCGGCCGGGTCCGGAGCATGTTAGCCCGCGCCAGGGGCAACGCGCGCGACGTCACGCGGGTGTCCTCGGCAGCGGAACGGCGAGGCATCCGCACCCACCGCGACCGTCTCATGGGGGCGAGCCGAGGGAATTTGCCGATCGGCATGACATCAGAACATCGGAGCATCTTGACATCACCGGATCTCGCCCCTAGCCTCGGATACATGCGGACTACGGTGAGAATCGACGACGACGTCTTGGCGGCGGCCAAGAGCATCGCGAAGTCACAGAACCGCGCGCTGGGCGACGTTCTCTCGGAACTCGCCCGCCGCGGTCTCGCACCCCGGACGACCAAACGAGAGGGCGTCGTCCCGGTTTTCGACGTCGGGGCGGACGCGCCGCCGCTGACTCCGGAGATGGTGCGTGCAGCGCTCGAGGACGGCACGTGAGCGTCCTGTTCGACGTCAACTTCTTGGTCGCCCTGGCGTGGCCCAACCACATTCATCACGGCGCGGCGCTGCGCTGGTTCGAAGCCCACCACGCGGCCGGTTGGGCGACGTGCCCGCTCACCCAGAGCGGCTTCGTGAGGGTGTCGGCGAATCGGCAGGTGGTGCCCGATGCACGCACACCGCAGGAGGCAATCGCCTTGCTGCGCCGGCTCACCGACCTCGACGGCCACCGTTTCTGGGATGACACCGTGGCGCTCGCCGGATCAGACTACGTCGACCCCGGTCGGATCGTCGGCCACCGGCAGGTCACCGACGCTCACCTGCTCGCCGTCGCCCTCACCCACGGGGGCAAGCTGGTCACCTTCGACGCCGGCATCCGCGACGTTTGCCCCGACGAGGTCAGCGCGGAATCGCTGGTCCTTCTGCCGGTCGAGACCCGCTGACCTGCTCGGGCCCGGCCTCGCGTCAGCGACGTACTCGTCGCAACGCCTGCGCGAACACAGACTCCTGGAGCCAGTCGGATTCCGAGACTCGGGCCCGGCCCAGCGGCACACCGTCCTCGGAACGCACCTCACGCCACTCTGCCGTCGCGCCGTTGATCGCGCTGATGAAGTCACCCGTCACGTCGACCTCCGGTGCCCAGTACAGGAGCCCCGTTTCAGCCGCCCGGGCGCTGTCGAAAACGAACTGAAACCCCCTCTCCTGGGCGAAGCTCTGCAGCGTCGGACCCAACGTCGCGTTCAACTCGACCATCAGCTCTTCGTTCAGGAGGGTGAGTTGTCGTCGAGCGTCTTCCTCGAGCCGCTGCAGTGCGACGCCCTTCTCATCGATCTCGGCACTGAGCGCCGCCAGGGCCGACGCGCTCAAGGTAAGCGCCTGCTCCTCGCGGCGCTGTGCCAGCGTGGTCAGCTCCTGGCGCCCGGCCGCGATACGGCTGTCCCAGTCCCTCGCCGCGGCCTCGGCGCGCTCGGCGATGCCCCGACCGATCTCCGACTCCGCCACTACGCGGCGGGTATCAATGACGGCGAAGTCCGTCACCGGCGCCACCTGCGCCCCTCCCGCATCCGCGGCAGGAGCGCCTGTCTGTGCCCACGCAGCCTCCGGCGCGAACGACAATAGCGCGACGACCGAGCCGACGAATCCGAAGAGTGTCCTGATGCGCATGCCTAACCTCCGGTTTGAAGAGAGCTCCCGCTCGCCGGGTCGGGACCACGTCCCGCACCTCGACTAAGGGATAAGACAAGGGAAAGGCCCGAATAGTCGAGTCCTTCGGCCAGGCAACCCGCGCAGCCGGGTCAATCCGAGGAGCCGTGAACCCGGGGCATCGCGTCACTCCTGCAGCGGCACCAGCGCCGCCGGCCGCGGCTTGGTCACGACCAGGGCAACGCCGACGACGACAACGACCATCCCGGCGAGGGTGCGCGGCGTCATCTCCTCGCCGCCGATCGCCCAGCCGATCAGCACGGCGACCATGGGATTGACATAGGCGTAAGACCCGAGCAGCGCCGGCGTGGGGGCGTTCTTCAGCAGCCAGCTGTAGGCACTGAAACCGATGAGCGTGCCCAGAACGATCAGGTAGGCGAGCGAGAACACCGCCAGCGGCGTGAACGCGGCGCCGTCGATTTGGGCCGGCTCACCGGTGATCAGCGCGAACAGCGCCACGGTCAACCCGCCGCCGATCAGTTGCGCCGCGGTGGTCATCCCACCGGACCTCGGCAGCTCGGCCCCGCGCGAGTACAGCGACCCGGCGGCCCAGAAGAACGCCGCCGTCAGCAGCATCACCGCACCGACCGGGTCCACGTTCGCGGCCTCGACCGCACCGGGCGACATCAAGATCGCCATGCCGACGGTACTTACCACCAGGCCGGCGGCCTCGCGCCGCGTCGGAGCACGGCCGGACGGCTGCAACCAGTGCAGCAAGACCAACCACAACGCCATGCTGGTGAGAATCAACGCCGAGAGCCCGGACGGAACCAGCGTCAACGCGCGCGTCATCGTCGCCTGCCCCCCGAGAAATAGCAGCGTTCCACCGATCCACGCCGAGCGCCATTGACGACGCGTTGGCAGGCCCGCCTTCCGCCGGTACATGGCGAACAGGATCACGCCGGCGACGAGGGCACGGACGGCCGTGATCGTCAGCGGAGGCAGGGTCTCGACCGCGTAGCGGGTCGCCAGGAACGTCGACCCCCAGCCGAAATACACCGCGGCCAGGGCGGCCAGCAGCCGGAGCGGTGGAGCGGAAGATGCGTCGGGCGCGTTCACAGAGATACCTGCCGGCCGTGCCGGAACGACGTGGGGCGGGATCTCCTGGCGGATCCCCGGATGCCGATATCCTCGGCCTCGCCAGCGGTATCCTAGCCGGTTGCGGCGGAGCCCGTCCGATGCGACAACGTCAGGTCTTCAGCGGCGCAACACCTCGACCGAGTGCGCCGACGCCGCGCGGCTGCGCGTCCCAGGGCAAGCGGTAACGCTCGAGCCAGTGGTTTCCGGCCGTATCGGCGATCAGGTCCTGGCTGCGTTCTCGACGCGCCGGACGCCGCGGCTCCCCCGAGAGTTTTTCAGCATCCTGCTGGCGCCGAATATCGCGCATCCGCGGCGCCAAGACAAAGGGGAGGCGCCGAAGCACCTCCCCTTCCCTTCTCCTCCGGATGCCCGATCGCATCGGGCACCGCGACGAAAGTTTGTGCTCAGAAGTCCCAGGCGCCTCCAAGCCGGATCACACGCGGCGGCAGGATGTCCTGGATCTCGCCGTACCGGCGCCCGAGCGTCCACTCGAACTCGGTAATCGTGTTGCTGTTGAACAGGTTGAATACATCGAAGTAGAAGTGCAACACACCGTACTTGCCGATCGTCACCTGTTTTTCGGCACGAACGTCCACGATGGTGACGAAGTTCTCACGCTCCGGCCGGCCGTTGTTGCCTTCGCCCCGCGCATCCACGTTGATGAACGTATTGCCCTGGAAGTCGTAGGGCGAGTTCGGCGGCTCGAGCAACGAGTCGTCGTACGTGTAATCAGCCCGCACCGGCTCACCGGATTGGGCACGCACGAACAGGCCGAGGTTGACGCCGATCGGCTCGGCGAACAGATAGTTGGCCGTGACCTTGAAGTTGTGCGGACGCGATCCGAACATCTCCTGGTCACGGTTGTTGAAGGCACGATTCGGGTTCCGGTAGTCGTTGCCCTGCTGGAAGCCGCGGCCGTAGTCGTACGAGCCGAGCAACTGCCAGTTGTTGGCCCAGCGCTTCGAGACCGCCAGCGAGACGCCCTTGTAGTCCGTCTTGCCGGGGAATCCGAACTTCGTGACGTTCGTCGACAACCGATTGTTGGTGCCACGAAGGTCGGGATTCTCGGTGATCAGCCCGTAGATGGTCACCGGGCCGCCGTCGTCGGCGGTCCCGATGATGCCGTCGATACCCGGATCGACCGTCTGCACCGGGAACCACGGCTCCTCACCGTACGGCAGCACCGGCTCGCAGAGCTCGCGGCAGGCGTCGGTAGCAAACATCGGACCCCATGGACGGCCGATGTCGACCGAGCCCGTATCGCCGTCCATGCCGCGCCAGATCCCGGTAACCGAAACCAGGATGTCGTCGACGAGCTCGTGCTCGAGGCCGGCAGTGATCTCGTTGACGAACGGCGACGTCAGGTCGGGGTCGACCGTCGTGCCGAGGCCCGGAATGCTCTGCGAGCGGAACGTCGTTTGCTCACCGAACTGGAAGAGGCCGTCGCCGTTCGGGTCGAACCAGTTCCAGTCCTCGTAGGCCACATCGTTGACGTTCGTGTTGCCGGCGAAGCGCGTGCCCAGCGCCTCGGCGTAGCGCGAATAGTTGAACTTCGCCGCCCAGCGGCCGTCGCCGACGATGTCGTAGATCACGCCGATACGCGGAACAATGTCGCTCCAGGTGAACGGACGCTCCTGGGCGCCGAACGTGCCGCCGCAGAAGAACTCCGGATTGCGGAGCCCGTCGGGCTGGCCACACCAGGGCGAATCCAGCCGGTTTTGCGCCGGGTTCCAGTTGTAGGCGTGATCCCAGCGGAGGCCGCCGACGATCGTCACCCGGTTGGCCACCGTGACGGTGTCCTGGACGAACAGTCCCGCCGCGCGCCCCTTGATGTGAAAGGCGTTGTCGGGGTTCCAGCAATCGCCGTTGAGCACGAAGCAGTCCGGGCTGGCGCCGGCGAAGTCCGGCCCCCGCTCACCCCACGCGATCGGCGCGTTGTAGATGCGCACCTCGACGGGAACACCGTCGGCCCATGCGGGGTTGTTGGTCGGATCGTGATTCGGATCCCCTACCCGTCCGGATCGAACGTAGCGCCGGTACCCGTTCGGGTAGTTGAACGGCGAGGAATAGTTGATCCAGGTGTAGCTGCCGCCGAACTTGATGTCGTGGCTGATGTCTTCGCCGGTCGCGTACCAGGAAACCGAGCCGTTCAGGTTGTCCGTGTCGCGGTTGTCCAGATGCTCGGACGTCGGATTGCTCGGACGCCGGACGTAGTTGCTCAGGTCGAAGTCCCAGGTGGCCGACCAGTCCTGATACGGTACGCCAGCCTCGGGGCTGTTGCCGTCGCGGCGGAACTGCGGGAAATCGTTCCGCACCGTCGAGAAGCGGATGTCGGAGAACATGTTCTGGTTGATCACCGACTGCCACTGCAGCTGCGGCACGACCGTCGGCATGTCTTGGATGCGGCCCAGGTACGGGCGGCTGCGGGACGCTCCGCGGTTGTTGCGGTACTTGAGCGTGTTGATGTACCGGCCGGAGATCTTGTTGTTCTCGTTGACCTGCGCGTTGATGTTCACCGTCCAGTCGCGCAGCCGGGTGCGATCACGCTCCTCCAGGCCGAGGACGACCTTGCGGATCTCGAAATCCCAGTAGTCGACAAAGAACCAGGCACGGTCGCGCCAGATCGGCCCGCCCCCCTGGATGTCGAGATCGGAGAGCAATTCGTTGGGCGTACCTTCGGTGATGCCCTGCGCCTCGAGGTCGGCGTCGACGTTGCTCGAGACCAGCGACTCCCCCTCGTAGAAGTACTTCACGCCGGCGTGCCAGTCGTTCGACCCGGACTTCACCACCATGTTCATGTTCACGCCGGGGGTCTTGATCTCGATGTCCTGCGCCGCCAGCGAAACGGAGACCTCCTCGAACGACGAGGTCGAAAAATAGGGCGCCGAGGCGCCGACCGACACGGGATCGGTCGTATCCCCGCCGTTGACGTTGTAGGTGTTGTTGGTCGTTTGCGAGCCCCAGGCGCGCGGCGAGGTCTGCTGCCCCGAGTCGCCGCCGCCCACGTCCAGCGAGCTCATTACGCCAGGGACGTGGTCGAGCACGCCGGCCCACAGGCCGGATGCCGTCGGCGTCCTGTCGATCAGATCGTCGGAGTACAGGCCCGCGACGTTGG
Source organism: Acidobacteriota bacterium (assembly GCA_965216935.1). Taxonomy (GTDB): domain Bacteria; phylum Acidobacteriota; class UBA890; order UBA890; family UBA890; genus CBDCGW01. The sequence continues at coordinate 4,342,112 of OZ244217.1, forward strand.
TGCTCTTCACGTCGACGATCGGGCTCTCACCCACGACGGTTATCGTCTCCTCCACGGTGGCGAGCGCCATCTCGATCTCGATGGCCGTCGTCCGCTGGGCCTGGATCACCAGGCCCTCCCGGATCACCGTTGTGAAGCCGTCGAGGGAGAACGTGGCCGTATACCCGGCACCCGGGTAGAGGCCGGGAAAGCGGGCAGTTCCGTCGATTCCGGTGAACTGGGTCTGCGTTCCGACGGGGCCCTTGGCGACAACGGTCACGCCGGGCAGCGGTACGCCGTCCGGGTCGGCCACCCGGACGTTCATAACCCCCGTGTCGCGCTGGGCCTGCGCCGGCAGCACGAGCATCAAAGTAAACGCTACGGCGAAGGCTATCGTCGTAGCTCTTCGCCAGCGGTTGGAAAGCGCCATGGCTTTCGTCCCTCCAGGTTCGGCCGTCGCGCCGGCGGTTGTCCGCTAGGGACTCGGGCGACGCAACGACGTTGGCGGGGAGCCTGACCCTGGAAAGAGCAAAGGGCGTGCCGCAATCGCCGGGTTACCGATCTTTGTAGGCAGTCCGGGCCGAGCACCGCGGCCTTCGGCCGACCGAATTCTGCTTGACGAGAACGTGTAGGCGGCCTTTCGAAACGTCGTAGGTGCCTGCGCGGTACGAATCCAATTTGCCGGGTCCGCGATTCAACAGCTCGAACCGAACGCGGGCCCGCGGGCGTGCCGCCCGGACCCCCGCGCTCATGACCCTCGACTATCACGAACGATCGGGCGTCCTACTCGATGACGTGTTCCATGGAGGGCGGACCCATCGGGAGGCGCTTACCGAACGGAGGGAGCAACCGATGCAACTTCTTCGACGTCCACACCGAACCGGCGCGGCGGCACCCGGCAGAGCCATCGCGATCGTCGCACTCATCCTCGCCGTAGGGGTCGTCGGGTGCGTGAAGCCCGACGCCGCCGGCACCGCGCCGACGCCCGATCTCGCGGCGGAACCGCCGCGAGTCGAACGGCCGCCGGCGCAAAGACAAGACCCCGAACCCCTCCAGGCGGGCGTATGGAATGACGCCACACCGGGAGGCGAAACGCTGGGACTCGCGGACCTGGCCGAAGACGGCATACTGCAGACCATCTACTTCGACTACGACCAGTCGGAGATCCGCCCGGATCAGCGGGTGAAGCTGGAAGCGAACGCGCAGTTGCTACGCGCCAGCGCTCATTCCCGGGTTCTGATCGCCGGGCACAGCGATGAGCGCGGCACCCGCGAGTACAACATGGCGCTCGGAGAGCGCCGCGCCAGCGCTACGATGCAGTACCTGACGTCGCTCGGGGTCGCCCCGGACCGCATCGAGATCGTTTCGTACGGCGAGGAAGACCCCGCCGTGGTGGGCTCGAGCGAGTCCTCATGGGCGCAGAACCGCCGCGCCGAACTACGGCCGATCGAGGGAATTCGCCGCTAGCAAGTCGCTCGGGCCAGGGGGCAGCCCCCCGGGCGCTGTCGCCTCCGGGTCGTCAACGCTGGTGGGCCTCGACCAGGATTTCGATGTCGACTTCGCCGCCCACCACCAGCGTGGCGGCCCAGTTGCCTGTGCCGACGCCGAAGTCCCCCCGGTCGATCGTCAGGTTGGAGGCGAAGCTGGCGATCTTCTTGGCGCCACCGAGCATCTCCTGCATCTCCTCGGGGATGGGCTGTATGCCGAGGAGCTTGATGGGCAGCTCGACCTCGCGGGTCTCGCCGCGAATGGTCAGCGGACCGCGAGCGATCAACTGGCCATCCCGCTCGCTCACCGAGGTGCTTTCGAAGGTGATGTACGGGTGCTGTTCGGCGGCAAAGAAGTCGGGCGTGCGCAGGTGGTCGTCGCGCCGTTCGTTGCCGGTGTTGACGCTTGCCACGGCGATCCGCGCCGTCACGGCGCTGTTCTCCGGGTTGTCGGCGTCGTACTCGAGGGTGACCTCGAAATCGTCGAAGCTACCGGTCACCGGGGTGAAGAAATGGGTCACGGAAAAGTTGACCTCCGTGTGTGCTCGATCGACGGCCCACGCATCGGCGGCCGCGGGCTGATTCTCGCCCGCCGCCGTGGAGGCGATGGTCTCGGACAGTTGTGAGCTTCCACCTGCGCCATGAGAGGCGGAAGGCACGAGGACGAGGGCCAGCAGGCCGGCGAGGGCGAAGAACTTCTTCATCGTTCTGCTCCTGGTTCGGGCGGACCGCGGCGAGAGATCGCGGCGCGCCGTATCAAACGCGACAACTTCGAAGCACATGGTCGTGGCGCGGTTCGTGCGCCCGAGAGCGGTCGGCTCGGTTCCGGCAGGCCTGCCAACAACGGAGGCACGACCGCGTCTCTCACACTTGATTTGCGCGGCGCTCGGGATGGGTTTCGGCGCGGGCTGCGGGCTCATGTGCCAGCCATTACAGGCCCTCATCGGGGCTGGCCTGCTATACACCCGTTTCGCCAGGGTGTAGAAAAGACGCGACGTTGTCAGGCGTCGATTTCGCGGCGAACGAGCACCATGCCGCTTCGGGGACAAGGGAGAGGCGGGCCATGGCCGACTTGAACCTCGTCGACACCATCGTCTTCCTGATGATGGAGAACCGGTCGTTCGACCACATGCTCGGCCACCTGAGCCTGACCGGGAGGATGCCCGACGTCGACGGCCTGGAAGCGCCGCTCACACAGGACAAGTACGCCAACCCGCACGACGGGCGCACCTTCCACCCGTTCGACATGCGCGACCGTCGCCTCGACTCCGACGTACCCCACAATCGCGAGCACATGCCGACGCAGCTCGCTTTCTCGCCGGCCACCGGTCGCTACGAGATGAACGGCTTCGCCCGAGGCTACTTCGAGTACCGCCCCGCCGACGATACCGACGAGCCGCCGTCGATGGGAATCCTGCCGGCGGAAGACGTACCGATCAGCACATTCTTCGCCGAAAACTACGCCGTTTGCGATCGCTGGTTCTCGTCGCTCCCCACAGGCACGCCGCCCAACAAGCTGATGTCGCTCGCCGGCCGCTCGCGTGTGGAAGACGTCGAGTTCCGCATCGTACCGTCCGACAATCTGGTGACCGATTGGCTCACCCGCCGGGGCATTCGCTGGCGCTTCTACTACGACGGTCTTCCCTTCTACGCCTTGCTCGGCCGTCTCGATGTGATGTTCGACACGGATCTGTTCCGCCCCTTCGACCAGCTGGCAGACGACGTGCTGAACGAGCCGGACGATGCGTTCCCGCAGGTGATCTTCGTCGACCCGGCGTTCGAGGCCGGGCCGCTGCTCGGCGGCCGCCCGCGCAACGACGACCACGCACCGGCGCCGGTGAGCTTCGGCCAGGCATTGCAGCGCCGCCTGTACGCGGGCCTCACCGGCAACGCCGAGCGTTGGAAAAAGACCATGCTGATCATCACCTACGACGAGCACGGCGGTTTCTACGACCACGTCCCGCCGCTCGAGATCGGCTACAGCCCACCGGACAACGAGTACGAGCCGTACATCACCACCGGGCCACGGGTCCCCGGGTTGGTCATCTCTCCGCTGGTGTCGAAGGGCCGCGTCTACAGCGGCAACCTCTGCCACACATCGTTCCTGCAACTCGTCGCCGAGCGCTTCGCTCCGGGCGAGGGCGGCTACTCCCACGAGGTCAACGTGCGCGCCGACCGCGGCATCCGCAGCCTGTCGGAAGTGCTCGATCTGGACGCGCCGCGCGCCGACATCCCGCAGGCACCGGCGTTCCAAGAGCCGCCGTTCGACCCCGGGCTGATCGGAAAGATCCCCGTCGACCCGGTCGAGCTGCTCTTCGATTTCGGTGCCCGCAAGATCGCCGGTGAGGAGCCGGAACAAACCCAGGTCGCCTTGCCCGAGCTGTGGGACTGGCACCTGACGGCGGGCGACCCACCCCTGACGCCCGAGCAGCGCGGCGTCGAGCTGCAGGGGTTCGGCGAGCTGATCCGCGACCACGCCGGCAAGCCGCTGGAAGACCTCCCCAAGGACCTTGTGCGGGCGGACGTGCGAACGCCGTTCAGCTTCACGCGCGGCACCACACCCAAGGTCAAGGCCTCGGTTCGGGCCGGGGTCTCGGGCGAGGTCACGGCGTTCAATCGGGTCGAGGACATCGACGCCGACGGCATACTCGCGGCCGCCGGTGAGCCCGATCTGGAACGCCTGCTGCAGCCTCAGGTAGAGCTCGACGAAAACAGCGCCTGGTTGAAGTATGCCCTCACCGCCGAGCTCGGCACCGGCTCCAACGTCAGCCTCGATCAGCTCGGCTTCGCGTTCGACCTCGACCGCAAGCTGCGCCTCCTCGACTATCGCCGGCATGCCCGCGACAACGTCGCCGTGGCGACGATCCTCAGCGACCTGAGCTTCCCGCGTTCCGCCCTGGCGACCGAGCACGTCCTCGGCATGCGCTCGGGCGAAGCCTTGGCGATGCGGTTCGTCGGCACGGTGGCCGTCGGCCTCGAGATCTCCTGGTCGGACATCTTCGCCTCGCAGTTCGGCAACGTCGGGGCGCTCTTCGGCGCCGGCCAGGTCATTCCGCTGAGGCTGTCGGCGGGACTCACCCTGTCGGCCGAGGTGAGCATCGAGGACGATTTCGTCATCGCCTTCTCACGGGTGCACCGCGACGGTATACGCGTCGCCGTCCGCAAGGCCGAGCGACGACGCACCGGGGCGGCCATCGAGGCCGCGGCCAGGGTCGAGTTCGCCGATCCCGAGCAGATCGAGGGCGCGCTGCACGCCGTCCTGGAGGCGGCGGTCGGTGCGCCGTACGCCAAATTTCGCGCCCTCCTCGCACCACCGGTGGCGCAGCTGAACTCCCAGCAGGCCGCCCTGCTTCTCCGGCTGCTCAAGGCGCTGGGCATGGACCCGGCGGTCCCGGACGGGCTCGGCGATCTCGGCGACCTGCTCGCCAGCGTCGAGGAGCGGCTCGACGAAATCGAGGTGGAGATTGAAGAAACCATCGCCGCGATCGCACGGCAGCGAATCAGCATCGGGTTTCGCTACGAGTACAACCGCATCTCGACCCGCGCGAGCCTGCTGCAGGCGACCTTGTCGGAGGATCGCTTCGAGCGCCACCATGGGAAGCTCATCCGCGGTGACGTGACCGGCTTGCTGGAGGACATCCAGAAGGATCGCGACGGCGTCGCCCTGGAGTCCTACCTGCGCCGGGCTCGGCTCGGCACGGCCAAGAGCTGGGGCTTCACCCTCGGCATCGGCGCCTGGTCGGTGTTCGGGAGCGACCGGCAGGAGATCACCCGGACGCGCGACGAGGATGACGCCGGCCGGGTCCGGCTCGCGTACGAGGGTCTGCGCTCCTATTCCGGTTCGTGGGCAAAGGAATCCTTCGAGTGGTCGCTCGACTTTCGCGCGGACATGCCGCGTTTCGCCGCCCGCGACGCACCCCGGTTGTCGGAGTTCGAGCTCGGCTTGGCGCTCACCTGGGAGCGGCGCGAGCGGCTGACCGAGAAGGCGATCTCGAAGCTCCTCGACGCCGGCGCGGTGTGGGGAGTGTGCCCGTTCCCGCAGCACCACGATCTCGCCGAGCGGCTGCGTGCTCTCCTCGACCAGGAGTGTGACATCACGGTCCAGATGAGGATCGACGACACCGCGCTCCGGGCCATGCTCCCCAAGCTCGGATCCGCGGCGCTGACGGCGTTTGCTCCGGCGTACGGTGCCGCGATGCCCTGGATGAAGAACTTCCCCGGCCGCCGCGACGTCGACGTGCGACGCGAGCTCTACGAGCCCCTCTGGCGGAGCTACTTCCAGGACCCCGATCAGGCGCCCGACCAGCTCTCGGCCCGGGCGGTGGCCCATTTCGAAGACATGCCGCTACCGCACAAGGAGCTGCGGGTGGTCGAGCTCGAGTTCCTCACCCGGCAATGGGCGACGTTCGCCGGTCTGGCGAAGTTGAACAGCAAGATGATCGGCGACCTCGAGCGCTTCAACGAAGGCATGGCGGCGTTGGCCGTTGCCGTGGCGGAGGATCACGCTTCGACGGGAATCATCGAGTTGGTCTTCGACGAGATCAAGGACATGGGCAAACAGTCGCACCACGTGCGAGCGTTGGGCGCCTACCTGATCGATGTGGCCGCGAAGAGCCCCGGCAGCCCCCGTATCGAGCGCAGCGTGTCGGTCGCCGCACCGACGGAAGTCCATATTCTCGTGCCCCCGGACGCGGACTAGGTTCGCGAAATCGCTGTTTTACGACGCCGTTGACTCTGGGCGCGGCCCGGGATTCGCGTTGGCGATGGACGGCGCGCTGGGGCGGGCTGCCGAAGGTGGGCTGCGCGCCCCTTGCCGTCCCCCTCAGTCGAAGCGTGCGGCATCCTGGCTGGCGTACGCGGCCACCGTTCCGTCGATCGCACAAGTGGTCCGAAGTCTCTCGACCACCTCCTCGAGCCGCGCACCCGGAATGGCGCAGGTCATTTCGGCGCTCGGCATACCGGTGCGCACGCGGCTGAGCATGCACCCAACGCTGACGGCCACCTTCCCCGCCTCTTTCGCGATCGGAACGATGTGGCACTGCGGCTTGCCCTCGAACTGCAGGTCCGGGAGCGCGTCCGAGAGAATCATCGCCTGCTTCGCGTTGAGCCGCAGAAACACAACGTCGGGATCGACCGTCGTGTCGGCGAGTGGCCCGTAGGTGACGAACTTCGCCCGCTCGGTAATAACCGGGATCTGCGGCACCATCTCGCCCGTGACCCAACCCGACTCGAGCAGGGCCGCAACATCGGAATTGCCCGCCACGTCGTCGAACGTCTTGAACCCATGCGTGACGCTGCCGACGCTGCAGTTGCCATGGTCTTCCGCGGTGGTCGAAAAGGTCGCGTCGACACCCTCCATCCAGAACGCGCAGCCCGCCGGAACGGTGCCCGTCCTGCCGTCCTCGGTGGGCTCGGGGGCCGTCCCCGCAAACGGCTCGACGCCCTCCGGCGCTGCGTCCGAGAACGTGATCGCCAAGGGTGTCGCGCCCAGCGCGAGCAGCGACTCCAGCTCCGCCGCCAGAGAGCGGTGATCCAGCTTCGTCATCTCGAGGTCTCCATCGGGTCACGGAACGATTCCGGGACCATGGTCCGGCGGTGCTGACGGTGGCGCAAGTCGCTCGCCCGATCGGGTCTTGCAGGCCCTCGGCAGCCGCCGGCTCAGCAAAGCAGGATGACGAAGAAGTCTCGGTCGGCGAGCGAGCCACCGCCGTCGCGGGTCACGACGATGATCTCGCGTCCCTGATTCGTCCCATCGGTCAGGTACGTGAACACCTCGCCGACCTCGCCGTTGTATGCATTGCGCGCGATGCTGTCGACGCTCCCGAGCGAGGCAACACGCTGGCACGTCGAGATATCGCGGCCGAAGACGACGCTGTACTTGCCCGCACCGAGTCGCAAGACCGTGTCGGCTCCCCGTGACGAAGGCGACATGTTCCCGGCCGCCGTCACGCCGACTCCGTAGGTCACCGAACTGTTCCGGTGCACGATCGCCCGGGCGATGTCGAAGCCGAAGTACGGCGTGTCGACCGGCGGAGGATCGACAGCGAGCGTGCCGCCGACGTGTACGCCACCGAAGCTGTCGAGCACCAGTACGCCGTCACCGTCCGCCGGGTCCCCGTCGCTCGGCACCACGGTGATGTCGACCGCGACGTCAAACCCGAAGTAGGGCGGCGCCGGAAAGATGACGGGCGCGCCGCCGCCGGCGTGAACTCCGCCGTTCCCATCCAGAACGTAATACTCGGCATGCTGCGCGGACGCGGGAACCACGAAGCCGCCAGCCAGCAGGGTTGCGATCGCGAATGCTACGGGGACACGTGACTTCATGGGCCTCTTCCTCCATCCGGGCAAGCCGGAAACGTAGAACAGCTGCCCAACCCTCTCGCTCATGCACGCGGTTCTATCATAGAGAATTCGGATAAGGGGTTCCACGTATCACGAAAATGCGTCGGGTTCTCGGCTGAGGAGGGGGGCGCGCTCGGCAAGGCGTTGCACGACGCTACTCCCAGGGATTCGCCGTCAATCTTCGGGTCACCTTGGAGAGGACCAGGTCGACCACGGACCGGCGACCGCGTCCGGGGAGGCGGCGCACGTAGTCGTGCTTGCGCCGGACGATTCGGTAGGGGTCATCGCCCGGGGCGTTCTCCTCGCGGTCCGGCCGACGAGACCAGAAGATCGACTCGAAGCCGGCTTCCCGGGCCCACTCCGGCATGCCCTCGTTGCCGCGTCCGTAGGGCAGGCAAAGGTGGGGCCGCTGCACCGAGAGCCGCTCTCGGAGTAGCTCGCGGGACGCCCGAAGGTCAGCGCGGATCAGGTCGACCGCCGGGGCAACCTCGCCGTCGACGAGCACGGTTTCGGCCTCGAACAGCGGTTTCGCCGGGCGCCCGGGACTCCCGTCGACGGCGCGGATCGCGGCAGCGTCACACGTCGGGCCGTAGGGCACCGGCACGTCGTAGATTCGGGCGTAGTCATCGAGGCGCACAGGTTCGCCGTCCTGAGCAACGACATGAACAGGGTTGTGGCGGTGCCCGTGCGAGCCGACCTCGAAACGGCCGCCGTCGCGCAGCGACGCCAGATCGTCCCAGCCCAGAACAGGCGACGCCGCCACGCCCGCTTCCGTCTCCGAGCCGGCCCCGATGCTTCCTTCCGGCGTCAGGCCGGTGATCACGAACACCGTGGCTCTCGCGTCGAACTTCTCGAGCAGCGGAAGCCCGACCGTCTGGACGCTCGGCAGGCCGTCGTCGAAAGTCAGGCCGACCGGCTTGTCGGGAGGCTCCGCGGCGCCGACGAGGATATCGACAATCTCGCTGGCCACGAGCGTCTGGTAGCCGTTCGAAGCGAGAAAAGCGAGGTCCCGCTCGAGGCTGTCGGCGATGGCGTTGTGGTAGCAGAAGACCGGAATTTCCATGTGCGTTGCCGAGAGGGTAGCAGCCCACGACCGCGATGGGGCCACCCCGAGAGCGCCCGCGGCAGGCCATGCCGCCGCCGCGGACTGCTACCATGAGCGGCCGGTATCGAATCCCGGTTTCTCCCCCTCGAACAGCAATCCGCAGGGCGCCGCCATCGGACTCCTCGGCACGTTCAGACACGCGATCACCCGGCTGGGCCGCCGCCTCATGCGCGACAACCGGACGTTCGTGCGTGGCTACTTCGAGCACATCTACCGGAGCGAGGACCCGTACGAGATCGCCCGCGACCCGGTCGAGCAGGAGAAGCGCGACCGCACGATTGCGGCCGTCGACGGTCTCCATTTCGCCCGCGCTCTCGAGATCGGCGGTGGCGAGGGCCTGCTTGCCGAGCGGCTCGCCGCCCAGTGTGACGATCTGTTGATGATCGACCTCTCGCAGCGGGCTCTCGATCGGGCCCAGACGCGACTCCATAGCCTGACGAACGTCCGTGCTCGTCAGCTCGATATCGTCGCCGAGCCCCTACCCGGCTCTTTCGATCTCGTCGTCTGCTCCGAGGTGCTGATCTACGTGCAGTTGAGCGAGTTCGACGATGCAGTGGAAAAGATCCTCGGGGCGCTCGAGCCGGGCGGCCACCTGCTGCTGGTGCACTCACGCTCGATTCACGACGACGAGCAGGGCCTGGAGTACAAGGACTTCGGCGCCAAGACGGTCCATGGCGCGTTCGTCGACGCAGCCGGCATGAGCATCGTGACCGACGACACGCGCGACATGTACCGGGTCACCCTGCTTCGCCGCGACCCGGGCGCCGACGCGGCTGGCTGATGGATCGCGCGCCCGAACCCGACGGCTCCCGGGACCTCCCGGCGTACACGATCGCGGTGATCAACTTCAACGGGATGAACGTCCTGAGACCGACACTCGAGGCCCTCCTGCAGATCCCCGACGAGCGCAAGCGGATCATGGTGCTGGACAACGGCTCGACCGATGGCAGCCGCGAGTGGGTGGCGACGACGTATCCGGAGCTCGACCTGCGACACACCGCCGACGACGGCGACGTTCAGCGCGTCCGCAGCTACGCCCTGGCCCACGCCGAGACCCGCTACCTGATGTTGCTGGACAACGACCTGGTGCTCGAACCCGACTGCCCCGCCCGGCTGCTGAGCGCCATGCGCTCGCGCCCAAACGTCCTCGCGACGACGCCGCGGATGGTCTACATCGAGAAGCCGGAGATTGTCCACAACGATGTGGGGCGGGTGCACTTTCTCGCCGTCTCGGGCCGCAGCGATCGCGGCAAGACGGTCCGGGAGTTGCCAGCGGACGACGTGCTCCGGCCCACCGTCCCCGGAGGCATCGCCATGATCGATCGTGAGCTGGCAGCACGCGTCGGCGACTTCGACGACGGATACGATTTCGCCTGGGCGGACGACGCTCATTTCTACATCCGCGGGGCGATCGCCGGACTGGAGTCCCTGCACGTCTCCCGCGCCCTCTCCTACCACCCGGTCCCGGCGCACGGCTACGCGCGAGCCGAAGGCCAGATCCGCAATCGCTACCGCTTTCTGTTGACGATGTACGCCGGGCGGACCTTGCTGCTGCTCGCACCGGTGCTGCTGCTGTTCGAGATCGCCCTTTCGGGTGTATTCCTCCTCAAGGGCCTGAGCGGGGTGCAACTCCGGGCTCTGGGCGACCTATGGCGGGGGCGCTCGGAGCTGGGTGAAACCCGTCGGCGCATTCAGGCGACGCGGCGGCGCCCGGATTCGGTGTATCTCGACGCCAGCGGCCTGTCCGGCGGCGGGCCGCTCGCGTCCGGGTGGGTGCGGGCGGCGTCAGCTCTCTTCAACGCGATCCTGCGCGGCTACTGGGCGATCGTCAGCCGGCTGCTCTGAGGGCCAGAGCTATCGCCGCGGGGCAAACCTCATCGGGTCGCCGGTGGCCGGGTCCCGGCCGTCGATGAATCGCCCCAGGCCGACCTGCAGGCGCCGCAGGATGCGCCAATCACCGCCGAGCATGCCGGCGACGCGGGAAGACGCAAACTGGTGATCGGACCGCAATTCCCACGACACCTTGCTTCCCGGGATCATCTCGAAAAGCTCTTCGCGCCCGGCGATGATGTTCTCGTAGTCGAACGTGAAGCGCAGAAACAGGATCGGCGGATGCCCGTCGAAGAGTGCGCCGGCCGCGGCGTCGTTGTTGAAGTAGCTGCGCCGAACGGAAAGGACGAATTCCGGCGTCAGGCCCGATTCCTCGACGTCGAAGTCGTTCAGGAACCTGCCGTACAATCGCTCGTCTTCCTCCGCGGGCGGCATCACCGTCGCACCCAGAATGGCCCCGGCGGATGCTCCCGGCCATTGATCGATGAATCGAAGAACCCGCGTCGCACCCATCGAGTGGCCGAGCGCGAACACACTGCCCTCGACCTCCGGCAACGAATCCAGATAGCGAGCTGCGGCCAGCGCCGTGGGCTCCGGGTCCCAGCTCTCGAGCTCGTAAAGGTCCGTGGGCGGCGGGCTGCCCCCGAAGCCGCGCTCGTCCACCGCCAGCACGGCGAACCCCAGGCTCACCAGCGCACGGCGGAGAAAGAGCCCGCCGCGCTGATAGGCGCCGTCTCCGTCGGCGCCGTGGAAGAACAGGGCCGGCCGATGGGGTGGCGGTCCCGACGGTAGCGTCAGCCACGCGATCGACCCGGTCTCCAGCACCACCGGGCGGCCGACGTCGGCCCGCGCCAGGGCGAAAAACGGGCCCATGGCGGCCCGAACCTGCGGCCAGCTGTCGCGTTCGAATTCGTCCCTCGCCTCGGGGAACGCCAGTGTGTGGCCGACCCACAGCAACACCGGCAGTGTGACCAGTACGCTCCGGAGGCGCGGCGACGTGGACGCGACGAAACGCTCGATCATGCCGCCGCCGGCGACCACACCGGCGACGACCCCCACCGTGGCAAACGCCGACAGGCGGGGAATCGACAGCCAGGCGCAGGCCAGGACCAGGGAGACATCGCCGAGAGCCACGGCCGGCCATCGGATGTCGTGGTGGTCCAACAGCGCGAAGAGCAGACCGACGGCGAGCGCCGCGCCGATGGGCGCGAAGCCGCCGGCGGCGGCGCCGGCGAGCCAGGCGGCAACGGCGCAGAGCAACCAGCCGAGGGGACGCGCCAGCCCGATGTCGGTTTGCCGCGCGGCCGAGCCGGCGACGCGGAACACGACGGCCAGGCCGAGCAGCCAGGCCAAGGCCGGTTCCCCGGAGAATGTCGCGTCGATGGGAATGGTGCACTCCTCGCCGGCTCGGATGAATGGCGGCTTACGCTACAATAGCGCTCGTCGCACCGCCCGACGATCCGCCGCTAGTCGCCCCCCTGCGTCGATCTCATCCGACCCGACATCGACCCGTACGAGGCCGAATGAGCGTAGCCTACGCCGAGGTCCTCCTCGACGCCCACGTGCACTACCACGAAGGATTCTCGCGCCCCGCCTTCTTCGACGCCGCGCGACGGAACCTGGCCGCGGGCGCGCGCGAGCTCGGCCTGCCGGAAACCGTGGGCCGCGGGCTGATGTTCACCGAGAGTGCCGGCGTGGACGTCTTCGGCGAGCTCGCGGCGATCTCCAGCACGAATCCCGCCCCGGCAAACGAGTGGACCTTCCGTTCCACGGAGGAAGACAACTCGTTGTGGGCGCTGCCGCCCGGGGAGACCGTTCCGCCCCAGGGACGCATCCTGCTGATCGCCGGTCGTCAGATCGTCACCCGGGACGGCCTGGAGGTACTCGCTCTCGGCTGCCGCACGCCCATTCCGGATGGCATGTCACTGCAGCGCGCACGCGATTCGGTCATTGAGAACAACGGCGTTCCGGTCGTCCCGTGGGGGTTCGGCAAGTGGTGGTTTGCGCGCGGACGCCTGCTGGCGCAGTTACTCGCGGCAGGCAGCCCGGGGACGTGGTTCGTCGGCGACAACGCCGGACGGCCCCGGCTCGCGCCGCGTCCGCCTCTGTTCGCCCGCGCCGCCGAGAACGGCGTCTTCGTGCTTCCCGGAAGCGATCCCCTGCCCCTGAGCGGACAGGAAGGCAAGCCCGGGCGCTGCGGCCTCCACCTTCTCGCCGAGATCGACCGGGCCCGGCCCGCCGCATCCGTGCTCGCCGCCCTGCGCGCGCTCGATGCGCAGCCGTCGACATTCGGCCGCTACGAGCGCCTGCCTGCCTTCGCCCGGGACCAGCTGGCGATGCAACGCCGCAAGCGAGCCAACGCCCCCGAGCCGGCCACGTGAAGGTCCTCGCTGTCGCGCCCCAACCGTTCTTCTCCCCCCGAGGAACGCCCTTGAGCGTCTACTACCGCACCCTGGTGACCGCCGAGATGGGGCACCAGGTGGACCTTCTGACCTACGGGCAGGGCGTGGACGCCGACATCCCGGGGGTACGCATCGTCCGCATCCCGGCGTTTCGCTGGCTCGGCCAGGTGAAGGTCGGGCCGTCCTTTCTGAAGGCGTTCCTCGACATCTGGATCTTCGTCTACGCGCTCGGCATGATGGTCAGGCATCGCTACGACGTCGTGCACGCGCACGAGGAAGCGGTGTTCATGTGTCGCTTCCTGCAGCCGATCTTCCGCTACAAGCTCATCTACGACCTGCATTCGATCCTGTCCCAGCAACTGACCAACTTCAGCTTCACCTCATCGAAACTGCTCGTACGCCTCTTCGCCTGGCTCGAAGACGGGTGCCTGGCGCACGCCGATGCGGTGATCACGATCTCACCAGCGCTGGCGAGCTACGCGCTGCCACGAGTACGCGACCCCGAGGCCCACTTCCTGATCGAGAACTCGCTGTTCGACCCGCTCCGCCTGAAGGGCATCGACGACACCGCCGAACGAACGCCCGAGTGGTTCGACGTCCTTTCGTCCGAGCGCCGCGTGATCCTGTATGCCGGAACGTTCGAGAGCTATCAGGGCATCGACATGCTCCTCGAGGCGTTCGCCCTCGCCCGCCGCGACGCCCCCGACGCGTTCCTGTTGCTCCTCGGGGGTCGGCCGGCACAGGTGCAGGCAGCTCAACGTCAGGCCGACAGCCTCGGTCTCGCCGCCGACTGCCACTTCGCCGGGCAGGTATCGCGATCGCTGGCACAGAAGGCGACGGTCGACGCGACCGTGCTGACCTCGCCTCGAACCGTCGGCGACAACACGCCGCTGAAGATCTACGAGCAGCTCGCCAGCGGCGTGCCGCTGGTGGCCACACGCATCGGCTCGCACACCCAGGTTCTGAGCGACGCCGAGTGCTTCCTCGTGGACCCGCGCCCGGAGTCCTTCGCCGCTGGGCTGATCGATGCCCTGACGAAACACGATGCCGTTGCCGCTCGCGTGGCCGGCGCGCAGAGGCTCTACGCCGAGAGCTACTCGCCGGAGGCGTATCGCGAAAAGATGCAACGCCTGTTCGATCGGGTGGCCCCCGGCCCGGCGGGAGCTGGCGGCTGATGTGCGGCATCGCCGGGATCGCCGCCCTCGCGCAGGGCGCTCCGATCGACGTCCAGCGCATCGGGGCGATGTGCAGCCACATCGAGCACCGCGGCCCGGACGACGCCGTCGTTCACCTGCACGACGGTATCGGGCTCGGCATGCAGCGTCTTTCGATCATCGACGTCGAGGGGGGCAACCAGCCGATCTTCAACGAGGACGGAAGTGTCCGCACGGTGTACAACGGCGAGATCTACAACTTCCGCGAGCTTCGCACCGAGCTCGAGGGGCTCGGCCACGAGTTCCGCACCGCCGCCGACACCGAGGTGATCGTGCACGGCTGGGAGGAGTGGGGATCGGGCTTCGTCGAACGGCTCAACGGCATGTTCGCCATCGCGCTGCACGATAGCGGTCGCAAGAGGTTTCTCCTGGCGCGCGACCGGATCGGCGTCAAACCCTTGTACTGGACCCGGCGCGGCGATCACCTGATCTTCGGCTCGGAGGTCAAATGCCTGCTGGCTTCTGGGCTGGTGACCTCGAGCCTGAACGTCGATGCGGTGGCGCAGTTTCTCGCCTGGGAGTACGTCCCCGGAACCGGCACCCTCTTGCAGGATGTCCACAAGCTCGAGCCGGGAGCGCTCATCGACGTCGAGCTCGGGGGTGTCCTGCCCGTCGTCGAGCCCCGCCGCTGGTGGGACCTGCCACCGGCGGGGTCGGCGGGCCGAGACTCGAAGAGTCACGAAGCGGAGCCGCGCTCCGAGGCGGACTGGGAAGACGCCATCGACGCGAAGGTGCGCGAGTGCGTGCAGCGACAGCTCGTCGCGGACGTGCCGCTCGGGGCGTTCCTCAGCGGCGGTGTCGACAGCTCGCTGATGGTCGCGGGCATGGGCGACGCCCGGACATTCTCGATCGGCTTCGACGATCCGAGCTACAGCGAGCTCGACTGGGCCCGGCGCGTGGCCGACCACCTCGGTGTCGATCACCAGGACGAGATCATCCGCCCCGACGTGGTCGCGCTGTTCGACCACCTGATGTACTTCATGGACGACCCCATCGGCGACTTCTCCATCTTCCCCACCTATCTGGTTTCGCGCTTGGCGCGCCGCGAAGTGAAAGTGGCGCTGTCGGGCGACGGCGGCGACGAGCTGTTCGGTGGATACGAGACCTACGTCGCGCAACGGATGGCGCGCCGCTGGTCGCTGATTCCGAAGCCGGTGCGCGACCACCTGATCCACCCGCTGATTCGTTCCCTCCGGCCGCGGCCCGAGAAGAAGGGCGCCATCAACATGGCGCGTCGCTTCGTCGAGGGCTTCGATCACGACGCCGACCTGGGACACGCGCGCTGGCGGCTGTTCGCCGGCGACGACATGCTCGCTCGCCTGCTCACGCCCGAGGCGCGAGCTGCGTGCGCAACGCCGATCGGCGACCATGTCGTTCAGCTCGCCCGCCGGGCGGGCGATCGCGGCGAGCTCGACCGCGGCCTCTACGTCGACATGAAGAGCTACCTGTCCGACAACATCCTGGTAAAGGTCGATCGCATGTCGATGGCGGTGTCGCTCGAGGCCCGCGTTCCCTACCTCGATCATGAGCTGGTGGAGCTGGCTTTCCGGGTTCCCGAGCGTCTGAAGGTGGCCGGGCGCGACACCAAGGTCCTGCTCAAGCGCGTCGCGGCGAGGCACGTGCCGGAAGAGTGCGTGTATCGACCGAAACAGGGCTTCAGCATCCCCATCAAGGCCTGGCTGGGCGAAGAGTTCCGACCGCTGATGGAGGAGCTTCTGGCTCCCGACCGGCTCGCCCGCGAGGGCCTCTTCGAAGCCGGTGAGGTGAGTCGGCTGAAGCGGGAACACCTTTCGGGGGTCGAGAACCACAGCCACGTTCTCTGGGCCCTGCTGGTGTTGCAGGATTGGCAGGCAAGGTGGTGCCCGTCGTGAACCCGAGGTCACGCCGATGAGCCCATCGCCGACGGAGTTGCGCCCGTGAGCCCCACCCTGGTGACGGGCGCGACCGGCTTCACCGGCTCGAACCTGTGCAGGCGCCTGGTCGACGACGGCGAGTCGGTCGTCGCCTGGGTGCGTGTGGGCAGCCGCACGGACGACCTCGTGGCGCTCGGGGTCGACTGCCGGGAGGTCGACATCTGCGACGCGGAGCAGGTGCGCGAGGCGCTGGTCGGCTTCGAGACCGTGTACCACATCGCCGCCGCGTTTCGCGTCGAGCACCCGGACATCGAGGAATTCCGGCGCGTCAACGTCGGCGCCACGAAGAACTTGCTGGACGCGGCCGCGGCGGCCGGCGTCGCCCGATTCGTGCACTGCTCGACGGTCGGGGTCCAGGGAGACATCGACGATCCGCCGGCTGACGAAACCTACCGGTACGGTCCCGGAGACCACTATCAGCAGAGCAAGATGGAAGGAGAGATGGTGGCGCTGGAGCACGCCGCCGCCGGAGAGCCGATCAGCATCGTTCGACCGGCGGGGATCTACGGGCCCGGTGATCGCCGCTTCCTCAAGCTGTTTCGCCCAATCTCCCGGGGCCGCTTCGTCATGATCGGCAACGGCGAGGTGCTCTATCACCTGACGTTCATCGACGACCTGGTCGACGGGATCGTCCGCGCCGGGCGCCGCCCGGAAGCGATCGGCGAGGTGTTCACGTTGGCGGGCCCGCGCATCACCACGTTGAACGAGCTCGTCGCCGCCATCGCCGAAGCCGTGGGCACCTCGCCGCCCCGGCTGCGCCTCCCCTACGCCCCCGTGTACGCCGCCTCGGCCGTGTGCGAGAGGCTCTGCCGCTTGCTTGGCGTCGCCCCGCCGCTGTACCCACGCCGCGTCGAGTTCTTCGAGAAGGACCGCGCTTTCGATATTTCAAAGGCGCGGCGGCTTCTCGGCTACGAGCCCAAGGTCGATCTCGAGGACGGCCTCGGACGGACGGCGGCCTGGTATCGCGCCGAAGGGCTGCTCTGATCATGCGCGGCCTTCGCCGGGACGTCGCCGACTGCGAGCGCGCCGAGCACGACCTGATCGTCGTCGGCGGCGGTATCTACGGCGCCATGCTGACGCTGGAAGCGGCTCGCCGCGGGCTTCGCCCCCTGCTGATCGAGCGCGACGACTTCGGCGCCGCCACCAGCTGGAACTCTCATCGCATCGTGCATGGTGGCCTGCGCTACCTGCAGCGACTCGACCTCGCTCGCTTCCGCACCTCGGTGCGCGAGCGGCGCTGGTTTCTGCGCAACTTTCCCGATCTGGTCGAGCCCCTCCCCTGCTTGATGCCGCTGTACGGCCAGGGCGCTCGTCGCCCGGCGATCCTCCGGATGGCGCTGGCAATGAACCACCTGCTGTCACGGACGCGCAACGAAGGCGTCCGCTCGGATCGACGCCTCGATTCGGGGGGCGTGATGACGGTGCCGGAGACGCTGGCGCTGTTCCCCGGGGCCCGGCAGGAGGGCCTTCGTGGCGGAGCATTCTGGTACGACGCGGTGATGCGGGACTCGCAGCGGCTGCTGATGGAGACACTTCGCTGGGCCTGCGCCCATGGGGCCCGCTGCCTGAACTACGTCGAGGTGAGCGCGTTGGACCAGGAAGGCGGCCGCGTCCGCGGTGTCATCGGACGCGACCTCGCCGTCGAACCGGCGGCCGAAGTCTCTTTCCGGGCCACCGCGGTGGTCAACTGCGCCGGCCCTTGGTCGGACGATGTAGCGCGCCGCCTGGCCCCGGGAACGGCCGAAGACGAGCCCCTCTTCCGACCGTCGCTGGCCTTCAACCTGTTGTTCTCGTGTGCCCCGCCGTCGAGCGTCGCGGTCGCCGTTTCCGCTCCCGATCCGGGCGCCCACACCTGGTTCATGTATCCCCGGGGCTCCGATACCTACGCCGGTACGGCGCACTTCCCCTGCGACAACGACACCACCTCGGCGGCGCCTTCGGCGGAGCAAATCGAAACCGTCATCGCGCAGATGAACGCCGCGATCCCCGGATTGGACCTGCGCCGAGACGCGGTCCTGCGTGTGCACGCGGGCCTGCTTCCGGCGACCGCCTCCGGCTCGGCCGAGCTGGCGGACCGGCCGCTGATCCGGAAGCATTCAAGCGGGGAGCCGGCCGGCTTCTGGAGCGTCTCCGGCGTCAAGTACACGACCGCACGAGATGTCGCCGAGGAAACCCTGCGACAGGTCTTTCCGACGTTGCCGCCCATCGCCGAGGCCGCCGTGCGCCCCGACCCGGCGGCCCTGCCCAACCTGCGGCGCGCCGTCGAAGATCCCGGCGGCGAGGCGGCCGACTCCGTACGCCGCTTCGCCGAAGCGGAAGCCGTCGTCCGTGTGGAAGATCTGATTCTCCGTCGCGGTCCCTGGGGCGACGATCCTCGCCATGAGGACGAGCTGCGGCGCGCAGCCGCTACGGTGTTGTCACGGCAAAGCTAGCGCGGAGGTTGCCGTCAGCCTTCGTCGCCCGCCCCCGGCTTCTGCCGGAACACATACTGCTCGACCAGCAGCAGGTTCTCCGACTGGCGGGTGACGTCGAGGAGCTCGTTGAACGTGGCTTCTTCTTCGAGCTGCTCCTCGACGAACCACTGCAGAAAGTGGTTCGTCGTGTGGTCCTTTTCGCTCAGGGCCAGATCGACGAGGTCGTGGATGCAGCGCGTGACCTCTTGCTCCTGCTCCAGACCCATCTGGGCGATCTGCTCGAGCGACTCGAAGTCCGAGATCGGCTCGGGGATGGCCGGGATAACCGGGCGCTCATTCGCGGCGATCAGGTAGTGGAGAAACTTCATCGCATGCTCGCGCTCTTCATCCGCCTGCGAATAGAAGAAGCCGGACAGCTCTTTCAAGCTGCGCTCGTCGAGGTAGATGGCCATGGCCAGGTATTGGTTCGCGGCCGAGAGCTCGCGCCCGAGCTGGGCATTGAGCTCTTCGACCATCTTGCTGGAGAGCTTCGGCATCGTCGTGTCCTTTCGCTTTCGTGATTCAGGTCGCGGTCCGTATTCAGGTCGCGCGTGGCAAGCGTGACGGGCTCTTGCGCTCGTCCCGCCGCACCCTCGTCGCCCGGCTCAGCCTCGCGCTTCCTCGCTGATCTCGCGCACCGCGTCGACCACGTAGCGAACCTGCCCGCCGGTCAACGAGGATGCCGAAGGTAGGTAGAGGCCATCGGCGCAGAACTGCTCGGCGACGGGGAACGACTGCCCCTCGTACCGGTCGAAGTAAATCGGCTGGTAGTGGATCGGAATAAAAAACGTCCGGGTCTCGATCCCGCGTGTGGCCAGAGCTTCGCGCAGCTGGTTGCGGGTGAGCCCGTAAGTCGCGGGGTCGACCAGAACACCGTACATCCAGAATACGTTCTCGACGTCGCCGACCTCGGGGGGTGTGGTGATGCCTTCGACGTCGGCGAGCAACTCGCTGTACAACGCGGCGTTGCGTCGCCGCGCGGCGACGTAATCGTCGAGCTTCTCGGTTTGGGCCACGCCGACCGCCGCCTGAAGGTTGGTCATGCGGTAGTTGAAGCCCATATAACGGTGCCAGAAATGCCGCTCGGTGGAGAACGCATGGTCGCGGAGATTGCGGGCGAGCGTGGCGATTTCCTCGTTGTTGGTCGTGATCATCCCGCCTTCTCCGGTGGTGATGATCTTGTTGCCGTAAAACGAGAAGCAGGCCGCATCGCCGAGACCACCGACGCGACGTCCCTTGTAGCGGGCGCCGTGGGCCTCGGCCGCGTCCTCGACGATCCATAGCCCGTGCTCGTCGGCCAGCTCCTGCAGCGCGTCCATGTCGACGGGATGACCGTAGGTATGAACCGGCATGATGGCCTTGGTACGCGGCGTGATTGCGTCGGCAACCTGGTTGAGGTCGAAATTCCAGGTCGTCGTTTCGCTGTCCACGAGAACCGGGGTAGCGCCGGTGTACCGAACACAATTCGGTGTCGCGATCATGGTGAACGTCGGCAGGATGACCTCGTCCCCGGGCTGCAGGTCGAGGACGGCCATGGCCAGGTGCAGCGCCGTCGTCCCGTTGGTGCAGGCTACGCCGTGCTCGGCGTCGCAGGCAGCCGCAAAGCTGCTCTCGAACTCCGGGATATAGCGGCCGGCGGAGGAGATCCAGTTCGTCCGGATGGCCTCGGTCACGTAGTCGAGCTCGTTGCCCGACAAAGCCGGCGCGCACACCGGGATGAAGGACGTGTCGGTGAGCGCCTGGGTGACCGGAATGCGTTGAAGCTGCACCTGCACCGTCGGCTCGCTCCCCGGAATGGCCTCGGGATCCGGCAGCTCCGGATCGGCGGCAGGCTGGATCAGCGGCGGTTTCTGACGCCCCATGCGCAACGCTCCTTCGACGCGTCCGTCGGCGGACGCCGGTCAGGCGGCAGCCGGCTCTTCTTCCTGCTTCGGCGGACCTGCGCGCAGCCCGGCAACGACGCGGGCGAACTGATCGATCTCGCTACCGCCCTTGCCGCCGGCCTGGTCCCGCAGGATGCCGGCAATGGCGTCCGCCGGCGGCGCCGCTTCCGTCGTGGACACGCCGCAGATCGTTCCCGGGGCCGAGCCCCCCACGCCGATTCGGGCCAGGCCCGTGGGCGTCAGCAGATAAGCCAGCGTTTGCGGGTGGACTCGATACCGCGCCTGCCGCTCGGAGGGGCCGGCGATCTTCTTTTTCCCGGAATGGCTCTTCGCGCAACTGGTGGGGCTGAACTGGTTGTAGGCGTCCGGGGTCAGGTCGGGGAGGTGCTCGCCGTGGCGGTTGGGGACCATCATGCGGGCGACCTGGTAGGCGCGGCGCCGGTCGACGGAAGCCGACGAGATGCCGTACCGCTGTGCTTCCTTGACGGTGTCCGCGATCACCTCGTCCGTCGGCTTGCGCCAGCGCCCGAACGGAAGGTGCGTGTGGGCCCAGTAGGTGAGCTGCTCGGCGAAGCCCTTTCCGCGGGTCATGAACAGGTCTGCCAACATCGATCCATCCTCCGTGAGAAATCGTCGGGAACCGGACGGAGGACAGCCGCGTCCGGCGCCCTGATACTACATCAAGATCCGCCCAGGGTCTGACCTCGCGACAGCAGGTCCGACCTCGCGCCGCGTCCGGGCTACCGGTAGCCTGGCGGGATGAATTCCGCCGGACACCCGACGATCGACGACGTACGCGCCGCAGTCGACCACATTGCCGCCCACCTCCACCGGACGCCGCTGACCGGGAGCCGATCGCTCTCGACGGCAACCGGCTGCGAGCTGGTTTTCAAGTGCGAGAACCTGCAGAAGACGGGGTCGTTCAAGCCACGGGGGGCGCTCAACCGCATCGCGACGCTGTCGGCCGAGCAGCGCGAGCGCGGGGTCATCACGATCTCCGCCGGGAATCACGCCCAGGGCGTCGCCTACGCGGCGGCGCGATTGAATACGAAGGCGGTGGTGGTGATGCCGGACTCGGCGGTTCCGGCAAAGGTGGCGGCGACGCGCGGGTACGGCGCCGAATGCGTCCTTCACGGAGACGTGCATGCCGCCTTCGAGAAGCTGCGCGAGTTGCAGGCCGAGCGCGGACTGACGCTGGTCCACCCGTTCGACGACCCCATGCTGGTTGCCGGTCACGGCACCATGGCCCTCGAGATGCTCGAGGACGGCGGCGCCTTCGACGCCGTCGTCGTCGGGATCGGCGGCGGCGGCCTGATCTCCGGAACGGCAACCACGTTTCGGCACCTGTCGCCAGACACTCGCCTGTTCGGTGTGGAACCGTCCGGAGCAGCGACGATGACCGCCGCCCTGCAGGCCGGCGAGGCCGTGCGGGTCGAGAACCTCGATACGATCGCCGACGGTCTCGCCCCACCGTTCGCCGGCGACCTGAACCTGTCGATCGTGCAGCAGACGGTGGAGAGCGTGATCGTCGTGAGCGACGAGGAGATCCGCACGGCGATGTCTCTGCTGCTCGAGCGATGCAAGCTGCTCGTCGAGCCCGCCGGAGCGGCAGCGCTTGCGGCGCTCCTCGGGGGCCACGTGCCCGTGCCGAGCGGGGCCCGGGTCGGTGTCGTGCTCTCCGGGGGCAACGTCGACATCGGACGCCTGCCGGACATGCTGTCGGCCGGCTGACTCCGGCGAGATTCGAGACGTCGGCTGTCAGACGCGCATCAGCACGTCGTCCGCTGCACGACCGTTCCCCGGCCACCGCAGCCTGCTAGCATACGCGGATGAGACGCTCACTCCCGATGATCTGCTGCCTGGCCCTGCTGTCGCCCGCGCCCGCTTACTCGCTGCAGGCCGCCTCACTTCCGACGCCTCGGGCATCGACACAGCAGGCGTCGACACAGCAGACGTCGACACGGCAGGCGTCGACACGGCAGGCGTCGACACAGCAGGCGTCGACACGGCAGGAGCCGACACCGCAGGAGCCGGCCCGCCGGGAAGAGACCATCAGCGTCACCGCCACCCGCTTGCCCGTGCGCGTCTCGGACCTCCCGGCCGCTGCGATAGCGTGGGAAGCTCGCGAGCTGCAGGATGCGGCGGCGATCGTCCTGGACGAGGCGCTGCGTTCGTCCCCCGCCGTGAGCCTGTTCCGGCGGACGTCGAGCCGCGACTCGCACCCGACCGCCCAGGGCCTCAACCTGCGGGGTATTGCCCCGAGCGGCGTCTCCCGAGCTCTCGTGCTGGTCGACGGTGTGCCGATGAACGATCCGTTCGGCGGCTGGGTGTACTGGGATCGGGTCCCGCTGCTCGGCATCGAGCAGGTCGAGGTGGCGCTGGGCGGCGGTTCGGCGCCCTACGGGAGCCAGGCTCTTGGCGGCGTCCTGCAAATCGTCAGCCGCAGCCGGATGGACCGTAGTCTCGAGATGCAGGCGCTCGCCGGCGGCGATTCCACGGTTCGCTTCGGCATCGCCGCGGGCGGGGCGTTTTCGGGCGGTTCGGTCTTCGGCAGCGCACAGCTGTTCAACACCGCCGGCTACGTCCAGATCGCGCCGGAATCGCGCGGCACCGTCGATGAAGCGATCAGCGCCAGCAGCCAGGCCGCCCGCCTGCGGTTCGACCTCCCCGCCGGCCTCACCGTCAACCTCGAAGGGCTCAACGAGCGCCGTCACAACGGCACCGCACTGCAACGGAACAACACCGAGTTCGGCGGCGTCAGCGCATCCTGGGCCGATCGCACGGAAGACGGCACCGGCGGCTGGAACGCCTACGGGCTGGCCCGCAGTCAGGTGTTCGAGAGCGACTTCAGCAGCGTCGCCGCGGATCGTAACAGCGAGCGGCTGGTCTTGACGCAGCGGGTCCCTTCGACCGATTTCGGCGCCGGGGCACACGGCTGGAGAGCGCTGCGCGACGATGCCGCGAGGCTGTCCTTCGGCGGTGACTGGCGCCGTGTAGAGGGGTTCTCGAACGAGGTCGTCATCTTCAACGGCGCCACCCGATCCCCCGGCGGCACGCAGAACTCCGGCGGCGGCTTCGCCGCCCTCGACGTACCGCTCTCGGAGTCCATGACGGTGAACGGCGGGGTCCGGGTCGACGGATGGAAGCAGACACCGGGCGAATCGGTCGACGCCGAAGCGCGCAGCTCCGGGGCCATCTCGCCGCGCGCCGGCGTTTCCTGGCGCTCGGCCGGCGGGGTCACGCTGCGTGGCTCCGGCTACGGCGCCTTTCGAGCCCCCACTCTGAACGAGCTCTACCGGCAGTTCCGCGTCGGCAACGTCGCCACCGCGGCGAACCCCGACCTCGAGGCGGAGCGCCTCTGGGGAGCGGAGATCGGCGGCGGCTGGAGCGGCCCGCTGGGCGACCGCGTTTCGTTCTCGCTCGACGCGGGCTACTACTGGAACCGCCTCGACGACGCCATCATCAACGCGACCGTGAGCGTATCGCCCAACCTGATCCGACGCCGGCGGGAGAACCTCGGCGCCGCCACCGCCCGCGGCGTCGAGCTCGACGCACGCTTCGATATCGACCAACGATGGGACGTCGGCGCATCGTTCGCCTGGCTGGACTCGTTCATCCGCGAGGCCATCCCCGGAACCGACCCGGACGCGACCGTGGGCAACCGGCTACCGCAGGTCCCCACCTACCGAGCCCGATTCGGCGCCGGCTACCAGGCAACGAGCGGATGGGCCGCGGCATTCTCGGTGGCCGCCGTGGGCGAGCAATTCGAGGACGACCTGAACCTCTTTCCACTGGCCCCCGCCGTCACGGTGAACGGTTCGGTGGAGATTCCCCTGATGGAAACGATCCGATTGACGGTGCGGGCCGAGAACCTCCTGGACGAAAACGTCGAGATCCGCCGGGCGCCGGTACTGGCCTACGGCGCCCCGCGGCTCATATACGCCGGGTTCACCCTCGCCTGGCCCGATTGACCCCCTCCCGGTGCGGAACCGTGCCCGGCCGCCGAGTCCGCACGGCAGACAAGATGTCCCGGTACCACATCTCCCGGCGTCGCATCGCCCGACGCAGCATTCTCGAGGACGACTCAAAATGACCTTCACGAACAGAACCGGATCCTCCCGATGGCCCTCACGAACAGGACTGGATCCTCCCGCTTCGCCGCCCTGACCGCCCTTTCGGTTGCGTTCTTTCTTTCCGCCTGCGGTGGGAGCGAAACTTCCGACCAGGCGCCAGCGTCCGAAGACCCGCCGGCTGTCGCCGCCGAGGTCAACGGCATCACCGCCGCGGACCTGGCGACGTTCACCCGCGAGCTCTCCGATGACACCATGCTGGGGCGTGGGCCCGCCGGCCCCGGTGAGCTGCCGACCCTCGAGTACCTGCAGGCGGCGTACGAACGCGTCGGGCTGACCCCGATCGGCGACGCCGCCCTTCCCGGCGCCCCCGCCGGCGCGCCCCGCTTCATGCAACAGGTCGGCCTCGAGGCCATCACCGCCGACCCCGATACCGCCTACTTGTCCTTCGTGGGAACGGCGGAGGCCGCAGCGCTCGAGCCCGCCTATGCGACCGACTTCGTCACCTGGACGACAACACCCGAGCCGGTCGTCGACCTGGCGGGCGGCCTCGTCTTCGTCGGCTACGGCGTCGACGCGCCGGAGGAAAGCTGGGACGACTTCGCCGGCATGGACATGACGGACAAGGTCCTGGTGATGCTCGTCAACGATCCGCCGCTCGCGGACGAATCCCGCTTCGGTGGCAATGCCATGACGTACTACGGCCGATGGACCTACAAGTTCGAAGAGGGTGCCCGGCAGGGAGCCGCCGGCGTCTTGCTCATCCACGACACCGAGGCCGCCGGCTACGGCTGGAGTGTCATCCAGGGTTGGACCGGCGAGCAGCTTCACGTCCTCCCCGCACCCGGCTCGACGCCGCCGGTGCCGCTACAGGGATGGATCTCCTGGGAAACGGCGGCCTCGGTCTTCGCCGCCGCCGGGCAGGATCTCGACGAGCTCGCGACGGCCGCCGCGCAGGACGGGTTCGAGCCGGTCGACCTCGGCCTGATCGCGGGTGCGCACCTCGACAACACCAGCCGCACGGTGACGTCGTACAACGTCGTCGGCGCGCACGCCGGATCGGATCCTGCCGTCGCCGACGAGTACGTCGTATTCACGGCCCACTGGGACCATTTCGGCGTCGGTCAGCCGATCGACGGCGATGACATCTACAACGGCGCCTTCGACAACGCCACCGGCACGGCCGGCTTGCTGGAAATCGCCGAAAGCTGGGTCGCCGCGACCCCGCGCCGCTCCGCGCTGTTCATCGCCACCACTGCCGAGGAGTCCGGCCTACTCGGTTCCGCCTACTACGTCGAGAACCCGATCGTCCCGCTCGAAAAGACCTTGGCGGTGATCAACATGGACGGCGGTAACGTCTGGGGCCCCACCGAAGACATGACCATCGTCGGCATGGGCAACTCGACCCTCGACGACGCGCTCATCGCCGTCCTCGCCGACCAGGGCCGTACGGCGGTCCCCGACCCCGAGCCGGAAAAAGGCTTCTTCTACCGGTCCGACCATTTCCCCTTCGCCCGCGCCGGGGTCCCTTCTCTGTACACCGACTTCGGCACGGTCTTCGTCGGCAAGCCGGGCGATTTCTCCGATCAAGTACGCGCCGACTACAACCAGAATCGCTACCACCAGCCCTCCGACGAATTCGACCCCACTTGGGACTTCAGCGGCGCCGAGCAGGACTTCGAAGCTCTGCTGCAGGTGGCCTT
Source organism: Acidobacteriota bacterium (assembly GCA_965216935.1). Taxonomy (GTDB): domain Bacteria; phylum Acidobacteriota; class UBA890; order UBA890; family UBA890; genus CBDCGW01. Next base: position 4,368,493 of record OZ244217.1, read on the forward strand.
GCAGATTGCCAATGGAGAGTCTTGGCCCGAGTGGCGGGAAGGCAACGAATTCAAGGCTGCTCGGGACGCGATGTTGGGGAGGTAGCCGGGCGGTCGGGAGAGAGGCCGGGGGCCTCGCGGGTCCCTCCGCTCCCCATGCAAGCGCGCGGCATCAGGAGGGTGATGCTGCGCATCGTTTCTCAGAAAGCCGCACGTTGCCTGGGGCCCCGCTGATCCGCCCGCTCCGGCCCCCGACCTCTCTCCCGCCGCCCTCTGCACCGTCCCAGCAACCGACGCACCTCCCGGCCTCCCGCCACGAACCGCCAAAAACGTGACTCGAGGTGGACGAGCTGCTTCGGTGGCGGCTCAGCGGGAGTGTTTTCCGGCATCCGCTTGGCGGTCCGAACGCTGTTGTTGGCAATGACTACCCGACCTCTGAGACACGCTTAACGCCCGGATGCCGGAAAACGCTCCCCCTCGCCGGAAGACGGGGGTTGCCACGGAGGGCGCCAGCTTCTCGGGTTGGTGGATGTGGGAGAGGGTGCTGGCGGCGAAACGATGGCGATGGGACGTGGCGGGGATCTGGCGAGCTTGGTGGGCTGAACGCTCCTTATTTGACGTAGGTGGGATTGCTCTCCGGGGGGGGGACGACGAGCGCGGAGAGGCACTCGCATTGGGGCGAGGTCGTACCCGGATCGCCCCCACCGTACCGCCCTTCCCAACGTCAAATAAGGAGCGTTCAGCCCACCAAGCTCGTCGAACCCCAGCCCCGCCGCCACCTCGACCGTTCCGAAACCTACGGCCCCATCAACCCGGTCGCCAGGCGGGACCTGTAGCACCAAGCGTGGCAACCAAGCCACCTCGGCGAGGGGGAGGGTTTTCCGGCATCCGGGCGTTAAGCGTGTCTCAGAAGCCGTGTAGTCATCTGCGAAAAGAGCGTTCGGACCGCCAAGCGGATGCCGGAAAACGCTCCCGCTGAGCCGCCGCCGAGGTCACTCGGCCTCCTCGACTCACCTCTTTAGCGGTCGGTGGCGGGAGGCCGGGAGGTACGTCGGTTGCTGGGACGGGGCAGAGGGCGGCGGGAGAGGGGTCGGGGGCCGGAGCGGGCGGATCAGCGGGGCCCCATGCATCGCGCGGCTTTCTGAGAATCGATGCGCAGCATCATCCCTCTTGACGCCGCGCGCTTGCATGGGGAGCGGAGGGACCCGCGAGGCCCCCGGCCCCTCTCCCGACCGCCCGGCCACCTCCCCACCCCTGCGACCCGGCACGACCCGGCACCGCACACCGCGGATCCGATCTAGGGAGTATCGGCGGTAGCTTGCCGCGTTCGCAGGAAGTTCCTCCGCAGCCAGATGCGCAGGTCCATGAAGAGCGAGAACACCGCCGGCACCAGCAGAACCGTGAACACCGTGGAAACCGCCAGGCCGCCGACGACGACGCTGCCCAGGCCGCGGTAGATCTCCGAGCCGGGCCCGGTGAACAGGACGAGCGGGGCCATACCCGTGACCGAGGTCAACGTGCTCATGAAGATCGGCCGGACGCGGTCTGACACGGCCTCGCGTAGCGCTTCCCGGTGGCCCAGGCCCCTCTCCCGCATGTAGTTGAGGGTTTGGTGGACGATCAAGATGGCGTTGTTCACCACGATGCCGACAAGGATGACGAAGCCGAGCATGGCGACGACGTCCAGCGCCTGGTAGCTGACGAACGTGTTCACGGCGGCGAGACCGAGAAAGCCACCGACGGCGGCGAACGGCACCGAGAACAGGATGACCAGCGGATAGAGGAAGGACTCGAACAGGGCCGCCATCAGCAGGTAGGTGACCACGATGGCGAGTATGAAGTTGCCCCGCAGCGAGTCGCGGGTCGCCGTGAGCCGGTCTGCCGAGCCCGACAGAGCGGCGGAGTAACCGCCGCCAAGCGAGCCGTCGCCGCGCATCGGTCCCAGGATGTTGGTATCGATCAGCGTCATGGCGGTTTCCAGCGGCATGTCCACCGGAGGCGTCACGCGGATTGTCACGGCGCGTTGGCGCTCGATGCGGTTGATCTGCTGCGGTCCGCTGGTGGTGAAGACGCGGCCGACGTCGCCGACGCTGACCGCCCGTCCGGAGGGCGCAATGATCGACAGGTTGGCGATGTCCTGGCTCCGCGTCCCGGCTGACGTGTCCGCCCGGAGAACGACGTCGATCGCCCTACCCTGGTGCTGGTACTCGCTCACCTTGACCCCATCGATCAGGGCGTTGAGCGTGAAGCCCACTTCGGAGGTGTTGAAGCCCACCTCGGCGGCGCGCTCTCGATCCGGAATGATGCGGACCTCCGGGTTGCCGAGCTCGAGACTCGGAACCGGTTGGGCCTGTGCTCCGGGGACCGCGGCGAGCACCCCGCCGAACACGCGCCCACCGAGCTGCAGGAGCCGTTCGAGGTCGGGTCCGGCGAGGTCGATGTCGATCGAGCGCCCTGCCGACGGACCCTGATCGAAGATGGAGCTCTGCTGCACCACGGCGAAGGTCCCGGGAATGCCGCCAAGTGCCCCCTGCATGACGGGGATCGCTCGGTACGCCTCGGGGGCGTACTCGTCGTGCACCCGCGCCCCCATGAAGACGAAACCGCTGCTGGCAACGAAGAAGAACTGGTCGAGGACCGGGCCGTCGAGCGCTGCCGCCTCCGGTGATCCGGGCGTCGCCTCCCAATAGGGCTGCAGGCGGGACTCGATATCCTGAGCGATCGACCGCAACTCGCCGACGTTGTAGCCCGAAGGCGTGATCAGGATCCCCTGAACGAAGTTCTGGTTACCCGCGGGCAGGTACTCGGTCGCCGGGACCAACACCCACGCCAGGGCCAGGGCTCCGCCGGCGAGGATCGCGACGAGCACGAGTCGCAGCGCCACCGAATGCGACAGGCGATAAATGGCGTGGCCGATGCCGTCGGTGAAGGATTGACCGAGCTCGGCCAACCCCCAGAGGTGGCGCCAGTCCCGTTTTCCCGCGCTCGAGGTTTCGGCCGGCGAACCCGGACCGTGCTGCTGGGTCGAGCCGACCGCTCCTTCCGGTCCGTACGACGCGTCTCCGTCGTACGCCGCCTGCCGGCCGGGCGCGCCGGGGCCCACGGGCTCTCCGCCTCTGCCGGCCGCCGGAGAAACGACCGCGCGCAGGACCCGGGCCGCCAGGCTCGGTATCAACGTGATCGAGACGACGAGCGAGATCATCACCGCCGCGCTCACCGCCACGGCGATGTCCCGAAAGAGCTGTCCCGCCTGCTCCTGCACGAACAGAACCGGCAGGAAGACCGCTACGGTCGTCAGCACCGAGGCCAGCACCGCGCCCCAGACCTCGGTAGCGCCGTCGTACGCGGCGTCGCGGCGACGTTTGCCGAGCTGCTGGTGCCGATAGATGTTCTCCAGCACGACGATCGAGGCGTCGACGATCATGCCGACGGCAAACGCCAGCCCCGCCAGGCTGACCACATTGATGTTGCGGCCGAGTGCGGTCATCGCCAGGAACGTTCCGATCACCGAAACCGGAATTGCCAGGGCGATCACGAACGTGCTGGAGAAGCTGCGCAGAAACAGCAACAGCACGCCCACGGCGAGGAGGCCGCCGACGACGATGTTGCGCTGTACCAACGAGATGGCGCCCTCGATGTACTCGCTCTGGGCGTATGCCACGTCCATCTCGAGACCGCGCTCGGCGAGCACGCCGGCGTTGAGCTCGGCGACCACATTGCGCAGCCCGTCCATGACCTGGATGGTGTTGGAGCCCAGCTGCCGGGAGGCGTTGATGGCGATCGTTTCCTGCCCCTTGTTGCGCACGGAAACCGATTGGTCGGCGAATCCGATCTCCACGCGGGCGACGTCGCGAACGTACACGGGAGAACCGTCGCGCCAGGCGAGAACGACCTCCTCGACCTCCTCCGGGGCGGTGTACTTGCCCACGGTCCGGACGATGTAGCTGCGCTTACCCTCGTCGAAGTCACCCGCCGACACGTCGCTGTTCTCGGCATCGAGCGCCTGGCCGACCTGGCTCAAGCGCAGGCCGCGGGTGGCCAGAGCCTGTGGGTCGACGACGACCTGCAGCTCTCGCACCCGGCCGCCGAACAAGCCGGACGTCGCAACACCGGGGACTCTCTCGAGAGCCGGCTTGATCACCTCCTCGACGAAATCGAGTTGCTTGTCGATCTCGATCTCGACACCCGGCTTGGCCTGCAGAACGAACCAGGCGATCGCTCCCTCCGCCCCGCCGAACGCCGAGGTGTTGATGACCGGCCGCAGGGCGTTCTGCGGGTACGCGGGAACCTGCTGGAGCTTGTTGTTGACCCGCAGGATCGCCGTGTCGAGGTCGGTGCCGGTCTGGAACTGCAGCGTCACCTGGGCGCTCGACGGGCTGCTGGTGCTGGTCATCTTCACCAGCCCTTCGAGCGTCTTGAGCTGCTCTTCCTGCTCTTGGACGATCTCGGTTTCGACTTCCTCCGGCGACGCTCCGGGCCAGATCGTCGAGACGAAGATGTTGGGCTCCTCGACGTCCGGGATCATCTGTACCGGGATGCGAAACAGCGAGATGAAGCCGAACAGGACCACCAGCAAGACGCCGACCGTGACGCTCACCGGATATCGGATCGATCCCTCGACGAGTCTCATTGGTCGCTCTTTCTTCGCCCGGTCGGCAGGTCCAGGGAACCGCTCGGCGGCGGCTCGATGTCGGCCACGCCGGCGACGATGACGGGAGCTCCGACGCGCAGCGACTCGTTGCCACGAACCACGACCTGGTCGCCGCCACGGACACCGCCGCGAACGACCTGCCAGGCGCCGTAGCCGTTGCCGATCTCGACCTCGATCTCCTCGACGTTGCTCATCGGAGGCGCCCCTTCGCCAGCGGGCGAAGGATTGGCTCCGACCGGCGGATCGGCGAGCTCGGCACCCACGGTCGGCGGCGCGGCGCCCGGGGACCCGGCGGCGGACGCCATCGGCACCGTACGGAACACGAAGGTGCGGCCGGAACGGAGCACGAGAGCGTCCTTGGGGACGAGCACGGTCGGTACCGGGTCACCCACCTGAGCCAGGACGCGCGCCGACATCCCCGCCCGGATCTCCCCGTCGGGATTGGGGACAACGACGACGACCGGAAACGTCCTCGCCTGGGGGTTCGCCTGCGGGATCACCGCCCGCACGATGCCGTGATAGCGGCCGGGAAGAGCAGCGAACTCGATCGGCACCTGCACGCCGTCGCGCCGCGCCTCCTCGACCTGGGTGACGTAGCGCTCCGGCGCATTTACGGTAACTTCGACCTCGGACAGGTCGATCAGCGTCACCACGTCGCCGCCGCGCGAGCTCCACTCGCCGAGCTCGGCATGCACGGCGGCAACCTGCCCGGAAAACGGGGCGCGGATCTCGGCCCGGGCAATCAGCTCTTCGAGCCGAGCGGCTTGCGACTCCAACCGGGTGAGGGCCTGCGCCTGGGCGTCGCGATCGGCTACGGCTTGCTCGTACTCCCGCTCCGAAACGGCACCCCGCTCGCGCAAGTTGCCGATGCGGCGCACCTCGGACTCGAAACGAACCATTCTGGCAGCCGCTTCGGCTCCGTTCGCCAGGGATGCCTCGAGCTCGAGCCGAGCGGTGGTCGTATCCAGCCGCACGAGGGGGGCGCCGGCACGGACGCTGTCGCCCTCGTCGACGAGCAACTCGGCAACACGTCCCTCGACCTCGCTGGCGACCAGCGCCTGGCGTACCGGGGCCACCTCGCCGATCAGACTGACGGGCTCCGCCGCCATCGTTTCGAGCGCCTCGGCCACTTCTACCGGAGCGGGCCCGAAGCCGAAGCCGCCGCCGGGTGGACCGCCGCCCGGGCCGGCCTCGCCGGGGCCGGCCTGCGGCCAAAGAAAGAACGCGACTACGGACGCCAGGACAAGGCTGCATGCGGCGCCGTAGAGCGCATACACAAGGGGTGAGCGAGCCGGCGGCCGGCTCGATGTCGTCGAGCTCTTGGAGTCCATGGGAAAGCCTTCGCAGATCCGGCAGGATCGGGGAAGAAGGAGGGGGCGCCGCCGCGGGGGATGGAAAAAGCGTACGTCCGCGGCCCGCGAACCGCAAGAAGGCGCATTTTCCTTCTGGCGGCGGACCAATAGAATGCGAGCGTCGTTTCGCGCGGACGCGACGGCATCGGACCGGACGCCATTCCGGAGCGCCGGCCGGCCGTCACCGGTGGTCCGTGCCAATCGGCCCGAAGTTGCCGCGCCGATTGCGGCGTCCACCGTGAGGTTCGCATGACCAAAGAACTGGCACTCCGATGTAGCGGCCTGAGCAAGAGCTTCGGCGAAAAGCCCGCCGTCGACGCGCTCGACCTCGAGGTCGCCACGCAACAGATATTCGGCCTCCTGGGACCGAACGGGTCGGGAAAGACGACCACCATCCGCATGTCGCTGGGAATCTACGCGCGCGACGAAGGCAGCATCGAGACACTCGGCAGCGCGGATCCGCTCGACGTACGCGATCGGCTCGGCTACCTGCCGGAAGATCGAGGGCTGTATCCGAAGATGCGAGTCGGCGAGCAGCTCGCTTTTCTCGGCACGATCCGCGGCTTGACGCTGCGCGAATCGAAGCAGCGGGCCGATTCCTGGCTCGAGCGTCTCGGCCTCGCCGACCGCGCCAAGGCCGAGACCAACGAGCTCTCCAAGGGAATGCAGCAGAAGATCCAGTTCGCCGCCGCGGTGATGCACGAGCCGGACCTCATCGTGCTCGATGAGCCGTTCACCGGCCTCGATCCGATCAACACCCGGCTGCTGAAGGAGCTCATCCTCGAGCAACGCGACCGGGGCGCCACCGTGGTTCTGTCGACACACCGCATGGACCAGGTCGAGCAGATGTGCGAGTCGATCTGTCTGATCCACGACGGGCGCGGCGTCCTCGCCGGCGTTCTCAGCGACATCAAGGCGTCGTACGGCGAGAGCACGGTCAACCTCGAGTACGATGGCCCGCCGGGGGCGCTCAAGGATCTCGACGGCGTCCGCGAGGTGCGTGATTCAGGCCGTACCGCCAGCTTGTTGCTTGCCGACACCGGCGCCTCCCAGGACGTCCTCCGGCAGCTCGTCGATCGTGTCCAGGTGCGATCGTTCGAGCTCGCCGAGCCGTCCGTAGAGGACATTTTCCTCGACAAGGTCGGCTACATCGCACCGGCCGACAGTGACAGCGGCTCGGAGGCTTCGTCATGAAGGTGGCCAAGGTTGTCAGCATCGCCCGGCGCGAGTACATCGCCCGTGTCCGCAGCAAAGGCTTCATTCTGACCACCCTGATGGTGCCGGCCCTGATGGGAATCTACGCGGTGGTCTTTCCCGCCATGACCCGGGCCGACGTCGACGAGCTGCGCATCACGGTGGTCGACGCCGGTACCGGCATCGGCGACGCCCTGGCGACCCGGCTCGAAGAAACCCGCAGCCTGCCGTTCGTCATGCAGCCCACCGAGGAGATCCGGGCGGCAGACATCGAATCGGTTCGGCAGCAGTTCTCGGAAGCGGTGCGCGCCGACGAGCTGGACGGCTACATCGTCCTGAGCCCGCACGACGACACCCTGGCCCAGGCGCAGTACTACGCCGCCGAAACCGGCAACATCATCATCACCGAAACACTCGAAAGCGCCGTCGAGACGACCATCCTCGAGAACTGGTTCGCCGGCGAGCAGCTGGAACGCATCCGCGCGGTGCAGCGAGCCGGGCTGGAGACGATCACCGTCTCGGCCAGCGGCGAGGAGCGCGGCGGGTTCCTCGTCGCCTACATCAGCACCATGATTCTAGGGATGCTGCTGTACATCACCGTCTTGATGCACGGTCAGCAGATGGCGATGGCGATCGTGGAGGAGAAGAACTCCCGGCTCGTCGAGCTCGTGATCGGCGCGGTGACCGCTACCGAGTACATGCTCGGCAAGGTCGTCGGCGTCCTCGGAACCGGGCTGACCCAGCTCGGCATCTGGATGGCCATGGTCGCCGTCACCATCCTCGGCGTCCTGCCCGGGCTGGCGATGGGGGCCGCGATCACGGAGTTCGACCTGACCAGCGTGCTCGACCTTCGCACGCTCGCCTATTTCTCGATCTTCTTCTTCCTCGGCTATCTGATGTACGCGACCATCTTCGCCGCCGTCGGGGCCACCTGCGACAACATCCAGGAGATGCAGCAGGCCATGTTCCCCGCCGTGATGCCGGTCATCATGGCGTTCATGTCGACCCTGTACATCATGACCAACCCGAACTCGTTCGCCTCGAAGGCACTCGGGTTCTTCCCCCTGTTCACACCGCTGACGATGTTCGCCCGGGTGAATGTCGCCGAGCCTCCCCTGTGGGAGATCTGGCTGGCGATCGTCCTGCTCTTGGGCGCTTCGGCCCTGACGATTTGGGGTGCCGCGAAGGTATTCCGCGCTACAATCCTGTTTCACGGAAAGCGGCCTTCGTATCGAGAGCTGGTGCGCATGGTGCGTGCAGCGTCGTGACGGCGTGGCCGCCGATCGACAGGAGCACCCCGTTGGTTGCCAAGTACAGCTGGCTCTTCGTTGACGGAGAGTCCCAGGAGACGTTCCGCATCCGCACCGGCGACCCGGTGTGGCAAACCGGCGACGACGGGGCCTTCGAGCAGGCGCGCTGCAGCTTCGACGTAACCGGCGAGGACGGCACCGGATTCAAGTTCTCGCTCAGAATCACCGGTGGGGTGCTGGACTCACAGGGCGTCGAGAACACCGCCGGGCTGATCAAGTTCATCAGCTCCAAGGGGGCGGACATCATCGAGGGTGTGATCAACCGCGGCGTGCGCGGCGATCAGCAGATTCTGTGGGAGTCCGACGGAGTTTCTGTGGGCTGATTCGCGGATCGGTCGGAAAACTACCGTCGGGCTTCTTCGTCGATCTCGCCCGAGGTCTCCTCCGCTTCCATCTCGGCCACCAGCGTGTCCACCGCCGCGAGCAGCTGCTCCCCGCGCGGGGTAAACGCCCTTACCCGACCGTGGTGATCGACGAGCACCGATGTGGGCAACTGCACGATGTCGAAGGCAAGGGCGAGCTCCCCCGTAAAGCCGCGACCGTCATGTACTTGCGGCCAATCCACGCCCTGACGCTTCAGCCACATGGCGACGTCTCGACGGGAGCGTCGGTCGAGACTCACGCCGAGGATCTCGAACTTCCCCGGATGACGCGACCTGGCCTGGCGCATCGTCGGAATCTCCGCCAGACACGGGGCACACCAGGTGGCCCAGAAGTCGATGAGGACGACACGCCCGCGGAGTTTCTCGAACGTCCACGTCATGCCATCGATGTCCTGTACGTCCAGGCGGCGGAGCGCCCCGTCGACCCGCGCGATGTCCGGGGCTTGGGCCGCGGCCGGCACGGCGACCATGACAGTACCCGCGACGAGCACGACAGCGGCAACCCGGCGAACGATCGTGCGCACCATCTCGGCATCCGGCGGCATCAGAACGTCGCGCTCACGCCGAACCGCACCGAACGCGGGAATCGCGGCCCGTAGACGTAGTTGGAGTCGCGCAGCGGGCCGCGATCGAGGTCGGGCTGGAATGCATTCGTCAGATTGCGCACACCGAAGGTCAACGAAAGCAACCGTCGACCCCAATCCAGGGGCTTGTTGACGAACGCGTCGAAGACGTAGAACGAATCGGTGGTTTCCAGCCGATCCTCGTCGATGTATCCGGCGTAGTGCGGCACCGACATCGGGCCGGTGTAGCGCATGCCGAAAAAGAAGCTGGCGGCACCGTGCAGGTCCCAGGACAGCGACAGGTTGCCGTAGCGATTCGGCGTACGGAAGTAATCGAAACTGCCGAAGTCCGGCTCGGCTTCGTCGAAACGGGAGCGCTGCAGAACGATGCCGCCCTGCAGAACGATCTCGTCGCCGATGCCCCAGCCGGCATTCAATTCGACCCCGTACACCTCCGAGCCGCCGAAGTTCGTCTTGACGAACTCCAGCTCCTCGGTCAGCGCGTCGTCGGCCTCGCGCACGTGGAACAGGTCGGTGAGACGGGTGTAGAAGCCGTTCACTTCGAAGAGCCCCTGCCCCGCCCCCATCGTCGGCCTCCACTCGACGCCCGTCATCGCGTTGAGCGATCGCTCCTCGGTGAGATCCGGGTCGAGATGGATGATTTTCACCTCGCCCCCTACCGAGCTCAGATGCAGGTCTTCGTCGAACACCTGCGGGGCGCGGAACCCTGTCGCCAGCGAGGCGCGCACGTTGGTCGACGCGTTGGGCGAGTACATCAGCACCGCGCGCGGCGAAGCGATGACCCGATCGATAGTCGAGTGCTTGTCGGCGCGAACGCCGAGCAGTAGCTGCCAGCCGCTGGCGAACGACCAATCGTCCTGGACGAAGATCCCGACATTCGTGTAGCGCTCGTCGAGCAGGCGATCATACGCCGGCTGCACGTCGACGAGCGTGTCGCGTGAGGCCTGGCCGCCGACCGATACCACGTGGTGGCCGAAGTATCGGTTCACCAGGCCGTCGATCACGAACAGCCCGTTGTCGGTCTCGCCGAACGCGTCCGGGTCCATGAACGTGCCGTAGTAGCTGTCGCGCGAGGTGTCGGCAAACGAGGCCGAAACAGTGTAATCGAGGTCTCGATCGACGCGGTGCAGCCAGCCCACCGAAGCGGAGTATCGGGTCGAATGGATCGCCTCGGCGATGAGCGCCTGCTCCGGCGGCAAGTCGAGTCGATCGCCGCCGCGGCGATCCTCTGCAAGGCGCGTGATATCGACGGTGAGCTTGGCGTCCCCGCGTAGTGCGTAGCGGTTGAATCGCCCGCCGATGGCATCGAGATCGCGCTTGGCGATCTCGGTGAACCCGTCCCCGTCGACGTCGACCGGATGAACCCGGTCGAACTGACCGAATCCGGTGAAGAAGGTCGTGCGGTCGGCCGATACCCAGTCGCCGGACAGGCTGGTGGCAAAGCTCGGCAGGCCTTCCCGCATGCCCACGCCGGTCTCCAGGAACAGGCCGCTGCGGCGCGCCTCGCGCGGGATGATGTTGACCACGCCACCGACCGAGCCGGGGCCATAGAGGGCCGAGCCACCGCCTTTCACCACCTCGATGCGGTCGATCATCCGCGCCGGTATCTGCTCGATGCCGTATACCTGGGCGAGCGACGAGATCACCGGCTGGTTGTCGACGAGAATCTGGGTGTAGGGGCCCTCCAACCCGAGGAGCCTGATCTGGGAAAAATTGCAGTTCTGGCAGTTGCTCTCCACCCGCACCCCGTTCGTGTACTCGACCGCGTCCGCTAGTGTGCGCGCGGCGAACCTCTGCATCGCCTCGCTGCCGATCACCTCGGTACGCACCGGCACGTCGTCGAGTCCCTTGCGCGTACGCGTCGCGGTCACCACGACCTGCTCCTGAAACGACAGCGTCAGCGTCACATCCTCCAGAACCGTGGTGCCGACCTCGACGCGGACGATTTCCGACAGCAGGTCGCCCCACTGGGCCAGCAGGTCGAGTGCGCCGGGGGGCAGGCCGTGGAGCTCGAACGTACCGTCTTGCCCGCTTCGGGCCGAAGACTCCGCGCCGATCGCGATGACGAGCGCGTCCGAGACCGGCGCACCGGACGCGGCGTTGATCACCCGACCCTTCACCGTGCCGGCTTCCTGGGCGTGAACCGCTCCCGCCCAACACGCAACGGCGAGCACGACAAGCCCGGCTGCTCCCGCCGTATAGAGCCACCTAACTTCTGAATTCGAGTACATGCGAATAATTTTTAGACTATTCAAAATCTCGCGTCAAGACGTTTCCACGAGGAGACCCTCCCCACCGCCGACAAGGTCCCCTATCGTGTCGGGAAGATGACAAAGGGCCGGGCACGCGTGACACCACGCCGGGGGAAGCTCGTACGGGCCGGTGATATACTCCGGGCCCGAAGCCTCACCCCCCGACCGAGCCCACCTGGCGACGACATGGATCGCGTTCACCCGACGGCGTTGCGGAAAACCACCACGTTCGTGCTGGCCGTGGGTATCGCCCTGTTCCCGGCCCTGTCGATGCCGGCCGTCGCGCACGCACAGGCGCCCGACGGCACCGTCGTCGTCTACTTTCTCGACCATCAGTTCCTGCCGGAGGCCGAAGTCACGACGCTGCAGACCGAGGTCAACGGCATCTTCTCCGCGGCCGGCCTGACCATCGAGTGGGTGGCGGGGGATTCGCCTCGTCGGGTTCTCAACCCGAACGAGCTGCGGCTCATCATCCTCCCGTCGGACGGAACTCGCTGGTTCCACGGCCCGTCGAACGTCATCGGGATCGCACCCCACGACGACGCAGGCACCGGGAGGAATTGCTTCATCTTCTATCGCCAGGCGATCTGGTTTCGGCAGCAGGCCGTGTTCCGCTGCCGGGAGGCCATCCAGGCCCGTACCGAGGCCGAGCTGCGCGGCGCCCAGGTCGACCCCTTCGTCGAATCTCTCGCTCCGGCCGAGTGCGGCGACTACCTGCCGTCTTTGACGGCAATGATCGTGGCGCGGGCCGCGGCGCACGAGATGGTGCACATCCTGCTCAACAAGCTGGATCACGGTGAGTCCGGCCTGATGCGCACCTCGTTCGAGATCGGCGACTGGTTCGAGGCCGACAACACGCTGTTCCGGCTGGGCGCCCTCGAGATCGAGCAACTGCAGGCAGTCCTCGGCGCCGCCGACCAGAGCCGCTGACCCGCAAGCCGGCGCACGTCGCCGGGAGGCCCTTGCCGCCGACAGAGGACGCCAAGCCCCACCGTCGGCCGAGTTCCTGCTATGCTGTCCGTAGGGTAGGAGTTCAGCGACTCATGAGATACTTGACTGACTATCGTGCGCTTTTGCTGATCATCGGCATCGGCATTGCGCCGCTGGCGTTCGCTCAGAACCAGGGGCCCGGCCTACGGATCGTCAGCCCCGAAGACGGGGCCACTGTGCAGGGACGCGATGTCGAGCTGAAGTTGGAGGTCAGCGGGGTGGAGCTGTCGCCGCGCCGGTCAAGCAACACCGCGTACGCGATGGTCCGATTGGACAATGCGCCGCCGCTGAAAGTCTACGCCGACACCTTCACGTTCCAAGACGTCTCGGCCGGAAACCACATCGTGCGCGTGGAGCTGCGCCGATCCGACGGAACCGCCTTCCAGCCCGAGTTGCGAACCCAGGTCCGCTTCGCCGTGCGGACCGAGCACCCCTGAGGCCTCGGCTGCATGCGGGATCCCGCTGATCCGGAGAGCCGGTCCCCGGCAACCCACCGCGACTTGAGAACGCGGGATTTCGCCACTCCCGACGTCGAACCCGTGCGGGTGTCCGCCGGGGGCGACGACGAGACCGACCCGCTGCCGAACCGCCGGTTCACATCGATCCTCTTCTGGCGCATGGTCAAGGCGCTCGATCCGGAAACCCACCCGGCGCGGATCCTCGATCTCGGACCGACAAGCAGCGCCAACGTGAACTTCTGGGGCCAGCGCGGGTTCAGCGTCACGTGCTACGACCTCGAGCGCCACGAGATGGAGGAGCTCGAGCGTCAGCCGATCACGAACCTGAGCCTTGCCGCCGACCGGATGACCCAGCGGCGGCTGCCGTTCGACGACGGATCGTTCGCGGGCATCTGCGCTTGGAACTGCTTTTCCCGCCTCCCGTTCGTCTCCGCCCGCCGATATATCCGCGAGTGCTACCGGCTGCTGAGGGCGCGCGGCATTCTGCACTCCATCTTCCTCGACGCTGCCGGCCGGCTCGACACCCGACGCCAGTACCGGATCGCCGACCGACAACAGCTCGACGTCGTCTCCGGCGTATCGCCTCGCGGCATCAACTCGACGTTGGTCGAGGCGGAGTTGGCCTACTTGTTCTCGAGCTTCGACGCATTCGAGACGAAGGCGGCGCCTTGTCAGACTCGGGAGCTGCTGGCGCAGAGGAATCGGTAGGCCGGGGTCGGTTCGGGAGGTTGCCGGGTGGGCGGGGGGACGCAGGTACGCTCCGGGGTGAAGGTGCGCTTGAGGACGTCGGGGCACGAAACCAGCGACGGACCGGCCCATGGAGGCGTCGCCCCTCCGGATTTCTCATATGCGCAAGACACCCCGTGCGCGCACCTACGTCCCCCGGCCCACCCTCTGGCACCGTCCTCGCAAACGACGAACCGGCCCGCCTCCCGTCACCGACCGCTGAAGACGTGACTCGAGGTGGACGAGCCAGCTCGGCGGCGGCTCAGCGGGAGCGTTTTCCGGCATCCGCTTGGCGGTCCGAACGCTCTTGTCGGCGATGACTACCTAGCTTCGGCGACACGCTTAACGCCCGGATGCCGGAAAACACTCCCCGTCGCCGAGGGGGGTTGGTTGCCACGCTTGTCGCTCTGGACTTCCGCCTGGCGGCCGGGTTGATGGGGCTGCGGGATTGGGCCGGCTGCGATGGGGCGGGGCTGGGGTTTGACGAGCTTGGAGGGCTGAACGCTCCTTATTTGACGTTGGGGAGGGTGAACGGGCGCGGACGGATGTTGCGGGTTTGTTGCGTTCGGCGGCTTGCTCGGCATCCGGGTGGGGCGGTCAGGTCAGGACCACTTTGCCGTCGAGGATCTCCTGGACGGCTTCCAGGGCGCGGGCGGCGCCTGCCATGGACGTGTAGATGTGGGGGGAGAAGCGGACGCCGCCGTCCTCCACGCCGCTCGGGGCGCTGACGATGGCGCGCTCGTGGTACAGCCATTCGTGCGCCTTACGGGCATCGACGCCGTCGATGTGGAAGGTAACGACGCCGCCCGAGAAGGCGGGGTCCATCGGCGTGTAGAGGGTGACGCGATCGGAGGCGGACAGGGCATCTTTGAAGAAACCGGTCAGGGCGGCGACGCGCGCCTCCACCTGGGCGCTGCCGATGTCCCGCAGGAAGCGGACCGCCGTGCCGAACGCGGCGATGACGGCGTCGTCCCGCTGGCCGAGCGATTCGAGCTTGCCGACCGTGCTGCCGTCGTTGAAGCCGACGCTCACGACAGACGGCTCGAGCCGGTCTTCCGACCCGGCCCGGACGTAGAGCACGCCCACCTCGCGCGGTGAGCAGGGCCATTTGTGCCCGCTGGCGGTGTAGAAGTCGCAGGCGAGGTCGTGCAGGTCGACGTCGATCGCGCCGCAGGTCTGGGCGCCGTCCACCAGGGTCAGGATGCCTCGCTCGCGCGCCCAGGTGTTGATCTCGCGCCCCGGGTATCGGCAGCCACCGAGATTGGTAACGTGGCTGTAGGCGATCAGGCGCGTACGCGACGTGGCTGCCGCGGTCAACGCGTCCATCAACACTTGCGGGTTCGAAGGTGGCGACGGTACGGGCACCTCGACAACGCTGAATCCGGCCGTTTCGGCGCGCCGGTGCCAGGAGGCTCGATTGCTCGGGTGGTTGTGCTCGGTCAGAAGGACCTCGTCGCCGGGGCCGAGGTCGACACCCGAGACCACGAAGTTGTTTCCCTCGGTGGTGTTACGCGTGAGGACGATCTCGCCGGCATCGGCACCGAGGTACTCCGCCACGATCTCCCGCGTGGCGCTGCGAAGCTCGCCGAAACGGGCACGATTCTGGAATGACGGATCGGCGTCGACCGCGGCGCTCAGCTCGGCAAGAACGGCCCGCGAGGGCGCCGAGGCGGGCGCCAGGTTCGCCGTGTTCATCGTCACCCGGCCGCCGAGATCGAAGGAGGCCAGGACGTCCCGCCAGCCGTCGTCCGACTGCAGCGGTCGTGGCCCCGACACAAGTTCGCGGGTTGTGCTTCGGTAAGCGGCCTCCACAAGTGCCGGCGCCGTCATCGAGGACATCGCGGCTGCCCCCGCCATGCCGAAGAACCGCCGACGCGTCCATTCCCTTCCGTTGCTCATCGCTCACTGACCCTTCGTCGATCCGAGATGGAGAGGTGAATACACGCCGGGATACCAATATGCAAGGGTGGCTCCGTCGGCAGGCGCCGGCGTCCTTCCGCACCTTGGGAGGGGGGAGCCTGTCAGCCCTTGACCATCGCCCGCATGATGAACATGGCGTTCGCCGGTCGTTCGGCGATCCGGCGCATGAAATACGGGCACCACTGGCTGCCGAAGGGGACGTACACCCGCATGCGGTGGCCGCGCTTGACCAGATCGACCTGGGCATCCCGCCGGATGCCGTACAGCATCTGAAACTCGAAATCGTCCGGGCCACGGCCGAGGCGCTTCGCCTCGCTCAGAACGTGGTCGATCATCGCTGGATCGTGCGTGGCAAATGCCGGGTAC
Source organism: Acidobacteriota bacterium (assembly GCA_965216935.1). Lineage (GTDB taxonomy): Bacteria > Acidobacteriota > UBA890 > UBA890 > UBA890 > CBDCGW01. The sequence goes on from OZ244217.1 coordinate 4,384,658, forward strand.
GTGCCTGCTTCCAGGAGCGTAGTCGCCAATTGCTTGTAGCTGGCGTCGACCTCGTCCTTGTCGGTGAAGGCGACGTCGGCCTCCTCCTGATAAGCACCCTTGCACAGCCGAACTTGCGCGCCGATCGTGTTGAGATCCTCGATGTCCTGCCGGCTTCGTCGCAGATACGACTGGATCGCGATGCCGACGTTCGGGAAATCGGGCCGCACCGCCTTGAGCGTGTCGACGGTTCGCTGGGTGGTCGTGCTGTCCTCGATGTCGATACGGACGAAGTTCTCGAGCTCCCGCGCACGCTCGAGGATCCGGCGCAGGTTCTCCTCGGTGAGCTCGTTGCTGATCTCCTGGCCCAGCTGGCTGAGCTTCAGGGAGATGCTGGCGCGGACGTCGCTGCCGTCGATGGTGTCGAGCATGCGGCGATAAATCTCCGCCGCCTCGCGCGTCGCCGCCTCGTCCGTTACCGCCTCACCGAGATAGTCGAGCGTGACGTTCAGGTGCTTCTGATTCAGGTCGCGAACCGCCGGGAGAGTCTCTTCGAGCGTCTCACCGGCGATAAAACGGCGGGCGAATCCCCATTTCATCCCCCGCCGGCTCAACCACCCGGTGAAGCGCCGACTGTCCGCGAGAGCATGGATCGCGCGCTTGATCATCTCGGCACGATACCACCCGCGAGACACCCTCGCTGTCGCCCCGAAAGCGCGTCGGAAGCCCCTTCCGCGAGCCTCGAGCGGGCGCCGTCAAGGGCTCACAGGAGGGTCGGGTGGACACCCCGACGGGCCCTCAGCGGAACCTCCCGGCGGGTCTCAGGCGGACCGGGCGAGCGAGGTGTCTCGTCGCGATCCGCGCACCAGATCACCGAGATTCGCGGGGAGTTCGTCGCGGGCCGCGTAGGCGCTGATCGCGTCGCGGTCGCGAACGTGAATCCGGCGGCTGACGATGTCGATGAAGCCCGCCCGCCGGAGTCCGTTGAGCAGCGTGCTGGCGGTCTCGCGCGTCGTGCCGATCCAGTCGGCCACCTCGGCCTGGGTAAGCCGCGCATTGATCACGACGACGTCGTCGACCGCGGCGCCGAGCGTCGAGGAAAGGTCGAGCAAGCCGACCCCGAGTCGCTGGTGCACCCGCTTTGTCGACAACGCTGCGACTTTCGCCTCGCGGACCTCGAGCTGACGGGCGAAGTGTCGCGCCAGCGAAATCCCCGCGCCCGGCCGGGAAGCGAGCAGATCGCCCACTTCCTCGAGCGGGATCACGGCGACGAGCGCGTCCTCGATCGCCGAGGCGGCGTCGGTGTGCAACCGGTCGGCCACGATCGCCCGGCTCCCCACCATGTCTCCGGGGCCGCGGAAGTCCACCACCATCGCCCGCCCTGAAGAGGAGACCCTGCTGACCTTCACGGCGCCGTCGAAGATGACGAAGAACGACTCCGACTCCTCCCCCTGGCTGTAGAGCGGCTCGCCGCGCTCGAACCACCTCATACGCGACATATCTGCGATCGCGCCGACGTCCACGGAGTCGAGCCCCGCGAACATCTCGGTCCGCCGCAAGAGCTGAGGATTCACGCCCATCGGGATCTCCTACGTGGGGATTGCTACGAGCCTCCGGCTGATATCGGTTTTCATCGCGTCGATCATGGATTCCAGCACCCGCCCGCCGCCGCGCACCTTGTCGAGCATCAGCGACCCCTCCAGGGTGGCCAGCAGATAGCGGCCGGTCTCGGAGGCGTCCTCGGCGCTCAGTCCGCCGAGCTCCAGGTAATGCGCGAAGAGAGATCGGAGGTTCTCGAAGCCGTCCTCGAGACGCCGGCGCAGTCGCTCCGACACGTCGCCCATCTCGAGCGCGAGCCGGCCCAGAGGGCAGCCGAGGAAGCCCGCCTGCTGCTGAGCACCGGCGATCCCGTCGAGGATTCCGTGAAGGTTCTCGACCGGGTCGTTCCGGTCGGACAGGTTCTCGGAAATATGGGCGCTGAAATGCTCGACCCAGGCGTCGATCACCGCCAGCCCGAGCGCTTCCTTGGATGAAAAGTGGTGGTAGAAGGTCCCCTTCGAGACGCCCGACGCCCGAATGATGTCGTCGACGCTGGTGCGGTGGTAGCCATTGCGCCAAACGAGGTCGGCGGAGATTGCTACCAGATGTGCTCGCGTTCCGTCTGCGCCCATGTGCCACCTTCGGGTCGTTCGGACAATCCGACTGACTGGTCAGTCTAGTAGCTCGTGCGGAGGCCCCACAAGGGAGCGGGCGTCGCAAGCGTGGGGGCGGCACGGTCTATAATCCGGCCGCCATGGCCCTTCCTTCACCATTCGACGCCCAGCTCAAGGTCCTGGTTCTCGCCGGGGCCAACGCGGTTCCCGCCGGAGATCTCGACGAGGCGTCGCATGCGCTCCGCGGCGAGATCCCCCTGGAAGCGAAGTCGTTTGTCCACCTGCGGGGGCGGATGGTCATCGAGTACGTCCTCGACTGGCTGCAGGAAGCGGGCCTGCGCAACCTCTGGGTACTGGCCCCCGAGCGCTGCCTGTCGGAGATCCCGGACCACTACGCCGTGCAGACGATCCCGCAACGACCTGCAGCCTCGCTGGCAACGAACCTGCACCACGCCAAGGAGGTCATCCCGCTGGCTCCCGACGAGCCCGCCCTGGTGGTGTTCGGCGATCACCCGCTGACCACGGCGCGCGCCCTGGAGGATTTCCTCGCTTTCTGCGCCCCGAGGCTGAAGGAGGCCGACATCTTCCACGGCCTGGCACTGCGCGACGCCTACCTCGAGTACGCCCCGTATTTCCACCGGACCTCGGTCCTGATGCGGGAGGCACCGGGCAGGGCCACGGGCCTCAACCTGCTGATCCCCGAGCGCATCCACCAGATACCGGCGGCGGATCACGTCTACTCGGTGCGCAAGCTGGAACAGTTCGGGCGCTTCGTCAGCCTGCTGGGCCGCGCCCTGTACCTGTTGGGCCGCAGTGCTCCGGCGGCGATGTTCGACGCGGCCACCCTGTATGCGGCCAAGGAGTTGGAGAAGATGGCCCGGCGACCGGGCCGCCTCGGTGCCGTCGGAACCCGCGGCATGCGCCGGCTGCAGCGCGTCGTCAGCACCACGCGGGTCGAGCGCTATGCGGCCAAGGTCTTCGGAGCCGAGCGCGGCGTGCGCATCGTGCCGTTACCCCACGGCGGTGCCGCCCTCGACGTCGACTTCGCAGCCGAGCTCGAGATCATGGAAGAGCGGTGGGACGAGCTGCGCGAGATCGGCCGCCGGCAGGATGAGGCGAGTCGACAGAACGAGGCCAACCGGCAAGGCGAGGTCAGCCGTGCGAGCGACGGCGGGGGCGCGGATCCGGCCGGCCGAGCGGTGGTGACGGGCCACGCAGACGTACCGAGCAACGCGAACGATGCCGGCGACGGCGCCTCAGCGTGACGGTACGGTGATGTCGTCAGCGTACACCGATCGGTAGCCCAACAGCTGGTCGTCGAGCGCAATGCGAATGCGGTACGTGCCGGGTCGGGCCGATAGGGTCAAGGATCGCGTCACCAGCTCCTCACTCCGCGAAGCGAGGTCGGCGACCGGAACGACGACATTAATGTGCTCGCTGGTCTCGGCCACCGGCTCACCGCCGTCATTGAACAGCACCGCGCTGACCACCATCTCGGTCTCGTAGTCGGCCTCCACGACGTGGAAGACGAGCGACTCCATCCGCCAGGTCAGCTCCAGCTCTACGTCGACGGCGTCGCCTTCTCCGGGAGCGTAGCTTGCTTCCCAGGCGAATGGGATCTCGGCGTCAGGAAAGGCGACGTCCGCTTCGATGGCCTCAGCAACGTCGTTGTAGTTGACCGTCTGCACCAACGATTCCTCGATCACCGCCTGCGACACGCGGACGAAGTCGTTCGGAATCTCGGCCAGCATGTTGAAGCGCTCCAGGTCACGCTGGGCGGTGGTGGCGCTGGGTGGCTCGCCGAAATTGGACGGCGGCGCCAACCGCCAGCGGCCGCGCTGGAACACGAACATGAGCATCTCGTTCGTCGGCCACTCCGGGAGGCGCTCGTCGTAGCCCCAGAGAATGACGGCGCGCTGCGAGACCGCCTGGGGAAATCCGAGCTGCCGCTCCGTTCGGGCCGGCGGCCCGAGCACCAGTACCACCCGACCGAACACCGTTTCCCACCCGGGGCCGCGCTCGCCGAACTCTTCGTTGGCGTACTCGACCCGCCGGACGAACTCCTGCACGGCTTCGTTTTCCGGCCCGCGCGCTGTGGGATCTCGTCGCTCCCAGAACAGGCGGATGAACTGCAGCCTCTGGGTGGTCGAGCCGAGCGACCCGTAGATGTCCTTTTCCTCTTCCGTGGCGATGTACTGCACCGGCCCGTCGAGCCAGCGCTCCGTCCACGACGTGAGGGTTTCCCCTTCTTCGGGCCCGAGGTAGGAAGTCCGCTCTTGGACAGGTGTGCCGGCCATGGCGCCGGTGCCGGGGGCAACAACCAGTATCGACAGCAACGCCGCCGCCACCCCGGCGCGGCGAACCAACGTTGTCAGCGGAATCTCGTGCATCTTTCGCTCCCCGCCGCGGAGGCCCGGCTCAGTCGTGTGCTTCGCCGGTTGCCGCGACCTCGGTTCCGTTCTCGAGTATGCGCACGATGACGATGGTCGCGTCATCGTGCCACGGCCGATCGCCGGTGAACCGTCGAACCGCGCTGTAGATCTCGTCGACGATGGCTGCCGCCGGCTCCTCCGAACGTGCGGCAACGATGTCGCCGAGGCGCTGGATGCCGAAGTCTTGATCGTTCTCGTTGAAGGCTTCGACGAGGCCATCTGAATAAAAGGCTAGCACGTCGCCGGGGTCGAAATCCCGGCTCTGCGCCTCGCCCGGTGGCGTCGGTAACAGCCCCAACGGCGGCCCGGTCGACTCGAGGAAATCGAGCGCCCCGGTGCGGGCCCGGTAGTGGATCGGGAAATGGTGTCCGGCGTTCAGATACCCGAGCTTGCGGCCCTGAAGGTCGAATTCAGCGAACACCATGGTCATGTACTGATTCGGCGCCGACATCTCCAGAAGCACCTCTCCGAGCCGCGGCAGCAGCTGGCCCGGGCGCCCGTCGGCGCGCACCTGCGTGTGCACGGCGCTCTTCGCCATCGCCATGATCAACCCGGCCGTCATGCCGTGGCCGGCGACGTCGCCGAACACCACGCCCAGGTGCCCGTTCGGCAGGTCGAGATAGTCGAAGTAGTCGCCACCGACCTCGGTCGCGGGGTTCGAGCGGTCGGCGATCTCCAAACCCACCACTCGGGGCGGCTCCTGCGGCAACAAATCGAGCTGCATCTGACGGGCGAACTCGAGCTCGTTCTTGCGCCGCTCGGACTCGACAACCTCGACGAGAAGTCGTGCATGCTCCATCGCCAGACCCACCTGGTTGGCAAATCCCGAAAGGCTCCGGACCTCGGCCTTCTTGAAAGCATGCGCTTCATGCTTGCCGGCGATCAGCAAAGCCCGCGGGGAGCCTTCCGGCGAAAGCACCGGGACGATCACCGACGAGCCCGTCGATGGTTCCCAAATGCGCGGCAAGGCGCTCTGCTGACCGCGGCCGTGGTCCGCGATCGCCAGCGGGCGCCGGTCCACGAAGCGGATCGAGAGGTCGGGCCACGCCGCCCTTGTCTGGTGCCGATAGATATGGTCGCCGGCGGCGTCGGAGCGCAGCAGGCTGAACGAAACATGGGAGTCCTTCCCGGGTTCCACCAGGGCGACGACGTCGGGCGCGCCGATGCGCTGCAGGGAGCGCAGCACGGCGGTCTGAAACTCCTGCGGGTCGATGGCCGAGGTGGTCGTGAGACCGAAATCGTAGACGGCGTCGAGCTCCTGAACCTTGCGCTCATACAGCCGTGCTCCCGAAAGCGCCTGGGCGGCGCGCACCAGCAAGAGGGCAACGAAACAGAAGGTGAACAGCGAGCCGCCACCGACGAACAGCGACAGCGATCCGATCGGCGCCGCAGCCTGCAGCGCCGCCGGGGCGGCGGCAATCTGCCCGGCCGCGGTCGGGGCGCCGTCGCCGGCTACCGCATCCCCGGACACCTCGCCGACACGGTTCACGAACATCACCGTCGCCGTGAACAAGGGCACCACCGCGAGGAGGCCACCGAGCAGGACGGCGATGCGCTGGCGCCCCTCCATGGTGATGAGCCAACCCATGGGAGCGAGCAGGCCGAGAAGCAAGCCGGTCAGACCCAGCGGCAGCAGCGCCGCGGCCGGCTCGTTCCCGCCGAGCTGGGTGACCCCAACGACGGCGAAGAAGAACACCGCCAGGCGCCAGTACTGCGCCGCCCGGCGAATCAGCGCCAGGTCGAGGGCAACGAGAATCGAGGCCGCCAGGGCGGCCGCACCGACCGCGAGCAACACCGCGCTCAAAGGCTCGAGAAGCGTCTCCGGAAGGCTCAAGAGCGCGGCCGCCATGTCGTACAGGAGCGTCAACCAGAGCACCTGCACGGCCATCGCCGCCGTTTGTAGCTTGGCGTACTCGTCCGCGCCGTCCCCCAACAGTCGCTTCTGGTACCAGAAGAAGATCGCGGCGGCGAGCACAACACCGGTGGCCGGCTGCAGCCACGAAATCGTCGGCGGGGCGAACTGGGCCCCGGCCGCCGCGATACATGCGGCGCCCAGCGCGAGGTCCCAAGGTGAGCCCGGTCTCCAAAGCTTCATGCGGTGATTGTAATGGCAACGGCCGCCACATTGTCGGCCCTGGGCGCCTTTGCTAAAATGCGACGCGGATTAGAGAAGACCAGATGGCAACCTGATCAGCTCCGCCGGGCGGTTCTTCCGCTTCACGGTGTCACATCCTCCCTCTGGAATTGCGAGACATGGTCGAAGTCGACTGCCTAACGAAGTTCTACGGCGGCTTCGCCGCCATCCAAGACGTTTCCTTCAGCGCCGACCGAGGCCAGGTGCTCGGCTTCCTCGGCCCCAACGGCGCCGGCAAGACAACCACGATGCGCATCCTGACCGGCTACATGCCGGCCAGCAGCGGCACGGCGCGAGTCGCCGGGCACGATGTATTCGAGGAGTCGAAGGAAGTTCGCCGCCGCATCGGCTACCTGCCCGAGTCGCCGCCGCTGTATCGCGAGATGACGCCGCGCGGGTATCTCGATTTCGTCGCCCGCATCAAGGGCGTCGCCAAGCGCGACCGGCCCGCGGCGATCGACAAAGCCCTGGTCGCGACGATGACCGACGACGTCGCCGACCAGACGATCGCGACGCTGTCGCGAGGCTACAAGCAGAGGGTCGCGATCGCCCAGGCGCTGGTACACGATCCCGAAGTGTTGATCCTCGACGAACCCACGATCGGCCTGGACCCCAAGCAGATCATCGAGATCCGCAACCTGGTGCGCGGCCTCGCCGAGGACCGCACCGTGATCCTGTGCACCCACATCCTCCCGGAGGTCACCCAGCTGTGCGACAAGGTGGTGATCATCGCTCGGGGACGCGTCGTCGCCGAGGAAAACCTCGACACGCTGTCGGCCTCGGACGATCTCGAAGCCTATTTCCTCAAGGTCACGGCCCTGGACGCGCCCGGTATCGATGACGCCGGCCCCAACGGCGACGGCGATCCTGATGCCGGCGCCGAGATCGGTGAAGAAGCGCCGGAGCCCGCCGTGGACGCCGTGACGGCCGCCGCCGGCGCATCCGAAGCATCCGCGGCGGCCCACGATGAGCCCGCGGCACCGACGGCAACGGAAGATACCGACGAGGAGACGAACCGATGACGAATATCTGGGCGGTCGCGCATCGGGAGCTGCGCAACTATTTCGTCTCCCCCATCGCCTACGTCGTCATGGCGGGTTTCCTGCTGCTGAGCGGCTGGTTCTTCTGGATCTACCTGGTGCAGTTCTCCACTTATGTGTCGATCTACGCCCAGTACCAGCAGCCGGAGCTGCTCGAGCAGCTCAACCTCAACGACATGGTCATGGCACCGCTGCTGCAGAACATGGTGATCGTGTTCCTGATCATGATGCCGCTGGTGACCATGCGACTGTTCGCTGAAGAGCGGGCGCAGGGGACCGACGAGCTGCTGCTGACATCGCCGATCGACACGCTGGAGATCACCCTCGGCAAGTTCCTCGGCGCCGGCCTCTTTTTCACCGTGATGCTGGCAACGACCCTGCTCTACCCGGGGATCTTGCTGTACTACGGCGACCCGGAGGTCGGTTCGATCGTCACCGGATACCTGGGCATCCTGTTGGTCGGGTTGTCGTTCGTCTCGCTCGGGCTGTTCACCTCGACGCTGACCGACAACCAGATCGTCGCCGCGGTGTCGTCGTTCGTCATCCTGCTGCTGTTTTTTGCCATCGGCTGGCCGGCAAACACGGTCGGTGAAACGGCCGGCGCGGTGCTCGGGTACCTGTCGCTGACCGAGCATCTGCAGCCGCTGGTCGAAGGCCTGGTCGTCAGCACGGACATCATCTACTTCCTGAGTGTCATCGCCATCGCCCTGTTCTTGAGCCAGCGATCACTCGAATCGCTGCGCTGGAGGTAATCGAGAATGGGTTCATATCGATCCTTCGGTCTGTTCGGCATCATCCTGGTGGGTTTCGGCTTGCTCGCCGGCCTCACCGGTGGCGTGTGGAACTCCCTCTACGTGCTGATCCACCTGATCGGCGGCGCCTCGATGCTCGCCCTGTACGTGTTCACCCACGTGGAGACGCTGCGGGAGTCGGTCACCGGCAGGCGAACGCAATACGCCACCAACACGGTCGTGTACACGGTGCTGACGCTGGCGGTAGTCGGCCTGGTCAACTTCATGGGCGTGCGCAACCCGTTCCGCTACGACGCCACAGAGCAGGGCTTGTTCTCGATCGCGCCGCAAACGCGACAGCTTCTCGACGGCCTGCAGGATGACGTCGAGGTCATCGCGTTCTTCCGCGAGAACGAGGGCCTCGGGGCGGAACGGCTACTGCAGGGCTACGCGGCTGAATCGGACCGCTTCTCGTTTCGCATGGTGGACCCGGAACAGCGTCCGGAGCTGGCCACCCAGTACGAGGTCACCCAGTTCGGCACGCTCGTCGCCATCCACGGCGAGGACTCGACGCGAATCACGGAAGCCACCGAAGAAGCACTGACCAACGCCCTGATTCGCCTTTCCGGTGCGGAGACCAAGCGCATCTATTTTTCCACCGGTCACGGCGAGCCGGATCCGACGGCGCGCGACACGCGCGAAGGCCTCGGCCAGTTCACCGCCGCCCTCGAGAACGAGGGAGCGGAGGTCGAGCCGTTGTCGCTGGCAACGATTCCCGACGTTCCCGCGGATGCCTCGCTGCTCGTGGTCGCCGGCCCCCAGCGACCGTTCCTCCCCAGCGAGATCAACCGGCTCGAGCGCTATCTCGACCGTGGCGGCCGCGCCCTCTTTCTCATCGAGCCGCGCGTCAGCGAGGGGCTGCAAACGATGCTGGCGAGCCGCGGCATCGTCGTCGGCGACGACGTCATCATCGACCAGGTGGTTCAACTCTTCGCCGGCCCCTCGGTGGGCCTCGACCCCGTGGTAACCGATTACGGCTTCCACCCCATTACCGAGGGCTTCGGCCAGAACACGCTTTTCCGGCTCGTCCGCTCGATTTCGGCCGCGGACGAGCTCCCCACCGGGATCACCGTCACCGAGTTGGTGCGCACGAGCTCGGCATCGTGGGCCGAGACGAACGTCGAGCAGATCTTCGAGACCGGCGAGGTAGACCCCGACGGCGATCAGCAGGGACCGATCTCCATCGCCGTGGCCGCCACGCTGGCGTCGAGCGCATTGAATTGGACGGAACCGGGCATCGATACCGCGCCTCGGCCGGGCGAGCGCGCCGGCTCGGACGAGTCGAGCGAAGACACCGAGGCGGGTGACGAAGCCGGCGCGGGAAACGAATCCGGAGCGGACGCCGCCGCCGGTGCGGGAGACGAAACCGGCACCGCCGAAGCGGCGGCAGAGGAAGCGCCGGCCGCCGGCGCGTCCGACCAGGAAGGCGCCAGTGGTACACCGCCGGCGGACCTCGAGGGCCGGATCGTCGTCGTCGGCGATTCCGCCTGGGTCGACAACAGCACCTTCACGCTCATGTTCAACGAAGACCTGGCGCTCAACATGGTCGGCTGGCTGACCGGCGGCGACGACGAGAACATCGCCATTCGGCCGCGTGCCCGTCGATCGTCGCGGATCTCGCTCACCGGCGAACAGGGCTGGGGCGTCTTCTACCTCACGGTCCTGCTGCTGCCCGAGCTGGTGTTGCTCACCGGCCTGACGATCTGGTGGCGGCGGCGCCGCTAGCGGTCCATGGCGGACAGGTAACAGGCCGATGACGGGCTCGACACCAGAGGGTTCCAGCAGGCAAGTCAGTCCCCAGACAGTCGGAGGTCGATAACCATGCGCATGCGTAATACCGCCATCATGGCCGTCGCCTTGGTGATCATGGGAGCGCTGGTCTACTTCCTGGAGATCCGTGGCGCCGAGGAGCGCGCCGCCGAAGAGGCGGTCGCGGCCCGTCTGTTGAGCTTCGAGACCGACGACGTCACCAGCATGACGATCGAGACCGCCGAGGAGACGATCACCCTGGCGCGCGTCGACGAAGCCTGGCGAATCACGGCTCCCTACGATCTGGCGGCCGACGAAGCCGCCGCCAACGCCATCGTCAACCGCCTCCAGAGTGCCGACCACGAACGGGTCATCGACGAGGCGCCCGATGATCTCGGGCGTTTCGGCCTGGACAACCCGGAGCTGTCCGTCACCTTGCAGCTTGCCGACGGCGGTACCCGCTCGATCGATTTCGGCGGCAGCACGCCGGTCGGCCTCGACATATTCGTCCGCACCGGCGAGGGCGAAACCGTCTACACCGCTGCCGGAAGCATCAAGGACGCGGCGAACAAGACGTTGTTCGACCTGCGGGACCGCGGCATTCTGAGCTTCACGCAGGACGAGGTTACCCGGCTCGCGATCGAGGGCCCGGGCGACGTCACCGTCGAGCGTCAGCCGGATCTCGGCGACGGCATCGATCGCTGGGCGCTGAGCGCTCCGCTCGAAGCACGAGCCGACGCCGATTCGGTCGGCGCCCTGCTGCGGAGATGGAGCTCGGGCAACGCGGTGAGCTTCGCCGCCGACGAGCCGACCGACGAGCAGATTGCCGAGTTCGGTCTCGACGATCCGGAGATCACCCTGCGGCTCTCCACCGCGGACGATACCGCGCAGACGTTGCACATCGGCGGCACATCGGAGGAGCCGGCCGGTCGTTATGCCCGCCGCGAAGGTTCCCGCGCCGTGATGGTGATCCCGGACGGAATCGTCAACGAGCTGCCGGAATCGGCCGACGACCTGCGCAACCGGGCAGTGGTCGAGTTCGCCCGCGATCGGGTGCGCTCGATCGAGATCACCACGGACGAACCGCCGCTGCGTGTCGAAAAGGACGGGGTCGACTGGAGGGTAACCGCGCCGCGGCCGCTGGACGGCGATGCCGCCACCGCTTCGAGCTTGCTGACGGCGGCGCTCGACCTTCGCGCTCGCGAGTTTCCAACGGGTACTGCCGCCGACGCCCGTTTCGGGTTCGACGCGCCGCACGCCCGGGTCGCGTTCGAGCTCGAGGAGCTTCCCGGCCAGGACGCCGGCATCGGAACACCGGCCGAGACCGTCACCCTGATCATCGGCGCCGCCACCGAGGTGGCGGCGGACGAGGAGCCCGGGGCGAGTCCCGACGAAACCGATACGGAAGGTGACGAAGCCACGCCTGCCAACGTCGCCGCTCGCTACGTCAGCGTCGACGGCGACCCCACCGTGTACACGGTCGCCGAGGAGGACCTCGAGGACATCGAGGCCGACTTGTTCGCGCTCCGATCCAAGACATTGGTGAGCTTTGCGCAATCCGACCTCACCCGTATCGAGGTCATCGCCGACGATGCCACGACGGAGCTGACCCGCAACGAGGACGGCGCCTGGAGTGTCGGCGGCGAAGCCGTCCCGGACGACGACACGGGGGCGATCGACGACCTTCTGTGGCGCTTGAACTACCTCGACATGCACGGAATCGTGGCCGAGTCGGGCGCCGCCGCCGCGGCCGACCTCGCAGCCTATGGTCTGGCCGACCCGGAGCTGCGCGTGCGCGCGTACGTCGACGCCGAACGGGTCGCCGACGTCGCTCTCGGCGCGGAGGTCCCGGACGACCAGCTCGGGGACGATCCGGCTCCCTTCGCCACACCCGCCCAGACCTACGCCACCGTCGGCGACGGCGGCGACGTCTATCGCGTCGATGCGGCGCTGCGCGACGCGGCTCGGGCACTCCTGGAAGCCCTGTCGGCTTGACACCTTTCGCCGCCATTCGCTAGCGTCCGGGCGTTCAAGCGGAGCGTCGGGCCGGGAGTATTCCGCCCGCGCTCCGCCCGGGGGCTATTCGTCTGCAAGGAGGCGGTTCTTGGCGCATACATCCGACGCTGCACAAGCACACCAACCCGACGAGCAGCCGGTCATCCCGGCATCCACGACGCTGCCGGAAATCACCGTCAAGGCGATCGTTCTGGGATTCTTGCTCTCGGTCGTCCTCGCCGGCGCCAACGCGTACCTCGGCCTGTTCGCCGGCATGACGGTCTCGGCCTCGATCCCGGCCGCGGTCGTTTCGATGGCTGTGCTACGCGCCTTCGCGCAGTCGAACATCCTGGAAAACAACCTGGTGCAGACGTCCGCCTCGGCCGGCGAGTCGCTGGCGGCCGGCGTTATCTTCACGGTCCCTGCCCTCGTCCTGCTCGGCTGGTGGCAGGAGTTCGACTACTGGCAGGTCACCGCGATTGCGCTCGTCGGCGGTATCGTCGGCGTGCTGTTCACCATTCCCCTGCGCCGCGCCCTCGTGGTCGAGGAGAAGTTGCTCTTCCCGGAGGGCATCGCCACGGCCGAGGTCCTCAAGACCGGCGGGGCGATCCGGGACCGCAGCGGGAGCATGCAGGCCCAGCATCCCGAGCTGGCCGGGGTCGGCGGCGACGAAGCGACCCAGCGGCGCTCCATCCGCGCTCTGGCGACCGCCGGTCTGGTGGGAGCAGCTGTGAAGTTCTCCGAGGCGGGCATGCTCCTGTGGTCGGGAACCCTCGAGGTCGGAGCGCGCGCCCTCGGCACGGTGTGGGTCATCGGCATCAACCTCTCCCCCGCCCTGATCTCCGTCGGCTACATCGTCGGGCTGAACATCGCCACGTTGGTTTTCGGCGGCGGCGTCATCGCCTGGCTCGTCGCCATTCCCATCTACGCGGGGATCAACGGCATGCCCGAGGGCACCACGACTGCGGTGGAGGCGGCCGGGCAGATCTGGACCTCGCAAATCCGCTACATGGGTGTCGGCGCGATGGTCGTCGGCGGCCTGTGGGCGCTGATCAACCTGATGGGACCGGTCAAGCGCGGCATCTCCACCGGCCTGGCGGCGTACAGCTCGGTGAATCCTCAAGCCGGGGGGCTGAAGCGCACCGAGCTCGACCTCAACATGAAATGGGTCCTGCTGTTCACCGCCCTGTGCGTGGTGCCGATCTTCGGCGTCTACCAGATCATCGTGCAGCAATGGGCCGTGTCGTTCGTCATGGCCGCGATCATGCTGATCGCCGGCTTTTTCTTCGCCGCCGTCGCCGGTTACATGGCGGGGCTGGTCGGCTCGTCGAACAACCCGATTTCCGGCGTCACCATCGCGACGCTGTTGTTTACCTCGCTGCTGCTGCTCATGCTGCTCGGCGCCGACAGTGCCGTCGGTCCGGCGGCGGCCATCTTCGTCGGCGCCGTCGTGGCCTGCGCCGCGGCGATCTCCGGCGACACGATGCAGGACCTCAAGGCCGGAAACATCGTCGGCGCAACCCCCTGGAAACAGCAGATCCTCGAGTTCGTCGGCGTCATTTCAGCCGCCTTCGTCATGAGCCCGGTGCTGTTCCTGTTGCAGGCCCGATACGGTATCGGGGCTCCCACGGCGGAGCATCCCAACCCGCTCACGGCTCCGCAGGCCACGCTCATGGCCAGCGTCGCCGAGGGTGTGTTCCGCGGCGGGCTGCCCTGGACGATGGTCATCATCGGCGGGGTCATCGGCATCGCGCTGATCATCTGCGACAAGATGCTGGAAGCGCGCGGTAGCGAGTTCCGCACCCCCGTCCTGGCGGTCGCCGTCGGCATCTATCTCCCGCTCGAGCTCACCAGCTCGATCTTCATCGGTGGCCTCATCGCCTGGCTCGCCTCCCGCAAGCTCGGCGGTCGTGAGCCGGCGCAGACCGGCCTGCTGTTCGCCTCGGGGCTCATCACCGGCGAGGCCCTGGTCGGCATCCTGCTGGCCCTGCCGATCGTTCTCGGCGAGGTCTCCGCGGTATTCTCGGGAGACATGTTCGAACTCTTCGACTCGCCGCCGCTGGGCGGGTGGCCCGGCCTGCTGGTGCTCGCCGGCGTCGCCTACTGGCTCTACACCCTGGCGAGTGAGCGGCCCGAGGAGAGCTGACGGCTCGACCCGGGCACTGCGAAAGCGTGAACGGTCTGGCGACACCGTCGGGAGCACAGCTGCGAGCCGGCGCGCCGGGGGCGACTCTTGCCGACGAACCGCCCGGCGCGTTCGTGATCCTCTTCGCGATTCTCGCGGCGGGGGCGGCGCTGCGCCTGATCGGCCTGGCCTGGGGGCTGCCGTACGACATGCATCCGGACGAGCCCGTGATCCTGGCGCGGGTCGAGCAAATGAGCTGGGCCAACCTCAATCCGGGCTTCTTCATCTATCCGGGGTTCTTCATCTATCAAGTGTTCGGGCTCAGCCGGATCGTGGCCGCCCTCGGCGGCGCGTATGCCGACCTGATCTGGTCTGCCCGGTTGCTCGTAGCCATCTACGGGATCGCCACGATCGGCTTCGTCTACCTGCTCGGCACGCGGCTGGCCGGCCGCCTTTCCGGCCTGCTGGCAGCGGCCCTGGTTGCCGGCATGGGGACACTGACGCTGCACTCCCACTACGCCGTGACCGACATTCCGGCCACCTCCCTCGCCACGGCGGCGGTGTGGCTTTCGGTGCGTGGCTGGCAACGCCGGAGCCGGAAGGAGCTCGCCCTCGCGGCGGCGGTCGCGGGCCTCGCCGTGTCGACGAAATACAGCGTCGCCCCGGTATGCTTCGTTCCCTGGCTCGCGTTGATGGCGCTGGAGGTTCGCGACCACGCGCCGCTCCCCCGGCGCATCGCGGGGACGGCGCTCCTTGCCGGGTGCGCCTTGCTGGCGTTCTTCGCCACCAGCCCGTACACCCTGCTCGACACGCAGGGATTCCTCCGCGACATGGGCATCGAATCCCGCCTGCAGGCCGAATCCCGTCCGGGGCAGCATGTCGACCCGCTGGATAGCCCGTCCCTTGCCGATCGTGGCGTCGTCGCCAACGCGTTCGCGCTGTACGCGGACGTGGGGCCGGCGGGGACGATCCTCGCCCTCGGCGCCCTCGGCCTGCTGATCGCCGGTACGCCGCGGCTGATCCGCGCAGTTTCAGGCCAGGCGGCCGACGACGATGCACCCCCTGGCGCCGAGGTTGCCGGCGAAGTACCGCCGGCTAGCGGCAAGACGCGGGTGCGCGATGCCCCGGCACTGATCGGAGCAGCCGCGGCCGGAGGCCTCTCGCTCGACGGCATCGGTGGCGCTCTCGTGGCCGCATGGGTCGTCCTTTACTACGCCTTGATGGCACCCTCGGCGATCGGCGGGCAACGGTACATGCTGCCCGTCTATCCGACGATCCTCCTGCTGGCCGCCCTGGCCATGGCCGCCATCTTCCGTCGCCTGGCACGCGGCCGAGGGACGCCCGCGCTCGCCGGACTCGCGGTCATTTTCGCCGCCGTGGCCATTCCGCCCTTCGCCGATGCCACCAGCACGCGACTCCTGGCCCGCCAGGATACGAGGCTCACGGCGCGGGAATGGATCATCACCAACCTCCCTCCCGGCAGCCGCCTGGCGCGCGAGTACTACGCCCCGCCCTTTCACACGTCGGACGGCTTTCGGGTGAGCCAACCGTTCAGCCTCACGGACCATCCCCTGCAGACATACTGCGACGAAGGGGTCGAATACCTCGTTCTCAGCTCGCTGAACGCGGCGCGTTATTTCGTCGGCGACGAGGATCGGTTCGCCGACGAGCGCGCCTGGTACGAGCAACTGGACGGACGCACTCGGGTCGTGCACCGCATCGAGGGCGTCGAGGACCTCGACCTGCACCACCCGACGATCGAGATCCGCCGCCTGTTCTGCGGCGGCTGAGCAACCGCGGCGAGCATGCTAAGGTTGCGCGATAAATCGGACGATGGAGTCGTTGATGATGCGTTGTCTTTTCGGGCAGCCGTTGCCCGTACTCGCGGCCAGGTTTTCACCCGGCACCCACGGGGCGCGGTTCATCCTGTTGGCAGTCGTGGGAGTGTCGCTTCTCGGAGTGGCTGCGGGCGCAGCGTCCCAGGCCGGCGAGCCGCCCGAGAGCGCCGATCCGATCGCGGTGCTCGAGCAGCGCATCGAGGCGGGCGAGGTCACCGTCGTGGCCGACGAACAGCACGGCTACCTGCGAGCTCTGCTCGAGGCCCTCGACGTGCCGATTTCGTCGCAAGGTCTGCTGTTCTCGCGCACCAGCCTGCAGACCGACCGCATCACGCCGTGGAGCCCGCGCGCGCTCTACTTCAACGACGACGTCTACATCGGATGGGTGCGGGACAGCCCGATTCTCGAGATCGCCTCGATCGACCCCGCTGGCGGGGCGATCTTCTACACCGTCGCCCAGGACGGCGGCGACCAGCCCGTCTTTCGCCGCGAGACGACGACCTGCCTGATGTGCCACGAATCCCGCGCCGTCACCGGCGGCATCAACGGCGTCATCATACGATCCGTCCTGACCGACCGCATGGGCTACGTGATCGGCTCGGTGGAGGAAGGCTCAACCAACGACCGAACCTCGTTCGACAAGCGATTCGGCGGCTGGTACGTGACCGGAACCCACGGCGACCCGGGGCACGCCGGCAACACACTGTCACCGCTGCTGAGCCACGAAGTCAACGACGTCCCGGCGTATCTCGGCGGGCTCGATCTGGCTGCCGGCGGCAATGTCACCGACCTTTCCGACCGGTTCGACACGACCCCGTACATGAGCGCCGACAGCGACATCGTCGCCCTGTTGGTGCTCAACCATCAGGTGCGGGTCCACAACGTCATCATCCTGGCT
This sequence comes from Acidobacteriota bacterium, assembly GCA_965216935.1. GTDB lineage: Bacteria > Acidobacteriota > UBA890 > UBA890 > UBA890 > CBDCGW01. The sequence goes on from OZ244217.1 coordinate 4,401,792, forward strand.
CGACAATCCACCGAGGACGCTCTGGCGGATCAAGCGGCCCGCCTGCAGAGCAGCGGCACCTCGCTGCCCGCTTCCGGCGTGCTCCCGGCCACCGAAGATCGCATCGACGCCGCCGTCGACCGCCTGCTCCGCGAGATGCTCTTGTCGCGCGAGGCCCCTCTTCCCGGGCCCATCACCGGAACCACCGCCTACGCCGAGGAGTTCGCCGCTCGGGGCCCCCATGACGCGGCCGGGCGTTCGCTGCGCGACCTCGATCTGACCCGGCGGTTGTTCCGCTACCCGCTCAGCTTTCTGATCTACTCCGACGCTTTTCGGGCGCTGCCCACCATTGTCAAAGACCGCTTCTACGATCGGCTCGACGCGGTCCTGAGCGGCACCGATCGCAGCGAGCCGTTCGCACACCTGGATGACGACGATCGCACCGCCATTCGCGAGATCCTGCGCGAAACCGACGCCGAGTACGCCCTGCGAGCCACCGGCTGACGGCGAACGCAGTACGATGTCGGACGTCGTCCACCGCCCCGTGAGGCTCATCGTGCGCACTCGTCCGACCGGTTCCGTTTTCCTCGCCTTTCCCGTCGTGCTCGCCCTGATGCTGGCGCCGATTCTTCCGGCCGCCGGACAGGAGGGCCGCCCGCTGACGTTCACCGACCTGATGAAGCTGCGCGAGATCGAGCAGCCCTCGATCTCCGCCGACGGCAATTGGATCGCGTTCACCGCCGAGCCGGACCGCGGCGATCCCGAGGTGATCGTCCGGTCGACCACTTCGGGCGACCGCTACGTCGTCCCGCTGGCCTCGAACCCGGTCATCGCCACCGACGGACGCTATGTGGCCGCACGCCTCGAAGCGTCGTTGGCAATCCGCGAAACGGCCGACCCGGACGACGTCCCGCGACGCGGCATGGCGCTCGTGAGCACCGCGGACGGCTCCGTCGAGGAGGTGGCCGACGTCCGCGCATTCGCCTTCTCCACCGACGGGAGCTGGCTCGCGTATCACAGGTTCGCGCCGAAATCGGCCGGGGCCGACGCCGGCCCCGCCGCCGGCTCTGGTCGCCAACCGGGCACCGAGCTGGTTCTGCGGCAGCTCGCCAGCGGGCAGGAGATCTCGGTTGCCGACGTGCGCTCGTTCGCTTTCGACGAGCAGGGAAGATTCATCGCGTACGCGGTCGCGTCCGCCGCCCCCACCAACGGCGCCAACGGCGGAGCGGGCGGGGCGGCGGGAAGCCGTGACGGGCTCTACGCTCGCGACCTCAGCGCCGCGGGAGCCGCCGAAACAACGATCGACGCCCGTCCCTTCGGCCACTACGCCGCTCTCACGTGGCAAGAGCGCGGCAACGGGCTCGCCTTCGTGACCGCGCTCGAGGACGAGGACGGCGAGCCCGGCACCGGCACGCTGATGGCCTGGGACGGCGCTACCACAAGCGAGCTGGTGGGCTCCGCCGACGCGCCGAATGGGTGGTTCGTGCCGACCACGAACTCCCTGGCATGGAGCAAGGACGGCGGCCAGCTGTTTTTCGGCTGGCGCCCCATACGCGATGACGAGCGCGGCAGGCTCACCGGGTCCGGCGGCGCAGCGGGAACGGCCGGCGCGTCAACGGGCGACACCGCTACCGGCGCCGGGGCGAGAACCGGCGAGCCGACAAGCGGCGGGGCCGCGGGCTCCTTCGACGCCTACGACACCGAGGCGATTCTCGCCGACCGCGGCGTCGACGTCTGGCACTGGCGGGATCCGCGCATCAACCCGCAGCAGAAGATCCTGTGGAACCGGGAGAAGGACCGCACATACACCGCCGTGCGGCACATGGACACCGGCCGCGTCGTGTCCCTGGCGGACCCCGACGTCCCGGACCTGACGATCCCGGAGAACGCCACCGTAGCGGCCGCCCGGTCGGACGTGCCCTACCGCTGGGAATCGACCTGGACCGGCGGCAACGAAGACGCCTACGTCGTCGACCTGTCCACCGGAGAGCGCACGCTGATTGCGGCGCGACTCGACGGACGGGCGCAGCTCTCTCCCGAGGGTCGCTACGCCGTCTTCTATCGCAACGGCGACTACCACCTGTTCGACGTCGCCACCGGCGAGCCGCGCAATCTGACCGGAACACTCGGCGTGCCCTTCGCCGACGAAGACCATGACTACCCCCGCCCTGCGCCCGGATACGGCGTCGGCGGATGGATCGAAGGCGACGCGGCGGTGCTGCTGTACGACAAGTACGACATCTGGGTGGTGCCGACCGACGGCTCCCGGGCCTGGAGCCTCACCGAAGGCGAGGGGCGGGAGCAGAACCGAATCTTCCGCATCGTCACCACCGACCCCGAGGCGACCGCCATCGGCGCCGCCGACGATCTGCTGCTTTCCTCGTATCACGACCTGCAGAAGAACTTCGGCTTTTACCGCGCCCGAGCGGACACCCCCGGCGTTTCCCGCCTGCTGGAAGAAGACAGGATGTTCCGCTTCGTGGCCAAGGCCGAGAGCGCGTCCCGGGTGCTTTTCACCCGCCAGGACTACGACGAGTTTCCGGACCTCTGGGTCGCCGACGACACCTCGTTCACCGGCGCTCGCAAGCTCACCGAGGTGAACCCCGACCTTGACGAGTTCGCCTGGGGCACGTCCGAGCTCACCGAGTGGATGAGCGCCGACGGCACCCCCCTGCAAGGCGTGGTCATCAAGCCGGGCAACTACGAGGAGGGTAAGCGCTACCCGGTGCTGGTGTACTACTACCGTTTCTTCTCCCAGCGGCTGCACGAGTTCAACCAGCCGGCGGTGAACCACAGGCCGAGCTTCCCCCTCTACGCCTCGAACGGCTACGTGGTGTTCCTTCCCGACGTCCGCTTCGAGGTCGGCCGGCCCGGCTTCGCCTCGACGAAGAGCGTCGTCCCCGGCGTCCAGCACCTCATCGACATCGGTATCGCCGACCCCGACGCAATCGCCCTGCACGGGCATTCGTGGAGCGGTTATCAGACAGCGTTCATGGTGACCCAGACCAACATCTTCAAGACGGCGATCGCCGGCGCACCGGTGGGTAACATGACCAGTGCTTACTCCGGAATCCGGCTCGGATCCGGGCTCGCACGTCAGTTTCAGTACGAGATGACGCAGTCACGCCTGAGCGGCGACCTGTGGAGTGCCCGGGCCGACTACATCGACAACTCACCGGTGTTCTTCGCCGACAAGATCCAGACGCCGATGCTGATCCTGCACGGAGACATCGACGACGCGGTCCCCTGGGAACAGTCCATCGAGCTGTACCTGGCCATGCGGCGAAACGGCAAGGAGGCCGTCTTTCTGCAGTACAACGACGAGCCCCATCATCCGCAGACGTATGCCAACAAGCTCGACTGGGCCACCAAGATGAAGGAGTGGCTCGACCACTACCTGAAGGGCGAGCCGGCCCCGGCGTGGATCACGGAGGGGATCCCGTACACGGGGCGCTGACCTGGCAGGCCGCCCATCACACCTTCCATGACGGCCTGCTAGACGTCCAGCGTCTCGAGTGGCGTGTCGAACTGCACCGCCAGCTCGAAGTTCTTTCCCGCCGCCCGAGAGCGACGGATGCGCCCCCAGGTCTCGTTGGGCTCGATCCGGCCCTTGGCATCGGGGAAGCGAACGTCGCACCGCGCCCCGGGAATGACGTCGTGATCGACACGGATCAGCATGCCGCCCAGGCTGATGTCGATGGTCGTGCCCACGAGCGTGAGCTTCATCACTTCCTGCCCACGGATCATCAATCCGGCTTCGAGATCGATCTGATAGGCCACGTTGACGCGCTCGTGGGAACGCTTGTCGGGCGTCTCCTCGGCCTCCGGCTCTGCTGCTACCGTGATCTCGGCAGGGGTCTCCAGGTCGTGCCGCGGATGTGACCGCCGCTCTTTCTTCTTCTTCGTCATCTCGCCACACCTCGAGGTGACCGGTATCTGATACAGGGATTGGTCGCGCCCCCGACCCCGATCGGGTCAGCCGTGGGCCGGGGCCTGTTCTTCAGTCCTGCAATTCGGAGCTCCGCTTCTGTTCGACCGACTTCTCGATGAGCGTCCGTAGGGTCCCCATATCGACATCCGCGAGTTTCTTCACGTACAAGCAGGCCTTGCCCGTCTTGTGCTTTCCCAGCGCCCGGAGCAACGACTCGTACTCCGAGAAGCCCGACATGATGTACATCGTCAGGCTGTCCTTGCGGGGCGCGAATCCGGTCAGAAACCAGTCGCCCTCCCGGCCGGAGGCGTACTTGTAGTGATAGCTGCCGAAGCCCACGATGCTGCTCCCCCACATGGCCGGCTCATCACCGGTGATCTCGCGCATCAGGTCGCAGACCACACGGCAATCCGCGCGTCGGCTCTCGTTCTCGATCGAGTCGATGAACGCGTCGACGCTGGCCTCGTTCTTCTTCGTCTTGAGCTCGGCCACGGTTCCTACAGAAGCGGTCGGCGGGGAGCAACCACGGAGTCATACTAGCGCACCGGAACGAACGCGCGAGCACCGTCGCCGGACGTCGCCTCGAACGCCTCGAGCACCTCGCGCGTGAGCTCCCAGCGATTGAATCCCTGCCGGCCCCAGTCCAGGCCACGCCGGACAATGACCAGGTCGTGGCTCGGCACGACGACGACGTACTGGCCGCGGTTGCCGGCGGTCGAGTAGGCGTCGCGCGGAACGTAGTCGACGTTGTCGGGAACCAGCCACCACTGGCCGCCATACTGGTTGCCGCGCTCGGCCGTGGAGGGCGCCGGCGTGCGGACGAAGTCGATCCACTCCTCCGAGAGCAGTCGCTCGCCGTTCCAGACGCCGCCGTTCAAGTAGAGCAGGCCGAAGCGCCCCAGGTCGCGCGCGTTGGTATAAACCTGGCTGCTGAAGATGAAATCGCCGAACCGGTCGGTGCTCGCCAACGTGTTGCGCATGCCGATCTTGTCGAAGAGCGCGGCGCGGGGGAACTGCAGATACTCCTGGTCGTCGCCGATCGCCAGCTTCATGGCGTAGACGGCCAGCAGCGTGTCGTAGTTCTCGTAGTCCCAGTTGCTGCCCGGCTCGCGAATGAGGGCGCGTGAGCGCGCACCGACGACGGAGCTGGCGCCGGCCCAGTAGGACATACCGGAACCGATGGCGTACTCGAGGCCGGAATTGTCGACCGTCTCGAGCCCGCTCGACATGTTGAGTACGTGGCGCAGGGTGATGCGGGAGCGCGGATCCTCGCCGCTGCGGGCGCGCGGCAACCAGTCGAACGGCAGGGGCTCGTCCAGGCTCAGGCGGCCGGCGTCGGCGAGCATGCCGATGAGGGTGACGGCGATGCTCTTGGCCGTCGACCACGTGCGCGTACGGGTGGTCACGTCGACGCCCGGGGCGTAGCGCTCGTGCACGATGCGGCCGTCGTGGACGACCAGCAGGCTGAGTGTGTCTTGATACTGCGAGTCGCGATCGAAGGCCCAATCGGACGCCGCTTGCAGCAGATCAGCGTCGATGCCGGCGGGCAATGGGGCGTCTTCGACCAGGTCGCCGTCGGGCCAGGCGATCGTGGCCGGATCACCGGGTGGCGGCGGTAGGTCGAGCTGCGGCAGGCTGTCGATGTCGTCGAACGTCTGATCGGGCGCCAGGATGACGCAGCCGATTCCCTCGCGGAACGCCGCACGCATGACCGGAACGTAACCTTCCGCGCCGATCGCCACGGCCTTGCGCTCCCGGTCCACGACGTAGTCACCGCCCGCCGGCGTGCCGATCGGCGGCTGCAAGAAGGCGAGCTCCTGGGCGAAGACCTGCTCGAGCGTACGGTTGCCGGTGAACAGGCCGTTGCACATCAGGATCGCCTGCTGGCCGCGGCGGATCATCTCGCGATTGAACGTCCAGTAGTCGTAGGTTTCCTGCTGTCCGCCCTCGCCCGCGCCACGGCCACCTCGACGTTGCTGGGCGTCGACCGGCGCGGGCACGAGGACCCCGGCCGCGAACGAGATGGCGACGAGCCCGGCGGCGACAACGGCCGCGGCTCGCCGAGTGGCGGCAGGTACGGTGTCGACGTACGAACGCTTCATCGTGCTGTCCTCGATCTCGGGGAAGTGACGCGGAGACGTGGCAACCGCGGGCGATTCTAGCAGGGTCCGGGGACGCCGCCGCGGGCGCCACCTCTGTGCCACTGCCGCAGACACGACGAGCCGGGCATCTGGGTCGGCGATGGCGCGCCAGCCACGCCACGGTCGGCTCCGCCGACCTGCTCATCGCGGCGACCGTCGAGGAGGTCGAGGGTCCCTTGGCAACCGCCAACGTTCGCCACTTTCCGATGTTCCAGGGGCTGCGCCCGCCGTACTGAGCGCGTACGCTCGCTTCCATGGCCGAGCCGCAGGGTCTCCCTCGTCGTTTCGCCCGTTGGGCGGTGAGGCGTTTCTACCGTCGCATCGAGATCGTCGACGGCGATCGCATCCCGGCCGAGGGTGCCGTCCTGCTGTGCGCCAACCACGCCAACTCCCTGGTCGACTCGGTGATCGTCGGCATCACGGCACGGCGCCCGGTGCGCTTCATGGCGCGGGCGGCGCTCTTCGACGTACGCGGGCTCGGCGCCCTCATGCGAGCGCTCGGGATGGTGCCGGCGTTTCGCGGTATGGACGACCAAAAGCAGGTTCGCCGCAACCTCGACAGCCTGCAGACCGGTGCCGGCGTCCTCGTCGAGGGTCACGCCATGGGTATTTTCCCCGAGGGCATGTCGACCGACGAGATGCACCTGGTCAAGGTCCGCACGGGCGCCGCCCGGATGGCGTTACAGGCCGTCGAGGACGGCACGCCGGAGGTGCGCGTCGCGCCCATCGGAATCGCCTACGAGGACAAGGAACGATTCCGTAGCAACGTCTTGGTACGGGTCGCGGAGCCCCTCGATGCGACTCGGTTCCTCGCCGCCGAGGACGGCAACGTGCCGCGCGCGCGGCGCGCTCTTACCGCCGAGTTGGACGCGCGCCTCAAGAGTGTCGTGATCCATCTGGAGAATCCCGAGTGGACGCCCTGGCTCGACGACCTGGAGGTTCTCGTTCCCGAGACGGCCGGGTCGGCCGACGATCGCCCTCCGGACGCTACCGGCGCGCTGTGGCAACGCAAGCGCATGGCCGACGCCATCAACCACTTCTGGTCGAGCGACCGACCGCGGGCCGAGGCGGCCGCCGCAGCGATCGCCGACTACCGCGAGAATGTGCGATCCGCCGGGCTCACCATCGATGCCGACGTGCTGCGGCTGTCCGGCGCCGGCGTGGTGGCGACGCTCACCGGACGGCTCGCCTGGCTGGCCGCCATGTTCGTGCCGGCGCTGCTGGCGACGATCCATTTCATCGTCCCCTATTTCTTGGTCCGATGGATCGACGGGCGCGTCCGCGACGCCGAAACCGGAAGGACGACGATCGCCACCCACAAGCTGATGTACGGGATCCCGGTGTACGCCCTCTGGCACGCCGGTTTTATCACTGCTGTGTGGTTCGCCGTCGATCCGCGGGTCGCGATCGTCTGGATGATCGTGGCCCCGTTCCTCGGGGCGCTGGCACTGCGGTACTGGCGGCGAGCCCGACGCACCTTCAGGTTGATCCTGTCCGAGGTCCGGATCCTGGCCGATCCCGGCGGCTGGCGGGCGTTGCGGAAACAACGCGCGACGATCCGGGACACGCTCGCGGCGATGGCGGCAGAGTTCGAGAAGGTGCAGCCGCCCTCCGCTCCGCCGGGCTGAGGGCGTCGCCGAACCGCGCCCACGGCTACGTCTCTAATGCGATCCGCTCTATCGAGATCCGCCGTGCGCCGACCAGGCGACGTGAAAGCCGACGAAGCCGAAGCGCCCGTCGGGCGCGACATTGAATCGGTAGGCGCCCCGTAGCGTGCTCGGCCTGTCGAGATAGGATCCGCCGCGCACGACGCGCTCACGGCCTTCCTCCGGTCCGGCGGGATCCGCCTGCGATCCATCTTCGTAGCGCCCGAACCAGTCCAGGCACCACTGGCGGACGTTGCCGGCGAGGTCGTGAATGCCGTCGGGGGAAGCGCCGTGGGCGTGCATCCCCACCGGCGTCGTGTCCTCGATCGCGCTTTCCTGGTAGTTGGCATGTTTCGGTGTCGGCGGATTATCCCCCCACGGGTACTCCCGACCGTCGACGCCGCGCGCGGCGAACTCCCACTGGGCCTCGGTCGGCAGGTGGGCGCCACCTTCGGTTGCCCCGCCGCTCGCCTCCGCGACCCGACCGGTCAGCCAGCGGCAAAACGCCTGCGCGTCGTCCCAGGACACGTACGTGACGGGATGGTCGGACTGGCCCTCTGCCGGCGCGCCGCCCGCCCAGTGTTCCGGCGCCGCCCGCCCCGTGTCGGCCACGAACGCCGCGAACTGCGCGTTGGTCACCGGGTAGCGAGAAAAACGGAAACCGGACAGACGAACCTCGTGGACGGGCTGTGCATCGCTCCGGCCGGTATCGGACCCCATCATGAAAACCGCGCTGTCGAAATCGACCCAGGCCGATCCCGAGAGGTCTGCCAGATCCGTCCCCTGCTGCTCCGCCATCGCTTCCTCCGTCGTGTTCTCGCCTGTCCGGTTCTCGCCGTCCTTGACCGCCCCCACGCACCCCCCTGCCCACGTGCCCACCGCCGGGCGCGATGACCGCCGCTCGGATCCGTTTCGTGTGTGGAAGGCGCGGGGGGTCGGCGGGGCGCGGCGCATCGGATTGTAGTCGGATCTGCGTCCGATCTCACTCCGGACCGGGCGATCCCCGCCGGAGACAGGTGACGGCTGCCGCCGACAACCGGTGTCCGCGCCGCAGCGAGGGCCCCGCGAGACGCTCCCGGTCACCCGGTCGTGTCGACCACCTTTGCCTTCGGCGCGTTCTTCTTGACCGACGCGATCCCGTTGGCACAGCCGCCGGCGCCCGCGTACATCTGGCTGTTGCCGACCACCTGCCCGTTGCTCGCCTTGATAACGAAGTAGTGCTTTCCGTTCTTGGCGGTCTTGGTCTCGAAGCGACCGTCGTCCTTCGCGTTCGTCCGCACCGACTCGACGCCGTTCATGCAGCTCGCCTTGGCGGCGTATCCCTGGCTCTGCAGGACGACTTGGCCATTCGAGGCCTTCAGCGTGAAGTAGAACTTCTTGTCCTTGCCGGTCGAGATCTCGAACGTTCCTGCCATTTTTCTTCTCCTTGATACGAAGGGACGGTGCGCCGATCGCCGCGGAAGCTTTCCCGCGGACAAGCGAGGCGACTCGGGATGAAACTGCAAGAAACGCTAATCGCGACGTGCCCGAGACTCAAGCACGCAACCACCGGTATTCTTCGGCAGCCGGCCGATTGCGTGGACTGTCACCGAGCCGCGACCGTCACACATGAACAGCATGTCGTATCCGAATTGGCCTGACAGTTGACATGTGCAACACATGCAAACATACTCGATAGCATGTCAGTCATGATTCAGATTCGCAACGTTCCCGAGGCCACCCACCGACGCCTCAAAGCCCGCGCGGCGATGGAAGGAATGTCGATGTCGGACTACATCCTGCGCGAGATGGAACGCTTGGCGGCACGCCCGACGTTGCAGGAGCTCCGCGACCGAATCGCCGAGCTGCCCGCCGTGGAACCACCGGAGAGCGCCGCCGATGCCGTCCGCAAGCTGCGCGACGCGCGTTGATCGTCGTCGACGCGTCGGCCGTCCTCGAGTTCCTTTTCGCCACTCCGCGCGGCGAAGCGGTCGCCGATCGAATCGTCGACCCGCGTGAAGAGCTCGCCAGCCCCTGCCTGCTGGACGTCGAAGTCGCGCATGTGGTCCGACGTTGGCATCTCACGGGGACGGTGGACGAACCGCGCGCGCGGCGCGCCATCGACGACCTGGCACGGCTGCGAGCGTCGCGCTGGCCGCACGAGCCTCTGCTGCCCCGCATCTGGTCTCTGCGGCACAACTTCACCGCCTACGACGCGACCTACATCGCCCTCGCCGAAAGCCTCGAGGCTACGCTGTTGACCTGCGACCGGACACTCGCGGGCAGAGATGGAGCGACCTGCGACATGAAACTGATCGCGTAGTCGGCTGCTGAGGCATCGCCGTCGTCGAGCAGCCCGCCGACGACATCACGGAAGGTCCCGCCCCGCCAGCAACAACCGATAGCGCACCGCCAGAATCTCCTCCGAGTCGGGATCCGACCTCAGGTGGTATACGTAATCGCCGCGTGCGTACGACCACGTGCCGTTGGCCCTTCCGGCAACGATCAGGTCGCCGTCCGGTGAGTAGACATCGACGGGCCTGCCCACCGGAGCGTCGGGAGAGCCCTCGGACTCCGGGACCGCCGGACCCTCGCCGTCTTCCTCGCCTTCCGGACGGTCGAAAAGCGGGGAAACATACAAGCGCCCGTGGCCGTCGGATAGGATGCTGCCTGAAATCGCCCGGTCGAGGTCGGGCCATTGGAAGTCGTCGACAGTGACGTCTGGTTCGTCACGAGCGAGCGAGCGGATGCGCAACTCCTTGCTACTCTTCCGGATCGGACGACGCTCGCCGGCAACGCGGAGCGCCCAGCTCACTTCTCCATCCGGGTCCATCGCCAGAATCTGGTATTCGACGGACGATGTTGCGTAGATCGGCTGCCCGCCTCCGCCGGTGAAGGTGAGCCGGGGTGCGGCCATTCGATCGATCATGCTCTGCGTACGAGCTCGAAGGTCGTTCATCTCATCCGGGGACGGCAGCGGGCGGTTCTCGATCTCGACCAAACGCTCGAGCTGCTCGTATTCCGTACCGTAGACGCCCAGAACACTGGTCGTCGGCGGCATCGTCCCGGCAGCCATGGCCGCAGGATCGACCGAAGCGAAGTCGATCTCCTGGGACACCGCGACGAGCCGACCATCGGGAAGTCCCGCCAACCGTGACGGCATCGAGGTGACCGGCAAACCTTGATCGACGACGTGCTCTCCGTCGTCCGTCCAGATGCTGAGCCGGCGTCCGAGCCCGTCGAAGACGACGAGGCGATCTCCGGCGATGGTCGCCTGCATGGGACGCTGGAATTCGCCCGGCCCCTGCCCCTCTTTTCCGAGCGTCTTCAAGAACTCGCCCTCGGGCGAGAACATCTGCACCCGCCTGGCGCCGCTTTCGACCACGAAGATGTTGCCGTTGTCCGCAGCAACGACCGCGATCGGACGATAGAAGGCCATGTTCGGGTCGCCCGAATCACCGCCGATGACGAGATCCTCCACCAACTCGAAGGCGACCTCGGTGCGGTCCTCGAGCGATGTACGGACGTACTCCTTGATCGGAACGCCGTCGGGAACCGGCAGCACCCAATCAGCGAACTCCGGTTCAGGCTGCGTTCCGCAACCGGCCATGGCGAAGCCCAACACCAAGCCCAGAATCAAGGCCTGCGCCGGAGCTTCCGAGGATTCGGGTCGACGCTTCATGTCGTGCTCCTGTCCTGTAATGGCCGACGGTCTCGCAGCCTTCTCATTCGCCGCTCGCGGGAGGCACCAACCGATACCGTTTCACCATGCCGATGCCCGCCTCGTCTTCGACGTAGGCGATCACCTGCTCGCCGCGTATCGTGAGATGTCGTAGCGTCCTCGGCGGGTAATCGACCCAGGTGAGAAATCGGCCGTCCGCATCGAAGATGTCGAACTCCTGTCGCGATTGCCAGCAGTTGCGCGGCCTCTCGGTATCGGGATCCACCTCGGTCGGGTCGCAATTCTCCAGGCGCTCGCTGGCGACCGTGCGCTGTACCCAAATGCGACCATTGCTGCCGGCGTACAGCGCCGTGTAGGCCGGCATGTTCCGGGGGATCGGCGGGCCGTTCCACTGCCACTCGGGATTCTGCCGCCGGAAGCTCTCGATCTGCCGTTGTCGATTCCATGCCGCCCGATCGGCCCCGACGGGAACCGGCGTCCACGCCTTCTCGACCGTTCGTTGCAGCCCGTCGGCCCCGTGGACCTCGAATCGATAGTCGGATGAAACCCCGGCGACGATGGTGCCCTCGTGCGTCATGCTCCACACGAGTCGGGGCCCGAACGGAACCGTCGTCCTGGCCGTCATCCGGCGAGTGCCCGTCACGATCTCGTTGACCAGAGCATACGACTCGGCCGGAAGGTCCGGGACAAGGACCATCTCCTCCGCGGGCCCCTCCGGGCCCAGGGCACGCATCCCGTCACGCCGGTCCGCAAGCCCGCCGGACCCGCGCAGGCGGTCGTGCAGGTACAACGTGCCGTCGGACGTCAACACGATGGGGCTGCTCGACCCGAAGCTCGGCCGGGGGAACTGCCAGGTATCGATGGACTCTCCGGACGGCGAATAGACGTTCACCCGGCCGTCGCCGTACACGTACAGCGTTCCGTCCGCCGCCACCACCGCCTTGTCCGGCCGGAGGAACTCTCCGGGGCCGCTTCCCTGGCTGCCGACTTCGCGTACATAGCGACCCTCGTGGTCGTAGACACGCACCACCGGAACGGACACATCGGCCACGTAGATGTGCTCGTCGTTGGCCGTCACGGCGCGAATGTCGCCGAGCATGTACTCCGGCTCGCCGATATCGACACCGATCGAAGCCTCCTCGATCAATTCGGCCTTGCCGCCCCAAACCGAGCCCGATTCGTTGCGGACGGTCGTAACACCGCCCTCGGTCGTAATCGTCCCGACCCAGGCCGCACTGTTGCCCTCAGTGCTCGGCAGGTCCTGCGGTGCACAGGCGGCGCCGGTACCGGCGGTCCCGGCGACGACAACAGCCAACGTGATCGCACAGCGGTGCATGTGAGTAGCCTATCGGACGGAGCGCCGGAAGACCCGGGAGCACCGGAGGCGGGGCGGCCAGCTCGGCGGCGACCGGTCACGGCGGATACTCCGAGAGGTCGCCCGGAGTAGATCTGGCGGCGATCGAGAGACGGTGAGGACGTGGCTCCCTTGACTCGGTGGCGCACCGTGTGGATTTGGTCGTTCTCTTCACTTGATTCAGTGTGTTTTTACATATAGCCTGTTTCATCTATAGTTACGTTGACACCTAGATTCCGACCTCGACGTAATCTCAACCCTCACGGAGACATCGATGTCCCAAATGGCGAAGAACTTCCTTCCCCTGTCGCCCAAGGACTTTCATATCCTCTTCGCCCTCGCCGCCGAGCCGCTGCACGGGTACGCGATCGTCAACGAGATCGAGCGGCGCACCGACGGCCGCATCCGGGTTGAGCCGGCCAACCTCTATCGACGAATCCATCAGTTCGTCGAGCAACGGCTCCTGGAGGAGGTCGCACCTCCGGCAGACCAGGCCGGAATCGACAAGCGTCGACGCTACTACCGGACCACCTCTCTCGGAATGGAAGTCCTGAAGGCCGAAACGGCCCTCATGCGCAACGTGCTGGCGGAGGCCGCGACCATCGGCTTGGTGTTGGGCCCCGGCGGCACGGAGTGAGCGGGGCAACCCGGGGTCCGGGAAACCCGCAAGGCCGCGAGGCCCGCGCCCCACGCTCGTCAACGACGGTACGGTTCTCGGTCGCCCTGTTCCGGCTCATCCTCCGGCTGTGGGATCCGGAGTTGCGCCGCCGCGGCTACGAGGACGAAGCCGCGGCCGTCTTCCATGGTCGGCTTCAGGACGCGGCCCGAGCCGGAAGAACGAAGACCTTTGCCGTCGGGCTGCGAGGCCTGACGGACGCACTGCGGGAAGTCATTCCGCGTCGATCACGCGTGCATTCAGCGCGGCATCGGGGCAACGAGCACCGACCGCAATCTTGGGAGGAAAAAATGAGAACGGCGTTCGATCAGGTACGACTGGCGCTCCGGAGCCTCCGGCAGCAGCCGCGCCACGGCGGCTTCATTATCGCCAGCTTCGCCATCGTTGTCGGCGCGACGACCGCCGCCTATTCTGCGGTCGACGGGCTCCTGTTGCGTCCACTGCCATTCCCCGACGCTCACGAGCTCGTCTTCATCGGAGAGCTGGGCGCTACCGAGAGCGGCCCCGACGCGAGCGTTACCTCGCGGCAGATACTTCACCGACTGGAGAACGGGGCCGATACCCTCTCGGGCGTCGCGACGTACAGTATTTGGGAGGCAACGCTCACGGACGAGGGAGCACCGACGCGGCTCAGCGGCGCTCGGGTCACTTGGTCGTACTTCGAGACGCTCGGGCATCCGGCATCAATCGGCCGGACGTTCCGCCCGGAAGAAGATGTCGAGGGCGCCCCACCCGTCGTCGTGATCAGCCATCGCCTGTGGCGGGGACGTTTCGGCGCCGACGAAGGGATCGTCGGCCGCGTCATCGATTTGAACGGCGCCGGTCACGAAGTCATCGGCGTCATGCCGGCGTCCTTCGAATCGCCCGATCAGTACACGTTCTCCTCCGCGATCCGGGCCCGCCCCGATATTTGGAGAACCTTCCGCTCGCCGGTCTCTCCGAACACGCGGGCTCGCAGCGTCCGTGGCATCGCCCGGGTCGCCGAAGGCAGCACCTTGCAAGAGGTGTTCAGCGAGCTCGCCGTCTTTCATGAGAACCTGCGCAGCGAGTCCTCGGAGTGGCCCGACGGCCGGCGCGTTGTCGTGCTGCCGTTGAAAGCGCAATTCACCGCCGCTCTCAGGCCGGCGCTGCTTCTTCTGCTCGGGGCCGCCGCGTTCCTCCTGATGGCGGGGTGCGTGAACGTCATGAGTCTGGTCCTGGCACGCGGCATCGACCGGGAGGGCGAGCTACGCGTGCGCCGAGCGCTGGGCGCTGCACGTGGCACGCTGCTGCGCCAGGTGACGCTCGAGACCGTGGTGTTCGGCGTCATCGGCGGCCTCCTCGGAATCGCTCTCGCCGCACTTGGCATCGAGGGCCTGCTACGGGTTGCACCCGCGGGTGTTCCGCGGATCGAAACCGTCCGGCTACAGCCCGAGACGATAGCGGTGGCCATCGGCACGGCGGTGCTCGCGGCGATGGCTGCAGGTGTCCTGCCTGGCCTGAGGCTGTTCTGGGGCAGCGGCGCCATCGCCACTCGGGGCGGCAGGGGGATCACCGCGGGGCGGTCGCGTCAGAGAACCCTCTCGCTCTTCACGTCCGTCCAGGTGGCGCTGGCAATCGCCCTACTCGTCGGATCCGGTTTGCTGGTGCACTCGTTCGTACGTCTCGTGTCGCTCGATCCGGGCTACGACGCGACCGGTGTGCTCTCGGTGCAACTCGACCTACCGGCCGACAGCTCAACGGCCCGGTTGGTCATCATCGACGAGATCCTGAAACGGGTCGAAGAAAGCCCGTTGGTTCTTTCGGCGGCGATGATGACGACCCTGCCGCAGCACGGCCTCAATGACTTCGACGTGTTGATCGGGCCGGTCGACGGCTACGACGGAGACGACGACCCCGCCGCCTCTCATCGCCGTGCGACCGATACGCTCGCTGACACCTTGGGGATGCGCGTATTGGCCGGCCGATTTCCGCGACGGTCGGATGTCACGGGAGAGGGTGAGACGTTCGTCACGGCGGCGGCCGTCAACCGCGAGTTCGTGCGCCGCTTCGTCCCGAACGGCGAGCCGATCGGGCTGACGGTCGGGACGGGATTCGGGGCCGATGCACGGATCGTCGGCGTCGTCGAGAACGTCAAATACGGTTGGCCCGGTAAGCCCGACCTGCCGGAGATGTACATACCGCTGGCGGGAGCTTTCTCGACGGTTTTTCTCTCCGCGCGGACCGTCGGCGATCCGGAGCTGGCGCTCTCTCCGGTCCGAGACGCGGTCGCCGAGGTGGCCCCCGGTGTTCCGGTCGAGGAGATCTTCTTTCAAGAAGAACTACTCGCCGGATCCCTGGCGATGGAGCGCACGACGATGGGCTTGATGGTCTCGCTGGGCGTGATCGCCTCGGTGCTGGCGGCCCTCGGGCTCTACGGAACCGTCGACCGCGGAGTCGCTCGGAGGCGTCAGGAAATCGGCGTGCGATTGGCCGTGGGTGCGAGCCCGGGAAGGGTCGTCAAGCTGGTCACACGCGACGCGATGGTCGCGATCCTGGCGGGGGCCGCCGGCGGGCTCGGCCTCGCCTACGCAATTGCGCGCGCCGGGGAAGCTCTCCTGTACGGCGTGGAGATCACCGATCCGGTCAGCTTCATCGGCGCATCCATCCTCCTCCTACTCGTTGGAGCGGTGGCCTGCCTGCTCCCCGCCCGACGCGCCTGCGTGCTGGACCCCGTCGACGTACTTCGCTCCGAATGATCGAACGTCCGGGAAAGCTCGGCTAGACGCCGCCCGAAGTTCCTCAGCCCGGCAACACCAACCGGTATCGCTTCACCATGATCGTGCCGGCTTCGTCCTCGCGGACCAACACGACGGCGTCTTCCAGGAACACCGGCGGCGCCGGAAAGCGGGGCTCGTGGGGCAGCGGCACGCGGCCGAGGAAGCGTCCGGTTTCTTCCTCGAACACGTCGAAGCCCAGCTGGTCTCTCCAACACGCGACGGCTCGACCACTCGTGACGGAAGCCGGGTCGGCGTCGCAGTCGGAGACGGCCTCGGTCCCCAGGGCGCGCATGACCCACACGCGCCCGTACCGGTCACCGGCGATGGTGCGGAACGCCGGCTTGCGCTCGGGCACCGGCCCGGCCGTCCACTGCCAATCGGGTTGCGTGCGGCGCATGAGGGCCGTGGTCCAGGCCGTGTACCAGGCGGCGTAGTCCGGGTGCGCCGAAGGCAGATCGATGGCCCGCCCGACGACCACCGAGCTTCCGTCCGGTCGCTTGATCGTGAATCGGTACGCATCGCTGATCCCTTCGGCGACGGCACCGGAGGGGAGCGGGGCCCAGACTACGGTGGGTGCGTACAGCATCAAGGCGCCGGTGACTCTCCCGCCCTGCCGCGCGACCAATCCCCAGGGCGACGAATCGAAGACCGGGCCGGTGAGTCGTGCGACCTCGGTACCTTCGGGGTCGACCGCGATCACACCGTACGCACGATCGTCGCCCGCGTTCCAGCTCGTCGGGACAAACGCGGTACCGTCGATCGCCACGGAGAGCGCGTCTTGGAAGTTACTCCGGTACGGCCACGAGCCGAGCACGACACCGTCGAGATCGAAGACGTTGACCCGGTTGGCGCCCTGCACGAGGACGCGCCCTGTCGGATCGACGGCCAGCTTGCGGATATCGTCGAACTCGCCGGGTCCCTCTCCCTCGCGACCGAAGTCGAACAGGTGCTTGCCGTCGTGATCGTAGACCCGCACCGCGTAGAGCAGATCATCGGCGACGTAGATCCGATCGTCGGTCACACCGAGTCCGATGATCGGTCCGAACATGTACGGCTCGTCCCCGGAAGCGACGCCGATCGAGAGCTCTTCCACGAGCCTGGCGTCGCCACCCCAGACGGATCCGGACTGGTTGACGACCGTCGTGACGTTGCCTTCGGTCGTGATCGTGCCGACCCACGAGCTCTCGGCCTCGGGCGGACTTCCTCCCGGGCCGCAGGCGGCGCCGACGAGGGCAAGCAAGGAGACGATGCTGATGCCGCGCATGTTCACGCCACCAGCCTAGCAGGCCGGAGTCCTGGAAACTCTGTGACTCGAAGTGCTTGGCCGTCGCTAGTGCTCCCGCAATAGCGTCACCGGGGAGGCCTTTACTGCTTTCTGCGTAGGACCCCACGCCGCCGCGACGACTGCAGCCGCAAGTGACGCCGCGACAATCGACCAGCTCAGCGGATCGGTCGTCGCCACGCCGAACATCAGCGACGACAGCAGCCGCGTCAGCCAGACGCTCGCCAAACCGCCGAGGCCGATGCCGAGCGCGGCCACCGTCACGCCTTCGCCCCACACGAGGCGGCGGATATCCCGGGCTTCCGCTCCGAGGGCGGTGCGAATGCCGAGCTCGCGACGACGCCGGATCACGCTCTGGCTGAACAGGCTGAAGAGGCCGGCACCGGCGGCGATCAGGGCGATAGCGGCGAAGGCAGCCCCCAGGGTCGCGGCGACCCGCGGCCGCACGAATTGACTTGCATACCTGCTCTCCGGGTCGGCGATATCGCGGATTCTGACGCGCGTGTCCGCGGCACTCATTTGCCGGCGAAGCCATGCGGTGTCGGGACATCCTTCCTCACAGCGCATGTTCAACGTGACGAGGAACGTCGCGATCTCGGTGAGACGACCGTAGATCTCCGGGTCGTCGGCCGTTCTCTCCAAAGACGGGTAGCGGATGTCACCGACGACGCCGATGACCTGGAACGGGACACCCTCGAACTGATCGGAGGTGAAACGCCGGCCAAGCGGATCCTGCCCGGGCCAAAGCGACTCCGCGAAACGCTCGCTGACCAGCACCGCGCTGCGGTCGTCGGTGGCTCGGAAAGACCTGCCGCGCAAGAGTGGCACCCGGTAGAGATCGAGAAACTCTCGATCGGCGATGAAGTAGAAGACCTGTGTGGAGACCGGCTCGGCCCCCGGCGCATCGGATGTCCACTCCCCGGCGTAGACGGAGCCGTACGGAGGCGTGCCGTGCGACCAAGACACGGCGGCGACACCGGGCAACGTGCGCGCCGTGCTCCCCAACGCCTCCGCGGCCAGCAATCGCGACTCCGGGCTCGGGAACGACTCGTCGGGGAACTCCACCAGCACCGTCAGTACGTCATGGACGTCGAGGCCGCGATCCTCGTTCACCAGGTTGACGAACGAACGCACCAGAAGCGTTGCACCGAACACGAGCGTGCAGGACAGCGCCACCTGGCAAACCAGCAAGGACCGCGTCGCGATCCGGGCCTGCCCGGTCGGCGTGGCGTAACCGCCGGTCTGCAACAGCCGGTTGAGATGCGGCCGGGTGCCCCATGCCGCCGGGACGACGCCGACGGCGAGCGTCGCCACGAGGCCGGCGATCGATGCCGCTCCGAGGGCACGCAGGTCGATGTCGGGGGTGTTCAGGCTGCTGATGAACGCCGCCTGCGGAAGGAGCCGGCGCACGGCCGTCACCAGCACCCACGCGAGCCCCGCGCCGGCCGCGGCTCCGGTGAAGCCGAGCATGGTGCTCTCCAGCAACGCCTGTCGCACCAGCCGCGCTCGCGGCGCGCCGAGCGCCGTCCGCGTGCTGATCTCGCGCACCCGCGAGGAGAGCCCGCCGAGCAGTAACCCGGCCACATTCGCGCACAGGACGACGAACAGCAGCACGACGCCGCCGGCAATCATCCGGATGACCCGCTCGTAGTACTCGTCGAGACGGCTCCCGAGCGGCCCCGGCGACGCGTGCAGCTCGTCGGCTGCCCCCGCCCCATGAGCGACTCTGGTGGCCACCGCCAGGGCATCGTCGCGCGGAATGTCGGGCGCGAAGCGTACGTATACCATCGGCGGCCGGTTCGAGGGATCCTCGAAGCTGTCGGCGCGCCAGATCACCGTGTTTGCGCTCGGGAAGCGAAACGCCGACGGCAAGACGCCGACAACCGTTGCCGGCCGACCATCGATGCTTACGGTGCTGCCGACGACTGTCGGATCGGCGCGATACACCGATCGCCACAAGTCCTCGGAAATCAGCACGCTGTCGTCGCCGCCCGGCCGGCCCGCAGACGAGCCGAACAACCTGCCGTGCAGCGGCCGGACACCGCCGAGCAACTCGAACACGCCCGGCGTCACCCGCGCCATCGTGCGGCTGACCTCGCCGCCGTCGAATTCCACCACGGCCGAGCTCCCGCGAGCCGCCTCGACCCTCGCGAAGGCGCCAGATTCCCGCCAGGCACGAAAGACCCGCGGCGAAACACTGATCAGACCGCGACCGCTGTCGTCGCGCAGGAGGAGACGCGCCAGGCTGCCGATATCGTCGAACGGAACCGGCCGCAGCACCAACGCGTCCACAGCGGTGAACATCGCGGTGAAAATGCCAATGGCGACGGCCAGCATGCCGGCAGCCGCAACCGATCGCCATCGGTACACGGCGATGCTCCGCAGCGCGAAGCGTGCATCTTGCGCGAGCGAGGCAAGCCCGACCCACAGGGCGCCACCTCTCGAGCCACCGCTGCCACCGCCATCGCTACCACCGCGGCCGCCATCGCTAGAACCGCCGCTGCCGCCGCTGCCATTGCCGGCGCCACTTCCGACGAGACTCGTGCCGCGGCGACGGAGGCGCCAGCTCGAGCTGGCCATGAGACGCTCACGAAGCTCTCGCACGCAGAGGCGTCGGGCCTCGTTGCGGAACCAGCGGTCGGTGCGCCTCTGCCCTTCGCGGATCAACCGGGATCGGTATTCCTCCTCGAGGTCACCCAAGATGGTGCGCCCGACGAGCGACCGGGACAGCAGTCTTCGCAGCACGGCGCAATGGAAACGGGGCGGTTGCCGGTCCGGGTACATCACGACGTTCGCCGCCGGAGCAGATCCTCGATCCCGTTCGTGAGACCGACCCACGCCTCGTGCGCCTCCCGGATCGCCTCGAGGCCTTCCTCGGTTACGGTGAAGCGCCGCACCGGTTGTCGCTGCCGATCCGTCGACGTGGAGCTTCGGACCACCCAGTGGAGAAACCCCTTCTTCTCCAGTCGGTCGAGCGTGGTGTACAGCGCCGAGCGCGACACGTTGCGAGCCGCGCGACCCTCCAGCTCCCGCGCGATCCGCGTACCCGTAGCGTCCTCCTCGAGCCGAAGCACGGCGAGGAGCACGAGCTGTTCGAATTCTCCCAGCGGGAAGGTCTGTCTCACATAGCTCACGTGGCCACTGTCAATTTTGTAGACTCTTGCTACATTATTGACCGTCGATCGGCTCGTCAACCAGGGCCCACCTTCCAAGGCGGCGGGCTCATGCGATCGGGGTGTCGACCCCCGGGTGCGCCTTCATCCCCGTGCAGCCCGCGAATCGCGGGAGCCGCCTACCTCGCGTGGACGCGGTCGAAGGCCTCGGAGAGAATGCTCCACGCCACGTCGAACGACTCGGCACCGCTGATGGTCGGAAACCGTTCTCGCAGCACGTAAGGTGTTCGAAGCCGGCCGTTGTGCTCGAAAGCGAGCTCGTATCCCCGGTAGTCGAGCCTGTAGATGGGGAAATCAGGGTGCGCGGCCTCCTGTCGGGAATGCGGGAAGAACGCGACCCGGTCTCCGACGGCAGGCGAGGCGGGCCAGTCTTCATCTCCGTCCCCGGCACGCCATCTTCGTTTCAAGCAGACGGCTACGTTCCCCACGGGCACGTTGGCGGCCGGGTAGTGAACGTAGATCGCCCCCTCCTCGGCGAGCAGCTCACCGCGAGACCGTAGTGGATCGAGCGCGATCTCGAGCATGACGCCGGGGTCACCCCTCACGAAACCGGTCTGGGTCGCCACGACTCGGCCAACGACGAGAGACGACACCGCGCGCATCAGCGCATCGACCTCGGCGCGCTCGTATGGATAGCCACGGTAGTTGATGAACTGGTCTCCGCCGAAGCAACCCTCGGTGCCGTCCCTGAGCTGGCCTTCGTAGCCCCGGCGAAGCACGAGGAGGCCGGGCTCCAACCAGAAGCGCTCGGAAAACCCAGGATCGTCCACCTTCAGCCGCCCCTCGTCATCGAAGAGCTCGGACCCGGCCACCCATATGTAAGGCACGTTGCCATCTCCAGGCCCACCGTACGAAGGGCTCTCGATCCGCGGCGGCAAGCTGGTGACCTGGGCAACGGCCGTCAGCGCAACGGCAAGGCAGGCAATCAGCACTCGAGCCATGAATCAATGCTACCAAGGGCCATGGCCGCCCCCGAAACTCGTCGGTGCGCAGGCGCACGAATACGACCTGCAAGTAGGCGAATCCGCGCCCCGATGAAACGTGAAGCCCAAACGTTCAACCCCATGCCCGCTGCCGCGCTTGACAGGATCTTCTAATCCATAGAAAGTCTATGGGTAGATTTTCTATGAGTGTAGGAGCTGTCGATGGCAAGACCACGAAAACGACTCGAGCTGCTTCGCGGCACGTTGGATCTTCTGGTTCTTCAGACGCTTGATTCCGGCGCGGCGCACGGGTACGCGATTGCCGCGCGGATACAGCGGGACACCGACGCCATTCTTCAGGTCGAGGAAGGTTCGCTCTACCCCGCACTGCATCGGATGGAGCGACGCGGTTGGATCGCCGCGCGCTGGGGAAAGACCGAGACCAAGCGCCGAGCTCGCTTCTATGAGCTGACGGACGAAGGCCGCGAGCAGCTCGACGCCGAACTCGAGCGTTGGCGGCAGTTCTCCGGCGCGGTCGAGAGGATCATCGAGCCCACCCTATGAGAGAAGACCGGAAGAAGCACAACCGAGACATCGCCGCCGAGGTCGAAGAAGAGCTGAGCCTGCATCTGCGACTGCGAGCCGAGGACAACGAGGCGGCCGGTATGGAGCCGGAGGAGGCACGGAGAGCGGCGGAGCAGGCATTCGGTAACTACCGCCACATCGCGCGGGCGTCGTTGTACCAGCGAACCGCGCCGCGCCATCCGAGCGGGCGCTCCCGGGTTGGCCGGGTCGCGGCCTTCGCCGAGACGTTGGGTCGCGACGTGCTGCTCGCCGTGCGGGGCTTCGCCCGTCAGCCCGGCTTCGCCGTCACCGCGGTCGTGACGCTGGCCCTCGGCCTCGGGGCGACAACGGCCACTTACAGCCTCGCCAATTGGGCGCTGATCAGACCCGTCCCCGGCGTCGAATCGCCGGAAGATCTTTCGCACGTGTGGGTCGGCCGCATGATGCCGGAGGGTAGCTTTAGCGTCAGCATGCTGTCGATCCCGAATTTCGATGACGTCGCCGCTCGGATGCAGACCACCGAGGATCTCGCGTACTACCAGCGCTCGCCCGTTACGATCGCCCGCGACGACGACGGAGCGGAGAGCATGTTGGCGGCGGCGGTATCGTCGAACTACTTCGACCTCCTCGGCATCCGTCCTGCGCTCGGACGCGGCTTCAGCGTCGCGGAGGGAGCGCCGGGCGCGCAGGCGACCGTGGTCGTCATCGGTCATCAGATGTGGACGTCGGCCTACGACAGCGACCCCGACGTGCTCGGGTCGACCCTCCGCGTTAACGGCCTGGAGTTCTCCATCGTCGGCGTCGCGCCCCAGGGGTTCGAGGGTACGGAGCTGTTCGAGGGGCTCGACCTGTGGGTCCCGGGTTCCGCCAACACGCTCTTGCGACAATCGGACGACCCCGAGCGCTACGCCGACCGCGGAAAAGCGTTCTTCTACATGCTGCTGGCGCGCCGTGCGCCTGGGGCGACGTGGGAGCAGGTCTCCACCGAGTTCGATTCGCTCGAAGCCTGGCTGTTGGAGCAGTTCCCCGAAACCAACGAGCAGTTCGCCGAAGTCGGTTTTCACGTTTTCGGCAGCTTCGGTGTGCAGCCGATGGGCAACGACGATCTGCGACGCGCGATCACCCTTCTTTTCGCGGGCAGCGGCCTCGTGCTGTTCATCGCCTGCGCGAACGTCGCGAACTTGCTGCTGATTCGCGGCCTCGGCAGAAACGCCGACGTGGCCTTGCGCCGCGCCCTGGGATGCAGCCGCCTGCGTCTGTTTCGGCACCAGCTCACCGAGGGCGCCGTGCTGTGGATGGCGGGCGGACTCCTCGGCATCGGCGTGGCCCGCCTCCTGGCAACGCTGTTTCAGGGCGCACCCGTAGGAGGCTACACCCAGATATCGTCGGTGCCCCTGGACATGCGGGTGCTGGCGTTCAGCGCGGTCGTGACGCTGGTCGCCGGGCTGTTGTTCGCGGCCCTCCCTGGCTTGGCCGCTCAACGCATCGACCCGGCGAGCTCGTTGAAGGGCGCCGCCGCCACCACGGGCCGCCGCCGTCAGTGGCTTCAGGGGTCGCTCACGGCGGCGCAGATCGCTGCATCGCTGACGCTGCTGGTCGGCGCTTTCTTGCTCGCGCAGACCCTCGGCAACCTCGCCGCCATCGACCACGGCTTCGACCCTGTGGGCGTATACACGTTCCCGGTCAGCACGTTCCCGATGTCGTACCCGCAGCCGGAGACCTTCCGCTACTTCGTCGACTTCGAGCGTCAGCTCGCACAGCGTCCCGACATCGCCGATGTCGCCGTGACGAACCAGATTCCGCTTGCCTGGGGCGGAATGAGGACCCGGGTGTATCCCTCGGGTGAAGATCCTGAAACGTCCATGGTGGAAGGGCGTTCCAACCTCGTCTTGTCGCCCGGGTACTTCGATCTCTTCGGCATTCCGCTCGTGCGCGGGCGGACGTTCCGGGCGGAGGAGGTTCAGCCGCCCGGGGAGGGAGTCGCAACGGTCGTGATCGTCAGCGAGACGCTCGCCGACCGGCTCTTCGGCAGCATCGATGTCGTCGGGCGCACGTTGGCGTTCCCGTACGCCAGCCGCGACGGAAAGCACTATGAGATCGTTGGGGTCGTCGGCGACGTGCATTACGAAAGCATCGACCAATTGCCCGAGCCACGGCTTTACGAGCCGGTCGGCGGCGAGCGCTTCATGGGCTTCCAGTACTACCTGTCCGTGCGCGCCAACGGCCGCACCGACGTTGCCGCGATCGCCCGCGAGATCGGCGCTTCCCTCGACGACGCCCTCCCGATCGGAGAAGTGCGGTCGATGAACGATCTGCTTGCCGATGCGCGCGCGCACTGGACGCTGCTGACCAAGCTCATCGTCCTGCTGGCGGTCTTCGCCGCCGCATTGTCGGCCGTCGGCCTGTACGGCATCGTCGCCTTCACCGTGCGATCACGCACCCGGGAGCTCGGGATCCGCGTCGCCCTCGGCGCATCGACACACCGCGTCTTCCGATTGGTGCTTCGCACGATGGCGGGAACTGCCTTCGCCGGGCTCGTTGCGGGGCTTGCGGGAGCAGCCGCACTGGTGCGCCTGCTCGAGGGCAACCTTTACGGCGTCGCGCCCTTCGACCCCGGCACGTGGGTCGCGGCCGCCCTGGGCATGGGGGCTGTCGCCCTCGCAGCCACGATCCTTCCCGCCCGGCGTGCCACCCGCCTGGATCCTGTCGAAACGTTACGCATCCAGTGAGGCCCCGGCACGTTTCGCGGCCGCTCGGCGTCAGCCGGCCCTCATCGCGATCGTAGGGTCGACGCGCGCGGCACGACGGGCGGGAAGCCACGCCGCGACCACCGCCGCCACACTGATGATCACGACGGCGGCACCAAGTGTCGCGACGTCGGCCGAAGAGACGCCGTACAGCCGCGCTTCGATGAACCGCGAGGCCCAGACGTACAACCCCATGCCGGCTGCCGTGCCGAGGCCCACCAGCAGCGTTACCCGTCCGAGCACGGTCACGCCGATCATCCGCCGGCTCGCGCCGAGCGCCATGCGAATGCCGAGCTCGCGGGTCCTTTCGGCAACCCGGCAGGCGACGGCCGAGTAGATCCCCGCAACGGCGATCGAGAGAGCCAGCCCGGCGAGAATCGAGCCCAACTTGGCAAGCAGCCGCTCTTGCGCGGTGACCTGCTCGATGCGGTCCCGCACCGGGATCACGTCGTCCACCGGCAACGCCGGCTCGATGGAGCGGACGGCGCGTTGCACCGCGGCGGCGGTCTCGGCCTCGGAGAGCGAGGAGCGCACGTGGGCCGTGGCCCTGGTCCAGAATCTCAGGGGCAGGTACAGCGCCGGGAGGTGCTCTTCGCGCAGGTCGCGCGCCCCGCTGTCGGCGACGACACCGATGACCTCCCGCGGCCGCAGCTCGCCGCGCGCCGACATACGGTAGATTTGCCGACCAACCGCTGGTTGCTGCCCGAAAACGGCCGCGGCAAGGGCCTCGTCGATCACGACGACCGGCTGCCCCCCACCGGATGCCTCCTGATCGGTAAACACCCGCCCCGCCACCAGGCGCAGGCCCACCGTGCGGAAGTAGCCCGAGGCGACATCGCGCCGTTCGGCACCCTCGACGATCATCTCTCCGCCGGCGGTGACGACGTCGGCGTTCTGGCGGTTGGGGCCCAGGTGGCCGGACCAGCCGAAAGTCGCCCCGGTAATGCCAGGCTCCTCGGTCAAGCGGGCCTGCACCTGCCGGAAGAACTCGGCCGCGCGATCGGCGTCGTAGCCGATCGTCCGCGGGACCAACGTGAACTCATAGAGCCCGTCGGCGTCGAATCCGAGGTCCTTGGTGCGCAGGTTGATCAAGGTCTGCGCCAACACGCCGGTGCACGCGACCAAGGCGATGGAAAGGGCAATCTGCAGGACGACGAAGCCGTCGCGAAGGCGCCCTCCGCCGGCCGCGATACCCGGGCCGGCGTCTTGAAGACCATGCTGGGGGTCCCACCGCGAGGCCAGCATCGCCGGGATCGTAGCCGCCATGAACACCGACAGGCAGGCGGCAACCGTCGCGTACACCGCGACCCGGCCGTCGATGGCCAAACCCTCGAGCGCGGGCAGATACGACAGCAACCGCTCGGAACGGAACAGGGGGGTCATCAGCGCCGCCGCCGCCAACCCGGCAGCGGCTGCCATCGCCGCGACGACGGCCGCTTCGACGACCATCTCCCGCAAAACCCGCAGCGACGACGCGCCCAGGGCCGCCTTCAGCGCCAGGTGTCGCCGGCGGCGCACGTTCCGCGCCACCAGCAGGTTGGCAGCGTTGACGCAGGCGAGCAGGAAGAGGACCGAAACGCCCGCCATCGCCGTCCGGTAGACGCTCATCAAGCGCCCGTGGGTCACGCCGATGCCGTCGGTCACTCCGGGGAAGATGACGGCGGTGAACTCGGTGTCCTGAACGCGGATCGGATCGACAGCCGCGACCGCCTCTGCGGCCTGCTGCCGTGCCGCTTCGAGCGTCGCACCAGGCGCCAGACGACCGACCATGTTCTGATGCGCCACGTTGCGATCCGGCCTCAGAACCCCCGCCGGGCCGACCGGAACCCACAGGTCCTCGTGACGGATCTTGTCGATCCCGCGGAAGTCGTCCACGACGCCGACGATCGTGAACGGGTGCCCGAGGATCAGCACC
Source organism: Acidobacteriota bacterium (assembly GCA_965216935.1). Lineage (GTDB taxonomy): Bacteria > Acidobacteriota > UBA890 > UBA890 > UBA890 > CBDCGW01. The sequence goes on from OZ244217.1 coordinate 4,428,522, forward strand.
TCGGCGCCGATAGCGCTCGAAGCTCCCCCGAACCGGGTCCGCCACAGGTGCTCGCTGATAACCACCACGCCACCGCCCGGCTCGTCGTACTCGTCGGGTCGAAAAAGCCGACCGGTGCGCGCTTCGACGCCGAGCAGGTCGAAGTAGCCCTCTGTCACACGCGTAACGCGGCCCGTCTCCGGCGCCGCAGAAACGCTGGTTTGAAACGGATACGAAGACGAGAAATATCCCGCGAACCCGCTGAACGCGGGCATCTCCCAAACCGCTCGCAGGTGCGCGTCGCTCATCGTGGCGCGCATGCGTGAGCCGTGATCCGGAGACACGAAAGCGCTCACCAGCCCTTCTTGATCGACGACGCCGGGAACCGGCCGGAACACGGCGTAGTTGAACACCGCATAGACCGCGGTCGTGGCGCCGATGCCGAGTGCCAGTGTCGTCACGATGGCCGCGGTCGCCCATGGCTCGGATGTCTGCGTGCGGATCGCCAGTTTGACGTCGCTCGCCAGGCTCGTCCACGATGCCCACGTTCCCGATCGTCGTACAACGGCGCCGATAATCTCGGTCCCGATTCTCTCCCGAGCGGCCTCACGAACGACGGCGCCGGTTGTCCGCGCCGAAAGCCACAATGCTGCTCCTCGCCGGCCATCGCGCAACAACGAATCGAGCTCCCGCACGAAGACGGCGACCAGGTCGTCGGCAAGCCCCTGCCGAAACCTCCGCGGATAGAGGCGACAGGCAACCCGCACCAACGACGTCCCCAGCCTCCGGATCACGGCCGGCCGCCCTTGCCCTGTGCTTCTGCGCCGAGCACCAGAGCCGCCAGGTCCCGATGCCGGCGCGCCTCTGCTTCGACCGCTTCGAGACCGGCGCCGGTCACCCGATATGTCTGTGGCGGACGGCCGGGCCCGGTCTCTGCCTCCTCCGTGGTCGACGCGATCCATCCCTCCCGCAACCCACCGCGCAGCGCCCGATAGAGCGTCGGAAGCGAGGGATTCCCCCCGACCTCGCCGAGATCACGGACCCGGTGGAGGATCTCTTGCCCGTCGGCAGGCCCCGCTCTGAGCACAGCCAGGATCTGGAAGGTGAGCTTGTGCATGCGTGAGCTCTCGGTTACGCCGGGCTGCGGCGCCTTCGCGAGCGACAGTTTTTTGTCACTATTGACAGAAACTACCTCGACCCCTCCGCTGTGGTCAAGGTGATGCCGCAGTGGGTCTCTACCCGCGAATCCCGGACGCAGGCTCCCCCGCGGCCGTCAAACGGGGTGGGGTTCGCCTGTGCGTATCTCCATGTGGCCCGCGCAACGCGGTAACCTACCGTCCCGCGAGGTGAGAATGGCAAGAACTAGGGCCTGTTAACACTACAGCAGTCCATCCACGATGAGGGCGAAGTGGATGAACGCGAGGAACATAACGTCGAGCTTGTCGAAGCGAGAGAAGATGCGGCGGAAGCCTTTGAGCCGGCGGAACAGCCGCTCGATCTCGTTGCGACGTCGGTACATTTCGCGATCGTATTCCCAAGGGGCAACGCGGTTTTTCTTCGGTGGCACAACGGGCGTAAACCCCAGATCCAGCGCCAGTTGCCGCGTCTCCTCGCCCTCATACGCTCGATCCATCACCAGCGCCACTTCGCCGTCCTGATACTCGAGGGAGCGCAGTAACTTACGTCCTTCCGGCGCGTCATGAGCGTGCCCTGGGGACAACGAGAACGTTATGGCTGTCCGAGCATCTGCGGCAACCATATGAACTTTGGTGGTCCAACCACCTCGCGATTTCCCGATGGCCTGCGGGCCGTTTTTTTTAACGCCCCCGTGCCGTCCGGGTGAACTTTCACGATCGTACTGTCCAACGACATTGCCTCGATCTTGATGCGAATGATCTGTTCTTGCTGCAGCGCCGCGAAGATTCGATCGAGCACGCCGGCCTTCGCCCAGCGGTTCATTCGCGTGTAGATCGTATGCCAGTTTCCGAACCTCTTCGGCAGCCCACGCCACTTGCACCCGTGCTCGGCGACGTACAGGATCGCGTTGAGTACCTGGAGATTCGTGATGCTTACGTTGCCTCTCTGCCGCGGGAAACAACCTTCGATTCGACGATACTGCTCCTCTGTGATTTCCATGCTGGGATCGTATCACGGATCCGCCTATTAGTGTTAACAGGCCCTAGCAACCCGGCACGGCGGAGACTGGCCAACCTGCTTCTCGTCACCGCGATCGCCGCGGGTTGCAGCGGATCCACGAACCCGGTTGACGATCCGCCGGCATCAGAGCCGGGCGGTGGCCGGATCCGTCTCGTCGAGGTCGCGACCATCGGATGCGAAACCTGCCCGCGAGCCGAACAGGTCAGTGTCCACGCAATGGGGATGGACCCTGACGGTCTCATCTGGGCGGTCGATCGGTACGCGCCACACATGCGGGTCTTTCAGATCGACGGCGAGCTGGTCGCTGCTTTCGGGCCCGAGGGCGAGGGCCCGGGTGACTTCCGCAAAGGGCCGATGAACATGATGATCACCGGGAACGCCCTGTTCACGGGAGGCGGCGGACGTGCTCTCGTGTACCAGCTTCTTCCTCCGGCGTTCGTCGAGCTCGACGTCGACGGCAACGCCATCCGCCACCTTCCGATTCTGGTCTCCGACTCGCTTCGACAGATCTTTCAGGTGCTGGTCCGCGATCCGACCGGCCCCCGAGCGTTCGCGCTTTCGTCGCGGGTCGGCAACAGCATCGCCGACAACACCGCCGAAGAGCCTTTTGTCATTCACCGGCTCGACATCGACGAGGAAGCCGTTCGTCGCACGCAGATCGCTTCCGGCCGTGAAATCCTCCCCGACGCCGATCCCGCCGCGTTGCAGGGACTCTGGTTCGGCATGGCGATCGCGCCGGACGGCACCCTGATCATCGGCGACGCACATGCCTACCGATTCGTCCGCCTGGACGCGGAGGGCAACGTGATCGGTGGCTTCTCCCATACCGCCGAGCGCCCGCTCAAGAGCGAGGTCATGCTGGACGCGGAGCGTCGCGCGGCCCGCCGGCGCAAGGAATCGATAGAGGACATCGACATCTACGACGGCCACTTCCGACGCCGATCCCTCGAGTTCGACGATGAAGGCCGCCTGTGGGTCGCGCTCAACCGCCCGACCCGCGAGAAGACCGAGTTCGATGTTTTCGCACCCGACGGCACCTTCCTGCAGAAGGTCGAGGTTCCCTACCACGTTCAGCGGTACAACATCCGCGGCGTCGACCCCGCCTTCGTGCTCACGGGTGGCTACCTCGCCGCCCCCGTTGTCGGCCCCGACGACGAGGACCGGATCAAGGTCTGGAGAGTCGTCGAAGAGTAGCTCCCGGCTGCTCGACGCGTCGATCAGGCAGCCGTGTCTACCTCGGCCGCGATCCGTTCGCCGATGGTCTGCGCAGCCACCTGCAACTCGTAGCTCGACTGCAGGTTCATCCAGAATTGAGCAGAGTTTCCGAAATACCGGGCCAGCCGCAGCGCAGTTTCGGCGGAGATCCCACGCTTTCCGTTGAGGATCGACGTTATCCGCCCTGACGGAACCCTCAGGGCCAGGGCGAGCTTGTTGGCCGACAGCGATCGGGCCTCTAGCTCCCGCTTCAGGATTCGACCGGGATGTATCGGAATCATCTGGCTTACCCCTTGTGGTAGTCGACCAGCTGCACGTCGTAGGCATCGCCGTCGTGGAAACGAAAACAGATTCGCCACCGACGATTCACCGTCATCGCCCACTGTCCGCTTCGAGCCCCCTCGAGTTTGTGGAGCGCCACGCTCTTCAAGGGGCTCAGGTCGCGGAGCGAGGTGGCCGCACTCAGGGCTGCAAGCAGATCATGGGCCGCTGTAGCGTCCAATCCGCGGAACTTCGAGGCTTTCCCTTCCATCGCGAATCGACGTGTCGACCATCGGCCCACGACCGAATCATACGAATAGCGTACTACGCATTACATAGTACGGAAAGTGTAGGTTCTCGAGGATCTTCGTCATTGCATCGGAGTTTGACGCGGCTGCTTCGCTGTCCGATTGGTTCGCGAACCGTCTCCTTCTGTAGTGGACGGTCACCGCCTCCGCTTCTTCCTCGTCCACGGATTATCTATACAAAGAAGGGATAATGTGATAGAACCCCGGTTCATGAAGGGTGATCGTATCGGCGAATTCGAGGAACTGACGCTCCTGGCCGTTCGGGCCCTGGACGAAGCGCCCTCCGCGGTGCCCATCCAGCGGTTCTTGGAGGAGCAGACGGGCCGGCCGGTATCGATGGGCGCTGTGTACGCCGTACTGGGACGTCTCGAGAGGAAGGGTCACCTTCGCTCGGCAGTCGGCGAGCCCCTGCCGCAGCGCGGTGGCAAGCGGCGCAGGCTCTACGAGATTACCGACACGGGGATGAGCACCCTGCGCAGCCTGCGCGCTGTGCGCGACCGGATCTGGCGGGTCATCGAGGACACCGAGACATGAACGTCTCCTCCCTACCGCCTGAGCACGGGGGCCGCCGTCCCGGCCGGCGTCGCCGAGATGACGCCGCCCGGCACGAGAGCCCACCCGCCATCGGACGCATGTTGCTTCGACTGCGTCTCACGGGAGCGCGGCGCGAGGAAGTCGAAGCCGACCTGGCGGAGCTGTTTCGCGAGCGGCTGTCGGCGAGAGGGCGACGGCACGCCACGGTCCGCTACTTCGTCGACGTCGCCAGCCTTTGGCTTCATCGAAAAGCCGACGTCATCGCCGGGCCGAGGGGGGACGGCGCGGAAGCGGGCGAGAATCCGCGCGGCAGCGCAGCGACCATCGTCCCGCTCGCTGCGCGGGGCCGCCTCGACCCGAGTAGCCTGTGGCTCGACGTCCGGTTCGCGCTGCGCCTCTTCCGCCGGCAGAAGGGCGCGTTTGCGGTGACCGTCGCCGGACTCGCGCTGGCGATCGGCTCGGTCACCGTCGCGTTCGGCTTCGTCAACGCGACGATGCTGCCCCCACGAGGAGGCATGGGCCCTTACGCCGACTCGATCGTGGAGGTCGCACGCATCTCGCCACGAGGCGGCATATCTCGATTGCAATCGCGCGCCGACTACGAGGAGGTGCGCGGTGCCGCCGACCTACTCGAGCTCGAGGCGTACTTCCGCGAGTCCGCACCCCTCGGTGACCTCGGGCAGGAGGTCCCCGTGACGCTGGTGAGCGGCGGCTTCTTCGAAATGCTCGGCGCGCGGGCCGCGATCGGTCGAGCGTTGACGACGTCGGACAACCTCCCCGAAGCCGGAACCGTCGCCGTCGTCGGGCACACGTTCTGGAAGCGACAGTTCGGCGGCGACCCGGGCATCGTCGGCAAGACGGCCCGCCTGATGGGGACGCCGTTCACCATCGTCGGCGTCATGGAGGAGGGCTTCGTCGGTCCCACAGGCGGAGCTTGGGCGCCGGCGTTCTGGGCTCCGCTGGCCGTCTACGCAAGCGTGTGGCGGGAGGAGTCGGTTGATCGGGTCTACATGGTCGGGCGCCTCGGCAATGATGTTTCGAGGGAACAGGCCGAGGCGGAGCTGACGGGGCTGTTCGCCGGCCTGGCGACCGAAGCCGGGGAGGCACCCTCCGGCTCGACTGTCGACTTGGCCCCTCGCAATGCTCGAAGCTCGGATCCGACCTTCGCATGGGCCATGCTGGGCGTCTCCGTCATTCTGGCGCTCGTCCTTCTGCTGGCGTGCACGAACGTGGCGAACTTCCTGTTGGCAGGCGCGGTTGCGCGCCAGCGGGAGGTCGGTTTGCGGCTCGCCCTCGGTGCAAGCCGGACGCGGATCATCCGCCAGCTGCTGACGGAGAGCCTCATGCTGGGGGGGCTGGGCGGCGTCGCGGGGCTGCTGGTGGCGACCTGGATGCTCCCGAGCGTCATCAGCCTGCCGAATGTGCCGGCAGTCTACTCCGTAGAGCCTGACCTGCGGGTGTTCGGCTTCGCGGTGTTGGCGACGGTCGCGGCGGGCCTTCTCGCCGGCCTGACGCCAGCCCGCTACGGGGCACGCGGCAATCTCGCCGCGCCATTGCAGGGCAACGTCGGGCTGTTCGGGCGCCTCCGGGGGGCGAATCGTGCACGCTCGCTGCTCGTCGGCGCCCAGGGCGCCATTTCGATCCTTCTCCTCGTCCTGGCCGCGCTCCTCACCCGGTCCCTGCTCCACATCGAGGGCTCGCCTACCGGTATCGACGTCGACCGGTTGATGGCGGTGACCCCGCGCCTGAAAGCCGCCGGCCACGAGGAGGCAGACGCTGACGGGTACTGGCGGGCCGCCGTCGAGCGGGTCCGCGGGATGCCCCAGGTGGAGAGCGTTGCGGTCGGCCAGCGCACGCCGTTTTTCGGCAGCGGTTCGGTGTGGCGGATGCAGACCGCGCAAGGGAGAGTCGACGCGCAGGTGAACAGCGTCTCGGACGACTACTTCTCGACCGCGGGCATTCCACTACTGCGTGGCCGTGCCTTCACTCGCGAGGAGGTCGTGCGTGGCGATCCCGTCGTGATCCTGTCCGCCCAGCTTGCGGCGCGACTCTGGCCCGGCGACGATGCCCTCGGTGACACCCTGGCTCGTCTGGGCGACTCGATGCCGGGCTATCTCCCGGGAGAGGCGCTGGCGGACCTGCGCGTCGTCGGCATCGCAGCTGACACGACCACGACGAGGCTCCAGGATCCGGCCGAATCAGCGACGTTGTACTACCCGCTGACGCCATCCATGGCCGTCCGGAGCAATCTTCTCGTCCGCACCCGGGGCGCAGCATCAGAAGCCCTCGTGCCCGTGCTGGAAGCGGTACGCGCGCTCGATCCGGCAACGGTGCCGACCGCGATCACCGCGAAAGCGGGGCTCGCCGACGCCCGGCAGCCACTGCGAATCATCACCATCGCCGCCGCCAGCCTCGGTGCGCTCGCGCTGGTCCTCGCGGTCATCGGCATCGCCGGCGTCACCGCCTTTGGCGTGCAACAGAGAGAGGGCGAGATCGGCGTTCGGCTGGCGGTCGGCGCACGGGTACCGGACGTCGTGCGTTTGATGCTGCGCGATAGCCTGAGGCCGGTCGGCATCGGGCTCCTCGTCGGACTCCTGGTGGCACTCGGCGCCGGTAGCGCCCTGCGGTCGCTCCTTTTCGGCATCAGCTCGCGCGACCCCGTCGCCATCGGCGTGTCCGTTGCCTTACTCGTGGTAGCCGCCGCCATCTCGGCGGCCATCCCGGCCCGGCGGGCCGCTCGGATCGACGCGGCCGACGTGCTTCGGCGTGGCTGACGAGTAAGGCCGCGCTCCTGCCCCGGCATCTCGGAACGTCGCGTATCGTCGGACACTCGTCGCCAAACGAGTCATCGCCCTTCAGGGGGCCAGGGCATCTCGCAGGGTTGCAGCTCCGCGCCGGGCGCCGGCGGTGCGGACCCGATAGGATCGGACCCGATAGGGTCGGGCCGACAGGGTCACCTCCGATGAGCTCAGAGACTCGTTCCGACAGAGCCGCGAGAACGCGCCGCATCGTCGGCAGAATTCTGCTGGCGCTGACCGGTCTGTCGACGATCGGCTGCGATCAGATCACGAAGAACGTGGCAACGATGGCGCTGTCGCGGCAGCCGCCGCTCTCGTTCCTGCAGGATACGTTGCGGCTCGTCTACGTCGAGAACTCGGGAGGTTTCCTGGGGCTCGGCTCCGCGCTTCCCGACCCGGCGAGAAGCGCCCTGTTCATCGTCGCTCCGGCGCTCATGATGTCCGCAGTCCTGCTCGTCGCCGCCCGCGACGGGTGGAGCGGGCTCGCGGCCCTCGGGTTGGCTCTGTTCACGGCCGGCGGGTTGTCGAACTGGATCGACCGGGTCGTCTACGGCAGCGTGGTCGATTTCCTCAACGTCGGCATCGGGCCGATACGAACGGGCGTCTTCAACGTCGCCGACATGGCGATCGTGCTCGGCGCCGGGCTGTTCGTCCTGGACCGCGGCGGGCGAACGGAAGAGCGGCGTGGGTCAGGCGCCTCCCCTGCTGAGGAGGAGGTAGAAGGTGATCGCCGCTGATCGCAATTACGGGTGCGGCTCACGGCCATCGTCCGCCCTCGCGGCTGGCCCGATCGGTCTGCCCGCCCACTGCTGACCTGGCGCGCGGCAAGGCAGGATCCGCGTCGCCGTCCGTCCGTCAAGAGAGCGCTGTTTGGCGGACCGCTTCCGGCGTCTGCCCCGTCCAATCATTGAAGGCCCGGTAGAACGAATTCGGCTCTTCGAATCCCAGCAGGAACGAGATCTCCGCCGCGGGAAGGGTGGTCCGCCGCAAGTAGTGGAGGGCCAGGGCCTCGCGGGTCGCGTTCAGAATCTGCTGGAAGCTCGTGCCTTCGCCGCTCAGTCGACGTTGCAGCGTCCGCTTGCTCACCGCCAGCCGGTCGGCAACCGCGTCCATCGAGGTCTGCGCGCTCGGCAGGCCGTCCAGCAGGGTCGCGCGCACCCGCTCGGCGAAGCTGGCCGACTCGTCGAGCTCGGCGAGCAGCCGGCGCAGCTCCGGCTCGAAGACCGCCCACATGCCGTCGTTCGCAGTGAGGAACGGGGTCAGCGCAACCTTTCGTGCGAACCGCACGGTGTGCGCAGGGCCGCGGCCGATCGGAACGCCGATGAACTCCTCGTACGCCGCGGCCGGCGCGGGAGGATCCGGTGTCGTCACCTCGACGGGGCTGACCGGTTCGCGGGTTGCCAGCCGGGCAAGGCAAACGAAATACAGCAACTCGGCGGTTACCAAGGACAAAGGGGGCTTCGCTCCGGCCTCCGGCCACTCGAACGTCATCTCTACCAACTCCTCGGACTCGCGGACGTCGAGTCGCAGGGGGCCGATCAACGGCTTGTAGCGGCTGAGACGCTTGGCGGCGGCAAGCAGGTTCGGGCTGCACAGCGCGGCGAAAAGCGGCGGCGAGAACACGTCGGGACGGACGGCCTCGTAGAGGCGGATCGGAAACAGCGGATCATCGAGCTCCGCTTCGATGCTCTCCCAGAATCGGTAGAAGGCAACGGCTCCGACACGTGCCCCGGGGCGCGAGAGCAAGTCTTCGGCGAGACCCGCTCGCCGTAGCACGTCCGCGGGACGAATCCCGAGATCGGCCAGGATCGCCCGCCAACTCATGTCGAGCGCGTAGTCGTTCATCGCCATCTCCCTGTCCTTCCACAGCGCCCGGCGCTTCGCCAGCCTCACCGTCCGAAGCGCGCGACGCCGACTCTCTAGAAATCCTTGCCGCGAAACGCATCCTTGACCGCGCCGCCCATCAACCGGGTCAGGTTCATCCAGCTCGGCTCGACCGCGTAGCGCGCCATGTTCAGCGCCATGTGATCGAACGCCGCCTTGTTCGTTTGAATCATGTGCCCGGGCGATATGAACCCGGCGGTCATGATCGATTTCTCGACGTTTTCGAAGTTCATCCCGTTGCCGAAGTTGCCGCGGCCGGAGACGAACTCCTTCCCCTCCTCGTTGCCGCCCCAGGTCAACCATGGGCTGAGGAAGATGAACGGCGGCATCGCGTTGATGGCGATCGCGCCGTACTCCATATCGGTCACCGCCCGATCCAACGCCGCCTGGTGCGCCTCCTTCGTATCCTCATCGATCAAGATGCAGCTCCCCAAAGTGCCCAGCAGGTGGCTGCTGCAGAAGGCGACGGCCTTGGGGAGGAAGTCCTCGGCGTCGGCCTTCGTGTCGAGCGGGACCTCGCCGATGATCTGGCAGAAAGCCTCGTGGGCGGTTGCGTAGCCGTCCTCTTGGGCGCCGGTGATCAGCATGAAGTCCGCATGCTCGTAGTTGCCACCCTCCGGCGCGAGAATCTCGGCGTCCGGGTAGGCTTCGCGAAAGCCCTTGGCAACCTCGTCGGATCCCGGATAGTAGGTACCCGAAGCCGGCGTATCCTGGGCAATCGCCGTTCGCAGTGCAGTCAGGAACTCTTCCCGCTGCGGCCAGTTCTTGGAAGTCACCAGCGTCTGCACACGTCCGCAGACCGCTCCGCCATTCAGCTTGGAGATCGTGGCTATCTGCTGGGCTTGGTGGGTGATCTCCTTGTCGGTCCACGGCCGGTCACCCGGGACGATCAGACAGGGGTTGTTGCCGCCGCACTCGCTGACCAGGGTCGTATCGGTCGCGCTCATGATCGCCAGCGCCGTACCCGTGCCTCCGGTGAAGTAGATCTTGTCGAGGCGAGGATCAACGGTGAGGTCGCGCCCCTGATCGTGGTCGGCGAAGCTGAGCGCAGCGTGATTCACGAGCGGCTGCATGATCTTTTCCCACACCGCGTCGCTATCGACATTCAAATGGTGCGGCTTGTGCACCACGGCGCAGTTCTCGAAAAAGATCGCCTTGAGCATCTCCAGCGACGAGGAATAGTTGCCCGCGCCCAGCACGGCGATGATGCCGGCGGGCTTGTCCATCGGATTGACCTGCCGGGGCTCGCCCTTGACGCGAAGAACCTCGGTGCGGTCGCTGTACATCAATCGGTCTTTCGCCGACGACGGAAACACCTTGATGTCGTAGCGACCGTCGGCCACCTCGTTGACCTCCAGCGGCTTCGGCATCTCGCCGTGCACGATGTCTTCGTAGAGCTCGATGGCCGCGGTAACGGTGTTCGCCATGGGAACGACGGTCCCGACCTTGGAAATGGCATCGTTGAAGAGAGCCTCGCCCATCAGCTCGTTCTTCATCTTCGTGTCGGCGGCAGCGAGCTCGTCGCCGTATCTCTTCAAGTTCTCGCGCACCCGCTCGAGAAGATGCAGACGCTCCGGCGGCGGGGTGTCCGCCCACTTCTGCGGGTCCAGCCGATCGACCGCTTCCTTTGCTTTCATCGTCTCGCCTCCCGTCCGGCTCAGAGGCCGAACTGCGCCTTGATGCCGCCCAGGAAGGTGGCGTCGTCCGCCGCTTTTCGGTTGGCGATGATCTCGACGGCGTCCGGCCCGGCCGGATAGCGCAGCCGGTCGGTGCCGTCGGTGGCCGCCTCGTAGATGACCGCGGAGACGACCTCGGGCTCCGATCCGCCGGCGCCGAGCTCACCGAGGCCCGCGAGGATCTTGCCGACAAGTTCCTGGTACTCGACCAGACTCTCGTCATTGTTCATGTCCAGCGACCGGCCGCCGAAATCGGTGTTGATGATGCCGGGTTCGACGATCTTCACCTTCACACCGATGGGCTCCATCTCGAAGCTCAGGGCTTCCGACAGACCCTCAACAGCGAACTTCGAGCCGTGGTAGAGAGCGCCGAGGGGGAAGCTCATCTTGCCCCCGATCGACGAGATGTTGACGATCACGCCCTCCCCGTTGGCGCGGAGTGCGGCAGCACGGCCTTCGTGGTTTCGAGCAGACCGATGACGTTGACGTCGAACTGTCGGCGGATCTTCTCCATCGGCGTCGCTTCGAGCAGACCGTAGGCGCCGTATCCGGCGTTGTTCAGCAGAACATCGATCTTGCCGAAGCGCTCGATGCCCGCTTCCACCGCGGCGGCGATCGAAGCCGAATCCAGCACGTCGAGGCCGACAACGAGCACGTTGTCGAGCTGGCTCAGGTCCTTTTCCTTGTCGGGGCTGCGCATCGTGGCTACGACGTTCCACCCCTTGTCGTGGAAGAACCGGGCGGTCGTCTTGCCGATGCCGCTCGAGGCGCCGGTGATGAGAATGGTTTTGTCCATGGTGTGCTGTCCCTCCCTCGGGTCTCGATCTGGATCACGTCGTGCCACTCCTGAGGGTAGAGGTGTCCGGCGCAAGAGACACCATCCGATAGCGTCAACTTTCTATCTTATGGCGCCACGCCGGGAACGCGATCGGCCAACGCCGCTTCGAGGAACAGGACCTGGTTCTTCATCGCCTCTTCCCCCGGGTTGCGCGACAGCAGCACATCGAGGGATTTCACCAGATCGCCGATCCCCGAGCGAGAGAACCGCGCCGGAGCCAGAAAGACGATCCCGTGGTGCTCCGTGCCGGCTGTCGCGGCGGCCTTCGCCAGGACGGAGAAGTCACGCACATCGAACGTAACGAGCGCCCGGCGAGCATCGATCGCCTGAGCGAGCTGGCGGGCGTCGGATCGACCAAGGCATCCCTCGCGGGCCGCGGTAACGACGTCGTGGCCCAGACGACGCAGCTTCTCGGCGACGCGCGGGCTGATCATCTCGTCGAGGTACAGCCTCAAGAATCCCCGGATCCCTTCGGTGGCGTTGGCGGCGGCGTCGCCCCCCGCCTCTCGCGCACCACGAGATCAAGCTCCTCCGAAAGCGATTCCGCGACGTAGCGGTTGTCGCGGATCAGGGCGTCGATTTCGTCGGGAAAGCTGTCGGCGTAGGACTTTGCGGCCTCCAGTTTCTCTGCAGAGAGCCACGGGTACGCGTCGACGATGGCGGCGATGTCGAATTCGAAGGCGCGCGCCGTTTCGACGACCTCCCAGACGTCCGGTCCATCCACGAGTGTCGCGCGGCGCCCAGCCGGCCCGTCGACGAAGCGGATCCCGGGATGCTCTTGGAGCCGGGCCCACTCTTCGATGAGGCGCCGGTAGCAGTCACTGTCGGTCCGCATGCCCCAACGACGCGTGTGATCTTCGACCCGTTCCGCGAGGTCCCGCGAGATTCGGAAGGACAGACTCTTCACGACCGTTGCTCCGTAGCTGGGGATCACGTTCGTTGTCTGTGGGCATCGTATGCGACGCATGCGCTGCATGCAACCGCACTCGAGTAGCATAACCGGGCGCCGATCAGTCGCGAACGAGTCGCCTGCTCCGCTTCCTATTGACCTTCAATAGAACGCTAGATAGAGTGTTCCTATTGATTGTCAATAGAAAGGCACGGGCGAGTCATCGATGGCCAAGAGAATCGACCTCCTGCAAGGAACACTCGACCTGATCGTGCTGAAGATGCTGCGATCCGGCCCGGCAAACGGGTGGCAGCTCATGCAGTCCATTCTCGTGGTGTCGCAGGGCGCCTTGGACATCAACTACGGATCGATCTATCCGGCGCTCCGCCGCCTGGAAGCGCAGGGCTGGGCCAAAGGTCGCTGGGCGCGGACGGAGAGCGGGCGCCGCGCCCGCTTCTACGAGCTCACCCCGGCCGGGCGAAAGCAGCTCGACGCGCAGCGCCGCGCCTGGGAGGACTTCTCCGAGGCACTCGGCCTGATCCTGGCCGAGGAATGAGCTGTCGAGGACGGAGCTCGAAAGCTCGGTGCAACCGGTGCGGACACCCGGCCCGGGAGGACACGTGCTGAATCGGTGGGTGACCCGATTGCGCGGGTTGCTCCGCGGCCGCCGAATCGAGGCGGATTTCGACGAGGAGCTGCGCTATCACCTCGAGCAGCAGATCGAACAGAACCTCCGTTGCGGCATGGACTCGCGCGAGGCCCGCGAGGCGGCCGTTCGGCAGCTCGGCAATCCACTGCTCCTGCGCGAGGAAGCGCGGGAGACGTGGCGCTGGCGGCGGCTCGACGAGATCGTCCGCGATCTTCGCTACGCCGTGCGCGGGCTGGGCAACAACCCCGGGTTCAGTGCCGTGGCGATCCTGTCTCTCGGCTTCGGAATCGGCGCCGCCACGACCCTGTTCAGTGTCATCGATGCCGCGGACTACCGGCCGCTTCCGTTCCATGAGCCCGATCGGCTCGTCTGGTTGGCGCAGCTCACGCCGGAGGACGATCCGGACTGCGCCCGCTGCCCGGCCACCACGTCGGTGCCTGTCGCCAACGAGTGGCGCCGGCAAACGAGCGCGTTCGAGGCCTTCGCCGTGCTGGACAGCACCTATGGCTGCCTCGAAACCGGGGGCCGGATCGAATGCCCTGACCTGGGCTGGGCCTCGGCGGGGTTCTTCACGTTGCTGGGCGTGCAACCGATCCTCGGCCGCGACTTCCTGCCACGGGACACAGCTCCCGCCGCTGAGCCGGTCGTCATCCTGAGCCATGAAACATGGCTGCGACGCTACGACGGGGATCCGGCGGTCATCGGGTCGCGCTTCGAATACGCCAGCAGCGCCAGCTTCGAGGATCATCGCTCGAGCACGATCGTCGGCGTGCTGCCGCGAGGTTTTCGTTTCAACCGAGACTACCCGGGCTGGATGCCGTTCCCTGACGATCAGGTGCGCCCGGTATTCCGATCCATCGGCACGATCACCGTCGTCGCGCGGCTGAAGCCCGGCATCGATGCGACCGCCGCCGAGTCGGAGCTACGCGCGGTACACGCCGGGCTGGCAACGGAGTTCGAGGAAGCCGCGCGTACGATCGGCGCGATCCGGCCTTTGCGGGAGAAGACCGGCAGCGGTGCGGGCGAAGGTCGGGGCACGCTGTTCTCGATCACGTTGATCGTGCTGGGCATCGCCGTGCTCAACGTGGCCGGCTTGCTCACCGCACGCGCTGCTGCGCGCCATCGCGAGTTCTCCGTCCGTCGCGCTCTGGGCGCCTCCCGCGGCCGGCTGGTACGCCAGCTCCTCGTGGAGGGGTCGGCGCTCGGTATCGCCGGCGGTCTTCTCGGGTCGTTCATCTGCGTCTGGGGCGTCGGCGTCGCCAACCTCCACTTCCGCATGCAGCAGTACGGATCCCCAGCACAGATCGACCATCGGGTGCTGGCCTTTGCCATCTCCGTCGCGTTGCTCGCCGGCATCCTGGCGACGCTTCTTCCGGTCGTCGGCATCGGGCGAGGCGGGGCGCTCGGCGGCCTGCGCCGAGCAGCAACGCCGGCGCAGATCGCTCGGCAGCCGGCCCCGGGGCGGCCCGGCAACGGGACGCCCGGCGTCCTCCTCGTCTGCCAGATCGCCGCCGCCCTCGTCCTGCTGAGCGCGGCCGGGCTGCTGGGGTCCGACTACCTCGAGCTGCGCTACCTCGACATCGGGTATGACCCCGCGAGCCTCTACGAGATATCCATCAGAGGTCCGGACCAGTACGAAGCCCAGCCCGAGCTCATGCGTCCCGATGCCGAGAGCATTCGGGCCCGCATAGAGCAAGCTCCCGGGGTGGTTGCCGCCAGCCTCAGTCACTACGCCGCTCCGTGGCCGGAGGTTGTTCGCCTGGAGGGCATCGAGACCGTCGCGGAAGGCAAGAGCATCTGGGTCGAAGCGGTGGAAGCCGACTACTTCGACACCATGGGGATCCCGATCATCGAGGGGCGGCCGTTCGCGCAACAGGATCTGAGGGACGGGGAGCCGGTGGCGATCATCAACCGGACGGCGGCGCGGGCCTACGGCCGCAGCAGATCGGGACTCGGTCGCAGGGTGTTCATCGGCAACAGCGAGACGGACGGCGAGTGGCTGACCGTCGTCGGCGTTGTGGAGGACGTCGAGCGCGGCGGGATGAGACAGCGCCACTATCCCCGGGTCTACCGTCCGCTCGCCCGGGCGCCGATCTACGGGCTGTACTTCCGCCTCGATTTCAAGGTGGCCGAGGGGCGCACGGACGTCGTGCGAAGCGTAGAAACCTCGCTCAGCCAAGCGCTCGGCCGACCGATTCGCCCGGCCGTCTCCCACGAGGAGCAGCTCGGCGCGCGCTTCCTGACAGAGCGGATCAATGCAATGGCGCTGAACGCTTTCGCCGCCTTCGCGCTTCTGCTTGCCGCCATCGGCGTGTACGGCAGCATCGCGTACGCGGTCGCCCGGCGCACCCGGGAGATCGGCATCCGCGTAGCCCTGGGTGCCGAGCGGTCGAGCATCCTGGCGCTCTTCGCGCGACGCGCCGTCGTCATCACCGCGCTCGGCGCCGCCCTCGGATTGGGCGGTGCGTTCGTTCTCACCAGGGTGCTGCAGTCATTCGTCTCGGCAACCAGTGTGACCGACCCCCGGGTGTTCGGCGGCGCCGCCCTGATGCTGCTCGGAGCGATCCTGCTCGCCATCTATCTGCCCGCCCGACGGGCGATCGCGGTGGATCCGACGACTGCGCTGAGCAGCGAATAAGAGAAACGGCGCGTTTCCGTCGAGCGCATCGCGATCGACCCGGGGGACCAACGGCGTCAGCGATACACATCCCGCCGGTGGCCATTTTTTTCTTGGAACGATTCTATTACTAACGACGTATTCATTATCGACGACCGCCATGATTGGCCGTGGCGACGCACCACGCGCCCGGCTGTCGACTCGGCGGGGCGTTCCATGGTCGGAAAAGAAGTCTGAACGAGAGGACGGAAGATGCCGCAATCCCTGGGTGAGTTCGAGCAGATGGTCTTGCTCGCCATCCTCCATCTGGATGACGAGGAGCCCTACGGGGTCCCGATCATGGAGGAGATCGAGCGCCGTACGGGCCGGTCGGTATCCCGAGCGGCCGTCTACGTGACGATGAGCCGGCTGGAGAAACGCGGGCTCCTGGCCTCCTGGATGGGGGAACCGACCGGGGAACGCGGCGGCAAGGCGCGACGCTACGCACGGGTCGAACCGAAAGGGGTCAAGATGCTGGCCGAGGCACGACGCGCGATGAACAGCATGTGGGGCGAGCTCGACCCGGCCGCCGTGGACGACGCGAAGTGAGCGGCGCGCCACCACCCCGCACGCGCCGATTCCTGGAGCGCACCCTTCCGCCCGAGGTACGGGACGGCATCGTGGGGGACCTGGACGAGGTCTACCGTACCCGACGTGGCCGCAACGGGGCGCTCGTCGCCGGCCTCTGGTACGCCGGTCATGCGCTGGCTATTTCCGGCCGCTTCGCCGCCGAGCGTGTCCGAGAGGCGATCACGCCTCGCGGACTCTCGACAATGGGCCTCGACCTGAAGCTCGGCCTCAGGATGCTGGTGAAGTACCCGATGCTGACGCTGGTTGGCGGCCTCGCCATCATGAGCGCCACCGCCATCGGCGTGGGGATCTCGGAATTCGTCCGCGACATGATCGACCCGAGGCTGCCGCTCGACGAAGGCGACCGCATCGTTCGTCTCTACCAGAACGACGCCGTCGCGGGAGGATCGGCGGCGGCGACGATGTACGACCTCGAGGTCTGGCGGGAGTCGGTTTCGTCACTCGAGGACCTGGGCGCGTACATGACACTGGAGCAGGGGCTGCTGAGCGACCGCGAGGAAGCGGGCACCGTGCGCCTCGCCCGCGTCAGCCCTTCCGCATTCCGGGTGACCCGGGTTCCGCCGCAACTGGGGCGATTCCTCATCGACGCCGACGAACGGCCGGAGGCTCCGCCCGTGGTGGTGCTGGGCTGGGACGCGTGGCAGACGCTCCTCGGTGGCGACCCCGACGTAGTCGGGCGGATCGTTCAGCTCGGAGGAACCCCGACAACGGTGGTCGGCGTCATGCCCGAGGGATACGGCTTCCCTGCGATTCAGAACGCCTGGGTGCCGTTCGGGACCGATGCCGACGACCTCCATCCCGAGACCGCGCGGCGCGCGGCGCTGTTCGCACGGCTCGCGCCGGGAGCGACGCTGGAGTCTGCCCAGTCCGAGCTGGACGTCGCCGGCGGTCGGCTCGCCGCCGAGTTTCCCGATATGTACGAACACCTCACGCCCGCCATTACCGAGTTCGCACGCCGCGCACTAAGCGGCTACGCGGCGCTGTTCATCTCGGCCGTGCGCCTCGTGTTCATCCTCCTCCTGATGATCCCCAGCGCGACCGTGGCGGCGCTCGTGTTCGCGCGCACCGTGATGCGTGAGGGCGAGATCGCGGTGAGGACGTCCCTCGGGGCCTCGCGGCGTCGCATCGTGCTGCAGTTCTTTGCCGAGGCACTCGTGCTGGTGGGCGGGGCGACGGCGATCGGCATGGGAATAGCGTGGTTCGTTCTCGATCGGATGACCCCGATGTTCTTCAATATTCAGCAGGAGCCCCAGCCGCCGTTCTGGTGGAACAATGCCCTTTCGCCCACGACGGTGCTGTATGCGGCCGGTTTAGCGTTGGTCGGTGCGGTGATCGTCGGTGTGCTGCCGGCGCTCAAGGCCACGGGAGGCTCCGTACACCACCGGCTCGGCGAGCACTCCGCGGGCGGCGCCGGTGGGCTCAAGTTGGGCGGCGTGTGGACGGTGGTGATCGTCCTGCAGGTCGCACTGTCGGTGGCGGTTCTTCCCATCGCCGTTTTCCAAGGAGCGCGCGCCCAGTGCGGGAGGAGCGAGCCGTGCGGCGCCTACGACGGAACCTTCGCGGCAGACCAATACCTCACCGCCCAGCTCGGGCGAGACCTCGCCGTACCCCCGAGGACAGAGGACGAGCGCCTGGCGTTCCTCGAGCGATCGAGACAGCTCTTTCAAGAGGTCCGGGATAGCCTCGCTGCGGACCCCGCGGTCGATGCTGTGGCGTTCGCCAGCGGGCTGTCGGCGATGAACCACGTCATTGCTCCGATCGAGTTCGTCGCCGGCTCGGAGGGGCCGCTTTCCGGATACACGCGCGTTCTTCTCGTCGACGCGACGTACTTGGGGATGATGGGCGCGACCGTCGTCGCCGGAGAGCCGCTCACGCGGGCCGAT
Source organism: Acidobacteriota bacterium (assembly GCA_965216935.1). GTDB lineage: Bacteria > Acidobacteriota > UBA890 > UBA890 > UBA890 > CBDCGW01. Next base: position 4,446,840 of record OZ244217.1, read on the forward strand.
TTCCGCGCGGGGTCCCGGTCTGTCGTCGTGAACGAGGCTTTCGTCGATCGGGTTCTCGGCGGCCGGAACGCAGTTGGCGGCCAGATCCGGTTTCCGGAGCGCGAAGGAGAGGCGGCCTTCGTACGGGTTCCGGCGGTGGGCTCCTCCGTCGACGTCGTCGGCGTCGTGACCAGCCCGGAGATCGACGAGTATGGTCCGGGCGCCCACCCGGTCATCTACGCGCCGTTGGACCTGGCGCCGGTGGACGCCCGGGCGGCGGGGCTCGTCGGTATGTCCGGCGCCCCCTCGACGCAGATCTTCGTGCGCCTGAGGCCCGAGGCCGGCCCAATGGCCGGTCAGCTCTACGCCATCGTCAGCGAGGTGGATCCCTCGCTCCACCTCTCCCAGGTCGGCACCACGGCGGACGCGTGGGAAGCCGTACACATGGGAGAACGCCTGGCCGCGTGGATCTTCATGACCGTAGCCGGGATCATTCTGCTGCTCTCGGTGACGGGCGTCTATGCGCTCATGTCGTTCACCGTGTCGATCCGCACCCGCGAGATCGCCATCCGCACCGCGGTGGGCGGCTCGCGCCGGCAGATCATGCGTGCCGTCTTCGGACGGGCAGTGCTCCAGCTCCTGGCCGGTATCGCTCTCGGGACGCTGGTCGCCGGCCCCGTCTTGTGGAGTGGGATCGCCACCGAGGGCCTGCGCTCGCTGGTGATCGTGGCCACGGTGCTGATCGGCGCCGGGCTCGCCGCGTGCTTCGTGCCGATCCGGCGCGCGATGGGAGTGGATCCGGCGTTGGCGATGAAGGCGGACTGAGCGGAAGGCCCCATCGCCCGAGAGCCCACCGTGATGACCTGGCTTCAGCGTCGGCACCACGGCGGTCCGGGTTTCACGCAGAGCAACTCCGTCGAGTGGTAGATGGCCCCTGAGCAGGGTACATTGCGCCCACTCATGAACGTCGGCGACCAGCTCGCGCACTACAAGATCACCGCCAAGCTCGGCGAAGGCGGCATGGGCGAGGTCTATGCCGGGGAGGACACCAAGCTCGGGCGCGCCGTCGCCCTCAAGGTGTTGCCTCGAGAGCTGGTCGACGACCCCGGGAGACGCGCACGGCTGGAGCGCGAGGCGCGGGCCGCCGCGGCACTCAATCACCCGAATATCTGCACGATTCACGAGATCGGCGAGCACGAGGGTCGGCCGTTCATCGCCATGGAGCTGTTAGACGGCGAGGAACTGGCCCACCGGTTGGCGCGCGGCCCTTTGCCACTCAACGACTTGCTCGCCATTGGCGTGCAGGTTGCCGACGCATTGGACGCAGCGCACGAGCAGGGCATCGTGCACCGCGACCTGAAGCCCTCGAACATACTGATCACGTCGCGCGGCCACGCCAAGATTCTCGACTTCGGCCTCGCCAAGCAGGCCGGGGGGGAGTTCGAACCGGACGCCGACGCCGCCACCAAGCTGGCCGCCGACCTCACCACTCCCGGCACGGCGGTGGGCACGGTTGCCTACATGTCACCCGAGCAGGTGCGGGGCGAAGCCGTCGACGGCCGTTCGGATCTGTTTTCGTTCGGCGTCGTCCTCTACGAGATCGCCACCGGGCAGCAAGCGTTTACCGGCAACACGAGTGGGTTGGTGTTCGACGGCATTCTGAACCGCCCCCCTACCTCGCCCGTGCGTGTCAATCCCGACGTCCCCGACGGACTCGAACACATCCTCACCAAGCTGCTCGAGAAAGATCCGAACCTGCGCTATCAGCACGCCGCCGATCTACGATCAGACCTGGTGCGGCTGCAGCGCGATGTGGGCTCGGGGAACGCGACGTCTCAGGTTATCGCGACTCCCTTGGCCTCGCCCCCCGGGGCACCGGCAATACCTACCCTTGAGGCCGCAGCACCGGCAATGCCTACGCCCGAGGCGGCGGCAGCACCGGCATCTACCCCTGAGTCAGCGGCAACGCCCGCAGCCTCGGACGCCGACGCACTCGCCGCGACGCCCTCCGCGATCGACCCCGACGGTGCCGGCAGCCGCGGCAGCAGCGGCGACAGCGGCGGCGGCGGTCGCGACACGAGCTCCGATACCGCCATCGCCATCGAGCTTGCGCAGCGCAACAAGTCCAAGATCTTCGCCGGCGTGATCGCCCTCATCGTCGTCGTGTCGGCGCTCTGGTGGCTGCCCGGCTTGATCTCCTCAGGCCCCGGCGAGACCATCGAATCGATCGTCGTGTTGCCGTTCGAGAATCCCGACGCCGAAACCGAGTTCCTGAGCGACGGCATCGCCGAGGCGCTTATCTATCAGCTCTCGGAGATCGAGGATCTGCGGGTGATTCCACGCACGTCGGCGTTCCGTTACAGGGGAGCGCAGGTCGACCTCGACCAGGTACGCGCCGATCTCGGGGTCGGCGCCATGTTGTCGGGGCGACTGACGCAGCAAGGAAACGACTTGCTGATCAGCGTGGAGCTCGTCGACTTGCGCGACGAGAGCACGCTGTGGGGCAATCGCTACACTCGTCGGGCGGCCGACCTGATCGAGGTCGAGGAGGAAATCGCTCAGGCTGTATCCCGTGAGCTGGGTTTCGAGCTGAGCGCAGCCGAGCGAGCGCAGGGCGCCGTGCGCGACACGGACAATGACGAAGCCCACACCGAATACCTGCGCGGCCGCTATCACTGGGCGCGCCGCTCGCGCGAGGGATTGCAGCTCGCCGCCACGGCTTTCGAGCGATCCATCGAGCTCGACCCGAACTACGCGCGCGCCTGGGCCGGTCTGGCCGATGCGCACTCATTGGCGATCGTCTGGGGGTTCGTGCCCGCCGCCGAATACGCGCCACCCGCTTTGGCGGCCGCCCAGGAGGCCCTGCGGCTCGATCCGGAGCTCGCCGAGGCGCACGCCGCGCTCGCCTACCTCCAGAACCGATGGCAGTACGACTGGGAGGCTGCCGAGGCCAGTTACCGGCGCGCTATCGAGCTGGATCCCGACTACGCCTCGGCGCATCACTGGCTCGCCCAGTTGCTGAACCAACGCGGACACCGTGAGGAGGCTCTCGCCTTGGCCCGTCGTGCGGTCGAGATCGATCCGCAGGCGCCGATCGAACAGGGCTCACTGTCTCACACCTATCTTCACAGCGGAGATCCCGAAGCCGCGCTCACAACGGCTCAGGACCTCATGCGCTCGTTCCCCGAGTTCACCGTCGGTCATCTCTTCGTGGCCGACGCCTACTCGGCCCTGGGCCGCTACGAAGAGGCCCTCGCGGAGGCTCGAGCGTCGACCGTCGTCGGCAGGCTCCCTTCCGCGTTGGCGTTTGCCGGCTACCCCGACGAGGCTCGAGCAATGCTCGCGGAGCTCACCGCGGCCGACTCTGAGATCGAGTGGTCCGACTCCGAGGTCGCAATTGCCCGGGCACATCTCGGTTTGGGCGAACACGAGGCGGCGCTCGACTGGCTGGAGCGCGCCTACGAGCAACGTGACTTTGGCCTGGTCGTCGTCGGGTTGGCTCCCGTCTTCGAGCCTCTGTACGACGAACCGAGGTTTCAGGCGTTGCTGGAAAAGATGGACCTGCCCGACCCACGGGATCGGAGCCGCTAGGCTACGAACGTCCCCGGGATTGCTCCGCCGGTGTTGAAACTCGGGGGAATCTGATGGCGAGGCTGACGTTACTGAGTTTAGGACTCTCGCGGCGCCGCTGGTGGAGGTAGCAGGGTTAGTGGCATGAGTTCCAGTCTCAAACCGATCCGCCGAGAGCGTGCGAGCAGGCGGTGTGCGCGCTACTGCAGGATCAGGTGCGCACTTCGGAAGGGCCCTACCTGAGTCCGCCCGCTCCAGGTACGTCCGTCGCGTGCGCGGACGACGACCTGGTAGACGCCGGCGGCCAGCGTCGTGGTCCAGAACTCGCCCCGGCGGTGAAGCGTCCAGTGAGTCTCACCGCCGATGCCGACCACCGGATAGCCTTCTTCGTCGAACACCTCCATCACCGCGCCCCGGTCGTCGGCGGCGAGCGCCGGGACGGTGGCTGTCACCCGACCGCCGCCCTGCATGGCGACCACCACCGGCTTGCCGTCATTGGTAATCGCCGCACGGCCGGCGAGACGGGACGGAAAGCCTGATACTCGAAGGATTCCGCGTCTCATCGCGACGTCGGGCCAGTGCACCTCGGCCGTGTTGCCGTCCTCAACGGGACGACGAAACTGGAATCCCATATCCTCGTCGATGTCGAACCACGTCAATGTGAGGCTGTCGGGCGGGGATCCGTCCGGAGTCTGGAAGATCAGACGGAGTCCGTCGGTCGGCTGCAAATGAATCCGCAGGTCGTCGACATCCTCGTCGCCCAGTGCGACGGGGCGTTTCCTGGTCGCGTATCCGGGCGCCTTGATCACGAAGAGCCATTGACCGGCCGGGTGAGGACCGGTGGTGAGTCTGCCCGATGCATCCGTGCGATACCTGGCCTCCTGGGCGTCACTGATGATCGTCGGGATGGCGATCATGGTGACGGTCGCGCCGGCGATCGGCGCGCCCGTGCTGCTGTCCCGCACCTCGCCGACGATCGCGGCGGCGCGCACGACGATCTCGACGTGCGTGTTGCGATGTACCTCGACGGTGGTGACGAAGGCGGAATGCAGGCCGCTGTCGAGCAGGTAGAGATGGTATTGGCCGCGGCGCAGGCCCTCGATCACGAATGGTCCGGTGGCCTCGAAGACCACCTCCTGATCCCGTCCCGTCGACGCGTCGATGATCCACAGACGACCGACCGGCGGTGGATCGCCGCGCCAGCGAACATCACCGGTCAGCGTGAATCGGCTCTGCGGGTGGGATCCGACGGAACTCAACGACGACGCCGCGAGATTGTTACCCGCGAACAGCACGCTGAGCAGCACGGCCGGCAGGGTTCGGCGCCAGATGGTCATGTTGCCGAAGAACATGCTTCCAGTGTAGAGGAGGCATCATGCCCTCACCCGGTTGGCCCCCGTGCTTAGCCCAGGGGACGTGGTCTCGGGAGGATCGGTCAGATTGGGCGCTACACAGGTTGGTTTCGCCGCCCACCGGGTCCTGTCTCTTCAGCGCAAGACGACTTCGGTTGTCTCAAACGCGCGCACCTGGGCTTCTCCCGTCCAGATGCGACCGTCCTCTGCAGTGACCACGACCCGGTAGGTGTCGGGCGGCAGCCGGGTGATCCGAAAGCCGCCCTCGCGTCGCTGGGTCCGCTCGGTGGTGCCCCCGCGAGTGGTGACCGGCAAGTCAGCGCCGTCGAACAGCCGCAGCACCGCACGGCGCTCGTTCGCCGGTAGATCCGGAACGTCCACGACGAGCCTTCCGGCGTCGCTCAGTTCCACGGTCACCGGCTCCCCACGGTTGTCGATCAGCATGCGCGCCGCCAGGCCCCAGCGCAGATCGCCGTGGGAAGCATACAAAATGCCGCGGCCCGCCCCCGCGGCGGGCCAGTGGAACTCCATTGTGTCCTGCATCTCGGGAAACGCCATGTTGTTGAAGCCCTCGCCGTGTTCGACGTCGTACCACGCCAGGCTGATGCTCTCGGGAAGGGTGCCGTCGGGTGTCTCGAAGCGAAGCCGCAAGCCCGGAGTCTTGCGCATGGCGATGACCAGGTCGTCGATATCGACGTCCTGGACGTCGAGCACTGTCGAGCGCGAGGCGTAGCCCGGTGCAAAGAAGTCGAACCTGCGCGGGCCGGAAGCAAACGGGCCGACGGCGAAGGTCCCATCGCGGTCGGTCCAGCGACTGGCACCACCGCTAACCAATTGGAGAATGGACTCGCTGCTGAAGCTAGCGCCGCCGACAGGCTCGCCGGTCTCGGCGTCGACTACGCGCCCGGCCACCGCAGCGCCGCGTATCACGAAATCGGTTTCGGTGTCGGTCTGAATATCGACGAAGGCGCGGAAAACACTCCGCAGGCTCGGATCTCCGATGTTAACGCGATACTCCCCGGCGGGTAGGTCGTATATCTCGAACGGTTCGAGCGGGTCGAACGAGACGTCCCGTGAATGGCGTATGTCAATGCCGCTCAACTCGATGCGACCGGTTTCGGGAGGGGCCCCGCGCCATCGCACGCGGCCGGTCAGTGTGAAGCCGGAGGCGAGGCTGACCATCACTCCCGTGACGCTGCCGCCTTCATCCAGAGAGACGTTCGTGGAAGCGTAGCGACCGCCGGAAACGCTCGCCTGGATCCTCCACTCACCAGGGATCAAGCCGTCGACGCGGAAGTTGCCCTGTTCATCGACCTCGCCGCTAGTGGCCACCGACTGTCGGACTCTGTCTTCGCGCTCTTCTTCCGTGTAGGCGTTCACTCGCAGGCGGTTGGCTTCATCGTCGCGGAGTCCCTGTACCGAACCGGTTACGCTTCCCAGCGTGGGAACTCGAACAAGAACGTTGTCGAGTCCTGGCGCCGCTACGTCCAGCGAGACTCGATGGATCACCTCCGGGAGTCCGGCGGCAGTGGCTTTGAGTAAATAGCGGCCGGCGGGGATGCGATCGAAGCGGAAAGACCCATCGGCCTCGGTGATCGCCTGGGAAGCATCGAGCGGGAACACCGCGCCCGCGGCGTGGATCAAGGCATGTGGGACGCCACGACCCTCTCCGTCGAGAAAGCGGCCGGACAGGCTTGCGAACGGCGCCGGCACCGAGCTCATTTCGATAACCGCCGTCGCGGGATTCCCCTGAACGCGGTAGGGACCTTGCCAGTAGCTGGTGTTGCGCGAGCCCCGGGCCCTCGCCGCGATGCTGTAGACGCCCGCGGGCGCGGCGGGGTAGAGGGCTCTTCCGTCGGCGCCGGTTCGCTGCTCGCGCAGGAGTGCGGTCGGCGGAGCGCCGGCGTTGAGCGTGATCGAGACGTCCGCCGAGGGCTCTGGCACCCCGCGGGGATCGAACACCACCACCTCTAGCGGGATGAGCTCTGCCATTCCAGGCATCACGATACGCGGCGTGGCACGGGCCACGTCACCCGACAGCTCCAGCGAGATATCTCGCACGCTGGTGCTCGCGTAACCGGGCGCTGTGGCTCGGATGTCATAAATACCCAGCGCGGCGTTGACAATGCGGAAGCGTCCGTCCTCGTTGGTCAAGAAGCGCGGGGGCGCAGGGCCGTGTCCACCTCGCGGGGTCTGATGATGCTGCGAGAAGACCTCGGCGCCAACGATCGGACTCCCCTTCTCATCGACGATCGTACCCTCGAGGACCCCGCCTGGCTGCAGAACGATGTCGCCGAAGCTGCCACACGCCGGTTGGGGCTCGGCGTCGTCCGCAGCCACCGCCTCTGTTTCTCGGCGTATCCGAGAGGGAACGAAACCGTCGAGCTCGGCAACGATCCAGATGCCTTCGTTGATGGGCAGCCCCTGGAGGGTGAAGCAGCCATCGGCATCAGTGCGCACACGGTACGTGTCGTCGCGCATCGCGGGGTCGCTCTCCACGAGCACGGGCCAGCTATCGACTGAAGCCAGGGTTATCGCGGCGCCCGCGAGCGGTACGCCGGCAGCGTCGACGACGCGACCCGCGCGCGTGACAGATCCCGGAAGGACGATAGTGTCGAGTGTCCGCGCTCTATCCGTACCCCCAGCTGTGAGCTCGATCGTCATTCGCCCCTGGGTAGGGCTGAATACCTCCACCCGGTGCTCGCCGGGCAGCACGGAGAGGACGAAGCGTCCGGCGGCGTCCGTGCCCGTCTCTTGCAACGGAATCAACGCTTCCGCGGCCGGGTCATAGCTTCCGCGTGATCGCAGTCGCATCGACGACGACCGAGACAGCCACAGAGTTGCGTCGGGCACCGGCACACCTGCGGGGTCGGCAACCCGGCCCACGACTTCGCGGGTCGCAATCAACTCAATATCGCCGAGCTCGTAGCGCCGTGGATCAAGGGGGCTGTGCGGCGAACCGAGATCGAGCGATTGGGCAACCCCATCGTGAACGAACACCAACTCTGTCAGCTGCTCCGGTCGCAAATCGCCGAGTTCGAGCCGACCCTGACTGTCCGACGTGGCCCGCCGCGGGATGGCTGAAACGACGCCGCGCCTGTCCTCGTACACCGGTGCCACGACGGCGGCACTGTTCACCGGGCGGCCCTCGATCATGAGCCGGCCGCTGAACGAGAGCTCGTGACGCAGCACGAGTCGCCCCAAGTCATGATCGCGCTCCTCGTGCAACAGCACGAATCCGTCGAGAAAGCCCGCGGCCGACAGGCGTAGGCGACGGTTGGCCGGCGCATCAATGACGAAGCCGCCGTCGGCCGCCGTTGTAGCGAGCGAGGCTCCGGCGTCGGCGTCTTCGATGGGCACGGCGGCCGCCTGCAGGCCCCCCGCTGGTACCTGCTCGACGGTCACACGCACACCGGCAAGGGGCTCAAGGTCCGCCTGCGCAACGACGCGGCCGGACCACCCGCGGGAAGGCGCCGTCGGGCCGACTGCGGATTGATCACCCGCGGCTTGTCGCTCCAACTGACCTTCCCCGCCGAGCAGCGGTGCGCCGGTGAACGTGGAGGTCAGGGCCAGCAGAACAGTGAGAGCCCGGCTCGTCGCGCGCGGAAGCGTCATCGTCCAAGGATAGCCGAGCGCCGATCCCGACACCCGGCAATGAGCAGGGAAAATGCGTCAAGTCGGCAGGGCGTGGCCTGGTGGTCGCCCGGGGCGGCCTGCCCGGCCTACTCGCTAACCACCGACTCCCGGCACCCGCTCGTTCACCTCCTCGAACCAGTTGAGGACGACGTTGATCCGGGGGCGGGTGTCAACGTCGTCGGAGACGACACGGTCTACGGCGAGGAATCGCTGACCGTCAGGAGTGACGTCGTAGTCTCGGTAGGTGATCCAGGGGAAGCGGAGCGGAAGCTCGAATAACACCTCTTCGTCGACCCCGAACGCGGGCGCCGTCGTCAGCCGAGCCTCGATGAATTGGTTTCCCCTTCGGTAGAACAGCTCATTGTCCGGACCCCAAAGGGGTTGTACTCCCCCCGAGGTCGAGACCTGATCCGTCCTCCCGCCTTCCGGGAAGGGCTGCACGTACACTTCGTGGCGTCCCGAAACGTCGGAGCTATAGGCGATCCATGCTCCATCGGGCGACACCGCCGGTCCGGCCTCGTCGAACGAGGTGGCCGCGAAGCTCGACGGCTCTCCGACCTCACCATCGTCCCCCACCGAGAGCAACAGAACATCCGACTCCTGACCCGGATCGGAAGGAAGTGCCCGAAGCACGAGAGTGTTGGTGTCGCCTGACCAAGCTCGGGGCTGATAACGATTGTCGCCGGCCAGCAGCTGGTGGGGTCGTTGGTCGCTGAAGTCTGAATGCATCCAGCGAAGGCCCTTGGCAGCGCTGGCAAAAGCCACCCGCGTGCCTCCGTGTGTCCAAACCGGTGAGCTGTTGACCCGGTCCGTGGTCAACCGCCTCAGGGCGTCTTGATCGATCTCGTAAATGAAAATGTCGTCGTCAATCTCGACCGCGATCCTCCTCCCGTCCGGCGAAAGGCGTGGTGTCGAGAAGTTGCGAAACTGATCCATCACCGCGTTGGGGGTTCCATCCCGATTCACCCAGATCAGCCGATGACCGGCCACGGTCGTGGCGGGTATGAATGCGAGCGTCCCGGTGTGGGAGATGGCCGCCTGGAGGGCACCACCGTCCTCCACCCTCATTCCTTGAACGAGAGGAACCGGTTGCCCGATCAACTCGAACCTCCCGAGGTCGAAACCGACGGCGTGGATGATGCCCTCTCGCTGGAAAACGATGTGTCCCGTGTTCGTGAACCTCGGGCCCGATCCGTCGGCAGACACCTCGAGTGCCTCGCGGGTTTCCAGAGAGTATGCAACCACGCCGGCTCCACGGATCTGCAGGAGCAGGACTCTGCTACCCGGAAGCACCCTCAGCCGGCGAGCACCCATCAGCGCCTCATCGCCCTCCAAATCGGCGATGAGCTTCGTGTCGCCGCCCCTTTCCGGGATGCTCCAAAGAGCATTCTCTTGGATGAACACGATGTTTCCATCGTCGCCCCACGAACCCGCTTCACAAGGGTCGCAAAGCGGAAACGGTTCGCCACTGAGAAGGGAAACGCTCTTGATGGCGTTTCCCACCTCGAAGGCAACTGATTCACCATCGGGGGAAAGGAACGGCTCGATCGCGCCCTCCGTGCCCGGAATCGGGGTGGAACCGAACTCGTTCATGCGACGAAGGAATAGCTGGGTCCCGGAATCCGTCGCGCCGACGAAAACCAAGGTCCGGCCGTCTCGTGAGAGGTCCAGCGCAGGGCCGCTGGCGGCGGGCAAAGTCAAGCCGGCTGGAAAGTCAACATGAAGACGTTGTGTCGGCGCCGAGCCGCCTCCCGGCCCCGCGAGCGGCCAGCTCGAGTAGAGAACGAAGCCGACAAGCGACACAGCGATCGGGGTGACGATCTTCCACGGGATTCGCCCCGCACTTTCCTCGACGTTGGCGGCGGTCGGGGTCCCGGGCAGGACCTCTACCTCCCCACTGAGCAGGTCCTCGATCTCGATCCTCGCATCGGCGATGTGGTGCAACCGTCGGGCCCGATCCTTGCGCAAGCAACGTCTGACCACGGCCCGCGCAGCGCTCGGCGTACCCAACGGCAGCGCCTGCCAATCGGGCTCTCGATCCACAACCGCCGCAAACGTATCCGTGATGGTGCCGCGATCGAATGCCTTGGTCGCCGACAACAGCTCGTACAGCAGGCAGCCGAACGACCAGATGTCAGCGCGGCTGTCGACCTCCAGTCCGCGGGCCTGTTCGGGGCTCATGTACGCAGCGGTGCCGACGATCGACCCCCTACCGGCTCCGCGGATCGTCAGGCTGGCCGTCGGCGATTCGGTCGTATCCTGCGCAAACTTCATGACCTCGAGGCCCCTGGCCAGCCCGAAATCCAACACCTTGACCTGCCCGTCCGGGGTCAGCTTGATGTTGGCCGGCTTCAGATCTCGGTGAACGATGCCGCGGTCGTGGGCCGCTTCGAGAGCCAGTGCAATTTGCCGCGCCGTCTCCAACGCCTCCTCAACGCCAACACGCCCCGAACCGATCCGTTCTTCGAGCGTCTTGCCCTCCACCAGCTCCAGCACCATGAACTGGACGCCGTCGGCCCGTTCGAGGCTATGGATCGCCGCGATGTTCGGATGCGACAGCGACGCAAGCACCTTCGCCTCACGCCCCAGGCGGGCAAGGCGCTCCGGGTCGTCGGCGAAATGTCCGCGTAGCAGCTTGATGGCAACCTCGCGCCCCAGAGCGGTATCCCGAGCCCGGTATACCGTACCGTCCGCTCCGGCACCCAGGGTGCCGAGGATCTCGTAGTCCCCCAGCATGTCGCCGACCTCGGGCGAACCTTCTGGCGTGACACGAGGCTCGGCCGACGACACGGGGGAGCTCGCGGCATCCGGGGCGGGCGCAGCCCGTTTCTCCACCGCACCGATGAATCGATACCCGCGCCTGTGGAGCGTCTGGATGTAGGTCGGATCTCGGGTGTCGTCGCCCAACACCCGCCGCAAGAGGCTGATGGCGCTCGTCAGCGAGCTCTCGAGGACGTAGGCGTCATCCCAGACGGTCTCGACCAGCTCATCTTTGCTGACGAGCCGTCCGGCGCTCTCGAGAAGAACCTGCAGGACATGGGCTGCCTTGGGCGGCAACAGCGTCTCTTCGTCATCCCGATACACCAGACCCGCGTCGGGGTCGAATTCGAAGGGAGGGAAGCAGAAGAGCACCGCCGAAGCCCGATCTCGATGCTCGTCTCTCCCCTCTTCGCTCATTCAAAAAACCCTGTGACGGTGGGGATTTAGCGACGATCAGAACTTTCCGCAAAAGCCCCAGAACAACAGCAGAGCAACACAAGGACTCCTGAAACGGGCCCCGGCACCTTGGGGCCATGCTCACTTCAATTAGCCGTAGACGCCTTGTCGTTGTCAACTGCCTGGGGCTCGTCGCGGCCCTGGGGTTCCCCGGCACGGGCCTCGCGATGAGCCCACAATCGGCTCGCTCGACGGGACAGACCTCTGTCCCATCGACCGCAAACGGCGACGACGCGAAGGGCCCGGGCCTCCGTCTCGCGTTCTTCGACACTGTCGGCCTTCCAGAGAAGGTGATCGACAAAACCAAGCTGCACGTCGAAGAGATCTTCGAGCAGATCGGCGCGGTCATCGAATGGTATGAACCGAGCTCGGTGTCCAACGGCGATGAACCCGACGTCCCCTATTTCCTGACGGTGATCCTCTTCGACAAAGAACCGGTATCCATGGCCCAACCTGCCGACGCGATGGGGGCCGTCATCGGCGACGACTTTCCTCCCGGAGCTGTCTACCTGTTCGGCCCCTCGATCCACCGCGCCTTGCACGACTCGCGAAGAACCGCCCGGCCTTTGAGCTCGGTGGAGCTCGGCCGCGCCTACGGCAGAGTGCTGGCCCACGAGGTTGTCCACGCCTTCGCGCCCGGCAGGGGTCATGCCGACTCCGGGCTCATGGCGCCAACGCAGAACCGCCACGTCCTGACGTCGGCGTCAACGACGGTCGATGCCGAATCAGTTGCTGCATTCCTCGAGGGGCTCGAGAGACTCCGAGCAATCATCGAGTCGGCGCGGGTGGCCCGGGACCGGGCCCTGCAGGAGACAGACTCGGAGGAGTGCAGGGGGCGGCGAGAATGAGTGGCGGGGCCGACGGGATTTGAACCCGCGATCTCCGGCTTGACAGGCCGGCGTGGTAACCAGGCTACACCACGGCCCCGCCTAGACTCTCAGAAGTCGCGTGTGCGCAGGAGGTCGAGACGAGATGGGCGGTACTGGGCTCGAACCAGTGACCTCCTGCTTGTAAGGCAGGCGCTCTCCCAGCTGAGCTAACCGCCCGCAACGACCGGCGAATTGTACCGCGACCCACCCACTCCTGCCAGACAACTCCAGGGCGGAACTGCAGGCCTGCGCCCTCCCCTACCTCACCAACAACGCCTTCATCTCCCGCACCGCCCTCTCGAGCCCGACAAAGGTCGAGCGCGCCACGATGTTGTGACCGATGTTCAACTCGACGATCTCGGGGATGGCCACGATGGCGGAGACATTCCGGTAGTTCAGACCATGCCCGGCGGCAACACGAAGCCCGGCGGCGTGGGCGCGGGCGGCGACCTCGGCAACCTTGGCGCGCTCGGCCTCGATCGGAGCGGATTTGCGGGTCTCGGTGGCGTCGGCGTAGGCGGCGGTGTTGATCTCGATCTGGTCGGCGCCGATCTCGGCGGCGGCGTCGATCTGGGCGGGGTCGGGATCGAGGAAGATCGCCACGGTCATGTCCATGCCGCGGATCGCCTCGACAGCTTGGCGCAGCCGCTCCGGGTCACCGGCGACGTCGAGGCCGCCCTCGGTGGTGATCTCGTCCGGGCGCTCGGGAACCAGGGTGATGTTGTCGGGCTTGCACTCGCGCGCGATCCCGAGCATCTCGTCGGTCGCGGCCATCTCGACGTTCAGGTGGGTCTTCACGGTCGCGGCCAGCAAGCCGACGTCGCGCTCGTTGATGTGCCGGCGGTCCGAACGGATGTGAACGGTGATGCCGTCGGCGCCGCCGAGCTCGGCGAAGGCCGCCGCCTGCACGGGGTCGGGCTCCGGGGCCTGGCGAGCCTGCCGAATGGTCGCGATGTGGTCGATGTTGACGCCCAAAAACACGGTCGATGACATGGTTACTGACCTCTTCGGAGCGGGCCGGCCCATCCGGTTCCGCGGCGACGCCGGCGGCGGAGCGGCATCAGTTGTCGCCGATGGCGTCGCTCAGGGCAGCGACGACGGAATCGGCGAGCTGCTGGATCTCCGTCTCGCTTTCCCCTTCGATCATGACGCGCGCCATCGGCTGGGTACCCGAGTAGCGCACCAGCACGCGGCCGCGGTTCCCGAGCGTAGCCTCGGCGTCGCGAATCGCTTCCACGACCGTCGGCAACTCCTCGATCGGCGTGCGATCGCGAATATCGACGTTCTCGAGCACCTGGGGCATCGGCGTCATACAAGCGGCAAGCTCGGACAGCGGCTTGCCGGTTTCCGCCATCACGCAAAGAACCTGGAGCGCCGTCACCAGGCCGTCGCCGGTCGTGGCGTAGTCGAGAAACACCGTGTGCCCTGATTGCTCGCCGCCGAGGTTGTATCCGTTCTCGCGCATCGCCTCGACAACGAAACGATCGCCGACGCGCGTGCGCTCGACCGTAACGCCGACCTCTGCGAGCGACCGCTCGAGGCCCAGGTTGCTCATCACGGTCGCCACGACGGTGTCGTGCGCCAACGTGCCGTTCTTCTTCCATTGCCGACCGCACATGGCCAGAACGTGGTCGCCGTCCACGGCGTTTCCTTTTTCGTCGACCAGGAGGCAGCGGTCGGCGTCGCCGTCGAGGCAGATGCCGATGTCGGCGCCGAGCTCCGTGACCCTCAGCGCCGCCGAATCCACGTGCATGGAGCCGACGTTGTCGTTGATGTTCATGCCGTTCGGCTCCACCCCCAACACCGCCCGCGCCGCGCCCAGCTCCTCCAGGATCCACGGCCCAACCTTGTAGCCGGCGCCGTTGCCGCAATCGATGACGACGTTGATGCCCTCGAGGGTGAGACCGCGCGGGAACGAGCGCTTGACATGCTCGACGTAACGGCCGGGAGCGTCGTCGATTCGCCGGGCTCGGCCGACCTCGTCGGCGGTGGGCCGGACGCCGTCGATCCGGCGGGTGAAGGTGAGCTCCTCGATCTCGTGCTCTGTGTCGTCGTTGAGCTTGAAGCCGTTGGGCGAAAAGAACTTGATGCCGTTGTCCTGGTACGGGTTGTGCGACGCCGAGATGACGATGCCGGCGTCGGCCCGTAGGCTGCGAGTGACATAGGCGATGCCCGGGGTCGGCAACGGGCCGACCAGAAGGGCGTCGACCCCCATCGAGCAGATCCCCGCCACCAGGGCGTTCTCCAGCATGTACCCCGACAGGCGGGTGTCCTTGCCGATCAGAATCCGGTGGCGATGGGTGCCGTCCTTGAAAACGTGCGCCGCGGAGCGGCCCAGGCGCACGCAGGTCTCGACGGTCATCGGCTCGATGTTGGCAACGCCGCGGACGCCGTCGGTACCGAACAGCTTCGCGCGGTTAGCGGGATCAGTCGTGGGTGTCATGGGAGCCCCGATGAATCGTGCCGGCGACGGGTCGATTACCGGCCGGGTTGATCGTACACGTGAACGTTGATGCGGCGCTGCGGAAGGATGGCGATCACTTCGACGAGGTCAACGAGGCCCTCCTGCTCGAACTCGACCTGCGGCTCGAGAAGGTAGTCCTCGCGCCGTGGCTCCAGACCCTCGACGTCGACGACCATGCGCATACGCCCGACATCGACCTGCTCGAGGACCGAAGGGGGCGCGCTGAGCACCACGGAAAGAACGTCCGGGTTCACCGTCACCCGGTACTCGTTGTTGACTACCTCGACGGGCACACCATCAAACTGATCGCTCAGCGCTTGCTCGACGATGTCGATCGAGAGCTGCACCGTGCGCGGTTGCGGCAACTCGATGAACGGGTTCCCCGAGACCAGCGTCACCGCCTGCTGAAACGACTCGCGGCGGCCGCTGACGTCGACGGCGGTCGTTGTCACTCGTTCCATCGCGAAGATCGCCGAGCGCGGCCCGGCGACCGTGACGGTCTCGGGATCGGTGCGGCGTCCGACCACCTGGAAGCCGGTCGCCGGCTCCCCCGAAGTCATCGCGCTTACCGGCACCTCCCGTTCCATCCTCTCCTCCAGAACGATCCGGATCTGGGGCGGGTCGACCCTCTCGATCTGGATGCCACGCGGGGCGGCGCGGTCGCCGTCGAGGAGGGTATAGAAGTTGTCGCCGACGACCGCGTCGGAGAGGTCGATCGTCTGACTCAGCAGACCGGCCGTAAGGTCACGCAGGTCACCTTGTGAGCCCCGCGCCCAGACGGTCGCGACGTCATCCCAAGGCTCGGCAATGGCCAGACCCGCGGGCAGATTGGCGACGTCGACCGGCACCGCCTGGAAAATCTGCAAGACGGTTTCCTCGGCGTTGACGGCAAGCCAGAGCATCAGCGCCAGGCCGACGGCAATCGCCTTGTCCTTGAAATGCTCGCCGGGGTGCGGCTCGATGGTACGGAGAATGCGCCGGGCGATGCTCACTTCTGCACTCCCGCCGGATGCGCCCGGGCCATGTCGTCGGCCGCCTCGTCGCCCATGTCCTCGTCCTCCTGGCGTGCCAACCCGAGCAACGCCCGCAGACGGTCGCCCAGTTGCTTGCCGTCGAGGCCGCGGTCCATCTCGCCGTTGAACACCACCGAGATCTTGCCGGTCTCCTCGGAGACCACGACGGCGACGGCGTCGGTCTCCTCCGTGATCCCGATGCCGGCGCGGTGTCGCGAGCCCAACTCACGCGAGAGACGGGGATTGAGCGTCAAAGGCAGGAAACAGGCCGCAGCCGCGATCCTTCCCTGGCGCATGATCACCGCGCCGTCGTGCAGCGGTGTGGCCGGGTTGAAGATCGACACCAACAGGTCGTACGAGGCCGCCGCGTCGAGCCTGATACCCGCGTCGGCGTACTGCCGCAGCGACATCTCCCGCTCGAACACGATGATCGCACCGTGACGGTTGGCCGCCAGACCCGTAGCCGCCGTGACGATCTCGTCGATCGGGTCCACCTCGCCGCCACGCCGCATGCTGCGCAGGTAGGCGGTGCGGCCGAGGCTGGTCAGCAGCCGGCGGATCTCGTTCTGGAACAGGACGATGATCGCGATGACGATGTAGGTGTACACGTTGCTCAACAACCAATCGAGGGTACGGAACTCGGCCAACCGGGCAACGAGCCCGAACAGACCGATCAGCACCAGCCCCCACACCATGCGCATGGCGCGCGTGTGCCGCAGGAGCAGCAACAAGCGATAGAAGAGGTAGGAGACGATCGCCACCTCGACCAGGTCTTTGGTCCCGAACTGGCTCAACCTGTCGATCAGGAGATCCATCCGACTCCCTCGCTCCGTATCGCCGCGGCCACCGCGGCCACCCGCCGCATGGCCCCCACATCGTGCACCCGCATCACGTGCGCACCCGCCAGCACCGCCGCCGATACGGCCGCCGCAGTCCCCTCGAGGCGCTCCTCCGGAGGCAGGTCCAGCACGGCGCCCACGAACGACTTGCGCGAGGGGCCGACGACGATCGGCCGGCCGAGCGAGCGCAAGGCCGCGAGGTGGCGCAGCAGCGTGTAGTTCTGCTGCGGTCGCTTCGCGAACCCGATGCCGGGATCGACCAGCGTCATCTCCGGGTCTATGCCGGCACCGTGCGCCCGCCCGAGCGCAACGCGCAACTCCCTGACGATATCCGCAAGAACGTCGTCGTAGCGAGCCGCTTCGTACATTGTGCCCGGCGATCCGCGCATATGCATCAAGACGATCGGCACACCGGCCTCGGCCACTACGTACGCCAGCTCGGGATCGGCCGCCAGGCCGTGGATGTCGTTCACCATGGTGGCGCCGGCGGCAATCGCGGCGGACGCCACGGCCGCCTTCGAGGTGTCGATCGAAATCGGAACGTCGATCCGATCGCGCAGGCTTTCGATCACCGGCACGACGCGCTCGATCTCGAGCTCCGTGCTCACCGGGTCACCACCGGGACGGGTCGACTCTCCGCCGACGTCGATGATGGCGGCGCCCTCGCCGACCATGGCGACCGCACGCTCGACCGCGCCCTCACCGCCCGAGCGGCTGCCCTCGTAAAAGGAATCGTCGGTGCAGTTGACGATCCCCATGATCGCCGGCGCGAGGCCGCATACGAGCTCGTGGTTGCCACAGCGGATCTTGAAGCCGTTGCGATGGAACGCGGACAGCGCGGTGACCAGCTCTTCGGCGAGGCGGGAAAGCTCCGGGCTCGCGGCAAGCAGCTGGGAGCGCAGGGCCTCGACCTGCGGCATGGCGGCGAAGACGATCAGGTCGACCGAGCTGCTGTCCTCGCGCGCGCGCGTGTGGGCAGCTCCGCCCACCCGCCCGAGGGCCTGAAGCAAGGGCTCGGCGAGCTCCTCGCTGACGCCTTGCAGGCGAACCGCGTAGGTGCCGTGGCTGGCGGCGATCTCGTGCAGACCGGGGCTGTCGCCGGGGAACCGCAGGGGCAGCGGGTCGTAGCCGGCAAGAACGTGGGCGTTGTGGGGGTAGAGCCGCCTGACCAGCTCCGACGGCTGAGGCCGCGCGGTCCCGGCGCGCGCCTCCGCCACCTATCCCTCGGCCGGCTGGCCTTCGTCGAGGCTCGGCAGACCGGCCGCGTCGCGCGACGGCTTCTCCGGCTCCGCGTCCTCCTTGACGCCAGGCGCGTTCGTGTCCTGCGGATACTCGTCGCCGGGCAGCTTCACCTCGGGCAGGCTCTTGCCCTGCGCCAGCAGGGCGATCTCCTCGCCGTCCAGGGACTCGCGGGTCAGCAGCGCCTCGGCGACCGCGTGCAACGCCTCGTTGTGCTCCTCGAGGATCTGCCGGGCGTCGCCGTAGGCCGAATCGACGATCTTCTTGATCGCCCCATCGATCAGAAGCGCGGTGTCATCGGAGTAGTCCTTGTGCTGGACGAAGTCGCGGCCGAGAAAGACCTCCTCGCCCTTGCTGCCGAACGTCAGCGGACCGAGCTGCTTGCTCATGCCCCACTCGGTGACCATGCGGCGGGCGATATCGGTGACGCGCTCGAGGTCGTTGCCGGCCCCGGTGGTCATCTCGTTCATCACCAGCTCCTCGGCGATGCGGCCGCCGAGCAGCACGGTCACCTGAGTCTCCAGGTAGGTACGGGTGTAGTTGCGGCGATCATCGAGCGGCAACTGCTGGGTCACGCCGAGGGCGCGTCCACGCGGGATGATCGTCACCTTGTGCAGGGGATCGGCTTCCGGCATGAAATGGGCGACCAGCGCGTGTCCGGCCTCGTGATACGCCGTAACCCGCTTCTCGTCGTCCGAGATGATCATGCTCTTGCGCTCGGCGCCCATGAGCACCTTGTCCTTGGCGTCCTCGAAGTCCGCCATGGTGACCTTGGAGTGGTCGCGGCGGGCGGCAAGCAGGGCCGCCTCGTTGACCAGGTTCTCCAGGTCCGCGCCGCAGAAGCCCGGCGTGCTGCGCGCAACCTTCTGCAAATCGACGTCGGCGTCCAGCGGCGTGCTGCGCGTGTGAACGCGCAGAATACCGAGGCGCCCGCGGACGTCGGGACGGTCCACGATGATGCGCCGGTCGAATCGGCCCGGACGCAGCAGCGCCGGGTCGAGCACGTCGGGGCGGTTGGTGGCCGCCATCAGGATGACGCCCTCGTTGCTGCCGAATCCGTCCATCTCGACGAGCAACTGGTTGAGCGTCTGCTCCCGCTCGTCGTGACCGCCGCCCAGGCCGGCGCCGCGATGGCGGCCGACAGCGTCGATCTCGTCGATGAAGATGATGCACGGGGCGTTCTTCTTGCCCTGCTCGAACAGGTCGCGCACACGCGAGGCGCCGACGCCGACGAACATCTCGACGAAGTCCGAGCCCGAGATGGAGAAGAACGGCACGTTGGCCTCGCCGGCGATGGCGCGGGCGAGCAAGGTCTTGCCGGTTCCCGGCGGGCCGATCAGCAGGACGCCCTTCGGGATGCGGCCGCCGAGGCGCTGGAAGCGCTGCGGCTCCTTCAAAAATTCGATGATCTCCTGAACCTCTTCCTTCGCCTCGTCGATGCCGGCGACGTCCTTGAACGTCACCTTCTTGTCCTGGTTCGAGGTCAGCCGCGCGCGACTCTTGCCGAAGGCCAGCGCCCGGTTGCCGCCGGACTGCATCTGCCGCATGAAGAAGATCCACACGGCGATGAGGATGAGCATCGGCGCCCAGGAGATGAGCGCTGCCAGGTAGGGGCTCTGATCCGCGTTGACGAATTTGACGGTGACGCCGTTCTGGTCCAGCGCATCCATGTAAGCATCGTAGTCGGGCGCCACGGTCGTGAACGGCGCGTTCTCGACCGTAAACCCCTCGACGTCGTTGGCGGGCCGGGTGATGGTTACGGAGGCGACCTCTCCCGCCCGCACGGCGGCGAGATGGCGGGAGAAATCGATCTCGTTGTCCTGCGTCGGCGCCTGGTTGAAGACGTTCCACACCACGATGGCGACGACGATCACCACCAGCCACAGGCTAAGAGTTTTGATGGTTGCGCTCATAGTTCAGACAATACACCACCCGTTGATGGCGGGGCCAGCCGCCTCTGTAGCCGTAAACCCTGTTTGCTAGCGGATTTTCGGCGATTTCATCGTCCTTTGTGAGGGCTCGCCAAGCGCCGTCCTTCGAGCGGCAGAAAGGTCAATCGGAGCCCGTTTCGTTGTACCCGCACCCCCGGCAGATCGCGTGCTGTCGCGTCCGTCCCGGCGGCGTCAACAACCCATTCGACGTGCTCCCGGCTGATGCCACGGCAATGCCCTCGCACCTTCTCGATAGCCAGCCGCGCTACCCGCCGGCGCAGCGGGCGCGGAAGCGATGTGAGGCCTTCCGCATCAAGCGTCCGGGCGCCGGGGAAATCCTCGTCCACCACCAACCGTTCGAACGCTTCGGCCGCCAGCCCATCGAGCCACTCCTCCTCCTCCCGCATCATCAGCGCGGCGCGGGCCACGTTGTCTACAGCCGCCGGGTTGATTTGTTGTAAATCGGCAAGAAGCCGGCGGCGGAGTCGATTCCGGGCGAGCGAAAGGTCTTCGTTGGACGAGTCCTCGCGCCACTCCAGGTCGCGGCCCGTGGCGTGCTCGCGTAACCCGGCGCGGCGCTCGTCGAGCAACGGTCGGAGCAGCAGCAGCCCCTCGACCTCGGTCCGCCGATGCATCCCGCCGAGCCCCCGGCGGGCGGTGCCGCGGGCCAGGCGAAAGACGATGGTCTCGAGCTGATCGTCGGCCGTGTGGCCAAGCGCCACCGCGTCCGCGTTCCAGGCGCCGCCGGTTTCGGCGAAGAAACGCAGCCTCGCATTGCGTGCCGCCTCTTCGCGCGAGCCCGACGCGGCACCCAGGTCGACCCGCCGGCTGAAGAAGCGAAGCCCGCGATCCTGCGCCGCGCGGGCGACCAGCTCTTGGTCGGCGTCGGCTTCGGCGCCGCGCCAGCCATGATGCAGGTGGGCAACGGCGAGGCGGAAGCCGAACTCGGGCGCGATCTCCTGCAGGACGTCGAGCAAGACGACGGAGTCGCCACCGCCGCTGCACCCGACGAGCAGCCGCGAGACGCCGTCAAAAAGGCCGTCCGCACGGGCTGCCGCGGTAACGCTGTCGATCACACCGGACATCCCGGTTCGGCCTTTCGTGGGAGGTTGTCGAGGGGCTCGCGGCACCGAGCCGCAAGCCCCCTCGGACAGTGGCGGTGGAGGGACTTGAACCCCCGACTCGGCGGATATGAGCCGCCTGCTCTGCCAACTGAGCTACACCGCCGCGAAGGGAAGAGACCCGCGCACGAAACCACGCCACCATGAAACTGATAAGCGGCGTTGGTGGGGGGTCTGCAACCCGCTAATGGTAGGCGAGGCTCCGGGACGAGTCAAAGCACAGGAGGCCTTCCCGCCGGCTCCCGCGCCGCTCTCTGCGCCGGCCCGGGCGCCGTCGTCAGGAGGCCAGCGAAGCGTCCGGATCGGGCGGGTTGAGCATCCCCTCGCTACGCGCCACGGCGACCGCGACGGCCGAATCGCCGGTGATGTTGATGGTGGTCCGGGCCATGTCGAGAAATCGATCGACACCGAGAATGAGGGCGATACCCTCGAGCGGAATCCCGAGCGTATCGAGCACCATCGCCAAGGTGATGATCCCTACCCCCGGCACACCCGCAGCGCCGATCGACGCCAGGGTCGCCATCAGGACGATGGTCAGCTGGCCGCCCAGCGTCAGCTCCATGCCGTAGACCTGGGCGATGAACACGGTTGCGACGCCTTGATAAAGGGCCGTGCCGTCCATGTTGACCGTCGAGCCGAGCGGCAACACGAACGACGCGATCTCGTCGGAAACACCGAGGTTCTCCTCGGCGCATTCCATCGTCACCGGCAGCGTACCGCTGCTCGTCGAGGTGGCGAAGGCGATCGCCTGAGCCTTGCGAATGCCGCGGAAGAAGAACAGCGGCGACATCCGCCCGAGGACGAACACGGCGCCGCCGTAGACGAACAGCATGTGCAGCAGCAATCCGACCAGCACGCACGCGGAATACACCAAGAGCGACAGCAGCACCTGCACGCCGTACACCGCGATCACCGCCGCAATCAGGGCGAAGACGCCGTACGGGGCGAGCTCCATGACGATGTGGACGATAACGATCATCGCGTCGGTGATGCCTTCGAAGAACCCGACGATCTCGTCGGCGCGGGAACGGTCCTTGATCAATGTCAGGGCGATGCCGAAGAACATCGCGAAGAAGATGATCTGCAGCATGTCGCCGCCCGCCAGCGAGGCGGCCGGGTTTGTCGGCACGATCTCGAGCAGCGTCTCGAGCGTTCCGGGCCGCTCCTGCATCGAGGCCTCGGCCCCCTGCGCCTCCGTTTGGTACGTGGCGAGCAGCTCCTGCTGCGTGTCCGAGGGAAGACGGGACCCGGGCTGGATCGTGTTGGCGAGAAACAGGCCGATGGTGATCGCCAAGGCCGTCGTCACCAGGTAGAAGCCGATCGTCTTCATGCCGATGCGGCCGAGTTTCTTCGGGTCGCCCAGCGACGCGGTCCCGACGAGCAGCGAGGCGAATACCAGCGGCACGACGACCATCCGGATCAATCGCAGGAAGAGGTCCCCGACAAACCGGATGTCGGCGAGACCGAAGGTTTGCTCGCCGATCGTTACGACCCCGTCGCCGATCAGCAGTCCGGCGAAGATCCCCAGCGCCATCCCCAAGAAGATCTTGGTGAGAAGGGAGACCTTCCAGCGCCCGGAGGTGGGCTCGCTCACGGGGCCGCCCTCACGCGGGCTTCTTCCGCCGCTTCTTCAGCGCGATGGCCTTTTCGAGCGCCTGGTCGATGCGCTCTTCGACCTTGTCCTCGCTCTGGCGCTCGACGATCGCGATCTCGGAGACGATCAGGTACTTGGCCTTCTCGTACATCTGCTTTTCGCGATACGACAGCGCTTTGCGCTTCGACAGGTGCTCGAGGTTCTTGAGCACGTCGGCCATGTCGAAAAGATGCCCAGAGCGCATCTTCTCGGCGTTTTCCTTGTAGCGGCCCTTCCAGTTGGAATAGCTGTCAATGTCGCCACTCTTGAGATGGTCGAAAAGCTCGGCCACCTTGCGCTTGGCGAACAGCTTGCGCAGGCCCACCGTGCGGGAATTCCCCACCGGAACCATCACCGTCGTCTCGTTGGCATAGATACGGAGGTGGTAGAACTCCTGCTCCGAGCCCGCCAAGTTGCGGGATCGGATCTCCTCCACCTCACCGACGCCGTGGTTCGGATATACGACTTTGTCGCCTGGCTTGAAGCGCAAGGCCCCCCCGGACGTTCTGATGCTCGTAGCAAAATTGCGTTCCTGCAGCATAGATTGTAGCGACACGCCGCCGTTCCGTCAAACAGCGGCCCGGCGCAAAGCCTTGTGCTACTTGGGTTTGCACGGATCGGGCGCGATCCGATCAGCAGTTGAAACGTGCACGCCGCCGCCCCCGCTCGCCGGAACGGTTGACAGCCGAACCGACTGCGGGTAGACAGGACGCGGGCTCAGGAGACCCCTGGGGCTGAACGGCGAATGGCCGTCGCCCGGGTGTCGAATCGGTCCCGCTCGCGTCATCCGGCAGCAAGAGGATGCGCCGGGCCGGTCGCGGTGCAATGCCGCGCTCGGTTCCGACCGCGTTCGCGGCCGCATGACGCTGCGATGCACGCAGGGCGACGCTTCCGGCGGCGGTGGTGCCGCCGCGCCGGCATGTTGCCGTGTCGCAGGGCGGGAACGTGACCGGACGGCTCACGGGGCGAGGCCGACAGGGGCCGACCGGCTCCGTGGGTTCGGGTCCGCCCGGGAGGCCGGCGTGCCGGACCGTTGGGAGGCCGCTGTCGGGCTCTCCTGAGCCCATCTTTGTCGCCACCTCCGGGCTTGCGGATTACTGACCACATACGGTCAAGGTCGTCGCAGGCGTCGGCATAACGTCACTTCATGGCGACGAATAGTCGACAGCGACCCCTGCATACGCGTCGCAACTCCTGCGCAGACCCGGCCAGAGCTGCCGTTTGCGCCAATCCGCTCCGGTTTCGTCGCGCTGGCACGCCCCTTGCTCTACCAAGGGGCAGTTCCAGATCGCGCTCCCAAAACGGAGGCCACAACGGCGGCCTCCCAGGAATCTGGAGGTAGGTATGCGTCGCCTGGTGTCTACTCGCCGAACGAGCCGAGCTTCGCTCATACATCGCGGCCGGATGAGCGTCGCCGCGATCGCCGCAGCGATCTTCTCCGTGATGCTGATCCCCCAGGCGGCCCTGGCCTCGCCCTCGCCGGGCGACGAGCCGGACCCACAGGCGCAGAACCCGGGCACGACCGGCGGCTTTTCGTTCGGCGCGCCGCGCGGGTTCTTCCTCATCAAGGCCGGGCTCTTTGTCCCCCGCGAGGACAGCGATATCTATACCTTCAACCAGGAAGAGCTGACGCTCGAGCCCGGCAGCTTCAATTCGGGGTTGTTCGGCGTGGACTTCGGCTGGTCGGTCAACGACCGGGTCGATGTCGTCTTCGGATTCGAGTACAGCAGCTCATCGCCCGTCTCGGAGTCCCGCGACTTCGTCGACGAGTTGGGCGCCCCGATCGTGCAGCAAACCCGCCTGCGACAGGTGCCGCTGACCGCCAGCGTGCGGGTGAACCTGATCGAGCGCGGCCGGTCGGTGGGTAACTACGCCTGGATCGGCAACACTGCGATTCCTTACGTCGGCGCCGGCGGCGGAATCACCTGGTGGCGCTACGAGCAGTTCGGCGACTTCGTCGACTTCTTCGACTTCACGATCTTCACGGATCACTTTCTGACGGAAGGATGGGAGCCCATCCTGCACCTGTTCGGCGGCGCTGACGTGGCGCTGTCACCACGTTTTCTGCTGAACTTCGAGGCCCGGTACAGCTGGGCCGAGGGGCAGATGGCGCCCGCGTTCGTCGGCTTCGAGCCCATCGACCTGGCCGGTTTCCGCGGCACGGTCGGCGCTTCGTTCCGATTCTGATGTTCACCCTGGAGAAAGACCCATGCGTGGCAAGACACCCCTCAGCATGACCCCGATGCTGGCCTTGCTGCTCGTCGCCGCGGCCCCGGCCGCGGCGTACGCGCAAGCCCTCCCCCCGGTGGGCGACGAGGCAACCCCTCCGCCGCCGGCCGATCAGATTCAGGCCGGCCCGCTCGACGAACGCTGGTTGCCCTGGCTGGGATGCTGGGAACTGACCGGCGACGCGGTGGACTACCGCCAGGTCGATGATGTCGGCCGAAGGGTGGTGTGTGTCGCCCCGCGTCTGGACGGATCGGGCGTCAACCTGACCACCCAGCTGGACGACGAGGTGATTGCACAGAACACGGTCGTGGCCGACGGCCGCGCCCGCGGCCTGGCGGAGACCGACTGCACCGGTGAGCAAACCGCCTCCTGGTCGGCGGACGGACGCCGCTTGCACAGCTTCGTCAACGCCGAGTGCACCGGCGATGCGCAGCGATCGCTCGCCGGCCTGAGCATGTTGGTGGAAGGCAACCTCTGGATGGAGCTGCAGTCGATTTCGTTCGACGGCGGCGAGCACCGCGAGTTGGTCGTCCGCCAGTACACCCACCTGGACGACGCCGCGACGGCCGAGCTCGGACATCCGACGCTGGCGCCGGCGCTCGCCTCGGAAGCGGCGAGGGCCCGGGTGGCGGCCTCTGCGCCGCTGGACGTCGACGACGTCCTGGAGGCCTCCGAGATCTTCTCCGTCGAGGTCGTTGAAGCGGCCATTCTCGAGTCCGACTCGATGTTCGCCCTCAACGCCGACGAGCTTGTCCGCCTGGCCGACGCGGGAATCGAAGATCGGGTCATCGACCTGATGGTGGCGATCTCCTTTCCGGACCAATTCGTCGTCGACAGCGGTCGCTCGGGCGGAGGAGGCGGAGGAGCCGCGTACGGACCGATGTACATCGGTTTCGGCGGCTTCGTCGGCTACTACCCGTCCTGCTGGGGCCGCTACTACAGCCCCTTCTGGGGCCCGTACGGTCCCGGGTGCGATCGCTACTTCTACTCCCCTTACTACGGTTACGGCCGGCCGCCGTACTACGGCGGCGGTGGCGGAACCATCCGGCCCAAGGTGCCGCCGAGCGGCAGCCTCTACGGAGGCAAGGTGATCAACGGTCGCGGCTACGCCACGGTGAAGCCGGTCCAGGTACCGCAGCCCTCGGGAAACACCGGCATCGGGGGAGCGTTGCGCCGAGCCTTCGTTCGCGACGGCGGGGGACGTGCCCGCGGCGGCGCCTTCGACGGCGCGATGCGCTCGACGGGGAGCTCCGGGCGCAGCGGCGGCAGCACTCGCAGCGCCGTGACGCGCAGCGGCTTCACCCGCTCGGGCTCGGGGGCGGGGTCCTCGAGCGGATCGGGTTCGGGAGCAACCAAGGCGAGGGCAAAGGCGAAACCCAAGGGAGGCGGAAGCTAGCTACGGCGGCCGCCTGAAGCCCGCGGGCTTCAGGCGACCTGTTTCAAAGCGGCCGGCCAACGGGTAGAAGAACAGGGGGAGGGATCGCGCGAGTCTTCGGCTGCGCTCAGCGATCGCGATCCGGCGCGGGCTCTTCCTGATCTTCGATCTGGTCCTCGATCAGCAGGTCGACGCCCCCCTTGCGCACTCTGACACGCAAGCCGATCTGCCCGGCGAGCAAGCGGACAACATCGTCGCCGGCGACGCGCCGGCGCCACCCCTGCAGCAGCCGGATCGGCTGATCTCCGTCGTCGACGATGTCGTCGACCGAGCCTCCGTTGTGTGCCATGCGGCGGATGACGGCCTCCAGGTCCCGGCGGTTCGCGAGCAGCTGGGGCGCCAGATCGAGCTTCCGCGCCCGGGTCTTCATGTACGAGTCGGCGAGCGCGGCGGCCACCCCGACCTGCGGGTCGTTTTCGACCCGCGTCGTCCTGGGCAAGCGGGGAAGCGAGTCGTCCGGCGCCTCGAGTCCCCGCCGTACCGCCTGCACGATGGCGGCCCCCGAGCGTTTCGCTTCGCGCGGATGCATGCCGCGCATTCCTTCCAGCTCTCCGGGCCCTTTCGGTCGACGGCGACCGATCTCCAGCAACACCCGATCGGCGACGATGCGCTGGCGTGGGCGATCGCGGCGACGAGCCTCTTCTTCGCGCCACGCCGCCAGCTCGCGCAAGACCGCGAGCTCTCGCGGACGTGTGGCCTTTCGTCCCGACAGTCGGCGCCATTGCTCGCGCGGCTCGACGTCGGACATCGCCGCTTCGCGGGCGATACGGAACTCGTCCTGCGCCCAGTCCGATCGACCACGCTGCTCCAGCGCGGCGGAGAGCTTCTCGTGGATCGTCGGCATGTAGCGGACGTCGTCGAGTGCGTATTCGAGCTGGTCGTCATGCAGGGGCCGGCGGGCCCAGTCGGTGTAGGCCCGGGAGTGCTTGAGCTTGACGGAACAGCATTGCTCCACCAGGCGGGAGTACGCAATCGAGTGGCCGAAACCGACGAATGCGGCGGCGATCTGCGTGTCGAACACCTGCTCCGGGATGACCCCCAACTGGCGGCGCAGAATGGCGAGATCCTGAGCGCCGGCGTGGACCAGCATGACGATCTCACCGGCGAGCAATTCGGCCAGCGGCGCGAGGTCGTTGACCGCCAGCGGATCGACCGTCGCCATCAACCCCGGAGTGCCGACCTGAATCAGGCAGAGCCTCGGGTAGTAGTTGTTCTCGGTGAGAAACTCGGTGTCGACCGCGATCACCCGCTCGCCGTCCAAGTCGTGCACCAGCCGTTGCAGACCGGAAAGGTCGTCGATGAATCGGGTCTCGCTCAAGCGTCTCTCCACTCGTCGGGTCGAGATTCTCGCAGATCATTTCGGCGCCGCTGCAACTCCGCAAGCGCCGCCGCGTTGGCTTCGGCACCGTCGACCATCCACGGCTTGCCCTCGCGAACGATGATACGGCCGGTGTTGGCCTCCTCGATCTCGTCCACCATCCACGGCACCTGCTCGGCCGTAACAAGCTCCGCCAGCGCCTGCAGGTCTTCCTCCGAAGCCGCGCGAGCGTCCCAGCGCAGAACCTTGACGATCGCCTCGAGCGCAACGCCGGCGGAGAAACGATCGGCCAGCAAGCGGCGCAGGGCCGGCAGCCCGGTTGCCTTGCCGATGTCACCCAGCGCTTTGGCCACGTTTCGGCGCAGGCGCAGGTCGCAATCATCGAGCGCCTGGGGCTCCGACCCGCCGACGGCCGCAACGAGCGTTTCAACGGCTGCCGGGTCGCCGATGTTGCCCAACGCCTCGGTGGCCACCAGCATGGCCGCGAGATCGCCGGTTGCAACGGCGTCGATCAGAGTCGGGACGGCGCTCGAGTCATCGAGCTTTGCCAGTGCTTCGGCCGCCGCGGACCGCACGCTCCACTCCGGGTCCTGCAAGGCACCGAGCAGCTGTGGGGCGCTGCGGCCGCTGCCGAGCTTGCCCATCCCCTTCACCGCCGCCATTCGAACGTCGTGATGGGGATCCGCGACGGCGCGCCCGAGCCCCTCGAGCGCGGTGATGGTACCGACCTTCGCAATCGCCTCGGTCGCAACCCGCCGAACGGCTTCGTCCTCGTCCTCAAGCGCCGCACCGAGCGGATCGAAGATCGCCCTGCCGCCGATCCGGCCGAGAGCCCAGGCGCAACTGCAGCGAACGTCGACGTCGGGGTCGGCGGAGAGGGCATCGACGAGGAACGGCACTCCCCTGCCGTTCGCCAGCTTTCCGAGGGCGATCGCGGCCGCGGCTCGGTCATCCCAGCCGAGGTCGGCGAGGGCGTGCCCCAGGGGCTCGACCGCACGGGCGTTGCCTCCCTCGGCGAGCGCGTGCGCCGCGCGGGTACGAACGGCGCCGTCCTCGCTCTTCAACTTCCGTAGTTGCAACCAGAGCATGACGATCGTGGAGTCGGGTCCGTGGGGAGGAACGGGCCGCAGGGACGGCTCCGGGATGGACGGTACCCCGTGGCGAAGCTTACAAGGTCGGCGGCGTGACCGCTTCTCGGGTACGATCTCGGCGAAATGAGCGACGATCAACTCTCTTCCGGCCAGCGCGTGATTCTGGACGCGCTCCGCCGGCTCGACGACCTCGACCTCGGAGCAACGGAGCCGGCGACCGTCTTCCGCCCGGTAACCTGGGCGGGCACCCCGCCCCCCGGGTTCGACCTCGCCGCGCTGGCGACCGTCGACGAGACCGATTCGCCCGAGCCGGCTACCTCGCCTACGAGCGCGCCGCCCGAGCCGGAATCGCTGCCCGCAGCCTGCCCCGACGCCGCGCGAATCATCGAATCCGTCGGCCGGGGCGAACAGAGCGCCGGATCTGTCTTCGATCAGGCCTACGCCCGCGCCGAGGCCTGCAACCCGTCGCTCAACGCGTTCATCACCTGGAGCCCCGAGCGCGGCGCGGAGGAAGCGCGGGTTGTCGACGAGGTCATCGCCGCCGGCGAACGGCCGCGCCCATTGGCCGGCGTGCCGATCGCCCACAAGGACATCCTCGCGACCGAAGGATTGCGAACGACGGCAGGCTCGCGGCTGCTCGCCGGCCACCTCCCGAGCGAGGACGCTACTGTCGTGGCCCGGTTGAGCAACGCCGGCACTTCCCTGGTGGGCAAGACCAACACACACGAGTTCGCCACCGGCACCACGGGTACGGTGTCGCATTTCGGCGCCGTTCGGAACCCATGGAACCTCGACCACATGACCGGTGGATCGAGCTCGGGGTCGGCCGCCGCCCTCGCCGCCGGGATGATCGCCGCGGCAACCGGCACGGATACCGGCGGTTCGATCCGGATCCCCTCGGCCTGCTGCGGTGTTGTCGGGTTGAAGCCGACATACGGGCGCGTCAGCCGCAGCGGCGTGGTGCCGTTCGCCTGGGGATTGGACCACGTCGGCCCGATGGCACGCCGGGTCCGCGACCTGGCCCTGCTCCTGACCGCGATGGCCGGCCCGGATCCCTTCGACCGAAGCGCGGCGACAGAGGCGACGGTGAACTTCGCCGCGACCCTCGACGAAGGGGTCGAGGGACTTCGATTCGCCGTACCGACCTTCCAGTTCCTCGAGCTCGCCTCTCCGGCCGTCGCCGACGCCGTGCGCGAGGCCGGTCGCACGTTCGAGGAGCTCGGCGCCCGCCGCGTCGACGTCGACATGCCCGAGGAGATCGCCCACGTCGGCCCGGCCGCAATCGCCGTGTTCCTGGCCGAGGGCGGCGCCGTCCATCGCAATACCCTGGCCCACCACCCCGAGGCGTACGCCGAGGAAACGCGGGCCTTTCTGCAGCTCTCGGCACACGTCGGTGCCGACACCTACCTGCAGGCGCAGCGGCTTCGTACGCTGATCTGCGACGGCATGGCAAGGGTCTTTCAGCAGGTCGACCTGTTGCTCACACCCACCCTGCCGACCACTGCCCCACGGCTCGACGCCCGCACGATCGACGGTGTCGACGGGCCGCTCGACGTGCGGGCGGCGTTGACGTTGTTCACCCGCCCCTTCAACCTCACCGGACTACCTGCCCTGAGCATGCCCTGCGGTTTCGACGGCGAGCTGCCGATGGGCCTGCAGCTTGTCGGCCGGGCGTTCGACGAAGCCACAGTCCTGCGCGCCGCACAAGCGTACGAGACAGCGACTCGATGGCACGACCGGCGCCCACCGCTCTTTCCTTGAACTCCAGCCGAACACGTCCCACGATCAGTCCATCATGAAGCTCTCGCCCGCCGCACTCGCCGTCAGCGCCGCCTTCGTCTGGGGAGCGGCCATCTTCGTCATCGGCTCGATCAACGCGGCGATCCCCGGGTACGGGGACCCGGTGCTGTCGCTGGTCGTGTCGCTCTACCCCGGGTACGACGCCGACGGCACACTGCCTGACCTGCTCCTCGGAACGGCCTACGCTCTGTTCGACGGCCTGGCGGCCGGCTTCGTCTTCGCGCTGCTGTACAACGCCGTCGCCCGCTTTGCCGGGCCGGGGCGTCGAGATTCGCCGCCCGGATCGGCATCGTCCACGACGGAGGATCAACCCACCGGGTGAAACCCGGGTGCCCCTCTGCCGTCTTGTTACCATGGGGGTGGAGTGCCCCCGGGGCCGGACGCGCGGCCGGGCAACGCCCCGAGCGTCGCGACCGGCCGACACGCCACGCTTGCGAGCCGTGGTGAACGGACCGGAGCCTTCTATGCGCCCTATCTCGATCGCCCTTGCGGCAGCTGCCCTCCTCGCGGTCTCTGCCGCAGACACGGCGGGAACGAGCTCCCCGTTTTCCCCCGGCGGACCGACGCCGACCCAAGACGAGATCGACGCGTTCATGGAGAAGGTTCTGGAACGGCGCGAGATCAACTGGAACGAGCTGTACAACTACACGTTCAGCGAGCTCGAGCGGCTGCGGATACGGGGAACGGAGATCGCCGCGCTGCAGAGCTTCGATCAGGAGTACACCTGGTACGTCCGCGACGGCTACCTGGTTCGTAGCCCGTGGAAGGTCAACGGCGAAGAGGTCGACGCGGCCGAGCGCGAAGAGGCCGAGCTGAAGTGGATCGCCGATGTCGAGGACGACGAGAGCAAGGCCCGCATCGAGCGCGACAGCTTCTTCGACTTCGAGTTCGAGCCCGGCAACTACCTGTTCGCCGGTCGCGACACGTTCGAGGGCCACGACGTCGTGATCATCGAGTACTACCCGACCAACCTGTTCAGCGACGACGACGACTCGAACAGACGCGAGCGGGCCCCCGACGATCAAACCGGCGACGACGAGGCTGAGCGGGAATCGCGCCGGGACGACGAGGACGACGAGTTCGACGAAGAAGAGCTCGAGCACATGTTCGACAAGACGTCGTTGGTGACCATGCTGGTGATTCCGGAGGAGCACCAGATCGTCAAATGGACGTTCGAGAACGTCGGCTTCGAGTTTCTCCCCTATCGATGGCTGGTACGCATGGACGAGCTGCGCGCCTCGATGATCATGCACCAGCCGATCGAGGGAATCTGGCTGCCGCGCGAGATCGGTGCGTCGGCGAGCGCGAGCACGGCCAGCTTCGAGCTCGAGGTGGAGTACACCCGCGGCTTCTTCGAATACAAGGAAACCGCGGTGGGCGCCGGCGTGGTTTTCGGCCGGCCGATTCGCTGACGTGACCGCCTGCCTCGCACTTGCGGCAACGGTCTTGATCGCCGCCGGTTCGGCGGCTCCGGCGCCGGGTGCCCCGCTCGCGGGCGACGCCGGGCAGGCCGCGAGCTCACAGGATCGCGCCACGGAGATCATCGTCGACGTCCGCTTCCACGGGAACTACTCGATCCCCGACGACGCGCTGCTGCAAGCGGCCGGCGTCGAGCTCGGCTCGCCACTCGACGAAGCGACGCTCGAGCTCGTCCGGGAGCGCCTGGAAAGCTACGAAGGCGTCGGCTCGGTCGACATTCAGAAGCGCTATCGCTCGCTGACCCGCACCGATGAGGTCGTGCTCCTGATTACCGTCCACGAGCACGTCGCCGTGCGCGAGAAGTTCATGTTCCTGCCGATCTTCACCTGGACCGACGAATACGGCGTCGCCTTCGGCGTCCGCTTCGCCACCGTCGACCTTCTGGGCTTGGGAGAGCGGCTCTCGTTCCCGCTCACCTGGGGCGGCGAGCGTCGCGCGGCCGCGGAGATCGGCTTCGATATCGATCGCGCCGCGATCACGCGAATCGACGGCGGGTTCGGCATCATGCAGCGAAAGAACCCGCACTTCGAGATCCCGGATCGCCGCACCGGTGGGTGGGTGGAAGCAAACAAGCGCTGGGGCATGTTCGAGGTCGGTGGCCGGGCCACGGCCGAACAGGTCGACTTCGACGGCGTTTCGGAAAGCCAGTTCGAGGGCGGCCTGAGCGCCCGCATAGATACCCGTCAAGACGAGACGCTGCCCCGCAACGCCGTCTACATCGCCGGAGCCTGGGACCACCTGAAGGTCCGCAACGGCGATCGCGCCTTCAACCGGTTCACCGCCGACCTGCGCGGCTACAAGACGTTCATCGGGCGCACGATCATCGCTTCGCAGGCGTACTACCGCAGCGCCGACGGCCGCCTCCCCGACTGGGAGCGGCCGTTTCTCGGCGGCGCGCAGACCCTCCGCGGCTACAACGCCGGCGAGTTCATCGGCGACAACATCGTCCTGCTCTCGGCCGAATGGCGGGTACCGCTGACGCCGCCGGCGCCGGTCGGGCTCGTCGGACTGAACTTCTTCTTCGATGCGGGCACGGTCTACGACTGGGGAACGCCGCTGAAGGACGCCCGCTTCTACCGCGGCGCCGGCGGCGGCATGTACTTCTTCGTCGCCTTCGTCGGCCTGCAAGTCGACGTCGCCTACGGGTTCGACTCCGAAGAGGTGCATTTCCACTTCAGCACGGGCTTCCGTTTTTGACCGGCCCGCGCCGGCCGTTGAGCATCCTGCTGGTCTCTCCGTATCACGGGGGCAGCCACGAATCCTGGGCCGACGGACTGCGCCGCAACAGCGGCCACGAGATCGAGACCCTCACCCTGCCGGACCGCTTCTGGAAGTGGCGCATGCACGGCGGGGCGGCCACGCTGGCGCGCCGCTTCATGGAATCGGCGTCGAACCCGGACGTGCTCGTCGCCACCGACATGCTCGACCTGACGACGTTCCTCGCCCTGACGAGGAGGCGGACGGCGGGCGTACCGGTGTTGCTGTACATGCACGAAAACCAGCTCACCTACCCGCTGCCCGAGGACGGCGACACCGGACCGATGCGTCGCCAGCTGGGCGAGCGCGACCGGCACTACGCCTTTATCAACTTCGCCTCGATGCTGGCTGCCGACCGCGTCGCGTTCAACTCCGCGTATCACCGCGACGCCTGGTTCGACGAGCTCCCCCGGTTCCTGCGCCACTTCCCCGAGCACAATGAATCGGGCAGCGTCGCCGCTCTGCGGGACAAGAGCACGGTTCTGCCGGTGGGTGTCGTGTGCCCGCATCCGTCGCCCGGAGCGAAGGCGGACGTGTCCCACGATGCCCCTCCCCTGATCGTCTGGAATCAGCGCTGGGAGTACGACAAGAACCCGGACCAGATGCTCGAAGCCCTCGCCCGCGTCGCCGATCGCGGCATCGCCTTTCGCCTGGCACTTTGCGGCCAGAGCTTCGGCACCTCACCGGCGTCGCTGCAGGCGGCGCCGGAGCGGTTCGGGGATCGTCTGGTGCATTTCGGTTTCGCGCCGACGGAGAGATACCACCGGCTGCTGGACGAGGCTCTGCTGACCCTCTCGACCGCAGATCACGAGTTCTTCGGTATCGCCGTTCTGGAGGCGATGTCGCGCCGTACGCTTGCGCTGCTGCCCGACCGCCTGAGCTACCCGGAGCTGCTGTCGGGCCCGGACGTGACCGAATCGACGCGAAGAACGTGCCTGTACGGGTCGTTCGCCGAGCTCGTCGCGCGCGCGTGTGAGGCTCTCCAGGACCCGGCGGGCACGGGATCACGGGCGGAAGAGCTGGCGAGAAACGCCCGGCGCTTCGATTGGACCGAGGTGGCTCGCCACTACGACGACGCATTCACGGCTCTTGCGGCCCACAGCTGAGGAAAGCTCCGGACCCTGTGGAAGACGCGGCCTCCCCGGAGGCATTTCTTGTCGTTTTTCTGTTTGTATTTACGTTTAAGCGATGATCGAGGTCGAAAATCCCTAATATTCTTACGTTTACAGCCTTTGCTTTACGTTTAACGGCCTTTCGAGTAGCATCTCCTCCGTCACCTTACGTTTTCTGAGCTACGGTTCGAACTTCGTGGCCACCGACCCGGAGACGCGCTTTGTCCCCTCGCCCCTCCCGCATCCGGCCGGTCATCGACGATCTCCTGGCCGAGTGGGGCAGCATCGCGAACCGCAACGTCGTTGCCGCCACCGGTGCGACGCGGCAGGCCG
This sequence comes from Acidobacteriota bacterium, assembly GCA_965216935.1. Taxonomy (GTDB): domain Bacteria; phylum Acidobacteriota; class UBA890; order UBA890; family UBA890; genus CBDCGW01. The sequence goes on from OZ244217.1 coordinate 4,481,756, forward strand.
TGCATGCCCAACTCGCGGCCATGGTGGATGCAGGCGACCTCGTGCGCGAGGGTGCCGGACGTGGGGCACGCTACCGAGGCGTCCATCCCCGGCGCCGGTTCCGCTACCGGCTCGAAGGTCTCGACGAAGATCAGGTGTGGGAGCAGGTGCGCGGCGAGGTGCCCGAGCTGCAGGACTTGCCGGAAGCCGCCGATCGAGCCCTGCACACAGCCGTCGTCGAGCTCGTCGACAACGCCATCTCGCACTCGCGCGGCCGCCACGTCGAGGTCGTCTTCCGGCGCGCCCACGACCGCCTCATCCTCGAGATCATCGACAACGGCACCGGCATCTTCGACCATCTGGCCCATGAGCACGAGCTCGCCGACGGCATGGAGGCGCTCCGCCAGCTCACCAAAGGGCGGCTTACGACCGTCCCTGACGAGCACACCGGGGAGGGGCTGTTCCTGCTCTCGAAGATCGCCGATTTCTTCGAGATCGAGAGCGGCGGGCTGTTGTGGATGGTCGACAACGAGATCGACGACGTCGGCGTCTCCGCCGCCCACGTGCGCCCCGGGACGCGGGTGCTCTTCGAAGTCGACGTACGCACGAACGCGTCGCTGGAGTCTGTCTTCGTCCAATCGTCGGAAGCATTCGAGCTCGCCCGTCGCCGAGTGGTGGTGAAGCTGTTCGAGACCGGCAATCGCTTCCTGTCCCGATCCGAAGCGAAAAAGCTTCTCGAAGGCTTGGAGCGATTCCGCAACGTCGTCATCGACTTCAAGGGCGTCGAGGCGGTGGGTCAGGGCTTCGTCGACGAGATGTTCCGCGTCTGGGCGAGTCGTCACCCGGACACTCGGCTGCACCCGGTGAACATGCTGCCGCCGATCGCCTTCATCGTGGAGCACGGCCGACGCGCCGCCGAGAGCTGATTTCGTGCGCGCGAGGTAAGTCGGTACTCGCGCGAGCCATCAGTGGCCAGGCGGGGAAGCGCGCTAGGCGCAGTCGGGGCCCTTGACCTCCTGGGAAACGGTGTCTTCCGGCAGCAGGGAGGCGGCGAATCCCTCCGGGTCCGCCGCCCGTCGATCCAGCAGCGCACGCATGTCGGCCACGACGCGCTCGCGGGTCGCCAAACCGTACCGGTAGTAGCCGAGCGGGCCGATCAGGGCGAGATAGAAGTGATTCCCGGGCGAGTATCCGGTGGAGCAGTTCCCCGGCTTGGACGCCTGCGCCAGAAGGTCGTCGAACACCTCGGCGAATTCCTTCAACGTGGGCTCTTCGGCGAGGTCTTCGGAAACTTCCGGAAAGCGCGCAATCAGCTGGTAGGCAGTCATGAGGCCGATCTTAGCAGCCCCTGCGCGTCGGAGATGGTGTGATGATCCCGAGCCCTACTGTCCGGTTTTGGGACGCGGCATCGCGCATCCATCGCCCCGCCCGACACGCTGCGGTCCGCGGGGCCCGTATCTCCGGGATCCGACGACGGCTGGCCGGATGGCACGTGTTTTGCTTCACTTAGCGGCGTGCGGAACGGCTCCTGCGAGCTCATCCGCGCGCTGCCAAGCCGGCAACGCAGAAGCACCGGAGCAATCGACATGGAAAACATCCTGCAAGACATCCGCTACGGCGTCCGCATGCTGACAAAGCGGCCGGCGTTCACCGCCGTTGCGGCGCTCTCGCTGGCCCTCGGTATCGGCGCCAACACCACGATCTTCACCATCATCAACGGGCTTCTGCTGACCCCGATCCCGGTCGAGCAACCGTCTACGCTCGGCATGGTCTTCATGACGGACAGCGTTACCGGATCCGTCGGCGGCTTCGGCGGCTACCTGCCGATGTCGTTCCCCAACTACGAGGACATCCGCGATCAAAACGATGTCTTCGAGGAGATGACCGCGGTGTCGTTCGGCGGCGGGATTCTCACCGGTGAGGACGAGCCCGTGCAGCTTCCGGGATTCCTGGTGACGCACGAGTACTTCGACGTGCTCGGCATCGAGCCCGCCATGGGCAGGTTCTTCCGTCCGGACGAAGACGAGAACCCGGGGACGCACTTCGTCGTCGTCATCAGCCACGGCTTGTGGGAGCGACAGTACGGCGCCGATCCGAACATCCTCGACCGCACGATGAACATCAACGGCGTGCCGTTCACCATCGTCGGCGTGGCCCCGCAGGGATTCACCGGCACGGTGCAGGGACTGCAACCGGATCTGATCTGGACGCCGTTCATGACCTACACCGAGATCCTGCCGATCAACTTCCGAGACTGGCCGGAGAACCGACGTGCGGGGTTGATGACCAGCGTCATCGGCCGGCTGAAGCCGGGTGTCTCCCACGAGGCGGCCGACGCCGCCATCGCTCAGATCGCCGACCGGCTCGCCGCCGAGTTCCCTGAAGTCAACAGCAACCGCGGCGCCGAGGTGACGGAGTTCACCCAGCTTTTCAACCCGACGCTGCAAGGCACGGCGAGCATGACCGGCGGCGTCCTCATGGGCATCGTCGGCCTCGTGCTGTTGATCGCCTGCGCCAATGTCGCCAACCTCCTGCTGGCTCGCGCCGCCTCGCGGGAAAAGGAGATCGGCGTGCGGCTGGCGCTGGGGGCCGGGCGCCACCGGTTGATCCGCCAGCTCCTCACCGAGAGCGTCCTGTTGGCCCTTTTGGGAGCCGGGCTCGGCTTGATCATGGCCTTCTGGGCGCGCGACCTGATCGCCAACGTCGCCGCCGGGCTCCTTGCCGGCGGCGGCCTGGGCCTGAACGTCGACATGGCCCTCGACGCCAACGTTCTCGGTTTCACCTTTGTCGTGGCCCTGATCACCGGGGTCCTGTTCGGCCTGGCGCCGGCACTGCAATCGTCGAACCCACAGCTTTCCAAGACGTTGCACGAGGGTGGGCGCGGCGGCAGCTCGGGCGGCCGGCAGCAGCTCCTGCGCAGCGCCCTGGTGGTCGGCGAGATCGCGCTGGCTCTCGTGGCCCTGATCTCGGCCGGACTGTTCATCCGCAACATGCAAGCTGCCCAGGACCTCGATCCCGGATTCGAGACCTACGAGCTGGCGACCATCGGCTTGAATCCCGCCGGCGTGGGCTACGACCAGGGTCGCAGCGAGCAGTACTTCGAGGAGATCATGGAGCGCACGGCGGCGCTCGGTCCGGTCGAGTCCGTCGCCATCGCCTCGGCGCCGCCACTCGGCTTCGGCGCCGCCCGGACGTTCATCCCCGAGGGTTGGGAGGACAACGAGGGCAAGTACACTGCCGTGACGACGGTGTCTCCGGGCTACTTCGCGACGCTCGGGATTCCGCTCCTTCAAGGACGCGAATTCACCGAGTTCGACCTGGCCGAATCGCGCCCCGTCGCAATCATCAACGAGGCTACGAAGCAGCTCTTCTGGCCCGACGAGGACGCCGTCGGCAAGCGCTTCCACTACATCACCGAAGAGATCGGCCCGATCGAGGTCGTCGGCGTCGTCGCGGACGTGGTCAGCCAGTTCGGCCAGCCGGTCCAGGCGATCTCCTACACGCCGGCGAAGCAACGCTACCAGGGCTTCATGTCGCTGCACGTGCGCACCGACGGGGATCCGGAACCCGTGCTCACCGAAGTGCAGAGCGTGATCCGGCAGGTCGATCGCGACGTGCCGACAGCCAACCCCGCGACGATCGAACAGACCCTCGCCAACGCCCTGCAGCAATCGCGCGTGATCGCCGGCATGCTGGGCACCCTGGGCGTGCTCGGCCTCGTGCTGGCGCTCATCGGCACCTACGGGCTGATGTCCTACTCGGTCAATCAGCGTAGCCGCGAGATCGGTATCCGGGTGGCGCTCGGCGCCCAGGGCACCGAGGTGATGGGGCTCGTCCTGCGGCAAGGGCTGATGCTGGTGGGGATCGGCATCGCCGTCGGCGTGTTGATCTCGTTCGGCGCCACGCGCCTATTCGCCAGCTTGCTGTTCGGCGTCAGCACGACCGATTGGGTGACGTTCGTCGGCGTTCCGGCGCTGCTGCTCGCGGTTGGGTTAGTTGCCAGCTGGCTGCCGGCGCGCAAGGTTCTGGCGGTAGACCCGGTCACGGCGCTCCGATACGACTGAGTCTCGCGAGACGCCGATGCACCTGCTGACCGACGGGCCCGAGGACGCCACAACGACCATCGTGCTGGCGCACGGCGCCGGCGCCGGCATGGAATCGGCCTCGATGCAAGCGTTCGCCGACGGGCTCGCCGGAGCAGGGCTGCGCGTCGTCCGCTTCGAGTTCCCGTACATGGCGCGCCGGCGCGAAACGGGAAAGCGCGGCGGGCCCGACCGCCCACCGGTCCTCCTCGATACCTGGCGCACGGTGATCGACGAGCAGGCGGGCCGCCGCCTGATCATCGGCGGCAAATCGATGGGCGGCCGCATCGCCAGCATGGTCGCCGACGAAGCGGGCGTCGCCGGCCTCGTATGCCTCGGCTACCCCTTCCATCCGCCGGGCAAGCCGGAAAAGACCCGCACCGCCCACCTCGCGGAGCTCGCCACCCCCACACTCATCTTGCAGGGAACGCGCGATCCGTTCGGCCGCCCGGACGAGGTCGAGGGGTACACGCTTTCGCCTTCCATCCGCGTCGTCTGGGTCGAGGACGGCGACCATTCGTTCAAGCCGCGCAAGTCGTCCGGGCGCACGCTCGAGCAAAACACCACCGAGGCGATCGCGAGGATCGCCGCTTTCGTGGACGAGCTGGACTAGCCGAGCCATGCAGCCAGCGCGGCGATCGCTCCTTCCAGGTCCGGATCGTCGTCGAGGACCCCGACGCAGGGATCATCCTTCATTCGCCTGACCCGACGCGGCAGGGTGCGCAGCGTGTGCTTGTGCATGTCGAGCTTGGCGGTCACCTCGGTCCACCGAAGCGGCGCCGAAACCGTTCCGCCGGGCATCGGGCGGGCGCTGTACGGGGCGACGAGAAGGCGTCCGCGGCCGTTCTGGACGAAATCGATGTACACGCGCTCCCCTCGCCCCGACGGCGAGCGGACCACGGTGGCGATCTCGGGGTGCTCGGCCGCCACGACACGGGCGATGAGCTCACCCAGCATCTTCCCCTGCTCGTGCGCGAAGCGCCGCCCCAGGGGAACGAGCAAGTGCATGCCTGTCTTTCCACTGGTCTTCGGATAGCACGGCAGACCGATCTCGTCGCACACCGCATGCACCGCGCGGGCTACCTGAACGACCTGGGTGAAGGGGGCCTCTTTAGGGTCGAGATCGAGGGTGCACCAATCGGGTCGCTCGAGATCGTCGACCCGGCTCGACCAGACGTGCAGCGGAATCGCCCCGAGGTTGATGATGTACAGCAACGACTCGACGCTGTCGCAGATCAGGTAGTTGTTGCGCTTGCCCTCGCCCTCGTCGATCGGCACCGTGCGGATCCAGCTGGGGACGAAGTTGGGGGCGTCCTTCTGAAAGAAGTTCTTCCCGTCGATGCCGTCCGGGTACCGGTCGAGAACCAGCGGCCGGTCGGCAAGATACGGCAGAAGGGATTCGCCGACCGCCTCGTAGTATTCGAGCAAGTCGCCCTTGGTGTAGCCCTCCTCGGGCCAGAAGACCTTGTCGAGATTGGTGAGCTGCAGTCGGGGCGCCCCCACGCCGATGCCACCGATTCGCCCCGGCGCGGAGCTCGCCGAGGCCGTGTCGGGCGCACCTGCGCGACCCGCGGAGGCCTCGGTCGATTCGGCCCCGTCCGTCTGGCCTTCGGCGCCGCGGTCGGCGTCGTCGGCACCGGCGGCGCCCCGGCGACCGGGCAGCACGCACTCGAACGGCACCTTGTCGTCTCGCAGCCGCAGAAACACGGGCTGGCGCAGATGCCCGTCCTCGGTGATCTCCTTGTACCGCACCTCGCCGATCAGCGCGGGCTCGACCCAGGTGCCGCCGTCGTCGCTCGGCACCGGCCCCGACATGTTCAGCCCGTCGACGTCGTCGACGGCCAGCCCCGAGAGGGTTGCGGCGAGATCCTCGAGCTGGCGATCGGAAAAGCCGGTGCCGACCCGGCCGACGTAGACCAGACCGGTGCGCGGGGCCTCGGGATCCGCACGGGCCGCGGGCTCGGCCGCAACCGCCGCCTCCGGGTCATACGCCGCCATGTGGAGCGCCCCGAAGCCGGCGCGCATCCCCTGCGGGGCGGTGAAGCCGACGATGATGAAGTCGTCGACCTTCTCGGCGCGAATCTTCTGCCAGCTAGTGCTCCGACCGCCCCGGTACCGTGCACCCGCCTTCTTCGCCACCAAACCCTCGAGGCCCATCTTCACGACCTGGTCGTAAAGCGCCTTGCCGCGCTGCTCGACGTGGTCGGCGTAACGCAGGGATCCGCTCGAAGGAAGCATTTGTTGTAACACCCGCTTGCGCTCCAGCAGCGGCAGGCGGCGCAGGTCGTAGTCCCCGAAGCCGAGCAGATCGAAACTGAAGTACGCCGCCGGCGAGCGCACCGCCGCGGCGGCCACATCGGGCGCCCGCGACAGGCGGCCGCGCTTCTGCAAGCGGGAGAAGCTCGGCTTGCCCTCCGCGCCGGGAACCGTCACCTCGCCGTCGATGACGAAGCGATCGAACGGCAGCGCCGATACCGCCCGAGCGATCTCCGGGAACACGTCGGTGGCCAGGCTGCCGCTGCGGTAGTAGAGGCGTGCCCTACCCTCGCGCTTTTCCGCCAGCAGGCGATAGCCGTCGTATTTCAGCTCGAACAGCCATCCCTTGCGGGAAAACGGGGCGTCGGCGACCGTAGCCAGCATCAGGTCGACGTCCTCGCCCTGCACCTCGTGGCGAGCGGCGCCGAGATCCGCCAGCATCGCTTCGACCTCGGCGCTCCGGTCCCCTCCCGACCCGAGCTCCTCGACGGTGAGCCCGGAAAGAACCGAGGCCTCGTCGAACGCCTCCGCCTCCTCGCCACCGTCTTCCTGCGACCAGGCGTCGCGATGCTTGATCAGCAGCCACTCGTGCTTGGTCTCGGCCCCGAGGCTGGTGGACCGCTTGCGCACGCTCGGCTTGGTGCGCACCAGGGCCCATTCGCCGCGCAGCTTGTAGCCGCGCAACTCGACCAGCAGCTTGCCCTTCTTCAGACCCTCGCCGATATCCTCGACGGCGACGAACGACCCCTTGTCCCACACGATCATGGCGCCGGCGCCGTAGTTGCCTTCCGGGATAACGCCCTCGAAGTCGGCGTACTCGATCGGATGGTCCTCGGTCTGCACCGCCAGGCGCTTTACCGCCGGGTCGAACGAAAAACCCTGCGGAACCGCCCACGAAAGGAGCACGCCTTCGTACTCCAACCGGAGGTCGTAGTGCATGCGGGTCGCGGCGTGTTTCTGCACGACGAACTGGCCGGTGCCCTTGGCAGCGTCATAGCCAAAGGGCTCAGGAGTGTGCTCTGGTGAGCGCTTTTCGCGATACTTGTCTAATCGCGTGTTCTTGTTGCGGTCTCTAGCAGCCATTCGATCCCCGATGCTAGACTACGACGCTGTTCGGCGAGCCGGAACACTCGCCCGACGGACAGCCCCAACCCACCCCGGAAGCCGTGCCGGCGGCGCGCTCTCCACGGACGAAAACCATGGCCACGCGACCCATCGCATCGGGAACGGTCGCCTTCGGGCTCGTTGCCATCCCGGTCAAGCTCTACTCGACGAACGAGAGCAGTTCCTCGATCTCGCTGAACTTCATCCACGAGAAGTGCGGTACACGGGTGAAGTACCAGTACTACTGCCCGACCGACGACGAGATGGTGACGCGCGACGAGCTGGTCAAGGGCTACCAATTCGCCAAGGACCAGTACGTCCTGTTCACCGCCGAGGAGCTCAAGGCGATGGAGATGCGCGCGACGCACTCCATCGAGATCACCGAGTTCGTCCCTCTGGCACAGGTCGACCCGATCCACTTCGAGAAGGCCTACTACCTCGGCCCGGACCAGGGCGGCGAAAAGCCGTACCGCCTGCTCGCCGAGGCGATGAAAGACACCGGCCGCGCCGCGCTGGCCAAGTACGCCGCGCGGGGCAAGGACTATCTGGTGCTCGTCCGCCCCTTCAAGGAAGGGTTGATCCTGCAGCAGCTGCGCTACAACGACGAGATCCGGGCGTTCTCCGAGGTTCCGCTCGGTACCGCAGCCGTTAGCGACGACGAGATGAAGCTGGCCGTGAAACTGGTCGACCAGATCGCCAACGACACCTTCCAGCCGGAGAAGTACGCCGACAAGGTCAAGGGCGAGATGATGGCCGCCATCCAGCAGAAGGTCGAAGGTCAAGAGATGACGCTGGCGCCGGCGGAAGAGCCCAAGGCGCAGATCATCGACCTCATGGAGGCACTCAAAGCGAGCATCGGTGACGAGGATGCCGAGGCTTCGCCGAAGGCGACCAAGAAGACTGCGAAGAAGAGAACCGCCAAGGCGGCGAAGAAGAAGACCAAGGCCAAGCGCAAGCCGCCGAAGCGCGCCCCTCGGAAGAAAGCCGCCAAGAAAACTCGCGCCGTCGCCGCCGGCGGCAAGAAGCGAAAGACGACGAAGAAATAATCGCCTCACGATCCCCCTCTACCGGCTATTCGCGTCGTGACGTGAGAACCATGCTCGGTCTCAGCCCATCGCAGATCCGGGGATTCGTCGACGACGGCCTGGTCTCGCCGCGCGCCGATCGCAACGGCGAGCAGCTCTTTTCCTTCCAGGACCTGGTTCTGTTGCGCACGGCCAAGGGGTTGATCGACGCCGACATCCCTACTCGTAGAGTGCGCTCGGCACTGGAGAGAATCCGCGAGCAGCTCCCCAGCGGCCGACCGCTCACCGGGGTGCACATCTTCGCCGACGGGCGCGAGGTTCTGGTCCGCTCCGGTGACGAGGTGTGGAATCCCGAGTCGGGACAGACGCTGATCAACTTCAAAGTCGCCGGCCTGGCCGCGAAGGCGGAGCCGTTCGCCCGCCGGGCGGCGGCCGAAGCCCGGGACCGGGCCGCCGAGCTCGCGGTCGATGATTGGTTCGAGCTCGCCTGCGAGCTCGAGCTGACCGCTCCCGACGAGGCCATCGACGCGTACGAGCGCGTCCTGCAGCTCGACCCGGAACACGCGGACGCCCATCTCAACCTCGGCCGTCTCTTGCACGAGAGCTCCCGACTCGACGCGGCCGAGGAGCATTACCGAGCCGCCCTCTCCGATGCCGACGACGCCGCCACCGCCCGGTTCAACCTCGGGGTCGTTCTGGAGGACCAGGGACGACCGCAGGCCGCCCGCGAGGCTTACACCGAGGTTCTCGCGGCCGATCCGGGCTACGCCGACGCGCACTATAATCTGGCCGGTATCTACGAGCGGGAAGGGCGAAAGGACGCCGCGCTGCGGCACCTCAAAGCCTACAAATCGCTGCGAGATCAAGGCGCCTGAGCAGGTCGGCTGGACGACCCGTCGCACCGCTGAATCCGGGCCGCGACCACCGGTACTCATCGTGAACGACGTTCCCCCAAAGTCCCCGGCAAGCGCGGATCGGCGCGGGGCGGTCAAGGTGATCCTGGCGGCTGCCGCCCTCGTCCTGCTGTTTTTCGCCGGCGAGAACGTCGCCGGACTCGTTCCCCGTTTCGCCGCCTGGGTTCAGGGCCTGGGCGTCTGGGGCCCGATCGTGTTCGCCACCGGCTACGCGGTGGCCACGGTGGCGATGGTGCCCGGCTCGCTGCTGACGCTGGCGGCCGGCGCCATATTCGGCCTCGGCACCGGCCTGCTCACGGTGTTCGTCGGCGCCGCGACCGGCGCCACACTGGCCTTCTTGCTGGCGCGGACCGTTGCCCGATCGTGGATCGAGCGCAGGCTCGAAGGCCACCAGCGCTTCGCCACCATCGACCGGGCCGTCGGCGAGGCCGGCCTGAAGATCGCGTTCCTGCTCCGGCTGTCGCCGGCCTTCCCGTTCAACCTGCTGAACTATGCTCTCGGGTTGACCCGGGTAACGCTGCGCGACTACGTCACCGCCCATTTGGGCATGCTCCCCGGCGCCTTGCTCTACGTCTACTACGGCCGTCTTGCCGGCGCGGTCGCCGAGGCCGTCAGCGGCGCCCCGGTGGAGCGCGGCGCCGGGTACTACACGTTGTTGGGTGTCGGCCTCGTCGCCACGGTTGCGGTAACGACGGTGGTCACCCGCATCGCCACCCGCGCCCTGCGCGAGGCAACGGAGCAAGACGGTGCTGCCGCCCGCCACGGGGCCACCGAGTGGGCGGGGACCAGCAGCCGCGGGGTCCCTGAGTCGGCGGAGACCGGTCACTCGGCCGAGGAAGCAGGCAACGGCGCATGACGAACCCGTCGAACCCGCTGATCCTGCCCGCGGACGAGCACAACGCGCGGTTGACCGCCCACGTGCATCCGGCCGACTGGAGCAACCCCGAGCCCGCGCCGCGCTACCACCTGGTGGTGATCGGGGCCGGGACAGCCGGCCTGGTCACCGCGGCGGGGGCCGCAGGGCTGGGTGCCCGCGTCGCCCTCGTCGAGCGTCACCTGATGGGCGGTGACTGCCTCAATGTCGGCTGCGTGCCCTCGAAGGCCATCATCTCGGCGGCGAAGGCCTGGCACACCGCAGTCAGCGCCGGCAAACTCGGCGGCCCGGCAGTCGCGGGCGGCGGCGACTTCGCGTCGGTGATGGAGCGCATGAGGAGCCTGCGCGCCGGTATCGCGCCGCACGACGGCGCCGAGCGCTTCCGCGGCCTGGGCGTCGACGTCTTCTTCGGCGAAGGTCGCTTTGTCTCGCCGACCGAGGCGGAGGTCGGCGGCAAACGCCTGCGGTTTCGGCGCGCCGTCATCGCCACGGGCGGACGAGCGGCCGCGCCCCCGATCCCCGGCCTCGACACGGCCCCCTACCTGACCAACGAGACGCTCTTTTCCCTCACCGAGCTCCCGGCTCGGTTTGGCGTCATCGGCGCCGGGCCCATCGGCTGCGAGATGTCTCAGGCGTTCGCTCGGCTCGGCAGTCGAGTTTCCCTGTTCGAGATGAGCGGCGGCGTGCTGCCGCGGGAAGATCCCGATGCCTCCGCCGTCGTCGAAGCCTCGATGCGCGCCGACGGCATCGACCTGCAGCTCGGCGTCAAGGTCGTCGAGGTCGAGCGGCTCGAGGACGGCATCGCCGTCCGCACCGAGCGAGGCGGCGAGGCGGCCGAGACCGTGGTCGACGCCCTGCTCGTCGCCGTCGGCCGGGCGCCGAACGTCGAGGGGCTGGGCCTGGAAGAGGCCGGGGTCCGCTTCGAGCGCGGCGGGGTGCTGGTGGACAGCCGCCTGCGCACGACCAACCGGAAGATCTTCGCCTGCGGCGATGTCGCCTCCGCCTACAAGTTCACCCACACGGCCGACGCCCAGGCACGCATTGTCATCCAGAACGCCCTGTTCTTCGGCCGCAAGCGGACCTCCGAGCTGATTATTCCGTGGTGCACGTACACCAGCCCGGAGATCGCCCACGTCGGCCTGCACGCGGACGACGCCGCCGACCTCGGCATCGAGGTCGATACGCTGACGGTGCCGATGGCCGAAGTGGACCGCGCCGTGCTGGACGGCGACGACGGCGGCTTTCTCCGCCTCCACGTCAAGCGCGGCGGCGACAAGATCGTCGGCGCGACGCTGGTGGCGAGCAACGCCGGCGACATCATCGGCGAGATCAGCCTGGCAATGACCGCGGGCGTGGGGCTGGAGAAGATCGCGGCGACCATTCACCCGTACCCCACCCAGGCGGAGGTCATCAAGAAGGCCGCGGATCAGTGGCGCCGTCGCAAGCTGACGCCGACCGTGAAGCGACTGTTCGAGCTCTGGTTCCGCGTCTTTTCCTGATCGGCGGCCGCTCCGGGCGCCCTGACGAAAGAAGAAGAATCGCCCCCCTCCCGGAATGCACCAAAGTGCACCAGAATACCCTTGAGCGCACCCTACGGCGCGTCGAGCCGTGGAGACCCGTTGCCGATCGCGATACGCTGGAAGCAACCGGGAGGTAGCTCATGAACGTCGAGCAAGCCAACTATCTGGGGTCCGGCGACCGTCTCAAGGTGCTGCCGGACGGGCTCGCGCGCCACGATCTGGAGACCGACAACCCGGTCGGTACCTACGTGTCGCAGTTCGAGTCACCCGGGCGCGGCAGGCTTGTGGTCGTCCGTCTCGACGACGGGCGGACGCTGGGGTTCCAACTCGATGAAGTCGAGCTTCTGAGGCGTCGGCCTGCCTGCTAAGGTGGACAGATGATCGAGCCGTTCGAAGGGCGTGACCGTCGCGACTTCCCGCGGACGGCGATGTCAGTGTTGATCCAGGTGCAGATCGTCCCCCGTGGCGCTCCTCTGGACGATCAGCTCTCGCACTCCGTTTCGGGTCTCAGCACCGATCTCAGCCGCGGCGGCATGGCCGCCTGGGTGGCACAGGAGATCGACGGCGAGACGGACTGCATCGTGCGTTTCTTCAACGCTCGCGGGCGCCTGAAGCCCGACCTCACCTGGGGCCGTATCTGCCGGGTGGATCGGCGCCAGGACGGGTTCGTCGTCGGCGTGGAGTTCGACATGCCGCTCGAGTTTCTTCGCCTGGCGGAGGCCAGCCAGCCGCTGCAGCGAGACCAACGCGCCCGCGCCCTGGTGGTCGACGACGAGGCCAACATCCGCGAATTACTGTCGCGGTTCCTCGTCCGCCGCGGCTTCGAGGTCGACACCGCAAAGGATGGCGAGCAGGCCCTGGCACAGATCGCCACGAACCCGCCCGACATCCTGGTCATGGATCTGTACATGCCCAAGCTCAACGGCCACGAGGTACTGCGGCAGATCCGCGAGAACGACCTCGGCGTCGGGATGATCTGCACCATCTCGGGGCACGCCAGCGACGATGACGCGGCCGAGTGCCTGCGTCTGGGCGCCGCCGACCACCTCGCCAAGCCACTCGACCTGAAAAAGCTCGACTGGAGCATTCGCCTCCGGCTGGATACGCGCTAGCCGACGCCGCGAAACCCGCCGATTTTCGCCACTCGGCGGCCGCTGAGATCGTGGGCCGACCACTCGCCGCGGAAACCGGCCACTGGAGCCGGTCCGCGAAGCGCCCGGCGGAGATTCCCAGTACTATTTTCAACATGCCCGACGAGAAGGATCTCGCCAGCCTGAAGATCGATCGCTCCAGCGAACGCGACCGCGGACCCTGGCTCGGCATCGCCGCCGGGGCGGTGGTTCTCGCCGCCCTCATCGGCGCCGGAGCGTGGTGGCTGCGCAACGCCGAGCCGACCTTCGAAGTCCGCACCGTGGCGGCGCGCGAGACGCGCCTGAACGAGCCGACGACCGTGCTCAACGCCTCGGGCTACGTCACCGCCCGGCGCATGGCGACCGTTTCGTCCAAAGTGACCGGCCGGGTCACCGAAGTGTTCATCGAAGAAGGCATGCAGGTCGAGCAAGGCGAGCTGCTGGCGACGCTCGACACCTCCAACACCGAGGTCAACCTGCGACTCGCCGAGAGCGAGCTGGCAGCGGCACGAACGCTGCTCGCCGAAACCGAGGTACGCCTGCGCGAGGCCGTCCTGGAGCTCGAGCGGGTGCGGCCGCTGCACGAACGGGGCGTCGTCTCCAAGGCCGAGCTCGACCGCGTGCAGGCGAACCACGACTCCCTCGAGGCCCGCATCGTTCAGCAGCGAGAGCAGATCAGCGTCGCCGACAGCCGCACGGCGCTGTGGCGGCAAGAGCTCGCCGATCGTGAGATCCGGGCGCCGTTTTCCGGCGTCGTGGTGGCAAAAAACGCCCAGCCCGGGGAGATGATCTCGCCGATGTCGGCCGGCGGCAGCTTCACCCGCACGGGCATCGGGACGATCGTCGACATGAGCTCGCTCGAAATCGAGGTCGACGTCAACGAAGCGTACATCAACCGGGTGGAACCGGGGCAGCCGGTCGAGGCGACGCTGGACGCCTACATCGACTGGAAGATCCCGGCTCGGGTGATCGCCATCATCCCCACCGCCGACCGCCAGCGAGCGACCGTGGCGGTACGGATCGCCTTCGAAGAGCTCGATCCGCGCATATTGCCCGATATGGGCGTAAAGGTGGCGTTTCGCGACGCCGGCACAGTCGACCAGCAGGCGGCGAGCGGCATCGGGGTCGTGGTGCCGCCGGAGGCGCTGCGGCGGGACTCCGGACGGGACGTGGTCTTCGTCCTTGCGGGCGGCGTCGTCGAGCGACGCGCCGTCACCATCGGCAACCAAACGAACAACGAGGCAACCATCGTCTCCGGGCTGGCGCCCGGGGAACGGGTCGTCGTCGAGGGGCCGGAGGATCTGGCCGACGGCAACGCCGCAACCGAGGCACGCGAATGAGCGATTCCAACGGAACCATCGTCAAGGCCCGCGGCGTGAGCAAGAACTTCAAACGCGGCACCGAGGTCATCCACGTCCTTCACGACCTCGATCTGGACATTCCGCACGGGGAGTTCCTCGCCCTGATGGGCCCGTCGGGTTCGGGCAAATCGACGCTGTTGAACCTGATCGGCGGCCTCGATCGGCCGGACACGGGGAGTGTCGAGGTCGGCGGCGAGCGCATCGACACGCTCAGCAGCCGCAAGCTCTCGACCTGGAGGTCCCGGCACATCGGCTTCATCTTCCAGTTCTACAACCTGCTGCCGGTCCTGAACGCCTCGCGCAACGTCGAGCTGCCTCTCTTGCTGACACCGCTCTCCAAGAAGGAGCGCCGCAGCCAGGTCGAGACGGCGCTCAAAGTCGTCGGCCTCGAGCACCGCACGAAGCACTACCCGCGGCAGCTCTCCGGCGGCGAGCAACAGCGCGTCGGCATCGCCCGCGCCATCGCCACGGACCCGACCGTGCTGCTGTGCGACGAGCCCACCGGCGACCTCGATCGCAAGTCGGGCGACGAGATCCTCGACATCCTCCAGGCGCTGACGACTGACCACGGCAAGACGATCGTGATGGTGACGCACGACCCGCACGCCGCCGCCCGGGCGGACCGCACGCTGCACCTGGAAGAGGGGCACCTCACCTCGGAGGCGCCGCAATGAAGTACCTGTACCTGGTGTGGAGCAACCTCAAGCGGAAGAAGGTACGCACGTTCCTCACGTTCGCCTCGGTGCTGGTGGCGTTCCTGCTGTTCGGCTACCTGTCCGCCATCGAAACGGCGCTGGAGTTCGGCGTTTCGGTCGTCGGTGCCGATCGCCTGGTCGTGCGCCACAAGGTGTCTCTCATCCAGCCCCTGCCGGAAAGCTACGAGTCGCAGATGGAGCAGATCGACGGCATCGTCGATGTCACCCCCGCGAGCTGGTTCGGTGGCGTGTACCAGGAGCCGACCAACTTCTTCGCCCAGATGCCCGTCAAGCCACTCGAGTACCTGGCAATGTATCCCGAGTTCCTCATTCCCGAGGAACAGATCGAAGCGTGGCTTTCGACCCGCACCGGGGCCGTCGTCGGGCGGGCGATCGCCAATCAGTTCGATTGGGAAGTCGGCGATCGGATACCGATCCAAGCAACGATCTGGCCCAAACGTGACGGTTCGAGGCTGTGGGAGTTCGATATCGTCGGGATCTACGACGGCGCCGAGCCGGCCACCGACACGACGCAGTTCCTTTTCCGCTACGACTACTTCGACGAGGCCCGTCCGGAGAACATGCGAGGGATCGTCGGCTGGTACATCGTCCGGGTCGAGGACCCGGACCGTTCGGTGGAGATCGCCAACGCCATCGACGAGCGCTTCGCCAACTCGCCGGCGGAGACCAGCGCCGAGACCGAGCTCGCGTTCGTGCAGGGCTTCGCCAAGCAAATCGGCAACATCGGCAAGATCATGACCGGCGTGCTCAGCGCCGTGTTCTTCACCATCCTGCTGGTCGCCGGCAACACGATGGCGCAAACCGTGCGCGAGAGGATCTCGGAGATCGGCGTGCTCAAGGCCATCGGCTTCTCGCACCGGGCCGTGCTCGGACTCGTGCTGGCGGAGTCGCTTCTTCTCGCCGGCGGCGCCGGGCTCGTCGGGCTGGCGGTGGCCTGGTATCTGATCTCGCTCGGAGACCCCACCGGCGGGGCTTTCCCGATGTTTTTCTTTCCGCCGGCCGAGATGGTCGTCGGCGCCGTGCTGGCGATCGCCCTCGGCTTCGCCGCCGGCGCCTTCCCCGCGATGCAAGCCATGCGCCTCGACGTCGCCACGGCGCTGAGGAGGAAATAGCGTGCGCTGGCTCACCCAGGTTGTCGCCGTCACCTTGTTCGGCCTGCGCACCATTCCGCAGCGGCTCGGATCGTCCGCCGCCGCCGTTTTCGGCATCGCCGGCGTCGTCGGCGTCCTCGTCGGCGTCCTTTCGATCGCGCAGGGGTTTCGTTCGGCCATGGAAGTGGCCGGCTCGGACGACATGGCGATCGTCCTGCGCAGCGGGGCAACCAGCGAGATGATGAGCGGCCTGGCGCGTCCCGACGTCCTCGTCGTCGCAGATACCGCGGGCGTCGCCCGCGACGCCGACGGCGCCCTGTCGTCGGCCGAGCTGTTCGTCATCATCGACCTGCCCAAGCGGACCACCAACACGGTCGCGAACGTGCCGCTGCGTGGGGTCGAAGCGCAGGCCTTCGACGTTCGCGGCGACGTCGAGATCGTCGAGGGACGGATGTTCGAGTGGGGCCGCAACGAGATCATCATCGGCGTCGGCGCAGCGCAGGAGTTCGCCGGCCTGGACGTCGGCTCGAGCCTCGAGGTCGCCTCCGACCAGTGGGACATCGTCGGCATGTTCGCCGCCAACGGCGGCATCTCGGAGTCCGAGATCTGGACCGACGCCCGCATTCTGCAATCGGCATATCGGCGCGGCGACTCGTTCCAGGCGGTATACACCCGGCTGACCGAGCCCGAGGCTTTCACCACCTTCAAGGACGAGCTCGATACCGACCCGCGCGTCGACCTCAAGGTCAGCCGCTCGACCGAGTACTACTCCGAGCAGTCCACTCTGGTCAGCAACTTGATCACCGGCGTGGGCACGCTGATCGCCTCGCTCATGGGCATCGGCGCGATCTTCGGCGCCCTCAACACGATGTACTCGGCCGTCTCGGCGCGGACCCGGGAAATCGCCACGCTGCGGGCGCTGGGATTCAAGAACGGGCCGGTAATCATCTCGGTGCTGTTCGAATCGCTGGTCCTGGCGCTGCTCGGGGGCATCATCGGCGGTGTCGCGGCCTGGTTCATCTTCGACGGCGCACGCGCCGCAACGATGAACTGGCAGAGCTTCTCCCAGGTGACGTTCGCCTTCCGGGTGACCCCGTCGCTGCTGGTGCAGGGCGCGATCTACGCCATGCTCATCGGCCTGATCGGCGGCCTGTTCCCCGCCATTCGGGCAGCGCGCCTACCGATCGCCACGGGGCTGCGCGAGGGGTAAGGGGCCCTCAAACGCGTCCGGTGATGTACGCCTCGAGCTGCTGGATCATGCTCTCCTGGTACGACATGATCGACTTCACCACGTCGCCGATCGACACCAGGCCGACGAGTCGATCGTCCTCCAAGACCGGCAGGTGACGGACGCGCTCCTCGGTCATCACCTCCATGCAATCCTTCATCGAGTGGCTCGGGCTCACGGTCGCCACCACCTCGGTCATGATCTCCAGCACCGGGGTCTCGCGCGAGCGTTTTCCCTCGAGCGCCAGGCGACGAGCGTAATCGCGCTCGGACAGAATCCCGATCAACCTGTCCTCGTCCAGAACGACGAGGGCACCGATGTTCTTGGCCGCCATCACCTCGAGCGCCTGGTACACGGAGGTGGCCGGCGTCACGCTCCAGACCTCGCTGCCCTTGTCCATCAGAACGTCGTAGACGTATTGCATGGGCAAGGTTTACACCCGTAGCCCCTGCTTTGGCAATACGGCCGCCCCCCTGGCAGGTCCTTCGCCGGACCCACCACACGTTCACCCAGGGCAGCTAGACCATCGCCTGGGGCAGGGCGCACGAGAACGAAACGGCCCCGGCCGCCCGCGCCATTCGCCCGAGAACGCCCACGAAGCGGGTGGCGAACTCGGTTTCGGCATGCCCCTCACCGTACGCTCGCAAGTAGCAGGCCAGGCCGTACTCGCCGCACGCCAGCGCCTGCTCGTAACGCCCCGACTGCGCCAGCAGGTCGGCCAGGAACACGAGTCGATTGCCGAGAACGTCGTCGCGGCCCAGGCGGGTCTCGAACTTGATCGCCAGGCGGGCGAACTCCTCGGACCGGGCCCGGTCACCGAGGTCACGGTAGGCCGTCGCCAATCGATGCGCGACCTCGGCCCGGATCCGGTCCTTTCGGGTCGCGTCGGCCTCGCGCCAGACCTCACGCAACAGGTGGTGGGCCCGCCCGAGCCCCTCGCGCCGCGCCGTCAGGCGGGCGGTGTTCAGAAGAAGTCGAATGTTCCGGTTCATCGCACACGTCTCCCCTGGTGAAATCGGTGTTCTGCGTATCCGTGGCTGCGGCAACGGTCGCTACTCCGCAGATCCCAGATTCCGGATTCCCTTGCTCAGGGATAGAGACGACGTGGCTGGGGGATTTCCCTCACTCCTTCGGAAATCGCACTACTGTCGATGGACGGGCCCGGCGGCCACGAAACGGCCGGCTCACTCAGTCCATTGGTAACCGCAGTTGCCACAATCGAAGTCGTGTTTCGGACGTGGCTCGTACCGCGTCTTCTGCTCCTTCGACCGAGGCTCCTCGGCCTCGACCGGCCGCCCTTCCGCGTCCCAGCCGCACTGTGGACACGACTTCCGCTCGACCCGCTCTCGCTCGCGCATGACCCAAACCTCTGTCGGGGTCCCCTTCTGTCAAAAGGGTAGCGCCGGCCGCCGCGAGGGAATAGTCCCAATTGGGCCGCCCACCCACCGCTCTTCAGGCCCGCGTTTCTTCAGCCCTTGAGCGCGGCGAGGTCCTCCTCGGTGATCAGCTTGTCCGCCAGACCTCGCATGATCACGTACGGCTCCAGCACCGGATTGGTGAACCGGTAGCGGTAGCGCTGCCGCTCGCCCGCCCGCGCCAGCACCGGCCCGCGCTCCGGAGAGCAGAACTCGCGCAGGTGGCGAGAAAACGAGGGCGTCTCGCCGTCCCCGCCCATGATGCGACCGAGCGGCACGGCCACGTCGGCCGAGCGGAAGTAGCTCAGCGGATCGCGCTTCGCCAGGGCGCAGGCCAGCAGAACCTGCGGAAACAGCGCATCCTCGCGCGCGCTCGCCGTCGCCTGGTGATAGAGGGTCTTGGTGTGCTGGCGGGTGGCGTCGACCGCCCGTTCGACGCCGGCCTCGAGGTCCCCGGCCGTGACCCGCAGACGCTCGTTCTCGAACGCCGCGCACACCGCCTCCAATCCCAGCAAGTGGGTGAAGTGCGGCAATCCGTGCGAGAACACGACGATCCGGTCAGCGGTGCCGTCGAGGAACTCCACCTCGAGCTGCTCGGCGCCCTTGGCGAGGATCTCGTGCAGCTCCTGCTCACCCATGCGGGGCATGTGGATCTGCACCATGGCGCGATCGATCGACGCGTGATGCTCGATCAGCTGTTCGACGGTGTCCGCCACGCCGACGAGCACGATCGTCACCGGGGTGTCGTGGTCGGACAGCGACTTGATCAGGTCGGTGAACGCCTCGTGCCCCTCGGTCATCCGGTCGAACTCGTCGAAGATGAACACCGACTTGCCCAGGCGCTCCAGCACTTTCTGGATGGCGCTCGGCGTCGGTTCCGCCGGCACGTCGTCCGCCAGCGTTCGCCGGTCGGTCGTCACCTCGTTGGCGAATCCGGGCGTGGCGGTTTGCTTCTGCGTCGTGACCTTGCCGAGCGCCTGCCGCCACATCGAGCCGAACGTGTCCTTCTTGCTGCAGTTCGCCTTGATGACCACGTGCGCCCCCGGCGCCACGGCCCCCAGTACAGGCTCGATGACGTTGGCGAGTGAGGTCTTCCCCACCCCGCGCTCGCCGAACAGGATGACGTGCTGGCCGGGCCGCGATACCGCGTCGAGCACCTTCTGGATCTCGCCGGCACGCCCGGCGAAGAGCTCCCGGGTCGCCACCGGCGTGTTGGGGCGAAAAGTCTGCTGCGCTTCGAAGCGCAGGCGGCTGAAGCGCGTGGCGGTGTCTTCGGCGCCGGCGTCGGCGGGCGCGAGATCAGCGCGGGGCTCGACACCTGCGTCGGTCGGCTCGGCTGTCTGGTCGCCGTTGGGTGCCTCGTCGGTCACGTTTACTTGCCCCGGCCCCAGAATCCCGACTTGTTGCCCCAGTTCGGATCGGCCAGCGCCTGTTGTTTCTTGGCGTGAAGGTCACTGATGGCAGCCTGGCGGGTGAGCTCCAGCAGCTGCTGCTCGTCGGCTCTCCATTCCTCCGGGTCGGCCCCGACACCGTTCGCCACCAGCACCTTGGCGGCATCGAGCTGCGCCCGGGTCTCGACGGCGAACACCGCCAGCGCCTTGAGAGAGGCTTGCATTTCAAGGAGATATTTCGTCAGCTCGACAACGTCTTCCGGGTTCCTCGACATCCGCACCTCCGGCGCCAGCTTGTGTGAGTTCCACGATCCGGGGGACGCTAGCACGGGCGGGCCCGCGGCATCGGGTTCCGGAGCGTCAGGAGGCTCCTGCCTCCCTTTCCGGCGGCAGCACCAGCCGATATCGCTTCACCATGATCGTGCCGGCCTCGTCCTCCACCCGGAGCAACACCAGGTCGTCGCGCACGAACGAGCGACCGGCCCGCAGCCGGGCGCCTTCGGGCAGTTCGACGTTGCCGAGGAATCGCCCGTCGCGATCGAATACGTCCATGATTCGGGTGTCTTCCCAGCAGCGCGCAATCGACCCCGCGGTACCGGGCTCCGGATCCTCGTCGCAGTCGGCAAGGTGCCGACCGGGTCCGGCGCGTCGCACCCAAACACGTCCGCCCTGGTCGACGAAGAAGCCGCCGAAGTACGGCTTGTGCGGCGGGATGTCGGGACCGCTCCAGGACCACGAGGCGTCGAGGTCCTTCGCCTGGGCGTAGACGAAGCGCCGGTACCAATCGGCCTCGTCCGGGAGCACTGCGACCGGGTCGGTTCGGCGCTCAACCACGATCGTGCCGCCGCCGACCTGGCGGATCTCGAAGCGATAGGCGTCGCCGACGCCGGCGACAACGGCCCCCGCCGGCGAGAGAATGCTCGGCGTCGTCGGCGAAAACGGCACCGTCATCGTCCGACGGACCCGCCGGCCCGAGCTCGAGACACCGGCCACCTCGCCGAGGGTCATCACTGCGAGGGTGTCGGTCGTGAGAATCGGGTCGCCGACGGGATTCCCTTCGATGTCGAACCCCACCATGCCGCGCTGCGGCATGCCGGTACCGTCGATGTCGCCGCCGACCGGCAGTCGGGTCCGCACGGTGCCGTCGTGCATCATCATCATCGGGAAGCTGGTGACGTACCCGCTCGGCAGCGGCCAATCGTCGAGAAACTCGCCGTCGAGCGAGAACACGTTCATGCGCGCGTTGCCGTCCGAGCGCACCAGCAGCTTGCCGCCGGGGTGGATTCCGATGCTGCCCACCTGGTTGAGCTCGCCCGGCCCCTGCCCTTCCCTGCCGACGTCCATCAAGTGACGGCCGTCCATGTCGTAGACGCGCACTTTCGCCGGGCTCTCATCCAGCACGTAGATGCGGTCCTCGGTGGCGGTGATCCCGGAGACGAACCCGAGCATGTACGGCTCGTCGCCGACGTCGACGCCGATCGAGGCCTCCTCGACCAGGGTCGCCGTCCCTCCCCAGACGGATCCGGATTCGTTGATCACGGTGGTGACGTCGCCCTCGGTAGTGATCGTGCCGACCCAGGCGGGGTCGTCGGCGGGGGCTTCCGGGGTCGTGCACGAGACGATCGCACAGGCCAACAGGGCCCCGGCGGCGGCGCCACCCGCTACGCTCATGGATTGGCGCTTTCCCCGCTGGAGACGCGTTCCGAGCTCGGGGCAGATCTTCATGGCACTACCTAATACATTCCCGCCCACGAGCGTTTCAAGGAACGGGGCCTTTTCTGGGCGGTACCAGCCTGTACCGCTTGACCATGATCGTTCGAAGATGCGGCCCGCGGCGAACGAATCCTCATAGCCCGCTGAGCCGGTAGCGAACCACCTGCTGCTCGCCCGTCTCGGGGTGCTCTTCGAGCCGATAGATGAAATCGCCGAGCGCCGCCGCCCAACCGTCGACCGTCGTGATCCCGGCGAAGAGCCGCGCTCCGTCCGGCGAATAGGCGTCCACAGGCCACTCGGCCCGCCCGTCGTCTTGCTCGACCCACGGGAACACCCAGATGTTCCCGTGCCCATCCAGCACCAGTGGTCTGTGACCGTCCGCACGGCTGCCGTTCGCCAGGGCGGGATTCAGCTCCGGCCAGTCGACGAAGTCGTCGATGTCGATCGCGCCGGCATCCTCCGGTTTCTGGATGATCGCGGCTGCCTTGTGGCTTTCGCTCAACGGCACCCGCTGCCAGGCCACCCGCAATGCCCATCGATGAGTGCCGTCGAGATCGAGGGCACGCACCTGGTACTCGCTACCCGGCGCAAGGTAGATCGACCCGTCGGCCGTCGCGGCGAATCCCGCCGCCTCGCCGGGGGCTCGGATCGCGTAGGCGCCGCCTCCCCGCCCGACGAGCGTGAACAGCGCACTGGCGTGTCGCATCTCCGCATAGGTCCGTCCCAGGGCGCCATCCGCAGAAACGCGGGCGACGACAAAGGGGCGGACGTAGATCGGCTGTCCGTCCACGCGCGCTCCGAGGTAACCGGCCAGCAAGGACCCGTCGTTGAAGGCGACCGGGTTGAACAGGCGCTTGCCGTCCTGCACCGGCTCGTCGCCGAGGAACTCACCATCCAGGGACCAAACGCGCAGGCGACGATCGCCGTTGCGGATCAGCCGGTCTCCCACCACCTCGAGGCTCCCGCCCCCACCGATCTCCCCCGGGCCCTGTCCCTCTTGGCCGATCGTGCGCACGTAGTTACCGGCCCCATCGAACACCTGGATTCGATGATTCCCGTTGTCATGCACGTAGATTCGGCCGTCGGCAGCCACGGCGACGTCGGAGGCGTTGTAGAAGGCAGACCGCAGGTCCTCGCCCTCACCCCCGATCACCAGATCCCGAACCGGCGCGATGCGCTCCGTGCGGTCTGCCACCGGCACGCCGTCGTACTCGATGATTCTCGTTCCTGCCGCAACGGGCATCGTCCAGTCGGCGAACTCGAGGGGCTCGGCGCAGGCGATCGGCACGATCGCCAGGACAACAACAGCAATGGCGGGTCGCGTCATGGCAGCTCCTCGCCGGGATGCTCCTCACCCGGCGGCTCCAGCCGGTACCGCTTCACCATGATCGTGCCCGCTTCGTCGAGGACGATCGCCACCAGCATGTCGTCGGCAACGAACAGGTTCCCGGTGGGGAGGTGATCGATGGACGCGGCGCCCAGAAAGCGGCCGTCCGGACCGAAGGCGTCGAGCCAATATCCCGCCGGAATCCAGCATTCCGGCGACCCGTCCGGACACTCGGTTGAAAGCTCGGACGCCTTCTCGCGCAGCACCCAGATCCTCCCGTTGCGCTCGGCGTGGAGGCGGAGAAACGCCGGCTTGCGGTCGGGAACCTCGGGACCGTTCCAGCTCCAATTACCCTCGTCCGCGCGCTCCCGGATGAGCTCGGTGGTCTGCTCGGTGCGCGCCGCGGCCTCCTCTTCGGTGACCGGGACGGGGTCCCAGTACCGCTCGACGCGGAGGACGGAGCCATCCGGGCCGTGGACGTCGAACGCATACCGGTCGCTGATGCCGACCGCCCAACCGCCCTTCGCGGTGAGCGTGCTCGTGGGCCTGGGCTGAAACGGGATGCTGCAATAACGACTCTCCCGCCCGTTGCGCATGTAGGTCAGGCAACGCAGCTCCCCATCCCATTTCGGCGGAAAGACCGGCGGGCCGGCGACGTTGTCGTCGCCGAGCTTCGAGCGGCCGACCGCCCTGTTCTCCGTGTCGTACCCCGGCACCCAGACGGCCCCGTCGTCGCCGATGCTGATCATCTCGGGCATGAGCACGATCAGGCCACTGCCGGTGTTCCAGGTGTCTTGCGGCGTGCCGTCCGGGGCGAACACCTCTACTTCCATGCTCCACTCGACGACCAGAACCTTCCCGTCATCGGTGACCGCAACGCCGCCCGGTTCGTAGAACTCGCCCGGCCCCTGCCCGCGGCGGCCGATATCGAGCAGGTGCTGTCCGTCCAAGTCGTAGACCCGCACGATCGGGATCTGGCTATCCAGCACGTAGATCCGATCGTCCGTCGCCCAGACGCCGCGCACCTCACCGAACATGTACTCGTCGGCGCCGGTCTCCACGCCGATGGAGGCCTCCTCCACGAGCGTCGCCTCCCCGCCCCAGACAGATCCCGACTCGTTGATCACGGTGGTGACGTTGCCGTCGGTGGTGACCGTGCCGACCCAGGACGGATCGTCCGCCGGGGCTTCGGGCGCCGAACACCCGGTGGCGAGACCGGATAGCGCGGAAACCACCACCCCGGCAACAATCGCGGCGCGAAGCTTCATGCGTCCTAGTTCACACATCCGGCCGGGTCGTTGCAAGGCGGGCGGGGTTGTCCGGGCCGCAATCCGGGCGCACACTGACCCGGCAAGAGGCCCCGCGGGGACAACACCGAACACATCGAAAGGTCAAAAGCATGCGCCGTGCAACGCTCCTACTCTTGGTCTTCGTCGCGCTCGTCGGCAGTCTCGCCAGCATCGGCAACGCCGCCGGCATCGGCAACGCGGCCAGCATCGGCAACGCCGTCGGCATCGGCGGGGCGGCCGCCAGCGCCCTTCCGGCCGGGAGTCTCGCCCAGCAGGAAGCTGCCGCTTCGGAGCAGGAACCCGAATCCTCCGAGGGCCCCCGACCCTACGCCGAGGTCATCACCGACGAGGCCATTTCGGACGACGGCCTGTTCACCGTCCATCAGGTGGGCGACACGTACTACTTCGAGATCCCGACGGCGCGTCTCGGCCAGGACATGCTGCTGGTGACCCGCATCGGCCGGGTGCCGACGGGCTTCGGCGGCTTCATCGTTTCGGGCAGCAAGGTCGCCGAGCAGGTGCTGCGCTGGGAGCGGCGCGACGACACGATCCTGCTGCGCAAGGTGTCGTTCTCGCAGGTGGCCGACGAATCCGAGCCGATCTCCGAGTCGGTGGTGCGCAACAACTTCTTCCCCATCCTCGCCGCCTTCGACATCGAAACCGAGGGGCCGGACGGCGACACCGTGGTCATCGACGTGACCGACTTCTACGCCGACGATACGCCGGCGCTTTCGGGCCTGTCGCGCCAGCAGCGCAGCAACTACGGCGTCCGGCGTCTCGATACGGCGCGAAGCTTCATCAACTACGCCCGCTCCTACCCGATCAACGTCGACGTGCGCCACACGCTGACGTACGACGCCACCGAGCCGCCGGCCGACGCCAATACCGGCACGATCTCGATGGAGATGCATCAGTCGATGATCCTGTTGCCGGAGGAGCCGATGATGCCGCGGATCGCCGACGACCGCGTCGGCTACTTCTCCATCACCCAGGTCAACTTCGGCCTCGACGAGCTCAAGGCCGCCGAGCAGACGTTCATCCGCCGCTGGCGGCTCGAGCCATCCGATCCGGAGGCGTACGCCGACGGCGAGGTGGTCGATCCGGTGCAGCCGATCGTCTACTACATCGACCCGGCGACGCCCGACCGCTGGCGATCGTTCGTCAAGCAGGGTGTGGAGGACTGGCAGGCGACGTTCGAGACGGCCGGGTTCAGCAACGCGATCATTGCCTTGGAGCCGCCTAGCCCCGACGAAGACCCCGACTGGTCGCCGGAGGACGCCCGTTACTCGGTGGTGCGCTGGGCCGCTTCCATGGTGCGCAACGCCATGGGTCCGTCGGTATCGGATCCGCGCACCGGCGAGATCATCGAGTCGGACATCGTCTGGTTCCACAACCACCTGCGCTCGTACCGCAACCGGCTGATGCTCGAGACCGGCGCCTCGAACCCGGCGGCGCGCTCGCTCGATATCCCCGACGAGCTGATGGGCGAGACCATCCGCCAGGTCATCGCGCACGAGATCGGCCACGCCCTGGGGCTGCCGCACAACATGATCGGCTCGTCGTCGTACCCGACCGAATCGTTGCGCGATCCGGACTTCGCCCGCCGCATGGGCGTGTCCCCCTCGGTCATGGACTACGCCCGGCAGAACTACGTGGCCCAACCTGGCGACGGGCTCGAGCCGACCGACTACATCCGCAAGATCGGCCCCTACGACCACTACGCGATCAACTGGGGCTATCGGGTGATCCCAGGAGCGAAGATGCCCGATGACGAGGTCACCACGCTGGACGCCTGGATCCTCGAGAAGGCCGACGATCCGATGTATCGCTTCGGCTCATCGACGGGTTGGAACCCCGATGCGCAGACCGAAGACATGGGCGACGACCCGGTTGCCTCCTCCGGCTACGGCATCGCCAACCTGAAGCGGGTCGCGCCCAACCTGGTGGCGTGGACGGCGACGCCGGGCGAGAACTTCGACGACCTCGAGGAGCTTTACGGCGAGCTCGTCGGGCAGTGGAGCCGCTACGTCGGCCACGTCGTCACGCTGGTCGGCGGCCGTTACCAGAACGCCAAGTCAGCGGATCAGGGCGAGCCCGTCTACACGCCGGTGCCGCGCCACAAGCAGGAGGCGGCCGTGCAGTTCGTCATCGACGAGGTGTTCGTTTCGCCGACGTGGCTGGCCGACAAGGAGATTCTGCGGCGCATCGAGCACGCCGGAGCACTCGAGCGAGTGCGCGCCCGTCAGGTGTCGTTTCTGAACCGGATGCTCGACCCCGCGCGCATGCAGCGAATGAGCGAATCCGAGGTGTTCGACGCCGACGCCTACCCGCTGGTCGCCTACCTGGATGACCTCAAGGAAGGTGTCTTCAGCGAGCTGGCGACCGGGGCCGACATCGATGCCTACCGCCGCAACTTGCAGCGGGCCTACGTCGAGCGTCTGGAGTTCCTGATCGCCGAGGATCCCGAGGGGCAGCAGGCGGTCGACGTCAGCCAGTCGGATATTCGTCCGCTGGCGCGGGCGCAGCTGCAGGAGATCATGGAGGAAGCGGGGGCCGCGGCCGGCGGCGCCGCCGACCGCGTCACGCGGGCGCACCTGGAGGAGTTGGCGGCCCGGGCGGCCGCGGCACTAGAGGATCGGCAGCTGTAACGGTCCACCGGACAGCGACCGTACCGGCCCGCTGGGCGGCGCGGGTCATCGGTCAAACGGCAGGTCGAGCCGCCAGCGCACGGCTCGGTACTCGCCCGTTTCGTTGTGGAGGCCGACCCCGTAGACGAAGTCGCCATCGGCGTGCTGCCAGTAGCGGCGCGAAATCATGCCGGAAAACAGATGCTCGCCTTCCGGCGAGTAGACGTCGACGGGGACGTCGACGATACCGACCGGACCCGACTCGGGCTCGGGATAGGGGTATCGGCCGGGAGTAGTCTCGACGTACGGGTACACGTAGAGGCGGCCATGCCCGTCGACGGCGAGCCAAGAGATGCTCGGCTGCAGATCGATGTAGTTGATCTCGGACTCGCGAACGTCGGGAGTCCGTTCTCGCACGCGCGCCAGGACGGCGCGCCGCAACTCGTCCGACAAAGGCGACCGCTCCCAGGCGACGCGCAAAGCCCAGCGACGGGACCCATCGGCGGCCAGAGCGAGGAGCTGGTACTCGTCACCGGCCGCAATGTAGACGTCGCCGTTCCGGTCCGCCGCGAAACTGGGCGTGACGCGCGGGTTACCGAAGCCATAGCTACGACGCCTGCCCCGCTGCAACGTCGGTGTGCGATCGAGCGGCAAGTCGATGAACTCGTGGATCATCCGACCGTCGAGCCCGAGAGTCCCGATGGCGAAACTCTGGTCGTCGAGGCCGCCGAATGGCGAGAAGTGGATGACGGCGTGTCCCGTCTCCGCTCCGATCGCCGGAGCTCCGGAGGCAGGCACGACGCCGGCAAGAAAGCGGATGCTCCGCAGGGGCGGACCCACGCCGAGCTCGCCGAGGTGCTCGCCCTCGGTCGACCACATCGAGATCCGCATGTTCTCGCGGTCGAATACCAGCAGGCGATCGCCGATCACCGTCGCCGAGGTCGGCTCGGCAAACTCGCCCGGACCCTGCCCAGCCCGGCCGAGCGAGGCGACAAATGAGCCGTCCGCGTCGAAGACCTGCACCCGATGGTTGCCCATGTCCACAATGAAGAGCCGTCCGCTAGCGTCGACGGCCACGCCGCTCGGCCGGTAGAAATTCTGATTGGGGTCGGTGTCATCCTCACCGAGGACCAAATCCTCGATGAACTCGATTCGCTCGGTGCGCTCTTCCAGCGAAACCGGCGCGTACTCGATGATCCGCGAGCCCTCGGGAACCGGGATCGTCCAATCGGGGAAATCGAGGGGCTCGGCGCAGGAGACCAGACAGACGGACAACCCGGCCAGCAGACCGGCGAGCCCGATGGGTCTCATTGAGCGTTGCCTCCCGGCAGCGCCAGTCGATACCGCTTCACCATGATCGTGCCGGCGTCGTCCTGAAACACACCGATCAGGCCTCCTCGCCAGACATACGGCCGCGGGCGGACCCGGATTCCCGGCGGTAGGTCGACCCGGCCCAGGAGCCGACCGTCGGCCCCGAACACGTCGACGATTCGCGCGTCTTTCCAGCACGTGGCCGGAGGCTCGTGCATCGGCGTAATCGGCTCACACGTCGTGTCCTCGTAGCCCGGGCCGGGGCGGACGACCCACACCACGCCCGTTACCGCGGGCACGAATTCCTCGAAGGCGGGTTTCACCGGCGGAATCTCGGGAGCGTCCCATTGCCACGCGGGATCGCCTTGGCGCATGTAGTCCTCGACGCGTTTCCGGTGCCACGCGGCCTCCCGTGGATCGACGGGCACCGGTTCGTGGGAGCTCGTGATCTCGGTGATGCCTTCACCACCTCGCCGCTCGATCTTGAATCGGTACTCGTCGGCGACACCGTGGATCATCTCCTCACTCGCCGAGAACGCGAAAACCGACCTGGGCCAGAACGGGACTGTCTGCGCCAGGGTGGCGCCCGCGGAGTAGCCGGCGATCGAGTCGGTGATGGTCAGCGTCATCATCGGCGGGCGGGCGTCGCCCCGCGGCAGGGGGATCGCAACCTCCGTCGAGCCGTCCGGCCCCTGCAGGACCATCTTCCCTCCCTCCATGACGAAGAGCCCGGTGTCGACGACCGCGACGATGGGGATGCCGGTGTATAACGGCATGGTCGGCCAGGTGTCGCGAAGCTCGCCCGAGAGCGAGAACAGAGAGATGCGCCCGAGCCTCGGATCGCGGACGTAGACGGTATCGGAACCCACGGCGAGGCCGGTCGGGCCCCGAAACTCGCCGGGGCCGGCGCCCTCACCGCCGAAGTCCGCCAGGTGCTCGCCGCTGGCGCGATCGTAGACGCGCACCAGCAAGGCCTGCGCATCCAACACGTAGACGCGATCCTCAACGACGCCGATGCCCATGACGTTCCCGAGCAGGTACGGCTCTTCGCCGGCCTCCACACCGATCGACATTTCCTCGACCAACGTCGCCGTTCCACCCCAGACGGAGCCGGACTCGTTGACCACGGTCGTGACATTACCCTCGGTGCTGATGCTGCCGACCCACGTCCCATCGCCACTCGAACCGGCCGGCTCGCCGGCGCAGGCGCCCGCAGCCACGATCGCCGAAATCGCAACGGCTCGCCTCACCGGCTTTCTTCCCCCGGCAGCACCAACCGGTACTTCTTCACCCGGATCGTGCCCGCGTCGTCTTCCTCGGAGGTCAGCAAGTAGCGCCCGCGCAGGACGAGCGCGTAGCGACGCGCCGCGGGTAAATCGAGCTCACCGAGAAACCTGCCGTCCTCGGCGAAGACGTCCCAGATACGGGAATCCGTCCAGCACCTGGTAATCGTGCGCCGTTCCTCGCGGGCGTCGACGAAGTCTTGCGGCGTCGGGAACTCGACGCAGCTCTCGTCGTCGGAGCGGATCCCCGGCCCCAGACGGCTCACCAGAATCTGCCCCTCCTGCCCCGGCAAGAAACGGCGGAACGCCGGCTTGTGCTCCGGAATCGGCGGGCCGTCCCAGTCCCAACCCGGAGCCCGGCTGCGAATGCTCGAGAGGCGATGGGCCAGGTGCGACTCGCGCTCGTCCGGAAGAATCGGGACCAGGGGGACGTCCCGCTCGACGATCGTCGTGGCACCGTCCGGATACTCGATCTTGAACCGGTAGGACGATCCCTCCCCCGAGATCCATGCGCCGGACCGCGCCATCGCCGCCGTCCCGAACGGGAAGAACGGGACACTGCTGCCGGACAAGCCCCGTTCCGTTTCGTAGGTGAGCTCGCCGGTTCTGGGAAAGCTCGGCTCCTCGCGCATCTCGCCGATCTTGCCGTCCGGACCCACGGCCTGCATTCCCTGCCTGCGCGTATCCCGATCCGGGAAGCCATCCGCATCGAAGCCGGAATACTCGATCTGTTCGATGTATACGTTTCCGTCGTGGGTCACGACCATCACGCCCGACCCCGAGCGCACGGTCGAGGGATACGCCCAGGTGTCGATGTACTCCCCCTCGGTCGTGTAGACGAGGACACGCGTGTTGCCCATTTCCTTGACGAACACGCGTCCGGTGTCGTCCACGGCGACCATGAACGGGCGCTCGAACTCGCCGGGCCCTTGCCCGACACGGCCGATATCGCGGAGGTAGCGGCCCTGGTGATCGAAAACGCGCACGGCCGGCGCCCGCGAGTCGGCGACGTAGATGGCATCGTCGGTCATCCACAGGCCGCTGGCCGCGCCGAACATGTAGGGGTCCTCGCCGGCGTCGACCCCGATGGACAGCTCCTCGACAACCGTCGCCGCTCCGCCCCACACCGACCCGGACTCGTTGACGACCGTGGTTACGTTGCCCTCGGTCGTCACACTGCCGGCCCACTCACCGTCGACGGCCGGATCTTCGCTTGCCGTACCGCACCCGAACGACAACGCCAGCACTGCGACCGCCAGTCCTGTGAAACGCATGCTCTGTCGACTCCCTTTCGTGTGCATGATCAGAACGGCTCCTCCAGCCTCCAGCGCCACACCAAGGTCTCGCCGCTGACCCTGTCGGCGCCCACCGCGTAGACGAAATCGCCCATGGCTCGCTGCCAGAAGCGATCCTCGATCATTCCGGAGAACAGCAGCTCCCCGGCAGCCGAGTACACGTCGACCGGCCGTTCCCGAACCGCCTCCGGCTCGTCGCCGAAATCGATGAACGGATACACGTACACGTGGCCGTGGCCGTCCACGGAAACGCGCACCAGCGCCGGTAGCCGGTCGGGAAAGATGAGGTTGGCCCGCGTCGTCTCCGGCCGGCGAGCGCGCGCCGTCTCGATCGCCCGCTCGACCAGTTCTTCACTGATTTCCCCCGGCTCGTACGCAGCGCGGAGGGCCCAGATCGGCTCCGCGGCCTCATCGAGCGCCATCACCTGGTATTCGTCGCCCGTCGTGATGTACACGGTGCCGGCGCGCGCCACCCCGAACGTCGGGCCGGCGCGAGGAACGGCCGCGGGGCGCTTCTCATCGCTCGAGCGGATCACGAACCCCACCGACGGCAGCTCTCGGTAAGTGATCAGCTTGCGGGCGTCGGGCGAAAACTTCGAGATCAGGAAGGTGGCCGGATACGTCCCGTCCGGGCGCCGCGCGGTTCCCTCCGGGTCGAATAGCGAGTGGCTGGCGACGAACGTTCCGTCACCGAGCGGCGCCGCGTTGAAGATCGTCCCGGAGATACCGCTGATCTGGGCGTCCCGGATGTGCTCGCCGCGCAGGTCGAAAAGGCTCACCCGCGTCAGTGACGAGCGGACGACCACGGTGTCGTCCACGATCGCCAGCTCAGACGGCTGTTCGAACTCCCCGGGTCCCTGCCCTTCCCGCCCGATCGAGCGTATGAAATCGCCGTCGGGCGAGAACGTCAGCATCCGATGATTGCCCCCGTCGAGGAGCCAGATATTGCCGTCGGCGTCGACGTCCAGGGCGCGGGCACGGTAGAAGGCTTGGTTCGGATCGTTGGCGTCGTTGCCGAGAACGAGATCCTCGACCAGCCGCACGCGCTCCGTTCGCTCGTCCAGCGGGTTATACGCATACTCGTGGACGGGAATTCCCTCGGGCACCGGAATGACCCAATCGGCGAACTCGAGCGGTTCGGCGCAGCCGGCGGCGCTCAGCGCGAGAGCCGCGAACAACCCCATCGCCCTCGAGCGCGTTCGCCTTCCGGGGGCACCGATCGACACGCGAAGCCTCATGTTCCTAGTTCATACCGTCGGGGAACGGGTCGTTGCAAGGCCGGCTCTACTCGAACGGCTCGGCGAGCCGGTAGGCGACAACCACGTCCCCGCCGCTGGCCTCGTCGTCCTCGATCGCGTAGACGAGATCGCCTCTCCCGACCCACCAGTTTCTCCGGTCGATGGTTCCCGAAAACAGGTGCTCGCCGTCCGATCCGAAGACGTCGACCGGAACCACCTCGGCCGGAATCTCTCGACGCCTCCACCGGTACACATAAAGGTGGCCGTGACCATCGACCCGCAGGTACCCGAGCGTTGGCAAGTACTCGGGCCAATCGAAGGAGTCGCGCGTGATCTCGAATCCCGGCCTCCGCCCCCGTATCGCCGTCGTAATGTCGTCCTCCGTCACCCGCGGAGGCTCGATATCGACCTGTAGCTGCCATGGAGAGGTACCGTCCGCGTCGATCGCGCGGATCTCGTAGGTTGCGGCCCCCGAGACGTAGATTCTGCCCCTCCGGTCGATGGCGTAGATGGGTTGAGGATGGTCGACGGGCGGTAGCCGGTAGCGATCAAGAGACGGCATTCTGACGTACTCACGCAGCTGCCTGAGGCCGCCACTCTCGTCCACCGCGTAGCCGCTGAGGACGAGGTCGCTGTAGTTGGGCCCGGGAACGGGAGGGCCGTCGTTTCCGACGCGGTATTGCGAGATCAGCGTGCCGTCGTCGAAAACGAAGAGGGGTTGGAACGATCGGCTCTGCGGCAGCCGCGTATCGCGCAGGTGGTCACCCGAGGTGTTCCAGATGTTGACGCGATTCCGGTCGACCAGGGCGTAAACGGTTCCGTCGTGTACGGCGACGCCCCTCGCCTGTTGTACCTCACCGGGGCCCTGCCCGGGACCGCCCAGCGTGCCGCGAAGCGTCCCGTCCTCGGCGAACACGACGACGTTCTTGTTGCCGTTGTCGTCGACATAGAGGTTTCCAGCCGCATCGACATCGACGTGGCCAGCGATGTACAGCGGGCCTTCGCCCGTCGTGCTGCCACCATAGATGCGATGCGGCTCGAGACGGATGTTGGCGGAGGGATCGGTTCGCAGTTCCTCGGCGGAGTAGTGAATCTCGCCCACGCTGCCGACGTTTCCTGCGGCATTGCTCGCCTTTCCTTCGGTTCGGCAAGCGCCGACGACGAGGATGGCGGCCACGGCGAGAAGCGGACGCGCGTTCATAGGGCGAGGCTACGATGAGGCTCGGACTCGCTTCAACCGAGCCGGTAGTTCTCACCGGCCGCCACGACAGCGCCGAGGGCGCTATGCTCCGATCTGGGAGCACGATCATCGGGTACACGATCGTGCAACCGGCCCTTCGCGCACCGGGGCAAGGAGCGACCATGCCAATCAGCGAGATCGAGCGGTACAAGGCCGTGAAGGCGCTCCGGGAGTATTGCGGCGAGCGAACGAACCCGGCCGTGCGTGATCAGGTGGAGATCGTGTATCGGCTGGAAGGCAACGTCGCTTACGTCTCGGAGCGGCGTCCGGACTGGCAGGACCCCTCGATCGTGCGAGATCACGATGTGGCAAAGCTCCGGTTCGTGGTGAAGGAGCGCGCCTGGAAGCTCTACTGTCGAGACAGCAACCTACGTTGGCATCGGTTCAACGATTGCCCGCCAGCGAAGGATATCGCGGCCCTGCTCCGGGTCGTCGACGCGGAGCCGATCTTCTACGGGTAACCTCTCGCCCGCGCGCCGCTTGCCCACCCCCCCACCATTGCTACACTTACCGCTCCAAGCCGAGGTGGCGGAATTGGCAGACGCGCCGGACTCAAAATCCGGTGTCCTTATGGACGTGAGGGTTCGAGTCCCTCCCTCGGTACTACGGCCTGAACAGGCCCTGCATCAATCCGCAATCTCGGTGAGCTGGTCGAAGTGCGCGTCGCGGTGCAGCAGCGCGAGTCCGTGCACCCGAGCCGTAGCGAAGACGAGCAGGTCGGTGCTCGGCACGGTCATGCCCCGCCGGCGCGCCCGCTCTGCGAGGGCGCGCGCCTCGGACCAAACGGCGACCGTAGTCGGCACGGTGTCCACGAGCTCTTCGAGTTGGCGTAGGAAACGGCGCTCGCCGGCTCGACGGAGGCCATTGCTCAGCTCCAACAGCACCATGTCGGAAAATCGCGCCGCGCCACTCTCCAGCAACTCGCCCACGCGTCGGCGGATCTTCTCGTCTCCCCGTTCTCGCATGGCCTCGACCCAGCAGGACGTGTCGATGAGCGTGCCTTCAGCGGTACTGCTCATCCTCACGCATCCTTCGTAGGTCCTCCGCGCTCATGACGTCCTTGAAGGTGCCGAGCTGGCCGAGGACCTTGTCGAGCGCCCTTCGCCGGTTGAACTCGCGGATCGCCGTCACCACGGCCTCTTTCTTGGTCTTGGCCCCGGTGAGCCTCATGATCTCCTCGAGGTCAGCATCGGGAATATCGATCGTTGTCTTCATGGAATCCAGATTAGCACGAATCTAGATTCCAATGATCTCGAAACTAGAATCCGACCGACCGGACTCTCGCAATACATGAGACGGCCACGATCGCAGCGTCCGCTCGCTTTCACGGCCCCCCGCGACGAAACCCCTGCTACCGGCCGAAGAACCGGTCGGCCGCCTCCACCAGAGCCTGCGCCGCATCTTCCCAGTAGTCTCGCGACACCATCAGGCGACGCTCGACGGGGTTGGAGAGGTGCCCGAGCTCGACCATGAGGGTCGGCACGGTCGTCGACTTCAGCACGCCCCAGGGCTGGCCGACCAGTGTCACCTGCGCCCCGCCGGCCTCCAGGGCCGCCTTGATCGCCTCGGCGGCGGCGACGCTCCGCGGTAGCTCCTCGGCCAGGAAGATCTGGGTTCCCCAGACCGACGGATCGTCGTTCTGGTTGATGTGCAAACTGAGAAAGAGCGCCGCACCCGCCGCCTCGGCGTCATCGACGCGATCCTGGAATCCGGGCCCGACGTCGCCCGTGCGACTCATCCGCGTCTCGTAGCCGGCCTCGGCGAAGGCTTCCGCGACGAGGAATCCCCATCGCAGCACGAGGTCCTCTTCCTCGATCCCCTCGACGACGACCCCCGGCTGGTCACCACCGTGCCCCGGATCGATGTACACGAGGGGCGCTTGCTGCGCCGCGACCGGGAGCGCATGTAGCAGGCAGATGGACACGACAGCGCGAATGAGCATTGTGATTATCCCTCAGTTCAACGGGTTGCTCCCGTCGGCAGTACCGATGACGAGCGGAAGATGACATGGCTCATGGTCGCCTCTCTTCTGTGACCTCGAACCGAGCAAAGAACTCCCACATGAGGGTATTGGCGTCGACGACCTCCGTCGACGGCCCCAGCAGCCATTCCGCAAACCGCTGGGCACCACCGGGCCACACGTGTCCGGCGCCGGTCAGCTTCCACAGGGTAACGTCGGCGCCGTCGCGGCAGCCTCCGTAGCGGAAGCGTGTGGCGGTGTGGATCTCGTTGTCGGCGGCGCTCCACTCGAGCGTGTCTCCGATCTCCGGTTCCGCGGAGCAGCCGTTGTAGCCGATCCAGCGGGAGATCGTGTCGTCGACGCTCGTGTGATCGACGCGGTTGTTGGTGTAGGGAAACCTCGGACCGAGACCGCCGTCGTACAGGGCCCGTGCATCATCGACGCTGTGGAAGTGCATCACCGGAACAGCCCGTGCCGGCTCACCGTCTTCCGTCATCATCGCCCCGGCGACCGGAGCGATAGCGGCGACGTGCTCGGATGCGTCGACCGCCATTCGGTACGACATCATCGCGCCGTTGGAAAGACCGGTTGCGTATACCCGGCGCCGGTTCAGCGGCGTGCGGTCGCCGAGATCGCCGAGCATCGCGACGACGAAGCCGACGTCGTCCACGTCCTGATTCGTCGAATAGCCGCAACACGTCCCCGCGTTCCACGTCAGCAGCCGATTCCGTAACCTGCCGATACCGTTCGGATAGACGGCGATGTAGCCGTCACGGTCGGCTGCTTCATCCATCCTCGAGTTCTCTTTGTGGCCGGCCGCATGCCCGCCGCCCCCGTGGAAGTTGACGACGACCGGAAGTGGCTCACCCGAACGGGCGGCGGGCGGCATGTGCACGAGGTAGCTGCGGGCGCGACCTGCATGCTCGACGCCAAGCTCGTGGTCACCGGGCGGCAGAAAACGCGCCTGAGGGAACCTTGCCGGGAGCGAGATCCGAACGAGCGTGGCACCGCCCGCCTCGGGCTCGTCCACACGCTGCCGGGGACCGGGCCCGACGTCGCCCGTGCGACTCGCCTGCGTCTCGTAACCGGCCCGGAGCTCGTCCGTGCGTCGCCTCATCTCCGCCAGGATCTCGGCGTGATCCGGGTCGCCCGCCAGGTTTCGCGTCTCCTGGGGATCGGCGAGCACGTCGTACAGCTCTTCGTAGACGGGGTCCTGCTCGAAGTACCGCGCGTACTTGTAGCGCTCCCCGCGAACGCCCTCGTGCTTGGGGATCTGTGGGTTCTCCGTCAGATGCTCGACAAAGAAGTCGCTTCGCCACCCTGCCGGTGACCCGCCGGCCAGGATCGGCACCAGGCTCGCACCCTGCATGGCGCTCGGGACCTCGACACCCGCCAGGTCGAGCAGGGTCGGCGCGATGTCGATGTTCAGCGCCGGCAACGTCGGCAGCGCGCCGCGCAACGCCGTCGCGGCGCGCGGGTCGTAAACGATCAGCGGCA
This sequence comes from Acidobacteriota bacterium, assembly GCA_965216935.1. Taxonomy (GTDB): domain Bacteria; phylum Acidobacteriota; class UBA890; order UBA890; family UBA890; genus CBDCGW01. Next base: position 4,518,622 of record OZ244217.1, read on the forward strand.
CGCGGATCGACAGCTCGAGGGGGAGCCACTTGCCGGCGTACCCCCGCTCGCCGAGGAAGTAGCCGTTGTCCCCCATCAGGATCACGATCGTGTCGGCGGCGAGATCGAGCGACGCGAGCTCCTCGAGGACGCGGCCGATGGCGGCGTCCACCCCGCTGATCATCCGAAGGTATCCGCGCGTCATGCGCTCGGCCTTCTCGGGGGTGTCGAAGCGCCAGTACCAGCGCACGCGGTTGAGCGCCGGTTCGCGGAGAAACTCCGGCAGGGACTCGAAGAAGGCGGGGTCGGACAACGGCGGCGCGGGGATGGCGACATCGTCGTACTTGCCGTCCATCGCCTCCGGCCAGATGTACTGCCGCTCGTCGCCATCGTCGGCGTGCGGCGCGTTGAAGCTCAAAGTCAGCGCGAAGGGACGATTCCGATCGCCGGATCGCAGAAACGTGACGGCTTCGTCCGCGGTGATGTCGGTGAGGTGGCGCGTCGATCCGTCTTCCTGCTCCTTGAAGTACGGCGCCGCGAACGGCCGGTAGGTGTCGAACATCCTCTCGACCGCCCCCTCCCCTGCCCGAACGCCGAACTTGCCGATGAACCCGGTGCGATAACCGGCCTGCCGCAGCAGGACCGGGTAACTGTTCTCGACGAATTGCTCGGCGAGCGGCGGGGTGCCGAAGGAGTAACCATGCGTTCGCTCAACCAGGCCGGTCAGGAGACTCGCGCGACTGGCGGCGCAGATCGGGGTCGTGACGAAGGCGTTCTCGAACCGCACGCCCTCCGCGGCTAACCGATCCATGTTCGGCGTCTCGAGAAACGGGTGAACGGCGCCCAGCATGTCGAAGCGCTGATCGTCGGTGACGATGAACAGCAGGTTGGGGAGCTCCGGCGACGCCGAGCTCTCCGATGTCGCAAGCGGTTCTTCCGCCGGCGGACTTTGCTGTACGTCACAGCCGGTGGCCAGCAGGGCGAGTACCAGCGAGGCAAGCAGCGACGGAGCGAGACCCATCGGGGGGTGGGAGCTCATCGAGTTCGCCTCGTGGATCATCACGCTGTATCCCGGAACGTGCTCAGCAACAGGCCGCCCTCCGCGGGGTCTCGTCGGTCGGCTGGCGCATGGACCCTTGTCGCCAGTCGCTCCGATCCTATCGGAGTATCGGCGCTCGTTCCCCCGGGAGCCGTTGGCGATCCACTTGCTCCAGGAGCAGTCCCTTGTCCTCGCTGCGCGTGACGGGCACGATTCCCGCGTGAGCAAATACCTGTCGGCCGAGACAAGTCGGCCGTGGTGAAGGTGTGATGCGCCTGGTTACGAGGGAAAGAGGCTGGATGCAAGGCGCCGCGATGCAGGCAAAGGCGCGTGCCCCGGTATCGGCTCGCGGGCGAGCCCTGGGTGGCGCGGTCCTCACCTGCGCGATGCTGCTGCTCGCCTGCTCACCGCCTGCCGCGCCCGGGCATACGTTCGAGATCCTCGACGAGGACGGCGTTTCAACGGCCGTCAGCTCGGCGATCCCGAGGTACGAGGGCGAGATCTTCCGCTACGAGAAGATCCTCGAGTTGCGCCCCGATTCCGACGACTTCGACGAGACGTTCCTGTACGACCCGCGCTCCTTCACACTCGGCGACGACGGGTTGTTCTACGTGGCGGACACCGGCAACCACCGCATCGCGGTGTTCGACGGCGAGGGAGAGTTCGTGCGCGCCTTCGGGCGCGAGGGTCAGGGTCCCGGCGAGCTGCAGCGCCCGATCGCGGTGCGTGTGCGCGACAGCATCGCGACGGTGCGCGGGCGCCGCAAGAGCCGTTTCCGCACCGACGGCACCTTCATCGACCTGATCACCCACGAGGGACGCGGCGAGGTCCATCTTTCAGACGACGGCACGCGCGTCGTCACCGACCTGCCGCAGGGACCGCAAGACGACGGCTACTACTACCTGCAGGCGCGGGCTCGCGTACTCGACGAGGATGGCGAAGCAATCGCCACCATCGAGACCAAGCAGGTGGCGCAGGCCCGCATGATGCCCGGCTCAGCGATGGCGCGGGAAGAGCTGCAATACGCCGCCTGGCCCCACGTCAGCCTGTTGCCCGGCAACCAGATCCTGGTAACACCGGGGACCCGGCCGATTCTCGAGTGGTACGGCCTCGACGGCGCCCTGATACGCCGCGCCCGCATCGAGCTGCCGCTGGAGCCGATCACCGAACAGGATCGCGCCGCGGTCGCAGACCGGTACGACCGGCTGATCGAGCGCAACATGGAATTCGGCGCCGACGAGTCGCTGCGCGACCAGCTTCTGGGCATGAAGGAATCGGCGCAATACGCCGAGAACAAGGGGTTCTGGTGGCTGGTCGAGGCGGAAGAGCCCGGCGGCTGGATCTGGCTCACCGTCCCCGTCCCCCACTTCGGCATCTACTATCGGGGCGTGCCGCCCATCACGCAACAGCAGATCTTCCGCATCGTCAGCCCGGAGGGCGAGTACCTCGGCACGACCGAGTGGCCGCCCGAGGTGAACCGCTTCGCAGCCCACGTCGCCCGCGGCCACCTGCTCGCCATGGTCGGCGACGCCGAAGTCGGAGAAACGATCCCGATCGTGTACCGCATCACGCCAGCGGTCGACGGCTTCGACTACCCGGGGGGACGATGAGCGACCCGACATGAGCGACGGGGCATGAGCGACTCTGTATCAAGCGCCCCGAACAAACGACCCGCGCAAGCGGGCCAACGGTATCCACCCTGACCACGGCTCCCCTGTGGAGGGCAAAGCGATGAAGAACCTGCCGATCACGCGCCGCAACTACGCCTGCCGAGCACGCGCCGCCGGGCTGATCTGCGTCCGGATACTCAGTGCCGGTCTCCTGCTCGCCGCCGGCGCCGGCTGCGCCGATCCACTCGTCTTCGCCGACTGGACGATACCGGTGCCCGAGGGGACACGGATCGTCGAGCACGCCGGCGCCAACGAGGAGGAGCGTGCCGGCAACATCATCGAGCTGGTCGAGGACCTTGCTATCGGTCCCCGAGGCGACGACCAGAATTACGTCCTGTTCAACCCGCGCCCGGTGCAGGCCGACGCTCGCGGCAACTTCTACGTGCTCGATCGCGGCAACTCCCGCGTTCAGGTGTTCGATCCGAACGGCGAGTACCTGCGCACTCAGGGGGCGGCGGGCAGCGGCCCAGGCGAGTTCCAGGGCAGTCGGGGCGGCTTCATCCAGGTCTTCACGACGGTGGCGGGTGACCAGCTCGTGGCGTTCGACTACGCCCAGTCCCGCCTGATGGTGTGGTCGCCTGACGGCGAGCACCTCGGAGATCACATCATCACGGAGCCACGGGTGACGAGTCTCGTAGGGGGGTTCGAAGACGGCACACTTGCGGCGCGGGTAGTCCAGCGCATCGAAGAGGCAACCGCCCAGGTGACACGGCAGGCGGTGGTGCGGTTCGCTTCTTCCGGCGAGCAGCTGGGGGAGTACGTCAGCCTGGAGCGACCCGGGAACATCATGGTCGGCGGCCGGGCCGGTGTGCCGAGACCCGACGGCGACGTGGTCTTCGCCGCCGGCCGCGACGGTACCGTCTACGCGACGGGGGGCACCGAGTACCAGATCCTCTCGATCGATCCGAGCGGTTCGACACGCTGGGCGCTGCGCGTGGCGCAGGAGCGGCCGCCGTTCACGGACGAGGACCGGAAGCGGATCCTCGACCTCCTGCGCCAGAGGATGCCCGACCTGGACGACACCGGGACGCCGTGGCCCGACCGGATCGGCTCGATCGAAAACATGGCCGTCGACGGCCACGGCCACCTCTACGTCTACGCCATGCAACCGCTGTACTCCCCCACCCCGGAGCTCGTCGCAGTGGACGTCTACGACGCCGACGGCGAGCGCCTCTTCGCCGGCATGGCTCCTCCCTTCCGTTGGGCCGACGCCATGGGCGACTTCGTCTACGGCACCCGCCGCAACGACCAGACCGAGGAAGACGAACCGGTGCGCTACCGGCTGGTGGAGCCCTTCTGACGTCGTCGACCTTTCCGAGCCCTTGCGGAAACCCGCCAGAGGCGATTTGCTAGCCGCGCCAGACGTTGGCCCGGCAGGCCATCCGGGCCCGGACTCACCGACCTCCGGGAGAAACCCATGCGACACACACTCGCCGCCGTTGTCGTCGTTTTCGCCCTCTCCGGCCTCGCCTCGCCGGCAGGCCACGCCTCGCCGTCAAGCTTTGCCGGTACCCCCGCCCAATCGGCAACTACCCTCGAGGTCGTCGAGCCGTTTCGGGTGGGCACGTTCGAGAACGAAGGGAATGTGTTCGTCGGCATCGTGCTGCGCGACCGGCTGATCGCCGAGCTCGACGCCGCCAACGACGCCCTCGAAACACGGACCGACGTCGCACCGCTCCCCATGCCCGAAGACATGATCGGCCTGATCGAGCGCTACGAGTACGGCCTCAAGCCGCGGCTCTACGAGATCGTCAACCACCTGGTCGGTGAAAACCTGCTCGAAGCGAGCTTCGTCCACGACGTCGATGACGTCCGGACGATGCCGCCGATCATGTACCCGGGGAAGATCCTCAATGCGGCGGTGAACTTCTACAGCCACATCTCCGAGGCGGCGTCCGACGCGGAGCGACAGGAGGCCATCCGGCGGCGGCAGGAGAACCGCGGCGTGCCGTACCTGTTCATCAAGCCGGCGCGCGGCGCGGTGGTGGGCAACGGCGACAACATCGTGATTCCCGCCGGCCGCGACCGGATCGACTGGGAGGTCGAGCTCGGAACCGTCATCGGCCGGCCCGCCAAGTACGTCTCGGCCGCCGAAGCCCAGGACTACGTATTCGGCTATATGGTCTCGATCGACGTCTCCGACCGCGGCGGCCGGCCGCCGGGCGGCTACAGCAGCGGCAGCGACTGGTTCGTCGGCAAAGGGCATGACACGTTCGCGCCCGAGGGCCCGTGGATCACGCCGAAGGAGTTCTACGGCGACCCGATGGAGGTACTGCATCAGCAGCTCACGATCGACGGCATCACCGTCCAGGAGGCGCGCGCCGGCGACATGATCCACACGCTGTGGGAGCTCATCGAGTACGGCTCGTCGATCATCACGCTGTACCCGGGAGACGTGCTCAACAGCGGCACGTCCGGTGGCACCGCCGCTACCGCCACCGCCGAGCGCGGCCAGAGCGGCTACCTGCAACCCGGCGAGACGATCGAAGCCAGCATCGACGGGCTCGGAACGCTGCGGATGCCGGTCATCGCCGGCCCGCCGCTGCCGGACGACCTGACGGGATCGTTTCTTCCGCCGGTGAGCTCGTACCGGAATCGGCGGTAGGGCCCTTCAGCCCGCTGGGCGCCGCGTAGACTCCGCCGAGCACCCGGTAGCTCCCAACCGGCACGAACGTAACCATTTTCCGCTGCCGCCGACCCGTCGGGCACAGACTCCGCTCATGAGGCTGGTGAACGGCAGACGCGCTCGGCGACGAAAAGGCTGTGAGTCAGTGCCCGTGTGCCCCTACAATCGAGTCTCCAAGCCCCGCAACGCAACGCCGGAGCCAAGGGACCGGCTGCTGGGCTCACCGAGCGAGAACCATAGATGGAATCGGAACGGCGAGCGGACGCCACGGGTGCGGCCGAAACCGCCGATCAAGGGAGTGGTAAGGCGCCGAGCCAGGCGTCTCACCGCAAGAAGATCGCCGACCTGGTCGCCGACGAGCCGACCGCGGCACCCGCCGTGGCACCAGCCCCGGCTGCGGAAGCCCCGGCCGCGGCGTCCCCGGCAGTGCAGGCCCCTGTGACGCCTGCTCCGGCGACGCCCGAGATAGCCGCGGTTGCGCCGCCCGGGAACGGGACAGCCACGGCGGCGCCGGAAACCGTCGACCCCTCAGGTAGCGCAACCGCGGCTGCCCAACCGGCCCCCGCCGTGTCGGCCACGGTCGAGCCTACGACGAGTGGATCGAACGGAGGCCCGGCGGGAACCACGGCGAAGCGGAACCAGCCGACGATCTCCGACCTCTTGATGGTCGAAGCCGAGGCCGCCAAGGAGGCTGCCGCCCAAGCGACAGCGGCTGCGCAGGTCGAGGTCGAGGCGGCGGAGAAAGCGAAGGCCGAAGCCGCTGCCGAGCAGCAGGCGGCCGAGCAGGCCACGGCGGAGGCAAAGGCCGAAGCCGAAGCTGCCGAGGCGGCGAAGGCCGAGGCGAAGGCGGAAGCGGAAGCGGCGGAAGCGGCAAAGGCGGAGGCGAAGGCGGAAGCCGAGGCGGCCGCGACCGCGAAAGCCGAAGCGGCGGCGGACGCGGAGGCTGCCGAGAAGGCGAAAGCCGAGGCCAAAGCAGAGACGGAGGCCGCCGCGGCAAAGATGGCCGAGGTCGAAGCTGCGGCGGAAGCCGCGAAGACCGCCATGGAGGAAACGGCCGCCGCCCAAGCAGCCAAAGCCGAAGCGGAGGCGGCTACCGAGGCCGCGGAAACGGCCAAAGCCGAGGCCAAGGCGGAGGCAGAAGCGGCCGAGGCGGCGAAGGCAGAGGCCAAGACACAGGCCGACGCGGCGGAGCAGGCCAAGGCCGAAGCGCAGGCGGAAGCAGAAGCAGCCGAGACCGCGAAAGCCGAGGCCAAAGCGGAGGCGGAGGCAGCCGAGAAAGCAAAGACCGAAGCGCAGGCTGCGGCCGAGGCCGCAGAGGCGACAAAGGCCGAAGCGCAGGCGGAAGCCGAGGCCGCCGAGGCGGCGAAGGCCGAAGCGAAAGCGGAAGCCGAAGCGGCGAAGACCGAGGCGAAAGCAGAAGCCGAGGCAGCAGCGGCAGCGAAAACCGAAGCGGCGGCCGCGACCGAAGCTGCCGAGGCGGCAAAGGCCGAAGCAAAGGCGGAAGCCGAAGCGGCGGAGGCGGCGAAAGCCGAAGCCACGGCGGAGGCCAATGCGGCCGAGACGGCGAAAGCCGAGGCAAAGGCCGAAGCGGAGGCGGCCGAGAAGTCGAAAGCCGAGGCGAAGGCCCAGTCAGAAGCTGCTGAGGCCGCGAAGGCCGAAGCCAAGAAAGAAACCGACGCGGCCGCGGCCGCAAAGGCCGAAGCGAAAGCCGAAGCCGAGGCGGCCGAGAAGTCGAAAGCCGAGGCGAAGGCCGAGATCGAAGCCGCCGAGCGGGCAAAGGCAGAGGCGAAGGCCGAGGCCGAGGCTGCCGAGCGGGCAAAGGACAAGCTGGCGAAGGCCGAAGCGAAGGTAGCCAAACAGGCGAAAGCCGAGGCCGCTGCCGACATCGACGCGGCCGGGTTGGCGAAAGCAGAAGCCGAGGCGGAAGCAGAGGCTGCCGAGCGCGCCAAGGCCGAAGCAAAGGCCCAGGAAGAGGCGGCCGAGCGCGCCAGGGCCGAAGCGAAGGCTCAAGAGGAAGCCGCGGCACAGGCGAAGGCCGAGGCCGAAGCCGCTGCGGAAGAGATCGAGCGCGCCAAGGCCGAGGCGATGGCCGCGAGAGAAGAAGCCGAACGAGCCAAGGCGGAGGCACACGCCGAAGCCAAGGCAGCCGAGCGCGCCAAAGCCGAGGCGAGAGCAGAGGCCAAGGCGGCCGAGTTGGCGAAAGCCGAGGCGAAAGCGGCGAAGCTCTCAACGGCGAAGTTGGAGGCCGACGAGAAGGCCGCAGAGCAGGCGAAAGCCGAAGCCGCCGCGGCGAAGAAGGCGAAGGCCGAGGCGGACGCCGCGGCCGAAGCAGCGGCGAGGGCCGACCCCAAGGAGAGGCGCTCTCACAAGCGGATAAGAGCCGAATACGACGTCAACTTCGAGGCCAGCCTGAGCGTCCTCGGCCACGAGGTCATGCGCCTCGAGCTGAGCGGCACGACCATCGACATCAGCCGCGGCGGCATGCTCGTCCGCGTGAAGGAAGAGGTGTCACCGGGCGCTCGCTGCGACGTCAGCTTCGTCAACCCGAAGGGCAAGATCAAACCCTCGCGGACCGTGGGCCGCGTCCGCCGTTCGGCCGCGGTGAACGGCAGCTTCCACCTGGCGATGGAGTTCGACGACCCGCTCGACGAGCTCGACGTCTGAGAAGTAACCATCATGGGTGCGCTATCCCACGCCGGTTCCTCGTAACGGCTCCAGGCGCCCCCCTCTCTCGTCGCCTTTCTCGAAACACCCGGCGACCGGCCGTCCCTGCCGACGGTCGACCCATTTTCTCGCCAACACCATGACCCTATTCCCGGTTGCCCCCCGCGTAACCGGATAGAGCGGTCGAATCGCGGAGTCACCCGAGAAGCGCTTCGGCCGGGCTCACGGACGAACAAGGAGACGAATAGCTCGCGGGGGATCCATGAAGAACCGGCTACGGAGAGGGTTGGCGATATTCGCAGGTGTTACGTACCTGGCAGCATGGGCGCTCTCTCCCCCGCCCGTTGCCGCATCCACTCAACAGACCCAACCGGAGCCTGACAGGCTAGCGACAAAAGCGCTTTCGCTTCTCTTCTTCGACGCCGCCGGCCTCGCTCCCGCGGCAACCGCTTCCATGCGCGACGAGATAGCCAACGTTCTACGACAAGCAAGCGTTGAGCCGCGCTCGCTCGATCCCGATACCGCCGCCGCCAAGACGGGCTTTCGCGTCTCCATCATCGTCTTGCCGCGTGCGCCCTCAGGGCGGAAGCGAGGACGGTGCGTGATGGGGCTGGCAACCAAAAGGCAACCACGGCCGGGAGACTACCGATCCGTGCGTGTTTTCGTTCCCAACGTCGCGGAGACGATGGGCCGCTGCGGGCGGGGCTTCACGGAGGCCATCGTGGGCCGCGCGATCGGGAGAGTCGCAGCGCACGAATTGATACACGTGCTCGCCCCGGATTACGGGCACTCGAGCAGTGCCCGGAATCTGATGAACTCGGGCCTGGATTGCTCCTTGCTGTTCCGCGCCCCGGTGCGGCTGGACCCGGCCGCCATCGCCGCCGTCCGGGCCGGCCTGGACGACGCCGAATCACCCGCGACGCTCTCGCGACCCGCCTCCGGCGGCCCCCCGGAAGCCGCCCCGTGCTCGACAAGCGAGGTGCACTATCGGGGAGACGGCCGCCGAGCCGCGTGCGGGGGGAAACGATGACTTCGAAATCGGCGTCCTTGGTCTGGTTCGGAGGGTTTTCTTTCGACACGGCAACCTGCCGTCTGTACCGCGGGGACTTCGAGGTCCATCTCACGCCGAAGACGGCCACGGTGCTTTGCTGCCTGTTGAGGCGGCCAGGCGACCTGATCACCAAGGACGAGTTTCTCAGCAATGTGTGGAATGGGGTTCACGTGCGCGAGGAATGTCTCACTCAGGCAATCAGCGCGATCCGGCGGGCGACCGGTGACACGTCGGTTGATCCCGAGTACATCCAAACGGTTCCCGGCGAGGGCTATCGGTTTGTCGGCGTCGTCACCCAGGGGCCCCAAGAAATCAAGGCCGACGGCCGCCCTCCGTCGCCCCCGGCAACAATCGCCCCGCTTACCGCGTCCGGAACCGACAACGATTCCGGTGCCACCGACCGAGAAGGCCGATTCCTGCGAACCGTAAAGCAGATACAACCCGGCGTGCCGACTTCCGAGATCCGGGCGCTCGCCGTCATGCCCCTCAGACTGGTTGCCACCGACAGCGCGCTGAGTTGCCTCAGCACCGGGATAACCGACCTTCTCACAGCCGAGCTCGGCCGGATCGCTGGGCTCGACGTGACGGCACCTAGCATGTCGCATCACTACCAGGCGATCGGGAAGCCGATCTTCGAGGTCGCCAGGGTGCTTCGATTGGATGCTGTTGTGGAGGGTTCCGTTCTTTGCGTCGATGACGATGTTCGAATCACCGTCTTTCTGGTGGATGGCGAGAGTGGAATCCATTCTTGGTCGAGCAGCTACGTCCGTGCGTTGCGAGACTCGATGGCCATGCAAGCCGAGATCGCGAAAGAGATCGCGTCTGATATCGAAGGCCTGATGAACTCCAATGGCGCGGGCCATTCCGTTGTGCCTCCAGCCACTTTCAATTGACAGCGGGTCACCTGGTAACGGATTCGGAAAAGCAGTTGGGCAATGTTCGCCGTCAGGATCTCCGCGTGCCCGCTCGGATCGGCTGCTAAGATCGCTGGAAAAACCAACGGGGAGATCCATCTTGCTCGCTCACCTGACGTGGCGCCTTGCGTATGCCCTAGTCGTCGCTTCCTTCGTGCTCCCGGCCGCCTCCGGGCCGCCGTCGCCCACCTCCCAGGACCAGTACTGGCCACAATGGCGTGGCCCCGCCGCCACCGGCGTCGCTCCCGACGCGACGCCGCCGGCGACGTGGAGCGAATCGAGCAACGTGCGCTGGAAGGTGCCCATCCCCGGGCGCGGCTCCGGCTCGCCGATCGTCTGGGGTGACCGCGTTTTTCTGGTCACCGCCGTTTCAGAATCCGGACAGACGGCGGAGGGCGTAACCCACGACTACGTCGTCATGGCGCTCGATCGCGCAACCGGGGAGGTCGTATGGGAGCAAGTCGCCCGCACGGAAGCCCCGCACGAGGGTGCCCACCGCCAGAACGGGACCTACGCCTCGGCCTCCCCCGTCACCAACGGCGAGGTGGTGATCGCCAGCTTCGAGTCTCGCGGCCTGTACGCCTACGACATGGACGGCGAGCTGATCTGGGAGAAGGACCTGGGCGACAAGCTCATGCGCAACCAGTTCGGCGAAGGCAGCACGCCGGCACTCCACGGCGACACGCTCGTGCAGGTATGGGACCACATCGGCGGGCAGTCGTTCGTCGTCGCTCTCGACGTTCGCACCGGCGAGGAGCGCTGGCGGCAGAACCGCGACGAGATCGACACCTGGGCGACACCGCTGATCGCCGAGGTCAACGGCCGCGCTCAGGTCATCGTCCCGGCGCGGGACAGCATCCAGAGCTATGACCTCGAGTCGGGGAGCATCGTCTGGCAGACATCCGGGTTGACGATGAACGTCATCCCCTCCCCGGTTTACGCGGACGGGCTCGCCATCCTGATGAGCGGTTTTCGCGGGAACAGCCTCAAGGCGATCGACCTCGCCAAGGCGACGGGCGACATCACCGATACGGACGCGATCGTGTGGACCTACGAGCGCGACACGCCCTACGTGCCCTCGCCACTGCTGTACGACGGCGTGCTGTACATGCTGAAGTCCAACAACGGAATCCTGACGGTTTTCGACGCCAGAACGGGCCAGGCGCACTACGAGTTACAACGACTCGAAGGCGTTGCCGAGGTGTTCTCGTCTCCGGTGGGGGCCGACGGCCGCGTCTACATCACGGGTCGGGACGGACAGACGCTGGTGCTGCGGCACGGACCGACGTACGAGGTCATCGGCACCAACAGCCTCGACGACGGTTTCGACGCCTCGCCGGCGGTTGCCGGCGGGGAAATCTACCTGCGCGGCCACCGGTACCTGTACTGCATCGCCGAAAACTAGTCTGGCCGCGTTCGACTGTGCCGAAGAATAATTCGGCCACGTTCGAGCGTACGTCAGGGACCCTGCTGCTCCGCTGCGGAGCGATCGGATATCTTGCGCCCCCGAAGGGCAAGAAACCCCGTCCAGACGGCGATGAGCAACAAGCCACCGAGCTCGCGTCCCTCCTCCATCTCGGTGCTCATCATCTCCCAGGATTGGAAAAGATCCGGGAACGAGGTCCGGGCGGCGGCAGGCAACAGGGCGAGGCACCAGACGGTCGCGATCACGGCGATGACCGCCGCGGACTTCCAGGCGTGCGGCCGGAGAATGGCTGAGAACGTCGCCACCGCGGCGATGAGGTACATGACGATCCAGCGCCACGGGTCCGGGTCGTTGTACTGGACCAAAGCACCGAAAAGGAGCAACAGGCCCATCGCGCCGATGCCGAGGTTGGCCACTACCGGGTGCCCGCTCGGATACCGTAGGGTGAGCTTCCTGTCACGCTGAGACACCTCCCGATCAGGGAATCACGATGAACGTCGCGCCATTCTACTTCTTCCGAGGATCGATACGCGGAAACGCCGGCGCCGAATCGCCAACGCGGAACGTCCCATGAGCGTCTCGCTGCTCGTCGCCATGTGCTTGCTAATGCCCCACGGCGAAGCGCTGTCACAAAGCACCGGGGCCGCCGAGGACGCCGCAGCCACCCGGCAGGAGCCACAGGAAAGGGAGCGCGTCGTCGTCCGGGCGCGGCCGCTGGATTCCGTCGCCGCCTCACTGACCGTCATCGACGAGGCCACCATCGAGGCAGCGAACGCGCGCACCGTGGCCGAGCTGCTCGAGTACACGGCAGGGGCCCGCGTTCTTTCGACCGGGTCGCGGGGCGGTGCGACGACGATCCAGCTGCGCGGCGGCGATCCGAACTTCGTCCTCGTTCTGCTCGACGGCGTGCCGCTCAACGATCCGACCGACATCGAGGGTGGTGCGGTGAACCTGTCGAACCTGCCCGTCTCGTCGGTCCAACGGATCGAGGTGGCGCGCGGACCGCTGTCGTACTTCTATGGATCCACGGCGCTGTCGGGGATCGTCAACATCGTCGCCCGCCGGGGAACGACGACCGAGCCACAGGTGCGCGTGAGCGTCGAGGGCGGCGGCAGCGAGCTGCTCCGCGCCGACGCCGCGGTTTCCGGTGTGGCCGGCGCGGGCGACTACTACGTCGGCTTCGACGTCGAGCGGCAGGCCGGTCACATTGGCGACGACGACTTCCGCCAGGCCAACGTCCAGGGGAGCTTTTCGCTGCCGGTCGGCGAAGACGCCAACCTACAGCTCACCACCCGTGCGGCGTCGTGGGAGGCCGACGACTACCCGGAGTCGTCCGGCGGCCCGATCTTCGGCTCCGGAGATCTGCGCAACACCACGGCGGTCGAGTTCGACCTCGGCGCCGACGTGCACTGGGCGACCACCGATCGCTGGCGAAACCGGTTCATCGGCCTCTACTACCGTCGCGACCTCGAGCGCGACAGCCCGGGCGTGGCCCCGCTGGTGCCGCCCTCGATCGAGGACACGTCATACGGGCACCTACGCGGTGGCTGGCTCACGACCTACGACACCAGCGACGCGACGAGCGTCACCGCCGGGGTCGACATCGATCACGAGGGCGGCACCAACGTCAGCACCTTGTTCCTGCCGCCGTTCTTCGGCGGGGCGGTGAGCGGCGACTACGAGCTGTCCCGCACCACTCCGGGCGCCTTCGTGGAGACGACGGTTGGGGCGGGTGCGCTCGGCTTCGAGGCCGGGTTGCGGGCCGACTTTGCCGACAGCGCGGACACCGAGTGGAGCCCGCGGCTCGGTGCCCGCTACCGGCTCGGTGATCACGGCACGTCGGTCAGAGGCACGGTGTCCCGCGCCTTCAAGCTGCCCAGCTTCTTCGCGCTGGCCAGTCCGCCGCAGCTCGGCGGTAACCCGGAGCTCCGGCCCGAGACCAGCGTCGGGATCGACGTGGGTATCGACCAGCGCGTCGACGCGTGGGATCTGACCCTCGGCGCCACGGTGTTCTGGATTCGCTACGAGGATCTGATCGACTTCGATTTCGACCGGTTCCAGAACGTCAACCGCGACCAGGTGCGCGCCCGCGGCGTGGAGATCTCGTTGCGCTGGGACCCCAGCCCGCGGCTGTCGCTCTTCTCCGATCTCACGTATCAGACGGCCGAAGACCCGAACAGCGACGAGCCGCTGCGAAATCTGCCGGAATGGGCCGGCAGCGTCCGGGTCGGCTACAAGCCGGTCGAAGCTCTGCAGGTCCGCGCCGAGGTGGCGTTCGCGTCGGAGAGCTTCGACGTCCAGATCGCCGCCCCCGGCATGACCACGGTCGCCGGGTACGGTGTCCTCGATCTGGCCGCCACCTGGCAGCTGCTGCCTTCATGGCAGGTGTTCGGCCGCATCGACAACCTCACGGACACCGACTACGAGCACTTCATCGGCTTTCCGCAGAAAGGTATCACGGCGCGAATCGGGCTACGGTTCACCTCCCGCTGAGAGGAGATACATGCTGAAGGCCGCTCTCAACGCCGCAGCCATTTGCGCAGCGGTTCTCGGCGCATCGGCATGTCGCCATACCGAGCCGGGCGACGCTGAGCCCCCGCTACCCAACATCGTCGTCATTTTGGCGGACGACATGGGCTACGGCGACCCCGGAAGCTACAACCCCGCGTCGCGCGTCCCGACCCCCAATATCGACGCCCTCGCCGCCGAGGGAATGCGCTTCACCGACGCGCACTCGCCATCGGCCGTGTGCACGCCGACCCGATACGGACTGCTTACCGGACGCTACGCGTGGAGAACACGGATGGTCAGCGGGGTACTGGACGGATTCTCGCCGGCGCTGATCGAGGAGGGTCGAACGACGCTCGCCTCGCTGCTGCAGGGCAGCGGCTATGCGACCGGCGCGATCGGCAAGTGGCACCTCGGGCTGGGAGCCGCGGAACGGACGGATTACACGCAGCCCCTTCGCCCGGGTCCCAATGCCGTGGGCTTCGGCTACTTCTTCGGCATTCCCGCCTCGCTGGACATGGCTCCCTACGTCTACGTACGGAACGAAGGCCTCGTTGCGGCACCGACCGAGTCGATCGAAGCGAGCCGGATGCGGCGCGGTGGCGGCGGCGGATTCTGGCGCGCGGGCGGAATCGCTCCGGGATTCCGGCACATCGACGTGCTGCCGGATACGACGAGCGAGGCGGTGGCGTTCATCCGGCGCCAGCAGGGCTCGGGACGCCCCTTCTTTCTCTATCTGCCCTACTCCGCCCCCCATACGCCCTGGCTTCCAACCGAGGAATTCGTCGGTCGCAGCGGCGCCGGGCCTTACGGCGACTTCGTCGTCCAGGTGGATGCGGCGATCGGCGCCGTTGTGGAGGCACTTGCCGACGCCGGCGTCGCCGACAACACGCTCGTTGTCGTCACCAGCGACAACGGCGCCCATTGGCTGGAATCGGACGTCGAGGAATACGGGCACCGAGCCAACGGCGATCTGCGGGGCCAGAAGGCGGACATCTGGGAGGGCGGCCACCGGGTGCCGTTCATTGCCCGCTGGCCCGGGAGGATCGCCGCCGGAAGCTCGAGTAACGAGACTGTCTCGCATACCGACCTCATGGCCACGGTCGCCGACATCGTCGGCGTCTCGCTGCCCGCCGACGCCGGCGAGGACAGCTACAGCCTGCTGCCGGTCATGCTGGGCGACTCCCTCGATGCCCCGATTCGCGAGGCGACCGTCCATCACTCGCTGCAGGGGATGTTCGCCATCCGGCAAGGAACTTGGAAGCTCATACTCGGCCTGGGATCGGGCGGCTTCACCCAACCGGCCGCCGTCGAGCCGGCGGACGGCGAGCCGCCGGGACAGCTCTACAACCTCGATCGCGATCCCGGCGAAACGACCAACGTGTTCGCGGATCACCCCGACATCGTGGCGCGACTGAGCGGGCTACTGGAGAGGTATCGACAGTCGGGGCGCAGCGCTCCGGTTCACTGATCCGCGGGGGGCAAACCCTGCGGATCCAGGATCCGACGCGCGATGCGCAAGCGACCCGAGGACGCGGAACGATCCGGATACCTCAGCGGCGATGCGAGGGCGCTCCGAAGGGGAAATACTCTTCCAAGGTGACGCTTTCGTACGGCAGCGCTTCCAAGAACGTCGTCCCAACGAACGGCTCCGGCGCTTCGACCACGACGATTGTCGGAGCGAAGCCGGTCTCGTCGAAGCCACGGCGAAAGTGGACGCGCGATTTGACCACGAACACCTGGTAGTCGTCCGGATTGACCTCACCAAAGCGGAAGCGGCCGGGGTCGGTGACCTGGGTGTACGCCGGCGTGATGACGACGAGGTTCCCGTCACCGAATTCAACCGCCGCGACCCGCTCGTAGCCGAGCCCCTCACCGAGGAAGCGAACCGTACCGCGGATATGGGCGGGCGTTCCTCCAGATGGCGTGAAGCCGCCGATCTCCATGTCGAACGATTTGCCCGCACCGAGGCCACCCTCCGTCATGGCGTCCAGCGTCTGCGGAGACGTGATCGTGCCGTAGAGAACGTTACCGATCCCGGCAGCCTCGAACGCCTTCAAGATGTGGGTGGCGTCGCCGGGTCGGTCGCTGTGATCACCAACGGCGACGGGTGTGCGACCCTCCGCGATCGCTTCCGCGACGATCGCGGCGGCCTCCTCGGGCTGCGGATAACGACCCACGGCGAAATCCTCCCGCACCCTCCAGATGAAATCGTCCATGTCGTCGGCAATCCGGTCGGCGAGAGCCTGGTCGCGGTTGGTCATGACGTGCACGGTGGCGCCGACGTCGGGGACATCGGACCACGGGTAGCCGTAGAAGACGCTGACGAACGCGTCGCTCTCGCGTGCTTCCCAGCGCCGAGCACGCTCCATGATGTCCATCGAGGGCGACTGCCCGGTCCACTGCAAGACGGTGGCCGTCAGTATGCCGGGCTTCCGGGTGGCCGTCGTCGGCCGGTATTCACCCCGGGCGACAAGCCGTAGCGCCCGGGCAGCGCGCTCACCCTGAATGAACGCGTCGTAGTGCGGATACCGCTTGGTGACGAAGGCGAAGTCGGCCCAGCGCAGGAACTCCGCGTCCTCGTTCCCGTGCAGGTCGAAGCTCCCGGCGATCGGAACATCGGGCCCGACAACCTCGCGAAACCTGCGCGCCATCTCCGCCTCCGGCCGCGGCACGTCCCGCACCGCCATGGCACCGTGCAGAGCCAGGTAGACGGCATCTACAGGCATGGCAGCCCGTAGCTCTTCGATCATCGCCCCGACGAAATGGTCGAAGGTCTCCTTGGTGTTCCAGCTTCTCGAGGAGCCGCCGAATACACCCAAGGGCGAGGTCAACGGGATCAGCTCGATATCCCCGAGCTCCCGGGCTCGCTGTGTGAAACCCCGCACATAAGATCCTGAAGAAAGCAGCTCCTCGCCGCCCACCGGCTCGCTGAGCCGGATCCAGTCCTCGACGGTGGTATCTCCGCCGGGGCAAAACGTGCAGGTCTCGTGCTGGAACTTGGCGACGGCGATGCGCAGCGGAGCGTCGGTCTCCGGTGTCGCTGCGCACGCCGCAACGAAAGCGAGGATGAGCGCGGCGAAGGCGAGATTGAACGCGACCTGGATTGCCCTTCTCATACGCTCTCTCCAACCGGAAGCACAGCCATCCGTCTGTCCGACGCAGCCGGAATCTAACGTTTGGCGAACGGCCGACGCAAACGCGGAAGTGCAAGCGACGATCTGGACGGATGAACCATCACGCGAAACCGCATCCGCTCGGACGGGATCGTGGCCGTAGGGCGTCCGCTCCGTCAGCGACCGGCCAGTGTCCCGTTACGTCGCTCGAGCGCTTGTCGAAAGTGAGTACTCGAGAACGCGTCCAGCCGCACCTCGGCTACCACCAGGTCGCGCATGTTCGGGATCGACTTCATCACGCCGGAGCTCGCGTGCGGAACGTCCGGAGCAATCGCGTGCACGACCTCGTGCGCTGCGACCCGTCCTAACGCTCGGCCGAGCAGAAGCTCGGCCCGTCGCCGCGCGGTCTGCAGGCGGTTTCCGAGGGCCTCCCGCACGACGGGCACGAAGACGTAGACGGTATCCCCGGGGCGACCGTCGACACGGAGATGCGCGCCCATGTGGTCGTCGCCGACGCCGAAACGCCGGCCGCTTTCCGACAGCAGGACGACCTTCACTGCGACGCCTGATGCGTCGGCGGAATCGAGGGAGGCCTCCCCGGCGAACCCCACGTCGACGTCGACGCCCGTGCCGGCCAGAATGGCGCCGACTTCGCGACCGAGCACCCCCGCCGCCTCGGGCGACAAACCCTCAGCATCGATGAGGATCAAGCGCAATCGTTCTCGTTCACCGAGACGCGTCTTCGGCTCCGGTGCAGCGACCGCGGGGGTGCCGGCGGCGCCGGGGGAGCCGGTGGCGGCAGGCCATTGAACCGCCTCAGCCGGGCCCGTGAACTGCGTCAGCCCCGCCCCCAGGACGCCGACCAACACCGCCCGCAACCTTCGCTGCACTCTGCCGTTCGGAATCATCCGCCGACAGTGGCAGGGGCCGAGCTGAACTACTTGAGGGCTCGCTGAGGAATGGCGAAAGTTCCCATCAACTCCGGGTCAGGGCCGCATGAACGCAGCACAACCGCCCTTCACAAAAGGTTATTTCGCCCTATGGCGCGACCGCCGGCTCGTCGCGCCGAAGGTCAGCCGTTCTCGATCGCCGCGATCACCTTGCCGAAGAATTCGCCGGAGCCTCCCGAGATCCAGCGCACAACGACCACCAGGTCGTTCTCGCGGTCGATGAAGATCAGGTTGCTCCCTGCGCCGCTGAACGTCACCGCCGTCTCGGGCGCCAGCGGAACCGACCGTCGCATCTCGCCGTTCCGCTCGACGTCGCGGTTGAGGCCCCAGTTCATGAAGCCGTAGGTGGCGTTGGCCGGTCCCGGCGAACGCGCCATCTCGATCCACTCTTCCGAGATGATCCGCTGGCCGTCCCACGAGCCGTCGTTGAGAAAGAGGTAGCCGAAACGGGCCATGTCGTGAGCGTTGATGTGCATCCCGCCACCCCAGTGGCCGCCGCCACTGACGTTCTGCATCCGCTGCCCGTCGATCTCGACCCACGAATCGCGGTAACCGTGCCATCGCCAGGTGTTGGATGCCCCGATCGGATCCATGACGTGCTCGCGCAGCACCTGCGGCAGGGGCCGGCGCCAGACGTTCAGCGTCACCAGAGAAAGCAGGTTCACGCGCACGTCGTTGTACTCGTACGCGGTGCCGGGCTCCGACAACGGCACGTTCTGGATGTCGGTCCACGAGGCCGGGCCGCCCTCGGGATTGCGACGCGCCGGCCGGTCCGCCCACGCCGGCATGCCGAACAGAGCCCCGCGCCAGTCACTGGTCTGGCGCAGCAGGTGATCCCAGGTGATCTTGCGGTTGTGCTCCGATTGGAAGTGCTCGTCGGTGGGCATGTAGTCGACGGCGCGATCATCGAGGCTGCGGATCATGCCGCGGTCATAGGCCAGCCCGGTGGTGGTCGACAGGAACGTCTTGGTGACGCTGAACGTCATGTCGACTTTGCTCGTATCGCCCCATTCGGCAACGATGTAGCCGTCCTTTACCACGATGCCGTTCATCCCCGTACGCACCGTGGTCGGCCCGCGGACGGTGAAAAACGGCTCGCGGCCGAAACCCGTCTCTTCCTTCAGCCACACGGCGAGGTCGCGATTCCCCGGGTTCTGATTCGCGTTGGCGAAATCGATCGCCTCCTGCAGCGCGGCGGAGCTCATTCCCACTTCTTCGGGCGTACGTCGCTCCCATTCGCCGCGCGGCGGGAAGTAGCGCCCTTGCTCGGGTTCCCGGGCCAGCGCGCCAGGAGTGGCCGCCGCGGTCGACGCGACCGGTGCGGTCAAACCAACCTGCACTCCCGACGCCCGAGGCGAGGCCGCCGCGGTCGGCACGACGGGAGCCGCGGCGACCAGCAAGGCGGAAGCTACCAAGACCACCGCAATGAGGGGGAATGACGCGGCGCTCTTGCCGACGGAATGGTTCATCAGGGCCTCCGCGCAAACCACGGTGTGGTGACACGTATGAGAATCGGCTGAGGATATACAGCCGCGTCGGCGCGTTCCAGCGAGGGCCGGAAGGGGGGTCAGCTCCCCCGAGTGCCGGTCTGCTGTTCGGTGGGCTGCATCATGCCGAAGCCGCCCTCATCCCACTGCGGAATGTCGTCCGCGGTCGGGCCGGCGAGGGGTGTACGCCAGGCGGGGACCTTTCGAAAGAGGTTTCCGACCCACAGCTCGAACATGTATCCGCAGGAAAGGCAAACGAGACCAATGAGGGCGGCCATCAACCCTGCCTCCTCATTGCCGAAGTAGAAGACATCCGCCGCACCGGCGACGAGGAAGAGGACGCCCGCGAGGGCGAAATGGAAACGTAGCCCCCCGTAGAACAACAGGGTGACCACAACGGTGTAGACGTATCGGATCTCGCGTCCTCCCGGTCCCCTGCTTGATGGATTGTTGCCTTTCCCGCCGGCCGACCGGCCGCAGATCGAGCCAGCGGGCCAGCGCCGGAGTTTCTCACCAAAGCGCAATCTTGGCAAGTCCTTCACAGAGTTGCCCACTCGTGTGGACCGGTTGTCACTGGCGGGCGTAGGTCACCCCTCCCCCGTGTGGACCGGTTGTCATTGGCGGGCGGGGGTTACACCTCCCCGCCGAATGTCAGACCGGCCGGATCGTGGCGCAACGGGAGACGCCCGCGTCATGAGCGGCATCATGGGCGGCGTGGGATGAAAGCACCGGCGGCCCCTTCGAAAGACGGAGGCCCTGCGCCGTCAGAAGTAGATCCGCACCCCGCCGTTGACCACACGTCCTTCCAACGGCGCCCACCCGTCGACCGTCCAGCGGCCGTCGACGCCGCGCTCCGGTCGAATCACCGGCCCCCAGGAAGTCTGGCGAACGTCGGTGAGGTTCTCGCCATTGACGAACAGCGCGAACGAGCCGATCCGCTTTTCCACCAGGAGACCGAGGATCACGTAGGACTCGCTCGTGGTGCGAAAGGGGTCGGCCTCGAGGCTCTGGCGCCCTGTGTAGTAGACCTCCACGCCGACGCGCCCCCAGTCGTGGTCCTCCGCCATCGCCACCAAACCGGCGCTATGCCGCGGCGTCAGCGACACGGGCCGCTCCGCCCCGAGCTCGGAGTCGGTGGCGTCGACGTAGGTGTAGCTGCCGGTAAGCGAAAAGGGGGCACGGCGCGCGGTGACCAGAAGCTCGACGCCGCGATTGTCCGTAACCCCGTCGAGGTTGCGTAGCACGTACCGCTCCTCGCGCTCGACGACGACCGGATCCTCGATGCGCGAGGCGAACAACGTCAGGGTCGCGGCAACGATACCGGTGTCATAGCCGAGGTCGAGCGCTGCGCTGCGGCCGCGCTCGGCGACCAGAGGCTCGGGGATCTCCAAGCGTGTCAGACCGGCAGCCTCGGTTTCCTCGGTAAGCGGCGTCGGGCCGAAGAACCCTGTGCCGAACGACGCCCGGCTGGTGAAGCCGCCTCTGCGAAACAGGGCCGATACACGGGGGCTGAAGAAGGTGCCGTACTCGCTGTGCCAGTCCAGCCGGCCGCTGAGCGAGAGCGACAGCCAATCGCGCACGTTGATGTCGTCCTGAACGAAGACCCCCGGCTTGACGAAAGAGTAGGCGAAACGGGGCACGTCCTCGGGGTCGTAGCTGTCGACCTCCAGCGCAGCTCCCGCCACCCAGGTGTGGCTTCCGGCGGCTCCTCGGATCGCCCCCTCGCCGAACGCGGTAGCGTGCCGGTCGCGCTCGACGATCTCTCCGAACGTGTGCTCGTGCCACTGGCCCACAGCCGCGGCGCGACCGGTGACGACGTAGTTGTCGGCGACGATGGCTTGGCCGACGACGCCGCCGTCCACGCGGATGGTCTCGAGAGCTTCTACGTAGGGTTCGCCCGTAGCCGGTAGGACGGCCCCCGCCACGGTACCGCCGGTACGTTGCTCGTGGGTCACGCCGAGGGTGCCGAACACCGACCCCCCGCCCTCGCCGCTCCCGTAGAACCGGGGACGGGCCACGAAACGCTTGTATTCGGGAAGGTCGGCCCACCCATCGCCGTCGACGTCCGATCGGCTTTGCCGGTGCAACCCGCCGAGGAACGAGAACCCACCGCGCTCACCGATCGGGGATGCCGACCACAGGATCGCGTCGGTCGCCCCGAGGGTCGACTGGTTCACCAGTACCTCGTGCTCGCCGGCGCTCCCCGGCCGCCGGGCGACGAGATTGACGACGCCGCCCATCGCCCCGGCACCGTAGAGCGCCGAAGAGACGCCCTTGATGACCTCCACGTGCCCGAGATCCATCGGCGGGATCTGCAGGAGACCCAACCCCCCGGGCATCTCGCCAAACAGTGGCAGGCCGTCGGAGAAGAAGCGCGTGTAGCGGCCGCGCATCCCCTGGATCCGCAGGCTGGCGGACCCCATCGACGGCGATGTCGTCTGCACACGAAGGCCGCCCATCTCGTTGAGCATCATGACGATGTCGCCCGGCGTCATCATCATCTTCTCTTCGATCTCTTCGCGCTCGAGGACCTCTACCCGCATCGGCTGATCCTCGATTCGGCCGCCGGTGCGCGTACTGGCGACGACGACGATCTCTTCGTCGACTTCCGTGACCGGTTCCGGCTCGGCCCGGTCCGGTTCGGCGGCTTCCAGCTCGACGCGCAGCCGCCGCTCCTCGCCCGGCTCGAGATCGACGACAACTTCCGCGTCGGCGAATCCCTCGAGACGTACAACGACGCGGACGCGCCCCGGCTCGACCCGGACGACGACCCGGCCGTCTTCTCCGGTGAGATGTTCTTCGCCCGCAACGCTCACCAGGGCGCCGGTCGCCGGTTGTCCGCGCGCGATCACTTCGACGCGTAGTGTTGCGACGGCGCTTTTCTCTTGCGCCGAACCGGCAATGAACCGCGGGGCGGTCGGTCGCTCGCCTTCCGCTCCGGCCGGAAGGGCGACAACGACCAGCAGGCCCGCGAGCAGCCGCGCGAGGGGTCTGAGAGCGAAGATCGATGAGGATGGACGCACGAGCAGTGTGAGCGGGGTGGTCAGGGTAGAGTTCCGGGAGTTGCCGTCCACGAGTCTATCAATCATTGCGTGTCCTGATGTCCTCGAAAGACAACCCGGAAACCCGCGGCCCGCTCCTACTCGCGGCGCTTCCGGCGTTTCTGCTTTGGGTCTTTCTTGTCGGGGTCGCGAACGCCACCGCATTCTCGAGCTACCGCTTCGTCGACGTGCTGGCGGTCGCCGTCCTCTACGCTCTGGTGGCCCTCTCGCTTGATCGCCTCGCCAGCTTCGTCGGATGCTTCGGATTGCCGGGGCGGTTGGCCGGGGCCCTGTTCGCCGGCGTGGTGCTCTCCTGGCACTTTCGCGAGCAGACGCGGCCGGCCGGTGTCGGGCCGACGCTGTGGTCGCTGCCCGGAATGAGTCGCTTCATGCTCGTGGCCGCCGTGCTGGCATCGATCTATCTGCTCTCTCGGCACGTGTCGAAGCAGCCATCTCCCGTCGCCCGCCGAGCGGCGACCCAATGTGCCACGGCCGCCGCGGCGTTGGTCGCCACCCTGGCGGTCTGCTTCTACGCTTCGAACACGTTGCGCTGGCACCTGTTGCGCCAGAACTTGCTTCTCGGGACGCCGGCGTATCACCTGTTCGCCGAACCGACGGCACGACTCGAGGGCGCGGCCTGGGCACGGCATTCGCAGGGGTCGCCGATCGGTCAGCCCGACTGGGTCTGGGAGCTGGCGGAGGGTGCGGGCGTAGGGGCCGGCGGCAACGAAGGTACCGGGAGCGGCGACGAGGAAGGCCGCCGCGAACAGCCCAACCGCGACGATGGTCAGGGGGACTCCGGAGTACCTGCCCCGCCGCCGCACATCGTGTTCGTGATGCTCGATACACTGCGCGCCGACGCGCTCGCCGGGCACGGCGGCGACCCCTCATGGATGCCGGCATTGAACGCCTATGCCGAACGATCGGTGCGGTTCAGCGACGTGCTGGCCAACGCCAGCTGGACGCGGCCGTCGCTGGGCTCCTTCTTCACCGGGCTGCTGCCGGAGGAACACGGCGCCACCGGGCTGCAGTTCGGCCTGTCCCCCGAGGTGAAGCTGCTGGCCGAGATCCTCTCGGCCCAGGGCTACGAGACCGCCGGTTTCAACGCCAACGGCCGCATGGTCAACGCCGAATACGGGTTCGATCGAGGCTTCGAAGTGTTCGAGATGCTGCGTGACCCGCCGGCCTACGCTCGAGCCGACACCGTTACCGATCGAGTCGCAGGGTGGCTGGCGGAGCGACGTGCACGAGAGCCGTCGAGGCCCTTGTTCCTCTACGTTCACTACCTCGACCCGCACGCCCCCTACCTCAGCTCACCCGGCACCGACTTCCGCCTCAGCCCGGCCTCGCACGATGTCGCGCGGGGTCGCTACATCGACGACGTACGGTTCCTCGACAAGGAGCTGGACCGGCTGCTCAACCTCCTCGACCAGGAGCTGACGACACGCCGCCTCACGCTCGTCGCGTCCGACCACGGCGAGGAATTCGGCGAGCACGGCGCCCGCGGCCACGCCCACGCGCTGTACTCCGAGGTGCTGCAGATCCCGGTGATCGCCCGCTTCGAAGGCAGCGAAACGGCGCCGTCCCCGGGCGTGATCCACGCGCCGCTGGAAGGGCGCGACTTCTTCGACCTGATGGTTCGCACGGCCGCCCGCGAGCAGCTCGACCTTGCGACCTGGGCCGACAGCCGAACGCGGCAGGTCCGCGTCGCGACGGTCGCGTTCGCCGGAACCTCGGGACGCTCACTCAGCATTCAGAACCTCCTGCGACCCTACCGGCGGACCATCTACTCGCGCATGATCCAGAGCGGCGTCCGTCGCTACATCTGGTCGGCGTACGGCGACACCGAAGAGCTCTACGATCTCTCGACGGATCCGGCGGAGACGCTCAATGTCGCGTCGGCGAATTCCGCCGAGGTCGCCGCGCTTCGCCAGCAGCTCGACGCCATCCCCCCCTACTGGGTCCGGCTCGCGCCACGCGGACTTTCGCCCGAAGCCGTCGAGGAGCTCCGCGCGTTGGGCTACATCCGATAAAAGATCCACGAATCGGCGCCCGGACCGCGCCGCTGGTGGCGAACGCCCCGGGCGTCTATGCTCGCCACGCAATCGGGGCATCCAACCACCCATCCGGTATCGAGAGAACCGCCATGGCCAACCGCGCTCAGGGATTTCGCCGGCTCTCGCGCATCGGTGCCGTTTGCCTGACCCTCTGCCTGTCGACGGGTCTGGCCCTGGCCCTTGTGCTGACCACGCCGGCACCCACTGCCGCCCAACAGCAGCAGGGCGACGAAGACGTCGACCACGCGGGGATCATCCGTTCCTGGACCGACGCGAATCGCGAGCGAGGGCGCAAGATCTACGACCTGCACTGCTACGGCTGCCACGGCTACGACGGCGATGCCCGGCTGCCCGACGCCCGGTCGTTTCGCCGCGACGAGCTGCGGGCCGGAAACGATCCGTACACGATGTGGATGACCCTCACCGAAGGGTTCGGGCAGATGGTGCCGCAGATCCAATACACGCCGGAGGAACGCTACGACGTCGTTCACTTCATCCGCGAGGTGCTGATCCGCCCCCGTAACCGGGAGCAGTACTTCGAGATCACCGACGAATACCTCGATTCCCTGCCCGCGGGGACGCCCCGAGAGGACCTGGTGCCGCCGGACCGTCACCCGCGCGACTACGGACCGGTGCTGACCTCACAGTTCCGTCGCGAGGTGAACCGCGCCATGACGTTCGACCTCGGGGACGACGTCTTCGTCACCTACGATCTGCACCGAATGCGCCAACACCACGCGTGGGACGGCTTCCTCGATCTGTCCGAGACCCAGCACATGCGCTACCGCGGCGAGCGCCAGCCGATTCCCAGCGGCGAGCCGTTGGACGGCCTGCAGACCTATCACTGGGCGTTCGGCGACGACTTCGATCCGGCACCCGAGAACTCGCTGATGGCGGGCCTCGAGAACAGCAAGTCGATGGGACCGACCGATCCGGAGCTGATGACGTACATCGGCCACCATCTCGACGGCCGCACCGCCACGCTCTCGTTTACCGTTCTCGGGCGGGAAGTGATGGAGCGACCGCGAGCCCACCGCGGCGCCGACTTCACCGTGCTGGAAAACCTCATCCGCATCGCGCCGGGCGAGACCCCGCTGCGCCTGGTCGCCGGAGAGTTTCCCGGAGACCCGGACCTGCAGGGGCTGATGCCGCTGGACGGCAATCGCGTCGACGCCGATGACGCCGACCTCGACCTCGCCGACCCCGACACCGCCGGCTTCGGTGCCGACGGTCTTGCTCCCGACGGTCTCGGTCCCGCTGGCCTCGATGCTACCGACCCCGCTGCAGCGGGGCGTATCGAAGGTCCGGCGAGCGGCAACCTGGCGGTGGCGGCAGAACGCGTCGGCGCAGCGCTCGGGATCTTTACGGCCGCGGCCGTCGGCGGCGACAGCGACGACCTGCGTTGGGAGATCACCGAGGAAAACCGGCTCGGCTTGCATATCCCCGCCGACAGCGAGCCGCGGGTCATCCGCGTCCTCCGCTTCGCCGGCCGCGGCACCGACGAGCTGGCCCGCGCCCGCGAGTACGTCGACCTCGTCGTCCAGAACGGCCTTTCGACGGCTCCCGACCTGCAGGAGGTCCTCGACGGAGGCGAGCCGCGATGGGACACGATCATCGAGACGACCGGACTCCTCGACGTGAAGAAGCCCCGCTACGACCCCATCGACTACCGTCGCACCGAGGGCATCTCGCCCTTTCGGGTGAAAGACCGGCCGCGGATCCCTCTGCCGGAGAACCCCGCCTACGTCATGGACGAGTTGCTCCTGCCCGATGACAACCCGTGGAACGCCTGGATGAGGATGTCGGCGCTCGATTTCTTTCCCGACGGCCGCCTGGCCGCCGCCACGCTCGGCGGCGACATCTGGATCGTCTCCGGCATCGACGAAGGGCTCGAACGACTGCAGTGGCGGCGCTTCGCCACCGGCCTGTTCGAGCCGCTGGGCGTGAAGGTCATCGCCGGCACCATCTACGTGACGGTCCGCGACGGCATCCTGCGACTGCACGACCTCAACGACGATGGCGAAGCCGACTACTACGAGGACTTCTACGCCGATCCCGACGTTTCCAACGGTTTTCACGCCTACAATTTCGACCTCGACACCGACTCCGAGGGCAACCTCTACTACGCCAAGCCTGGCCGCTACACCGACTACTCCCAGCCGGGCGCACTCTTGAAGATTTCGCCCACGGGCGACGAGATCGAGGTGATTGCCCGCGGCTTCCGTGTCCCCAACGGCCTGGGGATCGACCCGCTCGACGACACGCTGTACATCAGCGGGCAGGAGGGCCAGTGGGTGCCGGCGTCGAAGATCACGATCGTGCCGCAACAGGAGGGCGTGCAGCAGTGGTTGGGGGTCTCGCAGAGGTCCACGCCGGACTTCGACGGGTTCCTTCAGCCGATGGTCTGGATGCCGCGCGAGCTCGACAACTCCACTGCTTCGATGCTGGTGGTGCGCGACGAGCGCTTCGGCCCGCTCGACGGGAAGCTCGTGCACACGAGCTTCGGGAAGGGCTGGATCTACTACCACATGCAGGAGGATATCGGCGGCGTACGGCAGGCGGCGGTGGTGGCGATGCCGTTTCTTTTCGACACCGGCGTTCAGCGACTGCGGGTGAACCCGGCCGACGGGCAACTGTACGTCGTCGGTCTGACCGGCTGGGACGCGGAGTCGACGGAACGTGACGGCAGCCTGACCCGCGTGCGCTACACCGGCGCTCCGGCGTACTTGCTGACGCAGACGCACGCCCGCGCCCACGGCGTACAGCTCGATTTCACCTTCGAGCTCGACCCGACGACCGCCGGCGCGACGGACAACTACGTCGTCGAGCGATGGAACTACCTGTGGACGGCCGACTACGGCTCGGATCACTACTCGATCGACCGGCCGGGTGAGACCGGCAACGACTCCGTCGCGGTGCGCTCGGCGACTGTTTCGGACGACGGCCGTTCGGTGTTCCTGGAGATCGACGACATGCAACCGGTGGATCAGATGATGATCCGCATGGACCTGACCGCGGCGGATGGAACGCCCTACCAGGAGGTCGTGTACCTGACCGTCCACCGTCTGCCCGATCCCACCGACCACTGACCGCCACGAGAGGCGCTCCCCCGTGAACAACACCCGACGGCTGTTCCTGGCAAGTTTCGTGACTTTGATCGTCGCCGGCGTCGGCTTCGCGATCCGCGGCGCCATCCTCGGCGATTGGGCGACCCAGTTCGGCTTCACCAAGACGGAGCTCGGCACCATCACCGGCGGGGGGCTGGTCGGCTTCGGCCTGGTGATCCTGGCCGCCAGCGCTGTCGCGGACCGCGTCGGCTACGGCAAGCTGCTGGGTGTGGCCTTCGGCCTCCACCTGGTGTCGGCATTCGTGACCGTCAGCGCAACGCCGCTCTTCGGCGACGGCAGTGGCGGCAATGAGACCGCCTACTGGGCCCTGTACGTGGGGACGCTCCTTTTCGCCATCGGCAACGGCATCGTCGAGGCCGTCATCAACCCGCTCACCGCGAACCTCTATCCGGAAGAACGAACCCACTATCTGAACGTGTTGCACGCCGGCTGGCCCGGTGGGCTGATTCTCGGCGGCGTCATCGCTTACGCGTTCGCCAGCTCGAACGCGGCCTTCGTCCAGGTGCGTTGGGAGACCCTGACGCTCCTCTACCTGGTGCCCACGCTGGTGTACGGCGCGATGCTGTACCGAGCGCACTTCCCCGTTTCCGAGGTCGTCGCCGCCGGCGTGTCGTTGAAGGACATGCTGCGCGAGTTCGCCGCGCCGGTCTTCATCGTATTGCTCGCGCTGCACGCGATGGTCGGGTACGTCGAGCTGGGCACCGATAGCTGGATCGTCAACATCATGCAGAACGTCATCCAGGGACAGGCGTTCTTGCTGTTCATCTACACGTCGGCGCTGATGTTCGTCCTGCGCTTTTTCGCCGGCCCGATCGTGCATCGAATCAATCCGCTCGGGCTGCTGTTCGCCAGCTCGATTCTGGCGACGTTGGGGTTGTTCGCGCTCGGCTCGTCGGCTACCGGCTGGGCGATCCTGCTCGCCGCCACCGTGTACGGCGCCGGCAAGACGTTCTTCTGGCCGACGATGCTCGGGGTCGTTTCGGATCGCTTCCCGCGCGGCGGCGCGCTGACGCTCGGCGCCGTCGGCGGCATCGGCATGCTCTCGGCCGGGCTGCTTGGTGGCCCGGGGATCGGCTACAAACAGGACTACTTCGCCTCGCAGTACCTCGAGGAGCGGCACCCCGCCGTATACAGCGAGTACCAGGCGCCCAGCGAGCGCGGCTTTCTCTTCCTGCCGGAGATCCGCGGCCTCGACGGAGCCAAGGTCGGCAACGTTCTGGAGGCCGAGCCCGGCGCCCTGTCGGTGGTCGAGAACGAGTACCGCGGCGCCCTGCAGCGGGCATCGACCTACGGCGGTCAGATGGCGCTCAAATGGACCGCCCTCGCGCCGCTGATGATGGCATTCGGTTATCTCGGGTTGATCTTCTACTTCCGCGCAATCGGCGGCTACCGCGCCGTGAGCATCACCGAGGACTGAAGGCCGGCCGGGCCGTCCCGCGGCGGCCCCGCGGCGGCCGTGTCGCCAGGAACGGCGCGAGGCCGCCCCCCTCTCCGGCCAGTCGGCGAATCAGTGCTCGCGGAACCAGCGGGCGACCCGCGGGTTGAAGTCCTCGATCCGCTCCCAGTGGAAGGCGTGGCCGGCGTCCGCGTACAGGTGGAGCTCGGCGCCGTCGATCGCCTCGGCGATCTCCTCTCCCATCCAGGGCGGTGTGAAGATGTCGCGTTCGCCACCGATGACCAGTGTCGGGCAGGCAACGCTTCCAAGATCCGCCAGCACGTCGTGCTCGATACACGCGTCCGCCTGGGCGACCAGGGCGCGCAGCGGCTGCGGCGTCTCCTCTTCCGCCGCGGCATGCCGGCCCTCGATCAGGTTGTGGAAGGCGTCGTCGTCGTCCCAGTGCGGTTTGGCGAAGATCAACAGCTGGATGAAGTTCATGAAGTCGGCCGGCTCCAGCCGCGCCTTGATGTGCTTCATGTGCTCGAACACGCCCTTCGCGTAGCGGTCGCAGCGAGCCCACGGGCACATCAGAACCATGCTGCGAACACGATCGCGATGATGCAGCGCCATTTGCTGCGCGATGATGCTCCCCATCGAGCAGCCAATCACCCGCACCTGATCGAGCGAGAGCGCATCGAGCAGCCCCGCCATGTCGTCGGCCATCATGCGGCTGGTGTACGGGCCGTCGGGCTTGTCGGTCTGCCCGACGCCGCGGTTGTCGGGCATGATGCAGCGGAAATCACGAGACCACGCCTCGACGTGCTGCTCCCACACGCTGCCGGGAGCCGTGATCCCCATCAGGCACAGCAACGGGTCGCCGTCGCCGAGCTCCTCGTAAAACATCCGGATTCCATTGGTCTCGACCGTCGGCATGGCGATCAGGCTCCGAGTTGCGGGATCAGGGTATCGGCGACCCACCTGCCGTCGTGCAGGGTTACGCCGTCGGGGTCGTCGACGGCCTGCTCGGCCTCGTCCTCGAGGATGATCCAGCCGGCGTAGCCCCACGAGGCGAGCCAACGGGTGATGCCGACGAAATCCACGCTCCCCTCTCCCATCAGCGCAAACTCCGGATCGCCGTCCCAGTCCTTGTAGTGCACGTGGTTGATGAGCGGCTGCCATCGCTTCATCGTTTGCAGGGGGTCCATGCCGCCGTTGATGATGTGCCCGACGTCGGGCGTCCAACCGGTGGCCTCGGTATCGAGCCGCTCGAGGATCACCCCATAGTCCTCTTCGGTCCGGTTGATTGAGGTCGGCGGCGAGTTGGGGTGGAAGCTGCTTGGCACACCACGGTCTGCCGCACGGCGCGACACCGCATTGACGTTGTCGGCAAGGCGCAATCGCCGCGCCTCCAGGTCCTGCCGGCCGGTCGGAAGCTGCACCGTGCACAGCAGCGCGCCGGGGAATCGGGACAGCAGCTCGATGACCCGATCGGCCTCCGAGCGCTCGGTCTCGCTTTCGACGTCGTCGTTCCACTCGAGGACCAGGGCAATGGCCGCGAGCTCGATACCGGCTACCTCCAGGGCGTCGGCGAGACGCTCGGGATCGGCGAGGTCACCCATCCAGAAGTGAATCGGCTCGATACCACTCAATCCGGCCTGCGCCGTGATCTCGATCATGTGAGCCAACCGGTTCGCGTGGGCCGCACCATCGTCCTTCATGAACCATGTGTAGCACTCGTTGCCGAAGCGAAACGGTATCCGGCTCACGGCCGGTCGAACCCGGAAGCGCCCGGAACTTGACCGTAGTGACGGGCGAGCTGGTCGCGAATCATGGCCAGGCCCCCAGCACACACTTCGTCGACGCTCGAATACTCCCGCCAGACGTTGATCGCGTTGGCGAACGCGACGTCCGTGCGACTGAACGACTCGATCGTCAGCCAACCGTCGTAGTCGTGCGCCCGCAAGGCCGCAAAGACGGCGTCGAAGTCGATGTGGCCGCTCCCGGGCGTACCGCGGTCGTTTTCACAGATGTGCACGTGCGCCAGGGTGTCGCCGAGCGTCGCGACGGCCGCAGCGGTGGTCTTCTCCTCGATGTTCGCGTGATGCGTATCGATCATCGACCGGATCGCCGGGTGGCCGACCCGATCGACCAGACCGCGCAGTTGCTCGGCCGTGTTGCACAGGTAGCACTCGAAACGGTTCAGGGGCTCGAGCGCCAGGGTCACGCCCGCGGCCGCCGCGTGGTCGGCGACGGCCGACAGCACGTCAGCGCTCCAGGCGTACTCCTCTTCCTGCGGTTCCCGCTGGGTGAAGTGCGCGAACGCCGAGTGATTCGGACCGCACAGCACGTCGCCTCCGAGCGCTTCCGCCAGGTCGACCCGCTCGCGCAGCCAGTCGGCCGCGCGCCGCCGGACCGCCGCGTCGGCGCTGGCGGGATTCTCGTCCGGCCCGGGCGCGCACACCGCGGTGGCGGCGAGGCCGAGATCACGCAGACGCACGGCAACGGCGCGATACGCGGCCGCGTCCCCGTGGCCGATCGAGAACTCGGCCCCGTCGTAACCGAGCTCTGCGATCTTCTCCAGGACGCGTGCGTGCACGTCGTCGTCGTAGTGCGACGTCCACAACAGCAGGTTCATTCCGATGCGCATCAGTGATCGCTCCCCTTGGCGGTAACAACCCCCGACTCGAGGTAACCCAAGGTCCGGGTCATCAGGTCCAGCACGGCGTTCCAGGTCGCCTGATCCTCGAGCGCGTCGTTGGGAAACATGCAGCCGTCCCAACAGAGGTGCTCGATTTCGGCTCGCGGCGAGCCGTCCGACTCGATCAACCAGTACGCAGCGCAACGGGGGACATCGAGCTTGCCGCCGGGCGCGTCGGCCGGGCAATGGCGGCCGGTCTTGTCGTGGTCGCCGCTGCCGAACACCGTGCCATCGGTCTGTGCGATGTGGACGTCGAGCGTCCACGGACGCAGCTCGGACGTCATGGTCGCATACGCGGACCAAAAGGCCTCCTCGGCGTGGTCCGGCGGGAGCAACGCGTGCTCGGGAGCATTGGTACCGATCAAGTAGTGGTAGGTGTGCGCCAGGTCCGCCTGGAAACCGACCACACCCGGCATGTCGACCGCCTCGAGGAGATCGAGCATGTCGCGCCACGAGTGCATGCCGCCCCAGCAGACCTCGCCTTCCGCCGCCAAGCGCTCGCCATGGCCTGCCGCGATGCGCCCCGCTTCACGGAAGGTTTCGGCGATGCGCGCCGTGTTGCCCGCAGGGTCGGCGGCCCAATTCGCCGGGCTGTCGGCCGAGTCGATGCGAACGATCCCGTGCGGTCGCACGCCCTGCTCGCGCAGCGCCCGGGCGATCCCACAGGCACGATCCACAGCCGCGAGAAAGCGGCGGGTCGGCTCCCGATCGCCCATGGCGCTGCCACCGCCGGTTTCGGGCCAGATCGGCGCCACCACGGAGCCGATCTCGAGGCCTCGCGCGCCAATGTCGTCACCCAGCCGGCGGATCGCCTCCTCGTCGGCCCGGATATCCACGTGGGGCTGGTACAGGAACAGGTCGACGCCGTCGAAGCGACGGCCGTCGACCTCCGCGCCCTCCGTCAGCTCGAGCATCCGATCGAGCGAGATCGGCGGATGGTCGGTGTCCGGCTCCTTCCCCACCAGGCCCGGCCACATCGCGTTGTGCAGCTTCCAACTATGGGGCTTCGTCATGCGGCAAGCTTACAGCCTGCGGCGGTAGCGGACGCAAAAAAGGGGGCGGCCGAGCCCGAGATCGGGCCGGCCGCCCCGAAGGCGAAAACGTCAGTCGCAATCGATCAGCGCAGATCGAAGCGATCGAGGTTCATGACCTTGTCCCAAGCGGCCACGAAGTCACCGACGAACGCACCCTTCCCGTCGTCGCAGGCATAGACTTCTGCCAGCGCCCGCAGCTGCGAGTTCGAACCGAACACCAGGTCGGCCGCGGTGCCGGTCCACTTGATCTCGCCGGTGCCGCGGTCGTGTCCCTCGTAGGTACCCTCGTCCGTCGGCTTCCACTCCGTGCCCATATCGAGCAGGTTGACGAAGAAGTCGTTGGTCAAGGTCTCGGGCTTGTCGGTGAACACGCCGTGCTCCGACCGGCCGGTGTTGGCGTTCAGTGCCCGCATACCGCCGACCAGGACGGTCATCTCCGGAGCGGTCAACGTCAGCTGGCTGGCCCGGTCGAGCAGCAACTCCGCCGCGGTGCGCTTGTCGCCATCGCCGAGGTAGTTCCGGAACCCGTCGGCAACCGGCTCCAGCACGTCGAACGAGTCGGCGTCGGTCTGCTCGGCGGACGCGTCGGTGCGCCCGGGCGTGAACGGAACCTGCACATCGTGCCCGGCGTTCTTCGCCGCGCGTTCGACCGCGGCGCATCCACCGAGAACGATCATGTCGGCGAGCGAGACCTTCTTGCCGCCGGACTGCGAGGCGTTGAATTCCGCCTGGATGCCCTCGAGGGTCTGCAGCACCTGCGCCAGCTCGGCCGGGTTGTTGACCTCCCAGTCCTTCTGCGGCTCAAGGCGAATGCGCGCCCCGTTCGCCCCGCCGCGCTTGTCGGTGCCGCGGAACGTCGCCGCCGACGCCCAGGCGGCCGAGACCAGCTGGGAGACGGAGAGCTCGGAGGCGAGAATCTTCTCCTTCAGGGAGGCGACGTCGTCCTCGTCGATCAGCTCGTGATCGACCGCCGGCACCGGGTCCTGCCAGATGAGCTCCTCGGCCGGGACTTCCGGGCCGAGGTAGCGGGAGACCGGCCCCATGTCGCGGTGGGTCAGCTTGAACCAGGCCCGCGCGAAGGCATCGGCGAACTCGTCCGGGTTCTCCAGGAAGCGCTTGGAGATCGACCCGTAGGCCGGATCCATGCGAAGAGCCAGGTCCGTCGTCAGCATGATGGGAGCATGCTTCCGGCTCGGGTCGTGCGCATCCGGAACCGCGTCGGCCGCGGCCGGGTCGGTCGGAATCCACTGTTGCGCTCCCGCCGGGCTCTTGGTCAGGTCCCAGTCGTAGGCGTACAGGGTCTCGAAGAAGCTGTTGTCCCAGGTCACCGGCGTCGGTGTCCAGGCACCCTCGAGCCCGCTGGTGAAGGTATCGACGCCCGATCCGCTGCCGGAGCTGTTCTTCCAGCCCAGGCCCTGATCTTCGATGGCGGCACCTTCCGGGTCGGCGCCGACAAACTGCTCCTCGACGGCACCGTGGCACTTGCCGAAGGTGTGTCCGCCGGCGATCAACGCGACGGTCTCTTCGTCGTTCATCGCCATGCGCGAGAAGGTCTCGCGGATGTCCTTGGCCGCCTCGAGGGCGCTCGGGTTGCCGTTCGGTCCCTCGGGATTCACGTAGATGAGGCCCATCTGCACGGCGCCGAACGGCTTCGCCAAGTCGCGGTCGCCGCTGTAGCGCTCGTCACCCAGCCACTCGGTCTCGGCGCCCCAGTTGGTGACGTCGTCGGCCTCCCAGACGTCCTCGCGCCCGCCGGCGAAGCCGAAGGTTTTCAGGCCCATCGACTCGAGCGCCACGTTGCCAGCGAGAATCAACAAGTCGGCCCAGGAGATCTTGCGGCCGTACTTCTGCTTGATCGGCCACAGCAGCCGGCGCGCCTTGTCCAGGTTGGCGTTGTCGGGCCAGCTGTTGGTCGGAGCGAAGCGCTGCAGGCCTTCGCCGCCGCCGCCGCGTCCATCACTAGTGCGGTAGGTGCCCGCGGCGTGCCAGGCCATGCGGATGAAGAGCGGCCCGTAGTGACCATAGTCGGCCGGCCACCATTCCTGCGACGACGTCATCAGCTCGTTGAGGTCCTGCTTCACGGCGTCGAGGTCGAGGCTCTTGAATTCCTCGGCGTAGTCGAATTCCTCGGCCATCGGGTCGGACAGCGGAGAGTTGCGACGCAGGATGTTGAGGTTGAGCTGGTTCGGCCACCAGTCCTGGTTCGACCGTGCTCCGAGAGATGTGTTCGCGCCCGACATCGGGCAACGGCTGGGTGCGTCTGACACGGGGTCCTCCTGATGCTTGTAGCGAATGGTTGCGCTGGGTAGTTCCGGTGAGTGACGGGAACGGCTGGTAAGTCTCGGAACCTCCGGAATGTTTGAAACGTCCCATGGTCCGAAGGCGATGCGGCGAGGACAGTCTTTGTCTGTCAGCTCCTCTTCGCGGCGGGGGGATTCTCGATGCAATCGGGACAGCGACCCCAGTAGACCACTTCGGCCTCGTCGATCTCGTATCCGGCGTCGGTTGCCGCGGTCAGGCAGGGGACATCACCGACGGCGCAATCGACGTCGACCGTGCGCCCGCAGGTACGGCAGATCAAGTGATGGTGGTTGTCCCCCACCCTGTCCTCGTACCGGGCCGGTGATCCGGCGGGCTGGATGCAGCGAATGAGTCCCTTGTCCGCCAGGATCCCGAGGGCGTCGTACACCGCCTGCCGCGAGATCGCGCCGATCTCGTCGCGGACCAGCGCGGCCACGTCTTGCGCCGTGCCGTGCGGGTGGGCCGAGACCGCCCGCAGGACGGCCAGGCGCTGTGCGGTGACCTGGAGCCCGTGCTGGCGGAGGAGTTCTGTAGGGTCGTCCATGTCGCCCAGTATTGATCTAATTTTAGACTCTGTCAAGACAACGGACGCCGCCACGATCAGAAATCAGCAGCGCGTCGGCTACCCGGAGGTCGATCCTGGACCGGTCCGGCGGCTTCTGCGACCATGGAGCAGCTACACAGATCCTTCCCGCCGACGGAGGTGTTCGATGAAGAAGATCGCCTGGCTGACGCTGTCGCTTCTCTTGCTGGCGCTTCCACCGGCGGGCGCCCAATCGGCGGCCGGCGCGCAATCCGTGGCCGACGCCCGGCCGGGGTCGGCTGCCGGACCGGCGGCCGCCACACTCGCCGATGACCCGCGAGTCGCGACGGTGCTCGACATCCTGGAGAAGTGGATCGACACGCAGATCGACTACGAGGACATCCCGGGAGTCTCCGCCGGCATCGTGCACGACCAGGACCTGGTCTGGGCGAAGGGATTCGGCTACGCGCACGTCGCCGAGCGCGTGCCCGCGGCGCCGGACACCATCTACAGCATCTGCTCGATTTCGAAGCTGTTCACCAGCATCGGCGTCATGCAGCTCCGTGACGAGGGGCTGCTGCGCCTGGACGATCCGATCTCGAGCCACCTTCCCTGGTTCGATATCCAGGATCGGTTTCCGGAAACCGGCAACGTCGATATCCAGGGCGTGCTGACCCATTCGGCCGGCCTGCCGCGGGAATCGGACCACCCGTACTGGACAGGCCCCGACTACCCCTTCCCGACCCGCGACGAGGTCATCGACCGGATCGCCTTGCAGGAGGAGCTCTACCCGGCAGACACCTATTACCAGTACTCGAACCTCGGGCTCTCGCTCGCCGGCGAGGTGGTGGCGGCGGCGTCCGGTCAGCCGTACGCCGACTACGTCCAGGAACACATCCTCGATCCGCTCGGGCTCGACAGCACCAGCCCCGAGATCCCTGAGGAGCACCGCGGCGGCAGGCTGGCGACACCGTACAGCCGGCCGGACCGCGACCAGGAGCGCACAACCATCGACTTCTACCAGGTGCGCGGTATCGCCCCGGCGGCCGGCTACGCATCCACGGTGGAAGACCTGGCGCGCTTCGCGTCCTGGCAGTTCCGGCTGCTCGACAACGACAACGTCGAGGTCCTGCACCCGACCACGTTGCGCGAGATGCAACGCGTGCACTTCGTCTCCGAGACCTTCTCTACCTACCGCGGGCTTGGCTTCAGCGTCTCGCGCCGCGACGGCGACACCTACGTCGGGCACGGCGGCTCCTGCCCGGGATACCGGACGACGCTGTCGATGCACAACGAGGACAAGGTCGCCGTGATCTTCATGACGAACGCCGGCGACGTGAGTCCGGGCGCCTTCGCCTCAGAGATCTTCGATCTGATCCGGCCGGCCATCCGCAAGGCATTGGACGACCCCGGCGGTGCCGTCGAGCCCGACCCCGAGCTACAACGTTACGTCGGCCGCTACGATCGCCCCCTCGGCGGCGAAACCCACGTGCTGATCAAGGACGGCAAGCTGGCGACGCTGTCGCTACCAACAATGAGCCCGAGCTTGACCCTGTTCGAGCACGTTGGCGAGCACACCTTCCGGCGCATCCGCGACGACGGTGAGTTGGCGGAAACGACGACGTTCGAGGTCGGACCGGACGGCGAAGTCACCCGCATGGTGCGGAACACCAACTACTCGATCCGCGTCCGCGACTGACACGCCCGCCAGGGGCGCGCACGAGGCAGGCGGAGATCCGCGAACGGCGAACTGACCCTCGACGGCGGTTGAACTGCTCCTAGCAGGCCGTGGCCTGCTAGGCTCCCGGCGGGTTCATCACCAGGTACCCGGGGCTGCCGCCGTCATCGACGCACTCGCCCGCGAACGAGCCATCGTCTTGCCGCACCAGCTCGCAACGGAGCACGTCGACCTCGACGGCAAAGCCGAAGCTGAGCTTGTCACCCTCCAACTTGACCTCGTAGGTCTCGATCGACATCCCCACCTCTGGCACCTGGATGGTGATCGAGAGGCCCTCGTCGCCGGAGGCAACCGTATAGGCGAGGTCGATGGTATTGCCGTCGGGCGGGGTCGCCGTTCCGGTCCAGGTGCCGCTCTGCAGCTCCTGGGACGCTGCGACGGGCACGGCGGCAAGGCCGGTTGCGAGTATGAGGGCGATCAGCAAGTTCGGTTTCTTCATCGTCTCTCCTGAGGGAGCTCGGGTGAACAGGCTCGGGGCGGCCGCGACGACGCGACCTGCCGCGAGGGCCTGGTTTCGAAAGCACTGCCCTACCCTAAGGTACGGCCGCCGGGCGAGAAACGTTTCCTCCCGCCGCAGCAGCTGTTTCAGATCATCTGGCCCGGGGCACTCGCCGCACAGGTCGCCTGATCGTCCACACGCCGGTGAGCCGCACGCTGCGCGCGGATCACCCGGACCGCCCGGCCGCCGACTGATTCGGCACCAGCACCCGGGTTGACACCACCGACCGGGCGCCGACTACACTTCCGCCGGTCGCGCGCCGGGCCGCTCAGGGTGGCCGGCGCGATCCACGCGACCTACCCACGCGGCGACATCCATCCCGGATGAATATCGTCGGAAGAAGGCGAGCAAGCGAGAGCAGAGAGCGTTGCGAACGGCACGATATCGTCGCGGGATCCTCATCGCGCTCATCGTCGTGGTCTCGAGCCTGATCTTCCGCGGCGTCGATGCGCTGATCCACAAGCCCTTCATCGAGGACGGCTTCTACGCCCTGGCGATCGCTCGGAATATCGGCACCGGGCAGGGCATCACCATCGACGGCAGCACGTGGACGAACGGCTTCCAGCCGCTCTGGGTCTTCGCCGTCGCGCCGGTTTTCGCAGCCTTCGGGGGCGACCGCATCGCGTCGCTGTACGCGATCGTCGGTTTCCACGTGCTCGTATACGTGTTGACGGCTCTGCTCCTGGCGAGGCTGGTGGCCGAATGTTTCGAGGACGGCGAAGGAACCGGCGGAACTTCTCCGGACGGCCGCATGTTCGGTTGGATGGCCGCGGCCCTGTACCTGGCGTCGCTCTTCGTCCTCGAGCAGCATTTCAACGGCCTGGAAACGGGGCTCTACCTCCTGGTGCTGATCCTGGTCGCGCGCTGTCACCAGAAGGGCGCGCTGGCGAGCGCCCGCGGCTGCGCCGTGCTCGGAGCGCTCCTCGGCCTGCTGGTGCTGGCGCGGATCGATTCAGTGTTCCTGGTGATCATCCTCGTCGCAGCGACTCTTTGGTCCGTACGCCACGAGGGCTACGGCGAAGCGCTCCTGCGCGCCGGCCTGCTGGGGGGCGTCGCGTTTCTCGTTTCCTCGCCATGGTGGGTGTACAACCTTTCGACCTTCGGCTCGCTGGTTCCGATCAGCGGGACCTCACAGCAATGGTGGACTCTCGAGCCCCGGATCCTGTGGATGCGTATTCCCCGTGCGTTTCACGCCCTCGTGCAGGTCGGCGCCCCCTGGATGCCAACGCTGCACCTCGCGCGGCTGAGCACGACACTGGCGAATCTCGTGCGGCTCCTGCTCGTCGTGCTGATGATCGTCGTCGCCGTCCGTGCCCGCGCCGCGTGGCCGGGCTCGCTCCGCTTCTCGGCTGCCGGCCGGAACGTGCGCCGGTTCGCGGTAGCCGCCGCGAGCTGGATCCTCGTCCTGGTCGGTTGGTACGTGTTCTCTTCCGGGGCAAGCCACTTCTACGATCGCTACTGGGCCCCGCTCGTGCTGCTGTCGGTCGCCGCCTGGGCCGTTGCCGCTTCCCTCGCCCTCGGACCGCGCACCGCCGGCGCGGCGGTCTTGCTCCTGCTGGTCGCCCAGTCGCTCGCCGTCGGGTCGATGCACGGCGACCGGGTGTTTCGCGGCAACGAGTTCTATCGCGATCAGCTGCCGCTCGTCCGCGAGCACGCTGCGGAAGGGTCGGTGGTGGCCGCGGCGCAGACGGGGACGTTGGGCTACTTCCGCGACGACGTCGTCAACCTGGACGGCAAGGTCAACCCGGCGGCGCTCGGACTCGGCCCGGCCGCCATCGTCGACTACCTGGAGCGACACCGGGCGACCTGGTTTGTCGACTGGCACATCAACGCTCTCTCGTATCTGGGGGACGAGCCCGAGGAGGCGGGATGGCGCCCGGTTGCTTCGCGCGGCCGATTCCAGCTGTACCGGCGCGCGGAGAACAGCGAGACGGAACCCGCAGCGACGCAAACCGGGCAGGCCCGCTGACGATCCACCGGCCCGCGGCGTGGCGAATCAGCGCTACCTGGTGGGATCGACGCCACCGGGCGGGGTCCGCGCGGATCAGCGAATCAGCGGATCAGAAACAGCTCTTCCTGCGGCGTCGACAGATACTCGACCCCGTTCGGTGTCGCGATCGCCTGTTCGTGGTCCCACCAGAAGAGGTACTGGTCCTCGTGCTCCGTCGACGGCCATGGCATGTAGATGAAGTACTCGAGAACGAAGTGGTGGTTGGCCGGCAGCGGGATGTCCCACATCCACTGCGGCCCATTCGACCCGATGCGCGGACCGAAGTAGTTCTCGAACTTCCGTTCGCGGGAGCCTTTCCCCATGGCGTGCAGGTCGATGTTCAGGTGGGTGGCGCCGGGCTCGAAGCCCTCCGTGTAGGCGGCGAAGTCGTTCCGCGGCGTGAACAGGTGCAGCTGGACCTGGCGCAGGACGATGCCCTCCTGCTGCATGATCGCGGTGTAGTTCTCGACGATCTGACGGCCCGTGAGGCCGA
Organism: Acidobacteriota bacterium; assembly: GCA_965216935.1. GTDB lineage: Bacteria > Acidobacteriota > UBA890 > UBA890 > UBA890 > CBDCGW01. The sequence continues at coordinate 4,558,932 of OZ244217.1, forward strand.
CCTTCACGTTGTCCGCGAGAATGGCGTCTACGCGCCGATACGTCTCCCAGATCTTGCGGACGTCCGGCGGCGGCTCCGTCTCGCCCTCACGCAGCACGTACGCGTACATCCCCTGGCTGGGAGCGGCGACGATGTCGCCGCCCTCGATGACGACGTTCTCGTGCCCCGGTGTTCGGCCGCGCTGGGAAACGCCGTTGCCCCGGCGACGGAAGACGGTCACCCGCGCTTCCCGGTTCGTCGTCACACCCGGGACGATCTGCTCGAACGCCTGCGTGATCCGTGCGACCTCTTCCGTCCGCAGCTTCTTGAGCAACTCGACCTCGCTCGGGACCGGCGTGGCGATGTACTCCATGATCAGATACTCCGACGAGACCATCCGGCCGGCATACTCCTCCCCGAGCTCCTCGGACAACAGCAGGTAGTCGGTGTGCGACAGCCCGTCCAGCACGCGGGTGGTCGTCGGGTACGGACCGAGCTCCCGCTTGAAATTGACCGCGATCCGCTCGGGGTCGCGCTCGCGAACGAACTCTCCCAGCCCCTCGAAGCGATAGTCGTATTCCGTTTCCGGGCCACCCGGCGGCTGTTTGACCAGAATCGGGTCGGCGATGAAGTCGTAGGCGCCGGATTCCTCCACCCCGCGGGTATCCCAGGTGACCCGCCAGGTCTCGGCCGCGTGCGAATCACCCCAGCGACGCCCGAGGACGGCCCGCTCGATACGGCCGTCGCCCCGGTCGGTGAAGACGAACACTCCGGACGTGCTGCCCAGATCCTCGGCTCCGAAGGGATCGGCAACGCTGTCCCGCATCACGTGGATCCACATGTCGACGCCGTTCTTGCCCATGATCTCCGGCAGGACGAGGTCGAACTTCTCGCGCCGGATGCGGTGATTCCATTCGGTCAGGTCGTCAACTTGGAGGTGCTCCGCACCGCGCCGTGACGTCCCCACTGACGGGACGGCCGCGAGCGATCTCGGCAGCGTCTCCCCGTGCCCGACCGAGGGGGCCTCGGGCGCCGGACCGAAGGTGAACAGGGCGATGCTCGAGCACGCGATGAGGCGAGCGGACATGCGGAACCTCCCTCAGTCGCCTCGATCGAAACGCACCATCTCGGCGCCGTGCCGGATGATCCGGGCACCGATCTGGCGCAGCTCCGCGAGGCCGTCGTCGATCTGGGCGAACACGTTGACCGGTTGCTTCGCGTCGACCATCAGGCCACGCGAGATGAAAACTCCGTAAGCAATGTAGATCTCGTCGGGTACCAAGACGGGCTCGTCCTTGACCAGGAAGCTCAGCGCCCCGGGCGGAATCCCGGCGACACGTTGGTTCTCGCGCTCGACCGTCAGGTCAGGGGGAATTGCGACGAGGGCCTGCCCGGACACGATGCTCTGCTGGAACAGGTACTCGAACGGCAACCGGCTCGTGATCGTCGCACAGGTCTTGGGCGCCTCGTCCTCCAGCAATCGGGCGGTGAACACTCCGCCCTTCTCGAATTCTATTCGTATCGATGCCATGCGCAGATCAATCCCGATCGGCCGTACCGAGGGCGCGGCTGTCCGCGCCCCAGCCGGCGGAGTTGTGGAAGTTCGCCACCATCGCTCCGGGCGGAACTAGCTCGTCGCAGGCGACTCGGAGCTCGTCGCTCAATCGCATGTCGGCCACGGGCAGCATGCCCTCGAGATGCCCGAGCGTTCGCGGCCCGATGATCGGGGCAGTTACCCCCGGCTGGTCTTTTACCCAGAGGACGGCAAGCTGCACCGGAGAGATACCGGCTTCGTCCGCCAACCGGACGAACCGCTCGCCGACCTCGATGCCTGCCCGGTTGATTCTCTCCGCGTAGATGCCGCCCCGATATGCGGCGCGGGAGCCCTCGGGAAACGCCTGGGCGTCGGCGTAGCGGCCGGTGAGCACGCCCTGCGCGATCGGCGACCAGGGCAGCAACCCGAGACCATGCTCCTGGCACAGAGGAACGAGCTCGTTCTCGATCCGCCGGTCGAGCAAGTTGTAGGGAGGCTGCTCGCAACAGTACCGGGCGTAGCCCCGCCGCTCGCTGATCGCCAGCGCCTCCATGACCCGCCAGGCCGGATGGGTCGAGCAGGCCACATAGCGGACCTTGCCGGCACGAACCAGGTCGTCGAGCGCCGCCAGCGTCTCCTCCGGGTGGGTATCGGGGTCGAAGCGATGGATGAAGTACAGGTCGATGTAGTCGGTTTGCAGCCTCTCGAGCGAGTCTTCGCACGCCCGCATGATGTGAAGCCGTGAGCCACCCCGATCGTTCGGACCGGGGCCCGTGGGGGGAAACACCTTCGTGCTGATCAGGACCCTCTTGCGCGATCCCGTTGACTTCAGCGTCCGCCCGATGATCCGCTCCGCCTCGCCGTCGGCGTAGCTGTTGCCGGTGTCGATGAGGTTCACCCCAGCGTCGATTGCCCGCTCGAGGATCCGGCCGGCCTCCTGTTCGGGCGTGGGGTCGGCGAAGTTCGCGGTCCCCAGGACGAGCTCCGAGACCCGAACGCCGGTCCGGCCGAGAACCCTGTATTGCATCCGAGCCTCCCGCTATCTGTCCGGCGCCATCTCCAGGATCGCCTCGATGCTCGCCATACCGCCGACGCGATCCGCCCACTCCTCGTACACGCCGAGGGCGGCCGCCCGGAACGGCTCGCGGTCGGGCCGACTGATCGTGACCCCCGCTTCTTGCAGGCGGGCGAGCGCCGCTTCAGCCTCTGCACGGTACCAGGCCCGCTGCTGCAGGATCATGGATCGTGCCGCGGTATCGATCACGGTGCGATCTTCCGCCGGCAGGCTGTCATAGAACGACCGGCTCATGACCACGTACTCGATCAATCGGATCCATCCCACCCGCGCCCAGTAGGGCGCCGGCTCGTAGAAGCGCTTGGCGAAGTAGTTGGGGTCGGCGGCCTCGGCGCCGTCGATCACGCCCTGCTCGAGCGCCGTGTACAGCTCGCCGTAGGCCATCGGCAATGGGCTGGCGCCGAACGCCTTGAAGGTCGACAGGTGCAAGGGGTTCTCCATCACGCGGATCTTCAGACCGGCCAGGTCCCGCAGGCTTTCCAGCGGCCGCTCGGACGTCATGATGTGGCGCTCCCCGACGTCGAAATAGCCCAGCAGGTGCAGCCCGCGACGCTCGAACGCCGGGGCCAACCCCCGTCCGATGGACGAGTCCACGACCGCATCGAAGTGCTCGGGCCCTTCGAACAGGAAGGGAAGCTCGAAGAGGTTGATCTCGGGGACGAAGCTCGCCATCACGCTGGCGACGTTGGCGAGCTCGATGCTGCCCATCTGGAGTCCCTCGACCACGTCCCGCTGGTTGCCGAGCTGGTTGTTGGTGTGCACCTGCACCCGGATGCGCCCGTCGGTCCCCTGCGCCACGAGGTCCCCGAAAAGCTCGACGGCCCGCACCTGAGGCTCCTCCGGTGACTGCGACAGCGCCGCCCTCAAGACCGTCACCCGGTCTTCGGGGCCGCAGCCGGCGATAGGCAGGACCGCACAGGCGGTGAGCAGGAAGGTGCCGGCCGCATACCACCACGACCTCCCGGTGCCGGGACGGGCGTCGCGGGACATCGACGGACGCCTCACGACGCCGCCATCCGCGGCAGCCACAGCACCGCGTCGGGCCAGTAGGTCACCAGCAGAAGGACCAGCAGCATGGCGATCAAGATCGGCGCTACCCGGCCGCTCACCGCGCGGACGCTCTGCTCGGCGATCCCGCAGGCGACGAACAGCGTCGCCCCGTAGGGCGGCGTGATGTACCCGATCGACAAGTTGACCGTCGCCAGGATGCCAAAATGGAGCGGATCCACGCCGAACTCGACCGCCAGGGGGAACAGAATCGGCACGAAAACGATGACCGCCGAGAAGCTCTCGAGAAACATGCCCAGCACCAGCAACACGACGTTCAGCAGGATCAGGAACAGCACGCGGTCGCCGATGTGCTCGCGCAGGGCGGCGCCCAGCGCCTGCGGCAGCTCGTACGCTGCGACCAGCCAGGCGAAGAGCATCGCCGTGGCGGCGATGAACAACACGACGCACGACTTCTCGGCCGCGTCCAAGGCGATGGCGGGTACGTCGCGCCAGCCGATCTCGCGGTAGAGCAAGAGACCGACCGCGAGGCCGTACACGACCGCCGCGGCGGCGGCCTCCGTGGCGGTGAACACGCCGCCGAGAATCCCGAAGACGATCAGTACCGGCAAGCCGAGGGCCGGGAGCGCCCGCCATCCGGCCTCGAGGACCATGCGGCCGTCGAAGGGTAGCGGCGCGTCGAAGTCGGCCCCTTGGGCCCGCGCATGGCGATAGGCAACCACCATCAGCCCCACGCCGATCAGCACACCGGGGACGACCCCGGCAAGAAACAACTGCGCGACCGAAGTCCCGGTGACGTAGCCGATGACGATCATCAGGATGCTCGGGGGGATCACCGGGCCGATGGCTCCGGCAGCAGCTTGCAAGGCGGCGGCGAAATCCATGTCGTACCCGCGCCGACGCATCTCCGGCAGCATGATCGCGCCCACGGCCGCCGTATCCGCGGTCGAGGAGCCCGATATTCCCGCGAACACCATGCTGGCGGCCACCGTCACCATCCCGAGGCTTCCCCGCACGAAGCAGAAGCATGCGGACGCGAACTCGACGATGCGGCGGGAGAGTCCGCCCCTGTCCATCAGCCCGCCGGCGAGCATGAAGAGCGGCACCGCCATGATCGGCCAGGAGTCGAGCGCGGTGAACATACGCTGGGGCACGAGCGCGATGGGAAGCTCGGGATCCGTCACGAGCACCGCCAGCGCACCCAAGCCCAGTGCGAAGGCCACGGGCATTCCGACGACGATCAACGCCAGCACCAGCGCAACCAGAAGGATCATGGCGCCCGACCGCGATCGATGGTCGTCAGAACCGACTCGAGCACCATCAGGCCGCCCGCCAACGGAAACACGAGGTACACCAACCCCATATTGATCTGCATCGCCGGAGAGGTCTGCAGCGTCCCGATGCGCATGAGCTGCACACCCCAGACCATCACCACCGCCGAATAGATGGTGATCAGAGCCCCCGTCGCCAGCGCGACCGCGGTCCGCGCCCGCGGCGGCAGGAACCGACCGAGGTAGTCGACCGATAGGTGACTTCCCTTGCGTATCGCGACCGACGCGGCCAGCAGGATGATCCAGACCTGGCAAAAACGGGCCAGTTCCTCGGTCCACGTGGGGGGCTGGTTGAAGACGTAGCGGGCGACGACTTGCAGAAACACCGAGACCGTCAGGACCCCGAATAGCGCCACGATGGTCAACTCGACCGCTCGACGGATCGGCCGCAGGACGCGGCCGCCTGTTCCGGTAGTGGGGTCTTCGCTCAAGATCGCACGCCTTGTCCTCGTCGGTCGCCGAGTGTAATCGCTCCGGCCGGGCGCCACACGGCCGAAAGAGTGGCCGACCCTCCCGTACCCTGTCGACACCCCGGCCGCGGAGGTAGAATCCGGATCCATCGATCGCCGAATCGCCACCGTCTTCGCACAGTCTTCGCACAGGAGCCACCGTGACCCGCCACAACGACGGACGCGCCCGAACCTTCCAGCTACTCGTTTTCACGTGCGCCCTCGTGGCGATGTTCTCCGTCGCCTACGCGCTACCGCTCCCGCAGCCCCCGGGCGAGCCCGCCGGCCCCGGGCAGAAGCGCGCACTCACCATCGACGACTATACGAAGTGGCGCTCGATCAGCGGACAGCAGATCTCCGACGACGGCAAGTGGGTCGCGTACGGGGTGCGCTTCAACAACCGCCCGAACGACGAGACCGAGCCGGTGCTCCACATTCTCAACCTCGAGACCGGCGCCGAGATCGAGGTGGCAGACGCCGCCGGCGGAGTGTTCTCCGCCGATTCGCAATGGATCGCGTACAACGTCGACCCGACGGGCGGTGGCGGCGGGCGCGGTGGTCGCGGCCGCAGCGGAAGCGCTGACGCCGGGGATGGCGCAAGCGGGGACAGCGCCACCGGCGCGGACGCGGGTGCAAACGGGCACGGGCGAGCACAGCGCGGCGGACGCGGAGACAACGACGATGAGCCGCGCCGCACCGAGCTGCGCAACCTCGCCACCGGCGACGTACGCTCGTGGCAGAACATCCAGTCGTTCGAGTTCTCGGCCGCGTCGTCGCACCTGATGCTGCGACGACGCCCACCGGAGGCGGACTCGGGAAGCGGGGGCGGGCGCGGCGGCCGGGGCAACGGTGGCGACGACGACGGGCCCTCGGGAGTAGATGTTGTCGTCCACGACCTGACGACCGGTCGCGACCAGCTCCTGGGCAGCGTCTCGGAGATCGACTTCAACAAGGCAGGAGACCTGCTCGCGTATACCGTCGACGCCGCCGTGCGGGAGAGCAACGGCGTGTTCGTCCTCGATCTGGCCGATGCCCGGATGACCCCGCTGGACAACGGGGCGGCAACCTACAGCCGGCTCACCTGGAACGAAGACGGCACGGCCCTGGCCGTCTTGAAGGGCGACGACGTCGAGGACATGCGCGAGCGCGCCAACGTCTTGATGGCGATTCCCGACCTGCGAGCGGCGATCGGCGGCCCCGGGGCGCCCCCCGTGCCACCCGTCGTTCTGGATCCCGAGGCAAGCGCCGCCTTCCCCGACGGCTGGGTGATCAGCGAGCGCGGAACGTTGAGCTGGAGCAAGGACGACCAGCGGGTCTTCTTCGGCATGAAGGAGCAGGGCGAAGAACCCGGAGCGGGCGACGACGAGGACGGCGAGGACGACGACGAGACGGCCAACGTCGACATCTGGAACACCGTCGACGACCGCATCCAGTCGCGGCAAATGCGACAGGCGAACGCCGACCGCAACTTCACCTACCGCCAGGCGTTCGACGTTGCCGGCGAAAGCTTCGTGAAGCTCGCCGACGAGACCATGCGTAATGTCGACGTCGCCCCGGAGGGCAAGTGGGCCGTGGGCCGCGACGACCGCGCTTACCTGAGCGATTACCTGCCGGCCCGGGCCGACATCTACCGCGTCGACACGACCACCGGCGAGCGCACCCTCATGCTCGAGAACAAGCTCGTCGGCTCCCATGTCCTCGGCTTCTCGGCCGACGGCCGCCACTACCTGTACTGGCACGATGACAGCGTCCAGGCCTGGGATCTCGACGCCGGAACGAGCACGACTCTCGGCGGCGACACGGCGCCGAGCTTCATCAATACCGAGTTCGACCGTCCCGGCCCGCGACCTTCGTACGGCATCGCCGGGTACGCCGAAGACGGCAGCGGCGTCATCATGCAGCACCGCTACGACCTCTGGCTGCTTCCCTGGGACGGATCCGACGCCCGCAATCTGACGAACGGCGTCGGTGCCGACAACGAGATTCGCTTCCGCTACATCAATCCGGTGCCCGAGGACGGCGCTCCCGGAGGCGGCGGGCGTGGCGGATTCGGCGGCGGAAGCCGCAAGATCGACCTGAGCGAGCCGGTGACGCTTTCGGCCTACGGCCAGTGGACGAAAAAGTCCGGCTTCTACGAGCTCGACGGCGCCGAGCTGCGCGAGATCGTCTACGAGGACGCCTCGTTCTCGACCCCTCGGCGAGCCAAGGACGCCGAGACGTTCCTGTTCACCCGCCAGACGTTCGTGGAGTTCCCCGACCTGCGGGTCTCGGGCCCCGATTTCGGCGACTCGCGCAAGATCACCGACGCCAATCCGCAGCAGGCCGAGTTCCTCTGGGGACGCCGCGTCCTGTTCGACTTCGAGAACAACGACGGTGTGCGGCTGCAGGGCATCCTGGCGCTACCGGATGACTACGTCGAGGGTGAGAAGCGCCCGATGATCGTCACGTTCTACGAGAAGAACTCGCAGAACCTGCACCGCTACAGCTCGCCCTCGTACATGAGTGGCATGGGGTCGTCGCCGATTCAGGCGGTGAGCGAGGGCTACCTGACCATGCTGCCGGACATTCATTTCCGCACCGGGCACTCCCACTCGGACATGCTCGAGTGCGTCGAGGCGGCGGTGCGCAAGGTCATCGAGATGGGCTACGTCGACCCGGACCGGATTGCCGTCACCGGCCACAGCTACGGCGGCGAGGGAGCGGCGTTCATCGGCGTACGCTCGGAGCTGTTCGCCGCCGTCGGTATGGGGGCCGGCGTCACCGACCTCTACTCCGACTTCAACCAGAACTGGGGCTGGACCTACAACATCGACGGCGGCAGCGGGAACAACGGTCACGGCTACTACCTCTACGGACAGGGCCGTGAGGCAGTCACGCCGTGGGAGAACCCCGAGCTATACCGCTCCGAGTCGGCGATCACCCACGCGCCGGATGCGAAGCAGCCGTTCCTGATCATGCACGGGACCGACGATCCGACCGTCGCCTTCCAGAACGGCCTCGGCTTCTACAACGCCCTGCGCCTCAACGGGAAGACGGCGATCCTCCTCGCCTACCCCGGCGAGGGCCACGGCCTCCGCCGCATGGCGAACCGCCGCGACCTCACCATCCGTTACTTCGAGTTCTTCAACCACTACCTGAAGGACGCACCGGCTCCCGATTGGATGACCCAGGGCGTTCCGTTCCTGCGAAAGGACGGGCGCTGACCGGACGCGACCGCGCTCAGCAGGACACGCAGTTGTGGTTGTTCTTCGCCCCCAGGCTCTCGAGCAACGCGATGGTCTCGGGGAACGGTTGGATGCGCTGGACCGGACCGTTGGCCATGTCGACCGTCGTTTGCCCGCGCCGGCTGACGGTGGTGACGTCGGCACCCTGCTCGACGAGGTAGAGGATGAGCTCGTTGTCGCCGCGCGCCGCGGCGTGGTGCACGGCGCTGTAGCCGTTCATGTCGCGCACGTTGACGTCGGCGCCGAGCTCCTCTACGAGGTAGCGAACCGCCGGCAACCACCCGTCCGGAACGTGCCGATGGGCATTGGCGGCGTATCCCTGGCCGTAGCCGGCGCCGGAGGCGGCATGGATCGGATAGACGGCCGGCCCTCCGACCGGAACCGGCGGCAGCCCGGAGGGATCCTCTCGGTCGGGATCAATACGTGAGCGGGTGGGGCCTCTGACCGTCGGGACGTCGGGATCCGCCCCGCGCGACACGAGTAGGCGCATCGCCTCGACGTCGGTGGCGTAGGCAGCACGCCAGAAGGGTGTCGCGCCGGTGCGCTCGACCCGCAGCAGGTCGTTGTTGTAGGTCGTGTACCAGAGCGGTCGCGCCAGGCGCGCGTTGACGTCGGCGCCGGCGTCGAGAAGCGCCGTCATCACCTCGAGATAGGACGCCTCCTGCTGGCGGTAGTCGGTCGGCTGGGGGTGTCGCGACTTGGGCTGCCAATGGGTATTGAGAACGCCGTACAGCGGCGTCGCGCCGGCCTCGCTGGCGATCGTCGGATCGGCGCCCCGCCCGAGCAGGTCGAGGAGCAGATCGAAGTGGCCGTTGATGGCGGCCATGAGCAGCGGGCTCGTGTGATCGCCCGCGCTGACCTGGTTCATGTCCGCACCGCCGTCCAGGAGGCGGACAACGGTCGGGCGGTGGCCTTCCCTGGTGGCCAACAGCAACGCGGTCAACCCACCCTGCTTGCCGACGAGGTCGGCGTACGAGAGCGGGTCGATCTCCGTCGTCCCGAGCAGCACTTCGCGGGAAGAGAAACCGGTGGCCTGCGCCTGTCCGACAGCCGCACCCGGCCGCCCGGCGGGCAGCGGCGGGGCTTCCGTCGTCGCCGCCCGGGCCCCGGCGGCCTGCGGCCGAGGCTCGCCGCGCTGATCGGCGCGGTCCTGTTCCTCCCGCAGGGAGATATCCACAACCTTGGCGGTGATCGCCGGGTCGGCTCGGGCTTCGAGGAGGGCGCCGACGGCCGGCGTTCGACCCTTCGCCGCCGCAAACATCAGCGGCGTCTGACCCCATTGGGTCTCTCGCGCGTCGATACCCGCGCCATAGCGCACCAGGACCGTGACCGCGTCGACGTCGCCGGAAGCCGCGGCGAAATGAAGCGGTGTGACGGCGCCCGCGGTGGTGATCGCGTCGATGTTCGCGCCCGCCGCCGCCAGCACGCCAACGAGCGTTCCGCGCCCTTCCCGGGCGGCCAGGTGCAATGGTGAGTAACCGCCCAGTCGGGTGACCGGCTCGAGGACCGCGCCCGCGGCGAGAAGCAGCTCGGCAATAGCAACGTCACCGTTGTGTGCCGCCCAGTGGAGAGCGGTCATGCCGTCACCCTGCGGGGCATCCACGTCCGCCCCGCTCTGCAGCAGCTGCTCGACGGCAACGATGTCCCGATGCATTGCGGCGTTCGCCACACCCGGCCCCGCCTGCTGCGCCGGCCGCGCCGCCATCCCGGCCAGCACGAGCCCGGCGAGGGCCACCTGTACCGCTCGACGTCGGCGACTGTTCATGCGTTGTTCAGATCGAGCGTTCCGGTGCTGTCACCGAACGTGGCGTCTTCCATGCCCAGGCCCTGCAACATCGACAGCATGGCGTTGGCCATCGGTGTCCCGTCTTGGGCGCGAACATGCATGTTGCCGCGCAACGCCCCGTTGCCCTTGCCCAGCACGATCAACGGGCAACGTTTGTGATTGTGCACGTTCGGGTCACCCATGGGGGATCCGTACAGGATCATGGTCTTGTCGAGCAGGTGGGTGTCCCCCTCCATCGTCTCCCGCAGCTTGCGCAGGAAGTACGGCAGCTGGCCGACGTGGTACCGGTTGATCTGGGCGAACTGCTCGATGTTCGATTCCCGCCCGCCGTGATGCGAGGCCGGGTGGAAGGGCCGGTCGAGCCCGCTGTTGGGGTAGACCCGCGCGGAGCCGTCGCGGCCGAGCTTGAAGGCGGACACCCGGGTGACGTCGGCCGTAAACGCGAGGGCCTGCAGGTCGAACATCAGCTGCACGTGCTCGTCGAATGAATCCGGCACACCCGCGGGGGCTGCAGGAAGCTCCCGCTCCTCGCCGCTCGTGTTGCGCTCCTCGATGCGCTGGATGCGGCGCTCGATCTCGCGGATGTTCTCCAGGTACCGTTCCATGCGCCGCTGATCGGCGGGTTTGAGCGTGCGCTGCAGCTCGGCAACCTCGCCGGTGATCCAATCCAGGATGCTGCTGTGCGAGCGGCGGCGCGCCGCGCGGGCCTCGGGGGAGCCGCCGGCGCCAAAGAGCTGATCGAAGGCGACGCGCGGATCGCGCACCATCGGAACCGGTTCCGTGGGCGAGGCCCAGCTGATGGTGTCGCTGTAGGCGCAGGAGTAGCCGTAGGCGCACCCACCCGCCAAATCGACGTTCTCGATGCATAGCTGCATCGACGGAATCGGCGTTTCCTGGCCGAACTGCTGGGCGTAGAGCTGGTCCAGAGACGTGCCGACGTGCAGATCCGAGCTCTCGGTTTGCTTCGGATGCGATTGCGTCAGAAAGGTGGAGCTCGACCGGTAATGGTCGCCGCCGATCTCCTTCGGAATGAATGCCTCTGCCTGGCGCACGTCGGTGTTGCTGACGATCGTCAGGTACTCGCGAAGCGGCTCCAGCGGACTGAGCGCGCTCGGCGTCAGATCGAAGTCGGATCCGGTCGCGGCCGGCGACCAGAGGTTCTGCGCCGCACCGTACTCGCTGCTGCCCGCCGCCCCGTGCACGATCTCGACGCACACCAAGCGGGTCGGATCCTCCACGACGCGACGTCGGCCCCATGTCCCTCCGGCGGGGACCATGGCTTCGAGAAACGGCAACGCCACCGTGGCTCCGGCGCCGCGGAGAAACGTTCGCCGGGGTATGTGCTTGCCTGTCACGAACTCCATGCTGTGTCTCCCGTTCCCTCGTTCGCGTCCGTCATTGTCGCCCGGGGGCGCTCCCTGCCGGAAGGGCTTCCGTGGCCTCCAGCGAGCTCATCCGAAACGCCGGGCTGTTGACCACACCCAGCACCAGGCTCGACAGACGGTAGTCCTCCTCGCCCGCGCGGCGCAGGATGTCGCGCACGGTCGGCATGTCGTAGTACTCCACCCGGCGTCCGGTGGCGTACGCCATCAGGTTCTCGGTGAACGTCGCCAGAAATGCCTCCGGCCGGGCCAGCAAGGCGGCCCGCAGTCCCTCGGCGCCATCCATCACGGTGCCGTCGAACAGCACGCCGGTCGCGTCCACCGGGGCGCCGTTGTCCTTGATCCGCCAGGCGCCGGTAGCGTCGAAATTCTCCAGGGCCAACCCGAGCGGATCGATCACACGGTGGCACGACATGCAGGCGGGGTTCGCCCGGTGCTCTTCCATCCGTTCTTTGACCGTCAACCCGCGCCCGCTGCCGACGTCTGCGGTTTCCTCGAGGTCCGGGACATCCGGCGGCGGCGGCGGCGGCGGACTGCCGAGCAGCACCTCCATCACCCACTTGCCACGCAAAACCGGCGACGTTCGCGATGCGTGCGAGGTCGAGGTCAGAATGCTGCCTTGCCCGAGCAACCCGCGCCGATCTCCCGGAAGCTCCACCCGGCGGAACTCGCCTCCGGTGACGTTCGGGATGCCATAGTGCTTCGCCAACCGCTCGTTGACGAACGTGTAGTCGGCGTCAATCAGCGCAAGAACGCTGCCGTCCTCGCGCAGGAGGTTCCAGAACAGGAGCTCGGTCTCTCGCCGCATCGCTGCTCGAAGTTGCTCATCGAAGTCCGGATACTCGCGCACGTCGGGGTGGATCTTGTCGAGATCCTGCAAGCGCAGCCACTGCCCGGCGAAACGGCTGGCCATCGCCTCGGCGCGCGGATCGGCGAGCATCCGACGAACCTGGCCCTGCAGGACCTCCGGGTGCGAGAGCTCGCCGGCCACGGCGGCGTTGATCAGCTCGCGGTCGGGGACGGAGCTCCAAAGGAAGAACGAGAGCCGCGAGGCCATGTCGATGTCGCGCAGCGGATAGACGCCGGCGCCATCGAGGCCCACCGGAACCTGCTCGATACGAAAAACGAAATGGGGGCTGGCCAGGATCGCCTCGAGGGCCGTCTGAATCCCTCCCTCGAAGCCACGCAAAGCTGCCCCGGACCGGTAGAACCCCAGCAAGTCGGCGAGGTCGCTGTCGGTCAACGGCCGCCGGTACGCCAGGCCACCGATATCGCGCAGGATCTGTTCTGCGCAGGCGGTTCCGTCCGCGCCGGCACCCGGCCGGCAGCTGAAGATCCGCCGACGGCTCGGGGTTTCGGATACTCCCGTCGTGTCGTAGGGGCCGCTGATCACCATGTCCCGCAGGTGCGGCAAGCTGGTGATGCCGTAGGCACCCGCAACGCTGGTACTCGACAGGGACCAGTCGTGCGGTGAGATCAGATCCTGCGCCGGCCCCTCGAAGCGGGTGATGAACGCCGCCGAGATCCGCCGCGGACCGGCGCGCACGGCGAAGGGCTCCGTCCGCAGCGTCACGCCATCCGGGTCAGACGCGTGCATCCAGCGACCGAGCTCGAGGAGAGCGACGCGCTCGCCCTCGATCGATATCTCGATCTGTTCTTCGCCCTCGGCGGTGTGCAGCGCGCCGCGACCGTTGCCGAAGAGGGCACCCGTGGTCTCGTGATGGAACGACACCTTCACGACGTAGTCACCGTCCGCCGGAAAGTTGTGCACCACCGAGACGCCGCCGCGGGTGCCCTGCGGGGCCCCTTCGATATGATCCCGCTGCGACTCCCAGCGCGAGACGCGGTAGGTCGCGTCGCTGGTGGTCGCGTCCGGGTCACCGACGGCAAGCCGACTGACCTCGCTGGCCGCGCGCAGGTACGCGTCCATCAGCGTCGGCGACAGCGACTGCACGTCGGCGATGTTGTCGAAGTTTGCGCTCTTGGTATCGAGCGGCAGGTAGTCGCCGGCCTCGATGTCGAGGTCGAGGATGTCGCGAATCGCGTGGGTGTACTCGGCTCGATTGAGCCGCTGAAATGTACGGCTGCCGGGCTCCGGGTCGGCTGCGGCGGCGCTATCGATCGTCGTCTCGAGGGCAGCCAGCAGCATCGCGTACTCCTCGGCTGCGGGCCTTTGTGCGGGCGGCGGTGGCATCATGCCGGTCCTGAGCTTGCGAATGACCTTCTCGGCGAGCTCGGCACGCTCGGCGGCCGCGGCTACGTCGAACGACTCGAGCGACAAACCCGCCGTCACCGCATCGTCGTTGTGGCAACGCAGGCAGTACCGCCCGATCAGGACGTTCGGGGATTGCGACGACTCGAGAGGGATGAGACCGGCGGAGGGCGGCGCAAGCGCTTCCCGGTGTGGCGTGAGCGATCCGGGAGTTGGCGCGGGCGCACGCAGGGGCAACGACGCGCGAAGCGTGCTCGTCGCCGTCGACCGCTCCGCGATCACGCTGCCGGCAAGGCCGACGCAAAGCGCGGACGCCGCCAAAAATGTCGCCGCGACCCTGTTCATCGTGGCGCCAGTATACGCAGGAAAGCGGGTTCGATCACCGGGGCCTGCTCGAGAAGGTCGGCTGGATCCGTGCCTTCGCCGGCGGTTTGTCCTATCGTCTGGCCGAACTTTCGACACACGGGCATCTGTCCGAGACTCCGGCGAGGCTGATCGATGGCAAACAAGACATGGGACAAGACAACCAGGCCGGCAGCAGCGGCAATCACGACCACGCTGTATCCGGTAGAGACGTGGGCGATGGTCGCCATTGCCATGACGCTGTGCATCCTGTCCATCGGGCCGGCTGCGGCCCAGGCGCCCGATACGGTGTTTCTCGACGAGCACACATGGGTCGAGGTCCGCGACCTGATCGCCGACGGAACCACAACGGCCATCGTCGCCACCGCCGGCACCGAGCAAAACGGCCCGCATATGGTCTTGGGCAAGCACAAGTTCATCGTCCGCTACGCCGCCGAGCAGATCGCGCGTCGTTTGGGCAACGCGCTCGTCGCCCCGGTGATCGCCTACGTTCCGGAAGGCGACGTCGACCCGCCGTCGGGGCACATGCGGTACGCGGGTGCGATCACGCTGCCGCAGGAGCACTTCATGTCGTTGCTCGAGTTCACCGCCCGCAGCCTGGCGGTGCACGGGTTCACCGACATCGTCTTCATCGGCGACAGCGGCGGCAATCAGCGCGGCATGCGAGAGGTCTCGGAGACGCTCAACACGGAATGGGCCGACGGCCCGGCTCGGGTTCATTTCGTCGGCGATTACTACGGCGCCAACGGGGTCAACGAGTGGCTCATCAGCCAGGGCGAAACCCGGGAAACCATCGGCAGCCACGCGGGCATCCGCGACACCTCGCAGCTCATGTTCGTCGCCCCGCAACACATTCGCGACGACTTGCGCGCCCCGGGCGGCGGCTTCGAGGGCAGCGGCGTTTCCGGTGACCCGTCGCGAGCTTCAGCCGCCTACGGCGAGGTCGCGATCGAGATGAAGATCGACGCGGCGCTGCGCCAGATCAACGCGTTGATCGGGGCCCGATAACGAGCGGCGGCCGGGCGCAGGGCCCGCTCTCGGGGCCGGCTACCGCAGCGCCTCGGTCGGCACGACCCGCAACGCCCGCAGCGTCGGCGCACCGCACGCCAGCAAACCGACGCCCACCATCACCGCGATACCCGGTGCAAGGCCGACGACGAAGGCCGCCACAGTGGATTCCGGATGCTCGGCGCGGAAGAAGTAGGCGGCGAGCGGCATGCCGAGGGCCACGCCGACCGCCAGCTGTACGATCGCCCGCCTTGCCACGACCATCACGACGTCGCCACGTCGGGCGCCGAGCGCGGTGCGGATGCCGATCTCGCGGGTCCGCTGGGCCACGGTCACCGACATGATCGCGTATAGGCCGGAAGCGGCAAGCGCCAGCAAGATGCCGACGAACCCGACGATGCCCAGCGCCAGCGCCGAGAGGAAGTACCAGTCGCCCTCGTAGACGTCAGACAGCAACACCGGGGGGACCACCACCGCAAGCCGGTCCACGTCCTGGGTCAACCGCCGCAACCGTGGCGCCAGCGACGCCGGATCACCGCCCGCATGAACGGCGATCTGGACGGGATGAAACTCGCCCGGCGCGGCCGCGTGGTAGATCCCCTCGTCTTCATCCGGCTGCAGCACATGCATGCCGAGGGGGCCGACCACGCCGACGATCTCGTACCAGGGGCCGGACCCCGGCCCCTCGCCCGTTCGGTAGCGAAATCGCTTGCCGATCGGATCCTCCCCGCCCAGCAGCTTGGTGACGAAATTCGTATTGACGATCACGCCGGTGCGACGACCGATGAGGTCCCGGCCGTCGAAATCGCGCCCCGTCAGCACCGGCTTGTTCAGGGCGCGGAAAAAGCCGACGTCGACCGTCGCTCGCCGCACCCGATGCCCTTCGAAATCCTCGACTAGCGGCTCGCCCTCGATCTCGACCCGACGGATGCGATGGTTCATGCGCGGCAACGCATCCGCGACCGCAACGGCCCTGACGCCGGGCTCCGCCTCGATGCGACCGACGAGCTCCTGCACCGTGGCTCCGAGGCGAGCACGGAACGCGTCGTTGCCGGTATCGGTCGCGCCCTCCGACTCGATCGAGGACAGGCGTAGCTCCACCGCGAGGTATTCATTTGCCGGGATTCCCACGGCCTCGTCCGCGACGCGCGCGTCGCGCAGCATGCCCGACAGAGCCACCGCGAGTCCGACGACCCCCACCGAAACTGCTACGTCGGCGACGATCAGCACGCTCGAGAGGCCGCCGAGCCGGACACCCGAGAAACCGGCCGAGGCCCGCTGAATATCGCGCTGCAGTCTCTTTCCCGTCACCCGCAGCGCCGGAATGACGCCGGCTATTCCGGCGCTGAGCACCGCCAGCGAGACCGCCCAGATGCTCGTCCACCAGGTCATTCCCAGGTCGATCCAATAGGGCATCTGGCCGATGACCAGGTGGGCGAGCCGATCGGCGATCAGGTCGACGACGGTCAGACCCACCCCCGCCGCGAGCACGGCCAGAACGAGCGACTCGGTGAACATCTGGGTCACCACCCGCGCCCGGCTTGCTCCCAGCGCGGTCCGCACAGCGAACTCGGAGCTGCGCGTGGCGGCGCGGGCGAACATCAGCATCGCCACGTTGGCGCAGGCGATGACCAGCAGCACGAGCGTGAACGTTTGGCCGAAGTAGAACTCCGGCGTCGCCAATGCGCCGCCCTTGGGAAAGCCAAAGGCGACGTGGGAGAACGGCACGACCTCGGCATTCAACCGCGCGTAGGTGCTCGCGTGTTCCTCCTTCACCTGCTCTCCCGCGGCTCGCAAGGCCGCTTCTGCCGAGGCCGCCGTCGAGGTCTCCGCCAGGCGGCCGAAAACGGTCAGCGACCGCTGGTTCACCGGTACGCCCGTGGGTTGCTCGCGTAGGGGCAGCCACAGTTGTTCGTTGATCGGAAAGCGGAAATCCGAGGGCATCACCCCGACGACGGTGTGAGGGATCTGCGACACATGGATCGACCGGCCGATTATGTCGGGATCGCCGCCGAAGCGCGCCTGCCACAGGTCGTGGCCGATCACGACGACGTTCGGCGCGCCGATCACTTCGTCGTCGTCGCCCAGCGCGCGTCCATGCAACGGCGTGACCCGCAGGACACCGAAGCTCGAAGCGGTGATTTCTGCGCCGGACACGGGCGCCGCGTCGCCCTCGCCGACGCCGACGTTCATCGATCCGCGCCGGAACGCCCCGAGCTCGCCGAACCCCGACG
This sequence comes from Acidobacteriota bacterium, assembly GCA_965216935.1. GTDB lineage: Bacteria > Acidobacteriota > UBA890 > UBA890 > UBA890 > CBDCGW01. The sequence continues at coordinate 4,576,517 of OZ244217.1, forward strand.
CTCCGTCCCCCCAGCGGAGGTAGTCGAAGTACGTCGTCGCACCCGCTCGGTTGGCCTCGACGTCCCAGTGCCGCAACAGAAGCACCCGGTCGCCTTGCGGCACCGGCAGGGGGGCCTCCATGGCGCGAAACAGATGCCGGGGCGCCAGGCCGATCGGAATGCCGACGGCGAGCGCGAAGACCGCCACCGTGGTCAACCCCGGGTTCTTGGCGAGCATGCGGACGCCGAGCTTCGCGTCCAGCAGCGAGACGCCCGCCCGCGAAAACGACCAGCGACCGTCGGAACGAGTCGCCCTCGGAGTCGTGTTGCGCCGACCCAGCCATCCTCGGCGGATGCCGTCGCCAACGGCACCGATCCACGCCAATGCCACGCCGATGCGACCACGTCGGTTGCGCTCGATCTCGAGGATGCGCAGAAACGTCGCCTCCATGTCGGCGCCATCGTGGGCCCGGACCGCGGCGGGGAAGAAGAAGCGAAGAAGCCGCCGGTATCGTCGGCCGATCGCGCGCCGCCGCTTGTCGCCGCTCTGTGGTCGGCCCCCGCCGCTCTGTGGCCCGACCTCGCCGCTCTGCTGCCGGATCTCCCTCCTCTGCTGCCCGTTCTCACCGTTTCGCGGAGTCATTCGCGCCCCCCTACCCCGACGACCCGCTTGGCCCGCGCTGCGGAGACGAACGACTCGAGCCGGGTGATCTCGACGGCCAGGACTTCCGTGCCCTCGGGGGTGATTCCGTAGAAGCGGCGCTTGCCGCCTTCCGTCGGGGCGCCCTCCGGCGCTTCGGTCTCCCGCAGCCAGCCCTCGGCCTGGAGCTCCCGGAGCGAGCCGTACAACGTGCCCGGCCAGAGCTTCATCGACCCCTCCGTTCGCTCCAGCACCTCCTCCATGATGGCGGTGCCGTGCTGCGGCCCGTCGGCGACCGCGAGGAGTATCTGCAACCAATGCGGCTTCATCGGCTTCTTCGACATGTCCCGTTCCCATTCGGTGGGCGCCTGTCCGCCCATAACTCTTGTTTCGTATATATACGCATGAGTATAAATAAAAGTTCCCGGGAAATTCGGTACCCACCAAAGAAACGCAAACGCCCTCTCCCCGCACTCGCGGTTCGATCTAGCGCGCCGCCGCCTCGTCGTCGGAAGGACCTCGCCACAGCGAGGGCGGAGCGCCGAAGCGCTGGCGAAAACGTCGGCTGAAATGGGACACGCTCTTGTAGCCGACGGCGTACGCGATCTCGCTGATGTTGCCCGCCCGTCCGTCGATCAACTGGGCGGCCCGGTCGAGCCGGGCATTATGGACGATCTCAGCGGGCGACTCGTCGGTAAGTCCTTCCAGCTTGCGATACAACGTCGAGCGGCTGTAGCCCAGCTCCTCGGCGAGACGATCGACGTCGAAGTCCTCATCGTCGAGATGCGCCTCGACCACTGCGCCGACTTCGGCCAAGAAACGTTCGTCCGCCGACTGCGCCTCCGGAGCGGCCGGACGGAGCAAGGTTTCCTTCCGCAACCGCTCCCGCAGCCGCCGGCGCGAGCCGACGAGGTTGTCGATACGGGCCTCCAGAAGATCGAAGTCGAACGGCTTGGTGACGTAGTCATCGGCGCCACCCTGCAAGCCGCGCAGCTTCGCCTCGTCCGAAGCCCTCGCGGTCAGCAGAATGACCGGAATGAAATCGAGGGCCGGGTCGGCCTTGAGCGCGGCACAGAGGGCGAAGCCGTCCATTCCGCCGGGCATCATGACGTCGGACACGATCAGGTCCGGAAGCTCTGCGGCGGCCGCCTCGAGTCCGTCGCGACCACTCGTCGCCTGAAGCACCCGGTAGCGGGACTCCAGGTGGCGAGTCACGAAAGCCCGGACCTCGTCGTTGTCTTCGACCACGAGGATCGTGGTTTGGTCGCCCTCCGGGTCGAGGCTCTTCGGCGCGTCGACTTGCTTCACCGCGGCGCGACGCTCGGCAATATCGCCAACCGGCGCCTCAGATGTGAGCTCCGGCGGAACCGCCGCCGCCGCAGGCGGGCGGCGCTCGACCCCATCGGCCTGAAACCAGTCGGGATCCAGGTGGGCGGAGCCACACCTCATCAGCACGGTGAACGTACTGCCGAATCCCGGCGTGCTTTCGACCTGGATCGACCCTCCGTGAAGCTCGACCAGCTCCTTGGCCAGCGACAGGCCGATCCCCGTGCCGGGCTGCCCGTGCTCGGTCGTCGACTCGACCTGGTAGAAGCGCTTGAAAATGTCCTCGAGCGCCTCCGACTCGATCCCGGGCCCGGTATCGCGCACGGCGAGCTCGACCCGACCCGGGCCCACCCCGTCGGACTCGATCTCCTCCAACGTGAAGCGTACCGCCCCGCCCTCGGGCGTGAACTTGAAGGCGTTCGAGAGCAAGTTGGCAAGCGACTTTTCGATCAGGTCGGCGTCGATGAAAAGGCAGACCGTTCGATCCGGAACCTCGACGTGGAAATCGATCTTCTTGCGCTCCGCCAGCGGCATGAAGCTGTCGCCGAGCGTCCTGGCCAGCTCGGCCGCGTCATCCTCGCGAATTCGCGGCCGCAGCTCGCGGGCTTCGAGCTTCGCCACGTCGAGGATCTGGTTCACCAACCGCAGGAGTCGCCGCGAGTTGCGCAGGGCGAGATCGATCTCGGTCGAGGCCTGATCGCCAATCGGCCCGCGTAGCCCCGCCTGCAGGTCCTCGAGCGGCCCGATCGTGAGTGTCAGCGGAGTGCGGAACTCGTGCGAAACGTTGGCGAAGAAACGGGACTTGGCCCGATCGAGCTCCTCGAGGCGCTCCGCCTGGGCCTCCAGCTGGGCGTTCTGCGACTCGAGGGTGTTCTCACGTTGCGACAGCTCCTCGGTCCGCGCGGCGATCACCTCTTCGAGCTCGCGGCCCCGGGCGTGCAGGCTCCGAACCCGGAGCCGGTACCCGGCCACGGCAGCCATCAAGGCGAGCAGCGCGACGCCGGCGCGGAACGGCGTGCTCTCGTAGAAGAAGGGCGCGATGACGACGCCCACCGCCGCCCCCTGCTCGTTCCAAACGGCGTCATCGTTGCTTGCGATGACACGGAACGTGTAATCGCCGGGCGGCACCCGCGTATAGAACGCGATCCGCCGGTTGCCCGCGTCCACCCAGCCGGGATCGTATCCCTCGAGCATATAGCGGAACCGCATGTTCTCCGGCGCCATGAAGCTGAGCCCGGTGTAGTCGATCTGCAGGTCGCGCTCCGAAGCGCCCAGCTCGATCGTGTCCGCACCCACGTCCAGCGACCGTTCCGAGGTCACCAAACGTTCGATGACCACCGAGGGGGGCACGGCGTTGCGCGACAGGTCCGCCGGGTCAACGATGACGACCCCGTCCTGCGTAGGAAACCAGAGCCGCCCATCCGCCGTTTTCATGCCCGCCTGCTGGAACCCGCCGTTCGCTTCCCGATTGCGCATGCCGTGACGCTCGGAGTACGCGGTCGATCGGATGCTATCGACCTCTCCATCGGCGAACGCCAGAAGCTCGTCGCGGCTGACCCAGAAGATGCCCCGGTTGGTGCTCATCCACAGACGACCGAAGTCGTCCTCGATGATCATGTGGATGCCCTCGTCGAACAGGCCGTCCTGCGCACGAAACGAGACGATGTCCCCCGTCACCGCATCGATGCGGGCGAGCCCGCGCCCCTCGGTCCCCACCCACACCCAGCCGCTTGCATCCTGATAAAGCGCCCGAATCACGTTCCCGGGAAGACCGTCTTCCTCGGTAAACGCCTCGACCTCGGCCCCTTCGAGCCGCAGAACACCACTCCCGCTCGTACCCATCCATAGCGCGCCATCGGCCGCTTCGATGATGATGCGCACCGTCGCATCGGCACCTGTCGAGACCTCCGTAACGAGGCTCCATTCGCCTTCGTGCCGGCGAAAAAGGCCGCCGCCGGTCCCCGCCCAAATGTCGCCGGATGCGTCCTGAAAAATCGCCCGCACCTCGGTTCCGCCGCTGGTTATTTCCCGCTCGCAATCAGTCAGATCCGGTAGGTCACAACGCCACACCGCGGCGCCGCCACCCAGCCAGAGATGCCCCTCGCGATCTGCCGCCAGACCCAAGACCAGCGACGAGTATCCGACCTGAATGCTTCTGAAGTTGGTGGCCCGGCCGTTCCGCAGGCGGCTGACGCCGCTTCCCCAAACGCCGAGCCAAACGTCACCCGACGGGTCCTCGACAACCCCGTACACGTTGCGTCCTGAGAGCCCTTCCGGCTCGCTGAAAACGCTGAACAGCGACGGCTTGAGCCGGTGCAAACCGTTGGCGGCGGTCCCGAGCCAGATGCTGCCCTCGTGATCGCGCAGGAGAGCGATGATGCCGACATCGCGCTCGTCTCCCTGCGGCGTCGGCTCGGTGAGACGAAAGACCTCCCGGCCGTCGACGATCAACTCGCCACCTGCAGCGAGCCAGACCCGGCCCTCTTCATCTTCCTGAATCAGTCGCTGACGGACGGGCCCGATGTAGCCTTCCGAGACGCGCGTCAGACGGTCGTTCTGAACCAGATACGCGCCGGACCCGGAGGTCAACCACGTGGGCCCGCCGCTCGAGTGCGTCAGGAACTCGCGGACGCCGGAGTACGGCACGCCCAGATCCTCGATTCTCCCGTCCCGGTACCGGTAGGCCCCGCCGACGGTGCCGATCCACAGAGAGCCGAAAGGATCCTCATACAAGGCGCGGATGCTCCACCGGAGGGGAGCTTCGGGATCGGTAATCTGACGCACGACACCGTCCGCGTAGGCGTAGACATGCCGCCCCGCCCCAATCCACAGGGTCCCCGCAACGCTCCGGTATAGCGCTTCCACCGGGTCCGCGATCGTTTCGCGGGCCACCGCCTCGAACCTGTCGCCGCGAATCTCTCCGAAGCCGTACGCCGTGCCGACCCATACGCGCCCCTGGGGATCGATGTAGACACGATTGCCGGTATTGCCCGGAGCTTCCTCGTCGAGCGCAATCGTGGTGAACCGCCCACCGGCCAGCCGCACCACGTAGCCCTGCTCGCTGCGCAACCACAGGACGCCGTCCGGCGCCTCGTGAATGTCGACGATCCGATTACTCGGCAATCCCGATGAGTTGCCGGTGTTGAACACGGTAAAGCGAACGCCGTCGAAGCGGACGAGCCCATCGAACGTGGCTGCCCACACGTAGCCGTCGCGGCTCTGCACGAGCCCGTTGATCGAGTTGACCGGAAGACCGTCTTCGGCCGTCCAGACCTCGTGCACGAAGCTCGGCAGCTCGCCGCCTCGCTCACCCGCCGGTTCGCCGTCGAGCGTCTGTGCAGTCGCTGCATCGAGGACGAACAACGAGGACCAAATCGACGCGAGCGCAATCGACGTTCTGAGTCTGCTGCCGTTCACATCGTTCTTCCGAGCCTGCTGCCGTTCGCGATGCCCGATATCCCCGGTCAGGTTCGTCTCCCCCGGGGCCCGCGTCAACGGCAACCGTCGGGTAAGCCGTCGTCGCGTGTCCGAAGAGTGTGCCTTTCGGGGCCACCGTTCGGCCGTCGATTCGTCCCGAATCCTTGCCCCTGCGTCCCACGGGACCTGCGGAGCGACGTTCGGGACGCGGCGACGCGCAGGGGCGAAGCGATTCGGTACACCCTGCACACAACGACAACCGGAGCTCTCGATGACCAAGCGCCCCGAAGACCCGAGCCCAAGCGGCGACCCCAAGACCACGGCATCCCAGCGACCGCGAAAGCTGAGCGGCGACGTGGAGCTCGAGGTCGACCTGCTACGCCGGGCCGCCGCACCGGCGGAGCATCCGGCTTCGGCCCATGCCTCCAATGTGGCGAGCGTCTTGGTCGTCGACGACGACCCCGACATGCGCCGCTACGTGCGCCGGTCCCTGCAGCGCATGGACCTCCCCATCGGGCGGGTCCTCGAGGCGAAAGACGCGTCCGAGGCACTCGACATTCTCGCCGCGAACCGCATCGATCTGTTGATCACCGACCTCGTACTCGGTGGGCCGGACGGTCTTGCCCTCACCCGGGCCGTGCGGGCCGACGCGGTGACGACCAACGTCGCCGTCCTGCTGATGACCGGAAAGGCCTCGTACCGGGAGACCGTACAGGTCGCCCGCGAAGCGGGCGCCGGAGGGCTGCTCATCAAGCCGTTCAACACGGCCAAGCTGCGCGACGCCGTCGCGCCCCTGATTCCCCACGAAGGCCGCGAGGGATCCCGATGACGGGTGTCCGCTTAGAAGCCGCAACAACCCGTAGCAACCAACAAGAGGAGGAAACATGCCTCAAGTAGAACGCGCTGCACACCAACCCGGTGACTTCCTTGTCGACTACGAAGAAAAGGTCTTCGAGGACGTCCAGGCGGAGGACGGGCAGAAAGCCCTGGTCACCTTCCATACGGTGGCATTCGAGGGCTCGATCTCGATCGTCAATACCTTGACGGCAACCCGCCTGCAGCGGAAGGGCTTCGAAACCTCGATCCTGCTGTATGGACCGGGTGTGACGATGGGTTTCCAGCGCGGCTTCCCGACCCTGGGGGACGAGGCCTTTCCGGGCCATCTGTTCGTCAACCAGCGCCTCGAGCAGTTCATGCAGGAGGGCGGCAAGGTGTACGGCTGCCGGTTCTCGACCCAGGCGTTGTACGGGCAGTCGGAGAAGGCGTTCATCGAGGGCATCACGCCGATCAACCCGCTCGACGTCCTCGACATCATCCTGCTGCACCGCCGAGACGGCGCCGTCGTCATCGACTCCTGGACGGTCTAGGGGGATCCCGATGACGAACGTCAAAGCAGCGGCGATACAGCTCGCTCCCGACCTCGAGCTCTGCTCGGGAACGGTGGACCGGGTACTCACCGCCGTGGGGAAGGCCGCCGATCAAGGCGTCCGGATCGCGGTCTTCCCCGAGACGTTCGTTCCCTACTATCCGTACTTCTCGTTCGTGCTTCCCCCGGTCCTGGCCGGGAAAGAGCACATGCGTCTTTACGAGGAAGCGGTTGCCGTGCCGGGACCGGAGGTCGAGGCCTTCGCCGATGCGGCGCGCCGGCACGGGATGGTACTGGTCATCGGGGTCAACGAACGCGATCACGGCACGTTGTACAACACCCAGCTGATCTTCGACGCCGACGGCTCGTTGCTGTTGCAGCGGCGAAAGATCACGCCGTCTTATCACGAGCGCATGATCTGGGGGCGCGGCGACGGCAGCGGCCTGCGCGTCGCGGAGAGCAGCGTCGGTCGCATCGGCACCCTCGCCTGCTGGGAGCATTACAACCCCCTAGCCCGATTCGCCTTGATGGCGGAGCACGAGCAAATCCATTGCTCGCAGTTCCCCGGGTCGATGGTAGGTCCGATATTCGCCGAGCAGATGGAGGTGACGATGCGTCACCACGCGCTCGAGTCCGGCTGCTTCGTCATCAACGCGACGGGCTGGCTGACCGACGAGCAGATCGCTGCGATCACGCCGGACGAGAAGCTCCAACGAACCCTTCGGCAAGGGTGCTACACGGCGATCATCGCGCCCGACGGTTCCCATCTGTGCGAGCCCGTGCGCGAAGGCGAAGGCATGGCGATCGCCGACCTCGACTTCTCGCTGATCGCCAAGCGCAAGCGAATGATGGATTGCGTCGGCCACTACGCCCGGCCGGACCTGTTCTCCTTGCACATCGACAAGACGTCGCGACCGGTAACCACTTCTCACACCGACACGGCGGCAGGGGCGGACGCCCCGCAGCCGCCGGGAGCAGAGGGCCATGACAGCGTCGCTGGACTTTCCGTCGACGATCATCAGCCGTCGTCAGCACCTCATCTCTGAGCTGCAGACGCGCGGCATAAGGTTGGGCGCCGAGGGCGGCGTACCCGGCCGCCGCGGTGGCGCCGGGCCGACCGATCACAAGGCCGTCAACGTACTGGGTACGACGGTGATGGTGCCCGTCCACAGCGGCCCGGGCGCCGACGCCGTCGCGGGCGACGACCACGCCTATCACGCGGAGCTTTGCGGCGACGGCACGACGGCGGTGCTGATCCGTCGCGGCGACCGGATCGGGACCGTGTCGTTTCCGCCGCAGCCGCGCTTCTACGGTCTCGAGACGACGGACGGCATCCCGTATTGGAAGATCGCGCAGCTCCACGCTCGCGACGTCCTCGCCACGACCGTTCGACAGACGTGCGTCCGCTACGGTGACCGGGCGACGGCCTGTCAGTTCTGCGCCATCGGCGAATCGCTCCGGAATGACCGCACGATTGCCGAGAAGACCCCTGCGCAGCTCGCCGAGGTCGCTGCCGCGGCGCGCCGCCTCGACGGCGTGCGCCACGTGGTCCTGACAACCGGAACGCCCCCCACGCCCGACCGCGGGGCGTCCATCCTGTGCGAAGCCGCGGCCGCGATCGATGCCGCCTCCGGGCTGCCGATTCAGGCCCAGTGCGAGCCGCCGGACGATTTCGCCTGGTTCCGACGCTTGCGTTCTTGCGGCGTCAATGCGCTCGGCATGCACCTGGAAGCGTTCGACCCGGATGTACGCGTCCGCATCATGCCGGGCAAGGCGGAGGTGCCGGTCGCGTACTACTTCGAGGCCTACCGCGCCGCCGTCCGCGTGTTCGGCAGAGGACAGGTCAGCACCTACATCCTGGCTGGTCTCGGCGACTCGGTCGAGACGTTGCTCGCCGGTTGCCGTCGCCTCATCGACGTCGGCGTCTACCCGTTCGTCGTGCCGTTCGTGCCTCTCACCGGAACGCCGCTCGAGGGGCACCCATCGCCGAGCAGCGAGATGATGGCCGCCGTCCTCGAGCCGCTCGGCCGGATGCTCAAAGAGGCCCGGATGACCTCCGACACGTTGAAGGCGGGCTGCGGCAAGTGCGGCGCCTGCTCTCCGCTGTCGACATTCGAGAGCTGAGCCATGATCGGGATGGAGAGCTACAAACCGAGGCGACAGACCTGCTGCGACTACGTCTACAAGGTGGCCCGGAGCGGGCCCGAGCTGGAGGCCTTCTTCGCGCTGCGCCGTTCGGTGTTCTGCAAGGAGCAACGGGTCTTCCGCCGGACGGACGTCGATCGCTACGACGAGGGCATGATTCCCATCATCTGCAGCTCGCTGGTGATGGGAATGGAGGATCGGATCGTCGGCGCGGTTCGCATCGATGAGCGGTCCCCCGGAGTGTGGTGGGGAAGCCGTCTCTGTGTCCACCGCGCCTTTCGCCGCGTCACCCGCATCAGCCCCGGGGTGGCCCAGCGCAACGGCCACCCGTCTTTCTGGGCCAACCGTTCGATCGGTGCCGGACTGATCTTCAAGGCGGTGTCGACGGCGGCGCGCATCGGATGCACGGCGTTCCTGGCGGAGGTGCAGGACCGTAACGTGCCGTTCTTCGAACGCCTCCACTGGCGCTCGCTGGAGTCGGTGAGCCGCCACGGCCTGCCGCACACCAAGATGAAGGCCGACCTGGCCTTCTATCCACCGGAAGACGTACCGGCTGACCGGGACCTGGAGCTCATCGCCTCATGAGCCTCGATACCCGATCTGCCGACAGCGAACGCGGGCGATCTCTGGCGGAGATCGTCGATGCGCTCGACCGCGCGCCGGCAGTGCAGGCGAAGCTCGGGATCTCCCGCTGCTACGCGCCGGCGAGCGGGTCGGCGATGGGCGTGCCGATCGGTGACGACTGCGCCGCGATCGATGACGGCAGCGGCGGTCACCTGCTGCTCGCAGCCGAGGGCCTTCTCGACGACTTCCTCACCGACGATCCATGGTTCGCGGGCTACAGCGCGGTGATGGTCAACGTCAGCGACGTTTGCGCGATGGGCGGCCGGCCGATCGCCGTGGTCGACGTCATCTGGACGCCGAGCCACCGACACGCTGCTCCGGTGTGGGACGGCATGCGGGCCGCTGCCGAGGCGTACGACGTGCCGATCGTCGGCGGCCACACCACGATCACCGGCGGGGACGGTGTTCACCTGGCAGTTTCGATCATGGGCCGGGCTAGCTCGCTGCTGAGCAGCTTCACGGCGCGGCCGGGTGACGAGATCCTCATGGCCGTGGACCTGGACGGCGACTACCGCGGCGACAAACCATTCTGGAACGCCAGCGTCGGAACACCGCCCGCGCGGCTTCGTCTCCTCGCGGGGCTGCTGCCGACCATCGCCGAGCGCGGTTGGTGCGACTGCGCCAAAGACATCAGCAACGGCGGCGTCGTCGGCACGCTGGCGATGTTGGCGGAGTGTTCTTCGGTCGGCGCGGTGCTCGATCTCGACGACCTCCCCTCCCCCCGTGGCGTCGATCTGTTGCGCTGGTTGCTGTCGTTTCCCAGCTTCGGATTCCTGCTCAGCGTCGAATCGAAGCGGCGCGCGCGCGTCATCGACCTGTTCCGCCGGCACGGGGTCGCCTGTCGCCGGGTCGGCCGGGTCACGGACGACGGCGCGCTGCAACTTCGGCTCGCCGGTCAGTCCCGCGAGCTGCGCCCGGAAACGCCCGAGATGGCCCATGCCTGAGCTGCACTTCTCCATCGAGTGGCCCGACGGCGGAACGACGCGCTGCTACTCGCCGTCGACCATCTTGCGATCCTACTTTGCCGCCGGCGAAACCATGACGATCGACCAGCTCGTCGCCACCGCAGCGCGGGCCCTGCAACACGCCGGCGACCGGGTCGAGGCGAAATTCGGCTACCGCTGCAGTAGCGCCGAGGCGCAGCTCGACGCCATCCTGGTGCACGCAGCGAAGTTCGAGCCGCACCAAGAGCTTCGCATTGTCGACATCGAGGCCAAGGAGGGCACCCGATGAGAAACGACGTAATCGTGGTGGGAGGTGGGCTCGGCGGATCCGTCGTCGCCAAGGTCCTGGCGGAACGCGGCCTTTCGGTCCTCGTCCTCGAGAAGGTGAGGCGCTTTCGCGACCGCGTGCGCGGCGAGGGCTTGCTGCCGTGGGGCGTCAACGAGGCCCGGGATCTGGGCATTTACGAGCTGCTCGAGACGGAATGTGGACATCCGGTCAACTTCTGGACATCGCACTCATGGAAGCAGCGTCCGCCCCGCAACCTGCTCGAAACCACGCCTCGCGCCGCCCCGTGCCTGACGTTCCACCACCCGGAGATGCAGGAGGTCATGCTGGCGGCAGCCGCCCGCGCCGGTGCCGAGGTACGTCGGGGTGTCCGGGTCAGCGCGGTCGAGCAGGGCCGCCGGCCTCGGGTGACCCTGAGTACGGGCAACGGCGCCACGACGCTCGAGGCCGACCTGGTCGTGGGTGCGGACGGGCGCGAGTCGGTCGTTCGGCAAGCCTGCGGGTTCGAGCGGTGGATGGCCCCCGAGAGGCTCATGACCGCGGGATTGTTGCTCGAGAACACGTCGATGCCGAGCGAGTCGATTCACATCTTCCGGGACTCCTCCGCCGGCGAGGGCGCCCTGCTCTTCCCCGAAGGGTCCGGCCGCGTCCGTGCCTACTTCATCTACCGCCTGGAGAGTGGCCGCAGGGAGCTGAGCGGGAAGCGCGCCGTACGGCGGTTCGTTGACAGCTGCACGGAGGTCGGCGTCCCCGAGGACTGGCTGGCGGACGCGTCGGACGCCGGCCCCCTGGCGGAGTTCAGCGGCGCCGACAGGTGGGTGAAGCACCCCTACAAGAACGGCGTCGTGTTGATCGGTGACGCCGCGTCCTCGAACGACCCCGCATGGGGCAACGGCCTGGCCCTGACCCTGCGCGACGCGCGGGCGCTGACCGCCTCGCTCGGTGAGCTCGCCGATCGCGACGAGGCCGGGCACGCCTACGCGCGGCGGCACGACGAGTACTTCGGCGCGATCAACCGCGTAACCGGCTGGCTCACCGACCTCCTCTACGAGGTCGGTCCGGAAGCCGACGCCCGTCGCGAGGTGGCATTCGCGGCAATGAAGCAGGACCGGTCACGCAACCCCGACTACATCGCCAACGGGCCGGAGTCGCCGAGCGACGAAGCCGCCCGGCGGCGCATGTTCGGCGAGATCTGACATGCGACCGACCGCCCGAAGCGTTGGAACCGCCCGCCCGCCAGAATGGCACGGCCACCATCACGCCGTTGCGGGCACTCCCCCCGATGCGCAGCGGTCGTACCGCGTCGGCATGCCCCAAATGGCCGTCGGCGGCCTGGCGGAGGGCTGGCTGCTCCGCGAGATGGGTGATCTCCACTGGGAAGGTGTCGCCGCTGCGCATGGGCGCCGGCCCAACGCAATCGTCGACGGCGCGGGCAACCGCCTGTACCCCACGTTCGTTCGCGCTCGCTGGGAAGGCAACGAGCCCCTTTTCGCATACGGCGAGAACGAGCGGCTGCGCCTGGGCTCGGATCTCACCCGGTTCGGATCGTCGATGTTCTTCGCCGAGCATGAATTGCGCGGCGCAGGCAGGCGAATCGTGGCGTCGACGATGACCGTCCTGGTCGCGCGCTATGGGCACCGCAACCGCGACCTGCGTCGCGGCCAGCCCCGATGCGGCCCGGACCGGTCGGTTCCCGAGCACGACGCCATGCCGTCATTCGGCACCGACTATCGCCGGATCCGCGATGACGATGCCGCCGAGATGGCTCTTGGCGGCGAGACGTTCTCTTTGACCGACGCCTCCTTGCTGGAGATGCCGTACACCATCAATCCATACCACGACATCAACGGCGTCAGCCTGCTCTACTTCGCCGCCTATCCGCTGATCAACGACACCTGCGAGCGCGCCGCGGCGCACGCCCACCCGGAGACATTCGGCGCCGTCGACGATTGGGCGACCTCGTCGTCGACCCTCGCCCGTGACGTCTTCTATCTGGGCAATTGCGACGTCCGCGACCGGTTGACATATCGCCTGTGCTCCATCGAGCCCGCAGGGAGCAACCGGCTCAAGCTGGTGTCCTGCCTGTACAGGGTGAGCGACGGGGCCAAAGTGGCGGTGATTCTCACTCTGAAAGAGCTGGCTAGCTGACCCGCCGCGGCGCTGACGGCGGCCGCCGCGTCGAGTACCGCAAAGCCGTCTCTCGACGTTGCTGTATCCACCAGAATCCGCTTGATCTCGGCGGGGGAGAGCGTACCGTCGACGCTGCTGATCAGTGCAACGACGCCGGCGATGATCGGCGGCCCGTTGGAGAACCCCCATCCGTCACGGAACACGGGGTCGGGGTGGTAGGGCCAGGTGTGTACATCGCGGGCTGGGTCCACCTCGACGGGATGCTCCGGCACCGAGACGATTCCGGCCCGCAGGATCTTCTCGTTGCATTCTCCCGGCTCGCATGCCTCGAAGGACTCCGCGGTGTACACCCGGTACTCCGGGTGAACATTGATGAATAGCGTCCCCCGGGCCTCGGCATACGCAACCGCCTCGTCCAGCGCGGGCGAGCGCGCCAACGGGCCCATGGAGCTGGCAACGGCAACGGCGCCGGCGTCCGCGGCGATGCGTATTCCCTCGATCGCGTACCGCTCGTAGGCCTGCGGGTCACACAGGGCCGGGTCGTCACCCTCGCACAGCGGCCGGGCGCGGATCGGCATCACGCTTGCCTCCGGGGCGACCGTGAGGACCAGCTCGGCCATCCACTCGCCGTGCCATGGGTCGAGCTCGCCGACGGCTTGCCCGGGAACGACCGACGTCGCCGAGACATACTTTTCCGCCAGGTCGCCATCGAGATCGAACTGCCAATCGAGAACGGCCACGACCGCTCCGGCCCCGCGGCTCGTCGGCCACGCTTCGTCGATTCTGGAAAACGCGACGAAAGCCGGGACGTCTTGCACCTGGGACACCGCCGCAACGAGCCCGATTCCGAGACAACCGACGAGCGCCGCCAGAGCCGCACCAGTGCATCCTCGCTTCGATTCCGACTTGATCATGACCGACTCCTTGACCATTCCCGCGCCGTGCCCCGGCACGACATACCTTACATATTCAACGCGCGGTCGGTCACGATGGCCGTCAAGGCGGGTGCAGCGCAACGGCGGAGGCGGGAGGCCGATACGCGAGGCGGCAGAACCTATCCGCCAATCACGTAGTAGTCGTTCTGGAAGTCGTGCTCGAGCCGATGGATTTCCACGTCGCCGAAGCCTGCGGCATCGAGCAACTCGCGCGCCTTCTGCCGACCCCACATCGTTCCCAGCCCCTCGCCGCCCTGGGCCAGCGACACGGTCATGCAGTGCATCGTCGAGATGGCGTAGAGCATCGGGCCGGCGGGGTGATCGAGGTTCTCCTGCAACTCGCTCGAGGCGTGAATGTCCTGCATGAGGTACGTGCCTCCCGGCCTCAGCGTCCGCCGGATGCCGCCGAGCAGAGCCAGCGGCCTGGCTTGATCGTGCACCGCATCGAACGTGGTGACGAAATCGAACGCTTCCGGGTCGGCACTTTGATCGAAGTCGCTGAGGTCCCGCGCCTCGAACGAGATGTTGTCGAGTTCCCGGCGCGCAGCTTCGGTTTTGGCCCACCCGATGGCGTCCTCCGACAGGTCATACCCGGTGAACCGACTCTCCGGAAACTCTTCGGCCATCGTCATCAGAGCCAGGCCACGGCCGCAACCGGCGTCGAGCACGTCGATCCCGTCACGAAGCCGTCCGACCAGGCCCGGCGCCAGCGGAAGGATCGAGTCGATCAGACACGGCAGCACGGTCTGCCCGCTGTCCTCGGCCATCACCTCGTGGAAGCGCCCGAATCGCTCGTACGGTACGCCGCCGCCGTTGTGGAAGCAGTCGATGATGTCGTCCTCGACGATGCCCATCATCGGCACGTACTGGGTGAACGCGGCGACGTTCCCGAGGGCACCGTCGCGGGTGAGCAACGCGGCATGCTCGGGCGGCAACGTGTAGGTGCCGGCCTCCGGGTCGTAGTCGACCACCCGACCCGTCACCAGAGCGCCGAGCCACTCCCTCACGTAGCGCTCATCGAGCCCTGCCGCATCGGCGATCTCCGAGCTCGTTGACGGCTCTCTCACCCCCATGATGTCGAGCAAACCGGTGCGGTGCCCGATCGACAACATGACGCACAACGAACCGGCGTTGATCATGTCCAGGAGCCGGTCGCCGAAACCCTCGGCGACTTCGGCATCGAACGCGGGAAGGGAATGCTGCATACACATGGTCACTCGTCTCCGGATCATCGAGGCGCGATCCAACGCGCCGCGGGGCTTCACGTTGACAACTTCGACTGTTATACAGACTAGTTGGTATAAAAACAAGGAAGAATCACGAAATTCTTCGCATGAACACCTATTTCGCGCTGATTTTCCCTATACCAAGCAGTCTGTTATGATCGAGCCGGAAGCCGGCTGCAAACCGCGCCCGCGATTCCCGCGGTGCGCGACAAACCGGCGAGCGTAGACCCAACCCGGGAGATCCGTTTGTCGCGCAGAGGCGAGGAGACGCGCCAGAGAATCCTCGACGCCACCCAGGACCTGACCCTGCGCCGTGGCTTCGGGGCGACCTCGATCGACCTGATCATCGAGTCGGCAGGGCTCACGAAAGGTGCGTTCTTCTATCACTTCTCCAACAAGAACGATCTCGCCCGCGCCCTCGTCGAGCGTTTCGCCAAGCACGAAGAGACGCTGACGACCGAGTTCACGGAGAAGGCCGAGCGTCTGGCCCGCGACCCCCTGCAACAGCTCCTGCTGTTCGTCGGCCTCTTCGAGGAGCTCTTCCGCGAAACGGAGGAGAGCCACCCCGGCTGCCTCTTCGCCACGTTCTGCTACGAGAGCGAGCTCAACGACGAGCACACCAACGAGATCGTGCGCTCTTCCATCCTGGCCGCCCGCGAGATGATGATCGAGAAGTTGAACCGGGTCATCGAGTCTCGCCCGCCGAAGGTCGATTTCGACGTGGAAGCGGTCGCCGATCTCTATACCGGCATCTTCGAAGGAGCGTTCGTCCTCGCGCGCACGCTCGAGGATCCGGGCCTGATCGCCCGCCAGCTCGCCGAGTATCGCCGTTACCTCGAGTTGCTTTTCGCCGACTGACGAGGCCGCTCCGACGACCACGGCGCCGGGCGCTCTGACGCCGCGGCTCCAAAGCCCTGGCGAGGGGCGGTTCGAACTCCTGTCGAGAACCGGCTCCGACCCTCGGGAAGGCCACGATTCGCCGCATCCGGGATACTACGTATCCATTCGCGAAAAATGCATTGAAGATCACAAGATACGCGCCCCCTGGACAACGATCGTCAAACTCGCGCACAATCGTGACGAGCAACCCTGGGGATCGCACATTGGTAGGAAAGACACTCGGCCACTACGAGGTCCTCGAGCCGCTGGGCGCGGGCGGCATGGGAGAGGTGTTTCGGGCCCGGGACACGACCCTGGACCGTGACGTCGCCATCAAGGTGCTGCACGCCGAAACCGCGGACGACCCGGAGCGCCTGGCCCGTTTCGAGCGCGAAGCCAAGCTGCTCGCTGCGCTCAACCATCCGAACATCGCCACGATCCACGGCCTCGAGGTCGCGGACGGCGTCGAGTTCATCGCCATGGAGTTGGTCGAGGGCACGCCGCTGTCCCGGCTGCTGGCGCAGAAGGGACGCCTGGAGGTCGACGAAGCCCTCCATATCGCGGTGCAGATCGCTGGCGCGCTGGCGGCGGCGCACGACAAGTCCATCATCCACCGCGACCTGAAACCGTCGAACATTACCTGGTCCGAGAACGACCCCGTCAAGGTTCTCGACTTCGGCCTGGCCAAGCCGCTGCGAACCCAGATCTCCGAAGAGGACCTGTCACACACGCCGACGATCTCGATCGACGAGACGCGCAGCGGCGTGATCCTCGGGACGGCATCGTACATGTCACCCGAGCAGGCACGTGGCGGCGACCTCGACGAGCGCACCGACATCTGGTCTTTCGGCTGCGTGCTCTACGAGATGATCACCGGCCGCAAGGCGTTCACCGCCGCGAACCTGGCCGACACCATGGTCGCGGTGATCCGCGAGGAGCCGGACTGGGCCGCGGTTCCCACGGAGACCCCGGCCACCCTGCAGGCGGTCATCGTCCGCTGCCTACACAAGGAGCCTGGGCGCCGCTACGCCTCGGGCCGTGAGCTGGCGGACGAGCTCGCCGCGATCGTTCGCGAGCTTCAAAGCGTCACGGGCGCCGCTCCGGCGGGAGCGCACGGCGAGGGCGAGAGCAGCAGCGCCCTCAAACTGGTAGCGGGCGCGACCGCGGTTCTCGCCGTCGCTCTCGCCCTCTCGCAAATATTCGATCTTTCCGGTAGGACTGGACCCCCACTCGCGGTCAAGTCCATCGGAGCCGCGGTGACCTGGCCGAGCCGCGAGGCGGAGCCCCGCATCTCCCCCGACGGGCAGTGGCTCTCCTTCATCTCGGACCGCGACGGGACCACCGATCTCTTTGTGCGTGCAGTGTCGGGCGGCGACGAGCAGAAGGTCGCCGTCGATCTCGTCGGCGCCACCGGACAGGTCTGGTCACCCGACGGAACCAAGATCGCGTACCTCACCGAACGCGGCAACGAGACTCTGTTGGAGGTAATCCCCATGCTCGGCGGTCCGGTCGAAGCAAGCGCGATCTATCCGTCTTCCACGGACATCACTCTGGATCGCTGGGTGGGCGACTCCATCTATCTGAACGAAAGACTCGCTCTGGTGCGGTTCGACGTCGAGGAACGCACCTTCCATCAGGCTCTCGAGTTCACCCTGGAGGACCGCCCCCGGACGGGCGCTCGGATGCGTCCTGACGGGTCCTTGATCGTGTATTCGAAGGTGCACGAGGGACAAGAAGATCTGTGGATCTCAGCGCCCGACGGCAGTGGCGAGGAACGGCTCACCGATTCGCCGGCGCGGGACTTCAACCCGACCTGGGTCGGCAACGATCACGTCGTCTTCCGATCGCATCGAAGCGGCGAGTCGGACGTCTGGGCGCTCGAGCTGGGGGATCGCACACCGCGTTTGCTGACGACGCTGTCGCAGACCATCGGCGCACTGGAGGGAGGGGCTAGCACGCAAACGCTGGCCCTGGTGTTGGTGGGTTCGACCGCGAACCTGGCCTCCGTGGACACGGCCGGCAGCGATGAAGCCACATTGACGCACGATTCCCTCGACGACTTCTGGCCGGACCTGTCAGCCGAAGGTGGCACGATCGCTTTTCAGCGTACCAAGCCGGTACCGAGCCTCGGGCTCGGTGTCTTGGACGCGCGGATCTACGTGGGGGCATTCAACGGCTCTTCCGTGTCCTCTGAACGAGTCGTCGTGGACGACGGCTTCTGGCCGCTGCTCTCGGCGGACGCGGGGTTCCTCAGCTACGTGAAGATCTCACCGCCGGAGCGGGATGCGGAGGTGCAGGAGGCGCGTATCGAGTTGCAGGTCATGGACGTAACCACGCGCTCGACGGCGGCCGTCACGGACCGCTTCCGCCCGCCTCCCAGGGGCCTGTTTCCGATGGATTGGTCCGCCATCAACGCACGCTGGGCCCACACCTCTTCGACGCTGTTCTTCGTCGCCTTCAACGATGAGGGCAACACCACGATTCGCTCAGCCCGGATGTCCCCCGAGGGCGTTCTCGCCAACGACGAGATCGTCGCCGCCGAGGACCCCGGCATACGGCTGGAAGATCTGCTGCTGTCGAACGACGACCGTTTCCTCTTGTACACGAAGAACCACCGCGACGGCCGCCGTGAGATCTTCCGCCGGGACCTTCACAGCGGCGATGAATCCCTATTGCTCGCCAGCGAGGCCGTCGCCTCGGCGCGCCCTCACGGATGGCTCGACGACGGATCCGTCATCGTGCTGCGTGGACGGTCAAACCCCGATGCCACCGGGCGAATCGAGGTTCTCTCGCTGGGCACCGACGGTGACATCACCCCGCTCGGGGAAATCGACAACGCCTTCGACCACAGCGCCGTCCTCGACCCCGAGACCCGGGAGCTGTATCTCGTCGCCGTCGTCGACCGGATCCACGAGCTCGTCGCCTACTCGCTCGTCGACGGCTCCACGCGGCCCGTGGCCAAGAGCGCCCGCCCCAACACCACCTTCTCCGGTCTGCGGCTCAGCGCCAGCAACAAGCTGCTGTTCTCCCGGCACGAAAGGATCCAGGACATCTGGCTGATTCATCTCGATAGCTGAAGTTGTGTGCATCACCTGTATGGCGAGATCACCCACGGTGCGCCGCGGCCGACGCCGGCGGACCGATGACCCCCAACCCGGAGGCACGTATGGGTCAAGAGCAGCAGACCGTCACACCTGTCCAGGCCGTTTCCTACTTCCAGATGCAGCTGAACCAGCTGCAAAACCTCACCCTGGAGAAGTACCTGTCGAAACCAACGGAAGAGAGCTTTGTCGAGGTCAGGGATTGCCTGAACACGGCGATCGTGTGCGTCAACCAGCTCCTCCGCCAGGGCCTGACGGTGTGCTCCGGTGGAGACGATTGCGGCGCCTTCGAGCATTGCGAGGATGGCAAGTGCGTTTTCGGCCCCCCGGACCGGGATGCTCTCTCAGCCGGCCCTTCCCGACCGGAGGGATAGGAGAAGTTTCCGATCGCCACGTGTCAACGATTCAAGCGTGCCACGCGTACAGGCCCATAAGCGGCTCCACGGCGGAGCGCTGTCGACGTTCAGACAACGGAGAAAGAACAATGCGCATGATTCACCGCGCCCTGATGGGCGGAGCCATCGCGACCGGGCTGGTATTCGCTGTGGGGGCGATCCACCCCGGTCACGCCGTGCTGGCTCAGCACGGTAATGCTCAGCACGGCCACGACGGGGCTATGCAGCACGAAGCCGCGAGCCTCGAGGAGCACTTCCACGCCATGATCGAGCACCTCGAGCTGACCGAGGCGCAGCACACGACGCTGGCCGAGCCGCTGCACGACGCCTACGCCGCCATGCAGGAGCTGCATCGGTTGCACGATGTGATCGCGGCGGAGCTCACCGAAGAGCAGCAGAAAAGGCTCGCCGAGATGGTGCATTCCATGATGGGCAGCGCCGGCGGCGGTCACGGCGAGGCGTCCCACCGCGGGCCACGCCACTGATCGACGGGGCCGGACTCCGGGGCGGCTGGCGTATCCTTCCCGGAAGGAGCCATGAGCGATGCGGCGGATCGAACGGATGAAGAGCTCGCCCGGGCGGCGAAGCGCGGCGACGACGACGCCTTCGACCGGCTCGCGAGGCGCTACCTGCGCCCGGCCGTCGCCCTCGCCTGGCAGTTCGCACGCGGGCTCGACGACGCCGAGGACATCGTCCAGGACGCCTTCCACCGGGTGGTCCGAGCCCTCGGCGATTACGACGATCGGCGCCCGTTCGCGCCGTGGTTCTACTCCATCGTGCGCAACGTCGCTCGCACGGCCATCCGCAAGGACAGCCGGCGGGCGGCGCTGGCGCCGCTTTCCGTCGTGGAGGACGAGCCGCCCGCGGGTCGCGATTTCGACCCCGTGGTCGCCGGCGACGTCGAGCGCCTCATCGAGTCGCTACCGCCGATGCAGCAGGCGTGCGTACGACTGTGCGACATCGAGGGCTTCAGCAGCGTCGAGGCGGCCGCCATGCTCGACCTCCATGAGGGCACCGTACGTACCCACGTGCACCGGGCCCGGGGGCGCATTCAATCCGCCATGCAAGCCGATCGAGGTATTCTCCGCTGATGTCTGAGCACCCGCGACCAAAGTTGCCCGCGGAGCCGGCGTACTGGGACCGCTTGGCCGCCAAGGTCAACGACGATGCCGCCGGGCCCCTGGCCGCCTATCGCGCCGCCGCGGGAGCCACCGCCACCGACGACGCGAGCGTCCCCGGCTCGGCGATGCCGCCGGTCTGGTACGACGCCCTGTCGCGTCGCGCGCCCTGGCTCGTGGCGGCTTCGGTGGTGGCAACCCTGGTGATTTGGCTGGCTCTCCCGCCCGACGAAACGTCGGTGGTTTTGCGCTGGATGGAGGACGCGCTCTTCCCCGACGAGGTCGCCGGGGCACTGGTGGGCGGCTCCACGCCTCCGGGCATCGATCGGTTGATGGCCGAATTCCCGCCGGGCGACGGAGGGTCTCCGCGATGAACAAGCAGGGGGTTCGCGCCGTCGCCGTTCTGGTGTGCGTCTTCGTTCTCGGCGCTCTGACGGGCGTGTTCGTCGATCGCCATCACCTGCTGGCGCCCCAGGGGATGTCCACGGCGGAGATGGTGCACAACGAGGCGATGGGCGAGCTTCGCGAGGTCCTGGATCTCGACGATCGCCAGATGGAGCAGATCCACGCCGTCCTGGCCAGGCACCAGGAGGAGGTCCAGAAGGCGTGGGAGGCCCTACGACCCGAAGTGCAGACCGCCATGCAGGGCGTCCACGTCGAAATCGCCGCTCTGCTGCGGCCGGAGCAACGCGCCCTCTACCACGACTGGCTCACGGAGCGGCAACGAGAGAGCCACGGCGAGGATTCCGCCGGGCTGCCCCGGCACTAACCGACTATCACCGAGGTCGAGGGAATGCCCGGCGCACGAGACCGAGGGGTCCGGTGCGCTCGCTCGACAAACGGCAGGCCGTAGTCCTGCGAGGGATTGACCATGAACAACTTCCGGGCGGCTGTCAGGTCGTTGCGATCCACACCCGGACCGACGGCGCTGATCGTCGTCACCCTGGCCGTGGCGATCGGCGCCAACGCGGCGATATTCAGCGTCATCAACGGCCTGCTGCTCAAACCCCTGGGATATGGAGACGACAGCCGGCTGCTGGTCGTCTGGGCGGCAACCGACACGGATCCGGACGGCATCTTCCGCCTCTCCCCGGCGGACTATCGGGACCTGCGCGACGGAGCCGACGCATTCGCCGGGCAGGTCTCCCTCTACCGCTACCTCGGCTCCACACTCACCGGCCTCGAGCAGCCGGTACGGGTCGGGAGCATGACGGTCACGCCTCGACTGTTCGGCATGCTCGAAGCGACGGCAACGCTCGGTCGGCTCTTCGGCGTCGAGGACGAGAGGCCCGGCGGGCCGCAGAAGGTGCTGCTCACCCACGCGTCGTGGACCCGCCGCTTCGGCTCTGATCCGGACATCGTCGGATCGGTGCTGGAAATCGACGGCACGCCCCGCACCGTCGTCGGCGTCATCGAACCCGACTTTCGCTTCCCCCCGGGGAGTCGCGACGTCGAGATCTACTTCCCCATGACACTGACCGGCGCGATCCTCGAGGATCGCGATCACCGGATGTTCGACGCCGTCGCCCGGCTCGACGAGGGCGTGACGGTGGCGGCGGCTCGGCAGGAGCTGGCCGCCATCGCGGACCGGCTGGCGACCGAGTTCCCGCGAACGAATACCGGCTGGACGCTCACGGCGCGGCCACTCCGCGAGGAGCTCTTCGGCGACCTGGTCGCCACCTTGTGGGTGCTCGGCGGAGCCGTATTCCTTGTCCTGTTGATCGCCTGCGCGAACATCGCCAACGTTCTGGTGGCGCGGTCGGCGGCGGCGAGCCGGGAGTTCGCCGTGCGAGCCGCCCTGGGAGCCAAGCGCCTGGCTTTGTGCCGCCGCTCGATCACCGAGAGTCTCATCCTGTCTGCGGCAGGCGGCGCCGGCGGTCTCCTCTTGGCTGGGTGGGGCGGGCGCCTTCTGGGCGCAGCCATGCCCGCCGACATCGCCCAGGGGCGTGCGATCGTGCTGGACACCCGGGTTCTGCTATTCGCCTCGTCGCTGGCGCTTGCGTCGGCCGTGCTCTTCGGCTCCCTTCCGGCACTGCGCGGCATGGCACCGAACCTCCTCGGCTTGCTGAGTACCACCGGTAGCCTCGACACCGCGGGTGGACGCCGGTTGCGTGAGCTCATGGTCGTGGTCGAGGTGGCGCTCGCGATCGTCCTGCTGGTCAGCGCCGGCCTCATGCTGCGGAGCTTCGCCAAGCTGCGCGAGTCCGACCCCGGTTTCCGGCCGGATGGGGTCGCCGCGGTCGGCGTGCAGCTATCGCGCAGGAGCTACAACCTCGAGGAGTGGAGGCCCTTCTTCGAGGAGCTCACCGAACGTGTCGCGAGCCTGCCCGGCGTCGAAAGCGCGGGCGCCGTTTCGGACCTGCCGATGAGCAGCGTCGGCCTCGATCTGCAGCTCGAGTTCTCCGTCGAGGGGGTCGATGCCCTCGACCCGAGCGTGCGTCCGAATGCCGACTGGAGGCTGGTGCTGCCCGGCTATTTCGAGACCATGGGGGTCGAGATCGTCCGGGGCCGTGGCATCGAGCGAGGCGATACCGCCGGCGATCGCGCCGTGGTGGTGGTCAACGAGACCGCGGCGGGTCGCTATTTCAAGGATGTCGACCCGATCGGCCGTACCCTGCGCATTCCACAGGGAGCGTTCGAGATCGTCGGTGTGGCGGCGGACATCCGCCACGGCGGCCTGCAGGCGAAGTACGAGTCGGAGGTATTTCTTCCCTACGGCCAGATCCTGACCGGCGAGATGCAGCTCGTCGTTCGCACGGATGCCGATCTTGCCGCCGTCGCCGACATGGTCGGCGGGCAGCTCACGGACATGGACCCCGATGTGGTGCCGTCGCGCATCGTCGCCCTCTCGGACCTGACGTGGGAGTCGGCCGCCGAGCTGCGCTTCAACGCCGCTTTGTTGAGCACGCTGGCATTGTGTGGCGCCGTGCTCGCCACTCTCGGCACCTATGCGATCGTCGCCTACTCGGTATCGGAACGGGCCGGCGAGATCGGTGTCCGGATGGCGCTCGGCGCAGACGCCGCCGGAACCATCGGCATGATCGTCCGCGACGCGCTTCGCGTCGTACTGCTCGGCGCCGCCCTCGGGACGATCTGCGCCGTGGGGGCCAGCCGCCTGCTCGGCCGGTTTCTGTTCGAGGTAGAGCCGACCGATCCCCTCACCTACTTCGCCGTGCTGACCGCCACCCTCGCCGTCGGCGGAATCGCAGCGTGGCCGCCGGCGCGGCGCGCCACGAGGATTCAGCCCGTGGCGGCACTGCGTCGCTGATTCCGAGCTGCGTCGCGACCCGACCCGGCCCTACCCCGAACGCCGCTCCGCCAGCCACACCGTGTGGCCGGCGCACTCCGGGTCGTCTTCGACGTACGAGACCACCGAGAAGCCGATACCCGCGAGAAGCTGCCGATAGGCAACCGGAGCCAGGCTGGCGTGATACAGAGGATCGCCCTCGAGCACCCCGATCACCTCGCCGTCTTCCGCTCCGCTGGTGTACATGAGAGCGGCGCGCGGGCCGGCGTGCCGCTCGAACACGGCGAACATACGGCGCTGGTCGTCCCGGCTCAGGTGGAAGAAGCTGTCCCAGGCGATGATGCCGTCGAAGCGGGCGCCGAGGTCGAGGTGCCGCATGTCCGCCAGTTGCCATTCCTGCTCCGGGAACCGGTCGCGACAGAGCGCCAGCAGGCTCGGCGAGCTGTCGATGCCACAAACCCGCCGGCCGCTCTCGATGAAGTAGCGCGCGATCGGCTCGCCTGCGCCACACCCGAGATCGAGGATCGTCCCTCCTTCCGGGACGAGGGCAAGGAAGCGATTCAGCCAGGTACGCTCGAACAGCACCCGCGGCCGATGGCGGTCCCAACCGGCCGCATGGCTCTCGTACTGGCCCATGACCTCTTCCGGCGTCGATGCTCCCACCAGGCGAAGCCCGGGCAGCTCGAACCTCAGCGCATCCCCGCACGCCAGCCGCTTCCAAAGGCTCCAGGCGGATACGGGGCTGTGGGCCTCGGCGAACAGCGACATCACGGTTCCATGCGTGATCACGACGATGTCACCCGGAGCATCGCCAGCCAGCTCCGCCAGGAGCGCGGTCGAGAAGCGCTCCCGCGCCTGATCGGCGGATTCGCTGCCGAGCACCGCCGCCTCGGGTTGTTCGAACAGAGGCCGGTTGATGCTGGCGTGCTCCGCGGCGTCCACGATCGGCAGCGTCGGCCGGTCGATTTCCTCCAATCCCGCAACCTCTCGGGACTGGATTCCGAGTGCCGCCGCGATGATCTCCGCCGTTTCCCGCGCCTTCGGCTCTGCGCTCGACAACAGCTCAAACGGAAGTCGCTCCCGGAGCCTTTCCGCGATCTCGCACGCCTGCCGCCGCCCCTCTTCACCGAGGACCCACGTGCTCGCGGGGGCGGCCGCATCGAGGACCGGCATCGCGTGCTTGATCAGGATGAGATTACCGACCATGGATCCTCGTTTCCGTCCACCGGTCGCCCGTTCGCATGGACCGAGTTCAGCCACGGCGATGTGCGACGGCAGCGCCTGCGGCGGCCCGGCTTGTCCCGTCACGCAAACTCCCCTTCGCCAGACTCACCCCGCTTTCACCACGGCCTGTTAGGGTATCGTCTGACACTGAGGCAGAGTCGGAGGGGTCCTTGTCGTTTCGTACCGTCACCCTTGCGCCCACCGCCCAGGGGCGGCGTCGCGTAGCCATCCGCAATGCGTGCCTTGCAGCCACCTGGTCGGCGGTTCTGGCAGGCGCTCCGAATGCCGTCGCGACGCCGGGCGTGATCGCGCTCCAGATTACCGCCAGCGCCCGACACCAGGACACCACTTCCGAGGTGGACGTGACCGTGGCCAATGTCGGCGACGAACCGGCTGAGTCCCTCCAGGTGCACGTGGATTTCGATGGCCTGCGACGATCCGGTGTCGTTGCACCCAGGCTACCGGCCAACGACACGCGCGAGGAGACGATCAGGTTCGTGACCCCGGGGATCCTCCCTGGACGCCACCCGATGATCATCATCGTCGAATACACCGACGCCAACGGATACCCGCTGTCGGCGGTGTCCTATGCCACGTTGATCGTGGCGAAGGATCGGCCGCCGACTTTGGGATCGTCGCTGGAGTCGATCGAACTGTTTGAAACGGGAGAGATGGCGTTGCGCGTGACGAACCTCGGCGAGCAGGCGCGTGAGGTCGAGGCGCGACTCGTGCTCCCGCGGGAGCTCGCCTTCGATCCTGGCGGCACGTCATTCGCACTCGACCGTCTCGAGTCGCACACCGAGGTGATCCGAGTGCGCAATCATGCGGCGCTCTCCGGCAGCACGTATCCGGTGTTCGCTCTCCTGGAGTACCAGGAGGACGGACAAAACGCCTGTGTCTTCGTGCCCGCTACGATTACCGTGGTCGACAATCAGCCCAACTCGATCGACCTCCGGCTTATCGTGCTCGTTGCGGCGCTGTCACTTCTGCTCGGTATCGTGTTGCTGCAGCTGCGGGACAAGACGCAGCGCACCGAGTAGCCGAGCGGGCGTGAAGGCCCTCGACGATCGCCGCCAGTCGGTTGCCGGTGCGGATGTGCCGCCGCCCGGCATCCACTACAGCGTCGGCGTCCCGGTGTTCAACGAAGAGGAGATCCTGGAAGACAACGTGCGCGAACTGCGGGCGTTTCTCGAGACCATCGGGCCGCCCTTCGAGATCATCGTCGGAAGCAACGGCTCGACCGACGCCACCATCGAGATCGGGGAGCGGCTGGCCTGTGAGCTGCCCGAGGTGACGTTCTTTCACCTCGGTCCGCGTGACCTCGGTCGGGTGTTCAAGGAATTCGCCCGACGAGCGCGCGCAGACGCCCTCGTGTCGCTCGACGCGGACCTATCGGTTGATCTCGAGTTCGTGCGTCACGCGCTCACCATGCTCGACACTTTCGACGTCGTCGTGGGATCGAAAAAGACCGGCAGTCAGGACCGATCGCTCTTTCGCCGGTTCGGCAGCAGCTTGTTCATCGCAGTCGCGACGAGCCTGCTTGGACTAGACATCGTCGACTATTCGATTGGCGCAAAGGCCTATCGGATCTCGGCGATCGAGAAGTACCTCCCGTACGCTAGCGACGGAACGGGGTACGTTCTCGATCTCGTCTATTTCGCACAACGCGATGGCGGTCGAGTGGCACAGATCCCGGTTGTGTGCCGCGATCACCGAGCCAGCAAGTTCAACCTCGGCCGCGAGGCGGCCCACAAGTTTCTCGCCCTGGCGAGGCTGTGGCGACATCGACACACGGAAGTTTAACAGGCTGCTGAATCAGTGGGAGAGGAACTGCCGCAACAACCACGCCCCGTGCAGCGCCCGCGGGAGTCTCGTGGGGTGGAGCTGCCGTACGATGTTCCGTGGACGGAGATAGAACCGACGAAGCGCCGACCGGCGCATCGCTTCGAGGTCGTCCAACGCGTGGGATGCGGCGTCGTGTGACGGAAACGGCCTTCCCTCGCCGCCCACCTGCCGATGGAACTCGGTACCCGGGTAGGGCGAAGCAACGTGGAAAGAAGCGTACGTCGGGTCCAGGTCAATGGCGAAGTCAATCGTCTGCCGCTGCTCCGCCGAGGTCTCGCCCGGGTGGCCGAACAGCAGAAACAACGCCGTATCGATTCCACACCTTTTTACCATGGCGTGCTGGGCCCTAATGGTCGCGAGATCGAGCCCCTTCCTCAGCCTCCGGACCTGGCGGAGCGCGCCGGTCTCGACACCGAAGTGAATGAGCCTACAGCCAGCGCGTGACATCAGGCGCAACAGCGGCTCGTCGACTTGATCGAAACGCGTCTGACAGGCCCAGGGAAAGACCAGGTCACGCCGCATCATCTGCTCGCACAACTCCACCACGGGTTGCCGATCAAACGTGAACTCGAGATCGATGAAATAGGCGCAACGAAAGCCCGTCTCGCGCCGAGCACGTTGGATCTCCTCGACAACCTGGGCGACGTTCTTGCGCCTCACCGCCTTGCCGTACATCTCTCGGGAGCAGAAAGTGCAAGCAAAAGGGCACCCCCGGGCCGTTTCGAAGACCATGAAACGCTCTCCGAGAAGCTCGTACCGATAATCTTCCGGACGGAGCAGGTGGAACGCCGGTGCCGGCAGCCGGGTCAAGTCGAGTGGCTCGCTCGGTTGGATCTCCACGCCCTCGCTCGTCACAACCGCCATGCCGGCAGTGACCTTCTCCGGTGGGCACGCTACGACCCGTGCGGCGACGCCCTCCGGCTCACCAAGGATCAAGCCGGCGACGCCGGTCTCCGCCAATACCCATTCCGGCTCCATCGTTCCGTGGGCGCCGGCGACCCAGGTCCGGTCCGCCGGAAACGAGCGCACGAATGCGAACAGCGGCGTCGTGTTGAGGGTCGGGCATTGCCACCGATCCAGCGGTGTCGTCGTGATAATGATCCGATCCGCGGCTTCTGCAAGCTCAGCGCACACCCGGACATCGATGTCGCGGGCGCGAAAGTCGAGCAAGCTCACGCGATGACCGACGGCCTCGAGGACCGCTCCCACGTTCAGCAAGTCGAGCGGCGGCCACGGCCGCCGAAACCGACGAACTTCCTCGCCGTCTTCGGCGTGCGGCACGTTGACGAGAAGTACGTTCGCCACTTCAGCTCCCGTCCGGACTCCCCCGGGCATCGACTCCGGTAATCGACAGACAACACTAACAGGCTGCTAAAGACCTCTCGGGAGTGCCGTTACGGGCACCGTGGGGGCAGATGTAAGGCGCGACGATGTAGGCGATGTCGCCGGTGCGCCGCAGACTCCAGTCCTACCTCGGAATCCCAGTGTCCCGAGGCATGGCCGGCCCGTGCCACCTTGTTCGAATGCCGTACACTCGCCCACATATCCTTCTTCAAGAGGTGGCGCGTGACGGACGATTCCTCAGAAACCCGCAGTCAGGAACTGGGGCGGTCCATCGGACTGCCCGGGGCCGTGGGGGTCGGCGTGGGTGCGATCGTCGGCGGCGGCGTCCTGGCGCTGGCCGGCGCAGCGTATGCGGTGACCGGGCCGAGCGCGGTCCTGGCGTTCGCCCTCAACGGCGTGATCGCCTTGTTGACGGCGTTGAGCTTTGCCGAGATCTCCGCGGCCGTTCCGCTGTCGGGCGGAACGTACACCTTCGCCCGACGCGTACTGACCGTGGAAATCGCCTTTGTCGTCGGCTGGGTCGTGTGGTTCGCGTCGATTGTCGCCGCGGTCCTGTACGCACTGGGTTTCGCCGCCTACGCCGGGCTGGTGATCGACCGGTTCGCGCAGCAGGTCTCCGTCGACCTGCCGTTCTCACCCGCCGGGCGAGTATTCATCGCGATTCTGGCAATGGTCGCGACCGCCTTTTACACACTCGGCCTGACCCGCCGGGTCACCGCCGGCAGCCAGTGGCCGACGGTCGCGAAAGTGGTCGTTTTCTTCGTCCTGATCCTCGCCGGCGCCGCCGTCCTCACCCAGCAGCCTTCGACGGTGTACCGCGAACGTCTGACACCGTTTTTCGCCGGCGGAGCCGGGGGCCTCTTCGCGGCAATGGGTTACACCTTCATCGCCCTGCAGGGTTTCGATCTGATCGCCGCCGTCGGTGGTGAGGTGAAGGACCCCGGCCGCAACATTCCTCGAGCCATGCTGATCTCGCTGGCGGTGGCGTTGGCGATCTACCTGCCCTTCCTCCTCATCGTGGCGATCGTCGGCGTTGGGCCGGGCACGTCGATAACGGCCCTCAGCGCTGCCGACCCTGCCACTGTGGTTGCGCGGGCAGCGGAAAACTATCTCGGTGCGTTCGGCTTCTGGCTGGTCATCGTCGCCGCGGTCCTGTCCATGCTCACGGGGTTGCAGGCGAATCTGTTCGCCGCTTCGCGCATGGCGTTCACCATGGCGCGCGATCGCACGCTTCCGCGCCGACTCGGCCAGCTCCGCAGCTCGCACGGGACCCCGGCGCTCGCCGCGATCGCCACGGGCGCTCTGGTCGGTGCGACCACCGTCGCCCTGCCGGACGTCGCCGCAGCGGGTGCGGCGGCCAGCCTGGTCTTCCTCATCTCGTTCGCCCTGGTGCATTGGACCAACGTGTTGATGCGACGCCGGGGCGAGGGACAAGACATGCCGTTCCGGGTTCCGTTCTTTCCGCTGGTTCCGGCGATCGGCGGCGCGTCCTGCCTGGCCCTCGCCCTCATCCAGGCCCGCGCCGTCCCCTCGGCCGGGGGCGTAGCGCTGGCATGGCTTTGCCTGGGATGGGTGCTTTACCTGACGTTGTTCGCGCGACGCGCCCGGGTCGTCGACGCCTCCGCGGAAGGCCTCGACCCGCAGCTCGTTCGGCTCCGCGGCCGTACGCCGCGGGTCCTCGTCCCGATCGCGAACCCGGCAACGGCCGCCGCCATGGTCGAGGTCGCCGGGGCGATGGCGCCCACGACGGTCGGCCGGGTGCTCCTGCTGTCCGTCATCCGGCGTCCCGGCGAGCTCGGCTTCCGCGAGCCCAGCAGCGGAAACTTCAACGTCGCCGGGCCCGACGACGGCCACCCTGGCGCGGACGAGGCCGAGGCCGGGAGGCCCGTGGCCGAGGAGCGCGGCACCGGCGAGCCGTCGGCACATGTCGCGGCGTTACAGGAGGTCCTCGGGGCCGCGCTGACAACGTCCTTCGCCGCCTCGCTCGCGCCGGAAGCGCTCACCGTCGTTGCGGATGACCCATGGCGGGAGATCGCCCGGGTGGCGAATACCTACCGCTGCGAGAGCCTGCTGATCGGCCTTGGGGGGTCGGCCACGGATCCGGGAGAGCGGAGAATCGAGGAGCTCGTCAGCGCCGTGGACTCGGACGTCATCATCCTGCGAGCCCCGCCGAAGTGGCGGCTCGGACAGGTTCGTCGCGTCCTCGTGCCGGTGCGAGGGAACACCGACCAAAGCCGGCCGCGCGCCCGCCTGCTCGGAAGCCTCGCCAGGGGGCGCGAGCTCGAGGTCACGTTCCTGCAAATCGTCCCGAAGAGGGCCTCCGACCTTCAGGTCTACAAAGCGCGCCGCGAGCTTGCCGAGCTCGCCAGCGACGAGATCCGCACGCCGTGCGAGGTACTGGTCGAACGCAGTGCCGATGTCGTGGGAGAGGTCGCGACGCGGGCGCACGGCTACGACCTCGTGGTCCTCGGACTGCAACGGCTCGGGCGAAAGAAGAAGATTCTCGGCGACGCCGCCCGCCTCCTGGCTCAAAAAACGGAGGGCGGCTTGATCATGATCAGCCGCCGGGGATGAGGCGGACGACCGCGCCGGTCAGTAGTCGATACGATCGGCCTTGTCGGCCCAGGCACGGAAGGGCTCGTCCGCGTCGTCCAGCTCGACGCGAACCACCGGGTAGGTTCGCTCGTCCGGCGGAGTGTCGATCTCGTCGTAGATAAGCTCGTCGTCGAAGCCGGCCTGGCGCGCGACCTCGCGGCCGTTGGCGTAGTACACGGCACGCGGCCGGGCCCAATAGACGGCGCCGAGACACATCGGACACGGCTCGCTGCTGGCGTATATGTCACACCCGTCCAGCTGGAACGACCCCAGCGCCTCGCAGGCCGCGCGGATGGCCTGGATCTCGGCATGCGCCGTCGGGTCGTTGTTGCGCGTCACGGCGTTTCCCGAGCGAGCGATGATCTCGTCGCCGCGCACGACAACCGCCCCGAAAGGGCCGCCACCCTCTGCCACGCTCTCGACCGCCACACGAATCGCTTCGCGCAAGAAGCCTGCTCTCGCTCCGGCGCTCATTGTCGGTCTCCTCGGCACCTGGTTCACGTTGGTCATTGTCGTGAATGGTCATGGATGATTATTTCATATTAGAACTATGCAATATTAAGTATTGATTGTCTTTAATGAATATCTTTATTTTTGAGTATCCACGAAGAATGACCACTGTGTTCACCACCAACGCTCGCATACACGCTGACAAGGGGGGCTGGTATGACGATCAAGAGCAGGCTCGAGAATTGGTTTTACGAGCTGCTGGCCATGTGGAGCCGCTGGCGCTATCGGGACGTCATCGGCCTGCTGCGGGAAAGCCGAGGATTGCCGCGCTAGGAGTCCGGCACCTCTCAGGCGCGAGCGGTACGCCCGGACACCCACCTCCGCGATACGCCGGGCACCCGCCTCGGGGAGCTTGGCGAGACCCTGGTAACATGCCGCAGGCCGATCGTCTGTCGCTTGCAGGCTAACCTTCCGGAGGTCCCGATGAAGAAGCTCCCCCTCCCGCCGAGGTACGTCCTTCTCCTTTCCGTAGCCCTCGTGGTGACCGTAGGCGCGGCTCCCCCAACGATAGCGTCCCAGGTCCCGGGGGCCGGGACGTCCCCGGCCCCGGCGCTCGCCGGCGGCCACGCGCCTGCCGAGGCGGCGTTGCTGCCCGGTATCACGTCGGCAATCCACGGCGACCACGCCCACCCGCTGTTGGCCGCGTCGCCGATCGGCGCCACCGACGGTGAGTCGGCACCGGCGACGAATGCTGCTCCACAAGACGACCCCAATACCACCGTCGACCCCGAGCTCCTGGGCTTTCTCTCCTACCGGTCGACCGGGTTCAACCGAGGCGGGCGGTCTACCGCGGTGGCCGGGCTTTCGGGCGATCACCTGACGTACTTTGCCGGCTACACCGGCGGTGGGGTGTGGAAGACGGCGGACGCAGGCATTTCCTGGGAGAACGTTTCCGACGGCTTCTTCAATGTCGGGTCGATCGGCGACATCAAGGTGGCGCCTTCGGACCCGAACGTGATCTGGGTCGGAACCGGCTCCGGCTGCCCGCGCGGCAACATCTCGACCGGTGACGGCATCTACCGCTCGACAGACGGCGGCAAGACCTGGGCGCACGTGTGGAGCCCGGGGTTCGTCCAGGTCCCCGAGATGGTGGTCCATCCGGCCGACCCGGACGTTCTGTACGCCGCCGTGCTGGGAAACATCTTCGGCCCCAACGAAGAACGCGGAATCTACAAGACGGAGGACGGCGGCCAGACCTGGGAGCGCATCCTGTACGTCTCGGATCAGACCGGATTCAACGACATCGAGATGGATCCCTCGAACCCGCGCATCCTTTTCGCCACCTCGTGGACGGTCTACCGGAAGCCCTGGACGATCCACTCCGGCAGCGACGAGGGCGGCGTCTACCGCAGCAAGGACGCCGGCGCCACGTGGGAAAAGCTCGGTGGTGGCCTCCCCACCGGCATGGTCGGCAAGGTCGACGTCACCGTGTCACCGCCGAATCCCGACCGCGTCTGGGCGCTGGTCGAAGCCCCCGGCGAGCGCGGCGGCGTTTACCGATCGGACAACGGCGGCGACAGCTGGTCGAAGATCAACGGCGAGCGCAAGCTGTTGCAGCGCGCCTGGTACTACATCCATATCTACGCCGACCCGGTCGACCCCGACACGGTGTACGCCCTCAACACCGGCTTCTACAAGTCCACGGACGGCGGCCGAACGTTTCCGACCAGCTTCTCCGTCCGCCACGGGGACAACCACGACCTTTGGCTGAACCCGAACAACCCGGCGTACATGGTCAACAGCAACGACGGCGGCGCGAACGTCTCGCTGAACGCCGGCGGCAGCTGGTCCGAGCAGATGAACCAGCCGACGGCGGAGTTCTATCGAGTAACCGTCGACGATTCGATCCCCTACCAGGTGTTCGGCGCCCAGCAGGACAACAGCACCGCGGCGATGAGCGCAGCCGGTGGCGGCAACTTCTTCGGCGGCGGAGCCAACTTCTATGCGGTAGGCGGCGGCGAGAGCGGGCACATTGCGGTCGACCCGCGCGGATCGGACGTCATCTGGGCGGGGAGTTACGGCGGCTCGATCACCCGGATGGATCGCCGCACCGGCGTCGTTCGCAACGTGCGCAGCTACGAGGATTCGCAAACCGGCCAGCAGGCGGCCGACATGAAGTACCGCTTCCAGTGGAACGCGCCGATCCGCATCTCACCGCACGACCCCGACACGGTCTACCACGCATCGCAGTACGTCCATCGCACGCGCGACGCCGGGGTGAACTGGGAGGTCATCAGCCCTGACCTGACCACCGACGACATCACCAAGCAGGGGTACTCGGGTGGCGAAGGGATCACGCGGGACAACACCGGCGTCGAGGTGTACACGACCATCTTCGCGCTGGAGGAGTCGCCGTACACGGCCGGCCTGCTCTGGGCCGGCAGCGACGACGGCTTGATGCACGTCTCGCGCGACAACGGCACCACCTGGGAAGCGGTGACCCCGTCGGACATGCCCGAAGGCGGCACGATCAACATGATCGACCTTTCGGCGCACGACCCCGGGCGCGCCCACATCGCGGTCTACAAGTATCGCGAGCAGGATTTTCGCCCCTACATCTTTCAAACGAACGACTACGGCGCATCGTGGACCCTGCTGACCGACGGCACCAACGGCATCCCGGATGACCACTTCGTCCGCGTCGTCCGCGAAGATCCGAACCGCCGCGGTTTGCTGTTTGCGGGCACCGAGTTCGGCATGTACGTCTCGTTCGACGACGGCGCCCACTGGCAGTCGTTCCAGCTCAATCTTCCGGTGACCCCCGTCACCGACATGGTCATTACGGACGACGATCTGGTGTTGTCGACACAAGGTCGCGCGTTCTGGGTGCTGGACAACTTCTCCGCCTTGTCCCAGCTCACGGACGCGATCATGGACTCCCCCGCCCACCTTTTCGCACCCCGAACCGCGTACAAGGGAGGCCGACCCGGGCCGCAGATCTACTTCTGGGTGGCGGAGGGAACGACTGACGAGGTGAGGCTCGAGATCGTCGACCCCGCCGGCGAGACCGTGCTCGAGCGCAGCGGGCGTGTTTCCGCCGAGGGCGGCGAGGAGGACATCGTCGTACCGGCATTCGTCCCACCGGAGTTTCGCCAGCAATTCATCGAGATGGTGCGCTCGGGTGGTTCCTTCGGCGGCATGGACATGTCGCAGTTCATGGGCGGCGGCCTCTCGCCGACGGCCGGCATCAACCGTTCGACCTGGAACGGTCGTTGGCCGGCGATCTACGAGGTTCCCCAGGGCATCGTGCAGTGGGGGGGCTTCGGCGGTGGTGGCGGTCCGGGCGCCGTCC
Organism: Acidobacteriota bacterium; assembly: GCA_965216935.1. GTDB lineage: Bacteria > Acidobacteriota > UBA890 > UBA890 > UBA890 > CBDCGW01. Next base: position 4,611,085 of record OZ244217.1, read on the forward strand.
CCGGCACCTACGAGGTGCGTCTCACGGTTGGCGAGCGAAGCATGAGCCAGCCGTTGGAGCTGTTGCCGGATCCGCGCGTCGAGGCGACGACCGCCGACTACGAGGAGCAGCTGCGGATCGCCCGCGAGGTGGGAGCGGCGGCCAAGCTCCTGTATGACGAGCTCGCCCAGCTTCGCTCGGTGAAGACGCAGGCGGCGCAGATCGGACGACAGCTCGCCGAAGCCGGGTACGGCAACGAGGCGTCGCAAGCCGCCGGCCGGTTGAGCGCGGCTCTCGAAGCGGTCGAGGGAGAGCTCACCCAGCTCGAGGGTGAGGGCGGTCAAGACGCGCTCAACTTCCCCGGGCGTCTCGATAACCAGTTCAACACGCTCTACGGGGCGGTATCCGGGGGCACGCCGCCGGTATCGAGCGGCGTTCGCGAACGATGGCAGGATCTGCAGCCGCAGCTTCAGCCCCTGCTCGACCGAATCCGCGCCGTCTATGACGAGGAGCTAGAAAGCTTCAACGAGCTGGTATCCGAGCACGGCATGCGCGTCCTGCTCCGGCGCCAGGAGTGAGGGCCAAGCGAGCCGTCGCGTCTGGCCCCGGGACGAACGTCACCGGTCCTAGAAGCGCGCCGCCATGAGCGAAGGAGACACTCTCTCCGCCAGCCACTCGTACTGACACGGCTGGCACTCGAAGCTCCATCGAGGAGTCGGCACCTTGGGAAGGCGCGTACCCGGGCTGATGCCGGAAAAGGTGATCGTGGGGGTGGGCTTGCCTTCGATGCGGTTACGGCAAAAAGGACAGGCTTCGCTCGCGAGCATGGCGCGAACCTCGTATTCGGGCCTCCCCTCTTGCAACCCCGGATGAGTATCCACATTCGAGACCCGAACGTCTAGCGGGTGCGCAAAATCTCCTCAGCGTGCGCCGTCGGCTCGATATGGGGGGTTCTGCGCCGACTGCCGCGACACGTGGTAAAAGTCGGTCGGTTCGCGGGGCGCCCCCCGCACCCGCCGCATGTAGGACAGAACCCGATGCCCAGGGAGATACCCATGATTTCTCGTCGATTGCCACGACGTTTTCTCGCCGTTGTCGCGCTCGGTCTCGGCGCGCTGATGTTGCTCACGCTCCTTCCCCTCCGCACCGCTACGGCGCAGGAAGCACGGCGCCGGTGGGAGATGATGGCGCAAATCCGTCGCGACAAGTTCGACTACGTCCTCCCGGAGGTCATGCGCGAGAACGGCATCGACATGTGGATCACGGTCATGCGCGAAGGTCTGCACGACCCGCTCTACGAGGATCTCGGACGCGGCTACGTCGGTGGCATCGGCTACTACGTGTTCACCGATCGTGGCGAGAGCAGGATCGAGCGCGCCGCCCTCGGGATCAGCGGTTATCTGCTCGAAGAGAACGGCGCCTACGACATCGTCACGGGAAGCTTCGATCTGCGTGATTTCGTCGCCGAACGCGAGCCGCAGCGCATCGGCGTCAACATGGCGGACAACATCGGGGCTGCCGATGGGCTGTCCCACACGATGCACGGCCATCTGGTCGAGACCCTCGGCGACCCTTGGGGCACACGCTTGGTGTCTGCGGAAAAGCTGGTCTCGGACTTCCGCTCGCGGCGGGTCGCCTCGGAGATCATCGCGTTCGGCGAAGCCGGTGAGATCTCGCGAAACATCGCCGAGCGAGCCTTCTCCAACGAAGTCATCACACCGGGGGTGACGGCGCTCGAAGACGTCGCCTGGTGGATGCAGGATCAGCTCCTGGAGAGGGGCTTGGGGTCGTCGTTCGACATGCCCTCGGTGTACATCACCGGGCCGGACGGGATCGAGGCGACGTCGAGCGATCGCATCATTCAACGCGGCGATCTGCTGATGATCGACTGGGGCGTCGGGCTGATGAACTTCTACACCGACGTCAAGCGCATCGCCTACGTCTTGAGGGAAGGAGAGACCTCGGCGCCGGCCGGCATCCAGCGGGCGTTCGATCAGGGCATGGCGGTGCGGGACGTGATTCGTCGGACGATCAAGCCCGGCCGAACGGCGGCGGACATGCTCGAGATGCTCAACGACGAGATCACCGCGGCCGGCTTCACCATGATGGCGGAGTTCAACCGACCGACGGACACGCCGGACACCGAGGTGATCATCGGCTGTCATTCGGTCGGCAATCTGGGCCACGGAGTCGGTCCGTCGATCGCCTGGTTCAATCCGGCGCGTCTGCAGTACGAGATCAAACCGACGAATCTGTTCTCGATCGAGCTCTTCGCCTACACGCCGGCCGAGGAGTGGGGCGGCAGGAAAGTGCGGATCCCGCTCGAGGACGACGCCATTGTCACCGAACGGGGCGTCGAGTGGCTCTACCCGATCAATCAGCGGATCCTGCTGATCCGATAGGGTCTGACGATGGGTTGCTCCGCGGGCGGCAACCCGCCGGCGGCGCGGCTACTCCTCGATGAGGGCGAACAGGTCCTTGGCGGCGAAGGGCTTGGACAGATAACCGTCCATGCCGGCATCGAGACACCGCTGCATGTCCCCCTCCATCGCGTGGGCGGTGACGCCGATGATCCGCTGACGGCCGATGATTCGCTGGGCTCGTCCCTCGGCGAGTTCGCGTGAGCGAATCACCGCGGTCGCCTCGAGGCCGTCCATGACGGGCATCTGCACGTCCATCAGGACGACGTCGAACGGGCCCTCGCTTTCCAGCAAGTCGATGGCTTCCTGGCCGGTTCCGGCAACGACGACCTTGTGGCCGCGCTTCTCCAGCAGGCGGGCGGCGAGCTTCACGTTCACCGGGTTGTCCTCCGCCAGCAGGACGCTCAGGGGGCGGCGCGCCTCACGAAGCGAGTGCCGGGTGACGAGCCCCTGACGCTCGGCCTCGCCGGCGTCAAGAACGGTGGAAAGAGCATCCCAGAGGTCGGTCTGCGGCACCGGCTTCGTCAGGTACGAGTCGATGCCGAGCTCGCGACAACGGGCGCCGTCGCCGGGGATTCCGGCCGACGTCAGCATCATCAGGGCCACTTTGCCGAACCTTCCATCGTCGATAATGCGCTCGGCCAGGGCGAAGCCGTCGACCTCCGGCATGCACCCATCCAGCAGCACCACGGCGAACGGGGCGTCGCCATCGTGCGCCGCGGCCAGCTCGCGCATGGCCTCCTCCGCGCTCGCCGACGCGGCCGGAGCCAACCCCCAACCCTCGAGCAGCTCCAGAAGGATCCTGCGGTTCGTGGCGTTGTCATCGACGACCAGCGCACGGACGCCGGCGAGCTCCGCCGCGGCGAGCTCTCGAGGAGTGTCGGGGTTGTCCTGTAGACCCAGTCGGATGGTGAAGTGGAAGCTGGTCCCCTCGCCCAACTCGCTGTCGACCCACATCCGTCCGCCCATTCGGTCCGCCAGCTGCGACGAGATCGCCAGCCCGAGCCCGGTACCACCGAACTCTCTGGTGGTGGAAACATCGGCCTGCGAGAAGCTCTCGAAGATGGCGTCCAGCTTGTCGGCCGGGATGCCCACGCCGGTATCCCGTACGGTGAACAGTAGCTCGATGCCGTCGTCATCTTGATCCTGCAGGCGGACGGCGAGCTCGATCTCCCCCTCCTCGGTGAACTTGATCGCATTGCCGACCAGGTTGACGACGATCTGCCGCAATCGAACGGCATCGCCGACCACCGGGTCCGGCACGTCGGCGGCGAAATCGATCGCCATCTCCAGCTGTTTCTCACGCGCCCGCACCGCCAGCGTCTTGACGGCGTTCTCGACGCAATCGCGCAGGCGGAAATCCAGCGGTTCGAGCTCGAGCTTCCCGGCTTCGATCTTGGAAAAATCGAGGATTCCGTCGATCAGCGAGAGCAACGATTCGGAGGCATCGCGGACCGTCTGCACGTATTCCCGTTGCTCGGGGTCGAGCCTTGTCTCGAGGGCCAGCTCCGACATCCCGATGATGGCGTTCATCGGTGTGCGGATCTCGTGCGACATGTTCGCCAGAAACGCCGACTTGGCGACGCTCGCCTCCTCCGCCGCCGCCTTCGCGGCGCGCAGGTCTGCCTGCGAGAGCTTGCGCTCGGAAATGTCCTCGTAGATGGCGAACACGCCGGCGTGCTCGCCTTCGACGCGCACCTCGACGCCGTGCATGGCGACGTCGACGAGGCGTCCGTCCCGGTGCCGTCGCCGAACCTCGGCGACGACCTGCTCGCCGGCGCGAGCGCGCGCAGTCAACGAGTCCGCCTCTTCGCGCCCAACCTCGGGCACGATCAGTCGGTCCAGGCGGCTGTCGAGCACGTCCTCGCGGGTGTAGCCGAAGAGATCCTCGAACGCCGGGTTGCAGTCCGAGATCGTGCCGTCGGCTCGCAGCACGACGATGGCGAGCGGATTGCACTCCAGCAGAGCACGCAGATACAGGCTGTCGGCACCGTCGCTTCCGGGGCTCGCCGGTTCAGGAGTCTTGCTCGCCACCGTCCCCACCGTCGTCGTCGAGCCCTCCGCTCACGTCATGAACCCATGGGAGGACGAAAACCGACCGTATCCAGGATGACCACACCCTTCTCCGACCGGTCGAAAACCAACTCGAGGCGTCCGGGCCGCCCCGGATCGAAGTCCGCGTTCGCCTCGACGAACCACTGCAGCGGAAAGATGAAGCTCTGGAAGACGGCTTCCGACTCTGTCCGCGGGTCGTCGATGAACGCCTTGCGAAGCTGCACTTCGAGCTGCGGCTGCACGGCCGAAAATCGGCTGAGGGGAAGGGCTGCAACGTTGCCGTCGGCATCGGTGAGACGGACGGTGAAGTCGATCGGCTCACGCGGCTCGTCCTCGTCCTCCTCCGCCTCGTCGTCCTCGTCGTTGTCGTCGTTGTCGTCGTTGTCGTCGGACGCGTCTTCGCCCTGTTGTCGGGCGTCGTTCTCGGCCGGGTGGTCTTGCTCCTGCCCGGCATGTTGCCGCTCGGCATGGGCGCCTTCGTCGACTGCCTGTGCCCCGTGGTCGTCTTCCTGCTGCTGGCTGTCCTCGTCGTCCTGATCCGGCTTCAAATGCGCCGGCGTGGACGAGCTCTCGTTGGCATCGGCGAGCGAAAAGAACAGCGCCCCTGAAGGGTCGGTCACGAAGCCGGCCGGAAGCTCGATGACGTAGCGAGCCAGGGTCGACCCGGGTGCCTCCGAAGCATCGGTATCGCCCTGTCGCGTAGGCGAGGCCGAATCCTCCGTGGCGAGATTCCCGCCGGCCGCGTCGCCTTCGGCAGGCTCGACGGGCTCGACAGGCTCGACAGGCTCGACAGGCTCGACGGGCACCGACGCTCCTTCGGCCGCTTGCGCCCCTTCTCCTGTGTCCGCCCCTGCCCCGGAATCCGCCCCATCGTGCCCTGTTGCCCCGTCGTCGGCGGATTCCTCCTCGTTCTCCCAACCGAGGTAGACACCGGCCGTTTCCTTGGTGCGCGACTTCATCGACACACGTTGCTCACGCCAAACGTTGAGGTTCTCTCCCCACGTCCGGCCGCCTTCGATCGTCGCGGTGGTGACGTCGACATCCTCGTCGAACGTGGCGATCTTCATCGAGGTGGAATCGTCGAACTCCACCAGGTAGGCGGTATCCGGCAGCCAATCGCGACCGGCGCGGGCATCGGCGAACAGCGGCAGGTAGCCGGCCTCACCCCGCAGGGTCGCCTCCAGGAAGGCGCTGATATAGACCTCGGCGACCTTCCGCTGATCCTCCTCCGGGATCAACGAACGGGTGCTGAGCGAGCGGCCGAACGGCGCTCCCGAGTCCCACGCGCCCCAGACCTGATTGAACTGCCCGTGGTTCGCCCCCATCACGTAGAGCGAGGACTTGAAACGGTACGGCCCGCCCGAAAACGAGACGTGCTCGTACTGACCGGCGCCGTTGAAAGAGCTCACGTCTCCGTCGTTGGCGCCGTGAACGACGAAGTAGTTGACGTCGCGCAGGTCGGTGAATCGCCCCCCGGGCTGGTACTGACCCATCACCGGAGCAATGGCGATCACGGCGCCGATGTCGAAGCCGTAGTCGAAGGCCACGGTGGCGTCGTCAGGGTAATACGGCAAGGTGTTGAACGCCGCCGCAACCGCGACCGCCTCCCCTCCGCGGGAGTGCCCGATCAAGCCGATGCGGCCCATGTCGACCTTTCCTTCGAAGGGGTTCTCGTCCCCCGCGTTCCATCGCTCCCACTGCGCCAGGTGTTCGAGCAGGAGCCATCCTCGAGCGTCGTTTTCTCCCCGAATGGAGCCGTTGATGAAGTTCTCGTCCACCGACACGAGGATCATTCCCCGGCTGGCGAGCAGCTCGCCGAGGTACTCGTAGCCCGGGTCGGAGTACTCGTACATGCTGTGGTTCCCATGTACGACGAGCACCAGCGGAAACGGCCCATTGCCGTCCGGGTACCAAACGCGCCCTTGCAGCGGTAGCTCGTCGCGGTCGAACCCCCAGAAGGCCTTGCGTTCTTCGCCGCTGTCCCCGCTCCAGGACGACAGGAAGGGGCGCCCGTCCACCGTCTCCGTGACCAGATCGGCGTCGCGGCCGAACTCCGGCCGCCGGATGTCGTCTCCGCTGCCGTAGGTCAGGTACAGAACCGGAAGGTCCCCTTTCGCCGACGGATCCGGTAGCGCCAGCGTGGCGACGTTGGTGCCGTCCTCGGCCAGGGCCTCGACCGCGGCGTTTCGATAATCGAGGCCGTCGAACCCGGTGTTGCCCAACCAGTAGATCAGATACGTCACCGTACCCAGGCCGGCAACGATGCCGGCGATGGCGATGCGCCGCTGCAGCGGCGTCAGGGTGTCCCGGTCATCGCGGGAGATCGCCGCGATCCCCGCCCCCGCGGCGGAGAAGGCCAGCACGGATACGACCAACCCACGCTGGTCGCCGCTGAACGGAAACGAGCTGGCGAGAATGCCGCCGCACGCCCCGAGCGCCAGCCGATATCGCCACGGCATACGTCCGACGACGGAGGCGAGCAGCACCAGGCCGATCCCGGCGAGGGCGGCGTCGCGCAGCCCGCCCAGCGCTCCGGCAACGCGATCCATGGTCGGATGCGGCAACATGGCCCGGTGAAGGAACGCGTCGGCGACGACGAAGAGGGTCGCCACCCCGAGCCCGAGCGCGGCGCCTCGCCAGGCGCGCTCTCCGGGTGTCGCCTCGTGCCACGTTCGGCGTGCCCACTCGCGTGCACGGAAAACGGCCCAAAAAGTGCGCGGATAGCGCACCGCGGCACTCGCGCCCCAGGCCGCGATCCGGTTCTTGAAGCTCATCTCGAACGTCGCCTCCCTGTAGCAGTCCGTGGTGAAAGTGTGATCCGTTCGCCAGACCCATCACACTTTCACCACGGTCTGCCATTACACCGCCGGGGCAAATCTAGCGAACCCCGGTGGGGCACGCAATCGCCGCGAGCCACGGCGATGCCGGCAACGGCGATTGTCTTCGGAGACGACGGCCCGTACCGTGAACGAATGGACGTTCTGCTGATATCCACCTACGAGCTCGGTCGGCAACCCTTCGGGATCGCTTCGCCCGCAGCGGTCTTGCAGGTCGCGGGGCACCGGGTCACGAGCCTCGACCTGTCGGTGCAGACGCTCGAGCGATCCGCCGTCCAACAGGCCGGCCTGATCGCCGTCTACGTCCCGATGCACACGGCCACGCGCATCGCCCTGGGCAAGATCGAGCAGATCCGCAGCTGGAATCCCGCCGCCCACGTCTGCGCCTACGGTCTGTACGCTCCGATATCCGCCGAAACCCTCCGGGCGCTTGGCGTCGACACGATTCTGGGCGGCGAGTTCGAGGACGAGCTGCGTCGCCTGGCCGATCGGCTGCAATCTGACCGGTCACCCGACGGCACGCGGCGCGGCGAGGAGAGCGGCGTCGACGGCTGCCGCACGACCGGGCTGCCGAAGACGACCATCAGCCTCGAGCGTCAGCGCTTCGAGGTGCCGGCGCGACAAGGGCTCCCCCCCCTGGAAGAGTATGCCCACCTCGTAGCAACCGACGGTGCGCGCCGGACGGTCGGTTACACGGAGGCCAGCAGGGGCTGCAAGCACCTGTGCCGACACTGCCCCGTGGTACCGGTCTACGAGGGTCGATTCCGCGTCGTCCCCACGGATATCGTTCTTGCGGACATCGACCAGCAGGTGCGCGCCGGCGCCCGGCACATCACGTTCGGCGATCCCGATTTCCTCAACGGTCCGGCGCACGCAACGGAGATCGTTCATCGACTCCATCAAGAGCATCCACAGGTCACCTACGACGCGACCATCAAGGTCGAACACCTCCTCCGCCACGCCGATCTCCTGCCGATTCTGCGCGACACGGGCTGCGCCTTCGTGACGTCGGCCGTGGAATCGGTCGACGACGACGTCCTGCGCAAGCTGGAGAAGGGACACACTCGAGCCGACTTCAGCCGCGTCGCTTCGCTGTGCCGGGACAGCGGGCTGGCGTTGCAGCCCACGTTCGTAGCCTTTACGCCATGGATCACGCTCGAGGGCTACGAGGATCTCCTGGCGACGATCGCCCGCCTCGACCTGGTAGAGAGCGTCCCCTCCATCCAGTTGGCGATCCGGCTGCTGCTTCCCCCGGGCTCTCGTTTGCTCGAGCTGGCCGAGGTCCGCCGTCTCGCCCCCGAGCTCGATCCGCGCTTGCTGGCTCACCGCTGGGAGCATCCAGACCCACGCGTGGACGCACTACAGCGGGATGTAGAGGCCTTGGTCGAGACCGCCGGCGAGCTCGCCAACCGGAGGGAGTTGTTTCTCGCCGCCTGGGACCGCGTGCAATCGGCTCTCGAGCGCCGGTCTCCGGCGATTCCGCCGATTCCACCCGGGCGACCGCACGCAACGATCCCGTACCTGAGCGAGCCGTGGTACTGCTGAGCGGAGCCCACCGAGGAGCAGTTGGCTCCTTTCTGAGCAACGACCCTCCCTGGGGCTACGCTTCCGGGGCCGTACACGGCGCCGCCCGGACCGGCGACGGCTCCGGATCGATGCGGTAATCTGCTGCGACGAGAATATCCGCGGCCTCGAAGATCCGCCCGCTACCGACCCACGTGTGAGGCAAACCAGTATGCTCGGAACTCCCGATCGACTCCCGCAGCAGGGTGCGCGCAACACCCTTGCCCGACTCGTCCCCTACCCGTCGCCGATCGCGGTTGCCGCGCGCAGAACGATCGTCGCCGTCTTGCTCGTCGTCCTGTCGGGCGTCGCCGTTTCAGGAACTCCGAGTGTGCTCGCGGGGCAATCGACGATCCCCACGCCGGAGGACTTCTTCGGCTTCGCCATGGGCACCGACGAGAAGCTGGCGCGCTGGGACCGGATTCTCGAGTACTTCGACCTGATCGGCGAAGCCTCCGATCGGGTACGCATCGACGAATACGGGCCGTCGACATTGGGCAACCGTTTCGTATCGGTTGTCATTACGTCGCCGGAAAACCACGCCGACCTCGAACGCTACGTCGACATCGGCCGGCGCATCGCCGACGGGCGGGGTTTGTCCGAGGACCAAGCCCGCGCCCTGGCGTCCGAGGGCAAGGTCACCGTGGTGATCAACCACAACATCCACAGCAGCGAGATCGGCTCGTCGCAGACGTCGGTCCAGCTGATCTACGAGATGGCAACCGAGGACTCGCCCACGATGAGCGAAATCCTCGACAACGTCATTCTCGTGCTCGTGCCCTCGAGCAACCCCGACGGCCAGATCATGGTCACCGATTGGTACGAGCAGAACCTCGGCGGCGACTTCGAAGAGGCGCCGATGCCGTACCTCTATCACTCCTACGCCGGGCACGACAACAACCGCGACTTCTTCATGGGCAACCTGGTCGAGACCCGGTACATGTTCGAGCTCATGTTCGACGACTGGGCACCCCAGGTTTACCTCGACCAGCATCAGATGGGCTCCGGCGGCGCCCGCATGTTCGTCCCGCCCTTCCCCGATCCTCAGAGCCCGGACATCCCGCCGCTGATGTACCAGCAGATGCGCCTGATTGGCGGCCAGATGGTGACCGACCTGCAGGCCGCCGGGAAGAAGGGAATCATCACCGGCGAGATGTATCGCATCTACGGACAGGAGGGCGCCCTCAACTGGCGGTTCCACAACGTCGTCGGCCTGCTGACGGAGACCGCCAGCGCCCGCATCGCGTCGCCCGTAACGCAGAGCCCGGGCGGGCGCGGCGGCCGCGGCGGTCGTGGCGGCGGCGGGCTCAACCCGCGCGAATTCTCGGTAGCCGTCGTCGATCCGTGGCGCGGCGGCACCTGGACCCTGGGAGACATCGTCGACTACCAGATGGTGGCCGCCCGTGCCGTCCTCAAGGTCTCGGCGCGGTCGCGGGAGGACTTCCTCTTCAACCAGTGGCTGATGGCCCAGGAGACGTTGAAGCGCGCCGAGATCGAGGGGCCGTATGCCTGGGTGGTACCGATCGACCAGTCCGACCCGAACACCGCCGCCGACATGGTCGAGCGTCTGATCATGCAAGGGATCGAGGTGTACCAGGCCGGCGAGAGCTTCGAGGCGATCCCCGCCCAGGGCCCGCTGCCCCTGCCGGGCTTCGAGCCGATTCCGGAACCCGAGGAGTCGGAAGAAGGCGAAGCGGCGGATGAAGGCGAAGATGAAGGAGACGCCGGTGGTGAGGCGGCCGGTGCCGGAGACACCGGCGCGGAAGATTCCGCCGATGAAGGGGAGCAAGCGGAGAACGAGCAAGGCGCGGCCGAAGAGGAAGAGGTGACGGAGCCCGAGCCCGTCACCTACGCCGCGGGGTCGTTCATCATTCCGGGCGCCCAGCGCGGTCGACCGGCACTGATCGACTTGCTCGAGCCGCGCGCTCCGGAGATCGAGCGCCAGTGGCCGAACGGTCCGGTGCAGCGACGCTACGATTCCACCGCGTACACCATGTCGATGCAGATGGGGGTGGACGTTGTCCGCGTCGACGAGCAATTCGACGCGACGACGGCGACAATCGAAGCGGCCGCGCCCCCGCGCCCGGCGGCACCGGCGGCGAACGCCGCCGCCTACGCGCTCGATCCGCGGGTGCTGGAGAGCTATGTAGCGGTCAATCGACTGCTCGCCGACGGCATCACCGTACAGCGAAGCGCCGCGCCCCTGCGCACGGATTCCGGCGACCTGCCGGCCGGCGCGTTCGTGATCCCGCGGCCGACCGCGGAGGTCGCGGCTCGCATGGAAAATATCGCCACGCAGATGCGCGTGCCCGTCCTCTCCAACCCCGAAACGGCCGGCGACGGCGGCGTAACGACAGACATCGCCGCCGCCCGAATCGCGCTGTACAAGCCGTGGCAGGCATCGATGGACGAAGGCTGGACGCGGCTCGTGCTCGAAAACCACGCTTTTCCGTACGCGAACGTGGACAACGCCCGTATTCGAGCCGGGGATCTCGGCGCCGACTTCGATGTCCTGATCCTGCCCTCCGGCCAGCAGCTACAGCGCATGATCGACGGTATTTCCGAGGAACGCATCATGGAGCCATACGCCGGCGGCATCGGCGAAGAGGGTGTCGAAGCGATCATGGACTTCGTCGATGACGGCGGCACGCTTCTCACCCTGCAAGGATCCGAGCAGATCGTCCTCGATCGCTTCGAGGTCCCTGTAAAGGACGCGCTCCGCGGCCAGCGCGGCAACGACGTCTACTTGCCGCCGATGCTTCTCAACCTCGAGGTCGATACCGATCACCCGCTCGGATACGGGATGCGCGAGAGCGCCCAGGCTTTCTTCGGCGGCGGTAGCGCCTACGAGCCGGACGGGTGGGAAGCCGCATCAGGCGACTTGCGCGTCGTCGCCACCTGGCCGTCCGAAGGCCCGGTGCTCGCTAGCGGGCAGATGCTGGGCGAGGAGCTCATCGCCGGGCGGGGAGCGGTCGTCGAGGTCGACTACGGTCGCGGGAGGATCGTCATGTACGGCTTCCGCGTCCAGCACCGATCGCAGACGCACGGAACGTTCAAGCTCCTGTTCAACGCGCTCTACCAATAGGAGTCTCGCGGGCGGGTGCTAGGGCTGTCTCCGTGACCATTGTGGCGAGGACCTGCCTACGGGCGGTCGTGACGAGGCCCCGCCTCCGCGCCGTTGTCGCGAGGCCTTGCCTCCGTGCCGCTGGCTCGAGGACCTGCCTCCCCGACCGGTCTGGCCGGGGCCTGCGACCATGAGCGGATTGGCGCGTACGTCGCATCGCGTTCGGCGCGAGCCCTACCGGCTCTTCTTCCCCCTGGGGGTCGCCCTGGCGTGGGCAGGGATTCTGCATTGGCTACTGCACGCCATTCGCCTCATCCCCGAGTACCGACCGATCTTCCACGCCATGACCCAGGTTCAGGGGTTCCTGACCTGCATGGCGGCTGGATTCGTATTCACCATGCTGCCGCGCCGGACGCAGAGCCTGCCGGCCGCCGGTTGGCAGATCACCGCCACGGCGGCCCTACCCTGCGTGACGGTGGCCGCCGCGTGGTGGCAGCGGTGGAACCTGTCGCAGCTCGCTTGGCTGCTCACCGGCCTGCTGCTGGCGGAATTTGCCCTCCGCCGCCTCTACGGCTCGTCGTCCGGTCGACGACCGCCCGTGGGTTTCGTCTGGATCCCGGCCGGATTGTCGATGGGCGTGATCGGCGCGTCCATCTCACTCGTCTACGGCCGCCTCGACCCCGCGCTCGCCTGGTTACACACGGTCGCCAGTGGGCTGGTCCTGCAGGGGCTTTTCATCGGCTTCATTCTCGGCGCCGGGACGCTGGCGATCCCGTTGATGACGCGTGACGACGGCCCTCCCGACATGCGATCGGCGCCGGCCGATGCACCCGCGCTGGCAGCGCATCTCGTCGCCATCACGGCGATCGGGGCGAGCTTCTGGGTGGAGGCAACCGTTTCGCTCCGCGGCGCACTCTTGCTGCGCGGGCTGGTGATCGTCGCCGTCTATCTGTTCGCCCTCGACATGTGGCAGCCACCGACGCGACCGGGATGGAACGCCCCCGCCATCTGGTTCGCCGCCTGGCTGGTCCCGGCCGGTTATCTGACCGCCGCGGCGTTCCCCGCCGTCGCGATCGCAGGTCTGCACCTGACGTTCATCGGCGGGTTTTCGCTGCTGGCGCTGCTGATCAGCACCCAGGTCATACTCGGCCACGGCGGCTTCACCCACCTACGGCTGGGGAAGCCGTGGATCGTGCCGACGCTCATACTCTCGATGCTCGCGGCGATCGGCTTCCGCGCCGCGATGGAGCTCGACCCGCGGCGTTTCTTTGTCTGGATGGCGGCGGCGGCAGTCGTCTTTCTCGCCGGACTGCTGATGTGGGTGCTCTTCGCCCTGCCGAAGCTGGCGCGGCCGCCGGCGGAGTAGCCACGGCTCTCGGCGCCAGGATCTGAACGCGGCCGCCCGCCCGCCTTGTCCTCTCACGCAACTTCCCTTCGCCAGACCCATCACACTTTCACCACGGGCGGCTAGCGGGCGATCGGTTGCAGCTTCATGTAGGACAGCGACCGCCACACCCATTCGAACGGACCGAACCGGAAGCGACCGAGCCACCAGATCGAGAACGGGACCTGCAGTGTCCAGATGAGCACGACGACGCCCACCTGGCCTACCCGGCTGACCTCCCCGAAGTAGCCGAGCCCGTGTCCGTAGAAGATCGTCGTCGCCAGGATCGTCTGCAGCAGGTAGTTCGTCAGGGCCATCCGCCCGACCGCGCTCAGGGCCCGTGTGAGCACCGGCCAGACGGCGTTCTTGCAGACCAGCATGACCGCGGCCACGTAGGCCAGGCTGACCAGCAGGCTGCCGAAATAGTTGTACTGGCTGCCGACGAACATGCGGGACAGCTCCCAATCGCGGGCGAAGTTGGCATAGATCCCGAAGGCAACGAGCGGCAAGCCGATGACCGCGCCCACCGCGATGCATCGCCGGTAGATCGATGCGGGGAGCCCGGCACTGAAGAAGCCCAGCTTGAACAGCGCCATGCCGATCAGCATGAGGCCGCTGGCCCGCCAGATCCCCCAGAACGCGAATGCGGCAGTGTGCAAGCCGATGGCGTCCGGCACGCGGCTGCGCATCTGGTCGCGAAAGCCGCCCTGAAAGTTGGCCACGGTAGCCGCGTTGGCTTCGGCCGAGGGGCTCCAGCCGACCGCCATCCCCTCGACGGCCTCCGGCGGCCAGTTCGGCATCGACCAGGCGGCCAAGGCGTAAAGCGCCGGCGAAACCAGCAGTACCAACATGCCGACGACAATCAGGGTCCGGGGCGAGCGTCGCTTCATCCAGAACACCCACAGGCTGCAGATGCTGTAGAGGAACAGGATGTCCCCCGCCCACATCAGGTACGAGTGGATCAGGCCGAATATCATCAGCCAGAACGTTCGCCGATAATGCAGGCCGGTCGACTGGCGACCGGTGGCTTCGGCGCGCTCCCACATGAGCACGATGCCGGCGCCGAACAGCGCCGAGAAGATGGTCATGAACTTCTGGTCGGCGAAGATGTGGCTGAGGATCCACACCCAGAGATTCGCGCCGCTCAGGTCGCCATAGGCGGTGGGATTCATGTAGGCCGCCGCGGGCATCGAGAACGACTGGATGTTCATGACCAGAATGCCCAGGAGGGCGAAGCCGCGAACCACGTCGAGCGAGTCGATGCGCTCGTTCTCGGCGACCGGGCGAAGCACTTCCGTGGGGGGCGTCGGCGGGCTCATGCGACGCAAAATATCAGCTCTGACGCAGCGCCTCCACGGGGCGTACCGCCAGTGCGCGTCGTACCGGCACCAAGCAGGCCAGAAGGCCCACGGCCAACATCAGGGCGGCGACGGCGAGAAGCGTCCACGCGCCGGCGCGAAAAGGATCGAGAGGAAGCAGGCGCGTCAGCCCCGCCGCGCTGGTGCCGCCGAGACCGACTCCCAGCGCGGCGCCCACTATCAAGGGCATGGTCGCGCGGATCAAGACGGTCGACAGAACCGCCCTACCGCTGGCGCCGAGCGCCCGGCGGATACCGATTTCCTTCGTCCTCCGGGTCACTGCGAACGAGACGATCGCGTACAGGCCGCAGGCCGACAGCAGCAGAGCGACGCCCCCGATCGCCATGGCGCTGATCCCGACGCTGCGGAGCGGTCCGGCCGGCCCGTCGATCAGTTCCTCGAGGGTGTAGGTCAGCTGGACCTCGGCGCTCATCTCTTCCTCGGCAACGATCTCGTAGAGGTCCGACGTCAGCACGGCGAGATCGCCGCGGCTGCGGGCCGATACCAGGACGATGTTGGTGGGCGCCAACGGCAGATAGATCGCATCGGCACGGGCCGGATCCGTCGGCGATACGCCGATGTCGGGAATGACGCCGACGATCTCCAGCCACTGGTTCCAGGCGACGGTGCCGTCCGCATCCGCTACGCCCCATCGGAGGCGGCGTCCGAGCGCCTCTCCGTCGCCCAGGTGCCTGCGCACGAACGGGCGATTGACGATGACCGCCCGGGTGTCGCCCCGGCGGTCGACCGCATCGAAGCCTCGCCCGGCCAGCAGCCTGACGTCGTACGTATCGAAATAACCCCGACCGATCCGAACCAGATGGGTGTCGAGCACCGATCCTCTTTCCCCCTCGACCTCCACCGGCCGGCGCTCACTGGGGCTGATCCAGTCCTGCCCCGGAACCCCTGACGACGACGCCACCGCGATCGCACCGGGTAGAGCGCGCAGCTCCTCTTCGACACGCCGACGGCTCGCATCGGCCCGCTGCCGGAAGCGCTCCCACGTCGCCGCACGCGACATGCCAGGCTCGGGCTCCGGCTGTCCCCAGTACACCTGCGCGACAACGACCTCGTCCTCCGGGACGCCGAACTCCTGTCCTGCCTGCTCGTACAAGCCCTGGGCGACGAGCGTCGCGGTACT
Source organism: Acidobacteriota bacterium (assembly GCA_965216935.1). Lineage (GTDB taxonomy): Bacteria > Acidobacteriota > UBA890 > UBA890 > UBA890 > CBDCGW01. The sequence goes on from OZ244217.1 coordinate 4,626,886, forward strand.
GAGCAAGCCGATCGAGAGCGTCACCTGGGCAACGAGCAACCCCGTGCTCCAACGGCCGAAGCGGAGGCCGGAGGCCGCCGGGCCCTGGTCGCGCAGAACGTCCTCGAGCCTCTGCGATGTGGCCTTGAACGCGGGCGGGATCCCGGCGATGACGCTGGCAAAGACCGCCGCAGCGGCGGCAAAAGCCAGTACGCCGGGGTCCAAGCGAAACTCGGCCCACCATGGAAGATCGCCGTACTGGCGAAACCACGACAACAAGGGGCGGCTGATGATCACCCCGAGCACCGCCGCGACCGATCCCATGGCGAGAGCCTCGACGAACAGCTGGTTGATGATCCGTGTACGGCTCGCCCCGAGCGCGACGCGTACCGCCATTTCGCCCATGCGGGCCGAGGTGCGGGCCAGCAGGAGGTTCGCCACGTTGGCCGCCGTTACCAGCAGAACGAGAACAACGAGAGCCGTCGCCGCCAGAACGACCGGCTCCGTGTCGTTGGCCGGCCGGGTAAAGGGCACGACCCGCGCACCCAGGTCCGCCGCCTCGTAGCCGTCTCGCGATGGCTCGCGCGCCGCCACCGACCGCCATTCCGCTCCTGCGGAGGCGAGGTCCACGCCCTCGGCGAGCTTTGCCGCCATCCACAAGGGCATGGCGTCGGCCCGGTCGGTGCGACCCGGGTCGACCGGAAGCCAGGCCTGCTGACCGTTGGGAAAAAGGAACCCCTCAGGCATGACCCCGACAATCGTGCGCGCCGCTCCGTCGATACGAACCGACCGCCCTACGATGTCGGGATCGGATCCGAACCGCCCACGCCACAGCGCGTGGCCGATGACTACAGCTGCCGATCCCGGCTCGTTGTCGGCGGCGATGAGGGTCCGCCCGAGGACCGGTGCGACACCCAACATCGCGAACGCGTTCGGCGTGACCCAGGCGACGTGAACCACACCGGATGTGGCGGCGTCGCCCGCCTCGATGCCAACCCGCCGCGTCTCGTAGCCGATCACGCTCTCGAACGAAGCCAGCACGGCGCGCCGGCTCTCGAATACGGCCGGGGCGGTTCGGACCGGGTAGCCGCCGGCGGCATAGAAGCTCTCGAGGCGTACGATGCGCTCTCCTTCGGGGAGTGGAAGGACGGCGAAGAACACCGCTCCGATGACGCTGTAGGCACACGTCGCCAGGCCGATGCCGACGGCCATGGCGATGACCGAGATCGTGCTCAAGGCCGGGGTTCGGGCAATCATGCGAGTGGCCAGCTTGATGTCCGAGGGAGCGAAGAGCCCACCGGGTCGGCGGCGGCCGCGGCATTCTGCATTGCGGGCGCCTCGTCCCCGATACCTCGCCCAGGCCAACCGGCCGCTGATCTCGAAGATCTGCCGCCAGTACCACAACCGTGCCCATTGTCGCCCCGCCGCCATCTGCGCGGCGTAGAGCTCGGCAAGATCTCCGCAAAGGTCGTCGCGACGATCAGCCGGCACCAGCGCGCGGAACACACGGCGGCCGAGCGCAGGACCACCGCTGCGCCCGCCGTCCTCGCGTTCCGGAGCGCGTTCGCCGGTCATCGGTCCTCCAACACGGTCTCCAGCCCCGCCCACATGCGGGTCATGGTGCGATGCGACCGCCGCAACATCTCGATCGCGGCGGGCTGCAGCGTCACGTAACGGCGCGGTTTCCCCCGATTCCTCCCTGTCGGCGGCGTCAGGTTGGTGGCGATCAGCCCCTTCTTCTCGAGCCGCTGCAGGGCGACGTACACGGCGGCCGGAGCAACCTCTCGCTCGGTCCGTTGCTCAATCTCCCGGATGATCGGGACGCCGTAGGTCCCGTCCCCGAGGTGCAATACGGCGAGGAGAACCAATTCCTCGAAGTGTCCCAGGGCTTTCGGCATCGCGGCACCTCCTCGGGTCGGCGGTCAAACCGTACCTGCGACCGAACGCTCCGGAAGCCGTGCGTGCAGTCTGTCGGTTGGTGCTTGGAGCTTATAGTAGCGTCGCTATGATATCAACGCTACCTCAAGAATCGCGCGCGCCGGGGTGCCGAAACCCACAGGCGAGCCCGACCAAGCCGAGCCAAACCAGACTGGCGGGCGCCAGCGCCGGCGTCGCCCCCTTGAGCGACTCCCAGAAGAGCTCGAAGCCGGCGCGACTGGGATACATCTCGAGCTCGAACTCGGCGTTGCCGACGTAGTGGAGATACACACCGACCACACCGGCAAGGATGAACAGCGACATCACGGCACGCAGGGACCGCAGCGCAGCCGCAGAGGGCCCGGCTACACACCAGACGATGATGGGGGCGGCGATGCCGAGAAGCACCAACGGCACACGCTGCCACCATTCCTCGTAGTGCTCGAGCAGCAACAGATCCGCGGCGGTCCCGAGCACACCGAGCAAGAGGACGGCAAGCAAGCCGCGGCGCAGCAACCGCGTCGTGCGGTGCCCCGATGCGTGCTGTTTCACCATGGTCTACGGGTTAATGACGAAATAGCGCTCCAGGCGAGCTACCTCGGCATCATCGACATACTTGCCCATCTCGCGGCGAAACTGCGCCATGTTGACGTAGGGGCGGTACTCCTCGAACTCGTGCACCATCCGATCGCCGGCGCCGGGGATCGTCAAGAGGTCCTCGGTCGACGCGCTGTTGAGATCGAGGGGGATGAAGATGAACTGCTCGAGGCGCGCCACCTCGTCGTCGTCGACGTACTTGCCGATTTCGCGGCGGAACCGGGCGAGGCCGCCCTCCCACGGGCGGTACTCGTCGAACTCGTGGGCCATGCGGTCGCCGACGCCTGGGATGAGCTTCATCTCGTCTTCGCTGGCGGCGTTGATGTTGACCGGAACGAAGAGCTTCTCGTAAACCTCGGCCCGCTGCTCGTCGCTCAGCGAGCTCTGTCGCAATCGAGCGTCGAACGCGGTCGCATCCAGGTACGGGCGACCCTCGATGATCGCCGCGGCGATCGCGGAGCTGATGTGCGGCACCCCGGCGAGCTCTTCGGCTCCGGCGAGGTTCGGATTCAGAACGGAGCTGTTGGTTCCCACCTGGGCGACCGCGACACCGGTGGTCACGACCACCAGGGCAACCATTGAAGCTGCTACGCGATATCGATTCATGTCGTCTCCTGTGCCGACGGAGCGTACGCCGGCTTCTTGCGTTTGCGGGAGGATGCTCCGAGTCTACATTCGGCCGTCGACGAGGAGCCAGTTCGATCTTGTTGAGACTGAGTCTCAATAGCCAGAACGATAGCTCACGCCGATCCGCTTCTCAACGCGGGGATCGGAGACCGGCGATCCTGAATCGGGCTACAACCCACTCTCGAGCACGTCGCGGTACGCGAACAGCGCCGGGGTCCCCCCGGTGTGGACGAAGAGCACGCGAGACCCGGTCGCGAAGGCGCCGCTGCCGGCCAGGCCGAGCAACCCGGCGAACGCCTTCCCCGTATACACCGGATCCAGCAACAAACCTTCGTGGCGAGCTGCCGTCCGGATCGCTGCCATCGTGGCGTCGGCAACCCTGCCGTACCCGGGCTCCAGCCAGTCGTCGTGCGCGACGACCCGGATCCGTTCCACCAGGTCGTCGACCTCCAGTATCCCGCACAGGGCCCGAACAGAGCGCTCCAACCGCGCCTGTTGCGCCACGGCGTCACGCCGGACGCAGATGCCGTGTACCGCCAATTCGGAATGGCCGGCGGCGGCGAACCCGACCAGCAGCCCGGCGTGTGTCGCGCCGCTGCCGCTGGGGACGACGACGGCGTCGAAGCGGGTTTGTCGTTCCTCGGCCTGTTGCAGAATCTCCGCGGCCGCGTCGACGTAGCCCAGGGCTCCCAGCGGTGGATGGCCTTCGCCCAGGTGGATCACGTACGGCTCCCCTCCTCGGCGACGAACCCGGCCGGCGATCTCCTCGAGCGCCGCGTCGGCGCCCTCCTCGTCCTCGCCCTCCGGATAGGTGTGAATGCGGCCGCCGAAAAGCCGGTCGAGCAAGACGTTCCCCGAGCGACGATAGCTCTCGTCCATGTCCGGCACCCGATCTTCGAGCTGGATCTCGCAGCGCAGGCCCAACTTGGCGGCCGCCGCCGCGGCCGCGCGCACATAGTTGGACTGAACCGCGCCCGTGATCACGACGGTATCGGCACCGCGGGAAAGGGCGTCACCGAAGTAGTACTCGAGCTGACGCGCCTTGTTGCCGCCCATGCCCAGACCGGTGCAGTCGTCCCGTTTCACCCACAGCTCCGGTCGGGACAGCGTTCGGGTGAGGTTGGGCAGCGGCTCCAAAGGCGTGGGCGAATGGGCCAACTCCGTGCGGGGAAAGTCAGCCGGGGTCTTCACGGACGATCTCCGATCTGGCGGCAAACGGGAACGCCCCGCCAGAATGTCGCGATGCGCGACGCGAGGCGGCCGCGTTTGCGCGGTGGAAACGAAAAGCCCCGCTCCCGAAGGGGCGGGGCTTTTCGATACGATTCAGCTTCGATTGATCGTCAGTCGACCGGACGAACGTTCTCGGCCGAAAGGCCCTTGGGGCCTTCCTTGGTCTCGAACTCGACGGCCTGACCTTCGGTCAGGGAACGAAATCCCGTTGCCTGAATGGCCGAGTGGTGCACGAACACATCGGGTCCGTCCGCTTGCGCGATGAAACCGAAACCCTTGGCATCGTTGAACCACTTTACTGTACCGGTGGCCATGTATCGGCCCTCCTTCCGGATGTTCCTAGCTGCTCTCCGACGGAAGGTGGGGTATCTCCCCGACCTACAAAAAAGACCCGCCAGTGCGTATTGCCGCTAGCGGGTTGTTACGCAAAGTCCGTCATAAGCAAACTAAACTAATGTGACTCAAAAATGCTAACAAGATCCGTCGGAAAAAGGAAGCGGAAACCTTCGCCTCCCCCCGACGACGCGCCCCGGACGGGAAAGCGAGGGCCCCAGGGCCGCCACCTTCCCCTGCGGGTCGGGTAACGCTTCCTCGTTTTCGACACGCTGCGTCGCCCGGAGGCCGCGCCGGTAGCCGGGGCTCCTAGCGTGCGTCGTCTCGGAGCTTCGCGATGAACAGGCCGGAGCGACCCGAAGTGAAGATGACGATGCGCGACTCGAAGAACGGGTAGTTGCTCCAGGAGCTGGCCCCGCTCATCCCCTCGGGATTGGTGTCAAAGTAGCCGATCGGCTGCGGATCCTCGGGGTTGCTGACGTCGAAGACCCGCAGACCGGAATCGTAGTTGCTCTGATACATGATGTCGTCGACCACATAGAGGTTGTGGTCGGTCGACGTAACGTCGGCGATGTACTCACCGATCATCACCGGGTCGTCGAGCTCGCGGACGTCCCAGACCAGGGTACGGGTACCCTCCACCAGGCCCTGCGGCTCGTCGCCCTCGTCGTTCATGTAGAAGTACGCGTGGTCCTCGGTGAGCCATCCCTGGTGGGCGTAGGCGACGTTCGGGTAGCTCGACATGCCGAGCGCCACCGGGTTGCGCTTGTCGGTCACGTCGGCGATCGACAGCGCCGTCTCGTTGCTGCCGATGCAGATCTCGCGGCCGGTGAAGCGAGTGTCCGGGCCGTTGTAGATGACGCACTGGGCGTCGTGCGAGTAACCGGTCCCACGCCGGCCGGTGGTGGTGTCGGCGAAGCAGCCGGCGAAGGCCGGGCGCTTCGGGTCCTCGATGTTGATCATGTGGAGCCCACCGCCGCACGTCTCGCCGCCACCGCTGGCGCCAACGACGAAGGCGAAGGTGGAGTCCTCGTTGATGACGATGTTGTGGGCGCTGGCGATGCGGTCGTAGTGGGCGTCCTCGTCGAACTCGATGGGCTCGCCGTCGAACTCACGCAGGCGGGTGAGATCGAAAACCTGTACGCCGTGCTCGCCGGCGCCGTCCGAGACAATGTAGGCGTGGTCGGCGCGCACCTTGACGTCGCGCCAGGTGCTCGGCCGGGCGCCCTCATGCATGTCGATCGTACCGATGAAGATCGGGTTGTAGGGGTCGGTGACGTCGACGAACGCCATGTTGTCCGTCATGCAGACGAGCGCGTAGTCCTTGCCGGTTTCCGGATCGGTCCAACCCCAGATGTCATTGGTCGTCATCCCACGATGACCGCCCATCTCGCGCATCGGCAGGAACGAGAGGATGTCGACGCCCTCGCACGGGTAGCGGTCGATCATGCCGTCGGTGCACTCGAGCAGCTCCCCGGTCATCGCCGGCAGCCCCTTCATCTCGCTGATGACCTTGGTGCGGTCCCAGCCCTCGTAGCCCCGGGTCATGATCATTGCCGTTCCGGCGCCACGATCGTCACCCGGCAGCCCGGCGACCATGATGTCGCCGTCGAGAGCCAGGGTTCCGGCGAACTGGGCGCGACCGCCGAGCCCGCTCGGGCCTACCTTCGACGACCCGGCTATCCGGCCGTCACCACCAAGGGCGAACCGGTAGATGGCGCCACCGCCGGCCGCACCGGGAGCACCGACGAAGACCTCATCGGCGGCCGCCACGATCGCCGTACCGAAGCCGGCGCCGGGGCTGGCCTCGAAAGGCTGCAGCACCGTGCGTGCGTTCCACTGTTCGGCCTCGTCATCGAACACGTAAACCGCGACGGACCCGACCCCCCCGTTGCTACCGGTGGCGCCGATCAGGGCCGCACCGTCATGCATCGTGATGGCGCTGCCGAAGCCCGCTCCGCGCTCACCCTCTTCCGGGAACTTGGCCAGCCGCTCGAAGGAGGAACCGGCACGGCGAAAAGCGTAGACTGCCCCGGCACCGCGGCTGGTGCCGGGAGCGCCGATCAGAACGTGATCGCCGGCGACTGCGATCGAGCTACCGAACTGCGGGCCGACCGGCCCTCGTCGCCGCCGCGGCGCTTCGTCTTCGTCTTCGGGGGCCGCCTCGATCTCGTCGCCGACCAACCGGGCGATCTCGTCCCAGCCGCCCGCCGCCCGCCGGAAAACGTACGTCGCGCCCCGGTTCGACTCGGCCCCTGTCGCACCGATATAGAGCGTGTCGTCCACCAGCGCCAACGATGCACCGAAACGCTCGTCGGTCGCCCCTGCCGCTGCGACAAGCGTGCTCGCCTGCCGCCAGGAACGCCCATCCCGCTCGAACACGTAGACGACGCCACGGTCCCCGGTGACCGCGCTGATGAACAGTTCGTCGCCGGCGGCGGCGATCGCGGTGCCGAAGCCATCGCCGTCGAAGGCGTCGGCGGCGGTGAGGTCCTCAACCTCGACCCACGTGCCGCCACTCTGGCGATACAGGTACACGATGCCCGAGGGAACGTTGTTGCCCGGCTCACCGATAAAAACCTCGTTGTCCCCGACCGCTACGGAGCGGCCGAAGCCGGTCTGGGCAACCGCGGGCGCGGCGACGGCGGAGATGAGCACAAGCGACACGATGGCGACGAAGAGTCTCTTCACGGCGTTCCTCGATGCTGGTGGGACTGCTTTCCTTCGGATCGTTCCTTCGGACCGCGCGGGCCCATCATGCCGGCGCTTCCCGGCGACGATCCGGCGAGAAATTCGTCCCGGACACTACCAACCGTGGAGAAGTTCCTCCACTCCCGCTTGCGTTCATCGTCGCCACCATATATAAACAAAATGTCTATAGATAGATTGTTTACATGCCACGACGAAGGCGACGAACCGATGAATGCCAACTTGCCACTCAAACCCGACGTGTTCCTGATCCTGATGATCCTCATCGACGGTGAGTCGCACGGCTACGGGATCATCAAGCAGGCTGAAGAGCGCACGAACGGCGAGCTGAAGCTGCAGGCAGGGGCTCTCTACCGGCGTCTCAAGTGGATGCTGGACGAGAACCTGATCACGGAACTCGACAGCCCGCCGACCGGCGATGCGGCCGACGAGCGCCGTCGCTACTACGCCATCTCGCCCCTGGGTATCGAGACCGTCGAGGCCGAGGCCACGCGCATGGCCCGTTTGGTCGCTCAGGCCCGCGCACGCGATCTGGTCAAGGACCCGATCCAATGATCCGTCCGCCCGCCCCATCGCGCGATGCGCCCTCGCACAACGCCCCGCCGCTGCCCCTACCGCTGCCGGCGCGCCAACGTCGGCTGGCCCGGAGGGCCTACCGTGGTGCCCTTCTGCTGTACCCGCGGGCGTTCCGCCGCCGCTTCGGCGATGACCTTACGGCGGCGTTCCTCGACCTGCTGGCCGAGGCTCGTACGCGTCGGGGCGCGGCCGGGATCGCGGCGGCGCTGCTCAAGGGGCTCGCGGACGTCATCGGCGAAGCAACACGGGAACGCATGAGTCGCTTTCGCATCGAACCGAACAACGCACGCCTGGCTCCCCCAGGAGGAATGCAACTTATGGTCGAGGATCTGCTGTACGACGTCCGGCTGGCGCTTCGCAGCCTGCGCAGCTCACCTGGCTATGCCGCCGCCGCGGTGCTGACATTGGCCCTCGGCATCGGCGCGAACAGCGCCATCTTCAGCGTCACCGAAGCAGCGCTGATGAGCTCGGCGCCGGTGGCGAATCCCGACAGCCTGGTCGCCGTCTGGACGACTTGTCGCAATGGGACGCCGCGCTGCCCTTCCTCCTACCCGGACTATCTCGACTACCGCGATCGCTCCTCGACCCTGCGGGACCTGGCCGTGTACACCTTCAGGCGCGCCAGCCTCGGCGCCGAAGGCGGCGCCCGTTTGATCTCCCTCCAGGCCGCGAGCGGGAACTACTTCGACCTGATCGGCGTAGATGCCCGCCTGGGTCGGGTCATTGACGACACCGACGACCAGCAGCGCAACGCCGTCGTCGTGCTTACCGACGCGCTCTGGCGCGACCAGTTCGGCGCCGACCCCGACATTCTCGGCAAACAGGTGCGCCTGAACCAGGCGCCGTTCGAGGTGGTCGGCGTGCTGCCCGAGGGCTTCGGCGGCCTGCACCTGAGCGGCAGCCCCGACATGTTCATTCCGCTGCTCGCCGGCCCGGCCTTGGCGAGCGGCTTCCTCGTAGACGACTCGCGGTTCAGCGAGCGTGGCTCGCGCTGGTTGGATCAGCTCGTCGGCCGCCTGGCGCCCGGAGCAACCGTCGAGCAGGCACGGGCGGAAATGCTGGCGATCTCCGACCAGCTCGCCGCCGAGGAGCCCGACGCCCGCGGCCCCCGCAGCATCACCGTCGAGTCGGCGCGCCGGATGATCCTTCCGGTCCGCGACGAAGGCGAGCTGTCGCGCTTCGTCCTCCTGCTCGGTGGCGTGGTCGCGTTCACCTTGCTGCTGGCCTGCGCGAATCTCGCCAACCTGCTTCTGGCACGCACGTCGGCCCGGCGGCGCGAGATCAGCATTCGGTTGGCGATCGGCGCAGGAAAGGGCCGCCTGGTCCGTCAGATGCTCACAGAGAGCACGGTCCTGGCGTTGATCGGGGGCGTCGCCGCCCTCGTGGTCGGAGGCTGGGTGCTGTCGCTGCTGTCGGCCTACCAGCTCCCGGGCGGTGTCGCCGTCGAGGTCATCGAGGCCGGCATCGACCTGCGGGTGCTGCTGTTCACGTTCGGCCTGGCAATCGCCACCGGGCTCGGCTTTGGCCTCGCTCCGGCGCTGCAAGCGGCCCGCACCGACCTCGATGCCAGCATGCGCAGCGGCGACCGCGGCTCGAGTGCCGCCTGGGGCCGTTTGCGCGGCTCCCTGGTCGCGGTGCAACTGGCCCTTTGTCTGATCCTCGTCGTCGGCGCCGGCCTCTTCGTCCAGGCTCTCTTCAACGGGCTGGATACAGACCTCGGCTTCGCCCCGGAGGGCGTCGCCGTCGCCAGCCTCGACCTCTCGCTGCTGCACTACGACGAACAGCAAGGGCGGACGTTCGTCGAAGCCCTGGTCGAGCGCCTCGAGTCCGTTCCGGGTGTCGTCGCCGCCGGCGTTGGCACGAGGGCGCCCATGCTTCCCGGCGGCACGGCCACGATCCTCGAGGCGGTTCAGGGATACGACCCCCGCGAGGACGAGGAGCTTCGCCTGGAGTTCACATTCGTCAGTGACGGCTACCTGCAGGCCCTGGGGCTTCCGCTGCTGGAGGGCAGGCCGCTGTCCCGCACCGACGATTCCGGGCGGCGAACCATGGTGATCAACCGGGACATGGCGGAACGCTGGTGGCCCGGTCGTAGCGCCGTCGGCGGGCGTGTCCGCTTCCTGTCCAACGCCCCACGGGAGGCCGTTGCCGGCCAAAACGCCTTCCTCTCCGACGACGCCGCCGTCGGCGAGGTGGTCGGCGTCGCCCAGAACACCAAGTGGGACGACGGCCTGACCGTTCCGGACTATCCCTTCGCCTACATGCCGTTGGCCGCTTCCGACGGTCGCTGGCTCGCGGGCAGAATCGCCGTGCTCGCCCGCACCCAGGGTGACGCGGCAGCGTTGCTCCCGGTACTTCGCGCCGAGATTGCCACCCTCGAGCCTGACGCGTCGCTGATTCAGCTGGCGACGCTCGAGTCGCTGCTCGCCGACGTTCTGATGCCACAGCGAATGGGTACCCAGCTGCTCGCCTCGTTCGCCGCCCTCGCCCTGACCCTGGCGATGATCGGCATCTACAGCGTCGTCGCCTACTCGGTGAGCCGGCGGCGCCGTGACCTGGGCATCCGCATCGCGCTCGGTGCCGAGAAGGGCCGGATTCTGAAGCTGGTCGTCGGCAGCATCATGGGACCGGTGATCATCGGCCTGCTCATCGGCACGGGCCTGACCCTGCTGCTGGCGCGCACGCTGGCCGGGTTTCTGTACGGGGTCAGCCCGACCGACCCCTGGACGATCGGCCTGGTCGGCGGCGGTCTGGTCGTGATCGCGATCCTCGCCAGCTTGCTGCCGGCGCGCCGCGCCACCCAGGTGGATCCGATCGTGGCGCTTCAAGGTAACTGACGCGGGCAATTCGACCGCGTCCCGCCCGTCGCTATTCGCGTCGCAAGGTGCTCATCGGGTCCACCCCCAAAGCCCTTCGGGTGGGCTGGAAGAACGCTGCAACGGAGACCAGGAGGAGGAGGCCGGCGACCGCTGCGTAGGTGGCCGGGTCCGTCGGCGTCACTTCGAACAACAAGGTGGAGAGCAGGCGGGTCGACGCCAAAGCGCCGGCAACGCCGATCGCGATGCCGCCGAGGGTCATCATCAGTCCCTCGCCGACGACCAGGCGGAGGATGTCCCCCGGCCCCGCGCCCAACGCCACGCGCACGCCGATCTCGGGGACGCGCTGGCTGACAAAACAGGCAACGACTCCGTAGATACCCACGCTGACGAGCACCAGCGCGGCCATCGAGAAGAGCCCGAGGAGCGTCGCATAGAATCGCTGCCGCCCGACCGAGTCCCAAACCCGCCGCTCCATGCTGATGACGTCGAAGACCGGCAGGTCGGCATCGATACTCTGCACCACCCGCCGAATGTCCGGTATCAGCGCCATCGGCTCGCCGGCAGTCCTCACCGCCAGGAAAATCCCCGCTAGGAACCCCTTGCTCTCGAAGAACTCCGGCACGCGGCGATGCGACGCGTACAGCGTCGGCACGGGCGAGCCGGCCAGCGCCTCCTGGCGGACGTCGCCGACGACGCCGACGATCTCGAAGCGTTCCGCGTCGCGGCCGAGCTTCACATGCCGTCCGACCGCGTCGCCTCCCTCGAAGTAGCGTTGCGCCAGCGACTCGTTGACGACGACCACGGGGAGATGCTCGCGGGCGGCGTCGCCGCCAAGGCCGCGTCCGCGCACGACCGGGATGCCGAGGGCATTGAAATAGCCCGGGCTGATCAGCCGCAGGCTCGCCATGGGCACGTCCCCCTCGCCCGCGGGATCGGGATCGCCTTCAATGAGAAAGCCGCCAATCATCGACGCCGGGGACAGCGGCAGCAAGTTCGCCACTCCCGCGGCCTGGACGCCGGGGAGCCTGTCGACTCCGAGAAGCAGCCGATCGTAGAAACCGGCGTGCAACGAGGCCTCTCCGTACCGAGCGGGGGGCAGGTCGATCTGCAGCGTCGCGACGTGCTCGGGCTCGTAGCCGGGGTCCACCCGCAACAGTCGCAGCAAGCTGTTTGCCAGCAAGCCGGCCCCAACAGCTAGCATCAAGGCCAACGCCACCTGCGAAACCACCAGTGCCGTGCGTAGGCGGCGTTGGCGCCTCCCCTCACCCGCCCCTCCCGCCGAAGCGATCTCCGAACGCAGGTCGAACCTGGACGACCGGAGCGCCGGCGCGAGCCCGAAGGTCACGCCCGTAGCCAGCGCCAACGCGAAGGCGAACCCCCATATCGGCAACGAGATGCCGGCCTCGTCGAGTTGCGGCACCCCGGGCGGGCCGAGACGCACCAGGGCTCCCGTCGCCCACACTGCCAGCACCGATCCCACTGCCCCGGCCAGCAACGCAAGCGACAGGCTTTCGCACAGCAGCTGACGGATGAGCCGCCCGCGGCCGCAGCCGAGGGCGCCGCGCATGGCCACCTCGCGGCGCCGCGTCGACGCCCGCGCCAGCAGCAGGTTGGCCACGTTGGAGCAGCCGATCAGCAGGACCAGCGCCACGGCCCCCTGCAGCATCCACAGGTCGCCGCGGAGATCGCCGACCAACCGGTCCTTGAGCGAGACGAGCCCGACCTGTCCGGTATGAATCATGCGAATGACCGGCGGGCCGTCGCGTCGCAGCCCCTCGAGGACACCATTGATCTCGGCTTCCACCCGTTCGGGCTCGACGCCTCGGGCGAGGCGAACGAGCAACGGCACGGACCGTAACGGCCGACCGCCCTGTCGCGTCGGCGCGGAAAGCACGAGGGGCACCCAGAAGTCGGCCTGTTCGCCCATGAAGCGGAAGTCCGCGGGCATCACGCCGACGACCCGGTGCTCCCGCCCATCCAACCGGATCGTTTTCCCCACCACGTCGCGGTCCGCCCCGAAACGCTGCCGCCAGAGGCCGTGGCCGAGCAACACCGCGTCGTCGGCTCCCGGGCGCTCGTCCCCGGGTTCGAGCGACCGTCCCAGCAAAGGCGCGACCCGCAGCAGCGAAAGGGTCGAGGCGGAAACCGCCCACCCGCCTACCCGCTGCGGCTCTGCCAGCCCTGTCATGGTGTGGACGCGGGCGACGAAGGCGCCGAGCTCCACGCCCGCGATCCTGCCCCGGATCTCCTCGTACAACTCCAACGAGTGGCCGACGCGCGGCTGCGGTCGGTCCGGTTGGAACTCGAGCACCTGCATCAGCTCCTCCGGATCCGGATAGGGCAACGGTCGCAGCACAACCGTGTGGAGAACGCTGAAGATGGCCGTGTTGCCCCCGATTCCCAGCGCCAAGATCAGCACGACCGTCGTGGACAACCCCGGATTGCGGAGGATCGTTCGTCCCCCGGCTCGGAGATCGTCGAGTGTCGCCCTCGCCGCCAACCGGACGCCGGTCGTTCGCTCGCTGCCGACCATGCGTAGCAAGCCGAGAAACTCCCGCGTCGCCACGCGCAGCGCCCCGCGCCACCCGGCCAACGCCCACGCTTCCTCGTACAGGTCCGCGAACAAATCGACCAGCGGTTCACCGAGAGCGCGGCCGAACCGACGCGGCAGCAGTGAGGACACGGCCCGGTAGGCTCGCACCAACGGCCATCGGGAGCGGCTGTTCACGGCCGTCCTCCTTCCGCGTCCGTTTCCGGCGGCGTCGGCAGCAGGTCCTTGTCGCGAGCCATCTGGGCCGACCGCTCCAGTCGCATCGCCTCGAGGCGCACGAGCTCGCGCCCCTCTGCGGTGATCCGGTAGATGCGCCTTCGAGGGCCGTCGGCGCCCCTGGCAGCGGTGTCTACGTCGTCGACCTCGACGATGAAGCCTGCCTTCAGCATTCGGGCCACGACCGCGTAGAGGGTGCTCGCGGTCAGGTCGACCTCACCACCGGTTCGCTCGCGTATGTCACGAATGATGGCGTAGCCGTGCAGCGTCTGGTCGATCAGCGTCAGCAGAACTTGGTAAACGGGGACGGTCAGGGGGAGCTGGCGAGCAAGATGACCCATCGCGAATGCCCTTCCGGTCTGCGGGGAGCAGACACCGTTCGTCCTCGGCCCACTATACCGCATTACGGTATACCGCGCCACGCCATATAGAGCGTGTCCTCGCTGGGCGGCGAGACCGATCGAGCCTGTGGGACGATCGAGTGCGAACAGCGGCTCAGGCTACGCCGGCGCCCTCATCTGCCCCCGGCGTTGATCGGCGCCAGGCCGCGCTGCTGCAGCATCCGATTGAACGCGGGCACGTCGTTCTCGATCAACGCGAGGTACTCGGCGTGTGCCGTCTCGAGGCGCTCCTTGAGCACCGCGTAGACCTCGCGCTGCTGATCGCTCGGGGGGAAATCGGCGGTCGCCACGGTTCCGGCGAGGTAGGTAAGCCGGCCAAGTGCCTTGATCGGCCAGCGCACGCCGTCCTGCCCCGTCCCGGTGGTCCACAGCTGCATCAGGCGCTCTTCGGTGGCGATCAGCGTGCCGTCGAGCTCCGCCGCGGCATCGACCAAGTCTGTTTCGCCGCGACTCTCGAGCACGTCGCCGAGGTCGTCGAGCTGGCGCCGGATCCACTCGATCTCGTTGACGACGATGGCAGCGTCGTTGGCGTCCGCTTGCATCTCACGGACCAGGGCCACCTGCTCCGCGATGTCCGCCTCGCTCCCCTCCGAGTGGGGGTCCTTCAACACGGTCAGCGATTGGCGTTGTTCTCGGCCATCGACCTCCAGAACCACCGTGTACGTACCCGGCGGCTCCAGAACGGTGATCTGGCCGCCGCCGGAACGCCAGCCGTCATCGCCGAGATCTACCCAGTCGGCGTACAACGGTTTCGTCCGCAGCCGTACCGGGGTGCTCGGCTCCGAGCGGAAGTTCCACCAGATCCTGTTGATCCCCACCTCCGCGGGCCCGCTCAGGGTGCGTATCGTCTCGCCGGCACTGTTCTCGATACGGACGGTCACCTCACCGTCCGGCGGCGTGCCGACCCAATAGTTGATCGCCGCTGCGATCGGCGGATTCTCGCCGTCGCTCGGATCGTTCGGCATTGCCATGGGAGAGGTGCGACCGTGGAAGCGATACGCATCGCGCGGCGCGAACAGGTGTACCGCGGACGCCCGCACCTCGTTGGTGAGCTGCTGCAGCGGGGTGACGTCGTCCAGGACCCAGAAGCCGCGGCCGTACGTCCCCACCACCAGGTCGTTGAAGTGCTCCTGGATGACCAGGCCGTAGACCGGCGCCGCCGGAAGGTTGGTGTTGAGCGACTCCCAGCGTTCGCCGTCGTCGAACGATACGTACAGGGCGTTTTCCGTTCCCAGGTAGAGCAGCCCCGGGCGCACAGGGTCTTCGCGGATGTCGCGCGCGTAGCTCATCGGGCTGTCCGCAATGCCCTCGACGATCTTTGTCCAGGACGCGCCGTAGTCGTCGGTCTTGTAGACGTGCGGCTCGAAGTTCCCCTGCTGGTGATGCTCGACGGCGATGTACGCCTTGCCCGCGTCCCACTTCGACGCGTCGATCCCGCGCACCACACCGTCCGGCGGCAGGTCGGGAATGTTGGCGGTGACGTCGGTCCAGGTATCGCCGTCGTCGCGGCTTACGTGTACGAGGCCGTCGTTCGATCCGGCGTAGAAAACCCCCTGCTGGACGGGCGACTCGTCGAACGCGTAGATCACGCAGCAGTACTCCACGCCGATGTTGTCCGGCGTCAGCCCCCCCGAGATCCCCTGCTTGCTCTCGTCGTCGGTCGTCAGGTCGGGGCTGATCACCTCCCAGCTCTGGCCGCGGTTCGTGGTTCGGTGCACGTGCTGGCTGGTGACGTAGATGGTCTCGTTGTCGTGCGGCGAGATGAGCAGCGGAAAGGTCCACTGGAAGCGGTATTTGAGGCCGCCGGCCGGCCAGCCGCCGGTGCTCTCGGGCCAGACCTCGACCTGACGGAACTGACCGGTGCGCTCGTCGTAGCGGACGACGATGCCGCCACGGGCCCCGGATCCCGACGCGCTCGACCAGATGATGTTCGGGTCGACCGGGTCGGGGGTGGCGAAACCGCTCTCGCCGCCGCCGACGGAGTGCCATTCGCCGCGCGGAATCGAGCCGCCGGTGAGGCTGTTGCTCGGCCCGCGCGAGCTCGGCCCATCCTGGCGATTCCCCATGACGTGGTACGGCACCGCATTGTCGGCGGTGACGTGATACATCTGGGCGATCGGTAGTTGCACCCGGAACCAGGTGTCGCCGCGGTTCTGCGAGATGGCGATGCCGCCGTCGTTGCCGACGATCATCCGGTCACCGTCGGTCGGGTCGATCCACATGTCGTGGTTGTCGCCGCCGGGGCGCTGGCGGCCGCCGAGCGAAACGCTGGTGAGGCCGCCGTCGGTCGACTTCACGAACGCCGCGGTCATGAAGTAGGCCTCGTCGCGATCGTCGGGAGACACCTCGCAGTTGTTGTAGTAGGCCGTGCGGCCGCCGAGGTTGCGGCTGTAGTTCACCAGCCGCCAGTTGTCGCCGCCGTCGTCCGAGCGCCACAGCTCGCCGCTCTCGGTTTCTTGTCCGTGCCAGGGAGCCCCGTCCCCGGTTTCGATCAGGGCGTAGATACGGTCGGA
Source organism: Acidobacteriota bacterium (assembly GCA_965216935.1). GTDB lineage: Bacteria > Acidobacteriota > UBA890 > UBA890 > UBA890 > CBDCGW01. The sequence continues at coordinate 4,643,354 of OZ244217.1, forward strand.
GTCGACCGGAGTCATGCAGACGTCGACCTTGCCGACCGGCAGCACCGGAAGCCCGTTGCCCTCCAGCTTCGTCCACCTATCGCCGCCGTCGCGCGACATGAACAGCCCGCTCCCGGGCCCGCCGCTCTCGCGCCCCCAGGTGTTGACGACGATCTGCCACATGCCGGCGAACAGGATGCGCGGGTTGTTGGGATCCATCACCACGCTCGACGCGCCGGTGTCACGATCGACGAAAAGAACGTGCTCCCAGGTCTCGCCGCCGTCGGTCGTGCGAAAGATGCCGCGCTCGTCCTGCGGCCCGTGTGCGTGCCCGAGCGCCCCGATGTAGACGATGTCGGGATTGGTCGGGTGGATGACGATCGACGCGGTGCGGGTTGGCACCCCCTGCCCCATGTGGCGCCAGCTCTTGCCGCCGTCGGTGGACTTGTACCAACCGGTGCCGACGGAGACGTTCGAACGAATGTGGGGCTCGCCGGTCCCGGCCCAGACGATCTGCGGGTCCGACGGCGCGACCTCGAGCGCACCGATGGCGTGATCGACCTGCTCGTCGAAGATCGGCTCCCAGAACAGGCCGCCGTCGACGGTTTTCCAGATGCCTCCGGACGCGGCGCCGACGTAGTAGGTGAGCGGATCCCCGGCGATTCCGGCGACGGCCGAGATGCGATTACCCACCGGGCCGATGTGACGGTAGCGCAGCTGATCGAAGATGTCCCGAGCCTGCGCGGCGCCTGTCGACAGCGTCAGCGACGGCGGCGGCGACGGCACCAACGCCGGCACCCCGTCAGCGGCGGTTCGGGAGCCGAGCAGCAACAGGAGCAAGCCGGCACAAACGAGAAAGGGGCGATGGGATCTCGGCATGGCGACGTCTCCAGGGTGAGGCGCCGGCCGGCGTCCCGGCCGGAGCCGCCGTTCGAAGCAAACCGCCGCTATTGTCGTCCCGATCGCGAGACGCCTCAAGGGACAGTTGTCCTCGACGGATCCCACCGCCGGGAATCGGTCGCGGGCCCGGATCGGCCCGTGCAGCCCTACGGGTAGCCCATCGGCAACGGAGGCTTTCCTACGGCGCGCTCATCGCGGCCAGACGTTGTCGCTCGGATCGCGATCCGGGAAACGGCCGAACGGGTCGAACGTGACCTTCTCGACGCGTGCGTCGCCGAAGTCGAGTTCGGCAGCGAACGTCTTGCTACCGTCGAACCAGACGTCCACCGGCCAGGTGACGATGGCGGTCTGCGCATCGACCATCTCGGAGTTCGGCATCAGGTCTCCGGCCGCCGGCCCGTCGCCGGCGAACTCGACCCGCAAGACGACCGGCGAAGGCATCTGGCCCTCCTGACGTACGGTGACGACGGTCTTGGCCCCCTCCGTGGAAACGTCCTCGATCGACCCCTCTACCGACTCCGTAGTCCACAGCCAGTAGTACCAGAACCAACCGAGGTCACGGTCGAGCTCGTTGTTCATGAAAAAGACAAAATCCCATGGCGACGGATGCTTGAAGGCCCACACGTCGGTGTACTCGCTGATCGCCCGCTGGACCTCGTCGTCCCCAACCACCGCCCCGAGCATCGACAGCATCAGCGGCGTCTTCGAATAGGTCTGGAAGCCGTACATGTTGCCGCCGTAGTTGGCGGCCCACATCATCGGCGGCTCCTCTTCGTTGCCGCTGATGCGCCCGTAGCTCTGCCCGCGGCCGTCCAGGTTCGGCTCGGTGTCACGCCAATGCGCGTTCGACAAGATGTTCATGTACTGGTTGAAGCCTTCGTCCATCCATCCGTACCAGGTCTCGTTGGTGCCGACCATCATCGGCCACCACTGATGCGCGACCTCGTGATCGGCGGCGCCCTGGTTGGAGTTGATCACCATCGGGTACTCCATGCCGGCGCTGGGGCCGTCCTGCAGGGTCAGCTGCGGGAAGGGATACGGAGCCCAGAGCTCGGAATAGAACTCCAGCGCGTGCCGCGAGATCGGCCCGGCGTTCTCGAACAGGCGGGCCCGCTCGGGGAGAAACACCATGTGGATGGGAACGTACCCTTTGCCGGGGATGTTCGCGCGGGTCGCCTGCCAGACGTATTTCTCCGCCGTCGCCCAAGCGAAATCGTTGACCATGTCGGCGGCGTAGTGCCAGACGAGCCGGCCTCCCGAATCGGCGCCGGAGGCCGTCGCCTGCCCCGGCCCGACCTCATCGACACCGACGATCGTGGTGATCTCGTCGGTCCCGAGCGCCGCCTCGAGGCGCTCCCGGGCGGTCGCCGTGAGAACCTCCTCCGGATTCTGCAGGACGCCGGTGCCGCTGACGATCCAGCCCGCGGGGACGTCGATACGAACATCGAAGCTGCCGAAGTTGTTGAAGAACTCCGCCGGGCCGAGATAGACGCTGCGGTCCCAGCCGCGCAGGTCGTCGTACTTGGCGATACGCGGGAACCACTGCGTGGGCTGGAAGAGCGTGTCGTCCCAGCGCTGCGTCATCCGGTGCCCCCGTCCGTCGGGGCCGCCGGGAAGCTTCGTGTGCCAGGCGATCTCCAGGTCAGCGGTGGACCCGGCCGCGATCGGCGTGGCCAGAGAAACCACGGCCACCGTCTGGTCGAGCCCGGACGCCGCCAGCCTGCGCGGAGCGTTGCCGGGGCCGCGACCGCGGCGCGCCGGGGCGGCGAGGTCCACGTCCTCGCCGTTCACGCTGATGCGGGTAACCACCATACCGTCCGTCGTCTCCGCCGGAACCGAAGAGCCACGCGGTACCCGCGGACGGAAGATGTTGTGATCGAGCCGCAGGACGATCTGGTCCAGCTCGTCGGGACTGTTGTTATGCAGGACGATGGTCTCGTGACCGGTGAGGGTCTGCGTTGCCGGATCGAGGCTCACGTCGATCCTGTAGTCGGTCTGCAGTTGCCAGTAATTCGGCCCCGGGCGCCCGGTGAAGTCGCGCGTGCCCGCGTCCATGGCGCGCCTGATGGCGTTGGTCAGCGGTACGTCGCGACGAATGGCCCGCGTCGAAGCACCATACTGCTGACCGGCCGAGGCAGCCGGCGACAAACCGATCGCCGACGACCCGGGCGAGGCGGCCGGGCGCGGCGCAAGAGCGGCGATGCCGGCCGGCTGGAGGGCGGCGACGAACAGGGCAAAGGCGACGAAACGAGCGGTCATCACGACACTCCGATGGTGAATGCGGGGGCGCCGGCGGCCGACAAAACCACCGGAACCCATGGTAAATCAGCGCGCCCTGCGACCATAGTCCGTGGCGATCGGCAGGAAACTCGGGGCGGGCGCTGCTGCGGCGATGAATCGTGACGAATGCGCCGTTGCGCGTCTCCAGGGGCTGCTATCGACTGAACCCGGAAACACCGGCGCGCAGCCTGCAATTACCCGTCTTTCGCAGGCCGAGGCACTGCTGACATACCTCGGAGCCCGCCGGCAGCAGACCGCTGTGCTCCTCGAAGGGCTCGGGTGCGTCGGGCCATTGCGGGCAGTTCTCGCAAAAGTGCCAGAGCGCGTCCTCCGGGCGGCTGCGGAACCCGATCGAGACCGCGGGTTTGGTAGCAGCACTGCTCATGGCGGCCCTCCTCTAGCAGGCCGTGGTGAAAGTGTGATGGGTCTGGTTACGAGAAAAAGAGGCTGGATGCAAGGCGCCGCGACGAGGGCGATGCCGGTGCGCATCGTCGAGGAGCGGGAACGTCGCAGACGGCCTCTTTTCCTCGTAACCCTCTGGGCGAAGGGAGGTTGCGCGCGATGACGGCGTTGGGCCTCCTCGACGATGCGCACCGGCATCGCCCTCGTCGGCCCGCCTTGTCCTCACTCGCAACTTCCCTTCGCCAGACCCGTCACACTTTCACCACGGTCTGCTCGCTGCCCGCGCGACGAACACGGGCGCGGTAAAGGGGGAGCAGCCCCCATTATTCCAAATCGACATACCGCCGGTCGAGGCCTAAGGAAGCGCAGGAGACCTACCTGCGCCCCTGCATCCGGTACTCGTCCGGCGGCACCGCGCCGAGCAGGTGCTCGACGAAGTAGTCCCAGCGGCGCCGCATCATGTAGGGCTCGCTCCCGAAACCGTGCCCGCGGTTGGGGAAAAGAATCAGATCGAAGTCCTTGTTGGCGGCGATGAGCGCGTCCACCAGCAGAAGGGTGCTGTAGAAGGGCACGTTCGTGTCCATGGTGCCGTGTGCCAGCAGCAGCTTGCCCTCGAGGTTGCGGGCGAAGTTCTGGTTCGCCTGCGTGTCGTAGTTCGACTCCCCGTCCGCATCCACGGTCAGGAGGCCCTGCCACTTCTCGCCCCAGTCGTCTTCGTAGACGCGATTGTCGTGGTTGCCGGCCTGCGACACGCCCACCTTGAAGAACTCCGGGTAGTGCAACATGGCGCCGGCGGTGGCGTAGCCGCCGCCGGAGTGCCCGTAGATCCCGGCCCGCTCGATATCGATCCAGCCATGGCGCTCGGCGAGCTGCCGCATGCCGGCGACCTGATCGGGCAGCGTGTTGTCACCCATGTCGCCGTAGTAGGCCTCGTGAAACGACTTCGATCGCCACGGCGTCCCCATCCCGTCGATCTTCACGACGACGAAACCGAGCTCCGCGATCGCCTGCGCATCCCCGCGTGCGGCGGAAAAGCTCCGGCTGCCGACGCTGCCGGTCTGCGGACCCGGGTAGATGCTGTTGATGATCGGGTACGTGCGCGACGTGTCGAGGTCGGCGGGCTTGAACATCAGGCCGTACAGGTCGGTGACGCCGTCCCGGGCCTTGACGGTGAACGGCTCGGGCGGCTGCCACCCGGTCGCCAGCAGGCGGCTGATGTCGGCGCGCTCGAGCTCGATGATCATCGTTCCGTCGGCAGCTCGCAGAACGCTCACAGGCGGTGTGTCGGGGGTCGAGAACGTATCGACGAAGTAGTCACCCGACGGCGAGAACTGGATGCTGTGGTTCGCGTCCTCGGGACTCACCAAGGCCGGGCCGGAGCCGTCGAAACCGACGCGGTACAGGTGTTGAAAGTAAGGGTCGCGCCCTTCCTCCATCCCTACGCCGAGGAAGTACAACGTGCGGCTTTCCTCGTCGACGCGCAGGACGCGGGCGACGTTGCCCTCGCCTGAGGTGATCGCGCGCTGGAGCTCTCCGGTTTGCAGGTCGTGGAGGTAGAGATGCCCCCAGTCGGTTCGCTCGGAAAACCAGATGAATTCGCCCGAGCCGGGAAGGTACCTCCAGTTGACGCCTCCGTTGCCGGATTCGAAGAAGGTAGCGACCTCCTCGTACAGGACCTCGCGGATCTCCCCGGTCTCGATATCGGCCTCGCGTAGCCATTCGCGCTGGTGGTCGCGCGAGGTCGAAAGAAACATCAGCGACGACGAGTCCGGGCTCCACTGCACGTCGCCCCAGGTCCCGCGGCAGATGACGTCGTCACACAGCGAGGAACGATGCTGGTCCGGCGGCATGTCGAAACGCACCACCGTGCCTTGGGCGATGTCGATAACGACACGCTCGATCATCGTCACCACGACGTCACCGGGAAGAGGGTACTTCCAGGCTTCCAGCTCGGGATGACCGACCCGGGTATCGGCCAGGTACATCTCGCCGACACCACGCTGGTCCTGCTGGAAGGTCGCGATCTTGCTGGAATCCGGCGACCAGGAAACGATCGGCCGGTCGCTCTTTCGCCAGCCGGCGTTGTCCGTGGCATAACCGTAGTCGGGGACGCCGTCGCGCGTCAGGGGCAGCTCCCGACCGGACGCGACTTCCCGCATCCACAAGTTGTCGTCGTGGATGAACACCGCCCTTGTGCCGTCGGGCGACATGACCTCTGCGCGGCCGGCAGCAGGCGCCGTTCGGCCCCCTGCCCCGCTCCGGCCCATGTCAGGCTCTTCCGAGCAGCGATAGTCGTCGAGTTCGCAGGTCCATGCCCGGCCGGAGGCGCGGAACCGTACGGCACCACCGTCTGAAGTGAGCTCCAAGGCGGAGAACGGCAGCTCATAGGCCTCGTAGCTTTCGGCGGCAGCGGTCGATAGCCCGGCCGCCAGCCGGGCGTGATCGAAGGCGGGCTCACGGCGACCGCTTGCCGGATCGACGAGTATGAACTCGCTGCCGCGCTCGGTGTCGACCCGGTACCAGAAACGGTCGTCCTCGATCCAGGTCGGTTGCACGCCGGCGCGAAGCACCAACGGATTCGCGTTGTAACCGAGGAAGGCCTCTGCCCGTTCATAGTCGGCCGGGGTCAGTCGCGGCGCTTCCTCCTGCGCCGCTCCGGTCGGACTCACGGATATCGCCGTGATACAGGCGAGGATCAGCAGAGGAATGGCTCGCCGGAACCGGGGTCGATGCGGGCGTCTCGTCATTGTTGCCTCCTGGTTTTGAGTTCGGTTCGATTATCGCGGTGTGGTCGGCAGCGTCGAGCGCCACGGCATGAGCCGACGCGCGGCGTATCCGAGCAGGGCGCTGAAGGCAATTCCCAGGACGCTCGTGACCACCAGCCCGGCGTAGACCTGCTCGATACGGAGCGTCTGCCAGGCGAACCAGATCACCTGTCCAAGCCCCCGCTGGGCGGCGACCAGCTCGGCGGCGATCGTCAACATCAGGGCGACGTTTATCGAGATCCTCGCCCCGGCCATGATCAACGGCAAGCTGCCGGGCACGACGACGCGGCTGAACAGCCGCGTGTTGTCAGCACCGTAGCTGCGCGCCACCTCGAAATAGATGGGAGAGATCTGTCGAACGCCGGCGACCGTGTTGATCAGCATGGGGAAAAACGCCCCGAGGGCCGCCAAGGTGACCTTGGACGCCTCACCGATGCCGAAAATGACGAGGATCAGCGGCAGGACGGCGATCTTCGGCGTCGGATGGAGGGCGGCAACCCAGGGGTCGAGTTGCGCTCCCAGTCGCGGCCACGTTCCCATGGCGAGCCCGAGCAGGACGCCCGAACCCGCGCCGAGCGCGAACCCGGCGAGCACCCGCATGAGCGTGATGCCGATATCGCCGAGCAGATCACCGCCTACGAGCATCTGCCCGAGCACCCGGAAGATCGACGTTGGCGGTGGAAAGAACGTGGGGGAAACGGCCCCGAGACGGGAGAGACCTTCCCAGGCAGCCAACACTCCAACAAGCGAGAGCAGCGGCCCCCAACGCTCCACGGTGCGATCGCCATGAGCTTCGCCCGGAGCGGGACTCACGTCGAAACCCACAGGCTGGCGCGGACTTGCTTCTCGAGCAGCCCCCAGATGTGCCACTTGAGATCCCGCACGGCCGCGGGCTTGCGTCGCGCCACCTCTCGCGGCCGCGGCAACGGAACCGGCACCTCCTGCAGAATCCGACCGGGCCTGCCGCTCATCACCAGGATTCGGTCGCTGAGCCTGATCGCTTCGTCGATGTCATGCGTGACCAGGATGACGACCTTCGGATGCTCTTCCCAGATGGAGAGCAGCTCCTCCTGCAGCACGATGCGGGTTTGGGAATCGAGCGCACCGAACGGCTCGTCCATCAGCAGCAACGGTGGATCCGTCACGAAGGCCCGCACGATGCCAACTCGCTGGCGCATGCCGACGGAGAGCTGATCGGGGTACGTGTCGGCGAAGGCGGACAGGCCGACACGGGCGATGAAAGCGAGCGCGCGCTCCCGACACTCGTTTGCCGGAACGCCGTACATCTGCAGGCCGAAGGCGACGTTGTCGCGCACCTTCATCCAGGGAAAGAGGCCGTGATCCTGAAACACGAGGGCGCTGTGCGGGCGACGGTCGGCCGGCGCCCCGCTCTTCACCATTCGGCCCGAGGTCGGCTCGACGAGCCCGGCGAGGATCTTCAACAGCGTCGTCTTGCCGCAGCCGCTCGGGCCGACGATGCTGACGAACTCACGCTCCTGAACGCTGAACGTGACCTCCTGGAGCGCCTCGACGGGGCCGGAATCTCCTCCGTCGAAGACCTTCGTCAAACGCTCGCAGTCGATCTTCAAGATCCCTCGTCGACCCGGATCAGCGCAACGACGGGATGCGGTCCGCCTGGTATACGGTCCAGCCCATGATCCGGCTCACATCGTCGCCGTGGTCGATCACCATCTCGAACACCTTCTCGGCGTCCTCGTTGCCCGTGACCTCGACGATGCGGGCCCACTTGCGCCCACCGATGACGTTATTGGTCGGAACACCCCGGGCGTCGACCAAACGGCCGCCGTCGTTGATCAGAACATTGCCGGTCGTCGGCAACCGGTCGGCGTCACCGAGAAACGGGCAGTAGAACATCTCGCTCCCCGGGCCGCCGTAGCTCCAAACCTGGCGGACGGTCATCGCCTCTTCGTCGATGGCGTATTCGACGGCCCGGCTGTAGTTGTCCGCATGCGGAATCGGCGGGGCCGGTGGAACGGCGCGGTAGTTGCCGTTGTCGAAGATCATCAGGTTGCCTTCGTGGGTGATCTGCGGCGCGTGCAGGTGAAACGGCCACTCGAGCTCGCCCTCGGGCTGCAGCAGGTAGGGCTGAAAGCGCTCGTCCCAGCCGGCCGGGTCCCCGAGGATCCAAACAAGGCCGCCTTCGGCATCGAGCTTCACCGCGGCATCTTGATGGCGCAAGGTCAGGATGACGCCGCCGTCGCGCGGATCGGGGATCAGGCCGTTGCCGTGACTCCAGTCGCGCGTGCCACCCTCGATGTGCTCGTAACCCTCCCGATCCCAGAAGCGACCGAGCGAATCGTAGCTGAGGCGGTAGGGGTCGAGGACGTCGAAGAGTCGCCACTCCCGCGTGATGCTGCCGTCGCGCCGAAACTGCACGGCGACGTCACCGATGACGTGCGCCGACTCCCGCGGCGCCGAGGGGTCGGCAACGCTGGCCGGATAATCGTCGAAGACGCGCGCCTCGGTACCGAGCGCCAGGATCTCACCGTTGGGCAGCTCGAGCGCCTGGTGATGAAAGACGTCGGTGTCGACCGTGGTGATCGGATCGTTCGGCGGCCCGTCCCAGAGCCCCGACGCGTACCAGTGGCCCAACTCGTTGCCGAGCATGTCGATCTCGACGACGGCTTCGTTGTACTGGTAGAGGATCGTTCCGCGGGACGTTTGGCGCACGTCGCCGATGCGATGCGGGGCGTGGTAGTACCAGGCGATCTCGCCGGACTCGTCAACGATGACCAGCCAGCCGTTCTCGAGGTCCTCTGCCCCAGGCAGCCAGCGAATGACGCTGAACAACGTCATTCCCGGCTCCATCCGTGCCGGGTCGCTGACGGGTGTACGTAAGGGAGGAAACTCGACGTTCGAAGACGGCAGCGGCGCGGTTTCGAACTCGACCGACGCGGCCTGCGCGGAGCCCTCGGCCGCGCCCAGAATGATCTGCACCGTGTGACGCGTACCCGGCCGCAATCCGAGAAGCGGGACCTCGTGCTCTGTCTGCGGCGTCCCCGCGACCGGCGCGCTCCAGTCCCGCCCACCGCCGGAGATGGTGACCGACGGGGTCACCGGGCTGTCGGTCGTGAAGGAAAGCAGGCGCGACAACGGAGCCGCCTCGTGCGGGTGGGACAGCACCGGATCGCCGATGATCGTCGGGGCCGGGGCGGCGCACGCCGCCGTCCATGCGACCAGGAACACAAGGGCAACGAAGCGGGCTTTCTTTGTCTCGTTCACGTCGACTCTTCGGGTGGGCTAGCCGGGGACCGTCGGCGTAGCGTCAAGGTCAGTTACCGCCGAACTTGGCAAAGCCGATCAGATGGCCGCCGGGCTCCTTCACGTAGATCTCGTCCGCTCCCCAGTCGGTTCGACGCCGCGGGATCACCACCTCGGCATTGGCGCCGAGCGACCGGATGACCGCATCGAGGTCGTCCACGGTCAAGTACAGCAGGGCCGTGCTGCCGGCGAGCATCTGCGTGGCGCCGGCGATCTGCGTCTCGATGTAGGCAACGGTTTGATAGTGAATCTCCTGGCCGTCTTTCCGCAGCGCGGCGAACGCCAACCTGCCGTCGATCTCCAGCGGGTTCAACACCTCCCAGCCGAGCGCCGTCCAGAACGGGATGACGGGCTCGATCGCTTCAACGGAAAGGAGTGGCGTCAGGCGAAGTAACCCCGCCTCCTGCGCGGCGTTCGCCGGCGTAAGGAATGACAGTGCGACGACGGCGATAAGGGCGACCTTGAACATCGAGCGCCAGAGCATCAAAGCCTCCTTGACGGTCCAGGCATCCGCCGGGATCAGTGCCCGGCGGGCGGGAGCGACGAGTCTCCGGATCCCTGATGATATCTCTCATTGTGGCGAGCGGGCGGCGCCTGCCGCCGTCCGCCCTGAATGCATCTACTCCGGGCCACGAGTCCCAGGCGCACTACCAGGTGTAGCGAACTCCCACGCGCGCCGCGCGCGGCCTTTCGATCGCGCGCGGTGACCCGTAGTCGACCCCCGTGGTGACGCCGTAGCTGCCAACGGCCGAGGAATTGAACAGGTTGAAGACGTCGACGATGACGCCAATGCGCGACCCTGCGGCGGCACCGACCGTGAAGTTCTGCTCGAAGCGCAGATCGAGAACGCTGGAGGTATCCGCCTGGCTGGTGCCGCGGGGCTCGGCGAACACCGTGATCGGCCCCTGCGGCAAACCGGTGACCGGCAGCTCTCGCGTGTAGGGTGCACCCGCCGCCAGCCGGTAGAAGCCGCTGACGCCGAGACCGAAGCGGAACAGGTACGTCCCCTGCAGCTTGAACTGGTAGGGCGGGTTGTTGGGATCGCGACCCTGGGCGTTGATCAGGTTGTTGGGGCTGTCGAACACGCCCGAGGTCTCGTTCGACCCGGTCGTCTTGATGACCTCCAGGTCGGAGACCACCAGGGACGCCACGGCCTGCCAGTTGTTTGCGAACCGCTTCGAGGCAGTGAGCTCGAGCCCCTTGTACGTGCGTTCGCTCCCCGCCGGATTGGTCATGAAGAGCTGGTTTTGTCCGATCGTGTCGGGATCCTGCGCGAAGACGGTGAGGGTGGCGTCATCCCCGGTGCCCGGGATGCCATCCGGGCCGGGATCGAGCACCGGGGTCGGCGTGTAGGTGTCAAACGGAACGCCCGAATCGATCGTGTTCCAGAGGTCATTGTCCTTGCGGTAGATGAAGTTGGCCGATACCTGCCAGTTCCGCGGAGCCTCGTGGCTGACGCCGATGACGAACTCGTCCGTGTAGGCCGGCCGCATGTCCGGGTCGACGGTGTTGATCGCACCGCCGAAGGAGAACAGCAGCGGACCGTCCTCGCCGATCTGGAATGCGCTGTCGCCGTTCCGGTCGAACCACAGCGTGACGAAATTGAACGGGAACGCCGGGTTGGCGACGAACAGGTCAAACGCCGTGATGTTGTGGTGGTAACGGGACGCCCCGCCGCGGAGGACCGTGCGACCGGACCGATCGAGCGCGAACGTGGCGGCGAAGCGCGGCTCGGCCGTGCTCCAGTCAACCATGTCGGTCGCCGGAAGGGTGGTGGCGTTCAGGGCCGGGAACCGCTCGGCGATCGCCGTTCCGGCGAAGGACCCGCCACTGGAGGCGATCTCCGGAGACGTCACGGTCTTGTGCATGAAGCGGAGCCCGAGGTTGACCGTCAGCCTGTCGGTGATCGACCACGCGTCCTGAGCGAAGAGGGCGGTCGTGGTGTCGTCCCAGATGGCGTTCGAAGGGGTACTGACGAACCGCACGGCGAAATTGCGGCCGAACAGCGTGTGCAGTCGATGGTCCTGGAAGTCATCGAACTTCTGGTCGACCTGAGCCGGCAGATACTCGCCGCCGAATTTCACGTCGTGCCGACCGGCGGCGTCGGGAATGAACCACGAGACATTGCCGGTGAGGGAGACGTTGTAGTTGTCCACCTCGCGCGAGCCCTCGCCCAGGTTCCGCGACCGCTGACCCGTTGCCAGGTCGACGAACGGAACCTGGTTGGCTCCGGGCTGCATGAGTTGGTCGTACCCCTGGCCCGTATAGCTGAGGCCGGCCTCGGCGAGCACGTTGTCGCTGAAGACCCCGAACCACTGACCACCGAACGTCCTTCCGTAGACCGGTCGCACGGACGCGGCGTTCTCGTCCAACGCCAGCGATGGCGAGAACCCGAAGAAGAAGTGGCTGACGTCCTGGTCCCATGCGGTGGTCGTAACGACGATGCGATGGTCGGCGCTGGGCTGGTAGGTGATCTTCCCCGAGAGGCTGGTGATCTTCTCGTCGATCTCGGCGGGAAACCCGAAGATCCGCGAGGTGTCGTCGAAGTGCCGTGCCGAGCCGTACCACCAGAGCTTGTCGGGGACGATCTTGCCGCCGAGACTGGCGGTGACCTCGTATCCACTGACGATCTCGTTGGTCGACTCGACACCCTGGTCGATGAAGTCGTCGCCGTTGGACCCCTGCAGAGCGTCGTCGACGAGATAGCCGCCGAGCTGCCCGTGCAGCTCGTTGCTGCCCGACTTGGTGACGATGTTGAACAGACCTCCCTGGAAGGGGATCTCCGCCGGCTTGGCGGACTTCACCACCTGGATCTCCTCGACCGTATCGAACGGCATCAACCGCTGGGTGTTCCACTGCGCTGCCGGGTCTGCGACGTTGGCACCGTCGAGGCTGTAGTCGTTGGCGCGCTCGCCGGCGCCGAGAACGTTCTGTACGTCGACAACGCCCGGCTGCGCCACGTTGCCGTAGTTGTTGTTGCTCTCCACTCCGGGGATCGTGTAGAAGACGTCGTTCACCACCCGCTGGACGGGAAGGTTGCGGATCACATCGTCGTCGTAGGTGAAGGCCAGCTTTGCGGCGCGAGCGTCGATGATCGGCGCCTCCGCGGTGACGACCTCGGTCGTGTTGACCGAGGCGAGCTCGAGCTCTGCATCCAGCTCGGTCGTCTGTCCGACGCGTACCAGCACGTCCTCCTCTTGCACGGCGCGAAACCCCTCGAGTGTGAACGCGATCTCGTAGAGACCCGGGATCAGCAAGGGCAACCGGTAGTAACCGGTGGCGTCCGTGAAAACTGTCAGGTCACGCTGGATCAGCGCTGGGCTGTTCGCGACCACGGTCACACCCGGTAAGGCCTCGCCGTCGGGACCACGGACGACACCGTCAACGATGCCGGTGGTGGTCTGCGCGGCGGCGCCGGAGGGTAGTGCGATGAATACCGCGAAGGTGCAAACGGCAAGCAAGAAAAGCCGCTTCATGGATGCGTTCCTCGGAGGTTTGGGGGTGCCCATGAGGTGATCGTGCCGAATTACTGATATCCGGATCTGCAATTCTCTGATTGTATGACACAATCAATATCCGGTCACGCCAACCCGAGCGTCTTTTTCGTGATTTATCGCGCCGGGATACCCGCCGCTTCGATGAAGCGCAGGTCCACGAGGTCCTCCTGGCCCACGACCCGTTCGACGAGGCCGCGTTCCAGGGCCCAGCGCTGATAGCCGTCGATGCCGGCCGTGTACATAGTCCCGTCGTCGAGCATCGGGACCCAGCACATGGCCGCGAGCATCTCGCGATCGATGCCGAGCGCCTCCTCGAGGATGTCCAGATTACGCTGGGTCTTGCCCTCGTTGTATCGCCGGACGCCGCGCAGGAACGCCGCGACAAACCGTTCTCCGACCTCGGGGCGCTCGTCCAGCAGCGAGCGGCCGAACAGAAGCACGCTGAGCTGGTAGTCGGGAACGATTTCCTCGGTGCCGCGCCAAAGCGTCGCGTTGCCGGATTCGAGAAGCATCGTGAGGCGGGGCTCGTCGATTCCGGTGATGTCGAACGCCCCGTTCAAGAACGCGTCGGCGGTCGCCGGAAGCGGCACGTTGACGACTTCGAGGTCATCGATCGACAGCCCGGCCGGGCGCAGCGCCGTGTCGAGCCAGTAGGCGTGCGGCAGGGCCAGGTCGAGCTCGGCTCGGTGGCCCCGGAACCCTGCGGCGTCGGTGAGTCGCCCTTCCGGAAAGAGTTCGCGTTGAACGACGAAGCCGTGAAAGCTGCACCCGTCCGCCGCCAGATGTCCGAGCCCGGCGACACCGCGCACCCGGGCACCGCCCGCAATCGCGTTGAGCACCGTTACGTTGTACTGGGAGAGCCCGACGTCCACCTGCCCCTGGGCCAGCGCCGGAATGGCCTCGATCGTCCTCGTCAGGCGAACGAATTCCACGTCGAGGTTCTCGGCGGCGAAATACCCCTCGGCCTGGGCGATGTAGAGCGGCGCCGTGATCATCACGGGGATGACAACGGCGCGGATCCGGTCCGGCGACAGTGTTTCTTCACCGGCGCCGTCGGGGGCGCACGCGGCTAGCAGCAGTATTCCGACGCCGGCGGCCGATCGCATCCTGCTCATGCGCCGATCCCCCCCGACGGACGGCCGGCACCCGGCGAGCCCGGGGCGACGTCCGCCGCCTGGTCGCTGCCCGTCGACGACCGCTCTCGCCCGACGCCGGCGGAGCGCAAGTTGCGGAACTTGCCACGCGGTGTCCATTCGGGCTCCTGTTGCCGAACCCGGAAGGTGTTGGCTTGCTTCCAGAAAAGGCCCGCGATGCCGGCTGCCTCGCTCCCCTGCCCCAACCCCTCGAGGACGACGTCCACCACCTCTTCCTCGGCGGGGAGGCCCACGCGCGGGCTCACCAGCAGGACCAACCGACCCAGGCCCTGCTCGTTCTCCTCCTCGACGAGCTGGTAGTCGAGCGGGCTGCCACCGAAACGCGCCGGCAGCACGTCCTCGAGGATCTTCGTCATTTCGCTCCCAACCAGCGTGACGCCTTCGCCGGTGAGCTTTCCGAAGCTGCGAATGCTCCTTACGTGCCGGTGATAGCCGAGCTCCTCGAAGGCACAGCCGCAACTGCGCTCCTCGACCACGCCGAAGTCGTCGCTCTCGACGTTGAGCAGAATCGTCGCGGCCGCGGGCCGCAGCGATGTGAGCAGGAACGCATCGACGTCGACGCCGGCCTCCGGTATGCGCCGCGGATGCTGGATCAGGGCGACACAATCTTCCAACAGATGCTGATCGTTCGACTCGCTCGGGGCGGCGCACCCGAGGCCGATCGGCCCCATGTCGGAGCTGATGTAGACCGGAGCCATGCGCGCCCCGGCCCGCTCGATCGTGGCCCGCCGCGACGTTGTGGCCGGCTCGCCCCCGGCGAGAAAGACGACCCCGGTCAGGTCGAGGCCCTCCTCGAGGGCGGCGACACAGACGCGAACCGACAGGCTCACCGAGGCGCTCAAGAAGGCTCCGCCGTGTCGTCGCGCCGCCTCCGCCGCCCAGCGGGCGACAACGCCGGCGCGCTGCAACGGCACCGGCTCGGGCGCCGGGCAGGGAGAGCCGCACAGGCGCGCCATGTGCACGATGTAGGCGTTGGCCAAGCGGTTCTTGAGGCTCGGCTGGAAATCGTCGCCCACGACCGGGGAAAACCACCGCTCCGGAGTACCACCGTATGGCACCGCCCGCAGCACGTTGCCCACGCCTGTAGGGTCCGGAAGCGGCCCCCGCCAGATCCCGAACGGCACATCCATGGCACCGTGGATCTGCCGGACCAACAGCAGATGGGGGACGGTGGACCACAGGTTGTCCAGATCGGTGTTGACCCGCATCGCCGGCCCCGCGGACGTCCCTCCCGTTTCGGTGGCGTAGGCGCGCGCCGTGACCGGGTTGGTGAAATCGCGCGGGTCGAGGGGAACGTGCTCGCCGTGGCGGACCACCGGCTTCTGCCCTTTGTACTCCTCGAACGAGAAGTAGACGCCCGCGTCGCGCAGACTCGTCAATGTGGACTCGAGCCCGTCGCGCCGCACTTGCGACTCGATGTCGCCGAACTCGCATTGCGCCAAGCGCAGCAACGGTCGGTAAGGGCTGCGTGGGTAGTCGAAGATTCCCCGGCGAAGCAATCGTAGGAAATTGTCGTCGCGCTCGGCGATACCGCGTCGGACGGTCTGGCGCGATTCTTCCAGTGAGATGCGACGACGCAAGAAGCCGGGGAGCCCGAACACGAAGCGCCCGTACATTCTCAGGTCAGACAACATGAGCAACTCCCTTGCGACCGCAGCGTACCATCAGGTTCGGGAGTCGAATAGCCGCCGTCCTTCCGGGCGAACGCGCCTCCACCGGCCCGGCGGCCGCAACGACACGGGCCCGGCGGGCGCAACGACACGGGGCCGGCGCACGCGTTGCCGCGCCGGGAGGCGGAAGCTACAGTTTCGACACGGTCCGGCCCCCCGACGGCCTGTCCCGGGCCGGACGTCCGCTCACTCGAATCGAGGCGCGAATTCGATGCCCATGGCATGCCTTTCCGCTGTCGTGCGCTCGGCGATCGTGGCGCTGGTCTCGGCTGGCGCGGCTTTCAGCGCGGGCGCGGGGGCGCCCGGCCAAGCCGCCGGGGCCGCCGACCCGTGGCCCGGGTTCCGCGGGCCGTTGGTCGCCGGAACCACCCGCGACGAGGTTGTCCCACCGACGGGAGATTTCCGCCTGGAGATCGCCTGGAAGCAGCCGATCGGGAGCGGGTACTCCGGCATCAGTATCGGGGCCGGGATCGTCGTCACGATGTTCGCCGACGGGGACGAAGACGTCGTCGCGGCCTTCGACCCGCGCACTGGAGAGCCGCGGTGGCGCGTTCCTCTCGGCCCCTCGTACAAGGGCCACGACGGATCGTACGACGGCCCGACGTCGACGCCGCTGGTTCACGCCGGACGCGTCTTCGCTCTCGGCCCGCGCGGCCGTCTGCTCGCACTGGAAGCGGAGAGCGGCCGCACGCTCTGGTCAATCGATCTGGTCGAAGATCTCGGCGCGTTGGTGCCCACCTACGGCTTCGCCACCTCTCCGATCATCGCGGCGGAGACGCTGATCGTGCAGACGGGATCACCCGACGGGGCGATTGCCGGATTCGATCCGGAAACGGGTCGGATCCTCTGGGTCGAGGGTGACGATACGGTCACCTACCAATCGCCGGTCCCGATGACGGTTGGCGGAGAACCGCAAGTCGTGGCAACCGGGCTGACCCGCCTGTTCGGGTTGAACCCTCGCACGGGCGAACAGCGATGGCAGATCGAGCACGGCGGAGACGGCTTTCTCGGCGCCGAGAGCCTGGTACCGGTGCCGGCGGGCGAGGACCGGGTCTTTCTCGCCTTCCGGGATCAGTCCTCCAAGGCGATCGCCCTGGATCCGGCGAATCCTTCACACAATGGCACCACGGTCTGGGAGTCCCGCGCGCTGCGCAACAGCTACTCGGTTCCGGTGTACTTCGACGGGCACATCTACGGATTCAGCACCCGCTTCCTCACCGCGGTCGACGCGACGAACGGCGAGGCGGCATGGAAGTCGAGACCTCCGGGCGACGGGTTCCCCATCGTCGCCGGCGGGCACCTGGTGATCCTGACGAAGGCCGGTAGCCTGCACGTTGCCCGGGCCAGTCCGCACGACTACCGAGAGCTGGCGAGCATCGAAGTGTTCGAAGACATGGCGTGGTCGCCGCCGAGTGCCGGCCCCGACGGGATCTACGTCCGCAGCATCGGTGAGATCGCGCTGGTTGTCGCACGCCCCGCGGAGCACCGTGCCGACGGTGCGATCCGCCTTCCCGGTGAAGCCCCTCCAGAGAGCGAATTCGCCGGTTTTCTCGCTTCCCTCGCGGCGGCGGCCGACAAGACGGCCGCGGTCGATGCATTCCTCAACGAACAGGAGGAGTTCCCGATCATCGAGGGAGAGGAACTCGTCCACTTCGTATATCGGGGCAACGCCTCCGACCTGGCGATCGCCGGCGACCTGATCGGGGCCAAGCAAGAAGCCCGGATGCACCGGGTCGATGACACCAACCTCTTCTACTACTCGGCCAGCCTGCAGCCGGACGCCCGGATCAACTACCGATTCATCCGTGACTACGAGGAGATCCGCGACCCACGCAACCCCCGGGAGACGGTTTCCGAAGTGTACGGAGCAGAGATGGAGATCTCGTCGGACGGCAGCGTCAGCCCGATGTCATGGCTGGCAATGCCGCGGTGGGAGGCGCCGGCGCATCTCGAAGCACCCGGTGAGACGACGCCGCGGGGGCGCATCGTGGAACACAACGTCGCCAGCGAGCTGTTGGGCCCGCAGGTACCGATCCGCGTGTATCTGCCGTCGGGCTACGACGACGGCGACGAGCGTTATCCGGTGGCGTACTACCACGGCGGCTTCCAAGTGCTCGCCCACGGCGATATCCCGCTGTCGCTGGACAATCTGATCGCCGCGGGTCAGCGCCCGGTCATCGCCGTGTTCATCTTCGCCGCCCCGAACATCAAGCTGGTCGTCCCGGGCATCGGTAACGCCGACGAGTATTCCCGCATGTGGGCCGAGGAGATGGTGCCCTACGTGGACGCGACGTTCCGCACCATCGCCACGCCGGAAGGACGGGCCAATATCGGCGCCGGTTGGTTTTCCTATCCCGCCCTCTACGCGACGTTCCGCCAACCCGGTGTCGCCGGCAAGCTCGGAATTCAGACCGCGGTCATGAACGACTCCCGCCGAATTCCGCTGGAGGCCTTGATCACGGATCCCGACTCTCAACCACTCGATATCTACATCGAGTGGGGCATCCACGACGCGCAAAGCCCGCAGGAGAACTGGGACGCACGCGTCCGCAGCCGCGGCCTTTTCGACTTCCTTCTGCAGCGCGGCTACGAAGTCGAAGGAGGTGTGGTGCACGACGGCACCGGGTGGTCCAGCTACAAGAATCGAACCGATCTCGTCTACCAGGCACTCTTTCCCCGCTGACCGGGTCCCGGGAGCGCACCGGAGCTCTGAAGTCGGGCGAGTGAGATAATCCCGAGCAGCATGGACACCGAAATGACAGCCGAGGGCGGATCGGGTCGCGCCGATACGCGGCCCGGGTCGTGGGTCCGACTCGCCGACGTGTCCTGGGGTCGATTCGTCGGCATACCGTTGCTGTTCGCTGTCCTGACAATCGCCCACACCTGGCCGCTGGCCCGCGACGCCGCGACCCATATCCAGCGCGACCCGGACGTGACGACGGGCATGTGGGCGCTGACCGAGCTGGCCCACCAGGCGCTGTACGATCCCGCCCACCTGATGGACGGGAGAATCTTCTACCCCTACCCGGGAACGATCGCGGTGCTCGACCACCAGCTCGCCAGCGCCGTCGCGGCGATCCCGCTCGTCGCCGCCGGTGCCGGCGGCGCGCTGGTGTACAACCTCAGCCTGCTGGCGACGTTCTTCCTGAACGGAGTCTTCACCTGGCTGCTGACCCGCCGACTGACCGGATCGGATGCAGCGGGCATCGTCGCCGGCTGTGCCTTCGCCTTCAGCAGCTACCACGCCTACCGCCTGGCCCAGTCCCACCTGCTCGTCACGCAATGGGTCCCACTCGCCCTGCTGATGTTGCACCGTTTCGTCGAGCGACGGACCTGGTCGCGGTGGACGGCCCTGGCGATCGCTACCCTGCTCGTCGCCCTGTCCTCGTGGCACATAGCCGTGATCGGTGCCATTGGTATCGGAATCGTCGCGCTGTGGACGCTGGCGTCAAAACGTGTCGATCGCAAGAAGATCGTCGGCGGCCTGGCGCTGATAGCCTTCATCTGCGGTCTCGCCCTGATTCCTCTGGCGCAGTCGTACCAGCGGATGAGCCAGCACTGGCCACCCCGAACCGGAGAAGGAAGAGAGACCCTCGGAACGCTGGCGGGAAACTCGGCGAACGTGGCGAACATGATTTCGCCGCCGTTCAATGCCCGCACGCCGCTCGCATCGGTCCTGCCGGGGGCCGATGGCGGCTCCGGGACGTTCCCCGGCACCGTCTTGGTGCTCCTGACCCTGCCGGCACTGGCAGCTCTCGTACGGGCGCGTGGCCAACCGGCCGGTCGCGTCGCCGTGGTGCTGCGATGGTCTGTCCGGATCTCTTCGGCCCTCGTCGTTGTTGCGCTGGCGGCCGCAGCAGCGGGGCCGGCCGGCGCAGCTTTCCTCGACACTCTCCGGCCGATTGCCCCTATGGCGCTGTTCGGGGTCGCCGTGGCCGTCGCCGGCCTCGCGTTCGCGGTCCGTATCGGGCGCGGCGACGCGGACTCCGACCTGAAGAACATCATCACGTACGCGGCGCTCGCCGCCGGCGGTGCGCTCCTGGCGCTCGGACCCCGTGTCCTGGTCGGGGAGGCCGACATCGGCTCAGGCCTGTGGCGCTTCGACCTCCTGCCGGTGCGTCTTATCATTCGGGCTCCGGATCGTTTCTTCCTCCTGTCCGTCCTCGGGGTAGCTGTGCTCGCCGGCTTCGGGCTGGCCCGGCTCGTACGTGGCCTCTCGCCAACTCGGTCGATGGCGCTGACGACGGTGGCCCTGGCGTTGCTCAACGTCGACTTGGGTTTCCGCATGACGGAACTGCGACCCGTACCCATTGCCGGAAACGTCGAGGAGTGGCTCGCGACGGAAGAAGAATACGGCGCTGTCATCGAGTACCCGCTGTCGCTGAGACGGCACTCATGGCCGATGTTCTTCTCACAGATCTACGATCGCCGCGTCGTCAACGGAGCCGGCTATCTGTACCCCTGGGAGTACCGCCAGATGGAAGACGAGGAGGACCTCTCCACCCGGCAGCTGGCCATCCTGTGGGAGTACTTCCATCCCCGCTTCGCCGTGGTCAGGACGGACCGCTATGCGCCCGCGCGCCGGCGCCGCGTCGTCGCCCGCATCGAGGCCCAACCGGAGGCCCTCGGCATCCGGGCGCGCTTCGGCGACGACTTCATCCTGGAACTGCGCGACCACGGCCGCGGCGCCGAGCTGTATCGTCGCTGGCCGCGGACGGCCCTCGAAGGGGCTCGCGGCCTGGAGCTCGGCGGGTTCATCACGGCGGGCCGCGAGGATACGTCAGGCGAGCTGGTGGTGTCCCTCAACGGCGAAGTCTTGCTCGAGTCGCGAGGAGACGGCGTGGAGCAGGAAGCCACCTATCGTGTCGCCTTCGATCCGGAGCAACTCGTGGCGGGGAGCAACCTGTTCACGATCTGGGCGGACTACCGACAGGCAGACACGGCGACCTCCCATCCCATCGGCGCCACCGGTGTGTCCCTGCCCGCCGACGTGGCGCTGCGCGCGGACCGCGAACGCGCCCGGGTCCAGGTCAACGGCCGCGTCTTCCGCCCGGACAAGGGCTACTTCCTCGTGGTCCTCGACCCTTATACCGGCGAGGTCGTCGACGCCGCCGAGTTCAACGTCTCCTGGTATGCGGAAGACTCCGAAGCGATGCAGTCGTTCATCCGTGAGATCGCTCCCGGGTCGCCGGTGCTCCTGGTGACCGAGTTCGACGCATCGCGCGAGCTTACCGCCGGCGCCGCGGAAGCCCTGCGCAGCCTCGGGGTGGACACCGACCTACGTGGGGAGTTCCAGATGCTGCACGCCGCGATCGGCGTCAAAGGAGCCCTCCCGGGCACCGCGCTCGAGACGACCGACCCCATTCGGGCCGAGCTGTCGCTGGGCGAGCCCGATGCGCGCGAGGTACAGCTCACCGGGTTGAGGCTTCTCCGCTAGCTTCCGGAACCGAGCCCCGGCCGGCCGCGATGCTCCTCCGGTGGCCAGAACCGCCCGTCGTCGGACCGCGGATCCGGCTACTGGCGATTCGGCCCGATGACGATGTCGGTAATGTGCAAACTCAGGCCTTCCCCCGCCCGCAGCCCGACGATCCCTGCCATCGGCACATCCGATCGGGGCAGCGACGCGACCTGCTCGTCATTGACCCAGAAGGTCACGAGATCCTCCGTCGCGTCGACCCCGAGAACGTTCTTCGCCGTTCCTTCGCTCGACGCGGTCCAGACGACGACGGCATCATGGGCCGTCCACTCCAGGATCTCGTGTACCTCGTCCCCGGCGTGATGAGCCACCCGGAACGTCCCGTCGTTGCGCAGCTGGAAGCTGAAATAGGACGGCGCGGCCCCGTTCAGGTCTTCTCCTGCGAGCAACAGGCCATAGGGGGCGTCGATCGTCGACGGAGGCTCGCCCTGCCCGGGAGGGAAGAGGAACACGGTGCTGCTGACGGAGTAGTTGCCGTGGGCGCGAGAGCCCGGGTCCCAGAAGATCCCCGCCGGGCCGGGATTGACGTGCCAACCCGGCCGCATCACGACGTATTCGCGTTCCGCCGCGGCACCGCCATCGTAACGGGCGAGCCACATCGGCGGTTTCTCGAAGTTCTCTCCCGATTGCGCCTGGGCCGGCACCGGAACGGCGGCGAGCAGCGACGCCAGCAAGAGTCCCGCCAAGCAGATGGGCCAGCCAGCGCGTCCGCGACCGCTGGCGGGCGAGCTCGGGAACGGAGAAGTCAGATTCATCGGGGCCTCCTTGGGAGCGAGACGCGGTGCGCGGCGAGTATCGCACGCCCCAGGCGGTCGCGGTCAACGCGCGGCCGGCAGCTCGCGCAGTCCTTCGGCGGCGTAGCCGGCCCAAGCGCTCTCCGGGAACCGGTCGATCACCATCAGGAAACGGGCGGCAGCGTCGTCGTACCGGCCGGCAGCCATCAGCGACTCGCCGATCCGAAAGTGAGCTTCCGGCACCATCTCGCTGTCGGGAAAGTCACGCACGAAGTCGCGAAAACGCGAGACCGTTTCTGCCGGCCGGCCGGCTCGATGAGCGGCCAGGGCGTGATAGTAGTCGGAGTAGTGGGCCGCCGGCGACGTTGGCGCCGCCGCGATCGCCCGCAACAACAACGGCTCCGCCGCCTCGTAGGAACCGCCGTGAAAGAGATCCAACCCCTGCCGGTGAAGCACCCAGGGGTCGACGCGAGACCAGCGAAGGGCCACCGCCCCCAGAGCCAAGGTGATCGCCAGCGCCGGGGCCCAGATGCGACGGCGCCGGAACACGCGATCGAGCAGAACCTCTGCGCCCGGCGAAGGCACCGGAGCGGCCGGCGCGGAGGGAGAGGGAGAGGGAGAGGGAGAGGGAGAGCGAGAGGGAGAGGGAGAAGGAGACGTCGCGGAGCGGCCGGCGCCGCGAGCCGCGAGGCCCATGACGATCACGAGATAGGCGAGCCCGAGCGTCGTCAGCACGATGCCCACCCAGTCCGCGCGCCCGCGGCCGTAGACCAAGCGGACTTCCTCCTGCTGCGGAACGACGAGCATGAAAGACGGCGAAGCCAACCACACACCGGCCGCCCCTTCCGCCCGCCAGCGCGGATGGTAGCTAACCTTGACCAGTAGTGGGTGGCCGGGTCGCGACGTCGAGATACGGATCTCCTCGGCGGAAACCCGGCTGCTGACCTCGACCGCCGCGTTCAGCGCTCGTCGGGGCACGCGGTCGGGAAGCGCCTCGACACGGTGCCAGTCGTCCGGAATCCCAACGGAGTCCGCACGAACCAGGGGAACATCGCCCGAGCCCGGGCGCTTGAACCAGTTGAAGAACTCGGTTTTCCACGAGCCGCCGACCAGAACGACCGGCCGATACCGCAGCGGCACCACGTACGCCCCATCCGTATCGGCGATGCGAAACACCTGATACGGGGGAATCTCCTCGGCGAGCGAGAACTCCGGTGACTCCGCCAGCTCCGCCTTGACCCGCTCGCCGCGGACGATGACCTCGGAGACGTTGAAGAGCCGCAGGTGCTCGGCGGCTCTCGCCGCGTCGAGCCGGCCGCAGTGATACGGCACCAGCGGGCACGACGGGATCCGAGAAATCTCCGACTGCACGTAAAAGACGAACGGCGCACTGAGGCTGGACTGCATATACAGCCCTTCGAGGGTGCTCGCGCCGGCGAACAGAGGAAGCGATTCGAACGCCCTCAAAGTCCCCGCTTCATCGTGAAGCGAGGTGTGCTCGTAGGCCACCCGCGGGGAGGCGGCGGTTCGCCGTAGGGCGTCGTTGACCGCACGGAACGAGGGCCATCCGGGCGCCGCCTCGAAGCCACCGTAGTTCCATCTCGCCCACCCGGCAGCAACGTCGACGTGCAGGCATGCCCAGGAGAGCGCCGCGATCACTGCCAGCGCGGTCAGCCCCGCTACGAGTCGGGGCCCCCTCCGGGGCGGCTCGGCTCGGGCGAACCTCCGCAACAGAGCCGCCACCGGCAACGCCGCGAGCAGCCCGGCGAAGAGCTGGACGAACGGAAGGAAGCGGATGTCAACGACGTCGATCTTCCACGCCACCAGATACAGAAGCGCCGCACCAGGGACGATCGTCGCCAGGTACGCGAAGCGGTGATCGAGACGAAACGCCCCGCGCGAGGACGGCGCGCGACGGCGCATGAGGGCCACCAGGACGCCGGCACCGAGGATCACCAGGGGCGGCCACAGGATCGGCGGGAAGACGTGTGCGAAGCCGCGCACAGGCCAGATGACGCCATAGCCGGTCGTGTACGGCGCGTAGGCGAGCAGGGGCACGATCCAGAATCCCATGAGCGCGAATGCCAGGACGGTCACGCCGGCAAGATAGGGAGCGTTGTTCCGACCTCGAGGGTGGAAGAGCAACAGATAGGCGCCCCACGGCGCGGCGGCGAGCAGAGCATAGGCATGGCTCAGGCCGATGGCAGCCAGCAGCACGGCGTTCGCGGCCATCCCCCTTCCACTCAGGGCACCCCGATACAACGTCCCGGCGAAGAGCACCAGCAACGCGGTGGCGATCGAGTAGGTGAACTCGCCGGCGAGCGTGCTGGACAGGTTCGCTCCCCACATCGAGTTGCCCTCGTGGAGCAGGAACAGGGTGGAGAACGCCGCCGCCAGCGCCGGCGCCGGGAATCGCCAGCCCATGAGACGAAAGCACCCGTAGGCGGCCACGGGCAGCCCGAGTAGGCCCGCGATCGTGCCCCATTTGAATGCCACCGGCAGGCCGACGACGGTCGACAGCACCGCGATCAGCACGAAGGGCAGCGGAAAGTAGACCTGGAACAGCGGGAAACCGGCGTAGTTACCCGGCATCCAACCGGTCAGGCGACCGCGGGGAAGGAGCTCGTGACGCAGCCACCAGGCGCTGGAGTAGTGCGACGCCGTGTCGCCACCCGTCGTGATCGTTGGCGTGATCAGCAAGGCGGGATCGAGCCACCACAGCACACACGAGGTGGAGGCCAGCAAAGTCAGAACGTCGGTGATCGTTTCGACGCGCCGACTGCTCGGACTCGGTTCGCCCTGGAACGACGGTGGCGTCACCCGCGATCCCGGATCAGCCGCCGCAGGTCCCCGACGGGCCGTTCGCTCCCTGCTCCAGCCAGGCGAAGACGACGTCCCAGCAAGGGGCCCCCGAGCCGTCGAAACACGAGAAACCGCCGCCAACGTGCGAGGCTCCGCTCGGATTCGGCTTCTCGAGAATGTCGGAACCGGCTGCGCCTCCGCCAACGATGATCAGATTGCCGTTCGTGCCGTCCCGGGCCGCGAGCCCGGCGCAGCTGTCGTCCGGGCCGCCGGAGAGGTCGGGCGGCACGGCGCCCGTGGTGTGACAGCCGGACGACGTGCATCCCTCGTCGCCCCAGATCGGGTGAACCTGTGAGGCGTAGTTGACCAACCCACCGGTCGTGGTCGTGCTGGTCGTCGTGGTCGTGGTGGTTGCCCCGGGAAGGGTCGTCGTGGTCGTGGTGGTGGTCGTCGTGGTCGTTGTCGTCGTCGTCGGTCGCTCCGGTGGCAATTCCGGAGCCGTCGGACTGTTCTGGTAGCACGCCGCCGAGGCGACCGACAACGCCGCTCCGATCACGATGAGTCGAGCCCACGCGGCCCCGTTGCTGCCCCGGCGCCCGGCCTTCTCCCCCACCCGTCCAGCCCTCATGTCGCTTCCTCGCGAATCGCCTGGGAAACATGGGCAACCGTCACGTCAGACGGCCCGTATTCAAATCGGACGTTAATATAAGATTTTGTGCCGGTCAACCCCGTGGGGGGCAACTGCGAAGCCCGGGAGGCCACGGCGAGCGTGCGGTGGCTTCGGCCACGACGAGAGCGGTCCGTCGCCGGCAGGCCGGCAACACAGACTCACCACGCGTTCTAGCGGCGCTCGAATCGGATATCGGTCACCCGGCCCGCGTCGACGGCGAACCCGACTACCGCACCCGCGGCGCCTCGGCGAAACCGCAGGCGCCACGGGCCGGCGCGCCCCTCCAGGGCAGACCCGGCGAGCTTGCGCACTTGGCGGTCGGGGGCGTTGCGCATCGTCAACCACAGCTCACCGTCCGCGGACGTCAGCTCGTACACGACGTCGAGCTCGTCGCTACGGTACAGACCCTCCAACGAACTCAGCTCCGCCGCAGAGAAAGCTGCCAGCTGATCCGCAGATCGGCCACCGCCCGGCGCTCCGCCGCCGCCGGTCCGGTCGCCTTCCGCTTCGAGCACCTCGGCAAGATGGATATCGGCGATCCGTCGCGCGATCCCCATCGGCTCGATCTCGCCCAGGTTGCATGTGGCGACCACACTGAACTCCTGCTGCGGAAACTGCAGGAATGCGGCCTTGAACCCCATCATCGACCCGCTGTGCCCAACCGTCGGGAGACCCCGGTAGTCGTCGACCGTGAGCCCGAAAGCGTAGGTGAGGAGCTCGCCGTCGTGAAGCGCCCCGGGTTCCTGGATGAGCTCCAGAAAGGCCGCGCCGCCGACGTCTCCGGTGTAGAAATTGCGGTCCCATAACAGCAGGTCGCGCACGGTGCTGTACAACCCGCCCGCCCCGACCTTGTCGAAATTGCCCAGGTAGCTGACGCGAAACTCTCCACCCTCCACGCGTTGGTAGCTGGTGGCGCGGCGCTCGACAATGTGTTCCGGACGATCGTGAAAGTGTGTGTCGTTCATCCCCAGCGGGGCGAAGATCTTCTCCTCGGCGTACTCGCGCAGGGGCCTCCCGGTGACCCTCTCGACCAGCTGAGCGAGCAGAAAGTAGCCGGAGTTGCTGTACAGGTACTCGTCGCCGGGTGGGAAGTTCGTCTGCTGTTGGGCCGCGATCAAGGCGATCGCCGCCTCGTCGGAAAACACGTCCTCGAGACGAAGGCCGGCGAGCGCCATCAAGGTGTAGATGTCCCGCAGCCCGCTGGTGTGGTGCACCAGGTGCCGCACCGTGATGGGGCGATCGTAGACCGGCATCTCGGGGAAGTACTCCCGGATGTCGTCGTCGAGCGAGATCTCGCCATCCAGAGCCAGCAGAGCAACCGCCGCGGCGGTGAACTGTTTCGAGACGGAACCGACATAGAACACCGTGTCGGTTGCGGCAGGGATGCCCCAATCGAGGTTCGCAGAGCCATACCCGCGCTCGTAGATCAGCTCGCCCGCCTCGATCAGGCCCAGCGCACACCCGGGTGAGCGCTCCGACGACCAGCGATCGAAGAGCGCGTCGACCTGGCGCATCTTCTCGCTCTGCCATGCGCCCGACAGCGAGGCTCCACCTTCGGTAGCGCCGGCGGCGGCAAACGAGGCGATCGTGATCGACGCCGCGAGCGCAATCCGGAAGCCGGTGCTTCGCCAACTCAACGATCTCATCGAAAACCTCCGTAGTCGAAAGCGCGCCGCAGCTCCGCCTGGACCTCGGGCGGGGCGACGAACAAGCCCTCCGGGTAGCGGCGATAGGCGGACATGGCCTGAAAGATCGGCACACTGTTGTTCTCGTCGATCGCCAGGCCTGCCAGATACTGCAGCCGGAGGCTTCGATCGCGATTGACCTGGGCATCGGCCAACCACGGGCCGAAGTCTTCCGCACGCCCGACGAACGACGACAGGACCTCGACGCCGGAGTAGAAGTCGACCGCCGCCAGCGACTCCCTCACCCTCAGGTCGGTCGCCAGCCGGGCATCGATGGCGCCGACATCCACCGTCATCGGGTCGACGCTGCCGATCATCACGACATCGTACCCATCCCCGAAGATGTCGCTGTTCCAGACCGTGCCGTCGGGGAAGGCCTCCATGAAAGTCGCCAGGCTGCTCTTCACCGCCTCTTCGCTCGTTTCGTAAAGGGGCAACCACTGCGCCACTACGCCGCCCGGGTTGAGCCGCTGCTTCACCAACTCGTAGTACTCGGCCGAGTACAAGGCCGCCGAGCCGCTCACCCAGGGATGAATCGGGTCCGATGTGATGACGTCGAACTTCTCGTCGGTCGTGGCAATGAAATGGCGTGCGTCGTCGAAGATCAGCTCCGTTCTCGGATCCTCCACGACGTCGTAGTTCTCCGGCCCCAACCAACGCGCCGCGGCCTGCGGAACCAACGGCTCGATCTCGCAGATGACGATTCTTTCGACTTCGTCGTGGACAACGAAAGAGCCCGCCGTGACGCCGGCGCCGAAGCCGACCACGAGCACGGACCGGGGGGCGCCCTGAAAGAGTGCCGGCAGATGCCCGAGCATCCGCTGCAGACGCATATCGACACGTCTCGTCGAGGCCACCACTTTGCCGCCGACGTGGAAGCTGCGGATGCCCTCTTCCGGCCAATCGGAGACGGCCACCGACGCGTTCATGCCCTCGCCGACGTAGTGGTACGCCTCGACCGTGTCCCAATCTTCTACGAACCTTCCGTAGGCGACCAGCCCGTCGGGAACCGGGGAAACGACCCCCACCATCGTCGCCGTCAACCACAGAACCACCGCGGTCACGGCTACCAGGCGCGCGACGCCACCGAATCCGATGGCCCGCAACCCGAGAGCCGGATCCGCCGTAGTTTCGCCGGCTTCGGCGGAGACGGTAGCTCCACCCTCGCTACCGGCAAGTCTGTCGGCGATAAACATGGACGCGGCGGCGAGCCCCGCAAGCAGGGTCAGCCGCTGTTGCGAGGAATGCGTTCCCATGGTCGGGATCATGTAGGTGCTGAACATGGCCGCGCCCAGAATGGCCCCCACCGTGTTGGCTGCGTACACCCGCCCGACGAGGGAGCCCGGGTCCTTCCCTGCTTCACCAACGGCGGCCAGGGCGATCGGGAAGCTCGCACCCCAGAGAATGGTGGCGAAGAGCATCGCCACCGTGGCGCGGAGAAGATCGTGCCCGTACCGCAGCACGACGTCGTTGTAGAAATCCGGGTTCAAGTACCAGAACGGAATCTCCCGGGAGATCATGAACGCCCCGAACGGGATGGCGACGACCAGCAACAGCTGGGTCCAGGCGAGAGCCGCGCCGGGCCGACGCACCTGGCCGGCGAGAAACGAGCCCCCGGCGCTGCCGAGCGCCAGCCCGACGAGAAACACGGCGAGGATGATCGAGAACGTATAGACGGTACCGCCGAACAGGAGGGAGATGAGCCGCGTCCACACGACCTGAGCCCCGAGAGCGGTGAAACCCGACACCCCGACGACGACGTACACCCATGGGTTCGACGCGGGCGCTGCCGTCGGCGCGGTCTCCTGCTCGGACGAACCGGGAAACTCCTTCCCCTTGGCCGCGATGAGCACCGCCGCGAGCGCCGCGATCAGGTTGATGACGGCGGCAAAGAGCGTCGCCACGACCATGTCGTGGACACGCAGCAAGTAAAAGCCGGCGAGTATGCAACCGGCCACGGCACCGACAATATTCGCCGTGTACAGCAGCCCGATACGCGAGATCCCGATGCGGGTCGTCTCCATGTAGCGGGCGATCGCCGGGAGCGTCGCGCCCATCAGGATCGTCGGCGGAAGGAGGAGGAGGAGGCAGACGAAAGCGCGCAACAGGATGCCGATGAGCCCGTAGCCCACCACGCTCAGGTAGATCAGCCGAACCAGCGGCAATGCCGCCAGCATGGCGACACCGCAGACGGCGATACCCACCTCGAGGACGGCGTACACCTTCAGCGGATGCCGGCGGGCCGATACGTAGCGGGAAAACGCCAGGCTGCCGAGGAACAGCCCCCCCATGTAGCTGCTCAGCAAGATGCCGAGCGAAATGGCCGACGCCCCGATGACCTGTCGCAGGAGCTGAAACCAGACGATCTCGTAGACGAGCGCCGCGCACCCGCTGCCGGCGAACATGAGAAGGAAGGCCGGCATGTACCGCCCCCCGGCGTCGAACCGCTGCATCGACATGGCTCCAGTCTCGGCCCCGCGCTGGCGGGGTGCTCGCCGTCGAGATCACGGCTTGGGGACGGTCGCAGCGAGCGTATCGGGGAACTCTCGAGGACACGGGAGGTTACCGCACCCGATCGGCGCCAGCCACAGCCGGCGCGGCGCCACTCATCGGGACGGAGCCGCCGACCTGGACGAACTCGGCGGCGGGCCGATGCCGACCACCCCGGATCGGGCGAAACGACGCCGGGGATGTTAAGTTTGGGTCCGCAGTGAAACTCCACGGCTGTTCCCCGCGTAACACCATCTAAGGACGGCGTCCCTCGTGCGGACGCCTGGAGAATCCCCGAACGTGGAGACGGCTTCGATGTCCTTCCTCAAGAAGATCCTCGGTGGCAAGAACGCGCAAGACCCCAATCGAGTGCGCGTTTGCAGCCAGTGCGGCATGCCGGTGACGAAGCACAAGGATTGGTGCTCGATCCTCGCCGGGCAGAAGACCGACGGATCGGCGACGGTCGAAGCTACGGACTGAGGAATCGTCCCGCGGGCGACCGGGGCTACTCCCTCAATAGGCCCGCTCGATCCTGCGTATGTCGTCGCCCGAGCGGTCCGCTCCCTGCACAGGCTCCGTCGACTCGTAATACAAGCGTACGACGAGCGTGGTTTCTACATCGATCGGCGCCGGCAGCGTGAAGGAAAACTCCCTCCGCTGCCCCGGCCGCAGCCGCGTATCGGAGGGGATCGAAGCCCCACGGGTCATCATGTCGGCGATGGTCCGCAACCGGTTCCCGGCGTCATCGACAACCCGCCGGCCGAAAACGACGCGCTCCGTTCGCGAGAAATTGTCCCAGCTGGTCGTGGCCTCCAAGACGATCTGCTTGGAGGGCATTCCGGTGGGAATGTGGTGGCCGGAGCCGATGTTCTCGACCGCCACCTGGACGGCCAAGCTGCCGTCCAGCTCCTCGGCCGAAACCAGCTCCAGGCTGACCGCGCGGCGAACCTGCGCCAGGTTTCGCCCGCCGGGGATCGAGTGAGAGTCGACGAAGTCGAAGTCGTCCGGCTCCTGTACTGTCGGATCGACCACCTGCCCGAGAACGAGCGGCATGTGGCAATCCTGGCAGGTGACGTACTCCGGCAGGCCGGCCGTGACGAACTCCGTGTACGTAGACAAGACGTGGGCGCCCGACGGGGTCGTGTACTCGTGGCAAGCGGCGCAATACTCCGGAGTCCCGAGGAGCTCGGACCGGCGAACCTCGTGCACCGGCGATTCCAGATCGTCGAACCTGCCCATTATCACGAGCTCCGTCTCGAGATCGAAGGGCGGGAACACATCGAGATCCACGTCCCGGATGGCGTGACAGAACAAGCAACCGACCCCCTCGCGCTGGCGCGCCTCCGCGCCGATCGGCGGCCTCATGAGCATCGAGCCGGGCGAGTGGCACATGAGGCAGGTCTCGGCCACATCGCTGCCCTCCGTGGCGATGGCCTGGGCAAGGCCTCCCTGAAACACCGGGTCGACGAACGCCTGCGAGTGTACGGACGACTGCCAAACCTCGTAAATGTCCTCGTGGCACTTGCCGCACACGGCGCTCTCGACATCGTGCCCGCTGGCAAAGTCGATGTGATCTATCGGGAGGTTCTGGGGCCGTTGGCCGGAAGCCGCCGCGGACTCGTTGACGGCCGAGACGGCCAGGCCGAAGCTCGAGACGGCGAAAACGAGTCCGGCACACACCGGGAGCGGCGCTCTGCGCCGGCGGGAGTTGCTCGCAAAGCTCATTGCGGCCTCCGTGCGGTGGGTTGATCGGCGTTATTAGCATATAAAGGTCTGAATATATTGTCTATTAGTAATCAGTATTGATCGCCCCGGATCGACGCCCGTACACTGATTGGAGTCACAATTCGCGGTCAGGTTATCGACCGGGTCGGCGAGGCAAGCGCCGGCCTCCGCCAACAAGCAAGCGTCATGAATGGTGAGAACGCCGGCATGACGACGGCTACCGCGGGAACCACGGAAACGACGTTCCCCTACACCGTGCTTCGCAGCCGGTGGTTGCTGATCGTCGCATTGATAGCCCTGGTCGCTTTTGGTGGCCAAGGCACACCTACGGCCACGCAATACACGATCATCGCGGCGATGATCGCCTCGAATCTGCTGCTCACCTTCTTGCGCAAACGTGGCGCATACCCGCGGCAGACCCTCGAAGTCCTCCTGGTCATCGACGTGGTAGTCGTGACGCTGACCATCGGAACGGTCGATCCGACGCCCGAGACTTACCTCGCCGTGTTCACCGCCCTGGTGCTCGCCTCGGCGCTCGGCCGCGTCGGCGTCGTCATGCCGTTGATGTTCCTCGTCTGCGCCGCCTATGCCGTCTACATGCGTACCGACCTGGGTCCGGGCTTCTGGCGGGACGCCGCGCTGGTCCTGCGCGTGCCGTTCATCTTCGCTCTGGGGCTGCATTTCGCCTCGATCGCCTCGTACCTGAAGCGCGAAAGGGCGCAACGGGACGATCTGCTCGCATCGGCGAAACAGCACGCGGAGCGCGCCGACCATCTCTCGCGGGAGCAAGACCGTTTGCGGTCAATGACCAACATCGGCCGCCTGGCGCTGACCTCCGCAGAGGCGCCTCCGGTACGGGTCCTGCTGGAGATTGCCCATCGAACCCAGCAGACGCTAGACGCCACACGATGCGCGCTGATCCTGCTCCAGCCCGACGTGCGTGAGGCTACCTGGAAAGGACACAGCAAGGATCGCGCCGTCGAGGTGCGAACGCTGGGTGACGATGTCGGACCGGAGGCGCTGCACGAGCTGCTGCTCAACGGCAAGCTCACCGAGCTGCACCCGGGCGAAAGCAAGTCGTTGATGAAGAAGGTGAAGGCCTTTTTCCCCGAATCGAACCCCTTCGGCAGCCTGCTGGTTTCCCCCATCGAGAAGGACGGGGAGATCATCGGCGCCCTGTTTCTCATCGACAGCAACCACGAGCGCAAATACTCCGGCGGCGAGCGCGACTTCTTCTGGACGGTGGCGTTGCTGTCGGGCGCGTTCATCGAGGCCCGGCGGCGACTGGAGAGCGAAGTCCGCTTGCGCACGCTGATTACCAACGCGCCGGTGATCATGTTCGCCACCAACCCCGACGGCACGATCGAGCTGTTCGAGGGCCGAGGCTCGGAGGCCCTCGGGGGCAGGCCGATCGACCGGGTCGGGAAGTCCCTTTTCGAGGTTGCCGACAACCCCGGGGCGATCAAGGAAGCCTTCGAAGTCGCGCTCAACGGCCGACTGTTCGCCGGAACCCTGTCGCTCGACGGAACGGTCTTCGAGACCCAGTACTCGCCGCTGAGAAGCCTTGACGGCAAGATCTCCGGGGTCATGGGGGTCACCACGGCCCTTTTGGTACAGCCCGGAGCGGCTGCGGCGGAGGCGGCGATGCCCGCCCCGCCGGCGCCGAAGATCGGCCGGGCAGATGCGCCGCCGCCGCCACGGGCCTCCGATGACTTCGCGTCGGGCAAGACGCACTTCCCGGTGCCCCGACCAGACCTCAAGCCACAGATCCCGCTTGCAGACGAGGAGGCGGACTGACCTCCGGCTAGCGCCGCGGCCCGTTCCCTTCCTTCAGGGCGGAGTGCACGAGACGGCGCCTCGCTCGCTGCCTCCCCCCCGCTACGGCGCCATCACCGAAGACGTGATGTGTATCCGCGGGTCGAGCAATGGATCGGCGACCCGCGGGCTCGCCAACCGCGTTCCCGAGCCATCCTGGATGATGGCGAGCATCGGCCTCATCGGATTGTCCTGGCGATGCTCGAGGACTCGGGCGACGTCTCCTGTGCCCAGCTCCACATACGAACCCACCGGATAGAGACCGACCTTGGAAATCAGCGCCTTCAGCACTCGATCGAGGAACTGGGTGTGACGTGAGTCGAGCAAGAAGTTGACCGCCTCGGAGGCCGCCTGCGGGTTCTCCCGATAGGGCCGGTGGTGCGTCAGCGCCTCGAACACCTCGACGGCTCCGAGAATCTGCGCCTCGAGCGAGATCTCGTCGCCCGAGAGCCCCCGTGGGTATCCCGAACCATCCGGGCGCTCGTGGACCTGGACGGCGATGTCCGCCGCGGCGGCGTAGTCCGGAGCCAACGCGCGGATGATCTCGGAGCTGAGCTCCGGCCGGCGTCGAATCAGTGCCTTCTGCTCCTCGTCCAGCTCCGCCGTCGTCGACAGCAAACCGTCCGGGAGGCGGACGCATCCGACCTCGTGCAACAGTGCCGCCAGGCACAACCAGTCCAGATCGTCGCCCTCGAATCCGACCTCCTCGCCGACGATCGTCGCCAGGATGGCGCTGTTCAGCGAGTGCTGGACGAGGAAGTCATCGTCGGCGACGGCAGGGTTCATGACCTGTCCGAGCAGCTTCGCCGGATGCTCCTTCAGGTCGCGGACGATGCGCAGCGTAAGCGACGACAGATCCTGTACCGGAATGGGCTCATTCGCCGAGACCTTCGAAAACACTCGTCGCAACAGCTCCATTCCGCGCAGATACACCGTGCTTCCCTGCAACTCGTGCAGGCGTCCTTCGACCCAACGCGATAGCAGGCGGTCGGTACGGGAAAGTACTCTCGCGGCCGAAAGGGGCTTGGTCAGGTAATCGTCCGCACCGAGGGCGAACGCCCGGGCGAGGGCCTCGTCGTCTCCCGTCGCACAGAGAGCGGCGATCGGCACCTTGGCGTACTGCGGCATCCCCCGAAGGCGCTCCAAGAGCTGGAAGCCCCCTCCGCCCGATCCGCTCACACCGACGAGAACCAGATCGATCTTCTTGTTCTGCGCTGCTTCCACAGCCAGCTCGGTGTCGACCGCTTGGGCGACGACGAGCCCCCGGGGCTCCAGCACACTACGGACAAGATCGCTCACGGTCGGATCTGCATCCACGACGAGAACGGTCGCCCCGCGTGGCTCCGGCTCTGTCGCGCTCCCGACGACGCGGGCGCGCCCGGCGCGTTTCGCCGCGTACAGGTGTGCCTGCACCGCGGCAATGGCGTCATCTATCGGGACGCCGGCCTTCGCCTCGCCGACCCCGGCCGAGAACGTCACGTAGAAAAGGCCACCATGCTCGCTGGTGAACGCGTGCTGGCGCAGCGCGTCGAGCAGCCGCTCGAGCCAGCCGGACGCAGCCTCCTGGGTCACGCCCGGCAACAGGGCCATGAACCGATCTCCCTGCCAACGACCGACGACCTGTCCGGGAGCAACCGACGTTCGCAGGAGGTCGGCCACACCACGCAGCACCCCGTCGGCCGTCCGGCCTCCACATGTCTCGATGACGGCGCGAAATCGGTCGATGTCCATCAGCGCGACCGCTACCGCGCCGCCCCCCGGCGAGGCGTCCACCAGCTCCCTGTAGGCACGACACAGGGCGGCCCTGCCGGCGAGCCCGGTGGGCCGATCGGTGCCGGGGTCACCGATCTCCCGCGTCGGCGGCAGCTGAGCGAGCGCCTCGGCCAGGGCGGCTTCGTCGACCGGCTTCGGCAGGCATCGCGATGCTCCCAGGGCGAGGAGCTCTCCGTGGATCGGGTCGAAACCGGCACCGGTCAGAACGATAACCGGAACGTCCGATGTCGCAGCCGCCGACCGCCAACCGGACAGCAACTCGCGGCCGTCCGCATCGGGGAGCACGAGGTCGAGAACGACGAGGACCGGCAACGCACGCGTCATCGCATCCGCGGCCGCTGCGGCGTTGGCGGTGAGCCAGACCTCGTGCCCGCTCCGGCTGAGTGTCTGCTCGAGCAATGCCCCGGCGATGGGATCGTTCGTCACCAGGAGGATCGGGCCGCTTCCGGGCTGCGCCGGCTCGGCTCCGGGAGCGGTCATTCGGGGAGCGTGAGGGCGACCAGGCCGGCGGGATAATCGCGCGACCCGACCGCGACCACGACGTACTGCCGTCCCTCGTGCATGTAGGTAATCGGAATCCCGGTCGTCGTCGCCGGCAGTTCGATTTCCGCCACAACGTCGCCGGTGGCCTTGTCGAGGGCTCGAAGGGTCGGCCCTCCACTGAGGCCCTCACCGGCAAGCACCAACGTCTTGGTAGCCAGGAGCATCGGTCGCGACACCACGCCCGTGTTGCCCATGTCGACACCTTCCAGCAACGGGTGATTGCGGATGTGTTCGGGCGTATTCCCGTTCGGTACCATCCACACGTGCTCGCCGGTGTTCAGGTCGATCGCCGTGATACGCCCCCAGGGCGGCTTGACGATCGGAAGGCCGCGCGGCAATCGCGGCGGCCTGGCGCCGGCCCAGTATCGCAGGTCGCTGCGCTCCGGGTCGGTGGAGCGCAGCCCGAATGCGCCGAGGTTGGTGAACGAGCCGACGTACAGAATGCCTGTATCCGGGTCGACCGCCCCACCCTCCCAGTTGCCTCCGCCGATGGCGTTCGGAAGCGAGAGCGTGCCGCGCCCTTCCCCTTCGCCGCCAACCACGGACGGCGGCGTGAAAATCGGCCCCATGCGGTACCCCTGCACCAACTCGAGGGCTCGCGCCCGTAGCTCGGGGGTGAAGTCGATCAGGTCATCCTCGGTGAATCCCTGCCGATCGAAGGGCGCCGGCTTGGTCGGATGCGGCTGGGTCGGGGACGTGCGCTCGCCGGGAACATCCGACTGCGGCACCGGCAGCTCCTCGATGGGCCAGACCGGCTCTCCGGTGACCCGATCAAAGACATAGACCCACGCTTGCTTGCTGATCTGAGCGACCGCCTTGATCGGCCGGCCGTCGACGACCACGTCGACGAGGATCGGCGCGGTGGGGAGATCCCAATCCCAGATGTCGTGGTGGATCATCTGGAAGTGCCAGATCCGCTCACCGGTGCGGGCGTCGACGCAAACTAGACCGCTCGAGAACAAGTTGTCGCCCGGCCTGTGGCCGCCGTAGAAATCGCTCGTCGCCGCTTCCACCGGGAGATACACGTACCCGAGCTCGGGATCGGCCGAGAACGGCGCCCACACGCCGGCGTTGCCGGTGTACTCGGCCGAGCCGTCCTCCCAGGTGTCGAAGCCGAACTCGCCGGCCGCCGGGACGGTGTGAAACGTCCACAGCAGCTCGCCCGTTCGGGCGTCGAACCCACGCACGTCGCCCTTGATATTGCGCATCGAGTCCGGCGCCATACCCACTTCCTGCGCCGAACCCACCACTACGACGTCGCCGACGATCACGGGCGGTGAGCTGGAGCCGATGCGGCCCACCGGCGAGATGTCGCCGCGAAGGCCGACCATCAGGTCCAGAACACCGTCTTCACCGAACCCCGGCACCGGCCGCCCGTCTCGAGAATCGAGTGCGATCAGGTGGAATCCGGGCGTGACGACGAAGATACGGGCGCTCTCGGGGCCTACTGCGGGCGCCCAATACGCCACGCCCCGGCCGGAGTTCGGGCGAGGCGCCTCTGAGCCGCGCTCCCCTTCGTCGAGGCGATACATCCACAGGGTCTCGCCCGTGCCGGGATCGATCGCCACCACCGACCGTCGCACACCCGCGGTGGCGTACAGCACGCCGTCGATCATCAGCGGGGTGGTCTCGTTGCGAAGCTCCGCCCGCGGCCCGAAGTTCTGCCCCATCCAGCGCCAGGCGATCTCGAGCTCGCCGACGTTGGTCGCGTCGATCTGATCGAGGGCGGCGTACCGCGTGGCCCCGGCGTCGCCGCCGTATACAGGCCACTCCCCGGCCGGCGCACCGCGCTGGGCGGTCGCGGCGGGCACCACCAGCGGGCTCAGCAGGAGGAGCGCCATCAGCGCGGCCGCCGATCTGCGGACAACGGCGCCGCCGCGGCCGGCGGTACTCCGGTGCCGCACGGCTCCGCCGCCGCCTGTGCTCCGGCGCCGGCCGGCTCCGACGCCGCCGGCTACCGCGTCCCGCTCCACTCGAACGGCCCGGTGATGCTGATCTCCCGCAGCTGCTCGACGTCCGACGGCATCTCGGTCTCCCCGGCCTTCACGCCGTTGATTTGGAAGAGATAGACGAGGACGTCGGCGTACTGCTTGTCTTCGAGCGTACCGGGGCTCTCATACGGCATCGTCGCCTGCAGCATCTCGTACAGCTCGCCGACGCTCGCGCCGCTCCAGCCCTCCATGTAATCGGGACCGAAGGTATCGGTGGCGTGGCAATCCAGGCAGATGGACGCGTACACCTCCTCGCCGGACTCCGCCTGCTCGGCCGTGAACACGCCGTCGTGAATCGACTTCTGCCCCGGCTGGCCGGCAAAGGCCAAGCCCACAGACATGGCTACCCCGACCAGCGCCGCCGTGACGGCGGCCCGCGTTCGCGTCTCCATGTCTACGCGGCGGCAGCCGCCCCTACACCGAGGACTTCACCGAAGACCTCGGTGGCGCGCTGCATGTCCTCCATCGTGCTGATGGAGATACGCGCCCAGGCGTCCTGATAGGGCGGGAAGTTCCGACCCACGGAGATGTTGCGCTCGGCGCAGGCGGAGCGGAACTCCTGCGCGTTCATCCCGGTGCGGGCGAAAATGAAGTTGGTCTGCGAGTCGGTCGATTCCATGCCGTGGAGCTTGAACCAGTCAATGGTGTAAGCCCGCGCGGCGGTATTGCGCTCGACCTCTTCCTCGAGACGGCCCTTGTCCGCGATCGACACTCCGGCCCCGAGAAGCGCCGGGATGTTGAGCGTCAAGCCCAGGTGCCAACGTCTCATCTTGGAGATGGCGTCCGGATGGGCCACGATCCAGCCGATGCGCATGCCCGCCATGCCGTGCGCCTTCGAGAAGGTGCGAGCCACGAGGACGTGGGTATCCGACATGGCCCGGGGAATCTGCGTCTCATGGGCCGGGTCGGTGACGTAGTCGTGATACGCCTCGTCGACCACGACCATGGTCTCGGGCGATTCGCTTCGGACCCGCTCGATGAACGCACCCACCGCCTCGGCGCCGTGCAGCGTTCCGGTCGGGTTGTTGGGGTTGTTCAGAAAAACCATGCCGGCGCCTTGAGACGCGTCCGCCATCTTGTCGAGGTCCAGCATCATCTTGTCGTCGAGCGGGATCTCCTCGACCGGGTGCCCGATGACGTTGGCGTACTGGGTGCACTCTTCATACGACGGCGCGCCGGTGACCAACGGCTTCGTCGGCGAGGTGAACACCTGCGTGGCCGTCCGCAGCAGCTGCGTCGAGCCGTTGCCGATCATGATGTTCTCGCCCGGGATGCCCTCGGCGTCGGCGATCGCGCCCGACAATCCGGCGCCGCCGGGGTAGCGTCCGCCCCGACCATTGGCCAGGGCTTCGTTCATCGCCCGGATCACCTTGTCGCCGGGACCCAGCGGATTCTCGTTGTTGTGCAGCAACATCGGCCGCTGATCCTGCGGCAGCGACATCGCCCAGGCGCGCGCGATGGAACGCGGCCCGTCGTAGGCCATGATCGCGGCCGCCGACAGCCCGATACCCGTCGTCTTGATGAAGGAGCGGCGCGAGACCTGCATCGGATCGTTCTCCTGCATCCTTTTCCGGAAGTCCTTCATCGTCATATCCTCCGGCCGCCGTTGTTGGTGGGAACGCCCAGAACTTCGGCGAATACCGGGATGGCTTTTCTCATTTCGTCGCTCGTACCGATCGAGATCCGCGCGTGCTCGGTGTTCATCGGCGGAAAATCGCGGCCAACCCGAACGTCGTGCTCGGCGCAGCCGTCGCGGAACTCCTTCGCGGTGCGGCGGACGTGGACGAAGATGAAGTTCGTCTGCGAGTCCATGACTTCAAAGCCCGCGTTGCGAAAGAAATCGACCGTCATCTTCTTCGCTTCAGCGTTGCGATCCCGCTCCCGCGGCACGAATGCTTCGTCATGCAGCGCCGCATGCGCGGCGGCGACGCCGGGTGTGTTGGTGTTGAACGTCAGCGAGTAGCGCCTCATGGTGCCGATCGTGTCGGCGTGACCGACGCCATATCCGATGCGGATCCCCGCCATCCCGTAGCACTTCGAGAACGTACGCGTCACCAGCACTCCGGGAGTATCGAGCGCCAGCTCGGCGGCGGACTCGTAGGCCGGGTCGGTGACGTACTCGTGATACGCCTCGTCGAAGTGGATGACGGCATCCGGAGAGTTGGAGCGCACGCGCGCCACGAACGAGCGGATATCGCCCGCGGTGTGCACCGTGCTCGTCGGGTTGTTCGGGTTGCATACGAACAGAATGCCGGCGCCGCTCGCCTCGTCCGCCATCTGCGCCAGGTCGAGCTTGCCGGCTCGATCGACCGGGATCGCCTTCACTTCTGCCCCGAGATAGCGGGCCGTGCCGGCCGGCTGGTTGTAGCTGGGAGACGCCGTCACCAGATGCTTGTCCTTGCTGGCAAACGCGTGAACGGCGTTCTGCAGCAGCTCACTCGAGCCGGCGCCCAGTACGACGTTACCCGTGCCGGTGCCGAACTTTCCGGCGATTGCCTCGGTCAGGTCGCGCATGTTCGGCTGGGCGTTGGTCGGATAGCGCCCGGCGATTTCGAAGGCTCCCTCGAGTGCCTCCAACGCCGGGCCGGTCGGACCGTACGGGTTCTCGTTGCTGGAAATACGGATCTCGCCATCCTGCGGCGGCGTGATGACACTCGACTCGCCGGCCAGGGGCCCGAGCTCGTCAACCAACGCTTCGCGGCCCCGAGCGGTGATCAGCGCGCGGCTCGCTTCCGGCGCCGTCGCTCCGATGCGGCCAAAAAGCGCGCGACGGGAGAGAGACATGGGTTCTTCCTCCGTGGGGATCAAGGATTCCCGGGGCACGACCTGCCCGGGTGACCCGATTCGGTGGTGGTTCCTCGGTTGATACGATCAGATCAAGGTGGCCGCATTCTCTCCCGCAGAGGCCGTTCCTACAAGGGGGAAGTCGTTTATCTCCGCGAATCGGCGCCCTACGCGCCGATTTCGAGGGTCGCCCTCCGGTCGGAACGCCGATCATCGGGAACGGCTGCGGCACATCCGGCCCGCGTCCGACGGTGACGTCGACAGGCGACTGTGGTATCCGTACGCGGCATGCGCGTTGCCCGTCTTGCCCGCAGCCTCGCCACACCGTTCGCCCCAGCGACAGCGCTCAACGCGGTCGCGGCGCTCGCCGTGGTCGCAGCTCTTGCCGCCTATGGCTGCAGCACGAGCGATGACGCCACGAGAAACGACGATACAGCCGGCGGAGGCGACGGTTCCCCTCCTAACATCGTCGTCGTGTTCCTCGACGACGCCGGCTACGGCGATTTCGGCCACACGGGCAATCCGATCATCCGGACCCCGAGCATCGACCGGATGGCTGCCGAGGGCATGCGCCTCACCCAGTTCTACTCCGCCTCTCCGGCGTGCACGGCCAGCCGGTACTCGCTGTTGACCGGACGCCTTCCCGTTCGCTCAGGGTTCTCCTGGGTCCTCGGACCGTCGTCGCCGCGCGGGATCCACCCGCGGGAATGGACCCTTGCCGAGGGTTTGCGCGACCTGGGCTATGCCACGGCGATCTTCGGCAAGTGGCATCTGGGGTTGCCGGAGGAATACCTCCCCCTGCAGCAGGGGTTCGACGAGTACTTCGGTCTTCCCTACAGCAACGACATGCAACCGCCCGACTGGGTTTCTCTTCCGCTGTTCGAAGGCAACGACGTCATCGAGCTCGACCCGGATCAGACCTTGCTGACGGAGGCGTTCACCCGCAGGGCCCTGGACTTCATCGGCCGGAATCGACAGCGACCCTTCTTCCTCTACCTGCCCTACTCGATGCCGCACCTTCCACTCAGTCCCGGCGCCGAGTTCGCCGGTCGCTCCTCGCGCGGGGCCTATGGCGACGTCATCGAGGAGCTCGATGCTGCGGTGGGTCGGATCCCGTCGAAGCTGCGGCAGGAGAACCTGGCGGAGCGAACCGCGGTCTTTCTGACCTCCGACAACGGCCCCTGGATCATCAAGAATGAGGAAGGTGGCTCGTCCGGCCCCTTCCGCGACGGCAAGGGAAGCACCTGGGAAGGCGGCATGAGGGTTCCGGGCGTGGCCTGGTGGCCGGGGACCATCCCGGCCGGCAGCATCGACCGTGGTGTGGCGACCACCATGGACCTCTACGTCACCGCGCTGGCATTGGCGGGAAGTCGCCCGCCCGAGGATCGGCGCGTCGATGGCCGCGACATTTCCGACCGCATACGGGGAATCGACGCCGACGGCAGCGAGCGTGGGCCCTCCGGGCCGGATCAACTCGTCGCGGAGGAGCCCGGCGAACCGCTGTTCTTCTACGGGCCGGGGCACGCGTTGCACGCCGTCCGACACGGACGGTGGAAGCTACACGTGCAGACGTCGAGCCAGACCGGCATCGATTACTTCGGAGGCACCCTGCCGCTGCTCTTCGACCTCGAGCAGGATCCCGGCGAGACCTGGAACCTGGCGGAGCGGTACCCGGCGGTGGTGGCTGAGCTGCGCGAGACGTTGGAGGCCCATCGCGCCGAGGTCCTCGCGTCCGGCACGTTCTTCGATCGTTGAGCCGGCCGTTGAGTCGTTCGGAGCGAGAGCCTCGCCGTCGTCGTCGAGATCCCGTTTCATCCAGCGACCGGCGACACCTCGCCCGGCTGCTCTGTTCTTTTCGATCTTCGTTGCAGACAAGAACATGACGCATCCTCTCCCGATTGAAGGCCGCCCGCCTTTGTCGCGGACGCCACAGGTCCCCGGTGAAACCCGGGCGACGAGAACGTCTTTGGGGGCGCGGTCGGGTTCAACCGCATCCCTCTACCCGGAGAAACCGCGAAAGCGGCCCGAATGGCTCATCCCGGGATACAGACCGCCCGGTGTGATATCTGTAGCCACATGCCGAGCTTGACTCATCGACGCCGGACGGCCTTTCGGCGGGAACGGATCTGCGGCGCCGCGATCGTCGTCCTCCTGTGCGCATTCGGCTGCGGAGGGCGGACGGTCGATCCCGAGGCAGCATCGGCGCGATCCGCGGACCCCCGTCCGAACGTCGTGGTTCTCTTCGCCGATGACGGCGGCTACACCGACTTCGGCTCGTACGGCGAACCCGAAATGGCGACTCCGAACATCGACTCGATCGCCGCGAACGGCGTCCGGTTCACGCAGGGCTACAACGCGGCCTCGGTCTGCAGCCCGTCGCGCGCGGGCCTCCTCACCGGGCGGTACCCGCAGCGCTTCGGCCACGAATTCAACATTCCACGCCAGCCGCAGCCGGGGGCCGATCCGGGCGAGATCGGTCTGCCGCTCGAGGAGCGCACCATCGCGGACGCCCTCAAAGATAAGGGCTATGCCACCGCGGTGGTCGGCAAGTGGCACCTCGGCCTGGCGCCGGCGTTCCATCCGCTGAACCGGGGCTTCGATCGTTTCTTCGGATTCCTCTACGGATCCCGAAGCTATTTTGCCCTGCAGGAGACGCCGGACCGTGGCACGCGCCTGTGGCAAGACCTCGAGCACCATCCGGAGCCCGAGGGCGCCTATCTCACCGACGTCTTCGCCGAGCGCAGCCTCGAGATCATCGAAGCGCACCGCGACGAGCCCTTCTTTCTGTTCGTCTCCTTCACCGCCGTGCACACGCCCATGCACGCGAAGTCCGACGACGAGGCAGCCTTCGCCGGCATCGCCGACGAGCGCCGGCGTAAGCTGGCCGCCATGACAGTGGCGCTCGACGACGCGGTCGGCGACATCCTGGCGAAGCTGCGCGAGCTGGGCCTGGAGGACAACACGCTGCTGTTCTTCATCAACGACAACGGCGGCGCCACCAACAACGCCTCGATCAACGCTCCGCTGCGCGGCCAAAAGGGAGACAAGTTCGAAGGGGGCATCCGGGTGCCGTTCCTGGCGCAGTGGCCCGAACGATTGCCTCGCGCTATCGACTACGACGCCCCGGTCACCTCGATGGACGTATTCCCCACCGCGGTGGCGGCCGCCGGAGGAACACCCTCCGATGATCTCGACGGCATCGATCTCACGCCCTTCGTTACCGGCGCGGCCCGCGGGCGGCCGCACCGTGAGCTCTTCTGGCGCCGCGGAGTGATCGCCGCGGTCCGCTACGTCGACGACGAAAGCGACCTCAAGCTCATCCGGGTCGACGGCGCCTCGACGTGGATGTTCGACATGGCTACCGACCCCTACGAAACGACCAACCTCCTCGGCGACGGGGCGCTTGGCGCCGACGAGCTGCCGACCCGCGTGTACCTCGAGAGCGCCCTTTCGGCGTGGGAGGAGGAAACCGTGTCGCCGCGCTGGCGGACCGATCCCATCTGGACCGCCAGCCAAATCGAGAAGCACGCGCCGGGCACCGCCCAGCCACCCACGATCGGCCAGCGCCCCGGATACACGCCGACGGCCGTCGGGGCCCCGTCCACCGACATCTACCTGGCCGAGCTGACGCTGACCGAGGGGATCTACCGGGTCGGTTTCCCGCGCAACATCACCGATCGCGACGGCTACGACAACCAGCCCGCTTTCGAGCCGGGCAACGACGGCGGCCTGCTGTACACGTCCGCCCGCAACCGGCAGCAGACCGATATCTATCGCTACGATCTCGGCGACGGATCGACCCGCCAGGTGACGCGTACGACGGCAAGTGAATTCTCGGCTACGCCGTTGCCCGACGGTGGCTTTTCCGCCATTCGCGAGTCCGCCGACGGCCAGCTCCTCTGGCGCTACGACGCGAACGGCACGGGGCAAGACGCGATCCTCCCCGAGGTGCAACCCGTCGGATACCACGCCTGGGGCGACGAAGACCGGCTGATCATGTTCGTTCTCGGAGACGGCGATGTTCCCGCGACGCTGCAATTCGGCAGCCTCTCGGCGGGCAGCGCCGAAGTCATCGCGGAAAACCCCGGGAGATCACTCCACAAGGTTCCCGGACGGGCGGCGTTGAGCTTCGTGCGCAAGGTCTCGTCGGATGATTGGTGGATCGAGATCCTGGACCTGGAATCGCTCCAGTCCACACGCATCGGCCGCACCATGCCGGGGCGCGAAGACTACGCCTGGACACCCGACGGCGCCGTCATCATGGGAGACGGCTCCAAGCTCTACCAGATGCGTCCCGGCGGAGAATGGACCGAGATCGTCGACCTGGAAGGGGTCGGCGTTCGTGGAATCTCCCGGCTGGCGGTCAGCCCGG
This sequence comes from Acidobacteriota bacterium, assembly GCA_965216935.1. Classification (GTDB taxonomy): domain Bacteria; phylum Acidobacteriota; class UBA890; order UBA890; family UBA890; genus CBDCGW01. Next base: position 4,688,143 of record OZ244217.1, read on the forward strand.
CCGGCGATAGGATCGCCATCGTCGCCGAACGATAGCGCCACCCTCCGGTTGCGGGGTAGATTTCACCGATGTATTCGGGCCGCCGTATTTCCGAGATCATCGCTGCCGGACCGCTGGCAACCGACCCCCTTCTGGCGGTGGGAACAGCGCTCGCCGACCTGGTCGCCACGGCGCACGCCCGACAAGAGCCGTTCGGCCTCATCGGGCCCGCCACCGTGTTTCTCACGGACGACGGCCGCGTGCTCCTGCTCGATCCGGCGGCCGCTCCGGTCAGCGCCCGGAAGACCGACGATCTGCGAGCCCTCGCGGCGCTGCTGTACGGGCTGGCGACCGGCATCTACCCATACACACGGAGTACATCCCCGCCCGCCGCAGCGCCGAGGTCGCCGATCGAGCTCAACCCACGGCTTCCATCCGGGTTGGTTCGGCTCATCCAGCGCGGCGTGGACCCGGACGCGGGGAGGCGAACTCCAGCCGCCGAAGAGATCCGCGAGGCACTGCACGAGATCCGACGGGCACCGGGCAGCCTCGAGTCCCTGCTACCGGCGGAGCACGTCTCCTCGAGCGCCGCGGTGAAACCGCCGCCTCGGCCCCCCGCCGACGAGCGGGACGAGGACACACCGGAGGGGCCGCAACCGACGGATGGGCCGGCTCCGTTGGGCGAATCGAATGGCCCCGGTGAACTCGATGCGCTCGACGAACCGGAAGAAGATGCCTCGCCGCCCCGCGGGAGATTGCCGTTCGGGGACTGAGCCGGCGGCCCATCACTCTACCGGTACGATCAGGCCCCGGCCCGCCGATCGAGAGCTTCACCGATCCGCTCGAGCCCACCGGTCAGTATCTCCACCGGGCCACCGAACGCGACACGGAAGTGCGCCGGCGACTCGAAAAGGCGCCCCGGCACCACGGCTGTCTCGAAATCCACCAGCAGCGATTCGACGAACGGAGCGGCGTCCTTCCGACCCCGCAACCGAGGAAATCCGACGGTGCCACCACAGGGAGGTACCCACTCGAGCTCGGGACGGGAATCGACGAACGCCGTCAGGAGCTCGCGCCCGGGGCCGAGGATCGCTTCGGAACGGGCCTTGAGCGCCTCGATATTCCGAAACGCCACGGTGGCCATCAACTCCGCCGGGAATGCACCGATGGCCTCCACGGTGCCGCGCACCCGGCAGATCGCCTCTGCGACTCCCGGAGCGGCCACCACCCAACCGGCCCGCAAGCCCGCCAACCCGTACGCCTTGGTCAAGCTGCTGGTGGAGATGAACGCGTCGGAGAGATTGGCTGCCGGCATGGGGCGCGGCGACAGCGTGTCGAGGTAGACCTCGTCCACCAGCACATGCACGCCGCGTCTTTCGGCGACGTCGGCCAGGTCGGCGAGGGCGGCCTCGTCGAGGGAGACTCCGGTCGGGTTGTGTGGACGGGTCACGACCACCAACCGGGTTCGGTCGCTGATCGCGGCATCGACGCGTCCCGGATCGACGACGAAGCCATCCTCGAAACGCCGTTCGAACCGGGTCACCGTCGCGCCGAGCAGGCGTGCGGCGCCCAGCAGCGGGTCGTATACCGGGCTCTCGACCAGCACCTCGTCGGCGGGCGAGAGCATCGCCGCCAGCACCAGGAAGTTCGCCCCCGACGCGCCGGACGCCAGCGCCACTCGCTGAGGCGTGGTCTCGTAGTTGTCGGCGATCGCTTCGATAAGCGGGACGTAGCCCAGGTCGTTGTCTCCGGCGACCTCGAGGGCGTCGCGGGCGCCGGGCAAATCCTCGAGCGTACACGGCGCCAGGTTGCTGCCACAGAGGTCGAAGCGCACTCGCGGGTGTCGCTTCGCCCATTCCATGTACGGCGCCCAGACGCGTGCCAGTCGGGCATTCTCCGGGCGGCTCATTGGCGGGGCCCCTTCCCTGCCTCGCCGGAGCCAGCGCGCTTGCTCCAACACCAGAACGCCGGCACGCCCGTGGCCAGCAGGAGTATTCCGAGGCCCGACTGCAGCGGACTCGACCACAGCACGCTGGCGATGATCAGCAGCGCCGCCGCCACCATGACGCCCGGCACGATGGGGTAGCCGATCGTTCGAAACGTTCCCTCGGCCCGCTCCGACAGCGGCACCACGCGGCGGAAGACAAACAGACTGGCGGCGGCCGCGCCGAAGAAGATCCAATCGGCGAACACGACGTAGTCGACGAGCTGGGCGTACGAGCCGGTCAGCGCCAGGGCGATCGCCCAGGTCGATTGGATCACGATTGCCAGCGACGGCGTCTGATAGCGCGGATGCAACCGCGCGACGCTGTCGAAAAACACCCCGTCCCGCGCCATCGCGTAGTACACGCGGGTGGGCGCGAGCACAGTCAAATCAAGGAAGCCGAACGTCGAGATCGCGATCGCGGCGGCGATGAACCGGTCCCCGGCGGCACCGAAGACCTGCCGCGCGGTGTCGGCCGCCGGCGTGGCGGTTTCCGCCAGGCCCTGGTGTCCGAGCGCTTGCAGGTACACGAAGTTGACCAGCACGTACGTCGTCACCACGATCGACGTACCGACGACGAGGCTGCGCGGCAGGTTGCGCTGCGGGTCCTTGATCTCCTCGGCCACGTAGTTGGCATTCTGCCACCCGCCGTACGAAAACATCACCGGAATGAGGGCCGCCCCGAAGGCCACGATGAAGAGCGGTGTGGCACCCGCAGAGCCCTCATCCGCCGACGCGGTGGCCGCCCCCGGCGACTGCTCTCCGACCGCTCCCGCCGGTTCTGTCGCCGGCTGCTCCGCCGGCATCAGCAATCCGGCCAGGATCAGCGCCGCCAGCGCCGCCACCTTCAGCACGACGAATACGTTGAGCAGCCGGCTCCCCGGCTTCACACCGAAGTAGTTGACCACGGTCACAACGACGATCGCGGCAACGGCCAGCGGGACGGTGGCGCCGCCCTCGTTACCCACCAGACGCAAGGCGTACTGCGCGAAGGTGATCGCCACCGCCGCGATCGCGCCACTCTCGATGATCAGCAGCAGGCCCCAGCCGTAGAGGAACCCGGCCAATGGGTGGTAGGCGTCGCGCAGGTAGGCATAGTGCCCTCCCGCCTCGGGGCGGAGGGAGCCGAGCTCGGCGAAGGTCAGCGCGCCGCAGAGCGCCACGACGCCGCCGGCGATCCAGGCGGCCAGCACCAGCGGCGCGGTATCGAGTCGCTGGGCGACGATGTACGGGTTGATGAAGATGCCGGCGCCGATGATGCCACCGACCACGACCATGGTCGCATCGAAGGGGCCGAGGGCTCGTTTCAGGCTCATGACGGCGCGGATGCTATCACCGACGTGTCCTGCTCGGTGCGGTGACACCACCGGCGTCCGCTCGGAGGATCTCCGTTGCTTGCTGCGGAGGCGTCTTCTTCGCTAGGAGTGTGTCCGAGCAATGGGCGCACTCCTACGCCGTGCTAAATTCGATCCTGATGACTTCTTTTGTGTCGACGCGCCGCGACTTCCTCCGAGCCTCGTCGTTGGCGTTTGCCGCACGGGCGTTGCCGCGCCGGGGCGCCGGCCGGCGATCGTTCCGCTTCGGGATGGTCACCGATCCCCACTACGCCGACACGGCCGCACGCGGCACCCGCTTCTACGGCGAATCGGTCGAAAAGCTGCGCGAGTGCGTCGCGCTGATGAACGATGAGCGCGTCGACTTCCTGATCGAGCTGGGCGACTTCAAGGACCAGGACGAGCCCGGCGTCGAGGCCGACACCCTGCGTTACCTGGCGACGATCGAGGCCGAGCTGCAACGCTTCGGCGGCCCCGTCTATCACGTGCTGGGAAACCACGACGTGGACAGCATCTCGAAAGCGCAGTTCCTCGCCGGAATCGACAACAACGGTATCGACGCCACCGCGACCTACTACTCGTTCGACCGTGGCGGCCTGCACTTCGTCGTGCTCGATGCGAACTTCCGGGCCGACGGCGGCGCCTACGATCACGGCGACTTCGACTACCGCGACACCAACATTCTGCCCGAGCAGCTCGACTGGCTGGCCCGCGACCTGGCGGGGACGAGCTTGCCGACGATCCTTTTCGTCCACCAGCGTCTCGGCGGCGAGGGAAACGTCTACGTCAACAACGCCGACGAGGTCCGCCTCCTTCTGCGCAGGCGCGGCAACGTCATCGCCGCGTTCCACGGGCACGACCACGCCGGCGGTTACAACTTCATCGACGGGATCCACTACTACACGCTCCGCGCCGTGGTCGAAGGATCCGGCCCCGATAACAGCAGCTATGCCATCGTTGACGTCGGCGCCGACGGGCTGACGATCACCGGCTACCGGCGCGCCGTCTCTCACCCCCTGCTGGAGACATCATGAACAAGCATCGCCTGCTGGCGTTGACACTCGTAGCGGCCACGTTCGCCGCCGAAACGGCAATCCCGGCGCCAGCCCCCCGCCCGGCGCCGATGCCCTCGCCAACGCCGGCTGCGCCGGCGCAGCGTTTTTCCCCCGAGCTGTTCGAGGAAATGCGCTGGCGGAACATCGGTCCGTTCCGCGGCGGCCGCACCAAGGCCGCCGCCGGCATCCCGAACCAGCCGAATGTCTTCTACATCGGCGCCACCAACGGCGGCGTCTGGAAGACCACCGATTATGGGCATACCTGGTTTCCGATCTTCGACGACCAGCCAACGGGGTCGATCGGCGCGATCGCGCTGGCTCCGTCGGAACCCGACGTCATCTACGTCGGCTCGGGAGAAGGGCTGCAGCGCCCCGACTTGTCTGTCGGCGACGGGATCTACAAGTCCGTCGACGCCGGCGAGACGTGGGAGCACCTGGGATTGCGCGACGGCCAGCAGATCCCGCAGATCATCGTCGATCCGGATGACCCCGACCGGCTTTTCGTCGCCGTCCTCGGCCATCCCTACGGCCCCAACGAACAGCGCGGCATCTTCCGCTCGACGGACGGAGCGCGGACGTTCGAAAAGGTGCTGTACGTCAACGAGACCACCGGTGGCGTGGACGTCGCCTTCGACCCCGCCGACGCCCGCACCGTGTACGCAGTCTTGTGGGAGGCGATGGAAGGTCCCTGGGAAAACGCCAACTTCCGCGGCCCCGCCAGCGGTATCTACAAGTCCATCGACGGCGGCGACACCTGGGAGCCGATCAACCAGGGCCTACCGACGTTCGCCGAGAGCGGCCTGTCGCGCATCGGAATCACGGTCGCACCGAGCCTGCCGTCGCGCCTCTTCGCCACGGTCGAGGCGCGCAACAACGGTGGCCTCTACCGTTCCGACGACGCCGGTGCGAGCTGGTACCGGATCAACGACAACCCGCTGGTGACCCAGCGGGGCTCCGACTTCGCCGAGGTGAAGGTGCACCCGCACGATCCGGACATCGTCTTCACGGGCTCCATCGTGGTGTGGAAGTCCACGGACGGCGGCCGCACGTTCACCACGCCGCGCGGGGCCCCGGGCGGGGACGACTACCACCGGATTTGGATCAATCCGATCAATCCCGACATCATGCTGATCGCCGCCGACCAGGGCGCCATCGTGACGGTGAACGGAGGCGAGACGTGGAGCTCCTGGTACAACCAGCCGACGGCGCAGATGTACCACGTCACCGCCGACAACGACTTCCCCTACCGCCTGTGTAGCGGCCAGCAGGAAAGCGGCTCGGTGTGCATCCGCAGCCGCGGCGACTACGGCGAGGTGACCTACCGCGACTGGACCCCCGTCGGCGTGACCGAGTACGGCTACGTCGCCCCCGACCCGCTCGACCCGGATATCGTCTACGGTGGCCGTGTCACGCGCTGGGATCGGCGGACGCTCCAGCGCCAGGACATCGCGCCGAGGCCGGCCGACGGCACGCCGTACCGGGTGGTGCGCACCATGCCGATTCTCTTCTCGCCGTTGGATCCCCGCACGCTGTATTACGCATCCAACACGCTGTGGAAGACTACCAACGGCGGCCAGAGCTGGGACCGCATCAGCCCCGACCTCTCGCGGGAGACCTGGACGATCCCCGATGTGGTCGGCAAATACCGCGACGAACCGGGAGCCCGCCCGACGCGCCGCGGCGTCATCTACACGATCGCACCGTCCTACGTCGACATCGGAACGATCTGGGTGGGAACGGACGACGGCCTCATCTGGGTGACCCGCGACGGCGGCGCGAGCTGGACCGACGTGACGCCCGAGGAGCTCGGGCCCTGGGCGAAGGTGTCGTTGATGGACGCCTCCCATACCGACGGCGACACGGCCTATGCGGCAATCAACACGCTGCGCCTCGACGACCTGCGACCGCACATCTACCGCACCCGTGACGGCGGCAAGACGTGGACCCACATCACCAACGGCATCCCGGACGGCACCGTCGTGAATGTGGTCAAGGAAGATCACGTCCGCCCGGGGCTGCTGTTCGCCGGCACGGAACAAACCGTCTTCGTGTCGTTCGACGACGGCGACAACTGGCAATCGCTGCGCCTCAACCACCCGCCGACCTCGATCCGCGACCTGATCATCAAGGACGACGACCTGGCCACCGGAACCCACGGCCGCGGTTTCTGGATCCTGGACGACATCACGCCGTTGCGACAGATCACCCCGGAGGTCGTCGCCGCCGACGCGCACCTGTTCGCGCCGCAGCAAGCCTGGCGATTCCGCTGGAACAAGTACACCGACACGCCGCCGCCGCCGGAGGAGCCGTCCGGCGAAAACCCGCCCGACGGTGCCATCGTCAACTACTGGTTGCGACAGGATGCGACCGGTCCGGTGACCCTCGAGATCTTGGACTCTTCCGGAGCGCTGGTGCGTCGCTACGCCAGCGACGACCCGCCCGAGCTCCCGCTCGAGGGGCAGAACGTACCCGACTACTGGCCGCGCCCGTTTCAACCGCTGTCTGCCGCCGCCGGGCTGCACCGCTTCGTCTGGGATCTACGCTACCCCCGCCCCGCCGTGCAGCGCTTCAGCTACCCGATCTCCGCGATACCGGGTTACACCCCGGCCGAACCCCGCGGACCCTTCGCCCTGCCGGGCACGTACACCGTCCGGCTGATTGTCGACGGACAAGTCCACGAGCAGCCTCTCATCGTAAGAATGGATCCGCGGGTGACCACGTCGGCGGGCGAGCTGGCCCGCCAGCATGACCTGTCGATGCGGCTTTACGGGCTCCTGCAGGAAGACTTCGCTGCTCTCGAGCAGGCCCGGGCGTTCCGCGCCGACGAAGCCGATACGTCCCGGCACGACGACGCGGCGGCGATCGAAGCGACCCTGCGTGGCCTCAATGGCACCCTCGGCAGGCTCCTCTCCATCGTCGAGGCCGTCGACGCGGGGCCGACCTCGCAAACGGTCGCCGCCACCGCCGAGGCCGAGCGTGCTCTGCGCGCCGCACTGGCCGAGTGGGAGGAGCTGCGCCGGCGATAGTACCTCGTGTCGCTCGCAACGCATCGGAGAAAGGGAGCGCCGGCCGATCCCCCGATCATCTTCCCCGGTCGCCGGCGATCGCCGGCCGGTTCATCACCCCCGACGCCCACCCGCAGCGAACCGGCTCACCACCCTTCCTCGTCCACCCGAGCGAGTACGGCGTTGCGCGGGTTCAGCGCCACCGCCTCGGGGATCAAACCGCCCGGGAGGTCGAAGCTGAACTCCTCGTACGGCTCGTCCACCAGGACCCGAAGAACGACGAAACGCCCGTCGCCGAGCTCGACGCGCACGGGGACGAACATGCGGAAGGGCACGTCCGGCTCGACGCTTTGGCGCACCCGCAGGCGCAACGACCGCTGCCCGTCGATGGACGTCTCGACCTTCCACGCGTACCGATAGGTGGGCACCGCAGTGCCGTACACCCACTGGTCGAAGAACCAGCCCATGTCTTCGCCGAAGTGCTTCTCGACGACGGCGCGGAAGCTCTCGGTGGAGGCCTCGCCGCCGGCGTGACTGGCGACGAAGTCACGCATCATGACCCTCCAGGGCTCATCGGAACCCGTGCTCCAGTCGTACATCGCCATGCGCAGCATGTGCAGGATGTACGCGCCCTTCTCGTAGGCAAGCATGGCGTAGTCCGCCGGGGTCTCGGTCGAGGATAGCCGCCGACCGAGAGTGATCGGGCCGGACCATGTGCCGTCCGATCGCCGTTGCATGGTGGCGGCGGCCATGCCGAAGCGACGGAACCCGGCATTCCCCAGCTTGAATGCGTCGTTCCGCCACGCCTCGGTCATGTCGTCGAGGATCTGTGGGTCCTGCAGGTAGGCCTCGGCGTACAGCGCTCCGGAGTACTCGGCGAAACCCTCCGAGATCCACTGATCACGGTAGCTTCTCCAACCGACGACGTGACCCCACCACTGGTGAGCCGTCTCGTGGCCGCGGAACGCCTCCGTGATGCCGCGCCGCTCGCTCTGGAACGAAGCCGCCGCGAGGTGCAGCAGGCCGGGAAAGCCCTGTCCGTGGGCGAACGGGATACGTGTCGCCGACATGTAGCTGAACGGGTAGTTGCCGAACAGTTGCGAGAAGAACACCAGGCTGTTGCCGACGTCGGCGCCGACGTTGCCGAGCGCGTCGCCGCCGAGGCCGGTGGCGGTGCCGAACACCGTGATCGGCGGCGCCCCCTCCACCTCGACCTCGCGCACACTCATCGACCCGTAGTTGAACGACACCATCGCCACCGGCAGCTTCTGCTCGAAGCGTGCAACCCGCATGTCGTCGACCACCTCCTCGGAGAGACGCTCGGCCGAAGCGAAGATCTTGTCGCCGTCGTCGACACGGAAGGTCAGGTCGTAGGTGGCCCGCTGCAGGTAGCCGATCGTCGGGTACCACCCTTGCGGCGCCTTGATGGCGTACTCCCCGCCGCCCCACAGGGTTTCGACGATGTTCCCGGTGTAGACGAACGTCAGCGTCGTGGATTCCCCCGGCGCCAGGGCGGCCGGCAACACGACGGTCAGGTGGTCCTCGAATTCGTCGTCCTCGGCATGGCGACGGGCGAACGCGAGCGGGTTGCCGGCCGATCCGAGCACCTGCTCGACATCGACCAGAGGGTGAGCTTCCAGACGCAGCACGCTCGCCGGCCGCCGCGCCTCCACCTCCAGCGTTACGCGCGCCTCTTCGAGGTCGTCGCCGCGCAGCGTCATATCGATGTCGTAATGCACGGGCCGAGCAACCGGCTCTCGAACACCGCCGAACCCTCCCCAACGATCGAACCTGCGGGCCCGGCCCGACCAGCCACGGAGGGTGAAAAGGTCCTCACCGTCCGCGTCCTGAACGAAATGCACCGGCCCGTCGTCGCGCGTGTCGACCCAGGCGGTGAAGAAGCCCGGCTCTCCACTGACGAGATCGGCGAACAGACGTGACTCGAGGTTCACCCGCTCTTCCTCGAGAAAATGCTTCGTGATCTCATCGTGCCAGCTGGCAGCCTCGTCAAGGACTGCCTGACTGGCGGCGCGAATGACGACCCGGGTACGTGTGGGCTCTTCGTCGACCACCTCGTCGAGCCGGTCCTCGATCGACGCGGCGGTGGCGTCCGAGAAACGCAGGTACAGGCGCTCGAATTCTTCCTCGAGCACCCGGCCATTGGTGAACTTCTCGAGCTGGTCCTGCTCTACGCCCGACGGCGGCTCGTACCGCACGGCCCCCTCGCCGATGAAGACGCCGCCGGTGACCGATCCGCCGACCGGCTCCAGGGGAAGCCACGTACCCGCCTGCAAGGTAAAGGTGGCCGGACCACGCCCGATCTCGAGGTTGTCGACCTGCATCGCTCGATCGGCGTCGAACCCGACCGACACCAGGGCGTCGTAGATTTCCTGGCTGCCGACCGCGGCCGTTTGTTCCGTACCGGCGGCCGGATCCTGGGCCCGATCGGCGCCCCGATCCGAGCCGGCCGCGACGGCCGGCGCCGATTCGGCGCCGTGAGCCGCGGCTACGATCGCGATCCAGGTCACCGCGAGCCATGAGACGAAGCGCACCATGGACCCTAGTTTGCTGCGGTTCCGCCATCCCGACAAGGGGCAGGTGCCGAGGGGAGTGTCGAGGTCCCGATGCAAACACCCGCTCCGCCCCCTGTCACCTTCGAGCCGCGCCCTCGGTCACCTACGCGGCTGCACTACCCCGTTTGCGCGGCCTTGCGGCAAACACCTGCTCCCAATCGACCCTCGCGGTCAGCTGCATGAGCGCGAATAGCGTCACGACGGCGCCAAGCGTTATCGCCAGACCCGTGAACCCCTGGAAGAAGAACGCATAGTTGAACAACACCAGATAGACGAGCTGCGCCAGCCCGGCCTGGGATACGGCAAGTTGCGTGCCGCCGACGACGCGCAGGTACGACACCACCAGAAACATGCTCACCAGAGCGGATGCAACGAAGGCCAGATGCACCGACACGTGGTCGACGAGGTATGCAAGCAGGAGATGGAACGAGAAGAACGCGGCCGACAGAAAGAAGTAGTGCATCGGGTGCAGGTTGCGCCCACGAGTGATGCCGAGGATGACCATCACGGTCAGGAAGAACAGCAGGGACACAGGAGCAAAGAACGTCACCCGCTGTGTCAGCGGACCCGGGTTGAGCTTGTTCGGGAGATCGACACCGATTCGCTTGCCCGTTACGAGGCTGTCGAACTCCCAGGCCAGTTGCTCCCCGGCTGCGGGCGCCGGCGCGCCCGCCGATCGGCGGGTCGTCGGCGACAGGGTTCCAGCGGGAAAGTCGACCTCGGCGAAGTTCGTCGACATCGCCAGCGAGAAGTCGCGGACCTGCCCGACGCCCTGGTCGCGGAACGCATAGGTCCAGGTGTCGAGACCGCGGGAACGGTAGGCGATATCGATGGGAATCTCCGAGCCGGCAACGACCTCCTCCAGAGTCACCACCACGGCGCTCTGCAAGTCGCCCGCAGTCCCGTCCCGGCCGGCCACCGACAACGTGAACCCGTCGTAGATGGACTCGGGAGCCGGAAAGCGGAACGACACCCTCACCGGGCCTTCCAGGACATCGGGAACGACGACCGTGTAGCGGGCGGAGAAGTCAACCGCGTAGAGGTCGTACCAGAGCAATCCCTTGCGCCGGTGCTCCAGCTCGAGGGCAACGTCGAGGTCACTGGAGGCGAGTTGTAGAGGTCGCCACGTCTCGACTTCCTTTGTCACGTGGCGGGTAACGATATCGCCTTCCGCCGTCTCCTCCTCGATGGTCTCGGTACGCTCGTCGATCTCGCGTATCCACACTTGCGGAGCTCCCTGCACGTGGCGGCCACCCCAGAGCGTGACCACCTCCGTTTCGAGGGCGCGATCGTACGTGCCGGTTCGGTGCGCCACCGAGAAACCCAGGACGAACCAGGCGAAGGTGCTGCAGCAGAAGATGAAAAGGATCGCGATCAGCCGGGATGCGGTCATAGTTGGCTCCTTTGCGGCCGTTCCTCTTGCGGCCTCTCTCCTCGAATTCATGTGTGTAGAGAACTTTATACTGTAAAGTCTACGTTCACACAAGCACGTTTCTCGGCGAGATCGGTCTCCTGAACCGTGCCTACCGGCGGCGGCCTACGAGGGCGAGCTCGACGCGTTGACCGCCCGCTTCAGCTCGAGCGTTCCGGGCAAGTCGCCCTTCCACACCCGCGCCACCCTGCCGCGCTGCAGGAACACGAGTTGTGGAACGGCGCCGTCCCCTGTGATCTGGGCGAAGCCGGCGGGGTTCCGTTCGTAGGCCTTGATGTCGGCCCCGGCGTGGTCGAGGTAACCCTTGACCTGACCCGGGCGCACGCTGTGGGTGATGCCGATCACCTCCGGCAGGTCGGGATCGGCGGCGATGCGCGCCAGTTGCGGGCCGTTTCGCACGCAGTACTGGCAGTCCGGGTGAAACAGGTAGAGAAAGACGTTCCGCTCACGCAGCCCCAACTCCTCGAACGCCGGCATCTCCCCCGTCACCGTGGCCTCGGTGGCCACGATCATGTCGTCGAGGGTCACCGTGTCCGACCAAAGGTTGCCGCCGATGATCGCCATCGAGCCGACGACGACGGCCGCCAGCGTCCCGCTACGGATCCGGGTGAAAGGCGCCTTGTCCACCGGCGCCCACATCATGCCGAGCACCGCCAGGACCATGAATGCAGCGTCCTGAGCAAGCGCTTGGGGCGGCGTGCGCTTGAGCAAAGGACCGAAGCAGCCGCACTCCTGCAGGGTCCCATTCGCCCAACCGAACGCGATCACCCCGGCGAACACGGCCAATACTCCGGCCGCGGCGGTGGCGGCGATGCGGGTGCGCCAACCGATGATCAGCATGATGCCGAGCAGCACCTCGATGGTCGGCATCATCACCGTGATCGGCAGCCGCAGCACGGAGGGCACGCCGTACGCCGGCAACGAGCCGAGGAACACCCACGGATCACCGACCTTCAGCGTGCCGGCGAAGATGAAGATCGAACCCAGTACGATGGCGGCTATCCTGCCGATGCGGCTTTGCGTCTCGCTGGGCGGCGCATCCGCGGGCTTCTTGGTGGTCGCCGCGCGTGCCGGCGCGGCAGCGGTCGTCCGTTCGGAGGGCTGGCCCCTGCGCTTCTTCTTGCTCTTTCTTCCCATGTCTCGGCGAATCACGGTTCGACCGTGGTCATTGCGCCGCGATGCGAGCGCCGCGCCGGGGGGACCTCGGTCCGGGTGCGAGGAGAATCGAAAGCGTCGCGAAAGACGCTGTCAGGCAAAAGGTAGCATCCCTACAGAATCGGATCACGGCCGCCGCGCAGAGGCCGCACAGGTTTCCCGAACGGCGCACGACCTGCACAATGGACGGATGAACCTCATCCATGCTCTCGATGCGGAGAGGCCGGTGCCGCCTGCGTCGCCGCGTCGAGCTCGGGTTGCGCCTCCCCTGCCCGGGCTCTTGTTGACCGTCGTGATCGCCGCGTCTTCTGCCGCTCCGGTGGCCGGCCATGGAGGCGGCCTGCAAGGAGCCACGACGACCATCGAGTACGTCGCCCACGCTTCCTTCATCGTCCGGTCGCCGGGAGGCGTCGAGATCCTCATCGATCCGTACGCCAGCCGCGTGTGGCTCGGGTACGACTTCCCCGGCGGACTCGCCCCCGATGCCATCTTGATCACCCATCCACACTACGACCATGACGGCGGCCGATTTCGCGGCGCCGAGGTCTGGTGGGACGAGGACGTTCGGGTGATCGACGCCCCCGGCGTACATCGTATCGGAGACGCCTCGGTGCTCGGAATCAGCGGTAAGCACGCCGACCCCTACGGCAAGGAATTCGGCCAGCGCAACACGGTCATGATCATCGAGGTCGGCGGCCTGCGTCTTGCACACGTTGGCGACAACGGCCCGCTGACGCCGGACGTCGTCCGGGCGATGGGGGACGTCGATCTCCTCATGCTGCCGATCGACGCCGAAGAGCACATCCTCTCCAACGAGGCGGTGGCCGCGGCGATCTCAGCCGTCGATCCGGCAATCGTCGTGCCCATGCACTACCGGATTCCTGAGCTGGAGGCCTCGGCGGACAGCCCCTCGGACCTGGGCGACATCGATCCCTGGCTCGCGGGGCGCGACAACGTCGTGCGCCTGGAGACCAACCGGCTCGATCTCCGGCGGGGCGATGTTCCGGCCGAACCCACCGTCATCGTGTTTCGACACTCTCCCGCCATTCGAACGGGCAGCCGCGAGCCGGCAGCCGCGAGCAGGTCAGTCGCGAACAGGTCAGCCGCCGGCAGATCAGCCGCGAGCGGGCAGTCCCCGGACGATCGGACGTCAGAACTCGAACCCCAGGCCGGACGCGATGCGGAAATGGGCCTGGGTGTCATCGCCGTAGCCGGTCAGTAGAACGTCGGGCTGCACGATCCTCCAGGTCAGCCGGTCGTTGATCCTCAGATCGAAGTGGACGCCGACGGCGAGCGCGAAGACCGTCTGATCGAACGCCACGTCGAAGGCCTGCAGACGAAGGCCTCGCCGGAATCGATCCGGAAGGTCGAAGGCGAGCTCTTCAGGATCGAATTCGACGCCGACACTCCCCCGGGCGATCCCGGCCATTGCCTGCGCGCCGGCGCGAAAACGCGCCGTCTCGGCGAAACGGAAACGGGGGCCGAACAGAACCGTCCACTGCGAGAAATCCACCTCGGGCGCCGGGAAGATCGCGATCACCGGCAGGTCCAGGTCGCCGTTGTTGTAGCCCACCTCCGTCCCCAGGCCCAACCAGTCGTTGAGGAAGAAGGCGAACTGGCCGGTGAACCCGACGCCGCGCGCGTCGGCAAGCCCCAGGTCGTTGCCACCGACATCGGCAATCAGATACGAGAAGCTCCCGAAAGCCTCGAAACGGCGGTCTTGCTGCGCCATCGCGCTGTCCGGAACGATGAAGGCAAGGACGCACAGCACCGCCACGGGCGCCCAAATTCGTCGAGCCATGAGTTACCCCCGTCAATTGGGCCAAGGGACCCCCGCCAAACTCGGATATCACTATCGATTATCCCGCCTACATGCCCCCGCCGCACGGCGCCCACCTCGCCTGGCGGACCTTCGCGGCTGAGAAAACCGCGCCGGCGGGTCACAATGGGGCATGCCTGAATCGCGTGGATCATCGCTCGTCCCGCAACATCGACACCTGCTGCGCGTCGTCGAGACGATGAACTGCGGCCTGCTAGCCTCCGATACCGACGGGATCGTCCGGTACGCCAACCCGCGCCTGCTGGCGTGGATGCGCTACACCTGGGACGAGGTCGTGGGCCATCACGCCACCGAGCTGGGCGTCCCGGAGCATGCGGACATGCATCGGGCAGAGATGGAGGCGATTCAGGGTGGCGATCTGCGGGTACGCCTCGTCGTGTTGCGCCGCAAGGACTCCAGCACGTTCCCTGCGCTCGTCGTCCCGCAGCGTTTCTTCGACGATCGCGGCGCCGTGAGCGGCACGTTTTCGATCATCATCGACCTCGGATCGGTGCAAACCGCGAAGCGAATCGGCTTCGAGGGCGCACCGACGGTCGTCACCACCGCAATGATGCGGATCGTCCGTCAGCTCGAGACGCTGAACGCCGCGAGCGGCCCCTCCCCTCGCCCCTTCAACCGGGAACACCCGGCGCTTGCGGATCTGTCACCGCGTGAGCTCGAGATCCTCGAACACCTCATGGTCGGCGAGCGGGTCTCGGTGATCGCCGCGAACCTGTTCATCAGCGAGCACACCGTCCGCAATCACCTGAAGTCGATCTTCCGCAAGACCGGGACCGGCTCTCAGGCGGAGCTCGTCCCCTGGGTTCGCGCCCTCGAGTAGGCCCTCCGCGGCGCTCGTCGGCGACCCTCCGCCGGACCCTCGATCTCAGCCGCGGCCGGTGATCTCCGGGCTCACCGTTCCCCGATCTCGGGTGTACCGAGTGATCTCGACTACCGATGGCACCACCGGAACCGACTTCCCTTCACCCATTGCGGGTCATATCCATGGCCACCATGGGCCAATCACCGTGCGCGCTCTTTAGCGTTCGAGCACAAGCGCCTAGGCTCGATTTCAACGTCACTGACGAAAAACCCCCAGAGCCCCTCGAACGAGGTTCAACCGCAAGTGATCGACGATCATCGTCGATCTCGAATCGACGACAGAGCCATGAAGAACGATGCCTCCTCCGAGCTTCCGCAATCGCAGGACGACGCCGACGCGGAGAACGAAATGGCCATGCGGGAGATAGCCCGCCTCACCCTTCCCGAGCGACTGCGGTTCCACCGCCGGCGACAGAGCCTGACCTTGCGTCAGGTGTCGATCGCCTCCGACGTGACCGAGTCTCACCTCTCGCAGATCGAACGCGGCGTTGTCCGCGACCCTCGGCTGCGAACGCTGATCAGGATCGCCGACGCGCTGGAGGTCCCGGTCGAGGTGCTGGTGAAGAACCTCCCGGCAGAAGGAGACGACTGAAGCGCGGCCGGCCGTTCACGCTCCGGCGCGCTTCCGGGGCCGGTCAGGCGGCCGCCCCGGCTACAACAGACAAGAAAGTGGCGAAGCTAAAAATAGGGGGGCTTTGCCACTTTGACCCGGCGGCGGTCCATTTGATGGGGTCAAACGGTCGGACCGCTGCCGGGCCGCTCCCCCCGAACTGGAGGGCTCGCTCCACACCCCGGAGCGAGACGAGAGCCGACCCGCGGCGTCGCCCATTTCGCCGCGGGTCGGTTTTCTCTTGTTCGCCGGTCGCGAGCGGCGTAGCGAAGAGACTAGAAATTAATGCCGAAGAGCACGCCGAAATCGCCGAAGCTCGTGCCCACCTGGGTGCGCGCCTCGAAGAAATAGTGCGGACCGACGTCACCCCATTCGATGCCACCGAGGATGTTGAGGCCCGCTTTGACGTCGACCTTGTCCTGATCGTCACGGTCTTCGAAACCGATCCCCAGGCCCAGGCCCAGGTACGGGCTCCAGTTACCCTCGATGGGGAAGTGGTAGGCGCTATCGATGTTCGCCATGAAGATCGTGCGGTCATCGCCAATGCCCACGGTGAAGCTGGGCTGGAGACGAAGGCTGGGAATGAACTCACCGAGGTTCGCCTGAGCGCCGAACTGAAACTGGTTCGGATGGGTGTTGAGCCCCGCGCGGGGCCCGCCCGAGACGAAGCCGAGGTCTTGCGCATGCGCCGCCGGAACGAAGATCGCCACCACCGCGAACAAGACGGCGCCCCGAAGTAGCCACCGCTGCATATCACCCTCCTGAGATGGAAGTACTGGTGCCCACGAGAGGGCCCCGGGACTCGCCTTTCGCCCGCGTCGCACCCCCCAGCGCGACGCGCGCCTAACGTGGCCGATACGGGCCTTCCTACTGCCCGATATCGTCCTTCAACTTCACCAGGAACACGCCCTCGTTCATGCTCGTGACGACAATAATGCCTGAGTCGAAGTAAGGATAGTTGCTCCAGGTGCCGACCATGCCGCCGCCGTCCTCACCCCAGGGAACCGTGTCGAACCAGGCGACCTGCCGGATATTCTCGCGGTCCGAGATGTCGAAGATGCGCAGACCCGAGTCGTAGTTGCTCTGGAACATCAAGTTGCCCTTGATGTAGAGGTTGTGGTCGACCGAGGGGTTGTCCGAAACATACTCGCCGACGAGGATCGGGTCCTCCAGTTCCTGCAGGTCCCAGATCAGCGTGCGGGTTCCTTCGACCAGGCCGGAGACCTCGTCACCCTCGTCATTCATGTAGAAGTACTTGTGGTCGTCCGTGAACCAACCCTGGTGGCTATAGGCCACGTTCGGATAGGTCGCGGCGCCCAGCGCAACCGGGTTGCGCTTGTCGGTCACGTCGGCGACGGAGATCGCCGTCTCGTTGGAGCCGACACAGATCTCACGACCCTGATACTGCTCGTCCGGGCCGTGGTACACGACGCATTGCGCGTCGTGCGAGTACCCCGTCCCCTGGATGCCGGTCGAAACGTCGGCAAAGCAACCGGCGAAGCTGGGGTTGTTGGGATCCTCGATGTTGATCATGTGCAGGCCGCCGCCACAGGTCTCGCCGCCGCTGTTGGCGCCGACGACGTAGGCGAAGGCGGTGTCCTCGTTGATGACGATATTGTGCGCCGCCGAGACGTTGTCGTAATGGGCATCGACATCGAAGGTGATCGGCTCACCGTCGAATTCACGCAGGCGCTCGAGGTTGAAGATCTGCACGCCGTGGGTCGGCGCGGCGTCGGCAACGATGTAGGCGTAGTTTTCGTCGATCTTGATATCGCGCCAGGAGGCCGGCGGGGCGCTCTCGGTCTTCGGCAGGCGGCCGACATAAACCGGATTGTGTATGTCGGTCACGTCGACGAACGAGGTGGCGTCGTTCAACCCGACGAGGGCGTAGTCCTTGCCGCTCTCGGGATCCGTCCAGCCCCAGACGTCGTTGGTCATCGTGCCGCGGCCGCCGCCGATGGCGGAAAGCGGCAAGAACGAAAGCAGGTCTACGTTCTCGCAGCCGAAACGGTCGGCAACGCCGCCGGCGCACTCCACCGTCCCGCCGGTGATCGCATCGAGGCCCTTGTAGTCGGACATGAAGACCTCGCTGGACCAACCGCCGTACTTACGATCCATGATGACGCTTACGCCGGCGCCGCTGTCCTTGCCGGGGGCGCCGAGAACCATCGTGTCGCCGGCGATGGCGAAGGAAGCGGCGAGGCCCTCACCCTGAACGAATCCCGGGACGCCCACTTTCTCGATGCTGTAAACGTTGAACGCATCGTCCATCTTGTACATGTAGATCATGCCGCCGTCCGAGACGTGCTGCGGCGAGGCGATGTACATGGTGTCGCCGAGAATCTCGACGTCGATGCCGAACTGGTACGAGGCTCCCTCGAACGGAAAGACGCTGCCGATACGCAGCCACTCGTCGGTTTCTTCGTTGTAGGTGAAGCGGCGGACGGCTCCCAGCGGCTGGTAGTTCGGCGCGCCGATC
The DNA here is from genome assembly GCA_965216935.1 of Acidobacteriota bacterium. Lineage (GTDB taxonomy): Bacteria > Acidobacteriota > UBA890 > UBA890 > UBA890 > CBDCGW01. The sequence goes on from OZ244217.1 coordinate 4,706,450, forward strand.
GCCAACAAACCTTCGCCGATCTCGAGAGAGGCGCCGAAGTTGTCGCCCGGGACGGAGTACAGCTCCATCGGGGCGCGCTCCCAGCCATTGTCGCCGTTTCGGAAGGCGTACACGCGACCGGCGTTCTGGTAGCCCGTCGGGGCGCCGACGAACGCCCAATTACCCTGGATCGCCACGGCGACTCCGAACCGTTCCGGCGTGGCGGCTGGGATCTCGTCGGTGCTCTCACCGGCGGCCTCGGCCTCCTCGACCGCCGTCGCGCGATCAGCGATCTCGCCGCGCTCCCCGACGAGGCGTGCTTCCTGCTGCCAGGCGTCATTCTCCCAGCGGAAGATGTAGGCAGCTCCCCAACCATCCTCGGCGCCGGAAGCGCCCACGATGAGCGCGCGGTCGTCGATACTGACCGCCATGGACGAGCCGAAACCGGAATGATCGCCTTCGCCCGACGGTGTCAGCTTGCCGGTCTCGACCCACTCGCCGTCCTCGCGGCGGAACATGTACACCGCCGAGCGCTCGTCGGACACCGCGGAAACCAACATGACGTCGCCCTCGGCGAGGATGGCGGTTCCGAATCCGTCTCCTTCGGTCGCGTCGGAAGCGACGATCGAGGCGACCTCGGTCCAGGCGCCGTTCACCGACCGGTAGAGGTAGACGTAACCGGAGTCCGCCACGTTACCGGGCTCGCCGACGACGACTTCGCCGCCGTTGATCTCGACGACGGAGCCGTAGCCGATCTGGGCCGACGCCGGCAACGCCGCCAGCGTCGCGAACATGCAAACGGACAGATACAGGAGGAGCTTCTTCACTGTTTGATCACCTCGGAGTGGTATGGGGACGGTCGAATCCTTACTTATGACGACCAGAACGACGCTTTGGTTCACTGGGAAGCGGAGATTCCAGAGAATCTCGACGCGAGAACCGATACTCAGAGAATGGCCGAGCGGAACGGCTGAATCAAGTCGCCGGCCCTGAAGCCGGCACCGCCATGGGGTACGCTCGGCGCGTTTGACGATTGTCTTCCGGAAAGTTTCCGGAAACAGGAGCGAGAGGGTCAAAATGCCCCACACGATCGAGCCGGCGGCATCCGGCCGGGCCAAGTGCCGCGGTTGCGACGAAAAGATCGCCAAGGACGAGCTGCGATTCGGTGAGCGCCTCGAAAATCCCTTCGGCGAGGGGCTCATGACTCTCTGGTTCCACATCGTCTGCGGCGCGTACAAGCGCCCGGAGCCATTCCTGCAGGCACTCGACGAGGCGGGCGCCGACCTCGAGACCGTGGAAACGCCCGCTGCCGACGGCCACACGGCCGACTGGCTGCGGGCCGAGGCCGCCATCGGCCTCGAGCACCGGCGCCTCCCCCGCCTCACCGGCGCCGGCCCCTCGCCTACCGGGCGGGCCCGCTGCCGCGCCTGCAAGGAGATCATCCCGAAGGACTCGTGGCGGATTGCGCTCGTCTACTACGAGGAGGGTTTCTTCAATCCTTCGGGCTTCATCCACGCAGGCTGCGCACGCGATTACTTCGAGGCCCCCGAGCTGGCGGCGGCGGCGATCCTGCGCCGGATCGGGCATTTCTCGCCGGATCTCGGGGCAGCGGGGCTGGAGGAGATCGGCGCCGAGATCGACGCGGGCGCCCCCGCACCGTCACCGGCTTGAGCCTCTTTCGCAGGGCGCCCCGCCACTTCACCGCCGCGACCGCTGACACGCCTCGCCGGTTGAGCTACCGTGAGGGGCCATGAAACCTCGAATCAGCCGTAGACAAGTCCTTACCTCCGCCGCCGCTCTGGCGATCGCACCACACGGCGCGCTTGCCGGGCCGGCCCGCCAGGAGCGGCAGGTCCCCTTCCTCGACGACGAGCAGCCCCAGGACCTTGCCACGCAGACTGTCTGGCAGAACCTGCGGGAGTGGAGCACACCGCCCGAGCGTCTTTTCGAGGTCTCCCACTACGAGAAGCCGCAAAGCCATGACCAATGGCAACTCCGGCTGACCGGGATGACCCGACGGCCGGCAACATTGTCGCTCGCCGAGATCCGTGATCTCCCCCGCCAGACCTATACCGCGGTGCTCGAATGCGGCGGCAACGGCGCTTCGCCGCGGTTTTCCGGCGCCATCGGCAACATGCGCTGGACGGGCACCCGCCTCCTGCCGCTGATCGAGAACGACGTCGACCCGGACGCCATCGAGGCCGTCTTTTTCGGCGCCGACTCCGGTGAAGAGGAAATCCGCGACGGCCAGTACGAGCAGTTCTTCGCCCGCTCGTTGCCGTTGCGCGAGAAGGTCATGGAGACGGCGCTCCTGTGCTACGAGATGAACGGCGAGCCGCTGTCACTCATCCACGGGGCTCCGCTCCGCCTCGTCGTCCCGGGGTGGTACGGCGTCGCCTGGGTGAAGTGGCTCGACCGGATCGATTTCGTCGACCGTCGCTACGTCGGCCGCTTCATGTCCGACGACTACGTCACTTTGCGGGGCGAAGAAACCGACGCGGGCACCGTCTGGCACCGGACGCTCGTGGGCCCGATCAACGTCAAGTCGATGACCGCCCGGGCGATGCTCGAGGGCGACGGCACGCTGCGTATGGAAGGCGCAGCGTGGACCGACGGAACTCCGCTGGACACGGTGCAAGTGAAGATCGACGACGGTCCGTGGCAGGACGCCGAGTTGCTGCCACATCCCGAGGGCAGCACGCCGCACGCCTGGACGTTCTGGCGCCACCGGTGGAGAAACCCACCCTCCGGTCGCCACACCCTGGTTTCGCGCGCCATCGACGCGAAGGGCCGCGTTCAACCCCGCGCCGAAGACGCCCAGATCGCCATGAAGAGGACCTACTGGGAAGCGAGCCAGCAGGTCGTGCGAACCATCGAGCTTTAGCAGGCCGTGGTGAGAGTGTGATGGGTCTGGTTACGAGGAAAAGAGGCTGGATGCGGGAGACACGACGGCGACGATTGGCGGCGACCGCCTGCGGCGCGCTGATTGTCGCACTCACGGTGGCCACCCCGAGCATGGGAAACCTTCGCCCGACCGCTGCGGGAAGTCCGGAGGGGGCCCGGCGGGAAAGCCCGCCGATGGCGCCACAAGCCGACGGAGACGCGCCGTCGTGGAGGCAATGGGGCGGGCCCGGCCGTGACTTCAGCGTCGAATCCGGAGCGCTCGCCGACAGCTGGCCGGAAGGCGGCCCGCCGGTGCTCTGGTCCCGACCGCTGGGCCCCGGCCACTCCGCCATCCTCTTCGACGAAGGTGTCCTGTACACCATGTACCGCGAAGGTGGCGGCGGCCGCGAGGGACCCTGGGTGGACGAAGAGACCGTGGTCGCCATGGATGCCGCCAGCGGCGAAACCCTCTGGGAGTACCGCTACCCCTCACCGATCAACGGCACCGAAATCAACACGGACTTCGGCGCCGGCCCGCATTCCACTCCGTTGATCGTCGGCGATCGACTCTTCGCCATCAGTACCGACAAACGCATCCATGCGTTCGACAAACGTACCGGTGAGGTCCTTTGGGCCTACGACATGGTCGCCGACCTCGGTGCCCCCCCGTTGCTGCTGCGACCGGTGGTAACGGCCGGCTACGGCTGCAGCCCGTTGGCCTACAAGGACGTGATCATCTGCAGCGTCGGCGGTCCGGGACAGGCGGTCATCGCCTTTCGCCAGTCGGACGGCGAGATCGTCTGGCGCGGCGGCGACTTCCTTTTCGGCAACGCGCCCCCCGCCCTCATCGAGGTCGATGGCGCACCACAGTTGATCGTCATCGGCGGCGCCACGATCAACGGCATGGATCCGGACACCGGCGAGGTCCTCTGGTCGGTGCCGCACGACCCGGGTAACGACCTGAACATGACCGCGGGCCTGTGGGGGGACAACAACGTCCTCTTCGTCTCTTCGGCATACCGCTCCGGTAGCCGTGGCATCCGGCTGTCCCGACAGGGCGACATCACGCACACCGAGGAGCTGTGGTTTTCCAACCGGATCCAGCTGATGTTTCTCAATTCGGTCCGCGTGGGCGACTGGGTCTACGGAACCGACGGTATGTTCGGCCCCAAGTTCATGACCGCGGTCAACGTGGAGACCGGCGAACGAGCCTGGAGGGAGCGCGGCTTCGGCCACGCGAGCATGCTTCACGCCGACGACAAGTTCATCGTTATGGACGAGGACGGGGACCTGGTTCTGGCGCGCATGTCCCCGGGTGGGCTCGAGCGGCTGGCGCGCGCGACGATCTTCGATACCCAATCGTGGACCGTGCCGACGCTGGCCGGCACGACGCTCTACGCCCGGGACCGCGAGAAGATCGTCGCACTCGACCTGGCGCGGCAAGCGGCGGCGCAGTGACGCGTCCGCTTCGGGTCAGCGTTGTCCGGGATCCGGCCAGCGTCGATATACCAGGTGATTTGTCGCCTCGCCGGCGGCGTTGATCACCGTCGCCTCGAGGATCAACGTGCCGCCGTCGTCCTGCAGGGACATACGCTCGCGAATGCGCAGCGTGCCTGCTTCGGTATCGACGCTCCCCTCACTCACCAACGAGGTCCCGTCCCAGGCTGTGACGACGGTCATCTCGCCACCCTCGTCACCGGGAGCCGGCACCGTGCTTTCACCGCCGATGCGATATCCCCTCGGCTGCGAAGGGTTCCGCTGGCTGGATAGCACCAGCGATCCGTTCCGGGCCTGGCTGACGAAGAGGTTGGCCGGCGCCCCGCCCCCGGCGAGGCCGGCGAGGGCGTCGGCGGTCTCGACCCGGCTGGCGGCAGCATCGTGAGCCCAGTAGCCGGAAAAATCTGTTTCCTGAACTGAAGGAGAAGCCGCTGCGGCGGCAACCATCAAGCAGGACGCGAGGACCGAAAGTGCATTCGCCATGACACCCGGACCGTACCGATGCCCCGGACGGGATGCAACCATGCAAGGGCCCGCGCCGGCGCCGTGACGAAGGGGACGCAACCCCCTAGAATCGCCCAGAGAACCAACCCGAGGAGGATCCTCCATGAGCTTGCGCATCAACGACATATCCCCGGACTTCACCGCCGAGACGACCGAAGGCACGATCAACTTCCACGAGTGGATCGGTGACGGCTGGGCCATCCTGTTCTCGCACCCGAAAGACTTCACGCCCGTGTGCACTACCGAGCTCGGAGCGGTCGCCAGCCTGCAGAGCGAATTCGCGGCACGCAACTGCAAGACGATCGGGATCAGCGTCGATGGCGTCAGCGACCATCACGCCTGGTCGAAAGACATCGAGGCATCGCAAGGACACGCCGTTTCCTACCCGTTGATCGGCGACCCGAACCTCGAGGTCGTCAAGGCCTACGACATGCTCCCGGCCGACTCCGGCGACACCTCGGAAGGCCGCACGCCGATGGACAACGCCACGGCGCGGTCGGTGTTCATCATCGGGCCGGACAAGCGAATCAAGGCAACCCTGACGTATCCGATGAGCACCGGGCGCAACTTCGCGGAGATCCTCCGCCTGCTGGACTCCTGTCAGCTGACCGCGGAAAAGCAGCTCGCGACGCCGGCCGATTGGGTGCAGGGCGGCAAGGTGATCATCGCTCCGGCGGTATCGGACGAAGACGCCCGGGAACGCTTCCCCGACGGTTGGGAGCAGCCCCTGCCGTACATCCGCATCGTCGACCAACCTGCCGACGACTGATCCAGCGAGCTCGCTCGGGCAGCCGGGCTCCGGCGCGGCTCACCTCGAGGCACCGGAAGGCCCCAGCAAGCGAATGTGCCGGGGCCTTTCCATGCCCGACCCCGGGTCGTGCTGCAGGAGCAGGACACGTCCGAGCGCATCGACGTAGCCGTTGCGGAACGGGCCCTGGATCTCGAACTTGCGGGCGAGCACCGTCTGCCCCTCGAGGTCCAGCTCTTCCACCTCGCCCAGCTCCAGCCGATTGCGGTCGAAATAAGACCGCAGCACCTGCGGGTGCCGCTGGACGCGAATCCACTCCTGCGTCGGGAATCGGACCAGCCGTACGCCGGGCGTAAGGAACATCAGCTCGTCCTCGTAGGGGTCGACCGGCAACGGGCGCGGCATGGCGAGGCTGAGCAACCCGGGGTTGGCGAAGACACTGTCGATGAAGGGCGTGCCGCCGTCGAACCGTTGATCGGCGATCTGGGTGAGAAACACGAAGAGCCCGCGCAATTCGTCGTCGCCGTCCAGGCCCGGGGCTCTCAGCGTTACCGACAGCTCCGTCTCCGGCCAGCGCGTCGTGAGCTCGTAGCGGTCGTCGCCCTGGTGTACGTACTCGGTGATGATCTCGCCGGACTCGACGCGCTCTCCGACCACCACCTTCAGCGGGAATCCCGCCTCGTTCACCGTCAGCTCGGCCCAAAGCGAGCGCGTAACCCGCGATTCTCGCAATGGGCCGAAGGGCTCGCGACGGGTGTAGTCGAGGTCGAACACTGCCATGGGTCCGGCCCCGCCGGCCTCGACGTGATGCAGCTTGATGCCCCACTCCGCCGCCTCGCCGGCGACCAGCGCCTCTGCGGGTCCGAGCACATAGCGGCGCTCCTCGCCGACGCGGAAACCGAGGAAGCTTTGCGGGGTTTCGACCTGTAGCGCAAGACCGGCCGCGGAGGCCGATAGACACAGGAAGGCAACGAGCATCGAGGCGGCGAGCCCCCGAGCCGCGATGCCGACGCTCAGGGGGCGCCTCCGCCGCCTGCCCGGTTGTACACGAGCAGGTTCCTCTCGGCGACCGAGTCGCGCGTGGTGGTCACCTCGAGGGTGATCTTCCGGCCCGAGGGGTCCATTGTGAGCACCTCGCGGACGGTGACGAACTCCCCGCCGATCTGGGCAGACCCCTCGCTGGTCATCGTGAGCCCGCGCACCCGTGAGCGAATGAGAAACTGGCGTGTGCCCGGCCGCGGTGGCTCGACCCACGTTTCGCCGTTGATGCGATAGGCGCGAGGCTCGGATCCCGGCAGCCTGCTTGCGATGATCACCGAGCCGTCCCGTTGGGTGATGTAGAGGGTCGCCGGAGCGTGCCCCCCGAGACCGGCGAGCCCGTCGCCGGTGGTGATATCGCTGGCGGCGACGTCCAGCTGCCAGGCTCCGTTGAAATTCACTCGCTGGGCGACGGCGCCCACGTCGGCGGCCACCATCGGCATCACGAGGAGGAAGGACGCGAACAGGTACGAACCGATCACATGGGGGGTACGTTTTGTCATGGGCTGCTCTGCCGACGTTCCGTTACCGAGGACGTAGCGAGAGGTCTCGATCCGCGGGTCCACCGACCTCTGGCGAAAGGCTAGCAGGCCCGGCCATCGCTTGTCCCGGCAAGGCTTGACCGACCGTCCTGCTTCGCTAGCGCCAGCCCGACACGTCCGTTCCGGGAGGCGCGTTGCGGGCGATGTGATCCGCCATGATCTGCAACAGTTCGGCGCTGGAGTACGGTCGCCAACCGTGTCCGCCACGCGCGCCAAACGTGAACGACCCGTCATAGTAGGGGTCGGTGGTGGACTCCAAGAACTCCTCCATGTGATAGACGCCCACATTGAGGTAGAAGTTGTCCATGTCACCCGTGATGACGTGCAGCTTGCCGACCAGCTGGGGCCCGAGCTCCGCCCAGTTGGACTCGAGAATGTGACGCAGGTCGTAGTTCTCGCGCCAGTATTCCGCCACCTCCGGATCAATCTCCCCGGTGCGCTTGTCGAACAGCGGCTTGAAGTACCCGTCGTCGCCGACCGGCCCGAACACCGCGCTCCATATGTCCAGCTGCTGCCCGGAGCGACCCTTGGTCCCATGGACCAGCTCCATGGTGTTGCGCTGCTCGGAGGTCAAGCGGACCTCCCCGGTCGGAGCGAAACGGGTATTCGCTATCGGCACGCGGTACCACTCGTGCTGCTTGTGGAACGCGTTCTCGTCCTCGTAGATGTCGATCCCCTCGACGTTGCGGAAATCCAACGGATCGGGAGCAAAGGACCAGGTCCCGCCGTAGAAATCCGGATAGAAGACCTGCAAGGCGAACGATTCCCATCCGCCGGTGGACCCACCCGTGAGGACACGGGCCCAACCGGCCGGGATCATGCGGAACTGCTCCTCCAGCGCCGGGATCAGCTCTTGATGGATGGCGTCGCCATAGGGCCCGTTGTTCGCTGAATTGACCGCGTAGGAGTCATCGAAGTACGGGGTCGGATGCTGGATGGTGACGGCGATGAACCGAGGAAAGTCCTCCGACTCCCAGGCGGCGGTGAAGTCCAAATTGGTGCCGTAGGAGAACGGCGGTCGGAGGGAGAAATGCCCCTGCTGGTAGACGGTCGGGTAGAACGCGTCCGGGTTCTCGTGATAGCCCTTCGGCAGCAGCACCGTCGCACCGATGTAGATCGGCTGCCCCCAAAACGACGACAGGAGCTCCGAGCGCATACGGAACCGCTGCACCCACTCGGTATCTTCCGGTGGCTCGATCGGGGGAAGTACCTGGGTGACCTCCAGCGTGTGGACGGTCGCGGCGGCCGGGTGAATGTGCAGCTGCTGCACCTCGCTGACGATGTTGCCGGGCGAGCGGCGCCAGTTCTGCCCCTCCCATTGGTCGTTGTGCATCCACACGACGTGACCGTCGGCGCGCTCGAAACGGGTGTACTTGTTCAGCACGGCCTGGACGTAGTAGTCGCCCGGGGGAAAGTCCGCCAGGCTGTGGATCGGCCAGCCGAGCGTTTCCGCGTCGATCTGTACGGTCTGGCCCGGCGCCAGGGATTCGAAATCGACGCCGAACAGGGGCACGCCGTAACGACCGACCTGCAGGCGCGGCTCGGGGTCCGGGTCCCTGGCTATCGCCAGGAACATGCGCCCCGTCAGCGGCTCGGCGCTCACCGACTCGGGGAAGGAAATCTCGAACTGCAGGTCGGTGCCGTCGCCACTCGAAGCACCGCCGCAGGCTGGCAGCACCACCAGCGCGGCGGTAAGAAGAACGTACCGGAAGGAAGTGTCGAAGCGGCGCATCGGGGCTGCAATCCTCCTCTCCCGCGCCCGGGCCGGACTTCCCTCCTCAGGCGTCGAGAACGATGAACATGGGCTGGTCCTGGAAACGGCGGTAGCGTGGGCGCAATCGCTCGGGGTTGTACGTCTTCTCCACGTCCACCAACTTCTTTCGGCTTGTGACCTCCTCGATCGGGACGTTGTCGTAGCGCCCGTTGCGCAAGACGACCAGACGCCCCGACACGCCTTCGAGAATGAGATCGAGGGCCAGGTTTCCGTATGCGATCGGCACGACGGAATCGAGCGCGTCCGGGCTGCCCGAGCGAACCAGGTAGCCCAGACGCTGGTTGATCGTCGCTACCCCGACGCCGTCGTTGAACTTCGGTGAAAGCTCTTTGAGCATCGCGGCGACTCGGTCTCCGACTCCCCCGAGCTTGGCGTGACCGTAGGCGTCGCGTTCGTCGCTGGCGAAGGTCATTTCGCCGCCGCGGAATCGCGCCCCCTCGGAAACCAGCACCACCGAGTAGCGACTCGGGTTCTTGGCCCGGTCGTCGGCGAGCAGCTTCGCCAGGTGCTCGATGTCGAACTCGATCTCGGGGATTACGCAACGGTCGGCGGCGCCGGCAATCGTCGGAACCAACGCGGTGAAACCGGCGTATCGACCGAAAACTTCGATGACGAGAAATCGCTCGTGCGATCCGGCCGACGTTCGCAGGGCGTTGGTCAGGTCGATGGTCCGGGTCACGCAGGTGGAAAAGCCGAGACAGTAGTCGGTCCCGGGAACGTCGTTGTCCATCGTCTTCGGAATGCCGACGATGTTGACCCCTTCTTCATGCAGGCGGACCCCGTAGCTGAGGGTATCGTCGCCCCCGATGGGAATCAGGTGATCCACACCCAGCCAGTCGAGATTGGCCAGCACCTCGGGTGTGAGATCGTTGACCTCTTCCGTGTAGCGGTCGCGAAGGTGGGGCGGAACGCCGCCACGCGAGACGTGCGACGGACGGGTCCGCGAGGAGTGCAGGAACGTCCCGCCGGTGCGCGCGGCGCGGCCGACCAGCTCCTCGGTGAGGTGGGTGTAACAGCGACTGTTGTCGGCCGCCTGGTCGCGCACGAGCTCGGTGACGCCGGCCCAGCCGCGGCGGATGCCGACGACGCCGTAGCCCTCTCGGATGGCCCGCAGGGTGACCGCCCGGATGGCCGGGTTCAATCCCGGGACGTCACCGCCCCCGGTGAGAATTCCGATGACACCCTTCGTGCTCAACGGCCTCGAGCCTCCGCAGTCACAGCGCTCCGTTCCACGCTGCGATCTTATCCTCCCCCTCGCCTCTCCGCTGATCCTCCCGCCGCCACGCCGAAAGGTGCGGGAACAGAAAAAGAGGCCCCCACGGCAACGGTCACGCTTAACGTGGGGCGTGTTCGGTGACCGTCGCCGTGTGAGGCCGGGGGATCATCAAGATCGGTCGGCGGAGGCGGACCCGCCTTTGCCCCGTTCTCGTGCAAGTCGCGTGCCGCCCGGCACCATCGCCGCAATCGCCACAGGGCGTGGTTTCAGGACCGTTCCGTGGCAGGACTCGCGACGACAGCACCGGAGCCCCTGCAACTTCTACCGCCGCAGCCGGTATTTCTTACCGGATTCCAGGCCCACCACCGGCCGGCCGGGAGCCGATCGGCTCGCTTGCCATAGGCGAACAGGTGGGGGATTCTGGGTCGTCGGCGGAGACGCTTCTACCGAATCGAACCGCTCCCCTGGGACGGGCGGGCGCGAAAGGCGAAATGGCCATGGGCTCCCCAACGGAGATCTACGAGAAGCTCGGCGTCTTCTATCTGGGTCGCGAATACGACCTCGACGCCGAGAGTCTCCGGGACGACCTGGTCCTGTACGACTCGAAGGACCTGACCACCCATGCGGTGTGCGTCGGCATGACCGGGAGCGGCAAGACCGGCCTGTGCGTCGACCTGCTGGAAGAGGCGGCGATCGACGGCGTGCCGGCCCTGGTGATCGATCCCAAGGGCGACCTCGCGAACCTGCTGCTGACCTTCCCCGACCTGGCCCCGGCCGACTTCCGCCCCTGGGTCAACGAGGACGACGCCCGCCGGCGGGGGCTGACGGCGGACAAGTTCGCCGCCCAGCAGGCCAAGTTGTGGAAAGACGGCTTGGCTTCCTGGGACCAGGACGGAGAGCGCATCCGTCGCCTTCGAGCCGCCGCCGACTTCACCATCTTCACGCCGGGCAGCGAGGCCGGTGTCCCGGTATCGGTGCTATCCACCTTCGCGGCCCCTCCGCCCGAAGTGCGCGACGATGCGGACCTCTATCAAGACCGCATCCGCGGGACGGCAACCAGTCTGCTGGGGCTCCTCGGTATCGACGCCGACCCGATACGCTCCCGCGAGCACATCCTGCTCTGTACCCTGCTGGACGGTGCCTGGAGTCTGGGACAGTCGCTGGACCTCGGCGCCCTGATCGCGCTCATCCAGAACCCGCCCGTGAACCGGATCGGCGTCCTCGACCTGGAGTCCTTCTTCCCGTCGGACGATCGGTTCGAGTTCGCCATCGCCCTGAACAACCTGCTTGCCGCGCCGGGGTTCGCCAGTTGGATGAGCGGCGAGCCGCTCGACGTTGACTCGATGTTGTACGCGGAAGACGGCAAGCCGCGCGTCTCGATCTTCTCCATCGCCCACCTGTCGGACGCCGAACGCATGTTCTTCGTCTCGATGCTGTTGAACGAGGTGGTCGCCTGGATGCGCACGCGACCCGGCACCACCAGCCTTCGCGCCCTCGTCTACATGGACGAGATCTTCGGCTTCATGCCACCCGTAGCCGAGCCGCCGTCGAAGAAGCCCCTGCTGACGCTGCTCAAGCAGGCACGAGCTTTCGGCGTCGGTGTCGTCTTGGCGACGCAGAACCCGGTGGATCTCGACTACAAGGGGCTTTCCAACTGCGGCACATGGTTCCTCGGCCGACTGCAGACCGATCGTGACAAAGCCCGGGTGCTCGACGGGCTCTCGGGCGTCAACGCGGGAGACGGCGGGTTCGATCGCGTCGCCATGGAGGCAACGCTGTCGGCGCTCGGCAAGCGGGTCTTCCTGATGCACAACGTGCACGAATCGGGCCCGGTTGTGTTCCAGACCCGCTGGGCCATGTCGTATCTGCGCGGGCCGCTGACGCGGGCGCAGATCAAGCGGCTGACGCCGTCGCCTACGGCGGCGGGTTCGCCTACCGCCTCGGCGGGCCCGACTCCGACCGGAGCCGGCGCGACGCCGCCGGCAGCTTCCGCGGCGCCACCCGCCGTCGCCGCCCCGACCGCCAGCGCAGGTGCGGCGCCCGATGCGGCAGCGCCGGTAACGCCGCCACGATCGGCGCCTCGGCCCATCGTGCCGCCGGACGTCCTCGAGGTTTTTCTGCCGGTCGACACCGACGACCCCGATCCGATGTACCGACCTCGGCTGATCGGCATGGCCAACGTCACCTTCGTCGACACGCGAAAGGGCCTCGAAGCCGGGGAGCAGTTGGCCCTGATGACCTCGTTCGAAGACGGCCCGCTGCCGGTCGATTGGGCGGCGGCGGAGCCGGCCGAGGTGGGTGAAGACGCCCTCGCCGACACGCCTGTTCCGAGAGCCCGCTTCGCCGATCTTCCCGACGGGGCGGCAGACGCCAAAAGCTACGCCCGCTGGCGGAAGTCGTTCTCCGACTGGATCTACCGCAATCGTCGCTACGAGCTGCTCAAGAGCCCCAGCCTGCGTGAGATCTCGCGACCGGGCGAGAGCGAGCGCGACTTCCGCATCCGCCTGGCCGACCGGGCGCGGGAGGAACGCGACCGACAGCTCGAAAAGCTACGGCTGAAATACGCGTCGAAGTTTCGCACGCTACGCGACCGAATTCGCAGCGCCGAGGCGGCGGTGGAACGCGAGAGCGACCAGGCCAGCGGCGCCAAGATGCAAACCGCGATTTCGCTGGGCGCCACGCTGCTTTCGGCCGTCCTCGGCCGCAGCCCGCTGAGCTCCACCACGATCGGCAAGGCAACCACGGCCGCGCGCGGCGCCGGGCGCGCCTCGCGTCAGGCACGGGATGTCGATCGCGCACGGGAGAAGCTGGAGGCGTACCAGCAGCAGCTCGAGGACTTGGAGGCCGAATTCCAGCAGGCTGGCGAGCAGGTCCGCCAGTCGCTCGACCCGATGCTCGAGGTTCTCGACACCGTGGTGCTCAAGCCACGCAGAGCGGATGTCGATGTTCGCCTGGTGGCGCTCGCCTGGACTCCCTAGCAGGCGCTGGAGGAAGCCGCAGCGAAAGCGGCCCCTCGAGCCAGGAGCTAGGGCCTGCGGGTGAAATGAAACTCGATCCTCCGCGTCGACCCGTCGTCGTCCGGAGCTGAAATCGTCACCACCATGGCGTCCGCACCCGTGCGCTGGTAAACGATCTGTTGGGGGAAGTCGTGCTCGGTGTTCTCGAATACGAAGCGGTCGTCGTCCCGCTCGACGAGCCGGAACCCGACCGGGTAGGTGTTCTGTCTCGGTTTGGCGATGTAGAAGACGTCATTGCCCATGAGCGTCAGCATCAACGACTCGTCGGCCGCCCCGTCTGACGCGCCGAGCGGAGCGCTCTCGCCGACCAACCCGACCTCCGTACGCCACCAGCGCTCGACAATCGCGCCGCTCCTTGCTTGGCGCTGCCACTCGCCCTCGAGCCAGAAAAGGTCCTCCAGGCCCTGTCGCGCCGGTGCTATGGCGAGGAGGGGGATACAAATCAAGATCACCAGGGCGATTCGGCGGATCATCTGGCCTCTCTTTCGGGCGCGGCGGCGTTTCTTGCGGGCGTGGCGGCGGTTTCTATACGGTCATGATCGGGGCTTCGGCCGGGTCAACGGGCCGATGGTCCGGCCGGCGGCGGAGTCGGCGATCAACGTGCCCAGGCGTCGCTGACGGGTCTCTTCTTTCTTGGCGCTGACGACCCAGAAAGCGGCGGATCTCCGGTACCAGGGGGCCTGCCGTTGGAAGAAATCCCAGGCGGCCGGGTTCTTCTTGAACTGGCCCTCGTACTCGGTCGTCAACGCGGCCTTCCGCCGCTGTTCATACGAGTAGGTCCCGGAGCGATCCCGGCGACGTTTCTCGAACGCGCGCTTGCCGGCCGGACGCATGCGTCCGGCTTCGATCAGAGCCTCGACGCTGGCGATGTTCTTGGTGCTCCACTTGCTGTCGGGTCGTCGCGGCGTGAACCGAATCTTGTACGCCTGCTCGTCGACCTTCTTTCGCAACCCGTCGATCCAGCCGAAGCAGAGGGCCTCGTCGACGGACTCCTGCCAGGTGATGCTCGGCTTGCCCGTGTCCACCTTGTAGAAGCCGACCCACTGAACGTCGACCGTATCGTGGTGTTCCTCCAGCCACTGGCGAAAGTCCGCCGGAGTCTCGAAGAACACGACATCGTCGCTCATGCCGCACATGGTAACAGCGGCGGCGCGGGGCTCCTCTGAGACGGTAGCCGGCAGGCTCACCGGCTCTCCGTTGCCTCTACTCCGGCGACGATCACTGCGTCTTCGCCGCGGGCGGCGATCTGCGCGTGCAGGTGGGCGACGACCTTGTCGACGCGTCCGGCCAGGTGGTCAATCTCGAAGGAGGTCAGCAGGCCCGCGAGCAGGGATTCCAGCTCGTCGCGATCCAACGCGCGCAATCGTCTCCAGATCGGGCGCTCGCAAAGCGTCACGCGCTCGGGCGTCCAGTCGTTCAGGTACTTCTGGAAGGCGCGCGTGTGATCGATCATCCACAGCTTGCCGGCCGAATCGAGGAGGTAGTTGCCGGGGTGACGATCGATATTGCCGAGCACGGCGTCGAACAGCGCCATCCTCTGCAGCTGCGCGCTCCAAGCAGCGATGTCGGCGGGGCGTATCTCCTGTCGCCGCCGGTCCGCCTCGGTGACCGCGTCGTCTATCCATAGTTGCAGCGAGCCGCTGCGGTTCCCCACCGTCCGGAGGACGGCCGGGGGTACGTTGTCGATGCCGATGCGAACGGCAAGACGGTACGCGGCCACCTCGAACAGGGCCGAGTCGTGCAACTCCCGATAGAACTTCCGATCTCCCAGCCAGACCTGCTCCTTGACTTCATCGAGGTAGCGGAACACCGCGCGAGCGCGCACTTCACCCTGCTCGAGGAGCACCTTCTGCGGCTCGGTGACGCCGGTCGGGATCGATTCCACCGAGACGACGCGGGCATGACGGAGAAAATCGAGGACCTCCGCGTCGGTGGCAAACGGTGAGCCCGGATACCCGGGCGGAAGCACCGGGGCTTCCTCGGATTGCGCGGGCCGCCGCGTGGACGCGTCCGGCCGGGGATCAGAAGGTTCTCGGGTGCCGGCGGCGGAGGCCGCGGAAACGACGGACAGAGCACCGAAGAGCGCCAGCGCGAAGGGGCGCCGAAGCTGCATTTGTCGATCTCCGGGGCGGCGCGGCGGTGGAGATGCGCGTATGTGTAGCTGACGAGATCCGTGCCATCGAAGTTTCGCTGCCGGACGCTGATTCCCGCGTCAGCCGGGCGCCGGAAGCCGCGGGATCATCAGCCACCCTTGCCAGCCGTCCCCGGTTGGGTTAGCACTTGGTAGCAGTCGGAGGCGCACACTCGGAAATGCGTCGACGATCCCGGGCCGCAGAACGAACCGAATCGATGGAAAACCCGACAGAGCGCAGCGAGGACGCCGGCGGAGCTCATCGTGCTCCGGGACCTGCGCCCCCCGGAAAGGCCGACCTCGAGCGGCTCTTCGAGCTGTCGCTCGACCTGCTCTGTATCGCCGGGCTCGACGGCTACTTCCACCATGTCAACCCGGCGTTCACCCGGGCGCTGGGCTACAGCAGCGAGGATCTGCTAAGCAAGTCATTCCTCGAGTTCGTTCACCCGGACGATCGTGAGGGAACGCTCGAGGCGCTCGAGCAGCTGGCCCAGGGGCTGGACGTCGTCGATTTCGAGAATCGCTACCGGGCGGCGGACGGCGGCTGGCACTGGCTGGCTTGGCGATCTACTTCGGTCCCGGAAGAGGGAATCGCCATCGCGGTCGCCCGTGACGTCACCGACCACAAGCGACTACAGGCACTTGCGGCCAAGCAAGCCGCCGATCTTGCCCGATCCAACGCTGACCTCGAGCAGTTCGCGGCGGTCGCCTCGCACGACCTGCAGGCGCCCCTGCGGGCAGTCCGTCTTCTCGCCGACTGGATCGAGGAGAAACTGCCGGACGACCTTCCCGAGGAAGTCATCGACAACCTGCACACCCTGGGCCAACGTGTCGACCTGATGGCGCAACTCGTCGGCGACCTCCTCGCCTACGCTCGCGTCGGCCGTGATACCGAGATGATCGAGCACACCGACACGACGGCTTTGGTGGGAGCCATCGGCGAGCTGCTGGGGCCGCCGGAAGGGTTCGAGATCGTCGCGCGACCGGGCCTGCCGGTATTCGAAACGACGCGTTCGGCGCTCGAGCAGGTACTGCGGAACCTCATCAACAACGCCATCGGGCATCACGATCGCGACGCCGGCTCGGTGACGGTCGCGGCCGAGGCCGCCGACGGGTACTGGGAGTTCGTCGTGGAGGACGACGGTCCGGGAATCCCGGCCGAAGACCGCGAACGCGTCTTCGAGATGCTGTGGTCCACGCCGGCGGGCGGACAGCGTGGAGCCGGCATGGGCCTGGCGCTGGTTCAGCGACTGGTCGAGCAGGTCGGCGGGCGGGTGTGGCTGGAGCCTGGCGACGGCCGCGGAACGGCTGTCCGCTTCACCTGGCCGGAGACGATTTCCGTTTGACCAAGATCCTGGTGGTAGACGACGACAGCGTCGACCGGGACATGGCCCGCCGATGCCTCCCCGAGATCGACGATCTCGAGGTCGTCTTCGCCGCCGACGGCCGCGAGGGCCTCGAAGCCGTCGCCCGGGAAGATCCCGACCTGATCATCACCGATCTCCGCATGCCCCGGATGACGGGCCTCGAGCTGGTCGAGCATTTGGCGGAGGAGCGTCCGACGGTTCCGGTCATCCTGATGACTTCGCAAGGGAACGAGCAAACCGCCGTACGCGCCCTTCGGGCCGGCGCCGCGAGCTACGTTCCCAAGCGAGACTTGGCGGAGGACCTCGCGGACACCGTGGAACAGCTCCTCGCGGTGATCGACGCACGGCGGTCGCGCACGAATGTGCTGCGGTTTCTCGACCACCTCGAAACACGATTCGAGCTGGTCAACGATCCGGTGCTGATCACCGCGCTCGTCGCCTACATCGAGGACAACCTCGAGCGGCTGGGTTTCGCCGGCAAACAGGTGCGGTCGCAGGTCGGCATCGCGCTTCTCGAGGCGCTGGCCAACGCCATGCTGCACGGCAATCTCGAGGTCGACCCCGCGCTTCGGCGCACCGACCGGGACGCGTTCGATCGGCAGGTAGCCGAACGGCGCGATATCGAGCCCTACGCCTCGCGCCGTGTCCTATGCGAGGCGCGGGAGTCTCCCCGGCGCGTCGAGTACACGGTTCGCGACCAGGGACCGGGGTTCGATCCCGCCGGGCTCCCCGACCCGACGGATTCCAGCAACCTGCTGACCGTCGGCGGCCGCGGCGTCATGCTGATGCGTACGTTCATGGACGAGGTCACGTTCGCCGACGGGGGTTCGTGCGTGGTCATGGTGAAGAACGCGCCCCCGGAGGCCACTGACGGGCCGTGGTGATGGGCTACGGCTCCGTTCGACGACTGGGTGAACGCTTCCGGGAAGCCTTGACGTTCGCCGCCCGGGCGCACGACGGGCAGGGGCGGAAGGGAACATCGGTCCCCTACCTCGCACACCTGCTCGCCGTCGCCGCAATCGTGCTGGAGAACGGCGGCGACGAGGACCAGGCGATCGCGGCGCTGCTGCACGACGCGATCGAGGATCAAGGCGGAGAGGCGATGCGACAGCAAATACGCCGACGGTTCGGGGAGCGCGTAACCACGATGGTCGACGACTGCACCGACGCCGAGACCATCCCGAAACCACCGTGGAAGGAGCGGAAGCTCGCCTACCTGGCCCACATCCCCGCTGCTCATCCCGACAGCCTGCTGGTGTCGATGGCCGACAAGCTTCACAACGCCGGTTCCCTTCTGCACGATCTGCGCCTCGAAGGCGTCGGCGTGTTCGATCGTTTCAACGCCGGCCCGGAGGACACCCTCTGGTACTACGAATCGCTCGTCGAGGCGTTCACCGCCCGTCGCCCGCTGGGACCCGCTGGCGTGGTACTCGACCGGCTGGAGACCGTTGTCGCGGAGCTGCGGCGAAGCCTCGCGCCGGGCGTGAATTCTCAGCCCAGGTAGTCGCCGGCGATCGTCGCGAGCGCCTGGCGATACGAATCGAACGTCAGCGCCAGCCGCACGAACACATCGGTGAGCTGGAACTCGTGCGCCGGCGGAAGGGAGGAGGCTTGCGAGTAGCTCGCCGACCCGAGGTCGGCGTAGTAGTCGCCGTTCACCGTGCGCCGGCCGTTCTTGAAACGCTCTTCGAGGAACGCTCCGAACATCCCCGTCATGAACAACGAGTAGTTGCCGACGTGCGCATGTACGAGAAAACGGCGGTCTCGATCGGCCCCGGCAGCGTGGTCGATCATGTCGACCAAGTACTCGTACGCCTCGGCGTCGGCGCTGTCGATCCGGTAGAGCCGGTGGGCCGTTACGAACAGTGCCATCAGGTTGGCCAGGTAATTCACCACCCGCCGCTCCGCGGGTCTCGTGTGGTCGCTCAACACCTGGCGCAACAGGACGTTGAAAAGCAGGAACGGCGAGATGCGCAATAGCCTCTCGCGATCGAAGATCACCCGATCAACGACGGAGTGGCTGGTAAGGACCGACTCCAGGGTGTTGGGCAGCGCCTCGAGAATCCGGCCGATTTCCTCGTAGCTGGAGGCCGGCTGGGGAAAGCTCTCGATCAGAAAGCGCAGGTCGCCGTCCGCCAACGGCTGCAGCTCGGTTCTCGCGAAATCCGGTCTTCTCATCGCCGCCACCCATCCCAGGGGATGATCGTTACCGGGTGCCCACTTTCAATTCTAACGAGACGCCGGAGGGCGATTTCAAGTCCGAATGCGCCCGAGTGTGCCGCGGGCACCGCTCCTGCGACACTCGCGGAAGGCATCGCGCGATCCGCAAATCGCCGAATCGCTTGCGCTATTCGATGCTCTCGCACAACCTTCCAGCCCATGCCGACCCGCCCCTCGCCGATCGTGATCTCGACCACTGTGCTGCTCGCAGTGGGGCTGTCCCTACAGGTGCTCCTTTGGTCTCGCCAGTGGATCTACGGGGATCAGTACGCCCTGTTGACGCCGGCGGTCGAGTATCTGGCGACCGGCGAGCTCGCCCCATTCAGCAAGGGGATGAGCGGCGGCGGGAGGATTCCGGGAACCTTGCTGCAATGGGCGATCGCCACCCCGCTGCGGCTCTGGCAAGACTTCCGTGCCCCGGCAATGGCGATGGGGATCAGCCAGCTGGCCGCGATGCTCGTGCTTCTGGCCGTGGGAGTCTCCGCCTACGGCAGGCGCTTCGCACCAGCCCTCGTCGCCGTCTTCTGGTTGACGCCCTGGCGCCTGTACCACGCCGGGTTCCTGTGGGAGCCGGGTTTCCTTCTGTTACCGGCGGCGCTGCACCTGGGTTGCTGCTGGCTTCTGCGCCCGACTTCATCCACCGAAAACGAGTCCGGAGGCAACGCCCAGTCGATCGCGGGAGACGAATCCGGCGCGCGCGCGCAGTCGGCGGGGATCGTCGTAGCGGCGAGCTTCGGGCTCGGGGCGATATTGCCGATGACCCTGCAGATCCACGCCTCGTTCCTCGTCTTGCTCCTGGCCACCGGGTTGCTCGCGTGGCGCGGTCGGGTGCGGCCCCGGCTCGGCGCGCTCGCCGCCGGAACCGCCGCCGGAAGCCTGACGCTGGTGCCGACCCTGACGGCGCTCGCCTCCGGCGAACTCCCCCGGATCGCCCCCCAAATCGACGATCGCGTCGCCCTCCCCTTGCTCGTCGTCAGCAACGCCGGCAAGGCCGCCGCGTATTGGTTCCGTATGGGGTCGGCCGATATCGGACGACGGCTGCGGCAGACGATCTGGCTCGACGGCCCGCCGGCAGGGATCGAGGAACCGCAATTGCTGCCGTCGGCGCTGCTCGGAATCGTCGTCGTCCTTTCGACCGCCTCCATCTTGATCGCTCTGCACGCCAACGGCCGATACTTTCTACGGCCCGATGCTTCCACCAACTCGTGGCTGCGAAGTTACACACTGACCATGTTTGCGGCGTTGACGCTGGCCGGCGCGTTGTCCCCCGTCCCGGTGCAGGGGTGGCATGTGCTGATCGCCCTTCACGCCGCGTGCATCCCGACTGCCTGGTGGGTGGCGCAGGCGGTCCGTCACGGTGGCGCTCAGCGGATCCTGGCAGGGGTGTTCGTCGCCCTTCTGCTCGCCACGTCGGTTCTCGTCGGCCTCGGCCACCCGACCTACCTCCGACCGGACGAGGAAACGGTCGCGCGGCAGAACATCCCGAGCGGGTTGCGCCACCTCATTCCGCCCGGTTCGCGGTAACCGGACAGGAGGATCCGTCGACGGCCCGGGCCTGGTCAGCTCTTCTTGGGAGTCTTTCGTAGGTCCTTGTGGATCTGTCGCCAACGCCGCTTGTGGGCGAGCTCGGCGCCCAGGTCGCGTCGCCGTTCCTCGTAAGCCGTTTCCTTCTGCAGCTTTTCGTAGCTGATCCACCGCTCGACGGCGAGCGCGCCGGACTCGATCGCCGCCCGGACGGCGCACCCCGGCTCGGTTTCGTGTCGACAGTCGCGAAAGCGGCATGCGGAGGCCAGCTCGGCGACATCGTCGAACGTCTCTTCGAGGCCCTCTTCGGCCTCGACGAGGCCGATCTCCCGCATTCCCGGCGTATCGAGCAGCAACGATCCGTCCGGAAGGCGGAAGACTTCCCGATGGGTGGTCGTGTGGCGCCCCTTGTCGTCGGCGTCCCGAATGTCCTGGGTGGCCAGCAGCTCGGCGCCCGCCAAGGTGTTGACGAGCGTGGATTTGCCGACGCCGGACGAGCCCATCAGCACGACCGTCCGGCCGGGTGCCAACCACTTGCGCAAGCCCTCGATCCCGAATCCGGAAACGCTGCTTACGACCTCGATGGGGGCCCCCGATGCAACGTCGCGAACGGAATCGACGGCCGCTTCGATATCGTCGCAAAGGTCCGCCTTCGTCAACACGATCACCGGCATCGCACCGCCGTCCCAGGAGGCGACGAGATAGCGCTCGATACGGCGTGGGTTCAGCTCCTGGTTCAGCGAGCTGACGATGCCGGCGACGTCGACGTTGGCGGCGATCACCTGCTCTCTGCCTTCGGACCCCGCCTGCCGGCGCACGAACTGCGTCCGCCGCGGGAGGATCTCCTCGACCGTCGCCGGACCGTCCTTCGGCGGCCGGATCAACACCCAGTCCCCAACCGCCGGCAGCTCGCGACGGCCGGACGCGTGGTAGAGCATCCGTCCGGGAGCGACGCCGGCCGCCTCGCCCCAGGCGGTCATCAGCCGATACTCACCGCGGTGCTGCGCCACCACTCTGGCCGGCGCCTGGCCTGGGCCCGCGAATTGAGCGAGCTCTTCATCACGGTCGGCGGTCCACCCCCAATCGCGCAGGCGCTCGGCCAGGCTTCGCCGGATTTCGGCCTCGTTCGGCTCTTCGTGGCTCATCGGAGGGGGTCGGAGTCGGGAGTGAAAAGGCGTCTACCGGGGCCGGCGCGGTGTGCTGCCGTCGGTTCGACGTACCCTCGACAGTTTCGCAGGTGGTCGCCGGTCGGCGACAGCCCCGCCGCACGATCGCCGGCGCCGTCGTTGCGCGAGGGCGCCGGCTGCATCAAGATGCACATCGCTCGATGGGGTCGGGCCCGCTCCGACCACGCACCGTCTTTCGGAGAAGAAATGCGAGTTTCCAATGTGATCCACGCGGTCGACACCCACGCCTGCGGAGAACCCGGGCGCGTCATCGTCGGCGGCGTTCTCGACGTTCCCGGCAACACCATGTTCGAGAAGATGCAGTATCTCGAGAGTGAGGCCGACGAGCTGCGCCAGCGGATGTTGCGGGAGCCGCGCGGATATCCGGCGTCCAACTGCAACCTCATCCTTCCGCGCACGGTCCCGGAAGCCGATGCGGGCTACGTCATCATGGAGCACGTCGAGTATCCGGGGATGTCGGGAACGAACACGATTGCCGTGGCCACGGTCCTGATCGAAACCGGAATGGTGGCGTCCCGCGAACCGCTGACCGAGCTTCTGCTCGAGTCTCCCGCCGGCCTGATCCCGATCAAGGCGGAGGTGGAACGAGGAAAGGTCCGCAGCGTAACGTTCGAGAACGTTCCCGCGTTCGCCGTCCATCTCGACGCCGTAATCGAGGTGCCGGAGCTGGGTGAGGCTACCGTCGATGTCGCCTACGGCGGCATGTTCTACGTCATCGCCGACGCCGAGCAGTTCGGGCTTCGCCTGACGGCGGACGAGGCCGGCGACGCGGTGCGTGTCGGGGAGATGGTCAAGGCCGCCGCACAGGAACAGCTCGACTGCGTGCACCCCGACAATCCGGACATTCGGGGCATCACGATCGGCCAGCTGTCGGCCCCTCCGCTGGGCGAGACCGCCGACCGTCGCAATACCGTGGTGGTGTCCACCGGACAGCTCGACTGGGACCGGCCGTCGACCTGGAAAGGCGTTCTGGACCGGTCTCCGTGTGGTACCGGAACCTGCGCCAAGATGGCCGCGCTCCACGCCAAGGGTGAGCTGTCCCTGCAACAGGACTTCCGCCACGAGGGCGTGCTGGGAACTGTCTTCACCGGGCGCCTGGTGCGTGAAACACGGGTCGGCGACTACCAGGCCGTCGTGCCGACGCTCTCCGGGGCGGCGTGGATCACCGGCTTCGCCCAGTACGTGCTCGACCCCGAGGATCCTTTTCCGAACGGTTTCACCGTGGGTGACATCTGGAGCTCGTGATGAAGGAACTGCCGATGAAGCCGACCCGTACCCGCCTCCTCCTTACAGCCGCGATGCTGCTCGTCCTGGCCGGCGTCGGCTGTTCCGGCTCAACGGACGGAGCGTCGGCCGGCGACTCGACGGCCACGGCCGCGCTCGCCGATCCGCCGACCGGCTCGTTGGCGACACCGACCGCAGCCACCTCGCCGGCCGACACACAAGCTCCGCGGATCCGCGTCCTGATCATCGACGGGGTCAACAACCACGACTGGGGCCGCACAACAGAGGCCACGCGCGCGACGCTGGAGCAGACGGGCCGGTTCACCGTCGACGTGAGCACTTCCCCGCCCCGTGACGCTCCCGCCGCCGAATGGGAGGCTTGGCGACCTCCTTTCGCCGACTACGACGCGGTGGTGAGCAACTTCAACGACGACTGCCGGCAGGATGGCGGCTGCGACTCGCTCTGGTCCGCCGCGACCAAGGAAGATTTCGAGAGCTTCGTCCGTGGAGGCGGCGGATTCGTCGCGGTCCACGCTGCGGATAACCACGACGCGAACTGGCTCGAGTACAACCGGATGATCGGCGTCGGCGGCTGGGGTGGCCGCCGGGCCGGTACACACGGCTACCTGCTGCGGCGCGTTGACGGCGAGTGGATGGCCACCTCGCCAGACGAGGGCGGCAGCGGCTCGCACGGTCGCCGGCGCGAGTTCCTCGTCGTTCACGATCAGCCCGACCATCCGATACTCGCCGGCCTGCCGCCCCGTTGGATACACGCGCAGGACGAGCTGTACGCCACCCTGCGCGGGCCGGCGGAGAACGTCGAGGTCCTCGCCCACGCGCGCTCGCTACTCACCAACGAGGACGAGCCGATTCTGATGGTGATCCCCTACGGCGAGGGCACCGTGTTTCACCTGCCGCTCGGCCACTACGCGGCCGACTCGGAGCCTCCCGGGGCGTCGCTCCACTGCGTCGGATTCCAGACCTTGCTGGCGCGCGGCACCGAGTTCGTCGCCACCGGACGCGTCACCATCGAGGCGCCGGATTCGTTCCCCGGCCCCGACGCGGCGGTGGTTACCCCACCGACGGAATTGATCTGGTAAGGAGCCGCTCCATGCACACATCCCGCATCGCCGTCTCGCTTCTCTTGCTGCTCGCACTCCCGCTCGCCGAAACGTGGGAATCGCCGCAAAACCAATCGCGTGGACGCCCGGAGCTGACCGAAGTTTGGGAACCGGTCCCGCCGACGGTCGATCCCGGTGACGCGTCGCGGCCTCCCTCCGACGCCATCGTTCTGTTCGACGGCACCGACCTGTCCGCATGGGTTGGGCGCGACGGAGCGGCGCAATGGCTGATCGAAGACGGGGCGATGGTGGTCGCCGCCGGAACCGGCGACATCTCGACGCGGGCCGCGTTCGGCGATGTCCAGCTGCACATCGAGTGGCAGACACCCGACCGGATCGTCGGCGAGGGTCAGGGGCGCGGCAACAGCGGCGTGTTCCTGATGGGCCTGTACGAGGTCCAGGTCCTCGACTCGTACGAGAACCAGACCTACGTCAACGGCCAGGCCGGGAGCATCTACAAGCAGTTCATCCCGCAGGTCAACGCGACCCGTCCTCCGGGCGCGTGGCAGGCCTACGACATCATCTTCGCCGCGCCGAGGTTCGACGCCGGCGGCGAGGTGAGCCGCCCAGGGACGATGACGGTGCTGCACAACGGCGTGCTGATCCACGACCACGTCGAGCTGCGCGGTCCGACGGTGTTCATCGGGGAGCCTGCCTACGAGCCACATGCCGAGAAGCTGCCGCTGAAACTGCAGGACCACGGCAACCCGGTGGCGTTCCGCAACATCTGGGTGCGCGAGCTGCAGCGTTAGCAGGCCCGGACGACCGACACCCGGTCGAAAACACTGTCGGGCGGGAGCCGGCGCCCGCCGGCTGCCCGGCCGGCGACCCGTGGCCCGCCCCCGCTAGTAGTCGACGTCTTCCTGCCGGCGTCCCGCGGCCGACGCCAGAATCGCGTCGCCCACCACGGCGGCCTTGTACCCATCGCGGAACGTCGCCCCATGGGGCGCGACCTCCCGGTCGTTGGCAATGCAATCGAGCAGGTGGGCGATCTCGTGCACGAACGTGTGCTCCCACCCGATGATATGACCGTGGGGCCACCAGTGCTCCCAGAACGGATGATCGGCCTCGGTAACCAGCGTCTGATGGAACCCCTGTGTGGGCCGGGGCTCTTCGTCGACCCAGAAGACCTCGAGCTCGTTGAGACGCTCCAGGTTGAACCGCACGCTCCCCTTTTCGGCGTTGATCTCGATCACCTGGTGGTTCTTTCGACCGGCGGCGAACCGAGTGGCTTCGAGGGTTCCCAACGCGCCGTTTTCGAACTCGACGGTCGCCACGAACGCATCGTCGACGTCGACTGGAGCCGCCCCGCCTCCGTTCGGTTGCGGCCGCTCGGTGATGAACGTCTTCGTCATCGCGCCCACCGAGCGGATATCGCCGACCAGGTAGTGGGCCAGATCGATGATGTGCGCACCGAGATCGCCCAGTGCGCCGCTGCCGGCCTGCTCGCGGTCGAGTCGCCAGATCTTCGGCGTTTCGTAGTGGGGCATGATCCACTCCTGCAGGTAGATCGCCCGATAGTGATAGATGCGACCCAGGGCGCCGCTGTCGATGAGCTCGCGCACCTGCCGAATCGCCGGAACGAAAC
Source organism: Acidobacteriota bacterium (assembly GCA_965216935.1). GTDB lineage: Bacteria > Acidobacteriota > UBA890 > UBA890 > UBA890 > CBDCGW01. The sequence goes on from OZ244217.1 coordinate 4,732,010, forward strand.
GGTAGTTGAACGCCACCATGTGCTTGACGCCGGCCACCTCGACCGCGTCGAGCATCGTCCGCGACTCCTCGGCCGAGCGCCCGAGCGGCTTCTCGCACAGCACGTGCTTTCCGGCCTCGGCTGCGGCGATGCATGGCTCGGCATGGATGTTGTTCGGGCCGCCGTTGTCGAGCAATTGGACCCGGTCGTCTGCGAGCATGTCGCGCCAGTCGGTGTAGTGGGCGACGAAACCGTAGCGGTTCGCGGCCTCCACGACCGCGGCCTCGTCTCGGCCGCAGATCGCCGCCAGCTCCGGAATCGCCGGCGGCGGATACATCATGTAGGGGATCTTCTTGAGTGCGTTGCTGTGCGCCTTCCCCATGAAGGCGTAGCCGAGGACGCCGACGCCGATCCGCGGCGCTTCGTCGGCCGCGCCCCCTCCGGCCATGTCGGTGAAGGCTTGTTCGCTCACGATTCGTCCCCGAAGGCCGCATCGAACGCCACCCCCGACGGCGTGAAGTCGTTGGCGCGCACGAGCTCGAGCGCTTCTTGCGCCCCCCACTCCCGATCCATGCCGCTGTCCTCCCATTCCACCGAGAGCGGACCGTCGTAGCCGGCGCGGTTGAGCGCCCGGATGATCGGATCCCACTCCACGTCACCACGCCCCGGAGAGACGAAGTCCCAGCCCCTTCCGGGGTCGCCGAAATCGAGATGTGACGCCAAGATGCTGCGGCGCCCGTCGAGCTGCACGCGAGCGTCCTTGACGTGCACGTGGAAGATGCGCGCCGCAAACTCGTCGATGAACACCGCGGGATCGACGAACTGGTGCACCAGGTGCGAGGGATCGAAGTTGAAGCCGAAGGCCGGATGGTTCCCGATCGCATCGAGGGCGCGACGGGCCGTATGGATGTCGTAAGCGATCTCCGTCGGGTGCACCTCGAGGGCGAAACGTATGCCGCCGGCCGAGAAAGCGTCCATGATCGGGGCCCAACGATCGGCGAAGTCCCGGTAGCCGGCGTCGATATCCTCCTGGGTCGTCGGCGGAAAGAAGTACAGCTTCGACCAGACACTGCTGCCGGTGAAGCCGTTGACCACGCCGACGCCGAAGAGCTCGGCGGCTCGCGCCGTATCGATGACCTCTTGTGCAGCCCGCTGCCGCACACCTTCGGGGTCGCCGTCGCCCCAGATCCTCTCCGGAAGAATCGCCCGGTGCCGCTCGTCGATCGGATCGCAGACGCACTGCCCGACCAGGTGGGTGCTGATCGCCGAGCACGAGAGCCCGTGAGAATCCAGTAGATCCCGCTTGGCGCGCACGTAACTGTCGTCGGCCAGAGCCTTGTCGACCTCGAAGTGGTCCCCCCAGCAGGCGAGCTCCAGGCCGTCGAATCCCCAGGCGGCGACCTTCGCGGCCAGCTCCTCCAAAGGCAGGTCGGCCCACTGGCCGGTGAACAAGGTGACGGGTCTTGGCATATTCTCCTCCGGGTCAGGAAGGCCGAATGTAGTTGCTCGAACCGGCACCTTCAACACGGGGACGGACTTGACCGCGAACGAATCGCAGAGGAACGGCCGGACGAGCGCCGGCCTCGAGACGACCGCCATCGTCATGCCGTGCTTCAACGAAGCGTCTCGGCTCGATCCGGACGCCCTGGTGAGCTTCGCGCGAGAGCGTGACGGGATCGAGTTGATACTCGTCGACGACGGCAGCACCGACGAGACGGCCGCAATCATCGAGGCAACGGCCGGGCGACTTCCCGAGAGCATTCGCACGCTGGCCCTGGACGGCAACCATGGCAAGGCGGAGGCAGTGCGCCGCGGCTTCCTCGACGTCCTGGATCGCGGGACGGGTCTGGTCGGCTTCTGGGATGCCGACCTCGCCACCCCGCTCTCCGACATCGATGATTTCCGCTGCAGGATGACGGAGAATCCCGAGTTGGAGATCGTCATGGGCTCCCGGGTGAAGCTCATGGGCACCCGGATCGAGCGCTCCGAGCTGCGCCACTACTTCGGCCGCGTCGCCGCCACCGCGGTCTCGTCGATTCTCGGCATACCCGTCTACGACACGCAGTGTGGCGCCAAGTTGTTCCGTGGCGGTACTTCGCTGCGGGCACTGTTCGCCGAGCCCTTCCTCACCCGATGGGCCTTCGATGTCGAGATTCTGGCGCGCTGGCTGATCCATCGCGGCGACGACGCCGAGCCGAACCGCGCCATCCTCGAGGTGCCGCTGCAACGCTGGCTCGACGTCCCCGGTTCGAAGCTACGGGCGGGGGATTTCATCCGCGCGCCGCTGGACATCTGGCGCATCCGGCGCCGGTATCGGCGTCGAATTCGCGAGCGGTCGCGGCGTTGAGGATCGCTTCCGCGCGTCCCCTAACCCGATGGTCGTGGTTGCGGCACTGCGGCCCGGCGCCTCAGCATCGCGCGGCTACGGGCGTTCGCGCCCCGAGGCCAACACCTCCTCTACCCACTCGAGCAGTCGCTCGTCGACCGCCTTCTCGCGGATGATCCCGAGGTCCCGGCGCAGCGCTTCGTCCAGCAGCTCCTGCCGCAACGGATCGTCGAGCCGCCGCAGCCAATTGACCTGGCCGCGCAGCGCGGCCTCCGCTTCGCCCTTCAGCTCGGGGTCGTCCAGATACGGCACGGTCGCGGCGAGCGCGGCCACCGATCGCAGGTCTCCCAGCCCGGCCAGCGCCATGCGCCTCTCTTGCGGCTCGGTAGCAAGCTCCATGGCGGAGAGGAACGAGCCCACCGAGTCCGGGTCATCCCGCTCGACCCCGCGGCGCAGGACGTCGACGTAGGCGCGCAAGGCCAGAATCCCGGTGGTTCGATCTTCCGCGGTCCGGGCGACGGCGAGAAGGTCGGAGGCAGGACCGGCGTCCGGCCACACCGACAAGGCGTTGATCGCGGCGCGCTGGTAGGCGATATCGGCCCCGTGCAGCTCGGCCAGAATCGCCGGCAAAGCCGACGGGTCTCCCACCCTGCCGAGCACGCTGATAAGGGAGGCGCGGACGTCGCTATCGGTTGCGGAGCTCAGGGCCGCCAAGATGCCCGACGCCCGGCCGCGGGGCTCGGGATTCTTGCGAGCAACGAGCGCGACGGCGCGTTCGGCTTCGCTACGCACCGCCGCGTCGGACTCGACCAGCAAGAGGCCCGTCACCCGGTCGACCACGGCAGGCTCGGCGATGATCGCCAGCGCTCTCAACGACTCCACCCGAACCGCTCTGTCGGGGTCCGCGGCCGTGCCGAGCACCACTTCGGTCGCCTCCGTCGCATAGCGGCGCCCGAGCGCACCGACCAACTCGGCCCGCACTGCCGCCGATGCTTCCGGCACGCGCTCGATGATCTCCGCGTTGATCGCCGCGCCGGGAAGGAAGGCGAGCGCCTGCCTGGCGGCCTCCCGGTCGCCGGCGGTTCGCGCCGCGGCCGCATGCCCGGCCAGCCGCTCGACATCCCCGGCACCCCCGAGGGTTGCAAGGGCGTTGAGCGCGGCTGCGCGGACTTCGTCGTCGTGATGCTCGATGGCAACGATCACGGCCGGATACGCGGCAGCTTCCCGACGCTCGGCAAGGGCCGACAGTAGTTGCACCTGCGTCGCGGGGGCGAGAACGGGGACGGCCGCGACCAGGACGCCCACGTCGGCTCCCGGCGGTAGCTCGCGTACGAGCCCCGCTGCGACAGACTGCAGCGCTCGGTTGTCGCGAGCGAGCGCCGACCGGATGACAGCGACGGCATTGACGTCGTCGGCTCGCACGAGCCCGCGTAGTGCAGCGATGCGCGCGTCGGTTGCGTCCTGATTGTCGTAGACGTCCTGATACATGGACACCGCCCTCCCGATGGCTCCCGCAGACACGAAGTGATCGGCACACCGGAGGTAGGCGTCGACAACGAGTCGGTGCAGCTCGCCGCGGGTTCCCGCTCGAGCCGCGGCCAACGCATCGGCCGCCTCCTCGCCGCCGATCTTTCCGAGCGCGATTGCCGCTGCTCGCGCGGCCGACGCGTCGTCTCCCTCGATCATGACGGCCAGCGCCGGCACCGCCTCCGGGTCTTTTCGCTCGCCGAGAGCGTTGACGATCCCTACGCGAGCACCGGGCGGAGCATCCGGCAGCGCCGCCCGCATGGCCGCGTCGACCGAAGGATCGGGTATGCGCTGGAGGGCGTAGAGAGCGGCGTCCGCCGTCGCCTCCCGGCGAAGCAGTCGTACCAACGCCGGGACTGCCGCGGCCGTCCCGACGAGCCCGAGCTGCTCGGCAACGACCTGCGTGCCCGCCGGCGTCGCCTCGGCGGCGAGGAACGCGACCATTCGTTCCTCCGCCAGCGCCCGGCGTGCCGGGGATTCCTGCGCCGCCAGAACGAGCCTTCGCAGGTCGGCCAACGGCTGGCGCGAGTCGCCGAGCTCGTAGCCGGCGACCGTCTCCAGCGTCCTCTGGAGCGCGGCCTCGAACTCGTCGCCCTGCCCGCCCTCGGCGGTCGGAGACGATGCCGCCATCGATGGCGCTGCCGGGAGCGTCGCGAGAAACAAAGAGACCACGAACGCCGTCGCGACCCGACGGGCCCTCGTCGTCGCGACCCGACAGGCGATCGGCGTCACAACCCGGCGGGCCCTCGGCGTCACGCCCATCACTCCAAGGTCCAGGGAGAGCGCATCGCCTTGCCGAGCATTCGCGATGCGCTGGGATCGTCGATGATCTGCTCGGTATCAGGGTCGAAACGCAACTTCCGCCCCAGAAGCATGGAGATGATGCCCAGGTGCCCGGGCGTCGCCGACCGGTGCGCAACCTCGGCAGGCGCCAACGTCGTCGCCCTCGTCCTGACGCAATCGAGGAAATTCCGCGTGTGATCCTCGACGCTCACCGGGCTGCCGACGTGGGCCAGCCGGATCTCGTCGGCACCGAACCTCTCCTGTAACAGCGACGCCGGCTCGGCGTCGATGCCGCCCCGGCTCACCCACACCCAGCCGTCGTCGCCGATCCATTTCGTCCCCATGACGATGTTCGGATCCCCCCCGGCGATCGTCATGGTGATCCCGTTCGCATAGCGGGTATCGACCCGGTAGGTGGTGGCGGCGTTCCACAGTCCTTCGTCGAGAAACTCGCCGACACCCTCGACCTCAACCGGTCCCGTTCGATCGAGGCCCAGGCCCCAGTGGGCGATGTCGACGTGATGCCCGACCCAGTCGAGCAGCTGGCCGCCGCCGTATTCCAGGTTCCAGCGCCAGTTCCAGTGGACGCGGGCAGGTACGTAATCGGCGTACGGCGCCGGGCCGAGCCAGAAATCGTAGTCGAGCCCCGGCGGCGGGCTCGTGACCGTCTCTCCCTCGTCCCCCGGGTCGCTGCTGAAACCCTGGGGCAACCCGACGTCGACGTGGCGAACCTTCCCGATGCGCCCGTTCAGAACCAACTCGCAGGCGAAGCGAAAATCAGGCTCCGAACGCTGCCAGCTGCCCGTTTGCCAGACGCGGCCATATCGCTGCACGGCGTCGCACATCGCCCGGCCTTCCCGCAGCGTGTGCGACAGGGGCTTCTCTCCGTAGATGTCCTTGCCGGCCTTGGCCGCGGCAACCGCGATGATGGAGTGCCAGTGATCGGGCGTGGTGATCTGCACGATGTCGATGTCGTCGCGCTCGACGATCCGGCGGAAGTCGCCGTAGGCGGCACAGTCCCCGTTGCCGTATCCGGCATCGACCTGGCCCTTGGCCCGTTCGAGCCGCTCGGCATCAACGTCGCACACCGCGACCACGCGCACATCGGGCTGCGACAGGAAGCTGCGCATGTCCGTGCCCCCCATGTTGCCCATGCCGACGCAGCCCACCGTTAGGGTCTCGCTCGGCAGGACGCCGCCGCGGGCGGCGAACACGTGCGAAGGGACGATGGCCGGAAAGCCGAGCCCCGCCACCGTCGCGCCGGCGGAACGTTTCAGGAATCGGCGTCGGCTCCAACGGTTGCCGTCGGGCATCGGGCTTTCTCCGCTGCGGTTTCGAGAGGCCCCAAGACTGCTTCAACGTGCCTCATGCTTCAACCTACCCCGTGCTTCAACCTCGGGGGTCAGGGGCGCTCCAGGTCACGACAATCGCCGAACCTGAGGACGGCGCGCCCGTCGTCGGCAGGATTGCGGCGGATGACGATGCCGCGCGTCCCCGGATCGTCGCCCCGGTAGGCGCGAATCTCGTCTTCGGACATGATCATGAAGGCGGTCGACAGCGCATCCCCGCGCGCCGCCGTCGGCGTGACGGCCCACGACGCAAACGTCTCGCTCACCGGCCGGCCGGTTCGCGGATCGACGATGTGTGCCCCCTTGCGAAGCCCCGACCCGCTTACCGCGACGTGACGCAGATGGAATCTGCCGACCACCTGCTCGCGGTCTCCGGGGTCACGCAGCGTGACCTGCCACCCGCGCGCCCCGGGGGGCGCCTCGAGCGCGAGAACAGAGCTGGTTCCGCCGTGAACCAGAGCCGACTCGACGCTCCAATCGACGAGGATCTCGGCCACCCGGTCGACGGCGTACCCCTTGCCGTATCCCCCCAGATCGATGCACACGCTCTCCACCAACCGGGTGACCGTGTGGTTCGGCTCATCGAGCAGAATACGCTCGGGCGACGCGGCATCGGTCGGAGCCGATCCCGGATACTCCGGCGGCTTCTTCCCCGAAACGGCATCCAGCAGCGAGCCGATGGTGACATCGCAGGCCCCGAAGGTCGCACGATGGAGATCGACGCAGTGCCGCAGGCAGGCAAGCGTATCGAGGCCCACCTGCACGGGCCGGCCGACCGGGGCGCGGTTGATCCGGGTGATATCGCTGTTGGCGAGGTAGCGGCTCAGCACCCCCTCGAGTCGATCGATCTCGCGGAAACACTCGTGCGCGCATTGCGCCGCGTACTGCGGGTCGGCATGAACCACGGCGATCTCGAAGACCGTCGCCATGGCGTTGTGTGCAAAGCGGCGGACATCCGGCGCGGGAGCATCGACCGAGATGCCGTGGCCGGACGCGCGCAGATCGCTCACCGGGGCAGGTCGCTCACCGGGCCGGCCCGCCGGCGGCGGCCTCAGCTGACCGCCTGTCGAACGCATCGCGCAACTCCTTGGAGACGTACCCGCGTATCTCGACGGTCGGACGAATCTCTCGATAGGTATCGAAGAGCGGGACGTACAGCCGCCGCTCGCCCGGCGGCGGCACCTCGTAGAGCTTTCGCAGCAGGTCGTCTTCGACGCTCGGCGCCGCCAGGATCAAGGGCGCCGCAGGCGTCTCCATGTCGACAGTTTCCCACCATCCGATGCGGGGGAATCGCCGCAAGTACCACGGCAGTGGCCAGTAGTCGCTCCCCGGGCTGACCACCTCGACGTGCACGGCGTTCCCCCGCGGGTGAACGTCGGCAAAGGCCTGCACCCGCTCCGCGATTCGCAGAACGTCTTCTCCCGGGTGTGAATAGACGTAAGGGTTGCTCGGGTCGGCCCGATAGCCGTGCGTGGAACGGTACGACTGGACGGTGAGATGGGCGCAGAGAAGAAGGAGAACCATCAACGCCGCCAAGCCGGCCGCCCTGCCGCCGGCCAGGTCCAACAAGACAACGGCGCCGATACCCGCAAGAAGGATCAATCCGTGCAACGCCCCGAGCATGCTCCACGGCGTCTTGTACGGGATGAGCGAGTACATCACCAGGAGAGCGGGCCCGTACACGGCGAAGAATCGCGACAGGTCCCGATCGATGCCGGGGATGCGACGCCCCGTCGCCACGGCGCCGACGCCGATGAAAGCGAGCACCAGCACCAGTGCCTCGGTCCATACGGGACCGGGTGGAAGGCGAAAATAGGCCAGCATCCGCAGGTAGTAGTACCAGGGTTGGACGTGGACTCCGTCGGCGCCGGCTTTGCCCAGGTAGTTGAGGTAGGTGCCGTAAGAGTCGACGACACCCCGCGGGTTGCTCAGGAACGAGGAGTACAAGATGGCCGAAACGGAGATCGCGACGGCGGCGGCGAGCAGCGCGTGCGGGATCCATTCCGGTCGCGACGCCTGTTCCGCCCCGCTCGGCTCCGTCCGCCGGCTCACGCGCACCGCTCCCCATGCCAGCAGCATCGCCACCACCGCAAGGACCGCTGTTTCCTTGGTGGCGTGCATCAGCCCGAGGCCGGCCCCGGCCGCCAGCGCCCAGCCGACGGACGGCGCACGACCGTACCGATAGCCCGCGGCGATCAGCGCCAGGGAGAAGAAAACCAGCAGGGTCTCCTGGATGTAGTAGCGGCTGTAGAAGACCATCGCCGGCGACACCGCGGTCAATAGCGCCGCGAACAGGATCGCCCCTCCGCCCATGCCGGGCCAAAACAAGGCCAGCAGCACGACGATCCCGACGCCGAATACGGCCGGCACGATTCTCAGCATGGCCTCGTCGAGGTCGGCGAGACGATTCGCCCCGGCGATCCACGCCGGAACCCGCGTCAGGTAGTTGAGCGTCGGGCCGTGATACTCGACCGGGTCATAGTGGTAGCCCTCGCCGGCGAGGATCTCGCCGAACTTGATCGCATGGACGGCCTCGTCCGTGTGCATGGGCCGCAGGGCCAGACCGGGAAGCCGCAACCCGGCCGCGGCGACGATGACGACTACGAAGAGGAGGAGGTGGAGCGGCCTTACGTCATTCGGCAGAGACACCGTAGACCGCCACTTCGATGTAGTGGTTCAGATCGTTGCTGGTGCTGCCGTTGCTGTAAAAACGGACGTAGCGCGCCTCGACCCCGCGGGCGTCGATCAATCTGCCCTCCGAGGTCTCGACGTAGTGCAGGTCGGTACCGACGCCCCACCCGGACGAGTTGTCGTCGTCGTTGTTGTAGAGCGTCGTCACACCGGTGACGAAGTCCGGGTCGTTCGACGCCTGCACGACGACGTCGCGGTAGACACGAGCCTGCTTGTGGTAGTGCCACACGACGATGGCGTACAACGTGTGCGTCGCTTCCAGATCGACGGTGACATGCTGCCGGAACGGCCCGAGCTCGACGTAGCTGCCGTCGGCGGCCTCCTTGTCGTCGTCGGTGATCTGCTCCAGCTCGCCGATGATCGGCAGCTCGTCGCTGCTCGAGACCGGTTTCCCCAGGGCCACGTTCGTGGTCCCGGCGGGGGCGAGAAACGGTGGCCTCGGCCGGCCGAGAGGCTTCTCGAGATTGGGCACGCGGAAGTTCTGCGGCGTTCCGACGAACATCGGCTGGGGCAGCTCGAGCTCGATCGGCACCATCTCCTGGGCGATCGCCGCGATGGCACCGACATCGAGGCCGGCGCACAACAGCACGCCGGCGAGCAGAAACAGGAAACGCTTGTCGGTCGGGATCATTGCGTCGGCCTCAGACGGAGAACTCGGAAGGATCGAACGAGAGCTTGGTGCCGCTTTCGACGGCGTCATTGACCTTCAGCACGGCGACCGCGGTCTCGTACCCCACCTCACCCGGACAGGTCAGCTCTTCGCGGCCGCGGACAGCGTTGAAGAAGTTTTCCAGATGGGGCTTGTGATAGGGGTCGGTGAACTCGACGGGGATGCCGTACTCCGGCGGGGCGATCGTTTCCCGCACGTCGAGTACCGCGCTGTCGGCGGCGCCGGCGGTCTCTCCTTCCACCGACTCGAGGTACCCGAGCTCGACCCAACGGCTCCAGTCCGGCGCCCCCGGCTCCCGATACACGCGTCCCCGCCCCCCTGATTCCGAGATGATGAGCGTTCCCTCGTCGCCCATGAAGGTCTCGAAGTAGCCCTCGCTGCTGTTGGTCGTCAACGTCTGGTAGAACGCCCGGACGACGCCCTCGTCGGTGCCGAACTCGTAAATCGCCATGACGTTGTCGTACCACTCGTGCGTGGCGCGGTCGTAGTAATCCGTACCGCCGCTCGCCATCACCGACTGCGGCACGGCGTCGAGGAACCAGCCGAAGATATCGATCTGGTGCGACCCGAGATCGACGATCGGTCCGCCGCCGAGGGCACGGTACCAGCGCCAGTTGCGGAACTGGTGCATCGACTCGAAGCCGTAGCGGCTCAGGATCTCGGCCGGAATCGGATACCGCTCGGGCCAGCCCAGATCCGGCTGTACCGAACGGTTCCACTGCGCGTTGACCGTGGTGATCCGGCCGAGGATGCTCGCTTCCTCGATCAATCGGTCGTTGCAATGGATGTACCGCGGGTTGCTGCGTCGTTGGTGCCCGATCTGCAGCAACTTCCCGGCCTGTCTCGAGGTGATCACCATACGGCGGGCGTCCTCGAGCGAGTGGGCCATTTCCTTCTCGCAGTAGACGTGCAGGCCGGCCTCGAGGCAGTCGATCGTTTGCCGCGCGTGCCAGAAATCGGGCGTCGCGATGATCACGGCGTCGAGGTCCTGCACTTCCGCCAGCATCTCGCGATGGTCGACGTACCCGGTCACCTCGTGCCCGTAGCGGCCGAGCAGTCCGACCGCCCGGCGCTGGTTGAAATCCGTCCAGATGTCGCAGACCGCCTTGAAACGCAACCCCGGGATCTTCAAGCAGGAGTCCAGCAGGACCTGACCCTGGGCGCCGGCGCCGATCAGGGCGACGTTGATGTCCTCGGACTGGGCGCTCGACGCCGCCTGCCGCGGGACCATGCCGGACACGACGACGCCCGCACCGGCGGCCGCGCCGTAGCCGAGGAAGCTGCGCCGGTCGATCGACGTGTCATTGTCGCCCGTCTTCGCCGGGTGCCGGCGGGATTCAGGCCCGGAATCGGATGCCATAGCTCACCATCGCTTGCGACAGGGTGAGCCGATTGGACCACAGTTTCGGCCCCCTCTCAAGAACCCGCCGCTCGCGCGGCCTGCTGGGTTGTTTGGCGCGAAGCGGGTAGCGTCCGTTACCGCGGAGCGGCAGCGTCGGCGGCGCGAGGTGGCGGGGACGTTGTTGCGGAAGTGACCGTTCCGGATAACCCTATGGGCGCCATGTCGAAACAGCCGCTCATCGGATCCCGAGAGTATTTCCCCGGAATCGGCGTCGTTGCCTACGAGGGCCCCGATTCCGACAACCCGCTGGCGTTCAAGCACTACGACGCGGAGCGGTCGGTGGGCGGCAAGCCGCTGCGCGATCACCTGCGATTCGCTATCGCCTACTGGCACTCGTTCTGCGCCACCGGCGCCGATCCGTTCGGCACCGCCACCCGCCCGATGCCCTGGAACGAGGGCGACGACCCGATGGCGGCAGCGCGAAGCCGACTCGATGCGGCGTTCGAGTTCATCACCAAGCTCGGAGCTCCGTTCTACTGCTTCCACGACCGAGACCTCGCGCCGGAGGGAGAATCGCCGGCGGAATCAGAGGACAACCTGGCCGAGATGGTGACGTTGGCCCGAAGCAAGCAAGACGCTTCGGGTGTGCAACTCCTCTGGGGGACGGCCAACCTGTTCTCGCACCCGCGATACATGAACGGGGCGGCCACCAATCCGGACTTCCGCGTCGTCACGCACGCCGGGGCGCAGGTAAAGGCGGCGATCGACGCGACGATCGCCCTCGGGGGTGAGAACTACGTCTTCTGGGGCGGGCGCGAGGGCTATTTCTCGCTGCTGAACACGGACATGAAGCGAGAGGTCGACCACCTGGCGACGTTTCTGAAGAAAGCCCGAGATTACGGCCGCTCGCATGGTTTCGATGGTACGTTCCTGATCGAGCCGAAGCCCATGGAGCCGACCAAACACCAGTACGACTACGACGTCGCCGCACTCATCGCCTTCCTGCACGAACACGGGCTCGTCGACGACTTCAAGATCAATATCGAGAACAACCACGCGACGCTCGCCGGGCATACGTTCGCGCATGAGATTCGCCGCGCGGCGGATGCCGGGCTGCTCGGCAGCCTCGATGTGAACCAGGGCGACCCCCACAACGGTTGGGACACGGACGAGTTCATGCACGATCTCCAGGACACGGTCCGAACGATGCTCGCGCTCATCGAGGCGGGTGGAATCGGCCGTGGCGGGATGAACTTCGACGCCAAGATCCGCCGTGCGTCCATCGACCCGGAAGACCTGTTCATCGGACATATCAACTCGATGGACACCCTCGCCCGTGGCTTCGTCATCGCACACGAGATCCTCGAGGAGTCCGACTACCGCCGGCTGCGGTCGGAGAGGTACGCGAGCTACGACGACGATCACGGCGCCCGATTCGAGCGCGGCGAGGTCGGGCTCATCGAGCTGGCAGCGCTGGCAGGGCAGCTCGGCGAGCCCGAGGCGAAGAGCGGCAAGCAGGAGCTCTTCGAGAGCCTGGTGAACCGCTACATCCACTAGGCCCCAGGGAGGCACCGAAAAGATGTCCGCAGCTGACGAACACGACAGCGCGCCGCGACCCGTCTTCGACCGCGACGGGCTGCTCGAGCGGGTGATGGGCGACGAGGAACTGGCGGACGAGATCGCGCAGGATTTCCTCAGCGAAACGCCCTCGCACATCGAGGTCTTTGCCTCGCGGGTGAGCGCGGCGGACGCAGACGGCGCCGGTCGCCAGGCCCACTTCATAAAGGGTGCCGCGGCGACCGTGGGCGCAGGCAGGATCTGGGCGCTCGCGCTCGAGCTCGAGTCCGCCGGGAAGGCCGGGGACATGGCGGCGCTGGAATCCGGGCCCCGGCGTTTGTCCGACGAGCTCGCCCGCCTACGCAACGAGATCGCCGGCGAGGCCTAGCCGCTAGCTGTCGAGCGCCCTTTCGACCTCCGCCGAGACCGACGAAGCCAACCCGTCGCATTCCTCGAGAAGGCCGGCGAGCGTCGCGCGGATTTCCCCTTCGAACTCGCTGTCGCTGATCTGCGGAAGGTTGATGCGCACGTTGTAGGCCGCGGCGCGCGCGCCGGCGTGGGCCAGCAGCGCGCCGGTGCCGACGTCGCTGACCATGTTCGGGTCGGCGATCGGCGCCATCTCCTCGCACAGCCGTAAGGCGTCGCGGCATTGCTCGACGGTAGCGAGCGGCACTCGAGTGGCTACCTTGTAGCCCTCCTGCATCGCTCGCCCGCGCTGCTGCCGCTCTTCCTCGGTGTCCTGCGGCATGCGCATCCCCTCCAGCACCTTGTCGAAGGCGGCCGTATCGTCGTCGACGCCGCGCACCAGCGCATCCTTGACCTGCTGGGCACGATCGGCGAGCGCCGACAAGCTCTCGTACTGATCGTCGAACTCGCCCTTGCTGCTGCAGAGGTTGGCAACCATAGCCGCCAGGGCGCTCCCCAGGGCGCCGGCCAGGGCCGCCACCGAACCCCCGCCGGGGGCCGGGGAGTCGCGCGAAACCTCGTCGACGAAATCGAAGGTCTTCCGCTGCACCAGCGGTCCGTCGACCCGCGGCATTCCGAGAACTTTCTCGGCCGGGTCGAACGGTGCCACATCGCGCAGGCCGAGCGATTGAATCGCCGTTTCGACCAGGTCGGGCACCGGGATCCCGGTCGACTTGCGCATCCGTCGCAGGTAGAAGCGTGCCGACTCGCGCATCGCGTCGTACGGAACCACGCCGACGATCTCGGATCCGGTGACGACGATCCCTCGCTTCGTCGCCTCCGCCCGGGCGGCCTCGAGCACCTCGTGCGCCGGGCTGACCTTGTAGTTGGTGAGGTTGATGCTGATCTGCGCCCGCTGGTAGTCGTCGACCACCCAGCCGATCGCTTTGACGTCTTTGAACATGCCGTCGGCGAACACCGGCCCCGTGGGGTCGTCCGGGTCGATCCCCAACGCCTCGTACCGGGCTCTGAGGTCACCGTCGTGCTCCTCGGCGTAGTGTTCCTCGAGGTCCTCGAAGGATTCCCCGACGAAGTCGCAGGGCCCGCACGGATAACTGCCGTCCTGCGGAAATCGGACGATCTCACCCTTGTAGTAGAACGGCTCGGTGTTGCCGGTGCGCTTCCAGCGGCCGCGCTCCCGCAGCACGTAGGCGATCTCGTTGGCGTACTTGCGCTCGGTCGTGTTCAGATCGATGTTGTAGGCAATGAGGAACTCGCGCGCCCCGACGGCGATCGCCCCGGCCTGGGCGTTCAGCTCGGCGGGGCCGAAGTCCGGCTTCCACTCGGGGTCGGCGAGCTTCTCTTCCAGGCCCTCGTATTCACCGGCGCGGACCCGCGACAGGTTGCGGCGCTCCGGCCGCGAGGCTGCGTGCTCGTAGAGATAGACGGGGATCCCCAGCTCATCGCCGATGCGCCGGCCAACGTCGCGGGCGATCTGCGCGCAGTCTTCCATTGTCACCCCGGCTACCGGCACGAACGGCAGAACGTCGGTCGCTCCGAAGCGCGGATGGGCGCCGTGATGGTCGCGCATGTCGATGAGGCGCGCGGCGCGCTCCGCGGCGCGGAACGCGGCCTCGGCGACGTCCTCGGGAGACCCGACGAAGGTCACGACGGTGCGGTTGGTGGCGGCTCCCGGATCGACGTCCAGTAGCTGGATGCCCGCGACCTCCTCGATCGTGTCCGTGATCTCCTTGATGATCCCCTCGTCGCGCCCCTCGGAAAAGTTGGGCACGCATTCGACGATCCTCTCCATGACGGCCTCTCCGGTGTTGTGCGCCGGTCGGATGAAGCGGTCGGCAGGGGTACCGCCGACCGCAGCCCGGGCAGCCCCATGATGCCCGCGAGCGGGGTGGTTGACAAACACGCCACACCCGGCAAACGACCTCGTCGCGCCGCCCCGTACCTCCGTTCTTCACCCACAACCCGCCGGCCGTGGCGCGTACCTCCCCCGCCGGCCGCGTCTCGCTCGCCGGGCGCGTCTCGCTCGCCGGCTGTGTCTCGCTCGCCGGCTGTGTGCTTCTTGACAGTATGCTTGATCTCAGTATACTGAGGTCTATTACAACCTGTTGCCGAGGTACTCGAGCTGATGGACAAGCACAAGAAGAACGTCAACGATCACTTGCCGATGAGCGCCGTCGAGTTCGGCGTGCTGCTCGTGCTCGCCGAAGGGGTCAGCCACGGCTACGCCATCGTGAAGGGCATCGAGGAAAGAACCGACGGGCAGATCAGCCTCCTCCCCGGGAACCTCTATGCGATTCTGCAGCGCCTGACCGCCGCGGGACTGATCGCCCGGGCCGCCGCGAGCCCGTCGTCCGAAGGGAGCGCGAACCGGCGGCGCAACTATCGAATAACCGCGTTCGGCCGCCGCGTCGCTGCGGCCGAGGCCGGCCGCATGAAGCGCATGGTGCAGGCCGCGGCTTCGCAAAACCTGGTGGAGGATGGCGGGGCGTGAGCGACTCGAAGACGCTCTGGACCCGCCTCTACGCGCTTCTGCTGCGTTCGTATCCGGCCAGCATCGGACCGACTGCGCGGGCGGAGATGCGGCAGGTATTCGCCGAGATATACGACGACCGCTGCCTCCGCCGGGGCCGACTCTCCGCCCTCGGGTTCGCACTTCGCGCCTGCGCCGAGATCGGTCCCCTGGCCATCAAGGCACGGCGAGATGCTCGTTCTTCCCCTCCCGCCTCCGCCCGCACCACACGGTCGGGGCCCGCCACGTCCGCGATGCGAGGTATCAAGCCGCCGATCCGACCCAACCGACCAACAGGGGGATTCTCCGAGATGATCGACCGTGCTTTCGGCGAGCTGCGCTATGCGCTGCGCACGTTCCGCGCCAATCCGGGCTACTTCGCCGTGGTCGTCCTGACGCTGGCCGTCGGGATCGGCGCGAACACCGCAATCTTCTCCGTCGTCAAGGGAGTCCTTCTGGACACGCTGCCCTACGCCGAGCCGGAGCGCATCGCGTCGGTCTGGCAATACGAGCTCGACAACGGAAACCGTGGCCGGATGACTCCGGGCAACTTCGTCGACGTACGCGACCTGGCCGATGTCTTCGACGGTGCCGCGGCGTTCGGAATCTCCAGCGCAACGCTGCTCGGATCGGAAACCCCCGAGTTGATCACCGGCGGCAGGGTGAGCGCCGACTACTTCGACGTGCTCGGTATCCAGCCCGTCGTCGGGCGCGCCTTCAACGCCAACGACGAGACCGTCGGCGGGCCGGACGTCATCATCCTCGGTGAGGAACTGTGGGACCGCAGGTTTGCCGCTGACCCGGAGATCCTCGGCCAGACGGTCAACCTCGACGGCCGTCCGTTCGAGGTCGTCGGGGTCCTGCCGCGGGGCGTGTACCCGACATACGCTACGGTCAACGGAACCATCCCGTTCACTCCGAACAACCACGATTTCCTTGTACCGCTGCGCCTCACCGATGAGTTCTACGCCAACCGCCGCTCCCACGTTCTCGGTGTCATCGCACGGCTGGGCGAGAACGTCACCATGGAGCAGGCGGGCGATGCGGTCGACGCGCTGGCTGCTTCGATCGCGGAGCAGTATCCGATCGTCGCCGGCGAGGGATTCCGGGTCGACCCTCTGGCCGACGAGATCCTCGGGGGGACGCGCATGGCGCTGATGGTCCTCATGGGGACGGTCGCCGTGGTGTTGATCATCGCCGTGATCAACGTGGCCGGCCTCATGCTTGCGCGCGCCGACGCTCGCCACGCGGAAACGACCGTGCGCGCCGCTCTCGGCGCCGGGCGATGGACACTCGTCCGCCAGAGCGTGGTCGAGAGCCTGCTCCTTGCCGCGACGGGCGCCGCCGCGGGGATCGCCGTCGCCTACGCCGCCATCGACACGATCAAGGGCCTCGTCCCCTTCCAGATCCCTCGCATGAACGAAGTGACGCTGGACCTGCCGGTCCTGGCGTTCGCCATTGCCGTTGCGGTCACCGCCGGCGTGGCCCTCGGCGTCGCGCCGGCGATCCTGGCGACGCGGTCGGGCATGCTTTCGCAGCTGCGCCAAGGTGCCCGCGGGCTCACCGCGGACGGAGGGCGGCGCCGGACCCACGGCGTGATGGTGGCGGCGCAGGCATGCATGGCGGTCATGCTCGTTGTCGGCGCCGGGTTGCTCGTGCGCACCTTCGTGCACATCAAGAGGATCGATCCGGGCTTCTCCGCTGCCGGTGTGGTAGCCGTCCCGATATCCCTGCCGCAGAGCCGCTATCCGACGTCCGCCGAGGTGCTGGCGTTCTTCGACCGGACCGAGGCCGCCCTTGTCGCGTCGCCCGGGGTGGCCTCGGTGGCGTTCGGCTACGACCACCCCCTTCGCAAGGGGTGGGGCGACGGCTTTCGCATCGAGAACCGACCTCCGCCGGCAGACGGCGAGCGGTTCGGTGCCAGTTTCCGACCGGTCACTCCCGGTTATATCGAGACCGTCGGCATCCCTCTGCTGCGGGGTCGCACCTTCACGCGCACGGACGACGCCGACCACCCTTCGGTCGTCGTCGTCAACCGCGCCTTCGCGGCGCAGTATTTCCCACAAGCAGAGGCGGTCGGTCAGCGAATCCGAATTCCCACCGTGGAGCGCCTTCTCGGCGACGAGGATGAGCGCTGGATGGAGATCGTCGGCGTCGTCGGGGACGTACGCTTCAACGGCCCCACCGAGGCCATCGAGCCGGCCATGTACGTGTCGATACCGCAGGTGCCCATGTCGGACGTCGTCATGCTGGTCGAGCCGGAGGGAGACGCCACGAACCTGGCCCAGACGGTACGGTCGACGGTGTGGGCGCTCGACGCGGAGCTACCGCTGGATGGGCTCCGAACGCTCGATACGATGCTCGCCGATGCCATTGGGCGAGAGCGCTTCAACATGCTGCTTGTCGGACTGTTCGCCACCATAGCCCTTGTTCTGGCAGGCCTCGGGACGTACGGACTCATCGCCCGGCTGGTGAGCATGCAGTCGAAGGAGATCGGCATCCGCATCGCACTCGGGGCGCAACGCCGGGAGATTCTCACCCTCGTGTTGACCGGAGCGCTGACCCCGGTGCTGCTCGGCGGACTTGGCGGCCTGGCTGGAGCAGCAGGCCTGTCGCGCATGGTGGAGAGCCTGCTCTACCAGGTCGGGACACTCGATCCGCTCACCTATCTGTCGACGCCGATCGTGCTCGTCGCAACGGCTTTGCTGGCCAGCTACCTACCTGCCCGGCGAGCCCTGGAAGTCGACCCGATCACGGCGCTGCGCCAGGAGTAGTATGAAGGGGCCCGTCAAGTGGGCGACGGGCGACGGGCGGGTCACCTGTTCGGCGTTGCGGTTGACAGGATGTGTACCTGTTAGTATACACTACACGTCATGAGCGCGTTCGGCCCGTTCGTCCGCAATCGGCGGGAACTGCTGAGGAAGCAGGATCGGAGCTACTCGGTGCGCCAGGTAGCACGGCGGATCGGCGTCGAGCCTTCCTACCTCAGCAAGGTCGAGCGCGGCGAGGTGGCGCCGCCGTCTGAATCGACGGTCTGCAAGATCGCCGACGAGCTGGGCGAGAACCCTGACGCTCTCCTCGCCATGGCCGGCAAGGTGTCGTCGGACCTCCAGGAGGCCATCCGCCGGCGTCCGGAGCTCTTCGCGCAGCTCATCCGTGAGCTCAAGAACCAGCCGGACCACGCCGTCTTGCGGCTGGTCCGCGAGGTCCGCGACGGCGATTGGTAGGCAGCCGGCCGGAGGACGTTCCACGGCGGGTGGACCTGCCGCGAAGACGGGAGGATGAACGTTTGATTGACCTCGAGCACGACCGATTGAGCTTTCGCTTCCCCGAGGTTCACTCGGGGGCCCGGCTGACGCTCCAGTTCCAGCGCACGTTGCGGATTCCGGACGACGGCGATGTCTATCCCCTACCTCCCGGACTCGGGGCCTTTCCCCTGCGTCACGTCGACGACTTCACCGGGCGTCTCCCGGAAATGTGGGAACGGCACGGCGGCGTCATGCTGCCGATGTACCAGTCCGAGGCCCTCTGGCTGCAGTTCCACGGCCGCTATCCGTTCGCGATCAAGGTCGCGACGGGCAAGATCAACGCGATCACCGGTGAGCGATGGAGCGAAGGGCTGCACCGTGACCCGCAGGACTACATGGTGACACCCGATCAGCCGTGGCTCGATGGCTATAGCATCGAGAAGGGCAAGGTGAGGCAATTCGTGGCCATGCCCCTCGGCAGCGGCTACTCCGTCGAGGAGCAGGTGACCGGCGAGGCCCGTCACGGGGGCCTACAGGTCGTCGCCTACCCGATGAAGGCGTCGGCCTACGCACGCTGGCGGGAAAAGACCGCGGCGCTCGGCGAGGGACTCATCGGCGACCTCGAGGGCATGGTTTGCTTCACCTCCTCCGCCGAAGCCAGCGAAAAACCGGTCGGCATGAGCCTGGCACCCGGAGGCACGATGCGACAGGAAATCTTCGAAGACGCCGAGCACCTCGAGGACTGGGACACCCGCAACGGCAGTCGCTGCTTCGTGCACATCGCCAACTCGCTGACCTGGCGGGCGATCACCGGCGAGGCTCCCCCCGCAACGCCGCTCACGGCGCGCGAGTACGCCGACTACGGCATGCCGTGGTTCGACTACTACGGAGGCGACCGGACGGCGCTCGCAGGCTCGACCACGCTGAAATCGACGAAGAGCGTGCGCGAGATCGGCGAGCACAAGGGGGACACCCCCCTGCCCGAGAACGAGTCGGTGAAACCGGGACCGGTGATCAAGCTGAAAGCGGCGGACGGGAAACCGGTGCGGGTGCGCGAGGGCGAAATCTGAAGCGGTCACGGCCAGGAGCTGCGACCAACAAGAAGAAGGAGACACGAGATGAAGAAAGAACCCATGAACGTACACGTGGTCATCGACCGCAGCGGATCGATGCAAAGCATCCGCGATGACGCCATCGGCGGCTTCAACAGCTTCCTCAACGACACCCGGGCGACCCACCAGCGCTGGTGGGTATGGCTCTTCGATACGCGCGGGATCGACCTTCTGCAGGAAAACGTCCCGGCGTCGAAGGTCCGGGAGCTGGACGAAGCAACCTACGTGCCGCGCGCCAGTACGCCCCTGTACGATGCCGTCGGCATGGCCCTCGCCAGGGCCCGAGAGGCACGCAAGACGAAGCGGAACATCCTCATGGTGCTAACCGACGGAAAGGAAAACTCCAGCCGCGAATGGTCGTCCCGCGACGTCAAGAAGGAGCTGACCCGCCTGTCGAAGGAAGAGAACTGGCAGGTGATCTTCGTGGCGACCGGCGCCGAGGCCTGGGCCGAAACCGACGCCTTCGATATGGGGGCCGTGATCAAGAACAGGCGCAGCGGACGCTCGCTGCGAGGGGCGTACGGCAGCGCAGCCGCCGTTTCGGCGGACTACGCCGAAGCGGGAGCGGCGCGATCGGCACTGTTCGAGATCGGCGATGACGGCGAAGTGATCTCGCCGGGCCAGGTCTGAAGCCGTGCCGAAACGCGCCCATCGAAATCGGACTCATGCTTCGGAGGGAACGTGAGCGTCGCCCCCGGTAGATCCGCCGCGACGCCCTCCGGCCACACCCATGCAGGCGCGGTCGTATGGTACCGGAGCGGTGACGAGAAGCTCTTCCTGCTCGTCACCGCCCGCGGCGCAGCGGACGAATGGGTGCTGCCGAAGGGACACATCGAGCCGGGCGAATCGCCCGAGCGAACGGCCGAGCGTGAGGTTCGCGAAGAAGCCGGACTCGACGTTCGCGTGGACACCTACCTCGGTACCGAGGCGTTCACCATGAAGACCACCGACGCGGTCTGCGCCTACTATCTCGCGCGCCTCACCCGTGGTGGCGACGGCGATGAGAGCGAGCCACCCTCGTCGGGGCCCGCGCTCGAAGGCCGACAGATGGTCTGGTTGCCGATCGCCGACGCGCTCGAACGGGCCAGCTTCCCGGCGGGGCGCAACATGCTCGAGGCGGCGAGGGCGATGCTCCGTGGCGACACCGGCGGGTCGGACTCGTAGCAGCTCGCCTGCATCGCTCTCGGGACCGCCGGGCGGAACCACCGCCCTACCTGAGGGATCCGGGTGACGGGAGACGTCCCTTCTTGCGAACCGCAGGACCCACTCGTAAGAAGGAGCGCGGAGCATGGAAGACAAACGAAGGCCCGCAGAGGTCGAGGAACCGCCGGCCCGACCGCTGGTCATGCGGATGGTGATGACGCTTCGAGCCTCGCAACCCGCCCGCAGCGGATCCGATCGCCGAACCGCCGATCGATCGGCACAGCCGTCTCGGCCCGCTCGAACGGATCCCGATCATCGCCCATCCGAGTGACCGGGAACCGGCGATAGGCGGGGCCGAGCCGCCGCCTTGGCGCAGCTCCCGACATCGAGCAGCACCGCTTTCTGCTTGACTTGCCGGCGCCCCGGGTGAGACAAGGTCTCTTCGGGAGCGGCGACGCTCCGATCGATATCGATTCCGATTCGCCCGCCGAGTGAGCCGATGTTCCTGGTCGCCTTCCTTCTCCTGATCAGCGTCGCGGTCAATATCGCCCTGATATTCCGCTTCGTCTATACGCGCGACACGCCGCAGCGGCGATTCCTCATCAACGCCACGGTGAGCCTGTTTACCGTCCTGCTGAGCCTGTCGGCGCTCGAATTCGGGTTCCGACAGGTCGTCATCTCGGATGCGTTCGTCATCACCCTGGCCGGCCGGAAGTGGCTGGACACCTACTTTCATCCGATCAACTCGCTCGGCTACCGCGACGACGAGCACGAGAGCGCCGTGCGGGAAGGTCGCAAGTTCCTCCTCGTGACCGGCGACTCGTTCGTAGCCGGCCACGGAATCAACGACTATCGCGACCGCTTCGCGAACCTTCTCGGAAATTCGTTGGGCGACGACTGGAGGGTGGGTATTGCAGCCCAGGGCGGCTGGGCGACCAGCCGCGAGCTGGAGGCAGTCCGCAACTATCCGCTGACACCCGACGTGTTGATCGTCTCGTATTTCGTCAACGACATCGATGACGCGGCCGCGGCGGCGAACAAGCGGCCGAACATCTACCCGCCGGGACCGACGGGGTTGTTGCGACCGATCGTGAACCGCTCGTACATGGCGAATTACCTGTACTGGCGATTTGCACGCGGGTCGGCGGGAATGGGCCAGAACTACTGGAGCTACGCCGAGTCGGCGTACGCGGACCCGGAGGTCTGGGGCATCCACGAGGGTGAGATCCGGGCGGTGATCGACCACGCGCGGGAAAACGACATCCGACTGCTGTTCGTGCTGTTTCCCCACATGGCCCGCATGGAGGCCAGCTCCGCCTTCACCGACAAGGTCAAGAGGGTGCTCGTCCGTGAAGGTGTTCCCGTCGTCGACATGGGAGATCTGTTGGCCGGCCGATCGCCGGAGAGCCTCGTGGTCAACGCTCTCGATACCCACCCGAACGAGAGTGTGCAGATCGAGGTTGCCGAGGCGCTGCTCCAGGCGCTGCGGGAGAACGGTTTCCTCGAAGAGAACAGCTCCGGCGGCGAATGACTCGGTAGCGCCCGCGTCCGAGCGCGGCAGGCAGCGGGCCTGCTAAGAACCCTCGAGCCAGTCGACAGGGAAATCGGGCGGCAGCCGGAGCATCTCGCACAAGACCGCGATCAGACCGTCGTCGTCGCCGGCCCTCTCGGGATTGACGAACTCCCAAACGATGGTTCCGTCGGCCGCCACCTCGAAGGCGCGACCGCGGGTAGACTCCGTGATCAACGTGTTCCCGTTGGGCAACCTCTGGCTGGCGCCCAGCACGGTCGACCGGAAGGCCTCCACCGGCGTCCCCTCGTACGACCACACGATCGCCTGCGACAGGGGATCGAGCTCGATCACCTTGGATGCGCCTTGATGCCCCAGGTTGTCGAACAGCAGCAGGTTGCCGTTGTCGAGGACTTCGGGGTCGTGCTGCCGGCTCCACATCCCGGTGAGAGCCCAAACCACCCGCTCTTCCTCCATGTCGACCACGGCGATGACATCGATGTTCCTCGGGCTGATCAGTACGTTGCCGGCCTTGAACACGGGTGAACGATCCGCCAGCCGGCCATCGAGCACCTCGAGAGTGTTCGTGTGCAGGATGTCGTCGGTGTTCTTCGGCATGCGATCGAGCAGCAGTGCATATCGAGAGTTCTCGAAGGCATCGAGGACCGACACCTGCCGCAGCACCTGACCGTCCGGGTCCAGCACGGTGATCAGGTCGTCGAACACCGGCCCGTCCGGGCGCAGCTCCGGGCGGCTCCTCTCTTCGGCCTCGAGCACGTAGATGCGGCCGTCCTCGAGTACCTCGATGTCGTGATGGGCGCGGCCGGAGAAGCTCCACAGGAGGTTCGAGTCGCGATCAAGCTTGATCATCCCCAGCCAGTCGTAGATCGCCAGCAAATCACCGTTGGGATACAGGTATGCCCGGCGCCACCACTCCGGCTCGAGGAAGTCCCCGAGCTCGCGGTCGGGCCAGATGTCGCGGAACTCGTAGCTCCAGGTATGCAGGCGGCTGCCTCCCATGTCCATCAAGATCGCTTCCGGGGCGTGGCCGGAGGTGTACAGGTTGAGCCCCTCGAACGCCCCCTGCTCATCGAAGAAGCGCACGCCCCCCTCGCCGGCCCCTTCTTCGTAGCCCGACAGGTAGCCGATCGAGCGCAGGGACTCCAGCTGGTCATCGGCGCCCTCGATGCCGTTGCCGCCGAGGCTGTCGTCCCGGAACCACATTCCACCGGGGGCAGCCGACCCTTGCTCCGCCGGTGCCGCCCGAAGCCAGCCGATGAGCCTCGAGGGGATGTGCTGGCGATGGGTGTAGTACCCGGCAACGAACGCTGCGGCGCCCACGCCCGCGAGCACGACCAGGCGCCCGAGGGCGGTCGGCGTGCGGGTGACGGATGTTCGAGGTTCTGACACAGGGATCTCCGCCTGCAGCGAGGGTGACCGTTTCGGAGAAATCCCAGCGTAACGCATGGCGTGGTCGCCGGCGAAGAGCAATTGGCCCCGGCGCGGCGCCCTGCATCGGCCCCTTTTCCTCGTGGCCAGACTCACCACACATTCGCCGCGGCCTGCTAGGGGCGCGGGCCGATCCGGCGCAGTACCGCCTCGGCGACCAACCGATGGCCCTCTTCCGAGTAGTGCTTGGGCAGACGGAACGGGAACAGGCCGAGCGGGTCCGGGTGAGCGGCGAACACCTCGTGCAGATCGATCACCGGAAGCCCCTGCCGCTGTACGATCTCGAGGACAGGCGGGCGATCCGGATCCGGAGGGACGCCCTCCATGTACATGTCGGCTCCGGGCAGGTAGACGAAATAGAGCTGTCCGCCCCAGCTCTCGACCTCCCTGTGGGCGGCCGAAAGCGTCTCCGCGAAGCGGGCGAAGATCTGCGGCGGCGACGCCTGCCCCGGTGATGCTTGCGGCGCACCCGCCTCCGCGGCGCGTCCCTGAACGAGTCCCGCCGTCGTCCGCAGCTCGCCCAGCTTGAGCGCACGCAAAATCGCACCGGGTGAACCGACGATCCCGCCCAGCGCGTCGACGATCTCGGTGGTCCAGATCGACAGCGAGCTGCGGCCCATGAGCTGCTCGATATGTACGCTGAGCGCCGCATCGAGCTCCTCCTGACGAGCGGCCAGCTGCTGGCGAAAACCATCCTCGGTTCGATAGCGCCGCAAAACGGCGCTCGACTCTTCCCGCCGCAAGTCCCAAAGATCGTTGCCAAAATGGAACCAGAGAACGACCGGCGGCTGCAGCGGAGCGGCGTACTCCCGCAGGGTTGCCAGCATGACGAGCGGCCCGTTCCCCTGCATGCCGAGGTTCAACGTAGCCGGGATCGCCCGCCTGATCTCGGCGACGTAGTTCTTGTCCGCAGGCACGCAGTGCCCATGGGTGAACGAATCACCTACGGCAACGATCTCGACCGGCAGCGTCGTCCATGCCTCGGCGGGGTTGTTGAAGCCATGTCGATCGCTCTCGTAGACAACGTACTCGCCGCTTTCGTTGCAGAGCACCGTTGCCCGGTTGCTCATCCCGGCAAGGGGGACGACCTCATCGCCGGCAATGCGGATACGAGACATCGACGTTCCGTCGTCGGCGATATCCAGCAGCACGGAAGCCGCCATCGCGGGCTGGGCGTCCGTTCCTCGGGCGCGCAGGTCGCGGACAACCTCCGATTTGCTGCGCCGGTCGTAGTCGACGCCGCTCGCCCGGGCGGCGGCGACGATCTCGCGGCGATCGGCGGCGTTCATCACCGACGGCAGCCCGCCCCACACGGTCAGCGCGACTTCCAGCAGGTAGACGCAGAACACCGTCGAGCAGAGCAAAAAGGCCAGGTTGACCTTCGCCTCGGGACGAAGGCGCAGCGAGGAGAACAGTGCAATCGCACCCGCCGCCGGCGCCCCGTAGTACAGGAGAACGCCTACCCAGCTGGAGAAGGTCCGATCCTGAGCCCAGCCGTAGTGATAGACGAAGTACGCCAGAACCAGAAGACAGGCGAGCCCGGCCCCGGCGAGGATCGTGTTGGCGATGGTGGCGGCTTTTCGCATGGACGCGGGAATCCCGGGGTGCGCCAACGGTGGCGCAGCAGGTATCGGGAAGCCCTCAGCGTAGCGCATGCCCCTCCCGGCTGCGAAAACCTTTCCGGTTCGGCGCCGGCGCGGATTCCCGGGGAGTCAGCTGCGGCGCAACGACAGAAGCACTTCCACGTGTGGCGTCTGCGGAAACATGTCGAACGCGGTGGCCCTGGTGATCGTGTAGCCGGCACCGGCAAGCTCGCGCACGTCCCGCGCCAACGTAGCCGGGTCGCACGAAACGTAGGCAACGTACTCGGGGCCGGACTTGGCCAATGCCTTGGCGACCTCGAAGGCGCCGATTCGCGGTGGGTTGAGCAACACGGCGTCGAAATCGCGGAGGGGCGGGACCGGGCCGCCGCCATCGAGGGCGTCGATGTCCTCCAGGTAGTGGGCGTGCAACAGGATGCCCGCTCGCTCGGCGTTGAGCTGGGCCAGCTTCACCGCGCGCTGCATGTGCTCCGCCGTGAAGACGATGGCCCCGGCTTTCGCCAGAGGCAACGAGAAGTTGCCGACGCCCGCGTGCAGCTCGAGCACACGGGGGCACGACTCTACGGGCAGGGCCGCCACGACAGCAGCAACCAGGGCGTCGTTGATCGCTGAATTCCCTTGGGTGAAGACCCCGGGCTCGGCGACGAGATCGAACTCGTCCGCCCGCGCGTGGTCGAACCGAAGCTGCAGGTCACCGAACCGCTGGACCTCGTCCGGCGTGATCACCTCAACGCCGGAGAGCCCGGCGCCCTCCATCCATGCGGGCCAATCGTCGAACACTTGCGGATTGCCGTCTGCCGAGAGGCGGGCCGCGGCCCGACGGTCGCCCCGAGAGATCATCAGCTCGACCTCGCGCAGTCCCAGGTACTCCGGCAGCGAGGTCACGGCATGGTCGACCGCCAGGGCCGCCGCCTCGAGCTCCGGTCGCAGCACCGGACAACGTTCGAGGGGAACGAGGACGTGGCTGCGGCGAGCGTGGTAGCCGAGCCGCCAGCCTCCGTCGACGCGCGCCGTATGCAGGCGCACTCGATGACGGTAGCGCCAACCATCGCCCACCTGGACAAGCTCGCCGAGCATGTCGTCGACGTCCTGGCGGGCAATGCGCCGCAGCGTCTGCACGACGCGATCGCGCTTCACGTCGGCCTGTGCCTCTCGTGACAGCCAACGGATCGCGCAACCGCTGCAGGCCTCGACCGGGCACTCGCTGGCAACCCGCTGGCTGGACGGCTCGATCATTCGTGCCACCTCGCCCTGCTGAACGCGTTTGCGCTTGCGCGTGAGGCGAACCTGGACCAGGTCTCCCGGAAGGGCACCCTCGACGAATACCACCTGGCCGTCTTCTAGCCGGCCGATACCCTCACCGGCCGTTCCCAATCCGTGTATGAAGACTTCGTGCACGACGGGCTCCTCGGCCGGCTGACAGGTGCGCGGTGAAACTAACAGCGAGCCTCGAGCACGGCAACGCAATCGCGGGCCGCAATCCGATCGCACGTTCACCACGGCCTGCTAGACTCCGCCCCATGTGATTCAGCCCTAGCGGTAGTGCGACACACTGCATAGCGGTCTTCCTTGGGGACCCCGGAGACTGAGCGGTCGCTTGGCCAATTCGAACCCGAGCAGCACGAGCGAATCTACCGGCGTACCGCCCGATGAGCTGAGGCGCATCGAAGCGACGCTTCACAATGCGGTGCGCGCCTACCGCCCGGCCTGGCTGCGCGACGACGGCGACGACCTGGTCCAGAAGGCCCTGATCCGCTTGCTGAAGCAATATCGAGAGGGAAATCCGGCGGTTTCGTCGTCATATATCTGGAAGACGGCATATTCCGTAGTCGTCGACCAAATACGCCACGAACGCCGCAAGCAGGAGATCTCCTTGGAAGACGCGACCGAGGTAGCCGAGGTAGCACCGGCGACTGTCGATATTCACGGACCGGAGGGCGCCTACCGATCGACGGAGCTGCGCCAGGTTCTGCACGAGGGAGTCCAGTCGCTGGCCCGCGACCGTCGCGCCGCCGTGACCCTGTTCCTCCAGGGCCACACCGTGCGCGAGTGCTCGGAGATCCTCGACTGGGGCTACAAGCGGACCGAGAACCTCGTCTACCGCGCCTATGCCGACCTGCGGGAGTTCCTCGGCGAAAGAGGGTTTCAACCGTGACCGACCGCGATAGCAACGAGCTTCAACGACTCGGCATCGACCCCGGCGAGCTCGGCCGCATGCGCGATGCGTTCGCCGCGATCGGCGAAAGCGCCGTGCCGCGAGCCGACTGTCCCGACGCCGACGCCATCTGGTCGGCCGCTCGACGGGAAATCCCGGCCGCCGAGATCGAAGACATGGTCGATCACCTGGGATCGTGTGGCGTCTGCGCCGAAGCATGGCGGATCGCCGCCTCGGCGACGCCGCCACCCGACAGCGAGACAAGAGATACGCTGCCGGTGGCCGCAGACGTCGGCGCATCCGGGCGACACCGAGCCGAACGCGCCCCGGGGACGCCGTGGCCATGGTGGCTGAAGGTCGCCATCCCGCTGGGGGCTGCCGCCATGCTGATGATCTACATCGGCGTTCGCACGACGAACCCCTTGCCCGAGCCGACGATGCGCGGCGCAGAGACCGAGGCGGTCGTCTCGACGGTCGACGGACCGTCGCTCCCGCGTGATTCCTTCCGCCT
This sequence comes from Acidobacteriota bacterium, assembly GCA_965216935.1. Lineage (GTDB taxonomy): Bacteria > Acidobacteriota > UBA890 > UBA890 > UBA890 > CBDCGW01. The sequence goes on from OZ244217.1 coordinate 4,759,898, forward strand.
GTCGTGGAACCCGGGGCCGGAGGGCGCCGTCTACGAGCTCGACGTGACCGTTGCGTCGAGCAACGACCTGCGACCCATCGCTACGGTGCGCAACCTCACCGAGGCGACGTACGTGATCCCGCCGGAAACACTCGCGGACCTGCCCGCGGGAACCGCGCTCGACTGGCAAGTGGTCGCCACGTACGCGAACGGCGATCGGGTGACGTCGCGCACGTTCACCACCACTATTCGATGACAGGATGCCCCCCGAAGAACAGGAGATAGCCATGGCGAAGCCCGACTTCCCCCTCGAACGTCGCCTGGAGCTGATGGCCCAGGCGAGCGCCGCATACCAGCGGCGCATCGACGACCTGCGTCGGAAGGAGCAGCGCATCCGTCTCGACATCGCATCGATGCGAAGCGAGGTGCACGCCGAGATCTTGACGCTGGCACGCGAAGGACGTGACCTGGTGCTCTCGAGCCATGACATCACCCGCATGTCGCCGCTCGACAAGGTCGATCGCGAGTCGCTGCCGGCAAAGTGCCGCGACCTGATGGAGAAGATCGAAGACGCCTACCGCGACCTTCATGGCGTCATGGCCAAGCGAGACGCGACGGAAGAGTGCCGCTGGTACAAGCTCGCCCAGTACTTGACCCCGGAAGAGCTCATCGAGCACATTGCTGGGCCGGCCGCGAGCGCGCCTCCGTCGGCGGTCTCCCCTGCCCTGCGGGAGTTCGACCATCAGATCGACTACAGGCGGCCCTTCGAGGAGCTGCTCGAGGGCAAGCCGTGGGTGGCGGCGAAGAACGGCGGCCAGTACTACGACATCTACGTGCGCACCAGCTCCGACGAGGACCGCGTTTACATCGGCGGCCCGCCGCCGGACTCGGGCGAGAAGCCTCCGCGCGAGGGCTAGCGAGCCGGTGCCGCTCGCCCTGCCGCTCGCCCTGCAACTCGCGGCCCTGCTCGTCGGAGCGAGTTGGCTACCGGCAGGCGTATCCGCTGCGCAGACTCGGGCTCCGGCACTGGCCTCGTGCGACGAGCTGGGTCGGCAAGGAGCCACGCTCGAGCAGGTTACCGATTGCGTCGCGGATGTCGGTGAGGACCGCGGCCGACGCCCCGCGGCAATCGAACGGCTCGAGGAGCTGCGAAGGCAACACCCGGAAGACCCGTGGCCCACGTACCGGCTGGCCTTCCTGGAGTGGTACTCCGATCGTCGACGATCGGCCGAGCTGTACGCTCTCGCCGCTGACGGGTTCGCCGCAGTCGACCGTAACGATCTGGCGGTAACAGCCCTGTTGAACGCCGCGCGCATGCTGGGCAACGCGACCGAATACGACCGGGCCGCGGAGCTCATCGATCGGGCGGATGCGCTGACCGACCGCTCCGCCGATCCGGACGCGGCCGTCAAGGTCTCCGTCGACCGGGCGCACGTCCTGTACCTCGATGGTCGGGACCTCGCCCGTGCCTATCGCATCCTGCTGGACATCGAGCCGCGGGCCCGCAGCATAAGCCCCTCGGAGTCGACCAACTGGCTCGACAGCGCCGCCAAAGTCACCTACGACCTTGGCTTGCTGCGGCAGTCCCTCGTCTACCGGCGCCAGCTCATCGACGAGCTCGACGCAGCGGGGGAAACCTGGTCGATGGCACAGGCGAAGTACGGTTTCGCCATCACCTACCGCGTTCTCTACGAGTCCAGCCTGACGATCCGTGGCGAATACCGCGATCTCCTGCTGGACGCGTTGGCCACGGCGGAAGGAGCCGAAAACGACACCGTCGCCATCCTCGCGAATCTCGAGCTCGGCAGGACTGCACCCGGACCCGAAGCGCGCTCGCGACTCGAGGGCTGCCTGGCCCGGTCTAGCGAGCGGGACTACCAGCTCGGCATCATTCTCTGCTCACGCGCCCTCGCCCACGTGCTGAGCGCCTCGGACCCGGTGGAGGCGGACCGCCTGCTCGACTTTTCGACCGAGCGCGCCATCGCGGCGAACGACCTGCACGCACGGGTTTTCGGATCGGCCGAGCGACTCATGATCCGCTGGGACACACTGCCGCGGCGGGAGGCGATCGACGACGCGCTCGCTACGCTCGAGTTGATCGAGACCTACCGGCGCTTGCAGTCCAGCTCCAGCGGCCGAACCGGAGTCTTCTCGCTATGGGCGCCGACCTATCGACGGGTGGCGGGGATGGTGCTCGGGATGGCGGACGACGGGTCGACGCCGGGCCCGACCGACATCGCCCTGGCCTTCGAGGTCGTCGAGCGGATGCGCGCCCGCACGCTTACCGACGACCTCGAGCGCGAGCAGGCGATCCCGTCGCTCACCGACGTGCCGTCCGGTGACGACTACGCCGACGCTCTGCTCACCATCGTCGAGGCGCAGAGCGTATTGCTCGATCCGGGCCTCGGTGCCGAAGACCGGGCCCGGCGCGAAGCGGAGCTGCGTCGCGCCGAGGCCCGTGAGCTGGCGATGCGAGAAGACCTGGCCGGCGTTGATCCGCGTATGCGGGCGTGGACTCCCGAGTTCGCGCGGGTGGCCGACGTCCAGGGAGAGCTGGCGACCAACGAGGCTCTTTTTTCCTTCCAGATCGGGCTGCAGGAAAACCCCTACGGAGATTTCGCCGGCGGCGCGTGGCTCACGGCAATCACGCGGGAGGCGACGCGGGTTTACCGGCTTCCCGACAGGACGACTCTGGATGCCGTTGCTCCGGCGTTCGCCGGGCTCGCAGCCCGGCGGGGCGCCCCCTGGCGACCACGAGCAGCGGCCTTGTACCGGGCGCTGTTGGAAGGGGCCGTGGACGACCTTCCGCCGGGCGTCGACACGCTGATCATCGTTCCGGACGGGCCCCTCAACAGACTGCCGTTCGCGGCTCTGGCACCCGATGGGGGCGATCCGCTTGCGGCCCGCTACGCGATGAGCATCACGCCGTCGGCGACGCTGTGGCTGCGCTGGCGAACCACCGGCGGCACCGGCGACCGCGGGGAGACGAGCCGTGCTCTTGTCTTCGCCGACCCGGCGCTGTCCGGGAACGCAGGTGGATCCGTCGCACCGGTCGGCGGCGGCCCGGCGACTCCCGAGCGGCTTGGCCCGCTGCCGTACGCCCGCGCCGAAGGACGGGCGATCGCCACGCACCTCGGCCCCCTGACGACCCTGGTGAGCGACGCGGCGGCCTCGGAAGACGAGCTGAAGAAACAAGACTTGAGCCGGTATCGCATCGTCCACTTCGCCGCCCACGCGGTACTGGACGAGGACCTCCCTGAGCGGTCCGCCATCTACCTCGCCGCCGGATCGGCCGACCAGGACGGTCTGCTCCAGGGCCGCGAGATCATCCGCTTGCGGCTCGAAGGAAAGATCGTTGTTCTGTCCGGCTGCCAGAGCGCAGCGGGGGCCGTTCTGCAAGGCGAAGGGGTAATGAGCCTGGCGCGGTCGTTCTTCCAGGCGGGAGCCACGACGGTGATCGGCAGCCTGTGGCCATTGCGCGACGACGACGCCGCGGCGTTCTTCGACGACTTCTACCGTCACCTGGCGAGGGGTACGAGGGTCGACGAAGCGCTGCAAGCGGCCCAACGGGACCGTCGCAGGGCCGGCGCGCCGGCGACGGCATGGGCCGGCCTGGTGGTACTCGGAGACGGCTCGACGATCCCCTTCCCCGGGGGCGTCGAGGCGCCGGTCAGTCGCCTTCTGCTGCTCCTCGCTCTCGTCGCCACCGCCGTCCTTGCCCTATTCGTCTACGCCCTACTGCGGCGCCGGCAATCGGTCTGAAGCCGGCGCGCTCCTTTGTTATTCTTCCTCGACACCCACGCTCTTCCGGCGCGCTGCTCTGCGCGCCCTGAAAAAGCGCCCGCGAAACCCACAACGAAGCACCCAAGGAGATCCCGTGAACGGCATCGTTCGAATCCCTGAGCCCGTCAACGAGCCGGTTCAGGACTACGCGCCCGGCTCCCCCGAGCGCGAAAGCCTCAAGAAGCGCCTCGCCGAGATGCTCACCGAGGAAGTCGACATCCCGGCGATCATCGGCGGCAAGGAAGTCCGTAGCGGCAATACCCTCGAGGTGGTCTGCCCGCACGATCACCAGCACAAGCTCGGCGCATGCCACCAGGTCAGCGAGTCCGACGTTGCCGACGCCGTCAAGGCGGCGCGCGAGGCGTGGAACGACTGGTCGCGGATGCCGTGGGAGTCGCGTGCAGCGGTCTTCCTGAAGGCGGCCGAGCTGCTCGCCGGTCCTTGGCGCGACACCATCAACGCCGCCACCATGCTGGGGCAAAGCAAGACCGCCTACCAGTCGGAGATCGACGCAGCGGCGGAGCAGTGCGACTTCTGGCGCTTCAATGCCTACTTCATGCAGGGCATCTACGAGGGCCAGCCGGCGTCCGACAAGGGCATCTGGGACTACGTCGAGTACCGGCCGCTGGAAGGCTTCGTCTTCGCCGTGACGCCGTTCAACTTCACCTCGATCGGCGGCAACCTGCCCTCGGCACCGGCAATCATGGGCAACGTCTCGCTGTGGAAGCCGTCCTCCACGTCCCTGCTCTCCAACTACTACATGTACAAGGTGATGGAAGAGGCGGGGCTTCCGCCCGGCGTCATCAACTTCGTTCCCGGCAAGGGGCGCTCGGTCGGGGACCCGGTGTTCGCCAGCGAGGACTTCGCCGGCCTGCATTTCACCGGCTCGACAGCCACCTTCCAGGCGATGTGGCGGACAATGGCCAACAACCTGGACACCTACGGCAGTTATCCGCGTATCGTCGGCGAGACCGGCGGCAAGGACTTCATCTTCGCCCATCCGTCCGCCGATGCCGACGCCGTAACAATTGCGATCCTGCGGGCCGCCTTCGAGTACCAGGGGCAGAAGTGCTCCGCCGCATCGCGCGCCTACATCCCCAAGTCCTTGTGGCCCGGCATCGCCGCCGACCTGCAGGAACAGCTCGCCGAGATGAAGCAGGGCTCACCGCTCGACTTCCGCAACTTCGTTTGCGCCGTCATCGACAAGGGCGCGTTCGACGACATCAGCGACTACATCAACGAAGCGAAGAACGACTCCAACTATGAGGTCATCGCCGGCGGCGGCTGCGACGACTCGATCGGCTATTTCATCGAGCCCACCGTCGTCACCAGCCAGGATCCCAAGTCGCGCCTGATGCGCGAGGAGATCTTCGGCCCGGTCATGACGGTCTACGTCTACGACGACGGCGACCTCGACGAGACGCTGGAGCTATGCGATTCGGGCAGCGCCTACGCCCTCACCGGCGCCATCTTCGCCCACGATCGCCGCGACATCATCAAGATGACCGACGCCCTGACGCACGCGGCGGGCAACTTCTACATCAACGACAAGCCCACCGGCGCGGTGGTCGGCCAGCAGCCGTTCGGCGGCGGGCGCGCCTCCGGCACGAACGACAAGGCGGGTTCGGCCTCGAACCTGTCCCGCTGGATCTCCCAGCGCACGGTCAAGGAAAACTTCAACCCGCCGCATGACTACGGCTATCCGTTTATGGGCGACGAGTAACGGTACGTCGCAACACGGAAACCGAAAGCCCCGGCCTTTTGCTCGGTCGGGGCTTTTTCGTTGGGGAGGAAGGGTGCTTGCCGGGGGGTGGAGGTTGCCGGGCGGTCGGGAGAGAGGCCGGGGGCCTCACGGGTCCTCCCGCACCCATTCAAGCGCGCGGCCTCAACTATGGTTGATGCTGCGCATCGTTCCTTTGAAAGCCGCACGTCGAACGGGACCCAACGGGTCCCCCCGCTCGTGCCCCCGACCTCTCTCCCGCCACCCTCTGCTCCGCTCAAGCAACCGACGTACCTCTCGGTCTCCCGCCACGAACCGCTATCGACGTGACTCGAGAAGGCCGAGGGGGTTTGCAGCGGCGGGCGCAAGCTTCGCGGGTTGGGGGATGTGGGAGACGGTGCTGTGGGCGAAACAGCTGCGACGGCACGCGGCGGGGATCTGGAGCGCGGGATGGCTGAACGCTCCTTGTTTGACGTTGGTGGGATTGCCCTCCGCTGGCGACGATGAGCATTGAGCGAGACTCGCCCGGCAATGGCAACCGGAGGCTACGGGACGCCGGATCCTCGACGTCTGACTGGTCCTAAATCGGGGTTTCGGTCAACCCCGGAGATCTTCTCGTTTCGATTGGTCCAGAGTTGGGGAGCAGCGCACCTCGACCAGGCGACATGCACCGACTGGCGGTGGGCTCAGGGGCCAGACAAGAACGGGGCTCAGCGCAGGATAGTCCGCGTACGGCTCGGCTTCGGAGAAGACCCCGAAGTACCCCAAGGCGGTCACCTGCCTCACGAAGGACCGGGACGCCTTGCTGACGTTCTTCGCCTTCCCGGCCGAGCACTGGAAGCACATCCGCACGACCAACGTCATCGAATCACCGTTCGCGACCGTGCGGCTACGTCAGCGCGTTACCAAGGGGGCCGGCAACCGCATGAAGGCGTTGACGATGGCTTTCAAGCTCCTCGAGATGGCGCAGCAACGATGGCGCCGCCTCGATGGATCGCACTTGCTGCCGCTCGTGCGCGCCGGTGTGGAGTTCGTCGATGGCTCTCAGCTTGAACGCCACGACGAGAAATCGGATCGGAAGGAAGCCGCCTGATCATGCGAGCCCGATCCACAACTCTTGACAATATCTCTAGCGGATGCCAAGTTTCGTCCAGATGGTCTCGATGTCGTGAATCTGAAGAGGACCCGTCCACGTCTGCAGCACTGTGCCGTCAGAACCGTATAGGACCGTGAACGGGACCGTACGAACTCTCAGAACTCGGGCGCCTTCGCGACCGGTCAGGGTAGCCGAGAGGAGCCAATCGATACCGTTCTGTTTGCCGTACTCGTTAGTGGGCGCGGGTGGATCGAGAGAAACGCCGATGAACTCGAAGCCGTGTTCTTCGAGGCCCGCTGCCAACTCGCTCCATAACGGAAGAGCCTGCTCACAATAGGGACAGGTCGTGGTCAGGACTGCTACTGCCCCACCTCGGCGTCCCCGGGCTTGGCTCAGCTCGGAGCGGATCCCTTCAGAATCGAGCAGCGGGATCGTGGGGAGTGGGTCCCCGGGCATCAACAAATCTTCGCCCTGGGACACACGCGAACGTTGTGGACTTAAGTAACGATTGTCGACGAAGTTCCAGACGGCCAGGGCAGCAACTACGAGGAGGACGCCGTCCACGGCAACTGCCCGGTAGCGGCGCACTACAGAACGAGACTCGTCCATAACGCGTATATTCCGGTTGCGTAAAGAACAAAGAGGCGCTGGGCGTTGGCCAAGAGCGAACAACCGTCGGCCCAGCGCTCACCTTAGGGGCCTAACCGGCGTTGAGTATCAGACTTCGCAACCGGGGCATTCCTCAGATTCCCAGAAGTAAGTCTCTATGTACGGGTTCTCCCTGACGTTGACCGGGGCTTCGTAGCACTGGTAGTCGGCATAGCACACGCCTGAGCTGCAACCTCCTTCAGCCCCCGTAGCGAACGGCTCAGGTTCGCACCATTCCGACGCGTACGCGGGCGTCAAAGAAGCTGCCAACATCACTGTAACCAGTAGTACTCGCACGACTGCTCTTGTTCGGTCTGTCATAGTTCCCTCGCTTCATTGATTCCTCAGTAGTCAGCTAGCGTCTCCTACGTGGGAGGCTACCGTTGCATTCCTCCAGTCTGGTCCCCAATAGTCTACCCGCCCCCGTCTACGGCGACTTGAGGTAGACGCTCAACGCGTCTTCGTCGTCAGACAAGATCAACATCCTGCCTTCGTGATAACCCATTAGTGAGGGACGCGGCCCCTGCAGAACAATTCGATCTTCAAACCCCGATCGGGAGACAACATCAACCACGAATCTGTAATTCGGATCTGATGCCACGTTTGAAACAAGTCCGTGAAGAAGACAGAAACGTCCATCACCGCAATCGACTGCGTCAATCAACAGATTGACTAAGCCGCCTCCCCGAGAGGGCTGAGGAATCGACCTGCCAATCGGAGCGACAAACCTAATCGGCCTCCTGCCACCTCGAGGAGCGTAGTTCAAGAGAACGTTCTCGCCGCATGGATACCTCGAACTTATAACCACGTCACCGTGCCGGTTCGTGGCCACTAGAAGCCTGAAAGCTGTACTGGTCCGGTTGGCTTCGCAGACCAAGTCGAGCGGACGGCGATCCGTCGGACCTTCACCAGCAATCGGATACGAGACAAGCTCTTGACTTGAGCCGTTTGCCGTGTAGATCCAACCCGAGGTACTGATCGCGACACTGCGGCCGCCTGCAAGACGCAACGGCAGGACATCAACGAACTCTGATGTTTCGAGGTCGAATCGTGAGACCCTGCCCGAATCTTCGACCACCAATAGGTGTTCCCCGACGACCTGCGCTGTTCTTGGAAGTATGAGTTCGCCAGGGCCTTCGCCTTCAGATCCTAAGGACTTCAAGAGTCTAAAATCTTGAGAGAAAAGCAGGACCTCGTGGGAGCGCGTGTTCGTTACAACGATTGTCCCGTCCAGCGCAGTTTCTATATCAGAGGGCAACGTGATCGCCGCCATGTCCAGCAGAGAGATGTTCTCCTCTGCTTCGAGGGCCGACTGGCGTGTGTCTTCCGCCACGCGTGAAGGAGCCGCGTCAGCACAGGCCGTCGCCAAAACGACTAGCCAGGGGATCAATGAGCTCGGAAGGAGCTGTCTCAAGGTCTTCACGCTCTCATTGCCATGACGTTGACCAGTTGACACTGTCTGTTATTCCGAACCTCTCTAGTCACATGATCCATGGTTACTCTCGGCTCGAGGTGAATCAACAGTCGCAACCAGTTTGGACAAGAAACTTCCACAGCTTCCGGGCCAGGACGAACTCGCCAGCTTGGACAAGACGGAAGCCTCGCTATGTCGTTGGTGCCTGTATGTTCCTCATCGGAACCTCGGTAAGTTGTTCTTTCGAGGGTCGAAACGGGATTCCAGCGAAGAGGTTAGCGCTGGATGTCGGCCGATGTGGAAGCCAGCAGTCGGCGGTATTCCGTTGGAGTCAATCCAACTTCCTTGCGGAAAGCGTCTAGAAAGCTACGGTACGAGCGTCCGCCGTAGCCGACCTCGAGAGCGATCTCCTTCACAAGTAGGTCGGAGTCACGCAGCAAGCGAACGGCCTTCCGAATTCGCAGGTAACGCAACATCTCACCTATGGAACAGCCGAAGGTCTCGGTGTACGTGCGGCTAACGTGAGAGGGCGTCGAATGAACCTGCTTCGCGATTGAGATCAAATCGCATTGACCCGTGCTTGAGAAACGCGCGATCAGGTATCTATGAGTCCTCCAAGCAAGATCTGATCTCGGCGCGATACCGGACGGATCTTGCCGGATCGCGCTCCGCGAGCCGGTCTGGCTCTGCGAACGGCCTGATGCCACTCGTCCACCCGCCTGGTCCCCAAACTGGTCACAATCCGCTTCGACCTAAGCAGACCAAAACCGTGAACTCTAATCTACCGTAGCCAAGGTGCGCCTTTCCAGCGCAGGCTGACCCAAGACCCGAAAACCGTACCGGATTGAGGGGCAGGTCAGTGCACCTGCGGGAACCAGCTACGCTTCCCACAGCCCTTGGAAAACGCTGCGCGTTTCCCACAGCTCCCACCGCGTCGGCTACTACGTCGACTTCGTCTAGCTACGCTTCATACACCACGTCCGTGGACTCTACTTTGCTCTCCGGCAATCACGACGAGCACGGAGAGGCACTTGCATCGTGACTACGTTGTGCCCAGCTCGGCGTCGCCGCGTCACCTTACCCGACGTCAAATAAGGAGCGTTCAGCTCACCCAGCTCGTCGAACCCCAGCCCCGCCGCCGGCGCCGACGGCCCGAGACATGCGGCTCCACCAACCCGGCCGCCAGGCGAGACTCCTCAAGCACCGAGCTCGGCAACCAAGCCACCTCGGCGACGGGGAGGGTTTTCCGGCATCCGGGCGTTGAGCGTGTCTCAGAAGTTGGATAGTCACCGCCGACAAAAGCGTTCGGACCGCCATGCGGATGCCGGAAAACACTCCCGCTGAGCCGCTACCGAAGTCGCTCGGCCACCTCGAGCCACGCCTTCAGCCGTCGGTGACGGGAGGCCGAGAGGTACGTCGGTTGCTTGAGAGGTGCAGAGGGTGGCGGGAGAGAGGTCGGGGGCACGAGCGGGGGGACCCGCTGGGTTCCGTTCAACGCGCGGCTTTCAATGGAACGATGCGTAGCATCATCCATAGCTCACGCCGCGCGATTGAATGGGTGCGGGAGGACCCGTGAGGCCCCCGGGCCTCTCTCCCGACCGCCCGGCCACCTCCCACGCCCCACCCAACGAGCGCCTACCGCTCCCGAGCGCTCTCCGGCATGAGCGTTACCCGCACCAGATTCGAGAAATCGATGTAGGTGTTGGCCGCCTCGTGCACCGCCTCCAGCGTGAGCGCCTCGACCGATTCCAGGTAGTCGTCGATCTCGTTCGGATCGCCTTCGTTCTGGTATACGGAGATGAGCCGCGACAACCAGTAGCCGTTCTCCCGGCTGTTGGTCTCGTACGACCGTCGCATCTGGGCCTTCACGTTCGCCAGCTCTTGCTCGGTGGGGCCGGATTCCTTCAGCTTCTCGATCTCGGCGGAGACGAACCCGACGAGCTCCTCGGCGCGCTCCGGGTCGGAACCGAACGAGATGGAAATGGCGTACTCGGGGTGCGGGATCCGGCTCAGGTTGCCGCGTACGGAGACCCCGTAGGTCCCGCCGAGGTCCTCGCGCAGTACCTCGCGCAGCCGAACCTCGAGGATCGAGGTCATCGCGCCCATGGCCCGGGCACGGCTGCTCTGCTCGCTGTCCGAGACTTCGCCGTCGCCGTCCGTCGACTCCGGCGGCACGCCGGTGAAAAAGATGTTCGTGAGGCTCTTGGGCTCCAGCCCGGCGTAGACGGTCTCCTCGATCACTCCGGTGGGATAGTGAACGCCCTCGTCGGCCCAGTTTTCGTCCCGGTCGATCGTCGGCAGCGTACCGATGTAATTGCGTGCCAGAGGCTCGATGGTCTCGAGGTCGAAGTTACCGACGAACACGAAGGTGAAGTCGCCGGCGTCGGCGAAGCGATCCAGATAGAAGTCGAACGACTTGTCGACGTCCATCTCGTCGATGATCTCGAGCGTCAGGCCGCGGCGGCGAAAATGGTCCTGGGTCAGGATCGAGCGGGTCTCGTCCTGGAGGACTTCCTCCGGTGTCTTGGTCTCGTTGGTGAAGCTCGCCCGCATCTGGTCGGTGATCAGCTCGAAGGTGGTCGGATCGGCCCGGGGGAAATTGAACTTCAGGTAGAGGAGCTCGAAGAGCGTCTTCAGGTCGCGCGGCGAGGCGACCCCGGAAAAGCCCTCGTAGAGCTGCTCGATGACCGGGTTCACGTTGACGACCTTGTCCGACAACATGTTGGTGATCTCGCGCGGGGAGAAGGTGCCGAAACCACTGGCCGAGATCATGTTGACGGCGGTCAGCGCGGCGACGTGTTCCTCGTCGGAGGCGAGCGACGTTCCGCCCGGGCTGACGGCGCGAAACAGCACCTGGTCCTGGCGGAAATCGGTCGGTTTGAGCACCACGACCGCCCCGTTGCCCATTCTCCATTCGGTCACCCCGACCTCGGGGTACTCGAGGCGCTCGACAATCTCGCCGCCGTCCGGGGTGATCGGCAACAGTGGCGCGTCGGTAACCGTGTCGACGTAACGGCGCAACCGACCGCTGCCGGCGTTGTCGAGCACGGCGAGCAGGTCGTCCTCGCTCGGAAGCGAGTCGGCGGAGCTCTCCGGGGCGGTCACCAACACCACCCGGTTGTCCGGCGAGACCCAGCTGCTACCCACCGCGTTGACCTCCTCGAGGGTGATCTCGGGCATGAAGCGCTGGTACAGGGCCCACTCGTAGTCGATGCCGGGAACCGATTCGTTCTCGAGGAAGGCGCGCTGGAACTCCTCGACGAAAAGCTCCGAAGGCTGCGTCGCCTTCTCCGTGTAGATCCGCTCGAAGGATCGCAGCTGCGAGCTCTTTTCGCGCTCGAACTCCGTCTCGGTGAAACCTTGCTGCGCGATGCGGGCGGACTCCGCGAACAGCGCGTCCAGTCCCGTCTCGAGGCCCCCCGGGGCAACGGCTGCCCCGATCATGAAAACCTCCCGCGTCGGCACGAAGATCCCCTGCGAGGCCCCGCCCCCGAGGAACGGCGCCTCGGGCTGCTGTGCCAGCTCGCGCAGGCGACGGTTGAGCATGCTCGAGTACAGGCTCTCGACGATCGATTGCCGGTAGCTGCCGTGTGTTCCCTGGGCGCGAATCGGCATCTTGTGGAACACCTGCACCTGCTCGACTTGCATTTCCGGATCGGTGGCGACGCCGAAGCGCGTCTCCTCGTGCTCCGGGATGTCGTACACGACCCGGGGCCGCGCATCATCGGGGTTCGCCAAGCCGCTGAATCCGTCGATGATGCGTTGCTCGATCTCGTTCTTGTCGAAATCGCCCACCGCGATCACGGCCATCAGCTCGGGCCGGTACCAGTCCTCGTAGTAGCGCCGCACCGCGTCGTGGGTGAAGCTCTGCAGGCTCTCGAGGGTGCCGATCGGCAGGCGCTCGGCGTACCGCGAGCCACCGAAGAGGATGGGAAACTGCACGTCCCGCACCCGCGCGTCCGCCCCCAGGCCCAGGCGCCATTCCTCGATGACGACGCCCCGCTCCTTGTCGATTTCCTCGTCCTCGAACGCGACCCCGCCGGCCCAGTCCTGCAGAATCTCGAACGCCGTGTCGACAATGACGCCCTCGTCGGTGGGGATCGTCAGCATGTAGACGGTTTCGTCGAAGCTGGTGTAGGCGTTGATGTGCGCCCCGAAGCGCATGCCGAACGATTCCAGCGCCTTGATCAGCTCCTGCTTCGCGTAGCGCTCGGTACCGTTGAACGCCATGTGTTCGACGAAATGGGCGATTCCGCGCTGGTCGTCGTCCTCCACCAGCGATCCGACGCGAACAGCAAGCCGCAGGTCCGCCCGACCTGCCGGGTAGGGGTTCTCACGGATGAAGTACCGCATCCCGTTGTCGAGCTCGCCGATGATGATCGACGGATCGACCGGCATGACGGCGTCGTCCGGTGCCGCGGCGGCGTCCAGAACGTTGGCCGGAATTGACCAGGCGCCCTCCGGAGGCTCGGGAATAAGGCCGGTTTGGGCGAACGCGGCCGGCGCGGCGAGGAGGAGAACGGCGAGGATCGCCGCCGAAACAACGCGGGTAAGTGTCCGTGAGACAGGCAGATTCATAGTGAAGGCCAATCGAAAGGGGGTAACGGCGGGATAGCCTTCACTATATCAGCGTCGAAAATCGGTCTCACGTCCTCGCCGGGGCGCGGTGTGGAGCTTGTGACGGCGGCGGGCCCGGCCGAAAGTCGGGCGCTGGACGCCCCGCCGGTGTCCCTGGTGGACCGAAACCGCGATCAGTGGCAGACCGAGCACGCCCTCAGAAAGTTACGCCGAGCGGCTTCCGAAGGGCGAACGCGAGAGCGATCGTGATGATGAAGAAGGGGATCAGCCAGTGGGTCTCCCAACCGAGGAAGTTGACCGTGGCCTCGGGATACGTGACCTCGATCGCGGTGATCCCGGAGGTAGCCGGAAAACCCGGCTCTCCCGGATAGAGGATCTGGTCGAGCAGGGCGTCCGAGCGCAGCGGCGAGCGCTTTACCACGCGTGGGCTCACCTCGACGCTCTTGGCATGCTCCTCCTGCCCGTCACGCACGGTGAGGCTGTAGGTTCCGGCACGATCCGCGACGATACGCCATGTGGCTTCGTTCAGGGAGGGGATCCACAGACGCGGTGTCTCCAGGCGAATCCCCTCCGGGACGCGCAGCTCGACGTCCGGCGCCGGTCGCGCTCGCGCCGCAGCTTCGTCGCCGCCCCCACCCTCGGGTTCCGCCAGCGTCACCTTCACCAGCGCCGGCTTGCCCACCTCGAGTCCCTCGTAGCCGTAGTGGAGCTGGAGTTGCGCCACGATCAGGACGAACGGAACGATCATGAACAGCAACGGGCGCAACGACAGCCGCAAATACGAGAGGTTGTACAGAAAGATGTCGCGCTGGGCGGCCATGATGGCCCGTAGATCGTCGTTGAACAGGCGAATCTCGAAGATGCCGGCGTGGATCTTCCGCTTCACCCGGTCGATGCCGTCCTGGTCCGAGGTCCACTTGAAGACGTAGAGCATGGCGATCCCCGAGACCAGGGAGAACGCCAGGAGACCCACCATCGGCGGCATGCTGCGAAACGGAAACAGGGCCGCGTCGATGATGAAGCCGGCGATGCTGTTGATGATCCACATGGTGACGGTGGCTCGGCTCGCGGGTGTCAGTCGGGGCGCCTCGGCGACGTCTGTTGCCGGCGGCGCGGAAACGAATGCCGCTTGCTCAGGAGATGTAGCCCAACCCCTGCAGCTTCTTCTTGATCTCTTCTTCGCTGTCCGCCTCTTCCAGCACGGCTAATTCCTTCTCGAGGGCGTGGGTGATGAACTCCTCCACCGACGAGTAGCCGGCGATGTCGGCGAACTTCTTCACTCGCGCCAGCAGGTCCTTGTCCAGGCTGACCTTCGATCCTCCGAACATCTCTCGTTCTCCTTCTGCTCGTGTAGCCGCCCGCGGCATCGCCGGGCGGCGCAACGGCGTGTCTCAGCCCCCCCCTACTGGGCCTCGGTCGGTGTCGGCGGCCGGGGGAACTCCTCGATCCCGAACTCCGCCAGCAAAGCCGCGGCGAGATCGATCAACGACGTGACCGGGCGCGCCAACGGTCGGCTGCTGAACAGCACACCGGGGACCGCTTCGTGATCCATGAGGTGGTCGCCGCTCCAGGCGTCCTCGTTGTCGAAGATGATCTCTTCGGTGAACTCTCCCAGGGCCGACTCCTTCGAGCTCCGCGTGCCCTTGGCGAAACCGACGATCAGATCCGGTCCGATCTCGAGGTACCCGTCGTCAGAAAAGACCTCGTCACGCGGATAGACCTTGGTCACCGCGGGCTCGCCCGTTTCCGGATCGATGAACGACATCAGCCCGTTGGAGATCTCGGCAATGAGCCGCGCCCGATCCGACTGCGGCACGCTGCCGTTGACGTCGCGGCCACGCAGGTTGATGTAGATCCCGTTCAGGCCGACGGCGTACGCCTGGGTGCGGGTCCAGTTGACGTTGCTGAAGTAGGGCATCCCCGTACGCCGGCGCGGATTCATCAAGGTGATGTAGCCGTTCTCCAGCAGCCAGGTGTTCAGGTTCATCTGCCGGCGCCAAGAGGTGAAGCCGTGATCCGACATCACAACCAGTGTGGTGTCTTCACCGATCCGCCCCATCACCTCGCCGACGAGCTCGTCGACCTCGAGGTAACGATCGATCACGGCGTTGGCAAAGGGGGCGTCCGCGACCGGGTCATGGGCGGGATGCTCGGGGTCCATGGCGCGCCACATCATGTGGGAGACCTGATCGAGGTTGCCGAAGTAGTAGAACAGGAATCCGCCTTCGAAGTTGTCGAGCACGTAGTCGAGCTGACCGCGGATCTCCCGGTGCGCGATGGCCGCTTGGGCCATGAAGTCGGCGTTGTTGAACGCGCCGTCCTGCAGGGCGTTGGTCTCCTCCGGCATCCCCTGGGTGTAGAAGCGCCCACCCACTTCGGCAAGCTCGACGGCGTAGTCGGCGGGCGTGCTGATCGGCATCACCGGCCCCATCGCGTCGAGGTTGATCGGGCTGACGTAGAGCTCGAACTCGGGGCGCACTTGCTTGAGGAAAAAGCGCGCCTGCGCACCGACGCCCTGCACGTACGGGATCAGGTCGAAGTTCACGCTGACCCAGTCGCTCCACTCTCCCTGCTGCAGGACCACCTCTTCCCCGCCCACGACGATCTTTGCCACCAGCTCGTCACGATCCAGGTAGATCGTCATCGGGGCCAGCAGCTCCTCCTCCTCGATCAGCAGCGGGTTCGGCGGCCCGTGCAAGGCCGTCTGGATGACGCTGTTGCGGACGCGGACGCGCTCGATGATGGCCTCGGAGCCGCCGCGCACGCGCTCGGGTTGGGTGGTAAACAGCGAATAGGTCCCCGGCGAGCCCAGGATGTCCGGGGTCCCCATGCCCGAAAGCTCCCGATAGGCAGTGCCCGACGGCGGAAAGTTCGCCGGCATGCGAATGATCGTGCTGGGGACGCCGTGCTCCTCGAGGACCTCCCAAAACGGCGTGCCGCGGCGCAGCAGCTCCATTTCCCCGCCGCTCAGCGGGATGCTCCACTTGCCGAACGTCAGGGTGCGACCGGGCTCGGGCTCTTTCGAGGTCGAAAGATACGGGATCATCGTCTCGGGATCGCGATGAACGAAGTCGTAGATGCCGTGCCCGCCCGAATCCAGGCCGGTGATGAAGTTCGACCAGGCGACCGGGCTTTGCGGCGGAAATGATGTCCCCAGCGCCTGGAACCCCCCTTGCGAGGCCAACCGCGAGAGGTTCGGCAGCCGACCCTCGTCCATCAGTCGCGTGGTCAACTCGTGGTCCATCCCGTCGATCCCGAGGACGATCATCGACTGGTCGTACGAGCGCACATCTGCGCCGCAGGCAACGACCATGATCGCCGCGATCAGCGCGCCCGCCAAACGAACCGACTTCGTCCGTGGCCGGCGAAACCGGCGCCCATGCGCCACCCGGCGCACGGGGCGATCCCGGCGCTCCGGCGCCTCGTCAGGCCGGAGCATCGGCGGCCTCCTTGAACAGCACTTTCCCATCCATGAACTTGGGCGGGGCGATGCCGAACTGCTGCAGCGCCGTCGGCGCAATATCGATCAGGGCGGGGTCGTCGACGTCGATCTTGCGATTACAGAACATGACGCCGGGGACGATGCGGGGGTCGATGCAGTGATCGCCGCTCCACGCCTTCACGTTGTCCTCGAACACCTCGCCGGCCACCACACCCGTCGCCATGTCCCAGGAACAGCGATACCCGGCGTTGTAACCGACCAGCAGGTCGGGCGCATTCTCGAGATACGGACCGTTGTAAAGCTCGTGGGTGTCGAAGAGCTCTCGAATACCGACCTCGTCCTTCTCCTCGTCCCGCAGGCCGCTGAGCTTGGCAACGAGCTCCGCCTTGAGGGCCTTCGCCTCCTCGCCGGGCGGCACGATGCCGTGCTCTTCGCGCCCGGCGATGTTCAGGAAGATCCCGGTCAGGCCGATGGCGTAGGCCTTCGTCTTGCTCCAATCGACGCCGCGGAGCCATTCGGCCGAGCCGTCGTCGCCCTCCTGCAGGTGCAGGTAGCCGTTCTCGTGCAGCCATGTGTTCAAGTTGACGCCACGGCGAAACGAGTTGAATCCGTGGTCGGAACAGACGACAAGCATGTCGTCCTCGCCCATCTTCTCCATCACCCGGCCGACGAGCTTGTCGTTGTGGATATAGAGCTGCTCGATGGCATCCTTGTGCTCCGGCTCCCCGGCGGTACCGCCGTTCGCCGCAGCACGGGCGGCCGCCGCCGCGTCCGCCGCCGGATGGCCGTCCTCGAGGTATCGCCAGAACATGTGCTGGATGCGATCGGTGGCATCGAAGACGCAGACCAAAGCGCCCTTGCGCAGCCTGTCGAGGGCGGCGAAGAACATGTCCTCGCGTTCCTTGTCGATGTCGTAGGTCATCTGCAGGAAGGCGCCATCGTCGATGATGCCCTCGTTCAGCGCCCAGGTGTCCTCGGCCAGGCCGAGGGTCGAGAACTTGCCGATCTTCTTGGCCAGATAGGTCGAGTAGTAGGAAGGATGCGAAACCGGCATGGCCGGCTTTTGCGGGTCGAAGCTGATCGGCGTGACGTACAGACCGAAGTGCTCGTCCATTTCGGTCACCAGCATGCGGCAGATGCCGCGGATCTTCATGCCCGGGGCCGCCTTGAAGCCGATGTCGATCCAGTCGGTCAGCTTGCCCGGCTCGAGGGTGTGCTTCTCGCCATCGAGATCGAGGTGCACGAGGTTCGCGGACCGCTCGATGTCGATCGTCATGGGGATCTTCATCGGCGGGTTGCCGTCCAGCATGTCGTTTTCGGGCCCTTCGAAGATGGTTTCGAAACGGTCGGCGGAGGCACCGCCGGCGCCGGCCGACGCTCCGTTCAGATGAACCCGGATGCCGCCTTCTTTGATCGCTTCGCCGCCCGATCGGGTGGTGAAGAAAATGAACGTCCCCTGGGTGCCGAGCAGGTCGGGAACACACATGGCCGACAGCTGCGCGCCGCGGAAACGGTCGGGGGGAAAGGTGATCGGCACCCGCAGCACCGTGCTCCAGATATTGTGCTCGCCGAGGATCTTCCAGAACGGCTTGGACTTGCGCAGCAGCCGCAGCTCCGGCTTGCCCAGCGGAATACGGTACTTGCCCAGCTTCAGGCGCCGGTCGACGGAGCCGATCTTCGTCGACGAGAGCACCGGCAGGTAGGTGCGGCGGTCGCGATCGAGGAAATCGTAGATGTTGTGGCGTGCCGGGTGCGAGCCGGTCGAGAACGACGACCAGGCCACCGGCGAAACCGACGGGAAGGTCGTTCGCAGCGGGTGGTAGCAACCCTGCTCGGCCAACCGGGCGAAGTTGGGCAGCTTCCCTTCCTGCAGAAACCGATCGGTCAGCTTGGGGTCCTGTCCGTCCAGCCCGACGACGATGAACCGCTTGATCTTCGGCTTCGGCATGCCGCGATACTTGAAAGCGCGGATCGCCATCCGAAACGGCCACAACAACAGCGACAGAAAAGACAGGATGATGGTCGTGAAGATGACCAGGAACGAGCCGACGAAGGCGATACCCGCCCCCGGGCCCACGTAGGCGTGGGCCACGTCAGGTACGACCACGGCAAGAAGCGCCACAGCCCAGCAAGCGGCGCGCACGTAGCAGTACGCTGTCGGAAGGCCGCGGGGAGCAAGGGCTCGGCGGGGCACGGCATCGAGCATGGGCCAATCCTACCCGGTTCGGTGAACTGTCGCACTCCCGCTCCGGCCCCGGCCTAGTCGGCGAATACTAGTAGGACTCATCGTCGAAGAAGCCTCGGGCCTCTCCTCTCAAACCAAGGAGATCCCTATGTGATCCTCACCCGTCTTCTTCGCTGGTGACGAACACCCTTTCATACTAGTCGCTGCGCAACGCCACCAGCGGGTCGACCCGCACGGCCCGTCGCGCCGGTACGAACGAGGCGGCAAACGCGACCAGGAGAAGGAGCACCGGAATGCCGACGTAGGTCAGCAGGTCGGTGGTGCCCACACCGTAGAGAAGCCCCTCGATGAACCGGGCCAGGAACGCCGCCCCCGCGAGCCCCATGGGGATGCCGAGGATCGCCAGGGATACTCCGGCGCGAACGGTCCGCTTGATGATGTCCGAGGGGTGGGCGCCCAGGGCGATGCGAATCCCCGTCTCATGGGCCTGCGAGCGGACGGTGAAGGCGATCAGGCTGTAGATGCCGATGGTCGACAGCAACAGCGCGATCGACGCCAGCGCTCCCATCAGGATCAGGGTGAAGCGAGTCCCCCCCATTGCCGCCTCGACGTACTCGTCCATGGCGCGCACGGTGTGGATCGGGCGGCCCGTGCCCAGCTCTTCCGCCTCCCGCCGGATCATCTCGACAATTCCGGCAGCCTCGCCCTCGGTCCGCACCGTGAGGATGTTGTTCGCTCCCGGATTGAGTCGGTACGGCAGGTAGATCTGCGGGCGCACTTGGCGGCGCACGTCGACGCCACGCATGTGGGACACCACGCCGATGATCTCGACGTTGTTGTTGCCCAGCACGTCCTCACCGTCCTGGTCGTCCTGCAATAGCTGGGTCCCCATGCCGATCTGCATTCGCCGACCGACCGCATCGCCGTCCGGCCAACCTTCGCGAGCAAGCGTCTCATCGATGACGGCTACCGGCAGGATGGCCTCGTTGTCGCGATCTTCGAACGACCGCCCTGCCAGAAGGCTGGCGCCGATGGCCTCGAAATAGCCGGGGGTGACGTAGCGGTAGTCGGCCGACGTGTCGTTCCAGTTGGCGTCGGCATCGAGCGTCATGTCGGTCGAGTAGGACGCCATCATGTTCTGGTTGCTCAGCGGCAGAATCGAGATGGCGCCCGAGGCGCGAACGCCGGGAACCGCCTCGATGCGCTCGTTGAGCTGCCGATACACGCCCCAACGCTTCTCGGGCGTGTCATGCACGTTGAAGTCGACCGGCGCCTGCATGGTGATGACCTGCGCCGACTCGAACCCGAGGTCCACGCGGCTGAGCGAGACGAAGCTGCGGATCAGCAGTCCGGCACCGATCAGCAGCATGACCGAAAACGCCACCTGCGCAACGACGAGCGCAGCGCGCGTGCGGGCCCGCAGGCCGCCGCCCGCCCGCCTGCCCTCCTTGAGGACGTCGTGGAGCCGCGGACGGGACGCCTGCCAGGCCGGGATGACCCCGAACAGGAGCGCCGAAAGGAACGCCGCGGCGAAGGTGAAGCCGAGCACGGTCGGGTCCAACCCGATGCCGTCGGCACGCGGCAGATCGCCCGGCTGCATGGCCAGCAGGACGTCGAGCCCGATCGATCCCATCAGCAGGCCGACGATGCCGGCGAGAAAGGCCAGCACGACGCTCTCGGTGAGCACCTGCCGCATCAGGCGGCCGCGACCGGCGCCGAGCGCCGCACGCATGGCGATCTCCTTCTCTCGCGTCTTGGTGCGCGCCAACAGCAGGCTGGCGGCGTTGGTGCACGAGATCAGCAACACCAGGCCGACGGCGCCGAGAAGCGCCAGGATCGCCGGCCGCACGTTCTGCACCAGGTCCGAGTGCAGCGGGTGGATATAGAACTTGATGTCGGCTCCCTCGTAGGCATCGGCGAATTCCTGTACCAGCCCCTGGCCGATCGCCGTCACCTCTGCCTGCGCCTGGTCGATGCCGACACCGTCGCCGAGCCGGGCGATCGTACGGTAGGCCCAGAAGCCGCGGTCGTTGGGGTTCAGCACCAGGGGCCGCCAGACGTCGACGTCGGGCGACAGGCTCGTCCCCGGTCCCAGCAATAGCTGGAAGCCCTCGGGAAGCACGCCGGCGATCGGAACCTGGGCGTTGTTGATCTCGATCGTTCCGGTGACGACCTCCGGATCGCCGCCGAAGCGCCGCTGCCACAACGAGTGGCTGATGATCGCCGCCTCCGGCGGGCGGTCCGCCGCCTGGTCGTCCGGCGGCGGTGCGATGCCCTCCTCGGCGGTGAAGTTGCGCCCGACCTGCGGGTCCACGCCGAGCAGCGGAAAAAGGTTCGGTGTCACCCGCGCCGCCAGCACCGCCTCCATGTTGCCCTCGGCGGTGAGGTTGGTGGTGAACTCACGCGTCACCGCGCCGACGTCGTCGAGCAGCTCGGATCGCTGGCGGAAGTCGAGCACCTCGGCCCGGGCGAGGCCCGGATGCTGACGCAGGCTGGACAGGTCGATGCGGAGGAGGGCCAGCTCGTCCGGATCCTGATACGGAAGCGGCTCGAGCAGCACCCCGTTGACGACGCTGAAAATCGCGGTGTTCGGCCCGATGCCGAGGGCCAGTGTGATCACTACGGCGAGGGCGAACCCGGGCCGCTGGACGAGCTGCCGCAGGGCGAAGCCGATATCTCGCAAGGTTCCGTGCATGCCGTGATCCTTTCGGTGGCGCAATTCGGGGGGAGCGAGTTGCGGACCGGGATCACCGGGGTGCGGAGTAGCGTCGCGGGCCGAAGGAATGTCGTGGTAGCGCTCGGCGATGAAATACACCGAAAAACTGATCGCCTGGCGCCAGTACCAGAGGAGGGAACGCATGCCACCCGCGGGGAACTTCGCCCGCTGGGTCTCGTCGAGCTCATTGATGATCGGCTCGCGCTCGTCGCCCGGGAGCGCACGGCGGAGCAACCAACGGGCCGGTGAAGGGCGCCTCGGGCGGCGCGGGCGGCGTGGGCGGCGTGGGCGGCGCGGCGGGTTGCTCGTCGCCTGCGGCGGGCCGCTCATCGCTTGTCGAGCATGGGTTGGAGGCCCTCCCACATGTTCATCAGCGTGCTGCGGGCCTCCGCCAATAGATCCAATCCCGCCGGCTCGACGCGGAAATACCGCTTCGCCTTGCCTCCGGGGACCGGGTCGGGGTCGGCGAGCCAGGAGGAAACCAAACCCTTCTGCTTGAGCCGACGCAAGGCGATGTAGACCGCCGCGCGGGAAACGTCTCGGCCGGTGCGATCGAGGATTTCCTCGGCGATCGGAACGCCGTATGCGCCGTCCCCCAACCTCAGGATCGCCAGGAGCACGAGCTGCTCGACTTCGCCCAGCGTGTCACGACCCATTCCCGCACCCTTTCATCAAATAGATTTAGTTATTTCGATTAACTTTATCGAAGTCACCGAACCTCGGCAACCAGCGCCTCGTGCAACCGCCGGACGGCCGCGGATAGGTTCCCCCGGGGAACGATCAACGGAATCGCGTTCGGCCGCAGGGGCAGCGGAAGCGACGCGGTGATGTCGTTGACCAAGGCGACGATCCGCTCGACCAGCCGATCGTCCGTACCGATGCCGGCACCCACGGGACAGATCAGCGACCTTCCCGACCAATCCCAATCGCCGGCGGGAAACCCGACCGTGTCACGCACGGTGTCGAAGCTCTCGTCGGCGGGGTCTTCGGTCACGGCGATCGCCTTGATTCGCGGCGCGTCGGCACGGTCTCCGTCGGCGATCCACGTTCCTTCGCCTCCGGGGTTGCGCGAATGGAGGATCCGAACGGGAATCCGACGCTCTCGCGCCGGCGCGACGCTGTCCGGGTGCAGCACCTTGGCACCGAACAGCGCCAGCTCGGCCGCTTCCTCGAAACTGAGCCGCGGCACCACCAACGGTTGAGCTACGGACGGATGCCCGGTGGTCAACATGCCGGGCACGTCGGTCCAGATCTGCACCTCGGACACGCGTAGAGCGGCGCCAACGAGAGAGGCCGTCAGGTCGGACGCTTCGAAACCCATCGTGGTCACCTGCCCCGCCGGGGTGGCGCCGATGAATCCCTCGATCACCGGGACGACCCCTTCTTCGACGAGTGGCAGCGCCGCCGCCGGTACGCGGCGGTCGATCTCCGCGCGATCCGGGCGGGCATGGCGGAAGGTCGCGTCGGTCGCGATCACGGATCGGGCGTCGATCCGCTCGGCCGGCAGCCCCACCGACTCGGCGGCTGCGGCGAAAAGGACCGAGCTGAGCCGCTCACCGAACGAGATCAACGCGTCTTGCTCTGCGGCGGTGAACGCCGACCGCTCGCGGATCGACGCAACCCGGGTGCGTAGCTCGTCGGCCAGGACCTCGAGCCGCGCGACCGACGGCCCGGCGGTGGCGCCAAGGCCGTGGAGAATGCCGCGGTGCATCGCTTCGATGGCGGCCGCCTCGTGGTCGACGGCGTCGTCGTCGCCTCGCGCCCCGGCCTCGCCCAGACGCAGCAGCTGGCGGGTCACTCCCCCGACTGCGGACACCACCACCACGGGCCGGGCGCTCCGGTGCCCGGCAACGATCGACGCCGCCCGCGCCACGCAAGTGGCGTCCTGCAGCGAGGTGCCGCCGAACTTCATCACGATCATGGGTCTCTCCCGGTCGAGCAGGCGCGATGTCGTCGGGCCCCTGCACATCGTGTCGGCGGGGGAAGCCGACGGGCCGCTCCGAGCTCAGGCGATCCGAAAGGCGCCGTACCCGACCACCTCGTCTCGACCGCCCGCCGTATCTCCCGAGCTTCGCAGATCGAGCAGGGATACGTCGAGGCAACGACGCAGTGTGGCAGCCAACAACCCTTGAATCGCCAGCCGGCCGCAGGCGCTGCCGCGACCCAGGTCGTGCGGGCGTCCCTCTACGATGGCGTCCGCCGTGGCCCGATCGAGCCGGCGAGCGGTGTCGTAATCGTGAAAATGCGACAGGTCCGAGCTCACGACCACGAGGGTTCTGTGGTCCCACACCGCCTCCAGGACCTCGGCGACCTGCTGCGGCGTGGCATCACCAGTGACCAGCGGAACCACGGAGAAGTCGCCCAGGACAATCTGTAGGAACGGCAGCTCGACCTCCAGCGCGTGCTCGCGCCGGTGTGGCTCCGCCGCGGTAGCCACGTGCGGGAAGCGACGAACCCGGTCGCACGCTTCCCGATCGAGGGGCACGGACCCCAGCGGCGTGTCCATAACGTCGGCGTCCGGCAATGCGATACCACCGAACGGGACGAAATGAGAAGGGCCGATGATGACCACCCGGTCGATGCCCGAGGAGCGTCGGCGCAGGGTACCAAAGGCCCGGGCCGCGATCGGTCCCGAATAGACGTAGCCGGCGTGCGGCGCGATCAGGGCGGCGGGCGACCCCCGGCCGCGAGCTCGACGCTCCGAAGCAGAAACGGAGATCGGAGCAACTCCTGGCCGGTCGTCGCTCTCCGGGCGGTCAACGCGCGCCGCGACGTCCAGCATTGTCTGCACCTGGTCGCGCAGCTCACCGGCGTCGGCCGGGTAGAACGTGCCGGCGACCGCAGCGCTACGAACGCGGGCCATGTCGGGTGGGTTTCCCTGGCGGGACTCGGTTAGCCGGCGGGCGCCGACGCCAGGACGTGCAGAACGGCGTCGATGTCCGCTTCGGTGTGGTCGGCGTTCACCTGGAACCGGATCTCCTCGTCGCCTCGCGGCACCACGGGAAAAGCGAGGCCGGTGGCCAGAACGCCGTTGTCGTACAGGTGTTGCACCAGCTGGCGGGTACGGTCCGTGTCCCGCACCATCAGCGGCACGACCGGGTGCTCCCCGGGAATGATCTCGAAGCCGAGATCGACGAGCCCCTGCTCGAATCGAGCCGTCAAGGCGCGCAGGTTCTGGAGCAGCGTGGCGCCCTCGCTCGAATCGAGAATCTCGAGCGCGGCCACAGCGGCGCTGGCCTCACTGGCCGTGATCGGATTCGAGTAGATGTAAAAAGGCGCGGTTTCGCGCAGGTATCGAATCAGCGTCCCGCTCCCCACCACGTAGCCGCCGTTGACGCCGAAGGCCTTGCCGAGCGTGCCGACCAAGATGTCGACCGGCTCCGAGCCTGTGTACTCCTCCGTCCCCCGCCCGGTGGCGCCGAAAGCGCCGACGCCGTGCGAGTCGTCGACGACGACCACGACGTTTTCCGCGAACGCCTCGTCGTGACGGGCGGCAATCGCCATGATCTCGTCGACCGGCGCGTGGTCGCCCCGCATCGAGAAGATGCCGTCGGTGATGACCAGAACCCGACGGGCGCGTCCCTTGGCCGCTTCGATTTGTTTCTCGAGCTCGGCAAGGTCGAGGTGAGGATAAATGCTCTTGTCGAGCGGCCGGGACAGCCGCACGGCGTTGATGATGCAGTTGTGATTGAGCTCGTCGCTGATGACGATCGTCTCCTTCGTAACCAGCGGCGTGATCGTCCCCATGATGGTCGCGTAGGCGGCCGAGAAGATCATGCCGGCCTCCCGCCCGTGGAAGCTCGCGAGCTTCTGCTCCAACTCCAGGTGCGGGGCGTACGTCCCGCTGATGAATCGGACGGCCCCCGGGCCGGCGCCGAAGCGCGCCGCGCCTTCTTCCTCGGCGGCGATGATGTCCGGCCGCAGCGAAAGCCCCAGATAGGAGTTCGAGTTCATGCGGATGAACTCGCGCTCGCCCTCCCCCTGCAAATGAAAGCGCGGGCCGCGCTCGCCGGCTGGGGGCTCGGCCTTCGTCACCACGGACTCGGCGCCCTTGGCGGTTCCGTTGCTTTCGAGTCCGGCGACGTGCTCCGCCAGTGCGGCGGTCATGCGATCGATGGGCATGGGCTGATTATGACCCGCCCCCCGAGGATCGCAAGCCGAGCCCCCAGCACGTCCCGTAGCGCCCGGCTACAGACGTTGCTTCGCCTGCTAGACTCCGCCTCCATGAAGACCGTGGTTCTCGCCGTCGTTCTGCTATCTATCGTCGCGCCACTCCTCGCGCCCACGTCACAGAGCGCGAGCAAGACGGTGATCCTCGTTCGCCACGCCGAGAAGGCAGCCCCGGGCGATCCCGAATTCGACCCGTCGACGCCGGCCGACCCCCCACTCAACACCGCCGGTCGCGAGCGGGCTGCGGCGCTGGCGCACTCGCTCGGCGAGGCCGACGTCACCTCGGTTTTCGCTACCGAGTACGCCCGCACGCGCGAGACCGTCGAGCCGCTGGCGAGGGCGACAGGCGTCACGGTGACCATCCATCCGGCGCGAGACAGCGAGGGGCTGGCGAGCCTCCTCCTCGGCGCCCCGCCGGCGTCGACCTCCGTCGTCGCCGGCCACAGCGACACGGTTCCGGTAATCATCGAGGCACTCGGCGCCGGCGCGGTCGATCCCATCGAAGAGAGCTGGGAGTACGACAACCTCTACGTCGTCGTCATCGACGGTGACGGTCGTGCTCGGGTCACCACGTTCAAGTACGGAAGCCCCAGCTCGCGATAGCCCGCATCGCTCACCACGGGTCGCGTCGCCCTCCCGACGCTTTCGTCCCGGGCTTCTATACAGGCGGGACCTGCCTCACGTATGATCGCGCACGTCAGGAAACTTGCAGCACCAAGGGCATCGTCGAGGACTTCGGGGACACGAAGGATCCGGGGGACGGGTTTATCGGCGCGCCCGATGCCGATCCAGTGTGGGGCACTAGGTTTGGGGACCTGGAAGGAACGGCAGGATGGCCGATCGAGCCGCTCGTGTGCTCATCGCCGACGACGACCCTTTTACCCGCGACGTCCTGAGTAGGTTTCTCGGCGAGCGCGGCTTCGAAACCGAGACCGCGACCGACGGCGAGCTGACACTTGCCGCGATCGAATCGTTCGACCCCGACGTCGTCCTCCTCGACGTCCGCATGCCGGTCATGGACGGCCTCGAATGCCTCGAGCGCATCTCCGGCGAGAAACACGGCTGCGGGGTCATCATGATCTCGGGAGAAGCCGACGGCGAGCTCGCGGCCCAGACGCTGACCATGGGAGCGGCCGACTTCATCTTCAAGCCGTTCGACCTCGAGTACCTCGAGGCGAGTGTGCTGGCCAAGCTTCTGAGCCTGGGGCGGACGGAGCCGTCTACCGACCGCAGGATGGAGAGAGGCTGGTCGGACGCTGTGAACGAGGAAACGGTATGACCGGAGCCGAGGGAGCCTAGCGGCTAGCCGGCGGGCGCCGATGCGAATCGTCGCCAGAACCAGGGCGCCCGTCGCAGTGCGATGTCCAGCAGGTACGCGATGAGCGCCAGGCCGGCGAAGAACGGCCACAGCGGGGTCGGCACCGAAGCGAATTCGCCGTGGTCGTCGAAGATCTCCTCGTTCTCCGGCAACACCTTGCCGCCGGTCTGCTCGGCGATCGTCGTCAGCAGCTCGGCGTTGGGCGGGTAGAGGCGATACTCGTCCGTGTACGGGTAGTACAGCTCGCGTGCCTGCGTCTCGAGGTCGGTGCCCGATAGGCGGAACGAGTACGGCGCGTCCGCGGAGGCGCTGAGCGGATACCGGGCTTGATACGTGCCGGGACCGGTCTGATCAATCTCCAGCGGAACCACCGCGCCCCCGGGCTCGACCACTTGAAGCTGCGGATCCAGGCCGACGCGAAAGGCCCCTTCCTCGGTTACCGCGCTTACCGTGACCACCGCATCGTCGCCGACACGGGTCACGTCGAACTCCACCGCGTCCTGGTCATCGCGGCGCATGGTCTCGCGTACCAGCTGTGACCAAAACTTCGCGTACCCGTCCCACTCGATCCAGTCGGCGGCCCAGCGGTTCTTCACGTCAGAAGTGAACATCGCCGCCTTGCCCAGCCCGTAGTGCCATCGCGCCAGGATGGGCGCTTCGGCGTCGGACTCGAGCAACACCTCGGCAGTGTCTTTCGACTGGGTGCTCACGTACCCGCGCAGGCTGGGCGCCGCGGCCAGGTCGAGCCCGGTGAACGCCTCGACCGGCGTCATGATGCTGGTCTCGACCGGCTCCTCGACCAGCGTTGCCTGGGACGCGATCTGGGTCTCCTCGATGAAGACCTGCGGCACCCTCTGGGCATCGCGGATGAAGTAGCTCCGGCCGCTGCCCCAATCGGCGATGCTCTGGAGCAACTCGCGGTCGGCCTCCTCACCGACGGCGACGGTCGACACGGTGATCTCGGCTTCTTCCATGCGGGAGAGCAGCGTCTCGTAGTCGTCCGGGTACGTCTTGCCGTCGGAGAGCAGAATGACGTGCCGCACCTCGGCCTCGGTCTCTGCCAGTCGCTCGTAGGCCTTTTCCAGAGCCGGATAGATGTTGGTATGCGCCGAGGCGATGATGCTGCTGATGTATTCGTTGATCCGGTCGGTGTTGGTCGCAAGCTGCAGCGGAACCGTCCAGTAGGGGCTGTGGTCGAAGGTGACGAGCCCGAAGCGGTGCGTCGGCTCCAGCATTTCGAGGGCCGCCTTCGCCGCCTCTTTGGAAAGCTCGATCTTCGGCCCGACCATGCTGAACGACTTGTCGAGAACGATCACCAGCGCCAGGTCCTTCCGCTTCTCGTTCACCCGGAACCATACGGGGAGGGCCTCTTCGATCGGCGTCTCGGCGTATCCGTCCTCGCCGTAGCTCGATTCACCGCCGGCGAACAACAATCCGCCGCCGCCGTCCCGCACCCAGGCGAGGATCGACAGCATCTGCGCGTCGTTCAGGCTGGAGCGGGGAACGTCCGACAGCAGCACGAGGTCGTAAGCGTCATAGCCGTCGGGCGAGATCGGCAGGTCGCGCGCCTGGCCGAGCTCGACGTCCATGCCCTCACCCGTCAAGGCGTCGTACAGGTAGTGGGCGCTGGTGGGCACGCCTTCGACGTACAGGACGCGCGGCTGCGGGCCGACCCAGATGGACTGCTGCAACACGTCGTTCTGCGGGAACGGGTCGTTCGCCGTCTGGTACCGGCTGGCGATGGTGACCGGGCCCTCACCGGTGAGCCGCACCTCGAAATCGACGGTATTCATCCCGGGCTGCAGATCGACTTCCTTGCTCTCGAGTGTCTCCCCATTGCCCAGCAGCGAGACGCTGGCCGTGGTGGCCACGCGCGAGAACACCTGCACCGTCACGGCCACCGGCTCCTGCTCGCGCACTCCCTGAGGGAGCTCGATGTTCTCCACGAACCCGTCCGCCGCTCCGCGCACCGTCGCCGGCATGGGGAACACGCGCACGCCTTCCTCCTGTGCGCGGCCGAGGATCTTCACCAGGTCGCCGCTGTTCTCGTTGCCGTCCGTGATCAGCACCAGCCGTTTCAGATAACGCGGATCGAACGTACGCAACGCCTGGGCAACGGCGGTCTCCAGGTTGGTCGCGCTCCGGTCGATCGAGCGGTTCGAGCCGTCCTCGGAGACCTCGACGCTACGAATCGCCTCGGCCGTTCGAACACCGCGCGCAGAACCGCCGAAGGCGATATAACCCGCGTGGGCCGGCTCGCCGCGCGAGCTGGACGAGGCGATCCAATCGATCGCGGTGTCGATAAAGTCAGGATCCACGCTGCTGGAGACATCGAGCGCGTACACCACCGAGATCCAACTGCCGGCACGGTTCCATACCGGCTGCGTCAGCGCCAATGCCAACAGCACGATGACCGCGCTGCGAACCACGGTCGATACCAGCAAGTGCCTCGGCGAAAGGCCAACCGACGTGTGGCTCTTCATCCACCACACCAGGGGCACCGCCAACAGCAGCACCAGAGGCCAGTAGTGCGTGAACGAGACACTCATACCGTCAGCCGCCTGTGATAGGTGAACCACTCGCCGATGACCAGCACGGCGGCAATGCCGAGCAACAGCACCCACAGCTCATCGCCCCAGCCGGCAGGCTGGACGGCGGCCAGACCAGCTGCGGCACTTGCCCGGGGCACGGTGTCGGCAAACGCGGTGGCATTGATTGCGGAGCGCCGCGGGTCGGCCAGGTTCACCGCGACGCGGAGTCGGCGATTGCCGCGCTCAGCCGTGTACAGCCCCGGCTCCTCGGCGACGAACACGGTGCGGTCGGTCAGCGGCCAGGTCGTGATGTCGGCTCCCTCGAGGTCGGTAATCGACGCCGCGGTCAGTGGCACTTCGACCCGCCCGGGCGGGCTGGCCAGGGCGACGTGCTCGTCCATCATCCACGCCAGGGCGTTGCTGAGGAAAATCGGGAAACCGGGCTGGAGGGGAAAGTTCGAATCCTCCAGGGCGAACGATACGCGCAGGATCTTTTCCGGGTTGTCGATGGCGACGATCAACGGGCTCGTCGGGCTGCCGACGACGATTTCCGCCAGCGTCTGGCTGTCGGGATCGATCAGCGGCGAGATGCGCGCGGCGCGGTCGACGCGCAGGTCCTCGAGCGAGACGTACTGCAGCACTTCGTGGCTCGCGTCCCATCCTTCGACGGCGGGATCGTCGTCGACGGCCAGCGTCGGCGACAACCAGGGGACGTCCTGTGGCAGGAACAGCAGCGCCGGACCCGACGGCGGTGCCGGCGGAGCGAACCGATCGAAGATGAAAACGTCGCCCGGCGTGTTCGGCGCATATTCCGCCGGCGTCTTGAAATCGAGCTCGATCCGCGGCTCCAGCAGCAGCAGGTTTTCGAGGTAGACGCTACCGGGGCTCACCAGCACGACGCGGGTCCGGGTGCGCACCGGCAGGAACGAAAAGGCGTAGTCGTCGGCGACGAAGGCATCGCTGTCGGTGGTCACCGCGACACGCACCGGACCGCGGTCGAAGCTACCCAGGTCGACCGTACGGCCCACCGACTCTCCCGGCTGCAGGGAAACCGTTTCGCCCAAGCGGCCGCCACCGCTCCCACTGAGTCGGACGGACGCCTCCTTGACCCGCGGCGACGCGTTCGTGACTTCGAGGTAGGCCTGATAGGTCAGCGGCGCGGCGGGGACCGGGCGTATCTCGAAAGCCGTGATGCCGACGTTGTCGGCGGCTTCGAAGACCGAAACCAGGTTCGCTTCCGCCGGCATGTCGGCCACCATGACGCCGTCCGAAACGAAGTAGAGCTCTCCCTCGCCCGGCGGCAACACCGGAAACTGGGAATCGCCGCCAAGAGAGACGGTCAGCGCGTCGAGAACCTCGAGTGCGCGGCCGCGGTCGCCGGCCTCGGTCGGCGGCGCCTGCCCGGCGGTATCGACGATCAGGAAGCTGCTCGACCCGCTTCCCTGCTGGAGCAGGGCGCGGGCCTCGGCGACGGCGTGGTCCCAACGGGTGAAGCCGTCCGCCGTCCGGGTCGCCATGGTGGCGGAATTGTCGATCACCACGGTGATGTCGCGCACCTCATCGCCGGCACCTCCGAGCTCGGGCCGCGTCAACGCCATCGCTACCGACAGGCCGATGGCGATCGCCAACAACAGCGAGATCCACCATCGCAGCCGATCGAGGAAGGTCTGCTTCTTCTTCTCCCGCATGAGCCGATTCCAGAGAAGGTTCGAGGGCACGACGACGCGCTTCGGCGGCGGCTTGAGCCAGTAGAGGATCCCGACCGTCGCCGCGGTAGCGGCGAGCAGCAACCCCGCCATCGCCGGGCTGAGCGCCAGGAAACTCATCCGAGGAACCTCCCCTGGCGGAATACCTGCAGGATCAGATCCTCGAAGGGCAGCGCGGTATCCGTGCGGACGTACCCGTAGCCGTTCTTACGGCAATAGCCGGAGACCTCCTCGCAATGCTCCTCGAACATCTCGGCGTAGGCATCGAGCAGGCCGGGCGTGACCTTGATGCGCTCGGTGTGCCCCGTTTCCGAGTCCTCCAGCAGCACCTCGTCCGGCATGTCGGGGTGCTGCTCGTCCTCGCTGTAGACGTGCACGGCAAAGAGGTCCTGCCGGAAGTAGCGGAGCATGTCGAACGCCTTCGACCAGCCCGAGTCGTCGAGGTAGTCGGAAACCACCACCACGAGCCCGCGACGCCGCCGCGACGAGAAGAAGTTGCGAAAGGCCTTCTGCATCGAGGTCTCGCCCTCGGCAGCGGCCGCGTCCAGGAACCGGAACGCGTGCCAGACTTGGTTCTTTCCCTTGCGAGCCGACATCTCGTGGGCGATGCCGTCGGCGTACCCGATCAGGTTGACGCGATCGTGATTCAGCAGGCCGATGTAGGCGAGCGCCGCGGCGATCTTGCGGGCGTAGTCGTACTTCGACGGCTCGCCGTGATCCATCGACTTGCTCGCGTCGAAGAAGATGTAGATGGGCAGATCCGCGTCTTCTTCGAACATCCGCAGGATGAGCTTGTCGAGGCGCATGAAGGTGCGCCAGTCGACGTTCTTCGTGTCCTCGCCGCCGACATACTGGCGATAGTCGGCGAACTCGATCCCTGCGTCGGTCTTCTTCTTGGCACGGTGCTCACCGTGCAGATGGCCCGGGATCATGTGGTTCGAGACGATGTTCAGGTACTCCAGCTTCTTCATGAACTCGTCGTCGAACAGCGTGCTCTTGTGGCTCATGCGCGTGTCACGCTACTCGGCCGGCTCCGGCGTGTCCTCTGCGATCTGGCGGAGGATGTCGTCGGTGTCGATGCGCTCGGCCTCGCCTTCGAAGTTCAGCAGCATGCGGTGCCGCAGGGCCGGCAGCATCATGGCGCGGATGTCTTCGCACGACACGTGCACGCGACCGTTGAGCAGCGCGCTGACCTTTCCGCCAATGACCAGCGTCTGGGTGCCGCGCGGGCTGGCACCGAACCGTACGTACTGGTTCGTCAGCGGGTGGGCGTGGGGCGTGTCCGGGTGCGTGGCCAGCGTCAGGCGGATGGCGTAGTCCTGCACCGGGCGGGCGATCGGAACCTCGCGGGCGAGGTCGCGCATGGCGAGAATCTGACCCTGGTCGAGAACCGTGCCCGCCGTGGGCTCTTCGCGCCGCGTCGTCCGGTCCATGATCTCGTGCATGTGCTCGGGCTCGGGATAGCTGATCCGGAGCTTGTAGAAGAAACGGTCGAGCTGAGCCTCCGGGAGCGGGTACGTGCCCTCCATCTCGAGCGGGTTCTGCGTCGCCAGGACGAAGAACGGCGGGTCGAGCTTGTGGGTCGTGTTGCCGACGGTGACCGTCCGCTCCTGCATCGCCTCCAGCAACGCCGACTGCGTCTTCGGCGTCGCGCGGTTGATCTCGTCGGCCAGCAAGATGTTCGTGTGGATCGGCCCCTTCTGGAACTCGAGGATCTTGGAACCGGTCTCGGTCTCGTGGACGACGTTGGACCCGACGACGTCGCCGGGCATCAGGTCGGGGGTGAACTGGATGCGCGAAAACTGCAGGTGAAGCACGTCGGCAACGGTGGCGACAATCTTCGTCTTGCCGATCCCCGGAATGCCTTCGAGCAGCACGTGCCCCTTGGCCAGGAGGCTGATCAACGTGCCGTCGATAATCTCCTCGGCGCCGACGATGACCTTGCCGATCTCCTCGCGGACACGCTTGAACTGGTCGGTGAACAGGCCTATTTGATCTTCGATCTCAACGGTCATTGGTTCTCTCGTGGACGGATGGCGAGGAAATAGCGTTTTACGAGATTTCGATACCGCCAGGGGATCTGCTCGACGCTCAGAGCCGAGCCTTCAGCGTAGGTCGACGGTGCCCGCACGCTGCGGTACTCGACCATCGCGGTTTCCTGCTTGCTGGCCTCCTCGAAGATGTCTTCGGGGTCGGGAGGCTCCTCGGGTTCGAGCGGATCTTCCTGCTTGTCGAGCACTTCCATCTCGAGCTGAACCTCGAGAGTGGTGGCCTGGCCGAGCTGCATTTCGGCGCCTTCGACCGCCTCGCTGGTCGCGTGCCCGGCGGGTCCTCCCTGCTGGTCCGACGGGTCGCCGGTCTCGCCGCTACCTGCGGCCTTCTGCACGTCGTCGGACGGCATCGCCATGGCGCCTTCCTGCGACTCACCGCCGGCCTGCTCGGACTGCATCATCTGTTGCGACATCATCTGCTGGGCGAGCTGCTGCTGCTCCATCGATTGCTGCATCGCCTGCATCTGCTGCGAGGCCTGATTCATCATTTCTTGGGCGTCCATGCGTTGGGACATCGCGTCCATCGCCTCCGCCGCTTCCTGCATCGCCTGCTGGGCGTCGGCAAGCTGCTCGTCCGACAACGCTTCGGCGGCCTCCTGCAGCGCTTCCATGAGCTCTTGCATGCTCTGCTGGTCGCCCTGAGCCGCCTGCTGGAGCTGCTCGGCCATCTCCTGCATCTGCTGCGAATCCATGTTGGCGAGGTTCTCGGCCAGCTGGCGCATCAGGTCGGCGGCCTGAGCCATGTCCTGGTTCTGCATCGCCTCGGCAAGGTCGCCCATTTCCGGAGAGCTCTCCAGATCCTGCGCCATCTCCTGCAGGGCTTCTTCCATGGCGCTCATTTCCAGATTGCCTTCCTCGAGTGCGTTCTGCGCCTCGCGCAGCTCGCGCAGCAGCTCCTCCATCGACAGCTCGTCGGCCGCCAGCTGGCGCATGGCCTCTTCCAGCCGCTCCTGCGCTTCGGCGCTGAGTTGATCGTCCTGCTCGGCCGCGTCCTCCAACGCCTGGGCCTCATCGACGAGGCTGCGAATCTCCTCGAACTGCTCCTCTTGCTCCGACGTCAACGTCGTCGGGTCGATCGGCGTGGCGGCAAACGAGAGCAATGGCTCACCGGGAGGCACCCAGCCGAGCCCGACCATGATCGCGCCCAGGACCAGGGCGGTCCACAGGCGCTGCGGTACCACCGTCGGAACGAGCTTTTTCGGGTCGAGCCCGCGTGCCGTGTCCGCAGCCCGGGCGACCTGTGTTTCGGTCCACTCGGTGCCGTAGTCCTGGCGCATGAACCAGTAGGCGCTCTTGAGCTCGTCGTGCAGGCCGCCGCGGGTGTCGGCGACGCCGGCCGCCAGGCCCAGCCGACGGGCGCCGATCTGCGACCAGGCGAGGAACGCCGCGTAGCTGATCGCCGCGAGCACGACGATGACCATCGTCGACGGCGCCGCGACGGGCACCAGCATGCCGATGATCTTCACCGTGACCAGGATCGCCAACAGAACGCAGACGGCGATCGACAGGTGGTCCAGAATGCCGTTGAGACGGACCTGGCGATCGATCCTACGGAGGACCCCGGAGATGACCGACTGTTGAGAAGTACCGCTGGACGGTGCCATCCAACCCCTCCACTATGACCTAGGGGCGCGCAAACATAGATAGTCTTCAAAAAGGCGGCCCACCCCATGGGGAAGTTGCGCGGGGCCTGGGGAGGGTCACACCTCGACCGAATGGCGTCAAGGCAGATCAGGGCCTTCAAAGACGAGTTTGACGACATCCCGGGCGGCGATCAAGTCTCCCGGCAATATTGCCCGGCAACAGCGTTCCGGGTGGCCGCCACCCGCGCCACTCTCTCTTGACAATCGGGCACCCCCGAGACCAGCATGCGGGGGTCATTCTCGCTTCGACAACTCGGCGAACGCTCGGACGACGCGCTCCCCAGGGCGAACGCCGGCACCCGGAGTCCCGGCATGCGCACGACCCGACCTTCGACCCTTCTGTTCGTCGCTCTGATGAGCGGCGCGCTCATCCTCCCTGGCCTCCCCGTCGCCGCCCCCACGGCCGACGCCGCACCTTTGGCGGCAACCGTAGCCGCGCAGCAGGCCGCTCCGCGGCCGATCGAGCTGCAGGACATCATGGAGTGGAACCGCATCAGCGCGGCACAACTGTCCGACGACGGTGACTGGCTCGCCTACCGCGTCGCGCCGGCGGAGGGCAACGGGGAGGCGGTCGTTCGCAGCACCCGCGACGCGACCGAGCACCGTTTCCCGATCGGTCGCGTCGCCGGAGGCTTCGGTGGCGGAGGCGGAATCAGCATTTCCGCGGACTCGCGCTGGGTGGCTTTCACCATCAGCCCGGAGTTTCGCCGAGGCGGCGGGCGAGGCGGCAACGGCAACGGCCCGGCCCGCAACAAGGTCGGCCTGCTCGACCTGAACAGCGGCGAGATGCAGGAGTTCGAGGACGTTCGACGCTTCGCGTTCTCCGGCGACAACGCCGCCTGGCTGGCGATGGCCAAATATCCCGCCGACAGTAACGGTGGGGGCGCCGGAGGTCCCGGCCCCGCCGCCGGCCGGGGCGGCAGAGGCGGGGGCGGAGGGGCGAGCGAAGAGCGTGCCCGCGGCGCCGACCTGATTCTCCTGCAACTCGCTACCGGCACGCAGATGAACATCGGCAACGTGGCCGAGTTCGCCTTCGACGATTCCGGCAACCACCTGGCCTGGGTCATCGATTCGGCGAGCAAGGCGGGCAACGGCGTGCAGATGCGGATCATGGACACCGGCACCGTGGTTGCGCTCGAGAGCGGCGACGCCCGCTACCGCAGCCTCAACTGGACGGACGAAGGCGACGGCCTGGCGGTGCTCAAAGGGGTCGAGGACGAAGACTTCGAGGATCCTCTCTACAGCGTCGTCGGCTTCACCGACCTGGGCGCCGCGA
Organism: Acidobacteriota bacterium; assembly: GCA_965216935.1. Taxonomy (GTDB): domain Bacteria; phylum Acidobacteriota; class UBA890; order UBA890; family UBA890; genus CBDCGW01. The sequence continues at coordinate 4,796,154 of OZ244217.1, forward strand.
CGCCGACGAGGACCGCGTACGACCCCGCGGAAGACGAGAGCTTCCCCGACGGCATGACCATCGCGTCGAGCCGATCGCCGTCTTTTTCGGACGACCTCGACATGCTGATCTTCGGCATCACCGACGCGGAGATGACCGACGCCGCGAAGCGGCGGGCCGAGCGTGGGGCCGAGGCGGAGGACGCGGACGACGAGGGTGAGGAGGATGAAGAAGGCCGGGGCGGGCGTCGCGGTGGCGACGACGAGCCCGAGAAGCCGGATCTCGTCATCTGGCACTGGAAGGACGACCGTCTGCAGTCGCAGCAGCAGGTGCAGGAGAACCGTGATCGCAACGCCTCGCACCTGGCGGTCTTCCACCTGGACGAGGGGCGCTTCGTGCGCCTGGCCGACGACGACGTCCCCAACGTGTCGATGGCGCCCAAGCAGACATACGCCATCGGCAACGACAACAGCCGCTACGTGTTGATGGGGAACTTGAACGGGCAGCGGTTCCAGGACGTCTACGTCATCGACGTCGAGACCGGCGAGCGCAACCTCGTGCTCGAGCGCGCCCGCTGGTACAACGGCGCGTCGCCCGACGGCACCCACCTGCTCTACTACCAGGAGGGCGACTACCACACCTACGAGATCGCCACCGATACGCACCGCAATATCAGCGAGGACGTCGATACGTCGTTTATCAACACGGAGGACGACCACAACATCGTCGATCCGCCGGTCTTCCCGCTCGGCTGGGGCGCCGGCGGCGAGTACGTGCTGCTGTACGACAACTGGGACATCTGGAAGGTCGGCGTGCACGGCGACGAAGGCGTCAACCTGACGGTGAACGGCAAGGACGAGCAGATTCGCTACCGCCGCCGGTTCTTCTTGTATCCGGACGAAGAGGGCATCGACCTGAGCAAGGATCAGTACCTGGCCCCCTACGGCGAGTGGACCAAGCAGTCGGGAATCGGACGCCTGGCGGCGAATTCGACCGGCGTCGACATGCTGATGTGGGGCGACGTTGCGTACTCCGGATTGACGAAAGCCGAAGACGCCGACGTCTTCGCCTACACGATGGCCGACAACGACTCTTACCCCGACTACTACGTCACCGACGCGACGTTCGCCGCCGGAGAGCGTGTCACCGACGCCAATCCGCAACAGGCGAACTTCAACTGGTCCGCCGGGGCGCGGCTGCTGGACTACGAATCGGACAAGGGTGACAAGTTGCAGGCGGCCCTCTTCCTGCCGGCCGACTACCAGCCCGGCGAGAAATACCCGACGATCGTCTACATCTACGAGCGCCTGTCGCAGGGCTTGAACCAGTACACCCAGCCGTCGGCCAACGGCTTCAACAAGTCGGTGTACACATCGAACGGCTACGCCGTACTGATGCCCGACATCACCTACAAGGTGAACGATCCCGGCATGTCCGCCGTTTGGAGCGTGCTCCCGGCTCTCGACGCGGCGATCGATACGGGCGTCGTTGACGAGGACGCCGTGGGGTTGCACGGCCACTCGTGGGGCGGCTACCAGACATCGTTCCTGGTCACCCAGACGGACAAGTTCGCCGCCGCCGTCGCCGGAGCGCCGCTGACCAACATGATCAGCATGTACAGCTCCATTTACTGGAACACCGGCGGCGGGAACATGGCCATCTTCGAGTCTTCCCAGGGTCGTTTCACCGGCGACTACCTGGAGGCGACGGACGCCTATATCCGCAACTCGCCCGTCTTCTTCGCCGATCGGGTCAAGACCCCGCTCATCATCCTGCACAACGACGAGGACGGAGCGGTCGACTGGAATCAGGGTATCGAGTACTACAACACGCTCCGCCGGTTGGGTAAGGACGTCATCATGCTGCAGTACGTCGGCGAGAACCACGGCCTGCGCCAGCCCGCCAACATGAAGGACTACACCGTCCGTATGCGCGAGTTCTTCGACCATCACCTGAGAGGCGCAGAAGCACCGCCGTGGCTGGCCGAAGGCGTGCCGCACCTGAAGATGGACGAGCACCTCGACGACCGCGCCGAGCTGGTCAAGCCCCGCGACACCGGCGGCGAAGGCCAGCGCGGCCGCGGCGGCCGCGGCGGCCGCCGCTAGGAATCGAGCTCCCGGTACTTCGTCTCTACATAATCGAGCCAGGGGTCGGCTGACAGATCGCCGCAGCCGATCCGCTGCAGCAACTCCGCGGCATCGAACTTGGCGCCGTGCCGGTAGATGTTGTCCTGCAGCCAGTACAGCAGGTCGCCGAACTCGCCGCGACCGATCTTGTCGTCGAGGTTGGCGATGTCCGCGGCGGCGCGCTCGAAGATCTGCGCCGACATCAGGTTGCCGAGCGTGTAGGTCGGAAAGTATCCGATCGCACCCATCGACCAGTGGATGTCCTGCAGCACGCCGTTGGCGTCGCTGTCCGGAATGATGCCGAGGTTGGCTTCCATCCCGGCGTTCCAGGCATCGGGAAGATCGGCCACACCCAGGCGCTGCTCGAGCAGGTCCTTCTCCAGCTCGAAACGCAACATGATGTGCAGGTTGTAGGTGACCTCGTCGGCCTCCACCCGGATCAGGCTCGGGCAAACCGTATTGGCGGCGACGTAGAACGTGTCGACGTCGATGTCGCTCAGCACGCCGGGAAACTGCTCCGCCAGCAACGGGAAGTAGCGCCGCCAGAAGGTGCGGCTTCGGCCGACGAGAATCTCCCACAGGCGCGACTGCGACTCGTGTACGCCGAGGGAGGCGCCGCCGGCAAGTGGCGTCCGCGCCAGGTCGGGGGAAACGCCCTGCTCGTAAAGCCCATGGCCGCACTCATGCAGCGTGCCGAAAAGACCGGCGGGGAGGAAATCCTCCTGGATGCGGGTGGTGAGACGCACGTCGGTCGACGCGAAGGCGGTGGTGAAGGGGTGAGCCGAGCGGTCCTGTCGGCCGCGCTCGAAGTCGAAGCCGAAATCCTCCATTACCCGAAGGCCGAAAGCCCATTGGCCCTGGGCGTCGAATTCGCGATCCAGCGGAGGCGGCGCGTTCTGTGCCACCGCCGGCGGCGCCGCGCCGGCTGAGTTTTCCGCGCCGCTCGGGGTGGAAAGCTCGGCGACGAGCGGTACGAGGCGATCCCGCAAGGCGCCGAAGACGGACTCCAGCTGGGCCGTGGACATTCCGGGCTCGTATTCCTGGAACAGAGCATCGTAGATGTGATCCTCGTAGCCGAAGGCTTCGGCCTTCTCCCGGGAGAGCTCGAGGATCTTCTCCAGATGGGGCGCAAAGGCGTCGAAATCGGATTCCTCGCGGGCCTCTTGCCACGCTCGCTGACCGAGCGACGTGGCGTGGGCGAGGCGTGACACGAGGTCGGCCGAGAGCTTCATGGCGCGGTCGCGCTCGCGGCGTGTCACCCGAACGAGGCTTGCATCGTCGCTGTCGTACGGGAGCCCCGCCGTTTCGTCAGCGGCCTTGTCGAGCAACTCTCCGGTAGCCGGATCGGTGAAGACCTCGTGCGACAGGCGTGCGAGCGTCGTGAGCTGCCGGGCGCGCGCCTGGATCGCGCCCGGGGGCATGTAGGTTTCCTGGTCCCAACCGAGGACGGCCGCGGCGGCCTCGAGATCGGCGACGTCCGCGAGGCGGACCTTGAGCTTTTCGAGGGCACTCATGTGAACGGGCACGCTCCTTGGGGCGGCCTGCTCGCTCAGGCGCGATCGAGCAGGTGTAGATGGTGAAAGGCGGCGATCACCAGGGCATGGGTGATGGCGCCCGAACGGATCAGCTCGGGCACGTCGGGCAAGGAAACGAGTCGGGTGCGGATCTCTTCCAGTCCCTCGAGCTCCGCCGGCCCCTGTGGCGAGGCACCGCGCACCAAAACGGTGTGGCACCGGTTGTTGAGCAGCGCGGGGTTCGGGGCGACCACGCCGATGATCTCGGCGTCCCCACCACCGTAGCCGGTCTCCTCACGCAACTCGCGCAGGCCGGCAGGCAAGGGGGCTTCTCCGTCGTCCACCATGCCGCCGGGGATCTCCAACGTCACCTCTTCGGTGCCGTGACGAAACTGCTCGATCAGGACCACGTGCTGGTCATCGGTGACGGCGACGACGTTCACCCAGTCGGGAGAATCGAGAACGACGAACTCGCCGCGACGACCCGGATCGCTCGGCGACGTCGCCCGTCGACGCAACAGCGTGAACAGACGCGTCTCGGCGAGAACCTCGGGCGGCTCGGCGTTCCAGTGGGTGATGTGAAGTCGATCTTCCGTATCGCTCATCAGTATTCCATCGGGTCGGCGGCAACCGTCGTCGCGCAGGCGGTCATGCCGGGTTCTCGGGCCGCGAGAAACAGCCCGCTCAAAGGGAGGCGAGCAGCTCCTTCCAAGCCTCGACCTCGGCGGCCGGAGACGCAAGCGCGGCCCGGGCTCGACAATCACGCCCGAGCACATCATAGAACTCGCCGTCCGACTCGGCGCGCTCGAGCAGACGCGCCAAAGCGTCGGTGTCCTCGACGTCGAAGTAGCCGGCGTACGGTTCGCCCAGAATACCGATCGTTCCCGGTATGCGGCTGGCGAGCACGGGGGTGCGCGCCGCAAGCGCCTCTGTGATCACGTTCGGTCCTCCTTCGTGCCGGCTGCTCACGACCAGCAAGCGTGATCGGGCGATCAGGTCGAGCGTCGCGCCGTGGGAAAGCTCTCCGAGCCACTCGTAGCGCGGATTCGAGCGCGCCTCCTCGGTCGCACGCGCCGCCATCGCCGGAGATCCCGCGGCTCCCGCCTGCAGCACTTTCAAGCGGGAATCAGAGCGCACCCGGCGCGCGGCGAGAGCCGTGCGGAAGGGATCCTTGACATCGCGTAGCTCGCCGGCGACGCACACCTCGAAGACATCTGCTCGCGGCTCGATGTTCGTATCCGGAGGCTCGATCGATTGGGGGATGACACGCACCTTGGAGCGCAGCTCGGCGGGTACCTGGTCCGCCGCCAGAGGGTGAAACGCGATCAAGGCGGAAGCCGCGGCCATCGACCGACGTGCCGCCGCCAGCCCTTCCTCGTCGAACAGGGTCCCCAGCCCGTAGATATCGGTTCCGGTCAACGCGACGACAGCCGGGCGGTGCGGGTGCGCATCGCGGAAACTGGCGATCGACGGAGCACTGGCGATGGCGTGAAGAGCGACCAGAAGGTCGCACGAGCGACCGTCGTACTCGGGACCGAACCGAACCTCGTGACCGAGCCGCGAGAGAATGCGCGTCCAGCGGGCGGCGGTGATTCGGTTTCCCCTGCCCCGGTTCGCCGGAACCGGCCCGACGATCAAGATGTTCACACTTCCGCTCCGCTGAGGCGCGCCGCGTGCACCGCCGGAATCATCGGTCCGCGCCGCGGGTAAGCGGGCGCGTCAGACAGGTCGGGCCGCCCTCCCCTTTGCGCGAGATCTCCGAGCCGTCGTACACCAGCGTCTCGATTCCGGCGGCGTCGAGGCGCTCGCGGGTCTTCGGATTGCCGTCGAGCAGGAGGCACTTTCCAGGCGCCAGGGCGAGGACGTTACATGCCATGGTTTCGAACTCTTCGTCCGCCACCTCGACGAGGCGCAGGCCATGCTCGAGCAACCATTGACGGAACTCGACCGGCAGGAGGGGCGAATACACCAGCACGGCGTCTCGATCGACCGGCGACAGGATCGACATCAGGTGAAACACGTCGGCCGGCCCGCGCCAATGCGGCAGCGGCACGACGACAAGCTCCTGGACGACCCCTGCGGTGAGCGCCCGAAGCTGACGGATGCCCTCGTCGTTGGTGCGATAGCCGCGCCCGACCGCCAGCCGGTTGCCCGGCAACCAGGCTACATCGCCGCCCTCGAGCCGCCCCTCGCCGGTGATCGAGCCGAGCACCTCGACCCCGGCCGCGGCGAGAACCGGTGCAAGTGCCTCGGGCTCGTGCGCACGGGCGGGCTTGCCCATGTTGCACAGGACCGCCCCGGCGTCGGTCGTGACGACGGCGTCGCGCACGTAGATCGAGTCCAGCGTCGTGTCCTCCGCCCGCGGAGCCCAGACGATCTCCGCCCCGGCGTCGGTCAGGACGCGGGCAAGAAAATCGAATTCTTCCACCGCACGGTCGAAATCGGGCGCGGCGCGGTAGCCGAGCCGCTCCCACTGCGCCGCGATCGATCCGTTGCCACCGAACGCCTCGCGCGGGTGTTTCAGCATGACCCGGCGGACCTCACCGATCTCGCACTGCGCCGTGTCCATGTCTTTCGCTCCCCTCCGGCGGCACCGGGCCTTGTCTACGGGTACAATCCCGCGGACTCTCCCCTGGCTCGGCCCCATCCACATGACGAACTCCGAACCGGAATCACAATACCCTTCCGTGTTGCGCATGTCGGCACCGCTGATGGTGTCGTTCGTGATGCGCTCGGCCTTCACGTTCGTCGACACGATCTACGCGGCGATCGAGGGCGACGCGGCGGTTGCCGCCATCGGGCTGACGTTTCCGTTCGAGTTCGTCATGATCGCGTTCTGGGTGGGACTGTCGACCGGACTGACCTCGGTGCTTTCGCGCGCCATGGGAGCGAAGCAGGGGCGTCGAATCGAGCAATACTTGCAGGCGACGTGGCGGTTGGCGTGGATCGTCTCGCCGGTCTTCCTCCTGCTCGGTGCGGCGATCTGGTTCATCGCTCCGCAGTTCGGCCTCGAGGAAGACGTGTATCGATCGTTTCGGGTCTACGGCACCGTGCTCATCGGGGGGTCGGCGCTGACGACGTTCTGGTCGGTGATTCCCGACTCGGTGGTCAAGGCGCACCAGGACACGCGCTCCACCATGTGGGCCGGGATCTGGTCGAACGTCACCAACCTGGCGCTGAACACTCTGTTCCTGTTCGTCTTCGGCTGGGGCATTTTCGGGATCGCGCTGTCGACCGTCATCGGGCGCATCGCCGGCTTGGTGTACGCCCTCAGGAAGGCGGCGGCGCACGAAGCGAAGCGCCTGGCGGCCGCCGAAGATGTCGACCTCGACCCCGACCCGACGCCGTATCGGCCGATCCTGGCGCTGGCGGTTCCGGCGTCGATCACGTTCATGCTGATGGCGGCGGAGACTGCCGTTATCAACGCGTTGCTGGCGGTCGGGCCCGATGACACCTCCGCCATCGCCGCCTACTCGATCTACTACCGCATCATGATGTTCGCGGCCATGCCGATGATCGCGATCAGTGTCGCGATGCTACCGTTCGCCGCCAAGCGCATCGGAGAAAAGGACGCCGCCGGACTGAACAACGGCCTCTGGCAGGCAGGCGTCGTGTCCGTGGTCTATTCGATAGGCATCATGTTGCCGATCGTCTGGCTATGGGGAGAAACCTTGGCCGGGTGGCTCTCCGAGACCCCACTGACGGCCGAATACACCGCCTTCGGCCTGCAGGTCGTCCCCATCGCATCCTTGGCGCTCGCGCCGTTCATCCTGTGCAGGCCCGTGTTCGAAGCGATGGGCCGCGGCCAGCCGGGCCTCTACATGGCGATTCTCCGATACGTCGTGCTCACCCTTCCCGCCGCGTGGATCGGCATGCGCTTCGCGGCCGAGTACGGCTACCCCGGCCTCTACGGCATCCTGCTGTCCATGGTGGTAGTCGCCGTGATCTCCTCGCTGATCTTCGCGGCCTGGCTGCGCCGCGAGCTGCCGTCGATCGTCTCGTCGGGCCTCGATCCGCAGCCGGGGTAACCGCTCCGCGGGGCATGCGGCGCGCGTCCGCGCCTCCGGGGAGCGGCGGCCTGCTCGAACAGCCGGGTCAGTACTCGGCGTTGCCGATCTCGATGTGCGTAACGTCCGGCTGGCTCAGCGATCGGACGTAGGCAACCAGAGCAACGAGCTCCTCGCCTTCCAGATGCGGAAACGCCGGCATGTTCGGAAACCCGCGCCCCTGCCCGCCGAAACGTACGGTCTCCGCGACCAAGGCGTCCGTGATCGGGTCCATCTGCTCGGTGCTCGTGTGGTCGCGCGGCGGCGGGTCCAGGTGCGCCGCCGAGGTGCCGTCCCCCTTGCCGCTATAGCCATGGCACTGGACGCAGTACTTCCGGTAGGCTCGCCGGCCGTCGCTCAGCAGCTGCGGCGACACCTCCGTCATCGCCGGTTGCGCCACTTCGGCAGCCTGCTCTGCGGTCCCGCCACAGGCGATGACGGCAAGTCCGATGGCTCCTGCCAGGCACATCCCCGCGTATCTCACTGGTAGACCCTACCCTTCCTTCGCCTGGGCGCCGGAAGAGCAGGGCCCCCTTTCGAACCGTACGTGCGGTTTTCCCGCATACGGCTCACCGATGGATTCTCGAACCGCAGCATTACGCAGTCTCCCAGAAGGCGCGCTCCGGGTACCGGACCGTGCCGCGCAGACGAACCAGCCCGAGGGCCTCGAAGTACTCCCGCGTCCAACGATCGGCTTCCCCCGCCTTCAGGTTCCGACCCTTGCGCTTCACGAGGAAGCGCCTCAGCCGTCTGACGACGTGGTCGTCGATCGCGTTGAACTTCTTCGCCGCGTTCCCGGTCCGGAAGTAGTTCCCCCAACCGCGCAGCACCGGGTTCAGGTCGCGGATGAGCACGCGCACATCCTTGACACCGTTCCGGTGCGACCCGGTGAGGTTCCGTATCCGTCCCCGTACCCGCTTCATGCTGCGCGTCGAGGGCCAGCGCTGCAGGAAGTAGACCCGTCGGCCTTCCCTCTCCCACAGCTTCCCGCTCATGCGCTTGTGAAGATGGCAGCCGAGGAAGTCGAACCCTTCCCGTCCCCGGGTCAGGTCCGCCCGCCTCGTCTTTCCCGCGTGAAGAACCAGCCCGAGCCGTCGCATGATGCCATCCACCCTGCGCTCGGCCTCCTCGCAGTCCGCGCGGGTTCGGCACATGACGACGAAGTCGTCTGCGTACCGCACCAGCTCGCCCAGATGGGCGTACCGGTCCTCCCACATCGTGTCGAGGACGTGCAGGTAGATGTTGGACAGCAGCGGCGAGATGACCCCGCCCTGCGGCGTGCCGCTGAGCATCGTCCTCTCCCGCCCGTCCTCCATCACCCCCGCACGGAGCCATTGCCGCAGCAGCTTCAAGACCCGACGATCCGAGACGCGCCGCTCCACCAGTAACATCAGCTTCTGGTGGTCGATGCTCCCGAAGAAGTCCTCGATGTCGGCGTCCAGTACGTGGTTGCCGCCCCTCGCGCCCGCCTTCCGCAGCCGCTCGAGCGCCTGCGTGGCCGATCGCTTCGGGCGGAAGCCGTACGAGCTCGGACGGAGGTCCGCCTCGAAGATCGGCTCCAGCACCAGCTTCGCCGCCATCTGGACGACCCGGTCTCGGACCGTCGGGATACCGAGCGGGCGCAAGCGCCCGTCCGGCCTCGGTATGTTCCGGCGAAGCACCGCCTTCGGCCGGTATCCGCCTGTGCGCAACTCCGACTCGATCGAGTCCAGGAAGTCACGGACCCCCGACCGCTCGATCTGCTCGATCGTCTCTCGGTCGATGCCCGCCGCTCCCTTGTTGCGCTTCACCCGCTTCCACGCTTCCCACAGGACGTCACCCCGGTGGATGCGGTCGTACATCGCGTGGAACCGGCGCCCAGGAGACCGCTTGGCTGCGGCCCACAGTCGGCGTTGGAGCTGGCGCACTTGATCCCGCGGCTTCCGCCTCGGGGGGTTGTTGGACCGGCTCTGCGCCCGGCCATGCCCTCGCACGTGACTCCTCATCCGACCCATCCAAAGCAGGGACCCTTCGCTCCCCGGACGTTTTGCTGCGTCCAGATCTGCACTACTACGATCCCCTCGGACTCCCGCTCCGCACCGCTCGATTTCGCCCTCGGCTTATACGAGTCGGTTTGCCGCGACCACGGCAGCAAAGACGGGCCTCTCGCGTTCCGCGCTCCTCCTTCCGTACGTGCCACTCCCCATACCCCGCTGAGACCCGGTGTGCGCTTCGGATCCAGCTCACCGGACATGGCCTTCGCCGTGACATGAGCGGCTCGGCTCTCAGGTTGTACCTCTGACGAGGCTGCAGGCTTCATCTTCGTTGCGGCCCGTACGGTTGCTCCCCCCGAAGGGGCTCTCGTCGGTCGGCTTCGGCCGCCGGGGTCTCCCCCGATCTCACCGCGACCCTGCTACCCGGCGCTCCGACGCTTACCGGGGTGGGACTCGCACCCACTGGAGAAGCGCAGCAGACAGACTCGGTTCCGACGTCTCGGACCTTGTCTGCTTCGCGACGCACCATGACCAGAGACTACAACCCGGGCGCGGCGCGCGCGTGCCATCCGGGCGTCACGGCACCGAACGGATAGCCTCGACGACCAGGGTCGCTCTCGGACGAAGAACGAGGGCCGCCAGCCTACGACCCCGCGCCGCGACGGCGAACAGCGGCCCAGCGAACAAGACCACCATCGTGGTGGATCTCGCCGTTGATACGGTCGCCGTCGACGAGTCCGTGGTAGACGATGCGGCGCGTTGGCGCGACGGCGGAGCTGACGACGATCGAGACGGACGACCCGAGGACGTACAACTCGGCCACCGGCTCCCCGTCCCGAGCAGCGACTTGTCCGGCAGGCGGCGCCCCGGGCATCCGCGCGCCGGAGGGAACCACGCCACTCACGCTCGATCGAGTCCCCGCCCACCTGGTCCCGTCGTGCTGCAGGTGGATCGACCAATGCGGCACGAAAGGCTCGACGCTCGGCCCGATGTCCCAGATGCCCGAAATGTCGGCGGCTCGTCGCCGGGCCCGAAAAAGCTCGTCCGCCGGGCCGACCCTCGTCGCCGACGGCCCCGTGTGGGCCCTCACCTCTCCTTCGAAGCGGTGGCCGTCGACCTCACCCGTCAGCGCGAGCCGGCCGAGCTCCGGATGCTCCCGCGTCGTCCGCAGCACAACCTGCCTCCCGTGCACCGTCCCGATGATCGGCACTTCCCGGCCCATGAACGAAAGTACCCCCTCGAGATCCTGGAATCGCTGCAGCATCCGGATTACGGGCTGCTCCGCGACGGAACCCAGGACGGCAGCATTCGGAAGATCCACGTCCCAGACACCCCCGGCTCCGACCGGCATCGTCCAGACGTACAGCTCGGCCGGCGGCTCCAGCGGCATGACCTCGACGCGATCCGGCCGCCACTCGGCCATGGCGAAGCTCTGCGACACCACCCGAGTCCCTGGTGCGAGTTGCTCGAAAAGCATCGGGCGAACCTCCAGGTTGACGGTCGGCAACAGGTAGAGGGTGACCGCCGTAGCCTCCCGCAGATCGGCGGCGAAGAGGTCGCCCTCGACGAACTCCACAAGGCCGGCGACACCCGCTGCCTCCGCCCGCTCCCGACTTACTCGAACGAGCTCGGGGTCGATCTCGAAGCCGCGCCCGCGGGCACCGTGCAGGCTCGCCGCGGCAATGACGATCCGGCCGTCCCCGCTGCCGAGATCGAAGACGAAATCGTCCGATCCGACATCCGCGAGCTGCAGCATGCGCTCGACCACGGCGGGGCGCGTGGTCACGTAAGGAACATCCCCGGCTCTCATCGCGGGGCCGAATGCAGCCAATCCGAGCCAAACTGCCAGGCTGCCCAGCGCCAGCGCTGCGCAAAGCCTCACGTAGGGGATCTTACTCATGATGGGTGCGAAAAGAAGTCAGGTTCGGCAACGCATGGGGTGGCCCCGCAACTCGAAGTCAGCAAAACGCAGTTCGGTGCTCGCAAAACATGGCCCGCACCTTGCACACTCACAGGGCGTAGCACACGACAGTTTCACCGAGACACATTCCGATGCCGAGCAAGCGAACAACAAAACAAGAAGGTTTCTCACTCGTCGAGCTCATCGTCGTGGTGGCGGTCTTGGGCATTCTGGTCGCGATCGTGATCCCCGCTCTGCTGAACGCCGTGGATCGGTCCCGGCAGCGTCGAAGCATGGCCGAAATGCACAATCTAGCCAAGGCAAACGGAATGCTACAGGTCGATACCGGGCGCTACGCCTCGTCTCTTAACGACTTGGTGCCGGATTACGTGGCGAACGTGCCCGCCGGGGACGCCTGGGGCAACGCCTGGGCATACACCGCCGCGGGTAACGGACTCTCCTACGAGCTCCGCTCCTTCGGATCGGATGGCGCCAACGGGCCAGCCCCGCCAGCGGTCTGGTACCACGAGCCGTTCGAGCCGGATATCGTCATGAACACGGGCCAATTCGTCCAGATGCCGGTGAATCAGTAACACCTCGAGTGCCACATGACGGCATCGCGGTGACACTTATCGGCACCTGACGCACCCGAAATCGGCGGAATCCGCGGTCCGCGCCCCGATCAGCGGGCGCAGGTCAGATGTCGCCCGCCATCGAGACTCAGGGTCACTCCGGTCACCCATCCGGCCCGTTCCGACGCCAGGTAGAGGATCGCCTCGGCGATGTCGCCAGGCTCCCCCACCCTTCCCAGGGGGTGTGTCGTGCGGCTGTGCTCGAGGAAGCGCTGGTACGCCTTTTCCTCCATGCCTCCACGCCGGTGCAGGTTGCTGACCACGACGCCGGGGTTCACCGCGTTGACCCGCACACCCGACTCCGCCAGCTCGAGCGCGGCGCAGCGTGTCAGTTGATCGACACCTGCCTTGCTGACGCAGTAGGCCAGCACGCCCGGGAACGACCGCAGCCCGGTAACGCTCGAGACGTTGACGACGTTGCCTCGCGTCTCCCGTAGGCGTGGCAGCGCCGCCTGCATGACGAGGAAGATGCTGTCGAGGTTGATCCGCATCATGGCGTCCCAGGCCTCGTGCGTGGTGGACTCCAGATCGCCGGAGCCGATGATGCCGGCCGCGTTCACGACGATGTCGAGCGCACCGCTCACGGTGGCGGCCTCTTCGACCGCCCGCCGGCAGTCTTCCGGCTCGCTCAGGTCGGCCTCGACCAGCCCGACGTCGACGTCGAGATCCCCCAGCTCGGCCAGGGTCTCCTCGAGCGCCGAGCGACGGCGCCCGACCAGGGCCAGCCCGGCCCCCTCACCGGCGAACCGCAACGCGCAGGCACGGCCGATCCCGCTCGAGGCGCCGGTAATCAAGGCGGTCTTTCCTTCCAGCAGCCGGCTCACGCTGCACCTCCGTATTTCGACCGGATCGACCCGCTCGGAAGGGCGGACCGATTCTGATCGGCAGATCGATTCGCACGGAGAGACCGATGCCGATGGACAGACCAGCGCGCACGGACCGTCATCGACGCGAGAACCCCCGCCAGTGGGCGCTTCGCCAGATCTGCGGCTGCAAGAAGACCAGTACGGTCATGACCTCGAGCCGGCCGACCCACATGTTGACGAACAGAACCCACTTGCTCACCGGATCGAAGTCGGCGTACGCCGCCATCGGGCCGATGGTGCTGAATCCCGGACCAATGTTGCCCAGCGTGGCGATGCTGGCGGTGATCCCCGTCAGCATATCGGCGCCGAGCCCGACAAGAATCACCACGCTGGCGCTGAAGATCACCAGATAGAGGAGAAAAAACGCGACGATCGACTGCATCACGTCCGTGCTCACGACGCGCTTACCGAGGCGGACCGGCCGAACGCCGTGCGGGTGCAGAACCTTGAACAGCTCCAGGTAGGTGAACTTTGCCACCAGCCACAGCCGGATGAGCTTCGGGCCGCCGGCCGCCGATCCGGCGCAGCCGCCCAAGAACATCAGCACGAGAAGCACTGCCTTGGAACCATCGTTCCACAGGTTGAAGTCGTCGCTGGCGAATCCCGCCGTGGTCAGAATCGTCAGCACCTGAAAGCTCGACTGCCGCGCGATCGTCTCGAGCGTGGCGCCCTGCATCACTCCCCCCTGCGGCGCCGCGGCCAGGTACTCGTCTCCGGGGTCCAGCGAGAACTGGTAGAGGAACCCGCCCAGGAGCACCGTCGCCCCGACGACGACGACGACGTAGACACGGAACTCCTCGTCGCGGAACAACGACATCGGCTTGCCCCGGAAGAACCGGTACCAGAGCGAGTAGTTCGCCCCGGCGATGAACATGAAACCGACGAAAACCCACTCGGTCGCGGGGTCGGCGTAGCCGGCGATGCTCTCGGGATTGGGCGAGAAGCCGCCCGCTGACATGGTGGTGAAGGCGTTGCAGATCGCGTCGAACAGGGGCATGTCGAGGGACCAGAGCACGGCGACCTGAGCCGCCGTCAGCACGACGTACAGCGCCCACAGGCGGATCGCCGTATGCCGGATGCGCGGCGTGAGCCGATCCTCGTCCGGTCCCGGAGCCTCGGCAAAGAACAGCTGCCGCCCGGCGATCGCCAGGGCAGGCAGGATGGCGATGAACAAGGCGATGACGCCCATACCGCCCAGCCATTGCGTCATGCCTCGCCAGAAGAAGATCCCCTCCGAGTACAGGCTGAAATCGCGGAAGATCGTCGCTCCGGTGGTGGTCAACCCCGACATCGACTCGAACGCCGCATCGACCGGGCTCAACCCGCTCCACACGTAGGGGATCGCGGAGAACAGGGAAACGACGAACCACGAAAACGCCACCACGGCCAGGCCTTCGAGGCGGGAGAGCTCGGGCCGGCTGCGATCGAGGCGACGCATGCCCTCGCCAACGATCGCCGCACTGCCGCCGGCAACGGCGAAGCCCAGGGCCTGCTCCCGGTTGCCATAGATGAGGTCGACGATCATGGGAGCGATCAGCAGGGCTCCGAAGAGCCGCAGGATCAAGCCGATGATGTGGGCGACGACAGCTAGGCGCATAGGCGTACCGGGCGGTGCCCGCTGGACCTCCTAGAAGTACCTCTCCACCGCAGCTTTGGAATCCTCTGTGGATACGACCAGCAGATGGTCCCCTGGTTTCACGTAGTCGTCCCCGTGCGGAACGATCGTTCGCCAGCCGCGAACGACGGCGCCGATAATGGCGCCGGGGACCGGCGGTAGGTTGCGCACCTTGGTCACGGGGTAATCGTCCGGGACGACGATCTCGAGAACCTGGGCCCTACCCTGCTCGAGCGTTGCCAGCAGCTCGGCGCTCGTGCCACGCAGCATGTTCTGCACCGCCAGAACAGCGGTGATCCGGGCGTTGAGCGGCACGTCGATGCCGACGCTCTCGAACAGGCGGATGTTCGCCGGCTTGTCGACCCGTGTGATGATCTTGGGGATTCCCATCTGCTTGGCCAGCAGCGACCCCAGCAGATTCTTCTCGTCGTCGCTGGTCACCGAGACGAGGACGTCGGACTCGGCGATGTTCTCCTCGCGCAAGAGCGCCAGGTCGCTGCCATCTCCGTGCAACACCATGCAGTCGAGCTCGCCGGCGATCTCATCGGCGCGCTGCTCGTCGACCTCGATCAACTTCAGGTGTACGCCGCCCTGCTCCAACCGTTTCGCCAGCGTCACCCCGACGGTGCCTCCCCCGATCACCGTCACCTCGTTCACCCCCGTCTTCCCCTGTTGGAACACAGTCTGGCTGAACTTCACGAGCTCCCGCCGCTTGCCCATGAAGATGACCTTGTCGCCCGCATCGAACATGGTATTCGCACCCGGGATCGACAGCGTCCCGTTGCTGATCATCGCGACTGCCAGAACGCGTTTCGGCAGGTGAATGTCGATGACCCGCTTGCCGACGAGAACGGAGTTCTCACCGAGGCGGTACTCCATCAGCCAGATGCGGCCACCGGCGAAGACCTCGACGTCGATCGCCTCCGGCACGAGCACGATGCGGGCGATTTCATTCGCCAGCATCAGCTGCGGCCAGATGATCTCGTCGATGTCGACGATGTCCTCCGCCGAACCGCCGCGAAACGACTCGTAGTACTCCTCCTTGGACACGAAGCAGAATGTCCGCGCGCCGCCGAGCCGTTTGGCCGCCATGCAGGCAATGATGTTCTGTTCGTCGGAGTCGCTGCAGGCGACGAACTTGTCGTCGGCGTTCAATCCGATCGTCCGCAGCGTCTGGATGTGCGTCGGCCTTCCGCGGAGCACCTGGACGTCGAGCCCATCGAACGGGCGCAAGGCCTCGGGATCCGACTCGATGACAACGACGTCGTTGTCGGCCGACAGCTGCTGGGCGAATTGGTACCCCATCTCGCCGCCACCCGCGATGATGATTCGCATCGTTCGTGCTTCCGCGCCCTGTCCGTGTCGAGGGCGGAACGTAGCAGATCGCCCGTCGAAAGTCGCCGCCACTCAAGCGGTCCGCGCCGATCACCCAGCGGGTGAATGCTAGCAGGCCTTGCCGGTCATCGGATGCATCGGGCGGCGACGAAAACGGGCCGGTCGCCGGTCGGCGCGGCGCTCTCGCTACCCGTCGGACGGAGGACTCAGGAGCGACGGCACGATCGTGGCGGCAGTCCCACGCAGGGACACGGCGCTCTTCGGCGTCAGCGGCGTCGCCTCGGGATTCACCTCGATGATCGCGCCGCCTGCCCGTCGCGTCACCATCGCCACACCTGCGGCGGGCTGAACGACGGCGCTCGTGCCGACGACCAGGCAGACCTCGGATTGGGCGGCGCATCCCACGGCGCGCTCGAAAGCCTCTCCGAGCGACTCGCCGAACCAGACGACGTCGGGGCGCAACAGCCCGCCGCACTCCTGACAGCGCGGCAGCGTCGCGGCGGAGCGCGTGTCGACAGGCTCACGCTGCTCGTTGCGAACGGAACACGCCGTGCATCGGGTGCGGAAGAAGCAACCATGGAGCTCGAGCGGAAAGGCCCTTGCCGCATCGACCTCGCCGGCCACCGTCCGCGCTGCTTCCGTATGCAGGCCGTCGACGTTTTGGGTCACGACGACGATGTCGTCGCGGCGCAGGGCGAGCGCGGCGATGGCGAGATGAGCGTCGTTGGGGCGGGTCTCGGCCGCGGCGCGACGGCGCGCGTCGTACCATTCCCACACCAGGCGAGGATCACGTCGGAAGGCCTCGGGCGTCGCCAGATCCTCGGGCCGGTGCTTGCGCCATTGGCCCTTCTCACCGCGAAAGGTCGGCAGTCCCGAATCCGCGCTCAGCCCGGCGCCGGTGAGAACCAGCACACCGCGCGCGGCGGAAACGAGCTCGCGGGCACGGCCGACGGTGGCTTCTTCCGAACCCGACGCGCCGCTCATCGATTCAGCCGGCTTCGCCTGCGCCTCGCACCCAGCTCACCGCTTCGTCGAGGTCGGCGACGACCGCCGCGGGTCGGGGCCCATCGGGCGGTATCGACTCCCGGAGACGGTTCACCCAGACGACCTCGATGCCGAGGCCGCACGCCGGACGCACATCGTGGAAGTAGCTCTGCGCGACGTGCAGCAGCTTTCCCGGCTCTCCCCCCACGTGTTCAAGTGCGCGCTCGAAATGGACCGTCGCGGGCTTGTAGCGCCGCACCTGCTGGGCAGTGACCAGGAGCTCGAATTCCACCTCGAAGTGGCGGCGGGTCGCCGCCAGCAGGTCGTCGTCGATGTTCGAGAGGATGCCGAGTCGAAAGCCTTCGTCCACGAGCGCCTGCAAGGCGCCGTTGGTGTCGGGAAACGGGGTCCAGCCGGGAAGACTGTCGGCGAGGTAACCCGGCGAATCCGGCGGGTGCAGGTCGAGCTCGGTGGCCAATTCGCCCTCCAGTAAGGTCAGCACCTGGCGATACGAAATGTACCCGGATTGCTGCACCCGCGGCTCGGCCGCGTGGTACGCGGTCAGAACCGTTTCCGGCGCCACCTCCCGACCCTGTCGAAGGGCCTCGCCCGTCAGGGCGCCTACGATGCCCGCGTTCCAGTCGATCAGGGTCCCGTAGCAATCGAAGGTAATGATCTCGGGTCGCGCCATACGCCGAGACACTAGCAGGCCGTGGTGGCCGTGTGGTGGGTCTGGCGAAGGGAAGTTGCGTGTGACGACGAGGCGGGCCGATGGGACGATGCCGGTGCGCAACGGCGAGCGGCGAGAACGACGGTTCCGGAGTAGAATTCGGTCGTTGCCACTCACCGGACGGGAGCGCTCGTGTCGATCACCGATGATCCCTGGGTCAGAGGCCTGACCATCGGCGAAGTGCTTCGCAACCGAGCTCGCGAGCTGCCAGATCACGAGGCCCTGGTGCTCCGACAGGAGGGCCACCGTGCCAGCTTCGCCGACGTCGATGCCCGGGTGGACGACGTCGCCAAGGCGCTCGTTGCCATGGGCATCGAGCATGGCCAGCATGTCGCGATCTGGTCGACCAACCGCACCGAGTGGGTCCTGCTGCAGCTCGCCACGGCCCGCATCGGGGCCGTATTGGTGACCGTCAACCCGGCCTACCGGGCCCACGAGCTGGCCTACGCGCTGGAGCAATCCGACGCCCGAGCGCTGTTTCTCATCGACCGGTTCAAGAGCTCCGACTACTTCGACATCCTCGCCCAGGTTTGTCCCGAGCTTGCCGATCACGAGCCGGGGGCGTTGCGTGCCGAGGCCTTCCCGGAGCTTCGCTGGGTGGTGTCGCTCCCGCAGCAGGCGGCTGCGGGCATGACGACGTGGGACGCGACCATCGCGTCCGGCACGACGGTCTCCGACGACGAGCTGCGGTCACGCGAGCAGAACGTCGACCCGGAAGAGCCGATCAACCTCCAGTACACCTCCGGCACGACGGGGTTCCCCAAGGGCGTGTTGTTGAGCCACCGGAACCTGTTGCTGAACGCATTCTACGTGGGCGCCTTTCAGGAGCTCCGGAGCCACGACCGAGTTTGTGTTCCGGTGCCGTTCTACCACTGTTTCGGCTGTGTCATCGGCACGCTGTGCTGCCTCGTGCACGGCGTGACAATGCTCGTCCCGGCCGAGTACTTCGACCCGCTGGCAACGCTCGACTGTCTCGAAGAAGAACGCGCCACGTCGCTGTACGGCGTGCCGACGATGTTCATCGCGCAGCTCGAAGACGAGTCCTTCGCCTCGCGCAAGCTGGCGCTGCGCACCGGGATCATGGCCGGCAGCCCCTGCCCCGTCGAGGTCATGAACCGCGTCGTCGAGCAAATGGGAGCGAGCCAGGTCACCATTGCCTACGGCCTGACCGAAGCGTCTCCGGCAATCACCCAGACATACATCGACGATCCCGTCGAGATTCGCGTCAGCACGGTCGGGCGCGCGATCCCCGGGGTCGAAGTTCGCATCGTCGATCCGGAAACCGGAAGCCCCGTGCCGGACGGAGAACAAGGAGAGCTTTGCGCCCGCGGCCACAACGTCATGCTCGGTTACTACAAGATGCCCGAGGCGACGCGGGCGGCAATCGACGAGGACGGCTGGTTGCACAGCGGCGACCTGGCGGTGCACGAGAACGGCAACTACCGCATCACCGGCCGCATCAAGGACATGGTCATTCGCGGCGGCGAGAACATCTACCCGCGGGAAGTAGAGGAGTTTCTCTACGGGCACGACAAGGTCGAGGACGTTCAGGTCGTCGGCGTCCCGGACGAGAAGCTCGGCGAGGAGCTCTGCGCCTGTATCAAGCTCCGCTCCGGAGCTACCTGCGACGCGGACGAGATCCGCGACTTCTGCCGCGGCAAGCTGGCCCACTTCAAGGTGCCCCGATACGTCGAGTTCGTCGAGGAATTCCCGCTGACGGTTACCGGCAAGGTGCAGAAGTTCAAGCTCCGCGAGATCATCGCCGACAACTTGGGCCTGGCGATAGCTGCACGATGACCGTGTACCCATCGCCGACGAACCCGCGGGACCTGGCCATGATCAGCGCTAACCGATGACGGGCGCAAACCGATGATGGGCCTACGGCTGCTCGACGGCCGGCTGGACCTGGCCACCGACCTACCCGTTCCCACGGCTCCGCCCGGCGAGGCCGTCGTCCGTGTCCTGAAGGCGGGGATCTGCAACACCGACCTCGAGTTGCTGCGCGGCTACTACCCCTTCGCGGGCATCCTCGGCCACGAGTTCGTCGGCGTGGTCGAAGCGGCACCGGACGGCCACGAGGACGCGCTCGGCCAACGGGTCGTCGGTGAGATCAACGCGATCTGCGGCGCCTGCCCTGCCTGCGGTGCCGGCCGCGGGAGCCACTGCGCGAACCGGACGGTGCTCGGGATCGTCGGCCGCGACGGCGCTTTCGCCGAATACCTGACGCTGCCGATCGACAACCTCCACCCCGTTTCCGACGTGATTCCCGACGAGGTAGCCGTATTCACCGAGCCCCTCGCCGCCGCGCTACAGATCCAGGAGCAGGTCGACATCGGCGCTGCCGATCGGGTGCTGGTCGTGGGCGACGGCAAGCTCGGACAGCTGATCGCCCGCACCCTGCGCCTGACCGGCGCCTCGATCTGCGTCGCCGGCCGTCATCGCCGCAAGCTCGACATGCTCCGTCGCCTCGACCTCGAGACGGTCGAGGTCTCCGAGGATGCGGCGGGGCTGCGCGGGTTCGACCTGGCGGTCGAGTGCACCGGCAACAACAAGGGGTTCGCCCTGGCCCGCGATGCCTTGCGCCCCTGCGGCACGCTGGTCATGAAGAGCACCTACGCGGATCGGCTGACGGTCGACGCCTCCTCGCTCGTGGTCGATGAGATCACGTTGGTCGGTTCGCGCTGCGGCCCCTTCGCCCCGGCCCTGAAGCTGCTACAGGAAGGCGTCGTCGAGGTCCACGACCTCATCGACGACACCTTCCCGTTGGCGGAGGGGCTCGCAGCTTTCGAGCGAGCGGGGCGGCCCGGCGCGCTCAAGGTATTGCTTCGGGTATCCTGAGCCGGCGGCCGGACGATCACGCGATCGTCCGCGACAACTCTGACCGGCTGCTGCTGCGGCTGCGCCGGCGTCGCGTTCGGTTCCGGAAGAAAAGGGCCAGGCATGACTGACAGCTTTCGCCACCGCATCGAGCAACGAAAGTTCACGCTGCTCCTCGTCTCGCTCGTCGGCGTGCAGATGCTCCCCGTGTTGGGCGGCGACCAGGGCGGCGAATTCGCCAGCCTGCTCTGGGGCGTAGTGCTGTTGGCTGCCGTCCACGCGGCGGCCGGAAAACGCCGCGTGACGATCATCTTTGCCGCCCTGGCGGTGATCGTTTTCGGCGGGCGCTTGTTCGTCGTCTTCGGCGCCGCGGACTATGCGCCTCCGGTCGATGCGGGCGGCAACATAGCCCTCACGATCTTCCTGGGAATGACCGCTTACGTCGTTTTCAACGGCGCTGTCCGGGCGCAACGCGTCAGCAGCGATTCGATCATGGGGGCGATCTGTGTCTACGCCCTGATCGGTTACACGTGGGCGAACCTGTACGCCCTGGTGGAGTACCTGCAGCCGGGATCGTTCAACTTGCCGAGCCATGCGAGCACAGGAAGTCCGGCGGCGCCGGAGTACGCCTTCAGCTACTACAGCTTCGTCACGCTGACGACGCTCGGCTACGGCGACATCACGCCGATCAGCTACGCCGCTCGCACCTTGTCCTGGATGGAGGCGGCGGTCGGCGTGACCTACATGGCTACGGTCATCGCCTTCCTGGTCGCCCAGGTGATGGCCGATCAGAACCGGCGCCGGGACTGACCACCGGGACCATTCCGCTCCCGCAAACCCTCCGGCGTCAGTCGGCCTTCGGGCCCGCCGCCTTGATCTCGTCGGACGCGACGTCGGCGAACTGCTCGAAGTTCGCCGCGAACATCCTGGCCAATTCCTGCGCCTGCGCATCGTAGGCGACCGGATCATCCCAGGTGTTCTTCGGCACCAACACCTCGTCGGGAACGCCCGGGCAACTGGCCGGCACGCCGACGCCGAAAATCGGGTCCTCGGAAAAGCCTGCCTCCGCCAGGGTGCCGTCTAGAGCGGCGTGCACCATCGCCCGCGTATGAGCGATCTTCATGCGCTCGCCGGTGCCGTAGGGGCCGCCGGTCCAGCCGGTGTTGATCAGCCAGCAATCGACGTCGTGGTCGGCGATCTTCTTTCCCAAGAGCTCGGCATAGACGCTCGGATGTCGTGCCATGAACGGCGCCCCGAAACAGGCGCTGAACGTGGCTTGCGGCTCGGTGATTCCGCGCTCGGTCCCGGCGACCTTGGCCGTGTAGCCGGACATGAAGTGATACATCGCCTGCTCGGCGGTGAGCTTCGAGACCGGCGGCAGTACACCGAACGCGTCGGCGGTGAGGAAGACGATGTTCTTCGGATGCCCGGCGTGCCCCGCCGACGAGGCGTTGGGGATGTACTCGATCGGGTAGGCGCCACGGGTATTCTCGGTGAAGATGTCGTCATCGAGGTCGATTTTCCGGGTGTGGGGATCGATGACGACGTTCTCGAGCACGGTACCGAAACGCCGCGTGGTCTCGTAGATTTCCGGCTCCGCCTCTTCCGAGAGCTTGATCATCTTGGCGTAGCAGCCGCCTTCGAAGTTGAACACGCCGTTGTCGGACCAGCCGTGCTCGTCGTCACCGATGAGCGTACGCGTCGAATCGGCCGAAAGCGTCGTCTTCCCGGTACCCGAGAGGCCGAAGAAGATCGCCACATCGCCTTCGGGTCCGACGTTGGCCGAGCAGTGCATCGGCATGACATTGCGGTCAGGCAGCAGGTAGTTCATCGCCGAGAAGATCGACTTCTTCATCTCGCCGCCGTACTCCGTGGCTGCGATGAGCACCATCTTCCTCTCGAAGTTCAGCAGGATGAAGACGTCCGAGTTGAGCTCGTCGCGCCGCGGCGAAGCGTGGAAACCGGGGCAATCGATGACGACGAACTCGGGCTCGTGAGTCGCCAGCTCCTCGGGCGTCGGCTGAATGAACATGTTGCGGATGAAGATGCTGTGCCAGGCGTACTGGGTGATGAACCGAACCGGCATACGGTACTCGGGGTCGGCACCGCACCAGACGTCCTGGACGAACACGTCGCGGCCCTGGAGGTACGCGGACATGCGCTCGTGCAGATCGTCGAAGCGCTCCGAGGAATAGGGCTTGTTCGCGTCGCCCCACCAGATCGACTCGCTCGTGGTCGGCTCGTCGATAACGTAGCGATCTCCCGGAGAGCGGCCGGTGAACCCTCCCGTGCGCACGACCAGGGGGCCGAGGTGAGCCACGAGCCCCTCGTGGCGGCGAACGGCGGCCTCGTAGAGACGCGCCGTCGGAACGTTCCAGTAGACCCGCCCGAGGTTGCTGAGGCCATGATTGTCCAGCCCTACGGGGCTGCGGGGATGCGGACTTATTTCCTGCATTCGACGCTCCTGGGAGAAAACGTGAGTTGACCGTCCAAGTTTAGCGAAAATCTGGCGGAGCGATGACCGTCCCGGCTTCGCCCGCAACGATCGCCGCGAGGTTATCGAGGGAACCGATTCCGGCGCGCCCGCCCGTCTCGCGGACAAACGCACAGGCGGCCTCGACCTTGGGCCCCATCGAGCCGGCGGCGAAGCCATGGGCGCAGAGCGTGTCCGGGTCGGTACGCTCAATGCGACGGGCCTCCGGTGAGCCCCAATCGAGGTAGACGCCGTCGACATCGGTCGCCATGACCAGAACGTCGGCGTGCAACTGACGGGCGAGCAAGGCACTGGCGCGGTCCTTGTCGATCACCACCTCGGCCCCCACCAGCGCGCCGTCCGGGCGGTACATCGTCGGAATGCCACCTCCACCGGTGCAAACCACCACCGCGCCATGCTCCAGCAGCCAGCGGATCGGGCGGATCTCGAAGACCCGCTGCGGCAGCGGCGAGGGAACCACTCGCCGCCAGCCATCGCCGTCGGCGGCCACACTCCAGCCGTGCTTCGCCGACAGCCTTTCGGCCTCTTCGCGGCCGTACACGGGACCGATCGGCTTGCTCGGCCGGGCGAAGGCTGGGTCGTCGGGATCGACCTCCACCATCGTCAGAATGGTGGCGAACGCCTGCTCGAACGGCAGCAGGTTGCCGAGCTCCTGCTCGATCATGTAGCCGATCATGCCCTCGGACTGTGCGCCGAGCACGTCGAGCGGATAGTGACCGGCGTCGGGGTAGGCATCGGCTTGCAAGGCAAGCAACCCGACCTGCGGCCCGTTGCCGTGCGAGATCACCACCTCGTTGTCGTCGATCAGCGGGGCGATGTGGGCGGCCGCCCGGCGGACGTTTTCGCGCTGGGCGGCCACGGTCAGCGGCTCACCACGGCGCAACAGGGCGTTGCCACCGAGGGCGATGACCAACCTCATCCGGATTCCTGCCGTGTCATGAACACCGGGCCGGAAAACTGTCGAGGCGACGCTCGAGAACAACGATCAGGTCGGATGTGCAGACGCCAATCAACGGGACAGGGTCGCCACCATCACCGCCTTGATGGTGTGGAGGCGGTTCTCCGCCTGATCGAAGACGATCGAATGCTCGGACTCGAAGACGTCCTCGGTAACCTCGATGCCGTCGAGGCCGAACTTCTGAAACACCTCCTCGCCCACCTTCGTCTCGCGGTTGTGAAAGGCGGGCAAGCAGTGGAGGAACTTGACGCCCGGATTGCCGGTGGCTTCCACCAGCTCTCGGTTGATCTGGTAGGGACGCAGAAGCCGGATCCGCTCCTCCCAAACCTCCGCGTCTTCGCCCATCGATACCCATACGTCGGTGTAGAGAAAATCGACCCCGTCTACCGCGGCGCGGGCGTCCTCCGTCACCGTCAGCCGAGCCCCGGAAGCCGCCGCGTACTCGTCGCAACGACGGCGAAGTTCCTCGCCGGGCCAGAGCTTCTCCGGTGCCGCCAGCCGCACGTCCATACCGAGCTTCGACCCGCCCACGAGCAGCGAGTTACCCATGTTGTTGCGGGCGTCGCCGAGATAGCAGTAGGAGATCTCTTCCAGGGGCTTGGAGCTGTGCTCGGCCATCGTCATAACGTCGGCAAGGATCTGCGTCGGGTGGTACTCGTCGGTGAGTCCGTTGTAGACCGGAACGCCGGCATGGCGAGCCAGGATCTCGACGAGCTCCTGCTCGTATCCGCGATACTCGATGGCGTCGTAGAGACGGCCGAGCACCCTGGCCGTGTCCTTCATCGACTCCTTGTGGCCGATCTGAGAACCGGAGGGGCCCAGGTAAGTAGCATGGGCACCCTGGTCGTACGACGCGACCTCGAAGGCACAGCGGGTCCGTGTGGAGGTCTTCTCGAAGATCAGCGCGATGTTCTTGCCGCGCAGGCGCTGCTCCTCTGCACCCGACGCCTTGGCGTCCTTCAGCTCGCGCGACAGCGAAAGCAGATGCTCGATCTCGTCGGTCGAGAAATCCTCGAGGGTCAGAAAGCTACGATCGGTGAGATCCACGGTGGTCGTCCCGCGTCGTTCGGTGGGAGCATCGGAGTGGTCGACAATAGGCCGTCCGCTTCGTCTGCGGCGACCTTGCGGGTATCGTAGCAGGCTACGATCGCGTCGACGGACGCGGCTGCGGGGCGGCCTCTCGGGCAATTCGTTTCGGCGTAGCGTACTCTTTCCGGGCGAAACGCGACGTTCCACTCCTCCGAGCCGCTACCCCATGATCAAGACCGTCTTCGTTACCTGCGTCCTTCCCTTGCTTGCGCCTGGCGGCCAGTCGTCCGGCAGCTTCGATCTACCCGCGACGCTCACACGTGTCGCAGCGCCCGAGCACACCAGGCCTGCGCCGCCGGCCGCGGTCGGTGCGGGAACACAACCGACGGTCGCCCCGACGCAGGCTCAGGAACCGGACCTCTCCTTTTGGGATTTCACCAATACGCGCGACGCCTTGCGACCGACGCGATTCGGGCTCTCCGTTGGCGGCGGGGTCGGCATGATCCGAACCGGGTCGCCATACACGCTGCGACGCGGCGAGCTGGCAACGGCGGCAAACGGAATGAACTTCGACCGGTACCCCGGGGATGTCGACATCGTCGAGGCGCCGCTGCAGTTCGCCCTCGGGCTCACCGACAGTATCGAGGTGTTCTTCCGTTTCTCGCCCAAGTTGCGCACCAACAGCGTCGGCCAGGACCCGCTCAACTGGCCGGTGCCGCCGCTCGACCTGTTCGTCGACGTGTACCCGAGCAACGCCGCGCGCACCGAGCCCTATTTCATGTACGCGCAGGAGTTTCCCTACAAGACGTACCCATACCAAGAGACCAACATCGATCCGCCCGGCAACGGCGCCTTCGCCGTCTCGACGGGCGACAACGTCTTCGGCGCCAAGTTCAACCTGCTGTCGGAGGATCGCGGCGCCTGGGCCGGCTTCGGCATCCGGGCATACGTCGAGGTCCCGACCGAGATGCCCGCCTACAACAACTACGCCGCCCACCGCGAGCGGGCCGGTTCAGCCGGCGAGATCGACTACGGCATCGACCTGCTGATGGCGAAGAAAAGGGGCGCCGCGGAGTTGCTTTTCAACCTCGGCTACAAGCACGTCGGCGATCCGGATCGGGGGCTACGCATTCAGCTCGTGGACTCGGGAGCTGGGGCAGAGAACTTCATCGTTGGCGAACCCATCGAGGCCATCCTCGACCTGCGCAACGAGGCCTACTTCCACTTCGGCATCACCTTCCCGATGTTCGAGTTCTGGCGCCAGAAGGGAGAGCTGTGGTTCATCGGCGAGCTCTCGTACACGCGTTACGTAGGCCCGGGAACACCGACCGAGCGTCTCGTCCATCCGCTCGAGATGCGGCTCGGAGCACAGTACGGCCTGCCGTTCGCGCGCTCCGTGTCGTTCGGCTTCGCCTGGCAGTTGATGTTCAACGATGCCGGAGACGGAAGCCTGCGCGGCACCAATTTCAACACTCCGGATGGGCGCGGCGACATCAACTTCGGCGAGCTGGTCGACCCGGACCTGGCGGCAGTCGTGGAAGAGTACTTTCGCCAGCGCGGCGCGACGTTTTCGGACGACAGTGGCAGGGTTTTCGCCACGAACAACCCCGCCTTCGACAGCTGGCGCAACGTCTCCGCCGAGCCCCAGACGGTCATCGGACAGGGTGGTGGCGCAGCGCTCTTCTATATCACCTGGCGGATCGCTCAGCTTTGGTAGGCCGCCGGGTGGTTTTGGCAGTGGCCCGCCCGGCTTTGATAACCTCCGGCGGGGTCTCGAGTGGCCCGGCGCAGGCGGGTCGGCAGACGCCGCTACCGCGAAACCTGTCGGTACCTCCAGCGGGCGCCCGGCGTTAGGATTGGCCCATCGAGGCACCTGGGCCGTGAGACTGTTTTCGACAGTATCCAGAAACGAGGTTCGCTCATGTTCGTGACGTCCCCACGTCGACCATTCCGACACGGCTGCGCCGGGCTGATGGCGACCGTTCTCCTGACGGCCTGCGCCACCGAGCAACCGGCGCCGCCCGCTCCGCCGGCTCCGGAAGTAACGGTGGCCAACCCGGTGACGCGGAACGTCACCGACTACGCCGAGTTCACCGGTCGAACGCAAGCCTTCGAGGCCGTGGAGGTCCGCGCACGGGTGCCGGGCGAGCTCCGCGAGATGCACTTCGCGCCGAGCCAGCCGGTTGTCGAGGGCGACCTCCTGTTCGTCATCGAGCCCGAACCCTACGAGGCGGCGGTCGACATCGCCAACGCCACGATCGCGCAGTGGGAGGCCGAGCTGGCGCGCGCCGAATCCGACCTGTCGCGACTCGAACAGGCGCTGCAAACCGAGGCGGTCAGCGAGCAGGAAGTCGACAAGGCCCGTGCCGACGTGAAGACGGCCGAGGCCAACCTGGCGGCTGCTCGCGCCGGCCTGGTGAATGCCGAGCTGGAGCTGAGCTACACCCAGGTGAGGTCACCGATCAACGGGATGGTCAGCCGCAATCTCGTGGACCTCGGCAACCTCGTCGGCTCGGGCGAGAACACGCTGCTGACCACGGTGAATCGCGTCGACCCGATCTACGCCTATTTCGACATGAGCGAGGCGATCATGCTCCGCGCGCTGGCCGCGTCGGGCGCAACCATCAACGAAGAGCGACGGGGGCCCACGGCCGTGTTCCTCGGCCTCGACGACGAGGAGGGTTGGCCGCACGAGGGCATGCTCGACTACATCGACAACACGGTCGATACGAGCACCGGCACGATCCAGGTGCGTGGCTCGTTCCCCAACCCGACCGGGAAGCTCTTCCCGGGGCTCTTCTCCCGAATCCGCGTGCCGGTCGGTGAGATCGCCGGGGCGGTGCTCGTTGACGAGAACGCCATCGGCACCGATCTAGGCGGAAAATTCGTCTTGGTGGTCGGAGCGGACGACGTGGTGGAGCTGCGGCACATCGAGCTCGGTCCGCTGCAGGAAGACGGGCTGCGCGTCGTCATGTCCGGCCTCGACTCCGGCGAGCGCTACATCGTCAACGGCCTGCAGCGGGCACGCCCCGGCTTACCGGTCACGCCCACGGCCGGGGACTGATCATGTCGAAGTTCTTCATTCACCGGCCCGTCTTCGCGCTGGTCATCGCCATCGTCATCCTTCTGGTCGGCGGCATCACGATCCCGATCCTGCCGATCGAAAACACGCCCGACATCACGCCGCCGACGGTGACTGTTTCGACAAGCTACCCGGGCGCCTCGGCGCCGATCATCGCCGAAACCGTCGCTGCACCTCTCGAGCAGGAAATCAACGGCGTCGACAACATGATCTACATGGAGTCGAAGAGCTCCGACAACGGGTCGATGGAGCTGACCGTCACGTTCGAGATCGGCGTCGACGTCGACATGTCGACCGTACTGGTGCAGAACCGCGCCTCGATCGCCGACCCGAAGCTGCCCGAAGACGTCAAGCGCCAGGGTGTAACGACACAGAAGAAGTCGACCACGATGGTGCTGATGGTCAACCTGCTGGACGCCACGGGGGCCGACACCTACGACGAGATCTACATCTCGAACTACATCAACCTGAACATCAAGGACGTGCTCGGCCGCGTCCCCGGGGTCGCCAAGGTCGAGGTGATGGGCGCGAAGGACTACGGCATGCGCCTGTGGCTGGATCCGGATCGCCTGCGCACCTTCGACCTCACCACCAACGACGTCGTCAACGCCATCCGTGAGCAGAACGTGCAGGTCGCGGCCGGGCAGATCGGCGCGCCGCCGGCGCCCACCGGCCAGAGCTTCCAGTACACCGTCAACACGATGGGCAGGCTCTCGGACACCGAACAGTTCGAGGACATGGTGATCAAGGTCGAGGACGGTCGCCTGTTGCGCGTTCGGGACGTGGCCCGCGTCGAGCTCGGCGCGCAAGCCTATAGCTGGTATGTCCAGCTCAACGGTCAGCCCTCCATCGGCATGGCGATCTACCAGCTTCCCGGCGCCAACGCGCTGCAGATCGCCGAGGGAGTCGAGGCGGAAATGGAACGCCTGGCCGAACGTTTTCCGGACGGCCTCGAATACACCATCGCCTACGATTTCACCCGCGCCATCGACGCCTCCATCGCCGAGGTCGTCGAGACGCTCTTCATCGCGATCGCCCTGGTCATCCTGACCGTCTACATCTTTCTGCAGGATTTCCGCACGACGCTGATTCCATCGGTGACGATCCCCGTTTCGCTGGTCGGCACGTTCGCGGTCATGATGGGGCTGGGCCTTTCCATCAACACGTTGACGTTGTTCGGCATCGTGTTGGCGATCGGCATTGTCGTTGACGACGCCATCGTCGTGGTCGAAAACACCATGCGATTGATCGACGAGGAGGGGTTACCCGCGAAGGAGGCGACCGCCAAGGCCATGGACCAGGTCACCGGCCCGGTCGTCGCAACGACGCTCGTACTGCTGGCGGTCTTCGTTCCGACGATCTTCATGGGCGGCATCACCGGCCGGCTCTACGCCCAGTTTTCCATGACCATCGCCACGGCGACGGTGTTTTCCTCGATCAACGCGCTAACCCTGAGCCCGGCACTGTGCGGCATGCTGCTGCGGCCCACACCGACCGAGCGCAACTGGTTCTTTCGCCAGTTCAACAAGTGGTTCGACGTTTCGACGAACGCGTATATGCGACTCGTGAACGTCGTCGTGCGGCGTGCGTTCATCATGATGATCGTCTGGCTCGGCATCGTCGCCGCCCTGGTGTGGGGCTTCCGTTCGGTGCCTGGAGGCTTTCTTCCCGACGAGGACCAAGGCTACTTCTACGCCAACGTCAAGCTGCCCGACGCCGCCTCGCTGGAACGCACCGAAGCGGTCATGGATCGCGTCACCGAAGAGCTCATGGCAGTTCCGGGCGTGGCGGATGTCATCACCATCGGCGGGTATTCGATGCTCGACGCGTTGCAGTCGAGCAATACCGGATCGGCCATCGTCGTGCTCGAGGATTGGAGCGAGCGCACCGAGCCCGAGCTTCACGCGGCGATGCTGGCCGCGACCACGACGCAGCAGTTGCAGAAATACCAGGAGGGCACGGCGTTCGCCTTCATCCCGCCGCCGATCATGGGGCTGGGCAACGCCGGCGGTTTCGAGTTCGTCCTGCAGGACATCGGCAACGCCGGTTTCCAGCAGCTGCAGACGATCGGTGACGACATCGTTTTCGAAGGGAACCAGGACCCGGTGCTGACCCGGCTCAACAACAGCTTCCGCGCCAACGTCCCGCAGCTCTACTTGGAAGTCGACAGGACCAAGGCCAAGACACTGGGCATCCCGCTGTCGGAGATATTCTCGACCCTGCAGGCCTACTTGGGCTCCGCCTATGTCAACGACTTCAACCTCTTCGGGCGCACCTACCGAGTGATGATCCAGGCCGACGCCGCGTTTCGCTCGCGCGTTGACGACATCCAGCGGCTCGAGGTCCGAGACTCACTCGGCAACATGATCCCGCTGGGCACCCTGCTTACCGTGCAGGACACCGTGGGGCCGCAGGCGGTCATCCGCTACAACCTGTATCCGGCGGCGAAGATCAGTGGCTCACCGCGGCCGGGCTTCAGCTCCGGCCAGGCAGTGGAGGCGATGGAGAGCCTCTCGTCACGCCTCATGCCGACATCGATGGGATACGAGTGGACAGGGACGACCTATCAGCAACTCGCCGCCGGCGGGCAGGCATCGGTCATTTTCGGCCTCGCTTTCGTCATGGTCTTCCTCTTCCTGGCGGCGCAGTACGAGAGCTGGCTGATTCCCATCGCGGTCATCCTGTCGATTCCGTTCTCGCTGCTGGGAGCCATCGCGGCAACGATGTTTCGCGCCTTCGACAACAACGTATACACACAGATCGGTATCGTCCTGCTCATCGGCCTTTCGGCCAAAACGGCGATTCTGATCGTCGAGTTCGCCAAGGATCTGCGCGAGTCGCAAGGAATGTCGACGCTTGACGCGGCGACCACCGCCGCGCGGCAGCGCTTCCGTCCCCTGCTCATGACGGCGCTGTCGTTCATTCTCGGCGTGCTGCCGCTTCTGGTGGCGACGGGCGCGGGCTCGGGCAGCCGCAAGGCGTTGGGCACGGCGGTATTCGGGGGCATGTCGCTGGCGACCGTCCTCGGCGTCATTTGGATCCCCGTGTTCTACGTCGTCGTCCAGAGACTACGTGACCCGCGCACTCCGGCACCGGAAGGCGACGCTGCTGCCGGGCCTCCGGCGGGCGGCAACCCGGGCGGAGGCGGCGGCAAGCCGGGCGGCAGGTCCGGTGAGATCGACGAAGCCGGTCCGGCCCCGGCAGCGGGAGCGGCGCGCACGGTTGGAGCGCTGGCGCTCGGTCTGATGCTGTTTGTCACGGGCTGCACGGTCGGACCGGACTACGTCGCGCCCGAGACACCGATGCCCTCGGGTGCACCTATGCCCGATACTTGGCACGCCCAGGCGGTCGAGGGCCTCGAGGACGGCAACTCGAGCTTGGTGCAATGGTGGACGTCATTGAATGATCCCAAGCTCGCCGAACTGATCGCCCGGGCCGGCGAGTCGAACCTGGATCTTTCGCTGGCGCTGGCTCGTATCCAGGAGGCGAGAGCAATCTACGGCATCGCGACCGGCGACCGAATGCCGATAATCGACGTCAGCGGGAACGTCGGCGGGCAGCGCCCGAACGAGGCCGGGCTTCCCTCTGAGCTGGAGTCGCAAACCACCGGCACGCTCACGGTCGGCGTCGACGCGAGCTGGGAGATCGACGTCTTCGGGCGCATCGCCCGCAACATCGAGTCGGCCTTCGCCAGCTATGAGGCCTCCATCGAGGAGTATCGCGACGTCCTCGTGTCGCTCTATGCAGAGGTCGCTTTCGCGTACATCGACGTCCGGGCGCTGCAAGATCGCATCGAGTACGCACGCGCCAACATCCAGGCGCAGGAGAACAGTTTGCAGCTGACCCGCGATCGCTTCTCCGCCGGGCTGACCTCGGCGCTCGACGTAGCGCAGGCGGAGTCTAACCTGGCGGACTCGCGGGCCACGGTCCCGCTGCTCGAGCAGTCCCTCGAATTCGCCTACAACCGTCTCGCCGTCTTGCTGGCGCTCCCACCGGGCGAGCTCAACGCCGAGCTGGAAGTCGACGGCACCATTCCCGCGCCGCCGGACGAGGTCACCCGCGGCATACCCGCCGACCTGCTGCGCCAGCGCCCCGATATCCGCCGGGCCGAGCGCATCCTCGCCGCTCAGACGGCCCAGATCGGCGTCGCCACGGCCGACTTGTACCCGACGTTTTCGCTCACCGGCGCGTTCACCTTCGGCCTTTCGAGCGGCGACGGCGAGACCTCGGGTTGGGGTTGGAATATCCTGCCGGGGGTACGCTGGAACCTCTTCGATCGCGAGCGCATCCACAACCGCATTCGTGCCGAGGAAGCGGTGACCGAGCAGACCTTCATTGCCTATGAGCAGACGGTGCTCGCCGCCCTCGAGGACGTCGAGGACGCGATGATCGCCTATGCGAAGGAGCAGGAGCGGCGGGCGGAGTTGCTCATCGCGGTGGACGCCTCGCAGCGGGCCGTCGACCTGGTGCGGACCCAGTACCTGTCCGGGTTGACGAACTTTCAGAACGTGCTCGATTCGCAACGCACTCTTTTCGAGCTGCAGGACCAGCTCGCCGCGAGCGAAGGGATCGTCGTGCAGAACCTGGTGCTGCTGTACCGAGCCCTGGGAGGTGGATGGGACGTGACGGACCCGGTGGTGGTGGACGAGAGCCGTGAGGATTGACGGACCATGAACGACTCCTCGTCCGGGATCGAGGAGCTCCCACATCCGGAAGATCTCGCCGTTGCACGACTGGGGCCCGCGACACACGCGTCGCCGCTTCGCGGCGACGACGCATTCGTCGACGAGGAGGCCCGCATCTACGTCGCGTCAGCGACCGATGAGGGCGCGCCGGCCGGCCGCTCGCGCTCGTTCGAGGCGGCCGGCCCGCGGGAAGAGCTCTTCTTCGACCCGCCGGGGACGAGCTGCGGCATCGTCACCTGCGGCGGACTGTGCCCCGGGGTCAACGACGTCATCCGCGCCATCGTACTGACGGCCTACCACCGCTATGGAGCGCACCGCGTCGTCGGGTTTCGCTACGGCTACGACGGGCTGTCGAGCAGCAAGCTCGCCGAGCCGGTGCTCCTCGGCCTGGACGACGTCACCTACGCCCATCGCCGCGGCGGTACGATGCTGGGCTCGTCTCGCGGACCGCAGGATCCAGCCGACATGGTGGACACTCTGGTCGCGTGGAGTATCGACACGCTGTTCTGTGTCGGCGGTGACGGAACGCTACGGGGAGCCAACAAACTGGCGCAAGAGATCACCGCCCGCAAACTCCCGATCAGCGTGATCGGCATACCCAAGACCATCGACAACGACCTCCTCTGGAGTCAGCGCTCATTCGGGTTCATGACCGCGGTGGAGGCGGCGCGGGGAGTGATCGAGGCAGCCCACACCGAGGCCGAAGGAGCGTACAACGGCGTCGGTTTGGTGAAGCTGATGGGACGCCACTCCGGCTTCATCGCGGCGCATGCGACTCTGGCCAACGGCGACGTCAACTTCTGCCTGGTCCCGGAAGTCCCTTTCACCCTCGAGGGCGAGGGTGGATTGCTCGACCTCCTGGAGGCACGACTGGCGAAGCGGAATCACGCCCTGATCGTAGCCGCGGAGGGAGCGGGTCAGGAGCTTTTCGGATCCGGCGGAGACACCGGCACCGACGCGTCCGGGAACCCGAAGCTACGCGACATCGGCTTGCTGTTGAAGAAGGCGATCGCCGGTCGCTGCGCGGAACGCGACATACCCGTGGATATCAAGTACATCGATCCGAGCTACACCATCCGCGGGCTTGCCGCGAACTCGATGGATTCGGCGTTCTGCCTGGTGCTGGGGCAGCACGCCGTACATGCGGCCATGGCCGGTCGCACCGGGATGATGGTGGGGTTCTGGAACGGCGCGTTCACGCATGTGCCGCTTTCATTGGTGGCTCGGGGACGCAAGCACCTGAACCCCGAGGACGAAGGGTGGCAGCGCGTTCTCGACGCCACGGGGCAGCCGGCGCGGATGATCGGCGCCTGAGAGGCCCCATACCGGCTACGGGCGCTGTTGTTCGGAAACCTTGGGCGGCGGGGTCGTGGTGTGGTCGCGGCGGCTGTGCACCGGTCTAGCCGGCGACCGCCTCCTCATCGACCTCCCGCCCGAGAACACGGTGCACCCCGAACAGCACGCCGGCACCGAGGACGAGCGAGAGCCACCACGGGACGCCGAAACCGGCCGGAATCGTTCCCATCCCGAGGCCGACAGCTCCCACCAGGAGGGCGTAGGGGAGTTGGGTGCGGACGTGGTCGATGTGGTCCGACCCGCTCGCCATGGAGGACAGGATGGTGGTGTCGGAGATGGGCGAGCAGTGGTCGCCCCAGACCGCCCCACCGAGAACACAGGCAACCGTCGAATAGATGATGCCGTAGTTCTCGGGCCCGGTCATGCCGTTTGCCTGCAGCACGGCCCAAGTAAGGGGCAGGACGAGGGGCATGAGAATTCCCATGGTCCCCCAGCTCGAGCCCGTAGCGAACGCGGTCGCGGCGGAGAGAACGAAAACCAGGGCGGGCACTAGTCCGGGCGCAAGCCAGTCGCCGAGAATCGAAACGAGGTAGTCGGCCGTGTGCAGAGATTCGGTGACGGAAGACAGCGACCAGGCGAGGACCAAGATGATCATGGCGATCATCATCGCCTTGAGCCCGGCGTACCACGCGTCGACAACCTCGGCGAGGGTCAGGATCCGCTGCGCGATCGACAAGGTCCCAGCGGTGAGCGCGGCCAGCAGCGAAGCCCACATCAGCGCCTTGTACGACTCGGACGAGCCGACGATCTCCCGCAAGGTTTCGCCTTCGCCGGTGACGTAGAGGCCCGCCAGGACAGAGACGATGAGAACGAGAACAGGGCCGAGGGCATTCACGGCGCGCTTCGGGTCGTCGTCCTGGGGAGCCAGCTCCGCCGCGCCGCCCGCCGACTCGTCGACCTGGGCGTCGGGAGCCAGCACCCGGCCGGTGGTTCGGGCGCGCACCTCAGCCGTATACATGGGGCCGAAATCGCGCCCGCTGAAGGCAACGAGAAAGACGAAGAACATCGCCAGCAGAGGGTAGAAGCTGTAGGCGATGGACCCCAGAAAGACCGAGTAGGCGGCCTCGTTATATCCCTCGATCTGCTGCACCGCAGCGCCGATCAGGCCGACCTCGTAGCCGATCCATGTGGATATCAGCGCCACGCACGAGACCGGCGCTGCGGTGGAATCGACGATGTATGCGAGCTTCTCGCGAGAGACCCGTAGGCGATCCGTGACCTGGCGCATGGTGTTGCCGACGATCAACACGTTGGCGTAGTCGTCGAAGAAGATGACGACACCCAGCAAGCCAGTGGCCCCCTGCCCCTTCTGTGGCGTGCTGGCCAGCGGCACGATGCGGTTGACCACTCCCTGCATGCCGCCGTTGCGCGAGATGATCCCGACCATACCGCCGATCATCAGGCTGAAGAGAACGATCGCGGCGTGGTCCGCGTCGGTGATTGCCTGCAGCACGAAGACCTGGAACGCGTCGAGGAGTCCGGTGAACGCGCCGGCAAGCGAGAAACCGTTGACCGTGAAAGCGCCGAACCAGAGACCCAAGAAAAGGGCCGGAATGACGTTCTTGGTGATCAGCGCCACGATGATGGCGATCAAAGGTGGCAGGATCGAGACCCACCCCGGGATGACCCTCACGGACGACTCAGCCACCGGCGTACCGCCGGCCAGGAGTTCTAGCGAAGCGGCCCCGGTGACCGGCACCGTGACGCCGCCGGCGACGAGTCCGCCATCATCCGAGGAAGCCACCGCGAACGTTTGGCCACCGGCACGCAGGCTCAGCCCGGCCGGCCCGGTGGCACTACCGACGATCGGAACGTCGAAGGGGATTCCGGCGAGCGCCACCGCCGGAGCTTCCATCTCGAGCTGCTGCGCCGCGGCAACCGACGGTGAGACCGCCAGCGCAGACACGAAGGCACACACCCGTACGGTTCGACGAATCGACATGAATCTCCTTCAGTTCCCTTCCAGGGCCCGCTTCACTCGAGACTCGAACGGCAACGCGTTGCCGAACTTCTCCGACCAGACGAACTCACTGAAGTCTTTCCGCTCGCGCGGCGCGTATTCCTTCCTCAGAAGTTCCGGTGAGAGCTTCTCGGAGTCGCCCGGGTATCCCACGGCGATCGCGGCCACCGGATCATAGTCTTCCGGGATCTCCAGGCTTTCGCGCGCCTGCTCCTGGTCGAATCCGCCCATCTGGTGGGCCACCAGCTCGAGGTCGGTCGCCTGAACGAGCATCATCGCCACCGCCTGCCCCAGGTCGTGATACGCGTGACGATTCTGCTTTCCGTTTCGATCGAACGTCATCTTCGCCACCGAGATCATCAGAACCGGGGCGTGCTGAGCCCATTCGCGGTTCGCTTCCGCCAGGCAGGCCGCGATGGCCGCGTGGGCCTCTCCCTGCTGCTTGGTCGCCACGATGAAGCCCCAGGGCTGCTCGTTGAACGAGGAGGGGGCCCATCGAGCCGCTTCGAAGAGGCGATGCAACATGCCCGGCTCGACGGGACGCTCGGAGAAAGCGCGCGGGCTCCAGCGATCCGCGATGAGCTCGTGGATCGGATACTTGGTTGGTGCAGGCTTTTCCATCGTTCCACCCGAAAAGAAAGTTCTCTGACCATACAGCAGCGCAGCGGCGCCGCTACACAATAAGCCCTGGGAAGCACCGGGGGCTAGGTCGTCGTTTGGGCGCGCAAGGGCACGCATCGGCATGGCGCCCGGGCATTTCGGCCTCGGTGGAGGCCCAGCCCGATGATACGGTCTGAAGCTCGAAACCGTCCCATCCCACGGAGGCCGCCACCCGTGAGCGAGCGTGATCGTAAGACGTTCTTCCACGTCGACACCGACGGTTTGGCGGCGATCTACCGGGGCCATGGCCGGGTCTGGGAAGGACGGGATCCGTTCTTCCTCACCGCGGTCGACTCCTCTCTCCGCTTCTTCGATGAGATCGGCGCCACGGCCACCTACTTCGTCATCGCGGAGGACCTCGACGACGACGAAAAACGGCGATCACTGCGGGCCGTCGTCGACGCGGGACACGAGATCGCCTCGCACGGATTTCACCATAGATATCTGTACAAAGTCGATTCCGGGCTGAAACGCGAGGAGATCTTCGGCTCGAGGGCCAAGATCGAGGACGTTCTCGGACAGCCCGTGCGCGGATTCCGCGCTCCGGGCTACTCCATCGACAAGGAATCGCTCGAGATCCTCGCCGAGGCAGGCTACGACTACGACAGCTCGGTGTTTCCGAATCAGACGTTCCGCGATCGGCTGGGGATCACCGAGCTCCTCTCGGACCCGTTCGAGATCATCGCCGAGCCGAGCCTGATGGAGTTCCCCATGCCAACGGCGTGGTCCGGGTTCCCGCCGTTTCATCCCTGCTACGCGTTCTACCTGCGGAGGCCCTATTTTCGCCGGGCGCTGCATCGGTTCTCCAAGAGCGCCCGGCACCTCACCTTGTTGTTTCACTTCACCGACTTCGCCGAACCGCAGGACGCGGTGCGGGATCTGAGGCTTCGGATCTTCACCAACAACTTCTTCTCCGCCCGAACGAAGAGGCGATTCCTCCGGCTGCTCGTCGACGACGTCCGAGAGCTATTCGACCTCACGACAACGCATGAGTTTCTCGACTCCGGGAGCCACCGAAGCGGGTCTCCGCGGCCACTCTGAAACTCGTCGATCCTCCATATAGCCTCGAATGTGGAAGCGTCGCTATTCGGCCTTTGGGACGCCCCAGAGCGGCTGGTAGTCTCATGAGAACGCACTACCGACGCATCCTCAGGCACTGAGCGTCGGGCTCGGCGAGCCCCGAATTTCCGCACGTCGCGCAGCCCCTTTCAGCGTGCGGTCCAACGGAGTCAGCGCATGAGTACGGTAAACAAACCAGTGGCGATTGTCGGCGGCGGTCCCGCCGGTACGGTGGCGGCGCTGTGCTTGCGCAAGCGCGGCCGCGACGTGGTCCTTTTCGAGCGCAGCGAGTTCCCGCGATACCGCGTCGGCGAGTCGCTGTTGCCGGGAACCTTGTCGATCCTCCACCGCCTCGATCTGATGGACCAGATCGACGCCGCCGGATTCACGCCGAAGCACGCAGCGACGTTCCTGTGGGGCGGTGATCGCGAGCCCTGGTCCTTCACCTTCGACACACCGAAGACCGCTCCGTGGGTCTTCGGCCACGCGCTGCAGGTGACACGGGCGGAGTTCGACCAGATCCTGCTGGAGACAGCGAAGCAGCGCGGCGTCGACGTCCGCGAAAGATGCGAGGTGGTCGATATATCGCCCGGGGACGACGATGCGACGCCGTCCGTCTCCTGGGGTGCGAACGGGTCCACCGAGACCCTCGACGCCGCCTTCGTCGTCGACGCGGCCGGCGCGTCGAGCATCCTGGCGCGGCGCCACGAGCTGCGCCGCTGGGACGAGTACTACAAGAACGTCGCCGTCTGGTCTTACTTCAAGGGCGGAAAGCGGTTCGACTCGCGCCTCGGCGGCAACACGTTCTCCGTCACCTTCAAGGAAGGCTGGATCTGGATCATCCCCTTGAAGGACGACATCTACAGCGTCGGCGTCGTGACCGCGGCGGAGGCTGGCAAGCGCATCAAGGAGATGGGCGCCGAGCCCTTCTACCTCGAGTGCATCGACATGTGCGACTTTGCCTCCGACCTGTTGAGCTCGGCGGAGCTCTGCGACGAGGTCAGAATCACACGGGACTGGGCGTATTGCGCTTCGTCGGCCCACGTCGGCCGTTCGTTCCTGTGCGGCGACTCGGCCTGTTTCATCGACCCGCTGTTCTCGCAAGGGGTCCACTTGGCCTCGT
Organism: Acidobacteriota bacterium; assembly: GCA_965216935.1. Taxonomy (GTDB): domain Bacteria; phylum Acidobacteriota; class UBA890; order UBA890; family UBA890; genus CBDCGW01. The sequence continues at coordinate 4,835,077 of OZ244217.1, forward strand.
ACTCGGCCATGTTGGCGTCGGCCTGCATCGACCACCTCTACGATCATCCGGAAGACCGCGAGCAAGTGGCGGCCTGGTACGACCACTCCTACCTGGACGTCTACGACCGCTACCACAGATTCCTCTCGGCGTTCTACGCCAACAACGGCGAGAAGGACTCGGAGTTCTGGTCGGCCCGCAAGATCAAGGGCGCCGACGATCAACGCTTCAAGGACCGCGATTGGTTCCTGACGCTCGCCGGTCGCAGTGCCGACACCGGGAGCGACCGCCTGGGCGAGCTGGAGGAGAAGACGGGCACGCTGACGCAGCTTTGGAGCCACGAGACGAAGGACCTCGACGGTAGCTTCGACGAGACCAAGCTGGCGATGCGTCGGGTGGCCTGGGCGAGCAAGATCATCCGCGATTTTCGGCGTATGAAGACGGTGAGATGGACGGCCGACGACGTGGTCCTGGAGTCCTCGTACTCGGTGCATCCGACCGACTTTTCCCTGGAGGCGAAGCAGTACATCGGCGACGGCAACGGCCGGGTCATGAAGGCCTACCCCCTGAGCGAGGCACACCGTGAGCTGTTCGCCGAGCTCAAGGAAGCGCCGATGAGCTACGCCGACCTGGTAGATCGCCTCAAGTCGCTGGGCGACTACGGGTCTCCCGTGCATATCATCGGACGGCTGGTGGAAGAGGGGCTGATCGCCGGTTACGACGATGACGGAGAGCCGGTCAAGGTGGCGTTCGCGCTTCGCTTCGGCGGGGTGTTCTCCGACGACGACTTTTCGAATCTGGGCTAGGAACCAGACCCAAAACACATCACCACGGCGTCCCAGGGGTCTCCGGGGGGAGGAGCAGAAATGGACCGTGTCGAGCTGGTGACGATCATGAAGAACCTCTTGCGATCCGCCGTGGACGAAGAGGGTCAGTACAACGAGATCGAAATCGCCGACGAGACGCCTCTCGTGGGCGGAGGCGCAGTGTTGAGCTCCGTCGGACTGGTCTCCTACGTTCTCGACGTCGAAACCGCGGTTGCCGAGTCGTTCGACGAGCATGTCACGCTGGTCAACGAGCAAGCCCTCTCGCGCCGACACAGTCCGTTCCGGACCGTGTCCACGCTGGCCGACTACGTGGTCGAGCTGGTGACCGGCGAAGTCGTCGGCGAGGAGGAGCGGGAGTCGGAGATTGCAGCCCCCTGAAGCCGACAAGAGCGCCGCGGATCACGTCGAATGGCAGCTCGACCGCTTCCGTGAGCGGCCCGACGACGCCGGGCTGATCTGGCGCGACCGAACCTATGCGTTCGCCGACCTGGCCGAGCGCTACGAGGCGTGGTTCACCCGTTTGGAAGAGGCGGGAGTCGGGCCGGGGACTTGTGTCGGTATCGTCGGAGACTACTCGCCCGAATCGGTGAGTTGCCTGCTGGCATTGATCCGACGCAACGCCGTCGCGGTGCCACTCGCGCGCGAGTCGAGCGATCAACACGACGAGTTCATCCGCCTGGCGGAGCTCGACGTGCTTGTCGAGCTGGCCGAAGACGACAGCCACACGGTCCGCAAGGTCGACACCGAGGGCGACCACCCGATGATCGCCGAGATCGCTACGTCCGGGGATGCCGGCCTGATCGTGTTCACCTCGGGATCGACAGGCCGGCCCAAGGCGATCCTGCACTCCTTCGCCCGCCTGCTGGCGAAGTTCCGCCGCCCGCGGCAGGCCTATCGCACCATCAACTTCCTCCTGTTCGACCACCTGGGCGGAATCAACACGCTCATGCACACGCTCGGGAACCTCGGCTGCACCGTCGTTCCCGCCGATCGCTCCGTCGCCGGCGTCTGCGCGGCGATCCAGGAGCACAAGGTCGATCTGCTGCCAACATCGCCGTCGTTCTTGAACCTGATGCTGCTACAGAACGCAGCCCGCGAATACGACCTTTCTTCGCTGAAGCTGATCACGTACGGGACCGAGGTCATGCCCGAGCGCACCCTCGAGCTCGCCGTCGCTGCCATGCCGGAGGTTCGCTTCCAGCAGACATACGGCCTTTCGGAGCTCGGCGTGATGCGGTCGAAGTCGAAGAGCGATTCCTCGTTGCTGGTACGGATCGGTGGTGAAGGCTTCGAAACCAAGGTGGTGAACGACACCCTGTGGATCCGGTCGCCGTGGTCGATGATCGGCTATCTGAACGCACCCAGCCCGTTCGACGAAGACGGCTGGTTCGACACCGGCGACGCGGTGATTCAGGAGGGCGATTTCTACCGCATCCTCGGCCGTCAATCCGACATCATCAACGTCGGCGGCCAGAAGATCTATCCGGCCGAAGTGGAAAAGGCGCTGATGGAGATGCCGGGCGTCATCGACGTCGTCGTCAAAGGCGAGGAGCATCTGATCCTCGGTCAGATCGTGGTGGCCAAGATCCAGCTCGAAGAGCCCATGCCGGTCAGCGAGCTGAAGCGCAAGGTCGTGGCTCATTGCAAAGGCCGGCTGCAGCCCTACATGGTTCCCGCCAAGGTCGAGCTGACCAGCGAGTCCGCAGTCAACTACCGCTTCAAGAAAGTCCGCCAATGACGTCGGAGGACGGCCCGGTGTCCGCGGTCGTCGAGATGGGCCTGCTGGACGGGAGCAACGCCCGCGAGGTCAACGACGTCGCCGACCTTCACCTAGAGTTCCTCTCCGACAGCCTGGTGGTCAAGTTCGGCAGCACGTTTCTGCGCCAGTTCTACTACGGCAAGCTGATCCGAGACGGCCTGATCAAGGCGACGATTTGCCGCGCCAACGGCAAGGTGGTGGGCTTCTTCTCGTATACTTCTGACCCTGGATTCATGGGTGTGGCGCTGAAGCGTTACCCGTTCCGCGTCCTTTGGATGATCGCCATCAGCGTGCTGAAACAACCGTCGCTGATCAAGGATGTTCTGCTGGTCGTGCGCTTGCTCCTGACCAGCGGAGCCGACAGCGGCGAGGCGTTGAAAGGGTGCGACAGCGAGGGGTTGTCGGTAGCCATCCGGCCCGAGTGGGCCAAAGCGGTGCCGCCGGGTGGCGAGACACGCATGCCGATCCGGCTTTTCGAGAACCTCGTCGCCGACCTACGGCAGGGGTGTTCCAAGACTCTCTGCATGTTCGTACAGCCGGACAACCTCATGTCGAACCTCTTCTTCGGCTCGATGCTCGGTTGCGAGCTCACCAAGGTCCAGAGGGCAGGCGTCGACTGTCACCGCTACACCTACGACCTGCGCGCCGACCACGCCGCGCCCGAGACCGGCACATGAGCGCGTCGCGTCGCGTCGCGCTGGTGACCGGGTCCGCAACCGGCGTCGGGCGACACATCGCGGAGCGGCTGATCGAGCAGGGATACGCGGTTGTCGGATGCAGCCGCCGCGAGGCCGGGTGGGACCACGCCGACTATACCCACGTGGCGGCTGACATCACGGTCGAGGAAGACGTGCAGCGGCTCATGAAGGAGATCATCGCCGACCCGGGGCGCCTGGCGGCGGTGGTGAACAATGCCGCCGTGGCCTCGATGAACCACGCTCTGCTGACCCCGGTTTCGACCTGGGAGAAGCTGCTGTCGACCAACCTCCTCGGCACCTTCATGGTCAGTCGCGAGGCGATCAAGCTGATGCGCAAGAATGGCGGGCGAATCGTCAACATCAGCTCGGTTGCCGTGCCGTTGCGGCTCGAGGGTCACGCCGCCTACGCCGCCTCGAAGGCGGCGATGCACAGCCTCACCCAGGTTCTCGCCCGCGAGGTGGCGCAGTACGGCATCACGGTAAACGTCGTCGGCGCTCCCCCGATCGAGACCGACATGCTGCGCGGCGTCCCCCAACCGCTGATCGACAAGCTTCTCGACCGCCTTCCCATCAAGGAGCTCGGCGCCGTCGAGGATGTCAGCAACGTGGTCGAGTTCTTTCTCCGCCCGGAGAGCCGCGCAATTACCGGCCAGATCATCTACCTTGGAGGCGTTCCCAACGACTGAGCCGACAAGGGAGGCACCGAGATGAAGAGAGCGACGATCCTGCTGCTCACCGTCGCCGCATGCCTGGCCGCACATCTGGTTCTCGCCGAGGTGCCGCCGAGCTGGTTCTTCGTGGTCGGCTCCCAGGGGTCGGCAGAAGGGCAGTTCCTCTTCCCTGGCGGTGCTGCGGTGTTCCCGGTGGGCAACACCGTCTTGATCGCCGACAAGGACAATCACCGCATCGTCCACTTCGACAACGACGGGAACTTCCTCCAAGCGGTCGGCTTCGGCGTCCAAGACGGCTCGAATGTCTGGCAGGTGTGCTCGAGCGGGTGCCAGGCCGGGTTGCCGGGGTCCCAGCCACGCCAATTCTCGTTTCCCGAGGACATCGCGTTCGACACCGCGGGCAACAGCTACATCGCGGACTCCGGCAACGAGCGCATCCAGGTCCTCGACACCGGCCTCAACTTCGTGCGCACGATCGGTGCCGGCGGCGGGGCAGAGGGATTCGACGACCTCACGGAGATCGCGATCACCGCAACGGGCGAGGTCTTCGCGGTCGACCAAACAGCACACCGGATCCTCAAGTTCGACAACACCGGGGCGTTCGAGCGCGTCTGGGGTTGGGGTGTGCAGGACGGGAGCAACGTATTCCAGATCTGCACCTCGGGATGTCAGATCACGGGCATCGGCGGCGCGGGAGACGGTCAATTCAACGACCCGAAAGGGATCGCCGTCGACGGATCCGGCAACGTGTTCGTTGCCGACGAAGGCAACCACCGGGTGCAGAAGTTCGATTCCAACGGCAACTTCTTGATGAAGTGGGGTGCGTTCGGAACCGGCGACGGGCAGTTTGACGGCCCGCAGACGGTCGATACCGACGCCAACGATCGTGTCTACGTCGGCGACAGCAATCGGATACAGAAGTTCGACGGCAGCGGCAGCTTCATCGTCGGCTTCGGGTCGAGCGGCACCGGAAACGGGCAATTCGACGAGGTCAATGGGGTCGCCGTTGCCGACGGGGAGGTGTTCGCCGTCGACCGGAATCACCGCTTGCAGAAGTTCGGCCGGGGCTTCTTCGTTCTCGATGCCTTCGGCGCGGTCCACGCCAGCGGCGGTGCTCCCCCGCTCTCCGCGCCGACACCCTACTTCGGGTTCAACATCGCCCGAGATCTCGAACTCGGTGCCAGCCACTACGTCCTCGACGGATTCGGAGGCCTTCACCCGGGAGGCGGTGCACCCGCGATCGCCACAACCCCGTACTTCGGTTTTGACATCACCCGCGACTTCGAGCTCCTGGGCGGCGGCTACTACCTCCTGGACGGCTTCGGAGGGGTCCACGTCGGCAACACGGCGCCGGCGATCACGGCGCCGACGCCCTACCTCGGCTTCGACATCGCCCGCGATTTGGAGCTCCTGGCCGGCGGCCCCGGGTTCTACGTCGTTGACGGGTTCGGCGGAATCCACCGCGGCAACGGGGCCTCGGCCGTGCCCATGCCCACGCCGTACTTCGGCTTCGACATCGTGCGCGATGCGGAGATTGCCAACGGCGGTTACTACGCCCTCGACGGTTTCGGCGGGGTTCACGCCGGGTCCGGCGCTCCCGTCCTGGGAAACCCGACGCCCTACTTCGGCTTCGATATCGCGCGGGACGTGGAGTTCGAAGGCCACAAGAGCACCAACAACGGATACTACGTCCTCGACGGTTTCGGAGGGCTTCATCCGGGCGGCGGAGCAGCGGCGATCACGCCATTGCCGCCGTACTTCGGATTCGAGTCACCGGATACCGGCCAGCTACGGTTCCTCCGCAGCGTCGCCCAGGACCTGGAAATCAGCGGGCAGTAGCCGGCCGACGGCTCGATGCTGCGGCCTCCGCGCCGCGCACGGCATCACCCTATCGACCGCCGACAGACTCGCGCGCACGCTGAACGATATAGCCGTGCAAGAGCCGCACGTCGTCATCGTCGAGAACGTCGTCGAAGCGAGGCATGCCCAGCGACTCGCGCAGGCCGCCGAGCACGATGGTCGAGAACTGCCGGTGCACCCTGCCGTCCATGCGGCGCAAGTCCGGCACGATACCGCCACCGACAGCGTCGATCCCGTGACAGCCGAGGCAGTAGTCCGCGAAGAGTCGCCTGCCGCGTTCGAGCTCGGCGCCAGAGAGCTCGATCGTGACCGGTGGCTCGGCGATGGGCGGCAACGGCGGCAAGGGCTCCGGTAGCTCGGCGCTCTCGTCGAGGGCGAAGACGAGTAGGCGGCCCGGCCCCACGCTGCCTTGGCCGAGCGGTGTGTTGAGCAGCACCTCGGGCCCGCCCCAGCCGGCCAGGACCGCGATGTACTGCCGGCCATCGACCTCATAGCTCACCGGCGCCGCGCCGATTCCGGTCTCGTTCTGGAACTCCCACAGCAGGGCGCCGTCTTCGGCGCGGTAAGCGGCGAAGCGCCCATCGGCCCGACCCTGAAAGACGATCCCGGCCGCGGTGGAAAGGGTTCCGCCGCTCAGCGGCTGTGGATGCTCGACCCGCCACACCTCCCGCTGCTCGACCGGGTCCCAGGCAACCAGCCGCCCGCTCATCGGCATCTCCTCCCCGATCGTCGGTCCGTCGTAGGGAAAGTCGCCACCGATGTTGAAGTTCCGCCGGTCGTACTCCCACTCGTCGTCGACGGCATGGACGATCGAGAACTCGTAGACGGGAAAATAGACCAAGCCGGTGTCGGGATTGAACGACATCGGGTGCCAGTTGTGTGAGCCATTCGGCCCGGGGGCGACGTGAACACCGCCCTGCAACGCCCGCGCGTCCGGGTCCTCGATCGGGCGACCATCGGCGTCGATACCACTCGCCCAGGTCACGTTGGCGAACGCTTCTGCCGAGAGGAACTCCCCGGTCTCACGATCGAGAACGTAGAAGAAGCCGTTCTTCGGTGCCTGCATGATCACGCGGCGCTCGCGACCATCGATCTCGAACTCGGCCAGCATCATCGGTTGGGTCGCGGTGTAGTCCCAGTTGTCCCCCGGCGTCGTCTGGTAGTGCCAGACGTACTCGCCGTCGGAGACGCGCACGGCGAGGATCGATGACAGGTAGAGGTTGTCGCCCCCATCGGGGCTGCGCAGCCGCGCGTACCACGGCGAGCCGTTCCCGACGCCGATGTAGACGAGGCTGAGCTCGGGGTCGTAGACGATCGAGTCCCAGGCCGTTCCGCCACCTCCGGCCTGCCACCAGTCACCGGACCATGTCTCCGCCGCGGCGGCGATCCACTCGTTCTCGTGCCCTGCCGCCGGGTCGCCGGGTACCGTGTACGTCCTCCACTCCAGCTCGCCGGTCTCGGCATCGTAGGCGGAGACATAGCCCCGGACGCCGAACTCCGCCCCGCCGTTGCCGATCAACACCTTGCCGTCGGCGATCCGTGGCGCTCCGGTGATCGAGTAGGCCTGCCCCTCCGGGGTCGTCTGCGTCTCCCACGCGAGCTCACCGCTCTCGGCCCAGACCGAGACCAACCTGCCATCCAAAGTCCCGAGGTAGACCTTGCCGCGGTAGAACGCCGGGCCGCGATTGACGACGTCACAGCACAGGTAGCGAACATGCGCTCGATTCACCCGCGGATCGTACGTCCACAGAGCCGAACCGGTCTCGGCATCGAACGCGTACAAACGGCTCCACACTCCGGTCACGTACATGACGCCGTCCACGACGAGCGGCGTCGCCTCCAGGCCCCGAATCGTGCGCATATCGGCGTACCACGCCAGGCCGAGGCGACCGACCGTTTCCTCGTTCACCTGGGTCAGCGGGCTGTGCCTCTGCTCTTTGAACGTGCGCCCGTTGGTCAGCCAGTTTTCCCGGTCGCTGTCCGCCTGCTCGAGACGGGCGTCGTCCACGGCACGCGTCTGGGTCGAGACAGCGCCCGACGGCAACGCACCAAGAAAGAGAAGCAGGCCGATGCACGGAACGGCCGCTGCGCCGACGAGCCGGCGGCGTCTCGCGAGGAGGGGAAGCATGGGGCGCTCCTTCAGCGTTACGATCGAACGGCATCGCGCCGAGGTCCGCATCGCCTGGCCGGAGGCTGGCTCGTGCCGGCAATCGATTGTCCGGATGACCGACGTCCGCCAGACGCTTCTCGTCCGTTCAGGACGCCGGCGCCATACTAGCGACTCCGTCGCGAAACTTCGACGGAACGGGTCTGCTCACCCGAGGTCGGCCGCAAGTTCCGGTCAACGAAGCCAAGCGCCCTGTCGACGGCCTCGGTCAACACGTCGAAGTGCACGCCGCTCAGGCCGTGCCCCGCGCCGTCCACCCGAACCAGTTCGTGCGTCACGTCATGCCTGTCGAGCTCGGCGGCGAGACCGGCGGACTCCTCGTAGGGAACGTCGGTGTCGTCGGTGCCGTGTACGAGCACCGTCGGCGGGAAAGCTGCGCTCATGTTCCGAACCGGCGCATACGCATCGAGCTCGGCCTGTTGCGTATCGGGACCGAAGCCGCCGACTTCCTCCGGCCAGAGCCCCTGCTGCCGCAAATAGAGGTAGTAGGGCCAGCGTCCATCCATACGCGGACCGGTCGCGGTGAGGACCCCTTTGCCGACTAGAGAGAGCGCATACTCGCGGCTCACCAGCTGCGCGGTCGTTCGGTAGTGCTCGGAGGGCTCGGCATCAAAGGGTGCGTCTGCCGCGCCGTAGCCCCAGAACGAAGCGATCACCGTCGGCCGCGGTGTCACCCGGAAGCCTGCCAAAAGCGCCATGTAGCCCCCTGCCGACGCCCCCGCCACCGCCAGCCGCTCCGGATCTGCACCGAAAAGTCCGGGGCCGTCCTGACGAACCCACGCAATCGCGTCCTCGAGATCGGCGACGATCTCGGGAAGCTTGACCTCCGGCGCCAGCCTGTAGTCGATCGACACGACGACGTACCCCCGATCCTCGGCCAGCGCCTTGATCTGGGGTGGAACACCCGACCGGCTGCCGAAGATCAACGCCCCGCCGTGGATCCACAAGATGACCGGTCGGCTCACGCCGTCGTCCACACGATAAACATCCGCCTCGATCCGAACGTCGCCGACCGTTTTGTAGGTAAACGTCTGCTGACCAAAGGCCTGCGCCGAGACCCCGTCACCGCAAACCACAACAGCCATCCCGACGGCGACAGAGACAACAAGCAACCGAGACGGCCACTCGGAGATGGCGCGCATCCCCTCCTCCTCTCGCTCACACCGCTCCACGAAAAACCGCGGGCGGCACACACACCCGCCGGCCGCAAGCCTACCCGACCCCAACAACATCTCCCAGGATCAGAGACCGACCCCGCAGAAGGCGACACAGCCCTTCAAGCAAAAGGCGCGCGAGAGAGCCGGCCAAAGGCCGAGCAAACAAGAGCGCCGCTCCCCCCGACCACCCATCCATCGGCAACTACGCAACGCCCCCAGCCGGCCAAGCAAAAGGCGCGCGAGAGAGCCGGCCAAAGGCCGAGCGAACAAGAGCGCCGCTCCCCCCTACCACCCAACCCATCGGCAACCACGCAACGCCCCCGCCCGGCCAAGCAAAAGGCGCGCGAGAGAGCCGGCCGAAGGCCGAGCGAACAAGAGCGCCGCTCCCCCCTACCACCTCCCTAACCAGCGACCGAACTGTCAGGAAGGGCGGAGGCGGTCGAGCGCAAGGCGCGCGCCGAGAGGACGACCGAAGGCGTACACCAAGTACGTCGAAGGTCGGCCGAACAAGCGCAACGCCGCGATCGGCCGTCTCCGCCCTTCCCTACCTCTAGTAACCGATGGCGAGACCGTCTTTTCGAGGATCCGACCCCCCATGCAACATCCCCGTCAGCGGATTGATCAGGATCGCCTGATACCCACCCATGCCGCCACCCCCGACCCGCCGCACGTTGTGCCCGCGACGCTCGAGCTCGGCAACGACCGCGTCCGGAACACCCCACTCGACCGAGATGGTGCCGCCCTCGGCCCGCGCCACGCCGGCCGAGGAATCGGGTGAATGGCGAAACCGGGCCGCGTCGCCCGCCTCCTGCAGGTTCATCCCGAAGTCGATGATGTTCGAGAGCACCTGCGCGTGCCCCTGCGGCTGCATGTTGCCGCCCATGACGCCGAACGATAGCCAGGGAACGCCGTCCTTGGTGACCATTCCGGGCATGTTGGTGTGCAGCGAGCGCTTGTGGGGCGCGATCTCGTTGAGGTGTCCCGACTGCATGGAGAAGCCGCTGGCGCGGTTCTGCATGGCGAAGCCGACGTCTCCCGGAACCACCTTCGACCCGAACGACGAAAAGATGCTCTCGATCATCGAAATGGCGTTGCGGTCCTTGTCGACGACGGTGAAGTAGACCGTGTCGCCGTGCTCCAGCGGGTCCGGCTCCATGGCGCCGTCGTACGCCGCCACGGAAGTCGCCGCCCGGTCCATGTCGATGAGATCGGCCCGTTGCCTGCCGTACTCGGCCGAGATCAGGTGCTCGACCGGAATGTCGCCGTCCGGGTCGGCAACGTATTCGCCGCGATCCGCAAACGCCAGCTTCTTGGCTTCCACCATGACGTGCAGCGCGTCGGCGGAGTTGTGACCCATGGCGGCGAGATCGAACCGCTGCATCATGTTGAGCATGAACAGCGCCGTCATTCCGTGGCTGTTGGGCGGCAGCTGCCAGACATCGTAGCCGCGGTAGCTCGTCGAGATCGGCTCGACCCACAGAGAATCGTGCTCGGCGAAGTCGCGCATGCTGAGCACGGCGCCATTCTCCTGCCCCCAGGTGACGATTTGTTCGGCGATCGGCCCCGTGTAGAAACCGTCCCTACCCTGCTGGGCGATGACCTCGTAGCTGCGGGCCAGGTTCGGGTTGCGGAAGACCTCGCCGGCCCGGGGCGCACGCCCTTCGGGCAGATAGGTCGCAGCGGAATCGGGCCATCGCGACAGGGACTCCTCCGCCCCGGCCCAGTCGCCGGCGATGATGTCGGTGACCGGAAACCCGTTCCGTGCGTAGGCAATCGCTGGCGCCAGGACTTCCTCGAAGCTCATCGTGCCGAAACGATCGAGAAGCTCCGCCCAGCCGTCCACCGCGCCGGGAACCATCCAGGACAGCGGTCCGGAGCCCGGAGCCCGTTCCATACCCTGTTCCTCGAGCAGCTCGCGGGTGAATCCGTATGCCGATCGGCCGGTCGCATTGAGCGCGTGCATTTGCTCGTTCTCTGCGTCCCAGACGATGGCGAACATGTCCCCACCGATACCGTTCATGTGCGGCTCGACGAGCCCGAGCATGGCGTTGACCGCGACCGCGGCGTCGATCGCGTTGCCGCCGGCCTTGAGGATGTCGACACCGACCTGCGCCGCCAAAGGCTGGCTCGCGGCCACCATCCCGTGGGGCGCGATGACCTCCGATCGACTACCCCGAGGAGAACGCGCCGGCCGGCCGTATCCGTAACCCATTTGCTGCTCCGCTTGCTGCTGGAAAAGGGCCTCCGCGCGCGTGAGGTGAGCGGAAGTGGCGCCGGCCTGACCGGCAGCGGCGCCCAGAGCGATCAACACGAGGACCGCGAACGGCCCGCTGAGGCGACGAGTCATGGCAATCTCCGCGGCGCGGTGAGGCCGATCCGACCGCCTCGCCGACGCCCTTTCGGGGAGTCGAAATCCGGCAAAGTCTAGCAGGCCCCGATCACCGATAGACCGGGCCGGTGCTCATGAAAGGGGCCCGGTTACGGCTTCGGCGCTTCCCCGGCGCCGCTCCCCCGTGCTCCGGCCCGTCAGAGTAACTGCAACGATCTCGACCCACGACCTGCGGGTTTTCGGGGGATATTCCGCCTATATTGTTGGCGGTGACTCGCCGGCGAATCGATCCGAATCTCGCCCGGCGCACCCGGGATCAGTCTTCCACCGGAGGCAACATGAAACAGAAGCACAGCGTTCTCGCCCTCTTGCTCCTCGGTGTCGCCGCTGCAGGCGTCGCCGACGCCGCCCTGCCGGCACCGCGCGTGCTCGGCAAGTTCGGCGCCAAAGGCACCGGTATGGGCACTTTCGATTCGCCCCGTTTCATCGGCTCCGACGGCCAGCTCAACCTCGGCGTGACCGACTTTTTCAACAACCTGGTCCAGGGCTTCGACTTCCAGGGGAACTACGCCGGCGAGATCGGCAGTCCCGGGACGATGGCCGGCCAATTCAACGGCCCGATGGGGATCGTCGCCGACGCGGCGAACAACTTCTACATCGCCGACTCCGCGAATCACCGCATTCAGAAGTTCGATAGCGACGCCAACTTCGTCCTGATGTGGGGTTGGGGCGTGAGCACGGGAGCAAACGCTCTCGAAGTGTGCACCAACGCCGCCGGCTGTCAGCAGGGAATCCCCGGCTCGGGTGTCGGACAGCTCGATCTCCCCGCGGGGCTCGCGGTAGACGCCACCGGCAACGTGTTCGTGGTCGAGACGAACAACGACCGAGTGTCGATCTTCAGCGGCGTGACCGGCGCGCACATCGCGTCTTTCGGTACGAGCGGCGCAGCCGGCGGCCAGTTCGACAAGCCTTTCGCCATCGCGCTCGACACGGCCGGCAACCGCTACGTCACCGAAGAGGACAACCATCGCTACCAGAAGTTCGACACGTCGAACAACTTCGTCGGCGTGGTGGGAGCGATGGGCGCCGACAAGGGCCAGCTCAATGGTCCCCAGGGAATCTCGGTCGACCTTCGCGGCAACGTCTACGTGGCCGAGTCGGGCAACGACCGCGTCAGCGTCTTCGACACGGCCGGCACCTTCCTGATGATGTTCGGTTGGGGAGTACGCGACGGTTCGTCGGCATACCAGGTTTGCACGGCGTCGGACCCGAATTGCCTGACGGGAATCTCGGGCGCCGGCGACGGGCAGTTCGATGACCCTGCCGGCATCCTGGCGGACCTGTACGGGAACGTCTTCGTCGCCGACAGCGGCAACGATCGGGTGCAGAAGATGGGGCCGGGGTTCTTCGTCCTCGACGGCTTCGGCGGAGTCCACCCCGCCGGCGGCGCGGCGCCGATGTCGCCGGCGACGCCGTATTTCGGCTTCGACATCGCCCGCGACCTCGTGCTCGAGACGGAGGGCACGGAGGGTTACCACGTTCTGGACGGCTTCGGCGGTACCCACGCCGGCGGCGGCACGCCCGCCCTCATCCCGCCGCACGTTCCGTATTTCGGCTTCGACGCGGGGAAAGATCTGGAGCGGGTGCCCGGAACCGCATTCCAGCACTACGCCCTGGACGTATTCGGCGGCGTTCATGCGGGAGGCGGGGCCCCCGTTCTGTCGCCCGCGACACCCTACTTCGGCTTCGACGTCGCCCGAGACTTCGAGCTCGCCGGCACCGGCTACTACGTGTTCGACGCCTTCGGCGCCGTTCATCCGGGAGGCGGAGCCCCCGCCGTAGCGGGTTTCCCGTACTTCGGCTTCGACGCGGGGTCTGCAATGGAGGTCGTCGGTAGCGGCGTCTACCTGCTCGACAAGTGGGGCGGCGTTCACGCCGTCAACGGCGCCCCCGTGCTCGCGCCCGCGACACCGTATTTCGGCTTCGACATCGCCCGCGATCTCGAGATGGGGATGACCGGCTACTACGTACTCGACGGGTTCGGCGTCATTCACTCGGGAGGCGGCGCGCTCGACGTGAACCCGCAGCCGACCTATTTCGGCTTCGATGCGGCGCGGGACCTCGAGATCGGTTAGTCGCTACCCGAGCGTGACGGGCGGCGTGGCGACGATCGGGATGCAGCTACCAGGGTCTGCCCGGCCGGCTATCGCATGACCGGGACGCTGCCGCCTCGGTAAACCGTCGTGTCCCGGTGGTATTCGCGCCAGTCGAACCAGAACTCGGTGATCGACGTAACGCGGTCGAGGCGACGGCCTGCGTGCGGTCCGGTAACCGCGACCCCACGGAAGTCGAAACGCGAGCCCGACCCGGCGTCGAAGAAAGCGGGCGGGTCTTCCCCTGCCACCGCATAGAGCTCCAGGGCCTCGCCGTCGAGGCGCCGATCGAAAGCCCGCACCGACTTGCCGTCGGCGGCCACCGTCAGGAGGATCGGCACCGAACCGACGAGGTCCGAGATGGGCGTTTGCTCCTGCAGCGTCGCCAGCGGATAGGCTTTCGATCGCCCCTCGACCTCGATGCCGACCACCAGATCTCGCGGGCCGAGGTCTCCATCGGGAATCAGCTGCTCGGGCACCGGGACGCCGGCCTGCAGGCTCTCGACCCAATCGGCCGCCGCGTAGTCCGTGATCCGGCCCTCCTCGGCAGCGAGAATACGGCCGTCCGGGTTCTCCGACCGCCAGATCTCGAAGCTGACAATCTCGAACGGCATGGGCTCGAGCTGTTCGCCTTTCAGCGGCCCGTGAATCGCCTCGCCGGTGACCTGTTGCCACCAGGTGCCCGTCTGCTCGTCCTCCATGATGAAGTTCTGGTTGTTGACACCAATGAGGCGAAACGTCAGGCGCTGCCCGTTGACCGAAGATCGCCACACCAGACCGGTGTGGCAGAGCGCTCAGTAGGTCACCACGTAGGGTTCGCCGTCGATTTCCTCGTTCACGATGTGGTAGTAGGCCACCATCAGGATCGGATAGGCGCGGGACTCGCCCCCGACGGTGACCCCCATCACGTAGTCGCTTTCGGCGACGTGCTCGGCCGCACCGGCCGCCTCGTAGGCGATCGTCTCGGGCGGGGCGAACAGAAGCCACTCAACGAGCTGCAGTCGTGACAGGGGCACCGAGGCCACGATGACGGCCAGCGGCACCACCGCTACGACCCCTGCCCAGCGGGGTGGGGCGAGCTTGCCCATCCGGTAGGCGACGACGACGGCGGCCGCCAGGAGCCCGAGGATGATCGTGGTTCCCCAGGAGCGCACGCCGTAAAGCCACTCGATGAGCTGCGGCGCGTGATAGGTGAACGGCTCGGCCATGGCGCTGGGGATCACCGCCACCGCAACGGCGGCGGCGGCCAGCAGCGACAGCAACGACAAGCTGATCACGACGCCCTTCATACGCACCTCGTTCCGGTGCGCAAATCTCTCAGCTACCGCCGCCGGAAGCAATCCCGGCGCGCCGCGGCCGCAGAAACGACCGCCCCAGTCGGCACAGAGGCGACCGACTCAGCTGCCGCGAATCCGCACGCTGCCGGAGCCGGTCTCGATGCTGATATCCGCGTCGCCGTCGCCGCTGGTGCCGCGGAAGTAGTTCCTTCGGCTGCGCTCCACCTGCAGGTCAGGCAGGTCGACATCGATGCCCCCACTTCCGGTCTCGATCACGATGCGGAAACCCGG
Organism: Acidobacteriota bacterium; assembly: GCA_965216935.1. Taxonomy (GTDB): domain Bacteria; phylum Acidobacteriota; class UBA890; order UBA890; family UBA890; genus CBDCGW01. The sequence continues at coordinate 4,850,245 of OZ244217.1, forward strand.
GTGAGCCCTCATCTCGAGATCGACGTCGCCGGAGCTGACGTCGATCTCGATCTGGCGGACGCGCGAGAAGTCACCCGAGAAGCGAATGTCTCCCGAGCCCGAGTCGACGCCGATCGAAGCCCCGGCATTGATATCGCGCCCGGTGATGTCGCCGGAGCCGGTGTCGGCGTTGATGATCCCGCCGACGCGCTCCATGTGGATGTCGCCCGAGCCCGTGTCGGCATCGACCACGTCGCCATCGATGTCGAAAAGCCGGATCGTTCCCGATCCGGTATCGGCCGAGAGATCACCGGTGACATCGCGGACCTCGACGTCACCCGACCCGGTGTCGACATTCACCTCGCCGGTGACGCCGGTGATGTCGACGTCACCGGAGCCGGTGTCGGCCTCCGCGGCGCCGTCGATCTCGGATATGCGGACGTCTCCCGAACCGGTCTCGCCGCTGAAATCCCCCTGCATGCCGTTCGAAGACACATCGCCGACGACGTTCTCAACGTCGACGTCGACGCCGGCGGGCACGCGGACGACGAAGTCGACGTAGAGCGTCACCGCGTCGTCGTCGTTTCGCGAGGTGACGCGAACCCTCTCGCTTTGATAGCGGGTCGTCGTGTTCGAGCCGCCCTCGGGGTATCGGTACACGTCGAATCTTTCGACCGGGTAATCGACCCGGACCTCGATGCGGCCGCCGCTCTCTTCGAACTCGACCTCGGCCAGCCCGAGGAGCGTGTCGGCGTCGGCCTGCCGCCCGTCCTCCGCGTGAACCGTCGCCACGACCTCGATGTCCCCCCCACTGCCGCCTTCGACCACGACACTGCCGACGAGGTTCTCGATGTCCAGCGTGGTGCCGGGACCGCCGCTGAAGGTGCGACGTTCCTCGCGTTGCTGGGGCACGGTGCTGGCGGCTGCCGGGGTGACGGACGTCCACGTGCCCGCGAGCGTCACGGCGAGGAGGCACGCGACGGCGACGCGGCGCTTCGCACCCGGATCAAGTCTGACGGTCATCGGCATCATCGGAATCCTCCTGAATGGTGAAGATGTCTTCTTTTCGGCCGGCCGGGCGTTTCGCGATACGCCATAGCGCTCTACGGAGTGTCGGGGCCGGCGTTCTCTCGGCTTCAACATCTTGGACGCCGGCCTGCCGCAATAGGTTTGTACGCCTCACGCACGCGTTTCGCCCTCCGGGCTGGACGCCCGCCGCTGGCGGAGGACCTCGTAGAGAGCGATCGCGACCGTGTTGGCCAGGTTCAGCGACCGGAGCGCCGGGTCGGCCATCGGAACGCGAAGAAGCCGATCGGCGTATTGGTCCTTGATCGCCGTCGAAAGCCCGACGCTTTCACGGCCGAAGACCAGGACGGTGGGCCCGCGGAAGGACGCTTCCCAGTAGTCGCGCCCGGCATCGCTGGCGAAGAAGTGGGCCCGCCCGAGGCTGTCCAGGCGGGGTACGAGCTCGTCCCAGCTCGGCCAGACCACCGGACGGACGCGGGGCCAATAGTCCAGCCCGGCGCGCTTGACGCGCGCGTCGTCGAGCGAGAATCCGAGCGGCTCGACCAGGTGCAACCGCGCCCCCGCGGCGAGGCAGGTTCGACCGGAGCTGCCGGTGTTGCCGTGAATCTCGGGCTCGACCAGCACCACGTGGAGGTCGTCAGCGAGCGCCCCGGCGTCCCCCCGGCCTGCCGGCACGACGTCTCGCGAGCTCACGCCGCGACCCGCTCGTCCGCTTCTCGCAGCACCCGCTCCCCCGCCCATCCGAGCGTCAGTGATCGCGCCACCATCCACGACAGCATGGCGAGCCACAAGAGATCGGCGTTTGCCCGGGCCGCAGCCCAGGAGGCGATGGGCAGGAACACCACGAGGGTCGAGAACAACATCGAGTTCCGCAGCACACGGCCCTCTGTGAGGCCGAGGAAGAAACCGTCGTAGATGTACGCCGCCGATCCGAAGAAGAGTACCGGGACAAGCCACCAGCCGTAGCGCGCAGCCAGCCCGACCACATCGTCGTGCGAGGTGAGCAGCGGATACAGCAGCGTCGGCGCAACCACGACGAGCAGCGCGAACCCGAGCGCACAGACGAAGCCGACCGCCAGCGAGAGCCGCAGCAGGCGTCGCAGGGACGTCGGGTCGGCGCGACCGCGGAAGATCCCGGCAAGACTCTCGGTCGCGTAGGCGGCACCGTCGATGAAATAGGAAGCCAGGTATTGCACCCGCATCAAGATGGCGTTGGCAGCGAGTACGGTCGTGCCGAGCACGGAGCTGAAGTTCATGAACAGGGCCAGGGTCGTGATCAATCCCAGTGTGCGCAGCAGGATATCGCGATTCAGCAGCATCAACCGCGACAGGCCCGGGCGATCGAGCACTTCCGTCCAGGCCCACGTCGGAGGTCTTCCGACGTTCCACAGAAGCACGAGCCCGACGGCCAGCGACAGGTACTGGCTGATCGCCGTCGCCAGGCCGGCGCCGTAGGCGTCCAGCTCGAGCTGCAGGATGAAGACGTAGTCGAGGACGACGTTGGCCAGGTTCGCAACCACGGTCATCACCAGGACGCGGCCGCTCTCCTCGCGGCCGAGAAACCACCCGGTGAGAACGAAGCCACACAGGGTCGCGGGTGCCGCCCAGATACGGGCGCTGTAGTAGGCGATGCCGGCGGCTTCGACACCCTCGGTCCCCGCCAGAAAGGCGAACCCGAGCGCGCGGATCGGGACCTGTAGCATCAGCAGCGCGCCACCGATCACGAGCGCCAGAAACACGCCCCGATACAGGGTCAGGTACACCCCGCGAGCATCCTCTTCGCCGACGGCCTGCGCGGTCGTCCCGGTCGTCGCCATGCGGAGGAAACCGAACGTCCAATAGACGTAGTCGAACAGGATGGAGGCGAGTGCGACGCCGGCAAGGAAACGGATCTCGCCCAGATGCCCGAGGATCGCCGTGTCGACGAGGCCGGCCAACGGCACGGTGACACTGGCCGCAATGTTGATCGCCGCGAGGCGGAAGTAACGTCGGTGCAGGGGCCGCGGCCCGTGGGCAAGCATCGCCGCAGTCTAGCAGCACGCCGCCGCACGATCGCGCGCCGCTTCACCGCTCGGGTCGCAACATCGTAGGGTCGAAATCGCCCTCTCCGGAGTTGCCCACCAAGAAGGCGGGCCGCCCACGTAGAAGAGGGCGCCGCAGCGATGCTGCGGCGCCCTCCGACGACAACGAGCGGTTGAGGGAACTCGCTGTCGTCAGCCTCCCCGATCCCCTCACGGGGTTCAAAAGGCGATCACGTTCGTCGCCCGGGGTTCACGGTAGGCTCGTCGGGCCGGCGGAACCTGGTTCGGCGAGCAGCTCGACCACCGACTCGAACTCGATGCCGACCTGCCAACCGGTGTCGGCCACCGCCGCGCGAGAGACTCTTCCGGTCATGGCCCGCGGGCGCACGATGCCTTCGGCTTCGACCAGTGCGAGCGAACAGACGGCGCCGACAGCGACACGCCGGTCCACCTGGGCGAGGAGCCCGCCACGGCTGATGTCCAGGACCGTGCCGCTCGATCGGAACCCCTCGACCCGGAGCTCGTCGCCCGTCAGATGGACGTCGAGGTGCACGGGGCACGAGACGGAGACACGCGGGTACCTACGACGGTCCAACATCCACCCCCTCTGGCGGGTAACAGCTCTCCAGCCGCGGAGGGGACGCACGCCGAGTGCGCAAACACTCGCCCCACGTGTAAGAGAAGACCTCGGAAACCTCGGTCCCCTGTCCAACCCGCCGACCGGGCCGGCGGGCTGCCGCGAAACTACTTGATGACATCCAGCGGGTCGTCAAACTCGATGCCGACTTCCCAGCCTCTGTTGCGGGCCCTCGAGCGCCGTACTGCCCCCCAGGTGATCTCGGGCCGAATCGCACCGGTTGCCTCCAAGAAACGGATCCGGTAGCGACCGTGGCGAAGAATACCCTGCTCGATCGTGGCCAGCATACCCCCTCGACTCATATTTACCGTTGTGCCATTGAGCGGCAGCCCGGCGATGTCCTGGCGGCTGGCGCGATGCTCTGGTTCGAGCTGCACGAGGTAGTGCGCCGGCATCCGACGAAAGGCGCGGCGGTTCGGATGATCGACCGGCTCGGGAGCGGCGTGAACGGTCGGCGGTGCCGGAACCGGGGCGACGACAGGGGCCGGATCGGGCGCGGCCGGCGAGGGGGGTGGTGGCGCCGGCGTAGGAGGCGGTGGCGCCGGCGCAGGGGGTGGCGCCGCCAGGGTGGGCTCCGGGGCAGAGGGCACGCCTTGCTCCTTGAGCTCCTGCTCGACGACGCTGATCAAGCGAATCGCCTCGAGCAGATCGAGCCGGGACGCGGTCGTCGGGCCTTCCACCTCGATCCGTTCCTGAGCCTCCAGGAGACAACCGATGGCGACGCGGAGGTTGCGCCCCACGGTCTTGCGAATGGACAGCAATGCCCGGGCAGACTCGAGGGATGCCGTCGCTTGCTGGAGCGTCCTTTCGAGGGCCGCGGCGTCGCCCGCAGCCTCCTCTTCGGAACTTCCTCGCCCACGCGTTCGATCGTCGTTCAAGTGGCCCCCCGGCCTCTCACGTCTCAGAGACGAAGCGATCGTCTTGAAGAAGATCCCGCCCCTGGTCGATAAACCGTGCGGTCATTCTCTGCCCTCCGCGGCCGACCTGTCAAAGAAAATGCGGCCTTCCACGGAGGGCAGATGATCAACGGTAATCACCAGTTATGGCCCCCGAGCAGAAAGGCACAAGACAGCACAAGACGCCCCTTTAGACTGCATGAGCTGCGGGGCGGATTTGCGCCCCGACACAGTCCGGCGCCCACCTCGCGCGCCCGGTTTGCACCGGCGACAACCAGCCGATGAAACTCCGGCGCCCGCTCGCCCGTCTTTCTAGTCGAGGTCGACGCCGAGGGCAGCGGGCCGGTGGCGACAAGTTCACCCAACCTGAGCGCGGTGCTGAGCGGCTCCCGGAGTTGTCCAGCATCCCGCCAGCGAAGGAGTCGCACTATGAGAAACCGAGCATTGGTCGCATTCACGCTGGCCGCCGCGATGCTCACCGGCGGCGTCGTCTACGCACAAGAACAGTCGCCCTGGCTGCACATTCGAGTTACCGAGCAGGGCGAAGACGGCGCGCGCGTCAGCGTCAACCTGCCCGTCTCGCTCGTTCAGGTCTTCGCCGACATCGCGGAGAAGGAACTGGAGAAGGAACTCAACGGTCGTGGCTCGCATGTCGACCTCGACATGGGCGAGCACGATATCGAGATCGCCGACATCCGTCGCGCCTGGACGGAGCTACGGAACGCCGGCGACGCGGACTTCGTCGAGATCGAAGAAGACGACGAGTACGTCAAGATCTCGCGCAGCGGTGACACGATTCTCATCGCCTTCGACGAACGGTCCGGCGATGGCAACGGGCGCGTCGAGGTTCCCGTGGCAGTGGTCGACGCGCTGCTGTCCGGAGACGACGAGCGCCTCAACCTGCGCGCCGCGATCGACGAGATGATCTCGTCGACCTCTGGGGAGATCGTCTTCGTCGAGGACGGCGAGACGACGGTCCGCATTTGGATCGAGTAACGGAGGATCCCGGCCATGCCGACCAAACTGATCATCGGATTGCTTGTCGCCCCGGCGTTGTTTCTGGGCATGATCGCCACCGCGGACTACGCCATCGTCGACGTGCGCGAGGGGGGCCCGGACGGCATGCGGATCATCGTGCCCGTGCCTTTGGCCCTGGCGAGGCTGGCACTGAACTTCGCCCCGGCCGAAGCGAAGTACGTGCAGGTACCGGAGGTGGGTGAGTACCTGCCGTACGCCGAGCGCATCGTCGCCGAGCTCCGGGACGCTCCGGACGGCGTTTTGGTCTCCGTCGAAGAGCTGCGCCAGCGTGTGCTCGTCGAGAAGATCGGCGACACCCTCGCCGTTCACGTCGAGGACGGTTCCGAGCTGGTGGACGTACAGGTGCCGCTCGATGCCGTGCTGCAAATGGTTCGCTCGTACGACGGCGAGGGCTTCGACACCCGAGACCTGATCCGCGCTCTGGGGAGGGCGCACGGCGACATCGTGCATGTGCGCGGGGCGAACGAAGAGGTCAAGATCTGGGTCTGGTAGTCACGCACCGACCCGCGAGCGCGAAAGGCCGCCGCATCCGCGGCGGCCTTTCGTATGCCATTTCGCCGGCCTCGGCGCGGGATCTGCGACGATCGAGGGATCTGCAACGACCCGCGGTCGCGAAGGGACAGCAAGGGAACCGGGTCGCGTCGACGTGAGCTTCAGCGGCGGCGCACCTGAACGACGCCGCTGAAGGTCTCGATCGTCACTTCGGCGCCGCCCGCGCCGAGCGTGAATTCGGCCTCTTGCTCGGGCGAATACGGCTCCACCGCCTGGCCCTCGTATCCGAACTCGGTTTCGATCGAGCCGGAAAACGAGCTGATGTCGAACGCCGCGGAGGTCTCCGCCGGCAACAGCAGCTCGATGTCGCCGTTGAAATTCTCGAAGTCGATCTCAGCCCCGGACCGGATCCCGCCTTCGAAGTAGATCGCACCCGAGACCGACTCGAAGTCGCCATCGCGGATCGTTCCGCCGATGATTCGCAGGCCACCCGTCAATGTGGTGGCCGACACCGTGGCGTCAACAACTTCGACGAATACGGCGCCTGCGACACCCTCGACCTCGACTCGAGCGCCGGAGGCCGAAGACTGCACCGATATGTCCCCACCGGCGGAGCCTGCCTCGATCGAGATCGAGGCGCCGTTGTAGGTCACGCCGCCGGCGGAGCTTTCCATGTGCACCTCCCCGGTGACCCCATCGACGTCGATGGCGGCCGCCAGGGTCTCCACATCGATCGAGGCGCGCCGCGGGACCATGACCTCGAGGTGGGACTCGCCGACTTGCAAAGCCGGGTCCCGGCGACGCTCGCGCGGCACGACAACGCGAATTTCGACATCATCGTGGTCGTCCTCGAAGGCCAGTCGCTCGACCCCTTCTCCGAGCGTCCCGCGCACACGGACCTCGTCACGGTCCCACCCGGTGACCCGAACCGTTCCGGCGATGTTGTAGATCTCGACATCGACGTCGGCGGCGACCGCGGCCGATCGATCCAATTGCTGCGGCGCGGCCGATTCCGCCGGGGCGGTCAAACCGACGGCGGAAACAGCCAGCGCGAAGAGGATCGGGCGCATGATCAGCTCAGCTCGATGATCCGCTGGGCCCGCTGCAGCAACTCCAGTTTGTGCCGGTAGTTGCTGTTCAACATGCGGGTCACACCGGCATTCTGCGGATCCTCCTGCAGCGCCTCACGCGCGCTCCGGATAGCACGATCGATGACGCGCAGGTTCGTCTCGATGGTCGACACGGTGTCCTCGTCGAGCCGGTCGCGGTTCTCGTACAGCTCCCAGACGAGCTGTTCGATTTGGACCGCGTAGCGGGCCTCGATCGCGCCGATGCCCTCGAGGGCGACTCCGGTCGCGGCGGCGGCGTCCGTCGACGGATCCGCCGGGGTGTTCGCAGCGGGTGACGCTCCCATGAACCACGCGGTCAACGCCGAGGAGCTGACGACGAGCAGCATCGCTGCCGCGGCCAGCCCGGCCCACTGGAAGGGACGCAACGGTGGCAGCCAGGCGTTCGGATCGGGCTGCGCCGGTCGCCCTGTGACCGTCCGCCCGACCGGAGCCAACGGTGCCGGCGCCATACGCTCGCTGATCGCCGGCCACAGGTCGCGGTCCGGCTCGATCTCCTCCGGTAGCGCCGCGCACTGCTGCTTGAGAGAGCGGAGAAAGTCCACCGTCTCGCGCGCCTCCGGTGAGTTACGCAAGAGTCGCTCGACCTCGGCAACCTCGGCCTTCCCCAGCACCCCATCGACATAATCGTTGAGACGCTGCTCGTCGATTGCTTCGCTCATTGCTGCAAAGCCTCCCTGAGGAGTTTTCGCGCCCGATGCAACTGGGCCTTCGAAGTTCCTACCGCTGTCCCCGTGACCTCGGCGATTTCCTCGTGCCGATAGCCCTCGATCTCGTACAACACGAACACCTTGCGAGCCCCCTCCGGCAACGCCGCAATCGCTCCCTCGAGGTCCAGCTGCTCGCCCCGGGCGCCTACCTCGACCTCGCGGGGGGCGGCCCGCGACACGGCTCCCTCGAACGGCTCGAGGTCGTCCGCACCGACCAGCAGCCCCCATCTCTTGCCCTGCGATCGCCTGTCCGCCAGTACCACGTTCACCGCCAATCGATGCAGCCAGGTCGAGAAAGCCGAATCACCGCGAAACGTCGAGAGCTTCGTCCACGCCCGCAAGAACACATCCTGAGCCAACTCCTCCGCCCTGCCCTTGTCCGCCGTCATGCGCAGACAGAGGGCATAGACGCGACCTACCTGGTCGCGATAGAGCTCCTCGAAGGCAGCCTGGTCGCCTGCCTGCGCCCGGCCGACCGCGTCTCTCAGGTCGCCGGTCCGAACCTCGCCTGCCATTGCTCCGATACCGAACTCTCCCGCAAGTCTCCCCTTGACGGGGCCCAGAGACCGTACGCTCTGCGATTCGCCGTACGTTCCCTATGATGCCGCCGGCGCGGCGATGGTTTAGCAGGCCGTGGCCTGCTAGCCGAACAAGCCCATCTGGCGTGGATCTGCCTTTTCGGCGGCGGCCGCCGTGCCGTCGGGCCTCGTCATGTTCGCGCCCGCCAACCCTACCAACCGAATCCGCCGCCCTTCGAGGGGGACTCGCGCCACCAGCTTGCGGACCACGGCCATGATCTCGGCGAACCGGCGCACCGGAACCGGCGGCGTGTGCGACCGGGTGATCGTCGTGAAGTCCTCGAATCGCACCTTCAGGACCACGGTTCGAGCCGACAGGCTCCAGCGAGCCAGCCGTCGCTCGAGGTCGTGGGCGAAGGACTCCAGGTCCGACCAAACGGCGTCCCACGAGTCGCGATCGACCTCGTACGTGGTCTCGGAGGATATCGACTTCGGCTCGCCCGGTGGCTCGACACGACGCCGATCCCGCCCGTGCGCGAATCCCCAGAGGCGCCGGCCCGACTTCCCGAGCAGCGCCTCCAGTCGCTCGGGGTCGGTATCGGCCACCTGACCGATGCGCTCGAGGCCATGGCGGCGGAGGCGGCGGGCCGCGGCTGGGCCGACGCCCCAAAGCTTCTCGACGGGCAATCCCGCGAGGAAATCGCGCGCCTCCTCGGGACGAATGACGGTCAGCCCGTCGGGCTTGTCGATGTCCGAAGCGAGCTTCGCCAGAAACTTGTTGGCGGAAACGCCCGCCGACGCCGTCAACCCGGTCTTGCGCCGAATCGAGCTGCGAATCGACTTTGCCAGGTCGACCGGAGAGCTAACGTGATGGGTGACGTCCAAGTAGGCTTCGTCCATCGACAGGGGCTCGACCCGATCCGTCCACGCCTCGTAGATGGCAAAGACCTCTTTCGAAACCTCCCGGTACCGCTGAAAGCGTGGTCGCAGGAAGATCGCATCGGGGCACAATCGGCGGGCCCGCTCCATCGGCATCGCGGAGCGCACGCCGAACCGACGCGCCTCGTAGGAAGCGGAAGCCACCACTCCACGCCGCCCGAGCCCACCGACGATCACCGGCTTGTCGCGAAGGTCAGGGTCGTCGAGCACCTCGACGCTCGGATAGAAGGCGTCGAGATCGATGTGGAGGATCTTGCGCGGCCAATCGGCGCCGAGAAGGTTGAAGGACCTGGACACGCGCCCATGGTAGCAGGGGGTCTCCGGCGGATGGCGGGAGGTCGAGGGCAGGTGCGGCTCGGTTGCCACCTCCACCGAGGTGCCACTCCCGCCGGCACCCGCTGCCTCCCGCGCGTCAGCGGGCCCAGGACAGGTCCGCGCCGGGTGGCGCGGTTTCCAGCATGCGGGCGGCCATCTGCGGCAAGATCCGCTGGTTGTAGGTCAGCCGCGTCAGGCGGACGGAGAGGTCGTCCGGCGGTCCGGAATAGCAGTGTGGATGACGATACCCGTAGGTAACGCTGCCGTCGTAGTACGGATCTTCCGTCTGCTCGAGGAATTCCTCCAGCAGCATCACTGCCTCCTCGAGGTAATAGTTGTCCTCGTCGCCGACGGCAATGTGCAGCTTGCCCTGCAGCTTGGGCCCGAGGGACTGCCAATCCCGGCGAATGATGTGACTCAGGTCGTAGTTGTCGCGCATGTAGTGGGCCACGTCGCGATCGATCACCCCGGATGCCGGGTCCCACAAGGGCGCCGGCAAACCGTCCTCGGCAACCGGGCCGTAGACGGCGTTCCATACCGCCAGCTGCTGTCCCGAGCGGAATCGCGTGCCGAGAACTTCCTCGAGGCGCGTCGCTTGCTTCAGCGACATGTCGACCTGCCCGTCGACACCGTGGCGGAACGGCCGAATAGGATCGTCGATCCACTCGCTGTCGGGATAGAAGGCGTTCTCGTCCTCGTAGATGTTGACGAGTTGGTAGTAGCGGAAGTCGATCGGGTCCGGGCAATTCACCCAGGCGCCGTTGAACATGTCGGGATAGAACACTTGCCAGGCGAGCGACTCCCACCCCCCCGTCGAGCCTCCGTAAAGGGCCCTCGCCCACCCTTCTCCGATGGCGCGGAAACGCTCCTCGAGGAACGGAATGAGCTCCTGGGTCAACGCATCGCCATACGGGCCGACGTTCGCCGAATTGACCGCATACGAATCGTCGAAATACGGGTTCGGGTGCTGCATGGTGACGATGATCATGCGCGGCAGCTTTCCCGATACCCAGTCCTGATAGAACTGGTGGCTTGCCTCGGCGTAGGTCTGGTCATAGCCCGTCAGTCCGGCGGCCGGCGGCGTCTCGGAGAACCCCACGGGCGTATAGAAGGTGTCGTGGAAATGGCCCTGGTAGTAGGCCACCGGAAAGCGCTCTTCCGGGTCGTCCTCGAAACCCTCGGGCAGCAATACGATCGCACCGAGGTACATGTCGGTGCCCCAGAACTCACTCAGGAGCTCCGAGCGAATCTTCACGTGCTTGATGTAGTCGGTGTCCTGGGGGTCCTCGGCCGGCGGGATGATGTTGTCCAAGGCGATCTGGAACTCGCCACCCGTGGCGGGATCGATGCTGATCGAATGCACGGAGCTGTAGAGGTTGCCGGGCGAGATGCGCCAGTTTTGCCCCTCCCAGCGATCCATGGGCGCCTTGATGACGTGCCCGTCGGCGCGCTCGAACGTCTCGTACACGTGCAGCATCGCCTGAACCCTGTAGTCGCCGGCGGGTAGGTCTTCGATGTCTTCAACCGGGTAGCCGGGGGCCGAGCGATCGACGATCACGGGGACCTGCGAAGAAAACCCTTCCACATCGCGAGCAAACAACGGCTGCGTGTCGGAGCCCCAGTTTCCGGCCTGAAAACGCGGCTCGCCATCGTCGCGCGTCGAGATCATCAAAAAGAGGCGTCCGTCGAGCGGGCCATCGGCGAGGCCATCGGCGATCGAGACCTCGAAGACGAGATCGGGACGGAGCATCGCGGCTCCCAGGGAGCAACCCGAGGCCGCTTGGATAGCCACTACCACCACCGTCAGCACCACGCGTTTCACGTCGACGTCCTCCCCGGTTGTGGGAATTCCCCGCCTTGGTTGTCAGAATTCTCTCGCCTTCAGGCGCCGTCGCTCACCGTGTCGGCGCCCTCACGCTCGTCGCCGTCGGCCATCAGCAGCAGGGCCAGCAGCGCGCAACGCTCCATCGACCGCGAGACATCGATGTGCTCGTGGGCGGCGTGCGCCCCGTCGCCGACCGCTCCGAGGCCATCCAACGTCGCTGCGACCGGACTGGTCAAGTTCCCGTCCGATCCTCCTCCGGCGAACCCTTGCTCGATCTCCAGTCCCAGGTCCCCGGCGAGGCGGTGTGCCTGTCGCCACAGCGCCTGGTTGCGTTCGTTTCGCTCCAGCGGCGTCCGCTCGACTCCACCGCTGACATGCAATCTCACTCCTTGTGTGACGGGCGTGAGCCCGTTGATTGCCGCCGTGATTCTCTCGGTCTCGTTCCGGTCCGGGACCCGAACGTCGACGACCGCCCGGCTTTCCGGCGCGATGACGTTCGGGCGCAGCCCACCGTCGATAATGCCGACGTTGACGCTGACGCCGCGACCGGGATCGTTGAGCTCGAACAGGCGCTGTACCTGATGAGAAAGCTCGAGAATGGCGCTCGCTCCGCCGTCCGGATCGAGCCCCGCGTGCGCCGCCTTGCCGGTGACCCGAACGACGAACTGACCGACACCCTTGCGTGCGGTCTTCAACTTCCCCTCGAGACCGAGCGCCGGCTCCATGACGAAGACGCGCTCCGCCTGCCGGGCCATCCGGACGATGCGCGGCGCCGACTCGGCCGAGCCGATCTCCTCGTCGGAGTTGACGAAGAAAAGTGGCAGGGCGTGCGGCGTGAGCCCGAGGCGGTGCAGCGTCCGCAACGCGAAGACGGTCTGCGCCAAGCCCGCCTTCATGTCGAAAACACCGGGGCCGCGCATGATCGATTCGTCGACGTGCACGGGCATTTCCTTCAGCGTCCCGAGCGGCCAGACGGTGTCGCAATGGCCGACGAGCAGCTGCATCGGGGCGCGGGCGTCGGCGTCGGGAAGGGGGGCCTCGGGGTCCAGGTCGACGCCACCGAAGTCACTTCCACGGGGACCCGCCAGCAGTTGCCCGCCGCTGCGGTCGCCGGGGATGCGACGGGCTTCGAAGCCGGCTTCGTCCAGCCCCTCCTCGAGGAGATCGAACGCGCCGCGCTGGGACTCGGGAGACGACGATGGAGATTCGACCAGTACGAGCTTCTCGAGGAACGTCAGCAGATCATCGCGTTGGCGCCGCACGGTCTCGAGCACGACCGCGGGCGGCACTCCGCCGGAAGGTTGGCGCGAAGCGGAGCCGGCGTCGTCGGTCATGTTCTCAGAAGCGCAACATGCGGGTCACCTTGATGATGACCGCCCGATCGATGAGGTTCGATCGCTCGGCCACTCGACGCTCATTGTAGACGACGAACAGGTCGGAACCGGGAACGTAGATGTAGCGAAACCGGATGTTGGCGAAGACCTGATCGGCCTGGCTGTTGTACTGGATCAAGCCGCCGAGCGACATCTCGGTAGTGAAATCCAATCCCACACGAAGGCTGCCCAGGTCGGTCGTGAACGCCCCCTCCGGCAGGTCGACGTCGTTTCGCGTCCAGGACAGGCCGAGGTTCACCCGCGGCCCCGGTCGCCACCCGGCGGTGAACCGGTACTCGGTGCGATCGCCGCTCCAGAAGCCACCCTTCGTGTAGTTGAAGCTGCCATCGACGGGCCGCCCGGCGTCCGACTGTAACTCGAGGTTGGTCTCGCTCCACTCATACACGCCCACCGGAATGATCACGCCCTCGACGATCTCGAACGGCGCCTCGAGGAGCTCGTAGCGACGATTGTGCGCCACGCTCACCTTGTCGCCGTGGCGCAGGAACGCGTCCCAGTCGAGATGAAGGTAACGGCTCAGGAGCGTTCCCTCCTGGTCGGTGGTGTAGCGAAAGTTGGCGTGCGGGCTGAGGTTCCGGATGTAACGCGAGTCGGGAAAGTACGGCGTCCAGAAGATGCTCGGGTCGACCGCCCGTATTCCCCGCCGCGTCACGAAGCCCATCTCCGGGTTGAAGTTGTCGCCGATATCCAGGTACGAGCCCCGCACCTGCCACAGGGGGGAGCTCCAGTCGAATCGCGCCGAGCCGGCCCAGTCCTGACCCTCGAGACCCGGCGTCTCGGTCTTCATGAGCCAGGCGTCGACCGTAGTCTCCTCGTTGATCCCCCAGCGCCCGTCGACCCCGATCTCGCGGTTGTAATCGTCGCCGCTCGCTTGCCGGTTGGTGAACAGGACTCCGGCTCGTGATCGCTCGCCGAGGTCGCGGCTGAGCCGTCCGACGACGTAGTTGTTGGACGGCTGCGCGGAGGTCCGCTCCGTCCCGTCCGTCGCTTCGCTTTGCATGACCAGCGCACCGATCGACCAGGCGCCGACCTTCCCCGTGACCCGGCCGCCACCGTACAGCGGGATCTCCTCGTTGCTCGGGCCGATGCCGATGGTGCGTGAATGAAAACCGACCACTTGGCTGCCGCCGCCGAGCCGACCGCCCCCGCCGCCCCCACCGAAATCGAAGAACCCGGCGTTTTCGAGAAAGAAGTCGCGCTTTTCCGGAAAGAAGAGCGAAAACCGGGTCAGGTTGATCTGCTGGTCGTCGGCTTCTACCTGGGAGAAGTCGGTATTGACGGTAACGTCGACGGTCAAGTTGGGGCTCGCGCTCCACTTCAGGTCGCCGCCGATGTCGGCAAGATAGTCGTTGGCGTACGTTGCGTCCGCCGCCGGAGAGATGGTTCCGTCGGCGATGCCGTGGTTCACCCCACCGATGACATAGGGGGTGACCTGCAAGTTCCGCGGCCGCGCCAGTTGCAGGTCGTACATCATGCCGGACAGGGAAAGCCGCGTGGCATCGAACTGGCGCGGAACGGGCGCCCAGTAGGCCTGCTCGGTCTTGCGCCGTATGGTGCGACGAAAGTTGATCCCCCAGGCCGATTGGTCCGGCGCGAAACGTAGCTCCCACAGCGGGATCGCCATCTCCACCACCCAGCCGTCCTCGACGATGCGGGCGCGCGCCTCCCAGACGGCGTCCCAGTCCACGTTCAGGCTTTGACTGCCGAAGCGACCGGCACCGCTGCCGCCCTCGCCGACGATCTGGGCGTCGTATCTCGCTCCCATCGGATTGGTTTCGAAGAGGAAGCCGTTGCGGTGGTCGTGGTACGTGTCGAGCGTGACGGTGAACGAATCGTTGTCGCTGTTGGATTGATCGCGGCGGAGGACGTTGGCGATGATCCGGTCGGGCTCGCTGTCGTAGCAATAGGCGGCGATGTAGATGGCTTCGTCGTCGTAGATCACCCGTACGTCGATGCGCTCGGTCATCGGCCGGCCCTCGTCGGGCTCGGCCTGGACGAACTCGGTGATCGGGATGGCCCGCGACCAAACGGCTTCGTCGATGACTCCGTCGATCTGTGGGGGCGTCGGCGTCCGCGTCCCGGCGAAGCGAAACTCGCGGTCGGCCAAAGAGATCGCGTCGAGCTCCGAGCTTGCGGCGGCCCTCTGCGGCGAGGCCTCCTGGCGCGCCCCGGGCGGATCCTGCGGGGACTCCTGCGGCGCCCACGGCGCCGCCGCCACGGCGGTCGGCGCCACCAGGACCAACAAGATCACGAGGAACGGAAAGCGGCGGGACGGGCTCATGGACGGACGATCACGCGACCGAAAGGGGGAGCGAGGTCCCAGCCTACCCCACCGGACCCGGCCCGGATAGCAAACGGGGCCGCTCGGTGCGGCTACACTGGCGCCATGTCGGTTACCTGGATCGCTCTCGTGGGCTACGTCGCCGCGGCGCTGGCGCTCGGCTGGCGGGCGCGCGCACGGCACGACCAGGGCGCCGCCTTCTGGACCGCCGACCGCGACCTCGGCGCCGCCTCGGTGGGCCTTTCGATATCGGCCGGCTTCCTGTCGATCTCGTGGTCGTGTGTCTACGCGGTGCAGCTCTTCTACTGGTACGGCCTCGGCGCGGTGTGGCTGATCACAATCCCCTGGCTGCTGGCGCTCGCGGGTATCTACCTGTTGTCGCGGCGATACCACTCGCTGCCGGCGTTCAGTCAGCCTGAGATGGTCGGGCAGCGCTTCGGCCCTGCCGCCAAGCGGATCGTTGCGGCGGCCCTGTTTTTCGTCTTTCTCGTCTGGGGCGGCGCCGAGATCTACGTCGCCGCGAACCTGCTCGCGCCGGGCCTCGGCATCTCGATCGACACCATGATCGTGATCATCGCCGCGGTCGTCGGCGCCTACTCGACCATGGGCGGGTTCCGCGCCGTGGTGAGCACGGACAAGCTGCAGTATGGCGTGGTGGTGCTCTATATCCTGGCGATGAGCTGGTTGGCATGGATCGGGCTACGGCAGGCCGGCGGTGCCTTGATCGCCGCATCGACCGAGCCCGTCTCGGGCAACCCCGCCCTGGCGGCGCTGAGCAACGGCCTCGGGGCTCGATCGGGAATGCCGTGGCACACGCTTCTCGCCCCCGGCATCGGTCTGATCGGCCTGACGCTGGTGGCCTACCTACCGGGCTGGATGTTCGAGACCGACCTGTGGTTGCGCGTCCAGGCGGCGCGCGATCGCACCGCGGCGCGGCGCGGCGTCGCCATCGCCATGGCGAACGCTTTCCTGTTCGTCGGCGTGCTGCCGCTCTTCATCGGGGTCGCGGCGCTGGCGATCTTCCCGGCCGACGGCGGCTTCCCGGCGGCTCTCGGAAACGAGGGGGACGCCATTTTCGCCGCTCTGGTGGAGCGTTTCGCTCCGGCCTGGCTGAGCCTTTTCGTCGCCGTCGGACTCACCGCAGCCGCCATGAGCACCATCGACACGTGCGCCAACGTGATGGCGCTGAGCCTCGCCTACGACTTCGCCGGCGTGCAGGACCGCCCCGGGGCCGAGCGCTACGCCCGCGCGGCAACCGCGGGCGCCGTGGGCCTGGCGATGGTGTTCGCGTTCAATACCGAGTCGCTGTGGGACATCTTCTACCTTTCCTCCGGGATCCTGACGACGACGGTCGCGTTCCCGGTGGCGGCGGTGTTCCTCCCCTGGGCGACCCGGGCAATGGTGACGGCCTCGGCCGGAGCCGGGCTGATCACGACCGTAGCGGCGTATTTCCTCGAGACCCGAGGCTATTTGCAGGCAATCGAGCCGGCCTGGGTGGCCGATTCCGGGCTCGGGTACATCCTCTGGGGGATGGCAGCCGCCGCGCTGGCGGGTATGGTTGGAAGGACATTCGACACGGGGACCATGAATGCACCCAACGAGGAGGGATGATCCATGGCAGCCCCGAAACTGGATGTCGGCGTCGAGCCGGCGGAAAGCGGCTCCGTCGTTTACCTGCCCTTGGCGCCACGCAAGGAAGGCGCACCCAAGAACGCCCAGCTATCGCTTCGCCTCGACCTGAAGAACGATGAGGGCGACGCGGTCCACGCCACCCTGGTTCACCTGGCCTTCGCCGACCCGGCGGCGCCCTCGGCGGCTTTCAAGATCGATCTGGACATCGGAGCGGGCGATACCGGAACCTGGTTCTTTGCCCCGGACGATACCGTTCTGCTGCCCTCGCCCACCCCCAAGGAGATAACGGTCTCCGTCTACTGCGACGGCTTCGACGAGCCCGCCGCCGTCACCCGGCCGCTGACATACCACCGGAGCCCGGTAGCCGCGAAGAGCTACGGTTTCCCGGCCCGCGCTGCGGATCTGAGACTGGACGAGTACTGGGTCGGGCGCAGCGCCGGTCACAGCTCCGCCGGCGACGGCGGGCAGCTGTTCGGCTACGACTTCGGGGTCGAAGCGATCGACTGGGCGACGAACACCTGGTCCAAGCTCCTACCCGATGGCTCGTACGCCAACAACGCCGACTATCGAATCTGGGGGAAGCCGGTCTACGCGATGGCCGACGGCGAGGTGGTTTCCTTCGCCAACGACAAGCCGACCAACCCCAATCCGCCGGCCGACCTGTCGCCGCCGGACCCGGTCGAGGGGAACCACTTCTACATTCAGCACGGCGACGAGCTGATGCTGTATGCACACTTCCAGATGGGGACGCTCGCGTCCGATCTGCTGAGTACGGGCGCTGCGGTGAGCAAAGGCGACTTCCTCGGCTTGGCAGGCAATTCCGGCAACTCGTCTGCGCCACACTTGCACATTCACGCGATCGAGGGGACGTCCGCCTGGGCCGGGCCGCTCCGCCCGATTCCGTTCCACGACATCCAGGTGCTCGACAAGACCGAAACGCCGCTCACCGGGCCCAACGCGAAGTGGTTCGACGTACTCGGCCGCGGGCTGCCCTCGGTCGTATCGCTGATCTACCCGGAGGCTTCCGAATCGGGGGGCCGCGAGTGGGTCGCGGTCGATCCTCTCTCGCTCGTGCTGAGCCGGGCCATCTACGTGCGGCTGACGCTCCCCGACCCGCCGCCGTTCGAGAAATTGCGCGGCCGCATCAGGGAGATGATCGACGGGATGAGCATAGCGGAGCGCCGCGAAGCGCTGAGCGAGGCGAAGCGTTTGGCGGAATACGCGGACGCGCTCGAAAAGGAGCTGTCCGCATCGATACAGCCTTAGCAGGGTGCGGAAAAACTCCCGGGGGTGCCGTTACGGGCACCGTGGGGGCAGATGCAAGGCGCGAGGCCGGAGGCGATGTCGTGCATATCGTCGAGGCGTCGCAACGCCGCAGATGCCCCCACGCTGCCCGTAACCCTTTGGGCGCAGGGGGGTTGCGGCGCATAGGCGGCGTTGCTCGTCGTCGACGATGCACTCTGCATCGCCTTCCTCCTCCCGCCTTGCCTCTGCACCGCAAGACCCCTGCGCGGCACCCCCGGGAGTTTTTCCGCACCCTGTTAGGGTCAGTCCGCAACCAGCTCCGGTAGCGGGCGGGCCACCCTCCCCTTCTTCCAGCCCGCTTCGCGGTAGATCTCCAGGAACGCCTGCACGACCCGTTCATCGAGCTTGCCGCCGGCCTCGCTCTCGAGCAGCCGGACGATCTCTTCCGGCTTCATCGGTTTGCGATAGGGGCGATGGGAGCTGATGCCTTCGTAGACGTCGCAGACCGCGATGATGCGCGCGCCGAGCGCGATCTCGTCTCCCACCAGACCGTAGGGGTAGCCGCTGCCGTCCATCTTTTCGTGATGCTGCAGGACGATGTCGCGCTCCCCGCGGAGAAAGGCGATGGGCGCCAGAATATCGGCGCCGTAGATTGTGTGCTTCTTGATCTCCTCGAACTCGTCGTCGGTCAGACCACCCTGTTTGTTGAGGATGGCTTCGTCGATGCCAATCTTGCCGACATCGTGGAGCATGCCGCCGCGGCGAACGACCTCGACCTCCTCGTCGGACACGCCGAGGCGCCGGGCAACGGCCACGGCGTAGCGCGAAACGAGATCGGAGTGTCCACGGGTGTAACGGTCCTTCACTTCGACCGCCTCCGCCAGCGACATCACCAGCTCCAGATAGCTCTCCTGCAGATCCCGATGAAGCTTGGCGTTCTCCAAGGAGATCGCCCCCTGGGTGGAGAAGGCCACCATGAGATCGAGGTCTTCCTGCGTGAAGCGGCGCCGGGCCGAGCAGCTGTCCACGTAAACGACGCCGAGCAGCGAGGCAACACCGCTGCCTGCCCGCTGGTAGGCCTGCGAGTAACTCAGTGGAATGGCCACGATGCTGCGTAGGTCGAGGGCCTGGATGCTGGCTTGCGCCTCGAAATCGGGGCTGTCGGCGACGTCGTTGATCAACAGGGGCTCGCCGGTCTCGACGACGTGTCGCACGGCGCTGCGGCTGATACCCTGCGTCGCGATCGGGGCGCGGCCGGACTCGAGGTTCTTCTCGTACACCGTCGTCATGGCGCCGTCGTCGCGGCGCAGAAGAATCATCGCCCGGGTGCCTGAGGCGATCTCCAGCACGCCCTCCAGAAGCAGTTCGAAGACCTCTTCCAGCTCGAGCGACGTGGTGATGGCCTTGTTGACCTCGATCAGCTTGCGCAGGTTGCCGACGTCCGCCAGGGCCCCGGAGCTGAAGTCGTAGCGCAAGCCGGTCAAGGTGCTTTCCAGCCGCGTGTCCTTGCTAGAGAACCTGATCGGATGCTCCCGGTCGCCGCCCAGCACCACTCGATCTCCGTGCGACAGGCGGTGAGTCGCCACCCGTGCGCCGTTCACGAACAGACCGTTCGTCGACATGTCCTCGATCGTGAACGCGCCCCGCTCGGCGCGGACCGCGGCATGCCGGCGCGAGATACTCGGGTGGGTCAGCACGACTTCGCACGCGGCGTCCCGCCCCAGCACTGTGGTGCGCTGCGGGTCGAGCAAAACGAGGCCCTCGGTTCCGGCCGGATCGCAAACCAGCAGGCTCGGCATCTGGACTCCTGTTCGTCCCCGGGCGACGACGCGGCAGCGGCGCCGCCGCTCAGCCCAATGCCGCGGCGGCGGTCTCGCGAACCGCTTTCAGGTCGGTCTTGCCCGTACCCAGAATAGGCAGCTCGTCGACCTTTACAAAGTCGTCTTTCTTGGGGATGAACAGATTGGGTAATCCGAGCGTCTGCAGCCGTTCCAGCACGCCGGGAACCTCGTCCACGCCGGCCGTGTGCACGACGGCGATGCGCTCGCCGCGGCGCGGGTCGGTCACGGCGGTCACGGCGAAAGTCCGCTCCGAGATGCCGGCCGCCTCGTGCAGCTTCTCCTCGATGACGCCGTGCGGGACCATCTCGCCGGCGATCTTGGAGAAGCGCGCCAGCCGGTCGGTGATGGTCAGAAAACCGTCCTCGTCCAGGACACCGATGTCACCCGTGATGTACCAGTCGCCGTCCATCACTTTCGCCGTCCGATCGGGGCGGTTCAGGTACCCCTTCATGACGTTGGGGCCGGTGACCTGAATCATGCCCGGCTCTCCCGGCTCCTTCGGCTCGCCGTTGTCGGGGTCGACGATGCGGACGGAGATTCCCGGCAGCGGCTGGCCCACGGTGCCGCGCCGTGAGCCCGGCTGAAAGTAGCCGGCGGCACGAAAATCGGGTGCATTCAGTGCCACGCCCGGAGAGCACTCGGTGCAACCGTAGCCTTCGAAGGCGGGGATGCCGAAGGTGGCTTCGAAGAGCTCGCCGAGCGCCGGCGGGAGCTTCTCCGCCCCGGCAACCACCAGCCGCAGCGAGCCGAACTGGCCCGGGGCACAGCGCCGCGCGTACAGCTGCAGGAACGTCGGCGTGGCGATCAGCACCGTCGCTCGGTAGCGTTGCGTCAGCTCCCCGACGGCCGCCGCGTCGAGCGGGTTCGGGTAGTAGACGACACCGACGCCGTTGTTGACCGTCAGCCACAACGTCGCCATGTAGCCGAAAGAGTGGAAGAAGGGCAGGATGCCGAGCATGGTGTCGCCCGGCCCGCACTGGATCACCTGAGCCGCCGCCTCGATGTTGCTCTCGAGGTTGAACTGGGTGAGCTGGACGCCCTTCGGCTCACCGGTAGAGCCACTGCTGAAGATGATGGTGACGACGTCCTCGGGTTGGGACCGCCCGATCGTGCCGCATGCTTTCTCGAGCCAGCCCAGCGGGGCGAGGGCCGCCAGCAACAGCGCCCGGAGCTTGTCAACACGGGTCAACGACTTGGCGACGTCCTCGATCCACACCGGCTCGACGTTGTCCGGCAACTCCAGCCCCGCCTTGGCCACGAACATGCCGCTGGTCACGACGGTCTGGAGCTCGGCTTGTTCGCACGCCGATGTCAATCCCGCCTTGCCCGCGGTGTAGTTGAGATTCACGCTGGTGCGGCCGGACATTGCGGCTGCGAAGTTCACCAGCGCGCCGCCGACGCTCGGAGGTAACAGGATGCCGACCCGCGACTGGCCCTCCCAGTGCTCCCGCAGGGCTCTCCCGAGCGCGATCGTGCCCACCAGAGCGGAAAAACGAGACACGTGCGGGCGGGTGGCGTCGGCCATGCAAAACGAGCGCGGCCGCCGCCGGGCGTTGCGAACGAACCGACGGTAGAGCGGCTGGCTTTCCGGCTTCCGTAGCAGCCAGGCTTCGGTGCCGAGCCGGCGGACCGCGGCGCGGGCCTTGTGGATCGGCGTGCCCGGCGGCAGCGGCTCGCCGAAAGCCACCGTCACCGGATAAGGGATCCGCCGGGGGATCTTGGTGACGAAGCGTCCCCCGGCCTTGCTGAAGATGCTGCCCCACACCCGGTCCAGCGCCACCGGGATGATCGGCACGTCGCGGCCCGTGACGATCCGCTGGAAGCCCCGCTGAAACGGTCCGAGCATCCCCGTCCGGGTGATCTGTCCCTCGGGGAAGATGCACACGAGGTCGCCCTGATCGAGCAGCTTCCCCGCCTCCTTGAGGGCACGGAGCATCGGTTTGGGGCCGGCCCCCAGGGACAACGGAACGGCTTTGAGCGATAGCATGAACGGCTTCAGCAGCCGCATGTTGTAGTAGTGCGCATCGATGACGAACCGCACCGGGCGGTCGGTGCTGGCGAGAATCAACAGACCGTCGATAAACGAAACGTGATTCGGGATCAGCAGTGCCGGGCCCTCTTCGGGCACGCGCTCGGGGTTCACCAGCCGCATCTTGTAGATCGTGTGGGTCACCAGAACGAACCCGAGACGGAGAAAGGCGTCCGGGAGCAGATAAAGCGACCAGTACGTTCCCGCACCCACGGCCAGGGCGGTGGCCAGGATGATGCCCCGCGGGGGGACGCCGGCAAGGGAAAGGCCGTAGGCCGACAGCGAGCCGATCAGGATCCCCGCGTAGATCAAGATGTTGGCCAGCGCGATCACCGCCCCCCTGCGAGCGGACGGTGCGCGCCATTGCATGACGGCGTGGATCGGCACGAGAATCAGACCGCCGGAGACGCCGAGCAACGTCATCAGAATGTTGGTACCTACGACGCCTGGACCGATGACACCCAGCGCCAGGGTCACCAGCATGACGCCGACCGCGCCCGCCGGAATGAGGCCGTACTCGACCTTTCCGGCCGACAGCTTGGCCGCCAGGATGCTCCCGACCGCGATCCCGACCCCGAGCACCGCGAGCGGCAATCCCGACAAGGTGTCGGACAGACCCAGCGTCGCTTTCGAGTAGACCAGAATGTCCTGCGCCAGCAGGCTGGCGATGGCCCAGAGGAAGGCCGCTCCGAGGATCGCCAACCGCAGCACGCGATCGGCACGGATGGCGGCGAAGGCGTCGCGGAAAGTGCTGCCCTTGTCGTCGCTGGCGCGCGCCGCGGGTACTCGCGGAACCGCCAGTGAGGCAAGGAAGCCGACCACAGCCAGGCCGGCGAGAACGGCGCCGACGACCCAAGGGCGGGTGGGTGCGAACGCATCCGAGAGGGGCCCGGCAGCTGCCGTGCCGGCAATGATCGCCAGCATTGTCCACATCTGCAGCAGCCCGTTCCCTTTCGAGAGACGGTCGTGCGGCAGCACCTCGGGAAGGATGCCGAACTTCGCCGGGCTGAACAGCGCGCTCTGGGCACCCATGAAGCCGAGGATGACGAAAGGAAGCATCCGGTCCCCGGGATAGAGGTACAGGTTGTACCCCACCGCCGCCATCAGGAGCACCTCGAACAGCTTCATGCCGACGATGACCGTTCGCTTGCTGAACCGATCGGCGATCACCGCAGCGGGCAGCGAGAACAGCATCAACGGCAAGGTAAGGGCGACGAACGCTTTCGTCGCCTCCGCCTGCGAGGCGGCCTCGAACGCGCCGCTCTCGGGTCCGATGGAGAGGTTGCGCATCGCCAGGAGGGCAACGAAGACCTTCAGCGCGTTATCGTTGAAAGCGCCGAAAAACTGCGCCACCAGGAGTCCGCGCAGCGGGTGCTTGAACCTCTGTTCCGCGTCCATACGGCTCACTAAAGCGGGCGCTCCTAGGGGTTATCAAGCCTCTCGTCAATCAATTCGACCGGGTGTCGCGCAGAGTGCCCGCCGACGTCGGCCATCTGGGAGCGGCACGACGTACCGCACGCCAGGTAGCGGCAGGCCGGCAGGTCCCCGGACGGTCCCGGTCTCGGCTCGCTCACGCCCAGTTGGTCGAGCTCGGTAGCGAGCCGCCGGCCGAGCTCGGTGCTGAGCCCGTAGAACTCGCTCTTGTACCCGAAGGAGCCGGCCATTCCGCAGCACTCCGACGAAGTGACCTTCAACTCCAGACCGGGCACGCTGTTCAGCAGGTTCTCGGCCGCCGGCAACCAACCGAGGGTCTTCTGCTGGCAGTGGCCGTGCAGAACCACCGGTGGCAGGGGATCCTTCTGGGCCGGTTTCCATTCGGGCTGCTTGCGCGCCACAAGCCGACCGTCGGCGAGCTTGCCGTTCAGGTACTGCAGGATCTCATAGCACCCCGCCGCCACATCGGCCGGTTCCCGGCCGGGAAGAAGATGCTGGTGCTCATCGGCCACTGCGCCGATACAGGAGGGCTCGACACCGACAACCGCGTGCTTCGTCTTCACGATCGGGGCCAGCACCTTGTGAAGGTCACGCGCCTGCCCCGCGGCGGTGTGAAGCATCCCCTGGGACATCGCCGCCCGCCCGCAGCAATGCCCGGTCACCAGGATCACACCGAGTCCGCACTTCTGCAGGCAAGACACGGCCGCTTTGCCGACCGCCGTATCGACGTGCTCCGTGTGGCAGTCGGCGAACAGGAAGACGGTCGAGCCGCGGCGGTCCTGGCTGGCGCGTTCAGCCTCGAACGGAGTGGTGACCAATCGCCCGCCGCGACGGCGGAACCACGCCGTGAACGTCTCGGGCTCGGGCTCGGGCAGCGCGCGGCCTCCGGCGATGCCGGCCATGCGGGAGACCAGAGCACGCGTCGGGGCGAAGCGGCGCAAGATACGCACGGGGCGGCGCCGAGCGCTCCGATAGGCACGGGCGGGATCGGAAAACAGCCGCGCCCCGAGGCTGACCGAGCCCTGCTCTCTGGTCGGCAGGAAGCGGTCGTAGACCATCCGCTCCCAGAATCCCCGCGGCCGCCGACGGTCGGCTGCGATCCGTTCGCGGATGATCGCGTTCATCCACGGGATATCGATGTTCACCGGACAAACATCGCGACAACGGGAACAGGTGGTGCAGAGGGAATTGAACTCGGCGGCCGTGTCGAGCCCCCGTACCCCCGCCTCCCACGCGTTGCCAATGCCCGACGGGTAGGTCGGGCCGCCGTAAACGTGTCCGCCGACCACCTGGTACGGCGGGCACACCGTCATGCAGCCACCACAGCGAATGCAGTAAAGCGCCTCCACCAACGTCGGGTCGTCGCGCATCGCCATGCGACCGTTGTCCAGCAGCACGACGTGATACGCGCGCGCCGCGCCGGCGTGAAACGGCGAGCCGCTCCAAC
Source organism: Acidobacteriota bacterium (assembly GCA_965216935.1). Classification (GTDB taxonomy): domain Bacteria; phylum Acidobacteriota; class UBA890; order UBA890; family UBA890; genus CBDCGW01. The sequence continues at coordinate 4,875,071 of OZ244217.1, forward strand.
CGGGCCCGGAAATGAACGACAGATAGGACGTCAGCAGCTGTCCGGTGGCGGTCCGCGGCAACAGTTGCAGGAACGGAAGCAGCTCGGCCGCCGACGGGATGAGCTTTTCGACACCGGCCAGCACCACATGAACCGGGGGTAGCTGAGTCGTGAGACGGGCGTTTCCCTCGTTCTCGACGATCACCGTCGTGCCGGTGTCGGCAACGAGGAAGTTGGCTCCGGTGATGCCGACGTCTGCGGCGAGGAAGTCCTGACGCAGCTTCTGCCGCGCCAGTTGGGTGAGCTCGCCGGGTTCTTCCGGTACTTTCGCCAATCCCAGATTCTCCGCGAAGACCTCCCGCACGTCCTCGACCGACATGTGGATGATCGGCGCCGTCACGTGCGACGGCCGGTCGCCGGCGAGTTGGATGATGTACTCGCCCAGGTCGGTTTCCCGCACCTCCAACCCGGCCGCTTCGAGGGCCGGATTCAGGTGGATTTCTTCGCTCGTCATCGACTTCGACTTCGTCACCCGTCGAGCGCCGCTGGCGGTGGCGATTCCGGCGATGATGTCGCACGCCTCGGCGGCATCGGCGGCATGGTGAATCTGCCCTCCCTGCCCTTCGACGGCGGCGGCGAAGCGGTCGATCAGCGCCGGCAGGTCGGCGATCGCTTTTTCCTTGATTCGACGGGCCCGCGCCCGCGCCGCGTCGTAGCCGGGGAAACGTCCCAACACGGTCCGGCGTTTCTCGTTGATCCCCGTCACCGCGTGACGAAGGGCGCCCTTCTGGTTTTCGTCGGCAAGGGCCTTGCGAATCTCGCGTGCCAGGTCACGACCCTTGGAGCTCATCAGACCACCATCACGTGCAGCGCATTCGGACCGTGCGCCCCGAGTACCAGGGTGTGGCCGATGTCCGCGGTCCGGGACGGGCCGGTGATCCAGACCCAGTCCCGGTCGCCTTTCCGCAGACGCGTCTGGAACTCGGCGAACGCGGTCGGCAGGTCGGCGATTACAGCGGTCGAGCGCAGCAGCACCACGTGAACCCACGGCAAGGCGGTGGCGAGCCCCCATCCGCCGGGCTGCCCGCCGAACAGGAGCGTCCCCGTTTCGGCAATCGCCAGCTCCGCGCCCGTCAACGACATACGGATGTGCGGCGCTTTCTCCCCCGCCTTGGCCGGCGGCACCAGGTCGATTCCGTGAGCCGTGAGCAACAACCTGATGCCGAGCTCGTCGACCAGCTCCGTCGGTTCGTACAAGACCTCGCGGACACCCTGTCCCTGGGCGATCCGCGCGATCGCGGCCGCGATCGGTCGAGCTCCCTGCAAGCGCTCGACGGACCCTCCCGTGTCGGCCAAGACCTTGGCGAACAGTTCGACGGGATCTGAGCTCGTGCCACGCATGGCGCCAAGGTTCTCTCAGCCGCGGTGCCGGTGCAACGCGACGGTGGTAACCTTCGCCTTCGTTCCGTTCTCGGAAAGTCGGCTCACCGTCCGCCCACATGCGTTACGCCTTCGTCATCGACCAAAGCCGGTGCATCGGTTGCCACGCATGCTCGCTGGCCTGCAAGTCCGAGCACAACGTGCCCGTGGGGTCGTACCGCACCTGGGTGAAGTACGTCGAGAAGGGTGCGTTTCCCGATGTCCGGCGCTTCTTCACCGTGTTGCGGTGCAACCACTGTGACGACGCCCCGTGTATGACGATCTGCCCGGTCACGGCGCTGTTCCGGCAATCGAACGGCATCGTCGACTTCGATCGCGAGGCGTGCATCGGCTGCAAGGCCTGCATGCAGGCGTGTCCGTACGACGCGCTGTACATCCACCCCGATCACGGCACGGCGGAAAAGTGCAACTTCTGCGCCCACCGGGTCGAGAACGAGATCGAGCCGCCCTGCGCCACGGTCTGTCCGACGGAGTCGATCGTCGTCGGCGACCTCGACGACCCGGCCTCGCGGGTCTCCCGCCTGGTGTCGACCAAGCAAGTAAGCGTGCGCAAGCCGGAGAAGAAGACGCGGCCAAAGGTCTTCTATATCGAGGGGGAGCCGAGCGCGCTCACGCCGGGAGCGGCCGACCCCAGCGGCGGCTATCTGTGGGCCGACCGGCGTGGAATCGATCACCCCGACTACCCGACGGTGAGATTCGAGCCGGACACACCGGCGGGCCCTGATCGCCCGGGGCCGACCCAGCCGACCCCGACCCAGCCGACCCCGATCCAGGCAACCCCGCCCGAGGGCTGGACGGGTGGCGACCTTTCGCCGGCGGCGAACGCCCAGGCGCTGGCGGCCGCGGCAATGCAAAGAGACGCCGAGTTCTTCAGCGGCGCGTGGGCCAACCTGGCGCCGACCCGCACGGTCTACGACGTTGCCCACGCGGAGGCCCCATGGGGGTGGAAGGTCTCTGCCTACCTGTGGACCAAGTCGATCGCGGCCGGATCGCTGATCGTCGCCGCGCTGGCGCCATGGCTCGAGGTTTCCGGCAACCTGGCAACGGCATCGGCGCCGTTGATCGGCTTGTTGTTCCTGGCTCTCACCGGCGTCCTGCTGGTGGCCGATCTCAAGCGCCCGGCACGCTTTTGGACGATCCTCACCCGGCCCAACTGGGATTCCTGGCTGGCGAGGGGCGCCTTCATCATCGGTTTGTTCGGGCTGCTTTCGGTCGGCTGGGCAGTGTCTGCGCTTCTCGCCTACCTGGGCAACGACGGCGGTCCGGCCGGTTTGACCTTACTCCGCTGGCCGCTGGTGGCCGCTGCTCTGGCGACCGCGGGCTACAGCGGATACCTGTTCGCCCAGGCCCGGGGACGGGATTTCTGGCAGAACCCCCTGCTGCCGGTGCACTTCTGCGTGCAGTCGGTCGCCGCCGGTGCCGCGGTGATCATGGTCGTGCTGTCCCACTCGCCGGATCACAGCCACCGGCTCGCCCATGTTCTGGCAGCGAGCGTCGCGCTGCTGCTCGGCATGATCGTCTTCGGTGAGCTGCTCGTTCCGCATGCGACCCGCGACGGCACCGCCGCCGCGCGGGCGATGGTTCGGGGGCGATATGCCAAGCTCTTCTGGGCCAGCATCTCGTTGTTCGCCCTGGCCGTCGTTTGCGCCGCTCTGGGCGAGCCCGTTGGACCCGCCGCCGTTCTCGCCGGGCTGGCAACGCTCGGCGGGTTGGCTCTTTACGAACACGCCTGGAACCTCTCGGGCCAGGCTCCACCCCTGAGTTGAAGATCCATGCCTGACCGCTCCGGCAGATATCCACACCTGGACAGCGGCTGGACCTTGAGCAGCGCCCCGGGCCCGGAGCACTGGGACGACTGGGTCGAATACGACGCCGGAGCCTGGCCCCGCAAGGTCGAACGCCGGTACTCGCTGATCCCGACAATATGCTTCAACTGCGAATCCGCTTGCGGACTGCTCGCCTACGTCGACAAGTTCAGCGGCAAGATCCGGCGGTTCGAGGGCAACCCGGTGCACCCCGGAAGCCGCGGTCGCACCTGCGCGAAGGGGCCGGCGACCATCAACCAGGTCAACGACGACGAGCGCATCCTGTATCCGATGAAGCGGGTCGGGGAGCGCGGATCGGGGCGCTGGGTGCGCGTCAGCTGGGACAGCGCCCTCGACGAGATCGCCGAACGGATGCGGACCGCCATCGTCGAAAACCGCGGCAACGAGATCATGTACCACGTCGGCCGCCCGGGGCACGACGGCCCGATGGATCGCGTCATTCAGGCATGGGGCATCGACGCCCACAACTCGCACACCAATATCTGCTCGGCGGGCTCCCGCCTCGGTTACGCGCTGTGGCACCAGTCCGACCGCCCCTCACCCGACCACGAGCACGCCAAGTTCATCCTGCTGATCTCGGCGCACCTCGAGTCGGGGCACTACTTCAACCCCCACGCACAGCGGATCATCGACGCCAAATCCGGCGGCGCGCAGATCGCCGTCCTCGACCCGCGGCTCTCGAATACCGCCTCGATGGCGGATCACTGGATGCCCACCTGGCCCGGGACCGAGGCCGCGGTCTTGCTGGCGATGGCGAACGTCATCATCGATGAAAACCTGCACGATCGCGACTTCGTCCGCCGGTGGGTGAACTGGGAGGACTACCTGCGGGCGCGGCACCCGGAAGCCTACGAGCGTGCGCGGCAGCTGGGCGGCTCCGCCCCGGGCAGCGACGGAGTGGACGTGTTCTTCGAGGTCATCCGCGAGGTATACGCCGAGTTCACGCCCGAATTCGCCGCGGCGGAGAGCGGCGTCCCGGCCGACAAGATCCTCGAAGTCGCCCGCGCCGCCGGTCGTGCGCGCGGCGGCTTGTCGACGCACGTTTGGCGCTCGGCGGCGTCCGGCAACCTCGGCGGCTGGCAAGTATCCCGGTGCCTCGAGTGGTTGGTCGTGCTCACGGGTAGCGTCGGCACGAAGGGCGGAACCAACCTGGCATCGAAGGACAAGTTCGTCGCCGCGCCGTTCGCCAAGCCGCCGGCTCAGGAGTCCTGGAACGAGCTCGCGTGGCCGCGCGAGTATCCGCTCTCGCATCACGAGCTCTCCTTCTTGCTGCCCCACTTCCTCAAAGAAGGACGCGGTCGACTGGACACCTATTTCACCCGTGTCTACAACCCTGCCTGGACGAATCCCGACGGCTTCACCTGGATCGAGGTACTGCGGGACGAGGCCAAGGTCGGATGCCACGTCGCCCTGACGCCGACGTGGAACGAGAGCTCCTATTGGGCCGACTACGTCCTGCCGATGGGGCTGGGGCCCGAGCGACACGACGTCATGAGCCAGGAGACCGCCGCGGGCGCCTGGATCGGCTTTCGCCAGCCCGTGCTGCGTCGATTCCGCGAGATCAAGGGCGAGAGCGTAGACCTGACGCACGAAGCGAACCCGGGCGAGGTCTGGGAGGAAGACGAGTTCTGGATCGAGCTGTCCTGGCGGATCGACCCGGACGGCGAGCTGGGGATCCGCAAGTGGTTCGAGTCGCCCTATCGGCCCGGCGAGAAACTCACGGTCGACGAGAGCTACCGCTGGATGTTCGAAAACAGCGTTCCCGGATTGCCCGAGGCCGCAGCCGCGGAAGGCCTCGAGCCGCTCGAGTACATGCGCCGATACGGAGCGTTCCGGGTGAAGCGCGACGACTATCGCTTCTACGAGAAAGAAGTCGACGATCCCGATCAGGGAGTCGAGGTTGACGCGGTGCGGCGAGCCGGGTTCGGCACGCCGTCGCGCAAGCTCGAATTCTACTCCCAGACGATGGTCGACTGGGGATGGCCGGAGCAGGCGCTTCCCGGCTACATCCGCTCACACGTCCACTGGAGCGGATTCGACCGCGATGCCGGCGACGTCGTCTTGACCCCGACGTTCCGCCTGCCGACGCTCATCCACACCCGCTCGGCCAATGCCAAGTGGCTGGTGGAGATATCGCATCGCAATCCTCTCTGGGTCCACCCGGTCGACGCGAAGCGGCTGGGGATCGAGAACAACGGGTTGGTGCGGGTGAACACCGCCATCGGCTACTTCGTCGCCCGTGCCTGGGTCACCGAGGGAATGCGCCCGGGGATCATCGCCTGCTCCCACCACCTCGGCCGTTGGCGCCTTCCGGACTCGCCGGGAACGGATCGCTGGGCGGCGGCAACCGTGGCCCTGAGCGAGGAAAACGGCGGTGAAGGTAACGGCAGCCGCTGGCGAATCCGCCAGCTCGAGGGGACCCGCCCGTTCGGCTCCGACGACCGTGACTCAGCGCGCATCTGGTGGACCGACGCCGGGGTGCATCAGAACCTGACCTTCCCGGTTCAACCGGATCCGATCTCGGGAATGCACTGCTGGCATCAGAAGGTGCGGATCGAGCCGGCGCGTCCGGGCGACCGATACGCCGACGTGGTCGTCGACACCCGCCGCTCTCACGATCTGTACCGGGAATGGCTGGCGCAAACCCGTCCGGCGCCCGGTCCCGACAAGCTGCGCCGCCCCCTGTGGTTCGCGCGTCCGGTTCGCCCCAGCGACGCCGCCTACAAGATCGAGGACTGACCAGAGGGTCGCGTCGGCGGCCGGACCATCGGGACGTGTCGCCGCGTCCGTGCTCCCTGCGGGCCCCGACCGGGGGCGGATGATCCTGGCCTGCTAAACGAAGAGGGCCAACGCCGGGCCTAAACCCACGAGGTCTTGAACGAGGACGGCGCCGATCTCGGATGCCGTGTCTTCGAAGTCCCGAGCGGCGCGGCCGCCGATGATGAGGCCCGTCGTATCGCCTAGGTGGCGACGCAGCGTGAGCAGCTCGCCGCGGATCGAGTCGCCGTCGATCGGCCGTACGATGCTGAGGCCGACAACCCGAGCCCCGCGCTGGCGCGCCGCCGCGGCGATCTCGGCGGCGGGAAGGTCGGGGCCGAGATAGGTCACGTTCCAGCCCGCGTCGGTAGCAGTGGCGGTCGCCAGCAGGGCACCGAGCTCGTGGCGTTCGGTCGCCGGTGTGGTGATCAGCATCCGCGGCGCTTCCGGCGGGATCCGCAGCGCCAGACGCAGTTGCTCGACGAAGGCACGCAGAACCGCCGTGCCGAGGTGCTCGTGTGCGGCCTTGAGACCGCCTTCGGCCCAGAGCTCGCCGATGTCATGAATCAGAGGCACCAGCAGCTTCTGGGTCACGGCGGCCGGGCTGAGGGTCTCGAGAGCAGCCGCGAGCTGGGCGCGCAGCCCCTGAGCGTCGAGCTGCTGGATCGAGCTCAGGGCGGCGCTGACGAAGACGTCGGCGCTCTCTGCCTCCCCGGGCAGCGGTTTGGGAACGACGACGGGCCGATCGCCGGATTCGAACTCGAGCAAATCCCGGAGCTCCCCCGGCGACAGGTGGGCGATCTGGGCAATGCGATGTCCGGCATCGGTGGCCCGCCGCAGCAAGAGCAGCTTGTCGACGTCCTCCTCGCGATACAGCCGTTGATTTCCCTCGCTGCGGACCGGTTTGACGACGTTGTAGCGGCGCTCCCATGCTCGCAGCCGATCGCTCTTCAAGCCGGTGCGACGGCAAACAACGCCGATCGAATTGAGGTGGTCCCGTTTCCTCGCGTCTTCAGCCATGAATTCGAGCCTAGAAGTGCTGTCAACCTATTGTCAAGAAACTTTCCCATTTTACTTGGACAAACACTTGACATAAGAATGTTGTCTAGATATTGTACGGATATTGGCAGCACAGGGAATCGAATTCGGGCCGCTAACGGTGCAGCCCGCCCCGATAGGGGGAACCTGTCGAGATCGGGCACGACCCGAGCGACACCAGCAAGGAGAGCAAGACATGACTCGCACCCGCTTCAGCATCGCGGCACTTCTTAGCCTGACCCTGGCCACCGGCACGTTGATCGCCGCCCCCGCCCCGAGCGACGAGAACATCGTCGAGATCGCCGTCGGCAACGGCAACTTCACCACGCTCGTAGCCGCCGTCCAGGCCGCCGGGCTCGTCGATACCCTCTCGGGTGACGGCCCGTTCACGGTCTTCGCGCCCACCGACGAGGCTTTCGCGAAGCTGCCGGAAGGCACCATCGAGGCCTTGCTGAACGACAAGGACAAGCTGACCTCGATCCTCACCTACCACGTGGTTGCCGGGAAGGTCATGGCGTCGGATGTGGTCAACCTGAACTCTGCCGAGACCGTCAACGGCCAGGAGGTCGCGATCAAGGTGATGGACGGTAAGGTCATGATCGACGGCGCCACGGTGGTCATGACCGATATCGAGGCGAGCAACGGCGTCATCCACGTGATCGACACGGTCATCCTGCCCCACTGACACCCCAGCAATGATCGAGAGAGTCCGGAGCGCTTCGATCCCTAGACTGCTTCGGCAAGCGGTTCCTCTCTCGATCTTCTTGCCCCCGCCGCCGGCGCCGACCCTCCCTCCATGCGCGTCCGGTGGGCGGGGGCTTCGGCGCCCGACGCGGTCGCTGGTCCCCTTCGGGACCCACGTAGCATCCGCCCCGCCTGGCGGGGAGACATCGAGGTAATGATGATCGAGTCCAGCGTCCCGAGCGCGCGAATCCGCCGTGTGAACCAGGCGGACGTTCGGGTAGAAGGCGCCTTCGTCCTCTATTGGATGACAGCCAACCGCCGGCTCGAATGGAACTTCGCGCTGCAACGCGCCGTCGACCGGGCGCGGGCGTTGCGGCGACCCCTGCTGGTCTTCGAGCCGCTCCGGGTCGACTACCGCTGGGCGGCCGACCGGTTCCACCGTTTCGTCATGGACGGGATGGCAGACAACCACCGCGGCCTGGAGTCTTCCACCATCTCCTACTTCCCCTACGTCGAGCCTGCACCCGGCCACGGCGCGGACCTGTTGGCGGGGTTGGCACGATCCTGCTCCCTGATGGTTACGGACGACAGCCCGATCTCGTTTTACCCGCGCATGATCGCCGCAGCCGGCAAGCGCTTCGACGTGGCCGTCGAAGCGGTAGATTCCGGCGGCCTCCTGCCCGTCGGTTCGTGCGACCGCGACTACCCGACGGCGCACGGCTTCCGACGCTTTCTGCAAAAAGAGCTCCCCGGCCATCTCGAAGAGCTGCCGAGCGCGGACGCCGTCGCTTCGGCGAACCTGGTACCGCTGGAGCGGAGTCTCTCCGACCTGGTCCCGGGGTTCGCCCCGACGCCGCCCGCGGCCCTCGTCGATCCGGCTACGGAGCGCGCGCTGCCGATCGATCACGACGTTCCCGCCGTACCGGTCCGCGGCGGCAGCGGCGCCGCCCGCGATCGGCTGCTTCGGTTCATCGCCGATCGGCTACCGGCGTACGGCACGCAACGCAACCACCCCGACGCCGACAAAACCAGCGGCCTGTCCGCCTACCTGCACTTCGGCCACATCTCGAGCCACGAAATCTTCGCCACCGTCGCGGCGGAGGAGCTTTGGTCGCCGGCGAGCCTTTCGACGACGGCGGACGGCTCCCGTGAAGGCTGGTGGGGCATGTCGGCGAGCAGCGAGGCCTTTCTCGATCAGGTCGTCACCTGGCGCGAGCTCGGCATCAACACCTGCTACCGGCGGGACGACTACGACGAATACTCCTCGTTGCCGGAATGGGCGCGCGTGACCCTCGGTGCCCACCGAGACGACGAACGGCCGCACGTATACGGGCTCGACGTACTCGACGCCTCCGCGACACACGACGAGATCTGGAACGCGGCGCAAAACCAGCTCGTCGTCGAGGGCCGCATCCACAACTACCTGCGGATGCTCTGGGGAAAGAAGATCCTCGAGTGGTCGGCGTCACCGGAACAAGCGCTCGCCGCGATGATCGAGTTGAACAACAAGTACGCCCTCGACGGGCGTGACCCCAACTCCTACGCCGGAATCTTCTGGGTACTCGGCCGATACGACCGCGCCTGGGGCCCCGAGCGTCCGATCTTCGGCAAGGTCCGCTACATGACCTCTGCGAACACGGCCCGGAAGCTGCGCCTGAAAGGTTACCTCGAAACGCACGGGAGCCGGCGGTCCGCGATGGGGCGGCCAGCATGAAACGGATACTGCTCAGGGGAGCTACCGAAGGTCGTCGCCGGCGATCTTTCTTCATGGTGTGCGCCGAGTTGTTCGGCTATCGGGCCGGTTCGGAGTGGCCGGTCGTGCACTCCTTGCTGGCAACCCGGCCACTCGACAGCGAAGATACCTACATTCCCGACCCCGCACCCGAGGAGATCGTCATGCGCGTCCTGATCAGCGGCGTTACCGGATTCATCGGCGCCCGGTTGGCCGAAACGCTGGCCGGCGGCGGAAACGAAGTGTGGGGCCTGTCGCGCGACCCGGGCAAGGCGCGCCAGAAGGTTCCCCAGCTGGCCGAGGCGTTCGCCTGGAACCCTGTGGCCCAACAACCGCCCGGCAACGCACTCACCGACGTGGACGCCGTCGTCCATCTCGCCGGCGAGATCGTCGCCGGCCGTTGGACCGCCAAGAAGATGCAGCGCATCGAGGACAGCCGCGTCCTGGGAACCCGAAATCTGGTCAAGGCGATGGAGGCACTGCCGAAGCAGCCGGTCCTGGTCAGCTCCAGCGCGATCGGCTACTACGGCGACCGCGGCGACGCCGAACTCACCGAGGAAGCCACTCCGGGCGACGACTTTCTGGCGAACGTCTGCCGACAGTGGGAAGAGGAGGCGCTTCGCGCCGAGCAGGGCGGGGCGCGGGTGGTGATCGTTCGCGCCGGGATCGTGCTGGCGCCCGGAGGGGGCGCACTCGAGGCAATGCTGCCGCCATTCAAGATGGGGGCCGGCGGACCGATGGGATCCGGCAAACAATGGTGGTCTTGGATCCACCGGGACGATCTCATCGCGATCATCGTGCGCGCCATCGAAGACGATTCGATGCGCGGCGCATACAACGGCACCGCCCCGGGCGCCGAGCGCCAGAAGGAATTCGGCAAGGTCCTCGGCAAGGTTCTCCGCCGTCCGGCCTTCGTGCCGACGCCGGCCTTCGCCCTGAAGCTGCTTCTCGGCGGGTTCTCCACCGAGTTGCTTTCGAGCAAGCACGTCGTTCCGGCTCGGTTGAAGGACCTCGGCTTCGACTTCCGCTACCCGGAGCTGGAAGGAGCCTTGCGAGAGGCGCTGGGCTGCTAGATGTTCACCCTCGAAACGGAGACCCGTATCGCGGCGCCGCTCAACCGAGTGTGGCCGTTCTTCAGCAACGCGCGAAACCTGGAGATTCTGACGCCGTCGTTTCTGCGGTTCGAGGTCGTGACCCCCGATCCCATCGAGATGGCGGTCGGCACGCTCATCGACTACAAGCTACGCATCCGCGGGATTCCGATCCGCTGGCAGAGCGAGATCACGGTTTGGGAGCCACCGCACCGGTTCGTCGACGAGCAACGAAGGGGCCCGTACCGCGCCTGGATCCACGAGCACACCTTCGAAATGGACGGCGACACGACGCTTGCGCGCGACGTCGTCCGCTACGACCACATCGGCGGCAAGCTGGTGAATCGCCTCATGGTCGGACCTGATGTTTCGCGGATCTTCGCGTTTCGCGAGCAGGTGCTGCAGGAGATCTTCGCTTCACCCGAGAAAGAGGCGCCGTGAAGCCGCAGGTCGCCGTCAGCCTTTGCCTGCTGGGAGAGGAAGTGCGCCACGACGGTGGACACAAGCGCAGCCGCTACGCCACGGATGTTCTTGCCGAGTACTTCGACTGGGTGCCGGTGTGCCCGGAGGTCGAGGTCGGCATGGGCATACCCCGCGAGCCGATCCGCCTGCTGGCCGACGGCGACCGAGTTCGCCTGGTCGGCATTCGCAGCGAGCGTGATTGGACCGACGAGATGGTCGCCTACGCCAAAAAGAAGGTGGCCGAGATCGAGGCGCTGGACATCGACGGCTTCATCCTCAAGAAGGACTCACCGTCGTGCGGCATGGCTCGCGTCAAGCTGTACAACGCCAAGGGAATGCCGACGCGGGACGGAGTCGGCGCGTTTGCCCGTGTGCTGATGGAGCGGATGACGACGTTGCCGGTCGAAGAAGAGGGGCGCCTCAACGACGCCGGCCTGCGCGAGAACTTCATCACCCGCGTGTACACCCACCAGCGCTGGCGGGCACTGCGGCGGGAGGGGCTGACCCCGGGGGCGCTGGTCGATTTTCACACCCGGCACAAGTTGCTGTTGCTGGCCCACAGCCCGAAGCACTACTACGAGATGGGCCCGATGGTGGCGGACGCCGGCACCCGAGATCTCGACGAACTGGCGAACGACTACGAGGGCCTGTTGATGGCCGGCCTGGCAAAGCCGGCGACAAAGCAACGACAGGTCAACACCCTGCACCACCTCTGCGGCTTCCTGAAGGACACCCTGGATGGAGGGCAGAAGTCGGAGCTCCTGGACGTCATCGAGCAATACCGCGGCATCGTCCCGCTCGTCGCCCCGCTCACGCTCCTGGCCGCACACCTGCGGCGAATCGACCATCCGTGGGTGGCTCAGCAAGTGTACCTGGCGCCCTACCCCCGAGAGCTCGGCCTCCGCAGCCACGTGTGAGGGAAACCCGGCGACGCGCCGGGCTCCCGGCGAACGGGCTCCGAGCGGACGGGCTTTGGTCAAACGAGGTTTGGTCAAACTTGCTTCGGTCGCCGGTCTCAGGTGGCGTTCCCCGCAACGCCGAACATCGCGCGGTAGTGCCGGTACCAATCGCTCTGAAAGCGCTCTTCGGGGTCGTACCGGAGCTTCCGATGTAAGAAATCCGGCATTCGAGGATGCGCCGCCAACACCTGATCGCGACGCGCCCAGCGGTGATAGGTCAGGTAGTAGCTTCCCTGACGCCCGAGGGCCGCGTCGATCAGCCGTTGGAAGGCGCGCCGCGCCCGGCCGATGCCCGGGCCGGTGTGATCGACGTGCAGGTTGAAGATCACGCAGGCCCAGGGTTCGCGGGCCCACGCCAGAAAGCTCTCCTCGTCGTGCTCGATCAGCCGCACCGTGCCGTAAATCAGCGGCACGCCCGCGTTGCGCAGCATCCTCGCCGCGGCGGCCATGAAACCGGCCAACGCCCCCCGCGGGACGTAGATCTCGGTGATCATCTCGCTCGACGTGTGCCGTTCGCGGAGCTGCCCGGAAACGGCCGCGTGGTAGTCGTCGCGGTAGTAACTCATCTGGTGGGCGTCGGACCAGTAGATCTGACCGGACGTCGACAGATAGAAGCCGGCATAGGCCTCGAAGGCGGCGGCGCGATCGGTGTGCGCCAGGAGCGCCAGGTCCATCCAGTCGGACGGAGACATCGCCGCGAGGTCCACCGGAACCGGCGTGGCGTCGGGAACCGGACGGTAGCAGGAGAACACCCCCCGGCGAAGGAACAGCTCTCCGCGCTCGTCGGTATTGAACTGAAAATCCCCGAACTCGAAGCCCTCGTCGATGCGGCGCTGGAACGCACCCTCCAGGTCGCCGACGTCGACGATCTCCACCAGGCGCTCGACCTTGCGGCGACGCGCCAACCGTAGGCGCACCGAGACGATCGGCCCGAACAGGCCGTAGCCACCGATGGCAAGGGCGAAGAGGTCGGCGTTCCGCTGGCGCGAGCAGTGTCGTTCGTTACCCTCGGCGTCGATCAGCACGAACGACTCCACATCCTGGACGATGGGCCGATGCACCAACCCCCGGCCATGAACGTTGGCCGAGAGCGCGCCACCAATCGACAGCCGATCGGCGCCCGTCTGCTTCTGCACGATCCCCCAGGTGCCGACGTCGCCCACTTGCTCCTGCGCCAGCCGGGAAACGAGTTGCGGCCACTGGATGCCGCCCTCGACCTCGACCACACCGGCGTCACGATCGAACGACAGGACCCGATCGAGGGCGCCCATGTCCAGAAGAACGGCGTCGGTGGCGAACTGCTGCCCGCCCATGGCGTGCCGGCCTCCGGCGATGGAAATGCTCTCCCCTGCCCCGGCGGCATCGCGAACGACGTCCATTAGCTCGTTCGCCGAAGAGGGCCGCACGATGGCGCGGACGCGGGTCCGGTTGAGCCCGGAGTGAACATCGTTCACGACCGGCCCAGCTGCGTCTCGGCGAGTGGCGTCTCGGCGAGCGGCATCAGCTGGCGCCGCCCATGAGCGGGCGGCGGGAAGCGCCCCCAGGGCCCTCATCAGGGTTCGACGTGTGATCGACGGCGGCTGCAACGCATCGCTCATGGCTGGCTACTCGCTTCCCCGACGGCCGATGCGGCCGATCTCAGTGGGTGTCACCAAGCCCTAAAGCGCTGCGGAACAAAAGATACAGGGCCAACCCCTGAACGACGTGGTACACCGCGTTGTGATCGAAGTGCACCGGGTGCACGGCCACGCCGGCTTGCTGGACGATCGCACCGACGAGGGTTGCCCCGATGCCCAGCGCCCCGGCGCCAGCCGGGGAGCTGCCGTCTCGGAGCCAGATGCGCAGGAAGACCGCGAGCAGGTAGAGGGCCGCGGGTAAATAGGCCGCGATCGCGACCCAGAATGCCTGATGGACGAACACGACCACCAGGCCGTACGCGGCGAGCACACCGGCGATGACCGGCACCCGACGCCGCGCCGTACGATCGCCCGAGCTCAGCTCGATGCCCACCAAGAGCATCGCGCCTGCGGTGACCCCGATGCTCAACATCGTCGCGGTCCACAGCAACCGGCTGGAGGCGGCCTCCTCGTCGGGCAGGAAGCCGTGCACCGTGCCGCCCAAGACCGCCGCTGCGGCCACCGAGACGAAGACCGTCACGAACGCCGTCCGCCGCAGCGACGCCGCCGACCGCCGCGTCAAGGTCCAGGCGAACCAGGCGCATTCGACCGCCAGCAGGTAGTCGGTAATCGTTGTTGCCGGCTCGAGCATGCTCATCCGCCAGAGGCGCTCACGTTGTCGAGATGCTCAGACCGTGCAGAGAGGTCTGTCTCGAAACATCGGGGCGGCGAGACCTCCACGCCCGCAAGGCCTCCACGTTTGCGAGCTCCTCTTCGCGCCTCCCCTACTCCTCGTCTCGGTGCACCAACGCGGGCGAAAAGGCCGGCAGGCAGACGGCGACATACTCTGCCCCGTCCGCTCCGGGAGTGCTGTAGCGCACGCGCTCCCCGCGGTGAGCCACGACCGCCTGGCCGGCCGCCACGTCGAAGGAGCCTCCATCGAACTCCACCCTCAGGGCGCCCCGCAGTACCAGCGTGTATTCGTCGAACTCCGGTGTCTGCGCCGGCTCGACCCATCCGGACGGGCTCCTCATGTGCGCAACGGACAGCTCGCCGGTGGCGGAGTTCACCAGGCCGACGTATTCCTGGATGATCTTCGGCTTGTTGCCGGCGGCTTCGATCGTCGTGGGTTTCTCAATCAAGGTCGGCACGCTGCGCATCTCCTCGGTTTGCGGGCGGGGCCGGTACAGCGGGGCCATTGTGCCACCGGCACAGGTGCTCGGCGGCGCGAAGGCGTCCGTTGATCGGCCAGAGGCTTGTTTCGCGTTCTGCCCCGCGACAGATCCGCGCTATACCTCACCTTCTGCCCCAGGCCGCGACCTCCTCCGGCCCGGCCGGACCGATCTTGCCTCGCGCGGCCTCGAGCAGCTCGGCGGGATCGTAGACGCGACCCGAGCGGATCACCGCACGCACGTCCCGGGCGGCACGAATGTCGGCGAGCGGGTTCCCATCCACGATCACCAGGTCGGCCAGCTTCCCGACCTCGATGGTGCCGAGGTTGTCTCCCATCCGCATGGCACGAGCGCCGTTGATCGTCGCGATCTTGATCGCGTCCGCCGGCGGGATTCCGGACAACACGAACGAGAGCAGCTCGCGGTGCACCGCGAAGCCCGACAAATACTCGCCCCAGGTCGGGTGGTCGGTCCCCAGCGTAATCAGGTGGGCGCCGCCGCCGTCGTAGAACGCCTTGACCAGGTCCCGCTTGACCCAGTAGATGCGCTCGAAGCTCTCGTTGACGCCGCGTTCGCGGCTCTCGACCTGCTGGCGAGCGTACGGCGTAAGAAACGACTTTTCGTCGGCCCAATAGGTAAACACCTCCGGATCACGCTCACCGTAGTATCCGTACGCCGACATTGTGGCGTCGAAGTAGACGCCGTGCCGGACGTACAGATCGGCGATGCGTCGAAACTCTTCCGTGCCGGGCTCGATGTCCACGAGCGAGGCATAGGCGGACCGGTCGGCCGGCATGGCGTCGCCGCCCATGAAATGCTCGATGCGGTCGATTCCCATCAGAATGGCGTCCCGCGGGTTGACGCTACCGCGGGCCCCCGAATCGAGATGGCCGGTGACCGGAAGCCCGTGCCGGTGGGCCTGCTCGATCAGCGCCTGCAGGTGCTCCGGCCCGATCCCCTTGGCCTTGAAGCCCTTCACCCCCTGCGAGGCCCAGTAGTCGACTTCCTCCCGGATCTGCTCGGTAGTGGTCTGGCGATTCCACCCCGGGCGAGCGCTGCCGAAATAGGGTCCCGAGCTCATGATGCGCGGACCGGGCCGATCGCCATTGTCGATGGCGATGCGGGCCGCCATCACGTTCTCGGGGTCCATCTCCCCGGCCGGAAACACCGACGTGACGCCGTTGGCCAGGAAGATCAGCGGGTTGTACTCGACCTCGTCGATACGGCCGCGGCCGAACAGATCCATCGCGTGGTGCGCGTGCAGAGAGAAAAACCCGGGAAGCACGGTGGCGCCGTCATCGAGCTCTACGATGGTTACGGTGCCGAGCGCCGCCACCTGCTCCGCCGTGGGGCCGAGCGCGAAGATCTTACCGGCCCGCAGCACGATGCCCGGGTTCGGCACCCGCTCGGAGCCGACCGCGTCGTACATCCAGCCGCCTCGAACGACGATGGTCTCGCCGGCACCCTGGAGAGCGGGCGACGTAAGCCCGCCGGCGAGCGCCAACAACCAGACAGCAGCGATCCCACGCAACGCGGTGACTCTCATCTCGAACCCTCCGTTACCCGGCTGCCGGGGACGCGGTTTCCCTCGAGGTCGACGCGCAGCAGGGGCAGGCGCCGACCCGGGATCGAACCCGAGGCGACGTCGCCGATGCGGCGCGCGCCCATGGCGAGGTAAAACCCCTCAGCGTGCGGGTCGCTGTGAATCGAAACCCGTTTGTAACCACAACGACGGGCGACCACAACCATATGACGCCACAGGAGACGCCCGAATCCGCGACCGATGTGCTCGGGCTCGACGTAGAACAGCTCCAGGCCGGTTTCGGGCACGGTTCCCTGCGAACCGCCGCGCGAACCGCCGCTCTCGCCGGGCGCGGGCCGCTCAGGACGAAGCGCATAGAAACCACCCGGTCCGCTCGTTGTTTCGAGAACGTTGACGACGTCCCGCCCGATGTCCTCCGGTTCCAGCGTAAGCTCGGCCCGGCAAGCCCGCATGAACGAAGCATCGTACCCCCAGTGGGCTTTCGAGCGAATCGCCAGTGCGCTCAACAGCGGCGCTTCCTCGGGTCGAGCGGCGCGCACGCGCGCATCGGCTTTCCCACCCCGTTCTCCAGCGCTCGCCGGGCCGGCTACGGCGCTCGCCCTCCCGCTCCGATCAGCCGGATCGTGCAACGGCCCGCCCGACGAGCATGTCGACGAGCTCCTCGAACGAGATACCGGCCTCCTGCGCGGCGTCGGGAAACAGGCTCGTCGGGGTCATGCCCGGCATCGTGTTGACCTCCAGGACGATCGGTTCGCCGTCGTCGGGAACGACGAAATCGACCCGAGACAGGTCGCGGCATCCCAACGCCTCGAACGCCTGCACGCCGACCTCCTGGGTCCTGCGGTACTGCTCCTCGGGCAGCGGCGCCGGCATGATGTGATCGGACAGTCCGGGGGTGTAGCGGTGCTCGTAGTCGTACCAGGTTCCCGGCGGCGTGGTGATCTCGATCACGGGGAGCGCCTCGGGCTCCCCGCGCTCGAGCACGGCGACGGTGATCTCCTTGCCCTCGATGCGGCGCTCCACCAGAACCCGGCTATCGAACGCAAAGGCCTGCTCGATCGCCGGCTCGAGGTCGTCGAGATCCCTGCCGAAGACGACACCGAGGGCCGAGCCCTGACTCGACGGCTTGATGACGACATCCTGCCCCAGCGTCGCGAGGACGCGCTCGGCGCCGGCGGCCGCACCCTCGCTGCGGTACACGACCACGTCGTCCGCCACCGGGAGCGATCGCGAGCGAAACAACTGCTTGGCGATGACCTTGTCCATCGCGCAGGCGCTCGAGGGCACGTCGCAGCCGACGTAGGGAATCTCCAACACCTCGAGAAAGCCCTGAAACGTCCCGTCCTCTCCGGGCGGCCCGTGAAAGGCCGGGAAAACGACGTCACAAACGCGCTTGCCGAAACCACCCTCGACGAACTCTTCCAGCTCCATCAGGCTGACCTGGGCGTGGGTGGCGCTCAGCGCTTCGGCCACACAGCCACCCGACACGCGCGAGACCTCGGCCTCGGCCGAGGGGCCGCCGCAAACGACGGCGACTACGGGGCTCTGCTTCACTCGGTTGCTCCTCGGTACATCTCCCCGGCCTACTCGGACACCCGGGAGAACGTCATTCGATTGCCGGAGGGGAAACGGATCGTCAGGCGATCCGCCGACAGCTCGATGGTACAGGGTTCGACCGCCGCGCCGGCGGCCTCCCTGATCTGCATCCGCAGCTCGGTCGCTGGCAGTCCCTCCATTTCTTCTCCCGCCGACAGGTTGTAGCGGTGGTGGAAGGTCAATCGGTCACCCTCCAGGGCGTAGCGCCCTCCCTCGGCGGAACCGCGCCGCGCCACGCCGCCTTCATCCAGAACGAAGAACAGCACCTGCCACGCATCCCCGGCGAAGAAGATCGTTCCGTCGACCGGATGCTCGGCACCGCCTGCGAGAGCATACGTTTCGGCGCGCCAGGCGCCCTCGATACCAGACACCGCCGCCTGCGTTCCCACCGCCCCCGCTCCCGGCGCCTGCGCTCCCGACGTCCCGGCGCCCGGGCGAAGGGAAGGCGTCGTGTCGGGTGCCCGCCGGTGCCGCGTGGCCTGCTCGTAGGCGTACGCCAGGGCGATGAGCCGCGGCTCGCTCCAGGCATCGCCGAGGATCTGCAGCCCTGCCGGAAGCCGTCGTCCGCCCTCTTCGATCCAACCCATCGGTACGGTGATCGCGGGAAACCCCGTCTGTGGCGATAGCACCTGGCTGTTGTCTCCTCCGGGCGAGCGCAGATCGCCGATCAGGCGCGGCACGTTCGCCCACGTCGGGAACACGAGGGCATCGAGCTCGTTGTCCGCCATGATGGTGCTGACCTGCTCGGCGAACCGCCGGCGGTTAGCCGTCTGCTCGGCGCACCGCACGTCCGGGTCATCGAGGCTCTCTTCGAGCGAGCGGCGCAGGCGGTCGCGGACGGTGCGGTCGTAGGCACCGGTGGCAACGATCTCGGTCAGGCTCTCGACCGGGGCGTCCGGCCCGAGCGTCGCCAGATACGCGTTGATGTCGGCCCGGAAGCGGCTGCACCAGAACTGCACCCGCTCGTCGAGCATCGGGATGACAACCGGGTCGACGATATCGGCGCCGGCGCTGCGCAGATCGTCCATCGCGCGGCTGAACACCTGACGCACGCGCGGGTCGCCGCTCTCACGGTCGACGATCTGGCGTACGACGCCGACCCGCGCCGACGCCAGCGCGCCGGCGTCGAGGAAGCGGTTGTAATCCTCGGCCCGGCGAGCGTCCGCCTCGACGGTGGTGGGGTCGGCCGGATCGGAGCCCGCGAGGACGTCGAACACGGCCACGGCGTCGGCCACGCTGCGCGCCATGGGACCGCCGATGTCGTGCGAAAAGTAGAGTGGCACAATGCCGTCGCGACTGGTCAGTCCGATGGTCGAGCGGATCCCCACCAGAGCGTTGTGCGCCGAGGGTCCGCGGATCGAGTTGCCGGTGTCGGTACCGAGACCGACCGCCCCCATGCTCGCGGCAACGGCCGCCGCCGTGCCGCCGCTCGATCCGGCGGGGACGCGGTTGGTGGCGTAGGGATTGCGGGTGAAACCGGGCAGACGGGAACCCAGGGTCTCGTTGGGGGAGAAGGCGAACTCGGCCATATTCGACTTCGCCAGCACGATCGCGCCCGCCGCCAGGATCCGCCGCACCTGAAACGAGTCGTCGGGCGGCATGGAGTCCGCCAGCGCCGCGGAGCCCGCCGAGGTCGCCATGCCCGCAAAGTCGTAGTTGTCCTTCACGATCACCGGGATCCCGTGCAGCGGACCGGTGAGCCCGGACACGGCGAAGCGGGCGTCGAGCTCGTCGGCACGCTCGAGGGCGCGCGGGTTGATCTCGATGATGGCGTTGAGCGCGGGGCCCCGCTTGTCGTAGGCCTCGATGCGGGCCAGGTACGCCTCGACGAGCGCCCGCGCCGTCAGGCGCCCTCCCCGCATCGCCGCGTGAATATCGGCAATCGAAGCCTCGACGACCTCGAAGCCGGCCGCTCCCTGGGGTTGTCCGACGACGGCGAATCCCGAGTGAGTAAGCATCCCGCCCAACAGCGCCAGGGCAATCGTCGCGGCAAACCGCCGCATCAGTCGCCCTCCGGAGATCCCTCGAGGAGGTAGTCGAAGTCGAGGAGCTCGGCGCCGTTCTCGGTGCAGCGGGCGTACCCCTCGCCGCCACCATACATCTGCATGCCGGCGTGCCGCCCCTGCTTGTCGAGGGCGAAAAAGCGCACGTTGAAAGCCGGTTCGCCGCGATCGTTCAACAGGCGCTCTTCAATCGTGTTGTCGCGGATCCGGCGAAGCGCGTCGAGGGCCGCATCTTTGGGATGCATCCCCGCCCGCATCTTCTCGACGACCAGGAAGGATGACAGATTGAACAGGTTCGCCTCGCCGCGGCCGGTCGAGCCACAGGCGCCGACGTCGCCGTCGACGTAGAGGCCGGCTCCGAGAATGGGCGAATCCCCTGCCCGCCCGGGAATCTTCCAGGAAAGGCCGCTCGTGGTGGTGACGCCGCAAATCTCGCCGGCGGCGTTGATCCCGTTGCAATTGATCGTACCCCAGAAGCTGTGCTCGGGGATGAGCCCCTCTCGGACCATGTCGAGTCCCGCCTGGTAGCCGCGCCAGGCGCGCTCCCGCTGACGGGCGAGCCCCGCCTCGTTCACCGGTCGGTTCCTCGCGGAGGGAGAATCGACGCCACCGGCCGCCACGTCGCGGGCGCCGGAACCGGCGCCGCCCCCACGGGAGCGGCGTCGCACCGGCCGATCGTCGGGATCCAGGTAATGATCCGGATCGATGCGTCGGCGCCATTCCAACCAGAGCTCGCGCGAACGCTCCGTGTTCAGGTCGTCCTCGATCTCGAAGCCCATGTTGCGGGCGAAGTCCTGTGCTCCCTGGCCCACCAGGAGATGGTGATCGGTGTAGTCCGCCACGGCCTGAGCGACCCTCGAAGGTGTGCGCACACCCTCCAGCGCCGCCACTCCCCCGGCACGCTTCTTCGGCCCGTGCATGCAGCATGCGTCCAGCTGCACGGCGCCGCGCTCGTTCGGCAGGCCGCCGTACCCGATCCCCGTCTCGGTCGGATCCAGCTCCGGAATGTTGACCCCCGCGATCAGGGCGTCGAGGACGTCCTCGCCTTCGGTGATACCGCGAAAGGCCCGTTCGACCGCATTGGCGCTGCCCCCGTTCCGGTAGCCGAAGCCGCTGAAATCGGAGAGCACCAGCGGGGAGCGCTGCGGAATCAACATCTCCGGGCCGCGGCTCGGCAGGTCGGTCGGGGCCGGGGCTGGGGCGGCGCTGGCGGCGGCATCCGCCTCCGCCGGCGAGCGTACCGCCGCGGCCGGCGTAACGGCCGCCGCGGGCGTTGCGGCCGCGGCGATCCCCGCCGCCGCGCCGGTGGTCACGAATTGCCTTCGGTTGAGTCTCTTGCCCATCGAACCGCCTCCATTTGTCAGAACCGGGGCGTATTCTCGCACGGGGTCGACAGGTGTCGTAGGGGCCCCTTGTAAGGGCCGGGAAACAACGGCATATTGCACCCCACGCCCGGACTCCCCCATCACTCGACGAGCAAGCATGCGCGATACCGACCGACGCCAGGAACTCGACACCCACCAGGATCCCGATCTCGCCCGGGGCAACGCAGATCACGCACACGCCGATCATGAAGGGAGCCCCGGCCTCGCCGGACTCGATCGGCGCGCGTTCATGAGCTTCTTCTCGACGACCAGCCTGGCGGGCACCCTGTTCCCGGGCGTCCTGTGGGCCCGGCTGCAACAGCGGGGCCCGCAACCCGAGCCAACGATCACGACCGAGATGATCGCCGAAGCGGAGAAGATCGCCGGCCTCGAGCTGACGGAGGAAGAGCGGGAGCAGATGCGCCGCGGCCTCGATCGCAACGCCGCGTCCTACGCCGATCTGCGCGCTCTGGAAATACCTAACGAGGTGCCGCCGGCGCTGCTGTTCGAGCCCGCCCTTCCCGGCGTCGAGGTCGACACCGAGCGCGAGGAGATCCCGATCCGCGTCAGCCGGCAAAGCCCGCCGGCCGTTACCGACGACATCGAAGCGCTCGCCTTCTTGCCACTCACCCAGCTCGCGGAGCTCGTGCGCACCCGGCAGGTCAGCTCCGAGCAGCTCACGACGATGTACCTGGAGCGGCTGGAGCGCTACGACCCCAAGCTCCTGTTCGTCGTCAACCTGACCGAGGAGCTGGCGTTGAAGCAGGCGCGGCGCGCCGATCAGGAGATCGCGCGCGGCAACTACCGCGGGCCCCTGCACGGCATCCCCTGGGGAGCCAAGGATTTGCTCTCCACGCGCGACTATCCGACCAGCTGGGGGGCCGAACCATACCGCGACCAGATGATCCACGAGGACGCCACGGTCGTCCGACGCCTCGACGAAGCCGGTGCGGTGCTGGTGGCGAAGCTGACGCTCGGAGCCCTGGCGCAAGGCGACCGCTGGTTCGGCGGCCGCACACGAAATCCCTGGAACACGCGGCAAGGGTCGAGCGGCTCCTCGGCCGGGCCCGGTTCGGCCACCGCCGCCGGATGTGTCGGCTTCTCCATCGGTACCGAGACCAGGGGCAGCATCACCTCTCCGAGCACCCGCAACGGGGTCACCGGCATGCGCCCCACCTACGGCCGGGTCTCGCGCGCAGGGGCAATGGCTCTCTCCTGGAGCATGGACAAGATCGGCCCGATGTGCCGCAGCGCCGAGGACTGCGCCCTGGTGTTCGACGCCATCCATGGCGCCGACGGCATCGACCCGACGGCGCGCTCTGTGCCCTTCGCCTGGGACCCGTATCGCGATCCCCGCAGCCTGCGGGTCGGCTACCTGGAGAGCGCCTTCGAGGCGGGGAACCGCTACGCCAACCGCGAGTTCGACCTGGCGACCCTGCGGACGCTTCGGCAGGAGCTCGGGATCGAGATGGTTCCGGTCGAGCTGCCCGAGTTCCCCGTCGGCGCGATGGGCTTCATCCTCACCGCCGAGGCGGGCGCCGCTTTCGAAGAGCTCACCCTGAGCGGGCGCGACGAGCTCATGGAGGGCTCCTCGTGGCCGAATACGTTCCGCACGGCGCGCTTCATCCCGGCGGTCGACTACATCAACGCCAATCGCGCCCGTACGATGTACATGCGGCAGTTCTCCGAGGCGATGCGTGACATCGACGTGTTCGTCACGCCCACCTCGCGAGGCGGCGTGGTCGGTGCGACCAACCTGACGGGACACCCTCAGGTCGCCGTTCCGAACGGCTTCAGCGACGAGAACACGCCCTACAGCGTCTCGTTCGTCGGCGGGCTGTACAAGGATGCCGATGCGCTGCTGCTGGCACACGCCTATCAGCAGGTGACGGATTTCCACCTGCGCCACCCGGATGTCGACGCCCAGCCGATGCCGGATGATTCCGGGAGCTGAAAAAGCCCTGCGCGCCGCGGGGGAGACGGGTTGACACCTCGTCCACGGCCCTTGCCCGGCCGTCGGGGAGGCGAGTTGACACCTCGCTCGCGGCTTGGCTACCGTCACGGTATCGGCACGATCAATGAGCGGGCGTCCCGCGCGCCCACGGACAGGAACGACCCCATGACCAAGCATCTCCGCACCTCGCTACTGAGCTTCATCGCCCTCGCTCTGGCCATCGTGCCGGCCCTCGGCCAAGAGGAGCAGGGCCCCGACCTGAGCCAGCTCGCCGGCACCTACGAGTTCGAGGCTCCCGACTACGGGGTCATCGCGGTGGTCGTCGAGGTGACCGAAGAGAAGGCCGTCACCCTTTCGGCGATGAGCTCGCCGCCGGCGCCGCTCAAGCACATCGAGGGGCAGTTGTGGGAGTTCAACAGCCCCGAGTTCGGCCTCATCAACATCGGCTTCGTCAAGGAAGACGACGGCACCGTCTCGGCGATGACCATCGACTCGTACGACTTCAGCTTCATCGCGTACAAGAAAAAGCAGTAGTGCCGCAACGCCCCAGCCACCCGGGGGGCCCCTTCCCCGGTTCACACGCAAAGTCCCCGTGCGCCCGTTCGAGCTCCGCGACGCGGCTCGTCCGTGTCGCGGCGACAGGGGGCATCTCGGTCGCCGGCGCGCGGATCGCCTCCTTCCTCGCGACGCTCGCGATCGTCGCCACGCCGGCATCCGGTTCTCCCCCGCAGCAGCCCGCGGCAGATCCGGCGAACATCGGCGACGCTCCATCCGCGGTCGCGCAGTTGCAGCAGCAAGACGACCAGCCCTTCGACCTGCTCATCCGCAACGGCCGGCTCATCGACGGTACCGGCAACGCCTGGATGGTCGCCGATGTGGGTATCCGGGCCGACCGGATCGCTCGGATCGCCGCGGGCGGCACGCTGGACCCTGCGGGCGCGACGGAGACGATCGATGCCGCGGGCCTGTATGTCACCCCCGGGTTCATCGACATCCAGAGCCACTCCAGGTATCAGTTTCTCGCCGGAGACGGCCGCGTCATCAGCAAGGTCACGCAGGGGATCACCACCGAGATCATGGGCGAGGGCACCACCAATGCGCCGGGCGCCGATTTTCGCGGCCCGCGAGCCTTCGACGACTGGCTGACGGCAATGCAGGCGCACGGCGCCTCGCCCAATTTCGGCTCGTTCATCGGCGGATCCAGCGTTCGGCGCTGGGTCATGGGCGAAGCTCAGGGGCCGCCCGACGCGCAGCAACTCGCCCAGATGCGCGCCCTCGTGCGCAACGCCATGCTGGACGGCGCCTTCGGCCTGGCCACCGCGCTGGTCTACCCGCCGGGTAACTTCGCGACAACCGAAGAGCTCATGGCCATGGCCGAGGAGATGGCCCCCCACGGCGGCGTTTACATCACCCACCTGCGGTCCGAAGCCGATACCTTCCTGGAGGCGCTCGACGAGGCTTTCCGCATCGGCCGCGAAGGCGGTGTTCCGGTCGAGATCTTCCACCTGAAGGCGGCCGGACGGCGCAACTGGGACAAGGCGGCGCAGGCGATCGCGCGCATCGAGGCGGAGCGCGCCGCCGGCTTCGACGTATCCGCCAACATGTATCCGTACACGGCCGGCAGCACCGGCCTGGCTGCCTGCCTGCCACCGTGGGCATCGGCCGACGGAAGGCTGCGCGACAACCTCGTCGATCCCGAGATGCGGGCAACGATTCGCGACGAGATCCTCGATCAGAAGACGGAGTGGGAGAACTTCTGCAGCCTGGCGGGGCCGGACGGCGTGCTCGTGCTCAGGTTCGGCAACGAAGAGAACGCCGCCTACGCGGGACGATACCTCGACGATATCGCCGCCGAACGCAATCAGGAATGGGTCGATACCCTCATCGACCTGATCGTCAGCGAGGAGGGCGACCCCGGCACGATCTACTTCCTCATGAGCGAGGAGAACGTCGCCCTGCAGCTCGCCCAGCCGTGGATGAAATTCGGCACTGACGCCGGGGGCGCGAACCCGGACGCTTCGGGCGTGTTGACCCACCCACGCGCCTACGGGACCTTCCCACGGATCCTGGGGAAATACGTCCGGGACGAGGGCGTAATGCCGCTCGAAGAAGCAATTCGCAAGATGACTTCGGCGGTGGCGAACCGACTGTCGATTCGCGACCGGGGATTGCTGCGCGAGGGGTATTTCGCCGACGTGGTGATCTTCGACGCCGATACGATCGGCGATCGAGCCACGTACGAGCTGCCCCACCAGCTGTCGACCGGCGTCCGCTGGGTCCTGGTCAACGGCCAGATGGTCGTCCGTGAGGGCGCACACACCGGGGCGTTGCCGGGTCGGATCGTCCGGGGACCGGGCTACCGGCTACGCTGATCGCCGCCCCGTCCCTATCCCGTCGACCGGTCGCCTTCACGACGCAACCTCACTTCGTCACCGCGGCGATGAGGGCGTAGCGAAAGGCCCCGGAAGCAAATCCCGCCCGCATGGCGCGGAACGTGCGCACGAACGCGACCGTGTCGCGGCCGCGGCTCATCGCCAGTGACCAGACGGCCGGGGCCGAGACGAGCTCGAGACACAGATCCCAGGTCCGCGCCACCTCGGCGCTGACGTCGCGAAAACGGATTAGCTCCAGGCCGTGGTCGGCGCAGAGGTGCTCGTATTCCTCGCGCGTCGGGAGCGTTACGATCATGCCCTCTTCGATCGGATCGATGTACCGGCTCTCGGCGGCGCGGTCCAGCCCCGATGCCCGCAGCCAGGCGGCGATGCCGACGCGCCCTCCGGCGGCCAGCAACCCGGGCAACTGGGCAAAGAACGGGTCCCGCCGCTCCAGGTGCGAGAGGACCTCGAGGGCGAGCACCGCGTCGAAAAGACCGGTCCGTTCCCCCGGCGCCGAAATCGGCCGACCGACCACGAACGGGAGCGAGCTGGCATCGCCGACGACGAACGTCGGCGAACCGTCCGCCTCGCTTCGACGGGCCGCCATGCACGCCTGAACCGGACTCAAGGTGACGCCCGTCACCCGGCATGAATGCTCTCGAGCCAGGAGGTGGGCCGTTCCGCCAATACCGCAGCCGACGTCGAGGACGGCCGCACCGGTCGGCAGCCCCATGTCTTCGACGAGGCGATCGACAAGCGCTCGGGTCGCCTCGGCGCGGCTCTCGTCACCACGCCGGTAGTAGCCGTGGTGGATGTGCTCCCCCCAGAGATCGGCGTAGTGGGGGGACAGCTCGTCGTAGTGTGCGGCGACCCGGGCACGCCGGCCGGACACGCCGGTCAAGGCTCAGTCCTGCTCGTTTGAGGCGGAGCCGAGCTCGAAAGCGGCGATCTCTTCGAGGTCGCGGGCGAACAGCCGCGTGCCGGCGAGCGTCGGTACTGTCCAGGACCGGCTCTCGAAGGCGTCCGCTCGGGCCAACACCTGCATCCCGTCGGGGGAGACCGTTGCTAGACCGAGAGTGCCGTCCTCGTCGAGGATGATCAGCTTGCCGTCGGCGAAAAGGAACGAGGCCTTCGCGAAGGACCGATCGCGCCAGGAAACGCTGCCGTCGGCCATGTTGAGCGCGGTGACGAACGACGGGCCGAAATCCCCGTTCGCCCCGTACATGTGATCGCCGACTCGGATGGCGTTGCCGAAATGCAGCCGCATGCGGTTCGTGAACCATACCTCTTCGACGCGCGTCACCGCGTCCTCCAAATGCAACCGGAGCGCCCGGCTGCCGCCGCTGTAGGCGGAAGACACGAACAAGAGGTTGTCGGCGCCCCAAACGGGCGTGGCAATGTTGAGGCCGTAGTCAGTGCGGTGCGGATGGCGCCAAAGCAGCTCGCCGGTCGATGGATCGAAACCCGCGACGTAGTCGACCAGGAAGGCGACGACCTGGGCCTGACCGTCGACATCGATAATGATCGGCGTGGCGTGGGCGTTGTCGAAATCGCCGCCGCTCCAGAGGATGGACCCGTCGGCCGGGTCGAAGCCGACGAGCGCCCGCCCGTTCCCGCCGACCGGCATGATGATCGTTCCCTCATGCGCGATCGGGCTGGAGGAGTACCCGCGCGGCCGCACCGTGCCGCCGAGGTCCTCCCAGAGATCCACCGACCACAGGACCTCGCCGGTGCGCTTGTCGAATGCCAGCAGATCGCCCAGGAACCCGGCGGTGATGAGACGGTCGCCGAGCACGAGCGGGCTGGCGTGCGGCCCGGCGCCGAACTCGATGTCGAACCCGGAGACGCGCACGTCGTAGGCGTGCTCCCACAGCACCGAGCCATCCTCGCTACTCATGGCGACAACCACCTCTTCTCCATCGCGACGGTACATGGTGAAGAGACGGTCGCCGTCGACGACGATCGCGGAGGCGCCCTCGCCGAGGTCGCGCCGCCAGATCTCTCGAGGACCGTCCGCCGGCCACGACTCCGCCAACCCAACCGCGGTGGAGGTGAAATCGCCGTGCGGCCCGCCCCAGGAGGTCCAGTCGTCGTTCGCCGCGGCCTGCAACCCGACCTCCGGCGGCGCGACGCCTCCGGAAACCACGGAGCTCCCCGGTACCACGACGCCCTCCGGCACCGCGAAGCCCTCCGACACCGCGAAGCCCTCCGGCCAAGCGGACGCAACGGCCCCGGCAGCGGCGAGCAGGGCCGTCAGCGACACGAGGAAGGCGGATATTCTGCGAAACGACACGTCGGCTCCGTCGTGGAAAGCACAGCAAGCCACGCTGCACGATCCGGTGCAGGGGCCGGGGAAGGGCCGAGCAACAACTCAACCCTCGGGCGCGGCGACTGTCAAGAAGGGCTCCGGGATCGGTGTAGTATCGGCCCGTCCGCGAGTACCGCTATTGCCGCTGCCCCGCGCAAGGAGCCACGCATGTCCGTCCGCCTCCCTCGCCGTCTACTGGTCCTCTCCACCCTCGCGATGAGCTGCATGCTGTTGACACCGGCCGGCGTGCTCGGCGGCCCGCACGGCCCGGCGCTTCCGGCGCAGCAGGAAGCCGCACCCACGACCGCGGAATCGGCCTTCGCCTGGAGCAATCTGGAGTGGCGAAACGTCGGCCCGGGCGGCGTGGGAGGGCGAATCGTGGACTTCGCCGTGGAGGCCGACAACACGGCCGTCATCTACGCCGGCACCGCGTACAGCGGCGTCTGGAAGACGGTCAACGCCGGCATCACCTGGGACCCGGTCTTCGAGAAGGAGAGCCGCACGGCGGTGGGCGGTATCGCCGTCGCGCCTTCGAATCTCCATGTCGTCTGGGTCGGATCGGGCGAGGCGAACGGTCGCAACCTGGTGAGCACGTCGTGGGGCGACGGCGTCTACAAGTCGGAAGACGGCGGCGGCAGCTGGCGTAACATGGGCCTGCCCCTGTCCGAGCAGATCGGCCGCATCCGTATCCACCCGGACGACGCCAACACGGTGTTCGTCACCGTGGTCGGTTCGCTCTACCACCACGACGCCGAGCGCAATGCGGCGCGCGGGCTGTGGCGGACCACCGACGGTGGTGAGAGCTGGGAGAAGATCCTCTCCGCCGGCGAGCACGGTGGCTTCGTCGACCTGGCCCTCGATCCGCGGGACCCCGACCTGATGTACGCCGCCTCGTGGCAGCGCGAGCGTATCGATTGGAGCTGGTTGCCGCGCGGCGACGAGAGTGCGCTGTGGCGCTCGACCGATGGCGGCGAGAGCTGGGAGAGGCTCGCCGGCGGGCTGCCGCAAACCGATGTCGGTCGCGTCGGCGTGTCCATCTGCGCCTCCGAGCCCGATACCGTCTACTCGATCTTCGAGGGGCCCGAGGGCGGCGTGTTCCGCTCGCGAGACCGGGGCGCGAGCTGGGAGCGGCGCACCGACCAGGTTCGCGGATCCCAGTACTACGCCCAGATTCGCTGCGACCCGAACGATCCCGCCACCGTCTACGCACCCCAGACCCAGTTCTTCGTTTCGCACGACGGCGGCGCCACGTTCGCCAACGAGATGGCCGGCAAGCCGGTGCACGTCGACCACCACGCACTATGGATCGACCCGGACAACTCCCGTCGCCTGGTGCTCGGCAACGACGGCGGCATCTACATGTCGCGCGATCGCGGCGACACCTGGCAGTTCGCCCACATGCCGATCACCCAGTACTACGAGATCGGCGTCGGTATGCAGGAGCCGTTCTATTACGTCTGCGGCGGCACCCAGGACAACAACTCGCATTGCGCCCCGAGCGGCACACGCAACGCATCCGGCATCGTCGACGACGACTGGTTCGTCACCACCGGCGGCGACGGCTTCTACGCACAAACCGACCCGAGCGATCCGACGATCGTCTATTCCGAGTCGCAGAACGGCGGCATCATCCGCCTCGACACTCGAACCGGCGAGCGCAAACGGATCAAGCCTACCGATCCTCGAGACCTTCGGCTCGGCGATGCGCCCGAGGGAGAGGCGACCGAAGGACAGACGGACGCCATCGACGAGTTCCGCTGGAACTGGAGCGCACCGATCGTGATTTCGAAGTGGGACCCGGCGACGATCTACTTCGGCGCCCAGGTGCTGCTGCGAAGTCCGAACCGGGGCGACACCTGGGAGATCATCAGTCCCGACCTGACCCGCGCCCTGGTGTATGAGAACCCGATGAACGACTTCAGCACCATCCGCGTGATCTCCGAATCGCCCGTCCGGGAAGGGCTCCTCGCCGTCGGCACCGACGACGGCCTGGTGCAGGTGACCCGGGACGGAGGCGGCACATGGAGCACCACCGAGGCCATGCCCGGCGTTCCCGAGATGGCGCTCGTACGGCGTCTGGTGCTTTCGGCGCACGACGAAGAGACCATGTACGCCGCCTCGTCGTCGCACGAATACGGCGACTTCACGCCGTACCTGAGCCGCAGCCGCGACCTCGGGCGCACCTGGGCGTCGATCGCTTCGAACCTGCCGGCCGGCAGCCCGATCCGCGCCTTCGCCGAGCACCCGCGAAATCCGGATGTGTTGTTCGTCGGCACGGAGCACGACGTCTGGGCCACGTACGACGGCGGCGGCCGATGGATCTCGCTGAAGAACAACCTCCCGACGGTGGCGATCCACGACATGGTGGTTCACCCGCGCGAGAACGACCTGGTCATCGGCACGCACGGCCGCGGGATCTGGATTCTCGATGACATCAGCTCGATCGAGGGCATGGCGGACGCCGTGCTCACCGAACCCGGGCACGTCTTCCCCACCCGGCCGGCGACGCAATTCAACCTCTTCAACCGCGGCCGGGGGAATCGTGGCACCACCTACTTCAGCGCCCCCAACCCGCCCCGCGGAGTCATCCTGGACGCCTGGGTCTCGCCCGACGCGATCGCGACGGACGGCGCGACGGCGCCCCGCTTGACGATCCATGCGGCGGACGGAAGCGTGGTCCGTCGGCTGGACATGCCCGGCGGCGACGGCGCCGGTGGTATGCACCGTGTCATTTGGGACATGCGCTACGGCCCGACCTGGGTGGCGCCTCCGGGCGGAGGAGGAGGCGGGGGCGGCTTCGGTGGGGGCTTCGGCGGCAGTGGCACGGTACAGAGTCCTTGGGTGCTGCCGGGTCGTTACGAAGCGCGGCTGTCCGTCGGCGACAGCATGAGCACCCAGACGATCGAGGTGCGGGCCGACCCGCTGGCACGGATCAGCGACGACGATCGCCGCCTGTGGCACGATCTGCAGGTCTCGCTGAGCCATATCCTGGCGACGACCCGCGCCGCCACCGCGTCGGTGGCCGTCATCGCCGATGTCCTGGAGCAGGCCGACCGGGCGTTGGAAACGGGGCCGGCGGCGGGAACGTACCCGGCGGATGTCGTCGAACGGGCGCGCCGGGTCGGTGCCGATGTGGCCGAGGTTCGGCGAGAGCTCGGTCGCGTGTCGGCAGGCGCCGGGGGCGCGTACGGCGCGCTCCGCGGATCGACCACGCGCCCAACCGACGAGCAGATGCGGCTCGCGGAGGTCGCGTACCAGCGCCTCGGCCCGCAACTGGAGGCGATCGAGCGCCTCTTGGAAGAGGAACTGCCGGTGCTCAGCGGCCTGCTGGACGGGCTCGGCATTCCCTGGACCCTGGGACGCCCGCTGACCCTGCCGGCGGCGGCGCGACCGCCCTCCGGCCGCTAATCGGAATCCGCCTCAGCTCCGTCCGGGCGTCATGGCCGACTGGATGCTGAGGAACTCGCTGATGTTGTCGGACGTGACGACACCAACGAGCACGCCGGCGCGCAGCACGGGAATCGTCGAGCAGGAGCACGACTGCAGCCGTGCGAGCACCGGTTCGAGCATCTCGAACGAGTCCGCCGTGGCGAAATCGGTCGTCATCACCTCGCGCACGGGGACGTGTTGACCGTCCTCCGCGAGAGCGCGGAACAGCTCCGCCTGAGCCAGGACACCGATCACGGTGCCGTGCTCGACCACCGGGAAGTCTTTCTGCGCAGTCGTCAGCGTCAAGGTGACGGCGGTCGAGAGCGGCTCGTCCGGGGTCAGCGCATGGAACTCGGTGATCATGGCGTGCGACACCGGGATGCCGGCGAGCGCCGAGCGCACCTGAACGATGCCCGCCTCCTGCGACGCCCCGATCCAAACGAACAATGCGATGAGGACGAGAAACGGGTAGTAGAGCAGCCCGAACAGGGCGAACAGCAGCGCCATTCCCTGCCCGATGTTGGCGGCGAGTCGCGTCGCCCGCGAGTACTCCAGCCGCATCGCCAGCACCGCGCGGAGCACGCGCCCGCCGTCCATCGGAAAGGCCGGCAGCATGTTGAAAGCGACCAGGAAGATGTTCACCCGCATGATGCGCTCAAGGAAGGGTCCGGCGGTCAGGCTCAACTGGGCGCCAGGCTGGGAAAGCCCCTGGAACCCGAGTAGAACGAAGATGGCCAGGGCGATGACCACGTTGACGGCCGGGCCGGCGAGGGCCACCCAGAACTCCTGGCGCGGATCGTCTGGCATCTTCTCGAGGCGCGCCAATCCGCCGATCGGCAGCAAGGTGATGTCACGCGTGCGGATGTCGTAGCGGCGCGCCATCAGCGCGTGACCGAGCTCGTGCAGGACAACGCAGCCGAAGAGGATCAAGACGAAGATCATCGCCATCACCGTGGCGATCAATCCCTGGCCGCGCGAAGCGCTCGCGTATCCGATCCACAACAGGATGAGAACGAACGTCGAGTGGATGTAGATCGGTATGCCGGAGATCGTCCCGATCTTCCAGGCCCATTTCATGGCGGAAGCAACCTCATGTAGAGATCATACGCCCGCACGGCGCCGAACGACGTAGTGCCCTGTGACTCCCGGGAGCCACAGGGCACGTTCGACGCCCGTTACGTCCACGCGGCGCCGTCGCGGGCGCCGCGCGGTAGTTACTGTTGCCGCCGCATGACCACGCGCATGCCGTGCTCGCCGGCGATCTCGTTGAACGCCGCGAGATCCTCGTCGTAGATCGCGTGAATGGCATCGACGTGCGGCGAAAGCTCGCCCTTGATGTCCTCCCAGCGCTCGTACGCGCCGCCCTGGACCGGCGGGTTGCCGCCGGAAACCTGTCCGTACAGCGCATTGAGCTGGTTGTCGAGGCGTCCCGGGAAGTTCAGCGCATCCTGACCGCCGGTGCCCTGCAGCTGGGTCATCTCGCCCTCGACCGCTTCCAGTTTGCGGATCATGGCGCGAGCGGCCTGCATGGCCTCGTTGCCGTAGCCCGCCTCGGCGAGCGACTGGCCGATGCGGGTGGCCTGGTCCTTTACCGAGCGGAGCTGCGCCAGCTCCTCGTACAGCCGGGCTGCTTCGGCACCGACCTCTCGGGCGAAGCGAACCTGCTCGTCGTAGGCCTCCTGGGGAATGTCAAGGCGCGGGTCGGCAAGGTACTCGAGCGTCTGGGACTGGCTCCAGTCGCCGACCGTGAGCGTCACGGTGTAGCTGCCCGGCGCCGCCGCCGGGCCGCCGCCGCGGCCGCCTCCCCACTGCACGATGCCCGGTGGCACCGTGTAGAGGGACGGCCAGCTGCCGCTCCACGAGGTCGAGTTCATCCCCGGGCGTGCAACCAATCGATTGCCGCCGCCCCCACCGAATCCACCGCGACCGCCGCGGCCGCCGCGCCCGCCGCCGAAGCCCGCCGGAGCACCGCCGCCGGCGCCCGGAACCGCGCCCGCGATGCGGCCGCTACGGGAGCTCACCACCTCGCCGGCGCTGTTGGTGATCTCGAGGGTCACCTGTCCGGTCGTGTCGTCCCCGATGTAGAAGTCGATCTCCGGCCGGTTGCCGCCGCCCTTGTACGACGTCCGCGGCGCGAACAGGTAGGCCGGCGCGTCCGAGGTGACGTCGAGCTGCGACAACGACGTCATGTTGTCCAGCACCCAGAAGGCGCGGCCCTGGGTCGACAGCACCAGATCGCCGTCCTTGAAGATCATGTCGGTGACCGGCGTGACGGGCAGGTTCAGCTGGAACGACTGCCAGTGGGCGCCGTCGTCGAACGACACGTACATGCCGAACTCGGTGCCGGCGAACAGCAGGCCGCGCCGATTCGGATCCTCACGCACCGTGCGGACGAAGTGATTGTCGGGGATACCGTTGGTGCCGTCGGTGAGCAGCGTCCAACTCGAGCCGTAATCGTTCGTCTGGTAGATGTACGGCCGGTAGTCCTGTTCACGGTACTTGTAAACGGCCACGTGGGCGCGCCCGGGATCGTGCGCCGACATGTCGATCTGGTTGACGGTCCCGCCTTCGACCATGCCCGACGGCGTGATGTTGTCCCAGGTCGTACCGTTGTCGCGCGAGATGTGAATCAGACCGTCATCGCTGCCGGCCCAGAGCAGCCCCGCGGTGTGCGGCGATTCTTCGAAGGAAAACACCGTCGTGTAGACCTCGACGCCGGTGTTGTCCCGGGTAATGCCCTCACCGCCTGAGTAGCCCTGCTTGGTGACGTCGTTGGTCGTCAGGTCGGGGCTGATGACGTCCCAGTTCACCCCCTGATCCTGCGTCCGGTGCACGTATTGCGACGTGATGTACACCGTGTTCGGGTCGTGCGGAGAGATGCGGATCGGCGCGTTCCACTGGAAGCGGTACTTCATGTCCGCCGCCTGCTGTCCGGTCTCCGAGTCGGCGTAGATCCGCACGCTGCGGGTGACCCCCGTGTTGCGGTCCATGCGGGTGAAGTTGCCGCCGTAGCTACCGGCCCAAATGACGTTCGAGTCGTTCGGATCGACCGCAATGTGGCCGCTCTCGCCGCCGCCGACGGAGTAGTAGTTGCTGCCGCCGCGGCCGCCGCCGAACGCCGCGTTCATCGCCGCGGTGCTGTTGTCCTGCTGCGCCCCGTAGACCTTGTAGGGAACGCTGTTGTCGACCGTCACGCGGTAGAACTCGGCCGTCGGCTGATTGGTCACCGAGGAGAACGTCAGGCCGCCGTTGAGCGAGACGTTGGCGCCGCCGTCGTTGGCGTTCACCAGGATGTTCGGGTCGTTCGGATTCAGCCACAGGTCGTGGTTGTCGCCGTGTCCCGGGCGGAGGCGGAAATCGAAGGTACGGCCGCCGTCCGTGGATTTGTAAGCACCGGTGTTCAGCGCGTACACGGTGTCGGGATCGACCGGGTCGGCGTAGATGTGGGTGTAGTACCAGGCGCGCTGCTGCAAGCTGCGGTCGTCGTTGACGCGCGTCCACGTGTCGCCGCCGTTCTCCGAGCGATACACGCCGCCGCGATCGTTCGCCGCCTCGACCTGGGCCCACAGGCGGTCGGGATTCGGCGGCGAAACGGTAACGTCGATCTTGCCGACCATGCCGGTCGGCAATCCGCCCTCGAGCTTCTCCCAGGTCGCACCGGCGTCCTTGCTGCGGAAGATTCCGCCCTCTTCGCTGCCCGAGTGAATGGTCCAGGGCTTGCGATAGACGGTCCAGGAAGTGGCGTAGAGGATGCGCGGGTTCGACGGGTCCATCTCGATGTCGTTGAAACCGGTCTGCTCCGAGATGAAGAGGATCTGGTCCCAGCTCTGGCCGCCGTCCTTGGTCTCGTAGATGCCGCGGACTTCACCCGAGCCGAAGATGTCACCCAGCACGGCGGCGTAGAGGTGATCCGGATCCGTCGGGCTCACCACCATCTCGGGAACCTGAACGAATCCCGGGCTCCACACGTGCGCCCAGGTCTTACCGCCGTCGGTCGAGCGGTAGATGCCGTCGCCGGTCGAGATGTTGCCGCGCGGGCAGCCCGATCCGGTCCCCACCCAGATGACGTTCGGGTCCGAAGGCGCGACCTTGATGTCGCCGATCGAGCCGACGTTGAAGTATCCGTCGGAGATGTTCCGCCAGGTGGTTCCGGCGTCGGTGGTCTTCCACACGCCGCCGCCGGTATAGCCGACGAAATAGGTGAAGGGTTCGTCGGGGATTCCGGTCACCGCGGTCGAGCGCCCGCCGCGCATGAAGCCGGTCGGACGGTACGACAAGTGGGAGAAGAACTTCGGATCGACGGTGACGTTCGGATCGTCCTGAGGGGTCGCCGCCAGTCCGTAGTGAACGTGACCGTCGTGAACCTCGGAAACGGCGATCCCGGGGAGCGCCGCCGCCGCGGCTTCCGCCGGACCCATGGCGGGCGTCGACTGCGCCGGCGCGGCCGATCCCGGCGCGACGCCGATCGCCATGGCACCCACGATGAAAGCGAACGACGTATACCAAACCGTGTGCTGGAGCTTCCTCAAAGCGGTACCTCCTGGTTCCGAGCTTTGGCGGGCCGGCGGAATCCGGCCGCTGCGGACGTGAGCCTTTCGCATCGCATGAGCGTGAACACGTGCGGAAGAATTGCCGGGAGTGACCCACCTATGAAATCCGTCGAGAGGCCACAACGTCAACCCGGCGCGCCCCATTCCGGGATCTTCGGCTCCAGTTTTACATTCTTTTTACATCGCGGCCGCGCTCTCGCTGCGGACACCCCGTCCGTGGGCCGGTGGCGCCCCGTTGGTGGCGGGTGGTCGGCGGCCGGTGGCCGATGGTGGGCGGTCGAACGTTCGTCAGCCGGTGCCGAAGCGCGCCAGGACCCAATCCGTGATGATCTCGAGCGCGACCGGCGAGAACGTCTCCTCGATGCTCGCGTACTCGGTCGGGCTGCCGGTCTGGGCGGACTGGAAGAGGTGGTTCAGCCCTTCGAGCTCGCGCACCGTGACGTCGGGATTGCCGGCGGCCTCGAGCGCCTGGCGGATCTCTTCGAGGTTCACGCCGGCCGGGACCTGTGTATCCAGCGACCCGTTCAAGGCCAGCGTCGGCGCACGCACCCGCCCGAGGGCCGATCGGGGGTCGAAGTTCAGGAAATAGCGGAACCAGGGGGACGTCAGCTGCCGGGCCTGTCCTTCGATCCCGGGCTCGAGCTGCTCGGTGGACGGCCGCTCATCTTCCGCAACGGTCGAGACCTGGATGCGGGTTAACTCGGCGACGGTCTCGGTGATCTCGGGCAGCCCGGCGCCGGCAGCCGCCTGCTCCAGAAGCCGCCGTTGAACGACGGCTTGCCGGGCGATGTTCTCCTCCGGCCTGCCGATCGATCGCTGCGTCGCCTCGAGCTGCATCACCATCAAATCGACGCCGGGGATCCCGGTTCCCGCCAGCAGAACCAGGAAAGCGACGTCGTCGGAGCGCCCCGCCACCATCGGAGCGATGATGCCGCCCTCGCTGTGGCCGATGAGGCCGATCGATTGGGCATCGATTTCGTCCAGAGAGGCGAGGAACCGTACGCCGGCGAGCGCGTCACCGGCGAAATCCTCGGTGGTGGCGGTGGCAAGCTCGCCGACGGAGTCGCCGACGCCGCGGTCGTCGACACGCAGCACGGCGACGCCGTTTCGGGTCAGGTGATCGGCGATAACCCAGAAAGGCTTGTGGCCGAAGATCTCCTCATCGCGATTCTGCGGGCCTGAGCCGGTGATCAGGAGAGCGGCCGGAAACGGCCCCGTCCCGCGAGGCACGGTGAGCGTCCCTGCCAGCCGGGTGCCGTCGGCATCGTTCGTGTAGCTGACCTCGCGGGAATCATACGGAAACGGCGGCTTCGGGGTTTGCGGCCGCGCGGGCTCCGTGCTCTCCCCTTCGGCGAGCATCTCCATGGTGAACGCCACCGTCGTCGCCCCCTGCTCGAGCTCACCGGTTGCGGAGGTCGCCCCCGCCTCGCGGGTGGCGCGCCAGGTGGCGCCGTCAGGCGGGGCGATCGGCAACGTGAACGCGATCTCGGTGTCGGTGTAGACCACGTCCGACACCGGATAGCCGACCAACCCCTGGGTCGGGATATCGAGCGTCGCCGCGAATCCGGAGCCGTCTTCGGCGGGCGAGAAGGTGACGATGAACTCGATCCCTGCTATCGCGCCGCTCCAGGACTCGGACGGGGCGCCTTCCTGCTGCCGAACGATGCGTCCCGCGGCAACGGATGGTGGGGTGGCGGGTTGCAGCGCAGCCAGCTCGGGGACAACGGGTTGCAGGGCGGCCGGCTCGGGGACAACGGCCAAACCCGGGACCATCGACCCGGCGGCGAGAAACAGGAGGAACAACGATGCGACGGACGCTTTGAGGCGCATGGAACAATCCTCCACGGCGGCGCGGTGGCCGGACCGGCAAGCGGAGACCCATCTCCATTCATAGTAGAACAGGCACGCGGTCGGCACCCGGACGGTCCGGTCGTCACCTTGCACAACCCGGCGCCACGGCGCGGCTCCACCAGCACCCGTTGTCCGCTCCTTTGCCGCACATCGGGCTTTCCTGCGCTTCGATCGATAATTCGGACGAACATCCCAACAGATCGGGGCCTCCGCGCGTACTACCGGTGTGGAAAGGATAGCGACGATCAACTCGACCCCTCTGGACGTCCCGCTACAGACGCGCTCGGCCGAGCGCCTGGGAGCGCTGTTCGATGCGCACCAGGCCCGCCTCTACGCGCTCGCCCTGCGGATGTCGCGAAACCCGGAGGATGCACGCGACCTGTTACAGGAGACGTTTCTGCGCGCTGCACGACGCCCGAGCTCGATCCCGGCGAAGCCCGCCGCGGCCGAAGCCTGGCTCGTGCAGGTGTTGGTCAACCTGTGCCGCGACCGCTGGCGGCGCCTCAAGGTGCGCCGCGACGCCGGGCCGGCGCCGCGATGGAGCGTCGACGAGCCGCACGATCCGGAACAGGTCGAGAGCGCCCGGGAGTCCGTGCGCGACGCCCTGGCGACGCTCAGACCGCGTACCCGGGCGATCGTCGTGATGCACGAGATCGAGGGCCTGGGCCGCAAAGAAATCGCCCGGCAACTCGGCATGACCGAGGTCACCGTACGCTGGCACCTGTCGACCGGCCGAAGCCGGCTACGCGGGCTGCTCGCCCCCGAGGAAACCGACCATGAGTGAACGAGCCCATAAGCCCGATGCCAACCGACGCGGACGCGATGACATCGCAGGCGAGCGGGACCATCTCCGGCGCCTGCTCTGCGATGCGGACCCCGCCGGGAACGACACGGGGCTGGACCCCGTCACGCTGGCCAACCTGCGCCGCGAGATCACCCGAGCCGGCGAGGATGCCGAGACGGACAGCTCCTGGCTGAGGCAGGCGGGTTCCGGCATCGGATCCGGGTTCGGCCCGTTCGCAACCTGGACAAAACCGGCGCTCGCGGCGACCGCCATGGCCGTCGTCGCGACCACGGTGTGGCTTTCCTTCAGTGCCCCCGGAGGCGGAGGCGCCGAAGGCGGAACGACCGCAGCGGAGGCACCGGAAGTCGCCGACGCGGGCCCCGTATCGCCGACGCCCGACACACCGCCTTCATCCGAGCCCGCGTCGGAGACGCAGCGGCCCTCGGAGGTCGTTCCCTCCGTCGCGCCGGTCCCGGCGGAGACCGACCCGGCGGCAAACCCGCCCGCCGCGGAAGCGGTGGCAGACGCCGGCGTAGAGACCACTCCGGCACCCTCGCCGGCCGGTCCAGAGCCAGTCGCGCCGGAGCCGGCCGCGCTCTCGCCGGCCATACCCGCCGTCGACGTCGCGGTGGCGGACAAGCGCGCCCGCACAGTGCAGTTCACCGCGCCGCGGGGCACCCGCATCATCTGGACACTCGACCCGAACTTCGAATCCCCGATCGCCGGGCAGGAGCCCCGGCAGGAGCAAACCCGATGAACCTCGTAGCCACGTTTGAAGCCCGCAAGCTCGCTGTCCCGCTGAGTCTCGTCGCGGTCGTGCTGGCGCTGCTCGTCCCGGCCGGGACCGCTCGGGCCCAGGACGTCGCCGACCGGCCGACCGCGCTGATCAAGGTGACCAATGCCAGCCTCGAAAGCGCCTACACGCTGGCGCAAGGCGTCTGCCGCGGGGCCGGGGTGAGCCAGGTGGTGATGGACAACGGCAACACCAGCATGGAGCCCAATTGCTTCGACGTCAGCTATCTGGAAGACGAGCGCATGCTGGCGGTGACCGCCACGCCGGACGTCATCGAGCGAATCCGGTTGCTGCTCACGGAGTTCGACCGCATGCCGGAAACGCGCTCCTTCCACATCATCGTGCTGTCGGCCAGCAGCGAAGGCGGCATCGCCGACGACGTCCCGGCGTCGGCCCGGACCGCCCTCGAGGACGTGCGCGACTTCCTTCCGTTCAGCGGCTTCAGCGTCCTCGGATCGGGATGGATACGCACCTCCAGTCAGGGCCGGACCACGCTGGCGGGGGCGGTGGAATTCATCGCCGAGCTGGCGTTTCGCCCGACCACCGACGCGGCCGCCCCCCTGCTCATCGAGGAGTTCAGCGTCTATCAGAACAAGCTGGTGTCGATGACGGTCGACGGCAACCCGACATCGCAGTACATGCGGGCCGGCCGCCTCGAGTCGACGTTCACGATCAGCCCGGGAGAAACGGTGGTCGTAGGCACTTCCAAGCTGAACGGCGACGAGAGCGCGGTGGTCGTTCTCCTGACCGCCGTACAAAACTGACGCCCCGAACCATCGAGAAAGTCGGACGCCGCGGCTCGTGCTCGCTCGGGCCGTGGCGTCCGCGCGCCGCGCGGGCGAGGTAGTCGGCCCGCCCTCGCCGGCTCTGTCGGCTAGGGCGGATCCCCGGAGGCCATGCGCGCAACGGCATCCCGCTCCTGCCGATTCGCGAAGTACCCATGCAGCGGGTGGACGATCGGCAGCCCCATGTAGACGAACCCCGCCACTCCTTGCACCGGCGGCGGGAGCGTCAGCGCCAAGGCGACCGAGAGCACGCCGGCACCAATCTGGATGCAGTGGGTCGCGATGAGCGAGCGTGTCATGACGACCTCGACCTCGTTGAGCTCCAGCTTTTCACGCAGCCGCAGTGCGTGGGCTCCCATCAGCGCGAGGACGACATACATGGCGGCAAAGCCGATCCCGTAGATCGCCAGCAGGCGACCGACGCTCAACTCGCCCATATCGAAGGCGCGCATGGCGGAATTGGGGCCGTTCGCCAACATCTCCAGCAGGAACCCGAGCATGAACTTGAGCGGGTAGACATAGATCAAGACGACGAAGAGCAAGACGATATTCAAGAAGCTCGTCGTGGCGTCCTCGAGGCCGTATCGGCGGAAGTGGATGAAGTGGAAGTACCACGTCATCACGAGCAGGGCCGTGCTCAGAGCGAATGCGGGGATGGCCCGCAGCGTGGCGATGAGATCGGGATAGGAGGTGGGAACCTCCGTAGAAACCACCAGCAAGGTCAGCGACAGCGCAAACACCGCGTCGGCAAACCCCTCCATGCGCGAGACCTGCCCACCACGCCAGCGGAAGTTCTTCTCGAACGGGATCTCGTGCTGCAGGCGGCTCCAGTCCATGGTGCGGCGCATTCTAGCAGGGGTCCGGACGTCTGCCGGCGCCCCCGGGCCCGTCGCTCACGGCGGCCCCGGCGAGGCCCGACGGCCTCCCGTGAGGACTCCGTGCAAACGGGCACTGCGTAGACTGCGGCAGGGGTACGACACCCGGTCGTGCTACCATCTGATTTCCCCGTGATGTGAGTTCCCCATCGTTCCCAGCCTCGCTGAATCGTTCCCAGCCTCGCCGACTCCGGCTACCGAAATGGCCTTGTCCACCCACATGTGTGCTCCCGAGCGGCTCTCCCTGCGCCCGATCGCTCTCGCCACGGTGTTCGGGCTGCTCCTCGGGGGCCCCGCCTCGGCCGATCCGGCCGGCCAAGCCCCGGGGAGCGATACGGGGGCGCAGCGGGCGCAAACGGCCGCCCCCGGCGATCCGGGCGACCTGCAGCAAGAGCGTGCGACATTGAACGGGACGGTGGTGGACGGTGAAGGAAGGCCGATGGCCCAGGCGCTGGTTCGCCTTTTCGGGCCCAACCGGCTGCAGGTCGGCCAGGCCGATACCGACGGTGAGGGGAAGTTCCGCTTCGAGAACCTTGCCGGCGGGCGCAACTACGAGCTCCGCGTCACCGTGCCGCCGTTCCGCGACCGGGTGCAGCTCGTCCAGCTGATCCCGGGCGAGAACACCGTAACGGTGAACTTCGAGGCGCAGATCGAGGAGAGCGTCACGGTCACCGGCAACCGCGGCCTGGTCCAAGACGAGACCCGAATCGCCGGAACCGTTCGCAGCCTCAACCTAGACGTTCTGGCTGAACGCGCCCCGGACCTGCTGCCGCGGATGCTCACGGAAGAGAACGGCATCATCGCGCAGCAGACCACCCCGGGCCAAGGGTCGCCCATCCTGCGCGGCCAGAGCGCCCAGTCGGTGCTGTATCTGGTCGACGGAATTCGCTACAACAACTCGACCTACCGGGCGGGGAACACCCAGTACCTCGCATGGATACCGGGAGCCGCGGTGGACGGCCTGGACGTCCAGCTCGGCCCTTCGGGGGTCAACTACGGCTCGGACGCGCTGGGCGGGGCGATCAACGTCTCGACCTCGCAGCTCCCGGCGTTCGCCTCCGCCCCGCGCTGGGAGTGGCACGGCAGCGGGCGGGCGTTTTTCGAGTCCTCCACCACCGGCGCCGGCGGTGAGGCGACCCTCGGAGGCTCTACGGAACGCTTCGCCGGCACGATCACCGGTACCGGCGGCAAGCATCAGGACGTACGCGGGGGGCGTGGCGAGGACTCGCACAACGTGCTGATCCGCTACCTGGGGCTCTCCCGCGACACCGTCCAGGACATCCTCGGCACCCGCATGGTGGACACCGACTACGGCACCGCCGGGGTCGCCGGCAAGGCCAGCTACAAGGTTCGTGAAGCGGGCTCGATTACCGGGTTCTACCTGCGCAACGAACAGTTCGACGTACGCCGCTACGACCGGTTGCTGGGCGGTGAAGGCCGCTCGATCGCGGCCTTCACGCCGCAACTGCTCAACTTCGGCTATGCCCGCTACCAGGATGTGGTCGCCGACGACATCTTCATCGAGACGACCTTCTCGGTGAACCGGCAGACCGACGGCCGCGAAGACCGCCGCTTTGCCGACAGCACCCTGCGCGTCGAGCAAAACGAGGTGACCGCCTACGGCTACGAGTTCATGGCTTCGTCGAACGCCAGCGATCACCTGATCAGCATGGGCGCGGAGGTCTACGACGAGTACGTCGACTCGTTCCGCAACGAGGTCCGTGACGGAGACGTGACCGCGGCCCGCCCGCGGGTGCCGAACGGCTCGCGCTACACCTCGCTGGGCGTATTCGTCCTCGACGATTGGTCGTTGCTGGAAGACAGAATGCAGCTCAGTGGCGGTGTCCGCTTTTCGTATTTTCGCGCCGCCATCAGCGCCGCCGACAACATCATCGACGGCGAGCCGGTCGTGCCCGACAGCGAGGAGAGCTTTTCCGATCTCACCTTCAACGTCGGCACGACCTACCAGCTCACCGAGCAGGCGAGCGTCTACGGGCGGGTCGCCCGGGGCTTCCGCGCCCCCAGCCTGTTCGACTTCGCCGAGACCGGGCTCACCGGTGGGGGCTTCGAGGTAGCGCCGCAGGAAGCGGTTGCCTACGGTGCGCTGATCGGTGACTCGGCCAGCAGCGGTGCGGTGAGCACCGGCCTGCCGTGGAAAGATCTCTCTGCCGAGCTGCTGTGGAGCTTCGAGACCGGCTTCCGCTGGCGCGACGAGCGCACCCGGTTCGATTTCGCCTTCTTCGACAGCGAGCTGACCGACTCGATTTCCCGCCGCACGATGATCGTTCCCGGCGACGTCGTCGGCCAGACCATCGGCGGCGAGACGATCACCGCCCAGGACGATGTCGGCCGGATATTCGTCGCCGTCGATCCCGACCCGGTGGTGTCACGCGCCAACATCGGCCGCTCTCGCGTGTGGGGTATCGAGTGGCTGTTCGAGCGGGAGATCAACAGCGCCATGCTGCTGATCTTCAAGGGCGGCGTGCAGCGGGGGCGCGAGCTCGACACCGATTTCTGGGCCCGCAAGATCGCCCCCGACCACTTCGACGTTATCTTGCGGTGGAACCAGTCGGGCGGACGGCTCTTCCTCGAGGGCGTCTTCATCGGGATGCTGGCGCAGAATCGTTTCAACCCGGCGGACTTCGAGGACACGCGGATCGGCGCGTTTCGCGACGCCGACAGCATCGCCACGTACTTCGAGAACGGCGCGGTCGACCTCGGGGTGGTGGACAACGGGATTCTGCTGCCCACCGGGGAGACGCTCGAAGAAGTCCAGCAACGCGTCCTCGGGCCGACGCTCGAGGGCAACCCGCTGTTCAGCGAGACCCCGGCATGGTGGACGGCGTCGCTGCGGGGCGGCTTCAACATCAACAACCGCAACGAGCTCACGTTCGCGATCAACAACATCTTCGACCGCAACTACCGCCTGCACGGGTCGGGGTTCGATGCTCCCGGTATCAGCGCAATCGCTTCGTGGGTGGGCCGCTTCTGAGTAGCCAGCGGCTGCCGGGCACCGGATTCTCGACCGCCTTTGCGATACTGTAGGTCGATCCTGCAAGAATGCGCCGCGTCCGGCGGCTCGAGCCACACACCGGGGACCGCAGCCCCACCGGGTTCGCGATGGAGGATACGTCCATGCCCGTCACCGTTCGGATCGCCTCGAAGGCGTTCGTCAACCCGACCCTGCGCCTCCTTCTGATCGCCGCGTTGCTTCCCTTGCCGCTGACGATCCTGGCTACGGCCTGCGGCGGAAATCCGGGGAACGGCGAAGAGACCGGCCCGGCGGAGGCCGGCGCCGACGCCGGCGCGCCGTCATCCGTGACGGGCGGGGAATCATCCGCCCGAGCCCAGGCTCCGCGAAGCGGCCTGTCCCGATCGGCCTCGGGCGATGAGATCGAAGAACCGGGGCTCCTGTCGGAGACGTGGACCGGCGATCTCGACATGATGATCGAGCGCCGCGTCATTCGTGCCCTGGTACCGATGAGCAAGACCTTCTACTTCCTCGACGGTCCCGACCAGCGCGGCATCTCCTACGAGGGCGCGAAGATGTTCGAGGAGCAAATCAACGAGAAGCTCGGCACCGGCCACCTCAAGGTGCACGTGGTCATGATCCCGGCGGCGCGCGACGAGCTCGTTTCGGGTGTCGCTGAAGGCTATGGCGACATCGCCCTCGGCAACATCAGCATCACGCCGGAGCGCCAGGAGGTTGTCGATTTCTCCGACCCGTTCATGGAGGGGGTCAAAGAGATCGTCGTCACCGGCCCGGACTCACCGCAGCTCGCCAGCCTCGACGACCTCAGCGGCAAGGAGGTCTACGTGCGCCCGTCGAGCAGCTATCACAGCAGCCTGGTGCGC
This sequence comes from Acidobacteriota bacterium, assembly GCA_965216935.1. GTDB lineage: Bacteria > Acidobacteriota > UBA890 > UBA890 > UBA890 > CBDCGW01. The sequence goes on from OZ244217.1 coordinate 4,919,892, forward strand.
CTCAACGAACGTTTCGCCGCTGAAGGCAAGGCCGAGATCACGTTGTCCGCCGCACCCGAAGTACTCGAAGACGAAGACCTGCTCGAGATGGTCAACGCCGGACTGGTCCCCATCGTCGTCGTCGACAGCCACAAGGCCGAGTTCTGGGGTCAGATCTACGACGACCTCGTGCTCCACGACGACCTCGCCGTCGCCACCGACCAGCGGATCGGCTGGGCGTTCCGCAAGAACAGCCCGCAGCTCGCGGCCGCGCTCAACGAGTTCGTCGTCGACCACAAGCGCGGAACCCTGATGGGCAACATGGCGTTCAACCGTTATCTGCGCGACACGAAATGGGCCGAGCGGGCCCTGAACGAGGAAGGGCGGACCCGCTTCGAGGACCTGATCGCGATTTTCCAGCGGTACGGCGACGAGTACGACATGCCGTGGCTCCTGGTGGCGGCTCAGGGATACCAGGAGTCGCGCCTCGACCAGAGCGTTCGCTCACCCGCCGGCGCGATCGGCGTCATGCAGCTGCTGCCCTCTACGGCAGCCGACCCGAACGTCGGGATCCCGAACATCGAGGATGTCGAGAACAACATCCACGCCGGGATCAAGTACCTGCGGTTCATTCACGATCGCTATTTCGCCGACGCTCCGAACCTGACCGAGCTCGACAAGGGGCTGTTTTCGTTCGCCGCCTACAACGCCGGCCCGGCCCGCGTCGCCGGTCTGCGAGAGAAAGCTGCCGACCTCGGCCTCGACCCGGATGTCTGGTTTCGGAACGTCGAGGTGGTCGCGGCGCAAGAGATCGGGCGCGAAACGGTGCAGTACGTCAGCAACATCTACAAGTACTACATCGCCTACGATCGGCTGATGCAGATGTACGAGGCGCGGCAGGAGGTTCGCCAGCGGCCTCAGGACTGATCGAGCGCATCGCCGTCACGGCGCTCGCCGGAGTCGGACTCGATCTCCAGCCGCCGTCGCGGTACGGCAACCTCGATCCCCGCTCCACGCAGCGCATCGTCGACCCCCAAGCTCATCTCGGTCTTGATCCGCAGCAGGTCTTCCATCGGCACCCAGTACAGCAGCCGGAACGCCAGCCAGCTGTCGCCGAAGCCGTCGAAGACCGCGACCGGGGACGGCTCAGACAGCACGTCGGGGTGCTCGTCGGCCACGGTGCCGAGCAACTCGATGACGCGGCGGGGGTCGGCACCGTACTCGATGTTGACCTTCATCTCGAGGCGCCGCTGCATGTCGGACAACGTCCAGTTGACGACCTCCTTGGAGATCAGATCGCTGTTGGGAACAACGACCTCTGAGCCGTCGAAGGTTCGCACGGTGCTCGCCCGGATGCCGATACGGGTGACCACGCCCACTTGCTGGGTGTTCCCGGCGGATATCCGGTCGCCGACCGATATCGGCCGCTCGAAAATGAGAATCAGCCCCGAGATGAAGTTGCCTACGATGTTCTGCAGACCGAAGCCGATGCCCACACCGAGGGCCCCGGCAACGACCGTAAGCTGGGTGGCGTTGAACCCAGCGGCGGTAGCGGCAACCAGGATCCCGATGGTGATGATGGTGTAGTGGATGAGCGAGTTGATCCCGTCGGCGGAGCCGGTCGGCAGGGCCAGGCGGGGCCGCACTTCTTCCAGGAAGAAGAACCGCACGAGCCGGGATATCAGTGGGGTGACGATCAGGACGAGGACGGCCGCCACCACATCGCCGACGGTGATCTGAAAACCGCCGACGCCCAGGTCGACCTGGAAGAACCGCCGCAGTTGGTCCTCGACGGGTGCGCGCAACAGGAACCACGAGAGCGTAGCGTCCACCCATATCCAGATAGCCGCCAACCGGACGATGGTGACCAGCACACGGGTTACCGCAGGGCCCTTGCGACGAATGCTCGGCAATGCGTTTCCGACCCGCGAGAGCGGCAACACTGCCGCGACCCCCGATGCGCCACCGACGAAGAGCCATAAGATCACGGCGGCGTAGGCGCTCAGGATCGACCCCGAAATGATCACCCAGGCCAACCTCACCCAGCCGAGCAGGTTCGCGGCGACACCAGCCACCAACAGCGGGATCGCGAGCCGCGCGATCACCCCGGCCGCTCTCCAGGAAGCCCCCCTGGCAGCGGTCATCGCTTTCAATCGCCGTCTGGCGAAACGTACCAGTCCGACCAGCGCCGCCGTGGTCAGTAGCAGCAGGCTCAGGCGGCGCAACGCGGTCCCCTGCGCCATCGGGGCCGTCAATCGCATCGCCGCGTACACCGCCAGCAGGCCGTAGAGCGTCGGCCGATCCTCCGCCTCGAGCAGACCCGGCGCCAACCTGAGGACAGGCACGAGGGTCACCAACAAGAAAAGATCGACGACCGTGGTCGGCATGCTCGAGTAGAACCACGATGCCGACAACAAGGTGAAGATCATCGCCAGCGAAACCGGCCGCTCGAGCATCTCGTAGAGAGCCTCGGTCCCGGCAACATCACCCCACCGGCGGGAACGTCGCCGCATGACGAAGCCAACGGCCACGAACAACAGGAACGTGACGAACAGGGCGGCTGTCTGCTCCGGGCGATCGGCGAAGAACTGCCTGGATATCCGCAACCGATCCCCGAGGGCGTCGCGCGCCTCGCTGCCGAGCGCCGCCACCTCGCCCGACCCCAGGTTCCAGATCGGCGCTGCGTCGCGCGCCAAGACGCGGCGCCGAACGTTGGCGGCGAGCAGCTCCAGGTAGCTGATCCTCTGGGCAACGTCGGCACCGAGCGCCGCGAGGTCGTTCTGCAGCGTCAGCACCTCGTCGGATCGCTGCTGCAGACGGGACCGGGTTTCGGCGATTCCGCTCAGCGTGTCGGTCACGCGGCCGCCCAGGTCCGCAGCAACGTCCGCGGGCAGGTCCTCGTCAGCCGTCAGGGCGTCGAGTGTAGCCTCCCATCGCGCGCGTTCCGCAGCCAACTCGTCGAGCTGCTCCTGCGTCTCGAGATAGCGGGCGCTGATCGCCTCCAGGGGAGGAGACACCTGCCCCTCGAAGACCGCCCATCCGGCAAGGGCGTTTTCGATTCGACTCGCCAGTATGGTGCGCTCATCAACGCTGCCGTAGCGATCCTCCAGGGTCTGGAACTGCGTTCGCAGCCCGTCGAGAGACTGGCGAAAACTCTCGAGCCGGGCGCCTTCGGCGATTCCGGCATCGACGTCTCCCAACCGTCGAACGGTCGCCTCGGCCTCGGCCTGGATGTCCGTCGGCTGGATCGGCGCGAGATCCTGCGGCCCTTCGATCGCAGGCTCCTGCTCGCCCGCAGGCGCCGGGGACGGCTCCGTCTGCTGCGCACCTTCCTGCCCCAAGGCGGGCTCCGGCATCGGCGCAAGCAGCAACGCCGCGGCGAAGACGAGGATGGGGGTACGCAGATCGGACATGAGTGGGGCGGCACCGTCGGAAGGTCAGGCACCGTCCGTCGATTGTATCCGCGCGCTCACGAAACCTCGACCGCCCGCGCCCAGCGCGAGAAGGCCGTGGCCGCCAAGGCCCATCACACTTCCGCCACGGCCTGCTTTGCTAGTGGCCGCCGTGTCCCTCCGGGTGCTCGATGCCCACCGACAATCTCGCCGCCTGCTCTGTCGTGAGTACAGCGGCGCGGGCCTCGAGATAGCCGTGCCAGGCTCGTTCGGCCGAAGCGTTGAAGAATGTCGGGTCCGTGGAAGGAAACCGGCCTTCGAGATCGTCGAGTGCCACCCGTACCGCCGCGGTCGCCGCCGCGCAGGAGGAGCGCAGCTGACGCCGCTGACGCCAATCGGTACCGGCGAGCCAGCTCGTCCTACGCACCTCGGACCTGCAGGCTTCTTCCGAGAGCAGCGCGGCGCCCCGGGCTGCCTCCAGGCTCGCATCCATCCCCCACTGATGAGGTAAACCGACGCGCAGATACGGGATGAGCCGATGGTCCTGCGCGAATACGCCGTCGGGATTCTCCACCCACACCCAGGCGTGCACCATGGTGAGCTCGGCACGATCCTCGCTCCACTGCGTCCGGCCGTTGGCAATCCGGCGCTCGGTGAGCCAGCGCAGCAACGGGCGTTCCTCCGTGGTCGTCATCGAGATCTTGATCATGTCGTGGACGTGCCAGGCGTCGAGGTCGCCGAAAAACCCGTCGGGGAGGGGCTCATCCGGGGCCCGGTAGACCGTGTAGGCGACCCCGGTGAGCACGTACTCGCCGTCGATCTCGAGGTATTGCAGCGTCGATGGCGACTCGATGTCGAAGGGCCTGTCGACGAGGTCGCGGCGGACCCAGTGTTCTCCCATCAGCGGCCCGTCGCCGGCAACCAAGACGTAGCCTTCGTCCACCGCCACCTGATGGTCGCGAAACCGCGCCGTCGCACGCCGCAGCATATCGAGCTGCGCCTCGAGCTCCGGGGTGTGTTCGGTTGCGGACTGGGCGGCCGTCTCGTGCTCGCCCGCCCGCGAGGCGCCGTCGGCGCCCGCGCCTTGCGCCGCAAAGACGGCGCCGCTCCCGATAACCAGCGCTGCCAAGCCGACTCCGACGATTCGATGTCTCATCACCGACCTCCGTTTCGCGCCCGCATTCGTTGCCGCTCCCTGCCCAAAGGAACGGATGCCGCGAAGAAAAAGATTCGCCGCCGGGAGTGACTTCGTGTAAAGAAACGTAAGCCGAACGCGGTCAGCACGAAACCTGAACGATGATCCGTCGGCTTCGCGGCCGGTTATCGAAGTCGCACAGGATGATCTGCTGCCAGGTACCGAGGGCGAGCTCCCCGTCGATCAGTGGCACGACCAGGGAGGGACCGAGCAGAGCGGCGCGCACGTGCGAGTAGCCGTTGCCGTCGCCCCAGCGAGCGTCATGGTCGTAGTGGGCGCCGGTCGGAGCGAGCTGATTCACCGCCCGCGCCAGGTCGGCAACCGCGCCGCTCTCGAACTCGATCGTCGTGATCGCGGCGGTCGATCCCGGCGTGAACACCAGCACGCTGCCCTCGTCGATCCCGGAGGCGCGGACGACCTCGGCCACATCCGCTGTTAGATCGTGGATGTCGGTGTCCGCCGAGGTGTCGCGGTTCAACTCGGCTCGAAAGACGCTCATGGCTCCTGCTCTCTGAGCCGGAGGGTGAAATGCTCCCAACCGCTGGCCTCGGCGCGGTCGATGCTGACGGGGCCGCCACCCCCCTGCTCGGCGCTCAAGAAGTGTCCGGTCGAAGACGCCAGGGCGATCATGTCACCGTCGCTGATGATCCCCCCGGCGATGGCGCCAGGGCCACCGGCGGCGCCCGACGCACCGCCGAAGACGACGGAAAGCAGACGCTCTCGCTCGCGAAAACGATCGCGCGCGATGAGGCGCCCTCCGCCGCCGCCTTCGGCGACGACGAACGCCCGCCGGGCGCGCAGGCTGACCAGGTCGCCGCTGCGAAGGTCGCCGCCGTTCCAGTCCACCAGCCGCAGCTGCGTTTCGGGGGCATCTTCGGCGAAGTCTGCCGATACGTCGGTACCGTTGCGAACACCGAGGAAGGGGCCCTCCTCGCTTTGCAGCTGCGCCGCGTACTCCACCGGGTCGGGGGCGAACAACCGGGGCGTCGCGTAGATGAGCAAGACACCGTCCAGTGCCGCCTGCCGCTGTAGCGCCCGCAACATTCGCAGCGCCGCGGCGGGGTCGGCCGTCTCGCCGATCCCTTCGTCCGTCATGCCGTCGCAATCGTTGTCGAAGCCATCGGCGGCCTCGACGACATCCGGTCCCTCACACACCGAGAGACGCTCCCACGCGGTGTTGTTGGCTTTGTCGTCCTCGTCGACCTCGCCCAGCACATCGACGGTGGCGAAGAAGGTGTAGGGCGAGGCGTCCAACGTCACCGCCGGCACCTCGAACGTCACCTCGGCGAGTGCGTCCGGTTCGAGGTAATACAGCTCCCGGTGAAGCGGTAACGGCAGGCGGGTGGCCCGGTCGTGGGTCAGCTCCACCGCGATCCTGCCGGTCACGACGAACGGCGAACGATTGTGGACCAAGACGCTTGCCGTGGCGGACAGCCCGTTGCGTAGCGGTGAGGGGGTCACGGCGATCCGTACGATCCGCAGGTCGGCCACCGGCTCGGCGGGCGGTTCGACGACCTGCTGCTCCTGCTCTGGGGCTTGGGGCTCCAGGGCGCCGCCTGCAGTCGGCAAAACAGCGGCGGCGACGACAGTCACTAGCCAGAACAAGCGTGGCGCCGCCGAAACCGTCATCTCGTCACCCGTGCGCACATGCCGCGGCCGACGCGGGCGCCTCACGCCCGCGCCGTCAGCCGCGTAAGAACCGACCCTCTGATCTTAGCGGGCCGGTCGGGTCGGCACGTCGACGGTCGCGATCGGCTGCGGGCCCACGCCCGGCTGATACACCATGCCGACGAGTCCCGGCATGCGATCGACGATCACCTCGTTGATCGACTCGATCACGCCGGGCAGATCACGCCAGGAGCGGTCGATCTGCCACAGCTGATCCTCGGTGGGCGGGCCGACGAAGCTCTGAATCGCGTTCGCGGCTCCGGCGCCCTGGCCGACCTGCTGCATGCGCTGCTGTATCAGTCGGACGTCGCGGGTGATGTCTCCCAGGGTCGTGCGGATATCCTCGGGCGCCTCGTCGCCGGCAAGCTCGCGCACTTCGGCGAGCTGTCCGTTGATCGCACTCATGGCCTGCTGGGCGTCATACAACGGCTTCGCCAGGTGATACGCGTCCATCAGGGCCGCCTGGCGAGCTTGCAGGACGTCCCTCGTCACCTGGAGGCGAGGATCGAGGGCGACATCGACGGTCGTCTCGACGGTGCGACCGCCGGCCTCGAGCCGAACCGTGTAGGTCCCCGGAAGGACCTGCGGTCCGCGGCGCCCACCGCCGCCTCGGCCGCCGCGACCACCACCGGTCGCTCCCGCTGCCGGGACGTAGGCGTCGGCGATGCGCATGTCCCACACGGCCGTCTGCACGCCGGCCCGCCCCGGGCCTTCGAACTCGCGCACGAAGTTGCCGTCGGCGTCGAGCACCGTCAGCGTCACGGTGGGTTCCGGGGGTGCGGGCGGCGCCGGCGGCGGCGTCTGATTGCCCCCACCCCGTCCGCCGAAACCAGCGAAGCCACCGCCCTGGCCGCCGCGCTGCCCCGCACCGCGGGCACCTTCTGCGGGCCGCGGGGTGGGTGCGTCTTCCCTCAGGTAGTAACGAATCATCGCCCCGGCCGGTGGATTGGGTACCCGCCAGATTCCCGGATTCCATTCCTGCCAGTTGGCGATGCGCCACTGGGTGGCACGCGGCGCAGAGAACAGGTGGGCGTCGGCGTTGAGCACCGCGTCGCTCATCTCCTCGAGCGGCGTGATGTCGTGCATGATCCAGATGCCGCGGCCGTGCGTCCCCAGCACGAGGTCGTTTTCACGCGGGTGGATGACGATGTCGTCGACCGGCACCGTCGGCAGGTTGTTCTTGAGCTGCGCCCAGGTGTCGCCGCGATCGATCGATACGAACACTCCCACCTCGCTGCCGAGAAAGAGCAGGTTCTCGTTGCGCGGATGCTCGACGATCACGTTCACCGTCCAACCGTCCGGCAGGCCGGAAACGATCGGCGTCCAGGTGGTGCCGTAGTCGTCACTGCGATAGGCGTACGGCCTGTAGTCGTCCCGCTCATGCCCGTCGAAGGTGGCATAGACGCGACCCTCGGCATGGCGGGAAGCGACGACGCGGGTAACGACCGTATCGGGCGCCGACAAGCCGGGCATGTCACCACTCAAAAGCGTCCAACTCGCCGCGTCGCGGGTGCCCTGGATGTTGCCGTCGTCGGTGCCGATGTACAGCACGTTCGGATTCACGGGGGACTCGCTGATCGTCGTCAGGTTTCCGTAGCCGCTGATTCCGTCGTTCGCCGAGAGCGTCTGCCCGCGGCGCACGAGGGAGCCCATGATCTCGAGGTCGTCGCGGTCCACGCCGGTCGTCAGGTCCGGGCTGATCGCCTCCCAGCTCAGTCCACGGTCCGTGCTCTTCATCAGGTGCGACGAGCCCACGTAGATGACGCTGTTGTCGTGCTCCGAGATCAGAAACGGTGTGTTCCAGTTCCAGGCGAAGTCGACATCTTCGCCGGTGTCGGGGCCGGCACCCTGGGCGCGCGGCAACGGGCGAATCCGCTGGCTCTCACCGGTGGTGACGTTGCGACGGTTGATGTTGCCGCCCTGCGACTCGGCAAACAGGATGCTGGAATCCTCCGGGTCGATGCGCACGTAGAAGCCGTCGCCGCCGCCGATGTTGTACCAGTCCCGGTTACGAATCCCGAGGTTGGTGAGGGTCCGGCTCGGGCCGCACCAGGAGCCGTTGTCCTGCAGGCCGCCGCAGACGTAGTAGGGATCCCGCATGTCGACCCCGATCTCGTAGAACTGCGAGATCACCATGTTGCGCAGCTGCCGCCAGGTCTCGGTGCGGTCGAAGGTCACGGAGACGCCGCCATCGCCGGCGAGAATGATGTGGTCGGAGTTGTTCGGGTCGATCCACATGGCGTGGTGATCGAGGTGCACCCCCGCCGCCGCATCGCCGCGGAACGTGCGACCGCCGTCCTCGGAAGCGAACAAGCTCGAGCCGCCGGAGTAGATCCGCTGCGGGTCGGAAGGATCGACGCGGATCTGGCTGTAGTACATCGGCCGGTTGTTCTGCGTGCTCAGGTGCTCCCAGGTGTCGCCACGGTCCTGCGAGCGATACACACCACCGCGGCCCTGCCCGGCCTCGACGGTGGCGTACACCAGGTTGCCGTCGCGTCGGTAGATGTCGAGACCGATACGACCCATAGCGGCCGTCGGCAGGCCATCGGACAGGCGCTCCCAGGTATCGCCGCCGTCGAACGATCGATAGATCCCGCTGCCCGGGCCGCCGCCGCTGAAACCACCGGCGGTCCGGCGCCGCTGGTAGGCCGCCGCGAAGAGCGTCTTGGGATCCTGCGGGTCCATCGCCAGATCGACGACACCGGTGTCCTCGTTGACGAACAGCACCCTCTCCCAGGTTTCCCCGCCGTCGCGGGTGCGGAAGACACCGCGCTCCTCGTTCGGGCCCCACAGGTGGCCGAGCGCCGCGACGTAGACGGTGTCGTTGTCGTGGTAGTCGATCTGGATGCGGCCGATGTGGCGGGTCTCGTCCAGCCCCATGTGGCTCCAGTTCCTGCCACCGTCCAGCGACCGGTACACGCCGTTGCCATACGGGCTGCTCTGCCGGTTGTTGGGCTCACCGCTGCCGACCCAGACGAGATTCGGGTTCTGCTGCGACACGGTGACGTCGCCGACCGACGCGGTCGGCTGATCGTCGAACACCGGCTCGAAGCTCGTCCCCCGGTTGACCGTCTTGAAGACTCCGCCGCTGGCCAACCCGACGTAGAACACCGACGGGTCGTCCTCGACGACGGCAAGGTCGGCCACGCGCCCGCCCATGATGGCGGGCCCGATGTTGCGGAACGTCATCCCGGATACCGCGTCGACCGCCGCGTCGCTGGTCGCCGCGATGGCGGCTGCGGCAGACGCCGAGGCCCGCCCTGTGCGAGCGAAGGCACTGCCGGCGATTCCGCCGTAGGTCGGCGCAGGTTCCGACGTCATCGCCTGCGCCGGGCCTCGTGCACCGGCCGCTCCTGATTGCGCCGGCTCGGCCGAGTACGCCAGAACGGGGACGGTCAGCGCGAGCGCGAGGGTCGCGGTGACCGAGTATCGAGGAAGGTTGCGCGGAAACCTGATCATGAGGGACCTCGGAGAGAAGAGCACGGGGAGGAAGCCGCAAACATCCGCCGTCACGGTACAACAGACGGCGACGGGGTCAAGGGTGCCGCGCGAGCCGCGTGCGGTGCCGGAATACAGGGTTACGCCGGTCTGGAAGCCGTCCTATTGCAACCCCGCGAGGGTGAGGGCCAGCAGGAAAGCCCACTGGGTCCCGACGTGGCTGTCGGTAGTGTCGAACCACTCGTCGAGTGAGTGGGCGCCGCGCCCGGATCCTCCTCCGTCGATCGTCACCGCCGGAACACCCAGGCTCATCGGGATGTTGGAATCGGTGCTTGATGCCGAAGCCTCGGCTCGAAACCCGAGTTCCTCCGCCGTCGCCAGGGCGGCCTGCACGATCGGCGCCGAAAGCGGCTGCTCGCCGGCCGGCCGCACGCCGATCGAGGCGATCTCGACCGTGAGCTCGACGTCGTCGTTCCAGCGCGCGTTTTCTTCCACCAGCGCCTCCCGCACGGCGGCGCGGAAGGCTGCGTCGAGATCCGCGAGCGACGTCGGGCTCTCGGAGCGCAGATCTACGGTCATGGTGGTCTCGAAGGCAATCGAGTTGACCGACGTCCCGCCCTCTACGAGCCCGACGCTGAAGGTCGTCTTGGGATCAGTCGGCACCTCGAAATCGGCGAGCTTCGAGATGGCGCGCCCCAGCGCGTGAATCGGATTGGGCATCCCGAAAGCACCGTAGCTGTGCCCGCCGGGGCCGCGGAACGTCACCTCGTAGCGGTTGCTCCCCACGGCCGCGTGGGTCACCGAGCTGCCGGCGCCATCGACGGAAACGAAGTAGTCGACGCGATCGGCCAGGGTCTCGGCGAAGAGGCGCTTGACGCCGCGCAGATCTCCCGGTCCTTCTTCACCCACGGTGCCGACGAAAACCAGCGTTCCGACCGGCTCGATCTCGAAGCGGCGGATCGCGCCGGCGACCGCCAGCACCACCGCCAAACCGCGACAGTCGTCGCCGATCCCGGGCCCGATCAATCGCGATCCCTCGCGCCTTACCGTCACATCCGTGCCGGGCGGAAACACCGTGTCCAGGTGGGCCGAGATCACGACCGTCGGGTCGCCGTCGCCGGCCCTGCCGAGGACGTTCCCTTCGGCATCGATCTCGACGTCGTCGAGGCCGAGGGCTTCGAACCTCTGCCGGTAGGCTTCGGCACGCTCCGCCTCGTTGAAGGGTGGCGCCGGAATCTCGCACAGGGCGATCTGTTCGGCCAGGGTGTCCGGCTCGGAGTCACGCAGGTATTGCAGCGCCTCGGCGATCCCGGCGCGCCCGGTGGGCACCTCGAGCTGCGCCTGCTGCGTCGCCGCCACGGCATGCGGAGCACCCATCGCGACCACGAGCATGGCGGCGACCTTCCGTATCACGCCGACCTCCCGTAGCATGCCGACCTTCCGTATCATGCCGACCCTCCGTATCACGCCGACCTCCCGAGGTACGCCCTCAGCTGCGGCGGCACGGTGCGCCGGACGAGTTGGTTCTTCGCTTCCCATTGGGCGCCGACGTCGAGGTCGACGAGAAAGGACACCTCGCCGCCCACCAGGGTCGCGATCGGAATGCCGCCGTCGTAAAGGATGCGGTTGCCGGCCAGGGCGGGAACCCGGTCGCCCGGCGTCAGGATGCCGACGACGTTGAGCGGATCGGCCGCGCTGATCGAGACCATTCCTCCCGCCGATGTACGACCGGCCTTGCGTAGCATCGGGATGGCCTCCGGCAGCGCGAATTGCTCGCCGGAAAAGCCTTCGACGAACCGACCGCCACGGATCTCGCCCCGGGCCTCCAGGCGACGGTATACGCGCAGCAGGTCACGCCAGGGCGGCAGCTTGCCCTCGCGCTCCAGAATCCGGCGGAAGACCACGCCCCAACGACGAAGCAGTACCCGAGCGACGTCCTCGACCTGGTCCCAGCGCGCCAGCGCGTCCTCGGAGCTCACCCCGGCTCGGGCCTCCGCCGGCGGGTCCGACTCCGCCGCCTCGGCTTCGGGCCACAACAACGACCAACGGCCGGCGTTCTCCACGCCGAAGAGGGCGACAGAGCCCTTGCGCCGCCCGCCGCGCTTGGGCGGGCGCTTGCTCGACGGCACCAGAAGGGCCCGCATGCCGGTGAAGCTGTCGGCGGTGATCACCCCCCAGGCAACGAGCTCGCCCAGGGCCGTCTCCAGCTGGGTGTCGAGGAGGCCGGCGCCGGCAGCGAGCTCGTGGAAGAAGGACGCGCCGCGTTCGCGCAGGTGGTCGAGCACCGCGAGCGCCTCTCCCGAGAGCGACAGCTCCGCGGGCTGTGGCGACGTGGCGAACGACTGCCAGGTGGCGAGCAGATCGCGGCGCAGCAACGCGGTCGGCGTGGCGCGGATCGGGCCGCTGCGGCGACCCTCGCCGTTGCGCCCGCTGCCAGACGGCGGCGGCGGCATGCGCCCCCAGGCAAGCCGTCCCGCCAGACACAGCGCGTCGAGCCAAACCGGGTCGTAGTCCGGTAGCCGCGCGGGCAGAATCTCGGCTTCCCAGGCCGCCGCCGGCGCCGGGAATCCCTCGATCTGCTCGACGATGCCCGAAAGGCTCTCGGCCCCCTGCGCCGGCTCGTCACCGGCCACCCGCTGCCAGGCGAGCAGAAAGCTGATGAACTCGCGGCTCCCCACCGGCTCGATCTCCGCCCGCAGCCGGTTGATGGTGTAACGGTGGATGCGTTGCAGCAGGCGGCGCTCGCACCACTCGAGCCCGTGCCCGCCGGTGAACTCGCCACGCAGCACGAAGCCCTCGCCTTCGAGCATGATCAATGCCTTGTCGGCCACCGACTCGGGAACCGACATCGTCCTCGCCAGCTCCGCCGCCGTGGTGGGGCCGAGGCCCTCCATACGACCGCGGACGATCTCGACGGCGGCCTCCTCGTCCGTCCAGCTGCGGCGCAGGAGCCGCTCGGGCACCGCCAGCTCGGGCTCGACGACGGCGGAGGGGTAGAGCGCCTGTAGCTCCGGGAGCCTCTCCGCCGCCACCCACAGGCAACTTTCGCGCCGACGGGCGTCGTCGGGCCACAGTCGGGCCGCCCGGCGCTGATTCGCCAGTTCGTCGAAGTGGGCGAGCCATCCGGCGGCCTCCGCCTCGGCGGCATCGGCATCGGCGGCATCGGCATCGGCGGGATCGGGGGCGGGGGCAAAGGACTCGACGTCCCCTCGCAGCCCCTCGGCCTCGGTGACGAATCCGTGCAGCATCAGGGCATCGTGCAGCTCGTCCGCGTTACGCACCTGAGGCCACGCCTCGTTGCGTACTCTTGCGATGGCGGCGGCGTCGAGATTGCCGAGGTCGGCCGCGGTGCGCGGATCCATCCAGCGGCTGGTGCGAATGGCCAGCGTGCGCCGCTCCTCGGCCTCGCCGTCGTCGAGGAACGCGTAGGGTCGCGCCCCGATGATCTCGTGGGCCAGTGGCGAGGGCTCCCGCAGGTCGCGCGCCACCAGCTCGATGCGGCCCGCCGCGATGCGCTCGAGCAGGTCCTCCAAAGCATCGATGTCCATCGCCTCTTCGAGGCAATCACGAATCGTCTGGTGGATGAGTGGATGGTCGGGGATCTCACGGTCGCCGGCGATGTTCTCCAGGCAGGCGAGCTGGTCGGGAAACACCACCGCTATGAGGTCTTCGGCGTCCATCTGCTGCAGCTGAGGGGGCACCCGCTTGCCGCCGCGCCAGCGCAAGACCGCCAGGGCGCGCTGGGCGTTCCAGCGCCAGCGCGTCGGGAACATCGGCGCATCGAGGAACGCCTGGATCAGTATGTCGCGCACCGACGACGCGTGCAGGAACTTGAAGACGTCCTCGAGCGGAAAGCTGTGGGTCGGCCCGAGCGACAAGATGATGGCGTCTTCGGTGGCCGCCGCCTGCAGCTCGAAGTTGAAGGACCGGCAGAATCGCTTGCGCAGCGACAGCCCCCAGGCGCGGTTCAGCCGGCTGCCGAACGGCGAATGGACGACAACGTGCATGTCGCCGGCGTCATCGAAGAAGCGCTCGATGATCAGGCGCTCCTGCGTCGGCATGCCCCCGAGCGCAGCCTCCCCCGCGGCGAGGTACTCGACCAGCTGATCGGCGGCGGCACGGGAAATCCCCAGTCGCTCGACCAGGCGGCCGGCGACTCGCGCCAGGGTCTCCTCGTCCGCAGGCCGAACGGAAACCGCCTCCCTGCCGGTCGCGTCGTCGGCTGCCGCCAGCTCGTCGGTGGCCGTCAGCTCGTCGGTGGCCGCCAGTTCGTCGGCAATCTCCTGCCGCAGCCGCGAGACCGCGTACGAAAGCTCGGCGCTCCGTCCGGGAGCTTCGCCGAACCAGAACGGGATCGTCGGCGGCAGGCCGCGGGCGTCCTCGACCCGCAGCACGCCCTGCGACTCGATGCGGAGAATGCGGTACGACTGGTTGCCCAGCTGAAAGATGTCGCCCGGCAACGACTCGATGGCGAAGTCCTGATCCAGCGTGCCGACGAACGTGCCGGCCGGCTCAAGGATGACGCGAAAGTCGGCCACGTCGGGGATGGCGCCGCCGGAGGTCAGCGCCGCCAGCCGCGCCCCGCGGCGCGGCCGCAGCCTGCCGTTGACCTGGTCGTGGTGGACATGGGCGCCACGGCGGCCGCGGCGGGTCGAGAATCCGTCGGCCAACATGGCCACGACGTCGTCGAACTCGTCGCGGCTCAACTCACGGAACGGGTCGGCGCCCCGCATGATCGTGAACAGCTCGTCCTCGTGCCGCTCCCCCGCCCCGACCTCCGCAACGATCTGCTGGGCCAGGATATCGAGCGGCTTCTCTGGAATGATGAGCGTATCGAGCTCACCGCGGCGGACCGCGTCGAGCAGCGCAACGCACTCGACCAGCTCGTCGCGGCTGAGCGGAAAGATCCGCCCCTTGGGTGTCCCGGCCAAGGTGTGCCCGGAACGCCCGATGCGCTGCAGCATGGTCGCGATCCAGCGGGTGGATCCGAGCTGACACACCAGGTCGACGTCGCCGATGTCGATGCCCAGCTCGAGAGACGCGGTCGCCACCATGCACTTGAGCGTCCCGGCCTTGAGGCGCTGCTCGGCGTCGAGGCGCTGCTCGCGGGACAGCGATCCGTGATGCGCTGCGATGCTGTCCTCGCCGACGAGATCGCTCAGGTGGTGGGCAACCCGCTCGGCCAACCGGCGGGTGTTGACGAAGATCAGCGTCGTGCTGTGCTCCTCGATGAGCTGGGCCAGGCGGGCGTAGACCTCCTCCCAGACCTCGTTTGACATGATGGCCTCGAGCGGCGAGGGCGGCATCTCGAGGGCGATGTCCATCTCCCGGCGATGGCCGGAATCGACGATCGTGCAGGGCAACTCGATCGCCACCGCTTCCCCCTTGGCCCTCTCCGTTGCTCGGGCTACGTCTCCGTTGCCTCCGAGCCCGGCGCCTTCGCCCGCCGCGTTCCCGATCAGGAACCGCGCCACCTTCTCGATCGGGCGCTGCGTCGCCGACAGACCGATGCGCGTCAGCGGCGTGCCGGCCAGGTCGTCGAGGCGTTCCAGCGACAACGCCAGGTGCGAGCCGCGCTTGTCGTTGGCGATGGCGTGGATCTCGTCCACGATGACCGTGCGGGCCGTCCGCAGCATGCCGCGGCCGCCGTCACTGGTGAGCAGCAGGTACAGAGACTCCGGCGTCGTCACCAGGATGTGGGGCGGCGTCTTCACCATGCGCGCCCGCTCGCTTTGCGGCGTATCACCGCTGCGGACCATGGCGCGCACCTCCACCGGCAGGTCGCCGCGCTCGAGAAGCTGCCGCTGGATCCCCGCCAGGGGGCTTTCCAGGTTGCGGTGAATGTCGTTGCTGAGCGCCTTCAGAGGCGAGACGTACACCACCCGGGTCTCGTCTTCGAGTGCGCCCGCGAGGCCCTGAACGACGAGATCGTCGATGGCGGCGAGGAACGCGGCGAGCGTCTTGCCCGAACCGGTGGGCGCGGCGATCAGCGTGTGCCGCCCGTCGCGGATCGAGGGCCAGCCGCGCACCTGCGGCTCCGTCGGCGCGTCGAAGGCCTCCCGGAACCACCCCGCCACGGCGGGATGGAAGGCGTCGAGAACGGCGCGATCGTCGACAGAAGAACCCATCGAGAACAAGACCTCCAGGCGCGCCGCAGGGTGACGAGAACTCGCACGTCAGCTTAGCAGACTCGCCGGAACGGCATGCGGGGCGAACCTTCCGCGGCGCGCGCGCCCGTCTCCGTCGGGGTGCAAGCCCGTGCTCGGCGCATACCCGGCCGCCTGCACCCGACGGGATTTCGTAGCACAATGTCGCTGGCGGCTGGCACGGGACACCTCCGGCGCGCCGCACCGATCCGTCGTCCCCCCATTCGAATTCCGGCGCGCGGGTTCGCTCCCGCGGCCCCAGGAGACTCCGACACATGGCTCAGATCACTCTGCAAGGCAATCCCATCAACACCTCCGGCGAGCTTCCCGCGGTGGGCAGCGACGCCCCGGACTTCACCCTGGTCGCCGCTGACCTGAGCGAGAAGAAGGGCTCCGACTACGCCGGTAAGACGGTCGTGCTCAACATCTTCCCCAGCATCGACACCCCGGTATGCGCGGCGAGCGTGCGGGCGTTCAACGAGAAGGCGGCCGGCAAGGACGCCGTGGTCCTTTGCATCTCCGCCGACCTTCCCTTCGCCGGGAGCCGGTTTTGCGGCGCCGAAGGAATCGAGAATGTCGAAACCCTGTCGACGTTCCGCAGCCCCGAGTTCGGCGAGGCCTATGGCATGACGATCGTCGACGGGGCGCTCGCCGGAGTCCTCGGCCGCGCCGTGGTTGTCGTCGGCACCGACGGCAACGTGAAATACACCGAGCTGGTTCCCGAGATCGCCCAGGAGCCCGACTACGACGCCGCCCTGGCCGCTCTCTGAGCGCCACACCCAGCCGTATCTCGGCCCCGGTCCGCACATCGCGGTCCGGGGCCGTTTTCATTGCGGTGCCGCCCCTTCCGCGCCGCGGCATCGCCCTCGCCGCGGCGCCGCGAACCCCTGCCCTCTTCCTCGTGCCCAGACCCGCCATACGTTCACCGCGGCCTGCTAGGATGCCGTCCCATCGTCCGTCAACGACATTCTCCGGGGAGGCCCGATGAAGATCCGTGCCCTTGCGGCGACCGCCGCCGTCGCCGCCGTGCTCTCGCTGATCGCCCCGTCTCTGCTGTCGGCACAGCAGGTCCGGCAAGAACACCTCGAGAGCTTCCGCTGGAGGTCGGTCGGCCCTCCCGGAGCGGGGGGTCGCATCATCGACATCGAAGTCGTCGGTGACTTCCCGCACACGATCTTCGTGGCGGCCGCGACCGGCGGGCTCTGGCGGACGACGAACAACGGGGTCACCTTCGAGCCCCTCTTCGACAACGAAAGAACCAACTCGATCGGTGCCCTCGCCGTACACCCGCGCAACCCCGACGTTCTGTGGGTGGGTACCGGTGAGAACAACGCCCGCAACAGCGTCTCGTGGGGCGACGGCGTGTACAAATCGACCGACGGCGGCGCCAGCTGGGTGAACGTCGGTCTCCAGGACTCGCATCACATCGGCGACATCCTGATCGACCCCGCCGACCCCGACACGGTGTACGTGGCCGCCCTGGGGCACTTCTGGGGCGCCAACGAGGAACGCGGCGTCTACAAGACGACCGACGGCGGCGCGAACTGGGAACGAATCCTGTTCGTCGACACGGACACGGGCGTGGTCGACCTGGCGATGGATCCGCAGGATCCCGCGACGCTGTACGCAGCCACCTACCAGGTGCGACGCGACGGCTTCTCGGGGGGCAACCCGGAGACCATGACCGGGCCGGGGAGCGGCATTCACAAGACCACCGACGGGGGGCGTACGTGGAAGGCGCTCGGCACCGGGCTGCCCCGCTCCGAGAAGGGCCGCATCGGGCTGGCGGTCTCGCCGACGGAGCCGGAAGTCGTCTACGCCATCGTGCAGACGGCCACCACCGTCGGCCCGCCACGCGATCCCGACCTGCCGCCCTCGCCTGCCCGGCCGCGCCGCATGGAAGACGGCGGCGTCTTCCGCTCGGAGGACCGCGGCGAGACCTTCCGCTGGGTCAACTCGACCAACCCGCGACCCTTCTACTACAGCCAGATCCGGGTCGACCCGAACGACGCCGACCGTGTCTACGTCCTGGGCTCGTCCATGTCGGTGAGCGAGGACGGTGGCGAGAGCTTCGAGACCGTGCGCATGAACGTGCACGTCGACCACCATGATCTGTGGATCAACCCGGCCAACTCGGATCACCTCGTCCTGGGCAACGACGGAGGCATCTACATGAGCTACGACCGGGGTAGCTCGTGGGATTTTCTCGACCAGATCGCCCTCGGCCAGTTCTATGCCATCGACGTCGACATGCGTGATCCGTACTACATCTACGGCGGCGTGCAGGACTACATGTCCTGGGCCGGGCCCTCGGCGACGCGCAACGGCATCGGCATCGTGACGTCCGACTGGTACAAGGTCATGACCGGGGACGGCTTCCAGGTCCGCATCGACCCGAGCGACCCGAACATCGTCTACGCGGAGTCGCAAGGCGGCGGGCTCATCCGGCACGATCAGCGAACCGGGCAGAACACCCGCATCCGGCCGGAGGCACCCGACGGCGAGGAGGACTACCGGTTCAACTGGGACACGCCGATCCACATCTCGACCCACGATCCGTCCACGCTGTACATGGCCGGGAACGTGCTGCTGCGCTCCCCCGACCGCGGCGACTCCTGGCAGGCGATCAGCGACGATCTCACCACCTTCACCCGCTCGCGGCCGGACTTCCGCGGCGGCGAGCCGCAAAAGATCGGTACCGCGTCGGCGTTCGCCGAATCACCGCTCGATGAAAGCCTCCTGTTCGTCGGCACCGACGACGGCAACGTCTGGCGCACCCGCGACGGGGGTGCGAGCTGGGACGACCTGACCGAGTTCTTCCCCGGCCTCACCGGCAAGCGATGGGTCTCGCGCATCGTGGCGTCCCGCTTCGATGCCGACCGCGCGTACACCACCTTCGACGGCCACCGGAGCGACGACTTCGCGCCGCACGTCTACATGACGCTGGACGCCGGCGAGACCTGGGAGAGCATCGCGGCGGGCATTCCCGACGACGAGCCCGTGCGGGTGATCCGCGAGGACGCGGTCAACCCGGACCTCCTGTTCGTCGGCACCGAGTTCGCCGCCTACGCCTCCTTCGATCGCGGCGGCACCTGGCTGCGGCTGATGCACGGCATGCCGACAGTGGCGGTCGCCGACCTCGTCGTGCACCCGCGCGACGGCGACCTGGTGGCGGGAACCCACGGGCGCAGCGCCTACATCATGGACATAGCGCCGCTGCAGCAGCTCACCCCGGAGATCGCCGCGAAGGATCTGCACCTGTTCACCGTCGAGAACGCCGAGGCGTTCCGCTACCGGGTGTACAGCGACGACCAGTTTCTCGGGGAGAAGCGCTGGGTGGCCGAGAACCCGCCCTACGGTGCGACGATCAGCTACCTGGTGGGGGAGACGGCGGGCGCCGCGAGCGGCGGCGAAGCCGAGGAACGCGCCGCGGCCGGCGGAGAGGCTCGCGAGAGCACCGACGACGGTCCGGCGAGCGACGGTGCCATCCTGCGGATCGCCGACCCCGAAGGGAACGTCATCCGTGAGCTGACCGGCCCGGGTACCCCGGGTCTCCACCGCTTGCAGTGGGACCTTCGCCACGGTCCGCTCGAGCCTCGTGGTGCGCGCGGTGGCGGGCGCGGCGGTGGCCGTGGGGGCGCCGGTGGTGGCGGCGGCCGGGGCGGGCGTGGAGGCGGCCGGGCTCCGCTGGCGGAACCGGGGACATATCAGGTCACCCTCGACCTCGGCGGCCGCATTGAAACGACCACCGTCGTCGTCGAGCCGGACCGCGAGCTGAACATCAGCGAAGCCGACCGCCGCGTGCGCTGGCAAACCATCCAAGACCTGCGCCCCCTGATCGCGCAGTTTGGCGAGACGACGCGAAACGCCGGCGAAGTGCTCGAACAGCTCGAAGCCTATCGGGAGACGACCGCCGACACCGAGGAGCTCACCGACGAGCTTCGCACCTCGCTCGACGAGCTCATCGAAACGGCCCGGATGGCGGCGTTCCGCCTGGGCAGACCCAGCGGGACACTCTCCGGCGTCTACAGCGCCATCGAAAGCTCGCCCTTCGCTCCCACCGACACGCAGCTCCGCCAGATCGACGAAGCGACCGCGGCCTTTCGCCAGCTGCAGGGAGAGTACGCCCAGTCGGTCGACGCCGCCATCGACAGGTTCGAAGTGGCGCTCGACGCCGCCGGCATTCCCCGGCTGACGGTCCGGCGGATCGGGGGCGCGGGCCGATGACCGGCGTGGCGAAGGGAACGTTCACCGTCTCCCTCGAGCCGGTCCCGCTCGAAGGTGCGGGTCCCGAATCCAAGCTCGGGCGGATGACCATCGACAAGCAGATTTCCGGCGACCTGGAGGCGACTACCTCGGGGCAAATGCTCAGCGCCACGACGGATACCGAAGGGTCTGCCGGATACGTCGCCATCGAGCGCGTCGACGGCCTTTTGGACGGGAAACGGGGGACCTTCATCCTGCAGCACAGCGGCACGATGAGCCGTGGCGAGCCGTCCCTCACCGTGATCGTCGTGCCGGACTCGGGCACGGGTGAGCTGGTCGGCTTGCAGGGGGATTTCGCCATTGAGGTCCGCGACGGCGAGCACTTGTACGAGTTCAACTATCGCCTGCCCGAGCCTTGAAGCCCCTGCCGACACGAGTCCCGACTACTCGGTTACGGCCGCCAGGCAGATACGCCACCACCACGGATAACCATCGGCGAGCGTGCCGTCGGACCGCGCCAGGTAAGCAGGCTCGATCTCGTCCTTCCCGACGTCCGACACCACGGTGAGCCCAGCCGCCGCGAGCATCGCGGCCAGGTCGTCGCGGGACACCTCGAACAGCCACGGTTCGCCCCAGGCGGCCGCGCTGGCGACGATACCCGTCAGGCGAGCATCGCCGTGCTCGTCGCCGAGGGCCCCCTCGACGGCGTAGTCGAAGACGATCTCGCTTCCCGGAGCGTGCGTCGCGACAACACGCAGGGTCGATTCGATCGCATCGCGCGGCAGGTAGTAGGTGACCCCCTCCCAGACGAAGAATGTCCTTTCGTTGGGCAGGAAACCGGCCGCCACGAGGACCTCGTCGAGATTCTGCCGCGTGAAATCGATCGAGACATACACGACGTGGTCGGGTTCGCCACCGACGATCTCGCCGACGCGCTTCCGCTTGTATGCCTGTGTCACCGGCAGGTCGACCTCGAAGACCCGAGTCCCGACGGGGTATTCCAGTCGATAGGCTCGGCTGTCGAAGCCCGCCCCCAGAATGACGATCTGCGTGGCCCCGCCCGCGACCGCGCTCTCGAGCAGCTCGTCGATGCGGCGCGTGCGCACGAGCTGAGCGGCCATCGGCGTCCCGAACGAGCCGGTCCGTTCCCGATAAGCGGCCACCGCGTCGTCGTAGTCGAGCTCGAACAAGTCGAACAACGGCGACCCGCTGATCAGCTCGCGCTCCGCCGGCCCCAGGAACCGCGATGCGTACCCGTCGGGGTTGCGGAACGCCTCGTCGGGGTTCTGTGCACCCAAAGATCGAAGAGCCAGCGCCATGACGGCCGTTCGTGAGAGCTCCTCGGACACCGACGCCTGCAGCAAGAATCCGGAGCCGAAGACCATCGCCGCTGCAAACGCCCGCCACGCCGTCGACCGCATCCCGTCCTCCTCCCGCCCGCGTGCCCCCCGGTGGGGTACCCTCGTCACCGTGCCGGCGCCGATCCGATACCACAATGGACGGTGGGCGGACCCGATTTCAACCGGGCGACGCGCTGATCCGATGGGAGCGCTGATGTGAACGCCGAGCGATCTCCGGCCCGGGCCCGAGGAGGCAGGGATGATCGAGTTGAAGCAGAAAGACGACGTTGTTCCGCTGTGCCCGCATTGCTCGGAGCCACTCCACGAGCTCTGGTTCCGGGAGCTGCAAAGCAGCCTCGGCCGCCGCTACGTCTATCTCTGCTCGCGCTGCCGGAAAGTTCTCGGCGTGTCCCACCGGAAGGGCTTCTGGATGGGATGAGAGAGTTCAGCGTCGGCGTCGAGATCGACGCACCGGCGGAGCGCGTCTGGGAGGTCATGCGCGACACCGAGCGGTGGCACGAGTGGACACCGTCGATCACGAGCGTCAAGTTGCTCGGCGACGGGACGTTCGCCGTCGGCAACCGGGCCGCGATCCGTCAACCGAGGCTTCCCCCGGCGTGGTGGAAGATCACGGTGATCGAGCCGAACCGCGGATTCACCTGGGTCAGCGCCAGCCCGGGAATCCGCGTCACCGGCCACCACTGGATCGAACCGATGGGCGAACGGAGCCGGGCGACGCTTTCGCTGGAGCTCGAGGGGGTTCTGAGCGGCCCGGTCGCGTGGATGACCAAGGACATCACCGAACGCTACATCGGCCTCGAGGCACGGGGTCTGAAGGCACGCAGCGAGGATCCGGAGTTCCATGTCTGACAGCAAGCACGAAGAAGACCGTCCCGTAGAGTACGTCGCCATCCTGACGGTGAACGGACCCATCGAAGAGGCCCAGGTGCGTTCCTTTCTCGAAGGGAGTGGAATTCCCTCACGGGTGCGGGGTGAAGCGCTTCGCAATACCCACGCCATCACCGTCGACGGGATCGGTGCGGCGGAGATCGAGGTCCCGGCCGAGCTGGCACAGGCAGCCCGCGAGCTGATCGAGATGGCCGATCGGGGAGAGCTGGCGCTGCCGGACGACGCGAACGGAGACCCGCCCGAAAACCCCGAGGCCGGCCCTCCGGAAAAGGAAGGAACCTGACGGAATGAGCGAACCAACACCCCCTGCGCTGCTCGTCATCGACGTGCAGGAAGGCCTGGACGATCCCTGGTACGGCGTCCGCAACAACCCCCACGCCGAGCAGCGGATCGCCGAGATCCTCGCCGCCTGGCGCCGGGCAGGTTTGCCTGTCATCCACGTGCAGCACATGTCACAGGTCCCGGACTCGCCCTTGCGCCCCGGCGAGCCCGGGAACGCCTTCAAGGCCGACGCGGAACCCATCGAGGGCGAGCCGGTGTTTCAGAAGTCGGTCAATAGCGCCTTTATCGGCACCGACCTCGAGGAGCACCTACGCCGCAAAGGCATCGACGATCTGGTGGTCGTCGGCCTGACCACGGACCACTGCATCTCGACGAGCGTGCGTATGGCGGGGAACCTGGGCTTCGAGGTCGTCGTCGTCGAGGACGCCACGGCCACCCACGATCGCACCGGCCCGGACGGTGCCCACTACTCCGCCGACGAGATGCATCGGCTCGCCCTCGCCAGCCTGCACGGCGAGTTCGCCCGGGTGCAGACCGCGCAGGAAGTGCTGGCGCGGCTGGCGCGGTGATCCTGACCGCTTTGGTGCGGTCGCCGTAGCTACGCTTCGGCCCCCGGGACCCCGACCTTGCGCCCCCGCTCCCGGTTTTCTATAGTCTCAACAGATATATTTGTTATTGCTATAGTTCTTACAGAGTCATTTTCCCGGAGGGAGGATTCATGGCCGTCCCGAACGCCGAGCCCGCGGGCGGATCGTCGGCGCACGACTTGCTGCCGCTCACCAACCTCGCCTTCAACATTCTGGTTGCCCTCGGCAACGAGGATCGACACGGCTACGCCATCATCAAGGAGATCGAAGAGCGCTCGGAGGGCGCCATGACCGTCCGTTCCGGGACGCTGTACACGGCGATCCAACGGCTGCAGGACGCCGGCCTGGTGGCCGAGTCCGGCAAGCGCCCGGCACCGGATCGCGACGACCAGCGGCGACGTTACTACCGCATCACGGAGATGGGTCGCGAGGCCGTGGAGCTGGAAGCCGCCCGCCTGTCCACCTTGCTGGCGGCGGCGCGCGACAAGCGGCTCATCCCCTCGACGCCGAAGCGCTGACGCGGGAGGCGCTGACATGAATCGAGAGGCGAACGCGCTGCAACGCTGCATCGGTATGGCTCTCCGCGGTCTGCACGCCACGTGCGTCCGGGTTTTCCCTGCCGCTTTTCGCGATCGTCACCGCGACGCGCTGCACGAGACCTTCGCCGACGCGCTCGAGGGGGCGCGACGGCGTGCCGGGTCGAGCGGGATGCTGGCGACGGGAGCGGCCGAGCTCGCCGACACCCTCGCTCGGGCCGCCCAGGCGCGACGCCCGAAGACCGTGCCTCGCTCCTCCCGAACCGATGCCCTGTACACGGATATCCGATACGCGGTCCGCGGTATGCGCAACCGGCATGCCGTCTCGGGCATTCTGGCGCTGGCGCTGGGCATCGGCGCGACCACCGCCGTGTTCGGCGTCGTCGACGCGGTGCTGCTGCGCGACCTTCCCTACCCCGAGCCGGATCGCCTGATGCGCATCGGCGTGCAGCGCCCCGGATCGACGGCGCTGTCGACGCTGTCGCCGCCGTTGTACGAGGCCCTCGGGCGCGCCGGATCCTTCGAAGCCACCGCCGCCTCGCATAGCCGCTTCGTCACGTTGACCGGCGTCGGCCGCCCGCAACGGGTGCTCTCCGCGTTCGTATCGCACGGCTTCTTCGATCTTCTCGGCGGGTCGGCCTCGCACGGGCGCTTGCTCTCCCCGGACGACGACCGGCCCGGCGGTACGCCGGTGGCCGTGCTGTCCGACGCCGCCTGGCGGACGACGTTCGGCGCCGACCCCGCGGTGATCGGCAATGTCGTCACGCTGGACGGATCGCCGTTCACCATCGTCGGCGTTCTCGCGGACGGATTCGTCGTCCCCGAAGGGAACCGGTTGAGCGGCTCGACCCTGATCTGGCTGCCCCTCGGCCAGAGCGATCTGATGGCCGAGCCCGGGCTGTCGTTTCTCGACGCCTTCGCCCGCCTCGGACCGCGGGTCCGGGCGGACGTCGCCGCCACCGAGGTCGACGGGCTGGGTCGCGCCCTGGGGACGGAGCTGGGACTTTCGCCGCGCATCTACGAGACGCTGCGTACGACACCGCTGCAGGGCGAGACGGTGGGAAAGATCGGCGAGACGCTATGGCCGCTTTTGGGCGCGGTCGCCCTGCTGCTGGTGATCGCTTGCTCGAACGTCGCCAACCTTTTGCTGACGCGGATCAGCGAGCGCAACCTGGAGATGTCGCTGCGGGCGGCGATCGGCGCCAGCAGAGGCCGAAGCGCGCGGCTCCTATTGATCGAGAGCACCCTGCTGGCCGGCGCCGGCGGCGCGGCCGGCGCGTTGATCGCCTACACGTCGGTTGCCGCGCTGCGTGCTTTTCGGCCGGCGGCGATTCCCCGGCTGGCCGAGATCTCCGTCGACCCGCGAGTGCTGATGTTCGCCGCGGGGCTCTCGGGCCTCACCGGTATCGTCGTCGGGCTGCTACCAGCGGTCGCGGTGCGGCGTCTGGATCCCGGCGCCGCGCTGCGGAGTGGGTTCCGCGGCAGCACCGCCGGCCGCAGGCAGTCGCATCTGTCGCGCGCCTTGATCGTGGCGCAGACCGCCATCGCCCTGGTGCTGGTGGTGGCGGCGGGCCTGCTGACCAACAGCTTCGCCCGCCTGTACGCAGTCGATGTCGGCTTCGACACTGAGCAGACGCTGCGCATGCAGGTATCCCTGGGCGATCTGCTCGACGGCAGCGACGAGATGCAGGTCGCCCGGCTGAGCTTCTTCGGCAAACTCCTCGACGATGTCGCCGCCATTCCCGCCGTCGACGGCGCGTGGCTCACGACCGGCTCACCGTTCTCCACCGGTGGTTGGTACAGCGTCGTCAACGCCGTGGGCCGGGAGCCGGGCGCCGTCGGCGGTCCCGGCGCCGAAGAGAGCGCGTACCGGCACCAGATCAGCGCCGGGCGTTTGCGGGGAATGGGACTGCGGATCCTCGCCGGGCGCGAGATCGACGACCGCGATCGGCGCCACAGCGCCCCCGTCGTGGTGGTCAACAAGGCCCTCGCCGACCGCTATTGGCCCGACGGCGATGCCCTGGGCGCTCAGGTGGTGATCGGCGGCGACGCCAACGAAACGCCGCGCACCGTGGTCGGTATCGTATCGAATGCCCGCTATCGGGAGCTCGACGAGGATGGCGAGCTCCACATCTATCTGCCGTACGAGCAGTTCCCGGCCTACTCGATGGACGTGGTGGCGCGCTACGCCGGTGACCCCGCCCCGGTTGCCGCTCGCATGCGCGAGGCGGTCTGGGCCCTCGACGACGAGCTCGCCATCAACGACCTGCAAACCACCCGCGCGCTGGTGTACGCGGACCTGGTAGAGCCGGGCTTCTACACCTGGCTTCTGGGGAGCTTCGCCCTCGTCGCCGTGGCGCTCGCGAGCGTCGGCATCTATGGCAGCATCGCGGAGGCGACGACCATGCGCACCCGGGAGATCGGCGTCCGCATCGCGATCGGCGCGAGACCCGGCCAGGCCATCCTGATGATGCTCCGCTCCGCCGCGATCACGACGGCCCTCGGTATCGGCATCGGATTGATCTGCGCCGCCGCGACGACCCGGTATCTGGCCAGCTTTCTGTTCGAGGTGCAGGCCGGAGATCCGGCTACCTACGCGACGGCCGGCGGGCTGTTCGCCGTGGTGTCGTTCCTTGCCGCCTACGTGCCGGCGCGCCGGGCGGCGCGGGTAGAGCCGGTAGCTGCACTACGCTCGGACTGAGCCTGCTCGGGCGGCGATCAGGCGTCACCATCGGCTTCGATCCACGCCCGCGCCGCGTCGGTCTCCGTCGCATCGAAGTACTTGATCTTCGCGCCGGTGAACGGACGGCAGATCTTCGCCATCCATTCTTCCCACTTCTTGTCGCCCACCATGGCCAGACGGGCGATGTCGGCGTGGTGCTTCAAATCGAACTTGGTGTCCTCCCAAATGGCGACCATGTCCCAGCCGTGGAAATCGTCCATGACGATGAGAAAGCGGATCTTCCCGGCCCGCTCGATCGCCGCCTCGACCGCGGGGACGAACTCGTCGTAGTCGTCCTTGTGCAGCTTGCCGGTCAGTCGAACTTCCAGGAGGTCGTCGGAGCTCTCGGTGATGGTGATCGGCATGTCTCACTCCCTCGTGCCGCCGTCGTCGGATTGACGTAGAATGCGAACCTCCATCGAGTGTACCCCTGCCAAGGAGTCGGGCATATGCTTCGCAGCCGTACGTTGATCCTGTATCTGACGCTCACCGTGCTCGTCGCCGCGCCGCTCACCGGAGCCGCTCAGCAACGCCCGACGAGCGAGCAACTGGCCGAAGAAGCCGAGCAGTTGGTGGCCTCGATGCAGAAGACGTCGCAGGAGATTGTCGATTCGATCTTCTCGTTCGGCGAGCTCGGCTTTCAGGAGCTCTGGACGGTCGAGTACATCACCGGCATTCTCGAAGAAGAGGGATTCACGGTAGAGACCGGGTGCGCCGGCATGCCGACCTGCTACGTCGCGAGCTGGGGGGCGGGCAAGCCGGTGATCGGCATCATGGGCGACATCGACGGGTTGCCCGAGACCTCGCAGAAGCCCGGCGTCGCCTACCACGACCCGCTCATCGAGGGCGGCCCGGGCCACGGCGAGGGGCACAACTCCGCCGCGGCCGTCGACCTGGTCGGCGCCATCGTGACCAAGCGGCTGATGGAGAAGTACGGGCTCACCGGGACGATCAAGGTGATCCCGGGCGTCGCCGAGGAGCTGGTCGCCTCGCGCACCTACATGGTGAACGCGGGGCTGTTCGAGGACATGGACATCATGCTCTCGACACACATCAGCTCGGGGATGAGCACCAACTACGGCATCTCGGGATCGGGCCTGGTGTCGACCCAGTTCACCTTCCACGGCCAGTCCGCCCACGGCGCCGGCTCCCCCTGGGCCGGCCGCAGCGCCCTGGACGCCGTAGAGCTGATGAACGCCGGCTGGAACTTCCGCCGCGAGCACCTGCGCCTGCAGCAGCGCTCCCACTACATCATCTCGAACGGCGGCAACCAGCCCAACGTTGTGCCCTCGGAAGCCTCGGTCTGGTACTACTTCCGCGAGCTGGACTACGACCGCATCAAGGCCCTGCACGAGATCGGCCAGCGGATCGCCCAGGGCGCGGCCCAGATGACCGACACCGAGGTCACCGAGCGAGTGTTCGGCTCCGCCTGGCCGTCGAACATGAACAAGCCGCTCGCCGAGGTGGTGCACGCCAACATCCAGGAAGTGGGCATGCCCGAATGGACCGAGCAGGACCAGGCGCTCGCCCGCGCGGTGCAGGAGATGATGGGGCGAAGCGACCCGAACGGCCTGAGCACCGAGGTGCGCGGTGGCGAGGTGCGCGAGGCCAGCCAGGGGATGGGCGGCGGCAGCGACGACATCGCCGAGGTCTCGTGGAACCTGCCGACGGTGCGGCTGCGCTACCCCGGCCAGATTCCCGGCACCACCGGCCACCACTGGTCCAGCGGCATCGCCATGGCCACGCCGATCGCCCATCAGGGGGCGAACTACGGCGCCCGGGTGATCGCCCGCACGGCCATCACATTGATGAACGAGCCCGAGGTGGTCGAGGAGGCGTGGACGTATTTCCGCGACGTCACCACGGCCGAGCGCCAATGGCAGTCGCTGATCCCCGAGGGCACGGAGCCGCCGATTCATCTGAACGCCGAGAAGATGGAGCGCTTTCGCCCGATGCTGGAAGCGCTCCGCTACGACCCGACGCGGTACGACACTTATCTGGAGCAGCTCGGCATCGAGTACCCGACCGTGCGCAGACAGGAGGACGGTCGCTGATCAACTCGCGCACGGCCGCTTTGCGTTCCATCGTCCTCGCGCTGGCGCCGGTGGCGGCCTTGACCGCCTGCGCCGGAGCAGGGTCCGACGTCACGGTTCCGCCGCTGACCTTCCTCGGCGACGCGGTGATCGACCCGACCCCTGCCGTTGCTGGCGACCCGGAGATCGGGGGGCTGTCGTCGCTGTCTCATATCGAGGGGACCGTCTACTACGCCATCTCCGACGATCGGGGCGCCGAAGGCCCGGCCCGCTACTACGTCGTCGACATCGAAATCGACGAGCACCACGGGGACGAGAGCAATGGAGACCCTGCGAGCCCTCCGCGTATCAGCGCATCGATCACCGGTTGGCACGAGCTCTTCGACGCCGACGGGCAGCCGCTGATGGAACGTACCTACGACCTCGAAGGAATGGCCGTGCTCGGCCGCAACCTCTTCATTTCCTCGGAGGGTGACGTTTCCGCCGGGGTCGAGCCGTTTGTCGCGGTCTTCGGACCGGAGCGCCGGATGATGGAGCCCCTCGGCCTGCCCGCCGGCTACGTGCCGAACGGCGACGGCACGGAGGGAGTCCGCAACAACATGGCCTTCGAGTCGCTCGTGCTGACACCGGACGCGCGCTACCTGTTCACCGCCACCGAGGGGCCCCTGGTGCAGGACGGGCCGCCGGCGACTCCCGACAGCGGCGCCCTCGGCCGCATTCTCCGCTTCGATCGCGAGCACGGCGTATTCGATGCCCAGTTCGTCTACCCGATCGACGCCGTGCACGCGAGCTCGCCGACCGGGGGGCTGGAAGTGAACGGAGTGGCGGAGATGCTGGCCCTGGCGCCGGATCAGCTCCTCGTCCTCGAACGCTCGTTCGTCGCCGGCGCCGAGCCGGAGCACAGCATCAAGCTGTTCGAGGTCTGCCTCGGCGGCGCCACCGACGTTTCCCGCACCCCGAGCCTGGCCTCCCCGGCGGCCGACTTCGTCCCGGTCCGCAAGAAGCTGATCGGCGACCTCGCCGCCCTGGTCCCCCGCGTCGACAACATCGAGGGGATGTCGTTCGGGCCGCGGCTGTCATCCGGCGAGCAAACGCTGATCTTTGTTTCCGACAACAACTTCGCCCCGGGTCGACAGATCACGCAGATTCTGGCGTTCAGCCTGGCCGCGGGAGCCGTCGGCGGCTGCTAGCTTGGCTAGTAGCTAGCCGTCCGTGCTGCGGGTCGACGGGTCCGCCATCAGCGGGCCCGTCTATCCGCCAATGCGAGCGACCAGATCCGCCGGATTCAGCAGCGTGAAGCGCATCCCGGATTTGTCGCGCTCGAGCGGGCGTCGAACGTCGTGCGCGACGATGTAGTTGTCCCCGTCCGGGTAGTGGTTGCGGAACACCCGCAGATTCCGAGTATCCAAGGTTTCAGCAGACCACTTGCACTCGATCGCGATCGGGTTACCACCGCGTTCGAGCACGATGAAATCGACTTCGTTGCCGTGCCGGGTGCGCCAATAGCGAATCTTCGCGCCAGGAGGCAGGCGGGCGTGCAGCTCGTTGAGCACGACGTGCTCCCACAAGATTGCCAGGTCGTCGGGGCGGAGCTCCTTCCACCCCTTGAAATAGCAAACGAAACCCGTGTCGAAGCCGTACACCTTCGGAGCGGAGACAATCTCGGCGCGGGGCCGGCGCGAGAACGGCCGCACGACGTGCGCCACCAACGTGGTCTCGAGCACCTCGAGATAGTTCGATATCGTCGTCCGGCTGACTTCGCACGGGCGCGCGTAGCGCGTCGCCTCGAACATGCCGCCGCTGTGAAGCAACAACAGGTCGACGAAGCGGAGAAAGGAGCTGCGCTGGCGAAGTCGGAAGAGCTCGAGGATGTCCTTGGCCCAGAAGGCGTCGATCCACTCCTGGAACTCGCGCTCCGGCAGCCCCCGGCTGAGGAAGAAAGGCGGCAGGCCGCCGCGCAGCATCCGGTGCTCGAGCGACGGCTGCCCGAACGTTGCGAGCTCTGCGAGTAGCATCGGCGTCAGCCAAACCTCCTCTTTGCGTCCTGTAAGGGTATCGGCGAAGTCGGCGGTAGCCGAGAGGCTGGAGGAGCCCGTCGCCAAGACCTTGGTGTCGGGGAAGTGATCGGCGGCGATCTTCAGCAGCTCGCTCGGCCGTCTCAGCCGATGGACTTCGTCCAGTACGATCGTGCGTCCATCGACGGAACGGAGAAAGGCTTCCGGCTCCTCCATGTCGCGTCGTGTTCGCGGTAGCTCGCAATCGAAATACTCGGCGCCCGTCAGGCTGCGAGCCAGGACGGTTTTTCCGACCCGGCGAACCCCCTTGAGCCACACGATGCTGCGCCGCTGCCAGGCGGAGCGGATCTTCTCCTCCCAAAAAGGCCTTGAGTACATGCAAGTATACTTTCAACTAGTTCAACGATATGCAAGTATACTTTCGGTTTCGGGCACGGCTCCGGGACGAAGATCACGCAGATTCTGGCATTCTGCCTGCGCGCCGGAGCAATCGGGGGCTGTTAGCAGGCCGTGGGGCTAGTCGCCCGCTCCCTCCCGAACCTCCACGTTGAAGAACCGGTAGTTCTCGTATCTCTGCTCCACGCGAAACGCGACACGACCGCGCAGCTCCCAGCTCGGAATCGTGGATGAGAACTGTTGGCCGGGGATGCCGAAGTTGGAGCGCATGCTGAAGTCTTCGCCCTCGAGGACAACCTTGGTCGGGTAGCGAATGCCCCGCTCTTCGATGCCGAACTCTGCGGTCAAACGAACGACCAGTCGCCCATCGGTCGGAATCCGCATGCGAAGCCGGTCCTTCTCGATCTCGTCGAGCTCGGCGTTGTCCTCCGCTTGCAACGCCTCGACGCGCAAGACTTGAAACGTTTCCCGATCCACCCAAGCCCGACCGAACCAATCGTTGAGGTTTTCAACCATCGGGTTGACCGGCTCGAAGGCGATGATGACGGCGTCACGGCCCAAGGCCCGCTCCTCAACCGCGAGGCCGAAGCGATAGTAAGGCTGCAGGCCTTCCTGAAAGAGAAAGGCCCAGGAGTAGGCTCGCTCGGTCGCCGCGACCAGGTCGAGGTCGGCCAGCCTGACTTCATCGGGTTGCTTCCCGGGCTCGGCGTCTTCGTCGCGGCGTACTCGATAGTCACGCAGCTGCGGGACCGCCCCCGGCGGCGCGTCCTCGGGCGGATCTTCCAGCGTGTAGATGTACCGCAGCGCGTGGGTCCGATGTTGGCGAACGCTCCCGCCCGCTCGGTAGTGGGTTTCGAGAACGGTCTCATCGCAGGAGAACGCCAGCGCGTTTTCACGATAGAAGCGCGCCGTTCGCGCTAGTCCGACAAGCACACGGCGCAGCTCGGGATCTACGTCGCTGGTTTCGACCCGGGCGACCTCCGGGACCATCAGCTCCGTGGGTTCGTCCGCCGCCGGCGTGACATCCGGTAGGGGCGGCAGCGGTGGAACAGGCTCGGCGGGGAGCACCGCGGCGTCGGGCGCAACCTGCCCGTCATCCGCGTCGACCTCCACCTCCGGCACGACTCGGCCGAGCGCCTCCACGCCAGCCGCGAGGCCGGGCAATAGCTGCGCCGCCTCCTCGGCCCTTCGCACCCTCTCGTCGGCGTTCAGATGCACGTAGCCGCCGCGAGAACGCGCCCGGGCGCCGGGGCGATCCACCTGCACCTGAATCTCATGGTACGCACCGTCGGGCACCGACCGCGGCGGCCGGTACGTAAGCAGGTAGTAGCGTGACGCGTCGGCTTCGACATCGCGCAGTGCATCACTGAGGTCAGTAGCCTGCAAGAACGCCCGACCGCCGGTTGCATCGGCGGCGTTCCGAAGCGAGTCACCGAGGGCGTCCAGCGCGCCCCCGACGCCCGGATCCGCGAGGGCCTCCCGAAAGCCTTCCGGCCCGACGCGGGCGTCGGCCCCGGCCATCCGCCCGTCGATCAAGGGCGTCGGATCAATCGGGTAGATGCTCACGTTGGCGCTGTTGGCGGCCTCGTGCAAGCGGCGCTGACGCTCCAGCACGCCGTCGTCAGGGTCGTTCAACTCGGCCCGAAGCTGGCGGATGCCGGGGACGATCTCCTCGCCGGTTGCCCCGATCCAGCGGGCGGCGGCATCTTCGTAGGCGGACAGGGCTGCCACGTACGGTCCGGCCGTCATCAACTTGACCCCGGAGGAAACCCACACCACGGCCGTGCGTCCGCGAAGCGGCCAGAGCGCATCGCAGAAAGCCGTGAGGACCTCGTAGGCGGCGAAGGCGCGGGCGCGTTCCTGGTTCTCGAAGACCCGGGCCTTCGCCACCGCGACCCGGCCGGCCACCCGCGGACGCATGAAGGACGGTTCCCCGGGGCGCGGGAGTCCCGAGACCAGATCGATGAGCCGCTCTTGGCGCCAGTCGGTCGTGATCGGCGCCTCCGCGACGGTGTCCGCCGCGGCCAGAAGCGCGTCGCGGTCGTACGTCAGCGGAGCAAGCTGGACCAGCCGGTTCGTGTGGTCGACGTAGTACGCCGCCCGAGGGACTTCCGGCGCCCCGGCACTCGCGATGATCCTCTTCCAGGCGTCGGCGAACCGGGCCTTCGTCGTCGGCGACAGGCTCGGTCCGTCGACCAGGAAAACGACGGTGCTGAACGCGGGAGACGACTCCGCGCCGAGCTCCTGTCGTGCTGGCTGCCCCAGCGCGGCGGGTTCAGCGGGTGAACTCGAACGCGAACCGACCAGCTCCAAGCCCAGGATCTCGACGCGCTCGCCATCCTCCCAAACGCGCAGGTCATCAACGGTCAGATCTTCGATGAATCCATCGGCGTCCGTAGCAATGACGTCGACCTGAACCTGCGAGACCGCGGCTCGGAATTGCGGGCTCTGGCCGGGTGCACTCTGTGCGATCACTGCGCCCACGAGCAGTGATGGCAGAACTCTTGTCCACGGTGGCGTTGGCTTCATGACCGCACACACCTCGCCCCTTGATTTTACCGATGTGGAGCGATGAGTTCCCCTGCCAATCGGTTGACCGCGGGAAACGCCCTTCGCAAAGATCCAAAGCTCATCGCGCTCGTGGAGTCGATCGCGATGAGCCTTGTCAGGTCCTTCCTCGAATGCGGACGGCCGACGGCGTGACGACGGTAAACGCGTCGCCGAAGGCGGAGCCGTGTTCTTCCATGACGTCTGCCACCAGGGAGGCCTTTCGCTGCGGACCAAGACCGGCGAGGCGGATCAAGACCACGCCTCGGGTCTTGCGACGCTGTCGAAACACCAGTTCCCCGAAGTCTTTGTCCGCGGTCAGAAGCAGGGCGTCGTTCTGCTCGGCGAGCTCGAGGACCTCTTCGTCCGGCATCCCTGGATCCATTTCGGTCAGGTACCAGACCTGGTGCCCTGCTTCCCGGAGAGCGTCGACGATCGGTCTGTCGATATCCTCGTCAGCAACGAGGTTCACGCCGCTGTGTCTTCAAGCGGGTAGACACGGTCGCTCCGCATCACTTCGGCCGAGTAGGTGAGAGCCGCGCGTATCCCATCCTCGGTGAGTCGCGGATGGGCTTCAATCAGATCCTCGATGGTCTCTCCGGCACCGAGTTTCTCGAGGATGTGCTCGACGGTAATCCTGGTTCCGGCGACGACGGGTTTCCCCATCGCAACCTTCGGATCCGAGACGATCTGGTGCGTGCCCATGGCCCTTGCTCTCTGCTCAGGTCGAAAGCTAACTCGTGAAGCCTCAGGGTACGTCTCTGGGGCCGAGTGTCACAAGATCTAGGTCAACTGGGGTCGATGGCGCTGAGCCTCGGTCCCCGGCCGCCTACTCCTGCCGCGCCGACCGCAGCATCGTCACCGCCGTGTACACGACGACGATCACCACCAGCCAGCGGATCGCCGTGAGCGGCAGCTCCCTGACGATGTAGGCGGCGATCAGGACGGCGGGGACGCCGCCGATCGCCAATCCGAGCGCGGCCCGCCGGGCGTAGGCGTTCTTGCGCACGAACCGGACGCTGCCGACGGGCATCAGGAACGCGCACGATCCCATCATGATCGGGAAGGCGGCGCGTGGATCCATCCCCATCAGGCTGATCATGATCAGCGACGGGGCGTACATGCCGATGCCGAGCGTCATCAGGGCGCCCAGGATGACGTTCCCGACCGTCGCCACGGCGAGCAGGCCGAGGGGAAGACCGAGGTCGTCACCGCCTTCGGGGCCAATGCCGTATTGGGCCATGACCATCAGCACGGCGGCCACCAGGAGCGCCGCGCCCATGCCGATCTGAATCTTGCGCTTCGACCACGAGGCGACCACGCCGGCGCCGAGCCAGGCGCCCGCCACCGACGCCGCGATCAGCACGGCGAGCGTCGTCATCTCGACCTCGATGATGACCGTGTAGATGAACGCCTGGATGATCACGGGAGGGGTGTGGCCGACGTTCAGGGTCCCCGGGATGATGCGGTCCGGGACCATGTGCTGGAGCTTGAACCACGCGGTCGTCGGGGCGAACGAGCCGATCCCCAGCGTGTCGAAGAAGTTGGTGACGAAGCCGACCGCCAGTTGAATCGGGCTCGGTGAGCCGGGTTCGGCTGCCGGATCGTCGGCAGGCAGCGTGGCACGCGCCCGGCGCGCGGCCGCCACCCACGCCGCGGTGAACACGACGCCGACAACCGCAAGAAGACCCAACAGCGCGACCAGAGCCACCCGTTCCGCGGACATGGCCGACGATATTAGACCATATAGAACGACCGACCCACCGTTCGCGATCCGCGGGTTACCGTGGATTCATCGAGAACACGCGGCAGAGCCGCAAGCGAAGGAGGATCGGTCATGAGAGACGATACCAGTTGGGCGGGGTTGGACGTACACCAGGAGCAGATCGTGGTGGCGGTGATCGGGGTGGAGCCGGAGGGGAAGGCGAAGGAGTTTCAAGTCCGGCACGACGCAGGCGGGATCAAGAGGCTGATCCGCAAGCTCCGAGAGATTGGCACCAGGCGACTCGAGTGCGCCTATGAGGCGGGGCCGTGTGGCTTTGAGCTGCAGCGTCGGTTGCAGGCGGAAGGGATCAGGTGCGCGGTGATCGCGCCGTCGCTGACGCCGGTGAAGCCGGGCGAGCGGATCAAGACGGACCGGAGGGATGCGCGGAAGCTGGCGGAGCATCTGCGAGCAGGGTTGTTGACCGAGATCGCCGCGCCGAGTCGATGCGAGGAAGCGGCGCGCGATCTGAGTCGGTGTCGTGACGACGCCCGCCAGGATCTGATGCGTGCCCGGCAATCGTGTCGTTGGCCGACCGCGCCCAGCAGCGCCTTCATCGTCGCTTCCTGCGGATCGTGCTGGCTCACAACAGGCCGTCGCAGGTCGCCGCCGTCGCCGTTGCCCGTGAGCTCGTCGGGTTCGTGTGGGCGGCGCTGCAGCACGCCCCGCAGACTCCCGTCACTGATTAGCATCAACAATCCACGGCAATCCATGCACCACAGAGACTCGAGGCGATGGACAGGGCGGACAACGACCTGAGGACGCGCGTGCCTGCTATGCGACACGGTGCGATCAGCACCCGGACCCGCGACACTAGACAGCGTTGCCTCTCGACGGATCCCGGTCATGCGGCTGCGCCGGCTACTCGGCGTAACCCGCGAATATCAGCGTGACTCGTCGTCGACACGTTCCGCCCACCATCGCCTCGTGCTTCTCCAATTCCCCATGCTTCCACCATGATGCGGATGGCGGTTGACAGAACGTCGTTCTATATCAGCAGGGTGCTACTCGGATCATTGAGCATGAGTACGTGCCTCCGGCCTCTCGAACGCAAGCAATCGCGTTCACCGATCACCTCGTTCTCGGTGATCCCGATTCCGCACCCGAGGCACTCGTGTACTCCCTGCCGCACGTATCCGTCGACGATCTCGGAAAGGTCTACCTCGCGGACCGCAGATACCAAAAGATCCGAGTGTTCGATCCGGCCGGAGTGCTTGAACGCCTGATTGGGGCTCCGGGGCAAGGGCCCGGCGGTATCGGCCAGGTGCGTGGCCTGGCGATCGCGGACGGTGTCGTCGTGGCGAGCGATCACTCCAATGCGCGACTGTCGTTGTGGTCGCTCGACGGCAGCTTCCTTCGGAGCGTGCCGTTGGGTGAGCAGCCAGGTATCGAGAATCTCGTCTCCGCTCAACAGCGAGTATTCGCCGAGCATGTGCTGAATCACGATCGAGGAGCGCGACGTTCTCACAATTTCGGGGAGCTCTCCCTAGAGACCGGCGAGCTACGTGAACTCGTATCCGTCGATCTGCCGGTGCGACAGATGAAGGCACCCAGCGGTATGCAGGTTTCGATGCTACTTCCCGCAGCCGAGCCCTCATTCGCCGTCGCACCGTCAGGGTCCATCTACGTCACCGCAGGCAACGAGTATCAGGTATTGGCGCTGGATGCCGCGGGCACCGTTCGATGGGCGCTACACGTTCCATGGCCGCGCGAACAAGTTCCTCGGGAAATAGCGGAACGTCGTCGGGCCAGGGCCTTGCAGAACTTCGGCGAAGCGGCACGAGATCTACCTTGGCCCGAAAAACGCGAGGCTCTCTCGCATCTGAGTGTCGATGCCGAGGGGCGCCTGTACGTTTTCCCGTATGTCTACGGTGCTCCCGAGACTCGCCCCGTCGACGTGTACTCAGCCGACGGCGAGAAACTCTTCTCCGGCAAGATCCCACTTCGCAAGTGGGACATTGCCGCAGGCGACTACGTATACGGCGGGCACGTCGACCCCGGCGATCGAGAGTGGCGCGTGTCTCGCTGGAGGTTGCGCTTTCCCGACTGATCCGAGATCAGAAGTGCACGGTATGCCCGGCCATCCGCAGCGCGTCGATCGCGTCGGGAAGTTCCTCGCGGCGCACCAACAGGTAGTTGGTATCGAAGGTCGACACGGCGAACACGCTGATCTCACGATCGGCCAGCGCTCCGGTCAACGCGGCGAGCACGCCGACGGCCGAGAACTCCAGCGGCCCGACCACCTGGAGGCAGGAAAACCCCTCCTCCGACTGCGCGTCGGCGGGTAGGAGGGCCTCCTCGCAAACGATCGAGAGCTCGTCCGCGGTACGCGAAGCACTCCAGAACCGCCCTTGATCGGCCTCTGAGGGCAAGGGGGCGTCCGGACCGAGCCGGGAGACGGCGAATTCCGGCTTCAGGACGACGAGCTCGTACGAACGGGCCGTATCGCTCATGGCAGTTGCCTGTCGGCGGGCCGTGGTGAACGTGCGATCGATGGGTATTGTGGCCGACCGGGACGCTGCGGCGTCTCAGGGCCGCCCCGACCCGCCCTTGTCCTCGCCTTTCTTCTCGTCATCGTCCTCCGGCCGTTCCCAAGGCTCCCACTCCTCGCCGAGCACGTGCTGCTGCATCCACTTGATCTCCTCGATGTCGCGGATCCTCTGGTGCTTGGGCTCGCGGAAGCCGTGCGGCTCGCGCGGGAACTTGATGTAGCGGACCGGTGCCTTGCCGATGTCCTTGATGGCGGTGAAGAACATCATCGACTGCTGCTCGGTGTCGGTGGTGTCGTTCACCCCGTGGATCAGCAGGGTCGGCGTGACAACGTTGGCCACGTGGGTCAGGGCGGACTGCTCGCGGTAGCCCTCGGGGTTGTCCCACGGCGTGCCGCCGATGTGCCACAGGCGAACGTCGTTGTTGAAACCGGGCCCGTACTCGGAGGTCCAGTCGTAGACACCGGCACCGATCGAGGCGGCCTTGAAGCGGTCCGTCTGGGTGATGGTCCAGCCGCCCAGAATGCCGCCATAGCTCCAGCCCCTCACGCCCATGCGATCGGGATCGGCGATGCCGTCGGCGATGAGCTTGTCGACGCCGGTCATCAGGTCCTGGAAGTCGCCGTAGCCGATGCCGTCGTTGCGCGCCACCGTATTGCCCTCGCGCAGGTGGTCGGTGTAGCCGCTGGACCCACGCACGTTGGGCGACAGCGACGCGTAGCCGAGCCCGGCGTAGAGGTGGTAGCTGGCGCGGAAGCCGTTGGTGAACGAGCCCGCCGGCCCACCGTGGATGTTGAGCATCAGCGGAACCGTGTCGCCCTCGCTGTAACCGACCGGCAGATGCAAGAGCCCCTCGATCTCCATGCCGTCGTGGCTCTCCCACTGAATCACCCGCATCTCGGCGAGCTGCAGCTCCTCGATCTGCGGGTTGGCGTGGGTCAGCCGTACCGGGTCGCCGCCGTCGATGCTGCCGACCCAGAGGTCGGACGGCGTGTCGTAATCGGAGAACGAATAAACGTACTTGGTGCGATCGGCCGACCACGAGGAGACGTTCATCGAGCCCTCGAAATCGGTGAGCTGCTCGAAGTCGCCGGTCGTCGTGTCCATGCGGAAGAGGTTGGTGTTGGTCCCCTGCTGGCCGGAGAACAGCAGGTAACGGCCATCGGGCGTCCAGACGGCCTGGCGCGGGCTACCCTCGAACTGATCCGAGAGAATGCGGTGCTCCCGCAGCGTCGGATCGAGCAGCCAGATCTTGGTGTTCCGGTTCATCCATTCCTGGTCGTCGCCGGCCGTGAAGGTGAACATCTTGCCGTCGGGGGACCATTCGGCCACCGACTCGGGGGCGTTGTTCTCCGTCAGCCGAACCTTCTCGCCGCTGGCGAGGTCGAGCACGTAGATCTCGTTCCGGTCGGCGTCGTTCCGGCGATTGCGATAGCGGGCGGTGAAGGCCACGTGGGTGGCGTCCGGCGACACGTCGAAGCCACCGAACATGAACTCCTCGTCGGTGACCTTGGTCGCCTCGCGGGTCTCGATATCGAACACCCAGAGGTTGCTCCAGTACGAGCGGTTCTGACCGTTCGGGCCCTCGTCGACGAAAACAACGTCCTCGTCTTCGTCGACCATCGTGCTTTCGTCTTCGGGGCGCTTGTCGGTCGCCGAGAAGAAGATCTTGCTCGAATCATCGGACCACTCGAAGCTGCCGACGCTAGTCTCGTGCTCGGTAAGCTGGGTCGCCTCGCCGCCGGCGGTGCGCATCCAGAAGATCTGCCGCTTCTCGTCCACCGTCCGGGTGAGGGCGAGATACTTGCCGTCGGGTGAGAACTGGAACGAGCCACCGCCCTCCTCGCCGATGTATTTGAACGATTCGCCGCCCGAGGACGGAATCATGTGCCAGGTCGTGTTGCGCTCGTTTTCCTTCCAGTCCAGCTCGCTGCGCGAGAAAAGGACCCATTCGCCGTCGGGCGACATCAGCGCCCCGCCGACCGAAACCATGTTCAGGGCGTCGTCGACGGTCATCGGACGTGGCCCTGTCTGCGCCTCTTCGCCCGGTGCAGCCTGCGCCTGATCCGCTTGGGTCCGAACCGCTTCGGCTCGAGCAGATTCGGCCCGCTCCGCAGCGGCTTCCTGCCCGGTCTTCGCCGGCTCGAAAGGTCGGGCGTCGGCGGCGCCCACGGCGCCGCCGACCAGCATCGAAACCATCAGAAACGCTGACACTCGTCGCATCCGTAACTCCCTGTCGTTCGTGGGAAGCCCGCCGATCTCGGGCGGTTCGCGTTGATGTTAGTGCCCGCGGCCGGAAACTCAACAGCCCGCCGGGAAAGTCTCGTCACCGCGGCTAAATCGGACCCGTACGTTTGATTTTAAGCTATTCCGATGAGAGACTCCGATTTGAGCGCCGCGCGGCTCATTCCGGGCGGCGTGACGGCGCCGGTCCCGGCTGCGACCGGCGCGAAAAAACGGGGAAACGACGATGCAACAACGACAGACCGTCACCATCGACGGCAACGAGGCGGCGGCTTCCGTCGCCTACCGGCTCAATGATGTCGCCGCCATCTACCCGATCACGCCTTCCTCTCCGATGGGCGAATGGGCGGACGACTGGGCCGCCAAGGAAAAGACGAACATCTGGGGCGCCGTACCGGCGATCGCCGAGATGCAATCGGAGGCGGGAGCCGCGGGAGCGGTCCACGGGGCCCTGCAGGGCGGCGCCCTGGCGACGACCTTCACGGCGTCGCAGGGGCTCCTGCTGATGATCCCCAACATGTACAAGATCGCCGGCGAGCTGACGCCGTACTGCGTCCACGTCGCCGCCCGCACGGTCGCCACCCACGCGCTGTCGATCTTCTGCGACCATTCCGACGTGATGGCGTGCCGGCAGACCGGCTTCGCCATGCTGGCGGCCCGCAGCGTCCAGGAAGCCCACGACATGGCGTGTGTCGGCACGGTGGCGTCGCTCGAGAGCCGGGTACCGTTCCTGCATTTCTTCGACGGGTTTCGCACCTCCCACGAGATCGCCAAGATCGAGCTGCTGTCGGACGACGACCTGCGATCGATGGTGTCGCAGGAGGCGGTCGAGGCCCACAGAGCCCGCGGCCTGACCCCCGACGCGCCCCGACTGCGGGGCAGCGCCCAGAACCCCGACGTGTTCTTCCAGGCGCGCGAGGCGTGCAATCCGTACTACGAGGCGACCCCCGAGATCGTCGATCTCGCCCTGGCCCGCTTCGCCGCGCTCACCGGCCGCGCCTACCAGGCGTTCGAGTACCACGGCGACCCCGACGCCGAGGAGGTGATCGTCCTGATCGGCTCGGCGGCGGAGACGGCTGCCGAAGCGGTGGACCATCTGGTCGGCGAAGGCCGGAAGGTGGGTGTCGTCAACGTACGGCTGTACCGACCGTTCTCGACCGATCGGTTTCTCGCTGCCCTACCCCGTTCGGTGAAGACGATCGGCGTGCTGGATCGCACCAAGGAGCCGGGCGCGATCGGCGAGCCCCTCTACCTCGATGTGGTCGCGGCCATCGAGGAGGCGTTCAGCGTCGATAGCGGCGCTCTTGAAAGCCGGCCGAAGATCGTCGGCGGCCGCTACGGCCTGTCGAGCAAGGAGTTCACCCCAGCGATGGTCATGGGCGTGTTCGACGAGCTCGCCGCCCAGCAACCGCGCCGGCGATTCACCGTGGGCATCGTCGACGACGTCTCGCGAATGTCGATCGACTACGACGACTCGGTGGACATCGAGCCGGACGACGTCGTCCGCGCCGTCTTCTTCGGCCTGGGCGCCGACGGCACCGTCGGTGCAAACAAGAACTCGATCAAGATCATCGGCGAGCAAACGGATCACCACGTCCAGGGCTACTTCGTCTACGACTCGAAGAAGTCCGGCGCCATGACGATCTCCCACCTGCGTTTCGGCCCGCGGCCGATCCGCTCGACCTATCTGATCAAGGAGGCGGGCTTCGTCGCCTGCCACCAGTTCGGCTTCCTGGATCGCGTCGATGTGCTCGCCCATGCGGCAGAGGGCGGCGTCTTCCTGCTCAACTCGCCATACCCGGCCGATGCCGTCTGGGAGCAGCTGCCGCGCGAGGTGCAGGAGCAGATCATCGACAAGAAGCTGCAGCTGTGGGTGATCGACGCCACGCCGGTGGCGCAGGAAGCGGGCATGGGGAATCGCATCAACACCATCATGCAGACGTGCTTTTTCGCCTTGTCCGGCGTGCTGCCTCGCGACGAGGCGATCGCCTGCATCAAGACCGCGATCGAAAAGACCTATGCCAAGAAGGGCGACGAGGTGGTCCGGCGTAACTGGGCGGCCGTCGACATGGCCCTCGATCACCTGCATCGCGTCGACGTACCCGAGGCGGCGACCAGCGAGCGCACTCGCCCACCGCTCGTAGCCGAAGAGGCGCCGGACTTCGTCCAGAAGGTCACCGCCGTCATGCTCGGCGGCGAGGGCGACCTGCTGCCGGTCAGCGCCTTCCCGGCCGACGGCACGTGGCCGACGGCGACCAGCCGCTGGGAGAAACGCGGCATCGCCGAGAAGATCCCGATCTGGGATCCGGACGTCTGCATCCAGTGCAACAAGTGCGCCCTGGTCTGCCCCCACGCCGCCATCCGCGCCAAGGTCTACGACCCGGATTGCCTGCAGGGATCGCCCGAGGGCTTCGAGAGTCGCGAGTTCCGCAGCAAGGACCTGTCCGGCTCCAGCTACACCATCCAGGTGGCACCGGAAGATTGCACCGGCTGCAACCTGTGCGTCGCCGTCTGTCCGGCGAAGGACAAGGCAAACCCGCGCCACAAGGCGATCAACATGGAGCCGTTCATCGACCATGTGGATCGCGAGCGGGAGAAGTTCGACTTCTTCCTCGATCTGCCGGAGATCGACCGCACCCGCATCGATCGAATCGACGTGAAGAGCTCGCAGCTCATGCAGCCGCTGTTCGAGTACTCGGGCGCCTGCGCCGGTTGCGGCGAGACCCCGTACGTGAAGCTGATGACGCAGCTGTACGGCGACCGCGCCATCATCGCCAACGCCACCGGCTGCTCGTCGATCTACGGCGGCAACCTTCCCACCACCCCCTACTGCGTCGACGCGGAGGGCCGCGGCCCGGCCTGGGCCAATTCGCTCTTCGAGGACAACGCCGAGTTCGGCTTCGGCATCCGCATGGCGGTCGATGCCCATGCCGACCAGGCACGGGCGCTGTTGCACGGCCTCGCGCCCGTCCTCGGCGACACCCTCGTCGGCGAGATCCTCGACGCCGACCCCTACGGCGAGGCCAACATCACGGCCCAGCGCCAACGGGTCGTGGCGCTTCGGGACAAGCTCTCCGGTATGGATACGCCCGAGGCGCGGCGACTGGAGGCCGTCGCTGACTACCTCGTTCGCAAGAGCGTCTGGCTGGTCGGCGGCGACGGATGGGCCTACGACATCGGCTACGGCGGCCTCGACCACGTCCTGTCGACCGACCGCGACATCAACGTCCTGGTCCTCGATACCGAGGTGTACTCGAACACCGGCGGGCAGGCGTCGAAGGCGACCCCGCTGGGGGCGGCGGCGAAATTCGCCGTCCAGGGCAAGGAGATCGAGAAGAAGGACCTCGGCCTGATGGCGATGAGCTACGGCCACGTCTACGTCGCCTCGATCGCGCTCGGGGCGAAGGACACCCACACGGTGAAGGCGCTGCTGGAGGCCGACTCCTGGCCGGGACCGTCGCTGATCATCGCCTACAGCCACTGCATCGCGCACGGCTACGACCTCGCCTACGGCCTCGACCAGCAGCAGCGGGCGGTCAACAGCGGGATTTGGAGCCTGTACCGCTGGGATCCCCGCCGCCTGGAGCAGGGCGAGCCGCCGCTGGTCGTCGACGCACCCGGCGGGCGGATCCCGGTGCAGGAGTACATGAAGAACGAGACCCGCTTCCGCGTCGTCGAGAAGCTCTCGCCCGAGCGCTTCCGCACCTTCGCCGCCAACGCCCAGCTGGGCACGGATCGCCGGCTGGCCCTGTACGAACACCTGGCGCGCCTGCGCATGCCGGCCGGACACACGCACACCCATCGGGAGCAATGACCATGGATCTGTCGACCACCTACCTCGGCTTCGAGCTCGAACACCCGTTCATGGCCGGAGCCGGCCCGATGTGTGATACCGACGACGGCGTTCGACAGCTGGAGGACGCCGGAGCCTCGGCGCTGGTTCTGCGCTCACTGTTCCAGGAGCAGATCGACCAGGAGGCCCTGGCGACCTATCACTCGACCGAGGCCCATGCCGAGTCTCACGGCGAGGCGACAACCTACTTCGCCGACCCGGACGATTTCGTCATCGGCCCGGCCGAGTACCTCGAGCGCATCCGGCGAACGAAGGAAATCGTCGACATCCCGGTGTTCGGCTCCCTCAACGGCCACACCCGTGGCGGCTGGGTCGAGTACGGCCGCATGATCGCCGACGCCGGCGCCGACGCCCTCGAGCTCAACCTCTACGACGTCGTCACCGACCCGCACGAAAGCTCGGCGGACGTCGAGGGGCGCCACGTCGGCATCGTCCGGGCGGTGTCGCGCGAGCTCGAGATCCCCGTGGCCGTGAAGATCTCGCCGTTCTACGCCTCGCCGGCCAACTTCGCCCACCAGCTCGAGCACGCCGGCGGACGCGGTGTCGTCATCTTCAACCGCTTCTTCGAGGCCGATATCGACACCGAGGAGCTGGAGATGCGCTCGCACATGCACCTGTCGGACTCGCGCGAGCTCTTGCTCCGTCTGCGCTGGCTGGCGGTGCTGTCGAGCTCGCTGTCGACTGCGGACGTGGCGGTGACTGGCGGGGTTCATAAGGGGAGCGACGCCGTCAAAGCGATCATGTGCGGTGCGTCTGCCGTGCAGATGGTCGCGGCGTTGCTGCAGCAGGGTCCGCAGGCGCTGACCAAGGTGCGCGACGACGTCGCCGCCTGGCTGGTGGAGCACGAGTACGAGTCACTCGGCCAGATGCGCGGCAGCATGAATCTCGAGCGAACGCCGGACCCGACAGCGCTGACGCGCGGCAACTACATGCACCAGTTGCTCACTTACGACTGGAGCTGACGGGGATCGGTTGCGACAAGTTTGCCCGACGGGGCTCGCTGTCCCGTGACCGAGCACCGCGTCTGTCAGCAACGCGCCCTCGAGGAACAGATCGACGCCTTTGAGGACTTCATCGACTCCGAGGTCGGCGACGCCGATCTGGTGCTGCGCACGCAACATCGAGCGGGAGAGCAGCGTCGCGCAGCGTTGGTTGACGTTCGAGCGGGCAACGCGAGCGTGGGACGCAGGCCCGCTTCAGCGGCCAGGAAACTGTTGAGCGATAAGGGAGTCTAGATCCCGCAGATCTTGCGC
This sequence comes from Acidobacteriota bacterium, assembly GCA_965216935.1. Lineage (GTDB taxonomy): Bacteria > Acidobacteriota > UBA890 > UBA890 > UBA890 > CBDCGW01. Next base: position 4,964,884 of record OZ244217.1, read on the forward strand.
ACCAACGACGACGTAGCCGTTGATCACGAGGGTCGGTGTGTATCTGACGCCCAGACTCTCGCCGTCAGAACGATCACGGATGAGAACCGGGTCGTGTCGCTGGGTGGCGAGACAGTTATCGAACCGGTCGAAGTCGGGAATGCCAGCGATCCGGGCGATGCGCGCCGCGCCGTCAGAATAGTTGATCAGGTCGTTGTTGGAATACGCTGCCTCATCATACGCGGCAAAGCCATTTTGCTCTGCCGCACACTCGGCACCTAATGCTACCGAGTACGAGCCGACTGCCTGCGGGTGCACAAAGTGTTTCACGGAGACGCCGAAGTGGTGCGGGTATCGTCGCCGCAGAATCCGCAGCGTTTCGTGAAGCTCGGCGCAGAACCCGCAACCATAGTCCGAGAAAACCACCGCCACGACGGCAGGGTTCGCTGGACCGATTCTGTGGCCGGATTGGGCCAGTTCTGCGAACTCTGCTCGTGCCACGGCCGGCGGGCCTTCCGCCGTCGGTAGTTCGACCGAGTCTGCGCTGGTGAGGTTCTCAATACCCCACCAAACCGCGGCTACCGCCGCCAGCATCAGCACGGTGACCGACAATCCGTCGATAATCCTCACATACCGACGTGACGTAGGCTCCGTATTCATCTTCGTTCTCTCTCCTCGGCCGGACCAGCGACAGGCGGTAACTCGTAACCATAGATTCCCGAGTCGACGAAGGAACTGGCGAAGAGCCGCTTACCGCTGGGGTCGACGCTGATTGCACCGACGGCTCGGTCAAGCTCGAAAACGGCACGCAAGCGTCCCTCCCAGTCGAAGACGTGGACGAATCGGGCCGTGGCGGCGCGCTCCCTTTCATCGGCGCTGGTTGCGTTGGACCGATTTCGGCCGGGAAAGATAGCGTAGACGTGATCCGCCGTAGCCGTGCAGTCGAGGTAGCCAGCCGAGAGTTGGTATCGTCCACCTTCATCGAATATCGGGTTTGATGGGAACGGCACATCAGCGTTCCGAACTCTCGCCGCCGCGATGTCGTAGAACTCGAGCCGTCCGAATCCATGGTTCGCGATCACGAATCCACGTCTCGGCCACTCGCAGACATTGATCGCTTGATTCGTAGCCATCCATCTCTGGTCCACTGGCGCTGTTTCCGGACCGTTGAGCTCGCCGGGTCGTTCGCTAAGCCTCTTGCCGTTCGTTTCGAACTCGACAAACCGCGCCTCCACGGATTGCGTGACGCCGATGACCCTCTCTGGGCCTACTCGAGCAAGTCGTTGCGGTCGGGGGCTTCCCTCCAGCCGCACCATCACGAGGTTGGCCCCGTCTGTCCCGTCAGCTTTGAAACGCGTCAGTCGTTGGATTTGCTGATCGTATGCCCAGATCGCACGCGGTTCTTCTGCATCCGACAGGAGTGCGAACGGTCTGCCAACGAAGTCGCCTGGGCCGTCGCCCCGCCTTCCAAAGGAATGGAGTAGCTCGCCGGTTGGCACGCTCAGAACATGCAAGGCAGGATCGCGCCTCGCGTCGGCGACCCAGAGAACGTCGGACGTAACTTGGAGACCGGAAGGGATTCCGATCGCCGGAGCAGCGCTGAGTAGCGTCCCCACGAGCGGAATCGGATTCAGATGAGAATGGTCAAGTTCAGGGGGTTGCCCGGTATCTAGGCAGCCCGACGCGAGCATTCCGAACGTCGCCACGAGGACGAGGTGGCTCGCCCACCGTGGCGATTTTCGACGAACCAACGCGCTCATCGAGCGTTCGGTCATCATCTATGCAGCCGGCCAGTAGTCCTCTGCGGTGTGCTCTCCGACGGTGCAGCTCTTGTTCACGAACCCGAAGCACTCTTCGCAAGGTCCGCTGCCACATCGCTTGTCGTACTGCGGCGACGCCGAATCTGCAAAGCAAACCCAACCCGGTGCGCCAGAGCACGAAGCCTGGGCGGATACTGCGGCAGGCGTCAGCAAGAAGCTGAGGGCGACCGCGAGAACGACTGCAGAGGCAGATAGCCTCACGAGCGGCATGATGTCGCTGAACTTCATGATTGTGTTCCTCCTTTACGGAGCTACCTAGGGCACGAGCCTGGAGAATCGCCGATGCGTGGTGGACTTACTCCCTTCTGGTCCCCGATGTTCTCTACGTGAAATTCGGTCGTTACGCCACGGGCCAGTAGTCTTCTGCGACAGATTCGCCGTTGACACAGGTTCTGTTGACGAACTGATAGCACTCTTCGCAAGGACCCGTTCCGCACCGCTTGTCCTCCTGCGCCATCGAAAAACCCGTGAGGCAGACCCAACCCGGAGCAGATACGCAAGAGGTTTGGGCCGTCAGCGAGGTCGGAACAACCGCGTAGCCCAGAACGACTACGAATACGACCCCTGAGGCTGCGAGCCTGATCAGCGGCTTGGCGCAATCTAGAAGCTTTCGGGGCGTCCCCTCTGGTCCTATCGGATTCCAACCCGCTACTCTCATCTCATCCTCCAACGGTGGTATGTCGTCCCTCCTCCTTACACCAGATACAACCCCCGAGCATGGGATTTGTTCCGGGGGGAACGACATTTTTCTTGGACAAATGGGGACTTTGATGGCTGCCGATGACCGGGAAGTCGCTTAGATCCCTGCTCCAAGTCGCCTGGAGAAAGCGGTTTTCGGATTGGCTTCGTTTCGCGGTATCTCTTACGCAAAACGAAGCCGACGCGGAGGATCTCGTCGACGAGGCCGTGGTTCGCACACTCCGTGCGGAGCCGGACCTGAAGAGCGAGAGCGACGTTCACGGCTACATCCTCACCGCCATCCGAAACACGTCGAACAAGTGGGCGCGTGCGCGCGAACAGCGGCATTCCCTCCTCCTGGAACTACGAAACCAGGGGCAAGAACCCGCCTCCAGCGCCCTTCAAGAGCTCATTGAAGCCGAGCTACAGGCACAGATCGATGATGCCGTGGAGCGGGCCCTCGAGAAGATGCCGGCGGAAAATCGCGAGGCTTTTGGGTTGTATATAACAGAGGATCCAAGACTGACGCTCAAGGAGATTGCGGAGCGCCAGAAGACTTCCCGGACAACGGCGCATCGGCGAGTGCAAGCAGTGCTGCGAGTCATTGCCGACAAACTGGAGGGATTCGATCAATGAGTGGCCATCTGACGCTCGACGATCTACGAGAGCTCGTATGGGGGCACCGCAGCGAGGACAAGGCAGAGCTCCTCGAACACTGTCGGACGTGCGTCGAGTGTGGCGACAACCTGGCCGCGCTGTTGGCTGCGACGAGCGCGAAAACATCGCGGTCGGCGGGAGACAAGGGCAAGAAGTACTTGTGGGTCGGAGCGATGGCCGCGACCCTCGTTCTCGTGCTCGCGGCCGTTATTCTCTCCCGGACGGTCTTCGTGGATCCCGGCAGCGCCGTGGAACGGGAGCTCGCCGCCCTGGCAACGACGGAGACGATTCCTGGCATTGCCGTTCAGTTTCACGTGAGGCTCAGCGAATCGGAGCCCGTTGCTATCGGGCGAGAGGTTCCGCTGATCCGTGAGGGCGGCGAATTGCTCGCAGCCGGGGAGTACGACGCCGCGATCATCGCGCTCGAACGCGACAACTCGGCGCTTCCCGAGTCGCGGCTAGCGTCGACGTATCTGGGAATCGCCCGGTACCTGAGTGGCGATGATTCCCCCGAAGTTGCGCAGTTGCTCGCCGCAGGCGTTGGGACCGCAGATACTCGCACACCTGCGTCGATCTACGCGGAGTGGTACTTGGGCAACTATCTCCTGCGCGTCGGTCGGGTCGACGAAGCGGTCGTCGTACTCGAGATGGTCGCGGACCTCGAAGGGCGGCTCGGAAGAGAGGCGCTCGCGACCCTCGAAGCGATCAGGAGAGTCCGGGAGCGCTGAGCCATTACGGGGCGGAGCCACCAGAGCCCGTAGCCCGTACCTGGTCGCCGGCAAACGCATCGCGCGACCAGACTCCGCAGCGTGCGAGCTCCGCACGACCCCCCACCCTGGTTTGTGACATGTCCCACCGCGGCGATTCCCATCGCCGCTCCACCTCTCGGAAAGGAGAGGCGACATGTCACACACACGCGCGGTTGCGCTGTCTTTCTCCATAGCCGGTCTCGTACTCGGCATCGCCCAGCACTCGTCGGCAACGATTGATCCACCGGTGCCGGCTGTCTCCGGCACCGTAGCCGTCACGCTCGTGGAGGCCGACTGGTGCCGTGATGTCTGCAACCAGGAGTGCGGCGGCGATTGCGAGAACGCCTACTCGTCCGGCTGCACCTGCTACTGGCTGTGCGAAGGCGGCGAGAGCGGTGAGTCGTTCTGCGGAGAGGCCGCGATCCCGGTGACGATCTGCACCAACTGAAGTAGCTCTATCGGGGGGTCGGCGACGGCCCCCCGCATTTTTCTTCGATTTCTTCAAGTAGCTGCAAATGGTTGTCCTCAAAGGGCTTAGGAAAAGTCCATGTAGTTCCTGAGGGCTTCCGACGGAACTTCAGGCGAAAAAAATCCGGCCTGAGGGGTTGGTTTAAGTAGAGGGGGTGGTTTCCACAGGCCCTTTCTCATCCCGGGGACCGGAGGTCGGATTGCTCACCATCCATCCTGATTCAGCGTTTGCTCTGGGCATCCTCGTTGGCGGCGCCTACGGCGCTTTGATGACGCACTGGTACTCGGAGAAGAGGGCAGTGCGGAAGGTGGGTGCTCCGTCGACTCAGGGATATGGAGCCGACGCACCGGCGGAGGCTGCTGAGGTTGATCCGGTAAGGGAGCGCCGGATCTCGAGCGCATCGCCCCCGCCCTCAAGACGGGGATCTCGATTGGCGGGGCGATGTCGCTCGATCGGCACTCGCAGCGCAGCGGCCGGGGAACTCTCTGTCAAGTTGGAGCAGTTTCAGGGGCACAGGTCACGACGCCTCAAGCGCATGGCTCGCCCACGAGGGCCTGAGACCTCGAAGCCAATCAGCAACCGCCCGCGGCACGTTCTGATCCAGAAGCACCGCGACGGGGTCAGCCACGCTGTATGACTTTCTCCTCGTCGATGATGCGCGTCGCGTACTCGAGCGCCGCGTCTACGTCCTCCCGGGTGAGTTCCGGATAGGCCTCGAGAACGTCGCCCGCGTCCTTGCCGCCCGCCATCATGCCCAGGATGTTGGTCACCATGATGCGCGTCCCACGGATGCAGGGTTTCCCGCTGCAAATCTCCGGATCCACACTGATGCGGTCTTCCTTCGTCTCACCTCACTGGGACGGGCACGGGCCGGACCAAGCCGGTGTGCTCGACGTTGCAGAGCTCCTTGCCGAGTGTCGGCCCGATCCGCGCAGCGAAACACGACCTACCCGTCGCATCATGCGCGACGTCGAACCTTCTGTCCTTCCCTGACGGCACGGTGCCGGTTCGCCTCAGCTTGCGACCGGAACTTCCGGACACCGGGCTCGATCCGCCACTCGTGCAGCGCAAGACCCAGTTCGCTCAACTCACACGCGATGCGGAGGTTCTCCGGATCGAGTGGATCGCGTGGCGGCACACCGGGCATGTCGCCAACCGAACGGTACTTGCGAACCGTCATGAGTCCTCGAGGTCGAAGGCGGCGCGAATGCGGGCTGCATCAGCGCGATCCTGCAGGCGCACCGTGTCCTTCTTCATAGCGTACAGCAGGCGCGGTGTGGCGACGCGCACCACCAGATCACCGAGGTGCAGGTTCTCTGCCTGCGTGGATACATCCTGCCAGGAAAAGGCGTCCCCGAGCCGGGTGAGAATGTCGATCCAGTAACGACCGTGCGGAGGAACGTACTCGACGGCTGGATAATCACCGAGCAGGTCGTCCGCAGTGATCTCATCCACCGTGGGATCATCGAAGAGTCCGGCGAGCGCGCGCTTGAGAGCTTCGACATTGTCGTGCGTCGGCGCCAGGAATAAGTCGAGGTCCTGGGTCGCTCGCGGGAGTCCCTGTGCTGCCATCGCCATTGCCCCGATGACAACGAAATCGACGCCCTCGTCGACAAGAGCTCGAAAGACCGCTCGCGCCTCTTGGGGCGTCATCCGATCGAAATCGCGTCTTCGCTGTGGGCACCCATGGGGCAGAGAATACACCGCATCACCGTTGCAGGCAGGGTGTCGGGATGGTGTTCAACGGCATCACGGTGGCGCTGGCGACGCATCACTCGACCGAAGCCCACGCCGAATCCCACGGCGAGGCGACGACTACTTCGCCGACCCGGACGACTTCGTCATCGGCCCGGCCGAGTACCTCGAGCGCATCCGGCGGACGAAAGAGATCGTCGAGGTGCCGGTGTTCGGCTCCCTCAACGGCCACACGCGCGGCGGCTGGGTCGAGGACGGTCGCATGATCGCCGAGGCCGGCGCCGACGCCCTCGAGCTCAACCTCTACGATGTCGTCACCGACCCGCACGAGAGCTCGGCGGACGTCGAGGGGCGGCACGTCGGCATCGTCCGGGCGGTTTCACGGGAGGCTCGAGATCCCGGTGGCCGTGAAGATCTCGCCGTTCTACGCCTCTCCGGCCAACTTCGCCCATCAGCTCGAGCACGCCGGCGGGCGCGGCGTGGTCATCTTCAACCGCTTCTTCGAGGCCGACATCGACACCGAGGAGCTGGAGATGCGCTCGCACATGCACCTGTCGGACTCGCGCGAGCTATTGCTGCGCCTGCGCTGGCTGGCGGTGTTGTCGAGGTCGCTGTCGACGGCGGACGTCGCGGTCACCGGCGGGGTGCACTCGGGAATCGACGCCGTCAAAGCGATCATGTGCGGTGCCTCGGCCGTGCAGATGGTCGCGGCGCTTCTACAACAGGGGCCGCAGGCGTTGGCGAAGGTGCGCGACGACGTCGCCGCCTGGCTGGCGGAGCACCAGTACGAGTCACTCGGCCAGATGCGCGGCAGCATGAATCTCGAGCGCACTCCGGACCCGACGGCGCTGACGCGCGGCAACTACATGCATCAGTTGCTTACGTATGACTGGAGCTGACTCGTAGCTGCTAACGACCCGCAACCCCAGCGCGGTGGCGGAGGTTCCGAACGGAACCGGGATCCCTACGGCCGTCTCATGCAAGAGTCCAGCGCATTCGATTCGTTACGCTTGACGTAACGCATAACCCCCGTCACACTCTCCATGATCGTCAGCTGCCGCGACAAACGGACCCGCCGCTTCGCGGCGGGCCATCGGGTAAAGGCGTTCGACGCTATTGAGTCGGCCGCAAGCCTCAATCGTCGACTATCACTAGCGGATGGAGGCAGCAGACATGGCTCGAAGAGCAACACACCCAGGCGAGCACCTGTCCGAGGAGCTTGCCGTCCTCGACATGAGCGCCGCTGCGCTGGCACGGGCCCTCGAGGTGCCCACCAACCGGATCACCACCATCCTCAACTGCCAGCGCTCGATAACAGCAGATACGGCGCTACGGTTGGCCCGCTTCTTCGGTACTGAGCCACAGTTCTGGATGAACCTTCAGAGCCAGTACGATCTACGGGTCGCAAAAGAACGAGCCGGAAAGAAGATCCGGACCTTGCCAACGATAGAGTCTTTGGTGAGGAACTAGCGGCGCCGCGCCCCGATCGCCGCCTGCGCCGAGCCCGACCGACGCGGATCGGCCCCGCCGATCGCCTGCCCGTTGTCGATCATCACGGCGGCGCCGTATCCCATCCGCATCTCGCCGCGCAGCGAGATCATCTGGAAGTCGTGGCCCATGGCGCGGAGCTCGCGGACGACAGCGGGCGCGATGATGTCCTCGGCGGTGATCACCGCCGGTCTCGGCGCGCCGCCACCGCGGCCGCCCCCGCCTCCACTGACGAGGAAACGGGGTAGCTCGAGCGCCTGCTGCGGCCCTAGGCCGCCGTCGATCGTGCCGGTGATCACCGAATAGACGGCCGCGCCGATCCAGGCGTTGCCGGCGGCGCCGACGGCGAGGAAGGGCTCCTTCTGGTCGCCGGTGCCGCGAAAGACCAGCGTCGGCGAGATCGACGTGCCGTTACGGGCGTACGGCAGTCGCGCACCGTATCCGGTCGGGTTGGAGCCGTAGGAGCGCAGCTTGTCGTTGTAGAGGAAGCCGACGCCCGGGGTGACGTAGAAGTTGCCGCCCCAGGTACCGAGCGTCTGGGTGACGGCGACGAAGTTGCCCTCGCCGTCGGCGACGGCGTAGGCGGTGGTCCCGGTGTAGCGGCAGCCCTCGGCGGAGTCTTCGCAGGAGAGGTCGTTCTCGAACCAAACCGAGGCGAGGCTCTCCTGCACGCGGGCGCATTCGGGCATGCCGCCGCGTCCCGCCTGAAGATCGTCGCGCGTCAGCGCCCGGGATGGATCGAAGCAACCTTGCCAGCGCTCCTCGGCGCCGGCCGGGTCGATGGCGTCGTCGATGTCAACCGGCCAGAGGCTCGGGTCGGCCATGCGAGCGCGCGGTTGTAGCTTCGACGCCTCGACCATGGCGTGCAGCGAACCGGGATCCTCGCTGTACAGCTTCATTGCATCGAAGTTGTCCAGCAGGTTGAGCTTGGCCACCAGCGACACGCCGCCGCTCACCGGCGGCGCCGCCGTGAAGATCGTGTGGCCGCGGTACTCGCCCACGACCGCGGGGCGCTCGACCGCGAAGTAGCGGGCCATGTCGTTCATCGTCATGGCGTTGCCTTTGCCACGCAGGTCTTCGACGATCCGGCGCGCCACCTCGCCTTCGTAAAACGCGTCGGCGCCGCCCTCGGCAATCTGCTCGAGCGTCCAGGCGAGATCGGGGTTCTTCAGCAGGTCACCGGCCTGCAGCGGCTCCCCGCCGGGGAAGAACAGCTCCATGTTGCTGTCCCAGGCCGCGTATCGGTTCCGCTCCAACGCCAGCGTGGTGGTGAACGCGTCGTCGAGAACATAGCCGTCGCGCGCCGCGCGGATCGCCGGTTGCACCAGATCGGACCACTCGACATCGCCGCTGCCGTACTTCTCGTACGCCAGCTCCATGCCGCGTGCGACGCCCGGCACGTTGGCGAGCATCGGCCCGGTGGGGTTGTTCAGGGCGGCGTTCTCGAGCGTCGCCTCCTGCGGAGCCCGGGTGAGAAACTCGATCACGACCGGCTTTTCCATGCCGTTCAGGTAGACCACCATCTGGCCGTAGCCGCCGAGCCCGCTGGCGTCGGGCTCGACAACGCCGAGCGCGAACGAGACCGCCACGGCCGCGTCGACGACGTTGCCACCCGCCTCGAGGATCTCGACACCGGCGGCGGTGGAGATCGGATGGGCGCTGGAGACGGCGGCGCCGCCGCGCGCTTCGTCGCGCGCCGCCGGACGCTCGCGCAGGAGGGTGTGGATGGCCTCCCCGAGCTCCTCCTCACTGTCCGCCGCGAGCGCGCGCGGCCGGTGCGTCTCCCGCAACGCCGCCCAGGCCTCGGCGCGCTCGCCGTCGGCGAAATAGATTCGCGCCAACCGCTCCCAGACGCGGTCGAAGGCCTCGCCGTTGCGTTCTTCGCGATCGACGCGCGGCGCCAGCGACAGGGGCTCGGGCTCGGTGACGACCGGCGCCGGAGCATCGATGAGCCAGAACCGCCCCTTGCCCTCGGGCGCAGCGAAGATATCCGCGACGGCGCGATCACCGAGACGGTCGGGGTCGCCGTTGTAGCCGGGGCCGTTCGCCGCCAGCTCCGCCAGGGCGATCCGCTCGCCGTCGGGAGACCAGGCGGGCGCGGCGCTGGCCTCGGCAACGAGGTTGCTGAACCGGCCGTCCGCCGGGGCGACGTATACGCCGGAGGTTCCGCCCCGGGTGGTGAACACGATGCGCTCGCCATCGGGCGACCAAGCCGCCACGGCGACGGTCATGCCGGTGATGACGACCTCGTCACTGTCGACGCCGCCCTCCTCGTCGAACGCGACGACGCGCACCGAGCGCCCGGAGATGTACAGAAGGCGGTCGCCCTCGGGTGAGAACGCCGGCCGCGATTCGGTCGCGTCCGCCTCGACGAGCGGCTTCTCGTCCCCCTCCGGGGTCCGCAACCAAAGGTCAGCCGTGGCGTCGCGGCCGCGAACGAAGGCGATCCTGCCGTCCGGCGCCACCGTCGGCTGGGTGTCGGGCGCAGCGTCGGCCGTGAGCTGTTCGATCCCGGCGGCGCGACCGTCGTCGAGGGTGACGCGCCACAAGTCGGCACCGCCGTCGCCTCCCCCGCCGTCGCCTCGCCGGCCTTCGCCTCGCCGGTCGGAAGCGAAGACGATCGACGTACCGTCACCCGCCCAGGCGGGGTCGCGGTCCCACGCGGGACCTTCCGTCACCCGGTTCAGCCGGTCGGGCCGCAAATCGGCCCGTCCCCGGCGTGTCTCCGACACCCAGATGTCGCCGTTGATCTCGAACGCCAGGCGACCTTCGGTCGAATACCCCGGGCTGCGCACCCAACCCCGTACCTCGGCATCTTGCAGGGAGGTGGGCGCGCCGGCGCTCGCCGGGATCCATCCTGTCGTGATCGCTGCAGCGGCCAGGAGCGCCAGCACGAAGCGAGCGGCGATGAGCGATTGGCTTCCGGTTCGCCCCCCCTCTTTCGGGCCCTTCCGCGTCTTTCGGAGCACCTTGCTTCGCTTCATCGCAACACCTCACGCTCGAGTACGAATCGGAGTTCATGGGGGCCCGGCGGGCGCCGACAAGAGTATCCGCTCCGACACCGTTCGACCAACGTGGCGGCGCGGCTCTCGCCAGCGTCCGCGGGTTGCGCATATCATGCCGGACACGACACGCGAGCTAGCGTCGCGAACCAGGCCTACGACCCGGAGTTTTTCGACATGCCCCCGAAGATCCGATACCTTGCGCCGGCCCGATCGGCGACGATGCTCACCCTCGCCTTGGGCCTGGCCTTGGGCCTGGCGGCCTGCGCCGCACCGGCGCCCGACGTCCCCCCTGCCGACCTGGTCCTGCACAACGGCGTCGTCGTCACCGTCGACGACAGCCTACCGGAAGCTCAGGCCGTGGCGATCACGGGCCACCTCATCACCGCCGTCGGCACCGACGCGGAGATCGACGCCTACATCGGCGACGGCACCGAGGTCGTCGACCTCGAGGGACGCCTGCTGATCCCCGGCTTCATCGAAGGTCACGGCCACTACATGAGCCTGGGCGAGTCGAAGATCATCCTCGATCTGAACAACGTGCGGGATTGGGACGAGATCGTCACCATGGTCGCCGACGCGGTGGGAGAGGCGGAGCCGGGAGAGTGGATCGAGGGCCGCGGCTGGCACCAGGAGAAGTGGGAGAGCCTCCCGTCGGTGAACGTCGACGGCGTGCCCTTGCATAACGGGCTGTCCGAGGTCTCTCCCGAGAACCCGGTGCATCTCGGCCACGCCAGCGGCCACGCGTCGTTCGCCAATGCCCGGGCGATGGAGCTCGCCGGCATCGACCGGGACACCGCCGATCCGCCCGGCGGCACGATCGTCCGCGATGCCGACGGCAACCCGACCGGCCTTTTGCGCGAAACGGCCCAACGCATCGTCGACGCCCGCATCGCCGAGGACAACGCCGATCGCGACCCCGCCGAAGTCGAGGCGCAAATGCGGCGGATGGTGCAACTGGCCGCCGAAGAGGCGCTGAGCAAGGGCGTGACGACGTTCCACGACGCCGGCGCCGACTTCGCCACGATCGATTTCTTTCGCCGCCTCGCCGACGAGGGTGAGCTGCCGGTGCGGCTGTACGTCATGGTCCGGCGCGAATCGAACGAATCCATGGCGGAGCGACTCGCCGACTACCTGATCATCCCCGAGGGCAACGACTTCCTCGCGGTGCGCTCGATCAAGCGCCAGATCGACGGCGCGCTCGGCTCCCACGGCGCCTGGTTGCTGGAGCCCTACGAGGACATGGCCGACAGCACCGGCCTGGTGCTCGAGCCGGTCGAGGACATCACGCGGACCGCCGAGATCGCCATCGAGAACGGCTTCCAGGTCAACACCCACGCCATCGGTGATCGCGCCAACCGCGAGGTTCTGGACATCTACGAGGGTGTCTTCGCCGCCAACCCGAGCGTGACCGATCTGCGCTGGCGCATCGAACACGCCCAGCACCTGCATCCGGAAGACATCCCGCGCTTCGCCGAGCTCGGCGTCATCGCGGCCATGCAGATGGTGCACTGCACCTCGGACGCCCCCTGGATTCCCATCCGGCTGGGCGACGCCCGGGGCGAATCGGGCGCCTACATGTGGCGCGAGCTGATCGATTCCGGCGCCCTGGTGACCAACGGCACCGACGTTCCGGTCGAGGACATCAACCCGATCGCCAGCTTCTACGCCTCGATCGCCCGAATCGACCGCAACGGCGACGCCTTCTTCCCCGGCCAAGCCATGACGCGCGAGGAGACGCTCGCCTCGTACACGATCAACAACGCCCACGCGGCGTTCGAGGAGCACCTCAAGGGCAGCATCACGCCGGGCAAGCTCGCCGACATCGTCGTCATGTCCGACAACATCATGACCGTGCCGGTCGAGCGCATTCAGGACGCCCGCGTCGATATGACGATCGTCGGGGGTGAGATCCGCTACCGACGTTGACCTCGACTGCTGGCGCGAACCTCGTCAGCCCACCACGGCCGGCGGCTGTTCGTCGCCCTCGCTGTCGACGAACAAGGTCTGGGTCGGATAGGCGAACTCGATGCCGGCGGCCTCGAAGCCCCGCACGATCTCCAGATTGATCGCTTGCGTCGTGTTCATGTAGTCGAGGTAGGCCGGCGTGGTCACCCAGTAGACGACCTCGAAGTTCAGCGAAAAATCGCCGAACGAGGCGAAGTGGGCGCGTTCGAAGCGGGCCAACTCGGCATCCTCGATGATCTTCTGCACGATCCCGGGGATGGCCGCGAGCTGCTCGGCCGTCGTCTGGTAGGTGACGCCGATCAGGATTACGCCGCGGCGCTCGCTCATCCGCTTGAAGTTGCGCATGCGCGAGGCGAGCAGGTCGCCGTTCGACAGCACCAGCTGCTCGCCGGTGTTGCTCCGTACGCGGGTGCTCTTCAGGCCGATCTTCTCGACCGTGCCCTTGAAGTCGCCCACCGTGATGAAATCGCCGACCTCGAAGGGCTTGTCGAGGGCGATGGTCAACGACCCGAAGAGATCCGAGAGAATCCCCTGCACCGCCATGGCGATGGCGATGCCACCGATCCCCACGCCGGTGATCAGCGGCGTGACGTCGAAGCCGATGGTGCCGAGCGCCACCAGCGCCACCATGGTGAAGAAAGCGATGCGGACGACGGTGCCCAGCAGCGTCGCCATCGTGGCCACCGTCGGGTCGTCCGCCTCCATCCGATCCTGGGCGAAGCGCTGCACGAGGAAGGTGATGACCTTGTTTCCCCAGAGCGCCGCTTGCAGGAGAAAGACCAGGATGGCGGCCGTATCGAGCAGGTTGCGGGCCGCCTCGTCCATCTCGAGGACATACGAGCCCGCGTAGACGGCGAGCACGAGGATCAGGATCGTGCGCGTGCTCCCCAGCAGCTCAACGATGAAGTCGTCGATGTCGGTGACGGTCTTTTCTGCCAGCGCGCGCAGCCGGCGAACGACGAGCGACCTGACCAGCATGAAGGCGAGCAGGGCGACGATCGCAACCCCGAGCGCGATGCCCCATTGCAGTACCGAATTGCCGAAATAGACCTCTTGCAGCAACTCCACCGTGGCCTCCTACGGCTCGAGCAGCACCTTGGTGCAACCATCGAGCTTCTTGTCGAACATCTCGTAACCCCGCACCCCGTCCGCCAGCGGTAGGCGGTGGGAAAAGACGAACTCGGGATCGAGCTGACCGTCTCGAACCAAGGGTGCCAGACGCTCCATGTACGCGCGAGCCGGGCAGCGGCCGCTGCGGAACGTGATGTTCTTGTCGTAGGCGTCGACAGGAGTGAAGCCGAATCGATCCTCGGTGTGGACGCCGACGGAAGATAGAACCCCGCCCGGCCGCAGCATCGCGATCGCCAGCTCCGTGGCCCCGCGCGCCCCCACCGCCTCCATCACCGCGTCGGCGCCGCGGCCACCGGTGGCGTCCCGGACGATCTCGACCACCGGCTCCTGGAGATAGTCCAGCGGCACGGCGCCGAGCCGTTCGGCGGCGCTGAGCCGATCCGGAAGCGTATCGATAGCGAACAGCTCCTCGGCTCCCAGGTGGCGCGCTGCCAGGATCGTCATCAACCCGACCGGACCGCAGCCGACGACCGCGTAGGTGCCTGACTGCGCGCCGCCGCCCATACCCACGCCCACGCCAGTGTCGATCCCTACGCTCGCGCTGGCGCCGATCCCCGAGCCCGCACCGGCCCCCATCGCACCGGCCCCGATCCCGGCCAACTCGGCGCAGAAAAAGCCAGTGGAGAGGATATCCCCGAGCAACAACGCCGCCGCGTCGCTGACCCCGTCGGGGACCTTCATCAGGGTGCCGTCGGCAAGGGGAACGCGGACCAGCTCGGCTTGCCCGCCGTGCAGGCCCGCCCCCTCGTGGACCCAGCCAAACAGCTGACCCTCGGTGCAGCGGCAGGTCAGGCCCCGCCCGCAGTAGAAGCAGCGGCCGCAGCTGGTGGTGAACGGGCTGAAGACAACGTCGCCGGGAGCGACCGTCGCCACCTCCCCACCCACGTCGACGATCTCGCCGACGAACTCGTGACCCATCACGGTGCCGTGATCGAGCCCCTTCTCGCGCTCGTGGTACGGGTGCAGGTCGGAGCCACAGATTCCGGCGGCGCGGACCCGTACGACGGCATCCCCGGCGGCCTCGATGCGGGGGTCGTCCACGGTGTCGAATGCGACCCTGTCCTTGCCCTCGAAAACGATCGCCTTCATGTCCCGCCTCCGTTTCCGCTCTCAACCCCCGGTAGGACAGGTGGGGCATCGCGATGGGCGTGATCGTCGGCCTGCTCGACGAGGGCGATGTGCACCACGGCGTCCCCGCGATGCACCAGCGGGTTGGTAACACCGCCAATCACGTAACCCTCGACCGGGGACCGGAGAACGAGCTCGCGGTCCCCCATGGGGTCCGAAATCACACCGAGCGGCTGTCTGCGTACGACCTTTTCGCCCAGCTCGACCTGAACGTGAGCGATGCCTCCTCGGGGAGCCCGCACCCACTTCTGCCGATGGCTCTCGACCGGCGGCGCGGGCGCGCGGCGGCCATGCTCGATCATGCCGATCTCCGCCATCACCCCCAACACGCCTTCAACACCCGCGCCGATGGCGACCTCGTTGTACCGAAGCACCTCGCCCGCCTCGTAGACCAACACCTTCTTACCCCGCCGCCGGGCGGCACGCCGCAACGTTCCACCGGGGCCGGCTGAGTGCATCATGATCGGTGCGCCGAACGCCTCGGCGCACCGGCGTGTTTCCGCGTCCTCCAAATCCGCCCGAATCTGCGGCAGGTTCATCCTGCCAACGGCCGCCGTGTGCAAGTCGATGCCGTACCCACACGGTTCGACGACCTCGCTCATCATGATGTTCGCCAAGCGCGCTGCGAGCGAGCCCTTGCGCGACCCGGGAAACGAGCGGTTCAGATCGCGCCGATCGGGCAGGTAACGCGAGTTGGCCGAAAAACCGAATACGTTGACGATCGGCACAGCGATGACGGCGCCCCGGAGCGCGCCGGGGTCGAGGGTGTCCAGCACTCGCCGGATCACCTCGACGCCGTTGATCTCGTCGCCGTGGATAGCCGGCGAAAGCCAAAGGCCAGGGCCTTCCGCCGCACCGTTCACGACGCGCACGGGCAGCGACACCATCGTGTCGGTGGGCATTCGACCCACCGGGATCTCGATGCGTGCCCGCTGCCCCCCCGGGACGTCCCTACCGCCGATTCTCAACACCTGCTCTACTCGATGCCCCCCGCCGATTCGCGGCTCTCGGTAGCTGCATGCCCACCGAGCCCTGGCCGGTCGGTCCTGCGAAGCTGGGTGTGCTCCGCTTTCTTGGCCGCTCGCGCTCTCGTCAATAGCGTGTACCGCTCCGGTTCTTGGCCGGTCGGGCGTTGGCCTCGACGTAGCGAATGATCTCACCGGCGACATCGATGCCCGAAGCTTTCTCGATTCCCTCGAGCCCGGGCGACGAATTCACCTCCAGGACCAGGGGCCCGTGCGACGACCGCAACAGATCCACGCCGGCGATCTTCAATCCCAGGGTGGACGCCGCCTTGAGCGCGGTTCGCCGCTCGGCAGCAGTAAGCTTGGTGCTCTCGGCGAAGCCGCCGCGATGCAAATTCGAGCGAAATTCCCCCGCCGGCGCTTGTCGACGCATCGCCGCCACGACCTTCCGCCCGACTACGAAGGCTCGTACGTCTTCACCTTTCGCTTCCTTGATGAACTCCTGCACGAGTATGTTGGCATCGAGGCCGCGAAAGGCCTCGATCACCGATTGCGCCGCCTTCTTCGTCTCGGCAAGGACCACGCCCAATCCCTGTGTCCCCTCGAGCAGTTTGATCACCAGCGGCGCCCCACCGACGATCTCGATGAGGTCGCTGCTGTCTTTCGTATGATGCGCGAAGCTGGTCACCGGCATGTCGACGCCGGCGCGTGCCAGGATCTGCAGGCTGCGGAGCTTGTCGCGCGAGCGCGACAACGCTTGCGACTCGACCGCGGTGAAGACGTTCATCATCTCGAACTGCCGCACGACGGCGGTGCCGTAGAACGTCCGCGAGGCACCGATACGAGGAATGACGGCGTCGAGGTCGCTCAGCCGGCTTCCCTGATACATCACCATGGGTCTCCGGGCGGTGATGTCCATGTAGCAGCGCAGATAGTTGATCACGCTCATCTCGTGATCGCCCTCGACACCGGCCTCGACGAGGCGCCGAGTGGAATAGAGCTGCGGACCAAGCGAAAGGATGCCGATCTTCATCGCTTCTTGCCTCGGGGCGTTGCTGAGTTACGCGGCGTTTGCCGACGTTTCGCGGCGCTTTTCTTCTTCGTCGGCCTATAGCGCACCCGGCGCTCGATCTCGTCCCGCTCGCCGAAGAACGACCGTCCCGGGTCAACGAGAAACCGGTTTCGAACGGCCTGCCGACCGAGAAGCATACGGAAACCCATTCCCCATCGCGGTGTCAACGTCAGGTCGATCTCCCAGGAACGCTCGAACAACACGACCGTCGTATGAATCACGGGCCTCAGCTCGCTGCGCCCACCGGGATTCCGCACGCTGCGCTCGTCGACGAGCTCGGCCTGCACGCGTACGGTCTCGCCGCCGTGTTGCAGCGGATGGACATCGAAGGAGACCCAGGCCACTCCCCTTCGAGTGAACGAGTGCAGGTTGATCGCATGTAGCGCCGACGAACGCGCACCCGTGTCGATCTTCGCCTTGATCCGGTCGAGGCCGAGATCCGGAAGCGACACCCACTCGCGCCAGCCGATGACGGGCAGAGCCTTGACCCTGCGAACTCTCTTGGTCACCCGATTCCCTCCCGCTGCCGGCATTCTCGAAGAGAAACCGCCATTATGCCCCGGACTCGAGCCGCAGGCCGCGCGGAACCCAGCGCCGCTCGGCGAGCTCGAACATTCCTTGCACCGCCAGCGCGAGAACGGCCGCCGGCACCGCTCCCTCCATGATCAGCGAGTTGTCGGCAAGGCGGATTCCGGTGAGGATCGGCTGGCCGAACCCCTCGGCTCCGATCAGCGCCGCCAGGGTCGCGGTGCCGACGTTGATCACCGCGGAGGTCTTGATCCCGGCGAGGATGGAAACGGACGCCAGCGGCAGCTCGATCAGCCGCAACCGTGCGCCCGGCGGCAGGCCCAGCGCTTCGGCCGACTCGATGTACTGCGGTGCGATCGATGTCAGGCCCGCATGCGTGTTGCGAACGATCGGTAGCAGGCTGTAGAGGAACAGGGCCGCGATCGCCGGCGCCGCGCCGATTCCCAGCAGCGGAATCATGAAGACGAAGAGCGCCAGAGAAGGAATCGTCTGCACGATGCCGACGATTCCCAGGATGAGCTGACCGAGGCGGGGCATCCGGGCGGCCATGACGCCGAGCGGGACGGCGACGACAATGGCGGCGAGCAGCGAGACCGCGACCAGGCCGAGGTGGCCACGGAGGTTGCGCACCAGGCGGTCGACAACGGTCTCTTCGTCCACCTGGAGGCGAATGTCCATGCGCTCGGCGAGAAACCCGGCGGCGACGCTCGCCTCGGGCTCGCGCTCGAGCTTGGCGCGGGCGTTCATCGCGATCATCGTCTGCTCGTCGATCGCCCCTTCGAGGCGTCGCAACGCCGACACCACCGCCGGCACCCGCTCCTCCAGCTCAGCCCGATACAACAGAACTGCGCGGTACTCGGGAAAATGCGATAGATCGTCCTGCAGCGCCCGCAGGCCGTAAAAGGCGATCTCGGCATCGGTGGAGTAGAGGTCGATGACGTCGATCTCGCCGCTCTCGATGCCCCGGTAGGCGAGGTCGTGGTCGAGGCCGCGGACTTCCTCGTGGGGAAGACCGTAGCGATCGCGCAGGCTCGGCCAGCCGTCGCCGCGGTCCATGAACTCGTTGCCGAAGCCGAGGCGCAGGTCGGGATGATCGCGCAAGTCGGACACGGTGCGGATCCCACGCCGCCGAGCAACGTCTTCCGGCATGCCAATGACGTACGTGTTGTCGAACCCCAGTTGTCCGCTCATGCGAATCCCGTTGCGCTCGAGCTCGCGCCGGAGGTCTTCGTCCCCGTCGAGGTCGACCCCGGCGAAGATCTCCTCGGTGATCGTTCCGGTGTACTCCGCGTACACGTCGATCTCGCCGCTCAGCAGCCCCTCCCAGAGAATCCGCGTGCCGCCGAGCTGGCTGCGATGCTCGGCGGGGTGGCCGGTCGCCGAGGCCATTCCGGCGATGATCTCGCCGAGAACGACCGACTCGGTGAACGCCTTCGAGCCGACCACCAGGGCTGCGGTCCCTTCCCGGCCGGCTGGCGTGCACGCGGACGCCAGCGCGACGAGCAGTGCGAGCGTTGAAACCGCCGCATTCGGCCGGCTCACGGCAGGTCTCCCAGCACGTCGCCCATGCCGCGTTGGGCACGGACGAATCGGCGAACGAAGTCGTCCGCCGGCGATTCGACCAGGTTACGCAGCGAGCCGCTCTGCACGATCTCTCCTTCGCGCAGCAACACGATTTCGTCGCCCAGGTGACCCGCTTCGCCCATGTCGTGGGTGACCAGCACGACGGTCTTGCCGAGGGAAGCGAAGATGCCTTTCAGGTCGTGCTGCAGCTCGGCGCGGATCATCGGGTCGAGCGCCCCGAGTGGCTCGTCCAGCAGCAGGACCTCGGGGTCGAGCATCAGCGAGCGCATCAGGCCGACCCGCTGACGCTGCCCGCCGGAGAGTTGTCCCGGGTAACGATCGAGGCCATCCACGGGAAAGCGCGTCAGGTCCGCGAGCTCCTCCAGCCGCGCGTCGATCCTGCTCTGTTCCCAGCCGAGATAGTGCGCCATCAGGGTGACGTTGCGGCGCGCCGTCAGGTGCGGAAACAGCCCGCCCTCCTGGATCACGTATCCCATCCGGCGGCGCACTTCGCCGAAACTCGCCGGCGACAGCGGCTCGCCGTTGAAGAGCACCGCTCCGCCGTCCGGCCGCAGGAGGCCGATCATCAGCCGGAGCAGCGTCGACTTGCCGCATCCGCTGGGCCCGATCAACACGGTCGTCGACGCGGCCTCGAACTTCAGATCTGTCGCGACCACGGCCCGCTGTGCGCCGAAGCTCTTGGATACGCCGCGCAGTTCGAGCATCGGGCGGCAGTCTACCGCAGGCTTTCAGGCAGTGGGCAAGGGTCGGGAGCAGGCAAAAAGAATCCGGGCGCGGCCTGCGACTGGCTGCCAGTACGCCCCCGACGACGTCCTGCCTAGTTGCCGCTCGACCGCACCCGGAATCCGTTGCCTTCGATCACGCTGAGGAGATCGAAGGAGCTCACGATACCGACCACCTCACCATCGGAGGTGACCAGAAGGTGATGCACCTTTCGATCGCGCATCATGCGCGCCGCGACGCTCACCGGATCCTCCTCCGGAACGGTGAGAACGCCGTCGGACATGATGTCGGCGACGTTCATCTGGTCGTGTGGCGCGTCGATCAGGTCCGTCGCGGTGACGATGCCGAGGGGGCGCGCTTCCTCGTCGAGAACCGGGACCGCATGGAAGCCCCGCCCCTTCATGACCTCTCGGACGTACCCGACCCGATCACCGGGAGCGACGACGAAGACGCGCGGCGCCATGACCTCGGCCACGGTGACTCCCATCTCGCTCCTCCCGACTCCGATTTATCAAGACTGAACGGTCTTATTTTACACGGAGGGGAGTCCGGGGTACAGCCCGCGGACGCGGAATCTGTCGAGGTTGTGGCTTGGCCCCCGGGCCGAGCACCGGAATCTATGACGGTTGTGGCTTGCCCCCGGGCCGGGCAACGGAATCTAAGACGGTTTCGGCCCGGTCTCCGGCAGCGGCTCCCGCCGGACCCACTCGAAGGTCGTGTTGCAGCGCCGGCAGTGGTATTGCGAGGTCATCAACAACGAACCGAAGATGGCCAATGGCCGGGTATCGGGGCTGGAGCAAAACGGACAGCTCACGCTGCCGGGCAAGCCGCCGGTGCGGGACGACAGCTTCTCCGTCGCCGCCATGTCAGTCGCGCACACCCATGGCGCGGGTCTTGGCGCCGGTGACCATGGCGAAGCAACCCTCCGCGAAGGCGGGCACGCCGTGGCGCCGGCTGGCCGGGTTCCAGCCGTCCCAATCGATCTCGTCGGCGGCACCGAGCCGGATCGACGTGCCGGCGAACATCGGGCTGACGGCGTCGATGTAGCGAGCGCGCAGCCCGGCGGCGTCGTCCGCCAGGATCCCGGCGGCGTGGAGCTCGTCGAGACCGTTGCCCGACCCCGGGCCAAACCAGCCCAGGCACCCGGTCCACACGTCACCGACCACCGCTGCGAGTCTCTCGGCCACCGGGTCGGGGCCGTCCGCCAGCCGGCCGATCCAGGCGCCGGCATGGACCGAGTGGTACTCCTCCTCGGCAAGCACCTTGCGCAGCCGCTGGGTGAGCGGTCGAAACGACCCCTCCAGGCAGGACTGCAGGTTGACGGTCAGAAGCGTGTCAACGAGGGCGTTACTGACGACCAGCTCGGTCCAATCGGAGAACGGCTTGTCGAGCGCTGCGGCGCTGTACCAGGTGGCCGGGTCGGTGTCTCTCGATTCATCCCGCGGATCCTCGGCGAGGTCGGTCAACACGCCGCGGAGAACACGGGCGTGACCGAGCTCGAACTGCGCCATGGCGCTGGCGGCGATATCGGCCTCGAGCTCGGGCGCCCCGGTACACCACTCCGCGTACCGTAGACCCAACAAGTGCTTCGTGTCGGACATCGCCATCAGCCAATCCGCCAGATATCGGCGCGTGCCGTCGTCGAGGGCGGCTGCAGCTCCGAGGTCGCTCATGACCCCTCCTCCTCCGTCTCCACCAGCGGCTCCAAGTCGATTACCGGGACGAGCGCCGAACGCAGGACCACCACCATTTCGGCCCAGTTCTCCTCGTCGTAGGTCGCTCGCGCGTAAACACGGGCGAAGTCGTCGCTGGTGGCGTTCACCGTCCCCACGTGCTCGAGCGGATCGACGCGCATCTTGCGCGCGAACACCTCGTACAACTCACCGATAGCCATCGATCATCTCCGGCCGGGTTCCGTTCACAAGGTACGAACAGGCAACCGCGGGTGCGGCGAGCGCTCCCCGTACCGTTCCGGCAGGCCCGGCCCGCCAGAGAGAAACTAGAGAGAAATTCCGAAGCCTTCGAGCTGCCGACGGCCGGTCTCGCTGATGCGATCGGGCGTCCACGGCGGCTCCCATACGATCTTCGTAACGACATCCTCGACATCCGGCTCGGCCAGTAGCCGCTCGCGAATGTCCTCCTGGATGAAGCCCATCGCCGGACACGCCGTCGCGGTGAACGAGAGATCGACCTCGACCGTCCCTTCGATACGCCGCACCGCGTAGATCAGGCCGAGGTCTACCAGGCTCACCGGCACCTCGGGGTCCATGACTTCTCGCAGCGCTTGCCACAAGGGCTCCGTCGCGACGTCGCGACCCGGAACGACCTGCAAATCAACCGGCATCGCGAATCACAGGTCCTTGAACATCCAGGAGAAATCGCCGGCCGAGCGCTGCACCTCTTCGATCATCTCCTCGTTGCGGGGCCCGCGGGCTTTCCACCGCTTCACCACGTCGTCCCAGGAAATGTGATTGTCGAAGTCCCAACGCTTCTCCGACTCGTCGAACGCGACCGGCAGGTCGTACTCGAGCTCCCAAGCCGTATCGTCGCCGTTGCGATGGGCCGGAACCTCGAGCCCCAGCTCGTGGCAGAACGGCATGACGCAGTCCATCCAATACTGACGGAGCTGATCGTTGGTCAGCCCTTTCATCTTGTAGTCGAGCTGGCTGCTGTGGGTCTTCAGGTCGTCCGGCAGGCCGAACCACTCGACCGTCATCGGGAACATCCAGGAGACCGCCTCCTGCACCAGCGCTCGCCCCTCTTCGCCGCTCTTTACCAGCCGTTGCATCCAGCGCCGGCCGTGCAGGAGATGAAAGTTCTCCTCCTTGCCGACCTTGACGAGACCCCGCTTCCAAGGGCCGTAGGAGGTGTTTTCATGTACGTCCGAGAGCAGACAGAAGCCGGCCTGGTCATAAAGAGCGTTGGCAACGCACAGCTCCACCCACGAATCGAGCGGCACGTCGAAGGCGTACGGGTAGCGGAACTCGTGCGGCTTGCGCTCGTACATCAACCACTCGCGACTGACCCCGAGGTCCTCCAGAACGCGATAGGCGATGTGGGCGTGACCGAGCTCGTCCTGCACGATCGCCATCGCCGAGATCATGGCGTTCACGGAAGGCGCCTTGCGCGCGGCGTAGTAGTAGGCCGGGGCGCTCATCAGCTCGGTGTCGCCGGAGACGGTGACGATGTGGCGGAGCTCCGTCTTGTACTCCTCGGACATCTCGTCGACGGATTCGACCAGACCTCCCTCTTGAACACGGTCTCGTAGCAGCGCGTCGATCGTAGGACTCAATCAAGCCTCCAGCGGAGTGACTTCAGAAATCAATCGGATCGTGCCGCTGCAGGGCACGTAGAAACGGCGCGACCTCGTTGGGCACCTCACCGCCGGCGTCGAAGAGCAGCACATCGGGGTCGACGTCGGTTTCGTAGACGGCCTGATTGGCCTCGTCATCGACGCCGAGCGACGAGCCTTCCAGCGACAGCCCGGCGAACAGGCCTCGCGAGCGTGAATACGAGTAGATCTCGGTCCGCAGCGTGGCGTCGGTCGCCGCTTCGGCCGTTCGACCGACCGGACCCGCCGACACCGACGCGTCGCCGCCGAGCGTGATCTTGTGACTCGTCAGCGCCCGGGCGGCGCGCTCGTTGGTGAACACCAGAACGAAATCGGTCGCTTGGGCGCCGATCTGCAGGCCGAACGACCCGCCGGTGATGGCGATGTACGACGGCCGGCTCCACCCGTCGCCGACGCGGCAGCTCAACAACCCGCGACCGTGGCGCCCACCGAAGATGAATCCCACCTTGACGACGCCCGGAATCACCGCGACGCAGCGCGCGTCGCGAAGCAGCGCGGCCGGAATCGTATTCTCGGGTGTCCCCATGACCGCGTTGAGGACCGCCGCCGCATCCTCGGCGCGCTCGCCCAGCTTCTCGAGGTCCTGGGCGTGGGCGGGCCAGGCCGTCGCCAACACGGCGACTGCCGCCGCTGAGGCTAAGATCCGGATGAACGATCGGCGCAGGTGCATACCCCCATTATGACCGAACATGCTCGACGTCGAAACCGAACGCGGCCGCCCTTTCCGCGGTTATCCTTGGCCGGTCAGAGCACACCCTCGGCCACTTCCGGGTCGCGCACGGCGAGAACGAAAGCGGCTTCCCCGGGGACCCTCGACGTCAGGGTGTAGGCGTAGTCAATGTTGATTCCGGCCTCGCCGAGGGCCTGTGCGACCTCCGCCAGGTTGCCGGGCTCGTCCGGAAGGTGAAGACGGAGCACGTCGGCCACGTCACAACTCATGCCGTGCTCGGAAAGCAGCTCGGCGGCGCGATCCGCCTCCGCCACGAACAGCCGGGTCTCGCCCCCCCAGACGCCGAAGCCTTCGATGTTGATTCCGGCCTCGCCGAGGATCGAGGAGATGCGACCGAGGCGGCCGGGCTTGTCCGCGTGGTGGACGCGAAGCTCGCGGGCGGCGGGCATGTCTTCCTCCTTGGCTGATGGATCGATCGCGGCGGGGTCGGTGAGCGGAGCCCTCCGCGTCCGCGGGGCTGTGCCGCCCGTTTCCCCGAGGACCGGAGCCGTTCGCGCCCCGGGGGCTGGAGCGGAGTCGCACATAATCGTAGGCTATTCGCGCTCATCACCAAAGGACCCGCGGCGCGGGACGCAGATCGTGCGCTGCCGAGGGGGCCGAAACGAGACAACCGGAGGAACCGGATGATGCGTCGACGGAAGCAAGGCATCGCAACACGGGAAACGGGAATGAGGCCATTCTCCCTGCTCGTCGCCCTGGCGACAGTCGTCGCCGTGGTGACACCGGCGGCTTCCGCTCCGCAAAGTCCGATGGAAAACCGCCTGACTCTCGACCTGTACACCCGGGTCGAGGGTGTCGGCAGCCCGCAAATCTCTCCGGACGGGCAGACGATTCTCTACAGCCGCAGCTTCGTCGACGTTCAGAACGACCGCCGTCGATCCGAGGTCTGGATGATGAACGCCGACGGCTCGCGCAAGCGGAAGCTGATGGATGGCGGCTCGCCCGTGTGGTCCCCCGACGGCACCCGCATCGCCTACGTCACCGCCGGGGAGCCGCGCGGGGCGCAGATCTTCGTCCGCTGGATGGACGACCTGGCGGCCGAGCCGAGCCAGATCACCAACCTGACCGAGTCGCCCTCCGGCATCCGCTGGTCGCCCGACGGCGAGCAGATCGCGTTCACCATGATGGTGCGGCCGCGCCATGACGAGTGGCAGATCGAGATGCCGATCGCCCGGCCGCAGGGGGCCGAGTGGACCGAGGCCCCGCGCATCGTCGACGACGCCATGTTCCGCCGCGACCGGCAGGGATTCCTGGACGACGGCAACCGGCACGTCTTCGTGGTCCCGTCCGAAGGAGGAACGCATCGCCAGGTTTCGTCCGGCGACTTCAACTTCGGCACGCCGCGCTGGAGCCCCGACGGCGAGACGCTCTATTTTTCCGGCCTCCTGGTGGAAGACGCCGAGTACCAGTGGCGCGAGTCCGAGGTGTATGCGATGAGCGTCGCCGACGGAACGACCACCAAGCTCACCGATCACAAGGGACCCGACTCCGGCCCGGTCCCCTCCCCCGACGGCTCGATGATCGCCTTCACCGGCAACGACTACACCGAGCAGACCTACATCGAGCGCCAGATGTACGTCATGAACGCCGATGGGTCGGGGCGCCGGAGCATCACACCGGATCTGGACCGCTCGCCGGGAATCCTCGATTGGGCGGCGGACGGCTCGGGCGTTTACTTCACCGTCAGCGAGCTCGGCACGCGCAACCTCTACTTCGCCCCGCTCGACGGTGAGCCGCGCAAGGTCACCGACGGCAACCATCAGCTGAGCGTCTCGGGGATCACCGACGACGGCGTCGCGGTGGGCACGCTGAACTCGTACTACCGCCCATCGGAGGTCGTGACATTCAACGTCTCGGATCCCGGTAACGTCACCTTCCTCACCGACCACAACGGTCCGCTGTTCGCCGATCTGAAGCTCGGCGAGGTCGAGGAGATCTGGTACAAGTCGGTCGACGACTGGGACATCCAGGGCTGGGTCGTCAAGCCGCCCGACTTCGACCCCTCCAAGAAGTACCCGCTGATGCTATCGATCCACGGCGGACCGCATGGCATGTACGGGGTGGGCTTCAACTTCGGCTGGCAGAATCACGCCGCCAACGACTACGTCGTCCTGTACACAAACCCGCGCGGCTCGTCCGGCTACGGCACGGAGTTCGGCAACGCCATCAACCGCGCCTATCCGAGCAAGGACTACGACGACCTGATGGCGGGCGTCGACCACGTCATCGACCAGGGTTACATCGACGAGCGCAACATGTACGTGTACGGCTGCTCCGGCGGCGGCGTGCTCACCGCCTGGGTGGTGGGCCACACCGACCGTTTCGCCGCCGCCTCGTCGAACTGCCCGGTGATCAACTGGCTGTCGTTCGTTGGCACGACCGACGGCATCGGCTGGTACCGCAACTTCGACAACATGCCGTGGGAAGACGCCGCCGAGCACCTGCAGCGCTCGCCGCTGATGTACGTCGGCAACGTCACGACACCGACCATGCTGATGACCGGCATCAACGACATGCGCACGCCGATCTCGCAGACGGAGGAGTTCTACACCGCGCTGAAGGTGTTGCAGGTGCCCACCGCCATGATCCGTTTCAACGACGAGTGGCACGGAACGTCGTCGATCCCGTCGAACTTCTTCCGCACCCAGCTGTACCTGCGGCACTGGTTCGAGCGGCACATGACGGACGATTCGGCGGTGAAGCAGCTGCAACGCCGCATGGAGACGGAAATCGGCCAGTAGGCTCCGCTACTCGTCGTAGGTGGCGAAGTGCATGTGGGCGATGCGATAGCCGTCTGACGTGCGGACAGCGAGCACGGACATCGGCCCGCGCTGTGCGTCGTCGGGCGCCTGCGGGTTGCCGAAGTACCAGATCGCGCCGATCAGGGCCGTCTCACCGAATTCGTCGATGCGCACCTCGTCGACCCATATGACCTGATCGGGAGGCTCTCCGCCGGGAACGAAGTCGAAGCCGCGGTGATGCTCGACGATCCGATCGAAGCCCGTGAGCAGCCCCTCCGTCTCGGAAGAAAAGTACGTCAGCGAGTCATCCTGCAGGAACAGCTGCGGGACGCGATCCAGATCTTTCGTCGCCCACAGCTCCACCCAGGCGTCGAGGAGCTCCTGCGGTGTATCGCGTGAGGCCTGCGCGGCGACGCTGGACACCACAGCCAGAAGGATCGACGTTAGCAGCGCCCCCGGAACGAACCATCTAATCGGAAGAAATCTCACACCGCCTCCTCACTGCATCGGCCACGGCCCACGACATCGCGGGCCAGCTGCCCCGCCGACGCGGACGTGACTATCGACGAAGCCACAGGTTGAGGATGATCGTCAGCAGGATCGACAGGATGATGCTGGTGGCGAGCGGAAAGTAGACCCGCAGGCCACCGCGTTCGAAGCTGAAATCGCCGGGAAGCCGGCCGAGCCACGGCACCCGCGGCGCCACGACGAGGATCACGCCGACGATCAGCAACGCCGCGCCGGCGAAGATCAGCAACCTACCGAGTTCGTTCATACCTCCATGTTACTGCGCGTGGTAGAACCCCGGCGTGAGGATTCGGGTGAAGGTAAACGCCGGGGCGCAAAGCGAGAGCGTACGCGAGCTCGATGACGGCACGATCCAGGTGCGGACGCGGGCTCCGGCCACCAAGGGGAAAGCAAACCGGCGTGTCCTCGAGCTGCTCGCCGAGCATTTCGACGTGCATCCGTCGAACCTCGAGATCGTGGCCGGGCATACCAGCTCGGTCAAGCACGTCGAGGTTTGCAAAGAGAGGCGCTGAGGAAGAGCGAGACGATGCTCTCAGCGCAGCACGATCTCGGTCAGCTCGCGGGCCCTTATCTCGACCTCCTGACGCCACCGCCGGCCATCGCCCGCGGTCACGACAACCGTGTACCGGCCCGCCGCGAGGCCGCTGTACCCGCGCCCCTCACGTAAGCGCATCCACGGTGCGCTGGAGATCGCCCCGCGGCCCCAGGCGAACTGCCCGAGGCCATGCTCGTCGAGAATCTCCACCCGCGCGTTCGCATCAGCTTCCAGCCCCTCTACCGCGAGGTCCAGAAAGCCAGCCGGCTCCAGCACCACGTCGACGCGCTCGCCGCGGTTGTCGATCCGCATGCGCTTGACCAGATCGAGATTGCGGGCGACGACCGTCAGAACACCTTCGCCGAGGGGGATGTTCTCCCAATGGAGCTCCTGAACCAGGTTCGAGTACAGCGAACGGCGATACACGCGCGAACCATCCAAGCTCTGCCAGTAGAAGTTGCGGCTATCGAGCACGTCACCAAACGCGCTGCCCACCGTCAGCGCGAGTCCGGGCGTCCGCGCCAGCTGTATCTCGATGTCGTCGACGTCGGCATCATCCAGGGGCACGGTAACGATCTCCGTCGAATAACCCGGTGCGTTTGCCTCGAGGCGCCACGGAACGCCGGCCAGGGGACCGACCCGGAACCTGCCGTCTGCCGACAGATCGGGGGAGCCGGGGAACGTGTCGGCCCCCAGATTGTCTTCGACCGGGCTGATCCGCAGCCGACCGCCGCCGATGCCTTCACCGGTAGCGGCGTCGACAAGCTGCCCGATCAGAACTCCGCCGCGAATATCGACGTCCTGCACGGTGTCACCGTCCACGCGGACTTCCTGCACGAAGGGACTGCGCATGGGGCCAGCCCGAATGAACAACCGGTACACGTCGGGGTGCAGATCGCGAACCTCGTAGACGCCGTCATCACCCGCGTTCAGGTGACGACTTCTTCCCTCGATTCGCTCCCGGCCCCCGAGGCTGATGAAGGCAGGCGCGGGTGTGCCCCGGAAACGGATCTGGCCGCTCAGCGTGAACCCGCTGACGAATTCGACCTCCGCGCTGACCTCGTCGACCCCGACAGCAACCTCAATGGGCGTCGAAACGACCCGCCCCTCGCGGGTACGTACCGTCACCGACCAGGCTCCTCGGCCGACGTTGTCGACCCGAAACACGGCGTCGGCGACCCGCCGTGCCGGCCCGGTCTCGTCTTCCGGGTCGCGCACCACCTGCACGTGGGCATCGCGCAGCTCCTCGGTCGACAATCCACGAATCGTGGCATGTACCGCCGCACCCGGCTCCAACGTGATCTCGACGTTCCCCAGGCCGGCCGGAGTCACGTCCAGCTCGCCCGCGAGCCGCGTCGTGGCGAAACCCCGCCGCCAAGCACTGAGCCGGTACCGCGCCGCGGGCATATCGGGGAACTCGAACGCTCCCGACGCATCGGTGGTGGCGTGCTGGAACTGCGTGATTCCCGTTTGCCGGGGCGGCTCCCGGCTCACCGTGGCGGTGACGGAAGCTCCGGTGACCGGGCGCCCCTCCGCATCGACGACGCGGCCCTCCAACCGTGTGGGCGGGTGTCGTGGCGGCCGAAAACCCACGACGATCGTCCGGACACCGGGCTCGATCCGCACCTCCATGGCCTCGAGGCTTCCCCTTGACGGGTGCGTGCCCCAAACCTGGAAGATCCCGTCGGGGACGTCGTCGAAACGCACGCGTCCGTCTGCGCCGCTGAGCCGCTGGGCCCGATACGAGGGTGCCCTGCCCCACTTGCCCTGCTCGTCCAGGTGGACGCGAACGCCGATCGCCGGACGACCGGCGAAATCAATGACCCGGACATCGATGGGACGACCGCCGCCGGGAGAAACGAGGCGCCTCAGCCGCAGTGTCACCTCCATGGCCTCGCCGCTACCGAGCTCGATCCCGCGCCGGGTGACCCGATCGTATTCGCCGCCCCCCGTGCTCAGCGACCATTCCCCCGCGTGCAGCGCCGACAAGCGGAACCGCCCATCTTCGTCGGTTTGGGCACCGATTCCCACCGTGAATCCGGGGTTCTCGAAAGCCCTCTCGGCATGGATTTGCATGGAGGCGACCGCATCGCCCCGCTCGTCGATGACCCTGCCGAAGATCGTGGTGTCTTCGCGCGGAAGAATCACCGCGCCGTGATCCCTCTCTGCAGTATCCACGCGGCGCTGCGCGCCCAACGGCGAGCGTGGCGTCAGCGACTCGTCGACCGGCACGTGCCCGGGGCGCCGGAAGTTCAGCAGGCCGCTCTCCAACGTCGAAGGGACCGGCAGAGTCCATGCTCCGGTAGTATCCGTCGTCGTGCTCGGCACGGGGAACTCGCCGTCGTGCCAGCCACGCATGATCGATGCCGTGGCGAGCTCGACGAGAACGTCGGCGAGCGGGACCCCATCTTCATCGACGGCGCTTCCGTAGATCTCCACCGGGGGCGGCAACTCCAGCGCGCCGAGATCAACCTCGGAGACGCCTGCGACCTCTCGTCTACCCATCCACTCCGGGGTCCCGCCGGGAGCTTGCACCCACAAGCTGTAGCCACCTTCAGGCGCAAGAACTTCGAACGTACCGTCCTCCCGGGTGGGCCCGATCATCCTCGTCAGCGAATGGCTTTCCGCGAGCGTGGCCGCCCCGCGAAGCGGGCTTTCCAACGCGACCCGGGCGCCGGGAATCGGAGCGCCACTGGCATCGAGAACCGAGCCGACGACGCGGCGGCGAGCGGGAACCCGGACCTCCCCCAAGTCGAACGCCCGCCGCGGAAGCTGTTTAAACTCGAAGAGCACGCCGAACCCTTCGACGGCGAAGAGTCTCATCGTGGAACGCTTCAAGGCGACGCCATCGAGCACGAAGAAACCGTGCTCGTTGGTCCTCGCCAGGTGTTCGGGCGCCACCTCGTCGTAGCTGTGGACGAGGCCCACCGCGACGTCTGACAACGGTCCCGATACGCCTACGATGCGCCCTCGAAGCAAAGTCGCCGGTTCCATCGTCATTGTGCCGAGATCGGGATAGCGTCCGGCCGGCAGGTCGACGACTCCATCGAGATAACCCGGGGAGGTGAACGCCAGGCTCCTGGCTCCCGCGGCCGAGAGGCGAAAGCGGCCCCCGGTATCCGTGGTCGCAGGCTCCCCGACCGCTTCACCTGAAGGCGCCCGCGGAGCGTCCGGGTATTCGGTGGCCTGGCCCCGATGGGGCGCCCGCGCGTCGTAGGCGGTTACGGTCGCGCCAGCGATGGGGTCTCCGCTGCGGGCGTCGATGACGGTTCCCGCCCACGTAGTCTGCGCAAAGCTGGACGGCGCCGCGGGTGGCGGCTCCGCTTCCACGTGTTTCGCACACCACGGGCCGAGTAGCACCGTCGCGAACAGCAATCGTCCCGGCGTGCATCCGAATCGCCGCATGGATCCATACTAGCGAGTCGCGCCGGCCGCTTCCCGTCCGGCTCGGGATCGTCGTGACCGTCCCTCCACACCGAAACGATGGTGTCGAAGAAGCTACGAACGCTCGTGGCTCTGGACGAATCATGATTGCGGAGTGGCATTAGTTACATCATGATGTAATTGATGCGCACGACTGTCGACATTCCGGAAGACTTGCTGAGACGAGCCAAGGCAGAGGCCGCTCTCCAGGGACGTTCGCTCAAGGACTTCGTGACCGAAGCGATCCGTGCTGCCCTGCGTGCGCCGCCCGGCGTCGCCGAGAACGAGTCGGGCTACGGCGACGAACAGGCAGTCGGAGAGGATTGCGTGTTTCCCCTCATTCGCGGCCCCGGCGGACCTGCGCTGCGCGATCTCACGCCCGAACGCGTCCACGAGATTCTGGAGGAGGAGGAAGTTGAGCGCGTCGTCGACCGGCTCACGAGTCCTCGCTGACGTCAACGTGTGGCTCGCGAGCGTTGTGCAGCAGCATCCGCATCATGAGAGCGCCATCGCCTGGTGGCGCCGGGAGGTCCTGCCCGCCGGGACCGAGGTACTCTTCTGCCGGGTTACCCAGCTCGGATTCCTCCGCCTGCTCTCCAACGAGACCGTCATGGGTCCTTCGCGACGAACGCCGAGGCAAGCTTGGCGGGACTACGACCGACTGCGGGCCCAGAGCCCCGTCGGTTTTGTGCCCGAGCCGGACGGCATCGAGGAGACCCTACGTTCGCAGACCTCCCACGAGGAAGCGTCGGCGAGCCTTTGGACCGATGCGTACCTGGCCGCCCTGGCGCAGGCTGCCGAGCTGACGCTCGCGACGTTCGATCGCGGCTTCGGCCGCTACGCAGGGTTGCGTCTACACGTGCTGGACTGAACCGAAGGTCGGCGAGCAAGTCCACCGCGCGGGGAAAGGTCTCCGGAACCATTCTGGGAATCGGACCGCCCTACGGTCCGAATCGCCCGAGGCCCAGGAAATCGATTGGGTGGCGGGTCCGACCATCGAGGGCCAAATCCCCGGCGATCTCGCCCACGACGGAGGCGAACTTGAAGCCGTGCCCCGAGAAGCCCCCGGCGATGACCACTCGAGGGTACTGCGGGTGGCGATCGATGACGAAGTTCCAGTCGGGCGTCACGCTGTACATACAGACGGCGTGAGAAACATGACCGGGGAGCGCACCCGGGAACGTTTCCGCCATGAAGCGCTGAACGGGGGGCTCGTCGCCCAGTAGCAGCGATCGCTCGAGCTTGTCAGGATCGTCGATCGGCGTGCGGGCGAGATGCTCCGCGACCTTCACGCCACGCCCATCGACCGACGGAAAGCCGTAGAAATGGCCGTACTCTCGCTCAACATAGAAGGTCGGGAAACGGTCGGCGAGATAAGGCTCCGGCTCCGGCGTGTCGTACCAGAACAGAACCTTGCGCCAGATCTCCATATCGACACCGAGGCGGCGCAGCTCCGCCGCCGCCCAGGCTCCCGTCGAAAGGACCAGCGCCTTCGCCGCGATCTCGTCTTCGTCCGTGCGCACGATCACGCCGTCGTCCGTCGCCTCCCAGGAAAGCACCCGGGTGTCGGTATGCAGGTCGGCCCCGGCCGACACCGCCGCCTCGACGTGACGCGTCACACAGTCCTCCACCCGCAGGTAGCCTCCGGTCGGATCCCAGAAACCGACGGTGCCGGCTCCGGGGCTCATCTGCGGAAACCGCGCCTCGATCTCCGCCGCCGTCAGCCGCTCGTGCGGCAGTCGATGTTCCGCGTAGCACGTCTCCAGCCCCTGAATCGACTCTGACTCGGGCAGGCCGACTGTCAGGAAGCCGCAGCGGTCGAACAGCGCCGCCCCGCTCACGCCCTCGAGCTCATCCCAGAGCTCGTAGGCTCGATTCAGCAGCGGCACGTAGTCGGGGTGCTCGAAGTAGGCCTTCCGAATGATGCGCGTGTCGCCGTGCGAGCTACCGCGGTCGTGGGCGACGCCGAAACGCTCGATGCCGCAGACCCGGGCGCCGCGGCGCGCCAGGGAGTAGAGCGCGGCGCTCCCCATGCCGCCGACCCCGATGACGATCACGTCGTAGTCCGTCGACACTCGCGGGCCTCAGGCGGGGGCGATCGCCAGCACGCGCAGCGGGCTGCCGCTCCCGTCGACGATCTTCAGCGGCGCGGCGATCACGACGGCGCCTGTCGGCGGCAACTGGTCGAGATTGCACAGACTGGCGAGGCCGAACTTTCCGGCGCCGTGCATGATGGCGTGATTCGGGAACGGCGGATCGAACGTTCCCGCCTGCCCGGCGTCGGTGCCTACCGTTTCCACCCCGACGCCCAGGACGTCGCGGTCGTTCGCCAGCAGCGCCGACGTATCGGCATGGAATCCCGGCGAGTGCGGCCCGTCTTCTCCCACGTTCAGGAACGCGTCGGCCGAAGAGCGCTTGCTCCAGTCGGTGCGCAGCAGGACCCAAGAGCCGGCCGGGATGCGTCCGTGCTCGCCTTCCCATTCCTCGACGTCCGCCGGGGTCAGGAGAAAATCAGGGTCGTCGGCGACCCGCCCGGTGACGTCGAGTACGCAGGCCGGGCCGACGAAGCGCCCGGCGGGAATGGTGTCGCAGGTGTTGTCGGGCAGGTCTTTTCCGGTGATCCAATGGACGGGGGCGTCGAAATGGGTCCCCGTGTGCTCTCCGAGCGAGATCGCGTTCCAGTACCAGGCGGCGCCGTCGTCGTCGTAGCGCGAGATGACGTCCAGGCTGACGCCCGGTGAAGAAGCGAAGATCTCCGGCAGGCCGATCACCGGCGTGTCCGGCCCCAGCGGTTGGGTCAGGTCGACGACGCGTAGCGCCCCACCCCGCAAATCATCGACGAGTCGGCTCAGGACCTCGGACATTCAGACCTCCTTCCCGGCGTGCATCCCCTCGGCGCATACCAATACGAAACGTAGTGCTAACACCCTGTTGAAGAACTCTCGGCGGTGCCGGAATCGTTCGCCCCGCTCAGGTAGCGGGCGAACTGGAATCGGTTTTCGAGCAGCCCCAGGTCGGTAACGAAACCGGAGGGTCCGACGTCGGCGACCTTGGCCACGATCGTGGTCGTCTCGGCGGCCGCGATCGCCTCGTCGAACGCTTCGACGAGCGCCTCGGCCGTCTCGACCCGCGTCGCTCGGGGCACCCCCGCCGCCGCCGCCATCCCGGCCAGGTCGCTCCCGGTCGAGGTCGCGGTGGGGAAGCCGCCGACGGACAGCAGGCTCTCGTTGTCGAATACGATATGAACGAGGTTCCCGGGCCGATAACGCGCCAGGGTCGTCAACCCACCCAGGTTCATCAGAAGCGAGCCGTCGCCATCGAGCACCACGACCTTCAACTCGGGTCGCGCCAGCGCGATGCCGAGGCCGAGCGAGGAGGCCAATCCCATGGCGTGCTGCAGGTAGAAGAACTGCGGCCGGTGACCGATGGCCTGCAGCTCGACCGCCACGGCCCCCATGATCGTGACCACGATGCAGTCGTCGAAGCGGCCGTGAAGGGCTTCGAGGGCCTCGCTGCGCTTCATCCGCGCCCCGATCTGCTCCGCGCGCGCCCCGGTGCGCTCGGTGCCCGCATCGCTCATCATCCCTCCTCCCACATCAAGGAGCGCCCCAGGAGCAACGCCACGGGTCGCAACGAGGCGTGCGCCAGCGTCATCGCCTCGCTGATCTTGTGGTCCGCGGTCGCCGGATCGTCCAGGTGGTCATACGAAACCCGCAGGGCCCGGAGCACCTCTTCGGTCACTCCCCCGCCCTCGGTCTGCCACGGATCACGCTCGCCGAAGGTACCGCGATAGCTCACCAGCATGAGCAGCGGAATGCGGTACAGCTGGGCCCCCGAGACGACACCGTTCACCGAAGCGAGGAAGCCGTGGTTCTGCATGAGCATGGCGGACTTCACGCCGGCGAGGTGGGCCCCCATCGAGATGCCGACCCCCTCCTCCTCCTTCGCCAGCCTCAGGAGGGTGGTCTCGGGGTCGTCTTCGGCCATGCGGATGAGGTGCACCAGCCAGGTCTCCGGCAGGGCCGACATGATCCGCACGCCGTTGTTCTTCAGCGCGTCGAAGACAATCTGCGAGTTGGCTACGGAGACGGGCATCGCGAGCAAGGAGCTTAGCCCGAACTCCCATGCCGGTCACGGCCCGAGACCGCCGGCTTCACTCGTCGGGCGGCAACAGTACGAGATCGCTCACCCCGGTCGCGGTAGCCGCGCCTCGGTGTGCACGATGCCTCGGAGCACCTCGCTCTCCGGGAGCTCGTCGAGGAGATAGGCAACGACGCGGAAGCCGCCCCTGGTCCGTTCCTCGACGCCGGTGATCTTGAAGAAGCTGTCCTCGACCCGCACCGTGCTGTACTCGTCCCAACCAGGTTTGGCACGGCTGGCGAGAAGCGCGAGCCCACCGTCCCCCTCGACGACGATCCGGTCGGGACGCTCCGGGCCGAAATCGCGCCGCCGGCGACGACGCTCGTCGGTACCCCTGACGAGTTGCGCCACCCGCAGAAAGAGCCAGACGAGGGGCTCGCCCAGGGAGTCCCGGTTGGCGAAGTAGTTGGCCCAGCGAAACAACGCCGTCACGACGAGCAACAACCCGAACCAGGTCACCGGATTGAGGTACCAGGCGATCAACCCCAGCGGGCCGCCGAATCCCGGGTGCGCTGCGATGTACACCAGGATCCCGAGAACGAGCTCGAAGAAGCCGACCACGGCCGATAGCAGTGCCGGCCTCGCCTCCACGCCATAACGACGCACCAGGTCGTGGCGCTCGGCCTCGGGCAGAATCAGCCCGAGGAGCCGAATGCGCTGCATCTGGCGGCTGTCGAGCCTCTCGACCATCTCTCAGCTCCCGCATGCGAACGCTCACCTGCGCTATCGTCGCGGCCATGGGCCCTTCCCCTGACGCAAGACGACGGCCCGGCGTATTGTTGGGGCACGGTCGCCGATACGCAGGAGGATTCCATGGTACGAGGGTTCAGGATGCGGGAAAAAGCCGTTCCGTTGGCCGCCGGCGCGCTCGCCGGCGCCTTGTTTGCGACGATGATCTCGGGTGGCGCGGCCCGAGCGACCGGCGCCGGCGCCCAGGATCCGGGCGTACAGATGCAGATCCAGCAGGCGCTGAGCAACTTCCAGGTACAAAACCAGACACAGATGAACATGATGGCGTCGAGGATCGACATACTCGAGCGCGAACAGCAGAATCTGCGCATGCAAATGACCAACGCGGCGATCGAGCGAAGTCGACCGGAGCTGCCGACCCCGGCCGATCCGATCCCGGGAGTCGCCACACACGGCCGCATCGTCAGCCTGAGCGCCGAGTCCGAGAGGTTCGTCCTCCGGGCTCCGCGCGGCGACCTGCTGGCCCAGCTCGCCGCCACCAACGAGGGCCCCGGCCTGGTCCTCTTCGATGCCACCGGCAGGATCGCGGCGGCGCTGATCGCCACTCCCGAGGGCGCCCAGCTACGACTGGCCGGTGCCGACGGCACACTGCAAACCGTGCTTTCCGGGCAGTAGCGCATGGCGGGGTACTCCGGAACGCCGTTGCCGAAGAAGCTGGGAATCAAGCCCGGCCACCGGGTCGGCATCTTCGGCGCTCCGGAGGGATTCGACGACCTGCTTCACCCGTTGCCGGACGACGTCGCCGTAACGCGCCAGGCACGCGGCAGCTTCGACGTCATCGTGCTCTTCGTCCACCGCAGCTCCGAGCTCGAGCGCCGTTTCGCAAAGCTCTCGCCGCGTATCGTGGCGAACGGCGGCTTCTGGATCGGTTGGCCGAAAAAAGCGTCGAAGATTCCCACCGACCTCGCCTTCGACCGCGTTCAACGCACCGGCCTGGGCGCAGGCCTGGTGGACAACAAGATCTGCGCCATCGACGAGGACTATTCCGGCCTGCGCTTCGTCGTGCGCCTCGAAAACCGTGACGACTGGCCGCCAACGACATAGGCGGCACGTACCTCCTGTCCGCGAAGGCCGCCCTCCTGAACGCGCGCGGGGCCGCCTGTCACCGTCCCGATCTCATCTGCCTCCCCCGGACCACCTGGTCATCACCTTCGGGTAGTCCTCGAGGAGCTGGTTGAGCTCTTCGATGGTCGTCGCGATGATCTCGTTGAGCTCCTGGATGCGCTCCTGAGTCTCGGCGTCGAGCTCGTCGACCGCTGTCAGGGTGCCCTGCGTGGGCCGCGCCTGGGCGCCGACGATGCCGAAGTTCAGCATCATGAGCTCTTCGGACAGGCGCGGGAACTGCCGGTACATCATGTTCGGGAAGGGCCGCCGCAGCTTGTCCTGTAACTCCATGAGTTGCGCCGACGCGGTGCCGGTCTGCTCGACGATGGCCTCGAGGTTCTCGATGTCGGCCTCGCGGATCTGGCCTTCGACGGCCTCTACCTGACCGTTGAGATCGTCGACCGTGCGAATCAGGTCGTTGACCGAGCTGGTCAGGTCGCGCACCCGCCGGGCGACCTCGAACTGCGCCTCGTAATCGGCCATCGACAGCGCGACGTCCGGGTCGCCGCGCAGCTCGAACGCGTGCGACATCTCGACGCCGGCGTGGCTCAGCGTCGCGGTGTAGGTCCCCGGCAGGGCCGGCAAGCCGCTGCCGCCGAAAAACGCCGCGAACGGGCTCGGCACCGTGCCCGGCGGATCCGCCCAGCGCATGTTCCAGACGGCACGGTTGACGCCGGCGCGACCCGAGCCGCGCACCGTATTGACCGTCTCGCCGGCTTCGTCGGTGATGGTGATGCTCACCGGCCCCGAGGCATCGTCGGCGAGGAAGTAGTCGAGGATGGCGCCGTCGGGCGGGTTGTCACCCTGGTAGATACTCGCACCCCAGTTGGAGTCGCGGCTCCAGCTCTCCCAGCGGGTGGCGCGGCGCACCGGGAACAGGTGGGCGTCGGCGTCCATCGCCGCGGCCAGCTCCTGGACGAACGAGACGTCGTCCAGAATCCAGGCACCGCGGCCGTGGGTACCGATGATGACGTCGTTCTCGCGCGGGTGGATCTTGATGTCGCGCACCGAGACGCGCGGCAGATTCAGGCGAAAGTCGTGCCAGGTCTCGCCGCCGTCGACGCTGACGAACAGCCCCTGTTCCATGCCCACGTACAGCACGTCGGGGTTGACCGGATCCTCGCGGATGACCTTGGTGTAGTCGTCCTGCGGCAACCCGGCGGACAGGTCAACGCAGGTGGCGCCGAAATCGTCGCAGCGCCACACGTGCGGCGTGAAGTCGTCGAGCCGGTGCTGGTCGACGTTGATGTAGGCGCGGCCGGCGACGTGATGTGAAGCGTCGATCTTCGAAACCCAGGCTTCCGAGGGGAAGTCGGGGATGTTGGCGTTGATCAGCGTCCAGTCGCCGTCGCCGGTGCCGCCGCCGGAGGTGGTGACGTGCACGTTGCCGTCGTCGGTCCCGGCCCAGATGACGCCCTGCTGCACCGGCGACTCGGCCACCGTCAGGATGGTGGCGTGGAACTCGGCCGCGGTGTTGTCGTTGTAGATCTCACCGCCCGAATCGACCAGCTTCTCGGGCTCGGCGTTGCTCAGGTCGGGGCTGATGATCTCGAAGGTGTAGTACTCGTCGTCGCTCTTGAACAGCACGTTACCGCCCCAGTACACGACGTCGGGATCATGCGGCGAGATATGGATGGGCGCGTCCCAGTTGAAGCGGTAGCGCGCCTGGTTCATCGCCTGCCCCATCGAGCCGATCATGCGCGGGTATGGCGGGATGTTGCGGGCGCGGCCGGTGTTGATGTCGGTGACGAAGAAGAACCCGCCCTGCGCGTTGGAGTACACGATGTTGGGCTTACCGGGCACCGGCACCGTGTAGAAGCCGTCGCCGAAGCTCACCGTGTACCAGGAGTCCTGCAGGATGGCGCCGTCCTTGGCGCGGGACGGGCCGCACCAGTTGCCGTTGTCCTGCAGACCGCCGCATACCCAGTACGGATCCCGGTCGTCGTAGAAGATCTGGTAGAACTGGCTGAGCACCACGTTGCGCCAGATGTGGTAGTTGACGCCGCCGTCGAAGCTCACCTGGTAGCCGCCGTCCGAGCCCGACAACACGTAGTCGCCGTCCTCGGGATCGATCCACAGCGCCTGGTGATCGCCGTGCACCCCTGCCGCCATCGGCTGGAAGGTGCGGCCGCCGTCGGTACTCTTGGACTGGCCGCCGGAGATCACGAACACGGTGTCTTCGTCGGACGGGTCGGCGAACACGTCGGAGTAGTAGAACGGCCGGAAGTTGATGTTGCGGTCGGCGTTGACCATCGCCCAGGTCTCGCCGTAGTCCTCGGAGCGGAACAACGTGCCGGCGGTCGGATACTCGGTCACCAGGTACACGACGTTGGGGCTCGACTGCGCCACCGACACGCCGGGGCGCGCCATCGGCTCGTCGGGCGTCGTCTCGATCTTCCTCCACGTCTCGCCGAGGTCGCGCGACACGTACAGCGCCGTTTCCTTGCCGCCGTCGGAGAAGTGCCAGGGCTGGCGGCGGAATGTCCACATGCCGGCGTAGACGTTGCGCGGGTTGGACAGGTCGATGTCCATGTCCGAGCAGCCGGTGTCCTCGTCGATGGAAAGAACGTGATTCCAGCTGTCGCCGCCGTCGGTGGTCTTGAACACGCCGCGCTCGGGATTGGCGCCCCACTCACGGCCCATGGCGCACACCAGCGCCACGTCGGGGTCGTTCGGGTGCACCACGATGCGGTGGATGCGCTCGGTCTCGTCGAGGCCGAGGTGGCTCCAGGTCTCGCCGCCGTCGGTGGATTTGTAAACGCCGTCGCCGTAGCCGACCGAGTTGCGCGGGTCGCCCTCGCCGGAGCCGAGGTAGAGGACGTTGTGATCCGAGGGCGCCAGCGCCAGCGCGCCCACCGAATAGGACTTGTAGTCCTCGAAGACCGGCTTGAAGGTCACGCCGCCGTTGGTGGTCTTCCACACGCCGCCGTCCGCGCCGCCGAACCACCACGTGTTGCGATCGCCGGGCACGCCCAGCACCGCGGACACACGCCCGCCCATGTTGGCGGGGCCGATCGAACGCCAGTTCATCGCGCGCATCGCGTCGACGACCGGCTCGCCGATCGGTTCGCGGATCTCGGCGGCGGGTCGCGGCGGGCCGAAGAACTGCGGCGCGGCGGTGAGCGACGAGGCACCGGCTGCCACCACCAGTGCGAGGACGAGGAAGAGCAACGGAAGACGGGGACGCATGGGCGATCCTCCTGCTGGCGGCGCTACGACGGAAAAAAGAGGGCCGGGCTCTGCGCCCGGACTTCCTCGATCTTTTCACGGGATCAGACGTTCGTCAGCTCGCCGCCGCTACTGTTGCTTCTTCTCGGCGCCGAAGCCCATCACCATCTCGGCGTTCCCGCCGGTTCGGTGGACACACTGCCGGCCGATCACATGAGCCTCTACGGCTACGATCGGCCCAGCGTGCCGACGTCGAGGCGAGGCGAGACGAGGCGGACGAAAGCTCAGAAACCGGTTGCTGTCGAGCCGAGCAGGAACCCCGCGCTCAGCGGGTCCTCGGGATCGAACACGAACTCGTGGAAGCCGGTGACGAAGGCGCGGCCGGTGACCTCGGTGATCAGCGCGTTGCGGGCCCCGACGCGCGTTCGCTCGATCACCTTCCCGCGAAACGTGGCGGTCGTGAGGGCGCTTTCCAACGTGATCTCGTCGCCCGCCAGCACCTCGCCGCGGGCGTACATGACGGCCAGGCGCGCGCTCGCCGGGGCCGCACCGGGGGATCGGTCGAAGATCCCCGGCCCGTAGACCTGAACGCTGCGCAGCGCCGGCGGATCGCTGCGTGCCGCATCGAGGATGGCGACGGCGCCGATCTCGTGAGGCTCTCCCGTCTCCGGATTGCGGACAACGAGCTTGTCGGCCGCGGCCTTCTTCAGGGCCATCGCCACATCCGAAACCGCGTCCATGTTGCCGGCGGTCAGCTCGACACCCAGGTGCTCCGCCCAGGCGAACACGAACAGGTCGCCGCAATAGGCGACGTCGACGATGATCTCGCCGCAGTGGGGTACTCGCACCGACGCGTTCTCGAGCC
The DNA here is from genome assembly GCA_965216935.1 of Acidobacteriota bacterium. Taxonomy (GTDB): domain Bacteria; phylum Acidobacteriota; class UBA890; order UBA890; family UBA890; genus CBDCGW01. Next base: position 5,005,856 of record OZ244217.1, read on the forward strand.
CGACCCAGGCGGGCATCGGCCGGAACGTCGCCATTCCGGGCCGGGCGCCCTCCACCTCGGCCGTGGCGCTGACCAGGCCCGCCGGTGTATCGAGGGTCACGCGCGCGACGCCGTCTTCGGCCGCGACGATGCCACTCTCGACCAGTGCGGTGATGACCCCCATGGCGGCGTGTCCGGACACGTCGACGTAGCCGTCGTTGTGCATGAACACGGCGCCGAAGTCGGCAGACGGGTCGGGCGGATCAACCAGCACGCAGCCGAACATTCCGGCGTGGCCGCGCGGCTCGGCCAGCAGCCCGGCCCGTAAGTGGTCGAACCGATGGCGGAATTCGTCCCGGCAGCTCGGCATGCTGTCGCCGCCGAGGTCCCCCACCCCGGACACCACGATCCGCGTCGGCTGACCCGCGGCGTGCGTATCAACGGTCGGAATCTTCAACGAAAGCACTCCCGGGCGCTCTGCGGCACGCGATGACGCCCTCGCGGCCGGCCCCCGGGCCACGGTAGATGTCGCGATCCCCCACACCGGCAGATTAGCAGCCGGCGCGGAGATTGCGAGAACCCCCTGCGGCCTCGTCTGGCGGCGGGCTCAGTGGAACCGCAGCGCGATCAGCGGATCGACCCTCGCCGCGCGCATCGCCGGCAGGAGGTTCGCTCCCAGCGCCACCGCCAGCAAGACGAGCGAGGTGACCACGAACGTGAGCGGATCGACGGCGCCGACGCCGTAGAGGAACCCGGACAGCATCCAGGTCACGGCGGTCGGCACGGCAACGGCGGTGAAGGCGGGGCTCTTCCGCAGCATGCGGGCGGCGTAGCGAAGATCGGTCACAAGCGAATCGTTCATTGGCGTCTCGCGCGCGGTGGACCACGCCGGCGGCGCGGCGCGATCATTATCGGCCTCCCCCCGACCATACGCGCGCGACGGAGTTTTCGTTCCGCCTCAATTGAAAAGACGGGACGGCTCGCAGCAGCAAGCAGACCCGTTCGAGAGACCCCGGCTCGATTGCCTCCGATTCGGGATTCGGCAACAATTGCGGCCCCGTATGCACACCGGGCTACCAGTACGACCGTCTCGAGCGGGAGCTTGTGGCGGAAGCCGTTCACAGCGCGACTCCATCTCGGACCGAGGGGCAGAATGAAGAAGACCGTCTGTGCCGCACTCTTGTTGATGATCACGACAGGTTGCGACGCCGCACCGCCAAGCTCGCCGGCGATTGGCCGGGTCATGGAGGTGGACATCCCCGCGCCTTCCTTGACCGGCAACATGTTGGGTGATCCTGCGGTACAACCCATCACCGTGTACCTGCCGCCCGGTTACGAGTCGCTGGAGGCCAAGCGTTATCCGGTCATCTATTTGTTGCACGGCTTCAATGGAACGAACCGGACCTGGATGATCGACTCCGAGATGCTCGAGGACGGTTCTCTCCCGGCGACACTCGGTGGGGACTATGCAGTCGAGGGCAAGCTGAAGAGCGACCGGATCGATGCCATCATCGCTGGAGGCACGATCCCGGAAGTCATCATCGTCGCGCCCAATGGAAGAAACGCCTACAAGCACAGTTTCTATGTCAACTCTCCCGTTACCGGGAATTGGGAGGACTACCTTGTCGCGGATGTCGTCGGGTACGTCGACGCTCATTTCCGCACGCTTCCGGAACCGGGGAGCCGAGGCATTGCGGGACACTCGGGGGGTGCGAATGGGGCACTCTACCTGGCGATGAGAAACGCCGACGTGTTCGGGTCCGTCTATGCGATGTCGCCGTGCTGTTCCGGTCCGGACTTCTCCTTGCCGACCTTCGATTCGCCGGATTCCGGGCAGTTGCCGGCATTCTGGCAGGACGTATTCACCCGAACCGCCGAGCTCGAGTCGACGGAAGATCTACCACCGGTGTCGCACGATCGTCCGGCGGATTTCTACGTCAACGCCGAGCTCGCGGCGGCGGCCGCGTATGCGCCGAACCCTGATCGACCGCCGCTATTCGCGGATCCTCTCTACGAGCTCGAGGACGGCGAGTTGACGCGCAACCCATCGGCATTCGAGCGGCGGCGAAGCGGGTCGATCTACCACATGATCGAACCTTATGAAGACGCCCTCAGATCGCTGAACGGGATCTTGATCGACTACGGCGAGCACGAGATGGAGGCCTTGGTCGGGGGGAACGCGAGCTTCGCGAAATCGCTGGCAGAACGGGGCATACCGTTTGAGCTGGAAGTCTACGCCGACGGCGACCACGGGAATCTCGTAACCGAGCGCTTCGAAACTCACGGCTTCGCCTTCTTCGCCTCGATTCTGGACTTCGGCACGGGCGACTAGCCTGTGCCTGCGGCTGCAGCGTACGCGCGATCAGCGGATCCGGTCGGCGAGGCCTCGCAGGAGCTGCAGGTCCAGGTCTCCGGTGATGGCGAGCACGTAGCCCTCGGCATCTATCCAGCGGTACGTCGTCGGCCCGCCGGGTTGCTGCACGATGGCCGGTAGATCGAGCGCGCCACCGACGACACCATCGCGGTCGGCGCTCGCCTTGGCATCGGCGCGGTAAGCACCGACGGCGCGGGCTCGCTCGGACCGCGCTTGCGCCGCCCGGGCGTCCGCCGCGCTGGCCACACCGCTCGCCACGGCCCCCGATCCGCCCACAGTGTCCGCGGAGGCGCCGGCCCCGGCTTCGTCGCCCAGCGTCGATGCACGCGGCTCGACGACACCGGCGTATTGCTGCAGCAATGCGATCTGCTGACCGGCGGCGTCGTGATACACCAGGCGAACCGCGGCCCGATCGGGCATGCCGTTCTCGGCCAGGGCGCCCGGGCCGACCTCGACCCGGGTCAACGTCAGGTCGGGAAGCTGCCGCGGCGGCACCCCGAGCCAGAGCTCCGCGTCGCCCACGGCGATGGGTACGAAGCCCGGCGCCGCGCCGGCGTCGGCGAACGTCGCCGAGAAGCCGGCAACGGCCTCGTTCATCTCGGCAACGGCTTCTCCGGGAACTGTAGCGGCGGGTCGTTCCGGCTCCTCGACCGGCGGCGCGGCGGCGATCAACTCTTCGGCGAGGCGCCGCCGTTGCTCCTCCGAATCCGGTGGGGCGGCCTGGTTCCGCGCCATCATCTGACGTTGCGGTGGGTCCGGCTCCGCCACGGGTGGGGTCGCCGGGATCTCGGGATCCGATGCCGCCACCCGTCGTTCGGGTGCCGCAACCTTGCTCTTCGGAATGGCCTGAGGGTCATCGACCACATCGGACTCCGTTGTCGCCCCGAAGCTCTCGCGGGCGCCCGCCGGTCCGGCCTCCCGATCTTCGGTCGCGGCGCCTCGTCCCAACGCTCCCGGATCCTGTCCCGCCACGCCGGCGTCTCGTCCCGCCGCCCCTGCCTCTTGCTCGACACCGCCCACCTGCTCACCGCCCTCCTCCTGCTCGGCGGTCGAAAGCCGGCTCTCCAGCGCGTCGACCGAAGCGGCCTCCGGCGCAAATGCATCCGGGGAAACGACGGAAGGCGCCCGCGACAACCAGCCCAGGCCGAAGGCGATCACCAGCGTCGCCGCCCATGCCAACCCGGGCCGCCGCCAGAACGGGACCACGCGCGCGGGGCTCTTGCCCGCCCCGGTGTCGCCACTGAGACCATCGCCGACAGCACCACCTTGCCGCGCCGCCGCTCTTGCTTCGAGCTCTTCGAACGAGGGCGCGTGCACCGGCCCCGGATCGAGCGATCCGAGCAACTCGGACGCCCGTTGCGCCGCGCCTCGCGCCGCCTCCAGCCGCGCGGCGCACTCCGCGCACGTCGCGACGTGTGCTTCGACCTCGTCGACCCGTTCCGGACTACAGAACCCGTCGATGTACGCCTGTAGCAAGGGATCGTTAATGTGCGGCATCGGTCCGACTCCCCGCCGTCTCCAGCTTCTCGTACGCCGCCGCCAGGCGGCCACGAGCGCGGGACAGCGTCGTGCCAACAGAACTCTTGGATATGCCCAACACGGCGGCGATCTCGTCGTACGACAGCCCCTCCTCGCACAGCAACAGCCCGTCGCGATCGTTCGGTGCGAGGCTCTCGAGGGCAGCGCGGACGCGTGCTGCGCGCTCGTTGCGCTCGAGCGCGACGTCGGGCCGGGCTTCTGCTTCGGCGCCCGGCGACACCGCCCCCCGCTCGCTCCCGACAAGCTCGAGGTGCCGGCGGCGAACGGCGCGCCGGCGGAAGTCGTCGCGCACCAGGTTCGCGGCCACCTGGAAGATCCAGGCCTTGGGCTGCTCGGGTCGATGTTCGATCGCTCTCACGAAAGCCTCCTGCGCCAGGTCCTCGGCGAGCGCCTGGTCACCCGTGCGCCGGTACAGGAACCGCACCAGCGATCGGTAATGCTCGCTGTAGACCTGTGAGAGATCCACGTCCGTTTCCCTTCTCCGCCCGGCGTCCGGGGTTCCTTCCGGAATCCGCGTGTCCTCGCCCGGCGACCGCAACGACCGGCGCATCTGCGGCGCCGCTCGTCCCGGCGCCGGCGTCGAGCCGATCGGATCGACGCCGACACCGGAGGCGGCCGATGTCACGAACCGAAGGCCGCGAGCACCGCTTCGAGGTCGTTGCCGGCCCAGGCGCTGGCGCCGGCCTCGTCGAGCTCCACGGCCAGCCCGTCTCCGGCGATGATAACCCTCGATCCGAGGGCGACGAACGGCTTGAGCTGCGGCAGTCGCTCGATCAGGGTGAAGTACGCGGCCGAGAACGGCGCCACCTTGACGACGCGCTCGTCGCCGAATCTCAGGTCGGTCCAGACGCCCGCGCGCATGACGAACAGACGGTCGACGACATGGCGGGTGGCGCCGTCGGCGTCGGCACCGAAGCCTTCCCGGCCGCCGACGGGCTCGTTCATGGCCACGTCACCGCCGGCCGTCGCACCCCGCGGCGGAGCCGGTGCCTGCGACGGCAGCGAAGCCACCATCTGGCGCTCGGCCTCCTCCAGGGTCCCGGCCACCTTCGCCGCGGCGTCACGCCGCGCCCGGTTGAACGCCACGGCCCCGACCTGCTGGTCGGCAACGACGTCCAATTCGGCCGCCCGCCGCATGATCTGCTGCAGCGTGGCGTCGTCGAGCGACATGCCCGGCTCTTCCACCAGATAGGAGGTGTAATCGGTCAAAACGCCGTAGCGCAGGCCGAGCTGGCGGATCTCCTCGACGAGCTCCGGGTTGGCGCCGTGCAGGCGCACCTGGGTAGTCAGGGCGCCGGCCTTGCGCGCCGCCCAGAGCTTGGGAATGAAGCCGTTGCCGGCCTCTTCCTCGGCGAAGGCGACGTCGAAGCGGAGCTGCTCCATACGGCCCCCCCGCATTCCCTCGATCAGCAATTCGCCCGCTCCCGCCCCGCGGTAGCGGCCGAACAGCACCAGGTCCTCGCCGAAGAACAGATCGGGGAGCTCCTGCGGGTAGCCGTCCTCGAGCATTACCGGTGACTCGACGATGCGCAGGTCGGTGAGGGCCGGGTGGCGGATCTTGCGAGTGAGCGACGACACCGACTCCTCGACGTCCTCGCCGGGGCCGACGTAGCTCACCGTGCCGCGCCCCCCCTCGGCCAGCGAGTCGAGCAGAAAGGTGTTGACGTCGTGCCCGACACCGAAGCCGAACACGCGCTCGTCATCGACCATCGAGCGGGTCAGCTCGACGATGCGTTCGACCGAAGTCTCCCCCACCGTCGGCTTGCCATCCGTCAGAAAGACCACCTGGGCGACGCGACCCGCACCGGTCGCCGGCTGCAGCGCCTCCTGCAGCGCGGCCTGGATGTTGGTGCTGCCGTCGGCGTCGACGCTCGCCAGCCACTCGCGCGCGGCGCGGATCTCATCGGGCCCGGCGGCGGAGAATCCTCGCTGGAACTGACGCACGACGCTCGAGAAGGCGATGACGCGAAAACGATCGTCCTCGCCGAGATTGGCGAGCATCTGGTCGAGCGCCGCGCGGGCCTGGATGATCTTGTCGCCCGACATCGAGCCGGACACGTCCATCACCAGCGTCAGGTCGCGCGGGATGCTCGGGATGTCGGTCGAAACCGGCGGCGACAGCAGCATCATGTAGAAGCCGTCGTCGCCGATCGGCGCGTGGGACACGACGCTGACGCCGACGCTGGTCTCGCGCAGCGGCAGGAAAAGCTCGAAGTCGCGCGGCGCCACGCCGGTCCCTGCGTGATCCACGATCATCTCATCGCCGCGCTCGCGCACCTCGATGCGGTGCGTCGGCGAGTACGGCGTAGCGAACAATGAGGCGTCCGTCACGGTGACCTGCAGGTCGAACGGCGGCGTGGCGTTCGGTCGGATGACCTGCTGGGGAAGGCCCTCGACGTGGCGCGGCTGGATGGCGTCTTCTTCGCCGGTATCGAACAGGCCGACGACACGCGGGTAGCGCAGGCGCACCAGGTGTCCGTCGCGGCCAAGCACCTGCGTGTAGCGCAGGATCACCCGGCGGGTCTCCCCCGCGGCGATCGGAAATACCCGTGCGCGCAGCAGACCGTGGCCGACCAGTTCGATCAGCGCCGGGTCCTTCTTGCGCCGGACGATCTCTTCGTAGATGCCGCGCGCCACGTTGGCGTTCATCATCTCGCCCTTGAGCTCCTGCTCGCCCATGAAGAGCGAGAAGTCGGTGAACACCGCGCCGGCCGGGATCGGGTAGAGGTAATCGCCTTCGAGCATCCGGCCGCTGGTGTTGCGGAACTCCTCCTCCACCTCGACCCGCGCGACCCTCTGATCGCCGTCTACGGTGATCGCAACGTCGGTGCTGATCCGCTGAACCCGCGGATCGGACCGCGAGCCGGGAAACTCCGAGATCGCCGGCCCCACCCACGGATCGATATCGCGGATCTGGGGCGGGGACGGCGGCGTCACCTCGATGGTCCCGCCATGGCGTGGAGGGGTCACCTCGATCGTTCCCCCGAAGGGACGAAGCGGGGTATCGATGGGTGGCGCGGTGAGGTGGGAGCCGGCGTGATGCTGGGCGACCAGTTGATCACCGGCAGCGAGAGCGAAAAGCAGCAACAGCGTCAGAAACGGGGCCTTCAGCAGGAGTTTCACGTCTACCTCCGTTGTACGGAATGGGTGGCTTCATCCCGTACAACGCGCGACGTGACGCTCCTTGCACACCGGAACCCGCTCCTTTTCTCGGGCGACGGGAACTGCGCCTTCGACGGACTCCGGCCGAAAGCCGCTTGCCGGTCGCCGTCGATCGCGTGCCGGTGTCACGGGGCGGCGGAGAACCGCGGGAGTCGAACCTCAGTCCTCCGAAGGCTCGTTGGTAATCTCGACGCCCGCCATCATCGACGTGCCCCGTACCAGCAGGAGCTTGGTGCCTCCCGCCGGCGAGCGCGTCGTGTCTTCCGCCGATCCCAGCAGGGGAAGCACCTTGTTGGTGACCTCCCAGTCCTCCGGGACGACGATCTCGATACCGCCCCAGAAGGCGAAGGCATCAATGACCGCCGGCTCCGGACCGATGTCGGCGCTGCGCAGGTCGATCGTGCAACCGCCCATGATGGCGGTCAGATCGGCACCGAGAAAACGCTGCGAGCCGGTCGATTTTTCGACGTGACCGAGGAAGCCGAAGGCCGACAGCGTGTCCTCGCCGGTCCCCGGAGAGGCGGCGTACGCGGAGGAGCCCCCCGCGTCGGCGTCGGTGAAATGTGCCGCATCCGCACCCGGCTGGGCTGCTTCGGCGCCCGGGTACGCGGCCTCCGCGCCGCTGGTGTAGGCGGCCTCGGCGCCGGCGAATCCCGGCGCCGTCGAGGAATCGAAGCCACCGGACGGGCCGACGAAGTGGGAGACCGAGTCTGGCCGCGAGGACGGCGGGGAATCGTCTCCGGACAGCGCACGCCACACCATCCAGGCCCCGACGGCGATCAACAGGAACGGGAAGATGTCGCCCAGGTCCCAGTCGACGAGTTCGAGCTCGTGGAGCAGGGCCCACACCCCGGCGCCGATGAGAAAGAGGCCGAAGCCGCGGTTGCCGGAGCCTCCCGACGGCAGGACCAGGGCCAGGCCGATGGCGATGGGCGCCAGCGGCCACCAGCGGATGGCGTCATCGAACGCCAGCAGGTCGAGGTTGTCGAGCAGGAACAGCGTTCCCAACCCCATGATGATGAGGCCGACAGCAAGACGCGGCGAAAACGTCCGGACCTTACGCACGGTTATCGCTCTCCTCCGGCCGGTCCGATGCGAATGTCTCCGAGCCGTCGTCGGTGGGCGTGTCGGTGGCGAAGGTCTCCTTCGGCTCGGCCGGCGGCGCATCGGCCACGAACGATTCCCGATCCAGAGGTGGCGGGCCGTGAGGGGCGTTGCCGCCGCGGCCGTGCCCTCCGGATCCTCCGCCGCCGATCATGGCGTCGAAGACGAACGAGGCGCCGATGAAGATGATCAGCAGCGGCCAGGAATCACTGAAATCGAGGCCCCAGAGCTCCAGCGTGCTGATCTGCAGCCAGACGCCGATGAGCAGCAAGAAGATGCTCGGCCGGCCGCCGCCCGGGCGCACCAGGTGCCCCAAGCCGATGGCAATCACCACCATGGGCCAGTACCGCCAGATCTGGCGCACGGAGATGACGTCGAATCGGTCGAGCAGGAACACCAGCCCGACGGCCATCATGATCAGGCCGGGGACCAGCCCGCCGTGGTCGCGGCTCCGCCTTCGGCTTGCTGACATTCACGTCCTCCATGGGGCTGAGGAGGCTGTGGCGACCGGCCTCCCAGAGGGGCGATGGCAACAGGTTATGCGTTGTCGCTGCCCGGGCCAACGGTGCCGAGCGTAGCGGCTCCGATGCGCGCCGATCGGTCGCCGTACGGCCCCGACCGGTTCAGCGGCTCAGGGCGGGACGGGCTCGGCGCGGACTGACTCGACACCACCCCGATCGTCAACCCTGCGGGACTCAGCGCCGTCCGGTCAGCAGCGCGTCGCGGAACCAGCGAATGCGCTCGGCGTTGACGCCCATGTCGCCAACGCCGACGCGTGAAAGCGACCGGATATCGACCACCGCACCTTCGTCCTGGGCCCGGACGCGCACCACCACGTCGTCGACGAAACGAAACACCGACGTCTCGTGCTCCGCTTCGAACGTGCCCGCGCCCGGGTCTCTCGCCACGACGTTCCATCCGAGCGCCTCGGCGACCAGTAGTGCGGTCTCGAAGGCTTCCTCCTTGGTCGCTTCGACCAGGATGGGGTTGAGGTCGGGATAGGCGATCCGCTGCAACCGGGCGGTGTCGTCGCTGCCGTTCGGATAGGTCAGATCGCGCCCGGCGTTCGCCGCGTTTCGCGACGCCGCGACGAAGGGCGGAGGATCTTCCACGTCGGTGGTGATGTCGTGAATGGCGGGGGCGCGGCCGGCGCCGACGAAGATGACGACGACGAACGCGACACAGCCGAGACCAATCGCCCCCGCCATGATGGCCGGTCCCCGCTCCGCCGCCTCCGACCCGACACCGCGGACGACACCGAGTAAGCCGAACAGCAGGGCGAGCCCGCCGCCACCGACCATCGCCAGGCTGAACAGCCCGAGCCCTGCCAGCGGCGACAACATCCGCACACGGGCGCCGCCGACGGCGAACGCCGCGACGATCAGAGTGGTCAGCGCGATCGGAAACGCCGCGGCGACGAGGCGGTCCATCATGTCGAACACCGGGCTTTCATGTCGCCAGACTACGCCACCGACGCCGATTTGGCATGCATGCGGGGGCGCTCCAAAGAGTCGCTCAGAGGCGACTTCACGACGTGCTTGCGGTGATCCGTCCGCCCCGCCCGGCTTTGGTGAAGCCACTCCTGCGTAGGACAGCCGTTGGCTGCGGAACGTTCCGGGCGAATGCCTTGTCGAGGACCTCTTGCGCCAAGTGTCTCGTTGCGCTTTCCTGAACAAGAGAGAGTTCTATCGCTTGGGGACCAGAAAGGGGCTGCATTCGAGGCGCCGAAACGACGTTCCAGGCACCGCGAGGTGTAGACTCCTGTTTGATTCCGGATGAGGATGTGATTCCCATGCGAAGATTGTTGGGTGCCGTTCTAGTCATGGCCGTGGGCTTCCAAGTTCCAGCCGAAGCCCAGAGACCCGGGCCCGTAGGCGAAGCTCCGCGATTTCCTTTCGTCATCGAGTCCAAGGAAGACTCGCGTGCCCCCACTTGGGTCGCCGCGGAGACCCTTCTCGATGTGTTCGGCAAGTTGCAGCGCGACAGAATTCCGCATGCAATATCCGAGACAATAAGGGGCAAGGAGGACTTGATCGACGAGATCAATGACTTTGGAAACCTGGCGCCCGCCGGTGGAATGCCTTGCACGGTTGATCGGGCAGTTCGCGGTACTACCTGGGGTGAACCAGACGTTCCCAGGTCGCTCGACGAACTCCTGCGGCGCTCGAGATTCGCGGTCAGCGGAAAGGTCTTGAGAACGATCGACGGTTTCTGGAGAGGTGATCCCGCGACCATGACCACGATCGCCGTAGCCGAAGTGTTCAAACAAGATCAGATCGAAGAGATGCCGCAGTTCCTCAATGTTCCGATCTTCGCTGGCGAGATCGTCCTCGGCTCAGCGCGTATCTGCACTTCCAGAAGGGGCTGGCCCGCGTCGCCGACTATCGGAGACGAGGTCTTCCTTTTTCCCATTCGGACTCTAGGGCCAGAGAACACACTCGCAATTGACCCTGAGGGGTACGAGATTGTCTTCTCCAGCGACGGAACTCTCGTCTTCCCGGGCTACTTGGGCAGTTATCTCGATCTAGCCGAATTCGAGACACGGGTCCGCACGGACCCGAATGCACTTAGCGCCACCCTGCGCGCCATCGGCACCCGACGCTAGCCCTGCCCGAAAGCGAGACCCGATAATGAGAGTTCATGGAGCTATTGTGTACGCGGTGTGCGCTGTGGCCGCATTTCTTTCTACTCCTCTTCCTGCCACTGCCCAGTGCACGCTTCCGCTTATTCACGAAGACGGCATGTCAGTGGACGACGGCGAAATCACGATTGCCATCCACGGTCCGGATACCGGTGCCGGGGAGGTCGCAAGCGCGGCGAGTTTTCCGCAGAAAGGCGACATTCAGACAGCTTTCGACGAAGCCTGGAGCGATTGCGGCGGCGGAGGTGGTGCCCCCGACATCACTGTACTGAATGACGGCCAAAGTGCGGACATCATATTCAAACGCCTGAAGAAACGAGTTCGAAGCGGAGAAGCCTCCGCCTGCGCAGTCACCGAGGTCAATGCCGATGGTACAGGCCGCGTAGAGATCTACGACGAGAACAAGTTTGGACAGGCCTGTCCAGTTACGAACAACAACGGTCGAGACAAGTTGCTCCGGCACGAGACGCCTCACGTTTTCGGTATTGACGATGCGGTCGGAGATTGCGAGGGCTATCTGTCCAACAAGAACGTCGACGACGACAGCCCCAGCAAGGCGAACAGTGCCGAATGCAGTCGACGGGACGAAGTGTGGGATGGCGATCAGGATCCGGATCCACCGTGCTGCGGCCCACCGACTCCGCTGGTCTTGGACCTCAACGGAGATGGGATCTCGACTACTGATGTTTCTTTCTACCCCGGCTACTTCGACTTCAATGGCGACGGGAAGAAGGAGCTCACTGGGTGGCTCAACGAGGCCGGGGGGGATGCGTTCCTATGGATCGACTTAGATCGGAACGGAGTCCCTACAGATGGTCGGGAGCTGTTTGGAGATGCGACGGTGCTTCCCGACGGGACGCTGGCGAGGCACGGATTCCAGGCGCTGGCTGTTTATGACGATCCGAGACTCGGCGGCAACGACGACGGACGCATTACCCAACGCGATCGCGTTTGGACTCACTTGAAGTTGTGGTGGGATATAGACCATAGCTCGACCGCATCCGAGGGAGAGACTTTCGGTCTAGACGAACAAGGTGTGGTGGGAATCTCTCTTCGCTTTGTCAAGCGACCATTCGCAGACGCGCACGACAACGTCCACGGCTTGCTTGGCATGTTCTTGTTCGAGTCGGCTTCCGGCTTGCGGGAGGTGCGCCGCATCGAAGACATCTTCTTCAAGACGGCGGCAACCTCTCTCCGCTAGGAGTGTGTCCGAGCAATTGGCCGTCTTGAAGCCATCGTGACAAGTTGCGGCGGCCGGGCCTTGCACGGTCGGGCTGGCCGCCACGCTTTCTCACAGGGCAGGATGTGCCGCTGTGAGCCACACAGGCCAGTATGTGGGCGAGCGAATGAAGCCGGAGTCCTGAGGTGAGCTGGGTTGCATGAATATGCGAAATATGGCATATTCATGCAATCATGATCTCCAAACACTCCCGCCAGCAGGCAATCCTCGACCTCGTTCGCGAGCAGGACATCCGTACGCAGACAGGTCTCGTGGCCCAGCTGGAAGCCCGCGGCATCGAGGTCAACCAGTCGACCGTGTCTCGCGACATCAAGGACCTCGGCCTGGTGAAGACCCCCGGGACCGACGGCGGCTACTGCTACGCGGTGCCGACGAACACGGTGGCGCTGACCGAGCGGTCCATCCGGATCCTGCGCGAGTTTGTCACCTCTGTCGACGGCTCCGGTGACCTGGCGGTGGTGCATACGGACAGCGGCAACGCCCACCCCGTGGCCGAAGCGCTCGACCGGCTCGACCTGGACAACGTCGTCGGCACGATCGCCGGCGACAACACCCTCCTCGTGGTCCTGCGCGAGAACACCACCTGGCAGACGTTCCGCCACGAGCTGGAGGAATGGCTCTGACCAACTGACCTCCGCCGCGGCCGCCGCAGCTTTCCGAAGGCGAATACACCGAACAGGTCGCACGAGACAAACGCAGCGAACACTTCAAGCAGAACGAACACTCCGAACAGAACGAAGAAACGGACCCACCCATGCTCAGCCCCACGCCCTCCGAAGCGACCGCGCTGTACGGCCTCGAGAAGACGCCGAAGAAAGTCGTCCTCGCCTACTCCGGCGGCCTCGACACCTCCGTGATCATGCACTGGCTGCGCGAGCAGTTCGATTGCGAGATCGTTGCCTACATGGCCAACGTCGGCCAGAACGAGGACCTCGATGGGATCGAAGCGAAGGCGCGGCGAACGGGCGCGAGCGAGGTGTGGAACCTCGATCTGCGGGACGAGTTCGTCAACGAGTACGTGATTCCGGCGGCGCGCGCCAACGCCGTGTACGAGGGCCAGTACCTGCTGGGGACCTCGCTCGCTCGGCCGCTGATCGCCAAGTACCACATCGCGGTGCTCAACGAGACGGGCGCCGACACCGTGGCGCACGGCGCCACCGGCAAGGGCAACGACCAGATCCGCTTCGAGCTCGGCTACTACGGCCTGCGACCCGACGTGCAGGTGCTGGCGCCGTGGCGGTTGTGGGACATGCGCTCGCGCGCCGACCTGATCGCCTACGCCGAAAAGCACGACATCGAGATCGACGCCAGCCCGGAAAAACCCTATAGCTGCGACCGCAACCTGCTGCATTGCTCCATCGAGGGCGGCGTGCTCGAGGACCCCTGGGCCGAAGCCCCGGCGAACATCTACAGCCTCACCACCGACCCGCGCGAAGCGCCCGACGAGCCCGAGCAGATCACCGTCGAGTTCCAGGACGGCAACCCGGTGTCGGTGAACGGCGAGCAGCTTGCCGGGGCAGCGCTGCTGGATCGCCTCAACGAGATCGGCGGCCGCCACGGCGTCGGCCGCATCGACATCGTCGAGAACCGCTTCGTCGGGATGAAGTCCCGCGGCGTGTACGAGACTCCGGGCGGCACGCTGCTGCACGCCGCCCTGCGCGCCCTCGAGTCGATCACGATGGACCGCGAGGTTCTGCGGATGCGCGACCAGATGGCGCTGCGCTACGCCGAGAGCACCTACTACGGCTTCTGGTTCTCGCCCGAGATGAAGGCGATGACGGCGTTCATCGATTCCGCCATGGAGGGCGTCACCGGGACAGCGCGGTTGGAGCTCTACAAGGGCAACTGGCGGGTCGCCGGCCGCAAGTCGCCGTTCCCGCTCTATTCCGAAGAGCACGTCACCTTCGAGGACGACGACGTCTACCGGCAGGACGACGCCGAGGGCTTCATTCGGCTGCAGGCGCTACGGCTCAAGCTGGCGGCGCAGCGCCAGGCGCTGCTCGATGCTGCCGGCGGCTCTGGAGCGGAAGCGGGCGCGGCTCCGGAGGTTCCCGCGGAAGCGGCCGGAGGCGCTGCCGACGCACCGTCCGACGGAAACGTCGCCGCGACGGCCCCGGTGGCCTCGGAGACGTAACCGGTGAGCACACTCTGGCGAGCCCGTTTCGGCGCCGACGTCGATGCCCGGGCACAGCAATTCACGGCATCGATCCACCTCGATGTGCACCTCGCGCCGCACGACATCCGCTACAGCCAGGCGCACATCCGGGCGCTGGAGAAGGCGGGAGTACTCGACGGGGAGGAGGTCGAGACACTACACGCGGCGCTCGATCAGGTGCAGGCCGAGCTCGAGGCCGGCGAGGTCGAGCTCGACCCGGCGCTCGAGGACATCCATACGATCATCGAAAACCGCGTCACCGAGATCGCGGGGGCCACGGGCGCGAAGCTGCACACGGGACGTAGCCGCAACGACCAGTGCGTCACCGTCATGCGGCTGTTCATGCTCGAGACCATCGACCGAGCCCTCGAGGCGGCCGCCGGCGTGCAGAACGCGCTGCTCGAGCAGGCGAAGCAGCACACCGACACCATCGTTCCCGCGTACAGCCACATGCGCCGCGCCCAGCCGATCAAGCTGGCGCATCACCTGCTGGCCTACTTCTGGATGCTGCAGCGCGATCGCGAGCGGCTGACGGACGCGCGCAAGCGGGTGGCCCTGTCGTCTGCCGGCGCGGGCGCCTGCGCCGGCACCGGCGTCGCGCTCGACCGCGAGCTGATCGCCGACCTGCTCGGCTTCGACGGCGTCACCCCCAACAGCCTCGATACGGTGAGCAACCGCGACTTCATCCTCGAATACCTCGCCGCGGCGACGATGTGCTGCGGAAATCTCAGTCGCCTGGCCGCCGACCTCTGCCTGTGGTCGGGACCGGAGTTCGATTTCGCCACCCTCGACATGGCCTACTGCACCGGCTCCAGCATGATGCCGCAGAAGGTCAACCCGGACACGATGGAGCTCGCGCGCGCCAAGGTGGCAACGGCGCAGGGCGAGCTCGTCACCCTGGCGACGCTGATGCACGGCCTACCTCTCGGCTACCAGCGCGACCTGCAGGACGACAAGCGCCCGTTGATCAACGGCGCCGAGGTGCTGATCACCACCCTCGAGCTGATCGCGGACGTCGTGACGACCACCACGTTCAAGGTCGAGAACATGGCGGCCGCCAGCGAGGATCCCGGGTTGCTGGCGGCCGACTGGGCGGAGGAGCTGGTGGCGGCGGGCGTTCCGTTCCGCGATGCCTACGGCGTCATCGGAACGCTGATGAAGCAAGCGAGCGAGTCCGGCATCGATCCGCGCGAGCTGCCCGAAGCGGACCTCGCGGCCACGCACGCTGCCCTACCCGCCGCGTTGCGCGCCGTACCGGACGCGGCCGCCGCGATCGATCGGAAGGCGACGATCGGCAGCCCGGAGCGGTCGGCCCTCGACCAGCAGATAGCCGCCGCGGCAGCCCTACTCAAGTAGCCGGCGGGTCGGCGCGACCCGCGGAGAGCCGATCGCGAAGCCACACCAGCACCAAGAGGACCGCCGCGATCATCGTCGTCATGGCTGCGCCGAACTTGGTCGCGGTGACGATCGGGAGCGCATTGGCTAGGGCGGTTCGATCCGGGTAGGCGCCGACACCGATCGAGATGACGAAATTTTCCAAGAGGTCTGCGGCCAGCAGGGCTACCGGAAACAGGACGACGAACCGCCAGCCAGAGCTCGCTCTTTGACCCCTCTTGAGAAGCCAGCCGAGCAGCATCGCTCCGGCAATTCCGAACAGGACGGGACTGATCAAATCCCAGACCTGAAACTGCAAATACGACGCTCGACCCGCGGCGCCGAGAGCTTCGAGCACGTCGGCAAATCGATCGGGTGTGGTGATCGTCTCCTCGGGAAGACGGGCGCCGTCCAGGAGGGCTTTGACGGCATCGTAGGGGCTGAGTCGAAAGAGAAGCGTGCCGCCGACGC
This sequence comes from Acidobacteriota bacterium, assembly GCA_965216935.1. GTDB lineage: Bacteria > Acidobacteriota > UBA890 > UBA890 > UBA890 > CBDCGW01. The sequence goes on from OZ244217.1 coordinate 5,021,895, forward strand.
CGAACGCTGCCAGGGCAACCACAGCCCTGACCCCGGTCGCCTGCTTGAGTATGAGATCGATCACGGCCAACTCGATGAGATATCCAGCCGATGAGCTATCCAGCCAACGGGGATCCGGCCGATGGGGATATACCGTCCGCGCCTGGACGCGCCCGCGCGGAGAGCGTGCCATACACCGGAAGCACCGAACAGAGCGGCGCCGATCTCGGGGACGGACCATCGGTTCGCATGCCCGGAGGGTGTCGACTCGACGGGAGATGCTACTGTTGCAAGATCATGTAGCAACCATTATTATAGTTTTTAATTAATTTACACACCATAATAATGGTTGCAAAGAATGCCGAAACGCCAGCCGACCCTGCCACCGCGAGTCAAGCGGACCCTCGCGAAGCTCGGCGGAGATATCCGCGACGCCCGCAAGCGCCGACGGATTCCCGTACGTGTCATGGCCGAACGGGCGCTGATGTCGCCGACCACCCTCGGCAAGATCGAGCGCGGCGACCCGAGCGTCGCGATCGGGTTCTACGCCAACGCTCTGTTCGTGCTGGACCTGTCCGATCGCCTCGGCGAGATCGTCGACGCGTCCACCGACGAGCTCGGCCTGGCCCTTGCCGAGCAGGAGTTGCCGCAACGCGTCCGCTGGCCGAAGCGACGCTCCCAACCGACGGCGCCGGTCGATGACGACCCATGAGCGAGCCGAGCGCCGCAGTCTACGTCGACCTGGCCGGCGAAACACATCTTGCCGGCTTCCTGTGGGTCGCTGACGCGCGCGGCAGGACCACCGCCACCTTTCGCTACGCGGACTCGTGGCTCGAGCATCCGAGCCGCTTCGCGATCGATCCGAACCTCGGCGTCGAAACGCCCGGACCGTTCCACAAGCAGCGGCTCTTCGGCGCGCTGGCCGATTCCGCTCCCGACCGCTGGGGTCGCACGCTCATGGCTCGGGCCGAGCGATTGCGGGCGCGCGAGGCCGGCGGCGCCCCGCGGGCGCTGCGCGACATCGACTATCTGCTGGGCGTTTCCGATCTCGCTCGGCAGGGCGCGCTCCGATTCGCGCTCGAGGAAGGCGGGCCGTTCGTTGCGCCGTCGGATGCTGCGGCGATTCCACCGCTCGTCGAGCTACCGACGCTGTTGGCCGCCGCGCAGGGGTTTCTCGACAACCCCGACCATGCCGACGACCTCCGTACCCTGCTGGCGCCCGGCTCGTCACTCGGTGGCGCCCGCCCGAAGGCGTCCGTTCGGCGCAGCGACGGGCAGCTCGGAATCGCCAAGTTCCCCCGCAATGACGACGGCTGCTCCGTGTGCGCATGGGAGTGCGTCGCGCTCGAGCTCGCGCGTGAAGCGGGCATCGATACCGCCGAAGCCGAGCTCCACCGCGTCGATGATCGGCAGGTTCTCTTACTGTCTCGATTCGACCGCGTCGGGAACAACCGCGTTCCTTTCCTGTCCGCGTTGAGCGTGCTCGATGCGGTCGACGGCGACCGACACAGCTACCTGGACATCGCCGATGCGATCCGTCGCTTCGGCGCCGCGACCCGCAGCGACCTCGAACAACTCTGGCGCCGGCTCGTGTTCAACGTGCTGATCTCGAACACGGACGATCATCTCCGCAATCACGGGTTCCTCTACGCCGGTGAAGGCGGCTGGCGACTCTCGCCGGCGTACGACCTCAATCCGGTTCCGCTCGACTTCGGCCCACGGTTCCTGGTGACGGCGATCGGCGAGAACATCGACGACACGAGCGCCTCGCTCGAGTTGGCGTTCGATGTGGCTGTGTACTTCGACCTGGAACAAGAACAGGCGCGGACGATCGCCCGTGAAGTCGCGGAGGCTTGTGCACAGTGGAGAGACCGCGCCGGCGCCCACGGCCTTGGCGGTTCGGAGATCGACCTGATGAGGACCGCCTTCGAGCACGACGAGCGCGACACTGCGTTGGGGTTGCGATGAAAGCGGCGAGCGGCAAGCGCGGACCTAGACGCGCTCCGGCAGCAACCTGAGGGCCTCGCAGTGCACCGGCCGAACGGCGGCAAAGTGTCGATGGTCGAGCGTCACCACCTTCTCCTCCCGCAGGCGCTCGCACACGGCGATGACCGAGGCGTCGACGAAGCCGATGTCGAGCTCGGCGTACTGCTGCTCGATGGCGGCCGCGCGCGTCACGTCCGCTTCCGTCAGTGCTTCGAGGCGGTAGGCGCCGCGCTCGATGTCTTCAACGAAGCTGCGCCAGACATCGAGCGTCAGGCCCTTGCGAATCCAGTAGTCGATCTCGACCAGGGTGGAACCGACCACGACCAGCGGCTCGCTGGACTCCGCCAGCAGCTCGGCGCAGTGGGCGTGGTGCCGATCGTCGGCATCGAGCGCTGCCAGGATCGGCCCGGTGTCGAGAACGAGCGCCATCAGCGAACCGGTGCGCCGCCGGGCAGGTCCTCTTCGTCGACGCTTCGCGAAGCGAGGTTCGCTTCCCCGCCGTGTCCGACCCCGAGTCGGGGGCGCCGCGTTCTCTGGATCTCCGCCGCCATCGCCGACACCGCATCGCTGAGCAGCTCGTTGAGCGGCACGCCGAGGCGCTTCGCCTCCGCGCGCAACACCTCGAGATCGTCCGCGTCCGCGGCGATCGTGGTCCTCTGCTTGATCATGAAGTCGATGCTAGCATCTGCATCTGCTGTTTGCATCATCCTGATTCAGCTCCTGAGTGCACGGATCACCCACCTTGTGGATCAGCGTGGCGCGCTACGGCCGCGCCGTTGCGCCCAAGCAGTTTCGACGGCCACCGAGGACTCGAATCCCGCCTCCCTCAGCCACGCTTCACAGCCTCTACGGCTTCGCCGGGCTGCTGGCGGTCATCACCGGGGGATGCTGTTCATCGCCTGCTCGAACGTCGCGTCAGTCGAAGCGCACCGAGAGCCGCCTCCCGAGCGCTCGGGCAACCGACCTCAACGTCGCCATCGTCGGGTTTGCCCGTTCGGGGTCTTCGAGCCGCTGGATCTGCTGCTGGGCGACACCCATTCGGCGGGCGAGCTCTGCCTGCGAGACGCCGGCTAGCTTGCGCGCCATCCTGATCTGCAGCGCCGCGTCGGCGGTCTCTTCGACGAAGGGCCTCTGGCGATCGGCCCCGATGCGCCGCAACGCGCGCAGCTCGTCGGGGTCGCGGGGCCGCTTCCTCGGGCCCGCATAGCCGTCTGGCGGCAGCAGCGACTTCGCCTTCGCGCTCCAGGCGGGGCTCTCTTCGAGCCACTCGCTGATCGTCTTCGGCAGACTCATGGTTACCTCCAAGCTAGTGTTTCAAGCGCACGCGGATCCGATGCAGCTCTTCCGCCGCGATCGGAGGCGCTCTCGCCCCTCGTCGACTCGATTGCCTCCTCGGTTCTCTCTCGGGTCTCTCTCGACTCGCGGCGAACTGGCCGAGGAATTCCGACGACGGGTCAGCCGGCCCGCAACGAAGCGGCCGGATCGAGCCGCGAGGCCCGGCGCGCCGGCAGGTAGCAGGCCAGCACCGATACGATCAGCAGCAGCAGCGATACCCCGACGAGCGTCAGGGGATCGGTCGGCTCGACGCCGACGAAAAGGCTGCGCAGGGCGCGGGTCAGCGGAATCGCGATCATCATCCCGAGCACGATGCCGACGCCGGTGAGGGCGGCGCCGCGCCCGACGACGTGGCGGAGGATCTCGCCCGAGGTCGCGCCGAACGCCAATCGGACACCGAGGTCGCGGGTCTCTTGTCGCACCGCGTTGGCGAGCACGCCGTAGAGGCCGATCGCCGCAAGCACCAGGGCGAAGGCGCCGAACAGCGCCGTCAACACGAGCGTGAAACGCACCGGAGCGACGGAGTCGTCGATGTAGCCCTGCATCTCACGAACCGAGAACAACGGCAGGTCCGGATCGAGCTCGCCGATGGTCCGGCGAACGAGCGGCAGAACGATCCCCGTGTCCTGCGAGGTTCGCAAGGCGAATGAGCCGCCGCCGAACGAGATCACCCGATGCTGCAAGTAGACGGTACGGCGCCCCGGCTGCGCCATGCCGGCGTCGTCGCGCACGTTGCCGACGACGCCGATAATCTCGACCTCGAGCTCGGAGGGCGGCCCGCCGGGGAAGCTCGGCATCCGCAGCGTGATGGTTCGCCCCAGCGCGCTTTCGCCGGGAAACGTGTGCTCGGCAAGCTGCTCGTCCACCAGGGCGAGGCCGTCGTTGGTCTCGAGCGGGTCGAAGTCGCGCCCCTGCAGGAGCGGCGTCCCCATCGCCTCGAAGTAGCCGGACATCACGCCCCGATAGGTGGCCTCGATGCCGGGGTCCTCGGCGCTCATCTCGGGCGTGAAGAACGAGCCGGCGAACAGGGCCCCGGTGAGCGGCAGGCCGGTCGATACGCCGACGGCTTCCACGCCTTGCAGCGACTCGAGCCCGTCGGCCGCCTCGCGCATGAAGTTTGCCCGCACCTCCGGATCGCGGTAGCGGGCGGCCGGCAACTGGATCTGGAAGGTCAGGAGACGCTCCGGTCGGAATCCGGGGTCGACCGAGGTGAGGTGCCCGAAGCTGCGGAGCATCAGTCCCGCGCCAACGAGCAGAACCAGCGACAGGGCGACCTCGGCCACGACCATCGTGGCGCGCACGCGGGATCGGCCGCGGGTACCGCCGCCGGTGCCGCGCTCGTTCACCGCCAGGTTGCCGCGCACGCCGGACAGGGCCAGCGCCGGCGCGGCGCTGAAGATCACAACCGCGAGAGCCGTGGCCGCAACGGTGAACAGCAACACGCCGGAGCTGATGCTCACGGTTTCGGCTCGGGGCATGCCGTCCGGTTGCAGCGCCAGGATCGCCTGCACGCCCCAGCTCGCGATCAGCAAGCCAAGCGCCCCGCCGGCGCCCGCCAGAAGGAGGCTCTCGGTAAGGACCTGGCGGACGATGCGACCGCGACGGGCACCGAGGGCGGCGCGCACGGCGATTTCCTGCCGGCGCGCGGCGGCGCGGGCGAGCAGCAGGTTCGCCACGTTGGTGCACGCGATCAGGAGAACGAAGCCGACGGCGCCGAGCAGCGCCAGCAATGCCGGCCGGACATCCCGCGCGACGTCCTCGCCCCATGGCACCGCGGTGGTGTAGATCTCGCTGCGCTGGTTGCGCTCGTGCGACTCCCGCAGGCTGGCAGAGAGCGCGGCAATCTCCTCGCTGCCCTGATGCACGGTGACGCCGTCCTTCAGACGCCCGACGACCATCAGGAACCCGGCTCCCGTCGGCAGGTCGAAGTCGGCCTGCACCGGCATGTAGACGTCGGCCTGCTGATTCCCGGCGTTGCCGCGCAGCATCGGCATGACGAACATGCGAAAGTCCTCGGGAAGAACGCCGATGACCTCCGCCCGCCGACCGCCGATGGTGAGAACCTGGCCGAGCACATCGGCCGCCCCGCCGAAGCGCCGCTGCCAGAATCCGTGGCTCAACACCGCCACGGTCGGCGGGATCACCGCCTCCGGGTCCTGGAAGACCTCGGGCGCAAGCGGATCTCCCTCCTCTTCCACGAACGCGCGCCCCATCAGCGGCGCCGACCCGAGCATCTCGAGGTATCCCGGCGTCAGGTTCATGACCTGTATTTGCTCCGGGTCGCCGTCGTCGCTCGTCAGCGGTTGCTGGAAAACGCCGCTCGAGGCACCGATGGTCTCGAACAGCGCCGTGTTGTCGCGCAGGTGGCGCACTTCGTAGGGCGCCAACGGCGCCCGATCGATGCTGTAGGTGCGCAGATCGTCGGTGATGAGCATGAGCTCGTCGGGCTCCGCGAACGGCAGCGGCCGCAGGACCACAGCGTCGAGAATGCTGAAGATCGCCGTGTTGGCGCCAATGCCGAGGGCCAGCGTCAGAATGATGACGACGCTGACGCCGGGCTGCTTGATCAAGGCGCGGAGGGAGTAGCGGAGGTCGCTGAACAGGGCATCCATGAAATGTGACTCGCGATCGGGGAGCGTCGCGGGAGTTTGGTGTGTGGAAGAACGTATGAGCCCGAGGCGCTCGCCCCACTCCCCGACGACCGTGGCCGTCAGGTCGAACCACTGGCGTACCCAGTGGCGGGCCGCCGACGTCCAGCCGCCGGCGCGGCGTAAATCGCCGGCGCGCGAGACCAGATCGTCCACGGCGGCGGCGCCGTAGTCGCGGCGAAAGCGCCGCGGCGCAAGAAGCAGGATCAACCGGGCGATCGCCGCCCCGACCCGGTCCACGGCGGACCGCGGTACGGGCCGAGCGGTGGAACGGGAAGCGGGCTTCACGCCGATTCGCCCGGGTCGGAAAGGCTGGCGGTGCGGGCCCACTCGACGATGCCGTTCAGTTGCTCGACCTCGGCGGCGGCGGCTTGCCGGCCGCTCTCGGTGATCCGGTACTCGCGCCGGGCCGGGCCGAGGCTGTTGGCACCACCCGATCCGGCCTCTTCGATCCACCCGGCCTCGAGCATCTTCTTGATGCTCCGGTAAAGGGTTCCGGCACCCAGCTCCATCGAGCCGCCGGTGCGATCCGAAACCTCGCGCATGATGCCGTACCCGTGGCGAGCCCCGCCGGCGATGGCCAGCAAGATGTGCAGCATTGCCGGCGTGAGCGGCGGTCGTCGGTCCGTTTCGGTCATCCTGGATTGCCGTGGTGGAGGTTCGATGGGTGGCGATCGGGACTCGCCCGAGGGGCCAACTCAGTAAATCCGCGTCAAGTATACCCACGTTGGATATACTGAACAAGGAAGACCGTCAGGCTGGCAACCCGGGGCGGGACCTCCTCAGCCCACGGCGCCGCAACCGCGGCTACACGAACTCGACCACCGCCTCCGACGTGCCCGCACGGAAGAATGTCAGCGCCAGCATGACGTTTGCCGCGATCAGCAGCAGCATGCCGATCGGCACCAGGACGATGAGCGAAAAACACGCGCCGGCCGCGATCGAAGTCGCCGCGTAGGGGCGAATCAGATGCTGAAGATCCGTCCCCTGCAGGCCGAACAGTCGGATACCCGCAAGGATGCTGGTGATGCCGATCGCAGCCGCCAGCATCATGACCGGAGCCGCAAACAGCGGCACCAGGTACAACGGCTCCGCGCGGGCACCGAAGAGCGCCATCATCATGCGGCCGGCGATGGAGACGAAGGCGAGAACGGCGATGGTGACGATGACGGCGTTCACCAGCGTATCGATGCCATGGAATCCGTAGCGCTCGTTGAGCAGCTCGCGAAAGCGGTACAGCGCGATCAATGAGAGGACGGCGGCAGCGGTACCGACGGTCGCCACCAGAAGCGCCATTGGAACCTCCACGGTCACGTACGTGGGTCGCCCCGCCAGCATGATCACCGAGCCCCGACCGGACGCGATGTCGACGAGGAAGCTAAGCAGGACGTTCGCCGGCATGAGGACGGCCGCGCCGACCGCCATCCATGCGGCATGGGTCCATTTCTTGTCGTTCATGATGACCTCCGTTGGGGGCTCCGCCGCGGTTTCACACGATGTCGGGGTGATACTCGAGGAGGTCCGCGGGCTCGCACTCGAGCTCGCGACAAATGGCCTCGAGCGTGCTGAACCGGATTCCTTTCACCTTGCCGTTCTTGAGCAACGACAGGTTGGTGAGCGAGATGCCGATGCGATCTGCGAGCTCGGTGAGGGACATCTTCCGCTTCACGAGAACCAGATCGAGCGTGATTTCAATGGCCATCGCCCAGACCTCCTTTGCGGATGTGACGTGGCGCGATGTCGAGGATCGCGCTGCCTCATGTCGCTACCTTATCAAGTGAAATCATTGTTTTACAATAATTTTTTTATGTTTTACATAAATACTTTAACCCGCTACGACATCGCACTCGGAGGCTGCGAAGTTCTCGAGATCGTGGCCCGGCGATCGACGTGCTCCCGGAGTTTCGCGGCCCGTCGCCACGGCGCCCCCCGATCCCGCGGCGCCGCCCGGATCGGGGGTATTGCCGCGCCCAGTGCCGGTCACGCCCCTCGGGGATCGTCCTCGAAGCGGGCTTCGGAAGGCCCGCGGCTCGCGTCCAGACGGCTGGCGGCGGCCTCGACCTCGTACATGACCCGCAACAGGTTGCGACCGGCTACCTTGGCTGCTTCGTCGTCGCTGTAACCGCGGTTGAGCAGCTCCTCGATCAGGGCCGGGTACGTGGAGACGTCCTCGAGACCGACGGGGACCATGGTGATGCCGTCGAAGTCGCCGCCGATGCCGACGTGGTCGATGCCGGCGACGTCACGCAGATGATCGATGTGGTCGGCAACCTGACGAAGATCCGCCGCGGGGGCCGGGTTGCTCTCCAGCCAGGCTCGCATCTGCGCCTTGACGTCGGCGTCTTCCCTGCCCTGCTCGCGCAGGCCGTCTTCGACTTCCTGGGCAGCCTGGCGATGATCGCGCGCCTCGACGGAGACGAACGACGGCACGAAGGTGGCCATCACCAGCCCTTCGACGTCCCGCACCCGCTCCAGGACGTCGTCGGGAACGTTGCGCGGGTGGTCGCAGATGGCGCGCGCGCCGGAATGCGAAAAGATCACCGGCGCCTCGCTGGTATCGAGCGCATCGTGCATCGTCGAGGGTGCGGTGTGCGACAGGTCGACCATCATGCCGAGGCGGTTCATCTCGCGTACCACCTCGTGCCCGAACGACGACAGGCCGCCGAGGCGAGGCTCGTCCGTGCCGGAGTCGGCCCAGTCGACGTTGTCGTTGTGGGTCAACGTCATGTAGCGGCAGCCGGCGACGTACGCCTGGCGCAACACGGCCAGCGAGTTCTCGATCGCGTGGCCGCCCTCGATCGCCAGCACCGACGCCACCTTCCCTTCCGCGAACACCGAGCAGATCTCGTCGGCGCTGGTGGCCAGCGCCAGCGTGTCCGGGTAATGGGCGATGATCCGACGCATCACGTCGATCTGCTCGAACAGGACCCTCGCCGCGCCCGGGCCTTCAAGCGAAGACGGCAAGTAAAGGGCCCAAAACTGAGCGCCGACGTGACCGTGCCGCAGCCTCAGGATGTCGGTGTGCATCGGCGGATCGAGGCTCGACGTATCGGACGACAGGTCGATCTTCTCGACGTGGTTGTCGACCCGCCGCCGGTACTGCCAGGGCAGGTCGTTGTGACCGTCGATCAACGGGGTGCTGCGCAAGATCTCACGCGCTCGTTCGTACACGTCGGGCTCCTTGTCGTTCGATCCCTCCAACGTATCCCGACACGGCGGCGGGCGCGATCAAATCCGGCAGCGAAAGTGAGCGCACCGCGGCGCCCGAGGCACCCCCGAGATACCGGCCCCTTGAAGCCGGACACACACCTGGCCGTCGCGCCGACGGGCCCGGGTCGATAACATCCCCGCAACCAATCGACCGAGATCCGCTGCGAGCGATCTTCAGTCCCTCCGAGATCCTCTCCGGGCGAACACGCGTTCCTCGTAGAGCGATCGAGGGGTCCTCACCGAGAGATCGCCCAGACAAACCGAAGGTCGCGCCACGGGCGCGGCTGTTCGCCGGGAGGCAAGCATGACGTTGCCGCGCACCGTTCGCGCCCTGCTACGGAACACGATCTTCACATCGAGCCTCGCCCTGATCCTGGCGATGACCGTCTCGTGCGCCCCGGGCTCGGCCGTCGAGCCGGCCGACATGGTCATACACAACGGCAAGGTCGTGACCGTCGACGACGACATCCCCGAGGCGGAGGGCGTCGTCATCCGCGGCGATCGCATCGAGCTGATCGGCAGCAACGCCGACGTCGAGGCCTACATCGGCGAGGGCACCGAGGTCATCGACCTCGAGGGCAGGCTGGCGATCCCCGGTTTCATCGAAGGTCACGGGCACTTCATGGGCATCGGCTCGAACGTCATGAACCTCGACCTGCTCGACGTCACGAGCTGGCAGGGCGTCGCCGACATGGTGGCCGCTGCCGTGGCCGAGGCCGAACCCGGCGAGCTCATCCAAGGTCGCGGCTGGCACCAGGAGAAAATGACCGACCTGGACGAATCCAACACCGTCCGCGGTTTCCCGACGCACGACGCGATCAGCGAGGTGAGCCGGGAGAACCCGGTCATCCTGCGGCACGCGTCCGGGCACGCCTCGTTCGGCAACGCCTACGCTATGGAGCTGGCCGACGTCACGGGCGATACGGAGCAGCCCGACGGCGGCGAGATCATCATGGACGAAAACGGCGAGCCGATCGGAATCTTCGTCGAGCGTGCCTCGGGCGTCATCGGCCGGGCCTCGCGCAACGCCGAGAACCGCATGACCGACGAGGATCGCGCCGCACGGACGTGGCGGCAGATGGAGCTCGCCAGCCAGGAGGTCATCAGCAAGGGGATCACCAGCTTCCAGGACGCCGGTTCCGGGGTCGGCACGATCGACCTGTGGAAGCGCGGCATCGACGAGGGGGCCTTGAAGGTACGCCTGTGGGCCATGCTCAGCAGCGGCGGACTCAGTGCCGAGAGGCTGCAGGAGCAGCGGGTCATCGGCTATGGCGACAACATGCTCACGGTTCGCGCCATCAAGATGGCGATCGACGGCGCCCTCGGGCCGCGCGGCGCCTGGCTGCTGGAGCCCTACAGCGACGAGCCCTCGAGCGCCGGGCACAACACCGGCGACCCGGCCCGTATCGAGGAAGTCGCCAACTTGGCGATCGAGAACGGCTACCAGCTCTGCGTGCACGCCATCGGCGACCGGGCGAACCGTGAGGTGCTCGACATCTTCGAACGGACGTTCGACGCGCATCCCGAACTGGCGGCGGACGCCCGCTTCCGGATCGAGCATTCGCAGCACCTGCACCCGGACGACGTGCCGCGGTTCGGCGAGCTGGGCGTGATCGCCTCGATGCAGGGCGTGCATTGCACCTCGGACGCCCCCTGGGTGACGCCGCGGCTCGGCCCGGAGCGGGCCGAGTGGGGCGCCTACGTGTGGCAGGACCTGATGCAGAGCGGCGCGGTGGTCACCAACGGCACCGATGCGCCCGTCGAGCGCGTCGACCCCCTGCCCTCGTTCTACGCGACGGTCAGCCGGATGATGCCCAACGGCGAGCGTTTCTATCCGGAGCAGCGGATGAGCCGCGAAGAAGCCTTGCGCTCGTACACGATCAACGGCGCCTTCGCCGCCTTCGAGGAGGACATCAAGGGATCGATCACCCCCGGCAAGCTGGCCGACATCGTCGTCCTGGATCGGGACATCATGACGATTCCGGAAGAGCAGATCCTCGACGCCCGCGTTCTCTACACGATCATCGGCGGGGAGGTCGTCTACCGGGCGCAGTAGCGCGGCGATCACAACCCGCGGCTCCCCGCGCGGCGTGAGCAAGGCGGCGACCGCAACGCCGCGAACGAATGAGCTCGTCGCCGGCGCTTACAAACCTTTACTCCTGTTTACGTCCCGTTGACGGCGTGCGGGGCAGGCATCTCGTCTAATAGGTATACGCAGCCGCGGCGACAAGAGGCGCCGTCGCGGCCCGGATCAACGAGGTGCAACCGCAGGAGGTCCGCATGAACAATCGCCTCATGAAGTACTCGATCGTCGCAACGCTGATCCTGGCGGTGGCGCTTCCGGCCCTCGCCTTCTCACAGTACGGACCGCGACGGGGCCCCGAAGCCGGCGCCACCTTCGGGAACGGTGAGAGCCCCGGCGGCCCGGGCGTCGGTCCCGCCGAGCTGGGCCAACGCGGTGCCCAACGCTTCGCAGCTCGCGAGCTCGGGCGACAAGGTCGAAGGGACGGGCTACGAGACCGCGGCCGCGCCGGTGGGCGTCCCGGCTTCGGCAGGAGGGCCGGGCGCCGTGGACCCGACCGTCGCGCCGGCCTGGCGCGCGGTATTGGGCGCGATGGGCGCGCCGGGCTGGCAACCCGCGCCCTCGGTCGCGCCGAGGACATCGGTCTGAGCTCGGAACAGCGGGAGCAGATCTTGGCGGCTCGCCGCGGCAGCCAGGAGTCGTCGATCAACCGACGGGCCGCGTCGCAGATCGCCGGGCTCGAGCTGCGCGAGCTGATGCAGGCCGACAGTCCTGATCTCGCGGCGGTCGAGGCCAAGCTGCGCGAGCTTTCAGATCACCGCATCGCCGAGCAGACCGGCAACCTGCGCCTCGATGCCGCGGTGGGGGAGATCCTCACGGCGGAACAACTCGAAGCGCTTCAGCGGCGCCCTCCGAACGAGCGCCGTCGACCGGGTCGCGCTAACCGTTAGAACCCGAATCACCAACCTGCCGAAATCGAGGCCCTCGCCGGAAACGGCGAGGGCCTCGACTATTCGGGGGCCAACCACGTCCAAACAGGTAACGGGCGAGAACCGCCCGAAAGAACGGTTTCCCCGCAACAGGAGGTACCTACAGGTGAGCTCGTTTCAGCGAAAAACGGCCGCGATGGCTGTTCTTGCGGTCTCTGCCCTGGTTTTCGCCGGTGTTGGCGTCGTCGGCGCGCAGCAGCAACCCGACGAGGCGGCGCGCGTTTTGGAGCTCGAAAAGCGTGCCCAGGCCCTCGAGTTGCAGCGTCTCGAGGCGCAGGAGCAGCTCGAGGCACAACGGACCGAAGCGGAGCGGCAGCTCGAGATCCAGCAGCGGCAATTCGAGGCACAGATGCTCGCGACACAGCAGGAACTCGAGGAACGTCAGGTCGAGGAGCAGCGGCGGCTCGCCGAGATGGAGCGAGCGCTGGCGCAGGAAATGGAGTTCCGTATGCGCCCGGCGTTCCGCTTCGGCAACTTCTTCAGCTCCCGCTCCGGGGCCCTCGCGGGCCGCATCCTGGCGGCGTCTGAAGACCTCGAGCTGACCGAGGCGCAAGAGCAGACCATCCGCGACAACCAACGGCAGCACCGGCGCGACGAGATCCGCCGCGATGCCGACATCGAGATCGCCGAGCTGGAGCTCGAGGAGATGATGGAGGCGGATTCACCCGACCTCGATGCCATCGAGTCGCACATGCGGCAGATCGCCAACCTGCAGGTAGATGAGCGTATGGCGAACCTGCGACTGGATCGGAGCGTGCGCGAGCTCCTGACGGTGGAGCAAGCCGACAAGCTCGACGAGATGTCCGGCGAGCGGGTCAGGTTCGGAACCATTCAGCGGCAACGCAGTCGATAAGACGGCGGGGGCGGCGCAACGGATTCGTTGACAGGGAACCGTGAACGAAACCCTTTGGCAGGGCGCGTTGTGAACGTCCCCGCCACTTCTTCGCCCCCACATCGAGTCGCCTGACCCTCTCGCCTGACCTCAACCCAGGGGCTAAACTAAGAAGCGCGGTCGCCGTTCGTCGGCACCGCGCTTCTTTCGATGTAACCCCCGACTCCGACGCACCGCATGAAACCCGACCAGCTGAAGAAACTCATCGAGGCCGGTATTCCGGGCGCCGACGTCGACGTTCGAGATCTCACCGGCACGCGCGACCACTTCGGCGTGCAGGTGGTCTCTTCGTCGTTCGCGGGCAAGAGCCTGGTCGAGCAACACCAGATGGTCTATCGCGCCGTCGGCAACGAACTGACCAACGCGGTGCACGCGCTGCAGGTGCGCACGGTGGTCCCAGAGGAGTAGAACGATGTCCGCAGAGCTCAAGCAACAGATCGAAGAATCCATCGCCGGCAGTCCCGTTCACGTCTTCATGAAGGGAACGCCGGAGTGGCCGCAGTGCGGTTTCTCGAAGGCCACCTGCGACGCCTTCAACGCCATCGGCGTGCCGTTCACCGCCACCAACGTGCTCGAGGACCTGGACAACTATCGCTCCAGTTTGATGGAAGTCACCGCCTGGCCGACGATTCCGCAGGTCTTCATCGGCGGCGAGTTCGTCGGCGGCTGCGACATCGTTCTCGAGATGCTGCGCAACGGCGAGCTGCAGGAAAAGGTCGGGGCGCTTCAATCCTGAACCTCGGGAGGAATCATGCGGGCTCTCGTAGCAGATGACGAGCCGCTGATCTGCGACCTGCTGACGCGTTTTCTTTCCCGGCGCGGGTATGTCGTCGTCACCGCCGCCGACGGTGACAAGGCGCTCGACGAGATGCGATCACAGCGGATCGACCTGTTGCTGCTGGACATCCTGCTGCCCGAAGTCGACGGTCTCGGCGTGCTCGAGCGCATCCGCGACGAGGGCATCTCCGTCGGCACGACCTGGGTCATGACCGGCAAGGCGGACGAAGAATGGGTCCGGCGCAGCCTCGAGCTCGGTGCCGACGATGTCTTCACGAAGCCGCTGAACCTGCCGCATCTCGACTGGCTCGTGCAGGTCGAACAAGGGCGCGTGGCGGCGGGTAACGGGGACTGACGCCCGGGTGCGAGCTCGCGGCCCGGCAGCGCAGGTGTACCGACCGATCGCCGCGGCGAATCGCCGATGAACGGGCGGGTGCCCGTGGCCCGGCGCGAGATCTGGGCCTGGGGCCTGTACGACTTCGCCAACTCGCCCTTCGCCACGACGATCCTCGCGGTCATCTTCAACCGCTACTTCGCCGAGGCACTGGCCGGGGGCGAGGAAGGCGTCGTGCTCGAGGCATTCGGCCTCGCCGTCCGGGTGCCGGGCGTCACCTTCTTCACCTACACGCTGGCCGCGGCCATGCTGATCGTCGCGGTGCTCGCCCCGGTGTTGGGGGCGATCGCCGACTCGTCCGGATCGAAAAAGCAGTTCCTGGCGTTTTTCTGCTACCTCGGGGTCGGCGCCACGGCGTTGCTGTACTTCGTCAACGAGGGGCAGTACTGGCGCGGCGCGATCTTCTTCATCGTCGCCCAGATCGGCTTCGCCGCCGGCAACGTCTTTTACAACTCGTTTCTCCCGGAGATCTCCACCAGCCGCAACATCGGCTGGATCTCCGGCTTCGGTTTCACCCTCGGGTACCTCGGCGGCGCGATCCTGCTGGCGCTGAACCTGGCAATGCTCCGCTACCCGGAATGGATCGGCTTCGATTCGGCCTTCACGCCGCAGGACACGTTCCTCGCGGTCGCCGTGTGGTGGGGCGTGTTCGCCATACCGACGTTCCTGTGGCTGCGCGAAAGGCAGCAGGCGACCCCGCTGCCGCGCGGCAAGAGCTACCTGAAGGTCGGCCTCGAGCGCGTCGGCAAGACGTTCCGGAACGTCCGCCGGTACCGCGAGCTGTCCAAGTTCCTCATTGCGTTCCTGATCTACAGCGACGGCATCCAGACGACGATCGTGGTGGCGGCCATCTTCGTCGACGAAGCCCTGGGGATGTCCGAAGGAGCCATTGTCGGCCTGTTTCTGATGATCCAGGGGACCGCCTTCGTGGGCGCCATGATTCTCGGTGCCGTCAGCGACCGCATCGGCAACAAGCGCACGGTGATCATCACGCTGGTCGGCTGGACGCTGATCGCGGTGTGGGGGTTCTTCATCGGCTTCAGCGGCAATCCGCAAACCGAGGTCTGGTTGCTGGGCATCGCCGTGGGCCTGATTCTCGGCGGCAGCCAGTCGGCCAGTCGGGCCATGCAGGGCAACTTCACGCCGGACGAGAACAGCGCCGAGTTCTTCGCTTTCTACGGCATCTCCGAGAAATTTTCGTCGGTGATCGGGCCGGTGGTGTACGGCAGCGTCTACGCCCTCGTCGGCATTCGCAGCGCCATCCTGTCGCTCGGCGTGTTCTTCCTCGTCGGACTGGTTATCCTGCTGCTGGTCGACGAGGAAGAAGGTATGCGCCAATCCCGAACCGCAGTGACATGAGCAGGACCCGACCGCTCGCGCGGCCACAGCCCTGTCCGCACAGCCGTCCGCGGCACTGTAATCGGGGAGCGAGGACCCGGTGAAGCGCCCGGCGTCGGCATCGGAGGCGGCGGCTGAAACGCTTCACCAGCTCGAGTCATACGGCACGGCCTTCCGCCAGCTGCCGCGCGCCCTGTTCGTCGGCGGCAGCAACTTTTTCGCCGACGGGCTTTTCAACCAATGTGCAGCGATCTCGTACTACGCGCTTCTCTCGGTTCCGGCATTCGTCAGCCTGCTGGCGGCGATCCTGGGCTTCGTTCTGGGAAACGAGGAAGAGGGAATGGCCGCCGCGCGTGGGGGCATCGCCCAGCTCATTCCCGACCTGCCACAAACGATCGTCGACGTCGCGGCGAGCTTCTTCCAGTATCGCGGCACGATCGGCGTCGCCGCCCTGCTGGTGACGTTGTGGATCGCGCACCTGGTGTTCGCCGCCATCCAGACGGCCGTCTCGCAGATCTTCCGGCACCCGGTGCGAGAGATGGACTGGCGCCATTTCGCCCTGCAGACGGCGTGGGTGTGGGCGAAGCCTTTTCTGCTGTTTTTCGCCGCCGCGACGCTGCTCATCCTGTCGTTCGCGATGCAGAACATCACCACTGTGCTACGAAGCTACGAAGCCCCTTGGGCGGCGCAACTGCTCGCCTTCACCGACGCCAGCGCACTGGTGTCGCTGGTGACCTCGCTGATCACCGGAACGGTGGTCTTCGGTCTGATCCTGCAGGCGCTCACGCCCCAGCTGCTCTCGTTACGCGTTCTGCTGCCCAGTGCCATCGTCGGGTCGCTGCTCTGGGAGCTGGCCTCGCAGCTGTTTTCGTCGTACCTGGTGTTCGCCGCGAGCGTACGCAACTTCACCGGCTCCGCCGGCGCCGTGGTGATCTTCATGCTGTGGGTGTATTACGCCGCGACGGTCCTGCTGTACAGCCTCGAGGTCGCGGCGGCGCTCTCGGGCGACCGCGACCTCACCGACCCGATCGCGACCGATACGGCACACACTCTCTAGCGGCGGTGCGGCCGGCCTAGCGCCGGCCGCGCGCCGCTACCGTCGATCTTCTAGCGGAAGAACAGCTCGTCCTGTGAGCAGTAGGGCTCCAGCCCGAGCATGGCGTTGTAGTCGGCGCCCGACCAGGCGCCCAGGTAGTTGAGCGCCGGCTCGCCGATGGGCGCGCCCGGAGGTGCGCCCGGCGTCCCCGGCTGCGTGTAGGGTTCCGCCGGCCGCGACAGGAAGCGCTGAATCTCCCGGCTGAGATAGCCGTAGTGGGCCGCATCGGCGTCCGACGCTCCCGACTGCGACCGCAGCGAGTCACCCATCTCCGCCAACGCGCTGGTGGCCACGGCGCGAACCTGTGCCATCTGCGCGCCGGCCGCCAGACCCATCAGGCGGTTGACGACGACTCCCTCGACGGCCCGGTTTATCTCGGCCTCGTAGTCGTTCGCCGGGCTGGCACCGAACGTCGCGTTGTCGAGACGATTGATCACTTCTTCGAGGCCCGGGAGCGACGAGTCGAGCGCGTGCTGCTGCACGAGCCGCGCCGCCCGCTGCGCGTCGAGGATCTCCGCGACCGTGTGGTCGGCGGCCACGACGGCCGGCGTGATGACGTCGAAGCTCGATCCCGTGTAGCGGGGGAAGAGCTCACGGTTGCGCCCGTAGCCCGTCGGGCGCGGCGGCAGCGAGTCGATCACGGCCTCGGGAATCGCCAACTCGCTGGCCGAGATTGTCGCCAGCAGCGCATCGAGCGCGGCGATCTGATCGTCGCGCGACACGGGATCGACCGGGTTCCGGCCGTCGCCACGCAGCGAGTAGATGTAGTCGAGCCCGCCGACCGGCGAGGCCGCCGCCGTCACCTGGTAGCGATGGTGCAGGTACAGCGGCACCAGGACCTCTTCCATGGTCGCCATGGGGGCGCCCAGGCGGATGTTGCGCTCGCCGAAGTTGTCGAGCGCCGCCCGCCGCACCTCCATCATGCGATTGAGCTCGGCCGCCGGATCGTTGCCGTTCGACCACTGGTTCACCCGCGGGTGGGCGCTCATGTCCTGGTTGGTCATGTACTTCAGGTCCTGCGCCCAGGCGTCGGCCAGGATGACCCCGAGCGCCTCCTGCTCGTCCGTCCCCGGCGGGAAGTGCTGGTAGCCGTAGGCCACGCCGACCTTGTCCCACTCGCCGATCTCCAGCTCGTACACCTCGGAGAAATCGAACGTCCCGTCGGCCTCGAGCGTGATGTAGGGGTGGGGGTAGTCCATCACCGACGTCCGGCCGAGCGAGCTGTCGTAGTAGTTGTGGCCGAAGCCGATCGTGTGACCGACCTCGTGCGCCGACAGCTGGCTGACCCGCGCCAGGGCCCAGTCGGCGATCTCCTGCGGATTCTCGTCGCCGTTGACGTACGGTGCCAGCAGCCCCTCGGCAATCATGTAGTCCTGGCGCACCCGTAACGACCCGAGCGTCACCAGGCCCTTCATGATCTCGCCGGTGCGCGGGTCGGAAACCGACCCGCCGGTGCTCCAGCCGCGGGTGGAGCGGTGCACCCAGTTGATGACGTTGTAGCGGATGTCGTGGCTGGAAACGTCGGGCGGGCGGAGCTCGACCTGAAAGGCGTCGCGGTAGCCGGCCGCCTCGAACGCCTGGTTCCACCACCGCGCACCACGCAGCAACGCGGTCCGCATGGGCTCCGGAGCCCCGGGATCGAGGTAGTAGACGATCGGCTCGACCGCCTCGGAGACCTCGGCCGTCGGATCGACCTTTTCGAGCCGATGCCGGCGCACGTACCGCTGCGCCAGCGGCTCGCCCAGCGGTACCGAGTAGTCGGCATAGGTGTTGGCTCCCAGGCTCGAGCGCGGATCGTAGGCGCGAGGCACGTAGTCGTCGTCCGGAAGCTGTACGAAGGCGTGGTGCACCCGCAGGGTCGGTGCCGCGGCAGAAGCCGCCACCGAACCGACGCCCTCGAAAAAGCCGCCGCCACGACCACCGCGGCCGCCGCCGCGGCCACCGCCGCCGGCACCCGACACGAACGTTAGCGTCGCCTCGAGCTCCGTGTTCTCCGGAAAGTTCATCGTCATCGGCATGTACACGGCGCTGCGACCGGTCTCGAGCCGGTATCCCCCGAGCCGGTTCGCAATCCCGGTGTGGTCGGTGAGCAGAAACGGCGTCATGTCGACCAGCACCCGGTCGCCGGTCTGGGCGGCAGGCGTCCAACCCCACAGAATCGCCGGCGCGAAGGCGTCCGTCACCGCGCGCACCTCCTCGGGGTTCGAGGAGCTCGAACGGAAGCGGTAGTTCGGCTGCACCATGAAGATCTTGGGGCCGACCTTCTCGAAGAACACGATCCGGCTGCCCTGCGACACGCCGCGATCGAGGCCGATGTCATTCGAACCCAGCCCCGCCGCGAGGCCGGTCAAGTTGAGCAGCTCCTCGTTCCAGCGAGCAATCTCCATGAAGAGCTGGCCGGCATCGGCGTCCCAGTACAGGGGCATGAAGCCGTCCATACGGGCCATCCCGGCGGTCCGATCTTCGATCGTCTGCGTCGCGCCGCCCTGCTGCCCACCTCCCCGGCCGCCGCGCTGCCCTCCGGCGCCAACGGCTTTCACCGCGGCGATGTACTCCGCCTCCCACCCGGTCGCCGCGGCGCTGGATGCCATCCATCCTTCGGCGGCCAGGCTGGTCGCCGTTGCGGACCGGCTCAGCATCATCGGCGGCAGCATCAGCGCGAAGACGAGGGCGAGGGTCCAGAACCGGGTACTTCCGAGCCTGCGGGGAGTTCGATGATCGGCCATTGCGGGCGATTCCTCCTGGTTGCATACCGTGGACGGACGCGTCGACATGGGGAATGTGCGCGACAGTTTGACAAGACTTCGCCTGTTCGCCAACCGGGGGGGCAGGCGATGATCGATCAGCCTCGACGCCGGGCGCCCGGGGCGAACGCGAATTGCGGCGCTCGACCCCGAGCAGTCAGCTCACTGGGCGTTCTGAACGAACGTCACCAGGTCCATGAGCTGTCGGACCGTCATGGCGTCCTTGTAGTCGCCCATCGGCGACTGCGGCTGACGCATGAGCGGCGGCATCTCGTGGCCGGGGGCGACGATCGACATGGCGATCCAGTCTCGCGATTCGTCCGCCTGGCGGCTACCGATGTCGGGCCCTTTCGTTTCGCCGACCAGGCCGGGCATGTCGGCATCCGCGGGGACCAGGTGGCAGTAGTGGCAGGCGAGCTCGACGAACGCCTCGCGCCCGGCGGTCGCATCGCCGACGGGAAGGAAAAACTCTCCCGTCGCCGGGACGGCCGGTTCGGAAGCGCATGCAGCGGCGAGCAGGAGGACGGGTGCACCGAGCAGGACCGTGATCGCCAGGGTCCCGCGCGGGATGGAAAGTGCGCGCATGAGACTCCCTCCTACGGTGAACAGCGGCTACTTGGAAATAATAAGACACTTGGGTCCTATAAACAACACGAGCCGCCGAATTCGAGCTGGTACGCTACGCTTCGCGCCGGCGGCCGTCGGTCCCGCAAACCCGTAGCAGGCTGCGCGAGGTGAACACCGTGAGCGAGAAATGGCGCAATCTGTGGCTGCTAACGGTCGGGGCGCTGCTGTCCATGGCCTTGTGGTTCTCCGCCTCTGCGGTCGTGCCGCAGCTGACAAAAGAGTGGCAACTGACCGGGAGCCAGCAATCGTGGCTGACCATGTCGGTGCAGCTGGGGTTCGTTCTCGGCGCCCTGGCCAGCGCAGTTGTCAACCTGGCGGACCGGATCCGGCCGCGGTACCTGATCGCCACAAGCGCCCTCGCCGGCGCCGGCGCCAACGCGGCCATCACGCTACTCGCCGACGCGCCGAGCGCAGCGATGGGCCTGCGAGTGGTCACCGGCATCTGCCTCGCCGGGGTCTACCCGCCGGGTATGAAACTGGTAGCGACCTGGTGCAAGCAGGATCGTGGCCTCGGCATCGGCTTGCTCGTCGGCGCGCTCACGATCGGGTCGGCGTCGCCTCATCTGATCAACGCGCTGCCCATCCTCGGCGGCGACGCCGGAATGCCTCCCTGGCGCAGCGTCCTGCTCGTCGCCTCCGCCTCGGCCGCGCTCGGAGCCGTTCTGATCGGCGGGTTCGTCCGTTCGGGGCCGGAGCTTCCCGCCGCCAGCCGCTTCAACTGGCGATACGCCGTGCGGGCGCTCGCCGAGCGGCCGTCGCGGCTGGCGAACTTCGGCTATCTCGGCCACATGTGGGAGCTGTACGCCATGTGGGCCTGGATCCCGGTGTTTCTCCTCGCCAGCTACCAGCAAGCCGGGTGGTCCGAAACGGGTGCCCGGTTGGCCGGCTTCGGATCGATCGCGGCGGGTGGCGTCGGCAGCGTCGTCGCCGGCAAATGGGCGGACGCGTGGGGACGAACGTACGTGTCGACCGTCAGCCTGGTGGTGTCCGGCACCTGCTGCCTGCTGGCCGGTCCGCTGTTCGGGTCGCCCGCGATCCTCACCGCCCTGTGCCTCGTGTGGGGCGTCGCCGTCGTCGCCGACAGCGCCCAGTTCTCCACCGCGGTCACCGAGTTGGCCGACCCGGAGCACGTCGGCACCGCGCTGACGGTTCAGACCAGCCTCGGGTTCCTGCTGACGATGGTGACCATCTGGATGATCCCGCCATTGGTCGACCGAATCGGCTGGGAGTGGGCGTTCGCCACCCTGGCGCTCGGACCGGTGTTCGGCATCGTCAGCATGGCGCAACTACGAAGGCTTCCCGAGGCGACACGGATGGCCTCCGGCAACCGCTGAAGGGCCGCTGCGCGGCGCACCCGCTTCAGGGTCGAGTCCTTCTCGGATAGGCGGAAGCCCGAGCCGCGGGTCCGGCGGCCCCGTTAGCGATCCAGGTAGTCTTCGGCGTGATCGACCCTGTCGCGGTCGATGTCGCCCGAACCCCAGTGTTCGACGAACGTCTCGTAGTGCTGCCACGCTCCGGCAGCGTCGCCGCGAGCCTCGTGGATCTGGCCGAGGTACCAATGGGTGCGCACGTCGGCGACCGGCTCGTAGACGCGGCCGCTTTGCTCCAGCACGAGCAGGAACTGTTGTTCCGCCCGCTCGTGGTCGCCGGTCTCGAAGTAGGCGACCCCCAGCATGTAGTGCATCGCCGGGCGCTGGCTGTTGCCGAGCTGCGCCCGCGGCGGCATCCGCTCGAGCACCTCGGTAATCAGCGAGATCGTCTCGCCCCAGTCTCCGGCGTAGTAGGCCAAGCGGCCACGAAACCGGCGTTCTTCGCGGAACAAGATGCGCGACGGCAGCTGGAATTCCTCGACCAGCGTCCAGACCTCTTCGACGTCCTCCGCCGCTGCCGCAACTCCGCTGCGGACGGCTGTCGCCATGGCCCGCGTCCCGAGGGCATCCAGGCGGATCTGAAAGTCGTCGCCGGACACCGCCAGCATGCGTTCGGCGAGCGCCTCGGCGCCATCGATATCGCCGGTGTCCAGCAGCAGCGCGGCGCGAGCGTTGAAGGCCTGCGCGCGACTTGCCGCGATTCCTTCGAGCTCGTCGAGGTACTCGTGAGCCGAGTCCACGTCGCCCTCGTAGAGCGCCAAGGCGGTCGCCGTAAACAGCGCGCTGCCGCGCATCCGTGGGTCGTCCGACTCCTCCATACGCTCGGTCAGCCGTTCCGCCTCGTCGAAATCTCCGTCGAGCACGGCGATTTGCCAGCGTCGTCCGCCCGTATCCGCGAGGGTCCGCCCCAGGGCTTCGGCTCGATCCAGGGCGCGCCTTGCCTCGTCGCGACGACCGGACCACGCCAGCTGCGCGGCCAGGTTTTCGAAGCCGGCGGCGGTGTCCGGATTCTCCTCGACGTACTGGCGCACGACCTCCAGCCCCTCCTCGAGCTGACCCGTCATCCCGTACGCGTTCGCCAGGCTGGCGTAGGTACCCGGAAACTGCATCTTGTTGCTGCGGAGCTGCTCGAGATGGTCGATCGCCTCGTCGAAGCGCTCCAGGTTCATCAGCTGCTGCGCCAGGTTGTTGCGAGCCGAGGTGTGGTCCGGGTACAGCTCGACGCCCTTTTCGTACGCCGCGATCGACTCCTCGATGGTTTCCTGCTCCAGAGAATAGTGGCGGCCCTCGATGTAGTAGCGCTCGCGGTCGGTTACCCGGTCGAGGTGCTGCATGGCCCGTTCGGAGTACTCCCGGGACTTCTCCGCGTCGCCGGCGTTGCTGTACGCCGTGGCCAGCTTCGCCAGGGCCATGGCGAAATCGGGATCGATCTCGACCGCCCTCTCGAGCAAGGGGATCGCCTCTTCCGTGCGCAACTGCTCGTGGAACCGGATCCCCTCTGCGTAGGCGCGATAGGCGGCGACCGAATCCGTCGTCACGTCGGTGATGTCGGCGTCGACGTCCGCCGCCATCATCTCGTCGGCCATCTCGAACTGCGACTTGATCCGCTTGGTCAGGTCGTCGACCAGCCCGAAGATCGCTTCCTCGCCCTCCCCCGCCACCGTCTCGGACGCCAGGATGTCGCCGCTCGCGGCCGACTGTAGGCGCGCGCTGATGCGGATCTGGTTGCCGGCGCGGGCGAAGCTACCGAGCAGCACGTTCTCGACATCGCCTTCGCTCGCCACCGCCTCGACGACGTCGGACGAGGTCATCTCGTCGTCCGCCGCACCGATATCCTCCAGGATCTGGTGCAACCGGTCGGTTCCGAGCACCCGGATGGCGGGCGACTGCGCCAGGTCGGTGACCAGCATGTCGGTGAGCCCGGTGCGCAGCCAGTCGAGGTTCTCGTCGCCGCTGAGGTTCTCGAAGTACAACACCGCCAGCGACGGCTTCACGTCGGCGACCGTTATCGCCGTGACCGTCGGCGCCTCCGGAGGGGCGCTGCCGCGTGGGATGAGGGCGAACCCCGCCGCCACGATGACGACCGCGCCGGCGGCGATGGCGGCGTACTTCAAGCCGCTGCCGGACGACTTCGGCGCCGGCTTCAGGTCCATGGCACTCTGGCGTAGCTCGCTGGTGGCGATCTCTTCCTTGAGATCCTCGAGCTCGTTGCGCAGATCCGTCGTGCTCTGGTAGCGCCGATCGGGCTCCTTGGCGAGGCTGCGATTGACCACCCGCCCGAGGTGCTGCGGCAACTCCTGGTTGACGTCGCTGACGGACGGCGGCGTGTCCCGCATGATCGAGGTGATGACCGAGATCTTGGTGTCGCCCTTGAACGGCGCCTCCCCGGTGGCCATCTCGTACAGCACCACGCCGAGCGAGAAGATGTCCGAACGGTGGTCGATGACCTTGCCTTCGGCCTGCTCCGGGGACATGTAGTTTATGGTCCCGAGGATCTGCCCCTGCTCGGTGAGGTCGGAGGGGGCGATCATGGTCGCGGCTTCGGCCGGATCGAGCGGCGACTCCTTCGCGGTGAGCTTGGCGAGGCCGAAGTCGAGCACCTTCACGCGCCCTTCCTCGGTCACCATGACGTTGCTCGGCTTGATGTCGCGATGCGTGATGTTCTTCTTGTGGGCGGCGTCCAGCGCCTCGACCATCGGTACCGAGAGCTTGAAGAACTCGTCGAGGGTCAGCCCGGTGTCGGGGATCCGCTCGCCCAGCGGCTTACCGTCGACCAGCTCCATGGTGATGAAGTGAAGCCCGTCGGCCTCTTCGACCGAGTAGATGGTGACGATGTTCGGGTGGTTGAGCGCGGCGATGGTGCGCGCTTCGCGCTCGAAGCGCTCGCGCCGCTCCGGATCCGCCGCCAGATCCTCCGGCAGGATCTTGATCGCCACCTCGCGGCCCAGCTTGGTGTCCTCGGCCGCATACACCTCGCCCATGCCGCCCGTTCCGAGCTTGGCGAGAATCTTGTAGTGGTTCAGCTGGCTACCGACCATGGAGCAAACCGTACGAGCGGAGGAAGGCCACCTCGGCCCTGCGGGAAAGCCCACGTCCCGGAGCCGCCGACCGTTCCTAGTCTAGCCGGGGTGTTGCTGTCAGGACAATTACGCAGGCCGGCGCGGGTTGTTCCATGCGCGACAAGGAATCAGCGGCCGTCCAGCTGGACGATGGCCGGCTTCCACGCCAGGGGCTCGGCCGCGATGCCGTGCTTCACACTGACGACCTCGAGCCGGTCCGGAACGAACTCGACGAGCAGATACGAAGCCCCGTCCGGGCCACCCGGATAGTAGTCGCTCCAGGCGTCTTTCCACCGGGCCTGCTTCTCCGCGGAATCTTCGACCAGCCGAACGGTACCGACCAACGTCGCGTAGCCGGGGTTGCCCGGGTCGAAATAGATCAGGGTGACGCGCTCGTCGGCGCGCATCTGGGCGACCTTGCGAGTGTCGCGATTCGTCGCCATCCAGACGGTCAGGTCCTCCTCCGGCGCGAATGGATCCATCATGCGGGCCTGGGGAGCCCCGTCGGGACCGATCGTCACCAGCGCACAATGAACCGCCGCGGTCATGATGTCCCGCGCCGCCTCGATCACGGCCTCACGGCTCGGCTCCTGCGCTTCCATGGCGGGCAAGCCTACCGCAGATACGGCGGCGAGGCTCGCGATGGCGGCCTGACGAATCGTCACCTTCTCATCCCTCCTGCTGCGGCCCGGGTACGACAAAAAGGCCAGCCCCTCGACGAAAAGGTATCGCGCCGAGTCACATCATGTAGGCGCGCGTTCGCGCACCGGAACCAGCCGCCTGGAGGGCACATGTCGATTCGATCGAGACGGCCACATGACTATTCGTTGACTCCCTACGCTCATCGGGGACTCCTGGTCGCCATGGCGCTGCTTTTGGCGACGCCCGGGACAGCGGCATACGCCCAGCAGTCCGGCCCAGAGACCACGATGCTTACCGGAACGGTAACGGGAAACTGGATCTGGGAGCCGGGAGAGGGAGCGCCATCGTCGCCGGTCACGCAGGCGCCGGAGCTCGTCACATCGCGATTCCCAGCGCACACGGTGGCCGCCGTCCGTGCCGGGACGAGCGGGCACGTCATCATCGAAGCTACGATCGACGCGCAGGGAATCGTCGTGGCACCACGTCCGATTCGCTCGCTCGACGATTACGACCTCAACCGAGGCGCGTTGCAAGCTCTCGAGGCCTGGCGCTTTCGGCCTGCAATGCGCGATGGGCGCCCGGTCCCGGTTACCAGCATCTTCACGTTCTCGTTCGAGATCACGGCCCAGGAAGCGGAGTCCGCGCTGCGGCGCACCGCGGTGAGGATGGGGACACCCGGCCTCGTACCTCCGAGAATGATCTCGATGGAGTTGCCCGAGTACACGCCGCGAGCGGCGGAAGCCGGAATCGAGGGAGATGTCTACATCGAAGCGGTCGTCACGGCCGATGGTGGCGTAGCCGAACCCAAGCTGGTTCGCGGCCTCGCCGACGACGAGCTGAACCGTCGCGCCCTGGACGCCATCACGCAGTGGGAGTTCGAGCCCGGCATCCGGGACGACCAGCCGGTGCCGGTGTTGGCGCTGTTCACCGTTGCCTTTCGGAATCGGTGACGGTTCCCTTAATCTCCCCGCGGCTTCTCCGTAAAATGAGCGCCCATGAGACGGAAATCTCCGATCGGGCTGACAGTCGCGCTGCTGGCGACCTGCGTGCTGACGGGTGCAGCACGGCCACAGCAGCACGCCGTCCCGAGACCGGAGTACCGGGTCGACGTCACCGCGCCGCAACACGACGCGTTCGGCTTCCGGGTCGGCGAGCAGCGACGCTACGCCCGCGGCCCGGATCGCATCTTCAAGGCGGGCGAGTTCGAGATCTGGACCATCCGTCTCGACGAAGTCAGCCACGCGGCCAGCGGCATGCCCCTGTACACCTTCACCTACGGCCGCGAGGTGTCGCTGATCAACCCGGACGATCGCGACCAGATGGACAGCTTCCGCGCCACCATGTCGATGACGCTGAACCACTACGGGTTCCCGGTGGAAATCCGCTACGGCGGCAACTCGCTGGAGGAGTCGACCACCGACTTCGTCAACAAGCACGGACGCCTGCGGTGGCTCGGCAGCGCCTATCTGTTCCGCGCGCCGGAGGGCGCCGACGAGCACAGCTTCAACTTCGTCCTGCCGGAGCACGATGCGCTGCGTCGGGAGATTCCTTCCGGCGTGTTCGTTTCGGAGACCGAGAACCCGGCCCTGATCACCATCCCGACGGCGATCTTTCAGGCGCTCGGCCTGACCGAGATGGAATACCTGTCGCTTCGCCCCAACCGGATCGGCCGGCAGCAGGTCCGTCGAAGCCGACGCCCCGGCGACCCAGGACGCCGCTCGGACGTCGTCCGCGGGAAGCTCGAGTTCAAGGTGATGGAGGAGATCGAGATCGGCGGGCGCGTCTACGAGGCGCTGAAGCTCGAATCCTCGGACTCCGACCAGGACCTCTACGTCCGGGCCGACGGAGCCCTTCTCTTGATGGAAGCCAACTTCCGCAACTGGCGCGGCCACATCCGGCTGCTGCATCCGTCCGAGTACTGAAGAACCGGGGGCTGCGCCCCGACGGTTCCACGCTCGTCCCCGTCTCCGTTCGCTCCGATCACGGATGCGCGCGAACGTTCGGAGGGCCTGTCCCCACGATCCGTATCCACGCCCGGGAGGATCCATGCTGGACCCCAGACCGCATCTAGCGATCGCAGCCCTGTCCTGCCTCGTTGCCCTCACCGGCTGCGCTGCGGAGCCGCAGCTCGAGTTCCCCGACTGGGTTCTCCCGGTGCCCGAGGGAACGCCGATCCTCGAATACGCCCCGGTCGGGCGCGAGGAGCGCGACCCGGACGCCATCGTGCTGGTCGAAGACCTGGTCATCGGTGGCGAGCCGGACTCGGTGTTCTATTCCACGCCGCAGATCGCGGTCGGCGACGACGGCACGATCTTCGTCCTGGACGGGAACGACAGCAGTATCCGCGCGTTCGGCCCCGACGGTCGGTTGTTGCGGAAATTCGGCCGAGCGGGCCAAGGCCCCGGCGAGATGGAGGCCGGCCGAGGCATCACCATTGCAGGCGACCAGCTGTTGATCGCCGACGGGCTGAGCCGCACCCGGATCCTCGCCTTCACGTTCGACGGCGAGCCGGTCGAAACCCAGCAAACCCAACGTAACTTCGGCCTGCACTTCCACGGCCTTCCGGACGGCACGTTCGTCGAAAGCACGGGGATGCGGGTCGAAGATGGTTCGCGACGCCGCATCGGCGGGCGCTACACCCGCCAGGGAGAAGAGCTGCACCGCTACTTCGACCTCGAAGGGATTCCACCCCGGGAGCTCCCGAACACGCGCGACCGCAGCGTGCTCATGGGTCGGGCGATTCAAGACTCGATCAGGTTGACGCTCGCCCGGCCGGTCAGCCTGGAATCGACCGGAGAGCGCCTCTACGCGACCTTGTACGACCAGTACGAGGTCCTCGCGATGGACCTCGAAGGACGACCTTTGTGGGCCCTACGGGTGGCCTGGCCCCGCCCACCGTTCGAGCAGTCCTTCAAGGAGTCGAGCCGGTCGCGGGCCGAGCGATACGAGGTCGACCCCGACAGCCTCGAGTTCCCCGAGCTCGGTGTTGCCGTCGACCGCGCCAGGGTCGACGGGCACGGCAGGCTGTACGTCTATCCCAACGTCGGCGATCAGCCTGAAGACGATCCCTACCAGCCGATCGACGTTTTCTCCCCCGAGGGAGAGCTGATCGCCGCGGGGATCGGGCCGGCGGGTTGGGTCGCGGCACACGGCGACCATGTCTACTCCTGGCGACATGACGAGGAGACCGACGACTGGTACGTCATCCGCCACCGCCTGGAGCTCAACGAACGATGAACGGACTCCACGATCGCGAGGGTGCGCGAGCCGTACGCCTGTCGACGGTTCTTCTTGCGGTGTCGGCGCTCGTTTCATGCTCGTCCGAACCCGAGCTGGTCTTCGCCGATTGGACGTTTCCGGTGCCGGAGGGCACGCCGATCAAGGAGTACCCGCCGTTTCCCCTCGAGGGGCGCGACGGCTCGGCCGTGCAGCTCGTCGACGACCTCGTCATCGGTACGGACCTCACCGACGAGGCGGCCATCCTGTACGAGCCGCGCAGTGTCGTCGCCTCGGAGGTGGGAAACATCTTCGTCGCCGACGGCGGGGCTCAGGACATCAAGATGTTCGGCCCAAACGGGCAGTACTTGAAGACGCTCGGAAAGGAAGGCCAAGGGCCGGGAGAGTTCGCCTCCATCAGCTCGCTGACGATCGCCGGAGACGTACTGGTGGTCAACGACACCCGCAACCGGCGGTTCAGCGTCTGGACCCTCGAGGGCGAGCACGTCGCCGATCACGCCCCGGAGGAGCGTCGCAGCGCCACCAGCATGCAAGGCCTTGCTGACGGCACGCTGGTGTCCTATTTCACCGAGCGAGCCGAAGACCGCAGCGGGGAGCGGATCGTCGTGCGGCGTACCGTCGAGGGCGACGAGATCACCCGGTACATGGCCCAACCGCTGCAGCCTCCGGTTCCGATGGATCCGAGTGCGCCCGCGTCGATGCTGCAGGCGAT
This sequence comes from Acidobacteriota bacterium, assembly GCA_965216935.1. Taxonomy (GTDB): domain Bacteria; phylum Acidobacteriota; class UBA890; order UBA890; family UBA890; genus CBDCGW01. The sequence continues at coordinate 5,050,953 of OZ244217.1, forward strand.
CCTCGACTCGTTCCACGACCCGAGGATGATCATGCATGTCGGCCGCGGCGAGGTCCTCTATCTCACCACCGGGCACGAGTACCAGGTGCTGGCAATGTCCCCCGACGGCGATGCGCTCTGGGCGATGCGGGTCGCCTGGCAGCGCCTGTCCTGGCCGGAGAACCAGAAGCAGCTGCTGATCGACTCGATGAGCGAAGACTTTCCCGACATGGCGGAGATATCTCCCACGGACCTCGATTGGCCGGGAGAGACGACGGCCGTGAGCATGCTGGGTTCGGACGGGGCCGGGCGTCTCTACGTGTTCCTCACGCCCGATGCGAGCCTGGGGACGGAGCCGCCTGACAGCTGGCCCGTCGACGTCTACTCCGCCGACGGCGAGCCTCTCGCTGCCGGCGAGGTTCCCGCCCTGTGGAGCTACGCTCGGGGCGACTACGTGTACGGGACCCGACCCGACGAGAACGAAGAGACGGCGGTGGTGCGGTACCGCGTGATCGTGGCCGGGCAATAAGGGGATTGGTGGGGGAGCCTACGAGGCCCGTGGCCGCCCTACCGCACCTCGGCCGCAGCCGCCGAGATGTCTTCGAGCGCCCGCTCCATGTCCGCCGCGTGGGTGCGAAACGACAACACGCAGACGCGAAGAACCTCCCGACCACGGACCAGTGAATGGCTGATGAAGATGCGCTTGCGCGCGTTCACGGCATCGAGAAACCGACGGTTCAACCGGTCGAGCTCCTGCTCGGACAATCCCGACGGCGCCAATCGGAAGGCCACCAGCGTCAGCTCTGGCTCCGCCACGATCTCGATGTCGTCGATGCGACGGAGTCGTTCGGTGATCCACTCGGCCAGGTCCAGCTTCTCGTCGAGCTGCCGGCGAAACGCGTCGATGCCATGCATCTTGATCGGCAGCCAGACGCGTAGCCCGCGGTGTCCGCGCGACAGCTCCGGGGAGATCTCGCTGAAGTCGACGAAGTCCGGGTCCTCACGCATCGTCGGCAGGTAATCGGCATCGGTGGCGTGCGCCCGGGCCAGCGTCTCGCGGTCACGCACCAGGAGCGACCCGGTGCCGTACGGAAGGAACATCGCCTTGTGGGGATCGAGCGACATCGAATCGGACCGCTCGATGCCGGCCAGAACGCTCCGCCCCCGCTCGGTGAGCATGAACAGACCGCCGTACGCCGCATCGACGTGAAACCACAGCCGCTCCTCCGCGGCCACGTCGGCGATCTCGGCGAGCGGATCGACGGCCCCCGTGTTGACCGTGCCCGCCGAGCCGACCACGAGAAAGGGTTGCCGCCCGGTCTCGCGGTCGGCGCGCACGAGGCGGCGGAGAGCCTCACCCCGTAGCCGGAAGCGCTCGTCGGTTTCGACCTGGCGCACCGCCGAGGCGGGAAACCCGGCGAGCATGGCGGCCTTCTGGATGGAATGGTGGACCTGGTCGGAAACGTAGATCGTTCCGCCGAGAAAATCGTCCGCCAGGCGTTCGCGGCGGGCGGTGAAGATGGCGGAAAAGTTCGCCATCGACCCGCCGGTCGTGAGCAGCCCGAGGGCGTCTTCCGGATAGCCGACGATGCTGCAGAGCCAGCGCACGACCACGGCCTCGATCTGGGCAAGTCCGGGAGCCGGCAGCCATATGCTCGTGTAACGGTTGACCGACTCGGCGATCAGATCGGCCACCGCGGCATGAAACAACCCGCCACCGGGAATGTAGGCCAGATAGCCGGGGCCGGCGGCGTTGAAACCGTACGGTATGACCTCGGCGAACAGGCGCTCGAGCAGAGCTTCGTACGGCTGGCCCTCTTCCGGCAGCGGCTCGATGAGGGACCTGGCCATCGCCTCGGCGCCGTCGCTGCGAAACGACGGTTGCTCCGGCAGGGTCTCGATGAAGGCGACGATTCGCTCCATCGCGGAGTCCACCATCGCCTGCATGCGTTCGGCGGAAAGCTCCAGCTCCGACTCACCCCTGGTCACGGCCTGCTAGCGCCTTTCCCGCATCCAACGCTCGAGTTGCACGACGGCATTTCGGGCAGCGGACTCGACATCGCCCGCGCTCCCGAGGTCGGCCACATCGAGGTCTTCACGCCACAGCCGGCGCTGAACGTAGTCGTACAGCTCGATGCGCGACTCGAGGCTTTCCGGACGACGACGGTCGACGCCCTCGGCATCGATGTAGAGGAAGAAGTCGGCTTCGAGCGGGTCACGAACCAGGCCGAGGGCGGGCGAGTCCGATACCGCCCGCGCCAGCGCGCGCATGAGGTCGACCAGGCGAGCGGCCGACTCGGGCTCGTCGCTACGCTGTCCCTCGAGGAACACGCGCGGCGCCCCGAGGCGCACTTCCAGGCCCTGCGGCGTCGGTGAGCGGGCCGTCAACATCGCGATCTCGTCGGCCATGTCCGCGCCGGCGATGTCCGCCCTGATCGCCTGATCCCAGGCGCCGGCGTCGTCGCCGCGGTCGTAGTGGATCTGCCAGGCGAGCTTGTGGGCGCCGGCAACGCCGGGCTCCAGCCACAGCGAGCGCAGCAACGGCACCATCGCCGCTTCCGGATCGCCGTTCAGCCAGCGAACCGCGGCCTCGAGCAGGTGCGCGTCCCAGAGCTCGTCGTCGACCAAGGTCGCCTGCTGCGCCGCCGCGAGAGCATCATCGAGCTGTCCCTGGAGCGCCAGTTGCTCTCCCCGCCGCAGCGACGAGCGTGCCGTGTGGATATCCGTCGGGCCGCGGGAGTACTCGCTACGGGCATAGACCTCGACGCCCCGGCGCCGGACCTTGACCTCGACGGCGTGCTCGTGCCCGCGATCGCCGAGGTCGCCCGCCGCGGCGCTCCCTGCCCCTCCGCCGGCTCGGCCGTCCTCCGCCGATGTGGGGTAGAAGCCGAGCAGGTAGGAGCCCCTCAGGATCGTGACGATCTCCTCGTAGGCCTCGCGCAGGCGGGTCTCCGATCCCGACCCGACGACGAAGCGGCCACCCGAGAGCTCGGCGAGCTCGCGCATGCGGGATTCCGCCAGGCGCGCCGCCCGTTGCGCTTCGATGCGCTCGGAGGGCCCGCTCGCACCGGGGTGGCCGATGGCGACGGTGAAGATCGGCACGTCGCCCTGTTTGACGAACGTCAGCAGCTCCCCGAACGTGTGCGAGCTGGTGGTATCGACACCGTCGGACAACACCACCAGCGCCTTTCGGCGCCCCGGCTCGGCCCCGCTCGCCACCGTCCCGCAGCCCAGGTTGGAGGCAAAGACACGGAACGGGAGGTCGGCGGGCGCGAAGCCCGGCGCCTCGGGCTCCGGCTCGCTCGGCGGAGCATCCCCGCGGGAGAAGTCGATGCCGACGCCACCCTCGATGGTGGGCTGGCGGTACTCCGTAACCACCCGCTGCCCCAGGATGTCCGGCGGGGTCCACCGCTGGACCTCGGCGAGACCTACCATCAGAGCGTCGTTAAAGGAGGTGCCACCTTCCAGCGGCGTCAGATCGATCGTTCGAAGCAGCGAAGGATCGACCGAAGGTCCCCAGATCCCCGGGCCGACGCGGTGCTGAAACGGAAGCACGAAGGCGCAATCGTCCGGGATCAGGGCGTCGAGAAAAGCGCGGGCGTCCCGTTTCACGGTCGGGGCAGCTTGCCGGATGCTGTCGCTCTGGTCGAACACCAGGGCAACGTCGATGGGCGCCGTGGCCGGCGTCAGCGCCATGGCCGGCTCGTACTCGACGCCGTTGTCGACGATGATGAAGTCGTCCGCGTCCAGGTCGGTAACCGGCCGACCGTCCCCGTCCAGAACCGCGGCGTGCAGCCGCACGACCTCCACCCGGGCAGCGAACGAGGGGCGCTGTTGTTCCGCAGAGGGCGCCTCCGCCGAAGACGTCGCGCCCGCAGGAGACAGCGCGCCGGCCGAAAGGACGCACGTCGTTGCCGCCGTGAGCGCGGCGACGGCCCGGCGGCGCGGCGGCGTCACCCTCAGCCGATCATCTCTTTCAGGGCGACCACGAAGTCCCGGATCTGCGCCGCATCGGCGGCCTCGGGCTCCTGCTCGAGGTACTTCTCGAACGCGTCGACCGCCTTCTGGTACGCCTCGATGCGAGCGTAGGCGAAGCCGATGTTCTTGTACGCCAGCGGATAGACCGGCTGCAGCTCGATGGCCCGCTCGATGTGGACGATGCCGCCCTCGACGTCACCGGCGTTCACCATCGTGACGCCGACGTTGTATTGGGTCGCCGCATCATCCGGGTCGAGCGCCAGCGCCGCCTCGTAGTGCGGCCGGGCCGCCGCTTCGTCGCCGGACTCGCCCAGCGCCTGCGCCAGGTCCAGGTGAGCGGCGGCATCATCGGGCGCGTATTCGAGGCGTGTGGTGAACGCCTCGACCGCATCGTCCCACATGCGTTGGCGCAGGTAGGCCGCGCCGAGCAAGGTGAACACATGCGTCCGGGCTTCGACGTTCTCGGGCGTATCCGGAAGCGCCTCGAGCGCCAGATCCATCTGCCGCACGGCTTCCTCGAAGTCACCCGAGTTGAAGGCGTCGGCGCCCGCGCCGTAGGCCTCGTTCGCCACTTGCGCCTGGAGGAAGGCCTCCGGGATCTCCACCGCTTGCATCGTCACGTCGATGCGCACGGGCCCGACCCGCAGCTCGCGCTGCTCCTCGTGTGGCTGCAGGCCCTCGAACTCGAAGTTCAGTACGGCCTCGCCAACCGGTACGTTGCGGGCGTAGTAGTTGCCGTCCTCGTCGGTGGTCAGCTCGATGGGTTCGAAGGGGCGCGTCGGGTCCTGTATGAGCTTGCGAATGGTGACCTGGACGCCTTCGATCGGGTTGCCGTCGGCGTCGGTCACCTTCCCGCGGACGGTGGCGTTGAACTGGAACGCCGCAGCGGGTTCCGGCAAGACCGCCGTCAGGGTCGCGACGGCGAGTACCGCGATGAAAATGCGAGCCAGGGCACGGGTCGCGAGAGCCGACCCACCGATATTACGTTCCGTGAAAGTCGTCATGGTGTTCCTCCAACGGTCTGGGAGCTTCCCCAAGCATAGACAGGGTAGCGCCGCGCCGGTAGTTGGTGCGAGCGTGCCGCAACCGCTGGAAGCGCGGCTCGCCGGAGGATGTTCGACAGGTTACGTATCGGGGCCTGAGGAACGCTCGCGGCTACTCATTCCGGGTCGTGCGCCGGCCGCCAGGCGATGATTTCGGTTACGATTAGGTCGTCCTCAACGACAGTGTGGATTTCCTCCGAAAGAACCGATGCAAGCGGCTCGAAGTGCATTCACGAAGGCGTGCCTCGTCGCTGCGGCGATGCTCTGCCTCGCCGCCGGCGGCCCGGTGACGGCCCAGCTCGGCCAGGCGCCGGGGCCACAGGTCAAGCTCGTCACGCCGCGGACGGACCAACCCCTCGGAGACCCGATCGTCATCCAGGCGCTGGTACGCCCGATGCCGGGGAGGAGCATCGCCCGGGTGCAGGCATTCCTCGACGACGAGGAGCTCGGCCTGCGCAACCGAGCGCCGTATCGATGGGTAGCGCCTTTGCCGGACGACGCCCCGGCGGTGCACATTCGAATTGTCGCGGTCGACAGCACCGGCGCCGAAACGCAGATCGAAGAGCTCGTCACGCGGATCCCGGGCACGCGATTCTCCGTAGAGGTCCCGGCGGTGACGTTGAACCTCGCCGCGATCGACGACAACTCCCGTTTTATCTCCGACCTACAGCCCGCCGAGCTGGCGATTCACGACAACGGCGAGGAACAGGAGATTCTCGACTTCGCCCGCGGCGAGGCGCCCTTGCGGGTCTCGATCCTCGTGGATCAAAGCAACAGCATGTCCGACAAGATGGACGAGACCATCGCCGCCCTGGGACAGTTCCTCGCCCAGCTGGGCCCGGACGATCAGGTCAAGTTGATGGCCTTCAACGATCGCGTGACGTCGCTGACGCCGTTCACCAACGTGCACGAGCTGGTCGCCTCGTTCGCCCAGGCGATCCGCCCGCACGGCACCACGGCGCTCTACGACGCACTGCTGTATGGCTATCGGCAGCTCGCCAACCATGCCGACGCGCGCGAGAGGCGGGTCATCTTCTTGCTCACCGACGGCGACGACCAGAACTCGCGCAACGCTCTACGCCCGGCACTGGATCGCGTACGCAACGGCGGCGTGACCGTGTTCGCCCTCGGCCAAGGCGATGCCCTCGACGACGGCGACCTGCGCGACGTCCTCCGCCAGATGGCCGATGAGACCGGCGGTGAGGCGTTTTTCGAGAAGGACAAGGACAAGCTCGACGGCGTTTTCGTCCAGGTTGCGGCCGCCATGCGGGCGCTCTACCTGGTTTCGTATCGCCCGACGAACACGACTCGTGGGTGGCATGCCATCGAGGTCGAGACAACTCGGCCGGGGCTCACGCTGCGCCACAAACCCGGCTACGAACGTAGCTCTGCCCAAGGGATGCGATGATTTCCAGGACCCTGTTGACAGCGGTTCTCACGCTCGCCGGCGCCGGCGCCTCCGCGCTCGGCGCCATGCCTCCGTACCTCGCCGAACCCGAATCGGCCCGACCACTGCCGGCACGTGTCGGGACCGGCTCGGCCCCGCAGCAAGGCGACGTGCTGATCCCCGGCGGGCAGCGCTTCATCCGTGCTGCCGCGGGGATGCGGGTAGCGCCGTCCGCCGTACCGGACCCGGAGGACTTCCTCGCCGATCTCGCCGGGTATCTGTCGGCCCCGATGGTGCTGGACTACGCCGAGCGGGTCGAGGCGATGGTCGAAGAGCTCCGAGCGGTTCAGGGGGCGCTGGCCGAGCTCGACGAGGAGTACGGCGATGTCGTCCCCAGCCTGGCGGAGCGCGACACGACCGCCTACGCGAAAGGCGTCGCCCTGCTCGACTTCCTCGGCTTCCGCGTGCTCGACGATACGGACCGCATCCAGCTCCAGCGCCGGGTCGGCGACCGTCAGGCTCGGCAACGCCAACTGCTCGGGTATCTCGGCATGTCGGTGCCGCTGCAATCGCGGCTGTGGGCCGCCGGCGATCCGATCACGCTCGCCGTCGAGGACGAGTCCGTGCCGCTGCCGTTCGGCGCCGACGCCTGGAGGGCACAGGTATTCGACGAGGATATCGACGCCTCCGGCATGTTCGACGCCCTCATCGCCGACCCGAGCGCCCTGCGGGTGCTGGCGGGCTACGCCGAGCTCGATCGGCCGACGCAATCCTGGCTGTTCGCGCAGGTGGGGCTCGGGTCGCTGCATGCCGACGCGCGCGTAGCCGGAGGCTTCCTCCGCCTGGCGCCTTATCTGCGGGTGGTCGACGACTCCCTCCACTTTCCCGGCGGCGACGAGGAGGCGTGGTCGGCGATCGTCGGCGGTTGGAACGACACGACCGACCTTATCGAGAAGCTGGCGACCCGGGACGAAGGGCGTGCAGCGCACCTCTGGCGCGCGCTTTCGCTGGTCCCCGAGGAACGCGCCCGCTACCTATTGACGCTGGATCGCGCCACCCGGGGGGAGCGCGTCTCCTGGGCACGGGAGCTGTACGCCTCGATCCGCTCGCCCGGCTTCGCCGACGCCATTCGTTGGCCGGAGGACACCGCCGAGCTGTTCACCCATCTACGGCTCCTGCCCGACGGGAGCGGCATCGACTGGCCCGGCGGCGCCCGCGTCTGGTTGGCGGCGATCGAAGGTGATGACCGACTCGAACAAGACGGGTCGCTCGAAGCCCTGCTGGACAGTTTCGCCACCGGAGCCGACTCGGGTCCGACGGTCGATGGGCCGCTGATTCGCGGCATCCTGCGCGACTCGGAGCCCGATCGCGACGAGCCCACGGCAACACGCAAGCTCCTGGCGGTCAGCGGTGCGATTCGCTATCAGCCGATTTCGGCGATGCGCGACGCCATTCCGCTGCTGTACCGCAACTACCGCGCGTTCGGCCGCGCCTACGGCTTCTTCGTCATGCCGACTCCTCTACCGGAGGGAACGGCGGTCTCGCTCGTGCGCCACTTGCAGAAGGTCGACGCCATCGAGAGTGAGGAAGTTCGCATCGACTCGATTCGGCAGCTGCAGGCGTCCATGGTGTTGCTGCACCGGGTGCTGCTCAACGACCTGCTGACCGACGAAGATCGCAACGCGATCATCGACAGCTTCCTCGATCTACCGGTGGCCGCGAGCCGCTCCGACGCGACCGGAGGCGGCGCCGTGGACCTCGGCTACGGCACCGCGGTGACCGAATGGTGGCGCCTCGACCTCGTTCCGGCGCTGGCGCGCGGCCTGCAGGCGAACGGCTGGCCGGGCGACCCCGCCGACCTTCGCCGCGTCGTCGTCACCGCCCTCGTCGGACGCATCGGCGTAGCCGAGCTCGACGTGGACGGCATCGACTACAGCTACGTACCCGCAGCCCAGGGCGGCCGCCGGATGTACACCCACCTGCTGCTCCAGCAGCAACCTTCGTTCGAGAACATCTTCCGCCTCGACGAGATCGCCGCGCAGCTGGCGACGGCCGGCGGGCCCGAGCCGGCGACCTCCGGCGGGCCCGAGCTGGCGGACGAGATCGAGACGATCGTCGCGGAGCTCGAATCCCAGGTGCCGCCGAACATCGGCGACGAGGACGTCACCGAGGCGCTGCCGGTAACCATCGCGCGGGATCAGCTGTTCGAGCGCTCGGACACGGTCGTGTCCGGGCTGCGGGCCGGAGCCGTGACGCCCACCGACGTCACGGCGTTTCGCGAGGCGGTCAACGTCTACCTCGGTGACGCGCTTGTCGGCATCACGTACGCCCTGTTCATGGGCGACCCGGCATCGTTCACCTACCAGCAGGGACACATCGCCTGGCTGCACCGGCTGATCATCGCCGAGCTCGGCGGCGACGGGCCGGAGGACCTGTTCAGCCCCTGGGCGGCGACCTCGGAGAGCTGGATCCTCGACGAGGGGTCCCGCCTGCACAACAGCCTCTTCGGCGCCGCCGACACGCTGAGCCGTTGGAACCTCGAGGACCTCATGCCGAGTGGTGGCCCCCGCGACCCCGTCGCGGCGGAAACCTGGGCGTCGGCGATCGCCCGCATTCATTTACCGTCGCTCACGGCCGACGCCCAGAGCGTCGTCGCCCGGCGGCACGCCCTGGCGGGAACCTGGATTCGCGAGGCCGTGCAGGCCCGCGACCCGAGCATTTCGCCTTCGTTCTGGGTGTCCGCGGATGCCACCGCCGAGGCTCCCCGGCTGGACGACGCGTTGCGCCTGTTGATGCGACCACGCGAGCTGCAGGTGTTCCGCGACGCCGTAACGGACGGGCGTGAGTCCGACGCGCTGCGCGCCGTGTCCGACGGGAACCGCTACCTCGTCGTTCTGGCGCTCGACGACTACGACGCCGCCGCACCCGCCGCGGCTCGCTGGCTCCTCGACCAGGCCGTGGGCATGCCGATGACCCGCCGGGGTGACTACCTCGGCCTCATGACACCACCGGCGATACCCCTGGGAGAAGCCGGCGACGAATCGGCCGATCCCTTCCTTTATGCCCGCATGTTCGACATTCGCGTCCGCCTCGCCGTGCTCATGGAGGAGCAAGTCCTGCCGGCGGCGCTGAACGCGCGCTTGCTGATGGGCGCCATGGCACGGGTCCTGTCGACCATGGTCCCGACGACGTACCGACCGTGGACGAACATCCTCGCGACGGTCGACGCCGAGCTCAACAACGGTGCCCTGAGCCAGACGGTCGTCGACCTCGCCTTCACCGACGAGCTCACGCCGTCCGACCCGAACCTCGCCCTCGAGCAACTCGCCGGCGCGGCAGGCGACGCCGCCGGCGGCCCTGCCGGGCGCACCGGCACACTCGGGCTACCCGTGAACGAGCAACAGTACGAGGCCGCCTTCGGCGCCTCGGTGGAAATGGTGACGGTGGACGTCGGCGCCTGGGACAACGACGACAACTTCATCACCGATCTCACCCTCGACGACATCACCCTGACCCGCGACGGCGAGCCGGTGACGCCGGCGTTCATGCGCCTCGAGGGGGCACCGGAATCATCCGTCTTCATGGATGACCTGCCGGAAGACGCCGCCGCCAACATCGTCTCGACGCCGCGCAACTTCGTCATCGTCGCCGACATGTTGACCACCAGCCCGCAGGATTGGGAGCGCATTCTCCTCGACCTGACCGAGTTCGTCCGCGCCGGCATCGCCGTCGAAGACCGACTGGCGCTGGTGACCATCGACAACCGGGGCATCCCGACGGTGACGCATGACTTCACCGTCGACCACGAGCTCATCGCCGAGATCCTCGAGGCCCAGGTCGGCAACTCCTTCGCCACCTCCGACAGAGAGCGGTCTTTCATCGATCTGTCGGTGATCCTGTGCGACAACGGCAACTGCAGCGACCCGGAGGGCGGAGCCGACAGCACCGCCTGCGAGCCGCTGGCGACGCCGCGGTTCTATCAGTGCGTCACCCAGCAGGCCGACTGGGAAGATCTCAAGTTCCGCCTCGCTCAGGCACAACTGGGGAGCTGGTCGATCGAGGCCAGCCTGAACGCCGAGAAGATCATGGGTGCGATGACGCAGGTGGGCGACATGCTCGACCTCGGCGATCCGTACGATCGGCAGAAGTACGTCTTGCTGCTTTCCTCGGGCTTCGAGCGGGTGCCGGCGAGCATCCACCATCAGGTCCTGGTGGAATACGCCGGTTTCTCGCCGGCGCTGAACCCGATGGAGGTCCGGGCTCTCAGCGGCGACTTGAGCCAGAAGATCGTCGACCTGACCGAAGTCATGCGGCGTTGCCGCTGCACGGTCTACTCGCTCGGGACGCTGGGCCAGGCCGCGTTCACCGGAGGAACGGCACAGCTGCCGATGACCCAGCCGGTGGTATCGCGATTCCAGGCGCGCACATCGCTACAGGGCCCGTTGAATGCGCTCGCCCGGGATACCGGCGGCAAGCCCTTTTTCGGCAGCGATATGAGCATGGGGTTCCAGGATGTCCTCGAGGACGCACGCCTTCGGTACGTTATCGGCTTCGTCATGGACCAACCGGCCGACGAAGAGCCCCGGTGGCACGACCTCGAGATCGAGATCGACCGCGAGGACGTCGACGAGGTGCGTGCCCGGCAGGGGTTCTATTGGCCCCGTCGTTGAGGGAGCGCCGTTGCTATCCGGCCGGGAGCTCCCCTACCAGCGCCAGGATCTCCGTCTGACCGGCCTCGTCCGCCAACGCCAGCATTGCCCGGCGAGCCGGATTGCGCCGGTGACGGAGCGCCGGCGCGGCTTCCAGCAAGATGCGGACGATGCCGAGGTGCCCATAGCCGATGGCATAGTCGAGCGCCGTGAATCCGAGGAAGAGCTCGGCCTTCGGGTCGGCGCCGCGCGCCAACAGTTGCTCGACCACGCATGAATCACCCCGGCTGGCGGCCATCATCAGCGCGCTATAGCCGGAGTCGTCGCGGACGTCGGGGTCCGCCCCCCATTCCAACAGTGCAAGGGCCGCGGCCCCCTGCCCGGCGTGCAGCGCGTGCATCAAAGCCGTCCAGGGTGTCTTGCCGGCATCGCGGGCGTCGATTCGCGCACCCGCCTCGGCAAGAAGGCGCATGGCCGCGAGGTTGCCGCGCTCGGCTGCGAGACCGAGGGGGCGCCGACCGGCGCCGTCGTGTACGTCGACCTCGGCGCCGGCTTCCAACTGGCGCCGTACCGACCGGTCATCGTCGCCGCGACAGGCATCGAGGAGGTCACGGTCGACGCCCGACAGTGCCGCTTCAGGCAGGGCCGGCGTGCTGGTCGAGATTCCGGGTACCATCTTCCGCTCCTCGTGGGCTCAGCGCTGGCGAACCGCTTGGATCAGGCTCTCCATGTGGTCGAGATAGCGCCCGAGCACTTTCCGGCCGCGAGCGGTGATGCTGTACTCGGTCTTCGGCACGCGCCCCTCGAAGGACTTCTTGCAGGCGATGTAGCCGGCGTCTTCGAGCTTGCGCGCGTGCACACTGAGGTTGCCGTCGGTGGCGTCCAGCATCTCCTTCAGCTCGTTGAAGGTCAGCGCGTCGTTGACCGCCAGCATGCTGATGATCGCCAGCCTCGTGCGCTGGTGGATGAGACGCTCATCCGCCGCCGCTTCGCCGCCGGAATCGCCGCGAAAGACACGGTACGGGTCTTTCACCGCGGCACGCTCCGCCTCGAGGGCCCCGACGTCCTCGGCTGTTCGCTTCCTGTGCGCCTGTCCTTTGTTTGCCATGATGTACCCCGCTACGTGGAAACCGCCCTCAACCCCCGTGCCGGCGTCCGATGACCCAGCCGAAACCGATTTGTAGCCCGCCGAATCCCAGCGCCAGCAGCGCGTTGCCCCAGACCAAGGGGAGAAACAGCGCCACGATCCCGAGCGACATGAAGCACACGCCCATGATCGGGATCAGGCGAATCGAATGAGCCCCGCCGGTGGCGCAGGCCGTTCCGTACAACAGCAACCAGGTGCCTGGAATCGCGTCATAGTGCCCCGTGTACCAGAGACCCGCCGTCAGCGCGGCGCCGGCGAAAAGGGGCGGCAAGAGCCCGAGGAGAAAGCGTCGGCCCTTGCCCGCCAGCATCGTGGTCCCCGCCGCCCGGGCCTTGTGATCCATCGTCCAGCCACCGAGGAGCCCCGCCATCACGGCAGCCACGAGCCAGACCGTGAGCCACTCCTCCGGCGCCTCACGTCGGTGCGCAACGGCGGCCGCTACGAGCGCGACACCACCCATCATCATGCCGCCCCAACCCGGGACCCCGGTGAACCGGGAGGCATGATCCATGCGTTCGCGAATGAAGCGGAGATTGCTCTCGGCTTGGGCGTGCAGCGGCTCTACAGGCATGAGATCGTGACTCGTGGCCCTCGGGTGATCAGATGACGTCAGCCTAGGTCGACCCTCGAACAATGTCAAGTACTTTACGCCGCAATGTGAACATAATGCACCCATGAAGAAGGATCTCCGGCTGCGGACGCGCGGCATCGCGATTGCCGCGGGTGTCGCCGCGTTCATCGTCTTCCAGGCCGCCAGCTCGGCCCCCCGGATCACCGAGGCGATCTACGCCGACGGGATCGGCCCGTTGTTCGCATCGTTGCTGTCTTCGATTGCGGGCATCGTGCCCCTGTCTCTGGCCGAGATCTTCGTCGCCGGATTCATCGCACGGCAGTTGTGGGGCATCATCGTCGGCGTTGGCGAGGTGCGAAACGGAGATCGCTACCTGAGCAATGCCCTGGCAGGGGGGATTCTCCGGCTCGGCGCCGACATCGGTGTGGTCGTGGCGGTGTTCTACCTCGTTTGGGGCTTCAACTACGCCCGCTCGCCGCTCGAGGAACGGCAGCAGTGGAACGGGCGCGACGCCGGCGTCGAAGAGATCGCCGCGCTGGCGCAGGAGATGGTCGAGGCGGCGAACTTCGAGTACGCCGGGATCGTCGGCGGCGACGATGCCGGCGAGCCGACCGTCGCCCCCGACCGCGGAGACCTCATCGACCAGCTCGACGGCGGGTGGCAGGCGGCGGCAAACGTATTCGAACCTCCCGCCGCGGCCATCTTCGGGTACGGAGATCCCAAGCCCTTGCTCGCCTCCCGGGTGCTCGACTACGGCCAGACCTCGGGCGTGTATTTTCCGTGGACGGGAGAAGCCAACTACAACCGCGGCACGCCGGCGGTCAGCCTTCCCCAGGTGATCGGGCACGAGATGTCCCATCAGCGCGGGTTCGCCCGCGAGGACGAGGCCAACTTCGCCGGCTACCTGGTCGCCTCGCTCTCGGCAGAGCCCTACCCGCGGTACTCCGCCTACGTGTTTGCACAGCGGCAACTCCTGGCGGCGCTCGCTCGCCACGATCGGGATCGCGCTGGGCAAATCGCCGGCCTGCGCCTCCCCGGCGTGCAGCGCGACATCCGGGCGGCGGCCGAGTACTGGGCCCAATTCGAGGGTACGACCAGCCGCGCCACGCGGTCGGTGAACGACGCATACCTGCGGACGAATCGCGTCCCGGGCGGAATCTTCAGTTACAACCGCAGCGTCGAGCTTCTCGTCGCCTATGCCCGCAGCCGCGGAGGATGGCTGGTGCGCCCATGACGCGAAGCCCGTCTGCGATTGCTGCGGTCCTCGCCGCAGCGGCGACCCTGTCGGCATGCGGCCCCGGATTCGACCCGCCTCGGGCCGACCTGGTGCTGCGCAACGGCCGTGTCTACACGTTCGACTGGCCGGACCCGGACAGCGCCGGCACACCGGCGGCAGAGGCGCCGTTCGCCGCCGGCTCCTGGAGCCCGGACGCAAGCGCCGTCGCCATCGAACACGGCACCATCCTTTACGTCGGCGACGACGCGGGCGTCGAGCAGCACATCGCCGACCACACACGGGTCATCGATCTGGCCGGCGCTACGGTCCTGCCCGGCCTCCACGACGCTCACACCCACGTTCTCGAGCTTGGCGCCACCCTCGAACAGGTCGATCTCGTCGACGTCGCGGATGAGGCGACCGCGGTCGCCCGCGTCGCCGAAAGGGCAGCATCGACGCCGGCGGGTGAGTGGATCGTGGCCTACGGATGGGACGACGGAGCCTGGGCCGACGATTATCCCGACAAAGCGCTGCTGACCCAGGCCGTGCCGCGACACCCGGTGCTCATGCGCGGCCTTCACGGCTTCGCCGTCTGGGGCAACCAGGCGGCACTCGACGCGGCCGGTATCTCGTCGGAAACGATTGCACCCGACGGCGGCAGGATCGAGCGTTACGAGGGCGGTGAACCCACCGGGCTGCTCCTCGACCGCGCCACGACGCTGCTCACCGACGCCGTGCCGCAGCCGAGCATCGAGCGGATGGAGGAACGGTTCCTGCTGGGTCTCGCCGCGATGGCACAGTCGGGCTACACGATGGTCCACGAGGCGGGACTCGACGGCCGGCAGCTGCAGGCGCTGGAGAACCTCGCCGCCGAGGGCCGCCTGCCGGTGCGCGTCTACGCCATGCTTTCGGCGCGCGATCCCGAGCTCCTGCGCCGCTGGCAAGCCTGGGGCCCGGATACCGACGGAAACGACAAGCTCATCACCCGCGCCGTCAAGGCCTACTACGACGGGGCGCTGGGCTCCCGCGGCGCCCGACTTCTCGAGGAATACACCGACCTCCCCGGCCACTTCGGCGTCAGCGGCGAGGAGTACGGCTTCGACCAGGAGCTCGTAGCCGAGATGATCGCGGCCGGTTTCCAGGCGAACGTTCACGCCATTGGCGACGCCGGCAACCGCGAGACCTTGCAGTTCTTCCGCCGCGTCACCGAGCGGTATCCGGACTCCGTCGACCAGCGGCACCGTGTCGAGCACGCCCAGGTCGTGCAGACCGGAGACTTCTGGCGCTTCCGCACTCTCGGCCTGACCGCCTCGATGCAGCCGCCGCATGCCATGGAGGACAAGGCCTGGGCGATCGACCGGCTCGGCGAGGAACGCCTGCGGGGAGCATACGCCTGGCGAAGCTTTCGCCGTATCGGCGTGCCGCTGGTCTTCAGCTCGGACCTTCCCGGATCCGACCACGACATTTTCTATGGCCTGCAGTCGGCCGTCACTCGTCGTGACAAGCAGCTGCTGCCGCCGGGCGGATGGCGCCCCGACGAGCGCATGACGGCCGAGGAGGCGGTGCGCGGCTACACGGCGTGGTCCGCCCGCGCCGCGTTCGTCGAGCACGTCTCGGGCAAGATCGCTCCCGGCCTGTGGGCCGACATGACCGTCATGAACCTCGATCCCCTGGTGACCGCGGCGACGAATCCGGACGACCTCGCACGCGGGCGCATCGTCCTGACCATCGTCGCCGGGGAGATCGTTCATGAATCGAGCTGAAGGATGATCTGTAGATGATCTATAGAAGATTGGGGAACACGGGCCTCGAAGTATCGGCAATCTGCCTCGGCTGCATGACCTACGGCGACCCGGATTGGCGCCCCTGGACGCTCGGCGAAGATGCCGCCCGGAAACACTTCGGCGCCGCTCTCGACGCCGGCGTGAATTTCTTCGACACCGCCGACATGTACTCCAACGGCGTCAGCGAGACGGTCACCGGAACGGTGCTGCGCGACATGGCGCCGCGCGACGACTACGTGCTGGCAAGCAAGGTGTTCTTCCCGGTCGCCGAGGGGCCGAACCGGCGGGGCCTTTCGCGCAAGCACATCCTGGCCGCGTGCGACGACTCGCTCCGTCGACTCGGGCACGACTACATCGACCTGTACCAGATCCACCGGTGGGATCCGACAACGCCGATCGACGAGACCCTGGAGGCGCTCGATGCCCTCGTCCGTTCCGGCAAGGTGCGCTACCTGGGGGCGAGCAGCATGGCCGCGTGGCAGTTCTCCAAAGCCCTGAACGTCGCCGGGGAGCGCGGCTGGCACCGGTTCGTCTCGATGCAAAACCACTACAACCTCATCTATCGGGAGGAAGAGCGAGAGATGATCCCGCTGTGCATCGACGAAGGCGTCGGCGTCATCCCCTGGAGCCCGCTGGCTCGCGGGTTCCTTACCGGCAGCCGGAGCCGGGACGACAAAGGATCGACGGCGCGGGCCGGCGCCGACCCGATGGCGGACGACATGTATTTCCGCGAGGAGGACTTCGTCGTGCTCGACGCGCTGATGGAGCTGGCGCGGGAGCGCGGCGACCACCCGGCTTCGCTGGCCCTCGCGTGGCTGTTATCGGTTCCCGGCGTGGTCTCGCCGATCATCGGCTCGACGACGGCGCAACACATCGCCGACGCCTGCGCGGCGACCGAGCTCGAATTGACGACGGAAGAGATCGAGCGCCTCGAGGCACCCTATCGGCCTCACCCGATCCACGGCCACGAGCAGCCGCTGCCTCGGGACATGGAATGAACCGTCGCGGCGTCCGGCGTCCGCGGCCGAACATGCGCCGCGACGCCGACGCTCCGCCCGGGATGCTGGACCGGGTGCGGGAATGGGTACTCGTGCCCCCGCCCCGGGACGAGCCGTTCTATAATGTGGGGCCGGATCGCACTCTGGGCGGGGCTCGTGTACTACGGCCTGTACTACGTCTCGCTCTCGGTCAGCCGTTCGCAGACCCGCGGCTCGCTGGTGGACTACGTCCTGAGCATGGCCAACCTCGTCTTTCACGAGGCCGGGCACATCATCCTGATACCGCTCGGCAGCTTCCTCTCGACGCTGGGCGGATCGCTTTTCCAGGTCTTGATCCCGGCGATCTGCCTGGTCGCGTTCCTTCGCCGCTACGATGCGTTCGCCGCCTCGGTCATGCTCTGGTGGGCGGGGCAGAACCTGATCGATGTGGCGCCGTACATCGCCGACGCTCGGGCCCAGCGGCTCGTCCTTCTGGGTGGCGTCACCGGACGGGACGTTCCCGGTTACCACGACTGGAACAACCTGCTGACGCGGACAGGGATGCTGGAGCTCGACGAGACGCTGGCGGGTCTGGCGCATGCCGCCGGTGCCCTGTGCATCGTCGTGGCGGTCGCGTGGGGCGGCTACCTGCTGTGGATGGCACACACCGCGCCCCCGCGGAGACAGACGGTCGGGCGCTAACGGGCTACGGTGGCCGGGGACGATGGCCGCCACGGTGGATGGCGACGGCGGTCGGAGACGGTGTCCGGCGACGATGGTCGGCGACGGTGGCCGGAGACAGTGGCCGGCGACGGTGTCCGGTTACGAAACAGCGTGTTCCGCTTTCAGCACAGCCGGACGGGGATCTGCCGGAGATCTGGAGCTGCGCCCGAGACGCGGTGGAGCCGATGCGGCGGTTATTCGCGGCTTTCCGGACGTTTTGTGCGGAAACAAAAGAATGAGCCCCTTGGTGGCATGTGTCTTGCTCACCAAGGGGCTCATAGCGTGTAGGCGCGCCAGTCGTGCACGGGCACAACGGGGAGCGGCCATGGGCTCGGCTGGCGCGCCACCCTCCCTCAACGGGCAGGGTGAAACTACACACATCGACCCCCAGTGACAAGCCGCACCCTTCGCCGGGGGCGACTTTTTTTTGCGCCCTGACAGCGAATTCCGCGGCGAAAAGTGCAACTTTCGCCGCCGTTGAAGCGTCTTATAAGGGAAGTCGGAAAGCGTTGTACAGGCGCGCCGACCGTGTCCCGGCGCAACGGGGAGCGGACGGGACTCGGACGGCGCGCCGCCCTCCCTCCTCGTATTCCGCCTGTCGCAGCCGTCGGGACGGTGACGACTCGGCGATCTGAACGACACGGGGCCGCGTGCCCACCCTGGTAGAATTCGCGGCCATGTCGACTCGAAAGACCATCGCCGTCATCGGTGGCGGCTCCGCCGGATTCACCGCCGCCCGCACCGCCGCCCGTCGAGGCGCCCGCGTCATTTTTTTCATGGGCGACGAGGCCGATTCCGCCTCGCTGTGCGTGAACTTCGGCTGCATGCCGTCGAAGGCGATGTTCGAGCCGATCGACACGATGCACCACGCCCGGCGGCACGGTTGGCTCCGTGTCGAGCCGATCCGGCCGGCTGAGTACCTGTCGCAGATCGTCGCCTGGAAGGACCGCGAGATCGCCCGCTTCCGCGCCTTCCGACAGGCCGCGATCAACGCCAAGCAATCAGACGACTTCGAGATCGTGCGGGCCAAGGCTCACTTCGTCGGCCCCCACGCGCTGGAATCCGAGGGCAAGCAATACCCGTTCGACGCCGCGATCATCGCCACCGGCTCGTACGTGCGCTGGCCGGCGATCGAGGGGCTCGACGCTCTCAAGAGCGACATCTGGACCAGCCGGGAGCTATTGGCGAACACACAGCTGCCCGAATCGTTGACCGTCATCGGCGCCGGGGCGATCGGCCTCGAGTTTGCCCAGCGCTACGCCCGGCTGGGATGCAAGGTGACCGTGATCGCCCGGTCTCGGTTCCTGTCCATGTACCCGGCCGCCTTCGGCGATCGCCTGGCCGACGCGTACGAGCACGAGGGCATCGAGGTGCTCCGCCAGCATGTCCCCCAACGCGTGTACCGCGACCCGCAGGGGTTGTTGGTCGTTCAGGCGGCAGGGCCGCGCAGGACGATCCCGGTGGTCGGCGAGAAAGTTCTGCTGGCCACCGGACGGCAGCCGGCGCTGAGCACACTGAATCTGGAGGCGGCCGGGATCGAGCTCGGACCGGGTCGAGGGCTCGCCGTCGACGAGGACATGCGCGTCAGCGGGCAACCGCATATCTTCGCTGCCGGCGACGTCATCGGCCGCCGTATGGTCGTGCACCTCGCCCACATCGAGGCGGGGATCGCCGCCGAGAACGCGATTGACGATGCGTCGCGCTCGTGGTCGCGGCGCGCCAACCTCGAAGTGGTGTTCACCGATCCGGAGTTCGCCTTCGCCGGGATGTCGGCGGACGAGGCCCGGGAGGCGGGCCACAACATCGCAACCGCCAGCAAGGAATCCCGGTTGGTCGGCAAGCTGCATCTCGCCGGCGATCGGTTCGGGTTCGGAGAGTTCATCGCCGACGCCGATTCGCACGTGCTGCTGGGAGCCGGGCTCCTGAGCAAGAGCGCCGGCGAGCTGATTCACCTTCCGGCGTACCTCATCGAGCACCAGGAGACGGCGCACAACGGCTCGCTGGCCGAGTACTACCACCCGACCAAGACGGAGATCGTCGGCAGCATACTCGATACCCTGTGCTCGAGCTTCGGCGAACGGCCGCCGCGCCGCGCCGACGAATGACCGAGGGCGACGATCGTTTCGCGCCTCGGCCGGAGGACGCGAGCGGCATGAACGGCGACGAAGGTTCGGAAGCCACCGCGATCGACGGCGACGCGTTCCCCCACCCCCCATGGACCGTCGGGTTGGTTCTGGTGGCGGGTGTCATCACCCTGGTTTTCGGCATCCTGGTGAACCCGATTTGGTTGCTGGTCGGTAGCCCGTTCGTCATCGCGTTAGCCCTCTGGCTGTACGTCCGGCTGATCGTTCGCCCCGACGCGAATTCGTGAACCAGCTGACAAATCCGAATCGTCCGATCCGATAATTTGAATCGGACAATCACGTGTTGGATTTCGAAGCGCCGCCCGCGGCGCAGGCCGCACGTCGCCTCGAAGCCGAAACCACGAGAATCCCGCCCTCGCGGCGGGGCAAAGGCATGTCGCGCCATTCCCCGGATGCGCCCGGTGCCTGGCACGCGTCTTGCTCTGCTAACGGGTGGCGAGAGTCTCATAACGGAGGCCAGTAGGTCGCAGCGTGTGCGACTCGAACTCCCGGAGGCTCGAGGGGCCAGCCGGTCCCCAGGGGAAAACGCCATGACATCCCATCCTCCCTCAACACAAAGGAGTCATCAGATGCGACGCATCTTCGTGCTCTTTGCAGTGGCCGCTGTCGCGCTCGCGCTGGCAGCGCCGGCCGAGGCCCAGTTCGCCCGCGCGTCGCTGCGCGGCGACGTGACGGACCCGGACGGCGCGGCTCTGCCCGGCGTGACCGTGGCCGTACGTAACGAAGCCTCGGGCTTCTCGCGCCAGACGGTGACGGGAATCGACGGCAGCTACGATTTCAACGGGCTGACGCCGGGAACCTACACGGTCACCTTCACCCTGCAGGGCTTCAACACCGTCCAGCAGGAAGGCGTGACGCTCGCGGTCGGTACCGAGGGCAGCCTCGACATGACCATGACCCTCGGCAGCGTTTCGGAGACCGTCACGGTGACGGCCGAGACGCCCCTGGTCGAGACAACCGCCAAAGAGGTCGGCGGTGAGATCAGCCAGGACATGTTCACAACCTTGCCGTCGCAGAACCGCTCGTTCGTCATGTTCGGCCGGTTGCTTCCGGGCGTGAACGCTTCGCCGAGCACCGAGTCGACGGCGTCGGACTCGCTGTTCATCAATGGCCAGGACGACAACAACAACTCGTTCAACGTCGACGGTGCGAACAACGACGACGACGCCATCGGCGCCCGCGCCGGTGCACAGACCCGCACCGCGCTCGACGCCATCCAGGAGCTGCAGATCCTGACGTCGCAGTTCGACGCCGAGTTCGGCCGCACCCAGGGCGGCGTCATCAACGCCGTCACCAAGTCCGGCGCCAACGACTTCCACGGCTCCGGCTTCATGTTCTTCCAGAGCGCATCCTGGAACAGCAAGAACTTCTTCACCGAGCGCAACAACCAGGAGCAGCCGGACGCCGACTACTCCTCGCTCGGCGGCACTATCGGCGGTCCGATCGTCCAGGATACGGCGCACTTCTTCTTCAGCTTCGAACGCAACAAGCCGAACAACGCCGAAGTGCGCAACTTCCCGACGCGCCCGGACAAGAGCTTCTCCACCGCCCGCGACAACCTCCTGCGCAACATCCTGGCGAAGGTCGACTGGCAGGCGGCGATGAACCACAAGGTCTCGGTCCGCTACCTGAACGAGTACTCGCCGCAGTTCAACCAAATCATCGGTAACCAGACGACGCTCGAGGCGGCTCGCGAGGAGGACGACAAGGACTCCAACGTCATCGGGTCGATCGACTCGGTCATCAACGACACGACGTTCAACAACTTCCGCCTGTCGTTCACGCGCGAAGACGTGTCGTTCGCCAACCCCTGCTACAACGGCGGCAACCAGGACTTCGCCACGCAGCGCTCCTGCGACGTGTTCGAAGATCACCCGACCTGGAACGGCGGCACGAACACCGTCGCCCAGAGCCGAATCAACAACTCGGTCCAGATCGACGACACGGTGTCGTGGTACGTGCCCGACATGTACGGTGACCACGACTTCCGCATCGGCGGCAGCTACTCGTACCGCACGGTGACGTCGTTCTTCAACGACGGCGCCAATGGCGACTTCGAGTTCCCGACCGATCTGGACTTCGATCCGGACGTCGACATCACCTATCCGGACGAGTTCAACCAGCGCCTGTTCGGCTCCGGCGGCACGCCGGCGGCTCCAGACGGCTTCGTCCCGGGCAACAAGGTCTTCGGCGCCTTCGTCCAGGACGACTGGCAGGTTATCCCGAACGTGACGCTGAACCTCGGCCTGCGCTACGACTGGGAGAGCATCGTCTCGGACAGCAACAACCTGGCGCCGCGCCTGGGCTTCTCGTGGGATCCGACGGGCGACGGCCGCACGGTCGTCCGCGGTGGCTACGGCCGCTTCTACGAGCGCTTCCAGTACGGCTTCTGGGACAACTTCGTTCTCGACTCGCCCGCGGTCACGCAGGGCTTCTTCGAGGACATCCCCGACGGCGGCACCGACCAGCAGTTCTTCATCGACTTCGCTCGGGCGAACGGGATCCGTGATCTCAACACCCTCCGCGATGCGCTGACGGCCCTGCTGGAGCAGCAGCAATCCGGCGCCCAGATCCTCAACACCAGCCCGACGGTGGACAACCAGTTCCGTCGCTCGGCCTACGCCGACACGTTCACGATCGGCGCGGAGCGTGAGGTGGTCGACGGGCTGTCGCTCGGCGCCGACCTCGTTCGCACGCAGAATCGCGACGGCTTGCTGTCGGTCGACCTCAACCCGATCGGTGGCGCCAACCCGGCCACCGGCTCGGGTGGTACCCGGCCGGACATCTCGATCTACCAAGGTCAGGTGCAGCCGCGCTTCAACAGCATCACCACGTACCTGAACGGCGGCAAGGCCAACTACACGGCCATCCAGCTGCAGGCCCGGCGACGCTTCGGCGACTCGCCGATCGGCCGCGTAGCGGCGACGTTCGCGTACACCGGCGCCCGGCAGGAAGGCAACGTCGAGCCGGCACAGGTCGACGGCACCCGCTTCCAGCTTCGCACGGAGACCGGGTATGACTTCGACCGTGCCGGTGGCAGCAACAACGGCGTTCCCTACGGTGTGATCATCGGCGAAGATCCGAACCTGGATCTGGACAATCCCAAGACGCAGAACATCCCGGCGTCGTGGCACCGCGACCACATCCTGTCGGCCTCGTGGACCTGGGAGATCCCCGGAACCTCGTGGACGAACAGCGGCGGCATCATGTTCAGCGGTATCTACCAGTACATGAGCGGCCAAAAGACCGAGCTGTTCCTGGACTCGGGGGCATCCAACGAGGTGTTTCTGGACAACGGCAACCGCGACCTGGCCCCGGCGGGCACGTACAACTGCAACCAGCCGTCGGACATCTGCCAGGGACCGAAGGAGTTCGCCGGCACCGAGAACGGCCTGACCACGGACGGCCTGACGCGAATCGACATGTCGTTCCGTTACGTCATCCCGGTCGAGCGCTTCAACATCACCGTGCTGGCGGATATCTTCAACGTCACCAACTCCGTCAGCTTCGGCAACTCGCTGGGCAGCACCCGGGTCTCGAGCGGGTCGCTTTTCATCCCGACCTCGGCCCTCGCGCCGCGCGAGTTCCAGCTCGGAGCGCGTGTCGACTTCTGATCGGGTCGACCGACAGCGTCTTCGACGCAGGGTTTCAGCGTCGTTGACGTGAGCAGTTCGCCGCTGGCTGGCGGCCCCGGCCGCCAGCCAGCGGTTTTTCCTATCCAGCCAGCGTTTCCTATAATGAAGAGAGACTCTCCCCGGGGAAGGCGGCTCGCCATCATGACGCGTCGATTCGCGAGGGCTATCGCCGGCCGGACGATCCCGTGGCCCGCGACCCCGTCGCCCATGCTCCTATCGCCCGCCCTCCTGTCGGTGGCTGTCTTTTCGGCGGTAGTCTTGTCGGCCGTATCCGCCACCGAGGCATTCGCCCATGCGCCGCAGGACACCGAGCTGGCGGCGGAGCTCACCGAGCGCGCCACCGGGCTCATCGCCGAAAACCGCTTCGGCGAGGCGCTCGACCTGCTCGAGCAGGCAGTCGCTGCCGACGACGCCTACTGGGAGGCCTACTACCAGCAAGGACGGATCTTCGGCATGCAGGAGGACTTCCTCATGGCCCGCCACGTCTTGCTAAAGGCGAGCGAGCTCAATCCAGGGCACGCCTCCACGCATCGCCTGGCGTGGGAAGCCGCCCACAGGATCGGCGACTACGAGAACGCCTGGGACCAGGCCATCCGCGCCTCCCTCGCGGGCGTCGACATGAACCAGCGGTTCCTGGAGATGTACGGCGCCTCGGACCCGCCGGAGGACTTCGAGCTACGTATTCAGGCGCCGCGTATCTACGTCGCCGCCATCGACACGAGCGAGGTGCAGGCGCTCAACCAGCTGCCGTTCAACCGCAACCCGGCCACCGGCGGCATCGGTACGATCAGCGGGCGGCCGGCGTACGCCGAAGGTATCCACCGGACGAACGAGAACGCCTTCAACCTGGCACTGGTGCGCAACACCCTCCGCGATGCGGTCGCCCGAGCCCCGTACCTGGGAACGGTCCTCGACCTGGAGATGGCCGACTACGTCCTCGGAGTCTCGGTGGACGCCTTGAGCGAGACCGAGCCGGTGGAAATGCAAGGATACCTGCGGCTGTTCGATACGAGCACGGGCGAGGCGGTGTACTTCAAGTCGCTCAACCTGCGGGACATCAGCTCGGAGGCATCGCTGTTCGGCGAGATGCAGCGTCACGTCGTGGACCTGCAAAACTGGACGACTACGCGCAACCGCTGACGAACGCACAGACGAGGCCGCGGGCCCGGCGGTCTCGGCGTGTTCGCGACTCCTTCCGGGTCTTCAGCCGAGCGCGGCGAAGCTCTGCGACAGCGCCTCGATCCCCTCGTCGATCTGGTCGGTGGTGATGTTGAGCGGCGGGCCGACGCGCAGGACGTTGCCGTAGAGGCCACCCTTGCCGATCAGGAGCCCGCGGGCCTTGGTCTCCTCCATCAGGCGCATGGCGGCGTCGGGCGCCGGCTCCTTGCTGGCCCGATCGACCACGAGCTCGATGCCCTGCATCAGGCCAATGCCGCGGACGTCGCCGATGACGTCGAAACGATCGGCCAGCTCCTCGAGCCGCTTTCCCAGGTGGGCCCCCACCACGGCGGCGTTCTCGAGCAGGCCTTCCTCCTCGATCACCGAGATCGAGGCGGAGGAGGCGACCGACGACAACGGATTGCCGCCGAAGGTGGAGATGCTGAGTCCGCCGCTGAACGCATCGGCCAGGTCGGCGCGGGTCGTCGTTGCCCCCAGGGGGGCGCCGTTGGCGATCCCCTTCGCCATGGTGATCACATCCGGTTCTACGTCCCAATGCTCGATGCCGAACCACTTGCCTCCGGTGCGACCGAACCCGCTTTGAACCTCGTCGGCGATGAACAAGCCACCGTGCTCGCGCACGATCCGGGCGGCGATCTGGAAATACTCGGGCGGCGGCACGATGTAGCCACCCGCCCCGAGCACGGTCTCGGCAAGGAACCCGGCGATGACGCCGGGCGTCGACGTGGCGATCAGCTCGCGCAGGTCCTCGGCGCAGGCGAGTTCACAATCGGGGTAGGTGAGCTTGAACGGGCAGCGGTAGCAATAGGGTGCCGGTGCGTGGACGATCGACGCGATCTGATTCGTTTGCATCTTCCAGGTCGATTGCCCGGAAAGCGATCGCGCCACCGCCGAACGTCCGCTGTAGGAGTGGCGCAGGGCGATGATCGTCTGTGCCCCGGTGGCGAGCTGCGCCAGCAACACGGCGGTCTCGTTCGCCTCCGTACCGCTGTTGGTGAAGAACGTCTTGCTCAGATCGCCCGGCGTGATCTCGGCGAGCTTCTCCGCCAGCTCGACGATCGGCGCCGTCGGGTAGAGCGTCGAAACGTGCTGCAGCTCGCCGGCCTGTTGCTGGACGGCGGCGGTCACGCGCGGATGGCAGTGGCCGACGTTCACCGTGACGATGCCGGCGAAGAAGTCGAGGTACTCGCGCCCGTCGTAGTCGTACAGCCGCACGCCCCGCCCTCGCTGCAACGGCAGGGGCGTTTCGTAGTAGTTCGCCACCGCGTCGAAGATGTATCGACGATGCTTGGCGTTGATCTCTGCGGCCTGATCGCCGGCGTCGCGACCACCGCCAGCCCGAGCTTCGGCGGCCACCTTCGCCCCATGCTTCTCTTCGCGCAGCTTCTCGCTCATGGGCGCATCCTATATCGAACGGCGCGGGGTTTCCTCCGCCCGGCTACGCCAGAGTCCGAAGCCGGCCCGGGACGAGCTCGGAACAAGTGCTCCATCG
The DNA here is from genome assembly GCA_965216935.1 of Acidobacteriota bacterium. Classification (GTDB taxonomy): domain Bacteria; phylum Acidobacteriota; class UBA890; order UBA890; family UBA890; genus CBDCGW01. Next base: position 5,076,857 of record OZ244217.1, read on the forward strand.
TGGACGGACGCTCACCCGCCTCTGCGGTCGAGGAAGCCGCGCACGACCTCGCCAAACCGCTCCGGCTCCTCGGCCCACGGGTGATGGCCGGAGCGCTCGAAAACGAAGATCTCCGAGTCGGCCAGCTTCCGATGAATGTGGCGGGCGTCGGACGGGGTCGTGACGACGTCGTACCGTCCGGTGGTCACGAGCGCCGGCACCCGGACCTCGGCCAGGCCTTCGTCGACCCACGGCTCCAGGTCCTCGGGCACGCGAGCCAACGCGTACGCGGACGGGCGCTCGGCGCCGCGGGCGAGGGTGGCGAACCGGTTCATCGCTTCCAGGTCGTAGAAGTACGCCGGCATCAACCGCCGCATCTCGCGCGCCAGCTCGGCGTCGGTATCGACCCCACGGATGTTGCCGAGCGTGACGCGAAAGTGCGCGACCGCGGCCCGGCGGCCGGGATTCTCGGCGAGCTCGGACAGGATCTGCTCGACCTCGTCATCCTGCGCCCGGGAACGCTCGCCATCGCTCGACCCGCGCCTACCGTCGGGGCAGTCATCGTCGCCGGCGCGGCGGACCTTGGTGTTCAGTAAGACCAGCGCCGACAGGCGATCGGCATGCCGGACAGCGTAGGCCATGGCGACGAAGCCACCGTGGGAGTGCCCGACGAGGGCGAACCTCTCGAAACCGAGACGCCGGCGCAGCCCTTCCAGATCGTCGACCAGATGCTCGACCGCCTGGGCGTCGGGGGCGTGTACCCTCTCCGAGCCACCGACGTTACGCGGATCGAACGTGATCACCCGGAACCCGTCCAGCAGCGGCACCAGGGTGGCACGCAGGTAGTGGCTGCTCGGCCCCCATGCAGGGCCCTGGACGATCACGGGCGGGCCGTCACCGTCACCGTCGGTCCAGGTGCTCAGACGCAACGGCATCGCCTGCGGCGACCCGCCTTGTCCATTCACGCGACTCCCTTCGCCATACCCATCACACTTTCACCACGGCCTGCTAGGTGTAGACGAACCCTTCCGCCGCGTAGGCTGGGTCGGAACGCAGTACGGCATGGTCGTTGTCGCGGATACCGCGCGAGGCACCGACCGCGGCCAGCACGGCGTCCACGGCGTCTCCGTTCTCGTCGCCGGCGATGCGCTCGCGCAGGGACCTGGCCATGGGCCGCACGAGCCCTTCCCCCGTCACCAACGAGAGGATGCCACGGCGCTTCTGCAGCGATTCCTCGCCGCCGCCCTTGTATCCGTCGGCGGGGTGTCCCAACGAACGCAGCACCGATGCGGGACACACCTCCATCAGGTAGACGTGCGGGGCCGCCCCCGAAGCCGGCCGGTTGAACGGCAACCGATCGCCGCCGGCGGCTTCGGCCGCCGGAAGGCGGTCGAAGGGCAGGACGGCGACCTCCGGCCGGGCGCGGAGCGGTCGCAGCACGTCGCGCATGCCGTAGAACGTCTGCTTGTAGATCCGCAGGTTGTACGGCGAGAACGGCGTCACCGCCTCGTCGTCGGTCCTACGCCGCAACTCGCGCCCGGGCGCAGCGTCGACGCAACCGGCGCGCATCGCGTCCGGGTCGCCGTACGCCGCGACGGTGTCGAGCTGGCCGCCGTAGTTCTGCACCGCCGGCGCCAGGGCGTCCATCAAGGCGCGCGGCAGGGCGAACGAGAAGTCCATGCCCCAGGCGGAACGGGGCGACTCGATGACCTTCTGGACCAAAGCCCGCATCGCGTCGTCGCGGGCAACGGCTCCACCGGGCAGTGCGCTGAGCGGATCTACGCTCTCCACCCGCACGCCTTCGCTCCCGGGATGGGCCCGACACACCCAGATGCGATCCCCGGCGTCGCGGGCGGCGCTGAAATCGACGCCGAAGATCCTCCGCGGGCTCACCGGTACCGCGTTCACGGCCTGCTCGGACACTCGGGCCCCCTTCGCGCTCTCCGGCTCAGGCGGACCGGGCGAAGACCGCCTCCGCGTACCCCAGTAGCGCCTGGGCCGCGGGGTTGCCTTCGTCGAGCAGCCGACCGATCTCCAGGGTCCCGGTGAGCTTCAGGTCGAAGTCGACCGGAAGCACGGCCGCAATCAGCTCCCGCAGCTCGGTCTCGGCCGCGCGCAGGCGAGTGGCGCTGCGCATGCCCTTGTATACGACGATGAAATCGACCTTCTCGAGGCGCGGCGTGGCGAGCAATGAAGCACCGTACAGGTACAAACCTTCGAGCCAGGTCAGCGACGCGATCTGCGGACCGATCAGGCCCAGGCGAGCCCGGACTTCCTTGAGCGGCAGGCCCGGCTCTTCAGGCTCCGGTGTCGGGACGGGGCGTGGGCGCTTGCGAACGGCGCCCTTCTTGGCGGCTTTCTTCTTCCCGGCCTTTTGTTGTCCGACGGTCGCCTTCTTCGTGGCTGCCTTCTTTGCCGGGGCGGGCTTGGACTTTTTCGCTGCGGCCTTCTTCGCCGTTTTCTTCTTTGCGGGCTTGCTCGGCGCCTTCTTCGCCACCTTCTTCTTGGCGGCCACTGTCGCCTTCTTCGCCACTTTCTTCCGGGTGGTCGCGGCCGGCTTCTTCGCCGCCTTTTTCTTCGCGACCTTCTTCTTCACCACCTTCTTTTTCGCCGCTCTCTTCGCTGCCGGCTTCCTCTTGACCGCCTTCTTGGGCGCCGCCCGTTTCACCGCGGCCTTCTTCTTGACCTGCTTCTTCTTGCCCTTCGGCGCCTTCTTGACCGCTTTCTTCTTCGGGCGGGCTTTCTTGGCCGCAACCTTCCGTTTCGGCGCAGCCTTCTTCGCGGCGGTCTTCTTGGCCGCCGTTTTCTTGGCTGCTTTCGACGATTTCTTGGCGGTTTTCACCACTTTTTTGCCCTTGGCCGCCTTTTTCGCCGCCGGCTTGCGTTTCGTGGTCGAGCTACCGGCCTTGCGAGTCTTTCGCTTCGTTTTCGTCTTTTTTTGCACGGAAGGGCTCGGCTTCCCCTTCTTTCGGGGCGAACCGGTAGCTGATTTTCGCCTTGGCTTGCGCGTGGCCATCGTGGCTCCCCGCCCCCCTGGTGAAACCAACCGCTCCCGCGCTTCCTTATCTCCCCCGCGGACCCGCAAGTCAATACCCCGGCCGGGCCAGGCTGCCGTGTCGGCAGCGCCGGGATAGGCTTGACCCCGACATGAGATTGCGCGAACGAGTGGCATTTTGGGCCCAGATGAGGGCCGATTTCGAGCACACGGGGGCGGTACAGCCCTCGTCACGCTTCCTCGCCCGCGCGATGGTCGTTCCGCTTCGTGAACGGCGCACGAAGGAAGCCGCCCACGAGCTTCGAATCCTCGAGATCGGCCCGGGGACCGGCTCGATGACCCGCGCCGCGGCAGCCTGCATGGGGCCGGAGGACGAGCTGGTTTGCTACGAGATCAACCCGGAGTTCGCAGGGATCCTGCGCCGGGCTCTCGCCGATGAACCGTCGTTGGCTCGGGTCGCCGACCGCACGACGATCCACAACGCACCGGTCCAGGACATGAGCGCCGACGAGCGGTTCGACGTCGCGATCTGCAGCGCCCCGCTCAACAACTTCGACGCCGAGACCATCGAGGCGATCTTCTCGACCATGATCGGGGCACTCCATCCCGGCGGATCAGCGACCCTCTTCGAGTACCTTCTCTTCCCCGCGGTGCGCCGCGCGCTGGCCCGCGGTGCCGCCGCCGACCGCCTTCGACGGGCCGAGGAAACCAAGTCGCGCTGGCTGTCTCGTTACGCGCGCGGCACGTCGACCGTATTGCGAAACCTCCCGCCGGCCCGCGTTCACCGGCTCACCGTCTCCTGAGTTGTTCCAGAAGCAGGTCTACGTCCGCCGCGTCGTTCCAAATGCCGGGCGACACACGGATCCCACCTTCGCGCATGCTCACCGAGATTCCGGCCTCCAGACAGCGGCCGTAGGCCTCCCGCGTCCGCTGCCCGTCGTCCCCGACGAGACGGAATATCGTCGAGCGATGCTGCGGGTCGAGGGCGCTCTCGGGCCGGAATCCGTCCGGGAGTCCGGCAACGAGGCGATCGATCAGCCCTGTCGCGTGCTCGTAGATGCGCCCGATGCCAATTCGCCCGAGGAACTCCAACGACGCCGCCATCGGCATGCAATTGAGGAACGAGGCGGTTTCCGGCGCGTCCCAACGGGCCGCCCCGGGGCGAAAGTCGACCTCGAGGCCGGTGAGGTTGTTGAAGTCGTCGGCACCGGCCACCGTCGTCCAGTTCACCGTCGGGACCGGCAGCTTGTCGATCCACTCGGGCGCGACGTACAGCACGCCGGTGCCGTAGGGCGACAGCATCCATTTGTAGCCGGCGGCCGTCACCACGGCCGCCCGCGCCCGGCGGACATCGAGGGGAACGGCACAAACGGCTTGCGAGACATCCACGAGGAACGCCACGCCCCGACGCTCGCACAAGGCGCCGATGGCCTCGATGTCCGCCCGGAAGCCGTTGGCGAAGTTGACGTACCCGACCGCGACGACCCGCGTACGGTCGCGCATCGCGGCTTCGACGCCTGACGCCGTCAGGCCGCCGTCGACGGGAACGACGGAGACATCCACGCCTCGCCGGCGCAACGCCATCCACGGGAGGTAATTCGCCGGAAACTCACCGGCCGGAACAACGACGTGGTCCCCCGGGCGCCAATCGATACCTTCGGCCATCAAGGCGACGCCGGTCGACGCGCCGGTCGCGACCGCCAACTCTTCCGGACGACAGCCGAAGAACGGCGCCGCAGCCTGCCGAACTCGATCGGGCAGGCTGAAGTAGATGCTGTCGTCGATGGAAGAAGGGTCACGTTTCCACGCCAGCGCTTCCTCTACCGCCTCGCTCGCTACACGGGGAAACGGGCCGTGATTGGCGCCGTTCAGGTAGACGGTGTCGGCGAGCTCGAAGTCGGCCTTCCAACTCACCGGTGCGCCGCCTCAGCTGAGCTCGTCGGGATATGCGTCACGAATCGCTTGCCAAGCTTCTTCCGCCGTGTCGACCTTCGTCAGGATGTCGAGGTCAGTCGGCGAGATCGTCCCCTGCTCGACCATGTAGTCGAGGTCCAGAACACGGTCCCAGAACTCGCTCCCGACGAGCACGACCGGCATCGGCTCCATCTTCCCGGTCTGGATCAGGGTGAGGGAGTCGAACAGCTCGTCCAACGTGCCGAACCCGCCGGGAAAGACGACGAGTGCCTTCGCCCGCAGCAGAAAGTGCATCTTGCGTAGGGCGAAGTAGTGAAACGAGAGGCACAGCTCCGGCGTGATGTAGGCGTTGGGAACCTGCTCGTGGGGGATCTCGATGTTCAAGCCGATCGACTTGGCGCCGACGTCATGGGCGCCGCGATTGGCCGCCTCCATGATGCCGGGCCCGCCCCCCGTGGTAACGACGAACTTGCGAATTCCACGCGCCTGACAGTGCTCCGAGACCATCGCCGCGAACTGCCGCGCTTCCTGGTAGTAGCGCGAGCCCTCGCCCTCGCTCGGCGTTCGCGCGCTGCCGAAAACAACGATCGTCGAGACGATCCCTTGCTCCTGTTGCAGCAGCTCGGGCTTCAACAACTCCAGCTGCAACCGAACCGGTCGCAACTCGTCGCGGCGGAGGAAGTCGATATCCTCGAACGCCATCCGGTGTGACGGCAGCTCGCTGAGCCACTTGGCCTGCTCTTCGGGTGTTCGCTTCATACTCGCTCCTTGGTCAAACGTGACCCTATCAGGCCGGCCAGGCTGGGAAAGACAGTTCGCGGACTTTGGTGTCACCCGCAGCCGCGCTATTGTGCCGCGACGGTCGCCGGCGCCCGCGCCCGGGCACACCGATGCGGCCGCAGAGCGAGGCCGGCTTGAAGCACACCATCGTGGACAAGGTGAGAATGCTGCGCAGCGTCCCGCTGTTGTCGGAGGTCTCCACGGAGGTGCTCGCCGACCTGGCCGCCCTCAGCCAGGTCGAAGACCACGAGCCGGGAACCGAGCTGTTCGCCGAAGGCGAGCCGGCCGAGGCGTTCTTCCTGATTATCGATGGCGAGGTAAGCGTCGACCGCGAGGACGCCTCCGCGTCATTTACCGCCGGCAACGGCGAAGAGCTCGGGGCGCTGGCCGTCCTCGATGAGCGCCCGCGCGTATTCACCGCCACCACGAGCGCACCGACCCTGCTACTTCGAATCGGGGCGGAGGATTTCGTCTACCTCCTCGAGCAACACCCTCCGCTGGCCCGTGGCGTTATCCGGTACCTGGCACGCGAGGTTCGATCGACGATCCACGGGGGCGGCCGTTACGTGCGCACGGCGGCGGAGTAACGCGTGACTCCCTGGTCGATCCGGCCAACAGAGCGGCGCCTCACCGCGGCCCTGGCCGGGTACTTGTTCCTCGTTATCGCGGCGCTGTATCTGATGAAGCCGGCACGAAACGCCCTCTTTCTCGAGGACCTGGGCGCCGACCGGCTGCCGTGGGTCTACATCGTTACTGCGTTCGTCACCTGGTGGATTGTGGTGGCCTATGTCGGGCTCGCCGGGCGGACCGGTCTGGCCCGCTTGGTCCCGGGCACGCTGGCGGCCACCATCGCCAGCCTGGGCGGTTTCTGGTACCTGTTGACCGCCGCACCGGCGGCCGGCGCGCTGGCGTTCTACGTCTGGGTGAAGGTGTACGCAGTCCTGCTTCCGTCCCAATTCTGGCTGCTCTCCGAGGAGTATCTCGACCCGCGACAGGCTCGACGGCTGTTCGGGCCCATCGGGGCCGGCGGCGTCTTGGGTGGAATCGTCGGCAGCGCGGCGGCGGCCGGCCTCGCCGGGGTCGTCGGCACCCGTGCACTGCTGTTCATCGCCGCGTTCGCCGTGGTTGTGGCGTTCTTCGTCTTCCGCTGGGTCGTAACCCACGCGACTCCCGTGCGCCTGCACGCCGCCCGCGAGGGGGGCCGGGTCGGTGCGAGCCCGAGCGCGGGAGAGAGGGCGTACAGCGGCGCGGGCGCCGCCGCCTCCGACCCCGCCGCGGGCGATTCCAGCGCGCCGCCGGGGCGCTCGTTGGTCCTCACGATCGCCGCCATCTTGATCATCGCAACGACCGCCCACACCATCGTCGACTGGCAATTCAACAAGGCGGCTGAAGCCGCGATCGAATCTCAGGACGCCCGGACGGCGTTCTTCGGAGCCTTCTTCACCGCCCTCAACGTGCTCACGCTGGTGACGCAGATGGTGGTGACCAGCACCATCCTGCGGGTCTTCGGCATCGGCGTGGCGATTTCGTTGTTGCCGATCGCGATCGCCTCGGGCGCCGTCGGGATACTCCTGTTTCCCGGGCTGTGGGCGGCCAGCTTTGCCCGCGGTGCGGACGACTCACTGCGTTTCTCGGTCGACCAGTCCGGCCGCGAGCTTCTCTTCCTGTCGTTTTCTTCAGCCGAGCGACACCGGCTGAAACCGCGGATCGACCTGATCGCCAGCCGCGCGGCCAACGGAATTGCCGGCGTCATCATCCTGGCCGCGCTGTACTTCCTGGACGACCCGTTGCGTTATCTGTCGGTCGTGTCGCTTCTCCTCGTCGGCGTTTGGGCCGGCGTCGTGGTTCGCGCTCGCCGACAGTACGCGGCGACGCTGCAGCGGCTGCTACAGGTGCGCGATCCGGATATCGGCCGGGGCGTGACGGCCGGCCTCGACGCGGACGCACGGAACGCGGTGCGGCAAAGCTTGCTGAGCGACGATTCCGATACGGTGCGCGCGGCCCTGGCTCTGGCCGAGCACACCGACCCGGCCGCGTTCGTCGAGGAGCTGCGGCGACTGCTGCGCACCTTCGAAGACACCGGCGTGAAGAGCCACGCCCTGCGACTGCTGACGGAGGCACACGACCGGTCGTCGTTGGACGAAGCGCTGGCCAACGTCGACCCGGCGGAGGAAGACCTCACCGCTGAGGCCCTCGCCTACGCCAGCTCCACCGGCGACGCCGACGCCCGGCGGCAGATCCTCGAGTACCTGCAAGGGCCGGAGCCGCTGCTGGCGATCGCTGCGGCCGTCTCGCTGCTGGAACACCAGGACCCCGCCCAGGAGGCAGCCGGGATCGAGATCCTGGTGCGCGCCGCCCGCGTGGACACGGCCCGCGGCGTCGAGTTGAAGCTCGCCGTCGCCGACGTGGTGCGGCAAAACCCGGGCATGGACGAGCTTCGCCCGATCCTCGAGATCCTTTTGGCCGACGAGGCCCCACAGGTCGTGCGGGCGGCGCTGACCGCGTGCTCCAGCCGCCCGCACCGCGATCTGGTCGGTCCGATCGCCGAGGCCGGTACGCGCCGCAACCTCGAGGGACCGGCACTGCAGGCTCTGCAAGCTTTCGGCGACAAGGCGAGAGGCCCGCTGACCGGGATACTTGCCGACCCGCGCAATCGCAGGGATCTGCGCTGCTTCGCGGCGCGGGCCCTCGGCCGCGTCGGCGGCACAGGATCCGCCGCCGGCCTCATCGCGGGCCTGGTGGCGGAAGACCGCAAGGTCCGACGCGCCACCCTCAAGGCGCTCAACTACATGCGCCGTCGCGGCGAGCGCCTGGACCTTGGCCGTGAGCGCGAGGCGGCGGCGATCGCGATCGAATGGAATGACTATCTGACGCTCCTGGTTCTCGCCGCTGCGCTCGGCAAGCCCGCGACTTCCGATCCGACCGCCTTCGTCGCGACCGTCGTCGGCGAGCGGCTGCAGGAAGCCGAGGAGCAGCTGTTCCGCGCCCTCGCCCTGCGCCATCCGATCCAGGCCGTGTTCTTCGCCTACCGCGGGCTGATCACCGGCGACCGGTCCGCCCGGGGGCACGCCATCGAGCTGATCGACAGCATCCTGGAGACGCCGGAGCGGCGGACGCTGGTCCGCATCCTGGATACGCATGGCCGCCTCGCGCGCGGATATATCGCCGCCCAGGAACTCGGCGGCGACATTCCGACCACCGAGGAGGCGCTCCGCCGGTTGCTCGATCCGGGCGATCCGTGGATGGCAGCGTGCGCCATCCGAGCGCTGGGTGCCGATTCAAGCTCGATACCGGTCGGGTTACGGCAGGAGCTGGTGGCGCACGACTACCCACCGCTGTCCGAGCTCCTGGGCGACGAGGTGTAAGATCTCCTCCTCCGCGGAGATCACATGGCTACCAGCACCGTCGAAGACTATCTGAAGCGCATCTATCTGGCGCAGCTGGCCACACCGGGGGCGCTCGTGCCCACGGGACAGATCGCCAGCGCGCTGGACGTGGCCCCGGGGACGGCGACGGCGATGGTCAAGACCCTGGCCGAATCGGATCTCGTCGTCTACGAACCGTACAGCGGCGTGCGTCTCACGCCGGCGGGTGAAAGGCTGGCCGCCCATGTCCTGCGCCGGCACCGGTTGGTCGAGCTGTTCCTGGTCGAGGTCATGGGCATGGACTGGAGCGAGGTTCACGGCGAGGCGGAACTGCTCGAGCACGCCATCTCCGAGCGTCTGCTCGAGCGCATCGACAAGATGCTGGGCCACCCCGAGGTGGACCCGCACGGCGATCCGATTCCGACCGCCGGCGGCGAGCTCGCGACTACCGATTATCCCAGCCTCGTCACCTGCTCCGTGGACCAATCGTTGACACTCGTGCGGGTGACCGACCAGGCCACGGACTTCCTGCAGCTGATCGAACGTTACGGCCTGGTCCCCGGCGTCACGTTGCGGGTCGTCGGGCGGGACGAGCAGGCCGACACGGTAGAGATCTCTTCGAACGGGGAAACCGTGAGCCTAGGCTACCGCGCCGCATCGAAGATCCAGGTCGCTCCCGAGCGGGACCGCTGAACCGGACCTGGCCCAGCTGCCTGCGTCATCCCGTCCGGCGCCGGCCTTGTCTAGCTCAGCGCCTGCTTTGCAGCCGCAAGCATGGCTTCCGCGCCCGGGCCGGGGTCGCTCAGATGGACGCGAACGACCCGTCGACCCCTTTCCTGCAAGGCGGCGAAATCGCCCATGGACTGCGCCCGTGCGAGCTCGCCGAAACTGTGGCCCGCCCCCGGCACCTCGATGTCCTCCGCATCGTCGGCGGTGATTTGCAGGAAAAGCGCGGAATCGGGGCCGCCCTTGTGAAGCTGCCCGGTCGAGTGCAGGAAGCGGGGGCCCCAACCCAGAGAAGTGGCCACCCGGAACTGCCGCCGCAGCAAGACCCGAAGTCGTTGGAGCGCTCGATGGGTCGTCCGCTCCGGGGCTACGAACGCTTGAATGCCGACGTAGTCGGGTGGCTCGGCCCTGCCCAGGTGGGCTGACAGCCAGTCGGCCATCTCGGCCCCGTTGAGCCGCGCCGCGAGCTCTTCGTCGCGCTCGAGATCCGCATACACCGCCCAGCCGTTGCCGACCCCTGCCGGCGACCGCTCGGCGAGCGAAGAGCCGTCTCCCGCCCCGGCAAGGATCGCTGCCGTCCGGTCCTTGCTCGCCTGAACGTCCGGCTGATCGAAGGGGTTGATACCCATGAGCGCGCCGAGCAATGCCACGGCAGCTTCCCAACGGAAGAACTCACCCCCGATGTCGTGGCGGTCTTCGAGCACAATGCGGGCCACCGGATGGCCGGCGGCCTCGAGCGCGTCGAGTCGGGCGCTGGCTTCGGGATCGTCCTCTCCCTGCAGCCGCATGGAAACGAAGAATCGGTCGTCTGCGTATTCCTCGACGGAGCCGGGGGGCTCGGCAACGATCGGGATGACGCCGGTCCCGGCCTTCCCGGTGCTCTCCGCAACCAGCTGCTCGGCCCAGGCACCGAATGCCGCGAGCGACGGTGACGGCAAGAAGGTGAGCTTGTCGCGCCCGGTAACCATCGCGCCGTGCATCGCGGACGCCAAGCGCGCCGCCGGATTACCGGCGACCGGAACCTCCGGAGAGCAACTCGCCACCATCCGTCGAGCCGACGCCAGGATCTCGGGCGTCTCCACACCCATGATCGCCATCGGCAAGGTGCCGAACACGGTGAGCGCCGAGAAGCGCCCGCCGACGTCGGCGGGAGCGAGCCACAGTCGCTGGAAGCCCAGCTCGTGCGCGCCTTGCTCGAGGGGCGTTCCGGGATCGGTGATCGCGGCGAACCGCTCGCCGGGGTTCTCCAGCATCGGTGTGGCGAGGGCATAAAAGTAGTTCAGCAGCGCCCGCACCTCGGTCGTCGTGCCGGACTTGCTAGCGACGAGAATCGACGTCCGGGCCGGATCGACCGAACCCGCGACCGTACGGATGCGCGCCGGCACCGTGCTGTCGAGCACGCGGACACGCTCGCTTTCGAAGACGCGGCAGCAAACCTCGGCCGACAGGCTGCTGCCGCCCATCCCGAGTAGCAGGACGTTCTCGACCCCGGCTTCCTGCAGCTGGCCGGCGAAACGACGTTGCGGTTCGCCGCCGGCGAACTGCGTCTCGACCGCCGCGTCGAGCCAGCCGAGCCGGTTGGCGATGAGCTCTTGGACCTTCGCGTCGCCGCTCCACAGCGTCGGATCCCGAGCCCACAAGCGGGCGACGGCATCCTGTGCCTCAGCGGTGTCGAGATCGACCAGCGACGCGTCGATCTCCGGGATCTGCGCCGACCACGGCGACCCGGTTGAAGCGATCGCGGAGGCCCCTGCGAGGTCATTCAGCAGCGCCTCCGTCGCCCGCTGTACGGCTCGCGAGAGCGTGGCGAAATGGGAGGCTCTCTGCTTTATCGCCCCGGCCTCGAGCGCCTCGCCGATGGCGTCTACGTCCACGCCCAGTCCCCGCAACTCGAGCAGGATTTCCTCGGCATCGTCGACGCGCTGACCCAACGTCGCGTCGACCTCGCCACGGCCGGCGACGTTTCGCAGCAGGCCGGAGCTCAGAATCGCGGTCGTGTCCGGACCCGTCAGGCTCTCCACGTAGCGACGTCGCGGCTGACGAGCGTCGCCCGTCGAGAGGTCGGCGAATGCCAGCAGGAGCGAGCCGACGGCCGGACTTCCGGCGGCACCCGCCTCAGCGACGAGGATCTCCCGCAAGCGGCGATAGGCGACTTTCGCCACCGCCGTCGCCACTCCTCCGAGCAGCGACTCTGCTGCGCTCGTGTCTCTGCCGGCAGCCTGGATCTTCTCGCGCAGAAGCTCGTCAACGGCAACGTCGAGAGGCCCGACGCCGAAGGAAATGACCGCCGGCGGCGGTTCTTCGGACCGAGACTCCCCTGCCCGAGCGCGGGCGCCACGCACGTAGGCTTCCGTCGCCCGCTGGACGGCGGCAAGCGAGAACAGCGGCCCGATGTGGACCCCGAGGCTTTCGGCCGTCATGGCCTCGAAGACGGCGAAGCCGGCGCCCGTAGGGGGTAGCTTGGGGACGACGTTCGGCAGGCCCGCGGCCGTGGCCATGCGGCGGGCGATCCGCGACATCGACTCGGCGTCGTCGGCGGACGAGGTTCCGGCGGGCACGCTCGCCAACCCGTCCCGCCCACCGGTCGCCTCGAAGACCCCGCGCAGTGCCTCGGCGGCGATGCGGGCTTCGTCGGCGAGCAGCGCCTCGCAGGGCGAGAGCTCTCCGTCGGCCGCGGCGATACGCAACAGCGGATCGGCGTATTCCACGCCGCGGCCGATGGCGCCGGCCAGCAGGTTCAGATCGCAATCCACCCCGCTGACGGCGTCGTCCCGCACCATCGCTTCGAAGACGCCGCTGCTAACGAGCAATCGACGAAACCCGTCGAGCCAGACCCCCTGCCCTCGATCTCTCATGGCCCAAGTAGGGCCCCTGCGCGTGTCGTGGTCGATCGAAGGGCTCTCTTCAGGGTTCAAGATTCAAGCATCGCTCGGGCACGCGCCTCGACGTTCTCCGCGGTGAAACCGAACTTCTCCATGTTGACGGACCCCGGTGCGGATGCGCCGAAGCGATCGATCGAGATCACTTCGCCGCACGAGCCGATGTAGCGACACCAGCCGAAGGATGTGCCAGCCTCGACCGCAAGCCGCTGGGACACACCCGGCGGCAGCACCTCTTCGCGATAGGCCCGGTCCTGCTCCTCGAAAAGCTCCCAGGACGGCATCGAAACCACCCGCGCCGCGATCCCGTCCGCGGTCAAGTTCTTCCAGGCGATCAGCGCGTGCTGGACCTCCGATCCCGTCGCCAGCAGGATGATTTTCGGGTCTTCGGCGCCGGCATCCGCAACGACATAGCCACCTCGCGCGAGCCCCGCCGGCGAAGCCGCGCCGGCCTCGATCGTGGCCAGATGGGGCAGCTTCTGGCGGGTCAGCACCAGCGCCGTGGGGCCGTCCGTGCGGCCCATGGCCGCACGCCATGCCTCGCTCGTCTCGCCGGCGTCCGCCGGCCGGAGAACCGTCACGCCGGGAATGGCGCGAAGCGATGCCACCTGCTCGATCGGCTGGTGCGTCGGGCCATCCTCACCGACGCCGACGCTGTCGTGCGTGAACACGTAGATGACCTGCTGCTGCATCAGCGCAGCCAACCGAATCGACGGCCGCATGTAGTCGGAGAAGATGAGAAACGTCCCACCATAGGGAACGAATCCACCGTGCAGCGCCATCCCGTTGAGGATCGCCGCCATTCCGTGCTCGCGGATGCCGAAACGCAGATTACGTCCGTCGTAGGCCCCGGGCCCGAAATCGTCGGCGCCGTCGACGTCCGTCTTGTTGGAGCCGGCGAGATCGGCCGATCCGCCGATGAGCCCGGGAATCCGCGGCGCCAATGCGTTGAGTGCCTTTCCCGAAGCGGCACGGGTGGCAATCGGCGCGTCGTCCGCATCGTATGACGGCAGATCATCGTCCCAGCCGTCCGCCAGGCCGCCGGCGAGCCTCTCTTCCAACGCGGCCGCCTCGGCGCCGTACTCGCCGCGATACGCGGCGAAGGCCGCATCCCACTCGGCCTGCAGTTCGGCGCCGCGTGGCACGGCGGCGGCGAAGTGGGCGCGGGCCGCATCCGGTACGTAGAATTCGCCGTCCGCGGGCCACCCGAGGTTCACCTTCGTCAGCCGCAGTTCCTCCTCGCCCAGGGGCTCGCCGTGGGATTTGGAGGAGTCCTGCCGGTTCGGGCTGCCGTAGCCGATGCTCGTCCGAATCCGGATCAAGGTCGGCCGGGCCGTCTCACCGTGCGCCGCTTCGATGGCGTTCGCCACGGCATCGACGTCGTTGCCTTCGTCGACCGAGATGGTATTCCAGCCGTAGGCACGGTAGCGCATCTCGACGTCCTCGCTGAAGGTCAGGTCGGCGGCGCCGTCGATGGTGATGCGGTTGTCGTCGTAGAGCACGATGAGCTTGTGCAGGCCCAGGTGCCCCGCCATCGACGCGGCCTCGGACTGCACCCCCTCCATGATGTCGCCGTCGCTCGCGAGCACGTACGTACGGTGGTCGATGATCTCGTGGCCCGGGCGGTTGAATTCGGCGCCCAGCCGAGCCTCGGCGAGGGCCATGCCGACGCCGTTGCCGAATCCTTGCCCGAGCGGCCCCGTGGTCGTCTCGACTCCCGGTGTGTGGCCGAACTCCGGGTGGCCGGGTGTGCTGCTACCCCACTGGCGGAAGTCCTCGATGTCCTGCATCGAGACTTCGTGACCGGTCAAGTGCAAGAGCGCGTACAGGAGCATCGAGCCATGGCCGGCCGAGAGCACGAAGCGATCGCGATTGGCCCAGCCCGGATTCTCGGGATTGAAGCGCAGGAACCTCGTCCACAACGCGTATGCCATGGGGGCGGTACCCATGGGCATCCCGGGGTGCCCCGAGGCGGCTTTTTGTACGGCGTCGGCCGCCAGCATCCGGATAGTATTGACGCAGAGATTATCGAGGTCGTCGGGCACGGGGGATGCGTTGGTCGACATGCAGGCTCCGCTGAAAAATCGGCTTGTCTTCGGGTTGTCTCGGACTCCGTCCGGCCGGAAAACGATCCCGGCGGCAAGGGCGCGCCGTAAGCTTGCGTGCCCGCCCGGGAACTGTCAAACCACCCGCCGACGTGACTCGGGCACCTCCGGTCGACGCGACTCGGGAGCCGCTGGGAGGCGCCGCCGGGCGGCCGCCACGGTCCTGCTGTCGATCGTCACCATCGCCGCCGGCGCCGGCTGCAACCTCGCCGTCACGAATGACCGGGCGATCATCCGATACGACGTCACACCGACGGAAGGGGGGGCGCGCGTCTCGGTCAACGTCAGCGGCGGACCCCGCCCCGTTGCCTGGGTCGGCTTCGGCGCCAGCCCCCTCGGGGCGACGACGACGTCTTCGCGGAGCATGTCGAACTTCGTCGCGCGGACGGCATCGGGCCTGCCGCTGCAGGTGGATTCGGCTGGGATCGACGCCTTTCGGGTCGCGGTCGACACGCGGGAGGACTGGTTCTTCGAATACGACGTGGCGCTGGGGTCGCCACCGTCCGAGCTGTACCACCGTGCCAGCAGCGGCTCGGCCGACCACCTCATCCTGATCGGCGTCGATGTCTGGCCGCGTTTCTTCGACGACCCCGCCGCCCTCGAACCGCCGCCGGCGGAGCGCTTCGCGGACGACGTCCAGGCGGCATTCGTCCGCTTTCACCTCGACGAGCTGCCGACCGGCTGGGTCGTCGTCTCCGCCGCTCGGGAGATCGAGCTGAATCACTTCGAGCTCCGCGAGCACCCGGAGCGCAGCGTCTTTGCGGTGGGTCCGTACCGCTTCGAAGACATCGACCGTACGCTCGGCGTTCGCGCCGCGATCCACCGCGGCTGGAACGTCGCCCGCGAGCAGATCGTCGACTACTCCCGCCAGCTCGTGCGCACCCAGGCGAGCGACTTCGGGGCTCCCCCGGGCGGCCCCACTCTGATGATCTTCACGCCGCTGCCCACCGCTCTCAGACCGGCGGGAGCCGTCCGAAGCTCAGGCATGGTGTGGGACCGGTCGCTGATCTTGTTCTCCGGCGCCGGTGCCTCCGTGCCCCTGGATCGCGATGAGATCCGCGAGATGATGGCGGTTTTTCTCGGCCACGAGCTCTTTCACCTCTACGTCCCCTGGGGGCTTCCGGTTACCCGGTCGCTCTCCTGGCTCTCGGAGGGTTGGGCCGAGCACGCCGGCCGCACCTCGGCGCGCAAGGCCGGCATCCTGAGTGCCTCGGGGACCATGCGAAGCCTGACGGAAGCCTACGAGCGATACGTGGAAATGGGTGGGGCCCGGGCCGGATCACTGCAACAGGCGAGCGACTCGGACGATGAGAGTTTGCGGGCACTGCTGTACGTTCGCGGTGAGCTCGTCTTCCGCATCCTGGCGCTCGAGTGGGAATCGAACGGCAACACCGGGTCCTTCGACTCCGTCCTGTGGCGGCGGTTGAGTGCGGAGCACGACGGTGTAGCGCCGCTCGAGCCCGACACCATCCGGCGGGTCCTCAACGGTATGGTCTCGCCGACCACCGTCAGACGCGTTGTCGACGGCGCGGCGATGATCACGCTGCCGGAGTTGGCGCTGGGTCGATGAGCAGAATGCCGGACGCGGCGCGGCCACCGGATCCGTCCGACGGACCGCCGCGCCGGTTCGCGCCCGGGCTCGTTCGCTTCGGTATCGTCGTGATCGCGGCATTGTCCCTGGCGTGCGGGGCATCGCCCGGCACCGAAGTGGAGCCCGGCCGGAGCCTCCGGTCAGATGCGGGCGACCCGGGCGATCTTTTCGACTACCTTCCAGGCGTAGGGCGGCTGGAGATCGGCGACACAGTACCCGGAATCCCGCTGATCACGGCGAACGGTGAGACCGCCGACCTGTCAGGATTCCGCGGCAAGGCGGTCGTCCTGGCGTTCGTCGGCGCCGACGAGGGGAACGAAAACGACGAGGAGATGAAGCATCGGCTCGAAGAGCTTTGCCGGACGCTCGCGCCGCGCCTCTCCGACCGGATTCACGTGCTTACGCTGGTTCTCGACGAGGCTTCGGACCGCTCGACGACAGCGCATTGGCCGCAGCCACCGCCCGGACTCGCGGTGCCCTGGTCGTTCGTCCGTGCGGCGCCGGGCGATACGGCGCGGCTGGCGGCGGCGTTCGGCGTGATCATCTGGAAACACGGCGACGGACGCCTGGGACACAGCTTCAATACCGCGATCATCGACCCCGAGGGGCGCCTGGCGGACCATTTCCCCGGGCTCGGACCCTGGTCACCGCGCGATCTCGCCGCCGCCACCGCACTCGCGGCGCGGCGCTGAGGGCCGGGACCCGGCCGGCCGGGCCGGCGCCCGGATCAGGCCGGCTCTCCGGTGGCTCCCAACACCTGCTGGTGCTGCAACCGATACAGGCAGGCGTAGATACCACCGAGCGCCAGCAACTCGCGGTGCGATCCCACCTCGCGAATGACGCCATGGTGCAGCACCACGATACGGTCCGCGTTGCGGATCGTAGAGAGGCGGTGAGCGATGACGATCGCGGTGCGGTCGGCGATCAGCCGGTCCAGGGCGCGCTGGATGCGGGCCTCGGTTTCGGAGTCGACGCTGGAGGTCGCCTCGTCGAGGATCAACACTTCCGGGTCGGCTGCCAGTGCGCGAGCGAACGCGAGCAGCTGTCGCTCCCCGAACGACAGGTTCGCACCGCGCTCACCGAGGCGGGTGTCGTATCCCTGCGGCAGGTTCGCCACGAACTTGTCAGCCCCGACGACGCGCGCGGCGGCCTCGACTTCGGTGCGTCCGAGAACGCCGAGGCCGATATTGTCCGCGATCGTATCGGTGAACAGGAAAACGTCCTGCGGCACGGTGCCGAACGAGCGCCGAAGCGAGCGCTGTTGGAGACGACGGACGTCGACACCGTCGATCTCGATGACACCGTCCTGCACGTCGTAGTGACGCAGCAGCAACTTGATGACGGTCGACTTTCCGGATCCCGTCGCCCCGACGATGCCGATCTTTTCGCCCTTTTTGACGTCGAGGTCGAAGTCCACCAGCACCGGAGCGGCGGTACCGACCACCGCCCCGGCATCATCGCGGGCCGCCGCGTCCGCTGCCTCCGCGGCGGAGGGATACGCGAAGGTCACGCTGTCGAAGCGAAAGCCGTCTTGCAGACCCGGCACGGCGCGGGCCCCGTCGATGTCGCGAACCGCCGACTCGACGTCGAGCAGGCCGAAGATCTTGGTGCTCGCGGCGGCGGCACGCTGCAACGTGTCGTATTTGTCGGAGAGGTCCTCGAGCGGCTGATAAAAGCGCCGCAGGTATTCCATGAACTGGACCAGAACTCCCAACGTGACGGTCCCGCCGATGATTCCGAATCCGCCATAGAGCAGCACCAGAGCGGTCGACACGGTGGTCGCCGCCTGTACTGACGCCGACAGCCAAGACGACAACCGCACGCTGCGCAGCTCGACGTCCAGAATGTCCTGGCGAACCGCCTCGAAGTCCCCACGATTGCGCTCCTCCTGAACGAACGCCTGCACGATCTCGACGCCGGAGATGGTCTCCTGCAAGAAGGAATTCTGCCGGGCCACGAGCGTCCGCACGCGGTCGTAGGTGGAGCGCAGACGGGTCCGCAGGAACGCCAGGATACCGAGAAGAGGCGGTATGACGACGAACGAAACCAAGGTGAGCCGCCAGTCGACCCACACCATGACAGCGACGATCCCCACGACGGTGGTCAGGTCCCGCGCCATCGAGACGATGCCTTGCGATACGAGATCGTTCAGCGTCTCGACGTCGCTGGTGACGCGGGTCATGGTCTGGCCGACGGGGTGCTGGTCGAAAAACGACATCGACAGCGACTGCACGTGCCGAAAAATGGCGCGACGCAGGTCGTGCATGATGCGCTGGCCGGCCAACTGCATCAGATAGATCTGGGCGAATCGCACCGAGAGCTCAACGAGCAGCAGGCCGACGAACATTCCGACGAGCCCGGCGAAGCCCGAGAGGGCGCCCGGCGTTCCCTGCGAGGCCGGCGTGAGGAAGTCGTCGATCGCGACGCGGATCAGGTACGGCTGCAGCAACTGCACCGCGGCGAGCAAAGGCAGCAGCACCGTGGAGGAGGCGACGAGTACCCAGTGCGCCCGCACGAACGGAACCAGGCGTCGGAGTACGGACAGGTCACGCTTCTCGGCCATCTCAGTACTGCTCCAGCTCGGCGCTGAGGCGTTGTTGCTCGTACATGCTGGCGTACAGGCCCGGGCGACTGACGAGCTCGTCGTGGGAGCCTTGATCCACGATGCGCCCCTCGTCCATTACATAGATCCGGTCGGCATCCTGCACAGCACCGATCCGGTTGCTGGCCACGATCAGCGTTCGCTTGCTCCGCCCGGCCGCGCCTGCAGCCGGGACCGCGCCGTCCCCGCCGATCCCGGGAACCCCACCCGTACGTGGATCCGCGCCGTCCCCACCGGCCCCGGCAACTCCGTCTGCCCGGAGACCATCGAGGATGGCTCGCTCGGTCTCGGCGTCGACGTTCGAGAGGGCGTTGTCGAGCACCAGGATCGCCGGGTCTACAAAGATCGCCCGGGCAAGGGCGACGCGCTGTCTCTGTCCACCGGAGAGCGTCGCCCCGCGCTCGCCCACGACGGTGGCCAGCCCGTCGGGGAGGACGCCTAGATCGGCGGACAGCCCGGCTGCCGTGGCAGCTTCCTCGACGCGCTCGGGCGCGGCTCGGGGCCTGCCGAACGCGACGTTGTCGAAGATCGACGTGGAAAAGAGGAAGTCCTCCTGCGGAACGTAACCGACCCGCCGTCGCAGCTCGGCCAGGCCGACCCGGGTGACGTCGACACCGCCGACACGGACGGTGCCTTCCGGCACCTCCACGAGGTGCTGGGCGACCTTCAGCAGCGTGCTCTTGCCCGACCCGACCCTGCCGACGATCGCCACGTAGGCCCCCGGCTCGGCGACGAAGTCGACGTCCCGCAGGGCCTCCCGCCGCTTGCTCTCCGGTTGCTCGGCGTCGAGATCCAGAATGCCCCCATAATGCTGCAGGCTGTCGTCGTAGCGAAATGTCAGTCCATCGACCTGCAGGGAAAGCGCCCCGTCCGGCAGCGAGCTCGGCCGGTCCGGCTCACTGATCGTCACCGGTGCAGAGAGGACTTCGTCGAGCCGCTCGAGCGCCGCGGCACCGCGCTGGATCAGGCTCAGAATCCAGCCCAACGCCACCGTCGGCATCACCATGACGCTGATGTAGCTGAAAAACGCCACCAGGTCACCGATTGACAGCGTACCGGCGGCGACCATTCGGCCGCCCACGCCGAGAACGGCGACCGAGGCGATTCCGCCTCCGAGCCCGACGACCGGGATCATCTGAGCACGCGCCCAGGCTTCACGGAGGCCGTAGTCCATGTACTTCCGCGAGTGCTCGTCGAAACGATCCACTTGCACGTCTTCGAGGCCGAAGGACTTCACCACCATGACGCCCGAGAGGTTCTCCTGAACCATGGTGTTCAGGTCGCTGAGGGCGATGCGCGCCGCGGTCACGTAGGCGCGGACGCGATGTACGAGGACGCGGACGAACAAGGCGATGACCGGCAGCGGAAGAAAGACCGCGAGCGTCAGCCTCCAGCTGATCGAAAGCATGTAGGCCAGCCCGAGTCCGTACATGAAGATCGCGTTGAAGAAATAGAGGGCACCGGGGCCGCCAAGGGCACGCACCAGCATGACGTCGTTGGTCATGCGTGACATCAAGTCGCCGGTGTTGGCGGCGCCGAAGAAAGAGGGCGCCAGCCGCAGCAGGCGATCGTGGAGCATCTCTTTTATCTGGTAGTCGATGCGGCGAGAAACGCTGAGGACAAAAATGCGGGAGCCCACGCGCATCAGTGTCTGAACCGCGGCCAGACCGATGATGACGGCGGCGTAGGTAATCATCAGTGATCGGGTGGCACCCGCTTCCAATGCGTCGACGGCCCATCCGAATACGCGCGGAATGGCCAAGGCGATGGCGTTGGTGGCAAACAGAAAGCCGCCGCCCCAGAGATACGCTCTGCGGTGTCGCACGTACAGAAACAGATACCGCTTCAGAATATCCATCGTTCGATAGAGCGCCCGTGGGCCTTCGCCTGCGCCCTGCGCACTTCGGTTTCCGGTCGCTGCCGGCGATCACCCGCGGATGTGGGTTGCCGCCCCCCGAGTCTCAGCGTTGCAGCAGGAACGCCCGCAGGTTGTACAGATACCCGCGCCAGGCCTGCATGTGGCTTTCCATTTCCATACCGCCCTGGAACCCGCCATGCTCGAGGACGAGCCGCGTGGCGCCGTCGAGCTCCTCGAACGTCAACACGACCGTCGTCTCGTAGGCCCCCTCCGGGAACACGGCGGCGGGCGGCTGCCAGGTGAATACCAAACGCTCGGGGCGCTCGACCTCGACGTAGGTGCCGGCCCACTGCTCCTCCCAACCGTCCCACCCGAAGCGGTACTCGCCCCCTTCGGTAACCGTCATCTGGGCCGAGGAGGGGAACCATTGGACGAGCTGATCGGCCACCGTCCAGGCGTCGTAAACCTCTTCGCGGCCCACGGGAATTTCCATACTGAGCCGCACGACGAGCTCGCCGCTGACGAAGGCGCGCTGTTGGGACGCTGCCGGAAGGGCGAGCGGCCCCGCAACGATGACCCCCGCAACGAGCATTGCGAATGCTCCGCGAATCCGCACGTATGACCTCCGTTGGCTCAGATCACCCCGGCCGCACGCCAGGCGGCAATCTCTTCCTGAGTATGACCCATCGCGCCGAGCACCGCTTCCGTGTGCTCACCGAGCTGCGGGGCGCGGCTGCGCACTCGCCCGGGCGACGCCGACAGCTTGATCGGCACGCCGACGAACGGATTGCCGTCGACCGACACGATCATGTCTCGATCGGCGGTGCTCTCGGCGTCGAGCACGTCGTGCAGCGCCCGGACCCGCCCGCAAGGCACCCCGGCGCCGGCCAGCAGGCCCTCCCATTCACTCAGCGTGCGTTGCGCGAACACGGGGGCCAGCGCCTCCGCCAGGCGGGAGCGATTCTCGACGCGCTGCTCGTTCGAGCGGAACTCGGCACGGTCGAGAAGCTCGGGAGCACCGATCGCACGACAGAATCGCTGCCATAATCGCGCGTTGGCCACGCCGACGACGACCGTGCCGTCAGCCGCTTCGAACGTTTCGTACGGGACGATGCTGGGGTGCAGATTCCCCATCCTCCCGGGTCGGACTCCGGCGCTCAAGTACGCCTGAGCCTGGAAGGTGAACATCGAAAGCATGGCATCGTGCAGCGCCACCTCGACGAGTTGGCCCTTCCCGGTGCGCTGACGATCGATGAGGGCAAGAAGTATTCCCTGGACCAGGTACAGACCGGCGATCTCGTCGGCGAGCGAGATCCCCACCTTCGTCGGTGCTCCATCGGGGAATCCGGTCAGATCCATCAGACCGGTTTCCGCCTGAACGATGACGTCGAAGGACGGCTTCTGCGCCCTCGGCCCGTTTGAGCCGTAGCCATTGATCACCCCGTAGATGCACCCGGGTGCCCGCTCCGCGACGCGGCCGTAGGAGAAGCCTAGCTCGTCCAATAGCCCGACCCGGAAGTTCGAGGTCAGCACGTCGGCGGACTCGATCAACTCCCAGAGAAGCCTCTTCCCTTCTTCGGACTTCAGGTTCAGGGTGATGCCGCGCTTGTTCCGGTTGATCGAGGTGAAGTACGTGCTGACGCCGTCGACGAAGGGCGGCCCCCAGGTGCGGGTGTCGTCGCCGGTTCCCGGTCGTTCCACTTTGACGACGTCGGCGCCCATATCGGAGAGGATCATGGTGGCGAACGGACCGGCCAGGATCCGGGTCAAGTCGACTACGCGCAGGCCTTCGAGCGGCATGAGGAACAGCTCCCGTTGATCACCACGAAACAGTATCGACCAGCCCTACCCAACCACGCTCTAACACGTTTGGGCGGGGGATAGATTTGCCAAGAGCCTCTGCTAGACTAGGGCCCTCGCCAACCGGAGGGAGGCCTGGATGGCAGACAATTCGTCTGGTTTTGTACCCGGGGCATTCGCCCCTTTCAAGCTGTTTGACGGTAAAGACCGAGACAACGAGGCCTGTCGGAGCCTCTGGGTTGCCGTCATCCAGAAGGCCATCAAAGACATGGCCTACTCTTCTCAGAAGCGCGGCCAGCGCTCTCTCACGCCCAGCGAACGCGAAAAGCTGCATCGCATCTACGAGCTCGAGGCGCCCGAGAACTTCTTCACCAGCCCGTGGTTCGAGGAGATTTGTCTGTTCCTCGAGCTGTCTCCGTCGCGTATTCGCGGTGCGGTATTCGACCGCTACGAAGACAGTAACGGTCGTCGACATCCGCTGATCTAGCAGGCCGCCTGCTAGCGACTCCTGCGGCTGTCAAGCGTCTGGCCCGTTGTCTGACCGATCCCCATGCTCGGGACGACTGCGTTTTCGGTCGGCTCCGGGCGCGGCCCGCCCGGGACGGTATCCGTCGGCGTACCGCCGCACCCGATACGGCAACTCGACGTCCTGAACCATCCCCTCCGCGACCTCGCCGGCGAAAAACGGCGAGAGCGAGAACAGCAGCTTGTCGTCGAGCGTCGCCGTCTCTCCCGAAGCCAGGCTCGAGACGTGATCGAGCAGTCGGGAGGAATGCTCCCGCAGCGCTACCAGGTCGAAACCGGCGAAGTCATCGGGCGCAGGCCCGAGATAGTCGAGTGCGGTGCGCAGCAGCCGTCGGGCCCCGCGCCAGTTTTCTCTCTCCAGGTGCAGGTAAGCGGCCGCGATCTGGATGAGTCCCTTGAACGGGTCCTGTCGGTCCTCCAGCCACAGCTCTTCGAGCTGTTCGTGGGCAAGCCAGTACTCGCCGCGGTCGAAGCGCGCCACGTAGCGAAGCACCTCGTCCGGATACCCACGCTCGTGGTGCTCCGTCACACGCCGGCGCTCAACGGCGTCTTGGGCGACGACATCCGGAAGCTCACCGTCGCCGCGCCCGACCACATCAGGGCCGTCGCCCCAGGGCCTCCCGCGCGCCGTGCCGCATGACCATGATGCGCACCTCGCGAAAAGGCTGAAACAGCAACTCCACCTCTCCCGTCGACACGGCCCGAGGGGCCGTGCGGCCGGCGACGGGGGCAAAGCCTAGCGTCTTGGAGTCGATGATCCGATAACGCTGCGCAACCGGCTCTTTGCGGCCGTCTCCGTCGAATACCGCGAACATCCAGCCATTCGGCCGCAGCACACGTCGGATCTCCCGCACCAGCTGGCGTGCTTGCGCCGGTTCCAGGTGTGACAACGCCGTCCACCCGAGCACACCGCCGAACGTGGCGTCCTCGTGATCGAGGCGGATGTCCTCGTCGGTGGCATGGGACATGATGTCGAACGCGCTTACGGAGTGACCGGCACCGACCCAGTACATGACATTGCTCGTCGTGCTCGGCCCCAGGTCGAGCAGCGGCTCCGGCTCCTCGAACGCCCGGAGCTTGGCGCAGAACTGTCCGAACAGCGCCGAGGCGTAGTCCACCTCCTCCGCAGCGCCGCCGGACGGTCCTGCCGATGCTCGCTTTGCCATCCCGAATGATCCCGGCCCCCGTTTCGGGCGGTCAGCTCTGTCCCGCGTTCTGGGCGGCAACAGGGGTCTTGTCGCGACTCGGGCTCATCGCCGGGGTCTTCTCTTCGCCCGAGCTTTCCGATCCCGACGAGGCTCCCTCGGACTTCGGCTTCTGGCTCGACGCCTTCTCCGGCTTCGCCGTCGACTGGGCCTTGGCAGGCGAGGTCTTCATGTCGACGCTGCCCTTGAAGTACGCGCCCTCGACGATCTCGAGGGCCGGCGTCTTGACGTTCCCGGCCAGGTTGCCGGTCGGGCCGATGACCACCAGCTCGGCACCTTGGACGTTGCCGGCGACCGTCCCGTGCACCACGACCCGCTGGCCGTCGATCTTCGCCTTCACGTCCGCGTCTTCGGCGATGACCAGGGTCCCCTTGGCGCGGATCGTCCCATCCACTTTGCCGAGGATGGTCAGGTCCTCGTCGCAGACGATCGCCCCATCGATGTGGATCCGGCGACCGAGCGTCGATCCGGACTCGTTTCCGGAGGGAGTCGATGTCCGGGTCGAGGTGGGGGCAGGGCCCGGGGACGGGGACGGCGCCGGTCGCGACGATCCGGTCGGCTTCGGGGATCCGGCCGCGGGGGTCGCAGATCCGCCGGGCCTCTTGTCTGCTTCTTGCTCGTTGTCGAACCAACCCATCTCGCTCTCCTTATGAGTGACAACGGAACCTCGGCGCTAATCAAGATCGGCCCCGAGATGGCTACAGCTAGGCATCCACGGCTAAACCTGGGCATGTAGCAGCCGTGAGATCCAACAATAGCGTGCCGCGACGATGACTGATAGTCCCTGCTGAACCCGGAGAAATGCTACCCCGGACACGATAAGTACGTATAAGTCACTATAACACAGCATAACGTTTCATAAATTTTTCACACCCATCTCTTGACATAGTTACGCAATCTAGTTATTTATAGTCACATATTCTCGCTTACCAGCTATGGGAGGTAGCTAATGATCACTTCTGCACAGCATGACGCGCGCCACCTCAGCGCGCAGTCCGAGGCAGATGCCGGCCGCCAGAATCAGTTCGTTCCCGCGATGGGATCCCCTGAGGCGGACCTTTGGGGCGAAGTCCTTCTGCGAGCCATCGAAGACTTCAAGACCTACATGGCGTATCGCAAGGATCCCGAAGAAAACCCGTTGTCGGCCAAGATGGTGCGCTCGATCGTCGCCGACGGCTGCGACCCCGAGTACTGGATCTTCGCCAAGGACACCGGCTTCGGAGCCGTCTGCATGGTGCTGAACGTCGAGCCGGACTGCATCCGCCGCTTCTTGCGCAACTGGCTGCAGGAGACGCTCGACATGGAGCCGAGCTACTGATCGGGGCGTGACAGCCGTCGACTCATCGCGATCCCGGCAACCACGGCCACGGCTCCCAGGAGTTGCAGTGGCGAGAGCCGCTCGCCCAGCCATACCCAGGCGGTGATGGTGGCGACGACCGGGATCAGGTTGACGTAGATCGCCGTGCGCGTTGATCCGATCTCGCGGACTCCGCGCGACCAAGCCCAGTAGCCGAACACCAGGGCCATCAACATCGAGTAGACGAGCCCCGCCCAGCTGGCCATGCGGACATCTACGACCCGGATCCGCAAGATCGCGGGAATCGCGATCCCCAGGAGGGGGACCGCCCCGGCCGTCATCGCCGCGGCCGTCAGCTCCAGCGGCCGTATTTGCGACAGCAGCGGCTGCGAGAAGACCGTGTAGACCGCCCAGCTGGCGGATGCGCCGAGTAACAGCAAGTTGCCGGTTCCGTAGCCACCACCGGACGCCGCTCCGTAGAAGCTCTCCCATAGCAGGAGCGTCACGCCGGTCGTGCCGATCACCAGCCCGGCCACGACCCGCTTATTGAACACGTCGTGACCGGTGAGCTTCGCTATCAGCAGTACCCACAGAGGCGTCGTCGACGTGAACAGTCCGGCCTGCGACGCCTGCGTCCCGGCGAGGCCATAAATGAAGAGCAACTGGTAGGCGACGTTGCCCACCAAACCGATCGCCACGACCCTGGGCAGCAGGCGGGCGACGCTGCGCAGCCCTTCGGTACGCCATTGCAGAGCCAGCAGAATCGCCGCCGCGCCGGCGAACCGGAGGCCGTTGAACGCCAGCGGTTCGAAGTCCTCGAGAGCCGACTTGACGACGACGAAGTTGGTCCCCCAGACGACGCAGGCCGCCGTCAGCAGAAGATCGGCCGATGAGGGACTTCGTCTCACCCCCTCATCGAACAAACAGCCACTCGACCGCGTCCCCGTCGACCGTGTTCATGCGCGCCGCGGAGATCACCGCCGCCTGCTCGTTGACGTAGTAGAGCCAGTTTCGACCCTCCACGCCTCCCTCGATCCCGTTGATCGCGGTTACCAGGATCTCGTCGCCGCTCCCTTCCGTGACCACGTTTTCGGCGTGCTCCCGGAGCAAATCGAGCACGGTTTTTCCGTCTTCGCCGCGGAATTCGACGCGGTACTCGGCGGGCAGCCCTTCACGGGCCGATCCGATGTCGGGAGGATTCGAATAGCCGCACGCGCCCACGACCAGCGCGCAGATAGCCCCGATGACCGCGGTCGCGGTGCGGCGCGGCCGCGGGAACCGTCCGACTCCGGCCGACCTGGAGGTCCTCTGGTACATTCGTTGTAATCTCCTTCGACGTTTCGACCGATGGCGGCCCGTCCGCCCCGCTCCCGGGAGCGCAGGCGCAGTCTGCCAGAGTAGAGGACCAAAATGCGAATCAGCATTCAATACTGCGCCGCTTGAAACTACGAGCCCAAGGCCGTCAGTTTGGCGGACCACCTTCTGAATAGCTTCAAGCAGAACATCGACGAGCTGATCATGCTCCCCTCCGACGGTGGCCGTTTCGAGGTCGAGGTAAACGGGGAGTTGATCTACTCGAAACTGCGCACGGGACAGTTCCCCGGCGAAGGAGACATCGAACGCGCTGTTCGCGAGCGTTCCTAGCTGGCCGCGCGCACGCAGCCCGGCCCGTGCGTCAGCCGGTACCGAGGGCCCGGACGGCCAGCGTCATGCCAAACAGGACGCCCAGAGCCCCGGCGCCCACCTGCATCCGCGCGTACCAAACCGGGCCGAGCTGCCGACTCCACGCGAACGGAAACGCCAGGCACGCCGTCACCACGATCATGCCGGCCACGGTCCCCACGGCGCTTGCCGCCAGCGCGGCGTAACGTTCCGACGGCTCGGCAAAGGCAACCAGCAGCAGAATGACCAGCGGTCCGGTCCCGGCCAAACCGTGAATCGCCCCGACGATGGTCGCCCGCAGGCGTCCGGGGCCGGAGTGGTCGTGCCCGTGGGCTTCCCCCGTCTGAATGTCGTGAGGTCGTTGCCCGGCGCCATCGTGCCGGTGGAAATGAGCGTGCGCTGAGCCCGCGTGCCGATGTTCATGCCAATGCACCGAGCCGCGCCAGTGCCGCAGCAACAGCGTCGCGCCGAGACCGAGAATCATCACGCCCACGCCGGCCTCCACCACGCCCTGCCACTGCGGCGGAACACGAATCCCGGCCGCCAACGCCAGCATCCCGGCCACCACGAGCGTAATGCCGTGCCCCGTGCCCCACCAGAAGCCGACAGCCAGCGCCGAGCGGAGCCGGCGCCCGTCGCTCAGCATGCTGGTTACCGCGACGACATGGTCGGCATCCAGGGCGTGGCGCAGACCGAGCCCGAGGCCGATGTACAAGCCGGCCATCACACCCATGCGTCGATCAACCCGTCCGCTCTAGTCATGTGCTTGATTGTCCATCATCAGTGCTGACACCCGGAGCAATAAAACGTGGAGCGGCCACTCTGCACGATTCGACGCACCGTGCGACCGCACCGACTACAGCGATCACCGGCGCGACCGTACACCTCCAGGTGCACCTGAAAGTACCCCGGATTGCCGTCGGCGCTGCGAAAATCGCTCAGCGTCGTGCCGCCGCGATCCACCGCTCGACGAAGCACGGCACGCACGGCGGCGTGGATCGCCTCCCAGCGCGAGCGAGAAATCCGCCTGGCCGCAGTCTTCGGGTTCGTATGCGCGAGCCACAAGGCCTCGCTGGCGTAGATGTTTCCCACGCCGACGACGAAGCGTGCGTCCATCAGCGTGTTCTTCACCGGACGCCGAGATCCGCGCGTCGCCTCGAACGCATAGTCTGCGGTGAACGCGTCACCGAGGGGCTCCGGCCCCAGGTGACGGAACACGGCGTCGTTTGCGAGGCGCCCTGCACCGCGGCAGGCAACCAGGCCGAAACGACGCTGGTCCTGGAAACGCAACTCGACCGGCCCTTCTCGTGCGTCGAACCACCACGAAACGTGGTCGTGCCGACCAACGGCTGCCCCCGGAGGAAGCATGAAGAGCCGACCGCTCATGCCCAGGTGAATGATGAGCCCTCCCCCGCCCGACATCGGGAGCAACAGGTATTTGGCGCGACGATCGACACAGGCGACTGCCCGGCCGACAAGCCTGCCGAGGGCCGCCCGACTCACCCGTCGCCGTAGACGAGCGTCGCGCACCCGGACCCGACGCAGAACGGCCCCCTCCAGGGGAGCCAAGCCTCGACGAATCGTCTCAACCTCGGGAAGCTCGGGCACGGTCAACCTGTAACGTCGGTGACGGTCGTCATCGATCGGCGAGCTCTCGCCGCTGTTCCCGGACGAAGCCGCAGGAGATCATGTCGGGATGAAGTCGGAATCGTACCTCGATGTTGTCGCGGACCTCTATCGCGATGCCGCCCTGACGCCGCAGGAACAACTCTGCTGCACGACGACGCCGACGTGGAAGCTGCCCGACCTGGCCGTACCGCCGGCCATGATCGAGATGAACTACGGTTGCGGATCCACGGTCAGCCCACAGGACCTGGACTCCGGTCTCGATGTCTTGTACGTCGGCGTCGGCGCCGGCCTGGAAGCCCTGCAGTTCGCCTACTTCACCCGTCACCCCGGCGGCGTAGTCGCGGTCGATCGCGTGCCCGAGATGCTCGACCTTGCGCGACGTAACTTCGACGAAGCGGCACAACTCAACCACTGGTTCGATCCGTCCTTCATCGAACTGAGGCCGGGGGACGCGCTCCAGCTGCCGGTCGACGACGCATCGATTGACGTCGCCGCACAGAACTGCCTGTTCAATATCTTCACCGACGACGACCTGGTCGCCGCGCTGGCGGAGATGCGCCGCGTCTTGAAGCCCGGCGGCCGCCTGGTCCTGTCGGACCCGGTTGCGCCCACACTGCTGCCGCCACACCTGCAACGCGACGACCGCCTGCGTGCGATGTGTCTGTCAGGAGCTCAGACCTACGATCGCTACATCGACCTGATCGTCGCTGCCGGATTCGGGACCATCGAGGTACGCAGCCGCCGACCTTATCGAATCCTCGACCGGCAAAGGTACGGACTGGACGCGAACATCGTTCTGGAGAGCGTCGAGGTCGCCGCCATCGCCGACGCCGTAGCCGCCGACGGCCCGTGCGTCTTCACCGGTCGCACTGCGACCTGGGTCGGCGCGGCGGAGTCGTTCGACGACGGAGCGGGACACGTGCTCCTGCGGGATCTCCCGGCGCAGGTTTGCGACAAGACCGCGACCAACCTGGAGCGTCTGGGAGATCCGCAGATCGTGGTGACAGCTTCTACGTTCCACTACAACGGCGGCGGTTGCTGCTGACCGATTCGATCCCTTGCCGAGGGGCCCGCGCCCCCCGTGGACCGCGCCTTCCAGACGAAGAAAAGGAGCGGTGATCGAATCACCGCTCCTTTCTTCGATCAGGCTCGAAGGCCCGCCAACTTAGCGCTTCTTCTTGCGCGCCGTCTTCCTCTTGGCAGCCTTCTTCTTGGCCTTTTTCTTCGTAGCCTTCTTCTTGGCCTTTTTCTTCGTAGCCTTCTTCTTGGCCTTCTTCTTCTTGGCCTTCTTCTTGGTGGCCTTCTTCTTGGCCTTCTTCTTCGTAGCCTTCTTCTTGGCCTTCTTCTTGGTGGCCTTCTTCTTGGCCTTCTTCTTCGTGGCCTTCTTCTTGGCCTTCTTCTTCGTGGCCTTCTTCTTGGCCTTCTTCTTCGTAGCCTTCTTCTTGGCCTTCTTCTTGGTGGCCTTCTTCTTGGTCGCCTTCTTCTTGGTAGCCTTCTTCTTGGCGGCCTTCTTCTTGGTCGCCTTCTTCTTCGCTACCTTCTTCTTGGCGGCCTTCTTCTTGGTCGCCTTCTTCTTTCCACCCCGTTTTGCCACCCTGTCACCCCCTTGTGGAAGGAAACTGCACGCGTTGTAAATGGACGGGATCGAAGAGAATTATGGAGATGCGATTTCTATATGTAAAGAAGTAAGTGCACTTTCTCTGCGCGAACTCTTCGCAAAGAAAGTGCACCTTCGATCGAGGCAACCAGATGGCGTAGCGCGCCTCAGTCGCGGCCGCCGAATAGAAGCTCTTCGAGCAACTCGATGACCCTCGGGTCTCCGCTCTGACCCAACCAAAACAACGCCGCCTTCACGACCTCTCGGTTGTCGTGTGTCCGAACGATTCGGACAAGAGAATCGATCGCCGCATCATCGTCACTTTGACTCAAAGCGAACACTGCGCTCGTGCGCACATCGACGTCCGGATCGTCCTGCGCGATCTCTGCAAGATGAGCGGTGGCACGCTCGCCGGCAACCTGGCCGAGCCAAAAGATCGACTGCTTGCGCACCTCTGACGAGCTGTCGGAACGCGCCATCTCGAGCAGACGTTGCAGCCCGTCGTCGCCCCCGACCTGCGACAACCAGAATACGCCGGACTCGCGTAAGTCTTCTGGTTGCGAAGGATTTACGCTTGCATAAACAACCGCTACGGGCGCCTCCCCAGCGTGTACCGCGACCGCCGCAAGCAAGCGCTCGCGCACGCGCATGGTGGACGCCCGCACCGCACCGGCGCCCTCACCGAGCACGACCGGACGCAAGAAGGCAACGCTCTGCTCGGCACCGAACTCTCCCCCCCAGACGACGTCGCCCTGCATCCGCTCGGCGCTCCGACGCAAGGTCGCGATGCGCGCCCGGGCGATCTCTTCGTCGCCATCGTCGAAGCGGAAGAACACGCCGAACCTCTCGTCGCAGGACATGCCTCGTCGCGCGTTTCCGTCGTCATCGAAGTAGAGGCGCGCGCCGTCGGAACCGAAGCTCATCGTCCGACCTCGTTGTTCGTCGCAGTCGACATACACACCCTCGCGTAGCGGGAAGGTGTAGCCGACCCAAAACGAATCGGAGGTCGCAACCCTTCGCGCTTCGCGCGCGAGCTCTTCGAGCTGGACGCCTCGATCGCTGATGTCGATCCAATCCGACGGCAGCTGATCTTGCGCCGCGACGTTCCGAGGTAGGGCGACGTTCGTCAACGCCAACACCGCCGCGATCGCTACCAACCGACGCGCGACCGACGGGATCGTCGGGGTGCGCGCACCTTGCGACTTCGCCCCGCCGCTCATCGATCCGCGTCCGCGTCGCCGATGATCTGAAGGATGGCGGCCTTCGCTTTCGGATGCTCCGACTGGCCAAGCCAGAAGACGGCTTGCTTGCGAAGGTCCGGGTCCTCGGTGTCGTCCGTGGCCACCTCGATGAGCTTGTCGATGGCGCCCTCGGTCTCGGACTGCGACAGCGCGAAGAGCAGCTGGTTACGGAACTCCACCTCGTCGACTTCGTCCCACAGGCCGATCAAGATGTCGAGGGCGCGGTCGTCGCCCCTTTCACCGAGCCAGAAGATCGCACTGCTGCGAACGTCGAGGGGCAGATCTGAACGAGCGACCTCGAGGAGAAACTCGCTCGCCTCCTCCGAGTCCGCCTGCGCGATGCCGAACAGCGCCTGGCCGCGAAGCTCCTCGTCCGGATCGTTCATGACGACGTCACGCAACAGGTCCAGGGAAGAACCTTGCTCCCCGAGCCAGAAAAGTGCTTGTCCGCGAAGCTCGGCGTCCCGAGACGTATCCCGCGCCAGCGCCTCGAGGGCTTGCTGTGCTCGCGGGTCGCTCGACTGCCCGAGCCCGAACAGCGCCTGCCCGACGCTTTCCTCGCTCCCGCCGCTGTTGACGATCTCGATCAACAGGTCCATCGCCTGGTCGGAGCGCCCGGCGCTCTGACCGACCCAGAACATGGCGTTCGATCGAATCTCGGGATCGGCGTCCGAACGCGCCATCTCCACCAGAAGGTCGAAGGCCTCGTCGGTGTCCACCTGGCTCAGCAGCCATACTGCGCGCTGGCGCACCTCCGCCTCCTCGGACTCGGAGACGATCCGCTGGAGGATCGGCCAGGCGGCTTCGGCGTCCATTCCGATGAGCGCATCGAGCGCCATGATACGGAGCTCCGTATCGACATCCGCCGCCTGGGGCGCCTCCGGAGCCTGGCCGGCGGCCGGCGGCCGCGGGGGCTGTGGCGACGTCTCGGCTTCCTGCCTCAGGTAACGCTCGTAGTCGGCGTAGCCCTGGCTCACGAGCGCCTCGGCAGCGGCGAGCCGGACGACCCGCGCCTCGTGGACGAGCTGCGACTGGGGATACGCAACGATGAACTCGTTGACCCGCTCTACGGCATCAACGTAGCGCCCGAGCTGCTCGAGGCTCTTTGCCGCCCAGTACGCGGCGTCGGGAGCGAGGGCGCCGTCGGGATAGTCGGCGAGCACGGTACGGAAATGATCGAGGGCTTCCTGCCAGCGGCCGTTGACCGCCGCGTCCCGACCGGCGCGCAGCTCGCTCGCCCCGGGTTGGCTTTGCTCTCCCGGCTGCCCGAAACGGGCGTCGTCCGCAGCCACGGGTGCGACCGACTGCGCCCCTGCCTGCGCCTGCACATCCGACGCCGGCACTACGCCGGCGAGTAACACGGCCGCCACGAACATGACCCGCCCATCCGTCCACGGGCGTGCCTTCCTCCACCTTTTCGTTTCAACGAACACGGACCGACCTCCTCGGGGATTCTTCATCAGGAACCTACGGTAGTGGCGCGCGGCCGCGGCGCCGAGGGAACACTCGAATGAACCTCGCGCAGGTCGCCGAGCAGATCGCTCTCGTCGATGAAACGGCGCAAGGTGTTGACGACTTCCTGCTCCTCTCCCTCCGGCGCCGTCGCCAGAGCGAGCAGAATGATCTCCATGCGGGCGAACAGCCGGGAAAGCTCCGGGTCGCCGCGGCGCTCCGCGGCTCGCTGATAGAGACGGTTGTCGTTCAGCAGGCCGCGGCTGACTTCGCGCGCTGCCGGAACGACCTCGGCAGACGAGGCGATATCACCCGCCGTCACGCCCAGCAGGAGCGCCTCCAGGCGGCTGCCGTAGTCGCTCGCCGCCAGCCACGAGCGGTCGGGAGCAAGGTCAACGGCGCCGCCGGATTCCACCGGCGCCTCGATGTCGACCGTCCCCGGTAGCCAGCCCTGGGTCGCCGCGATCCAGGCGATGCCGAAGCCGACGACGACCAGCGCCGCCACCCGAGCGACCTGCAACGTCCACGCAGGCATTGGCGAAAGCAAAGACCGTATGCGGTCCGCGAGCGTACCGTCGACCGTCGCTGACCGCGCTGCCTTGGCGTCTTCGATGTCTTCGATGTGATCGACGATCGCGCTCCAGGTCTGCTCGATCTGCTCGCGGCTCGCCGGCGCAAACTCGGGAGGGACGGACACACGTGTCATGAGAGCATCCTCCCCCGGAAGGCTCGCTTCGTCTTCGGTAGCTCGCGGATCCAGCTTGTCGTCGTTCATAGGGCCGTTCCCGTCCCCGGTGTCAGGTCCGCGAGCTCGACGCGTAGGGTGCGCACGGCGCGGAACAGATGGCTCTTCACGGTGCCCTCGGCGGCCCCGAGCACCTCGGCGATCTCTCGGATGCTCATTCCTTCCCAGTGGCGCAGCACGAAGGCCAGACGCTGGGTCGGCGACAGCTCTTCGAGCGCGGTGTTCACCCGCACCTGAATCGAGCGCCGCTCGACCGACGCCTGCGGATCGGCGGCGAAGTCGCCGGACGCCATCGCCGGACGATGGGTCCAGCCCGAGCTCACCTCGGCGTCAAGGTTGGCGGCAGGCGCCAACGCATCCGATCCCAGCGGGTGGACGTCCTCGAGCCCCACCGTCCGCCGACGGCGGCGCCGCTCGATCGCGGCGTTCGCGGCAATCCGATACAGCCAGGTCGAAACCTGAGCATCTCCACGAAACTTGCCGGCGTTCTCGTACGCCTTGATGAAAACCTGCTGAACCAAGTCTTCCGCCTCCGCCGGGTCGCCCAGATAGCGACATCCGAGCTGGTAGATCCGTCCACGGTGCCGGTCGTAGAGCACACGGAGCCCTTCCATGTCGCCGCGGCGAACCTGTTTTATCGCTTCGCTATCGGTCATCCGCGTGCCCGGTCGGGCCTCCGCGCGGCACCCTGCCGCCGTTTTCGAGTTTCCGACTCGGCGGGGAATCACCCGCCGATCAATGCTTAGACGGCGGGACCGCCGTTCGGTTTACGCCTCGGACGGAGAAATACTCTGCTCGGACGGAGAAATATTCTGCGCCTTCAAGGAGCGCTCGAGGAAGCCCACCGTTCGGTGGACGGGGGCGCGGGACACCATCAGGCTGATGTGCCCGTGAGGCACCCAGCAGACATCGACCCCCCAGCGCCGAGCCATCCGCACGACAGCGGCAGGTGCTATGACCTGGTCGTACATGGCGGCAACGATTCTGACGCGCTGGCGCGGAATGCGGAGTCGGCAGGCTTCCGGCGTCATCGCGTCGATTTCCGGCCCCGACAGCTCCGGTGCCGACAGCCCGCCGGCGACCACCGCGTTTCGCAGCAACTCCACGAGGTTGCTTTCGAACAGCACCTCGACGGGCGAGGCGACCGGGGCCCACAGGGCGACGGCCTCCCAGTCCTCGTCCAGAGAAGCCGCCAACGACGCGACCCATCCCCCCAGGCTCATGCCCCAGAGTCCGACGGACGACGCCCCGTTGCGACGCAACCAGGCGGCCAGCAGGCGGGTCTCGGCAACCGCCTGGCGCACGGCGTCGAAACTTGTCGCGATATCCGGTGACAGACTTCGTTGCCCCGAGATCTCGCCCACCTCGGTTCGCTCCATGTGGTGTGGCAACCGTGGCATCCACACGTCCACGCCGCGGGCGGCGACGGCGTGGGCCCACGAGCGATAGATCATCAGCTGGGGGCCGTCCATTAACCAGCCATGCAGGAGAATGACGGCAGGTCGTCCGGGGGTGGGCTTCGCCGCCGGGTCATCCCCGGGGGAAACGTGTCGCTCGGCGTACCAGACGCGGTTCTCGCCGCTCGCCGCGGGCCAGGAAGACCCCGCCCGCCAGAGCCGGGTCCCGTTCGCCTTCGGCTCGAGCTCCGCCAACGAGGCGATCGGAGGATGGACCCGGCCCTCCGCGTCCGCCAGTTCAGCGGGGGTCGGAAAGCCGCGAAACATCGCCAAACGGCCGGAAAGGCGACGGCGGACCAGCCACTCGTTCACACGATCGAGTGCAAGGGCTGTCGCGTAAGGCATTTCGAGGGGCGGTTCCGGTGAGAAACGGTTCGGGCCGAAAGACCGTTCCGGGGCGAGGATCGGCTGAAACCCGCATCAGAACGCCGTTTTCGGGCAGTACGTGGCCTGGCTTACGGTCCTCAGGAGGATACCTGATCCCGATCGTGACAAATCGGCAAACTTTTTTCATAGCTGAAGCGTCCTAACTCCTGAGGCGGTTAGAGGCGCGCCAGTCTCGCCCCGACGATGGACGTAAAGGGGAGCGGCCTGGGGTAGCGGCTGGCGCGCTTGTGACCGCCTCGAACAATCGGTGGGCTCGCCGGGAACGGCGGCAAACCGCGAGGCAGTTGGAGCCGAGAAACCCCTGGTCAACGAAGGGGGGGAAGTCATGAATACGAACGCGAAGCACGGCGCAGCGGTCGAGCACTACGAAGCTCAGATCGCCGAACACGCCGCTGAAAACAAGGATTTGGACGCCTGCCAGGATCTCTGGCGAACCGTTATCGAGCGCGCGGTCATGGACCTGCAGTATCTCGAACGCTTCGCCGGCTGCACGAACCTGAAGAAGCACGAGCTCGAGAAGCTCCGCCGGATCGAGGAAAGCCCGCCGACGGACTTCATCGACGGAACGTGGTTCGAGGAAATCTGCGACTACCTGCAGATCGACCCGGCCCGTATTCGCGCTGGTTTGGGAGATTTCCTCGAGCAGGCGGCCTGACTCAAACGACGCGCTTGGAAAGCAACATGCCCCCGGCCGCAAGGCCGGGGGCTTTTCCTTTTCGACGAAACGGGTTGCCGTGCGCTGGCCCGCTACGGACGCCGGTCGTTTTCTTCGAGCCAGACGAACATCCGCTCCAGTGCCGACTGGGCGATCATGTGCCCGCCGTCGTAGTCGAAAAGAACGACGTCGTATCCGGCGGACTCGAGGATGTCGCGTGACGTCGTGGATCGCTCGACCACACTGTCCTGCCGCCCGTGCCCGACGAAGACGCGCAGGTGATTGCCCGCCGCGACCTCTTCCTCGCTGAACCACTCGGGCCGGTACCACGAGCCGAAGACCATGAAACCGTCGAAGCGGTCGTGGTGCCCGATGGCTGTCTGGTAGGTCATCGTGCCGCCCTGCGAGAACCCCATCAGATACACCGACTCCGGACGGAGCTTTTCCACCAGGGTGTCCACCGCCTTCAAGATGTAGGCTATCGAGAGCTCGTTTTCACCCTGATCGCCGGCTTCGTTGTCGACTCCCCGCAGATTCCAGCTGTAGCCGATACGACCCGCCATCGCCAACGCGTAGGGAGCTTGCAGCACCGCGTAGACGACCCCCGCCTGAGCGAACGCCGGCGCCGGAGTGAAGAACTCGTCTCCCCTGCCCCCGTGCCCGTGTAGTCCGACCACCAGCGTGTAAGACCGGCTCTCGTCGTACCCCTCGGGAAACTGGATACGAATCGGGGCCACGGTAGGCGTGCTGATGTACATCAGCTCCTGCCCGGGACCGCGACCCGAGACCGGATCGCCTTCCTGGGCAAACGCCCGCCCGGGCAGAAACAGCAAGGCGAGCGCAAGGACATGAACGGCAAGGTGGCGCGGCTTGAAGACCCGGCGGCTCCGGCACGTGGCAGCGATCGGCATCATTCCCATCCCCTCAACGGACTCTCCTCGCGAAGATCAGAGTGAAGCAAGAATCGCCTAGAATTGCACGGACGGAACAGATCCACGACGAGAGAGGACGGATTCGAGGCACATGAAGGTCGCGTTCATCGGAACCCACGGCGTCGGCAAAACCACGCTCGCCTTCGGCATGGCATCGCACCTCAAGCGCCTGGGTGCCAACGTCGGCTTCCTCGAAGAAGTTGCCCGCCGCTGCCCGTTCCCGATCAACGAGGACACCAGCCTCGAGGCGCAGACCTGGATCCTGGTCGAGACCATCCGCCGGGAGATCGAGCTCTGCAAGATCTATCCGGAGATAGTCTGCGACCGTTCGGTGCTCGACAACTACTGCTACATGGAGCTCAAGTTCGGCCGACAGCCCGAGCTCTTCGGCCTGGTCAAGCACTGGTCGGCAACCTACGACCTCCTCATCAAGGTGCCGATCAACGAGGAATACCTGCAAGTAGACGGCATGCGCTCGATCGACCTCGAGTTTCAGCGCTCGATCGACACGCTGCTGGACGAACTGCTGTCGGAGGCCGGGATTCCTCATGGCGCTTTCACCACGCTGGAGGATGCGGTGGACCAGGCGCGGTTGATCTCGGGGATCTTGCCGATGGCGTAGGAGGTGGTCGGGCGGTGGGGTTGGGGGGGTGGCGGGGAGGTGGCCGGGCGGTCGGGAGAGGGGCCGGGGGCCTCGCGGGTCCCTCCGCTCCCCATGCAAGCGCGCGGCATCAAGAAGGATGATGCTGCGCATCGATTCTCGGAAAGCCGCGCGTCGCCTGGGGCCCCGCGGATCCGCCCGCTCCGGCCCCCGACCCCTCTCCCGCCGCCCTCTGCACCGCCCGAGCAACCGGCGCAACTCCCGGCCTCCCGCCACCGACCGCTAAAGAGGTGACTCGAGGAGGCCGAGTGACCTCGGCAGCGGCTCAGCGGGAGCGTTTTCCGGCATCCGTGGGGCGGTCCGAACGCTCTTGTCGGCGATGACTACCCCACTTCGGCGACACGCTTAACGCCCGGATGCCGGAAAACCCTCCCCCTCGCCGGAATAGTGGGGTTGCCACGGATGGCGGCGGCTTATCCGTTCGGTAGATGTGGGTGAGGTTGCTGGCGGCCAAGCGATGGCGATCGGGCGATGCGGGGGTTTGCAGAGCTTGGGGAGTTGAACGCTCCTTATTTGACGTTGGTGGGATTGCTCTCCGGGAATGACGACGAGCACGGAGCGACACTCGCATCGAGGCGCCTTCGTACCCGGATCGGCGCCGCCGCTCCACCCCGCCGTCCTCCCCAACGTCAAATAAGGAGCGTTCAGCCAGCCAAGCTCGTCAAACCCCAGACCCGCCGCCGCTCCGACCGGTCCGACACGTCGGCCCCACCAACCCGGCCGCCAGGCGGAGTTTTGGAGCACCAAGCGTGGCAACCAACCCCCTCGGCGACGGGGAGTGTTTTCCGGCATCCGGGCGTTAAGCGTGTCGCCGAAGCCGGGTAGTTACCGCCAACAACAGCGTTCGGACCGCCCCACGGATGCCGGAAAACGCTCCCGCTGAGCCGCCGCCGAGGTGGCTCGTCCACCTCGAGCCACGTCTTCAGCAGTTGGTGACGGGAGGCGGGCCGGTTCGTCGGTTGCTTTGTCGGTGCCAGAGGGGGGGCGGGGGGACGTAGGTGCGCGCACGGGGTGCTTTGCGCATATGAGAAATCCGGAGGGGCGACGCCTTCGTCGGCCGGTCCGTCGCTGGTTCGTGCCCCGACGTCCTCAAGCGCACCTTCACCCCGGAGCGTACCTGCGTCCCCCCGCCCCCCCGGTCACCTCCATACCCCACCCCCGACAACCTCCCCCCCCTCGGACACCAACCCAAACTCGACTAGACTGGCGCAAGCACGAACCCTGGGTCACAGCCGAAAGGTCGGAAACATGCTGCTTCGTCGATCCGCGACCGCCATCGCGATTCTTGCGCTCGTCGTTCTCTCGTCCACCGCCGACACGTCCCTGGCAGCGCCGCAGGCGCAAGCATCGATGATCAATGCGCCGGACCACCCGCTGCTGCAGGGGTTCCGCTGGCGCTCGATCGGGCCGACCGGGCAGGGCGGACGCGTCGACGACATTGCCGTGCGCCCCGATGACAAGAAGACCTGGCTGGTCGGTTTTGCCACCGCCGGCCTGTGGAAGACGACGAACAACGGCACCACGTTCCGCCCGGTCTTCGACACTTACGGAACCCACTCGATCGGCGCGATCGGTATCGCGCCGTCGAACCCGGACGTCGTCTACGTCGGCACCGGCGAGGCCAACAACCGCCAGAGCTCGTCGTTTGGCGAAGGGGTGTACAAGAGCACCGACGGCGGCGAAACGTTCACCCACGTCGGGCTGCGCGAGACGCAGTCGATCGCCCGGGTCGTCGTGCACCCTGACGACGCGGACACGGTCTGGATCGCCGCCAATGGCCATTTGTTCGGCGCCAATCCGGAGCGCGGTGTCTTCAAGAGCAGCGACGGCGGAAATACCTGGGAGAAAACACTCTTCGTCGACGAGGACACGGGAGCCACCGACCTCGTCATCGATCCGTCCAACCCCGACGTGCTGTTCGCCGCCACCTATCAGCGGCGCCGCACCGCCTGCTGCTTCGTTGGCGGCGGACCCGGGAGCGGCATCTGGAGGTCGACCGACGGCGGTGACACCTGGAACCGGTTGGAAGGCAACGGCCTGCCGAACGGCACCATGGGCAGGATCGCGCTGGCGATGACGCCGGCCGATCCCGATGTCGTGTACGCGCAGATCGAAGTGGCCGCGGACCGCGAGGAACCGCTCAGTGAGGAGGAGACGGCGGAGTGGACGGAGATGGCGCGCGAGGGACGATTGCCCGGCGATCCGCAGTGGAATGGCATCTGGCGCTCCGGCGACAAGGGAGAGAGCTGGATCTTCCGGAGCAACGAGAACGGCCGCCCGATGTATTTCAGTCAGATCCGCGTCTCGCCGCAGGATCCGCAGGTCGTCTACGTGGTCGACCAGAGGGTCCACAAGTCGCGCGACGGAGGGATCACGTTCGAGGTGCTCAGCGGGTACGGCCACGTCGACCAGCACGCCGTCTGGATCGACCCTGATGACCACGACCACATCTTGATCGGCAACGACGGTTCGATCGACATCACCTGGGACCAGGGCGAGACGTGGGAGTCGTTGCGCAGCTGGGCCGTCGGCCAGCCCTATCACGCCTCGGTTGACATGCGCAGGCCGTATTACGTCTGCACCGGCCTGCAGGACAACGGAAGCTGGTGCGGACCCAGCTCCGTGCGGCAAGGGCCGATCCTGTCGCAGGACTGGTATCGCATCGGCGGCGGCGACGGCTTCTACACCGCCGTGGACCCGACCGATCCGAACGTTTTCTACTCGGAGTCGCAGAACGGCAACATCCGGCGCGGCGATCTGCGCACCGGCTCGAGCGGAAGCATCCGGCCGCGTGCTCGGGGCGGGCGCGGTGGCCGCGGGGGGCAAGCCGGGGCGGAATCCAATATCGCCCCGGCCCCCGACCCGGAGACGGAAATCCGCTGGAACTGGAACACGCCGTTCATCATCTCGCCGCACAATTCGGACACGATTCACGCCGGCGCGAATCGCTTCTTCACCTCGAGAAACCGCGGCGACACCTGGACGATGGGCCCCGACCTGTCGAAGAACATCGACCGCGACGAGATCCAGATCATGGGCTTCTACAATGCCGTCGAACGCTGCCGGCAGAATCAGCGGGGCGTCGAGTGTATTCCGTCGCGCAACGACGGCGTCAGCAGCTGGAGCACGATCACCACGGTGGCCGAATCGCCGCTGGTGCCCGGCATCCTGTGGGCGGGAACCGACGACGGGAACATCCAGGTCAGCCGCGACGGGGGCGTCAGCTGGACGGAGGTCAGCGTCAACCTGCCCGGCGGGACCACGCAGCACTACATCTCGCGGGTCGAGGCGTCGCACCACGACACCGCTACCGCGTTCGCCTCGGTCGACGGGCACAAGAACGGCGACATGTCGCCGTACGTCTACGTCACCCGTGACTACGGCGAAACATGGGAGAGCATCACCGCCAACCTGCCCGAATACGGCAACGTCAACACGGTTCGCCAGGACCCGAAGAACCCGGACCTGCTGTATGTCGGGACTGAGTTCGGCTTCTTCGTTTCCCTCGACGGCGGCGACAGCTGGGAGCGGTTCATGCCGAACCTGCCGGTGGTTCGGATCGACGACGTGCTGGTGCATCCGCGGGACAACGACCTGGTGCTCGCAACCCACGGTCGGAGCGTCTGGATCTTGGACGACGTCACCGCGCTGCAGGCGCTCACACCCGAGGCGGTCGCGGCTCCGTTGCACCTGTTCCAGCCGCGCCCGGCGGTCCTGTGGAAGGGGAACCCGATGCGCTCCCGCTCGGTGACCGGCGACAAGAACTGGCTCGGCGAAAACGCTCCCGCCGGCACGTCGATCCAGTACCACCTGTCCGCCGATGCCGGCGCGAGCGTCGAGATCCAGATCCTGGATGCGGTTACCGGCGACGTCGTCCGCGACCTCGAGGGCACCGGCCGGGCCGGGCTCAACCGGGTGCAGTGGAACCTGCGCGCGAACCCGCAGAATCCCAACGCCAATCAGGGTCCCGCGGTCTGGCCGGGTGTCTTCCGGGTGGTCGTGCGCGCCGGCGGTGAGGAAGCGTCGTCACTGCTGGAGGTCCTGGAAGATCGGTGGCTTCCCGAGGTGTCGCAGTAAGGGACCGGGATATCGACGGGGGCCTCGGGGAGGCGAGCAAGAGCTCACTCGCCTCCCCGCCCCGTGTGTTCCCGCGCGATCGTCCGCCGGCACCATTCGCTACCGGATGAACGAGTCGCCGGGAAGGGTGACGCGCGCGGCCGACGCGTCGCAGCCCCGTCGGCTCAGCGCAGCCGGCTCAGCGCAGCCGGCTCAGCGCAGCCGGGTAACGACGATCTTGGCCACCGGGTTGCGCCAGTCGAACCGGGCCGCGTCGAGGTCGCCGGTTCCGTGGATTCCCCGGTGGATGTGGACGTAGCCCTCTGCCCCGGCCATGTCCGGCACACCGC
Organism: Acidobacteriota bacterium; assembly: GCA_965216935.1. GTDB lineage: Bacteria > Acidobacteriota > UBA890 > UBA890 > UBA890 > CBDCGW01. The sequence goes on from OZ244217.1 coordinate 5,119,302, forward strand.
CGTTACCGCAAGGAGGCCCGGGGATGAAGGCACACAACTCGTTGTTGTTCTCCGTCCCCGCGTCGTACGCCGGCGCGAACACCATCGCCGAGGAACGATTGCTGAAGGCGTCGGAATCGATGTCGAAGCCGTCGAGACCGAAGAACGCGTCGTTCGTGGTCACCAGCATGCCGACGGCGCTGAGGCGGTCGAAGTTGCCTTGCGCGGCGACGTCGAACGATGCCGAGCCGCCGGGGGGTATCGGGGCGGTGGCAGCGACGAGGGTCATTACGTCCGGGCTCAGGGCGAGCTCCAGCCGCAACGCTGCGTTGCCGCCGTCCTCGGCGAGATTCCTCAAGCCCGGGCTGGCCGGATAGCCGGACCGGAAGACGCTGGCGTCGGACTTGTGGGTGACCACCAGCGGCGGGCTGAAGACCTGGTCGTAGGTCAGGTTGTAGATCGTGACGCGGTAGTTGAGACGTGCCTGAGCCGCCGCCTCCGGCGACAGCGTTATGCTGACTGCAGCCAGGACGAGCGCACAGACGGCCGCGGCAATGAGTCGATGTCTCATGAATCGTGCTCCTTGTCGATTCAGGGGATGTGAGGAAGTGCTGCCATCGTCGAGAATGGCCGGCGCCTCTCACGCCCCGTTCACGCAAAAATCACGATTTGTTAACGCTCAGGCGCTGCCGGCGACGCACGCCAGGGAGAAGCGGAAGGTCGTTCCTTCTCCCACCTTGCTTTCGCAGGCCAGGTCGGCGCCGTGTATCTGCAGGGCGCGCCGGGCGATCGAAAGCCCCAGGCCCGAGCCCTCCTCTGGACCGCTGCGGCGGCCCCCACCGCGGTAGAAGCGGTCGAACACGTGCTCCAGCTGGTCCGGGGGGATCCCCGGGCCGTTGTCGCGAATCGCGACTTCGACGAGGTCGCGACCGCCGGCGACGATCACCTCGATCCGATCGCCGGGCCGCGTGTAGCGCACGGCGTTCTCGATCAGGTTCTGCAGGGTGCGCTCGAGCGTTCCCAGGTTGCCGTTTACCCGGGCTCGGGCCGCTGCGATACGCACGTCGAGCTGCACGCCGCGCTTGCGCGCCGCCAGCTCGAACGCCTGGGCGACATCCTGGACCAGCTCGGCGATCGAGAACTCTTCCTTCTCCACGCGCATGCCCGGGGCCTCGAGCTTGGCGAGATCCAGTAGGTCGGCGATCAATCGGCCGAGCTGCTCGCTGCGCTGCACCGCGATCTGCAGGTACTCGCGTCGCTCGTCTTCCGAGAGTGAGTTGCCCTTCAAGAGCGCCGTCTCGAGGTATCCCTGCAGGTGGGTCAGGGGCGTGCGGACGTCGTGGGAGATGTTCGCCAGCAGGGTACGTCGTTCCTGATCCAGCTGCTCGAGCTGCTCGAGCTGCCTCGAGATCCGCTGACTCATGTCTACGAATCGGCGTTCGAGGGCGTCGAGCTCGTCCCCGACCCCGCTGCCCGCCCCGTCGGCAACGGCGGCGTCTCTCAGCACGTCGGCTTCGAATGTCGCCATGTCGGCCGAGAGACTCCGCAACCGGCGCGTCAACCGGCGGAACAGCAGCAGGCCACCGATCAAGGCGACGGCCAGGCTCCCGGCTACGAGGCCGACACCGGTGCGCAGGATGTAGCTCGTCGCCACCATCGAGGCCACCGAGCTGAGCTCCTCGCTGGCCACGACGATGTACAGGTAGCCGCTGGGCGGTTCGCCAATCGCGGCGACCGAGAAGATGTTGCCGGCCTCCGGGTTGCGTGGATCGGTCCCGAGTATCGGCAACGTATCGCCGGCAAGAAACGCACGTATCGGCGCCAGCTCCACGGCCTCCTGCTGCACACGTCCCGGCGGCGCCGCGTAGCCGAGCACGCGACCTCCGTCGTCGAGCAAATAGACCTCGAGGTCGGGGTTGATGAACATCAGGTCCTCGAAGATCCGTTGCAGCGCCTCGTCACGGCCGGCGGCGTCTTCGATCAGCGGCTGGTCTTCCAGTACCTTGGCGGCCAGACCGCGATGGAGGTTTTGCTGCACCTCCTGCATGTACAGGCGGCTCGTACGCACGGTCAGCGCAGCCGTGACCGTGCCTACCACGAGGAGCAGAAGCAGCAGTACTGCCGAAAGCTTCGCGTACAGCGTCCTCATCCGCCGGCCCCCCCTACTCCGCCGCTCCGTCGGCGTCCAGAAACTTGTAGCCGACCCCCCACACGGTGTTGATGTAGCGCGGGTGGCTGGGGTCTTTCTCGATCTTGCCGCGCAGCCGGTTGATGTGTGAGTTGACGGTGTGCTCGTAGCAACCCGCGGTGTATCCCCACACGAGGTCGAGGAGCTGACTTCGGGTGTACACACGCCCCGGCTGGCGGGCGAAGTGAAGCAGAAGGTCGAACTCTTTCGCGGTCAATCGGACCGGACGCCCGGCGACGCGCACGTCACGCTTGCGGGGGTCGATGCGCAGGTCCTCGACCGTGATCGGCCCGCTCGTATCGCGCTCGCTCCCGGTCGACAAGTCCACCCGCCGGAGGATCGCCTTCACCCGGGCGACCAGCTCGCGGATGCCGAAGGGCTTGGTCAGATAGTCGTCCGCGCCCAGCTCGAGCCCGAGGACGCGGTCGATCTCGGCATCGCGGGCGGTGAGGATCAAGATCGGCGTGTGATCGCCCTTTGCGCGCAGCCGACGGCAGAGCTCGAGCCCGTCGCCGTCGGGCAAGGTGAGGTCGAGAACGATGAGGTCGACATCGTCGCGCGTCGCGCACACGCTGCCCTCGGCAACCGTCGACACGACGCGGACGTCGTGCCCGGCGTCGCCGAGATGCAGCTGGACGAGCCGGGAAATGTGTTCGTCGTCCTCGACGACGAGAATCGACTTGCGATTGCTCATGGCGGGCCTTCCGTGGGTTCGCTTTCGAGCCGAACAGCGGCACGTTATCGAACGTATCTCACGAAAGAATCACGCCCCAGCGTCGCGGCCGCCGAGCCGTAAGCGCACTGATACCGTCGCAGCTCGCCGCCACTCGGCGATTAGGAGGCCGTTGGTGGAAGCACGGCCTCCTAGCGGACCCGGCGCCCCCGGTGCATCACCAAATCGACATCCTGCAGAAGCGACGGGTAGCGGAGCACGTCGCCGCGCACGGCGATGATGTCGGCGACCTTGCCTTCGGCCAGCGTGCCGACCTCATCCGATACGCCCATCATCACCGACGGCCAGTAGGTGGCGGCGCGGATCGCGTCCATCACGTCGAAGCCGAACTCCTCCACCCAGTAGTCGATCTCGCGCCAGGTCGAATCGGTGTGGAACGTGAGCGGCACTCCCGAATCCGTGCCGATCAGCATTACCACGCCGGCGTCCCGCAGCTGCTGGATCTTGCGCGGCAGCGTCGGCCGGCGAATGGGCATGAGTTGGTAGTAGGGCAAACGCTGCAAGTCCTCGAGCGAGGCGCGCACGTCGTCGACGATCTCCGCCGGCAATCCCTCGTGCCAGCGCTCATCGTCGATCCGCTCGGGATTGTCCCGGGTGTACTCGTACAGCAGCAGCGGCGTGATCGTCGGCGTCCAATAGAGCGTGTTGGCCCGCCCCTTGATCAGCTCCCATACATCCTCGGGGTACTCGGGCATGGTGCCGAGGCCGGTATGCTCGAAGTTGTCGACGCCGGCGGCAATCCCACGGCGGATCTCCTCGGGTCGATGCGAGTGCGCCACGACCGGCAGGCCGTGCGCGTGCGCCTCGTCGACCACGGCCTGCACCTCTTCCATCGTCATCTGGTCCTGGTCGATGAGCTTGATGACGTCGACGCCGGCCTCGGCCAGCCGGCTCACCTTGGCGCGGGCGTCGTCGGGACCGTCGACCCCCCAGCGAAACTGCTCGGTGCCCGGATAGGGCTCGTGCTGAATGAACGGCCCCGAGACGTACAGCGTCGGCCCCTCGATCTCACCGCGGTTGACGGCGTCGCGCACCGCGAGGATGTCGTCGAGTGGGGCGCCGAGGTCGCGGGCGCTGGTGACGCCCGCGTGCAGGAGCTGCTTGGCGGCGGCGGGCATGATGGTGTCGCCAAACACCGCAGGATAGGTGCGATCCCAGTGGTCGTAGTCGCTGTGGCCGACGATCATCAGATGAACGTGCATGTCCCATAAGCCGGGAAGAACGCTCATCCCTTCGGTGGAGACGATCTCGGCCCCGGCCGGGATCTCGACCTCGGCCTCGGGGCCCATGGCCACGATGCGCTCGCCGTCGACGACGATGACGCCGTTCTCGATCGGCTTGCCGCCGAAGCCGTCGATGATGCGGCCGCCTACGAGTGCCTTGGTGCTCTGCGGCGTCGGCTCCGCCGGTGAAGGAGGCGTGCCGGCGAGCAGGACAACGGCAAACAGCAAGGTCAAGGTCGAGCGAGTGGAGTACCCCATGCGTTCCTCACGTGGTCATGCACAGCGTAGGATCGTGGCCGCACCGACCGGTCCGTTGCTCGAGGAGCGGCTCTCGGGAAGCCGGGGACGCGGCGTGGCGGCCCCATGCTATGCCATAATCCCGTTCCCTGCCGTCGCCCGATGCCCGATGGGGCCCTGCTCCCCGAGCAAGGCGCGAGCTTCCGCCTTCGTGGGGCGGGTCGCAACCCGCCGGGAAGACACCCCGAAGCGGCCCTATCCCTATTCGGATCGGAGGATGGTTACCGGATCGAGGGTCGACGCGCGCCACGCGGGAATCGCCGACGCGATCGCGGCAGCCACCGCGAACGTCAACGCGCCGCCGGCGAAGCTGACCGGGTCGAACGCCGAAACACCGTACAGCAGTGACTCCAGGCCCCGCAGCAGAATCGCCGCGCCGGCGCAGCCGATGGCGATACCCGTGACGACCGGGAGCATGCCCTGTTTCACGATGAGCCTACGGACGGAGCGCGGTTGTGCCCCGAAGGCAATGCGCACGCCGACCTCCCGCAGGCGCACGCGAGCACTGTAGGTGACCGACCCGTAGACACCGACGGCGGCGAGTCCGAAGGCGACGAGCCCGAAGGCGCTCAACAGCTGCGCATAGAACCGCTCCTCGGTGAGCGACTCGGCGACAAGTGCCCGGAGGTCGTAGATCTCGGTGAGCGGCTGGCGCGGGTCGATCGCCGCGGCGAGACGCCGGACCGTCGGCACCAGCGCCCGCGGGTCGTTCTCGGTTCGGACGACGAAACGCAGGAAGATCGGCGGGCTCTGTCGCAGCGCGGCGTACATCATCGGCAGGTGATCCTCGGACAGGCGCGAATGCTTGACGTTGTCGACGACGCCGACGACGCGGTGCTGCACGAGCTGCGGGCCCTCCCGGTGGACGACAACGCCGAGACTCCGCCCGACGAGTTGATCCGGCGCAGCCCCGTCGAAGAAACGATCGGCGAAGGCGCGATTGACGATGACGACGGGCTCGGAGCTCGCGTCGTCGGCGCGGTTGAAGCCGCGGCCGGCCAACACCGCGATGCGCATGGTCTGTAGGTAATCTTCGGTCACCCAACGGCCGTCTACCCGGAGGGCGTCGTCGAGCGGCTGGTCGCCTCCTCCGACGAAGAACCGCATGTTCACCCCCCAGTTGCTGAACGGCAGATGGGTCGTGGCGCCCACCGATTCCACACCGGGAATGCTGCGCAGCTCATCGAGCAAACGGGTGTGAAACTCGTAGTGCGGCTCTTCTTCCGCAGGTGTGGAGAGGGTGGAGAAGAACGTCAATGCGGAGCCCGCGTCGAAGCCCGGGTCGGTGCGCCACAACCCGATGAAGCTGCGGGTGGCTACCGTAGCTCCGATCAGCAGGACCAACGTCATCGCCACCTCGGCCGCCACCAGGGTGAAGCGCGAGCGGGAGCCGAAGACACTCCCGGCGACATTCCGTGAGCTCGAGCGCAGGCTGCGGGTCAGCGACTTGAAGTCGAGGCTCAACACCGGCAAAACACCCGCGACCAGCCCGGCGGCCAGCGCGATGGCCGCGCTGATGATCGCCACCCGGAGGTCGATGTCGACACGGTGCGCGAGCGGCAGCTCACGCGGGGCGATGCGCAGGATGACCCCGCCGATCGCATAGGCGCCAAGAATGCCCGCCGTGCCGCCGGCGGCGCCCAGAAGAACGCTTTCGGCGACGGCGAGACGGACGAGGGCGCCGCGTCCGGCGCCGAGAGCGGCACGCACCGCCAACTCGCTCCGCTGGGCGCTGGCCTTCGCCAGCACCAGGCTCATGACGTTGACGCAGGCAATCAACAGCAACAACGTGACGGCCGCCTGGAGCCAGAGCAGCTCGGATCTCATGCCGCCGAGAACTTCGTCGGACAGCGACGCCACGTCGACGCCGAGCCGCTGTGCCTCGTCCTCCGGGGCCTCGGCGGCCTCCGCGGCTCGCGCCGCCGCGAGCGCCATGCCGGCCGCCTCGATGCTGACCTCCGGCCGCAGCCGAGCCATCACCCGCAGGGCTGCGTAGTCCTCGAGCCCGCTCCAATCGCGGGCGCTGAGCGGCCGGAACACATCCGGCTGGGCGTTCTCCCGCTCGCCCTTGGAACGCCCGAACATATAAGGGTCGAAGTACCAGAAATCGGCAGGCATCACACCGACGACCGTGGCTGCCCGGTTGTCGATGCGGACCGTCCGGCCGACGATCCGCGGATCGGCCTCGAACGCCCGCCGCCAAAAACGGTCGCTGATCACGATCGTGGGGTCAGCACCCGGTCGGTCGTCCTCCGGCAGCAGCGTACGGCCCAACGCCGCGGAGGCGCCGAGCATCGCGAACATGTCCCCGGAGACCATCATCCCGTGGACCCGCAGGGGGTAGTCGCTCGTCTCGATCGACGGCTGCAGGGTCTCCATGGCAACAACCTGCTCGAACAGGTCGTCCCGATCCTTCCAGTCCAGGTAGTGATTGTACGAGACCGGCACGCGCCCGGGGTACGGGGATGATGGCGGGCGCACATCCCACAGCATCGAGATCCCGTCGGGATCCGGGAGCGGAAGCCCACGTAGCAGGACGTTGTCCACGATGCTCAAGACCGCCGCGTTGGCGGCAATCGCCAGCGCCAGAATCGCGATCGCGGGAAGGGTGAACCCGGGTCGGGACCGGAGCGAGCGCGCGGCATAGCCGAGATCGCGGCCGACAGAGGCGAACAGCCCCGCACCCCGGTATGGGCCGCTCCCTGCGGAGTCGCGCCGAGCCGTGTCGTTGCGTGCGGTGTCACGCCGCGCGGTGTCGCGCCGTGCCGTGTCGCTCCGCGCGAAGTCGCGCCGAGCCACGGCCGCGATTCGCTGGACCGGCACCCTGACGACGAAGCCCCACGCCTGCATCCAGTACCAACGGCGGGCCGCGGCGCCACCATGCCGTTCGGCGCGGAGCCGGAAACGCTCCTCGAGCTCGGCGAGGTAGACCGCGCGATGGCGCGCCGGAAGTACGGCGTGTACCAGGATCGTCGCGACTCGGGGGGGCCTGCCCTGCAAACGCGAAGAGGTCATTCGGCTTCGCCCCGCAGCGCCGGATCGACGCCCTGCCAGATGCCGAAGAGGGCACTGGCCGATTCGCGCAGCTTCTCCAGACCGGCCTCGGAAACGGTGAAATAGCGACGTGCCCTGCCGCCGCGGCCGTCGCGGGAGATCTCATCACGCGACGAGATCATCCCCTTGCGCTCGAGGCGCTGCAGCGCAATGTAAGCCGCCGCGTGCGAGACGGCCCGGCCGGTCTGATCCTCGATCTCCTCGATCACCGCCGCCCCGTAAGCACCGGCCCCCAGTCTCACGATAGCAACGAGTAACAGGTGCTCGAGCTCACCGAGCGCTTTGCGACTCATGACATCCTCCTCTCGCCAACTCATCATCGCTGACTTGATAGTTACTCAACTTTGCTGACTTCGCAAGCCGGGGCCTCTGCCTGTCCCGCTCGTCATCCATGTTGTTGCTGCGGGGAGTCGGCTAGAATCGCGTCGACGTCTACCAACCCGGAGGTCTGTCGATGCCGCGTACCGTGAAGGCGTTCTCGCTCGTTCTCTTCTTCCTCGTGCTCACCGGCGGCATCGCTCCCGCGGCCATTTCGTCGGCGGGCGCCGCAACCGCTGCGGTCAGCACGGCAACCTCTCCGGCCAGCGCGGCAGCCGCTCCCGAAGGCGCGGCCGTAGCGACAACCGCCGCGGCCGCGGCTCAGGCGTCCGGCGAGGGGCCCTACACGATCGAGCAGATCCTCGCCCCGGCATATCCCGTGGAGCTGACCGCGGCGAAGGCCAGCGACCGGATCGCGTGGATCTCCTATGAACGAGGTATGCGCAACGTCTACACCGCGGCTGCGCCCGAGTTCTCGCCCCGGAAGCTGACCGACGTCACCGAAGACGACGGCAACGACATGACCGACATCCGTCTGTCGGACGACGGCGCGGTCGCGGTGTTCGTGCGCGGCCATACGCCGAACCGAGACGGCTGGATCGCCAACCCGACGAGCGCTGCCGACGGTGCCGAGCGCGCCATCTGGGGCGTACGCACCAGCGGCGGTCCGGCCTGGCGCATCGCCGAGGGCGCCGACCCGCGGCTGTCGCCCAACGGCCGCTGGGTCCTGTTCGCCCGCGGCGGGCAGATTCACCGGGCGCCGGTCGACCCGACGCTGTCCGCCGCCCGCGGCACCGACGCGGATACCCAGCTGTTCACCGCCTTCGGCACGAACTCGAACCCGGTCTGGTCACCCGCGGGAAGCCACGTCGCTTTCGTTTCCCAGCGCGGCGACCACAGTCTGATCGGCGTCTACGACGTCGATCGGCGTCAGGTCAGCTACCTGGCGCCGAACGTCGACTACGACTCCAGCCCGACGTTCTCGCCCGACGGATCACGGGTGGCGTTCATCCGCAGGCCCGGCCAGCCGTTCGGCCAGCAGGTCGCGGGCGGCGGTGGAGGTGGTCGCGGCGGGCGCGGCTTCGGGGGCCGCGGCGGCGGCGAGATCGACGGTCTTCGGCGGGCGGCGTTCGCCGGTGGCCACACCCTGTCGTTCTGGGTCGCCGACGTGGCGACGGGCGTCGGCCGCGAGATCTGGCACAGCCGCCCGGGAGACAACGCTCTCCAGCCCCGCAACTTCCAGTGGACCCGGGAGCATCTCGTCTTCCAGGCCGAGCCGGAGAACTGGCAGCGCTATTACTCGGTTCCGGTCCCCGCCGCCGGCGAACCCGAAAAGAGCCCATACGGCCACGTCTTCAGCACCTCGGCGCCGTCCGGCGCGTCAACCGCACCACCGGTCGAGCTGACGCCGGGCGAAGGCATCGCCGAGTTCGTCTCGGTCTCACCGGACGGCCGCTACCTGTTCTACGCCACCAACGCCGGCGACATCGACCGGCGGCACATCTGGCGAACGCCAACGGCAGGCGGGGCTCCCGTGCAGATCACCTCGGGCGACGAGATCGAGACCTACCCGGCGGCGCTGCCGTCCGGGGGGGTGGCGACCCTCACGGCCGCACATGACCGGCCTCTATCGGTCGCCGTCGTCGACGAGGGCGCGAGCACGGCCCGGGTCATCTTTCCCGAGCTCGATGAGGAGTTCCCCTCGCAGCACCACGTCGTTCCGGAGAACGTCGTGCTGACAGCGGCCGACGGGGTCGAGTTCCACAACCAGCTGTTTCTCCCCGCCGACATCCAGCCGGGCGAGCGACGGCCCGCGATGCTGTTCACGCATGGCGGTCCCCGCCGGCAGATGCTGCTCGGCTACCACTACATGCACTTCTATCACATGGCCTACGCCATCAATCAGTACTTCGCATCGCAGGGCTATGTGACCATTTCGGTGAACTACCGCAGCGGCATCGGGTACGGACGCGAGTTTCGCAACGCTCCGAACACCGGCGGGCGCGGCAACTCCGAATACCAGGACGTCCTGGCGGCCGGCGAGTACCTGCGCGACCGGCCGGACGTCGACCCCGAGCGCATCGGCCTCTGGGGCCTGTCATACGGCGGCATCCTCACCGCTCAGGGGCTGGCGCGAAATTCGGACATCTTCTCCGCCGGAGTCGACCTCGCCGGCGTCCACCTGCGAGGAAACACCGTCGATCCGAACGACGTGAGCTATACGTCCTCGGCGATCGGGGCGATCGACACCTGGCGCTCGCCGGTCTTGCTGCTGCACGGCGACGACGACCGCAACGTGCCGTTCCGGCAAACCACCGGCCTGGTCCAGCTGCTCCGCGCCCACGACATCTATTACGAGCTGATCGTCTTTCCGGACGACGTGCACGATTCACTGCTGTACGACCGCTGGCTGCTCGCCTTCAACGCGACGGACGATTTCTTCCATCGCTTCATCGTGCAGAAGCAGAGCACGGACGATCTCACCGGGGCGCGCCGCGAACAGCGCTGATCAGGTCAGCAGCGAGAAGCCTGCCTCGTCGCGCAGCGCCTTGTCGAACGTGTAGATCGTGTGTGCACCGGCCGCAGCGGCGGCCTCGCCGATCAGGTAGTCGGCGAAATCGCCTCGCCCGGCGCCGTAGCTCTGCAAGGCACGCTCGACCGCCATTCGGCTTCGGACATGGAAGGAGCGCGTGGCGAGGAGCCGGCGGAACGTGGCGACGATGTCTCGCTTCGGCGCCCGATACACCCACCGCAACACCCAGGCGATCTCGCACAGCACGACGTCTGCGACGAAGATGCGCTGCTGCTCCTGCACGGCCCGTTCGACCAACTCGACAGACTTCGGGCTCTGGACCGGGTCGTCGCCGATCAGGAAGCGCAGCAGGACGTTGGCGTCGACGGCGATCATCCGGCCGGCTCGCCCCCGGATCCACCGCCGCCGTCGCCCAGAGCCAGGATGGGTTTCTTGCCCTTCCCGCGCGAGCGCAGATCCCGCTCGGCGGCGGCGCGACGGATCGCATCGTCCATTTCGGCGAGGCTGACGGGCTCGGCCCCGGCCAGGTGGCCGAGGCACCCGGCAAGGTCCTCCGCCCCGGTCTTTCGTATCGGGTTTCCCACCAGCTTCCCCTCGGCGTCGACGGTGAACTCGAGTCCGTCACCGGGACTCAAGCCGAGCCGGTCGCGGATCTCCTTCGGGATCGTGATCTGTCCCTTGGATGTGACGGTCGCGCGAGCCAAGGTGTCCCCCTTACTTTCAATAGAAAAATATCACATAGGTAAGGAATCGTCGCGCCCAGACCGTTGACGAACTCCTCGGTCCCCGACAGAATCCAGGCCATGCGAATCGGCGCACTGCTCGGGTTTCTCATGCTCGCCGTCACTGCCGCGCCCCCGGCCGTGCCCGCGCCCGGACCGCAAGCGTTCGACCCCCGCGAGCACTACGACAAAACCGAGTACATGGTGCCGATGCGGGACGACATCGAGCTCTACACGATCGTCTACACGCCGAAGGACACGTCGCGCCGGTACCCGATCATGCTGTTCCGGACCCCCTACTCGATCCGCCCCTACGAGCCGGACGCCTACCGCCGTCCCCTGGGCCCGACTGAGCAGTTCGATCGCGACGGCTACATCTTCGTCTACCAGGACGCGCGCGGCACGTACCGGTCCGAGGGCGAGTTCCGGGTGATCAAGCCGCTCAACGGCCCCGACGCCGGGCCGACGGACGCCGACGAGAGCACCGACAACTACGACACGATCGAGTGGGTGTTGAACAACATCCCGAACCACAACGGCCGCGTCGGGCAGTGGGGCATCTCCTACCCCGGCTGGCAGACGGTCATGGGGATGGTGGGCGCCCACCCGGCGTTGAAGGCGTCCTCGCCGCAGGCGTCACCCTCCGACATGTTCATCGGCGACGACTGGCACCACAACGGCGCCTTCCGCCTGATGTACGCCTTCGGCTGGCTGTCGCGCAACGCCCGCCGCCGCGACGTGCCCACCGAGGCGCGCGCCGGGGCCTTCGACTACGGCACTCCGTGGGGCTACGACTTCTTCCTCGATATCGGACCGATCTCGAACATCAACGAGCAGTTCTTCCACGACGACGTCCCGGCGTGGAACGAGTTCATGGAGCACGGCACCTACGACGAGTACTGGCAGAACCAGAACGCCCTCCTGAGCCTCGACGACATCACGCACCCGGTGCTCAACGTCGCCGGGTGGTTCGACGCCGAGGATTTCTACGGCCCGATGTCGATCTACTACACGATGGAAGAGGAGAACCCGGTCAACCAGAGCACGCTGGTCGTCGGCCCCTGGCTGCACGGCGGCTGGCGCAGCATGGACGGGACGTCCCTCGGTTGTATCGGTTTCGACGACGCTACCTCGAGGACGTTTCAGGACGAGGTGCAGCACCCCTTCTTCAGCCACTACCTGCGCGACGAGGGAGAGTGGGCCGGAACCGAGGCGATCGTGTTCGAGACCGGGAGCAACCAGTGGCGCCGTTTCGATCAGTGGCCGCCGCCCGGCGTCGAGCGAACACCGTTGTATCTCGGCCCTGGCGGGACCTTGTCATGGACGGCACCCGCAGCGACCGGGGCTGCCGGCGCCTTCGACGAGTACATCAGCGACCCGGACAAGCCGGTGCCGTTTTCGGCCGAGTACCGCACCACCCAGGGGCACCTGTGGATGATCGAGGACCAGCGCTTCGCCGCCACCCGGCCGGACGTGCTGGTCTACGAGTCCGAGGTACTGACCGAGGACGTCACCATCGCCGGCCCGATCATCGCCACGTTGCATGCGTCGACGACGGGAACGGATTCCGACTTCATCGTCAAGCTCATCGATGTCTATCCGGGCGACGCACCGAACAATGACGCCTGCCCGGTGCCCATGGGCGACTTCCAGATGTTGCTCGCCGGCGAGGTGTTCCGCGCCAAGTTCCGCAACAGCTACGAAACCCCGTCCCCGATGGTCCCCGGCGAGCCGACCCGTCTCGAGTTCGATCTGCGCGACCGCTTCCACACTTTCAAGGCGGGCCACCGCATCATGGTGCAGGTGCAAAGCTCGTGGTTCCCGGTGATCGATCGGAACCCACAGACGTTCGTCGACATCTACAACGCGACGGAGGACGATTTCCGGGCGGCGACCCAGCGGGTGTATCGGTCGGCGGAGCTACCCTCGCACATCACGCTCGGCGTCCTGCGGCGCAACTGACCCGCGGCGTGCGCGGGGCAACTCGCGGTCGGCGCGCCACGGCACCGCTATTCTGGGCGGGACGCCCCTACTTGATGAGCTCGAACACCACCGTGATCGTCAGGAGCACCTCGACAGGCTCGCCGTTGTAGTACGTCGGCGTGTACCTCCACTGGCGGACGGCATCAATGGCAGCGACGTCGAGACCGAGGCCGAGCGGCCGCAACATCTCGACATCCTTGACCCGACCGTCCCGGCCGACCGTCGCCTGCACGATCACGGCTCCCTCCATCCGGGCTTTCCGCGCCAGCTCGGGGTAGACCGGGCGGACGTAGTGGATACGCTCCGGCTCGACGATGTCGCCGCCGACACGCATCGGGCCATCCACCCGAGCAGGCGCCTTGCGAATCTCTCGAACGGGGGTCTCTTGCACGGGGGGCTCTCGCACGGGCACCTCTTGCGCCCGCTGGCGGTGGACAAGCGCGGCGACCTCGGCCTCGTCATCCCCCCGAAGGACAACGAGAGCGTCCACCTCGCGTTCGCGAGGCGTCAGCTTGACGATCAACGTCCGGGCGTCAACGACCCGGTACTCGATCCCGCGGAGATCGGCGAGGAGACCGAGCACTGCCCGCGCCGGCGTGTCGGCGACCGAAACCGAGACTCTCAGCGACAGATCGTCGCCGCTCATGAAAAACACGTCGAAGCCCGCCAGGCGGCCGAGCTCCTCCAGCACTTGAGCGAGGGAAGCGTCCTGGTGCGTGATCACGACATTGGTATCGAGGCCGTTGAGACCCTGCAGCTCGTCCGCCGACACCCACCACTGTTGCTCGGCCGTCGGCGCACCCTCGGAGCCAGTCAGGGCCCGGCCGTCGGCACCGGGAACGAACGAAAGTCCGGCGGCGGCGATGAATGCTGCGACGACGGCGAAGCGGTGGCGATGCATGGCGCTATACCTTTCCGGTGCTTTGATGCGCTGGAACCGCTCGCGCAAAGAGGACGTGTTGCTGCCCAACATCGGCGCGGCGGTGGGCGTCAGCCCGAGGTCGACGGTCCTGGCCAGCGCTCGAGCGTACGTGCGTGCATCGATGCCCGCGGCCAGGACCGCCTCGTCACAGGCCATCTCGGCGCTCTGACGCAATCTCCGCTCCAGCCACCAGGCCGGTGGATAGAAGAAGAAGAGCCGCGCGACGACGGCGTTGACGGCGCCCCTCCAGAGGTCGCGCCGCCGTCTGTGCGCGTCTTCGTGCAGCAGAACGGCGCGCAGCTCGTCGGGGCTCAGCGCCTCCACGACCGCGACCGACAGCAGGACGATGGGTCGCCACGGGTTGCGGACCGAGGGCATCACCGCGCCCTCGCCGATCCGAATTCGACCCAGCGGAACGCGGGCCGCGCGAGCGGCGCGGCTGACGCGCCCGGCGATGTCGTCGGCAGCGTTCCACGGCTCTGCCGCGACGATCGCAGGGACCTTGGACCGCCGCAACCAGAGCAGAAGGAACGCCGCTGCTCCACCGACCCAGAGCGTGGTAACAACCATCGCCAGGCGGGGAGACGGAAAAGACGTCGCCGACGCGACAGGCTCGACCCAGAGCATCTCCGGATAGGCGATCTGCGAAAGAGTCTTCACCGCCGGCCCGATGGCTTGCTGCTCCTCCGCCCTTGCGGCCAGGCCCTGCAGCGCAGGCAACAGACCGGTGATGAGCGACAGCGGAACCATCAGTTTGAGCAACCCCGCCGTCCACAGCGCCTCGAGGTAGCGCGCCGGCGCGCGCCGCAGCAGATGCGCGAGGCCGCCAAGCACAAGGAGCACGAGCGTCGTTTGCCACAGGTGGGTCGCCACCGCCATCCACAGGGCGCTCACGACCCTTCCTCCTCGTCCTCGGCGGCGGCCAGCTTCTCGATTTGTTCCAGGTCTTCGAGGGTCAGCGCGTCCATCTCTGCAAGGTGCGCGACGAGCGGACCGGCGGCGCCATTGAACAGGCCATCGAGAAAGCGGCGGATCTCCCGCCGGATCACCGGCGTCGGGGCGACTGCGGAACGATAGACCCAGGCTGCCCCGTCGCGCCGCACGCGTTCCACCGCGCCCTTGTCCTCCAGACGCTCGAAGATCTTGCGCACCGTCGAATAGGAAGGCGCGTCTGCGATCCGATCGTGGATGTCGCGCACGGTCGCCTCCTCGGCGTCCCACAACATCCGCAGACACTGGAGCTCGAAGCGCGAAAGGTGCGGCAGCGACTTCGTCATGGGCGACTCACCTCCTCGAGGAGTCCGCCGGAGGCCTGCGGTCTTCCGCATCCCCGCCGACGCCGACAACTGACTGCGACAGGTGTCGCACATCATCGTGCGACAAACGTCGCATGTTGTCAAGAGGCGAATCTCTACAAGCCCCGCGGGTCGTCAGGGAGCGAATCTCGCCAGGCCCTGCGGTAGTCAGGAGACGAGTCTCAGCTGGCGGCGCGCGGTGTCAGGAAGGGTGCTTCTTGCCGAGCTGCGCGTCGATGCTGTACTTCCCCGGGCCAACCAGAGCCATCCCGGCGAACAGGAAGAGGTTCTTGAGCGAATGCCCGGGGCTGCCCTGTCCGGTGACGATGTGTTGGGTCGCGGCGACGAACATCACGCCCGCGAGCATCAGGCAGGACGGGCGGAACATGAAGCCGGCCGCAAACATCAGCGCCACGACCGACTCGGTGAGCGCCGCCAGGAATCCGAAGAAGGTATGGCCGAAGCCGATGCCGAAGTTCTCCATCGCCCCGCCGACCCCGGCCCATCGTTCGGGACCGCCGGTGATCTTGGCCCAACCGTGGAACCAGATGAAGCCGAGGCCGAATCCCAGCCGTATCACCAGAAGTCCCAGATTCCGGTACTTGTCTAGCCCATTGCTCATCGGTCGGCGCCCTCCGTCGGCGCGGTGGGGACGGTTTGCAGGACTCGCCACACTCGCTTGTCCAGGTCGGCGAGCGAGCCGAGCTCCAGATCGGCGTTCGAAGGCGGTCCCGGCTGTTCGGGAAAGCGGATACATGCCATGCCGGCGGCCTTGGCGGCCTCGACGCCGGGGATCGAATCCTCCAGAGCGACACACCGGTCCGGCGGCAGGTCGAGGCGTCGGGCGGCGCCCAGGTAGACGTCCGGAGCGGGCTTGCTGCGCTCCTCGAAGTCGGCGGAATGGACGACCTCGAAGCGATCCGCGATCCCGAGCCGACCGACGGCCGCCTCGATGACCGGCATGGAAGACGAGGACGCCAGCGCCAACCGCAGGCCGCGGGCGGACATGAACTCCAGCGCATGCCCTACCCCGGCCTTGGCCTCGCCGCGCTCGCCGATGAGCTCGATCACCCGTCGATTGATGTCATCGACGATCCGTGGCGGGGGATGAGACGCGGCGTCCCAGGGGCGACGCTCGTGCCAATACGCCACGACCTGATCGGTCCTCAGGCCGGTGGTCTGGTGGCACTCCTCCTCGGTGAGGGGCATCCCGATGCCGTGGAAAACCTCCATCTCGGCGGCGCGCCAGAGGGGCTCGGAGTCGATCAGCAGGCCGTCGAGGTCGAACACGGCGGCGGCGAACGAGCCCCGCGGGGGCGATTGCTCCGGAGACGAGAGGTCCGGCGACGCCGGCCGCGACGACGCCGGCGGGATGCGGTGGCTGGTCATGGCCGCCGAGTCTACCAACGGCGAGAACCAGGTGCTGCGCATCGCTGCTAAGATCTCGCTTTCGGAGAGCCCCATGCTGATTATCGACAAGATCAAGCAGCGCATCGCGAAGGAGAAGCCCTTCTACTCCTTCGAGTACTTCCCCCCCCAGACCGAGGCTGGGCTGCACAATCTCTACGCTCGCATCGAGCGCATGGCCACCCTGCAACCGGTGTTCGTCGACATCACCTGGGGTGCCGGCGGCTCGACCAGCGACACGACGCTCGGCATCTCCGAGAACCTGCAGAAGTTCTTCGGCCTCGATGTGCTCATGCACCTGACCTGCACCAACATGCCGGTCGACAAGCTCGACGAGGTGCTCGAAAAGGCCCGGCGGGCCGGGATACGGAACATTCTGGCGCTGCGCGGCGACCCGCCGCGCGACGCCGCCGAGTGGCAGCGGGTCGAGGGCGGGTTCAGCTACGCGCACGAGCTTGTCAGCCACATTCGCGACCGCTACGGCGACGAGTTCTGCATCGCCGTCGCCGGCTACCCGGAAGGCCATTTGGAAGCCGGAGGGAAGGACGCCTGCACGGGCTTCCTGAAGCACAAGGTCGATTGCGGCGCCGATTTCGTCATCACCCAGCTGTTCTTCGACCTGGACGAATACCGCGACTTCCTGGAACGCTGCGACAAGCACGGCATCGATGTACCGATCATCCCCGGGCTCTTCCCGATCCAAACGTTCGACCGCTTCAAGAAGTTCGTCCAGTTCACCGGCGTGAACGTCCCGCAGGAGATCTGGGACCGGCTCGACCCGATCCACCAGGACGATCTCGCCGTCCGACGCTACGGCGTCGACCTGTGCGTGCAAATGTGCGCCAGGCTCATCGAGATGGGCGCCCCCGGGTACCACTTCTACACGCTCAACCTCCAATCACCGGTGATGCGTATCCTCGAGGGCCTCGAGCTCGCCGACGGGGCTTCGGCCGAGCGCGAGCTCCCCTGGCGACCGTCGACCTACCCGACCCGGCGCGAAGAGGACGTCCGGCCGATCTTCTGGAGCAACCGCCCGAAGAGCTACCTGGCCCGCACGATGGACTGGGACGAGTTCCCCAACGGGCGCTGGGGCGATCGCCGCAGCCCGTCGTTCGGCACCCTGCACGACTACTACCTGTTGCGCCGCGGCATCGGCCTCGAGGAGCAGGACCTGAAGCTGCAGGAGACCTACGGGGAGCCGCGCGCCCCGAAGGACGTATTCGAGGTATTCGCCAAGTTCTGCGCCGGCGAGCTCGACACGTTCCCGTGGGTCGACGGCGAGATCCAGGAAGAGACCCAGCGCATCTCCGACGAGCTCGTCGCCCTGAACCGGGCCGGCTACCTGACGATCAACAGCCAGCCGCCGGTCGACGGCGCCCCCTCGGACGACCCCGAGGTCGGCTGGGGTGGCCCCGGGGGCACGGTCTACCAGAAGGCCTATCTGGAGCTGTTTCTCTCCGCCGACAAGCTGGAGAAGTTCCTCGACAAGGTGCGCGACTTTCCGTCGCTGTCCTACCAGGCGGTGAACGTCGAGAACAAGACCCACACCAACCTGCGCCCCGATGCGGTCAGCGCGGTCACCTGGGGGATCTTCCCGGGCAAAGAGATCATCCAGCCGACGGTCGTCGACGTGGAGACGTTTCACGTCTGGAAGGACGAGGCCTTCGAGATCTGGCGCGACGGATGGGCGTCGATGTATCCGGAGGGCAGCCCGTCGCGTCGGCTCCTCGAGGAGATCCACGACACCTACTGGCTCCTGAACCTGATCGAGAACGACTACATCAGCGGCGACATCTTCGCCATCTTCCGCCAGCTCGGAGCGCTCGCCTAGTTCGGCTGGAGGAGATCCGGCGCCCAAGACCTCCCTCGCGGCAGCAGTCGGGAGAGGCTCCGGGCGAATCGAGGAAGCGATCGCGTGGCGCAAGTTAGCGTTACGCGCGAAACACTAATTCCTTCCCCTCCGCGAGCCGACGTTCTAGGATGGAGGCATCGTTTTACTCCTCCCCGCGGGACACGCCGACCCCCGACCGGCGAAGTCCAGACAGATTGACCATGCATACGCGTGTCCCGGACCTCGAAGGTCCGACGGGGGTCGCACGCGCCGACACGGGAGTGTCGGCTGGCGGCACCGATCCATTCTGTATCCTCGTCTGGCGATTCACGGCCGAAGAGGGGCGCATCGATGACCTCGTGACGCTCTGCGAGGAGGCCTCGGTCGCCGCGCGCGAACAGCCCAAGTGCTTGTTCCAGCGCTACACACGTTGCGGTTCCCGGCTGCAGGTACACGCCGGATTCGAGGATTCGTTCGGCGCCCTCACCCACGTGATCTCGTTCAGCGAGACGCTGAAGCATGCGCGGGAGATCTCTCGGCTCGAGGGTCTCGAAGTGCATGGCACCGGCGCGGAGCTCGCTCTTCTACGCGAGCCGCTGGCTGCTTTCGGGCCGCTGTACTTCGAGAGAAGCCTGGAAGAGGCCGTCTAAGCGCGACCGCGGGACCGGGTCAGCGTTCGCTCGCGTGCAGGAGGCGGATCCAGCGCTCAGGGTCGTCGTAGCGCAGGGGCGGAACATCCAGGCGCACGACCTTCCCCCAGTCGTCGACCCACACCGAGCCGGCGAAGCCGGCGATCGCCAACGGCAAGGCTTCCATCTTGCGGGAGCCGACCTCGATCCGCTGTCGTTCGCTCAGGCTCAAGCGTCGCGGGAAGAAGTATCGGTTCGGATCGCGGGCGCGTTCCTTGTCGCCGTCCGTACCACCGCCACCGATCGATGTCCCCCAGTCGAGCCCCGGGATGACACCGCTCAGGACGCTGACCCCCGGAACCCCTGAGGCGATCGGAATGATCGGAGAAAACGTCAGCGGGATGCCATTGCCCTGCCCCCGCACCAGGTCGGGGCGCAAGGGTGAGAACAAGACCAGTTCGCTGTCGCCGCGGTTCTCCCACAGCAGCGGCATCACCAGGCTTACCAGCCCCGGATTGGCGAAGGCCGGGTCGGCATTGGTCTCGTGGCACCGCCCGGAGGCCAGAGAAGCCCCCTCGACCGTTGCCCTTCCCTCTCCGTTGATCGTCCGCTGGACGTTACCGGGAGAGACGTCCCCGGTCCCGGCGCGCTGCTCGATGATCGTTCCGACCAGCCATTCCATACAGTCGAGGGACCCGGGAGCGAAGGCGAACAGGCCGATCGGCACTTCGGCATCCAGGTTCGAGTGGACTACGAGATCGACGTCGAGGTCCCACTCGGCTCCCTGCAGGGTGATCCGCTTCTCATAGGCGTCGCCGTGGTGCCGGTACTCGACCTGGAACACCTCGTCGCCGACGTCGTAGATATGTCGCTGCGAGACGTACGTGAGCTCGAGGGGGGCGCCGTAGGCGTTTACCACCAGCGTGGCGTCCACGGAGGCGTGGGTGACCGCCCCCTTCACCCAAGGGCTGTCGAGCGAACGCGGCGCCTCGCGCGTGTGCCGCAAGGTGAACGTCGCACGCAGGCCGCGACCGGAACCCTCGACCTCGTCGAGGCGAATCATCCATGTCGCCGACTCACCCCGCCGGAGCGCGTCGGGCGGCCCGAGGACATAGTGTCGCTCTTCTTCGACTTCGAAGCCGAGCACGTCGCCGGCCTGCGCACTCCGCCCGAGGGGCGGGGCCGCGAGGACCACGAGCGCACCGGCGCAGGCGATAAAACGAGGGATTCCACGCATCCTTCCACCGTAGACAGTGGGGATCCGCGGCGCAATGACACGCTCGCCTCCCCGGTAAGCAGGGCCGCGTCGCTGCTACCATAGCCGGCGTGGCGACTTGCCCGACGGCGCGGCCGTCTGTGCCGCGTACCGGAGAGACGATGAAACTCAGCAAGGCACGCGCGGCGCTCCTGGGGCGACTGCATCAGCGAAAACAACGCGAGCGCGAGGGCTGCTTTGTCGTCGAAGGGATCCGCTCCTGCGAGGCGGCGCTTTCGGCGCAGACTCCCGTTCGCTTCGCGGTCATTTCGCCTCGCATGGCGGAGCTCGAGGGCGGCAACGCCCTGGCCGAACGCCTCGGCCACGTCCGCTTCGACGTGGCGACCGTCGATGACGCCGAACTGGCCCGCCTTGCCGGCACCATCGCCCCGCAGGGCGTGCTGATGGTGTGCGAGGAGCCGCGCCCCGACTTTGCCGCGTTGAACGCCGGATCTCGGGGGCTGCTACTCGCCGACGCCATTCAGGATCCGGGCAACCTCGGCAGCATGATTCGCTCGGCCGCAGCCTTCGGATTGAGCGGCCTGATCGCTCTGGACGGTACGGTCGACCCGTGGAACCCGAAGGTCGTCCGCGGCGCCGCGGGCGCGAGCTTCCGCCTGCCGGTGCTCCGGGCTTCGTGCGACGACGCGCTCGATTGGCTCGCGGACACCGGGGTTCGCGTGCTGGCCGCGGACC
Organism: Acidobacteriota bacterium; assembly: GCA_965216935.1. Lineage (GTDB taxonomy): Bacteria > Acidobacteriota > UBA890 > UBA890 > UBA890 > CBDCGW01. The sequence goes on from OZ244217.1 coordinate 5,140,367, forward strand.
CCGAGGGCGAGGACGTCGCCGCCGTCGACAAGAGCCCTCCGTGGGCGGTAGCCGTCGGCAACGAGGGCGCCGGGCTACGGCGAGAGGTTCGGGCGGCGGCGACAAAAGCGGTCGCCGTGCCGCTCCACCCGGCATCCGACTCGCTCAACGCAGGGGTCGCCGCGGCGGTCCTTTGCTACGAGCTCACCCGGGGTGCGGCCGCATGATCCTGCTGGAGGCGTGCGTCGACAGCGTCGAGTCAGCCGCAACAGCGGTTGCTGCGGGTGCGCAGCGTGTGGAGTTGTGCGCCAATCTGGTGGAAGGCGGAACGACGCCGAGCGTCGGCACGATCGAGCGTGCCGTCGAGGACCTCGGTGCGGATGTCATGGTGATGATCAGGCCTCGGGGCGGAGATTTCGTCTATGAACGACGAGAGCTCGCCGTCATGGAGCGAGATATCGAAGCGGTGCAAGCCGCCGGCGCCGCCGGGCTCGTGTTCGGCTGTCTGACCCCCGACGGCGATGTCGACCGCGACGCCGTCCGCACGCTTCTGCAGGAAGCCGGGCCGCTCCCGGTCACGTTCCACCGCGCCTTCGACGTCTGTCGCGACCCGCATGACGCGCTCGAGTCGCTCATCGACCTGGGTGTCGACCGCGTGTTGACCTCCGGACAACAACCGACGGCGCCCGAGGGACTGGCGCTGATCGCTGAGCTCGTACAGACCGCGGGTGAGCGAATCGTGGTCATGCCGGGCGTTGGAATCAACGCCGGGAACATCGTGCGGATTGCGGCGGCAACGCGGGCACGCGAGTTTCATATCTACACCGAGCGTGAACGCGCCAGTGTCATGCGCTTCCGTCGCGAAGACATCCCGATGGGGCGCCCGTACGAACCCGACGAGTACGTTCTTCCCGAGCCCGACCCCGACGAGATCCGCGCCATGGCCCGAGCGCTGGTGCGACGATCGGAGCGCACGAGTTAGGATCGCGGCAACAGGCCGCCCGTTCGACCGGCTTCGGCCCTCGAACAGGCACTCGGCCGCGGCGATGGTCCGCTGGCCGCCGGGGCGTGACATCCGTCACGCCCCTTTTTTCACTCCGTCCGCAATGTCTCGACCGGATCCAGCCGGGCGGCGCGCCGCGCCGGCGTCACGATCGCACCCACCGCTACCAGCAACAGGACGACGACCACAACCGCATAGGTCCACGGGTCCGCAGCGCTGACACCGTACAGAAAGGCCCCGATCAGGCGCGCCGCCACCAGGGCCAGCACCAAACCCACCGCCATGCCCGTGAGCGGCGCGCGCATTCCGCTGCGCAGGAGCATCCGGTGCACATCGGCGGCGCGCGCCCCGAGGGCGATCCGGACGCCGATCTCGTGGGCCCGCTGGCCGACGGCGAACGACGTGACGCCGTAGACCCCGACAGCTCCAAGAACGAGGCCGACGACACCGACGACGCCGGCGACCCAGGCCGCCAGCCGTTGTCCCATCGAGAAGCCGTCCACCACCTGGCGCATCGTCGCGATCTCGACGACCGGCACGTCGGGATCGAGCTGCGCGACCGCTGCGCGAACGGCACCGATCGTCGCATCGAAGTCGCCGCGGACGAGCACATGACCGACGGAGTCGGGACTTTGCGCCGCCGACAGATACAGAAAGTCAGGGGTCTCCTCGACGAACGTGTGGTAGTGAGCATCGGCAGCGATACCGACGATCTCGTAGCGCCGGGCGGAATCTCCCCTCCCGAAGGTGAACCGCCGTCCCAACGCCCTACCATCAGGCCATAATCGTGCCGCCATCGAGGCGTTCACGATCGCGACCCGCGGGGTGTCTTCGTCGTCGGCATCGCGGAACTCGCGGCCTTCCAGCAGCGGGATCCCGGCAGTGGCGAAATAGTCGGTCGAGACCCGGTTGAAATGAGCGACGAAGCCGAATTCCGTCGGCGGCTGGACCCCGTCGGGGAAGATCCCCGATGTCGTCGACTCGCTCGCCATGGGTAACTTCCGCGCCGTTGCCGCCCCGGCGACACCGGGGACGGCGCGCACCTCGCCGAGCAGCTCCCGATAGAAGATCCGCGTGCGGGCGGGGTCGTAGCCGCCGTGCTGGACGTCCAGCTCGACGGAATAGACCCCTTCGACGTCGAAGCCCAGGTCGATGGCCTCCAACGCCGACAGCGTTCGGGTCATCAATCCGCCGGCAACCAGCAGCATGAGGGTCAGCGCCATCTGCGCGCCCACCAGCGCTCCCCGCAACCGCGACGTCCGCGCGAACCCCCTTGCCGCGCCGGCGTCGGCGCCTGCCGCCCGGGTCGCCGCCAGCGCCGGCGCGATGCCGAAGACGAGTCCGGTGACGGTCGCCATGAGCGAGGCGAACGCGAGCACACGAAGATCCGGAGAGACGTCGAGGAACAAGCGCGTGCTCGTCATCCGGGGCAGGTAGAGGCGCACCAGAACGTCGGTGCTCCAGGTCGTCAACACGAGCGCAGCGCCACCGGAGAGCGCGAAAAGCACCAATGATTCTGTCAGCAGCTGTCGTACGATCCGCCAGCGCCCCGCCCCCAGTGACATCCGCACGGCAATCTCCCGCCTCCGCTCGAGGCCACGCGACAACAGCATGTTCGCCACGTTGACGCAGGCGATCGCCATCACCATCGCGCTGATCAACATCAAGAGGGCGAAGAAGAGGTTGACCATGTCGCGATCGCTCGCCGGCAGGCCGCCGTACGGGTCGACCCGGAGGTTGTAGGGCTCGTCGACGCCGTTTTCCTTGAAGAACCGGTCTCCGAGCACCGTCATCTCCTCGCGCACGGCATCGATCCCGGCACCTCCCGCCAACCGCCCCAGCAGGACCATGTAGCCGCTGCGCACGGAGCCCAACTCCGCAGCGTGGAGCATGCCGGGCGCGTCCATCCCGATGGGTACGAAGATGTCCCGCTGCACCAGGACCTGGTGCCCGCCGAACCCCTCCGGCGTAACGCCGACGATCGTGGCGGGGGCCCCGTTGACGAACACCTCCGTGCCGAGCACGTCGGGGCTCTCTCCGTATCGCTCCCGCCAGACGTGATGCGTGATGACCACCTCGGACGGCACGTCGGGCCAGAACCGCTCCGGGTCGAAGAACCGACCTAACGCCGGCTCGACCCCGAGCACCGCGAAGTAGTTGCCGGTAACCTCGCGCCCCGAGATCACCCGGGCTTCGAGCTCACCGCGATCGCGATAGGCCAGCGTGATGCCGTCCCAGCCGGCGACGTCCTCGAGGGTCGTCGACTCCTGCCGGACGATCTCGAACGCGCCCCAGGCCACGTCGACGAAGTCGCTGCCGGTGCCACGGGCGATCTCGACCACCATCTCGGGGTCGCGGATCGCCGGGATCGGCGTCAGCAACAGCGCGTTGACCACGGTGAAGATCGCCGTGTTGATCGCCATCCCGATCGCCAGCGTACCGACCGCAATGAACGTAAACAGCGGCCGCTGGGCGAGCGTTCGAACCGTGAAGCGCAGATCCTGCAGAAGTCCCCGCCCCCCCCGCTGGCGCTGTTCGCCCCGGTCCTTTCGCGGTCGATCGGGCCGGAGTCCGGCGAACCAATCACGGCCACGCAGGCGGTCACGCAGCGACCGGAAGACGATTCCGATGCTCTGACGCATGTACCAGAGCCTCGACGGGCGGCGCTGGAACTCCTGCTCCAGATCACCGGCGATCGATTCGGCCACGACGCCCGCCGGCAAGGCGGCCCGCAGCAACCAGCGGCCGAAGGCCGGCGGTCGACGGCCGCCCTGCGAAGGCGTCCGCCCCCTGGCCGCGCCCCTCATTTCTCCGCCCTCTCGAGCTCGGACTCCAGCCCCTTCGACAGGGTCATCAGTGCTGCGCGCGCATCGCGCAGGGTCTCGAGACCGTCGTCGGTGACGGCAAACCGCCGATTGCGATTGCCGCCTCGATCGGAGCTCGCCGCCTCCACCGCCCACCGCAGGAATCCCTTCTGCTCCAGCCGGGCCAGCGAGGAATAGAGCGCCCCGCGGGACACGGAGCGGCCCAGCGCATCCTCGAGCAAACGGCTGATCGACGGCCCGTAGGCGTCGCCTCCGAGCTGCATGATGGCCAGCAGCACGAGCTGCTCGAACTCTCCCAACCCACTTCGGGCTCCCATTTGCGCTCCTCCCGGCCCCATCCGCTTTTTAGTCTACATTTCAAACTCGCCTGAAATGTAGACTAGTTGCCCCTCGAGCGCAAGCGCGCATCGTTCGGTCAACGAGATTGCTGTGCCGCGGCGCGCAAAAGAGTGCGGCGTGCAGGCGGCTTTCGAATTCGACGTCCAGTTTTCGGTGGAAGGACATCAGCGGATCACTACACTGGGGCCATGCAACCGACCGACGCGCCCTTTCGCCAAGCCGCCGAGCTCCCCCCGGAAGCGGAGATGTACCGTGCCTTGATGGAGCGGGACACGTCCTACGAGGGGGTGTTCTATCTCGGTGTGCGCACGACCGGGATCTTCTGCCGGCCCACCTGCCCGGCCCGGAAGCCGAAGCGGGAGAACGTCGAGTTCTTCGGGAGTACCCGGGAGGCGTTGACGGCAGGGTTCAGGCCATGCCGCCGGTGCACGCCGATGGAGCCCGACGGCACCGCCCCGGACTGGCTCGCCCCGATTATCCGCGAGATCGAGCAGGACCCGGCCCGCCGCTGGAAGGACGCCGACCTACGGGCCGCCGGCCTCGATCCGGCTCGCGTCCGACGCTGGTTCAAGCGTCACCACGACATGACCTTTCACGCCTACCAACGAGCCCGCCGACTGGGGCTGGCGCTCGGCCAGATCCGCCACGGAGACGACATCATGGATACTGCCTACGAGCATGGATACGAATCGCTGTCCGGCTTCCGCGACGCATTCGCCCACCTGTTCGGCGACCCCCCCGGGAAGAGCCCCCGCGAGCACGTGGTGGTAAACCGGGTGCTCACACCGCTGGGCCCGCTCGTTGCCGGCGCTACCGAGGAGGGGCTCTGCCTGCTCGAGTTCGCCGACCGCCCGATGCTGGAGACGCAGATCCGACGCCTGCGACGGTACATGGATTGCGCCGTGACGCCGGGAAATAACCGGCATATCGCCCAGGTCGAGACAGAGCTCGGCGAGTACTTCGACGGCGAGCGGCGGGACTTCGACGTCCCGCTGGTCGTCCCGGGGACGGATTTTCAGCAGCAGGTCTGGAGCGCGCTGCGCGAGATCCCGTACGGGCGCACCTGCAGCTACGAGGAGATCGCCCGCGCCATCGACAATCCGAAGGCGGTGCGCGCCGTTGGGAGAGCCAACGGCGACAACCGCATCCCGATCGTCATTCCCTGTCACCGGGTCGTCCGGGCCGACGGCTCGCTTGGCGGCTACGGGGGTGAGCTGTGGCGCAAGCGCTACCTGCTGCGCCTCGAGGGCCACGAACAGTACGCGGCATCCCAGGACGCGCTACCGCTTTCCTGACCCCGCCTCAGTCCGGCCGCAGCACGGTGATCGGATCCAGGCCGGTTGCCCGTCGGGCCGGAACGTACGCCGACAGGACGGCAACCGCGGCCAGGAGGATCGTGGCGAACCCGTAGACCTGCGCGTCGACGGGCTCGACCTCGTACAGCAGCGAGGCGAGAAACCGGGACAACCCGACGGCGGCCAGCCAACCCGCGCCCAGCCCCAGCAGGGCGAGGCGAACCCCCTGCCCCATCACCATCCGCAGGACGCCGGCCCCGTCCGAGCCGAGCGCCATGCGGATACCGATCTCGCGTCGCCGGCTGCCGACGCTGCACGACCTGACCCCGTACAGGCCCACGGCCGCAAGCAGAGACGCAACGCCCGCGAACAGAGCCAGCAGCGACATGCCGAAGCGGTTCGCCGCCAACTCGTCGGCGACCACCTGTCGCATCTCCCGCGGCCGCGCCAGGGGTATTGCCGGGTCCAGCTTCGCCAGCTCCGCCCGCATCGCGTCCACCATCGCCAGCGGCGCCCCCGCCGTGCGGACCACGTAGTCGACTTCCCAATCGGCCCAGGACCAGGTGCGGGAATCGAAGTAGAGCGCCTCGTCGGCGGGCTCGCGCAGCGAGGAGTTCCGCACGTCTTCGACCACGCCGATGACCTCGAACTCGACCGCGACTCCCCACGGCTCGGCGGTGACGACCCGACCGATCGCGCTCTCGCCGGGCCAGGCCCGCTCGGCCAACCGTTGGTTCACGAGCACGACCTCCTGCGGGTCGGTCTCCGCGAACGTGCGCCCCTCGAGCAACCGCGTCTCCGCCGCGGCGAAGTACCCGGAGGTCACCAACGCGTAGTCCATGCGCACACCGTCTTCGTCGACGCCGCGCACGGCGGCGGGGCCGTCCCAGCCTCTACCCGAGAGCGGCGCGGGCCACACCAGGCCGGCAGCAACCACGTTCGGAAGCTGTTCCAGTCTTTGGTCGAGCTGGCTGAAGAAGCGTCCGGTGTCCGCTGGATAATCCGGGTAACGGGCACTCGGCAACGAGACGGAAAAGGTCATCAGGTCGTCGGCAACGAACCCTGCCGGCGCCTCCTGCAACCGCGCCAGGCTCGCAGCGAGCAGCCCGGCGCCGATCAGCAGCACGAGCGAAAGCGCGATCTGGCAGGCAACGAGCAGCCGGGAAAACCGCCGTGCACCACCGGCTGCAGTCAGACGATAGGACGACAGCCTACCGACCGGCACCGCCGCCGCTCCCAAGGCCGGCGCCAGTCCGAACAGGAGAACGCAGAGCATCGACGCGCCGGCCGCGAACCCGAGCACCGTGCCGTCGACGCCGGCCCCTTCGATCAGATCGAGCTGGGGCGGGCGGAACCGGTTCAATAGCGCGGTCCCGGCAAACCCGACGGCGACGCCGCCCGCGCCGCCGAGAAGCGCCAACACGCCGCTCTCGACCAGAAGGAGCTGCACGATGCGCGGGCGGCTCGAGCCCAGGGCAACCCGTACCGCGATCTCTCGCCGCCGGGTCTCGGCTCGGGCCAGCAAAAGGTTGACCACGTTGGCGCAGGCGATCAGCAGCACCAATCCGACCGCACCGAAGAGGGCCAGAATCGTCGGACGGATGTCGCCGACGATCACTTCGTGAAGCGGCGTCACGGTGAACTCGACGCCACGCTGGGCATGGTTCGGGTGCTCCGATTGCAGCGCGGCGGCGAACGCTCCCAGCTCCTCCCGTACCTGGAGCAGCGAAGCCCCCTCCGCGCGCCGGCCGATCAGGCGAAAAAAGTCGATGTCGCGGGATCCCCAGAAGTCGCCGTTGACCGAGAAGTTGTCGGGGTTCTTCCAGATATCGAGCCGCCGCGGCAGGTCGGGCACCTCGAGGCGAAACCTGGCAGGCAACACGCCGACGATGGTGTGGGGCCGCTCGTCGAGGTTGACGCTGGTGCCGAGGACCTCCGGGTCGCCGCCGAACCAGGTTTGCCACGCCTCGTAGCCGAGCACTATGGTTCCCGGCGGGTCCCCCTCGTCGAACACCCGCCCCAGCTCCGGCCGGACGCCGAGCATGGCGAAGGTGTTCCCGGACACCCAGCCAACGTCCGCCTGCTGGGGTGATTCGATCCCGGTGAGATTTTGACGCACGACCGCGATCGCCGCCGCATCCTCGAGCGTCTCGCTGCGCTGCCGCAAGTCACGGAAGTCCGCCCCGGAGATGCCGACCTCGATGTGGTCCTCGTTCGTGCGGACGCTGCCGATGAACGCCAGCTCGCCGGCCTCGGAGTAGTCGAGAGGCTTCAGCAGGACGCCGTTCACGACGCTGAATATGGCGGTGTTCATGCCGATGCCGAGCATCAGCGTCAGCACGATCACGGCGGAGACGACCGGCGTGCCGGACAGCGCCCGAAAGGCGTAGCGAAGATCCTGGACAAACGGTCCCATGGTGTCACCTCGATTCAAGCGGGGAGCCGAAGGAGGTTGCGATACGGGTGTTGGCGCCCTGCGCGCCGGCGGAGGCGAATGCCGCCGCGTACGAGGTCGAAGCTCACCCAGCTCCAGAACCGGGCGGCACCGATACCGGGCGTGGCGAAGCGAGGGTGGCAGCGCTCGGCAGCCACATACTCGCCGAGGTCCTCGGCGTGCGAGCGGCGGAATTCCGGCGGAAAGGCGCGCAGCAGCAGGCCGAGCCAGAAGCCGGCGACCTTCACCGCGCCGCCCGCCGGCGGGGAATCAGCGCATGGGCCCGGGCATGCTCGAGCACCGCGTCGAGTCTCTCGAGCTCCCGCTGCATCTCACCGCGACCGTCGGCGGTGAGGGTGTAGTACTTCCGCCGCGCATCGTAGTCGGGCGTGTCGGCCAGCTCTCGAGCGTCAACCTCCTCGATCCACCCCTGGGCCACCATGCGATGGATCGCTTCGTACAGCGTTCCGGGGCCGATGTGCAGCTTGCCGGCGGTCGCCTCCTCTACGTCTCGTTTGATGCCGTAGCCATGCCGCACGCCGTCCGCCAGGCTCATGAGGATGTGCAAACCGGCGGGGGTAAGCAGGGTGCGTGGATTCGTTGTCGCTCTTTTCGCCATACTGTCTCCTCCGCCGGGTCCGTCGCGTCGGCTCCCCCGGGGCCGACCCGCCATCGATCTGTACTCGGCAACCGATATATCGGTCACCGAGCATAACACGAGGAACGTCGCATGACCTTCGAGCCCATCAACTTCGATTCCAAGTTCGCCCGGTTCTCGGAACAGTGGGCGCCGAGGGTGGTTGCCGAAATGAACGACTACCAGTTCAAGCTGGCACGCATCCAGGGAGAGTTCGTCTGGCACGAACACGACACAACCGACGAGGCGTTCGTGGTGCTCGACGGCGAGATGGCGATCGAGTTCCGTGACGGTCGCGTCGAGCTGCAGGCCGGCGAGATGTTCGTCGTACCGCGGGGCGTAGAGCACAAGCCGGTGGCCCGGTCGGAATGCCGCATCATGCTCATCGAGCCGCGGGGCACCATCAACACGGGGACGGCGGGCGGCGACCTGACCGCCGACAACGACATCTGGGTCTGAGGCTCCTCGCATCCACTCGGCCCCATGGACGAAATCGCCCAATCCCGGTAGGGTTATGCGCACCGAAACCATGCTCTCCCCGCGAGTGTGAAACGAGGGTCGGAGGCCTGTGGCTCGCTTGCACGGCGGCCGCGGCGACGCCGGTCTTCGCCGTGAACCCATTGAGCGCGCAGCCGTCGCGTGCTCGACCATCGGAGGTTTGCCCGTGCACCGTCTCCATCGCACGTTTTTCTTCGCCATCGTCACCTTGATGAGCCTGGCGCTCGTCGGCAATCCGCTCGCCGGCAGCGCCCAGGCCGCTCCCATGCCGCGGCAGGAGCAGCAGGCACAGCAGAACGGATCCGATGAGGTTCCGGACGGCTCGTACCCCGTCTGGGGCGAAGCGAACTGGCAGCTCGCCGCCCGCTTTGCGCCCTACAACATGAGCGAGCTCACCTACTCGACCTCGGTTCAGCCGCGCTGGATCGAGAACACCGAGAACTTCTGGTATCGCTACGAAACCGCCACCGGAACCGAGTTCATCCTGGTCGAGCCGGAGCTCGGCCGGAAGCGGTCGATCTTCGACAACGACAAGATCGCCGCCGAGCTCACCCGCATCACCCGCGATCCCTACGACGGCCAGCATCTGCCGATCACGTCCATCCGCTTCATCGACCCGGACACCATCCAGTTTGACGTCACCTCCTCGCAGGACGCGCCGCCGGACGAGTCCGACGACATGGAGGACGAGGAGCAGCAGGAAGGTCGCCAGGAGCGCCAGCGTACGGAGAAGCTCGAGCACCACTTCGAGTACACGATCAGCACGCAGACGTTGCGCGAGCTGGACGACTACGAGGAGCCGGACAGCCACCCGGGCTGGGCAAGCGTATCGCCGGACAAGCAGTGGGTCGTCTTCGGCCGCCACTTCAACCTTTACATGATGTCCTACGAGGACTACGAGAGGATCCTCGACGCCCGCCGCGGCAAGACCGGCGACGACGCCGAGGAGGCCGAAAACGAGGTCGACGTCACCGAGATCCAGCTCACCGACGACGGCGAGGAGAACTACGGCTACGTCGGCATCGGTCGCGGCCAGACGGACACCGAGAAGGAAGAGAACAAGGACGACCGCCTCCGCCCGGCGATCAGCTGGTCGCACGACAGCTCGCGCTTCTCCATGGTGCGCTCGGATCGACGCGAGGTCGGCGACCTGTGGGTCGTCCACGTGGTCGGTAACGACCGCCCGGAGCTCGAGACCTACAAGTACGACATGCCCGGCGAGGAGAACGTCACGCAGCGCGAGCTGCTGGTGTTCGACATGGGCGCCCGCGAGATGACGAAAATCGAGGACGCCAACATCTGGCAGGACCAGACGATGGGCGTCTTCAGCGCCCGGCAGGTGTTCTACCCCGACTCCGAGGAGCCTCGGATCACCAAGTGGCTTTCCGACAGCCCCGACGAGCTGTACTTCAGCAGGCGGTCGCGCAACCAGCATCGCGTCGACGTCGTTCGCTACAACCCGAGCACCGGCGAGAGCACGGTGGTCATCGAAGAGCGCCTGAACACATACGTCGAGACCCAGCAGCCGGACCGCCTGGCGAACGGTGATCTGGTGTGGTGGTCGGAGCGTGATGGGTGGGCCCACCTCTATCTGATCGGCGCGGACGGCACGGAGAAGGCGCGCCTGACGGAGGGCCCCTGGGCCGTCCGCCGGCTGCTCGGCGTGGACGAGGAGATCGGCACGGCCTTCTTCGTCGGCAACGCTCGCGAGGAAGGTGAAGACCCGTACTACAACCACCTGTACCGAGTCGACCTCGACGGCAGCAACCTGCGCCTCCTCAACCCGGGCAACTTCGACCATCTGGTCACCGCCGGCGAGTCGGTCCGCTACTTCGTCGACAACTACTCACGCGTCGACACGACGCCGAACTCGGTGGTGATCGACCGCGACGGCGAGGTTCTGGTCAATCTCGAAGAGGCTGACCTCAGCACGCTGATGGCCGCCGGCTACGAGTACCCGGAGCCGTTCGGCGTCAAGGCCGCCGACGGCGTCACCGACATCTACGGCGTCATCTACCGGCCGTTCGACTTCGACCCGAAGAAGCAGTACCCGATCGTCGCCTATGTCTACCCCGGGCCGCAGACGGAGAGCGTGCAGAAGTCTTTCCGCACCAACCCGACCGAGGTGGCGATGGCCCAGCTCGGCATGGTGGTGATCACGATCGGCAACCGCGGCGGCCACCCGGCGCGCTCGAAGTGGTACCACAACTACGGGTACGGCGACCTGCGCGACTACGGCCTGGCCGACAAGAAGGCCGGCATCGAGCAACTCGCCCAGCGGCACGCCTGGATCGACGTCAATCGTGTAGGTATTTACGGCCACTCGGGCGGCGGTTTCATGTCTACCGCCGCCATGCTGGTGTATCCCGACTTCTTCAAGGTCGCGGTGTCGTCGGCCGGTAACCACAACAACGACGTCTACAACCTCAACTGGTCCGAGAAGCACGACGGCGTCAAGGAGATCGTCGACGACGAGGGCAATGTCACCTTCGAGTACGACATCGAGACGAACTCCGACCTCGCCGCCAACCTCAAGGGGCACCTGCTGCTGACCCACGGGGACAACGACAACAACGTCCACCACGCCGGCACGTTCCGCATGGTGGAAGCGCTGATCCGCGCCAACAAGCGCTTCGACTTCTTCATCTTCCCCGGCCAGCGCCACGGATTCGGCAACATGTCCGACTACTGGTTCTGGCTGCGGGCCGAGTACTTCGCCCGGCACCTGCTCGGTGCCGAGCGCCCGGCGGTCGACATCATGGAGCTGAACAACGAGCGACCGCAGGACGGCGGTCGCGGCGTGACCCGGCGGACGGGAGGTAACGGCGGAGGAGGTAGATAGCACGACGCCCCAACTCTGAACTAGATCTTGGCCTGGACAGGGCGAGGCTCCTGCCGAGCGGTTTTCGGCGAGGAGCTCGTCGGGCTGGCTCTCATTCAAGAGGCCGGTCAACGGGCCTGCCATGACCGTAAGATCCCCGGGGCTCTAGTACCCGACCGCTTTGGAGCCTTCACCGGACCCATCGAGGAACGCTTCTAAGACGGGCTAACTTTGGAACAATCTCAAGAGGGCTTTCGCACTGCCGTGAATCTCAAAGAACTGGACCTCGGTGCGCCCGCAGCGGAACGCGACGAAGCCCTCGACAATTACTTTCTTGAATCGGAATCGTACCGGCTGCTGCTTGGGGGCGACCGGTCCGTCGTTCTCGGAAATCGAGGATCTGGGAAGAGCGCGATCTTCCGGATGATCGCGTCGGCGTACCGCAAGCAAGGAGATCACGTCATTGAGCTTGCGCCAGAGGACTATTCCTACGAACTGCTGCAGAAGTCGCTCGCAGGCGAGGCTCAAGGCTCCTGGGCCAAGCACGGCGCATATTCGGCCGCTTGGAAGTATCTAATCTACGTCTCCGTAATGAAGGAAGTGGCGGGCGGGAAGGGTCTCAGGCGCGGGGCCTCGGGCCGCATCTACCGCTACCTCCGAGACGCTCATGCGAACTTCGATGTAAACCCGATAGGGACGCTCATTTCGTACCTGAAGAGGCTAGAGGGAGTGAAGATCGGCCCCTACGAGGCAGGAGTCAAGACCCGTGAACTGGAAGGTCTATATCGCCTAGAGGAGATCTCCGCACTTCTGGACGATCTGAATGAAGTATGCGGACAGCGCCGTGCGATCGTCCTTGTTGATGAACTTGACAAGGGTTGGGACGCCTCAGAGGACGCGGTGGCGTTCGTCGCCGGTCTCTTCCAGGCGGCCGTCTCCATCAATCAGCGCACGCCCAACATCCGCGTGCTCCTTTCTCTAAGAAAGGAGCTCTACGACAACATCCCGGCCCTCTATGAAGACGCCCAAAAAGTCCGAGACATTATCGAAACCATCACCTGGGACGAGGACTCACTTCTCAAGATGATTGGCCTGCGACTCCGACATGCGACGGGAACTCCTGGCGTCGACGCGGCGACCGCCTGGAGCGCTGTTTTCGCGGATGTCTTGGAGTACAGAAAGACGAAGTCCTTCAACTACATCGTTGACCGGACGCTGTATCGTCCTCGCGAAGTCATACAGTTCTGCACCGAGGTTGTGGGGGAGGCCGTGAAGAATAAGGACTCGGCTCCGCTCAACTACGGTGTCATCAGCCGAGCGGAACACAGCTATTCTGAGGACCGGCTCAAGGACATCGCCGCAGAGTACAGATTTCAGTATCCGGGGCTCGGGAGCGTTTTCGAGACCTTTCGAGGCTTGCCGTACAACCTCGAGAGGGACGAGATTGAGGAGCATTGCCTGGCGATTTCGACGGGCGAGTACAAAGTCGACCAGGAAGCAGAAGCTTGGGTCGGAGATCTCGATATGGAACCGTTGATAGCGATCCTCTGGCGAGTAGGGTTCCTGAGAGCGCGGGCAGTCGGTGGATTCAAGGGACGCAGACGAAGCGGTTCCGAGTATCTTGGGTCCCACCAAATATCCAACCTGAACCTACTCGGAATCAGGCGTTTCCACGTGCACCCGATGTTTCGTTCGTTTCTGGCGCTCAAGGAGAAGAAAGCCGGCTAGACTGCGGGAACCACGTTTCGCCAGCCGTGTAGTGGCGATCACCCGACGTTCACCTTACTGCCGGCATGTCAAGCGAGCGACCCTGTTGGCTCCCCGAGCCGAGAATGTCCCGCCGGCAGACCACGCTTTACCGCGTCAGCGCGAACCGCCCCCCGGCCCCCCACTGGCAAATCCCCTGCGGCGTGATGTCGGCGAGGTTGAGGTCCAGTCGGCTGGAGGATGCGGTGCCCTGGATCGTCGTTGTCGCGGTGCATGGGCCGCCGCCCAGCGTCGGCATGGTGATCGCCAGGCTACCCGAGGGCGCCGCGGTGGCGGTGAGGTTGATCTGGCCCGATGCTCCGCTCTTCGCCGTCCACGTACCGGAGGCGCTGGCATCCGATTGATTCAGGATCACCGTCACATCGTCGGTCACCGCCACGCCGGCGGCGGTGAACGTCCACGTCCCGGTCCAGTTGCCCGCCACATCCACCGTCGCCATGTTCGGCCCGGTGGGGTCGTCACCACACGAGGGCAGGAGCAGGGCGAGGGCCAGTGAGAGGATCAGCCGCCGGCCGATCTGTCTGCGTTCGATGTGCCGCCGCCCGATCAGCCGCCAGGGGATTTGTCGGCGTCCGTATCCTCTCCCACCGATCGCTGGATGGTCGGCGGCGACCCCCTGCTTCCGAGCGCCCGTCATCGGCCGAACCGCTCCGAGATGGCGTACAGGCCCCGGCCATAGGTCGCGGCCAGGAGCATGCGGTTGGCGGGTGAGTACGCCAGCATGTTGACCACAACGGGCGGCAATCCGACACCGAACGGAGCCCAGACGGTGCCGCTCCCGCTGACGGTCGCCCGGTAGACGCCAACATCGGTGCCGGCGTACAGCACCCGCCCCGACCCGGCGCTGATTGAGTCCGGATCGATCAGCAGCGTGTTGACCGGCACGTCCGGCAGGTTGCCGCTGATGTCGGTCCACGAGGCACCTCCGTCGGCGGTGTGAAAGACGTGGCCGGTTCCCGACCCCCCGGCGTTGAAGCCCGAGTACGAGACGAACACCGACCCGGCGTCCAGCGGGTCGACGACCAGATCGGCGACCGGACGGACGGGCAACGGATCCGGCTCGGTCCCGGCGACGCTGCGCCAGGAGGCGCCGCGATTGTCGGTGACCCGGACGTCACCGTTCAGGGTCCCGCCGTAGATGATGTGCGGCGCCGTGGCCGCCACCCCGGCGGCGGTGAAGTACGCCGCCACGGCGCACGTCCGTCCGTCGTCCGGATCGTCCCAGCAGCGCTCCAGGTCGGCCACCGAGGGCGATGCAGGCGCCCAACTGTCGGCCCGGTCCTCGGTGCGCCAGAGCCGCTCGACCGTCAGGTAGAGCGTCGACGAGTTCGTCGGGTCCATGATGATGCGCGGAATGAACGGGCCGTCGTCGGTCAGATCCAATCCGTTCATGCGTTGCAAACAGCCGCCCGGCTGGCAGCGGAAGAACTGGAACACCTGACGCCCTTCGAAGACGAACCACTCGATCTCTGCGTACACGATGACCGCGTTCGGTGTGGGGTCCCACACGGTGTCACCCCCGTCTCCGCCGGTGTACAGCGACCAGCCCAGGTTGCCCTGGAAGACGATGTTGCCGTTGTCCTGCGTACCGCCGGCGATCAGCAGCGGATTCGTGGGGTGCGCCGCGATGGAGTAGAACTCGGTGATCGGAAGCTGCGTATGGATCGGCGCCAAGCCGGTGCCACCCGTAGAGCGCCAGATGCCGCCGTCATTGCCGACCAGCAACGTGTTGTTGGCGTCGAAGGCCATCGAGATGTTGTCGACATGGGTCGCGCCCATTGTCGTCCACGTCACGCCACCGTCGGTCGACCGGTAGTTGCCGGCGCTACCGACGAAGATCGTGCTCGCGTCCGTGGGCGAAAACACCAGGGTCAAGGGCCAGGTCACGGAGTTCGCCGGCCCCGGCAGGCCGGTCCAGCTCTCGCCGCCGTCGGTGCTCTTCACCAGGCGCACCCGATCTTCCACCTCGTCGCGGATCGCCACCGCGACGGTATCGGGGCTCGACGGCGCCACCGCCACCCGCAGACGGGGGACGTAGATCGCTCCGGGGTCGGCGTAGCGTGTCCCCGCGGTGGGCGCGAACTCGGCCAGCGACGCGATCTCCGCCCGGGTCCAGGTGACGCCCGCATCCAGTGAGCGATAGACAGCCACCGTCCCGGACGTCCGCGAGCAGGCCGCGTCGGCGCAGCTCGGCTGCACGACCACCACGAAGAGCCGATCCGGCCGGGTCGGGTCAACGGCGACGTCGCGGATGTACTCCGCCTCCGGGCTCTCGTTCGGCTCGTTCGGGTCACCGAAGTCCAGATCGACCCCCAGCGACAGCACCGGGCGGAACGTCTGCCCGCTGTCGTCGGAGCGCAACAGATGGCTGAGACCGGCGTAGTAGAGCCGGCTGGTTGCCGCGGAGCCGGCGAAACGCGGATCCAGGATGATGCGTCCCGATGAGGGTGGAATGCACGCCTTGAAGTCGTTGACCGCGCACGGCCGGGGCACCAGAACGTCGCCGTCGTCGTTGGTGATCGCCGACTCGACCCACGACTGACCGCCGTCCGTCGAGCGTAGCCATCGAGTTCCGTAGGCGCGCTGGATCGTCGAGGCGTACAGAATCAGCGGATCGACCGGATCGATCGTGAGCGACTGAATACCGGGCACCGGGATCCCATCCATGAGCGACGCCCAGGACACGCCCCCGTCGGTGGTGCGCCAGACGCCACCGTTGTCGGTACCGATGAAAATCGTCGCCGCGGTGGTCGGGTGCGGGGCGACGGCGGTGACCCGCCCAGCGTAGTTGCGGGTCTGCGTGAAGATCGGCTGCGGCCCGATCGACCTCCACTGCTCGTCCGGCAGCGCCAACATCGTCCGCCGAGTGGGGCCGACAGGACGCTCCGCCGGCCGGAACACCACCTCGTCGAAAACGTCCGGCGGCGGCGGCCGGTCCGTCGGATAGGAGCGTTGCAGGCGAAACCAGCCGTCGGCGTTGAAGCTCGCCGCGGGCGTCACACGCTGCGCCGGCTCGATCGCCCTTGGCCCGGATGGAGCATGCAACGGATGGACCGCCCCGGCGGCCGCTGCGGTCGTCAGGACCGGTGCGCCGGCATCCGCCAGACTGCCGGCGCGGAAGGCAAGGAAGCCGAAGGCGATCACCCCGCAGGCGACAACCACCACGATCCAACGTCGCGGAGCCATCCACCGGTGCGAAGCGGCGGGGAACACACGCATCCTCTGATCTCCGTTTCCCAGGGCGGGGAGATACTAGCAGCAGCGAGGCGCCGCCGAGGGATTCTGCCCGACGACTCCGCGGCCGGGACGCCAACGGATGTCGGCCCGCTCACAGCTCTCCGGTTCCGACGCGAGCGTGCCGCGAAAGGCCGGGGTCAGTCAATGTGGGAAGCTTGCTGACGAAACCACGACGAGAGGCGCGATGGCCTGGAGCCGGAAGAACGTGCCGCAGCGAAACGGAGCCCGCGTGATCGACTACGACGGCCGGCTTTTCCGGCCGGTCCACAACAGCGACACCGGCGAGGTGGACGGCACCACGCTGTTCGAGTATCACCAACGTGACGATCTCGTCTGGGCAAGCTACCAGGGCGGCGGCGTGCGACGCGGCGCCCTGGTGGCGCTCGCCGACAACGACGGGCGACTCGAGATGCGCTACGCCCACGTCAACGCGTCAGGCGAGCTGATGACCGGGGTCTGTCGTACGACGCCCGAGGTGCTCCCAGACGGGCGCCTCCGGCTGCACGAGCGCTGGCGATGGACGGTCGGCGATGAGAAGGAGGGCGAATCGATCTTGGAGGAAGTTCGCTAGCTCTGCTCGGCGACGACGAGTTCGAACGTCCGTACACGAGCGCGAGCATCATCCCGACGAGCGGGAACTGAACGGCATCGTAGGCCGACTCGACCATCATGAACGTGCCGATGGGCGAGATCTCGCACTTCGCCACCGCGGCGCACGGCCCTACGTCACAGTCAAACGAACATTACCGTCCTGAAGCGCCCCGGTCTGCGACCGGGTTGCGCCGGCGGCGAGCGGACGGGAGTCGGCGATAAGTAATGAAGGAACTGGCGCAGCGCATCGCGACGTACTGGCCCGAGCTCGACGCTCTCGCCTCGACGGGCAGCAGCGACGTCGTCGCCCGGCCGATCCTCAACTACGGCGGCTTCGTCAACCGCTCGTTCGAGGTGTCGGACGGCGCGCGGCGCTATCACGTGAAGCTGTCGTCCGATCCCTATTCGGTCTCATGCCTGCGTCGATGGAGCCGCCTGGCGGGGCCGCTGAGCAAGCAGTATCGAGCACCGGCTCTGCGCGGCTGGCTCGACGTGCCCGACACACCGTTCTCGGGACCCGTCTTCGACTGGATCGAAGGAGCGGCACCGGAGGCCGTGGACGGCGCCTCGCGGAACGCGGTCGTCGAAGCTGTCGGCCGCATGCACGCCGATGCGTGGCTCGCCGAGGCGATGCGGGAGCTGGGCGACGAGGTCCGGAGCTGTGCACGGGCCTATGCGGACACCTACCACGAGCGCTTCGTGGAAGACCTGAGGATCGTGCGGGCCGAGCCACCAGCGTTCGTCCGGCCTGAGCTTCTCGACTGGATGGATGAACAGGTCGACCGGCTGGAACGCGCCGTGAACGCGTCCGTCGCCTTCGCCGGGCCCGCCGCCGTCGCCAGCCATCGCGACCTGTGGCTCGACAATCTGATGGTCACCGCCGAGGGAGACGTGTTCATCCTCGATTGGGACGAGATGGGCCTGGGCGACGAAATGATGGACTGGGCGATGTTGTTCGGCCCCTCACGCGCGCGGGTCCGGGCCGCCCATGAGCAGGATCTTCCGGAGATTGCCTTTTCTCCCGAGCAGCGGGAGCGCTGGGCGCTCTACGCCCGAGCTTCCATCCTCGATTGGATCATCGACCCGTTGGCGGACTGGGTCGACGCGGCGCGCGAGCAGGAGCACGGCCCGGCCGTGCGGGCGTCGAACCGTCGTGTCTTCGAGGAGGCGCTACGCTGCTACGCGGATCTCTACGGAATCGTCCCCCCAGGCCCGGTGCGCTGAGCGACCGCCCCCTCCCTCGCGGCGGCGCAAGGAAACGAGCGCCGACCGTCTGTGGCAAACTCTGCCGCCATGACGCTTCTCGTTCCCGCACTGTCGTTCCTGCTCACCGCCACACTCGTCGGGACGGAGCCCCCGCCCGCCCAGTCGCTCGAGGGTACCGAATGGCACTTGCTGCAGCTCGGCGGCGAGACGGTTGCCGGCGACGCCCCGCAGGGTGAACCCACCCTCACGCTCGATCCGGAACAGGGACGGGCCTCGGGTACCGGCGGCTGCAACGGGTTCAACGGCAGCTACGAGGTGGACGGCGACACGATCCGGTTCGGCGAGATCGCCGCCACGCGAATGATGTGCCCCGAGGGAATGGACACCGAGGACGGCTTCTTCTACGCCCTCGAAGCGGCCCGTACCTATGCCGTCGTGGACGGACACCTGGAGCTCTACGACGAGAACGGGGAACGCCTCGGCCGCTTCGAGCCCGGTCGCTCGTTCTAGGAGCCTGTCCGCCCAATGGCGGGCGCCGTTGTGGGCACCGTCCAGTTGTCGCGCTACCGGCCGAAGGCCCGCCGTAGCGCCGCCGCGCCGCCGACTACCGGTACCTCGATCGACGTCGACGCCAGGTCGATGGTCAACTCGGTCCCGGGCTCCGGCCATAGCGTGAAGTCGCGATCGCTCGAGAAGATCATCAACCCGAGCCGCTGGCCCGCGGCAATCACCTCGTCGTCCGGCTGCAGCCTGAAGTCCACTTCGTAGAACGTGCCCGGAACCAGCGGCTCGCTCTCCGTCAGTGAGGCGTGGTTCTGCGGATCCGCCCACCCCCGCGTGACCGCGCCGCCGCGCGGATTGCGGCCGCCTTCGACCCAGGGCAGCGAAACCAGGTAGACGGAAAGGTTGGCCGCCGGCTTGCTCGAGGCCAGACGCACACGCACGCGCGACCAGCCCGAGAGGTGCAGGTCCTCGCGCAGCTGGGGTGAGACGTAGAGCAGGCGGTGGTTCGTCCACTCCGCCTGCGCCAGCGCCGAGGCGCCGAACGAGAAATTGTCGACCAGCGTCTCGGTGACGGCCTCTGCCACCGGGGTCAGCTCGAGGCCACCTTGCTGCAACCCTCCCGCAGTCGGGTGGAGCGTCACGGGGGCGGCATCGGGGTGCGGGTAGTCCGGGTACGGCGTGGGCGCGCTGCGCTCGTCACCCTCGCGCACGATCCAGGCCTTGGGATCGTTCTCCACCCCGTTCTCGACGCCGTACAGATAGCGGGTAAACCAGCGGTTCATGAGCTCGAGCGGCGGGGCGCCACCATGGCCACCCTGATGAAAGTACGCCTGGTGCGGGACGCCGTTCCGTTTCAGGGCCTCGTAGACGAGCACGCTGTGTTCGGGCTTCACGTTCCAGTCGTTGAACGCGTGCGCCATGAGGGTCGCGGCGCGGATGTTGTCGACGTCGCGCAACAAGTCGCGGCCGGCCCAGAAGTCGTTGTAGTCGCCCGAGGCGCGGTCCATCCCCTCGGCCATCTCCCCGTCACGGACCTTGGCGTTGCAGTGCGGGCGGAGCTCGGGGTTGCCGCTATTGACGAAGTCGTAGAGGAAGTCGATGTCCTCCCCCAACCAGCCGCCCGGGTGTCGCACGAGGCCGTTGGCCCGGTAGTAGCGGTAGTAGGAGTTGTTCGGGGCGATCGGGATGATCGCCTCGAGACCCTCGACCCCGGTCGATGCCGCAGCCACGGGGATCGTCCCGTTGTAGGACGTCCCCGTCATGCCGACCTTCCCGGTGGACCAGTCGGCGCTGATCTCTTCGTCGCCGTAGGGCGTAGTGAACCCCTTGGCACGGCCGTTCAACCAGTCGATCACGGCTTTCGGCGCGGCGGATTCGATCGGGCCGCCGATGGTGGCGCACCCCTGCGACATCCCGGTACCGGGAGCCTCGGAATGCACCACCGCGAATCCGCGGGGTACCCACTGCTCGACCTGGGAGTTCCATCCCCGCTCGCGCAGCCGCGCCTCGATCGGCGGCTGGTTCTCCCGTGGCGGTGGCTCGGCTCCTACCTCCTGCCGAACGTCCCAGAGATACTGGCGGGCTCCCGATGTGCCGGAGAAGTACGGACTGGACTCGTAAATGACCGGCACCCGCAGGCCCTCGGTCTCGGTTTGTCGCTGCCGCACCACGCCGACGTGCAGTCGATCCGGCTTGCCGTCGTCATCGGAGTCGAACGGCGCTTCGACCCACAGCTCCTCGCGGATCCACGCCGAAGGGTCGGCGAATGCGTCGACGACCTGCGCCTGGCCGTCGAGAAAAACCGGGCCGGCGCCTTCCTGCGCCCGAGTATCGATCGCGACCAGCGACAGCGCGACAACCGCGCAGATCAGGGCCACGGCACCGCGTTCGAAGGCACTCCGTCGAAAATTCATGTGCTCAACTCCGTTCCGTCAGCCGGATTCGCGGTCGCCCATTCATGACACCGCTTCACGCTCGAACCTATCGCGCCCAAACCTACCGCGCGTCGCCGCCGGGGTCACGTTTTCGGAGCCTGCCTCGTCTCTCTGTTCGAGGGCGGAAACCCGGAGGACGACACCGCTACCGCGGGCAAGCGGAAGGAGCAACGCCAGTGAACATCTTCGTAGCCGGAGCAACCGGAGTCATGGGACGAGCGCTCGTGCCGCAGCTCATCGCGAAGGGCCACACGGTCTTCGCGATGACGCGCAATCCGGCGCGAACGCAGCGGCTGGCCGATATCGGCGCACGACCGGTTGTTTGCGACGTGTACGATCTCGACGGCCTGAAGCAGGCGATGTGGGCGGCGTCTCCGGACGTCGTCGTGCACCAGCTCACTTCCCTGCCCGACGCCATCGACCCGCGCAGGATCGGCGAGCAGCTGGCGGAGAACGACAGGATCAGGGTCGAGGGTACCCGCAACCTCGTTCGCACCGCCGCGAGCAGCGGGGTCAATCGGGTCGTGGCGCAGTCGATCGCGTTCGCCTACGCGCCGGTCGGGAGCGAGATCAAGTCGGAGGACGACCCTCTCTGGACTCAGGCACCGCCGCCGTTCCGCCGCTCCGTGGAGGCCGTCTCGGCACTCGAAGCACAGGTCACGTCGACGGCGGAAATCGAAGGTATCGCGCTTCGCTATGGCTACTTCTACGGGCCAGGGACAGCGTACGCCGACGACGGCTCGATCGCCGAGCTCGTCCGCGCACGCCGCTTTCCGATCGCCGGCGGCGGTACCGGCGTCTTCTCGTTCATCCACATCGAGGACGCGGCGGCCGCGACCGTCGCGGCGATTCAACAAGGCGGCACGGGAACGTACAACGTCGTGGACGATCGACCCCTACGGGCACGTGACTGGCTGCCCGCTTACGCACGCGCGGTCGGCGCGCCGGCACCACGGCGCGTTCCGGGATTCCTGGCGAAGCTCGTTGCCGGGACCTACGGCCACTACATGATGACGCGGCAGCGCGGCGCCTCGAACGTGCGGGCGAAGCGAGCTCTGGGCTGGTCACCGGCGTTCGCCACGTTGCAAGCTGGTCTGACGTGAGCACGACCCGGGACAATCGACGCCTTACCGAGGACCGCGCCGCAGTGTTCGCCGAGCACCGACGCTACCTGTTCTCGGTGGCCTACCGCATGCTGGGGATCGCCGAGGACGCCGAGGACGTAGTGCAGGAGGCGTGGATCCGATTCTCCCGGTCGAGAGAGGAGGAAATCCGGCACCCGCGAACCTACCTGGTAACGATCGTCTCGCGCCTCTGTGTCGATGTGCTGCGATCGGCCCGCAAACGGCGGGAAGAATACGTCGGCGTCTGGTTGCCGGAGCCGGTCCCCACCGCCGAAGTTCTGATCGAAGATCGCCTCGAGGCGGCCGAGTCCGCGTCCTTCGCGTTCCTGCTGATGCTGGAGCGCCTCAGTCCGCTGCAACGTGCCGTACTCGTGCTGCACGAGGTCTTCGACCTGTCCCACAAGGAAATCGCTTCGGCGATCGGCAGCACCGTGGAGGGCAGTCGCCAGGCGCTGCGCCGAGCACGTCGTCGGCTCTCCGGCGCAACCCTGACGAAGGGCGCATCGCCGCAGATGGGCGATCTCGTGGAGCGTTTTCTGCACGCCGCAGGCGCCGGCGACCTCGAAGGAACCATCGCCACTCTCGCCCCGGAGGTCGTGATGATGTCCGACGGTGGCGGCAGGGTGGCGTCGGTCAACCGGCCGCTGCGCGGCAATCAGGAGGTCGGGCGGTTCTTTGCCACCGTGGGCAAGCTGGGAAGCCCCGAGCGGGTCGACTTCGCGCACCTCAACGGACAAACCGCGGTCCTGGTCTATGAGAACGGCGCACTCACCAACGCCTTCCTGTTCGACGTCACACCTTCGCGTATTGCCGGCATCTACGTGGTACGCAACCCGGACAAGCTCGGGCGCCTGGAGCGCTTGTCGTCTGCCGACCGGGCGTGATAGACCGGCAACCGGCAACCAACCGGAGCGAGGACAATACATGATCAACGGAGCCCATTCGGTCGTCTGCGGGGCCGATCCGGAGGCCGACCGGGCCTTCGTCCGCGATAAGCTACGCCACGCCCGGCCATGAAGCCGATCCGGATGGCGCTGGTCGCCTTCGCTGTCTTCGCCGTCTTCGCGCCGAGCAGGCTCGGCGGATCCGCCGGGACGCAACAGGCCGGCGGAATCTCGCTGGCCGCAGGCCGGGCGCTCGAGGAGAGTGCGGACACCAGCGCGAACGCCAGCCTGGGCGATCTGGACAACGACGGCGATCTCGACATCGTCCTGGCCAAGGGCCGTCATTGGCCGCTGGTGGACTTTGTCCTGCTCAACGACGGCATCGGCGGATTCGATAAGCGTCACGAGGTGGGCGGGTCGGCAGACCGAACCTACACGGCGGCCCTCGACGACCTCGACGGAGACGGAGATCTCGACCTGGTCGTCGGCAACGACCGGCCCGACGACAAGCGCATCTACCTCAACGACGGCGCGGCGCGCTTCACGCTCGCCGGGACGTTCGGGGACCCCGATTGGCCGACACGCAACGTCACCGTCGCCGACCTGAACGGCGATCGCCGGCCGGAGATCGTCGTGGCGAATCGCGGCGGACCGACCAACCGCAGCGCCAACTACGTGTGCGTGAACGACGGCGACGGGACATTCCCCGAATGTCTCGTATTGTCCCGCGAATCCGCCACGACGATTGCCGCCGGCGACCTCACGGGCGACGGTTTCGTCGACCTCTTCGTCCCTCATCGCGATGGCGGCCAGAGCTACCTGCACGTGAACGACGGCGAAGGCGGCTTCGATGAGCGACGAGCAGTCGGTCCCGCGACCTCGGGCACCCGCGCCGTCGCCCTGGGGGATCTCGATGCCGACGGTACGCTCGACATCGTCATGGGCGATGAAGCGTCCGGTGGCGCCCGCCTGCTGTTGAACCGCGGCGACGGCACGTTCGCGGACGCGATCGCCATCGGCGACCCGACCGACTGGGTGTTCTCCCTGGCCGTGGCCGATCTCGACGGCGATGGTGACGCGGACATCGTCATCGGCAACGCCGGCTCGCCGGGCTCTGTCCTGGCCAACCTGGGAAACGGGCGCGCGTTCGAGGTGACCCGCTTCGGCGACGAGCAGGGCGCCATGTACGGCCTCGCCGTCGGTGACGTGGATGGCGACGGCATTCCGGATGTCGTCGCCGGGCGATCCGACGCGCCGAACACGCTCTATCTCGGCTGCTGCCGGTAACGGACCGGGACGAACGCGGCGAAACCGCCAGCCGTGGCTTCGGTCCAGTGTCACGGCACGACCGGTGGCCCACGTTGCGCCGTTGCGGTGGTCCGGACCGCTGTCGCAAGATGGCGTCAACGGCGCCCCGACTCACGGCGCCCACCCCCGGCAGGAGACGCTTTGATGGAAATGCCCAAGGTAACCGATCATCACCGCAGACTGGAGAGGCTGGCGGGACGCTGGCGTGGCAACGAGACCATGCACCCCTCGCCCTGGGACCCGAACGGCGGTACGGCCATCGGGCGGAACGAAAGCCGCATGGCTCTCGGCGGCTTCGCGCTGATCACCGACTACGTCCAGGAGCGCGACGGAAAGGTCACGTTCGAGGGACACGGGGTGATGACTTACGACGCCGAGAACGAACGCTACGCGCTGCATTGGTTCGACAGCATCGGCTCACCGGAAGAGCTCTTCACCGGGGGGTTCGACGGCGACGTGCTGACCTTGAGCCACGGAGGTCCGGGCATGCACGCTCGGCTCACCTACGACCTGACGCGGGAGGACGTGCTGGGTTCCCGCATGGAGATGTCCCAGGACGGGAACGAGTGGGCGACGCTCTTCGAATGCGATTACGTCAAGGTCTCACGCTGACGCGGACAACAGCGAACGCCGGGTCCCGCCGGGCCTTGCTGGCGCTGGCGTTGCTCGCACCGGCTCCGCAGGCGCCGGAGCTCGTCTCCTTCCCCACCGCCGACGGCGGCGTCGTCTACGCGGACGTCTACGGAACCGGCGATCGGGGCGTCGTCCTGGTGCACGGGGGGCGGTTCAACAAGGAGAGCTGGGCCGAGCAGGCTCCGGTGATCGCCGCGGCCGGTTTCCGCGTCCTCGCGATCGACCTTCGTGGCCGCGGCCGTTCTCGCGGCGGATCCACGGAGGGTGCCGAAAACGACGTTCACGTCGACGTGATGGCCGCGGTGCGCTACCTGCGCGAATCCGGGGCCGGCTCCGTCGACGTGGTCGGGGCGAGCTACGGCGGCTGGGCGGCGGCGCGGGCCTCGATGCAGCTGGAACCCGGAGCTATCGACAGGCTCGTTCTGCTCGCCCACTCCCCGGTCTCGAGCCCGGAACGGATCCGCGGAGACACGCTGTTCATCGTCGCCCGGGACGACCCGTACTTCGGCGGCGAACGCCGCCTGACGGACATTCGGGACCAGTATGAACGCGCACCGGATCCCAAGGAGCTCGTCGTCCTCGAAGGGGACGCGCATGCCCAATTCATCTTCGAAACCGATCAGGGAGACCGGTTGATGAACGAGATCCTCCGCTTTCTCTCGGGCGGCTGATGCCCGTCCGCTCGCATTCATATGGTCTTCACAGCCGAGGGTGACAGTTTCCCGACAGCCCGGCGGGGCTCGGCGGCTCAGCACTCGAACGTGGAAGCCGAATGAGGCAAAGACAAGCCAAGAAGGACAGGTGAACGAAATGAAGGTCACTCGGCGAGGTGGACGCACCAGGATCTTGATGTTGGCAATTGCGGTCGCCGCGTCCGGCGCGGCCCCTGCGTCGCTCGCCTCGCCGGCCGAGCGCGGGGCGAGCGTGCGGCAAGCCGCCGTCAACCGCGAAGCCGCGGACAGGATCATCGCCGAGGCAGTCGCCGACGGCTTCGCCGGCCAGGTGCTGGCGGTCGTCGACGGAGAGGTCGTGCTGCACGAAGGCTACGGGTATGCCGATGCCGACAGTGCGGCTCCGATCGACACTTCGACCGTGTTCGCCATCGGTTCGGTGACGAAGGCGTTCACCCGCGCGGCGATCCTCAAGCTGGCCGAGGAGGGCCGCCTGTCGCTGTCGGATCCCATCGCGCGCCATTTGGAAGGGGTTCCGGACGACAAGCAGGGAATCACCGTGGACGAGCTGGTCACCATGCGAGCCGGCTTCCACGAATACCACGACGACACGGGCGACCATCAGGCGATGACCCGCGATGAAGCCCTGCGCCGTATTCTGAGCCAGCAACTACGGTTTGCGCCCGGAACCGAACAGGCCTACTCGAACTCCGGCTATACGCTCTTGGCGGCGATCATCGAGAACACCAGCGGGCAGGCGTACGCGGACTACGTGCGCGAAAACCTGCTCGAGCCGGCGGGCATGGACACGGCCGGTTTCCACGGCGAGGATCGATGGCCGGACGACGAGGTGGCGCGCGGCAGAAACGGACGCATGCACGGCGACAACGCCCCGAACCACTGGCCCTCTCCCACCTGGGTGCTGATCGGCGCCGGCGGTATGGTGGCGAACGCCGACGACCTGCTGCGCTGGATCCGCGCCGTCCGCACCGGCGAGGTCCTCGGCCCAGAGGCGCTGGCGCGCTTCTATCCCGAAGACGAGCCCGAGCGCATCTACGCCGGCGGCGACGATTTCGGCTTCATCACCCTGGTCATGGAGATCGACCACGCCGACGACGTCATCATCGTCAACACCAACACGGGTCGCCGGCCCATGGGGATGGCCGCCCAAGTAATGGAGGCGTTGCGCGGCGAGCCGTTGCCGTTCTCGGTGCCGGAGTCGGACGACAGCGGCGTCGAACGAGAGACGGACGAGGGCGGGATTCCCGACTCGCCCCGCGGACGCAAGGCGATGGCGCTGATCCGGGCACTCGAAGACGGCTCCGATGCCGCCCTGGAGGCACTGGTTACAGACCATTTCGCTCCAGGACTGGCAAACGCTTTCACCATGGCCGAGCACCTCGACTTGCTCGGGCGCCTGAGCGAGATCGTTCGCGGGGCGAGCGACCTCGGTGTGCAGCCCGCCGGAGAGTACAGCCTGGAGCTTCGCGTCACCGATGCCGCGGGCGAAGCCTCGGTGTTCCTCATCGAGCTTGCCGATGATCCGCCGCACGGAATCGTCGGCGTATCCCGCCAACAGGATGAGGCTGCCGCGCGCGGGGACAAGGCGTGACCCGACGGATCCGGGCCCGGTAGGCGCGGGCATCCCTGGCGACGAAGCGCCCGGCCATGGACGCCGGGAGGTTCAGCCCGACAGCCGGTAGCTCCTCACGTCGTGGTACCGAAGCAGCGGAACGTGAACGATCTCGATCTCCGCCAACCGCTCCCGCGCCGTCGTCGATACCACCACCTCTGCCTTGGTCAGAAAGACGAACGGCAGTGCCGTGTACGACCCGCGACTCAACCGCACGGCGTCGGCGGGAAACTTCCCGACGTCGGCAACGGCGCTGACGGCCGTGAGAAACGGATTCTGCACAGCCGCTCCGGCGACGACGGAAACGATCCAGACGACGACGAACAGGATGCACCCCACCACCCAGCGTCGCGCACGTTGACTCATTGCTTGCTTCACAGGCGGCTCGCGTTTTCGAGGACACTCGGGATTCTGAACACCCGCGAGCTTATGGTAGCGCCCGAGGCACGCGCGACCAGGAGAGGAACCCGAGGTGTAAGACGGGCGACAGCGCAGGAGGGGCGCCGGGTACGCGGCGCCGCTACCTCGTAACATGGGCTCATGGGATGCACGAAGGTTGCGAGCGGTTTCGCCCTGGTTGCGGCAATCGCCTCCACTGCGGCGCCCGCGGCGATCCATGACACGGGCGCTCCGTCTCTGCGGCCGGCAAGCCTGTATCAAGCCGATGGGATTACAGTCCCGACGCCGATCGAGTATCCGCCGCTGGATCACAGCCTCTGGCGACTCCAGGCTACCGGGCTGCGCGCACGGCTCGCCACCGCGCGCTTCCGGGAAGCCCCAGACGCCCCCGAGACGGCCGGCTTGCTCCTGGAGGTGGGCCGCCCCGACGACGCACTCGACGTCTTGCGCGGGGCGATGGAGGGCGATGCGTCCCACGTCGAACACGCACTTCGCATCCTGGTCGAGGAGTCCCATGAGTTCCGCGACGGCTCGAAGGACTACGCGTCCCGTAGACGCGAGCTGGCGGAGGTCGCCCGCGGCCGGCTGGACGAGTTTCAGGACGAGGAAGCTGCCCGTGTCGCCTGGCGACTGCTCGGCCTCGACCACATGCTCGCAGGCGGCGGCAGCCGTGGTTACGATGAGCAGGTGGCCCGGTTCATCGAGGCGTACGCCGGCACGGAGTTCGCCACCCAGCGCGAGATGGGGCAGCGCGCCGAAGGCCTGCGCGGGGCGGAATACCTCGCGGCCGTAGAGGCGATCGCGAACGAAGCGATGGGGACATCGTTCCGGCCCGAAGCCTTGTACCACCTCGGCTGGCAGCTCCACAGCTCGAATACCCGCGGGGTCCGCGAGCCGGGCGGGAGCGATCCGACCGAGCGATTCCTGCGCGTCCTGGAGATCGTCGAAGAGCTCGAAAGCGGTATCTACCCGCCGAGCGAGTGGGTCGAGAACGCACCGACGCTGGTGACCGGCTTCTTCGCCTCGAGCCGCTCGGTGTACGCACCCGAGAACATCCCGCGGATCGTCGAAGGCGTCGAACGCTTCGCCCGCGATCATTTCGTGCTGGACTACGAGGGCCCCACTCTCAGCCATGCCATCAACTACCTGATCACCCACAAGCTGGCACGCGTCTACGAGTCCTCGGCGATCGGCATCGCCGGCATGGAAGACACGTTCGATCGGCTCGAACGCGAGATCGAAAACGTCGCCGCCGTCCGCTACCTGCGGGCGGAGTTCTACAAGGCGCGCGCCGACGAGGCGGAATCGAGCGAGCGCGAAGCCTGGATGGGCCGAGCGATCGAGACCCTGGCAGAGCTCGCCGACCTGGGCGACTCGCTCTACCACCGCAAAGCCCTGGCGACGCTGGCCTCGCTGCTCTTTTTCGAGCGTCACTACGAGCGCGCGCTCCGCGCGCACCAGATCTATCTGGACCGCTACCCGAGAACCGATTGGGCCTGGGCCGCGAGGCTGAGGATCGGTCAAGCCCATGAAGCAGTAGGGAACTGGGAAGCGGCGGCGAGCGCCTACCTGGCCGCCGCCGAGTCCGGCGACCGGCAGCCGCCGGCGCAGGTGCTCGGTTACGCCGCCTACGCCCACGCCCGCGAGGCCCTCGGAGCGTTCGACGAGTCGCTCCGGGCGCACCGACTCGCCCTCGACGCTTGGGACGATGACTACGGGCGCACCTACTCGTTCACGACGAGCCATGCGCCGGCGCCGGGCAACGAGCGAGGCTCGACCGAAAGGACGCTCGTGACCGAGCAATCCCTGGGCGAGCGACTCGCCGAGCTCGAAGCGTCGGCGGCTGTCGACAGTGGCGCCCTCCTCGAGCGCGGGCGCTGGTTGATGGGACAGGGACGCTGGGACGAGGCGCGCGCCGCCTTTGAGGCCGTGCTTGCTGACCGCCCGGGATCACCGCTTGCGGGCGAAGCGCGGGGGCTGTCTCATCGAGCCCGATTCGAACGGGCGCTGGAGCTGGGCGACATCGAAAAGCCGGCGAGCGACCCGGCCGCCGCTTTGCAGGAGCTCGAGGCGCTCTCGAGCGAGCCGTGGACCCCGCCGGTCGGCGCCGCCGGCCTGGCGCGCGCCGCGATCCTGTGGACGCGGGGCATCCGGGAGCAAGCCGAAGAACTGACGGAAGCAGCGCTCCGAGACTGGCGGCGCGAGCAGCGAGTGGCGAGCTCCACCACGCAGGAAGATCTGGTGCGAGACGTCGAGGAAATCCGCAACGTGGTGTTCCGCCCTCAGGGCGGCACCCTCTACGAGAACGAGCGCTGGAACGGATTTCGCTGGCCGGGGGGCGCGGCCCGCTTCGTCATCGTCGACCCGGAGATTCCGACTGAGCTGCCGAACGGGGATGTCGTCACGATCACCGTAGCCACCGACCCACCGGGCATGACGAACATCCTTTGGGCCCGCGAAACCGACCTGAAGATGTTCTACGGCATCCTCGACTCGCTCGGCGGTACCGCGAAACGAGAGCCGCGAGCCGTCATGGAGGTTCCGAACCAGCCGGTGGGCCCGTCGCTGGAGATCCTCGACCTTTGGCAGGAGTTCTTCGCCGCGCGGCCCGGGCACTGGGGCGGCTGGGTGCTCGAAACGTATCCGATTATCGCTCGCATCGAGTTTCTCGACGACGAGCGTACGCGGGCCGCGGCAGCGGTCCGGATCGGGTACGCAGGTGCGACGGTCGTTCTCGAGAAGCGTGACGGAGCGTGGGTCGCCGTCCGGTTGACGAACCGCTGGGTTACATGACCTACCATCCCGGGCGACGGGTGCTCGGAAAGCGCGCGGGGCAAGAACACGGCCGGCTGACCGCAGGCGCTGCCGGCAAAAAAGGGGGCTCTCCTCGCTCCCGAGCTCAGTCTTGCTTCAGCGCAACGACCGGATTCACCCGCGTCGCCCGATGTGCCGGAACGACACAGGCGAGCACAGCCACGAGCGTCAGCACACCCGCGACCGCCAACCAGACGCCAGGATCGAGCGGCTCGATGCCGTAGAGCTGGCTGCGCACGGTGCTGCGCAACGCGAAGGAGCCGAGCAACCCGAACGCGACCCCTCCCGCAACGATGATCAGGCCTTCGCGCAACACCAGGCGGAACACCTGCGGGGCACCACTGCCCAACGCCAGCCGGATACCGATTTCCCGGGTGCGGGTCGAAACAAGGTAGGCAAGCACGCCGTAGACGCCGACGGCGGCGAGAAACAGCGCCACGCCGCCGAATCCCATCGCCAGCACGACGGGGGTGCGACGCGGGCCGATAGCGTCCGCCAGCCGATCGTTCATCGAACGGACGCCGAAGAACGGCAGCTCCGCGTCGATTCTCGCCAGGGCGTCGCGAACAGGGCCCGCCAGCATGGCCGGCTCGCCGCTCGTCTTCAGCGCGAAGGTGAGGCTGCGAGTCGAAGATTGCGCGTACGGCAGGTAGTAGGTGCCGACGTTGTCGCCGTCTTCCTGAACGACGTCGCGCAAGGCCACGTCCTCGACGACACCGACGACGTTGA
The DNA here is from genome assembly GCA_965216935.1 of Acidobacteriota bacterium. Classification (GTDB taxonomy): domain Bacteria; phylum Acidobacteriota; class UBA890; order UBA890; family UBA890; genus CBDCGW01. Next base: position 5,171,632 of record OZ244217.1, read on the forward strand.
GGAAAACCGTCTGATCGGTGATCGACGTGATGTTGTCCATGTCCGTCGGCCGGTAGAGGCGTTTGCCGAGCGGGTTGATGTCGGGCCAGAACTTCTCGGCGAGCTGTCGGTCGACGATCACCGCGCGGAAAACGCCGGGAACATCGGTATCGTCGAAGTACCGCCCCTGGATGAGCTCGATCCCCATCGCCTCCAGATAGCCCGGCGTAACCCGCACCTGCGACGGTGAAATCAGCGACTCGCCCGGCTGCATGACATAGCCCTCGGCGAGCACGACGCCGTCGCTATAGTTGCCACTGAGCGGGAACACCGAAGTGGCGCCAACGTCGGTCACGCCGGGAAGCGCGCGCATCGACGCCAGCGCCGCGTCGACGAACGCGCGCATCTCGGTGCCGCCTTCGTACCGAGCCGGGGTCAGGTTCACCTGGCCGGTCAGCACGCTTTCGGTCTCGAAGCCGAGATCGAGGTCGAGGATCTCGCGGAAGCTCGCCAGCATCAGCCCGGCACCGATCAGCAGGACCAGCGCCAGCGCCACCTGAGCGGTTACCAGCACGCGGCGGACGAACAACGCCGTCTTCGAGCTCGTGCCGGTGATGCCGTCCTCGTGGAACACCGAGCCGATGTCCGTACGCAGGGCCCCGGTCACCGGGATGATCCCGATGATGAAACCGACGAATAGGGCCAACACCAGCGTCGCCCCGATTGCGGTGCCATCCAGAACGATCTCCTGGGCGCGCGGCAGCCGGTCGATGCCGAGCGTCTCGAGCAGGCTCATGCCCCAGTAGCCGATCAGCAGCCCGGCGGATCCGCCGACGGTCGTCAACACGATGCTCTCGGTCAGCAGCTGTCGCGTCACGCGAGCCCGCCCGGCGCCGAAGGCGAGCCGCGTCGCCAGCTCGCGGCGCCGAACCGTCGAGCGCACCATCACCAGGTTGGCGATGTTGCCGCAGCCGATCAGCAGCACGAACAGCACACCGCCCCACAGTAGATAGAGGGTCGAGCGTACGTCGCGGACCATGTCGTCCTGAAAGTTCACCACCCGGGTGACGAAGCCGGCGTTCTGCAGCGCCGTTGCCAAGCCGGGGAAGATCTCCATGTTGGCCCCGTTGATCGCGTTGATCTGTTGCTGCGCCGTCTGGATGTTGGCACCGTCGCGAAGCCGGCCGATCTGGGTCCAGTTGTTCGAGTGACGCGCCTCCCGCTGCTCGAGCGTGAAGGCGATGGGGCGATAGACACGCACCTCGCGGCTGCCGAAGTAGAAGTCGGGAGGCATGACACCGACAACGACGTGCGGTACGCCGCCGAGCCGGACGTCCCGGCCGATGATGTCTTCCGCGCCGCCGAAGTACTGCCGCCAGGCCCCGTGGCTGAGGATCGCCTTCCGGTTGTCGCCGACGACACCGTCGGCCTCGCTGAACACCTGACCCAGCTGGGGCTCGACACGGAGCAGACGGAAGAACGAAGGCGTGACGTCGAGCGCCACCACCTGCTCGGGCGCCCCCTGATCGCCGATGCTGACACCACTCAGGTTGTACATGGCGATCTCTTCGAACGCGTCGGACTGCTCGATTCGATCGTAGTAGTCGGGCGCCGACGCACCGGCACGCGGCGCTCCCGCGCCGGGATAGCTGTTGTAGATCAGCACGATGCGGTCCGCGTCCTCGAAGGGCAGCGCCCGCAGCAGGACCGCGTTGATGACGGAAAAGATGGCCGTGTTGGCGCCGATGCAGAGCGCCAGCGTGACAATCGCGGTAACGGCGAAGCCCTTGTCCTTCCACAACAGCTTGATGCCGAACCGAATGTCCTGCAGGAGGGAATCCATGGACGTCCCCTTCTTGGTCGGGCGGGGAGCCGACCTTCACCAGGGCCTCCTGCGGCGATCGTTTTGCCGCGACGAGGCCGACGACTACGGAGTCGAGGCCTCCGTACCGGCCCACCGGGAAGCGGACGCCCGGCAGTGTAGCGCGGATCCCGCCGGTTCCAAACGGGGTACGACACGCAGACCGCGCGCACGAACGGGATCACCGTCGGCCGATGGCCGCAGACTGTGCTCGGGACCGCCCCCGTGCGATGATCGGTGCTCACCCCGGCAGACGTTCGCGCAGCACGAGGAAGCCGCTCACGTGACACGGGTCGCGAAACTGGAGAAGCTTCGTCACCGGTTCGGCGGAGATGCGTCGGCACGCAAGCTCGCGCTCCTCGACGAGCTCGCGAACGAACCGTTGAAGAGCGCCGGCGCGGTGCTGCGGTTGCACGAAACGCTGTGCTTCATGCGCGCCTACCCCGACAATCCGGCCCTGCTACGCAAGGTCGAGGCGATGCTGCAGGGTTTCGCCGACCGGCCGGACCTGCGGCGATTCAAGGACGACCTGGAAAGCTCCGGAATCGCCGGGACCGCGATCGTCTTCCCGTTCTTCGAGGAAACCGCTCAGTGGCTCATACGTCGCTGCCCGGCGCAGGTGACCGTCGAGTGGGAGCAGACCGAAGAGAGCTCGATCGACTGGCTCGAGGGGGCCCTGGAACATCTCGTGTTGCCGGCCGAGGTCCCGGCGGTCGACGAGTACGCCTACTCGCTGCGGGAGTGGATCGACCGCTTGAAGCAACCCGGCGAAACCGACGCGGCCTTCCTGGTGCGCCGGATGGCGGCGCTGCCGGCCGCCGCCGGGCTCCGCCAGATGCTGTACGAGAGCCTCGACCTCTGGTTGCGGGTCGAGCCGGGCGCCGACACGCCGTCGCGAACGACATCCAGGGCACCCCGGCGCCGCATTCACTGGCAAGGGGCTCCCCCGAGCGGTGCACGCCCGGACCTGAAGGAGGCGCTGGCGACGCCACCGCTGTCCGTCCGCGAGGTGTCGCGCCGCCAGGGCGCCCGCTACGTCGAGATGGCCCGCGAGGCCATGGCCACGCGCAGCCGCGACCTCGACGCCTTCGCCTACGGCGACCCGAACGACGTCCGTTTGATCGACTGCGGCGACGGGCTCGAGTTCGCCGCTATCGGCGTGCTCCCGGAACGCCGCTTGTTGCTCGAGGCGGTATACGGCTTCTTGACGCTGAAGAATGGCGTCCCGATCGGCTATGTCCTGAACAGCGCCCTGTACGGCTCCGCCGAGATCGCCTACAACGTGTTCGACGCCTTTCGTGATGCCGACGCCGCGCACGTCTACGGCCGCGTGCTCTCCGTCGTCCACCACCTGTTCGGCGTCGACTCATTCACCGTCTATCCGTACCAGCTCGGCGACGGGAACGAAGAGGGCCTGGCCTCCGGCGCCTGGTGGTTCTATCAGAAGCTCGGCTTCCGCGCCCGCGACCGCGGCGTACTGCGGCTCATGGAGCGAGAGCTTGCCCGGATGCGGCGAACGCCGGGATATCGATCGGACGTCGACACCCTGGCACAGCTTGCACGCGAGAACGTGTACTGGCACCGCGGTCGCAAGCGCTCCGACGTCATCGGTCTGCTGCCGCTTGCCGACGTCGGCGTCACGGTCACGGATCTGATCGCGGGATGCGAGGGAACATCGAGAGAGCAGGCGAGCGCCGATCTGAGCCGCGAAGCGGCGAGGCTCCTCGGCATGCGCTCGCTGCGCGGCTGGAGCGACCCAGAGCGCGCCGCGTGGCGCCGCTGGGCTCCCCTGGTCATGGCCCTACCCGGCGTGGCACGCTGGTCATCAGATGATCGGGCCGCGCTCGCACGGGTCGTCCGGGCCAAGGGCGGCCGGCGCGAGTCCGATTTTGTCCGGGCCTTCGACGAGCATGAACCGCTACGAGCGGCGTTGCGCCGCTTGATCCGCGCCTGATGCCGTCGACTGGCACGGGCGTCACCGGGACGAATAGGAGGTTGCGATGGCCACGTTGTTGAGCGTCTGCCTGGGTTTGGGTGTCGCCGCCGCCTGCGGTTTTCGCATCTTCGTGCCTTTTCTCATGATGAACCTGGCCTCGCGAGCCGGCTATCTCACGCTGGGTACCGACTTCGAGTGGATCGCCGGAACCCCTGCGCTGATCACGTTTTCGGTCGCTACCGCGCTGGAGATTGGCGCCTACTACATCCCCGGAATCGACAACCTCCTCGATCTGGTCACGACCCCCGCCGCGGTGGTCGCCGGCATCGTCGCCTCCGCATCGGTGGTCACCGGGATGGATCCGTACCTCAAGTGGACGCTCGCCGCGATCGCCGGTGGCTCGATCGCCGGCGCCGTCCAGGTCACGACCGTGGGCCTGCGCCAAGCCTCGCTCTTCGGCACCGGAGGGCTCGGCAACCCGGTCGTTTCCACCGCCGAGGCCGCCGGGTCGGTGATGACGACGGTCACTGCCGTCCTGCTGCCGATGTTCGCGGTAGTCGCCATCGTCTTGGGCTTGATCACCATGCGGCGGCTGCGCCGCTCACGCCTGGCCCGAAGGCAGCACGAGCCGGCACTTTGACGGCCACGAAACGACGTTGCCGCCGGCGAGAGCTCCCGCCGTGACGGCCACGCCCCGCCATGTCGCCCTCCTGCGGGGTATCAACCTCGGCAACAATCGGATCCCGATGAAGCGCCTGGCGGCGATGTTCGAGGAAGCCGGGTGCAGCGACGTGCGCACCTATATCGCCAGCGGCAACGTGGTGTTTTCCGCCACCCCGGCGCTGGCGCGCAGCCTTCCGCGCGCGATCTCCACCGCCATTCGGAACGAGCTCGACTTCGAACCCCCGATCGTCCTCCGAACTGCCGCGGAAATGAGCGCCATCGTGGAGGCGAACCCGTTCACCGGCGCGGACGCCGACGCGGACGACAAGAAGTTGCACGTCGTCTTTCTGGCCGATGCTCCAACCGCCGATGCCGTGGCGCGGCTCGACCCGGAGCGCTCGCCTCCGGACGAGTTCGTCGTCAACGGTAGCGAGATCTACCTGTTCTGCCCCGAGGGGCTGGCGCGAACCAAGCTCAGCAACCCGTGGTTCGACAAAACGCTCGACACCGTCAGCACGATGCGCAACTGGCGCACGACCCGCAAGCTGCGCGAAATGGCCTGCAGCTGACCGGCGCCACTACGCCGTTCCCTGCGGCTATGGCATCCTCAGCCAGCCGACCCCCTCACCGATTCGTCGAACACGAGGAGCCGAACATGTCGTTGCCGCGCCGCGTCCGCGCTTACCCTTTCATCGCGTCTCGCCCGCACTGCCGGGCCCGTAGGCTCGTCCGGGCCGCGGGCTATCTTGTTGTGGCGTGCGTCGCCGTCACTGCCCTGGCGCCAAGCGCCCTGGCGCAGACGCCGGAGGAAAACGACAAGGCGGCCGCCGATGCCCGTCGCGACGACACGCTGCCGCTGATCACGACGCGGACGATGTCGTTCACCACCGACGAAGGCACCTGGATCTCGCTCGATCTTTCACCGAGCGGCGACACGATCGTCTTCGAGCTCCTCGGCGACCTGTACACACTGCCGATCGGCGGCGGCGAAGCCACGCGCATTACCAGCGGCCAGGCCTACGATATGCAGCCGCGCTTCTCGCCGGACGGCGAGCGGATCGTTTTCGTTTCCGACCGCACCGGCTCGGAGAATCTCTGGATCGCCGACGCCGACGGCGAAAACCCCGAGGCTCTCACCGACGACGAGCGACAGAACTACATGTCGCCCATCTGGAGCGCCGACGGCGACTACGTCATCGCCAACAAGGGCTCGCAGCTGTGGATGTACCACGTCGACGGCGGCTCCGGCGTGCAGGTGACCGGGCACGAGGACGGTTCCCCGGCGCACTTCGGCGCCGCGCTGGCAGCCGATTCGCGTTACGTCTGGATGAACGTGCGCGGCAACCCGGGCACGGGCTTCGACGTTCCGGGTAGCTTTGGTGGCTCCCCCAACGCGGCGCCCGATCCCCACGGCGCGCCGGAATTCGGTCCCGACCACGGCCGCAGCTCCGCCCGCGCCGTCGGCCCCTATCAGATCGGCCAGCTCGACCGCGAGACAGGGCGGGTGCACCTGCGCACCCACGAGCACGAGGGCGCCTTCCGCCCGATGCCGAGCCCGGACGGCCGTTGGCTCGCCTACGCCACCCGCTACGACGCCCGCGAGGCGTTCAAGTTGCTCGACCTGACCACCGGCGAGGACCAGTGGCTGCTGCTGGACGTGCAGCGGGACGAAAGCCAGGGAGGCGGCACCCGCGATCGCGACGTCTATCCCGGCTCCGCCTTCACCCCCGATTCCTCCGCGTTGATTACCAGCTACGGCGGGAAAATCTGGCGGGTGGCGGTTCCCTCGGGTGAGGCGACCGAGATCCCCTTCACCGCACGGGTCGAGCAGGAGCTCGGGCCGCTGGCCAAGTTCGAATACCCGATCGAAGACGACGAGCTGACGATCTCGCAGATCCGCGGCGGTCGTCTCTCCCCGGACGGCGGCCGGATCGTCTTCACGGCGCTCGACCGGCTGTGGATCGCCGACCTGCCACAGGGGCGCGGCGGGCCGGCGAACGAACAATCTCCGCCCTGGCCGGTGGTCGACGACGCCCGCCGGCTGACGACGTCCACCGACGTGGAGCACGCGCCCGTCTGGTCGCCCGACGGCGACTACGTCGCCTACGTCACCTGGAACGACACCGACGGCGGCAACATCTACCGCGTCCGTACCGATGGAACCGGCGCTCCCGAGCTGCTCACCCCCACGGCCGCCTTCTTCGACAAGATCACCTACTCCGCCGACGGCTCCCGCATCGTCGCCGTGCGCGGCTCCAAGATGCACCGCATGCGCACGCTGGAAGACTTCGGCAATCATTCCGGCACCGCCGAGCTGGAGTACGTCTGGATTCCCGCCGACGGCGGCGAACCCACCCCCATCACCTGGGTCGGCAGTGGCGCCACACAGCAAGGCCGCAACGCGCCCCACGTCGGGCCCGACCCCGACCGGATCTACGTCTGGGCCGGGCGCGAAGGGTTGCTATCGATGCGCTACGACGGCACCGACATCCGCGTGGTCGTCAAGGTCACCGCGCCGTCCACCGGCGGCCCCGGCGGCGCACCCACACCCGACGAGGTGGTGCTTTCGCCGGACGGCACGCATGCCCTAGTGCGCGCCAACCGCAACGTGTTCATGATCACCGTGCCGCCGAGCATGGGCGAAGCGCCGACCGTGTCGGCGGCCTCCTCGTCGGCCGTGCCGACCTGGCGGATGACCGACATCGGCGGCGACTTCGTCGGTTGGAGCAGCGATTCCTCGCAGGCGCATTTTTCCATCGGTCGGAGCTTCTTCATCTGGGACCTGGCCCGCGCCGACGAGGTCGCCGCGGCAGCCGAGGCGGCGGCAGAGGCGGAGCGCGCCGCGGCGGAGGCCGAGGAGGCGGAAGAGGCCGACGCAGGCGGCGACGATCCCGACGCCGGCGACCCGCCGGACCCAGCCGACCCCGTGGATCCCGCCGACCCGACCGCCCAGGAGCAGGAAGAAGCCGAGGAGGACGAAGAGGAAGAGGACCTCAGCTACGTCCCCCACCGCGTCGACGTCGAGATCACGGTGGCGAAAGACAAGCCCGCCGGCACCGTCGTGCTCCAGGGCGCCCGCCTGATCACCATGCGCGGTGAGGAAGTCATCGAGAGCGGCGACATCGTCGTCACCGACAACCGCATCGCTGCCATCGGACCGAGCGGCGACGTGGACATCCCCGGCGACGCGCGCGTCATCGACATGTCGGGCAAGACCATCTACCCCGGCCTGGTCGACATTCATGCCCACACCTGGGTGGCCTGGGGGCTGCACCGCGGTCAGGTCTCGCAGTTTCTCGCCCAGCTCGCCTTCGGCGTCACAACGCAGCGCGACCCGCAGACGTCGTCCGAAGACGCGATGACGTACTTCGACCTGATGGAAGCGGGCGAGCTCATCGGTCCGCGGCTGTACTCCACCGGCCCGGGCGTGTTCTCGGCCGACAACATCCGCAGCCTCGACGACGCCCGCGACGTGCTGAAGCGCTACTCGGAGCACTACAACACCAAGACGATCAAGCAATACCTCGCCGGCGACCGCAAGGTGCGCCAGTGGGTCATCATGGCGGCGAACGAGCTCGGCCTGACGCCGACGACCGAAGGCGGCTCGAACTTCACCATGAACCTGACACTCATGCAGGACGGCTACGCCGGCCTCGAGCACACTCTGCCGATCAGCCCGCTGTTCGGTGACGTCATCGAGCTCGGCCGCTTCAGCGGCATCACCTACACGCCGACGCTGATCGTCGCCTACGGCGGGCCCTCCGGACGGCAGTACTACCTGACGCACGTGAACGTCGACGAGGAGGAGCGTCTGCGCACCTTCACGCCGCACGACGAACTCGACAAGTGGAAGGCGACGCAGTGGTATCGGGACGACCAGTACGTGCATTTTCTGCACGCCGAGCACATGAAGAAGTGGATCGAGGCGGGCGGCAAGCTCGGCCTCGGCTCACACGGCGAGGTGCAGGGCATCGGCACCCACTGGGAGCTGTGGATGATGGCCGCCGGCGGTATGGACAACCACGACGCCCTGCGCATGGCGACGCTCGATTCGGCCGACGCCATCGGCCTCGCCGGCGATATCGGCTCGCTCGAGGTCGGCAAGCTCGCCGACCTACAGGTGCTCGACGCCAATCCGCTCGACAACTTGGAAAACACCACCGCGATCAGCCACGTGATGAAGAACGGCCGCCTCTACGAGGCCGATTCGCTTACGGAGATCTGGCCCCGGCAGCAGCCGCTCCCGGAGATGTGGTGGTGGCGGGTCGAGCCCGGCGAGGGGGTGCCGAGCACCCGGGACGGCGGCCGCTAGCCGCCCCAGCGACGCGGGCGCGACGGTCGGCTCTGCAGAAATGAGCCGGAGCGCTCTTGATCCAATCGGGCGCTTACGAAACAATATCGACAGTCGATGCATCGTTCGTCGATAAATACCGCCACGTCTGGAGATTGGCATGAGAGGCGCAGTTGCCCACTGAATCGCTCCTACGATGAGCCGCAACCCCGACTTCTGGGGCTCGCTGGCGCTCTATCGCATTCTGTTGAAGCTCTACCCCGAGGACATTCGTCGCCGCTTCGGCGACGACATGGCCGAGGAGCTACGGCTATCGCTCTGCGAGGCCTATCGGGCGCGTGGGTTTCGTGGGGTCTGCGGGGAGTGGCTGCACCTGGTGCTCGACCTGGCAACCACGCTGACTCCGGCCGCCCGTGCGGGACGCATCGCCGCGCAATCACATCATTCCCTCCGGCTCCCCGCCGTGAGCACTATGGAAACCCTGCTGCTGGATATTCGTCACGCCGTTCGTGCGCTGAGGCTGCGGCCCGGCCTGACCCTCGCCGCCACCCTCTACCTGGCACTGGGAATCGGCGCCAACACCGCCATGTTCAGCGTCGTCGACGCTGCGCTTCTGCGTCCGTTGCCGTACGCGGAGGCAGACAGCATCGCCAAGGTCCGCCTGGCGTTCCGCCACCCCGACGGCCGCGCACCGGTTCACGAGGAATGGTCCTACCCGTACTACGAGGCTTTCGATGCCGCGACCGCGGATATCTTCGACGCCACCGCGGCGCTGCACCCGACGTTCGTCGCCGTGGGAGCTCCCGACGGGCCCCGCAGGGTCGCGGCGGAGCTGGTATCCGACGAGTACTTCGACATCCTCGGCCTGCAGCCCATCGCCGGTCGGTTCTTCGAGCCCGGAGACGACGCCTCCGAAGGGGCCGGCGATGCGATCGTGGTCTCCCAGGGCACGGCGGAGTCTTGGTTCGGCGGCGCCGGCGAAGCTCTCGGCCAGAGCTTGGTCGTCGGCGGCGGGTCGCGCACGATCGTGGGCGTCGCGCCGGCGGGGGCCAGCGGCGTAACCGGTGAGGTGCAAATGTGGCTGCCGTTCAGCCTGGTGCCGGTGCTCGTACAGCCCAACTACCTGGAGAGCCGGGGGTACTTCTGGCACCACGTCATCGCCAAGCTGGGCGCAAAAACGCCGGAGGAGACACTCGCCGATCGGATGGCAGCGCTGCGCCCGGTCCTCGACGAGGTGTACACCGAGGACGCCGTGATCACGCCGCACGTCGTGCCGCTCCGCGATGCGATGATCGACCCCGACTCGCGTTCGCCGTTGGGGTTCCTGCAGGCCACCGCGTTGTTCGTTCTGGCGATCGCGTGCACCAACGTCGCCGTGCTCATGCTTGCCCGGGCGGTCGATCGTAGCCGGGAGGTCGCCACGCGGATCGCCATCGGCGCCGGCCGCTCCCGCATCCTGCGCCAACTCGTCGCCGAGGCCTGCATGTTGGGCAGCCTCGGCGCCATCACGGGGAGCGCGTTGGCCATCGGCCTGCGGGCGCTCCTGCTGCCCGCGATTCCCGAGGTGACCAGCGGCTGGACGGCCTACGGCCTGGTTGCGGGCGCGCCGGCTCTCGACGCCCGGATCTTCGCGTTCGCGCTGGCCCTGGGGCTCCTCTCGGGGCTGATCTTCTCGATCGCTCCGCTGTTTCGGACGTTGGAGACCTCCCCGCGAGCCGTCCTTCAGGGAACCACCGGCGACACCCTCGGGGGTTTCAAGTTGGCGTCGATTCGCTCCGCCCTCCCGGCAGTGCAGGTCGCGTTCGCCGTTCTCCTGCTCGGCGGCGCGCTCCTGATGCTGCGCACCCTCGACGCCAAGCGCTCCGCCGATCCGGGCTTCGACGACACGAATGTACTGGTCGCGCGGGTTCAGCTCGAAGATGCTCGCTATCCCGACGGAACGGACGAGTTCTTCCTGCCGCTGCTCGAACGCCTCCGGGCCGCGTCCGTCACCGAGAGCGCCGCGGTCGCCAGCTCGTTGGCGCATCGCGGCATTCCGTACCGCACGAACATGGCGATCGAGGGAGTCGACGCATCCGCAGAAGATTTCGAGGCGCGCCGCCGCGTCCGCCTGCACTTCGTCGAGCGCGATTTCTTTCGTACGATTCGGCTGCGGCTCCTGTCGGGGCGTACGTTCGGGCCCGACGATGTCAGCGGGGCCCCCGACGTGGCGGTCGTCAACCGCACGCTGGCGGAAGAGTTGTTCGCCGACGGCGATCCGATCGGGCAGCGTGTCGCCTTCGGCCTCGGCCGAGGCGGCCGCGAATGGTTCGAGATCGTTGGCGTCGTTGACGACGCCCACTTCGCAGGGGTCGACGGGGTCATCGAGCCGGAAGCGTACGTCGCCTATCGCCAATCGACTCCGGGCGCGGTATTCGTGTACGTTCGCACGACCTCGGACCCGAGCAGCTTCGTCCCGTCGTTGCGCAGCGCCGTCGCGGGAATCGACCCGGATGCGGTGCTCTACGACGTGCAGACGCTCGAGGAGGCGGGTGCGAGCAATCGCAGCGAGACCCGCTCCCTGGCCGCGTTGCTCTCGGGATTCGCGGGGCTTGCGCTGATCCTGGCCTCCGGCGGCCTGTACGGCACCATGATGTTCGCGGTGGCCGCGCGGCGGCGCGAACTCGGCATTCGAAAATCGCTCGGCGCTACCCCCGGTGCTCTGATCGGAGACGTCCTTGCGCGGGGCGTGCGGCTGACCCTTGCGGGCGTCGCCGTCGGCTATCTCTCGTCGCTGTGGCTGACCCAATTCGTCGAGAGCCGCCTCTGGGGCGTAACCCCGTCCGATCCCGTGACCACAATCGCCACGCTCGCAGTATTCCTCATCGTCGGCGTAGCGGCTTCGCTGCTTCCGGCACTGCGCGCCTCGGCTGCCGATCCGGTGGTGGTCTTGCGCGGCGAGTAGGTCGCGGGCGTTGTTTCCCGCTCCTTGCCCGGCTTACAGTCGAGCGCAGCAGTCTGGCAGGGAGTTCGGACATGGAGCCTGGTCAGCGACTCGGACCGTACCGGATTGTCGAGCATCTCGGCTCGGGCGGAATGGGAGAGGTGTACCGGGCCGAGGACACGCGCCTCGAGCGCATGGTCGCCCTCAAGGTGCTCTCCGGCGAGTTTTCCGCTGACCCCGACCGCATCACCCGCTTCGAGCGCGAGGCCAAGCTGGTTGCTGCCCTCGAGCATCCCAACGTCGTCACCATCCACTCCGTCGAGGAAGTCGGCGGCGTTCGCTTCCTGACCATGGAGCTCGTCAAGGGCGGAACCCTCGCCGCCGAAATGCGGCGAGGCGCTCTGTCCCCTCGCCGCACCTTGGAAATCGCGGTACCGCTTGCCGAAGGGCTGGCCGCGGCTCATGCAGAGGGCATCGTTCACCGGGACCTGAAGCCCGCCAACGTCATGCTCACGCACGACGGTCGCGTCAAGGTCCTCGACTTCGGCCTGGCGAAGCTCCGCGCAGACATGACCGATTCGCGTGCCAGCCGGATGCCCACCGAGGCGATCACCGAAGAGGGAAGAGTTCTCGGCACCCTGACCTACATGTCGCCCGAGCAGGTGAAGGGCCAGCCCGCCGACGAGCGCTCCGATATCTTCTCGGCCGGAGTGATGCTGTACGAGATGGCCTCCGGTATTCGGCCGTTTCGTGGAGATACCCACGCCGACATCAGCTCGTCGATCATCCGCGACACCCCGGCCGCCGTAACCGACCTGAATCGCGACATTCCCGCCGATTTGGGACGAATCATCGGTCGCTGTTTGGAGAAGAACCGCCGGCGCCGCTACCAGTCGGCACTCGATCTGCGCAACGATCTCGACGCCCTGTCGCGGGAGATCGAAACCACCGGGTCGGGCTTCCGTGCAACGGCGAACACACACCGGCGAGGCTGGGTAGTCCCTCTCGTCGCCACCGTGGGTCTGGCCGCGCTGAGCCTCTTCGCCTGGTTGTCGCTCCCGGACGGCGAGGACGCCGTGCTTTCCGGTCCGTCGATGAACGCCTCGATCCGTTCGATTGCCGTCCTGCCGTTCGAGAGCATCGGCGACGAGCCCGAGGGTGACTTCTTCCTCGAAGGAATACAGGACGCCTTGATTACCGAGCTGTCCAAAACCGACCTTCGGGTGATCGGCCAAGCCTCGGCGATACGGTTCAAGGACACGGAGTTGTCGCTCCCCGAGATTGCTGCCGCGCTCGATGTCGGCGGCTTGGTGGGGGGCACGGTGCTGCGGGTGGGCGACGACGTTCGCGTGTCCGCCCGCCTCATCCACGGGGCCACCGATCGAATCGTCTGGGCGGATCGCTACGATCGCCCGCTCACCGACATCCTGGTGTTGACGGGCGAGCTGGCCCAGGCGATCGCCGGCGAGGTCGAGGTCGCCGTGACCCCCACCCAGGAGCAGCGGCTCACCCGGGCGCGGTCGGTCGATCCCGCGGCGTGGGAGCTGCATACGAGGGGGCTGCACCACGCGAATCGGTTCACCGGGCAGGACCTCGCCGAAGCCCGTCGGCTCTTCTTCGAAGCCCTGGCCATCGATCCGGAGTTCGCGCCCGCCTGGGTCGGATTGGGAATGACCTACGGTATCCCGGCGAGCACGGGCGGCTCCCCGGACCCGGAGCTCGTAGCGCAGGCATGGCGGTCGGTCGACCGGGCGCTCGAGCTCGACCCCGACCTTGCCGAAGCCCACGCCGGGAAAGGACACCTGCACCTATCCCTCGACTGGGATTGGGACAGCGCCGAGCGCGAGCTCGCGCTTGCGCTGGAGCTCAAGCCCAACTCGACCATCGCGCGCCACGGGTACGCCGACCTCTTGACGGTGCAAGGGCGGGTCGACGAGGCGGTCGATCAGGCCAGACTCGGACGTCAGTACGATCCGCTATCGCGATTGACCAACATTACGGTGGTAGGCCACCTCGTGCTCGCACGCCGGTACGACGAGGCACTTGCCGAGTACGCGAGCGCCCGGGAGCGAATCCCGGAGCTGGCCCCGAACAGCTTCTGGATCGCAGAGGCATACTGGGGATTGGGCCGCTACGAAGAGGCGGTGGCCGAATACGCGGCTGTTTGGTCCGGGACCGAACAAGCGCCCCTTGTCGAGGCTCTGACCGCCGGGTTCGCTGGCAAGGATCCCGCCGTCGCGGCCCGGGCTGCTGCCGACTCCCTCGCCGGCGCGGCGTCTCCGGACGACGACGCCCTTGCCGTCGCAACGTGGTACGCGCGCGCCGGCGATCCCGAGGCCGCCCTCGATTGGCTGGAGCGTGCACACGAGGCGCACATTCCGAGGCTTCCTGTGCAGTTGATTAGCGAGGAGTTCGACTTCCTGAGAGCGGACTCGCGATACGCCGAGCTGGTCGAGCGGCTGAACATCCCGGGGTGAACGACCGGCTCCGGATCGAGCCCACCGCGTGCGAGGGCTCAACGCACGGGCGAAAACTCCGTCGGGTTCAAGAACAACGACTCGACGTTGGTGACGATCGGTCCGTCGGCGCGCGAAGCGTCCCACATCTCGATCCACTCCGGGTCGTCGCGAAACCCCTGCCACGACGCCTCTGCAGCCTCCCGGCTGTCGTGCGCCAACATGTAGACGAGCGTGTTTTCTGAAAGCGGCGGCTCGTCCGGAACCCAATAGCCGACTCCCTGCATGCCGTGCTTCTCGAACAGATCGGTCTCGCCTCCGCCGAAGCGGGCAAGCAGCGCCGGGAGCCTCCCTTCCGCGACGGTATAGGTGCGCAGCTCGAAGACCCGATCCATGCCCTGCGCCCCCGCGATCTCCGAGACGCTCGGCGCCGATCCGACTGACGCCGAACCGACCGACGCCGAGTCGATAGCCGCCAACCCGATCGCCACCGGCCCGGTCGCCGCCGGCCCGGTCGCCGCCACCCCGACCGCCGCGAGCACGGCGATGACCAACGTTGCTGCGCTTCCCCGATTCATCCGAAGCTCCTTCGCTCTCGCTTGTTCAACAGGCCGAGATCGGCCACACGGCAGAGAGTAGTGCACCAGCGGCCCCGTCTCCCTGGACAGGGCGCTCCGCCGCTGGCAGTGTGGTGGTATCTCCGTGAGCGAGCAGGTCCCTGGCACACCCCGAACGGGAGCTTCGCCCATGAGCACCGGAAACATACCGAAATCGGCCGCCGTCTGCGCGGCGCTCCTACTCCTCGTGCTGGTCGGGCCTTCCCCCGCGTCGCCGCAATCACCGCCCTCCTTCCTCGGATTCGACCTCGGCGAAGAACGCCGCTACGTGCTCGGTCCGGCCGATGATCTTTACCTCGGCGAGGGCGCCGTGTGGACCATCCAGCTGCGCGAGGTGCTGGCCGACCCGCCGGACGCCATCTTCGAGCTCACGCACGAATGGAGCGGGGCCGAGTACCGCTCGGAGCCGGCGATCGGCACGTTGATGGGTGTCTCCAGCAACGGCGAGCTTCGAGTCAACATGCACGGGTTTCCGCTCGACCTCCGGTTTCAAACGGTGCGCCGGCTTTACGGCTACGGTGAACACGCCTACACCGTGCGCTACAGATTCGACGACGGCGACTTCCGCAAGACGTTCAGCGTCGGGAGCAACGACTTCGAGCACCCGGTCCGGGTGCGGCGCCCGGGAAGCCTCGACGTCTCCGTACCCCTCGGCATGTGGGCGCATGCCCCGATGGCGCTCGAATGCATGTTCGCCCGTGCAAACGCCGCCAGCGGGGTCGCCCCGATCGTGATGACGCCCCCGACGGCAGGCTCGAGCACATCCCCCACCATGTCGAGGGCGCCGCTCCGCTTCGTTGACGCCCCCGAGTGTCGCGAGCCGCTCTTCGCCAACCCGGGCCTTCTGAGCTTGATGCTGCCGACGCTATGGGAGGCGGGAACCGGGGAGCTCGACTTCCTCATGCTGACGCCGGCCGGCGATTACGGGATGCCCGGCGCCTCGGGGGGCGGAGGAACCTCCGGCGGAGGCTCGGGGTTGTCGGGCGGGGCCGGCACGCGGCATTTCGATTCCCAGCGGGCGACCCGCCCGCAAACCAATTCAGAAATCGACAACCTGCGGTATGTCGACCGCGTTCGCGTCGAGGTCGGGCCGCGCACACTGGACGCCTGGCGCTTCGAGGAAATGCGCGCCTTCGACGCCGTGTACGTCGACGACGATGGCGTCGTTCTGCGGGTCGATCTGTCGGCGTCCGTTGCTACGGCCACGGCGCCGTCGACTCCGGGACGCACGTCCCCGCACGAGCCGATGATGGTAGACGACCGGGGCCTCTTCATCCGGCTGCTGTTTCCGAGCGAATACTGACGCTGGAGCTGGGCGGGGTGCGCCACCCTACCGAGCCGATCGTGTTCGAGGTCTTGCCAGTGCCGTACGTACGTCTATATCGTAATGGTACGTACGTACATGAATTTACCCAAGGGCCGAGGAAACCAAGGATCCCGGGCCGTCCCCTCAAAGCAGGGAGACCGCAATGAAGCTGACCGCATCGAGCCTCCGACAGGATATCTACCGGATCCTCGACCGTGTGCTGGAAACCGGGGTGCCGGTGGAGATCGAACGTCGAGGCAAGGTGCTCAGGATCATCGCGCCAACCGAGCGCTCGAAGCTCGACGGGCTTACCGAAAGAGAGTTCCTGCGCGGCGACCCGGAAGAGCTCGTCCACATCGATTGGTCCGAAACCTGGCAGCCCGACGGAAACGGATGATCTATCTGGACACGCACGTCGTTGCGTGGCTGTACGCCGGGCGTGCGGATCTGATCCCGCCGCGGGCCCGATCCCTGATCGACGCCAACGATCTGCTGATCTCGCCGATGGTCGCGCTGGAGCTCGCGTACCTGTTCGAGACCGGACGCACGGCGGAGCCGGCGAGGAGCGTCGTACAGTGGTTGGAGCGCTCCCTGGGCGCGCGACGCTGCGACCTGGCCTTCGCGGACGTGGTCGACGGCGCCGTTCACGAGAACTGGACGCGTGACCCCTTCGATCGCTTCGTCGTCTCGCACGCCCGCATCCGGGAGGCTCCCTTGCTGACAAAGGACCGCGCGATCCATACCCACTACGAAGGGGCGGTGTGGGAAGCGGGCGGCTGAGACGCCTTCGTGCAGCAGGGCCTCCGGGCGGAATTAGCTGCGCGAGTCAGCCGGTCTCAGGCCGTACGGTCGGGTCGGCGGTGCGCGCGGTCTCGGTATGCCACCCCCGGACCACCCAGTGCCCGTAGTCCGCGCTCGCTTCGACCTCGGCTTCGTCGATGACGAGTCGCCGGGAGCAAACCGGGGCGGCAACCACGACCGTGTGGTACTCGCCGTGCTCGCCGCAGGGGTCCAGCCCGCGCCGGGTGACGTGCCGAAGAAACCGTTCGTCGAACGGCTCTCCGAGCCAGGTGTGCTCGAGACACTCAGACCGCACGGTGCAGATCCGGGCCCTGATCCCACAGTCGAGTATCTCCTGTGCCAGAAGCGCCGTGTCCCTACCCCACAGCGGCAGTACGGCCCGCAAGCCGGTGGCGGCGCATACGCGCTCGACCCACGCCCGGTGATCGTCCAGGAAGATGTCGCCGAACACGGCGGTCTCCAGGCCCTGCTCCGCATAGGTCGACAGGTGGCGGCGGAAGATCTCTTCGTAGTCGTCCCAGCTGGCGTAGGCCACGCGCAGCGGCAGGCCCAGAGCTCGAGCCTGATCCTTCAGCAAGCCGTGCGGAAGCCCGTGCGACCGCGAAGTATCTGTTTCCGGGGAGAACATCGTCATCAAGCCCTTGATGTCGTAGCCCCGGCGTCGGGCGTGCAGGAGTGCGAGGGCGCTGTCCTTGCCGCCGCTCCAGGAGACGACGCAGGGCGTCGGCGACAAATCACCCCGACCGATCGGCAAGGTCGAACGGCGCGGAGAGCTCACCGAGCCCGCTCCGCACGCACGACGTCCGCAAACACGAAGCCGTCGCGCTCGACGATGCGGCCGGGCTTGACGGACAGCGACGCCTCGAACATCGGCCCGGCGTGGACGAAGGTGTGGAACTCACCGCGCTCACCACACGGGTCGACGGACTCCGGGAGCTCCGCCAACAGCCGGTCATCAAAGGGCTGCCCTGCCCAGGAAGCATCCAGCTGCTCCGGGTTCACGCAGGTCAGCCAAGCACGGACTCCGGACCGGACCATCGCGTGGGCGAGTCGCGTCGTGTCTTCTCCCCAGAGAGGAAACAATGGCTCGACCCCGGTGCCCACAAGCCTCTCCTCGCGGTAGCGGCGGACATCCTCGAGGAAGAGATCGCCGAACGCGATGTTCGCGATGCCTTGCGCTCGAGCACTCTTGATGGCTTCGGCCATGGCCTGGTCATACTCTTCGTTGCTGCATGGGCTGGGAATAAACACCTTCAAGAGCGGAAGGCCGACCGCTTCAGCCTGCATCTCGAGCAGCTCTTCGCGCACGGCGTGCATCGCTACTCGCTTCGCCGAACGGTTCACCGTCGTCAACAGGCCGACGACTTCGACGTCCTCACGATCCCGCAAGACGCCCAGCGCCCATGCACTGTCCTTGCCGCTGCTCCACGACAACCACGTCCGGGCCTTCACCGGCCGTGAAGCTGCTCGGCGATCAACCGGGCCGAGCGCGGCATTCTCGGCCCAGGCACCAGCAGCGAATCGTCCGTGAGCACGGCAACGTGGGTGCCGGAGAACCCCGGCAGGCCGCGCCACTCGCGCGTCAGCGCCGCCGCATCAACGACTCGCCCGCGTGACGGCCGCGCCTCGATGACGACGCTCGGTGCTCTCGACAACACGGCCTCGAGCCCGACCTTGAACGACATTCTCTCGACATCGGCGAAGACGTTGTCTCCCCCGGCAACTTCCAGCAGCTCGTGGACGAACCCCATGCCGCCGACGACGTAGAGGTTCTGAAAGCTCCCGGGCGTGCGGCCGAAAACCAGCAAGGTAAGCGGACGAGGGAGCCCGGCGTAGCGGTCGCGAATCTCCTCGAGCTCGCCCCGGATGCGGTCAGCCAGGGCGGCTCCGGCATCGGCGCTCCCGATGCCCCGGCCGACCTCCTCCATCGACGCCAGCGCCTGCGCGAGATCGCCGTGGGGGAACGGATAGCTGGCGATGCCCGAGCTGCGGAGGTTTCGAGCCAACCCCGCCTGGCCGGGGTCGAGCACGACGAAGTCAGGACGCAGGCGGAGGATCGCCTCCTCGTCCGGGTCGAGCAGCGCGCCGACCCTGGGCAAATCTGCCACCTCCGGCGGCCAGGTGTCATACGAGCTGACCCCGACGACCCGCGAGCCGGCGCCCATGGCGAAGAGGACCTCGGTGGCCGCAGGGACGAGCGACACGACGCGTTGTGCTGATTGCGATCCTTCTTGCGGTGTCGCGCCGCCGGACGGAACGACACCGACCGCACCAGCGATCCGTGACGGCGCCCCGTGTTCCGGCAGGGCGGGTGCTGGCTGGGCCGCCGGGGCCGCCGGGGCTGCCGGAGTTGCCGGGGTTGCCGGGGTTGCCGGGGTTGCCACAGCGGCGGCCCAAACGACGAGGGCAATGCCGAGCAATCCGGTACGCCGCCCCGCGGCACGGACGGACGGACACGGAAGCCCGCCACGTACCCGGTGCTCTCGGTGGCGCTGCTTTCGCCGGGTCGATGGCTCAGTTCGCGCCAGCATGGAAGCCCCCTCGATGTCGAAGAAGAAGTGCCAGGAAGAAGGGTCCACCGATCATCGCCGTGAGCACACCGATCGGCAACTCGACGGGGGCCAATAGCGTCCGCGCGGCGGTGTCGCAGACGATCAGGAAAGCCCCGCCGGCCATCAACGCTCCCGGCAAGACCACGCGATGATCGTGACCCGCCAGCAAGCGGGTGGCGTGGGGCACCAGGATCCCGACGAACCCGATGGGGCCGGCCACAGCGACAACCAGCCCGGTAATCCAGGCAGCCCACAGCAAGCTGCTGACGATGACCCGCCGGCTGTCGACGCCGCTCGCTTCGGCTTCGTCTTCGCCGAGACTGAGGAGATTCAGCTGTCTTCCCCGCCGCAGCAGCATGAGCCAACCGATCGCGCTGCCGACGAGTAGGATCAGGAGCAGCCGATAAGTGGCCCCTTCGAGGTCGCCCATGAGCCAGCGGACCATGCGCGCCGTTTCGGTGTAGTCGGCCAGGTATTGGAGAAACAAGATCCCCGCCGATAGCGAGTAGTTCAGCGTCACGCCCGCGAGCAGCAGTACCGTCGTCGGCGCACCCCCCGTCCGGAAAGCGAGCGCGAATACCGCCAACGTTGCCAACATCGCCCCCGTCAACGAGGCGGCGGGAATCAGCAGCTCGCCGCCGGCGCCGGCCGGCAGGAACCGCATGCCGAGGAACGCACCCAGGGTCGCTCCGGCGGAGACACCCAGGGTGTACGGGCTCGCCAGCGGGTTCCGCAACAGGGCTTGGAACACCACCCCGCACAGCGCCAGACCCGAACCGACCAGGGCGGCCAGGATCACGCGCGGCAACCGGGCGACGAAGAACACGGCGGCCTCGGGATTACTCTCCCAGTCCATCGGTGAAGCGAAGACCTGGCGGAGATCGATGCTCGTGGATCCCACGGATGGGCCGACGAGAAGGGCGCCGAGCAGCAGAAGGCCCGCGGTCGTGACGACGATCCAATACCGGCGTCGGGGCAGCAACATCACGGCGTCCGAGACGCCGGCGATGAAGGCGCAGGCGACGAGGGCGCAGGCGACGAAGGCACGGGCGCCCGACGCGCTCCCGATCGCCCGGCAAGATCGCCGAAGGAAGTGGTGCCGTACGTGGCGTTCAGGTGATCTGGCGTGAGCAGCTCCCCGGGAGAACCGCTCGTCGCCGGCAATCCGCGACGCAGCAGCAAGACGCCATCGGCCAGTCGGCGCGCCAGTTCGAGGTCGTGCGTCGCGATGACGAGGGCGGTGCCCTGCCGTTTGAGCAGCGCCAGCAGCTTCGTCATCTCGAGAACGAAACCGGGGTCGAGAGAAGCCAGTGGCTCATCGAGCAAGAGCAAATCCGGGGTAGAAACGAGCGCTCGCGCCAGCAGGACGCGGCGCTGCTCCCCGCCGCTGAGCTCGCCGAATCGCCGGCGCATCAGATCCTGGGCACCGACGCTGCGAAGGGCCCGGGCCACCGCCCTCCACTCCGACAGGCCCTCCCACCCCCGCGCCGGCATGGTGGCGTACAGACCCATGAGAATGAGCTCGTACACGACGTACCCGTCCGCCCGAGGCGTCCCCTGCGGCAGGATCCCGATCCGTTGTGCCCGCCGTCGCGGAGCGAGCGAGCGCACCGGCGCCCCGTCGAACAGGATCGACCCCTTCTGCGGCTCGGACAACCCACCGAGCAAACGGAGAAGCGTTGTCTTGCCGGCACCGTTCGATCCCAACAGCACCCGGCACTCCCCGCGCTCCATCTCGAAGCTGACCCGGCGAACAACCGGGGCCTGGTAGCCGAAGCCCAGCCCGTCCGCAGCGAGAAGGGCCGTCAACGGTCCGACCCCGTACGGATCCGCACGCCGACGTAGGCGCTGAACCCGGCGGCGCCGAAACCGAACACCTCTTCGTAGGCTTGATCGAGAATGTTCTCGAGTCGCGCGGTGAACCCCAGGTGAGGCGTCAGCCGATATTCCGCCGCCGCATTCCAGAGCGTGTAACCGTCGACGACGATCCTCCCGGACGCGCCGTTGTCTGCGCGGGCCCCCGTCTGCCGCAACTCGCTGAAAAGACGCAGCTTCTCGTGGGCCTCGACGCCGATCCGGAGCGAGCCCAGATGTCGCGGGCGTCTCAGCAGCGGCACCCCTGATCGCTTGTCTTCGGTATCGGTGAACGTATAGTTGCCGACGACGTTGATCCGTTCGTGGGGAACCCACGTTCCCGAGAGCTCGACCCCTTTCGCCCGCGCGTCGTCGATGTTCTCGGCCATGCTCGTCGCCGGCGAGAAAGCGATCAGGTCGCTGATGCGGTTGTCGAAGAAGGTCGCGTCGAATCGCAGCCTCGGCCGTTGCCACGCGCCGGCGACGCCGAAGTCGTAGCCGGTACTCTCCTCGGGGCGCACCGCCGGATTGCCGAAGAAGGGAAAGTAGAGGTCGTTCAGGGAGGGTGCCCGGAAGCCGGTGCCCACCGAGCCGTGCAGACGCAGACCGTATCCGAGCCTACCGGTCCCGGTGACACGAAACGTCGGATGCCCGCCGAATTGGCTGTGGTCTTCGTAGCGCCCGCCGACCGCGATGGTCACCGCCTCCGACAGTTCGATCCGATCGTGCAAATAGATCCCCACGACATCGATGTGCTCGTCGTATCCCGAGGTGCCGCTGATCGTTCGGCTTTCGGTCCTGGCGCCCTCCTGCCGGTACTCGACGCCCCCGATCAACAACTGCCTGCCCGGCAGGCTCACCCTGCTTTCCCAGTCGATCTCGCGGACATAGGCGTCCAGCAGGGAGCCGCGGAAGAAACCGGCATCGGGATTGTCGCTCTCGAGATCGAACTGAGAGTTGGCCGCGGTCAGCGACGACTCCCAGCGGTCCCCCGTCCAGCGCAAGGCCGCCCCGGCGACGACGTCCCGGCTGGTCTGTTCGAAGTTGTCGTCGTCGGAGGGACCGACGCCGAACGTGAAGCCGTCGATCTCCGTAAACGCATCGAGAAACCTGACGAAGCCGTCGACGGCAAGACGCTCGGTGAACTGGTAGCCGACCCGACCGTCCACCGTCAGGTTGCTGTTCCCGTCACGCTCGGTGTTCCCCCTGTCCTCCGCGGCGGCGGAGAACCCGGCGCTGTCGAAGTAGAAAACGCCGGCTGAATAGTCGAGCCTGTCGGTCCGGCCGCCGACCCATCCGTCGACGTACCCGGTCGAGAACGACCCACCGGCAACCTCGATCCCGGCTGACGTCGGGCCGGCGCCGCTCTTGGTCACGACGTTGATGACACCACCGATCGCCTCGGAGCCGTACAAGGAGCTTTGCGGGCCGCGTACGATCTCGACCCTCTCGATCTGTGAAGCGGCGAGATTGCTGAAACTGAACGCCCCCGTCGTCGGCGAGTTCACCTTTACACCGTTGATCAAGACGAGCGTGTGGTTCGAGTTCGTTCCGCGCACGAACGAGCTGGCCACCTTGCCGGGGCCACCGGAGCGTGCCACGTTGACCCCCGGGGCCCATTCCAGAACTTCGCTGAGCCAGCGCGAGCCGCTGAGCTCGATCTCGTCCGCCGTGATAACCGTAACGGTGCTGCCAACGTCGTCGACGCCCTCCGGCGCCCGGTTGGCCGTGACCGTGATCGACTCGGAGACCGTCGGCCGCTGAGCCTGCGGCGGGCCCGATGTCTGGGGCCGAGGTGGGCTCGACGTCTGAGCCTGGGGTGGGTTCGATTTCTGTTTCTGCGGCGAGATCCTTGTCGGCTCATTTCCATTGGTAACGAGCGACGCACGAGCCTCTACCAGAGACGGAGCAGCAACAACGAGACAGCATGTAAACAGCAAGACGCGGGGCTTCAAGGCATCCTCCTTTTGAATGCGCTGGCAGAAGCCCCGCGAGAGGGAATCTCGGTCGGCAAAACAAATCCCCGACCCTCTTGCAGAGAGGATCGGGGGACCGAATACGTCGCGCCCGGAATTCGAGCTCCTCCCTCCCGCGAGGGCCAACCCGGTTGGGTTGGTTACGGTCTCCTGGCTTACGGATCGACCTACTCACCGCCGCCTTCCCGAGGCGCGATGCCTCAGTGGCGTTCCGGTGCAGCCGGTGGCTTCCGCGAAGCAGTGGCTGGCACCTCGGGCGGTTTTCGTCCCCGATTACAGTTGCGGGGCAGCGCGGGATTCTCACCCGCTTCCCGTTCTGGTTGTGAAAGATCTGTGACGGCTTGTACCACCGTCCGTGCAACGATGTCAAACGGCGCCCGACCAGGGCCCGCGTTGCGCCCGGCAGGCGGAGCCGCGACCCGCGGCGCCACCGCGGCATTCGAGGCACACTTCGTCAGTCAGCTCGATTCCGTCGAAGCCCAGCGAGGGGCGGGCGTTGCGCCGACGTTGCCCACCCCGCCGCCCGTCGCGGCGTACGCTCGGGGCCAAACCCAGACCATGGCGAGCAGCAGCGCGATGCCGATGCCGAAGGCCACCCAGGGGATCCCGGCGGGAACGTCGAGCGGCGGCCACACCATCAGATAGGTGTCCATCCAGCGCCCGATCAGGACCGCGGTCGACACCTGCATCATCACCGCTCGCGATCGTTTCCCGGCAACCGGCATCAGCACGACGAACGGAACGACGAAGCTGAGGACCGGAACGATCCAGAAAAGCGTCGCCCAGCGCATGTCCATGCGCGCCGCGTAGTACGTCGCCTCCTCCGGAAGGTTCGCGTACCAGATCAACATGTACTGGCAGAACCAGATGTAGGCCCACAGGGAGGCGAAGCCGAACAGGAGCTGGCCGAGGTTGTGGAGGACGTCGCGATCGACGCGGGCACCGAGGATCGGCTCGGCCCAGCGGGTCGTGACGAAGATCGAAACGAGCGCCAGACCGGAGAGCGCCGCGCCGCTGAACAGGTAGACGCCGTACATCGTGGAGAACCACTCGGGTTCCAGCGACATCGCCCAGTCCCACGCGGCGACGCTGAGGGTCGGCGCCAGGAGTACGAAGAAGATCGCCGAAGCCCTCTCGAGTCGCCGGCTCGACGCGGGCCCCGGACGTTCGACGACCTGTACGAACGCCCGTCGCAGGGCGCCCACCATGAGAATCCATATCGCCATGACGATGGCCGCTCGGGCGAGGAAGAACGCCGGATCGAGCCATGCACTCTTTGCCTGCAGGATCGGGCTGGCGGCGACGTGCTCGGGGTCCGCCCATGGAAAAAGCTCGTACACCCCGGCGAACAGCGCCACCGCGGTTACGGCAAGGGGTACCGGCAGGAGGAGCGCCACTGACATCGGCACACGGCGAATCGACGTCCACCAGGATGCCCCGGTCAAGGAGCAGAAAGCGACCAGACTCGCAGCTCCCAGACAGATGGCGACGCCGAACAGGCCGGCCACCAGCATCGCCCCGAAGATCGTTTCCGGCGCGGCGCTCATGCCGCGGCCTCCGGACCCGCAAACCCGGAGCTTCGTTCACTCCCCCGGGCTACCCACGAGAAGCTCATTGTCGGCCCTCCCTGGAGACCCACGAGAAACTCATTCTTCACCCTCCCCGGCGATCGGGCCGGCGGGACGCTGCAGCGTTCGCACATAGGCGATCACTGCCCAGCGGTCGTCGGGCAACACCTGGACGGCGTGCGGCGGCATCAGGCCTTGCCCCAGGGTGATGAGGTGATAGATACGGCCGTCCGGATACATGCGCGCGTGTTCCGCCAGCAGGTTCGGCGGGTTGGGGAAGCGCCCGATGATCGGGCCGTCGCCGGCGCCTCCGGAGCCGTGACAAACGACGCACTTGGTCTCGAACACGGCCCGGCCACGGTCAACGACGTCTTCCGTCGGTTGCAGGGGGCTTTCCAGCTCCTCCCCCGCCCGGATCGCTTCGGCCTCGTCGGGGCCGAAGGGAAACCGGCGCCCATCGACCGGTACGGTGCCCTCGGGAGGCAGCATCAAGGTCTTGCCGTCGGCCGTCAGCGGGTTGGGATCGTACGCCTCGTAGGGGACAGGCTCGAGCATCCCCGGAAGGAACTTCAGCGTCGTGCGATCGCCGTCCGCGCCACAACCTGCGAGCAGGAATCCGCACGACAGCGCCGCGGCAACGTACACCGCTCGGTTCGTTCTCATCGCACCGTCCACCCGTCGATCACCCGGCGGGCGCCGGCGTCCCCTGCGAGCGCCTCGAAGCGCTCCTGGTCGAAACCGGCGTCGGCCTCGCGCACGACGACGACGAAATGGTCGTCGGTGCTCTCCGGAATCACCTGCAGGTCGGAGCGAGGTCCGGGGCGCATGCGGCTGTAGTAGAAAAGGGCCCCGACGGTGGCAAAGGCCGCCAACAGCACGGCCACCTCGAACGTCACCGGGGCCAGGGCCGGCAGGGCGAGATCGGACTTCCCGCCGATGTTCAACGGCCAGCTCACCATCCCCACCCAGGCCTGGAATCCGAGCGCCAGGAGCAGGCCGACAACGCCGCCGAACAGCGTCGCCCGCGGAATGCGCGTCTCCGCCAGGCCCATGGCCTCGTCGATCCCGTGGATCGGGAACGGAGACTGCACGTCGGAAATCGTGTGCCCGGTCGCCCGCAGCCGCCGGACGACGGCCAGGGTCGCGTCGGGGTCGTCCATCACCAGTGCGTGAAAGCGGCTCCGCTCGGGCATCGCATGGATGTTCTCAGGCATGGCTCTCTCCCAAGTCGGGCACGGGTGCGGCGCTGCCCGTCGTGCGCTCGGTTTCGCCTGCGTGCTCTTGGTGCGCGTCGTGCGCCTGCTCGGCCAGCGTCGTCTTGACCTCGTGGAAGGCGATCACCGGGGCGAAGCGCACGAACAAGAGGTAGCAGGTGAAGAACAAGCCGAAGCTACCCAGCAAGATGCCCACCTCCACCATGCTGGGAACGTAGTGGCTCCAGGACGACGGCAGAAAGTCGCGCGACAGCGAGATGACGACGATGTTGAACCGCTCGAACCACATGCCGATGTTGACGAAGATCGAAGCGGCGAACAGCAGCCCCACCGAGCGCCGGGCACGCGCCGACCAGAACATCTGCGGTACGACGACGTTGCAGAACACCATCACCCAGTAGCCCACCGCATAGGGTCCGAACGCCCGGTTGTAAAAGGTGAACCGCTCGTACGGGTTGGCGCTGTACCAGGCGATGAACAGCTCCGTGGCGTAAGCGAAGCCGACGATCATCCCGGTGGTGAGCAGGATCTTGGCCATACGATCGAGGTGCGCCTCGGTGATGTAGCGCTCCAGCGAGAGCACCTTGCGGGTGACAATCAGCAGCGTCAGCACCATGGCGAAGCCGCTGAACACGGCGCCGGCGACGAAGTACGGCGGAAAGATCGTCGTATGCCAGCCCGGGATGACGCTGGTGGCGAAGTCGAACGACACGATCGTGTGCACCGAAACGACCAGCGGCGTCGCCAGAGCCGCAAGAAGCAAGGAGGTCTTCTCGTATCGTTGCCAGGCCTTGGCGGAGCCCTTCCATCCGAGCGCCAGCCAGCCGTAAATCTTCTTCTTCAGCCCGGACGTGCGGTCGCGCAGCGTGGCGAAGTCGGGAATCAGGCCGACATACCAGAAGAGCGCCGAGACGAGAAAGTACGTCGAGATGGCGAACACATCCCACAGCAGCGGTGAGCGGAAGTTGACCCACAGCGGACCGCGCGAGTTCCAGTACGGGAACATCCAGAACATCAGCCACGGACGCCCCATGTGGATGAGCGGGAAGATCCCCGCGCACATGACCGCGAAGATGGTCATCGCCTCCGCGGCACGGGCGATCGAGGTGCGCCAACGCTGCCGGAACAGCAGCAGAATCGCGGAGATCAACGTCCCGGCGTGGCCGATGCCGACCCAGAACACGAAGTTGGTGATGGCGAACCCCCAGCCGACGGTGCGGTTCAGCCCCCAGACCCCGATGCCGACGGCGATCGTGTACCCGACGAGAAATACGCCGAGCGCGAGACAAGATGCCGCCAGCAGGAACGCCAGCCACCAGAGCTTGCCCGGGCCGCGCTCCATCGGCGCGGCAATCTCGTCGGTCACCTCGGCGAACGTCGGGTTGCCGGGTATCAAGACCTCATGCCCCGGGTCTTCGTACGCTTGAGCATGCGCCACTGCCACGGCTCGCGTGTCTGCGCTCACGGCGTCGCTCCTTCTTCGTGCCCGGCTGTTTCGGCCGATCCCTCTGCGCCGTCCGAGCCAACGTCGACGCGGTTGCGAACCTTGGCCAGGTAGGTCACCGACGGCTTCGTACCGAGCTCCGCGAGAACCTGAAACGCGCGGCTCTTTTGCTTCAACCGGGCGATGTCGCCATCCGGATCGGTGGCGTCACCGAAGTAGATCGCCTGCGCCGGACAGCTCTGCTCGCACGCCGTCTGCACCTCGATCCGCGGCTCACCGGCGCGGCGGGCGTCAATGCGAGCCGACTGGATCCGCTGGACGCAGAATGTGCACTTCTCCATGACCCCGCGTGACCTCACCACCACGTCCGGGTTCAGCGCCATGCGCTCGACCGGATCGGTGGGCTGGAAGTCGAACCAGTTGAAACGCCGGACCTTGTACGGGCAGTTGTTGGCACAGTAGCGGGTGCCCACGCAGCGGTTATAGATCTGCTGGTTGAGCCCGTCCTCGCTGTGCACCGTCGCGGCGACCGGGCAGACGGTCTCGCACGGCGCATTGTCGCACTGCGGGCACATCATCGGCTCGAAAAGAACATCGGGATTGTCGGGCTCGCCGACGAAGTAGCGGTCGATCCGCAGCCAGTGCATGTCGCGGTGCTCGGCCATCTGCTCGGGACCCACCACGGCGACGTTGTTCTCCACCTGGCAGGCAACCACGCAGCCGGAGCAACCGACGCAGGCGTTCAGGTCGATGACCATCTCCCAGTGAGGGCTCGTCGTTTCTCGTTCCGGCCAAGTGCTCGCCTCGACGTGGTGAGCACCGTGCACGGCGTCGTCGACCGCGGACACCTGGTGGACGATCGGCCGGCCCTCGGTCAAGGCGTGCGGCTGCACGATCGGAAGGTCCGCCCGCGCCCCGGTGGCCTCCACCTGTACCGTCGCCCCACCCCAGACCAGCTCGGCTCCGCCGTCCGTCCGAGTGCCGAATCGCAAGAAAGCGGCGCCGATATCGGACGCGTCGCCGTCGGTCTGTGCGCCGTCGGTCTGTATACCCGACGTCGGTGCTCCGGCGGACAGTGCGCCAGCATCGCCCCCGAGATCGGTGCGCGGCAAGCCCCAGGGCACGCCGATGACGTCGACGTGTTGGCCCGGCAGCACCCGCACCGGCAACTCGACCGAGGTCCCATCTGACGTCAGGCGGACGATGTCTCCGTCCGTAACCCCCATCTCCGCCGCGCGCGCCGGCGCGAAACGGGCGCACGCCGCCCAGGAAACCCGGGTGACCGGATCCGGCAGCTCGCGCAACCAGGGATTGTGGGCGTGATCTCCGTAGCGCTGACCGATTCCGGCGACGATTTCGACTTGCGGCTCCCCAGCCGGCACGGGGACAACGGCGGACGCCTCGGCCAGGACTGCGCTCACGTCGGTCTGTTCGACGGCCGGGGACGTTCCGGTGACAACGCCGGCCGCAGTGGCAACCGCAGCGGAGGCGGCCGGGGCAACGTCGGCAACGGCGCTCGCCGCTTCCGTCGGCGCGCCGAACGCACCCGACAACGGGCCACCGAGCCCCGAGGTTCGCACCGCTTCGAACCAGGCGGCGTCGAAAGCGTCATTGTCGATAGCTGCGGCCTGCCGCCACTGGTCCTGCAGATACCGGCGCCAATCAGACCCGGCGCCGCTCCAGGAAGCGACGCTGCCCCACGCCGAGCGGGTATCGAACAGCGGTCGTACGGCGGGCTGGGCCAGCGTTCGCCCCGCACCGCCGGGCGCGATCGCGTCCGACCAATCCTCAAGAGAATGGTGCATCGGGGCGACGACGTCGCAGGCGCTCGCGGTGGGATTCGGGCGACGGAACACGCCGACGCTCAGCGGCAGGCGGGCGATCGCCTCGGCCAGTTCTTGACCATCGGGAAGGCGACCGACGATATCGAGGTCCACGAACACGGCGGCACCGACGCGGCCGGCGAGCAGGTCGTCCCGGAACGTCGACACGGCGTTGTCGGATGGGCCCGGGGTGGCGGCCTGGGTCAGGCGCAGCCCGTTGCCCTCGTTGCCCAGGAGGCGGTTGAGAAGCGCCACGGCTAGCTGCTCCGCCAGCCGGTTGGAACCGCTCATCACCAGGCTTCGACCACGATGGGTCATCAGCTCGTCGGCCAGCGCGCCCAGGCGAGCCGCATTCGCCGAAGCGGCAGGAACCTCGACCCGCAAGGCCTCGAGCAAAGCCGGGGCATCGGGATGATCGCTCCGTACGGCGACGAGTCGCAGCAGCTCGATCGCCATGCCCTGACGCTCGTCGGGCGTCGCCGGCCAGCGCTCGTCCGCGTTGGCGCCGCTCAGGCTCGAGGAGCTTTCGATCTGGATGTGGCGAACAGGCGGCCGGGCTTCGTCTTCCACGGCCCGCTTCCGTTCGGACCACGCCTGCGTGTTGCCGACCGGATCGGGTCCGACGCCAAACGGATCGGCGGCGAAGGAGACGAGAACGTCGGCCCGCGTCAAATCCAGGGAAACGGTCTGCGCCGCCCCGTCGAGCACGGCGTATGCGTCCCTCAGGGCCGGCGGCGAGGCCGGGTCGAGGTCGTGCTCGACGAGCGTGCCACCGACCGGTGCGAGGAGCTCTTCGACGGCGGCGCGCGCGGACGGGCTCGTGATCGTCCGCGCCACCACATACACCCGCGAGCCGCCGCGGGCTGCCTGGTCGAGGCGTTGGCGCACTTGACGATCGAGCTCGGCCCACTCGACGGGACTCCCGCCGATCGTCGGACCGGTGATGCGGCCCGGATCGAAAAGCTCGCGGATCTGCGCCTGGCCGATGGCGCACAGCCCGCCGCGCGAAGCCGGATGATCGGGATTCCCCTCGATCTTGACCGGGCGACCGTCCAATACCTTGCTCATGATCCCGCACCGTGACGGGCACTCGCCGCAGACGCTGGCGTAGTGCGTCGGCACGCCGGGGGTGATCTCCTCGGGTGGTACCAGGTAGGGAATCGCCTTGCTCACCGGGAGGCGTTGGCACCCCGCCAATCCCGCGGCGCCCGCCCCCAGCGTGGCAAGAAAGCCCCGACGGCTCGATCGGACGACGGATGTGGAAGAGACGCCTTCCTTCTCCGGCCGCTCCGGCTCGAAGAACCCCTCGTGATTCGGTTGCCCGAGCCGGTCGAGCTCGATCCACGGCCGCGACACGACCTTGCCCACTGCGTCCTTGCGCCTCATCGGTGACACACCGAGCAATCGGTCAACCGCGCCGCGGGCGCGGGGAGCCCGGCCAACTCGAGCGCATTGAGGCGCGCCGCACCGGCCAGCTCGTCGGGACCCACTTCGCCCTCCGCCAGCGCCGCCACCAGGCCCATCGCGCTGGGCGTGGCGCGGTCGGGCTGGTTGTCGCGGTGGCACTGAACGCACCACCCCATGGTCAGGGGCTCCTCCTGGCGAACCAGGCCCATCGATTCGACCGGTCCGTGACATTGCTGACACTCGATGCCACCGGTGACGACGTGGGCGCTGTGGTCGAAAAAAGCATGATCCGGCAGGCGGTGCACGCGTACCCACTCGATCGGTTCGCCGGCGTCGACGGCAGCCTTCACCTTCTGTACCTCGGCGTTGTCCTGCAGCACCTGCGCGTGGCAGTTCATGCAGATCTGCGCCGGAGGGATGCCGGCGTATCGGCCGCGCTCGGCCTGGAAGTGGCAATAGGTGCAGTCGATCTGCGACCCACCGGCGTGCGTCGCATGCGAGTAGGCGATCGGCTGGCGCGGCGCGTAGCCCTGGTTGTTCGTCTCGCAGCCGGCGAGCACGACGACCAGCGCAGCCACCGCCGCGGCGGCCGCAGCCGTCGCCGCCCTCGTCCGCGACCCGCGCTTCAACATGGAATCTCGGCGCCTTTCCGGGCGTAAAACCACCAGTTCACCAGCAGGCAGCTGGCGTAGTACACGGTGAATCCGTACAGCGCGTATTCCGGCCGGCCGAGCTCGATCTGGGCACCGAAAACCCGCGGGATGATGAAGGCGCCGTAGGCCGCCACCGCCGACGTCCAGCCGAGTACCGGGCCGGCATGCTTCGGCTCGAAGATGATCGGGATCATCCGGAACGTCGAGCCGTTGCCGATGCCCGTGGTCACGAACAACAGCAGGAAGAGCATCAGAAACGGAAAGAAGTATTCCTCCGGTGTGGCGCTCATGCCCGCCTGCCGGACGTAGTACGCGACTCCCAGGGCCGACGCGATCATCAAGAGAGTGTCCCAGTGCGTCACCCGGGCGCCGCCGAGTCGATCGGAAAGCCAACCCCCCACCGGGCGGATCAGCGATCCCACCAGAGGTCCCAACCATGCGTAGGCGAGCGGGTTGGGTGCGTTGGGATTGATCGACCCGTCAGGCAAGACGCCGTAAACGTCCTGGATGAGCTTGGGAAACGCGGCCGAATACCCGATGAACGAGCCGAACGTCATGGTGTACAGCCAGGTCATCACCCAGTTGTGCTTCTCGCCGAAAATCGCGAACTGCTTCTCCAGGTTCCCTTGCACCGCCTTGGGTGTGGCATAGCGCATCAGCAAGACGGTGGTCACGATGGTTATCGGCAGAACCAGCCACATGTTCCAGCCCATGCCGACGAGGAGATACAGGCCAATTCCCGATGTCCCCAGGCCGAGGCCGAGCAGCCACAGGACCTTGCCGATCGCCGGCAAGGTGGCGCCGATGTCGTGGATCGGCAGGTTGTTCATGCCGAACCACGCCGCAACGGCCAGGACCGCCAGGAGCGGCACCCAGATCAGCCCGGCGTTCTGGATCCAGACCATGCCGCCGCCGAGTTCCGTCGGCAGTTGCCGCGGTTCGCCGCCGAGCGCTCCGAACAGCCCGAACGTCATGACGAACGGCAACAGCACCTGCATGACACTGACGCCGACGTTGCCGAGCCCGGCGTTGAGCCCCAGCGACAGCCCCTGCACCCGTTTCGGGAAGAAGAAGCTGATGTTGGACATCGACGAGGCGAAGGCGCCGCCGCCGAGTCCCGAAAGGGCCGCCAGGATGGCGAACGTCATGTAGCTGGTGGACGGATCCTGCAAGGCGAGGCCGACGCCCGCCGCCGGCACGATCAGGAGCGCCGTGGTCAGGGCGATGACATTGCGGCCGCCGGAAAGGGCGATGAAGAACGAGTTGGGAATTCGCAGTGTCGCCCCCGCCAGCCCGGCGATTGCCGAGAGGGTATAGAGCTGCTCGCGGCTGAAGGGGAATGCCAGGTTCTGCATCTGCACGGTGATGATCGACCAGTACAGCCACACCGCGAAGCCGCACAACAGGCACGGAATCGAGATCCACAGGTTGCGGAACGCGATCTGCTTGCCGGTGGACTCCCAGAACGCGTCGTCTTCCGGCTCCCAGCGATCGCCGATACCTGTCACCGATGCGCCCGCCGGCTGGGTCGAGGACTGGTCCGCTTCGGTCATTGGAGATCCTCACCGTGAAGGCGAGCGAGTTCATGCTCAACCTGTGTGGCTATTGACTGTTCCGACATTCGGGTCCCCCCGGTTACGAGGCCTGCTCCGGCGTCCTTGTCCGCCACGGTCTCCTCATCCGCTGCGGGCCCGGTTCCAGATCACCAGCTGGAGCGGCCGCCACAGATAGGGCACCGGGGCCACGAGGGCATGCACCAGGCGGGTGAAGCTGAAAACGCCAAAGACGACGAAGGCGCCGATGATGTGCAATCGAGCCATGAGATCGAGCTCGGCGACGCGCTGGATGTCGGGTTGGAAGCGGACCAGCGACCACAGATACGGAACCGCGGTCTGTGTGTACCAGGCCGTTCCCCAGCGCATGTACAGGGCGATCCAGATGCCCGTAACGATCTGAAACAACAACAAGGCGTATACGACGATGTCGGCTGTCGAGGTGTTCACCCGCAGCCGTGACGACGAGAACCTCCTGTAGATCAGTCCCACCAGGCCGATGAGCGTCAGGAGCGCGGCCACGAAGGCTGCCGTCTCGATGACGAACAGGCGCGCGGGAATGGCGTTCCACAGCATCACCTGGCGGGGGAAGAGGAACCCGATCAGGTGGCCGAAGAACAGCACCATGATGCCGACGTGAAACGGCACGGATCCCCAGAACAGCCGGCGCGACTCCAGGAACTGACTCGACAGGCTGGAGAAGGTGAACGGGTCGCGACGATACCGCTGAATCGATACCAGCAGGAAGAGAATGATCGCGACGTACGGCAACGCCCCGAACAGCATAATGTCAAGCATGACTGGGAGCCTCCTTGCCGGTGAACGCTGCGCCGGGAATGTTCGGGTCGTGGACGGCGACGAGGTCGGCAGGCAGCGTTACCTCGTCGGGGAACGCCTCGCGCAGCACCGCCGGTAGGGCGCGGAGAACCCCGCTCCACGGATCCGATGCCGTCTTCAGCTCCTGCAGCATCTTCTCGAGTCCCGGGAGCAGAACGACCGACAGCAGCAACCGGCGATCTTCGGCGTCCTCCATCCGGCCGAGCAGCTGTAGCAGCACGGGCAGGTGATCGGGGAGCTCCTCCCGGGCCGACACGCCGTGCTCGCGCAACTCGCCGGTCAGACCGGCGAGGAACTCGCCCCGAGCGTAGGTCTCGCCGAACACGTGGTAACCCACGGCCAGGGTGCAGACCGGTGACATGTCGAACAACACCGTGTAGCGCTCCGCGGCCCAGTCCGGTCCGCGCATGTCGAGGTCCTCGGCCAGCGCGGCGGCGGCCGCCGCCAGGTCCCGGCCCGCCGTGGATCCGCCGAGCGCGTCGGCGGTGTGGTCGGCGAGCAGCTTGGCCGTCGCCACCCGGGCGGAAAAATCCTCCGCCGGGTAGCCGAGAACGGTGCCGACGTCGTCCAACAGAGTGCGGATCCGCAGCCCGTTCGCGCTCATGCCCCACGCTCCGGGCCGCGGCGGAAGCCGACCCCGGCGCCCTTGGCCGCCAGGGTGTCGCCGTCGAGAAGCTCGATCGCCTCTTCGCGATGCATGGGCGGAATCACGAAGCGTTCTTCCTCACCGGCGAGAGCGGTCAACGCGTAGATCTCCTCGGCTTGCACCTCCGAGCAGTCCGCCTCCGACAGGGCCCGCGAAACGGCCAGCGGATCGAGGTCGCCCACGGTCATCGCCCTCCGATACAGACGCACCGCCTGCTGCTTCCTAAGTGCGTAGCGGACCACGCCCTCGTTGCCGGCGCCGAACAGGCTGGCCATGTACTGCACCGGCAACCGGTTGTCGTCAATCCCGGCCAGAAAACTGTCCATCGAGGTGTCGTAGATGCCGTCATCGGCCTTCGCCAGCACCGGCAGCAGCGGCGGCACGTAAAACAGCATCGGCAGGGTGCGGTGCTCGGCGTGCAGCGGCAGCGCCAGGCCCCACTGCTTGACGAAGCGCCACACGGGCGACTTCTGCGCCGACTCGATCACCTCGGGCTGGATGCCGTTGCGTTCCGCCCCGGCGATGACCTCGGGATCGGTCGGATCGAGAAGGATGTCGCGATGCGCGTCAAC
The DNA here is from genome assembly GCA_965216935.1 of Acidobacteriota bacterium. Lineage (GTDB taxonomy): Bacteria > Acidobacteriota > UBA890 > UBA890 > UBA890 > CBDCGW01. The sequence goes on from OZ244217.1 coordinate 5,206,564, forward strand.
CAGCTCCTCGGGGTTCTCCGTGGTGGCGGCCGCCTCGATGCGATCGGCGTCGTACAGCATGATGCCGAGGTAGCGGATTCGGCCGACACAGGAGTGGAAGCAGGCCGGCGCCTGGCCGCTCTCGAGTCGCGGGTAGCAGAGAATGCACTTTTCGCTCTTGCCCGTCGACCAGTTGAAGTAGGTCTTCTTGTAGGGACACGCGGTGACGCAAAAGCGCCAGGCGCGGCAGCGCTCCTGATTCAGCAGGACGATGCCGTCTTCGCCGCGCTTGTACAGCGCTCCCGAGGGGCATGCCGCCACGCAGGTGGGGTTCATGCAGTGGTTGCACATGCGAGGCACGTAGAAGAAGACCAGCTTCTGGATCTCGAAGATGGCCTCCCGATCCTCGGGCGAGAGGTTCTCCAGGTTGGGGTCGTTGGCCGCGTACACGGGGGAGCCGCCGAGGTCATCGTCCCAGTTGGGACCCGCCTCGATCTTCATTTCCTCGCCGGTCACCATGGAGATCGGCTTGGCCACCGGCTGATCCGCTCCCTCGGGGGCGTTGATCAGGTCGTCGTAGGTGTAGGTGAACGGCTCGTAGTAATCGTCGATGGTCGGCAGGTTGGGATTGTGGAACACGGTCAACGCGCCGCGTAGCTTTCCGACCGCCCGAACCTGGATGCCGTCGGCCTTCCGCTCCCAGCCGCCCTTGTACTTGTCCTGGTCTTCCCACGCCGTCGGATAGCCCGTGCCGGGCTTCGTCTCGACGTTGTTCCACCACATGTACTCGGCGCCCTTGCGGTCGGTCCAGATGTTCTTGCAAGCAACCGAGCAGGTGTGGCACCCGATGCACTTGTCGAGGTGGAACACCATCGAGACTTGGGACCTGACATCCATATCAGTACTCGACTTTCTCGAGCTTGCGGACCCGAACCGCGGTATCGCGATTCACGCCCGTCGGGCCCCAGTAGTTGAAGTGGTAGGTGAACTGGGCATAGCCGCCGATCATCAGGTTCGGTTTCAGCCGCACCCGGGTGAGGCTGTTGTGCCCTCCGGCGCGACGGCGACCACGAAGCGGGGACTTCGGCACCGCGATCGTGCGCTCGGGCGAGTGGTAGATGATGCAAATGCCGCGCGGGATCCGCGCCGACACGACCGCGCGGGTGCAGACGACGCCGTGGTCGTTGTGCACCTCGACGTAGTCGTTGTCGACGATGCCGATCTCGTCCGCATCGTCGTCGTTCAGCCAGATCGGCTCGCAGCCGCGCGACAACGTCAGCATGCGGTGGTTCTCGGAGTAGGTCGAATGGATGTGCCACTTCCCGTGCGGCGTCAGGTAGTTGAGCATCAGCCCGTCTTCCGGGCTCTCGCGCAGGTCGCCGTAGTCGGCCGGCAGCGGCACCGGCTTGTAGGTGGGCAGGTTCTCGCCGAAGTCGATGTAGCCCTGATGGTCGAGGTACAGGTGCTGCCGGCCGGTCAACGTGCGCCACGGAACCAGCCGCTCGACCTGGGTGGTGAAGGCCGAGTACGAGCGCCCGTCGGTGATCAACCCCGACCAGCAGGGGCTGTTCAGCAGCCGCCGCGGCTGCGCTTGCAAGTCGGCGAAGGTCGATCGGTGCGCCCGCGACCGCTCCGCCAGATCGGTCAACGGCATCCCGGTCTTGCGCTCGAGGTCCTGATAGCCGCGATAAGCGATCTCACCGTTGGTCTCGGGCGCGAGGGCCAGGATGACGTTGGCGGCATCGCGCGCGTCGGCGATCGACGGCCGCGTCTCGCCGTCCACCTGGGTTACCGGCGCGTGGGCAACGAGCTCGTCGTACTGGTCGGCGACGTCGAAGGTCACGCCGTGTGCCCCGATGTTGCCGCGCATTCCCGGGCCGACCGCCTTGAAGTGCTGACCGAGGCGACGCATGTCGCGCTTGACGATGGTCAGGTTCGGCATCGTCTTGCCCGGGATCGGCTCGCACTCGCCGGCGGCCCAATCCTTGATCTCGGGCTGGGAGATCTCCGCCGGCGTGTCGTGCAACAGCGGCGTCATCACCAGGTCTTCGACCGGCTGGGGGAAGTGCCGCGTCGCCAGCTCGGCGGTTCGGTTCGCCACCGCTTTGAACAGATCCCAATCCGACCGCGATTCCCACGCCGGCGGCGTCGCCGCCGACAGCGGGTGGATAAACGTGTGCATGTCGGTGGAGTTCAGGTCGTCCTTCTCGTACCAGGTCGCGGCGGGCAGCACGATGTCGGAGTAGAGCGCCGAGGTATCCATGCGGAAGTTGAGATCGACGATGAGGTCGAACTTGCCCTCCGGCGCCGGGCGCCACTCGACGTCGCGCACGCAGTCCTCGGCGCGCTCCTTGGCGATGGCGTTGTTGTGGGTGCCGAGGTAGTGCTTGAGGAAGTACTCGTGCCCCTTGGCGGAAGACATCAGCGCGTTGCCGCGCCAGATGTACCAGGTGCGCGGCCAGTTCTCGGGGGCGTCCGGGTCCTGGACGGAGAACTTGAGATCGCCGGACTTCAGACGCTCGACGACGTGGGCGCGGATCTCGTCGTCGCTCTCGGCGCCGGCCTCGCGGGCGTCGGCGACCACGTCGATGCTGCTCTCGTTGAACTGCGGGAAGAACGGCAACCAGCCGTTGCGCACCGCCTTGACCTGCAAATCGATCGTGTGGCCCTGCGCCAGCGAGGCCTCGTCGGGTACCGGGTGGTAATCGGTGAACTCGCGCTCGTAGCGCCACTGGCCGGAATTCACGTAGTGCCAGGACGGCGAGTTCTGCAGCCGCGGTGGCCCGACCCAATCGCGGGCGAAGGCCAACATGCTCCAGGGAGCCATCGGCGCCAGCTTCTCCTGGCCGACGTAGTGGTTCAGGCCGCCACCGTTCTTGCCCACGCACCCGGTGAGCACGAGGGCAACGATGCCGGCCCGGTACATCAGGTTGTTGTGGTACCAGTGGTTGATGCCGGCGCCGATGATGATCGAGCAGCGACCGTCGGTGACGGCGGCGGTGTTCGCCCACTCGCGGGCGAACTCGACCACCGTCTTGCGGTCGATACCCGACCAGCGCTCCTGCCACGCCGGCGTGTAGGCGAGCTCTTCGTCGTCGTAGCTTTGCGGATACTCACCCTCGAGGCCGCGGTCGACCCCGTAACGGGCCAGGAGCAGGTCGAAGACGGTCGTCACGCGAATCTCGCTGCCATCGGCCAACCGGAGGCGCCGAGCCGGCACGCCGCGCAACACCAGGCGATCAGATTCGTATTGCTCGAGCTCCACGAGCGGGACCTCGTCGTATCCCTCGGCGAGCGTCAGCAGCGGATCGATGGCCTCGCCCGTGCGTGCGTCCTCGAGCTTGAGGTTCCACTTGCCCTGCTCGCTGCCCCACCGATGACCGACCGAGCCGCCGGGCATGCGCGGCGCGTTGCTGTTGGCGTCCATGACGAGGAACTTCCATTCGCCGTTTTCCTCGGCGGCGTAGGACGCCAGCCGGTCGGCGCGCACCATGCGGCCGGCGCGGAAGCCGCGCGGCGTCTCCTCGAGCTCCACCAGAAACGGCGAGTCGGAGTATTGCTTGATGTAGGACTCGAACGACTCCGTCCGCTTGTCGACGTAGAACTCCTTCAAGATGACGTGCACGACGGACATCCAGAAGGCGCCGTCCTGGCCGGCGTTGATCGCCACCCACTGGTCGGCGTACTTCGATACCTGCGAAAAGTCCGGCGAGAAGACCACCAGCTTGGAGCCGTTCTGACGGGCCTCCGGAATGAAGTGGCAGTCCGGCGTCCGGGTCATGTTCAGGTTGGCGCCCATGACCGCGATCATCTTCGAGTGGTACCAATCGGCGCTCTCGGCGACGTCGGTCTGCTCTCCCCAGGTCTCCGGAGACGCAGGCGGCAGGTCGCAGTACCAGTCGTAGAACGAGAGGTTCACGCCGCCCATGAGCTGCAGGAACCGGGCGCCGGCAGCGTAGCTTAGCTGGCTCATCGCCGGGATGGGCGAAAAGCCCACGACGCGGTCGGGCCCCCAGGTCTTGGCCGTGTGGATGTTGGAGGCGGCGCAGATCTCGATCGCCTCGGAAAGCTTCACCCGTCGGAACCCGCCCTTCCCCCTCGCTCGCTGGTAGCGGGCCCGCAGCTCAGGGTCGTCCTGGATCGCCTCCCAGGCCTTGACCGGGTCGTCGTACTTGCGCTTGGCGTCCCGCCAAATGTCGAGCAGGGCGCCACGGACGTACGGATACTTGATCCGAATCGGGCTGTACAGATACCAGGAGAACGAAATCCCGCGCTGGCAGCCACGGGGCTCGTAGGGCGGCAACTCGGGATCGAGGCGCGGGTAGTCGAGCGCCTGCATCTCCCATGTGACGATGCCGTCCTTGACGTAGATGTTCCACGAGCAGCCGCCGGTGCAGTTCACACCGTGGGTGGAGCGGATGACCTTGTCGTGCTGCCAACGGTTCCGGTAGAACTCCTCCCAGGCGCGCGTCTTCGGGCTCACGAGATCCTTGATCCACTTCATGTCAGCTTGCTCCCCCCGGACGGTCGTCCGTCGGCCCTCGTGAGGACTGCGTCAACGGCTGCCGGACACCGCGCAGGCGGCGCGCCCAGAAGGCGTTCAGCACCGCCAGCGCGGCACCCGCGCCGAGCACGCCGAACAGCGGCAGGCTGGCGGCTCGGCTCGATTCCGGCTCGACACGGTTGATCTCGTGCAGGAATGCCCGCAGCGCGAACGCCTCTTGGGCGTCCAGCGGGTGGTCGGAATAGATCTTGTTCATCAGCAGAAACGCCGGGCTCTTAAGGGCTGCATCGAGGCCCTCGTCGCCCAGGCGGGCATAGGTGTGGGTGAGGTCCTGTGCCAGCGTGCCGCCGGGGATCCAGCTCTCGGCCCCCTGCGCCGTATGGCACGACACGCACGGAACGGCCCCGTTCACGAAGGTCTCGTGCCCGAGGAAGAGAGCCTCACCCCGAGCCACATCCGCCGGCGTCGCCTCGGTGACCGGAACGAAGGTGCCGGCGAGCTGACACGGCTCGAGCGAGCAGCGGCCGATGAGATCGATGAGCCCGGCTACCTGCTCGTCGGTGAGGCCCTGGTCGGGCATCTTGACGTTGCCGTACTGGGTGAGCATCTGGCGCGCGTCGGGGTCGCTGGCAAGCATGGTCGACGGCGTCTGGATCATGCGGGTCAGCCAGTCGCGGCTGCGTCGGTCACCGACGTTGACGAGGTCGGGGCCGACGCGATCCCCGCCGCCAACGCTGTGGCAGGAGGAGCACTTGCTGACGTACAGCTCGACGAGCGGGTCAGCCTCGGCCATGACCTCGGCCGCCGTCGGAGCGGCGGGGTCCTGCTGTTGCGCCGGCGCGGAGGAAGACGCGGTCGGCGTCGCCGGGTCCTGTGGTGCGGCAGGCCGGGCGGCGACCGGTGCGTACGCGGCCAGCGTCGCAACGACCGCGAGCACGACGACCGACAAAGAAATGCCGGCAATCCGCCGACGATCATGATCCGATGCCCTGTTGCTCATGGTCCAGGCCTCGCGAGCTTCGACCGCCGCCACCGGGCGGCCTGTGACCTTCAAACCGGAGCAAGGACCGTTCCAAGTCGACGAAGAAACTCGCAAAGCATTGAATCCAAAGGAATTTCGCGAGATTTCGAGGACTACGGCGCGACCCGGGTCTTGCAGATGCGAGAGCCGCAGACCCGACCTTTTCTCAAGACTGAGAGTCGACCTCTTCGTGCCGCGAGCCGATTCCAAGCTTTTCCAGGCGTCGGTACAGTGTCGCCGGCGAGATCCGTAGCTCCTCGGCGGCGCGCTCGCGATTGCCGTCGCAAAGCCGCAGCACCATCGAGATGTGCGCCCGTTCGGCACGGCTGACTGCTTCGTCGAGCGCCAGGACACCCCCGTCGCGGCCGCGGATGTCGTCGGGAAGCTGGTCGACGTCGATCCGCCCCTCGTCGGCAAGGATGATGGCCCGCTCGAGGACATTGGAAAGCTCTCGCACGTTGCCCCGCCACGAGTGGGCACAGAGAGCGCGCATCGCCTCGGCGGTCACCAGAGGCGCCGGAACGCCGGTGCGGGCGGCGTGGCGGGCCGCCAACTCGCGGACGAGCGACGGAATGTCGTCCGGGCGCTCCCGCAGCGGTGGCAGTTCGATGCGCAGCACGTCGAGGCGGTACAGGAGGTCCTCACGGAACGTTCCCTCGGCGACCATCCGCCCCAGGTCTCGGTGGGTCGCCGCGATGATGCGCGCCTCGAACGTCACCGGCGTGTCGGACCCCAGCGGGCGGAGCTCGGTCGACTCCAACACCCGAAGAAGCTTGGCCTGGGTGCCCGGAGGAAGCTCGGCGATCTCGTCGAGGAAGACGGTCCCCTTGCCTGCCGAGCGCAGGATCCCCAACCTCTCCTCGCGGGCGTCGGTGAAAGCCCCGCGTACGTGACCGAAGAGCTCGCTCTCGACCATCGACCCGGGCACCGCCGCCGCGTTGAGGGCCAGGAACGGCGCCTCCGCGTCGGCCCCCATTCGGTGAATGGCGCGGGCCACGACTTCTTTGCCGGTTCCGGTCTCTCCGGTCAACAAGACCGTCGAGCGGGTTGCCGCCGCCCGCCGTACCCATTCCATCACCTCGCGCATCGCGGCGGACACCGCGACGATGTCTCGCGGCTGGTCGCGGTCCTTCAGGAGCCTCCGCAACATCGCGTTTTCGCGAACCAGCGCGCGGTACTCCAGCAGGGTACGTGCCTTGCGCTCGACCTCTTCGAGAATCAGCGGCTTGAGCAGGTAGTCGTTCGCCCCCGCCCGCAGCGCCTCCACTGCCGACTCCAATGACGCGAACGCGGTGATCAACAAGACCGCCATCTCGCCGTCGATCTCGCGAGCCTGGCGAAGCACGGCAAGCCCGTCCATGCCCGGAAGCCGGAGGTCGGTAATCAGCAGGGAGCACGACTCCTCGGCGATGCGGGCAACCGCTTCCTCTCCCGTGGCAAAGGCGCTGACGTCGAAACCCGCCCGGGTGAGCGACTTGCGCAACGCCTCCCGCTGAGCGAGCTCGTCGTCAACCACGTAGATGCGCGGAGATTCGCCCAAACTTCCCCCTCAGACGGCTTCTGCCCGCGCCACCACGCTCTCGTTCTCGGCCGGCTGCGGCAGCGTGATGATCGCCGTGGTGCCGTGCCCCACGGTGCTGTGCAGCTCGATCGAGCCACCGGCGGCGTCGACGATGTCGTGCGCAATGCTCAACCCGAGCCCCGTTCCCTTCCCCTCCTCTTTCGTCGTGAAAAGGGCGTCGGTGCACTGCTCGAGCACCTCCCGCGACATGCCGTGGCCGGTGTCGTGCAAACGCAGCGCCACGTACCCCTTCACCGGCCGCACCTCGACGCGCAGGTCGCCGCCCTCCGGCATGGCGTCCAGCGCGTTGACCAGCAGGTTCAGGACCACCTGCATGAGGTGGTCTTCGACAATGAACACCGGTGGCGTACCGGCATCGAATTCGCGCCGCAACCGCAGCCGCGCCATACGGGGGTCGTGCCGGAGCAGCCGCAGCGCATCCTCGACGACCGCGACGACCGAAACGTGGGTGGGCTCGTCGCGACGCTTGCGGGCGAAATCGACAAGCTCCCGCAGGATCCGGTGCAAGCGCCGGACCTCCTGGCGCACCAGCGCGATTGCCTCTCCCTCGTCTTCCGGAAGGGCGGCGTCGTCGACGAGCTGCAGCTGGGCGTCGATGCACGAAAGCGGATTGCCCAGGTCGTGCGCCACCTCGGCGGCAAACAGGCCGAAGGCGGCCATTTTTTCCTGGTGCAGGAGCCGTGCCTCGAGCTTCTTCTGCTCGGTGACCGACCGCTCCACCAGCAGCACGTACTTCTTGTCGTCGCTCCACGGCAACGGATGGCTCTCCACCTGCAGAACCTCCCCGGTGCGCTCGTCACGATGCAGCATGCCCGCCTTGCTCGAACAATCGCCCGCCAGCGTCTCGACAGCCGGGCATTCCTCGCACAGGTCGTGCCGCCCCTCGAGCACCGAGTAGCAGGGCGAGCCGGCAAGCTTGATGCCGTGCATGCGCTCGGCCGCCTTGTTCGCCTGCACGATGTTCATGTCCTCGTCCAGAACGATCATCGACGCCGGTGTGGTATCGACCACCAGCTCCAGGAGCCGACGCACTTGCTCGGACTCGCCGGCGCGGCGCTCCACCTCCGCCTCGAGCAACGCCGTGCGCTCGGCATAGTGGCGGTTGGCCACTCCGGCGGCGATGGCAGCGGTGATCAGGCTGGTCGAGATCCCGCGCAGGTAGTGCATCAGGTGCGCCACCTCGTCGCTTCTGGCAAATCGTTGCTCGATGAACTCCCACAGGAGGAAGCACACGAGCACCGTGACACCGGCTGCGGCGGCGATCTGGGCCAGGGCCACAAGGCGGGACCGGCCCAACGTCGTGCCCGGATCGCTCGCTCCGGACCCCGTCGTTCCGAGTATGTCGTCGCCCTGCTCTGCCATGTTTTCCTCGGCCCGATACGCGTGCGGCAAGGACTCGTAGTCTACCAGGGAGGTAGCACGAGAGGAGTTGCGGGAGGGGACAGGGCGGGAGGCGCGCTAAGCTGGCGGGGAGAAGGGAACGCGACCATGAAGCCGTTCGAAACCCTCGACACGTTCATCACACCCGACGGCCAGCGCCTGACGCTCCACCATCACGACGGCGACCACGTTATTCACCTCGACGGGCACGAGCTCATGTCGACCCGCGTGCACGACTCCGAGACGGCACTCGGGGCCCTCGGATGCGCGAAGCTGCGAAAGGTCACTCGACCGCGGGTGCTGATCGGCGGGTTGGGCATGGGATTCACGCTGAAGGCCACGCTGGAGGTGCTCGGCGCCGGTGCGGAGGTCGTGCAGGCCGAGGTGTTCCCGATTGTTGTCGAATGGCACCGAAAGTACCTGCAGGGCTTGGCGGTACCGCTCGATGATCGGCGCGTCCACCTCCACCTGGGAGACGTCAGCGCGTTGATCCGCAACAGCTCCGGCGCCCCATTCGACGCCATCCTCCTCGATACCGACAACGGCCCGGACGCGATGTGCCTCGAGACCAACGCGTCGATGTACGGCGACCTCGGCATCGAGTTGATCCGCGCGGCCCTGCGCCCCCGCGGGACGCTCGCCGTCTGGTCGGCCCGCAACGAACCGGCGTTCGTGAAACGCTTGAAGCGATGCGGGTTCGAGGTCCGCGTCGAGATGGTCCGCGGCCACGCCGGAAAGGGACCGCGCCACTTCATCTTCCTCGCGACCCTCTGAGGTTTTCCCGCACGCCACGCTTGCCACCGACTTCCCGGAATCGCCCCGCCCCCCTACAGGATCGCCCGGTGAACCTCCCGGAGTCACCGCGAAGGTCTCCCGGGATCGCCCCACCGTCCTGGTAGAATTCGCCGCATGTCCTCCGGAAACAGGCGCTACCGCGACCGGGCTCTGAAGATCTTGCCCTGGGTGTGCGCCCGCTGTGGCCGCGATTTCACCGGCAAGAACCTGCGCCAGCTGGACGTCCATCACAAGGACCACGACCACACCAACAACCCTCCCGACGGGAGCAACTGGGAGCTGTTGTGCATCTACTGCCACGACGACGAGCACTCCCGCAACGAAACCGCCAAGGCCTACGGCAAGCCGACGACCGGGCGACGAACCGAGGCGTCGACCTACAAGCCGTTCGCTGGTCTGGACAAGTTGCTCGACACCGACGACTGAACGCCGCCCGTGGGCCCTCCTATGCCCATTCCGCAGACCCGCAGCGAGCTCATCGAGCTGGTTGTCCTCCACCTGGGACAAGCCGCGCGTCGAGCTCGACCTGCTCGATCCGGCGTGCTCTGCGCGAGCGGCGCGATCGATAGCCCGTGCTTGCGCCTCGCCGGCTCCTTTCAGCCGGAGTTCACCCCGCAGAAGCCATCCAGGTAAAGCGACGTCATGCGGGCGGCTAGCCGCGGCGGGTCGAACGTGTCGTCCACGGTGTGGATCCAGCGATACGTCCAAATCAACATGCCGAACAGACAGAGCACGTCCACGTCGAGCTGCTCGGCGCCGCGAGCGGGTTGCAGGGCGTTCAAGATCCTCCGGGCTCTCTCCGTGTAGGCGCGGCGTAGCGCGGCGACTTCCCGACCCGCCTCGCCGGCCAGCGTGTCGAGCTCGTGGGCCATCACCCGCATCTGGTCGAGGTGACGCGCAAAGAAGGAGATGTGATTCTCGACGAACACACCCAGGGCCTCGCGGGGATCGTCGACGCCCGCTAGCCGCTCGTCGAGAGATGCGATGACGCGGGTAAAGTTGCCGACAATGATGGCCCGGAGGATGCCCTCCTTGCTGTCGAAATGGTGATAGATACCGCCCAGGCTGGAACCCGAGGCGAGCGCGATCTGCCGCATCGTGGTAGCGGCGAAGCCCTTCTCGCTGAACGCCATGGTGGCACCCGTGAGAATCCCTTCGACGGCTGTTTCCCGCCCCGCCTTCATGCCGCCCCGGATCGCACCCCGGGACCCAGCTTGGCGTAACGAAAAGCTCCCCACAGCGCCGCACCGAGCGCTCCCGCATGGATCGAGCTCGAATCTGTGCGAAGCTCGACGGGAACACTCTGCCGGTCGATTTCCTCCTCCAACGACCGCACCAACCCGGCATCGGCGGCGAGGCCGCCGGTCATCAGCACGACGCCGTCGATGCCGGCCGCGCGCAGCAACTTCGCATAGCGCTCGGCCATCGACAGATGGATGCCCTTGAGGATGTTCTCCGTCTTGATGCCACGCGAAACCATGTTGATGACGTCGGTCTCGGAGAGCACGGCGCAGATACTGGACGGCTTCTCCGGCGCGTCGGCCTTCTTCGACAGCTCGCCCACTTCCCCGAGACCGACGCCGAGATATCGCGAGATGTTCTCGAGAAACTGCCCTGATCCCGAAGCGCACTGGCTCGTCATCTGGTATCCGAGGACCCTCGACCGGTCGTCCATGAGGATGGCTCGCGCATGCAGGGCGCCGACGTCGAGGGCTCCGGTGGCAGAAGGCTCGAAGTGCAGGGCGCCCCGCGCGTGCGTCGTCATGCCGTAGAAATGGCCGGTGCGGAAGCTCACCGAGTCAGCGTCCCCGGTGGTTGCAACATAGCCGACGTCGCCGCGGTGCAGACCCGCCTCGTCGAGCAGGGCGCTGTAGCCGTCCTCGATGACACGATCCGGGTCGCGCCGACGGATACGATCCGCGCGCATCGCCAGGACCTCGATTCCCTCCGGACGGACACCGCCACCCAAAGATCGAGGGTCGACGGCGGCATCGTCCACCCGTACTGCGGCGAACTTGATGCTCGCCGATCCGACGTCGATACCGGTAGCGACAGTCATCCTGCGGCCTCCCGGGCGGGTGGAACCTGCTCGAAAGAGCGCAGGGCGAACAACGCGGCCCCGAGCGCACCTGTATAAATCGAATCCGGTGAGATGTTGATCGTGCGATCGCCGTAGTTTTCCGCCACCAGCTCACGCAGAGCTGTTGTCGCGGCCTCGTTCCGGGCAACGCCCCCAGTGAAGGTGAACTCGTCGTCGATGCCGCCGGACCGGGCCAGCAACGACATCGCCCGCAGCATGACGGCACGATGCAGGCCGGCGAGGATGTCTTCACGCCGTTGCCCCAGGTTCAGGCGATCACGGAGCTCGGCGCCGGCGAACACCGTGCACGTGCTGTTGATCTTCACGTGTCGCTCCGCCTTCATTGCCAGCGGCCCGAGCTCGTGCACGCCCATGTTCATCTCGTCGGCAATGTAGCCGAGGTAGCGGCCGCAGCCGGCGGCGCAGCGGTCGTTCATTTGGAACTTCGTCACGATTCCCTGCTCGTCGACCTGGATGGCCTTGGTGTCCTGCCCACCGATATCGAGCACCGTGGCGGTGCTCGGAAACATGGCGTGCGCCCCGAGGCCGTGGCAGAGAATCTCGCTACGGATCTGATCCTTGGGGAACGGCAGTCTCGCCCGGCCGTAACCCGTGCCGACGACGACACGCTCCTTCAACTCCGTATCCAGCGCCTTGTGCAACATCGCCTCGAGTCGGCGTTGCTCACCCTCGGGCAGATGCAGCCGCGCGCGCACGTCGTCGATGACGCCGCCGACGTGCTCGTCGAACGAAAGGTCCAGCATCTCGTTTTCGACGATGAGAATCGCCTTGTCGAAGATGGCGATGAGCTCCTCGTAGGGCAGCAGCTTGGGATCCTGGCGCTCCTCGGCGTGGCGCATGTAGGAGCTCGAAGCGAGGTCGCGGAAAAAGTCCGATCGCTTCTCGGCACCGGGCTGGAACATGGCGCCCGCTTCTTCATCCATGGCCTCGAGAATCTCTCCCACCGCCCCCTCGAGAGCATGGCGCCACTCGTCGTGGCGATGGCTGGAAACCTCTTCGAGGAGAGCCTCGCGCAGGCTGCAAAGCATGGCGCGGTGCTGCGCCTCGCGAAACGAGGTGTCGATCAGCTCGAGAATCTCGCCCGCACGGTCGGCGAAGTCGGCGTCGAGGGCGCGGCGAACGATCTGCACGCGGGCGTCCACAAGGGCCTCGGCGCGGGCGACGGCGCAGGCGACGTCGTAGTTGGAGCGGCTGTTGGTGATTCCGCGCCCCAACGTCCCGCCCGTGTCGTCCAGGATGATCGCTTTGGTGGTGGTCGAGCCGAGGTCCACGCCGACAGCGCAATCGAGCGTGCTCATGCCGGCACCCGGCGGCCGGCCGCGCGCTTCTGGTCGACCATTTGAAAGTACGACTCGATGCGGGTCTTCAGGTTGGCGGCCGAAAAATACCGCGGATCGACGAGGTCCGATTCGATGAACCCGCCGGGAACGCCCGTCCGATCCTCGACGTGGCGAAGGATCACCAACTGGCCGGCGGAAAACGAGTTGCAGGATTTCACCGAATTGATGAGAAACCCGTCGGCCTGGTAATCGCGGACGTACTGCGAGATCAAATCGATCCGCGAGGGCAGGTTGAGGTTCGTGTAGCAACCGAGGCAGTACTTCGCCAGCGACGGAAGGGGCTCGGCGGCATCGTGTCGGAAGCCGGTGTCGTAGACGCCACCGACCTTGGTGTAGGTGCTGGCGACGCACACCGCTCCCTCGTCGTAGAACATTTTCCAGAAGTCTCGAAAGTGGGTCCAGTTGGGAGGCCCCTCCACGACCAGCCGGTAGCGCTCCTCTTCGAGGGTGCCCTCCGGGGTGATCGGGCCGAGGCCAGCGGCTACACGCGCGTCGATCTCCTCGCGCAACAGCCGGTAGTACTCGACGCCCTCCTCGGTGCCGCGGAAAGCCGAGAAGATCGGGCCGATATAGAACACGCCGCCGAAATACCCGTCGATCGGGCTCGGCCTGTGCTTGGCGGACTGAAGCACGTGCACCAGGTCGTCCTCTGCCGCCGCCGAGAGCTCGAGCCGGCGGGCCACTTCAGCCTCGTCGTAGCGCTTGCCGCTGACCTGCTCGAGCGCGGGAATGACCTTCTCCACGAGCTGCCTGACGATGTAGTCGACCATTTCCGGCGTGTAGCAGCCGTCCGCCTGATACGGGACATGCAGCATGACCACCGGGCAGTCGTATTCCTGCTGCAGCAGCTCGAACCACTTCATGAAGGTGAAGCAGCCGGTGTACGACAGCAGCAGCAGATCGGGCGGCGGTAGGGTCTCGCCGGTCGGGCCGACGTTGCCCTTCTTGAGCATGCCGATGTCGCACTTCACGTACGTGCAGACGTCCTCGGAGTGGCCGAATTTCTCCGCCTCGCGCACGTAGTCGCCAGAACGCTTGCGCATCGCCGACTGCAGCGCGTTGATCTCGGGCAGCACGGGCAACAGGTCGAACGCACGTATGAGCTCCGTGAGATTGCCGGGAACATAGGTGTACACGACCTTCTTCCCGGTGTCCGGTGCGTTGGCCAGGGCGCTGTAGTGCCGGCCGATCATTTCTTTCTGCTTGGCCTGGCTCGAGTCACGCTGGGCATCGTCGCCGACGGTGGGCCTCGCCGGCACCTGTTCCGCGGATTCGCTCATGCGTTGCTCCAAAGTTTCAGGGAATCCGCGAAGGTACCCGCCTGCTCACGGATGGTTTGGAACTGTCCGGTGTTCTCCGAGTACTTCATGCTGATGTACGCGATGCCGCGCTCATCGAGGGCCCGTGCCAGCATGGGTCGATCGAGCAGAGCGGGGTCGCAGAAGCTCGGCGCGCAGAAGATGACACCGGCGGCGCCGCGGCGGCGTACCGTCCGGGCCAGCGCCGCCCCCTTCTCTTCGTCATCGATGTAAATGAAGCTCGCGGCCGGACGATCGTGCATGAAGCTGGCCACCAAGGCGTCGAGGGGGTCGGAGCACTCCGCCGCACAACGCGACACAGCGCCGCCCGCGAAGCGCGGTCCGAGCAGCAAGTCGTCGTCGACGATGTAGCAGCCGGCCCTCTCCAGCGTCCGTACCAGCCCGAGCGGGGGCTGCTCGCAGAAGCTGCCCGCCAGTACCACAAGCGCCTGGTCCTGCAGCGGTCGATCCGCGGCTCGTGCGGCAGCAAGATAGCAGCGCAAGAGCGAGCTGTGCTCCTCTACCGTCATCATCATGCCGGCGCGCTGCATCAGGTACACCTCCGCCGTCGGCGCCTTCCATGGCTGGGCCGAGCGAAAATCGTAGAGCTCGCGGAGAAGAGCGCGGTTCTCGTCGTGCAGCTCGATCGCAGCCCAGAGGTCCTCGTCGCTGATCGACCGGCCGACCAATGCCTCGAGATCGCGGCGTACGCCGGCCAGCTCCTCGCGATACCAGCGGCCGCCGATATCCGGAGAGAAGTCCTGGGGCACGTCGAAGTACTTGACGTACTTGTCGGGAAACTGCAGCTGCCAGATTCCGGACAGGTTGCGGATCACGTCGCACGTCGACGGAAAGATGAAGCCGTCGCAAAAGTCCAAGGCGCCGGACAAGCCGAGCTCCACCACGCTGCGTGGCAGGTGGCAGATGTACGACTGGAAGTAGGCGTCGCCACGAATGATCTCGACCTGATCGCCACCGCCGATGATCCCCAGCGGCAGCGCCCCGGCGGCACTGATCAGCTCGAGCGGCGCCACCACGGGCAAGTAACCGACCACCGCGCGATCCTCGGCCGCGTCCTTCCAACGCCGCGGCGCGGCGAAGGACATGTCGTGGCAGAGGGCGTCGACCTCGGCAACGAGATCGTCGATTGCCATCGGCTCCCTTGCCATCAGCTCTGCTCCCAGACCGGCTCGCGCCGCTCGAGGAAGGCCGCGATCCCCTCGACACCGTCGTGGGTAGGCAACAATTCCTCGCGGTAGCGACGCTCGACGTCGGCGAGCTCGGCGGCGATCCGGTCGGGACGACGGACGCTGCAAGCGGTGCGGTAGGCGGCGGTCGCCTGCCGCAGGGATGCGGCGGAGCGCGGGGCGAAGCTCGAGCCGACGAGCTCTGCGATTGCGTCGTCGAGCTCGCCCTCCGGCACCACGCGAGACACCAAGCCCCACCGGAGCGCCTCCGCCGCACTCAGGTTGCGGCCGGTGAGCAGCACCTCGGCTGCCACGCAACGGGGAACACTCGATTGCAGCAGCACGGTCGCCGCCGGCGCGAACACGCCGAGGCGAATCTCCGGGGCGGCCAGCACGGCGCTCTCCTCGACGAAGACCATGTCGCAGGCGAGGGCGACCTCGAGCCCTCCGCCGAGACACTGCCCCCGAACCGCGGCCACCGTCGGGTACGGATGGGCATAGAGCGCCGCCACCAGCGCGCTCATCTGCGCCAACATCTCCGGCGCGCTCTCCGGCAGGTGCTCTTCCACGCTGGCGCCGAAGGAGAAATTCTTGCCGTGGCTCGACAGAACCAAAAGCTTGGCGGCGCGGTCCTCCGCCGCCTCGCCGACAACTTGCCGCAGACAGCGACAAAGCTCGATGTCGAGGATGTTCCCGGGAGACTTCGCCAGGGCAACGAGAATCTCCCCGCCGGTGCCCCGGTCGACCACGACTCCGTTGTCGCTCATCGGCCTGCCTCCCTGGTAGCCGGGGCCGGCTGCTCCTCAGGGGTCGTCGTGTCCGCGTATTGCGGCGAGATCTCGCGTATGAGCTCGTCGGTCCATTCCGCCCCTTCGGCGAGACGCTGGCGCAGCAGGACGAAGTCGACTTCCCGACCCGTTTCGCGCGTACCTTCGTGGAAGGCGCGGAACCCGGCCTTGGCCTCCGTCAGCATGTTCAGCGCCAGCCAGGCACGGTTCGATTCGTGGTTTCGATCCCAGTGCTCGAGCTTCTTCTTGCGCAAGGATTCGATCGTCTTGATGGTGCATTCCGGCATCAGGTACAGGATCTGAGTGACCAGGTCGTCCACCCCCGCGTCCAGAAGGCTGAAATCGATCTCCCCCTCTTTCAACAGGGCGCGGGCTGCGGTGCGGTCGTCGCCGGTCTTGTCGACGCCGTAGACGAGATTGCCCGCCGCATCGATCCAACGATCCGTGACCACCATCGGGTTGGGGACGAGCTCTCCGTCTACCCGCAGCACGGGGTAGATGCGGTTGATCAGTCCGAGCCTGAGCGCCATGTGTGCGCTCCAGCTCTCGCACAGCACGCAGCTCTCCATGGCGTGGGCGAAGCCGACGTACAGGTCGAGAAAGTCGGTCGAGCCACCATCGGGCGCCGAGCCGTGCTTCGGACCGGCCTGCCCGAAGCGCGCCAGGTCCGACGCCACGGTGAAATCGCAGGCCATGCCGATTTCCTGCCCCCCCGCGATGCGCAAGCCGTTGACGCGGTTGATGACCGGCTTGTCGCAGCCAAGGATGGCGCTGACCATGTCGTTGAACAGCCGCATGTACTGCCGATACTCCTGCGGCTTGCCGGCGTAGATCTCGGCGTATTCGGCAGTGTTGCCGCCGGTGCAGAACGAGCGCTCGCCGGTCGCCGTGAACACCACTGCTACCGCTGCGCGGTCCACCGAAGCCCGGCGAAAGGCCAGGATCACCTCTTTGACCGCGTCCGTGGTGTAGGAGTTCAGCTGCGAGGGGTTGTCGAGCACGATCCACACGGCGTGCAACCCATCGACATCGGCACCATCCCTGTCTTTGACCGGACGGTGCTCGTAGCGGATGTGCTCGAATTCGTAGTCGGTCACGAGCTCGTGGCTCTTCATGGCTCTCTCTCGCAGTTCTGCGGGGCGAAAACGGTGCCCGGCACCGGTCTCACGGAACCAGGATGACGCGGCCGGCTTCCTTGGCCGCGTCGGCAATGGCAAAAGCCTCGGCAATGTCGCTGAGGGGCATACGGCGGATGAACGGCAACAGCTCGACGCGACCGCCGGACACCAACTCGACGGCTTCGGGGTACAGCTCCGGCGGGCAGCCCCAGCTACCGAATGCGGTGGCATCGAACGCCATCAGGTTGGAAAGGCGTACGTTGACGCGTTGCGGCGTGAATCCGACGATCGCCAGCGTCGACGCGGGCACCATCAGGCCGAACGCCGTTTCCTGACCGACCGACGTCCCGGAGCATTCGAAGACCTTCCACGAATGGCGCTCGTGGCCGAGCTCGGCGGCCGCATCTCGCACGGCAGAACGAACCTGTTTGAAGTCGAGGTCCGATACGTTCAGCACCTCGGAGGCGCCGTGCTCGAGCAGAGGCTGGAGCCGATCCTCGTTGACGTCGATCCCCAGGACGTCCGCTCCGCGAGCAGCCGCAATCTGTACGGCGTACGTGCCGACGCCGCCGGTACCGTTGACGACGACGAAGTCGCCCTCGCCGACCGCGGCTCGGTGCATCGCCTGCAGCGGCGTCGTGACCGCATCGGCGATTACCGAGAAGTCGGCCAGCGTATAGCCGTCCGGGATCGACGAGATCTCGGTGAGGCCGGTGGCGGGAACCACCAGATAGTCGGCGAAACCACCGTCGCTGTCGTTTCCCGGCATGTTCTGGCGGCGACAGACGTTGCCCCGCCCGGCGCGACAGAAGTCGCAGCTACCGCACGGGATCACGGCGGCGACGAGAACGTCCTTCCCCGCCCATTCACGGCATCCGCTTCCCGCCTCCTCGACCGTGCCGGAGATTTCGTGCCCGAGAACGAGGGGCAAGGGGGCTCGCGTCGGTACGTGACCATGGAAGAACCCCAGGTCGGTATGGCACACGCCGCAGCCGGCGACGCGCACGACCACTTCATCCGCCGCGGGGGCAGCCAGCGGCGCTTCGCCCCATTCGAGGGCTTCTCCCGGTGCGACCAACGTCCACGCGTGACGCGTTGTCACGGCCACCTCCTGGCGGGCAAAGAAGAGCGCCTTGTTCATCGACCGAACGATCGTTCGCTTTTTGCACGATAAGAGGATCCTACTATCGTGTCAATTGCTCCCCTCGCCTCCACGGGCAGCCGCGGCGAGTGGCAACGCGCTTGCGGGCGGCGTCAGGACGGATACCGTTGGACCGATCGCACTCGGTCTTCAGGTCCTCACGAACGGAGGTGTTCATGCTCGCTCGCCTGGCTCCGGCGCTCGTTGCCCTCGCCACCTTGACGAACGTTGGCCAACCGGCGGCGTCACCGCCGGCTTCGGCGCCACCCTCGGCTTCGGTGTCACCCCCGGCTTCGGCGGCAACCTCGGCTTCGGCGGCAACCTCGGCTTCGGCACAGTCCTCGGCTTCGGCGCAATGGAACACGCCGACGCTCCAGCGCCTCATGCACGAGTGGGAGGTAAAGCTCGAGAAGATGGAGCTCCACCTGCAGCCCGCCATGCGCCGCGCCGGCGTCGACATGTGGATCATCATGTCGCGCGAGTTCAACGTCGACCCGATGCTGCAGATGTTCGGCGGCTACGGCATCTCCGGCTGGTACGGCCACCGCAACGCCTACATCTTCTTCGACCCCGGCGACGGCGAGCCGCTCGAGCGCACTCTCATCGGCACCCACCAGAGCGGCCGCATGCGCGACTTCTTCCCCACCATCATCGGCTACGGAGAAGAGGGCCTGAAGCCCCACCTGGCCGCGTTCATCGCCGAGCGGGATCCGCAGCGCATCGCCGTCAACCGGTCCCGCACCGTGTCGATGGCGGACGGCATCACGGTCGAGATGCTGGCGTTCCTGGAGGACGCCATCGGCCCGACGTACGCGAACCGCCTCGCGTCCGCGCAGGACCTGATCTTCGACTACATCAGCCATCGCACACCGGCAGAGCTGGAGATCGAGACCGAGGCGAGCCACCGCACCTGGTTCATCCTCAGGCGAGCGTTCTCCAACGAGGTCGTGACGCCCGGGAAAACCCGGCTGATGGACATCTACGGCTTCATCCTGCAGGCGTGGCACGACCAGGACCTGGAGTTCAACTTCGCCCCCGGGATCACCATCTACCGGCAAGGCGTGGCGGGAGGGATCGACGACACCGCCAACCCGGTGGTCATGCCCGGAGACCTGTTGCACGTCGACTTCGGCGTGCGGCTGATGGGTCTTGTCACCGACCAGCAACACGTCGCCTACGTTCTGCGGCCGGGTGAGACGGAAGCGCCCGAGGGCCTGCGAACGCTGTTCGAGCAGTCCGTCATCGCCGGTGACATCTTCGCGGAAGAGCTCGTTGCCGGCGCCGTCGGCACTGCGGTGAAAACCACCATCGAGGAGCGCGCGGCGTTGGAAGGCATCCAGGCATCGATCTACGGCCACACCCAGGGCAACTGGGTGCACGGCGCCGGCGCCCGCACCGTGTTCGACTGGCCGGACCGCTACGGCGATTTCGCCCGCGAGCCGGTGCGCGCCACCGAGTTCTGGTCGATCGAGTACAGCGTCCAGGGCGAGGTTGCCGAGTGGGGTAACCAGGTCGTGCGGATCCCGCGCGAAGAGGACGCGGTCATCCGCGCCGACGGCAGCGGCGCCGAGTTTCTCGCCGGTCCACAGCGGGAACTGTGGCTGATTCGATAGCTCATTCTCCGATCTCGGCGAGCGCCTCCTCGAACCTCGCGGCACTGACCAAGACCGCCTCGCCCGCCTGCGGATGGCGCTCGTAGAACCTGTCGAGCCCCCGGTGGTGACGATCGAGGCCGATCCGCAGCTCCGAAACGGCGCCCCCACTGCGACCCGTTCAGCCGCTGTTCTTCCTTTCAACTCGGTTCAAATGCCGCTCGATCTGGTGACCGATCGCGCGTACCAGCTTGACCTCACGCACGTCGGGCTCGGCGCGTCCAAGCAGGGTGCGCAGTGTACGCAACACGGTGCCGGCCTCGCGGGCGCTGAAAAAGTCGACGCGTTCGAGACCGCGCTCCAGCGCCGCGTACATTTGCTCGATGTCCGCCTGCGTCGCCGGCGGCGACTGGCGGACCCGCTTCCCGTGGCCGAGCGACTCCTCCGCCGCGAATGCCCCGGAGGCCACCAGCAGCTCGTAGCAGACGACCAAGCACGCCTGTGCCAGGTTCAGGCTCGAACAGTCGGGGTCGGTGGGGATCACGATCACGTCGTTGCACAGATCCAACCCTTCGTTGCGCAAGCCGCGGTCTTCACGGCCGAAGAGAATCGCCACCGGGCCGTCGGCGGCATGGTCGAGAAGGCGGGGAGCGATCGTGCGCGGGTGGGACACATTGGTTCGCGCCGCCCGCGGTCGGGCCGAGGTCCCGACGACATGGACCGCATCGGCGACCGCGCCGGCAAGCTCCTCGTGCACCTCCATCGCGGCGCGAACGCGCTCGTTACGATGAGCGATACCGTCGATGCGCCGCTCGTCGAACGGGTCCGGGTTCACCAGGCGCAGCCGCGTCAACCCCATGTTCATCATGACCCGAACGACGCCGCCGATGTTCACCACGTCCTGGGGCTCGTCCAGAACCACGATGATGTTCGCGAGTCGAGCGACGGCGGGGGAACTCATGCGCCGACCCCGGGGGCGACGGTCGATCTCATGAACCGAAGGCCCGGGTGAACGATCGGCGGTTCCGTTCGCCGCCCCGCCTGCGGATGGCTCATGCGTCACAGTCCTCGGGCGACGCGATCCGCCGGGCAACCGGATAGAGGCCCAACAGTCGATCTATCTCGACGTCGTCCACCACGGCCAGCGCCGTCGCCAGGCTGTCCGCGGTGAGGCCATCGGGCGCGACGACGGTCACCGTGCGGGCCTCGGACAGGCCCACTCCGGTGCGCGGGTCGACGATGTGAGCGTAGCGGCGCCCCTGCACCTCGAGGAACTGGACCTCGTCTCCGGACGTCGAGACGGCGGCATCGTGCAACACCAGCGTGCAGCGACGATCAGACCCGCGTGCGTCGCCGCCGCCGATGTGCGCCACATCGACGCGCCAGCCGCGGCTCCCCGGCGGCGCGCTTCCGATCACGATGTCTCCACCGGCTTCGATCAGCAAGCAATCGACGCCTCGCTCGTGCAGTACCTCACGCGCCCGATCGAGAACGTATCCCTTGGCGATGCCCCCGAGATCGAGCGCCAATCCCTCTTCGAGCACCTCGGCCGTGCGGAGATCGCGGTCGAACGCGAGCTTCTCGTATCCCGAGCGCTGCACGGCCTGCCGAAGCTGATCGGGAGGCGGCAGGAGCCCGGTCTGGATCGCGCGCCGCCACAGGGCGGTGACGGCGCCGGCTGTCGGATCGAAAGCACCGCGGGTTTCCCGCGCCAGCCGTAGCGCCCGGTCGAGCACGAGGAACAGGTCCTCACCGAGGGAACGCGGCCCCGAGCCCCGCCCCAAAAGGCTGACCTCGCTGTCGGTCCGATAGTTGCTCAGAACCGCATCGAGGCGAGCAATCTCGGCGAACGCGGCGGTCGCAGCGGTCGCGGCCCCGACCTTGTCTGCCGCATACAGGACGATGCGTACTTGCATGCCCATGTGAACCTGGCTATACACGAACCGATCCAGCACACTATCGGCGCGCGGCCCGGCGGCCGCCGGCGAGGACGAGCTCATGAACACGACGGCGACGAGAATCCAGGGTGCGACGAAACGACGAGCAAACCTGTGGCACCCGCGGCCCGGAACAGGACGAGCGACGTTTCCGCGGCGAAACGGCAGCGCCGGGCGCGCGGTCGCACCCACGGCGCGGTTCGTGCTCGTCGTCATCGGCGTGCTCGTCATTTCGGGCGCGGGTCCGGCTGCTCGCCAGCTCGCCGCATATGAAGAAACGATCGACGGAACGGTCGTCAGCTTCGACATGATGCCGGTCCCGGGCGGAACTGTCACCATCGCCGACCCGAGCTCCCCCGACGGCGAACGCGTCGTCGAGGTCGAGCCGTTCTGGATGGGCAAGACCGAGGTCACCTGGGACGAGTTCGACATCTGGATGCTGGGGCTGGACACCGAGCCCGAGCGGCGCGCCGGAATCGACGCGGAGTCCCGTCCGAGCCGTCCGTACGGCGCTCCCGATCGTGGCTTCGGCCACGCCGGCTTCGCCGCGATCTCGGTGACGTTCCAGGCGGCGGAGCGGTACGCCGAATGGCTGTCGGAGAAAACCGGCGAGACCTACCGGCTCCCGACACGGGCGGAGTGGCAGCTCGCGTGCCTGGCGAACCTGGGTAAGCAGGGCGCCACTGCCGCAGCAGGCGGCGATTCACCAGATGAGGCTCCCGAAGCTCCCGTCCCCTACCCCGATCTCGACGATTACGCATGGCACGCCGGCAACGCGGAGCGGACGACACATCCGGTGGCGACGAAGGAACCGGGCGCACTGGGGATCTTCGACATGCTCGGCAACGCTGGCGAGTGGGCCTCGAACCCAGAGGGCGACCCGGCGCTGCACGGCGGCACCTATCGCGACGAGCCCCCCGAGCTGCGGTGCAGCGCCCGCGCCGAGCAAGAGCGCTCTTGGAACGAGCGCGATCCACAGATACCGAAGAGCTCCTGGTGGCTTTCGGACGGGCCATTCGCCGGCTTCCGCCTGGTGCGGCCGGGCGAAGACTGACCCTCGGATCGGCCGGAGGACGCGGAGAGGCCTCGGAGTCGTCGGCGGCGCCAAGAGGCACGCCCGACGCCTCCGTGAGCCAACGGCGAAACACGATAATGCGACGCCTCCGGTTTACGTCGGCTGCGATGTCGGAAACAATCGGGATGGCGTCGGCGTATTGCGAACCCAGGAGAATCCCATGAAGGACGGAACTCGAATCGGCAACGCGGTCTACAGGAAAGCAACGGGCGGCTCGGGGATCAGCCGGCGCTCCGCCATCAAGACGGCCGCGGTAGCAACGGCCGGGCTCGTGGCGCACCCACGGGCGGTGTTCGGCGGCGGCCAATCCGACACCCTGCGCGTCGGCGTGGTCGGGTGCGGCGGTCGCGGTACCGGTGCCGCCGTCAACTGCGTCGAGTCGTCGGATGGTGTCGAGATCGTCGCCCTCGGCGACCTCTTCCCGGATCGGCTGGCCTCCTGCCGGGAGCGCCTCACCGAACGCCTGGGCGCCGCCTTCAAGGCCACCGACGACACCTGCTTCGCCGGCTGGGACGCCTACACGAGCGTGCTGGATACCGACATCGACATGGTGATCTTCGCCACGCCGCCGGCGTTCCGACCGATGCACCTGCAGGCCGCCATCAACGCCGACAAGCACGTATTCATGGAGAAGCCCGTCGCCGTCGATCCCGCCGGGATTCGCTCGGTGATGTCGTCCGCGGACGAGGCCGAGAGCAAGGGCCTCGCCATCGTCGCCGGCACCCAGCGCCGCCACCAGGCCCCGTACGTCGAGGCGATGAAGCGCATCCACGACGGTGCGATCGGCGAGGTCGTCGCCGCGCAGGTGTTCTGGAACCAGGGCGGCCTGTGGAACCGCGAGCGCCAGCCCGGCTGGACCGACATGGAGTGGCAAGCTCGCAACTGGCTGTATTTCACCTGGCTGTCGGGCGATCACATCGTCGAGCAGCACATCCACAACATCGACGTGGCCAACTGGGCCCTGCGGGGGCACCCGGTGAAAGCCGTCGGCGTCGGCGGCCGGCAGGTGCGCGTCGATCCGGACTACGGTCAGATCTTCGACCACTTCGCCATCCAGTTCGAGTACGAGAACGGCGCGCGGGTGCTGAGCATGTGCCGCCAGATCGACGGCTGCGCCAACCACGTCGGCGAGCACATCACCGGCACCGCCGGCACTTCGGATCCGTCGAGCTGGCTGCGCGGCGCCGCCGACTGGGAGTGGGGCGAGGCCGAGTACACCAACCCGTACGTGCAAGAGCACACCGACCTGATCGCTTCGATCCGCGCCGGTGAGCCGCTCAACGAGGGTCGCCAGGTGGCCGAGAGCACGCTGACGGCCATCATGGGTCGCGAAGCCGCTTACACCGGCCAGGAGATCATCTGGGACGAGCTCATCGGCACCGACATGACCCTGGTGCCCGACGAGCTGCAATTCGGCCCCATGCCGTCGATGAAGATCCCGACGCCGGGCGTGACCCAGCTCGAGCGGGACATGTAGCCATGAAACGTCGCGATTTCATTGCGACCGGCGCCGCCGCGGTCGCCGGCGCCGCCGGTGCGGCCCCGGTGCTGGGCTCTGTCCTGGGCGCTGGCCCGGGGCACGCCGGAAACGGCCGTAAGCCGGCCCCGAAGGAGATGCCAAGCAACGGACCCGGGGCGGTCGGCCTCGGCGCCCCCCAGCAGAGCTTCAACCTCGCCTACGCGCCGCACTTCGGCATGTTCCGCAACTCCGCCGGCGAAGACCTGCTCGATCAGCTCCGCTTCATGGCCGACCAGGGCTTCACCGCCCTCGAGGACAACGGCATGCGCGGCCGTCCGGTCGAGCAGCAGGCCGCCATCGCCGCGGAGATGGAGCGCCTGGGCATGCGCATGGGGGTGTTCGTCGCCCACACCATCTTTTGGAACGAGCCCAACCTCACCAACGGCGACCCCGACCTGCGGCAGCAATTCCTCGACGAGATCGCCGCCTCCGTGGACGTGGCCCGGCGCGTCAACGCCACCTGGATGACCGTCGTGCCCGGGCACGTCGACATCCGACCGCACATGGAGTTCCAGACGGCCAATGTCATCGATGCCCTCAGGGCGGCCGCGGAAATCCTCGAGCCACACGGCCTGGTCATGGTGCTGGAGCCCCTCAACCCCTTGCGCAACCATCCGGGCCAGTTCCTGCAGCGCATTCCACAGACCTACATGATCTGCCGGGCGGTGAATTCGCCGTCGTGCAAGATCCTCTTCGACATCTACCACCAGCAGATCACCGAGGGGAACCTGATCCCGAACATCGACGCAGCCTGGGACGAGATCGCGTATTTCCAGGTGGGCGACAACCCCGGCCGCAACGAACCCACCACCGGCGAGATCAACTACAAGAACGTCTTCAAGCACATCCACGAGAAGGGGTTCGACGGCATTGTGGGCATGGAGCACGGAAACTCGATCCGCGGGTCCGCGGAGGGAGAGCAGCGCGTCATCGAGGCCTACCGCGAGGTCGATGACTTCTGAAGGTCGAGGTTGACATCTGTCACGTGACGGTTCTGTTTCCGCTTCGTGGATGGTGATGCGTACGATGTCGAGGTGGCCGACTATCACTGAGGCAGGTGGAAATGAGCGTTCCTAACACGGGAAAGAAAGAGATTCGCCCGATCCATCCGGGCGAGATGCTCCGCGAGGACTTCGTCCCCGACTACGAGCTTTCGGTCTCTGGTCTCGCTGCGGCTTTGTGGGTTTCGCGCCAAACCGTCAATGAGCTATTGCGCGAGCGCCGCGCGGTGAGCCCGGAGATGGCTCTGCGGCTCTCGCGCCTGTTCGGCAATTCCCCGGAGTTCTGGCTCAACGCACAACGTGCCGTCGACCTCTGGGATGCGGCGGAGGATATCGGCCGCGAGGTCGAGCGAATCAAGCCGTTGGCCGTAGCGTAGCGAGCGCAACCACGGGGCCGCGGGAGGCTCCTGAAGCCTGACGGAATCTCGAGATGACCCTGTGGTACGCGGCCTTCGGTGCGACGCTCGCCTGCGGCACCCTCGTGCTCCTGGGAACTGACTACTGGAGCCGCATCCGCCCCGATGTTCGCCGCGCCGCCTCGATTGGAATCCTCCTGACCTACGCAATCGTCTTGTACCTGCAGCCTCTGGGCCTGGTCGGCTCGAACCTCCTGGTCCTTGCCGCATCCGTCGCCGCGGGAGCGCTGATCGGCAGCACGTTGCGCGAACCCGGCGCGATCGTCGCCTTCTGCGTCACCATCGCGCTGGTCGACTTCTTCTCGTTCGGCGGCGGCCTCACCCGGAAAATCATCGACGAGTATGCCCGCGGTGAGAACGAGTTGCTGCGCTATTTGGCCGTCAGTGTCTCGCTCGACGGCAGAATCGTGCCGGTCGTCGGCGTCGGCGACTTGGTGGTGCTGGCGGCCCTCTACTGTGGCCTGCGACGTGTCGGGGAGCCGGCCGGTGTGAGCGCGTTCGTGCTGCTGTCCTCACTGGCGGCCGCCCTCGCCATCGGCCTGCTGGTCGGCGGCGCCCCGGCGCTGCCCTTCCTCGCCGGCGCCTCCATCGCGGTTGTCGGCGTCAGCCGATTTCGCGGCCGCGGAGCCAGATCCAGTACACCGGAGCCCCCGACGCGATGACCGCCATGTCGATGGCGAAGATCAGCGGCTCCGAGATCAGGTAGTTGCCGAGCAGGAACACCGCGCCGACGAGAAACGCCGCCGGCACCCACGGGTAGCCCCAAGTGCGATACGGACGATCGGCCTCGGGGTGCCGCCGCCGCAGGACGAACAGCGCGACGACACCGGCGGCGTAGAAGGGCCAGATACCGACGATGAACTGGTCGGCAAGCTGGGCGAACGTGCGCACGTAGACGTAGAACGTGCCGAGCCCTGCCATCAACATGATCGAGCGGGCCGGCGTGCCGAAGCGCGGGTGGACCTCGGCGATGCCGCGGAAGAACAGGCCGTCTTCGGCCATGGCGAAGAAAATCCGCGGACCCGTCATCGTCGAGCCGTTCAACGACCCGAAGGTGCTCAACGCCACGGCGGCCGAGATGAACACGGCGCCGAAGGTGCCGAGCAGGGATACCGCCACGTCGGCGGCGATCAGCGGCGACCCCGGCATCTCGGGCAGCGGGATCACCTGCACGTAGGCCCAGTTGGTCAGCAGGTAGAGGCCGATGATGCCGCTTGTGCCGATGATCAGCGCCCGCGGCAGGATGCGCTGCGGCTGCTTGACCTCTCCGGCGACGAACACCAGGTCGGCGAAGCCGTCGTACGCCCACAGGATCGACACCAGGGCGAGGCCGAAAGCGGACACCAGCGTGGCAAGGCCGACACCCGGCGAGGCCCCGTCGGGGATCGTGGCCGAGGCGGCTACGCCGGGGCCCTCCGCCGGTGCCACCGGGGCCACCGGGGCCACCGGCGCCAGCGCCAAACCCATCACCACGATGGCCAGCAATGCGCTGATCTTCAGCACCGTACTGACGTTCTGGACAAGCGCCCCGAGATGGACGCCACGATAGTTGACGGCCGCCGTCGTCAAGATCAAGACGGAGGCCGTGACCTGGGCGCGGGAGAGCGGAATGGCCCCCAGCGTCGCGGTGCCATCGTAGGGCGTCAGGCGCCAGAGGTACTCCGCCGAGACGATCGAGATGGCCCCGTACGACGCCGGCCGGATCACCAGCAGCTCCGCCCAGCCGAACATGAACGCCGCCAGCGGGCCGAACGCCTCGCGGATGTAGACGTAGAATCCGCCGGAGCGCGGGTACATGGCGGAAAGCTCGGCGAAAACCAGCGCCCCGGCCATCGCCAGCAGGCCGCCGACGACCCACACGGCCGCGAACAACAAGGGATCCGGTAGCCGCTCGGCCACCACCGCCGGTACGCGGAAGATGCCGCTTCCGATGGTCGTCCCCATGATGACGGCGACCGCGCTCCAGAGCCCCAGGCGGCGCGGGAGCCGCTCTCCCCAGCTGTCGGCGTTGCTATCGGTGTGGCTACCGCCGCTGCTCAAATCGTCTGTTTCCTCGCCGGTCGTGAAACCTGCCGCCCCGGCGGTCGTATTCTTATTGTAAATATGTTCTTCTAAAACTCATTCAAGGCTCACCCGAGCGAAAGCCCCGGAGCAGGACACCCCGGATTCGGCCACCCTCGAGGCCAAAACCGCCACCCAGGTCGCACCCATGCCCGATTCGAGCCCCGATCCACGCACACTCTTACCGCTTCCGCACCTCGAATACCAGATTCTGGTCTCGTTGGCGGACGCCCGCCTACACGGCTACGCCATCGCCAAGGAAGTGAGCAAGCGCGCCGAGGGCTCCTCGACGCCGAGCACCGGCTCACTCTACCTGGCGATCGCCCGGCTGCTGGAGAACCGGCTCATCGACGAGGTCCCGCCGGTGGCTTCCGAGGGGCGGAAGAAGCGCACCTACGCGCTCAGCACATTCGGTCGCGCCGTGGCCGAGGCCGAAACCAGCCGACTGACCGAACTCGCCCGTCTGGCGCGATCCCGCCTGCGGGCCGGCAAACCGGCAACAGAGGGCCCGGACGGGCGGAGCTAGGGCAGCCGATGTCACGCGCTCTCCAAACCATCGGTGATTCCGGCTTCCGATTGGCCCTGGCACTGCTGCCGGATTGGTTCGCGGCACCGTTCGCGGCCGACATGCACGACGTCTTCCGAGACCGACAGCGCGAGGCGCTCGACCGGGGCGGCATCGGCCGCTGGCTGAAGGTGACGACAACCGAGATCGGCGGAACGCTGCGGCTGGCCGCGCGATCACGCCGACAGGGCCCGGCTCTGCTGGCCCTGCCGCAGAGATCATCGGCAACGGGCCCGTCAGGGCCGGACGGACGAAAAAGGACGAGATCGGAGATCAGCTTGATGGAAACGCTGCTTCAGGACATCCGTTACGCCGCCCGGGGTCTGCGCAACGCTCCCGGCTTCACCGCAGTGGCCGCGATCACGTTGATGCTGGGGATCGGCGTCAACACGACGATCTTCTCCGTCGTGAACACGATTCTCTTCCGGCCCCTGCCGGTGGAGGACCCCGGCCGCCTCGTGGCGGTCTACGGTGCGAAAACAAACGGGTCCGGCGGCTACGACTCGAGCTCCTACCTCGACTATCTCGACCTGAGGGAGCAGGCCGAGTCGCTCTCGGGCCTGATCGCCTACACCAACTTCTTCGCCAACCTGGTCCTGGACGGGCGCTCCGAGATCGTCATCGGCGAGATGGTGTCGGACAACTATTTCTCGGTCCTCGGCGTACGTCCGGCGCTCGGCCGCAGCTTCACCGCGGACGAGTTCCGCACCGAGGGGGCCAACCCGGTCGCGGTCCTGAGCGACCACATGTGGCGTACCCGTTTCGAGGCGGACGAGGGAATCCTCGGCAAGTCGGTACAGCTCAACGGCACCGCCTACACGATCGTCGGCGTTGCCGGCCCCGAGTTCGGCGGCATGTTCCCGGCGGTGACTGCGCAGCTGTGGATCCCGTTGATGATGGTCGAGGACGTCGAGCCGCTCGGCAACATCAACGTCGCACCGTCCGAAACCGGCGATACCCGCCTCACCCGCAGGGGTCAGCGATTCCTGTGGATGCGCGGCCGATTGGGTGAGGGCGTCGACGTCGAGCGCGCCCGTGCCGAGCTCACGGGGATCATGAGCCGTTTGAGCGAAGAGCATCCGATGAGCAACGAGCTGCAAAGCGTGACCGTTCTCCCAGCCGACGACGTCCGCTTCAACCCCGATGTCGACGGTACGGTGGCTCCCGCCGGAACGCTCATTCTCGCGGTCGTCGGGCTGGTACTGCTCGTTGCCTGCGCGAACATCGCCAACATGCTGCTGGCGCGCGCTTCGGCGCGCCGCAAGGAGGTGGCGATCCGGCTGGCCATGGGGGCGGGGCGCGGCCGGCTGGTGCGGCAGTTGCTCACCGAGAGCGTCCTCCTGTCGGCCATCGGCGGAGGACTCGGCCTTCTGCTGGCGGCGTGGGCGGCGCGGCTTCTCGGACGCCTCGACCTCGGTATCCCTGTCGACGTGGCAGCCGATTTCGTCATCGACGGCAGGGTGTTCCTGTTCGCCGTCGTCGCTTCCGTCGGCACCGGACTGATCTTCGGTCTCGCCCCGGCGCTGCGCGCTTCGAGCCCGAGCCTGGTACCGGCTCTCAAGTCCGACGGCTCGGGCGAGGACGGCCGGCGACGGATCGAGCTGCGCGATGCACTGGTGGTCGCCCAGGTGGCGGTGTCGATCGTGCTGCTCATCGGCGGCGCGTTGCTCGCCCGCAGCCTGTTCAACGCCCAGCGGGCGGACATCGGCTTCGACGTCGACCGGGTCGGCTTCATGGCCACGGCGCTCGAGATGGTCGGCTACGACCAGGAACGGGGCAAGGCGTTCGTCGACGCGGCCCGCATGCGCCTCGAGGGCACTCCGGGGGTGGAATCTGTCACCGTCACCACCCGCGTGCCGCAGTCGATGAACAACAATGGCTTCGGCCTGTTCATCGAGCAGACCTCGTCCAGCGACCGACCGCACGCGGTCGACGGCGCCTACGTCGACGAGCGGTACTTCGAGACGTTCGAAATCGACGTCGTCGCCGGTCGTGGCATCGAGGCGGCTGACATCGCCAACGACCGCCGCATCGTCGTCGTCACCGAGGCTACGGCGGAGCGTTTCTGGCCGGGAGAGAGCGCCATCGGCAAGCAGTTTCGCCGCACCTTCGACGGCCCGAGCTGGGAGGTCGTCGGGGTGGTGGAGAACTACAAAGTCAACACGCCCGGTGAGGCACCGACGGCGTACCTGCACCTGCCGATACCGAGCCGCGGGACCCTGTTCGCGAACTTCATCGTCCGCACGCAAACGCCGATCGCCGGCGAAATGCGACGCCTCGAGCAGGTGGTCACCGAGCTCGACGCCGAGATCGTCTTCATGCAGAGCGGGCCACTGCGCGACCTCATGGACGTCCGCCTGTTGCCGATTCGCGCCGGAGCATGGCTGATCGGCGCCTTCGCCCTGCTGGCGATGTGCCTCGCGGCCGTCGGCCTGTACGGCGTCATCGGCTACTCCGTCAGCCGGCGAACCCGCGAGATCGGCATTCGCGTGGCACTCGGAGCACGCTCGGGGCGCGTCCTCGGTTTGGTGGTGCAGCAGGGAATGGTCCTGGTGCTCGTCGGCGTGGCCATCGGGGCGATCCTCGCGGCCCTCCTGGCGCAGGTACTTTCGACCGTCCTGTACGGCGTCGCTCCCAACGATATGGTCGCGTTCGGCGGCGCCATCGGCATGCTGCTGCTGATCGCCCTGCTGGCCAACTACATTCCGGCGCGGCGCGCGGCACGGATCGACCCGATGATCGCCCTGCGATCAGAATAGGTGGCGCGCCTCGCAACCGAGAGTGATTCGAGGTGATCTCTCGGGCCCGGGCGAGGTCCGCGCCGACGGCGTTCGATAGCCCGAAGTCGGACCCGCCCCCGTCAGGCCTCCCGGTTCAGGTTGTAGCGCATGATGGCGGCGTGATCGCCGTCCGGCTCGCGCTCCAGATCGAAAACATCCCCGCGGGGGCCCGACCGCCGCCGCAACACGGCATCGATGCGTCCCCGGTCCTCGGCGTCGAGCGCGAAAGAGAAGGCGGCCAGGTTCTCCTCCTCACGACCCCGCCGGCTGAGGCCAACGATCGCGGCGGCGACCCGCGGACGTCCGAGCAACCAGCGTAGGGCGACGGTAGTGGTGGTCACGGCATGCTTCCGTCCCACCTCCGCCAGCGCGGCGAGCAGGTCCTGGTACAGGGCCCAGCCGCCGAACTCCTCGATGACCAGGGCGTACTTGACCAGCGACCGGTTGGACGGCTCGTCGGGCGGGGCCGGGGTCCCGAGATACCGGTCGGACAGAAAGCCTCCGGCCAGGGCGCCGTAACAAAGCAGCCAGGCACCCTGCCGGGCACAGCACTCGACCATACCGTTCTCCGGCCGGCAATCGAGGGGCGAGTACTGCACCTGATTGGCAACGAGCGATACGCCGGCGGCGGCGATCTCGTCGACCCGGAGAACATCGAGGTTGGTGACGCCGAGAAGCCGGATCTTGCCGGTCTCTTGAAGCTCCCGCAGCCACCCGGCCACATCGATCCATCCCGGTACGCTGTAGTCCCACCAGGAAAACTGCACCATATCTAGGCGCTCCACGCCCAACCGCGCCAGGGAGCGGTCGACGATCCGGCGGACGTAGGCCCGATCGACGTCCGACAGCGTGTCGCGGTCGGGAACGAACTTCGTGTGAACCTGGATCCGGTCCCGTAGTGCGGGCTGTAGTCGCCGCAGGTAGCCGCCCAGCAGCTCCTCGACACCGGTGTAGATATCGGCGCAGTCGAATGCGGTAAACCCGCGCCCGATCAGCTCGTCGAAACGCCCGAACACCTGGGCCGTGTCCATCGGCTCGCGCGCGTGCCCTGCGGATAGCTGCCACACGCCGTTGATGATGCGCGGGACGGCGTAGGAGGGGGCGATCTCAATCCGCGGCGGCTCGATCATCCGTCCTGCAACGGCACACGCGTCACCTCCGAGTGCCGGAACGTCGTCTTTCCCGTGCGCGAAATGCGAAAGATCGCGCCACAGTGCGGATCGGGACAGGCGATCTCGGCGTCGGTCGTCATCCAGTCGTTCGGGTGGGTCTCGCGCTGTTTCGCCGGCAGGAACAGCAGCAGCGACGCCAGCGGGTAGATCGGGAAGGTCTGCCCGTCCGGCATCGACAGGTTCTCGCCGGAGAGCTCGAAGTAGTCACCGATCTGGTGATTGCAGACCATCTCGCCGCGACACCCCACCACCTCGACACGAAGGTCGTACAGCGTAAACTCGTCGGCTGGCTTACCCACTCGCGCTCTCCCGGGTTCATGAACGAAACGAAATCGCTGCGATTCTACGGTGGCAAGGTCGGCGCGCTCGCCCCGTTCGGCGTTTTTTTGCTCGGCGTCGCCTGGCTGGGCCTGTCGGGGGCGCCCGACGAGCGAGGCTTCTGGCCGGTCTTGCTGGCTGCCCTCGCCTGCGGGCTGATGCTCGCACGCGACCGGCGCGGCTACGCCGACACGGTGATCGGCGGCATGAGCCAGCCGATCGTCATGCTGATGGTCATGGCGTGGATCCTGGCCGGCGTCCTCGGGGCCCTGATGAGCGCCAGCGGCTTCGTCGACGCACTCATCTGGCTGGCCGGCAGCCTCGGCCTCGCGGGCGCCGGGTTCGTGGCGGCTTCGTTTCTCATCTGCTGCGTCGTTTCGACGGCGACCGGCACCAGCCTCGGGACGATCCTGATCTGCTCTCCCCTGCTCTATCCCGCAGGCGGCCTCCTGGGAGCGGATCCGGCGGTTCTCATCGGCGCCATCATCGGCGGCGCGACGTTCGGCGACAACATATCTCCGGTGTCGGACACCACCATCGCATCGGCGGCAACCCAGGACGCCGATCTCGGCGGGGTCGTTCGTAGCCGGTTGAAGTACGCCCTCGTCGCCGCTCTGTTCGCACTTGCCGGCTACCTCGCGATCGGCAGCGGCGAAGCCGTTTCGACGGGAACCGGCGACGTTCTTGCCGGGAGCCCGCGCGGCCTGCCGATGCTCCTGGCGCCGGGCCTGACGCTGGCGCTGCTGCTTGCCCGCCGGCACTTGGTCGAAGGTCTGATGTTCGGCATTCTGGCAGCCGTGGGCATCGGATTGGTCTTCGGGCTGATGTCGCCGAGCGAGCTGCTGTTCATCGACGCGGAGAACTTCATCGCCGCCGGCCTTGTTCTCGACGGCATGCAGCGCGGTGTCGGTGTGTCGCTCCTGACCATCTTGCTCATGGGCCTGGTCGCCGGCCTCGAGGCGAGCGGCATTGTCGACGACATCATTGCCGCGGCGCGGCGGCGAATTCGCGGCCCACGCGGGGCCGAGGGGTGGATCTTCGGCACCGTCAGCGCCGTGGTGTTGCTGACAACGCACTCCTCGGTGGCCATCCTGACGGTCGGACGCTTCGCCCGCAGCACCGGCGAGACCTTCGGCATCGATCGCTACCGCCGCGCCAACATCCTCGACATCACCGTCTGCACCTACCCCTTCTTGCTGCCGTTCTTCATTCCGACGATTCTGGCCGCGAGCACGACGACGGCGGGAGCGGAGTTCGGCCTGCCCCGGGCGTCCGCATTCGAGGCCGGTATGTACAACTTCCACTCCTGGGGCTTGCTGGTCGTGGTCATCGCCGCGATCGCTACGGGGTGGGGACGGCGGGCCGCTTCCACCAGATCCTGAGCAGGAGAGCTCCGCAGACCACCAGGGCGACGGCCATCACCGTACCCGGGTAGCTCTCGTACAGCCGTGCTACGGCGGAGCCCGACGCGGTAAAGGCGATCGCCCCCGGCAGGATGCCGACGGCGGTGGTCCAAACGAACGTCGACCGCCTCACCTGCAGCAGCCCGGAGGCCCAGTTCACCATGGTGAAGGCGACGATCGGTGTGAAACGCAGCATCAAGAGGACCGGAGCCTCGGTGTCTTTCAGCCCGTCGAGCTTGCCCATGGCCTCGGCCGAGACGAAGCGTCGGGCCAGCTTGACGCCGAAGCACCGCGCCAGCTCGTAGCTGATGACGGCGCCGACCATGGCGCCACCCCAGGTCATGATGATGCCGACGACGGCGCCGAACAGCATGCCGTTCATCGCCGCCGGGATCTCCGCCGGGATCGGCAGGATCGCCACCACCACCATGAGCATCGGAGCGACCCAGTAGGCGGCCGTCCTGTTGTTCTGCAACCAGGTGTAGATCGGGCTCTCGGCGAAACCCGGGGCCTCTTCCGGCGACTGCGTGCGCGTCCCGTCCGCGACCTCGGGCGCCGGCGCCGCTGCGAAGACGGCGGCCGCGGGCACGGCCGCGGCGACCAGCGGGAGCACTGCGAACGCGGCCACAGGCACGAAGGCCAACGCCGGCACAAGCCGAACTCTCACCGAACCCCCTTGGTTGCGAGGACGTTGCGGGGGAGCGCTCTCCTCGGAGAGCCTCCGCTCCGTATCAGAGCGGAGCTCGTTGCGGATCGGGTCGCTTTCGCGTCAGCGGTCATTGCCGCCTCAGCGGCCGTAATCGTAACAGGGTAGCCGCGTCGCACTCCGAGGTACAGGTGGACGACGGCGGGACTGTGAGGTCTAGCGCGGAGGCGCGCAGCCCAACGCGGTGCGACGCCGAGGCCTATACTTTGATCATGGGCACTTCGGAGACCTCCGTGACGACATCCACCGGAATCACCTGGCTGAACGGCTCGGCGTGGCGCGACGACGAGCCGCCGCCGGCGGACGCCATGGTGCTGCACGACCGCGGCTTTGTCCTCGGCGACGGCCTTTTCGAGACCATTCTGCTGCGCCGCGGCCTGCCGGTGATGTGGCGAGAGCACATCGACCGGTTGGCCCGAACGGCCGAGGTGTTGCATTTCCCCGTCGGTGAAGAGCTGGAGGGAGACACCCGAGCGGCAACCGAAGCCGTCGTCGAGCTCGCCGATGGCGCGGCTCGCGAGCGCGGCACGCTGCGCATCACGCTGACGCGCGGCTCCGGTACGGCCTACGGCCTCGACGCCCCGGAGCAGCCGTCACCAACGCTCATGGTCAGGCTCACCGGCGCTACCCGACGATCCCGGCAGCCCGCCGCCCGCGAGACCGCCTGGATCGTGGACCAGCCGCGGATCGACCCGCACAACCTGCTTTCGGGGCACAAGACGACCTCGTCGATGTGGCGCGTGCTGGCGCACGAGACGGCTCGAAAGCAGGGGGCCGACCTGGCGCTGATGAAGACCATCGACGGCGACGTGGGCGAGGCCGACACCGCCTGCTTGTTCGCCGTACGCAGCGGAGAGGTGATCACCCCGCCCCTCGACCGCGGCATCTTGCCGTCGACGACGCGCCAGTTCGTCCTCGCCGAGCTCGAGGCGAACGGGCGCCCCTGGTCCGAGCGGCGCCTCCTTCCCGACGAGGTCACCAGCGCAGACGAGCTGATCCTGACCTCGAGCGTCACCGGGATCCGGCCGCTGAGCGCGGTCGACGGCCACCCGCTACCCGAAGACGCCCCCGTGGCCTTGTGGCTCGATGAGCGCTACGAGGCCCTTCCCGGCGGCTTCTAGCTGGCCTTCGCCCGCTAGCGGTCCTGCTGCTCCGGCATCAGCGTCAAGCGGACGAAGTTGTCTCCGTTGAAGTAGATCTGCGCCGCCTCTTGGATGAGCTCCGGCGTCAGCGCGTCGATGGTCTCCTGATACGTGAGCAGGCCGTCGAGGGCGTCACCGCGTTGGTACCTGGCCCCGATCTGGTTCATCCAGTAGGTGTTGGTCTCCGAGTCGGTCTCGAACGTGCGGGTGAAGTTCTCCTGCACATCCGTCACCTCGCTGACCCCGGGTGCCGCATCCTTGAGCTTCTCGATCTCGGCCAGCACCACGCCGGCGAGCTCGTCGGCCCGCTCCGGGTCGGACCCGAAGCTGATCGAAACGGTGTAGGTCTCGATCGGCTGCCAGCCGTAGGTCGCGCTGACGCCGACGCCGTACGTCCCGCCGAGCTCCTCTCGCAGCACGTCCCGCAGCCTCGTTTGCAACAAGAGCCCCATCGCACGGATTGTGGTTCGCCGCTGGCGCTCGTATTCGAAGGGACCGGTGAAATACATCCGCGTCTGGCTCTGCGGCTCGACCCCGGCATAGACCGTATCTTCGACAACCCCCTCGACGTGCCGGATGCCGACGTCGCGCCAGGTCTCTTCCCGCCCGAGCGACGGGAGGCTGGCGAGGTAGCGCTCGACCAGCGGCCTCATCGTCTCGAGGTCGAACGTGCCGACGAACATGAAGACGAAATCGGACGCATCGGCGAAGCGATCCTGGTAGAACGCGAAAGACCGGTCGAGGTCCCACTGATCGAGGGTCTCGACCGTGGTCGTCTGGCGCCGCGGGTGGTTCTGCCAACGGATCTCGGTGAGGCGCTTGGAGAACTGGAAGCCCGGCGTCGCCTCCTGGTTGGCCAGCGCCGTGCGACCCTGGGCCAGGAAGGCTTCGAAGGCCACCGGGTCGGCTCGCGGTGCCGTGAAGCGTAGATAGGCGAGCTGGAACAGCGTCTCGAGGTCCTTGGGCGATGCCTGCCCGGCGAGCCCCTCGGAGTACGCTCCAATCGAGGCGGAGACGCTCGCATCCTTGCCGGCCATCTTCTTGCGCAGGTCGATGACGTTGAAGTCGCCCAGCCCGCTGATGTTCATCGCCGCGGTGGCGGTGCTGGCAACGAGGTAGTCCTCGTCGGATACCAGCGAGGTACCCCCCGGGCTGCTTGCCCTGAAGAGGACTTGGTCGTCGCGAAGGTCGGTGGGCTTGAGTACCACCAGCGCGCCGTTGCTCAGCCTCCATTCCACAACGTCGAGGACGCCGACCTCCTGTTCCGACAGGATCGAGCCGGCCTCGGGCATCTCCGCCAGCAGCGGATCCTCGGAAACCGTGTCTTCGTAGGCGGTCAGATCCTTGTCAGCGGCGGTATCCAGCACTGCCAGGAGCGCTTCCTCGCTCGGGACCACGGTGTCCTCGTTCTCCGGGGCGGAGACCAACACAACCCGGTTGCCGTCCCGGATCCAGTCCCGGCCGACGTCGTTCACCTCGGCCAGCGTGATCTCCGGGATGAAGCGCTGGTAGAGCTCGAACTCGTAGTCCAGGCCCGGGATCGGCTCGTCCTGCAGGTAGGCGCGCGTGTACTCGTTCACGAACACCGACGAGCGTCGGTTCGCCCGCTCGTCGAACACGCTCTGGATTCCGCGCAGCATGTTCGCCTTGGTCCGGTCGAGCTCGGACTGGGTGAAGCCGAATTGCTCGACCCGGGCGGCTTCTGTCAGCAGGGTATCGAGCCCGCGCTCGATGCCGTCGCCCCGCACGCCGGCGAAGAGCTGGTACATACCCTTGGTCCGGACCATGGCGCCCTTCGCCGAGGCACCGAAGGCGATCGGCGGGTCGGCCTGCTGGGTGAGCTCGGCGAAGCGGGCATTGAGCATGCTGTTGTACAGCGCCTCTACCAGGCCGCGGCGGTAATCCCCGACGGTGCCGTCGGACCCGAGCTCCGTCTTGTAGAACACAGCCACCGAGGTGTTCGGCAGCTCCGGGTCGGTGGCGATGGCAAAGTCGGTCCCGGGCTGGTCGGGAACGTCGAACATCGTCCGCGGCCGCGGGTCGGCGGCCGGCTCGAGCCCCTCGAAATGCTGCCGCACCAGTCCCTCGATGACGTCCGGATCGAAGTCGCCGACGGCGATCACCGCCATCAGGTCGGGGCGATACCAGTCTTCGTAGAAGCGCCGGATGGCCTCGGGGGTAGCGGTCTCGATGCTCTCCTTGGTGCCGATCGGAAGCCGCTCGGCATACCGGGAATCCTTGAAGATGATGGGGAACTGCTTGTCGTTGACCCGATTTGCCGCGCCCTGCCCGAGGCGCCATTCCTCGACGACCACGCCCCGCTCGGCATCGATCTCGGCGTCATCGAGGGTCACCGCGTGGCTCCAGTCCTCCATGATCTGGAAGGCGGTGGAGATGAACTCGGGATTGTCGGTCGGCACCTGCAACATGTAGACGGTCTCGTCGAAGCTGGTGTACGCATTGACGTCGGGGCCGAGCCGCATGCCGATCGATTCCATGAACTCGATCAGCTCCTGCTTCTCGAAGTTCGCGGTGCCGTTGAAGGCCATGTGCTCGAGCAGGTGCGCCATCCCCCGCTGGTCGTCGTCCTCGAGCACGGCGCCAGCGTTGACCACCAGGCGCAGCTCGGCCCGGTTTTCCGGCAAATCGTTGGCGCGGATGTAGTAGCGCAACCCGTTGGCGAACGTGCCGACGCGGACGTCGGGATCGACCGGCAGCTCGGCGTCGAGGGCCACCGAGCGGGCTTCCTGCGGATCGGCGACACGCACCTGTGCGGCAACGGCCGGCGGTGCGGCGGCGGCGATGCCCAGCGCCGCGACGGCGAGGGCGGCAACGATCATGAAACGAGGTTCGGATTTCATCGGCGAGGCTCCTTGGGTCCCCTGAGGGGCAGCAGTCGACACCACCCATGATGACCACCGCGGCTCGCTGCGTCCAGAGCGGCAGGCGGCGCCGCGCCACACCCCGCTCGTCGCCCGGCCGCAGCGGGACGAATCGAGCCGGCGGGCGACGACGGCGCAGCCACCGAGATCTGCGGGCCTCGCGAGATCTGCGGGCTAAACTGCGCAGATGGACCTCGCCGACTTCGATGAATTCGCCCGCCGCTTTCGGGCCGAAGGCTCGTTCCCGCCGGACCTGCGCTTCGCGGTTCCACCCCGTTTCAACTTCGCCCGCGACGTGCTCGATCCGCTCGCGGCCGACGTCGACAAGACCGCGCTTTGGTGGCTGGGGTCGGGCGGCGACGAATGCCGGCTGACGTTCGCCGAGATCGCCGAGCGCTCGCGCCGCGCGTGTTCGTTGCTGGCCGACGAAGGCGTCGGTCCCGGCGACGTCGTGGTCGTCCTGCTGCCGCGCGTTCCGGCGTGGTGGGTGATCAACATCTCCTGTCTGCGCATGGGCGCCGTGATCAGTCCGGGGCCCGCACAGCTTCGCGAGGCGGATATCGAGTACCGATTGCAGCGCACCGGCGCGCGCTGCGTCGTCGCCGCCGCCGAGGTCGTGCCGCGGATCGACGCGGTCGCCGGCAACTGTCCGGCGCTGCGGAGTCGGATCGTGGTCGGCCCTGCCGGGGAGCCGCCACCACGGGGGGAATACGCGTCGCCTGATGCTCCCACCGCGGCGACCACCGACGCCGGCCGCTGGATCGACTACGACTCCGGCTGCTCGGCTGCCTCCGCCGACTTCGACACCATCGACAATTCCTCCGACGACACTGCCGCGATCTACTTCACCTCGGGGACCGAGGGCCGCCCGAAGATGGTCGCCCACACCCACGTCTCTTTCCCCCTGCGCAGCCGGCTGACCGGCGTCTACTGGCTCGACCTGCACGAGGGCGAGCTGCACTGGAACCTCTCCGACAGCGGCTGGGCAAAGGCCGGCTGGAGCTCCCTGTACGGGCCCTGGAATCACGGGGCAGCGGTGTTCGCGGTCGATTCCCCCCGCTTCGCCCCGGACCGGGTGCTGCGCCTTCTGGCCGAGTATCCGATCGACACGATGTGCGCCGCACCGACCGTGTACCGCAGCCTGCTGCTGCGCGCCGGCGGTTCGATCACCACGAAGCGGCTGCGCCACTGCGTCGCGGCGGGCGAGCCGCTCAGCCGGGAGGTGCTCGAGCAATGGCGTGACGCCACCGGGATCGCCATCCGAGACGGTTTCGGGCAGACCGAGAGCTCGCTGCTGGCAGTGAACTTCCCCCTCCGGGAGCCGAGGGCCGGCTCGATGGGAACGCCGGTGCCGGGCTACGACGTGCAGGTCATCGACACGGAGGGAGCACCCGTCGCCGCGGGCGACGAGGGCGACCTGGCGGTCCGGGTAGAGCCGCACCGCCCGCTCGGCATGTTCAAGGAATACGTCGACGACCCGCAAGCGAACGCCGCCTGCCGGCGCGGCCCGTGGCATGTCACCGGGGATCGGGCCCGAAGGGACGACGACGGCTACTTCTGGTTCGTCGCCCGCGCCGACGACGTGATCATCTCCTCCGGCTATCGCATCGGCCCGTTCGAGGTCGAGAGCGCCCTCCTGGAGCATCCCGCGGTGGCCGAGTCGGCCGTCGTCGCCAGCCCCGACGCGGTCCGCGGCGAAGTGGTCCATGCCGTCGTCGTGCTGCGTGACGGCTACGAGCCCTCCGACGACCTGGCCCGGCAGCTTCAGAGTCACGTGAAGTCGGTCACCGCGCCCTATAAATACCCGCGCCGGGTGTCGTTCGTGGACGAGTTGCCCAAGACGATCACCGGGAAGATTCGTCGGCGCGACCTGCGCGCGGCGCTGGCCGGCGAATCGTGAGCGACACGGACGCCGAGTGCCGACGACGCGGGGGGCATCGCCGTGGAGCCTCTTCAGCCCTGGCGTAACGCTTCCATCGACTCCAAGCGTGCCGCGCGCAGGGCGGGAATCAGGCAGGCGAGCGAAGCGACGACGATCAGCCCGACTGACACGACAAGATAGGTGGCGGGATCGATCGCCTGGACCTCGTACAGGAGGCTCTCGATGAAGCGGGTCAGGGCCATCGCGCCGCCGATCCCGAACACGACACCGACGAGCACCATCCGCATGCCCTGCCAGGCGATCATCGGCACGACATCGCCCTTGCGCGCGCCCAGCGCCTTGCGAATGCCGATCTCTCGGGTGCGTTGACCGACGGCGTAGGAAAGGACGCCGTAGACGCCGATGAGCGCCAGCAGCACGGCTGTGCCCGCGAAGGCGCCCAACAAGATGACGTTGAAGCGCTGGGATGCCAGCTGTGCTCCGTACACCTGCTCCAATGTGGCGATGTTCTCGATCGGGAGGTCGGGATCGATGGCCCACACCTGATCCTTGAGGGCCGGCACCAGCGGCAGCGGATCCTCGCGGGTGCGAATGATCAGCGATACATAGCTGAAGGCGGTGGTGGGCTGGAAGATCTGAAAGTCGCCCAAACCTCCGGTCGGCCCCACCAGCATGGCGTCCTCGATGACCCCGATGACGCGGAAGTAGGTGGGCTCGTCGCGGCCGTCGACACGGACGCGGCGACCCACGGCCCGTTCCTCGCCCCACATGCGCTGCGCCCAGGTCGCGTTGATGATGACCGGGTTGTCCGCATCCCCGACGTCTTCCGGAACGAACGCTCGGCCGTCCACCAGCGCGACGCCGAGCGTGTCGAAGAATCCCGGAGAGATCCGCCCGGAGTGTGCGGCGACGTCGAGGAAGGGCTCCCGCGCTTCGTCGCCGTCCGCGGCGAAGTCCCCGAACCACAGGCCGAGCGTGGGGAGCGGTCCGGTGGCCGCCGCGATCCCCTCGAGCCTGCTGCCGGCCACCTGCCGAATGCGCGACGTCAGCTCGTCGTAAAACTGCCGCCGGGGAGCTTCGTCCGGATAGGTGTCGTCGGGCAGGCTGATCGACATGCTCAGGACGTTCTCGGACCGGAAACCGAGGTCGACGTTGATCAGGTTGAAGAGGCTGCCGAACAACAGCCCGGCGCCGACCAGCAGGAGAAGAGCCATCGCCACCTCGGCGACGACCAGCGAATCTCGCGCGAACGAGCGTCCGAAGAGGCCTCGCCGTCCCGTACCCGAAGACCGCCCGAGGCCGGCGGACAGACCGGGGCGCGACGCCTGCAGCGCCGGCCCCAAGCCGAACAGAACACCGGTCAAGGCGGCGATCCCCATGGCGACGAAAAAGATCCATCCGTCGATGCGAGCCGTTGCCAGCGCCGTCATTCGCTCCGGCCGCAGCAGGATGATCGCCGCGACCGCCGCCCGCGCCAGCGCATAGCCCAACAGCCCGCCGCCGAGCGCCAGCAGCAGGTGCTCGGTCAGCAGCTGTCGCAACAAGCGCCCGCGCGACGCGCCGATGGCGGCGCGCAACGCCATCTCGGCGCCCTGTCCCGCGCCCCGCGCCAGCAACAGGTTGGCGACGTTCGCGCAGGCGATCAGCAGCACGATCGCCACGGCGGCCTGCAGTACGAGTAGCGACGTTCCGAAGCGCGAGCCGTGCAGGTCCTGCGGACGTCGCGCCACACCCGGCCATACCTCCTCGCCGGCTTCCTCGCTCGCCGCCGCGGCGATCGCCGCCAGCTCCTCGTCCGCGACCTCGTGGCTGATCCCCGCGGCGAGACGCGCCATGGCGAACGGCGACGCATGTTGCTCGGCGTTTTCCATCGACAGCGGCAACCACAACCGCGTGTCTTCGAAGGGGGCCTGGAAATGGAATCCCGACGGCATGACGCCGATCACCGTGTAGCTCTCCTGATCGAGCGACAGCGTGCGCCCGAGGACGTCGTCGGCGCCGCCGTAGTGCGCCTGCCACAGGCCGTGGCTGAGGACCACGACGCGCTCCTCGAGCCGCGCTTCGTCCTCGGAAAACTCCCGCCCCAGGACCGGACGGGCACCGAGAAAGCCGAAGAAGCCGGGGAGCACGCGCAACCCGATGACGCGGCTCGGCTCGTCGCCCCCCGTCATCGTGAGCGTCGCCGAAGAGTAGACCTGGATGTCCTCGAACGAGGTCGCGCGCTCGCGCCAGCGCTCGATGTCCTCGCTTCGCGGCGTCGTTTGCAGATTCATACCGGGCGCCTGTTTCCACAGGAACACGAGTCGATCGGCGTCGGGATATGGCAGGGGATTCAAGAGGGTCGAATCGATGACGCTGAAGATCGCCGTGTTGGCGCCGACGCCGATGGCGATGGTCAACATGGCGACCGAGGTGAAGGCCGGCGACTTGATCAGGCGGCGGACCGCGTAGCGGAGGTCTTGCAACAACATCTCGGGGCTCCAGTCATGCCGGCGATGGGCGGTGGCGTGTGGAATCGCGTTCAGGCTGTGGGCGAGAACACCGCGGGGAGCAGGCGTCGGTGGTCCCGATGGGGCGGACGACAGAAAGCAGAGCTCGCCGCGCCATTCGGCCAGCCAGGTGTCGCGCTGCCGCCGCGGCACCACGAAGCCCACCAGGCGAACGAAGGACAGGGCCAGCAGTAGCTTGAGGCGATCCCATGGTGGGCTCACGGTCAGGCCTTTCGCGGAGTCGGCGAGGCTTCCGCTGGGCCCGGGTCTTCGACGACGCGTCGAAGGCGCTGAAGCCGATCCAGCTCCGAGCGCAGCGCCAACTCGCCCTTGCGAGCCACCGTGTAGTACCGGCGCGGCGGCCGCTTCTCGCGTTGTGCGACCGCGGGGTCCTCCCAGCTGGACCCGACCAGGCCGTCGCGTTCGAGGGCCGCCAACGCCGGATAGACGGTTCCCCCGGCCAGCCCGGTAGCCTCCATGATCTCGAAACCGTAGCGGTGGCCCCCGGCAATGGCCTGCAGAACCTCGATCGTGGCGGGGCCCAGGCGTCTTCGCGGCATCGTCCGTCTCCTCCTCGAGCCGATCCTTAATTACTCAGATCTTCTATCTATATAGAAGTTCTATTCAGCTTTGTCAAGAATCCTGCTTCCGGTCGCTTGCACCTCACGCAACGTGAGGTTCTACGATGCGGTGCATCCGATTCGGGCGGCGAGCGGCGCGCCGAAGCTAGTGAGTGACGAGCCGAACCGGGTATCGAGCCGATGTCGGCTCAGACGCTCCAAACGGCGGATCGAACGGTGGACAGGAGGAACCGATGAAGACGATGAAAGTCGGCGAGCTTGCCGAACGCGCCGGCCTGACGGTGCGCACCCTGCACCACTACGACGAGATCGGACTGCTTTGCCCCGCCCGACGATCGCCGTCGGGGCATCGACTGTACGGCACGCTCGAGATCAACCGGTTACAACAGATCAGGTCGCTTCAGCAACTCGGTTTCTCTCTGGAGCAGATCGCCACCGCGCTCGCCCGAGATGACTTCTCGCCGCTCCGGGTCGTTCACATGCATCTCGAACGGGCGCGGGAGCAGCTCGCCCACCAGCGCGAGCTGGTCGAGCGTCTGCAACGCATCGCCAACTGTCTGGAGGCAGAGGACGAGCCCTCCGCCGAGACCCTTCTTCAATCGATCGAGGCAATGACCATGTTCGACAAGTACTACACGCCGGAACAAATGAAGCAGCTCGAGGATCGCCGCCAGAGCGTCGGCGAGGAACGCATCCGCGAGGTTCAGGAAGAGTGGCAGCAGCTCTACGCCGACGCCCAGGCGGAAATGGAAAAGGGCACCGACCCCGCCGACGAGGCAGTACAGAGGCTGGTACTCAAGTCGAAGGCGCTGATTGCCGAGTTCACCGGCGGCGACGACGGCATCGAGGTTTCACTGGCGAACATGTGGAACCAGGAGCCGGGGGTTCGCCAGCAATGGGGACCGCCGCCCGAGGTCTGGGAGTATCTCGAAAGGGCCCGGGAGGCCACCGGCGACTAGGCCGGGATCTACGGAATCCCCGAAGA
This sequence comes from Acidobacteriota bacterium, assembly GCA_965216935.1. GTDB lineage: Bacteria > Acidobacteriota > UBA890 > UBA890 > UBA890 > CBDCGW01. The sequence goes on from OZ244217.1 coordinate 5,251,304, forward strand.
GCAGCCAGCGACGCGTGGCGGATCCCGGCTGTCCGGCCGGTCAGGAACCGTACTGGTAGTCCCGGAACACCTCTTCGGCGAGCGGGAGTCGGTAGGTGGCGTCCGCCATCCGGTCGGTGGTGTCCTTCAGCCGGTAGGCGTTCTGGCCGCAGGTCCAGACGTTGAAGGAACGCATCTCGGAGCACAGGCACATCTTCCCGTCGACCCGGACCGGGCCGGGTGCTCCGTCGCATGCGGCATCGTTGTAGGCGCTCAGATAGCTACACGAGCCCTTGGCATCGAGCACGTAGCCGAGGGCCTCGCATTGCGGCTTGGCCGAATGGTGCAGGCACGGCGACTGCTTGAGCATCCGCATCGGGTAGCCGCTCGACGACACCGTGTTGACGACGATGTCCTCCTCCCGCGACCGGATGTACTCCTGCTTCACCCTCGCCGGCAACCCGGATTCCTCGGCGATGGTGAACCGGGTCGCCACCTGGACCGCGGCGGAGCCGGAGCGAAGGAAATCGACGGCGTCGGCGCCGGTAAAGATCCCGCCGGCCGGAATGACCGGAATCTCGAGCCCTTCGGCCGCGAGGTAGTCGAGAACCTCGTGGACGATCTCGGCGAGATCGAACTCGCGCCAGTCGTCGGGACCGAATGCCAGGTGACCACCGGCGAGCGGTCCTTCGACGACGATGTAGTCGGGCATCCTGGCGACGCGAGCGGCGCCGCGCAGGAAGAGTCGCAGCGCCCGCACCGACGAAACGATGATGCCGAACGCGACGTCGCGGAAACGCGGATGATCTTCAACCAAGGCCAGCGACTTGAGGTGCAGACCGGCGCTCAGCGTGATGCCGTCGATGCCCGCGTCCATCGCCGCCGCCAGCCGCGCCCGCAACGTGCCGCTGGGATCGTTCATCGTCAACCGCTCCATGCAGTTGAGGAAGATCAGCCCCTCGCCGCGCTTCCGTTCCATCGTCGCGGCCACGTGCAACCGCTGCGCCTCGATCACGGACGGGAGGTTGAAGTGCACCCCGCTCTTGTCGGGATTGCCGAGGTTGCCCCGGTAGCGCTCGAATTTCCGGCTGACGAACTTCGTGCCGAAGCGCATGTCGGCGACGGCCTCGATGCCGGCGTCGGAGATGTGGCCGACGCCCCCGAGTCGGGCCGCTTCGAGGGCCAGCTCCGCTGTCGAGATGTTCACACCCATGCCGCCGATCACGAGGGGGACGAGCTCGTGGGAACCGAGGCGGAATCGGTAGTCGTCGAGAATCATAGCGGAAATTATTCATATAACCGGATTGCGTTGTCAAATTATTACCGACGGATTGAAAATGACGCCGGGAGCCGGGAAGAAACGGCGCGTCGGCGGAAAAGGACCGAGCAACGAACGCCGCCGGCAGGTGTTCACAACCGTTCAGGACGATGCTCATGAAGTCCTTCGTCGTTGTATCGAGGTTCCCTGCGGCCCTCCTCGCCGCGTCGCTGCTTTCCGCACCCGCCTCCGCCACGCCGTCCGCGGCGCCGTCCGCGGCGCCGCCCGTCTCGCAGGAAGGGCCCTCCGGTGTATGGGAGGGCGCCATCGAGGTCCCGAATCAGTCCCTCGGCGTCATCGTCACGTTGCGTGACGGCGGCGACGGCACGTGGGCGGGCACGATCGACATTCCCGCCCAGAACCTGGCCGAGTTCCCCCTCAGCGACGTAGCCGTGAATGACGGAGCCGTTACCTTCCGGATGGCGGGAGTTCCCGGCGACCCGGCGTTCCGCGGCACCTGGGACGCGGCCGGCGAGACGATCAGCGGAGACTTCGAACAAGGGGGCGCGGTCTTTCCGTTCCGGCTCACGCGAACCGGCGACGCCGAGACCGTCGAGAGCACGGGGGTCGACCCGGAGCTGGCCGCCAAGGTCGTGGGCACCTGGAGCGGCCGGCTCGACGCCGGCGGGCAGGTGCTGCGCCTCGCCTTCCACATTCAGGCCGCCGCCGACGGCTCTCTCTCGGGGACCATGGACAGCCCTGACCAGGGCCAGACCGGCCTCGGCCTCAGCTCTGTCTCATTTGACGGGACGACGTTTCGGGCCGACCTGACGTACGCCGGCGCCTACTTCGAGGGGAATCTGTCGGCGGACGGCAGCGAGATTGCCGGGAGCTGGAACCAGGGCGGCGCGTCCTTGCCACTGACGGTGACAAAGCAATAGGTCGCACGTCGAGAAGACGCCGACCCATTCACCTACGAGGCATCTCCGGTCGATCCCGTGCCGGCCAGCCGTCCTGGGGCAGTCCCGGCGCAACACGGAGCGCGTTGGCGAAGTACAACTTCTGCAACACGTCGGCGGGCAGGTCGACGCCGTAGAGCTTCCAGAACGCGTGGTAGGGACGGTAGTAGTCGAAGTACTCGTCCGCGGTCTCGAGAACGCGCCAGTAGTAGGGAAACTCGACCGGCTGGTAGGAGTCCTTGCCGAAGAGGACGCGGTCCTGGTACCGAATGAAGAACTCGCGCGCCGCGCGGGGCTGCCGGCCGAAGTCGTAGAGCACCGCCGACATCTCGAGAACGACATTCGGCAGCTCGTCGAGCAGCCGGCCGGCACGGCCCAGGTCGCTCGCGTACCAACCGAAGTGGGCGGCGATGTAGCGTGTTTCCGGATTCGCCGCGAACATCGCGTCGCGCTCGCGCATGAGCTCGTCGAACGTCGGCTTTCCCGGCATGTAGTTCCGCCGGCCGGGAAACAGGGCCAGCTCGAGCCAGCGCTCGTTGCTCATGTCCAGCGGGGCGAAGAACTCCGACGGCTCGGCCGTGTGGATGATCACGGGGATGTCCAAGCGCGCGCACGCTTCCCAAACCGGCGTCAACAACGGGTCGTCGACGCGCAGCCGGGTACCGTCGAATCGTTGCGCCGTCAGCCCCAGGTTCTTGGCGATCTTCAGGCCGATGGCGCCGTTGCGTACGGCTTGCTCCAGGCCGGACACGGCCGTCTCGGCCCACCCGGGGCCACCGGCGTCGTTCCAGTTGACGTTGGCGAAAACCCGGAACCGATCGGGGTAGGCGCTGGCACGGATGAAATCCACCTTTTCCTTCACCGCGGCGGGGTCGCTGCCACCGCTCAGATTCACCAACACCCGCAGGTTCAGCGCATCCATCTCGGCGATCAAGCGTTCGACATTCTCCGCGTTCGGCCCCGTGTGGCTGTGGATGTCGATGACCGGATAGCGGGCGCTCGGAACCGGATTCTCGTCGACGATCAGCGTCGACCGCGGCCGGTAGTCGACAATCGACGGCGGCTCGATCTCCGGGGCCTGACAACGACCGGGACGCGTCATGGTCATTCCCGGCGGACACTGTTCTCCGGGCTGGATACGGACGCCGCGCTGTCCGCGGGACTGTTGCTCGCCGCCCCGCCCGCCGTTGGAAGCGGACCCGACCGAAATCGCGGCGAAGCAAGCCGCAAGCGCAAGCAACGCGACACCCGTCGTTCGAGTCCTGTTCGCCATGTTCCCTCCCGGCCCGTAGCAACCCCGTGAAAGACCCGTCACGCGCCACGTACGGCGCGGGGCGGTTCCGCGCGGGAAAGGTTTTCGGCACACTACTACGTAGACGAGTCGACCCGCCCGGACAACACCGGTATGGCCGCGATCCTCCGCACGCTCGGCTTCGTCCGCACGGGTCGAGCCTTCCCCCACGCCCGCCGGAACGAGGACCTGGATCTGTATCTGCTGACCGGGCGGCCGTTGCCACCGCCCTGCTGACACCGCGCTGACCGATCGGAGAATACGGGGTAAGCTCGCGGCGTTACCGTCGAACATGATGCCCGACCGCTGGAGGGTCCCGGATGCGCAAGGCTTTCTCGATCTCTGTCGTCGTCCTCGCGGTGCTGCTGAGCGGGCCGGTCACGGCTCCCGCCGAGCCCGGGGAACCCGTCGCAACGGCCGGCCAGCGCTTCGGCGGCGCTCCGCAAGCCGGCACCGGCGGCGAGGGCCCGCTCGACGCACTCACCTACCGCTACATCGGCCCGGTCGGGAACCGCGTCTCGGCAGTCGCCGGGGTCCCGGGCGACGCCAACGTCTATTACATAGGCGCCGCCTCGGGAGGGGTGTTCCGCTCGACCGATGCGGGGGCGAGCTGGCAGCCGGTGTTCGACGACCAATCGTCGCAGGCAATCGGTGCGCTCGCGGTCGATCCGGTCAACACCAACGTCGTCTGGGCAGGCACCGGCGAGACGTTCATCCGCTCCAACATTCTCACCGGCGACGGCATCTACAAGTCGGTCGACGGCGGCGACACGTGGCAGCACATGGGGTTGGAGAAGAGCGGCCGCATCGGCCGCATCGTTGTCGATCCGCATCAACCGTCGACGGTGTTCGCCGCGGTCATGGGGCACGGCTACGGGCCGCAGCAGGAACGCGGCGTCTACCGCACCCGCGACGGAGGTGTGACCTGGGAGAACGTTCTGTTCGTCGACGAAAACACCGGCGCCGCCGACGTCGTCATGGACCCGAACAACCCCAACATCCTGTTCGCCGGTATGTGGCCGCTGCTGATCCGTACCTGGGGCCGCACCAGCGGCGGTCCCGGCGGCGGGCTCTGGATGAGCAAGGACGGGGGCAACACCTGGGAGAATCTGACCGGCAAGAACGGGCTTCCGAGCGGGCCGTACGGGAAGATCGGCCTGGGCATGACGCCGGCCGACTCGAAGCGTGTTTACGCCCTCATCGAGCTGTCGAGCAACGGCCTGATCGCACCGATAGATCCGGGGCACGGCACGCTGTACCGCTCCGACGACGGCGGCGCCAGCTGGCGCATGGTCAGCGCCAACCACGATCTGATGCAGCGACCGTTGTACTACACCCGCCTGGCGGTGGCGCCCGACGACCCGGACGAGCTGCACACGATGTCGACGCGCCATTCCCACAGCCTCGACGGCGGGATCACGTGGTCCGGCGGCGGCGCCGGCGGCGACAACCACGACATGTGGATCGATCCGCTGATGCCCGATCGTCTCTTCGTCGGACACGACGGCGGGATGTCGATCTCGACGAACCGCGGCAAGTCGTGGCTACGACCGCGCATGCCGATCGCGCAGGTGTATCACGTGTTCGTCGACGACAAGATTCCCTACAACGTCATGGGCAACCGCCAGGACGGGCCCAGCACGATGGGACCGTCCAACAGCCTGACGGGCGGAACGATCCCGATCGGCGAATGGCATTCCGTCGGCGGCTGCGAGTCGGGGTTCGCCGTTCCCGCCGGCGAGGACGTCATCTGGTCCGGCTGCTATGACGGCATCCTGGATGTGTATGACCGCCGCACCGGACACTCGCGCAACGTCAGCCCGTGGCCCGACAACCCGGAAGGCTGGGCGGCCGGGGAGCTTCGTTACCGGTTTCAGTGGACGTTCCCGATCCACGTTTCGCCACACGATCCGGAGAAGGTGTTCGTCGGCAGCCAGGTGGTACACAAGACCACCGACCAGGGCGTCACCTGGGAGGCGATCAGCCCCGACCTGTCAACCGGCGACCCGTCCCTGGTGCTCAAGACCGGCGGCCTGACGTTCGACGACACCAGTCCGACCTACGCCGCGGTGCTGTTCGCCATCGCCGAGTCGCCCGTGCAGGAAGATCTGATCTGGGCGGGAACGAACGACGGCCTCGTGCATATCACCCGCGACGGCGGTGCCAACTGGACACAGGTGTCGGACAACATGCCGCAGCTTCCGCCGCTGAGCACCGTCTCGAACATCGAGCCGTCCGCCCACGCCGCCGGGACCGCGTACGTGGCCGTGGACACCCACCAGATCGGCATCTTCGAGCCGTTCCTGTACAGGACAACCGACTACGGCGCCAGCTGGACCCGCATCGACGGGCACGAGGGAACGCCCGAGATGGGCGTCGGCTACGAGCACGAGGCGGTGACAGCGCCGGGCGCGATCCCCGCCGGACCGCTCTCGTATACGCACGTGATTCGCGAAGACCCGCAGACCCCCGGGTTGCTGTTCGCCGGCACCGCCAACGGGGTGTACGTCAGCTTCGATGACGGCGGTCAGTGGGCGTCGCTGCAAAGCAACCTGCCGCGCGCGCCGGTCCACTGGCTCACGATCCAGCCGCACTTCAACGACCTGGTCATCGGCACCTACGGCCGCGGCTTCTGGATCATGGACGACATCACGCCGCTGCAGCAGATGACCGAGATGGTCCGCGCCGCCGACGTGCACCTGTTCGAGCCGCGGGATACCTACCGCTTCCACGGCGTCGGCAGCCCGATGTCCGGTCAGGATCCGGCCGCCGGTCGCAACCCGACACCCGGTGCGCCAATCAGCTATTGGCTCGGCGAGGCGGTCGCCGGCGAAGCGAGCCTCGATTCCGCCGAGGAACAGGGCGAAGCGGGGTCCGAGGAGATGACGGTCCCCGGCAATATCGGCACTCGCGAAGAGGAACTGGACGCTGAAGGCGGAGGGCGGCGGACCCGTGTGAGCATCGAGATCCTCGACGCCGCCGGCGAGACCGTGACGACCATTCGCAACGCACCGGCTCGGCCGGGCCTCAATCGGGTCCACTGGAACATGCGGTACGCGTCGTCGGAACGCGCGGTCATGCGCACGAAGCCGCTCGATCATCCCCACGTGGCGCTGTCCGAGGGCGGCACCCGCAACCCCGGCGATGGCCGTCCGGTTACCCCTTCGGCGCTGCCCGGAACGTATACGGTTCGGCTACGGGTCAACGGCGGGGAGCCGCAGGAGCGACTGGTGACGCTGCTCATGGACCCGAACTCGCGCGGATCGGAGGCCGGCGCCCGGGAGCAGTTCGCCATGATGCTCGAGCTGCGCGATGACCAGAACCGCGTCGCCGGCTTGATCAACGAGGCCGAATCGGTGCGCTCGCAGCTGTACGCTCTACGCCCGCTGCTGAGCGGGCGCGACGACTACGCCGAGATCAACCGGCAGATCAGCGCGATCGACGAGGAGCTGATCGATCTGGAGATGCAGCTCACCGATCTTCGGCTGGTGGGCGGGCAGGACACGCTGCGCTATCCGCGGCGCCTGTACGCCAAGATCGCCAGCCTTTCCGGTTACATCTCGGGCCACGACTTCGCTCCCACCGAGGCACATCGAGCGGTGCACGAGATGTACAAGGAGAGCCTCGGGACGCTGGTGCAGCAGATGACAGAGATCCGCGAGACCGACCTCGCGGGCTTCAACCGCATGCTGCGCGAGAAGGGCATCGGTAGCGTGATCACCGGCGAGGAAGGCGGAAGCTGACCGCCTTGCGACCCGAGAGACCGTCACCATCGCCACCACGTCGGCCCGATCGCACCGTGACCGGCGCCGCTCAGCGTGGGATTGAAAGGTTCAGCTCCCGCAACTCCTGCACAGCCATGCCTAGTTCCGTGTAGGCAATAACCGAAGCGGCCACAGGAAGGGCTTGAGTCGGGCCCCGGGAAGTCGTTTCCTTGTCTCAGGCTCTCAGCCTGGGCAAGGGAACTGGTCTGCAACGGAGGTATCTATGGGCGCGCAGACCGAACGCGGCTTCTCTTTGATCGAGCTGCTCATCGTCGTCATGATCATCGGGATCATCGCCGCTATCGCGATTCCCGCGTTCATGGACGCAATCGACCGTTCGAAGCAACGTCGCAGTATGGGCGACATGCGCAGCATCGTGACGGCGAACGGCACCTACTACGTCGACAACCAGGCATACGCCCCGGCACTTCCCGCCCTCGTCGGTGGAGACTATCTGCAGGTGCTGATCAGCAACGACGCCTGGGGTAACCCCTTCGTCTACAACTCCCCCGGGCCGAACTACGATCTGACCAGCCTCGGCAGCGACGGGGCCGTCGGTCCGGCCGCCCCGGCCAACTGGATCAACGATCCCTTCGACCCGGACATCATCATCCGGGACGGAGCGTTCCTACAGGCGCCATCAGGCTAACCCACGTCCAGCGGTCTGCGCCCTGAGACGGCCGCCTGCACCTCGGTGCCGGCGGCCGCTTTCTTGATGGCTTCCAACCAGGGGGCGGGGTCACTCCCCCTTCAGGGCCACGATTGGATCGATCGATGCCGCCCGCCGTGCCGGCAGCGTGCAGGCCACCAGCGCCGCCAGCCCCAACACGGTGACGACGGCCGCGTAGGCTACCGGGTCGGCCCGCGAGGTTTCGAACAGCAGGCTTTCCAGCAGTCGTGACACGAGAAGGGCGCCGCCGAGCCCGACGACGATGCCGCCGGCCGTCAACGCCACACCCTGCCTGACGACCATACGAACGACGTCCCCGCTACGAGCGCCGAGGGCCATGCGTACGCCCACTTCGTGGCCGCGCTGGGCGACGACATAGCTGAGCAGGCCGTAGACACCGAGGCTGGCGATGACCACGGCGATACCCGCGAACACCGCCAGGACGACCGAGGCGAACCGCTCCCGGGCGACGGCGACGGCGACCGTGTCCTGCATCGTCGAGATACGGAACACCGCCAGGTCGCGATCGATCGACCAGATGGCCTCGCGAACCGCCGGAACGAGCGGCCGGGGCTCCGTCTCCGTGCGCACCAGCAGAGTCACGCCGCCCACCTGAGGGGCCTGAAGCAAATTCACGTACATCGCCGGCGGCGCTTCCCGATCGAGGCCGTCCATTCGCTCGTTCTCGACGATTCCGATGATCTCCCGGGCAACGTTCCCCCAGAGTCCGATCGACTGCCCGATCGGATCCTCGTCGGGGAAGTACCGTGCGGCTGCGGCCTCATTGAGCATCAGCACGGCCGGCGCGTCGACCGTGTCCGTCGGCGCCATCAACCGGCCGCGCACCAGGCGCAGACCGACCGTATCGAAGTAACCCGGCGTGACCATGCGGGTGGTCATCTCGCCCTGGTCGGGATCGGGAGGCCTGCCGATGATCGCAAACGAGTTGGTGAATCCGGACTGTAGGGGATGGTTCGAGGCCAGCGCCGCGGAGCGGACCCCCGGCAATCGCTCGACGCGGTCCAGCACGTCTCGATTGAAGCCGTGGATCTCGGCCCAATTCGGGAAGGTGGAGAAGTCGCGCGGATAACGGGCCTGCGGCAGTAGAACGTCGGCCCGCAGCACGTGCTCGGCGGCGAATCCCGGATCCACTTGTTGCAGGTTCCACAAGGTGCGGGTCAACAACCCGGCCGACACCAGCAGCATGACGGCCATGGCCAGCTGTCCGGCGACGAGCACCCTCCGCACGAACATCTTCGAGGCCGAAGCTCCCGGAGCGTTGCTGCGGCCGTCCTTGAGATGCCCCTGGATGTCCATCTTTCGCGCTTGCAGCGTCGGAATCAAGCCGAAGACCACGCCGACGAAGGCGCTTGTCGCGACGGCGAATCCGAGCACGGCGAGATCCACGCGGACATCGCCGACCGCGAGAATGTCCCCCGGGGCGACGCTCAACAGGGCTCGCGTGGCCACCACGGCGAGACCGACACCGATGACCATCGCGAGGGCCATCAGGAGGAGCGATTCGATGAGAAAGCGCCGCACGAGGCGACCGGATCCGGCTCCGAGCGCGACGCAGACGGCCACCTCCCGGGCTCGATCCGCCCCCCGGGCCAGCAGCAGGTTGGCGACGTTGGCGCAGGCGATCAGCAACACCGAGCCGACGGCGCCGAACAAGACCCACAGGGTCAACTTCAGATCGCCCCGGATAACCTCCTCGACGGGCTCGACGAAAGTGCCGCGATGCGCGTTGTCGCCGGGATACTCCTGCTCGAGGTCGGCGGCGATGCGGGCCATCTCGGCGTCCGCGTCTCCAATCGTGACTCCGGGTGACAAGCGACCGATCTGCCGCACCCAGTGGCTGCTGCGCGGCGACGTCGTCGGCGACTCCTGGATCGGCACCCACATGTCGTAGCCCTTCACCGGGAAGTCCAGATCGGCCGGCAAGACGCCGACGATCGTGTGGGGCTCATCGTCGATGCGAACCGTCCGTCCGAGCACGCCCGGGTCCGCCTGGAATGCGCTGCTCCAGAACTCGTGCGACAAGACGGCCGCTAGCTCGGCTCCGGGAAGATCCTCGGCCGCTACCAATCCGCGGCCGAGATGAGGCACGACGCCGAGGATCTCGTCGAGATTGTGCGACACGGCGGCGACATCCACGCGATCGGGCTCACCGTCGTCCCGCGACATGCTGGCGGGGCCAAAGGCGTACATGGCAATGGCGGCGAAGGTCTGCGTCCGGGCGACGAAGTCGAAGTAGTCGGGTACCGAAGCGGCTTCCCGCGTCGTTCCGGTCGCTCGGTCGTTCTCCCAGATCACCGCCAGCGTTCCGGGATCCTCGAACGGCAGCGGCGCCAGCAGGACGCCGTTGACCACGCTGAACACGGCGGTCGTCGCGCCGATCGCGAGCGACAGCATCAGCACGACGACAACGCTGAACGAGGCGCTCTTGCGCAGCGCTCGAGCGGAGTACTTGAGGTCTTGAAGGGCGGATTCGATCATCGTTCGAAGCTCCTGTCGGGCGATGCGCTGGTGCGAGAGCTGTCGGCAACGGTCACGAAGGGCTTGGACATCGCCGAGACGACGCATCACTTCGACGCGAGCGTCTTCGCGCGAGAATCCTTCGCGGACGAGCTCGTCGACGCGACCTTCGACGTGGAACGCCAGCTCCGCGTCGATATCTCGCCGAATCATCCGGCGAGGAAACAGCCGCCTCCAGATACCTTGCCAATCTCTCATCGGGCGCTCGTGGGGAGCGTGGTCATGGTGTCTGTCGCCGGGGGCGCGGCGGTCACCGGGCCGTCTACGGGCTCCAACCGGTAGAGAGACGAAGAACCGACGCCACGGCGTTGGCATGCTTGACCCAACGCTCGACGTCCCGTGCCAGCCGCCGCTTTCCCTTGGCTGTCAGCCGATAGAACTTGGCGCGACGGCGCTTCTCCGAGATGCCCCACTCCCCTTCCACCAGGCCGTCGCGCTCGAGGCGATGCAGCGCGGGATACAGCGCCCCCTCGTCGACCTTCAGCGCGTCGCGCGCATCCTCGTGGATCCGCCGGCTGATCTCGAGACCATGTAGGGGCCCCTCGGATAGCGCCTGCAGCACCAGCAAGCTCAGGGTTCCGTACAGCGTGTCCGCTTCGACCTTCGTCATCGCCTCTTTCCCTAATCAGGTTAGCCTAAGCTGCTTAGGACATTAGCCGAAAGAAAGAGAGCCGTCAACGACTCGAGTGAGAAGCGACCCTTTCGACCCGGCTCGGGCGCGACCTACGACCGAGGCTCCACCAGCTCAGACGAGCGGCTCCTCCAAGGCGCGGCGCAGCAGATCCACCGCCACGTCGACGTCCTCGCGACTGAACGTCAGCGCCGGACGAAAGCGTACCGAGCGCGGGCCACAGCTGAGGGTCGCCAGGCCGGAGTCCCAGCATCGGGTACGAAGCGCGTCTCGATGCGCCCCGTCGGGAAGATCGAACGCCAGCATCAGGCCGCGCCCGCGGACATTGGTCACCACATCGAATTCCGCTGCGATGGCCTGAAGCTGCTGGTGGAAGACCTCGCCGACGTCGGCGGCGTTCTCGACCAGGTTGTCGGCTTCGATGATGCGCAGGTACCGAGCCGCACGGACCATGTCGACGAGGTTGCCGCCCCAGGTCGAGTTGATCCGGCTGGTGGCGTGGAAAACGTTGTCCTCGACGTCATCGACCCGCGTCGTGGACATGATGCCGCAGACCTGGGTCTTCTTGCCGAAAGCGATGATGTCGGGGACGACGCCGAGACCCTGATAGGCCCACATCGTTCCCGTCAGCCCGATTCCGGTCTGCACCTCGTCGAAGATCAACAGAGCCTCGTGCTGATCGGCAATCCGGCGCAGCTCCCGAAGGAATTCCGGCCGGAAGTGGTTGTCCCCACCCTCCCCCTGGATCGGCTCGATGATGATCGCCGCGATGCCGTTCGGATCGGCGTCGAAGGCAGCTTCGATCTCGGCAACGGACGCAGCCTCGTCAGCAGCCGCGCTCGCCTCGTCGACGGGAAAGGTGAGCTTCGGATTCGAGACGCGGGGCCAGTCGAACTGGGGGAAATCGTCGGTCTTGGCGGGGTCGGTGTTGGTCAGCGACAGGGTGTATCCGCTACGACCGTGGAACGCTTCGCGAAAGTGCAGCACCTTGTCGCCACCACCCTCGATCCCGGCCTGGCGGTTCTTCTGTCGTTTCCAGTCGAAGGCAGTCTTGAGCGCGTTCTCGACCGCCAGCGCCCCACCGGCGATGAAGAACAGGTAGCGGAACTCCGGCGGCACGGCGATCTCGCGAAACGTGCGGACGAAGGCAGCGAATTCGCGCGAGTAGACGTCGCTGTTGGCCGGGTTCGTCGACGCCACGCGCATCAGCGTCGAGCGGAACTCCTCGTTCCGCATCTTCGGGTGGTTGTGCCCGATCGGCAGCGAGGCGAAGTACGAATAGCAGTCGAGGAACTCCATCCCCTCGAGCGCGTCGACCATGTAGGATCCGTGCGATTTCTCCAGGTCGACGACGAGATGGAAGCCGTCAACGAGGATGTTCTGGCGCAGAATCGGAAAGACCTCGTCGGCCGGAACGACGGTCTCGGAGAGGCCACGGGCATTGGTCGGGGTGCTCATACTGGTAGCCTCGCTGGAAGGAGCCTGCAATGCAAGCCGCGAACCCGCGGCCGAAGTCCGGCGGCGTCCGTCACGGCGCCTTGGACCATGCAGCAGGCGAGGAGCTTGATCGAATCATCCCATGACGCGAGACGTAAGGTTGCACGATGGCACGCCCCCGGCAGGGCCCGAGCTCCTGTTCGCGCGGCTCGACGAGCTCGCGATCGAGCACGAGACCCTGTCTCACGAGCCCGTGTTCACCGTCGACGAGGCGAAGGCAGTGCGCGGGCGGCTCTCGGGCGGCCACACGAAAAACCTCTTCCTGCGGAACAAGAAGGGGGCCATGTGGCTCGTGGTGTGCCTGGAGGATCGGCTGATCGACCTGAAGGCGCTGGCGCAGCATCTGGGTGCCGGCCGCTTTTCCTTCAGCAGTGCCGACCGCCTCATGCGTCATCTCGGGGTGGTGCCCGGTGCGGTCACGCCGTTCGCGGTGATCAACGACAAGCACGGCCTGGTCAAGGTCGTTGTCGACCTGGCCATCTTGGATCTGGACCGGGTGAACTTTCACCCGCTCGATAATTCGCTGACAACGGCAATCTCGGGCGGCGACCTGATGGCGTTCCTGCGCGCCGAGGACCACGCTCCGGAAGTCACCGACCTGGCGGCACTGGAGCACTCCGTCTGACACGACGGGGCGGCGCGCCCCGGCGGCGCCGGAAGGCGCTCAGCGCGAAAGCTCGTAGCGGTAGCGGCGCTCCCCCTGGCGATCGACGATGTCGAACGAAAGCCCGTTGGCGAACTGCGCCATGCGGACCCACGAGTAGTCGGCCAGAAAAGCAACCGTTCCGTCTCCACGGCGCACGGGGTCCACCTTCGACCCGGCGCCGGTAATGACCACCAGCGCGCCCGCCTCGAGATCGTCGATTTTTCCGAGCTCGATGATCTGGGTGTTGTGATCATGGCCAGCCAAGACGACGTCGACACCATACCGGCCGACCCGCTCGAGAAGGGCGGCCGAGTACGCATCGTACGGCGCCGAGCCCATATCCTGCTTTCGGCCGGTGACCAGAGCGGTCGTCACCGGAGGCACGGCGACGAGGGCGGCGGCGACCGGGTGGACGACGATGCCGAGAGCGATCCCCACCGGCCAGGCAGCCACCAGCGCCTTCTGCCAAGCCTTGGGGAACTGCGGATACCCCTGACCGAAGACCCAGTTCCCGAGCGAAGGCTCCCCGTGCTTGCCGTATGTAATCGGCGGGTGATGGGCCGCGACCATCAGCCAAGTGCCCTCCGGCGCCGCCGCGAGCTCGTTGTCGAAAGCGCCCCAATAGGCGGCCACCAGGTCGTCGTGACCGGCTTCGTGCAGGTCGAGCACCAGCTCGCTGTCGATGGCGACGATATGGATTTCGCGGTCGGTGTGCGGCACGGCGGCGGGCGCCATGAAGTCGACCCGGGCAGCCGGGTCGCCCTCGAGGTGGGCGAACAGGGCGGCGGCGTCGCGGAAGCCGTCGGCACTCCCCGGCACCTGTGTCCAGGCCTGTGCGCCCTCGATCGCGAGCTCTTCGAGGAAATACCAGCGGCTTATGTCGCCGAGGTTGTCGGTCAGTTCCAGGGCATTGTCGCTGTAGTCGTGGTTTCCGGGGATCAGCACCACGGGCACTTGCCCCCCGGCCAGGCGGACCTCGGCGAACGCCGCCGCCAATTCGCGCAACTTGTCGACCTCCTCCTGCGCCCCGGGGAGGTCGAGGTCGTGAGGCAGCCCTTCCTCGTACAGGTTGTCGCCCAGCTCGAGGATCATCGGATCGGTTCGCAAGCCAATCCCCTCCAGGCTGGAAGCGTCCGCCCGAATACCGGCGACGAGGTCGCGGAAAGCCGCCCCCGGCCTGCCGAAGTCACCGATCAGATACGTCACCGACAGCTCCCGCGTGTCCCCGTGCGGGACGCCTCCTGCGGCTGCTTCGAGGTAGATACGGGAACAGGCGGATAGGAGGGTCAGCGCGACAATCGCCATGGCGACCGCGAATCTCGCCGTTCCGCCGCCAGAAGGGCGCACCGGCAACCACCATCGAGAGTGTCTGCGGGAACTCATGGAATCATGATATCGCCTCCTTGCAGGCCTCATCGCGGCCGTCATCGCAGCCCTCATCGTTACCTTCACGAGTTCTTCACGTGCGTGCGTAGACTGATCGGGAGTTCGTCATATCTGGCGCGCACTCCCCGGCGCGCCGATTCCCCGACAAACGATCGGACATCGCCCGACGGGAGCGTTTCATGGACAATCTGCTGCACGACCTCAAGTTCGCCCTCCGGGGGCTGACCCAGTCGCCGGCGTTCACCGCCGTCGTCGTGTTGACTCTGGGGCTGGGCATCGGCGCCAACGCGACCATCTTCAGCGTGGTCAACGGCGTCTTGCTCCAGCCTCTGCCCTACTTCGAGCCAGAGCGTCTCGTGCAGGTGGCCGAGATCGACCCGTCCGTGGAGAGCGAGCGCGGCAGCATGGTCTCCCAGCAGCTCTTCCTGGCCTGGCGAGAGAACGGCACATCGATGTCGGACCTGGCCATGTATTCGAACCAGTCCGCAACCCTTACCGGCCTCGACGAGCCCGCCCGCCTCACCGGCGTTGCCGTATCCCCTGCCCTGTTCGGGCTCCTCGGCACGGACGCCGTGACCGGCCGGACCTTCACCCGCGAGGAGGAAACTCCCGGGAACGACAACGTCATCGTCCTGTCGAACCGCGCCTGGCAGCGCTACTTCGGCGGCGACCCGGCAACGCTCGGCCGGCAGATTCAACTCGACGATCGCTCGCGGACGCTCGTCGGGATCATGGGCCCCGGGTTCGCATTCCCCGATCCCGACATCGAGTTCTGGGTACCGATGGTCGTCCAGCCCTTGGGTGTGGGCTCGGAAGACGCGCTGGCCGCCCAGACCGCAACGACCGTCCGCGAGGAGCGCCGCGTGGCCGCGGGCGGCGGCGGTCCGGGAGGTCCGGGAGGTCCGGGGGGGCCCGGCGGTCCCGGCGGTCCCGATCGCGGCGGCCCGCACATCGAGCTTTGGGGCCAGGTCATCGGACGCCTGGCCGACGGGATCGACATCGGTCGGGCGGCGGAGGAGGGCACCTCGCTGGTCCGCGGCACGCGCGGACAAGCCGCGCTCCCCGAGAACGAGCCGTTCGTCGAGCTCGTCGTCCTGCAGGAGCAACTGGTAGGTCCGGTTCGCTCTTCCCTGACTTTGCTCATGGGTGCGGTCGGCTTCATCTTGCTGATCGCTTGCGCCAACGTCGCCAACCTGGTGCTGGCCCGGTCGGCCGGGCGCAACAAGGAAACGGCCGTGCGCTCGGCGCTCGGCGCCGGGAGCTTTCAGCTCATCCGCATGCTGCTGGTGGAGGGGCTCCTGCTCGCCGCCATCGGCGGGCTCCTCGGCCTGGTCCTCACCGCCGGCAGCCTACGGAGCCTGCGCTCGATCGGTCCGGAGTTCATTCCTCGGCTGGAGAACGTGACGCTGGATGGATGGGCCCTGGGGTTCACCCTGCTGGTGACCGCCGCAACCGGGGTGCTGTTCAGCCTGATGCCGGCAAGGGGCGCCGCCGCGATCGACCTGACCCGTGCCCTCAAACAGGAGGGGGCGGGTGACGGGAGCGCCCTCGCCGGGGGCACCGTCCGTAAGGTCCTCGTCGCCGCCGAAGTCGCCCTGTCGATCGTCCTGCTGGTCGGCGCCGGCCTGCTGGTCTCCAGCTTCGTCCGCCTCGCTTCGGTCGACCCCGGATACGACCCCGACAACATCCTCAACGTCAACTTGCAGATGCCCCAGGCCCGCTACGCCACCGCGGAGGCATATCGAAGCTTCTTCGACGAATCGATCGCGGCCCTCGAGCAGATTCCCGGCGTCACCGGCGTGACCCTGGCGTCACGCCCCCCCACGCAAGAGCCGAACCTCCGCATCGGGATGGCGATCTCGGACGAGCCCGAGCGACCCGATTCCCCGCCCGTCACCTTCGGCATACGGGTCGTCGAGCCGAGCTACTTCGACAACATGCGCATGCGGCCGGCCGGCGGTCGCTTCTTCAACCGCGACGACCGTGCCGGGGGAGCGCCGGTTGCTGTCGTCAACGAATCCGCCGCGCGCGTCCTGTTCCCGGACGAAGACCCCCTCGGCCAGGTCTTTCCGTTCATGGGCGGACAGGAGATGGAGATCGTCGGTATCGCCGCCGACGCGCGCACGGCCGGCGTCGACCCGAAGGCGTCGCCGGAAGTGTTCCTGCCGCTGACCCAGGCCCCCGACCGCATGATCCCGGGGCTCTTTCGCAACGCCGGGTTGCTCATCCGCACCGACCCGGCGCCGCTCACGGTGCTTCCCGCAGTACGCACGCGGATGGCCGAGATCGACGCCAACGTGCCTCTGTTCCGCGCCTCAACCATCCGCGACCAGATATCCGACGCGGTTGCCGAGCCACGCTTCTATGCCGTCCTCGTTTCGATGTTCGCGGCGCTGGCGGTGACACTGGCCGTGATCGGTATCTACGGCGTGTTGTCGTACACCGTGCAGCAGGGGGTCCGGGAGACCGCCATCCGCCGAGCGCTGGGCGCGCAGGCCGGCGAGATTCTGCGGCGGGTCGTGGCGCAGGGTATGACGCTGACGATCGCCGGCCTGGTCGCGGGCATGGTCGGGGCGCTGGCAATGACTCGGCTGATGGAAGCGATGCTCTACGAGATCGAGCCGACCGACCCGGCCACTCTCGTCGGCTGCGTCGCACTGTTCCTGACCGTTGCGCTGCTGGCGATCTGGGTACCGGCCCGCCGCGCGACGCGCATCGACCCGATGGAGGCGCTGCGTTACGAAGGCTGATCCGCAATCCGGCGTTGATACCGGCACATTAGCCAACCATCGTCCGCGGAAACGAGTAGGATTCTCCCCGGTGATGGCGACCGGCGTGCGGCAAGCTCGCCGACGTACCGGGCCGGTCATGGACCCGCCAAGGTCGCCGCTGCGAAGGGTCGGATAGCATGCAACCGGAGTTCAGCCTGCGGGACGGCCCGGTCCGCCTGGGCTCGGAACCGATCACACTGACGGGCGACCTGCGCGTTCCGGACGCCGCTCGATCCCTGGTCGTCTTCGCCCACGGTCACGGTGGAACGGGGCGCGGGCGCAGGGACGAGATACTCGCCGAAGCCCTCTCCTCGCGCGGCATCGCTACGTTGCGATTCGACATGCTCACGGCTCGAGAAGAGCAACTCGACAGTTCCACAGCGGGAGCCCGCTTCGACCACGGCCTGCTCGCGGGCCGGCTCCTCGACGCGATCGACTGGGTGCGTTCATCCCGTGATGCACGGGACTGGAAGATCGGCCTGATGGGGTCGAGCATCGGCGCGGCGGCCGCCCTGATCGCCGCGGCCCGGCGGCCCGACCTCGTCGCCGCTGTCGTCTCGCGCGGCGGCAGGACCGATCTGGCCACCCAGCTCCTCGGGCATGTCAGCTCACCGACGTTGCTGGTCGTCGGTGCCGGAGACGCCGTCACCCTGGAGCACAACAGGCTGGCGCACGACCAGATCGCGGCCGCGGTCAAGCGGCTGGCCGTCGTGCCCGATGCCGGACACGCTTTCGACGAACCCGGCGCACTGGAGGGCGTCGCCGCTCTCGCGGGCGACTGGTTCGTCGAGCATCTCGCACAGCGTGCTGCCGGCGGCTCTCCGGCCTCTCCATTCTCATCGCGTTGATGTGGCAGGACGTGCCCACGGCCTGCCAGGTGCCCGAGAACGGGTACCAGCTACCCGGCCCCCTGCTTGAGCAGGATCCAGGCGAAGACGACCGCGTACAACAACCCCGCGACGAGGAGCGGGTAGATCAGCGCGGGGAAGGCGGCAAGCAACCCTTCGGCCATGTACGCCTGCAAGAAACACAGCGGGGCCATGCCGAACGCGGTGCCCGTGACCAGCTTGCGCATCGGCATCGAGGTGGCGCCGGCAGCGTACGAAACGATGTCGGAAGAGGTCAGCGGATTCAGCCTTAGCAGGAATACGATCAGCGTGCCGCGCTCCGAAAGGCGCTGCTCCAGCGCCCGCAGCCGGCCGCTCTCGAACCAGCGTTCGAACGCGGCGCGCCCCAGAGCGCGCATCAAGGAGAAGGACACGGCTGCGCCCGCGACATTTCCGAGGAGCGAAAGCACGCCTCCCCAGAACCCCCCGAAGATCACGCCCGCCGGAGCGTAGAGCACCGTGCCCGGGATCGGCGCGACGACGACCTCGATGGTTACCAGGGCGACGTACGCCAGGGGCGCCGCGACGCCGAGGCTGTCGAAGAGTGCCCGCAGTGCCTCGAGCTTGTCGGCAGCGTCGAGTCGGCCGCTCAGGAGTACCGCGACGATGCCCCCGCGAGCGAAGGACGCGACCGCCCAGGCGACACAACCGGACAGCGTCACCAGTGCGATCGCGGTTGCCCATCGGGGTGGCGATCCCCGAGTCCCGCCGCCGGTCACGCGGCGTCGCCGTCAATCCGTGCCGACGGTGGGACGGTCTCGAGGTCACGAAGGTAGCGATAACGCAGATGAATGCCGTAGGCGGAGCGAGCCGCCATCACCAGGCCGAGGCGCCCGTCGAGAATGCCCCCGAGCAGGAAGACCTCGTTGAACCACCTCCAGGCGGGCCGCAGCCACAAGTTGACGATTCCGGGCCGCTTTCCCTGTGCGGCCAGATCGATGGCACCGAGACGAGCATAGGCCTCGATCCGGGCGTACTGGTCCTCCGCCGACCGGTAGCTGTGGTGCAGGATCTCGGTACGAAGGCGCCCCAGCTCCCCCTTCACTCGCAGCGACTCGTGCACGGCACGGTCTTCGAGGTAGGCGCAGGAGCGGCGGGCCAGGGTCGTCTTCCAGTCCGGTTGATAGACACGGCGCAGCTTGGTTCCGGCATACACCGTGCGGCGCCGCAGCTGGAATCCGTCCTCACGGCAATCCGGGAATCCTCTGTCCCGCAGCTCCGCCCAGAGCCCCGGCTCGATGATCTCGTCCGCATCGATCATCAGGACCCACTCGCTCGTCGCCCGCGACAGGAGGTGCCGACGAGCATCGACGAAGCCTCTCCAGGGACGCACCTCCACCTCGGCGCCGGCCGCCGCCGCGAGCTCCCGGGTTCCATCATCGCTCTCGGCATCGAGCACCAGGATTCGCTCGACACGGTCGCGCGCCGCCTCCAGGGAGGCAGTCACTCGATCTGCCTCGTTGCGCGTTAACATGCACAACGTCACCGGATAGCTGTTGCTGTCAGGCAAGGGCCTCTCCCGCTCGCGGCCGGAAGTGCCGGTCGCTCGATCCCCGAAGCGTACTCCAAATTCCGGCCGTCGCCGTATCACCAGACCGCGGCTTTCCCGATGCTACATTCCTTTCGCCAACTCAGCCGAAGACCCCGACCGCGAGCCGCCCACAGGTGAACGAGAGCACGCCCAGCTCGACCCCGCCGTTGCGAGCGCGCCTGCATCGCCTTTTCCGGTGGGCAATGGTCATCTGGGGCATCGGCTCCACCGCCTGGCTGCTCAACTCGTTTCGAACCCGTGGTGTCGAGCCGACGCTGTTGGAGAGCAATGCACAGGTGAGCGTCCGGGACACTGCCGAGCACCTCGCGTTTCTGCCGACCGCGGCGGGCAGAGGCGCCGGGCTCGTCTTCATCACCGGCGGTGGCGTCGCAGCGGAGGCCTATGCCCCCCTGCTCCGGCCGATCGCGGAGAGAGGGCACCCGGTCTTCGTCATTCGCCTACCCTGGCGACTCGCCCCCTTGGAGTCTCACAAGCGCACCGCCCTGAGCCGTGCGGTCGACGTTCTCGAGGACGATAGCGCCGCCTCCCGATGGGTGATCGCCGGGCATTCACTCGGGGCCGCGCTTGCCACACGGCTGGCCGGCCGCAATCCCCCGGGGGTCATCGAGATGGTGCTGGTCGGTACCACCCACCCGAAGGAAATGAACCTCCGGTCGCTGCCGTTTGCGGCCACCAAAGTGTTCGCGTCGAACGACGGTGTCGCCCCGGTTGCCGCGGTCGAGGCCAACCGCCACCTGCTTCCCGACGACACCCGCTGGATCCGGATCGAAGGAGGCAACCACTCCCAGTTCGGCCACTACGGCAGCCAGTTGTTCGACGACGCCGCTACCATCTCCCGCTCCCGGCAGCAGGAGTTGACTCGAGAGGTTCTCCTGGCGGCGCTGTCACGACCACCCGAGTAGCGCCCCTCCGTCGGCCACAAGCTCAAGGCTTTCCGGCGACTTCTTCTCGCAACGACTCGACGTCCCAGCTGCCGTCTCGCTCCTGGTCGGCGCTGGCCTCGAGCTCGCCCAGCATGAGCTCCTCGAGCGAGCGGATGCGTTCCCGCGCCGCGGTGATATAAGCCTTGCGATCGTGCCGCATGCGGCCGAGCTCGCCGACGGAGGCCTCGTCATGGCGCCGGAAGCTACGCGCTGCCCGATGCGCCGCGTACGCCGGGTGTCCGAGCAGGCGAAGAGCGTCGACGCCCATACGCAAGGAGGTATCGACCGTCTCGCGATAGACGCCATCGACACCGTGGTCGAGCAGCTCGTAGGCCTCCGGACGCCCGCGCGCACACGACAGCACCTTCAGGCCCGGGAAGTGACCCCTCGCCGTCTCCAGGATCCGCTCGGCGACGTCCAGATCTCCCACGGCGATGATCAGCAGCTCGGCGTTGTCGGCCCCGGCGGCCTTGAGCAGATCGACGCGCGAGGCGTCGCCGTAAAAGGTCGGCAGACCCAGCTTGCGGAGCGCGTCGACGTGGTCCGAGTCGTACTCGAGCACCGTCGGAGTGACGCCGTTGGCACGGAGGAATCGGCCGACGATGTGCCCGAAGCGGCCGAATCCGGCCATGATGACGGGGCTCGATTCATGCATCTCGTCGGCGGGACGCTCCTCTCGCTCGCGCGTCCCGAAGCGCGGCAACAGCAAACGCTCGTTGAACACCATCAACAGCGGCGTCGCCGCCATGGTCACCGCCACCGCGGCGATCAAGGGATTGGCGATGTCCGTCGAAACGACGTCATTTCGGGTGGCGAACGCGAACAGAACGAAGGCGAACTCGCCACCCTGGGCGAGGGACACCGACAGCATCAGGCGCTGGTCGAGGCCCATGCCGCGAGCCGTGCCGATCAAGAACAGGACGACGAACTTGATCAGTACGAGGAGAACCGCGAGCCCGAGGATGATGGCGGGATTCGACCCGATGAGGCCGAAATCCATCGACGCGCCCACGGCGATGAAAAAGAGCCCCAAGAGCAGGCCCTTGAACGGCTCGATGTCGCCCTCGAGCTGGTGCCGGTACTCGCTGGTTGCGAGAACGACGCCGGCCAGAAAAGCACCGAGCGCCGGGCTCAAGCCGACCTGCTCCATCAACAGCGTGATCCCAATCACAAGCATGAGAGCGGCGGCCGTGAACAGCTCGCGCAAGCGCGTCCCGGCGATCACGCGCAGCGCCGGCCGCACCAGATAACGCCCCGCCACGACGACCGCGACTACCGCGGCGAGCACGACGACCGTCTGCTCCCAGGCCGGCAGCCCCTCGACCCAGGTCGAGTGCGAGGCGGCACCGTGGTCGTCCACCGGCGCCGCTGCCCCATCCGAGGAGTGAATCGCCAGCAGCGGGAACAACGCCAACATCGGAATCACGGCGATGTCCTGGAAAAGCAGCACCGAGAAGATCGATTGTCCCGAATCGGTGCGCAGTAGGCCCTTCTCGGCCAGCGTCTGCAGGACGATCGCGGTCGACGACAGGGCGAGGGTCATGCCGACGGCGAGCGCGGTCTGCCAGGGCAGTCCGAGAGCCAAGCCGATCCCCGCAAGCGCGATCGACGTGATTCCTACCTGCAAACCGCCGGTGCCGAGAATCGGCCCCCGCATTCGCCAAAGCCGCGCCGGACGCAGCTCCAACCCGATCAGGAAGAGCATCATCACGACGCCGAACTCGGCGAAGTGAAGGACATCTTGCCCCTCCTCACCGACGAGGCTGAGCCCGAACGGCCCGATGACGACGCCGGCGGCGAGGTAGCCGAGGACGGAGCCGAGTCCCAGTCGTTTGGCGATCGGTACGGCAATGACCGCCGCCGCCATGTAGACGAACGCCTGGTAGAAGATCCCCTGACCACTCATGGCGTGGTCCCGCTCAATAGCTCGGGCAGTCCGTCATTCATGTACTCCAGGTCGCCGAGTCGATCGCCTTCGACGCGACCATCGCGAAACGCCTGCAGGAGGCCGTGATAGCTCTCCGCCGCCGCGTCGATCTGGGATGCCTGCAGGCGATGGGTCCCCTGCACCAGGAAGGGCGGCAGGTAGCGCATGCGGCAAAGGGCAACCGTTTGCTCGATCGGCCGTAGGAACTCGCGCATCGTGTATCGATTGAGGCCTTCCCGCCTATAGGCGGTCGCCTGCCCACCGGTCGACACGGCGCTCATGACCTCCTTGCCCCGCAGCATGGTGCCGTCGTGGCCGTAGGCCCAGCCGTGCTCGAGCACCAAATCCATCCACTCTTTGAAGATCGCGGGCACGGAGTACCAAAAGAAGGGATGCTGCATGACGATCAGGTCGTGACCCAGCAGCAGCTCTTGCTCGGCGGCAACATCAATGTCGAAGTCGGGGTAGCGCTCGTAGAGATCATGAATCGTGATGCCGTCGACGTTCCGGGCGGCACCCAACAGCGCGCTGTTCACCCGTGACTTGTGCAGCGCCGGATGCGCGAAGAGAACAAGCACTCTGGTCGACACGTCGAGCCCCATCGCCCGAGTCTATCTCGCACGGGCGCGAACCTCCGCGGCGGGCGCAGCGGCCGTGCCGCCACCGACCGGCGTCACGGCGCGATCCTCATGCCGGCGCGGCTCGACACGCCGTAGCCCTGGTCAGGTTCCGTGAATCCGCTATATTCCCCGCCATGACAAGCTCTCGGCTGATTCTCGTTCCCGTCGACTTTTCACCCCACTCCGAGGCCGCACTGATCTGGGCGGCCCGGGCGGCGGACTGCCTCGAAGCTCCACTCTTGGTCCTCCATGTCGTGCACGATCCGGAGTCCGAGCCCGGCTACTACGCCCGCGCCGACTCGTCCAAGTACGTCCGCAGCATGGAGGAGATCGCCCGGGAGCTGCTGCGGGAGTTTCTGCAACGCGTACAGGCGGAGAATCCGGAAAGCCCGGCCCTGTCCAACGCTGATTCGAGACTGGTGATCGGCGTGCCGGCCGAGCGAATTCTCGAGGTCGCCGAAAAGGAGGGCTCGCAGCTGATCGTCATGGGCAGCCAAGGACGCACCGGACTGAGCTACCTGTTGCTCGGCTCGAAGGCTGCTCGCGTCGTCAAGCTCTCGCCCATTCCGGTGACCATCGTCAAAGCCTCCGGACCGGAAGCGTAGATGCAGTTCACCGGCCTCGAGCTCGGCGCACTCACCGTCGGCCTTCTCGGCGGGCTGGCCCTGTTTCTCTTCGGCATGGAGATGATGGCCGACGCCCTCAAGGCGGTCGCCGGCGATCGCATGAAGGAGATCCTCGGCCGCCTGACGAGCAACCGCTTCATGGGGGTGATCACCGGGGCCCTGGTGACGGCAGTGATCCAGTCCTCCAGCGTCACCACGGTGCTGGTGGTGGGCTTCATCACCGCGGGGCTGATCTCGATGACGCAGTCGATCGGCGTGATCATGGGGGCCAACATCGGCACGACGCTGACTGCACAGCTCGTAGCGTTCAAGGTGACGGAGCTCGCCCTGCTGATGATCGCGACGGGCTTCGCCGCCCGTTTCTTCGCCAAACAGGAGCGAATCCGCCATCACGGCAAAGGGATCATGGGGCTGGGGCTCGTCTTTTTCGGCATGAACGTGATGGGCGAAGCCATGTACCCGCTGCGCGAGTATCAGCCGTTCCTCGACGGCATGGCGCGCATGGAGAGCCCCCTGCTCGGGATCCTGGCGGGAGCCGGATTCACGGCGCTCGTGCAGTCTTCTTCGGCCACTACGGGTATCGTCATCGCGCTGGCCAAGAACGGCTTCGTCAGCCTACCGGCCGGCATCGCGCTGGCATTCGGCGCCAACATCGGCACCTGCGTCACCGCACTGCTGGCATCGATCGGCAGACCCCGGGAAGCCGTTCGCGCCGCCGCGGTGCACGTTCTCTTCAACGTCCTCGGAGTCCTCGTCTGGCTCGGGTTCATCGACCAGCTGGCCGAGCTGGTGGTCCGGATCTCGCCGGTAGCCGAAGGACTGAGCGGCCAGGACAAGCTCGCCGCCGAGACCCCGCGACAGATCGCCAACGCTCATACGATCTTCAACATCGCCAACACCTTCCTGTTCATCGGCTTCGCCACGCCGATAGCCCGGTTCGTCGAGCGACTCGTTCCCGAGCTCCCGCTGGCGGAAGCCGACGCCGTGCGCGCCAAGTACCTCGACGTCGAGTTGCTGGGCACACCGTCGCTCGCCCTCGATCGGGCCCGCCTCGAGATTCTCCA
Source organism: Acidobacteriota bacterium (assembly GCA_965216935.1). Taxonomy (GTDB): domain Bacteria; phylum Acidobacteriota; class UBA890; order UBA890; family UBA890; genus CBDCGW01. The sequence continues at coordinate 5,276,293 of OZ244217.1, forward strand.
CATCGGCGACCAAGTCACCGAGATGATGAACGAGATCCTGCCAGCCATGCTCGGCGGAACTCTCGAGTCGCTGCACAAGGTCGCCGCGATGGACGACGTGGTCGATGCGCTACACGGCCACGTCGTCACCTACCTGGGCCAGATCAGCCGCACGGAGCTGACCGAGGCGCAAACCAGCCAGTTCCTCAATTTGCTCGAAGCGAGCAACGACCTGGAGAACATCGGCGACATCATCGAGACGAATCTGGTCGGGCTGGGGGTGCAGCGAATCGAGAACCGGGTGACCATCAGCGACGAGACCAAAGCGGTGATCAGCGATTTCCACACGGCGACGCTCAAGGCATTGGATTCGGCATTGCTCGCCGTTACGCAGAAGAACCGGGACGCAAAGAAGTTGGTCGTCTCGATGAAGAACACCATCAACGAGCTCGCCACCGCGGCGGCGCTGCATCAAGCCGAGCGGCTGGTGGCGGAGGAGCCCAATCGCCTGGGCGCCTACACGATCGAAATGGACATACTCGAGAACTTGAAGCGTATCTACTACTTCACCAAGCGGATGGCGCGGACGGTCAAACGGGATCTCGAGTAGACGCCCCCGCGACCCGGTCCCGGAGCTCCGTGGAGAAGCGCCCGGGCGACCTCTCACTCGGCCGGAGAGGCAAGCGCCACCAGTACACCCGCAACTTCGTTCGCGTCCCACGCCGAGCCGAGCAGGACCCGGTGTAGCGCGCCGCCCCGGTGCAGGATCATGCTGTACATCGGGTGCCGGTAGTTGCCGTCCTCCCCTCTCTCGAACCAGGTCCCGTGGGCAGCCGCCAGCGCGCGAATGTCTTCCTCGGCGCCGGTGAGCAGGGTCCAGAGCTTCGAGTCGACGTCCCACAGGTCGGCGTACTCGGCCAGTACCGCCGGCGTGTCGTGAACCGGGTCGAAGCTCACCGCAACCAGTCGGACCCGCGATCGATCCTCCGCCGAGAGCTGATCCTGGACCTGCCGGAACCTCAGCGTCGTGGCCGGGCACATCTCCGGCATGGGGCAACGGGTGTAGATGAAGGTCAACAGGACCGGTCGGTCACGGAGCGCCTCGAACCGGACGCGCGCGCCTTCCTGGTCGACCAGGTCGATCTCGCCGAGCACCGGGGCGGGCATCAGAACCGTGGCGGCGTCGCCTACCACGAGCGCTTCGGCCGCCGCCGGCGCCGGCGGAGCCGGGACAGCCTGGTGCTCATTGCCGGAGCATCCGAGGCACGCGACAAGCAAGGGAAGAACGATCATGCAGCGGCGATAAGGCGACGTCCACCTCCGGCCATCCTCCCGGGCCAGGCCAACAACATGGTGTGCTCCACCCATGCGGCCTACCCGCTCCCGCCGATCTTGAACGCCCGCACGAGATTGAATCCGAGGCGGACATCGCTCTTGCGGCCCGTCTTGACCGCACCGGGAGCCATCTGGTCGGGCGTGTAGGCGACGGTGTTGGTCACGCCGATCTGAAAGACATGGCCGCCGACCTTGATGCCCCAGTACGCCTGCCACTGATCGACTGCCTCGGGATTCTCGAATCCTCCGAGGTGCGTGATCCACTCGACATCGACGCTTTGACCGGGCGTGATCCGCACCGTCCCGCCCAGGCCCAGGGCGGCGGAGTAGGCGTCGCTCGACGGATCGCCGGTCGGATCGGTGCTCGTGGCCAGGAACGGAACCGCCAGCAGGCTCACGCGGTCGTGCGCTCGCCACCCGAGCGGGAACTCGGCCGTGAATCGGCTCTTGTCCACCACGTCGTCACGATCGAGGTAAGCCCCGCCGATCACCGCGCCGGCCGAGACCGGCAGGCCGACACGGCCCTCCGACAGCAACTCCACCTTGGCGCCGTATTCCCAGGTGGCCCGGTTGGAGCTGCGGCCGCCGTGCACCTGGAGCCAGTCGGCGACCCCGTAGGCGAACCAGAACGCCGGCACGGCAAAGCTGTCGAGCCCCCAGAGCCCCTGCCTCCCGGCGTCCTTGATGGACTCCGAGAATCGGTGGGTGAAATGAACCTCGAGGGTCCTCTCGCCCGGCAACTTCGGCGTCGGCAGGTTGATCAGGTCTGTGCTGAACCACGAGGGATACGTCGGCTCTCCCGGGACCGATTGCAGCCAGGCATAGATCGCGGCGATGTCGTCATCGCTGAGCCGCTCCGGCCCGTAGGGCGGCATGGCGCCGCGTGGGCTGCGGATCTGCTCGGTCAGCGCCTCTATGTCCAGGCGCGTTCTTGCGAGTCGTGGGCCGATGTCCCCCTGCGCCTGCGGCGCGTGACACCCGCTGCACTCGAGCTCCGCGAATAACGCTTCTCCGCCCTGGGCTTCTTGGCCCTCGGCCGCCGTGGCCACCGCGACGAGCACGGCGAAGCAGATCGTACGCGTCAGAAGAACCGGCCGGCGGCAGGACCCGACTCCGGTGATCGTCGTCATCGGCACCGTTTCCCCCTACTGAACGATGATCTGCCCCGTCATGCCGACACCCGCATGCTCGTCGCAGACGTACGACACGGTCCCGGCGGTGGGGAAGACCATCTGAAAGCTCCAGCCATTCGTCGAAGGATCGCCGTTGCCCCCTTGTCCGTCGCAGCCGTTGGCGCAACGAAAGTCTCCGCTGCTGACGTTGTGAAGCCCGCCGGCGTTCGAGAACGTCACCGTGCCCCCGGTCAGCAAGTTGACCGTCGACGGGCTGAACGTGTTGTTGGAGTTCGCCGAAACCGACGCGTTCAACACCGGCGATCCGCCGGGAGGCGCCGGTCCCTGCGTCGGCGAGTCCGAGCTACACGAAGACAACGCGCAGACCGTGATCGCGACGAGAGAGAATCGGAGATAGGAACGGAAACGCATGGAACCCCCTTGGCGAGACGGCTGCGGACACACTCTTCGGGCCCGCCCGCCGCGGTTGCATGTATCTACGAAGCTCAATTCAGGGGACGCCTCGTGCGTTCTCTTTGCAGACGATAGGCAAGAGGGCACGGCGGGAACGTGATGCCGACTACAAACCGGCCGAGGGCGCAGCGTGGGCGTAAGCCAGTCCACGAACGGCGGCGCTCTTAGTCAGCTACCCAACGGTTGCCGACAAGCGAAGAGCCCGGGGCATCCCGGGCGCGGCCCGAGGGCGCACCAGCTCTCGGCGGGCGCCGCAAGGCGGGATGCGGCGCTCCGATCAGTCCTGCCGGATGATCTCCAGCCGGTCCCGCGCTTCCGCCACAAGCTGGGTGAAATACTGCATCTGCGCCTGCTGATCGGCAGTCGGGCCGCCGGCCCAGCCGGATACCGCGCCGTACAGCGTTCGCACACGCCGGGTCAGCTCGCCGCTGATGCGGACCAGCTCGCGAGATTCGGCCGCAACATCGTCGGCAGCTCCGTCTGAGAGCCCGTCGTCGAAAGCCCGTATGGCTCGCTGGACCCCGTCGGCTTCCTCCCACAGCGACCCGATGCGCAGCAGCGTCCGGGTCCAGGCGCGCCGCTCACCAAGCCCGACGTCCAGGCGCGTGTCCTCGATCACCTCGAGGGGTTGCTCGAACGTCTCGCCGCCGATCTCCATGACCACGGTGTAGGTACCCGGCACCACCAGCGGGCCCTGCAGCCGGCCACCGCCGAAACCACCGAAACCACCCCGACCTCCCCCACCCCGGCCGCCGCCTTGGGCCGGCGCAGGCCCCCAGCCTTCGAAGCGCAGATCCCAGACGATGCGGTTGACGCCGCGGTTGGTCGTCGGGCGCAGCATCCGCGCCGGCGAGCCGCTGGGGTCGAGAACCATGATGCTGACGTCGGCGCCCTCGTCACGCAGCCAGTAGTCGATGATCGCGCCGGCGGGCGGATTCTCGCCGTAGAAGATGTTGTCTCCGGGGCAACAAATCGTGCTGCGGCGGCGCACCTGCTCGGCTGTCTCCATCGAGAAGAGGTACCCCGGCATCTCCATGACCTCGGCGGTGAGCTCCTGGATCGCCGAGATCTTGTCGAGGACCCAGGCGCCGCGGCCGTGGCTGCCGAGGATCAGGTCGTTGTCTCGCGGATGGATGACGAAGTCGTTGAACGGCAGCGTCGGCATGTTGTTCTTGAGCTCGACCCAATGCTCGCCGCCGTCGATGGTGAACCAGAAGCCGAGCTCCGCCGCGACGTACAGCACGCTCGGGTTGCGCGGATCTTCCTTGATCGCCCGCGCGACGCGGCGCGCCGGCATGTCGCCGACGATCGACACCCACGTCTGTCCGTAGTCGGTCGACTTGTAGATGTGGTTCTCGTAGTCGTCCGACCGGTGGTTGTCGAAAACGGCGTAGACGGTGCCCTCGTCGAACACCGACGCCTCGATGCCGCCGACCCAGGCGTTGTCCGGCAGGCCGGGGAAATTGTCGGTGATGTTGTCGAACGTCTCGCCGCCGTCCATCGAAACGTGGAACATGCCATCGTCGGCGCCGACGTAGAGCAATCCGACCCTGAGGGGTGACTCGGCCACGTAGGTCAAGGTCGGGTAGTACGGAATGCCGTCGTCGAGCGACAGCGTTTCGCGGGTCGGGTACTCGCCCATGATCGGCAACTCGGCCCGATCGACGCGGCTCGTCAGGTCACCCAGGGAGACCCACGACTCACCCCCGTCGGTGCTCTTCCAAAGCTCGTTGGTGCCGGCGTAGATGACGCTGGAGTCGTGCGGCGACATCTCGATGGGGGCGTCCCAGTTGGCCGGCGCCATCATGTTGCCGAGAACCGGCGTGGCCACGTCCTGGCCCCATACTGTCCAGTTGCGCCGACCGCCCATATAGCCCTGGTCGTTCGCCGGCCGAATGCTCATCGTCTGCCCGTTGCTCATGTCGAGCTTCTGCATGCCGAGGTACTGGCTGGCGTTGTAGATGATGTTCGGGTCGTTGGGGTCGGCGACGTTGAAGAACCCGTCGCCGCCGCCGGTGCGGTACCAGTCCTCGTTGAGGATTCCCTCCGACCGGTACGTGGCGCTGGGGCCGACCCAGCTGCCGTTGTCCTGCAAGCCGCCGATGACGTTGTACGGATGGCTCATGTCGACGTTGATCCGGTAGAACTGGCTCACCGGCAGGCTCTCGACGAACAGCCAGGTGTCACCGCGATCGTAGGAAATCGCGATCGCCCCGTCGGACGCCTTGATGATGTGGCGCGAGTCGTTCGGGTTGATCCAGAGGAAGCGATCGTCTCCGTGCACGGTCTGCGGGATGCGGCGAAACGTCAGCCCGCCATCCTCCGAGACGCTGAAAGCGTTCTGCATGTACACGCGTTCGGGGTTCGTCGGATCGACCAGCGGCTGCGAGGCGTACATCGGCCGCGGGTTCCAGTCGCTGCGGAACTCCCAGTTCGCGCCGCCGTCCAGGGTGCGATAGGTGCCCCCGCCGACGATGTCGTAGGTCGTCGAGGCCGAGTATTCGTAACCCTGCTCGATCGAAACGTAGACGATGTCCGGGTCACCGGCGTAGATCGAGATACCGATGCGGCCGTAGTCGCCCTCCGGCAGCTCGCCCCGGCCGTTGTGCATCTCCCAGGTAGCCCCGCCGTCGGTCGACTTGTACAGGCCGCTGCCGGGGCCGCCGCCGTGAAATCCGAACGCCTTGCGTTGCCGCTGGTAGGCAGCCGCCCAGATGGTGTCGACGTCGGAGGCGTGGATGGCGACGTCGATGACGCCGGTGTTCTCGTCGACGTACAGCAACCGCTCCCAGGTGCTGCCGCCGTCGGCTGTCTTGTACAACCCGCGCTCCTCGTTCGGGCCCCAGAGGTGTCCCGCGGCCGCTACCCATACCGTGTCGGGATCGGTCGGATGGGTGACGATCCGACCGATGTGGAGCGAGTCGCGCAACCCGACGTTGGTCCACGTAGCACCGGCGTCGGTCGACTTGTAGATACCGTCGCCCCAGCCCGAGCTCTGCCGGTTGGCTCGCTCTCCGGTGCCGACCCAGATGATGTCGGGATCGGGTTGGAACACCGCGATGTCGCCCACCGAGTGCGTTCCCTCGTTCTCGAACACCGCCTCCCAGGTGATGCCGTTGTTGCGGGTGCGAAAGACGCCGCCGGTCGCCGAGGCGACGTAGAACACGAACGGGTCCTGCTCGACGGCTTCGATGTCGACGAAACGCCCGCTCATGATTGCCGGGCCGATGCTGCGCAAGCGCAGGCCCGCGAGCATCTCGGAGGTGAGTTGGCCGGCCTGCGGAGCGCCGGGCGTCGGCATCGCCGAGGCGGCGATCACACCCGGTGTCGCGACCGCCGCGGGGAGCCCGGGCGAGGTAGCCAGCACCGGTGCCGATCCGGCGAGCAAGGCGGCGGACGAGGCGACAAGCAAGGAAAGAACGAGAGCGCGGCGAAGTAGATGCATCGAATGAGCTCCTCGGGTGTGGGTCGTCGAGCCGGTGGTCGCCCGGCGAGACCGGGAGGCCGTGGCCCGGTAGAAGATAACAAAGGCGTCCTGGCCCACCTACCGAGCGCAGGACGTCTTCGACCCAATGAGACAATCCCATGGACGCCCTATCGCTTCCGCGAATCTTGGACGACAGACTTCCGGGCAATAGCGCACATCGAGGTAGGCGGCGGCACAATCAGTTCGAACGCACAAAGACCACGCTAAACACGGAGCGCCCATGAACTCCCGCGAACGCCTTCCCCTGCACGAAGAAGTCCTGCTGCTCGCCCTTCGCGACGCCGAGGGGACGATCGCGTCGGGCACGATGTATCAGTACGCCATCGCCGGCGGGATCCTCGCCGAGCTCGTGCTACGGGGGCGCATTTCCGTCGATGGTTCGAGGCGCAAGAAGCGCGCCGAGGTGGTCGACCGCAGCCCCACGGGCGCGCCGCTCCTCGACGAATGCCTCGAAAGGATTGCCACGAGCAAGCCCAAGGGGCTCGATTACTGGGTCGGCAAGTTCGCCGGCATCAAGAGCCTGAAGCACCGCGTCGCCGAGCGCCTGTGCGACCGCGGCATTCTGCACGAGGACGAGGGGACCATTCTTCTGGTCTTCACTCGCCGCACCTATCCGGAAACCGACCCGCGCCCCGAGCAGGAGATCATCGACCGGCTGCACGGGGCGATCTTCACCGGCGTTCGCGACATCGATCCGCGCACCGTCGTGCTCGTATCGCTCGCGGACAGCGCCGGCATCCTCAAGGTGGTCTTCGGCAAGAAGGAGCTGAAGGCGCGCAAGCAGCGGATCGAGCAGGTGGTCAACGGCGAGCTCATGGGCCGGGCCACGAAGGACGCCATCCAAGCGGTTCAGGCGGCCGTCATGGTCGCGGCGATCATGCCGGCGATCATCGCCTCGAGCGTCTCTCACTGACCCCTGCCCGGGGGGAAGGGCTCCCGTACCGACGCGTCCCTTGACGTGGCGGATCTCCCGGTGCGAGTGTCACTCACCCCATGGACACCCGGACCACAAGAGCCGTTCGCGTTCTCGTCGCGGTGGTTGCGACCGCGGCAATCGGTGCGGTCGCCGCGACCGCAGGCTTCGGTTCCCGGGCCGTCACCGGCCAGGAGCCATCGCCGCCGGCGCAAGACGCCGACGGCGCCGAGATCTTCGAGGCATTGTGCTCGAGCTGCCACAGCTCCGCTCAGAGCGGCCGCACGCCGAGCCGCTTTTCGTTGACGTCGCTGACGCCGCGGGCGATCGTGGCAACACTCGAAGACGGCTCGATGCGGGCGGAGGGCGCCGGACTGACCCGGCAACAGAAGGTCCTGGTGGCGGAGCTCCTCACCGGGCGGCGCTTCGCTGAGGAAACCCTGCCCGAGTCGGCCTACTGCGAGGCGCGGGGCATCGCCCCGCTCGACGTCGACGCCGTTTCGTGGACGGGGTTCGGGGGCTCGCTCGAGGGCACCGGATTCCAGCCGGTCGAGAAGGGCGGAATCGAGGCGGGCGAAGTCGCCGGCCTCGAGCTCCGCTGGGCCTTCGGCTTCCCCGACGGCACGCAGGTGCGCACGAAGCCGACCGTGGCGGACGGCGTTGCCCTCGTCGGCGACCAGTTCGGCGTCGTCTACGCGCTGGAGACCGCCTCCGGCTGCGTCCGCTGGACCTACGAGGCCGATGCCGGGATCCGCGGCGCCGTTCTGCTGGACGACGACCCGGAGCGCCCGGTCGCCTACTTCCTCGACTTCCGCACCAGCGCCTATGCGCTCGACCTGGCGACCGGCTCCCTGCTGTGGAAAACCCGCGTCGGCTGGCATCCCGAGTCGAACATCACCGGCAGCGCGATATTGCACGACGGGCGCCTGCTCGTCCCCATCTCGACGATGGAGGTCTTGACGGCACAGGACCCCCACTACGAATGCTGTACTGCCTCGGGGGCGCTCGCGGCGCTCGATGCCGCCAGCGGCGACGTCATCTGGTATCACCGGGTGATTCCCGGGTATCCGGAGGAAGCAGGCCGCAACGCCGTCGGCACGCAGCTTTGGGCCCCGTCGGGAGCACCCGTGTGGGCGAGCCCGACGATCGACGTCGCACGCGGCCTCGTCTATGTCGGTACCGGGGAGAACTACACCCGACCGACGACGGATTCGAGCGACGCCATCCTGGCGATCGATCTCGAAACCGGGGAGCTGGCCTGGTCCTTTCAAGGAACCGCCGACGACGCCTTTACCATCGCCTGCGGTCCCTTCGGCCGGGTCGGGCCGAACTGTCCCGACCCCGCCGGACCCGACCTCGACTTCGGCATGGCCCCGATACTCGTCGAGCGTCCCGACGGAAAGCAGATCTTGGTCGCCGGGCAGAAATCGGGCGTCGTCTGGGCGCTCGACCCGGACGCCGGCGGCGATCTCTTGTGGTCGACGCGGGTGGGCAAGGGCAGCGCCCTGGGAGGAATCCACTGGGGCATGGCCACCGACGGCCGGCTCGTGTACGCCGCGAACGCGGATCGCGCCGCCGCGGTGATCGTCGACGTCAACCCGGACCGCGAGCCGACGCCGGGCCTGTATGCCCTCGATCTGATGACGGGCGACGTCGTCTGGAGCGTCCCGGCGCCGGCGGATACGTGCGACGGCCGTCCGGGCTGCGCCGCCGCGTACTCGGCCGCACCGACGGTGATTCCGGGGGTGGTGTTCACCGGCGGGCTCGACGGCCATGTCCGCGCCTATGCGGCGGCAGATGGCCGCCTGCTGTGGGATTTCGACACCGCCCGCGCCTTCGACACGGTCAACGGCGTGCCGGGTCGAGGCGGCGCCCTCGACGGTCCGGGGCCGGTGATCGCCGACGGGCTGGTGCTGGTCAACAGCGGCTACGGTTTTTTCGGCCAGATGCCCGGGAACGTGCTGCTCGCTTTCGCGCCGGCCCGCAGATGACAATCTCGCTCGACACCCTGCACGACGGAGGATCTCGATGAGTCACGTCACCCGCGACCGGCCCCGTCCGTCTCCGCGGCCGCCCACCGATACCCACGTGTCCCTGATCGCGATATTCGCCGCGCTGGCGCTGGTCACCGCGGTCGCGACCGGCTGCGCTGCTCCCGCCGAATCGGCCCAGAACGATCGAATCCCGCGCACGGCGTCGGGAAAACCGGACCTCAACGGTATCTGGCAGGCGCTCGGCAACGCCCACTGGGACATCGAGCCGCACGACGCACGGCCGGCCCTGGCCATGCAGCCGGGACCGGTCGTCCCGGTGCCAGCCAACGAAGTGCTCGCGTTCGGGGCGGTGGGGTCGGTGCCTTCCGGGCAGGGAGTCGTCCAGGGAGGCGCGATCCCGTACCTGCCCGAGGCGTTGGCGGTGAGAGACGAAAACCGTGCCGACTGGCTTGAGCGCGACCCGGAGATCAAGTGCTACCTGCCGGGCGTGCCGCGTGCGAACTACATGCCCTTCCCGTTCCAGATCTTCCAAAGCGAGAGCAAGTTTTTCATCGCCTACGAATACGCTGCCGCGGTGCGTGACATTTACCTGGAAGATCCCGGGCCGCCGCAGATCGACTCGTGGATGGGCCAGTCGGTCGGCCGCTGGGAGGGCGACGTCTTCGTCGTGATAGCCAACGGCTTCAACGATCGCACCTGGTTCGACCGCGCCGGCAACCACCACAGCGCCGCGATGGTCGTGACGGAGCGCTGGGAGATGGTCGGCCCCGACCATATCTGGTACGAAGCGACCATCGAGGATCCGGAGACCTTCTCGCGCCCCTGGGTCATCCGTATGCCGCTGTACCGCAACATCGATCCGGACGCCCGGCTCGGTCAGTTCAAGTGTGTCGAGTTCGTCGAGGAGCTGATCTACGGCGAGCTACGCAAGAACCCCATCAGGAGATAGCGCGATGCTCTCCCGCAAGATCCGATCCACGGCCGCATCGAACACGAGGCACCCCGCCACGCACCGCCGTCGCCTCGCCCTGGGGTTGGGCGGTGTGCTCGTCTGCGCCACCTTGATCACCGGCGCGCTCGCCACAAGCACCGCCGGCGCCACCCAGTGGCAAGTCCCGCGCACGGAGCACGGACACCCCGACCTGCAAGGGAACTGGACCAACGCCACGATGACGCCCGTCCAACGCCCCCGCGGCGTCGGCCCGACATTGACGGCCGAACAGGTGGCGGCGCTCGAAAGCGGCCGGCAGGATCTCATCGCCGCCGCCGCGCTGCCGAGCGATCCGAACCGTGAAGCCCCGCCCGAGGGCGGAGTTCAGACCGGGGACCCGGTGTTCGACGGCGCGACGGGCGGCACGGGCGGCTACAACTACTTCTATATCGACGCCGGTGACAGTGTCGCCATCTACGACGGCGAGGCGCGCAGCTCCCTGGTGGTCGACCCGCCCGACGGACGCATCCCCGCGCTGACGCCGGAGGCACAGAGGGCGCGACAAGAGGCAACCGAGGCCGCGCGTCGGGCCGGCATCGGGCAATACGACAACCCCGAGAACCGCCCCCTCGGGGAACGCTGCATCATCTCGTTCGGCTCCAACGCCGGCCCGCCGATGCTGCCCAACTACTTCTACAACAACAACTACACCATCGTGCAAAACGCCGATCACGTGATGATCATGACGGAGATGGTCCACGACGTCCGCATCATCCGATTGGGTGAGCGCAAGCCGCTGCCAGACCACGTGCGCCCCTGGATGGGCGACTCATGGGGGCGCTGGGAAGGCGACACGCTGGTCATCGAGACGACCAACCTTCCTGCCAAGCAGCTCGTCGGCGGATACGTCTACCCGGGCGGAACGGAGAACATGAAGGTCACCGAGCGGCTGACGCGTGTCGACCAGGAAACGATCAACTACGAGTTCACCGTGGAAGACCCGACCTTCTACACCAGCCCGTGGAGCGGCGAGGTGCCGTTCCGGGCGATGGACGAGCTGGTTTACGAATACGCCTGCCACGAGGCAAACTACTCGCTGTTCAATGTGCTCAGCGGCGCACGCGCGCAAGAGAGACGGGAGGGGCAAGGTCGATGATGGTGACGTTGAGGCGATCCCGATTGCTGGCCGGCTGTGGACTGCTCCTGGCCCTGGCGATGTCGTATGCAGCGCCGATCGCCGCTCACCACGCATTCGGCGCAGAGTTCGACCGCGACGCGCCGATTCGCCTGCAGGGCAAAATCGTCCGGCTGGAGTGGGTCAATCCGCACACCTGGATCCACATGGAGATCACCAACGATGATGGATCCGCCGAGGTGTGGATGGTCGAAGGCGGCACACCGAACGTGCTGCTTCGCCGCGGGCTGCGGCGTGACTGCCTGACCCCCGGCACGGTCATCATCGTCGACGGCTACCAAGCGAAGGACCATTCGCTCAAGCGGGCGAACGGACGCGACGTAACCTTCGAGGACGGCAACAAGATCTTCATGGGGTCGTCCGGCACCGGCGCACCCGACGACGCCCAGCGCGGCAACATCGAACGCGGGCGCTGCTAGCAGAGCAGCCACGCGACACGATCAAGGGCGGAGTCCACGTCCGCAGGTGTGTCAGGACGAGAAGCCGATCCAGCGCCCCGCGGCCGCGACGATGAACCACAAGGCGATCGACACTGCACCCGCGCACAGGGTCCGCACGGACGTCTCTCGGCCGGCGCCCTGCGCCACCCGGACCCGAATCGTGAAGGTGTAGGCAAGCGCCAGCGGGAAAGTCGTCATCTTCACCCAGAACGACTCGTTGTAGTAGAGCTTGTACGGCTCCGCCACCATCATCGGCACGCCGGTGACGACCATCAGCACGATCGCGCCCAGCAGCCACCGGCGCGCCTGCGCCTCGAGATCCGCCACGGCTTGGCCGGTGAGCCCGATGCCGAGCATGCGTAGGTCGACGACCAGCAGCGCTCCCCCGAGCAGGCACAGCCCGAGCAGGTGAATCGATTCGATGACGGCAAACTGCCAGACCCCTCTGAGGACCCACTCGGCCAGCTTCGTGGTTTCGAACCATTCGAACAGCGGCAGCAGCATGGCGATCACGGGCCGAGCACGCAGCCCGCGGCCCAGTTGACCCAGGCAGGCTGCGGCTGCAGTGCGCAGTTGAACCAGGCGTCGTAGGCGATCATGCGCCCGGCGACGACGATCAGCGCCCAGGCGACCAACGATACGCCGCCGGCGATGCGCGCCTCGCGTGGCAGCACCGGGTCGAGATCCCACTCGGCGACGCGGCAATGGATGCCGCGGTGGAAGGCGAACGCGTTCACGCCGGCGACCACCAGCAGGACCATCTTCAGGCGAAAGAACAGGCTGTGGTAGTAGCGCAGCGGGTCGGAGTAGAACAGCAGCGCGCCGGTGATCACCATGACGACGAACGCCAGCCGGGTGACCGGAAGCAGCCGCCCGGTGACCTCGGAAACCGGGACGTCCCGCATTCCCCAGCCGAGCAGCCGCAGGTCGTTGATGATCGCGGTGCCGACGAACACGGCCAGCGTGATCACGTGGGTCGACTCGATCAGCGGCCAGGCGTGCAGAGACTCCAGCAACGCGACGCTCCACGGCGTCGTACCCAGCCACTCCAGGAATCCTCGCATTCGCCTCTCTTCCCGCAGGCTCCGCCGCGATACCGCGCCGCGCTCCGCCCCCTACCGACTCTCCTCCGGTGGCCCGGGCCGCCTAGTCCTTGATGATCCCGGGATCGAAATTCGGACGCAGCGTGTCCGGCGCGTACGTCTCATGACACCGCGCGCACGCCAGGTAGACCTCGCCGCCGGCATCGAACACGGCCTCGGGGTCTCTCGCCTCGGCCGCGGCGAGCGCCGCCCGCGATGCCTTCACGAAATCGGTGACCATCTCGGGCCACCGATCGCCGTCGCGCATCCGACCGGGCAACAACATCAGATTCCCCGACTCGGCGACGACAAATGCCGCATCGCGCACGGCGATCCACTCCTCGTCGGTGCGCGGCTCGATCTCGTGGGTACCCTCTTCGATGTCCATGACGATGCCGACCGAGTCCCAGTACACCTCGGCGGCGGGCTCGATGACGGAGGTCATGAGCTGTTTGAGATCGGCGACCTCTTCGAACGGCAGCGGCTCGGGCGAGCAGGACAGCACCGACCCGGCGCCGCAGACCAGCAAGAGCGCGCGGAAAGCGGCGAGCTGCAACCTCTTCGATCCGGTGAGGCGTCGCGGCATCGTCAATCCCGCAGGGCGTCGTAGACGAGGGTCTGGAACTCCGCCTCGAGCGTGCCGAGAGAGGGCGGGAAGACCTGCGCCATCACCAGAGCGACCAGCTCCGCCTCCGGATCGATCCAGAAGTAGGTGCTGGCGATACCCATCCAGCGGAACACGCCGTCGTTGTCGGGCACCGGCGTGGCGTCCTCGTCGACCAGGACGCCGAACCCGAGGCCGAAGCCGTAGCCTGCCAGCCGCTGCGGCCCGAAGCCGATCGGAATCAGCTCGTCCGCCAGCCCGTTGCGGCGCATGAGCTCGACGGTCTCCGTACGCAGCAAGCGGGTTCCCTCGAGCTCACCGCCGTTCAACAGCATCTGCGCGAACCGCACGTAGTCGCCGGCCGTCGATACCAACCCGCCGCCGCCCGACAAAAGCGTCGGCCGGCGCGCGCCCTCGACACCGAGGGGCGACGGAATCTCGACAAGCGTTCCGCCTTCACCCAGCGAGTACAGCGCCGTCAACCGGTCGGTCTTGCCGCCCGAAACGAAGAAGCCGGTATCGAGCATCTTCAACGGTGCGAAGATCCGGCCGGCGAGAAACGCATCGAAGGGGTGGCCCGCGACCACCTCGACCAGGCGCCCGAGGACATCACTCGAGATGCTGTAGATCCAGCGTTCGCCGGGCTGAGCCGCGAGCGGAAGCGCCGATGCCGCCTCGACGAATCCCGCGAGGTCGCGCGAAAACAGGTCGGCTTGTGCGTACAAGGTATCGACCGGCCCGGGATCGAGCCCGAGCCCGTACGCCAGTCCGCCCGTGTGTCGCAGCAGATCCTCGACCGTGATCGGCCGGCTCGGCGCGACGCGCTCGCCCTCGGCAAGCACTTCGACGTCGGCGAAAGCCGGCAGGTAGCGGGACACCGGGTCGTCGAGCGCCACCTTGCCCTCCTCGACGAGCATCATCACGGCCACCGCGGTCACCGGCTTGGTCATCGAGTAGATGCGGAAGATGTCGTCGCGCTCGAGGGGATCCCGGCCCTCGAGATCTCGGTAACCCGCCGCCTCCCAGTGCACGACGCGTCCACGGCGCGCTACCAAGGTGACGATCCCCGCGGCCCTCTGCCGATCGACCCAGCGCCGCATCGCCGGAGCTATCTGCGCGAGCGCATCGTCGGACATGCCCACATCGGCGGCCACCGCCACGGGCAATGGCAAGGAAGATGATGCCGTGGGTGCCTGCGCCCCGGGCGTCCGGGCCGTAGGGGTCTCGGCCGTGGGCATCTGTGCCGTGGGTGCCGGGACGGCGGCCCGTGACGGCCAGACGACCACCACGACCAGTGCGAGCGCGAGCGGAACCCGCTTCATGAATCCGGGGGCAGGTGGGTAGCGCATGAGCCGCGACAGGCTACCGCGCCCCCTGGACGCAATCCAGGCGGCGCAACGGCGCTTCGCCTCGCCGCAACGGTTCCGCGCCGACTGCCGTCAGCGGAGCGTCTCGGCGATCCCGTTGAGCGTGTCGGCCAGCGATCGCAGCCGCGCGATGTCGTGCCGGATGGCCTCTTCGGCCGCCTCGTGCAACGCGGCGGCCATCGTTTCGAGCTCACCGGCCAACTCGGCGTCCGTGCCGTCCCCAGCCGCGTCGGCCCGGTCGAGCACCGCGTTGACGGCCGCGGCACGTTCGGGATCGACCCCGGCAGTGCGACCGAGCTGGTCGAGGTAAGCACGCGCGACCACGGGGCTCGCCGGCCAGCTGATTCGCTCCTGGTGCTGCACGTTGGTCTCGCCGGACATGGCCAGGGCGGCGGCATCGAGCTCGTTTTGCGTCAGGTGCTCGCTCGGCGTGAGGCGAAACACGTCCAGGCCACGGGCGATTTCGGCCCCATAGATGTAGCCGTTGTACCAGTACGCGGACCAGTAGCCGCCCGAGATCAGATCCTCCGGATCGACCGGGCCGCGGTCGAAATAGGCGATCTCCACCGGGCTCGCCGACTCGGTGAAATCGAACACGGAGAGCCCACCCTGGTACCAGCCTTGCACCATGATGTCGCGCCCCGGCACCGGCACCAGCGAGCCGTTGTGGGCGACGCAGTTCTCCTGCTCGGTCTGGGGCTCGGGGATCTTGTAATAGCCGCGGAAGCGGAGCTCTCGGTCGACGATGTCGAAGATGGCGTTCGCCCCCCAGGTCGGCGGGTCGATGGCGCGGCACCGCGGCCGCGAGCCGCCGCCCCACTCGTCGGTGAAAACCACTTTGGTGCCGTCGTTGTTGAACGTCGCCGAGTGCCAGAAGGCGAACCCTTCGTCGACCACCTGATCGATCCGCACGGGATTCACCGGGTCCGAGATGTCCAGCAGGATGCCGTTGCCGGAACACGCTCCGGCCGCCAGGCCGATCTCCGGATAGGCCGTGATGTCGTGGCACTGGCGCGTCTCGCGCGAGCTCTGCGTGCCGACGCCATGATCGCCGCCCTGCCAGAGACCCGAGATCGCCCCGGATTCGAGGTCGGCGAAGATCCGCGGGCTGTTCACGATGCGGGCGTTCTCCGGAGCGTCGAGCGGCACCTGGATGACGTCGATGCTGAACAGCGAAGTGTCCGGATTCTCGTCCGGATCCAGGTCCGAGCAGCCCGCGAGCTCTTCACCGGGTCGCGGCGCGCTGGTTCCGGAGTTGTAGACATACAGATTCTCGGGATCATTCGGGTCCCGCACCAGCGTGTGGGTGTGCGAGCCTCGGCAGGTTTGCACGGCGGCGACCTGCACGGGATTGCGCAGGTCGCTGACGTCGAAGATCCGGACGCCGCGGAAGCGCTCCGCACTCACCGGCTCCGGCACACCCTGGGCGCCGCAATCGAGTCGAGCGCGGGTGTCCTGCACCGAGATGAACAGCAGGTCGCCGTAGATCGACGGGTCTCCCTGCCCGCCCGGGCACACCACGGAGGCGAGCAGCTCGGCCCGGGTCGCATCCTCGACGTTGTAGACGTTGAAGCCGTGGTAGTTGCCCATGAAGAGGAAATCGTCACGGAAGGCGAGATCGGTATTCGAGTAGCTGAGGCCGCCTCCGGGTGGCGGTGTGGGCGTTGCCGGCTGCGCCGGCTGCTCGGCGCCTTCCTCTACCGCCGGCGCGGGCGGCGGCGGCGGGGTTCGCGGCCTACCCGCCGGCGCCTCGGGGTCGTAGAAGCCCTCGGGCTTGGGCAGGTTCACCAGCAGCTCGATATTGCGCGCCGCCACGCCGGCGTCGCGGAAACCGGGCGCCAACCCGGCGCGCTGCTCGGACGAGCCGGCGTTGCCCTGCTGGGCGAAGCCGATGCCTGCCGCCAACGATGCGATGAACAGAAATGCAACACACCTCGAAACGATTCTCATCGGTCAGTGCTCCTGGTCGGTCAGTGCTGCCGGCGTATCGCGTTGAGCATGGCGCCCATGCGATCCATTTCCGCCCGTTGGTCGGCCACGACCTCCGAAGCGAACGCGTTGATCGTCGATTCCTGTCCCGCGCCGGGCGCTGCAAACAGCTCGTCCACCATGATCAAAGCACCCCCGTGGTGCTTGATCATGCCTTCGAGGAAGAGCCGATCGAACGCGCTCCCCGTCGCCGCCTCCAGAGCTCTCATCTCCTCGGCGCTCAGCATCCCCGGCATCATCATGCCGCGGGCCCTCTGTTCCGGCGGCGGCGCGGGCTCGCCGCGAGCCTCCAACCACCCCTCCATCATGCCGATCTCGTCCACCTGCGACAAATCGATCCGCTGGGCCAGCAGGCGAACGCCCTCGTCATTACTGCGCTCCTCCACCAGGGCCGTCATCTGCAGCGCCTGGGCATGGTGATGGATCATCCCCTGCATGAAACGAACGTCGGCCTCGGTGTGTCGGACGCCGGACAGATCGGTCGCCTCCTCGGCCGTGATCACGCGGCTCGGTTGGCCGGGCGCCCCGGGCTGGATGATCGGGGGCGTCTGCCGGGATGAAAGCTCCCGCAGCTCCACTCGACGGAACTCGATCGGGTGACTCTCGGACTGCAGCGAGATCGTGCCCCCGTCGAGTAGCAGTCCTCCCTGTCGTGCCGCCAACTGCCGCGAGTGCTCCTCGCGGTCATCGAGCTGCGGCTGCACGTACTCGAGCACCGTTTCGCCGTCGATCGTGTGGCGGATGATCTCGCCTCCCCGAACCTCCACTTCCACCGTCACCCACGTATCCAGCGGATAGGTCGACGAGGTGGAATCGGTGCAGTGGCGGGTGATCAACTCGCCGGACATGACGACGTTGGTCCCGGGCGTACACAGGTTCGCGGTGTGGCGCTCACCGACGCCGTCCCCGCCCAGAAACTGCACCTCGATGGATACGGGGAACTCCTGGTCGAGCGCCATGCCCTCGGGCGGCTCGCCGTGCAACATCACGCCGCTGTTGCGGAGTGCCCAACCCGGCCCCCCGGCGGCCTGTTCGCCGACGAACCGGTACTCGATCCGCAACACGTAGTGGGAAAACGGCCGCTCGTAGAACAAATGGCCGAAGCGACCGTCGAAGTCGTCGTACCCGTCGTAGGACACCCTCAGAAGCCCGTCTTCGACCCGGAAGGTGTCGGCGAAGTTGTCACCCAGCTCGTAGCCGGTGATCTTCGGCGTCCAGCCGCTGAGATCCCGACCGTTGAAAAGCCGGATCCACTCCTCCTCCTGTCCCTGAGCGGCGGCCGCCGCAGACATGTGCGCAGAAGCCGGCACCGAGGGCCCGTTGACGTAGGACGCGGTGGCCGGGGACGGGGCGGCGGCCGGGGACGGCGCGGTAGCCGGGGGCGGGCCGGTCACCCGCGCCGTCTGGGCCTGCACCGCACCGATCGAGAGGTTCGAATAGAGGACGAATACGGCCATCGACATGAGGAATACGGCAAACGCCTGGCGCAGCCGCACCTGGGGCGTGCGGGCGGCGAGCCACGTACCCGCGATGCTCCCGGCGGTGCCCAAGGCGACGAAGACCGCGATCAAGCTCCAATCCACCGAGAGCTCGAGCCCCGTGAGCACGTCCAGGTATTTGACAAAGCCCGTGGCCGACTTCAGCGCGATGATCATCAAGCTGGTGCCGACGGCCAGGTGCATTTCGAGGCCGCCCAGGAGCACCAGCGCCGGAACGATCAGAAAGCCGCCGCCGACGCCCACGAATCCCGTGACCGCCCCGACAAGGAGGCCGTCGGTAGCGACCTTCCACGCAACCCGACCTTCCGAATCGTCCAGCACGTCGTCATTCCCGGGCGGCCGCAGCATGAAGAAGGCGGCCGTCAGCATGACAAAGCCGAAAAACACCAGCTGGGTGGTGCCCGACACGTACGCCGAGGCCGCGGCTCCGAGGAACGCACCGGCCATCCCGGGCACACCGAACAGAAGCACGGAACGCCAGTGGACCAGCCCCCGTGAGGCGTAGGGCAGCGATCCTACGAACGCGATGGCGCCGACGATGGCGAGGGACTCGGCGATGGCCACTTTCTCGCCCTCGCCGAGAAGGAAGACCAGAACAGGCACCGTGAGAATGGAGCCGCCGGACCCCATCAAGCCCAGGCTCAATCCGATGGAAAGAGCACCGATCCACGCCATGACGTCCTCCCTTACCCGGACCTGCGCCGCCAGGCGCCGCCAATCGACCGTACCCGGACAGGATATCGCGGCGCCGGCGAGAGCGCCCCCGATCCGACCCGCCGCGACCGCAAAGCACCCTGCTAGACTGCCCCGTCCCGACAACCTTCCGCGGGAAACCCGCCATTGGAGGAGACCGATGAAGCGTTCCGTCGCCGTTTTCGTACCGTGCATCTTGCTGCTGGCTTTGACCATCGCCGCCGTCGGCGCACCACAGGCCGAAGGCCCCCGCTACGTCGACCTACCCGGCCGGACCGACGACCTGCCGTACAGCCACCTGGTGATCGCCGGGGACACCGTGTACCTGTCCGGCGCGATCGGCGTCGACCCGGAGACCGGCAACGCCCACGAGGACGTCGACGCCGAGATCCGCCAGGTCCTCGACAACATCCAGGAACGACTGGCGCACGTCGGCCTGACTATGGACGACCTGGTCAAGGTCGAGGTGTTCTGCCCCGACCTGTCGTTGTACGAGCGTTTCAACGCCATCTACGCGACGTACTTCGAGGAAAACCGCCCCGCCCGTGCCTTCGTCGGCTCGGGGCCCTTGTTGCGCAACGGACGCTTCGAGGTGCAGGGGGTGGCGGTCATCCGCTGACGGCAAGCCGAGGATGGACGAAGCGAACCCTGCCGGCGGCATGGATTGGAGACGTGCGCGTAAGCTCTTTCCCGCCGTCGAGCAGACCGTCTACCTGAACACCGCGGGCGGCGGTCCCCTATCGGCGCCCGCCGCTGAGGCAGGGCGCTCGTACTACGAGCAGTCGCTGCGCGACGGCGACGTCCACTGGGACGGTTGGCTCGAGCGGGTCGAAGTGGCGCGCGCCCGGCTGGCGCGCTTTCTCGGCACCACCGAGGCGAACGTCGCCTTCGCGGCCAACGCCTCGACAGGCCTGAACGTCGCCGCCCACATGCTGCGAGGACGGGGCCGCGTCGTGGCCGTCGCCGACGAGTTTCCCTCCTGCACACTGCCGTTCCTGCAGCTCGGTCACGAGGTCGAGTTCGTCCCCACGGCGACCGACGGCGTCGTCGACCTCGACGCCCTCCAGGCGGCTTGTGGGGACGACGCCGGCGCCCTCGTCGTCAGCTTCGTCCAGTACAAGTCTGGGTTTCGCAACGATCTCGCCCGGCTGGGCGAGTTTTGCCGGGCCAACGACCTCGCCTTCGTCGTCGATGCCACCCAGGGGTTCGGCGCGTTCCCACTCGACACGGGAGCCGGCGCCATCGACTTCCTCTCGTTTTCCGGCTACAAGTGGGCGAATGCCGGCTACAGCATCGCCGGAGTCTGCTTGAGCGATCGATTCCTCCGGCCCGACGAATTTCCCGCCGTGGGCTGGCGCAGCCCACGGCAGCCGTACCGGCTGGCCTACGACCGCCTCGATATTCCGGCGCGGGCGGCGGCGCTGGAGCTCGGACATCCGCCGTTCGCCGGGGTGTTCGCGTTGGCAGCGTCGCTCGAGCTGATCGAGAAGATCGGCATCGACAGGATCGCCGAACGAATCATCGAGCTCACCGGTTGGCTGCACCAGCGTCTCGATGCCGCCGGCATCCCGGTGCTGTCGACGCGAAAGCCCGCCCACCTGTCCGGGATCACGATTGCCGGCGTGGCGGACCCCGCCGGCACGGTCGGGCGGTTGCGGGAGCGTGGAATCCTGGTCTCGACACGCGGCGAAGGCATTCGGGTATCGGTCCACTACTACAACAACCACGCGGATATCGAGGAGCTCGTCAACGCCCTGGTGAACCCGTAGCTAATAGCCGGCGCGTGCGACGCCCCGCGTTTCGACAACCCGTCAGCCGCCCAGCTCGCGATGCCAGGCGGTGAACGCCACCTCGTAGTAGCGCGGCGAGAACATGAACCACTCGCCCAGTGCGTCCGGAACGGAGTAGCTCGCCGCACCTTCGGCCGCGGACACACCGGCGTCGTGCGCGCGCCGCGCCGCCGCGCCGACGTGATCGATCAGGTCGAGAAACTGGCTGATCTCGGCGTGCTCCGCCAGCGACCCGTGACCGGGCACGTAGATTGCCCGGTCGTCGGCCAGCAGGTCGCCGCAGGCCGACCGTAGGCGCGTCGGAATCGCGTCCATGTAGTTCGGGAACATGCCGTTCCACACCAGGTCGCCGCAGAAAACCACGCGTGGGTCTTCCACCTGGACGGTCAGGTCGCTGGGCGTGTGCCCTCCCCGCGCCACGACGCGCACCGTTCGTCCGCCGAGGTCGAGCACGAGCGGGTCGCCGTCGGTGGCGATCGCGGCTTCCGCCGCGAGGGTCTCGACGGGAGATTCGGCCCCGCCGGTGTCACGGCGGGACAGGGACTCCTCCAGCAGCTCCTTGGTCGTCGGCGTGTGGATCACCTGCGGCAGATCACCGTCGTTGCGATACCCGGCCAGGCCGGCGGAGTGGTCGCCGTGGTAGTGGGTCAGGACGACGTGCGTCGGCCGCCGCCCGGTGAGCGCGAACGACTGCGCCGCAAGCCACTGTGCACCTTCCACCGAGGCGAAGCCCTCGACCAGCAAAACCCCTTCACGGCCGGCGACGATGCCGCCGTTCGACAATGTCGCGCGCGCTTCGAGGGGCGTCGATACGAGGGCCCAGACGCCATCCGCCAGCCTCTCGAGGCGCCCGAAAGGCTCCTCGACGACCGTCTGCCCGAGCTGGCGACGGGCGAACCGGGCCCGTTCGACCGCAGTCGCCTCGCTCAGCGACGCGGTTACGTGCCCGCCGCACCCCAATGATCCAGTAAGGAGTGCGCGTCGAGAATGGGCTCCGGACATGTCGATTCCTCGGTTCGCGGAGGGCGCGGCAAGCACGGCTCATTCAGACGACGAGCACGTACCGGGGGAAAGCGCCAGCGTGAGGCCGACATGATACCAGCGGGCGGTGTCGCGTCCATCAATCCACCCGTAGCGCGTCCACCGGCTCGATCGCCGTCGCTCGGCGCGCCGGAACGAGGCACGCGACAACGGTGGCGGCGAGCACGGCAACTGCGACGCCGACGAACGTGACGGGGTCGGTGGTCTCCGTCTCGAACAGGAAGCGGGCGACCAGGCTGCCGAACCACAGCGCCCCGACCGTACCGAGCAGGAGACCCACGACCACCATCGTAAGCCCCTGCCGCAGTACCATTCCCAGGACCGCCGTTCGCTCCGCGCCGAGCGCCATGCGAATGCCGATCTCGTGGGTGCGCTGCCCGACCGAAAACGCCACGACACCGCCGATCCCGACGACGGTGATCAACATCGCGAGTGCCGCAAACAGACTCATGAGCGTTGCCATCAAACGCGGCGTAGCGAGCGCCGCGGAGCGAATCGTCTGCATGGTCTGGAAGTTACCAACGGCCTGCAGCGGTGCAATCCGCGCGACCGTCTCCTGGATGAAGGCGCTCATCGTCTGCGCGTCGGCCGTGGTTCGCACGACGAGCTGCCCGGCGCCCCCGAACGACCGGTAGGAGGCGAACAAGGCCGGCGGAGCCTCGATGTCCAGGCCAAAGTGGCGCGCGTCCGCGACGACACCGACGATGGTGTGCCAGACGATGACGATACGGCCCGGTTCCGAGCTCGGGTCGGGGATGGCGACTCGGCTCCCCAGCGGGCTCCGGGCTCCCCAGTAGCGGTCGCGCGCCGCCTCGGACACGAGCGCGACGGGTAACGGACCGGCGATCTCCTCCGCGGTCAGCGGCCGGCCCTCGATAACCGGGAGGCCGACGGTCTCGAAATACTCGGCGCTGATGCCCATACGCGCCAGCTCGACCATCCACCCTTCCTCGACCGTCCCGTCGCCCATCTCGTAACGCGACGGGGGAACGTCGGCGGGCACATCCGCTGGGCGCTCGCCCGCGAGATGACCCGAGACCATCGTCATCCCATGGGCGAGCGGAACGAAGCTGGTAACGGCCGCGGAGGCTACGCCCGGGCCGTTGTCGAGCGACGCCAGCAGGTCGGTGTAGAGGGCAGCGACCTGCGAGATATCGGAGTACGCCGACCAGTTGGGGGCAACCCGCGCGCTGAAGACGTTTTCCACGCCGAACCCCGTATCGACCCGGCTGAGCTTGATGAAGCTGTTGACCAGCAGCCCGGCTCCGATCAGCAACATGAAGCTCAACGCCACCTGCGCCGCGATCAACGCGCCGCGCATCCGCATCGCCGTGCGCGCGCCGGTCGTCTGGGCGGAGGCTCCCTCGCGCAAGCTGGCGAGCACGTCCGTGTGAACGCGCAGCGCCGGCAGAACGCCGGAGGCGATACCCGTCAGCAGGGACACGGCAACGGTGAAGCCGAGGACCCAGGCGTCGATCTCGATGTCGTCCACACGCGGGGTGAAACGGCGGGTGAACTCGACCAGCAAGCCCAATCCGGCAGACGCGAAGACCAAGCCGACCACCCCACCGGCGAGCGAAAGCACAGTGCTCTCGGTGAGTAGTTGACGCAGCAGGCGACCCCGGCCGGCGCCCATCGCGGCCCGCAATCCGAGCTCGCGATCCCGTCGCATGGTACGGGCCACCAACAGGTTCGCGGCGTTGGCGCAGGCGACCGCCAGGACCAGCACGACCGTTCCGAGCAGAACCAGAAGCAGCGGGCGGGCCCTCTCGGTCATGGCCGTTTGCAGCGGGCGAACGCTGACGGCCCAACCGGTTTCGCCGTAGTAGTCGGGGTTCTCCGTTCCGAGCGTCGTCGCGACCGTCCGGACGACGTCGTCGGCATGATCCAAATCGGTCCCCTCCGCCAGCCTGCCGAACACGTACAAGTTGGGGAACGCTCCGCGCGGCGTGGTCGCGTCGACCGGCGCCCACTGGCCGCGCATCGGGCAGGCCGTTGACGGCATGTACACGTCGGGATCCCGCGGATAGAGCGGCACGGCGGGCAACACGCCGATGACCCGGTGCGGACGGTCGTTCATCTCGAAGACCTGCCCGACCACTCCCGGGTCGGCGCCGAATTTCTCCCGCCAGTAGCGGTCGGTCAGCATCAGGACGGCCTCGGCGTCGTGCCGCTCGTCCGATGGCAGGAAAGCGCGCCCGAGCTGCGGCTCGATTCCGAGAACATCGAAGAAATTGTGGGAGACGACGTCCGTTTGCACGACGCTGGGGTATCCGTGTCCGAGGAGCGTGAAGATCATCCCGTGGTGCTCGACGAGCTCCACCTTGTCGATCTGGTCGCGCAAATCGAAGAACTCCGGAATGGTGAATCGCCGGGTGCCGTCTACCCCCGGCCCGCCGTCCAGGACGACGAGATCATCGCCGTCGACGTACGGCAGCGGCGCCAGCAGAACACCGTTCACGACGCTGAAGATCGCCGTGTTGGCGCCGATACCGAGCGCCAACGTAAGAATCGTCAGCGCGGCGAAGCCCTTCGTGTGCGCCAGCGTGCGGGCGGCGAAGCGGAGATCCTGGACGAGGTTGTCGAGCCAGGGAACGCGGCGCTCGTCGCGGCATTCCTCCTTGATCTTCTGGACGCCGCCGAACAGGCGTAGCGCCTCCGTACGGGCCGCCGCCGGGTCCATCCCCTGGCGAACGAACAGCGCGATCTGCTGGTCGAGGTGAAACCGCAGCTCCTCATCGAGCTCGGAATCCGCCGGTCGGCGCGCCAGAAGCGCGCGCACCCGGTGTCGCCAGCGTCGCCGTCGTTGCATGAGCTCAGTCCGCCTTCAGCGCCACGATCGGATCGACCCGGGTGGCCCGCCGCGCCGGCAGCCAGCAGGCGAGCAAAGACGCGCCGAGGAAGACAAGGGCGACACCCACGTACGTGATCGGGTCGACGGCCTCTGTGTTGTACAGCAGTCCCTCGAGCGCTCGACTGAACGTCACCGCGCCGATCAGGCCCAGAACCACGCCCGCGGCGACCAGAGAGACTCCTTGCTTCAACACCATCCCCATGACCTCTCGGGTCTGCGCGCCCAGGGCCATACGAATGCCGAATTCCTGCGTTCGCTGGGTCACCGACGTGGCGACGACTCCGGTGATGCCGGCGATCGTGATGATCAGCGCCAGGCCGCCGAACAGGCCAAGCAAGAGGGCGGTGACCCGCGGCGTCGAGATGCTCTCGGACTGCAACATCTCCATCGTCTGGAAATTCTCCACCGGCTGGTCGGGGTCGAAGCCGTGCACCGCATCGCGCACGACGGCCGCCATTTCCATCGGATCGCCGGTCGTACGAACGAGAACGCGGCCGGCCATTTGCACCTGGTCGAACGGCTGGTACATGACCTCGGAGAAGGCGTCGTCGAGGCCGTAGTCGCGGACATCCGCGACGACACCGACGATTTCGATCCAGTCCTGGCCGTTGTTCCACGACACCCGCTTGCCGATGGGATCGCGGTCCGGGAAGTGATGCGCGACGAATGACTCGCTGACGACGCTGACCAGGGATGAGTCCAGGTGGTCCGTGCGCTCGAACGTGCGGCCGAGCATCAGCGGGATCCCGGTGGTCTCGAAGTAGTCGCGCGACACCACCCGCATGTCGAACGAAGGCTGGGCGCTCGGATCCTCGTATTCCTGGCCCTCCACCATGATGCGCATCATCATGGGATTGGCCCCGGACAGCGGGAAGTTGCTCGCCACGGCCGCCGAGACGATACCGGGCTTGCCCTCGAGGTTGTCGAGAATGGCGTTGAAGAGCTCGATGCCGCCGCTCGGCCCCGGATACTTCGACCAGTTGGGAAACACCTCGGCGGTGAGAACCCGCTCCGGGCTGAACCCCGGATCCACCTGGCTGAGCTTCAGGAAGCTGGTCAACAGGAGCCCGGCGCCGATCAGCAGAACGAACGACACCGCCACCTGCGCCACGATCAGGGCACTGCGCAACCGTTGGCGCCCGCCGCCGTCGGTGCTCTGCCCGCCGCTGTCTTTCAGCGCTCCGGCGAGATTCTGGCGGGACGACAGCGCCGGCATGACACCGAAGGCGAGCCCGGTGAGGACGGCGACTGCGAAGGTGAACGCGAGGACCGAGCCGTCGATGCCGATGGAGTGCGTGCGCGGAGTGAACTGCCCGACGAAAGAGCTCAACATGCCCAGGCCGCGCGAGGCGATGAGCAGCCCGAGAACGCCGCCGCCTATGGACAGCAACGTGCTCTCGGTCACCAACTGGCTCACCAAGCGGCCGCGCCCGGCGCCCATCGCGGCGCGCACCGCCAGCTCACGCTCGCGACGCATCATGCGCGAGACCATGAGGTTGGCGACGTTCGCGCACGCCGTCAGCAGCACCAGCCCGGATGTCGCCAACAGGATCATGAGCATCGGCCGAGCGTTTCGCGTCAGCTCCTCGAACAGCGGCACGGTGTAGGTTCCGAACTGCATCTCGGGGGTATACACGTCGGTGTGCTCCCCGGCAAAGCGCTGCGCCACGGTCGCCATCTCGACGTCGACGTCGCTGACCTGGTGCCCCTCCTTGACCCGTCCGAACGCGGTCAACGCACCGAAAGCCCGGCGGTTCTCGTGCATCGTCTCCTGGGCGCGGCCGCGGAACGGGCAGGCAACCGTCGGCATGTAGACATCGTTGTAGCGCGGATACTGCGGCACCGGCGGCAGCACTCCCACGACCGTGTGCGGCTTGTCGTTCATCTCGAAGACTTGGCCGACGATGTCCGGATCGCCGCCGAAGCGTTGCTGCCAGTACTCGTGGCTCAGGATCAGCACCGCCTCGGCCCCGAGCTCGTCGTCGCCGGGTTGAAACGTCCGACCGTGCCTCGGCATGACGCCGAGAACGTCGAAGAAGTTGTGCGACACCACCCCGGTAAGAACGCGGTCGGGCTCACCCCGATTCAACAGGGTGAACGACATCGAGTGGTACTCGACGACGCCGTCGAGGCTGCTCATCTGGGCTCGGTAGTCCATCACCTCGGGGATCGACAGGTTCACCTGGTCGATGCCGCGGCCCGGAGCGTGCTGCCGTAGAAGCACCAGCTCGTTCCCCTCCGTGTACGGCAAGGGTTGCAGCAGGACGCCGTTGATGACGCTGAAAATGGCGCTGTTCGCGCCGATCCCGAGGGCCAAGGTCAATACCGCCAGCGCGGTGAACCCGGGATTCCCGGCCAGCGTGCGCAGACCGAATCGAATGTCCTGAGCCAACCTCTCGAAGAAACTCATCTCACCTGCCTCGGGGGGAGCCGAGTTGTTCCATCAACGTGCGGCAACGCACGTCGGGGGTCTTCTGGCCGATCACGTCGTCTGCATGATTCGAGCGACCGCCTCGGAGAGCCGCTCCCAGTTCTCTGCCTCCTCGGCCAGCTGGCCTTCGCCGCTGCCGGTGAGCGAGTAGTACTTGGCCCTCCGGTTGTTCTCCGACGTGCCCCACTCGGAGCGGATCCACCCCTGCTGCTCGAGCCGATGCAGGGCCGGATACAGCGATCCCTGATTCACCTGCAGGACCTCGTCGGAGATCTCCTGGATCCGCTGCGAGATCGCCCATCCGTGACTCGCTCCGGACTCGAGTGTTTTGAGAATCAGCATGTCGAGCGTTCCCTGGAGCAGATCTGCTTTCGCCTTCGTCATCTCGTCTCTCGCGCGGATGCGTTTGTCGACCCGTCGTCCGCCGGTCGCGGTCATACGCGACTCGCACCGCCACGACGACCCTTCCTCTAGATAATCTACAAGAAAGTACTTCCCTTCTTGTAGATTGTCAAGGGGAGCGCGAACTGTGCTCGCGGGCGGTGGTTCGGTAAGATCGCGACGCCGATCCCGGCGCCCTCCCACCTCGGATCGATCCGATGGATCTGTCGACGATCAAGTTCCTCTCCGCGCTCGCGATCATTGCCGTGGGCGTGGCGGGCGGCATCGTCCCGATCATCGCCGGCCGCTCGGAGGACAGCCGCCGCTTCTTTTCCCTCGGCAATGCGTTTGCCGGCGGCGTCTTCCTCGGTGCCGGGCTGATCCATCTGCTGCCCGACGGCGCCAACAAGCTCAGCGGGGCGAGCGAGTATCCGGTCGCCGGCTTGCTGGCGACATTCGGCCTGGCGCTGCTGCTGCTGATCGACCGGGTGTTGTTCTCCCACCGGCAGTTCGACGGCGAGGTCGACCACGACGTCCGCACTTACCCCTACGTGCTGACCGTCATCCTGTCGGTACATTCGATCATCGCCGGGATCTCGCTCGGGCTGGAGACCCACGTTTCCACCTCGGTCGTGATCCTGCTGGCGATCCTGTCGCACAAGGGCTCGGCCGCCTTCGCCTTGATGGTCAGCCTTCATGCGGGCGGGTTCTCCCGCGCCCGGCAGAAGCGGGTCCTCTTTCTCTTCGTCATGATGACGCCGGTGGGACTTCTTGTCGGAATCGTCGCTTCGGCCTCCCTTCTGAGTAGCACGGCGACCTTGATCGAGGGCGCCTTCGACGCGCTCACCGCCGGAACGTTCATCTACGTCGCCGTACTCGACATCATCGACGAGGAGCTGTCCAAGGACGAAGACAAGCTGGCGAAGTTCACCCTGATCGTGGTCGGCATCGCCTTCATGGCCCTGCTTGCCCAGTGGGTATGATGACGTTGCAATCGACCACCGATCCTCGACTCCACTCCGACGACGCGAGCACATCGTGAGCAAAGCGAAGTTCCTCCCCCTGACGACCTATCGCGAGTATCCGCCGGACGAGATGCGTCGCCGCGCGGCGGAGTTCTTCGAAGAAGCCAATCGCCGCAGGACGGTGCGGGAGTACGCCGACCGGCCGGTGGACAGGGGCGTCATCGACGATTGCCTGCGCGCCGCCGGAACCGCGCCCAGCGGGGCGAACGTGCAACCGTGGCACTTCGTCGTGGTGACCGACGCCGACATGAAGCGCCGTATCCGCGAAGGCGCCGAGCAGGAAGAGCGCGAGTTCTACGAGCACCGGGCGCCGCAGGAATGGCTCGATGCGCTTGCCCCCCTCGGGACCGACGCCAACAAGCCATTCCTCGAGACCGCTCCCGTTCTGATCGCCATCTTCGCGCAAAACTCGGGCACCCGCCCGGACGGCAAGACGATCAAGCACTACTACGCGGTGGAGTCCGTCGGGCTCGCCAGTGGGATCCTCATCAGCGCGCTGCACCACGCCGGCTTGGCGACCCTGACGCACACGCCCAGCCCGATGGGGTTCCTCAACCAGCTCCTCGGGCGCCCGGCAAACGAACGTCCATTCCTGTTGCTCGTCGTCGGCCACCCGGCGGACGACGCCGTCGTTCCCGACATCTCCCGCAAGCCTTTCGACGCGTTCGTGACCTCCTACTGATGCGCAAGACAGCCCTCGTGACCGGAGCTTCGGCCGGCATCGGCCTCGAGCTCGCACGGGTCTTCGCGCGGGCGCGGCACGATGTGGTCCTGGTGGCGCGGCGGGGCGAGCAACTCCGTCAGATCGCCGCGGAGCTCGAAGCCGAAACTCGCGTCACGGCCACGGTGATGGTCGCCGACCTCGCCGCGGTCGACGGCGCCCGCAACGTCTACGAAAGGGTGCAGAGCGAGGACATCGCGGTCGAGTTTCTGGTGAACAACGCCGGATTCGGCACGTTCGGGCCCTTCCACCAGGTCGACCCGGAGCGGACGATGGACCTGGTCCGGCTCAACATCGGCGCGCTCACGGAGCTGAGCGCCCTGTTCCTACCCGAGATGGTGGCCCGGGGCAGCGGCCGCGTCCTCAACGTGTCGTCGGCCGCGGCATTCCAGCCAGGTCCTTTGATGGCCGCCTACTACGCCAGCAAGGCGTACGCGTTGCATCTGTCCGAGGCACTCAACGAGGAGCTCGAGGGCACCGGCGTCAGCGTCACGGCGCTGTGCCCGGGCCCGGTACGAACCGAGTTCCACCAGGTCGCCGACATGGAGACCTCCGGGCTCATCCTCGGAAGGCGCCTGATCAGCGTCGAAGAAGTGGCCGAGGCAGGCTACGAGGCGATGATGCGCGGTAAGCCCTACGTCGTGCCCGGCCCCGCCAGCAAGCTGCTGGCGTTTTCCGTCCGGTTCTTCCCGCGTCGCTTCGTCGCCAAGTTCGTCCGCCGGATGCAGGAGGACCGGCAGACCTGACGACCCGGGCGGCCCTAGCGGAGCGGGTCGAGGGCTCGCTTCTTGACCGCGATTTGTTGCTCCGGCGTCAAGCTGAAGTCGTTGTCGAGAACGGCGCCGATGAACGAGCCGTATGTCGGATTCGCCAGGGTTATCCAGCGGCTCCCCCAGTAGTCACCGTGCCGATCCGCGAACGCACGGCGCTCCGCGACCGTTCCGGACGACGCTGCCGTGAAGTCGCCCATGTTGTCGCCGAACATCAGCAAGATGCGGTACTCCGCGGCGATCTTCTGCCGCCGCGGCGTCTTGTCCGAGCCGTCCCACGCGGGGATCTCGCCGCGGGTCAGCACATCGTCGATGTCGTCCCGCAGCGGAAACCCGACCGCCTCCAGGTTGGCCCGCGTGGCATCTTCCAGGTGGGCACGCCGATTGGTGACATAGAAAACGGTGACGCCCCGGTCGACCGCGTGGTTGATGAAGTCGAGAGCGCCCGGGATCGGCGTCGCCGCCTCCTCGAAGACCCACTCGTCCCAGAGCGCCTCGGAGTAGACCTCGTTGTCGAGCGTCAGCCGCGCTTCGAAGAACGAGTTGTCCAGCACGGTCTCGTCCACATCGAGGATGATCGCCGGGGGCAAAGCGGCGAAATCACCCGACTGCTCCAACGCAGCGGTCCATTCAGGATCCCGCAGGGCTTGGTCGAGCGCCAAGCGACCCAGTCGAAACGCCTGCAAGGACGTTGCCCGATACTCGACCGCTGTCTGCACCCACAGTACGGCGTTGAGGTTCTCCAGGCCGACGTCGACGGCGCCCTCGGCCACGGGCCTCGCTTGCTGGCCACCCGTAGCGCCGCCCGCCGGGCCCTCGACGCGCGTCTCCGAAGTGCTGGCGCAGGCGCCGGCGGCGAGGGGCAGCATCACTGCCGCCACGAGCAGCCGAAGGAGGCCGGGCCTCGACGCCTGCGGTCCGATCTCGTTCGGGTCTCTCTTCATCTCGGTCTTCCCCTCCGTTTTCCGTTCCGTCGTCTGTCGCTACTAACAAGCGACTCTAGAGTCCTGTGCCGGTGGTTCCCGATACAGGACTCTAGCGCCCGCCTGGAGCAACGGCACGCTGACCCGATCGGACCCCGTGCAGCAGAAAAACCCGATACAATGAGGCGTCGACCTCATCGGCGCCCTCCCCCTCCCCCGCTATCGAAGCGAGTTCTCGCATGCCGCATCATTTCGAACGACAGCCCGACGGAACGTTGAAGATCAAGGTCGCGAAGCGCGGCAAGGAGTTGCTCTGGAACGCGCTGCTGAACAAGGGCACCGCTTTTTCCGACGAAGAGCGCGAGACGTTTCGCCTCATGGGACTGCTCCCGGCCGTGGTCAACACGATCGAACAACAGGCCGAGCGCACGTTCGCCGCGATCACCCGAAAGAGCGAGCCGTTGGAGCAATACATCGGCCTGGCCGCCCTGCAGGATCGCAACGAGACGCTCTACTACAAGTTGCTGACCGACCACCTCGAGGCCTTCATGCCGATCGTCTACACCCCGACGGTCGGCGACGCGAGCTGGAATTACAGCCAGATCTTCCGGCGCGGGCGCGGTGTGTGGATTACGCCGAATCACCGCGGCCGGATCAAGGAGCTGCTGGCGGCGCTCGACAAGAAGTATGTTCGGTTGATCGTCGTCACCGACAACGAGCGCATTCTCGGGCTCGGCGACCAGGGTGCCGGCGGCATCGTCATTCCGATCGGAAAGCTGGCCCTGTATTCCGCCTGTGCCGGACTGCACCCGTCTTCGACGCTGCCGATCAGCCTCGATGTCGGTACCGACAACCGCCACCTGCTCAACGACCCCCTGTATCTCGGCTACCGACACGAGCGCCTGCGCGGGCAGGAATACGACGACCTGGTGGAGGAGTTCGTCGAAGCGGTGAAGGAGTGCTTCCCGGATGCCCTGCTGCAGTGGGAAGACTTCAAGAAGGTGAACGCCTTCGAGATCCTCGAGCGCTATCAAGATCGGTTGCTGTCGTTCAACGACGACATCCAGGGGACCGCTGCGGTGACCATCGCCGGGCTGGTCGCCGCCTGCCGCGCCATGGAGCAGAAGCTGACCGACCAGCGCATCGTCATCCTCGGCGGTGGCGCCGCCGGCGTCGGCATCGCGCACCAGCTCCGCGGCGCCTTCGAGCGCCAGGGCAGGTCCGCCGGCGACATCTCCCGCGCCATCGCCGTCCTCGACAGCCGCGGCCTGATCCACGACGGCCGCGACGGTCTGGACGAGCACAAGAAGACCTTCGCCTGGCCGCAGGCGCTGGTCACCGAATACGGGCTCGACCCGAACACCCAGATCGGGCTCGACGAGATGATTCCGGCTACCAAGCCGACGATGCTCGTCGGCACCAGCGGAGTCCCGGGAACGTTCACCGAGTCGATGATCCGGGAGATGGCCAAGCACGTCGAGCGACCGGTCGTCTTTCCCCTTTCCAACCCGACGCGAAACAGCGAAGCGCACGCCGCCGACGTCGTCGAATGGACGGAAGGACGCTGCCTGATCGCCACCGGCAGCCCCTTCGATCCGGTCGAGTACAACGGGCGCACGATCCACGTCAGCCAGGGGAACAACGTGTATATCTTCCCCGGCGTCGGCCTCGGCGCACTGGCCGCCCGCGCAACGAAGGTCACCGATTCGATGTTCACGGCTGCGGCGCGAGATCTCGCCGAGCAGGTCGCCGAAGAGGATCTGGCGGCCGGCAAGCTCTACCCGCCGTTGCCCGACATGCGCAAGATCACCCGCAGCATCGCCCGCGCCGTGGCGCGCACCGCCTTCGACGAAGGCCTGGCCCAGGCCGACCCCGACACACCGGTGGAGGATCTCGTCAACGAGCTGGTGTGGGAGCCGGCATACCCGACGCTGGTCCCCGAATAGGCGACGGCGTTCCCGACAACAGCCGCCGGCAGCGCAGCGATTCGCCGCCACTCGTGGCGGCCGATCGGTGAGTCTCAGGTGTGGGTCACCCCAGCGGCGGCGTCCCCACCGGGTGGGAGCGCTGTATCTCCCGGGCCACCGCGAGTACGTGCTCTTCGCTTTGCGGCCCGCCGATAACCTGAATGCCGACCGGTAGCCCGGCGGCGTCGCGACCCGCGGGAACCGACGCCACCGGCAATCCGGTGAGGCTGAGGATGAACGTCGGGGCGACCCAATCGATGTGGGTCTCCATCTCGCGCCCGGCAATCGTCTTCGGATAGCTCTCTTCCACCGGGAACGGCGGCACCGCCATGCACGGCGTCAGAATGAAGTCGAACCGCTCTCCCAGCTGCTGGAATTGCACCCAGAGCTTGCCGCGGGCACTTTGCCCGGCCGCCAGGCGCTCCATGCTCATCGCCAGACCGGCGCGGACGTTGGCGCCGAGGTTGTCGCCGAGCTCGTCAACCCGATCCAGGCGCGGGAACTGTTGCGCAACCATCCAAAGGCCACGCAGGGCAAGAAAGGCATCCCACCCGTAGGACAGGTCGAGGTCGATCTCCTCCACCGAGCCGCCCGCCTCGACCAGATCAAAGGCGGTCTCCCGGCAGACGCGCTGGATCTCGTCGTCGACCCCGATGCCGGCAATGTCGGCACAGAAGGCGAAACGGGATCCCTTCGGCATGCCGCGATCGACCACCGCGACGAAGTCACGTCCATCCGTCGGCTGGCACAGCGGAGCCCGACGGCTGCGACCGGCGACCGCGGCCAGCATCAACGCGATGTCCTCCGCCGTTCGCCCCATCCCGCCGGTCACTTGCATGTCGTCCCAGAGGAACTCCGACGGAGCTGTCGGCACCAGGCCGGGCGACGGCCGCAGGCCGACCACGCCGCAAAACGACGCCGGGATCCGGAGGGAGCCGCCCAGGTCGGTGCCTTCCGCCAACGCGATCATCCCGGCCGCAAGCCCGGCGGCCCCGCCGCCGGTGGAGCCGCCGGCGCTGAGCGCCGGATCCCAGGGGTTCCGGGTGGCGCCGAATACCTCGTTGTAGGTATTCCCACCGGTGGCGAACTCCGGCGCGTTGGTCTTGCCGATGACGATCGCGTCGGCCGCCCGCAATCGGGCCACGACGAGCGCATCCACGTCGGGCACATGGTCGCGGAACAACGGTGAGCCGAACGTCGTCCGCATGCCCGCCGTCTGTGTGACGTCCTTGATACCGACCGGAATCCCGGCGAGGACGCCGACTTCGGAACCGGCGGCGATACGCTCATCCACACGCCGCGCCTCCTCCACCGCGTTGTCGTTCAGCGTCACGACGGCGTTGATGCTCGGGTTGTGTTCTTCGATCCGCTGCAGGCAGGCCTCAATGACCTCGACGCATGACAGCTCGCCGCGGCCGATGAGCTGACGCATCCTGGCAGCCGACAGCTCGGCGATGGTCACGGCATTCCTCCGTTCAATCTTCGACGAAGGCGACAACCCGACAGAACGCTGCCTCGCCACCTTTGAACTTCCAGGGAAAGCAGCCGATCGTCAGCCGGCGGTCTTGAATCTCGGGGTCGTCGATCTGTCCGCCGAGATTCTCGATGTGCATGCAGTCATGGGGGAACAGCGCGTTGTGGGTCAGTTGATAGTGGTCGTGCGGGAAGATGCGGTCGACTTCTTCCGCCCCACCGAACACTTCCTCCGCCTTGGCCCGGACCCGGTCGCAGTGACCGAACGTCCCCTTGCCGAGGAAGCGGCCGATCGGCAGGTTCATCGGATGGTCGGTCGATACGGCGTCCACGCCCCAGATCTTGATCTTCTTTTCCAACAGCCACGGCACCATGCTCGGGTGCGCCCCCGGATGCATGTGGATGTACTGTTCCTCGTCGGATTCGGCGCCGAACTGGGCATAGCGGTGCCACCCGGTATGGAGAATTAGGATGTCGCCTTCCTTCACCTCCACCCTCTTCTCGATCATCTCGGGCGAGTAGGCGCCGAGCGCGTCCATCTCCTCGCTGAGGTCGACGATGACCCCGTCCCCGTACAACCAGTCGAGCGGGATCTGGTCGATCGTCATGCCGTCGCTGACGAAGTGGCGCGGGGCGTCGAGGTGCGTACCCATGTGGTTGGAGGTCTGTATGTACTGCGCGTTGACTCCATGCTCCGATTTCCGCTTGATGTACTTGACCTCGAAGGGCGGGTAGTAGGGCCAGAATGTGACCTCCTGATTGAGGTCTTGCGACAGGTCGTAGAGCTTCATCGTGTACTCCGTGGATGGTTGTCGTTTCAGGGAATTCGGTTGTCCTGGCGACTCGGTTGTCCCGTTGCTCGTGCGAGCGCCTCGTGCAATGCCCGGCGTACGAGCACCTCGGCGAGATGGCGGCGAAACTCCGTCGACGCATGGATGTCGGCAAGCGGATCGATGTCCTCCCGGGCCGCGACGCGCGCAGCGGTGGAGATGGCTGTCGCGTTGATCGGGGCGCCTGACAGGCTTTCCTCGGCGGCAGCTGCGATGACCGGAGCACCACCGACGGCGAACAACACGATGCGGACGCGGGCGAAACGGTCCCCATCGGTCGTCATCGTCACGGCCACGCCGACCAACGCGTAGTCGCCGTGCCTCCTGGCGACCTCCTGGAACGACCAGCCGGTCGTTTCCGGAATGGGCGGCAC
The DNA here is from genome assembly GCA_965216935.1 of Acidobacteriota bacterium. GTDB lineage: Bacteria > Acidobacteriota > UBA890 > UBA890 > UBA890 > CBDCGW01. The sequence continues at coordinate 5,311,967 of OZ244217.1, forward strand.
CTCGACCTCGGTGAGCACCTCCCGCGGGCCCATGGCGGTCCAGAAGAGCCCCTGGAAGAAGTCGGCCGCGTCGACCCAGCGCTCGCCGGTGGAGTCGACGAGCTTCACGCGCGCCGACGACGCCAGCGCCACGGCCGGCAACTCCGCGGCCGGGTCGGCGTGGGCGATGCTGCCCCCGACGGTCCCACGGTTTCGAATCTGGCGGTGAGCGATATATGGGATCGCGGCGGCGAGCAGCGGATTGCTGGCCCGCACCCGCGCGTCTCGTTCCAGGATTGCCTGTCGGGTCATCGCACCGATGCGTAGCACCTGAGGCTTGTCGTTCGCGCCGGAGCCGTCCCGTTCCGCGCGGGCCGCAGTGCCATCGCCCCCGCCCTCCGCCAACGTCCCGCTGCCGCCGGCCGCGACCTCGTCGAGGAACGAGAGGCCGGCCACACGATTCAGGTCGATCAAGACCGCGGGCTGCGCCAGGCGGAAGTTCATCGCCGGCACCAGGCTCTGCCCTCCGGCCAGGAGCTTGGCCTCGTCGCCGTGCTCCTCGAGCAACTCGACCACCTCTTCCACGGTCTCCGGTGCCCGGTAACGAAACGGTGCAGGCTTCATGACCCCTCGCCTTCCGTCCGGTGGCCCCTCACGAGCTCGAAAAGCCGGTTGGGGCTGAGGGGAATCTCGAGGATCTCGAGCCCATCGACGCGGAGGGCATCCTCGAGGGCCTGGGCAAAGAGGGCGCCGACGGGGATCGCTCCGGCTTCGCCCGCACCCTTGACACCGAGGGGGTTGAGCGGCGAAGGCGTCTCGATGTGGGCGGTCTCGACCGGTGGCACGTCGGTGGCGGTCGGCAACAGGTAGTCCATGAACGACGGGCAAAGAAGCTGGCCGTTCTCGTCGAACACCAGTTGCTCGTAGAACGCGTTACCGATGCCCTGGGCGACGCCGCCGACGATCTGCCCTTCCAGAATCAACGGGTTGATCACGCGACCGCAATCGTGCACGACAACGTACTTCTCGATCTGAACCGCGAACGTCTCCGGGTCGACCGCGACGATCATCGCGTGCACGCCGCTCGCCGTGCTGCCGGATTCGGGACCGAAATAGGAGGTCGCCTCGAGGCCCGGCTCCGTACCGTGTCGGACGGCTCCGCGCATGGGATTCGCCTTGACCGCCAGCTCGCCCAGACCGACAGACACATGCGGCGCGCCTTTCAAGAACACCTTGCCGCCCTCGAGAACCAGGTCCTCCGCGGACGCTTCAAGCGCTTCCTCGGCGTGCTGCAGCACCTTCTCGCGAACCGCCACGGCGGCGGCGTGGCAGGCATTCCCCGCAACCACTGCACCACGACTGGCGAACGTTCCCGTGCCCCAGCCGAACTCCCGCGTATCTCCGGTAACCACCCGAACCACGGAGGGATCGACGCCGAGCTGATCGGCGACGACCTGCGCGAACGATGTCTGGTGCCCCTGCCCCTGGGTTCCGACGCCGGTGGCGAGGTTGACCCGACCGTCCGGCTCGATCGAGACGCGAGCGCCCTCGTAGGGGCCGATTCCGGTGCCCTCGACGTAGCACACGACGCCCAGACCGCGTAGCCGCCCGTCTTCGGCGGCGGACTGGTCGGCCGCTTCGAAATCGTGATAGCCGACGGCTTCGACTGCCATGTCGAGCGCCGGCTCGTAGTTGCCGCTGTCATAGGTCAGCGGCTTGAAGTCCTGGAAGATGATCTCGTGATCGTGCGGAAACTCGTCCGGCCGAAGCAGGTTGCGCCGACGGATCTCGACCCGATCGATACCCAGATCGCGGGCGGCGATGTCGAGCATCCGTTCCATGACGAAGACGCCGTGCTGCCGACCGGCACCGCGGTACGGCGTGACGATCGGCTTGTTCGTGAACGCCGCTTTGAACTCGGTCGCGTAGGCAGGTACGCGATAGGGGCCGAGCAGGGTGCAGGAGCTCGTAATCGGCACCGTCAGGGGATAGGGCGCATATGCGCCCGCATCATGCAGGAAGACGTCACTCACCCCGAGAATTGTCCCGTCGCCGGCGAACGCGAACTCGGCATCGTGAACCTGGCCGCGCTCCTGCGTCGTGGCGAAGAAGTTCTCGCGCCGGTCCTCGATCCACTTCACCGGCCGAGCCAGACGGAGGGCGAGCCAGGTAACGACGACCTCCTCCGGGTAAAACATCATGATCTTCGGACCGAAGCCTCCGCCGATGAACGGCGCGATCACCTGGACCTCGGTCTGCGACAGGTCGAACATCGCCGCTAGGCCGTTGCGCAGCGGGATCGGCGCCTGCGTGGTGTCCCACACTCGCAGAAGCCGTCCACGCGGATCCCAATCGGCCACGACGCCGCGGTTTTCCATCGCCGCGGCGGTGCCGCGGTCGTAGTGGAGGCGGCGTGCAACAACGTATTCGGCTTGGTCCCGGGCGCTGGCGTAGTCGCCCTTCTCCTGCATCACGTGCGCCATCATGTTGGACTCGAGATCGTCGTGAACCAGCGGGGCGCCGTCGGCGAGCGCCGACTCCAGGTCCACCACCGCGTCCAGCGGGTCGATGTCGGCAACGACGCAGGCGACCCCGTCCTCCGCCGCATAGCGGCTTTCGGCCACCACGGCGGCTAGCGGCTCGCCGACGTGACGTACCTTGTCGCGTGCAAACGGCACCTGCGTGCGCTCGTGGAACGTCAGCCGTTCGATGTTCGGAGGCGGCGGCACCAGCAACGGACCGGGACGACACAGGGGCCCGAGATCGTCCGCGGTGAAGACCCCGACGACGCCCGGCACCCGCCGGGCCTCTTCGACGTCCACGGCGCCGACGCGGCCGTGGGCGAAATCGCTCCGGGCGAACGCAACATGGAGCATCCCCGGCAGCTTCACGTCATCGACGAACAAGGCCTCGCCGCGGAGCAATCGAGGATCCTCGTTGCGCCTGATCGCCTCGCCGAAGTAGCGCGTCGTCATGCCGGCGACCCGCGATCTCGCTCGCCGATGGCGATCTCACGACACCTGCGCGTTGCGGCTCTCACGAACCCGCCTCACCCTGGCCATCGGCGTCTTCGGCCCGCGCGGCAACCACCTCCATCACCGCGGCGACGATGTTCTGATAGCCGGTGCAACGACACAGGTTTCCCGACAGGGCCGCGCGTATCTGTCCCTCATCCGCCTGTGGATGCTCGTCGAGAAAGGGCACCATGGTAAGAAGGATCCCCGGGGTGCAGAAGCCGCACTGCAGCCCGTGCTTTTCCCATAGCGCGTCCTGCAGCGGGTGCATGCGCGCTTCATCCGGAGCGAGGCCCTCGACCGTTGTGAGCTCGCAGCCGCTCACCTGGACGGCGAAGAGCAGGCATGCCCGTACCGCGGAACCGTCCAGCAGGACGGTGCAGGCGCCGCAGACGCCGTGCTCACAACCCACGTGGGTACCGGTGAGCTCGAGCTCGTGGCGGAGAAAGTCGCTCAACAGCAGTCGGGGCTCGACCGTTCGCTCGTAGGCCTCACCGTTCACCGTCACCCGGACCGCCACCGACTCGCTCATCGAGACATCTGCGCTGCCCCTTCGTTCCGCCGTGCGCCGACAGCACCTCGACACGGGCGAGATCTCGTCAGCTTCCGACAGCCTCCACGTCCAACAGCCGCGCGACGATGTGAATGAAGTCGTGCTCGGTAACGATGCCGATGAGACGATCGTCCTTCACCACCGGCAGGCAATCGACTTTCTCGGATCGCAGCAGGTTAATCGCCTCGAGCATCGGAGTCTCCGGCGCGACGGTCGTGGGGCTCGCGTTCATCACCTCGCGCACCGGCGTTGCTTTTCCGCCGCTGGCGGTTTCTTCGCCGTACCGGCGGATCACGTCGAAACACGAAAGCAAGCCCACCAGCCGGCCGGCGTGGTCCTCGACCGGGATGTGCCGGACATGCTTCCACTCCATGAGATGGGCAACCAGGCTGAGCGGCTCTTCGGGGTCGACCGAGAACAGATCGGTCGTCATGAACTCCTCGACCCGCAGGTCTATCGGTTTCATGGCAATTCCCTCCTCCAGTCGCGCTCGCTTCCACGAGTGTACCGGCAGACCCTCGGTCTGCCGTCGGACGGTCGCCGCGGTCAGCGCGGTCAAGATCTCGTCGCGGGTCCCTTCCGGCGAGAGCTCCGCGGCCGAATCCAGCAGCCATTGGGACCCCGTGCGGCCGGAGCCGATCCGCTCGCGCAGCACGCCGAGGAAGCGCTCCCGGTCCACGCTCTGAATCCCGCTCTTCTCGAGCGCGCTGGCGGCGAGCGGAAGTAACTCGTCGAGCAGCAGCTCTCGCACCGGGATCACCCGGCCGCCGAACCACCGCATCTGCGCATCGAGCCCGAATTCGGCGGCGGCGTGGAAGTTCGAGCGCGCGTCGGCGAAGCTCATCTGGCGCCGAACATCCGGGATCTCCCGCCTCAACCCCGACATCAACCCGACGAACAGCGCCGTGTTGGCGATCTCGTCGATGACGCTCGGGCCCGCGGGAAGCGCGCGCATCTCGATGCGTAGGTGGGGCTTGCCGTCGCAGACTCCGTAGCACGGACGATTCCAGCGGTACACGGTGCCGGAAAACACCCGCAACGCGTCGAGGCGGGGCGCCTCGCCACGCTCGAGCGCATCGAACGGGTCTTCCGTGCGCTCACAGGCGATCAGGACGCGAAAGCTGGCGACATCCTGAGCAAACAGCTCGATGACCGACTCGTCGACCCAGTTCTGCCCGAAGCGCACCCGCGGGCGCCGCTCACGCAGGTAGAAGCGCGACCCGCGGGAATCGATCGCCTGCTGAAACACGGGCACCCGGGTCTCCTTCCACAGCCTGCGGCCGAAGAGCAGGGGCGCGTTCGTCGACGCCGCGAGCAGCGGCGCGATGACGACCTGGGCGGTGTTGTAGAACTGCGGGAACTCCGCCGGATCGACCTGCAGGTGAACCTGAAAGCTGGTGCAAGCGCTCTCGAGCATGACCGAGTCGTGCTCGATGCTGACCTCGTCGACGCCCCGCAAGAACAACCCGAAGCTCCCGCCGCTCATCGCCTTGAGCGCGTCGTTCAGCGCGTAGTAGCGACTCCGAGGCGTCATGTTGTGCATACCGATGTCGGAGGCCCGCAGGGTGGGCAAGATGCCCGTCAGCACCGGCTGAACACCGATGCCGTCCGCTGCGCGGCGCAACTGCTCGACTCTGCCCTGCAGGCCTTTCTCCAGTTTCGACAGGCAGTCCGGGGCAAAGTCGAGAGGGGCCAGGTTGAGCTCGAGATTGAAGAGGCCGAGCTCGGTGGTGAACATCGGGTCGTCGAGCCGATCGAGCAGCGTCATCGCCGCCGACGCCGGTCGACCCGACTCGTCCACGAGGAAGAACTCTTGTTCCGCCCCGAGGCGCCGGACGCCGGTCTCGAAGACGTCGTGGTCGAGCATGTACCGGAGGGCGTCGAGGTCCCTGAGAACCGACTGCATGAAGTCCCGAAGCTGGCTCCCCTCGTCGGCCTTGGCGACCTGCTGCTCTCCCATGCGCACTCCGGTCGTTCGGTGCTGTCGAGACCTTCGCCGCCGTCTCGCAGCTGCCCACGGGGCGGCGTAACGCGATGATCAGGCCCCAATTATAGTGAGGCCGCGGGCAACGGCCACCTGATCGCCCCGTCGCGGTACGGCCGTGGCTCGGATCAGGCTCGGCCGGAGTCGCGGGCGGCCTCGATCCGTCGTTCCGCCACCGCCCCGGCGACCTCGCCGGCCCGACGACCCTCACGCTCGGCCCGTTCGAGAACGTCGCGTGTCGTTTCGAACACACGATCAATCAGCACGGCGCAATCATCCAGACCGAGGATGCTGCGACCGAGCCCCTCGATGACGGCGCCGGCCGACGCGATGACGTCCGGCACCCAGAGGATTTCTCGCCGCCCGAGCGCCGCTTCGACCGCATCGTCGGCCAAGATGTTGTTGGCGGCGCCGCAGACCGCCCACACGTTCAGACCGGCGACCACCTCGTCGGTGATGACCCCTCCGGTGGCACAGGGAGCCAGGATGTCGGCGTCCGCGAGCAGGACACGATCCGCGCGGACGACCCGGCCCGAAACTGCCGCCGCCGCGGCGTCGGCCGCCGCGGCGTCCACGTCCGCGAGAAGGAGCTCGGCGCCGGCGCTGCGAGCGGCATCTGCCACGGCCCGGCCGACGGTGCCGCATCCTTGAATCGCTACGCGTACGCCGGAGAGGTCGGTCGCTCCCGGGACTCGCAGCCCGACGCAGGCCTGCATGGCGCGAACGCAGGCGCGGCCGACCGACGCGGCCAGACCGGGCTCGTCGGTGTGGACGTAGCCGGTGCGCGACGACATCGCATCGAGGTCCGCCGAGGTGGTCCCCAGGTCGCCGGCGGTACGGAACTCGCCCGCCAGGCTCTCGACGAATTCTCCCAGGCGCTCGAACGCGGCGCCCCGGTCCATCCCCTGCCGCCGCACGACGACCCCCTTGCCGCCGCCGGCGGGCAGGTCCGCGAGCGCGCACTTGTAGGTCATGGCGCGGGCCAGCGCACGCGCATCCGACAGCGCCGCCGCTTCGCTGGCGTATGCCGCCGTCCGGATCCCGCCGGCAGCCGGCCCGAGCGACGTATCGTCGATGACAATGAACGCCAGCAGGCCGCTCGCCGGATCCTCGACTCGATAGTGACGGGGGCGAAAAGCGATGGCGGTCATGGACGGCTTCGGCCCGTGGTAAAAGTGGCTGGTTCTGGCATGAAACGGAGATCCTCCATGCGACCGCTCGTTATCGGCGTAGCCGGCGGCACCGGTTCCGGAAAGACTACCGTCGTCTCCAAGATCATCGACAGCCTCGGAGACGAGGCGGTCACCTTCGTCGAGCACGACGACTACTACAAGGACCACCCCGAGCTGTCGCTGGAAGATCGCGGAGCGCTCAACTACGACCATCCAGACGCCCTCGAAACCTCGCTCCTGGTGCGTCACCTGCAGCAGCTGCGTGAAGGGCGACCGGTCAAGGCACCCCGGTACGACTTCGCGTTGCACGCACGCGAAAAGGAGCCGCAGCTCGTCGAGCCCCGCCGGGCGATCATCGTCGAGGGAATCCTCATCCTCGCGGACCCCGACCTGCGCGATCTGATGGACATCAAGATCTTCGTCGACACGGACGCCGACATCCGTTTCATCCGGAGGCTGAAACGCGACCTCGACGAGCGCGGGCGCACGCTTGAGTCGGTGATTGAGCAATACGAGCGTACGGTGCGGCCCATGCACCTGAAGTTCGTCGAGCCCAGCAAGCGGTACGCCGACATCATCATCCCCGAGGGCGGATCGAACTCGGTGGCCGTCGACATGCTGCTGACCAAGGTGCGCTCGATCACCAGTCGCTGAGAGCCCGACGGCGACAAGGCGATCCAGAGGACAACGACAGCGCAACCCGGTGGGCGGCGACGATGCGATCCGGAGGGCGGCGACGATGCCATCCGGGCAGCGGCAACGACGCCGCCCGTCGCTCGGGCTCCGGGTGTATTCTTGAGCTAGCGTCCCGACGGTGCCTGCCGGCATCCGTCCGTCGATTGCAACGATGTGCCCGCCACCGCAACCTCGCCGCAGCATGGCTGATCGACTCTCCATTCGCCTGGCGCTGCTGCCCTTCCGCGACCTCAGCGGTACCGACGACCAGGCCCACCTTTGCGAAGGCATCGTCGAGGAGGTGCGCGCCGACCTGTCGCGCCTCGAGGGGCTGACCGTCGGGGCCCGGGCCTCGAGCAATGCCCTCGGTGACCACGGCGTCTCTCCGGTGGAGGCGGGCGAGCGACTGGGAGTCGACACCGTTCTCGTTGGCGCCGTCACCCGCGGCGGCGAACGACCGACGATCGGGGTCGAGCTGGTCGCCGTGGGAACGGGAAACACGCTCTGGACGCGCACTTTCGACGGCGCGACTACCGAGCTCATCGCCATCGCGGACGAGGTCGCGCGCGGCGTCGCCGGTGCGCTCGACCTAAGACTGAGCGACGCGCAGCTGCGGGCGATCGGCAGCGCGGGGACGCGCAACAGCGAGGCGTACGAGCACTACCTGCGCGGCCGCCGGCTCTTCTTCAGGTCGAACAAGAAGAGCGTCGACGAAGCGACGAAGATGTTCCACCTGGCCATCTCCGAAGACCCCAGCTACGCACTCGCGTACGCCGGCCTTGCCGACTGCTATGCCTATCTGTTCATGTACTTCGAGCCCACCAACACGAACCTGAAGTTCGCCCGCAACGCCAGCAAGCACGCCTTGTCGCTCCATCGGGGTCTGGCCGAGGCGCACGCGGCGCGCGGCCTGGCGGTGTCGTTGAGCCAGCGCTACGCGGAAGCGGAGCTGGCCTTCGAGGAGGCTATTCGGTTGGACCCGTCGCTCTTCGAAGCCTATTACTTCTACGCTCGCACCTGCTTCGCCCAAGGCAAGCACGAAAAAGCGTGCCGCCTGTACGAGGAGGCCGCCGAGGCGGACAAGGACGAAGCTCAGGCACTGACACTGCTGGGGTTCACCTATCGGACGATGGGCGACGAATCGAGGGCCCGGGAAGCTGCGTCGCGTGCCAAGGAGAGGCTGGAGCGCATGCTCGAGCTCGCCCCCGAGGATCCGCGGGCGAACTACCTGCTCGCCGACGCCTTGCTGCAGGATGGCGACATCGAGGCCGCCATAGCCCGCGCCGAGCGGGCCGCCGCCCTCGCCCCGGACGATCCCTACACGCTGTACGGGCTGGCGTGCATCTACTCCCGTTTGGAGCAGGTCGACGAGGGAATCGCGGCCCTGCGAAACGCCGTTGACAACGGTTTCGGGCACAAGGCCTGGGTTGAAAACGACAGCGATTTCGACGCGCTGCGCGGCGACCCACGCTTCGAGCGCCTGGTGAAGGAACTCCCCGCCGTGTCAGCGACCTAGCAGCCCGGCCTTGTCCTCCCACGCGACTTCCCCTCGCCAGACCACCACACGTTCACCACGGGCTGCTAGCCGCCTCGCTCCCGTTCCCGCAGGTCGGCCCGCTTGATCTTCCCGCTCACCGTCTTGGGCAATGAAGCGACGAATTCAACCCGGCGGGGGTACTTGTAGGGCGCGGTGGCGGACTTGACGTGATCCTGCAGCTCGCGCGCCAGCTCGTCGGAAGGCTCGTAGCCGGGAGCAACGACGACGAACGCTTTCACCAGCTCGCCCCGAAGCTCGTCCGGGCTGGCGACGACGGCGGATTCCGCCACCGCGTCGTGCTCCAGCAGCGCGCTCTCGACTTCGAACGGCCCGATGCGGTATCCGGCCGACAGGATGACATCATCGGCACGGCCGACGAACCAGAGGTAGCCGTCCTCGTCACGGATCGCCCGGTCGCCGGTGACGTACCAGTCGCCGCGGTGTGCCGATGCCGTGCGATCGGGGTCCTTCCAGTACTCCTTGAAAATCCCCAGAGGTCGCCGTGGCACCACGCGGACGCCGATGTCTCCCTCCTGCCCCGGTGGCTGCTCGAGGCCGTCGTCGTCGATGATGCGGACGTCGAACCCGGGCGCCGGCCTGCCCATCGACCCGGGGCGCTCCTCGGTGCCGGGGAAGCTACCCGCCAGCAAGACGGTCTCGGTCTGGCCGTAGCCGTCGCGAATGCCCAGACCGGTCGCCTCCTTCCATACCTCGATCACCTCCGGGTTCAGCGGCTCGCCCGCGGCGACGCAGTGCCTGAGCTTGGGGAACCTCCGCAAGCTCAGGTCCTCGAGCACCAACATCCGATAGATCGTCGGGGCGGCGCACATGGTCGTGATCGGGTGGGACGCCAGCACGTCGAGCAACCTGGCCGGCTCGACCTTGGCGGTGTGGTACACGAATACCGTCGCCCCCATGTTCCAGGGACCGAAAAGCGAGCTCCAGCCGGCCTTCGCCCAACCGGTGTCGGTGACGTTCCAATGCAAGTCGTCCTCGCCGAGGTCGAGCCAAAAGCGCCCGGTGATGCGGTGCCCGAGAGGGTACGAGGCGTGCGTGTGCAGCGTCATCTTGGGCAACCCCGTCGTTCCGGAGGTGAAATACAGAATCGCCGGCTCGTCGGCGAGCGAGTCGACGGTCTCGAAATGGCCCGATTCCGCTTCGATGAGCTCCGCATACGTCGCCCATCCCTTCCTCGGCCCGCCCACGACGATCTTCGAGCGCACCTCCGATGCCGGCGAAAGGGCGGCATCGACCTCGTCCGCCCCGGCGGCGTCGGTGATCACGCCGACGGCGTCGGCCGCATCGAGCCGATAGGCAACGTCCTTGGCCTTGAGCTGGGTCGTGCCGGGACATACCACCGCACCCATTCGCAGGCAGGCCAGGTTCGCGACCCACCACTCGATCACCCGCGGCAAGATCACCATGACGACGTCGCCGCGCCGCACGCCTTGCCGTGCCAGCGCCGCGCTGAGCTTCTTGGACTCCTCCTTCAGACCGGTGAACGTTCGGCGAACCTCGTGCCCGTCGTCGTCGACCCAGACGAGGGCGACCTTCTCGGGATCTTCGGCCCACGGGTCGAAGACGTCACGGCAGAAGTTGAAACGTTCCGGCGCCTGGAGGTCGAAGTCGACGTGTTCTCGCTCGTAGTCCCGCATGGCGCGTCGCTCTCCGCCTATTCGTCGACCCACGGGACCTCGCCGATTTCGCACGGCGGCTCGGGGTCGCCGGGATCCAGCGGGCCCCGCCAGGTGCCCTGGAGCACGGTCCCCTCGTACCAAAGACCGTTGAGAAAGCCACCGCCGGCCGAGACCGCCAGCAAGGCGATACCCGTGCCGTACTCGTCCTCCCAGTCCAGGCGCATCATGCGCCCCTCGATGCGTCCGCGGACCACCGCGGAGCCGTCGTCGTAGCAGCCGCGCACGCGGTCCCCGGATTCCTCTAGATACAAGGGGCCGAAGTTGGTCAGGTAGGTGCCCGATATCAACCGGCGCTCTACCAACCGACCGACCGGCGAGCCGTAGGCCTCCAGCTCCATGATCTCGGTGAACTGATCGCTTCCCCAGTTCGAGTTGACCACCAACTTGATCCACCGCGCCGTCCGTCCGGGCGAAAGCGGGAACTGCTCACGTCCACCGCGAGTCGCCTCGACCTTCGCTACGCGGTCGTAGCCCGTGTCCGGACCTTCGGTGGAGAACCAGACCTCGATCTCCCGTGCCGAGATTCCCGGGTGGTCGTGTTCCTGCGCCTGCGTGTTGTCGACGGCAATCGACTCGATCGTGTGGCTCTGCGGTAGCTCGAGGACGATGGTGTTCGGTCCGACGTGGCCTCGGCGGCTCGCCCATCCCGTGTGCGGGTTGTGGTCCAGCAGCGCCAACGCCGGCCAGTCATCGTACTCGCTGGTCACGTTCAGGACGATGGCGCCGGCCTCGAGATCGAGGAGATCATCGCCTCGCGTCTGGGACCACGCGACCAGGAGACAACATGCCGCCACGAGGAACAGGCAGAAAGCCTCGAAGACCCGGTGGCGGAATCCACCGGTGCCGATCGGGGCCACGGCCGAGCGCGCGATCTTCATAGTTTCCGGGAGTCCGCAGTGAAAGTCACAGACTTCTAGTTTACCGGTCGCCTTCTGTCGAATCACCGTCAGGCGGGGCGGCGACCGCGCGGCGATCCGCGCCGCGGGGGCGGGCTTCGAGTGTGGCGGCACGGGACTCCTCGGCGTCTCCCTCGCACAGTGTTCCTCGCAGGCGGGCGGATAGCTGGTCCATTCGATCATGCCCCCAGAAGAGCTCCCGGCCGAGGCGGAACGTCGGCACACCGAATACGCCGGCTGCCAACGCCTCGTCGGTATTCCGGCGCAGGGTCTGCTTCGTCTCGTCGCGTCCCAGCCGCTCTTCGAGGTCGTCGTGGTCGAGTCCGGCGTGGGCAACGACATCCTTCAGAACGCCGATATCAGTCAGATCCCGCCCCTCACCCCAGCACGCCCGCGCCAGCGCCACGACGAGGCCCAGCGCGTCCGGGTGATCGCGGTAGACGACGGCCACACGCAGCGCCTCGAGCGAGCGGAAAGGGTGAGAGGGCGGACCGACCAGTGGCTCGCCGAGCATCCGGGCGGTGCGCACGACGTCGCGGAAGGTGTAACGCCGCTTCACCGCGATTTCTGCCGGGCCGACCAGGCCGGTGGCGTCCAGCAAGGCGCCGTACACGACAGGCATCAGCTGCCAGCGAACCTCGTGGCGCCGGCCGAAAGGCTCTACTTGCGTAAGGGCCAGGTACGTGTACGGGGAAACGAAATCGAAATACAGCTCGACCGCTTGCACGTCGTTCCCTCGCGCCGGGAAGCGATGTCAGTGAGTGGGGCCCGGCTCAGTGTGTCGCTTCGTCGCCCGCCGCTTCGTCCTCCGCGACCAAGGATGCGATCGAGCGGCGGGCGGGTGCCGCCTCGCCGTCCTCCGCCGCGGGCTCTCCGGCGGCAGCTTGTTGCTCCGGTGCCTCCGGAGCCGCCTCCGGGGCCGCCTCGGCGGCGGCGGCGGGTGCGGCGGCCGCGGGTTGCGGTGCCGGCGCCTGCGGTGCCGGCTGCGTCGGGCCGGTTTCGGTGATCCCTGCCTCGTCGAGCGCGTCGCGGGCCTTGGCGAGATGCGGCAGCATCACGTCGTACTCTTGGATGAGCTTCTCGAGCTCGGCCTTCTTGGCCTGCAAATCACCAATCAAGCCCTCGAGTTTTCCCCTACCTTCGCCCATCGGGCCGTTCCTCGATTTCACGCGGCAATAACGCCGACTTGAGCATACATCAATCCCCGAGCAGAAAACCGGTCCTGCCCTCACTCAGCGCAAGCGTAGGTCATTCTTCGCTGTTCCTAAAGATAAAAAAGCACTCATAAGTATAATTACGCGGACACAGCCGTTAAAAGTCAGAACCGGCGATCAGCCGGCCTGGGAGGCTACTCCGATCTGACCGCTCGGGCGACGACGGTGTCCGGTCCGCTGGGTCGAACGAGTCGAGCCAGGGCGTCGGCTACTGCCCGGGCTCCCAGAGCGGCTCGGGCACCTCCGCCTGCAGGTTCTCGAAGCGCGACATGACGAAGAGCGCGTCGGAGAGGCGGTTGACGAAGGGCACCATGTGCTCGCCGATGTCCTCGACACGAGACAAGGCGATGACACGGCGCTCGGCCCGCCGGCACACCGTTCGCGCCACGTGTAGCGCCGCGGCCGCCGGCGCGCCGCCGGGCAGAACGAAATTCTCCAGCGGACCGACCGCCTCGGTGAGCTCGTCGATGAGACGCTCGAGTGCTTCGACGTGCCGCGCCTCGATGCGCGGCACGTGAAACTCGGGTTGTTCGCTGGCGGGCGTCGCCAGATCGCCACCGAGATCGAAGAGTCGGTTCTGCACGGTCTTCAATTCGGGACCCAGCCGCTCGCACACACCGAGGCTCACGGCGTAGCCGAGGCAGGCGTTGAGCTCGTCCACGGTTCCGTACGCCTCGACCCGAAGCGAGTCCTTCGGCACCTCGGTCCCGGCGCCGAGGCGTGTCGTGCCGCCGTCACCGGTTCGCGTGTAGAGCTTGGTCAGCCGCGCCATCGACGCCTCCTTGTCATCACCCACAGGCGCCACCCGTCCGCCCGGCGCCTCACTCGATCACGGCCAGCCCAACTGTGCCAAGCCGCCCGTTACCCGCAACGAGTTTGACCGCCGGCGGGCCGACATTCCAGTGGGATCGTTCGACGCCCTGACGAAGCGGCGCGGCGACGCATCGTTCGCACTCCTTTTCGCCGTGTACGCTCCTTGAACGATCCCGCTAGTATCATTTCGTCCTCGATCGAGCCGCGATCCGCGGCACGATGCAGGGGCGGAGCCGAAACGACATTGCCTTCATGACGCGTCACCGACCCGCTCTCCTCGCCCCCCGGAATCGCGAGCGACCCCGGCGCCGGCGCTCGACCGCGATACTCGCAGCTCTGCACCTGCTCGCCGGCTGCAGCGGAGCGGCGCCCCGGGATCCCGCTCCGGTACTCCTGGCCGCCGCAAGCACCATCGACGCGGTGGAATCGGCAATCGCCGAGTACGAGGCCGCCACCGGTGAGGCCGTCGTCGTCAGCTTCGCCTCGAGCGCCACCCTGGCTCGACAAATCGAAGAGGGTGCTCCGGCGGACCTGATGCTGGCGGCCAGCAGCGAGTGGGTGGACTACGTGGCGCGCTCGCGGCCGGTGGCAGAACGGGCCTCGATCGCGGGAAACCGCCTGGTAGCGGTCGTGCCCGCCACCTCCGATCTTCCACTCATGCCGCTCACCGACCTCCTCGCGACGCGTGCCGCCGAGCGTTTCGCCATCGCCGACCCGGCGGCCGTTCCCGCGGGCGTGTACGCGTCCGAGGCTCTACGTCGCCTCGGCATGTGGGAAGCCATCGAGGTCCGCCTGATCCCCACGGTGGATGTCCGCGCCGCCTTGGCTCTTGCGGCCGGCGGCCAGGTGGACGCGGCGTTCGTCTACGCAACCGATGCCGCCAGCAGCGAGCGGGTACGCGTTATCGCCGACTTCGATACCCAACTGCACGCACCGATCGAATATCCTCTAGTGCTGCTGCAGGATTCCCACGCCGCGGCGAGGTCTGTATACGACTTCCTCACGTCGGCGCGGGGCCGCGCCCACTTCATCGAACGAGGGTTCAGCGAGCCCGGCGGCTGACCGCCACCGACCGAGGCCGTGTCCCGAGCCAGCGAGTGCGCACCATGGGCCTGAGCGCCGCCGAATGGACAGCCGTGGCGCTGAGCCTGCGCGTTGCCTTCGTCGCGGTGCTGCTGTCGCTGCCCGCGGGCATCGCCATGGGCTGGTCGCTGGCCCGGTACGAGTTTCGCGGCAAGTGGTTGGTCGAGACGCTCGTCAACCTGACGCTGGTGCTCCCCCCGGTCGTCACCGGATACCTGCTTCTCCGGATGTTCGGGCGGCAGAGCGCCCTCGGCACGTTCCTCGAGCAGACACTCGGGGTCCGCGTCCCGTTTACCTGGTGGGCCGCCGCCATCGCCAGCGCGGCGCTCGGCTTCCCGCTCATGGTCAGGGCCATTCGGCTGGCGTTCCAAGGGGTCGATCCGCACCTCGAGGAAGCGGCCCGCTCGCTCGGGGCGAGCCGCGTCGACACGTTCTTCAGCGTCAGTTTGCCGCTCGCCCGCGGCGGCATCGTCGCCGGGGCCGTTCTGGCCTTCGCCCGCAGCCTGGGAGAGTTCGGCGCCACCATCACGTTTGCCGGCAACATCCCCGGCGCCACCCAGACCTTGCCCTTGGCGGTGTTCTCGGAGCTGAACCGCGCCGACGGCGCCGGAACGTTGCGCCTCGCGCTCGTATCCGTGGTACTGGCGGCGGCGGCCCTGGCCACGAGCGAATGGCTCGAGAGACGAGGGAGTAGGCGATGAAGCTCGAGGTCCGTTGCCAGCATCGATTCGACGGCGGGTTCCGCGCCGACATCGACTTCACCTCGGCGCATTCCACCACCGCCCTGTTCGGCCCGTCCGGGTCCGGCAAGACGTCGCTGCTGATGATGATCGCCGGTTTCGTCCAACCCGAAGCGGGCCGGATCGTCTGGGACGGTCGCGTGCTGCTCGACACCTCCGCCGGCGTCAGCGTCCCCCCCGAGGAGCGCCGGCTGGGCGTGGTCTTTCAGGACCAACGTCTGTTCCCCCACCTCACGGTGGAGCGCAACCTGCGTTTCGGCCACGGGCGCGCCACGGCCCACCGGACCCACGGCGGGCGGCCTAACGACAGGGGCCCAGCAGGGCGGAATCGCGGGGGGCACGACCACCCGCGGGCGGGCGAGCCTGCCGACGGCCCGGCGTTCGACCGCATGGTCTCCGTGCTGGAGCTGGAATCGCTGTTGCAGCGAATGCCACATTCGCTTTCCGGCGGCGAGAAGCAGCGGGTCGCCCTCGGTCGCGCTCTGATGAGCTCCCCGGAGTTGCTTCTCCTCGACGAGCCCGTCGCCGCCGTCGACGAGCCCCATCGCGACACGATCCTGAGCTACGTCGCCCGGGTCGTGCACGAATGGAGCGTGCCGATGTTGTACGTCTCCCATCACCGCTCGGAGGTGCAGCGTCTGGCCGACTGGGTCGTCGCCGTCTCCGACGGCATGGTGGCCGAGCAGGGCCCGCCGGACCGGGTGCTCGGAGCGGGTTCCGTGGTTGCCGCCGGCGAGCCGGTAAACTTGTTGCGAATCGTCGTCACGATCGACGAGACCGGCGACGCCTTTGGCCACATCGGCGATCGCGGTATCGCGGTGAGACTGCCCGCCGGCGCAGCGGTGGAGAACGGCCCCCTCTTCGTCGAGTTCGCCGCCTCCGACGTCATGCTGGCGCGCGGGGAAACATCGGGGCTCTCGGCACGGAACCGTCTGCCGGCGACGGTGGCCGAGCTGGTGCCGCGCTCCGGGCGGGTGTTCGTCGCCTTGACCCTGGACGAGCAGAGAATCTGGGCAGAAGTTACCGACGACGCGGTGGAGGAACTGGACCTGGCCCCGGGTATCGAGGTTACTTGTTTGATCAAGAGCGCGGCGCTGCGCGTGGTCAGCTGATCGCAGCATCCGGGCGCTCAGCGGAGTGCATCGGGGTTCGACAGGATTCATCGAAACGCAGGAGAGCAAGTCATGAGCAGCCGTAGGTGGTTCCTGGGCCTCGCGATCGTGCTGGCGGTCTCGCTACCGCAGATCGTCGCCGGCGCCGTGGCAACAGCACGGCAAGGCGATGGGGCGGAGGTCGTGGCCGCCGCCCGAACCTTTCGAGAATCGAACGAGCACCGCATCATCGGTGAGCTGCTGGAGCTGCTCCGTATCCCCAACGTCGCCGACGACGAGCCCAATATCCGTCGCAACGCGGAGTGGCTCCGCCGCGCCTTCGAGGCTCGTGGCGTCGCGTCGGAGCTGATCGAGACCGGCGGGGCGCCGTACGTCTTCGGCGAGCTCAACGTGCCCGGCGCACAGCGCACACTGCTCTTCTACTGTCACTACGACGGTCAACCGGCCGACCCTTCCCGCTGGGTCGGGCACCAGCCGTGGGAGCCGGTCTTCCGCCACGGGCGACTGGAGGACGGCGCCCAGATCATTCCCGTCCCCACGGGGACGATCGACCCCGAATGGCGTGTCTACGCGCGGTCCGCCAGCGACGACCGCTCGCCCATCATCATGTTGCTGGCGGCGCTGGACGCCATGCGGGAAGCTGGCATTTCGCCGTCCTCGAACATCAAATTCCTTTTCGAGGGCGACGAGGAGGCCGGCTCGCCCCACATGAACGAGGTGGCCGAACGCTACCGTGACAAGCTCGCCGCGGACGTCGTCCTGTTCGCCGACGGCCCCAAGCACCCGTCGGGCCGCCCGACGCTCAACTTCGGCGCCCGGGGCATCACCTCGGTCCAGCTGACGGTCTACGGCCCGGCGCAGCCCCTTCACAGCGGGCACTATGGCAACTGGGCTCCGAATCCGGCGATGCGCCTCGCCCAGCTCCTCGCTTCCATGAAGGACCCCGACACCGGCCGGGTTCTCATCGATGGCTGGTACGACGACCGGATCGCGTTGACGCCGACCGAGCGACGCGCCCTCGAGCTCGTACCCGACGACCCGGCCCAGTCGCCCGCCGCTCTCGGCTTCGCGCGGCCGGAAGGCGTCTGGGAGCGCCGCGTTGAGGCGATCACCTATCCGTCGCTCAATGTGCGGGGCCTGCGTAGCGCCTGGGTGGGCGCGGAGACCCGAACGATCGTCCCCGACGCAGCGATCGCCGAGCTCGACCTGCGGCTGGTGCTCGACATCCGCCCCGATGCGCAGGCCGAGCGACTGGCGAATCATGTTCGTGCGCAGGGCTTCCATCTGGTCGAGGAGGAACCGGATGCCGAGACCCGGGCGCGGTACCCCTTGCTGGCGAAGATGACCCGCGGCGAGTTCGGCTACCCGGCCGCCCGCACGTCGATGGACCTGGCCGTCAGCCAGGCGGTCATCGGACGCCTGCGCGACGCCTTCCAGGTCGACCCGGTGGCGCTGCCAACGACCGGCGGCAGCGTGCCCCTCTACGCGTTCACCGAGACGCTCGGACTTCCGACGATCACCGTGCCGACCGTGAATCACGACAACAACCAGCACTCGCCCAACGAGAATCTCAAGATTCGCAACCTCTGGGACGGCATCGAGATCCTCGCCGTTCTGCTGACGATGTAGCCGGGAGCCCCGCACCATGAGAGTCGCCCTTGTCGCCCTGTTCATCGTCGTTTCCGCGCTCGTGCCTGGAGAAAGCCCGACGGGCACGCCGACCCGGGAGGGTCCGATCACCCTGGCGCCCCGCGAGAGCCGGGTCGGGCCACCGATGCGGCAAAGCCCGATCGACCTGGAAGCCCTGCAGGACCAGGCCGTCGATCGGTTGCAGGAATACATCCGTATCGACACGATCAACCCTCCGGGGAACGAGACCCGCGGCGTCGCCTTCTTCGAGTCCATCTTCGACGCCACCGGAATCCCCTATGAGACGGTCGAGTCAGCCCCGGGCCGCGGCAACATCTGGGCCCGGCTCGAGGGCGGCGACGAACCGGCGTTGATCCTCCTGCATCACATCGATGTCGTGCCGGCCGATATGGAGCACTGGACCGTCGATCCTCTCGCCGGCACCGTCCGCGACGGCTTCGTCTACGGTCGCGGCACGCTCGACACCAAGGGGCTCGGCATCCAGCACCTGCAAGCCTTCCTCGCCCTACACGCGTCCGGCCGCCCGCTCAACCGCGACGTCATCTTCATGGCGACCGCGGACGAGGAGGCGGGAGGCTTCTTCGGCGCCGGCTGGCTGGCGGAAAACCGCCCCGAGCTATTCGACGGCGTGGGACTGATTCTCAACGAGGGAGGCGGCGGCACGGTGCTGGGCGACGAAGCCGTCAACACCGCCGACATACCCGCCGACACGACCCTGGCGTTCGAGGTCGAGGTAACGCAAAAGGTGCCCTGGTGGCTCGAGATAACTGCCGTCGACGAGCCCGGGCACGGCTCGCGGCCCCGCGTCACGTCGGCGGTGACCCGACTGGTGCAGGCCCTGGCCAAGATCGACAACTACGAATTCGAGCCGCGCATGGTGCCGGCAGTGGACGCGTACTTCAAGGCGATCGCGCCCGACGCCGACCCGCGCTGGGCTGAGCGCTTCGCCAACATGCCGCAGGCGATCCGTGATCCCGGCTTCCTGCTCGAGCTGCAGCTCTACGACCCGTTCCTGCACGCGCTGACGCGCAATACCTGCTCGATCACGATGCTGGAGGGCTCCGGCAAGATCAACGTCGTGCCGCCGTCGTCGACGGCCCAGATAGACTGCCGCCTGCTGCCCGACCAGGATCCACAGGCGTTCATCGAGCAGCTCTCGGTCATCATCAACGACCCGGCGATCGACATCGAGGTGATCATGGGGTTCACGCCCGCCGTGTCCACAACGGATACGGAGCTGTACCGAGCCATCGAGCGGGTCAGCGCCCGACACTTCCCCAACAGCAAGGTCGTCCCCTCGGTCTCCAGCGGCTTCACGGACAGCCACTTCTTCCGCGACATGGACATCGTGGCGTACGGCTACGGCCCCGAGATCCTCACGCCGGACGAGTCGAACCGCATCCACGGCAACGACGAACGGGTCAGCGTGCAAAACGTCCGGCGCGGCGTGCAAATGGTCCTGGAGATCATCGAGGAGGTCGTCTACGACTGAGGTAGGCCACCGCCGGGGATGCAGGCCGCCACCGGGACGACGGACGCCGCCTGCGCGCCGTCGACGGCCGACGACGACGGCTGACCGGTCAGGCCCGTCGAGCGACGAAGTAGAGGATTGCGCCGATCAGCAGCGCCAGTCCACCGCCTTGCAGATCCGCCCAGCTCGCGCCGGTGAGGATGACCATGCTGACAGCCAGGGCGAGTCCCGGGATCAGCACTCCGCCGGGAAGCTCGAAGGCGTCGTCCGGCGCGGCTACGGTGCGACGCAGCACGGGAACGGCGGCGCAGGTCGCCATGTAGAAGACGATCCGCGCCACCGCACTCAGCGTCGCGAGCTGCGCGAACGTCCCGGTGAGAGCCAACCCCCAGGCGACCCCGGCGAACACGAGAATCGAAACGTCCGGAGTGCGAAAACGCGGGTGAACGTGGGCGAAGATCTTCGGGAGCTGTCCCTTCTCCCCCATCGCGTAGGTCAAGCGCGGCCCGGCGAGCATCGAACCGGCGTTGCTGCCGGCGATCGACAGCAAGGCGCCGATGGCGATGAGGACACCGAATCCGGCGCCACCGAACGCCTCGGCCGCATCGGCGAGCGGCGTTTCGGACGTGTCGAGCCCGGGCAATGTGCCCGCCGCGACGAGCTGCACGAGGAAATAGACGGCGCAGACGATCCCGATCGTCAGGAGCAGGGCGCGTGGCGCGTCGCGACGGGGCGAGCGTGACTCGCTGGCCGGGACGGTGATGAGCTCGTACCCGCCGAAGGCGAACATCAGCATCAGCACCGCGGCGCCGAAGCCACCCTGCTCGAGGTCGAACATGCCTTCGAACCTCGCCGGCTCGATGAAGAACACGCCCACCACCAGGAATGCGGCCAGTGGAGCGAGCTTCGAGACGGTGAAGAAGTTGATCGCCAGCGAGCCGTAGCGAACGCCGACGAAGTTGACCGCAGCGAGCGCCGCAATGCTGATCGTCAGTACCAGGATACGCCCCGCTCCGCCGCTCGCGCCCTCGACGAAAACCTGGCGCCCGCCTGCCTCCGCCGGGCCCCAGAACCTACCGACATAAAGCGCCAGAGCGTTCGCCAGCGCCGCCTGCGAGACCACCCGTGTGACCCACATCATCCAGGCGACCTCGAACCCGACGAAGGGCCCGAACGCCGTACGGGCGTACGCGTAGGGCCCTCCCGCCTCGCGGAACCGTGTTCCGGCCTCGGCGAAGCAAAGGACGATGAGGGCGTTGGCCACGCCGGCTGCGATCCACGGAAGCGGGCTCGCGGCGATGCCGACTGCCGCGGCGACGGTAGCGGGCATGACGAATACGCCGCTGCCGATGACCTGGTTCACGCCGACAGCGGTCAGGTCCCAGCGGCCCATGGCCCTGACCAACGTCGGCCCGGACCCATCGCTCGTCGACTGTTGTTTCTTTTCCACGGATCCCCCGTCCTCCGGCGCCACCGCGCCACTCGAGCAAAGGCCCCGGCGTGAGCGCCACCGGCGGCGGGTTGGTAACAGCGCCTGACCCCGTTCGTCAAGGGGATCCTTGACCTGGCGTCTCGATTGGGTTTCATTTGGGCTCCGGCTGGTGCCGCGGCAAGCCGGGGACTCTCCAACCCCATACCGTGGCCTGTACGAACCGTTCGCAGTGCGTCCCGCCTGCCCCCGTCCACGCCGGGGCAGGCCGAGGGACAGACAACGCCGGGAGAGACTCTCCGATGAAACGCTTCCACTGGACCCGTTCCCCCCTGCTATCGCGAGCGGCCCGGCCGTCGCCGCGGGCAGCGCGCCTCGCTGTGCCCGCCATGGCGTTGATCGTGGCGCTGGCCTCGGTCGGCCAGTCCGCCGAAGCAGCGCAACGTCGTTCTGCCTGGGCGATTACAGGCGCCACCGTGCTCACCGCCCCCGGCAATCAGATGGACAACGCTACGGTGGTACTGCGGGACGGCCTCATCGAGTCCGTCGAGGCAGGCGGTGCCGCTCCGGCGGACGCCCGCGTCATCGACGGAGCCGGCATGACGGTGTACGCCGGCTGGATCGACGCGGCGTCGGAGGTGGCCATCCAGGCGCCCGAGGCAGCCGCCGGGGCTGCGGCCCGCGGCGGCGCTCGTGGTGGCCGCGGGGGTGGGGGCGGCGGGGCCCAGCTGCAGATGCTGGAGCTCGGCGCCCCCGGAGTGAACGACAAGGTCCACCCCGAATTCGTCCAGGCCGACAACCTGACCAACGAAGACGGGCAGATCGAGAGCTTCCGCAACGCCGGCTTCACGGCAGCCCTGGTGCTGCCCCAGGAGGGGATCTATCGGGGACAGAGCGTCCTCGTAGCCCTGCGTGAGACGGAGACCGAAGAAATGGTGCTCGGCGACTCGGTCACGCAGACCGTGGGCTTCTCCAGCGGCGGCTTCGGCCGCGGCTACCCATCCTCGGCGATGGGCGTGATCTCGCTGATCCGTCAGGTGCTGCTGGATACCCAGCGCCAGGCCACGTGGGAAAACAGCTACGCCAATGACCCGACCGGTCTGGCACGGCCCGAGACCAACCCGGCATACACCGCCCTGATGCCGGCGCTCGCCGGCGATCAGGCCGTCATGTTCGACGCCTCGAACACCCGCGACGCCAAGCGCGCCCTGACGATCGCGCAGGAATTCGGCCTCTCACCCATCATCAAGGGGAACGGGAACGAGTACGAGATGACCGCCGCGATCGCCGAGGCCGGTGCCCGGGTGGTCGTTCCCCTCGACTACCCGGACAAGCCCTCGATCGGCGATAACGACGACGCCAATCTCGACGTCAGCTACGAGGCCATGCGGCGTTGGGAGGACGCCCCGACCAACGCTGCGGCGCTGGAGGCCGCCGGCGTCACGTTCGCCTTCACCGCCGACGGCGTCGACCCGGGGAACTTCGCCGATAACGTCCGCAAGGCGATCGAGGCCGGCCTCTCCGAGGACACGGCGCTCGCCGCCCTGACCACGAACCCGGCGGCGATGTTCGGCGTCGACGCGATTCTCGGGACGATCGAGCCCGGCAAGATCGCCAACGTCGTGGTCGCGACCGGCGCTCCTTTCGCCGAAGGAACCGAAGTTCGGCACGTTTTTGTCGACGGCGTCCACACGGCCGTCGAGGGATCCACGCGCAGCTCCGGCGGCGACGCCGAGGGACCGGTGGACCCGCGCGGCACCTGGGCCGTGACGATGGGGAACGGAGATTTCTCCATGGACATGACCTGGAGGATCACGGGCCAGCCGGGTGCGTACAGCGGCTCGGTCGACGGGGAGCCATTCGACAGCGTCGACCTGCGCGGCAACGCCCTCTCCATCACCATGCCGACGCCGATGGGTCAGCCGATCACGGTCGACGTGACGGTCGCCGGAGCCTCGCTTCAGGGCGACTTCAGCGTCGAGGGATTCGCGATGAACATCCGCGGCCGACGCACTGCGGGGCCGGGCAGAGTAACGAACGAGCACGGAGGACAACGATGAGAAGCGCGCTGAACAAGTTCGGCCGGACGATTCCGGTCCTCGTCGCCGTATCGATGCTGATCGCGCCGCTGGCCGTCGCCCAGCAACGCCCGGTCACCAAGCTGACATGGAACACGGCCGAGAACCCCGGCGTGATCCTGGTGCAGGGAGCCCGTATCTGGACGCAGGGCCCCGACGGCATCCTCGAAAACGCCGACATGCTGGTACGTGACGGGACGATCGCCGAGATCGGCAGCAACATCTCGGCGCCCGCCGGCGCGATGATCATCGACGGGACCGGCAAGCAGGTCACCCCCGGGCTGATCGACGCCCACAGCCATTCCGGCGCCGACAGCATCAACGAGGGGTCGAACAGCGTCACCGCCGAGGTGAACATCGAGGACGTGCTCAACCCCGATACGGTCGCCTTCTATCGGCAGCTCGCGGGCGGACTGACCGCCTCGCAGATCCTGCACGGGTCGGCGAATTCGATCGGCGGTCGTTCGGCGATCGTCAAGCTGCGCTACGGGGCCGACGCCCCCGAAGACCTGCTGATCCAGGGCGTCACACCAACGATCAAGTTCGCCCTGGGCGAGAACGTCAAGCGCAACCAGAACCGCTACCCCAACACCCGTCAAGGCGTAGAGCAAACCATCCGCTCGGCCTTCATCGCGGCGCAGGACTACCAGCTCGAGTGGGAGGAGTACAACTCTCTGACCGAGGAGGAACAAGAGCGCCGGGTGCCGCCGCGGACCGACCTGCAACTGCAGACGTTGGTCGAGATCCTCGAGGGTGAGCGCATGGTGCACTCGCACTCGTACCGTCAGGACGAGATCCTGATGCTCATCCGGCTGGCGGAGGAGTTCGGCTTCCAGATCGGCGCGTTCCAGCACGTCCTGGAGGGCTACAAGGTGGCGCACGAAATCGCCGCACACGGCGCCGGCGCCTCGACCTTCTCGGATTGGTGGGCCTACAAGATCGAGGCCTACGACGCGATTCCCTATAACGGCGCCATCATGCACGACGACGGCGTCGTGGTTTCGTTCAACAGCGACAACGGCGACCTCGCCCGGCGCATGAACCTGGAGGCGGCCAAGGCGGTCAAGTATGGAGGGCTCGACGAGCAGGAGGCATTGAAGTTCGTCACCATCAACCCGGCGATCCAGCTCGGGTTGGAAGACCGCATCGGTTCGCTCGAGGTCGGCAAGGACGCCGACTTCGTCGTCTGGAACGGGCACCCCATGTCGGTGTACTCGCGCCCCGACATGACCTTCGTCGACGGCCGCAAGATGTTCGACCGTGAGCTCGATCGCGAGATGCTGGCGAATATCGAGGCCGAGCGCGAGCGCCTGATGGCGCTGGTTCGCGACGACGAGAGCAGCGGCGGGCGCGGAGGTCGCGGACGCGGCGCCGGCGGCGCAGCCGAGGCGAGCGAAGCGGGGGGGGAAATCGCCCGCAACCCCGACGCCCGGCAGCTCGAGTACCGCGCCAGCATGATGCCCGAGGCCGGCACGATCGCTATCGTCGGCGCGACCGTTCACCCGGTCACCGGCCCGGCGATCGCCGACGGGGTTGTCGTCATCGAGGGCGGCAAGATCGCGGCCGTGGGCGGGTCGGGGACGCAGATCCCGGCGAACGCCACCCGGGTCGACGGGGCCGGCAAGCACCTGTACCCCGGACTGATCGCCTCCAACAGCCAGCTCGGCCTCACCGAGATCGGCAGCGTCGCCGAGGCCAGCGACATCCGCGAGATGGGCGACTTCAACGCCAACATCCGCGCCGAAGTCGCAGTCAACGGCGAGGCGGCGGCAATCCCGGTGACGCGCGCCAACGGCATCACGCACGCGTTGACCCGCCCGGGCGGCGGCTTGATTCACGGAACGTCGGCGCTGTTGCGTTTGGACGGCTGGACCTGGGAGCAGCTCACCGCGGTGGCGCCGACGGCGCTGCATATCTCCTTCCCCTCGTATCGCGCCGGCGGCGGCCGTCGCGGCGGCGGCGGGGGTGGTGGCAACGTCGCCCAGCGAGCGGACGAACAACTCGCCCGCATCGAGACGCAGCTCGAGGAGGTGCGCGCATACGCCAAGGCGAAGGAAGCGGAGGCCGCCGGCGGCCCGCGCTACCCACGCGACCCGCGCCTCGAGGCGATGGTCCCGGTGATCAACGGCGAAATCCCGGTCTTCCTGCACACGACCGGGGTCGCGACCATCCGCAGGGCGGTCGCCTGGGGCGCCGAGCAGGGCTTCCGCACGGTGCTCGTCGACTCCGGCGACGCCTGGCGTGTCGCCGATTTTCTCGTCGAGCAGAACGTCCCGGTGATCGTCACCAGCATCCTGTCGAATCCGATGCGGTCCGACGACGGCTACGATGAGGCCTATACCCGCGCGGCGAAGTTGCACGAGGCGGGCGTACAGTTCGCCATCGGTTTCGGCGACGGCGGCCCGAACCTGCGCAACCTGCCCTACCACGCCGGGGTCGCGGCTGGTTACGGCCTACCCAGGGACGAAGCGCTCAAGTCGGTGACGCTGTATCCGGCACAGATCCTCGGGGTCGACGACGCCCTCGGCTCGATCGAGGTCGGCAAGAGCGCCAGCCTGGTGCTGACCGACGGCGACATCCTCGAGGTCCGCACCAGCGTGCTGGCCGGCTGGATCGACGGTCGCCCGGCCGATCTGTCGAGCAAGCACACCCGATTGTGGGAGAAGTACCGCGACCGGCCGCGGCCGGTGATCGGCGGACAGCAGTAGTCTCCGGCCCAGCGGCGGGAATTCGACGGCGGGCGACCCGCGAGGGCGCCCGCCGTTTTCCGTCGGGCTTCCCCGTAGCAGGGCCGCCTACCCGTCAATCGCTGTTGAACGGTCCCCGACGCGGTCGGGTGATACGAGAACTCG
This sequence comes from Acidobacteriota bacterium, assembly GCA_965216935.1. Classification (GTDB taxonomy): domain Bacteria; phylum Acidobacteriota; class UBA890; order UBA890; family UBA890; genus CBDCGW01. The sequence continues at coordinate 5,337,916 of OZ244217.1, forward strand.
GAGTGCGCTATCCTGTTTGAATATCGAGCTTCGCTTTGACATCAAACTCCCCTCTCGCATCGAGAAGATCATGAAGACAAGCGTCGGCAGATCGCGTCCCGTTCCTTTCCGCTTCCTCGTGCTCGTCCTGGCGGCCGTCACCGCCGCGCCAGGCGCCCTGACGGTAAACGCCGCACAGCAGTCGCCGGGGAGCGCCGACTTGATCACCGCCGACCAGCTGCGCGACTACCTCTTCTTCATCGCGTCCGACGAGATGGAAGGACGCCGCGCCCCGTCGCGCGGCCTCGATCTGACGGCCAAGTTCATCGCCATGAACCTATCGCGGTGGGGGCTGAGGCCGGCCGGAGACGATGGCACGTTCCTGCAGATGATCGAGCTCGAGCGAACCAAGGTGGACGTCGACGCCAGCTTCGTCGAGGTCGGCGAAAGGCGCTTCGCTTTCGGGGATTTTCTCGCTACCGCGCAGCCCGGCGGTGGAACCGGTGAGGTCATGTATGCGGCGCACGGCTGGGTCGTGCCCGACCGGGGCATCGATCCCTACGAGGGATTCGACGTGCGCGGCAAGGTCGTCGTCGTCAACGGAGCCTTCCCCGCGGGGATGTCACGAGCCGACATCGGCGCCGACGGTGTCCTGCGCCCGCAGCAGTATCTGGCCGAGCACGGCGCCGCGGCGCTGGTCACGCTGCCGACGGAGCGCGGCCTGCAGCGGTGGGACCGCAGCGTTCAAGCCGCCACGGAGCGTGGATCGACCAGGGTCGTGGGTCTCGACGGGGGCGGCAATCGTGGACCTTCGGTCCCGTCGATCACCCCGTCCATCGCGCTTCTCGAGGCGATGTTCGACGGCTCGACGGTCGGCGTGGACTCCTTGCTCGCCGGCGGTCGAGGCGACGGCGAGGAGGTGGCGCCCTTCGCTGTCGCGGGAAGATCGGCAACCATCGAGGTCGTCACCGCGGTGGAGACGATCTGGACGCAGAACGTCGTCGGCATCATCGAAGGCTCCGACCCTGAGCTGAAAGACGAATACGTCGCCATCGGGGCCCACTACGACCACGTCGGCATCGGCACGCCCGTCAACGGCGACGCCATCTACAACGGTGCCGACGACGACGGCTCCGGTACGACCGCGGTGATGGCGATGGCCGAGGCCTTCGCCAAGGGAGAGCGGCCGGCGCGATCGATCCTCTTCGTCTGGCACACCGGGGAAGAGGTCGGAATGTGGGGATCCCGCTACATCAACGAGAAGCCTCCGGTTCCGCCGCGCCAGATCGTCGCGGCCCTCAACATCGACATGATCGGTCGCAGCCGGCCGGAGGGAGACACCAACCCGGCGAACGAGAACCTCACCGGCCCGAACGAGGTCTACTTGATCGGCCCGGGCGTGCAGAGCGCCGAGATGGGCGAGATCCTGGACGAGGTGAACGACAACTACCTCGGCCTGGAATTCAACCCTCTGTACGACGCCACCGACCATCCGGAACGGATCTTCTTCCGCTCCGATCACGTCAACTACGCCCGCAGCGGGATCCCCATCGCCTTCTTCTTCACCGGCACGCACGAGGACTACCATCGCCCGTCGGACCACGCCGACAAGATCGACTACGAGAAGATGACGAGGATCGCGCGCACCATCTACGCGTCCGCCTGGGAGCTCGCGACCCGCGCAGGCAGGCCGGCGCTAAACGCGGAGCTGCCCGAGGCGATTCGCCGCTAGCGGAGCGTGCTCACGAGTGAACGGTCCGGGCGTCCTGCCCCGGAGCCCTACCGGCGTACCGGGGCACCCTGTGGCAGCCCACACTCCTAGGAGCGCCTGTTGTTCTCGATCTCGACCGCGACGCGATCGAGGGCGGAGACCACCTGGCGACCGGCGCGGTAGGCGTCCTCGAGCTTGGCCCGCTGCTCGGCGGAGAGGTTGTTCGTGTGCAGGGCTCCGCGCACGGCGAACAGCAGCTCGGTGAGCGGCTCGCTCAGGCCGTCCTCGATGCGGTTGAGGGCGTCGAGCTCGCCGTCGCGCGCCGCAGCGCGTTGCTTGAGACGGAAACGGCTGGTCATGCGAGGCGCGAACTCCAGCTCGCGCGCCAGCACGATGGTCCAGATGCCGAACCCGAGGCTGAGGATCATGAACGCCCACAGGACCGGAGTCTGAAACGCGGCAGCGGCCAATCTGTCCGGCAATACGCCGAACTCGCTCAAGAAGAACGCGACGACGAAAGCGACGTGCAGCGTGAGCAGGATGCCGCCGGACACCACCATGACGTAGGGGCGCTGCAGGTCGGGCAGGTCGTTGAACAGGTGCCTGCGCCAGTGGTGGACCAGGAGCACGACGTTCGCCGTCCACACCCCGACGGTGGCCGTGCCCATTACGAGTGCCTGCGTCTCCATGCGTTCCTCCCCGTCCTCGAAACCCGGGCCGCCGCTTCTTCGTGACTCACCCCTGGCTGAGTGTAGGCCACCCGCCTGTCGACGTCACCCTCGCGTGAAAGCGCCTCCGAGCGCGCCGTCGGATGCCTGGAGTCGGCGTCGGAGCCACACACCGCCACCGCGATTCCCCATACGTCGAACCGGGCCGCAGCACCGCCGCTGCATGGCCATGGAGCACTTTTCGCATCACATGGGATAGATCCGCTTTTTTCGCTGTCATCTTTAGTTTATGCTTGATCTCTAATCTCTTTATCTGCGTATTAGTGCGCTGGGGAGGCTTCAGTTGTCGGGTTTCATGGCAGTACAAGGAACAAACAACGTGCTGGTGGTCGATGATGAATCGGACGTTCGCGACTTGCTGAGCAAGTTCCTGACGCGCCGTGGGTACGAGGTCAATACCGCAGGCGACGGCGAGGAGGCGATCGAGGCGATCCGGGAGCAGAACCCGGACATCGTGTTGCTGGACATCCGCCTGCCGAAGATCGACGGCATCTCCGTCCTTCAGCGGCTGCGGGACGAGTCCGACGACGTCGCCATCATCACCATGTCGGGCAACGCCGATGAAGACACGGCGCGCAGGAGCCTCGAGCTCGGGGCGGCCGATTTCATCACCAAGCCGTTCAACCTGCCCTACCTCGAGACCAGCCTGCTGGCGAAGCTGATCCTGCTCGAGACGGGGTAGGCAGCCCTGGCAGATCGTGGTGACACGGCCTGCTGGGTCAGGGGACGACGACCGCCGCCGCTTCGAGCGAGGATTCCTTGATGCGGCGCAGCGCTTCGTTCGCCTCGTGCAGGCCGAATTCCTCGATCGTGGTGGAGACGGGAATCTGCACCGCCAAGGCGAGGAACTCCTCGGCGTCGCGGTGCGTCAGGTTCGTTACGCTGCGTAGCGTCCGTTCGCCGTACAGATGCTCCTCGTAGTCGAGCTCCACCGTGCCGCGTAGGTGAATGGCATTCACCGCCGCGGTTCCGCCGGGACCGAGGCGAGCCATTGCCGCGGTTACCACCGCCGCGACCGGAGCGAACGTCACAACGGCATCCAGAGGAGCCGGCGACGCATCGTCGATGCCTCCCGTCCAGGCTGCGCCGAGCGATCGAGCCAGTTCTCTGTGACCTGGTGATCGCGTGAACACGTGCACCTCGCATTCCCAGTGGCGCGCCACCTGAATCGCCAGGTGGGCGGAGGCGCCGAACCCGAACAGGCCGAGACGTTGCCCGGGTCGTATCTCCGAGAGGCGCAGCGCCCGGTAGCCGATGATGCCGGCGCACAGAAGCGGGGCCGCCTCCGCGTCGCCGATCTCGTCCGGCAGTGCATGAGCGGCGACCGCCGGCGCCACGGCGATCTCGGCGAATCCACCGTCGACATCGTAGCCGGTGAACGATGCACGCCCGCACAGGTTCTCGGTGCCGCGGCGACAGAGCTCGCAGTGCCCGCACGCATCGGACATCCACGGAACACCGACGCGCTCGCCGATGCGGGAAGGGGCGACGCCCTCCCCCACCCCTTCGATAACGCCGACGATTTGATGTCCGGGGATCAACGGCGTCTTCCGCAGCGGCAGGTCGCCCTCACAGATGTGGAGGTCGGTGTGACAGGCGCCACACGCGACGACCCGAACGCGTACCTGCCCCGCCGCCGGCTCGGGCTCGGGACAATCCTCCAGCCGTAGTGGACTCTGGCTGATCGGCGCCTGCGTGTGGAGACGAACGGCACGCATGGTTATGCTCCCCTGGGAGCCCGTCGTGAAGGCCTGACGGGGCTGCCTCTTTCCCGGGCTCCGAGATAATGCTCGATCCGCTCCAGTCTACCCGGTCGACCTGCCGATGAACCCGATCAGCGCCGTCCTCCTGAAGATGTCCGAAAGCTCGGCGTGGGAGCGGCGAATCAGCAGCTGGCGAACGACGCGACGGGTGGTCGAGCGATTCATGCCCGGCGAACACCTCGACGACGCCGTCGAAGCCGCCCGGCGTATCAACGGGCGAGGGATGGCTACGTCCTTGAACCCCGTCGGCGAGCACGTCCACGACGAAGAGGCCGCAACCGCGGCCACCGAAGCCTATCTCGAGATCCTCCGCTGCATCCGCGCCGACAGGCTCGATTCCAACATGTCGGTGAAGCTGTCCCTGCTCGGGCTCGACCTCGGAACGTCGCTGGCAGCGGACAACTTGACGCGGATCCTCGAGGCTGCCGATGCCCAGGGCACTTTCGTTCGCATCGACATGGAGAGCTCGGGGTACGTTGATCGGACGCTGGAGATTCACCAGGTCGCGCGCCGGCGATTCTCCGGCCTTGGCGTGGTCATCCAGTCGTACCTACGGCGAAGCGCCGCCGACGTCGAGCGGCTGGTCGCCTCCGGCGCGGCCGTACGGCTGGTAAAGGGCGCCTACAAGGAGCCGCCCGACATCGCGTTTGCCGACAAGGCCGACGTCGATCGCAACTTCGAGCAGCTCACCGAACGCATGCTCGCCGACGACGCCCGTGCAACCGGCGTCGCGTTGGCCGTCGCCACCCATGACCGCCGGCTGGTCGAGAGGGCGCAGGAGCTCGCGACAGAGCGCGGGGCGGAGTCGGGTCTGGAGTTCCAGATGCTGTACGGCATCGCCCGCGACCTACAGGACGACACGGCCGCCGGGCGTTTCCCGGTCCGCATCTACATCAGCTACGGACCGGCCTGGTACCCGTGGTTCATGCGGCGACTGGCCGAACGCCCGGCAAACCTGACGTTCTTTCTCAAGCACCTGGTGGGGTAGCCGGCCTCAACCGCTTTGCCAGGCGGCCAGAGCGGCGATGACGTACAGGACCACCAGCCCGCACACGGCCGCGGCGACGCGTTTCGTCCCCAGCGGCTGGGTCGATTCCCAGCGAAACAGGAGACTGTTGAAGGCAAAGGAGATGAAACCGCTGGCCAGCAGCACGGCGAGGGGAGCAGCCTGCTGCAGGATCGTCTCCTGCCGCACCATCACGCCGTCGAGCGCCTCCACCAGGTAGGTCGTCGGCAACATGCGACCGAATACCTGCAGCCACTCGGGTAGGAGCTGCGTCGGTAGCGCGGCTCCCGACAGGAAGATCATCGGGAAGAAGATCAGATTGCCGATGGCGGGCGCCGAGCGCATGTCCTTGGCCGAGCTGCCCATGATCAGACCGAGCGGAACGAAGGCCCAGATGCCGAAGGCCAGCACGATCGCCACGACGGCCAGGGACGTGCCGAACTCGACGTCGAGCACCAACCAGGCGACCAGCCCCTGCATGAACAGCGAGGCCGTTACCGTGGTCAGCGAACGCACGGCGTTGGCGGCGACCACGGTCGAGGCGGTCGCGGGCGTCACCCACAGCCGCCGCAGGATTCCCTGCTCGCGCTCCGTTACGAGCGTGTAGGCGACGCCGAAGAAGCTGCCCGAAAAGGCCGTGATGGTGAGCAGGCCCGGGAGCCGATCGCTGACGCCCCCGGGAACGTTGCGGTAGATGAGAGCGAAAAGAAACAGCCACACCTGCGGGAACGCGAGCGTCCAGATCAGCGCCGAACGCGAGCGCAGCGTCTGCAACAGATAGGCGCGGCTGAGCTCAAGGACGCCTCGCATCGCGCTCATCTCGCTACCTCTCGAAGACCATTCATTTCGCCGCCTCTCGCACGGCACTCATTGCGCCGCCTCTCGCGCTGCGTTCATTTCACCGCCTGCGCGAGGTTGCCCGCGGCGGCTCCGTCGGCGCCACCCGGTTTCTCGACGTCGTCTTCGTCCACCAGCTCCAGATACACGTCCTCCAGCGTGGGGCGGCGCATGTGCAGATCGGTCAAGGTCACTCGCTGGCTGCGCAGCAGCTCGCCGAGGGCGACGATGAAGCCCGCCGGATCTCCCGTGGCGAAGACCCGATGCTCACCGCGGGCTCCCTGGTCAACGGCGCCCACGGCGGTCAGGGGCGCGGGATCGAAGGCGCCGTCGGCGGCGAGCGAGATGGTCGACTTCCCTTCCGATCGCCCGACCAGGTCCAGCGGCGTACCGTCCGCGACCACCTGTCCGGCGTTGAGAATGACCACCCGTCGGCAGAGCTTCTCCGCCTCCTCGATGTAATGTGTCGTCAGGATGATGGTGCGCCCTCGATCGCCCAGGTCCGAGATAATCTCGTGAAGTTGTCGCCGCGCCGCCGGATCCAGGCCCGACGTCGGCTCGTCGAAGATGAGCAGCTCGGGGTCGTGGATGAGCGCCATGCCGATGGCGAGCCGCTGCTTCTGCCCGCCGGAGAGATTACGGGTCAGATCGGACGACTTGCCGCGAAGATTGACCCGCTCGAGCACCTCTTCGACCGGCAACGATCGCTGGTAGAAGGACGCGAACAGGCGCAGGACCTCGAACGCCGTCAGGTCCAGGGGGATCTGGGTGGCCTGCAGCTGCGCGCCGATGCGCTGCTGCAACTCGTAGGTCTGGCCGGTAGGGTCGAGGCCCAGCACCGAAACGCGGCCGGACGAGGGCTCGCGCAGCCCCTCGAGGATCTCCACCATGGTGGTCTTGCCGGCGCCGTTCGGACCGAGCAGCCCGACCACGCCGCCGGCGTCGATGTCCAGGTCGACGCCCCCGAGAGCGAGGGTGTCGCCATAGCGCTTCGTCAGCGACCGGATCTCGATGCCCGGACCTGTCGAACCGCTCGGTGTCACGGAGTCATTGCGGGCGCCGCTGTCATGGGCTCGTCACCGCCGCTACGCCGGGTTGCCAGAAAGATGCCCCCGAGACCGGCAACGATTGCCGCCAGCCAGACGAGGAAGCCGACGTACGGAATCTTGATCAGAAAGAACAAGACAAGCAAGCCGACGGCCAGCGACAGGTACACCGAGGCGTTCTCTTCGCCACGCAGCGTCGTCAGCAGCCAGGAGCCCAATGCCTGCGCTGCGACCAGCCGGGCGAGGTACGCGGCAGCGACGTAGAGCGACAGCCCGATCAACCCCAACGGGATGGTGACGACGAGGATCATCGCCAGGATCGCGGCAGCGGGGAACACCACCGCCACGACGAACCCGAAGCCGAGACCCAGCGCCGGTTGGCTGGCGAGCCTCTCCGCCGGCGCCCGAGCGCTATCGCCGCCCAGCGCCAGCGCCACCGCGCCGACGAGAAAGCTGCTGATGAGCCACAGACCATCCCAGATCACGTTCCAAAGGCTGAACCAGGAGCTCGCGGCCGATGACGCGTCGCTCTCGTCGTCGTCATCCGACTCCTGCTGCTCGAAATACTCGACCTCTCCCACCGTCGCGTCGGGATCGATGGTCGCCTCCCGGGCTGACTCATAGCTCAACGTGCCTTCGACGACCGCGTCGGGGCCGATCTGCAACTCGCCGGCTTCCAGCTTGGCGTCGCCCCGAAGCGTGCCGTCGATTTCGATGGCGCCGGCGGCGAAGCTTATCGGGCCACCAACCTCTCCGTCGATGGTCAGCGCCCCACCGCTACCTTGCACGGCACCGTCGATCCGGCCGCCCTCGGCGATGGTGAGATCGGCGACGAACGCGTACAGGTCTCCGCCGATGACGCCGGCGATCGTCGCCGTCTGGGCGAACAGGAACACGTCGCCGCCGATGTTCGCCGCCGCGGAGATCTCCACAGTTTGTCCGCCGAAGAACCCGTTGTCGCTGATCTCGCCGGAGACGGTCGGCCGAAAGCCCCAAACGAACAGATCGTTGGCGAGCCCGTCGAAGTCGAAGATGTTGTCCATGATGAACCGCGTATTGCCGACCCGAGCGCGCTGCCCACCGTCCTCGAGCTGCTCACGTTCCACCAAACGAAGCTCTTCGGGGCGCTGCGAGGACTCGGGCTGTGGCGCTTGACCGCTGTCCTGCCGCCCGGCCGCCCCGGGGACCCCGGTCAACGTGGACGCGTAAACCGCGACACCGCCGGCGACGGCCGCACCGGCGAAGAAGGCAAGAGAAGCGGCGATTCGGCGAGTTTTCATCGGTTCTCGGGTAGGAGTTCGGTACGTGCCAGTGTAGATGGACGCGGCGCCACCAGGCAGGGAAAACCGTCCAGTGGCTCCCCACCTGGGTGAACGGTCGCGGAGCGGGCGCGGGCGGACGTCACCATCCGAGCAACCGGCGAAGCTCTCGCGCCCGGCGCCGGGATACGTGCACTTCCAGGCTTACCGGTTCGCGCAGAAACGCGCTGTACGTGCCGGAGAACATCGGCGCCAGGTGATCGATCCAGCTCAGGTTGACGATCGCCGACCGAGAGACGCGGAAGAAAGGCGGGCACGCGAGCCTCTCGTCGAGCTCGCCGAGGCCTTGGCGCAGGCGGTGCTTGCCGTTTTCGGTCACGGCCCAGGTGATGGTGTCGTCGACCATGATGCAGGCGATCTCCGCCAGCGCCAATCTCACGATCTTGCCGGCGCGGTGCGCTGCCAGATGGCCGACGACGGCTTCGTCGGTCGCCGACAGCTGCGCATCAGGAGTGGCGGCTTCCGGGCGATCACCGCCCTCACCCTCCGGGGACGGCGCCCGGCCCCGCTGCCACAGGCCACGCCGAAGCCGCTGCATCGCCCGTGCGAGCGCGGCTTTGTCGACCGGCTTGACCAGGTAGTCCGTCCCTTCGAGCTCGAACGCCTCGACCGCATGGTCTTCGTACGCTGTGGTGAACACCACCATCGGCATGACGTCGGCCGGCAGCTTGTCGCGCAGCTTTCGCAACGCCTGCAGCCCGTCGGTCCCCGGCATGCGAACGTCCATGAACAGCGCGTCCGGGTGAACTTCGAGGGCGGCGGCGACCGCCTCGTCACCCGTCGTCGCCTCGCCCACAACCTCGACGTCGTCGTGCGCCTTCAGCAGGCGCTGCAGCCGGCTCCGTGCCAGCGGCTCGTCATCCACGACCAGAACACGCAAGCTCATCGCGGCACCTCGATCCGAATCCGCGAGCCGCCCTCAGGAGACTCCAGAAAGCTCATGTGCGCCGCGCCCCGGTAGCTGAGCGCGAGGCGCTTCTGCACGTTTCGCAGCCCGCCGCCCGCGCCACCGGTGCCGCTGTCGACGGCGCGGTCGACACCGGCCAGCGCGGCGACCGCGGCGAAGCCCTCGAGCCGCTCACGAACCTCTCCGGGGAGTCCGGCACCGTCGTCGTCGACGATGATACGCAACCCGCCATCTTCGGACGTCACCTCGATCCGCACCCGCCCGCCTTCCGGCCGGGCCGCGACCGCGTGCTGCACGGCGTTCTCGACGATCGGCTGAAGGATCAATCCGGGCACGTGCGTTTGTCCCACTCCGGCGTCGATCGACTGCTCGACGGTCAACCTGTTGCCGAGGCGCGCCCGCTCGATGCGCAGGTACCGCTCGACGGCCTCCAATTCCTGCGACAAGGGCACGGTCTCCACGGCAGACGACCGCAAACTGTACCGCAGGAGAAAGGAAAGGTCCTCGATGAGCTCTTCGGCCCGGTCGGGGTCGTTGTGCGTCAGCTCGGCCAGGGCGTTCAGGGCGTTGAACAGGAAGTGCGGATTGATCTGCGCCTGCAGCGCCTTGAGTTGGGCTCTCAGCGCAGTCTCTCGAAGCACCGATTCGCGGATGCGCGACTCCTCCACCTCGCGCCGCATGCGCGCGTGGGTGTAGACGCCCGCAGCGACGACCAGTCCCAGAAGGATGCCGACCCCGGCCAGCGAAATCGCCTGCGGCGCGACGTTGAGGAAATACGCCGCGGTGGCGAATCGAGGCGCCGCCAACGTCGCGGTGACCGCGAAGATAGTGCCGATGAGCACCACGGCGATGTTCAGCGGCCGCCGCAGGAAGGCCGGAAACGACGCATAGTTGGGCGACAGCGCCCGGCGAAGCAGAACGCCGGCGATGACGCCGCACCCGAGGGCCCAAGCGGGCATCCACTCGTCGTGCAGGTAGACCAGCAGAAGGAGCGCCAGGACAGCGCTCCCGAGAGCGAACGTCGCCTCGCGAACCACGGTCCGCGCGGTCATCGTCGGGCTCCGCTAACCAGGCCTGTTCCGGTAGCCAAGCTCGAAGGCCCCGCGCGTCGACCGACTTTCATCGGAAGCACAGGGTCAGGAGGGTCAGATCGTCGTGCTGCTGTGCTCCACGGGTGTGTAGCTCAACCGCTTCGCGCACCGCTTCGATGATCTCGGCAGCGCTCTTTCCGTCATGATCGGCCGCCACCTGCAGCAGTCGTTCTTCGCCGAACTCCTCGCTCTCGGGGCTCATGGCCTCGGTGACGCCGTCGGTGTAGCAAAGCAACGTGTCTCCCGATTGCAGTCGGATCTTTTGCAACTCGTACGGTGCGTCGGCGAACAACCCCAGCGGCATTCCACCGCCCATCAACCGAAGCCGCTCTCCCTCCCGCAGCAGATACGGCGGGTTGTGCCCGGCATTCACATACGCGAGGTGCGCGTCCTCGGTCAGGCGCCCGACGAAGAACGTCGCGTAGCGCTCCGGGGTGGTGCGATCGACCAGGAAGCGGTTCACCCGTTCGCATACCCGGGCCAGGTTCTGGTCGTTCCCGGATGCGCCCATGAACGACGACTGCAGCGTCGACATGAGCAGCGCGGCGGGTACACCCTTCCCCGACACGTCACCGATGGCGAACTCGAGATCGCCGGTTTCGACGTCGTCGAAAACCTCGTAGTAGTCGCCGCCGACGTCGCGCGAAGGAACGTTGAAAGCGGACGAGTCGACCCACGCGAGGCGCGGAAAATCACCGCTCAGGAGGCTCTCCTGGATGCCGCGAGCGAGCCGCAGGTCTTCCTCGAGGCGTTCCCGCTCTTGTACCTCGCGCTGCAGCCGCTTGTGCGAATAGATGACCCCCGCGGCGCCGAGCCCGAGAGAGATCGCAATTCCCAGCAGCGCCAGGGCCTCTCGCCATCGAGAGACCAGGTAGTACAGCCCGTAGCCGGGAGCCATGAGCGTCGCCCAGACGGCGACATTGGTACCGACCAGCACCACCGCCACCGCCAGGGGCCGCCGCAGGAAGGGCGGGAAGGACCGGTATGTCGGCTCCACCGCCGACCGCACGCCCGCTCCCGCGAACGCTCCGCAGGCGATCGCCCAGCCCGGCTGCCATTCCCCGTGCAGGTAGTAGAGAAGCGGCATGGCAAAAGCCGCGGAGAGCAACGCGTATCCGAGCTCGACCAGCAGTCGGCCGGTGACTTCGGCGAGATCGATACCCTTGCTTGCAGACGTGATCGTCTCTCCTGCTCCCCCGACCCGGCTCGAAGCTCAGCCGGCGAGGCCAGAGCTCCAGCAGGCCGTGGTGAAAGTGTGATGGGTCCGGCGAAGGGAGGTTGCGTGTGAGGACAGGGCGGGCCGACGAGGGCGATGCCAGTGCGCATCGTCGAGGAGGCCCAACACCGTCATCGCGCACAACCTCCCTTCGCCCGACGGGTTACGAGGAAAAGAGGCCGTCTGCGGCGTTCCCGCTCCTCGACGATCCGCAACGGCATCGCCCTCGTCGCGGCGCCTTGCATCCAGCCTCTTTTCCTCGTAACCAGCCCCATCACACTTTCTCCACGGCCTGCTAAACGCGCGTCACGTAGTCACCGCTCGAGGTCTCGACCCGGACCGTATCGCCGATGTCGACGAACTGCGGAACGTTCACCACGAGCCCGGTCGACAGCGTGGCCGGCTTCGAGCTGGCGCTCGCCGTCGCGCCTTTCAGCCCCGGTTCCGTATCGGTGACCTCGAGGTCGACCGTCGTCGGCATCTCGATACCGACCGGCTCGCCGTCGTAAAAATCGACCTTGAGCGGCAGGTTGGGGATCAGATACGGGAGCGCCTCTTCGATAGCGGCAGCCTGGAGATGGATCTGCTCGTAGGTTTCCGAATCCATGAAGACGTAGGCATCGCCTTCCTGATACAGATACTCCATCTCCTTCGAGTCGAGCTGGACGCGCTCGACAGCCTCCTGCGAACGGAAACGGCGATCGATCATCGCGCCGGTGCGCAGATTGCGCAGGCGCGTTTGCATGACCGCCTGCCCCTTGCCCGGAGTCACGTGCTGGAAGTCGTGCACCCGGAGCAACTGACCATCAATCTCGATGATCATTCCCTTGCGAAGCTGAACCGCCTGGATCGCCACTGCCATTCCTCCACGAAAAAGTCGTAACCTGCGTCAGGACACCAGAAGACGTGTACGGCGCCGAGCATCGAGCCCCGGGGATGCCTGGGAGCACGCAGGGCGACGACGGACAGCGTGTCAGTTTACCAGCCCCTCCGCCGGAACCGCGGACCGGATGAACGCGACCAGCGGGTCGAGATAGCGGTCGCCGCTGACCGAGAGGATGTCGTTGTGCCCGGCCCCGGCGAGCTCCAGGAACTGCTTCGGATCGGCAGCGGCGTCGAATACCTCGAGCCCGTATGACAGCGGCACCACGCCGTCACGATCGCCGTGAATCACCAACAGCGGCGTGTCCCGCTCGCGTACCCAATCGATCACCGGAAATCGCGAGCGCACCAAGGGCCCCACCGGCAATCCGCCGAACATGCGCCGGGCCATGTGGACGGCCGAGGGAATCGGGGCGACCAATACGGTGGCGGCGTGCGGGACACGGGTGGCGAGGCGGGCCGCCGGCGCGCTCCCCAGCGAACGGCCCATCAGCACGACGCGATCGGGAGGTACTTGCAGCTCCTCGGTGATGAAGGCATAGGCCGCCTCGGCGTCGATGTAGATGCCCGTCTCGTCGGGTGATCCCTCGCTCTTGCCGTACCCGCGGTAGTCGAATACCAGCACCGAGAGGCCCCGGGCTGCGAGCATCTGGGCGTGCGGAGCCCGCCCGGTGAGATTGCCGGCGTTGCCGTGCGCCCAGAGCACGACAGGCGCCCCTGCGGCGTCCGGCAGCGCTCCGAACCACCAGGCATACAGAAGAACGCCGTCGTCGGTGCGAAAGGAGACCTCGCGAACGTTGTCGCCGATCCCGCCCGGGTCCCACGAACCGATCGGGTATGGCGCCGGGAAAAAGATCAAGCGATCTTCCATCGACCGCAGGGCGAAAACCCCCAGCGTCAGGACGCCGACGAGGACCGCCGCCCCGACCAGCACGCGCCTACCGGTAGGTGGGATCGTCGCCAAGGAGGAGGATCATCTCCTTCTGTTTGCGCCCGGTCACCTCCGGTGGACCGTCCGGCGGAATCAGGATGTCCACCTCCGAGCGGACGCCGAAATCGCCCTCCAGATAGACGCCCGGCTCGACCGAGAAACAGGTCCGACGCATCAGCCGCCGATCGTCGTGGCTCTCGAAGTCGTCGAGATTTGCGCCGCTACCGTGAATCTCGTGGGTAATGCTGTGGCCCGTCCGATGCTGGATCGATTCGGCGAAGCCGGCGGCCTCGAGAACCTGACGGCAAGCCGTGTCCGCTTCGAAGCCGCGCACCTCCTGGCCTGCGGCGTAGCGACTTTGCACCAAATCGATCGCCGCGTCCCGCGCCCCCAGCACGGTGCCAAAAACGTCGGCGCGACGATCGGACACGTCCGCATCGACCTGCGCCGTCCAGGTGATGTCGGCAAAGACGTTGGTGTCCGGCCCGGACTCTTTCGCCCACACGTCGATCAGCAACCAGTCGCCCCTGCGAATGACGCTGCTACCCTCCGGGCCGGGCACGTAGTGCGGATCGGCGGCATGTTCGTTGACCGCGACGATAGGCTGGTCGGGGGTAACCAGCCCGAGAGCCTCGACCTGCCCGAGTAGGTATTGCTGGAGTTCGTACTCGGTGAGGTCGGCCCCGCCCAGCAGTCGTGCGCGGCATTCCTTGAGCGCGGCCTCGACCGCGTCCGGTAGGCACGCCCCCGCTCGGCGGTGGGACTCGATCTGGGCGTCGTCCAGCACCGCCGTGAATTGCTGAATCAGGTCGGCCGCCGAGACCACTTCGAGTCCCCGCTGGCGCACCGCCTCGACCGTCCCGGCGTCAACCATGGCTACGTACGGGACGCGATTCTCGGGCGAGTACTGCATGGCAACGGACTCGAAGCCGTGTAGCAGCGAATCGATGCCGGAGTCGAGCTCCTGCCAGGTCCGATACCGTCGGCGGCTTCCCGGGAGGTCCTCGAGGGCATGCGGCTCGATGGCGTGGACCAGCCCGCGAGGCTCTCCCTCGGCGGGGACGAGGTAGTACCACCGCCGGGTCTGAAAGTTGTCGACGGGCAGGCCGAGCACGCGCGTCGCCAGGGGATCCCTGCCGTGGAACTGGGCAAAAAGCCAGCCGTCAACGTCGGCGCCGCGGATGGCCTGCTGCACGGCCTCCAGGTCGAACTCGATCGCTTGGTCGCTCATTTCGGCAGGCTATTCCCCCGGCCTGGCCGGGGCAAGCGTGGGCACCGAAGTGCAGGCGCCCGGCGCCGTTTGACCTGCGCCGCCGGTGGCGGCATAGTTGAGCCAGCGTGTGGAACCGGACACGACCGCTCCGCTCACCGCGCTCCGGGCCCGACTGCAGCCGATACCCGGACCACCCCGTGAGCTCCAGGAGCGTCTTTTTCCGGCCCTACTTTGTGAAAGTTTTCACAAGCGCTGTAAGCGTCGACAAACAAAGAAAAAAGGGTCCCTTTTGATGCCGCCAATGGCCAACCCCGAACCGGCTCTTTGGCCCCTCGCGCTGTGGATCGGCGGGGTGGCGGCGGTCCTGCTCGTCGTTATCGGCTTGTCGACGCTGGTCGGGCCGCGCGGCCGCTCACGGCGCCGGGACCTGCCCTACGAATCGGGGGTCCCGCCCACCGAGCAGGGCGAAACACGTTTTCCGGCCCACTTCTATCTGATCGCGTTGGCATTCCTGATCTTCGACCTGGAGGTGGCGTTTCTCTTCGCCTGGGCGGTGGCCGCCCGCGACGTCGGCTGGTTCGGTTACATCGAGGTGTTGGTGTTCTCGATCATGTTGCTCGCTGGCCTGGTCTACCTGTGGGCCAAGCGGGCCTTCGACTGGGGTGTTACCCGTGACTGACGGCCGTCCGATGCGCGACCAGATTCTCGAGGCGGCCGCCCGTGACCGCTCCCCTGACCCCGCCGAAGCGGCGGCACGAGGCGCCGGCGGATCCTTCGCTCACGCGATGCAGCACGCGTTCGCCATGTCCAAGGTCGACGATCTGGTGGCCTGGGGACGAAAGAACTCTCTCTGGCCCTTCAACTTCGGGCTGTCGTGTTGCTACGTCGAGATGATGACCTCGTTCACTTCCGAGTACGACACCGCCCGGTTCGGTGCCGAGGTCCTGCGCGGAACACCCCGAGAGGCCGACGTCATCGTCATCGCCGGAACCGTGTTCAAGAAGGTCGCCCCGGTGATCCGCCGGCTGTATGACCAGATGCTGGAGCCCCGCTGGGTCATCTCGATGGGATCGTGCGCCAACTCCGGTGGCATGTACGACATCTACAGCGTCGTTCAGGGCGTCGATTCGATCCTGCCGGTGGACGTCTATGTTCCCGGGTGCCCGCCCCGCCCGGAATCCTTCCTGCAGGGCCTGTTGATGCTCCAGGACCGGATCGGCGTCGAGAAGCGGCCGCTCTCGTGGGTCATCGACGAACACGGCGTCGCCCCTGCTTCCGATCTCCCGATCGGACGAGACCTGAAGCGGGACGCACGTCGCGGCGAGGGAGTGCTGCGGCCCCCGGAAGAGGCACGATGACCGTTCGGGAAGCCACCAGGTCACTCGATGCGCTCGCCTCCCGGCTCGGCGTCGAGCAACTCGAGACATCGCCGACACGGGACGGCGTGCCGACCGCCTGGATCGATGCCGACAGGGCACACGAAGCGCTGGCTTGGCTGTCGACCGAATCCGACGAGCGCTACCAGGTCCTTTACGACCTCACCGCGATCGACGAGCGCAACCGTGAAGGGAACCGGCGCGGCGACTTCACCCTCGTGTACCACCTGCTGTCGTACGAGACCAACGCCGACCTACGCCTGAAGGTCCCGTTGCAGGGCGAGTATCCGACCGTAGCCACCGCCGGCGACATCTGGCCATCGGCCGACTGGTACGAGCGCGAGGTATTCGACATGTTCGGGATCCGCTTCGACGGACACCCGCGCCTACACCGGATCCTCATGCCGCCCGATTGGGACGGCCACCCGTTGCGGAAGGAGCACCCGGCGCGGGCCACCGAGATGGAACCCTACCGCCTACCGGAGGACCGCTTCGCCGCCCACGAGGAGGCCCTTCGCTTCCGCCCGGACGAATGGGACGGCTCGACCGACGGGTTCTCGGAAACGGCCCCGGACGCGAGCAATGCGGCCGCCGTTGCAGCGGGCGAGGGCGACTACCTGTATCTGAATCTCGGTCCCAACCACCCCGGCACCCACGGGATTCTCCGCCTCGTGCTCAAGCTCGACGGCGAGCGGATCGTCGACGTCATACCCGACATCGGCTTTCATCATCGAGGCGCCGAGAAGATGGGGGAACGGCAGACGTTTCACACCTACATCCCCTACACCGATCGAATCGACTATCTGGCCGGCGTCAACAACAACCTCGCCTACCTGCTCGCGGTCGAGAAGCTGGCGGGGACGACGGTGCCGGATCGGGCCCAGGTCATCCGCGTGATGCTGTGCGAGCTGTTCCGCATCGCCTCCCACCTGGTCTGGATCGGCACCTTCGCGCACGACGTCGGCGCCATCACGCCGGTGTTCTTCACCTTCACCGATCGAGAGAAGATCTTCGACGTCGTCGAGGCGATCACCGGCGGGCGCATGCACCCGTCGTGGTTCCGTATCGGCGGCGTCGCCATGGACCTGCCGAACGGCTGGCGCGAGCTTCTCGACGACTTCCGCCGGGGCTTCGAGGGCCGTTTGCGCGAGTACGAGGACCTCCTCGTCGGCAACCCCATCTTCCGTGCCCGGACCCGCGGCGTCGGGGCGATGAGCGTTGACGAGGCGATCGCCTGGGGGGTTACCGGCCCCAACCTGCGCGCCTGCGGCATGGAATGGGATTTCCGCAAGCAGCGACCGTACTCGGGTTACGAGCAGTTCGACTTCGAGGTCCCCACGGCCGCCGACGGCGATTGTTTTTCACGCGCGCTGGTGCGTTTCGAAGAGATCCGGCAGAGCCTGCGCATCATCGACCAGGCGGCCGCCAACATGCCCGCCGGCGACTACATCGCGGACGACCATACGGCGTTGCCGCCGAACAAGCCGGAGACGATGCTGAACATCGAGACGCTGATCCATCACTTCGTCGGCGTCTCCTGGGGCTTCGCCGTGCCGCCGGGAGAGGCCCATGCGGGCATCGAGGCACCCAAGGGCAACCTTGGTTACTACGTGGTCTCGGATGGAAGCGCGACTCCCTACAGGCTGCGCATCCGCACGCCGTCATTCGCTCACATGCAGGTATTGCCGCTGCTTGCCCGCGGCCGCTTGATTGCCGACCTGCTCGCCATCCTCGGCAGCCTGGACTACGTATTGGCAGATATCGATCGATGAGCTTCAGCGCAGACGAAATCACCGCATTGGACGAGATCCGGGCCCACTATCCCGATGCCCGAGCTGCGTCGGTGAGCATCATGAAGTGGCTGCAACGCCGCGACGGGCACATCTCCGACGAAGGCCTGCAGGACGCAGCCGCGTATCTCGGCCTGGCGGCCGCCGACCTCGAGGGATTGGCGACGTTCTACAACCTGCTGTTCCGGCGCCCGGTGGGACGGAACGTCATCAGGATCTGCGACAGCGTCTCCTGTTGGATGTGCGGCTTCGAGCCGCTCCGAGATCGGCTGCGCGAGCGCCTCGGGATCGACTTCGGGCAAACGACCGACGACGGCGAGTTCACCCTGTTGCCGGTCGTCTGTCTGGGCAATTGCGACCAGGCGCCGACCCTGATGGTGAACGACGATCTGCATGACCGCGTCGGACCGGACGCGGTCGACGAGATCATCGCCGAGGCGCGCGCGCATGGGGGCGAGCGTGGCTGAGATCACCCCTGTCTTGACCCGCTACATCGTCGCCGGGGAGCCGCCCCTCGACCTTGCCGGCTACCGCGCGGTGGGCGGGTACGAGGCCCTCCGCAAGGCCGTCAGTGAGCTGGCGCCAGAGCGAGTCCGCGATCTGGTGAAGGAGTCCAACCTCAGGGGCCGCGGCGGAGCCGGCTTTCCCACCGGGGTCAAGTGGGGCTTCGTGCCGCAGGGCGACGGCTCACCGACCCCCAAGTACGTCATCGCCAACGGCGACGAGATGGAGCCGGGCACGTTCAAGGATCGGTTACTCATCCACGGCAACCCGCACCAGCTCGTCGAGGGCATGATCATCGCGGGATGGGCGTTGCAGGCCGACGTCGGCTACATCTTCCTACGCCCCGAATACGAACCCGGGGCGCATCTGCTGACCGCGGCGATCGAGGAGGCCACCGGCGCGGGGCTCCTCGGTAACGACGTGCTCGGTAGCGGCTGGTCGTTCGAGCTCCACCCGCACACCAGCGCCGGCCGTTACATCTGCGGCGAAGAAACGGCGTTGATGAACGCCCTCGAAGGACACCGGCCCAACCCACGATCGCGCCCGCCCTACCCGGCCATCGCCGGCCTGTGGGGCAAGCCGACGATCGTCCAGAACATCGAAACGATCGCCTGTCTGCCGCACATCGTCGCCAACGGCGCCGAGTGGTTTCGGCGCCTCGGCCTGACCGAGGATGCCGGAACGAAGCTCTATTGCGTCTCCGGCATGGTGGAGCGGCCGGGGAACTACGAGCTCCCGATCGGCGTCACGCTGCGCGAGCTGATCTTCGAGCATTGCGGCGGCATGCGCGGCGGCCGCAGCTTCAAGGCGGCGATCCCCGGGGGCGCGTCGACGATGTTCATGACCGCCGACGAGCTCGACACACCGCTCGACTTCACCAATCTGGAGAACGCCGGGAACCGCCTCGGCACTGCCGGTGTCATCGTCGTCGACGAGGACACGAGCATCGTCGGCATGGTCCTCAACCTCATGCACTTCTTCGCCCAGGAGTCGTGCGGCTGGTGCACACCCTGTCGTGAGGGTTTGCCTTGGATCGAGGAGATGCTCTGCGACCTCGTCGAGGGCCGCGGCCAAGCGGGAGATCCCGAGCTGCTGGCCCAGGAAATGCGCATGATCGGCCCGAACTCGTTCTGCGCCCTGGCACTCGGCGCGGAGGGTCCGTTGCTGTCGGCGCTGGAGAAGTTTCCGCACGAGTTCGAAGCGTTCGTGGCGAACCGTTCGGCCGCCACGGCGGCCGCGGGATCACGGCAATCCGGCGAAACGACTGCCACCACGCCAGGCCACGAGGCCGCCACCGGGGGCGGATAGCTGACATGCCCACGATTCTCATCGACGGCAAGGAATACGAGGTCGACGAGGGCCGCAACGTGTTGCAGGCCGCCCTCGACCACAAGCTCGACCTGCCGTACTTCTGCTGGCACCCGGCGATGGGGTCGGTCGGCGCCTGCCGGTTGTGCGCGATCAAACACTATCGCGACGACCAGGACGATCAGGGCCGCCTGGTCATGGGCTGCATGACGCCGGCGACGGACGGCACGCGTGTTGCGATCGACGAGCCGGCGGCGGCGCAGTTTCGCCGTTCGGTCGTCGAGTGGCTGATGATCAATCATCCGCACGACTGCCCCGTATGCGACGAGGGCGGAGAGTGCCACCTTCAAGACATGACGGTGATGACCGGGCACGCCCACCGACGTCATCGCGGGCGCAAGCGGACCTACGTCAACCAGTACCTCGGCCCGCTGATCCACCACGAAATGAACCGCTGCATCCAGTGTTATCGGTGCGTCCGGTTCTACTGCGATCACAGCGGCGGTGACGACCTGGGCGTCTTCGCGTCCCGCAACCGCGTCTACTTCGGCCGGGTCGAAGACGGCATTCTCGAGTCGCCCTTCGCCGGCAACCTGGTGGAGGTCTGTCCCACGGGTGTGTTCACCGACAAGACGTTGCGCCGACACTACACCCGCAAGTGGGACCTGCAGCAGGCCCCTTCGCTGTGCGCGCACTGCAGCCTGGGATGCAACACCCTGATGGGGTCCCGTTACGGCGAGGTGCGGCGGGTGACCAGTCGCTACAACGGCGAGGTAAACGGTTACTGGCTCTGCGACCGCGGCCGCTTCGGCTACGAGCACCTCAACGCGGAAGACAGATTGCGGACACCGCAGAGCCGGCCGGAGGGCGGGCCGCCGCAGACGCAGCCGGGGACGCCAGCACCACAGCTCGACCACGGCGAGATCGACCTCGACCCGGCTCGCATCCGCGCGGACGCCGGCGAAGCCATCGCACGGGCGAGAGCCGAAGGAACGCTTGCCGCCGTGGGCTCGCCGCGCGCCAGCCTGGAAACGAATTTCGCCCTGCGCTCGCTGGTGGGCTCGGAGCGCTTCTGCGCCGGCATCGCCGAACCGGAGCGCCGGCTGGCGCACCGTTACGCCGAGGCGGCCCGCGCCGGCCGCTTCCAGGCACCGTCGCTGCGCCAGGCCGAGCGCTCCGACGTGGTCCTGGTCGTCGGCACAGATCCGACGAACGAAGCACCGTTGCTCGACCTGGCGCTCTTCCGCGCCCGCGAATCCGCCGGCGCACGGATACATGTGACCGGGCTGCGCGCCGGTCGGCTGGAGGACTTCGCCGCATCCTTCGATTGCAGCGGAATCTCGGACGCAACGGCTCGGGTCTCCGAGATCGCTACCGGGGTACGATCCGGCACAGCAACCGACCCGCTGGTGGCGGCGCTGCGGGACGCCGAGAACCCCCTCGTCGTCACCGGAACCCAGCATCGTGACGCGCATCTGCTCGACGCCGTCCTCGATCTCGTCGACGCTCTGCACGCCGAGCGCGGATCTCCGGTGTGGTTCGCCATCGCTCTTGCGGAAACGAACACCATGGGCGCGGCTCTCCTCGACGGCGGACAGGGCCCGAGCGTCGCCGCGACCGTCGCGGCAATCGAAGCCGGAGACGTTTCGGTCCTGGTCGTGACCGAGAACGACCTTCTGGCGCGGTTCGACGACACCGACCGGTTGATAGCGGCACTCGGGCGCCTCGACGCGCTGGTCGTTCTCGACCATCTGATGACCTCCACCGCGGCATCGGCGACCCACGCGCTGCCGGTCGCCGCCGTGGCGGAATCAACCGGAACGTTGGTCAACAACGAAGGAAGAATGCAGCGCTTCTTCCAGGTGCTGCGACCGGTACACGATGCGCCGCCAACCTGGGAGACGGTGCGGCACGTTGCCGAGGGGGTCGCCGATGCGAGCGTAAGCTCCTGGCGCCGCATCGATGACGTGACGGCGGCGCTGGAGGACGCCCTACCGATCTTCGCCGGCGCGGGAGCCGTGGCGCCCCCGGCGGGCTTTCGTCGGGCACACCAGAAAATCCCGCGCATGTCTCATCGCCACTCGGGGCACAACGCGGCCATCGCGCGCAACGACATCGAGCACCGACCCGTCCCGTCGTCGGCCGGCGAGCTGCCGGTTGTCCGCCAGCGGTCGGAGGACCCCGAGACACCGTTCACGTTCTCCATGGAAGGATTCGGCGGGCACGCTCCGGCGGCACTAATGTCGCACGTGTGGTCGCCCGGATGGAACTCGAACGAGGCGATCAACCAGTTTCAGATCGAAGTCGGCGGGCCGTTGCACGGCGGGGACCCGGGCATCAGGATCTTCGACGCGCAGCCGGAGCCGATCACCGAAGCCGAAGCCGGTTCAGCAGCCCACCAGAGCACCGACCCGACTCTCTCGGCGAACCACCAGAGCGTCGACCCGCCTCTCTCACCGGCGCACCAGAGCATCGACCCCGACCTCTCGCCAGCCCACGGTGGCCCGTCGCAGGCGGCTGTCCTCGTGTGCGCCACGGCGGAGATCTTCGGCAGCGAAGAAACCGCCCGACGTGCCCCGGCCCTGGCCGAGCTGACGCCGGCCTGCTACCTGCGGATGCATCCGGACCGCGCCGCCGATCTCGGCGTGGCCGCGGGCGAACATCGCTGTGTGCAGCTCGAAGGCGGGGCATTGCGGCGGCGGCTGCACGTCGAGGTGCTCTGCGACCCGGCGATGCCACAGGGTGTGGTGACGATCCCGGCGGGTTACCCGGAGACGCGCTGGTGGCAGGAGCCGGTGTGGATGACGCTCACCGTCGACGGGGAGCCGACATGACGTCGACCGCGGAGGTTCTGCTGCGCATGGGGCTGACACTGGCGGCGCTCATGACCGTCGCACCGCTGCTGGTCTGGGTGGAGCGTCGGCTTCTCGGCCGGTTCCAGAGGCGTCGCGGGCCCAATCGCGTCGGTCCGTTCGGCATCCTGCAAACCGTCGCCGACGCCATCAAGCTGCTGACGAAAGAAGAGTGGGTGCCGCCGTTTGCCGACCCGGTCCCGTTCGTCGTCGCGCCGATGGTCCTCGCCATAACCGCGATCGGGGCCTTCGCGGTGGTGCCTTTCACGGAGGCCGGCGCCATCGTCGATCTGAACATCGGCGTCTTGTTTTTCCTCGCCATGTCGTCCGTCGGCGTGTACAGCGTCATGCTCGCGGGCATCGCCTCGAACAGCAAGTACTCGTTACTCGGCGCGATTCGTTCGGCCGCGCAAATGATCAGCTACGAGCTCGCCATGGGCCTGTCGCTGGCGAGCGTCGTGCTCCTGGCCGGCTCTTTCAATCTGCGCGAGATCGTCGCCGCCCAGGGCGGCATGCCCTTCGCCGTGGTGCAACCGATCGCCTTTCTGGTGTTTCTGGTCGCGGGCCTGGCGGAGCTCAAGCGCGCCCCCTTCGACTTGCCCGAGGCCGAGAACGAGATCGTCGCCGGGTTTCATACCGAGTACAGCAGCATGAAGTTCGCCCTGTTCTTTCTCGGTGAGTACCTCGGGCTGTTGCTGATCGGCGCGATCGCTGCGACGGCGTTCCTCGGCGGCGGCAGCGGGCCGTTGCTTCCGGCTCCGCTCTGGTTCGCCGTCAAGATGGCGCTCTTCGTCTACCTGTTCATCTGGGTCCGCGCCACCTTGCCGCGCTTCCGCTACGACCACCTGATGGCATTCGGTTGGAAGTTCCTCGTGCCTGTCGCTTTGCTCAATCTGATGGTGACCGGCGCGGTCGTCGTCGCCCGGGCGGCGGGGAGCTGACGATGCGCGTGTCCGCACAGCACTCGCCATGGATCGCATTCACCGGCCTGTTACGGGGCCTGTGGATCATCTTCAAGATGCAGTTCCGACGGCCGGCGACGATCCAGTACCCGGAGGAAAGGGCGCCGGTGGCACCACGCAACCGCGGCCGGATCGTGCTGACCAAGGACCCCGACGGTGAGGAACGCTGCGTTGGCTGCTACCTGTGCGCCGTCGTCTGTCCGGTCGATTGCATCGCGCTGCAAGCGACCGAGGACGAGCACGGGCGCCGCTACCCCGAGTGGTTCCAGATCAACTTCTCTCGCTGCATCTATTGCGGCTTCTGCGAGGAGGCGTGCCCGACCTACGCCATCCAGCTCACCCCGGACTACGAGATGGCGGAGCACGACCGGCGTCATCTCGTGTACGAAAAGGACGACCTGCTGATCGACGGTCCCGGCAAGCGGCACGAGTACAACTTCTATCGCCACGCGGGCGTCGCCATCGGCGGCAAGCAGAAGGGCGAAGGAGTCCGGGAGAAGCCGCCGGTCGACGTCAAGGACCTCATGCCATGACCGCCGCCTTCTACATCGCGTCGGGCTTCGCGCTGGTGACTGCCTTTCTCGCGGTCACCCGCAGCAACGCGTTGCACGCCGTCCTGTATCTGGTCCTGTCCCTGTTCGCCCTGGCGATCGACTTCCTGCTGCTCGGAGCGCCGTTCATCGCCGCGCTGGAGATCATCGTCTACGCCGGGGCAATCGTGGTCGTGATCCTCTTCGTCATCATGATGGTAGCGGGGGCGACAACGGCGCGCGAAAGAGAGAGGGCCTGGCTGCCGCCGCGTGCGTGGATCCTTCCGTCGCTGCTTGCCGTCGCCCTGGCCGTCCTGATGCTCGGGAGCCTGGCGTCGGTCGACGAAGCCGCGTCCTCCGGGTCCGTGGTCGGCCCGAGGGACGTCGGTGCCGTGCTGTTCACCACCTATGTCGTCGGCGTCGAGTTGGCGTCCATTCTGTTGCTCGCCGGGCTCGTCGGCGCCTACTACCTGGGATCGCGAGACTGATGGCCGCCGTTCCGACAACCCACGTGCTGATCATCGCGGGGGCGCTCGTTTGCATCGGTGCGTTCGGCGTCCTGCTGCGCCGCAACCTGCTGTTCATGCTGCTTTCGCTGGAGATCATGCTGAACGGCGCCGCCCTCGCTTTCGTCGGAGCGGGAGCGCGCTGGCAACAGGCCGACGGCCAGATCTTCGTCATCTTCATCATGACCATGGCGGCCGCCGAGGTGGCGGTGGGCCTGGCCCTCGTTCTGTTGATCTATCGCCGATACGCGACGCTGGACGGCGACCGGCTCGATACGCTGCTGGGATGACGATGGAGAGCTGTAGATGATGCCGCTTTGGCTGATGATCGCCGCGCCACTGGCCGGCGGCGTGGTGCTGGCGTTGACCGCGGGGAAGCTGCGTCCGACGCTCGTCGCCGCACTCGCCTGCGCCACTCTGTTGGTGAGCTTCATCGTCGCTCTCGGAAGCAGCGCCCCGCTGTTCGTCGACGCCTTTCCCGGCTTCGGCTCGGCCGACCGGGCGGCAGCTCTCAGCCGGACGATCGACGGCGCACCGTTCGTCGGCGAGCACCTCTATACGTGGATCGGCGTCGACGACCTGCGTGTCGACGTCGGATTCAAGCTCGACGCGCTGTCCGCCTTGATGGTCCTCGTCGTCACCGGCGTCGGGTTTCTCATCCATCTGTACGCCGCTGCATACATGGCGGGCGAGCCGGACTACGGGCGGTTCTTCGCCTACTTGAACCTCTTCGTCGCCGCCATGTTGACGCTCGTGCTGGCGGACAACTTGGTTCTCCTTTATCTGGGCTGGGAGGGCGTCGGCGTCTGCTCGTACCTTCTCATCGGCTTCTGGTATCGCGACACCGCCAACGGCGCCGCCGGGAGAAAGGCCTTTATCGTCACCCGCATCGGCGATGCCGCCCTGATGATCGCGATGCTGCTGCTGGCCCTCGAGCTCGGGACGCTGAGCTTCGACGCCATCGCCGAGTTGATCCCGGTGGCGTGGCCGGTAGGCGGCCCGGTTGCGACCCTGGCGGCGCTGCTCGTCCTCGCCGGGGCGATCGGGAAGTCCGCTCAGGTCCCCTTGCAAACCTGGTTACCGGACGCGATGGCCGGACCGACCCCGGTGAGCGCGTTGCTTCACGCCGCAACCATGGTGACGGCGGGCGTGTACCTCATCGCCCGGATGCACCCGCTGTTTCTCCAGGCCCCCGCCATTCTCGCGCTGGTGGCCACCGTGGGCGCGGTGACCGCCTTCCTCGCCGCTTGTTCGGCGCTGTTCCAGAACGACATCAAGCGGGTCCTCGCCTACTCGACGATCAGCCAGATCGGCTACATGTTCGCCGCGCTCGGCGTCGGCGGCTTCGTCGCAGCCATGTTCCATTTCTTCACCCACGCCTTCTTCAAGGCGCTCCTGTTCCTCAGCGCCGGCAACGTCACGCACTGCGTGCACGAAACCGATATCCGTAAAATGGGTGGCTTGCGGCGTAGCTTCGCGCTTCCCGGAACCGCTGCGGTCGCCGCCGTCGGCGCCGCGTCGCTCGCCGGCATCCCCCTGATCACCTCGGGGTTCTACTCGAAGGACGCGATCCTGTGGGCCATGCTGCAGCCGCCGTTCGGCCGCCCGGCGCTGCTACTCCTGCTGCTTGTGACGGCCGGCTTGACCTCGGTGTACGCCTTCCGCTGGTACTTCATGATCTTCTCCGGGCCGTCCGGAGGCGCGGCGGACAACCACACCCACCGTCCCCGCGACCTGATGCTGTACCCGCTGCTGGTGCTGGCGGCCGGCTCGCTGCTGATCGGCTTCCTCGAGATGCCCGAGACGCTCGGCGGCTACCACGCCGTCAGCGAGTTCCTCCATCCGGTCTTCGCCGCCGCCGAGGAGCGCAGCGGCCTCGGCGCCATTCCGGCACTGGGCTCGTCCGAGGAAGCCCATCGCGCCGAGATCACGTTGCAGGCAATCTCCGCCGCGATCGCGCTGCTCGGAATGATGATGGCGTACCACTGGTACGTGCTGCGGCCGACCTGGAAGCAGCGCCTGGAGGAATCGTCGGCCGGCGCGGCAGTGGGCATGGTGCTCCGCTCCGGTTGGGGCGCCGACGCCTTCTACCGGTCACTCATCGTGGCTCCTTACCGATGGCTCGCCGGCCGGCTGCGCCACGAGCCGGTCGACGACGGTGTCGACGCGGTTACGGGAACCGTCCGGATCGCCCACTACCTGCTCGTGTTGAGCGAGACCGGACGCATTCGCACGTACGCCGCCGGAATGGTCATCGGCGTGATCGTGCTCTTCATATCCTGGCTGTGGAGCTGACACGATGTCACCGCAGATCCTCACCGCGCTGATCGTCATTCCGCTTCTCGGTGGTGTGGCCGCCTGGGCTGCCGGCCGGCAGCATGACGCAGCCGCACGCTGGGTCGCTCTGGCGACGGCGCTGACGACCTTCGCGGCATCGCTCGCCCTGTGGGGAAGCGTCGACGAGTGGCCGGCGTCGGGTGCACCGATGCTGCAGCAGCGGCTTGCGTGGATCCCCAGCCTCGGGGTCGAGTACCACCTCGCGGTGGATGGGCTGAGCGTCCTGTTCGTCGTCCTCTCCGGTCTCCTCGGCTGCGTCGCCGTGCTGTCGTCGTGGCACGAGGTCGAGAGGTCTCCGGGGCTGCACTACCTCTGCGTCCTCGGCACGCTTTCCGGAATCATGGGGGTCTTCCTCGCATTCGACCTCTTCCTCTTCTACTTCTTCTGGGAGTTGATGCTCGTGCCCATGTACTTCCTCATCGGCGTATGGGGGCACGAGGACAGGATCCGCGCGGCGATCAAGTTCGTCATCTTCACCATGGCGTCCGGCCTCCTCTTGCTGGTGGCGATCATCGGCCTGTACTACGTCCACGCCCAGTCGACCGGCACCTTCACGACCGACTACCTGGCGCTGGTCGACACACCGGTGCCGGCGCGCACCGGGCAATGGTTGTTTCTCGGTTTCTTCGTCGCGTTCGCGGTGAAGCTGCCGCTCTTTCCTCTTCACAGCTGGTTGCCCGACGCCCACACTCAGGCGCCGACCGCCGGCAGCGTCTTGCTGGCGGGCTTGCTACTCAAGACCGGAGGCTACGGGCTCATCCGGTTCGCCGTGCCCCTGTTCCCGGATGCAGCGGCGACGTTCGCCGGCCCGATCGCGGTCATCGGCGTGATCGGCATCATCTACGGAGCGGTGCTGGCATACGGCCAGAGCGACATGAAGCGCCTGATCGCGTACACCAGCGTCAGCCACATGGGCTTCGTCGTCCTTGCCGTGGCGACGTGGCGGGTCACCGCACTACAGGGCGCGGTATTCCAGATGCTCGCCCATGGACTCGCCACCGGCGCGCTGTTCGCCATCGCCGGCATGGTCTACGCCCGCATGCACAGCCGCTCCTTCGATCAGCTCGGCGGCTTGTGGACCTTCCTGCCACGGCTCTCTGCCTTCGCGCTGCTCTTCGTGCTGGCGTCGGTCGGCGTTCCCGGGTCGGGCAACTTCATCGGTGAGTTGCTTACGCTCGTCGGCAGCTTCCGAGCGGCTCCCGAACTGGTTGCGATCGCGGTGGTCGGCATCGTCCTGGGCACGGTGGCGATGCTCGAGATGATGCAGCGGGTGTTCTACGGCAGCGCAGCGGGCCAACCGGACGTGCCCGACATCGGCGTTCGGGAGGTCGTCATCCTGGCGACCCTTGCCCTGCTGCTTCTCGCCCTGGGCATGTATCCGCAGCCGGCGCTCGACAGCGCCCGGCCGACGCTCGACCGGCTCGTCAGCCGCGATCTTCGCTACGAGCCGGCGGACACCGAGATAACCCCCGGGTCGCGCGTCGTCTCCCCGGGGACGGACGCCGGCGCCCCGGCCGGGACAAGACGATGAGCCTCGATGCGCTGATCGTCGTCTCGCCCCTGATCGGCACCGCCCTGGCCGGTACGGCGGTGATGTTGGCGGGGGCCTTCGGGGCGCGACTCGAGACCCTGCACCGGATCAGCATCGTGGGTATCGGGGTCTCCCTGGCGACCGTCCTCGCGGTGCGCCCGATGGCACCGGTCGAGGTCACGCCGCTCCTGCGAGTGGACCGATACGCCCTACTGTTCGTCACCCTGCTGCTGTCGGCGAGCGGGATCCTGGCGATCTTCTCGCGCGCTTATCTGGCCCGACGCCGTTGCAGCGGCGAGGCGTACTACGCCCTCTTGCTGTTCGCCACCGTCGGCATGGGAATCCTCGCGTGTAGCACCCACTTCGCCTCGTTCTTTCTCGGCCTGGAGACCCTCAGCGTTTCGCTCTACGTCCTCCTCGGCTACTTGCGGACCGATCGACCGTCACTCGAGGCGGCGGCGAAGTACCTGATTCTCGCGGCCATGGCATCCGGCTTCCTGCTGTTCGGCATCGCCTTGCTGTACGCCGCCACCGGTTCGTTGGTCCTCTCGCAGGTGGCGAGCACGGCGACGGCGCTGGTGGCGACGGGCGGTTCTGTCGAAGCGGTTTGGGTCGCCTGCGGGGCGCTCCTGCTGCTGGCGGGCTTCGCCTTCAAGCTGGCACTGGTTCCGTTTCACATGTGGTCTCCGGACGTCTATCAGGGTTCACCCGCACCGATCACGGCGCTGATCGCAACCGGCTCGAAGGGAGCCGTCATCGCGGTGATTCTGCGAATGCTCGCCGCCGATCCGACGCCGACCCCGGTTCTGACGACGACACTGGCGGGCCTGGCCGTGGCCACGATGCTGGGCGGCAACTTGCTCGCCCTGCTGCAGACCGACATCAAGCGACTCCTGGCGTATTCGTCGGTGGCCCACATCGGGTATGTCTTCGTCGCCCTGTCGATCGGCGGCGCCGCCGGCGGGAGCGCGGTTGTCTTCTACACGGTCACGTATGTCGCCACGACGCTGGGTGCGTTCGGCGTCATCGCCGTGTTGTCGAGCGACTCGGCCGCGGACGTCGACGACATGGCCGGGTATCGCGGCCTCGGGCGACGACGCCCGGCGCTGGCGGCGACGCTGTCCGTGATGCTGTTGTCGCTTGCGGGAATCCCGCCCACGGGTGGATTCCTGGCCAAGTTCGCGGTGATGAGCGCGGCCGTCGCCGGCGGCAGGAGCGATCTCGCGCTGGCGATGGCTGTGGCGTCGGCGATCGGTGTCTACTACTACCTCCGCGTCCTCGTCGTCATGTACATGAGCCCCGCGGGCGCTACCGAGGGTTTGGCCGCAGCTCCGCCGCACAACGCGGCCTCGAGGCCGTTGGTCGGCGTCGGTATGGCGCTTCTCGCCCTGGTCATCCTCGTGTTCGCCATGGGGGTCTACCCCGAACCGTGGCTGCGCGCGGCCGCCACGGCAATGGCTTCGGTGAGCGGCACCTGATCGATGCTGACCCATGGTGTGCAATGCAGGCCAGCGGCTACTCCTGGTTTTCTTGCTTGACCTGGCTAGTCGCGCTCCTCTAGCGTCGCCTCATGATGCCCCGAATCTCGCGCCTGGATGTTTTTCTGCTCGCCGCCGGTGTCGCCGGCCTGGCGTCGTTTCTCCTGTTGTATTCGTCCGTCTTCCCGCAGGCGAACGTCAGCCTGCAGGTTACCCGTGCCGAAGCCGTCGAAATCGCCTCGGGATTCCTTGGCGAACAGGGAGCCGACCTCGACGGTTTCAAGGACTCGGTCGTGTTCTTCGGGGACGATGTCGCCCTGAACTTCCTGCAGCGCCACGTCGGGCTCGAAGAGGCCAGTCGTATGGCCGCCGAGGACGTGCCGGTGTGGACCTGGCGGTTGCGCTGGTTCCGCCCGCAAGAGCGTGAAGAGTGGAACGTCTGGGTCGACATCGACGGCGAGATCACCGGCTACAGCCATGACATCGAGGAAGCCGCTTCGGGGGCGGACCTGTCGACACAAGAAGCCCTGGAGTTGGCCGAAGAGTTCCTCGCCACGCGCAGCTACGACCTGGGCGGCTGGGAAAGGGTCGGCGAGTCGAGCCAGAAACGCGATAACCGCACCGATCACCTTTTCACCTGGGACCGGCGGGGCTCCGAGATCGAATGGAGGCCGGACGATCCCGAGGCGGGCCAGGGCTCGGTACGGCTGCTGATCCGTATCCAAGGCGACGAGGTGGGAAGCTTCAACCGTTTCCTTCGCGTCCCGGAAGAATTCGAGCGGAACCAGGCCGAGACGCTTTCGGTCGGCTCCGTCCTTGCCATCGGCGCCTTCGGGATCACGGCGCTGCTGTCGCTGGTGGCCGTCGGCATGGTCATCGCCCGGGCCCGGAAGACCGACCTGGAATGGAAACCGGCTATCTCGATGGGCGTTCTCGTCGGCGCCCTCATGTTGCTGTTCAACGCCCTGAATTGGCCCACCATCAAGGCGTCCTACCTGACCGAAATCTCGTGGGCCGCCTACATCGGGATCCTGCTGGTTTCGCTGGTCCTTCTGTCCGTGCTCTACGGCGCCATCGTCGTGTTCACCACCGCCGCGGGCACGTCCCTTTCGCGGGAGTTTTTCCCCGAGACGTTAGAGGGATTCAGTGAGATGGCGACCGGGCGCCTGATGCACGGCTCGCTGGCCCGGGCCAGCCTACGTGGATACGGCCTGGCGTTCGCCTTCATCGGCTACCTGACCGTCTTCTACTGGTTCGCACAGCGGTATCTCGGGGCGTGGCTCCCGGCGGAAGGTCCCTACTCGCAGATCTTCGATCTGTCGTTGCCGTTTCTCGCGCCGCTGGCGATAAGCCTGGTAGCGGCGGTGTCCGAGGAGGTCGCCTACCGGCTCTTCGGGATTTCCTTCTTCAAGCGCATCACCGGATCGACCGCGGTGGCGCTGGTGATCCCCGCCGCGATCTGGGCTTTCGCCCACTCCACCTATCCCGTCTACCCGGTATATCTGCGCGGCATCGAGCTCACCATCGGCGGGATCATCTTCGGGATCGCCTTTCTGCGTTTGGGACTCGTCACCTGCATCGTCGCTCACTACGTCGTCGATGCGTTCCTCCTCGGCGCCCCACTGGTCGCCACCGACAACACCGTCTACGTCGTCTCCGGCGTGATTGCGATCGGGCTCGCACTCGTTCCGGCGCTGCTCGGTCTGGTCGGTCGCCGCCGCAGGCCGCCGGTGGTCGCGACCGCGTCCTGACAATCGTTGTATCGGGGTGGATATCGGCGCCGTCTGAGCAGGCGATCGATCAGCGGGCTTTCACCGCACGGCCGGCGATGTGAGGCCGAACGAGAGCAAGCCCCTCCGCCGCGAAGCGCTCGATGTGGCACTCGGCGAAGCCTGCGGCCTCGATGACGGACCAGGTCTCACGGTCGAGGGTGCAGCCGTCGCCGACCGCTCGCCAGGGCCTGCGAAGCAGGCTTTGCCAACGGCGGAGCCGGCTTCCGGGCGGAGCGGCCACGTGCTCGAGAAAGAGGAACACGCCCCCGGGCCTCAGCACCCGATCGATTTCCCGCACGGCCGCGGCGGGATCCGCCACGGAGCATAGAACCAGCGTGCAAACGACGAAATCGGCGGCTCCGTCGGGAACGTCCATGTGCTCCGCACTGCCCTGCCGGAGCTCGAACGTCCGGCCCTCTCGAGAAGCGCTTTCGCGCAGGTACGCGTGCATGTAGGGATTGGGCTCGACGAGCCAGAGCTCGACGCCGTCGGGGTATAGGGGAATGTTGGCCCCGGCGCCTGCGCCGACCTCGACGACCCTCCCGGCAACCTCGGCGAGCAGCTGTCGCTTCCGCCGATCGATGTCCTCGGGATAGTGGTCCTGGAGCTTGGACAGCAACCAAGCGAAGAACCGCTTGTAGCCACCGGTGCCGGTGCCGCTCTTCGCGCCGCCGAAGTCGCCGCTTGTCTCTGACATGAACGAACTCTAACCTGGCAGTCTGCGGGGGAGAATTGGTGGGCCTTGTGGCGTGCGGCTATCGGAAGACCACACAGCGCGTCGCCACCGCGCCGGCACGAAAGCTATGAAAACCTCGGTCGAAGCCAGCCAGCCGCGCCTGATTCTCTTCGCCACCGGTGCGACGTCGATCCTTCTGGCGGTTATCCACTTCGTCGGACGCGGCGAGATGGTGGCCACGGCAGCTACTCGCGCCACCCACGACCTCAACGGGCTGTCCATGCTGTTCGCCGGGGTGGTCACTGTGGCGGTCGCGTGGATGGCCGTGTCCGAGACGCTGGTAGCCGGCTACGCCGCCCTCAACGGCCTGTACTTTGCCGCCTACGCGTGGATCCTGTTCTTCGCCGGGATCAGCTGGAGCCGGGCTGCGATCTGCGCCTTGATCGCCGTCGCCACCCTCTTCGCGGCAACCAACGCCTGGGCGGGTCGGAAGAAGTTGCCGGAAGCGCCCTGACCCGGCCCGGTACCGCTGTCAGCCGGCCGACGCGGAAAATCCGAGAAAATCTCCCCGGAATGCAACTTCCGGCTAGCCTCGTGCGTCAAACCCCTTAAGGACAGCTACTTCCGACGCTCCCCGCGACCGGAAGGATGGGATCATGTCAACGGCTTATCACCGATCCCGCTCCCCTGTTCGAGCCATTCACACGGGCGTCCATCAGCGCTGGGCGGCCCCTACTGCGCAGCCTCGCACCTGGAGCGAACCCGAAGTGCGCGAGGTCAGCGCCGCGACGCCGGTCCCCGCACCGTCGTCGGACCACCCGGAGTTCGCCTGCCCCGATTGCGGATCGACGCTGCGGCTGGCGCTGATTCGCACCTCCGCGGAGTCCGCCTGGAGCCCACCGGGTAGCGGCGATCGCCGCCCGACACTGAGGGCGGCGCCGGATATCGATCCTCTGCCCGACTTCGAGGACTCGATTCAGGAATTCAAGCGCGAGCTGATCAGTCGCGCCTTGAGCGAGCACGACGGCGTCATGACGCGCGCCGCCAAGGCGCTCGGCCTGAAGTACACCACATTCGTCGCCATGGTCCACCGGCTCGGAATCAACGGTGAGGACGACGTGGAGGCCTCAGGCCCTCAGCGGTAGTAGCCGGGACGCACCAGCGGTTCGAAGTTCGGGCGTCGCAGGTCTACGCGAACGTCGTGCCATCGGGGAGTCACGCCCGTCTCCGACTCCGGGTTCCCCGGGTCGTACCCGATCAGGTAGAAGCTCCGAAGGAGCTTGACGACCTGATCGTACGACTCGCCCAGCTCGCCGGGCCGGGTGTTTTCGATCATGCGCCCGCCGGTCGCGCGCGCGATTTCGTCCAGGTGGTCGCTCAAGCGAGGATCGTCCCGGGCGTAGCCCATGGCGACCGGGAAAACGGGGACGCTGGCCGACCGGGCCGCCCCCAGGGCATCGTAGAAGCTTGCCCGGCTGTCCATGTCGGCACCATCGCTGAGCAACAGCAGGGCCTTGCGCCGCGCGTTGGCGGCGCTGGGCCTCTCGCCCTCGGGAAGCGGCTCACCACAACCGCGCAACGGGGCCGGCGCCACGGACAGATCGAGGTTGCGAATCGCACTGTCCATTTCATCGAGCAAGGAGGTACGGCGCGGCGGCAGGACGACGGTTTCCGTCCCGTTCTGCACCACCTCGGGACTCGCCGGTCGCACCGCGGGTCGGTCGGTGTCGTCGCCCTCGTCGGCTGCGGGGTCGAGGTCGGACGAGGGCCCTTCCTCCGCCTCTGCCGCGATCGACACCAGCTCGTTGGCGTTGGCCCGCTCCAACTGCGCCAGCCCCTCCAACACGGCATCGTGCAGCGCCGTGCCGCCGGAGGCTTCGATCGAGCCGATAAAGGACCGCAGCTGCGGATCCCCGGCTCGACCCCAGCGCCCCGAGGACGGGCCGTCCGAGAAGGGCAACACGAAGGTGCAGTCGTCGGGTGAGAGCCGGCCGAGAAAAGCGAGCGCAGCGCGTCGCGCCGAGGCTTCCACGGGTCGCATGCTGGCGCTCGAATCGAGCACCATGGCGACGTCGAGCGGCGCGTCGCTCGGCGTCGCGAAGAGCTCGATCTCCTGCGGCACGTCGTCGTCGAAGATCTGGAAATCCTCCGCCGCCAGGGTCGGCACCTCGCCTCCGCGAGGGTCGATGACGGCCACGTGAAGCAGCACGAGGGACACATCGGCACGGAAGCTGGCTTCCTGTTGCTGCGCCCACAGATGCGACGACGCGACGCACGAAAGCCCCACCGTGCAGACGACGGCGAGCGCACGCGAACCGCGAATTGGCAGCGGGGAATTCGACATCGGGGCGTACCAGCGGGGAAGAGGTAGAGCTTTCAAGCTACCGCTGTGGGCCCTCCGCTGCAATGCGTACCGGCGGTCGGCCGCCGCTACCCGACGGTGTCGTCGAGAACCGTGCGCACCTTGTGCACCAGCTGCGCGGGCGAGAAGGGCTTCTGGATGAACGGAATCCCCGGGTTGAGAACCCCGTCCTCGAGGATGGAGCGGTCGGTGTACCCCGACATGAACAACACCGGTAGGCCCGGACGGCGCCCGCACAGACGAGTGTGAAGCTGAATGCCGTCACACCCCGGCATGACCACGTCCGACAGCAACATGGCAACCCCCTGCACGTTCTCCTCGAACACCGCGGTTGCCTCGTCCGGGTGGGTCGCCGACAACACGGTGTAGCCGTACTTCTCCAGCGCCCGCTTGACCGCGTCGCGGACCCGCGGCTCGTCCTCTACGAGCAAGATCGTCTCCACACCACGCGGCACCTCCTGCGACAGGCCGCTCACCAGCTCGAGGGTCGGCGTTTCGTCCGAAACGGGCAGGTAGATCTTGAAACAAGTGCCGCGACCCGGCTCGCTGTAGACCCAGATGTTTCCGTCATGCTGCTTGACGATTCCGTAGACCGTCGACAACCCCAGGCCTGTGCCTTTGCCCTGCTCCTTGGTGGTGTAGAACGGCTCGAAGACCCGCGCCTGGCTTTCCTTGTCCATGCCGACGCCGGTGTCGGAAACCGCCAGCATTACGTAGCCGCCGGGATCAACCGAGGAATGCCCCCGGGCGTAGTCGGCATCGAGCTCGACATTGGCCGTCTCGATAATGACCTTGCCGCCGCTCGGCATCGCGTCCCTCGAGTTGACCGCCAGGTTCATGAGCACCTGCTCGATCTGACCCGGATCGGCCTTGACCATGCCGAGGTCGGCGCCGGCATGAAAGATCAGCTCGACATCCTCGCCGATCAGACGCTGCATCATCGCGGTCGTCGAACCGACCAGATCGTTCAGGTCGACCACCGAGACCCGCAGCGGCTGCCGGCGGCTGAACGCCAGGAGCTGGTGCGTAAGCCCGGCGGCACGATCGGAGAACTGGCGAATCTGTTCCAGATCCCGGCGCACCTGCGGCTCTTCGACCTGGCCGAGGGCCAGCTCCACGTATCCGGTGATCCCGGTGAGGATGTTGTTGAAGTCGTGCGCCACGCCGCCGGCCAGGCGGCCGACCGCCTCCATCTTCTGCGACTGCCTGAGCTGTTCCTCCAGATGCGCCCGGGTCTTGGAGGCCTCCGCATCCTTCAAGACGAACGACAGGTGCGCGGCCACCTCGCTGACCGTCGTCACCGCGTGCACACTCCAGTTAAGCGGTGCGGGCGAATCGAGGCACAGCACCGCCACCAGGCCGTCCGCGTGCGCCATCGGCACGTGCAACGCGGCGCGAGTGCCCTCGCCCATGATGCTCTCGTAGTCGTCGTCGGCGGCCACCACGTCGGGAACATCGACGACCTCGCCGGCCCGCAGCGCCCGCAGATACTCGGATGATCCGGTCAAGTCCACCGACCAGCCCTCCAGCGATGCCATCGCCTCCGGGTGCACCGAGTTGGTAACGATCAGCTGTCCGTCACCGTCCACCTTCCCGTACGTGACCCGAATCCCCTGGAAGTACTCACTCAGTCGTTGCAGCGTCAGCTCGATGACGGCTTCGACCGTCATGCCGAGCTTCACTCCGCTGAGAATGCTGTTGAGCAGCTCGAGGCGGGCGTGGCTCTGTACCAGCGCGTCCTCCCAAAGCTTGCGCTCGGTGATGTCGCGCAGCACGCTGACGAGCTTCTCGGGCGACCCGACCGGCACCAGCCGGGTTGTCATCTCGGTCCAGGTGCGGTCGCCGTTCTTGCGAATGAACACCTGCTCGCTGCGGAAACCGGGAGTCGATTGCTGGACCGCGTCCGCAAGTGCCTGGCGGAACGCCGCATCGCCCTCCGCGTCCGGGTACAGGGACGTAATCGGAGAGCCGATCAGGTCCCACGGCTGGTACCCGAGCGAGTCGGTCAACGACCGGTTGACGTACTCCACCTCCAGCGTCTCGAAGTTGGCGATGATCAGCGCATCGGACAACGAGTCCATGACGTCCGCCAACAGGCGGCTCGTCTGGTCCACATTCTCGCCCCCGAGGGAGGGCCTGTGCGCCTTGGCCATTGCCATCCTGCATCGAGCCCCGCCTGGGGCCGTCCTCGCGCCCCGAGGACGGGGGAAAGTCCGACGCCTGGGCGCCGGTCACACCGGTCCTTAGATGAGATTACGTGGAACGAGGCCGATTTCCGAGATCTCTTTTTCGCCGCCGTCGAAGGGGCGCTCGGGTCGGGCTTGCAACCGCCGCGGTCGCGGTCAGAGTCCCAGGTGCCGGTGGTGGTCTGCGCGGCGGGCAACGGCGTCGCGGGTGAGGTCAAAGCTACTGAGGTCGAGCCTGAGTCCCAGGTTGCCTACCAGGCGCGCTCGAGCATCGCGGGCTCCTCCCCCTCCACTTCGACTCGCCGTCGCACGTCGCGCAGATCGGGCAGCACGTCGACGAAGGTGTCGAAGATCGAGGGATCGAATTGCCGGCCGCGGGCCCGCTGCATGATCTCGAGGGCCTGGTGCTCCGACATCGCCGGGCGGTAGATACGTGAGTGCACGAGGGCGTCGTACACGTCGGCCACGGCGACGATACGACCTTCCTCCGGGATTTCCTCACCGGACAGTCCCGTCGGGTACCCGCCGCCGTCCCAGCGCTCGTGGTGGGTAAGGGCGATCTGCCGCGCCAGCCGCAACATCGGGATGCTGGATCCCGCCAGGATTGCCGCCCCCATCGTCGTATGTCGCTCGATGACGTTGAACTCTCGACTGGTGAGGGAACCCGGCTTCAGCAGGATGTGGTCCGGGATGCCGATCTTGCCGACGTCATGCATGGGAGCCGCCAGGCGGAGCTCCTCGGCGGCATCTTCCTGCCACCCGCGGGCGCGCGCGATGATCTCTGAATACAGGCCAATGCGGCGGATGTGGGCACCGGTCTCGGCGTCACGATGCTCGGCCGCGGTGATCAACCGCAGAGCGACTTCTTCCTCACGCAGGCGAAGCTCGGCGGTACGCTCGCGAACGTCGTTTTCGAGCTCCTGCCGGTAGCGGTTGCTCAGGATAGACAGCCGTCGCCGCTCGAGGGCGTTGACGACCGAGATCAGGAGCTCATTCCGATCGAACGGCTTGATGACGTAGCCGTACGCGCCGGCTTCGAGCGTGTGAATCGCGGTGTCCCGATCGTCGACCGCCGTCAGCATGATCACGGCGAGATCCGGATACAGCGCCCGCGCCTCGTCCAGAAGATCGAGTCCCGAACGACCCGGCATACGGATGTCCGAAATCATCAGCTCCAGGTCGCCTTGTTGCAGTGCGACCAGCGCCGCATCGACGTTCGCGGCCTGCCGACACTCGTATCCTTCTTCGACGAGCCAACGCGAGAGGATCTCGCGGATATAGGGCTCGTCGTCGACGATCAGGATCCTGCCGGCGCCATTCACGGTCGCGCGGCCGGGGTGGAGCGGCATGCCGGATGTGCCTCGAGCTGTCGGAAGACGTACATGATAGGGAACGACCAGGCGCTCACATTTCCGATGTCGTCCGGCACTGATCGTCACGATAGTCGAGGCGCTCGGTGCCGTCGTCCGCGCCGCCGCAAACGGCTCGACCGGGCAATCCGGCCGTTGATCCGACCCTGCTAGGCTGACGGACATGAACGAATGTACACGCTCGAACCGCCTTTCCGAAGAAACAAGTCCGTATCTTTTGCAACATGCCGGAAATCCCGTCGACTGGTTTCCGTGGGGTCAAGAGGCCCTCGAGAAGGCTCGCCACGAAGATCGACCGATACTCCTGAGCATCGGATACGCCGCCTGCCACTGGTGTCACGTCATGGAACGCGAGTCCTTCGAGGACGAAGAAATCGCCACTTCCATGAACGAAGGCTTCGTCTGCATCAAGGTCGATCGTGAGGAGCGCCCCGACCTCGACGATATCTACATGAACGCTGTCCAGATGATGACCGGCCACGGCGGTTGGCCGTTGACGGTGTTCTTGACCCCCGAGTTGAAGCCGTTTTTCGGCGGTACCTATTTCCCCCCCGGAGATCGAGCCGGCATGCCGGGTTTCCCTCGCGTGCTGCAGGCGGTACGCCGATCCTTCGAGGAGCAACGGAGTTCGATCGAGTCGGCGGCGGACGACCTCGTCGCCCACATCTCGCGGGGAGCTCTGGGAGTCCCGGGCGGGGATACGGAGGGTGTTCCGGGCGGGGATGCGGAGGGAGTCCCGGCCGCTGAACTGATCGACACCGCGGTCGACCAATACCGGCGTCGCTTTGAGCCCGTGTTCGGCGGCTTCTCCCACGCTCCCAAGTTCCCGCACCCGATGGCGATCAGCCTGCTCTTGCGGTCGGCGCAACGACTCGGTGACGCCGATGTGCTGCACATGGCAACGCTCTCCCTCGACCGCATGGCGTACGGCGGGATCTACGACCAGCTGGCGGGCGGGTTTCACCGCTATTCCACGGACGATCGCTGGCTCGCCCCGCACTTCGAGAAGATGCTTTACGACAACGCTCTCCTGGCCGGCGCATACGTCGAGGCGACGCAGCTGACAGGGCACGCCGAGTACGCCCGCGTGGCGACCGAGACCCTCGACTGGGTCATTCGAGACATGCAGTCACCGGAAGGCGGTTACTACTCCACCCTCGATGCCGACTCGGAAGGAGTGGAGGGGAAGTTCTACGTCTGGGAGCAGGCGGAGATCGAACGGCTCCTGGGCGAGGACGCCGCCGCCTTCTGCAGCGTCTACGACGTCAGCGAGGACGGAAACTGGGAGGGCAAGAACATCCTCAATCTGGCCAAGCCGGCGGCGGCGTTCAGCCGGGACCTGCGAATGGATCCGGATCGCCTGGAGACCATGCTCGACGGCTGCCGTCGGACGCTCCTCGACGCCCGGGAACGGCGCCTGCCCCCGGCGCTCGACGACAAGGTCCTCACCGATTGGAACGGCCTGATGATCGCCTCCATGGCCAAGGCCTACCGGGCGCTCGACGAGCCGAGGTTCTTGGAGTCGGCCCGCCGCGCGGCGGAGTTCGCCCTCGGAACGATGATCGTCGACGGGCGCCTCTTGCACAGCTACCGGGCCGGCCGCCCTCGCCTACTCGCTTACATCGACGACTACGCCAACCTCCTCTGCGGTTTGATCGAGCTGTTCGAGTCGACCTTCGAGCTTGAGTGGTTGCGGCAGGCGCGGCGTCTCGCCGACGCAATGATCGAGCTGTTCCGCGACGAAGCCGCCGGCGGGTTTTTCTTCACCGGCCGCGACCACGAGGAGCTGATCGCCCGTATGAAGCCGGGCCACGACGGCGCCACACCCTCGGGCAACGGCGTGGCCGCGCTTTCCCTCCTGCGGCTGGAAACGCTCACGGGCGACGCCGCCTACGGCGATGCCGGCCGCGAGGTTCTGGCCACATTCGGTGCGCGGATGGCGTCCGCTCCGACCGGCTTCGCACAGCTGCTCACGGCGCTCGACTATCGACATCGTGACCCGCGGGAGATTGTCCTGGTGGGACCGAGCGAGGAAACCGAGACACGGTCCGCACTGACGAAGCTGTGGCGTGAATTCCGTCCCAACGACCTGATCATCGGCTTCGACCCGGCACGCGTCGACCCAGCGGACGCGGGCGAGCTGCTGCCACTTCTCGCGGGCAAGAAGATCGTGGACGACCGCCTCACCATTTATGCCTGCGCCAACTACGCCTGCGCGGCACCCACCCATGACCTCGAAGAAGTCCGCACGACCGGGGCGACCGAGGCGACCGAGGCGACCGAGGCGACCGGACCGAACGGAACGAACGGAGCGACCGGGCCGAACGGAGCGTGATCGACGGCCTCCAAGAGTCCTTGCCCGAACAAGCCCGTCACGTATTCACCACCGCCGGTCAGTTGTCCAAGCACCGGCGGACGGTGCGCACGAGCTCGTGCGGAGCGAACGGCTTGCGGAGGTACGGGGCCCCGAGCGAAGCGATATCTCCGATTCCCGCAGGCTCCGCGTATCCCGAGATATAGACCACGCGGAGACCGGGCTTGAGCTCGGACAGAGCTCGAAACAGGGAGGGGCCGTCTCCCCCCGGCATCACCACGTCGGTGACCATCAAGTCGACGCTGCCGTCGGCGAAGTGCTTGCGCGCCTCCGAGGGACCAGGGGCGGCCAGCACCTCGTAGCCGGAGTTGCGCAAAATCCGTGTGGTGACCTCGCGAACCGACTCGTCGTCCTCGACAACCAGGATGGTCTCGCTACCTTCCTCACCCATTCGCCCGTCGGCCGGGCTCTGCTCTTCCTCCACCGGCTCATCCACCGCCGGGAAATAGACATCGAAACGGGCGCCCTTCCCCGGTTCGCTGCGGACGAGCACGTGGCCGCCGTGCTGCTTGACGATGCCGTACACCGTCGCCAGCCCCAGGCCGGTGCCGCGACCGACATCCTTGGTCGTGAAGAACGGCTCGAAGATGTGCGGCAACGTGCGGGCGTCGATCCCCGGACCGTCGTCGGTCACGCTCAGGACGACATGATCTCCCGAGGCCGGCCCCTGCTCCAACGATCCGTCCTTGGCCTCGTGGGCGTCGGTCTCGATGGTGATGCGGCCGCCGCTCGGCATCGCGTCGCGGGCGTTCACCGTCAGGTTGATGATGATCTGCTGCAGCTGGCCCCGATCGGCCCGCAAGTTACCGGTCCGCTCCGAGGCGATGATCTCGAGGGTGAAGTTCTCACCCAGAAGTCGACGGAGCATCTCGGCCGTCTCGTCGACCACCTGGTTGAGGCTCACCACCTCCATGGCAACGGGCTGCCGGCGGCTGAAAGCCAGCAGTTGGTGGGTCAGGTCACCTGCCTGGTCGACGAGGATCGAAATTTGCGCCAGGTCCTCGGCAATCGACGCGTCTACGGTCTCGCGCGAGAGAGCCAGGTGCGTGAACCCCTTGATCCCGGTCAGCAGGTTGTTGAAGTCATGCGCCACGCCCCCGGCCATGCGCCCGATGGCTTCCATCTTCTGCGACTGCCGGAGCTGCTCCTCGAGCTCGTAGTGGGCTGTCCGATCGGTGGCCGAGACCGTCAGAGCAACGACCTCGCCATCGCGAAGGACGGGGCCGACGCGGCTTTCGAAGTAACCGGCCCTGCCGTTCGGCATGAGGTATTCGAGCTCGTACCGATCCGGCGATCCTGTCGCGATGACGCGCTCGAAGCACTCGTCGATACCGGCGTGCCAGCGCTCGTCGACGTGGTCACGAATCTGCGAGCCGATTGCGTCCTGCAGGCTCACCCCCTCGACGGGTCGGTTGATATAGCGAATGGTGCCATCCAGGTCGACCAACATGATGTGATCGGCCGAGCTGTCGACCACGGACCGTCGCAGCGCCTCCGAGTGCTCCAGGGCGTCGCGTGCTTCGATGTCCCGTGTAACGTCCCGAAAAACCGCGACGAACCGATGATCTGCCAGACGATACGCGTGGACGCGGAGATGTTTGCCGAGCACCTCGAAGTGGCGCTCCAGGTCCGCCGGCTCACCGGACTCGAGCACCCGAGCGTGGATTTCCATCCACGGTTTGTCGGCGACTTGCGGGAAGATCTCGGAGATGTGCTTGCCGAGCACGTCGTCCGCAGCGATGCCGAGGATACGCTCGAAGCTGGGATTCACCTCGAGGAAGACGTAGTCGACGAGCTTCCCGTCGCCATCCGTCACCGCTTCGTGCAGGGCGATGCCATCGAGCGACTTCTCGAAGGCT
Source organism: Acidobacteriota bacterium (assembly GCA_965216935.1). Lineage (GTDB taxonomy): Bacteria > Acidobacteriota > UBA890 > UBA890 > UBA890 > CBDCGW01. The sequence goes on from OZ244217.1 coordinate 5,380,318, forward strand.
CCCCTGTACGCGTCTTCGGTCGTCATCGGCCGCCGCTCGTCATCCGCTGCCGTCGGTGATCCGCTGCCGCTCGGCATCGGCTACCGCTCGTTGTTCGTGGCCACTCGTCATGGGACATCGCTCGTTATCCGCTACCGCACGTCATCCGGTGCCGTTGGTCACCCTTCGCCGCCCGCCTGCACCGCGCGGGCGGCGCGGAAAAACACCGCGTCGAGCATCTCCTCGGTCAACCGGCCGGTGAACGTATTCTGCTGGCTGGGATGGAAGCTCGCCAAGACCGTAATGACACCGCCTCGCCGGAGCGTGATCGGCACTTCCGCACCGTGCGCGAAGCGGGGCTTCGGCCGTGGCACGCCATGGCCACGCTGCCGATAGACTCGCAGAACCTGATCATAGGCGAACCCGCCGAGGGGGACGACACAGCGGATTCCGTCGCCGACGCCGTCCAACAGGTCGATCTCGTCCTCGAGGAAGGGCCGGCATCGCTCGCGCTCTTCCGGATTCGGCTTGTTGTCCGGCGGCGCGCAACGAACGCCCGCGGTGACGTACGCGTCGCGCAGACGCAGGCCATCGTCGCGCGCGACGGAATGAGCCTGGGTGGCGAAGCCGGCGCGATGCAGGGCCCGGTAAAGCCAGTCACCGGAGCGATCGCCGGTGAACATTCGGCCGGTTCGGTTAGCACCATGTGCCGCCGGAGCCAGCCCGACGATCAGCAATCGGGCGCGCTCGTCGCCGAACCCGGGTACGGGCCGCCCCCAGTAGTCCTGATCGGCGTAGGCCGCCCTCTTCTCCTGCGCCACACGCTCGCGGTGCTGAACGAGACGCGGGCACAGCCGGCAATCGGCGACATCCCGGTGAAGGCGCTGCCAGTCCCGGCTCGGCGCCGCGGTCACGGCGCCCCGTCCGGTATGTCGAGCGCTCGCCACAGATACCAACTGCCGACGGAACGATACGGACTCCACGGGCCGGCGATTTCCTCCATCACCGCCACGTCCGGCTCCTCCTCCAACTCGTAGACACGGCGAAAGCCCGACCGGATGCCCAGGTCCCCCACCGGAAGGACGTCGAGGCGACCGAGGTGGAACATCAGGAACATGTGGGCCGTCCATCGGCCAATGCCCTTGACCTGAGTCAGTTGAGACACGACCTCGTCGTCGTCGAGAAACCGCAGCCGACGCAACGAAAGCGCGCCGGAATCGACCTTCCCGGCGAGGTCGACGATGTACGTCGCCTTCTGCCGCGACAAGCCGGCGGCGCGCAGCTCCGCGAACGGCGTGTCGAGGATGGAGCGGGGGTTGGGCGGACGTTTGCCGACCACCGCCACGAAGCGACGGTAGATCGTCGCCGCCGCCTTGCCGGAAAGCTGCTGATAGACGATCGAACGCACCAGGGCGGGGAAAGACGCCTGCTGCTGCGCCTCGTCGAACCGACACCGCCCGACCCGATCGATCACCTCGTCCATGGCGGAATCCACCCGACGAAGGTGCCGCACCGCCTTCCCCAGGTCCTTCCTGTCGACCAAACCGACCTCCGTCCGCGCCACCCACCGAGCCCACCGATCACGGCGCCGCAGCCCAACCGAACGCCCAGGACCACGCCGCTGTCGCGTTCCCGACGCTCATCTCCGTGGTGCGCGAGAATGTGCGAAGACAAGGCGCGCGCAGGTGAGAGAGCGGAAGCGTACACCCGTACGCTGGAGCCGAGCGAACCAAGTGCAACGCTGTATCCGCGCATTCTCGCGCACCACGGGCTGTTAGTGTTTCATGGTATGGACTGGCTGAACATCCAAATCACCCGCGCGGACATCGATCAGTGGCTCGCCGAGGCGGCCGAATTCGCCCTGCCGCGCGCTCTCCAGACCGCCGGCCAGGTTCTCCTCGGAGCGATCCTGTTCCTCGTGGCGCGATGGATCTTGTCCCGGGTCGATCGTCGTTTCGCGTCGCGAACCGCCTCGTTGATCGACGACCACGTGGTCGAGGTCGTGCGCCGCTCCGCGTCGATCTGTATCTGGTCCTGGGTCGTCTGGCGGGCGGCCTATATCTGGGAGCTTCCGGGGTTTGCGGCTTTCGTCGTCGCCATATGGATCGTCTTGCTGTCGATCCCGATTTCGGATTTCGTCGCCAAGATCCTGCAATCGGTCGAGGAAGAGGTCGTGCCGCGCACCGAAACGACGATCGACGACACCGCGTTGCCGCTGCTGAACAAGTTCATGCGGGCGGGGATCATTGCCGCCGCGGTGGTCATCGCCCTTGCCGAGCTGAACATCGAGATCATGCCGTTCATCGGTGCCGCGGGCGTCGCCGGAATCGCCATCGGATTCGCCGCAAAAGACACCCTCTCGAACCTGATCGCGGGCGTCCTGCTGATCGTCGACCGCCCGTTTCGGGTCGGCGACCGGATCGAGTTGTGGACGACGCCCCGCAACACGGCGACCTGGGGCGACGTCGTCGAGATCGGCCTACGGGCGACGAAGATCCGCAATCCCGACAACCTGATCTTCGTCATTCCGAACGCCGTGATCATGCAGCGTGACATCGTCAACTACACCGCATCGGGAGAGGACATCCGTCTGCGCATACCGATCGGTATCGCCTACGACGCCGATCAAGCGCAAGCGAAGGAGATCATCCGCAACGTGGCGCTACACACCGAAGGCGTCATCCACGACCCGGAGCCACAGGTGATCCTGCGCAACTTCGGCGAGTCGTCGATCGACCTCGAGTTGCGCGTTTGGATCGACCAGGCGCGCCAGCGCCGCGCGATCGGAGACGAGATTACCGAACGGGTGAAGGCCGAGTTCGATCGTGCCGGCGTCGAGATTCCGTACGCCAAACGCGATCTTTACATCCGCACGATGCCGGGCGGGGAGGCGCCACCCCGCCCCGATCACGCCCGAGGCGAGGAGCCGCGGCGAGACTCCGCGGGCGAACCCTCGAGTCAGCAAGGAGAAAATCGATGACAGAAGCAGCCGCCGCCGGGGAAGGCGGCACCGTGAAGAAATCCGCCGACGTCCCGGCCGTGGACCTCAAGGGGGCTCGCACCACCCGTATTCAGGTGCTCGTGGGCCCGGACGACGGCGCGCCCAACTTCGTCATGCGCCGCATCTTGATGGATGAAGTCGGCAGCGGTATGCCGGCGCACACGAACGCTGTCGAGCACGAGCAGTACGTCCTGCGCGGACGCGCCCGGGTCGGCATCGCCGGGGATGAATACGAAGTGGGAGCCGACGACACCGTCTATATCCCGGCCGGAGCGCCGCATTGGTACGACGTCGTCGAAGCCCCGTTCGAGTTCCTTTGCGTCGTGCCGAATCGTCCGGACGAGGTGCGGCTGGTGAATACCGACGACAGCGAGGACTGACCGGGCGAGCCTCGCGGCTACTGCAGCCGCGAGACCCGGAGGATCCCGACAGGCGGCGTCAGGTTCTCTCTTTCCCCTGTCGGTGACGTATGGATCCGCCGTACCACATCCATCCCGCGCACGACCTGGCCGAAGGCAGCGAAACCCTGGCCGTCGGCGTTGCGATCACCACCGAAATCGAGCGACGGCTGCGCCCCGATGCAGATGAAGAAATCGGAGCGTGCCGAGTCAGGCGTGCCGCGGGCCATCGAGATCGTCCCGTCGATGTGCTTCAGGCCGGTATCGCGGGTTCGCTCGAGCGGCACCGCCTCGAACTGCTGCCGGCGGAATTCCGGATTGCCGCCCGCCTGCACGACCTCGATCAAGACGTCGTCGCGCGTCTGGTTGTCGAGTCGTACGGATCGGTGGAAGCGACCGCCATCGTAGCGCCCGGCGTCGACGTAACGGAGGAAGTTCGCCACCGTGGCCGGCGCGCTCTCGGCATCGAGCGCGACCTCGATCTCGCCGAGCTCGGTTTCAATCAGCACGTGCACCTTGGCGTCCTGAACAGGGTCCGCGGCTGACGCCGCCGGCGGGTTCGTGGGCACTCTCGGCCCGACCGACTCGAACGGCGTCGCCGCGGCGGGAGCAACGGCAAGGAACGCGCCCTCGACCAGGACGGCACCGGCGGCGAGGAGCGCACCGGCGACCAGCAAAGCACCGACGAGACGAACCCTCGCCAAGCCGGAACGGCGACCGTTTGCTGCCCGTACGTCCTTGCCTGCGCAATCGCGTCGATTCATGTCGCCTCCTTCGCTGCCGCTACTACGCGGTTGAAATCGAAAACGGCCCGGCGCCGATGCGGCGCTGGCGATGGGTGCCGGCATGGTGCACGCTCCCTTCAGCCGCCGCACATACTATTCGTTCGCTCCAGGAGCTGCGCATGCGCCGACCCACTCGCACTTCGCCCCAGTCTCTGACGGCCCTTTGGCTCGGCCTCGCACTGACCATCTCCTGCGCACCTGGTGTGGACTCGGTCGACCCGGCGGGTTCGCCGGAGGCGGCAGGCCCGGAAACCGCGGAACCGGCGGTCGAGGACGTACTCGGCTTCCTCGACCCGAGCGCCGTGAACCTGTTGGATCTCACCTACCCGCTGAGCCCTGACAGCCTCTACTGGCCCACCGGCGCTCCCTTCACCCACGAATACAGCGGCGGAATCAGCGAGGGCGGCTACTGGTACGCATCGGGCTCGTTCAGCTCACCCGAGCACCTGGGGACACACCTCGACGCGCCGATTCACTTCGGGGAAGAAGGCTGGACGAGCGCCGCGATTCCGGTACGGCGCCTGATCGCCCCCGCCATCGTCATCGACATCAGCGCTGCCGCCGCCGCAGACGCCGACGCGGTTGTCACACCTGCCGACATCGAGGATTGGGAGAGCCGTAACGGGCGGGTCCCGATGTCCAGCGTCGTCATCGTGCGCACGGGCTGGGCTTCGAAATGGCCGGACTGGAACGCCTACTACGGCTCCGAAACACCCCAGGACGTCTCGACCCTGCACTTCCCCGGGGTCTCCGCCGAGGCCGCCGGCGTTCTGGTCGATCGGGGTGTAGTCGGCGTCGGCATCGATACCGCAAGCATCGATCCCGGGAACAGCTCGACGTTCGAAGCGCACCAGGTGCTGGCCGCGGCCAACATCTACAACCTCGAGAATCTAACCGGTGTCGACAACCTTCCCGAGCTCGGATTCGGGGTGATCGCCCTGCCGATGAAGATCGAAGGTGGCACCGGCGGGCCGACCCGGGTCGTTGCGGTTCTCCCAGCGGATTCGCGCTGACGAGCCCGTTCGCGCGTCGACCAGGAATCGCCCGCAACCGGGTGGCGTGCCCTCCGGGAAACGACCGGCCAGGTCCGCCGTGCGCCCGGGCTAGGCGCCCGTCGGCACCTCGAGCTCCTTGAGCGGCTCGGAGAACTCGATTGCCAAGAGGCTGCCGGCGCAAATCATGTCGTCTTCCAGCGGCCCGTCGCCGGGTTCCAGACGAACCAGGGTTCCCGACATGAGGAGCGGCCAGAGCCGAACGCCCGCCGGTAGCTCCCAGAAGCGAAGGCGTACGTGGACACCCTCGGGGGCCTCGCGGTCGAGGCGCATGAGGACACCGCCGCGGCCGATGTTCAGCGTCCGGCCGTGGGTCTCATACCCCTGCTGCGCCTGCGATTCGGGCAGGATCATCACATGGACGTCCACGGCAAGCTTCTCGGGGTAGCGGGTGTGCTCGCGCTGCTCGGTGCTCATGACATCTCCGAATGCCGGTCCAGACCCGGCTTCGCCAATCTCGATCGTAGGAAGCAGGGGCGCTGCGGTAAGTGCACACGGTCACCACTGAGCGGCAAGCGTACCCTCTGCCGGGGGCGCGAATAAAGCCTGTTTACACCCCGGCCACAAGAGGAGGGAATCGACCCCATCCTGCTAGTATCCGGGCATCTCCGTGACCGCAGCGCAAGGGAGCCACGCATGAGCCGAAAGGCGTCGCAGGATCGCCGCTTGTCGTTCTTCATCCTCTTTGCCGTCATCGCCGTCGCGTTCGCACCTGCGCCGGCCAGCGCTCAGGGGAGCGTCACCGCCCCGGACGACTTCTTCGGGCATCAACTCGGAGCGGATCGGACCCTTGCCCGTTGGGATCGGATGGTCGAGTACTTCGAGCTGCTCGAACAGCAGAGCGACCGCGTCCAGGTCACCGACATGGGAGCGAGCACCGAAGGGCATCCGTTTCTTCTCGTGACCATCTCGTCGGCGGAAAACCTGGCGAACCTCGACCGGATCGCCGAGATCAGCCGGACGCTGAGCGACCCTCGTGGTGTCTCGGAGAGCGACATCGAGGCGATGATCGCCGAGGGCAAGGCGGTCGTGGCGCAGTCGCTGGGTCTGCACTCCACCGAGGTCGCCGGCTGCCAGACGGCCCCCGAGCTCGCCTACGACATGGCGGCGCGAAACGACGAAGAAGCTCGCCGTATCCGTGACGAAACCGTCCTGCTGCTCCTGCCCTGTATCAACCCGGATGGACAGGTGTGGATCACGGACTGGTATCGGCAATGGGTCGGTACCGAGTACGAGGGCGCCGGGCTGCCGTGGCTCTACCACACCTATTCGGGGCACGACAACAACCGCGACGGCGACTTCATGAACCTGGTCGAGTCGAAGTACATCGGTGAGGTTCTGTATCGCGACTGGAAGCCGCAGGCGTACGTCGACCATCACCAGATGGGCGGCGGCGGCGCACGGATGTACACGCCGCCGTACAGCGATCCGATTCGCCCGTACGCGGACCCGTTGATGTGGCGCGAGCTTTCCTGGTACGGCGCCCACATCGCCTACAAGCTCGAGGAAGCGGGCAAGGCCGGGATCCTGAACGCGGCGCAGTATCCGGGCTGGGGCCATTTCGGCTGGCACTGGATCACGCCGTTCCACAATATCGCCGGGATGCTGACGGAATCGGCGAGCGCCAATCTCGCCACGCCGGTCTACGTCGACCCCGACCAGCTCTCCGGTGGGGCGCGCCAGCTACCGGAGTACGAGGCGCAATCGACGATGCCGAACCCGTGGCCGGGGGGCTGGTGGAGGGTGCGAGACATCGTCGAGCAACAAAAGATCGCCGCCTGGGCACTGCAAGACATGGCGGCGCGCAACCGCGAAACCGTGCTGCGCAATCAGTACCTCAAGTCCATGCGCCAGACGGGGCGCGGCGCGGAAGGCTCGCCGAACGCCTACGTCATCCCCTCGACACAGCACGACCCGCTGACCGCGGTGAAGATGGTCAACACCCTGATGTTGTCCGACGTCGAGATTCAGATCGCCGAGTCGCAGTTCACCGCCGGCAACCGCCTGTACGACGAGGGGTCCTTTGTCGTGTCGCTGGCGCAGCCCAAGATGGGCCTGATTCGCAACCTGCTCGGCCGCACCTTCTATCCGGACAACGACTGGACCCGCGGCCGCGACGGATCTCCGTTGCGCCCGTACGACACCTCCACCCACACCATGGCGGAGATCATGGGTGTTCAGGTGGACCCCGTCGACGGCGCCGTCAGCGGTGACCTGCGGGTGCTCGACGCACCGATACCGGTCGCCGGCACCGTTGCTTCCGGCGATACCCACATCCTCGACGGCCGTCTGAACGACAGCTTCCGCGCCGTCAACCAGCTGCTCGCCCGGGGCGCATCCATCCGACGCGTGCACGAGGCCGCCGGCAACGCTCGCCCCGGCGACTTCATCGTCAGCGGATCGTCGGCGGACGTGGGTGAGGTGGCGCGCGGCACCGGCGTCGACTTCGCTGCCGCGAGCGGGGTCGCTGCGAACGCCTCGCACGAGGTTCCGGCCCCACGCATCGCCATGTACCAGCGCTACGGCGGCGGCAACATGGAGGAAGGCTGGACGCGGTTGGTCCTGGAGCAGTTCGATTTCTCCTACACATCCCTGAAGGACGCGGAGATCAAGGCCGGCGACCTGAGCTCGACCTACGACGTGATCGTCTTTCCGCACGACTCCTGGGGCGCCATCACCGGCCTCCCCACCGCCGGCGGCGGCCGCGGAGGCCGCGGCGGTCGCGGCCGCAACACGCCACCGGAATACCGCAGCGGAATCGGTGAGGATGGCGTGGCGGCCATCCGACGTTTCGTCGAAGACGGCGGCAGGGTCGTCGCCACGGGCGGCGCCACCGATTTCGCCATCCGGGCGTTCAACCTCGGCGTCCGCGACGCGCTGGCCGGTCTCGACTCGATGGAGTTCTTCTGTCCCGGGTCGACGCTGCACGTCGACGTGGACACCGACAACCCCCTGGCGTGGGGAATGCCCGCCGACGCCCTGGCGCTTTTTTGGAGCAGCCCGGCGTTCGAGATCACGGCGCGCAACGCCTACGACTACGAGCGAGTCGTCACCTATGCCGAGCGCGAGATCCTGCAGAGCGGCTGGCTGGTAGGAGAGGAGCACCTGTCGAAGCGCGCCGCCGTCGTCGCCGCGAACGTCGGCGAGGGCCAGGTCGTGCTCCTCGGCATCCGCGCTCAGCACCGGGCACAGACCCACGGAACCTACAAGCTCTTCTTCAACTCTCTCTTGAAGTAGGGGACTGGCGAGGACGCGCTGGGGAGAGCGGGAGAGCCAGGACGGCCGATGACGGCGTTGCGCTCGCTTCGCTCGCTCCGACGTACGGAAGTACGACTGCACTCCCGAAGACTTCGCGCGCCTTGTCCTCGCCCGCCCTGACTCTCCCTGAAACGACGTTGCGGAACGGATCCCCAAAGGAGCCGCAAGGCCCACTCGCCAGAGGAACGCGAGCGAGCAAAGCGATGCGAGCCCCACAGGAGAGGCTCGGAGGACTAACCGCCAAACCCGGCAGGGATGGCGAGGGCGTGCGAAGACAAGGCGCGCGCCGGGAGGACGACCGGAGGCGTACACCCGTACGTCGTAGGTCGGCCGACCAAGGGCAACGCAGTATTCGCGCGTCCTCGCCGTCCCCTACTTCAATAAGGTGCGGAGGCGCTCGATCCGCGACGCAATCGTTGGGTGAGTCGAGAACATGCCCTGCGCCCGCTCCTCCCATTTCTTGATCGGCTGGACGATGTAGAGGTGGGCGGTGGCGCGATTGGCGACCTCGAGGACCTCTCTGTCGCCTCCGAGCCGCTGGAGCGCCGAGATCATTGCTTCGGGGTTGCGGGTCAGCTCGACGGCTCCGGCGTCGGCGAGGTACTCGCGCTCGCGAGATGCCGCCATCTGGATGACCTTGGCGAAGATGGGTGCGATCACGGCCAGCGCGATCGCCAACAACATGATCGCCGCTCCTGCTCCGCCTTCGCCGGAGCGGCCGCGCCCGCGGCGGCCGATGCCACCCCAGAAGACACCGCGCATGAAGAAGTCCGTCACCAGAACCACCAGTCCCACCAACGTTGCCAGCAGCATCGCCAGGCGGATGTCGAGATTCCGGACGTGCGACATCTCGTGCGCCACGACCGCCTGCAGCTCGTCTCGCGAGAGCGTGTCGCGCAAGCCTCGGGTCACGGCGATCGCGGCGTGCTCGGGATCGCGGCCGGTGGCGAAGGCGTTCAGCGCGGTGTCCTCGATCAGATAAACGGGCGGGGCGGGGACGCCCGCGGCAATCGCCATCTCTTCGACGACGTTGTAGAGAGCCGGGTCGTCCGCGTGCTCGATGCGCTTCGCCCCGCTCATGCGCAGGATCATCGCGTCGCCCGAGTAGTAGCTCGACAGTGACATCACCACGGCGACCACCAGCGCGACCACGCCGAATCCGATCGCCACCCCGGGGTCGCCTCCGGGGAGCGCCGAGCCCATGACGGCGACCAGGACGACGACGAAAAGGACGAAACCGACGACCAGGAAGACGCTATTGCGCCGATTGCGGGCAATCAGGTGATGAAACGTGATGTTTTTCGAAAATTTCAACGTGCTTTAGTGGTCAGTTCTGTGCAATCATCGCCGTTGCTGGCCAACTCCGCCGTCGCAGCCGGCGGAAATCGAAGCGGGCGTCGCAAAAAATCGGCAGGCCTCGTTATCACTGCACTGGGAGGGAGGCCCCACGTGAAGCAGTCCACGAATGTCAACTCGCCGACGGTCCCGTTTCTTGTCGACCCCAAGACCACCTGGTCCGGGGGCGGCTACCTTGACGAAGGTCCGTTCTTTCGCCAGCTGCCCGCGCAGACGACGCCTGTCAGGTCGGCCGTAACCGGGGAGCGCCGCGGCGCCGCCCGGCGTGATCTGCAGCTCGGCATCGAGATCTACGGATACGACGGCGAGCTCAGCCTGATCCATGCCTACGGCACGACCCAAGACGTCAGCGCCTCCGGTTTGTATGCGTTCGTGGACATCGATCTGCCGGTCGGCGCCCGCGCCGTCGTCGCCGTTCGGCCGAGCCACCCGTCGCTCGAGCCGAGCATCCTGCGGGGCAAGGTCGTCCGGTGTTCCGAGCAGGCCAACGGCTATGGCCTGGCGATCCACTTCGACCTCGATGTCGAGCGCTTCGCCGTCGAGGCCGCCTGACGGGTCCGCAAACCGGCCCGCTCCTCGGCTCACCTCGCGGTTCCCGCTCCGCCGTCGCCGACAGATCATGCGTCGGAGCAACGGGCGCGGGCCCTGGCGGCTCAGAAACTTACTTTCGGAGCCTCCCGCTGGCCCGGATCCTCGATCTCGAAGAAGTCGCGGCGGGAGAAGCCGAACATTCCTCCGATGACGTTGGTCGGAAACGTCTCCAGCGTGGCGTTGTAGCTGCTCACGGTGTCGTTGTAGTGCTGCCGCGAGAAGGCGATCTTGTTCTCGGTGGACGACAGCTCTTCTTGCAGCTGGGTGAAGTTCTGGTTGGCCTTCAGGTCGGGGTAGGCCTCCGAGAGGGCGAATAGCTGCCGGAGAGCGCCGGTAATCATGTTCTCGGCCTGCGCCTGCTCGGGAACGGTCTTGGCGTCGATTCCCGCCTGACGTGCCCGCACCACCGCATCGAGCGTCTCTCGCTCGTGCTTGGCATACCCCTTGACGGTCTCGATCAAGTTGGGGATCAGGTCGTAGCGCCGCTTGAGCTGCACGTCGATCCCGCTCCAGCCGTCTTCCGTGCGCACGCGCAGCCGCACCAGGCGGTTGTACGTCGCGATGACGAAGAACCCGACCACGGCCACCAGGCCGAGCAGCACCAAGAATCCCGTCATTTCAATTCCTCCATTTGCGCTGGAAGCGAGCACGCCGACCCCGATTCGGGCGGCGGCCGCTGTTCGGTCAGGATGTGCCCCCGACGACGGATTCCTGCGACCCGATCGCGGCGAGAGTTGGCGTTTCGTCTGTGAGCCGGTAGCATGATGGCACAATGTTCGACTGTTTTGCGCATCATCATCATCGCCATCATCGGCCCAACGGGTCGCGGCGGTGCTGTGTGTCTCCCTAGACAGCGAATAAACACAGGCCTTTCGGCGACTCGTTCCGCGGAACGGGTCGTTTTTTTTATGCAATGCGGACACGGAAGAAACGAAGATGATCAAGATCGCGATTCCCAACAAGGGCCGGCTCGCCGACGGCACTCTCGACCTCCTGCAGCGCGCCGGCTTGCGTGCCCGGGGCAAGAGCGATCGAGCCCTGCACGCGTCGCTGGGGAACGGGTTCCAGGCCCTGTTCGTCCGGGCACGTGATATCCCGGAGTTCGTCGCCGATGGCGCTGCCGAGCTGGGAATAACCGGCCGCGACGTGGTGGAGGAGAACGGCCGGGCACTCGACACATTGCTGGATCTGGACTTCGGGCGTTGCCGACTCGTCGTTGCGACACTCGAAGACGGCGTCACCGAAATCTCGGAACTCCCCGAAGGAACCGTCGTCGCCACATCGTTCCCTCGCCTGACGCGCCGCTTCTTCGGCGAGCGCGATCTGGCGGTAGACGTGGTCCCGGTGTCCGGAGCAGCCGAGATCGCGCCGCACATCGGCGTGGCCGAGGTCATTGTCGACCTCGTCTCGACCGGTACGACGTTGAAAGTCAACGGCCTGCGGGAAGTGGCGACCGTGCTCGACTCCAGCGCGGTGCTGATCGCGCGACCCGGCGAGGATCGGTCACCGGAAACCGAGGCGGCGTCCGGCGAGCTGGTCGCCGCACTCGAGTCCGTCCTGCACGCGCGCGAGAAGCGCTATCTGATGGCAAACGTCCCGCGGGAGGCCATCGATGAGGTCTCCAAAGTGCTCCCCGGCATTTCCGGCCCGACGGTGGTCGACGTCGTCGACTCGGGCTGGGTGGCGGCCCATGCCGTCGTTGACGCCGCGGAGGTGTACCGCGCAATCGCCGACCTCAAGGGCCTCGGGGCCAGAGGAATCCTGGTCACGAAGATCGAAAGGCTGATGCCGTGAGCAGCGATATCCGGCTGGCGTTCGAAGGCGCGCTCGAAGAGCTCACCGAAGAGATGCTGGCGGAGCTCCTCGGACGGGCGCCGGATGCGGACGAGAGCGTTGCGGCGGCCGTTGCCGAGGTCGTCGCCGGCGTTCGAGACCGGGGCGACGAGGAGTTGCGCTCTTTGGCCGAGCGCTTCGACGGTGCGACGCTGGCGTCGATCGAGATCCCCGTCGAGGCCTGGCAGGAAGCCCTGGGCCGACTGCCGCGCGATCTGACCGCCGCGCTCGAGACTGCTCGCGACCGCATCCGGGCCTTCCATGGCCGGCAGGTTCCGGCAGTCGACGAGGCGGAGATCGGCCGCGGGATCCGGGTCGGCAGACGCCCGGAGCCGCTGCGCGTCGTCGGAGCGTACGCTCCGGGGGGCACGGCCGCGTATCCGAGCAGCGTTCTGATGTGCGTCGTCCCGGCGAAGATCGCCGGCGTCCCCGAGGTCGTGGTGTGCTCACCACCCGGGGCGAGCGGCGCGCCTTCAGATGCGGTGCTGGCAGCATGTGCCCTCGCCGACGCCGACCGACTTTTCGCCATCGGCGGGGCCGGAGCGGTGGCCGCCCTCGCCTACGGAACCGAATCGGTGCCGCGGGCGGACAAGGTCGTCGGCCCGGGCAACGCCTACGTTACGGAGGCCAAGAGGCAGCTCGCCGGGATGATCGGGAGCGACTGCCATGCCGGACCTTCGGAGATCCTCATCGTCGCCGACGAGAGCGCCGACGCGGCCACCATCGCGCGCGAGATGATCGCGCAAGCGGAACACGACCCCGCCGCCATTGTCGTCGCCGTCCTCACCGACCCGTCTCTTCCTCGGAAGATCCGCGATGCCTTGGCGAATCAAATCCCGAGCCAGCCTCGGAAGGAGATCATCCGGCAAGCGCTCGGCCGCGCGGGCGCCTTGATCGTTGCCGACGAAACAGCCGCAGCGCTGGAATTCGCCTCCGAGCTCGCCCCCGAGCACCTCTTGCTGCTCGTGCGCGACCCCCGCCGGGCCATGTCCCGCGTCCGCGGCGCCGGATCGGTCTTCCTCGGTCCGTCGAGCTCGGTCGTGTTCGGCGACTACGTCAGCGGAACGAACCACGTATTGCCGACCGGCGGCCGCGGCCGGCGTCAGTCCGGCCTGTCCGTCGCCGATTTCGTCCGCTGGAGTACCTATCAGGAAATCGAAGAGGAGGCCGCCGCTCGCCTCGCCGCACCCGCCGCGACGATCGCGGTGGCCGAAGGCCTCGACGGGCACGCCGCGGCGGCGCGCGCCTGGGCCGGACACGCTACCGGCGAGATCCCGACGAAGCCACCGGTGCGGCGCCGGCAGGACTATGCCGACCTGACGACGTACGATCCGGGCCGAAAACCGGTGGACCTGGACCTGAGCGACAACACCAACCTGTTCGGCCAGGCGCCGGCCGCGCGGCGTGTGCTTGAGAGCCTGCGTCCCGCGGACACACGTCGCTATCCGTCGTTGTACGGCGGCGAGCTGAAGTCGGCCGCGGCGGCGTACTTCGGCGTCGCCGAAGAGTGCGTCGCCACCGGCTGCGGCTCCGACGACATGATCGACGCGTGCATTCGCGCATTCTGCCGCCCGACCGACCGGGTCACGTTCGCCAACCCGACGTTCTCGATGATCCGGACGTTCGCCCGTATGAACGGCGTCGAAGCCGTCGCCGTCGACGCGGACCCCGGCTTCGACGTACCCGTCACGGACCTGTTGGCAACGGCAGCGCAGATCACCTACCTGTGCCGCCCGAACAACCCGACGGGGAACGCCGCGCCGCGATCGGCCGTCGAGCGGCTGGTCGACGGGGCGCGCGGCCTGGTCTTGATCGACGAGGCGTACGGAGACTTCTTCGACGATCCGTTGGCGGCGTGGGCGCCGACAACCGACCGGGCGGTGGTCGTACGGACGATGTCGAAGGCGTTCGGCCTTGCCGGCTTGCGCGTCGGCATCGCCATCGGCCCGCCGCCGTTGATCGGCGAGATCGAGAAGGCGCGCGGTCCCTACAAGGTATCGGTCGTCGGCGAGAAAGCCGCCGCCGCGGCGCTCCGCGAGGACGCCGGCTGGGTCGACGCCACCGCTGCCGAGGCGGTCGCGGCGCGGACCGACCTGGAGCGGGCGCTCCGCCGTCTCGGCCTCGAAGTGTTCCCGTCGGCGACCAACTTCGTCCTCGTGGCCGCGCCAGCCGGAGACGCTGGCGCTTTCGCCGCGGCCCTGGCGGAGGCGGGCATCGGTGTGCGGCCGTTCCCCGATCTTCCGCACGCCGGAGACTGTGTCCGCATTACGGTCGGTCCCGCTCCGCTGATGGAACGCCTGGTGGCACGCATCCGGGAGATTCTCGCATCATGAACGTCTCACTCTTCGACTACGGCACCGGAAACCTCTTCTCGCTCCGGCACGCCCTGGAGCTCCACGGCGCCCGAGTTCGTGTGGAGGCCGACCCGGCCGCGGTTCTCACCGGAGACGCCCTGGTCCTGCCGGGCGTCGGGGCCTTCGGAGCCGCCGCCACACGGCTCGCCGCGGCCCGGGACGAAATCGTCCCGGCGCTCGAAGCGGGGTTTCCGTGTCTCGGGATTTGCCTGGGGATGCAGCTTCTCTTCTCGGGCAGCGAGGAGTCCCCGGGAGAGGGCCTCGGTTTCATCGGTGGGCGTGTTCGCCGTCTCAACGCTCGCCGGCTGCCACAGATGGGATGGAACGACGTGGAGCCCGGTTCAAATCCCGTCGATCCCCTGTTCCGCCACCTGCCGAGCCCCGTCGTGTACTACGCCAACACGTTCGTCCCCGAACCGGCGGCCGACACGGACGTCATCGCCTGGACCACCTACGAGGGAGACCGCTTCGCTGCGGCCGTCCGCAAGGAACGAACATGGGGGGTCCAATTCCACCCCGAGAAGAGTGCCGACGCCGGGTTGGCGATGGTCGGGAACTTCCTTCAGGAGGCGTTGCGATGATCGTCTATCCCGCCGTCGACATCCGCCAGGGGCGCGTCGTACAGCTCATCGGTGGCCGACCGGAAGCCGAGCGAATCAGCCTCGACGGGCCCGTAGCCGTAGCCGAGGGCTTCATATCGGCCGGATTTCGTTACCTCCACGTGATCGACCTGGACGCCGCCCTCGGCGACGGCTCCAACCGTGGCGACGTCGAGGAGATCGTTCGGGCGGTCGACGCTCCGGTGCAGGTGGGCGGAGGGATACGTGACACGGAAGCCGCTCGCACGGCGCTGGACTCCGGTGCTTCCCGGGTGATCGTCGGAACACGGGCCATCAACGACCTCGACTGGCTTGCCGACATCAGCCGCGACCGACCGAAACAGGTCGTCGTGGCGGCGGACGTGCGCGGCGACGAAATCGTTACCCACGGGTGGAAAAAGGGCTCCGGCATCTCGGCAATCGATTACCTCGCCCGCGTTTCCGACCTACCGCTGGCGGCGATGCTGGTGACGGATGTGAATCGCGAAGGAAGCCTCGGAGGTATCGACGCCGGGCTGTTTACCCGCCTGGGAAACGCAACCGATCTACCACTCATCGCGGCCGGAGGCGTCGGCTCGATGGAGGATCTTCGGTCTCTCGACAGCGCCGGCGCTGCCGGCGCCGTGGTCGGAACCGCACTGTACACAGGCGCCATTGATCCCGGCGCCGCCGCAAGGGAGTTTGCCTGATGGCCAAAGTACGCAGGAAGACGCGTGAAACCGATATCCTCATCGACGTTCGCGCCGGCGACGGGAGCGCTTCCATCGACACGACGGAACCGTTCCTCGATCACATGCTCGAGACACTCGCCCGCTACGCCGCCCTCGATCTCGAGGTGAAAGCCTCCGGCGACCTTACCCATCACCTGATCGAGGACGTCGGAATCACGCTGGGAGCGGCGCTGCGTGACGAGACTCCCGACGCCTGCGGCCGCTACGGCGATGCGGTCGTCCCGATGGACGATGCGCTGGTGCAGGTCGTGGTCGACAACGGCGGCAGGCCCTTCTACGAGGGCCCGCTCCCGGACCACCACTACGACCACTTCCTACGGTCGTTTTCGGACGCCGCCGGCATGACCCTTCACGCCCGCGTCATGCGCGGCAGCGACCGTCACCACGTCGTCGAGGCCGCTTTCAAGGCGCTCGGACTGGCGCTGCGGCAAGCAATGCGAACAGCCGACGTCGTCTTCAGCACGAAGGGCGCCGTCCAGCTCGAACGCCTGGAGGAATAGGCATGCTGCGGAAACGGATCATCGTTTGCCTGGACGTTCGCGACGGCGAGGTGGTCAAGGGGGTCAAGTTCGTCGAGCTACGAAACATCGGCGACCCCGCCGCGCTTGCCGAGCGGTATCAGCAGGAAGGTGCCGACGAGGTCGTGCTGCTGGACATCTCGGCGTCTCCCGACGGCCGCAAGACGATGCTCGATGTCGTCCGCCGGGCGGCCGAGCAGCTCTTCGTCCCGCTGACCGTCGGCGGCGGCATCAACTCGCTCGACGACATCGCCCGAGTTCTCCGCGCCGGCGCCGACAAGGTGAGCATCAACACCGCCGCGGTCAAGAACCCGGATCTGCTGACGGAGTCGGCCGCTCGCTTCGGCAGCCAATGCATCGTCGCCAGCATCGACGCGAAACGGAAGAGTCGCGACAACGACGCCGGCACGACGCCGAGCGGATATCGCGCCTTTACACACGGCGGCCGAACGCCCACCGACTTGGACGCGATCGACTGGGCCCGCCGCTGCGCCGAGCTGGGAGCGGGCGAGATTCTCCTCACCGCCATCGAGAACGACGGCGGGCGCGACGGCTACGACCTCGAACTGACCCGCGCCGTCGTCGACGCCGTGACCGTGCCGGTCGTCGCCAGCGGCGGCGCCGGAAATGCCGCCCACATGCGCGACGCAGTCACCATCGCCGACGCCGACGCCGCCCTGGCCGCCGGGATCTTTCACGATCGGGAGCTCAGTGTCGGTGAGGTAAAGGCCGACCTCGCCGCCGCCGGCGTCGCCATAAGGCTCGTCGAGGAGGCAGCGTGAGCGAACGACCGTCGGATCTGCTCGAGATCGCCTGGGACATCGCGCGACAGGCCGGCGCCCTGACCCTGCAGCACTTTCAGTCGATCACCGCGGTGGAAATAAAGGAGGACGCCTCTCCGGTGACCGTCGCCGATCGGGACGCGGAGAAGCTGGCCCGGGAGCTGATCTCGAGTCGCTTCCCGACGGACGGCATCGTCGGCGAGGAGTTCGGCCACACCAACGAGGGCGCCGATCGTACCTGGATTCTGGATCCGATCGACGGGACGCTGTCGTTCGTACAAGGGGTCCCGCTGTACGGCGTGCTGGTCGCCGTCGAGGAGGGCCCGGAAGCCGTCGTCGGCGTGATGCACTTCCCGGCGCTGGAAGAGACCGTCGGCGCCGCTGCCGGCGAGGGCTGCTGGTGGAACGGATCTCCGGCCGCGGTTTCCGACGTCTCCACGGTCGAAGAGGCGCTGGTGGTCTGCACCAACGCCGAGGAGATCGAGCGCCGCGGACACGGTGCCGTCTGGGACGAGCTCCGACACCGTGCCCGTATGGTGAGAACATGGGGCGACTGTTTCGGTCACGCGCTGGTCGCGACCGGTCGGGCGGAAGTGATGATCGACCCGATTCTCGCCCGCTGGGACGCGGCTGCGCTCAAGCCGATCGTCGAGGAGGCCGGCGGTGTTTATACCGATTGGGCGGGAGCGGCGACGCAGCGCTCGGATAGCGGCATTTCCACCAACGAGGCTCTTGCCGGGACTGTGCGAGACCTCCTCGGCGTGCCTCCGAAGCCGCCCGAAACGGAGTCGACGACATGATCGTCCGAACCACTGAGGACCTTGATCGCGCCGACTTCGCGAAAGGGGGTGGCCTCCTTCCGCTGGTGGCGCAGTGCGTCGACACGGGTGAGGTTCGCATGCTCGGATACGCCAACCGCGATGCCCTGGAAGCGTCACTGTCGTCCGGGCTGCTGCACTTCTGGTCGCGAAGCCGACAGGAATTGTGGAAGAAGGGCGAAACGAGCGGAAACGCCCTGCGGGTGGTCTCGATTCACCTGGATTGCGACGCCGACGCGGCGCTGGCCCTGGTGCAACCGCAGGGGCCGACCTGCCACACCGGCGCGGTGGGCTGCTTCGCTGCTCCCCCCTTTCTGCAAGCCCTGGCCGAGGTCATCGAGCAGAGGGCCGCCGACGCCACGGCGGAAGCAGCAGCGGCGAGCGGCTACACCCACCGCTTGTTGACCGATCGCAACCTACGGCTGAAGAAGATCACCGAAGAGGCGGGCGAGCTGGCCGTAGCGTGCGCCGACGACGATGCCGCCGCGGCGGCCGAAGAGGCCGCCGATTTGCTATACCATGCGCTGGTCGCATGTCGAGCTGCCGGCGTCCGCCTGGGCGACGTCGTCGAGACCCTCCGAAAACGCCACTCCTGAGCCCGTGACCGCATCTCCTTCGGATTCGAAGTTCTATCAGTACACGCAGGAGCGTTTCGAGAAGGCCGCCGAGCTCGTCGGCCTTCCGGAGAAGCTGCACGCGATCCTCTCCGAGCCCAAATCGGTCATCCAGGTGAACTTCCCGGTTCGGCTCGACGACGACTCGTACCGCATCTTCCAGGGCTACCGGATCCAGCACAACAACATCCTCGGGCCCTACAAGGGCGGCATCCGCTATCACCCTGCCGTCTCCGACGAGGAGGTGAAGGCCCTCGCCGCACTGATGACGTGGAAGTGCGCCCTCGTGGACCTGCCGCTGGGCGGGGCGAAGGGCGGCGTCCAGCTCGACCCGCATGCCCACAGCGACGACGAGCTGATGCGTATCACGCGCCGGTTCACTCATGCACTCGGCTCCAACATCGGCGCGCAGTACGACATCCCGGCGCCGGACATGGGGACCAACGCCCAGATCATGAACTGGATCATGGATACCCACGTGAACACGGTGGGCTTCGCCCGCAAGCAGGAGAACCGGGGTGTCGTGACCGGCAAGTCGCTGGCGTGCGGGGGGAGCGAGGGGCGCGACAAGGCAACCGCCCAGGGGCTCGTGTACCTGTTCGAGCAGTGGGCTGCGGACAACGACTTCGACCTTTCGTCGTCGACCTACACGCTGCAGGGCTTCGGCAACGTCGGGTCGCATGCCGCCCGGTTGCTCGAGCCCTTCGGCGCCCGCTGCGTCGCCGTCGGCGACCACCTCGGCGCGGTGCATTGCGACAAGGGCTTGTCGATCGAGGACCTGAGCGAATGGGTCCGGACCGAGGGATCCGTGTCCGGCTTCCCCGGCGCCGATGCTCTCGATCCGTCTGACCTCTTCAGAGTGGAGGCCGACGCCCTCATCCCGGCGGCCATCGAGGGAGCGATCGACGCCGATCTGGCGCCGGACATTCGGGCTCGCGTCGTTGTCGAAGGGGCGAACGGACCGGTGGACCCGACCGCGGGCGAGATTCTACGGGAGAACGGCGCCTTCATCCTGCCGGACATTCTCGCCAATGCCGGTGGCGTCATCGTCTCGTACTTCGAGTGGACCCAGAACAAGAACAACGAGAGCTGGGAGCTCGAGGAAATCGACCAGCGGCTCAAGCGCCGCGTTCTGCGCGCGTATCGGACGAGCACAGCGCTGGCCCGGGCCCACGATGTCGACCTCAGGACCGCCTGCTACATGGCCGCGCTCGACCGCCTGAAGACGGCCTACGAAGAACGTGGGATCTTTCCGTAGCAGTCCGCGGGAACCGCGATCGGCGAAAATGGCAGCTCCCGGAGCGGGCCACCGAGCCCCGTGGCTTGCCGTGCGCACGACCGGCGTGCGAGAGTCTGTGAAATCCACACTCGGACATTCGCAGCAACGATTCGGAGATATTCGTGGGCAAAGGTGATCGACGCACGCGGCGCGGCAAGATCTGGCGCGGCTCGCACGGTAAGTCGCGCGGACGCAAGCAGGAACAGGTGCGGGCGCGCAAACGACACGGCCTCAAGCCGTCGCAGCTTCAGCAGAAGAACCAAGCCTCTTAACCGGGTGCTGAGCAACTCCCGGGAGTTCTTCAGTACGCCGCCGGCAGGCCGCGAATCATCTCTCCTCGGCCCCGTGCTCCGTGGCCCCGTGCGCAGTTGACGACCTGATGCAGGCGTTTTCTTTCCTTCACTGTGCGGATCTCCACCTCGGGGCACCGTTCCAGGGCCTGGCCGAGATCCCCCCCAAGCTGGCGCGTCGATTGCGCGAAGCGCCGATCCAGGCGCTGGACAGGCTGGTGGCGGCGGCCATCGAGCGGCGCGTCGCCGCCGTATTGATCTCCGGCGACCTCTTCGATGCGGCCGACCGCAACCTACGAGCGCAGATTCAGCTGCGCGACCGGCTGCGGAAGCTCGACGACGCCGGCATCCAGACGCTCATCGCGGCCGGCAACCACGACCCGCTGGGCAGCGCATCGACCAGCGTCGCCTTTCCCCCATCGGTGCACTTCTTCGACACCGAAGTCGAATCGGTGCCGCTCGCCCGCGACGGCCAGCTATTGGCGCACGTTTACGGAATCTCCTACCCGGCCACCTCGGTCACCGAGAACCTCGCCCTGAGGTTCCCCGCCGCCCCGGAAGGCCCGTTCTCCATCGCCATGCTGCACACCAATGTCGGCGCCCGCGGCGAGCATGAAGCCTACTCGCCCTGCCGGCTGGAAGACCTGCAGGCGCGGGCGTTCGACTACTGGGCCCTGGGGCACGTGCACAAGCGCGAGACCTTGCGCCCCGCCCGCCCGGTAGTCCACTACCCCGGCAACACGCAGGGACTGCACATGAAGGAAGTCGGGCCGCGTGGCGTCACGCTCGTCGACGTCTCGGCGACCGGTGCCTTTACGCTGTCGCCCATCTGGACGGATGCCGTTCGCTGGCATCGGACGCGGACGTCGATCGATGGCTTCGAGGACATCGACGACGTCATCACGGCGTTCGGTGAGATCAGCTCACGCACGGCAGCGGAGGCTCCCGACCGCATGCACATCATGCTGTGGACGCTCACCGGGTCGGGAAAGGTGCACGAGAACCTGAGCCGCGCGAACCTGGTGGCCGAGCTGTTGCAGTCCCTGCGCGACGAGCACGCCCCGGAGCCGGCGCCGGGAGCCATCTGGCTGCAGCGCATCGACGTCGCCACCCGGCCCATGCGCGACATCGAGGAGTTGCGCAAGCAGCAGGATCTGCTCGGCGATCTTCTGCGGCTCGCCGAGGAGGCACGCAATCATCCGCCCGCATTGGGAGATTCCGGTATCGGCGAGGATCTGGCCCTCGAAGCCGTCCCGGAAGTCTCGACGACCATCCACAGGGAGCTCGGCAAACTGCTCGGGGACGCCCGCCTGAGGGCCGTCCTGGGCGCGGACCCATGGGCCACGCTCGACTGGCAAAGCATGCTGCGGCGAGCGGAGATTCTCGCCATCGAGGGTCTCCTCGGTGAGGACGCCGAGCCATGATCTTCCGACGGCTGCACATCGACGGCTTCGGCATCTGGAGAGATCTGACGCTGGACAGCCTTCGTCCGGGGTTGAACGTATTCGTCGCACCCAATGAGGGTGGCAAGACGACGCTCATGAGCTTCGCCCGCGCCGTCCTGTACGGCTTCCGACAGCGCAATCATCCGGATCGCTACGAGCCGCTGCGCGGCGGCAAGCACGGCGGCCACCTCGAAGTCGAGGAAAAGGGCGAGACCTACCGCATCGTGCGAACCCACGATCGCAGCTCACCGGGGGCGCTGCAGATCACCGATCATTCGGGCGCGGCGCTGCCCGAGATCACCCTCTCGCGGCTCCTGGCCGGTACCACGCGCGAGTTGTACGAAAACGTATTCGCTTTCGGCCTGACCGAGTTGCAGAAGATCGAGTCGATGCGCAACGAGGAGATCGCCTCGCACATCTACAGCGCCGGCATGGCCGCCGCCGGCAGCAATCCGCTGGGTTTTCGCCAGCGACTGGACGACAAGCGGCGCGACTACTTCCTCGAGCGAGGCAAGAACCAGCAGGTGACGCGAATCTTCGATCGCATCCAGGCTTTGCAGCGGGACATCGAGCCGTTGCAACAGCTCCCCGAAGAGCACGGCAAGCTGCTGGAGCAGGAGGCCGAGCTGCGGGCACGGCTCGCCAGTCTCGACGCCGACCTGGCCGAGAAGCAGCGCGAGCTCGACGCCGCCCGCAGGGCGCGTACCGCCTGGGGCGACTACGAGGAGCTACTGGCGGCAGAATCTTCCCTGGAGGCGCTCGGCGTGCCGCTGGCGTCGGCCAGCAATGCCGAAGCCAGCGACCTGCTTTCCGAGCGCGAGACGGCGGTCTTGCGTGAAGCCGGTCGAATTCGCAGCATGCTCGCCTCCACGCCCCGCCTGCGCGAGTTGCGTGCCGCAGCCGACAAGCACGGCGCCGACGCGGATTCCGCCAATTCCGTGCTCGAATCGCACCTCGGGGATCTCGGTGATCGGTGGAGCGTCGAACGGATTCTCAAGACACATGCCGGGCTCGAGCAGCGGGAGACCTCCCGCGAATACGCCCGGGAGCTACGCGAAATCGAATCCGAGATCGAGCACATCGCCGCACGCGCGGCGGAGGCGCACGACTCGTACGAGACCATCGTCAACCGACCCGATCCGATCAGTCGCGAGGCCGTCATGCTCACCTGGGCCGTGGCGGTGGCGCTGACGTTCTTCAGTGTCTTCATGCCGCTGCCGTCCCGTGTCGTGATCACCTCCGGCGTCGCGGCCGCCGGGTTCATCGCCGGAACCATCGCCTACTGGCTGCGCTATCGCGGCCGCCGGCAGCTGGATCACGAACGGGTTGCCTCGGCGGACCGCGAGACCACCCTGTGGGCCCAGCACGAGATCGCCGAAGAAAAGCTCCAGCAGAAGCAAACGGAGTGGCACGCCTGGCTGAAGCGACAGGGCTTGGCTGGGAGCTTGACCGCGGACGGCGCGCTCGACCTGCTCGATCGGGTACGCGAGGCGCAGGAGGTAGCACGACGACACCGGGCCGCGGTCGCCAGCCGCGACAAGGCGTTGGAGGAGCTTTCCGTCGCGTGCGGCCGGGTGAACGCCTTGCTGGTCGACCTTTCGCACACCGGCGCAACCGAGAACAAGAGCCCGACGGAGGCCGTCGAGCAGTACATCGGCCAGCTGGAAACACTTCAGACCGAGCTCGATTCGGTCGAGGATCAGGACATGCGGTTGCGCAAAGAGATGCAGCAGTACGTGCAGTCGCGCGCCGCACTACGGGCCAGCGCCGGCGAGGAGGGCCCCGAGCACCTGAGGGCGCGGCTCGAGGCCTTGGATCCCGACCAGATCGAACGACTTCTGCAACACGCGCAGACCGCGGTCTCGGCGGTGCAGGCTCAGCGCGACGGCGTCAACGAGCAGCTCGGCGGCGTGGCAGAGCGAATCTCCCACCTCGAGGGTGACGGCGAGCTCGGAGACCTGCTCTTGCTGCGGGAAGAGGCGCGCTCGGCCCTCGTGGATGCGGTAAGAACCTGGGCCGAATACACCACAGCCGCCAGCCTCTTCGACTGCGCCAAGAAGATCTATGAGGAAGAGCGACAACCCGAGGTCCTGCGGTTGGCCTCCGGCTACTTCGAAACCATGACGCGGGGTGGTTATGTCCGCGTCATGGCGCCGCTGGGTGAGATCGATCTGCAGGTCGAAGAGGCCAAGACAGGCAAACGAAAGGGGCCCGAAGCCCTCTCTCGCGGGACCAAGGAGCAGCTCTACCTCGCCATGCGACTGGCTCTGGCCGCCGTGTACGCCGAGCGAATGGTCGCCCTGCCGTTGGTCGCAGACGACATTCTGGTCAACTTCGACGACGCCCGCGCCGCCGCAACAGCCGCTCTGCTGGGCGAATACGCGGAAACCGGCGTCCAGGTGCTAGCCTTCACCTGCCATCGGAGATTGGCGGAGGTGTTCACGACCCAGGCGCCAACGGCGCAGGTCATTGAGCTGCCCAAGCCGACCTGAGACGGCTCCCACCGACCCCGCTTCCCATCGGGCATCGACGAGGTGCGACTTGATCGTTTGCCGTGCCGTGCTGGACGGAATCGAACTGCGCTATACGCTCTGCCGCGTTCTGCCGGACACCGCCCTCGTTCTCCGCGACGTGCTACGCGAGGCCGATCGCCTCTGGGGCGTCCACTTGGGAGAGGAAACCCATTCGCGGCTGCGCGCAAGCCCCGATGGCGAGGCGTTTTTTACCGGGCGGGTCCGCCTCGAGGCAGTGCCCCCCGAGCGCGAAATGGTCGCCGTGTGGTTGCCCGTTCCGATTGATTTTGACGACCACGTGCGCCCCCAGCTGATCGACTTCATCGAAGCGTACGATGCCGAAAAGGGCATGCAGGAGGCTCCTGAAGGGTGGCCAGGTTGGTCCGTCTGAGCCCTCGGGCGGACGTGCTTGACACCCTCGAATGGCCCTCCTATTCTCGATTTGTGGGCCTCGACGCCCGCATTGATTGCCTCCCCGTTGCCCCCGTGGCGGGATCCACCGTACCGGACAGGCGCCGCCTCGATGAGCCAACGGCGCCCCCCGCCGACGATATTTGACGGGCACCTTTCTTTGACGCACATGAACGTTTCTTTGAACCACATGACCGTCCTGGAACTACACCGGCAGAACCCCTCCCTCGAGCTCGCCCCGATCCTGCGTGTGATCAAGTACATGGGCTTCGACAGCAACGCCCTTTCCGACGCCGAGGTGGAGAAGATCCTCTTGCTGTACCGCCAGTTCGAGAGCGACCCGGAGCTGGTCGTCGGTACGGACGCCGTAGCGCGCTTGACGGAGATGGAGCCGGAGCGTGTCACCGAGGTATTGGCGAAACACCGGCACGAGATCCCCTTCCTCGGGACGACGGCGCACCCGATGGTCCCGACCACGGCGATCGGCATGATCCGCGCCGTCGCCGCGGGCGAGGATCCGCTGACGACGAAGGAAGAGCCCCTCTTCACGCTGACCGAAATGGCCGAGCAAACCGACATCAGCCTGGCCAGCCTGTCAAAGTACGTGAAGGATCATCCCGACCGGGTCCCGTCGAAGCTGGTCGGCAAGATGCGCAAGTTTCCGCGCGCCGCGATCGCCGTCTTCCAGCAGATCAAGAGCGAGAACCTGGGCCGCAGAGGCA
This sequence comes from Acidobacteriota bacterium, assembly GCA_965216935.1. Lineage (GTDB taxonomy): Bacteria > Acidobacteriota > UBA890 > UBA890 > UBA890 > CBDCGW01. The sequence goes on from OZ244217.1 coordinate 5,405,647, forward strand.
ACGGCCACGACCGCGGTGAGCGGCAGAAAGCGGCGGTCAGCCGCCGGTATGCAGCCAAGTTCGCCGAGCTCGAGGAGCAGCTCGAAGCAGCCGTCGAGGTTTCCAAGGAGCTCTCGCGAACGCTCAACCGGCTGACCAACCAGGTACGACGGGCGCGGTCTTCGGCCGAGTCGGGGTCCCGCATTGCCGAGTCACAGCCCAAGCGGGCCCGCCGTTCGGGCGGCCACCGTCCGGACACCATCGTGGCCGCCTGCAAGACCGTGCTGGCTGGGGCCCAGGGACCGATGCGTGTCGCCGACATCACCGAGCGGGTCATCGCCATGGGAACGCCGATCAAGGCGAAGAACCCCAACGTGACCGTGTCGTCGATCCTCTCGTCGTACGACGACTTCGGTCGTGTACGGCGCGGCTACTACGAGCTGCTCAAGCGCGACGAGAGTGCCGTTGAGGCGTCGCCGGCTGTCGAGGCAACTCGCGGCGGAGATGAAGTCGCCCCAACCGAAGGTGCAGAGGCCCCGGTCCCCGAGACCGAGACCACCCTCGAGTCGGCCGCACCACAACAACCCGCCGAGCCCGCACCCGAAGATGTGCTCGCCGGACTCCAGGCGGCAGCAGACATGGAAGACCGGTCGAAGCGAGTCGAAGATCGTCGTGAACGCGCGCCGAAGCTCGATATCGAGCCGCTCGGGGCCACCAGCTGATCAGCATCGAACCGCCCGCCTGCACCGGCTGCCCCGCATCGAACCGCTCGGCGCCACCGCCGAATCCATAGCCTCGCTGCCGGCGACGTAGCGACGGGCGGACTCGTTCGCCTATTTTGGTCTTTGTTATTACGGACAACCTGTGGCACAAATGGGCGGGGATCAGTGTCGATGAGCACGCAGCCGACTCCGCGATTTCACCCGATCCGGCATTCGCTCCGTGCCTCCGTCCGATGCTTCTGACCGTGCGAGCACCGTGATGGGAAACCCAGAGGCGAACGACAAGCTGAGCCGAGCCGACCTCGTAGCCGCCGCTGTCGAGCGGAATCGCGACATCTGGGTGCGGATGGCGCTGCGCATTACCGCCGACGTGCACGATGCCGAAGACGCGGTGCAGGAGGCGATCTCGAAGGTCCTCACCGGTCCGGGAACCCTGGTCGACGCCGACGCCGCCGGTCGGTACCTCACACGCAGCGTCAGCCACTGCGCGATCGACCGCGTACGAGCGCGCAGCCGCCTGGTCAGCTTTGCCGAGCCGGACGAGCCGGGTCCGCGCCTGGCGCCCGTCGGCCCGGAGCAGGAAGACCGCTTGCTGGCCGCCGAGCACGACGTGGCCAAACGGGGTCAGCTCCGCGAAATGCTCGAACACCTGCAAACCCTACCCAAACACCAGCGAGAGGCCATCGAGCTACTGGTGCTGCGGCAACCGCCGATGAAGCTCAGAGAGGCCTCAGACCACACTGGAGCGCCGATATCGACGCTTCACAGCCGTTTGCAGTCCGCCCTCGACAGTTTGCGAAAAAATCTGTCGGAAAGTCCCCCATGAGGACGTTATTCGGTTGATGAAGCCGAACCCCCCCTTAGGCTTCCGTACGAAACGTGAGAAGACGATGCTTTTGAACGCCGAAGAGTTGCTGGCGCTGGTTAACGGGGACACAGGGCCTGACCGACTCGCCGATTTGCTCGACCGCCTGGAAAACTGCCCGGAAAGCGCCGAGGCGCTGCAAGTCCTGGTAGCGCTGCGGGCGAACCGCGAAGAGGGCATGGAAGCCCTCCGCCGCGCCGCCGAGGCCGAGGCGAACACCCCGATCCTGCACCCCTCGGCACGGCGTTCGACGAACCCGTCGACCGGCTGGGGCATGCGCGCTCTGAGGCTCGCCGCCTCGATTGCCGTCGTGTCCGTCATCGGCGTATGGGCTGCGACCACCTACCTCGGTTCGGCCGGCCCCAACGCAGCGGTCACATCGCTCGCAACCGATCAGTACAACGATTTCTACGAGCGCGGGATGAGCCTGGACGTCGAGCAGACCTCGGAAAGAGAGCGTCGCCTCGACGCGGCCGCGGCCGCCATGGTGGACGGTCGTTACGGCGCCGCCCGCGATCTGCTGGAGGGCCTTGAAGACGACGCCCAGGGATTCGTGCCCATGTACCGCGGCATGAGCCTCTACTTCCTGAAGGAGTACGAGGCCGCTCTGGTTCAGTTCGACGCGGTCGGCCGCATGAACAGCGGTGTCCGGCACCAAGCTTCGTGGTACCAGGCGAACGCTCTACTGGCGCTGGACCGGCCGTTCGAAGCACTTATCGTGCTCGGACGGCTTCGTTCGGCGAGCGGATATGCGTACCCGGAGGAAGCAGCTTCCTCCTACGAGGCGGCATGCGAGGCCATGGGCATCAAGAACTGCACCGCCAGTCAGTTCTGAACTTAGCGCCAACGTCGCAAGAGAGTTCTGGAGCGGGTGCCGAAATATCGGCACCCGCTTTCTTTCTTGCCTGAAACCCGCCGAATGATCGTCAGTCGCCCTCCGGCACTCTCCGGGGGCGATGTACGTAACCCCCTGCCAGAAAAGGGATTCGGTCCCGAGGGTTCGGTCTGGCATGCCCCTTGCTCTTTGACGGCCAAGAAGTTCACTGCAGCCAACAAGGAGCTTCACCATGCCTCGAATCATCCAGCCGGTGGTATCGCCAAGGGGGCGAGTCATCGTACTTACCGGCGCAACGTTGTGGCTCGTCGCGGCGATGGTGCTTTCGGCCACGCCCGACGGTGTCGGTGCGGACACGGGACTGAACGTGGCCGACACCGTCACCAACGTCGTCCACACTCTGGAAGAGCTCGACGGAGCTCCCGGGGTTCTCTACTACCCGCGCGTCGCCGCCGACTCGTTCGGCCGGACCTACGTCGCGGACCGAGGCCAGCACCACGTCGTCCGTTTGGCCTCGGATCTGCGCACGGCGGAGGTCGTTTTCGGCCGCGAAGGCGCCGGTCCCGGCGAGATGCGCATGCCGCACGATGTCGCGGTCGACGCCTCCGGCAACGTCTTCGTTGCCGATTTGGAGCTCGAGCGAATCAGCAAGTTCGCGCCCGACGGCACGTTCGTCCGCTCGATCGCGGCCCCCGGCGCCGCCTCGCTGGTGGTCGATTCGAACGACCGCCTGGTCGCCTACCCCGCCATGGGTACGGCGCTCCTGCAGCGGTACGACAACGACCTCGAGCCGATCGATACGCTGCTGGAGAAGACCCACCCGACGCGACACCGCTCGTCGCTCGGCATCCTGATGGCGATGGACGGGCAGGACCGCCTGTATCTGCTCGACCAATCGACCCTCCAGGTGTCGATCTACGACCGCGACATGAACCTGCTCAACCGCTGGGGCATCGACCCGCCGCGGCTGCAGGAGAGCATCGAGACGCACGTCGCCGGCATGCTCAAGCGCCTGCCGGAGGGAAGCGAAGCCCACTGGAACGGCGTCCAGACGATGGCCGTGGATCGCAGCGGCGAGAACCTGGCTTTCTTCTACCTGATCAAGGAAGCACCGAAGGTCAAGTACACGCAGGTCGCCTGGTATCTGGCAGACGGCCAGTACCTGGCGGTCGACAAGCGTGACAAGAAGGTGCTGAGCAGTGCCCTGCTGCCGCAGGGGCGGATCGTCGAAACCGACGCGGAACAGGTGCGCATCGTGGTTCGCCAGCTGCAATCAACGCCTGCCGTTGCGGGCAACAACTGACTCGCGTAACACCGCACGCACGACAGGACACAAGGAGAACACCCGTGAAAAAGCAAGGGAAACGGAACTGGTTCGATATCGTCACCGCCCTATGGGCGATCGCCCTCGTGGCGGTCGCGCTCACCTGGGTAGCATCGCCGGCGTTCGCCCGCGGCGGCCGCGGCGGCGACTGCATGGGCATCTGCGCCGACGAGGGCTACTGCGAGGAAGAGGGCGGCTGCAAGACCGGCAAGTACGAGGGCGGTCAGTGCGGCGGCGAATGCGAAGAGGGCGGCGAATGGTCCTGCATCTTCGGAGCGGAAACCTAGGCGGTCCACGCTACCCGCCGCGCTCACGCGCACCAGTTTGGCTGCGGTGAAATGACGCGCGCCGGTTGACGGGTCTCCCCCCTTGCACCTGCCAACCGGCGCGGCGTCACCCGCGAACGCTTCGCGGCGAGCCGAAAGGCTCGCCGCGATCGTCTTTTCAGGCATGAAAAGGGCCCCACGGCGCGCGGGAGGTGATGCGCGCCGCGGGGCCTGGTTGTGTCGCTGGTGTTACTGAACCCCGTACCGCCGCAGCTTCGACTGCAGCGTCGTGCGCGGGATGTCCAGCATTCGCGCCGCCTGGCTGACGTTTCCCTTCGCGATCGAGAGCACCTTACGGAGGTGCGCCGCGGTGGCTCCGTCCAGGCTCAGCGTCTCGCGGTACGAACGCTGACCGCCACCCGGTCGGTGCGAGTAGCGGCCGCCGGCGAGCCCGGCCGGGAGGATCGCCAGATCGCTTCCCGTGTGTACTTCGCCGTTTCGAGCCGTCGAGCTACCGCTGGCGGCGGCATGCCCGTTGCCGTTCGCTCGACCGCTGCTGACCGAGTGCCCGCCGGCACCATGCTTGCCAGCGCCATTGGCCGCGGCGTTGGCGCTCCGGTCAGCCCGTTGCCGACACTCGTCAACCATCACGGTTGCCGGCGGCGACGACGGCAGGAGCGTCAGGCGGGAGCCGCGGACCTGGTCGTGGTCCGGATGGATCAAGCGCGGCAACGGAATCGACTCGATGCGCCCGGAACACGACGTTGCTGCAGCCCGCAAGACGAGGTTGCGCAGCTCGCGGACGTTTCCGGGAAACGCGTAGTCCATCATGCAACTCAACGCGTCGCTGACCAGCTCCAACGACTGGTCCCATCGTTCCTCGAGGACCCGGACGAAGTACCGGGCCAGCACCGGAATGTCTTCCGGCCGACGCCGCAGCGGCGGGACCTCGATGCTCAGTGGGGTCAGGCGATAGTAGAGATCGCTGCGGAACCGGCCCTCGGCAACATCCTCGGCCAGGTCGCGGTTGGTCGCGGCCACGACGCGAACGTCGATCCGCCGCATTCGACCCTCATCGCCCAACTGCTGCACCTCGCCGTACTCCAGGACTCGCAACAGGGCGGCCTGCAGGCCGGGACCCATCTCGCCGATTTCGTCGAGGAAAAGCATGCCCCCGTCGGCGATCTCGAAGCGCCCGCGCTGGTCGCGCACGGCCCCGGTGAATGCTCCCTTCCGGTGCCCGAACAACTCGCTCGCGATGAGCTCGTCCGGAACGGCGGCACAGTTGATCGTGGTGAGCGGTAGGTCGCCACGCGTGCTGACGCAGTGCATCATCTGGGCGATGAGCTCTTTGCCCACCCCGGTTTCGCCCTGAATCAGAACGGGCTCGTCGATGCCGGCGTATCGCCGCGCCAGCGCCTCCACGTGGCGGATTTCCGCGCTACAGCCGACGATCGTCTGCTGTTCGCCGGCGTCGCCCAGGCAGCGCCGCGCCTCCCAGGTCGCGAGCAACTCGGCGATAGCCGCCGTGGTTGCATGGGCGGACCCGTTTACCGGTTGCATCGCCTCGAGCCCGACGGTGCCGCAGGTCCGCCCGGCCATGTCGACCGGGACCTCCAGCCCATAGGGATAGCTCGCGACGGCCGTATCCGCAGCGGTCTCGACAGTTTGCGACTGGAGCTTCGCCCAAGCTCGCCCGGCGCCAGGCACCGACAAACAGGCTGTTGCAGCCGCTTGAAGCGCCGCCTCGCGATCCTCGATCTGCGGCGGGCGGCACAGGAATTCCAACAATCCAGACTCGGCCAGATTTCCGGCCTGCATCATGGTCACCTCCCCCTTGCTTTTTGCCTCCCCCGTCTTCAGGCACAGAGACACCCTTGCACTACATAACGGTCAGGGTGCCTCCCCTTCCGACGACATCAGCAACTTCCCGGCATCTTGGCTGCGATGGGCTGCGGTGGTCAGTGCTGATGCGTTCCACACAGTGCACCAAAAACAGGCGCATTACCAGTCCCCCGCCTGGCATCAAAGGCTAGAATCCATCGGGTGGCGTCGTCTTGCGAAGGGGCGATCGCCAGAAAGCCGACGACCGAAACCGGAGAGAACGATGCCAACGCGCCCGTTCGTGGCCCGTGTGTTGCTCATTGCAGTTGCCGTATCCATCGTCCCAACGGCGGCGACCGCCGGCCCCGAGCTGACATTTTCGCTCGGCGCGATGATCGGCGACTCGCTCGGCGATGTGCTCGGGGTGCGGACCGACGAGCTGACGGCGCGTTTCAAGAACGCGCCGTTCTTCGCCGGGCGCGCCGCCTGGAGCGCCTTCCCGTTCGCCCTCGAGGGCAGCATCGCCTACAGTCCGAGCGCCGTGACCATCCCTGCAATCGGCAGCCTGGATGCCAACTTGCTGTACGCCGAAGCAGAGATTCAGATCCTCATCCTACCCGGCCCCATCGCGCCGTTCGTCGGTGGCGGCATCGGCATCCACTCGCTGCAATTCCGCGCTCTCGACGTCGACCGCGTGACCACCGTCGGCTACACGTTCGGCGGAGGGCTCAAGGCGGCGTTCGGATCCCTGGGACTACGGGTGGACCTCCGAGATCACATCACCCCCCTGAAGATCGCCGACCTCGACCCGGCCTTCGTCCAAGCCGTCGGCCTCTCCGGCGACACCACCATCCACAACGTCGAGCTCTCCGGCGGTCTCACCATCCGCTTCTGACCCGCCGAGCCCAGCGAACGCGCCCAACGCCATCCGTATCAGCGGGCGCGCAGGCGCGCGAGGACAAGGCGCGCGAGTCTTCGGGAGGCGTACGCGTACCGCCGTACGCGGGAGCCGAGCGAGAGGAGCGCAACGCCGTCATCGCGGGTCTCCGCCACCGCCCACCTCCATCCGTGTCAGCGGTGGCGGGGGCGCGCGAGGACAAGGCGCGCGAGTCTTCGCGAGGCGTACGCGTACACCCGTACGCGGGAGCCGAGCGAAACGAGTGCAACGCCGTCATCGCGGGTCTCCGCCACCGCCCACCTCCATCCGTGTCAGCGGTGGCGGAGGCGCGCGAGGACAAGGCGCGCGAGTCTTCGCGAGGCGTACGCGTACACCCGTACGCGGGAGCCGAGCGAAACGAGTGCAACGCCGTCATCGCGGGTCTCCGCCACCGCCCACCTCCATCCGTGTCAGCGGTGGCGGAGGCGCGCGAGGACAAGGCGCGCGAGTCTTCGCGAGGCGTACGCGTACACCCGTACGCGGGAGCCGAGCGAAACGAGTGCAACGCCGTCATCGCGGGTCTCCGCCACCGCCCAAGGTACGGCGGAAGAAGTGGATGATCAAAGCCGCATCCACCACCACGAACGGCATCCGCCCCAACGTGTAATGGCCGCACGGCAAGACGACGCGGCGGAAAGCGACGCCTTCCACCCTCAGCGCGTCGACCAGCGACTGGCCGTGGGCGGGGAGGAAGATGGGGTCGTATGCCCCGGAGACCATCAGCATCGGTGGGCGGGTGCGGCGCAGCCGCGCAGCGAAATTAGCTGGCGAGATCGGTCCCCAACATCGTCGGAGCGTCGCCAAATCGACATGGCTGTCGAGGCTTTCGCGCACGTGCCGCGTCGCCAGACCTTCCCAGACGACGTCGGCAAAGTAACCGGCAACATGGTTGAACGCCGCGGCGTCGATGGTGTCGTCGTGTGCCAGAGCCAGGAATCCGATACACGAGCCCAGGCTCGTCCCCATCAGGCCGATGCGCTGGTACCCCCGGGCCCGCAACCATTTGGCCGCCTGCTTCACCTCGATGACGGCACGCCGGACCTCCTGCAAGGTCAGGCCGAGCACCGGGCTGACCATGGCGTCCGCCCGCACCATGCGAGTGGGCTTGCGCTCCTCGTGATACGGCAACGTCATCCGCAAGGCGTCGAACCCGAACCGGTTGAGGATCCCGCATGCGCCAACCATCGAGTCTTTGTCGGCATTCCACTGGGGGATCACGATGATGGCGCGCCGGCCCGGATCCGCAGACTCGAAGAGCCGGGCGGAGGCTCTTTCTACCTCCTGGTCGACGGCCGGCAACGGCGAATCGAAGGCAAGCCGGCCGCGGTCGAACGTCACCCCGGTCATCGCTCCGTTGGCGTAGAACTCGTCGCTGACGCTACAGATTCTCTCGGCGATACCAGCCAGCTCGCCCGACGCCTTCGACCCCGCCGGAACGAACCCCGCCAGGTTGTCCAGACCCCAACCGAACGCCTGCGGACGCCGATCGTCGGCGTGGTGGTCGAAGATGGACTGTTCCCAGCGGTGGAAGAAGGGGCGTAGCATGGCAGCGTGATCCTGTCGCACACGATCCCGTGTGCCCGAGGGTGACGACGGCGGCAGACGATCGGTGCCGATGTCGCGCTCGACGGTACACCACGGCCACGGGCGTCGTGGTGAACTGGCAATCGGTGCCGCCTGTCTGTACGCTGCCCCCGAAGCACCTCAACCGGGAGTTCTCGCCATTTCCAGGATCCCCAATCCGCCTCGACGGACGAAGATCGTCTGTACGCTGGGTCCCGCGACAGAGGGCGTGGAGCAGATCCGCGCCCTTTTCGAGGCGGGGATGGACGTGGCCCGATTGAACTTCTCCCACCAGACGATCGACTGGCACAGGGAGCGCGCCGCGATGATCCACGGCATCGCCGAGGAGGCCGGGCATCCGATCGGCATCCTGCAGGACCTGCCGGGGCCGAAGATCCGCGTCGGCAACTTTCCGGCAGGACCGGTAGAGCTCAAGGCGGGGCAGGAATTCGTCCTTACTACCGACGGGAGCGACGGCGACGAGCGACACGCGTCGGTCAACCACGCTTCTCTCGGCGAACAGGTGCAGCCGGGCGACCCCATCTTGCTGGCGGACGGTACGGTGCGGTTGCGCGTCCTCGCCGTGGACGAGCGCGGCATCGTCTGTGAGGTTGCGGTCGGTGGACGGCTCGGCTCTCACAAGGGAGTCAATCTCCCCACCCGCTCGCTCTCGCTGCCGGCGATGACCGACTATGACCGAGAGGCTCTCGTCGCGGGACTCGACATGGGCGTCGACTTCGTCGCCATGTCGTTCGTCCGCAGCCGCGACGACGTGGAGCTGGCCCGGGAGGTCATGGAAGAGCACGGCCGCCGGGTGCCGATCATCGCGAAGATCGAGAAGCACGAGGCGGTCGAGAATCTCGAAGAGATCATCGAGGTCGTCGACGGGGTGATGGTGGCGCGCGGCGACCTCGCCGTCGAGATCCCACTCTGGGACGTCCCGCAGGTGCAGAAACGGGTGATCGCCGCGGCGAACGACGCCGCCAAACCGGTAATCACCGCCACGCAGATGCTCTTGTCGATGGTCGACTCACCGCGCCCCGCGCGGGCTGAGACCAGCGATGTAGCCAACGCGCTGTACGACGGCACCGACGCGGTCATGCTCTCCGAAGAGACGGCAATCGGCAGCCATGCGGTGGAAGCCGTCGAAGTGATGGCGAAAATCTGCGTGGCTACCGAACGCGAGCGCTACAGCCCGGGCACCTACCGCCCGCTTCCCGACGACCGCCGCCCCCTCGTGCCGGACACCGTCGCGGCGGCGGCGTGCATGGTCGCTCGGCACCTCGACGCCAGCGCCCTCGTCGTGCCGACGCGGACCGGAAGCACGGCCATCAAGGTCAGCTCGTGCCGCCCCAGCCAACCGATCGTCGCCATCGGGACCCACCTCGAATCGGTGGGTCGAATGACGCTGTTTTGGGGGGTTGTCCCGATCTACGGCGAAGAGCTCTTGACGCACGAGTCGATGCTGATGGAGGCCGAGCGCCGGGCGGAGGCAGCCGGCCTCATCCAGGACGGCGACCTCCTGGTGATCACCGCGGGGTTCCCGGTCGGCGGCCCCGGCAGCACCAACACGGTGACGGTGAAGACCGTCGGCGAACGTCTGAACACGGGATCGACATGAGCAACGCGCCGCGTGATGTAGCTTCCGAATACCGTCGCCTCTCGGCCCGGGTAGAGCGGTTCACCGAATCGGTGATTCGCGAGATGACCCGCAAGGCGATGCAGCACGACGCCATCAACCTGGCGCAGGGGTTTCCCGATTTCCCGGCGCCCACGGCGATCAAGCAGGCGGCGATCGACGCCATCGAAGCCGACGTCAACCAGTACGCCATTACCTGGGGGGCGAAGAGCATTCGGGACGCCATCGCCGACAAGGTCCGCACCGAGGCGTCGCTCGACATCGATCCGGAGCGCGAGATCACCGTGACCTGCGGAGCAACCGAGGCGATGATCGCCACGCTGTTGGCTCTCATCAACCCGGGCGACGAGGTTGTCGTCTTCGAACCGTTCTACGAGAACTACGGTCCCGACTCCGTCTTGTCCGGGGCAACCCCGCGCTACGTGCCGTTGTCACGGGCCGGACTGGACCATCGATTTCGATGAGCTCGAATCGGCGTTTTCCGCCCGCACGAAGGCGATCATCATCAATACGCCCAACAACCCCACGGGAAAGGTGTTCTCCACCGACGAGCTGAACGCCATCGCTCGGCTTTGCATCCGACACGACGTCATCGCGGTGACCGACGAGATCTACGAGCATATCGTCTACGGAGAGCCCGAAGCCCCACTGGCGCACCACTCGATGCTCGGCGTCGAGGGCATGCGCGATCGCACGGTGGTTATCAACGGCATGTCCAAGACCTACTCGGTAACCGGTTGGCGGGTGGGTTGGACAATTGCCGAGCCGGGTATGACCGACGCCATCCGGAAGGTGCACGACTTCCTCACCGTCGGTGCCGCGGCGCCCTTGCAGGAGGCCGGCGCGGCCGCCTTGCGCCAACCGGTGACCTACTACGACGAGCTCCGCGAGGGCTACCGCTCACGACGGGACCTCCTGTGCGAGGCGCTGGAGCAGGCCGGATTCCGCTTCACTCTGCCCCGCGGCGCCTACTACGTGATGGCCGACATCACGCCGTTCGACTATTCGGACGACCTCGCCTTTTCGCAGTTTCTCGTTGAAGATATCGGTATCGCCGTGGTGCCGGGCTCTTCCTTCTACAACGCCCCACCACACGGGTCGCAGCAGGTTCGCTTCGCCTTCTGCAAGCGACACGAAACTTTGGAAGCGGCTGCCCAGCGCCTGGAACGCCTGCGCTAGCCGAGGAGTAGCAAAGATGGCCGTCCTCAAGCAGATCACCGTCTTTCTGGAGAATGTCCCCGGCCGCCTGGCGACGTTGTGCAACACGTTGGAGGAACGCGGTGTGAATCTCCAGGCGATGACCACCTCGGAAGCCTCGGAGTACGGTGTCGTGCGCATGATCGTCGACGACGTCGAGGCGGCGACGAACGCCCTGCGCGAAGTCGACCTGCCGTTCTCGACCGTCGACGTCCTCGGGATCGAGGTCAGCGACGAGCCCGGAGCACTCGGCAAGGTCGCCGTGCAACTGGCCGAGGCCGGTTTGAACGTCGACTACGCCTACGTGACCGTGGCGAGCCGGTCCGGCAACGCGCTGTGCGTTTTCAAGGTCCCCGACCCGCGCCAAGCAGAAGAAATGTTGGCGAAGGAGTAACGCGGCCGGCGGGCCTCCCGGGAAGCTCCCTGAGCCTTCGCGGTCGGCCCGCCCCACCCACTAGACGCCATGGTTCCGCACCCGATCATCGTCGACTTCGCCGTAGCGCTCCTGGTCACCTCGGTGGCCTTCGACGTGCTGGCGTCGATCGTCGAGGAACGAGACCTGCGTGTCGTGTCCTGGTGGACCCTGATGATCGGTACGGTGGCGGCGGCGCTGTCGGTCCTCTCCGGGTACGTGGCGGCCAACCTGGGTGGCGATGATCCGGCCGTCGTAGAGACCATCAACCTGCACCGCAACCTGGGGATCGCCACGCTGGTCTGCTTCACCTGCTGCGCCCTGTGGCGGATGCGACACCCGGCATCTTTCCCCCGCCGATACACCGATGCCTACTGGGTATTGACGGCGATTGGTCTGGGCGCCCTACTGGTGACCGCGTACTTCGGCGGTGTCCTGGTTTTCCGCCTTGGCGTGGGCTATATCCCTCCGTTCTGAGGCCCGCGGCAGCCCGCTGCCGGGGGGACCGGTCGTCCGGTTGACACCTCTTCACCGACTTGACTAAAGTACGGCCGAAGCTCGCCGAGGGATCGGCGTGCGGTGGTCTTGACAGGCTGTAAACCCTCGGGATGGATCGGCGTTTTCCCCCGCCAACGCCCCCAAACCTGGTGGGACGAAGGCCTGTTCTCGTGGCTCACGGGCCCGCGCTCGTGAGCCACTTTTCTTTGTTCCCGACGGGCGTCGACGCCGGCCGCCGCATGTCGCCTGCCCGCGGTACCAGTGGTACGCTTGGAGCGGTTTCGCAGCCTCCCATCGACCCTCCTGGCAGCGGCAACGTTGGGGCCGGCTGCTTCGTTCTCGCCCACCGATTCGAGAGGCAAACCGTGTTCGCAGACCGGTTGCAGCTGCTTGGAACCGAAAACGCCTTCAAGCTCGCCGACCACATCGGCCGCGTCCAGGCCGAAGGCCAAACCGTCGTCAAACTGAACCTCGGCGAACCCGATTTCGACGCTCCCGCCCACGTCGCCGCGGAAGCCAAGGCGCAGATCGACGCCGGCAACGGGCATTACTGCCACCCGGCCGGAATCGAACCCCTACGTCGCGCCATCGCCCAACAGGTCAGCGAGACGCGCGGGCTGGACATCGACTTCCGGCGCGTCGTCGCTCATCCCGGCGGGAAGCCGTCGATCGCATACACCATGCTGGCGTACGTGAACCCGGGCGATGAGGTCATCTACCCGAGCCCGGGCTTCCCCGTGTACGAATCGTGGGTGACCTTCGTTGGCGCCAAGCCGGTGCCGATGCGTCTGCGGGAATCCGCCGGCTTCGCCATGACCGCCGCCGACCTCGCCGCTCTGATCACCGACAAGACCAAGGTGATCATCCTGAACTCGCCGGCAAACCCGACGGGCGGATTGATCGAAGCCGACGCGCTGGCCGAGATGGCGGAGGTGATCCGCGACAAGGCGCCCGCCGACGTGCGCGTCTACTCGGACGAGATCTACGAGAACATCCTGTTCGACGGGCGCACACACTCGAGCATCGCCAGCCAGCCGGGCATGGAAGAGCGGACCCTCATCGCCTCCGGGCACTCCAAATCGTTCGCCATGACGGGCTGGAGGCTCGGCTACGTCGTTCTGCCCAGCACGGCGGAGGCCGAGGTCTTCAAGAATTTCAACATCAACATCATCTCCTGCACGCCGCCCTTCATTCAGGAAGCCGGGCGTTTGGCGCTGGAGAGCCCCGAGAGTGCCGCCGCGATCGGGAAGATGGTCCAGGCCTTCGACGAGCGCCGCAAGGTAGTCGTCGAGAAGCTGAACGAGATCCCGGGGATTTCTTGCGTCATGCCCAAGGGAGCGTTCTACGTTTTCCCGAACGTCGGCGGCGCCTGCGAGTCGCTCGGTGCCGTCGAGGCTTTCGAGAATCTGTCCGCCGAAGAGCAGGCAAAGTCCAGCCCGTCGACGCTGTTGCAGATGTACATCCTCTACAAGTACGGCGTGGCAACGATGGACCGGCCCTCGTTCTGCCGCATCGGCAGCGAAGGCGAACACTACCTCCGGCTGAGCACCGCCGCCGACATGGAACAGCTTCGCGAGGGGCTATCTCGCATCGAGGCCGCGGTAACGAACCCGGACGGCTTCGCCGAGTTCATCGCCGAGGGAGTGCCGACCTAGCAGACAAGCAGCCTGCTAATCTGACAACGCACCCGCGCGGCAACGCTCGACCGCAGGTCGGGCCGCCAGGCGGCATGTAACTCGGCCCGGATCAGGGTCCTTGAAGATGTGGCAGCCGGCCCACGGGCAGATCGGGCTGCCCCGGCTGGTCGAAGGGAGAACGTCGTGAGCCTCGGGAAAGTATTCGTAACGCGTCGCATTCGAGAAGCTGGGCTCGATTTGTTGACCTCGGCGGGAGCCGAGGTCCGGGTCTGGCCCGGCGCCGAGAACGAGGGCCCGTCGCAAGACGAGGTCATCGAGGGTGCCCGTTGGGCCGACGTGTTGCTCTCCCTGCTCACAGAGCCGGTGGGACGAGACGTGATGGCGGCGAACCCGGGGCTGCGTGGCGTGGCGCAGTTCGCCGTCGGCTACGACAACATCGACACTGCGGTTGCGACCGAGCTGGGCATTCCGGTCAGCAATACGCCGGGAGTGCTCACGGACACCACAGCAGACCTGACCTGGGCACTGCTGCTTTCAGCGTCGCGCAACGTCGTCGCCGGCGACCACTACATGCGCGGCGGCAACTACAAGCTCTGGGGCCCGAACCTGCTGCTCGGCGAGGACACTTCGCCCGGTGGGGACGAACGGCGCAAGGTGCTCGGCGTCATCGGTTTTGGCCGCATCGGACAGGCCGTCGCGCGGCGGGCGCTGGGATTCGACATGGACGTACTCGCGTACGATCCGTACGCCCGTGAGCAGATCGAGGCCGACGAGCAGGCCGAGTGGGCCGATTTCGACGACCTTCTGGCGAGGTCCGATTTCGTCACCGTCCACACCTTGTTGAGCGACGAGACGCGTCACCTTCTCGACGCCGCGGCGTTCGAGAAGATGAAGCCGTCGGCTTACGTGATCAACGCCGCACGAGGTCCGATCATCGACGAAGCCGCTCTCGTGGCGGCGCTCAACAGCGGTCAGATCGCCGGCGCGGGCCTGGACGTCTACGAGCGTGAGCCGGAGATGGTCGAAGGCCTCGGCGCGTGCGAGAACGCCGTCCTGCTACCGCACCTTGGCAGCGCCAGCCGCGGTACGAGAGACAAGATGGCGACGATGGCAGCCGGCAACGCGATCGCCATGTTGCGAGGCGAGAAGGCGCCGAACTGCGTCAACCCCGAAGTCTACGAGACCGACGCGTACGCCGGGCGCACGGCAACCTGAAACGCTAGCAGGCCGTGGTGAAAGTGTGATGGGTCTGGCGAAGGGAAGTTGCGTGTGAGGACAAGGCGGGCCGACGCAGGCGATGCCGGTGCGCATCGTCGAGGAGGCCCAACGCGGTCATCGCGCGCAACCTCCCTTCGCCCAAAGGGTTACGAGGAAAAGAGGCCGTCTGCGGCGTTCCCGCTCCTCGACGATGCGCATCGGCATCGCCCTCGTCGCGGCGCCTTGCATCCAGCCTCTTTTCCTCGTAACCAGACCCATCACACTTTCACCACGGCCTGCTAGACTTCGAACGGTACAGCCTCGAGAGGACGATCGTGCGCTTCAAGGAATCCGAGATCGACAACGCCATGCGATTGCGGGCTGCCGGCCTTTCATGGGGCCCGGAGCCGGGGCACTACGTCTTCGACATCAACGGCGTGGTGCGGGCGGGATCGCCGTTTCAGGCGGGAATATTCCTGATCCACAGCACCAACACCTTCGAGTCGATGGTCGGCGGGCAGGACGAGATGTTCGAGAACTTCGTCTGGCTGCCAACCTGGGAAGATTGCCGTATGTGGCTGAACGAGAAGGGGATCTCCGACGATCGCGTCATGCGGGCCTGGGAGCGCGGACGGGCGCAGGGCTTGACCGACCGAGAGGCACTGTACGCGCTCATCTCGGAGGTGCTCGAGGGGGGCACCGCGACCTCATGAGAGGACGGATTTCGGTCCTGTTGCTTGTCGCCCTGGCGGTGGCCGGCTGCGGCGACACACCGCGGGAGTTCCGCCCCCTTCCCTCGGCACTCGGCGACGTCCGGGGCGTCGCCCTCGGGTTCGAGCGACTGAAGACGCTCGGCTCCGGAGAAGGCATCTACGCCGCGTGGTTGCGCCGCGACAACGGCGACATTATCGGCCTCGGCCCGTTCAACGTGAACGCCGACGGCCGGCCGGTGAATACGCAGGGAACCGTCATCGAGAGGTTCACCAGCCCCGAGAACCTCTTCAGCTCGGTCAGCATCGTCATCACCATCGAGCCCGGCGGAACGCCGGGCGGCACGCCGGGCTCCGCGGCAATCCTGCAGGGACCTTTCCTGGACGGCGTGGCGCAATTGTCGGTGCCGGCGCCTCTGCTTGTCGATCAGGCGAGCGGAAGCTATCGCGTCTTCACGCCCACCGACGGACCGGACACGAACGAAAACGCGGGCGTCTGGGGTGTGGACGAAAACGGCGAGGCCTCGCTCGTCCTTCCCCCCCTCAACAACGTCTATTCCTACGAGCACTACATGGTCATCGACGGGCAGGTCGTGACGATGGGCCGATTCCTGTCGGCCAACGCGCCCGACTTCATCAACCGGTTTTCCGGTCCGCTGCCGGCGCCGGAATTTCCCGGCGAGGACTTCCTCGTGAATGCGCCGCCCGGGCTCGTCTTCCCGGCGGACTTGTCCGGCTCGCGGTTGTTCCTCACGCTCGAGCCGACGTTCGACGACACCGCCGGCCCCTCCCAGCTGGTTCTGTTGGAAGCGGTGTTGCCCGCGGGCCTGCAGGGCGGAGAGATGATCCCCCTGACCAACAGAACTGCTGAATTCCCCACCGGAACGGCGGCGATATTCTGATGATGCGGAAGAGACAACGGCGTCCGTTCACCCTGCACATCGCCGCCCTGGCGGCCTCAGCCGGCCTCCTCGTGGGCCACGCTCTGCTGCCGGCTACGGCCCGGGCCACGCCCTTCTTCGTTTCGGTCGGCCGCATGGCGGCACCCGCGTTTTCCCGCGCCGACGCCCCCGCACCGCCAGCGGCAGCCGTGCAGGAACCGCAAGAGCCGCAGGCGCGCGAACGTCCACCGTTCACGGACCCGGCGAACGGAGCGGTCTTTTCGATTCTGGGCGGATCGGTGTTCTCCGGTGCCAGCGCCTTCCAGACCGGGGCCGCTCTCGCCTATTTCTTCGGCGAGAAGGCAACGTTCGGCTTCGAGGTCGAGGCGGACATCACGTTCGGCCCAGGAGGCCGGGTTACCCAGGTGCTGGGGAGCTTCGTCTATCAAACGGGCGCCCGGACGTCGAAGTTCGTTCCCTACTTCGCCGGCGGCGGCGGTTACCTCCGCGCCAACACGGACCTTCCGCAGCGAACGCGGGACGTGCTCGAAGGTTTCGGCATCGTCCCCGAGCCCCAGACCGAACAGGCTCCGTTCGCCCATTTCGGCGGCGGCCTGCGTTTCTATATCAAGCCGACGCTCGCGTTTCGCGCAGACGTCCGCTTTGCGCAGGTCTTCCTCGACCTCCAGGACGGAACGAGCAACTACCCGATGCGACGCATCGCCGGAATGCTGAGCTGGGATTTCTGAGCTCGGCGGCACCGAGCGTCGGACGGCGTGGCAGCCCCAGGACTCAGGGACCCCGGCGGCTCCTGCGTGGCCGCGCGATACCCCGCGCCGATCCTCGGATGAAGCCCACGAGTTGCTCCACCTCGGCACTCTCCGGCGCCTCCGCGAGCGCTCGCTCCAGGCGGGAGGCCTGCGTCCCCGTGGCACGGAAGACCTGACGGAACGCACGCTTCAGGGTCCGGATGCTGTCCTCCGTCACACCGGCGCGACGCAGCCCGACCACGTTGAGACCTTTCGGCCGCGCCGGGTGCCCATCGGCAAGGCAAAATGGAACGATGTCTTGCCTGACCGCGCCGCCCCCGCCGATCATCGCCATTTTGCCGACACGGGTGAACTGGTGGACGACGACGTTTCCGGACAGAAACGCACCGTCGTCGACGCTGACGTGCCCGGCCATCATCACCCCGTTCGCCGCCATGACGCCATCCCCGAGGACGCACTCGTGCGCTACGTGGGATGTCGCCATCAACAAGCATTCGCGCCCCACGACCGTCGTGGCGCCGGGTTCGACGCAGCGATGCACGGTGACGTACTCACGGATGATCGTGCCGTCGCCGATGCTGACGCCGCTCTCGCCGCCGCGGAACTTGAGGTCCTGCGGCTCTCCGCCGAGCACCGCCCCGGCGCCGACCTGGACGTTCTTCCCGACCCGGGTGCCGGAGTACAGCAGAGCGTTCGGGCCGATTACCGTGCCCTCCCCGACCACCACGCGGGCCTCGATCATCGCTCCCATCGATACGACGACGTCTTCGGCCAGGTCGGCATCCGGATGAACACGGGCCATGCGATCGATCGTCGGCATCGATTCAGGTGGCTGTGAGGTTGCCGTTGACGATCAGCAGACGCGACTCCGTGTAGGCTTCGGCGACCGCATAGCGTACGCCTTCGCGCCCGAGGCCGGAGTCCTTGACGCCCCCGTACGGCATGTTGTCGACACGAAACGTGGGGTAGTCGTTCACACAGACGCCGCCGACGACCAGGTTGTCCCAGGCATGACGGATGAGGCCGATGTCACGGGTGAATATCCCGGCCTGCAGCCCCAGAGCGGTGTCGTTGACCGCATCGACCGCGGCGGTGAAGTCGTCGTACGGTGTGACCGTCAACACCGGACCGAATGCCTCCTGCTTCTGAATGCGGGCGTCGGCGGCCACGCCGGTCAGTACCGTCGCTTCGACGACGGCGCCTTCGCGCGCCCCCCCGCACACCACGGTGGCGCCGTTGTCGACAGCCTCCGCGATCCACCCGACGACGCGCTCGGCGCTTTCCTCGTCCACGAGTGGACCGATGTCCGTCTTTTCGTCGAGCGGATCGCCGACCACCAGGTCGGCCGCAGCGGCGGCCAGCTTTTCGACGACCTCCTCGTACAGGGATCGGTGGGCGAAGACCCTTTGGACCGAGATGCAAGACTGCCCGCCGTACGCGAAGGCGCCGAAGGCACAGCGTCGGACGGCCCAATCCACGTCGGGGCAATCCCTGTGCAGGATCACGCCCGAGTTGTTACCGAGCTCGAGATGCACGCGTTTCTTGCCGGCCGCTGACTTGAGCCGCCATCCGACGGCCGGACTGCCGGTGAACGAAAGAAGCTTGTAGCGGTCGTCCGCGACCAGGCCTGCGGCAACTTCGTCGGCGCAGGGCAGGACGGAGAGCAGCCCCTCGGGGAGCCCGGCGTCTTCATATGCCTCCGCCATGAGCAATGTGGTCAGCGGTGCCTTGGGTGACGGCTTGATGACGATCGAGCATCCGCTGGCGAGCGCCGGCGCCAGCTTGTGGGCAAGCAGATTGCACGGAAAATTGAAAGGGACAATGCCGAGGACCGGCCCCACGGGGACTCGGCGGGACACACCCCAGTAGCCGTCCGTCCCATCGATCACGTCGAGCGGAAGATGTTCGCCGCCGAGGCGGCGTGCCTCTTCGGCTCCCTCGCGCAAGGTGAACAGACAGCGATCGACCTCGAGGCGGGAGAACTTCAGCGGCTTTCCCATTTCGCGGCTCATCGTCACCGCGATCTCTTCCTGGCGCTCGGCGACGCTCTCCCGAAGCGCCTCGAGCCAGCGGCCGCGCTCGAGAGCGGAGGCGCGCCGGCCGACGGCCTCGAAGGCCTCGACGGCGGAGAGGGTGGCGAGCTCAGCGGCCTCGGCGTCAGCCTGCGATACGAGCGAGACGGTGGTCCCGTCCACGGGGTTGACCACCGGGCGTGTCGTCGCGCCGAGGCGCCACTCGCCGGCTAGAAAGAAGGGGATCTGGTCTGCCATCTCGGACCGCGGAGCGATGAAGGTACGCCGGTTTCATTCTACCGGACTCCACCTCCGCGTCGAGCAGCACCGGAACGCCGAAGCGCCCGCCGGACCGGCTGCCAGCCTGGGAGTCGAGCGAGGGGTCCCCTGGTTTTTCCCCTTCCGTCCAACGGTCATCCCAGTTCGGCGAGCCGGCCCGACGGGCGCTTCGGCTTGCAACACTGCTCATAGGTAGCAAACGCGATGCCAACTCTGCTCGACGGCCCGCCCCACCCGCACAAGCGGCACAGAAGCGCCGTCAGAGGCCGATTCTGGTGTCATCGGTGCCGTTCCTTCGGGGGAGCAGAGGGCAGGTGTCGCCGCCTGGCATGCCGTTCTGGCGCGCAATGTCCACATATCGACGACCCGAGACGGTCGCATTTCGCGAAAGTGACGATATGCGGTCGCTCAGTCCTTCGCGTCGATGCCGTATTTGCGCAGCTTGTGATAGAGGGACGTGCGCGGGATCCCCAGCAGATCCGCGGCTCGCGACTTATTGCCCCCCGCGGCCTCCAGCACCTGCCGAACGTGTCGCTCCACCACGTCGTCGAGCAGGAGGGAGGCACCCACCTGAGAGGATGCCTCGGCATCGCCACCGCCGTCCGCAAGCGGTGCGACGACCACCGGAGCGACGCTCGTCGCCGAACCCGTGACCGAGGGAGCGAGATCGCTGAGACGAACGACTTCGCCTTCGGCGAGCACCGCGGCCCGATGGACCGCATTGCGCAGCTCTCGAACGTTCCCGGGCCAATCGTGCTGCTGCAGCGTCTCGAGGGCATCGGCGGCGAAACCCTCCGGGCCCCGGCCGTTGGTCACTCGAAACGATCGTAAGAAGTGCTCCGCCAGGAGTGGGACATCCTCCACGCGGGCTCGCAGCGGTGGAACCCGGACGTCGAACACGTTGAGCCGGAACAGGAGGTCCTCGCGGAACGAGCCTTCCGCCACCAACTCGGGAAGATCCTGGTTGCTGGCGGCGATGATACGAACGTCGATGCGCCGGGCGCCGCGCTCCTCGCCGACCTTCTGTACTTCTCCTTGCTCCAGAACCCGCAGCAGCATCACCTGTAGGCGGGGGCTCATCGACTCGACCTCGTCGAGGAACAGCGTCCCCCCGTCGGCCAGCTCGAACTTCCCGGCCTTGTCGCGATGGGCGCCGGTGAACGCCCCTCGAACGTGGCCGAACAGCTCGGACGCGAGCAGCTCCTCGGCGAAGGCGCCGCAGTTGACGATGAGCATTTCCTGGTCACGGCGGGTCGAGAAATAGTGGATCGCGTGGGCCAGGAGCTCCTTGCCCACGCCGCTTTCGCCCGTAAGAAGCACCGGCTCGCGGGTGGGTGCGACGCGCTTGATGAGGGCTTCGATCGAGCGAATCGCGTCGGAGATCCCGACGATCTCGACGTTGTATCCGCGACGTCGCGAGTACTCCGTCAACCAACGCCGCGAGACGAACAACGACACGGCCTCGGCGAGGTCCTCGAGGCGAACCTGGTGCTCGGCGTTGTAGTGCCCGCGATTCTGGGACTCCACCGAAAGAACACCGATGGGCTTCCCCTGCAGCCGAATCGGAACGACGAGGTTGGCTTGCGAGTCCTTGAAGGCGCGGAAGTAGTACGGATCCTTGTCGACGTCGTTGCTCAGGTAGGGCTCGTTGTTGCGGTACACCCAGGTGATGATCCCGGGGGATTCCTGGTCCTGCTCGAGGAGGTTCGGGAGCTCGTCCAGCAACTCTCCCTCCTCGTGGGCGGAAACGACCCGGACCTCGCCGTCTTCCTGCTCGAGGACGTAGATGCTCCCGTAGTCACTGTCGGTCAGCTTGCGCGCAACGTCGACGAAGTCGGCCATGATCCCCTTGACCGCCCGGTCGCGGCGCGGCCAGCCGTCAACGACGATCTTGTGGAGGATCTCCTGGGACAGCGAGTTCTGACGACTCATGGGCGCACTCGTTCGTGGCGGCGCCTCACCGCGGGGACCCGGGGCCGTCGATGCGCAACTGGTAGGACGAGGGATACCAGTGCAGCGCCCATTCCCCCAGCACGTTACTCCCGACCACTGCCGCGGGCGACACTCCCCCGTCGACTGCCCAGCCAGCCAGCGAAGCGGGACGCCACATGACCTCTTCGTCCCAGCCTCCGAGCATCAGTCGCGCGGGCGCGGAGTTGCTTCCCGGAAGCACCTGGATCGTGTCCGAGTCGAGCCGCGATGCCACGCCGGGATCGATGCCCGCCGCGACGACCGAACCGCCGACACGAGGAAAAAGAAGGATTTGCGCTCCGAGGCCCTCGCGAAGCACGCGAGCAGAGACCCAGGCGACGGCGGTGCCTCCGCGCACACCCGGCATCCCGTCCACTTCAGACGCCCGATCTTCCGGGGCCACGACCAGCTCCGCCCGCGACGGGATGAGGCTCCATCGAGCGTCGCTCAGGAGGTCGGCCCCGACCACACCATCGGCGCCCTCGGGAGCGTCCGCGACGGCGAACACCACGTTGCTGACCGACAACTCCCCGAATCTCACCGTATCGACGGCCACTTGGCGTGGGGACAGGATCGCCGGCCAGCGGGTAGATGCGGCCCGCCCGGTCCCGGTCGCCCCGTCGACACTCAATCCCAGGGCGTTCACGAGATCCTCGGACAGCAGGCTCTGCCGGAACGCGATATCCAGCTTCAGGACCGCGGTCCGACCGGAGACCTCGACCTCGACGGCCCAGCCTCCGGCCTCCAGCGGCTGCATGGGAACGACCGCCGGAGACCCTCGCCACTCCTGCGCCACGCCCCGCAGCCTCGCGGCTGCAGCGCCCATCGCGTCGGCGGCGCGCCCGCGAGACGTTCCCCGTTCGGATTCTCCCCAGGCGAGCATCTCGCGCGCGGCCGTTTGGGCGTCGCCGGACGCCCATGCGGCACTGGCGAGAACCGCGTGGGCAACGCCGACACTCTCTTCGGCACCCAGGCCGTTCCGCGCCCTGGTGACTGCTCGGTCCCATTCGGCCGTACTCGCCCGTACCGCGGCCAACCCGATGTTGCCTTCCTCGAATCCCACCTCGGCGGCGCGGCGAAAATAGACTTCGGCATCGCGCAGGCTTCCGTTTCTCCAGAGCGCCCAGCCCAACACGATCTCGGCTTGGGGCCCACCGTATTGCTGCAGCAACTCCGCTCGAACGAGCGCTCGACGGACCCGGTCTTGCTCGAGTAGGGTCCGCACTTCGCTGATCGACGGGGCCAGGGTTCCGGGGTCGACTGCAAACTCGAACCTACAGCCGCCCAGCGCCGCGCACGCGGCAACAAGCATGATCAGTGTTCGCCTCGGAGCGGCCCGCGACCCGTTTTCACTTTCCTCGCGCGGTGGTATATTCACGCGGATAGGGATCTCCATGAAGCTGCGTAACTACATCACGCGCTGGCAGGAATTTCGTGAGTGGTCGGAAACCAACCGACCCGAAATCGTCTCGGATGTGGAGAGCCTGGGCAACGAGCTCCGGCATTCCATCGAGGCCTACCGCCAAGCCAGAGGACCGGAAGAGCGGCAGGACACGATGGATTCGATCAAAGCCTACTACGACGAAGTTGTTGAGTGGCACATGCGCGAGATCATCGCGAAGCTCGACAACGTCTAGGTTTCAAGTCGCTCCCACTCTCGCGAACCTGGCAGCTCGGGGCCGCTAGTCAATCTCGTCGGTGAGCCCCGGTTCGTCTCGTCGGCCGCGTCCCGACCCCGGCCGGGCGGTGGTCTTGTCCGCTGGCTTTGCGCCGACGACGTATACCCAAGCCCGACGCGCTTCCCCGGTCCGCACCGTCGTGACGGGACGTGTAACCCTCTGGTACTCACCTCCATCGAGGTTCTCGAACGCATCGATGCGGGCCCACTCGTCCCCGCTGATTCCGCTCAGGAGCAGTCCGACGATCAGCGCGCCGGGTCTGCCGACGGCCCGGAAGTACCCGGTGTCGCGATTCAGAACGCGCGCATGGTCCTCCAGCGTTGCCGCCTCGGCCGGGGGGAGCCGACCGAGGAGCTGTCGAAGGACCGGCGGTTTGCACAGCTCCCCGTAGACGAAGAGGGCATGCGGCGAAACACCGTCGCCCGCCGGTTGCGACCGCGGGGTCAGGACCCGTCCGCCTCGGCCGAGGCGCGCCCCAGCCGGTCAGCGAGCTCGAGCAGCTTGCGACGCTGAGGAAAGCTCAAGTTCGCCCCCACGTCCCGCTCGAGGCCTCGAAGCAGCGTCGAGGCCTCAGACGCGAGGCGCCGCAGATGTTCCGCATCGGCCGCGGCAGGCCGCTGCGGGGCGGAACCCGTGGTCGGCGCGCCCGAGTCCTCCGGACGCCCGCCCGGTCGCCGCCGCGCCCGCGACCGCTTCGTCGCGCTCTCCGAGCCTTCGCCGCGCGCTTGTTCGGCCGTCCAACGCTTCAGTTCGTCGGGATCGAACCGGACGTTGAAGCCGATCTTGCGGTACGGAACCCGATCGAGCCTGACCCACTCGTACAGGGTCTTGGGGCGAATGCCGAGATACTCCGCAGCTTCGTCGATCTTCCAGAGACCCATGGCCTTCCCGTAGGTTCATGCGGCGCGCAGGGGCGGGCTTCACCGGCGCTTGCGGCACCGTCCTCCTTCTACCACGTCCGTTGCCGCTGCGAGACCCGGCGACTATACTTGACTTCACTTTCAGGATTCGTCCAGCCCCCCTCCGCAGCCGCCTCCATGACCGACGCCTCGGATCCGCAGCCCGCCGTTACGCCGCTGAGCCCGACCCAGATTCTGCGGGCGGAACACCGTCAGATAGACGATCAACTGAACGTCTTGTCGGCGGCGCTCCGCCAGCTCGGTGATCGTGGGCCCGACGCCGACGTCCTCGAGCGCATCGAGTCGGTCGCCCGATACATCGACCGGGAGATGGCGATTCACCACCGCAAGGAGGAAGACTGCCTGTTCCCCTACTTGGAGGAATTCCTCGCCTCCGAGAACCTCCGCCTCGACGCCCGCATTGCCGACCACGAAGACCTCAACATCATGAACGGCAAGTTCAAGGAGGCGCTCGCCGAGTGCCGCGAGCTGCAGGGCGGACGCCGGGCGGCCTTCTCCGCTCAGATGTTGAAGGGGTACGGCCTCTACATCGTTCACCTCGTCCGAGAGCACCTGCTCAAAGAGGATCAGATCCTCTTCCTGGTGGCCGACGAGTACTTGACCGAAGAGCAGAAGGTGCAAATCCTGGCTCGCTTCGCCGCCGTCGAGCAGGCCAGCGAGGCGCGTTGAGCGCACCCCCCGCCCCGCCGCGGCCAGGCGCCATCACCTGA
Organism: Acidobacteriota bacterium; assembly: GCA_965216935.1. Classification (GTDB taxonomy): domain Bacteria; phylum Acidobacteriota; class UBA890; order UBA890; family UBA890; genus CBDCGW01. Next base: position 5,430,474 of record OZ244217.1, read on the forward strand.
CCGCGTGAGCACCCGCCGCGGCCCGTCGATCGCCCGCAAGCGCGAGGAACAGGGAAGGCTGTTCTGGGTCTGGCTCCTGACACTGCCTCTCCTGCTGCTGATGGGGGCAAGCCGTGCCTTCGGTGCTCCGTGGCCCAACCCACTCACGTTGCGAATCGGCTACATCATGCTGGCGTTCCCCGTGTTGTTCGTCGTCGGCGAGCCGGTCTTCCGCGACGCGCTGGCGTCGGCGCGGCAGAAGCGACTCGACCTGGGCCTGCTCGTGGGCGTCGCAGCCGCGGGCTGCTACGCGAGCAGTGTGCTGTCGCTATTCACTCCGGCCCCTCCTCTCGGAGGGATCTCGGCGCTGGTTGTCTCTGCCTACTTAACTCGCCGGTACATCACAAGTAGGTATTGATGTGCATAAGTATTTAACTCTAGTATCAGGTGTGTTTAAGTTTTGTTTCTAGATCATAAGGGGCAGCACAGACTCGAAAATCGACGGGAAAACGGGCGCGGCGACCCGCACCGAGATCGGACGGGACGTCGCGGAAGGCGCCCTCGACGGGGCCCATCGCCACCCGTGCCCGCCGACGTTACCGGCACACGGCGGAAGTTCGCCACCAACCCACCCTCGGACCGAAAACGATGCCGACCGAAGACGCAGGAATCTACTTGGAGTACTGGGGCCTCGAAGCCAAGCCGTTCGAGAATGTCCCGGACCCGGGAAGCGTCTACCTGTCCGACAGTTACGAACAGGCCCTGGAGCTGCTGGAGTATGCAATCCAGCAGCGGAAAGCATCGGCGCTGCTGACGGGCGAGTACGGCACCGGCAAGACCACGCTGATCCGCCTGCTGCTTTCGCGGCTCGACCTCGACCAGTTCAACACGGTTCTGATCAATTATCCGTTGGTCGAAGGCGAAGCCTTGTTTCGCAGCATGTTGCGCCAAATGGACGCCGAGCCCGGACCCGAAGCGAGCAAGAGCGAGCTGTTCGACCGCCTGGGGGCCTGCTTTCTAGAGCACGCCTCGCGCGGACTGCACAACCTGGTGGTGCTCGACGAAGCGCAATCGCTGCCCGCCGACTCGTTGTACGAGGAGTTGCGTCTGCTGCTGAACCACCAGCTCAACGACCGCAACCTCGTCACCTTGCTGCTGGTCGGACAGGACGATCTTTGGAATCGCGTTTCGCAGATGCCGCAGGTGGCTGACCGCCTGGCGGTCAAATGCCGGCTCCAGGAGCTCGACGAAGAGCAGACAAACACCTATGTCCGCCATCGGCTGAAGCATTTCGGCGGCACCCGGGAGCTCTTCTCGAATGAGGCGTTGGACATGATTCACGACAGCTCGAAAGGAATCCCGCGTCGCATCAACAACCTTTGCGATCTGTCGTTGTTGATGGGATGCCGCCGCGGAATCGAGGTAGTGGGCCCCGACATCGTCAAGACGATCTGGGTTTAGTGAAATGACCGACGCCCTGAAATTCATCAAGAGCTACGACGAGCTGCGGCGGGAATCCGCGGCCGGCCCGACGCTCGCCACCGCCGGTCCACGGCCACCACGCGGCGACAACCCGACCGCCGCCCGTCCGGCCGCGACGACTGTGCACAAGGACACCCGGCCGGCAAACGGAAGGTTGCGCAACGGCTCACGCGATGCCCATGCTGCCGAGTCGCTGTACGGTCGCGCCGCTACGGCCGTGTCGGGCTTGTTCGGCGCAGCGGCCATGGAGAGCCTCACTCCGGGGCGTCTGCTGACCGCAACGACGCCCCTGCGCTCGATCGCCCCGGAGGTGGTGCAGTCCACTTCGATGACGCGGGACTTGCTGCGCAGGGCCATGGGCACCTACGCCGAGGGCGAAGGATTCATCCTGCCCCATTCGGTAAACGTCGCCATCCTGGGCGTCGAGCTCGGCCGGGCCATGTCACTTCCGGCCGCGGCGCTCGAAACGATTTGTCTGGCCGGGTTCGTCCACGATCTCGGCAGCGTTCGACTGCCGGCCGAGTTGCTCACCAAGGAGGGCGGTCTGACCCCGAATGAATGGGACCAGATGCGGTCCCGCCCAACCAGGAGCTACGAGCTCTTGCGTTCCCTCGGCAGCCGCTATCAGCAGGTGGCGGAAATTGCCCACCAGGTCCACGAGCGGCTCGACGGGAGCGGCTATCCGCGCGGGCTCAAGGGAGACGAGATCCTCCCGGAGGCGCTGATACTCGGGACGGTCGACTGCTTCGAGTCGTTCGCCCACCCACGCCCGTACAGGGCCGGTGTGGACGGCGGCGCGAATCACGGCATCAAGATGCTCATGCAGATGACCGACAAGTTCGGGGCCAAAACCCTCAAGGCGCTCGTCGCGGGTTTCGGCCTGTTCCCGATCGGCAGCCTCGTTCGACTCAGCGGCGGAGAAATCGGTCGCGTCGTCGACGTGGCGAGCGAGAACCCGATGCGACCTCGAGTCGAGGTGCTGCTCACGAACGAGCGGCGTCCGCCACGCGAGTCGCGCACACTGGATTTGCTATCACAGCCGAACATCTGCGTATCCCGCGCCTTGACCGCGTCGGACCTGCGCGAGCTCGGCCTGCTACCACGACCCAGCGAAGACCCCTGGCTGTCGCCATTCGACGACAGTCGGTCATAGGAGGAGACGTGCGGTACTACGAACGGCGCCGTCAGCCGCTTGGAATCACGAGCCCACGCGCCCCATGGCGGCGTGCGGCGAAGCCGCTGGCCGTTCTCTTCTGCCTGCAGCTTTCCGGCATCGGCTGTGCGGCGCGCGCGCCGCAACCCGTGGCCCCGACCCGTCCGGAGGAGTTCGGCTCGCTGCTGGCCGTGTACGAGGAACAGCTCGACCGCGAGGGTATGTCGTTGGAAGGCGCAGAGGACTATGTCACCGGCACCTCGCCGTCACCGATGTCGCGGTCTATCGAGATGGGAGATTTCGGCCAAGTTCAGTCGGCGGCTTCCGGGGTAACGGACGGAACCGGAAGCAACGGAATCGGAGGCAACGGAGTCGGAGGGAACGGGGCCGGAGGCGGCGAGGACGGAGGCAATGGGGCCGCGGCCGCAGGCGCCGGGACCACGGCCTCCGGCGATGCCGGCGACGACGAGACGTTGCCGCCGAGCCTGGCACTGGCCCAGAACATCGACAGCCAGATGACCTTCAAGGACATCGACGGGATCGCCGAGTACATCTTCGGTCCCGGCGACCTGGTGCAGCTGACCCCGTACCTGGGCCCCGAGCCCTCGTTGACGACAACGCACCGGGTGCAGACGGACGGGACGATTCACGTCTCCCGCTTCCATCTCGGCTCCGTGATGGCGGCGGGAGTCACGCCGACGGAGCTCTCTCGCACCCTCACGACGATGTTTCGCCAGTACGTTCCCACCGGCTTTGCCGAGGTGCGGGTGGACGAGTACAACGCCTGGAACGCGACGCTGACCGGGGAAATCCGGGACACGCCCAACGGCGGGGCGGGAAACTACCCGATCCGCGGACGCATGACCCTTACCGAGTTCATCAACTCTTACGGCGGGCCGACGGCGGCCGCCGACCTTGCCGACGTTCGGGTGATTCGAGACGGCAACGAGTTCCTCGCCGACCTCTCCTCGATGCTCGCCGGCACGACGGACGAATACACCGTGCACGCCGGGGACATCGTCTACGTGCCTTCGATCGAGACCGGCTCGAGCCGCATGTTCATCTTCGGCGAGGTGAGGGAGCCGGGTGTCTACACCTACCGCGAGGGGATTTCGGTCCTCGACGCGATCGCCCAGGCCGGCGGCTGGACGAACACGGCCAAGCGGAGCGCCGTGTACGTCTCGCGGCCGACGACCGGAGAAGTCATTCCCGTGGACCTCGACACCCTCCTGTCCAGCGGACAGACCTCTGCCGCGGTCGGCTTGGAGCCGGGCGACTTCGTCGTCGTGCCGTTCTCTCCCGACCGAAGCCAAAAGATCCGCGACTGGGTGGGGATCGCAACTCTTATCTTGAGCACGCTCACCGTGATCGAGCTCATCCGCCGAGACTGACATGCACTACGAGTTGAGCCTGCGCGACTACCTCCGCGTATTCCAGAAGCGCAAGTGGATCATCATCCTGACGCCGCTCATCGCCGGCCTTCTGGGCTACTCCCTTACCCAGGCGTCGCCGACGATGTTCGAGGCCACGGGGCGACTGAGGGTAGTTTCGCGCAGTCAGCCGATCGACCTGATGATGCAGACCTTCTACTACTACGAGGAAGGGAATCGGCTCGATACGCATGCCGAGGTGATGATGAGCCGCGAGGTCCTGAAGGAAGTCGCGATGGAGCTCGGGCTCATCGATCGGCTGAACCCCGACGGCAGCCCGGTCACCGACGCAGACATCTCGGTGCACCCCGAGTGGCGGGCGCATCTCGTCGGACTGCGGGATGCCTTCACGCCGATGGCGGTTGGCGGCACCAGCATCCTGCAGGTCACCGCGAGTTTGCCGGACCGAGATGACGCCATCACGTACCTCAACGTGCTTCTCAACACCTACGCCGAGCGCAACCGCTACGAGCTGAACCAAGACGTCATCGAAGGCAAGCGCTTCCTCGAAGACCGGTTGGAGATCGTCGAAAAGGAGCTCGCCGCATCGCAACAGGCGCTCGTCGACTTCATGATCGACAACGCCGGCCGGCAGAGCCTGGGCAGCGATGAGATCGCGGTCACCCAACGCGAGCTCCAGGACGTACGCCAGCGGCTGGCAGGCATGCAGACAGCCATCGTGACGCTGGAGAGGATCAGCCGGGGTGAGATGCTGCCACCGGGTGGTCTCCTCGCGAGCCTGGGGGGGGAGGACGAGCTGATCGGCAGCCTCGCACCGAACTTGAGCTCCCTCGATGCCCGCCGCTCCGAGCTGCTCGCCTACCAGACACCGGAGTCGCCAGAAGTGCGCGCCGTCGAGTCCGAGATCCGTATGGCAGCGGACGCTCTGCTCGAGTCTTTCTCTGCCGCCGAAGAGGATCTGCGCGCCGAACGGGACCGCCTGCAAGATCGCTTCAACGCCATGCCGGCGAACGACGCCGAGCTCGAACGACTGCGCCGCGAGGTCGACCTGAACTCGCAGATCCACACGCAGCTACGAGCCAACCTCGAGCAGGCCAACCTGCGGAACGTCGAGCAGACGCAGGAGATCCAGATCATCGAGCGTGCGATCGACGCCGCGCCGGTCGTGGCGACCGGCCGCGCCAGCCGCGGCGCGCTGGCGGCTGTCATGGGCATGCTGCTCGGAATCGTCGCGGCGCTGCTGCTGGAAACCCTGGACACCTCGATCGGCGCGATCGACGACGTCGAGGCCCTGTTGGACGTCCCCGTGATCGGCACCGTGCCGCCTATCGACTTCGACGGCATCCGGACAATCATGGGCAAGGCGTCGCCGGCGCTGGTCGACAACCCCGACGTCGATTTCATGGCTTCGCTGGTAACCCACTACGACCCCCGGTCGCCGGTCTCCGAGGCCTACCGCGCGATCAGGACCAACGTCGAAAAGGCGCGTGAGGCCACCGACGCCAAGGTCGTCATGGTGACCAGCTCGGTGCTGGAAGAGGGCAAGACGACCACCTCGACGAACATCGCATTGGCATTCGCCCAAATGGGCCGCAAGACGATCCTCGTCGGCGCCGACCTCCGCCGTCCGGCGGCCCACCGGGTTTATGGTCTGCCGAGGGAGCCAGGGCTGGCCGACGTGCTTACCGGGGAAATGAGCTGGCCGGAGGTCACCCGAGGTCTCTCCGACATACTGCTCGGCGAATTGCCCCTCGACGTGGTCATGCTGACGCCGGGAATGGACAACCTGCACGTGCTGCCGTCGGGAACCCATCCCTTGAACCCGGCCGAGTTGCTCAGCAGCGACGAGATGGGTCGGGTCATTGCCGAGCTGCGCCACACCTTCGACGTCATCATCATCGATACGCCGCCGATCATTCCCGTGACCGACTCCGCCGTCTTGGCGGAACACACCGACGGCATTGTTCTCGTCTACGAGGTCGGCCGCGTCGGCCGAGACGTACTGCGTCGCGCCAAGAGCCACTTCGACAACGTCGACGCCGACGTCTGGGGGATCGTCATGAACGATGTTCGGGCGGACGCAGGCACGACGCTGCGACACACCGACTACTACTACCAATACCGCTACGACGAATCGCCCACGGACCCGCCCTCCGCCATTCTCGGTAGCCTGAGCAGCGCGGCTTCCAAGGTGCTGGGTCGCTGGGTCTGACCGGGTCGGGACCCATGGCCTCCACCACGGCTGCGTCGACATTCGCAGCACCCGGTAGAAACCCGCGGAAGTCGTCGCGCCCCGACGCCATCGGCCTGATCGCCGTCCTCGTCCTCGCCCCGCTGCTCGCCTTCGCGGCCACCTCGGCGGATCTCCGGACCGCCGCGATCGTGGGCGGCGCTGTGGTCCTTCTGCTGGTCGTCCTGTGGTCGATGGAGGCGACGTTCTACGTCCTGATCCTGTCGATGCTGCTCTCGCCGGAGTTCATCGTCGGGCAGCTCGGCGGACCATCGGCAGCCACCGCGAGCCGCGGCATCACATTGCGCCTGGACGACTATCTGATCTTGGTGATCTCGCTCGCATGGCTCATCCGTCTGGCGGTGTACAAAGAGGCGCCGCTGATGCGCCGCACGCCGTTGAACGCACCCATCTTCGGCTACATCGGCTTCGCCCTGTTGACGACGCTGTGGGGAGGGATGGCCGGGCGGCTGAACCTCGTCACCGGAGTGTTCTTCGTTCTCAAGTACCTGGAGTACGCGTTCATCTACTTCCTCGTGATGAACTACGTCCGGGACCGCGCGTTGGTCCGCCGCCTGCTCGTCGCCGTGATGGCCACCGCGCTGATCATCTCGCTCGTCGGCATCGCACAGGTTCCGTCCGGCCAGCGGGTGACCGCTCCCTTCGAAGGCGAACGAGGCGAACCGAATACACTTGGCGGCTACCTCGTGCTGATGGTCGCGCTGGCGCTCGCCCAGGTCGGCTTCGCTCGGGGGGCCAGACAGCACTTGTTCTGGTTGGGTCTCAGCGGCGTTATGATCCTGCCGCTCATGTTCACCTACTCGCGGACCTCGTGGGCGGCGTTCTTCGCCATGCTCGTCGCGACCGTCGCGCTCGCCCGCAACCGCACCCTGTTCCTGTTGCTTGTCTTGATCGTCCTGTCGTGGCTGGCCTTCTCGCCCCCCGAGAGCCTGGTGGAGAGGGCGACCTACACGCTGAGCTCGCAGCGCGACAGCATCACGGTGTTCGGCTACACCATCGAGCCGTCTGCCGCGGCGCGACTACAGGCCTGGGGAGCCGCGGCGGAGGTCGTTGAGGAGTATCCCTTCGCCGGCAAGGGGGTAACCGGGGCCGGGTTTATCGACGCACAGTACCCTCGCACCCTCTCCGAGACAGGCCTCGTAGGGTTCGCTCTGTTCTGCTGGCTGCTCTTGCGGCTCGCCGGCTCTGGCCTCCGACTCCGCGCACGTGCCGTCAACCGGACGGAAGCGGTCCTGGCCGCCGGGTTTCTGGCCGGCTTCGCCGGGCTGCTGGTGCACGGACTCGGCGCAAATACCTTCATCATCGTCCGGATCATGGAGCCGATGTGGATGGTCGTCGGGCTGATCGGCGCGTCGCTGATGCTGCCGGCGCCGGAGGAGCAAGCCGGACGGGACCCGAGCGGAATCGAAGCCTCGCCCGTCGCCCGAGAGGCCTGAGGTGGAGGAGTCGCCGCAGACCAGCGGCCGCAAGGTCGTCTTCGTTTCACATCACGCCGGCATCGTGGGCGGCGGTGAGCTCAGCCTGCTGGGATTGATCAAGGGACTACGACGGACAGATTGGACGCCTGTCCTCGTCGTTCCGGAGGGCGGTCCATTGGCGGAAGCGGCGGCCGAGCTCGGAGCTTCGATCCGGGAATCGACCATGCCCACGCTGCGCCGGCCGGGACCCTCCGTGTTGGCCTCATCGAGGGGCATCCGCCGGCTCATGCGATCCGAGCGTCCCGACATCGTGCACGCCAACGGAACCCGCGCGATGTTCTACGGCGGCCTGGGCGCCCGGGCCGCCGGGTGCCCCGCGATCTGGCACCTGCGGATCTGGGACCGCGACCCGCATTTCGACCCGCTCCTCGTCCGCCTGGCCGACGCGGTCGTCGCCAACTCGAGAGCGACGCGTTCGCGGCTCGCTCCCTGGCCACATGCCGAACGCCGCTGTCGGGTCATCCCCAACGGAGTCGACCTCGACGACTTCTCGGCCACGACGGGCAGGCGCGAGACCCGCAAGAGTCTCGGCCTGCCACCCGATGCGACCGTGATCACCGCGGTCGGCCGGCTCGTCGATTTCAAACGATTCGACCTCTTGGTCGACGCGGTTGCCGGGCTGCGGCCGGAGCACCCCGACGTGGCCTGCGTCATCGTCGGCGACGGGCCCGAAAAGGCTTCACTCCGCGCCCGGGTGGCGCGTGCGGGCCTGGAGGATGTCGTCGTCTTCGCGGGCCACCGCGGCGATGTCGCGAACATCCTGGCGGCCTCCGATCTGTTCGCCCATCCGTCTCCGCGCGAAGCCTTCGGCCGCGTCGTGGTCGAAGCCATGGCCATGGGTCTACCGGTGGTGGCACCCGCGGCGGGCGGTCCCGCCGAGATCGTCCGGGACGGCGAGACCGGGTTCCTCATCCGCACAAACGATGCCTCGGCAATCGCCGACGCGATCTCCCGCCTGGTGAATGCGCCTCACCTGCGCACCGAGTTTGGGGGCGCCGGACGGCAACGCGTGCTGCACCGATACTCCCTCCAGCGGCACACCGAAGACACCGTGGAGTTCTACCAGGAGCTCTTGGAACAACAGCGATCCCGCCGCAGCGCTTGAGCCCATGAATACGGCCCTGACAATCGGCATCGACGTCCGCGAATGGCAGTCGGGAACCTCCACGGGGATCGCCCGCGTGCTTACCGGCTTTCTCGGCTGGGCCACGGCCGCGACACCCCACCGCTTCGTCTTGTTCGGCAATCAAGGAACGGAATACAGAATTCGCACCGATCTGGTCGAAACCCACACGGAAGCGGAGCGAAGCACACTCGCCTGGGACCAGGTGCTGTTGCCGCGCATGCTCCGCGCCAGCGGCGCCGACGTTCTGCTGTCTCCGTACTACAAGTGCCCACTGCGGGCTCCCTGCCCCGTCGTGGTGGTGGCCAACGACCTGATCGAGCTTCGCTATCCGACCGGCTCGTTTCTCAAGCGGCTCGTGCTGCCCACATGGATGCGGATCATGCTGGGCCGGGCCACCCGGGTCTTGACGCTTTCGGAGTTCTCGCGTCGCGACTTGATGGAAACCCTGAACGTGGCGCCGACTCGAATCGGCGTAATCTCGGTCGCCGTCGATGAGCGCTTCCGACCGGCGTCGGGCACGGAGGCGATGCGCGCGACACTCGAGCGACGGGGGCTGACGCCGGGCTACGTCCTCTACGTCGGTCGATGTGCGGTGCACAAGAACGTGGCGACTCTCGTGCACGCCTGGCGCGCCCTGCCACGGCGTCTGCGCGACGAGCACCCGCTGGTGCTGGCGGGCGGCGAGGCGTCCGCTTTTCGCCGGCTGGCGATGGAGACGGATGCCGAGGTCGCCACCCCTGGATTTATCGACGACGCCGAGCTCAAGGACCTTTATGCCGGCGCCGCGGTCATGTGCTTCCCGTCGCTCTACGAGGGCTTCGGTTTACCGCCGCTCGAGGCGATGGCCTGCGGCACCCCCGTCGTGGCCGCGGACGCCACCGCCCTGCCCGAGACGCTCGGTGACGCCGCCCTGCTGACGGATCCGCGAGACCCTGCTGCCTGGACCGAGGCCCTGGGGAAGGTGCTGCAGGACGCCGATCTTCGAGAACGACTGACAGCCTGTGGAGTGCGGCGCGCGGCCCGATACACATCGGAGGCCGCGGCGAGAGCGCTGTTGGAGAACCTCGAGGTGGCTGCCGGCGAGAAGGCCCGATGAAGAGCCTGCTCGTCACCTTCGACTACCCGCCCATGATCGGCGGCATCTCCAACGCCCTCGGTACGCTGTGGGAACGCGCCGGGAGCAACGACTCTCTGGTCCTCGCACCCGCGGCCACGGGTGACGGCGGTCTCGACGCACGCAGGGCGGCCACGACCATTCGTTTTCCGGTCGTCAGCGGCAGCGGCCGCATTGCCAAGGCGATCAACACGATCTCCTGCTTCGGCTGGTTCGTCGGCTGCGCGATTCGCCACCGTCCGGAGGTCGTGATTGCCGGGCAGGTGCTGCGCGCAGGCTTGATCGCTCGCCTCTGGAGCCTCGTCACCCGCAGGCCTTTCTACCTCTGGGTCTACGGTGGCGAGACGAACCGCGACTTCACCCGCAGTTCCTGGATGACACGGCTGGCGCAGCGGACGCTACGGGGGGCGGGTATCGTGTTCACGATCTCGCCGTTCACGACCCGGGCCGTCTCCGAGTTCGGCCTTCCCGCCGATCGCGTCGTAGAAATCCCGCTGGGAACCCGTGAGGACCTGCGACCGGCACCGAAGGATCCGGACTTCGTTTCCCGCCTGGATTTGGATGACGCCCTGGTCTTTCTCACCGTGGGACGGCTGGTCGAGCGCAAAGGCGTCGACACGATGCTTGAGGCGCTGGCGGAGCTCGACGGCGCACTGCCGTCCTGGCGGTATCTCGTCGTCTCCGACGGGCCCGATCGGGAAAGGCTCGAGCGACTCGCCGAGAGTCTCGACCTCGGCGACAAGGTCACGTTCACCGGTTACGTCGCGGACGAAGAACTTCCCGTCTACCACAACCTGGCTGACGTCTTCGTCATGCCCAACCGCAGGGTGGTCGCACCGGACAACGCCAGCCTCTCCGTAGAGGGATTCGGCATGGTCTTCATCGACGCGGCAGCGTGCGGCAAGCCGGTCATCGGCGGCCGCTCCGGCGGCGCGGTCGACGCCATATCCGACGGGGTGAACGGATTCCTGGTCGAGCCGGGCGACGTTCAGGATCTGAAGCGTGCCCTCGAAAGGCTAACGGATAAGGATCTGCGAGCGTCCATGGGGGATGCGGGGCTGAAGCTCGCCGCCCGCTTCCATTGGGCACGCTCCGCCGAGATCCTCCGACCCTATCTCGACACCGATGCCGCCGCCCTTCGGCGGGACGACGGGGAAGCGGCGCCATGAGCAAGGTCGTTCACCTGATCACCCGCCTCGATCCCGGAGGATCGGCCGAGAACACGCTCCTGACCTGTCAGCACCTGGCGGCAAGCGGCTGGCGGACGACCCTGGCATCGGGGCCCGGCTGGACGGGCGAGACGGCGAGCGCAGGCGACGACGAGGTACCCATCGTGCTTATTCCGTCGCTCCGCCGCGACCCGGCTCCCATCGCCGACGCCATCGCGTTCATGCAGATCTACCGCCTGCTTCGCCGAGAGCGGCCTTCGATCCTCCACACCCATTCGGCGAAGGCCGGCGTCCTGGGACGCTGGGCCGGGCGGGCGGCGCGGGTCCCGGTGCTGGTGCACACGCCGCACGGGCATGTCCTGTACGGCTATGCCCGTGGCTTCAAGAACTGGCTCTATCTGACGGCGGAGCGTTTGTGTGCGCCCCTTTCCCACTGCCTCGTGGCGCTGAGCGAGGGAGAAAAAAGGGAGTCGGCCGCGGCCGGCATCGGAAAGCTGGCGAAGTGGACGGTGGTTCCCAGCGGCGTGGATGTCAGTCGCATCACGCCACGCGAGGCCGCCGGCCGCGGTGGCACGGTTCGGATCGGCACAGTGGCCCGCCTGGAGCACGTGAAGGGAATCGACGTGCTCGTACGGGCCGCGGGGCGGTTGCCGAGAACGGACGACCTGGAAGTCCTCGTTTGGGGGGACGGGCGCGAGGAGCGCAAGCTGCGCGCGCTTGCAAGCGACACCGGCGTCGAAGGCCGCGTGACGTTCGTCGGCACGGACGAGCCAGTCGAGGATTTCCTCCGCAGCCTCGACATCTACGTGCAGCCATCCCGCAACGAAGGCATGGGCCGCGCCCTCGTCTTGGCGCAGGCAGTCGGGTTGCCGGTGGTGGCCAGCCGCGTCTGCGGCATCCCGGACGTGGTCCGCGATGGCGAGACCGGTACGCTCGTGCCCCCCGAGGATCCGGAAGCCCTGGCACAGGCCATCGCGGCGCTGGTGCGCGACCCGGCCGCCCGCATCCGCCAGGGCGACGCCGCTCGCGAGTGGATCCTCTCGAGCGACGAGACCGGCCGACCGAGGTTCAGCACCGAGGCGATGCTGTGGCGCCTCGATCGGCTGTACCGGAACCTGACGTCGGCCGGCGGTCAAGGAGAGCACCCATAGCCATGACGACCCTGGCCTGGCCATGACGATCCTCGCCGCGCACCAGCCCCAGTATCTGCCCTGGCTGGGCTTCTGCGACAAGCTCGACCAGGCGGACATCTTCGTGCTCCTGGACGACGTCCAGTTCAAGAAGAACGAATGGCAGAACCGCAATCGGATCAAGGGGTCGGCAGGGCCGCAGTGGCTCACGGTCCCGGTGCGGCACAAGTTCCCCCAGACGATCGCCGAGGTCGAGGTCGGCGACCAGCAGCCGTGGAGACGCAAGCACCTGCGGGCGCTCGAAACGAATTACGGCGGAGCGCCGTACTTCGAGCGCTCGATGCCCCTTCTCGAAGAAGTCCTGACGCAAACGTGGAACCACCTCGCACCTCTCAACATCACCTTGATCCGCCGGCTCGCCGAACGCTTGGGGATCGATACGGAGATCCGCCTGAGCTCCGAGACTCCCGTGCGGGCACACCCCACGCTGCGGCTCGTCGACCTTTGCGGCGAGCTCGGGGCCGACCTCTACCTGTCCGGCGCGGGCGGCGACTACCTCGAACGGAATGCCTTCGAGGATGCCGGCATCGACGTGCGATTCCAGCAGTTCGCCTCGCCGACTTACCCACAGCTCCACGGAGAATTCGCCGGCGGGATGTCGGTTATCGACCTGCTGATGAACTGCGGCGAGGACAGCCTTTCCATCGTTCGATCCGGTAGACTCTCGCCGTCATGAAGATCCTCGCGCTCGGCTGTCATCCTGACGATATCGAGTTCGGCTGCGGCGGCACGTTGTCGAAGTACGCGGCGGCCGGGCACGACATCTTCATGATGGTCATGACCCAGGGTCACGCCGGTGGCGACGACGCGTTACGGGCGCGCGAGCAGGAAGAGGCCGCCGCCATCCTCGGATGCAGGCAGCTCTTCTGGGGCGGCCTCCGGGACACCGAACTGGAGCTGAACCGCGACCTGATCCAGGGCATCGAAGAGGTGATCGAAAAGATCGCGCCTTCGTTCATCTTCGTGCACCACGGAGACGACACCCACCAGGATCACCGGGTCCTCTCGCAGGCAACGGTCACGGCCACTCGATACAGCCGCAACGTGCTGTTCTACGAGGGCCCGACGACGCAGAACTTCACCCCCACCGTCTTCGTCGCCCTCAACGAAGTCCTCGACCGCAAGATCGCGGCGCTCGAAGCACACGCCTCGCAGGTCCAGAAGACCAACATCGGCGACCTGAACATCGTCGAGCTGGCGGAGGCGGCGGCGCGCTTCCGCGGCACCCAGGGGCGAATCCACTACGCCGAAGGCTTCGTCCCACTGCGGCTGTTCATCAACGTAACCGCCGGGGAATAAACCTTGCCGGGCACGGCGCACGACAGCGGCATCGAGAGCACCGAGCACAGCGCGCCGATACCACATTCGCGCCCCCTGCTCTCTTCCCGCGAGGAGCAGGCAGTAGCCGCCGTCGTTCAATCGGCCCATCTGGCACAGGGCGAGAGGGTCGCGGCCCTCGAGGCAGCCTGCGCGGCGTCTGTCGACGTCGTACCTGCCGGCGCCGCCGCCGGCGACCACGGCGCGGCCGTTTCGTCCGGAACGGCCGCTCTCTACCTGGCGCTTCGCGGGCTGGGAATCGGCGACGGCGACGACGTGTTGATCCCGGCGTTCGTCTGCACCAGTCTCCATGCCGCCGTCGTGCTGACCGGCGCGACAGCGACCTTCGTGGATTGCGACCCCGTTTCGCTCAATCCGGACCCGGACGACGCCCGCAAGAATGCCTCGTCCCGAACCGCTGCCTGCATCGTTCCCCATCTGTTCGGCCTGCCCGCCGACATCGACGCTTTCGTTGCCATGGGCATCCCGGTGATCGAAGACTGCGCCCAAACGCTGGGTGTGTCGGTCGACGGACATCCCGTGGGCGGCACGGGAGCAGCCACCGTCTGTTCGTTCTACGCCACCAAGCTCGTCGCCGGTGGCGAAGGCGGCATGGTCTTGTCCGACGACCGGGCAATGATCGAGCGCATCCGCGACTTGCGGGATTGCGAGGCGCCCGGCGACGCCGAGGGTGCGTTCAACTTCAAGATGAGCGACCTCCACGCCGCGATCGCCGAAATCCAGCTGGACCGGCTCGAGGAATCGCTCCAGCGCCGGGCGCTATTGGCGGACGCGTATCGGCGAGCGCTCACCCGCGTCTCGGTCGATCTGCCGCGGGCTCCCTCCGACCGTGGGCACGCCTGGTTCCGGTTCGTCGTCGCCCTGCGGGACAACGACGTCGAGGATGTGATCATCCGGGGCGAGCGCCACGGCGTCTGCTGCCGCCGACCGGTCGGAAAACTCGCCCGCGGCGTCGACCTGGATTCCCTCTCCGGATGCCGAAGCGCCTGGGAACGGTCGTGCTCGCTGCCCCTGTACCCAGCGCTGTCCGACGCGGACGCCGGCGCAGTCCCACGTCGGTTCTCCGCCGCCCTGGAGCATGAAGATGAGTAGCGGCGAGCGGGTCTGGGGCTTGCTGCTGGCGGTTGCGGCCACGGTGCTGTTTCTGCCGCCGACGCGAGACGCGTTCTTCGCCGCCGGCAACCGCTGGATCTACGTTCTGGCGCTGAGCTTCTGCGTCACCGGAGCCGCCACACCCGTCGTCCGGTCGCTTGCTGCGAGGCTGGGCGCTCTGGACCGGCCGGACGGCGCCGAAGGCCGGAAGATCCACGCGCGCCCGACGGCCCTGTTGGGCGGTGTCGGCGTCTGGCTCGGCGTGGTCGCCGCGCTGGCCGCGAACGGCGTCTGGCCGACGGGCCTGGCCCCGGTTCTGGCTACCGGCTCGCTCGTGCTGCTCTTTTCGGCGGCCGACGACGTACGCCCGATCGGAACCGGGACCAAGCTTGCCGCTTTCCTCGTTTGCGCCGGCCTCGCCGTGGCCGCCGGCGCGCAGGCATCGATCTTTCCACGGACGCCCCTGGGAACGGCGGCGAATCTCGCCCTCGGCTTCGTGTGGATCGTCGGCATCTTCAACGCCCTGAACTTCCTCGACGGAATGGACGGGCTGGCGACCGGGCTCTCCATCGTCATCGCCGTCCTGATGGGTATCGTCGCCTTCGAGACGGCACAGCCGGCGATCGGGTGGGCGACGGCGGCCATCGCCGGCGCCTGTCTCGGCTTTCTCCCCTACAACTTTCGGCCGGGTGGACGGGCGTCGATCTTTCTAGGCGACGCCGGCAGCAACTTCCTCGGCTTCATGCTCGCCAGCCTCGCCTTGCTCGGCTTCTGGGCAGACGGCGATCCACTCGTCGCGATCAGCAACCCGCTGCTGATCTTCTCGGTGTTGATCTACGACATGACCTATATCACGGTCGACCGCATCGCCTCCGGGAAGGTGCGGTCGTTCTACGAGTGGATCGACTACACCGGCCAGGACCACCTCCACCATCGGGTCGCCGCAGTGCTCGGCGGCCGCGCCAAAGCGGTGGTCTTCATCCTGATGCTGAACGCGGCGCTGGGTTTGGCGGCACTGGCGCTACGGGTCGCGACACCGGTCACCGCCACCTTCCTCCTCGTCCAGGCGCTGCTCATCCTGAGCCTGGTCACGATGCTGGAACGACGCGGGAAAGGGCTGATCAGCGGCTTGCTCCGTCCGGGTCCGCAGATCGTGCGAAGTCCGGACCGTGCGCCCATTTTGGTGGTCGATTTCGACGGCACCATCGCCCACTGGGGATCCACCGGGTATCCCGACATCGGCGAGCCGATCGAAGGGGCGCACCGATTCCTCCGCCTTCTGAAGGGCGAGGGGTGGAAGATCATCATCAACAGCTGCCGCAGCGGCGACGACCACGAGGCGCGGATGACCCGCTGGCTCGAAGAGAACAACATCCCCTTCGACGAGATCAACCGGAACTCGGACTATCCCTGGGCCACGGGAAAACCGGTGGGCGACGTGTACCTCGACGATCGCGGCGTGCGCTTCGAGGGACGGTGGGACGGCGCCTACCAGAAGGTGCAGGAGCTTCTCCACCTCGCCGGGCCGAACCGGATGGTGGGGCCGGCCGACGACTGACCGCACAGGTCGACGGGGCCCGTCCGCGAACGCCGGCGCCGGATCCGCCGTGCGAACGGATCACCACGGCACCGCTACATCCTCGGCGCGAACGGTCAGCGCAACGCCGCCGCCGCAACGGGCGGGTCAGCGCAGCAACGCCGCCTCCACCACCATGCCCGGCCCGAACCCCACCGCGACACACGGTCTCGGTGCGTCGGTTTGGCGCAGTCGCTCGAGGATGAACAGCAACGTCGCGGCCGACATGTTGCCGAACTCCGACAGGACGTCCCGCGAAATGTCCATCGCATCGTCGTCGATGCCAGCGGCTTCGGCGAAAGCGGTGAGGATGCGGGGACCGCCGGGGTGCACGGCCCAGGTGGCGACATCGTCGATCTTCAGGTCGCAGGAGGCGAGCCACTGCTTCAGCCACGCACCGAGGTTCCGGCGGATCAACTCGGGAACCCGGGCGGAAAGCGTCATGTGGAACCCGTGGTCGCCGATGTTCCAGGTCATCGCGTCCTCGGAATCGGGCATCAGCAACGTACCGCTGGCGTCGGCATACCAGTCACCGTTGGCGCCGGATCGATCCGGAACACCCACCAGCGCGCCGGAACCATCCGCGAACAACGAATTGGCGACGATCTTCTCCGCGTCCCAACCGTAGAAGAAGTGAAGCGTGCAAAGCTCGACGGCACACAAAAGGATGCGGGCCTCGGGATCGGCGCGAGCGAACGAGCGCGCCACCCGCAGGCCGTTCAGAGCGCCGTGACAGCCCATGAACCCGACGTGCGTACGCTGGATCGTACGTGGTAGTCCGAGCTGCTCGATCAACGCCGCGTCGATCCCGGGGGCGAGAAATCCGGTGCAGGAAACGGTCACGACGTGGGTGAAGTCGCCGGCCGGAACGGCCGCGTCTTCGATCGCCCGGCGCGACGACTGGACGGCCAGCCGCGGGGCTTCGCGCTCGTAAGCCTGCATGCGCTCGCGCGTCGTCGGGCCGAGATCGCTGGCGTCCCGCGCCCGGTGGTAGAGCGTCTGGCGTGAGAACGGCTCCCCTTCGGCGCTCTCCAACAGCACGCTGTGACGCTTTTTCACCCCGGCGCGACGGTAGAGCGCCGGAATCACCTTTCGCTTCCGCTCGTCGCCGTGACAAAAGGACTGGTTCACCTCGGCGACTTCCGCCTGGGACACCGAAAACTCCGGCGCCGCCGTGCCGATGCCGACGATCTTCAGCGCCATGCCACCCCCCCGACCCGGCTGCCCGCCCCCTGCAGCGCGTTCACCAGCGGCGTCCCCAGCACGGGGCTGCGTTCGAGCATGCCAATCAGGCCACGAGCGACGTAGGGGCGGCTGAGGACCCACGCGAGGATTCGGCAGGCGCGCTGCGATCGGCGGATCTCTCGCCGATGGGCACGAGCCCACTCGCCTGCCAACCGGTCCGACCAGTCATCCACGGCCCGCCGCACCAAGGGCGCCAACAGGTCGGCCGACTGGACCGCCCAGCCGATTCCCTCTCCGGTAAACGGCTCGACATACCCCCCTGCGTCGCCGACGGCGAACAGCCGCCGAGCGGCGACCACGCGGGGCTCCTGGCCGAGCGGTGGCGTCCCGCTCCATCGCGCTTCGGCGACCGCCGGGATCGTCGGGAAGCCGGCCGTCCGCAAGACCCCTGCGACGCTCGCTCCGACGCCGCGTTCTCGAACGACCGACGGATCGAGCGCTGCGGCGACGTTCGTCCGCCCACCCTCGAGTACTACCGCACCGACGTAACCCGCTTCGCCGACAGCCATCGCGATCGTTCCGGGTCGATGGCCGGTAAGCACGCCGTCGATCACGGTACTGCACCCGATGCGTGTCCCCTCGGCCGGGCCTGGTGAGTTGTCGAGAAAGCGGCTTCCCAGGCCCGACGCGTCGATGACCGCACGGGCGGCGAAGACGCACTCGCCTGCGGGCGAGCCCAGCGTCACCTCGCGAGCCCGGTGGCCGGAGGGGCCGATCTCCGCGGCATGCCCGCCGAGAAACTCCGCTCCGGCGTCGATCGCGTGGTGAACGAGGTGGGCGTCCAGCACACGACGGGAGAGTGCTCTGCCTTCCGGGAGCCGGATGCTCGCGGCCCGTCCCCATCCTCGCAGGACCATGCGATTCAGCCGCGGTCCGCCCAGAGCGGCGAGGTGATCGCTCACCCCGGCGGCCTCCAGTCGCGCCAGCGTCTTCGCGCTCAAGCAGCCCCCACAGACCTTCTCGCGCGGGAATCGGCTGCGGTCGACCAGCAGGACTTCCATGCCCCGGCTCGCTGCGTGATACGCCGACAGTGCTCCGGCCGGACCGGCGCCGACGACCAGCACATCCCACGTCCTGCGGGCCGCCGACTCGAGGGCAACGGTGTCGCCGATCGGCGCGGAGACGTTCATTGCTTGATCCACGTCAGGCTGTAGCGCCGCGGCCAGCAACGCCTCACATCCGCAGCCAACCCGGCACGCCGTGCGAGGCGTGCGGCTTCGGCCCGGGTGAAAGCCGCTCGAACCGACGACGGACCGTCGCTCTGGGCCACGTCCGACCGGGTCAGGAGACGCAGGCCGAGATAGGCCAGCCCGTACCCGACACGGCTCCTTTCCAGGTCCTGAATCACCAGCATCCTGCGGGTCGCGGCGGCCATCCGTTCGAGCAATCCGACGGCCTCCGTCTCTTCGAGGTGGTGCAAAAAGAGCGTGCTGTAAATGACATCCGCGTGTCGTGGAAGGCCGTCACGAAGGACATCGAGGCAGAAGAACCGCGCCGTAGATCCGGCCCGCGCGGCCTGTTCCGAAGCTACCGCCACCGCCACGGGACTCAGGTCGCAGCCGCTCAGCTCGACGTGGAAGCCGTCCCTCCGGGCCCGCCGCTCCAGCCCCAGCGCCACGTCGCCGCCACCGCACGCGAGGTCGAGAACGCGCAGATCTTGCCCGGCCCCGCGGCGTGCCACCCGGCGAATATCGGCCCAGAGCTGTGCCGCCGCACCGGAGACCCGATTGACTCGCTTCAATGCCGCCAATGCGCTCCGATGACGCGATTCGTCGAGATTCGGCGAATCCATGATCTCGGGCTGTCGGACGCGACGGAAACCGGGCACGCCACGAGTATAGTCAGGCTCGAAGCGAGATGTTCGGACGCCCGGCAGGGGCCGGTATCAGCGGGCCGACACGCCGGCCGGCGAGAACCGCGGCAGCGACGCCGCCGGGGCCTCACCAGCTGCGTACACCTGCGCACAGCAACGCGCACTTCTGCACAGGATTTCACCTTGACACCCTAGCGGTCTGTCCATACAGTAGAACACTTGAGCTTGTTCATACGCAGCCGTGAACAGCCCTCGCCTGCCGGGAGTGCCTCGCTCCAGAGCAGCTGGAGGGAGGCGCGGACATTGTCCGGTACGTTGAAGGAGAAGGCACATGCAGGAAACGCGACCAACCATCATGACCCTCGACGAGGTGGCTAAGTTCCTTCGTCTGCACAAGTCCACCGTCTATCGCATGGCGCGCGAGGGTAGGCTTCCGGGCAACAAGGTAGCCGGACAGTGGCGTTTCAAGAAGGAACGCCTGGTGGAGTGGTTCGAAAAGCAGCAGGAGCTCGGCGAGCTCTAGCGCTGAACGGCTGCGGGACTATCTCCGAGGGCACGGCCCTCGGCTTTTCCTCCCGTTGTCGTCGGGAATCAGGGTCTCCGTGACCGTCTCAGGACGGGAGCAACCCCGGATGGTTCCCGATGGATTCTCGTCTCCTACCGCCGACCGCAGTGCGCGCGCCGGCGAAGCGCGCCATCGTCACAGCCGACGACCGCGGCGCGATGATCTCGATGCAGGAGCGGCTCCTGGAACGAGCCGTCGAAGCTGACGCCAGCGACCTGCACGTCGAGCCCTTCGCCGACAGGGTCCGCCTGCGCCTGCGTATCGACGGCTGGCTGCACGAGCTGGATCCCCTCCCCCGCTGGATGCACTCGGGCCTGGTTTCTCGCTTCAAGGTGATGGCCTCGATGGACGTCACCGAGCGTCGCCGGCCGCAGGACGGCCGCAGCGTGTTCCGCGCCGCTTCCGGGACGACCGTCGATCTACGCGTGGCGACGGCGGCCACCCAGCATGGGGAGAAAGTCACGGTACGCCTTCTTCGGCGAAGCCGCAGCTCTCCGGACCTGGGCGAGCTCGGATTCGACCCGCCGCGACTCCGGCAGGTGCTGGGGTTCGTGTCCCAGCCACACGGCCTGGTCCTTGCGGCCGGCCCGACCGGTGCCGGCAAGACCACGACGTTGCATGCGCTGCTTCATCGGATCGATACGGTCGGGCGCAGCGTCGTGACGCTGGAGGACCCGATCGAATACACCCTCCCGGGCGCGGCACAGATGCCGGTTCGATCGACGATCGGCGTGAGCTTCGCGGCGGCGCTGCGAGCCGTCCTGCGACACGATCCGGACGTCATCCTCGTTGGCGAGATTCGCGACGAGGAAACCGCCCGAGTAGCCGTGCGTGCCGCGACCACCGGACACCTGGTGCTGTCATCGGTGCACACGAACAGCGCCTCGGAAGCTGTTCTCAGGTTGCTGGAGCTCGACGTTCCCGCCTACCTGGCCGCCGCGGCACTGCGTGGGATCGTTTCGCAACGCCTGGTTCGACGTCTCTGCCGCCGCTGTCGTCGCTCATCCGTTCCGGCTCGATGCGATACCGACCGGCTGGGACTCCCCCCGATATCGCCCGGGGAACGCTTCTTCGAAAGCACCGGCTGCTCGTCGTGTCGATCCGGCTTCGACGGACGGACGGGCATTTTCGAGACCCTGACGGTGACCGGCGCACTTCGTCGCCGAATCACGGGGCAGCCGGATTGTCTCGGTCTCGAGCACGAGGCGGTTGCGGCGGGCGCCTTGCTACCGATGCTTCAAGCTGCACACCGGGCATTGACGAAGGGTAAAACCACGATCGCCGAGGTCGCCCGGGTGCTTCCTCCCGTGGCCACAGCTCAGCCGTAGAGGGCGGCGTGAAGCTCCGATCCGATGGATCGGGCTTGGTCCTCATTGAGCTCGGTCAGCCGATAGGGAAGCAGGGGCGGCGTTTCGACCTCATGCAGGTAGTAGTCGGGGCCGACGAGAAACTCGCGCAGCTCGGGGAGGTAGTAGACGGTGGCCACGCGGACCTCCGGAGTGTTCCGACGAGCGGACCGACGCAGATAGCGCATTACCTCGTAGATCGTTCGGCCGGTCTTGAATACGTCGTCGACGAGAAGCAGCTGGTCCTCCGCCTCGACGACGTCGAGGACGTGCTCGAATCCCTTGATGTCGAAGCCCTCGCCGTGCCGCACCGCCTCGAGCGACTGGGTCCGAATCGCGGTGTGATACGGATCGTGCCCCTTCCAGCGAAAGAACTCCTGGATGACGATGCCGGGCGGGGCTCCCCCGCGCCACAACCCGATGAGAAAATCGGGCCTGTATCCATCGTCCCAGATTCGCCGCGCCAGCCGAAAGCAGTCGACCAGGTACTGGTTCGGATCGACGACCCGGCGGGGCGGATTTTCGCTGCTCATCAGGTCGCCGGCGGCAGCTTCGGAATCCGCAGCTTGTGCGCATTCTTGCGGCGCCGGTCTTCGACCTGGGTGGCGAGGGCCTCACTTCCCTCACCGCCTACCAGGTACCGGTCCAACTCATCGTAGGAGAAGCCGAGCTCGTCCTCGTCGGTCTGTCCCGGCCACATGCCGGCGCTCGGCGGCTTGGAGATGATCGAGTCCGGCACGCCGACGTGCGCCGCCAGATCGCAAACCTCGTGCTTTACCAGGTGGCCGAGGGGTAGCAGGTCGACGCCGCCGTCGCCGTACTTGGTGAAGTACCCGAGGGTGAGCTCGGTGCGGTTGCCCGTACCGACGACCAAGGCCTGCCTGCGCCCGGCGAAGTAGTAGAGGGCGGCCATTCGCAGGCGCGGCTTGAGGTTGTTGAGCGGCAGATCGCCACGGTCTCCCGGGCCGTCGACACCCAGCGTACTCGCAAAGGTCTGGAAGACCGGACCGAGGTCGATTTCGCGGTGCTCCAGACGAAATTTCTCGATCAGCAGCATCGCATCCTCGCGGTCGCGAGGATCGGATTCAATCGGCATGACGACGGCAAGATGCGCGTCGCGGAACGCCCGCCGCGCAAGCACCGCCACGGTGGCGGAGTCGACGCCGCCGGACAGCCCGAGAACCACACCGCGGCAGCCCGCAGCCTCGACTTCGGACCGCAGCCAGTTGACCAAGGTGTCCGCGAGCTGCTCCGTGTTCACCGATCGCCTCCGAGAACGACGTCCTGGGGAAGACTCGGATGTTAGGGGAGGCCGCCGAAACGGTCAATCAAGGCGCTCGGGATCGGCCCGGGCGCGACGAACGACCGAGAAGCCGATCCCTGGAACCACTCCAGCGTTCCCACCAATGGGCGCGGAGGGACCACTCCCTGAGTCTTTTGAGCATAGATAAACGCTGAAATAGACAATTTCGATGATTATTTAATGTTGCTTTGGAGTGATACACAGATTTGCTACACTAAATCGCAGATTTAGAGATTATTGATTACTTAATCACATTCACACACACTCTGCGGGACCGATAGTTATGACGGACTCCACGAAGGCGGGCATGGAACGTCGCCCGACAATCATGACCCTCGACGAGGTCGCCAAGTACCTGCGCGTGCACAAGTCGACCGTCTACAGAATGGCGCGCGAGGGCACGATCCCGTCGACCAAGGTCGCCAATCAATGGCGCTTCAAGAAGGCCCGGATCGATGAGTGGCTGATGGAGCGCGAGCGCGAGGGCGATATCGCCTTCGACGAATAGCGCCCCCCCTGTCGCAGCCGACCGGAGGCGCCCGTGGGGAACGTCGCAGCGGGAGCTACTCGCGGGCAGGACGTCCCGGCAGACGCGGGCGACCCGTGCCCCGTGCGGGATCGAACGGGACGCTAGCTGGTGATCGCGGCGCGAACGTCGTCGTAGGTCACGACGTTGTACTGGTCTCGAAGCTCCCGGACCAACGACTCGAACAGGCTGCTGCGCCGCTGGTTGAGTATCTCGGCGCGCATCGCCTCCTTCTCGGTGGCGAACTGGCCCCAGTCGGGCTGCACGTGCGAGGTGACGCGGAACAGGGCGTGTCCCTGATCGACCGCGATCGGGCCGCCGGTCTCACCCTCGCCACGCTCGAATGCGGCGAGGACCAGCGCCGGCTGGCGCCCTAGCTCCGGTACCGACCCGTTGCGCGGGATCATCTCCGTCGATCGTGCGGCGGCGCCCACCTCTTCCGCGAGAAGGTTGAAAGGCTCGCCCTGCTGCAGCCTGTCCCCGAGCTCCTGCGCCACCTCGGCGGCACGTTCCTCGGCCAGCTCACGAATCAGGTCGGTGCGCACGTCGTCTTCCACCTCTTCGAACTCGGGGTCGTGGGCCTCGACGATCTCGTCGACCCGGAAGATCACGTACCCCTGTCCGAAACGAATCGGCTCGGACACGCGACCTCGCCCCGTGGCGAACACCTGGCGGGCGAACTCGGGCGACAAGATCTCCGAGAGTCCGGCGGTCTGGGTGAACAACGGGCTCTCGGTGACGGTCAACGAGAATTGCTCCGTGAGCTCCTCGAGGCTCGGCCGGCGCAAGACCGCCATGCGCAAGTCGTCGGCCTGCTGGTCCGTGATCTCCTCGGCGCGCTCTCGGCTGAGCCGCTGCTCGAGCTGCCCACGGACTTCCTCGAACGGCCGGATCTGCTCTGGTCGCTGGCCGTCCACCCGGATGATGTGCAAGCCGAACGGAGTCTGGACCAGCTCGGAAACCGCGTCGACGTCGAGCGCGAAGGCTACCTCCTCGAACTCCGGGGCCATTCGTCCGCGACCGAACCAGCCCAGGTCCCCTCCCGTGGAGGCCGTCGCGGTGTCATCGGAGTTCGCCTCCGCAAGCGCGGCGAAGTCACCGCCGTCCCGGATCTGGGCGAGCAAATCCTCCGCCTCGGCGCGAACCTCGGCGAGGGTGTCCTCGTCCGGTTCGGGAGGCAGGCGAAACAAGATGTGGCGCGCCCGCACCTGCTCGGGAACGGTGAACTCGGCCAGGCCTTCGTCGTAAGCCGTCCGCAGCTCGGCTTCGGTGACCTCGACAGTTTCCTGCACCACGTCGGTCTCGATCACGGCGTAGCTGACTCGACGCTGCTCCGGTAGACGGTAGTCGGCGACGTTCTCCTCGAACAGGCGCCGCGCCGCCTCGTCGGTGAGCAGGTCGGCAACCTCCGACTCGAGACCCGTGGCGCGAACCACGAAAAAGTCGAACTGTACCCGCTCGTTGGCGCGCTGATACGCCTCCTCGATCTCGCGGTCGGTGACGCTGACGCCGTTGCTGATCAGCTCGGTGAACTTCTCGAAGAGGATTCCCTTGGCCAGGTCGGCTTCATAGTCCTCGAAAGAGATGTTGTTGGCCCGCAGGATCTGCTTGTACCGATCCGGACCGATGAAGACGCCTTCCTGCTGAAACGTCGGGTTTTGCATGATCCGTTCCTGGATCTCCCGCTCGCTCACCGAAAGCCCCTGGTCCCGCGCCGCTGCGAGTATCAGTCGCTCGCGGATGAGCTGCTCCAGGACAATCTGCTCGATCTGGATCTGCTGGAGGAAATCGTCCGGCAGCTCGCCGCCGCTGACCTGCTGGTAGTAGGCCGCCTGCTGCTGCAGCGCCTGCTGATACTCGGTGATCGTGATCGGATCGCCGTCGACCCGGGCGATCACGTTGGACGGCCCGCCGACCAGCGCGGGGATATAGAAGGCGATAAACGCGATGATGACGAGCCACAACACCCACGAGAGGTTGCGGACGTTCCGGCGCATTGTGTCGAGCACTTTGGGGACCTACCTTGGCACGGGTATCAAGTTCAATGCAGGGGGGGCGGCCGCGAGACGAGGCGCGGCGGATCAAGAGTCACAATGGTAGCCGCGCGGCGCGGCCGACGACAACCGCGCCTGCGTTTCCGGCGTTCCTGCGACCCAGTGACCATGATAGACTGCGCATGCTGCGGCGTCGCGTTTCGTTACCTCTGTTGCGCGCCTCTGCGCTCGAGCCCCTGCCTCGAGCGAGCGCGAGGTGTGGCGGCTGAGTGCGTTCGGTGCGGGCGCCGCGCGGAGCGTTGACCTGGCCCGGAGCCCATGACCCGACTGCTGTCCTTTTTCTCGAACGACATCGCCATCGACCTCGGCACGTCGAACACACTGGTGTTCACCGCCGGCCAGGGCGTCGTACTCTCCGAACCCTCCATCGTCGCGATCAACAAGCTGACGAACAAGGTCGAGGCCGTCGGCGCCGAAGCCAAGGAAATGCTCGGACGGACGCCCGGCCACATCGTCGCCGTGCGCCCGCTCAAGGACGGCGTCATCGCCGACTTCGACGTCACCGAGCGGATGATCTCCTACTTCATCCGACGCGCCAACAACCGACGGGTCTGGGTACGACCGCGGATCGTGATCGGCGTTCCCAGCGGCATCACGCAGGTCGAAGAGCGCGCCGTCAAGGACACCGCCTATCGGGCCAAGGCCACCGAGGTCTACCTCATCGAGGAAGCAATGGCGGCGGCCATCGGCGCCGGCCTGCCGATTACCGAGCCGTCCGGAAACATGGTCGTGGATATCGGCGGCGGAACCACCGACGTCGCGGTCATCTCGATGGCCGGAATCGTGTACTCGCGATCGATCCGCGTCGGCGGCACCGCCATGGACGATGCGATCATCAACTACATCAAGCGCAACTACAATCTGCTGATCGGCGAACGAACGGCAGAGGAAATCAAGATCACCATCGGCTCGGCTTACCCGCTCGACGAGGAACTGACCATGGACATCAAGGGTCGGGACCTGGTCGAGGGAAAGCCGAAGACAATCACCATCACCGACCGAGAAATCCGCGACGCCCTCAGCGAGGTCACCTCCTCGATCGTCGAATCGGTGCGCATGGCGCTCGAACGTACGCCCCCCGAGCTATCCGCCGACTTCATCGACAAGGGTTTGATCTTGACCGGAGGCGGCGCCCTGTTGCGCAACCTCGACCTGCGGCTGCGCGAGGAAACCGGCGTCCCCGTGTCGATCGCCGAAGATCCTCTCTCTTCCGTCGTCCTCGGGGTCGGACGGATTCTCGACGACCTGGATTTGCTGCGGCGTGTGTGCCTGCCGTAGGCAAAACGGGACGATGCCGAACCGCTGAGGCGACATGGAGACGATCAGCCGCCGTGCCAGCTCGCTTGCACTGCTGGTGGGGCTTCTGTTCGTCTTTTTCGTCCTGATGTCCTATCAGGTCAACCGGGCCGAGACGTTGTCGACGGTGGAGGGCTCGATCCAAACCGTCGTCTCCCCGGCTCACCGCTTCGTGTCGTCGATCTGGCTGACGGTGTCGAGCACCTGGACGAACTACGTCGGCTTGATGGGCAGGGCGTCCGAGGCCGACGCCCTGCGCGAGCGCATCGGTATTCTCGAGCGCCGCGCCAACACGCTCGAGGAGGCGGCGCGCGAGAATGCCCGGCTACGCCAGCTGCTCGGCCTGCGTGACCGGCTGGACACTCCTTCGATCGCGGCACAGACGATCGGACGCGACATCGCCCACGCCTATGAATCGTTCACGATCAACGTCGGCTCGCGCGACGGCGTCACGCTCGACGCGGCCGTGGTCGCCCCGAACGCCATCGTCGTCGGGCGGGTGGTGCAGGTTTCGCCCTACACGTCGACGGTGCAGCTCATCACCGACCCGCAAAGCGCCGTCGGCGCCAAGGTGGCGCGCAGCGGGGCGCACGGAGTCGTTCACGGCGCCGGCGGGGCAGCCCTCGAGCTCGGGTACGTCACCAGCCTCGCGGACGTGCGCGAGGGCGACCTGGTCGTCACTTCCGGAGATGACGGGATCTATCCTCCCGGCCTGGAGATCGGACGGGTCCGGCGGGTCGTCGAGGGCGCGCCGGTCCCCGGGCTGCCACGGCTCCCCGACCTGGCGCGGACGGAGGCGGCGCTTTTCCTCGATATCACCCTCGAGCCACTCGTCGACGTGCGGCGGGTCGAGCAGGTCCTTCTGTTGACTCCCCCCGCCGGGTCGGACAGTGAATGAGCGGGCTCCGGGCACTCGTCATTCTCTTCGCCCTCGGGGTCGTGCAGGTATTCCTGCCCCTGGTCTGGTCGGGGCTCGGCGCGGTCGACTGGCTGCTCATCTACATCGTCGTACAGACGCTGCGCAGCTCGTTCCGCAAATCCGTATTGCTCGGCGCCGGCGGCGGCTTGATACAGGACGCTCTCGCGGGTGGCATCCTGGGTCTGCACGCGTTCGCCAAGACCTCGGTGGCGGCCCTGATCGCCACCTTCGGCGGCTTGCTCGTCGTTCGCGGCCCGCTGCCCGAGGCTATCGTGGTCGGCGCTGCCGCAGCGGCCGAGGGCCTGATCGTCGTCGCCTGGCAGCTCATGCTCGGCCGACCGGTCTCGATCGATCTGATCGATGTCGCGATACGAGCCGTGGCGACCGCGGTCGCGGGCTTCGCGGCTCTGTCCGCCGCTCGGCGCTGGGAGCAGCGGGCGCTGCGCAAGGCGCGAGGAGGTCGGCGATGAGCGAGGCGCAAGGAGGTTTACGATGAGGAACCCGCGAGGAGGTCGGCAATGAGCACGGTCGGCCCCTGGCGCCCGGACGCTCCCCACGATGCCGGCCCGCGCAAGCGCCGCCGTTTCGGCGTCGGCGGCAGCGACCCGTCGCTCGAGAGCCCGCAGGTTCGCAGCCGGTTGTCCGGCCGCATTCGGGTCGCCGAGGGCCTGGTGATCCTGCTGGTCACACTGTTGCTGTTCGGCTTCTGGCGGCTGCAGGTCGTACACGCCACCCACTATCGCGAGCTCTCGGAGAACAACCGCCTGCGCAACCTCGTGGTGCGGGCTCCGCGCGGGCTGATCACCGACCGCAACGGCCTGCTGCTCGCCGCCAACAGGCCGGCGTTCAACGTCGCGATCGTTCGCGAGGAGGTGCAGAACCGCGACGAGACGTTGGCGTGGCTGGCCGGGGTTCTCGGCGAGTCGCCAGAGCTTCTAGGCGAACGCTTGACGGAGCAGCGCGGCATCCCCGTGTTTCAACCGGTGGTCATCGCCGACGACATCGACCCTGCCCTGGTACCGGCGATCGAGGCGCGGGCGCGGGAGTTCCCCGGGGTCATCATCCAACCCGAGCACAAGCGGCACTACCCGAAAGGCCTCGTCGCCGCCCACGTCCTCGGCTACGTCGGCGAGATCAACCGCCAGCAGCTCGACTCGTGGGAGCCGGGACGATACCGGATGGGCGACGTGGTGGGGCAGTCCGGCATCGAGATGGTCCACAACGATTCTCTCGCCGGACGCGCCGGCGACGAGCAGGTGCTGGTCAACAGTGCCGGAAGGACGGTCCAGTTGCTCGGCCAGGCGCCGCCACAGCCGGGAAACACCCTGACGCTGACGATCGACCTGGCGCTGCAACAGCAGGCGGAGGCTTTGCTCGCCGGCCAGAAAGGGGCGATCGTGATGCTCGACGTCAACACCGGCGGCGTGCTCGCCTTGGCGTCGGCGCCGACGTTCGACCCGAACATGTTCGCCCGGCGCTTTTCCTCGGGCCAGTGGGAGGCGTTGCTCAACGACCCCGCGGACCCGCTGCAAAATCGCGCCCTGCAGAGCTCCTATCCGCCGGGGTCCACGTTCAAGCTGCTGGTCGCCGCGATCGGTCTCGAGCGGGGATTGATCACTCCGGAGACGACCGTCACCTGCAACGGCGGCGGGACGTTCTTCGGTCGATACTTCCGGTGCAACGTGCCCGGCGGGCACGGCACCGTCAACCTTCGCAGCGCCATCGGCCGTTCGTGCAACGTCTATTTCTACGAGCTCGGCGCCAAGCTCGGACGCGCGAACCTCGTCGCCATCGCCGAGCGATACGGGCTCGGCGGCCGCACCGGCATCGACCTTCTGAACGAGCGCGCCGGGACGCTGCCCACCGATGATTGGGTCGCGCAGCGCCCGGGCGACACAGGCACCTGGTATCCAGGCGAGACTGTGGTCCTGTCCATCGGCCAGGGCCCGATCGACACCACGCCGCTGCAGCTCGCGCACATGACGGCGACGCTGGCGACGGGCAACGAGATCACCCCCCACCTGATCGCCGCCGAGCACAACCCGGCGGGGCAGCCTTTTCCGGTGAACCAACCGTCCCCCGTGGACGTCGGCCTCGATTCCCGCCATCGGCAGGCAATCCTGGCCGGCATGTCGGCAGCCGTGAACGAGCTCGGCTACACCGCCAGGCGGGCGAAGAACCCGGACATCGAATTCGGCGGCAAGACCGGTACCGCCCAGGTCGCCTCGGCGGCTGCGGCCGGCCCGGAAGAAGATCGACCCGAGGAGCTTCGCAACCACGCCTGGTTCATCGGCGTGGCCCCGATCGAGGCGCCGGAGGTCGCGATCGCTGTTTTCATCGAGCACGGCGTCGGCGGCGGCCTGGCGGCGGCGCCGGTGGGCGGGCAGATGATGACCGCCTACTTCGCCGGCAAGCAGGGCAACTCGGTGACAGAGCCGGATCCGCAGCCGCAATCGCCTCCGCAACGGCCACCGGGTCAGCAACAGCCGCCGGATCAACGGATCCCGCAGCCGCCGCACGACCGGCCGCACGACCGTCAGCCCCGGCCATGATCCTGTTCGATCGCAGGACGTTTCGCGCATTCGACTACCTGCTGATGACGACACT
The DNA here is from genome assembly GCA_965216935.1 of Acidobacteriota bacterium. Taxonomy (GTDB): domain Bacteria; phylum Acidobacteriota; class UBA890; order UBA890; family UBA890; genus CBDCGW01. The sequence continues at coordinate 5,460,487 of OZ244217.1, forward strand.
CGCCCTGCTGCTCGGGCTGGGCGTGGTCCTCGTCGCCTCGGCCAGCTCCGGCGGACACTTCCAGCGACAGATCGTCTGGGCGGCCAGCGCCCTCTTCCTCGCCCTCATCGTCTCGGCCATCGACTATCGCAAGCTCACCGACCGCGCCTACGAGCTCTGGGCGGTGACGGTGGTCGTCCTCGTCGGCATGCTCTTGTACGCGCCGGTCATCTCCGGCGCCCGGAGCTGGCTGGGCATCGGCGGCGTCGGCCTGCAACCCTCCGAGCTGGCCAAGGTCGTGGTGATCCTGGCGCTGGCCCACTACTTCGCCGAGCGGGACCCCAGCCCGTTCGGCATGCGCGGGTTGATCTTCCCCTCCCTGCTGGCCCTGGTTCCCTTCGTTCTGGTCGCCCTGCAGCCGGACATGGGCACGGCGAGCACGTTCCTGCCCATGCTCGCCGGCGTCGCCTGGGTCGCCGGGGTTCGCATCGCCACGGCGGCACGGATGGCCGGTGCGGTGATCTGCGTCGCCCCCTTGGGATACTTCTTCGCTCTCAAGCCTTACCAACAGGCCCGCCTGCTTACCTTCTGGAATCCCGAGGCCGACCCGCTGGACTCCGGTTACCAGATCATCCAGTCGAAGATCGCGGTCGGCTCCGGCGGCCTGCTGGGCAAGGGGCTGTTCTCCGGCAGCCAGAGCCAGCTCGAGTTCCTGCCGGCGCAGCACACCGACCTGGTGTTCGCCGTCCTCGGCGAGGAGCTCGGGTTCCTCGGCGTCGCCGCCGCCCTCGGTCTGTATCTGCTGCTCCTGCTGCGCGTCCTGCAGACGGCCCGCATCGCCCGCGACCGCGCCGGGACGTACATCGCCTCGGGAGTCGCGGCGGTGATGCTGTACCACCTGCTGGTGAACGTCGGCATGGTCATCGGGTTCGCTCCGATCACCGGCATCCCCCTGCCCCTGCTCTCCTACGGCGGCTCCTCGGCGCTCGCCACCGGAATCGCCATCGGCCTGGTCATTTCCGTACGAACGCGACGATTCCTGAACTGAGAGATCGCGGCATTCTCGATGCGCAACTCGGTGGGCCCGCGGGGATTCATCTGGGGTATACTGTCGGCCATACGATTTTCTGGGTCGCGGGCCGTCGCGATGTCTTCGAGGGCCCACGCCGACGGTCGAGAATGTCGACGGACGCCTCGCGTAGCGACGCGTTCTCCGTTCGTCGCCCGTCGCCAGCGATCCGAAAGGGCTCTGTTGTTTCACGAACTTCCACAAACAGCATGATGAGATCCGGTCAGTTTCAAGAACTGCCCCCGGGGCTTGGTATGTCCTCTGTCCCCGAGCCCGGCGAAACCGGCTCGCATCATGCTCTGGCGCCCGTCCGGTGCGGTGAAACGTCGAGTGATTCCGTTTCCCCCGGTGTGCGGCGCCCGGAGATACCCGCATGTCCCGTAAGGAAATCATCACGAACACCAACGAGGACGAGACCCGGCTCGCGATCCTCGAAGATGGTCAACTAACCGAAGTATTCCTCGAGCGCGCCCAGGCGCGCGGGCTGGTCGGCAACATCTACAAGGGGCGGGTCAGCCGGGTGCTCCCCGGGATGCAATCCGCCTTCGTCGACATCGGCCTGGAGCGCGACGGCTTCCTTTACGTTTCCGACGTTCTCGCCGACATCGAGCAGTTCTCTAGCTGGATGGAAGGCGACGACGACGACGAGACCGAGCACAAGCCGAAGAAGCGCCGCAGCCGGCGGGCGCGCGAGCGCCAGCGCATCGAGGAGCTGCTGTCGAAGGGCGACGAGATCCTGGTGCAGATCTCCAAGGCGCCCCTGGGCACGAAGGGGGCCCGCATCACGACGCACGTTTCGCTTCCGGGACGCTTTCTCGTGTATATGCCGACGGTCGATCACGCCGGCGTGTCGCGCAAAGTGACCGACCGGAGCGAGCGAAACCGCCTGCGGAAGATCGTGCAAGCGATCCGCCCGAAGAACATCGGCGGGTTGATCGCCCGCACGGCCGGCATCGGACAAAACCAGCAGGACTTCCAGGACGACATGATGTTCCTGATCGAGGCCTGGGAGGAGATCAAGCGCCGCTCCGAGGAAGCCAAGGCGCCGACGCTGATCCACAAGGATCTCTCGGTCCTGTTGCGCCTGCTGCGCGACGTCTTCGCCGAGGATTTCGACCGGGTCATCGTCGACGACGAGCAGGAGTTCAAGCGGGCGAAGAACTTCGTTACCCAGCTGCAGCCGACGATGGCCGACAAGATCGAGCTCTATCAGAAGAAGCCGCCGATCTTCGACTTCTACAAGATCCAGCAGCAGCTCGACAAAGCGCTCGAATCGAAGGTGTGGCTGAAGTCCGGCGGGTACCTGGTCATCGACCAGGCGGAAGCCCTCGTGGCGATCGATATCAACACCGGCAAGTACGTCGGCAAGCGGCGCCTCGAGGACACGGTTCTGAAGACCAACCTCGAAGCGGTCAAGGAGATCGTCCGCCAGCTACGCCTGCGCGACATGGGCGGCATCATCGTCATCGACTTCATCGATATGGAGGAGAAGGCGAACGAGCAGAAGGTCTTGCAGTGTCTGCTCGACGAGCTGAAGAAGGACCGGGCCAAGACCCAGGTGCTGCAGATGTCCGAGTTCGGACTGGTTCAGCTCACCCGCCAGCGGGTCAAGCAGAGCCTCGAGCGCATCATGTTGCAACCCTGCCCCTACTGCTCGGGCAGCGGCCGGGTGAAGTCGGTCGACACCGTCTGCATCGAGATTCTTCGCGAGGTGCGACGCCTCAAGGGCGAGCTCAACGGCAACGGCGTGGTGATTCGCACGAGCCCGACGATCGCGACGGCGCTGGAGCATTCCGAGCGGACGATGCTACGGCAGATTCGCTCGGAGGTGCAGGCTCCGGTTAGCTTGTTGCCGGATGGGCATATGCACCAAGAACAATTCGAAGTGGTCTGTCTCTAGGGAACGGCTGAGCGCCGCGAATGCTGCGTTGCGCTTGCTCCGCTCGCTCCCGCGTACGGGTGTACGCGTCCGCTCCCGGAGACTGCGCGCGCCTTGCCTTCGCGGCGCTCAGCCGTTCCTGACACTTTGGCTTTGGGGTGCTCTTCACCGTTGCTGCGGTTGCTGACGGGCGCCTCCCCACGCCACCTCCACCCCCCCACCTACGCGAATAGCGGGTAGCGAGGCGCCGCCAGGCGCCGAGAGGTCGGGGGTGGGTGGCGGGAAATCAAAAGGAATGCGCCGTCCGGACCAGCGCCACCCTCACCAATCACCGCCCGCCCTCCGACCCGTGCCTGACGGGCACCTTCCCACCGAGCTCAACGTCCCGCGCAGAAGCCATCGCAAAAACCTACGCATATAGTAGGATTGCGCAGGAGGATCTGCGATGGGCAACCCTGGACCACTGCGTGATTGGATTGAGGCGCTGCCGAGTAGGGGGCGCTACGTCTTCTCGCGCGCCGAGGCGGAATCTGTTTCCGACGCCTCGTCGCAGGCGACGGAGGTAACCCTTCGTCGCCTCAAGAAGCGCGGAACGATCATCGCCCCACGACGTGGATTCTATGTCCTGGTTCCGCCTGAGTATCGGGTCGCCGGCAGCCCCCCAGCGAGCTGGTTCATCGATGACCTCATGCGTCACCTGGGACGACGCTACTACGTGGCGCTCCTGACCGCCGCGGCGCTGCATGGGGCTGGGCACCAGCAGCCGATGGCGTTCCAGGTCATCAGCGACGCTGACGAGCGGGACATCGAAGTCGGTCGAGTCCGCATCGAGTTTCACGTCAGCAGACTCGTTGAAGCTGCGACGACCCAGGACATGCAAACCGAGACCGGCACCATGGCCGTTGCCACCCCGGAAACGACGGCCTTTGACCTCGTGCGATTCCCCTCGGCTGCCGGCCATTGGAGCAACATCGCGACGGTGCTCACGGAGCTCGCGGCGCAGCTCGACCCCGAACTTCTGGCCGCCGGCTGTGACAGGGTGGCCCGAAGCGACGTGCAGAGGCTCGGTTGGTTGCTCGACTACATCGAAGAGCGCGATCTCGCCGCCGCCCTGGCGTCGGCGCTGGAAGGCGCGCGCCTCGTACCTACGCGTTTGAGCACGGCACGTGACGCGTCAGGTTCCACGCTCGATCTGCGCTGGCGAATCCTGGTGAACGACGACGTGGAGCCGGATCTTTGATTCCGCGAGCGAACATAACCGCTTGGCGTAGCACCGCGCCCTGGCCGGACAACGCCCAAGTCGAACAAGACCTCGTGCTCTCTCGTGCGCTCGTAGAGATGTTCAGACGGCCGGCCGTGGCGGAGCGCGCCGTCTTCCGAGGCGGCACTGCGCTGCACAAGCTCTACTTCGATCCCCCGGGGCGCTATTCGGAGGACATCGACCTCGTGCAAAGGAAGCCCGCTCCTATCGGGCCGATGATCGACGAGATCAGGGCAGCCCTCGATAGTTGGCTTGGCGAGCCGAGGCGGAGAGCCGCCGAAGGCCGCTTCACACTCGTCTACCGCTTTGAAAGCACTTTCGAGCCGATCGCGAGAGTCCGCCTCAAAGTGGAGACCAACACCCGCGAACACTTTGCGGTGCATGGCTTCACCTCGCGTCGATTCGACGTTAACAACCCCTGGTTCTCTGGAGCGGCGGACGTTCCCACGTTCACCCTTTCGGAGCTCCTGGCGACAAAGCTCCGCGCCTTGTATCAGAGGAAGAAGGGGCGCGATCTGTTCGACCTTGCCACGGGAATCTCTCATGAGGCGGCGAAAGCCGAGGAGGTCGTCGCCGCATTCGAGAGGTACATGGAGTTCGGAGGGACGCCGGTCACGCGGGCTCAGTTCGAGGAAAACATGGCTCGCAAGATGGCGGACCCTGCGTTTCTCCGCGACGTCCGAGAATTACTGAGAAACGGGCCGAGCTATGATCCCGCCGCCGCCTGGGAACACGTGCACGACGCGGTCGTGACCAAGCTCCGCGGAGAACCATGGAAGGGAGCAGCCGAATAGGCGGGGGCGCCCCCTACACCGCGTCCGCTCTTTCCCCGAACAAACGGCTCAGCTCTCCCGCCACCACCTCGTCCTCGCCCTCCAGTAGCGTCCGCACGTCGAAGACGACCCGATCGTCCACAATCCGCCCGATGATCGGCGGGTCGGTGGCGCGCAGTCGCGCCATCAGGGGGTCGGGCCCTTCGTCCCACGAGACAGCGAGAGCGAAGGAAGGCAGATCTCTTCCGGGCGCAGCCCCACCGCCGACGCGCGACGAGACCTCGATGACCTCCGCCTGGTCAGCGACCTTCGCGGGCAGGCTAGCGAGAAGCGCCTCGGCCCGGCCCCGGAGCTCCTCTACCGGGGCGCTCAACATGCGCACTGCCGGGATCTCGTCGAGGTTGCCGGTGACGTAGGCGGCGAGGGTCGCCTCGAGTGCCAGGGTGGTGGTCTTGTCCAGCCGGAGCGCCCGGTACAGCGGGTTGGCGCGCAGGCGTTTGATCCAATCGGGATTGCCGACGATGAAGCCGGCCTGCGGGCCACCGAGCAGCTTGTCGCCGGAAAAGGAGACGAGGTCGACGCCGGTGGCCAGGCGGTCGGCAACCGTGGGTTCGTCGCGGATGCCGATCTCGTGCAGGTCGAAGAGGGAGCCGCTGCCGAGGTCCTCGACGACCGCGACGTCGTGGCGGCGGCCGAGCTCCGCCAGCTCGGCGAGATCCACCTCTTCGGTGAACCCGACGACCCGATAGTTGCTCGGGTGGACGCTGAGCAGGGCGCCGGTGCGGGGGCCGATGGCGGCCTCGAAGTCCGCCAGGCGAGTACGGTTGGTGGTTCCCACCTCGCGCAGGACGGATTGGCTCTTCTCCATCACCTCGGGGATACGGAACGACCCGCCGATCTCGACGAGCTGACCGCGAGAGACGATCACCTCTTTCCCCGGGGCGACCGTGTTCAGCACCAGCAGAACGGCGGCAGCGTTGTTGTTGACCACCGCGGTGCCGGCGCCCGGCAGCAAGCGGGAAACGAGGCGCTCGATCGCCTCGGCACGCTGGCCCCGTCCGCCGGAGGCGAGGTCGAGCTCGAGGTTCAAATAACGCTGTGAGAGCTCGGCGACGCGCTCGGCCGCTCCCGCCGGCCAGGGGGACCGACCGAGGTTGGTGTGCACGACGACGCCGGTGGCGTTGATAACGTGCTGCAGATGGGGCGCGGCCATCGCCGCGGCGCACGCGCGAATGCCCTCGGCGGCGCTCTCCAGGCTCTCCTCCACGCCGGCCTCTCCCAGGTCCCCCGACAACACGCGGGCGCGGATCCGGTCCAGGTAGGCGTTCACCGCCCGGATGACGAACTCCCGCGCATAGCCGCTGTCGTCGGCCCAGCGGGCGACTTCCGGGACCTCCAAAAGGCGGTCCACGGCCGGCAGCCGGCGGAGCGCGTCCGCTTGTCCGCCTTCCTTCGCCTTGCTACGCTGCGCCGCCATGAGTGATCGATCCGCTCCGTCTGCGTTGCCCGATGAGGACGCCGCCCTTCTCGAGACCCTGACCCCCGAGTTGGCCCGGCTCCTCTATCCCGAACAGGTTGTCACGCCGTTCCGCATCACCATGGTCTATCCGGTGCTCCGCGGGGAAGCCGCCGAGGTCGGGGAGAAGATCGAAGCCGTCGCCGAGGAGTCGGAATCGGAGCCCGGGTCCGAGGCGAGCGATCCGAGCCGCCGCACGACCTTCGCCCTGTCCCAGATCGAGGAATTTCACGAACTCTATCACCTGGCCGAAGCCTCGATCGGCTCCGGCAAGATCGAGCTGTTGCTCAACGACCGGCGGGTTCCGCTCGCGCGCGAGCTCTGGCTTCCGCTGATCTGGACACTGAGAAAGTAGCAAGTCTGCAAGTTCTTACATATCAACGTGTTACGGAGATTTACGAGCGCCGCGGTTGATTGACAGCCCCGGGGGGCTGTGGTAGAAAAACGAAGGTTGCAGGCATCCTCGTTCGCTCCACCCCGACACACGCTCGAACCCCACCATGTCCGCCTACCTGCCCATCGCGATCTTCGCCTTCGCCGCCATCGTGTTCGCCGCCATCGGCCTGCTGGCGGGGAGCCTGATTCGGCCGACCGGGCGTGACCAGGAGGGCAAGCTGGAGCCGTACGAGTGCGGCGTCGAGCCGGTCCGCGACGCCCGCCAGCGCTTCTCGGTTCGTTTCTACATCGTGGCCATGCTGTTCCTGATCTTCGACGTGGAAACGGTCTTCCTGTTCCCCTGGGCGGTGCAGTATCGACAGCTCGCGCTCTTCGGGTTCATCGAAATGGCGATCTTCATCGCCATCCTCATATTCGGTTACGTGTACGCCTGGAGACGCGGGGCACTCGAATGGGTCTAGCCGAGCACAAGTTCGAAGAAAACATCCTGACGACGACGGTCGACGGCGTCATCAGCTGGGCCCGCAGGTCGGCCATCTGGCCGATGACTTTCGGGCTCGCCTGCTGCGCCATCGAGATGATCGTCACCACTTGCTCGCGCTTCGACATGGCGCGCTACGGCGCGGAGGTCTTTCGCGCCACGCCGCGGCAGGCGGACCTGATGATCGTCGCCGGCACCGTGACGCTCAAGATGGCGCCGATCATCAAGCGGCTCTACGACCAGATGCCGGATCCGAAGTGGGTCATTTCGATGGGATCGTGCTCCACGTGCGGCGGCCCCTACCCTACCTACAGCGTCCTGCAAGGCGTCGACCGCATCGTTCCGGTAGACGTTTCCGTTCCCGGATGTCCTCCCCGCCCCGAGGCCCTGCTGTACGGCGTGCTGCGACTCCAGGACAAGATCGACGAGATGCACGTACTGCGTAAGTAACGTCACCCTCGGCCAGCGCCGAGAGCAGCAGCCCTCGAGACGAACATGGCAGACGACAAGCCCGAAAGCGGAGCCGAGCCGAAAACCGAAGGCGCCGAGGCCGCGGCCCCCGACGCCGAAGAGGCCGTCGCCCCGCCGGAGCCGCATCCGCTCGTTACCGCCGTGACCGGCCAGTTCCCCGCCGTCGTGGCGGAAAGCGAGGATACGGGCGGCAACCCGGTTTTCCGGGTCGAAGCGGACAACCTCCTCGAGGTCCTTACCTGGCTCCGTGACGACGAATCCACCCGCTTCGAGTACCTCGCCGACCTCACCGTCGTCGACTGGACAGAGCGGACGCCCCGTTTCGACGTCGTCTACCACCTGTACTCGATTCCGAAGAACCACTTCGCCACGGTCAAGGTCGGTTGTGCCGACGGCGAGGGTGTTCCGAGCGTCGTCGACCTCTGGGGGACCGCGAACTGGCACGAGCGCGAGGCCTACGACCTGTACGGCGTCGAGTTCCTCGGCCACCCGGAGCTCGAGCGCATCTTCCTGCCGGACGACTGGGAGGGATATCCGCTGCGCAAGGACTACCCGCTCGAGGGCCCGAACATCGAGCTGTTGACGCGGCAGCAGGCCGCCTTCCGCGGCGGGCGGTTCGACCGCATCCGCGGTGACTACGAAATGACCGAGCAGGAGCGCCTCATTTCGAGCGCCGGTGTGGTCGGGGCGCTGTGGACCCCGAAGCCGCCGGCGCCCGAAAGCGAAGACGGCGGCGAGCCCGGCGAAGGCTGACCGGCGGAGAATCGACGAAGATGCTGAAAACCCACGAGATGGAACTCAACATGGGGCCGCAGCACCCCTCGACGCACGGGGTTCTCCGTCTCGTTCTTTATCTCGATGGCGAGACCATCGTCGATTGCAAGCCCGTCATCGGCTACCTGCACCGCGGCACCGAGAAGCTCTGCGAGACCCGCAACTACTACCAGAACGTCCCCTTCACCGACCGGACGGACTACCTCGCGGCGCCGAACAACAACCTCGGATACGTCGAAGCGGTAGAGAAGCTGGGCGGCTTCGAGGTTTCAGACCGCGCCCGCTACGTCCGCACGGCGATTTGTGAGCTGTCCCGTATCGCCTCGCACCTGATCTGGCTGGGGACCCACGCCATGGACATCGGCGCCCAGACCATGCTGATGTGGACGATCCGCGAGCGCGAGGTCATCCTGGACTTCTTCGAGGCGGCGCTCGGCGACCGGCTGACGACGACGGCGTTCCGCCCCGGAGGACTTCGGCGCGACCTGCCCGAGGGCTGGATCGAAGCGGTCCTGGGCTTCTGCAAGACCCTTCCGGATCGGGTCGACGAATACGAGTTGCTGTTGTCGAACAACCGTATCTGGCTCGACCGCACGGTCGGCGTCGGCATCATCAGTGCCGAAGACGCCATCGACATGGGGCTTTCGGGCCCGATGCTGCGAGGATCGGGCGTGCCGCACGACATCCGCAAGGCGATGCCCTATGCCGCCTACGACGAGGTCGAGTTCGACATCGCGGTGAGCGAAGACTGCGACTCCTACGGTCGGTACGTGCTGCGCCTCCAGGAGATGCGCGAATCGGTCAAGATCGTCGAGCAGTGCTTGCACAACCTGCCGGAAGGCCCCATCACCGGCAAGGTGCCGAAGATGCTCAAGATCCCGGCGGACCGAGAGATCTACCACGCCATCGAATCGCCCCGCGGTGAGCTCGGCTACTACCTGATCTCGGACGGCAGCGACAAGCCGTACAAGTGCAAGATCCGCGCGCCGTCCTTCGTCAACCTGTCGGCGATCACCCAGATGGTCAAGGGCCTGCTCATCGCCGACGTCGTCACGGTCATCGGGAGCATCGACATCGTGCTCGGAGACGTCGATCGATGAACAACACCTGGGTGTCGGACAACGTCATCATCCCGTTGTTGTTGATGACGATCATCCTGCTGGTCTTTCCGCTGCTGGTCGGCTACATCGTCTACGTCGAGCGCAAGGTGCTGGCCTTCATCCAGAGCCGACTGGGGCCGATGCGGGTGGGGCCGTACGGGTTGCTGCAGCCGATCGCCGACGCCGTCAAGCTGCTGACCAAAGAAGACATCGCTCCGCGAAACGCCGACGTTCCCGTCTTCAAGGCCGCCCCCATCATCCTGCTGGTGATCGGCCTCGTCTCGCTGGCGTTCCTGCCCATGGGCGAGGGATTCACCGCCTTCGGCTACGACATTCGCCTGAGCATCGTCGACGTCAACGTCGGCGTGCTCGCCATGCTGGCGATCATGAGCCTGTCGATCTACTCGCTCGTGCTGAGCGGCTGGGCGAGCAACTCCAAGTATCCGCTTCTGGGCTCGCTGCGCTCCGCGGCGCAAATGGTCTCCTACGAGATCGCCCTCGCATTCACCATCCTGGCAACGCTGATGATCGCCGGTACGCTGTCGCTGAACGGCATCATCGAGGCGCAACGCGACATGGGCCTCTGGTACGTCTTCGTACAGCCCGTCGGGTTCGTGATGTTCATCATCGCCATGGTGGCGGAGACCAACCGCCTGCCGTTCGACCTTCCCGAGGCCGAGGCCGAGCTCGTCGCCGGCTACTTCACCGAGTACTCCGGCTTCCGCTGGTCGTTTTTCATGCTCGGCGAGTACGCCGCCATGACCGCCATGAGCGGCCTCCTGGTCACGCTTTATCTCGGCGGCTGGATGCGCCCCTTCCCGAACGTCGAGATGCTCTCGTTCCTCGACTTCATTCCGGGCTTCATCTGGTTCGTCCTGAAAGTCGGGTTCTTCATCTATTTCTTCATCTGGCTGCGCGGTACGTACCCACGCTACCGCTACGACCAGCTGATGGGACTCGGGTGGAAAGTCTTCATTCCGGTGGCGATCGCCAACCTTTTCGTCACCGGGCTGATGATTCTCGTCGTGGATTCCGTCGCCGGCTGAAGCGGCGGCGGCAATAAAACCGAAAGTACCGAGATGCCGGCTCCGAAGAAAAGCTTGGCGGCAACGGCTCTGCTGACCGACCTGTTGACCGGTCTGTGGACGACGCTGCGCTATACGTTCAAACCCAATGTCACGGTCCGCTACCCGCTCGAGCGTTCGGTGTTGCATCCGAACTATCGCGGCATCCTGCGGGTGGACGAAGACCTGTGCATCGCCTGCTTCTTGTGCGAGAAGGCGTGCCCTGACAACTGCATCGTCCTCGAGGGTGAAAAGGGTCTCGGCAAGGGCTCGAAGTACGCATCGTTCTTCTACATCGACCACGCCCGCTGCATGTTCTGCGGTCTGTGCGAAGAGGTCTGCCCGGTCGATGCGATCTACCACTCCAACGAGTTCGAGGGAGCGGTGTTCAACCGCGCCGATCTCGTCCATGACCTCGCGATCCTGCACAAGGGACACGCGATCGTCCACTACGAGCGATAACGGTGGAGCAAGTAGCCTTTTACATCATTTCGGCGTTCATCCTCGGCGGCGCCCTGGCGATGATCACCAGCCGCGCGCTTGTTCGCTCGGTGATCTGGATGGTGGTGTCGTTCGTCGGCGTTGGCGCCCTGTTCATCCTGCTGCAGGCCGAGTTCGTCGGTGCCGTGCAGATCATGGTTTACGCCGGCGGCATCGTCGTCCTGTTTCTTTTCGTCATCATGCTGGTGAACCTGGGCGAGATGCAGCGGATGGAGTACCTGCATCGACAGTGGCTGCCGGCGGTACTGCTCGTTTGCCTGCTGCTGGCCGAGCTCGGCTTTCTGCTGTGGGCCGGGAGCGAGGGCGGCGCTGCTCCGGCCGCCGCCGACCTCGACGCCACGCTACGCGGCCTCGGAGGCAACGTCGAGACGGTCGGCATGGCGCTGTACACCGAGTACATCTTGCCGTTCGAAGTGGTCTCCGTGCTGCTGCTCGTGGCCATGATCGGCGCCATCTACCTGGCAAAGAAGCGGGTCTGACATGGAAGGCATCGGACTGAACCACTACCTGTTGCTTTCGGCGATGCTCTTCGCCATCGGCGCCATCGGCGTGCTCGTCCGCCGGAACGTCATCATGGTTCTGATGTCGCTCGAGCTGATGTTCAACGCCGGCAACATCAACCTGATCGCCGTTTCCCATTTCCGCCCCGACCTCACGGGGCAGATCTTCTCGATCTTCACCATCACCGTCGCGGCCGCCGAAGTGGCCATCGGCCTCGGACTCGTGATCGCTTTGTTCCGCAACAAGGAGGCGATCAACGTGGACGAGTTCAACCTGCTGAAAGGCTGACCGGAACGTGCTCGACCTCTTCTGGCTCATCCCGCTGATTCCGCTGGTCGGCGTCGCCATCAACGGGCTGCTCGGCCGGCGGATCAACAACGAGAAGGTCATCGCCTTCATCGCCTGCGCCACGATCTTCACCTCGTTCGTGCTTTCGGTTGGCGCGGTGGCCGGCCTGGCGCAGCTTCCGGCCGAGGAACGGCACCACGAGATCGTCCTCTACGACTGGATCCCCTCCGGTGTCGCCCACCTCACCGACGACGCCCTGCACGAAGAGGCGGCGCCGTTTTACGTGCCCTTCGGCTTCCTTCTGGATCCGCTGTCGGCAGTGATGATCCTGATCATCACGGGGGTCGGGTTCCTCATCCATGTGTACGCCACCGGCTACATGCACGGGGACAAGGGCTACTACAGGTTCTTCACCTACCTGAACCTGTTCGTGTTCTTCATGCTGATCCTCGTGCTCGGCAACTCTTACGGTCTGATGTTCATCGGCTGGGAGGGAGTCGGGCTGTGTAGCTATTTGCTGATCGGCTACTACATCGGCAAGCGCTCGGCCGGCGACGCGGGCAAGAAGGCGTTCATCGTCAACCGCGTCGGCGACCTGGGGATGATCCTGGGTATCTTCACCATCTTCTTCACGTTCGGCAGCGTCGAGTATTCCCACGTGATGGAGGCGGCGCACGAGTTTCCGCTGGGTGCTGGCGCCATCACCGCCGCGTGCCTCTTCCTGCTGATCGGCGCCGCCGGCAAGAGCGCCCAGATCCCGCTGTATGTCTGGCTGCCGGACGCGATGGAAGGCCCGACGCCGGTCTCGGCGCTGATCCACGCCGCCACCATGGTCACCGCCGGCGTCTACATGATCGCCCGGTCCTCGGCGCTCTTCGCCCTCTCCCCTTTTGCCATGGGTGCGGTCGCGACGATCGGGGCCGCCACGGCGCTGATGGCGGCCACCATCGCCGTCGTACAGAACGACATCAAGCGCGTACTGGCCTATTCGACCGTCAGCCAGCTCGGCTATATGGTCCTGGCCTGCGGCGTCGGTGCTTTCTCGGTGGGTGTCTTCCACCTGATGACGCACGCGTTCTTCAAGGCGCTCCTGTTCCTCGGCGCCGGCTCGGTCATGCACGCCCTGCACGACGAGCTCGACATGTGGAAGATGGGCAACGTGAAGAAGTACATGCCGTCCACGCACTGGACCTTCCTGGTCGGCTGCATGGCGATCGCCGGAATTCCCGGCCTGGCGGGCTTCTTCTCCAAGGACGAGGTGCTCTGGTACGCCTGGTCCGGCCCCTACGGGCACCCGATCTTCTGGGCCGTCGGCACGCTGGTCGCCGGGCTCACCGCCTTCTACATGTTCCGCATGTACTTCGTCGTCTTCTGGGGCGAGTCGCGCATGGATCCGGACGTCGAGGCGCACGCGCACGAGAGCCCACGCGCGATGACCGTGCCGCTGATGGTGCTCGCGGTGCTGTCGATCATCGGGGGCTACGTCGGCATTCCGGGCGTCCTGCGGATCGGCCCGCTGGCGGCGCTGCACGAGCGCTTCAACCTGTTCGACTGGCTCGCCCCCGCCCTCGGTGGCGAGGAGCACCACGCCGCCATCAGCTCGGCGCGCGACACCCTGCTGGCTTCGGTGCAGCCGGCCGTCGGCATTCTGCAGGAAGCCGAGCACGCCGCCGAAGAGGCCGCCGGCCACGGCCTCGAGCTCGGGCTGATGCTTACCTCGATCGCCGTCGCGCTGGCAGGAATCGGCCTCGCCTACCTCAACTACGTGAAGATGCCGCAGCGCGCCACGGCGATGTTCGAGCGCTTCCGCGGCGCCCACCGCGTGCTGTGGAACAAGTACTACGTCGACGAGCTGTACGACGCCCTGTTCGTCAACCGGACGAAGGACGCGGGCGACGCCCTGTGGGTGCTCGACGACGCGCTGGTCGACGGAACGGTCAACGGCGTCGGTAACGCCACCAAGCGGAGCGCCTCGGCGAGCACCGCCTTCGACGACATGGTGGTCGACGGTGCCGTCAACGCCGTCGGCGACGAGCTTTCCCGCTCTTCGCGCCTGTTCCGCGGCTGGCAGACCGGCTACGTGCAGAACTACGCACTGATCATCGCCCTCGGAATTTTCTTACTCGTTAGCGCTTACCTGTTTCTTTGAAGAAATCGTCTAGGAGCCCGTGCCGATGAACATCTCGATGCTCACGGTCGTCATTTTCACCCCGTTGCTGGGTGCACTGGTGATCGCGCTGTTCGTCCCGAAGACGAACGAGAACGCCATCAAGTGGATCGCCAACGTGGTGGCATTCGTCGACTTTGCGCTCTCGCTCACCCTTCTGCAGGGCTTCGACGCAGCATCGACACAGCTGCAGCACGTCACCAAGGTGTCGTGGATCCCGACCCTCGGCGTCGAGTACTTCATCGGCATGGACGGCATCTCGATGCTACTGGTCATCCTGACGACGGCGCTGGGCTTCATATCTGTGCTTTCTTCCTGGACCTACATCGAGAAGCGGATCAAGGAGTACTACGCGGCGCTCCTGCTCCTGCAGACCGGAATCCTCGGCGTCTTCGTCGCCTTCGACTTCTTCCTCTTCTACGTCTTCTGGGAAGTCATGCTGGTGCCGATGTATTTCCTCATCGGCATCTGGGGTGGCGACAACCGCCTGTACGCCGCGATCAAGTTCTTCCTCTACACGCTGTTCGGCTCGGTGTTGATGCTGCTGGGCATCATCTCGCTGTACCTGTACATCGGCGAAACGACCGGCGTGTACACGTTCAACATCCTCGAGTTCTACACGCTGAACATCCCCACCGACATGCAGTGGTGGATCTTCCTGGCCTTCTTCCTCGGCTTCGCCATCAAGGTGCCGATGTTCCCGTTCCACACCTGGCTGCCGGACGCTCACGTTCAGGCGCCCACGGCGGGCTCGGTGATCCTGGCCGGCGTCCTGCTGAAGATGGGGACCTACGGGTTCGTCCGCTTCTCGCTGCCGATCCTGCCGGACGCGACGCGCCAGTTCGTTCCGCTGATCGCCGTCCTTTCGATCATCGCCATCATCTACGGCGGCCTGGTAGCGCTGATGCAAAAGGACTGGAAGAGCCTGGTGGCTTACTCGTCCGTCTCCCACATGGGATTCATCACGCTGGGCATCTTCATGCTCAACCCGGTCGGGCTGCAGGGCGGCATCTTCCAGATGCTGGCCCACGGCGTCGCCACCGGCGGGCTCTTCCTGATCGTCGGCCTGATCTACGAGCGCATGCATACGCGGGAGATCGCCCGCTTCTCCGGCCTGGCGCAGGTCATGCCGGTGTTCGCCACGATGTTCGCCATCATCGCCTTCGCCTCGCTCGGCATGCCGACGCTGAACGGCTTCATCGGCGAGTTCCTGGTCCTCGCGGGCACGTACCAGGAGAGCCACCAGTACGCCTTCTTCGCCGTCTGGGGCGTCGTGCTGGCGGCCGCCTACCTGCTCTGGCTCTACCAGCGGGTCATGCTCGGTGAGGTCAAGGACGAGAAGATCGCCGGCCTGTCCGACCTCAACATGCGCGAGATGGCGACGCTGATTCCCCTGGTCATCGCGGCGATCGTCATGGGCATCTACCCGAAGCCGTTCTTACAGATGATCGAGGCGCCGGTCGACGCCATCATCGCCCGGGTGCGTCCCGGGTATTTCGAGGGCACGGGGGTGACGCCGCCACCGCTGCCCACGACAGAGGGGGCGATCGCCTCGATGCAGGCCCGCACCGGAGAGCCGGTCGCGTCGCTGGAAGATCTGCTGCAACTGCAGCTGGAAGAGCAGGAACGCGAAGCCGCCAGCGCGGATTCCGACCCGGAGAACTGATCGATGGGAAGCATCCCCTTTTCGGCAGCGGATCTCTGGGCCATCGCCCCCGAGATCATCATCACCGCCGTCGCCTCGGTCGTCCTTCTCTGGGGGGCGCTCGACGCGCCGCGTCGAAACCCGGCGCAGTTCGCCTGGATCTCGCTCGCCGGCATCATCGCAGCCCTGGTGGCGGTCATGCGCCAGGCGCCGACCGACGAGACGTTCTTCGCCGGCCTGATCGGCACCGACGCATTCGGGATCTTCTTCTCCGTCGTCTTTCTGATCACGGCGGCGTTCGCCATCGCCGCTTCGATCCGCTTCCTCGACGACCACGAAGCGCACCACCCGGAGTACTACTTCTTCCTGCTGACCGCGTTGCTCGGCATGATGTTCATGGCGCGCTCGGTCGACTTCATCTCGATTTTCGTCGGGCTGGAGCTGCAGGCGCTTTCGGTGTACGTGCTCGTCGGCTACCTCAAGGGCGACCGCCGCTCGAACGAGGGCGGGATGAAGTACTTCATCCTCGGCGCCATGTCGTCGGCGATCTTCCTGTACGCGATCTCGCTGCTGTACGCACTCGCCGGCACCACGAACCTGGCCGGTGTCGCCGAAGCGATCGCCGCCGGTGAGCTGGAGACCAGCCCGCTGGCCACCGCCGCACTGGTGTTGACGGCCGCCGCCCTGGGTTTCAAGATCGCCGCCGTTCCTTTCCACGTCTGGGCGCCCGACGCGTACTCCGGCGGCCCGACGACGGTGTCGCTGTTCATCACCGTCGCCTCGAAGGCGGCCGCTTTCGCCGTCCTGATCCGGATCTTCGTCGTCGCACTGGAGCCCATGCAGGAATCGTGGGCGCTCCTGCTCGCCATTCTCGCGACCGCGACGATGTTCGTCGGCAACATCGCGGCGTTGACGCAGCAGAACATCAAGCGCCTGCTGGCGTATTCGAGCATCGCTCACGCGGGCAACGCCCTGATGGGGGTGGTGGCCGCGGCCACGACCGACGGCGACGCCCGCAACTTCGCCATCTCCGCCACCTTGTTCTACCTGTTCGCCTACACGTTCATGAACGTCGGCGCCTGGGGAACGGTGGTCCTGCTGCGCCGCAACGGGCTCGCCGGAGAGAACGTGGAGGATTTCGGCGGCCTGGCCCAGCGATCCTACGGCGCGTTCTTCGCCATGCTCATCTTCCTCCTGTCGCTGGGCGGCATCCCGCCCCTGGCCGGATTCCTGGGCAAGTGGTACGTGTTCGCCGCCGCGATCAATTCGGGCTGGATCTGGTTGGCCGTGGTCGGCGCCATCAACGCAGCGATCTCGATCTTCTACTACCTGCGCATCGTCGTCGTCATGGCCGTACACGAGCCCGTCGAGGACACCGCACTGGTGCGTTCCACACCGTTGACGCTGACGATCGGCGTGGCCGTCGTGATGACCGTCGTGGTCGGAATCTGGGCCTCGCCTTTCCTCGATTGGGCCGCCGGCGCATCCGCACTGCTGCCGTAAGCTGCCGGGCGTGAGGAGCCGGCGGTGCCATTGCGCCCCGGGGGCCGAGCACGACACGGCTCGAGGCATGACGAGGCGTACAGCGTGACGAGGGGGACGGCGCGAAGAGGCGGACGGCGTGAAGAAACGGGCAGCGTGAACAGGCGAGCGATTCCGGGGGCGCTCGCACACGCGAGCAAGCGAGCCCGTGAGTCATGACCTCCGCAGATGATCGCCCCGACCGCGACAAGGAAAAAGAATCGGGCGTCTCTCTGCTGTCCATCACCCGGCAGTACGCACACTATGCGACCGTCGGCATCATGTTCCCGGTGTCCACGGCGCTGGGCTTCTTCGGCGGCTACATGATCGACCAGTGGCTCGGCACACTACCGTTGTTTGCCATCATCGGCCTGGGGTTCGGCGTGGCGGCGGCGATCCGGAACCTGCTTCAGACCGTGGCTCGTGATCGAGATGTCTGATCGAAACCACGGCGGCGCCGGCGGCTCGGCCGACGAGCCCTACGATTACGACGCCCTGGTGCACCGGCTGCGACGCAACGCGTCCGTGTCGATGATTCTCATCGCGGTGATCGTCGCCGCCGTTTGGCGGCAGCCGATGGCTGTCGTCGGAGCGCTACTCGGCGGGGCCCTCATCATGCTCAATTTCATCTTCCTGGAGCGCCTGGCGACGCGCATCCTCGGATCCGCAAAACCGGCCGCAAACCCCCTTCAGCTGGTGCTTTTTGCGTTTCGCGTCGTGTTGATGGGCCTCATTCTCTATGGTATCTTCGCCTTGCCGGGGGTACACCCGATTCCCGTTGCCTTGGGCCTCTCGATACTGGTTCTCGCGGTAATCATCGAAATGTTCTCAGAGGTCCTCTCTGCGCCTCCGGGCCGCTAATCTCGACAAGCTCCGATGGAACACGAGCTATCTACGATCACCATCCTGCTGAACTCGCTGGTCGGGAGAATCACCGGTCACGAGGCGCACCTGCCGGATCAGGGCGTGATCGCCTGGTTCATCGTCGTTGCCAGCGCGATCATCTTCATTCCGATGTCGCGGACGTTCTCTGTCGACAGCCCATCCAAGTTGCAGCAGCTGCTGGAGATCGGCATCGAGTCGATCAACGCCATGCTCGACGGCTTCATCGGTCCGGGCGGTCGGAAGTACTTTCCCGTCATGGCGGGCTTCGCGTTCTTCATCCTGACCTCGAACCTGATCACCAACGTGCCGGGGTTCCAGCCGCCGACCGGCGACCTGAATACCACCGCGGCCCTGGGCGTCATGTCGTTCGTCTACTACAACTTCCTGGGGATACGGGCGCAGGGCTGGGGTTACGCCAAGCAGTTCATCGGCGACCCGCCTGCCATGGCGCCCTTGATGATCCCCATCGAGGTGCTCAGCCACCTTTCTCGCCCTCTGTCTCTCGCGATTCGTCTGTTCGGCAACATCTTCGCCGAGCACACCCTGGCCGGCGTCTTCTTCATCCTGCTGCCAGTCGGGCTGCCGCTCGTCTTCGCCCCTCTGGGCGTGTTCGTCGCCTTCATGCAGACGTTCGTGTTCACGATGCTTTCCATGGTTTACATCGCCGGTGCACTCGAGCACGGGCACTGATTCGAACAGCGATGCGCGCGGACATCAATGACGCGCGCGTTTGAAAGGAGAAGTCGAATGTCGAGGAAGAAGGGACTCGTCGCCCTCTCTGCCCTGCTCGCGCTCATGGTGGTCGCACCCGCGATGGGCGTTGCCGCCCAGGCCGTGAATGAGGCCCCGACCGGGACCGACGACGTCCGTATGTGGATCGCCATCGCCGCGGCTTTCGGCATGGCCATCGCATCGTCGGTCTGCGGCACGGCGCAGGGACGCGCCGTGGCTTCCGCTTGCGAGGGCATGGCCCGCAACCCGAGCGCCGGCGGCCAGATCCGCGGCTCGCTGATCATCGGCCTCGTCCTGATCGAGTCCCTGGCCATCTACACGCTGCTGATCGGCCTGGTACTCATCTTCCTGCGCTGGGGCGCCTGAACCCGACCGCAGTCAGAGTCGAAAGACCGCCGCCCTCCCCCCGCGGGAGGCGGCGGTTTTTCTCATGTAGGGCCGTCTCGTGCAGGGCCGTTGGCGGCCTCGCCGGCCGACCGCTCGCCGGCCGCATCGCGGGTCACGTTGGCGGGCAGAGACAGGAAGAAAGACAAGCTCTCGAGCTCCAGGGTCAGGTCGACGCTCTTGCAGCGAAAGCCCCGCGGCACGCGGGGGCGTACCGGAGCGAAGTTGAGCACCGCGCGCACGTCGGCCTCGACCAGCCGATCGACGACACTCTGGGCCGCCTCGGCGGGGACCGCGACGATACCGACATCGATCTTTCCGGCGACCTCGTCGAGCTCGTCGAAGTGCTGAATCGGCACGCCGCCGCGCGTCGCCTCGCCGACCTTGGCGGGGTCGACGTCGTACAGCGCGACGACCTTGAGACCGCCGCCCCCGAACCCCGGATAGTCGGCGAGGGCGTGTCCCAGGTTTCCGGCGCCGACGATGACGACCTGCAGCGTTCGGTCCAGCCCGAGGATGCGCTCGAGCTCGCCGCGCAGTCGCTGCACGTCGTAGCCGACGCCGCGTACGCCGAAACCACCGAACGAAGCCAGATCACGCCGCACCTGCGCAGAGGTGATACCCAGCTCTTCGGCCATCGTGGTACTTGAAACCGTCGTCGCTCCTTGTTCCTCGAGCTGGGTGAGGCATCTCAAATACAACGGCAGGCGGTTTGCGGTGAGCTCGGAAACGCGTGGGTTGGCCATGGACCGAAGATATCAGGCCCGGACCGGCGGAACGCTCTGCCGGGCGCCTACGAGAGTGATTGACCCTCGCGTCGCGCGGCTGGTAGCTTGCCTGACGCCATGTTCGACCTCTTCCGAGCCCTACGGCCCTACCAGTGGACCAAGAACGTCTTGGTCTTCGCCGCCCTGGTGTTTTCCCAGGAGCTCGGCAACCCGGACATGGGGCTGCTCTCGGTCGCCGCGTTCGTCATCTTCTGCGCCGCCTCCTCGGCGGTCTACCTGTTCAACGACATCGCCGACCGAGAGCGGGACCGGCACCACCCGGAGAAGCGCAACCGCCCGATCGCCGCCGGCCGGGTGAGCGTGCCGGTGGCCGCGGTGACCGCGATCGTGCTGGGGGCGGCCGCCCTGGCCGGGGCGTGGGCGATCAATGACCGGCTACTGGCGGTGATCGCCGGCTACTTCGTTCTGCAGCTGGCGTACAACCTCGCCCTCAAGCGGCAACCGATCCTGGACACGCTGTGCGTGGCGACCGGCTTCTTGCTTCGCGCCGTCGCCGGGGTCGAGGCGATCGACGCACCGATGTCCTCCTGGCTGCTCATCTGTACCTCGTTCGGCTCGGTGTTCATCTCGTTCGCCAAGCGCCGGCACGAGTTCAGCACCCTCACCGAAAACGCCGCGGCGCACCGCGAGAGCCTCTCCGGTTACTCGCGCTCGACCCTCGACCAGTTCCTGGTCATCTCCGCCGCCGCCACCCTGCTGTCCTACGCGCTCTACACGACCGACCAGGAGACGGTCGAAAAGTTCGGCAACGCCCGCCTCATCCTGACCTTGCCGTTCGTGATGTACGGACTGTTTCACTATCTCCACCTTGTGCAGCAGGACGAGAGCACCGGCGATCCGTCGATGGCGCTGGTGCGCGACAAGCCCTTGATCCTCACCGTGCTGCTGTACGGCGCGCTGGTGATTGTCCTCCTGTACTTTCGCTAGCCGCGCCGGAGCCGTCCCGGTGATCGGCGGGCGGTCGACTGCAGGACGGGCCATCGGCTCCAGGGCAGACCGCTCGCTCCATGGCGGGCCGTTCGCCGCACCGCCTACTCTTCACCGCAAGCGGCACGCACCCGGCATCCTGGTAGAATGGGGCGCTCAAACGGTGTTCGTGCGCATCTGCGCGAGCCGCCCCTTCATGCCAAAGGCCTTTCATGACGACGGACGCTCACGCCGCCGGAGAGTACCGAATCGACTACGAAGACGTCGACGTGGTCGACCTGATGGCCCAGATCAGAGAGCGCTCCCGCCGCGGCGCCGGAGCTGCGGCCGACCTTCCCGAGGCCCGCAAGGAGCGAGCCCGCGCCCGCGTGCGGGCCGCCATGGACCTCGACGATCGTAGGCCGTACGAGCTGCAGCGCGAGCTGCAGCTCGAAGGGTCGTGGAACGTCAGCCCCGACGACCTGATCGAATCGAAGCGCCGTGGAGCGGGCCTGCTCGTCGCCGGAACCCGCCGGATGGTACGGCCGGTGGTGAAACTGTTCGCCAACCTGGACCTGCCCCTGTACAAGCAATTCAAGGTCAACCTCGGCGTCGCCGAAGCCCTGCACGAGTTGATCGGCCAGGTAGCGGATCTCGAGGCGCGGTTGGAGACGATGTCGCGCCGGATCGAGGAGCTCGACAGCCAACGGAAACACGTCGGCGGCGACGATTGACCCCGAGCAGGCCGTGGTGAACGTGTGATGGGTCTGGTTACGAGGAAAAGAGGCTGGATGCAAGGCGCCGCGACGAGGGCGATGCCGGTGCGCATCGTCGAGGAGCGGGAACACCGCAGACGGCCTCTTTACCTCGTAACCCTTTGGGCGAAGGGGGGTTGCGCGCGATGACCGCGTTGGACCTCCTCGACGATACGTCCGGCATCGCCCTCGTCGGCCCGCCTTGTCCTCTCACGCAACTCCCCTTCGCCAGACCCATCACACGTTCACCACGGCCTGCTGGGCACCGGTTCGACGTATGCGGCTCGCGTTCGTAGTTCAGCGATACGGCGTAGAGATCCGCGGCGGCGCCGAGCTGCACTGCCGGCTCATCGCCGAGCTGCTCGCACGCCGGCACGAGGTCGAGGTGGTCAGCACCTGCGCGCAGGACTACCTCACATGGGCGAACGCCTACCCGCCCGGCATCGACAGCGTCAACGGGATCCCGGTCTGGCGTTTCCCCGTCCGCCGTGCCCGGGATTTGGACCAATTCGGCCGTCTGCAGGAGCGCGTGTTCTTCCGTTCGCACAGCGACGCCGACGCCGACGCGTGGCTCGACGCGCAAGGACCGTACAGCCCGGCGATGCGTGCCTGGATCGCCGAATACCGCGATCGGTTCGATTTCTGGATTTGCTTCTCGTACCGCTACTGGACGACGTACCACGCGATGCGGGCCGCCGAAGGACGGGCGATTCTCGTGCCCACAGCCGAGCCGGATCCGGCGATCGATCTGCCGATCTTCTACCCGCTGTTCCGCTCGGCCCGTGCCATCATGTACAACTCCCACGAGGAGCGTGACATGATTCTCGATCGTAGCGGCGCGGACTCCGTCCCCGGGGAAGTCGTTGGCGTCGGCATACGGGAGCCGGGGGAGATCGGTGGCGCCGGCGCCGATGTCGACCCCGATCGATTCCGCGCCGAGTTCGGCGTCGAACGGCCCTTTTTGCTCTACGTCGGTCGCATCGACGAGAACAAGGGCTGCAAGCAGCTCTTCGACTTCCATGCTCGGGCAGTGGACGCATTCAAGGCACGCGGTGTGGCACCACCGCTTCTGGTCCTCGCCGGCAACCCGGTGATCCCGATCCCCGAGGGCCCGGACGTGGTACACGTCGGCGCCGTCGACGAGCGACAGAAGTTCGATGCGCTCGCGGCGGCGGCGCTGCTGGTGATGCCGTCGTTCTACGAGAGCCTGTCGATGGTTCTGCTCGAGGCCTGGGCGTTGCACAAGCCGGTGCTCGCCAACGCCCACTGCGACGTACTCCGCGGCCAGGTCGAACGCAGCAACGGCGGGCTGCACTACGCCGACGCGGGACAGTTTGTCGAGGCGCTCGAGTTGTTGATGGCGGACGATCGCCTGCGTCGGTCCTGTGGGGCCGCCGGCCATCAGTACTTCGCCGACAACTACCGCTGGCCCGTGATCGGCGCGAAGTACGAGAAGATCCTCGACGAGCTGTCGGCATGAGAGGCCGGCGATCCCCGAGAAGAGGTCGGCGATCCGCATGACGAGGCCGGCGATCCACCAGCTTTCAGTATCGGCCGCATACGGCGATGCGATCGGCGCGGAGATCTTCACCGTGCGCGACGCACTGCGGGCGGCGGGGTACGCGTCCGACGTGTTCGTCGAGCTTGTCGATGCCCGCATGGCGGGCGAGGTCCGTCCGTACCAGGAGTATCGCGAGGTCAGCGGCCCGGACAACGTCGCCCTGCTGCACTTCTCGCTGGGCTCGAAGGTCTCCGCCTTGGCGCGCGAGATCGAGGACCGGTTGGTGCTCATCTATCACAACATCACACCGGCGGAGTGGTTCGCGCCGTACTCGTTGGGAATCGCTCGCGATTGCCAGCGGGGGCGCGTCGAGCTCGCCACGCTCGCCGAGCGAACCACGCTGGCGCTGGGCGACTCGGAGTACAACCGCCGCGAGCTCGCCGACCTCGGCTACGGGAACACCGGAGTTCTCCCCCTCATCGTCGACATGAGCCGGCTCGACGAACCGCCCGACCCGATGGTCCTCGATCGATTCGACGACGACCGGACGAACCTCCTGTTCGTCGGGCGCTGTGTTCCCAACAAGGCGATCGAGGATCTGTTGCGCATGTTCGCCTACTACCGTCGGTGCATCGACCACCGCAGCCGCCTGCTGATCGTCGGCGAGTACCGCAGCTTCGTCCTGTACTTCGATGCCTTGAACAATCTGGCATCCGACCTCGGCCTCGACGAGGTGTACTTCACCGGACACGTTTCACAGGCCGAGCTCAACGCCTACTATCGGGTCGCAGATTGCTTCGTCTGCGCATCCGAACACGAGGGGTTTTGCGTGCCGATCTTCGAGGCGATGCACCGGGAGCTGCCCGTGGTGGCGTACGCCGCGGCGGCGATCCCCTACTCCACCGGTCGCGGTGTCCTGCTGCTGCAGGACAAGGACCCGGCCGCTTTCGCCGAGGCCGCGCATCTCGCAATCACGGACGGCGACCTGCGCCGGCAGCTTCTGCAACGACAACGGCAAGCGCTCGCAACACTCGAGACCGAGCAGCTGGTGAGGGCCCTGATGGACAACCTCGAATCGGCGGGCCTGATCGGGTGACCGCCGCCCGGGTCGACCAGCTGCTGGCGGCGGCACATGCCGGCGACGCCACCGGTGACGCGGCACTTTCCCTGGCGAGCAAGCTGCGACAAACCGGCAGGCTCGCGGGCGTCTACGCACTGAGCGTCGACGACGACATGGCCGAGAGCGTCGATCCGATCGATGCTCTCCCCGCGGCCGGTGCCGCAGATACCACGATCGTGCACTTCAACATCCCGTCGCCACTGTTCGATGTCCTCCGCGTCCGAAACGGCCGGCGGGTGATCGTCTACCACAACCTGACCCCACCGGAGACGCTCCTTCCACACCTTCCGGAGGTGGCGCGACTCACGGCCCTGGGTCGCCGGCAGCTGCGGACGATGGCGGAGTCCGGCGTCATCGACCTCGCCATTGGCGTTTCCGAGTACAACACCGCCGACCTCGAGCGCGCCGGCTTCGAGCGCACCGCCACGGTGCCTCTCCCCCTCGACCTCGGGCGTATGCACGGGCCGGTGAATCCAGTGCTCGACGCCGACCTTGCCCGAACGCCAATGCCGACGTTCATCACGGTTGGACGGGTCGCACCGAACAAGCGCATCGAGGACTTCCTCCGAACCGCGGCGTACTACCTGCGATACGTCGACCCCGAGGCCCGCTTCATCGTCGTCGGTGGAACCCGCGGGCTGGAACCCTACGTGGACGCCCTGATCGAGCTACACGGCGAGCTGAAGCTGGACGGCCGGGTGAGCTTCACCGGCAAGGTGTCGCTCGCGGATCTCGTCACCTACTACCGACACGCCTCGGCGTATGTCTGTACCAGCGTGCACGAAGGATTCTGCGCTCCGTTGCTCGAGGCGATGACCTGCGGTGTACCGATCGTCGCCCGGCGGGCCGCTGCCGTCCCGGAGACGCTGGGAGGCGCCGGCCTGCTGGCCGATTCCGACGACCCCGCGTCCTGGGCCGAGACGCTCGCCCTGCTGACGACGGACGCCGGCTTGCGCGACAAGCTTTCGAGCGCCGGTCGGCATCGGGCGGCGGCTTTCGATACCGGCGTCGTCCTGGACCGGTGGCTGGAGGCGCTTTCATGAGAATCGGGGCCGTCGTGCAGCGCTACGGCGGCGACATCGTCGGCGGCGCCGAGCGTCTCTGTCGCGGCGTCGTCGAGGGTCTCGCCGAGCGCGGCCACGACGTCGAGGTGATGACGACCTGCGCCCGCTCGTACCGGACCTGGGCGAACGAGTACGCCGAGGGGATCGACGGTGCCGAACCTGTCCCCGTGCGTCGCTTCCGGGCGGAGCAGGAGCGCGACATCAACGCCTTCAACGCCGCGTCCGAGGAGCTCTTCGGCAACCCGCATGACGCCCGGGCACAGACTTCCTGGGTGCAGGCGCAGGGCCCCTACGCGCCGCGGCTCGTCGATCACCTGCACGGCGCGTCGCCGGACTTCGAGCGCCTGCTTTTCTTCACCTATCTCTACTATCCGACCGTGCACGGGATCCATGTCGCGCCGGAGCGCAGCGTCCTCGTGCCGACGGCGCACGACGAGGCGCCGATCTACCTGGAGATCTACGATCCGATCTTTCGCCTGCCGGCGGGGATGATCTTCAACACCCGGTCGGAGGCCGTCTTCGTCCGGCGCCGGTTCGCCCGGCTGCCGGTGAAGCAGGAGGTCATCGGCGTCGGCATCGACGGCCTGGAGGCGCTCGACAAGGGCCCTGACGGCGCCCAGACAGCCCGTTCGGACGTCCCCGCGGCGGCTATGCCGGAGTCTGCGACGACGGAGACGTCAGAGGCCGAGGAGGCGCCTGTGGCCCTCTACGCCGGACGCATCGAGGCCGGCAAGGGGGTCGCCGAGATGATCGACCACGTCGACCGGTTTCGCCGGCGCACCGGGGTCCCCTTGAGGCTCCGCCTCATCGGCGAGGTCGCCATGGAGGTGCCGAAAGAGGAATGGATCGAGGTGCTCGGTTTCGTCGACGACAACGAGAAGATCCAGGCGCTGCGGGAAGCGACCGTCCTGCTGTCCCCTTCTCCGCTGGAGAGCTTCGGCATCGTCGTGCTGGAAGCCATGGCGGCAGGCACGCCACCGCTGGTCAACGCCGCCGCAGGAGCGGCCGTCGAGCATTGCCGCGGCGCCGACGCCGGCCTCTACTACCAGAGCTACGAGGAGTTCTCCGGCGCCCTCGCCCTGCTCCTCGCGGACGACCGCCTGCGGGCGGCGATGGCACAAAAAGGGGCCAGCTACGTTCGCGAGAACTATAGCTGGCCCCGAATCGTCGACCGCTACGAGATTTTTCTCGAAAGCCTGGGCGCCTAGCACCACCGCCGCAGACGGCGTCGCCCCGCCGCTGCTACCCGCCGCCGCCCTTACCGCGCCGGATCCGTTCCTGCACGCGGTCGATGGCGTCCTGGACGTTGGTCGTCTCGTTGATCGCCGCCGAATCGCGGAAGGCCTGCAGCGCGTCCGGGTAGCGACCGAGGCTCTCGAGCGCGATCCCGAGGTCGTAGAGCAGTTGCCCCTGGGTGGCGCTCCCCGCGTCGAACATGTTCTGCGCCTTCTGGAACTGCTCGGCGGCACGCCCCCAGTCTTCCTGCGCCAGGTAGGCCTGGCCGAGGTTGTAGATGGCGATCGCGTCGTTCGGGCGCTCGCCGATCACCACCTCGAACTGCTGGATGGCGTCGGCGAAGCGGTCGTCACCGAGGTAAGCCATACCCAGGAGGTTGCGGATGTTCGTGTCCTGCGGGTGCGCCTGAATGGCGCGCTCGGCCAGCGTGGCGGCCTGACCGAACTCGTCGTTCTCGAAGTGGATCCGGGCGGCGAAGTACAAACCGATGCGGTTGTTGCGGTCGATCTGCGCCGCCTGCATCAGCTCCGGCAGGGCCTCGCCCTTCTGCCCCAGCTCGAAGTACGAGCGTCCCAGCCAGGCGTGCAGGTTAGCTTCGCCCGCCTTGCCGTCGAGCGCCTTGGAGAGCTCGGTCGCGGCCTGTTGCCACTCCTGCTGCTGGTAGTAGGCCTGGCCCTTGACCTTGGCGATCGCAGCCGCCTGCTCCGGGCCGGCGAAAGCCGCGGCATCGTTCACCGCGGCAACCGCCTGCCCCCAGTCCCTGTTCAGCAGGTGGATGTTGGCAATGGCGAAGTTCGTCCGGTACCGCTCGATGTCCTCGGTAACCAGATCCTTGGCGATCTCGAGCTGGGCCAGCGCCTCCTGGCGCTTGGTGGGGCCCTGCTCCGCCAGCACCACGCCCAGCGTCATGTGGCACCAGCCCCAGGGCACACCGGCATCTTCGTACTCGGAGCAGACCTCGCGGAACAAGGTCTCGGCCTGGTCGAAGTTCCGCTGCTCGTACGCCCGCAGCGCCTGCTGCCACTTCTCGTCCTGAGCCGACGCCACTCCCGGCAGCGCGAAGCTGACGGCGAGCGCGACGCCGACGATCGCTACCACGTAGCGGTTGGCTCTCATCGCTATCACCTCGGTTTTTTTGGGTTTGCTGCCTTCAGGAATCCTGAATGAGCTCGAAGACCACCGTCACCGTAAGCAGCACCTCGACCGGCCGACCATTGTAGAAAGTCGGCGTGTACTTCCACTGCCTCACCGCTTCCATGGCGGCGACGTCGAGGCCGAGGCCCAGGGGACGGAGCATCTCGACGTCCTTGACGTTGCCCTGCGTATCGATGGTCGCCTGCAGGATGACGGCTCCCTCCATGCGGGCGCGCCGCGCAAGCTCCGGATAAACCGGCTGCACGTAATGGATGCGCTCGGGCTCCTGGATATCGCCGCCGACCCGCATCGGTCCCTGGTCGATGACCGGCGGGCCACCGGTGGGAGCGCCGACGACGAAGTCGGTATCGACGGGCACGTCCACGTCCTCGACGAACTCGACCTCTTCGGCCACGATCGGCTCGGGCTCGTCCGGAGTCGGGTCAGGAATGGGCACACGGGAGGCCGTCTTCTTGACGACCTTCTTTTTCGGCTGTTCCTTCGGCGGGGTCGGCGGCTTGTAGCGCTTGACGACCACCACGTCGCGCTCTTCCGGCACGAACTCCGTGCCGCCCATCGACGGGAACACCGTGATGAACAGGAGGAAATGGAAGATCAGCGCCCCGATCCACGCGACCTTCATCGATTGCGTGTCCTGGTTCGCCTCCGCCATGACCATCGCGGAGCTCTCGCGCCAGTAGTTCTCCTGGATCTCCCCTTCTTTGCGGGAAAAGACTTGGGTTTCGCCCTTCTTCGGATCGGCCATCGTCTGTCTCCCGGTTAGAGGATGGATCCCCAGGCGGCCTTCTCGGCAGCCGTCGGAATCGAGATGTTCTTCACATCACCCTGCTTCAGCTCGTCGAAGGCGTCCACCATGCACCGATAGGGCGCGTCGGGCGCCGGGTCGATGATGACGAACTTGTTCGGGTTCCTTGCAAGCTTGGGCTGCAGGTAGACGTTGATGTCCGAGAGATTCATCGGCTGCTGGTCGACTACGAACGAGCAGTTGGAAATCCCGGGCTCGATGTGAATGTGAACGGCTTCTTCCGCGGTCTGGTCCTGCGGCTGGTTCTGATCGTTGCGCGGCAGCTGGAACTCCAGGCCGCGCGTCACCGAGAACACCGAAGTCACCATGAAGAAGACGATGAGGAGAAACGCGATATCCGCCATCGACGATGTCGGAATCTCCGGATCTTCTTTCCGCTTCTTGAGCTTCATGTGTTGCTCTCCCTAGCCCGTGCCCTCTTGCTGGGTCAGCATGGCTATGTTCCGGACGTTAGCCTGGCGAAGCTGTTCCATCACTTGATCGATATGACGGTATTCGGCGGCTCCGTCCGCCTTGATCAGGAAGAACTTGAGGGAGTTCTTCGACATGATGAAAGCGGCGGAGGGAAGGATGTCCTGAGGGTTGATGACCCGGCTGTCTTCTTCACCATCCGAGAAGTGGATGATCCCGTCGGCTTCGACGGCGATCACGGCGGCGTCCTTCGGAACCTCGGTGCGCTGCAGGCTCGTCGGCAGGTCGACCGTGGTCCTGTCGACCGTGATCGTCGTCGTGACCATGAAGAAGACGATCAGCAAGAACGCGATATCCGCCATCGATGCGGTGGGGATATACGATTCTGCTCGCTTCGGGGCTTTGATATTCATGGTTCGATCATGCAGCCGGCTGGCTCGGACCCTCCATCTCGGCGTAGGTCTCGAGCAGCACGTTGGCAGCCGTTTCCATCTCCAGGACGTACTTACCGACGCGCGTGGTGAAGTAGTTGTAGGCGGCGAGAATCGGGATGGCGACGCCGAGGCCGGTGGCCGTGGTGATCAGCGCCTCGGAAATACCCTGGGCAACCAGGCCCGGGTTGGAGAGGCCGGCGCGGGCAAGCGCGTCGAAGGAGTTGATCATTCCCGACACGGTGCCGAGGAAGCCGAGCAGCGGGGCGATGTTCGAGATCGTCGCCAACACGCCGAGGCCACGCTCCAGGCGGGCGAGCTCGTGCGCCGAAGCGGTCTCGATGGTGCGCTCGATCTCATCCTGTGGGCGACCGTACTTCAACAGGCCGGCCTTCATGATGTTGGCGATCGGACCCTGGTACTCCTCGCAAGTCGTGATGGCTTCCTTGACGTTACGGCGTTTGATCAGGGCGGTGCGAACGCGATCGAGGAACTCTTGGGTATTGATCTTGGAGCGATACAGAGCCCACGCACGTTCAAAAATGAACACGAGGCCGATAAGCGAACAAATCAAAAGGGCGTGCATGATCGGGCCGCCCTTCTGATAGAAGTCCATTACGGAACCGCCGGAAAGATCCACAGCCGTTACCTCCCTCTTTACTTCTCTGGCCCCCGGGGGGAGCAGTTTCATTGCCGATCAGGTTCGCGGAACCTTTGGTCCTTCGAGCCCGTATCTTAGTTAGCCGGCCCCGAGACTTCTAGTCAGCGAAGCCTGCGGGCAAGGCTAAGTAGCACGGACCCAGAAGGGCTGTCAACGCGCGCGTGGAATACCCGATGGCAGGACGGATACTTTTAGTATAGGCACGCGTCCAGACGGTGGTCAACGCGGCCCCGTTGTGCGCCTCCGGCAGCGACTCCACAGGACCGCCCATTTGGCCTCTGACGGGGCCCTACCGGGCGAAATAGCCCGGTCGGCTGCGAACCCGGACCTTGTCGCCGAACCTGTCGTGCAGGCGGATCTCCAGGTCGCGCCACTCTCCCTCACCACCCGCCAGCAACGGCGCGTAGCTGATCCGGTATTGCGCCCGCAGGTCGTCGCGAATGGCCTCGTAGATTGGTGTGGGGTCGGAGCGCCGCCCGAGAGAGAAAGACCGGCCACCGGTCTCGCGCGCCAGCCGCTGGAGGATCCACCGCTGTCGTGCGTGTCGCGGCGACAGATCGACGGCCACCGGGTACAGCGCGACGTCCGCCCTTTGGGCCGCCTCGATAGCGTCGCGGAAGTCGTGATCGCTTCCCTCGTCCGCCCCGTCGGTCAGCAGGACCACGGCGCGACGACCGTCGATCCCGGCGAAGCGCCGGGAGGCCGAGACGATGGCGTCATACAGCGCGGTGTGGCGGCCATCCTCGATCAGCGATATCGAACCGGCCAGCCGATCGGTGTCGTTGGTGAATTCCTGGAATACGATGGGCACGTCGGCAAAGCCAAGCACGAACGCCTTGTCGTCCGGGTGGATCAGCAACCCGTCGACGAAGGCACCGGCGGCGTCCAACGCGGTATCGAGCTGCGCCAGCATGCTGCCACTGTGGTCGATCAGCAGGCCCACCGCCAGCGGCAAATCGGCAACCCGCTCGACGGCGACCACGGACTGTAGGACATCGTTCTCGAGAACCTCGAACATCGTCGTGTCGAACGGCACGTCGAGCTCGTCTTCGTTCTCGATGAGGGCATGCAACTCGACGCGCTCTACGCGGGCCGAGAAGCCACCAAGAAGCGATGCGCCGGCATCGAAGCGAGTCTCGAGGGCATCGGTGACCATCTGGCGCCCGGGCCCGTAGGCCCGAACTTCGATGCGATGCTCCGCCGGGCGTCCGGCGTTCCACAGCAGCTCGTAGGGAGCCTCGGCGTCCGAGAACATCAGGCGACCGTCGATGAAGAAATCCACCGCCGAAACCGCGGCCGGACGATCCGCGGCGACCTCGGCGCGCACCCGGACGCGGCCGGCGACGTCATCGGTCGGGGTCGGCGCAACGATGGCGACCTCGAACCCGCTCAGGGGGCGGGCCACGTTCTTCGCATCGCCATCCTGCTGCCCATCGGCGACGCCGACACCCGAGGGCACCGGCTTCCCCTTGCCCGGCTCCTGCGTCGACCCGTATGGCGGTTGCGGGTGCAGCGATGGGTCGGGTTGAAGGGAAGCTGTTACGGCTCCGGTCGGGGACGCACTCGTGACGAACCACAGCAGCGCCGCCATGGCCCAGGGTGCGCCCAAACCGCCTCCCTTCCCTGAAACGCGAAGACGCTACCGACCGTCTCCGCCGCATCACTCGATTCGTCGTCCCCGCCGGACGTTCCTCGAATTCGAGGCGGCTTGAGCATATCAGGGTTCCCCGGAGCGTCTCCATGGCCCCGCCGCGATCAGCGGTACGGCGCTACCAGGAAACACCGCGGGGTCGGCCGGCGCGGCGCTCTCTCAGCGCTTCTCCGCCAGCAGCTGGCGAACCGCGTCGCGAACTTTCTGCGCCTCCTCGGGCCGCCCCTGACGGACGTAGACCTGGGCGAGGAGGTTGCGCGGCTCGAGGTACTCACGCTCGAGGGAGATCGACCGTTTGAAGGACTTCTCCGCCGCGTCGTAGTCACCCAAGCGATACTGCGCCAGGCCGCGGTGGAAGTGCAGGTAGGGGTTGCGCTTGCGCAGATCGAGGGCGCGATCGTACGCCTCGAGCGCCGCGTCCAGATCGTGCTGGCGCATCTTCAGGTTGCCCAGGTTGTGAAACGCGGCGTCCGAGCGGTCGTCGACCGCGATCGCCTGGCGGTAGGCCGCTTCGGCCGCATCGAGGTCGCCGAGGCGGGTGTGGGCGACGCCGAGGTTGTTGTAGGCCTGGGCGAAGCTCGGCCGAACCTTCGTGGCGAGGTCGAAGTTATGCAGGATCTCGGCCCAGGGAATGTCCTCGGCGGCCTTCTCGGAGTCGTAGATCATCTCGAAGCCGCGGTTGTTGTAGTAGTGCGCCAGGGCGGTGATGTCGTCGATGATCTTGAAGGTTCGGTACGACGAAACGTGCCCGTCGTAGTCGATCAACGTGTAACCGCGCTCGGTCCGCACACCACCGGCGATGTGGCCGGAATCGACAATCACCGATTCCTCCCGGCGCAGATCGTTGACGCGATCGGAGGCATCCACGTAGTAGGCCGTGAGGCCGATCTCGCGCGCCAGGCCGATGAAAATCGAGGTCAAGGCCAGGCAGTTCCCGTGGCCTTGCTCGACGGTCACATCGGGTGTCGAGGTCGTCACCGAGTCGTACGTGAGACCGAACCCGTCGTCGGAGGTGATCGACTTCATCAACCGGTCCGCCTTCTCGAAGTCGGTCATCGAGCCGGCCGTTACGTCCTTGGCGATCTCGACCATTTCCGGCGTCACGCGGAACGGCACCACCAGGTCGGCGGTATCGATGTCCGGGGCCTGGGCGCGAGCCGCCACGACGAAGGCTTCCGGCGAGTACGCAATGCGGGCGTTGGACGCGTGGCCTGCGCAGCCGGCGGCGCCGACCAGCAGAATCATCGAGACGACGAAAACCGAGCTCCGCCCGGCAGTGCGGTCGGCATGGGGATGCCGCATGACCACCTCCTCGTTCGAGGCAGGCGTAACCGCTCGTCACGCCTGCCTGGGGAGCCTGGCCATGAGGTCTTGAGCTACATAGATCTTAGCGCCGCGAGTACGTCCTTCACCAGAGCGAGCTCGGGGTCGTCCGGCGGCGCGATCTCGATGTACTTCTCGAAGGCGGCGATCGCGGCGGGAATGTCCCCGGAATTCACGTAGGCGAAGCCGATCTGCATCTGCGCGGGCAGATAGTTCGGGTCCACCTCGAGCGCGCGGGTGTAGTACGGGATCGCCGCTGCCATCTCGCCCCGGCTCGAGTACAGCTCGGCGACGTTGTAGTAGACGGCCGGGTCGTCCGGCGAATTCTCCAGCACGGCTTCGAAATACGGCAACGCCGCATCGATGTCGCCCGCTTCGACGAGCATCTCCCCCAGGTTGTAGTTCGCCATCGTGTTGTCCGGCTCGACCGCAAGCAGCGCCTCGTAGGAAGCCTGTGCCTTCGCCACGTCGCCGAGCTCGCGGTACGCGTTGCCGAGGTTGCCATGCACCTGGTGAAGGTCCGGGTTCAAGGCGGAAAACTCGCTCCACTTCGCCGCGGCGCCGGCATAGTCGCCCGCCTCGAACAGGGTGTTGCCCTCGCTGAACAACTCGGGCGACTCGGCCCCGGCTCCCGGTCCGGCGGCTCCGGCTCCCTCCGGAATCGGGTTGAGGGTGATCTCCAGGTCGGGGTTGCGGTTAGCGGCGCTGACGCTCACGTCGACCTCGTAGGAGATGTAGCCCTCCTTCACGAAGGTGAACTTCCAGGCGCCGCGGGCGAACCCGAGCATCGACCAGCGACCGCCGTCGTTCGTGCTGCCCTCGAGTGTGCTCGGCGAAACGTCCGGGTTGAAGGCCGTGATGGTGACTTCGCCGAGACCGTTGCCTTCGGGGTCCTTCACCGAGCCCTGCATGCGGCCGTTGCCCCTCTGGGCGTAGGCCGGCTCAGCTGCGAGTCCGAGCACCAGTACCAGCGCTACCGCGGGCAAACCGACGCGGCGCATTGTGCTTCGAAGCGGGATTTCAGTCAGCATACGGACATCCTCCTCGCCCGGATCAGCCGCCCCGGACGGTAAACGGAACCTTGTGGGTCAACTCGGTGCCGCTGAGCTGGTCCTTGATGTGAATCTCGATCTCGTAGTCTTGCCCCGCCTCGAGCTGCTCCACCTGGCCCAGCGGAATCTCCTGCTGGATAGCGCCGAATTGGAGCGTCTGCGATTGCAGGCGGGCGATGCTCGTGTCCGTCCCCGCCAGCAGGATGCGGTGATCGACCTCGAACGTCGGCTGCTGTGTGGCCGGATCGAGCTGCAGGCCCTGGATGAAGTAGAGCACCAGCAACGTGTCTTCGCGGCCGAAGACCGCGTCCAGGTCTGTCCACAGCTCCAGGTTCCCCACCCGGCTGCCCTCGTACACCGTATTGACGTCGATGGCGTCCGTCTTCTCCTCCAGCCCGTTGGCGACGATCACGCTCGGGATGGCGAGCTCGCCGGCGGTGTAGTTGGGCGCGGTGAACTCGTAGCTGGTCGTGGCGATGCGCTCGGAGGCGTTGTCCATGACGCCCCACGCGAGGCGATAGTCGCCCGGCTCCAACGTCATGCCGAACGAGTGGGTGCTCGTTTCCTCGGCATCGCCGTTCGAAGGATCGACGGCGAAGTTGATCTTCACGTCGCGCAGGAACTGCTCGCCGTCGGCGGCAGCAGGATCCTTCTTGAACAGAACACCGAACGCCAGCATCTGCGCCGGCCCCTCGGCTCCGGCGTTCTCGAAGGTCAGTCCCTCTTTGCCGACCTCGAAATTGAAGATGGCGAAGGTGTTGCCGCCCGCCGCCGGGATGAAGCCCATACCCTGGGTCAGGGTGAGGTCCTGACGGGTGGTCCCGGTCTGCATGAGCTCCTGCATCGCCTGCATGTCCGGCGTTGCCGCGCCTCCGCCCCCGCCGGGAGCCCCGGCGGCCGCGGCCGGGGTGGCCGCAACCGGACCGGCCGCGCCCGGATTCGCGCGACGCGCCTCGAAGTAGGTCTTCACGGCGTTGCCGGCGAGGAACGCTTCCTCGTTGTAGTCGAATCCTCCGGAGATGCGCGAGTAGCTGCGCTGAAACTGACCGAAGCTGATCTCGTCCTTGTCGTCCAGAAACGGGTTCTGCGTCGGGTCCAGGCTCCAGATGATCATCATCCGGGTGCCGGCCTGCTGCTCGGCGGAAACGCCCTGGTTCGCGGACCCGGCAACCTGCTTGTTCTCCTGAGCAACGATCACTTCCGGGCCGTAGATCAGATAGAACTTGCCGCGGTCCGTCCGCCATCCGTCCTGTCCTTCACCCCGGAACGTGCGGTTGGCGTAGGTGATCCGATCCATCCACACCTGCCGGAACTCGTTGTCCTCGGTGCCCGGGGTGGGATCGCGGCGTTCCCAGAAGGCCGTGATGAACGCCTGCTTCTCTTCCACGGCGTCATCGTCGATGTCCTTCCACTCGTCCTCTTCTTCGTCCGTCCAGATGAGCTCGACCATAGTGTCGAACTCCTCGAGAATCGTCCCCTCGTCGAGCGCCGCGGCCGCGCCGCCTCCGCCGCGCCTGCCTCGTTGGGCTTCGGCCGCATCGGCAAAAAGGACGAAAACGAGCGCGAGCGACATGCCCACGGCAAAAAGATTCGACTTACGCATTGAGGGGCCCTCCCGGACGAACAACCCGGCGCGGCACGCCGCGGCGGTGGGGAACGCTTCTGCTCGATCCGATGACATGTGGAGCAGGAGCGAGCTGACGAACCGCATGTCGGTCGCGGCCGACGTCCGCCCCTGGCGAGAATTCACAGATTGGGGAATAAGGAAAGTATATTCCCGCCTTTCCGGACCTGGCAACCGAAGCGCCCGGCCGGAAAAGCCAGCACCCGCGTGGAAAGTTCAGCCCCCGCCCTTGCCCAGCACCTCTTCCAGCAAGCGTCGAATCTCCGGCTGGTCGGGGTCGGTCGCCAGGCTGAGCTCCAGAATCTCCCGCGCTTTGTCGAGACGGCCCTCGCCGAAGTACGCGGATGCCAGTGGGTTCAGGACCGCTGTATCCTCTTCGGTGGTCACCAGCCGGATCCGC
This sequence comes from Acidobacteriota bacterium, assembly GCA_965216935.1. Lineage (GTDB taxonomy): Bacteria > Acidobacteriota > UBA890 > UBA890 > UBA890 > CBDCGW01. Next base: position 5,496,757 of record OZ244217.1, read on the forward strand.
TCGTAATAGCGGATCGTCTGATTGTCTCGCCCCATCTGCCCATTGACCGCGGCAAGCGCCATGAGTATGCGGACATCGTTCGGCTTCTCGATCTGCATGGGCAGCAGGAGAGCTTCGACTTCGGCGTACTTCTCGGCCTCCATCAGCAGGTCGATCTGCAGCGCCAGGACCTCGTCGTCTTCGACCCTCTCGATGGCCGATGACAACGCCTCGATGGCGTCCTCGACCTGACCCACCGAACGGAACTGGATCGCCCGATCGAAGGCGTAGAACGGATCCGTCGGCGGCGGGCCGGTGTTCATGTGGATGTGCGGCTGCTGCTCCCGACTGGCGCCGACGTTGATGGTGACGTCGAACGTCGTACCGCCACGATTGTCGGCCTCGATGTCGACGAAAAGCTCGTACTCGCCGGCCGCGACGTCGCTCAAATCCAGCTTCGTCACCGCGTTGAGGATGCCGTTGGCATCCGCATCGCTCGGCTGCAGGTATTCCGTCCGCTCCAGCACGGTGCCGCTCGGCCCGTCGAGGCGGTAGTACGCCGTCACCCGCTCCTGTTGCCCGCGGGGGAGATACACCTGCTGGAAGACGTAGAGACCCTCTTCGGTGCCGAATTCCGGCTCAAACGCAGGGATCAGGTTGTAATGACCGATCTGAAACGGATAGTGCGGCGCGTAGGCGTCGTACTGCGGGTTCTCGAACACCGCCCAGGCGAGCAACGGGTCGGAGCTCCGCAGGGCGGCCGGCCAGGGCTGCGGCACGTCGAGGTCGAAGGCCTGTCGACCGTATTCGCGAGAGACGTTGTTCTCGAGCAGGAGCTCGAACTCATAGTTCCCGTGGATGACCGGCAGCCGGTCCATGTACAGCAACGGGCCGCCGCGAAGCCGGCGCGCCGCCTCCTCGTCGAGGTCGGCCTGCAGGATCTTCGCCGAGGTATCGTCCGCCCCCTTCACCGAGGTGACGATGCGGTTTTGCGAATCGACGAGATTGCCGGCCACCTCGAAGGTCACGTACCAGGACTCCTCGAATTCGTTCAGATTCAACCGGCTTCCCTCGGTCAAGACACCGTAGTGCACGAAGGGAATGCCGCTGGGGTCGAGGAGCGCGATCGCGTTGGCGCGGATCGGCAGGCTCTCGAAGCGGACATCGGCTTCGACCACTCCGGTAAGGACCGGGTAGGCGTACGAGGCGATCGGCATGATGGTCTCGGGGATGCTCTCGATGTCGCCCATCATCATTTGAGAGCGCATCGAGCCGTACCCCGCCTGCATGCCGTAGTCACCGGGGATGAGGCTGAGGGCTACCTGTGCGAGCTCGGCGTCGACCCCTACCAGCACCTCGTAGGCGGCGCCGATCTCGCCGTCCATCTGCGCGATATCGCCTTCCTCGCCGGTCTGGTAGCGGCGCATGGCCTCCGTACCGGCAGGGTTGAGCAGCGCCGTCGGGCCGTCAACGAGAGGGCTGTAGAGACGGTATTCGCCGACGCCGTTACGCTTGAAGAAAGCCAGATAGAAGAACGGCGGGATGCCGAGCTTCGGATTGGCGTGGTACCACCAGGTCTCCACCGGGTAGGCCATCTGGGTCCACGGATACGTCTTGATGTTCATCGGCTCGCCGAGGAGCAGATACATGCGGCCCCGGTCGGTCTGCCGCCCCTTGCGCGGCGTCCCCCGGCCGTAGTGCTTCTCCACGTGCTCGAGCCGGCGCTCGTACTCCTCCTTATATTCGTTCCGCGGCGTCCCTATGCTCGGGTCCCGTGCCCTCCAGAAACGCTCCATGAACTCGTCGCGCTGGAAGTCCGACTCCATCCGGAGGAACAAGTCTTCCTCTTCCGGAGTCATGATGACCTTCACCTCGTCGACGAAGTCCTGATACTTCTGCGGTAGGTCCTTCAGGTCGTGTTTTTCGAACTCCTCCAGGTTGGCCTGGGTCGGCCGCTGCGGAGCAGCCGAAGCGCCGGCGGTGGCAACGAGGGCCAGGAGCAGGGCAACCAGCGTCGTAAGGCGAAGGGCGGCCCACAGCGGATCGTCGGCCACCACGGCAAGGGCACGCGTCTTGGAAAACTGCATCATGGAGTTCTTCGGTGTGGGGAAATTCGACAGGAATCGGGATCATTGTACACAGCCGCGCCCGCCGTTTCCCGTCCTTCAGGCCCGTGCCGTCGCCTCGTCGACAAGGCGCGCCGCCGGATGAAAAACGGCCGGGGTCGGCTGCAAAACGCATACCCTCCGACAGAGCGTGCGTTCTGCCGGCCTGCTCGCGGCCCGCTCAGCGAGAGGATTCCCGATACTCGCCGAAGGCGTCGCGCAGCCGGTCGGCCACTTCCCCGAGCGTGGCCTCGGCCTTGACCGCGTCGACGATCCCCTCGACCAGGTTCCCGTCGCCCGCCGCGAGCTCGCCCAGTCGGTCGAGCGCGCCGCCCACCGCGTCGGCGTCGCGCTCGTTCCGCAGGCGATCGAGCTCGGCGGCCTTGCGCTCCTCGAGACCCTCGGGGATCTCGTGCAGCGCGATCTCGACGCCGCGCGCGTCTTCCTCGAAACGGTTGATCCCGACGACAGTGCGTTCGCCCGATTCGACCTCGAGCTGGTAAGCGTAGGCGGCCTTCTCGACCTGGCGCTGCACGTGGCCGCTCTCGATCGCCGCGACCATCCCGCCCACCGTGTCGATCTCCTCGATAAGGGCTTCCGCCTCCTCTTCGAGCTCGCGGGTAAGCGCTTCGATCGTGTACGAACCACCGAGGGCGTCAATCGCGTCGCCGGCGCCGTGCTCGAAGGCGAGAAGCTGCTGGGTGCGCAGCGCGGTGCGAGCGGATTGCTCGGAGGGCAGCGCCAGGGCCTCGTCCATCCCGTTGGCGTGCAACGACTGCGCCCCACCGAGAACTGCGGCGAGCGCCTGGACCGTCACCCGGACGACGTTGTTGAACGGCTGTTGCGCGGTCAGCGTCGAGCCGGCTGTCTGGGCATGGAAGCGCATCAACATGGACTTGGGATTTCGTGCCCCGAACCGGTCCTTCATGATCCGCGCCCAGAGGCGCCGGGCGGCGCGGAACTTGGCAACCTCTTCGAACAGGTGGCTGTGGGCGTTGAAGAAGAACGACAAACGCGGGGCGAATGCGTCGATCTCGAGCCCGGCCGAGAGGCCCGCCTCCGTATAGGCGATGGCGTTGGCGAGGGTAAAGGCGACCTCCTGCACCGCCGTCGAGCCGGCCTCGCGGATGTGGTAGCCGGAAATACTGATGGTGTTCCAGCGCGGCACCCGGTCGGCGCAGTAGCGGAACACGTCGGTGACCAGCCGGAGCGAGGCCGCCGGCGGGTAGATGTACGTGCCGCGGGCGATGTACTCCTTCAGAATGTCGTTCTGCACGGTGCCGCCGAGCTGCTGCAGATTGACCCCCCGCCGGTCCGCCAGGGCGCAGTACAGCGCCAGGAGGGTGGCGGCGGTGGCGTTGATCGTCATCGACGTCGTCACGCCGGCGATGTCGATCTCCTCGAACAGCGCCTCCATGTCGCGAACCGAGTCGATCGCCACCCCTACCCGGCCGACTTCCCCGCGGGCCATGGGATGGTCGGAGTCGTAGCCGATCTGGGTCGGCAGATCGAAGGCCGTCGACAGCCCCGTCTGGCCCCGCTCGAGGAGGAAACGGAATCGCTCGTTCGTTTCCTCGGCAGTGGCGAACCCGGCGTACTGCCGCATCGTCCACAGCCGGCCGCGATACATGCTCGAGTAGATACCGCGTGTGTAGGGAAAGGCGCCCGGGAAGCCGAGCTCGTCGTCGGGCGACCAATCCTCGAGATCCACGGGGCTGCGCAACGCGGCAACGACGGTCTCGCCGGACCCTCGCCCGGGCGCTCCCTGCCCCTGTCGGCCGCGCTCCATCTCCGCCCGATAGCGAGCGCCCCAGTCGTGGTCTTGCTCTCGCAGGGATTCCAGCGCTTCGCTATCCCAGAGCCGGAGCTGGCGGGGTTTCACTTCGGTCGAGTCCGACATGCGCTGATCTTATCGGTTTTCGGCGGGGGTGCTACGCTGCGGGGGCCATGTCCAAGCCCGAATTCAGCCACATCGACGACGAGGGCCGCGCCGTCATGGTCGACGTCGGCGGCAAGCGCGACACCGAGCGAACGGCGACCGCCACCGGGCGCCTTCGCATGAGCGACGAGACGCGCGCCCGCGTGATCGCAGGAGACGTGCCGAAGGGCAACGTCGTCGAGGTCGCGCGGATCGCCGGCATCCAGGCGGCCAAACGCACATCGGACCTCATTCCGCTTTGTCACCCGTTTCCGCTCCGTCATGTCGACGTCCGCGTCGAGCCGGCGGACGACGGCCTGCAGGTAACGGCGCGGGCGTCCTGTACCGGTCCGACCGGCGTCGAGATGGAGGCGCTCACCGCGGCGGCGGTGGCGCTCCTGACCCTCTACGACATGTGCAAGGCGATCGAAAAGGGAATGACGATCGCCGACGTCAGGCTGGAAACCAAGTCCGGGGGCAAGGCGGACTGGAAGCGGCCCGAGGACTGACGACCGGTACACCGTCGAGCCGCAGTCGAGCCCACCGTCGAGTCAACCGGCGGACAGGAGCCGATTCACCGCCGCGGACCAGCTGTGCTTCGCAGCCACCTCCGCGGCGGCGGCCCCGAGGTTCTCGGCAAGGCTGACCTCGCCGGTCAGACGTGCAAGCGCCGCGGCGACGCCGTCGACGTCGGGCGCGGCAACGAACCCCGTAACGCCACCTTCGACGAGCTCGGCCGGACCACCGGAGTCCGTGCAAGTGACCACCGCCTTGGAGCTCGAGAACGCCTCGAGCGTTACCAGGCCGTAGTCCTCCGCCTTCGCGCCGAAATAGACGGCGGAGCAGTTGGCGTATTCGTGCAGGAGGCGCTCCTCGTCGAGCTCGCCCAGGAGCACCACCCGGCGCTCGAGGCCGAGCTCCCGCACGAGCGCGGTCAGGGGTCCGTGCTCGGGTCCCGTTCCGGCCACACGCACCCGCCAGTCACCCCCCGCCGCCGCCGCGGCGCGAATCAGCAAGTCCACTCGTTTGAGCTTGGTGAGGCGCCCCACGACCAGGATGGATCCGTTATAGGCGTCGCAACGGTAGTCCCGCTGCGGGGCGGGCGGATAGAGCACCTCGGAGCTCAGGTTCCCCCAGCGGGACAGGCGCGCCTGAATGGTCCCGGACTGGGCCATCAAGGTCCTCCGCCGCAGCAGGCGGCCGTCGAGTGCGTGGATCGAACGGCGTCGAATCCCCTCGACGATCCGGCCCCGGCGACCCAACCCGGAGTGAAAATCGTCCCAGAGGTCGTAGTACTCGCGCATCCGGTGGTTGAGCCAGACCACGTGGCGGGGGTGACGTACGGCGTACGACGGGAATCGCAGGCTGACGACCCGGTCGACCGGTGCACCGTCGCCACCGACCTCCACATCGGTCAACCAGGTGGCCAGGTAGGCGGACAGCTGGCGTCCGAAGCGGTTCTGTGGTGTCGTTACCAGATCTGCGGTATGCCCCTCATCGCGCAACGCGCGTACGAGTGCGCGAGCGATCACCCGGTGACCGCCCTCTACGAAGGGCACATCCGACGTGACAACAACGACGCGCACTAATGATCACCTGTTGTAAAAATGAGACACTGAAGCGCCAATGTGACCCGTAAATTCAACACGTTGAGTTGCTGGACCATTTCGTTGGATTGTCGTAACATCCCACGGGTAAACGGTTTACCCTGAAAATCGCACATCTGGCACCGAATTTGCTAGCCGCTTGATAGGGTGTAAGGGAGGCTCCAAATCCGGGGGTTCGATTGAACTGGACGCAAAAAACGCTCCGCAAAGACATAGAGTGCGCCGGTATCGGCCTGCATAGCGGTGTTCGTGTCGGCATGCGGATGCGCCCCGCCGCACCGAACAGCGGCATCGTCTTTCGCCGCGTCGATCTGGGCGGCGCCGAGATTCCGGCTCGACAGGAACATCTCGAGCGCTCCAATCTGGCCACCACTCTGGCCAAGGGTGAGGCATCTATCGGCACCGTCGAGCACGTCCTGGCGGCAGCCGCCGGGCTCGGCATCGACAACATGATCGTCGAGGTCGAGGGCAAAGAGGTTCCCATTCTAGATGGCTCCGCGGCGCCGTTCATCTACCTCATGCACGAGGCCGGCATCAAGGTTCAGCAAGCGCCGCGGCAGTTTATCAAGATCCTCGAGCCCATTCGGGTCGAGGACGACGACAAGTTCGTCGCCGTCTACCCCTCGGATCGTTTCAAGATCTCCTACAACATCGATTTCGAACACCCGCTGATCGGCGAACAACGCCAGATGTTCGTCGTCACGCCGCGTTGCTTCACCGAGCAGATCGCACCGGCGCGAACCTTCGGCTTCCTGCGCGAGGTCGAGGCCCTGCGCAAGGCAGGGCTCGCCCTGGGCGGTTCGATGGAGAATGCGGTCGTGGTCGGCGACAACTCGATCCTCAACAACCAGCTGCGGTTCGAGGACGAGTTCGTCCGACACAAGATCCTCGACGCCATTGGAGACCTGATGCTCGCCGGAGCACCGTTGCTCGGGCACGTCGTCGCACATCGCGCCGGACACGCCCTGCACGCCGGCCTGGTCGAGGCCATCCAGGCATCCGACGACGCCTGGTGCATGGTCACCTGGGAAGACGTCGTCTACGACATCGCCTCGCGCCGGCCGTACCTGGTTCCAGCGCGCGCCTGAGCTCGACAGTTTCCCGCCGTAGGTTCCGGGCACACGCCCGTAGTTCGCCTGCGGGAATCGAGGCGCCACGGCGAAGCGTTGACGGCGATTTGCCCGAGCAACGATCCTCGAGGCCCCCGGACCGGATTCCCCGCCGCTCCCACGTTGGTTTCCGACCGATGAGTCCGCGGCGCGGAAATCCGCGACGGATTGCTCAGATTCGCCCGGAACGGCTAGCATGAGCGGTGGATCGGTGTACGCCTCGCACCCGAGCGGCTCATGAACGCCAACCCCAAAGACAGCGGCACCCGAGAGATCCGTTACCGGCGTCTCAATATCGTCGGGCTGGTGGTCGTGGTCGCGGCGTACATCGCCGTGATGATCATCGTGCGGCAGGCACGAATCGCGTCCGGGGCGGTCCCCCTCCAGGCATTCACGGCGCTGAGCATCACGCTGATCCTGTTGATGCTCTTTCTCATCGGCCGCAACGTCATCAAGCTGTACGTCGAGCGTCGGCGCCAGAAGGTCGGCTCGCAGTTCAGCACCCGGGTCGTGGTGACCTACATCGGCATGGCCCTGATCCCGACCGTGCTGCTGTTCTTCACCGCCTCGGGGCTGATCAGCGATTCGGTCGACACCTGGTTTTCTCCGGACACCAGCCAGATCGTCGTGCGCGCCCGCGAGGTCTCCGAGCAGGCGCAGGAAAACCAGCGGCGCGAGCTCCAACGCATGGCCGTGGGCATCGCCGACGATATCCGCGGCGGAAACATCGGTCTGTACGACTCGCAATCCTGGGAGTACCTGCGCAACAAGCTCCTCGTGCCGCGGATCCGTCAGCTCGACCTCGATGCGATCGTCGTGTACGACGGCGAAGAGCTGCTCCTCGACCCGGTCTTCGAGGAGGACAGCCCGTACTCATCGGTGTTTTCGCGCCCGACGAGCTCCGTTCCACCGCCGCCATCCGTCGAGAACGCACGGCCCGAGGGCGAGCAGCCCGAGGGGGCGCCGGGCGAAGGGGAAACGCCGGAACGGAACCTCCTGCCGCTCCCCGAAGGACACCCGCTCCAGGTCGGACCGGAGTTCATCGCCATGGGGCTGCAGGGACAGCCCTTCCGTGTGGACGTGGACCTCGGCGACGACTCGCTCCTGCTCCGGGTCGGCGTCCCGATCTACCATCCGGTCGAGGCCGACGTTGTCTCCGGGGTGCTCGTCGTCGGCCGCGTCGTCGACGACGACCTGCTGGCCGATGTCGAGGACATCGAGGGCCTGTACGCGTCGTTCATGGAAGGGCTCGATCAGAAAGACCCCATCACCACCAACTATCTGCTCACCTTCCTTCTGCTCACCCTGCTGATCCTGTTTTCGGCGCTGTGGGTCGGGTTCTACCTCGCCCGCGGCGTGACCGGACCGATCCAGAAGCTCGCCGAGGGCACCCGGGCGGTCGCCGCCGGCGACCTCAGCTATCAGGTCGAAGTGGAGAGCCGCGACGACCTGGGCACGCTGGTGGAGTCGTTCAACCAGATGACCCTCGACCTGCGCGCCGGGCAAGAGAAGCTGCGGTTGTCGCGCGACAGCCTGCAGTCGACCAACACCGAGCTCGACGAGCGGCGCCGCTACATGGAAGCGGTGCTCGCCAACATCGCCACCGGCGTCATCTCGCTGAACGCCGAGGGCGAGATCACCACCTTCAACCGCGCCGCCGAGCGCATGCTGGCGATGGAGTCGCGCCAGGCGATCGGCCAGCGCTTCGAGAATGTGCTCGACAGCGAAGAGCTCGCCGACCTACGGGGGCTGATGGAGCGGGCGAAGGCTCGGCGAGCGCCGCTCGAGGACGAGCTCTCCGTCGACGTGAACGGCAGCCGGCTGACCGTCGCCGCGCATTGCTCGAGCCTGCGCGACAGCATCGGAACCTACATGGGCACCGTGGTCGTGTTGGACGACCTCACGGAGCTGATCACGGCGCAGAAGACCGCCGCCTGGCGCGAGGTGGCCCGACGGATCGCACACGAGATCCGCAACCCGTTGACCCCGATCCAGCTCTCCGCCCAGCGCATCGCCCGGCGGTATCGACGCGCCGTCGGGGCCGAGGGGCAGTACGACGTCATCGAAGAAGGAACCCGCACGATTCTGCAGGAGGTCGACACCCTCAAGGGCCTGGTGAGCGAGTTCTCTCGCTACGCGCGCATGCCCACCGTCACGCTGGTGCCTGCCGACCTGCACGAGATCGTCGAGAACGGCCTGCTCGCCTGCGCCAGCATGCACGACGGAATCCGCGTCGAGCGTGCGTTCTCGAACCACGTCCCGACGATCAAGGCCGACCCCGACCAGCTCAAACGCGCCTTCACCAACCTCTTCGACAACGCGGTCGAGGCGATGGAGGGCGAAGGGACGCTGCGGGTAGGAACGACCTTCGACGCCGAGATCCAGACCGTGCGGGTAGAGATCGCCGACAGCGGGCCGGGCATCAAGGCCGAGGACAGGGACCGTCTGTTCCTGCCGTACTTCTCCCGCAAGCGCGGCGGCACAGGCCTGGGCCTGGCGATCGTCCACCAGATTGTTGCCGACCACGGCGGCTACGTACGGGTCAACGACAATCAGCCGCGCGGCACCGTGTTCACCGTGGAGCTGCCCTGTTGAGCGCCACGCCGAAAGTCCTCGTGGTCGACGACGAGCGCAACGTCCGCGCCACCCTGAAAGGCGTGCTCGAGGACGAGGGCTACAGCGTCAAGACGGTGTCCAGCGGCGAGGAAGCGATCAAGGTCGCAACGCGGATTTCCCCCGACGTCATCCTGCTCGATATCTGGCTGCCGGGAATCGACGGGTTGGAGGTGCTCGAGCAGCTCGGGGAGGAAGGAAACGACGCCGTGGTGGTGATGATCTCGGGACACGGCAGCGTCGAGACCGCCGTTCGCGCGACCAAGCTGGGGGCCTTCGACTTCATCGAAAAGCCCCTGTCGCTGGATCGGGTCCTGCTGGTGGTGGCCAACGGAATCAAACAGAAGGCGCTGCAGGACGAGAACCGCCGGCTTCGCGCCGAAGTCAACGAGCGTTGGGAGATGGTGGGCGAGTCGGATTCCATCGCCGCGTTGCGCCAGCAGATCCGGCGCGCCGCGCCGACAAACGGCCGCGTCCTCATCTTCGGCGAGAACGGCACCGGCAAGGAGCTCGTGGCGCGTCGCATCCACGCCCTCTCGCGTCGGGCGTCGGAGCCGTTCGTCGAGGTGAATTGCGCCGCGATACCGGACGAGCTGATCGAAAGCGAGCTGTTCGGGCACGTCGAGGGAGCATTTACCGGGGCGGTATCGGACAAGAGCGGCAAGTTCGATCTCGCCGACGGCGGCACGCTGTTCCTCGACGAGATCGGGGACATGAGCATGCGGACGCAATCGAAGGTACTGCGGGCGCTGCAGGAGCAAACCTTCCAGCCGGTGGGATCGACCGAAGACCACACCGTGGACGTCCGCATCCTGGCGGCGACGAACAAGGACCTGCAGGAAGAGATCGCCGCCGGCCGGTTCCGCGAGGACCTCTACTACCGTATCAACGTCGTGCCGTTCCACGTGCCGCCACTACGCGAGCGTCGCGACGACGTCCCCCTGCTGGCCGAGTACTTCCTCGGCGAAGCGGCCGCCGAGTACGGCGTCGCTCCCAAGACGCTGACCGAGGAGGCGATCGCCCGGCTCACCGTTTACCACTGGCCCGGAAACGTCCGCCAGCTGAAGAACGTCTGCGAACGGCTCATGATCATGGTCTCCGGTGACACGATCCACGAAGCGGACCTGGGCCCTGCACTGGAGCTTATCGGGCCCGCGGATGAGCGTGACCCGGGGGCGGACCTCGCCCTGCGCGAGGCCCGCGACCTGTTCGAGCGACGCTTCATCCTCACCAAGCTACGCGAGCACGGCGGCAACGTGAAGCGCACCGCGGCTGCGCTTGATATCGAGCGAAGCCACCTATACCGGAAGATGAAGTCCTACGGCATCGAGCCCGGAGACGTCGCGACCGACTGACCGGCCCGCAAGACCTCCCAACGACCTCATTGACCGTCCTACCCGTCGATTGCTAGCATCCGAGTGCCCACCTTGCCCGGGACCGGCGTCGTGAAGTGTCCGCAATGCGGACTGGTGACGTTCGATAACTTGCCGCAATGTCCCCGCTGCAAGGAATCGTTCGCCCTTGTCCGTCCGTTAGCCTCCGCATCGGTCGATGGAGCCCGCCACGTTTTGCGGGACGATCCCGAAGTGCGTCTGAGGCTGCGCGACCGCCTTCACCGCGCCCGGCTCGACCGACGGAAGCAAAACGAGAACCCCCTGGCCGCGGGTACCGATCCCGACGCGCCAGACTGGTTCGCGCCCGAGGAGGGCGCGGACAGCGATAGCGCCGAACCAGGCGTCGCCGTCGCGTCCGCGACCAGCCGGCGGAGCAAGGAGGCCGAGATCGTGAACAGCAGCGATCTGTCGCACGACGAGGACGCCCGCGGCGGCACGACCACCGCCGACGTAGAGGAAGAGACCGGGATCATCGAAGCGTCCCGAGAGCCCGACGACGACGCGGAGCCGGACTTCGACGGCGAGATTCCGGGCTTCGCCGACTGGCGCGAGGAGCTCCGCGAACGGCTCAAGCGGATTCGCGCGAAGCGCGAGCAAGAACGCCTTGCCGCCGAGGCCGCCGAGGCCGCCGAGAGCACGCCGGAAGCCACGGAAGCGGACCCCAAGGAGCCGGCAGCAGCGGAGTCGGCAGCAGCGACCGAAGCGGCGGACGCATCCCCCGCCGGGGCGTTGGCTGCGGAAACAACCGAAGGGAGTATCGCTGAGGCGGCGGCAGGGGAAGCCGAGACGACGGTGGAGGACACGGCTGCAGCGACCGCCGAAGCTGATGCAGTCGCCGGCGGGGCCGATAGCGTCGTCGAGGTCGCGAGCGAAAGCGCGACCGGCCGAGCCATCGAAGCCCCCGACGTCGTGAGCGCGACCGACCAAGCCGTCGACGAACCGGATGAAACCGTGGACGCGACGATCATCGTCGGCGCTCGAAGCGGAACGGAGGAAGAGTCAGAGCCAGACGACGAGATCGCCACCCTGCCCCTTTCGACGGCGGACGAGGAGGCAAAGGCCGGCGAAGCGGCAGAGTCCTCGGACTCGAGCTCCGAGCCCGACGATGTCGCCACCCTCGACGAGGACGAGGCGAACGTTGCCGAGGCATGGCCCCCGGCCGACGAAGACGACGATGAACTTTCGGCGGCCGCGGCTCTCACCGACACCGAGGAAGCTCCAGCCGGCAAGAAGCGCAGCTGGCTCACGCGAGCCTCGGAATTCCGTTCTCGATTCGGTCGCAAGGCCACACCCGAGCCCGTCGCCGACACCGCGCCCTCGCTCGGTATCGCCGCCTCCGCCGGAGGCCCCGAAACCGGTGCCGAGACGGAGTCGTCTCCGCAGGGCACAGCCACAACAGCCGGCGACCTCATCGCCCAGATCGTCGACGGGGCAAGCACCGAGCACTCGCTCGCCGAGGCCATCACCGATGCTCGACCCGAGAGCACCGGGTCCGCGGATAACACCTCCGACGAAGATGTGGCGAGCGCAGGGCTGCCGGCCGCCGTTCTCGAGATCGACGACGCTATCGACCTGACACACGAGCAGGTCTCCGACGCAGCCGTCGACTTCGAGCTCGAAGGTCCGACCGACGGCGAAGCCGTCGCCGCAGCCTCGACCGAAGCGGACGAGACGACAGACGACCCGGCGTTGGAGGACGCCGCCGTCGAAACGGTGGAGGACCTTGTCCTCGGCGTCGAAGGCGCACTCACGGATGAAGGCACCGACGAGAACGCCGCCGCTGCCGAGGCGCCGACGGACGCCGCCGAGGAAACAGCGGAAGCGGTCGAGGATCCGACGGCGACAACCCAGGAGACGGCGGAGGCGGCCGAGGTGACGGCGGCCGACGACGAGGAAGGGGCTTCGACGGACGCGCACAGCGACGAAGAGGAGGTGGCTTCGACGGACGCGGACAGCGAGGAAGAGGGAGTGGCTTCGGCGGACGCGGACGGCGAGGAAGAGGGAGTGGCTTCGGCGGACGCGGACGGCAAGGAAGACGTCGCGCGCGAGGTTGAGGGACTGGCGGCGCGCGAGGACAGCGGCGATGCGGACCTCTCGGCGGATCCAGAGGAGGCCGGGGAAACCGTCTCCGAAGGGCCTCGCCCGACCTTCAGCTGGGGGGCGGAGCCCGGTGAAGTCTTGCCGGAGACCGACCTGGAAGCCACGGTGCCGACCGCGGCAGCCCTGGCGGCCGAAGCGTATGACGCCCGTCGGCGGGACGCGCTCGGGGAGGAGGAGCCGCCGGCCGGTGAGGACGAAAGGGCCGCGGCGAGTGTCGTCGGCGGAGCCGACACCGATGACCTCGAGGCCGACGACGCCGAGGCCGACGACGCCGAGGCCGGCGACGCCGAGGCGGGTGACGTAGAGGCGGGTGACGTCGAGCCCGAGGATGTCGAAGCGGATGAAGAGGAGGCAGTTGCTGCTCTCGCCGACGAAGACGCCGTGCCCGAGCTCGATTTCGAAGCCGAGACCGTGCAAGAAGCCGGCCCCCTCGATCTCGAGGTGCCAGCCGCGGCGAAAGAGGCGGATCGGGACTTCCAGTGGGATGCGGACGCTCCGGCCGAGCAGCCGAAGACCGCGTCTTCGTCGGGCCCGCTCGGAGAACGGGCGGCGGCCGCTCTCTGCGATCTCCTGGTGTTGACGGCGATTGGCGCCGCACTCGTCGGAGCCGCCGCCTCGGGTACCGGGCTGCCATTCCGACAGGTGCTGGCGGACAACGCCTTCCTGCTTTTCGTGACCTGGTCGATCTTCGCCGTCGGCTACTCGGTGTTTCTGGTCGGCGCCTGCGGCCAGACGATCGGCCGCATGGTCATGCGCCTGCGGGTGGTCGGCGATGAACAGTTCAGCGTCGGATTCGACCGAGCCGCCATACGCCTGGCCGCATGGGTCGTGTCGGCGCTGCCGCTGCTCGCGGGCATGCTCCCGGCACTACGTGACCCGCAGCTCCGCGGGCTGCACGACCGCCTCAGCCGAACCCGGGTCGTCAAGGCCTAGCAATCGACGTCACATCGAGCCGAGCTGTCCCCGTCTCCGGTCCGCTGAACTCGCGGGCACGGGGGAGTCAGGCGACCGGCATCAGCGCGGATCGGCTCCGATCCACTCCGGCCCTCCCGAGTGCGCTACTTCCTTCGTTGTCCTCGCCTGATCCGGCTTCCTCTGCGCCGCCTCAGTGCAGGAAGTGCCGGGTCTTGGTGAGCACCATGGTGATACCCAGCCGGTTAGCCGCTTCGATCACCTCGGCGTCACGCATCGAGCCACCGGGCTGGACGATGGCGGTAACACCGGCCTCGGCGAGCAGCTCGGGGCCGTCGGGGAATGGGAAGAAGGCGTCGGACGCGGCGACGGAACCGGCCACACCATGGTCGTATTCCTCCGCCTTCCATACCGCAATGCGGCACGAATCGACCCGGCTCATTTGACCCGCGCCGACGCCGATCAGCTGGCGTCCCTTGGCCAGCAGGATGGCGTTGGACTTGACGCGTGGGATCACCGACCAGGCGAACCGCAGCCCGGCCTCCTCTTCCTCGGTCGGCTGACGCTCGGTAACACAGACCCATTCTTCCGCGGGAATACCCGCACCCGGGTCACGGTCCTGTACCAGCAGTCCGCCGTCCACCCAGCGAATGTCGTGGTCGCCCGACCCGCCGGTGTCATCGCTCGGCGCGCCGCTCTCGTCGGTCGGGACAACAATCAGACGAAGGTTCTTCTTCTCCTTCAGAACCTCGAGCGAGGCGGCGGAAAAAGCGGGAGCGGCCACGGCCTCGACGAACGTCGTGGCGATCTCGTTGGCCGTATCGGCGTCCACTTCCCGGTTCAGCCCGACAACGCTACCGAAAGCGGAGACCGGATCCCCTGCCCGCGCGCTCGTGTAGGCGTCCACGAGAGCCTCGGCGCTCGCCGCGCCACTCGGGTTGCCATGCTTGATCACCGCGGCGCCACAATCCGGAAGCGCCCGGGCCAGCCTCCATGCCGCGTCGAGATCGAGGATGTTGTTGAACGACAGCTCCTTGCCGTGCAGCTGTTGCGCCGCACCGAGCGCGCGCGGAACCGACGACGCGTCGGCGTAGAACGCGGCCGACTGGTGCGGGTTTTCCCCGTAGCGCAGCGCCTGGATCTTCCCGAACGTCATCGCCATCGAGCTCGGCAGCGGCGACAGCTCCGGCGTTTCGCCGAGCGCCGCGTCGGCCGGCAGGCCGCTGAGGTAGTTGCAGATGGACGCGTCGTACGCCGCCGTATGTGCGATGGCGCGGGCGGCCCACTGCATGCGGCGCGACAGAGGCAAATCGTCCGACGCAATCGCTTCCAAGACCTCGGGATAGGCCGCAGGGTCGACGGCGACGACCACCCCCGGCGCGTTCTTCGCCGCCGCCCGCAGCAACGAAACGCCACCGATGTCGACCTGTTCCAGGGCTTCCTGCAGGCTGTGATCCGCGCGCGCCACGGTCGCCGCGAACGGATAGAGGTTGACGACGACGAGGTCGATCGGCGACACGCCGTGCTCGGCAAGCTCGGCCATCTGGCCGGCGTCGTCGCGGCGAGCCAAGATGCCGCCGAAGACCGTCGGGTGCAGGGTCTTGACCCGACCGCCGAGCATCTCGGGCGATCCGGTATGCTCCGAGACTTGGCGTACCGGCAACCCGGCATCGACGAGGGTTGCAGCCGTGCCGCCGGTGGAAAGCAGCTCGATCCCGAGGTCGTGCAGTCCCCGAGCGAGGTCAACCAAACCGGTCTTGTCGTAAACCGATAGCAATGCAGTCTTGATCGTTCCCATGCGCCTGTTTGCCGCCGTAGATTTGCCGAATCACATCAAGGAGCGACTCGAGAGAATGGTTGCCGAGCTCAGCGTTTCGGAGGCCGACGTTCGCTGGACTCGCGCCATGTCGATGCACGTGACCCTGAAGTTCCTGGGAGACGTCGATGCGCGGGACCTGGAAGCGGTCGACGCGGCCCTGAGCAGGGTCGCTGGTGCCGCCCAGCCGACGCGCTGCCGGCTCCGCGACGTGGGGAGTTTCCCACATCTTCGCCGACCTCGCGTCTTGTGGATCGGCGTGCAGACCGAGGACAAAACGCTATCTCGCCTGCACGAGATGCTGGAGACCGAGCTGGGCGCGATCGGCTTCCCCCGAGAGGGCCGGCGATTCCGACCCCACGTGACTCTGGGACGGGTACGGGGCAGCCGCGGCCTGTCGGATTTGCGCTCCGTCATCGAACGGCACCGCGATTTCGACGCCGGCAAGCTCGATATCGAGGAGGTGACGTTGTTCGAGAGCGAGCTCGATCCCCGCGGGGCCCGTTACCATTCGCTCGGCGTCTATCCGCTCCGCGCTCGCGCCTGACCCGCCGCTACAGGATCAACATCGCGTCGCCGTACGAGTAGAAACGAAAGCCGCCGGCGACGGCCTGCTCATAGGCACGGAGCAAGGGCTTCCGACCGGCAACCGCCGCCGCCATCAGCAAAGGAGTGGATCGAGGCAAATGGAAGTTGGTGAGCATGCCGTCGATGACGCGGAGCTCGAAGCCGGGGTAGATGAAAATGTCCGCCTCCCCCTCTCCGGCCGCGCTCTCGATCTCGCCGTGCCGCCGGGCGGCGTATTCCAGCGTGCGGACGACGGTCGTGCCTACGCCGATGACCCGGCCGCCACGCTGCCGGGCAGCAACGATCGCGTCGACGCAGTCGACTGGAAGGACGTACGACTCCGCCTCCATGCGATGCTCCTCGATGTCGGCGACACGAACCGGCTGAAAGGTCCCGGGCCCGACACGCAGCGTCAGCGTCGCGATTTCGACGCCGGCAGCGGCCAGCGCCGCGAACAGCTCGGGGGTGAAATGCAACCCCGCCGTCGGCGCCGCAACGGCGCCGTGCGCCTTGGCGTAAACGGTCTGATAGCGGTCGCGATCCATGCTTCCTCTGCCATCCGCCGCCTGCCGGCGAATATAAGGAGGCAGCGGCATCTCCCCCCAACGGGCGAGCAGCTCCCCGACCACCGCGCCCGGAGGGAACTCGACGCGACGACGCCCTCCCGGGTTCTCCGCCAGGATCGTGAGCCCCGGCCCGCCGTCGCCGAGACGCACCTGCTCGCCGTGGCGCAGGCGTTTGCCCGGTCGCACCATCGCTTCCCACACGGCGCCGCGGGCCGGCGTCGGGGACTCGAGGGGCCGCAACAGGAGCACCTCGACGGCGCCGCCGCTGGCCCGCCTCGCCCGCAGTCGCAGCGGATCGACCCGGGCGTCGTTGAGAACCAGGAGATCTCCGCGGCCCAGCTGCTCGGGCAGGTCGGAGAACCGGCGCTCGATCGCCGGCTCCTCGCTGCCGCGGCGAACAACGAGCAGCCGAGACGCGTCCCGGCGGGCCGCCGGCTCCTGCGCGATCAACTCCTCGGGCAGGTCGTAGTCAAAGAGGTCGGCGCTGATCACCTGACAACCACAACGCAGCCGGCGTTACCACAGCTCCGCCTGCCCGCCGCGAGAGGGCTTCGCATCGGGCTGCGGAATGCCGAAGTGCTCGTAGGCCGACGGTGTGGCGACCCTGCCTCGAGAGGTACGCGCGAGAAAGCCGAGCTGGATGAGATATGGCTCGTAGATGTCCTCGATCGCCGTCTTGTCCTCGCCGATGGACGCGGCGATCGTGTTCAGCCCGACGGGGCCACCGGCGAAATTCTGCATGATGGTCAGCAACAACTTGCGGTCGATCTCGTCGAAACCCATCTTGTCGACCTCGAGCTTCTGGAGAGCGCCGGTCGCGACCCGCCTGTCGATCGTGCCATCGCCGTCGACCTCGGCGAAGTCCCGCACCCGTCGCAGCAGGCGGTTGGCGATGCGCGGCGTTCCGCGAGACCTGCGGGCGATCTCCTGGGCGCCTTCCGCGTCGGTCGGCACTCCGAGCTTGGCGGCCGAGTTGCGGACGATCTGCGCCAGGTCCTCGGTGTTGTAGAAATCCAGGCGGAAGACGATGCCGAAGCGGCTGCGCAACGGCGAGGTCAACAAGGCCGCCCGCGTTGTCGAGCCGACGAGGGTAAAGCGCGGGATCGGCAGCTTGACCGATCGAGCGCTCGGCCCCTCGCCGATGACGATGTCGATCTGATAGTCCTCCATGGCCGGATACAGAACCTCTTCGATCGAGGCCGACAACCGGTGGATCTCGTCGATGAAAAGCACCCCGTGCTCCTCGACGTTGGTCAGGATCGCGGCCAGATCGCCGACCTTCTCGATCACCGGGCCCGAGGTGGAGCGCAGGTCTCCTTCCATCTCGTGCGCGATGATGTTGGCCAGCGTCGTCTTCCCCAGTCCCGGCGGACCGAACAGGAGTACGTGGTCGAGCGGCTCCTTGCGCTTTCGCGCCGCTTCGATGAAGACCCGCAGGTTGTCGACCACCTTGTGCTGCCCGACGTACTCGGTCAGGTTGCGCGGCCGCAAGGTGAGCTCGAAGCGCGAGTCCTCCGACACTGCGCTCGGGCTGACGAGTCGTTCGTTCATTTCCTGTCGATCGCCCTTCTGGCCCGGCTAGCCGGCCAGCACCCGCAGCGTTTGCTTGAGGAGTTGCTCGAAGTCGTCCGCCGGATCCTGCACCTTTTCGAGGGCGCGCTCGGCGTCGCGAGGACGATACCCGAGGTTCTCCAAGGCCGAAAGAACGTCCTGGCGTACGCCGCGCGGCCCCCCGGCGTAGGTTACCGGCGCCAGCTCCTCGACCTTGTCCTTGAGCTCCAACGCCATCCGCTCGGCGGTCTTCTTGCCGACCCCCGGGATGGTCGACAACCGGGCGATATCGCCCTCGGCCACGGCCGCGGTCAGTACCTCGACCTCCATGCCGGAGAGGATCGTCACGGCCAGCTTCGGACCGATTCCGGCCACCGAGATGAGGTGCTCGAACAGCCGCTGTTGGGGAAGGTCTTTGAATCCGTACAGCTGCAGAGCATCGTCCCGAACGTGGGTGTAGATGCGCAGCTGCACGTCGTCACCACGCTCGCCGATCTCGTAGTACGCGGGGAGCGGCAGGTGCACCTTGTATCCCACTCCACCGACATCGACGATGACGTAGTCCGGCGTCTTCTCGTGTAGCTTGCCGCGCAGCGCCCCGATCATACTGTCGCCTCCCCGACGGGCTCACCCCTGCTGCGACCGTCGCCGCTCATCGAGCCCCCTGCAAGCGCACGGCAAAGGCCCTGGAGTGCATGTGACAGACGGCCAGCGCGAGCGCGTCGGCGGCATCCTGCGGGGGCTTTTCGGGAAGTTGCAACAGGGCGGTCACCATCTGGGCAACCTGATCCTTGTCGGCCTGTCCGTAGCCGGCCACCGCTTTCTTGACGGCGCGGGCGCTGTACTCGAACACCGGGCACGCCTCGCCGGCGGCGACAATGACTACTCCGCGGACCTGCCCGAGGACCAGGGCGGATCGGACGTTGTGTGCCGCGAAGACCTCCTCGACGACAAGCTCGTCGGGGTGGTGTTCGGCAACCAGGCCGCGCAGCGCGGCGTCGAGAAGCTTGAGGCGCTCGGTTACCGGTTGTTTGGGCGGCAACTTGACGACGCCGTGCTCGACGACGCCGGCGTTGTTGCCGACGACATCGATGATCGCGTATCCGGTGTAGCGGGAGCCCGGATCGACGCCGAGAATGCGTACCGTCTCCGGCATCAGGATGAGGTCGTCTCGAGTGCCTCGGCGTCGATGTCGGCGTTCGTGTACACGCCCTGAACGTCGTCGTGATCCTCGAGCTTCTCCATCAGCGCCATGCAACGCTCGGCATCGCGCCCTTCCAGTTTGATGTACGAGCTCGGCACCATCGCCAGCTCGGCACTGACCCACTTGATGCCGTGGCTCTCGAACGCGTCGCGAACGGCGAGGAACTCGGCCGGCGACGTCGTCACCTCGTACATGCCGTTGTCCGTGGTGAGGTCGTCTGCGCCCGCCTCGAGGGCCACCGTCAGCAAGTCATCCTCATCGATGGTCGCAGCATCGACCAGGACGACTCCCTGCTGGGTGAACATCCAGGCGACGGAGTTCAGCTCACCGAGGTTGCCGCCGCTGCGCTCGAAGATCTTGCGGATCTCGGCCACGGTGCGGTTGCGGTTGTCGGTCGCCGTCATCGCCAGGACGGCAACTCCGCCCGGCCCGTAGCCCTCGTAGTTGACCTCTTCATAGACGACGCCGGGAAGCTCTCCGGTACCGCGCTGGATGGCCCGCTTGATGTTGTCGGCCGGCATGTTCTCGGCCTTCGCCGTCGCCACGGCGCTGCGCAGGCGCGGATTCGCGTCGACGTCCCCCCCACCCTGTTTGGCGGCGACGGTGATCTCCTTGACCAGGCGGGAAAAGACCTTGCCGCGGGCGGCGTCCGCGGCGCCCTTCTTGCGCTTGATGGTGCTCCACTTCGAATGTCCGGACATCTGCTTCCTCCTGAATGGCGAAAATCCTATCACCGCGCCGGAGGGTCCGCACCCGGCGGCCCCGGCAGCCCTCGCCGTTTCCTGGCGGCCGTCCGATCGAGTCCGATTCGGCCACCTCACCGGCGGCGTGCCGAGGTTGGCCGTTGACAGTTTCGCCCCTATAAGCGAAAATAAAGCGAAATTACATCGAGAATGGAACAGAGCGGCGCGCTGAGGGCGACGAACAGCCCGGAGTGATCATCATGCCGAACACATCCCTCACGCCGCGCCCCGCCCGGCGGCGCCAACGACTGCAGGCCCGCCGCGGTGTGACCTTTTCGGATCTCGCGACGACCAGCATTCTCAATCGCTGCGACAGCCCCCAGATGCCGTTCGTGTGGACGATCAATCCCTACCGCGGATGCGAGTTCGCATGTACCTATTGCTACGCGAGGTACACGCATGAATTCCTCGGCGAGGAGGCCGCCGCCTTCGAGAAGCGCATCTACGTGAAGCAGCACGTCGCGGCCGCGTTACGTCGAGATCTGGCGAGACGCGTGGAGCCTGGAGATGCGATCGCCATCGGCACCGCGACCGATCCCTACCAGCCGGCGGAGCGCGCATATCGGAAGACCCGGACCCTGCTCGAGGTGTTCGCCGATCAAAGCGGCCACTCCCTGTCGATCACGACGAAGTCCAGCTTGATCCGACGCGACCGGGACGTTCTCGCCGCAATCGCCCGGCGCAACGGATTGGCGGTGAACTTCTCGCTCACCTCGCTGGACCCGGAGCTGGCGCGTCGTCTCGAGCCGCGGGCGCCGACACCGGCGCGCCGGCTCCAGACAATGCGCCTCCTACGCCGGGCCGGGATCGAAGTCGGCGTCTTCCTGATGCCCATCCTTCCGGGTATCAGCGACGATCACTTCACCCTCAACCGGGTCGTTGCGGCCGCCAAGGCGGCCGGCGCCAGCTTCGTCGCCAGCAACGTCTTGTTCTTGCGGCAACCGAGTCGGGCGATCTTCCTCGAATACGTCAAGGAGCATCATCCCGAGCAGCTGGCGGCGTACCGACGCGCCTACTCCGGCTCGGGCTACCTGTCGGCTGCCTACCGCAACGAGATCAGCGCCCGCGTGCGCGCCGCGGCCCGGCGGCATGGACTGGGAACCGCGCGACCCGCGGTCGTGAAGCGTCGCCGCCCCGCACAGCTCTCCCTCGAGCTCTAGCAGGCCCGGAACGGTCAGGCAGGCTTCCGCGCCAGGATCAACAAGCTGCTGCCGAACGGCGAGCGGAAGCGTACGGTGAGCGGCGTCTCGAATCGGTAGAGGCTCAACAGCAGGGTGTTGAGCCAGCCGGCGACGGGCGCCAGGTCGGAGTGGGCGGCGACGTCGTCGCCGGCATCGGCGTCTCTCCCCGGCGCGGCCGCCTCCAGCCGCGGCGATCCCTGCAGCACCCGCTTGCCCAGCCGCACGGCCAGAGCAGCGGGGAAAAGCAGGGTATGGAAATAGGTGGCGTGCTCGACGGTGAAACCGACTTCCTGTAGCGGGGCGGTGAGGTCGCGAAGGCGGAAGCGGCGAGCCGCATGGGTCGCCACGTCGTGAGAGCTGCGGAGTACGGGAAAGGCGGAATCGGTGATCGCCAGGTATCCGCCCGGCCCGCTGACTCGATGCAGTTCCGCCAGGGCGTCCGCGACGTCGACGACGTTCTGGTGGTACAGGACGTCGAAGCATCCGAGCAGCGAGAAGCTCTCGCCGGCGAACGGCAAGTCGAGCAAGTTCGCCGCCACAGGGACGACGTCCGCGGCGGCGGGCCGATGTTCAACCAGCAGGTTCAGTGCGGGAAGGTAGGCATCGGCGGCATACATTCGCCCGTGCCGGGCCATCACATCGATCATCGATCCTGTCCCCGGACCGACCTCGAGCACGCGCGGACCCTCACGACCGATGGATCCGTCGTCTCCCGGCGCCCGCGCAGCGGCGCGGCCGCTCGCGCTCTCGACGCCGTGACGCGCGAGCAAGGCGGAGACCGTGCGTCGCTTGGCCTCGAACCACCAGTGATGGTCCTGCACCTGCGCCATCCGAACGTATTCGACGGCGTCCATGCCCGTCAGAGATCCTTGGTAGTCGTTCCGGGGACAAGCCCGGCGGCGGCGACCCGCTTTCGGGTCCTCCACAGCCGGCCGATGGTCGCCAGGTATCGCCAGCCTCGCCGAACGAAACCGAAGGCGTTTGTGGCCGTCTTCGACTCCCCTTCAGCCCGCGGAATGCTCTCGTACGGAAGCTCTCGCACGCGATAGCCGCGCAGTGCGGCGGTGCCGAGAAGCTCGATGCAGTACTCGCCGTAGTCACCGTGCAGGCCCAACTCCAACAGCAGCGCTCGCGGCGCCATGACGTATCCGGTGGTGTAGTCGAGCACGCGCCGGTCGATGAACCACTGCGCCAACTTGGTGATCACCGCGCTGGCAAAGACGGCCGTGCGGTCGCCCCGATTGTCGGCTGCTCCGAAGACGTAGCGCGAGGCGCAGGTGATGTCCGCCTCCGTGGTCTGCAACGGCGCCAGCAGCTCGGGAAGCAACTCCGGCGGATGGGAAAAATCGCAGTCCATCCAACTCACGTAGGTTCCTCGGGCTCGGCGGATGCCGTCTTCGATCGAAAGGGTCAATCCGGCCGGAGGATCACGCTCGATCACAACGGTCTGCGGATAGTCATCCGCGGCGGCGCGGGCCAACTCCGCGGTTCCGTCGGGCGAGCGGTCGTCCATCACGAGGATCTCGTGGGGCACCTCGGCGAGCGCGGAGCTGACCCGTCGAATGAGTTGACCGATGTTGCCGGCTTCGTTAAAGGTCGGCAACACCACACTCACGTGAGGAGATTCGGGCACAGCGACGGCCATTTGCGGGTCCGGGAGGCTCGCGGCGTACTCTACCATTCGCCCGGCTTGATGCCTTTTTTTGTATGATCCACGCATGATCCTCGGAGCCTTCGCTCGGCGACCCCGGCGCGCCTGGGCATTCGCCGCCGTTCTCACCGTTTCCCTCCTGGCGGGATCCGCCTGCGGCACCGCGGCGGAGCCCGACATGTTCGTGGCGGACTTCGTCCCCTTCAGCATCAGTGCGATCGACACGGACATCATCTTCCCGCGCGAACAAGGTGCCTCTCGTTTTCTCATCCGCAATTGGCCGCCCATTCGGTCGCTGGAAGGAGACACGATGTGGGTGCATGGCAAGTGGGCCCGCATCGGCTTTTTCACCGTCAGCGACGCCCCGCCGACCTTCGTCGCCGAGGCCAGCCCCTTCGCCCACCCGGATGCGCCTTCACAGGTGCTCACGCTGTCGCTCAACGACGAGCACGTAGACAGCGTCCCGATGCCCCCGGGGTGGCAGACATACGAGTTCGAGCTTCCCGC
Organism: Acidobacteriota bacterium; assembly: GCA_965216935.1. Lineage (GTDB taxonomy): Bacteria > Acidobacteriota > UBA890 > UBA890 > UBA890 > CBDCGW01. The sequence goes on from OZ244217.1 coordinate 5,520,280, forward strand.
CGAGCTCGTACACGTCGGCTGGAACGAGATCGAGCTCGAGTTCGCGCAGACGTTGCGACCGGCCGATTTCGATCCCTCGAGCAACGACCGCCGCACGCTCGCGGCCGAGTTTCGTCGTATCGAGATGCGGGGCGCCGACGGTCGACCACATTGGGCGCAGCGGCCGGAGCAGGTCGAGCTGCGCGAAGAGCCGGGCCAGGCGACGGCCATCGATATGCCGGCCGGCAGCTACGTCGAGACGTACCTTATCGCCGGCGACGAGGCCCGGCTCGTCGGCTCGGTGGAAGCCGATTTCGAGGAACAAGACGGCGGCGCCCTGCGCGCGGTGGTCGACGCTCTCGCGCCCGGCTCGACGACGCCGATCTGGTCGGCCGACCTGACCCCCGGCGCCTCGACGGCGGAGGTGGCCGCCGACCTGTCGTCGTTTGCCGATCAGGTCGTCGGCTTGCGCTTGCGGGTCTTCGGCGGGGCCAACGGCGTGGTGAGCTGGAAAGAATTGGGGGTGGCACAATCGACCGCCGCGCAGGACGTACCAGCGCTGCCCGGCGAAATCGTCGCGCCCCCGGCTTCCGGGGCCCTGGGCCGGCCCGACGTGTTTCTGATCATCCTCGACGCGGCGCGGGCCGACCGATTCAGCGGCGCGCTGGGCGCGGAGCTCGCCCCGAACGTGCGCGCGCTGGCCGCGGACGGAACCGAGTTCTCGCGAGCCTGGGCGCCCTCGAGCTGGACCGGCCAGACGATTCCAGCGATTTGGACCGGCATGGCGCCGGATGCGGTCGGCATCGAGCACTGGGGCTCGAGGTTGTCTGCCGAGCTGACGACATTCCCGGAGCTCTTTTTCGAGGCGGGCTACAACACCCGGCTGTGGAGCCAGCACAACATCTACCGGGCGCGCAGAGCCCTGCGGAACGGATTCGAAGTGTTCGAGCACGTCGACAGCACCAAGCTCGAGGACCGCGAGCTGCTGCCGGCAATCGGTGACCTGGTCGATGGCGAAAAGCCGACGTTTGCCGTGATTCACCTGCTTCCGCCACACGGGCCGTATCGCCCCCCCGAGCCCTTCGGCGGCTCCCGCAGCAGTTGGTACGAGGGAGACCGGATCACCGCCAACAGGCTGCACCTTTTCGACACGTTCTACGCAGACGACCAGGTCGCGGAGCGGGACGAGGTCCGACGGGCCGCCCTGGCGATGTACGAGGAGAACATCAGCTTCGCCGATCATCTGGTCGGCCGGTTGGTCGATGACCTGAAGCGTCGGGGGCGCTACGACGACGCCCTGATCATCGTCACATCGGACCACGGCGAGGCGTTCTACGAGCACGGCCGGTTCCTCCACACGAACCTCGTGTACGAGGAGTTCCTGCGGGTTCCCCTGGTGGTGAAATGGCCGAGGTCATACGAGGACTTCGTCCCGGTGGTGGACACCCCGGTGAGTCTCGTCGATATCGCCCCGACGCTCATCGACGGGGTCGGCATCGTCAGCGACGAGGCTCGCTACCAGGGCCTCAGCTTCTTGCGGTTGGCGGCCGGAGAGCCGGCGCCGAACCGTGTCCTGTACGCCTACACCAGCGGCCAGACCGACCCCGAGCTCGAGTCCAAGGGGCAGTCCACAGTGCTCTGGGGCGATGTAAAGCTCATCCGCGACGAGGTCTACGACCGTGCCGTTCTGTTCGATCTGGGCGAGGACGCGGACGAGAAGGTGGACCTCTCCGCGGAGAACTTCTACACCGCCTGGCTGACGCAGACGCTCCGCCAGATCCGCGCCCACAACGCCGGTTTTCTACTCGAGCTCGGCGGCGCGTCGGTCGAGGAGCTCGACGCCGAAACGGTCCGCAGGCTGCGAGCGCTCGGCTACCTACGCTGATACTGGCAGGTAGCCCTTCGCCTCCTTGCCGCGGCCCGCGATCAAGAATGCCCGATTGCCCACACGGGGACGCGCAGTTCCGCTAGCGAAGGTACCCGAGGGCGCGCAGCCGACGCGTCTCCTCCTCCGTGAGCTGCACTTCGCCGTCGCTGTGCACGAGCTTCGCCAAGGCGTCGAACTCGGCTCCCCAGTCGAGCAGAGACTGGGCCATCGCGTCCACGACGTCCGGGTGATCGGCGGCGACGTCGATGGTCCCCCACTTGTCGGTCCGCAGATCGAACAGGCGACCGTCGTCCATCAACTTGAACCCGTCGTGGATCAGCGCCCGTCGCCGGTCGACGACACCCCTTTCCACGACGATTTGGCGGGGAGAATGCTCGTCCCCGGTCCAGGTCGGAACCAGGCTTTCCCCCATGAAGTACTGCGGATCCTCGAGACCGACGAGCTCCAGGATCGTCGGCGCCACGTCGACGAGCCCCACGGCCGCGTCGACAGTCTGGCCGGCAGGCACACCGGGGCCGGTGATGACGAGGGGGACGCGGACGAGCTCCTCGTGGATCGTGTAGGTGTGGCGCCCCCACTTGCCGTGCTCGCCGAACTCCTCGCCATGGTCCGACAAGAACACCACGATGGTGTCTTCCCACTCGCCCATCTCCCGAAGCTGGGCGAAGAATCCCTCATAGATATCGTCGAGACGACGGAGCTCCGCGTCGTACATGTCGAGGATGAACTGCAAGTCGCGCTCGGTCGCCTCGAACACCTGACCATCCTCTGCTTCGCCGTTGATCTGATCGATCAGGCGCCGGTTGATGCGGGGCGAAAGCGATCCTTCGTAATCGGCGGCCCACATACCGACGTATGCCCGCTCGGGCGCATACGGCAAGTGCACGTCGTACGAGTGCAGGAAGAGAAACCAGGGGGCGGTGCGTTCGCCGATCCAATCGGTGACCATGGTCAGGTCGCCGAGGCCCTTGCCCCGCGCCACGCCGCTCTCCATGAAGTGCCACGTGTCGAACCCCGGCTTGAACGTGTTCCCGTTCAGCTGGGTGAACGCCCCGGTCTGATAACCGACTTCCCGCAGCGCCTCGGGTAACGTGACGAGCGCCTCGTTGGGAACCTGCCCGTGCTCCATCACGCCGTGCACCGACGGGTACAGGGAGGTCAGGATCGAGGTGTGGGAGGGTGCGGTGTTGGGTGCATGGGAATAGGCGTGGGTGAAGTTGACGCCGGCGGCCGCCAAGGCGTCGATGGTCGGCGTGGTGTCGCGATGGTAGCCGTTTACACCGAGATGATCGGCGCGCAGCGTGTCGGCGGAAATCAGGATGACGTTCGGGCGTGCCGGCTCGGCCGCCGGCCCGCAGGCAAGTGCGGCTACCGCGCCGATCACGAACGATCCGAAGGACAAGACCAAGCGACGGTTCGTCGTCACTCTCGGGCGTTCGGACACAGTGCTCACCATTGTCGAAGTTGTCGGGGTCAACGACTTGGAGTGTATACCCCGTCGCCGCCGGGATCATCGGCGAGTCCTCGTGCTCCCGGGAGCGTCGGGAGGCTCATTCGAGCAGCCCGCGAGTCTCGATCCAGCAGACCCGTTCCGCCGGCAGACCGTTCCGCGCGATCCAATCCGCCATCGCCACCTCGACGGCGCGGCGGTCCTCCGGGTTCGTGATCCGGACGTCCAGAAGGGGCCAGTCGGGCGGAACGTTGCCGTAGCGTCCGTTCAGCGTCGGTATGCCCGTCGCCAAGGTGATCCAGGCGGCGTCGTCGTGGACGAATCCGTAGTTACGACGACCCCGAAGGGCCAGCAGGAACGCGGCGCAATCAGGTTGAAGCTGATCGGCGAGGCCGGCGACGTACGCGTCGAGGGTGCTGCGGTCGCGAAGCCGGAGCTGATGGCTCTGCTCCGCCACCATCGCGACACCGAGCACCAGGATGAGCAACCAGCGTCCCTTGCGGCGCAGGCTCGAAAAGAAGACCGCGACGCCGAGCGAAAGCGGCAAGAGCGCGATCATGCCGATACGTGCGGCGGACCGCAGCGCAGCGGCGCCGGGGAGAAGCTCGTAGATCAACCGCCAGCCGGAGTAGCCGCCAGGATACATCGTGGTGAAAACGATCAAGATGCCCACCGTCAGCGCGAGCAGCCGAACGCTGCGGTTCTTCCATGCCTGGTAGAGCCCGACGAGCGCCAGAACCGTGGTCAACGGACCGACCCCGTTGGATTGGTGCGGGTCCCGGATGTCGAAGAACGGCCCGTCACGAAGCTGCAGCCATCCGTACAGTGAGTTCCACCGCCCCATCAAGAACCAGGAGGGCGGCAGCGGAAGGGTCACACCTTCGTAGCCGCGCAGCCCGACCTCGTCGGCAGCTCGCAGGTAGCGTGACGCAAGCGGAACGAGGGCGGCGAAGCTCGCTACGCCGGCCGCGCCGAGCCCCTGCCAATCGCGCCTCAGGACGTCCGTCATACGCCGTCGGTACGCCGGCATCGCCAACGACAGAAGGGCGGCCACGAGCAAACAGAGGCAGAAGAAATACAGCGGGTAGAAGGCCGTGTACGCCTGCAGGACGAGCGCTGCCGAGAAGACCGCGACCCAGACGCGGCGGGCAGTCAGCGACACCTCCTGCTCGCGGAACAAGACGACGACCGCCGCGAGAGCCAGCAGCAAGTAGTAGGCCGGCTGCAGCTGCTGGTGGACGACGTTCGCGAGGCGGGGGCTGCCGAAGGCGAAAAGGAAAGCACCGGCGCCGGCACCGAGCGGCTCGACCCCGAGGAGGCGACGGAAAAGCAGATAGGCGACGAGGTAGTTGAGCGTCCAGTTGAAGAAGACCCACAACAGGTACGCGGTACCGGGATTCGCGCCCGCGGCGCGCGCGACCCAGTAGGGGCCCGCGGCGCCCACGAGAAGGTCGGTGTAGGCGGCAACGTTCTGGTGCGGGTAGTAGATCGGCGGGCTCCAGAAGTCCGCGTGGATCGGATATCCGGCGGCCCACCGATAGCTGTGCTCCAACGTGAAGTTGACCAGGCGGACGTCTCCCAGGCCGGCGAACGTCTGATTCAACCCCGAGAAAAGGATGGGGCCGAAAGCCAGCACCATGCCCGCCGTCCACACCAGCAGGGGCGGGAGGAGGAAGCGGATCCGGTTGTTCCTCATGCGGGCAACGTTATCGCCCGTGGCCGCAAAAGGCTCCCCGGCCGGAGCAATCGCGACGGACCGCGCCGTTGACAAGCACCTGTCCTGATTATTATTCTCTTGGAACATAAATGGACGCCCACGGCCGCTGGTTCGAGGCGATTCGCCGCCGGCGCGCCGATTCCGACTTTGGAGGCACCGTGCCGGCAGCTCTGTCCGACCTCGAGACCCTCGCCCTCGCGGCAGTGCTGCGACTCGACGACGAGGCCTACGGGGTCGCCATCCGCGCAGAGATCGAACGCTGCACCGGGCGCTCCGTTTCGGTGGGCTCGCTGTACAAGGCCCTCCACCGGCTGGAGCGCCGGGGCATGGTGTCGACCTTCGCCGGCGAGCCGACCGCGGTGCGGGGCGGCCGGTCGAAAAAGCACGTGCGCATCGAACCGAGCGGCCGTGCAGCGCTGCAAGCCTCGGTCGCGGGCTATCAGCGGCTGTTCGATGGCATCGACCTGGAGGCTCGATGAGGCGCCCGCTGCCACCCGCGTGGGCCGAACGGCTCCTGTTGCGGGTCCTTCCCGACGAGGACCGTGATTTCGCCCTCGGGGACCTGAGAGAAGAGTTCGCCACTCGTGCGGCGCGCAACGGTAGGCGTCGCGCGGCCCGGTGGTACGTCGCCGAAACGGCTCGCTCCCTGTGGCCGTTCCTGACCTACGGCAGGCGCCGGCGGTCGGGGAACTGGAGGAATGCAATGAAGGGGTTCGAGCAGGACGTGCGCGGGGCGTTCCGGATCTTCGCCAAAGCACCCGGCTTCGCGCTCGTCGTCGTGCTGACGATCGCTTTTGGCGTCGGCTCCGCCACGGCGGTGTACAGCGTCGTCAAGGGCGTGTTGCTGGCGCCGCTGCCGTTCCGTGATTCGGAACGGGTGGTGACGCTATGGGGCCGGACGCCCGAGTATCCGCGCACGCCCTTGACGGTCGGGGACCACAACGCCCTGGTCGAGGGGGTCAGGTCCTTCGACGCGGTCGCGGCCGAGTGGGGCAACACCGCCCTGATCCTCGGCGAGGCGGAGGCCGAGCAGGTCAGCGTCGGCTGGGTTTCGGACAACTACTTCGACGTCGTCGGCGTCCGTCCCGAAATCGGACGCCTGCTACAACCCGAGGACACCAACGCCATCGTAATGGCCCACGACCTGTGGGCCCGGCGCTACGGCGCGGACCCATCCGTGGTCGGGGAGGTCGTGAACCTCTCGGGTACGTCCTTCGAGCTCGCCGGCGTCCTGGCCGCCGATCAAGACCCCAACCTGACGACGTTCAGCGGCGGCGCCACGCGCCACCAAGTGTGGCGGCTGATGCCGGCGGAGTGGACCCAGGGCGAGGACCGCTCGGTCGGCTGGCTGCGGACGTCCGCGCGCCTGCGCGACGACGCAACCGTCGCCGGGGCCCAGGCCGAGGTGGACGCCCTCTTCGACGAGATCAACCGTACGATCACCGAGCGCGACGGCGGCACCGACCTGAGCATCACCATCCGCACGGCCCGCGAGGATCTCGTTCGGGACGTATCGAGCACCCTATGGATCTTGCTCGGGGCAGTATGCGGCGTATTGCTGGTCGCGGCGACCAACGTCGCAAACCTCATGCTCGGCCGCGGCGAGGCCCGCACCCGCGAGGTCGCCGTACGCACCGCCCTCGGCGGCTCCCGCGCTCGTCTGATCCGCCAACTTCTGGTCGAAAGCGGTGTGCTTTCCGTCGCCGGAGCCATCGCCGGCCTGTTCGTCGCCTGGGGGGGAATCCGCGGCCTGACCGCCATGGCCCCTCCGACCTTGCCGCGGCTCGACGGCGTCCAACTCGACGCCGGCGTGCTCGGCTTTGCCCTCGCCGCCACGGCGCTGACAGCGATCATTTTCGGCGTCGTTCCGGCCCTCCGCGTGACCCGCATCGACGCGAGCGCCAACCTCGGCGAGCGGCACGCGAGCGCGGGCCGCCGGCAGCAACGCCTGAGCCGAGGACTGGTCGTGGCCCAGGTCGCCCTGTCGCTGGCGCTGGTCTCGGGTACCGGCCTCCTGATCAAGAGCCTCTCGGGGCTGCACGGTGTCGACCTCGGCTTCGACACCGAAGGAGTCGTTACCTTCTCGCTCGAGGCCCCGGAGTGGGGCGATGACAACGAGTCCGCTGCGGCACGGCTCATCGACTACATCGATCGCGTCGAGGCAGTTCCGGGAGTGACCCGTGCCGGTTTCTCGAATCGAATCCCGCTGGGTGGCGGCCTGTTCACCGGTCAGTACCGCACGACGGAGATGGTCGCGGTCGACGGTCCCGACCTCGAGGCTTCGTTCCGGTACGTCACCCCCGGGTTCCTGGAAGCGCTGGGAGCGCGGATCTCGGCGGGACGCGGGTTTCGGCGGGGCGACGCGGGCGACGTGATCATCGTCGACGAGACCGTCGTCGAGCGCGCGTTCGCGGGCCAGGATCCGCTCGGGAAACAGCTCGAGATCGGGTTGATCGGCAGCGAGCCGCAGCTCGCCGAGATCATCGGCGTGGTGGCGCCGATGAAGCACGCCGGCGTCGCCGACGCCGCTACGGAGACCATCTTCACCCCGATGCTGGCGGCAGCCCAGCAGAACTTCCACTACATGGCCGTGCGGGTCGACGGCGAGCCACTCGGCTACATCGAGCCGCTCCGCGCCGCGGTGCGCAACGTCGACGGCGACGCGGTGATCGCCCGGGTGCGGCCGATGGACACCCTGTTCTCCGACCACGTCGCCGAGACGCGTTTCGCCACGATGCTGTTGTCGTTGTTCGGTCTCGCCGCGATGGTGCTCGCCGGCCTCGGCTTGCACGGCGTCATGGCGGTGGCGTTGCGTAGCCGTCGACGTGAGATGGGCATCCGCCTGGCGCTCGGCGCCGAGCCGCGCGAGATCCTCGTTCGCGCCGCCGGTTCGGGCGCTGCGCTCGTCGGGCTCGGGGTCGCCGCCGGGATCGCGCTATCGCTCGGCCTCGGCCGATCGCTCGGCGCCCTGCTGTACGAAGTGCAGCCGGCGGATCCGGCGACGCTCATCGGCGCCGCGGCGGTCATCCTCGCCGTCGGCCTGGTGGCTGCCTATGTCCCCGCGCGCTGGGTGCTGGGCGTCGATCCCGCGGAGACGCTGCGGGAAGAATGACCTACGCGGGCGGTGGCCTTCCGCTGCACCGATTTCGAGCCTCTGGGGGAAAAAGCTGCGCCGTTCGCTCGTCTAACCGGCAGACCCCGCTCGCCGGCGCTTGCCACGGGGGTAAGCGCCGCAGAGTCCGCGCCCCGCGGAGGAAGACGAACATGCACCGCCGCATACCTGTTGTCGCCGCGTTGATCATCGCGATCTTTTCGGCCCTTCCCACCGGCGCCCAGGGCCGCGCTTACGCCGAACTCTCGTGGGAGGAAGAAATCCGCCTGGCGATGAGCGCCGGTCCGTTGACGGTTTCCGAGAACGCCGACGTCTACGTCATGGGTGAGCATGGCTTCGAGCTCGCTTTCGAGGGCGACAACGGCTTCTCCTGCCTGGTCGTCCGGGTGGCCGGCGACCCGCGGCAGGTCGCACCGCACTGCTTCAACCCCGCCGCCACCGATACGGCGCTGCCGGCGTACTTGCGCGAGGGCGAGCTACAGGCCCAAGGACTCTCCGCCGACGAGATCCGAACCCGGATGGAGCACGAGTGGGAGGACGGCTCCTTGCCCCTGCCCGAGGGCCCTGCGTACGCCTACATGATGTCCGAAGGACAGCGTCTGGGGCCGAACGCGGCCAAGTTCAAGCCGCACTTCATGCTGTACGTTCCCTATGTCACCAATCAGGACATCGGCGGGAGCCTCGAGCGCCAGGCGTATCCCTTCGTCGGACCGTTCGAGGATCACCCGCTGTCGACCGTGGTCATCATCATGCCGGAGTTCGTCACCCCCGAAAGCGTAGTCATCCCGTCGCGGTGAACGATGAGGCGGCGCTCATCGACCGTGCCGTTCGCGGCGACGTGGAAGCCTTCGGCGCTCTGGTCGTAGCCCACAGGCCAACGGTCGTGCGCATCGCCCGGCACCTGCTGGGCGATGCGGCGACCGCCGAGGACGTCGCCCAGGACGTGCTCGTGCGGCTGCAAGCCGCCCTTCCCGGCTTCCGCGGCGACGCGGCCCTCGGGACCTGGCTGTACCGGGTGACGCTGAACTTGTGCCGGGACTACCAGCGTCGTGACAAACGACGCCACGACGACGTGGACGTCGACGCGGCGGCCGGATCACCGGCGCTGACGGTCGACGCCCATCCCGGCCGAGCGGTCGACCACCAACACCTCGTCGAGCTGGTGCGCGCGGCGATCGACACATTACCCGCACAGCAAAAGGAGGCGGTGATGCTGCGTTATCTCGAAGACATGTCCTACGCCGAAATCGCGCGCGTCACCGACACCCCGCAGGGAACCGTGGCGTCACGTGTGTTCCGCGCCCTACAACGGCTCGGCGAACACCTCGAGCCCCGGCACCTGGAGCTGGTGAAATGAGGGAGTTCACCGAGGAGAGGCTGCTGGCGTTTCTCGAGGGGACGATGGCAGCGGTGGAGCGCGCCGAGCTGCTCGACGTCCTCGACGCCGACCCGAAACTGTCGGCGCGAGTGCGCGCGGCGGCCGCGGGCCTGGAGACGATGCGTGTCCTGATGGACGACGGCGGGCCTGCCATCGCCGAAACGGCGGCGCCAATACCCGATCTCCTGTCGGGCGGCGCTAGCGACCACACGGGCCGGCGCATCTCTCCCTGGTGGATCGCCGTCGCAGCGATCGTCACCCTGGCTCTTTCCGTGCCGATCACGTGGCGGGCGGCAACGTCCCCGGCGTTCTCTCCGTCCGGTATCGCGCGCGACGACGGCGACCCGGCCGAGGCTCGGCCATCGGCCGGCGGCATCGGCAACGGTGCTCCGATCGAACCCGAGCCGACCTACCTGCTCGTTCTGCACGGGACCTGGCCCGACCGCGACACGGTAACGCCGGAGGAGCAGCAGCGCCGAGCGCGCGAGTACTGGTCGTGGACCACTGACCTGGCCGAAGAGGGAACGCTCATCGCGGCCGGCGACCTGCGCTGGGAGCCGGGCGAGCGGCTCGGCCCGGAGGGGGTGGCCGTGCAGGTGGCCAACACCGAGGTCGGCGCCCCGATGTACGTGGTCGGCATCCTGGCGCTGCGCACCGGATCATACGAGGAGGCCTTGAGCATCGCCGAGCAATGCCCTCATCTTCGCTATGGCGGGCAGGTCTCGGTACGGCGCGTGGGGGCCGGATTCGTGACGGTGCCGGGAATGGGCGACTGGTAGGGCGCCCGACGCCTCGGGAGCAGCTCAGAAGCAATCGACGCCGCCGGTAAGACGGTGATCCCGGGCCTCATCGATGCGCACGTGCATGCGCTCCGAGACCTCGCTACGCCTTCGCCGCTGCGGCTCTCAGCCAGTCCGGCAGGTTGGGGAGCATCGGGCTGGCCGCGTAGGCCCAGACCGCGATCTCGTCGCCCTCGACGATCCAGGTGTCCATCCCGACGGACACGAACGGCTCGGCGCTGTAGAAGAGGTGCCCGACCCGACCCACGTGGGTGCGGTAGATCGTCTTGACGGCCTCCGCATAGCCCTCGGGCGCCAGCCGGACGTCGGAGGTGAAGGCTCGTCGGAGCTGCTCGCGTCCACGCAGAACGCCCGACTGCGTGATGAAGAGGATGTCTTCGGCCTTGTTGGCCAGCCATGGATCCATGTCGCCAAAGCTCGCCAGGTGCCGGTCGATCACGGCCTTGGTGTTGGCGCTGACCGCGTCGTCGGGGGCGTGGTCAGTAAGTCCGTGGCGGCACAACGTTGGCTTCAGGTACGACGGCTCCGGGTGGAGCGTCGACAGGTGCGCGGTGATCTTTCCGGCCTCCGTCGTCAGGACGTGCATCCCCATCTGGCCGCGAGGCTCGCTACGTACCAGCAGGTAGAGCAGTCGATCGTTGCCGAAGCGCGCGATCTCGTCAAACGCGTCGATCCCCGCCTCGATGGCGTGTTGCCGTGCTTCCAACATCGCAGCGCCGACGCGCTTCCGACCACGGACAACCCCATGAGGGGTGATGAGCGTGGCGTCGTCGGCCAGCACTGCCTCGACCGCCTCTGCGTCCGCTCGCTCGAGGGCCGTGAGGTACCGAGTCACGGCCGAACCCGATGCGGGCATGTTCTTCGAAGCCCACTCAGCGAACGAGGTGAACCCCTCGGCCACGAGCGCCTGAGCCCGGGCGATCTTCGCATCGGCCTCCGGGCCGAAGTACGTGTACGCCTCCCAGAACTCCATCATCTCGCGCATCTCCTTCGCGGCCGGGAACGGGCGAGCGTCCCACACCTCGGGCGGCACCTGGCTGTAGGAGATGTCGTGCCCCTGGCTGTTGAGCGTAGCGACGATCTCGCGCCAGCTCACGGCCCCTGGCGTCATCGCCAGGTACTGGCCGTCGCCCACGTCTTTGGGCTCCTCGAAGACGCGTCCGACCAGCGTCCCGAGCTCGCCGATATCTCCGTTGTGAATGCACTTGACGTCGGCGGACATCGGAAATGCCCAGACCATGTTCCCGTCATCTTGCGGCTGAGGCGCCATGGTCGGGCTCGTGAGGTTCTGAAAGTACATGGGCGCCTCCACGAAGGTGAAGGCGCGAAAGCCGGCCGCTCGCACGACCTCGTCGACGCGGGCCTTGTTCGTGAAGTGCGGAACCACGTAGCGACCGCCGGAGATCGCGCTGCAGTTGGGGAGCGTCGACCAGACCAGGTGCTGCACGCCGGCGGCCTTCGCCGCCTCGACCGCCCGTTTGCCCTGCGCGTACTCATCCACTGGAGCGCCGGGGTCCCACGCGTTGGTGACGACGAACGCGCCGTGGCATCCAGCGAACGCCCGCTCGAGCGAGGCAGCGTCGTCGAGGTCGGCGGGGACCACCTCGCAGCCGCGCGCCTCGAGAGCCTGCGCCGCGGCGCTTCCGGGACGGCGGGTCAGCGCACGAACCCGGAACTTCCCGCGCCCGAGCAGCGCGTCGACGACCCCGCCGCCCTGTGCCCCGGTGGCGCCTATCACTGCGATGATCTCGGACATTCTCGTACCTCACGGGTGGGTTTCTGCTCCTCCGACGAGTGGAGCGTTGTCCGAAACTAGGGGTCGCTGTATAGACGTTCAATCACTATTGCTCTAAGTTTCCTACCAGTTCGTCTCGACGCCGCCAAGCGGAGCGCTCATGGGACATCGTTCGGCACCCCCCAACCCGATTCTGGACGTCTTTCAGGACCTCCGGCTCACGCAGAGCCGCTACCTCACCAGCACGCTGTCCCCACCCTGGGGGTTGCGCATCCCGGACTGCGGGCGTGCGATGTTTCACTTCGTCGCGCAGGGTGCCTGCGTCCTCCGAGTCGGTGCGACGACGAAAACCCTGGATGAGGGGGACTTCGTGCTGCTGCCCCACGGCGCCGAGCACGACCTCGCGCATGACGTCGCCAGCGATGTGCAGGTGGTCTCCTCGATGGAGAGCTCGCAGGTTTCGGAGCTGAGCTGGAGCTTGAGCAACCGCGGCGGTCACGAGCACCCACGTGTGATGGTGATTTCGGGCAGTTTCCTCTTCGAGCCTCATCCGGCAGTCGCCGAGCTGCCGACATCCCTCTTCGTCCGACGTACACGGACGAACGCCATCGACCCGACCGCTCGCGTGGTCGCGTGCCTGATGGACGAGGTGGCGACGGCGCGCCCGGGCTCGGCGGCGGTCGTCAACCGTCTTGCTGATGTGCTCGTCATCGGGGCCATTCGCTCCTGGCTCGCTACTGCCACGAGCGCTGATCGGGGCTGGTTCGCGGCTCTTCACGACGACGGTCTCGGTCGGGCACTTGCGTTGATTCACACGAACACCAGACGGCCCTGGACCCTGGAGGAGCTTGCCACCGAAGCGGGCATGTCGAGAGCGAGCTTCGCCAAGAGGTTCGCCGAGGTCATCGGCACCCCACCGATACAATTCCTGACACGCCGCCGGATGCAGCTCGCGACGCGCTGGCTGCGGGACGACTCCCTGTCCATCTCGGAGGTCACGGCGCGGCTCGGATACTCGTCGGAGGCAGCCTTCAGTCGTGCGTTCAAGCGATGCACGGGCGACACGCCGGGAACGGTAGCTCGGGACACGAATGCGGTCTCGGCCGACTCGCTTCGCGGCTCGCTCGTTGCCATCGAACGGGTAGATCCAGACCCTGGCATGCGGGACCGCCGGACACGATCCCGTCGGTGAGTCGGACGCACCTTGCTCGGGTACACACGCAGGAGATCGCTGCAGGCACAAGAAAGGCCGCCCGATCACCAGGACCGAGCGGCCTTTCGAAGATAAACCCGGCGACGACCTACTCTCCCACCCAGTTGCCCAGGCAGTACCATCGGCGCTGAGGAGCTTAACTGCCGTGTTCGGAATGGGAACGGGTGTTTCCTCCTCGCTACAGTCACCGGGAAAAACTACTGAATAGTCCAGCTTCGAGTCAGATTGCAGAATTTCGGCCTTGCGGCCACTTCACCCCACGGTAAGACCCGTTCTTTTGCTGAGCACCCGTCGCCGAAGCGACGGATTGTCGAGCCCTTCTTGTTGGTGCTTCTCGTTGCTGTTCGCAGCTTCCCATCCGCGCGGCGAACCGCGGAGATCGAAAAGGAACGGCTCGGGTGCAGCCGACAATCTCGGCGGGTACCGCGCAGCAGCCCGGATACTCCGGGTTGCCGCGAGCACACCGCGTTGATCGCGTGTCTGCCCCTGGCGAATTTAAAGGCCAAGCCTCACGGGCGATTAGTACCGCTCGGCTGAACACATTGCTGTGCTTACACCTACGGCCTATCAACCTCCTAGTCTCGGAGGGCCCTTCAGGGGGCCGAAGCCCCAGGGAAACCTAGTCTTGGAGCCGGCTTCCCGCTTAGATGCCTTCAGCGGTTATCCGATCCCGAGATCGCTACCCAGCGATGCCCCTGGCGGAACAACTGGTACACGAGAGCTCGAGCCATCCCGGTCCTCTCGTACTAGGGACGGCGCTCCTCAAGTTTCCTACGCCCACAGCGGATAAGGACCGAACTGTCTCACGACGTTCTAAACCCAGCTCACGTACCGCTTTAATCGGCGAACAGCCGAACCCTTGGGACCTGCTTCAGCCCCAGGATGCGATGAGCCGACATCGAGGTGCCAAACCTCCCCGTCGATGTGAACTCTTGGGGGAGATAAGCCTGTTATCCCCGGCGTACCTTTTATTCGATGAGCGACGGCCCTTCCATGCGGAACCGCCGGATCACTAAGCCCTGGTTTCCCACCTGCTCGACTTGTCAGTCTCGCAGTCAAGCTCCCTTATGCCTTTACACTCTTCGGCTGATTTCCAAACAGCCTGAGGGAACCTTTGGGCGCCTCCGTTACTCTTTGGGAGGCAACCGCCCCAGTTAAACTACCCACCAAGCACTGTCCCCGATCCGGATTACGGACCTGGGTTAGAGTTTCAGCACAACGAGGGTGGTATCTCACGGGTGGCTCAACCGCACCTGGCGGCACGGAATCAAAGCCTCCCACCTATCCTGCACACGACATACCAAAACCCAGTACTAAGCTGTAGTAAAGGTGCCGGGGTCTTTCTGTCCAGCTGCGGGTAGCCGGCATCTTCACCGGCACTTCAGTTTCGCCGAGCCACTGGCCGAGACAGCGCCCAGATCGTTACGCCATTCGTGCGGGTCGGAACTT